>NZ_JAHREN010000001.1:0-1022500 GCF_019084075.1 Siccirubricoccus sp. G192
GGCGCGCCGCCTCGGCGCTGGCGCAGGCCTGGTCCCGCAGCAGGTCGGAGCCGGGGGCGGTCGGCTCCAGCTTGGCCCGGACCCGGCACATCGCATGGCGGCTGCTGGCGGGGGAACCGCCATGCCAGCGCCGCAGCGCCGCAGCCCACCCGCCCGTCTCCATGAACCAGCGGCGCGGGGCCGCCCGCCCAATCGGCCAGGCGCTCCGCATCCAGCGGCCAGTCAGAGCCACGGGCATGCACCCCGGCATTCACCTGCACCGCAAGCCAGCCGCTGGCCGCGCCGCCGGCGGCGCATGGGCGCCGCGCCGTGGCAGGTCCTCCGGGTAATGGGCGCGGCGCCAGTGCTGAGGGCATGGGCATGCAGCCCGCTCTCGGACAATGCGATGGCGACCAGCGGGCCCTGCGGCAGGCCATGGATGCGCTCCGCCCGGCAGGCGGCATCAGGCAGGCCCCGCGAGGCAAAGCGGCTTGGCGGGTCGCCGCCTCCGGTGGCCTGCGGCGGCAGCAATTCCTGCGCGGCGCATCGGGAAGCCGCGGCCTCGCGGCGCCGGGCAGGGCAACCACCAGCAGGGCGGCGAGAACCGCGCCGACCGGCAAGGCACGCGCCGCCCATGCCGCGGGCGCGGCACGGGCCTCGAGCCCCCGGAGGGAGGGCGCCCCGCGCCACGCGCAGGAACCCCGCTGAGGGGCGCCGGGGGTCTTGCCACCGGCGTACCGTTCGCGGACGTCATCCCGGTTTCGTTAGCATGCGTGGAACGACCGGGGCAAGCTACGGGAGCAGGCCGGGGCCGCCGGGCGCAGAAACCGGTGGCGGCGCCCCGCGCCCGCGGTCAGATTTGCACGCAACCGCTTCAGCCGGGGAAGATGCCGATGCGCCGCCCCCTCGCCGCGCCGTCTGGCCACCGCTGGCGAGGCCTGCCGATGCTCGCTCCCTGGCCGGCAGCCTGCCCTTTCGCCCCGCGCGGGCCAGCCCGCCTGTCCGGATCGCCCGGTCACGCTGGTGGCGCCCTTCTCGGCCGGCGGCGCGGCCGATATCGCCGCCCGCATCCTGGCCGCGCATGCGCCACGCCATTGCCCAACCCGGCCGCGACCACGTGGTGGAGAACCGCACCGGCGCCTCCGGCGCGGTCGGCGCACCCAGTATGTGGCGCGCGCCAAACCGGACGAGCAGAGCCTGCTGCTGGCCCGGGGTCGGCTCCTCCGCCATCCTGCCGGCGACCGATCCGCGCACCCCTATGCCTGGGACGAGTTCACCATGCTCGGCCTGCTGGACGAGAACCCCTTCGTGGTCTGCGTCCGCGCCGAGGCGCCCTGGCGGAACCTGGGCGAGTTGCTCCCTGCTCCTGCAGATCCGGGGCGGCTGGATGTTCGCCACCCCGGGCCGGCGACCATCCTCGATCTCGGCATCCGCCACCTCTTCGCGGCCAGCGGCCTGCCGATCGATGCCGGGGTCGCCATTCCCTTACGCGGCGGTGGCGAAGGCGGTGAGGCTCAGCTCGGTTTCCGGCCAAGCGCAGTTCATCGGCAACAACCTTACCGGCACCTTCGGCGCCATCGCCTCCGGCCGGTTGGGGGCGCTGGTGGTCGGCACGGCGAACGGCTGCCCGCCCTGCCCGGCGTGCCCACCGCCAAGGAGGCGGAGGTCGAGGCGCTGGCGCAAGATCACCGGCTGGAACGCCCTGTTCGGCCCGCCGGCCCTGGCCGAACCGGTGGCGGATGCCTGGAGTTGCGGGCCTGGCGGCGCTGGCCGAGCCTCGCGCATGGATCACCGCGACGCGCCGCGTCGGCGGCATCCACGGGTGCTGCCGCCGGCCCGGACCCGCGATTCACTCCGCGGCCAGGTGGCGCTCTACCGGGACCTGGCGCGGCGCCTGGAAGCCATCTGAAGCAGCCGGGCCGCCCACATCGGGCCGGGCCGGCTGGGCATGCATGCCCCGGGGAGGGTTGCGTGGCTGACCCGGGCAAGCAAACCCCGTAGTGTCCTGCCCGCGAAGTTCGCTGGATCACCAGCGAAGGAAGCGTCAGCAGGCCCTGGAAACAAAGGCTAGTGGCCTGAGGGCCGGCCAAAGGACTTCGGAATCAGGCCACTGGGTTTCCGAAACATGCCGCTCGTCGAAGCCGTCCTTGCCCTGATCGCGGCCTGCATCGGCTTCGCCCTGCTCACCCGCGCCGGCTGCGCCTGCCCTATGCGGTGATCCTGGTGCTGGGCGGCATGGCGCTGGCCTTCATCCACGGCCTGCCGCAGGTGCGTTCGAGCCCGAGTTGGCGCTGGCCTTCTTCCTGCCGCCGCTGCGCAGGCCAGCGCCTTCCGACGGACTGGCGCAGCTTCCCGCAGCAACCTGCGGCCGATCCTGCTGCTGGCGGTGGG
Source organism: Siccirubricoccus sp. G192 (assembly GCF_019084075.1). Lineage (GTDB taxonomy): Bacteria > Pseudomonadota > Alphaproteobacteria > Acetobacterales > Acetobacteraceae > G192. Next base: position 2,371 of record NZ_JAHREN010000001.1, read on the forward strand.
CTGCGTGGGTGGCCTAACGCCTCTGCATCAGGGCATTGGCCAAATACCTGGTGCCGGAACTGCCCTGGGCCGCGGCCATCGCGCTCGGCGCCATCGTCGCGCCGCCGGATGCCGTCGCGGCGGGCGCGGTGCTGTCCCGCCTCCGGCTGCCGCGCCGGCTGGTGACGGTGCTGGAGGGCGAGCCTGGTGAACGATGCCCGGCCCTGGTGCTCTACCGGTTCGCCGTGGCAGCCGTGGGCGCCGGCGCATTGGCACCCTGGGACGGGATGGGGAGATTCCTGCTGCTGGCCGCCGGCGGGGTGGCGATGGGCTGGGTGGTGGGCCGCCCCGCCATCTGGGTCCAGGCCCGCTTGGGGACACGCTGCTGGAGACGGCGCTGGGCTTCCTCGCCTGCTATGCAAGCTACCTGGCGGCGATGGCGCTGCATCTTTCGGGCGTGATCGCGGTAGTGACCACCGGCCTGGCGATGGGCCGGGCGCAGCACCGCATCGCCGGCCCCCGCAGCCGTCTGGCGGGGCGGGCGGTCTGGGATTTCCTGGGATTCATCCTGAACAACCTGGTCTTCATCCTGATCGGGCTGCAGTTGAACGACATCCTCGGCCGGCTGGACGGGCGCCCCTGGTGGGAGATCGTGGGCATCGACCTGGCGCTGGCGGCGGCCCTCATCCTCTCCCGCTTCCTCTGGGTCTTTCCCGCCACCTGGCTGCCGCAGCTGATCCCGGCGGTGCGCCAGCCGTCCCGATTCAGCCCTGGGCCGAGGCGACGATCATCTCCTGGGCCGGGATGCGCGGCGTGGTGAGCCTGGCGGCGGCGCTGGCCCTGCCGATGGATTTTCCGCAGCGCGACGCAGTCGTGTTCCTCGCCTTCACCGCCATCCTGGCGACGCTGGTGCTGCAGGGCACGACGCTGGAATGGCTGATCCGCCGGCTGCACGCCGAGGTGCCGGCGCATGCGGGCGGCATCGACCCGGAGGAGGCGAAGGCGCACCACCTCTCCGCCCGGGCCGCACTCGATGAGATCGAGCGGCGGCTGACCTTAAACCCACTGGAGGGTGCCATCGCCGCCGATCTGGTGCCGGGCTCCGCGACCGCGCCCGCCATCTGCACCCGCGCTGCCGGAGATCGCGGCGCGGTGGCGGCGGAACGGGCGGCGCGGCAGCGGCTTCGCCTCGATTCGCCAGAAGCGGCGCGGGGCCGCCTGATCGACAGCACCGCCAGGGCCGGCTGCGTGAGGAGGGGCTGGCCCGGCTGGAACTGGAGCTCGACCTTGAGGATTGCGCGTCCGCCAGGCGCTGGGCGACGAGCGGACCGAAATGGAACGGCGCGCGGCGGAGCAGCGCCGGCGCGAGCAGACTGGCTGGGCCGCCTTCTTCGCGCAGAGTTGACCCCCTGTCGAGGCAGGGCCGCGGTGCAACCTGTATCCTCGGGATGAAACCAGGGATGCTGGAGCCGCAACATGAAGGTCGGTGACATCATGACCCGCCAGGTGATTTCCGTGCCGCCGGACACGCCGGCGCTGGCCGTGGCGCGGCTGCTCGCGGAGCGTGGCGTCTCCGCGGTGCCGGTGACGGATGCATCGGGAATGCTGCTCAGCATCGTCTCCGAGGCCGACCTGATCCGGCGGCTGGCCACCGGCGCGGCGCCGGAGGTGGAGCCTGACGCAGCGGCTGTTCTACAACCGCGACCGGGCGGCAGCGGATTATACCCGCGCGCATGGCGCGACCGCCGAGGACATCGTGACCCGGAAGCTGGTGACGGCGACCGGAGACCATGACCGCCGAGGACGCGCGCAATTGATCGAGACGCATGCGGTGCGGCGGCTGCCGGTGGTGAAGGACGGCATGCTGGTCGGCATCCTTTCCCGCGCCGACCTGCTGCGGGCGATGCTGGCGCCGGCCGAGGACGTCTCGGATGCGGCGATCCGCGCCGCGCTGCGGCAGGAGATGGCCCGGCTGCCCTGGGCCGATGCACCCTATGTGCTGGTCGGGGTGCAGGGCGGCACGGTGACTTTCCACGGCTTCTGCCATTCCCCGGCGGTGCGCCGCGGCCTAACGACCATCGCCGCCGGCCTGCCGGGGGTGAAGGTGGTGCAGGACCGCATCACGGAGGCGCCGCTGAACCGGGAGTTCTGAGCTCGGCCTGGGCAGGCCCGGGCCGCTGGGCGCGCAATTCGTCGCGGATCTCGGCCGATGTTCTCGCTTGGCGTCGCCGCCCCGGCGGCGCCTTGCCGATTTCGTTGAGCCGGAGCCGCGACAGCGCCTTCACCACCCAGAAGATGGCGAAGGAGACGATCACGAATTTGATGATGGTGTTGAGGAATTTGCCGATGGCGAGCACCGCCGCGCCACCTTCGCGCGTGGCCTCCAATGAGGGCGGCGCTCGCCGCTCAGCACCAGGAAGATGTTGGAGAAATCCACCCCGCCGACCGCCAGGCCGATCAGCGGGTTGATCAGATCCTCGACCAGCGAGGTGACGATGGTGGTGAAGGCGGCGCCGACGACCAGGCCCACCCAGGTCCACCACGCTGCCGCGCATGAGGGAAGGCCTTGAGGCCCGGAGTCCAGGCGGGCTCGCGGATGAGGCTGGTGGACATGCGGCGACTCTCCCCCGTGCTGCCGCCAGCTTAGGCCGCCCCCGCCTGCCGGAGGAATGCTGCGGCACAGCCCAACCGGAACAATTGATCGGCAGGCAGGCCGGCCCGCGCAGGCGGATATCGCGGCCGCAGGCGGCGCCGTGCCGACCCTGAGGCCCGGCTGTGGCGGCCTGCTGCCGCACCCGGCGGCAGGTTGCATTCCTGCTTCCGCGACCCGGCTGGCACCCTGCCGGAGACCGGCGCCGCGAGCCCTGCCGACCCCGGGAGATCGATCCCGTCCGCGCAACCATCCCTGGCCGGGGACGTTCCGGTCGGCGCAGGCGGGAGCGCGCCGATCCCCATGGGACCGGTCGAACGCTGCATCGCCGCAGGATGAGGAGGGCGATGATGACCTGGAAACTGGTCGGTGTGGCGGTGATGGCCCTGGCCGTTACGGCCTGCGGCACCGAACCGCGGGAACGCACCACCGGCGGCGCTGCGGCGGGTGCCGCGACCGGCGCGGGCATCGGGGCGCTGGGTGGGCCGGTCGGCGCGCTGGCGGGTGCCGCGATCGGCGCCGGCGCCGGTGCCGCGACCGGCGCTGCCACGAGCCCACGTGATGTCAATCTCGGCGAGCCGCCCTGGAGCAACCCCGAGGTGCGGACCCCGCTCGACAACGACCGGAGCAGCCGGGCCGGAACGCGCTCGGCACGGCGTGACCATGCAGGTTCGAGCAGCGTGCAGCAGGCGCAGCGGGAGCTGAATCAGCGCGGCTTCAATGCCGGCTCCGCCGATGGGGTCTGGGGGCCGCAGACATCGCAGGCCGCGATGGCCTTCCAGCGGGCGAACAACCTGGATCCCACCGGGCGCCTCGATTCCCGCACCATGCAGGCGCTCAACATGGACGCGAGCCGCAGCAGCACGGCGCAGCGGCGCGACGATCGCAACCGCGCCTATATGGGCGGCGGCACGACCGGCACCGACAATCGCGCGACCGGCTCCTACCACCACCACCGGGCCCACCGGCAGCGGCGGTCCGGGCATGAACGATACCCGCAGCACCACGGGCACCGGCACCATGGGTACCGGCACCTCGACCGGCAATCCGGGGGTCGGTGGCGGCGGCATCGGGTCGAGCACGACGACGGGCCCGGGCTCCATGGGCGGCGTCGGCTCGGGCACCCAGCCGGGCACCGGCGGCACCACGCCGCGCTGAACCGGCAGGCCGCGCCGCCGATTCCGCCCGGCGGCGCGACCCTTCCGCGGTTTTCGTCCAGACGTGGACGAAGGCCATGGCGGATGGCTCCTGTGGTCCGGAGTCACGCGATCTGCGTCAGCGTGAGAGCAGCAGGTTCGCCAGCCCGGTGACCAGCGTCACCGGGAACAGGGTGATCAGCACCACCGTCAGCACCAGCATCAGGAAGAACGGCAGGGAGGCCATCGCGATCTCCCCCTGTTCCTTGCCCGTCATGGTCTGCATGACGAAGAGGTTGAAGCCGAGCGGCGGGGTGATCTCGGCGATCTCCACCAGCAGCACGATGAAGACGCCGAACCATACCAGGTCGAAGCCGGCATGCTGCACCATCGGCACCACGATGGAGGTGGTGAGCACGATCATCGACACGCCATCCAGCGCGGTGCCGAGCACGATATAGACCACCGTCAGCATGGCGATGATGCCGAACGGCCCGAGATCCAGCGCCACCACCGCCGCGGCCAGCGCCGCGGGGATGCCGGTCAGCGCCATGGCCTTGGAAAGGAAGGCGGCGCCGGCCAGGATGAACATGATCATGCAGGACAGCCGCGTGGCGCCCTTCAGGCTGTCCAGGAAGTTCTGCCAGGTGAGCGCGCCCGTCACCGCCGCCAGGATGAGGCTGCCCAGCACGCCGAAGGCCGCGGCCTCGGTCGCCGTGGCCCAGCCCGCGAACATGGTGCCGATGACGGCGATGATGAGCAGTCCGCAGGGGATGAGCTGCGCGCTCTGCCGCAGCTTGGCCGCGAAGGGCATGCCCGGCTCGACCGGCGGCTGCTTCGAGGGACGGAGCAGCGCCCAGGTGATGATGTAGAGGCTGAACAGCGCCATCACCAGGAGCCCGGGAATCAGCCCGGCGATGAAGACCCGCACGATCGAGACCTCGGCCGCCACCGCATAGACCACCATGATGATGGAGGGCGGGATCATGATGCCGAGCGTGCCGGCGGTGGCCAGGCTGCCGATCGCGGTGCGCTCGTCATAGCCGCGGCGGCGCAATTCCGGCAGCGCGATCTTCGACACCGTCGCGCAGGTGGCGGCGGAGGAGCCGGAGACGCTGCCGAAGATGCCGCAGGCCAGGATGTTCACATGCAGGAGCCGCCCTGGGATGCGCCGCACCCAGGGGGCGAGGCCATTGAACAATCCCTCCGAGAGGCGGGTGCGGAACAGGATCTCGCCCATCCAGATGAACATCGGCAGCGCCGCCAGGGTCCAGGGAGCCGGTCGCCTCCCAGAAGGCGGAGGCGAGGAAGAGGCCGGGACTCGGATGCACCACCACCATGGCCAGCCAGCCCACCGCGGCAAGCGACATGGCGATCCAGAGCCCGGTGCCGAGCAGCAGGCACAGCACCACCAGCAGCAGCAGGGCGAAGCTCAGCAGTTCCATGCCCCTAGAGCTCCGCCGAGAAGTCGCCGGAGGCCGCGCGTTCCTCCGCCGCCACGACATAGCTCGGCTTGGCCCCGCGCAGCACCGTGACGAGCTCGTCCAGGATCGCCACCAGCAGCAGCCCGGCGCCGAGCGGCATGGCGAGCTTCGGAATCCAGAGCGGGATGGGCACGGTGCCCTGCGCCACCTCCTCGATTTCCAGGGAGAAGAGCATGTCCTGGCCGGTCCACCAGGTGACATAGGCCATGATGACGGCGGCCATCACGAGCACCAGCGCCTCCATCACCCGGCGGGGGAAAGGCCGGAGGCGGTCGATCACCATGCCGACCCGGATCAGCTCGCCCCGCTTGAAGGTGGCGGCGAGGGCGAAGAAGGTGGTGGCGACGCAGAGATAGGCGCTGACGTCATCGGCCGCCGGCAATTGCATCCGCAGCTCCCGCAGCAGCACCTGCGCCATCATCACCAGGAAGATGCCGAGCAGCGACAGCGCCGCCAGGCCGGCCGCAGCGGTGTAGAGCGCATCCAGCAGTCGGCGCATCATGCGGCCCGGAAGGCCCGGCCGGAGACAACCGCAAGCTGCATGCGGCGGAAAAGCGCCATGCCGGAAGTCCCCTGGTGATCTGTTCCAGGGAAAACCACGCGCCGCCGGCTTCGGGCGGCGCAAGGGGCGATCGGCGGGGTGGCGGCCCGGCCGGAGGACAACCCTACCCGGCGCGCAGGGCCTCGATCAGCTTCCGGCCGTCCTCGCCGGCCTTGGCGATCCATTCCTCGGTCATGGTGGCACTGACCTGGCGCAGCGCGGCCATGACATCGGGCGGGATGGTGCCGATGATGAGGCCCTTCTCCGCCAGCCGGCTCTCGGCGGCCTTCTGCGCCTCCTCCGCATAGCGCCAGCCGCGTTCCTCGGCACGGCGGGTGGCGGCCAGGAACACCTCCCGCAGGTCGGCCGGCAAAGCCTCCAGCGCCCGGCGGGAGACCAGCACGGCGTTCTTGGTCATGGAGAAGGTGGCCGGGGTGAAGACCTTGGCATAGTCCCAGGCCGAGGTATCGACGCCGGTCTGGGCCGAGGTCACCATCGCCGTGGCGATGCCGGTGGCGAAGGCCTGGGCCAGCTCCGCCTGCTGCACCAGCACCGGATTGGCGCCGACCAGCGCGGCGAAGCGGTTGGTCATCGGGCTGAAGGTGCGGAAGCGGCTGCCGCGCAGCACATCCAGGTTGTTCAGCGGCACCTGGGTATAGAAGCCCGCCGCGGGCCAGGCGACGGTATAGAGCAGCGCCAGGCCCTGGCGCTGGAGGCGCGCCTCGATATAGGGCTTCTGCAATCCCGCCAGCCGCTTCGATCTGGCGAAATCCCGCACCAGGAAGGGGATGGCGTCGGCGTCGAAGAAGGGGTCCTCGTTGGAATAGGCAGTGAGCAGGACCTCGCCGAGTTGCACCTGGCCGGTCTGCACGCCGCGCTTGATCTGCGCCATGGGCAGCAGGCTGGCATTGCTGTGGACCTGGAGGGCGAGGCGGCCACCCGAGGACTGCTCGATCTCCGCCGCCATCTCGCGGATGTTCCGGGTCTGGAAAATCCCCGTCCGGATAGGGCGTGGCCATCTGCCAGCGGGTCGGCGCCTGGGCATGCGCGCCCGCCCCCAGGACTGGGCCCGCAAGCAGGAAGGCCGGGGCCGCGAGCGCGGCGCGGCGGGTGATCGGCATGGCGGGAAGCCCCCTGTCCTTCATTGTCCTCTGCGATTGATGCAGGGGTCGCCCCGTCGCGGCAAGCGGAAGCTTGCGGCCCGCTACAGCGGATAGTCGCGCGCGGGGTCCACCCCGACGGCTTCCAGGAATTTCCCTGAGCCCGCCCACCTCCTCCTTGGAGAGGCTGTGGCGGGTGTCGTGGAAGCCCTGGGTGTGGCCCTTCAGCTTCACCACGACCTGGCCGTGCCCGCCATGCACCACCTCGGCGCCCAGATCCGCAAGCGCGGCATGCACCAGCTTCGGGTCGATATTGCTGCTGACGGGATGGGCGAAGAGGGCATGCAGCGTCTTGCGGTGGCGATGGTTCATGGCATCGGTGCTCCGGGCAGGATTGCCTGCGCGGCAGTGGAGCGCCGCCGCGCCGCCATGTCCTTGCGGCAGATCAATGAACGGCAGTCGCTCACCCCGCCGAGGCGACGTAGGTCTTGAGCGTCTCCGTCTCGTATTCCGCCTCCTCGATCCGCGCCTTCACCAGGTCGCCGATCGAGACCAGGCCGGCAAGCTGGCCGTCCACCAGCACCGGCAGGTGCCGGACCCGGTGGTTGGTCATGAGACCGAGCGCCTCCACCACCAGGGTCTCAGGCGTGACGGTGACGAGGTCGCGGGTCATGAGCTGCTCAGCCGGCAGCTGCGAGGTGCCCTGGCCGTGCCCGGCCATGCCGCGGATGATGTCGCGCTCGCTGATGATGCCGATGATCCGGCCTTCGGCATCGCGCACCAGCGCCGCGCCGATCCGGCGCTGATCCAGGATGCGCACGACGTCCACCACCCGGTCGGCCGGAGCGACGGACACGACCTCCGTGCCCTTGTGCTTGAGGATCGCGGCGATGAGCATGGGCTGCCCTCCTTGGGCCCTTCTTGGCCGGTGGCACCGTGCGCGAGGCACGAAGAACCTGCCGTCGCATGAAGCCTGCGCCCCGTCCGGGCCGCCGGGCAAGCAAAAGCCGCTGCCGTCCCGCCTCAAGGATCGGTGGGCGGCCGATACGCCGCCGGTGCTACTCCGCCGGCATTACTCGGCCGCCTGGGCCGGCTCCGCGGTCTGGCCGGTGAGCTGGGTGCGGACCAGTTCGGCGAAGCGGCCGCCCTGCTGCACCAGGTCGTTGAAGCTGCCGCGCTCGGCGATGCGGCCGCCCTCGAAGACCAGGATCTCGTCGGCATCGCGCACGGTGGAGAGGCGGTGCGCGATGACGAAGGTGGTGCGGCCCGCCATCAGCGCGGCCAGCGCCTTCTGCACCCGCGCCTCGGTCGCCGCGTCCAGCGCGCTGGTGGCCTCGTCCAGGATCAGCACCGGCGGGTCCTTCAGCAGCGCGCGGGCGATGGCCAGGCGTTGGCGCTGGCCGCCGGAGAGGCTGGCGCCGCGCTCCCCCACCATGGTGTCGTAGCCCTGGGGCTGGCGCTGGATGAAGTCATGCGCCTCCGCCATGCGGCAGGCGCGCTCGATCTCCTCCTGCGTCGCCTCGGCGCGGCCGATCAGCAGGTTGTCGCGGATGGTGCGGTTGAACAGCATGCTCTCCTGGAAGACGACGCCGATATTGCGCCTGAGGCTTTCCAGGGTGACGTCGCGCAGGTCATGGCCATCCAGCGTGATGCGGCCCTCCACCGGGTCCCAGAGGCGCTGCAGCAGCGCCATGGCGGTGGATTTCCCGGCGCCGGTCTGGCCGACCAGCGCCAGGGTCCGGCCGGGCGGCGCCTCGAAGGAGATGTCGGTCAGGATGCGGGTGCCGCCGGGATAGGCGAAGGCCACCCGGTCGAACTCCACCGCCCCGATGGCACGGTCCAGGGTCAGCGCGCCGGGACGCTCCGGCACGCTGCTGCGGGCGTCCAGCACCTCGAAGAATTTGACGATGGAGGGCGCCTGGAAGACCAGCCGGGAGACGAAGGCCACCGCCCCCTCCAGCTTGCCGATCAGCAGGGTGGCGAAGCCCATGAAGCTGACGATCTCGCCCACCGTCGCCTTGCCATCGAGGTGCAACACGGTGCCGAGGACGAAGATCGCGATGACGGTGACGGTACTGGCGGCCCGGGTCAGCACCGAGACCACCGCCCACCAGTTCAGCACCGGGGAATTGGTGGTCCAGCACCTGCCGGACGATGTCGCCGAAGAGCCGCGCCTCGCTGTTCAGCCGGGTGAAGGATTGCACCACCATCACGTTGGAGAGCGCGTCCTGCGCATTGCCGGCGAGGCGCGTCTGGAACCGCTCGACCACGCTCTGCGCCGTCTCGGTGCGCTGGATCACGAAGGCGGTGAGGATGGAGAAGAAGACCACCAGCCCGATCAGCAGCAGGCCCATCCGCCAGTTCATCGCGAGCGTCAGCGGCAGCAGCACGATGGCGGCGATGAAGGTCACCAGATGGTCGCGGAAGAAGGCCAGCCAGAGGCCGAACATGTTATCCATGCCGACCAGCATCACCTTCATCAGCCGGCCGGACTGGATGTCGCCATGGAAGGAGAGCGGCATGGCCAGCACATGCTCGAAATAGCGCTGCATCCAGATCAGCCGGTTGCGATGCGCCATGCGGTCCGAGAGCAGCGAGACGGCGACATTGGCGCCGATGCCGGACAGGCCCACCGCCCCCCAGAGCGCCAGCAGGGAGAGCGCCTCCGCCCAGACCGCATCGCGGCTCATGCCGGCGGCATGGGACAGCACGTCCACCACCCGGCCGAACAGCACCGGTTCCAGGAACTGCAAGCCGGCCAGCGCGACATTCGCGGCGGTAAGGCCGATCGCCACCCAGCGATCCGCCGCCAGGAGCCCGAGAACCCGCCCATAGAGCTTCAGAAACTGCATCCGGCCGCGCCCCCGATGGCCTCCCTTGCCCGAATTCCCCGGACAATACCCACCCGGCCGGCGCCGGAGCGGGTGAGAGCCGTCCGTACAGGCCCGCCCCGCCCTCCGGCAAGGCTTGCCATGCGCCGGCCCGATGCGGCAGGAACAGGGAAAGATCGGCCCAGCGGGACAAGAGTTCCCGCGGCCAGGAAGGAGACCAGCCGAGAATGCCGCGTGACCCGATCGGGTTCCCGTCGCGCCGCGCCCTGCCGGGCATTGCCCTCGGCCTGGCCGCGGCGACCGGCCTCCTGCCCGCCAGGGCCCAGCCGGCCTGGCCGAGCCGGCCGCTCCGCCTCATCGTGCCCTTCCCGACCGGTGGCGCCACCGACCTGCTGGCGCGGGTGATGGCCGAGCGTCTGGGCGCCCGGCTCGGCCTGCCGGTGGTGGTGGAGAATCGCGGTGGCGCGGCCGGCGTCATCGCCGCCGAACTCGCCTCCCGCGCCGAGCCGGATGGCTACAACCTGTTCTTCGCCTCGATCGGCACCGCCTCCATCAATGCCAACCTGCACCAGCGGCTGAGCTACCGGCCGGAGGACCTGGTGCCGGTGGCGCTCTTCGCCGATCTGCCGAATGTGATCGTGGTGCGGCGCGACGCGCCCTGGCACAGCCTGCATGCCCTGCTGGCCGCGGCGCGCGCGAAGCCGGGCGGACTGACCTATGCCAGTTCCGGCAGCGGCAGCAGCCTGCACCTCTCGGGTGAGATGCTGAAGGCGGATGCCGGCGTCGATATCCTGCATGTCCCCTTCCGCGGCGGCGCCGATACCGCGAACCAGATCCTGGGTGGGCGGATCGATATCGGCATGAACAACCTGCCCTCGGTCATCACCCTGATCCGGTCCGGCCAGTTGCGGGCGCTGGCGGTGACCTCGCCGGAGCGCACGCCGGCCCTGCCCGATGTGCCGACGGTCGCCGAATCCGGCCTGCCCGGCTATGCCGCCACCGCCTGGTTCGGCCTGCAGGTGCCGGTCCACACGCCGCAGCCGGTGATCGAGCGGCTGAACGCCGAGGTGAATGGCATCGTCGCCGACCCCATGGCGCGGGAGCGGCTGGAGCAGGTGGGCGCCCGGATGCGCGGCGGCTCCATCGCCGATTTCGCCGAATACATCCGCACCGAGAGCGTGAAATGGGCGGAGGTCATTCGCCGCTCCGGTGCCAGGGTGGACTGACCCGGCGCTCCGCGCCCATGCTACAGGCCGAACAAAGCAATCCCGGGAGAGCCTCCACGCCATGATCACCCGCCGCGCCACCCTCGCCGCCGGCGCCAGCCTGCTGGCAGCCCCTGCCCTGCACGCCCAGCCCGCCTATCCCAACCGCACCGTCCGGCTGATCGTGCCCTTCACCCCGGCCGGCACCACCGATATCGCGGCGCGCATCCTGGCGGAGCGGCTGACCCAGCGGCTCGGCCAGCAGGTGGTGGTGGAGAACCGGCCCGGCGCCGGCGGCAATGTCGGCTCGGACGCGGTCGCGAAGGCGGAGCCGGACGGCTACACCCTGCTGATGTGCACGGTCAGCAGCAGCGCCATCAACTACAGCCTCTATGGCGCGCGGATGCCCTACAAGCCGGAGGACCTGGCGGCGGCCGGGCTGGTGCTGAAGGTGCCGAACGCGATCTTCGTCACCAACAGCCTGCCGGTGCATACCCTGAAGGAGCTGGTGGATTACGCCAAGGCGCGGCCGGGGCAGCTCAACAACGGCAGTTCCGGCCTCGGCACCAGCCTGCACCTGACGGGCGAGCTGCTGAAGACGGTGACCGGCATCGAGATGGTGCATGTGCCCTTCCGCGGCGCCGGCCCGATGCTGCAGGAGGTGATCTCCGGCCGCATCCAGGTGGCGGTGGACAACCTGCCCTCGGTGCTCGGCCATATCCAGGACGGGCGGCTGCGGGCGCTGGCAGTCACCACCGAGGTCCGCTCCCCCGCCCTGCCCGATGTGCCGACCACGGCCGAGGCCGGCTACCCCGAGATCCTGGCCACCGCCTGGTTCGGCGTGCAGGTGCCGGCCCGCACGCCGCGGCCGATCATCGAACGCCTCGGCACCGCCATCGACGCCGTGACGAAGGAGCCGGCCACCCGCGCCAAATTCGCCGAATTGGGCGGCATGGCGCCCGGCCTGACGCCGGATGGCGGCACCTCGCCCGAAACCTTCGAGGCCTTCATCAAGGCCGAGATCGCCAAATGGGGCGAGGTGGTGCGGAAATCCGGCGCGACCATCGAATAGGGAGCCGCCGCCATGCATGCATCCCGCCGCCGGCTGCTGGCCGGCGCCACCCTGCTGCTCGCCGCACCGCGCCTGGCGCGGGCCCAGGCCTGGCCGAGCCGGCCGGTCCGCCTGGTCATCCCCTTCACCCCGGCCGGCACCACCGATCTGGTGGGTCGGCTGGCCGCTGAGCAGCTTTCTGCCCGGCTTGGCCATTCCGTGGTAGTGGAGAACCGCCCCGGCGCCGGCGGCAATGTGGGGGCGGAATTCGTCGCCCGCAGCGAGCCGGACGGCCATACCCTGCTGCTCACCACCATCGGCACCGGCGCCATCAATTTCGCCGTCTATGGCGACCGCATGCCCTACAAGCCGGAGGATCTGGCGGCGGCGGGGCTGCTGATCCGCGTGCCGAATGTGCTGATGGTCGCGAACTCGCTGCCGGCGCGCAGCGTGCCGGAACTGGTGGCACTCTCGAAGACGCGGCCGGGCGGGCTGAATTACGGCACCGCCGGCATCGGCTCCTCGCCGCATGTCTGCGGCGAGTTGTTCAAGCTGATGACCGGCGCGGCCATGACCCATGTCCCCTATCGCGGCAGCGCGCCCATGCTGACCGAGTTGATGGCGGAGCGGGTGGATGCGGGGATGGACAACATTCCCTCCTCCCTCGCCTTCATCCGCGACGGCAAGCTGCGCGCGCTCGCCACCACCGGCGCCCGCCGCAGCAAGGTGCTGCCGGATGTGCCGACGCTGGACGAGGCGGGCGTGAAGGGCTTCGAGGCCACCGCCTGGTTCGGCGTGCTGGCCCCGGCGCAGACGCCGAAGCCCGTCATCGCCCGGCTGGGGCGGGGAGCTGGACGCGGTGGCGAAGGACGCTGCCTTCCGCAGCCGCATGGAACAGCTTGGCGCCGACCTGCCCGGCTTGACGCCGGATGGCGGCACCTCGCCCGAAGCCTTCGAGCAATTCCTCACGGCCGAGCGGGCCCGCTGGCTGGATGTGGCGCGCCGCAGCGGCGCCAAGGTGGAGTAGAGCCCATGGCAGCCTTTCCCCGTCGCAGCCTGCTGGCCGGGGGGGGCATTGCTTGCCGCCCCCGGGCTTCTCCATGCCCAGGGCAGCGCCTGGCCGAACCGGCCGGTGCGCCTGGTGGTGCCCTTCCCGCCGGCCGGCACCACCGACATCACCGGCCGCATCGCGGCGGAGATGATCTCGCCCCGGCTCGGCCAGCAGATGGTGGTGGAGAACCGCTCCGGCGCCACCGGCAATCTCGGCGCCGAGCATGTCGCCCGCAGCGATCCGGACGGCTACACGCTGCTCTGCTGCACCATCTCCACCGCCGCCATCAACTATTCCCTCTGGGGCGCGCGGATGCAGGTGAAGCCGGAGGACCTGGCGGCGGTGGCGCTGCTGATCCGGGTGCCGAACGTGATCTTCGTGCCCGCCGAATCCCCGATCCGCACCGCCCAGGAATTGGTGGCGGCAGCCAAGGCGCGGCCGGGCGCGCTGAATTACGGCAGCGCCGGCAGCGGCGGCTCGCCGCATATGTGCATGGAGATGTTCATGATGCGCACCGGCACCAGCCTGGTGCATGTCCCCTTCCGCGGCGCCGGGCCGATGCTGATCGAGGCGGTGGCGGGGCGGCTGGATGCCGGCTGCGACAACATGCCCTCCTGCCTCGGCCATATCCGCGACGGGCGGCTGCGCGCGCTGGCCGTGACCAGCGCGGGCCGCTCCCCGGCCCTGCCCGATGTGCCGACGCTGGTCGAAGCCGGCGTGCCGGATTTCGAGGCCACCGCCTGGTTCGGCGTGCAGGCCCCTTCCCGCACTCCGCGCCCGATCATCGAGCGGCTGGGGACGGAACTGGACGCCATCACCCGGACCCCGGCCTATCGCGCCCGCATCACCGAATTGGGCGGCGACCCGCCGGGCCTGACGCCGGAAGGCGGCACCACCCCCGCCGCTTTCGAAGCCTTCATCAAGGCCGAGATTGCGCGCTGGGCGGAGGTGGTGCAGGTCTCCGGCGCCAAGGTGGACTGATCCCGGAGCCCCGCATGACCCTCCCCCGCCGCGCCGCCCTCGGCGCCCTCGCCAGCCTGGCCGCGCCGGGCCTGCTGCGGGCGCAGGGCACCTATCCGGCGCGACCGGTGCGCGTCATTGTGCCCTTCCCGCCGGGCGGCGCCACGGATGCGGTGGGGCGGCTGACGGCCGAGCGGCTTGCCGCGGAACTCGGCCAGCCCTTCGTGGTGGAGAATCGCGGCGGCGCCGGCGGCAATATCGGCGCCGAGGCGGCGGCGCGCAGCGAGCCGGACGGCTACACGCTGCTCATCGCCGTCATCAGCGTCTCCGCCATGGCGCCGCATCTCTATCAGCGGCTGAGCTTCGATCCGGTGCGGGACATCATCCCGGTGGCCCAGACCTGCCTGGTGGCGAACGGCATCCTGGCCCGGCCGGACCTGCCGGCGAAGACCCTGCCCGAATTGCTCGCCTTGGCGAGGGCGCGGCCGGGGCAGCTCACCTATGGCTCGCCGGGCAACGGCACCTCCGGCCACCTCACCGCGGAATACCTGGAAATCCCAGGCCGGGCTGGACATGCAGCACGTGCCCTACCGGGGCACCGCGCCGCTCATCACGGACCTGGTGGCGGGGCGGCTCGACCTCTGCGTCGACAACCTGCCGACCTATCTGCCGCATGTGCGGGAGGGGAAGCTCAAGCTGCTGGCCGTCACCTCCGCCGAGCGCTGGTTCGCCGCGCCTGAAGTGCCGACGGTGGCGGAATCCGCCCTGCCCGGCTTCGTCGCCACCCCCTGGTGGGGCGTGCAGGCGCCGGCCCGCACGCCAGCGCCCATCATCGAGACCCTGGCCCGCGCCACCCTGGCCGGCTTCCGGGACGAGGCGACGCGGGCGCGGCTGCACGGGCTCGGGGTGGAGGCGGCGCCGCTCGGCACCGCGGAATCCGGCCGCCACATCGCTGCCGAATACGCGAAATGGGGCGAGGTGGTGCGGGCGGCGGGCATAAAGCTGGATTGAGCGGAAGCGTGGCGGCCGCCCCGGCGTTGGGGCTACGGTGGCAGGCCATCCCCCTGCCAATGGAGGCCCCCCCATGCCACTGCATCGCCGCGCCGTCCTCGGTGCCCTGCCCCTCCTTGCCGCCCCTTCCCTGCTCCGGGCCCAGGCCGCCTGGCCGAACCGGCCGATCCGCCTCGTCGTGCCCTTCCAGGCCGGCGGCGCCACCGATGTCACGGGGCGGGTGATCGCGGAACGGCTGGGCCAGAGCCTCGGCCAGCCGGTGGTGGTGGACAACCGCGCCGGCGCCGGCGGCAATATCGGCGCCGATGCCGTGGCGAAATCCGACCCCGATGGCTACACCCTGCTGATGGCGACCATCGGCACCGCCAGCATCAACCAGTTCCTCTACAAGCAGATGCCCTTCGACCCACAGAAGGACCTGGCCTCGATCGCGCAGGTGAACCAGGTGGCCAATGGGATCATCGTCAATCCCAATACGGCGGCGAATACCCTGGCCGAGCTGATCGCGCTGGCCAAGAAGGACCCGGGGGGCATGAATTACGGCACCCCCGGCAATGGCACCTCCGGCCATCTCTGCGCCGAATTGCTGAAAAGCCGCGCCGGGATCGATATCCAGCACGTGCCCTATCGCGGCACCGGCGGGGTGCTGCCGGAATTGCTGGCGGGGCGGCTGGAACTGGCGGTGGACAACCTGCCGGCCTATCTGCCGCATCTCCGCTCGGGCGCGCTGCGGCTGCTGGCCGTGACTTCGAAGGACCGCTGGTTCACCGTGCCGGAGACGCCGACCGTGGCTGAAGCCGGCCTGCCCGGCTTCGAGGCGGTGGCCTGGTTCGGCCTGCAGGCGCCGGCGCGCACGCCGCAGCCGGTGATCGACAAGCTCGCCGCCACCACGCTCGCCGCCATCGCCGAGCCCGAGGTGCAGGCCAAGCTGCGCGAGGTCGGCAGCGAGCCGCGGCCGCTCGGCCCGGCCGAATTCAGCCGCTACATCGCGGAAGAGAACGCGAAATGGTCTGAAGTGGTGCGGATTTCGGGGGCGAAGCTGGAATAGCGGCGGCGCTGCCCGCCGGCCTCAGCCTCCCACCATCTTCGTCGCCGCCGGCACGCCGCCGCGGGTGGCGCCGGCCGTGATCTCGCCGAAGACCGCGCGGAAGCTCTCCGGCAGGGCGCGGGAGAAGGGGGTGGCGAGCCAGAGGCGCAGCAGGGTCCGCTCCGCCGCATCGGCGGCGCTGGCCTCGCCGGCGTGGACGCGCTTCCAAACCAGTTGCGGGTTGTAGAGCAGCAGGTCGCCGGCATGCAGCGGGATCGACAGCGCCTGGCCCGGCGCCGCCGCCGCCGCGTCCAGCGCCGCCAGCGCCGCGATCTGGGCCGGCTCGGGCAGGGTCTCGGGCATCGCCTCGCGGTCGTAGCGGCCGACGAAACACCCGCTGGTGGTGCTGAAGACCGGCAGCAGCCGTGGCTCGGCACCGGGTTCCGGGGCGCGGTGCGGCAGCGGCGCATGCAGCACCGCCAGCGCGGTGCGGTCCGCCTTCAACAATGCATTGTGCAGGGCGGGGGCCGAAACCAGGGTGATGCTGCCGCCTTCGCGCGGCTGGCCGAGGCAGAACAGCCCCACCGCATCGGCGGGGTCGGCATGGAAGCGGGCCGGCGCCTCCGCCTCCGCCGTCGGCCCGGCCAAGCGGCCGACCAGGGTGCCGTCCCCGTCCTGCGGCAGGGCGGTGCCGAGATGCGCGGCCAGGACCAGCAGCGCCGCTTCCACCGCCATCTCCGCCTCCAGCCGCTCCAGGCTGAGGCCGCGCAGCAGGACAAAGCCGCGGCCATTTTCCAGCCGCTCCGCCACGCCCTGCAGGATCGGGCCGAGATGCGGCAGGGGCGCATCCTCCGGCCGCTCCGGCCGGCGGTTGTTCAGGGCGGCGACGGTGGCGGCAAGCTCGGCTGCGGCCTCCGCGCCCAGTGGCAGCATCCAATCGGCGGGGGAGAGCGAGGCGCCGGTCCAGACAGCGGGACCGGCCTGGGGCACGAGACGGGGGGTGGGGTCATGGACCCATTCTATCAGTGCCCGCGCCTGGCCGGCAGAGAAAGAAGGCGGAAGAAAGGCCGGCCGGGCACCCTTGATGCAACGGCCCTGCGGCCGCAGGCTGCCGGCCCGACCGTATCTGAGGAAATCCCGCATGGACGCGCCCGCCCTCGACCTGCCCTTCGATGCCGAGGCCATGCTGCCCGGCCTCCGCCGCTGGGTGGAATGCGAAAGCCCGACCTTCGATGCCGCCGCGGTGGCCCGCATGATGGAGATCGCGGGGCGCGACCTGGCGCTGATGGGCGCGCGGATCGAGACCATCCCGGGCCGGCTGGGCTATGGCCCCTGCCTCCGCGCCAGCTTCCCGCATCCGCGCGCGCATGAGCCCGGCATCCTGGTGATGGGGCATCTCGACACGGTGCACCCGATCGGCACGCTGGGGCCGCTGCCCTGGCGGCGCGAGGGCAACCGGGTCTATGGCCCCGGCATCTACGACATGAAGGGCGGCAATTACATCGCCATCGAGGCGATCCGGCAATTGCTGCGCGCCGGCATCGCCACCAGCCGGCCGGTGACGGTGCTGCTGACCAGCGACGAGGAGGTCGGCAGCCCCTCCACCCGCGACCTGATTGAGGCCGAGGCGGCGCGCCATGCCGTGGTGCTGGTGCCGGAGCCGGCGCGGCCGGATGGCGGCGTGGTGACGGGCCGCTACGCCATCGCCCGCTTCAACCTGCGCACGACAGGCAAGCCGAGCCACGCCGGGGCGCGCCTGGCGGACGGGCGCAGCGCGATCCGCGAGATGTGCCGCCAGGTGGTGGCGATCGAGGCGATGACCTCGGATGCCGTCACCTATTCCATCGGCGTCATCCATGGCGGGCAATGGGTGAATTGCGTCGCCACCCATTGCGACGCCGAGAGCCTCTCCATGGCCAAGCGCCAGGAGGACCTCGATGAGGCGGTGGAGCGCATGCTCTCGCTCCGCCCCACCGGCAACGACGTGCAGCTCGCGGTGACGCGCGGCGTGACGCGGCCGGTCTGGGAGCCGGACGAGCGGGGCATGGCGCTCTACGCCACCGCCCGCGGCATCGCCCAGCGCATCGGCTTCGACATCAGCAGCCAGAGCAGCGGCGGCGGTTCGGACGGCAATTTCACCGGCGCCATGGGCGTGCCGACGCTCGACGGGCTCGGCGTGCAGGGCGCCGGCGGGCATACGCTGGAGGAACACCTGATCCTCGACAGCCTGGTGCCGCGGGCGCGGCTGCTGGCAGGGCTGTTGCAGGTGGCGTGAGCGGAGGGCTGGCCCTGGGCAGCGCGGCCTATGCCACGCGGCACGCGGCTGCCAGCGCGGCCTCCAGCGGGGCGGGGTCGAAGCCGAAGTCGCGGTAGCCGTCGCGCAGGCGCCGGATGTATTCCGCGGCTGGCGGGCCGGGGCGGTCGATGATCTCGTGATAGATCCAGGCCTCGCCGAGACCCGCCACGGGCGCCGGCAGGGCCAGCCTGTCACGCCGGTAGCAATGCGGGCCTTCGTAGCGGTCCAGCGCCGCCAGGTGCCCGGGCGTCACATGCCATAGCCCGATCGGGCAGGCGGCGGCGGGGTCGGGCTCGACCAGGGCGAAGCGGCGCAGCACCAGGCGCCAGCCGGGCAGCAGCGCCTGCCCCGCCACCGTGGCGCCGGGGCAGCGCCGCGCCATCTGCGCATACCAGAGATTGCTGCCATAGGCGGCATAGAGGCTCGGGGCTGTCATGCAGGCCCCACCCTGGCGCGAGCGGCCCGCCCCGGCAAGGATGCCGGCATGACCCTGCTGCTCCAGGCCCTGCCCCTGCTGCTTCTCCTGTTGCTGCTCGGCAGCGGCCGGGCCGGGCCGGTCGGTGCCTGCCTGGTGGCGTTGGTGGCGGCGGTGCCGGCGGCGCTGGTCTCGCTGCCCGCGGGCACGGCGCTGCCGGGCTTCCTGGCGATGGAGGTGCTGCGCGGCGCCTTCCTGGCGCTGCAACCGGTGGCGGTGGTGGCGGGCGGGTTGCTGTTCCATGCCGCGGTCTCGGGCGATGGGGCGCCGGCGCCCCGCCCCGCCACCGCCGCCCGCGTCTTCGCCGTCACCCTGCCCATGGGCGCCTTCCTGGAGAGCGTGACCGGCTTCGCGGTGGGCGCGGTCTTTGCGCTGACGGCGCTGCGCGGCATGGGGATCGGGGCGGATGACCATGGGCGCGATGGCGCCCGGCCGCACCCGCCGGGCTCCGGCGCCGTGGCCGGGGCGCTGGCCCTGCAGGCGCTGGTGCTGGTGCCCTGGGGCGGGCTGGGGCCGGGGACAGCGCTCGGCGCGGTGCTGGCGGGGGTGCCGGCGCAGCAGGTGGCAATGGTGGCGGCCTGGCCGAATGCCGCCTGGCTGGTGCTGATGGGGCCGGTGCTCTGGGGGCTTTCGGCGCGGGCCGGGGTGCCGGTGGCGGGGCGGGAGCGCGCCGTGCAGCTTGCCATGCTGGGCAGCATGGCCACGCTGCTGATCCTGGCGAACCTCACTTTGCCCTTCGAGGTGGCGGGGATTCTCGCCAGCGGCCCGGTGCTGGTCTGGGCGCTGTGGCGGGCCGACCCGCCGCGCGACCTGGTGGCCGCGCTCGGCGCCGCCGCGCCCTATCTGCTGCTCACCGCCTGCCTGCTGCTGGCGCGGCTCTGGCGGGATGCGCCGGCCTTCCGGCCCTTCGCCGAATCCCGGGCCTGCCGCTGACCCATGTGGCCGTGGTGCTGTGGCTGGTCTCGGCGGCGCTGCTGCTGCGGCACCGGGATGGCGGGCCCCGGGCGGGGGCGGCGCTGCGGCGGGCGCTGCGGCCGGCGCTGGCCATGCTGCTCTATGTGGTGCTGGGGCGGGTGCTGGCGGGCAGCGGCGCGGCGGCGGCGCTGGCGGCGGCGGCGGTGGCGGGGCTCGGGCCGCTGGCGCCCTATGCGATCACGCCGATGGGGCTGCTCTCCGGCATGATCACCGGCAGCAATGTAGGATCGAATGCGGCGCTGATGCCGGTGCAGGCGGGGCTCGGCCAGGCGGCGGGCCTGCCGGCGGCGCTTGCGCCGGGCCTGCACAATTTCGCCGGCGGCGCGGGCGCGGGCATGAGCGTCGGCGTGCTGGCCCTGATCTGCGGCCTGCTGGCCGACGGGACGCGGCCGGGGCAGATCTGGCGGCTGCTGCTGCCCTCGATGGCGCTGGTGGTGGGGCTGGGCTCGCTGGCGGTGTGGTTGCTGCGCTAGGCCGGCCGCGCTACGTCTCTATCAGTGGACGCCGGGAGGAAAAGAACACATGACCACACGACGCGCCTTGCTCGGTGCCCCCTTGGCCGGGCTGCTGGCCGCGCCCGCCCTGCATGCGCAGCCAGGCTTCCCCAACCGGCCGCTGCGCATCATCGTCACCTATCCGCCGGGCGGCGTGACCGACCTCATGGGCCGCATCATGGCGGAGCCGCTGGGGGTGCGCCTCGGTCAGCCGGTGGTGGTGGAGAACCGGGCCGGCGCCGGCGGCAATATCGGCGTGCAGGCCGCGGCCCAGGCCGATCCGGACGGCTATACCCTGCTGCTCGGCACCGCCGCGACGCATGGGGTGAACCCGGTGCTCTATGCCAATTCCGGCGTCGATGCGGTGCGGGACTTCGCCACCATCGGCACCATCGCCGACATGGCGAATGTGCTTTCGGTGAACCCTTCCCGGCTGGACGTGAAATCCGTGGCCGAGCTGGTGGCGAGGGGCAAGCGCGGCAATCTGATCTATGGCTCGGTCGGCAATGGCAGTTCCTCGCATCTCTCGGCGGTGATGTTCATGAAAGCGGCGGGGTTCGAGGCGGTGCACGTGCCCTATCGCGGCTCCTCGCCGGCGGTGGCGGCATTGCTCGCGGGAGAATTCGACTTCCTCTTCGACACCACCGCCACCTCCACCACGCAGATCCGGGCGGGCGCCTTCCGGGCGCTGGCCGTCACCACCGGCCGCCGCGCCTCCGCCCTGCCCGATGTGCCGACCTTGCAGGAGGCGGGGATCGCCGGCTACGACCTGCCGGTCTGGAACGCCCTTTTCGTCCATCGCCGCACGCCGCCCGAGGTGCTGGCGCGGCTGCAGTCCGCCTTCAACCAGGCGATGGACGAGACCACCCAGCAGCGGCTGCGCGGCGCCTTCGTCGATCCCCTGGTCGTGCCCACGGCGGAACTGCCGCAATGGCTGGAGCGGGAGCACGCGCGCTGGACCCAATTGGCCCGCGACGCGAAGCTTTCGGTGGATTGATGTCCCTGCGTCGGAGCCGCTGATGGTCGAACTCGTCGGCGGTGCCGCCGCCCTCGCGGCCCCGGGCAAGCCCCGGGCCGAATGGGCCGGCGCGCTGCGGCACCTGCGGCGCGACCCGGTGCTGAAGCGCGTCATCCGCCAGATCGGCCCCTGCACGCTGGAGCCAGTACCGCGCGAACCCTATGAGGCGCTGGTGCGCGCCATCGCGCATCAGCAGGTGCATGGTCGCGCGGCGGAAGCCATTCTCGGCCGCTTCCTCGCGCTGTTTCCGGGCCATGCCTTCCCGCCGCCCGGCTTGGTGCTGGCCCTGCCGCCGGAGGCGATGCGCACCTGCGGCTTCTCCGGCAGCAAGGTGGCCGCCATCCGCGACATCGCCGAGAAGGCGGCCGGCGGGTTGGTGCCGACGCGGGAGGGCTGCGCTGGCCTCTCGGATGCGGCGCTGATCGAGCGGCTGGTGGCGATCCGCGGCGTCGGCCGCTGGACGGTGGAGATGCTGCTGATCTTCACGCTCGGCCGCCCCGATGTGCTGCCGGTGGATGATTTCGGCGTGCGCGAGGGCTGGCGCGTCGCCGCCGGCCTGGATGAGCAGCCGAAGCCCAAGGCCCTGGCCGAGATCGGCCTGGCCTGGGGCCCCTGGCGCAGCGCCGCCGCCTGGTATCTCTGGCGCGCCGCGGATGCGGCGAAGCGCAGCGTCTTCAAGCCGCAATAAAGGCGTCAGCCGCCTGCCAGGAAGGGCTCGATCAGCGCCAGGAAGCCCTCCGGATTCTCCGAATGTACCCAATGGCCGGCGCCGGGCACGGTGGCGAAGCGGGCATCGGGGAAGAGGGCTCGGATGCGGGCATGGTGCTCCGGCCGGATGTAGCGCGAACGCTCGCCGGCCAGCACCAGGGTCGGGCCGGGATAGGGGGGTGCCGAATTCCGGGAAGCCCTCGATCACCGGCATGGCGGCGGCGATCTCCGCCAGGCCGAGGCGCCATTCGGGCGGGTCCTGCCCGAAGCGCAGATTCTGCAGCAGGAAGCCGCGGATGCCGGGCTCCGGCACCGCCGCTACCAGCGCCGCATCGGCCTCCCGCCGCGTCAGGCCGGCGCGCAGCGGCAGCGCCTGCATGGCCTCGACATAGCCGCGCAGCGACGGCGGATAGGCGACCGGGGCGATATCCGCCACCACCAGGCGCGTGACCAGGCCGGGGCGCGCCAGGGCCAGCGCCATGGCCACCTTGCCGCCCATGCTGTGGCCGAGCACCGCGGCCGGCATGGCGCCCCGCGCCGCCAGCGTCTCCGCCACATCCGCCGCCATCGCCGGGTAGTCCATGGCGGCAGCGTGGGGTGAGGCCCCGTGGTTGCGGAGATCGGCCGCGATCACCCGATGCCCCGCCGCCAGCCGCTTGCCGATCGCGCCCCAATTCCCGGCCGAGCCGAAGAGCCCATGCAGCAGCAGCACGGGATCGCCTGCGCCGGCCTCGGTCGCGCTGAGTTCCATACCCGCCTCCTGCTGCTGCCCGGCCCTGGTGCCCGCGGCCCTGGCGCGATGCGTCCCGAGAGCCGCCCCCCCCGGCTGGCGGAGGGAGGATCTAGCGGTCGCTGGCCTCGGGGTGGCGGAGGTGCCAGAGCCGCTCATGCGCCGCGACCAGGCTCTCCATGTTCCGGCGCCGGTTGGTGTCGGGCGAGGTCGGGCGACGCGTCAGCATCATTTCCAGGATGCGGAGCAATTGCTCGGCCACCTCGTAATCCGCCTGGTCGCAGGCGTGGTGGAAGGCGATCAGGATCTTGTCGGACAGGCGGCGGCTGTGCCGCGGCGCATTGGCGCTGCGCGCCCCGTCGCGCGGCCCGTCCTGTTCCGTGTCCTCGTCCATCATGCCGGCCCCCCTGCCCTGGACCGCCGCAGCGCTGCGGAACGGGCCAGCAGATATGAAACACAAACGCATTGGTCGACCATGCGATGCGGTCGCGTCAACTGTTCCTGCGCGCCGCCCCACCCATTTGCGCCGCTACCGCGGCGGCGATGTCCTCCGGCCGCATCTCCGGCCGGAACAGCGACCGCACCCGCGCATCGGGTCCGACCAGGTAGATGAAGCTGGAATGGTCCATCAGGTAGTCCGTCATCTCCGCCCGCTGCACCCGTGCGAAATAGACCCGGTAGCGCCGCGCCACTTCCGCCACCTGCTCCGGCGTGCCGGTCAGCCCCAGCATGCGCGGATGGAAGCGGGCGACGTAATCGGCGAGTTGCGCCGGCGTATCCCGCTGCGGATCGATCGTGATGAGGGCCGGCACCACCTTCTCGCCGGCGGCGCCCATGGCATCCACCGCGGCGGCCATGGTGCCGAGTTCGGTCGGGCAGACATCCGGGCAGTAGGTATAGCCGAAATAGATCAGCATCCAGCCCCCGGCGAAGTCGCGCTCCGTCACCGCCCGGCCGGTCTGGTCGGTCAGGCTGAAGGGCCCGCCGAGCGAGGTGCCCTGGGGAAGCTGGATGCCACCGGCCGAGGGGATGGGCGCCTGCTGCCCCCCGAAGAGCATGCCAAGCCGGCCCGCGAAAGCCTCCGCCAGCCCCTCCCCCGGGGCACGGGTCACCCAGGCATAGGCCCAGACCCCGCCTACCAGCAGGGCCAGGAACAGGGAGAAGAGGCGGATCGTACGGAGCATGGCAGGCTAGATAGCCGCGACTGGCCGCAACCGCCAGGGCAAGACGGATCACGGCCAGACGCCAGTGGCCTGCCCCTGAACTTCGCCCGCGAATTTCCAGGGACAGGCAGGCCACCAAGCCGTTGTTTTCCGGTGCGCCGAAACCGGTATGGCGGCCCCGGCGCCCCCGCGGCTCAGTGCCGCGGCGTGGCTTCCAGGATCGCGCCGGCCGGTTGCGGCGAGGAGAAGGTGCTGTCCGAGAAGGCCTCCTCCCAGGTGCCCGAGGTGCTGGCCTTGGAATATTCGGTGGCGCGGTTCTCGAAGAAATTGGTGTGCTCGACCGCGTTCAGCATCTCGTCGAGCCAGGGCAGCGGGTTCTTCTCGATGTGGAAGAGCGGTTGCAGGCCAAGCTGCTGCAGCCGCCGATCGGCGATGAAGCGGATGTACTGCTTGGTATCCGCGGCATCGAGGCCCTGGACGCCGCCCAGTTCGAAGGCCAGGTCGATGAAGGCGTCCTCGTGGTTCACGATGGTGGCGCAGATGAGATAGATGTCGCGGCGCAATTCCTCGGTCCAGATCTCCGGGTTCTCCTGCACGAAGGTGCGGAACAGCCGGATCATGGAGAGGCAATGCAGCGTCTCGTCCCGCACCGACCAGGAGATGATCTGCCCCATCCCCTTCATCTTGTTAAAGCGGGGGAAGTTCATGAGGATGGCGAAGGAGGCGAAAAGCTGCAGCCCCTCGGTGAAGGCGCCGAAGGCGGCCAGGGTCTTGGCGATCTCCGGTTTGCTGTCCACCGTGAAGCCGTGCATGTAGTCGTACTTGTCCTTCATCTCCTTGTATTTGAGGAAGGCCGAGTACTCCATCTCCGGCATTCCCACCGTGTCCAGCAGGTGGGAATAGGCGGCGATGTGGATGGTCTCGATGTTCGAGAAAGCCGAGAGCATCATCAGCACCTCGGTCGGCTTGAACACCTGGGAATACTGCTTCATGTAGCAGTTGTTCACCTCGACATCCGCCTGGGTGAAGAAGCGGAAGATCTGCGTCAGCAGGTTCCGTTCGGCGGCGCTGAGGTTCCTCTGCCAGTCCTTCACGTCATCGGCGAGCGGCACCTCCTCCGGCAGCCAATGCACGCGCTGCTGCGTCAGCCAGGCGTCATAGGCCCAGGGGTAGCGAAAGGGCTTGTAGACCGGGTTGGCGGTCAGCAGGTCGAAGCGCAGGGGGTGTTCCTCGGGGGAGTAATTGCCATCGGCCATGATGCCCGCCATTGAATGCTGTGAAGTTGCGAGTCGTGGTGCCAGCTTGCCAGATTCAGCAGCCGGCAGCCTCAGGGAAATACGCGCCGGCGCGAAACGCCGAATTGTCTGCCCTTCCTGCCGCGCCGCGCCACCTCGTCTCCCGGGCTTCCATCCTTCAGGCTCCTGCTCGACAATTTGTCCCGTGCAATGCCGCAACGCCCATATCACGCGGCCGTTGCCCGCAAAACGATTCCTGCCCCGGGGCATCCCGGAATCCCGCGCCCCTGTGCCGTCCAGGCCACGCCATGCAATGGCGGCATCCTGGCCCCGCGCAGCCGATCAGGAGCGGAGGAGCATGACGATGCCGGAGCAGGCGGCAACCGGCCGCTCACCGCGCCGGCGTCACTGCGCGCGGCATCCGCAGCACCAGCAGCGCCGCCAGCGAGGCGAGGCCGAGCCCGGCGGAGACCAGCAGCATGCCCGCCCCCCAGGCATCCAGCAGCACGCCGAAGAGCAGCGGCGCGGCGGCCTGGGCGAGCCGCGCCGGGGCGGCCAGCAGCCCGGTCCGCAGCCCATACCCCGCCGGCCCGAACAGCGCGAGCGGCAGGGTGCCGCGGGCAATGGTCAGCATCCCGTTGCCCGCCCCGTGCAGCACCGCGAAGGCGGCCGCGGCGGGCCCGCCCAGCGCCAGCAGCAGCGCCGCGCCAATCGGATGCAGCAGGGTGGCGAGCCGCGCCGCCGAGAGCGGCCGCAGATGCCGCTGCAAGGCGAATTCACCAAGCCTGGCCGCCACCTGCGCCGGGCCGATCAGCGCCCCCGCGGCCACCGCGCCGGCCGCCGTGGCGCCGGCCTCCTGCAAAAGCCGCGGCAGATGCGCCGCCATGCCGGTCGAGACCAGCCCCACCACCGCGAAGATGAAGGCCAGCAGCGCCATGGCGCCGCGCTGCGCCGGCGCGGCCGCGACCTCCGGCGTGCCGGGCGGGGCCGGCGGCGGGGCGGGCGGCACCAGCAGCCGGTTCAGCGGCAGCGCCACCAGCAGGTGCAGCGCCGCCCAGGCCAGGCAGGCGCCACGCCAGCCGATCTCGGCCTCCATCGCCGCCGAGGCCGGCCAGCCCACCGTGCTGGCGAAGCCGGCGATCAGCGTGATGCCGGTGATCGGCCCCCGCGCCTCCCGCCCATAGAGCCCGGCCAGGGTGGCGAAGGCGGCGTCATAGAGCCCGAAGGCCATGCCGACCCCCAGCACCGCCCAGCCGGCGCCGAGCAGCAGCGGCCCCTGCGCCAGCCCCAGCAGCACCAGCCCGGCCGCCAGGATCAGGTTGGAGAGGCACAGCACATCCCGCCCGCCGCGTGCATCGATGGCGCGGCCCGCCAGCGGCCCGAGCAGCGCGGTCAGCAGCAGCGCGCCGGAGAAGGCGGCGAAGATCCAACTGCGCGACAGGCCTAGCTCGGCCGCCATCGGCACCGCCAGGATGGCCGGCAGGTAGTAGCTCGAAGCCCAGGCGAAGGTCTGGGTGGTGCCCAGTGCCAGGACGACCCGGCGCCGCCCCGGCCCGCTCTGTCCCTGCATAGTCAGCGGCAGCCGGGGCAGGCCATGGCAGTGCCCGGCACCAGCGGCCTCCGGCACCAAGCCGAGGGTGAGGAATGCGCCGCAGCCGCGGCATCCCCGCCGGCCAAGCCCAGCCGGGGGGCATGGTCCGCGAAGGCAGGCGGCGGGGCAAGGCGGCTGATTCGCATGCGGCCAGCCTAAGCATCGGTCCCCGGCGCACCAAGCACCGATCGAAACCAAACGGGGTGTGTCCCCTGCCGGTCATCCCACCCGCTTCCGGCCGGACATGCCCTATCCTCCACCCCCAGGAGCTGATCGGCACCGGAGGGCGGCGCGGATCGGCGCGGGACAGGAGGGGCGCGATGCGGATCACGGTGCTGGGCGCCGGGGCGGTGGGCGGCTGGCTCGCCGCCGGGCTGGCGGAGGCGGGGCATCAGGTGGGGCTGCTGGCCCGCGGCGCGAGCCTGGCGGCGCTCCGCGGGCACGGGCTGGTGCTGTTGCAGGGCGAGCGGCGCCGGGCCTTCCGCCTGCCCGCCAGCGATGATCCGGCCGCCCTGGCCGGCGCCGATCTCCTGCTGCTCGGCCTGAAGAGCCACGACCTGCCGGGTGCCCTGCCGCTGATCCTGCGGCTGCTCAGGCCGGAGACGCTGGTCCTGGCGGTGCAGAACGGCATCCCCTGGTGGTTCTTCGAAGGCTTCGGTGGGCCGGCGGAGGGGCTGACGCTGGAGGGCGTCGATCCCGGTGGCACGCTGGCCCGGACGCTGCCGGCCGGGCGGGTGATCGGCGGCGTCGCGCATGTGGCGAGCCGGGTGGAGGCGCCGGGGCAGGTGCGGGTGCTGCAGGCGGACCGGCTGCTGCTCGGCGACCCCTCCGGGACCAGAGGCGAGGTGGTGGCGGCGCTGGCGGCGGAGTTCCGGGCGGGCGGCGTGCCGGCCGAGGTGGTTCAGGATATCCGCGCCGAGATCTGGCTGAAGCTCTGGGGCAATCCCAACATGAACCCGCTGAGCGCCCTGGCCCGCGCCGATGCGGTGGCGCTGCTCGACGACGGGGGCGCGCGCGGCCTGGTGCTGGCGATGATGCGGGAGATGGCGGAGATCGGCGCCCGCATCGGCCTGCCCATCGCCCGGGACCCGGAGGAGCGCATCGCTGTGACCCGCCGCCTCGGCGCCTTCCGCACCTCCATGCTGCAGGACCTCGAGGCGGGGCGGACCATGGAGATCGGCCCGCTGCTGGGCGGGCTGGTGGAACTGGCCGGGCATCTCGGCCTGCCGGCGCCGACGCTCCGCGGCGTGCATGGGCTGCTGCGGCTGCTGGCACGGAGCTCCGGCGCGACGGGCAGCGCGCCCGGCTGAACCCGCCGCCCGCTGCCGCGTCATTGTCGCCATGCGGGCATGCGGGAAGGATGCGCAGGCGTGACGCGCCGGGGCTGGCTGCTCGGCATGGCGGCGTTGCTGGTGGGGCGGGAGGCAGTGGCGGCGGAACGGCCACGCCGGCGGCGGCAGCGGCCCGCGCCTCCCGCCCGGGCCGCGCCCGGCCCGCCGCCCGCGCCGCCGATGATCGATGGCCCGCCGCCGCCCTCCCGGATTCCAGGGCTGGAGCCGGCGCCGGTGCCGAGCACCAATGCCCGCCCGCCCCTGGAGGACCGGTTGCCGCAGCCGCGCCTCTCCCTCGGCGTGCCAACGCCCACGCTGCTTGGCCAGGGGGAAACCTTCCACAGCGGCGATCCCTCGCCGGATACCCGCCAGCCGCAGGGGTTCCGGCTGCCCTCGCCGGGCGCCACCCTGCGGCTGCCCTTCTGATGGCCTGATCGATCGGCGGCGCAGCGGACGCCGCGCCCGATGGCCAAGGCCAGCGGCCCTTGGAATTACTCCAAAGGTCCGCCCGGCGTCGTGGTCGCAGGGCCCGCCGCGGCGCGCGAGCAGGTAGCGCGCCGCGGCGTCCTTCTCAGGCGATGCCGTTCCACTGCGCCATGACGACATTGTCCAGATGTGCCGTGACGATCGGTGGGGTGGAGGCGTCGGGCGTCCCGCCCATCCAGCCGTCCCAACCGCTTCCGACAAAGCCCATCATGCCGAACCCCATCGGCACATCAGGGGAATTGTAATCCCACTGCGCCACCAACTGGCCATCGGTCTCGATCTTCACGAGGTCGGGCAGCCAGGTCAGCGTGTAGTGGTGCCAGTCCGACGGATCTGGCCCGCCCATGATGACATCGGCATCGGCGCTGCTGTTGCCCCAGTGGAGCACATGCATCGCGTCGCCCTTGGGCGTCTCCAGGATGTCGATCTCGGGCGGCCAGGTATCCGTCATCGGCCACATGAGGAACGCCGCCGTGGTGCCCTGCGCGCTCTCGACGCGGGCATCGAAGTCCACCGTGCCGTAGTGGATCCCCACACCTGCCTTGAACGAATTGAACCCGCTGGTGGTCCAGGTCCCGTCCGCCTGGTGCGTCATCGTCACCTGCATCTCGCCGTCGCGCACGTTGACGTCGCCGGGGTTCCAGATATAGGCGCCGTTCGAGGACGGGCCATTCGGGTAGGGCAACGGGAAGGGGTCGCCCCAATGCGAATGGTCATAGCCGTTGCTGAAATCATCGCTCAGCACGACGGTGTAGCCTGGCCGCGCTTCCACAGGTGTGCCCGGGGCCGGAGGCTGCTCCGGTTCCGGCGCGGGATCGGACGGTGTGACAGGTGGGGTTGCGTCACCCATGTACCAGCTTCCGGTGGCCTCGTAATTGGCCAGTACCTGCGCAGCGATCGCATTCCAGTCCACAGGAGCCGGTTCCGGGGCCGGCGGCGGCTGCTCCGCTACGGGCGGGGGCTGCTCCGGTTCCGGCACGGGGTCGGGCTGTGAGACAGGCGGGGTTGCGTCACCCACGTACCAGCTTCCGGTGGCCTCGTAATTGGCCATCACCTGCGCAGCAAGCGCATTCCAATCCACGTCGTCCGCCAAAATCTTCCTCCTCGCAGCAATGCACGCCAGCGCAGAACCAATGTTGCGTCATACAGTTCCGGTGACAGCCGCTGGTAGCGCAGGATGACGCGGCACCGAAGCAGGCTTGCAACACATGGCACAGCACCTGCTCGCGAGTGTTGCGGTGGTCCCACGCCGGAAGATCACGGCCTGGGAATCTCTCGGGAATCAGCCTTCGAGACACGGTATTGCGCCTGGCCACCGTGTCCGCGATCCTTCGTGCCGGTTATGGGGCCGGTCGGCAGGACGCGGCTTGCAGATGGTTGCGGATCGCGACCGTCATCAGCAGGAACTGCGCGGGAAGCGTCTGCCGGACTCACCCCGCCAGATCGGGTCGCCGAATGCTCCGGCGCCCTGGCGGGCGCGTCACTCCGCCGCTGCGGCGCCCAGCGGCGCGGCCGGCATCGCCTCGGGCATGGCCGGGCCGAGGCCCATCCGGTGCAGGGCCGAAAGCACCTGGTACACCGTCTTGAAGGCCAGGACCGGCACGATGGCGCGCAACTCGCCATACAGGTTGCCCGCGAGCATGTTGATGATGCCGTCGCGCATCCAGAGCGTATTGCGCGGCGCCATGAACAGCGACCGCATGACCGGGTCGTTGACGCGGTAGATCAGCCAACTGATCCGCTCCATGGAACGGGCCAGCTCGCGGTTGGTCCTGGCCGCCAGCCTGCGGCCGCGCGCCGGGTCGTCGAGCCAGGCATCGGCCGCCGCGGCGCCGAGTTCGCCGGAGGTCATCGCCATGAGCACCCCGGTCGAGAACATCGGGTCGACGAAGCCATAGGCGTCGCCGATCATGAGGTAGCCGTCGCCATGCCCCTGGCGGGCGCGGTAGCTGTAATTGCCGGTGCTGTAGACCTCGGAGACGATCTCCGCCCCCCGGCTGCGGGCGGCGACCGTGGGGCTGCCGGCGATGCGCGCCAGGAACAGCTCGGCCGCGCTGCCCTTTCGACCCTTCCAGGCCGACTGGTTGCCGACGAAGCCGATGCTCATGATGTCGCCCGGCAGCGGGATCAGCCAGAACCAGCCATCCTCGGCCAGGTGGATGCTGATATAGCCATCGAGCTCGCCGCCGCGCCGCTCGACGCCCCGGAAATGCGCATAGGTGGCGGCGGTGTTGTTGTACTTGTTGGAATCCTTCACCCGCATCCGGCCGGCGAGGAAGGTGTCGCGGCCCGAGGCATCGAGCAGGTAGCGCGGCCTGAGCTCCAGCACCGCGCCCGCGGCATCGCGTGCCAGCACGGTCGGGCGCTCCCCCACCGCGCCGAAGCGGATATCGGTGACGCGGGTATTCTCGAGCATGGTCGCGCCGCGCCGGCGGGCATTGGCGAAGAGTAGCGTGTCGAACTCGGAGCGCTTCACCTGCCAGGCATGGGTGCGCGACCGGTTCAGCGCCTTGGCGAAGGGAAAGGCGGCGCTGCGGCCGGTGCGGTCGGAGACGAATTCCGCGCCGGGCTTGTGGACGCCGATGCCGCGCACCTCCTCCAGCACGCCCAGGCGCTCCAGGATGTCGAGGTTGCGCGGCAGCAGGCTTTCGCCGATGTGGAAGCGGGGATGCGCCGACTTCTCGAGCAGGGTGACGCGGCGCCCCGCCATGGCCAGCATCGCCGCGGCGGTGGAGCCGGCGGGCCCGCCGCCGATGATGGCGACGTCGGGGGAATTGGGATCGGACATGGGCGGAATGCTTCCGTGACCTTGGCCACGCCGTCAAGCGCCACCGGCACTTCTTGGCTGGACGCAACCGGGCCGTGGCCCGATGGTTCTGGAGACATGCTGTATCTCCTGGCCTTCCTCGCGCCACCCGTGGCGATCCTGCTGGCGGGCCGCCCCTTCCAGGCGCTGTTCAACGCGCTGCTCTGGGCGCTGGGGCTGGTGCTGCTGATCCTGCCTTTCGTGCCGGGGCTGCTGACCTGGGGCCTCGCGGTCCTCTGGGCCGTGGTGGTGGTGCGGAACCGGCAGGCAGCGGCGCGCGACCGCCGCCTGGTGGAGGATGCGATCGAGCGTGACCGGGCGCGGCGGAGCGGTTGAGGCAGCGGGGCGAAGCGACGGGGCCCGAAGGGATGCAGGAATGGCCAGGTGGCTATGGACCATCGGTGCCGCGCTGGTGGCGCTCGGGCTCGGCGCACATCTCTTCGGCTGGGACGCGCTGCTCTGGGTTCCGGCCGCCATCATCGGGGCCGTCCGGTCGGACCCGGAAACCTACGGGGTCGTCGCGCTCGGCGTGGCGCTGATGGTGCTGGCGCGGCTGATCGGGCGCCGCGGGGGCTGACCTGCAACGGCGTGCCAAATTGATGGTTCGCCACGCCGCTGCAGGCTGTTGTTTGCAGCGCAGATTCACGCCTCCGGGCGGTTCCGCCCTGCGGCGATCCACTCTGGCAGGCAGCGGGGCCATGCAAGCCGCCCCCTGCCCGCCGGGCCGCCATCATTCCATCGTGGCGCCCGATGCCTCGACCATGCCCTGCCACACCTTCTCCTGCTCGCGCATATAGGCGCCATAGGCCGCGGGCGTCTCGTCCGCGATGGGCGCGAAGCCGATCGGTTCCATGCGCTGCCGGAAGGCATCGGAGCGCACCACCTCGGTGATGGCCCGGTGCAGGATGGCGATGCGGTCGTCCGGCGTGCCGGTCGGCACGTTGATCCCGTACCAGCTCTGGATGTCCATGTTGGACCTCGGCAGCAGTTCCCGCATGCCGGGCACGTCGCGCAGTTCCGGGACATAGGTGACGCGCTCGGCGCTGCCGACCGCCAGCGGGCGGAACCGGCCCTCCCGCACATTCGGCATCGCGGCAGGGATGACGTCGAACATCATGTCGATATTGCCCGCCAGCAGGTCCTGGAAGGCCGGCCCGCCGCCGCGATAGGGGACATGGGTGATGTCCACGCCGGCCGCGCGCTTCAGGGATTCAAGCGTCAGGTGGCTCACCGTGCCGGTGCCGGAGGAGCCCATGGTGATCTTGCCCGGGTCCTTCTTCGCCGCGGCGATCAGCTCCGCGAAGGTTTTCCAGGGCCGGTCCGAATTGACGACCAGCAGCACCGTCCCGGTGGTCACCCGCGTCACCGGCGCCAGGTCGCGCATGGGATCGAACGGCATCGAACGGCGGAACAGGAATTTGTTGGCGCAGAGGATCGAGGCCGAGCCGAGCAGCGTCGTGTAGCCATCCTTCTCGGCCTTGGCCACCACATCGGCGCCGAGGTTGCCGCCGGCGCCGCCGCGGTTGTCCACCAGGATGTTCTGCCCGAGCTGGGGCTGCAGCCGCTCCCCCAGGAAGCGGGCGGTGAGGTCCACGGCCCCGCCCGGCGCATAGGGCACGACGATGCGCACCGGCCGCGTCGGGAAGGCGGGGGGCCTGCGCCCGGGCGGCGGAGAGCGTGGGAAGCGTCAGCGCGCTTGCGCCCAGGAATGCACGACGGCGGATCATCTTGGCCTCTGAAGCAAAGGTATTGCCCGTGGCGCGGGCTGCGCCGGGGGGCCGGCCACGTCACCGGCACGGTCACCCGGGCCGATACACCACCAGGCCCCAACCGTCACGGGCCCGGGCGGTTTCCTGCCGGGCAGGTTTGTTCCGCCCGCCGCTTCGGCCGAAATCCGCCGGGCGCGCCGTTCAGGCCATACCGCCATTGATGGAGATGACCTGGCCGGTGATGTAGCCGGCCTCGGCGGAGGCCAGGAAGCCGACCAGCGCCGCCACCTCCTCCGGCCTTCCGGCGCGCTTCATCGGCACGATCTCGGCGATGCGCTTCGGGTCCAGGGCGGCGTCCACGGCAGGGGAGGCGATGACGCCGGGCGCCACGGCATTCACCGTCACCCCACGGCTCGCCACCTCCCGCGCCAGGGATTTCACCGCGCCGATCAGCCCGGCCTTGGCGGCGCCGTAATTCACCTGGCCGCGGTTGCCGAGCAGCGCGGTGACGGAGGAGACGGCGATGATGCGGCCCCAGCGGGTCGCCAGCATCGGCAGCAGCAGGGGCTGCACCGCCGCGTAGAAACCGCCGAGCGAGACATCCAGCACGCCGCGCCACTGGTCCTCGCTCATGCCGGCCATCGGCACGTCCTGGTGCGTGCCGGCATTGTGCACCACCACCTGCGGCACGCCCGCTTCAGCCAGGTGCAGCATGGCGGCGCGGGTGGCGGCGAGATCCGTGAGGTCGCAGCCCAGCGCCTCGGCGCTGCCGCCGGCGGCCTGCAATTCCGCCGCCAGGGCCTCGGCCCGGGCCAGGCCGGCATGGGCATGCACCACCACATGCAGCCCCTCCGCCGCCAGCCTGCGGCAGATGGCGGCGCCGAGCGGGCTGGCACCGCCGGTGACCAGCGCCCGCTTCATGCCAGGCGTGGCAGGGCGATCGCCGCGCGGCCGGAGAGCAGCATCCGCCCGGCCTCCGAGCCGATCTCGAAGCCGTAGATCAATCCGCCCTCCTCCTGCCGTTCCAGCCGGGCCGCGACGCGCAACGCGCCCAGCGCCGGGTCGTCCAGCCGCTCCGCCAGCAGCGCCACGCCACGCAGGCTGGCGAGATAGCCGGCCGGCTGCGGCACCTCGCCGGCCGCCAGCGCGCCATGCAGCGCCGCCGCCTGCAAGCCGTATTCGATGCCCGCCACCGCCCCCAGCCGGCCCGCGCGCCGCAGCGGATTCGCGGCATCCAGA
This sequence comes from Siccirubricoccus sp. G192, assembly GCF_019084075.1. Lineage (GTDB taxonomy): Bacteria > Pseudomonadota > Alphaproteobacteria > Acetobacterales > Acetobacteraceae > G192. The sequence goes on from NZ_JAHREN010000001.1 coordinate 36,653, forward strand.
TGGGAGCGGGCGAAGCAGGTGATCCCGGCGGCATCCCAGGCCTCGACCCGGTCCAGCAGCACCATGGCACCGGCATGCGGCACCAGCCCGGCGATCCCGGCGGGGCCGCTCATGGCGCCAGCGTCACCGTCAGGCTGCCATCGCCATAGGGCAGAAAGTGGCTCGCCGCGCCGCCGCGCGCCAGCGCCTCCAGCAGCGGCAGGGCGCGCGCCGCGGCATTGCCGGCGGCCAGCGGGCGCAGCCCCTCGATGCGCGGCACCGGCGGCGCGGCGCCGGCCATGGCCTCGTAGCGCACCGCCAGCCGCGCGAGCGGCCTGCCGATGCCGGGCGGCGCCAGCACCAGGCCGAGGCCGAAGGGCGCGAGCGTCGGCCGCCTGGCATCCAGCGGCGCCGGCAGCGGGTGGTCATAGGCGCAGAGCAGCACCGGCTCCGCATCCGCCACCACCTCGGCCATCGCCTTCAAGAGCCCCGCCGCCCAGGTGTCGTCATGCAGGCCGAGGCAGGTGGCCGGCTCCGCGCTGGCATTGGCGATGGACCAGTAGCCGGCCGCGGCATTGTGCACGGAATTGTGGAACTGCGTCGGCGAGACCGGCCGGCTTTCCGCCGGGATGGTTGCCAGCGCATCGAGGATGCCGCCGACCACCACGCCATCCCCGTTGCTGCTGGCGAAGACGCTGCGCAGGCTGGCCGGCGGCAGGCCGGAGGCGGCGGCGGCCTCCTGCGCCACCACCAGCGCCAGCCGGGCCACCGGGCCGGTGCGGCGCCGCTCGGTCGGCGGCAGCACGGCAGGCGGCGGGGCGGGCGAAGGGCGGGGTTCATAGGGCGCCTCGCCGGCCAGCACCGGCCGGCTGGCGGCCCAGCCCTCCAGCCCCGGCCCCCAGACGGAAACGCCGATGATGTTGGCTTCCAGCACCGTCACGGCGGGCTGCCGAGCACCAGGCTGCAATTGATGCCGCCGAAGCCGAAGGAATTGCTCAGTACGTACCGCAGCGGCCGCTCCAGGTTCGCGGTCGCCACGCGGGATTGGAAGGCGGGGTCCGGCTCGGTCACGTCGAGGCAGCCGGCGACGAAGCCGCGCTCCAGGCATTGCCCGGCCAGCACCGTCTCCAGGATGCCGCAGGCCCCCAGCGTATGGCCGGTATAGGCCTTGGTGGAGCTGCATGGCGTATCCGCGCCGCAGACCGCCATGACCGCCATGTCCTCCATCGCGTCATTGGCGCGGGTGCCGGTGCCGTGCAGATGCACCCAGTCCACCGCATCCGGGGCCAAGCTGGCGCTCGCCAGCGCCTGGCGCATGGCGGCGATGGCGCCCGCCCCCCGCGGATGCGGCGAGGACATGTGGTAGCCGTCGCTGCTGGCCCCGGCCCCGAGCAGCGCCAGGCGCGGCCCGGCGCCGCCATCCCGGCGCGGCGCCTCGGCCCGTTCCAGCAGGGCGAAGCCCGCCGCCTCGCCGATCGAGATGCCGCTGCGCGCCGCGTCGCAGGGGCGGCAGGCGGTGGGCGAGATCAGTTCCAGGGCGGCGAAGCCCTGCAGCGTCATGCGGCAGAGGCTGTCCGCGCCGCCCACCACCGCGGCATCGCAGATCCCGGTCTGGATGAGTTGCGCGGCATCCATGAAGGCCCGGGCGGAGGAGGCGCAGGCGGTGGAGACCACCAGCGAAGGCCCCCGCAGGCCCAGCGCCGCCCGCACATAGCCGGCCAAGGAGGCGAGGTCCTGGGTGCGGCCATAGTCGAAGCCCGCCGGCAGGGTGCCGCTTTCCGGGTCGCGCTGGCGGTAGGCTTCCTCGGCCGCGGTGATGCCGGAGGTGCTGGTGCCGAGGATCAGCGCGATCCGGCCGGCGCCATAGGCCTCCCGCGCCTCGGCCACCGCCTCGGCGAAGCCGTCGGCGGCCAGCGCCATCGCCGCCAAGCGGTTGTTGCGGCAATCATAAGCGGCGAGTTCAGGCGGCAGGGTGACATCCTCGACCCCCGCCACGCGGCCGATCCAGCCGCCCACCGCGGGTTCGAAATCATTGGGCCGCAGCCCGCCCCGGCGGGCGGCGAGCGCCTCTCCCTGCGCCGCGGCGCCCTGGCCGAGCGCGCTGACGGCGGTGCTGGCCGAGAGCACCAGCGGCCGCATGCGGCTGGCCATCAGCGGCGCTGCCCCGCGCCCCGCGGCGCGGGCCGCTCACCGGCAAAGAGGAAGCCGAAGCCCATCGCGAGCACCGCGCCGATCGCCACGGTCCAGCCGATATCGCGCAGCAGCGGGGTCTGGCATGCCGCCAGCAGGCCGAAGGTCAGCAGGGTCATGGCGTTGCAGGTCACCAGCGTACGCAAGGTGCGGGCCCTTTCCTCCGCATCCAGCAGGGGGCGCGAGAAGAAGAGTCCGTAGTCGAGGCCGATGCCGGCCACAAGCTGCAAGGCGACAAGGTGCAGCAGGGAAAGCCGCGCGCCGGCAAGGGTCAGCACTGCCACCGCCACCAGCAGGGCCGCAACGACCGAGCCCAACACCCGCACCACCCGCCCGGCATCCCGCAGCCCCGCCGCCAGCACCGCCAGCACCAGCAACCCGGTCCAGCCGAGCCAATGCCAGGCCTGGGCGGTATAGCGGGCGAGGATGCCGCCCAGCTCCTGGCGCATGTCGACATAGACCACGCCCTCCCGGCCATCGAGCGCCGCCCGGATCGCGGCCGCGTCGTGCACCCCCCGCAGGGCGACCGGCCCGTGCCAGCGGCCCTCGCGCTGGAACAGCAGGGGTTCCAGCCGGGCGCCGAGCGGCGTGCCGGCCAGGTTCTCCGGCCGGAGCGGCGGCAGGTCCCGGCTGGCGGCGACAGCTTGCAGGAAGGGCGCGAAGGCATCCGGGCGGAAGGGCAGCCCGGCGCCGGCCGCCGCCAGGCGCCGGGCCAGTTCCCCGGGCGCCGGCAGGGCGGCGCGGCGGGCTTCCTGGGTGGCGATGCTCGGCAGCAGCCGGGCCGCCAGCTCCGCCCCCGCCAGGGCGCCCGCCGCCCGCAGGCGCTCCAGCACGGGCCACAATTCCTCCTGCCGCCGCAGCACGGCCTCCGCATCCGCCCCCTGGATGACCAGCAACTGAGTCACCTCCGGCGCGCCGAGCTGGGCCCGCAGCTCGGCATCCAGCGCCCGCGAGGCGGCCGGCACCGGGCTCAGGCTTTGCAGGTCGCCCTCCCAGTCCGGGCCGCCCCGCGCAGCGAGATACAGCGCGGCGGCCAGCACCGGCAGCAGCCCCAGCAGGCGCCAGCGCCTGAGCCCCTCCACCGGCGCCAGCCAGGCCGGGTTGCCGGCGGAGACCGGTGCCAGTTCCGCCGCCACCACCAGCCGCGGCAGCAGCCACCAGGTGGCCAGCGCCGCCGCCGCCAACCCCGCCGCGGAGAAGACCCCAAGCTGCGAAAGGCCGGGAAAGCCGGAGAAGACCATGGCCGCCAGCCCGAGCGTCGCGGTGATGACCGCCAGGACGAAGGCCGGGCCGATCCGCGCCCTTGTCGCCATGGCCGGCTCGCCGGCCTTGCGGTGGCCGATCATCAGCACGGGATAGTCCAGCGAGACGCCCAGCATGGTGATGCCGAAGCCGAGCGCCACGCCATGCAGCGCGCCATAGCCCAGTTGCACCACCAGCGCCGCGGCGGCGATGCTCAGCACCACCGGCACGGCGATGGCCGCGAGCACCAGGGCCGAGCGGAATCGCCACCAGAGCAGCAGCGCCACCAGCCCGGTGGAGAGCAGGGCGATCCGCTCCACATCGCCCCGGATGGCCCGCGCCGCATCGCGGGCGAAGACTGCCGGCCCCGCCACCAGCAGCCGGGCCGGGCCGGGCGAGGCCGCCAAGAAAGCCGCCTGGATCGCCGCCGTCGCCGCCTCCTGCGCCGGGATATCCATGCCGCCGGCCCGGCTGCGCGCCAGCAGCAGGGCGCGGTCCTGCCCGGCGGCGAACCAGGCGCCCTCCACCACCCGCACGCTGCTGGAGCCGGCCCAGCCGCGCAGCATGGCGAGGAAGGCGCCCGGCGGATCGGCCAGGCCGAATTGCACCGCCAGCGGCGCCATGGAGGAACCGAGTTGCCGCAGCAGAGCCTCCAGGTCCGCGCGCAGGGCAGGCTCGGTGAAGGCCTCCGCGGTGCTGGCCGGGGAGAGCAGGTAGCGCCGGGCAAACAGCGCCGCACCCTCGGCTTCCGGCAGCGCGGCCTCGCCGCCGATGACCAGGGAGAATAAGCCGGTGGCGGGCAGGGCCTCGGCCATGGCGCGGCTGATCCGTGCCAGATCGGCGGGGGGCGCGCCCTCGATGCCCACCAGGATCAGGCCGGTGGCGGCGCCGGCGCGGGCCTCCCGCAGCACCAGCCGGGCGGCCTCGGTCTCGCCCCGGGGCAGGAACTCGGCCATGTCGGTGCGCACCCGCACCGCCAGCAGCAGCACCGCCGCCAGCAGCAGCGCCGCCGCCGCCAGCGCCGCCAGCACCGGCCAGGCACGCCTGGTTGCCGGGGTCAGGGCAGCGGCCTGGTCAGCATGTGGTGCACGTCGCCATTGGCCTGCAGCAGCAGTGTCTCCCGCACATTGGTGCCGCTGCCGGCCAGGCGCACTGCGCGCAGGAAGCGGGCGGCGCGCGGCTCCAGCGGCTGCAGCTCCAGCACCCAGGCATCCGGCGTGCCGGTGGCCCGCACCGCGAAGGAGCGGCGGAGCGCGGCGAGGTCGCCGGAGAGCGGCGCGCGCACCGCATCCACCAGCACCCGCAATTCCGGCGCCCGCGCCAGGTCGAGGATCTGGGTCGGCTCGTTGCCGAGGGTCAGTTCCACCCGGTCGCCCTCCACCACCAGGCTTTCCGGCTGCGGCGTCTCCGTCAGCTTCTCCAGATGCGCGGGGCGGCGGTAGCGGAGCGTGCCGGTCATGACCAGCGGGAAGTTGAGCGCGGCGAGCCGCCGCTCCTCCCGGAAACTCTCGTGGCGTTCGGGCACCGCGGCCATGCGGGCCATCAGCGCCTCCAGGTCGAGCGGGGCATCCTCAACCGGCGCGGGCTGGGCCCGGGCGGTCCAGGGCGCCGCCAGGCAGGACAGGAGAAGCGACAGGACCGGACGGCGCCGCATCGGGTCCGGCATGCTGGCCGTGCTCCCAGAAAGGAAAGAAATTGAACCAGTTGAAGGGATGCGCCCGGCAGGCCGCCTCCAGCGCGGCGGCATAGCGGCCGACCCAGCCGCGCAGATCCTCGGCCCGGCTCGCCCGGCGCAGCGCCAGGCGCTCGGCGAATGGCTCGAAGCGCACGGTGTAGCGGCGCGGCCCGGTGCGGAGGCCCTGGAACAGCACCACCGGCGCGGCCATGCTGGCGGCCAGGATGAAGGGGCCGGCCGGGAAACCCGCCGGGCTGCCGAGGAAGGGCACCGCCACCGTCTTCTCGCCACGGGGCGAACGATCCGCCAGCAGGCCGACGATCTCGCCGCGCTCCACCGCCTCCCGCGCCCGCAGCATGCTGCCCGGCTCGCCGATCTCGATGACGCTCTCGCGGAGCCCGGGCGAGAGCCGGTCCAGCAGCGCGGTCAGCGCACCGGCATTGCGGCGATACATCATCGCCCGCACCGGCACCGGCGAATGGCGGGCGACGCTGCGCAGCACCTCGAAGCTGCCGAGATGCGCGCCCAGCAGGACGCAGCCCTGGCCGCGCGCCAGCACCGCCAGGACATGCTCCAGCCCCTCGATGCGGATATCGAAGCCGTCCAGCCGGCCGGCGAGCAGGAAGACCCGGTCCAGCACCGCGCAGGCGAAGCCGTGGAAATGCCGCGCCACCTCCGCCAGCCGCGCCGGCCGCCCCAGCACCCGGCCGAGATAGTCGCGGGAGGCGGCGCGCGCGGCGCCGGCGGTGGCCAGGTACCAGGCGGTCAGCGGCAGCAGGACCAGCGCGCCGAGCGGGGCGCCCAGCCGCAGCACCAGCCACAACAGGGCGCGGAGCGGCAGGGCGCTGCCGCCTTCCACCTGCTTCGTCCAGGCCGCCGTGGTCATGGCGGGGAACCCAGCTCCAGCCTGCCGCGCAGCACCTCGCGTCCCGCCACCGCGCCGGTGAAGCCGATGCCGCCCGCCACCGGGCCGGCCGCGACCTCCACCACTTGTCCCGGCAGGACCGGCACGAGGAACCGCACCTGCGGCAGCCCGATAACCACCCGCCCCGGATGCGCCGCCAGGACCAGCGCGAGGATCTCCTCCAGCAGCACGACACCCGGCACCACCGAGTTTCCCGGGAAATGGCCGGGGAGGCAGGGATGCTCCATCGCGATGCTGAATTGCCCGGCCGGCCGCATCAGGCCGCTCCGCTGGCGCAGGCGTCCGACTGCGCCAGCAGGTCCAATAGCCGCTGCCGCGGCAGCTTGCCCAATTCGTTGCGGGGCAAGGCGGGGACACGGATGATGCGGCGCGGCAGGAACAAAGGGTCCATCCTGCCGCGCAACTCCTGCAGGATGCTGTCGGCACTCCGCTGCGGCGCCACCACCACCGCCAGCAGCCGCGCCGTCGCCGAGGGGTTCAGGGCCTCCGGCAGGACGAAGGCGCCATCCTCCACCCCGTCCAGCCCCAGCAGGATGCGGTTCAGCCCGGCGAGCGAGGCGCGGTGGCCGCCGAGCTTGACGATATCCGTCCGCCGGCCGAGCAGCCGGAACCGGTCCGGGCCAAGCGCCTCCACCTGGTCGTCCAGCGGCACCGCGGGCGCATGCGGCGCGGTGATGCCGACGCCCTCCGCCACCGGCGCCAGCGCGACACCGGGATAGGTGGCCCAGGCATCGCCCTCCAGGGTGCGGCGGCTGGCGATGGAGCCCACCTCGGTGGCGCCGAAGATCTCCAGCACCGGGGCCTGCCAGCGCGCCTCGGCCTCGGCGGCCAGCGCGGCATCGAGCGGCGCGGTGGCCGAGATGACGGCGCGCAGCCGCGGCAGGCCGGGCCCCGCCCGCAGCAGCGTGCTCATCTGCAATGGCGTGGTCACCAGCAGGCGCGGCTCGGGCACCGCGGCCAGGGCGGCGCGCATATCCTCCGGGAAGAAGGTCGGGCCGCACCAGCCGGCGGCGGCGGCATGCAGCGGCAGCAGCACCGTGGTCTCGAAACCATACATGTGCTGCGGCGGCACGGTGCCGATGACGGTGGCCGGCGCGGCTTCCGCCAGGCCGAACCGCAGGCCGGCGGCGCGGCTGCGCTCGGCCAGGGCGCCCCAGGTCTTTTCGTGGCCGACCGGTACCCCCCGTGCTGCCGGAGGTGAAGACGATGGCCGCCAGCCGCCCAACGGGGATCACCGGATTGCCCGCGGCCGGGCCAGTGCCGGCTTCCCCCGGCCGCACCAGATGCAGCGGCAGCCCTGGCGGCAATTCCTGCGCCGGATCGTCGACGGCTGCGACGCAGCCGGGGAAGCCCGCGGTGAGCCCCGCCAGCGCGGCGGCGGAGCGTTCGCCGGTCAGCAGGCAGACCTGTTCCCGCAGCAGCGCCGCGAGGAAGGCGATGGCGAAGGCGTAGCGGTCCCGGCACAGGTTCAGCAGGTAGCGCCCCGGCGGCAGGCTGGCCGCCAGGGCTTCCGCGTCACGCAGCAGGTCGTCGGCGGAGATGGCCAGGCCGTCGCGCCGGAAGAGCGTGGCCCCCGGTGGGCGTTCGACGAGCGGGTAGCCGGATTGCCGGGTCAAGGCGGCGTGGCGGCAGCGCGGGACGCCTCGATATGCGCGGACAGGCTGCGTAGGGAGGCGAAGATGCGGCGATTCTGCTGGTCATCGGACCGCAACTCGATGCCATGGGCGCGGGAAATCGCCAAGGCGAGTTCCAGCGCATCGATCGAGTCCAGGCCGAGGCCATCGCCGAACAAGGCGGCCTCCGGCTCGATCTCCGTGGGCGCGATCTCAAGCTGCAGCGCGGCGACGATGAGTTCCGCGAGCTTGCGCTCTGCGTCCGTCTGTTCACCGGGCATCTGCTCACCAGGCGTCTGCTGATTGGTCATCTGCTGACCGGCGCTGCCGGATGGTGCCGGCGAGGAAGTATGCGGGTCGGCCACAGGTCTCTCCATGCTGCACATTACAGGGGCAGGAGAATGCCTGTAAAGCATCCGGCCCGCTGCGGCGAACCGCCCCGGGCCGCGAGTAACGCAACCGTGGCAAGGGTTTGGCGCCGGGTGCCCGCCCGGCTGCCGCTGGTTGTCCGCATTGCCGCCCGGTGGCACGCCACGCGTAATTTCCCCTCGGCCAGGGCGCCGGAGCGGCGCCACGGCCGGCGGCGGGTGCCCGCCCTTCAGGCAGGACTCACCCTGGCCGGCCGGCCAAGCGGCGTCGCAGCAGCCGCGGCAACCGTGGCAGGAAGCCCAGCACCAGGCGCAGATGCATGAAGGCCAGCAGGAGGTTGTCCCTGACATAGTGGAAATGCGAGACGCCGCCCTCGGCCCGGCTGAGGTAGCGCACCGGGACCGGCAGCTTCATCGGCTGCACCCCGCGCCAGCACAACCGCACCGCCGCTTCCGCATCGAAATCGAAGCGCCGCATCCAGCGATGGCGGGTCATTTCCTCCAGCAGGGGGCGCACCGGATAGACGCGGAAGCCGAACAGCGAATCGCCGATGCCCGCCCAGAGCGTCTCCAGATCCGCCCACCAATTGGACAGCCGCCGGCCCAGCACCCGCTCCAGCGGCGCATCGGCGCCGAAGACCGGCTGCCCCAGCACCATGGCCTCGGGCGCGGCGGCGGAGGCCGCCATGAATTCACCGATGCGGTCGGCCGGGTGCTGGCCGTCCGAATCCATCACCAGAGCATGGGTGAAGCCCAGCCGGTCCGCCTCCCGCAAGGCATGCAGGACCGCGGCGCCCTTGCCGGCATTGCGCGGCAGCCGGAAGACCCGCAGGCCCGGGTCGCCCGCCTCGATCGGCGCCAGCGCCGCGTCCCAGCCGTCCGTGCTGCCGTCCACCACCACCCAGACCGGCGCCCAGGCCGCACGCGCCTCCCGCACCGTGCGCAGCAGCAGCGCGCCGGCATTGTAGGTGGGGATCAGCACGAGATGCGTGCGCGATGGCCGCATTCAGCGGCGCCCGGCGGCGTCGAGGCCGGCCAGCCGCGCCTCGACCGCCGCCGCGCCTTGCTCCAGCAACGCATAGAGATGCCGGTAGGTCTCGCCGAAGCCCGCCGGGTCGTCCCGCGCGGGGCGCCGGGCCAGCCACCAGGCGAGCGGCCTGCGCTCCACCAATGCCTCGCGATAGCGCCCCGCCACCCAGGCCAGGTTGCCGCGGAGGTCGTGCCGGCGCGGGTCGTCCTGGATCTCGTCGAACCAGCCCTGATAGGGGCCGAAGGTCGGGTCGTCGTAGAAGATCAGCTTCAGTTCGGTGTCATAGACCTCGTTCGGCCGCTGCGGCGGCCGCGATTCCATCAGCGCGCCGGGCCGCAGCGGCAATTGGCCGAATTGCAGCAGCGCCCGCCGCGCCGCCGGATCGGCATGCAGCGCCGCCGGGTCCAGCAGGGAGGCGTCGCCGGTGCGCCGCATCAGGTTGACGAATTCGTTGCGCGGCACCGGGAAGTCGAACATCGCCAGCAGGAAGGGCCGGCCGGTCGGCCATTCCGCCCAGACGCCGGCCGCGGCGAGCGCGTTGTGCGCCAGGTGGATGCAGTTGTCCTGGAACAGGCTCCAGCGGAATTCCTCGCGTCCCTCACGGTAGGGCGCGTTCTGTTCGTTCAGGAAGCCGACCATCACCGCCAGTTGCGCCCGGTTGACCGGCACGCGGGCGCAGAACCGGCCGCGGCCGAGGCTGATGGCATAGTCGGTGGCGACCGAGACCTCGTATTTCCACGTCTCCCGCGCCATGCCTTCGGGCATGTCGTCGAAGACCTCCTTGTGGAAGGCGATGCCGTCATAGATGCCGAGGCGCCTGGCCTCGGCCTGGACAGCGGCATAGCCGGCCCGGGTGAGCGGTTCCCCGGCCGCCATGTTGCCGTGGAAGAAGAAGTCGCGGCCGGGCGTTGCGATCCATTTCGCATTGCGGAAATGCGCGTTCATGCTGAGCCCGACGCCATCGGCCGGCTCCGCCGCGGGCTCGTCGCAGAGCCGGAGGGTGGTCTGGCCCTGCTCCGCCGCGCGGCAGGCACCATGCAGGTAGAAGACGGCATGGCCGCCGATCTCGCCGCGGATCTCCGCGCCGAAGCCGCGCTTCTGCTTGATCTGCGACAGGGCGCAGAATTCGGCGAAATACGGAATGAGATCGGTATAGGCTGCCTGGGCGATGCCGCCGGGCCGGTCGAAGCCGACCGTGCTGCAGGCCGTCAGCCACAGGCCGAGCAATGGCGTGAGGTGACGGGCAAGGCGCATCGCAGGTTCCCTTCTGGCCCGGCGGGGGATACCAGCCACCGGGGGGCGCAATCTACAGGAGGGGTTGCATGCCGCCCAGGGAGGCGGGGGGCGCCCGGCCTTCGCTGATGCGGCGATGCCGCGTTGTCTCGCATCGCCTTCCTGAATAGTTTGGCCCGAATTCGCGCGGCAGGCCGGGGCGAGGCAGGGGGACAATACGGCGGTGGCAATGGCGCATGGCGCGGAGAGCACGAGGATTCGCCAGGACGGGACCGCGGATGGCGCCGGACCGTCCGCACCGCACCCGCCCCTGCTGGACTACCACCCGGCCGCGCAGGACCGGGACGGCTTCGTCCGCGACCTCTTCAACCAGACCGCCGCCTCCTACGACAGGATCAACCGCGCCTTCTCGCTGGGATCGGGGGCCTGGTACCGCAGGCGCGCGTTGCAGCGGGCCGGGCTGCGGCCGGGCGCAAAGCTGCTGGATGTCGCGGTCGGCACCGGGCTGGTGGCGCGCGAGGCGGTCCGCATCACCGGCAGGCCCGGCGACGTCATCGGGCTGGACCTGAGCGAGGGCATGCTGGCCGAGGCCAGGCGCAGCCTCGCCATCCCGCTCATCCAGGCGCGGGCCGAGGCGCTGCCGCTCGGCGATGCGAGCCTCGACTTCGTGAGCATGGGCTACGCGCTGCGCCACGTGGCCGACCTCGCCATCGCCTTCGCGGAATACCACCGCGTGCTGCGGCCCGGCGGGAACCTGCTGCTGCTGGAGATCGGGCGCCCCGACAGCAGGCTCGCTTATGCCGCGGTCCGGTCCTATCTCGGCCGGGTCGTTCCCGCCCTGAGCCGCCTGGCCGGGGCCGGCACCCGCGCCGAGACGCTGATGCGATACTACTGGGATACCATCGATGCCTGCGTCCCGCCGGCGGTGATCCAGCGGAGCCTGGCGCAGGCGGGCTTCGTGCAGGTCGCCTGCGAGACCCAGTTGGGCATCTTCCGCGCCTATAGCGCGCGGCGCCCGCCGGGGTAGCCGGGCCGGATATCGCCGCTCATTCGACCGATGCGCGCAGCCAATCCCTGGCCGCGGCATCCGCGTGCGAGGGCAGCGGCGCGTCAGGGCGCTCCAGCCAGGCGGCGATATCCGCGGCCACCAGGGCGCGCTCCTGGTCACGGAGCAGCAGGTGATGGCCATGCGGATAGAAGGCGAGGCGGTGCGGCCCCGCCGCCGGCAGCGCCCGCAGGAACTGCCGCATCGGACGCTCCGGCACGATCAGGTCCTGCCCGCCATAGAGGACCAGCGCATTCGCGTTGAAGTAGGGCGCGGCGGCCTCGGCATCATCCATGAGGTTCACCAAGCCGTAGACGACATCGACGCGGAACTCCTTCACCGTCAATGGGTCGCGCGACCAGCGCTGCATCACCTCCTCGTTGTCGGTCGGGGCGTAGCCGGGCGCCGACCCGCGGAAGCCGACCGCCGGAATCGCGCGGGCCGCCACTTCGAGGGCAGCCCTGGAAAACCGGCTCATGCTGGCACGGCCCCTGACCCCGGGCGCCAGCAGCACATAGCCATCGACCATCGGCGGGTCCGCGGAGGTGGCGGCCACCATCAGGACGGCAGCCCCCATGCTTTCCCCCATGAGGTAGACGGGCACACCGGGATGGCGCGCCCGCAACAGCCGCGTGACCGCCGCCGCATCACCCGCCAGGGTGGCGCCGCCGGGCCAGATCCCGCGATGGGGCGCAGCGCCGAACCCCCGCTGGTCATAGGCATAGACCCCGATTCCACGGGCGGTGAACAGCGGCGCCGGCAGGTCGAAGGCGTTGATGGAATAATCCCCGAAGCCGTGCAGGCCGAGCAGGATCGCCCGCGGCCTGCCCTGGGGCAGCCAGGCCTGGTAGGGCAGCCTGGCGCCATCCGACATGATGAAGGCGTCGCGCCCGATGGCCGGCGCGGCGGCGGGCAACCCGGAACCGATGGTGACGGGCGTGCACCCGGCCAGGCCAAGCACGCCGAGGCAAAGCAGGGCGAGGACCAACCCGGCTTTTTTCATTGGGGTTCGCTGCCCTGGCACAGGTCCGACCTGGAAAGGACCGGGTTCCTGGCGGGATGTCCTCCCGGGGACTCGCATCCTCCTGGCAGCTCCGGCAATGCCCTCAAATACCCGACGTCGGAACCGGTCAATGCAGCAAGTATTCGGGCAGGAACGGGAAACGGCTTGGTTTTGTCAGGCATGGCGGAGAGCCCTTGGCGACAGGCGCGCTCAGCCGAAAGGGGGAGGATTGCCGGGGTCCCTGGCATTCGGCAGCGGCCGCGCGCCATGAATTATTCGGACCCGCAATCAGCCCGCCCGCCAAGTCCATGCAACATGGTCCCAAGCCTCGGTATCACGCGAGCGACAACATTGCCTCAGCAGCCAAATCGGTGTCGAGAGCCAAGTGGCATCGTCTATGCAACATACGCGCCAACGGGAGCATGTGACCGGCTTCAAGCAGCCGGCCTGGACGCCGGAGCATCCAGGCCGGCCCATGATCCGATCCGGTGTCCCGACCGGAAACGCGCATTTCCGATCGGGACGGGGTTGCACTAGCCACGGAAGGCGTCGTCCGACGCGCGGGCCAGGCCGGTCGCCGGCAGGCTGGGCTGGTAGACCACCTCGGTATTCTCGCCGCCGCCGACCACCTGGCCGATGCGGCCAGGCAGGGCGTTCACCTGGCCATAGGTGAAGCTGCGGTTCTCGCCGCCGCCATGCAGCAGCACGGTGCCGCCGCCGACCACCACGCCCTCGGGGGCGCCGCTGTACTCGACCTCGGCATTGGTGCCGCCGCCGACCAGGCGCGGGCCCTCCGCTGCCACGGCGGCGCCGGCCGCACCGAAAGCGATCATCGAAGCGAAGAGGATGTTGCGAAGCATGGGATGTTCTTTCGTGTCCTGGGTGGGCGATGCGCCCTTCCCTTGCCACGCAAGATGCTCCCCGCCCGACCCGCCGCCCAATGCGTGGTGTGGATGCCGCCGATCCGCCGGATGGATGGGTTGGCCGCTGCGGGCGTGCCGATCTAGGCCGCCGCCTCCAACTGCTCCTGCAATTCAAGCCACTCGGTCTCCAGCGATTCCATGATCTTCGTCACGGCGGCGCGGCGGGCGGTGGCGCGGGCGATCAGGTCGGCATTCTTGTTGGCATAGAGGCGGGGATCGAGCAGCGCGGCGTCGATCGTCGTGGCCTCCGCCTGGAGCTTCGCAAGCTGCGCCTCCAACTGCTTCGCCCGGTCACGCAGCGGCGCCAGCGCGGTGCGGGAGACCGCCCGGCCGCGCCGCTCCTCCCGCCGCCTCGGCGCCGCCTCGGCGCGGTTGCCGCCGCGGGTGCGGTCGGCCAGCAGGGCGCGGTAGTCGTCGAGGTCGCCATCGAAGGGGCGCACCCTCCCCTCCCCCACCACCCAGAGCCGGTCCGCGACCAGCTCCACCAGATGCGGGTCGTGCGAGATCAGCACCACCGCGCCGCCATATTCGGCCAGCGCCTTCACCAGGGCTTCCCGCGCATCGATGTCGAGGTGGTTGGTGGGCTCATCCAGGATGAGCAGTTGCGGCGCCTCGCGCGTGCAGAGCGCCAGCAGCAGCCGCGCCTTCTCGCCGCCCGAACAGGCGGAGATCAAGGTCGTCGCGCGATCCACGTCCAGGCCGAAGCGCGCGAGCTGGGCGCGGCACTGCTGCACCGTGGCGCGGGGCAGCGCCGCCTGCATGTGGGAGAGCGGCGTGCCGGCGGGGTCCAGCTCATCCGTCTGGTGCTGCGCGAAATAGCCGACCTTCAGCTTCGGCGCGCGGTGCATCCCGCCGGAGAGCAGCGGCAGCCGCCCGGCGAAGAGCTTCGCCAGCGTGGACTTGCCATTGCCATTGGCGCCGAGCAGCGCGATGCGGTCGTCCTGGTCCAGCCGGAGGTCGAGGTCGCGCAGCACCGCGCGCCCGTCATAGCCGGCGCTGGCCTGCGAGAGGGAGAGCACCGGCGGCGCCAGGGCGGCGGGTTCGGGGAAGGCGAAGCGGGTGACGCTGTCCTCCACCACCGCCTCGATCGCCGGCATGCGCTCCAGCGCCTTCACGCGCGACTGCGCCTGGCGGGCCTTGCTGGCCTTGGCGCGGAACCGGTCCACGAAGGACTGGATGCGGGCGCGCTCGGCCCCCAGCCGCTCGTTCTGCGCCACCTGCTGCGCCTGGCGCTCGGCCCGCACGCGCACGAAATTCTCGAAGCCGCCGGGATAGAGGGTGAGCTTGCCGCGATCGAGATGCACGATGGCATCGACGCAGCGCTCCAGCAATTCGCGGTCGTGGCTCACCACGATGGCGGCGCCGGAGAAGCGCGAGAGCCAGCCCTCCAGCCAGATCGTGGCTTCGAGGTCGAGGTGGTTGGTCGGCTCGTCCAGCAGCAGCAATTCGGGTTCCAGGAACAGCACCCGGGCCAGCGCCACGCGCATCCGCCAGCCGCCGGAGAATTCCGCTGTGGGCCGCTCCTGCGCCTGCGCGTCGAAGCCGAGCCCGGCCAGCACGGTGGCGGCGCGGGCCGGCGCGCTGTCGGCCTGGATGGCGATCAGCCGCTCATGGATCTCGGCGACGCGGTGCGGCGGCGGGTGGGATTCCGCCTCGGCCAGCAGGGCGGCGCGTTCGGTATCGGCGGCGAGCACCGTCTCCAGCAGGCTTTCGGGGCCGCCCGGCGCCTCCTGCGCCACATGGCCCATGCGGGCGCGGGCGGCCAGGCGGATCTCGCCGCCATCCGGGTGCAGATCGCCGGTGATGGCGCGCAGCAGGGTGGACTTGCCGGCGCCGTTGCGCCCGACCAGCCCGATCTTGCGGCCGGGGTCCACCATCAGGTCGGCGCCCTCCATCAGGGCGCGGCCGGCTATGCGTAGGGTGAGGTCGCGGATCGCCAGAACGGTCATGGTGGCCCTATAAGGCAGAAAAGGCTGCGCGACTCGCAAGCCCGCTGGCCCAGTCGATCAAGATGAGCACCTACCTGAACGGGTTTCTGGAATTGACCTAATATCTATTGGGCCAATTTTATGAATTTGCAAATACCCCTTCGAGCCAATCGATAATAGATCGGCACATGAAATGAAATTCTTCGGGCGGCAAATCTTCAATTTTCGATTTCTTTCCCTGGTAAATCCAGATTATATTTTTCCCATGTGCGGCATGACCTCTTGCTGCCCAACAAGCTTTCATAAATTCGTAAAGAGAATGCTTTTCTTTGGAAAGGTTCCTTCCAAATTTCTTTTCAAATCCTGCCGTTATGTGTTTCAATAGATTAGTTTCGCCAACATTCAGGCTTTTGATACTGATGTTTCTAGCTTTAAGTATTTTGTCTCTCTGCCTCTCCCACATGGAACACATCAATATTATGCATGTTGGCCAATTTTTCAGGCTATATTGATGCTGAATTTCACAAAAAGTGAGTTCGTGTTCGGCAGGCCACTCCTCTTTGCACGCCAGCAAGAAAGATTCGCTCCATACTTCAGGCGAAATAGATTTCGCCGTTTGTGGAGGTGTAATTTGCCTTACTGTTGCGATTGGAGCACTTTCTACGTTTTGATCTCCGCTCATTTGAAATAATAAATGTTTATTGCCAGTCAGGCCTTCAGCGGGCACGCCTATCCACCACTGCCCTGATTTTACGCGCAACCAGTCAGTGAATGCAGAAACGAAATTTTCGCAGTTCACTTCTGTTGACTGCGATCCGTAGAATTCAACGATTAAAGTATCTTTGAAACGACTAAACTGACCAGCATCTTCATCGCCGAAAGCAAGTTTTATACTAGGGGCTTGGCCCAATACAAGATTTGGCAGCGCCGCCATCTTAAATGGTCCTGACATCGGAGGCGAACCGACAAAAATATTAGCGAAGCTCTCCGAATCAAATTGTGGGATAGGTCTCCAAGTCGGCTTGGCTATCCGAACCGGAGGTTGCAACGCTACCTTATGACCCCTGTAGTTGCCTACCATCCGGAATATTTCTGCTGCCTCATCTAAAATCATCGCGCCGGAAAAACTGAATATACTTAACTCTCCAGCGGGCGTTATCATCCGTTTTTTCCTAACTACGTTTAAACTCAGCTTTAGTATCGCGAATTTCGCGAGCATATACTTGCTAACTTTATGCCTCAAATGGCCAAAAATGTAAACGTTTTTATAAGGCAACAACGCCGGGCGGACACTGAACTGAGAGAGAGCCAATCGGGAGGCGGGCTTGCATCCAGTCCTCAGCCCGCTTATCCGGCCGCGACACTATGTATGGAACGCTCCCATGGCCCTCGAACGCACCCTTTCCATCATCAAGCCGGATGCCACCCGCCGGAACCTCACCGGCAGGATCAACGCCAAATTCGAGGAGAAGGGCCTGCGCATCATCGCGCAGAAGCGCCTGAAGCTCTCCGCCGAGCAGGCCGGCGAGTTCTACGCCGTCCACCGCGAGCGGCCCTTCTACAACGACCTGGTGGCCTTCATGACCAGCGGCCCGGTGGTGGCGCAGGTGCTGGAGGGCGAGGGCGCGGTGGCCAAGAACCGCGAGATCATGGGCGCCACCAACCCGGCCAATGCCGCCCCCGGCACCATCCGCAAGGAATTCGCGGAGAGCATCGAGGCGAACAGCGTGCATGGCTCGGACAGCGCCGAGAATGCGGCGGCCGAGATCGCCTTCTTCTTCGCCGGCATCGAAATCGTCGCCTGAGCAGGCTGGATCGGCCGCCGGAAGCTTCCCGGCGGCCGATCCGCATTGCTCATGGCCCGGCCCAGACCCCCCGGGTCTGCAGCCCTCGGCCGCGTCAGGCCACGAAGACCAGCAGCGCGATCAGCACCAGCGCCGTCACCAGCAAGGACCAGGTAAGGAACTGGGTGAAACCCTCCCAGCCGCGTTCCCGCTCGGCCAGGATGTCCTTCGTCTCGACGGCGCTGAATTCGTAAGACTCCTGATGCTCGGCCACGGCCTTTTCCCTATTCTGGTCCCGCCACTCGGGGCGTCGGTGTAAGAAGCGCGAGCGGTCCCGGCAAGGGGTTCAGCAAAGCCGTCCCCGGCGCCACCGCTCCCGCCACCATGGCACGTCCGGCCGCGATCCGCACCCGCCCGGCCGCCAGCCAGGCCAGCGCCGCCGGATAGACCCGGTGTTCCTGCTCCAGCACCCGCGCCGCCAGCGCCGCCGCCGTGTCGCCGGGCAGCACCGGCACCGCGGCCTGGGCCAGGATCGGCCCCTCATCCACCCCGGCGCTGACCAGGTGCACGGTGCAGCCATGCAGCCGCACCCCGGCCGCCAGCGCCCGCTCATGCGTATCAAGGCCAGGGAAGGCCGGCAGCAGGGAGGGATGGATATTCACCAGCCTGCCCTCCCAGGCCGCCACGAAGCCCGGCGTCAGCACCCGCATGAAACCGGCCAGCGCCACCAGTGCCACGTCATGGTGGAGAAGCTCGGCTTGCACCGCCCGCTCGAACCCCTCGCGGTCGCCGCGGAAGGGGCGGCTTTCCACCACTGCCGTCGGCACCCCGGCGGCGGCGGCGAGCGCCAAGCCGCCGGCATCGGCGCGATTGGCCAGCACCAGCGCGATCTCCGCCGGATAGGCGGGATCGGCCGCCGCCGCCAGCAGCGCCGCCATGTTGGAGCCGCGGCCGGAGATCAGGATGGCGGTGCGGGTCCGGCCTGGCCGCCCGGCAATCACCTGGGCCAGCCCTCGGGCAGATTCTCCACCCGTAGCCCGGCCGGGCCCTGGCCGGCGGCAAGCTCGCCGATGCGGAACACCGTCTCGCCCGCCTGGCGCAACCGGGCCGCGGCATCCTCGGCCGCCGCCGCCGGCACCACCGCCACCATGCCGATGCCGCAATTGAACACCCGCAGCATCTCGTCCGCGGCGATGTTCCCCGCCGCGGCCAGCCAGGCGAAGACCGGCGGCACCGGCCAGGTGGCGGCATCCACCACCGCCTCCAGCCCCGCCGGCAGCACGCGCGGCAGGTTGCCCGGCAGGCCGCCGCCGGTGATATGCGCGGCGGCCTTCAGCAGCCCGGCCTTGTGCAGGGCCAGCAACGGCTTCACGTAGATCCGGGTCGGCGCCAGCAGCGCCTGGCCGAGCGTCTGGCCCCCCCCTTTCGCCCGACGCGAAGGGCGCGGGATCGGCCAGGGACAGTCCGGCCGCCTCCAGCACGCGGCGCACCAGGGAGAAGCCGTTGGAATGCACCCCCGCGCTGGCGAGGCCGAGCAGCACATCCCCCGGCGCGAGGTTGCTGCCCGACAGCAGCCGGTCGCGTTCCGCCGCGCCCACCGCGAATCCGGCGAGGTCGTAATCCTCGGCCGCATACATGCCCGGCATCTCGGCGGTTTCGCCGCCCACCAGGGCGCAGCCGGCCTGGCGGCAACCCTCGGCGATGCCGGAGATCACCGCGCGGGCCTGTTCCAGCCGCAACCGGCCGGTGGCGAAGTAGTCCAGGAAGAACAGCGGCTCGGCGCCCTGCACCACCAGGTCGTTCACGCACATGGCGACGAGGTCGATGCCCACCGTGTCGTGCTGCCCGGCATCGATGGCCACCCGCAGCTTGGTGCCGACGCCATCGGTGGAGGAGACCAGCACTGGGTCCTTGAAGCCGGCCGCCTTCAGGTCAAACAGCGCGCCGAAGCCGCCGAGCCCGCCCATGCTGCCGCGGCGGGAGGTGGCGCGGGCCAGCGGCTTGATCGCTTCGACCAGCGCGTCGCCGGCCTCGATATCCACCCCGGCATCACGGTAGGTCAGGCTTCCCGGGGAGGAGGATTCGGGGGGAACTGGTCAGGGCGGCCTCCGATCGGCTACAGGGCAACATATCGTCCGATGATCCTGGCGCCATGAGGCGCGGCGGTCCGAATCGGCCGGCGGAACATCCGGGAGAGACGGAGAGCCGATGCTGGGTTGCAGAACGGGCTCCGGGCCGGCCATGCCGGCCGGCCGCGGCGGAAACAACCACGCGCGCGGCCGCTTCGCAACCGCGGCGCTGCTGCTTGCCGGCCTTCTCGCAGGCCTGCCCGCCTGGCAGCCGGCGGCCGCGCAGGACCTGGCGGCGCCGGAGGCTGCCGCCATGCCGGCGCCCTCCGGCCTGCTCAACCTGACGCAGCGCGGCATCCCGGCCGAGGCCACCGCCGAGAACGGCGTGCTGGCGCGCGACCGGGCGCTGGCCGCCGGCCGCCGCATCGCCTGGGACCGGCTGGTGGCGGAGGCCGGGGCCCCGCCCATCAACCTGTCGGACGGGCAGATCGAGAATCTCGTCTCCTCCATCGTCATCGAGCAGGAGCGCACCTCCCCGACCCGCTATACCGGCCGCATCACGGTGAATTTCAGCGCCGGCCGGGTGCGCTCGGCACTCGGGTCGCGGGTGCCGGGCCTGGCCGGGACCGCGGCGCCCGGCGAGTCGGCGGTATCGGCGCCGGCGCCATCGAGCCCGGCCTCAAATTGGCTGGAGGTCGTCGCCACCTATCGTTCCATGGGTGAATGGCTGGAATTGCGACGGCGGCTGAGCGGCGCGGGGCCGGTCGCCTCGGTGGAGATCCAGGCACTGGCGGTGGATGCGGCGCGGCTCCGGCTCGGCCTGCGGGCGCCGCCGCCGATCGCGGCCGGGGACCTGGCCGCGCTCGGCATCGCCCTGGTGCCGGCGGCGGGGCCAGGGCCGGGCTTCGGCGAATCCTGGCGGCTGGGCCTTGCCGGAGGCGGCTGAGACGCGCGCGCGCCCCGAAAGCGGCGGCGAGGCGGCCGGCGCCGTGAGCAATGCGCTCGTGACCCTGCCCAACCTCATCACCCTGGCCCGGCTCTGCGCCGTGCCGGCGGCCATCTGGCTGATCCTGCACCACCGGCTCGACCTGGCCTTCGGCGTCTTCGTCGGCGCCGGACTCTCGGATGCGGTGGATGGCTGGCTAGCGCGGGTGCTGAATGCCCGCTCAGCGCTCGGCGCGCTGCTCGACCCGGTGGCGGACAAGGCGCTGCTGGTCTCGGTCTATGTGGCGCTGGCCGGCATCGGCGTGCTGCCGGACTGGCTGGCAATCCTGGTGGTATTCCGCGACCTGGTGATCGTGGGCGGCGTGCTGCTGCTCTGGGTGCTGGGGCAGCCGCCGGCGATCCGGCCGCTCTGGATCTCCAAGCTCAATACCCTGGTGCAGCTTGCGCTGGCGGCGCTGGCGCTGTTCCTGGCCGGCTTCCGGTTGCAGGCGGATGCGCTGCTGCTGGCCATGATCTGGGCGGTGGCGACCACCACCGCGGCCTCCGGCATCGCCTATGTCGTCTCCACGCTGCGCCGGCCCAGGGCCTGACCGCAACGTGAAGCTGATGCCGCAAGCGCCGCCCCCCGCGCCCGCCGTGACCCGCCCCCTCGCGGGCGAGCCGGCGCCAGCGCCCGGCCGCGGCCGCCCGCTGCCGGTCGGCCCCCGCGTCGCCACCAGGGCGCAGCGGATCGGGCTGGCGGCCGGGGTGGCGCTGGTGCTGCTGTTCAGCCTCTGGCTCTTCTCGGCGATCCTGACGCCCTTCGTCCTGGCCGCCTTCATCGCCTATTTCCTGGACCCGCCGGCCACCCACCTGGCGCGGGTCGGCGTGCCGCGCGGACTTTCGGCGCTGCTGCTGATCCTGGCGCTGGCGGCCGTGGCGCTGCTCTGCCTGCTGCTGCTCTATCCGCTGCTGGTGGCACAGATCACCGTGCTGCTGCAGCGCCTGCCGAGCTACGTGCTCGGCATCGGCCAGGCCGTGCGGGAGGCGCTGGCGGCGCTGGCGGAACGCCTCGGGCCGGATTTCATGGATACCGGGCTGCAGGAACTGGCGGTGGGGCAGGCCGGGTCGGTGATCTCCTTCCTCGGCACCGCGCTGGCGCGGCTGATCGGTGGCGGCGTCGCGCTGTTCTACGTCTTCACCCTGGTCACGGTCACGCCGGTGGTGGCCTTCTACCTGCTGCGCGACTGGCCGCGCATCCTGATCCGCCTGGATGCCTGGCTGCCGCGCCGCTCCGCCGCCACGCTCCGGCAATTGGCGCGGGACACGGACCGCGTGCTCTCGGCCTGGCTGCGGGGGCAGTTCATCTGCTGCGCGCTGCTCGCGGTGTATTACGCGGCGGCGCTCTCGGCAGTGGGGCTGGAGCTTGGGCTGACCGTCGGGCTGCTGGCGGGCATCCTGTCCTTCATCCCCTATGTCGGCTCGGTCACCGGGATGGTGACCGCCGTGACCCTGGCGCTGGCGCAATTCGGCACCTGGAACGGGGTGCTGCTGGTGCTGGCGGTGTTCCTGCTGGGCCAGGTGGTGGAGGGCTACATCATCTACCCGCGCCTGCTGGGCGACCGGGTGGAGTTGCATGCGGTCTGGGTGATCTTCGCGCTGTTCGCCGGCGGTGTCGCCTTCGGCTTCCTCGGCGTGCTGCTGGCGGTGCCGATGGCGGCGGCGATCGGCGTGGTGGCGCGCTACTGGCTGCGGCGCTACCTGGAAAGCCCGCTCTACCTCGACCCGCCGCGCACCGGGCTATGAGCGCCGCGCAGCCCGGCCAAGCCGCCCGACAACCGGCCCGGCAACTGGCCCTGCCCCTGCCCTTCGCCGCCTCCCACGACCCCGCCGACCTGCTGGAGGACGAATCGAACCAGGCGGCGCTGGCCTGGCTGCGGCGGCCGCAGGACTGGCCCGGCGGCCGCCTCGCCCTGTTCGGCCCGGCCGCCACCGGCAAGACGCATATGCTGCGCGGCCTGGCCGCCGCGCGCGGGTGGCCGGTGCTGGAGGGCCCGCGGCTGCGCGGCCTGGCGGCGCTGCGTGGCATGCCGGAGGTGCCGCCCGGCCCCGGCCTCGCGGTGGACGATGCCGATTGCGCGGCGGAGGAGGAGGCGCTGCTGCACCTGCTGAACCTCTGTGCCGAAGGCGGCCAGGCCGTGCTGCTGGCGGGGCGGGAGGCGCCGGCGCGCTGGCCGGTGGCCTTGCCCGACCTCCGCAGCCGGCTGCGCGCCATGACCGCGGTGGCGGTGCTGCCGCCCTCGGATTCGCTGCTGGCGGCGCTGCTGCAGAAGCATTTCACCGACCGGCAGTTGCGGGTCGATCCCGGGGTGCAGGCCTGGCTGCTGCCGCGCCTGCCGCGCGAGGCCGCGGCGGTGGCCGAGGCGGCCGCCCGGCTCGACCGCGCGGCGCTGGCCACCGGCGGCCGGCTGACCCGCAGCCTGGCCCGCGCCGCCCTGGCCGACCTGCCCGGCTTCGGCGCCACGGATGACGATTCGACGCCCGAGCAAGACGGCGGCTCCACCTCGACCCCGCGGCTGCTGTAGGCTGCCTGCATGTCCCTCGCCGAAGCGCTGCCACCCGCCCTTCCCGCCATCGCGCCGGATTCCCCGGACCGCTTCATCAACCGGGAGCTGTCCTGGCTGGATTTCAATTCGCGGGTGCTGGAGGAGGCGGCCAATCCGCGGCATCCGCTGCTGGAACGGCTGCGCTTCGTCGCCATCTCCTCCTCGAACCTGGACGAGTTCTATTCGGTGCGGGTCGCCGGGCTGATCGGCCAGGAACGCGCCGGCATCGCCAGCCCCTCGCCGGATGGCCGCACGCCCTCGCAGCAGATGGCCGCCATCCATGAACGGGCGCGGTCCCTGATCGCGGACCAGCACCGGGAATGGCACACGCTGCGCCGCCTGCTGCGCGAGGCCGGCGTCTGCCTCCTGGACGCGGTGGAATTGTCGGAGGCCGACCGGACCTGGCTGCAGGACTGGTTCATGGAGCGGGTCTTCCCGGTGCTGACGCCGCTGGCGGTGGACCCGGCGCATCCCTTCCCCTTCATCGCCAACCTGGCGCTCTGCATGGCGCTGAAGCTGGTGCGGGAGGAGGATGGCGGCACCATGCGGGCGCTGCTGCCGCTGCCGCCGCAGGTGGACCGCTTCATCCGCCTGCCCTCGCCCGCCCCGGGCGGAGCGGCCGGCGCCGACCGCAGCATCCGCTTCGTGCTGCTGGAGGACCTGATCGTCCTCTGCCTCGGCCGCCTCTTTCCAGGCTTCATCCCGGCCGAGCGCGGGTTGTTCCGCCTGATCCGCGACACCGACGTGGAATTCGAGGAGGAGGCGGAGGATCTGGTGCGGTCCTATGAGACCGCGCTGAAGCGCCGCCGCCGCGGCCGCGCCATCCGCCTCTCCGTCACCGCCGACACGCCGGCCGACATGGTGGGCTTCGTCGCCGAGGAACTGGCTGCCGACCGCACCGGCGTCTTCGTGGTGGATGGGCTGCTCGGCCTTTCCGACCTGAAGCAGCTGATCGTGGAGGACCGGCCGGACCTGCTCTTCACGCCCTATACGCCGCGCTTCCCGGAACGCATCCTGGATTATGGCGGGGACTGCTTCGCGGCGATCCGCGCCAAGGACATCGTGGTGCACCACCCCTACGAATCCTTCGATGTGGTGGTGCAGTTCCTGCGCCAGGCGGCGCGCGACCCGAATGTGGTCGCCATCAAGCAGACGCTCTACCGCACCAGCCGCGACAGCCCGATCGCCCGCGCCCTGATCGAGGCGGCCGATTCCGGCAAATCCGTCACCGCCATGGTGGAGCTGAAGGCCCGCTTCGACGAGGAGCGCAACATCGCCCTCTCGCGCGAGCTGGAGGCCGCCGGCGTGCAGGTGGTCTTCGGCTTCGTCGAGCTGAAGACCCACGCCAAGGTCAGCCTGGTGGTGCGGCGCGAGGGCCAGGCGATGCGCAGCTACGCGCATTTCGGCACCGGCAACTACCACCCGATCACCGCGCGCATCTATACCGACCTCAGCTTCTTCACCGCCGATCCCGGCCTGACCCGCGACGCCGCGCGGCTGTTCAACTACATGACCGGCTATGCCCGGCCGGAGACGATGGAGGCCCTGGCCTTCGCGCCGCTGACCATCCGCCCGGCGCTGCTCGGCCTGATCGAGCAGGAGATCCGCTTCGCGCGGGAAGGCCGTCCGGCCGGCATCTGGCTGAAGATGAACAGCCTGGTGGACGAGCAATTGATCGATGCGCTCTACCGCGCCAGCCAGGCCGGGGTGCGCGTGGACTGCGTGGTGCGCGGCATCTGCTGCCTCCGCCCCGGCATGCCTGGCCTGTCCGAGAACATTCGCGTGAAGTCCATTGTCGGGCGCTTCCTGGAACATTCGCGGATCTGCGCCTTCGGCAATGGCCACCGGCTGCCCAGCCGCCGCGCCCGGGTCTTCATTTCCTCGGCGGACTGGATGGCGCGGAACATGGATTGGCGCGTTGAGACCCTGGTGCCGGTGGAGAATCCCACGGTACATGCGCAGATCCTGGACCAGATCATGGTGGTGAACCTGAAGGACACGGCGCAGTCCTGGGAATTGCAGGCGGATGGCCATTGGCGGCGGCTGCCGGCAGGGCTGCATCCGGTCTCGGCGCATGAGTATTTCATGACCAACCCCTCGCTCTCCGGCCGCGGCAGCGCGCTGAACCCACCGACCCGCACGCCAGCCGTGGGCAGGCGGCCCCGGCAGAACCGGGTGGCGCAGGACTGAACGGCTTGGACACGCCTGCTTCCCTCTGGCCCGGCGCCGCCTGCGGCGGGGTCCGGCCGCCGCGCTGCGGCGTGGTCGATCTCGGCTCGAATTCTGTCCGCCTGGTGGTTTTCGAGGGGCGCGGCCGCAACCCGCAGGCGATCTTCAACGAAAAGGCGGTGCTCGGCCTCGGCCGCGGGGTGCAGGCTTCCGGCCGGCTGAACGAGGAGGCGATCGGCCCGGCGCTCACCGTGCTGGCGCGCTACCATGCCGTGGCCCGCGCCATGCACGCCGAGCCGCTGGAGGTGCTGGCCACCGCGGCGGTGCGCGACGCCGCCAACGGCCCGGGATTCGTGGCCGGGCTGCAGGCGCGGATGCCCGGCGTGCCGATCCGCATCCTGACCGGCGACGAGGAGGCGCGGCTTTCCGCCGACGGCGTGCTGATGGGCATTCCCGGCGCCGATGGCATCCTGGGCGATCTCGGCGGCGGTTCCCTGGAAGTGGTGCGGCTGGAGGCCGGGCGGGCGGTGCGCGCCGCCTCCCTGCCCATCGGTGTCATCCGCCTGGCGGAGCGGGCCGGCAATGACGTCGCCCGCGCCCGCGGCATCGCCGAGCAGGAGCTTGGCCGCCAGCCCTGGCTGGCCGAGGGCGCCGGCCGCGACCTCTATCTGGTGGGCGGCGCCTGGCGGGCGCTGGCGCGGATGCATATCGCCCAGACCGGCTACCCGCTGGCCATCGTCCACCACTACGTGCTGCGGCGGGAGGAGGCGCGGGACCTGGCCGGGGTGGTGATGGCCGCCTCCCGCCGGATGCTGGAGCGGATGCCGGGCGCGCCGCAGAAGCGCCTGGGCGACCTGCCCTTCGCCGCCGTGGTCATGCGCCGCCTGCTGCGCGCCACCGGGGCCGGCCGCGTGGTCTTCTCGGCCAATGGGCTGCGGGAGGGCTGGTATGGCAGGCTGCTGCCGGACCCGGTGCGGCAGGCCGATCCGCTGCTGACGGCAGCGCGGGGAATTGGCGGTGGATTGGGGCCGCGACCCCGAGCTGCCGCCGGCGCTGCTGGCCTGGACCGACCCGCTCTTCCCGGAGGAGGGCGCGGCCGACCGCACCCTGCGCGAGGCCGCCTGCTGGATCTCCGACATCGGCAGCCACGACCACCCGGAATACCGGGCGGAGCAGGCTTTCCTCAGGGTGCTCAGGCGGAACGGCATCGGGCTCGACCACCATGGGCGGGCCTTCCTCGCGCTCAGCGCCGCGCTCCGCTACGAGGCCGAGCCGGGTGCCGCCTTCCTGGCGCCGACGCGGGTGCTGCTGGATGCGGCGGCCCTGCGCCAGGCGGAGACGCTGGGGGCGGCGCTGCGGCTCGCCTATACGCTCTGCGGCGGCACCCCGGGAATTGCTGGCCGGCACCAGGCTGGCCCGGCATGGCGACAGGCTGGTGCTGCGCCTAGCGGAGGGCACCGGCGTCTTCGCCGGCGAAAGCGTGCTGCGCCGGGTGGAGGCGCTGGCGGCCTCGCTCGGGCTGGAGGCGGTGGTGGAGGTGGCGGACCGGGAGGCGGTTCCGGAATAGAGCGGATCGCGGACGGATGTGAACGTCCGGGAGCGTGAATCTGCTCTGCAAACAAGGAGCTACGGCGGATTCGCGTTCAGGAATGAACGCTAGAGCATGATGCGTTCACCTTCGTTCACGCATCATGCTCCAGGCCTTTGTTTGATCGCGTGATTCACGCTTTTCGCTGCGAGCACCTCAAGCGATCACGCTCTAATCCGCCGTAGCCCGCCGCCCTATTCCGCCCCGATCAGCTTCACCCGCCGGCCATCGACGCCGAGCGCCAGCCGCCCGGCCTTGAGCGCCAGCGCCGACTCGCCGAAGACCTCGCGGCGCCAGCCGCGCAGCGCCGGCAGGTCGGGATGCGCCTCGGTGGCCAAGCGGTCGAGGTCGTCGCTGCTGGCGAGCAGCTTTGGCGCCACTTCATGCTCCTCGCTCTTGGCGGCCAGCAGCACCTTGAGCAGCGCCACCAGGGCCGGCGAGGGCGAGGGGCCGCCGCGGTCGCGGGGCGCCTCGGGCAGGTCCGAATCGGGCAGCGCCTTGGCGGCCTGGATCGCGGCGAGCAGCCCGGCGCCGCTGCGGCCCTTGGCGAAACCCTCCGAGATGCCGCGCGCCCGCGCCAGGTCGGCCGGGGTCTCCGGCCCGGTGGCGGCCACCTCCAGCAGGGTTTCGTCCTTCACCAGGCGCTGGCGGGGGATGTTGATGCGCTGCGCCTCCCGCTCCCGCCAGGCGGCCACGGCGCGCAGCAGGCCGAGGAAGCGGCGGTTGCCGGTGCGGGCCTTCAGCCTTTCCCAGGCGGTCTCGGGGTCGACGCGGTAGGTGGCGGGCTGGTCGAGCACCGCCATTTCCTGCGCCACCCATTCCATCCGCCCCTCGCGCTCCAGCCGGTTGCGGAGCGCGGTGTAGATCTTCCTGAGATGCGTCACATCCGCCGCCGCATAGGCGATCTGCGAGGGCGAGAGCGGCCGGGCCGCCCAGTCCGAGAAGCGATGCGCCTTGTCGATCTGCGCGCCGGCCAGGGCCCGGCAGAGCTGGTCATAGCTCACCTGGTCGCCGAAGCCGGCCACCATGGCGGCAACCTGGGTATCGAAGAGGGGCGTCGGCACGGCATCGGATTTCAGCAGGAAGATCTCGATGTCCTGGCGCGCGGCGTGGAAGACCTTCACCACCTTGCGGTCGGCCAGCAGGGCGCCGAGCGGGGCGAGGTCGAGATCGGGGGCGAGGGCATCCACCACCGCCACCTCCTGCTCGCCGCCCAATTGCACCACGCAGAGCTCGGGCCAGTAGGTCCGCTCCCGCATGAATTCGGTATCGACCGTGACGAAGGTCTCATGCCGCAGCCGCTCGCACAGGGCGGCGAGATCGGCGGTGGTGGTGATGAGGGCCGGAACGGAGTCCGGGGCAGGCGGGCGACGGCTCATGGGCCGCGGTTCTAGACTGCGGGAGGCGCGGGGAAAAGCCGGGCCGCGGGGCCGGGGTTGACTTCCGCCGCGGGGCGACCCTCTCTGCGCTGCCATTTCCGGCCGGCATTTCCGGCCGCCATCCAGGGTTCCCCGACCAATGCACGCCTATCGCACCCATACCTGCGGCGCGCTCCGCGCCTCCGATGCCGGCTCGACCGTCCGCCTGTCCGGCTGGGTGCACCGCAAGCGCGACCATGGGGGGCTGCTGTTCATCGACCTCCGCGACCATTACGGCCTGACGCAATGCGTGGTGGCGCAGGGCTCCCCGGTCTTCGAGGCGGCCGACCGGCTCCGCCCGGAAAGCGTCATCACCGTGACCGGCGAGGTGGTGCGGCGCGAGGGCGCCACCATCAACCCGCGCCTGCCGACCGGCGAGGTCGAGCTGCGGGTGCGGGAACTGAACGTGCAGTCCGAGGCCGGGGTGCTGCCGATCCAGGTGGCGGGCGAGGCCGATCCCCGGAGGACCTCAGGCTGCGCTACCGCTTCCTCGACCTCCGGCGGGAGAAGCAGCACCGCAACATCATGCTGCGCGCCGGGGTGATCGCCTCCATCCGGCGGCGGATGATCGAGCAGGGCTTCACCGAATTCCAGACGCCGATCCTGACGGCGTCGAGCCCGGAAGGGGCGCGCGACTACCTGGTGCCCTCCCGCCTGCATCCCGGCACCTTCTATGCGCTGCCGCAGGCGCCGCAGCAGTTCAAGCAATTGGCCATGGTGGCGGGCTTCGACCGCTACTTCCAGATCGCCCCCTGCTTCCGTGACGAGGCGAGCCGCGCCGACCGCTCCCCCGGCGAGTTCTACCAGCTCGATTTCGAGATGAGCTTCGTGACCCAGGAGGACGTCTTCGCCGCGATCGAGCCGGTGCTGGCCGGCGTCTTCGAGGAATTCTCCGCATTCTCCGGCACGAAGCGCATGGTGACGCCTGCCCCCTTCCCCCGCATCCCCTTCGACCAGGCGATGCTGGATTCGGCTCCGACAAGCCGGACCTGCGCAACCCGCTCCGCATCCGCGACGTGACCGAGCAGTTCCGCGGCGGCGCCTTTGGGCTTTTCGCCCGCGCCGTCGAGAAGGGCGCCGTGGTGCGCGCCATCCCGGCGCCGGGCGCCGGCGGCAATCCCCGCAGCTTCTTCGACAAGCTCAATGAATGGGCGCGGGAGAGCGGCGCCGGCGGCCTCGGCTACATCACCTTCGAGGCCGGCGAGGCCCGCGGCCCCATCGCCCGCAACCTGGAGCCGGAGCGCGCCGCCGCGATCCGCGACGCCTGCGGCCTGAAGGACGGCGACGCCGTGTTCTTCGCCGCCGACAAGGCGGAGGCGGCGGCGAAATTCGCCGGCCAGGTGCGCAGCCGGCTCGGCCAGGAGCTCGGCCTGATCGAGAAGGACGCCTTCCGCTTCTGCTGGGTCACCGATTTTCCGATGTACGAGCGCAACGAGGAAACCGGCCAGATCGATTTCAGCCACAACCCCTTCAGCATGCCCCAGGGCGAGCTGGAGGCGCTGAACAGCATGGACCCGTTGCAGATCAAGGCCTTCCAGTACGACATCGTCTGCAACGGCATCGAGCTCTCCTCCGGCGCCATCCGCAACCACCGGCCGGACATCATGATCCGCGCCTTCGAGATCGCCGGCTATTCGGCCGAAGTGGTGGAGAAACGCTTCGGCGGCATGCTGAACGCCTTCCGCTACGGCGCGCCGCCGCATGGCGGCTCTGCCCCCGGCATCGACCGCATCGTCATGCTGCTGGCCGATGAGCCGAATATCCGCGAGGTGATCCTCTTCCCGATGAACCAGCAGGCCGAGGATCTGATGATGGGCGCCCCTGCCCCGGTGGAGCCGGCGCGGCTCCGCGAACTGCATATTCGCCTGGACCTGCCGCCCGCCAAGGGTGCGGCCGGCGGCAGGACACCCTAAGTGGGGCGCTTGCTCCTGAAGGAGGCCCCGATGCCCCTGCGCCGCCACCTCTTCGCCGCCCTGCTCGGCACCGCCTGCCTCCTGCCCGCCGGCATCGCCTCCGCCCTGGCCCCGGCCCAGGCGAAGGCGGCGGAACCGGGGGCGGAGGCCATGGCCGCGCATCGCGCCGCCTATCACCTGACCCTCGACCGGGTGCGGGACAATTCCGACATCGCCCGGGCCGAGGGGGTGATGCTCTATGAGGTGGTGGATGCCTGCGACGCCTGGGCCACCAGGCAGCGCTTCACCCTGATGCTCACCGACCGCGACGGACAGCAGGTGGAGACCGCCTCCGACTACTCGACCTACGAGACGAAGGACGGGCGCAGCATCCGCTTCTCCTTGACGCAAAGCTCGCAGGGCGCCGTCTCCCAGCGCGTGACGGGCGAGGCGGAGGTGACGCCGGAGGGCGGCCGCGTCCGCTATACCGACCCGGCCGCGAAGGAGGAGGCACTGCCGCCCGGCACCCTGCTGCCAATGCTGCATACCATCCGCGCCCTGGCCACCGCGCGGGCGGGTTCGCGCATGCTGGTGGCGCCGCTTTTCGACGGCACCAGCCCGGACGGGGCGCAGGACACCACCACGGTGATCTCCGGCTGGCAGGCGGCGCAGCCGAATGAGCGCTTCCCCGTGCTGTCGCCGCTCGGCAGCGCCCGGATGCGGATCGCCTTCTTCGACCGCAAGGACACCAGCGGCGGCGGCGCCAGCGCGCCGGATTACGAGGTGGGGCTGCGCTACTTCGAGAATGGCGTGGCGGATGACCTGAACATGGATTTCGGCGAGTTCAGCGTGGACGGCAAGTTGCAGGAACTGGCGATCCTGCCGGGCGGTTGCTGACCCCGCTTGTCTCCCGCGGGCCGGTTCACGCCCTCCGGCTGCGCCTCCGGACGACCGGGTTGTCTTGCCGGCCGGTTCACGCCCTCCGGCTGCGCCTCCGGACGACCGGGTTGTCTTGCCGGCCGGTTCACGCCCTCCGGCTGCGCCTCCGGACGACCGGACGGCTCACCCCCGCCTGAGATTCCACAGGAAGGGGTTCGGCCCCTGCAATACGCCTGAGAGGTCGCTGCGGAAGGCCGTGCGCAGCCGGAACATGCCGGTCGGCGCGAAGGGCACCGCCTCCCAGGTCGCCTGCTGCAGGGCGTCCATGGCCCGCGCCTGCCCTGCCTCGTCCGGGGCGTTGATCCAGGCATCCACCTGCGCCTCCACCGCCGCGTCGGAGGGCCAGCCGAACCAGGCGCGATCCCCGTTCATGCGGATGATCGGGCTGACCGCGGGGTTGGCGACGGCGGCGGCAGGGAAATTCGTGTTGTGCAGGTTCCAGCCGCCGCGCGCCGGCGGCTCCCGGCTGGCGCGGCGGGCGACGGTGGTGGCCCAGTCGCTCTCCACCAGGTCGATGTTCACGCCGAGGCGCCGCATCAGGTCCGCCGTCACCCTGCCCTGCTGCGTCACGGCGGCGAAATCGGTGGGATTGACCAGCACCACCCGCTCCCCGGCATAGCCGGCCTCGCGCAGCGCCGCGCGGGCCTGGTCCAGGCTGCGCGGGGCGGGCGCGATCCACGCACCCCGGGCAGGCCGCAGGGGAAGACCGCGTGGCATTCGCTCCAATCCCCGGGCAGCGCCACCGCGGCCATGTAGTCCGGCTGCGCCAGCACGTCGCGGATGGCGCGGCGCAGCCGCACGTCGTTGAAGGGCGGGTGCAGGTGGTTGAAGCGGAGGAAGCCGAGGAAGCCGTTCGGGTCATAGACCTGGGTGGTCACGCCGCGGTCCCGCTGCAGCACGGGCACGAGATCGGGCAGCGGGTATTCGATCCAGTCGATCTCGCCGGTCCGGAGCGCCGCGACGGCGGTGCCGCCATCCGGGATCCAGACCAGTTCCAGCCGGTCGAAATGCACCCGCTTGCCGCCCGCCGCCGCCTCGGCCGGTTCGTCGCGGGGGATGTAGTGCTCGTTCCGCGCATAGGCCGCCTGGCTGCCCTGCACGAACTCGCCAGGCAGGAAGCGCCAGGGGCCGCTGCCGACCATCTCCGTGAGGGGGCGGTCGGGTGGCGTGCCGGCCAGGCGTTCCGGCATGATGAAGCAGGGGCTGGCGGCGGGCTTGGCCAGCGCATCGGCCAGGGCCGGAAAGGGCCGGTGCAGGCGGATGCGAAGGCTGTGGTCCTCCGGCGCGGTGTACTCCGCCACGGCGCGGGCCAGCACCTGGCCGAACCCGTCCCGCACCGCCCAGCGGCGGATGGAGGCGATGCAGTCCCGCGCCCGCACCGGCTCCCCGTCATGGAAGCGGAGGCCGTCGCGCAGGCGGATGGTCCATTCCAGTCCATCGGCCGAGACCTGATGCCCCGCTGCCATCTGCGGCCGCGGCCGCAGGCGGGAATCCGCGCCGTAGAGCGTGTCGAAGACGCAGAAGCCGTGGGTGGTGACGATGGTGGTTGGATTGAAGATCGGGTCCAGCACCGCCAGCGCCGCCTGCGGCATGAAGCGCAGCGTCCTGGCCCGCGCCGTGGCCTGGGCGAGCACCCGCCGGCCCGGCACGGCGAGCGGCGCCAGGGCGGCGGTGAGCAGCGAGCGGCGGCGCATCAGGCATCCTCCAGGCGCGGGGCGCGGCGGCCGGACCAAGGGTGGCTGCACGCTGCCGCGCCAGGGGGGTTTCTCGGCCATTGGCGGGCCCCGGGCAAGCCGCCGGGGCTACGGGGCCGGGCGGTGCCTAGGCCGGCCCCGCAAGGTCGCGGCGCCGGGGAGGCTTGCTCAGCCCAATCCGTGCCCGGCGGGCGACTCCGTGGTCGCGCCGGCGCGGTGCGGCCGCCGCGCCAGCCGCCGTTCCAGCCAGCGCGCCAGGTCCCGCGACGGCGCCTCCACCAGCCGGTGCATCACCGCCGAGGCCAGCAGCGCGACGGGCAGGCCGCTGACGAGGATGACCCAGAAGGGCAGCTTGCCATAAAGCAGGAACAGCCAGGCCACCATGACGGGCGCATGCACGAGATAGAGGCTGAAGGAGACCTTTCCGAGCCAGACCAGCGGCCCCCGCCGCAGGGTCTGCCGGAACCGCCCGGGCTGCTGCGCCAGCACGATCAGCAGCACCGAGGCCAGATAGGCCGCGAGATCCGCCTCCAGCCCCAGCAGCGCCACCGCCGCGAGGCCGGCTGCCCGGCACTGGCCGGCGGTCAGCGGTGGCAGCGGCCCGGCCAGCGCCAGCGCGGCACCGCTGCCGATGCCGAGGGCGAAATAGGAACTGGCCACCACCGTGCTGTGCAGTTGCGGCCCGAGATGCACCGCATTCTCATTGGCGCCCCCCAGCACGCCGATCGAGGTCATCGCCGTGGCCAGCGCCAGCAGGGACCAGACCCGGCCC
The DNA here is from genome assembly GCF_019084075.1 of Siccirubricoccus sp. G192. Classification (GTDB taxonomy): domain Bacteria; phylum Pseudomonadota; class Alphaproteobacteria; order Acetobacterales; family Acetobacteraceae; genus G192. The sequence goes on from NZ_JAHREN010000001.1 coordinate 69,662, forward strand.
CGGAACAGCAGCACCAGCGGCAGGAACAGCGTCAGCCGCCATTCATGCACCAGCGACCACAGCACCGGGTTGAGCGTGGGATAGCCGGTATCGGTCTGCAGCAGCGCCATTTCCCGCAGGGCGGCGGGCAGGTTCGGCGGCTCCGCCCAGAGATGCAGGCGGCGCTCCCAGAGCGGCCCCTGCAGCAGCGCCGGGTCCACCACCGCGAAATACAGGGCGGCCGAGAGCAGCACGGAGGCCGCCACCGGCAGCATCAGCCGCGCGCTGCGCTGCACGGCGAAGGCGAGCAGCCCCGGGGAGCCGCCCCGCAGCAGCGCCCGCGTCAGCACGTAGCCGCTGAGCACGAAGAAGAACAGCACCGGCCCGCGGCCGAATTCCCAGGACCCGCAGCGGCGAGAAATGCATCAGCGTGTGGAAGATGCGGTCGGGCAGCGGGTCGCCGAAGGGATAGGGAATGTCGGCGATCCGCAGGGCGTGATGCACCAGCACCAGGAAGGCGGCGGCACCACGCATGGCATCGAGTTCCGGCAGCCGGGACGACGGGGCGCCAGCCTGGGTCTGGATCTTCTGCATGTCCGGTCCACAACGCCATAAGTGAACAAAATTCCATCATCAAGAGCGCGTAGGCAGCAAAGCGTGACCGCGGCGCCACGCTGCGGCAGCCGGGACCGCCCGACCATCGCGCCCCACGGAGGGCCGGCCGCCCGGTCGAAGCCTGGATCACAGGCAGGCCGAGTATGGTCTAGGATGCCGCCGGGCGGGCCCTTCAGCCGTGGCCCCCAGGGATATGCGCAGGGAGGGAATCGCCCGCATGGACGCCGTCACGCAGCCACCCGTTATCCGGCTCCATCCCGAGGATGGGGTGGTGATCGCCCGCCAGGTTCTGCCCCCCCCGGCACCCCCGTGGCGCCGGGCGTCGCGACGGAAAAGCGCATCCCCGCCGGCCACAAGGTCGCGCTGCGCGGCCATGCGCCGGGCGAGGCGGTGCGGCGCTATGGCCAGATCATCGGCTTCGCCACCGCGCCGATCGCGCCCGGCGAATGGGTGCATACCCACAACCTGGCCATGGGCGACTTCGCCCGCGACTATGCCTGGGGCGTGGATGCGAAGCCGACCGAGCCGGTGCCGGTGCCGGCCAGCTTCCTGGGCATCCGCCGCGCCGATGGCGGGGTGGCGACGCGCAATTACATCGGCATCGTCACCTCGGTGAATTGCAGCGCGCATGTCGCGGAGCTGATCGCGCAGGCCTTCCGCCGCAACCCCATCACGGGCGAGGACCCGCTGGCCGCCTGGCCTGGCGTGGACGGGGTGGTGGCGCTGACCCACAAGACCGGCTGCGGCATGACCCAGGGCGAGCCGCTGACCCTGCTGCGGCGGACGCTCGGCGGCTTCGCGCGGCATGCGGATTTCAGCCATGTCATCGCCATCGGCCTCGGCTGCGAGGTGAACCAGATCGGCGGGCTGCTGGAGGAGCAGCGGCTTACCGGCCGGCTGCGCGACATGGCCATCCAGGAGATGGGCGGCACCCGCAAGACCGTGGCCGCGGGGCTGGATTTCGTGCGCGAGGTGCTGGCCGAGGCGAATGCCGTGCAGCGCGTGCCGGTGCCGGCGAGCGAGCTGAAGGTGGCGCTGCAATGCGGCGGCAGCGATGGTTATTCCGGCATCACCGCCAACCCGGCGCTCGGCGCCGCTTCCGACCTGGTGGTGCGGCATGGCGGCACGGTGATCCTGAGCGAGACGCCGGAGACCTATGGCGCCGAACACCTGCTGACGCGCCGCGCGGTGAGCCGGGAGGTCGGGCAGAAGCTGGTCGACCTGATGCATTGGTGGGAAGCCTATTGCGAGCGCGAGGGCGCCGAGATGGATGCCAACCCCTCCCCGGGCAACAAGCTGGGCGGGCTGACCACCATCCTGGAGAAGTCGCTCGGCGCCATGGCCAAGGCCGGCACGACCAACCTGGTGGATGTGGTGAAATATGCGGAAGCCGTGACGCAGAAGGGCTTCGTCTTCATGGACACGCCCGGCTACGACCCGGTGGGCGCCACCGGCCAGGTGGCGGGCGGGGCCAACCTGCTGTGTTTCACCACCGGCCGCGGCAGCGTCTTCGGCTGCAAGCCCACGCCCTCCATCAAGCTGGCGACCAATACGCCGATGTACCAGCGGATGCAGGACGACATGGACGTGAATTGCGGCACCATCCTGACGGGCGAGGAAAGCGTGCAGCAGGCGGGCGAGCGCATCTTCCAATTGATGCTGCGGGTGGCGAGCGGCGAGCGGACGAAAAGCGAGGGTTTCGATTTCGGCGGGGCGGAATTCGCGCCCTGGGTGCTGGGGGCGACGATGTGATGAGGCTCATTAAGATAGCGGCTATTTAGGAATGAGCTCGCTCAATTGACTTGAATGCCGCAAGTAGAATAGGAAATAAGGGTCAATAATGTGGAATGCTCCGCTCCCACCGCGTTCATCCCATTCAATTATTCGCTCAGCGCCATTCTCTTTCCTTGCAATCGTTGTCATTTGTTTGCAGGCATTTTGTATGCTTGCTGATATTGGGGCCGGGCCTGTGCAGACCCGCTTAATCCGGTCCATCATTTCCGCGTAGGGAAGCATAAGGCGCGGCGGGTCGCGAGAAAGGGCCAAGAGAACGCATCGGTAGGCGTCTCCCAGCGTTCCATCAGCAAACGGGAATCGATCCCGCCTTTGGCCTTTGGACCGCGGACCCTGATGAAGGTTGCGTACAAGCGTCGCGTAGTTCGCGTTAGCCGACACGCGCGCAAGGACCGCCTCCATATCCTCATTGCCAAGCTTGGGCCGCAAAATTCCGAGATTGGTTGATTTTAGATCCAAATGCCGACAGAGCTCCAGGCAGGCGGACTGCATGAGCTGCGGAGATCCACAACACTCTACGGCTAATTTCTCAATAAAATCAGTAGATACAGCGGCATTTAAAACATCGAAGCCCTTTATACCAATCTCCCTCAGATCATGTTCTGTCCAATATTTCGTGTCTATGTTCGCAGTTCTGCCGCGTAGTTCGTGATTGCTGCGGACCACGTCGTCTGAACGATGAGGCACAGAAGCAATACAGAACTTTATCCCGCGATCTGCGCCCGTTTTGATTTGTTGAGCAACTTCCCTTTGGACCGGCGGCGAAATATAATGGAAGTCATCAACAAAAATAATCTGTTCGGTCGATTTCAGAATCGCCTCAACTTCATGAATTCCTCGCCGGCTTGTAGTTGCGGTGTTTGAAATGGAAGCTGTCGTCTGTCTCTGGCTCCCTAGCGTTGCATCGCTGCTCGGTGTTCCTGGCGGGCCAGAAAGCGCCAATCGAATCTGCACATTGGTCTGGTTGGTATTGCCTGAAGTATTCTAGCGCGCATGCGAACTAGGTGCGGCCAATGCATCCAAAATGTAATTCCAGAAATCTTCCCCCTTCTTCACAACGGACCCTGGGATCTTTACGAGCTTCTCCGCGCCAACGATTTTCTCAACGAGAACGGTCTTGCCGGATTTGGACGGCCCAGACAACGAAATAACTTGCTTTGGCGTTTGAAGTGCGTACCGAATCCGCTCTTCAGATTCATCATCTGCACGCCGCACATAGGTGTGGGTCGGAAAGTCATTTGGGGTGAAGACCTGTTCTCGAGTAGGCACGCGGTACTCCTTTTACGCTGCCACCGTCCGCTGCACCTGCTCGCCCAGGCCCGCGATGCCGAGCCGCATCGTCTGCCCCGGCTTCAGGAAGACCGGGTTCGGCTTCTTGCCCAGCCCCACCCCCGGCGGCGTGCCGGTGAAGATCACATCGCCCGGATGCAGGGTGATGAAATGCGAGACATAGCTGACGATGGTCTTCACCCCGAAGATCATGGTGCGCGTGGAGCCGTCCTGCATGCGCTCCCCGTCTACGTCGAGGAACATGGAGAGGTTCTGCGGGTCCGGCACCTCGTCCCGGGTAACCAGCCAGGGGCCGACCGGCCCGAAGGTATCGCAGCCCTTGCCCTTGTCCCAGGACCCGCCGCGCTCGATCTGCCATTCGCGCTCGGAGACGTCGTTGCCCACGGCATAGCCGGCGACATGCTCCAGCGCCTGATCCTCGCTGACGCAGGTGGCGCGGCTGCCGATGATGATCGCCAGCTCCACCTCCCAGTCGCATTTCTGGCTGTTCTTCGGGATGACGACATCGTCGTTCGGGCCGCTGAGCGCGCCCAGCGACTTCAGGAAGACGATCGGCTCCTTCGGGATCGGCGAACCCGTCTCGGCCGCATGGTCGGCGTAGTTCAGCCCGATGCAGACCAGGTTCTTCATGCCCGCGACCGGCGGCCCGAGCCGCGGCTTGCCGGGGACCGCCGGCAGGCTGGCGGGGTCGAGCGCCGCCAGCTTCGCCAGCCCGGCCGCAGACAGCGCCGCCCCGGCCAGGTCGGGCACCTGGCCCGAGAGGTCGCGGATGGTGCCGGAGGCGTCGAGCATCCCGGGCTTTTCCTGGCCCGCGGGGCCGTAGCGGAGCAGCTTCATCGGTGGTCCCTTCCCAAGTCCTGGTTGCGTCGGCGCGAAGCTATAATGTCCAGCCGCCATCGATGACGATGGCCTGGCCGGTGACAAAGGCACTTTCCTCCGCGGCGAGATAGACCGCCAGCGCCGCGATCTCCTCGGCCGTGGCCAGCCGCCCCATGGCCTGGCGCGCGACGAAGCCGGCCCGCGCCGCCTCCATCCCGCCCGCCGCCGCGGCATTGGCGGCGATCCGCTCGCCGAGCGAGGGCGTGTCCACCGTGCCGGGGCAGAGGCAATTGCAGCGCAGGCCCTGCGCCACGTATTCGGTGGCGATGGATTTGGTCATCCCCACCACCGCCGCCTTGGTGGTGCCATAGAGGAAGCGCCCCGGCGCGCCCTTCACGCTGGAACAGGCCGAGGCCATGTTGATGATGCTGCCGCCGCGCCGCTCCAGCATGTCAGGCAGCGCCGCCTGGATGCAGCGCCACATGGCGCGCACGTTCAGCGCGAAGCCGGCCTCCCATTCCGCATCCGTGCAGGTCAGCGCGGTGTTCTGGTGGACGAAGCCGGCGCAATTGAACAGCACATCCAGCGGCCCGGCCGCCGCGATCACAACCGCCGCCGCAGCATCATCCAGCACATCGAGCGTCCGGGCCTCGATCCCGGCCGCCTCCAGCCCGGCCAGCTTCGCCGCGTCGCGGTCGGTGGCGATGACCTGGCCGCCCTCGGCGGCAAAGGCCAGCGCGGTGGCGCGGCCGATGCCCTGGCCCGCCGCCGTCACGAAGCATCGCTTCCCCTGCAGCCTGCCGGCCATTCCCCGCCCTCCGCGAACCGGCGCCATCATCACGGCGCCGCCCGCGGCGTCAACTGCGGCGGGGCGCGGCCCTACCGCAGCAGCCGGCGCACCAGCGCCCGCGCCCGCTCGCCGCGCGGCGGATCGAGCAGGCGGGAGAGGCTCCAGCGGCCGTGCGAGACGCGGGCGCGGAGCGTGCTGAATTCCAGGAACCCCGCCTCGCCGTTCCGCCGCCCGAAGCCGGAGGCGCCGACGCCGCCGAAGGGCAGCGCCGGGAAGGCCGCGTATTCCAGGCAGCGGCCGGCGATGATGGCGCCGCTGCGGGTGCCCTCCACCACCGCCCGCTCCTCCGCGGCCGTGGCGCCGAAGAGGTAGATGGCCAGGGGCGGCGGCCGGGCGGCGATCCAGCCGATGGCCTCGGCCAGGCCGGGCAGCGGCTGCAGGGCCAGCACCGGGCCGAAGATTTCCGCCTGGTGCAGCGGGTGATCGGCCGCAGCCTCGGCGATCGTTAGCGCCTGCCGCCGGCCGGGGCCATCAGGTGCCAGCGGCGTCAGGCTGGCGCCGGCGCAGAGCGCCTCCAGCCGCGCCGCCTGGGCGGCATTCAGCACCGCGGTTTCCGGCAGGCCGATGCCGGTGGCGCGGCAGGCATCGAGGAAGGCTCCGCGCCCATGGCCGACCAGCAGCACCGTATCCGGCGCGATGCAGGTCTGCCCCGCATTCACCGACTTGCCCGCCAGGATGGCCTGCGCCGCCACCGCCAGGTCGGCGCCCGGCAGCACCAGCGCCGGGCATTTGCCGCCGAGTTCCAGGGTCAGCGGCACCAGCCCCGCCGCCGCCGCGCGCATCACCTTGCGGCCGGTTCCGGTGCCGCCGGTGAAGACCAGGTGGTCCCAGGGCTGCGCCGCGAAATCGGCGGCGATCTCCGGCCCGCCCTGGACGCAGCGGGCGATATCGGGGCCGAGCGCCTCCGCCAGGATCTCCGCCAGCAGCGCGGCGCTGCGCGGCGTCGCCTCCGAGGGTTTGAGGGCGATGCGGTTGCCGGCGGCCAGCGCATCCACCGCCGGCAGCAGGGCAAGCTGCACCGGGTAGTTCCAGGGCGCCATGATGCCGACCACACCCTTGGGCCATGGCTCCACCCGCGCCCGGGCCGGCCGGAAGGCCCATGGCACGCCAACCCGCCGCGGCCTGGCCCAGCGCGCCAGGTGGCGGCGGGCGAAGCGGGCGGCCTCCACCACCAGCTTCACCTCGGCGATCAGCGTCTCCTCGGCGGAGCGGCCGCCGTAATCGGCATCCAGCGCGGCGGCGATCGCCTCGGCCCGGCGCAGCATGGTGGTGGCCAGGGCATCGAGCAGGGCATGGCGGCGCTCGGGTGGCAGCGCGCCGTCACGCGCCTCCGCCGCCCGCAGCGCGGCCAGGGCCGCGGCGGGCGAGGCACAGGGCGGCACCGTCATGCCACGCCGCCCCGGCGGCGGAGCGCCCAAGCGGGATCCAGCAGGTCAGGGCTTCCATTCCGAAGCGGGGCCGGGCCGGCGGCGGAACGTTGCATGCACCCGATGGTCCGGCTGTCCTTGCCCTGGAGATTGTTCATCGGGGCGGGCCGGGAGGATACGGTCGCGAAGCCCGCAATCCTGGCCCGGCGCCTCGGAAGAACCGTGATGAGAATGCCTGAACCCTGGCACAGGGTGGAATGCTGAAAAACGGAATCCCGGAGGCGCGGTTCACCATTCCCTCGCGCTCACGGATTGCGCCGCCCTGGCCATCCCCGGCCAGCACTGCTGCGATAGTCTTGCGCGGATCAGGGCCGGACGGACGGAAGCCGGATTCCGTCCCGTTGCGGTTTGCGGGATGCCCCGTCGATCCGGGCGGAACATCGGGGTCCCGCCCGGCCCTGCCGGCAGCCGGGCAGGGCCGCCGCATTCAGTGGCCCCGCAGCGGCGCCGGCGGAAGGCCGGCGTCGCTGCAAGGCAGGCTTCGCCTGATGCGCAGGCCGCCAGTTTGCCGGCCTCGCACCATCGGCGCCTCGGACCGGTCCATGGACCGGTCCGCTGGTATCAGGCGTAGATGAAGTCGCTGGCGACGAGCTTGCTGACATGGGCGAGGAAGACGCTGTCGCCCGTGTTGTCGTAGGTGACGAGCAGGCCGGCAACGCCGCCCTCCGTGGCCTTGGCCATGTGCACATCGGCGGCGGTCAGGCCGACGAACTGCAGCTTGTCGGTGCGCGAGGTGAAATCCTCGATCACCACATGGCCATCGCCGCGCTCGAAGACGAAGGTGTCCTTGCCGGCGCCGCCGGTGAAGTTGCCACCGCCCGTGCCCGCATGGATGACATCGTTGCCGCCGGCGCCAATGACCGTGGCGAAGCCCGCCCCGCCCTGGACGGTAAGCTTGACCATGCCTTCGGCCGTGACGCTGTCGTGCCCGGCGCCGAGGGTCACCTGCGCGCAGGAGTACTGGCCATCATAGGCGGCATTGTAGAGCGCGCCATTGCCGGCCTTGAAGCCATCCGCCAGCGCGGAAAGGCCGACCGCGGTGACGAGGACCACATCGTCGCCGCCGCCGGTTTCGATCACCATGGCATTGCCGGCGCCGCGGGTATCCGAATGCGCCACCCAGGTGATGTGGTCATCGCCGTCGCCCAGGATGACATTGCCCCGCTTGGCGCCGACCAGCAGGACATCGAGGTCGGTGCTGCCGGCGGCATGCAGGTCGAGGTTGGCCTGCACGAAGTTGCCGAAGCCGAGATGGCTGGCATAGCCGGCGGACCAGCTCGCCGGCACCATCTGCACCGCCTGCACCGTACCCCAGGCGGGGGTGGCGATGAAGGTGGCGACCCCCACGCCGGCATAGGTCTGATGCTCGATCGAGACCTGCGCGTCCTGGCCCCAGGTCGGGGAGTTGCCGAATTTCGCCGGCGGCACGTTGCCTGGAACAGGCGTCGGCGTCGGTGTGGGCGTCGGAGTGGGGCCGGCCGCGGGCGCTTCGGTGAAGGTGAACATGGCCGGTCCGCCCGAGTACATCCCCAGCGAGCCGCCGGCCACCGCGGTGCCGTTATAGGTGGCACTCTCGACGTAGAGGTTCCGGTCATGCGTGGCATCCCACGCATCATTCAGGAAGTTGACCGTTACCTCATGCGGGCCGGCTGCCAGGTCGAGCTTCACCGTGATGGTGTCGCTCTGCCCCGAGCCGTGCAGGGCGCTTGCCGTCAGGATGTCGCCAATCTGCTTGCCGTCCACGCTGACCGTGTATTGCGCGCTGCCGTTCCAGGCATCCTGGCTCACCCGCAGCACCAGCGTGTCGCTGCCGCTGCCGATGGTGGCATTTCCCGTGGACGGTGTGGGGGTGGGGGTTGGGGTGGGCGTCGGCTCGGGCGTCGGCGTTGGGGTGGGCGTCGGCTCGGGTGTTGGGGTGGGAGTGGGTGTGGGAGTGGGCGTCGGCTCAGGTGTGGGTGTGGGCTCGGGCGGGGGCGGGGGCGGGGGCGTCCAGCTGCCCTGGTCCGGCGGGGTGAGCGCAGAGGTGGGGTCGTTCGCGAAGTCAGCCGTCCCGGTATAGGGCGGGTGGTCAGCCGCCAGCGCCCGATAGGCCGCCGCCGCCTCGGTGGAACCGGTGAGCTGGTAGATGCCGCTCAGGGTGGCGAGGGCGAGCTGGCCGTAATTGCCCCCGCTGGCGTCCCAACCGTCGCCGTTGGACAGCCCGCGCGCCACGGTCGCCGCGCCGATCTCGGCCCAGGTCTTGTAGACCGCGCCCGTTGCCTCATCCGCGATGGCGATGTGATAGGCTGCGCCATCATGCATCTTGAAGCCCTTGGCTTCGCTGGTGAAGCGGCCGACCAGGAAGTTCGTCTGCCAGTTCAGGAAGGTCAATGCATCCGCATTGCCCTGCCGCGCCGCGGCAATGGCGACCGAGGCGAAGTAGTCCTGCTGCCAGGGCGAGATGCCGACATTGTCGATGGTGCCGTCCATGCCGCTCGGTACCCAGCCATGCGCCTCCCCCTGGGCCGCCGTCCAGGTGGGGATCATGGAGACCAGCCACTTCCAGTTGGCATTCCCTGCGGCCTCGAAATAGGCCTTCTCGACGCTGCCGTCGGGATTGGCCCAGGCCGCCCCCTCGATTTCCCGCATGCTCCAGGCCGAGCCGCGCAGCTGGTTGATGTTGATCACGTTGTCATCGGCGCCACCACGCGGGTAGGGCCATTGCGACATGATGCTGTAGGAGGCCTGGGCGTTCAGGTTGTCCAGGATCCAGCGCTCGCCGGTCAGCAGATAGGGCACATAGGACAGGTTCGGCATATGCGCCGTATCCGGCGCCCAGCCGGAAGAGTCATCGAGCAGCTGCGTCAGGCCACCCGATGCGCGGTCGCCTGGCACGCCCCCGGTGCCGCGGTAGTCGATCCACAGGTTCGGGTAGTTGTCGGTATTGAGCCAGGTGCCATGCGCCTCGTCCCAGAAATGCCAGGGCACCGAACTCGCCGCCTCGGCCTGGCCCATGGCATAGCCGGCGGCGCGCGCATCCTGGGTCATCAGCCAGGCCGTGTTCGCCTGGGTGGTGATGCCGATATCGGGGCGCCCGCCGGTCATCGGCATGTACTGGGTCACGCCGTTCGCGGCCAGCGGGTCGCCCCAGCCGGGCGCGTTCATGCTGGACTGGTATGACGCCAGCAGGCTGTCCTGCACGCCCAGGGCGAGGTTGTAATTGGCCACCGCACCCGTCTTCTCGAGATGCGCGGTATCCTGGCGGATGTTGAGCCAGCCGCTGGCCGGATCGCCGAGGCCCTGGCCACCATCCGTGCCAGCCGTGAAGTCCCGGTGCCAGCTCTGGTACTGCCCCTGGTCGACGGATTCCCGCGCCGCCTCGTGCCCGTCCATGGTGACGACGACATCATAGGCGACCCTGCCGCCCACGGCCTCCATCGCCTGGTCGTTCTTGAACTGCGCATCCACCGAGAGGCCGCCACCCTTGAAGGCGGTGACGTCGAAGACGAGGCGCTGCGAGCCCGCAAGCTCGACCTCCACCCGCGCCTGGGAAGCCAGCGGCCCCTTCTGCCAGAAGGAGGCGGAGCCATCCGCCAGCGCATGCCGCAGCGCGTCCAGCACATCGACATGCACCGTGCCGCCGCCATGCGCCGTCAGGTCGACCGCGAAGGAATGGCCGCCGAGCCCGCCCAGCAGGTCGACCGTTCCCCCGGCCGTGCCGGCGCCCCGCGACAGGACAACATCAACGGCAGCCCCGGCGGCGAGGTCGGGCCGCACCACGGAAAGCACGGCCATCTTGGCCGAGCCGTCCGCATAGGTGGTTTTCACGTCCACCTGTACCGCCACTTCCGCCCCCCCCCGACGATCGCCTTGAGGCCCGCCCCCCCCGGCAATTCACCCAGGGCGAAGACCTGGCCGAAGGTGGTGACGCCGCCCTTCAGCGCCGCCGTGCCGGCATTCTGGAAGGAGAGGCTGACGATATCGCCCGCGCCGAGCGGCGCGAAGGCGGGGAGATTGGCTGTACCGGACAAGGGGTAACTCCACCAAAGGTTGATTTATACAAAATCCATTCGCCTCAATCTGCAAGCAGAAAATGCCGAAAAAGTGATCGGCCGGCGAATTTGGTGTAAACTCAATAGTTGCAACATGTTATGTCGAAGGCCGCCCCCGGGATGCGGGAACGGTGGCCCACCACGGGCCGGGATTGCCGCTCCGATCGAGCGGCAGGCGGGAAAATGGCTTCGGCGCCCCTCTTGGCGCCAAGGCCCGACCGGTCACGGCCAGTGCCAGAAACGAATGAGGAATGATGTCCAGATGGCCGCAACCGCCACACTGGCTGGCAGCCTGGCGATGCGCCGCCGCGCATTCGGGCGACTATTGTAACTAGTTCAGTTCTAACTCAATCACTCTTATAACGGATCCTGATGGCGGCAGCATCAGACTTTTGGGTCCAGCGCCTCCGCCACCGCCTGCCGCTTCCGCTTGGGCAGGCGCTTCATCGCCAGGATGAAACCCGAAAGCAAGAGGCAAATGGCATTGGTTACAATGAGCGGCCACTGCCCGAGCAGCAGCCCATAGGCGAGCCAGAGCGAAAACCCCAGCACAGTCACCGCATACATGCCGGTGGAGATCGCCTTCGTGTCGCGGGTGCGGATGATCTTCCAGGCCTGCGGCACGAAGCTGGTGGTGGAGGCGAGGGTGGCGAGCGCACCCACGATGGCCGCGGCGTCCATGGCGATCTCCGGCCCGGAAGGGGCCGGCGGAGCAACCCGGAACACCGTCAGGCGGTTCCGCCCCCGCTATCCCGCATGGCGCGTTGACCCCGGCCCGGCTTGCGGGGAGGCTGCCAGGCGCATGGAAGCAACTCCACCTCCCCCGGCGTCAGAGGCGCCCCTGCTCGGCCAGGGCTTCCATTGGCAGGAGCTGCGGCCGGGCCAGCGCTTCCGCACCTTCCGCCGCACCGTGACCGAGGCCGACCTGGCCGGCTTCATCGCCGTCACCGGCATGCTGGAACCGCTTTTCGTGGATGCGACGCATGCGGGCGCGCTGGGCCACCGGCCGGTGCCCGCGGCGCTGACCCATGCGCTGATCGAGGGCATGCTGCTCAGGGGCATGGTGCATGGCACCGGCCTGGCGCTGCTGGAGATGAGCCTGCGGGCCCTGGCGCCGGTGCATCTCGGCGATACCGTCGGGGCCGAGGTGACGGTCGTCGGGGTCCGCCCCACTTCGCGCGGCAACCGCGCCGTGGTCACTTCCGATGTGCGCGTGCTGAACCAGCGGGGCGAGACGGTGATGACCTATACCGTGAAGCGGCTGATCGCTGGCCGGCCCGACCCCGACACCGCATAGGCAGGAGAACCACCATGCGACGCCGCAATGTCCTGGCCCTGGCCGCCGGCTTCCCGGCCGGGCTTTCCACCGGCCTCTTCCTGGCCCGGCCCGCCCTTGCACAAGCGCCCTTCCCGGCCCGCCCGGTGCGGCTCGTCGTCGCTTTCCCGGCCGGCGGCCCCACCGATGTGGTGGCGCGCATCCTGGCCGAGCGCATGGCGCGCGAGCTTGGCCAGCCCATGGTGGTGGAGAACCGCGGCGGTGCGAACGGCAACATCGCGGCCGATGCCGTGGCGAAATCCGATCCGGACGGCTACACGCTGCTCTACAACACCTCCTCCATCGCGATCAGCCGGGCGCTCTACCGCAGCCTGTCCTACGACCTGCTGCGCGACCTGGCGCCGGTGGCGCTGACCGCCGCCGCCCCGCTGGCGCTGGTGGTGCATCCCGCCCAGCCGCCGCGCGATCCCGCCGGCTTCATCGCCTGGGCCCGGGGGAGCGGCGGGCGCATTTCCTACTCCTCGGGCGGCGTCGGCAATATCTCGCACCTGCTGAGCTTCCTGGTGATGCGCCATATCGGGGCGGAAGCGGTGCATGTGCCCTATCGCGGCACCGCGGCGGCGCTGGTCGACACGGCGGCGGGCAATGTTCAGTTCACCTCCGACACCGTCGTCACCACCCTGCCGCTGATCCGGGAAGGCCGGGTGCGCGCCATCGCTGTAAGCTCGGCGGAACGCACGCCGCTGCTGCCCGAGGTGCCGAGCATGGCGGAATCCGGAATGATGCCGCCAGGCTTCGAGGTGGGCGCCTGGCAGGGAATCCTGGCCCCCGCCCGCACGCCCCCCGCCGCCATCGCGCGGCTGAACGCCGCGGTGCGGACGGCACTGGCCGACCCGGAGGTGGCGGCGCGGCTCGCGGCGCAGGGCGCCCGGCCGACCGGCGGCACGCCGGAGGATTATTCCGGGTATTTGCGCGAGGAGGCCGAACGCTGGGCTGACGTGGTGAAGGAGAGCGGGGCGACGGCGGAGTAGGGCGGCGCCCCGCTCAGGGCGCCGCGGACACCCGCCGCCGCTCGCTCTCCGTCTTCAATTGCCCGCAGGCCGCCAGGATGTCGCGGCCGCGCGGGCGGCGGATCGGGCTGGCATAGCCGGCGTCGTTCAGGATATCGGCGAAGCGGGTCATCGCCGGCAGCGTGCTGGTCTCGTAGGGGCTGCCGGGCCAGGGATTGAAGGGGATCAGGTTCACCTTCGCCGGGATGCCGCGGATCAGCCTCACCAATTCCCGCGCCTCCGCCTCGCTGTCGTTCACGCCGCGCAGCATGACGTATTCGAAGGTGATGCGCCGCGCGTTTGAGGCGCCGGGATAGCGGCGGCAGGCCTCGATCAGCGCCTCGATCGGGTATTTCCGGTTCAGCGGCACGATCTCGTCGCGCAACTCGTTCGTCACCGCATGCAGCGACACCGCCAGGTTGACGCCGAGCTCCTCGCCGCAGCGGTCCATCATCGGCACCACGCCGGAGGTCGAGAGGGTAATGCGGCGGCGGCTCAGCCCGATCCCCTCATGGTCCATGATGATGCGCAGCGCCTTGGCGGTGGCCTCGTAATTGTACAGCGGCTCGCCCATGCCCATGACGACGATGGTGGAGAGCAGCCGCGGCTTGTCGTCCTTCGGGCTCGGCCATTCGCCATAGCTGTCGCGCGCCGCCATGAACTGGCCGACGATTTCGGCGGCGCCGAGGTTGCGCACCAGCTTCTGCGTCCCCGTATGGCAGAAGCGGCAGGAGAGCGTGCAGCCCACCTGCGTGCTGATGCAGACGGCGCCGCGGTCCTCGTGCCGGTCGGGGATATAGACGGTTTCCACCTGCTGCCCGTCGCGGAAGCGGAACAGGAATTTGCGGGTCTCGTCCTGGCTGGTCTGCACGGTGGCAATGCCGGGGCGTTCCACCACGAAGCGTTCCGCGAGCTTCGCGCGCATCGGCCCGGCGATGCTGGTCATCTTCGCGAAATCGGTTTCGCCTTGGTGGTAGATCCAGTGCCAGAGCTGCTTGGCGCGGAAGGGCTTCTCGCCGATCGCCGCCATCTCCGCCGCCAGCTCCTCGCGCGAGAGGCCGACCAGGTCGCGGCGGCCATCCGGCAGCGTCGCGTCCGGCGGGTTGAACAGCGCGGACTTGGCCAGGATGCGCTCGCGCTCGGTGGCGGTGAGGTCGCTCATCGGCGGGCTCCCCCCTCGGCCGGGCAGGCCTTGGAAATCGCCTCATAGGCGGCAGTGAAGCCGGAGAGCGAAAAGGTATCGCTGGCTTGGCCGCGGCCATTCGGGCCGGGCCCGCGCGCCACCGCCTCGCGTCCGTTGCGGAAGGCGGCGACGGTGGCCCCGCCATTGCGGGCGAAGGCGCTGTTGCCGGCGGTGAAGAAGCCGAGCGCTGGCCCGCCGGTCGCGACCTGCACCGGGTCGGCGGCGCCATCAGGGGTGCGCGGATAGGTATAGCCGGCCTGTAGCGCCACTTGGTCCCGCCCCTGCGGCCGGTGCGTCACCACCAGCAGGACATTGTTCGCCTTGCGGTTGGGCACGCCCTCGGATTTGCTGGCCCGGGCGAAGGCGTAGCAGACCTTGTGCCCGCCCTCCGTATGGGTGGCGGCGGTCCAGGACTGGAAGCTGCCCAGCCGCTGCTGCGCCCTGGCCTCGGCCATCGGCAGGGAAAGGGCGGCCAGGGCCAGGAGGGCGGGCAGGAAGAAGCGGCGCATCCCCGCTAGATACGAGCCCGTCGCCGCAACGACAACCGGCATCGGCGCCCGTCAGGGTCTCCTCCAGGGCATGGCGCAGCAGTGGCGTTCCGGTCCGGGCGCGCTTGGTCTATGCAGCCGGGCCATGAGTGATGCCGCCGATACCCATCTCGCCGCCCAATACGAAGCCTATCCCTACCCCGCCCGCGACCCGCGCGAGGAGGCGAAGCGCCTGGTGGTGGGCAGCCCGAGCCATCTCAGGGAGGTGGACCACTGGATCTTCGGCGCCCGCCGCCTCGCCTCCACCCCGCTCCGCGCCCTGGTGGCCGGCGGCGGCACCGGCGACGGCACCCTCATGCTGGCGCAGCACCTGGCCTGGGCCGGGCGGCCGGGCGAGGTCACCTGGCTCGACCGCAGCGCCGCCGCGCAGCGGATCGCGCGGGCGCGGGCCGAGGCGCGGCGGCTGGACAACATCCACTTCATCGAGGGCTCGCTGCTGGAATTGCCGGGGTCGGGCCTCGGCCCCTTCGACTACATCGATTGCTGCGGCGTGCTGCACCACCTGCCGGACCCGCTGGCCGGGCTCAGGGCACTGGTCGGCGCCCTGGCGCCGGGGGGCGGCATCGGGCTGATGGTCTATGCGCCGCATGGCCGCACCGGGGTCTACATGTTGCAGGATGCGCTGCGCCTGCTGGCGCCGCCGGAGGAGCCGCCGCCGGCGCGCATCGACATCGCCCGGCGGCTCTGGCGGCAGGCGCCGGAGACCGCCTGGCTCCGGCGCAACCCCTGGCTGACCGACCACATCTCGGGCGGCGATGCCGGGATCTACGACCTGCTGCTGAACCCGCGCGATGTCGCCTTCACCATCCCGGCCCTCGCGGCGCTGGTGCAGGCGGCGGGGCTCCGCATCGCCTGCCTGGTGGAGCCGGTGCGCTACGACCCCGACAGCTATCTCAGCGACCCGAAGCTGCGCGCCCGCATGGCGGGGCTGCCGCCAATCGAACGCGCGGCGCTGGCCGAGGCCATCACCGGCAACATGGGCATCCACATCGCCTATTGCCTGCGCGCCGAGGCGCCGGACCCGGCGCCGCCCTGGGAGAGCCCCGAGGCCGTGCCGGTGCTGCGCGAGATGGATGGGGCGGCACTGGCGCGCGGCCTACCCAAGGACGGCACCATTCCGGTGAGCTTCGACGGGCTGCGCGTCTCGCTGCCGATGCCGCGCCTCGCCGCGGCGATTCTTGGCCGGGTGGACGGGCGGCGCCCGCTCGGCGCCATCGCCGATGAGCTGGCGGCGAATGGCGTCCCGCGCGAGACCTTCTGGCGCGACCTGGCGGCGCTCCGGCGCAGCATGGAGGCGATGAACCGCTTGCTGCTCGCCGCCCCGGCGTGAACGCCGCGGAGGAGGCCGCCGCGCCCGCCATCATCATCTTCGGCGCCGCGGTGCGGCCGGATGGGCGGGCCAGCGGAACGCTGCGCCGACGGGTGGAGGCGGCGGCGCGCTTCGGCGCCACCCTGCCCGGCGCGCTCTACCTGCCGACCGGTGCCCGCGGCCGCTTCGGCGAGGCCGAGAGCGCGGTGATGGCGGCGCTGCTGCGCGGCCTCGGCGTGCCGGAGGGACGCATCCGGCAGGAGCCGACGGGGACCGACACGCTCTCCTCCGCCCTCGCCTGCACCCGGCTGCTGCGGGAGATGCGGCATGCCGGGCCGGTCTTCGTGGCGAGCAGCGGCTACCACCTGCCGCGCTGCCTGGCGCTGCTGCGGTTGGCGGGGCTGCCGGCCCGCGCGGTGCCCCCGCCCCGCGCCTCGGCCGGTTGGCGGCAGCGCTGGTACTGGCGGCTGCGGGAGGTGCCGGCCCTGCCCTATGACGCGGTGCTGATGCTGTGGGCGCGGCTGCGGGGGCGGGCTTGAAGCCGAGGGGGGCCTTGCCCCCTCGGACATCCCCACCAGGGGTCGGGCGACCCCTGGACCGGCGTTCGTTAGGATGATCTGGCGGCCCGGGCCAATGACTGCTTGCCGCCTTTCTCGGACCTCCAAGTCCGGCCCGCCAAGGTCTGGCTTGGGGGCAATGCGGTCATAAGCCGAGAGTGATAGGATCGGCGGCATCGTGCCCACTGCGGCCATCTGCTTGCCACGGTCTCCTCCCAGAAAGCGGACCTGGCCTGCTGACGGTGAGATGACGAAAATCCAGCGCAGGTCATTCGCTCGATTGGCGACTGAGGAAATGTCGGCAAGGGGTCGACACCAGCCGAACTATTTAGACGCCGGTAACGTCAGCTTTGCCACTTCGACCAACCGAAAGCTGTCATTCCGCTCTCAGCCACACCATGCCATCAAGCGCGAACCCAGAGGGCTCGCATTTACGTCCGCTCGCGAGGCTGGAGCGGACATCCGAGTGCCACGCCTTCTACAGCCGCTTTCCGCCCATGACGGTTATCCGATAGGACAGTTGGTATAGGAACTACCACCGGTGCAGGCCGGGTTCCGGCCTGCCGGGAGGGTCCGGGAGGGTGGAGCCGCTTGTGTCGAACACCACTCCGATGACCTTGGCTGTCGAGCGTGCAGGGTCGCCTGACCACCAACACCACGGTCCATGGAACGGTGCGGCCTGCATGCCGCGCCCCCTGGCCGTTTCAAGGTTGCATCCAACGACCAGTGACAAGGCCCACACGCCCGAAGAGATCGTGGCGAAGCTGCGCCAGGCGGAGGTGCTGGTGGCGCAGGGAAAATCGGTGGCGGAGGCCGTCCAGACGATCGGGGTGGCGACGCGCTTTTCGTGGCGGGTTGCGATGTGGCGAAACTGCTTGAGCCGGTTGATCAGGCGCTCGATGAGGATGGAGAGACAGAAGGCGGCCGGGGATGGGCGAGGCGCGGTTCGCGGCCATGAGGCGATCACGGCGGTGCTGGGCGATGTGCGCCGTGCCGCCTCGGCACGGGCCGGCTGCACCGGCCTGCTGCGGGCGACCGGGGCGCCCGGACTCCTGTTCGGCGTGGTGGTCGACATGATGGTCTCCCAGCACATGCTCGAAAATCGCGCTGGCCAGCGGCGTGGTGGCCCCTAAAGGCCATCGAGGAGGAGATCACCACGCTATGGCAAATGGTGACGAGAAGGCGGCTGCGCGATTGCGGCGCCGGCACGGCGGGGCACGCAAGGGCCGGTTTGCGGTCGCTCGTTTCCCGCAGCTCAGTTTGATGCAAATGCCGGATAATTGTGTTGGATGAATGGCTTTCCGGATAGGCAGGATCGCCATATCGGGCCGGTCCTCCGCTATCTGCTCCCGGTGCGGGCGGCTGGAAGCGCGTTGTGCATCCGCCGTCACTCCGTCACAGGAACTGGCCATGGTCCTCCCTGAGCAGCCTATACCTGCCCCGCGCAACCGCCTGCTTTCGGCCCTGCCGCCCGAGGATCTCGCCCGGCTCCGGCCTCGGCTCGACCTGGTGGAGCTTCCCGCCCGGCACACCCTGTACCGCCCGGACGAGCCTATTCCGGCGGTTTACTTCCCTGAGACGGGTTGGATCTCCTTGGTGGCAGCGCTCGAGCAAGGCGATGGCGCCGAGGTCGGCTTCATCGGCTACGAGGGCATGGCCGGGCTGCCTCTCGTCTTCGGCACCGACCGTGCCCCTGTCGAGGCCATGACGCAGGCGGGTTGCACCGCGTTGCGGCTGGACGCGGCTGCCTTCCAGGAGGAACTGGGGCGCAGTTCCATCCTGCGGGCACTGCTGCTGCGCTACGCGATGGCCATCTATGTGCAGGTCTCGCAGACGGCGGCCTGCAACGGGCGCCACCATGTCGAGCAGCGCCTCGCGCGCTGGATGCTAATGGCGCATGACCGGGCCGAGGGCGACGAGTTCCCGATGACCCACGAGTTCCTGTCCTTGATGCTGGGCATCCGGCGCTCCGGCGTCACGGTTGCGGCCGGCACGCTGCAGAAGGCGGGCGTAATCCGCTATGGCAACGGCCGCATGACTATCACCGACCGGCCCGGCCTCGAAGCCTACGCCTGTGAGTGCTACGGCATCGTCCGCCGCGAGTTCCACCGCCTGCTGGGTTCCCTCCCGGGCTCCTGATCCCGCCCTGACCCGCCTTTGCCGTTGTGCGAAACCGGACAGGCAGGCTTACGCGATCGGATTAGGTGTGAATGATGCCCAAAAGGGAGGGCGCGTTCATGCATTTGGAACAGGCATCGCCAGAGGAATGGCAAAAACGCGCTGTTGCTACGGGCGAAATAGCCGCCTTGGCCGTGACGCATTGCTCGGTGGAGCGGGCCGGCAGGCGCAGCATGGCGGCTGTCCTTTGGCGGGGACGCGACGCCCCAACCGAGCCACTCCCGCTCCGCCGCCTCAGGCCCAGGGAAATGGCCAGAGTCGGGATCAGAGTGCGCACCCAAATGGGTATGGCCGCATGACCGGGGAGAGCCGATGCCGGGCTCAAGGACTGCAATTACTTGCGGGATGCGCCCCGTAAGCAAAGGAGTTGCAATACGCCCTTGTCAATATCTTGTTACATGCCGCTTCTGAATCCGCTCGTCGAATCAGATATACTATACAATGACAGTCCGGTGGCAAAAAAATTCACCGAGGTCGCGAAAGCAGGAAAGCCATGTGGAACCCTCACCCTCGCGCGAGATCAACCCAGATCTGTTCAAGAAGGTGGCATCCAGACCAGCGACAGCTACGCCGCAAAATACGGCACCATCTCCAGCCCCCCTTATCATTGTGTATAAAATGAGACAATCAGGGCGCGACTAGCCGAAGGGTCTACTGGATCCTCGTATGGAAGCGGAGGCGGAAATGCGGGAAGAGAAACGCGTCGGGATCGTCGAAAAGAATCCCATTTTCCTAGAAGGCTTGAAAAAAGTATTGTCCAAAGCCGGGTTTACAGTATCGTTCTGCTCAGTGACAATGGATGCCGCCACTGGCGCTGCACCCACCCCCCGCGGCGGAACTCCTGCTGGTCACGATCCTGGCGGCCGAGTCCAAGTCCTTCGCCGAGGAAGCGTCGCATATCCGCGCCAGGTTCCCGAGTGCCAAGCTTGTCGGCCTGGTCGACGCTGTCATCTCCGAGCAGGTGCTGCAGATCTGGCCGTCCGTTGACGGGCTGGTTCTGCGGACGATCGGGTCCATGGCCCTCGTCAAGGCCCTCGAACTCGTGCTCCTCGGCGAGCGCGTCATCCCCGGTATTTCCCTCGAGACCCTGTTCGAAAACGCCCACAACCTGTGGCAGCCCGTGGCCAGTTCGCCTCCCGGCTGGGCGCACCTGTCTCCGCGCGAGGTGGAGGTGCTCCGTTCGCTCAGCGCCGGGCATTCCAACAAGATCATCGCCCGCCAGATCGGAATCAGCGAGGCGACCGTGAAGGTCCATATGAAAGGGATCCTTCGCAAGCTCAGGGCGACGAACCGGACGGAAGCCGCGGTATGGGCAAGGAACCACGGCCTGGTGAGCCTGCGCTCCGTGCCGGAGGACATCCCTCCGACCGAAACCAAGAGTTTCCACCCGTCGAATGCAGTGGTCCCCATCCGTCGGACAGTTTGACGGCCTGGGTAAGCTCGGTCTGCCTGCCAGGAGGACGGACCCGAAGTTCTGAAGGCTGATCCGAAGCTCTACGCGCGCGCCATGTTGCTGCTGCCGGAGCGCGAGGGCGCCGTTGGGGACCAGCCCGATCTTGACATAGTGCCACACGGTGATGGCGAGCTTCCGCGCCATGGCTACCCGCATGCTTCGTCGGATCCGCGGCGAGTGCCCGGCCGTCTTCTCCGCATACCAGCGTGAGAGCTGGCTGTCGGGCTGATGCTGCCGCCATCCCCAGGCTACCTCGATCAGAATACGTCGGGCCCAGCTGTTCCCAGCCTTGGAGATGCCCTGACAGCGCGTGGCCGATCCGCTGTCACTGGGACTGGGCGCCAAGCCTGGATAGGAGCCCTGATGGCGGCGGCCTCCAGCAGCTGGCGGAGGTGCTGGAAGGCCGGTGGCAAAGCCCAGCCCTGGAGGGCCGCCGCCTGGTCGAGCGCGCCCGGCTTGGTTTCGAGCAGCGCCAGGTAGTGCAGCGGGTCGTAGACGAACTCGCCGTGGCCATAGGAGCGAGCGTGGCGGGCGATCGGCGCGCCGTCGCACAGGATCACCACCGCGTCGACGAAGCCCTTCACCAGCACCGTCTGGAACCCATGCGCGGTCGGCACCGAGTAGCCATTGCCGCGATAGCGGACCAGGGCAGTGGACGACACCCGCGCGCTGATCGTCTCGCAGGGCTCCAGGGCAACACCCGGCAGGTGCTGCAGCGCCGCCAGATCCGCTGCCAGACGCGTGCCGATCGTCTCGGCATGCCGGCCCGCCCGGTCGGACTGCCGCAGCCGGCAGCGCTCCGCCAGCATGGCGTTGAGCGCCTCGTAGCTAGCGGCGATCGGCACCGGAGTGAGGAAGTTAGAGCGGGCAAACTTCACCAGCCCCTCCACCTTGCCTTTGTCGTTCCCCTTGCCGGGCCGGCCAAACCGGTCCTGGAACAGGTAATGGCTGACCAGGCCGGTGAAGGCTCGCGTCCGCTCGCGCTTGCCGTCGCCGCAGATCCTGGCCACCGCGATCTTGAGATTGTCGTAGAGGATCGACAGCGGCACGCCGCCGAAGAAGGCGAAGGACGACACGTGCCCGTCGAGGAACGCCTCGGTCGTCTCGCGCGGGTAGGCCTTCACGAAGCAGGCGTCCGACTGTGGCAGGTCCAGGCAGAAGAAATGCACCTTCTGGCGAACCCCGCCGATCACCGCCACCGCCTCACCGAAATCCACCTGGGCATGGCCGGGCGGGTGCGCCAATGGCACGAAAGTCTCCCGGCCACGCGCCCGCTGCCGTCGCACATGATCCTTCACCACCGTATAGCCGCCGCCATAGCCATGCTCGTCGCGCAGCCGCTCGAAGATCCGCTTGGCCGTATGCTGCTGCTTGGGCGGAGCCGCCCGGTCTGCCTCCAGGATCGCCTCGATCACCGGGGTCAGCGGCCCCAACTTGGGCTTGTCGGCCGGCTTGGTCCGCACATACCCCGGCGGCGCCGAGTATCGGCACATCTTGGCAACCGTGTCCCGGCTCAGCCCAAAAACCCGGGCCGCCTCCCGCCGGCTGTGACCCTCCATGAAAACAAACCGCCGGACCGCCGCGTAGGTCTCCACCACAAACATCTCCCGGCGCATCCCCTGATCCCTCAGGGCATCCGCCTACCACTGGCCGGGTTTTACACCGCCCGCAGCCGCATCATGCCGCCGCTCCAGTGGCCGACTTTCTCTCCGCCGCGCACAGCCCAGGTCGCCTGGTTCGCAAAGACGCGCTGCGGATGGCCTTCCAGGCGGGCGATCACCGGCCCGGCCAGGGCGCGCTCGCGCATGTAGGCCAGCGCCTCGGCGTTCACCACGTAGTCGCCGTGCCCGGCCCGCAGCAGCTCCAGGAAGTTCAGCCGGCTCTTGCTGGCCGTGGTGCCGAACCAGGCGAAGTGGGCGTTGCCGATCTGCGTACAGGCGCCGTTCACCGCCCGGTGCCGCGCGCCCGTATCGTCAACCGTGATCCAGGCCGCGCTCGCCAGTCCGGCTCGCAGCACCTCCTGGCTCTCGTCCAGGAACGGCTGCTGACCGGCGATCAGCAGGCGCATGACCTGCCGTTTGGAGATGGCGATCCCAACCGCCCACAGCTGCGCCACCAGCCGCGGCACGGTGGTCTGCCCCTGATGGTACTGGGCGAGCACGTAGCGCCGGAGTTCGGGGCCGAAATGGCCATCCACCCCGCCCGGCAAGCGCGCAACGACCAGCCGCCCCTCCGGCGTCAGCCAGCGCTCGCGCCGGTAGCACACCGCCTCCGTCCGCATGATGAGGTCCTGCACCAGGAAGTCCTGGTAGCCCTGGAACCGCGAGCCGGGCGGCACCGTGGCCCGCAGCACCCGCGCCTCCACCGCCACCCGCGGCACCACCTTGCCGCGGCCACGACGGTCGGGGCGCTCGCGCGGCGGCGTCGGCTCGCTCGCCTGCTCCATCCCGCTCGGCTTGATCGCGGGCCGACCCTTCAGTCCCTTGAGGCGGGCGATCTCCTCGCGCTGCGCCGCCACAATCCGCTCGAGCTCCGCCACCTCGCCGAGCAGGGCGCTGACCAGCGCCTTCAGCTCGGCCGGCGACAGCGTGTCAGGATCGGCAGGCGGGACCATGCTCCCGAGGGAATCAGACCAGCCGACACCTGGGAAGGGCAAACCGCACCCTCGCAACAGGTTTTGCCCCACTTACACGGTCATCCGGTAACCTCGTGCGGACACTCAGATTCGCCGAACGTCCGCGCATATAGGCCTGGGGACCGCAGCCCATTTCGGTGCGGAACGCATACACGAAGGCTGAGGTCGAGCCGTAGCCGAGCTCCATGGCCGTCTGCGTCACACTCAGGCTGCCGCCCAGCAGCTCGATGGCCTTGAACAGCCGCAGGCGGCGGCGCCAGGAGCGCAGGCTCATGCCCAGTTCCGCCTCGAAACGGCGCGCCAGGGTCCGCCCCGACATCCCGAGTTCCTGGCCCCATTCCTCCGGCCCGCGGGCATCGGATGGGTCGGCGTAGAGGGCCTCACAGAGTTTCGCCAGGGCGCCTGTGCGCGGCCAGGGGAGGGCGCCCGGGAGGGGCTGCGCGCGCCGGAGTTGGTCGAGGATCAGACGCGTGACGCGGCCGGCGTAGCCGTCGCGGTCCCCCCTGGGCTTCGATCTCGGCCACCTCGATGATGAGGGCCTGCAACAGTGGCGTTACAGCGAAGACGGTCGGGCTTTCCGGGAGACCTTGGCCGGCCTCGTCGGCGATCCAGAGGCTGCGGAACTCCGCCCCGAGCAGCGTGCCCACCCGGTGCCGCAGGCCGGTCGGCAGCCACACGGCCTGCTCCGGCGAGATCACGAAGGAGCGCCTTTCGACGGCCACGGTGAGCACCCCGGAGATCGCATAGACCACCTGGTGCCAGCGGTGCGCGTGCTCCGGGAAATAGTGGCGCGCGGGGATGGACTGCGCGCGAATGGTCATCGGCCTGGGGGGAGACAGTCCGGGTGGTGCTGCGATGGTCTCCCAATCCATGGCCAGCCTCTAGTTTGGCTGATATTATACATGGATTGTCAGGCCGTCGAAAGACAGCCATCGGGAGAGGGGTTACTCTCGGCTTTGGGTGGCGCACTGCCTTTGCCAGTTGGCCGGATCAGCCGGGGGCCACCGCCCCAGAGCCCGCACCAATCCTAGAACGAGGAAACCACCATGGCCTGCCCCGACCGCCGCGGCCTGCCACTCTCGACCACCTCCGACCTCGCGGCCGAGCGCTACCGGGAGGGGGTAGACCTGCTGCTTTCGGCTTGGCCAGGCGCAGCGGAAGCTCTCGACGAGGCGATCGCCGCCGATCCGGACTTCGCCCTCGCCCAGGCCGCGCGTGCCCGCCTGCATGCGATCCGTGCCGAGCCGGCCGAAGCCCGGGCGCGGATCGCAACCGCCGCGGGGGCCGTCGCCCGCAATGGGACGGAGCGCGAGCGCAGCCATGTCGAGATCCTCTCCCTGGCCATCCATGGCAAGTCGGCGAAGGCGCTGGAGCGCGCGCTCGCCCATCTCGAAACCCGGCCCCGCGACGTGCTGATTCTCTCGCTGCCCCTCGGCGCCTTCGGGCTCTTTGCCTTCTCCGGCATGGCGGACCACGATCAGGCACGCGTGGATCTGTGCGAGCGCCACGCCCGGCATTTCGACACCGACGACTGGTGGTTCCTGACCTATCGCGGCTGGTCGCATACCGAGAACGGCGCAGTGGCGCGGGGCCGGGCGCTGACGCAGCGCGGCCACGAGCTGCGCAATGCCAATGCCAACGCCGTGCATGCCCTCGCGCATGCCATGTTCGAGGGCGGCTCGGGCGCGGAGGCGGAACGGCTGATCGGCGGCTGGCTGCCGGGCTATGACCGCAGCGGCCCGCTGCATGGCCACATCGCCTGGCATTCGGCGCTCGTCGCGCTGGAGCGCGGCGACACGGCGGAGGCGCTGGCGCTCTACGCGGCGCATGTGCAGCCCTCGGCCTCGGCGGCGCTGCCGATCAACGTGGTGAGCGATACCGCCTCCTTCCTGTGGCGGCTGCAGGCCTACGGCCATGCCGTGCCGGCGGGGCTCTGGGAGGCGGCGGCGGCCTATGCCGCGCCGGTCTATCCCAAGGCCGGCTTGGCCTTCGCCGATATCCACATGGCCCTGCTCGAGGCGGCGGCCGGCAACAGGGAGGCGGTGGAGCGCCGTGCCGCCGCGCTGACGGCCCTCGTCGAGGCCGGGACCATGGCCACCGGACCGGTGGTGCCCGCGATCTGCCGCGCCGCCCTCGCCTTCGCGGAGGGGGAATTATGCCGGCTGCGCGCGCCTGCTCGAACCCGTGGCGGTGGAGGCGGTGCGCATCGGCGGCAGCGGCGCCCAGCGCAAGATCGTCGAGGACATGCTCCTCCTCGCCCTGATGCGCAGCGGCGCGGCCGGGAAGGCGCGCGCGCTGCTCGACCTACGCCTGCACCGCCGGCCCTCGCCGCGCGACGCCGCCTGGCGCGGCCAACTCACAGCTTGAGAAACGCGACCATGTCCCATGCCGAAACCGCCCCGGCCGTGCTCCCCGCCGCGGCCCAGCCCCGATACGCCTCGGGCAATATCGCACGGCTCGCCATCGCGCAGGCGCTGGCCGGCGCGAATTCGACGGTCGTCTACGCGACGGGCGCCATCGTCGGCAACATGCTCGCACCCGACAAGGCGCTGGCGACGCTGCCCATCTCCATCTTCGTGGTCGGCATGGCGGCCTGCACGCTGCCGGCCGGTGCCATCGCGCGGCGCCACGGCCGCCGCGCCGCCTTCCTGGCCGGGACGGGGTGCGGGGTGCTGGTCGGGCTGCTCGCGGCCCTCGCGGTGGTGCTGGGGTCCTTCTGGCTGTTCTGCCTGGCCACCTTCTTCGGCGGCGCCTATGCAGCGGTGGTGCTGTCCTTCCGCTTCGCGGCAGCGGATGGCGTGCCGGCCGCGCGGCGCCCGCGCGCGCTCTCGCTGGTCATGGCGGGCGGCGTCTTCGCCGGGGTGATCGGCCCGCAGCTGGTCACCCACACCATGGATTTGTGGCCGCCCTACCTGTTCGCGGCCACCTTCCTGGCGCAGGCCGGCGTGGCGGCGCTCTGCGCCCTCGTGCTGCTCGGCGTCCGGCTGCCCATGCTGTCGGCCGCCGAGATGGCCGGCGGGCGGCGGCTTGCCGTCATCGCGCGCCAGCCGCGCTTCGTCACCGCGGTGATCTGCGGCGTCGTCTCCTACCTGCTGATGAACTTCCTGATGACCGCCGCGCCGCTGGCGATGCGGCTCTGCGGCCTGTCACAGGAATCGGCCAATCTTGGCCTGCAATGGCATGTCATCGCGATGTATGCGCCGAGCTTCTTCACCGGCCGGCTGATTACCCGCTTCGGCGCGCCGCGCGTGGTGGCCGCCGGCCTGATGCTGATCGGCACTGCCGCCGTGGCTGGGCTGCTGGGGCAGGGGGTCGCGCATTTCTGGTGGAGCCTGATCCTGCTCGGCCTCGGCTGGAACTTCGGCTTCGTGGGCGCCTCGGCGCTGGTGCTGGAATGCCATCGGCCGGAGGAGCGGACGCGGGTGCAGTCGCTCAACGACTTCATCATCTTCGGCATGATGGCGCTGGGCTCCTTCGCCTCGGGCGGGCTGCTGACCGCCTATGGCTGGGACACGGTGCTCTGGGTCTCCTTCGCCCCGCTCGCGCTCGCCGTCGCGGCGCTGGCGGCCGGCGCGGCCCTCCGGCCCGGCCGCGTGGCGAGCTGACCCGCACGGCCTGCGGTCGCCGGCACCCGGTACCGACGACCGGTTCACCTTCGCCCCGCCGGGCACCTACGGCTACTTCCGCTCCCTGCACCCGCGCATGCAGGAGATGGTGGCCGTGCAATGACCGCAGTTCCTTGCTTGTGGACGCGAGGTGCGTAGCGCCGCGGAGCGGATGGCTGGGTGGGTTGCACGGTGCCGCCTGGCGCAGCCGCGGTCCTCCCGGACCGAAGCCGCGCCGTTGCGGTGGTCAGTCGATCCGCGCTCCGGATGCCCGGACCAGCTGCGCGAAGAGCGCCGCCTGCTCGGTGCGGAAGGCGGCGAGGTCCTCGGGGCTGGTCCACCAGGTCGTGCCCCCGTTCTCCGCAAACCGCCGGATCAGCTCCGGGTCCTGCAGCGCCCGCCTGGTGAGGGCCGAGAGCCGCTGCACCACCGGCCGTGGCAAACCTGCCGGCCCGACGAGGCTGCCCCAGGAGGTGATCTCGAAGCCAGGGTAGAATTCCGTCATGGCCGGGACGCCGGGCAGGGCCTCGTTGCGCTCGGCACCCGTCACCGCCAGCGCCCGCACCTTGCCGTCGCGGACGGCGCCTATCGCGGTCGGGACGTTGTCGAACATCATCTGAACCCGCCCGCCCATCAGGTCCACCATCGCCGGTGCGCCGCCCCGGTAGGGCACATGGATGATGTCGAGCCCCGCCTTCTGCTTGAACAGCTCCATCGTCAGGTGCGGGGTGGTGCCGGAGCCGCCCGATCCATAGACGTATTTCCCGGGATTGGCCTTCACCAGCGCCACCAGTTCCGGCACGCTCCGCACCGGCAGGGCCAGGTTGCAGAACAGCAGGTTCGGCACCTGCCAGATGCCCGAGATAAAGGTGAAGTCCTTTGCGGGATCGTATGGCAGGCTTGGATAGAGGGACGGCGCGACGGAGAGCGACGCGACGCTGCCCAGCCCGACCGTGTAGCCGTCCGGCGCCGCATGCGCGATTGCGGCCTGGCCGACCGTGCCGCCGGCGCCGGCACGGTTCTCGACGATGAATTGCTGCCCGGCCAATTCGCTCATCTTCGAGCAGTAGAGCCGCGACATGACATCGGTCGCGCCGCCCGGCGCAAAGAGATTGATGTAGCGCACCGGCTGGGCGGGCCAATCCGTGTCGGCTCCGTATGCCGCCCTGGTGCCCGCCGCCGCAAGCCCCGATGCGGCCAATGCGAACGCAGCCCGCCGCCGCAGCGGGCGGGTGCCCAACCTCCCATGATCCATTTTTGCCTCCCAGTCCGCCCGGCTCGTGTCTCGGCCGGATCTGCCGAGGCTTATAGGCCCGGGCCGGAAGCGGATGCGGACACAGCCGCGTGCTTCGCCCCGTCGCGCAACCTACCAGGAAGTGAACCCGCTCGCGGCCGGCCGCACGGCAAGGTGGGGCCGCGGGCCGGGAGACCCGCGCCGGTGCAATTCGCCCATTCGGCCAAACCCGCAACAAGCCTGCCGCGGCGAAGCGCTGGTCCGCGCCAAGCCCAGGGCATCCGGGTGCGGAGCCGCAGAGCGGGTTGCATCGAAGCAAGGCGCAGGGAGGCGCAACGGGACATGAACAGGACATGGCAGGCCGCGGCCCTGGCCACCGCGACGGCCTTGACGGCCCCGGTGGCGGCGACTTCGCAGGATCTGACGATGGCGGTCGGCGCCGTCGTCGGCTCGCTCGACCCGCATTTCTACAATGTCGGGCCGAACAACGCGATGGCGAGCATGCTGTTCAGCCGCATGCTGGAGACGGACACCCAGGCGCGGGTGGGGCCTGGCCTGCTCGAGAGCTGGCGCCTGCTCGCCGACGACACCTGGGAATTCAAGCTGCGGCCAGGCGTGCGCTTCCACAATGGCGCCGGATTCACCGCCGAGGATATCGCCTTCACCGTGGCGCGCCTCCCGACCATCGTGAACAGCCCGGGCTCCTTCACCACCTATACCCGCTCGATCCAGGCCGTGGAGGTGGTGGACCCCTTGACCATCCGCATCCGCACCAAGGGCCCCTATCCGGCGCTCCTGGTCGACCTCGCGCGGCTGCCGGTGGTGGACCGGGAGACGCACCAGAACGCCACGACCGATGACTTCAATGCCGGGCGCGCCGCGATCGGCACGGGTCCCTTTCGCCTCGTCGAGCACCGCCCGGGCGACCGCATCCTCCTCGGGCGCAACGAGGAATACTGGGGCGAGAAGCCTGCCTGGCGGCGCGTGGACTATCGCATGGTCACCAATGATGCCTCGCGCACGGCCGCCCTGCTGGCCGGCGATGCCGATTTCATCGACCAGGTGCCCACCAGCGATGTCGCCCGGCTGCGCCATGACCAGCGGGTGGTGATCTCGGAGGTCGACAGCCTCCGGAACATGTTCATCGTCTACGACCATTCGCGCGACGGCGCATCGCCCTTCATCACGGACAATGAGGGCCGGCCACTGGAGCGGAATCCGCTCCGGGATCTGCGCGTACGGCGGGCGCTGTCACTGGCGATCGACCGGCAGGCGATCGTCGAGCGGGTGATGGAGGGTGTCGCTGCGCCGACCATGCAGTTCGTGCCGCCGGGGGTCTACGGCTATGTGCCGGACCTGCAACCGCCGCGCCCCGACCCGGAGGCGGCGCGCCGGCTGCTGGCCGAGGCGGGCTTCCCGGACGGCTTCCGCCTGACGCTGCACGGTTCGAACGACCGCTACCCGAATGATGGGCGCACCATCCAGGCGGTCGGCCAGATGTGGGCGCGCGTCGGGGTTCGCACCCAGGTCGAAGCGGTCCCCTTCAGCAGCTTCATCGGCAAGGCCAGCCGGCAGGAATACTCGGTCTGGCTGGCTTCCTGGGGCAGTTCCACCGGCGAGACCTCGGCGGCGATGCGCTCGGTGCTGGCGACCTATGACCGGCAGCGGGGCCTCGGCGCGGTCAACCGGGGCCGGTACTCCAACCCCGAATTCGACCAGCGCCTGCTTGTGGCGATGCGGGAGATGGATGACGAGCGGCGCGAGCGGCAGTTGCAGGACGCGATGCGCTTCGTGATGGCCGATGAGCCGATCACGCCGCTGCACATGCTGAAGAATGTCTGGGCGATGCGCCGCGGGCTGACGCATGCCGCGCGTGCCGACGAACTGACCCGGGCCCAGGACGTCCATCCGGCGGCCACGGGCACGGCTCCGGCACGCTGAGGGGGGGCGCTGCAAGCCGGTGCCGAAAGCCCGGCCGGAGGTGGCCGGGGCCGGGCCGGCTTCGGCGCCGCCCATCAGAAGGCCCGCTGCCCCGTTGCCTGCTGCGGCGCCGTGACCTGCGGCGTCACCGTGCCGGGCTGGGTCGGGGCGGCGCGTGTCAGCACATCGGCGAAGGTCAGGGTGAACAGGAAGGCCATGAAGACCAGCGCCGCGGAGGCGGCGAGGCGCAGCAGCGGATTCGGCCGCCGCAACTGCATGAAGAACAGCACCACCAGCGTCGCCTTGGCCACCGCGATGGCGAGCGAGAGCACGAGGTTGAATCGGCCGAGCGGGAGATAGGCCCCGGCAGCCGTGCCGGCGAGCAGCGCCATCAGCCCCACCCAGACCGGCAGGATGCGGTGCCAGATCGCGCCCGCATTCCGCGGCAGGTTCTCGCCGAGCCCGGTCACGATCGCCCCATCAGGTAGAGCAGCGGGTAGAGGAAGATCCAGACCAGGTCCACGAAATGCCAGTAGAGGCCCGCGCCCTCGAAAGCGGGGCTCGGCAGTGGCCGGCTGCCGTGCCAAGCCTGGATCAGCAGCGTGACTGTGATGCCGATGCCGATCGAGAGATGCAGCGCATGCACCCCCGTCAGCAGCCAGTAGAAAGCGAAGAAGAGCTGCGCCGGCGGCATGTCCAGCCTGAATCCCGCGCCGGGGATGAGGTGCTTGTGGATGTCCTCGCGGTACTCGAACCCCTTCACGACGAGGAAGGCGAGCCCCAGCGCCGCCGTCGCGGCGAGGCAGGTCAGGGTGAGGCGGCGCAGCCTGGCGCGCGCGCCCTCCGCCGCCGCGGCCATGGTCAGGCTGCTGGTCAGCAGCAGCGCGGTATTGACGGTTCCATAGACGATGTCCGTCTCGCGCCCGGCCGCCGCGAAGGCCTCCGGCCAGAGGCTGCGGTAGGCGGCATAGGCCAGCAGCGGCCCCGCGAAGAACATCGCCTCGCTGGCAACGAAGACCCAGGTGCCGAAGGAGACGGCTTCCCGCTCCCGCCGCAGGCTGCGCCAGGGCTTCTGCAGCGTGGCCTCGCGGGCGGCGGCGCCGCTCATGCCTGCCCTCCTTGCGGGCGATGCGGCTCGCGCTCCATCGAGGGCGGTCCGGTATGCGCGGGGTGGTAGTCATAGGGCCCGCGATCCACCGCGGGCGATACCAGGAAGTTCTCCCGGGGCGGCGGCGAGGAGGTCTGCCACTCCAGCCCCGTGGCGTCCCAGGGATTGGCGGAGGCCCGGCGGCCCCAAACCAGCGACCAGGCGAAATAGCCCATCGGCAGCAGATAGGCCGCGGCCAGGATGACCGCGCCGGCCGAGGCCAGCACATGCCAGACCTGGAACTCCTCGGGATAGACATGATAGCGCCGCGGCATGCCGAGGAAGCCCATGATGAACATGGGGAAGAAGGTGAAGCCGAAGCCGAAGAACATCATGACCGCCGCGAAGCGCGCCCAGCCCTCCGGATAGAGCCGCCCGGTCATCTTCGGCCACCAGAAGGTGAGGCCGCCATAGAAGGCGGAAACTGCGCCGCCCACCATGATGTAGTGGAAATGCGCGACGACGAAATAGGTGTCCGTCACGTGCACGTCCACCGGGACGGAGGCGAGGAAAAGCCCCGTCAGCCCGCCAATGGTGAAGAGCCCGATGAAGCCGAGCGCGTAGATCATCGGCGCGTCGAAGACGATCTGACCGCGGTAGAGCGTGGCGGTCCAATTGAAGACCTTGATCGCCGAGGGCACGGCGACGACGAAGGAGAGCAGCGAGAAGGCGAGGCTGGCGAAGACCGACTGGCCGGAGACGAACATGTGGTGGCCCCAGACCAGGAAGCCCACCAGGGAGATCCAGAGGATCGCATAGACCATGAAGCTGTAGCCGAAGACCCGCCGCCGCGCGTAGCAGGTGACGAGTTCCGAGATCACGCCGAAGGAGGGCAGGATCATGATGTAGACGGCGGGATGGCTGTAGAACCAGAAGAGGTGCTGGAACAGGACGGGGTCGCCGCCGCGCAGCGGGTCGAAGATGGGTATCCCGAAGGCGCGCTCGGCGAAGATCAGCAGCAGCACCATCGCCAGCACGGGCGTGGCCAGCACCATCACGACGCTGGTGGCATAGAGCGCCCAGACGAAGAGCGGCAGGCGGAACCAGGTGAGGCCCGGCGCCCGCAGCAGATGCGTGGTGACGATGAAATTCACGGCCGAGGCGATGGTGGAGAAACCGGCGACGAAGACCGCCGTGGCCGCGGCCAGCACATGCCCATTGGCGAAGGCGGTGGATAGCGGCGTGTAGAAGGTCCAGCCGGTATCGACCCCGCCCGCCAGCAGCGTATAGGCGGCCAGCGCGCCCGCGGCGATGAAGATGTACCAGCTGATCAGGTTCAGCCTCGGGAAGGCGAGGTCCCTGGCGCCGATCATCAGCGGCAGCAGGAAATTGCCGAGGATGACCGGGATGGAGGGGATCAGGAAGAACCACACCATGATCACGCCATGGAAGGTGAAGGCGCGGTTGTAGGCATCGGCCGAGAGCAGGTCGGCCTGCGGCGTGAAGAGCTCGATCCGCATCGCCACCGCGCCGGCGCCGCCGACGAAGAAGAAGACGGTGATCGCCGCCATGTAGAGCAGGGCGATGCGCTTGTGGTCCGTGGTCAGCAGCCAGGAGGCGAGGCCCGTCTCCACTGTCAGGTAGCTGTCCGCGCGCGACGGCCTGTCCGGGACGGCACGTTCCGCCGTGATGCCGCTCATCGCGCCGCCTCCCCGCGCAGGGACTGGACATAGGCGACCAGGCGCTGCAGGTCGCCCTGGTCCACGAGACCCTCGAAGGAGGGCATGATGGGCTCGAAGCCCGCCACCACATCGCGCTTCGGCTGCAGGATGGAATCGCGGATATAGGCCTCGTCGGCCCGTATCGTGCGCCCATCGGCCAGGTGCACCATGCGCCCATACGCGCCGGCCAGCAGCGGCGCATGCACCGCCGAGGCCGGCGCGTGGCAGCCGGAGCAGCCGAGTGCGGTGAAGAGCCTGGCACCCTCCTCCGCCAGGTTCTCCTCCTGCGGCTGGGCCGCGGCCCAGCGCGCGTAGTCCTCCGGCTGCATCACCGTGACGGTGCCGCCCATGCGGGCATGGTCGGTGCCGCAGAATTCGGCGCAGAACAGCCGGTACTCGCCCGGCTCGGTCGCGCGGAACCACATCTCGGTGAAGCGTCCGGGGATGACATCCTGCTTCAGCCGGAAGGCCGGGACGAAGAAGCTGTGGATCACGTCCTGCGAGGTCATGACGAGCCGCACCGCCTCCCCGCGCGGGACGTGCAGCGCATTGATCTCCCGCGCGCCATTCGGGTGGCGCGCCTTCCACATCCACTGCTTGGCGGCGACATGGATCTCGAGTGCGCCGGCAGGCGGGTCCTTGGCCCGCAACTGCGTCGCCCCGGCCCACCAGAAGAGGAACAGCGCGAGGAAGAGCGTGCCGGTGGTCCAGCCGATCTCCACATCACGGCGGAGGAACCCCGGCAACAGCCCACGCGGAGCCGATGACCCACGGCGGTAGCGCAGGCAGAAGACCAGCAGCAGGCCAGCGACGAGCAGCAGGATCGCGCCCGAGATCACCAGCAGGCCGATGAACAGCAGGTCGACGCGCGCCGCCTGCTCCGAGGCCGCCTGCGGCCAGAGCGAAAAGCGGTTCATGGCGGGCTCACCCCCTGGCGCTCCCGCCGCCGCAACAGCAGGAGGCCGCCGCCGAGCAGCGCTAGGGTCGCCGCGCCCCCGGCGGCCAGCGCCCCGCGCAGCGCCCCTCCGCGGCCGGAGGCGGCGGCCTCGCAGAGCAGTTGCACGCGCGCGAGCAGGCCCGGGGCCGCTTCTGACGCTGCGCCGCGCAATGCCGCCCGCAAGTCCTCGGGCGCCGCGCCGAGCGCGGGCAGCGTCGCCGCCAGGCGGCCGTCGCCGCGCAGGACGAACAGCGCCAGCGGATGGTCGAAGCCCTCCCCGCGCCGGCGGGCGCGATAGCCGAGGGCGCGCATCGAAGCCTCGACCACCGGCGCCTCCGCGACCAGGAATTGAGCGGTGGCGGCAAGCGCGGTTCCCTCTCCGAGCCAGGCGCGCCGCATCGCCGCGGCCTTCCCGGGGCCGTCGCGAGGATCGAGGCCGAGCACGACGAGGCGGTAGTCCCCGCCCGGCCTGAGCCCCGTCTCCGGCAGCATGGCGGCGGCAAGGCCGAGCGCGGTGCCGCACAGCGCCGCGCAATCATAATCCGCGAAGGCGAAGACCGCGGGCAGGCCATCCAGCACCTCGCCCATGCCCTGGACGCGGCCCGCCGCATCGCGGACCACCAGGCCCGGCGGCAGCCGCGCATCGGGCGGCGGCGCCAGCCCCGGCTCCTCCTCGGCCCGGAGGGGCGCGGCCGGCAGCATGGCCAGCAGTGCCAGCAGCCCGCGGCGCGTCATCGGCGCGGATCCGGGATGCGGGGGGGGATCGAGCGGCTCATAGGCGGCCGCGCCGCGTGCGGCGATCATCGCCATGGCCCGGTCGACCGGAATGCGCACCAGCCCCTTCTCGCGATCCGCCCAGGCATAGCCATCGAGCCGCGCGCGTTGCGCCACCAGGTAGTCGCGCAGGTCGCCCGCCGGGTCGCTCTGCAGTTGTGGCGGCGCAAAGGCGGCAGGCGGGGCGACGCCACGGCCCTGAATGCCTGCGATGCTCTCGAACAGCCAGACGGCTCCGAGCGTCGCGCCGACAAGGCCGAGCGTGCCGAGGCCGACGCCGACGACCAGCCAGGGGCGGAGGGTGAGCGGCTCACGGCGTTCCTCCAGCATCGTCTCACGCGCCATGCGGCACCTCGTGCGCCAGCCGGGCGGCGAAGGGGCCGCCGGCGAGGCCCGTCCAGATCCCGCCGATGGCCACGGTCCCGAGCGCGGCGGAGAGCAGCGCCCAGGGCCCGAAGGACGGGCCGACCAGCCAGGCGGTGTGCAGCAGCACGCCGACCAGCACCCCACCGCCGATCCAGGCGAGCGCGCGCGGGCTGCGCCGCACGACCGTCGGCAGCAGCGCGGCTATGGGGAGCACGGCCGAGAGCGCGACCGAGACGCCCTCCAGCAGGATCCAGGGCAGGGCCTCGCGCTTCAGGAACCATGCCGCCTTGTCCGGCAGGTTGCCGTACCAGGCGACGAGGAACTGCGCGAAGCCGAGATAGATCGCGCCCAGCGCCGCCGCCATCATCAGCCGCGCGAGGTCGCCTGCCTTGCCGCGGAAACCCTGCGGCTCCGGCTCCAGCACCGCTGCCCAGGCGAGCGCCGCGAGCAACTGGGAGAGGCCGAGCGCCGCGCCGAAGACGGTGGAACGGAAGTGCGGCTCGAGCGACAGCACCCAGTCCACGCCGATCATGGTGACGGCAACCGCGTGGAAGATCAGCGCCGGGGCACCCACCGCCGGCCGCCTCGCGCCGCCGCCGACCAGCAGCAGGCCGAACACGGACCAGCCGGCGAGCGCCACCGTCCCGCGCAGGGCGAAGCCGGGCAGGTTGAGGTACCAGTGCACCACCGAGGCGTGCCTCACCACGGAAGGGTCCGACACCCAGGGCCAGACCGCCGCGGCGCCAAGCAGCAGGGGCAGCGCCAGCAACGCGAAGACCGGCAGCGTCGCGACGGCGGGCGCCAGCACCGGGAAGAGCGGTGCGAGCCAGAGGCCGCCGGTCAGCGCATGCACCGCGAGCAGGGCATAGGCGCCGAGCGCGATGCCAAGCCAGAAAACCAGGCCCGCGAGCCAGCCCGTCAGCGCAAGCCCGGGTGCGGCAAGGCCCCAGAGCAGCAGCAGGAGCGCGGCGGCCATGCCCGCCAGGAACAGCCGCCCGGCATGGGCGCGGAGCCAGTCCGGCGCGCTCATGGCAGCCTCTCCCGCGCATCGGGAATAGATGCCAGCTCGACACCGCGCGAGAGTTGCAGCGCGCGGATATAGGCGATGATGGCCCAGCGATCCGCGGGCTCCACCCGGGCCGCATAGCCGTACATCACGCCGTAGCCGCGGGTGATGACGCCGAAGATGTAGCCGGCCGGCGCGGCGCGGAGCCGGGCCGTGTGGTAGCTCGGCGGATGGGGGAAGCCGCGGCGGGGGATCATGCCGTCGCCATCGCCGGCCGGGCCGTGGCAGGGCGCGCAGTAGATGCCGAAGCGTTCCTGCCCGCGCGCGAGCAGCGCCGGCGTGACCTCGGGCGGCTCGGCCGCCGCGGCCTCCCGCGCCAGATCGCCACGGGCGACCACGCCCATCGGCAGCGGCCGCGCCGAGGCGCCATCGGCCCAGAGCGGCGCCGGTTCGTAGGTGTCGTAGCGGCGCTGCTGCGTCATTTCCTGCTTGCAGGCGGCGAGCGCCAGCAGCGCAAGGAGGAGGCCGGCCCGCATCACCCGACCTCGCGGATCGAGAGCGGGCCGAGGCCATCGAGCGCCGCCGCGAGCCGCACCGCATCCACTTCCGGGTCGGCGACGGCAAGAAAGAAGCGGTCCTGGCTTGCGCGGTCGAAACCCTGCGCCGCGAAGGCCGGGTGGTGCAGCCGCGGCAGGCCGGTGGAGATGAGGAAGGCGACGATGCCGGTGAGGGTCGCGCCAAGGACCGTTGCCTCGAAGGTCGGTATCAGGAAGACCGGCCAGCTATTCAGCGGCCGGCCGCCGGAATTGACGGGGTAGTCCAGCACCGCGCTGTACCACTGGAGCCAGTAGACGAAGGCGCCGCTCAGCACGCCGCCGATCAGCATGGCGAGCCGGATGCGGGTCGGCCCCAGGCCGAGTGCCTCGGTCAGCCCCTCGATGGCGAAGGGGACATGCGCGTCGAGCCCTTGCCAGCCCGCATCCCGCGCCCGCCGGGCAGCGTCCAGCAGCGTTTCCGGATCGCGGAATTCGGCCAGCAGCACGCGCCCCTCGCTCATCCCCGCGCCTCCTTCTCCTGGTGCAGGCGCTTGTTCAGGTCGTGCATGGCGACCGAAGGGACGAGCCGCACGAAGCAGAAGAAGAGGAAGGCGAAGAGGCCGATGGAGCAGCCGAGCGTCGCCCAGTCCCAGAAGGTCGGATAGAAGACGTGCCGCATGCTCGGCAGATGGGTATGCGAGAGCGTGTTCCAGATGATCAGGATACGCTCCAGCCACATCCCGATGTTGATGACGATGCTGACGACGAAGGCAACGGCGATGTTCCGCCGCATGCGGCCCAGCCAGAGGATCTGCGGCACCAGCACGTTGCAGAAGAGCATCACGTAGTACAAAGGCGCATAGTCGCCGGTGAACAGGTATGCCAGGTGCTCATACTCGATCCGGTCGCCGCCGTACCAGGTGGTGAACCACTCCGTCAGGTAGGAGATGCCCATGGCGACGGAGCCGGCGAGCACGATCTTGCCCATGCCGTCGAAGTGCCGCTCGGTGATCACCGCCTGCAGGCCGAGGCCCCGCCGCACCAGGACGGCGAGCGTGACCACCATGGCGAAGCCGGAGAACATGGCGCCGACGACGAAATAGGGCGGGAAGATCGTCTCCTGCCAGCCCGGCATCAGGCTGGCGGCAAAATCCATGCCGACGACGCTGTGCACGGAGACGACGAGCGGCACCGCGAGCCCGGCCATCGCCCGGTAGAGCGCGTCGTGCCGTTGCCAGTGCCGCGCCGAGCCGCGCCAGCCGAGCGAGAACGCGCCATAGGCGTAGCGCGCGATCCGGCCACGCGCCCGGTCCCGCATGGTGGCGAGGTCCGGGATCAGCCCCCAGTACCAGAAGAGGATGGAGAAGATGATATAGGTGGAGATGGCCGCGAAGTCCCAGACCAGGGCGCTGCGCCACTGCGGCCAGACCTCCATGGTATTGGGGTAGGGGACCAGCCAGTAGAACCGGTAGGGCCGCCCCAGATGCATGATGGGAAAGAGCCCGGCGATGGTGGCGGCGAAGAGCGTCATCGCCTCGGCAAAGCGGTTGATGGAGGCGCGCCAGTTCTGCCGCGTGATGAGCAGCAGCGCCGAGATCAGCGTGCCGGCATGGCCGATGCCGAGCCACCAGACGAAATTGGCGATGGCGAAGCCCCAGACCACCGGCGTGTTGATGCCCCAGATCCCCACCCCCTCGATGAAGAGCCAGGCGAGGCAGACGGCGAAGCCGAGGGTGAGCAGCAGGGTGGCGCCGAAGCCGATCCACCAGCGGCGCCCGGGGCGGCGCTCCAGCACGGGGTCGGCGACCCGGCCGATCATCCCGGCATAGCTGGCCTCCGGGGGCAGCGTCGGCTTGTCGGCCGTTGCGCTCATCCGCCGCCCTCCTCCAGCGCGGGGTTCGGGTTCCGCACCCGCTTGAGATAGGTGGTGCGCGGCCTTGTCCCGAGATGGCCGAGCAGGGCGTAGTGATGCGGCTCCCGCCGCAGGCGCGAGGGTTCGGACCCCGGCTTGTTCAGGTCGCCGAAGCGGATCGCCTGGGTCGGGCAGGCGGCCTGGCAGGCGGTGACCACCTCACCCTCGGCAATACTGCGCTTCTCCTTCTCGGCGGTCCGGCGCGCGGCGCTGATGCGTTGCACGCAATAGGTGCACTTCTCCATCACGCCGCGGGCGCGAACGGTGACCTCCGGGTTGCGCTGCGCGGCAATCACCGGTGCGCCCTGGTTCCTGTACTCCTGCCCGTCGGCATAGCCGAAGAAGTTGAAACGCCGCACCTTGTAGGGGCAGTTGGACTGGCAGAAGCGCGTGCCGATGCAGCGGTTGTAGACCTGCACGTTCAACCCCTCATGGTCATGGACCGAGGCGGCGACGGGGCAGACCGGCTCGCAGGGCGCCTTCTCGCAATGCATGCAGGGCACGGGCTGGAAGCCCGGGCGCATCTCCCCGCCGGCCTCCTGGACATAGGTGTCAATGCGCAGCCAGTGCATGTCCCGGCCCCGTTCCACCTCCTCGGGACCGACAACGGGGATGTTGTTCTCGGACTGGCAGGCGAGGACGCAGGCGTTGCAGCCGATGCAGAGCGAGGTGTCGATCACCATCGCCCAGGCATAGCCCTCGTATGGGAAGTCCGGGTAGAAGCCCGGTGGATCCAGTTCATGTGCCGGCGAAGTCCCCGCATCGTGCAGCGCCTCCCCGAGCGGGACGAGGGGCAGCAGCTCACGCGCCTCGCCCTCCAGCTTCTGGTGTTCCTGCGCCAACACCGGTGGTGCGCGGCGGCCGAGTTTCGCGAGTCCCGCATCCGCCACCGTCCAGAGCGCGTCTGTCCGCCGCAGCGCATAGGCATTGGCGCCGAGGCCGCTGCCGATGGCGCCGGCCCTCTCCCGCCCATAGCCGAGGC
Source organism: Siccirubricoccus sp. G192 (assembly GCF_019084075.1). Taxonomy (GTDB): domain Bacteria; phylum Pseudomonadota; class Alphaproteobacteria; order Acetobacterales; family Acetobacteraceae; genus G192. The sequence continues at coordinate 108,735 of NZ_JAHREN010000001.1, forward strand.
TGAGCACGACAACGCCGGGCGCGATGCCCTCCTGAGGCAGGACCGGCGCCTCGATGCTCCGCCCGCCCGCTTCCAGCCGCACCAGGTCGCCCTGCCGCAGGCCGCGCCGCGCCGCCTCCTCCGGCCCCATCAGCGCGGCATTGCCCCAGACCTGGCGCGTCAGCGGCCGCGGGCATTCCTGCAGCCAGGCATTGTTGGCGAAGCTGCCGTCCCAGGCCGAGGCGTCGGGGCGCAGCACGAGCGCGAGGCCGCCCGAAGGCGTGGCGGGCGGCAGTTCCGGCAGCCGCGGCTCCGGCGGATCGAGGCGCGGTGTGGCGCTATCCGGCACCACGCCGTCATGCACGGTGCGGCGCCACCAGGTCTCGAATTCGGCCGGTGCGCGGCTTGCGCGCCAGGTCTCGCGCACCGCGTCATGGCCGGCGAGGTCGAGTTGCCCGACCAGCAGGCCGAGCAGCGCCGCGCTCGACCGCGTGGCATAGAGCGGCCGGATCAGCGGCTGGATGATGGCGGCCGTGCCGTCCCGGGACCGCAGGTCGCCCCAGTCCTCCAGCGGATGCGGCGCGGGCAGGTGCCACGCGCAGAGCGCCGCCGTCTCATCCGGATGCAGCCCGTGGTGCAGGGCGAAGGGGACCTGCCGCAGCGCCTCGGCGAAGCCGAGATCGGCCGGCGCGTCATAGGCCGGGTTGGCGCCGAGAATCAGCAGCGTGTCCGCCTGCCCCGTCCGCATCGCCGCCACGAGATCCGCGAGCGAGGCCGGCCCGCCCTGCTCCGGCGGCCAGACGGGCGCGATGGCCTCGGCCGGCGCCGCGAGCCGCGCATTCATCCAATGCGCCAAAGCATGCAGCTCCGGCGCCAGGGCCTCGCCGGCCAGCACCAGTGCCGTGCCGCGATGCGCCAGCAGGTCCGCCGCGACGGCCCGCAGGAAGCGCACCCGCTCCTCCGGCAGGTCGGGCCGCGGCAGCGGCGCACCGAGCTCGGCGGCGAGCCAAGCGGCGATGTCGCGGAATTCGCCGGGATGCACCGGCCGGTGGTGGTCGGCATTCGCGCCGGTCAGCGACATCACCGGCTCGAGGACGTAGAGCCGGAGGAAGCGCGCCGCCCCCGCCCGGGCCTGCCGCTGCGCTGCGAAGGCGCGGCCGTTGCGGATCTGGTCCGGGCCAGGCCCGAGCGGATCGGCATCGAGGCACAGCACCACCTCGGCGCGGTCGAACCGGGGCAGCAGATCGAGCGCCCGGCCGAAGGCGAGCGCCGCCCCGCGCCGCGCATTCTCCTCGCCGATCGGCGCGTGCGCGTGCCAGGCCATGCGCGGGTAGCGCTCCCGCGCCGCGCCGATCAGGCGCAGCAGCGTGGGCGAGGTGATCGGGCCGGTGAGCAGCCGCAGCCCTTCCCCCCCGTGCCCGCAGCGCGTCGAGGCGCGGCAGGAAGGCGGCCAGGAAACCCTCCCAGGTCGCCGCCCGGCCTGCCTGGCGCGGGCTGCGCGAACGGTCGGGGTCGTAGAGTTGCATGACCTCCGCCTCGGCGAAGGCGTCGGTCGCGCCGAGGCTCGCCGGATGCGCCGGATTGCCCTCGACCTTGGTGGGCCGGCCCTCGAAGGAGGTGCAGAGGACGCCACGCGCATAGCCGTTCAGCGGCAGGGCCGAGGCGAAGCGCAGCGGCAGCCCGGGCACCAGGTTCTCCGGCTGCTCGACATAGGGGAGGATCTCCTCCTCTGGCGGCGAGCAGCCCACCAGCGTCCCGGACATCGCCGCGGCGATGAGGCCGAGCGCTGCCTGGCGGCGGGAGAGAGGATCGCCGCTCACCGGTGACACACCGAGCAGTCGGTCAAATGCTCGGTCCGGATCAGGTAGTGGCGGATCAACTCGGCCCCGCGCGCCTCCTGGTCCGGCGGCGGCGACCAGTGGCCGGCATAGATCTCGCCCTCCGGCCGCAGATGCGCCTGCGGATGGGTGTGGCAGTCCAGGCACCAGCCCATGGTGAGCGGTGCCGCCTGGCGCATCAGCGGCATGGTGTCCACCGGCCCATGGCAGGTGGTGCAGCCGACGCCTTTCGCCACATGGATGCTGTGGTCGAAATAGACGTAGTCCGGCAGTTCGTTCACCCGCCGCCAGCGGATCGGCCTGCCCTCCGCCAGGCTGCGCCGCACCGGCTCCAGCACCGCGGCATTGGTCCAGAGCTGGGAATGGCAGGTCATGCAGGTATGGGTCGGCGGCAGGCCGGCGAAGCGCGAGTGCTCGACCGAGGTATGGCAGTAGCGACACTCGATCCCGAGGCCCCCGACATGGTGCTCGTGGCTGAAGGGCACCGGCTGCTCGGGCGTGATGGTCTGGCCCGTGACATAGGGCATGTATTGCACCGCCATCAGCAGCCCCAGGAGCCCGAGCGGCACCGCAACCAGGGAGACGAGGACGAGGCGCGCCAGAAGCGTCGCCCAGCGCGGAAAAAGCTGCGCTTCCGCGTCATCCCGCGGCAGGCGGGAGCCATCCGGTTCATCGAGCACCGTTCATCTGCCCTGTCCCCGAGCTGAAGGGGACGGTCCGTCCGGCATTGGCCGCCCGATCCGCCAACGCGGGCGCCCCATCCTGGTTCGTTCGCGCCGGCAACCCGCTCCGCACGCCGCGTGTTCGGTCCTTTGGCAAGGCAGGAGGCGTTCATGGAGCGTGGATCCCGGTCGTTGGCGGCGCAGGGTGCCGTGGTCGTCACGGGCGCCTCGGCCGGCGTGGGGCGCGCCACGGCGCTGGCCTTTGCCCGCCGCGGGGCGCGGGTCGCACTGGTCGCGCGGGGGACGGAGGGGCTGGAAGCGGCGCGGCGCGAGGCCGAGGCGGCCGGGGCTCCGCGGGCCATCGCCGTGCCGGCGGATACGGCCGATGCGGCGGCGGTCTTCGCCGCGGCGGACCGCGCCGCGGCGGAACTCGGCGGCATCGGCACCTGGGTGAACTGCGCGATGGCGACGGTCTTCGCGCCGGTCGAGGCGATGGTGCCTGAGGAATTCCGCCGGGTCACCGAGGTGACCTATCTCGGCTATGTCCACGGCACGCTCGCCGCGCTGCGCCACATGCGGCCGCGGGATGCCGGCACGATCGTGCAGGTCGGCTCCGCCCTCGCCTATCGCGCCATCCCGCTGCAATCGGCCTATTGCGCGGCGAAATTCGCGATCCGCGGATTCACGGATTCGCTGCGATGCGGATTGCGGCATGGGGGCAGCCGCATCCGCCTGACCATGGTGCAGCTTCCCGCGGTGAACACGCCGCAATTCGACTGGGCGCGCAGCCATATGCCGCGCCGCGCCCAGCCCGTGCCGCCCATCCACCAGCCGGAGCCGGTGGCGGAGCGCATCGTCCAGGCCGCGCTTTCGGCGCCGCGGGAGCTCTGGGTGGGTCGGGCCTCCGTGCAGGCGATCCTTGGCACGATGGTGGCGCCGGGCCTGCTGGACCGGCTGCTCGCCCGCCGCGGCTATGACGGGCAGATGACGGCGGAGCCCGAGCCGCCCGGCCAGCCGGACAACCTGATGGCGCCGCTGCCCGGGGACCATGGGACGCATGGCCGCTTCGACGCGCGGGCGCGCGACCGGGTCGGCGCCGTCGATCCGGCCTGGCTGCGCGGCGCTGCGGGCCTCGCGCTCGGGTTGCTGCTGCCGCTTGCCTGGCGCGGCCTTTCCCCGCCCGAGCACCCCTGGCCCCGCCAGCCGCGCCATTGACGATGCCGCTGCGCATCGGCGGGCACGGCAGGTGCGGGCTTTGTCGGAACCCCCGCGGCCGGCGCAAGGCCCATGGGCAATGGTTCGCGCATTAGCGCCGCATCGGCATTTCGAGCAGAATTCCCGCAGTCATCCAGCAATGGATTTAGTTTGTGTGCTGGCGGGCCCCACCCAAGATTCCCCGCCGAACGCACACTTCGCGTGTCGGCCCGGCAATCGGCGGAGGCAGGGTGATGGCCAGCACTGAAGGCATGCATCGCCAGGACGGAGCCGTCGAGGCGCCACCAGGAATGGTGGCACCGCGGGAAGGTCGCGATACCCTCCGCCCCACCGCCTTATCCGCTGCCTTCCCGCACGAGCCTGCCTCCGCCGCCCCAGTTTGTTTGGGCAATGACGAGATCCGTGCGCTGCTGGACGAATTGCTGGCGGCGGGATGGGCTGGCACCAGGCTGGAGCGGGCCTGGCTCTCGGCGATGGTGTGGCGGCATGTCGGGCATCTGGACGCGGCATCGGGCCGCAGACGGAGCGCTGCCTCGGGCATGGCCGTGGCGCCGCAGGACGCGCCGGCACCATCCGATGCCGAACTGGAGCGGCTGGCGCGCAGGCTGCGCGAGGCGCTGCCCCGCCTGCGGGACGAGGCGTTGCGATACGACCTCGGCGAGATCCTCCGCATGCTGGGGCGCGACCTGCGCCGGCACGCGGCGCCGGGCGCTGTCGCCCGGGAGGGCCGCGGGTTGGCAAGCTTTAACCAGGCGCGGTTGCAACCTGGCGAATCGCGGCGTGTTGCTCCCGCCAGTGCCGGCCGCGAGCCGGAGCCCGGCCTGCGGACCGGGCCGCGAGAGGAGGCAGGGCATGGCGAAGACAGTCGGTGACTTCCTGTGGCAGCGGCTGCACGACTGGGGCGTCAGGCGCGTCTTCGGCTACCCGGGCGATGGCATCAACGGGCTGATCGGCGCGCTCGACCGGGCCGATGGCGCGATCGACTTCGTCCAGGTGCGGCATGAGGAGATGGCCGCCTTCATGGCCGGCGCCCATGCGAAATTCACCGGCGAGGTCGGCGTCTGTCTTGCCACGTCCGGCCCGGGCGCCATCCACCTGCTGAACGGCCTTTATGACGCGCGGCTGGACCATCAACCGGTACTCGCCATCGTCGGGCAGCAGGCGCGCTCCGCGCTGGGCGGGCACTACCAGCAGGAGGTGGACCTTACCACCCTGTTCAAGGACGTGGCCGGCGCCTTCGTGCAGCAGGCCAGCGTCCCGGCGCAGATCCGCCACCTGGTGGACCGGGCCATGCGCATCGCCAAGGCCGGGCGCAAGGTGACCTGCATCATTATTCCGAACGACATGCAGGAGCTGGACGCGGTGGAGACGCCGCCGCGCGAGCACGGCACCATCCATTCCGGCCTCGGCTACCAGGCCCCGCGCGTCATGCCGACCGAGGACCAGTTGCGCCGCGCCGCCGACGCGCTGAATGCCGGCAGCAAGGTGGCGATGCTGGTCGGTGCCGGCGCGATGCATGCGACCGACGAGGTGATCGAGGTGGCGGAACGGCTCGGCGCCGGCATCGCCAAGGCGCTGCTCGGCAAGGCGGCGGTGCCGGATGACCTGCCCTTCGTCACCGGCTCCATCGGCCTGCTCGGCACCAAGCCGAGCTACGACATGATGATGGAATGCGACACGCTGCTGATGGTGGGCAGCGGCTTCCCCTATTCGGAATTCCTGCCGAAGGAGGGCCAGGCCCGCGGCGTGCAGATCGACCTGGAGCCGGGCATGCTCAGCCTGCGCTACCCGATGGAGGTCAACCTGGTCGGCGACAGCGCGGCCACGCTGCGGGCGCTGCTACCCATGCTGGACCGCAAGGGCGACCGTTCCTGGCGGGAAGGGATCGAGAGCGGGATCCAGGACTGGTGGAAGGTGCTGGAAGCCCGCGCCATGGACGCTGCCGAGCCGCTGAACCCGCAGCGTATCTTCTGGGAGCTTTCGCCGCGCCTGCCCGACCGCTGCATCATCGCCGGCGACAGCGGCTCCCACACCAACTGGTACGCGCGCGACGTGAAGCTGCGGCGCGGCATGATGGCCTCGCTGTCCGGCGGCCTCGCCACCATGGGCTCCGGCATGCCCTATGCGGTGGGCGCGAAATTCGCGCATCCCGACCGGCCCGTGTTGGCCATCTGCGGCGACGGCGCCTTCCAGATGAACGGCATGAACGAGATGATCACCGTCCATAAATACTGGAAGCGCTGGTCGGACCCGCGCTTCGTGGTGCTGGTGCTGAACAACCGCGACCTGAACCAGGTGACCTGGGAGCAGCGGGCGATGGCGGGCGATCCCAAATTCGAGGGCTCGCAGCAGCTCCCGAACGTCCCCTATCACAAATACGCGGAGCTGCTGGGCTTCAAGGGCATCTTCGTGGACAATCCGGACCGCGTCGGCCCCGCCTGGGACGAGGCCTTCGCCTCCGACCGGCCTGTCCTGGTGGAATTCTACGCCGACCCTAACGTGCCGCCACTGCCACCGCACATCACGCTGAAGCAGGCCCGCGCCTTCGTCTCCAGCATGTTCGGCGAACCGGAGCTCGGCAGCGTGCTGAAGAACACCGCGAAGGAGGTGCTGAGCACAGTGCTGCCCGGGCGGAGCTGACGCCATGCGCGCCGAGGCCCCGATGCCCGGCAATGCTGCCAGCCTGGCCAAGTCCGGGGCTGCCCCGGCGTCCAGCCCTGCCCAGCTCGATGCCACGCCCGCACGGCATCTCTATGCCGGCCACGATCCCGCGCGGGCGGTCACGGTCGAGGATCTCAGGGCGATGGCGCATAGCATCCTGCCGGCCTTCGCCCTCGGCTATCTCGAAGGCGGCGCCGAGGAGGAGCAGACCCTGGCGCGGAACCTGGCGGCGCTGGCGGCTTGGCGCTTCCTGCCCCGCGCCCTGGTGGATGTCTCGCAGCGCAGCCTGGCGACCACGCTGTTCGGCCGCCCCATGCCACTGCCCCTGGTGATCGCGCCCACCGGGCTGAACGGGTTGTTCCGCGCCGGCGCCGACCGGATGCTGGCCGAGGCCGCCGCCGAGGCGGGCATTCCCTTCACCCAGAGTACCATGTCCAACATGGCGATGGAGGATGTCGCCGCAGGCCTCGACCTGCGGCACTGGTGGCAGCTCTACGTCTTCGGATGGCCTTCGGTGACGGAACAGCTGATCGCCCGGGCGGAGCGGGCGGGCTGCGAGGCGCTGGTGGTGACGATCGACGCGCAAATCTTCGGCGACCGCGCCTGGTCCGGGCGGCACTTCACCAGGCCGGGGCACCTCACCTGGGGCTCAATCCTCGGCGCCGGGCTGCACCCGCGCTGGCTGGCCGCGACCATGCTGCGCCGCCGAGGCATGCCCGTTTTCGAGAACATCATCGAGTTCGTTCCCAGGGAGCATCGCGGCTTCTACGACAGCGCCTTCTGGGTGCGGGGGCAGATGGACAAGGGGCTCGACTGGGACAAGATCGCGCGCATCCGCGCGCTCTGGCCGCGCAAGCTGCTGGTCAAGGGCTTGCTGCGCCCCGCGGATGTGGCGCGGGCGGCGGAGGCCGGAGCCGATGGCGTCGTGCTCTCCAACCATGGCGGGCGGCAGCTCGACAGCACCGTCTCGGGCCTCGACAGCCTGCCCGAGGCCCGCCGCCTGGTGGGCGACGGGCTGACGATCCTGGTGGATGGCGGCATCCGCCATGGCTCGGATGTGCTGAAGGCGCTGGCGCTCGGGGCGGATGCGGTGCAGATCGGCCGCGCCACGCTCTACGGCGTCGCCGCGGCCGGGCGGGCCGGTGCGGCACGGACCATCGCAATCCTGCGCGAGGAGATGGACCGCACCCTCGGCCTGCTGGGCGTCACCTCAGTCCGTGATCTCAGCCCGGATGTGCTGACGCGCTGAATGTCCCGGTGACACGGAAAGGATGCGAGCATGCGCATGCTGGAGGCGAGGCGGGGCGGCAGGACCGGGCACCTCCTTGATCTCGCCCTGCCGCTCGCCGGCGCGGTGCTTGCCGCGCCGCGCCCACCGCCACGGACCGGCCGCGAGGCGCGCCGCACCGACCGGGTCGCCCGGCACCTGCATGGCGGCGCGGCCATCCTGGCGCTGGCGGTGCTGGCCGATAGCGGGCTGGAACACTACCGCGCCATGTTCTTCAACAGGGCGATGTATGTGCCGCTGGCGGCCTCCTCCCTCACGCTGGCGGCCAGCCTGCACGGGCTGCTGGACGAGAGGCCGCTGCCGCATGCGGCGCGCGATGCGGTCTATGGGCTGGCGGCGGCGACCGGGCTGGTCGGCAATGGCTTTCATCTCTGGAACATCGGCAAGCGGCCTGGCGGCTTCTCCTGGCTGAACCTGTTCTACGGTGCGCCGGTGGGCGCGCCGATGGCGCTGTTGCTGGCCGGCGCGGTCGGCCTCGCCGCCGAGCGGGTGCGGGAGGATGCGGCGGCGCGCCGGCCACGCATTCTCGGCCAGCCGGCCGGGCGGCTGCTGGCCGGGCTGGCTGCCACCGGCCTGGCGGGCACCAGCGCCGAGGCGGCGCTGTTCCATTTCCGCGGCGCCTATCATGACCCGTTCATGTTCGTGCCGGTCGCCCTGCCGCCGGTGGCGGCGGCGCTGCTGGCCCGCGCGGCGGCGGAGCCGGGCCGGCGCCGGCCGCGGCGGCTGGCCCGGTGGTGGCTGCGGCTGACCGCCTTGCTCGGCTTCGCCGGGGTCGGCTTCCACGCCTTCGGCATCCACCGGAACATGGGCGGCTGGCGCAACTGGAGCCAGAACATCCTGAACGGCCCGCCGCTGCCGGCGCCGCCCAGCTTCACCGGCCTCGCCCTGGCCGGGCTGGCGGCGCTGCGGCTGCTGGAGGAGGAGGGGCGGGATGGCTGAGTCCATGCATCGCTTCCCCGGCTATGACGTGCTGGCGAAGCGCGACACGCCCTCCTGGAACCCGCAGACCAGGCGCGTCATCGAGGAACGCCTGGCCCTGCCGCCGCAGGCGCACGGCTTCTTCACCGAGGCCGAGTGGCGGACGCTGAACGCGGTCTGCGCCCGCATCCTGCCGCAGCCGCCCGACCGCGCCGACCCCGTGCCGATCGCCGCCCTGCTGGACCAGCAGATGCAGCAGAACCGCGGCGACGGATTCCGCCAGGCCGACATGCCGCCGCTGCGCGAAGCCTGGCGCCGCGGCCTCGCCGCCATCGAGGCGGAGGCGCGGCTCCGGCACGGCGCCGCTTTCCACGCCCTGGCGGCGGCGCAGCAGGATGCGCTGCTGCACAGCATCCAGCAGGGCGAGGTGCGGGCCGCGGAGTGGCAGGGCCTGCCGGTGGCGCATTTCTTCAAGGCGCGGCTGCTGCACGACATCGTGGACGCCTATTACGCGCATCCCACCGCCTGGAACGAGATCGGCTTCGGCGGCCCGGCCTCGCCACGCGGCTATGTGCGCATGGGCTTCGACCGCCGCGATCCCTGGGAAGCGGTGGAACGCAAGCCATGAGCGCGTCCGATAACCACAGCGGCGCCAGCCCTGGAGGCCCGGATCGGCCGGCCGGCGAAGACCCGCTCGTCACGCCGCGGGCGCGGCAGGGGCGGGCGCCGGATGTCTTCCGCCCCGGCGCCTGGCTGCCGATGCGCGAATACCCCGAGGACGAGCCGGTGGATTTCGCCATCATCGGCACCGGCGCCGGTGGCAGCACCCTGGCCTGCCGCCTGGCCGAGCACGGCTTCGGCGTGGTGGCGCTGGAGGCTGGCCCCTTCTGGCGGCCGCTGGAGGATTTCGCCTCGGACGAGTTGGAGCAGAGCAAGCTCTATTGGCTGGACGAGCGGATCACCGATGGCGAGGATCCCATCGAGATGGGCCGCAACAACAGCGGCCGCTCGGTGGGCGGCAGCATGGTGCATTTCGCCATGGTTTCGCTGCGCTTCCGGCCGGAATGGTTCAGCGCGCGCAGTTCGCTTGGCTATGGCGTGGACTGGCCGATCCCCTGGCAGGAGATGTGGCGCTACTACGCCGAGGTGGAGGAGGCGCTGAAGATCGCCGGCCCCGTGCGCTACCCCTGGGGCCCGCCACGCGGCCGCTATCCCTACCGCGCGCATGAGGTGAACGCCGCCGGGCTGGTGCTGGCGCGCGGCTGCGAGGCGCTGGGCATTCCCTGGGCGCCGGTGCCGCTGGCCACTGTCTCTGCGCCGCGCGGCCAGTCGCCGCCCTGCGTCTACCGGGGCTTCTGCATCATCGGCTGCTCCACCAATGCCAAGCAGAGCCCGCTGGTCACCTGGATTCCCCGCGCCATCCGCGCCGGGGCGGAAATCCGCGACCTGGCCATGGCCGGGCGGGTCGAGCTGGGGCCGCGCGGGCGCGTCAGCGGCGTGCATTACCACCGCGAGGGGCGGTGGCGCTTCCAGCGGGCGCGCAACGTGGTGGTGGCGGGCTATGCGGTGGAGACGCCGCGGCTGCTGCTGAACTCCGCCTGCCCGGCATTCCCGGATGGCCTCGCCAACCGCTCCGGCCTGGTGGGGAAGAATCTCATGGTGCATTCCGGCCATGGCGTCTTCGGCCGGGTCGAGGAGGAGGTGCGCTGGTACAAGGGCCCGCCCTCCCTCGCCCTGACCGAGCACTGGAACTACACCGATACGGGCAAGGATTTCGATGGCGGCTATGTGCCGATGAGCCAGGGGCCGCTGCCGGTGGAATGGGCCAATGTCCTCACCGCGCGTGGGATCTGGGGCGAGGACCTGCGGCAGCGGATGACCGACTACATCCACGGGGCCGGCGCCAAGATCGTGGGCGAGGTGATGCCGCAGGAACGCAACCGCGTCACCCTGGATGCGGAGCAGGACCGCTTCGGCCTGCCGGTGGCGCGCGTCACCTTTTCCTACTGCGACAACGACCGCCGGCTGATCCGCCACGCCCTGCGCTTCCAGCGGCAATTGCTGGAAGGGGCCGGCGTCACCGGCCTCTTTGACGTGGAGGACACCGCGCATCTGATGGGCACCTGCCGCATGGGCACCGATCCGGTGCGGAGCGTGACCGATGCCGATGGTCGCTGCTGGGACATCCCCAATCTCTGGGTCTGCGATGGTTCGCTGTTTCCGACCAGCGGCGCCGTCAATCCCTCGCTGACCATCCAGGCGCTGGCCTGCCGCGCCGCGGACCGCATCCGCACGCTCGCGCGGCGGGGTGAATTGTGAGTGCGGGCGGTGTCGTGGCGGGCCCGCCGCGCCTGCTCTGGTCGGCGGGGGCGGAACTAGGCGAGGGACCGCTCTGGGACGAAGATGCCGGGGCGATCTGGTGGCTCGACATCGAGGGGCGGCGCCTGCACCGCGCCGACGAGGCGGGCGGAGCCCGGCGCAGTTGGGAGATGCCGGGGCGGATCGGCTGCCTGGCGCTGACCACGGACCCCCGCGGCCGGCTGCTGCCCGGCCTGGAGTCCGGCCTGCACCTCTTCGCGCCGGAAGCGGGGCCGGAGGGTCTCGAAGCCCTCGCCCGGCCCGCGCCCTGGCCGGCGGGCTGCCGGCCGAATGACGGCAAGGTGGATGCGCGCGGCCGTCTCTGGTTCGGCACCATGGAGACAGGCGGGCGCGAGGGCGGCGGCGCCCTGCACCGGCTGGACCCCGACGGGACCTGCCGCCTGGTCGAGGATGGCTGGACTATCCCGAACGGCCCAGCCCTCTCCCTGGACGGCGCGCGCCTCTTCTGGACCGACAGCCACCGCCGCTGCGTCTTCGCCTTCGATCTCGGCGCCGATGGCGAAGCGCGGAACCGGCGTGTCTTCCTCCGCTTTTCCGAGGATGCGCCGGGCGTGCCGGATGGCATGGCCATGGATGCCGAGGGCTGCCTCTGGATCGCGCATAACGGCGGCGGCCGGCTCACGCGCCATGCCGCGGATGGGCGCCTGCTGGAAGCTGTGCCCCTGCCGGCGCGGGCGGTGTCGAGTTGCGCCTTCGGCGGCCCTGGCCTGGCGACGCTCTTTGTCACCACCGCGCGGCAGGGGGCGGGACCGGGCGAGGCGGAAGTGGCCGGCGCGCTCTTCGCGGTCCCGACCGCGACGCGGGGGCTGCCGCCCGGCCGGCTGCGGCTCGACCGGTGGAACGACAGGCAGGAGGCGAGGCGATGCGGAGCAGGATGATCCATGAAGCCAATGGGCTGCGGGTCTATGCAGCGGTGCTCGATATCGGCGACGAGGCCATGGCGTGCCTGACGCGCCTGGCCGCGGATGAACGGCTGACCGCGGCGCAGGTCACCGCCATCGGCGCCTTCGGATCGGCGACCCTCGCCTTCTTCGACTGGGAGACGAAGGAATACGAGAAGATCCCGGTCCAGGAGCAGGTGGAGGTGCTGTCGCTCGCCGGCGACATGACGCTGGGCGAGGATGGCGGCCCGAAGCTGCACCTGCATGCCGTGCTCGGGCGGCGCGGCGGCGCGACGCTGGGCGGCCATCTGCTGGAGGCGCGGGTAAGGCCGACCCTCGAGGTGATCGTCAACGAATCGCCGGCGCATCTGTGGCGGGCGCATGACGCGCGCAGCGGGCTGGCGCTGATCCGCCTGTAGCCGGGTCAGGAAAAAACCGGATCATGCGCTTGCCGCGCTCCCGCCATCGCGGCGCTCAACCGCATGATCCGGGTCGCGCAGCCGGCTCCGTTCGCGCCGGCTGACATGGCCCTGCCGCAGGGGGCCATGCCGGCATCCCTGCGCCCAGGCCCGGCCCCGTCATTCCCTGTGGCGGGAGGCGCCGTGGTCGCCGTGTTCGCGCCGTGCGGCGGTGTCGCGGCCCACGATCTTGCTGAAGCGGCCATCCTTCTCGTAGAGGAGCGCCAGCTTGCTCTCCTCGAATTGCCGGAAGAACTCGTCCCAGGAGATCTCGACCAGGGCCGCGCTCTCGGAATGCGAGCTTTCCGGGAACATGATGCGGATGATCCCGACATCGTCATCCGTATGCGTCCGGTTGACGGCCCCGGGCTTTCCGCCATGCGATTCCGCCCATTTCCGGATGGTCGCGTGGTCGGTCGTGACGTCGGCCATGGTCGGCCTCCCTGGCTGCTGCTCCGCTCCTCCCCCTAACTCCTGCGCCGCGCAGCGGTTTGGCCGATGCTGAAAGAGCCATCCCGTTCCCATGTCCCGAGGACGCTCCGAACGGCAGGGGCCGGAGCGTTCCGGCTGCCTTGGCAGGCTTGGTCCGCACTACCCCGCCGCCCGGTTCAGGGCCTCCAGCACCGCTTCGGCCGCCGCAAACCGGTCGGGATCGGCGATGACGCGCGGCACCTTGTGCTGGCCGCCGAGCTTGCCCTGTTCCCGCATCCAGGCGGCGAAGCTGCCCTGCCGCAGCAGGACCATCTCCGGTGCGCCCAGTTGCCCGGCCTGGCGATGCGCCGCGTAGTCATCGTTCCGCCGGGTCAGTGCCGCATCCAGCGCGGCCACCAGGCGCGGCGTCAGCCGGGTGGCGTCGTCAGGCAGGGCCCCTGCCGGCTCCAGCAGCCAGCGATGCAGGCCACGCGTTCCGTGGAAGGCCGGACCCACCGTATATTCCGCCACGGCAATGCGCTGCGAGGCGGCGGCCTCCAGCAGCGCCGCGTCGATCTCCTCGCCGGTCAGGTGCTCCCCGAAGGCGGAGAGGCTGTAGGAGGTGCGCCCCGTCACCAGCAGCCGCGGCGGGCTGCGGTCCAGGAACCGCACCGTATCGCCCAGCACATAGGCCCAGAGCCCGGCGCAGGAGGAGACGACCACGGCGTATTCGATGCCGGTCTCGATGCTCGCCGCCCAATGGCGGCGGGGGTTCGGCGCCTCCAGCTCCGCCAGGGGCACGAATTCGAAGAAGCAGCCGCGGTCCAGGTTCAGCCGCAGCCCTTCGCCCTCGCCCCGGTCGGCGATGGCGACGAAGCCCTCGCTGGCCGGATACACTTCCCGGGTGGCGCAGCCCGCGGGCAGGTAGGGCAGCAGGCGGTCGCGATAGGGCGCCCAGGCGACACCGCCATGCACCAGCAGTTCCAAGGCCGGCAGCGGCGGGTGGCCATGCCGGGCGGCGAGGCGTTCCAGCAACACCAGCAGCCAGCTCGGCGTGCCCGTCAGCACGCGGATGCGCCCGGCCGGCGCCGCTTCCGCCAGGGCAGCCAGCTTGCGGTCCCAATCGGCGAGCAGCGCCAGCCGCCGCGGCGGGAAGCTCCAGGCGGCGAGGAAGCCGGGCACCTCCACCGCGGCGATGCCGGACAGGTCGCCCTGCCGCACGCCGGGCGCCAGCCGCTCCAGCGCCGTGGAGCCGCCGAGCATGAAGGAGAGGCCGCCGAAGACGCGGCTCCGGGGATTCGCATGCAGATACCAGCCGAGCGCATCCACCGCCGCCCCGCGATTGGCTCGCACCATCTCCCGCGTCACCGGGATGTATTTCGTCCGGCCGGAGGTGGTGCCGGAAGACAGCGCGAAATAGGGCAGCCGGCCCGGCCAGGTGATGTTCCGCAACACCGGGTAGGGTTCGCGCCACCACTCCTCCCAGAACTGCTCGTAGCGGCGCAGCGGCACCCGGGCCTGGAATTCCGCGACGCTGCCGATGCGGCCGAAACCATGTGCCATGCCGAAGCGGGTGCGGGCCGCGCGCCGGACCAGCCGCAGCAGAAGTATCTCCTGCGTCGTCACGGGGTTCATCGCCAGCAGCCGGGCGATGCGGCGCCGTGTCGCCAGGTGCAGCAGGGGCGTCGCATCGAAGGGCGGGCCGGTCATCGCGGGGAGAGCACCGTCACTTCGGGGAATTCCACCGCCACGACTTCCGGCCGCAGCGGCATGCGGATGGCGCGCCCCTCCCGCCACAGCGGCACCTGGTCGGCGAAGGCGGCGCTGCCGAGCCAGCCATCCTGGCCGCCGAACAGCACGAACCAATTCGCATCCGGGTCGGCGAGGTCGGAGACGAACCGCGCCATGGAGCCGAAGCTCACCTCATGCGGGCCGGAGACCAGCCCATGCCCGGTCTTCATCGGCGTCTCCCGCGATCCGCCCACCGGGAAATCGCCCAGCACGAAGGCGCGGCCGAGCAGCGGCAGGTTCACCAGCCAATGCGCCGCGCGCAGCCGGTGCACCTCCCCCCAATTGCGCCAGCGCGCCGCCAGCGGTGCGGCCGCGGCCACCGCCCCGCGCAGCACCGCCTCCCGCCGGGCGGGGGGCAGCGCGTCGAGGTCGCGCAGCAGGAAGGTGGTGATGAAATCCCAGCCCGTCTCCGGTCCCCGGCCGCCGCCCTCGCGGCCTTCCGGCAGCAGGGCCGGGACTAGCCGCGCAACCAGCCGCACAAGCAGCAATTCGAAGACCAGCGCCGCCTCGCTCGTTGCGGCGTAATCGCCATCCCAGCCGCGCAGCCGTGCCAGCATGGCGGGCTCCGGCGCCCCGCCGGGCAGGCTGTCCAGCCGGGCGAGCAGCCCCTCGGCCAGCAGCGCCGCCTTGGGGGAGCGCGTATCGGTCTGCAACGCCGCCATGTCCTCCGGCGTCAGCTTCGGCCTGGCGAGCAGCAGCGCGCGCAGCCGGTCCACCCGGTCGCCATCGCTGAAGAACCAGCCGATGCGTGGCGGGTTATCCGCCCAGGTGGCGGGGTTCTCGTTGGCCGAGGCCAGCACGCCCTCCGGCGGGTTCTCCAGCCAGGGCAGGCTGCCTGCATCCCGCAACTGCCGCCAGGGCGCGGTCGCCGCGGGATCGGCGCCATCGAGCACCGGGTCTGCAGCCGGAAAGCCGGGGCGGGAGGGCAGCACGGCCGCGGTGAGCCGGCCGATGGTCCCGGCGCGGTCGGCATGGAGCATGTTCTGTGGCGAGACGCCGAAGCCGGCGAAGCTCTCCCGGAAGGCGGCGGCACTGCGGGCGCGGGTGGCCCGCAGCAGGGCGGTGATCTCGTCGGTCGGCTCATGCCCGACCCAGCGCAGCGCGATCGGCTCGCCGGGGCGGGAGGGCACCAGGGCCGCATCCGTCACCACCGGCCCGAGCGGCGTCACCCGGATGCGCCGCCGCGCATCGCGCCACAGCCGCTGCCGGATCGTCACCTCGGATTCGGCGAAGGCTTCGGGCGGCAGGCGCGAGACATCGAAGAGGTCGGAGGAAGCGGCCCGGAGATTGGTGCCGCCCCAGGCGAGATCCGGGTTCCGCCCGAGCCCGGTGATGGGCAGCCCCGGCACCATCAGCCCCACCAGGTGGAAGGAGGGCGAGCGCATGCCCGCGATGAACCAGAGATTGGGCAGCGACAGGCCGAGATGCGGGTCCGAGGCCAGCAGCGCCCCGCCCGAGGCGCTGCGCGAGGGCGCCACCGCCACCGCATTGCTGCCCGAGCGCGACAGGCCGAGCAGCAGGCCATTGAGCGCCGCTTGCCGCGGGTCCGCTTCGTCCTCGGGCGGGGTCAGGCTCGCGCCGGCCTCCAGGGTTCGCCGCCAGAGCCGCGCGAAGCCCGGCCGTCCCCGTTCAGCAAGCAGGGAGAAGAGCGAAAGCCAGTTGATATCGCTGCCCGCCAGCCGGCCGATCGCCAGGATATCGGCCGCGCTGTAGGGCTCGGGCCGGAGGCCGAGCAGGGCGGATTCGGGCGGTGGCCGAGGTCCGCCCGAGGTGGCGCGATTCAGCCCGGCGACGAAGGCCTGGACGAAGTCGCGTGTTTCCGCCGGCCATCGCCGCTCGACCTCCGGCGCGGCGCGGCCGAAATCCAGGATCCGCAGCGCGTGGTCGATATCGACGGCCAGCGGCCCCGCGATCTCGGAGAGCCGCCCCCGCGCGACCATGCGCAGCAACGCGACCTGGGCGCCGCGTAGATGCCCATGCACCAGGCCCAGGGCGAAGCCGAGATCGGCATCGGTCTCGGCCTCGATCCAGGGGACGAGATGGCTGTTCCAGCGGATGGTCACGGGGCGCTGCAGGTCCAGCCCTTGCCGCGGCAGGGCGGCCAGGCGGTCCGCCACCCCGACCTGGCGCGGCAGCAGCGCCGCGCAGCCCGGGAGCATGGCGGCCACCGCCAGCAGGAGCGCCCCGCCCCGCCATAGTCTGCCGCCAGAGGCCACGCCCGATCTCCCCCCCTTTGCGTCCCGGTCTCCTGCCCGGCATGGTAACGCCAGCAGACATGGCCAGATGCCGGCCCTCAGGCGATCACCCGCGCCCGAGTTGGCAACGCCGCCCTGAGTCGCTGCGCCGCCGCGTGGAAGCGGAGCGGAAGGGTGAAGCCTTCGCCTCGGCCAGCGTGTGAGGAACCAGTGGCGGGAGGGCTTGCCAGCCGCCCGGGACGGCGTGCTGAATCGGCCGGTCGGCGATGCCTGGGTTGCGCGCGACCCGATGGCGGCAACATCGGAGGGCTACGCGGCCGGCAGCCTGCTCCGACCCGGAAGACCCGGTCCGCCAAGCTCCGGCGGATCGAAGGTCTGCGGCTTTCCTTCCCGGTTGTTGTCATGGATGCGATCAGCGGTTCGGTCGAGACGCTATTGCCCTGAACTCTTCGGGAAGGCCGGGCGCTGCTTGCGGAGAGCATCGATCGGCCTATCCTGCACTTCGCCTTCCGGGTGGGACCGATGCAAGACGGCGAGTTGGACAAGGCGGCGCGATCCATGCTGCCGGGGCAGCCAACGACCAGCCGGCGCGGTGGCCTGCTGGCCGGCGCCGTTGCACTGACCGGCGCGGCGCTGGCCGGCACGAGGGCTGCGGCTTGTATCCTGCCGGCCGGTTCACGTCCTCCGGCTTCGCCTCCGGACGACCGGACGGCCCAGGCCGGCTGGCCGCCTTCCGGCAAGGCCGGGCTGCTCATCACGGGCCAGAGCAATGCCGGCCTCTTCCTGCATGATGGCGGCATCTGGATCATGAACCAGGGCCTCGCCGCGCTGCTCGGGATCGGGAGGGCCTATTACGATCCGCGCCTCGATGGCCTGCGGCGGCTCGACGGCTATGCCTTGCGCGAAGGGGCCCACCGCAACCCCGACATGGCCACCACCTATGGCGGCCGGCCGCTCTGGGCGCCCGGTGACGATGGTGCCTTCCTGGTGCACCAGCCCGGGATGGACCCCTCCCTTTGGCAGCAGGGCTTTGCCGGACGATCGCTAGACCGCTTCCTGCGTGAGCTGCTGACCGCCCGTGACCGTGCCGAATGCCTCGGCATCCTGTGGATCCATACCGAAGCCGACAGCCGCGGCAAGCGGATGGGCGATGTCGCGACGCATGCCGCGGCCATCCGGCGCCATATCGGCCTGATCCGCGCCGCCTTCGGCCGTCCGGCCACCGGTCCCGGGGAGCTGCCCGCCTATGGCTGGTCGCCCATCCCCTATGGCGACAGCGCCGAGGGACACCGGGCGGTGCGCGCCGCACTCGCCGAAGTGGTGGCCGACCCGAGCCAGAACTTCCGGCTCGCCATCCCCCAGACCGGCGACAGCGAGCCCCGCGATGGACAGGACTGGTCGCACCGCGACGCTCCGGACCTGCGGCTCTTCGCGCGCCGCGCCGCCTATGCCATCGCGTGGCATCAGCGTGTGCGGTGCGGTCCCGGCCTGGCGGATCTCCCGGGCCCCGGACCCCGGATCAGCCTGGCCCGGGCCGAGAGCCCGGCCACGACCATGCTCACCGTGGACCATGACCAGGGCCGGCGATTGAAAGCAAGCCGTGCCGCGCGCGACGGGCGCGGCTGGTCGGTCCTTGACCAGGGCGCCTCGCGCGCCGTGACCGCGATGGAACTCATGGGCACGGACCGGATCCTGCTCCGCCATGAGCCTTGCCTCGGCGGGGCGCAACGGCGTGCGATCGGCTACTGCCTCCATGGCGAGCAGGTCGGGCGCGGCAACGCCGTCACCGATGACTGGAGCGCCTACGCGTCGCTGCCTCCCGGCCTCGGTGCGGATTGGCGGTTCGACTTTCCCCTGCAGGCCACGCTCCTGCCGATCATCGCCGGCGAGGGCATCTAGCCCGCCTGGCACCACCCGGGCCTGCTCCAGGTGGATGGGGACGGTTCCAAGGGCATGGCCACATAGGCCGGCGGACCACGAGCAAACAACGCCCGGCGCATGCAGGGCTTCCCCAGGCTCGTGTCCCGAACGCAACACCTGCCGGCCCTCTGCGGGTCCCGGCCACTCCAGCGCGGCGCGGCGCGTAATAGTAATAGTATACAAATCTGCCGTCCGCCCACCAGGCCGGCATCCAGGGTGAACACCGGGGGGTGTGATGCTCGGACACCGGATGCGGTGGAAGAGGGGCCGCCCTCGACCGCTGGGCGTGGCGGGGATGAACCGCCTCTCCCGTTATCGAGGACCGATCGCGGCAGCGGCCTGCTGGTGCGGCCTTGCCACACTTGTCGTGCTGGAGGGACTCTCGCCTCCCACCACGTCGCGGCATTCTGCCCCTCTGGACAGCCTCCCCGCCCATCGATTCAGGCTGGAGGTCGGCGCGGCCATGCCCCCTGGCCGGAGGGACCGGCACGAGGTCCAGCTCGACGCCCCAGGCTCCGCCGTGGCGCCTGCCGGAGACGGGAGCTACCCACGCATGGTGCTGGCCAGCGGCCGGGGCTGTGCAGGGGCTGCCGTGGTCGGGACCACGGGTTGCACCTCGGGGGCCGAACCCGATGCGCCGACCGGGCGAGGGCCGACCGGGCGAGGGGAGGACGCCTCACCCGACGAGCGTCATGCCGCCGCAATGCGCAGCCCGACCGAGCCGCCTCCGGAGATCCTCATCCAGCATCGGCGCGGCTCGGCGGCTGGGCGGACGGCGGCGCAGCGGATCGCGGAGGAGGCACGCCGGGCCGGGGTGAAGGTCGTGGACATCCGCGCTGCGGCTGCCGTGCCGGGACGGCGCGAGATTCACTACTTCCGCGGCGAAGACGCGGGCGCAGGAGAGCACCTGGCCTTACGGTTCCGCCGCCGCTGGGGGAATGCCTGGCGGGTGCTGGCATCGGAGCCGAACGCGGCGGTCCCGGCCCATACGCTCGAAATATGGCTGCCGCACCGCTGAAGGGGCTGACGACCGCGAGCCCGATGCGGCGGGCCGTCGCGCAATTCCCTGGGCAGGGTGCTCAGGAGCGACCTGCGCAGGCGCGCGCAGGTGGCCCTGGCCGCCCGGCCCGGCAGCGACGCCGGCTGAGCTTCGCCACCAAGGCGCCCTTCCTGCCCTGCGGCGAACCCTTCTCCGCGCTGGAGGTCAATCCAAGGTGGCGCCGGAGGCGCGGATGATGGGCGTCCAGACCGCCAGTTCCTCGCGCACGAAACGCTGCGCGTCGTCGAGGAAAAGGCGGCCCGGTGCGGTCGCCGTCTCGGCGTAGCGGCGGACGACGTCGGGCGCCTCCAGCGCTTCCTTCGTCGCGGTGGCCAGCCGCTCCAGGATCGGGCGCGGTGTGCGTGCGGGCGCCGCGATGCCGGACCATCCATCCACCACCAAGCCCTCGAAGCCCAGCTCGCGGAAGGTCGGGATGTCGGGGAAGGCGGGGATGCGCTCGGGCCAGCTATGCGCCAGCGGGCGCAGCGCGCCGTTGCGGATATTCGCGCTGGCCGCCGTCAGGCTGTCCACCATCATCGGCAGCACGCCGCCCGCGATGTCGGTGGCGATCTGCGCCGCGCCCCGGTAGGGCACATGCGTCATCGTGATCCCGGCCGCGGCAAGGAAGCGCGTCATGACGAGATGCGGCATGGAGCCGATGCCGGCGCTGCCGTAACTGAGCGCGTCCGGCCGGCGCCGCGCCTCGGCCACAAGCTCGGCCAGCGTGCGGATCGGCAGGTCGGGACGGACGAGGATCAGGTAGGGCGTGCTCATCACCATGGCGATATGCGCGAAGTCCCGGTCGGGGTCCCAGGTCACGCGCTCGCCATAGAGCACCTTGCCCACCACCATCGCGCTGATGACGGAAAGCACCAGCGTGTAGCCATCGGGGGCCGCGCGCGCGACCTGGCCGGTGCCGAGGGTGGCCCCCGCGCCCGGGCGGTTGTCCACCAGGATCGCCTGGCCGATCCGGCGGGACATCTCGCCCGTCACGATGCGGGCGATGATGTCGGTGGTGCCGCCCGGTGCGAAGGGCACGATGAAGCGGATGGGCTGGGCCTGCGGCCAGGGCGCCGAGGACTGCGCCCGGGCCAGCGCCGGCGCGGCGAGGCCGGAGAGCGCAGCGAGGCCAAGGCTGCGGCGGGACATCGTCATGGCGTGGCGTTCCTCATGCGATGCCGGCGGCCAGGCCGTCGCGCTGTGGGTCGGCGCCGCCCTCCAGGCGCCCGTCCCACATGACGATGCCGTGCACGGCGGCGAAGGGATAGCTGGCGGGCGAGCGGCGCACCTCGTAGCCCATCGCCTCCAGCGCGCGCTGCGCGGCGCGCGGGATGCGGTTGCCGATATCGATGGCGTCGCTGGTCGCGCTGAAGCGTGGGGCCTGCACCGCCTCCTGCATCGTCATGCCGAAATCCAGCAGGTTCACCAGGGCCTGCAGGATGGCGATGGGAATCCAGGCGCCGCCCGGCGCGCCCATCGTGGCGACGGCGTGCCCCTCCTCCAGCACGATGGTAGGCGACATGGAGGAGAAGCGCCGCTTGCCGGGCGCGATGGAACCGGCGCGGCCTGGGCGCGGATCGTACCAGTTCATCGCGCCGTTCAGCATGAAGCCCGTCCCCGGCGGGATGACGCCGGATGGCAGGCCGAGCGTATGCGTCAGGGAGGCCACCATCCCCTGCGCGTCCACGCAGGAGACGGTGGTGGTGTGCTGCGAGTCCGCGCCGACCCGCGGCAGGTGCAGCTTCTCGCCCGCGCGGATGGCGGAGGCACGCTCCTCGGCATAGGCGTCGGAGAGCAGTTGTGCCAGCGGCGGGGGAACGAAGCGCGGGTCGCCGATATGGCGGTCCTTGTCGCGGCCGGCGACCTTCATCGCCTCCGCCACCACGCGCATGTAATCGGGGCTGTTGTGGCCGAGCGCGGTGAGGTCAAACTGCTCCAGGATGCGGAGCATCTCGGCCACCATGATGCCGCCGGCAGGGGGCGCCGGCAGAGCGACCAGGCGACCGCGGTAGCCCACCGTGAGCGGTGCCGCGATCTCTGGCCGGAAGCCTGCAAGATCGGCGGCCGCGAGCAGCCCCCCCGTGGCGCTCCATATCCGTCAGGATGCGGCGCGCGATGCCGCCCGTGTAGAAATCCTCCGCCCCGTCCCGCGCAAGGGCGGCGAGGGTGGCCGCGAGGTCCGGGTTGCGCACCGTATCGCCGAGCCGCTTGGGCGAGCCATCCCCACGCAGATAGAGCCGCGCGCCGTCCTCGGTGAAGGCGAGCTTCTCGCGGTAGCTCAGGCGGCCATAGGCACGCTCGTCCAGGGTGAACATCGTCGCCACATGCGGGCGCACCAGCCAGCCTTCGGTGGCGATCCCGATGGCCGGCTCGAAGAGGCTGGCCCAGGGGCGGCGCCCCCAGCGCCGATGCGCCTCGGCGAAGACCTGCAGAATGCCGGGCGTGGTGACGGCGGCGTGGCCAAGCTCGTTCACATGGCCGCGCAGGACATAGCCGTAGCCATCCGGGCATTCGCGCTCGAAGGCGGCCTCCCACATCCCCTCGGTGCAGGCGGCGGGGCAGGTGGAGAGGCCGTCCAGCACCAGATGGTCACCCGTCGCGGGGTCGAGGATCTGCAGCACGCCGAGGCCGCCGATGCCGCACATCATCGGGTCCACCACGCCTTGCGCCAGCGCGCAGGCGAGGACGGCATCCAGCGCATTGCCGCCGGCCTCGAGGGTGGCGGTCCCCGCCTCCACCGCCTCGGGCTGCGGGGCCACGATCATGGCGCGGGGTTCGGGCAGGCGTCGTTCGGGGCGGGGCATGGCGCTACTCCACCCGGATGCCGCGGCGGCGGATGAAGGCGGCCATCGCCTCGCTCTCCGACCTGGCGCGCTGCTGGATGGAGGCGGCCGAGCCGGAGACCGGCTCCAGCACCGCCTCGCGCAGGCGCTGCGTCACGGCGGGGCTGTCCACCACGGCGCGGATGGCGGCGTTCAGCCGCTCCACCACGGGAGGCGCCACGCCGGCCGGGCCGACAAAGGCATACCAGCCGGGCATCGTCACATCCGCCAGCCCGGCCTCCCGCAGCGTGGGCACCTCGGGCAGCGCCGGCGAGCGCTCGGTGCCCAGGGTCGCGAGGGGGACCACGTTGCCGCCCTGGATGGCGGAGAGGGTGCTGCCGAGCGGGTTCACCATGGAATCCGTGTCGCCGGCGATGATGCTGGTCAGGGCGGGCGCGGAGCCGGCGAAGGGCACATGGGTCAGGCGGATATCGGCCCGCTCGGCGATCATCTCCATGGCCAGATGCGTGGAATTGCCGATACCCGCGCTGCCATAGGTCACGCCCTCGGGCCGGGCGCGGGCGCGCTCGATGAACTGCGCCATGCTGGTGATGCCGGTGCGGCGCCCGGCCACCACCACGAAGGGCGTGTCGGCGATGGGCGCGATCCAGGTGAAGTCCCGCCAGGGATCATAGGGCAGGTTGGGGTAGAGGTTCGGGTTGAAGCTGAAGATCGAGACGCCGCCCAGCAGCAGCGTCCCGCCATCCGGGCGCGACTGCCGCAGGGCATTGATGGAGATGATGCCGTTGGCGCCGGGCCGGTTCTCGATCACCACCGGCCGCCCGAGTTCGCGCGAGAGCGGCTCGGAGAGCAGGCGGGCCAGGATATCCGTCGCGCCGCCGGGCGGCTGCGGGATGATGACGCGCAGCGCCTGCCCCGCCTCCTGCGCCAGGGCAGGGGTGGTCAGGGCACGGGTGGCCAGGCCGGGAGCAGCCAGGGCGGCGAGCAGCGCGCCGGCCATGCGGCGCGGAATGGGGTGGGTCATCGTCCTTCTCCCAGGATGCGCAGGATAGGCGCGACGGCGAGCGCCGCGAAGACCGAGAGCGCGGGCAACTGCGCCTCGGTGTAGTGGCAGGCCTCGTGCAGCAGGTTCAGCGCGCCGAGCGTCCGCCCGTCCCAGCGCACCGGCATGTTCACGGCGGATTCGCAGCCGAGCGAGAGGATGAGATCGTGGTCGGGGAAGGCGCGGATGATGTCCTCGCGGTTGCGGCAGAAGCGCGGGACGCCCTGCTGCACGACGAGGCGATAGAGTTCGGAATCACGCCGGATGGGCTTCTCGCCCCCCCACCGGATAGGCCGCTGGCCGGCTGCTGTGGAAGCGGCGGCTGACACCGCGCGCCTCGTCCAGCAGGAGCACGGTGAAGAGGCGGTGGCCGATGGTGGCACCCAGCGCCGCGTCCAGCGCCGCCAGGCCGGTCGCCGGCTGGCCGGGTGCCGCGAGCGCGGCGGCGACCCGCTGCACATGCTCCATGCTCATGCCACCGTCTGCGCGGCGAGATCCTTGGAGGCGCGGGTCAGCACCTCGGGCCTGGCGCCCACCACCACCGTGTCGTCGTGGCGGAAGCCGCCCAGGCCCCATTGGTAGAGGCCCGGTTCGGCCGAATAGACCTCGTTCTCCAGCAGCGGGCGGGTATTGAAGGCCATGTCCTCCGGGGAATTCATGCCCGAGCGTGCCCATGCCATGCCCGGTGCGATGCAGCATGAGGTCCGCGCAGCCGGCACGCTCGATCACCATCTGGGCGGCGGCATCGATGGCGCAGACGGGCTGGCCCGTGACGGCCGCCGCGCAGGCCGCCTCGTTCGCGGCCCGCGCCGTCTCGAACAGGAAGGCCTGGCGGCTGTCCGGCCTGCCGCAGAACCAGGTGCGCTCATTCTCCACCACCAGCCCGTTCACGCGCGGGATGACGATATTGACCAGGCCATGGCCCTTCTCGATCCGCTGCCCCGAGGAGCGGCCATCGCCATGCGGCGCGCAGCTCGCCGGGCCGGAGAGGGTCCAGCAGCGCATGATCTCCAGATGCTCGCCCGGAAAGCGGCGGGCGGATTCCTCCGCCATCGCCGCAGCCATGGCCATGTCCATCTCCTGCACCAGCCGGCCGGGGCGGATCGCCTCGCGGTAGCGGTCCTGCACCCAGTCGGTCAGCGCCGCGATCTCGCGCAGGAGCTGGATTTCCTCGGCATGCTTCACCCAGCGCAGGCTGCGGCAGCCGGCGGTGGCGCCTTCCAGCCTGAGATGCGGCAGCAATGCCGCCGCGCGGGCCAGCATGCCGCCCGCCGTATCGGCGCCGATGCGGGCACGGGCCAGGCCGGCGCGGCGCAGGCGGTCGGCCACCATCTCGGGCCATTGCGTCACCAGTGGCACGCGGCGGGTCAGGCGGGGATGCTCGGCATAGAACTCCACATCCGTCACCCAGAGCTTGTCCGCCTCGGCGCCGAAGCGCCAATGGTTGGTGGAGAGCTCGTTCAGGATGGCGAAGGGCGCGCCGTTGCGCGGCACGATGCAGAGGATGGGGCGTTCCCACACCTGCACATCGGTCGAGAAATTGGTGACGAATTGGAAGAAGTCGCCCTGGGTGAAAGCGAGGGCATCATACCCCTCGCGATCCATGAGGGCCTGCATGAGGCCGATGCGGTGGTCGCGGACGGCAGCGCTGAGAACGGCCATGGCGGCGTGCTCCTTCGGACGGGTTCGGAGTGGTCAGCCGAGGCGCAGGCCGCGGCGGATGCGGTTGCCCGGGATGCCGTGTGCCCGCAGCCAATCCTTGGAACCAGCATACTACCAGACGCTGCCGTCCGGCAGGTGCAACCTTGATTTCGAAGGAGGTTGCGCCTTCTTTGTATTGCGGTGATGCCCCGGCAGGCAGCCAACCGGAATCGGTTGCGCCCAGGAGTTCGGCTCGATGGCGGCCTCGACGCTTGGCGTGAAGGTGGACGATGCTCTGCGGGCGCGGCTGAAGGCCGCTGCGGAGGCGCAGGGCCGCACGCCGCACTGGCTGGTGAAGCAGGCGATCCTCTCGGTGCTGGACCGGCTGGAGCGCGGCGGCAGCCTGCCCGCCATCCTGGAAGATTCCGATACCCACCCGCCCGAATCCGCGGCGGCAGCGCCGGTTGCACCGCAGCCCTTCGTGGAATTCGCCCGTGGCGTGCAGCCGCAGACGGTGTCGCGCGCCAGGATCACCGAAGCCTATCGCCGGCCGGAGGCGGAGTGCCTGCCCCTCCTGATCTCGGCCGCGACCCTGCCGGAGCCCGTCACCAGGGCCGCGCGCGACCTGGCGCGCAAGCTGGTGGAGGCGCTGCGGGCCAAGGGAAGCCGCGGCGGCGTGGAGGGGCTGATCCAGGAATTCTCGCTCTCCAGCCAGGAGGGCGTGGCCCTGATGTGCCTGGCGGAGGCGCTGCTGCGCATCCCGGACCGCGCCACCCGCGACGCCCTGATCCGCGACAAGATCAGCGCCGGCGACTGGCGCTCCCATCTCGGCCACAGCCCCTCGCTTTTCGTCAATGCCGCCACCTGGGGGCTGGTGGTCACCGGCAGGCTGACCGCGACCAGCAGCGAGGCGGGGATGTCCTCGGCCCTTGCGAAGCTGATCGCCCGCGGCGGCGAGCCGGTGATCCGCAAGGGCGTCGATCTCGCCATGCGGATGATGGGGGAGCAATTCGTCACCGGCCAGACCATCGCCGAGGCGCTGGCCAATAGCCGCCGGATGGAGGCCAAGGGCTTCCGCCATTCCTACGACATGCTGGGCGAGGCCGCGACCACGGCCGCCGATGCCGAGCGCTACTTCCGCGACTACGAACAGGCCATCCACGCCATCGGCAGGGCCGCCGGCGGGCGCGGCATCCATGAGGGGCCCGGCATCTCGATCAAGCTCTCCGCCCTGCATCCGCGCTATTCCCGCGCCCAGCGGGACCGCGTGATGGCCGAGCTGCTGCCCCGCCTGCTGGCGCTGGCGGTGCTGGCCCGGCGCTACGACATCGGCCTGAACATCGACGCCGAGGAAGCCGACCGGCTGGAGATCTCGCTCGACCTGCTGGAGGCGCTCTGCGTCGCGCCGGAACTGGCCGGCTGGGACGGCATCGGCTTCGTGGTGCAGGCCTACCAGAAACGCGCCCCCTTCGTGCTGGACCACCTCATCGACCTGGCGCGGCGCAGCGGCCACCGGCTGATGCTGCGCCTGGTCAAGGGCGCCTATTGGGATAGCGAGATCAAGCGGGCCCAGGTGGAGGGGCTTGAGGGCTTCCCGGTCTTCACCCGCAAGGTCCATACCGACGTGTCCTATCTGGCCTGCGCGCGGAAGCTGCTGGCGGCGCCGGACGCGGTCTTCCCGCAATTCGCCACCCATAACGCGCAGGTGCTGGCGACCATCCATGCCATGGCGGGCAGCGACTTCCATGCCGGGCAATACGAGTTCCAGTGCCTGCATGGCATGGGCGAGCCGCTCTATGAGGAGGTGGTGGGCCCGGCCAGGCTGAACCGCCCCTGCCGCATCTACGCCCCCGTGGGCACGCATGAGACGCTGCTGGCCTATCTGGTGCGCCGGCTGCTGGAGAACGGTGCCAACAGCTCCTTCGTCAACCGCATCGGCGACCCCGCGGTTCCGGTGGAGGCGCTGATCGCCGATCCCGTCGCGGCGGCCCGCGCCATCGAGCCGCCTGGCGCGCCGCATCCGCGCATCGCCCTGCCGCGTGACCTGTTCGGGGCCGAGTCGTCCGGTCGCCTGGAGGCGCAGCCGGAGGGCGTGAACCGGCCGGCAAGATACAAGCGGCCCGGTCGCCTGGAGGCGCAGCCGGAGGGCGTGAACCGGTCCGCAAGATACAAGCGGCCGAACTCCGCCGGGCTCGACCTGTCGAACGAGCAGCGCCTGGCTTCGCTCTCCGCCGCCCTGCTGGCCGGCACCGAGGCCCCGCTTACCGCGGCGCCCCTGCTGGGCGATGGCGAAGCGGCCGGGGAAGCGCGCGAGATCCGCAACCCAGCCGACCACCGCGACCTGGTGGGCCGCGTGGTCGAGGCGACGCCCGCGGTGGTGGAGGCGGCCCTCGCCCAGGCGGTGGCCGCCGCGCCCATCTGGCAGGCCACGCCGCCGGCCGAGCGGGCCGCCTGCCTGCTGCGCGCCGCCGCGTTGATGGAAGGGCGCATGCCGGCGCTGCTCGGCCCCATCGTGCGCGAGGCCGGGAAGTCGCTGCCCAATGCCATCGCCGAGGTGCGGGAGGCGGTGGATTTCCTGCGCTATTATGCCGCGCAGGTCCGTGATGGCTTCGACAATGCCACGCACCGGCCGCTCGGCCCGGTCGCCTGCATCAGCCCCTGGAATTTCCCGCTGGCCATCTTCACCGGCCAGGTCGCGGCGGCGCTTGCGGCGGGCAACCTCGTGCTGGCCAAGCCGGCGGAGGAAACGCCGCTGATCGCCGCCCTGGCCCTGCGCCTGCTGCGCGAGGCCGGCCTGCCGCCGGGCGCCGTGCAGCTTCTTCCCGGCAATGGCGAGGTCGGCGCGCGGCTGGTGGCCGATCCCCGCATATGCGGGGTGATGTTCACCGGCTCCACCGAGGTGGCGCGGTTGATCCAGCGCCGGCTCGCGGAGCGGCTGAGCCCGGCGGGGCAGCCCATCCCGCTGGTTGCCGAGACGGGCGGGCAGAACGCGCTGGTGGTGGACAGTTCGGCGCTTGCCGAGCAGGTGGTGGGCGATGTGCTGACCTCGGCCTTCGACAGCGCCGGCCAGCGCTGCTCCGCGCTCCGGGTGCTCTGCCTGCAGCAGGAGGTGGCGGAGCGGGTGCTGGCCATGCTGAAGGGCGCCATGGCGGAGCTTGCCATCGGCAATCCCGACCGGCTTTCCACCGATGTCGGCCCGGTGATCAGCGCCGAGGCGCAACATGGCATCCTCGCCCATGTCGGGGCGATGCGGGAGAAGGGCCGGGCGGTCCATGCCCTGGCGCTGCCGGAAGCCTGCCGGCACGGCACCTTCGTCGCGCCGACACTCATCGAGATCGAGAGCCTGGCCGAGCTGGAGCGGGAAGTCTTCGGGCCGGTGCTGCATGTGCTGCGCTTCCGGCGGGACCGGCTGGACGCGCTGGTGCAGGAGATCAATGCCACCGGCTATGGCCTGACCTTCGGCGTGCATTCCCGCATCGACGAGACCATCGCCCGGCTGACCCGGCGCGTCGCGGCGGGCAATATCTACGTCAACCGCAACCTGATCGGCGCCGTGGTGGGGGTGCAGCCCTTCGGCGGGCAGAGGCTCTCCGGCACCGGGCCGAAGGCGGGCGGACCGCTCACCCTGCGGCGCCTGCTGGCTTCCTGCCCGGCCGAGACGGGGCTGCCGCCCGGTCAGGTCATGCGCCCATCCGCCTGGCATGATTGGCTGGCCTCGCAGGGCAAGGCGGAAGCTGCCGCGCGATGCCGCCGCTATGCCGAAAACTCGCGCCTGGGGTCGCAGTTGGACCTTCCCGGACCCGTGGGGGAGGTCAACCTCTATTCCCTCCATGCCAGGGGGACCGTGCTTTGCGTGGCGGCCACCGAATTCGGCCTGCTGGTGCAGATCGGTGCGGCGCTCGCCACCGGAAATACCGCGCGGGTCTGGGCACCGGAGGCACTGCGGACCCTGCTCGATGGCCTTCCGGTGGAGTTGCGCGATCGCATCACGCTGGCCGAGAGCCGCGATGCCTCCGGCTGCGCCGCCGTGCTGTTCGAGGGCGATGGCGATGCGCTGCGCAACCTGGCCCAGGAGGTCGCCGGGCTGGAAGGGCCCATCCGGCCGGTCTTCGGCGCCGCATCCGACGCGTTGCAGGCCGGCTCGGCGGATTACCCGCTCGATTTTCTGCTGGCAGAGCACTCCGTGAGCACCAACACCGCCGCCGCCGGCGGGAATGCTGGCCTCATGACCATCGGCTGAAGCCCGGACGGGTGATGCCTTGCGATGCCGCCGCTATAGACAGTCAGGAACCGACGCGCGTCCAGACCCTTTGCGGGCCGATGTCCACATGGACGAAGCCCGTATAGAGCCCGATGCCCATGAAGCCGAGGCGGCGTGACAGCATCCACACCACGGCTCCAAGTTCGTCCGGATGGACGCCCTGCATGGTGATGTCCGCCGCGAGTCCCTGAAGGTGCAGGCTTCCCGGTGCCGCGCCCTCGATCGAGCCATTGGTGCGGGGGGTCCGGTAGCCCGAGCCGATGACGAGGGGCCGCCGATATGCCCATCGTTCCTGGAGAACGGAGAGGATATCAACCAGCAATCCCGGCAGCGGACCCTGAAGGTCTTCGTGCAGGTCGCGAAAGAGGTGGCGCAAGCGGGCGAGTGCCACTGCGTTGTAACTGTTCCCGGAGCGATAGGCGACGGCCACCTCCTCTCCGGCGCGGTTCACCGCCCATATCCACCGCTCGCTGGAGGCGCCGGAGCCTGCCCGGGCGGGCCATGTCACGGATGATGGGGCGGCCGTGAGGAGGAGGGTGCGCCGCGAGAGCATGGAGGCATGTTTCTACTCGCTCTAGCCAAAAATGGGAATTAGAATTCAACTTATCAATCCTAAGTATAGGCACACCGAGGCTCCCGCTTCACCAACCTGAGCGGCAGGCCACCCAGGCGCCACCGAGCCAGTGCCGCCATGCGCCTCAGCGCCATGCTGGCACGGAAGCCAAAGGGAGATCGGGCTCCAGGCGCATCTGGGCACCATTTTCGGCGGTCTCTCGCGCATGGCTGCGCGGTGGCCTGGCGCGGTGAAGCCACGCCGGAACCCGTCCGGGCATCCCTCGCGACCGAGTGGCATCCGTGCCTCATAGCCTCGCGAGGGCAATTGCGGCGGCATAGGCAAGAGCGCAGCATGCTGCTCAGATCGCCGCAGAATGGATATGACGTCGCTGGCGGCGGGAGAAAGCATGAGTACCGGTAGCAGCAGCCTCGATCCGCCGTCGCCAGCCGAGACCGCGGCGCGCCTGCATACCGAAACCGTCGTGCAGCGCTTCGCGGTCGCCTACGAGTACCCGGTCGCCTTCACCGAGCACCTCTTCGACCCCCGCAACCCCCCTGCTGGCCGAGACGGTCGGCCGCATCGAGCCCGACCGCCGGCATCGCTGCCTGGTCTTCCTCGACGATGGGCTGGCCGCAAGCCGGCCCGGGCTCAGCGACGAGATCGCCGCCTATGCCCGGCACCATTCCGGCCGGATCGAGCTGGTCGCTCCGCCGGTGCCGGTGCCGGGCGGCGAGGTCGTCAAGAACGACCTCCACTTCGTGGAGCGCATGCAGCGCCTGGTCTTCGATCACCGCCTGGACCGGCACTCCTTCGTCATCGCCGTGGGTGGCGGCGCGATGCTGGACGCGGTGGGGCTCGTCGCCGCCACCTCCCATCGTGGCCTGCGCCTCATCCGCGTGCCGACGACCGTCCTCGCCCAGAACGACTCCGGTGTCGGCGTGAAGAATGCCGTGAACCTGTACGAGGTGAAGAATTTCTGCGGCACCTTCGCGCCCCCCTTCGCCGTGCTGAACGATGCCGACTTCATCGCGATGCTGCCGCCGCGCGAGCGCATCGCCGGCATGGCCGAGGCGGTGAAGGTCGCGCTGATCCGCGACGCCGACTTCTTCCTCTGGCTGGAGCGGCACGCCGACGATCTCGTGCTGTCCGAACCGGCGGCGATGGCCTGGATGATCCGCCGCTGCGCGGAGCTGCACATGCGCCAGATCGCGCAGGGCGGCGATCCCTTCGAGACCGGCAGCGCCCGGCCGCTCGACTTCGGCCATTGGGCCGCGCACAAGCTGGAGGCGCTGACCCGGCACCATCTCCGCCATGGCGAGGCGGTGGCGATCGGGATCGCGCTCGATGCGCGGTACTCCGTGCTCGCCGGATTGCTGGCACCCGGCGAGGAGCTGCGCATCGCCGCGCTGCTGGAGCATCTCGGCTTCCGGCTCTACCACCCCGCGCTCACGCAGCGCCAGGGCGGCGACGGCCCTCTCGCGGTGCTCGCCGGGCTGCGGGAGTTCCGCGAGCATCTCGGCGGCGAGCTCACCGTGACGCTGCTGGCCGGAATCGGCCGTGGCATCGAGGTGCATGCCATGGATGAGGCGCTGGTCGCCGCGGCGATCGCCTGGCTCCAGGACCGGAGCGCCGCGCCGTGAGGCTCGATCTTCCGGGCCAGGCGCCGGCGCATCTCACCTATTGCACCAATATCCACCCGGGCGAGTCCTGGCCGGAGGTCCGTGCCGCGATCGAGCGCAACCTGCCCGAGGTGAAGCGCCGCGCATCGCCGGATGCGCCGATGGGGGTCGGGCTGCGCCTTTCGGCGGCGGCAGCCGCGACGCTGGCCGAGGAGGCGGAGAGCCTCGCCTGGCTGCGCGATTTCCTCGGCCGCCATGGCCTCTATGTCTTCACCATCAACGGCTTCCCCTATGGCCGCTTCCACGGCGCGCGCGTGAAGGAGGAGGTCTATCAGCCGGACTGGCGCCAGCCGGAGCGGCTCGCCTATACGAACCGCCTCGCGGGCCTGCTCGCCGCCCTGATGCCGGCGGACCAGCCGGACCTGACCGGCAGCGTCAGCACGGTGCCGGGCGGATTCCGCACTCTCGCCGGCGCACCGGGCGCGGTTGCGGAGGTGGGGGATGCGTTGCTGCGGCACACGGCGCAGCTGATCGCGCTGCGGGAGCGCACGGGGCGGACCATCGCCCTCGCGCTCGAGCCCGAGCCGATGTGCCTGCTGGAGACGATCGAGGAGGCCGCGCTGTTCTTCGAGGAGCACCTGCTCTCGCGCGCCGCCATCGCCCGCCTCGCCGCCCTGGCGGGGCTCTCCGCGCCCGCGGCCGAGGCGGCGGTGCGGCGGCATCTCGGCCTCTGCTTCGATGTCTGCCATGCCGCGGTGGAGTTCGAGGATCCCGCGGCAAGCCTGGCGCGGCTGCGGCGGAGCGGCATCGGAGTCGGCAAGCTCCAGCTCTCCTCGGCGCTGCGGATCCCGCGGGTGGACGCTGCGGCCGTGGCGCGCCTGCGCCCCTTCGATGAGGGCGTCTACCTCCATCAGGTGGTCGAGCGGCGCGCGGATGGCCGGATCATCCGCTACCTCGACCTCGCCGACGCTTTCGCCGCCTTCGAAGGCGACGCGGCGGGTGGGCCGCGTGAATGGCGCGTGCATTTCCACGTGCCGGTCTTCCATGACGATCTCGGTGTCTTCGCCACGACCCAGCCCTTTCTGCGCGAGATCCTTGCACTGCAGCGGCGTGAGGCGATCAGCCCGCATCTTGAGGTGGAGACCTATACCTGGGACGTGCTGCCCCCCCGAACTCCGGCGGGTCGAGGTGACCAAGGCGATCGCGCGCGAACTGGCCTGGGTGCGGGAGCAGCTTGGGGGGTGATTGCCGCCCTCGGCGATCTCCGTCCTGCGGCGTCGGATCAGCGGAATGCAATGCGACGGCCGCACTGATATGCTTGTGCAGTGACGGTCCACCCGCCGCGCGGCCACCCTGGCATCCGGCGGACCCCGAGCGGAAAGGTGCCCAACCCATGCCGCGGCCCATGGATCTGATGACTGCCTGGCTGCAGGCCCAGCTTCCGCCCGATGCGCAGTCCTGGCTTGCGGACCAGTGCACGCGGCTGGAGGCCGGTGCCAGCGCCCGTGAGTTCAACTTGGCGATCAGCCTGGTGCCGCGACGGCTCGGCAAGGCCGACCTGGTGCTGGACGCGGCGGCGCTGGCGGCGGCGGAGGTGGCGCGCCCTGGCTGGGACCCGCGCGGCTGGAGCCTGGACCAGGCCGGCCGCCTCGTGCTGCTGCTGGCCGGCGGCGGCCAGGGCCCGGAATTCGCCGATCGCCTGCGCCAGCTCTTCGCCACCGCCGACATTGCCGAAATGATCGCCTTCTACCGCGGCCTGCCGCTCTATCCCGATCCGGAGCGGCACGAAGCCCGCGCGCGCGAGGGCGTGCGCAGCGGCATGAAGCCGATCTTCGAGGCGGTGGCGCACCGCAATCCCTATCCGGCCGAAAGCTTCGACGAGAACGCCTGGAACCACATGGTGCTGAAGGCCCTTTTCATCGGCTCGGCCCTCGCGCCCATCCAGGGGCTGGACCGCCGCGCCAACCCGACGCTCGCGCGCATGCTCTGCGACTACGCGCATGAGCGCCGCGCGGCCGGCCGGCCGGTCGGCCCGGAGCTCTGGCGCTGCGTCGGTCCGCATGCCGATGACGCGGCGCTCGACGACCTGGCGGCCGCGTTGCGGAGCGCCGATGTGGCGGAGCGGGAAGCGGCGGCACTCGCGCTGGCCGCCTGCCCCGCGCCGCGCGCCCGGGAACTGCTGGCGCAGGAGCCCGGGCTCGCCGCCGCGATCGAGACGGGCAGGCTGGCACAGCCCGGCGACACCGCGCGCTGAGGGAGCCGAGGGGCGATGTACATAGACACCCATACCCACATGATCTCGCGGACCACCGACGACTACGAGGCGATGGCGGCCGCCGGCGTCGTCGCCTGCATCGAGCCGGCCTTCTGGCTGGGCCAGCCACGCACCAATGTCGGCAGCTACATCGACTACCTCTCCACCATCATCGGCTGGGAGAGGTTCCGCGCGGGGCAATTCGGCCTGCGCCACTACTGCACCATCGGCCTCAACAGCAAGGAGGCGAACAACGAGGAACTGGCCGAGGCGGTGATGGAGATCCTGCCCCGCTTCGCGCTGAAGGAGGGCGTCGTCGCCATCGGCGAGATCGGCTACGACGAGCAGACGGATCCCGAGGATCGCTATTTCCGCCAGCAGCTCGATCTCGCCAGGGAGCTGTCCCTGCCGGTCATGATCCACACGCCGCATCGCGACAAGAAGCGCGGCACCACACGGTCCATGGATGTCGTGGTGGAGCACGGGCTCGACCCGTCCTGGGTGGTGGTGGACCACAACAACGAGGAGACGATGCAGGAGGTGCTGGACCGCGGCTTCTGGGCCGGCTTCTCGATCTATCCCGGCACCAAGATGGGGAATGAGCGGATGGTCGCGATCGTCCGCCGCTACGGCGCGGAGCGCATCATCGTGGACAGCGCCTGCGACTGGGGTGTCTCCGACCCCCTGGCCGTGCCGAAGACCGCCGAGCTGATGCGCCGCGGCGGCATCGCCGAGGAGGCGATCCGCACCGTGACCTATACCAATGCCCTGGCCGCCTACGGCCGCAGCGGCCAGATGCGGGAGGAGGACTGGTTGAACCCGCCACCGATCGACCAGCGGACGCTCTACATGGGCAACTCGGTCCTGCGCGGCGGGCAGGAGCCGCGTGTCGCGCTGGCACGGCGCCGCGGCGAGGAGGATCTCAGGATCGAGTGAGGCCGGGGCGCAGGCTGCGCCCGGCGCGGGTCGCGAGGAGGGCGAAGCCGGTCGCGCCGGCGCAGATCAGGTAGCCGAAAGCCTCGCGCGCCTCCTCCACATGGATCCAGCCGGGGCCGATCTTGCCGGCGAGGGCAGCGAAGCCCAGCAGGAACAGCCCGATGCAGAGCCAGGCGGCCAGGCGCAGCGCCGGGATGCGCGCGAGTGGCCGGCCCCGCAGCAGCACGGCAAGCTGGAAACCGGCCGCGAGCAGATAAACGCCGCCCCAGTAGAGGGCATCCGGGTCATTGTACTGCAGCACGGCAAAGAACAGCAGCACCACACCGAGCAGCATGCTGACGGCACGCATCAACGGCCTCCATCGCGGCAAGGCGGCGACTGGCGCAGCCGAAGGGAAGGTCGGGCATCCAGGTGCATGGCGTGCCGGCAGGCCATCCTGGTGCGGGTGCCGCCGCTACCGCGCGCCGCCGCGCTGCTCGCGCAGCCGGTCGATATAGGCCATGATCTTCAGGATCTGGTCCTGGTCCATCCGCCGCCCGAAAGCCTGCATCGCGCCGGCGGCGCCGCCATAGATCACCTCGAAAAGGCCGATATCGCTGCGGACGCGGGGATAGGCATATTGGTCATCCACCAGGCTCGGGCCGATGCGCCCGGTGCCATCGGGCATATGGCAGGAGACACACCATTGCGCCCAGAGGCTCCGGCCCGCCTGGGTCGCCACCTGGTCGCCGCGATACGGGTTCTCGCCCGTCCGGTGGAAGCTCCGCACCGCATCTGTGATGGCCTGCTGCGGGCGGAACTCAAGCTCCAGCGGACCATTGTCGAGCGCGTGCCGGAACTGGATCGTCCCGTCGGGATTGCGCGGGATGTCCTGGGCCAGGGCGGCCGCGGCGAAGGCGGCGGCGAGGATGCCGAGCGGGATGCGCAAGGACGGCTCTCCGGAGGAAAACGACGAAGGGGCCGGGCCCGCCGGCATGTCCATGGCGGGCCCGCCCCGGTTGGCCCGGCTCAGCGAGCCTGCCGCGGCTGCCCGGGCTGCGCCGGGGCCGCGGCGGGCTGCGCCGGCGGCTGCTGGCCCTGCGGCGCCGCGGTCCGCGCGGTGACGGCGCCCTGCGGCACGCGATCGGCCGCCACGACGCGCCAGAGCGAGCCCGGCGGGTTCTGCGTCGCACCCTGTTCGCCGATGTAGAAATTGTTGGCGTTCACGGCCATGACGTTGCCGTCCTCGTCATAGCCGCCGGCGGTGAATTGCAGGTTGGTGCGCAGCAACTCGCGCATCTGCCACCGGCGCGCGCTGTCGTCCCAGGCGATGCCGAAGACCCGCCCCGAGCACCAGTCGCCCACCAGATACAGGCTCTGCGGGCCGAGATCATTCGCCACGCCCAGGCCCTGGGCCGAGCAGCCCGAGCCCTCGCTCTGCTTCGGCGCGCCCGGATAGGCCTCCTCATGCGGGTATTGCGCGACCGGCAGCAGGCCGATGGTGGGGCACTGGTCGTTCGGGCCGGTCATCGGGTGGCAGAAGCTGCCCTGCATGTGCGACCAGCCGAAATTCTGGCCGCCGCGGCTGC
The DNA here is from genome assembly GCF_019084075.1 of Siccirubricoccus sp. G192. GTDB lineage: Bacteria > Pseudomonadota > Alphaproteobacteria > Acetobacterales > Acetobacteraceae > G192. The sequence goes on from NZ_JAHREN010000001.1 coordinate 145,030, forward strand.
CTGCGGGGATCCAGTCGATCTCTTCCCAGTGGTTCTGCCCGACATCGGCGATGTAGATGTCGCCGGTGCGCCGGTCGAAGGAGAATTCGTAGGGATTGCGCAGCCCATAGGCGAAGATCTCGGGCTTCGCGCGCGTACGGATCTGGGCGAATTGCTTCTCGGTGATGCCGAACAGCGTCATCAACTGCTCGCGCGCCGCACTGGCGAAGGGGTTCTCGCGCGGGATGCGGTAGGCGCGGCCATCGTCCTCGGGAACGTCCACGTCGATGCGCAGCAATTTGCCGAGCCAGGTATTGAGGTCCTGCCCGGCCTGCAGCGGGTCGCCTTCCCAGCCGCCGTCGCCGCTGCCGATATAGAGGAATCCGTCGGGGCCGAACTCGATCTGGCCGCCATTGTGGTTGTAGTAGGGCTGCTCGATCCGCATGATGACCTTCGCGGTTTCACGGATGCGCTCCGCCGAAACCACATTGGGGTTCGCCCGGTCCACCTGCAGGCGTAGGATCACACCGTCTCCATTGAAGGGCAGGGAGGCGTAGTGGACGAAGAAGTAGCCATTCTCCCGAAAGCGCGGGTGGAAGGCGACCGAATAGAGCCCCTGCTCGACGAAGCCGGTCTGCACGTCGGTGCCGAGCGGGTTGAAATTGGTCAGGTCGAGGAAGGGATCCTGCTGCACGGTGCCGTCGCGGTTGACCAGGCGGATGCGGCCGACGCGCTCCGTCACGAAGATGCGGCCGGTGCCGTCATTGGCATTCGCGACGTTGGTCGGGTCCTGGAAACCCTCCGCGACGCGGACGAGGGCGATGCGCGGATTGCCGGGCAGCGTGCCGCCCGGCCGCGCGACCTGATCGGCGGTCGCCGGATTCTCGGCCGCCATCGCCGGCATGCATGCCGCCGACATGCCGAAAACACAGCCGAGCAGGGCTGCGCGAAGCGCTCGGACGATCAGGCAGGTTTCCTCCCACCGATGTCTTGCCAATGACGCGCTTGGCCACGATTCCGAAGCCGCGTAGGCAAGCCTCCGTCTGGAGCCCGCGGCATGGCAATATCGTTTTCAGCATTGACGCGTTCGTGACACGAAATCGCGCACCACGACCGTTCAGGCAGGACATGCCGCCCGGTGAGAGGATGGCCAGGATGCGCTCCTCATGCCGGCGCGCAGGCGCTGGACGGCGTGCGGGCTTCCGGCCAGGGAGCGTGCCGCTGGGTCAGAGGGCGGGCCCGGAAAGCGAATTCGGACCCGATGATGCCAGGGGGGATCAACTGCGGCTTGGCAAAGCTACAGGCGCCGCGCCAGCTTCCGCGCCAGCGCATAGCCCAGAAGCCCGGCCACCGGCGCCGCCGGCAGCACCAGCAGCCAGCCGATATGCGCCCCCTGCACTACCAGCCCGAGCCCGATGCCGAGCATCAGCCCACCCACCAGGCTGCCCACGGTGCCGGCCGTGAGGCCGAGGATCAGGATCTCTTCACGGGTGACCATGCCGGCCGCCTTAGGCCGCGGCGCCGGGATTTGACAAGCCCGGGCCGAACCACCTAAACGGCGCCTTCCTCCTGGGAATGTGGACGGGCTCCAAGGGAACTTGGTTCGGCCCGCGCCCGCCCTCGCCCGTGTCGGGCCTGGGCCTACCGGGACAAACACGCGAGAAGAAGGCCGCCCCGAAGGGGCGGGTTTGCCGCATGACCAAACGCGCCGAATCCAAGTACAAGATCAATCGCCGCCTCGGGGTGAATCTCTGGGGCCGGGCCAAGAGCCCGATCAACAAGCGCGAGACCATCCCCGGCCAGCATGGCGCCCGCCGCAAGCAGAAGCCCACGGATTTCGGCGTGCAGCTCATGGCGAAGCAGAAGCTGAAGGGCTACTACGGCAATATCGGCGAGAAGCAGTTCCGTAAGTATTACGAAGAAGCCGTGCGCCGCAAGGGCGACACCTCCGAGAACCTGATCGCGCTGCTGGAGCGCCGGCTGGACTGCATCGTCTACCGCATGAAGCTGGCCGTGACCCCCTTCGCCGCCCGCCAGTTCGTCAACCACGGTCATGTCATGGTGAACGGCAAGCGGGTGAACATCCCCTCCTTCCAGGTGAAGGATGGCGACCAGATCGAGGTCAAGGAGAAGTCCAAGCAGCTCACCGCCGTGCTGGATGCGGCGCAGAGCGGCGAGCGCGACGTGCCCGAATACATGGAGATCGACCACCGCGCCATGCGCGGCCGCTTCCTGCGCGCGCCGAAGCTCTCGGATGTGCCCTACCCGGTGCAGATGGAGCCGAACATGGTGGTGGAGTTCTATTCGCGCTGAGATTGAGAGGCTGCATCTAGAGAAAGAGTATTTTCAGTAGCTTATAGGGGGGAGTGGTCGCGCCTCTCCCCCCTCACGCCTCCCCTCACGGTTTCCCCCTTACGCCTGCGTTGCCGAAGTATTCCGGGGCGGGCCTGCCGCACCTCAACACGGCCGAAGCGGAGCGAGGGAAAGCCGCCTGACACATGCGCTGGCAGCCTCACGCCCCCGTGCGTTATTGCGGCGGGCGTGAACAGGCGGCATGGGGTAAGGGGGGGTTTAGGCGATGGGCAAGAGCTTTGAGCGGGACAAGGCGAGGATGGTTCGCATCCTTCGGGCCTGTAACGCCCCGCAAGAGGTTGTGGCCGAGTTTGAGGAGGTGTGCCGCTATTGGGTTCGGTCGGACATCGCCACGGCGGAGGACATCCTCCTTGACGCGTGCAAGCGCCACAACTTCACGGCGCCATGGCAGGACGGGGAGAACGAAGTCGTATTCCGCCCCTATAGCATCGACCATCAACACCCGTCCCATCTCTCTGACAGCAGCGTGTCACTCGCTGGGGAGCAGAGTTACCGGCGCGGATATGACCAAGGTTTGGACTGCGTCTTAAACGACCTGGCTAGGAGCGTGCCGCTGGAGGAGACAAGGGCTTTCGCGGCGAGGGTGGACGACAGGTGCGTCCGCGGGCTGATCTGAGCAGTGGGCATGCGGCCGCATCCGCTTTCGGCGGTGTGGTTGGGCTCGGACGGGCGGCGTTGGAGGTTGCTGGGCGAGAGACGTAGTGGGGGCACTGGCCCCCTTGGTCATGGCCCGGCCGGGTGGAAGCTGCGGGCGAGGCCGCGGAACAGCACTGCATGTGGGCAGGCGGCGGCGAAGGCGATGCGGACCTTGCTGGCAGTCTCGATGATCCGGCCTGCGACCTTGAGCAGGTGCAGCCTGAGGGTGGTGAACTCGGCGGCGGCCAACTCATGCGTCCTGGGGATGCGATCGCGCAGGGTCAGCAGCAGCCAGTAAGCGGCGGCGTGAAGGGCCAGGCGGACCTGGTTGGCCAGCGGCGCGCGGCAAGACGTGCGATCAGAGGCGAGCTGGGCCTTGTGCAGTTTCACCAGGTTTTTCGCCTGTCCCCGCGCGCAATACAGGCTGTCATAGATCCACTCGGCGTGGCCTTGGGCGAAGCTGGTCACCACGAAGCGGATATCCAGGCCCTCGGTGCTGGCCTCTATGCGGGCGACCACCCGCCGCTCGCAGGACCAGGATTTGGCGCGGTAGCGGGTTTCGGCATAGCGGCGCAGGACCGGCGCGTTAGTCTCACCTCGCGCAAGGAGGGCGCGTGCTCCCAACGCGACATGGTCGGCTGCGAGCACAGGTCTCGCCCGCTGTCGGGCAGGCGGCCACAGGCCAGCTTGCAGCCGGGATCCCGGCGCAGGTGGTCGAGGTCGTCGGCATCCTCGTAGCCGCAGGCGATCGCCAGGATCCGGGCCCGCAGGATGTCAGCCAGCGGGTGGACCCCCGCGATGGGCCGCGTGGGTCGGAGATCAGCGCCGCCAGCCGGTCACAGACGCCGAGCTGGCGCTCGGCCACGGCCAGCAGCAGCACGCCACCATCCGAGGTCAGCCGCCCGCCGTCGAAGGCGGCTGCCACCTTCTTGCGGCCGATTGCTGGAAAGCCGAACGGCGCGGTCGTATTGTCATCCATGGCGGGTGTGGCGCGGCCTGAGGTCCTACGGGTTGGTCTCGACACCCAAATCCGTAAACGCAATCAGCACCTTACGCCACGCCCGCCAGCCGCACCGCAATGCCGTCGTGAATAAGACAGGCTAGCGGCCAGGTCGGCATACGGCTTGCCAGGCGGAGGCCGAGGGATGCGGGGCGTCGCCGGCCAGCAGACGCTGAGCCTCTGCCAGCACGGCATCGGCGCTGAGGACGAAGACGCGCCGCTCCACGCCGAAGGCGAGACCGCCGATGTCCACGCCGGTGAGAGGGCCGCGAGCTCAACGGCCAGGATTTCCCGCCCAGCAGCAGCAGGGAGGTGATCCGCACTGGTTCCGCGAAGGAGAGGTTAGCGCTCTTGGGCGGGGGTGCAGCATCGCCCCGCCCGCCGGTTCGGAGGCGCGGAGATCGGAATGCGGCCGTTGCCGGGCCGACCGCGGCGAGGCCCAGCAGGAGCCGCCGGGCGGCGAGACCGCCCACGGCCCGGAGGAGGTTGGTGATGGCCATCCCGGTGGTCTCTGTCAGTGCGTCGCTGGTCCGGCCGGGCCGAACTGTCCATGCGGCGCCGCCTGCGCCCGGGCCTGCGGTGCCAGGGACTGCGCCGCAGGAGCGGAAGCCGGGGCCTGCGGCGGCGCCGCGGCACCATGCCCGGCGTGGCCGCCACCGTGCTGCATGGCCTCCATGCCGTGAATCGCCGACGCGTCCACCTGCACCATGTTCGGGTCGCCGGGGTAGGCGGCGACCACCGAGCGCATGAGCGCGATCTCCTGGCTCTGGTCGGTGACGATGTCGACGTTCATCAGCCGGAGGAAGGTGTTCCGGGCGTTCTGGTCGGCGTTGTAGGCCCGCGCCATGTCGAGCGCCGCCTGGTGGTGGACCGTCATCCCCTTGGCGAACTGCACGTCGCGCGCGGTGACAGGGGCATCGGAGCCCAGCGCGGCCAGCGGGCTTGGGATCGGCGACTTCAGGAAGCGCTGGCGCTGCCCCAGCCCCTCGGTCGCCATGGACTGAGCGGCGAAGCGCAGGATCCCGAGGTCCACCACCACAGGCGGCCGGTCGAGGTTCCGCGCCACCTCGTCGAGCAGGCCGATCTCGAAGCGCTGGTTGCGGATGATGGCATGCGCCAGGCGCCGCAGCACCGGGCTGCTCGCCTGCGGGTCGGCGAGGTACTCCTGGGCCATGGTCAGCGCCCCGGCGTGGTGGTGGCGCATGCCGGCGACGTAGTCGCGGTCGGCCTTGAGGGCAGCCGGGTTCGCCGGCCCGTACCAGGTCGTGGTGGCCGGGGTGCCACCGGGCTCGTAGCCGTCCTCGATGGCGGCGAGGGCAGGGGTGGCGGCGAGCGCCAGCCCGGCGGTCGCGGCAAGCAGGGTGAGCCGGAGCGAGGACCGCTTGGCGGCCTGGTTGCGGATGGTTGTGGACATCTGTGTGTTCCTGTCGCTCTCGCCGCGGTCCTGGGGGCGTGTGGTCCGGGCGGATCGCGGCGCCCCTGTCAGGGCCGTGTCGTCGTACGAAGCCCGGCATATCCGGCCGTCGGGTCTGCGGGGCTCCGCGGACCGGGCGGCACTTGGTCAGGCGGCTTCGCGCGGTGGCGGCAGGGCGGGAGCGACGTCGATGCCGTGCGGCCGCTGCGTTTCGAAGGCGTAGCGGGCCGACGGTCCAAGGGAGGGGAGAAGGCTTGTCGCCGCGAGCGGCGGAGCAGCGACCATGGCCGGGCACTGGGCGGACACGCAGCAGGCCAACCCGGCTTTGCCGCCTGGATCATCGCACGGCTGGCCCTGGTCGTCGGCCTGACGGAGGAGGTGGCCGTGCAGGTGGTGGCCGGCATCGGCCGCCTGACCCGCGGAGACGGCATTGTCGTGCACGACGCAGTGGACGGCGGCCTGGTGGCCGGCCGGCGCGGCCGAGGCGTGCCGCAGGGGAGCGGCCGGCAGGACGAGCAGGGCCAGCGCGAGCAGGCCCGCCACCACCCTCCTGAACATGCCCGTGCCCCTCGGCATCCGCTTCTGCCTCATCGTCCCGTGTCGCCCTCGGCTCGACCTCTCCGGTTTACGCGCCGTGGTGGTGACCGCGTCGATGCGCCTCGAGAGGATGCCCCCGACGTTCCCGGACAAGGGGCTCAGCTCTTCGCCTGGCTGTCCGGTCCACATCGCCTTCGAGGTCGCGCAGGATCGGGCACTCCGGCCGGTGGTCGCCGTGGCAGGCATCGGCCAGCTCCCGGAGGGAGTCCCGCATCGCGGTGAGCTCGACGATCTTGGCCTCGAGTTCGGCCACGTGCTCCTCGGTGATCCGCTTCACGTCGCCGCTCGAGCGTTCCCGGTCCTGCCAGAGACCGACCAGCAGCCTGATGCGCTCGATGGAGAGCCCGAGGTCGCGGGCACGCCGGATGAAGCGCAGGGTGTTCACGTCCGTGCCGGAGTAGACGCGGTAGCCCGCCTCGGTCCGGCCGGCCTTGGGGATGAGGCCGATGCTCTCGTAGTAGCGGAGCATCTTCGTCGAGACGCCAGAGGCCGCTGCCGCCTGTCCGATGTTCACGGTCGCCCTCCTTCCGGAGCACCTGGTTCTGCAACTGCGGCCAAGATGGGGCTTCCTACCGTGGGAAGGTCAAGGGCCGAGTAAGGCATCCAATTCCTTTACGAGAAGCTTGACCTTCCCGTCATGGGAAGGGGGAAGGTGCGAAGACCACGACACCACATCCGCCCGCGATGCCGCGGGCCCTGTCGGAGGCGGCACCTATGAGCGGTCAGCACAACGGCCACGAACATCACAAGCACCATGCCGGGCACGGCCATGATCACCGCCGGGGTGGCGCTGCCGTGGCCGACGCCACCCTGGTGACCGATCCCGTCTGCGGCATGAGGGTGGACCCGGTGACCTCGAAGCACCGCGCCGAGCACGCCGGGCAGACCTTCCACTTCTGTTCGGCCGGCTGCCGGACCAAGTTCGTGGCCGATCCTGGCAAGTACCTGGGCAACAGAGAGCCGGCCCGCCGCGCCGAGCCGGTCATGCCCGGCACGACCTACACCTGCCCCATGCACCCGCAGATCCGGCAGGCCGGCCCCGGCAACTGTCCGATCTGCGGCATGGCGCTGGAGCCGGAGGTGCCGACCGGCGAAGCCGGACCGAACCCCGAACTGGTCGACTTCACCCGGCGCTTCTGGATTGGCCTGGCGCTCACGCTGCCGGTCTTCGTGCTGGAGATGGGCGGGCACCTGCTCGGCCTCGACCATCTGGTCGGGCGCGGCACCTCGAACTGGATCCAGCTGCTGTTCGGCACGCCCGTGGTGCTCTGGGCGGGCTGGCCCTTCTTTGTGCGCGGCTGGCAGTCCCTGGTGAACCGCAGCCTGAACATGTTCACCCTGATCGCGCTCGGCACCGGCGTCGCCTGGCTGTTCAGCGTGGTGGCCACGGTGGCCCCGGGGGTCTTCCCGCCGGCGTTCCGCGGCCACGACGGCTCGGTCGCGGTCTACTTCGAGGCCGCGGCGGTGATCGTGGTGCTGGTGCTGCTCGGCCAGGTGCTGGAGCTGCGCGCCCGTGAGCGCACCGGCGGCGCCATCCGCGCCCTGCTCGACCTCGCCCCGGCCATGGCCCGGCGCATCGGCGCCGATGGGTCGGAGGAGGAGGTGCCGCTCGCGGCCGTGATGGTGGGCGACCACCTGCGGGTGCGGCCCGGCGATAAGGTGCCGCTCGACGGCGCGGTGCTGGAGGGCGGCAGCAACCTCGACGAGAGCCTGGTCACCGGCGAGCCGGTGCCGGTGCGCAAGGGCCCGGGCGACCAGGTCATCGGCGGCACGCTGAACGGCCAGGGTGCCTTCGTCATGCGCGCCGACCGGGTCGGGCAGGACACGGTGCTGGCGCAGATCGTGCGCATGGTGGCCGGGGCGCAACGCAGCCGGGCGCCGATCCAGCGCCTGGCCGACCAGGTCGCGGGCTGGTTCGTGCCGGCGGTGGTCCTGGTGGCGGTGCTGGCCTTCATCGCCTGGGCGGTATGGGGGCCGGAGCCGCGGCTGGCCCATGCCCTGGTCGCGGCCGTGACGGTGCTGATCATCGCCTGCCCCTGCGCCCTCGGCCTGGCCACGCCGATGTCGATCATGGTGGGCGTCGGCCGCGGCGCCCAGGCCGGGGTTCTGATCAAGAACGCCGAGGCGCTGGAGCGCATGGAGCGGATCGACACGCTCGTCGTCGACAAGACCGGCACGCTCACCCAGGGCAGGCCGGAGGTGGTGGCCGTGGTGCCGGTGCCGGGCTTCGAGGAGGCCGAGGTGCTGCGCCTCGCCGCCGGGCTGGAGCGGCCGAGCCAGCACCCGCTGGCCGAGGCGGTGGTGCGGGCGGCGGAGGGGCGCGGCCTCGCCGTGCCGTCCGTGGAGGGCTTCGACGCGCCGTCCGGGCGCGGCGTCACCGGGATGGTCGAAGGGCGCCGCGTGGCGGTCGGCAACGCGCGGCTGATGCAGGAGCAAGGCGTGGATGCCGCGGCCGTCACGGCGGAGGCGGAGCGGCTGCGCGGGGAGGGGGCCACGGCCTTCTTCGTCGCAGTGGACGGCCGCCCCGCCGGCCTGGTCGCGGTGGCCGACCCAGTGAAGGAGACCACGCCGGTGGCGCTGGCCGGCCTCGCCGCGGAGGGCGTGCGGGTGGTCATGCTCACCGGCGACAACCGCACCACGGCGGAGGCGGTGGCCAAGCGCCTCGGCATCGCCGAGGTGGTGGCCGAGGTGCTGCCCGAGGACAAGCAGCGCGCAGTGGAGCGACTGAGGGCGGAGGGTCGGCATGTGGCGATGGCGGGCGATGGCGTAAACGACGCGCCAGCGCTGGCCGCCGCCGAGGTCGGCATCGCCATGGGCACCGGGACCGATGTGGCCATCGAGAGCGCGGGCGTAACCCTGCTCGGCGGCGACCTGACGGGTATTGTCCGCGCCCGACGGCTGTCGCGGGCGGTGATGCGCAACATCCGGCAGAACCTGTTCTTCGCCTTCGCCTACAACGCCGCCGGCGTGCCGGTTGCGGCCGGGGTGCTCTACCCGTTCCTCGGCATCCTGCTCTCGCCGTTGATCGCGGCGGCGGCCATGGCGCTGTCCTCCGTCAGCGTGGTCGGGAACGCCTTGCGCCTCAGGGCTACACGGCTGGGCTGACCACCGTGCCTGAGCGGCGCCGCGCGACCCGGAAGATCGGGCCGCGCGGACGCGCCGATGTCAGCTACCGCAGCGGCATCCGGAACCGCAGTGGCTCTCCTGTCCGCACCGGCACGCATCGCCGCACCGGCAATCTGAGCCGCACGCGCAGGATGCCGCGGCCTTGGCGCCGCAGCGGCAGTCAGGGCCGCAGGTGCAGGTCGGCCGGCAGTTGCAGTTGAAGTCGGTGGACATCGTGACCTCCGTGGCTTGGGTTGACGCCCTGAACCTATCCGCGTCCCGCGGTGGTTCGCTTGAACGAAGGGGCTACCCGATGTGCAGCGAAGAGGGCGCGAGGCCGAACATGCGCCTGAAGGTGCGGCTCAGGTGTGCGGAGTCGGCGAAGCCGGCATCGTGCGCCGCGTCGGTCAGCGAGCCGCCCGCGGCGAACACGTCCACCGCTCGCCCGAGCCGGAGCCAAAGGGCATACCCGCGGTAGGGGAGCCCCGTCTCGGCCACGAAGAGGTGCCGGAAGCGGCCCGCCGAGAGGCCAACTGCCGCGGCAGCCTCCCCCAGGGTGGGGGGGATCGTCGACCCGGTCGGAGAGCAGCCGTATCGCGCGGAGGACCCGCGGATCTGGCGTGCCCTTCGGCACGGCGCCACCTCGGAGGCGGTCGACGATGCCGCGGGCGATCTCCTCCATCCGGGTCCGCCCGCCGGCGGTCCGGTAAGCCTCGAGCAGCAGGGCGGGCCCGTCCCCCAGGTGCTCGGGTGAAAGCCGCGAGATGGTTCCGCCGCGGCAGTGCTTCTCCTGGAGGGCCAGACCCTCGACGGATTCCGGCTCGACGAAGACCAGGGCCACCGTCCCCTCCGCCGAGAACACGTGCGGCCGGTTCGCGGCCACGATGGCGGCGGTCAGGCCTTCACCGAAGTCCGGGGTCGCGGGATCGCGGAGGCGGAACTCCCCATGCAGCGCCATGGTGATCTGGATCGCGTGGTGGGCATGCAGACCGGTGGTCGCCTTGGTCTCGCCAATCCAGATGCTGCCGCCCTGCCAGATGGCAATCCGGCCGCTCGACGTGACCTGCATGTCGCAGCCCTTCCCCCTGCGCCGAATGCCCTCGGCGGACCGGCCCGAAGCCCCTCTCCGGCGAGATGCGCCCGTCCTGCCACCGAGTCTATCGCAATGGTGAGATTGGCCTCCCACTGACGATCTTACGGCTGACCGCCGGGGCCGCGCCCTCGGCAATGCGCCGGGGTCGCTCGCCGATGCCGCGCAGTTGTGCCCTCGCTGCGGCGAGAGATAGCGGGCACAGGACAGCGCCAGCTGCCAATGCGCCCAGGTCCCGCCGCGGCGGCCTCGCAGGCCGGTCAGACGGGCTGGTTGAGGGCCATCACGGACCCGTCTTGCCCACTTATTGCCTCCAAACCCGGCAGCGTGTGGCCGCCGTCAACAGGAATTCTGATTCGACGCCTATCCAGACGCTGGCGTGCTGAGAGGTAGTAGCGATCCTCACCGGCGCTCAGGAGAGCGGAGAGCGCCGAGAGCGTTGGCGAGTCCACGGAGCGATATTGGCAGGGAGAGCACTTGGCCATCTCCGTCGTGATACTCGAGCTTGGCAGGTCCGGCCCGGTGGGTAAGCGAGCCAAGCTCGGCGTCCGAAGGCTGTGTCTCGGCGAAGCAGCCGCGGGGCAGGCAGCGGCGGAAGGCGAGCATAAGAGCGGGCTGACCCTCCATGCTGAGGCGCAGGGGCTCGGTAACAGTTGTGCTCGTCCCGACCTGAACTGAAATCGAGATCGAAGATTGGGCGGGTGGGGTGGTGCGACGCATGGTGATGTGGGCCAGCGACTGGCCACGCTGGTCAAGGATCGTCTGGGTCACCTCGCAGGTGCCCTCCTCCGTACCGGGCGGAAGTTCGCAGCGCAACACCCAGTCGCCGTAAGAAGCCGTGGTGCGATTGGGACGTGGCACCGCCGCCTGTTCCCGTACGGGCGGGGACGGCGCGGTGGTCGGCGGTGTGCTGCGGGATGGCGCCTGGGCCAGGGCGCTCCAGGGCTGGCTGCATAGGGCTGTCAACATCGCGAGGGCGGTGGCACGAGGGAGTGTCGTGGGCATCGCGGATCGTCCTTCTCGCGGGGTGGTGCTCTCGTGAAACTGCTCAGAATCGGTAGGCGAGCCGTCCCATGCCAGCATGACCTGTATAGCCGTCGCCGGTCTCCGCGCTGTACTGGAGCCGGAAGTCCCAGTTCGTGCTACTCAACAATTCGGCGCCGGCCGTGAATTTGCCGAGCACGTCCGGGATCGGCGTGGCGGCGCGGAAACCCCGGCTTTCCGTCTGTCCGGCAAAGCGTGCCGTGGCTGCCCAGTCGCTATTAGCGAGGAAAGCAATGCCTGCACTTGCGAAGGGGCGCAGCACGGCCGCATTGCCGAGAGGAATGCGTCCACCGATCTCGACCGCGGGGGTGGCAGCAAAGGTGGAAGCACCCTCGGCCTCCACCGCCAGATTGAAGGGTCCTGCGCCGGTTTCCGTATAGCTGCTGCTCTGCACATAGTTCAGGTGCAGGTCGATCCGAGGCTGCAGATACCAGCCTGCTTAGAGCGTATCCCAGTAGGAGGATGATCCTCGGCTCTCCATCTACCTGGGATGACGAGAGGGACTGCACGGAAAGCGAGGAAGTGGCGCGTTCGGGACGACGGCTGGCGGTTGCCGGACGCGCTCTGGGCCAAGATGGGGCCACTGCTGCCACCACGCCCGCCGCACCCACTGGGCTGCCACAACCCGCGGGTGCCGGACCGGGCGGCGATGGACGCCATCTTCTTCGTGCTGCGCACGGGGTGTCAGTGGAATGCGCTGCGGGAGACCACGATCTGCTCGTCGTCCTCGGCGCACCGGCGCTTCCAGGAGTGGCTCGCGGCCGGGGTCTTCGCGGCGTTCTGGCGCGAGGGCCTGCTGGCCTACGACGCACTGCGTGGCATCGCCTGGACCTGGTTGGCGCTGGACGGGGCGATGGGCAAGGCGCCGCTGGGTGGCGAGAAAACCGGCCGCAACCCGACGGACCGCGGCAAGCGCGGGGTGAAGCGCCTGGTGCTGACCGACGGCCGCGGCGTCCCGCTCGGGGCGACCATCGACGGGGCCAACCGCAACGATCACAAGCTGATGCGGGAGACGCTCGAGGCCATCCCGATCGAGCGGCCCGAACCGACCCGCCGTCGACCGCAGCACCTCTGCCTCGACAAGGACTTCGACTACGACGAGCCGCGCGCCCTGGCCGAGGAGTTCGGCTTCACCCTGCACCTGCGCACACGCGGCGAGGAGGTCAGCGCCAAGCGTCACGCCCGGGCCAAGGCGCGGCGCTGGGTGGTGGAGCGCACGCATTCATGGCTCCATCGGTTCCGCTCGATCCTGATCCGCTGGGCCAAGAAACCCAGCAACTACCTCGCGCAGCTCCACTTCGCACTCGCCATCATCACCTGGCGACATGCCCTACCGGGATAGGCTCTAAGGGCACCTGATAGGCGATGCGCGAATGGACGCCCAAGTGCCAGGCGGTCGGCGAGGCACTCGCCGTGCCGCCGACCGGGCCTATGAAGACGCTGCGCCTGCTGTCATACCAACCATAGCCGAAATCGAGCACGCCGGAGACCTGCCAGGGCCCGGTTTGGTAGCGCAGGATTGCGCCCGCCAGCAAGCTGTCGCCCCTCACCGTGGCGGTGCCGCCATCGCCGCGGAACTCGCTGTTCTCATAGGCGAGGGAGCCGCCAAGGAACCAGCCGGGGGCGATCTCACGCTGGCCGCCGGCCTGGAAAGTCCAGGCGTTCATCCGGTAGCCGAGCGCACCACCCCTGCCGTCCTGGTCGGCATGGCCGCCGAAGAAGCGTGCCCAGCCGCAGCTGGCCTCATCCTGCGATAGGCCGGCCCCCTCGAAGGTCGCGCAGTCGTTCAGCATGTTGGTGATGAAATTCTGGCTCGAGCTGTGGCGGAAGCGGTATTTGTCAAAGAAGTTGTCCGGTGCCCATCAGGCGGCGTCTCTGATTTCGTGGTCGCTGATGTCGCGCTCGGGGTTGAGGCAGACGTCGCCGACCGGCGCCCAGTTTCGGATTTGGCGTGACCACCGCGCGGGGTTGGCGGCGCGAGCTTCGGTATAGAGCTCGGTCCGACGCTCGAGGAGCGCGCGATCCTCACCTGCATGCCGGGCGCTGGGCGTGACGAACTGGATCGCGCTGTGGCGGTGCTCGTGGTTGTACCAGGCCACAAAACGGGCGACCCAGTGTTGCGCGTCCTCCCTGCTGGCGAACCCCGATGCTGGCCAGTCCGGCCTGTACTTGCAGGTACGGAACAGGGCTTCGGAGAACGGGTTGTCGTCACTGACGCGCGGGCGGCTGTAGGAGGCGATGACGCCGAGCCGTTCGAGGGTGGCCTTCATGGTCGCGCCCTTCATCGGGCTGCCGTTGTCGGCGTGCAGGACGAGAGGGCGGGTGAGGCAGCCCTCGGCCCAGACCGCGCGGCGCACGAGCTCGGCGGCCAGCTCGGCGGCTTCGCGCTCGTGGACCTCCCAGCCGACAATCTTGCGGCTGTAGACGTCGAGGATGAGGTAGAGATAGAAGAACCCGCCCCGGATCGGGCCGGGCATCCAGGTGATGTCCCAGCTCCAGACTTCGCAGGGGCCGCGGGCGCGGTGACTGGTCGGCGGTTGGCGACGCGCCGGCGGCCTCGCCCGGCCACGGTGGTGCTGCTGACCCTCAGCCCGCAGGATGCGGTAGAAGCTTGCTTCCGAGGCGATGTAGCGGCCCTGGTCTGCGAGGCGGGGCACGATCTGACTTGGCGGCAGGCTCTTGAAGGCCTGGCTGTTGCAGGCCTCCAGCACGGCCTGGCGTTCCGCCTCGGACAGCCTGTTGCCCGGTGCTGGCCGAGGCGCCGTCGGGCGGCGGTCTTCGGGCGCGCCGTCCCGGGCCCGCCAGCGGCGACAGGTCCGTTCATCGAGCGCGAGTTCCGCACAGGCCTGGGCGCGGCGCGCGCCGGCCGCGACAGCCTGGTCGATCAGCGCCATGGCGTTCTGGCGATCTGGGGTGCTGATCATGCGTCCTCGCCGTCCCCCCCAGATCGCCGCGGCGTTTTTTCGCAGCACCAGCAGCGCCGCCGCCTCGGCCAGCGCCTTCTCCTTGCGCGCCAAGTCCCGCTCGATGGCCTTGATGCGCTTCTTCTCCTCCTTAGTCGCCTGGCCCAGCCGCTGGCTGCTGGCGCGGTCCCAGTCGTTGGCCTGCTCGCAGGCGGTCCGCCAGGCTTGGATCTGCTCGGGGTAGAGACCCCGCTGGCGGCAGTAGGCGGCGAGATCGGCCTCGTTCAGGGCGGCGGTCTCGAGAACGGCGGCGAACTTGTCGCGCGACGTCCAACCCTCCGGGCCGGCGTCGGCATCGGGCAGGAGCCGCCCCTGGCGGCGAGCCTCGCGGCGCCAGGTGTGCAGCGTTGCCTCGGAGATCCCTTCCTCCTTGGCCAGCTGCCGCAAGGGCACCGCGTTCGGCGGCTCCAGCTTCCTCAGAACCGCCGCGCGGCGTTCCGTCGAGTAGGCCAAATCATCCCTCCGTCCCGCCCCTCTGGAAATGAGAGATCATCTCAAGGCGCCGGACAACTTCCCTGCCATAGGGGGAAGGCGGCGATGGCGCCGACCGTCTGCCCGGAGAGGCTGTGCAGGACCTGCCCATAGCGCGCCCCATTGCCGATCCCGGCCAGTGCCGTGAAGGCCGCGTCGAGCCTGGCACCCCCGTTCCAGAGTTCCTGCAAATGCCCTGCTACCTGGCGCTGGTTGTTGCCGAGCGCGCTGGCGGCCGCGCTGAACTCCGCCACGGGCTGCACCTGCAGGGCGCCGCCAGCCTGCCGCAGGTCGAAGCGAAAGAGATGCATGCGATTGGAGGAAAGGCCGGCGTCTACCATGACCCCATCAGTTGCCGTCAGCACGGTCACGGCACGGTTGGCAACCACCACCGGATGCACCTCCACCGTGCCGCCCAGGCGCACGCTGCCCTGCACGCTGAGCTGATCGGCCGTGCCGGTGGCATGGTTGGTGTCCACCACAAGGCGGCCCGTCGTGCCCTGGACCAGGTCGCCCGTGAGCGCCGTCCGGCCAATCACCCCTGCCCCACCGACATGCAGGGTGCCCGCGTTCCGCAACACGCCGCCGCTCAGGTCGATGGTGGTCGGGGCGTCGATCACGCCGCCCGGTCGGTTGTCGACGACGCTGCCGGTTCCGCCGCCGAGCACGATGTCGCCCTTGATCGAGCCGGTGTTGGTGACGCTGGTGTTGCTTCGCGGCGTGTCCGCCGAGATGGCCAGGCCGCCAATCGACTCGATCCCGCCTGCATTCGTGATCTGGTTCGCCGTGCCGCCCAGCAGCCGGATCGCCGCGGTCTCACGCAGGTTCGGATTCTTGGGATCTGGTGTCCCGCCATCGACCTCCGAGAGCCGATCGATCGAGATCCGGATCGGGCCGGAGGATGTGCCGGCACTCTGAGCGAAGATGCCAGCCGATCCCACGCCGAACGTCTGGACACGGCTGCCGGTGAGCGACACCGTCACACCGCCGCCGGTGCCACTGCCGCCCGCCGTGCCCCGCGCGATGATGCCGGTCGCCCCCGCGGCAGGGACGTCGTAGCCGATCAGGCCGCCGCCGCCGCCGATGCTCTGCGCGAAGATGGCCGGGGCGTAGGAGCCAAACGTCCGGACAAATGCGTTGCTCGCTGTGATCGATACTGCACCTCCGTCGCCGCCATTGGCCTTCACCGCATTGGCTGTGCCGGACTGGTAGGAGCCGACCGCAGACAGGTCGCCGGCGACGCCGCCGCCACCGCCGATGCTCTGCGCCAGCACCCCGTAGGCGCCATTGCCGTTCGTGGTGATGGTCGTGTTGGTCTGTAGCTGGATGATGACGGGGCCGCCATTCCCGCTCGCGCCGCCAGCGCCGCCGGTGCCGCCCGGCGGCAGGGTGACCCGGCCACCCACCGCCATGCCGCCACCGCCGCCAATGGATTGCGCCAGGATGCCATGCGCATCGAGGCCCGATGTCGTGACCGGGCCACTGGTGGTGACCCGCACCTCCCCGCCTTGGCCCGAGATGCCGTTCTGGCCACCGAAGGTCAGCGTCAGGCCATGGACATCACCGACACGCCCCTGCGGATTTACGATGATCTTGGAGGGGTCGAAGGTCTGATCGGTGGTCATGGTGCGCACCAGGCCGCCGCCGCCGCCGATGCTCTGTGCAAAGATGGCGATGCCATGCTTGCCGGTGGTGGTGATGCTGCTGCCGCTGGTGCCGTCCCCGGTGGTCACGCTGACGGTGCCGCCATCACCGCCTCGGCCGCCATTGCCGCCAACACCGACCGAGAGGCTTTTCAAGGAGCCGCTGACCGTCCCGGCCAGCGATCCCTCGCCGCCACCGCCGCCGACGCTCTGTGCGAAGATGCCGAAGGCTGCGACGCCCTGGGTCAGGATGGTGCCGCCCGTGCCATTGACGACGGTCACCGGGCCGCCGATGCCACCACCCCCGCCCCTGCCGCCCACCCCGACCGCAGTCTGGACCGGCGTATCGTCGCTCGCCCCGCTGGTCGAACTCGCCGCCCCGCCACTTCCGCCGCCCCCACCGACACTCTGGGCGTAGATGCCGTCGGACTGGGCGCTGAAGGTGGCGATCGACCCGAGATTGGTCGCATTCGCGGCGCCCCCATTGCCTGCCGCGCCGCCGCTGCCCCCCGACCGAGACCGAGACGTTGATCTGCACGCTGGTGCCGTTCTCCGCCTCGCCGGCCTGTGGCTGCGTGAAGATGCCCCGCAACTCGTCATAGGTCGCCTTGATGTCCTCGCCAATCTGGCCGATCTGCAGGATGCCGTCGCCGAGGTTGATGACGTTCTGGTTGATGTTCAGCCCGGCTGACAGAGTGTCGAACAGGGCCTGCGCGTTGGACAATGTGGTCACGCCCCCGGCTGTCGCGCCGCCCTTGCCGCCCTTGCCGCCACCCCCGCCGATGCTCTGCACCGAGAGGGCAATGGCGTCGGTGCCCCGTGTCACGATGCTGCCGCTGTTCTGCACCGTTGCCGTGTTGCCGTTGCCGCCGGCGCCGCCGCTACCGCCGATGCCGACCGCAATGGCCAGGTTGCCGCCGCTGGCCGTGGCGGTGCCGCCACCGCCGGCCCCGCCACCTCCGCCAACGCTCTGGGCGAACACGCCATCCGCTCCATCGCCGCGGGTGGTGATGGCACCGCTGTTGGTCAGGCCGACGATGCCGGCGTGCCCGCCGGTGCCACCCCTGCCGCCGATTCCAATGGAGGTGCTGAAGCTACCCTTGGCCTCATTGGACGATGCGGTGGCGTCTCCACCACCGCCGGTTCCGCCGCCCCCACCGACGCTTTGCGCGAAGACGCCATAGGCATCCTGGCCCAGGGTCGCGATCAGCCCCTGGTTGGCGATGGTCACCGCACCGCCGGTACCGCCCGTCCCGCCGGCGCCACCGACCGCCACCGAGACTGAGACTGAAAGGCCGCCCCCGGTGTTGCCACCCGAATAGGAGGCGGCCGTGCTGTCGCCGCCGGTGCCACCACCACCACCGACCGACTGCGCCATGACCCCGATGGCGCCGTCGCCGGCCGTGGTGATCAGCCCGGCATTGTTGAGCCCGACAGTGCCCCCGGTGTTGCTGGCGCCGCCGGCGCCGCCGGTCGCGACCGAGATGGAGATGGCGGGGATGTTCTTGTTCGGGGAGAGATCGACCGCGCGCGCCGCGGCCGCGCCGCCGGTGCCACCGCCGCCGCCGATGCTCTGGAGCAGGACGCCGTGCGCGTCCGGGCCATAGGTCGTGACCTGCGCGGTATTGGTGACGGACACGTCGCCCGCCGGGCCGCCGCCGCCACCGCGGCCGCCGACCGCCACCGACGCGACTGGAACGATGCCGCCCACGAATGACACCGACGAGCCACCCTTGCCGCCGCCGCCGCCGATGCTCTGTGCCTGGATGCCGGCGGCATGGTCGCCATAGGTGGTGATCAGTGCGTTGCTGGTGACGTTCACCGGGCCACCATGGCCGCCGCCCCCG
The DNA here is from genome assembly GCF_019084075.1 of Siccirubricoccus sp. G192. Taxonomy (GTDB): domain Bacteria; phylum Pseudomonadota; class Alphaproteobacteria; order Acetobacterales; family Acetobacteraceae; genus G192. Next base: position 163,192 of record NZ_JAHREN010000001.1, read on the forward strand.
GCATCGCCGCCGATGGCCATCGACAGGATCCCAATACCCTGGGAGACGGCGCTGCCACCGGCGCCACCGGAGCCGCCGATGCTATGCGCCAGAATTCCGGCGCCGCCGAGCGTACTGGTGGAGGCGAACACGCCCTGCGCCAGGTTCAACCTGACCGTGCCGCCATCGCCGCCAAGGCCACCATTGCCACCGATGGCGATCTGGGCACCGATGGCGACGTCGTTGGTATCGCCACCCGAACCGCCGCCGCCGCCGCCGCCGACGCTTTGCGCCAGAATTGCAACAGCGTTCTTGCCGGTGGCGACCACCGACCCCCGCAGCGAATCCACCTCCACCGCGCCGCCATGGCCGCCCGCCGCCCCCGCGCCGCCCTCGGTGTTGAAATGCGCCTGACCACCATTGCCGCCACCGCCGCCGATGCTCTGCACCAGGGCGCCATGCGCGAAGTTGCCCGATGTCCGGATGCTGCCGGCAGTCGTCGCGTTGCCGATGGTCAGCGTTGCACTGCCGCCAGCACCGGCAAACCCGCCGCCACCGGCCTGACCTTCAATGGCAGTGGCGTCCCCGCCCTGTCCGCCAACGCCGCCGTTGGACTGGACCAGGACCCCGTGCCCGCTGACCTGGCCCGAGGCATCCGATCCGTTATAGGTCACCGCTCCAAGGAGCGTGGCACTGGCCGAGCCGCCATTACCGCCATTCCCGCCATTGCCGCCCGAGGCACCGGTCCCGTAGTGCGGTACTCCGCCATGACCACCGTTGCCGCCATTGGAGGACACGGAGATCCCGCTGCCGTAGGACAGGTACGAGGCTAAGCTGACCGTGACAGTCCCGCTGCTGAGCAGCACGCTGGCTGGCCCACCATCACCGCCAACTCCGCCATTGCCGCCCACGGCTGTGGTAAAGCTGACCCCGGTCGCGCCGCCAGAGCCCCCGAACCCACCTTCCGCCGTGGCAAGCAGGCCGAACTGCGAGGTCACTACGGTGCCGCTGAGCCACTGCACCGATGCCGCGGCCGCTCCTCCCCCATTACCGCCAACGCCGCCTTGGGCGGTGTCAAATAGGTCGCCAGTAGTGTAAGCGTCAGCGCCATTGCCACCATTTCCTCCGGTCGACACTGCCGCCACACCTTGACTCTCCGCGCGGACGGAACCGCTGGCAATCAGTGCAACGGAGCCACCGGAGCCTCCCGGGGCTCCGTCGCCTGATTGCCTGGCGAAGGTTCCTTGATCGTCGGCCTCTCCTCCGGCGCCACCGACGCCACCGAGGGAGTTTCCGCTCAGTCCAATCGTGGCCAGACCTGTCGTCGGGTCCGGGACAAAGGTGCCATCGAACCTGAGCGTGATTCCACCGCCGGCCGCACCAGCACCGCCATTGCCCCCGACAGCGGAGAAATTGCTTACAAAGCCGCTCTCGCCGCCTGCTCCTCCAGTTCCGCCCGCACTGGTGATGCGCGCGCCAAAGGTCTGGAGTCCGGCATCGGGATTACCGCCACCAATGATGGTCAGCGCGCTGTTCGTGCCATCGATCTGGCCGCCGGGCTGTCCTGGACTGCCAGGACTACCGGGCTCCCCAAATCCTCCATCCCCTCCCACGCAGCCAGCGAGACCTCGTGAGGTCGCCGAGTAGGGTGTCAGGGGCGGCGTCGTGCCGAAGCTTTGGTTGGAGAAACTAGACTGCACCGGTGGCGGCGGCGAAGGGTTGCTGCTGGCGTTGCACTGGGCCTGCGCCATGTCCGGGTACATGAACTGCGCGACCGTGAAGGTGCCCAGAGCCAGGAGGAGCGATGATTTCAAGCGGCCATCGGACCTCCTTCCGGCGACAACAGCATGGGCGATCGTGACCATCGGTGCGCATGGCAGGCCACCCGTCGAGTTCTGGCATAGGTCGGAAATGCGAGAACGTGTCAGGGCGGCCGCTGGCGATGTCAGCAGCATGCCGTCATCGTGCCCCGTTCGGGAAACTGCTGCGTCGCAGATGCTCGCCCCCGCACTGGCCCGGTTCTCGGTTACCACTGGCTTGCCGAGCCTCATCCGGGCGTGACAGGGAACGGCAAACGCAGGCTTGCCGGTCGCCAAGCCCCGACGGCCTGCAGGCAAGTGCGTCATGTTTGCCGTTCCTATAGTTGTTCTTAAGGCACAACGCGCATATTAGAGCGCGATGTGTTTACTTTTGTCCATATCCGGAATGTGCAGCACTATCGGCACACTCCTGCGGCGTGTAGGTGTCGAGGAGTATGCCGATAGTGCTGCATACCGCGTCCTGGGTTCGTGCGGCGGCCTTGCGCATCAGGTGTTTGAGTTTGGCGAAGACCTGCTCGCTGGGGTTCAGATCGGGCGAGTATTGCGGCAGCAGGAGTGGCTTGGCGCCGGCCTGGCGGGTGGCGCGGCGCACGGCCGCGCTCTTGTGGCTGCTGAGGTTGTCCATGATGACGAGATCGTCCGGCCGCAGCGTTGGCACCAGGACCTGCTGCACAGAGACGCCAAACCTTTCGCCGTGCATCGGGCCATCGAGTAGCCAGGGTGCTTCGTAGGGATCGTGACCGCGGCCATGCAGGAGACTTTGGCCGCCGAGCTCGCGGCCCTGCTCACCGGGGTGGACATCGGCGGCCTCGCCTTCGGCGCGGAGCGGCGCGTCTGCGTCCTCGGCGCCGATGCCGTGCTGGCCGAGGCTCGGCGTCTGCTGGAGGCCCCGCACCTTCGGGCTCCGGATGGCGCGCCGGGTGCCTGGTCCGGCCCGACCCAGCTGAGCTCGGCTCCCGGTGGCCGCGGTGTCACGATGATCTCCCGCGCGCGCACCGCGATCACGTCTGGTGCGGAGGGGGTTTGGCCGCGTCGAGGTGCCGGCGACGTGCCTGGCCAGAGTGAGGTGATCTGATGGACGGCCCCAGCTCCGCGACCAGCTTCACCCGCCACACCAGGTTCACCACCGGTCCCTGCTCCCTCGCCCCGCGGGCCAGGAGCCTACCCGAGCGGCGCCTCGGGGACCTGCCCCCCGCGGCTTTGCATGCTCTCAAGGACTGGCGCGCCTTCAAGACCGTGCCGCTGCCGCGGTAGCGCGGTCGCCGCCGGGCGCACCGTTCAGTGGGACTGGGCGGCGGGAACCAGGTTCGCTACGAAGATCTCGGTGCAGGTGCGCCAGGAGAAGCGCTCCGCATGGGCGCGGCAGGCGGCCGGGTCGGCACCGAGGGCCATTAGGCAGGCGGTCCGGAGGTCCCGGTGCAGCGCCCCGATGTCCTGACGCCCGTCGAGCACGTCGAGCGGGCCGGTGACGGGATAGGCGGCCACCGGCATGCCGCAGGCCAGCGCCTCCAGCAGCACCAACCCGAAGGTGTCCGTGCGCGAGGGGAATACCAGTGTAGCCGCCGGAGTGAAACTGACCCGGTCGCCGGTTGAAAGCTGACCCAGGTCTAGGGTCAATGCTGTTCACTTTGAGATCCTTATCGCGGACCTGTAATCAACGCAGGTAATCGGCTGCGGGGCGCGGGGCCGCAGCGGGTAGTTGCTCATCTTGCGCTTGACCCCGCGCGGCACCTGTCGGCCTCGGCCGCTCGCGGCACGCTCCTCCAGAATCTCGCCCAGCCCGTTGCGGCAGTGCCGCAACCATGCAGGGTGCGCCTGGCGAGGCGAACCAATTCAAGGCGCCGGGTTGGCCCCGAGCGTGCTCGACGAACTCGGCCAGCGTACGGACCGGCAGCGTCGGCGAGACGGAAACGACGAAGAAGTCGGCCGCACCGGTGGAGATCGGCACCAAGTCGGCCTCCGGGTCGAAGGGCAGACGCCCCTCGTGCAGGAGCGGCGCGACCGTCACCGCCGCGACGAAGCTGTAGAAGAGGGCTTCGCTGGGGCGGGCTTGGACAAATGCCTCGGCTCCGATCACGCCGTCGGCACCGGCCCTGTTCTCCACCGCAATCGGGTGGCCGCGGCGGCGCGCCAGCCCTTCGGCCAGCAGGCAGCCGGCGAGGTCGGGGGGGCGCTCGGGGGCACCGGCACGATCATACGTGCGGGGCGGAATGCAGGAGTAGACGGGTTCACTGACAACGGCTGCGCATCCGCGGGGCGGGTAACGACGACCGCGACGGCGCCGGCACTCAGCCCGAGGCTGGCCCTGCGGGTCAGGGTGAGTCCAGACATGGCGCTTCATCTCCCAGGTACCGGTGTCGTCGGCCCGGGGACATCGCAACATACCCGCTCTGAGACGGGTTTGTTGATGCCGATGCCGCAAGGCGGCTTTCGAAGCTGCGCCTGGGTACCTTCTGTCAGATTTCATCCACTAAGTAGGTAGCCAAAAGTTTTCGACCAGTCTGATCTTGCTGGCACACTGGCTGGCATGCGTGGACATGCAAAGCGTGAGGTGCAGCGGTTTTTTCCGGCCGATCGGCGCCGCCTTGAGCGTGTGTTATCGGTGGCGCGCGAGGCACGGTTGTACCGCCGGGTCGAGGCGGTGCTGCTGGTCGCTGAAGGACAGCCAATCAGTGAGGTGGCCCGGCACGTGCGCGCCACACGGTTCAGTGTTCGCGGGTGGCTCGAACGCTACCTGGCGGCCCATGATGCCGCCGCCCTGGCGGACCGCCCGCGCCCCGGGCGACCGCACTCGGCCCCGCGGCTCACTCCGTGCCGCCTGGCGGCGGCCCTGGCACGCGACCCGCGCGGCTGCGGCTATCAGGCGACGAGTTGGACGGTGCCTCTGCTCAGGCAGTATCTGCACCGACGTCACGGCATCACGGTCGGCGCCCGAACGCTGCGCCGCCGCCTGCATGAGGCGAACTACCGCTGGAAGCGGCCCCGCTACGTCTACGTCGGACGGGCAGTACATCTGGCCCAGAAAAAAGGGGAATAATCCGGCGCCTGCGCGCTGGCTGGCGCGCCGGCGACGTGCTGCTGTGCTGCGACTGGACATTGCTGCGGCTGTTTCCCCCGCTGCGCGCGGCCTGGGCTCTCAAGGGCACGCAGGCCACCGTGCCGATCACCGGCGCGAACGCCAAGCGAGTGCTGTTCGGCGCGATCGACCTGCGGACCGCGCACCGGGTCGTGCTCGTCCGTCCGCGTGCCGGCGCTGCCGATGCGCAGGTCTTCTTGCGCGAGGTGCGACGCCGCTACCGCGCCGCCGGCACGATTTGGCTCCTGGCCGACCGGGCCAGCGCACACACCGCCGCGCGCACCCAGATGCTGGCCGCGGCGCTTGGCATCCGGTTCCTTTGGCTGCCCAAGCAGGCTCCGGAACTGAACGCCATGGACCAACTCTGGCGCGAACTGAAGCGGCTCATCGCCGCCAATCGGCAGGCCACCTCGGTGAATGCTCTGGCCAGCGATGCCGCAGACTGGGTGCTGGGACTGACACCCCAGCAGGCGTGCCGCAAGGCCGGGATGGCTTCAAAGCACTTCTGGCTCAGGAACCTGATAGAAGACTTTTGGCCACCTACTTAGGGTCGCATCCCGAAAGCCCGTGGCCCAGGACGCCGCAGCGATTCTGCAAGTGCTGCGAAATGGCAGAGCACCTTGCGAGTATCGCGCGGGTCGATGAGTTCCTCCACCCAAAAGCTTTCCGCGGTGCGCGCCGGCGTGCGAAGTTGGATCAGCCGCTGCTCGATTTCCTGCAGCTTGGCTGTGGGATCGTGCGCGGCTTCGATCTCCGCGCGATAGGCTGCCTCGATCCCACCCTCGAGCGGCAGAGAGCCCCAGCGGGCGGTGATCCAGGCATAGCGCATTGCAAAGCGACCGGCCGGTTGATGCACCGCACCGGCCACGCCGAAGCAGTTGCGGACAATGATGGAGCACCAAGGAACCGTGGCCTGGTTCACCGCGGCCATGGCCCGCACACCATGCCGGATCGTCGCTGCACGCTCAGCATCCAGCCCGATCTGGAATCCGGGGCAGTCTACCAGATACACGACCGGCATATGGAATGTTTCCGCCATGTCCACAAAGCGGATGACCTTGTGACAAGTGTCCCTGGTCCAGGCACCTCCATAGAAATACGGATCGCTCGCCATGACCGCGACCGGTAGCCCGTCGATCCGGGCGAAGCCGGTGATGATGGAGCGCCCGAACATCCCCCCCCATTTCGAAGAAGGAGCCCTTGTCGAAGATCGCCTGCAGGATCGGACGCATCCGGTAAACCTTGCGCATGTCGCGCGGGATCGCCGAGAACAGGGACTCATCGCGGCGGCCTGGGTCATCCAACTGCGGTCCGCGCGGCGCCACATCATGGATTGATGACGGCAGGTAGGACAGGAAGCGGCGGGCGCAGGCGAAAGCCTCCTGCTCCGTCTCCACGGCTTGGTCCACGGCACCGCTGCGCGTCTGGATTTCCCAGCCGCCGAGTTCTTCCTTGCTGAGCGTCTGTCTGGTGCGGGCCACCACGGGCGGGCCCGCCACGAACATCGCCGATGTTCCCTTGGTCATAACCGAATAGTGACTGGATGCCAGCCGGGCCGCGCCGAGCCCCGCGACCGAGCCGAGGCCGAGCGCCACCACCGGGACATGCGACAGATTGTCGGTCGTGTAATGGAATTGCGGCGTGCCCGCAGTGTTGCCGCCGGGCAGATTGGCGCGGCCGGTGGTCTCGATTGTCTTGACCGAGCCACCGCCACCGGAGCCCTCGATGATACGGATGATCGGCAGGGACCATTCCTGCGCCATCCGTTCGGCCATGACATGCTTTTCTTTGATGTTCGCATCGGCGGAGCCGCCACGAACCGTGAAATCATCCCCGATGATCACGACCGGCCGGTCATTGACCGTGGCACGACCCATGACGCAATTGGATGGCGTGAACTCCACTATCCGGCCTTCCGCATCATACTCCGCCTTGCCGGCGATGGAGCCGATCTCGAACAGGCTGCCCGGATCGATCAAAGCGCCGATCCGCTCGCGGACGGTGAGACGGCCGGCATCGTGCTGGCGCTTGATCTTCGCCGGCCCTCCCATGGCCTGCGCCAAGCGCTCGCGCGCTCGGAGGTCATCGAGCTCAGGCTGCCAGGGCATGCTTGTCTTCCTCCATTTATCCATTTCTGGATGGGTAAAGCCGCTCAGACCGGATGCCGCGGCACTGCCGGCGCCGCGGGCCATGCGCCATCCGCTATGCGGAGCAGGGCATCGGCCACCACCAGCCCCTGTCCCTCGTCGCGCAGGAAAACCGGGTTGAGGTCCATCTCGACAATTTGCGGCACGGCAGCAGCAATCTCCGATACCGTGGCGATCGCGCGGGCGAGTGCAGCAATGTCTTTGCGAGCCTTGCCTCTGGCCCCATCCAGCAGCGGGAAAGCCTTCAGCTCGCGCAGCATCCGCAACGCTGCGACAGCGTCGAGTGGCGCCGGCCGCAACACCACATCCTGTAGGACTTCCACAAAAATGCCACCGAAGCCGACCGCCACGAACGGGCCGAGCACCGGGTCGCGCTTCACACCGATGATCATTTCAACCCCATCGGCGATCATCTCGGCGATCAAAGCACCACGCAGCACCGCCGCCGGCGCATTGTGCGATGCATTCTCCAGCACCATGTGGCAGGCGTCGCGGCAAGCCTCGGCGGAGGTAATCCCCAATCTGACACCGCCGATCTCCGTCTTGTGCGGGAATTCGTCGGAATCCACCTTCACCGCGACAGAAACCGCACCCAGCGACGCGAAAGCGGCCTGTGCCTCTTTGGGTGATGCCACCTGCACCATGCGTGGCACTTTGAGTCCTGCCTCCGCCAGCAATGGCAGCAGCACGGCCTCTCCGGCAATGGTTTGGTGGCATGCCGCCATGTCCCGCAACCTGGCGGCTAGTGGTGCCAGGGCAGCTTCCGTAACGCTTTGTCGTACCGCCAAGCCAATGGCGGCGCCGGCGCGCGGCGCGTGCAGCAGCCGGCGTGCAGCCTTCACCGCGCGACTGGGATCCGAGAAAGTGGGGACACCGCCGACGGCAAGGCTGGTCGCACCGGCCGGTGCCGAAGCCAGCCAGGCAACGAGCAGCGGCTTCTCGGCGGAGCGGGCGAACTCGGCGAGCATCGCGGTGAGTTCCTCGACCTTCGCCCGGATAGCGCCGAAGCAGCAGATGATGATGTCCACCATGGTGTCGGCCACCATGCGTTCCAGCAGTGACCGTGTTGTCACCAGATCCGTCATCGGCAACGTGGCCAGATCCACTGGGTTCTGCGCGACGAGGTAAGATGGGATCACCCGTGCGATGGCGGCGACCGTTTCCGCCGAAAATGGTGCCAGGCTCAACCCGAAACGATGCAGGCCATCGGTGCAGATCACATTGAAGCCGCCGGAATTGCCGACAATGCCAACGCGCGGCCCGGCCGGCAGCGGCACGCCATGCGCGAAGGTCGCCGCGGCGTCGGCAAGATCTTCCAGGCTCTCGGCCTGCACCACACCAAGCTCGGCGCAGAGCGCATCAAAGAGATGCGAAGGGCCGGCGAGCGATCCGGTGTGCGAAGCGGCGGCGCGGGCCGCATCCGGGCTGCGGCCGGCCTTCAGGATGACCAGCGGCTTGCCCCTGTCGCGCGCCCGCTCGGCAGCTTCGCGGAAGCGGCCCGCATCGCGGATTCCCTCGACATAGCCGGCAATCACCCGGATGCGGTCATCCTCCGCCATATGGACGATGGCGTCGGCGCATTCGAAGCCCGCCTCATTGCCGGTGCTCACGAGGTAGCCGATGCCAAGCCCACGGGCCATGCATTCCGAGGTGACGAGGGCGCCTACTAGCCCGCTCTGCGAAACGATGCCGACCGGACCTGGTCGTGGCTGCCCCTCCGAGAGGGCCGTTGAGAAATTGACGGCCAGCCCGTTGAACAGATTGGCGATACCCTGGCAATTCGGACCGCAGATGATGAGTCCGGTCCGCGCTGCAATCTCGCGGATCTCGCGCTCAGCCGCCTCGCCCGCCGGTCCGATCTCGGCGAAGCCACTGGTATAGATCACCATCGCGCCGACACCGGCCGCCGCGGCGTCGTGCACCGCCGCCAGGACACTATTCGCCGGGATCGCCACGACCACGAGGTCCGGCACTTCGGGCAATGTTGCGATGGCAGGGTAGCAGCGATAGCCGAACAGCGTTTCATGCCGTGGGTTGATCGGGTACACACGGCCGGCAAAGCCTGCTTCCGACAGATAGGCGAGTGGGCGACCGCCGGGCTTCGTGCGAATCTCCGATGCGCCCAGGATGGCCACAGAGGCAGGTTCGAAAAGGCGCTGCAAATTCGCCCTGCGCCTGCTGTCCAGGTCCTGCTTCATGGCCATTCTCCCCTGGCAGTACGACGGCGCATTGTCTCTCTCGCCCTGGGAATGAAACCCCTCTTGAAGGGGTCGTCAACTCTGCCATGGTTGCCGGATTCTCCACCGAAGACCGGGGATCGCATGCCATTCGAGGACAGGATCGCTGAACACGCCGCGCGTCGGCAGAAGGCGCTGCGCATGGGCTCACCCCGCAAGCTGGCAGAACTCGCGAAAGCGGGCATTCTCAATGCACGGCAGCGCCTCGACCATCTGCTTGATCCTGGTAGCTTCCAGGAGGTCGGGCTCTTCGCGGTGTCGGAGCGCCCCGAAGATCGCGACCGTTCGCCTGGTGACGGTGTGGTGACGGGTTATGGTTGCATCGAGGGCAGGTCGGTTGGCGTCATCGCTTACGACATCACCACCCTCAGTGCTTCGAGTGCGCCTGTCGCCAGCCTGAAGTTCCAGCACATCCGCAAGGCAACCATGACACAGGGCATGCCTCTGGTAGTGCTGGGTGAGGCGGGAGGCGCACGTATTCCCGATGTCATGGGCGCGCGCGGCATCGCGCGCACCCGCAGCCACCAGATCTATGACCGGCGCCGGCAGACGCCCTGGGTCACGGCGGTCCTTGGACAAAGCTATGGCTCGCCGACCTGGAAGGCGGCGATGTCGGACTTGGTGCTGATGCGGAAGGGCGCCATCATGGCGGTCTCCAGTTCCAAGGTGACCTCGGTCGCGATCTCCGAGGATGTCGATCCGGAGGAACTTGGCGGCTGGCGCATGCGGACAGAGGTCACCGGCGAGGTCGACCGCGCCTGCGAAACCGATCAGGAAGTGCTCAGCACCATCCGCCGCTTCCTCGGCTACCTGCCATCGCACAGCATGGAGGCACCACCGCGCGCGGTGGTGCCGGCTGGCTCGGGCGAGGCGATGCAGCATTTGCTTGATGTCGTCCCCGAACTCCGCAGCAAGGTCTATGACGTGCGGAAGGTGATCGAGGCCATCGTCGATCTCGGCAGCTTCTTTCCGATAAAGGAGCGCTTCGCCAAGGTTCTGACCTGCGGCCTGGCAAGGATCGGTGGCAGGACGGTCGGCATCATTGCCAGTAACCCGGTGGTCAAGGGCGGCGCACTGGATCCTCAGGCCTGCCGGAAGGCAACCTCCTTCGTTGTACTCTGCGACAGCTTCAATGTACCATTAGTGCTGCTGACCGATACGCCCGGCTTCCTCGTCGGCGTCGAGGGAGAGAGGCTGGGACTTGCCGGCCACATCATGAATTTCAACCATGCGCTCGAGATGGCGACGGTGCCGAAACTCGCGGTCATCATGCGCAAGAGCTATGGACAGGCCTATATCAATATGGGCGGCAACGCCGATGAAATCGCCGCTTGGTATTCCGCTGACGCCAGTTTCATGGATCCAGGCGTGGCGGTGAATGTGGTGCATGGGATCCGCCAGAAGGCGGAACCCAAACGGTTTGAGGCGCTTCGCCAGGAATTGGCCCGCGACACCGGTGCCTATGATCTGGCGGCGGGTTTCCTTATCCAGGATGTCATCGATCCGCGTGACACACGCGACTGGCTGAGCCGCATGCTGGCGGTGCACCAGCGACGTGCCACGAATAGCGTGGGTCAGCACCTGATGAGCACCTGGCCCTATAGTTTCTGATCGTCCGGGGGAGATGCTCGGTCAGGCGGGCTGGAGTAGCGGTCCCGTCTCGGCCTTGTTGCCAGCCGCGATCGCTTCGTGGTGATGACAGGCTACGCGCTGATCGGGACTGGCTTCGCGCAACTCGGGCCTCTTCGCGGCACAGAGGGCATCCGCGTAGCTGCAGCGGGTGCGGAACAGGCAGCCGCTCGGCGGATTCAGCGGGTTCGGCAATTCGCCCTGGAGACGCGCGGCGCCAAGAGGCGCCTTCGCCGCGGCAAGCGCAACGAGTCGCTGTGTATAAGGATGTGCCGGACGGCGTAGAACCTGGCGCGCCGTGCCTATTTCAACCAGGCGCCCGAAATACATGACGCCCACAGATTCGCTGAGATAGCGCACCACGGCGAGGTCATGACCGATGAAGATGTAGGTGAGGCCAAGTCGTGCCTGCATCTCCTGCAGCAGAGACAGCACTTGCGCCCGCACCGAGACATCCAGTGCCGAAACCGGCTCATCCAACACCAACAATCGCGGATCGACCGAGAGCGCACGCGCGATGGCGATCCGTTGGCGCTGCCCGCCGCTGAACTCATGTGGGTAGCGGCTCGCTGCCTCCGGCTGCATGCCGACTATCTCCAGCAACTGCGCCACCTTGGCTTTGGCAGTTGCGCGGTCCGTGCCCTGGGCACGCATGGGCTCGGCGATGATGCGGCCAGCACGCATGCGCGGGCTCAGCGCACCATAGGGGTCCTGGAACACGGTCTGCACCATGCGGCGATAGGCGCGTTCCTGCGCGGCGGTCTGGGCGAAGATATCCTGGCCCTCGGCCCAAAGCGTTCCCGAAGTCGGCCGCTCCAGCTTCAGCAGCATCTTGGCCACGGTACTTTTGCCGCTGCCGGACTCACCGACGATACCAAAGGTGGTGCCGCGCGACACGGAGAAGGACACGTCCTCCACCGCGATGACCGAGCGCCGAGCCTCGAACAGCCCACCGCGCGGCAGGATGAAAGTCTTGCCGAGGCTGCGTGCCTCGATCACGGGGGCTTCGGTCATGATGCGGTATCGGCCAGCCAGCAGAAGGCGCGATGGCGCAGGCCAAGCTGCATCTCAGTCGGGTCTTCGGTGCGGCACCGCGCGATCGCCACCGGGCAGCGGTCCGCGAAAGCGCATCCGTGTGGCAGTTCGGCAAGATTGGGCACCTGGCCCGGGATCGCCTTCAGCGTCACCGTATCGCCTTCGACCTGCGGCAGCGAGTCGAGCAGCGCCCGGGTATAGGGATGCCGTGGTGCACTGAAGACAGTGGCAGTCGGTCCTTCCTCCACCAGACGGCCGGCATACATCACGATGATGCGGTCGGAGAGGCGGCGGATGGCCGAGAGGTCATGTGTCACGATGATGATGGCGGTGCCGGCCCTGTCACGGATCTCGCGGAACAACAGCAGAATCTCATCCTGGATGGAGGCATCGAGCGCGGTGGTCGGCTCATCGGCAATCAGCAGCCGTGGTGTGGCGGCCGTCGCCATGGCCGTCAGCACCCGCTGCCGCATCCCGCCGCTGAGTTGGTGCGGATATTGCCGCAGCCGCAGTTCAGGCGCGGTGAGATGCACGCGGCGCAACAGGCCGATGGCCGTGACCTGGTCGTTCGACTGCCCTTGGCGACGCCGTTCACGCAACACCTCGTCGACCTGGTTGCCGATGGTGAAGAGCGGATCGAGCGAGGTCATGGGGTTCTGCAGCACCATGGAAATCTCGCTGCCGCGCAGGCCGCGCATCTCCCGCTCCGACAAGGCAAGCAACTGCCGGCCGTCATAGCGCACTTCACCTCCCACCCGTGCACTGCGGGGCAATGTCCGGATGATGGCGTTGCACAGGGTTGACTTGCCGCTGCCGGACTCGCCGGCGATGCCGAGAATCTCGCCAGGTTGCAGCGTCAAGTTCAGACCGGCTACTGCACGGGCAGGCCGCTCCATCGGACCGAAGGCGACAGTCAGGTCCTTGACCGTCAGGATTGGCGGCGAGGTCTCGCGGTGCATGGCTGCCCTACAACACGCCACGAGGATCGAAGCTGGCCCGCAGCCAGTCCCCGACCAGGTTGAAGCTCATCACCCCGAGCACGATCGCCACACCCGGCCAGACCGTGAGCCACCAGGCGACGCTCATGTAGGTGCGCCCTTCAGCCAAGGCGAGGCCCCAGGAGACATCCGGCGGCTGGATGCCAAGGCCGAGGAAGGAGAGTGAGGATTCCAGGATGATGGCTCGGCCGATATCCAGCACCGCCAGCACCAGGATAGAAGTCATGGCGTTCGGCAATACATGCCGCAACGCGATCGCCATCGGTCGCACGCCAGCCACGCGGGCCAGCAGCACGAAATCCCGCTTTTTTATGGAGACGACCTCGCTGCGCACCAGTCGCGCGTAGCGAGCCCAATTGGTCAGGATCATCACCAGGATGATGTTGCCGATTCCGGTGCCCAGCGCCGAGACGAAGGCGAGAGCCATCAGGATGAAGGGTAGCGCGAGAAAGGCATCGACCACGCGCATGATAGCCGCCTCGACGAGACCGCCGAGATAGCCGGCGATGAGGCCAAGCGCCACGCCGATGGTTCCTGCGACCAGAACTGCGGCGCCGGCAGTTAGTAGTGAGACGCGCGCGCCGCCGATTAGCCGGCTCAGCATATCGCGGCCAAGCTGATCGGTGCCGAGGAGATGCATGGTGGACCCACCCTCCATCCAGAAGGGCGGCGCAAGTATCGCGGTGAAATCAGGTTCGTCCGGAGCGAAAGGGGCAATCGCGCCGCCGGCCACCGCTGCGAAAATCAGCAGAATGCAGAGCGCCATCGAAAGCACGGGCAGCCGCGGCCGACCCGTGCGGCGACGCCAGCGCAAGCGGAGCGACCACCAGGACGAGGCATTCAACGCAGCCACGCGCGTCATGCGCTGACCCGTGGGTCGAGCACCGCATAAAGAAGATCAACACAGAGATTGACGGTCATGAACAGCACTGCCGTCAGCAGGACGCTGGCCTGCACCACCGGGAAGTCTCGGTTCAGGATTGCCTCCACCACAAGTTGACCGACGCCTGGCCAAGCGAAGACCCGTTCGGTTACCACTGCGCCACCGAGCAGCAAGCCGAATTGCAGGCCGAGATAGGTTACGATCGGCAGCGATGCATTCCGAAGCGCATGCTTCAGGACGATCAGGCGGTTCGGAATACCAAGAACGCGCTCCATCTGAACGAAGTCGCTGCGCATTGCCTCGGTCATATTGGCCCAGGTCAGCAATGTGACCGAGGCGGAGGCGAAGAAGGCAAGCGTGACGCAGGGCAAGACGAAATTTGCTACCCCGCCATAGCCGGAGGAAGGAAAAATTGGCAATGTGATAGAGAGCAGCATGATCAGCATCAGCCCGACCCAGAAACTCGGCATCGCCTGCCCGAGCCCGGCATAGCCGCGCACAATCGCCGCGAACCAGGAGCCTTGCCGCAGCGCCGCGGCGATGCCCAGCGGCACACCGATTATGATGGCGAGCAGCATCGACAGCCCCGCCAGTTGCAGTGTCGGCCCGATGGCTGCCAGCACCAGATTCATCGCGGGTTCCCGGTAACGAAAGGACACCCCGAAATCGCCGCTCAGAATATTGCGCAGGAACACTAGATACTGCTCATGCAGAGGACGGTCGAGCCCGTATTGCTCTCGGAAGAAGGTGCGGTCCGCATCGGTCGCCTCGGAGGGCATGACAAGCGGGGTGGGGTCGCCCGTCAGCCGCGCAAGCGTAAAGATCAGGATCGTCAAGAGCAGAAGCGTGATCAGCGTCTGTCCGATCCGCTTCAGAATAAAGGGCCCCATCCGGTGTTGTCTCTCGCAGTTCTGCTACCGGTCAGCCGGCCTTTTCGACATTCCAGAGCACGGGCCAGGACACGTTCGGCGTCGGCTTCCATTTGATGGTCCGGCTCGCGGCATAAATCGAATCCGTTGACCAGAGCGGGATGAGCGGCGCTTCCTCATGCAGCTTGGCGAAGAGCCGGTGCAAGAAGGAAGCCCGTTCTTCCGGCGAGGAGAAATCGTTCATCTTCGCTAGCAACGCGTCCACCTCCGGGTTGGAATACCAGGAATAGGAAGCGCCGGTGCGCATTGATCGCAGCAGGCGGCCCGAAGGATCAGAATTATAGTCGGTGAAATTGGCGAAGATCAGATCGACCGCGGGATCCTTCTCCTTGCCGCCATAGACCGCGATCCACGCGCCGTAGTCGAGCATGGTGATTTCGGTCTTGATGCCGATGCGGTTCAAAAAAGTGGCGACACCCTGCAAGGTCTCGCGCGCCTGGGGCACGCGTCCCGATCCCTGACCCACCATGCGGAGCGGCTTGTTGAACTCGAACCCCGCCTTGGACAGTATCTCGCGGGCCTTGTCCGGTTGGAAGCCGTAGGGCTGCACGCTGACGTCGCAGCCCAGCAGGCCGGGGCTGCATGGTAGATCCTGTGCTGTACCGAAGCCAAGCATCACCGTGCGCAGCAATATGTTCTTGTCGATCGCCATGTTGAGCGCCCGGCGCACTTCGGACTTGGCAAGGATCGGGTTGCCGCCGAGGGCGTTGATGGCGACATAGATGTTCTGGAAGCTAGGGGCGCGGATCACCTTCAAATCGGGCATACGTTGCAATGGCGCTGCCAGCACGGGCGGGATATTGATCACGAGATCAGACTCGCCGGTCTGGACCTGCGCCAAGCGGGACTGATCGTCCGGAATGATCTTGATCGTCACTTCGCCGACCTGCGGAACCCGCCCCCAATGTTCATCGAAGCTCCGCAGCTTGATATGGGATCGGATCCGGCGCTCGACGAAGGCAAAGGGGCCGGTGCCGATGGGCTGGCGCTCGAACGCAGCCTCGCCTGCGGACTCCGCATGCCGCTTTGAGATGATGTACCAGTATTCGCCGAGATTCTCCATGAAGGAGGCGTCGCGCGCCTTCAGCAACACGCGACAGCGGCGTTCGCCCAGGACCTCGACATCGGCGATATTCGCCACCAGCACGCTGGCGCGGGGGTTGCGAGTTTCCGGCGCAATCGCGCGCTGCCAACTGAACCGGACATCCTCGGCAGTGACACGATCGCCATTGTGGAATCGTGCATTCGACCGCAGGACGAACTCGTATTTGAGGCCATCAGGGCTGACGGTATGGCTCTCGGCAACCGCCGGTGCCAGGCGCCCATTCTCGTCATGACTATACAGCCCCTCGAAGACATTGGCGAAGAACAGATAGTCGTTGCCGCCAGCGATGCGGCAGGGATCGAGCGTGATGATGTCGGTGCCGGCGGCCACCACAAGGGGCGGCTTCCCCTGCGCGGCCGCGGTCTTCGCCCCGCCCAACCCGGAAGCAAGGGCCGTGGCGATCAATCCGCCTGCCACGGCGCGTCGGCCGATCGGCTGATGCCCAAGGAAGGCTTGATGGCTGCCGTTATCCGTTGCCAGTGTCATGCATGATCCTCCCGCTGTTCTTCTTGGTTGGGTATCGCAGAGCCAAGCTGATGGGCGGAGCCACGCGATGCCAACATAGTCTAGCTATTCTCGTGCTCGTCGCCCAGCAACGGACGGCACTCAACTCAATGCTAAATCGACCACCCGCAGCCGACAAGCAGGATGGCGCCCGTCGCCCAGGTGTGACGCTCTATCTGGTAAGGATCACCAGAACCTGGCCTTCGGTAACCGGCTCGCTCTCGGTGACCAGGATCTCGGCGACGACACCCAACGACGGGGCCGAAACCGGGATCTCCATCTTCATCGATTCGAGCAGCAGCAAGTCGGTTCCTTCCTCAACCTGGTCACCGATCTGGACCTGCAGCTTCCAGACGCTGCCGGATAGTTCGGACTTCACGGGAATCCTGGCCAAGGTGGTCCTCCTATCTCGTCCTGGACGTGGGGCGAGCTGTTTGCCGGTGCTGTCCCTCGGCACTGCACACAAGCGCTACCATGGAGCGGCTTCACCGCCCTGCCAAGCCGCCGCCGCACATCGGCCAGCACAGTCAACTTGTCGGCTCCTAGCCGACCAAACTGGCAGTCTGAGGGGCACCGTCAGGTTGAGCGGGGCTTGGCGGCCTGACCCTGGTCCGGCATGAATCCGGAATGAGCTCGCCAGCCGCCAAGTCGCCCTATGCCGGATTCCGCTTTCCGGCCGAGGTGATCAGCCAAGCTGTTTGGCTCTATTTCCACTTCCCGCTCAGCCTACGCATGGTCGAGGAGATGCTGGCGGCGCGCGGCATCGTGGTCAGCCACGAGACCGTCCGGCAGTGGGCGCTGAAGTTCGGCCAGGAGTTCGCCAACCGGATCCGGTGGAGGTTGCCCTGTGCCGGAGACAAGTGGCATCTCGATGAGGTCGTCATCAAGATCGCCGGGGTGATGCACTGGCTCTGGCGTGCGGTCGATCAGACAGGGATGGTGCTCGACGTGCTGGTGCAGAGCCGGCGCGACAAGAGGACCGCCAAGTGCTTGCTGTGCAAGCTGCTGAAGCGGCGATGCCGAGCGCCGCGCGTCATGATCACCGACAAGCTCCCGAGTTACGGGGCGGCCAAGCAGGAGATGATGTCCGGCGTCGAGCATCGCCAGCGTAAGGGCCTGAACAACCGGGCGGAAAACTCACACCAGCCGACACGACGACGAGAACGGCAGATGAAGCGCTTCAAGTCGCCGCGGCAAGCGCAGCGCTTTCTTGCGCCCACGACCAGATCAACAACCTGTTCCACCTCCGCCGCGACCACGCCTCCGCCGGCGAATACCGCGCCGCGAGGGCGTATGCATCCGAGGTATGGGCCGGCATCAGCGGGGTCGCCGCCGCCGTCTGAAATCTGCTGCTCCGACGCCCTTGGCATGTCAGCGCAGCGGCCGCAGAGTCGGTAGGTTGACGGTGCCGGCAGCAGCCAACAACCGGTCCCGACGCCAGCAGCAATGCCGTGCGGCTGCACAACCGAATTTTCAGGCTAGAGGAAAAGGAAAACGCCGATGCGTCGCACAGGCGATGGTGGAGGGCCGCCGCGCCATCGGGCCACCTCCGGTCCGGACGGCAACCACCGACCGGCCTGCCGGTAGTTGCCATCGCGGCGGCTACCTCCCATAGTCTAAAGAAGTACTGCAGAGGCTCCTTTCATGCGGATGCGTGGACGGTGATGGCAGCGGCACCGCGATCCCGGTGGGGGAGACCGCTCTCGATCCGCGCCCATCTGCTGCTCCTGCTCACCGCCCTGCTGCTGCCCGTGCTCGCCTTCGCCGCCCTTGTCATCTGGCGTTTCGCGGAATCCGAGCGCAATCGCATCGAGACCCATGCTTCGGACGTGGTGCGGGAGGCCTCGGCCATCCTCGACCGCGGCTTCGTCGACATCTTCGCCACGGCGCGCGTCCTGGCGGAATCCGAGGCGCTGGCCGAGGGCGACCTCGCCGCCTTCCACCAGCGCGCGGCGGCGACCGCGCGCGTCGTCGGCGGTGTGGTGGCGCTGCGCGATCGGGCCGGCCGCTACGTGCTGAACAGCAACGTCCGCTGGGGCGACCCGCTGCCCCGCAGCATCACCCTCGCCGCCGCGGATGCCGAGGTGGCGCGCACCGGGCGGCCCGTGGTGACCGACGTGTTCCGGGGGATCGTGGACCCGACGCTCCAGTTCGCCGTGATCCTGCCGGTGCGGGTCGGCAATGGCCTGGGTAGCGCGCCGTATTTCCTCAGCCTCTCGATGCCTCTGGCGCGGATCCAACGCATCCTCGACGAGTTCATCACCCTCGATCCTGGCGCGACCGCTGCGGTGGTGGACCGGCGCGGCATCTTCGTCGCGCGCACGCGGGATCCGGAAAGCTTTGTCGGTAAGACGGTGCGCGATGTTCCTCTTGAAATGCCACATCCCGGCGGGCGGGTGATCGGCCTCGACCGGGCCGGCGTGCCGTCCATGCTCGCCTATCAATGGTCCGATGTGTCGGGCTGGCGGACCGGCGTCGTCGTGCCGATGGCGCTGGTCACGGCGCCGCTGCGCCGCGCCCTGTGGTTCCTGGGGGCGATCGGCGCCGGCGCGGTAGCGCTCGCCCTGCTCGGCGCCTTCGCGGTCGGCGAGCGGATCACCCGGTCGGCGCGGGCGCTTTCGGCGGCTGCGGCGGCGCTGGGGCGCGACGAGCCGGTCCCGGCGCTGGCGACGCCGCTGCGCGAGACGAACCAGGTCGGCGTCGTGCTCGCCGCCGCCGCGCGCGAGCTTCACGCGCGCGAGGCCGCGCGCGCGCGCGCGGCGGCGGCGCTGCATCTCACCGACCAGCGCTTCCGCGTCGCGCTGCTCAGCGCACCGGTCACCGCCTACACCTGTGACCGCGAGCTGCGCTACACCTGGATCGCCAATCCGCACCGCGACGCGACGCCCGAGGCGGTCCTCGGCCGGCGCGACGGCGAGATCGCCACGGGGGCACGGCCCGAGGAGGTCGCCGCGCTGATCGCGCTGAAGCGGGAGGTGCTGGAGACCGGGGCCGGGATCCGACGCGACCTCACCTGGACCGGGCGGGACGGCCGGGTGAGCCACTACGACGTCACCGCCGAGCCGCTACGCGACGGCGGCGGGCCCGGCGCGGCGGTGGTCGGCATCACGGTCGCGGCGCTCGACATCACCAGCCATGCCGCGGCGGTCCAAGCGCTGCGGCTTCAGGACGAGCGCCAGCACCTGCTGCTCAACGAGTTGAACCACCGGGTGAAGAACAGCCTGGCGGCGGTGCAGGCGATTGCGGCGCAGACGTTGGGCGCCGCGCCGGATCTCGAGACGGCGAAGGCGCGGCTGCAGGCGCGGCTGCTGGCGCTCTCGGCGGCGCACGACGTGCTGACGCGCGAGAGCTGGGAAGGCGCGTCGCTGGCTGAGTTGTTCGATGCCGCGCTGGCCCCGCTCCGCCCGGCCGAGCCGGGCCGCGTGCTTCGCGAGGGGCCGCCGATCTGGCTGCCGCCGCGCGCTGTGCTCGCGCTGACGCTCGCCTTCCACGAGCTTGCGACCAATGCAGCGAAATACGGCGCGCTCTCCGTCCCGGCGGGCCGCGTCACAGTGGAGTGGGCGCTCCGTCCTGGCCGGCTGCTGTGGCTGCGCTGGACGGAATCCGGTGGGCCGCATGTCGCGCCGCCGACCCGCCGCGGCTTCGGCTCGCGCCTGATCGAGCGGAGCCTGGCACATGACCTGCGGGGCCGGGTCGCAATGGGATTCAGGCCCAATGGCGTCGTTTGCACCATCGAGGCGGCGCTGCCGCCCGAGCGGGACGCGGCGGCGGTGGCGTGGCAGGGGCCGGCGGCCGAGGGAGCCGGCGAAGGTAAGTTGGCGGCAGAGCCGCAGGAGGGTTAATGGCGCGCCGCTTGGCCGGGCGGCGATGGCGGCGATCGTGCCCCTGGGCGTGGTGTAGGAGGCCGCCATCGTAACGGTGGCGGCCATGGTGATGGTCCTGGGTAGGGTTGGGTTGTCGAGGCCAACAACCCCCACCTTGGAAAACCACGATGACCGACGACAGGATTGCCCTTCGTGAGCTCTTGGAGAAGGGCTCTGATGCCACCTTCCTCCGCGAGAGGATCGGCTTCGCCGCGCAGCGCCTGATGGAACTGGAGACCGACGGGGTGTGCGGCGCCGGCCATGGCGAACGCAGCGCCGAGCGGGTGAACCAACGCAACGGCTACCGCGAGCGCGACTGGCAGACCCGCGCCGGCACCGTTGAACTGCGGATCCCGAAGCTCCGGCGCGGCTCCTACTTCCCAGGCTTCCTGGAGCCCCGGCGGACCGCCGAGAAGGCGCTGACCGCGGTGATCCAGGAAGCCTATGTCCAGGGCATCTCGACCCGCTCCGTGGATGACCTGGTCCGGGCCATGGGGATGGCACGCCGAGGCAGGTCCATCGCTGGCTGAGCCCGCGGTGCAAGATGCCATCGAGATACGGACCGCAGTGCGGACAGGGCACGGAGGCGGTACCTGCGCCCTGCTCGGTGAGTGATGGCGCACCGGCGCTGCTGATGCGGACGGAGACGGACACGCGCGCCGGCGCGTTGGATAAGTCGGCGAAAGAATTGGGGTACCGATCGGGCAGTGCCCTCCTTAAACTGGCCCATCCAGCCAACGCGGAACGCACCTTCAGGATGACGCAAGGCCACGCCGCTGCTGATGCGCCAGATTCCCTCGCGGGCTGGCTCGCCACTCTGTCCGCCTTCATTGCCGGTTTCGTGGCCTTCGGGGTGATGTACAGCTTCGGCGTATTCTTCTCTCCGATGGAGGCGGAGTTCCACGCCAGCCGCACCGCGACCTCTGTCTTCTTCGCGGTCACCGGCATGCTGTTCTATTCCTTTGGCTCGGTCACCGGTCGGTTGAGCGACCGCGTCGGCCCGCGGCGCATCATCGCGACGGGCGCGGTCATCATGGGAGCCGGGCTGGCACTCACGGCCGCGGCGCCGCGGATGTGGATCGGCTATCTGACCTATGGCGTTGGCGTCGGCATCGGGGCCTCCTGCGCCTATATCCCGACACTGGCGCTCGTTGGCGGATGGTTCGACCGCCACCGCACGACGGCCCTGGGCCTGGCTGCGGCAGGCACCGGATGCGGGACATTGCTGATTCCACCCGCGGCTGCGGTGCTGATCCAGGCGCATGGCTGGCGGATGGCCTACGCGCTGTTCGGCGCGGGCTCGTTCCTGCTGCTCCTGCTCTGCGCCAGGCTTGCCCGCCAGCCGCCGCTTGCCCGGGCGGCCCAGACAACGACGCTGCGGAGCGTCGTGCGGTCGCGCCCGTTTGCGCTGCTCTACGCTTCCTGGGTGCTGGCCACGACGGGCCTCGTTGCGTCGATGGTCTTCCTGCCACCTTTTGCCCACGCCACCGGCGTCAGCCCGGTCGCCGCCTCGGCGCTGATCTCCATCATCGGCGGCATGAGCATCCTGGGGCGAGGTGGAATCGGCCTCATCAGCCGGAAGGTTGGTCTGGTCCGGCTATACAAAATCTCGGTGCTGGTGATGGCGGCAAGCTATCTGCTGTGGCTGCCGTTCACCGGCTACGGCTGGCTGGTGGCGTTCGCCGCGACGCTCGGGTTTGGCTACGGGCTGCGGATTGCACTGACGCCCGTGGTGCTGATCGAGCTCTTCGGCCTTGGAAACCTCGGTGCGATACTGGGCGTGTTCTTCACCGCCTCCAGCATTTCAGCCCTGTGCGGTCCGTTAGTGGCTGGCCTGATCATCGACCGGACCGGCAGCTACCAATGGGGCGTTGCATTCGCACTGGTGATGGGGGTGCTGGGATTCCTCGCGGTGGCACCGCTGCGGAGCGACTGTCACGGCAGCGGTCCGGTGCGCTGACCAGTCCGTATCATAGCCGAGCAGAGCCTGGAGATGGCAGAAACGGTTCTGCCCATCGGGGCGCTGGAATTATGGCAACCGACGCTGATGATGATCCTCCTGCGGCTGATCGGCTATCAGGTCGTGAAGCCTCTTCCTGTAACAGACCCTTGGCAATCAACTCCCTTTAGCTCAGATGCCGCAATGGGCCGGCCGTCTGATGATAGGCGGAAGGGCGGCTGCCCCTCAGAGTGATGGTGTGTGGGACGGGGTCCGAGTGGGTCGGCCCCAGACATCACCGAGGGGCAGTCAGCGTCGCCGCCGGCTTCCCTTCCAGCGGCCCGCCGGCGAGGCCGCATATCCGCTCGCGGGGGGCCCCGCTTCGATCGGGTCGAACCATCTCTCGCCCGCGACTGGCCCGTCGCTACGAGGAGGCCACGCCGCCACCCGATTCCACCACATCCGCGGCGGCACCGGGCATTCATGCCGAAGCGATCCTCGCGGGATAGATAATCGTTACGTCCGGCCTGATGATGGTAAGCGCGGCGTCGAGGCCCGTCTTCCTGCGGGGTGGGTAGATGTGCTGGTTCGGCGTGGAGCATGGAGCTTCGGGCCGACATTATGGTCGACATTAACGATGGCGCGAAGGACGGCGGCTATCGGCGTGTAGAGGTTCTGACCGGGCCTGGCCGACGGCGGAAGTGGTCTGAGGACGACAAGGCGCGGATCGTGGCGGAGACGCTGCGGCCGGGCACGGTGGTGGCCGATGTGGCGCGACGCTGGCAGGTCAGTTCGCAGCAGGTGTTCACGTGGCGTCGGGAGATGCGGCGCGCGGCGGTGGCGCCGCTGAGCTTCGTGCCGGTCGTGGCGGAGACGCCGGTGCGTGCGCCCGAGGCGGCTCTGCCATTGCCTGCGCCACCATCAATCGAGGTGGGGGTGGCCGGCGCGGTTCTGCGCGTCACGCCCGGCACTGACGTCGACCTGCTGACGGCGGTGTTGCGGGCCATTCGAGCGTCAGCGGCATGATCGCGCCGCCCGCCGGGGCGCGGATCCTGCTGGCCACCAAGCCGGTCGACTTCTGCAAGGGCGCGCACAGCCTGGCCGCGCTCGCCGTCGAGGTGCTGGGCGCCGATCCCTTTACGGGCGCGGTGCTGGTGTTCCGGTCGCGGCGCGCCGACCGGATCAAGATCCTGCTTTGGGACGGCAGCGGCCTGGTCCTCGTCTGGAAGCAACTGGAGGCCTCCACGTTCCGCTGGCCGGTGATCGTGGACGGCGTGGTCCGCCTGACGCCGGTGGAGTTCGCCGCGCTGTTCGACGGCATTGATTGGCGACGCGTCCAGGCCACGCGGGAGATTCCCACGCCGAGCGTCCCTGCATAGAATCGGCGGCACGATGCGCGCCGCGGATGACGACACGCCGAGCCTGCCGGAGGATGCTGCGACGCTGCGCGCGCTGCTGATCGAGACGCTGGCGAGGTGCGACACGCTCAGCACCGAGCTTGGGAGCATTACCGCCGAGCGTGATGCACTGGCGAGCCAGAATGAGCGCCTGCAGCACCTGCTGCTGAAGCTCAAGCGCCGTCAGTTCGGCACGAAGTCCGAGCGTCTCCCGGAGGAGCAGTTGCTGTTCGCGTTCGAGGAGATCGAGGCGACGCTGGCTGGCAACGCGGCCGAGGCGGGCAAGCGGTCTCCGACGCTGCGCGATAACCAGACCAAGCGTCGCCGCGAGGGCCGCGGCGGCCTGCCGGCGCATCTGCCACGGGTCGAGCAGGTGCTGGCGCCGGAGGCGACGACCTGCCCCTGCTGCCAGGGCCCGCTGGTCGAGATCGGCAGCGACACCGCCAGGCGGCTGGACGTGATCCCCGCCCAGTTCCGCGTCGTCGTGACGAAGCGGCCGAAGCTGGCGTGTCGCGCCTGCCCCGGCGTGGTCATGCAGGAGCCCGCGCCGGCCCGCCTGATTGAGGGGGGCATGCCGACCGAGGCAACGGTCGCGCATGTGCTGGTCTCCCGCTACGCCGACCACCTGCCGCTTTATCGCCAGTCGCAGATCCTGGCGCGGCAGGGGATCGAGATCGGCCGCGAGGTGCTCGCCGACTGGGCCGGCACGGGTGCGACGGAGATCGTCCCCGTGGTCCGGCGGATGCGCGAGATCCTGCTCGGCTCGTTGCGGCTGTTCGCCGACGAGACCACCATGCCGGTCCTCGACCCAGGACGCGGCAAGACGAAAAAGGGCTATGCCTGGGCGATCGCGCGCGACGATCGGCCCTGGGGCGGAGTGGACCCGCCGGCGGTGGTGTTCCACTACGCGCCGGGCCGCGGCGCCGAGCATGCAAAAGCACTGCTGGCCGGCTACCAGGGCATCCTACAATGCGACGGCTACGGTGCGTACAAAACGCTGGCCGCGGCGGATGGCGGCATCACGCTGGCATTCTGCTGGAGCCATGTGCGGCGGGAATTCATCGAACTGGCGAGGGGCAAGACCGCGCCGATCGCCCAGGAGACGTTGAAGCGCATCGCTGCCCTCTACGCGGTCGAGACGGAGCTGCGCGGCAAGCCACCTGACCTCCGTCGAGTGGGCCGGCAGGAACAGAGCCGTCCCCTCGTCGAGGCGCTGTTCGCCTGGCTCTCGGAGCAACTGGCACGCCTGCCCGGCGGCAGCCCCACCGCGGGGGCCATCCGCTACGCGCTGAACCATCGCGACGGCTTGGTGCGGTTCCTGGATGACGGCAGGATCGAGCTCGACAACAACACCGTGGAACGCGCCATTCGGCCGATCTGTCTCAGCCGAAAGAACGCGTTATTCGCCTCCGGCGACGATGGCGGGGCAAGATGGGCGGCCGTGGCCTCCCTGGTCGAGACCTGCAAGCTGAACGGCGTCGACCCGCAGCGCTACTTCACTGACGTGCTGACCCGCCTCGTGAACGGCTGGCCCAACGGCCGCATCGACGAGCTCATGCCGTGGTGCTGGGCGCCCAACCACAACGGCTGACCGTCAAACGCGAGCCACACGGGCCTCGTCGCCGCGCTTACTGATGATGGCTCCGGCCGTAAGGCGGGCCGGTTCGATGCGGCCTTGCCCCATGAGGTGGAAGACGGCCTCGCCGCGGGCGATGAGGTAGTCGGCGACGATGCGGCGATGGCAGCGCCGCCACACGGCTTCCGAGCACATCATGGCGCAGTGCCGCGCGCGGCCCACCTCGACCAAGCGATCCAGGCCGACGCGGAAGTCCGCCGTCAGCGTGTAATCGGCGTAGTTGGGGAAACTCCGGTTCTCCCAGAGGCCGTTGAGCGCGACAGGCGCAGCCTTCGCCCTCCCGCGCAGGCCGCCCAGGGCCGCGATGTGTTCGTAGGCAATCTGGAAGAGAGCCAGGGCCTCGGCGAGCGTGCCCTCGTTGAACTTCGGGTTGGCGCGCGACCTCGGCATCTTCCGTATGTCAGCCACGATGCCGATGTCAGTGGTTCGCAGCAGACCGACGAACTCCTCCTTGCTGTGGGTGGAATGGCCGACCGTGAAAAACGGAAGGTCCAAGCTACCTTTTGCCCGCCAAGGATTTCAGCGCACCACCTTTGTGGGCCGCGATGTGGTCAGTCTTGTCGCTCTTGATCTCGTATTGCGGATCGTCCTCCGTGGCGTGTCGCATATGGCCCTTGTAGCTGAAATCTCTCATGTGGATGGCCGTGATCGTCCCACTGACCTGGCCCGCCTCCGAATTCCAGCTCACATGGTCTCCGATGTTGAATTTCTTGCCCATCTTTCCCGCTTCCGCCATTTGAACGCTCCGGCTGGAAATGGGGTTCCACCTTGTGCCGGTTGAGGGTTCGGCGTCGGCTGCCGCATGGACGGCACGGAGGCCGGCCCTTCCACGGGTACCCGGAGCGTGCGGCCGGAGCGAGGCGATCCGCTCCGGCGACAGGCTGCGCCGCCCGATGGCCGCGCGAACGCTCGACTGCAGTTCCGCCTTGGACTGGGTGTCCCTGGCGAGCCACGGCCGATCACGGGTCGGGTGGCGGAGCCTGCCAGGAACTCCCGACGGAGCGATACGCCATGTCGGGCCATCTTGACCTCCTCGTCCGCCCACCCGTAAGGACGGATCCTGCCTAAATTTGGGGGTCAGAGGCTCGGGTCACCTCTTCAGGGATGCCGCAGCCACCACCAGCCCCTGCCGTCCCGACGCGGCCCATGTCGCCGACGCCTTCTGCCCTTCCTCCTCCTCGAAGGTCGCCAGCGACAGGGTGGAGTGCGCGTGGGCCCCGCCGGCCTGGGATGGCAGGCCCATCCGGCGCAGCTTGGCATTCGCCGAAGGAATGACCGTGGGAAAGGATGTGCTTCATCCGATTGCCCTGCGCTGGCATGCTCCTCCCATAGCCGCTGATCTCGCCTGTCTGTGCAGTTCGCGGGACTGCTGAGATACCCCTCGATCGAACCCGCAACCGTGGCAGCGGCCATCGGTTGCGCGAGCAGCCGCGGGAGGTTGCAAATGGCCCCTGAGCACATCGAACACGCACCTGCGGGCGCACTGGGTGACAGCAAGCCCTGGACACTTGCCGCACGAAGCCAAGAGGTGGACGGGCTTGTCAGCCCTGAAATATCACCCCGTCCGGTCGGCAACACCGGTGGATTGATCACCGAGGCGCGACGGTGCCGCAGCCAATCGGCCGAATCTCATCAAGATCCCTGGGATCGAGTCGGGGTTATCCACGATCAACGATGTTATCGTGCCACAGGAATTCGTGTGAAGGGCGTGCCGATGCGCTGAGTGCGGATTGGCGCGGTCTTCCTTTACCATTGCTGTCACGCCCCCATTCCGCCTGGATTTCACGGTGTGGGCACTCCGGCGCCGTCCGCTCAATCAGGTTGACCGGTGGGATGGCTCGGTCTACCGGCGGACCCTCTCCGCAGGGAATGTCCTGGCTGAGGTGGAGATGACGCAGGCGGCGTGGATGCCGACACGGCGGCCTTCGCGGTCGAGAGCATCCGGCGCTGGTGGCAGCAGCTGGGCCAGACCCGCTACCCCGAGGCCCGGTGGCTGGTCATCACCGCCGACTGCGGCGGCAGCAACTCAGCCGACGAGGAGCGTTTCGAGCGATACATGGCCGAGATTTTCGGCCGTCTTGGCATGGATCTAGACAGTGAGCCGTGCAGGCAAACGCCGCATCGCTGGCTCCAGGCGCTCATCGAAATGACTGATGGGTACAACGGCGATCCGAAGATCGAGGCTGTGTTCAAGCGCGAGTGCGTCAACTGCGCTCACAACATCCCGACCGTGCAGATCGTGGAAGTGACCGTAGATCATGCTGTGCGCCGACAGGAACCGCTGGGCTTGCCTGGGTGACTTGAACCGCTGCATCTGGCGCTCCCGGCGCCGGGTTGGCCGATGGGAGTTTTCGACCGGGTTGTTGAGGTAGCGGCTGCTGCGATGTCGTACATCGGGCAGGAACTTGCGCTTCGCTGCGCCGTAGCTGCGCAGGCCATCCGTGACGATGCACTTCGGCTTGTACTTCAGTCCGGCCAGCAGGCGCTTGAAGAAGCATGTAGCCGCGGTCACGTTCCGCCGGCCCTGCAAGAGGATGTCGAGCACAACCCCGTGCTGGCCCACCGCATGCCAAAGGTAGTGCAGCACACCGCTGATCCGCAGGAAGACCTCATCGAGGGGACAAGTGTCGCCGGGCTTCGGCCGGCGCCGACGCAGCTTTCGGGCGAGTCGGTCCCGAACCTCAGGCCCCACTGCCGGATGCTCTCGTGCGTGACCGTAATCCCGCGCTCGGCCAGGATCAGCTCGACGTCCTGCAGGCTCAGGTTGAAGACATGATAGAGCCATATGGCGTGGCTGATGATCTCGGCGGGGAGGCGGTAGCCGGGGTAGGTGGCGAACTCGGGCGCCATCAACCCAGCTTGGCCCAGCCACTTCGTTCTGGATAGAGACCGCCAACTTGGCAATGCCGCCCGCCGCCATGTGGCCACCATGTAGCCACCATGTAGAGGTTTGGACCCGACGCTGCGTGTAGCATCGGAGCGCCCCTGCCCCTGCACTACCTGCGGCGTTCGTGCGCCACGCAGCGGCCGGACCGCGAGCACGTTGAAAGCGACGCGCCCAGGCCCAAGATGAAGAACATGGTTTTGCTCAGCGCGACATCCCGCCGCGTAGGGCGGCCGAGTACTCTGCTCGCAGGCCTTTAGCCTCGGGCTCGGGGACAACCACTGTCGGATGGACCGAGGACGTGCCCTCCCCGAAGGCGCGCGTCCCCCGTCCAGGAACGAGAGGAGTGGTGCTCGTGGTCGATGCTGCCCGTGCACGCCGTGGCCCCAGAGCGGGCGCGCCCTTCGTTGCTTCGGACGACTTGTGGACCCTGGAGGCGATCGCGCGGTCGCGGCTGGAATCGGATGACCCGATCGGCCGCGCCCTGGCTGAGAAGCTCGAACGCTGCGTGATCCTGCCTCCCGGCGCGATCATCTCCGGCCTTGCCACGCTGAGCTCCCGCGTGGTGCTCAGCCTTGGCGGACGCGCCGCGCAGGCGCGTGTCCTCGTCGGTACGGAGGAGAAGCACGCCTTCCCGAAATCGGCGCTCCCAGTGGCGACACCGCTGGGCGTCGCCGTGCTCGGGTTGATGGCTGGATCGAAGGCGGTCGTCCGCCACAACGATGGACGCACGGAGGAGGTCCAGGTCCTCTCCGTCGCCCATCTGCCGCAGGCCGTGCGGCGGGCTCCGGTCCCGAGGACGCGCGCAGAGCGCGGGGGCGCCGACCGCCTCGCCACCGTCGGCGCCCTGTCGCCCGGGCACGGCCAATGAGGAGGTCCGCCATTGCAGGACAACAGCAAGGCGTCACCAGCACCGGACATTCTCGTGGGAGACGATCGTGCCTCGATCGGCCGGGAGCAGCTCGCCGTCTCGGGAGCTGAAGCTGAATGTGCGCTACATAGGCCGCGTGGTTGATGATCTCGCCCGGGAACCGGTGGCAGTGACACAGGTCGAATGTCTGGCTCATCCGCCATGCCTCGCCAGTCGCCTCATTTCGGCCGGCGGCGGTTCCCGTGACAATGTCCGTGACGGGAACCCAACGACGAAGGTATCTGTCCTGATTGAGATAGCAGAATATTTGCAATCAAAGACCAATAAATCGGGATTGCCTGTTTTCTGCGGGCCGGCGAGGCTACTTCCCGACACGCTCATATTTGATGCGGCACGGCCCGAAGGAGCGGGAGATGGGTGATGATCGGCCGGACCGATTTGCTCAGCCTCATGGCCTGCCGGAGAGTGATCCGAACACGGCACCGCCAAGCAGCTCATCCCGGCTGCCATCGCAGCCAGCGGCGCGGCATGCGCCATCAAGGGCTACCGCACGCCGCAGGGCGGAGCACCAACAACCTGAGGAGGGACAGCCATGGACGGCCTGAAAGCGCGGGATTTGATGACACCCGATGTGGAGATGATCCCGCCCGATCTCCCGGTGGCGGCCATCGCGCGGCTGCTCGCCGATCGCCACATCTCGGCCGTGCCGGTTGTCGATGCCGATGGTGCGCTACTTGGCATTGTCAGCGAGGCCGATCTGATCCGTCGCATTGCATCCCGGCTCGACAAGCCGCCCTCCTGGTTCACCACCCTCGTCGCGGATCCGGTGGCAGCAGCCGACCGCTACTCGCGCACGCACGGTTTCGTGGCGCGCGAAGTGATGACGGCCAATGTCGTTACCGTCACGCCGGAGACCCCGGTCGCCGAGGTTGCGGCCTTGATGGAGCAGTACGGCATCCGCCGGGTGCTGGTGATGGAGGACGGCCGTCTCCGCGGCCTCGTCAGCCGTGCAGACCTGCTCCGGGCACTCGTCGCGCCGACGACGGAGGCGACCGAGGTGTCCGATGAGCTTATCCGGCGTGCGGTCGTCGCTAAGATGCGGCGCGAGCCCTGGGCAGACACCTCTCACACGGTGGTCGAAGTCAAGGATGGCGTGGTTGAGTTCCACGGCTTCTCGACCAGCGAAGCAGCGCAGCGCGGCCTGCACGTGCTGGCCGAGCAGGTGCCCGGAGTCAAGGGTGTAGCTGATCGGACGCAGCCGCTGCCGCAATACTTCTACGCCGAATACACATGAGGATCAGGCGATGACCGGGTCCTGTGCAACCTGACGCTGTTCGCGCTCGATCGCGTCGAGAGCGCGAACGTGCTGCTTACCCTTGGCGCCGTGGAGGGTGCCCGTAACATCCTGCGCTGCCTGATGGCGATGCAGATAGCCGAATTTCCCCCCCAGCCCTCAGCAGCGGAGGTGCCATGAGTGTCGAACATGATCAGGAGCCGGGCATGCAGGCCGTCCGACCTATCGACCGACTGTGCATCGACACGATCCGCACCTTGGCGATGGATGCGGTGCAGAAAGCCAGGTCCGGCCATCCCGGCACGCCCATGGGGCTCGCACCGGTCGCCTATACGCTGTGGCAGAGAGTGCTGCGATACGATCCCGCTCACCCTTTGTGGCCCAATCGCGACCGCTTCGTGCTCTCGGTCGGGCATGCCTCGATGCTGCTTTATGCCCTGCTGCACCTCGCGGACGTGCGCGACGCGGATGGGCAGGGCGAGGCCGTCACGCTCGACGACATCAAGGCGTTTCGCCAGATCGGCAGCCGGACTCCCGGCCATCCCGAATACCGGCTGACCACGGGCGTCGAAAGCACCACCGGCCCGCTCGGCCAGGGGGGTCGCCAACAGCGTCGGCATGGCGATGGCGCAGCGCTGGACGGCCGAGCGGTACAACAAGCCGGGCTTCCCGATCCTCGATTACCATGTCTGGGCGCTGTGCAGCGACGGCGACATGATGGAGGGGGTTTCGAACGAGGCGGCCTCGATCGCCGGCCATCTACGGTTGTCGAACCTGACCTGGATCTACGATAGCAACCGCATCACCATCGAGGGCTCGACCGACCTCGCCTTCAGCGACGATGTGGGCCGTCGCTTCGAGGCGTATGGCTGGGCGGTGCGTCGGGTGGGGGATGCGAACAACACGGCAGCCGTGGAGGATGCGCTCCGCGGCATCGCCGCGGACCGGCCGACCCTGATCATCGTGCGCAGCGTCATCGGCTACGGCGCGCCGCACAGGCAAGGCACGCGCGAGGCGCATGGCGAGCCGCTCGGCGAGAAGGAGGTGCGGCTGACCAAGTGCGCTTATGGCTGGCCGGAGAACGCGCAATTCCTGGTGCCGGATGGGGTGCGCGAGCACTTCGCCGCGGTGTTGGGCCGGCGCGGCGCTCGCCTCTACGCGGAGTCCGAGGCGCTCCGGGAGCGCTACCGTGGTGCGCAGCCGGCGCTCTCGCGCGAACTGGACCTGATGGAGCGGGGCGAGTTGCCCGAAGACTGGGATGCCGACATCCCCGTCTTTCCAGCCGACCCGAAGGGTCTGGCCAGCCGTGACTCCTCGCAGAAGGTGCTGAACGCGATCGCACCGCGGCTGCCCTGGCTGATCGGCGGCGCCGCTGACCTGGCGCCCTCGACCAAGACCAACCTCACCTTCGCCGGTGCGGGCGACTTCGAGGCCGGCGACTATGGCGGCCGCAACCTGCATTTCGGCATCCGCGAGCACGCGATGGGCGCAATCGCCAACGGGCTGGCGCTCGCGCATCTGCGCCCCTACGCCGCCGGCTTCCTGATCTTCAGCGACTACATGCGGCCACCAATCCGGCTCTCGGCCATCATGGAACTGCCGGTGGTCTACGTTTTCACCCACGACAGCATCGGCGTGGGCGAGGACGGGCCGACGCACCAGCCCATTGAGCAGTTGGCCGGCCTGCGGGCTATCCCTGGTCTGCTGGTGATCCGCCCCGCCGATGCGAACGAGGTGGCGGAGGCTTGGCGGGTGGCTCTGACGCAGAAGGACAGGCCGACCTGTCTCGTCCTCAGCCGGCAGGCGCTGCCAACCCTGGACCGCATGCGGCTTGCCCCCGCCTCTGGCCTTGCGCGCGGCGCCTACGTGCTGGCGGAGGCGGAGGCGCCGGAGGTGATCCTGGTCGCCACGGGCAGCGAGGTCGGACTCGCCCTCGCCGGGCGCGACAGGCTCGCGGCCGAAGGCATCCGGGCGCGCATTGTCTCCATGCCATCCTGGGAGCTGTTCGAGGCACAGCCGGAGGCCTACCGCGCCGAGGTGCTGCCGCCGGACATCCCCGGCCGCGTCGCCATCGAGCAGGCGGCCGTCCTCGGCTGGGACCGCTATGTCGGGCCCGGCGGCACCGTCATCGGGATGCGCAGCTTCGGTGCCTCGGCGCCGCTCGCGGCGCTGCAGGACAGGTTCGGGTTCACGCCGGAGAGAGTCGCCGAGGAAGGTCGCCGCCAAGCCGCCCGCACCCGCGCAGCACGTGGAGGAGCATCCGCATGAGCCCCACCCAAACGACCAACCCCCTGCGCCGGCTCGAGACCTTCGGCCAGTCGCTCTGGCTGGACTTCATCCGGCGCAGCTTCATCGCCGACGGTTCCCTCCACCGGCTGGTCCTGGCCGACGGGTTGAAGGGCGTCACCGCCAACCCGTCGATCTTCGAGAAGGCGATCGTCGGGGGCACCGATTACGACGAGGGCTTCCGCCGGCTGGCCGCCAAAGGCGACCACGGCGTGGTGGAAATCTACGAGCATCTGGCGATCGAGGACATCCGCGCGGCCTGTGACGTGCTGCACCCGGTCTTCGAGGCGACGCATCGCGCCGATGGCTATGTCAGCCTCGAGGTCTCGCCCTATCTGGCCCAGCGGACCGAGGCGACGATCGCCGAGGCACGCCGGCTCTGGGCCGCCGTGGGCCGGCCCAACCTGATGATCAAGGTTCCGGGGACCGAGGCGGGCGTGCCGGCCATCCGGCGGCTGACCGCCGAGGGGATCAATGTCAACGTCACCCTGCTCTTTGCCCGCCGCGCCTATGCCGCGGTGGCCGACGCCTTCATTGCCGGGCTGGAGGAGCGCGCCGCGCGCGGCCAGGACATCAGCCACATCGCCAGCGTCGCCAGCTTCTTCGTCAGCCGCATCGACACGCAGATCGACAAGGAGATCGACCGCCGCGTTGCCGCGGGCGACCCCGAGGCGCCGGCGCTGCGCCGGCTGCGCGGCTGCGTCGCCATCGCCAATGCCAAGCTGGCCTATCTCCACTACCAGGAGGTGCTGGCGAGCCCGCGCTGGCGGGCGCTGCGGGGCGCCATGCCGCAGCGGCTGCTCTGGGCCAGCACCAGCGTGAAGGACAAGGCCTATCGCGATGTCATGTATGCGGAGGAATTGATCGGGCCGGACACTGTGGACACGCTACCGCCGGCGACCATCGATGCCTTCCGCGATCATGGCAACCCCCGCGCCTCGCTGACCGAAGGGCTGGACGAGGCCAGGGAGGTGCTGGCGGCGGCGGAGCGGTTCGGCCTGGATCTCGACGGCGTCACCGGGAGGCTCATCGTCGACGGCGTGCGGAAATTCGCCGACGCCACCGACCAGTTGCTCGGCGCCGTCGCGGCCAAGCGGGCGGCGATGCTGGGCGACCGGTTGCTCCGCCTGGAGGTGAGGCTGCCGGAGGCGGAGGGCAAGGCGGTCGAGGCCGAGCTGGAGCGCTGGCGTGAAGGGGGCGGCATCCGCCGCCTCTGGGCCGGCGATGCCAAGCTCTGGACGGGCACCGAGGAGGCGAAATGGCTCGGCTGGCTCGGCATCGTGGATGACCGGAGCGCCCATCTCGGGGAGCTGCTGGCCTTCCAGCGGGAGGTGCGTGACGAGGGCTTCACCCGGATCCTGCTGCTCGGCATGGGGGGATCGAGCCTCGGGCCCGAGGTGCTGGCCGAGACCTTCGGCCGGCAGGACGGCTTCCCCGAACTCCTGGTGCTCGACAGCACCGATCCTGCCCAGATCGCCGCCTTCGAGGCGCGCTGCGACCTGGCGCGCACCCTGGTGATCATCGCCTCGAAGTCGGGCAGCACGCTCGAACCCAACATCCTCAAGGCCCATTTCTGGGAGCGGGTAAAGGCGGCTGTCGGGACGGAGAGGGTCGGCCGGCACTTCGTCGCGGTTACCGATCCTGGATCCACGCTGCAATCGATGGCCGGGCGGGACGGGTTCCGCCGGATCTTCCTCGGGGACCCCGCGATCGGCGGCCGCTACTCCGTGCTGTCGAATTTCGGCCTGGTGCCGGCGGCGGCAATGGGGCTCGACCTGCGCCGCTTCCTCGAAGCCGCGGCGCTGATGGTGCGGGCTTGCGGCGCGGGCGTGCCGCCGGCCCAAAATCCCGGCGTAAGGCTCGGCGCCGTGCTCGGTGTGCTCGGCCGCGGCGGGCGGGACAAGGTGACGATTACCGCCTCCCCAGGCATCGCCGATCTCGGCGCCTGGCTGGAGCAGCTCATCGCGGAAAGCACGGGCAAGGGCGGGCGTGGCCTCGTCCCGGTGGATGGCGAGGCGCTCGGCGCGCCCGAAGCCTACGGCCAGGACCGCCTGTTCGCCCATCTCCGCCTCGATGCCGGGCAGGATGTGGCGATGGAGGCGCTGGCGCAGGCCGGCCAGCCGGTCGCGCGCGTCGCGCTGGCCGATCGCTGGCAGCTCGGACAGGCCTTCTTCCTGTGGGAGATGGCGACCGCGGTGGCCGG
The DNA here is from genome assembly GCF_019084075.1 of Siccirubricoccus sp. G192. Classification (GTDB taxonomy): domain Bacteria; phylum Pseudomonadota; class Alphaproteobacteria; order Acetobacterales; family Acetobacteraceae; genus G192. The sequence continues at coordinate 197,907 of NZ_JAHREN010000001.1, forward strand.
CAGCATCCTCGGCATCGACCCCTTCGACCAGCCCGATGTCGAGGCGAGCAAGATCAAGACGCGCGCGCTGACCGATGCCTATGCGGCCTCAGGCATGCTGCCGGAGGAGGTGCCGGCGCTGGCCGAGGACGGGCTGGCCCTGTTCGGCGAGGTCGCGCCCGGCGGGCTCGACGCGGCGATCCGTGCGCATCTGGGCCGGCTCGGCGCGGGCGACTATTTCGCCCTGCTCGCCTATCTCGAGCGGAGCGAGGCCCACCGCGCGGCTCTGCAGCGGATGCGCATGGCGGTGCGCGATGCGAAGCGGGTGGCGACTGCCGCCGAGTTCGGACCGCGCTTCCTGCACTCGACCGGCCAGGCCTACAAGGGCGGTCCGAACAGCGGCGTGTTCCTACAAGTCACCGCCGCGCCGGCCCGCGACCTGCCGGTGCCGGGCGAGAGGTACAGTTTCGGCATCGTCGAGGCAGCGCAGGCCCAGGGTGATCTGGCGGTGCTGCGGGAGCGCGGGCGGCGGGTGCTCCGCGTGCATCTCGGCACGGAAATGGAGGCCGGCCTGCGCCGGCTCGAGGCGTCGATCGCCCGGGCGCTGGCGTGAGCAGAAGGGCAGGGAGCGGCGGGATGGAGATCGGGATTATCGGCCTCGGTCGGATGGGCGGCAATATCGGCCTGCGCCTGATGCGGGCGGGCCACCGCTGCGTGACCTTCGACCGCAGCGCCGAGGCCGTGCAGCGCCTGGCGACGGCCGGCGCCGCACCGGCAGGGAGCCCCACCGAACTGGTCCGGCAGCTGGCGCCGCCGCGCGCCGTCTGGGTGATGCTACCGTCCGGCCGCATCACGGAGGAGGCCGTTGCCGAACTGGCCGGACTGCTCGAACGCGGCGACACCATCATCGACGGCGGCAACAGCTTCTACAAGGATGACATCCGGCGTGCGCGGGAGTTGGCGGCGCGCGGCATAGACTATCTGGATGCCGGCACCTCCGGCGGCGTCTGGGGCCTGGAGCGCGGCTACTGCCTAATGATCGGCGGCGACAAGGCTGCGGTGGAGCGGCTCGATCCGATCTTCGCGGCCCTGGCGCCGGGGCTCGGCGACATCCCGCGCACGCCGGGGCGCGAGGGGCGCGCCTCGCGGGTGGAGCAGGGCTACCTGCATTGCGGCCCGGCCGGCAGCGGCCATTTCGTGAAGATGGTCCATAACGGCATCGAGTACGGCCTTATGCAGGCCTATGCCGAGGGCTTCGACATCCTGCGCAACCGCAGCTCCGCGGCACTGCCGGAGGAGGAGCGCTTCACCCTCGACGCCGCCGACATCGCCGAGGTCTGGCGCCGCGGCAGCGTGGTCTCCTCCTGGCTGCTCGACCTCTCCGCCGCAGCCCTGGCGAAGAATCCCGACCTTTCGACCTTCACCGGCGAGGTGCAGGACAGCGGCGAGGGCCGATGGACCGTCCAGGCGGCGATCGAGGAGGCTGTGCCGGCGCCGGTGCTCTCGGCCGCGCTCTTTGCCCGGTTCCGCTCGCGCAGCGGCAACACCTTCGGCGAGAGGCTGCTGAGCGCCATGCGCTTCCAATTCGGCGGCCATGTCGAGACACCGCACGGGGGGGAACAGGCCATGAGGGAGCGCCTCTGCCCGGATCCGGCGCTGCTGGCCCGCGCCAGCCCGGCACCCCCTGCGAGCTTCGTCATCTTCGGCGCCGGCGGCGACCTGACCAGGCGGCTGTTGATGCCGGCCCTCTACAATCTCAGCCTGGGCAGGCTTCTGGTGGACGGCTTCACGGTGATCGGCGTGGATCACAACGAGCGGAGCGACGAAGCCTACCGGCAGGGGTTGACCGAGGCCGTGCAAGGCTATGCCACCGACAGGAGCGGCGAATTCTCCGCCGATTCGATCGATAGCCACGCCTGGGGCTGGCTGCGCGACCGGCTCTTCTACCTCACCGGCGACTTCGAGGATGCCGCCACCTACCGCCGCCTGGGTGAGCGCCTCGCTGCGGCGAAGCAGGCGGGGGGCCATGGCAACTGCGTCTTCTATCTCGCCACCGCGCCGCGCTTCTTCGGTCCGATCGTCGAGCATCTGGCAAAGGCCGGATTGATGCACGAGGAGCAGGGCGATTTCCGCCGCGCCGTCATCGAGAAGCCCTTCGGCACCGATCTCGCCTCCGCCCGCGCGCTGAACGCGCGCATCCTCGGCCTGGTGGATGAGCGCCAGGTGTTCCGGATCGATCACTACCTGGGGAAGGAGACGGTCCAGAACATCCTGGCCCTGCGCTTCGCCAACGGCATCTTCGAGCCGCTGTGGTGCCGCGACCACATCGACCACGTGCAGATCACCGCGGCCGAGACGGTCGGTGTCGAGGGCCGCGGGCGCTTCTACGAGACCGCCGGCGCACTGCGCGACATGGTGCCGAACCATATGATGCAGCTCCTCACCATGACCGCGATGGAGCCGCCGAACGACTTCGGCGCCGATGCGGTGCGGGCGGAGAAGACGAAGGTCGTGCAGGCGATCTGGTCGCCTGGCCCGGAGGAGCTGGCGCGCGACGTGGTGCGCGGCCAGTACGATGCCGGCAGGGTGCGCGGCACAGCGGTCCCCGGCTACCGCCAGGAGCCGAATGTGGCACCCGACAGCGGGACCGAGACCTACATCGCGATGAAGCTGCACATCGACAATTGGCGCTGGGCCGGCGTGCCTTTCTATGTCCGCACCGGCAAGCGGCTGGCGGTGCGGCGCACCGAGGTCGCGATCCAGTTCAAGCCGGCGCCCTATACCATGTTCCGTGCCACGCCGGTGGAGTGCACAACGCCAAACCTCATGGTGCTGCACATCCAGCCGAACGAGGGCATCTCGCTTTCCCTCAGCGCGAAGCAGCCCGGTCCGACGCTGCGCCTTGCCGATGTCAGGATGGACTTCCGCTACACGGACTGGTTCAAGGCCGGGCCGAGCACCGGCTACGAGACCCTCCTTTACGACGTGCTGATCGGCGACGCGACGCTGTTCAAGCGCGCGGAGAATGTGGAGGCCAGCTGGGCCGCCGTGCAGCCGATGCTCGAATCGCCGGCCGAGGTCGAGCATTACGCCGCCGGCAGCGATGGCCCTGCCGGTGCCGAAGCGCTGCTGGCGCGGGATGGCCGGCATTGGCTGAAGCTCACATGACCCCGGCCCTGCATCCGCCGGCGCCCGGTGCGGCATGACCCGACCACGCCCGGCCCGGCTGTCGCTGCTGCTCGCCGATGTGGATGGCACCCTGGTCACCCGTGACAAGGTGCTGACCGAGCGTGCGGCCCGGGCCGCCAGGGCGCTGCGGAGGCGCAGTGTGCGCTTCGCCATCACCTCGGGCCGGCCGCCGCAGGGAATGGCGATGCTGGTCGAGCCGCTGGGGCTCGATCTGCCCATCGCCGGGTTCAATGGTGGGCAGTATGTGCGGCCGGACCTGTCGGTGATCGAGGGCCGCACCCTCCAGCCGGAAGCGGCACGGCGTGCGGCCTCGATCATCCGCGGCCACGGCCTTGATCTCTGGGTTTATGCCGGGGCCGACTGGCTGCTGCGCGATCTCAAGGCGCCGCATGTGGCGCGGGAGCAGTGGACGGTGAAGTTCCCGCCCAGGGTCGTGGCAGAACTCGACCCTCTGCTCGACCGTGCGGTGAAGCTGGTCGGGGTCAGCGATGACCTCGATCTGGTCGCACGCTGCGAGCGTACGGCGCAGGAGGCGCTCGGCGGGACCGCCTCGGCGGCGCGGTCGCAGCCCTACTATCTCGACGTGACCCACCCGCAGGCGAACAAGGGCGACGTGGTCGACTGGTTCGCCCACCACCTTGGCATCGCGCAGGGCGAGGTCGCCACCATCGGCGACCAGCCCAACGACGTGCTGATGTTCCGCCGCAGCGGTTTCGCCATCGCCATGGGCAATGCCAGCCCCGAGGTCCAGGCCCAGGCTGACGCCACCACCGCCTCCTACGACGACGAGGGCTTCGCCCGCGCGGTCGAGCGCCTCTTCCTGGACGGGCCGCCGCCATGACGCAGGTCGCGGCCTCGATCCTCGCCGCCGATTTCGGCCGGCTGGCGGAGGAGGTGCGGGCGGCCGACCGGGCCGGGGCCGACCTGATCCATGTGGACGTCATGGACGGCCGCTTCGTCCCTGAGATCAGCTTCGGAACGCCGGTCATCCGGGCGGTGCGGGCCGCGACCCGCAAGCCGGTCGAGGCGCATCTGATGATCGCCGAACCCGAACGGCACCTGGACAGCTTCGCCCGCGCCGGCGCCGACCGGGTCCTGGTGCAGGTCGAGGCGGCCTCCACCACGCATCTGCACGCCACCCTCCTGCAGGCCCGCGCGCTGGGCCTCGAGGCCGGCGTGGTCCTCGACCCCGCGACGCCGCCCGAGGCCGCGGAATGGGTGCTGCCGCTATGCGGCGTGGTGCTGGTGATGACCGTCAATCCGGGCGCCGGAGGCCGGACCTTCCTGCCGGAGGTACTGCCGAAGATCGGCCGGCTGTGCGCCATGGGCGCTGCACTCGGCCACTGTCCCCGGATCGCGGTCGATGGCGGGATCAGCCTGGCCAATACCGGGGCGGCGATCGCCGCCGGGGCGGAGATCCTCGTGACCGGCACGGCGGTGTTTCACGCGGCCGACTACGCAGCCGCCATCGCCGCGCTGCGCGGTGGGAGCGACCGGGCATGACTCCGATAGTCGAGGTTCTGGCCGACCCGGAAGCCCTCGCCGAGCGTGTTGCCGCCTGGCTGGTCGAACGGGCAACCGCGAAGCGGGGCGGTTTCTCGCTGGCCCTCTCGGGAGGTTCCACGCCGAAGCGGCTCTACCGGCGGCTGGCCGCGCTGCCCTGGCGGGGCCGGGTGCCCTGGGGGCGCATGCACCTGTTCTGGGGCGACGAGCGCTTTGTCCAGCCGGACCATCCGGACAGCAACCAGCGTATGGCACGGGAGGCGATGATCGCGCAGGTCCCGATCCCACCCGGGAACGTGCATCCCGTGCCGGTGGACGGCACGCCCGAGGAGGTCGCCCGGCGCTACGAGACGAAGCTCCGCGCCTTCGCGGCGCAGCGGCCGGGGGAGCCGCTGTTCGACGTGCAACTGCTCGGCCTCGGGCCGGATGGGCACACCGCGTCGCTGTTCCCGGGCACGCCGGCGCTGGCGGAGCGCCGGGCCTGGGTCGTGGCCGTGCTCGGCGCCAAGCCGGAGCCGCGGATCACCCTCACCTACCCCGCGCTCGACGACAGCGACGCGGTGGCGTTCCTAGTGAGCGGCGCAGAGAAGCAGGCCATCCTACGGCGGCTGCTCAATGGCGACGCCGCCCTGCCGGCCGCCGCGGTGCGGCCGAAGGGCACCATTACGGTCTTCGCCGATCAGGCGGCCATGGGGGTATGAGCGGCATGGATGGGCACCGGATCTCGGTCGTCGTCGTCATGGGGGTGTCAGGCTCGGGCAAGACGACCATCGGTACCCTGCTCGCGGGACGGTTGGGCTGGCCGTTCGCGGACGGCGACGAGTTCCACCCGCCGGCCAACATCGAGAAGATGCACGCCGGCATCCCGCTGACCGACGAGGACCGCTGGCCCTGGCTGCGGGCCATCGTCGCCTGGATCGATGACCGCCGCGCCGCGGGCGAACACGGCGTAGTCGCCTGCTCGGCGCTGCGGCGGACCTATCGGGATGTGCTGCGCGGCGGCCGGCCCGATGTACGACTGGTCTACCTGAAGGGCGACAGGACCCTGATCGCGCGCCGGCAGGCGGCGCGTCACGGCCACTTCATGCCGGCGAGCCTGATGCAGAGCCAGTTCGCCGCTCTCGAGGAGCCGGGCGCCGACGAGCGGCCCATCACCGTTTCCGTCGAGCACCGACCGCGGGAGATCGTGGAGGCCATGCTCCGGGCGCTCGGCTCGGTGGCGCCAACGGGCAGGGGCATGACCAACCAGGATGGACTGAAGCAGCGCGCGGCCGAGGCGGCGATGGCGGCGGTCGAGGACGGCATGGTGCTTGGACTCGGCAGCGGCTCCACGGCGGAACTGGCCGTGCACGCGCTGGCCGCGCGGGTCGCGGACGGACTACGGATCTCGGGCATACCCACCTCCGAGCGGACCGCGGCCCTCGCCCGCCGGCTCGGCGTGCCGCTGACCAACTTCGCCGCTCATGCGCAACTGGACCTGGCGATTGATGGTGCGGACGAGGTCGAGCCGTCCTCGCTCGCGCTGATCAAGGGACGGGGCGGGGCATTGCTGCGGGAGAAGATCGTCGCGGCCGCGAGCCGGCGCATGCTGGTCGTGGCGGACGAATCCAAGCTCGTAACCCGCCTTGGGCGCGGAGCCGTCCCGGTCGAGATCGTCACCTTTGGCTGGCAGGCGACACTCGCTCGCCTCGAAGGACTGGGCATGCGGCCGGTGCTGCGACGCGCTCCGGACGGAGCTCCATTCGTAACGGACGGCGGAAACCACATCGCGGACTGCAGCCTGGGTCTGATCGACGATGCCGCCGCACTTGATTGCCAATTGCACGCCGTAGTTGGGGTCGTCGAGACTGGGCTGTTCCTCGGATTAGCCGAGCGCGCAATTGTGGCCACCAACGATGGTATTCGCTTACTCGGGCGACAATAATTCAGCATGGGTCGGTAGTGCTGTATGTTAGAGGCTGGACGCGAAATGACTTGGGGTGGTCGGGTCGGCTCCGAGACATAGATCGTGTCGGCAGCCTGGGCTGACCATCTCGGGTCAATGTCTCGCGCCAGCCGTCCGAACACCTCTGATCTCCTTCCACCTTCGGCCCGACCTGTTCCCCGCCCCAGCCGTGGTGACGGCTGGAACGTCCTGGCCGAGGTGGAGGTATTCGTCTTTGCCGTTGAGGCGGAACTGGAGGCCATGGACCGCGAGCGGGTCGGCGTGCACCGCCGTGGCCGCAAGCCGGACCTCAGCTTACGGCGGCGCCTGATCGGGCCGATTTGGACGCTGACCTTCGGCGGCCTGCAGTGCCGCATCGCCGGCTAGCTCTCGGGCATTCCCTTCACCACCTTGCACAGCAGCTTCGCCCGCTGGACGCGATTGGGGCTGTGACGCCGGCTGGGCCAGCGCCTCGCGCTGGACTGGCGCCTGGCCCACGGCGACGAGGTCCTGCCCTCGGCGGCGGTGTTCGACAGCCGCTCGCTCCGCTCGGCTCCGAGTGCATGGGGCCGGGGCATCGACGGCGGCAAGCTGGTCAAGGGTGTCAAGCTGTTTGCCAGCTGCGACAAGTATGGCTCGCTGCTGGAGCTGGGGCTGGAATTGCAGCCGGCCAACACGGACGACCGCGCGGGCACCCTGCCAATGCTGCCGCGGCTGGCCGCGCTCGGCTTCGAGGGCGACCTGCTCGGCAACAGCGGCTTCAGGGCGCGCCCTTCGCCGCGGCGGCGCTCGCGCACGACATCCACGTCTCGGTCTCGCCCGGCGGCACGCGGGACGGGCGCTTCCTGCCGAGCGGGATCAGGTGGGTTGCTTGATCGCGGCCTCTTTCGTCAACTCCTTTCTGCTGCCCCTCTACGCCGCGTCGCCGCCGGAGCGTGGCTGTTTCCGCGGTCGGCCTCGGTGGCCGCCGCACCACGCGCCTCGAGACGAGACCCCTCCATGTCGAGCGCGCGGTCCGGTCGCCCGGCCGCAAGACCCACCGCGGGATGGCCTGCGTCGCGTTCCGGCAGGGACGCCTGCGTCCGCCTGCTTGGCGGAACCGGTGAACTCGGAGGTGATCAGGCCGCGGCTGGGACGGCAGGCCAAGCCTGGAACGGGGCGTCCGCCTTCCACATGGCGTGCAGCACGACGCCGATCTTCCGGGCCACGGCCACCGCCGCGCGCTCGAAGCCGAGCCGCTCCACCAGCTTGAGGCTCCATGCCTTGAGCGCCGACGGCCTCTGCACCCGCACCAGCAGGCAGGCCGCGGCCTCGAACAGCTACTGACCATCACGGAAAGGGCGTAAGGCTCAGGGGGGGCAGCACGTCCGTGAGGAGGTGCCCATGAATGATGATGCTTGGCGGCCGACGCGCTTGACGGTTGAGCAGTTGGAGGAGCGGCGCCTGGCAGCGGCGGTGCTGTTGCGGCAAGGGCGCTTGAGCCAGGCGGCGATTGCCCGGCAACTCGGGGTGAGTGGGGCGAGCGTGTGCCGCTGGGCAGCGACGCTGGCGCAAGAGGGCCGCCGCGGCTTGCGGCCGCGGCCACGGACCGGCCGGCCGGCGCGCCTCGATGCCCCAGCCTGGGAGCGCCTGGGCGAGGTCTTGGCGCAGGGGTCGGTGGCGGCCGGCTTTGAAACCGAGCAATGGACCCTGCGGCGCATTGCGGCACTGATCCGGCGGGAGTTCGGGGTGGCCTACCACCCGTGCTACCTGGAGCGGCCGCTGAAGGCGTTCGGCTTTTCGGTGCAACGCCCGGCCACCCGGGCGCGGGAGCGAGATGAACGAGCGATCGCCGCTTGGCCGCGCCGCACCTGGGCGGCAATCAAAAAAGCGGGCCCGCCGCGAGCGGCGCACCATCGTCTTCCTCGATGAAACCGGCCACAGCTTCCGGGCCCGTCCGGGGACGACCTGGGCGCGGCGCGGGGTGACCCCGGTACTGCAGCGGCTGAGCAAGCGGCGCGAGGTGTCGAGCGTGGTCGCGGTGACCCCGGCGGGGCAGTTGTATGCCCGGCATGTCCGAGGCAGCGTGTCGAGCCCAGTGGTGATCCAGGCCCTACAGCATTTCCGGCGCATGATCGGCCGGCCCCTTCTGGTCGTCTGGGACCGGTTGAACGCCCATCGCGCCCACCGCACCGCCGCCTTCCTGGCACACCATGCGCGCGACTTCGCAGTGGCCTACCTGCCGGCCTACGCCCCAGACCTCAATCCCGAGGAGCCTTGCAATGCCTGGGTCAAACGTACCATGGAAAACGCCCTGCCCTGCGGCATTGCCGACCTCCACCGGCGCGTCCAACGCGCCTTCCGCCGCTTGCAGCACCGGGCAGATTTCATCATCGGCTGTTTCCGGCACGCCGGCCTGAGCCTTACGTAACTTCCGTGTAAGTGGGGCAAAACCTGTGGCGTTCAGGCGTTCTGGCAGCGCGCTCTGACCAGGTCGGGCAGGTACGGGATGGTGGGCTGGCCGGCGATGCCGAGCCGGGCGCCGAGGTAGTCCCAGAAGCTGAGGCCGAGCTTGGTGCAGGTCTTGGCCAGGCCGAGGAAGGCGTCACGGCAGTCGCGCCCCATGTCGCTTCGGGTGCCGCCGCTGATCTTGCGCCGGGTGACCTGGGCACGGATGTCGTTTTCCGATCCGTTGGTGTGCAGCGGGATTTCGGGGTGGTCCAGCCCCTGCAGCAGTTCCGCCTTGTTGGCGTGCAGGCGCTCGAGCAATCGGTCGAGCACGACGAAGCCGGTGCGGCGCTTGAAGATGCGCTCGAAGCGTACCCGCAACTCGGCCCGGCGGCGCCGGCTGGGCTCTCGTTGGTACGCCTTCAGGTCGGCGTAGAACCACCAGATCAGCTCGCGGATGCGCGCCTGGGAAGTCCGCTGCTGGTCGGTGAAGGTGTCGAGCTTGTGGACGAGACGCTCGGCATGCACCCAGCAGAGCGCGTGCTCGCCGACGGCGAACTGGCCGGCATCGCCGCTGACGATCACCGTCCCCGGCAGCAGGCCATGTGCCTTGATGGCACCCCAGAGCGCGCCTTCGGTGGCCAGGCGCGCCGGCGCGAGGCTGTCCTCCATGCTGCGGATGCCGAGCCGCTCGAGGTGCGCGGCCCAGGTCGCCTGGTTCGCAAAGACGCGCTGCGGATGGCCTTCCAGGCGGGCGATCACCGGCCCGGCCAGGGCGCGCTCGCGCATGTAGGCCAGCGCCTCGGCGTTCACCACGTAGTCGCCGTGCCCGGCCCGCAGCAGCTCCAGGAAGTTCAGCCGGCTCTTGCTGGCCGTGGTGCCGAACCAGGCGAAGTGGGCGTTGCCGATCTGCGTACAGGCGCCGTTCACCGCCCGGTGCCGCGCGCCCGTATCGTCAACCGTGATCCAGGCCGCGCTCGCCAGTCCGGCTCGCAGCACCTCCTGGCTCTCGTCCAGGAACGGCTGCTGACCGGCGATCAGCAGGCGCATGACCTGCCGTTTGGAGATGGCGATCCCAACCGCCCACAGCTGCGCCACCAGCCGCGGCACGGTGGTCTGCCCCTGATGGTACTGGGCGAGCACGTAGCGCCGGAGTTCGGGGCCGAAATGGCCATCCACCCCGCCCGGCAAGCGCGCAACGACCAGCCGCCCCTCCGGCGTCAGCCAGCGCTCGCGCCGGTAGCACACCGCCTCCGTCCGCATGATGAGGTCCTGCACCAGGAAGTCCTGGTAGCCCTGGAACCGCGAGCCGGGCGGCACCGTGGCCCGCAGCACCCGCGCCTCCACCGCCACCCGCGGCACCACCTTGCCGCGGCCACGACGGTCGGGGCGCTCGCGCGGCGGCGTCGGCTCGCTCGCCTGCTCCATCCCGCTCGGCTTGATCGCGGGCCGACCCTTCAGTCCCTTGAGGCGGGCGATCTCCTCGCGCTGCGCCGCCACAATCCGCTCGAGCTCCGCCACCTCGCCGAGCAGGGCGCTGACCAGCGCCTTCAGCTCGGCCGGCGACAGCGTGTCAGGATCGGCAGGCGGGACCATGCTCCCGAGGGAATCAGACCAGCCGACACCTGGGAAGGGCAAACCGCACCCTCGCAACAGGTTTTGCCCCACTTACCGAAAATGCGGCTAAGACTCTGGGAAATCTGGCGGACCCGACACGATTCGAACGTGCGACCTTTGCCTTCGGAGGGCAACGCTCTATCCAGCTGAGCTACGGGTCCGTCGCCGCCTCCATAGCGCGCCCGCCGCGCCAACGGAAGCCCCGCCGCGCCACTGTCCCCGCCTCCCCCTCGCCGCCTGCCCGGATTATGCTGGCGCAGCGGAGGAACGAAGCATGGACAGCACTCCCAATAAGACCTCCCCCACCGGACCATCCGGCGCGAATACCCAGCAGGCGCAGCTGAAGGCCCTTTATGCCGAGATGCAGCCGCACAGTCTCTATCCGCTCTGGGAAGTGCTGCATGCGCTGGTCACGCCCACCCCCCGCTCCCCCGCCCAGGCGCATCTCTGGGCCTATGCCCCGGCGCGGGGCTACCTGTTGCGGGCCGGCGACCTCATCAGCGCTGAACAGGCCGAGCGCCGCGTACTGATCCTGGAGAATCCGGGCCTGGCCGGCAGTTCCGCCATCGTCCCCAGCCTCTATGCCGGCCTCCAGCTGATCCTGCCGGGGGAGGTGGCGCCCTGCCACCGCCATACCCAATGCGCGCTGCGTTTCGTGCTGGAGGGCGATGGCGCCTTCACCGCCGTGGATGGCGAGAAGGCGGTGATGCGCCCCTTCGACCTGGTGCTGACCCCCAATTGGCAGTGGCACGACCACGGCAATGCCTCCGGCCGACCGATGATCTGGCTGGATGGGCTCGATATCCCGACCGTGCGCTTCTATGGCGCCTCCTTCGCCGAACGCCTGCCCCAGCCGGCGCAGAGCGAAACCATCCCTGCCGGCGACAGCCTGCACCGCTATGGCCGCAACCTCCGGCCCTTCCGCGCCACCGCTGCGGATCGCCGCCCGGCGCAGCAGCCGCTGTTCCACTACCCCTATGCCGAATGGCGGGAGAGCCTGCTCGCCCTGGCGGCGGCCGAGGCGCCCGACCCGCATCTCGGCCATGCCCTGGAATTCGTGAACCCGGCGGATGGCGGGCCGGTGATGCCGACCATCGCCGCTCAGGTCCGCCACCTGCCGGCCGGCTTCACCACGCTTGCGCGCCGCAGCACCGATGGCAGCGTCTTCGTGGTGGTGGAGGGGCGCGGCATGGCCCTGGTCGAGGGCCGCGAATTCGCCCTGGCGGAACGCGACCTGCTGGTGGTCCCCTCCTGGCAGGCGCTGCAACTTCAGGCGGAAAACCGACTGATCCTGTTCGGCTATTCCGACAAGGCGGCGCAGGAGAAGCTGGGGCTGTGGCGGGAGGAAAGGCTGGCGCGGTAGGGCGCCCTGCCCGCCTTACCATCCTGCTTCCCCGGCACCGCGACGGGCACGGCGCCGCTCCCTGATATCTTTCCTATATCGCGCCGCGCCCCGTCCTGTGAGCCGGGCTTTCCGGCCTTTTGCACCAGGGGGCGGAACGGCGCCGGTGAACCATCTCCGCCGCCGGCGCGTTCGCCACCAGGAAATCGAGGGGACCGCCATGTCCAGCAAAACCGGCAAGCCCCGGGGCAACGAACGCCCCGAATTGACGCCCGACCGCAATGTCGAGACCGGGGTGGAAGACACCTTCCCCGCCAGCGACCCCGTCGCCGCCACGGCCTCCCAGGGCGCCCGCGCAGTGCCGCCGCATGAGATGATGCCGGACAGGGGGGGCGGCGCCGGCCGCCGACACCGTCACCCTCCACTGCCGCTTCCGCGATGCCGAGGCGGCCAAGCTGGCGATCGAGGCATTGGTGCGCGAAGGCCCGCTCGACCGGCGCTGCACCAGCATCCTGCCCGCCGATGACGCCGTGACCCTGAAGGTCGAGGCCCCGCGCCGCGACGCCGCCCGGTTCGGTGAACTGCTGCGGAAGCAGGGCGGCGCCTAGCAGGCTGCTAAAATTCGTTGCGGCATTGCCGCCTGCATGATTCCTTGCGCCCGGCAGGGGATGGAGCCGGGATGCGCGGCAGTGATGCGGTGGCTGGGTCGCTGTTCAGCTACGTGGATTTGGAGCAGCGGGTCCGGACCGATCATCCGCTGCGGGTGATCCGGGGCATCGTCAATGCCGCCCTGGCCGATCTATCGGCCGAGTTCAGCGCGCTCTATTCGCCCTTCGGCCGGGCCTCGATCCCGCCCGAGCGGCTGTTGCGCGCCCTGCTGCTGCAAGCCTTCTACTCGATCCGCTCGGAGCGCCAGCTTGTGGAACGGATTGAGTTCGACCTGCTGTTCCGCTGGTTCGTCGGGCTTGGCGTCGACGACCCGGTGTGGGATGCCACGACCTTCACCAAGAACCGCGACCGGCTGTTGGCGGGCGATGTGGCAGTGAAGTTCCTCGCCACGGTGCTGGCGCAGCCCAAGGTCAAGGCGCTGCTCTCGACCGAGCACTTCTCGGTGGATGGCACGCTGTTGGAGGCGTGGGCCAGCACCAAGAGTTTCCGGCCGAAGGATGGCTCCGGCCCACCACCCGGCGCGGGCCGCAATGGCGAGCAGGACTTCCATGGCCAGCGCCGAAGCAACGACACCCATGCCTCAATGACCGATCCGGATGCCCGGCTCTACCGCAAGGGGCGGGGCAAGGAGGCCAAGCTCTGCTTCATGGGCCATGCCCTGATGGAGAACCGCAACGGGCTGATCGTCGGCGCGGTCGCCACCCGTGCTTCGGGCCATGCCGAGCGGCTGGCGGCGCTGCATCTGGTCGAGCCCCATGGCGAGCGACCGCAACGGGTCACGCTGGGCGGCGACAAGGGCTTCGATACGCAGGACTTCGTGGCTGAACTGCGCGAGATCAACGTGACCCCGCATCTGGCGCAGAATACCAGCGGACGATGCTCGGCGATTGACGGCCGCACCACCCGCCACCCCGGCTACGCGATCAGTCTGCGCATCCGCAAAAGGATCGAGGAGGCGTTCGGCTGGGCCAAGACGATCGCCGGGCTGCGCAAGGCGCGCCATCGCGGGCTGCCCAAAATCGACTGGCAGTTCACCTTCGCCATGGCCGCCTACAATCTCGTCCGCTTGCCGAAGCTGCTGGCGGCGGCCTGACGCCCGGACTCTGCCCGAAGGGCACGACAGAAACCGGAAAAACCCGTCCGGCAGCCAGTATGCGGCAGCGCGCCCGACGAAAGCTCCGGCAAATCCCGCCACGCCCGCTAATCCAGCGCGAATTTCAGCAGCCTGATAGAGCGTTTTCCGTTCGCATCGGCTCACGGAATCCGCTGTAGTCTTTTGTTCTGCCGAGCAACTTACTCCGCTCGGGTGACGCCACCCAGACGGAGTTTGCTCTAACCCGCCCCCGGCACGCCCTTGCTGGTGCTGTATTCGAAATGCAGTGCCTCCCCCGGGAAGACCCGGGGATGGATGGCATGCGCTGCCATCGCGGCCTCGCTGAAGCCCTGCAGGATCAGCTTCAGCTTGCCGGGATAGGTGGCGATGTCGCCCACCGCGTGGATGCCGGGGATATTCGTCTCGCAGGTCGCGGGCGCCACGGCGACATGGTTCCGCTCCAGCGCCAGCCCCCAGGCGGCGATCGGGCCGAGTTCCATGGACAGCCCGTAGAAGGCCAGCAGGTGGTCGGCCGGGATCACCCGGGTCTCGCCCTTGAGCGTTGCCACCGTGACGCCGGTGAGCCGCGCGCCGTCGCCTTCCAGCCCATGCAGCTGGTAGGGGATCGCCATCTCCACCTCGCCCTTTGCCACGGCCTCGTCGAGCCGGGCGGCGCTTTCCGGGGCGGCGCGGGATTTCGGCCGGCGATGCACCACCGTGACCCTGGCGATGCCCTTCAGGGACAATGCCCAGTCCACCGCGGAATCGCCGCCGCCGGCAATCACCACGCGGCGGCCGCGGAACTCCTCCCGCCGGGTGACCAGGTAGCGCACCGCGCCGCTGGCCTCGTAGCCGTGCAGCCCCTCCAGCGGCGGCCGGTTCGGGCCGAAGGCGCCGGCCCCGGCGGCGATGATGACGGCGCGAGCCCTGATGCTGTCGCCGGCCGAGGTGCCGATCGTGAACATCCCGTCCACCTCGCGCAGCGCCTCCACCCGGCGGCCGAGCAGATAGAGCGGCGTGAAGGGCGCCGCCTGCTTCTCCAGCCGGTCGACCAGGTCCTGCGCGTCGATCGCCGGATGGGCCGGGATGTCGAAGATCGGCTTCTCCGGGTAGAGCGCGGCGCATTGGCCGCCGATCGCGTCCAGGGCGTCGATCACCACGCTGCGCATCCGCAGCATCCCGCATTCGAACACCGCGAAAAGCCCGACCGGGCCGGCGCCGATGATCGCCACATCCGTCTCAGTCGTGACCGCGGCGCGTGCATCCGACACCATCGCCGTCATTGCCGTCTTCCTTGATCCAGCGGGGCGTCATAGAGGAAGACCCGAAAGCGCGCAAAACCCGGCGCGTGCAACCCGGAACACCGCCCTTGCGACCGCCCTGCCCGATTGCCCGGACCCTGAGCCCCGATACTCCGGGCCCCGCTTCTGCTACCATCAGGCACCAGGTTTCCGATCCGATGGAAGGCCCGATCACGCTGCATCTGCCAGATCTCGCGGCCACCGGGCGCCTGGCCGCCCGCCTTGCCCCGGCGGCGCGGGCAGGGGATGTGCTGTTGCTGGAAGGCCCGCTCGGCGCCGGGAAAAGCGCCTTCGCCCGCGCGTTCCTGCGGCACCTGGCCGGCGACCCGGCGCTGGAGGTGCCCTCGCCCAGCTTCACCCTGGTGCAATCCTACGAGCTGCCGGATGGCAGGATGGCGCATCATTTCGATCTCTACCGACTCTCCGGCCCGACCGACCTCACCGAACTCGGCTGGGAGGAGGCGCGGGAGGGGATCGTGCTGGTGGAATGGCCGGACCGGCTGGGCGCGCTGCGCCCCACCGCCGAGGACCCCACCGCGCTGACCCTGGCCCTGGCGCATGGACCAGCGGGGGAGGCGCGGCTGGCGAGGTTCTCGGGCTGGGCCGGCCGCCTCGGGGCGCTGCTGGCATGAGGTTCCCGGAACCCTTCCTGGCCGCGCATGGCTTCGCCGCGGCCGCCCGGCAGCCCCTGCCCGCCGATGCCAGCCACCGGCACTATACCCGTCTGCTGGGCGGCCCGCGCCCGGCGCTGCTGATGGATGCGCCGCCGCCCGAGGATGTGCGGCCCTTCGCCTTCCTGGCGCGGCACCTGCTGGCTGCCGGCCTCTCGGTACCGGAGATCCTGGCGGAGGATGCCGCGGCCGGCTTCCTGCTGATCGAGGATTTCGGCGAGGCGACCCATGCCGGGCTGCTCGATGCCGGCGCCGACCCCCTGCCCCTCTATGAGGAAGCCGCCGAGGCGCTGGCGGCGCTGCATGCCGCGCCGCCACCCCCCGGCCTGCCGGCCTGGGATGCGGCGGCGATGGTGCAGGCCACTGCCGCGACCTTCCTCGACTGGTGGTGGCCGGCAGCCTTCGGCGCCGCGCCGGAGGCAGCGGTGCGCTCGGGCCTGGAGGCGGCGCTGCTGGCCATGCTGGCGCCCTTCGCGGGCGCGCGCGGCTTCGTCCATCGCGACTACTTCCCCGCCAACCTGATGCGCCTGCCCCGCCGCAGCGGCGCGCGCCGCACCGGCATCCTGGATTTCCAGGACGCGGCGCTCGGCCATCCCGCCTATGACCTGGTCTCGCTGGTCGAGGATGCGCGGCGGGATGTGCTGCCTGCGGTGCGCCGCGCGGCGCTGGCGCGCTACCTGGCACTGCGGCCGGGGCTGGACCGCGGCGATTTCCTCGGCGCCATGGCGGCACATGGGGCGCAGCGGCACCTGCGCGTCGCCGCGCTCTGGGTGCGGCTGGACCGGCGGGACGGCAAGCCGCACTACCTCAAGCATGGGCCGCGCTGCTGGGCGCTGCTCGAACGCTCGCTGTCGCAGCCGGCCTGCGCGCCGCTGCGGGACTTCCTCGACGCGCATGTGCCGCACGAGCTTCGCCGCAACCCGCCATCCCGCACGGAGGCTGCATAGTGCCCGCCGATTCACGCTTCCGCGCCCTGCGGCGCTCCAGCGATCGGAGGGAGGCATAATGCCCGCCGATTTCACGCCTCCGCGCCCTGCGGCGCTCCAGCGATCGGGGGGAGGCATGATGCCCACCGACTCCTGTCATGCCTTGCGCTCCAGCGATCGGAGGAAGGCATGATTGACCTCTCCCATGCCATGGTGCTGGCGGCCGGGCTCGGCCTGCGGATGCGGCCACTGACCGAGACCACCGCCAAGCCGCTGCTGCTGCTGCAGGGCCGCAGCCTGCTGGACCGCGCGCTCGACCGGCTGGAGGAAGCCGGCGTCACCGACGCGGTGGTGAATGCGCATTGGCAGGCCGGGAAGGTCGCCGCCGCGGTCGCCACGCGGCAGGCGCCGCGCATCACCCTGCAACGCGAGGAGGTGCTGCTGGAAACCGGCGGCGGCGTGACGCGCGCCCTGCCTTTGCTCGGCCCCGGCCCCTTCGCCGTGGTCAACGGCGACAGCGTCTGGCTGAACGGCCCCTCCCCGGCGCTCTCCCGCCTGGCTGCCGCCTTCGACCCGGAGCGCATGGATGGGCTGCTGCTGCTGGTCCGCAGCGCCCAGGTGGAGGGCGAGGTGGGGCGCGGCGATTTCCTGCTCGACCCGATCGGCCAGTTGCGGCGGCCGAAGGAGCGGGAGTTGGCGCCCTATATCTTCGCTGGCGTGCAGATCCTGTCGCCGGCGCTGTTCCAGGACGCGCCGGAAGGTCCCTTCAGCCTGAACCGCCTCTATGACCGCGCCATCGCGGCCGGCCGCCTTTTCGCGCTGGTGCATGACGGCGTCTGGTTCCACCTCTCGACCCCGCCCGACCTGCAACGGGCGGAGGCGGCGATGCAGGCAGGGCTGATCCGGGCGCCGTTCTGAAACACCCGCCGGGCCGGCAATAGCGCGGCCCGGCGCTACTCCAGCCGGAGCCCGAGCTGGCGGATCAGATCGCCGAAGGTTCCCCAGAGCTCGCGCAGGAGCGCCCTGAATTCCTCCGGTCCCCGCGCCTCGACCTCGACGCCGATCGCCTCGAAATGCCGGCGGAGCGCGGGCGTCGCCAGGCCCTGCCGCACCTCCGCCCCCAGCCGGTCCAGGATCGGCTTCGGCGTGCCGGCCGGTGCCATCAGCCCGTTCCAGCCGCCGATATCGTAGTCCGGCGGGCCACCCGCTGCGGCGATCGGCGGCATGCCGGGCAGCAGCGCCGAAGGCCGCCCGGTGGTGATGCCGAGCGACCGGAGCTGCCCCTCCTGCACCAGCCGCATCGCCGCCGCCGGCGTGTCGATGCCGTAGCTCACATGGCCACCGAGCAGCGCAGCCAGCGCCGGTCCGCTGCCCTGGAAGGGCACGTGCAGCGCCTCGATTCCGGCCTTGGCGTTGAACAGCGCAGTCACCAGGTGCTGCGCCCCGCCGACGCCCGAGGAATTATGGCTGTACTTGCCGGGATTGGCGCGCAGCAGCGCCAGGAAGGCGCGGAGGTCCGTGGCTGGGAAATCCGACCGCACGAGCAGCATGAAAGGCGCGATGCCGTAGCTCACCACCGGCGCCAATTCGCGCTCGACATCGTAGGGCGTGCGGCTGACCAGGGGCTGGAAGCTGATCGGCCCGATCGAGGCGGCGAGCAGCGTATAGCCATCCGGCGCCGCCTTGGCGACGGCATTGGTGCCGATCTGCCCGCCGGCGCCGGGCCGGTTCTCCGGCACCACCGGCTGGCCCAGGCGCTCGGTCAGCAACTGGGCGATCAGGCGGCCTTGCACATCGGTCGACTGGCCGGGCGGCCAGGGGATGACCATGCGGAGCGGCCGCGACGGCCAGGGGCCCTCGGCCTGGGCCAGTCCCGGGCGCGGCAGGAGTGGCAGCGTCGTGGCGGCGCTGAGCAAGGCGCGGCGTTTCATGACCTGTCTCCTCCCCGGCGAAGCCGGGTGGCGCATGGCTCCCGAATTGGCGCCACTAGATCATAATCCTCCCGGTTACAGCCAAAATTTTCCGTCACCGGCCATCCCGGTAGGCGAATCGCCCTGTGGTTCCACCCGGACGCGGTATGCTCTAGACCCTGTCGATCCAGACAGGCGATCGCATCCAGCAGCAGGGCATGAACCTCTTCGATATCCCGGCGCACCTGCCCTTCCTGGATTGCCTCGCCGCCGGCCTGCTGCGGCAGATGCCAGGGGAAGAACCTGCGGAGGCGCCGGAGCGGCTCTCCCGCGTCACCATCCTGCTGCCGACCCGGCGCTCCGCCCGCGCGCTGCGCACCGCCTTCCTGCGCGTCGCGAATTCCCCAGGCGCTGCTGCTGCCGCGGATGCGGGCGCTGGCCGGGCTCTCGACCGAGGATGCGGATGAGCTGGCGCTGCCCGCGCTGCTCGACCTGCCGCCCGCGGTGGATGCGCTGCGCCGCCAGGCGGTACTGACCGAACTCGTGCGCCGCCTGCCGATGCGCTATGGCGGCCCGGCCACGCCGGAACAGGCCTGGTCGCTGGCCGCCGCCCTGGCCACCCTGCTGGACGAGATCGCGCTGGAGGAACGCGACCTCGACCTGCTCGCCGCCAGCCCGCCGGATGAACTGGCCGAGGAATGGCTGCGGCGCCTGGCCGGTCTGGTGCCGGAGGAACATGCGGCGCATTGGCAGGTGACGCTCACCTTCATGCGGGGCGTGGTGGCGGAATGGCAGGGCTTCCTGCAACGCGAGGGGCTGCTCGATATCGGCATGCGCCGCGTGCAGGCGCTGCGTGCCCAGACCCGCGCCTGGCAGGCGGCGCCGCCCGAGCACCCCGTCATCGCCGCCGGCATCGGGGTCGGCGGCACCATCCCGGCGGCGGCGGAATTGCTGCGGGTGGTGGCGACGGAACTGCCTCGGGGCATGGTGGTGCTGCACGGCGTCGACCAGCGCAGCGCCGAGGAGGTCTGGGAAGCGATCCGCGAGGCGCCGACGCATCCCTTCTGCGGCCAGCAGCGGCTGTTGCAGGCGCTGGGCGCGCAGCGCGAGGATGTGCGGCGCTGGCCCGGCTGCCTGCCAGGAGAGAGGTCGGAAGACGACATGGCCCGCGCCGTGCCGGCCGGTCGCCCCGCCTTGCTCGGCATGGCGCTGCGCCCGGCGGCCGGGCTGCCCGCCTGGCAGTCGCGCCGCCCGGCGCAGTGGCAGGCGGCGACCGAGGGGCTCTCGCTGCTACTGGCCCCCGATGCCCAGGCGGAGGCGGCGGCCATCGCGCTCACGCTGCGCGAGGCGCTGGAGAACCCGCATGCCCGCGCCGCGCTGGTGACGCCGGACCGCGACCTCGCGCGCCGCGTCTCGGCGGAACTGGCGCGACACGGCGTCACCGCCGATGACAGTGCCGGCGAGAGCCTGGCCGAGACCCCCGCCGGCGGCTTCCTCCGCCTGCTGGCGCGGATGCTGGCCGCCGATCTCGCGCCGGTGCCGCTGCTGTCGGTGCTGAAGCACCCGCTCTGCGCCGGCGGCTGGGAGCGTGGCACCTGGCTGCGCGCCGCCCGCCGGCTGGAACGCGCGGCGCTGCGCGGGCCGCGCCCGGCGCCAGGCTTGGCGGGGCTGCGCGAGGCCGCCCGCGCCGCCTTCCGCGACCGCGCCGAAGAGGAGGCCGGCGCCGAGGTGATGGCGCTGCTGGACCGGCTGGAGGCGGCGCTGGACGGTTTCACCGCCCTGCCGGAAGGCCCTGTCCGGCCACCCGCCGACCTGCTTGCCGCGCATCTGGCGGCGGCCGAGGCGCTGGCGGGCACGGCGGAGCGGCCGGGCGGGCTGCGCCTCTATGCCGGGCCGGAGGGCGAGGCGCTGGCCGGGCATCTGGCCAGCCTCGGCCCGGCGATGGCGGCGCTCGGGCCGCTTTCGCCCGCCGCCTGGCCGGCGCTGTTCGATGCCGCCATGGCCGGCGCCGCCGCGCCGAGCCTGCGCGGCAGCCGCGGGCGGGAAGGGGGGCGCATCCGCGCGTCGAGATCCTCGGCCTGCTGGAGGCGCGGCTGCTGACCTTCGATCGGGTGGTGCTCGGCGCCCTGGACGAGACGGTCTGGCCGCTCGCCACCGATCCCGGCCCCTGGATGAGCCGGCCGATGCGCGGCCAATTCGGCCTGCCGGAGCCCGAGGCCCGGATCGGCCGGGTCTGCGCCGATTTCCTGCTGGCCGCCTGCGCCGCGCCGCAGGCGGTGCTCTCGCGCGCGGCCAAGCGCGGCGGCGCCCCCACCGTGCCGGCCCGCTGGCTGACCCGTATCGAGACCTTCCTGGCCGGGCAGCATGACGCGGCGCATCCCGGCGGGCTGGCCCTGCCGGCCAGCGCGGCGCCGGGCTGGGCAGCGCGGCTCGACCGGCCGGAGCAGGTCAGGCCCTGCGAGCGCCCGGCACCCTGCCCGCCGGCAGCGGCGCGGCCCGATGCGATCTCCGTCACCGAGGTGGAGACGCTGATCGCCGACCCCTATGCCTATTACGCAAGGCGGGTGCTGCGGCTGCGGCCGCTGAACGACCTCGATGCCGAGATCGGCGCCGCGGATTACGGCAACCTGGTGCATGAGGCGATGGCCCGCTTCATCCGCCGGCTCACGACCGGCCCCTGGCCCGGCCGCGACCTGGCGGAGACCTGGTTCGCCGAGGCCGCCGAGGCGGCGCTGGCCCGCGGCGGCGCGCGGCCCGGGCTGGTCGCCTTCTGGCGGCCGCGACTGCTGCGCATCGGCGAATTCGTCCTGGCGCAGGAGGAGGCGGCGCGGAGCGGCGGCGGCATTGCCCGCAGCGCCACGGAAGTGCCGGGCCGGCTGGAACTGCGCCATGCCGATGGCCGTGCCGTGACCCTCACCGCCCGGGCCGACCGCATCGACATCCTGGCCAATGGCCGGCTGGCGATCTTCGACTACAAGACCGGCACCCTGCCGGCCGTGGTGCAGGCCAAGGACGGGCGCCGACCGCAGCTTGTGCTGGAGGCGGCGATCGCCGCGGCGGGCGGCTTCCAGAACCTCCCGGCCGGCACGGCGGAGGCGCTGCTCTATTGGCGCCTCACCGGCGGGCCGCAGCCGGGCGAGTTGCGCGGCGTGAGCGAGGAGGCGCAGGAGATCGAGACACTGGCCAGCGACGCCCTGGAGAACCTGCGCGGGCTGGTGCTGCGCTTCCTGCTCGGACAGGGCGCCTTCATCGCCCGCCCGCATCCCGGCCGCGACCCGGCGGGCAGCGAATACGACCACCTCTCGCGCATCGCCGAATGGGCCGGTGCGGAAGACACCGGGGGCATGGCATGAACGCGCCCGTCCCGGCCCGCGAACAGGCGGAACTGGCGCAGAAACTGGCCTCCGACCCTCTGGTCTCCGCCTGGGTCGGTGCCTCGGCGGGCTCCGGCAAGACCAAGGTGCTGACCGACCGCGTGCTGCGCCTGCTGCTGCAGGACGGCCAGGCGGCGAACCGCATCCTCTGCCTCACCTTCACCAGGGCGGCGGCGGCGGAGATGGCGACGCGCCTCGCCCGCCGCCTCGGCGAATGGGCCTGCGCCGATGAGGCGCGGCTCGATGCGCAGTTGCAGGCGCTGGGTTGCGAACCCGGCGAGGCGCTGCGCAGCAGGGCGCGCCAGCTCTTCGCCCAGGTGCTGGAATTGCCGGGCGGGATGCGGATCTCCACCATCCACTCCTTCTGCCAGTCGCTGCTGCACGCCTTCCCGCTGGAGGCGGGGCTGCCGCCGCAATTCAGCGTGGTGGAGGAGGCCGATGCCGCCGCGTTGCTGGCCGATGCGCGGGAGGCCGTGCTGGCCGGCGGCCAGGCACCGCCGGAGAACCTGGCGCTGCTGGCGGGGCTGGTCTCGGCCGAGGATTTCTCCGCCGTGGTGGCGGCGCTGATGCGGGAGCGGCATCGCGTCGCCGCCTGCCTGCAAGGCTGCAACGGCGTGGCGGGGATGCGGCTCCGGCTCGCCCAGGCGCTCGACCTGCCGGATGGGGCGGATGAGCAGGCAGTGGTGGCGACGCTGTGCCAGGTGCCGGATGCGGTGGGCCAGGCGGCGGCGGCGCTGCTCAACCACAAGAACAAGACGCCGCGCGAGCTGGCCGGCAAGATGCGCGCCTGGCTGGCGCTGGGCGAGGTGGATCGGGCGGCCCGCTGGCAGGACTGGCACGGTATCTTCCATACCGACAAGGGCACGCTCCGCACCGCGCTGGCCGGCGATGCGGCGATGGAGGCGGAGGCGGCGCGGCTGCGGGCGGTGCAGGAACAGCTTGCCTCCTGCCGCCTGCTCGCCGCGACCGAGGCGCTGCTGGCCCTGGCCGACCCGGTGCTGCGGCACTACGAGGCGCGCAAGCGCTCCGCCGGGCTGCTGGCCTATGACGACCTCATCGCCATCGCCCAGCAGGTGCTGCGCGACCCCGGTAGCGCCTGGGTGCTGTTCAAGCTGGATGGCGGGCTGGACCATGTGCTGCTGGACGAGGCGCAGGACACCAACCCGGCGCAATGGGGCATCGCCGCGGCGCTGACCGAGGAATTCTTCGCCGGCGCCGGGGTGGAGCGGCGAAATCAGGCGGCCGAGCGCATCCGCACCGTCTTCGCGGTGGGCGACATCAAGCAGTCGATCTACGGCTTCCAGGGCGCCGATGCCGCCGGCTTCGGCACATGGGAGGATAGTTTCCGCAGCCGCGTCACCGGCATCGGCGGCGATTTCCGCCGGGTGCAGCTCAATGTCTCCTTCCGCTCCACCGCGCCGGTGCTGGCGCTGGTGGATGCGGTCTTCGCCGAGGGCGAGGCGCGGGCCGGGGTGGTGCCGGATGGCATGGTGCTGGAGCACCGGCCGGACCGCGCCGGCCATGCCGGCTGCGTGGAATTATGGCCGCTGCTGCGCCCGGCGGCAAAGCCGAAGCCGCTGCCCTGGCAGGTGCCGGAACGGCCGGAGCGCGTGGCCGATGCGCCGGCGCTGCTGGCCGAGGCGCTGGCCGCGCGCATCGCGCATATGATCCGGCACGAGCGGCTGGAGGCGCGCGGCCTCCGCCGCCGCGATCCCGCCACGGGTGCCGAGGCGCTGGTGCCGCGCCCAGTGCGGCCCGGCGACATCCTGGTGCTGGTCCGTCGCCGAACCGAATTCGTGCAGCGCCTGGTGCGCGCGCTGAAGGAGCGCGACGTGCCGGTGGGCGGCGTCGATCGCCTCGCGCTGGTGGAGCAGATCGCGGTGCAGGACCTGCTCGCGCTGTGCGACGTGCTGCTGCTGCCGGAAGACGACCTGCAATTGGCTGCGCTGCTGAAGAGCCCCCTGATCGGGCTGGGGGAGGCGGCGCTGTTCGGCCTGGCGCATGGCCGCAGCGGCTCGCTCTGGGGCGCGCTGATGGCGGAACGGGGCGCGGAGACGCCGCTCGGCGCGGTGGCGGACTGGCTGGCGGCGCTGGCCGACCGCGCCGATCTCATCACCCCGCATGCGCTGCTGGCGGAGGTGCTGGGGGAGCGGGCGCTGGGTGGCCTCGGCGGGCGGGCGAAATTGCTGGCGCGGCTCGGCCCCGATGCGGCGGACCCGCTGGATGAGGTGCTGAACGCGGCGCTCACCTATGAGCGGCAGCAGCCGCCGAGCCTGCAGGGCTTCGTCCACTGGCTGCGCCGCGGCGGCGCCGAGGTGAAGCGGGAGGCCGAGAGCGGCGCCGATGCGGTGCGCATCATGACCGTGCATGGCGCCAAGGGCTTGCAGGCGCCAATCGTCATCCTGCCCGATATCGGCGCGGGAAAGGGCGAGAAGGCGCTGCGCTGGACCGGGGCCGAGGGCAACGACCTGCCCCTCTGGGCGCCGAAGAACCGCAAGGAATTCCACGCCCCCGCCTATCGCGCCGTGCTCCAGGCCGAGGAGACGAAGCGGCGGGAGGAGGAAAACCGGCTGCTCTATGTGGCGCTGACCCGCGCCGAGGACCGGCTGCTGGTCTGCGGCTGGGGCGACGAGCCCGAGGAATGGCACGGGATGGTGGCCCAGGGCTTCCGCCGCCTGCGCGAGAGGGGCGCGGCGGAACTGCCCTTCGACCACTTGGCCTTCGGCGCCCCCGCCCCCCTGCGACTTCGCCGGCGCCCCCGCCTGGCGGCTGGACTGCGCCCAGACCGTGCCGCCCGCCGAGGATCGTGCCGCCGCCGAAATCCTCGCCGCCGAGAGCCTGCCCGGCTGGGCCACCCGCCCCGCCCCGCCCGAGGCGGCGGAGGAGGCCCTCGCCCCCTCCGCCCTGCCGGGCGAGCAGGAGACCCCCGCCGCCGCCCCGCATGGCGCCGCCGACCCGGGGGGCCGCCGCTTCCGCCGTGGCCGCCTGGTGCATGCCCTGTTGCAGCACCTGCCGGAGCGCGCGCCCGCCGAGCGCGAGGCCGCTGGCCGCCGCTTCCTCGCCCGCCCCGGCCATGGCTTGGCCGAGCCGGACCAGGCGGAGGTGCTGGCCGAGGTGCTGGCCCTGCTCGCCCTGCCGGAGATCGCCGCTGCCTTCGGCCCGGACAGCCTGGCCGAGGCGCCGATCGCCGGAAGGGTGGGCGGCCACCTGGTCGCCGGCCAGGTGGACCGCCTGGTGGTGACGGAAACGCGGGTGCAGGTGCTGGACTACAAGACCAACCGCCCGCCCCCGGCCAGGGCAGAGGATGTGGCGCCGCTCTATCTCCGGCAGATGGCCGCCTATCGGGCCGTGCTGCGACAGGCTTTTCCAGGCCGGGAAGTGGAGTGCGCCCTGGTCTGGACCTATGGCGCCCGGCTCATGCCGCTGCCGCCGGCGCTGCTGGATGGGCATGAACCGTAAGGTTACGCATGGCACGCATATCGGCCCCGCTTTTTCGGAATCCTTGACCGCGAGGCCCCGCCGCCCGACTTTGCGGCAAGAATGGGGCCGATCCCCGGAGCGAGGCAGCCGAAACCATGAGCGAACTGACCAAGGCCGTCACCGACGAAAGCTTCAAGCAGGACGTGCTGGAATCCTCCGGCCCGGTGCTGGTGGACTTCTGGGCGGAGTGGTGCGGCCCCTGCCGGATGGTCGGGCCGATCCTCGATGACATCGCGAAGGAGTATGACGGCAAGCTCACCATCGCGAAGGTGAACATCGACGAGAACCCGATGACGCCGAACGAATACGCGGTGCGCGGCATCCCCACCATGCTGCTGTTCAAGGACGGCAAGCTGCTGGACACCAAGGTGGGCGCGCTGCCCAAGGGCGCGCTGAAGGACTGGATTGCGGGGAATATCGGCGAGGGCTGAGGCCCCGCATCAGCGGCGGCAGGCCTTCCCGGGCCGATCTCGCGAAACAGGCCGGCCGATAGGGCCATCGGCTGGCCTGCCCCTTTCCCCTGCCGCTCCCGCCACCCGCTGGACCGGCGCGGCGTGGGGCAAACTCCCGGGTTGACGGCATTGCGCCGGCGCAAGCAGTCTATCGGCTGTGCCCTCTCCCCCGTGGGGGGGTGATGGTCCAGGGGTGGCGCATGGCGTTGCGGCAGGGAAGGCTTCCGACCCGCCTCGCGGAGTGGTTCGAACTCGGCCAGGCCGAGGCCAGCCGGCTGCTGCCGATGGAAGGCCTGCGCGGCATCGCCGTCATCCTCGTCTTCTTCGTCCACTACTGCACCCTGGTCGATCCCTACATCATGGGCCTGGCCCTGCCGGTCGCCGCGGTGCTGCGGACCGTCGGCCATGCCGGCGTGGATCTGTTCTTCGTGCTGAGCGGCTACCTGATCTACGGCACCCTGATCCGCAGGCCGCAGCCCTTCCCCGGCTTCATGCGCCGGCGCGTGCAGCGCCTCTACCCCGCCTTCGCGGTGCTCCTCGGCGTCTATCTGGTGCTTTCCTTCCTGCTGCCCTCCGAGAGCAAGCTGCCGAGCGGGGCCTGGAACGGCTTCGTCTACGTGCTGGCGAATCTCCTGCTGCTTCCCGGCATCTTCAGCATCGAGCCGATCATCACCGTCGCCTGGTCGCTCAGCTATGAGATGTTCTTCTACCTGACGGTGCCCCTGCTGATCGCCATGCTGCGCCTGCGGGCATGGCGTCCAGGGGCCAGGGTCGCGGTGTTCCTGGCAGCCGTCATCGCCGCTCAGGTGCTGCAACTGCCGCATCCCCGGATGGGCATGTTCGCCTGCGGCATGATCCTCGCCGAGCTGCTGCCGGCCCTCAGGAGCCGCCCCAGGGCCGGCCCCGCCCTGGATCCGGCGGCCCTGGCGGCGATACCCGCCTGCGGCTTCGTGCTGCTCCAGGACCTGCCGGGCGCTGCGAAGTTCACCGCGCTCTTTGCCACCTGCTTCCTGCTCTGCGCCGCCGGCTTCGCGCATCGCGGGCCGGTCGCCGGGATGCTGGTCGTCCGGCCGCTGCGGTGGCTCGGCAATATGAGCTATTCCTACTACCTCGTGCATGGCCTGGTCCTGAAGATGGTCTTCTTCGTGCTGGGCTTCCTGCCGGCGGTGCATCGGCTCGGCGAGATGGCCTTCTGGGTGCTGCTGCCGCCCGCCTTCCTGCTGACCCTGGTCGGCTCCGCGCTGCTGTTCCTGCTGGTGGAGCGCCCCTTCTCGATCATGCCCGCCGAGAGGGTGCGGAAGGCGCCCGTCGTGGACCGGACCGTGACCCTGGCGACGCCCTGAGCAGCGAGGCCAGGAGGGGCGGATGCCCGCGCCGCCATGGCCGGGCAGATCGCTACCATCACCACCCGCTTGCGCCGCGGCTGCCAGCCCCTACTTCGCCAGCATGCGTCCCCTCCTGCTGGCCACCCTGCTGCTGCTCGCCGCGCCCATGGCCAGGGCGCAGGCGCCCGTCACCTCGGAACGCGCGAGTTTCCGCGTCACCCAATTCGCCACTGGGCTGGAACGGCCCTGGGGCGGCGCCTTCCTGCCGGATGGGCGCCTGCTGGTCACGGAACGGCCGGGCCGGCTGCGGCTGATCGGCCGTGACGGCCGCGTCTCGCCGCCGCTGCGGGGCGTGCCGACGGTGGAGGCGGAAGGCCAGGGCGGGCTGCTGGACTTGGCGCTGGCGCCTGATTTCGCCACGACGCGGGAGGTCTACCTCTGCTACGCCGCGCTGGTGCGGGACGGGGGCCAGACCGGCGCAGCGACCCGCCTCGCCCGCGCCCGCCTGGCGCCCGAGGCCGATGCGCTGGAAGCGGTGACGCCGTTGCTGGACGCCACCCCGCCCCAGGCCCGCGGCCGCAACCACTTCGGCTGCCGCATCGCCTTCGGCCGGGACGGGGCGCTGTTCCTCTCCACCGGCGACCGCTTCGTCACCAAGCTGCGGGCGCAGCGGCTGGACGACCTGGCCGGCAAGATTCTCCGGGTCTCGCGCAACGGCGCGGCGCTGGCCGACAATCCCTTTGCCGGGCGACCGGGGGTGCGGCCGGAGATCTTCTCCTATGGCCATCGCAACCCGCAGGGCCTGGCCTTCAGCCCCTGGACCGGCAGCCTCTGGGAAGCGGGAATTCGGCGCCCGCGGCGGCGACGAGGTGAACCTGATCCGCCCGGGCGGCAATTACGGCTGGCCGGTGGTGACGCATGGCGTGGACTATGACGGATCGCGCATCGGCGAGGGCGTGTCGCGACCAGACATGCTGGATCCGATCCATGTCTGGGTGCCCTCGGTCAGCCCGTCAGGTATGGCTTTCTATACCGGCAATGCCTTTCCCGGCTGGCGCGGCAGCCTCTTCCTGGCGGCGCTGAACCCGCCCGGCCTGGTGCGGCTCGGCACCGAGGGCGACCGGGTGGTCGGCGAGGAAAGGCTGCTCTGGCGGCAGGCGCGGCTGCGCCAGGTGATCCAGGGGCCGGAGGGCTTCCTCTACATCCTGACCGACGAGGTGAGCGGCCGGGTGCTGCGGCTGGAGCCGGGCTGAGATCTTCATACAAGAGGCCAATGGCCATGACACAGACCAGCGGCACGAGGCTTCGACCCGCGCCGAGGCGAAGACTGCGGCCCGCCGCCGGTGCCGTGAAGCCAAGCAGACCGCAGGTTTGTGCCCGAGGTTTGAAGCGGCGGATGATCGGTCACGGGCAGCCGCCATCAGTGTCAGGTGCAATCTCGATGGTGCTGGAGGCCCTTGGCATCAGTCGAACAGGAAATCCGCGGCGGTCAGGCTGGCCTTCTGAACATTGTGCAGGACAAGGGTGTCGCCGGGCGCTGCACTGATCGCGAGATGCGGGCCGACCTCCCGTGTCCAGGCCAATACCTGCGAGAAGGCGGTGCAGCCGAAGCCGGTCAACTGAATCCTGTCCTGGCCCGGCAGGAAATCACCGATCGTGTCGACGCCCGAGCCTTTCTGGAAGATGAACTGGTCGGCGCCGGCTTGGCCGAACAGCACGTCATCCCCGCCCATGCCATTGATGGTGTCGTTGCCGGCCCCTCCCAGCAGCCAGTTGCCGATGCTGTTGCCGATCAGCAGGTTGTCGAGGAGGTTGCCGACCCCGAAGGGCGTGATGCCAAGTAGGATCAGCCTCTCGGTATTCGGCCACAGATAGTAGCCGGCACCGACGATATCGGCATAGACGGTGTCGATGCCTTCGTTGAATGCCTCGAAGGTCAGGTCGAAGGGCGTGTCCACGTAGTAGTCATCATCGCCCGGCCCACCGTTCAGCAAGTCGTATTCGCCGAGGTTGCGCGGACCGGCACCTGGTCGGGCGGAGCCGTCGAGCGTGTCGTTGCCGGCCCCGCCCACCAGGATATCGGTGTAGAAACCCACACCGCCGTAGATCAGGTCGGAACCATCCTCGCCATAGAGTGCATCGGGATTGTCGCCGCCGTCCAGTGTGTCGTTGCCGGCGCCGCCGAACAGATAATCGATACCGGATCCGCCATCGAGACTGTCATTCCCGGCCTCGCCATAAAGCAGATCGTTGCCGGCATTGCCCCGGATCGTGTCGTTGCCAATGCCGGCGAGTAGTCGATTGTTGTCCTCATTGCCCAGCATCAGGTTGGCCAGCGCATTGCCGACGCCGAACAGGGCACCGGCCCCCGCAGCGAGGACCAGGTTCTCGACATTGGCTGTCAGGTAGTAGCTGCCCGTCGCGATGACGGTGTCGTTGCCCTCGTCCGCCGCCTCGATGACCAGGTCGGCCTGGCTGCCGACATGATAGGTGTCGTTGCCGGTGCCGCCGGTCAGCGTATCCGCGCCAGCGCCGCCATCCAGCGTGTCGTCGCCGGCGCCGCCCTCCAGCCAATTCGCCGCGGCATTGCCGGTGATGCTGTCGGCGAAGCCGCTGCCGCGCAGATGGTCGATCAGCACCAGCCGGTCGATGCCGCCCCAGCCATCCGCCACCGTGCCGGTCGCCAGATCGGCCAGGATACCAGCCGGGTCGGTGGCGTAATCGGCACCGACCAGCGAACCGGCCAGGGGCGCGCGTAGCGTGTCGTCGCCGGCCAGGCCGCGCAGCCAGGTGCGGAAGCCCGTCACCGCCCGGCCGGTCATGTCGTCGCCGAGTTGCGAGCCCCAGGCGGAGAGCAGGTTGCGCAGCACATCCGTGCCGCCCCAGGGGTCGGTCGCGGTGCCGGCGGTGAGGTCCAGCACCACGCCCTGCTGCGGCAGGGCCGCGCCGGCGCTGATGTAGTCGTAGAAGACGAGATCGTCGCCGCCGCCGCCATCCAGCATGTCGTTGCCCATGCCGCCGGCCAGGCGCTCCGCCGCGACGCTGCCCCGGATGCTGTCGTCGCCGCTGCCGCCCGCCGCGATCTCGATGCCGGAGAGCCGGTCGGTGCCGCCGGGCTTCAGCGCATAGGGGCCCTCCACGAGATTGCCGAAGACCGTGCTGGCCAGCACGATGGTGACATTGCCGGTGCCGGCATAGCGGTATTCGTCGCGCCCGGCGCGGCCGTCGAAGACCTTGTTGCCGCTGGCGCCCGACAGGAACACATCATCGAAGGCGGAGCCGAGGATCGTGTCGTTCCAGGCGGAGGTGGCGGTGACCCGACGCAGGTTCACCAGGGTATCGGTGCCGCCCCAGCCATCCTGCGCGCTGCCGAGATGCAGGTCGACCAGCACCGCGCCGGGGCTGGCGCCATAGCTGGCCTGAACCGCCGCGCCGCCATTGCCAATGATGGTGTCGTCCCCGGCGCGGCCCTCCAGGCTGAGCACGAAGAAGCCGGCGGTGGCGGCGCCGGCATCCAGCCGGTCGGCGCCCGCGCCGCCGGCGATGGCCTGGATGCCGGTGAAGCTGTCGGTGCCGCCGCCCGGCTTTTCCGCCGTGCCTGATCCATCGGCGCCGATCCG
Organism: Siccirubricoccus sp. G192; assembly: GCF_019084075.1. Taxonomy (GTDB): domain Bacteria; phylum Pseudomonadota; class Alphaproteobacteria; order Acetobacterales; family Acetobacteraceae; genus G192. The sequence continues at coordinate 228,709 of NZ_JAHREN010000001.1, forward strand.
CAGCAGCACCGGCCCGGTGAAGGCGGCATAGCTGAGCCCATTGGCGGCGCCGGCCCCGCCCTCGATCCGGTCATTGCCGGCGCTGCCGAGGAAGGTCTCGCCGAGGCTGCCGCCCAGCAGCGTGTCATCGGCGGCGGTGCCGGCCCGCACCAGGCTGCCGCCGCCCGGGCTGAAGAAGGTGCCGGCCACGAAATCCGCGGCGCCGATGCTGACCGGGGCGGCATCGGAGCCGATCCGCGCCACGAAATCCGCCGCGTCCAGCCGGCCATTGCGGTCGAGGTCGAGCACCAGCCAGCCGCCGCCCTCCAGCGCCGGCACCCAGAAGACCTGATAGGCGTCGAGGCCCGGAAGCGGCTGCGGCGGCAGCCGCATCCCGGCCTCGATGCTGCCGCGGGCCGCCAGGCTGCCGCTGAAGACCAGGGCGCGGGCGATGCCATCCTCGCCGGTATAGGTGCCGGCGGTGGCGCCCCTGCCATCCGCCAGCCCGGGATGGGCACTGCCGAGTCGCAGCCGGTCGCCCTCGGCGCGGCTGAAGTCGACGACGAGACCCATGGCACCGAGGCTGGACCAGGCGCCCCGCCGCTCGGCCTGCAGCACGAATTCATCGGCGCCGGTGCCGCCGAAGAGGCTGTCGCTGCCGGGGCCGCCCTCCAGCGTGTCCTCGCCCTCGCCGCCCAGCAGCAGGTCGTTGCCGGCGCCGCCCAGCAGCAGGTCGCTGCCGGTGCCGCCATCCAACCGGTCCTGGCCGGCACCGCCATCCAGGATATCGGTCTCGGCGCCGCCCAGCAGCGTGTCGTCGCCGTCGCCGCCCAGCAGGCTGTCGAAGCCGGCGCCGCCGGAGAGGCTGTCCTCGCCCTCGCCGCCCAGCAGGGTGTCGTTGCCCTCGCCGCCCAGCAGGGTGTCATTGCCGGCGAAGCCCAGGATGCTGTCATCCCCCGCGCCGCCGCTCAGCGCATCGCCCACCATGCTGCCGAGGGTGGCGAAGGTGCCGGCGACGAAGCTGGCGGCGGTGATGGTGCCGCCGCCGGGCAGGTCCAGCCGCACCACCAGGTCGCCGGCGCCGAGCACCCCGTTGCGGTCGGCATCCAGCAGCAGCCAGCCGCCATCCCCTGCCGCCGCGGGCAGCCAGTAGAGCAGCCAGGCGCCGCCCCCGGTCGGGTCCGGGAGCGTCATGTCGGCCAAGGGTGCCGCCCGCGCCGGCAGCGCCCCGGCGAAGCCCACCGGCAGCAGCGGGCCGCCCGGCGGCGCGAAGCTGCCGGTGGCGATGGGATACAGGCTGACCCCCGCCGCCTGGCCGCGCAGCACCAGCAGGTCGCCCTCGGCTGCGGTGAAATCGGTGATGCGGGTGATCGCGGCGAGGGTGGAGTCCAGGCTGGCGGCGCCGGCCGTCTGCAGGATGAAGCGGTCCGCTCCGGTGCCGCCCGTCAGCACATCCGCGCCGGCACCGCCCAGCAGCGTGTCGTTGCCATCGCCGCCGAGCAGGGTGTCGTTCCCGGCGCCACCCTGCAAGGCATCCTGGCCGGCGCCGCCCGCCAGGCTGTCATTGCCCGTCGTGCCCACCAGCCCGTCATCGCCCGCGCTGCCCGTGACGGTTGCCATGCCCCTCCGGCCACGGCCGCCTGCGCTGCGCCGTGGTTCAGGAGGTCTAGGCCGCCATGGGTTGAGAAAGCCTGAGCGGCCCGGTCGTCCGCAGGCGCAGCCGGAGGGCGTGAACCGGGCCGCAGGATGCAAGGCGCCGCCGCACCGGCCATCCGGGCTACTGGTCCAGGCGGATGTTGTTGGTGCGGATCACCTGGCCGAGGCTTTCGGTATCGGCCCGCAGCCGGCGGCGGAAGGCCTCGGCGCCATCGGCCCGCACCTCGCCGCCCAGTTCGGCGATGCGGGTGCGGAGCGCCGGTTCCTCCAGCACCTTCTTCACCTCGGTCTCCAGCCGCGCCACCGTCGCCGGCGGCGTATTGCCCTGCACCAGCAGCCCCTGCCAGGTGCCGGCATCGGGATGCGGCCAGCCGAGTTCGCGGAAGGTCGGAAGATCCGGCACGCTGGCGAGGCGGTGCGGGCCGGAGACGGCGATGCCCCGCATCTGCCCGTTGACCACGAAGGGTTGCGACTGGGTCGCGCCCGCCATGGTGAGATGCGCCTCGTTCGAGGCGACCGCCAGCAGCGCCGGCGCGCCGCCGCGATAGGGGACGGAGGTCATCTCCGTGCCCCAGGCCGCGGCAAGGGACAGGGCGACGATATGCGACAGCGTGCCGGTGCCGGGAATTGGCGGCGTTCAGCTTGCCGGGATTGGCCTTGGCATAGGCGACCAGGCTGGCGGCGTCCTGCACCGGCAGGGCCTTGCTGACCGCCAGGATATAGGGCGCGTAGATCAGCATCTGCACCGGCGCCAGGTCGCGCTCCACATCGAAGGGCAGGCGCGCGAAGAGGCTGGGGTTGGTGGCCAGCACGCTGACATCCAGCAGCAGCATGGTATGGCCATCGGGCGGGCTCTTCGCCACCAGGTCGGCGCCGATATTGCCGCCGGCGCCGGCACGGTTCTCGACGATGACGGGCTGGCCGAGCGCGCGGCCGAGCGGCTCGGCGATCAGCCGCGCCAGGATGTCGCTGGTGCCGCCGGGAGCATTGGGCACGATGATGCGGAGCGCCCGGTTGAAATTCTGGGCACGGGCGATGCCCGGGGCGGCGAGCAGCGTCGCGCCGGCAAGCAGATTGCGTCTTTGCATCACCACCTTCCTCCTTGGACCTTCACCGCGCTTCAGGGCCTGTCAGACGCTCAGCGCGTCCGGGACGTCCTGGCCGAAATAGGCATGTTCGAGCCGGCGCGGCAGGTCCGACTCGTCGGCCGGCGCCTGCAGGACCACGCGGCCCTGGGCCAGCGCATAGACCCGGTCCGATACGGCGAGCGCCTTTTCGATGAGCTGCTCGACCAGGAGCACCGCGGTGCCGGCCCCGCGCAGCCTGCGCACCACGTCCAGCACGCGGTCGACCAGCACCGGCGAAAGCCCCGCCGAGGGCTCGTCCAGCATCAGCAGCCGCGGGCGCCGCACCAGGCCCTGCGCCACGGCCAGCATCTGCTGCTGCCCGCCGCTCAGCGCACCGCCGCGTTCGTGGCGCTTGGCGGCGATCTCGGGAAAGAATCCCAGCGCTTCCTCGATGCGCGCGCCCCGCTCGCCCCGCGGCAGGTCGTAGCCGGCGAGCAGGAGGTTCTCGGCCACCGTGATCTGGGTGAAGATCCGGTGGCCTTCGATGACATGCACCAGCCCGGCGCGCGCCGATTCGCGCGGGCCGGCATCCCGCATGTCGTGGCCGCCGAAGCGGACGCTGCCGGCGCTCCAGGGCAGGAGGCCGGAGATGGCGCTCAGCAGCGTCGTCTTGCCCGCCCCGTTCGGGCCGAGCAGCGACACGACCTCGCCGGTGCCGACCTGCAGGCCGACGCCGTGCAGGACGGCGATCTTGCCGTAGCCGGCTTCGAGGCCGCTGACCTCAAGCAGCCCTTCAGGCGCCGAGATAGGCACTGACGACCTCCTTGTGCACACGGATCTCCGCCGGCGTGCCGGCGGCCAGGACGCGGCCGAGATTCAGCACGGTGACATGGTCGCAGATATCAAAGATGAGGTCGGCGTGATGCTCGACCAGCAGCACGCCGGTGCCCTGCCGGCTGATCGCGCGGATCAGCGCGCCGAGCCGCAGGATCTCCTCCGCCGATAGCCCGGCCGCGGGCTCGTCGAGCAGCAGGAAGCGGGGGCGCAGCATCAGCGCCCGCGCGATCTCCATGAAGCGGAGCTCGCTGTGCTGCAGCCGGTCGGCGCGGACCTCGGCCAGCGCCTCCAGCCCGACGCTGCGCAGCGCCAGCAGCGCCTGTTCCCGCAGCATGGCCTCGTCGCCGCGGTGCCGCGGCAGGCTCAGCAGCGATTCGGCGAAGCTGCCCCGGCCGTGGATCGTGCCGCCGACCATCACGTTCTGCAGCACCGAGGCCTCACCGATCAGCCGCGGCGTCTGGAAGGTCCGGGCGATGCCGGACGGTGCCCGCTGCTGCGGCGCGCCCGGGGGCAGCGGCGCGCCGTCGAGGGTCACGCTGCCGGCCTCCGGCGTGTAGAAGCCGCAGATCACGTTCAGCGTCGTGGTCTTGCCCGAGCCGTTCGGGCCGATCAGCCCATGCACCTGGCCGCGCTCGATCGTCAGGTCCAGCCCGTCGATCGCGCGCACCCCGCCGAAGCTGAGGACCACGCCCCGCAGCGCGATGCTACCCGGGGCGCCGCCCCGCCCCAGGACCCCGGGCAGCAGCTCGGGCCGGGGCAGGATCGCGCGGTTGCTCTCGAGCGGCCGCCGGTTCCTGAAGTCCAGCAGCGCGGCGATCCCGCCGGGCGCCGCGAGCACGATCAGCAGCAGCAGCGCCGCGTAGAGGAAGGTGGACCAGACCACCAGCGGGGCGGCGAATTCGGGCAGCCAGGTCAGCACCACCGTCGCGATCAGCGGGCCCAGGATGGAGCCGCGGCCGCCGATCAGGATGGCGATGAAGAACAGCACCGAGAGGTCGAAGGTGAAGGCTTCCGGCGTGATGTAGGATTGCAGGGTGGCGAAGAGCCCGCCCGCGATGCCCGCGACCGCGCCGCTGAACAGGAACACCGCGCCCAGCATCCCGCGCTTGGAGATCCCGGCGGATTCGGCCGCCACCTCGGCATCGCGGATGGCGACCAGCGAGCGGCCGAAGCGGCTATGCGCGATATTCGCCGTCATCCAGGTGCAGAAGGCGGCGAGGGCCAGGCAGAGCAGGTAGAAGCCCAGCGCCGTGTCGAAGGGCGCGGGCAGCATCGGGCCGGGCACGCCGATCCCGCCGCCGGTCACGCTCTGCCAGGCCAGGGCGATCTGGGTCACGATGGTAGCGAAGCCCAGCGTCGTCATGGCGAAGTAGAAGGTCCGTAGCCGCAGCGCGGGCAGGCCGATGAGCAGCCCGAAGGCGGCGCCGACCAGCGCCGCCACGGCGAATGCGGCGAAGGCCGGCAGCGGCGGGAGCACGTTGCCGAGCACGAGCACGCTGGTGGTGTAGGCACCGAGGGTCAGCAGCGCCACCCAGCCGATCGCCAGTTGCCCGGCGAAGCCCACCACCAGGTTCAGGCCGGAGACCAGGACCCAGTAGATCGCCGCGCGTGTGGCGATCAGGGTCCAGTAGTCGTTGCTGACCGCGGGCAGGAGCAGGCCCGCGCCGAAGATGAGGACGAAGGGCACCACCTGGCGCAGGGTCTCGCCCGTGCCGCCGCGTTGCACCGGTGCCGCCCGGCCTGCTGCTTCACTCATGTGCAATGACCGTTCATACCCGCCGCTGCGGCGCCGCGCCGAAGAGCCCCTGCGGCGCCGCCAGCAGCACTATGATGAAGACCGCGAAGACCGCGACCGAGGCGAAGACGCCACCAACGGTGAAATACGCCGCCTGCTGGAACACGCCCAGCGCCAGCCCGCTGATGATGGCGCCCCGGTTGTTGCCCATGCCGCCGAGCGCCACGGGGACGAAGCCGTAGAAGTTCAGCATGGCGCCATTGGCGAAGAAGGCCAGCAGCAACTGCCCGGAGGCGAAGCCGGCGAGGCCGCCGATCACCCCCGCCAGGGCGTAGCTCGCCATGCGCAGGTTGCGTTCCGGCAGGCCGAGCGCGCGCGCGGCGAAATTATCCTCCGCGATCGCCAGGAAGGCGCGGCCGACCAGCGTGTGACGGTAGAGCAGCTCAAGCCCCACCACCACCGCCGCGCAGGCGAGCATCGGCAGCCAGAACTTTTCGTCCCCGGGGCCGCCGCCGCCGAAGCCGAGCAGTTGCGGGAAGGGCTGCGGCTCGGTGCTCCACTCGATGGCGGCGAATTGCTGCACCATCAGCGCGAGCGCCAGGGTGGAGAGCACATAGAGGTGCTGCTCCAGGCTCTTGAGCACGGGGCGGACGGCGACGATCTCGGTCAGCACGCCGAACAGGGCGCAGGCGGCGAGGGTGAGCGCGAAGCCCAGGATCGCGGGCAGGCCGAGCACGCCGATGAAACCCGCGCCCAGCACCCCGCCCAGCATGCCGAGCTGCCCCGCGGTGAAGCTCATCACCCGCGAGGCCGAGAACATCACGTTGTAGGTCACGCCAATCAGCGCATAGACGGCGCCGATGGCGAGACCGGACATGACGATGGCGATGAGCATGGCGGCGTCCGGTCCCAGCCGGCCTCAGCCATAGCCCGGCGCCAGCTTGTAGGCGCCCAGCCGCTGGGTATTGGCCTCGGACATGACCAGGTCCGACAGCGGCAGCCCGTTGTGGTCGGTGGGCGACCAGCTGTAGCTGGCAAAGAGGCCCGGGTAGTTCCGCACCGTGTTCCAGTAGCCGATGATGGACGCGGCCTCGGTGTTGCCGCCTTCCTGCACCGCGCGCGCGATCAGGTTGATCGCGTCCACGCCCGCCAGCACCCACCACAGGGTGGTGTCCTCGAGCGTGATCTTGCCGCGGACGCCGTCCACGAATTCCTGCACATGGGCCGGCAGCCGGTCATCGGCCCCGAAGCTGCAGTTCTTGAAGCCGAGGATATAGGTCTTCTGCCAGTTCTCCGGCTTGGCGATCAGGTTCCCGACCTCGCCCGAGCCCATCGCGGGATGGCCGATGAAGGCCACGTCCCAGCCCATGTTCGCACGGGTGTTCATGAGCCGCGAGATCAGCCCGGGCGAGACGCTCCAGACCGCGATGGCCTCGGCGCCGCCATTGCGCATGCGCAGCATGTCCGGCGTGACATCGGGCTGGGTCGCGTCGATCGTGGCCTTGTAGACCACCTCGGCGCCGCGCTTGGCAAAGGCGGCGGCGGAGCTGTTGACGGTCGTGGTGCCGTAGCCGGTGGTGTCGCCGATCACCGCGAAGCGCTTCAGCTTCATGACATCGACGCCGTAGCCGCTCACCGCATCGTCGATCTGGCTGTTCGAGGGGGCCATGCGGAAGGCATTGGGGTATTTGGTGGTGTCGATCAGGCTGTCGACGAAGCAGGGATGGATATCGGGCATCTTGGCGCGCGCCATGATCGGGGTGGTGGCCAGGGACTCGCCCGAATTCGTCGGCCCCCAGATCGCATGCACCCGGGCGCGGCTGATCATCTCCTGCGCCGCATTCACCGCCTTGGTCGGGTCGCCCTGGGTGTCGCGGACGATCAGCTCGATCTTGCGGCCGCGCACGCCGCCGGCGGCGTTGATCGCGTCCACGGCGTGGTGCACGCCGCGGTCGAACCCGATCGCCGGGGCGGAGCTCGGCCCGGTGAGGGCCGCGAGCCAGCCGATGCGGATGGGGTCGCCCTGGGCGATGGCCGGGCGGGCGAGGCCGAAGCCGGCGGCCGCGGCCAGGCTGGCCCCGCCGAATGTCAGACCGCGACGCGTGGTCTTCATGGCATGTTCCCTCATGGTTGTCGGCCGGCTGCCCTTGATGGCACCGGGGTAGTCGGGCCCCCGCGGCCGGCCTCGGTGCCGGCCCTCATGTCTTCGCCGCCCCGGTGCGCGTCGGCGGCGCCCTGGTGTAGCGCGCGAGGATCCCGGGGTCGGGATCGCAGCCGAGGCCGGGCCCGGCCGGCACCGCCAGCTTGCCGTCCCGCGCGCGGACCCAGGGGTCGAAGGGATTGGCCTCCATCTCGAGCCAGAGGACCTCGATCAGCGGGCGCTCGATCAGCGCGGCCGCGAGATGGAGTGTCGCGATGAAGCCGGGGCCGAAATAGGGGCTGTGCGGCACGACCTCGACGCCATGCGCCTGCCCGAGCGTGATCACGCGCCGCATCTCGCCGATGCCGCCGATCTTGGTCACGCTCGGCTGCGCGATATCGATGGCACCGGCTTCCATCAGCGCGCGGAAGCCGAAGAGGCCGGCGGTGTTCTCGCCGGCCGAGAGCGGGATGCCATAGCGGCGCAGGCTGGCGAGGCCCGCGGCGTCCTCGGGTGGCCAGACCGGCTCCTCCAGCCAGAGCAGCCCGTCCTGCGCCAGCCCGGCCGCCATGCCGCGCGCCACCGGCGGGGTCCATGCGCAGTTGACGTCCAGCATCACCGCCGCGTCCGGCGCCGCCGCCTGCGCGGCGAGCACCGCGTCCCGCGTGAGCTCGTGCAGCTTCACGTGCCGATAGCCCTGCGCCCGGGCTTCCGCCGTGTTGCGCGCCACGAGCCCGAGGTCGCCGCCATAGGAGAGCAGGCTGGCATAGGCGTCGAGCGGCCCGGGCACGCCGCCGCCGAGCAGCCGGTGCAGCGGCTGGCCGGTGCGCTTCCCGAGCAGGTCCCAGAGGGCGATCTCTATCCCTGAGAAGGCATAGACGAAGGGGCCGTTGCGCCCGAGCAGGTGCACGCCGTGCAGCACCCGGCGCGTCAGCGCCTCGATGTCGCCGGCGTCCCGGCCCACTACGAGCGGCGCCACGATGCTGTCGAGCGCCGCCTTGGTGGCCGCGGTGGCGGCATGGCCGAAGGCCTCGCCCCAGCCGACCAGGCCATCCTCCGTCTCCACCCGGATCAGCAGGATCTCGAGCCGATCCCAGGGCTGGCCGGCGGATCCAGGGTGCGGGCCGCCCATCGAGAAGGGCAGCGACACGACCGAGGATTCCACTGCCGTGATGAGCATGGAGGTCCGCCCGCAGGGTTTGGCCCGCCTTCTGCTCCGGGCGGGCTGCGGCGCATCGTGGGGCGCCTGAATAATAAGTTCAACCGGGTTTTTGCCGGCTCTATGTAAGATGACCTGATGGGATTGAGCTTCCGGCAGTTGGAGGTCCTGCGGGCCGTGGCCCGGCACGGGGCGGTCACCGCGGCGGCTTCGGACCTCCGCGTGTCGCAGCCCGCGGTCAGCATGATGCTGCGCGAATGCGCCGCGGCGGCCGGCTTCCCGCTTTTCGTGCGGCGGCAGGGCCGGCTGCAGCCGACCCCGGAGCTGCGCGTCTTCCTGGACGATATCGAGCGGGTCTTCTCCGGGGTCGAGCGCATCAACCGGCTGATCGAGGACATGCGCGACGCGAGCGTCGGCTCCGTCGTCGTCGCGGTCACGCCGGCGCTCGCCGACAGCCTCCTGCCATCCGCCATCGCCGCCTTCCGGCGCACACGCCCGCGCATCCAGGTCACGGTGCAGGCCATGGACAACATCGCGGTGGTGGAGACGGTGATGCAGGGGAGCGTCGATTTCGGCCTCGTGCTCACGCCGATCGCCGATGTCGATGCGAGGCTGGTGCCGCTCTGCACCGGCGAGCTCGTCTGCATCGCGCATCCCGACAGCCCGCTCGCGGGCCGCCACACGGTCGAGCCCCGCGACCTGGCGCCCTACCCGCTCATTTCCTTCAGCAGCAGCCTGCCGCTCGGGAGCCTGGTCGAGCGGAGCTTCCACGAGGCGGGCGTCCCTCGCCGGATCGCGCTCGAGGTCAACCAGTCCTCGGTGGCACTCGCGCTGGTCCGCGCGGGCGTGGGAGTCGCCGTGGTCGACCCGTTCCTTCTGATGGGGGAGCGGGAGCCGGGCATCCTCCGCCTGCGGCTGCGCCCGCAGGTCATCGTGGAAGCCCAGGCGCTGGTTCCGCGCGAGGGAGCCCTCTCGCGCCCGGCGCGCATGCTCCTGGCGGCCACTCGCCGCGTCGGATCGGCCCTGATGGGCGATGCGCCGCTTCCCGCGCCATTGCGCCAGGGGCAGGGGCAGGGGCAGGGGCAGGGCGAATACCCCTTGCCGCGGGAATTCCGGGGGGAACCGGGACGTGATGCGCCAATTCGAGCGCCCTCCCGAGCTTGGCCGGGCCGGGAACCCCCTTCCGCGCGGTGCATTGAATCCCTGCCCATCCCGGGCGGAGGCCAGGCAGATGACCGAAGGCAAGACCCCCGCGCAGGATCGCGCGGCCAAGCCGGGCGCCAATGAGGGTGAAGGCAGCCAGAGCGGCGCCCGCGCCTATAACGAGGCCACGAGGCGCTTCGCCGAGAGCGGCAAGGCCGGGCCCGCAGCGCGCGATGCCGCCAAGGCCATCGAAGGCAAGGAGGGCGAGGCGCTGCGCCAGGCCGAGCGCGAGGGCGCCAGGCACAGCCATGGCGAGGACCCGGCGCTCAAGCGCTAGACCGCGATCGCCCGAGGTGGAAGCACCGGGGGCGTGAATCGCTGTCATGCCGCCCGGTCGTCCGAAGGCGCAGCCGGAGGGCGTGAACCGGTCGGCAGGATACCGGCTGCGGCCCCGCCTATTCCACCGTCGCGCCCGCCACCCGCGCCACCTCCGCCCAGCGCGCCTGTTCGGCGCGGATGAAGGCGTTGTAGGCATCGGTGCCGAGTGGCCAGGGCTCGGCGCCGACCTCGCGGAACCGGGCGGCGATCTGCGGATCCTCCATCGCCTCCAGCAGCACCGCGGCCAGCCGATCCACGATGGCGCGCGGCGTGGCGGCGGGCGCGGCGATGCCGTACCAGGAGGAGACGTCGAAATCCGGCACGCCGAGTTCCTGCAGGGTCGGGATCCCCGGCATGGTGGAGGCCCGCCGCGCGGTGCTGACGCCGATGGCCCGCAGCTCGCCCGAGAGCACATGCGGCCGGGAGACCGGCGCGTTGTCGATATTGAACAGCACGTCGCCGCCCAGCACCGCCTGCAACGCGGGTGCGGTGCCGCGATAGGGCACATGCGTCGCCTCCACCCCCATCCGGCTGGCAAACAGCAGCCCCGAGAGATGCGAGGAGGTGCCGGCGCTGGCCGAGCTGAAATTGGCCTGGCGCGGATTGGCGCGGATATAGGCCGCCAGCTCCTGTGGCGTGCGGATCGGCAGCTCCGCCCGCACGATCAGCACATTCGGCAGCGCCGCGAAACGCGCCACCCCGGGCAGGTCGCGCAGCGGGTCGAAATTGCCGCGGTTGCGGTAGACGGCGGGGCTGATGGCGTGGGAGGCGATGTGGTTGATGGTGAAGCTGTGCCGGTCATTGGCGCGGATCGCCGCCTCCGCCGCCAGCATCCCGCCGCCGCCCGGCCGCGGGTCGATATAGAGCGGCTGGCCCAGGCGTTCCCGCAGCCGGTTCTCCAGGATGCGGAGGAAGATGTCGCTGACGCCGCCGACCTGGGCGCTGATGATGAAGCGCAGCGGCCGGTCCGGCCAGTCCGGCTCGCCCAGCGCCGGCCCCGCGACGAGGGCGAGGCCGCCCCCGGCGAGGAATTCCCTGCGGCCACGCATTGGCATCCTCCCTCCCGTTTCCGGCCCGGGGCCGGCCCGGGCGGGCGCACCGGCACGGCGCAGCCCCGGGCACCGAGCGGGGATTGAGGGGCGTTCCACCCCTCCGGATCAAGCGCCATGAAGGGCACCGGCCTTCCAAGGCGTGAGCCCCGGCCCCGTGGCGGGCATGGCGCCCGGATCATCGTCGGGCGCTCCGCCCGCCCCCCGCCCGCACCGCTACCGTTCCCGTTGCGGCGAAACCGGGCTATCCTCCCCACCATGCGTCACGCCCTGTTGACTGGCCTGTCGCTGCTCCTGCTGGCCGGCCTCGGTGCCGCCGCCACGGCGCAGCCCCGGCTGCCGCCCTCGGTGCTGCCCGGCCTCGGCACCGCGGACCCCCGCCGGCCGGTGGACTTCCGGGCCGAGCCCTGGCGCGCCCTGGGCCGGGTGCAGCTCGAGATCGGCGGGCGCTGCACCGGCGTGCTGGTCGGGCCGCGGCTGGTCCTGACCGCGGCGCATTGCTTGGTGGCACGCCGCGCCGGCAGGCTGGTGCAGCCGGGCAGCGTGCATTTCCTGCTCGGCCATGACCGTGGCAGCCATGTCGCGCATGCCCGCGTCACCGCCTATCGCACCGGCCCCGGCTTCCTGGCGGCAGGCGCATCGGTGGCCAGCGACTGGGCGCTGCTGACGCTCGACCAGCCGATCGGCACCCCCGGCCATGTGCTGCCCCTGCTGCGGCAGGCGCCGGCGGCGGGGGCGGCGCTGATGCTCGGCGGCTATCAGCGCGACCGGCCGGAGGTGCTGCTGGCCGATACCGGCTGCCAGGTGCTCGGCCTCGGCGCCGGGGCGGATGGCCGGCCGCTGCTGCTGCATGACTGCGCCGGCACGAGCGGGGTCAGCGGCGCGCCGCTGCTGGCGCGCGGCCCGGATGGCGGCTGGGCAGTGGCGGGGGTGGCGGCGCGCGCCGCGCCGCAGGCGGCGCGCGGCTTGGCGGTGCCGGCCGAGGCGATCGGCCTGCCGCCCTGATACCAGCGGCCGATTTCATCGACCCCTGGTATGTTTTTTCTTGCCCTCAAACGCGTCGTGCCGAAGGCACGCCTCCGGCGTGACGCGCAAACCTCCGGTTTGCTTGGCTTCGCCGCACTGGCGGCGGGCGCCGCCCGGCGCCTCGGACCGGTCGATAGACCGGTCCATTGGTATGAGACGGCTGCGGGTGGTCTCCGCAGACCCGAAGGCCGGCGCGCCCGGGCCGGACCGCGATGCGCTCTACCCCTCCTCCTCCAGCCGCGCGATGTCGTCGTCGGAGAGGCCGAAATGGTGGCCGATCTCGTGGATCAGCACGTTGCGGACCAAGCGGAACAGGTCCTCCCCGGTCTCGATCCATTCCAGCAGGATGGGCTCGCGGAACAGCAGGATGGTGTCGGGCTCCTGCGGCACGTCCAGCACGCTCTTCTCGGTGAGCGGGATGCCGCGGTAGAGGCCGGTCAATTCCCAGGGGCTTTCGATGCCCAGGTCCTCCAGCGTCTCGTCATCCGGCACCTCCTCGACCATGATGGCGGTGCCGCGCACTAGGTCGCGCAGGACCTGCGGGATTGCGGAGAAGGCGGCTTCGGCCATCTCCACGATGTCGTCGAGGCTGGGGGGGACGGTATGGCGCATGCCCCGCAGCGGAGGCCGCCCCGGCCCCCGCGTCAAGCGGGGAGGGACCCAGGGAGGCAGCGATGGTGGAACGGCTGGAGGATGCGGCGCGGGCCCGGTTGGCGGAGGACCTGCCGGAATGGCGGATGGTGGCGGGGCGCGACGCGATCCGCCGCGAATTCCGCTTCCGCGATTTCAGCGCCGCCTGGGGCTTCATGGCCCGGGTGGCGCTGCTGGCGGAGGCGCAGGACCATCACCCGGAATGGCTGAATGTCTGGAACCGGGTGGAGATCCTGCTGACCACGCATGATGCCGGCGGCCTCTCGGCCCGTGACATCCGCCTGGCGCGGGCAATCGACGCGCTGCTGGGCTGAAGCGGCCAGCGGTCAAGGGCAGGAACAGCATGCCAGCGGGGCCGATGGAATCGGCCGCCGGCGTCAGGCGATCCGCTGGTCCTGGCGCAGGCCCTCGGCACCATCCCGGGCGCCGGGCGACACCGAGGCCGCCAGTTCGGCCAGCGTGGTGCGGCCGAGATTGTCGAGCATGGCCACCTCCGCCTGATCGAAGCGGGTCCGCAGCAGGCCGGGCATCCGCAGGCCCACCGGGCAGGCCGGATTGGTCCGCCCATGCACGCGCAGCAGGCTGTCCTTTTCCGGATGGATGGCGCGCCAGACATCCCGCAAGGTGATGGCGGCGGCCGGCCGTGCCAGGGAGGCGCCGCCGGGGCCGCGCTGCACGGTGATGAGGCCGGCCCGGGCCAGCAGGCCGGAGATCCGCCGCACCACCACGGGATTGGTGCCGATGCTCCAGGCCAGCCGCGCACTGGTGGAATCCTCGGCCGGGTCCTTGGCGATGAGCGTCAGGATATGCAGGGCGACGGCAAACCGTGTGGCTATCATGCGAAGACGCAAACCATGAGTTGGAATATAGATTTGCCAACCTGACACCTTCCTTATGCCTTGAGAAGATCGCTCATGACAAAAGATATATTTTCTTATGCATGAAACCCTTGCTCCTGCGGCCCGCACCGCGCTGGTATGCCGCGCCGCGGTGCGCTTCTGCGCGCTGCGCGGCTGGGCGCCCGTGCAGGAGATGCCGCTGCCGAATGGCCGCCGCGCCGATATCCTGGCGCTGCTGCCGGATGGCGGCTTCGCCGTGGTGGAGGTGAAGTCCTGCGCGCGGGACTTCCTCTCCGACGGCAAATGGCCGGATTACCGGGAATATTGCGACCGGCTCTATTTCGCGGTCGATCTTGATTTCCCCGAGGGCCTGCTTCCCGCCGATGCCGGGCTGCTGGTGACCGACGGCCCGGAGGCGGCGCTGCTGCGGGAGGCGCCGGCGCATCCCCTGGCGCCGGCGCGGCGGCGGGCGCTGCTGCACCGCTATGCCGTGGTCGCCGCCGGGCGCCTCGCCGCCCTCTCGGACCCGGCCGGGCATGCCGAATTGCGCGCCGCGCTCAAGGTGGAATAGAGCGGATCGCCGCAGGGCGGAACCGCCCGGAGGCGTGAATCTGCTCTACGAACAACAGCCTACAGCGGCGCGGGAACCCTTTCTTCACCAGGAGGCGGGCATGCTGCGGCCAGATGTCAGCAGCAGGTCTTCCCGATTGGCTCGCCAAGGTCGACTCCGGCCATTACCGGCCGGTGACCTTCCTCGAGCGCGGGATCGCGCTGCCCTTCACCACGCCGCATCTGCTTGGCGGCCGGATCAGGCCGGGCGAGCGGCGCGGGGCGGAACTCGTGCTGGCCAACCCGGCCGGGGTCGAGGGCGTCTATGTCCTGCCCTGGTCGGCGATGCCCGATATCTGCTCGCCGACGCTGCATGACCGGACGCTCTGCGCCCGGGTGACGCAGCTCACCTCCCTGGCACCACGCTTGGTGCGGGAGGTGGCGCGCGGCGTGGCAGCCGAGGGTTTCGCCGGCCGCGCCGCGGCCCGGGCCGCCGCCACGGCGGAAGCCGGCCGGCGGCAATCCAGGATGCTGCTGCACTACAACCTGCTGCTGGAACTGCTGCGGCAGGTGGAGCCGCCGGGCAGTGGCCTGCCACCGCCTGAGCGGGACAGCCCCGCCAGTGTCGAGCGGCGCGCCCTGGCAGCGCTGACGGGGCTGTGCCGCAACAACGGCATCGCCCCCCGGGGCAGCACTGGAAGCCCTGGCGGAACTGGCCAATGCCTTCGAGGACTGCGGCCTCCGCCGCGACGCGCAGCATGCCCGGCTGCCGCTGCTGGCGGCCGAGATCGGCCGGATGGCACGCGAGGCCGAGGACTGGGCGAAGCACGGCCAGGACGCGGACCGTGCCTGCGCCCGGCTGCTGGCGCTGAGCAGCGACCTGACCCTGCGCTGCTGCCAGCCGGCCTTCACCACGGCTTTCGAGATGCTGGACGACCTCTGGCGCCTGCTGCACCGCTGGCGCGTCGCGCCGGAGGAGATCCTGGGCCCGCTGGCCCGGCCGGAATGGCTGCTGGACGGCTGGGAGCTGATCTGCGGGCTGTGGCGCGGCACCGACCCGGCGCAGCGCGGCGCCGCGCTGCTGGAAATGGCCGCGCTGGTGCCGGTGATCCCGGCCGAGGTGCGCGACTGGGTCGGCTTCGACCTAGTCGGCGAGATGCACGCGCACCGCTCCGGCATGAGCCGCCTCGTGCGGCTGAACCACGACTGGAAGACCGGCCGGCTGATGGACCTCACCGCACGCAACGAACACCTGCTGGCGCTTTGCGCATGACCGGGCGGCTTCGCGAGGTGGCCTGGCTGGGCCAGAACCTGGCCAAGGTGGATGATGCCGCCCTGCAACGCGTGGTGTCCCTGCTGGACGGGCTGCGCGAGCGGGGCGAGGCGGACCGGGTGCTCGACCAGGCACGCAGGCGGCTCCGCGCATTGCGCCCGCCACGGCCGCTCGGCTTTGCCCGCATCCTGTTCCTGCCCTTCGACGGCGCCATCACCCCCTCCGCTCGCTGGCGGCGGGGCGAGGCGCTGCTGCCGCGCGGCGCCCTGGCCGCGCTTGCCGCAGCGGTGCAGGCCGGCCTCGGCGCGAATGCGGCACCGATCCTGCAGGCCTGCGAGGGCCGCACCACGGCGGATGCCGGAGCGATCGCGCAGATCGGCGCCCTGCTCTGGCCCGCCGCCACGCTGCCGCCGGAGGCGCCGCCGGACTGGGCCCTGACCGGGCTCCCCACCAGCGATTACCAGGCGATCGCCGCATTGTGCCGGCCGGTCTGGGCGGCAGGCCCCGCACTCTGGGCTGCCCTCTCCGCCGCCACCGAGGGGCCGCCGGAGGAGCTGGTGCGGGCGGCGCTGGGCGGGCTGGCCGGGGCTGGGCCGCAACCCTTCGCGGTGGCGCTCGCCGCGCTCATCGCCCGCGCCGCGGCGCCGGGGCGGGTCGCGGAGGTCGCGGCGGGGCTCGGCCCGGCGCTGCGCGGGGCGGCCTTGCAGGCGCTGGAGGCGGCGCTGGACCAGCCGCTGCCGGAATTCGACCGGCTCGATCCAGGATGCGCGACCCAGGCGGCGCGGGACCTCACCCGCCGGCTGGATGACCTCGCGGCCTGCCCCCTGCTCACCAGCGACCGCCAGCGCCGGTTGCAGATGCTGCGCCGCGCCGCCGAGGAGGCCTGCCGCGAAGCCTTCCTGGCCGCCGCCGAGCAGCAGCTTCTGGCCCCCGCCGCGCGCCTGGCCGAGGCGCCGGAGGTGGCGGACCAGGAGGTGGCGGCGCTGGAGGCGGAGGCCCGCGGCCTGCGGTTGTTGCAGGCGGCCGGACGCGGGCTTGGCGGCGCCGGCGCCTATGACCGCGCGCTGTGCGCCATGGTGGAGGGCCTCACCCTGCTGGGCGGCCGCGCCAGCCACCCGGCCGGGCTGCAGCGCATGGACCTGGCCCGCGCCATCGAGCTCCTCGCCGGCCCCGAGGCCGCCGCCGCGGTGCTGGCGGAACCCGGATAGGGATGGCCACCTGCTCAGCCGTTGTAGAAGGGCCGCCCGTGGTCGCGCAGCCAGAGCCGGACCAGGTGGCGGCGCCGCTCCGGCTCCGGCCAGTCCTGGAAGCCGGTGCGCTTGTGGCCCAGCGCACGGTTGCTCACGATCTGCACCTGGCCGGGCTGGAAGGTGAAGTCGAAGCGCAGCCGCGCCTCGTCCATGATGGCGTTGAAGGCATCCAGCGCATCCTGCCCCTCGGCATCCAGGGGCTCCCCCGCCATCGCATGGCCATTGACGATCTGGAAGCGGGAGATGCGGCCGAGCAGGCGCCCCTCCTGCCATTCCAGGATCGGCCGGCGCAGCACCATCGCATCGCCCGGCGCGTGCTCGCGCTGCCGGTCGAAGAGGAAGGGGCGGTAGAGGCGTGGCAGCAGATCGGGATGGCGGCGGCGCATCTCGTTATGCGCGGCCTGGAAGCTCACCAGGCCGCTGATGCCGCCCGCCATCGCGGTCCGCAGGCAGAACAGCGCCACGTAGTCGGGCGGGCAGATGTTGTAGCTGTTGTCGACGTGGAAATTCTGCTCGGCATTGGTGATGTCCGGGCGCACGCCATTGCCGGGCGGCTTCCCCATGTCCCTGACGTCATAGACCATGGTGCCGTCCCATTTCTGGGCGACCGGCCGGGCCAGCAGGCGGGCGAGCAGCCAGTAGAGCTTCACCGCGATGTCGCTCTCCAGCCGCTCCACCGGCAGGCGGTCCAGGATGACGAAGCCCGGCGCCTCGGCCAGCATCCGCCCGGCCTCCCGCAGCAGCGCCCGGCAGGCCTCCAAGGCGAAATCGCGCGGGTCGAGGGCCAGGATCGGCAGCGGGTTCCCGGCGAGCAGCGCGGCCGCCGCCTCCAACTCCCGCAGCGCCGCGGCGCCGATCGGCAGCAGCCCGGCCGTGGGCGGCAATTCCGCGCCGGCCCAGGCGAGGCCGCCGGTGAAGTCCCGCGCGGCGACCTCGGGGAAAGATCCTGCCTGCATCCTGTTCCTCCCGCAGTCTGGCGCGGCCAAGGCTAGAGCCGGGCCGAGTGCGGCGCCAGCACCGGCAGGCCCGCCCTCACTCCGGCACGCCGGCGGGGTCGCCGCTGCCGCTGCGGTAGCGGTGGGTGGATGCGCCGAAGGCGATCAGCGTGCCGGCGCTGTTGAAGACCTCGGTCCGGGCGAAGAAGACATTGCGCCCTGCGGTCATCACCCGGCCCTCGGCGGTAAGGCGCGTGCCGATCGCCGCCTGGCCGGTGAAGCGGCAATCGAGGTCGAGCGTCACCGCGCGGCGCACCCGGCCGGGGATCGGGCAGAACAGCCCGGCGAAGGCGGCCGCCTGGTCGATCATCGAGAGCAGCACGCCGCCATGCACGATGCCGGAACGGTTGGCATGCGGGGCATGGGTGTCGCAGACCAGCTTCGCATAGCCGTCGCGCCACTCGGCGACGACCACGCCGAGATGCTCGTGGTAGGGGGGAGTGGGAATTCGGGAAGTCAGGGAAGCCGGGCCTGTCCATGCCGGCTTCCGTGCCGCCCCGGCGGCGGCGCGTCAAGCCATGCGGGCGGGATTCAGGCGATCTGCAATTCCTGCAGCACCTGCTCCAGCTCCTGGAAGCTCGGCATATGGCTGGTCGGCGCCATCTTGCGGCCGGTCTCGACCGCCACCTGCGGCGCATTGCCGTGCAGATGCGCGACCAGCACGGCGCGGATCACCTCGTAGTATTTCGCCTCCTCCTCCACCACGCCCTTCAGCCGGCCGGCGAAGGGCGCCATCATCCCATAGGCCAGCAGCACGCCGAGGAAGGTGCCGACCAGCGCGCCGCCGATCATCTTGCCGAGCACCGCCGGCGGCTGGTCGATGCTGGCCATGGTCTTGATGACGCCGAGCACCGCGGCGACGATGCCGAGCGCCGGCAGCGCATCGGCCACGGTCTGCATGGCGTGGCTCGGGTGCATCTCCTCGGCCAGCACCTTCTTCAGCTCGCGGGCCATGACATCCTCGATCTGGTGCGGGTCGTCGGCATTCATGCCGACCATGCGGAGATAGTCGCAGATCAGCGCCACCGCGTGGTGGTCGGCGGCGATCTTGGGGAATTGGCGAAGGCGGCGCTTTCCTCCGGCTTCTCGATATGCGGCTCCAGCGCCATGGCGCCCTTGGTCTGGGCCAGGCGCACGAAGAAATACAGCAGGCTCAGCATCTCGACATAGTCGGCCTTGGTGTAGCGCGCGCCCTTCAGGATCTTCCCGAAGCCATGCGCCGTGTGCTTCACGTCGGCGATGCTGTTGGCCATCAGGAAGGTGCCGGCGGCGGCGCCGCCGATGATGAGCATCTCGAAGGGCAGGGCGTGCAGGATGATGCCGAATTTGCCTCCCGCCGCGACATAGCCGCCGAAGACGCAGGCCAGCATGATGCCCATCCCGACCAGGGTCATCATGGCGCGGCGGCTCCGGTGGCGGCAGGGGCAAGCTCCGGCGCCTCGCGCAGCAGGGTGATGGCGACGCGGCGGTTGGCGGCGGCGGCGGGCTGTTCGGGCAGCAGCGGCGCGCGGTCGGCATGGCCGGTGACGCTGCGCAGCCGCGCCTCGGCGATGCCGCCCTCCAGCAGCAGGCGGCGCACCGCATTGGCGCGCTCGGCCGAGAGTTCCCAGTTGCTGCGCTCGCCGCCGCGGAAGGGCGTGGCATCGGTATGGCCGGCGATGGCCAGGCCATTCGGCAGCCGCGCCGCCACCTGCGCCACCTTCTGCAGGAGGGCGCGGGCCCGCTCATTGGGGGCGGCGCCGGCCACCGGGAACATCGGCTGGCGCTCGGCATCCAGCAACTGGATGCGCAGCCCCTCCGGCACCTGCTCCACCACCAATTGGCGGGCAAGTTCGGCCAGGGCCGGGTCGTCCTGCACCGCGGCGCGGATCTCCTCGGCCGCCCGGTCGAAGGCCAGGCGCTCGCGGCGCTGGAATTCGGTCCGCAATGCCGTATCGGAAAGCTGCTCGGCCTCGGGTGCGGCGGCCATGGCTGCATCGGCCAGGATCTCGCTGGGGGCCTCTGCCGCCTGCGCCATCACGGTGGCGGCCTCGCCCGGAGCGGCGGCGGGGCCTGGCGGGGTGGCGGCGGGTGGCGCGGTGGTGGTCGCATCGGGCGGGGGCGGCGCCTCGCCCTCCTCCTCGTCGAGGTCGAGGCGGGTGGGGGCGGGGCCCTTCTCCACCCGGACCGAGCCGGTATCGGAGGCAAGGTTCCCGCTGGAATTCAAGGTCTGGCCGCCGAAGGGCTGGCCGTTGCCGGAGGTGCTGCGGCCCAGCACATTGGCCGGCGCGAAGTAGTCCGCCAGGCCGCGCCGCTGCTCCTCCGAGGTGGCGTTGAGCAGCCACATCAGCAGGAAGAAGGCCATCATCGCCGTGACGAAATCGGCATAGGCGACCTTCCAGGCGCCGCCATGGTGCCCGGCCTCGGCCGCCTCCTCCCGCTTGATGACGATGGTCGCGCCGCCATTCCGGCCACCCCTGGCCATGCCTGTCCTGCCCCTGCCCTGCTCCGGTTTGCCGATCCTGCGGCGACGGGCCTTAAATTCAGGCTAAGCTCCTCCCCGGATGGATCGCGGCCGGGCTTCGCCGCGCGGGCAGGCAGGCTGCCGCGCGAATGGGCAGGCAGCGGGCCGGCTGCTGCCTGTCGCCGCCCATGCCAGCCGCCCTGGCAGGGTGGCATGTGCCTTGCGAGTCCCATTGCCTGATCGCCGGCGCCGCCGCGCGACAACCGCCAGGGAGATGCCGGATCATGGCCTTGAAACCCCTCTTGCTCGCCGCCTGCCTGGCGGCCGCGGCCGGTGGCCCGGCCCTGGCGCAGGGCACCATCCGCATCGGCATGACGGTGGCCGATATCCCGCTCACCCATGGCCAGCCGGACCAGGGCTTCGAGGGCAACCGCTTCGCCGGAATCCCGATCTATGACGGGCTGACCACCTGGGACCTCTCCTCGGCGGAGAAGCCCTCGGTGGTGATCCCGGGCCTCGCCACCGAATGGGCTGTGGACCCCAATGACCGGACGCGCTGGGTGTTCCGGCTGCGAACGGGGGTGAAATTCCACGACGGCAGCGACTTCAACGCCGATGCCGTGGTCTGGAACGTCCGCAAGGTGATGGACCGCGAGGCGCCGCAATACGATGCCCGCCAGGTCGGGCTGACCACCAGCCGGATGCCGACACTCCGCCGCGCCGAGAAGATTGATGACCACACGGTCGCGCTCTACAGCAGCGAGCCGGACAGCCTGCTGCCGATCAACCTCACCAACCTCTTCATGGCGAGCCCGGCGCAATGGGAGCGGCTGCGCGCCGCCGCGCCCAATGCCGAGGCCGCCTGGAACGCCTTCGCCGCCGCCCCCTCCGGCACCGGCCCCTTCCGCGTCACCCGCTTCGTCCCGCGCGAGCGGCTGGAGATGGTGCGCTTCGACGGCTATTGGGGCGACAAGGCCAGGGCCGAGCGGCTGGTCATGCTGCCGATCCCGGATGCCAATGCCCGCATCGCGGCGCTGCTCTCCGGCCAGGTGGACTGGATCGAGGCGCCGGCGCCGGATGCGGTGCCGCAGCTCCGCGCCCGCAACATGGTCATCACCCAGAACCTGCAGCCGCATGTCTGGCCCTGGCAGCCCTGCTTCACCGGCGACAGCCCGCTGCGCGACGTGCGGGTGCGCCGCGCCCTGAACCTGGCGATCGACCGGGAGGGGTTGAAGCAATTGCTCGGCGGCTTCATGGTGGCGCCGGTCGGCACCTACCAGCCCGGCCACCCCTGGTGGGGCAACCCGGGAATCCCAGATCCGCACCGACAAGGCCGAGGCGCGGCGCCTGCTGGCCGAGGCCGGCTATGGGCCGCAGCGGCCGTTCAATCTCAAGGTGCAGATCTCGGCCTCGGGCTCCGGCCAGATGCAGCCGCTGCCGATGAACGAGTTCCTGCAGCAGGACCTGCAACCGCTCGGCGTGAACGTGGAATTCGATGTGGTGGACTGGAACACCCTGGTCACCAACTGGCGCCAGGGCTGCACCGCCCCCCTCGGCGCGCGGGGCGAATATGATCAACGTGTCCTTCTCCGCCATGGACCCCTTCTTCGCGCTGATCCGCTTCTGGTACAGCGGGATGGCGCCCCCCCGTCTCCAACAACTGGGGCTTCTTCAGCGACCCGCGCTTCGACCGCATGATCGCCGAGGCCCGCAATGCCTTCGACCCCGCCGAGCGCGACGCGGCCCTGGCCCGGCTGCACGCGGCGGGGGTGGACGAGGCGCTGTTCGTCTGGATCGCGCATGACGTGGCGCCGCGCGCCATGAGCCCGCGCATCCGCGGCTATGTCCAGCCGCAGAGCTGGTTCGTCGATCTCCGCCTGCCCTATATCCAGTGACGCCGGCCGGGGCGGATGGCAGCATCCGCCCCGCCATGCCTTCGGGGGTGCCTGAATGATCCTCTATCTGCTGCGCCGCATCCTTTATGTCGTGCCGATCGCGCTGGCGGTCGGCTTCGTCTGCTTCATGCTGGTGCAGATCGCGCCGGGCGATCCCATCAATGCCATCGTGCCGCCGGATGCGCCGCAGGACGTGGTGGAGCAGGTGCGGCGGGACTACGGGTTGGACAAGCCGCTGCCGGTGCAATTCGGCCTCTGGCTGCTGAAGGTGGTGCAGGGCGATCTCGGCCGCTCGCTGGCCACCGGGCGGCCGGTCTGGGCGGATCTGCGCACCGCCATCGGCAATACGCTGATGCTGGCCCTGGTCGCCTCCGGCCTCGGCTTCGTGCTGGGCTGCGTGCTGGGCGGGCTGGCCGGCACCTTCCGCGGCTCGGCGATGGACCGCGCGGCGGTAGGGGTGGCGGTCGCCGGCGTCTCGGTGCCGCATTACTGGCTGGGGATGGTGCTGGTGGTGCTCTTCTCGGTGCAATGGAACCTGCTGCCGGCCATGGGGGCGGGGCCTGGCGGCTCCTCCGACTGGGAATGGGATTGGGAGCACATGCAGCACCTGGTGCTGCCGGCGGTGACGCTCTCGGTCATTCCCATGGGCATCGTGACGCGCACGGTGCGCGGCATCGTGGCCGAGATCATGAACCAGGAATTCGTGGTGGCGCTGCGCGGCAAGGGGCTCCGGCGCTGGGATGTCTTCGTGCATGTGGTGAAGAACGCGGCGCCGAACGCGCTGGCGGTGATCGGCCTGCAACTCGGCTACCTGATGGGCGGCTCGATCCTGGTGGAGACGGTCTTCTCCTGGCCGGGCACCGGGCTGCTGCTGAACAGCGCCATCTTCCAGCGCGACCTGCCGGTGCTGCAGGGCACCATCCTGGTGCTGGCGATGTTCTTCGTGGCGCTGAACCTGCTGGTGGACCTGATCCAGACGGCGCTCGACCCCAGGATCAAGCGCGCGTGAAGGGATTCTCCGCATGAGCACGACGATCCCCACCGCCGCGGAGGCCGAACTCGCGGTCCAGGCCCGGCAGGCGCAGGCGCGGTCCCCCGGCTATTGGGCCGGGGTCTGGCGGCGGGTCCGGCGCGACCCGGTGACGATCATCTGCGCCAGCATCCTGGCCCTGATGCTGCTGGCGATCCTCTTCGCGCCGCTGATCGCGCCGCATGATCCCTATCAGGGCAGCATGATCCGCCGGCTGCGCGCCATCGGCACGCCGAACTATCCGCTCGGCACCGATGAGCTCGGGCGCGACATCCTGACGCGCCTGCTCTATGGCGGCAGGCTGTCCTGGTTCATGGGCATCGTGCCGGTCGTGCTGGCCTTCGGCATCGGCACCAGCCTCGGCGTGCTGGCGGGCTATGCCGGCGGGCGGGTGAACATGCTCATCATGCGCGTGACGGATGTGTTCTACGCCTTCCCCTCGGTGCTGCTGGCGGTGGCGATCTCCGGCGCGCTCGGGGCCGGTATCTTCAACGCCATCCTGTCGCTCACCCTGGTCTTCATCCCGCAGATCATCCGGGTGGCGGAAAGCGTGACCCAGGGCGTCCGCAACCTCGATTTCGTGGAGGCGGCGCGGGCCTCGGGCGCTTCCGGCTTCACCGTGGTGCGGGTGCATGTGCTGGGCAATGTGCTAGGGCCGATCTTCGTCTATGCCACCAGCCTCATCAGCGTCTGCATGATCCTGGCCTCGGGCCTTTCCTTCCTCGGCCTCGGCACCAAGCCGCCGGAGCCGGAATGGGGGCTGATGCTGAACACGCTGCGCACCGCGATCTATGTGCAGCCCTGGGTGGCGGTGCTGCCGGGGGCCTGCATCTTCGTCACCTCCATCTGCTTCAACCTGCTCAGCGATGGGCTGCGGCAGGCGATGGATGTGAAAGGGTGAGATTCCGGGTGGCGGGGCCGGGGTGAAAGGGCCCTTGTCCGCCCTGGCGGCGGCACGACATGATCCCTCCGCCGGCGAGGGGAGGGCATCATGGACCAGGCCGCCACCGAGGCCACGCGCGCCTCCCGCAGCACCATCGGCGATGCGCTGCGGCGCGCCGCGCGCCGCTTCGGCGCCAGGGGCGCGCTGAGCTTCGCCGGCCGGCGCTGGAGCTACCGCGACCTCGACCTGGCCGCCGACCGGGTGGCGCGCTGCCTGCTCGCCGCGGGCCTCGCGCGCGGCGACCGGGTGGTGGCTTATGGCCGCAATTCCGACGGCTACCTGCTGCTCTGGCTCGGCTGCCTCCGCGCCGGCCTGGTGCATGTTCCCGCGAATTACGCGCTCACGGCGGAGGAGCTTGGCTATATCCTCGGCCAATGCGGCGCCAGGGCGCTGCTCACCCAGCCCGCGCTTGCGGCGGTGGCGGAGGCGGCCTGCGCGGCCCGGGGCGCGGTGCTGCGCGGCACCCTCGATTCCGGCGAGGGCCCGCTCGACATCCTGGCCGCGGCGCGGGACGTCGCCTGGGACCGGGTGGCCGGAGCGCCGCCGGACGAGGTGCTGGCCGATACCGACCTGGCGCAGATCCTCTATACCTCCGGCACCACCGGCGCGCCGAAGGGCGCCATGATGACGCACCGGGCGCTGCTGCATGAATATGTCAGCGCGGTCCAGGCGCTCGATTTCGGGGAGAGCGATCGGGCGCTGGCGGCGCTGCCGCTCTACCACTCCGCGCAGATGCATGCCTTCACCATGCCGCAACTGCTGGTGGGCGCCGATACCCTGCTGATCGAGGCGCCGCTGCCCGCCCTGGTGCTGGACCTGATCGAGGGGCAGCGCATCACCTCCTTCTTCGCGCCGCCGACCGTCTGGATCAGCCTGCTGCGGCACGAGGATTTCGCCCGGCGCGACCTGACCTCCCTGCGGCATCTCTATTACGGCGCGGCGATCATGCCGGTGCCGGTGCTGCAGGAATTGCGGGAGCGCCTGCCGGGCGCGCATCCCTACAACTGCTATGGCCAGAGCGAGATCGCCCCTCTTGCCACCGTGCTGCGGCCGGAGGAGCACGCGGCGCGTCCCGCCTCCGTCGGCCGCCCCGTGCTGCATGTCGAGACGCGGCTGGTGGATGCGGCGATGCGGGACGTGCCGCCCGGCGAGCGCGGCGAGATCGTCCACCGCTCGCCGCAATTGCTCACCGGCTATTGGGGCAAGCCGGAGGAGACGGCGGCTGCCTTCGCCGGCGGCTGGTTCCATTCCGGCGATGTCGGCACCATGGACGAGGAGGGCTACATCACCATCGTTGACCGCACCAAGGACGTCATCAATACCGGTGGCGTGCTGGTGGCGAGCCGCGAGGTGGAGGACGCGATCCTGACCCACCCCGCCGTCTCGGAATGCGCCGTCATCGGCCTGCCCGATCCGCGCTGGATCGAGGCGGTGACGGCGGTGGTGGTGCTGCGCCAGGGCGCGCAGGCGACCGAGGCGGCGCTGATCGAGCATGCCCGGCAGCACCTCGCCGCCTTCAAGCTGCCGAAGCGGGTGATCCTGGCCGGGGAACTGCCGCGCAACACCGCCGGCAAGCTGCTGAAGCGCCAGTTGCGGGCGATGCATGGCGGCCAGGCGGAGGCGCTGCCTGGCGCCGGATAAGCCTATCGCGGCTTCGGCGGCTCGAACCGGTAGGGCGCCGCCCCCTCCACCATCGGGTCCAGCGCCAGGCGGTGCTCCAGCGGCGGGAAGGCGCGGCTGCGGCAATCCAGCCGGTCGCAGAGCCGGCAGGAGAGGCCGATGCCGACCACGGCGCGCTCCAGGTCCAGCCCGTCGCCATAGACCACCTCCGGCGCGCGGGAGACGTCGCAGCCCATCGCCACCACATGCACCGGCGGCGGCTCCCCCCAGCGCGGCGCCGGGCCCTGCACGGTGCGGGCGAAGCAGAGGAAGGTGCCGCCATCCGGCAATTGCGCGAGTTGCACGCGCTGCTGGTCCGGCGTGGCGAAGGCCTGGTGCACGATCCATTTCGGGCAGGAGCCGCCGAAGCGGGCGAAGGGAAAGCCGGCGGCGGAGAAGCGCTTGTCCACATTCCCCGCCGGGTCGACGCGCAGGAAGAAGAAGGGCACGCCGCGCGCGCCTTCCCGTTGCAGCGTCGCCAGCCGGTGGCAGGCCTGCTCGAAGCTCACGCCGAAGCGGGCGGCCAGCGCCTCCACCTCATGCCGCAATTCCCGCGCCGCGGCCAGGAAGGGGGCATAGGGCATCAGCAGTGAGCCGGCGGCATAGTTCAGCAGCCCGATGCGGATCAGCGCCGCGGCCTCGGGCGAGGAGGGCTCGAACCCCGCCATCGCCGCCGCCACCGCCTCCCCGGCTTCGAGCAGCATGAGCTGGAAGGCCAAGTGGAAGCCGCGGCTCTCGCGCGGCAGGCTCTCCGAGAGGTCGAGCCGTCGCCCGGCGGGGTCGTAGCGGCGCAGCGCCCCGGGCAGCGCCATGACCGTCACCACCAGCCCGTGCTTCTGCCGCAGCCGCTGCGCCACGGCATGGTTCATCTCGGCCGGCGCCACGCCGAGCTCGCGGGCGATCTGCTCGGCCGCCGCCTCCAATTCGGCAAAGTGGTTGGCGCGGTCGTGGAAGAAGTCGCGCGCCTCCTCGGTGGGCAGCAGGATGCGGCGGCCGGTGGGCAGCGCGATGCCACCGCTGTCCTCCCGCGCCACACGCCAGGCGCGGTAGAGCGCCAGCATGGCGCGCGCCGCATTGGGCGCGGTGCCGGCCAATTGCGCCACCTCCTCCTCCGGCACCGTCTCCAGGCCGAGCAGGGGGTCGGCGAGCACCTCGCGCAGCCCGGTCTCCAGCGCCTTCTCGCGCAGGCCGGAGAGCGCGGCGAGGTCGACCTGCAAGGCCTCGGTGAGCTTGATGAGCAGGGTGGCGGTGACGGAACGCTGGTCGTGCTCGATCAGGTTCAGGTAGCTGGCCGAGATGCCGAGTCGGGCGGCCAGCGCCTGCTGCGCCATCCCCTTTTCCTGCCGGAGCCGGCGGACCGTCCGGCCGATGAGCGCCCGTGCCATGCTTTACGTCCTTTACGGATTGCAGGGCTTGTCTGTGAAGTCAGCCACGTCCTTACCGCAGCGCAGCACTGAAAGCGGATGAACTTCGGCGGTGCAATGTGAATTATTGACCCGAGCAGTTTGCAACGCAGGAGAGCCCGATGCGACCCATCACCGCCGCCACCCATGCCCCCGATGGTAATTTCGGTGGCGAGCCCGCCGAGCCCGGCCGTTTCGATGGCATCCGCCGCGACTACAGCCCGGCCGAGGTCGCCCGGCTCGCCGGCAGCTTCCGCATCAGGCATACCCTGGCCGAGATGGGCGCCCGCCGCCTCTGGCAATTGCTGAAGACCGAGCCCTTCGTGCCGACGCTCGGCGCCCTCACCGGCAACCAGGCGTTGCAGCAGGTGAAGGCCGGGCTGAAGGCCATCTACCTCTCCGGCTGGCAGGTGGCGGCGGATGCGGATTCCGCGGGCGAGATGTATCCGGACCAGTCGCTCTACCCCGTCGATTCCGTGCCGAAGGTGATCCGGCGCATCAACGCCTCGCTGCGCCGCGCCGACCAGATCGCCACCATGGAGGGCCAGGGCGACCAGACCCACTGGATGGCGCCGGTGATCGCGGATGCCGAGGCCGGTTTCGGCGGCGCGCTCAATGCCTATGAGCTGATGCGCGCCATGATCGAGGCCGGCGCCGCGGGCGTGCATTTCGAGGACCAGCTCGCTTCCGAGAAGAAGTGCGGCCATCTCGGCGGCAAGGTGCTGGTGCCGATCAGCCAGCATATCCGCACGCTCAATGCCGCCCGCCTCGCCGCCGATGTGGAGGGCGTGCCCACCGTGCTGCTCTGCCGCACCGATGCCGAGAGCGCGCAGCTCCTCACCGCCGACCTCGATGAGCGCGACCGCCCCTTCATCGGCAATGAGCGCACACCGGAAGGCTTCTTCCGCATCCGGCCGGGGGTGGGCAAGCAATATGCCATCGCCCGCAGCCTGGCCTATGCGCCCTATGCCGACCTGCTGTGGTGGGAGACCTCCGAGCCCGACCTGCAGGACGCGCGCGACTTCGCCGAGGCGATCCACCGCGAATTCCCCGGCAAGATGCTGGCCTACAACTGCAGCCCGAGCTTCAACTGGAAGCGCAAGATGGGCGAGGCCGAGGCCGAGCGCTTCCAGCGCGAGCTGGGCGCCATGGGCTACAAGTTCCAGTTCATCACCCTCGCCGGCTTCCACAGCCTGAACTACTCGATGTTCAAGCTGGCCCGCGGCTACGCAGAGCGCGGCATGGCGGCCTATAGCGAGTTGCAGCAGGCCGAATTCGCCGCCGAGCCCGAGGGCTACACCGCCACCCGCCACCAGCGCGAAGTCGGCGTCGGCTATTTCGATGCCGTCGCCACCGCGGCCAGCGGCGGCCATTCCAGCACCACCGCCCTCGCCCACAGCACCGAGGCGGCGCAGTTCCACGACGAGGAAAGCCGCACCCCGGTGCCGGCGAAGTAGCCACCGCAGCAACCCCTGGCAGGAGATCGAGCGATGAACGACGACCGCTATGATGACGGCCTGGTGCACGGCCATTCCTGGGCCACCGAGCCGCCGACCCATACCGCGCCCAACCCGCCGCGCGGCCCGGACCTGGCGACCACCAACCCGGACAAGGCCGAGGCTTTCGATGACGGGCTGGTCCATGCCCATGGCTGGGCCTCCGCCGAGGGCAACCGGGGGCCGCGGTAGCGTTGGCGGCCACCTCCTTCCCATCCGGGAAGGGGGTGGCACCCCATCACGCCAGGGTCGCCGCCAGGTTCACCGCGGCGGCCAGGATCACCGCATTGAACAGGAAGGCGACGGCGCCGTGCAGCAGCACCAGGCGCCGCATCGCCGGCTCGCTCGTCGTCGCGTCGGAAACCTGGAAGGTCATGCCGACGGTGAAGGCGAAATAGAGGAATTCGATGAAGTCCGGCTGCCCTCCGCCGGGGAAGTCGATGCCCTTGCCGTCGATCCAGTATTCATGCGCGTAATGCGTGGCGAAGAGGACATGCAGGAAAAGCCACGACACCAGGATGGTGCCGAGGCTCAGCGCCATGGTGCCGAAGGGCGCCGGCCGCCCCGCCGCCACGAGGTGCCAGGCCACCGCGAGCAGCGAAGCCAGCACCGCCGCGACCGACGCGGCCAGCACACCCCATTTGCCCTCGTCCACCTCCTCGGCCCGCCGCCGCAGCGCCGCCGGTGTCGCCGCCAGCATGGTCCGCACCGTCAGCACGAGCCAGAGCACGGCGCCGGCGCACCAGCCCTCCAGGGTCGCGGAGGGCGGCGGCTGGCCGAGCAGCCAAGCCGCGGCGGCCACCGCCAGGGCCAGCAGCGCCGCCCGCCACAGCAGCGGGTGGTGCCGCAGGGCAAGCCTCACCCGCCAGGCCTCACCCTGGCGCGGCCAGCGCCCGGGCGAAGACCGCCGGGTCCACGTTGCCGCCGCTGATGACCACGCCCACCGTGCGGCCGCGCGCCTCCACCTTGCCCGCCAGCACCGCGGCCAGCGCCACCGCGCCGCCGGGCTCGGCCACCAGCTTCAGATGCTCGAAGGCGAAGCGCATGGCGGCGAAGATCTCCGCCTCCGTCACCGCCACCCCGCCGGCCAGGCGCGGATGGTTGATGCTGAAGGTGAGCGCCCCCGGCTGGCGCGAGAGCAGCGAGTCGCAGAGCCCGTCGCCGCTGCCGTCATTGGCGATGCGCTGCCCGGCTTCCAGGCTGCGGCGGGTATCGTCCCAGCCCTCCGGCTCCACCGCCCAGACCTCCGCCGCGGGAGCCAGCACCTCCAGGGCCAGGGCGCAGCCGGCGGTCAGCCCGCCACCGCCGGTGCAGACGGCCAGCGCATCCAGGGTGAGGCCGGCGGCCTTGGCATCCTCGGCCAGTTCCATCGCCAGGGTGCCCTGGCCGGCGATGACGTCCGGGTGGTCGAAGGGCGGCAGCACGGTCGCGCCGCGCTCCTGCGCGAGGCGTTCAGCCAGGGCCTCGCGGTCCGTGGTGTGGCGGTCGAATTCATGGATCTCGGCGCCCCAGCGGCGCGTCGCCTCCCGCTTGATGCGGGGCGCATCCGTCGGCATCGCGATCAGCGCCGGCATGCCGAGCATATGCGCCGCCGCCGCCACCGCCTGGCCGTGGTTGCCGCTGGAATGCGTCACCACCCCGGCGCGGCGGGCGGCCGGCGGCAGCAGCATCGCCGCATTGGTGGCGCCGCGCAGCTTGAAGCTGCCGGTCTTCTGCAGGGGCTCCGGCTTCACCAGCACGGTGCCGCCGGCGATCTCGTCCAGCAGGGGGTGCCGCAGCATCGGCGTGCGGAGGATCCTGCCGCGCAGCCGCGCCGCCGCCGCCTCGATCTCCGCGAAACCCGGAACGCCGTTCATCGCCTCTCTCCAGCAAAGCGCCGCGGGTCGGTGAGCGGCACGGCGGCCGCCAGATCCGCATCCGGGGCGCGCCCATCCACCAGCGCCGCCAGCAGCCGCCCGGCGGCCGGCGCGGTCTGGATGCCATAGCCGCCCTGGCCGACCATCCAGAAGAAGCCGGGTGCCTCGCTCTCGCCGATCGCCAACCCGCGATCCGGGGTGAAGCTGCGCAGTCCGGCCCAGCGATGTTCGATCCGGCTCACCGGAATGTCGAGCGCCTGGGCCATGCGGTCCACCGCCACCGCCACGTCCAGCTCATCCGGCTGGGCGTCGCAGGGGGGGCTCGGGGTCTCGTCGGCGGGCGAGAGCAGCAGCTTCCGCCGCGCTTCCGGCCGCACGTACCAGGTGTGGTCCGCATCGCCGAGCAGCGGCCAGTCGGCGCAGTCATGCGGGCCGGGGTCGATGATGCAGGCGGTGCGGCGCATGGGTTGCAGGCCGAGCCGCCGCACCCCGGCCAGATCGGCCACCTCGTCGCCCCAGGCGCCGGCGGCATTGACCAAGTGGGGCGCGGCAAAACGGGCGCCGCTGCCGGCTTCGGCATGCCAGAGCCCGTCCTGCCGCCAGATCCGCCCGGCCCGGTGGCGCAGCGCCAGCACCCCGCCGCGGGCGCGCGCCAGCTTCAGGAAGCCCTGGTGCAGCGCCGCCACCTCGATATCGAAGCAGTCCGGCTCGATCGCCGCCATGGCCGCGTAGCCGGGCCGCAGCACCGGCACTAGGCGCCGCACCGCCTCGATCGCGATGGGCTGCATGTCGGTGGCGCCGGCCAGCATCGCCTCCAGATGCGGCACCTGGCCGGGTGGCGCCAGATGGATCACCGCGCGGGGCCGGGCGAGGGGCGTCTCGGTGAA
Organism: Siccirubricoccus sp. G192; assembly: GCF_019084075.1. Classification (GTDB taxonomy): domain Bacteria; phylum Pseudomonadota; class Alphaproteobacteria; order Acetobacterales; family Acetobacteraceae; genus G192. Next base: position 260,047 of record NZ_JAHREN010000001.1, read on the forward strand.
GCCCGGCGGCGGCGCCTCGAAGAAGTCGCGGGAGGCGGCGGTGAGGATGCGCGCGTCCGGGCTGCCGTAATTGCGGATCCAGATGGCGGCGGAGCGGCCGGTGGCGTGGTAGCCCGCGCTCTCCTCCGCCTCCAGCAGGGCGACGCGGCGGGTGGCGGCAAGATGCGCGGCGGTGGTGGCGCCGGCCATGCCCGCGCCGATGACGATGATCTCGGTGTTCTGCGTGTCCATGCGGCGGAGTCTTCACCGGCCCCGGGGCGCCGGCAAGCGCCAGGGAGCCGGCGCCACACCACCGGCGAAAGAATCAAGAGAGGAAACCAGCCCGCGGACGTAATAAAAAGTCGCATTGACGGGCCCGGAGGGAGGGTGACATATTACGGCCCGCCGCAACCCCTCCCGTGGACGGCAAAAAAAGGGCGGCACCGTGAGGCGCCGCCGAGTTTAGGGAGGAAACGTCCAAGAATGCAGCGATCCGGCAATCACCGGAATGCTGCGCCGCACAATCTATGCGGAGCGAAGCCGGGGTGCAAGGATAATTCCTTTCCTGATGCCCTGGCCGCGACGCGTTCGGCATCACGCTCTGTTTCATCCCTTTTCGTGTTGCCGCATCACCACAGCAGGTCGCCGCGCAGGAAGGCCGCCGCTTCGGGCGTGGCGGGGCCGGCGAAGAAGGCCGGCGCCGCGGCACGTTCCAGCACCCGCCCGTGATGCAGGAAGACGATATCCCCGGCCAGCCGCCGCGCCTGGCCGAGGTCATGGCTGGTCATCACCACCTTGGTGCCGCCCTCCGCGATGGCGGCGACGATGGCCTCCACCGCACGGGTCGCGGCGGGGTCGAGATTGGCGGTGGGCTCATCCAGGAACAGCACCTCCGGCGCCAGGGCCCAGGCGCGGGCCAGGGCCAGCCGCTGCTGCTCGCCGCCCGAGAGGCGCCGGGCCGGGCGGGCGGCGAACCCGCCCAGGCCGACCCGCGCCAGCGCCTGCTCCGCCCGCGCCCGCGCCTCGCCCCGGCGCAGGCCACGCAACCGCAACGGGTAGGCGGCATTGGCGAGCACGGAGCGGCGCAGCATCACCGGCCGCTGGAAGACCATGACGTCCCTTGGTGCGTCCCTTGAGGCCTCGCCGGCGCCCCCGGCCCAGCGGAGCGTGCCGCCGCCGGGCCGCAGCAGCCCATGCATCAGCCGCAGCAGCACGCTCTTGCCGGCGCCATTGGGGCCGACCAGCAGGGTCGGCGGGCCAGCCTCGATCGCCAGGGTGATGCCGCGGATGATTTCCACCCCGCCGGCGGCATAGCGCAGCTCCGACAGGCGCAGCGGCAGCGAGGAGCCGGCGGCGCCCGGCGCCCCGCCCCCAGGGGCACCCCGCATCCCGTCCTGCATCCGCCTGGCGCTCACCCCTCCGCCCGCGCCGCTGCGCCGCGCAGCGCCTGGGCCAGCCCGTTCACCGCCAGCACCACCGCCAGCAGCACCAGACCGAGCGCCAGCGCCAGCGGCAGGTCGCCCTTGCTGGTTTCGAGCGCGATGGCGGTGGTCATGACGCGGGTATAGCCCTCGATATTGCCACCCACGATCATCACCGCACCGACCTCCGCCGCCGCCCGGCCGAAGCCGGCCAGCAGCACCGTCGGCAGGGCGAAGCGGCCCTCCCACAACAGGGTGCGCATGGCCGTGGCGGGGCCGATACCGAAGCTGCGGAGCAATTCGGAAAGATCCTCCCAGAGCGTTTCCATCGCCTGGGCGGAGAGTGCCGTGAGGATGGGCGCGACCAGCACCGCCTGGGCCAGCACCATGGCGGCCGGCGTGAACAACAGGCCCAGCCCGCCGAGCGGTCCGCTGCGGCTGAGCAGCAGATAGAGCACCAGCCCGGCAACGACCGGCGGCAGGCCCATCAGCGCATTGCAGGCGGCGATGGCGGCGCCGCGCCCGGGGAACCGCGCCACCGCCAGCAGCGCGCCGAGCGGCAGCCCGACCAACGCCGCCAGCAGCACCGCGGTCAGGCTCACCTCCAGCGACAGGGCCACGATGCCCAGCAACCTGGGGTCGAGTTCGGTCAGCAGGCCGAACGCGGCGGTAAGGGCGGCACCAAGGTCATCCATGGTGGCGCAGGGTGGCGGGGCCTGCGCCGCGGGTCAAACAAGGCGCCCCGCCATGGGGCGGGGCGCACGGGGGAAGGTGGTGGGGAGGGCGGTCCGGCTACCGCTCGGGGTTGCGCGGCGGCGTCGTGCCGGCCGCGCGCTTGCGGTCGTCATCCACCTCCACCTCGGTGCGGCGGACCGTGTCGGAGACGGTCTGGGTGCGCTCCCCGGCTTCCTTGCGGACCACCACCTCCTCGCGGACCCTGGCCTCCTTGCCGATGACCGCCTCCTCGGAGGTCTCGGTGGCCTCTATGGTGCGGTCCTTGAAATCCACGCGATCGGCATCGGTCAGCGGCCGGTCCACCGGGCGGCGCTCCACCTCCACATGCTCCTCGCGCAGCGTCACCTGCTCCTGCACCGGGGTCTCGACCACATAGGTGCGGACCCGGACGCGGCCACTCGCAACCTCGCGCTTGCCGACCCGCAGCCGTTCCTCGACCAGCGGGATCACCTCCTCGCCACCGGTCCTGGCGGTTTTCGCGGCGATCGTCCCGGTGGTGGCGCTGCCAGTGCTGGCGCCGGCCGGCCTTGCAGCCGCCGTGGCGCTACCCGTGGTCGTGGCCGAGACGCCGGTGCGGGTGCCGTCCGAGGAGGAGCCGAGCACCGCGTCGCCGCCATAGGTGTCGTAGCTGGCGCCGGTCCAGCCCTGCTGCCGCCATTCCTGCTCGCGGGTATCGAGGTCGACGGCGCCGCTGCGCTCGAAGGCCTCCATGGCCTCGTCCAGCCGCTCATCCGGAACCTGGGCGGCGACCATGATGCCGCCCCGCCGCACGCCCTCGGCATAGGTGGCGCGGTCCTCGTCCGGCAGGAACAGGTCGCGGAGCGAGGCGAGGAAGCCGTGATGATCCTCGCTCCGCGGTTCCATGGTGCCGGCGGTGACGTTCTCGCTGCCCGCGGCATAGACCTGCACATTGTCGCGGTCGATGCCGCATTGCTGGACGAGCATCTCGACCGCCCGTTCCGCCTCGGGGCGGGAGTCGAAAAGTCCTGTGATGGTTCGCATGTTTCCTGCCTTCCCTGTGGTTGTTGGTGTTGGGGCGTCCGGCATCGGGGGCAGCCGCTCGATCACGGCCTGCTGACGGCGAAGGGTGACCGGCTCCGCATGCTGCCGTTCCTCCACCCGCAGCCGCAGCCGGACCTCCTCCCGCAGCACCAGGCGGCGCTCGACGACCAGGACCTCCTCCAGCACCGGGATGACGAGGGTGTCGCCCTCCTCCCGGACCGGCGGGGCCTCGGCCACCGTGCGGCCGATCGGCACGCGCTCGATATCCACCAGGCGGCTCCGCAGCGTCTCCTCGACCAGCCGGGCTTCGGTCCCGGTGGTGACCGAGACGCGGAGACGGCCGGTTTCCCGGACCCGCTTGCCGACCCGCAGATGCTCCTCGAGCAGCGGGATGATGGTCTCGGCCGGCTCCCCTTCCATTCCGCCGACCCCTTTTCCACCGACCCAGCCCCAACGGCCGGACCCGCTCCGGTGTTCCAGCCGGCAGCGCATCATCATCTGTGCGGGATGTATCCATTGCGGGCGGTCCGTTGTGGTTGTCACCCGCGGGACGGCGTGCCTATGCTCTGCCACAGGGCTTCAAGACCGGAATGGTCGGCCGCGCGGACGATACCGCCGGACCATGGGAGGGTGACGAATGACGTTAAAGGGCATGACCCGGCGCGATGCATTGCGTGCTGGCGTTGCGGGAGCGGCGGCAAGCGCGCTGCCGCTGGTGAACGTGCATGGCCAGACCTCGGGCGGGCGGCTGGCAGTCGGCTTCTGGGACCATTGGGTGCCGGCCGGCAACGAGGCGATGCGCGCGATTGTCGATGACTGGTCGAAGAAGAACCGGGTCGAGGTTCAGATCGACTTCATCACCTCGGTCGGCAACAAGCTGCTGCTGACCACCGCGGCCGAGGCGCAGGCCCGCCAGGGCCACGACATCCTGGCCTTCTCTACCTGGCTCGTGCAGGACCACCAGCGGATGCTGGAGCCGGTGGACGATGTCATGGGCCGGCTGGTCCAGAAATACGGCAAGGTCAATCCTGTCTCCGAATATCTCGGCAAGGTCGGAGGCAAGTGGATGGCGGTGCCGGCGAGTTCCGGCAGCCAGAACAAGGGCTCGGCAGCGCGCATCGACCTGATGAAGCAGCATGCCGGCATCGATGTGCAGGCAATGTATCCGGCCGAGACGCGGCTCGGCCCCGGCGCCGACCAGTGGACCTGGGAAACCTTCCTCACCGCGGCGCAGAAATGCAACGCGGCGGGCATGCCCTTCGCCCTGCCGGCCGGCACCTTCAGCGATGCCACCGACTGGATCGGCGCCATGTTCCGCTCCTACGGTGCGGAACTGGTGAACGCCAAGGGCGACATCACCATCCGCAGCAACGACAAGGTCAAGCAGGCGCTGGACTATGCCGCGCGGCTGTTCCAGCACATCCCGGGCGAGATGTTCGCGGCGGATGACGCCACCAACAACCGGGCGCTGATCGCCAACCGTTCGGCGCTGATCTTCAACCCGCCCTCGGCCTATGCGGTGGCCAAGCGCGACGCGCCGCAGGTGGCGGAGCAGGTCTGGCACTTCCCGAGCCCCATGGGCCCGGCCGGTCACTACACGCCGCACCTGCCCTTCTTTTGGGGCATCTGGAACTTCAGCCGCGCCAAGCCGGCGGCCAAGGCATTGCTGGAACACCTGTCGCAGCGGGAGCAGGTGGAGAAGCTGGTCGCCGCAACCGACGGCTACGACATCCCGGCCTTCGACACGCTGACCGACCTCGATACCTGGTCCACGGTCGGGCCGCCGCGCGGGACGGTGTTCAACTACCCGGTCAAGCCGCACCACAAGGCGGAGCCTTCCATCGCCTTCGCCCCGGCGCCGCCCGAGGTCGCGGTGCAGATGTACACCCAGGGCATCCAGGCGAAGATGATCGCCCGCATGGTGCAGAACAAGGAACCCGTGGATCGCGTGCTGGCCTGGGCCGAGCGTGAGGTGGAAGGCTTCAATCGCTGAGCAGGGGCGCCGGCGGCGGGCCCGGGGAAGGGCCCCGCCGCCGGCACTGCATGGCGTAGCACGGGCAAGGAGGAAACATGGCCGACGGTAATGTCGTCGCTGCCCCCCGGGATTCCGGCCGCGATTGCACCGCCGCGGGCGGGCACGCTGCAACGGCTGGCACGACGGCGATCCACGCTGGCCTTCCTGATGACCCTGCCGCTGATCGCGCTGATCGGCAGCCTGGTGATCTACCCGTTCTTCTATGCGCTCTATCTGTCCATGCTGAACAAGCGCATGACGAAATTCGTCGGCATCGACAATTTCACCTTCCTGCTGGGCCGCGAAACCTTCCAGATGGTGATCTGGCAGAGCGTGATCTTCGCGGTGGGCGCGGTAGTGGCGAAGGCGATCATCGGCTTCGTCCTGGCGCATGTGCTGCATGCCCTGCCGGACAAGGGCCAGCGCAAATGGCGCGGCATGCTGCTGGTGCCCTGGGTGATCCCGCCGGCGATCTCGACGCTCGCCTGGTGGTGGTTGTTCGATCCTTCCTATTCGGCCTTCAATTGGGCACTGGCCGGCATCGGCGCGGGGCCGGTGCCCTGGCTCGGCGAGGCCAATTGGGCGCGGTTCGCCGTGATCCTGGTGAATGTCTGGTATGGCGCGCCCTTCTTCATGATCATGTACCTGGCGGCGCTGAAATCCGTGCCGGACCAGCTCTATGAGGCTTCGGCGATCGATGGCGCCACGGGGCTGCAGAAGCTGCGCTACGTGACCCTGCCGATGATGCGCAACATCATCTCCATCACCGTCCTGTTCAGCCTGATCGTCACCTTCGCCAATTTCGACATCGTCCGCATCCTCACCAATGGCGGACCGCAGGACAGCACGCATGTCTTCGGCACCTATGCCTTCCAGGTGGGCATCCAGTCGGGCGACATTCCGCTCGGCGCGGCGGTGTCGCTCTTCATGTTCCCGATGCTCGCGGTCTTCGCGATCTTCATCCTGCGCGGCGTCAGCCGCCGTTCCAAGGAGATGGCCGGATGAGCGGCGCCACCGTAGCGCAACCGGCCGATTCCGCGCCGATCTACCACAAGGCCGGCAGCCTCAGGCGGGAACGCCGCCGGGCGCTGATCGGCGCCTATATCGCGCTGGCGGTCTTCGTGGTGTTCTTCCTGACGCCGCCCTTCCACATGCTGATGACCAGCCTGAAGAGCAGCGCGGAGATCGCCGACCTTTCCGGCAATCCCTGGATCGTCAGCCGCCCGACGCTGGAGAATTACTGGGCGCTGCTGAGCCAGGGCAGCTACCTGACGCATTTCGTCAACTCGGTCATGGTGACGGTCTGCGTCGTGGCGATCACCATGGTGATCTCGACCTTCGCCGCCTTCGCGCTGGCGCGCATGCGATTCTGGGGCAGCACGGCGCTCGCCACCGGCGTCTTCCTCACCTACCTGGTGCCGGAGACGCTGCTCTTCATCCCGCTGTTCCAGACCATCGGCGGCCTCGGGATGTACAACAACCTCTGGGCCATGGTGCTGCTCTATCCGACGCTCACGGTGCCCTTCTGCACCTGGATCATGATCGGCTATTTCAGCTCCATCCCGAAGGAACTGGACGAGGCGGCGCTGATCGATGGCGCCAACCATTTCCAGATGCTGTGGAAGATCTTCATTCCCGTGGCGCTGCCCGGCATCCTGGCGGCGACGATCTTCGCCTTCACCGTGTCCTGGGCGCAGTTCCTCTATCCACTCGCCTTCCTGGTGAGCTCGGACCAGATGGTGCTGACCGTCGGCATCATCTCCGACCTGATCCGCGGCGACACCTTCCAGTGGGGCATGATCATGGCCGGCGCGCTGATGGCGGCGCTGCCGCCGCTGCTCGTCTATGCCTTCCTGATGGACTACTACATCGCCGGCCTCACCGCCGGCGCAACGAAAGGCTGAGGGGGCTTCCAGGATGGCGCAGGTTTCGCTGCGGAAGATCGTCAAGGAATACGAAGGCGGCGTGCAGGCGGTGAAGGGCGTCGACCTGGAGATCGAGGACCATGAATTCGTGGTGCTCGTCGGCCCCTCCGGCTGCGGCAAGTCCACCACCTTGCGGATGATCGCGGGGCTGGAGGAGATCACCGCCGGCGACATCGCGATCGGCGGCCGGGTGGTGAACGACATCCCGCCTCGGGACCGCGACATCGCCATGGTGTTCCAGAACTACGCGCTCTATCCGCATATGAGCGTCTACGAGAACATGGGCTTCGGCCTCACCCTGCGGAAATTCCCCAAGGACGAGATCCGCCGCCGGGTCGAGAATGCCGCCCGCATCCTCGATATCGGCAACCTGCTGGACCGCAAGCCCAAGGCGCTGTCCGGCGGGCAGCGGCAGCGGGTGGCGATGGGCCGCGCCATCGTGCGCGACCCCAAGGTCTTCCTCTTCGACGAGCCGCTGTCCAACCTCGATGCCAAGCTGCGCGTGCAGATGCGCACCGAGATCAAGAAGGTGCACCAGACCGTCCGCACCACCACCGTCTATGTCACCCATGACCAGGTGGAGGCGATGACGCTCGCGGACCGCGTGGTGGTGATGAACCATGGCGTGATCGAGCAGGTGGGCCCGCCGCAGGACCTCTACCACCACCCCACCACCCGCTTCGTCGCCGGCTTCATCGGCAGCCCGGCGATGAACTTCATCCCGGCGCGGCTGGAGCAGGGCTCCGGCGCGCTGCGTCTGGCCCTGCCCGACAACATCGCCCTGCCGGTGCCGCCGGAGCGCACCCAGCGCTACACCCCCTATGTCGGCCGCGATCTGCTGCTCGGCATCCGCCCGGAACATCTCACCGAGGTGAAGGCCACCGGGAAGCAGAACATCGCCACATTCGAGGCCGCCCCCGAAGTGGTGGAGCCGATGGGGATGGAAACCCTGATCCATTTCTGGATCCAGGGCGCCGAGATCTGCGCCAAGCTCGACCCCGCCGTGCCGGCCGAGCCGGGCCGGAAGATGACCCTCGCCGTCGATCTCAACCAGATGCACCTGATCGACCCGGACTCCGGCCGGGTGCTGTAGCCGGCGCGCGGCAGGGGGATGGTCCCTTGCCGCGAACCTGCCCTGGATCAGGGACAGCGATTCACGCCCTCGGTGTTTCCACCCCGGACGATCGCAGTCTAGATTGCGCGGATGGACACCAACGCCCCGGTGCTGATCGGCGCCGATACCCTCGAAGCCCTCATCGGCAAGATCTTCCAGGCCTCCGGCTGCGACGCGGCCGAGGCCGGGCGGATCGCCCACCATCTGCTCGGCGCCAACCTCGCCGGGCACGACAGCCATGGCGTGGTGCGGGTGCCGCGCTATGTCGAATGGCAGCAGGCCGGCTATGTGGTGGCCGGGCAGCAGGCCGAGGTCGTCACCGATGGCGGCGCCTTCGCCGTGCTGGACGGGCATTACGGCTTCGGCCAGACCGTGGCGCCGCAGGCGACGGCGCTCGGCATCGAGCGGGCACAGCAGCATGGCACCGCCATCATCGCGCTGCGCAATGCCGGGCATATCGGCCGGGTCGGCGCCTATTCGGAACAGGCGCTCGCCGCCGGCCTCATCTCCATCCATTTCGTCAATGTCGCCGGCAGCGTGCTGGTGGCGCCCTTCGGCGGCACTGAGCGCCGCTTCTCCACCGCGCCCTTCTCGGTCGGCGTGCCGACCAGCCCGCCTGTCGTGCTGGACTTCGCCACCTCGCATGTCGCGGAGGGCAAGGTGCTGGTCGCCTCCAATGGCGGCAAGCCGCTGCCGGCGGATGCGCTGATCGAGCCGGATGGCACCCTCTCCGGCGACCCGCATACCCTTTATGGCCCCTATGAGCAGGTGGGGCCGCGCAGCCCGGCCAATGGGCTTGGCGCCATCCGCGCCTTCGGCGAGCACAAGGGCAGCGGCCTCGCCTTCATGTGCGAGATCCTGGCCGGCGCCTTCACCGGCGGCGGTTGCTCCGGCCCGGTGAATGCGCGCGGGCGGATCGCCAATGGCATGCTCTCGATCTTCATCTCGCCCCGGCATTTCGGCACCGAGGCCGGATTCCGGCAGACCGCCGAGGACTACGTCGCCTGGGTGAAGTCCTGCCGGCCGAGCAAGCCCGGCGGCGAGGTGCTGGCCCCTGGCGAGCCCGAGGCGCGGCTGCGGGCGGAGCGCCTGGCCAAGGGCGTGCCGCTGCAGCCGGATACCTGGGCCTCCATCGTGCAATGCGCGCGCCGGCTCGGCGTGCGGGTGCCGAACTGAGCCCAATGGCGGAGCCCGCCGCGCTCCGCTACCGCCGTTACGCGGCGCTGCGCGGGCGCATCCTCACCGCCGCCGCGCAGCGCATCCCGCTGGCCAGCCTGGCGCAGCAGGCGCGCGCGCTCTCGCTCTGGGATGGCAAGCAGGTGGCGCCGGGGGACGAGTTGCAGCTTGCCCTGGTCTTCGACCTTGGCGTGCTCGACCCGCTGGGCGGCCATGGCCGCGGCATCGACCGCCAGGCCAAGGCCGCGCCGCCGCCACCGGAGGGCGAGGAGGCGCGGATGCTGGCGGCCTTGCAGGCTGCCGAATTCGGTCTGTTCCGCCTGCACGGCCCGCATCCCGAGGGCGGCGTGGCGGCCGCGACCTTCCCGGAGGCCGCGCCGCTGCAACTCTGGGACAGCCATCTCGGCGCCCGGCCGCCCGGCACCCTGGTCGGCGCCCGGATCGCCTGGCCTGAGCCGGATCTCGCCATGACCTGCGGCGCCGTGGTGCCGGTGGATGCGGCGGTGCTGGAACGCCTGCTGCTCGGCACCCCGCCGGGGCGTGGCCCGGTGGTGCCCCGGCATCCGGCGGCGGATGATGCGCTGGCGGTGGCGCGGCTGCTGGAGGAACCGGCGGCGCGGCTCCGCCTCGGCAGCCTGCCGCGGACCCCGGGCTTTGCGGCGCTGGTCTATCGCGCAGCGATCGACCGCGGCCTGGTAGGGCCCGTGCCGGGACGAAGCCCAGGCTGAAGCCGGGTGGCGGGGATCAGGTGCGCTCCTGCTCCGGCACGGCGCCCGGCCCCACCAGCCGCCGGATGGCAGCCAGCATCTCCGGCTTGTCCCATTCCGCCGCGCCTTCCAGCCGTGCCCGCTCGCGCCCCTCGCGGTCGAGGATGAGGCTGGTGGGCAGGCCCCGCACCCCCAGCGCCCGCTGCGCCGCCCCCCTGGGGTCGAGCCAGAGGCCGAGATGCCGGATACCCCGCTCCCGATAGAAGGGCTCCACCTGCGCCTTGCCGCCGCGGTCCGAGGAAAGCGCCAGCACCACCACGCCCTCCGCCGCCAACGCCGCCTGGGCGCGGTCGAGCGCCGGCATTTCGGCGACGCAGGGCGGGCACCAGGTGGCCCAGAGGTTGATGACCAGGCCGCGGCCGGCGAAATCCGCCAGGCCATGCGGCTTGCCCTCGGCATCGGTGAAGGCGAGATCGGGCACCGGGCGCGGCGGGCTTTCCACCAGCCGGCCCGGCGAGGCGGCGCGCGCTTGCCCGGCGTCGAGCCCCGCCTGTAGGGTCCCGGCCGCCGCCAGGGCCAAGCCCCTTGCCAGCAGGCCCCGGCGCGAACCAGGCAGCAGAGAAAGCGGAAGCATCGTGTCCAGGAACCTCCAATGGGGCGGCCGTTTCACCGAGGGGCCCTCGGCCATCATGCGGGCGATCAATGCCTCGATCGGCTTCGACCGCAAGCTCTGGCGGCAGGATATCCAGGGCAGCCTCGCCCATGCCGCCATGCTGCGCCATGTGGGGATCATCTCGGCTGAGGACGAGGCCGCGATCAAATCCGGCCTCGACAGCATCGCCGCGCGCATCGAGGCAGGTGAATTCCCCTGGGACGAGGGCCTCGAAGACATCCACATGAATATCGAGGCGCGGCTGACCGAGGGCATCGGCGAGGCCGGCAAGCGCCTGCATACCGGCCGCAGCCGCAACGACCAGGTGGCGCTGGACCTCAGGCTCTGGGTGCGCGACGCGATCGATGGCCTCACCGGCCAGGTCGAGGACGTGATGCGCGCCCTGGTGGCCCGCGCCGAGGAGCATGCCGACACGGTGATGCCAGGTTTCACGCATCTCCAGCCGGCCCAGCCCGTGACCTTCGGCCACCATCTGCTGGCCTATGTCGAGATGCTGTCGCGCGACCGCGGCCGCCTGCTGGATTGCCGGGCGCGGCTGAACGAGAGCCCGCTCGGCGCCGCCGCCCTGGCCGGCACCGGCTTCCCGATCGACCGCCACAGGACCGCGCAGGCGCTGGGTTTCGCGGGGCCGACGCGGAACAGCCTGGACAGCGTGGCGTCGCGCGATTTCGCCGCCGAGTTCCTCTTCGCCTGCGCCATGTGCGGCACGCATCTCTCGCGTTTCGCCGAGGAGGTGGTGATCTGGACCAATCCCTATTTCGGCTTCGTGAAACTCTCCGATGCCTTCACCACCGGCAGCAGCATCATGCCGCAGAAGCGCAACCCCGATGCCGCCGAACTGGTGCGCGGCAAGACCGGGCGGATGAATGGCGCGCTGGTCGGGCTGCTCACCGTGATGAAGGGCCTGGCGCTCACCTATTTCAAGGACATGCAGGAGGACAAGGAGGGCGTCTTCGATGCCGCCGAGAGCCTGACCCTCTGCCTCGCCGCCATGGCCGGCATGGTGCGCGACATGCGACCGGACGCCGCACGGCTGAAGGCAGCGGCCGGTGCCGGCTTCTCCACCGCGACCGACCTGGCGGACTGGCTGGTGCGCGAGTTGCGGATGCCCTTCCGCGACGCGCACCATGTCACCGGCCGGCTGGTGGCGGCGGCCGAGGCCCGCGGCTGCGACCTGGCCGGGCTGCCGCTGGCCAAGATGCAGGCGGTGGAGCCGCGCATCACCCAGGCGGTCTTCGGCGTGCTGACGGTGGAGGCCTCGGTGGCGTCGCGCACCAGCTATGGCGGCACGGCGCCGGAGAATGTGCGGCGCATGGCCGCCGAATGGCGGGAGCGCCTGGCATGAGGCGCGCCCTGCCGGCGCTGCTGGCGCTCGCCCTGCTGGCGCCGCTGGTGGCCTGCGGCCGGGCCGGGCCGCCGCGCCGGCCGGGGCCGCCGGAGGCGATCACCTATCCCCGCGCCTATCCGGCGCCCGATCCCCTGCCGCCCGCCGCGCCGCCGCCCGCGGCACGGTGATCCGGCGGGGCATTGGCATCGCCCCTGCACTTCATGCCACCCTTGCGCTTACAGCCGGCAGCCAAGCCGGCAGGCACAGGGAGCCGAAGCATGACGGAGAACCACCGCCCCGCCGCCCGCCACCTGCCGCGGCGGGACGCATTGCGCCTCGCCGCGGCAGGTCTCACTGCCGGCCTGGCCACCCCCGGCCTGGCGCGGGCGCAGCGCGGAGCCTGGCCGACCGGGCCGGTGCGCTTCATCGGCATCTTTCCGCCGGGCGGCGGCACCGACATCCTCTCGCGCATCTGGTGCCACAGGATCGGCGAGATCTCCGGCCAGCAATTCATCGTCGAGAACCGCAGCGGCTCGGCTGGGAATGTCGGCACCGAGGCGATTGCCCGCGCGCCGGCGGATGGCAATACCATCGGCCTCGCCAGCGTGGCGCCGCTCGGCATCTCGCCGACGCTCTACAGCAGCCTGCCCTTCAACGTGAACCGGGACTTCACCTATGTCTCCGGCCTATGGCAATTGCCGAACCTGCTGATCGTCAACAACGACGTCCCGGCGCGGACCGTGCCGGAGCTGATCGCCCTGCTGAAGGAAAACCCGGGCAAATACGCCTATGCCTCCTCCGGCTCCGGCACCACGGTGCATCTCTCGGGCGAGATGTTCAAATCCCTGGCCGGGCTCGACATCCTGCACGTGCCCTATCGCGGCGGCGCGCCGGCGCATATCGACCTGCTGGCCGGGCGCGTGCACATGATCTTCGACAATATCCCGCAGGGCCTGGCCTCGGCGCGCGAGGGCAAGGTGCGGGCGCTCGCCGTCACCGGCGCCGAGCGCAGCCCGCAGGCGCCCGAGATCCCGACCATGGCGGAATTCCTGCCGGGCTTCGAGATCACCTCCTGGGGCGGCGTCATGGGCCCCGCCGGCCTGCCGCAGCCGATGGTGGAGCGGCTTTCCGCGCTGACGAAGCAGGCGCTGGAAAGCCCGGACCTGGTCACGAAATTCCGCGACAACGGCGCGACCACCTGGTGGACCACGCCGGAGGAGCTGGCGGAATTCCGCCGGCAGAACGAGGCTGCCTTCGCGCCGCTGATCCGGGCTTCCGGGGCGCGGGTGGATTAACCGCCCGCTTTCCGCGCCCAATGCCAAAACCCGGCTGCAGCGCCGGGAGGGAGGAGACAGGAATGACGAATACAAACCCCATCATCCCTGGCCTGACGAGGCCGCTCTCGCGCCGTGGCGCACTCACGCTCGCCGCCGGCCTCGCCGCGCCGCTGCCGCTGCGCGCGCAAGGGGGTGAGTGGCCGAATCACCCGGTGCGCTACATCAACCCCTACCCGCCGGGCGGGCCGACCGACACGCTGTCGCGCATCTGGTGCGCGCGCATGAGCGAGATCGCCGGCCAGCAATTCGTGGTGGAGAACCGCTCAGGCTCCGGCGGCAATGTCGGCGCGGATGCGATCGCCAAATCCACGCCGGATGGCTACACCATCGGCCTCGGCGGCATCGCCTCCCATGCCATCGCGCCGACGCTCTATCCCAGCCTGCCCTTCGATCCGGCGAAGGACTTCACCTTCGTCGGCGGCTTGTGGCAATTGCCCAACCTGCTGGCGGTGAACCTGGAGATCCCGGCGCGCACGGTGCCGGAGTTGATCGCGCTGCTGAAGGCGAACCCCGGCAAATACACCTTCGGCTCGGCCGGAGCGGGGACGACGCTGCATCTCTCGGGGGGAGATGTTCAAGCAGCTTGCCGGGGTGGACATGGTGCATGTGCCCTATCGCGGCAGCGCGCCGGCGCAGCTCGACCTGGTGGCCGGGCGCGTCTCCATGATGTTCGACAACATCCCGGGCACCCTGGCGCTGTCGCGGGAGGGCAGGGTGCGGCCGCTCGCCGTCACTTCCGCGAAGCGCAGCCCGGTGGCACCGGATATCCCGTCGCTCTCCGAATTCCTGCCCGGCTTCGACGTGGTCTCCTGGACCTGCCTGACCGGGCCGGCCGGGCTGCCGCCGGCGATGGTCTCCCGCATGTCGGCGCTGTCGAAGCAGGCGCTGGAGAGCCCGCAGGTCATCCGTGCCTATAAGGACCTCGGCGCCAGCCCCTGGTGGACCTCGCCGGAGGAGATCGTCAGCTACCGCGCGGCGCAGCAGGCGCGGCTGGCGCCGCTCATCCGCGCCTCGGGCGCCACGGTGAACTGACGGAGCCGGCCCGGCCTGTTCGCGGGCCGGCCATGGCCGCGCTATGATGGGGGGGATGGCCAATACCGCTCCCGCCGCCTCCCGTGCCGAATCCGGCGACCCCTCCTTCGCCGAGCTGATCGCCGCCCGGCCGCACCTCTCGCTGCATGCCCTGGACGGGCTGGTGGTGGAGGAAGTGCCGCTCGCCCGCATCGCCGCCGTCGCCGGCACGCCCGCCTGGGTCTATTCCGCCGGCACGCTCCGCCGCCGCGCCCGTAGCCTGCGGGCGGCGCTGGCAGGGGCGGGGCTCAGCGCCTCCGTGCACTACGCGGTCAAGGCCAATACCAACCTGGCCGTGCTGCGGGTGCTGGCCGGCGAGGGGCTCGGCGCCGATGTGGTGAGCGAGGGCGGATTGCGCGCCGCCCGCGCCGCTGGCATCCCCGCCTCGGCCATCGTCTTCTCCGGCGTCGGCAAGACAGAGCGGGAGATGCGCCTCGCCCTCGCCGAGGACATCCTGCAGATCAATGCCGAAAGCGCCGAGGAGATCGAGGCGCTCTCGGCGCTTGCCGCCGGCATGGGCCGGGTCGCGCGCGTCGCGCTGCGGGTGAACCCGGATGTCGATGCCGGAACCCATGCCAAGATCACCACCGGCCGGTCGGAGAACAAATTCGGCGTGGCCATCGCCGATGCCCCGGGCCTCTATGCCCGCATGGCGGCGCTGCCGGGGATCGAGCCGGTGGGCGTGGCGGTGCATATCGGCAGCCAGATCACCTCCGGCATGGCGCCCTACCGCGCCGCCTATACCCGGCTCGCGGAACTGGTGCGGGCGCTCCGCGCCGCCGGCCTGCCGGTGCTGCGGGTGGATTGCGGCGGCGGCCTCGGCATCCCCTACCGGGACGAGCCGGCGCCCCTGCCGGAGGCCCTGGCCGGCGCCATCAAGGCGACGCTGGGCGATCTCGGCCTGCCGGTGATGCTGGAGCCCGGCCGCTGGATCGCCGGGCCGGCGGGGGTGCTGCTGGCCTCCGTGGTGATGCAGAAGCAAGGTGCGGAACGCCGCTTCCTGGTGCTGGACGCCGCCATGAACGACCTGATCCGCCCCGCCATGTACGAGGCCTGGCATGGCATCCTGCCGGTCTCCCCGGTGGCCGCGGTGGCGCCGCAGGGCCCGGCCGATGTGGTGGGGCCGGTCTGCGAAACCGGTGACACCTTCGCCCGGGGCCGCGCGTTGCCCATGCTGCAGCCGGGCGAATTGGTCGCTTTCCTGGATGCCGGAGCCTATGGTGCCGTCATGAGCAGCACCTACAACATGCGCCCCCTGGCCGCCGAGGTGCTGGTGGACGGCGCCCGCTTCGCCGTGGTGCGGGACCGCCAGGATGTGGCGGCGCTGCTCGCCGGCCAGCGCCTGCCGCATTGGCTCGCGGAGGGCGCTCCCTGAACCCGCCCGGCCCTGCCGGCCTGGCCGCGGCGCTAGGGCGCCGGCGGTGGCTGGCGCGGCTGGCGCTGCTCTGGGAAACCCTCTGGCCGCGGCTCTGGCCGGTGCTGGGCGTGGTGGGGCTGTTCGGCATCCTGGCCCTGCTCGGCCTGCCGCAGCGGCTGCCCGGCCCCTGGCACCTGCTGCTGCTGCTGGGCTTCGCGGCGGCGATCGGCGGGCTGGCCTGGCGCGGCTTCCGCGGCTTCCGCCTGCCCGGCCCGGCCGCGGCGGAGCGGCGGCTGGAGCGTGAATCCGGCCTCCGCCACCGGCCTTTGGCCACCCTGGCGGATCGCCCGGCCGGCGAGGACCCGGCGGCGCTGGCGCTCTGGCAGGTGCACCAGGCGCGGGCCGCGGCGCAGATCCGTGGGCTGAAGGTCGGCGCGCCCCGGCCCGGCCTTCCGGCACGCGACCCGCTGGCCCTGCGGGCGGCGCTGCTGCTCGGCCTGGCCGCCGCCTTCATCATGGCCGGGGGCGAGGCGCCGGAACGCCTTCGCCGCGCCCTCACCCCGGCCTTCGGTGCCAACCTGCCGGCCCCCGCGCTGCGGCTGGAAGCCTGGGCGACGCCGCCCGCCCATACCGGTGCCGCGCCGGTCTTCCTCGACCCCGCCGGCGGCGCCGTCACCCTGCCGCAGGGCAGCCGCTTGCAGGTGGCCGTTTCGGGAGGCCGGGGCGGTGCCCCCGAATTGGTGACCGAGGCCGGCGCCACCCCCTTCCGCGCGCTCGATGCCGGCAGCTTCACCGCCGAGGCGATGCTGGAGCAGGGCGGCAGCCTGGCGGTGCGGCGCGAGGGCCGGGAATTGGCCCGCTGGTCGCTGACCGTGCAGGCCGATGCGCCGCCCACCGTCGCCTTCACCGAGCCGCCGGGCCGGGCCCAGCGCGGCCTCGGCACAAGGCTGCCCTGGCGGGCGGAGGATGACTGGGGCCTGGCCGGGCTGCGCGCCGAGGCGCGGCTCAAGGCCCGGCCGGAGGCGCCGCCGCTGCTGCTCGACCTGCCGCTGCCGCGCGATGGCGCCAATGGCGCGCCGCGCCAAGCCCGCGGCGCGGCGCAGCCCGATCTTTCGGCGCATCCCTGGGCCGGGCTGGAGGTGGAGATCACCCTGGTCGCCCGCGACGGCGCCGGGCAGGAGGGCCGTTCCGCGGTGGCCGGCCTGACCTTGCCGGAACGCAGCTTCAACCATGCCGTGGCGCGACGGCTGATCGCGGTGCGCAAGGCGCTGTCGATCGACCCCGAGGCCCGCGTCCCGGCCCGGCAGGAGCTGGAGGACGTGGCCGGCGCCCCGGAAGCCTTCGAGCACGACATCACCACCTACCTGGCGCTGCGCGCCGCCCGCACCCGGCTGGTGGTGGATCGCCGTGCGGCGGCGGTGGCGGAGGTGCAGGAACTGCTCTGGGACATCGCGCTGGCACTGGAGGAGGGGCGCGATGGCCGCACCCTCCGCGCCCTGCAACAGGCCCGCGAGGCGCTGCGCCAGGCGCTCGACGAGGCCGAGCGGAGCCCGCAGGACAGCGCGCAGCGGGCCGAGCTGGAACGCCGGATCGCCGAATTGCGCGATGCCATTCGCCAGCACCTGGAAGCCCTGGCCGAGAGATTGCAGCGCGAGAATGCCGAGGCGCTGCCCTTCGATCCGCAATCCCGCCTGCTGGACCAGCGCGAGATGGACCGCCGCACCCGCCGCATGCAGGAGGCCGCGCGCGAGGGCCGCACCGAGGATGCCCGCCGCGAGCTTGCCGAGTTGGAGGAGATGCTGCGCGCCCTGGAGGAAGGCCGCAGCGCCCGCGCCGAAAGCCCGCAGCGGCAGCAGCAGCGCCAGCGCGGCCAGCAGCAGATGGGCGTGGCGCAGGACATGGTCCGCCGCCAGGGCGAGATGCTGGACCGCAGCCACCAGCGCGCCGATGCCGCGGAGCAGGAGCGCGCCCGGCAGCGCCGCCAGCAGCAGCGCAACCAGGGCTTCCGCTGGCCGCCCGAGCCGCCGCAGCCGGCGCAGCCCGATCCGCAGGCGGAGGCGCAGGCCCAGCAGGAGACCGACCAGGATGGCCGCCGCCAGCGGGCGCTGCGCCGCGCGCTGGGCGAGCTGATGCAGCAATTCGGCGACCTGACCGGCGAGGTGCCGGAGGCGCTCGGCCGCGCCGACCAGGCGATGCGGGAGGCGCAGGAGGCACTGCGCGAGGGGGCCGATGCCCGCGACCCGCAGACCCGCGCCCTGCGTGCCCTGCAGGAGGGCGGCCGGCAGATGGCGCAGTCCATGCAGCGCCAATTCGGCCAGGGCCAGGAGGGCGAGGAGGAAGGCGACGGCCAGGACATGGCCGGCGACCAGCAGGGCCAGGGCGAGGGCCAGGACCGGGCGCAGGGCCAGGGCGAGGGCCGCGACCCGCTCGGCCGCCGCTCCCGCGAGGTGGGCGGCACGGCCGACAACGGCGCCGATACCCGCGTGCCGGACGAGGCGGAGCAGCTCCGCACCCGCCGCATCCAGGACGAGCTGCGCCGCCGCGGCGCCGAGAAGGCCCGGCCGCCGGAGGAGCTGGACTATATCGACCGGCTGCTGAAGCGGTTCTGAGGCTGCCACCGTTTGCATCCTGCGGGCCGGTTCACGCCCTCCGGCTTTGCCCGCGCACGACCGGACCACTCAACCCGCACCACCACGGAAGGGTGGCATGCTGGCATGGCCCGCCGCCGCCACGCCCCGGCCGCGCAGCACCAGCACCAGGCAGCGCAGCAGGATCGCGGCATCGCCACGCAGGGTCTGCCGCGCCGCGTAGCACGCATCCAGCTCCAGCCGTGCCGCCCAGGGCACGGCGTTGCGCCCCGCCGCCTGGGCCAGCCCGGCCAGCCCCGGCCGCACCCGCAGCCGGGCCGCCTGGCGCGGCGTGTAGAGCGGCAGGTAGTCCAGCGGCAGCGGCCGTGGCCCGACCAGGCTCATCTCGCCGCGCAGCACGTTCAGCAATTGCGGCAGCTCATCCAGCGCGCTGGCGCGCAGCGCCCGGCCGAAGCCATCGAGCCGTGCCGCATCCTCGCCCGGCCCCTCGGCCATGCTGCGGGATTTCAGCAGGGTGAAGCACCGCCCGCCGCGCCCGGCACGGCTCTGCCGGAACAGCACCGGCCGCCCGAGCACACGGCATACCGCCAGCGCCACCAGCGCCAGCAACGGCGCCAGCAGCAGCAGCAGCAGGGCGGCGCCGGCCAGGTCCAGGGCCCGCTTGCCCCAGGCCTCATACAGGCTGACGTCATGCATGCTGCCTGGCCCGCGCCTCCACGCCGAGCGACAGCAGCAGGCCGAGCGCGAACCAGACCATGCGGTTGCCGAGATCGGTCGAGACCATCGCCGTCAGCGCCAAGGGCAGGGTCAGCGCCGCGATCCGCGCCGCCCGCCCGGGCGCCACCCGCCCCGCCAGGCCAAAAGCCAGCACCACGCCGCCGCCGAAGGCCAGCAGCCAGAGCGCGAGGCCCGGCAGCCCACTTTCCGCCAGCGCCTCCAGCGCATGGTTGTGCGGGTGCAGCGCCCGGCTGTCGCCACTGCCGGAGGCGATGCCGAAGCCGCCGGTGCCGAGGCCGAAGGGCGCCGCCAGCCCGCCCCAGCGCAGCGCCTCCGCCCAGAGCATCTCCCGCGCCGAGGTCGCGGTGGCCGGGTCGCCGAGGATGCGTTCCAGGGTGCGCAGCCCATTGCCCCAGCCCGGCGTGGCCAGCAGCAGCGCCAGGCCGCCGAGCCCGGCCAGGGCGATGCCGCCGAGCCAGACCAGGGCACCCAGCCGCCGCCCCGCCAGCCACAGGCGCAGCGCCGGCGCCCCCGCCACCGAGAGGCCCAGCGCCAGGAAGGCGGCCCGCCCGCCCGGCACCAGCACCGCCACCGCCAGCGCCAGGGTGACACCGCCCCAGCCCAGCCGCCCGGCGCCCCGCGACTCCACCAGCCGCACCGCGGCAAGCCCGGCGGCGCAGGCGATGGCGAGCCCGGCCAGTTGATACTGCACCCGGATGCGCAAGGGGTCCGCCCCCACCGCGCCGCCCAGCACCACCTGCCCGGTGGCGACGCCCCAGGCCACCGCCGCCCCGACCAGCAGCCCGATCGCCACTACGGCGGCGCAGAAGCGGCCCCGGGTCGGCGCATCGGCGCCGACCAGCACGCCCGCCAGCAGCATCGGCGGGCCGAGCAGCACCACCTGCGGCAGCTTCTCGGCGAGCACGGCGGGCGCGGCGCTCCAGCTTCCCGCCAGCACCAGCCAGCAGGGCAGCCCGGCACAGCCGAGCAGCGGCAGCGCCAGCGCCCGGTCCAGGTGCCAGCGCCGGACCAGCAGCAGCAGCGCCAGGGATGGCACCAGCAGCGCCGCCGCGGCCAGGCTCAGATCCACCGGCAGCCGGGACAGGAGCGGCAGGGATTTCAGCGCCCCGGCGAATTGCAGCACCGCCGCCAGCGCCCCGGTGCCGGAGGCCAGCAGTGCCGCGTCGGGTGCCTGCTGCCGCTGCGCCGGCATCAATCGGCGCTTGTCCGCTGCCTGTCGGGGCCGAAGGCCAGGCCGTATTGCGCCATCCGGCCCCGATAGCCGGGGTTTCCGAGCAGCAGGGCGCAGACCGCCCAGAACAGCGAGGCCAGCGGCGCCACCACCGCCAGCAGCAGCAGCAGCAGCGGTCGGTTGGGCAGGGAGGGACGGATCTCGACCATCGGTGCCGAGACCAGCCGCGCCGCCACCGCCTCATCCGCCTGCACCACCAGGGCGGCACGCTGCTGCTGGCCGAGCAGGTCATAGAGCATGGTGCGGAGATAGAGGTCGTTCTCCTGCGCCAGCCGCGCCTCGATGGCGGCGATGCGGCGCCGGGCCATGCCGGCGAGATCGGCGCGCACCTTGGCTTCGGCGAGCGCGTGCAGCCGCTCCAGCGCCTCCAGCGCCGCCGCCCGGTCGCGATGCGCCAGGGTGATGGTGAAGGTGACGCTGGCCACCCCCTGCGTCACCGCCAGCCGCGCCTCCAGCCAGTTCTGCGCGTCATCGAGATCGGCGGCGATCCTCAGCCCGAGCGCCCGCCGCAGCGGACCCAGGGGGCGGGCGCCGCGCAGTGCGGTGAGATAGGCCAGCAGCCCGGTGTCCCGCGCCAGCATCGCCGCCGCCTCGGGCGAGCGCAGCGCATCCAGGTAGACCGCGAAATTGCCCACCGGCCGCGGGTCCAGCAGACCGCTGCCAAGCGGCAAGGCGCTGGCCGAAAGCAGGGAGGAGGTGGCGAGGCCGGTGGTTTCGGCCGGCGCCACCACGATCTGCGTCAGGTAGGAGCGCGGCCAGCCGGTCACGACCGTGGCGCCGAGGGCGAAGAGCAGCAGCGCCGCCAGCACGATCCGCCAGCGCCGGTCCAGCACCCCCCGCAACAGATGGTCCAGCGGCATGCAACCTCTTGGCCGGCACCCGGCGGCCTGCAACGGGCGGGATGTTGGCCCGCCATGATTTCGCATGCAACCTATAGATGATTATCCAGGGTAATGATCGTGGTAATGCGTGAGACTGGCGCCCGCGCCCGCGCCACCAGCACGGGAACCGGTCGCATTGCGCCATAGGCCGGGCTTTCCCAGCCCGCCTCCAGCCGGAGATCCAGCGGAGCATCGCCGCTGAGGGTCAGGCGGGCCAGCGGGCCTGCCACGCCCGCCGCATCCATCTGCCAGGCGCCAGGGGCCAGGCGCCAGCGCAGCGCCAGGCTGGCGAAGCCGCCGGCGACGCGGTCCTCCACGATCCAGCGCCGGCCTTCGGCGCGAATACAGCGCTCCTGCCGGTTGCCGCGATGGTCCCTGAGCCAGGCGCCTTCCGGCAGCCAGCCGGTGCGCGGCCAGCGGGCGAAGAGGAAGCGGGAGAGCCGCGGCATCTGGTCCGCCCCATCGAAGGCGATGGTGTTGTGCGCGGCGGTGCCGGAGAGATGCGCGTGCCACCATTCGGCGCCGGGGGGCGGGTTGTAGGCGCCGGTGCCGCCATCCCGCAGCAGGTTCAGGGCGCCATCCCAGAGATCGAGGTGCAGCAGGTCCGCTTGGCCCGGCCGGAAGCGCAGCGGCCCGGTGCGCAGGAAGGCCCGCGCCCCGGCACCATGCCAACCCCGGAGACCCCCGGCGGCCCAGGCGGTGGGTGGGTCAGCCAGGGGCGCGGCGTCCTCCAACCCCAGCCAGGCGCAGCCGGGGTCGGCGCCGCAGCCGGCGCTGCCGCCGGCCAGCAGCCGCGCGGCGCGTTCCAGGCTCGGCCGGGCATCGTCGGGGCCGGCGAGGGAGAGGTCGGCAAAGGCCGAGCCGTCCTGGTGGCCAAGGCGCGGCGTCGCGCCGGTTCCGGGCTCGACCAGCCGGTGCAGCCAGGACACCGCGGCCGCGGCCCGCGCCATGGCGGCGGCATCGGGCGGGGCGCCCCCGAGCTGCCGGCGCAGCCACTCCGTCACCGCGAGCACATCCAGCAGCAGCCGGTGGTAGCCGGTGGAAAGCTGGGCGAAGCCGCCATCCGGCGCGACCAGCCGCAACAGCCCGCGCCGCAGCCGCGCCTCACCCTGGGCGGCCCAGCCCGGCCGCCGCAACAGCAGGCCGCAGACCAGCAGGCCGGCGGCCTCGGAGATCGTGTGGTTGTTGTCCTGCGCTGCGGCATAGGCGGCGGTGGCGGCGATGCGCCGGCCATGCAGCGCCAACAGCGCCCGGGCGCCCGGCGGCGGCGCCCCTGCCGCGCCGAGTAGCGCCAGGGCCAGCGCCAAGTGCAGCGCCCGCAGCGCCGCCTCCTGGCCACAGGCCCAATTGGGGCCGCGGAAGGCCGGGTTGGCGCGGCACCACCCCGCCAGCAGCGCCTCCGCCCGCGCCAGATGCCCACCGCCGAGGTCGAGCCGCGCGGCCTGGGCCAGCAGCGGCAATTCGGCCCAGCGGTTGCGCTCCCAGACCGGGCGGATATCGCCGTGGCGGAACAGGTCCAGGCCAAGCGACGGGGTACCGGCTGGGAAGGGGCCGTGCCAGTCCAGCGGCCAGGGCTGCGCGGCGTGGGCCAGCACCTCCGCCACATGCTTGGCCGGCAGGGGCGGCGCGGGCGGCGGCGACCCGGGCAGGAAGGGTCCGGCCGGCAGGGGCGCATCGCGCAGCGCCTGCCGCGCCAGGGCGCGCGCCGCGGGCAGGCGGTGCCAGGCGGCCAGCAGCACCGGGCGGGGGCCGAGCCGCCAGGCGGCGTCGATCAATCGGACGCTCCGCGCAATGTATGCCATTGCAAGGAAGTTACCTTCGGCCTAAAAGGATATCAACTTTCCGTGTTTGTGGTGTGTCGTGCGCATGGCCCGGTGGAGGCCCATCCTGACGCGTTCCCCCGGCCCCTCGCCGCTGTTCCGGCTGCTGGCCATGGCCATGGCGTCCCTGGTGCTGGCGCAGCCCGCGCTGCCGGCGCTGGCCCAGAGCGGACAATCCGGGCCCTTCCTGGCGCCGCCCGCCCTGCCTCCCCGCCTGCCGGGCGGTGTGCCGCTGCCCAGCCTGCCCATGGTGGCGCAGCAGGAGATCATGAACCGGATGCTGGATGGGGGCACCACGCCCGGCGCCGGTCCGGCCGCCATCCGCCCGGCCCCGGCGCCCGCCCCCCCCTGCCTGCCACGATCAGCCCGCCGCCGCCCAGGCCCGAACCCTCGCCACCGGAGGAGCCGCTCTCCCCCGCCGAGGCCTTCTTCGCCACGCGCGACCCGGCCCAGGCCGCCGCCGGTCCGCTCCGGCAATTCGGCCATGACAGCCTGCGCGGCACCCCCGGCACGCCCACCGCCGGGCTCGGCTTCGGCGCCCTGGGCGGGGACTACGTGCTGGGCCGCGACGACGAGGTGCTGCTGGCCTTCCGCGGCCGCGCCCGCCAGACCCTCACCCTGCGGGTGACGCGGGAGGGCACGCTGATGGTGCCCGACCTCTCCCCCATCCTGGCCGCCGGCCGCACCCTGCAGGACCTGCGGGCGGAGCTGGAGCTGCGGGCGCAGCGCGATCTCGGCGGTTCGGAGGTCTTCGTCTCGGTCGGCCAGGTCAGGCAGATCGCGGTCTTCGTCGGCGGCGAGGTGCAGCGGCCGGGGCTGCTGCCGCTCACCGCCTTCGCCTCGGTGCTGGATGCGCTGGTGGCGGCCGGCGGCGTGCGCCGCACCGGCTCGCTCCGCGCCATCCGGGTGGAGGGGCCGCGCGGCCGCCGCAGCATCGACCTCTATCCGGTCATCGCCGGCGAGGGCCAGACCCCGGACCTCACGCTGCGCGAGGGCGAGCGCATCCTGGTGCCGCCGCTCGGCGGCGTGGTGGCGCTGGGCGGCGAGGTGACGCGGCCGGGCCTCTACGAATTGCCGGCCGGCGCCGCGCAGGCGCCTCTGGCCACCATGCTGCGCCTGGCCGGCGACCCGCTGCGCCCCGCCGGCAACCGCTTCCTGCTGCATGGCACGGATGCCGAGGGCCGCCGCACCACCCGCGAGATCGGCCCGCGCGACATGCTCCGCCGCGGCGACGCGCTGCGGGTCGAGCCGGGCTCGGACGTGGTGGCGGGGCAGCTTCGGCTGGCCGGCCATGTCGCGGTGCCGGTGACGCGCGCCTCAGGCGGCCGGGCGCAGACGCTCCGCGGCCTGCTGTCGGACCCGCGGCTGGTGCGGGCCGATCCCTATCCGCGGCTCGGCGTGGTCTGGCGCACCGAGGCGCGGGGCCGCACCCGGCGCTTCCTGCCCTTCGACCTCGGCCGGGTCATGCAGGGCGAGGCCGACATGCCGCTGGCCGAGGGGGATGAGGTGATCCTGCTCGGCCTGCAGGACGTGCTCTGGCTGGCCAGCCCCGGCGTGCAGCAGGCGCTGCGCGGCGAGGCGGGCGGCGCCCCGCAGCCCGCCCCCGCCGAGGCGCCCTTTGCGCAGCCCGCGGCGCAGCCCCTTGCGCAGAGCCTCGCGCTCCCTGGCCCCGAATGCCTGGCGCTGATGCAACTGGCGGTGGCCGCCCAGGGCTCGCGCCAGCGCTTCACCCATGCGCGCGGCGCCGGCTTCCCCGATCTCGGCCGGATGCCCTGCCCGCAGGTCTTCCTCGACTACCCCACCCTGCTGCCCTTCCTGCTCGACCAGACCGTGCTGCTCTCCGGCGAGGCGCGGCTGCCCGGCCTCTATCCCATCCTGGCGGATACCGGGCTCGATGCCGTGCTGGCGGCGGCCGGCGGGGCGACCGAGACGGCCGACCTCTCCGCCGTCGAGCTCTCGCGCGAAGCTGCGGCGCAGGCCGCCGGCATGTCCCTGTCGCGCCGGCTGCTCGACCTGCGCGCCGGCCAATCCGCCGCCGTCCGGCTGGCGCCGCGCGATGCGGTGCGGCTGCCGCGCGGCTTCGGCGACCGCGACCTCGGCCCGGTGACGCTGGTGGGCGAGTTCCTCCGCCCCGGCACCTATGACATCCGGCGCGGCGAGAAGCTCTCGGACCTCATCGCCCGGGCCGGCGGCCTGACGCCCCAGGCCTATCCCTATGGCGCCGTCTTCACCCGCGAGAGCGTGCGGGGCCGCCAGCAGGAGGGGTTCCAGCGCACCGCGCGGGAACTGGAACAGGGGCTGATGCAGGTGGCCTCCGGCCAGGCGGTGGCGGGG
The DNA here is from genome assembly GCF_019084075.1 of Siccirubricoccus sp. G192. Lineage (GTDB taxonomy): Bacteria > Pseudomonadota > Alphaproteobacteria > Acetobacterales > Acetobacteraceae > G192. The sequence continues at coordinate 285,477 of NZ_JAHREN010000001.1, forward strand.
ATGCGGCAGCATGTCGACCTCGGCGGCGCCATCGCGGCGGGGCGGGAACTGGCGGCGTCCCTGCGCCAGAGCCGCGCCGCCGGGCGGATGGTGGTGGAGGCCAATCCGGTGGTGCTGGCCGCCCGCCCGGACCTCGACGTGCTGCTGGAGCCGGGCGACCTGATCGCCATGCCGAAGCGGCCGAACGAGGTGACGGTGGTGGGCTCCGTGCTCAATCCCGGCAGCCTGCAATTCGCCACCGGCTGGCGCGCCGCCGAATATGTCCGGGCGGCGGGCGGCGAGCAGCGCTTCGCCGATGCCGGGCGGGCCTTCGTGGTGCTGCCGAATGGCCAAGCCAGCCCGGCCGGGCTCGGCACCTGGCAATCCGGCGGGCCGCCGATCCCGCCGGGCAGCCTGGTGGTGGTGCCGCAGGACCCCTCGCCCTACGAGACCTGGGGCTTCCTGCGGGACATGACGCAGGTGCTGTCGCAGGTCGCGCTCTCCGGCGCCGCCCTGGCGGTGATCTCGCGCGCGGGTGGGCACTAGAAGGCAGGGGGCGCTGCCCCCTGGGGCCCCGCCGGGGACCGGACCGGTCCCCGGACCCCGGTTCTCCTGGGCGCTGGGGCTCCTCATCCTGCTCGCCACCTCGGCAGCGGCGCAGGAGGTGCCGGCGACGGGCGGCGCTCTCGGCGGCGTCGGGCTGATCGAGATGCGCAATGCCCGGTTCCGGCCCGATGCCACGCTGGAGGCGGGCGCGGCCTTCCGGCGGAATGGCCAGGCCTGGTTCCTCTCCGCCCAGCCGCTGCCCTTCCTGGAGACCACCTTCCGGCTGGAGCGGGACAGCGCCTTCGACCTCAAGCTGCGGCTCTGGCAGGAGAATGCCTGGCGGCCGGCGCTGGCGGTGGGGTTGCAGGATGCGGGCAGCGGCGGCGGGCGGGCCGGCGAATACCTGGTGGCCTCGAAGCGGTTCCGGAGCCTGGACCTGTCGCTCGGCCTGGGCTGGGGGCGGCTCGGCCGCGGCGGCGACCTGCCGAACCCGCTGCGCCGGGACTGGGCACCCTATCCCGGCAGCCTGTTCCGCAGCGGCGAGGTGGCGCTCTTCGGCGGGCTGGAATGGAGCCTGCCGGCGCTGCCGACGCCGCTCGGCCCCATGGAGGGGCTGCGGGCCAAGCTCGAATGGTCCGGCGACAGCCCCGGCCCCTCGCGGAACGCGGCCTCGCGCGTGAATCTCGGCCTGCAATGGCAGCCCAATCCCTGGCTGGATGCCGGCCTGCATCTGCTGGGCGGCACCGACCTGCTGCTGCGCCTCTCGCTGCGCACCGATGCGGCGCGCCAGCCGGAGCCGCCCCGCCCGCCGCTGCCCATGGCGCCGCGCCCGGCCCCTGGCACGAATCCAGCCGGCAGCGATCCGGCCGCGCTCAAGGCCGCGCTGCGCCGGGCCGGCTTCGATCCCCTCGGCTTCCGGCTTGATGGCGCGGAGGCGCGCATCGCGGTGGCGGGCGGCCCCTATGCCAACCTGGCGCAGGTGGCGGGGCGGGTGGCGCGGGCGGTGCAGCCCCATCTGCCGGCCACGGTGGAGCGGCTGCGCCTGGAATGGCGGCGGCAGGGCGTGACGGTGGCGCGGCTGGTGCTGCTGCGCCAGGCGATGGAGGCCGCCGCCGCCGGCCCCGGCAGCGCCGAGGAGGTGCTGGCCGCCACCACCCTGCTGCCGGCGGAGAACGAGGCGCCGCGCGGCCCCTCGCTCTCCTGGGCGCTGGAGCCGCGCATCGCCCTGCAACTCGGCAACCCGCGCGGGGTGCTGCGCTGGCAGGCCGGCCTTGCCACCACCTTGCGCATCGGCCTCGGCGGCGGGGTGGCGGTGGCCGGCAGCCTTGGGCAGGCGGTGGCGGGGAACCTGGATGGCGCGCCGCCCTCGCGCAGCCGCCTGCCGCATGTGCGCAGCGACATCGCGCTCTATTCGCAGGCGCCGCTCTCGGTGCCGACACTCTATGCCGAGCGGATCTGGACGCCGGCGCCGGATCTCTTCGCCCGCCTCACCGCCGGGCTGCTGGAGCCGATGTTCGGCGGCATCTCAGGCGAGGTGCTGTGGCGCCCGGCGGGCCGCGGCTTCGCGCTGGGCCTCGACCTGAACTGGGTGGCGCAGCGGGACTACGGGCCGGGCTTCGCGCCGCTCGGCTATACGGCGGCGACCGGGCATCTCTCGCTTCATGCCGATCTGCCGGTGCTGAACCTTTACACGTTGGCCAGGGCCGGGCGGTACCTGGCGGGGGATTGGGGCGGCACGCTGGAGGTCGGGCGGCGCTTCGCCAGCGGCATCGAGATCGGCGGCTTCGCCAGCCTGACCAATGCCACCGGCCGCTACGGCGAGGGCAATGCGGATCGCGGATTCTACCTCCGCCTGCCGCTGCAATTCCTGGGGCCGGCGACGGATGCGCGTGCCATCGCGGTGGTCCGGCCCGGGCCGCGCGATGCCGGGCAGCGCCTGGCGGTGGACAACCCGCTCTGGGAGGTGGCACGGGAAGGCAGGGCGGAGGCGCTGGACCGCGGCTTCATGGGCTTCCTGCGATAGGGTGGGCCGGCCAGGGCTTGCCAGCCCCGCTGCGGCTTGCCATGCACGCGGCGCATGACCCTCGCCGCCCTCCTCCAGCATCTCGGCTTCGCGCTCGGCCTCGCCCTGCTCTCCGCCGCGACGGTGCGGGGGATGATCGCCTGGCCGATCCTCGACCATCCGAATGCCCGCAGCGCGCATGATCGGCCGGTGCCGCGGGGCGGCGGGCTCGGGGTGGTGCTGGCCTTCATCGCCGGCATGCTGGTGCTCTACCAGGCCGCCAATTTCGCCCGCATCGCGGAGCGGCAATTCCTCGGCGTCATCCTGGCCGCCATCGCGATCGCCGCTGTGGCGCTGGTGGACGACATCCGCACCCTCCCGGCGCGGCTGCGCCTGGTGGCGCAGATTGCCGCGGCGCTGGTGGCGGCGGGGAGCGGCCTGGTGCTGACGCGCCTCGCCCTGCCCTGGATCGGCGTGACCGATCTCGGCCTCGCCGGCGTGGCGCTGACCCTGTTCTGGATCGTCGGCTGCACCAATGCGGTGAATTTCATGGATGGGCTGGACGGGCTGGTGGGCGGCACGCTGCTGATCGCCTGCGCCGCGCTGGCCGCCATCGCGGGCTTCCAGGAAGGCTGGTTCGTCTATGCCGCGGCGCTGTTCCTGGCGGCGGGCTTCGCCGGCTTCCTGCCCTTCAACCTGCATCCCGCCCGCATCTTCATGGGCGATGTCGGCAGCCAATTCGCCGGCTTCACCCTGGCGGTGCTGGCGGTGGCCGCGGCCCGCTTCGATTCCATGCAGCTGAGCTTCCTGATCGTGCCGCTGCTGCTTTTCGCCCTGCTCTTCGATGCCGGCTTCACCCTGGCGCGCCGCGCCTGGATGCGGGAGCGGCTGGGCGAGGGCCACCGCACGCATCTCTACCAGTTGGCCGCCCGCACCGGCATGCCGGTGCGGCAGGTGGCGGCGCTGCACTGGGGCTTCGCGCTGTTCCAGGCCGGGCTGGCGGTGCTGTTCCTGCACCTCTCGGCCTGGGCCAAGCCGCTGGTGGTGCTGCCGGCGCTGGCGGTGCAATTGGCCTGGCTGGCGCATGTCGCCGGGCGGGTGCGGCGGTCGGGGCTCGGCTGGCGGGGCTGATGCTGCCGGACGAGGGTGCCGGAGCCGCGCCCCCAAGCCCCGCGCCGGGACCGCCCGTCAGGCCGCCGGGGCGGCCGGCGCCGGGCCCCGCCATTGCAGCACCAGCAGCAGCAGGCCGAGCGCCACGCCGATCAGGTGCGGCGCCGGCACCGCATCGCCGAAGGCCGTCTCGAGCAGCGCCGGGAAGATCATCAGCAGTCCGGCCACGGCGAAGCCGGCCCGTTCCCAGCCCGCCAGCAGCCGCCGGGCATAGCCCTGGGCCGAGGCCGCCAGCGCCGCCAGCCCGGCCGCGGCCAGCAGGATCTGCCACGCCACATCGACCCAGGTCATCTCCGGCTTGAAGGCCAGCAGCAGGCCGACGCCATCGGGGTCGGTGACGAAGACGAAGGGCAGCACGAAGGCCGGCAGCGTGTATTTCCAGGCCTGCAGCGTGGTGCGGTAGGGGCCCGCGCCGGTGATGGCCGCGGCGGCGAAGGGGCTGAGCGCGGTCGGCGGCGAGACCTCCGACAGCACCGCGTAGTAGAAGACGAACATATGCGCCGCATAATCCGGCACGCCGAGCTTGATGAGCGCCGGCGCCGCCACCACGGCGCAGATGATGTAGCTCGCCGTCACCGGCACGGCGAGGCCGATGATCCAGACGATCAGCGCGGTATAGAGCGCGGTGATCACCAGGTTGCCGCCCGCCGCCTGGATCGCGATCTCGCTGAACTTCAGCCCGAGGCCGGTCAGGGTGATAACGCCCACGATGATGCCGGCGCAGGCGCAGGTGGCGGCGATGCCCACCGCCTGCACCGCGCCCCCGGCCAGCGCATCCACCAGCTTGCGCGGCCAGAGCGCGCTTTCCGGCCGGATGAAGGACAGCACCACCGCCACGACCATAGCGTAGAGCACCGACATGGTGGGCGAATAGCCCAGCACCATGAAGACCACGATCGCCAGCAGCGAGGTGAAGTGGAAGCCGTATTTCTTCGTGAGCGCCCAGGGTCGCTCAGTCTGCACGATCTCCTGCGCCCGGCCGCTGGCGCCGATGCGGCGCTGGTCCAGCTCCACCATGAAGAGCAGCGAGGCGTAGTAGAGCACGGTCGGCACCGCCGCCATGCGCAGCACTTCCAGGTAGCCGATCTTGAGGTATTCGGCGATCAGGAAGGCCGCCGCCCCCAGCACCGGCGGCGAGATGATGGCACCCAGCCCGCCCGCGGCCAGCAGCCCGCCCGCGTCATCCGGCCGGTAGCCGACCCGCTTCATCATCGGCCAGGCGACGGTGCCGAGCGTGACGGTGGTGGCGACCCCCGAGCCCGAGGGCCCGCCCAGCAGGAAGGAGGAGAGCACCACGGTGCGCCCGGCGCTGGTTGCCTTGCCGCCGGTGGCGGCGAAGCTGAAATCGACGAAGAACTTCCCGGCCCCGCTGAATTGCAGGATGGCGCCATAGATGGTGAAGAGGATGATGAGGCTGGCCGAGACATCCACCGCGGTGCCGAAGATGCCGTCCAGCGTGATGGTGAGATGCGGGATCAGCCGCTCGGAATCGTAGCCCTGGTGACGCCAGGGCGCGGGCAGGTAATTGCCGAAGAAGCCGTAGAGCATGAACAGCCCGGACATGACGGGCATCACCCAGCCGGTGGCGCGGCGCGTCACCTCCAGCACCAGCAGGATCAGCACCCAGCCGACGACGAGGTCCCAGCCTTCCGGGAAGACATAGCGGTCGATCAGCGGCTCGGTGCCGATCATGTCGCCGCCATAGAGCATGTACCAGGTGACGCCGATTGCGGCGGCGATCAGCAGCATGTCCCAGGGCATCAGCCGGTGCCGGAAGCGCCGCGCCGCCGGAAACAGCAGGAAGCCGAGGCACATGGCGAAGCCGACATGCACGAAGCGGAGCGTCGTGGTCGGCACGATGTCGTAGGCGGCCCAGAGGTGGAACAGCGCCATCGCCAGCGCCAGCCCGGTCGCCGCCTGGCCGAGCCAGCCGGTGAAGCGGTTCTGCGCGCCCTCCTCCTCCTCGATCAGTTGCTCCAGCCTGGCGGCGGTGGCTTCGTCGAGGGCGCCGGGCGCGATCTCGGGGGGGCAGCGGCGAATGGGTGGTGCTCAAACGGCGGACTCCGAACCGGCGGGCGGACAGGCGCAGCCGGCCCACCACCCGAGGGCGGTGGGCCGGCACCAGGGCCGCCTTGAAGCATTATACGCGCTTCGGCGCAAAATTGCGCCCGGGCCGGTGGAATGCCCCCGGATCAGGCGAGTTGCGCGCCCTGGGCCTTCCAGAAGGCTTCCGCCGCGGGATGCCAGGGCACACCGGCGGCGGCGGTCTTCTGCTTGTCGAGCGTGAAGTTCCGTGCCTCGGCATGCACCTGCGCGAGTTCGGCGCGGCCGGCCCAGATCACCTCGATGATCTTCGACACCTGCTCGGCCGGCATGGTGTCCAGCACCGCGATGATATTGCCGACCGACATCTGGTGGTTGTCGGTCTTCTGGCCGGGATAGGTCTCCGCGGGGATCACCTCGGGGAAATAGACCGGGCCGTATTTCTCGACGATCTTCGGCACGTAGCGCGCGTGGTCGACCAGCGCGATATGGATGCCCGGGCTGGCGGCGAGATCGGTGACGGCGCTGGTCGGCACGCCGGAGACGAAGAAATAGGCGTCCAGCTTGCCGTCCTTGATGGCATTGGTGCTCTCGGCCGGCGAGAGCCGCTCCCGCGCGCGGAAGTCCTTGTCCTTGTCGAGCCCCGCCGCCTCCAGCAGCCGGAAGGCCATGACCTCGGTGGCGGAACCGGGCGCGCCGGTGGAGATGCGCTTGCCCTTCATGTCCTCCAGGCTCTTGATGCCGGCGGCCTCGGTGGTCACCACCTGCATGCGGTTGGTGTAGAGCACGGCGATGGCGCGCACCGCCACCGGCCGGCCGCGGAAGCGCTCCACGCCCCGCACCGCATCCACCGCGGCATCCACCTGGGTGATGATCATCCCGACCCGGCCGGCGCCGAGCAACTGGCAATCGCGACCGAGCCGCCGGTCACTTCCACCGTCGCGCTCATGCCGGGGATGTTGCGGGACAGCAGGTTCGCCATCCCGCCGCCGAGCGGGTAGTAGACCCCGCCCGTGGTGCCCGTGGCGATGGCAAGCTGCGTGCCCTGCGCCCGCGCCAGATGCGGCGCGGCAAGAGCAGTGGCGGCCGCGGCGAGCGCGGCACGGCGGGTGAGGCCGGACATTGGTGATCCTCCCGGTGGTTTCTGAGTCGAGGCACACATAGCCATGCCGTCCTGCCCCGAAAAGGGTGAACCCGTCGTTTCAGTAAAGCATCACTCTTGTGTTTGCCGGAAGGCCGCCGCCACGGCGGTGCCGGGAGATGCCGGGCATGGCGTTTCTCTGCCGCTCCGGCATGCAATCGCGGCCCTCGGCATGCACCCGGCCGGGATCCGCGCGGTGCCGCCAGGCCGCCGGTGAAGCAGCCGGCATCGCGCCTGCCGGCAACTTCGGGCGCGGGGTTGCGCTGCGTCAAGGTGCAGGGCGCGCGGCGCTGGCAGTCTGTGCATGGTTTCCGGTGACCTGCTCATCCCCTCCCTGCGCCAGGAAGCGCGGCGAAGGTCGGGGGCGGGACACCGGATGCAACAGGAGGATGCCCCGATGAATGGCCTCACCGCCCGCGACCTGATGACCCCGGACGTGGTGACCGTGCCACCCGAGACGCCGGTGGCGGCGATGGCCCGGCTGCTGGCCGACCGCGGCATCTCCGCGGTGCCGGTGCTCAACAAGGCCGGCACCGTGCTCGGCATCGTCACCGAGGCCGACCTGATCCGCCGCCTGGCCGGCGAGGAGGACAAGCCGGCCGGCTGGTTCCGCTCGCTCTTCACCGATCCCGGCACCGAGGCCGACCGCTATGCCCGCACCCATGGCGCCACGGCGGCCGATGTGATGACGGAATCCGTGGTGGCGGTGGGCGAGGAGACCAGCGCCGCGCAAATCGCGCAGATGATGGAGGAAAAGCGCATCCGCCGCGTGCTGGTGCTGGCGAATGGGCGGCTGCGCGGCATCGTCTCCCGCGCCGACCTGCTGCGCGCCCTGGTGGCGCCGCCGCCGCAGGAGGGCGAACTCTCCGACGACCGCATCCGCCGCGCCGTGCTGGCCGCCATGCGCCGGGAGCCCTGGGCCGATACCTTCTACACCATGGTCGAGGTGAAGCAGGGCGTGGTGGAATTCCACGGCTTCATGCGCACCGAGGCGGTGAAGCGGGGCCTGCGCGTGCTGGCCGAGAACGTGCCCGGGGTGAAGGGCGTGGTGGACCATACCCAGCCGATGCCGGTCTACCTCTACGCGGCGGCCTGACGCCGCGCGGGGGAAGGCGGCTCCCGCACCGTCGCCAGGATCGCCGCGCCGGCGCCGAGGAAGACCAGCACCGTCGCCATCCCGGCGCGCTGGCTGCCGGTGGCCGCCGTCACCGCCGCCAGCGCCGCCGGGCCGAGGAAGCCGGTGATCCGGCCCGAGAGCGCGAATAGGCCGAAATGCGCCGCCGCCTCGCCAGGGGGCGCCAGCCGCGCCATCAGAGTGCGGCTCGCCGCCTGGGCCGGCCCGATGAAGATGCCGAGCGTGAGCGCCAGCGCCCAGAATTCCGGACGGCCCCGCGCCACCAGCAGCCCGGCGGCGCAGAGCGTCAGCGCGCCCAGCGCCACCAGCACGGTGCGCCGCGAGCCCATCCGGTCCTCCACCAGCCCGAACCCCGCGGCGCCCAGCCCGGCAGTGAGGTTGAGCGCGATGCCGAAGACCAGGATCTCCTCGAAGCCCATGCCGAAGACGCCCGCGGCATAGATGGCGCCGAAGGCAAACAGCGTGTTCAGCCCATCCGTGTAGAAGAGCCGCGCCACCAGGAAGCGCGCCAGGGCCGGCTGGCGCGGCAGCCGTCGCAGCAGCCCGGCGATCTCCGCCAGGCCACCCCGCGCCGCCGCCCGCCAGGAGGGGCGCGGCCCCGCCGGGTCGGGCACCGCCAGCAGCAGCGGCCAGGCGAAGGCGGCGATCCAGGCGGCGGTGAGCAGCGCCGTGGCCCGCACATGCTCCGCCGCGGCGCGGTCGAGGCCGAGCGGCGAGGGGTCCGGCCGCACCAGCAGCAGCAGCGCCACGCCGAGGCAGGCCAGCCCGCCGGCATAGCCAAGCCCCCAGGCCAGGCCGGAGAGCCGGCCGATATGCGCCGGCTCCGCCACCTGCGGCAGCATCGCGTTGTAGAACACGGTCGCCAGTTCGAAGGCCACGGTGGCGATGCCGACGCAGGCCAGCGCATAGAGGGCGAAGCCGGGCTCCGGCCGGGCGAACCAGATCGCCGCCGTCGCCACCACCACCACGCCGGTGCTGAGCGCCAGCATCAGCCGTCGCCGCCCGCCGGCATCCGCCACCGCCCCCAGCACCGGCGAGAGCGCCGCGATGGCCAGCCCCGCCAGGGTCTGCATCCAGCCCCATTGCGCCTGGCCGGTGACGGGGTCCGGCGCGATCCCCTGGGTGAAATAGGCGGCGATGACGAAGGTGGAGACCACGGTGGGGAAGGCGCTATTGGCCCAGTCGTAGAGCGCCCAGGCGAGCGCCTTGCGGCGCGCCGGTGGCGTCATGCCAGCGCTGCCAGCGCCCGGCTGGCGACGGTGACGGCGGCGAGGTCGGGCGCCAGGGCCGCCTCCCGCGCCAGCCGCGCCGCGGCCTCGGCCGCCGGCCCCTGCGCCGGGTCGTGGCCGCGCAGCCTGGCCTCGGCCAGCCGCCCCTGCAGCTGCGTCAGGTCGCTCCGCAGCGCCGCCTTGGCGCGCGGGCCGAAGGCGCCGGGCGCGGGGGCGGCATGGGCGGCGGCGTGCAGCGCCTCCAGCCCGAAGCGGGCGCCGACCGCGTCCCAGGCCGCGGCCGCCGCTTCCGGCGCCGCGCCGGTGGCGGCGGCGAGTTGCAGGATGGCGGGCGCGGCGGCCAGGCGCGGCGCGGCCGCGGCGAGGGCGGCGGGCCCGGCCGGCAGTCCGGCCGCGACCCAGGCGGCGGCGGGCGGGCTCTCCCCGGCCCCCGCCCCGGTCAGGGCGGCAATGCCGGGGCCGAGCGCCGCCAGCACCTCCTCCAGCGGGCGGTCGAGATCGGGCGAGGCGAGCAACCCCTGCGCTGCCTCCGCCTGCAAGCGGCGGAGCGCCGCCAGCGCCTCCAGCCGCGCCGCAGCAGGAGCAGCGGCGGCATCGATCGCGTCGCAGGCGGCTTCCAGGCCGAAAGCCTCGCCGGCCAGCCAGGCGGCGCGGGCGACGCGCACCGGGTCGGCCTCCATCGCCAGCCGTGCCAGCCAGGCGCAGCCCAGGCGGTTCGCCACCAGATTGGCGATGGCGGTGGCGATCAGCTCGCGCCGCAGCCGGTGGCGGGCGATGAGGGGGGGGCGATTGCTCGCGCAGCGGCTGCGGGAAATAGGCCAGCAGCAGCGGCGCGAAGGCTGGGTCCTCGGCCAGGTCGCTGTCCTCGATCGCCTCGGTGAGCCAGAGCTTGGCCAGCGGCAGCAGCGCGGCGATGGCCGGGCGCGTCAGCGCCTCGCCGGCGGCGATGTGGAGCCCAAGGCTCGCCGCATCCGGCAGGCCGGCCACCGCGCGGTCCAGCACGCCCGCTGCCTCCAACCGCAGCATCAGCGCCGCCTGGGCGGGCAGCGCCTCGGCGCCGGCATGTTCCTCCAGGCTGACGGCCAGCGATTGCTGCGCATTGTCGCGCAGCACCAGATGGCCGACCTCCTCGGTCATTTCGCGCAGCAGCTCGTCGCGCTGGCGGCGGGTGAGGGTGCCCTGGCGCTCGGCATCGGCCAGCAGGATCTTGATGTTCACCTCATGGTCGCTGGTGGAGACGCCGGCGGAATTATCCAGCGCATCGGTATTGATGCGGCCGCCGGCGCGGGCGAATTCCACCCGCCCGGCCTGGGTCACGCCGAGATTGGCGCCCTCCCCCACCACACGGGCGCGGAGCGCGCCGCCATCGGCGCGGATCGCGTCATTGGCGCGGTCACCGGCCTCGGCCTGGCTTTCGGTGCCGGCCTTCACATAGGTGCCGATGCCGCCGAAATAGAGCAGGTCCACCGGCGCGGTCAGGATGGCGTGCATCACCTGCGCCGGCTCCGCGTGCTCCGCCTCGATGCCGAGCAGCGCCCGCGCCTCGGGCGAGAGCGGGATGGTCTTCAGCCTGCGCTCGAAGACGCCGCCGCCCGCGGAGATTTTCGCCACGTCGTAATCCGCCCAGGAGGAGCGCGGCAGGGCAAAGAGCCGTGCGCGTTCCTCATAGGACAGTGCCGGGTCGGGTGTGGGGTCGAGGAAGATGTGGCGGTGGTCGAAGGCGGCCACCAGCCGCGTCTGCCGGCTGATGAGCAGCCCATTGCCGAAGACATCGCCCGACATGTCGCCGACTCCAGTGCAGGTGAAGGGACTTGAAAAAATGTCCTGGCCGAGCTCGGCGAAATGCCGCGCGATCATCACCCAGGCGCCGCGCGCGGTGATGCCCATGCCCTTGTGGTCATAGCCCGCGGAGCCGCCCGAGGCGAAGGCATCATCCAGCCAGAAGCCGTATTCCGCGGCGAGGCCATTGGCGATGTCGCTGAATTTCGCGGTGCCCTTGTCGGCGGCGACGACGAGATAGAGGTCGTCGCCATCACGCCGCACCACCCGGTCCGGCGTCACCACGCCGGACTCCGAGAGATTGTCGGTGATGTCGAGCATCCCGCGCACCAGGATCCGGTAGCAGGCGATGCCCTCCGCCTGGAAGGCCTCGCGCTCATTGGCCGGCGGCGGGTGCTTCAGCACGAAGCCGCCCTTGGCGCCGGTCGGCACGATGACGACGTTCTTCACCCGCTGCGCCTTCAGCAGGCCGAGGATTTCCGTGCGGTAGTCCTCCCGCCGGTCGGACCAGCGGATGCCGCCGCGCGCCACCGGGCCGGCGCGCAGATGCACGCCCTCCATCCGCGGCGAATGCACGAAGATCTCGCGCCAGGGCCGCGGCGCCGGCATCTCGCCGGCCGCGGCGCTGTCGATCTTGCAGGAGAGCCAAGCGCGTCCCTGGAAGTAATTGGTGCGGAGCGTCGCATCCAGCAGGCGGCGCAGCCGGGTCAGGATGCGATCCTCGTCGGGATTGGCCACGCTGTCGAGCAGCATGGTCCAGGCCGCGTCCAGCGCCGCCTCACGCCCGGCGCGGTCGCCGCTGAAATCGGGGTCGAAGCGGGCATGGAAGAGGTCGAGCAGCAGGCGCGCCGCCTCCGGCTGCGCCGCCAGCGCCGCCTCCACGCTGGCCTGGGCGAAGCCGAAGCCCACCTGCTTCAGCCAGCGGAACATCAGCCGCAACTGCCAGCATTCGCGCCAGTCCAGCCCGGCGCGCAGCACCAGGCGGTTGAAGCCATCCGCCTCGGCGCGGCCATCCAGCAGCGCCGCCAGCGCCTCCAGCAGGGCCGGGAAGCGCCCTGGCTCCGCCTCGGCACCCGGGGCGAGGGCGAAGACATGCAGCACCACCGGGGCCGCGCCCTCCGGCGCCAGCCGATGCGGCACCTCCTCGATGGCGCGGAGGTCGAGGCTCTCGAACAAGGGCAGCGCATCCGCCAGCGGCAGCGGCCCACCGGGGCTGGCGAGCCGCAGCACCAGCGCCGCCGCGCCAGGCGGGCGGTAGAGCGCGGCGGCGGGGCGGCCTTCCGCCAGGGCGCGCTCGGCCAGCGCCAGGTCGGCCGCGCCCTCCGCGCCGGTGGCCACCTCGCGATAGGTGGGCGGGAAAGCCTCGCGCCAGCGGGCCAGCGCCAGGGCGGCGCCGCCCTCGCCGCGCTCGGCCACCAGCGCCTCCTCCAGCCGGTCGCGGAAGCTGCGCGCGGCCTGGGCCATGGCGGCTTCCAGCACCGCCCCCTCCACCGCCACCGGATGCGCCGGGTCGGTGCCGATGATGTAGTGGATGCGGGCCAGCGGCGCGTCGCCGAGGGCGATGTAGAAGGCGCTCAGATGGCCGCCGAAGGCGCGCGCCAGCATGGCCCCGATGCGTTCCCGCAGCCGGGTGTCGAAGGTGTCCCGCGGCAGCCAGGCGATGGCGGAGACGAAGCGGCCGAAGGGATCGCGCCGCAGCACCAGCGCGGGGCGGGGGCGGATCTGCAGATCCAGCGCCCGGCGCGCCGCCGCCAGGATCTCGGCCTCCGACGCCTGGAACAACTCGTCGCGCGGCCAGGTGTCCAGGATGTTGCGCAGCGCGCGGCCGTCATGCGCATCCGGGTCGAGGCCCGCGGCGCCGAGGATGCGGTTCACCTTCTGCGCCAGCATCGGGATGCTGCGTGGGTTGCGATTATAGGCCGCCGCCGCAAACAGGCCGAGGAAGAGCCGCACCGCCACCACCTGCCCGTCCGGGCCGAAAACGCGGGTCGCCACCACATCGGCATGCTGCGGCCGGTGCACCGTGCTGCGCATATTGGCCTTGGCGACGGCGAGCGGCACCGGGTCCGCCAGCGCGGCGCGCACCACCGCCGAGAACCCCGCCGGGTCGCGCAGCACGTCGAAGACCGGCAGCGCCGCATCGCGCAGCAGGCCAAGATTCTCCGCCGCCACCGCGGCCGGGGCCGCCCCGGCCATGGCGATGCGGCGGTGGCCGAGCAGCACGTAATTGTCCTCCGCCAGCCAGCGCAGGAAGGCGGCCGCGGCGGCAGGCTCGCCGGCTTCCGGCCCGGCCAGCACCTCCGTCTCCGCCTGGTGCAGCAGCGCTTCCATGGCGGGGAAGTCCGAGACCGCCAGCCGCACATCCGCCATGGCGCGGGCGAGCGCCGCCTCCAGCGCCTGCCAGGGGCTCGCCGCCTCGCCGGCGGGGACCACCTGGGGCCCCGGCAGCATGGCGGAGGGAGCGGCGCCGAGGGTGATCCGCATCATGCTCTCGCGCGGCGTCTCCCCGGCGGGGTCGCCAAGGGGATCGCCAAGGGGATCGATCGCCAGCAGCCGCCCCTGCGCGTCGCGCCGCACCGGCAGCACAGGATGCAGCAATTGCCGCACGATCCGCCCCTGCCGGGCCAGCGCGGCGAGGGCGCTGTCCACTAGGAAGGGCATATCGTCGGTGACGATCTCGGCCACCGCATGCGGGCCGCGCCCCGGGCCGGGCGGCAGGACCCTGAGCTTCGCCTCGCCCGGCGGCCGCTCCAGCGCGAAGGCGAAGAGGCTGGCCGCGGCCTCCGCCACCGCCTCGGCCGGCATGGCGGCGAGTTCCGCGGAGGGCACATCGGCAAAGAGCCGGCGCAGCAGCACCGCCGCATCCGCCGGCAGGCCGGGCGCCAGGCGATGCAGCGCCTCCTCCGCCACCTCAAGCAATTCGAGGCGCGCCGTGTCCGTGTCCGGGGCTGCGGCCGTGGGCAGGTCCATCATGGGCTGTTTCCTCGAATTCCCGGGCAGCATCCCCGCTTCCGCCCCATCGGGGCAAGCGTGGCGGCGGCGCCGCAGCCGGCCGGGCGGAGCATGGGCCTCGAACCACCAGGCCAGAACTGCCCGAACGCGATGCACCCGGCGGTTTTCACGCTGCACGGCGGGGCCCGAACCGGGCTAGACTCCGCGGCATGACCCTGACGCTCGCCGATCTGCTGGCGCCCCTGACGCCGGAGCAGTTCTTCGCCGAATACCATGACCGCAAGCCGCTGCACCTCAGCGGCACGCCGGCCAAATTCGCCGCCGCCCTGTCCTGGCGGCAGATCAACCGGCTGCTGGACATGACCCATATCTGGTCCGGCCAGTCGCTGCAGCTGGTGATGGACGGCACCCCCGTGCCGCCGGAGCAGTATTGCGGCCGCGCCACCAGCCGCGACAACCAGCCGGTGCCGCAGCCCGAGGCGGCGCGCGTGCGGGACTGGGTGCGGCGCGGCGCCTCCCTGGTGCTGAACGACGTGGACAGCCTGACGCCGGGCATGGCCGCCATCTCCCATGCGCTGGAAGCGGCCGGGCTCGGGAAGGCGCAGGCCAATGTCTATATCAGTTGGCAGAGCCACAAGGCCTTCCCGGCGCATTACGACACGCATGATGTCTGGGCCGTGCAGGTCGAGGGCGAGAAGGCCTGGAACCTCTGGGAAGGCCGCGCCGAATGGCCCATCGCGCATCCGGTCTTCCGCAGCCTGGGCCAGGCGCATCACGAGACCGCCAAGGGCCGGCTGCGGGAGCGGGTGCTGATGCGGCCGGGCGACCTGCTCTACCTGCCGCGCGGCTGGTACCATGACGCGCTGGCCGAGGCCCCGGCCTCGGTCCATATCGCCTATGGGGCGCATGCGCCGCTCGGGATGGATCTGCTCAACATCCTGCTGGAACGCGCGCTCTATGACGTGGAGTTCCGCAAGCCGCTGCCGCGCCAGGATGGCAGCGCCGCCGCCCGCTTCGCGCTGACCAGCCGGGCCGGGCAGCTCGGCGCCCGGCTGGCGGAATTGTGCCGCGAGCCCAAGGTGATGGAAGTGCTGGAGAAATTCGTGGCCGATTACCGTTTCCACCGCGGCGGCAACGACCTGCTGGCGGCGCGCGGCCTGGCGCCCCCGGCCGGCGCCACGGCCGGGGATGCGGAGGCGCCGGCCTTCCGGGTGGTCGCCGCCGGCGCGAAGCCGGTGCGGCGCGGCGCCGATTGGGTGCTGAAGACCGGCCAGGGCCTGCTGCCGCTCTCGCCACCCGAGGCCGAGGCGGCCGGCTGGCTGCTGGCCCGGCCCGATGTCGCCGAGCCGGGATTGCGCGCCGCGCATCCCGGCGTGGATGCGGCGGCGCTGCTGGCGCGGCTCAGCGATGCCGGGCTGCTGGTGGCAGCCTGATGCGGGGATTTCTGCTGCTGGCGTCCCTGGCCCTGGCGGGCGAGGCCATGGCGCAGCCCCGCCCCTTCAATTGCGTCGGCGCCGAGCAGTTGGAGGATGAGGTCTTCGCCATTCCCTTCGCCCCTCGTGCCAGCACGCCAGGGCCGGCCGCGCAGGGCAATCTCGAGGCCGCGGCGGCCCTGGCGCGGCAATTGCCGGAGCGGAACCTCTGCGTGCTCGGCCATGCCGGGCCGCAGGAGGGGGGCGCCACCACCGGCACCCAATTGGCGGCGCGCCGGGCCGGGGCGGTGGCGGCGGCGCTGGCGCAGCTCGGCGTGGAGCGCGACCGCATCCGGGCGGAGGCCCGGGTCGCGGCCTATGCGCGCCGCGGGCCGATCCCGGCGGAGCGCAGCGTGACGGTGGTGCTGCTGCCGCAGTCGCCGTGAGCGATTGGCCGGCTGCCTGCTACCCCAGCGCCGGCCAGCGCCCCGCCCAAGGCTCGGCCGCCTCCCATTCCGCCGCGAGCGCGCAGAGCAGCCCGTCCGACCCGGCCGCGCCCACGAGCTGGAAGCCGATCGGCAGGCCATTGGCGGCCGGGGCGGAGGGCAGGGCGATGCCCGGCAGGCCGCCGATATTGGCGAAATTGGTGAAGACCGCATGGCCGCGCGGGCCCACCGCCTGGCCGGCGATCCGCTCCGGCGCCGCCTGTTCCGCCGGCCAGGGCAGGGCGGCGGCGGCCGGGGTCAGGATCAGGTCGAAGCCCTGGAAGAAGCCGGCCATCTCGCGGCGGAAGCGCGCCACCCCGTCCAGCGCGGCGAAGAGCGCCTCGGGCCGCAGCGCGCAGCCGGCCGCCGCCATCTCCCGCAGCGCGGGCGAGGCCGGTTCCGCCCCGCCGCCCCACTCTGTCAGCAGCCAGGCGAGGCCCGCCTGCCCGACCGGCCCCCAGATCCCGCCCAGCGCCTCCACCGTGAAGGGCGCCTCGCCCTCCTCCACGGCATGGCCGAGGGATTGCAGCCGGCGGGCGGCGGCGGCGGTACTGGCGGCGATCTCCGCATCCACCGGATGCGCGCCGAAGCGCGGCACATGCAGGATGCGGCAGCGCGGCGGCCGCGGCGGCACCAGGAGGGGCGGCATGAGGCGGGAGGCGGGGTCGCGCGGATCGGGCGGCGCCAGCAGCGCCAGCAACGCGACCAGGTCGCCGGTGGTGCGGGCGATCGGCCCGATCTGCTCGAAATCCAGCAGGATCGCCGGCAGCCCATCGCAGCGCGGCACCCGGCCGGGCGTGGGTTTCAGCCCGACCAGCCCGGCATGCGAGGCCGGGCGGCGGATGGAGCCACCACCATCCGTCCCCAGCGCCAGCGGCCCGAGCCCGGCCGCCACCGCCGCCACCGCGCCGCCGGAGGAGCCGCCGGGGGTGAGCGCCGGGTCCCAGGGGTTGCGCGTCGGCCCGAACAGCGTGTTGTCGGTATAGCCCTGCAGGGTGAATTCCGGGACATTGGTCTTGCCCAGCACCACCAGCCCGGCGGCGCGGGCGCGGGCCACCGGCAATTCGTCGCGTTCGGGGATGTGGTCGCGGAACAGGGGGCTGCCCCAGGTGCAGGGCAGGCCGGCCACGGTGATGTTGTCCTTCACCGTCAGCGGCACGCCATCCAGCGGCGAGAGCGGCGTGCCCGCCCGCCAGCGCGCCTCGCTGGCTCCTGCCGCCGCCCGCGCGGCCGCCTCGTCCAGCGCGATGATGGCGTTGAGCGCCGGGTTCAGCCGGGCGATGCGCGCCAGCACCGCCTCCAGCGCCTCGACCGGCGAGAGCGCGCGGCGGGCGAAAAGCCCGGCGAGGCTGCGGGCCGGCAGCAGCGCGGGGTCCATGACAGCCGGGTTCCCAGCCTTTTCCTGCATCCGATCCGTCCTTTCCGGTCCTGCCGGCCGGCGGGACCAAGCCGCATCCGACCCGCGTCGGCCGTTCCGCCCATCCGATCCCACCGGACCGGTCCGCGATGCCGTGCAAACCGAAGGTCCACGCGCCACGCTGCGAATCTGCCTGCGGCATGACAGGATCGAGGGCAAGGAAAAAGCATGCCAGGAGGCGATGGCACCGGCTGAAGGCAAAGGCCCTGCCATGCGCCGCGGCGCCCGGACCTCGCTGCCGATCTTGCGGGGCGAGGCGATCGAGGGGACCCTGCCCATCGAGCCCCGCCGCCGGGGGGCGGTCGACTCCTGGACCGGCGGAAATCGGACACCTATCCAATACGGGCCGGGCTTCGGCCTGCATGCACAAAAGAACACCACCCAGGGAGAAACGCCTGATGACCCTTTCGCGCCGTGGATTGCTCGCCGCCCCGCTCGCCCTCGCCGCGCCCGCCGTGTCGCGGGCGCAGACGGCGGATTTCCCGACCCGCCCGATCACCATCATCGCCGCCGGTGCGGCGGGCGGGCCGACCGATACCATCACCCGCATCGTCGCCGACAGCATGGGCAAGCATCTCAGCCAGCCCGTGGTGGTGGAGAGCATCGGCGGCTCCACCGTCGGCCCGCTGCGCCTGGCCCAGGCGCGGCCGGATGGCTATACGCTGATGATCAACAATATCGGCATGGCGGCCAGCGCCACGCTGTTCCGGCGCCTGCCCTACAACGTGCTGGAGAGCTTCGCGCCGCTCGGCCTGGTCTCCGATGCCGCGATGACGATGGTGGCGCGGCCGGATTTCCCCGCCACCGACCTCGCCGGCTACATGGCCGAGCTGAAGCGCCAGGGTGACGTGCTGAACCTGGCCACCGCCGGCCTCGGCTCCGCCGCCAATCTCTGCGGGCTGCTGGTGCAGAAGGCGGCGGATGCGCAGGCGACCGTGGTGGTGTTCCGCGGCACCGCGCCGGCCATCGCGGAACTCATGGCGGGGCGCATCGACATCCTCTGCGACCAGGCCACCAATACGGTGCCCTATATCCGCGACGGGCGGGTGAAGGCCTATGGCGTCAGCAGCCCGGAGCGGCTGCCCGGCCTCGACCAGATCCCCACCACGGCGGAAGCGGGCTTCCCCAGCATCGCGATGTCCACCTGGCACGGCATGTATGCGCCGGCCGGCACGCCGGAGCCGGTGCAGGAGGCGCTCTCCGCCGCGCTGCGCAGTGCCTTGGGCGAGGAGAAGCTGCGGTCCCGCTTCGCCGACCTGGTCACGGCGCCGGCAACGGCGGAACGCGCCACCCCCGCCTTCCACCGCCGCTTCCTGGCCGAGGAAGTCGCCCGCTGGCGGCCGATCATCGAGGCCGCGGGCAGCTACGCGGATTAGGCTGGGCCAGGCGATCGAGGGGGCCTTGCTCCCTCGAACTCTCCCGCCAGGGGTCGGGTGGCCCCCGGGAGAAGATCCTTCGGGCCAAACTGGCCGGCAGGCTCGATGCGACGCGGCTCTCGATTCCCAGCCGAAGCCTTCGCGGGCCGGGGTCGACATGCCTCCGCCGCCGGGTGCTTGGGCTATCCCTACCGTGGTCCCTGCCCGACCGGCAAAGGGGGCACATCGGCTCACGAAAACGCATTCGACCGAGGCGGGCGAGTTCGGCATCCGCGCGAACGCGATCCGGCCGGGCGCGTTGAGGCGCCGCGGTTGCAGAGGGTCTTCGAGGGCCGGGCGCAGCAGAGCGGGCGCTCCGTCGGGGAGGCCGGCAAGGCCGCACTCGGCATCCAGCCGGCCAAGGAGTTCGTGAGGCCCCCGGATATCGCCGTGTTCCCGGCACCCGGCAGCGCCCGCCCGGCCTCCGGCCGGATGCTGCCGCTCGGCGGCGACATGCAGCCGGCCAGGTGAGCAGGACGGCTGGGAATGAAACAGGGTAGCGTCGGCCAGGAGCCCGTCCCCGGCAACACCGCCCACGCTGGTCGGGAAGGCTCTCGGCGAGGAGGCGAGGATGTGCCTGCTATGTGCCGCCGGCCTGGAAGGCCAAAGACTCGCGCAGCGTGCCCATGTGCTGCAGCTCCTGGCGCTCGTCGAGCACCCCGATGCGCTTCCGGCGGAGGCGGCGCTGCGCCTCGCCGGGGAGATCCTGGCGCTGACCCGGCGGGGCCGGGCCGGGCGCCAGTGCGACGCCGTGGTCCCGCCCGGATCGGTCATCGAGGAAGCCCGCTGAAAGGACATGGTCATGACAGCAGATGCCAAGGCGCAGGCCCCCGCGCATAGCGCCCTGCCCGGCCCATCCGACGACCTGCTGGCCGAACTGGAGAAGACCTACAAGGACATCCACGCCAACCCCGAGCTGTCGATGCAGGAACGCCGCACCGCCGGCATCACCGCCACTTGGCTGCGACAGCAGGGCTATGAGGTCACGGAGGGGGTCGGCGGCACCGGCGTGGTCGGGCTGCTGCGCAACGGGGACGGCCCGACGGTGCTGCTGCGCGCCGACATGGACGCGCTGCCGATCCAGGAGGGCACCGGCCTGCCCTATGCCAGCCAGGCAACCGGCACCGACCGCTTCGGCCAGGATACCGCGATCGCGCATGCCTGCGGCCACGACATGCACGTGGCCTGGCTGATGGGCGCGACGCGGCTCCTGGCCGAGAACCGCGATGCCTGGCGCGGCACGGTGCTGGCGGTGTTCCAGCCCGGGGAGGAGACCGCCCAGGGCGCCCGCGCCATGATCGAGGACGGCATGGTGAAGCGCTTCCCGAAGCCGGACGTGACGCTGGGCCAGCATGTCATGCCGCTCAGCGCCGGGCAGATCGGCTGGCGCGCCGGGACCATGCTCTCGGCCGGGGACAGTTGGGAGGTGAGGCTGTTCGGCCGTGGCGCCCATGGCTCGATGCCGCAGAAGAGCATCGACCCCGTGGTGATGGCCGCCTCCGCCGTCATGCGCCTGCAGACGGTGGTGTCGCGGGAGGTGGCCATGACCGACGGCGCCGTGGTCACGGTCGGCATGCTGCGGGCCGGGGAGAGCGACAACGTCATCCCGGACCAGGCGCTGCTCCGGCTCAACGTCCGTGCCTTCAAGGACCAGGTGCGCGAGCGCGTGCTGGCCGTGATCACGCGCATCCTGGAGGCGGAGGCCGCCGCCTCGGGCGCGCCGAAGCCGCCGGAGTGCTCCGTGCTGAGCCAGTGGCCGCTGACCCGCAACGACGAGGCCGCGACGCGCAAGGTGGTGGCCGCCCTGGAACGGCAATTCGGCGCGGACCGGGTGCACGAGATCGAGCCCGCCACGGCGAGCGAGGATTTCGGCCTGTTCGGCGCCGCCTGGGATGTGCCCGCGGTGTTCTGGGTAATCGGCGGCATCGACCCGGAGCAATTCAAGGCGGCCGAGCAGGCGGGCAAGCTCGACGAGATCCCGGCCAACCACGCCCCGAACTTCGCGCCGGTGATCCATCCCACGCTGCGCACCGGCATCGAGGCGATGCTCGCCGCCGCGGGCGCCTGGCTGGCGACCGGGGCGGCGAAGCCTTGAGCGGCCTGGAATCGGCCGCCCTGCTGGTCCGGGCCCTCGACCTCGTCGGCACCTTCGTCTTCGCGATCAGCGGGGCGGCGCTCGGCACGCAGCGGGGCATGGACCTGTTCGGCGTCCTGGTGCTCGGCTGCGTCACGGCCGTGGTCGGCGGCATCACGCGGGACGTGCTGATCGGCGCCATCCCGCCCGCCTCCGTC
This sequence comes from Siccirubricoccus sp. G192, assembly GCF_019084075.1. GTDB lineage: Bacteria > Pseudomonadota > Alphaproteobacteria > Acetobacterales > Acetobacteraceae > G192. The sequence continues at coordinate 306,474 of NZ_JAHREN010000001.1, forward strand.
GCGAGCTGGCACAACCTGGCCCTGGCCCTGGCCGCCGGGCTGCTCACCTTCCGCTTCTCCAGGCTGTTCGACCGGTTGCAGCAGCCGGTCCAGTTCTTCGACGCGGCCGGGCTCGGGGTCTTCGCCGTGGCCGGGACCCAGAAGGCCGTGGCCTTTGGGATCAACTGGCCCATGGCGGCCGTCCTCGGCATGATCAGCGGCATCGGCGGCGGCATGGTGCGGGATATGCTGGCGGCGCAGGTGCCGACCGTGCTGCGCGCGGATATCTACGCCGTCGCCGCGCTGGCGGGCGCGCTGGTGGTGGTCGCGGGCAGCGCGCTCGGGCTGCCACCGACCGCGGTCGCCCTGGCCGGGGTCGCGCTCTGCGTGTTCCTGCGCCTGATGGCACTCTATCACGGCTGGAGGCTGCCGGCCGCGCCGTCAAGGGAACCGTAGTGGGGCGTCGGCCTTGACCTCCTACCGACCGTGAAGGGGACCTGCCGGCTGGCCCGGAGCGGCTGCCCAAGGCCGATCCGGCGCGGTGCCCGGTTTTGAGCCGGCGGCCAGCGCCCGCAATGCCGCCAGTTGCACCTTGCCGAGCGCATTGCGCGGCAGCGCCGCCACCAGCACCAGGTCGCGCGGCTGCTTGAAGCGGGCGAGCCGCCCCTCGAAATGCCGCAGCACCGAAGCCCGGTCGAAGCCGGGGCCGGGCACCACCACGGCCACCGGCACCTCGCCCCAGCGCGGATCGGGGCGGCCGCAGACCGCGCCTTCCAGCACGCCGGGCGCGGTGGCGAGCACGCGCTCCACCTCGGCCGGGTAGACGTTCTCGCCGCCCGAGATGATGAGGTGCTTCAGCCGGTCGGTGAACCAGAAGCGGCCCTCGGCATCCATGCGGCCGATATCGCCGGTGGCGAACCAGCCATCGCGCAGCACCGCCGCCGTGGCCCCGGGGGCGCGCCAATAGCCCTGCATGACATTCGGGCCGCGCACTGCGATCTCGCCCTCGGCGCCGGGCGGCAGCGGCCTTCCCTCCGGGTCCTGGATGCACGCCTCGCCGAGCGGCGCGGTCAAGCCGATGGAACCGGGATGCGCGAGCGCCTCCGCCCGGCTCTGGGCGATTGCGATGGGCGCGGTCTCGGTGGCGCCATAGATCTGCTGCACCGGGATGCCGCGGGCGTGGAAGGCCTCGATGAGCCGCAGCGGCACCTCCGAGGAGCCGGCGCCGATGGCGCGGAGCGAGCCGAGATCGGCCGTGGCCCAGCGCGGATGCGCCACCAGCGCCTGCATCACCGCGGGCACCAGCAGGGTCAGGCCGGGGCGGTGCAGGGCGACGGCATCGAAGAAACCGTCCGGATCGAAGCGCTGCGGCAGCAGCAGCTCGGCCCCGGCCAGCAGCGCCGGCACGGTCTGGATGTTCAGCCCGCCGACATGAAAGAGCGGCAGCACCGTCAGCACCCGGTCCGCCGGCCCGAAGCCGAAGATCGCCTGCGCATTCGCGGCATTGGCGGCGAAGGCGGCCTGCGTCAGCACCGCGCCCTTGGGCCGGCCGGTCGTGCCGGAGGTATAGCCGATCAGCAGGGGCGTATCGGGGGCCGGGGCGTCCGGCGGTGGGTCGGTTTCGCCGGCCGATGCCATGGCGGGGTCCAGCAGCAGCCGGCCTTCACTGCCGCAACGGGCCTCGAATTCCTTGATATAGGGATGCGTGAAAGCCGGCGCGCCGGGCCGCTGCTGACAGGGCGCGCAGAGGATGCGGAAATCGGCATCCGCCTCGATCCAGCGCAATTCCTCCGCCGAGAGCCGCCAATTGAGCTGCACCAGCGTGATGCCGAGCCGGACGCAGGCGAAGAACAGCGCCAGCAATGGCGGCTCGTTGGGACCGATCCAGCCGATGCGCATCCCCGGCGCGAAGCCGGGTGCCGCCGCGAGCATCGCCGCAATGCGGGAGATGGCCTGGTGCAGCCCTTCGCGGGACCAGGGCGGCATCGCCGGGTGTTCCGGCAGCGGGCGGATGGCGATGGCTTCGGGCCGCGCCGCGCGGTGCTCCGCCAGGGTCGCGCCGAAACAGGCCTCGCTAGTCATCCGTCTCGCCCCGTTCATACAGCGCCTCGCGCCCCAGCCGGTCCAGGCAGAGTTCCGCGGTCCAGGGCAGCATCAGGGACCCGCAGCGGCTGTCGCGCAGGATGCGTTCCAGGGGCAGGGATTTCAGCATGGACTGGCCGCCGCAGGTGCGCACCGCCAGCGCGGCGATGGCATGCGCATTCTCCATCACCGTGTATTGCGCCGTCCAGGCGCGCAGCAGTTGCTCCTTCGTGGGGTCCGGCCCCGCCTCGGTGATGGCCTGGAACCAGAGCGCGCGGGTCTGTTCCAGCATGACGCGCATCTGCGCCACGGCGATCTGCTTGGTCGGATACATGCGCCGCTTCACCGACGGGGTGCCGGGATACTCGCCGCGCAGATAGGCCAGGGTGAAATCATGGGCCGCCTGCGCCAGGCCCATATAGGTGGGCGACAGGGTCAGGAACATGTGCGGCCAGCGCGTCGCCGCCTGGAAATAGAGGCCGGGCGGCATCAGCGCCGCCTCCTCCTCCACGAAGACATCGCGGAAGACCAGGTTGCGGGAGACGGTGCCGCGCATCCCGAGCGGGTCCCACTCCCCTTCCACTGTCACGCCGGAGGCATTGGCCGGCACCGCCAGGTACAGCGTATCGCGACGCGAAGGCTTCCCTTCCTCCTGCTGCTCGGTGGCGAGGATGCCGTAGTAGTCGGCATGGCCGGCGAGGCTGGCGAAGATCTTCCTGCCATTGACGACGAAGCCGCCCTGCACCCGCCGCGCCGTGGTGCCAAAGGCCACCGTGCCGGCGGCGGCCGCGCCGCCCTCGGAGAAGGGCTGCGAATAGACCGCGCCATCCTTCAGGATGCGGCCGTAGTGCAGGCGGCGGCGCAGCCGGTGCTCGGCCCGCGTCACCGCATCCATCTCCAGGTCGTCGACCAGCGCGCCGGTCCAGAGCGTGCTGCAGACATGCATGTTCCAGGTGAGCGCGGTGGCGCCGCAATAGCGGCCAAGCTCGGCGGCGGCGATGCAATAGCCGCGGAAGCCGGCGCCGAGCCCGCCATCCTCGGCCGGGATGCAGATGCCGAGCAGCCCGGCCGTGTGCATGTCCCGGTAATTCTCGGTGGGGAAGCTGGCCTCGCGGTCCCAGCGGGCGGCGCGCGGCGCCAGCACCGCCTGGCCGAATTCGCGCGCCCTGGCCGCCAGCGCCGCCTCCCCGGGGGTGAGGCGGAAGGCGGCGGGGTCGAAGAGCGGCGCGTCCGGCATCATGCTTCCGCGACCTCGGCCAGGAAGTCCTGCAGCCTCTCGTTGAAGGGCCCCGGCTGCTCCAGATGCGCGAGATGGCCGGCATGGGCGAGCAGGGCGAGTTCCACGCGGGGGGATTTCCTGGCTCATGGCGAATAGGGTGGGGAAGGGTGCGTTCGGGTCCTGCTCGCCGGCCAGCAGCAGCACCGGGCAGCCGAGATGCGGCAGCGCGGCACGGCGGTCGAAGCCGGTGAGGCAGCCCAGGATGGCACGGTAGCTGGCTTCCGGCACCGCCGACATCGCCGCGATGGCGGCCGGCGCGGCCGCGGGGTCCGGCCGATCGCCAAGCAGCCCCGCCACCACCTCCGGGGCGATCCCGGCCAGGCCGCGCCCGGCCTCCAGCGGCGCCAGCCGGGCGGCCAGGAAGCGTTCGCGGAAGGCCGGGTCGCGGCCGCCGAAGGCGGCGGGGCTGCCATAGAGCACCAGGCTCCGCACCCGCTCCGGCCAGGTGGCGGCGAATTCCAGCGCCACCATGCCGCCGAAGGAATGCCCGACCAGATCGGCGCGTGGCAGCCCGGCGGCATCCAGCATGGCGGCCAGCGCCGCGGCCAGGGCCGGGAAGGTCACGGCATCGAGCGGCGGCGAGGCACCATAGCCCGGCATGTCCCAGGCCAGCACCCGATGCCCCGGCAGCGCCGCCAGGGCCGGCATGGTCGGCCCCCAGAGCCCGGCATGGCCGCCGATGCCGTGCAGCAGCACCACGCCGCGCGGCCCCTCGCCCGCCTCGCGCCAATGCGGTGTCGCGTTCATGGCACCAGCCTCCCTTCGATCACCACCGGCCTGCCATCGAGGGCGATGGTGCAGTTCCGCACGGGGATGTCGAAATGCCCTTCGGTGAAGCGGCCGGCGAATTCATTGGCGCCGGTGGAGAACAGGAAATTCCCGGCGAAGGCCCGCAGTTCCGTGCCGTTGGTGTCGCGCCGGTCATACATCGCCAGCGCCTCGTAGCGGGCCCGGTCGTTCAGCCCCCAGCCGAGATGGGAGACGGCATAGGCCGCCGGGTCGCCCCAGGCGGCCAGGTAGCGGCGCATGAGCTCGGCATCGGTGCCCTCGCCCTCGATCGTCACGATATGGTCATCAACGAGCGAGAGGCGCAGCGGACGCTCCAGGTAACGCTTGAACGTAAGGTTCACATCGCCTGCATCGAGCACCAGCGTGCCATTCACGCTGCCGGCGCGGGGGAAGGAGACCACAACGCCGCCCGGCCAGTGCGCCACCGTGCCCGGCCGGCTGCACCAGCCCCAGACGCCGGCGGTCACCGCGCCTTCCATGGTCACTTGCAGGTCGGTGCCGGCGGCGGAGGTGACGCTCATGCGCCTTGCCGCCCGCGCCTGCTGCACCGCTGCCCTGACCCGCGCCTCGTCCTCCGGGCGCGGCACCAGCCGTTCCAGCGCCTCCGGATGCTCATTCGAGACCATCAGCACCCGGGCGCCGCCGCGCAGGATCGCGGGGAGCTCGGGGGCATGCAGCAGCCCCTCCAGGGTCAGGTCCACCACCAGCTCGGAGGCCGCCAGCGCCGCCAGCACCGCCGGGTGGCCGCGCAGCGCGCGGGAGGCGCCGGTCGAGCGGATGGGCACCGGCGCGGTCTGCGGGGGCGTCGGCACCACGCAGCGGAAGGGGCGGCAGCCGAGACGCAGCGCGGCCAGTTCCGCCAATTCCAGGTTGAGGGCACGGGATTGTGTTTCAGCCAGAAGGCATACCGCCATGCCGGCCTCCGCCCGGCAGAGGCGCAGCACCGCCTCGAAGGAATCGAGCCATGGCGCTTCGATCCGGTCGCTCAACATCCTGTCCTCCCCGCCATTCCGAGCCCTCCGGCGCCGCCCAATTCACGAAGAATGGTTTAATTTTTATGTGGAATAATTTGAGATACGTGTCACAAAGAGAATGAAGCCTCTCGAAATCCCCGAAAGCGTGAGCCGACTGAGATGACCCCACCCCCGGCCAGCACCACGCCCGCACGGTTCATAGACGACTACCTGCTTTACCTGCTGGCGCGCGCCTCCCATGTGGTCTCGACCGAGTTCCACGAACAATTGCGCCGCCGCGGCATCAGTGTGCCGGTCTGGCGCGTGCTGGCCAGCCTGATCGGCAGCACGGGGGAAACCGTGACCGGCCTGGCCGAGGTCTGCCTGTTGCAGCAGCCCACCATGACCAAGCTGCTGGACCGCATGGTCCGGGACGGGCTGGTGAAGCGCAGCCAGGACACGCGGGACCGCCGCGTGGTGCGGGTGGCGCTCACCCCGCGCGGCGAGACGGTGGCAAGCGAACTGGCCGAGGTGGCGAAACACCATGAGGCCGAGGTGCTGGCCCGCCACCCGGAGGCGGAGGCCCTGGCCATCAAGAGCCTGCTCCGCGCCATCATGGCCCGCAACGGCAAGCCGCGCCGCGGCAGATAGCCCCCCGGTTCCACGCGCGCGGCCTTTGCTCTAGGCTGCGCCTGTGTCCGACGTGCCCCCCCTTCTGGAAGACCAAGCCGCTCGACGCCATGACCCGCGCCGAATGGGAAAGCCTCTGCGATGGCTGCGGCCGCTGCTGCCTGCACAAGTTGCGCGATGAGGATACCGAGCGCCTGGTCTTCACCAATGTCGCCTGCCGGCTGCTGGATACCGAGAGCTGCCGCTGCCGGGACTACCGCAACCGCCGCCGGCACGTGCCGGATTGCGTCAAGCTGACCCCGGCCCGGATCGCGCAGATCGACTGGCTGCCGCCCTCCTGCGCCTATCGCCTGGTGGCGGAGGGCAAGGATCTCCACTGGTGGCACCCGCTGGTCTCCGGCAGCGCGGAGACGGTGCACCAGGCCGGCGTCTCGGTGCGCGGCCGCGCGGTGGCGGAACGCGAGGCCGGCGTGCTGGAAGACCATGTGGTCCGCTGGCCCGGGCAAGTGCCCCGCGCGGCGCGGGCGCCCGCACCCGCTCAAACTCCGAAGCAAGGAAACCCGGAACCATGAAGAACGCGCTGTTCGGCGGCGTGAACGCCGCCGTGCTGACCGCCATGCGGCCCGACCTCTCGCCCGATCTCGACCGCATGGCGGCGCATTGCCGCTGGCTGCTGGCGAATGGCTGCAACGGGCTCGGCGTGCTCGGCACCACCGGCGAGGCCAACAGCTTCGGGCTGCATGAGCGCAAGGCGATCCTGGAAGGGCTGACCGCCCGCGGCATCCCGGCCGCCGCCATGATGCCCGGCACCGGCTGCGCCAGCCTGACCGATACGGTGGAGCTGACCCAACATGCCAAGGCGCAGGGCTGCCGCGGCGTGCTGGTGCTGCCGCCCTTCTACTACAAGGCGCCCTCCGATGACGGGCTCTTCGCCTATTTCTCGGAGGTGCTGAACCGCATCGGCGGCGGCATCAGCCTGTATCTCTACCATTTCCCGCAGCAATCCGCGGTGCCCTTCAGCCTGGCGCTGATCGGGCGGCTGCTGAAGGCCTTCCCCGGCGCCATCAAGGGCGTGAAGGACAGCAGCGGCGACTACGCCAACATGAAGGCCATGATAGACGCCTTCGCCAAGGACGGGTTCGAGGTCTATTCGGGCTCCGACGAGTTCGTGCAGCGCATCCTGGCCGATGGCGGCGCCGGCTGCATCACCGCCGCCTCCAATACCAATAGCCATTGGGGCGGCATCGTCTATGCGAAGCGGACGGGCCCGGAGGCCGATGCGGCGCAGGCGGTGCTGAACGCGACGCGCAAGGCCGCCACTTCCGTGCCGCTGATCCCCGGGCTGCGCGAGATCATCGCCCGCAGCACCGGCGACGACGGCTGGCGCACCATCCGGCCGCCGCATCTGAAGCTGGGCCAGGCGGATGCCGACAAGATCTGGGCCGCCTTCCAGGCCGCCGGCGCGTTGCCGCTGCCGGGCCTGGCGCCCGCCAAGGCCGCGGAATGAGCGGCGTCCCCGGCGATGCCGGCCCGCTGCGCTGCCGCGAGCCGGCGACCGGCACCGTCCAGCTCGACACCGAGCATGTCCGCGTCACGCGCTGGGACTTCAATCCCGGCGCGGAGACCGGCTGGCACCGGCATGGCTGGCTCTATGTCGTCGTGCCGGTGACGGACGGGACCCTGCTGCTCGAATTGCCTGGGGGCCAGACCATGACCGCCGAGCTCAAGGCGGGGGTGGCCTATGCCCGGGACGCAGGAACGGAGCACAATGTGGTCAATGCCGGCAGCCTGCCGCTCTCCTTCGTGGAGACGGAGGTGAAGGGGCTGCCGGGTTAACCTGGGGTTTCGCCAGACGGCGCCGGTTCGACCGTTCCAGCGGGGTTCCGGCCCGGATTCCGTCTCAATGCGAGAGAAGGCGCCGAATAAAGCAACCATAAGGTTGTTTTATGCGGCAGCGGCACTGGCTTGGTGGAAGAAGCTGGGACCGTTCCGCAATGAGCCCTGTCAAGCCGTTGAACCTTGGACCCCCCCCCGGGCCATCTTCCCTCCATGGATCAGATTGAAGCCGAGACGGTGGCCCTGCCGGGAGGGCAGCAGGCCCAAGCCATGTCATGCCCGGTGCGCTGGCGCCGCTCCACCCGCGCCCGCCGCATCAGCCTGCGGATCGACCCCCGCGCCGGGGAGGTGGTGGTGACCCTGCCGCCCCGCGCCGCGCGCCGCGCCGGGATGGCGCTGCTCACCACCCATGCCGCCTGGGTGATGGAGCGGCTGGCCGCGCTGGCCCCGCATGTCGATCTGGTGCCGGGGGGCGGAGGTGCCGCTCGGCGGGTTGCCGCATGTGATCCATCATGTGCCGGCGGAGACCGAGGCCGCCCGGCTGGAGCCCGGCGCCATCGTGGTCTCGGGCGAGGCGGAGGCCGTGCCGCGCCAGGTCGGCGAGTTCCTGCGCGGCGAGGCGCGGCGGCGCATCCAGGTGCTCTCGGCCGGCCATGCCGCGCTGCTCGGCGTGAAGCCCAGGGCGCTGCGGCTGAAGGATACCCGCAGCCGCTGGGGAAGCTGCGCCCCGGACGGGACGCTGGCTTTCTCCTGGCGGCTGGTGATGGCGCCGGACTGGGTGCTGGATTACGTGGTGGCGCATGAGGTCGCGCATCTGCGCGAGTTGAACCATTCCAGCCGCTTCTGGGCGCATGTCGCGCGCCTCACGCCGCATCGCGACGCGGCGGTGGAGTGGCTGCGCACCAATGGGCCGATGCTGCTGCGGGTGGGGTAGGCTTTTGCCAAGGCTGCGCATGTCGAGTTGTTGATTAGCTAAACCAACTCTTACCTTTCTTTGCTATTTTCTCCCTCCGCGCTTTCAGTTCCTCTTCAGTAGGAGGCACGTACGTCCACATGTCCCGAACATTGAGAGCGCCCATTAATTCGTTGAGTTTTCCGACGCCGATTCGAGTGCTGGCGATCAATTGGTTGCTCACTCCGCCACCACCTTCAGGCTTGGCTATGAGAATATAATCTCCGGCTTTTAACTCCTTTGGGCGATTGTGATAGTCCATTTCGGTAAAATGGTACGCGTCCGACAGCCAAATCCGTATTTTGGTTGGATGTCTGTGTCGGGTTAACTCGTATATTATTTCGCCTTCCACGTTCAACCTGGAGATCGAGGCAACCATCGAATGCTCGCGCATTCGCTCCTCGAAAAACTTTGGTATTGTGTAGTATAGATCGTTGCCCATCTTGGACCTCTGATACGTGCTCAGCCCAAACCAGGAATTGTCTTATCTCTCGAACCTGAGTCTTGTGGAAAATCTGTACGTCCAGACGCTTACCGAAGGTTAATCGAAAAGAAATCTTCTTACGCGCTAACCAGCGCCGGATATTCCAATCATTGCAAACTAAAATTATATCGACGTCATTGAATTGATGCCTAAAAATGAGCATAGAGCCAATAATCCAGCAGGCACGCACCTGCCGCTGCGAGCAAATGTTGAACCTAATCCAACGGACGACAGCTTTCTTCAAAGCTTCCCTCTGAGAACATCTATCACCTCTTGCGGGAACTGGTGTCCGCGATAATCAATAGTATTGTCTGTCACATGAAGTGCAAACGCATCAATGTGAGACAACCATTTGCGGAATAGCGCTTCATGACTGTGGGGAACGACGTCTGAGTAGGCGCGCAGATATCCAGCAATTAATTGATTGTTCTTGCCAATGGTTAATCTCTGGCTCCTCCATAGAGTAAGATCATATCTAACAGTCTTCCCTCCCGGTCCTGGAAAAGTAGATCCCGAATTCGGTCCGAAATCTTCAAAAATCCGCCGATTTTCCTCGACTAGAGGCCAAATCATCTTGCAAAGCACAGCAAACGACCGCTCAGAATAGTGAGGAGGCGACTGCGTCCCAGGCCGTAGAGTAACCACATTGCCCAGGGATGGCTTTTCTACCAAAGACTGGCCCGTGAGAAATGCATAGAGTTTTTCGTATTCGCCTGGGCGATCAATGCAGTACCGCGTGCAGCCACTGAGTATTGGTGGAATTTCAAGATTCGGCCAAGCGTCAAAGCAGACTATTGCCATTCTCCGAAAACTTAGCCCGTTATCTAATAACAGAGAAGATAACATGCCTCCTTCATACCTGGCTCCAGAAGAACTAACAGATTCTTGATTAAAGTCCCTAACATATCTTGGGCTCAGAATGACGACCAAAAAAGTTGAGCGGAACTGGCGCTCCATCCACTTCGGCCAACCTTCCTCTGGATGCTGCACGTAAGCGTCAATCGAAGCGTCAACTCCCTCGTTCCTCAGCCGATTAGATAAGGTTAGTGCCTTTGTCCGATGTTCTTCGCTTTCATGGGAGTAAGAAATGAAAACTGTAGGCACGATAGCCCCGCATTATGCGATCACGAGGACATCTTAGCTCATTCAGTTAGCTGCGGAAGACGCTGATTGGGCGGTGGTATAGCCCATGCACGCGTTGGCCGCTGTTAACGCATGTCCGCTTCGGTGCATGACAACCGACCGGCAATCCATTGAGGAACCGCAACGGCGCGGAGGCCGAACGGCCCATACAAAACATCAAGCAGCCGGGAAAGATTAAGCTTTCGTTTCCACTTGTGTCACCAAACCCCCTGCTCCATGGCAAAAGACAGGCAAGTCGGACTCTCTCACGCTCTACCGCGGCAGGAATCCGACGATCCGCTCCGCCTCGGCCACGATCGGGTTGGCGATGGCTTCCGCCTGCTCCGCCCCCAGCCGCAGCGCCGCATCCAGCGCTGCCGGATCGCCCAGCAGCCGCGCCATCTCCGCCTGGATCGGCGCGAGATGCGCGATCAGCGCCTCCGCCAGCACTTCCTTGAACTCGGAAAAGCCCTTGCCGCCGTGCTCGCGCAGCACGTTCTCCGGCAGGCTGCCGGTGACGGCGGCGAGGATGCCCACCAGGTTGCGCGCCTCCGCCCGGCCCTCCAGTCCCGAGACATGCCCGGGCAGCGGCTCCGGGTCGGTGCGGGCGCGGCGGATCTTCAGCGCGATGCTGTCGTGGTCGTCGGTGAGGTTGATGCGGGACTGGTCCGAGGGGTCGGACTTCGACATCTTCTTCGTGCCGTCGCGCAAGGACATGACCCGCGCGGCGACGCCCTGGATCAGCGGCTGGATCGTGGGGAAGAATTCCACGCCGTAGTCGTGGTTGAATTTCTGGGCGACGTCATTGGCCAGTTCCAGGTGCTGCTTCTGGTCGTCGCCCACCGGCACCAGCGTGGCGTGATAGGCATGGATATCGGCCGCCATCAGGTTCGGATAGACATAGAGGCCGGCCGAGGCCGCCTCCCGGTCCTTGCCCGCCTTGTCCTTGAACTGGGTCATTCGGTTCAGCCAGCCGAGCCGGGCCACGCAATTGAAGATCCAGGCCAGCCGCGCATGGGCATGCACATGGCTCTGCACGAAGAGCACGCAGCGCCGCGGGTCGAGGCCGCAGGCGATCAGCGCCGCCGCCATCTCCCGCGTCTGGGTGGCGAGTTCCTTCGGGTCCTGCCAGACGGTGATGGCATGCAGGTCCACCACGCAGAAGATGCTCTCATGCGTGTCCTGCATCGGCACCCAATTGCGGATGGCGCCGAGATAGTTGCCGAGGGTGGGAACGCCGGAAGGCTGGATGCCGGAAAAGACGCGCTGCATGGGAATGGGACCGTCCGAGAGGCAGGGCCGGGGTGATCCCCCGTCACGGCGCGGAGGTCAAGGGTGGGGATCGGCCCGTCGGCGCTCCGGCCGGTTCACGCAACCCGCCGCCGGCGCCGCAGCATGGCCAGGGCATCCCGCAGGTCCAGCGCCTGCAGCATCTGCGCCGCCGCGAAATAGGCCAGCAGCCCGGCGCCGACCAGCGCCGCCAGCGCGGCCAGGCGCAGCAGCCCGCCGGCCGGAAACAGCACCGCCTCCAGCCCCCGCAGCACCAGCCCCATCAGCACGGCCGCCAGCAGCAGCCGCGGCGCCCGCACCCGCAGCCGCCGGTCGAGCGCGAGATGCCCGCGCCGCCCGAGCAGCGTGGCCAACAGCGCGGCATTGCACCAGGCCGAGATCGAGGTGGCCAGCGCCACGCCCACATGCCCGAGCGGGCCGATCAGCAGCAGGTTCAGCGCCAGGTTCAGCGCCACGGTGAAGACCCCGATCCGCACCGGCGTCCCGGTATCGCCGCGGGCGAAGAAGCCGGGGGCGAAGACCCGCACCAGCACGAAGGCCGGCAGGCCGGCGGCATAGGCGGTGAGCGCCGCGGCGGTCGCGCCCGCCGCCTCCGCGCCGAAGGCGCCGCGCTGGAACAGGGCCGCCACGATCGGCCCGGCGGCGATGCCAAGCCCCACCGCCGCCGGCAGGGTCAGCAGCAGCGAGAGTTCGATCGCCCGGTTGGTGGTGCGGTGCGCCTGCAAGGGCAGGCCGCCGCGCACCTGGCGCGAGAGCAGCGGCAGCAGCGCCGTGCCCATCGCCGCGCCGATGACGCCGAGCGGCAATTGCGCCAGCCGGTCCGCGTAATACAGGAAGGACACCGCACCCGAGGGCAGACTGGCGGCGATGGCGATGTTGATGGCGAGGTTGATCTGCGTCACCCCCGCCCCGAAGAGCCCCGGCACCATCTTCCGCAGCACCTGCCGCACCCCGGGCGTGAGGCGCGGCCGCCGCAGCAGGTTCAGCGCCATCCCGGCCCGCGCCGCCGCCCAGGTGACGATGCCGAGCTGCACCACGCCCGAGGCCAGCACCCCCCAGGCCAGGGCATGGCCCGGCGTCGCCACATAGGGCGTGAGGCCGAGCAGCGCCGCCATGGCGAGCAGGTTGAAGAAGACCGGCGCGGCCGCGGCGGCGGCGAAATGGTCGAGCCCGTTCAGCACGCCGGAGACCAGCGCGGTGAGGCAGATGAAGAAGAGATAAGGGAAGGTGATGCGCGTCAGCTCGACGGCCAGGGCGAATTTCCCCGGCTCCGCCATGAAGCCGCGCGCCAGCACCGAAAGCAGTTCCGGCATCAGCAGCCAGCCGATCAGGGTCAGCAGGCTGAGCCAGAGGGCCATCAGCCCGGCCATGCGCTCCGCCAATTCCTGCGCCGCGGCATGGCCCTCCGTGGCCAGGGTGCCGGCGAAGGCGGGGATGAAGGCGGCGTTGAAGGCGCCTTCGCCGAAGAGCCGGCGGAACAGGTTGGGCAATTGCAGCGCCACGAAGAAGGCATCCGCCACCGGCCCGGCCCCGAGCCGGGCGGCGATCAGCATGTCCCGGGCAAAGCCGAGGACGCGGCTGGCCATGGTCCAGCCGCCAACGGTGAGGACGCCTTTGAGCATCCGCGCGTGGTAGCGCGGAATGCCCCGGTGGGCGAGGGTGCGGGCGAGGGTGCGGCGCTATTCCTTCGGCAGTTCCGGCGCGTCGCGGCTGCCGCGGCCGGTGGCATCAGGGGGGTTCGCGCGCCGCCTGGTCCGGCCCGGCCACCGGGGCGCCGCCCTTGACCGGGATATTCACCGGCCCGCCCGGCGCCGCCGCATCGGTGCGGTTGTTGCTGTCGCCGGGGCGCGGCTTGTACTGGTGCTCCGGCGACTTGTCGCGCGGCCGGGGATGCGGCCCATCGAAGCCGGTCTCGCTGGCGACCGTATTCTCATAGGGCTCGACATTGGTCTTGGGGTCGGCGGGCATTCGGGTTCTCCGGACTGTCGGCTGCCCCAACGCGCCGCCGGCGCCCGGGATCGCGGGCGTTCCGGGCGCGGCATCGGGCCGGGCGGCCCGTCCATCGCAGGATGTGTCATTTCCTCGCCTGCGCGGGTCCTGCCCTGGGGCGCCCCTGCCCTGTTCGGGATATAAGCCAGGCGCAGTGCCGGACCCCGCGACCCGCCCTCCCTGGCGAAACTCATCCTTTGCAGTGCCGCTGGGCAGGTTGCGGGCCGGGAGGAGTATCCTGTCCAGCCAGCCAAGAGGGAGCAAACCATGGCGGAACGCGGCGTAGCCGCCCTGGACGCGAAGCCCGGACCGCTGGAGCTCGATCTCTCAGCGACCGCCATGCTCGTGGTCGACATGCAGAACGACTTCGGTGCGACAGGCGGCATGTTCGACCGGGCCGGGATCGACATCTCCGTCATTCGGCGGGCCATCGCCCCAACCGCGAGGGTCATTTCGGCCGCCCGTGCCGCCCGCTTGCCGGTCATCTACGTCAAGGAGGAGCTTCGCCCCGACCTCTCCGACATCGGTGCGGAGGGCTCCCCGCACTGGCGCATGTGCCAGCGAATGGCCGTTGGGGCGGAGGTCACGGCCCCTGACGGCCGGCCGAGCCGCATCCACGTCGCCGGCACATGGAACACCGAGATCCTCCCTGAACTCACCCCCAGGGACGGCGACGTCATTGTCGCGAAACGGCGGTGGAGCGCGTTCTACGGCACTGAACTGGACGCTCGGCTGCGCGCCCTGGGCGTCCGGTACCTTGTGGTCACGGGTTGCACGACCAGCCTGTGCATCGAATCAACCATCCGGGATGCTGCCTTCCGTGACTACATCTGCGTGCTTCCGGCGGACTGCACGGGCCAGCCCGCCCGATCCGGCTCGTCCTACAGCGGGCATGAGGAATCGCTGAAGATCATCGAAAGGTCGTTCGGGTGGCTTTCCTGCTCGGAGAGCGTCTCAAGGGCCCTTGAAGGCGGACAGGTTTAGGCGCCGATCAGGCCCGATGGTGGCCCGGCGGCGGGCCCGTGCCGAACAGGAGCGGCGCGCCGCGGCCTCGGGCCGCACTGCAGGACAGGATTCCGGCTCCATTTGGCGCGCCCTTCGCCTGGCCCCCGGGAACCCGGTTGAGCGGCGACGTGCAGCCTGGCTGCGTGGCGCAGGTCCGCGGGACATCGCCGCTTCAACCTGACGCCATCCTGCCCCAGAATGCCGCCATGCCTTCGCACCAGACCCTCGGGCGGATCGTCCTGCTGCTGCTGGTGGTCATGGCGGTGGTGCAGATCCTGCGGCTGGTCTTCCGCTGAACCGCCCATCCCCGCCACGCTGCCGGCTGGACGCCGGCCGCGGTTCCGCGCAGCCTGCCTCCCGGTGCCGGAGACCGCCGGATGCGCCTGACGCTGTGCAATGAAGTGGTGCGGGGCCTGGCCTTCCCGCAGCAATGCGGATGGGCCGCGAGCCTCGGCTATGCCGGGCTGGAACTCGCGCCCTTCACCCTGGATGCCACGGCGCCGCATCTGCTGCCGGGAAGCGCGCGCATCGCGCTCCGCCGCGCCGCCGCCGAGGCCGGCATCGGCATCACCGGCCTGCACTGGCTGCTGCTGGCGCCCGAGGGGCTTTCCATCACCACCGCCGATCCGGCGCGGCGCGCCCGGACGCTCGATGTGATGCAGCGGCTGGTCGGGCTCGCCGCCGATCTCGGGGCGGGGCTGCTGGTGCATGGCTCGCCTGCCCAGCGGCGGCTGGAGGCGGAGGGCGATGCCGGGCGGGCCGAGGCGACCCTGGCCCGGGCGGGCGAATGGGCCGCCGATGCCGGCCTCATTTATTGCCTGGAGCCGCTGGCGGCGCGCGAGACGAATTGGGCGAGCACGGTGGCGGAAGCCGTGGCCATTGTGCGGCGCATCGGCAACCCGGCGCTGCGCACCATGCTGGATGTCGCTGCCGCCGGGAATGGCGAGGCCGAGCCGGTGGTGGCGCTGCTCGACCGCTGGCTGCCCACGGAGCTGCTCGCGCATATCCACCTGAACGACCGCAACCGCCGCGCCCCCGGCCAGGGCGGCGACCGTTTCGCGCCGATCCTGGCGGCGCTCAGGCGGCATTCCTATGCCGGGTTCTGCGGCGTCGAGCCCTTCGACTACCGGCCGGACGGGCCTGGCTGCGCCGCCTTCGCCGCCGGCCATCTCTCCGGCATCCTGCGGGCCCTGGAGGATGCCGCATGACCCCGCCCCGCTTCCGAATCCTGGACATCGAGCGCCGCGAATTCCCCTTCACCCTCCGCCTGCCCTTCCGCTTCGGCGTCATCACCGCGACAAACGGGCGCCAGGCGGTGGTGCGGGTCCGCATCCGGGGGGAGGATGGGCGGGAGGGCTGGGGTGTCGCCGCCGAATCCCTCGCCGCCAAATGGTTCGACAAGAGCCCCGGCCTCTCCGATGCCGCCAATCGCGACCAGCTTCGCCGCGCGCTGGAACTGGCGGGCGAGGCCTCGCTGGCGGCCGGCAACCGCACCGGTTTCGGGCATTTCGCCGATACTTATGCGGAGCACCTCGCCGCCTGCGGCCGGGAGGCGCTGAACCCGCTGGTGGCGAGCTATGGCCGGGCGCTGATCGACCGTGCCGCGCTGGATGCGGCTCTGAAGCTGCACGGCCTCTCCTTCTTCGCCGGGATGCGGGCCAATATCGGCGGAATGGCGCCGCATGCGGTGGCGCCGGACCTGGCCGGGCATGATTTCGGCGCGATGCTCGGCGGGCTGCGGCCGGTGCGGCGGATCCAGGCGCGGCATACCGTGGGGCTGGTCGATCCCATCACCGCCGCCGACCAGGCCGAGCGGGTGAATGACGGCCTGCCCGAAACCCTGGAGGAGGTGGCGGCCAGCTATGGCCACCGCTACTGGAAGCTGAAGGTGGCCGGCGACGTGGCGGCGGACCTCGACCGGCTCCGCCGCATCGCCGCCGTGCTGGACCGCGGGCCGGACTACCGCGCCAGCCTCGACGGCAACGAGCAATATGCCGAGGCCGAGGGCGCGCTCGCGCTGTGGCGGGCCATGGCGGCGGAGCCGCGGCTGGCACGGCTCTGCGATTCCATCCTCTATATCGAGCAGCCGGTGGCGCGGGCGCGGGCGCTGGAAACCGGCATGGCGGCGCTGGCTGCGGCGCGGCCGGTCATCATCGACGAGAGCGACGGCCCGCTGGATGCCTTCGTGCAGGCCCGGGCGCTGGGCTATGCGGGGGTTTCCAGCAAATCCTGCAAGGGCCTGTGGCGGTCCCTCATCAACCTCGCGCGCTGCCGCGCCTGGAACCGCGGCGGAGAGGCGCGGTATTTCCTCTCCGGCGAGGATCTGACGACGCAGGCCGGCCTCTCCGTGCAGCAGGACCTGGCGCTGGTCGCGCTGCTCGGGTTGGAGCATGTGGAGCGCAACGGCCACCATTTCGTGGCCGGTTTCGCCGGCAGACCGAAGGCCGAGGCGGTGCGCTTCCTGGAGGCGCATCCGGACCTCTATGCGGATACACCGCGCGGGCCGCGGCTGCGGATCGTGGCGGGCGCGCTGGAACTCGGCTCGCTCGACACGCCGGGGCTCGGCGCGACGGTGGAGCCGGATTACGCGGCGATGGAGGCGATGCCGCGGGCGGCCTGGCCGCCGGGCTGAAGCGCCGCGGCAGGCCTGCCGGCGCTACTCCACCGTGATCTTCGCCTCCCTGACCACCCGGCCCCATTTCTCGCGCTCCGCCGCGATATAGGCGGCGAGCGCCTCCGGCGTGCTGGATTCGCCATCCACGCCCGCGGCCGAGAGCCGCTCCCGCACGGTGGGTGTGGCGATCGCCTCCACCACCGCCGCGTTCAGCCGGGCGATGATGGGCGCCGGGGTGCCCGCGGGGGCCATGACGCAGCCCCAGCTCGTGGCGGTGGCCTCGGGCCAGCCCGCCTCCCCCACCGAGGGCACGTCCGGCAGCAGCGGGTGGCGGCGCGGGCCGGTGGCGGCCAGCGCCTTGACCTGCCCATCGCGGATCTGCCCCACCGCCCCGGCGATCTGGATCAGCATCATCTGGATGTTGCCGGCGATGAGGTCGTTCATCGCCGCGCCGCTGCCGCGATAGGGCACGTGCACCATGTCGAGCCCGGCGGCCAGCCTGAACAGCTCCGCCGCGGTATGGGTGGAGGCGCCATGGCCGGAACTGCCGAAGGAAAGCTCGCCCGGCCGCGCCTTCACGTAGTCCACGAATTCCCTGAGGTTCCGCACCGGCAGGCTTTTCGGCACCACGATCACCATGTCGCTGGTATAGGCCATGGAGACCGGCGCCAGATCCTTCGCGGGGTCGAAGGCCATGGATTTGTAGATATGCGGGTTGGTGGTGAGCAGCCCGGTCACGCCCATCAGGATGGTCTGGCCATCCGGCGCCGCGCGCACCACCAGCTCGCCGCCGATATTGCCGCCGGAGCCGCCGCGATTCTCCACGACCACCGGCTGGCCCAGGATCTCGCCCATGCGCTCGGCGATGAGCCGCGCCGCGACATCGGTGCTGCCGCCGGCGACGAAGGGCACGATGAAGCGGATCGGCCGGTTGGGCGACCAGGCCTGCGCCAGGGCGGGGCGGATGGCGGGCAGGGCAAGGGCGGCGCCCGCGGCGAGCAGCATACGACGGTTGGGCATGGGCAGGTTTCCTCCGGCGCCCTGCCTATAGGACGCCCCGGCCGCCGGATGAACCCCCGCCGGGTGAAGGCTGTATCGCAGCCTGCCCTGCAAGCCCGTGGGCCGCGGCGCGCCGGCCGGCCGGCCGCGGTGCCGGGCAGGCCGCCAGTTCCTCCGGCGTCGCCGCGATGCGCCCCGCCCGCAGCCGGGCCGACCAGCCTGGCGAGGCGGTGGCGACGCAGAAGGGGATCGCCAGCAGCAGCCCGCCCGCCGGCAGCAGCGCCCAGAGCGCCGTCATCGGCGCCATGGCCAGCATCACCCCGAAGACCGCCGCGCCGAACAGCGTATGCGGCCAGAGCAGCCGCGCCGCAGCCGCCCAGCCGACGCCCCGGTCCGCGCGGTTCTGCGGTGCCCAACCCGGCCGCGCGCCGAAAGGCAGCGCCAGCAGGAAGAGCGTCTTGTTGAAGATGCTGATGGGGTCGAGCAGGGTGGTGAAGCCAAGCTCCGCCGCCGCGCCGCGCAGGAAGGCGCCGCGCCCGCCATAGCGCGCCGCCAGCGCCGGCTTGAGCAGCACCTCGGCATAGCCGAGCAGCTTCGGCGCATGCAGCGCGGCCCAGGTGCCGAGCATCAGCGCCAGCAGCCAGCCGCCCGGCACCGTCACCGCGCCGCCGGTCGCCGCATTCAGCGCGGCAAAGCCCAGCACCCCGGTCCAGAGCGGTGCGCCGAGGAACAGCAGGATGGCCTGCACCAATTGCCAGCGCCCCATCCAGGTCTGGCCGGGCAGGAAGAGCAGGTCCCAGTACTGCATGTTGCCCGCCGCCCAGCGCAGGTCGCGGGCCATGAATTCCGGCAGGGCCGGCGGGTTGCCCTCCATGGAACCGTCCTCGATCGGCAGGCAGCAGACCTTCCAGCCGGCGGCATGCAGCCGCACCGCCTCCACCTGGTCATGCGAGAGGATGGGGCGGCCATCGGGCAGGGTTTCCAGCCGGCAATGGCGACGGAAGGGCTCGATGCGGAGGATGGCGTTGTGGCCCCAATAGGGCCCCTCCGGCCCCTGCCACCAGGCCTGGCCGGTGGCCCAGCTCCGCATCCCGGCGCGCATGCCGAATTGGAACAGCCGCGGGAAGGCGGCGGTGGCCGGGCGGCCGACGATGAGCTGCTGCAGGATGGCCAGCGTCGGGTCGGCTTCCATGCAGGCGACCAGCCGCAGCACGGCCTCGGCCGACATCTCGCTATCGGCATCGAGGCAGAGCATCAGCGCATCGCCATTGGTGTGATGGTCGAGGAAGTCCATCACATTGCCGGCCTTGAAGCCGGTATTCACCGCGCGCCGCCGGTAGCGGATGCGCGCGGCATCCGGCCGGCCGGCGCGGAAGGCTTCGATTGCCGCCGCCTCCGCCGCCGCCAGCGCCGGATCCTGCGTGTCGGAGAGCAGCCAGAGCGTGAAGCGCTCCGCTGCGCCCGTAGCGGCCAGCCCATCCAGCAGGCGCCCGAGCGGCGGCAGCACGCCGGCCATCTCCTCGTTGCGGATGCAGACGGCGATGGCGGTGGCAAGCTGCGGCGCGCCGGGCCGCGCCCGCCGCAGCGCCGGCAGCACCGCGGCGGGCGGGTCGCCCTTCCGCATCAGGATGGCGAAGCCGGTGATGGCATTGGCGGCGCAGAGCGCGGTCCAGGGCGCAGTGCCGGCGAAGCAGGCGAAGGCCAGAACCTCCCACGAGGTCCAGCCGCCGGGCGCCATGACTCGCCAGGCCAGCCAGAGCAGCGATGCGGTGATGGCGAGGCCGAGGAGCGCAAACAGGGCGCGACGCGGCAGGAGGGGTTCGGTGGTCACGCGGCGACGTTACGCGGCGAGCATGGCGGAAATGCGGATGCGCCCCGCTTGCCGCCAACCGCTTGCCGCCACCGGCCGCCCCATGCCCTGATGCATCCGGGACTCCATGGGGGAAACGGCCATGCGTGAAGCGGGCGAGGCGGATTACGTCATCCTGGGCGGCGGCTCGGCCGGCTGCGTGCTGGCCTCGCGGCTCTCCGAGGACCCCGGCACCAAGGTCACGCTGCTGGAGGCCGGCCCCTGGGACCGCAACCCCTGGATCCACATCCCCATGGGCTTCGCCCGCCTCTACGTGACGCAGAAATTCGACTGGAACTACCAGACCGAGGCCGAGCCGGAGCTGGATGGCCGCAGCATGTACTGGCCGCGCGGCAAGGTCATCGGCGGCTCCGGTAGCGTCAATGGCCTAGTCTTCCTGCGCGGCTCGCCGCGCGACTACGACCGCTGGGCGCAATCCGGCGCCCGCGGCTGGTCCTATGAGGATTGCCTGCCCGCCTTCCGCCGCCTGGAGAGCTTCGCCGGCCCGGCCAGCGAATACCGCGGCAAGGACGGCCCGGTGCAGGTGGGCGAGGTGCCGGAACCCACCGAGGGCTGCCGCGCCTTCGTCGAGACCTGCACCGCGCTCGGCTTCCCGCGCAACCCCGATTTCAACGGCGAATGGTATGAGGGGGTGGCGCCCAACCAGCTCAACGTGCATCGCGGCCGGCGCTGGAGCCCGGCGGTCGCCTATCTCCGCCCGGCGCTGAAGCGCCCGAACCTGCGCGTCGAGACGGAGCGGCTGGGCCTCCGCATCCTCATCGAGGGCGGCCGCGCCGTGGGGGTCGCGGTGCGCGGCCCGGATGGGGCGGAGGAAATCCATCGCGCGCGGCGCGAGGTGGTGCTCACGGCCGGCGCGATCGAGAGCCCGAAGCTGCTGATGCTCTCCGGCATCGGCGATGGCGCCGCGCTTCAGGGGCTCGGCCTGCCGGTGGTGGCGCATGCGCCGGAGGTCGGGCGGAACCTGCAGGACCATTTCATGGTGCGCTTCGCCTTCCGCACCCGGCGCATCGGCACGCTGAACGAGATCATGGCCAACCCGGTCCGCGCCGCCGCCATGGGGGCGGACTGGGCGCTGCGCCGGCGCGGCCAGATGACCATCGGCGCCTCCGAGGCCAGCCTCTTCGCCCGCGTGCTGCCGGGGGCGGAGGAGCCGGATGTGCAGTTCCAGTTCGTGAATTACAGCCTGGGTGCGAGCCAGGCGAATTCCGCCGCGCGGCTGGCCCGCCACCCCGGCTTCACCTTCAATTTCTGCCAGTGCCGCCCGGACAGCCGGGGCGAGCTGACCTTGCGCAGCGCCGATGCCGCCGACAAGCCGCGCATCCAGCCCCGCTACCTCACCGCGCCCAACGACATCAGGGTGATGCTGGAGGCCGCCAAGCTCGCCCGCCGCATCGCCACCACCCAGCCCTTCGCCGGGCTGATCGAGGAGGAGTTGTCGCCCGGCCCGGGGACGCAGACGGAGGAGGATTTCCTCGCCTATCTCCGCGCCGCCGGCACCACCGTCTACCACCCCTGCGGCACCAACCGCATGGGCTCGGACGAGCGTTCGGTGGTGGACCCGGAACTCCGGCTGCGCGGGGTGCAGGGGCTGCGGGTGGCGGATGCCTCGGTGATCCCGCTGGTGCCCTCCTCCAATATCCACCCCTCGGTGCTGATGCTGGCGGAACGGGCGGCGGAGATGATCCGCCGGGCGGCCTGAGCCGGGCTGGCAGGGCCGCCCGGGGGGCGCCTTGCCCCCTCGGGTCCCGCCCGCCCTGCTAGGCGAAGCAACTGCGCAGCCGCGCCATGCCCGCCGCTGCCTCGGCCGCCATGCGGCGCACCACCTCGCCCGCCGGCTCCACCGCCTCGATCAGCCCGACGCTCTGCCCGGCCCAGACGAAGCTGTTCTCCAGGTCGCCGCGGTCGCTGCCGGCGCCGTTCACCTCGCCCAGCACCATGGGCAGGATCGCCTCCTTGCCGGCGCCCGCCGCCTCGGCCGCCAGGATGCGCTCGACATGCGCCGAGGCCAGTACGCGCCCCGGCGTGCCGAGCGTGCGCTTGATGATGCGGGTATCCTCCGGCCGCGCCGCGGCGAGCGCCTGCTTGTAGTGCTCATGCGCCCGCGCCTCGGTGGTGGCGACGAAGCGGGTGCCGACCTCGACCCCCTCCGCCCCCAGCGCCAGGGCGGCGAGCAGCCCGCGCCCATCGGCGATGCCGCCCGAGGCCAGCACCGGAATCCGCACCGCCGCCACCACGCGCGGCACCATCACGAGGGTCGTCTCGTCGCCGCGGCCGAGATGGCCGCCGCCCTCATAGCCCACCGTCGCCACCATGTCGGCGCCGGCGGCCTCGGCCTTGCGTGCCAGTTCCGGCCCGGCGGTGAGCACCAGGATGCGGGCGCCGCTGCCCTCGCAGCGGCGGATATAGGGGGCTGGGTTGCCGGCGGTGAGCGCGATCACCGGCACCCGCTCCTCCAGCGCCACCTCCAGCACCGGCTCCACCGCCGAGCGGCCGATCGGGATATTGACGCCGAAGGGCCGGCTGGTCAGCGCCCGGCAGCGGCGGATCAGCGCCCTGAGGTCATCGGGCGAGCAGAGCCCGCCGGCGCCGTCCTGGCCGGTGCCGGCGGAGGCGATCTGGCCGAGCCCCCCGGCATTGGAGACGGCGGCGGCAAGCTCCGCCGTCGCCACCCGCGCCAGCCCGCCCTGCACGATGGGGTAGCGGATGCCGAGCAGGCGCGTGACGCGCGTGTCGATGGCGGGCGGCGCCACCAGGGGCGGGGCCAGGGGAGTTGCGGTATCGGGCATGTCGGCTCCTATTCCACCTTGGCGCCGGAGGTGCGGACCGCCTCGGCCCATTTCGCCACCTCGGTGGCCAGGAAGGCACGCAATTCGGCCGGTGCCAGCGGCCGCGCCAGGGCGCCGATGCGGGCCACCCGGGCCTGGCCCTCGCCACCCGCCAGCGCCAGGCGGATGGCGGTGGCCATGGCCTCCACGATCTCGGGCGGCGTGCCGCGGGGGGCCAGCAGGGATTGCCAGGCCGTGACCTCGAAGCCCGGCAGCGGCACCGCCTCCGCTACCGTCGGCAGGTCCGGGAAATCCGGGTGCCGCGCCAGGGTGGAGATGCCGAGCGCCCGCACGCCGCCGGCCCTGATCTGCTGCGCCAGTGGCGGCAGGTTCTCGAACAGCGCCTGGACGCGGCCGCCCACCAGGTCCGTCACCGCCGGGGCGGAGCCGCGATAGGGCACATGCACCCCCTCCGCCCCCACCGTGCGCAGGAACAGCGCCATGGCGAGATGCGGAATGGTGCCGATGCCGGCCGAGCCATAGGTGATGCCGCCCGCCGAGCGGCGCGCCAGCTCCACGAACTCGGCCGCAGTGCGGGCCGGCACCGAAGGGTGCACCGCCAGCACGTTCGGCACCACGCCGAGCAGGGTGACGGGGGCGAAATCATGCAGCAGGTCGAAGGGAAGGTTGCGGTAGAGCGTCTGGTTGATGGCGGCGGCACCGGCCGCGACCACCAGCGTATGCCCATCCGGCGCGGCGCGGGCCACCGCCTCCATGCCGAGGTTGCCGCCGGCGCCGGGGCGGTTCTCCACCACGAAACTCTGCCTGAAGGCGGTGGTGAGGATCTGCGCGGCGACCCGGCCCAGCAGGTCGTTGGCGCCGCCCGGGGTGAAGGTGGAGACGATCCGCACCGGCCCCGCCGGCCAGCGCTGCGCCCGCACCGCAGGCGCGGCGAGCAACCCGGCCGCGGTGAGCAGGGCGCGGCGCCCAACCCCGCCCGATCGCCGGAGGGCGCCCGCGCCCGGAGGCGTGAATCGGTCGGGCTCAACCATGCTTCGCGCCCCGGATCATGTCGCGGGCGATCAGCACCTGCTGGATCTGGCTGGCGCCCTCGAAGATGCGGAAGAGCCGCACGTCGCGATAGAGCCGCTCCACCGGCGTGCCCTGCATGTAGCCGGCGCCGCCATGGATCTGCACCGCGCGGTCCGCCACCCGGCCCACCATCTCGCTGGCGAAGAGCTTGCAGCAGGCGATATCGGCAATGAGCGGCCCCTGCGCCTCGCCGGCGCGGTCGAAGGCGCGGGCGGTCTCCAGGATCATGCTGCGCGCCGCCAGCACCTCCGCCCGGCTATCCGCCAGCATGGCCTGCACGAGCTGGAATTCCGCGAGCGGCTGGCCGAACTGGCGGCGGTGCAGCGCATAGGCCAGCGCCTCCTCCAGCAGCCGCTGCGCCTGGCCGGCGCAGGTGACGGCGACATGCAACCGGGCGTGGTTGATGCCGCGCATGGCGGTCTTGAAGCCGCCACCCTCCCGCCCGCCGATCAGGTTGGCGGCGGGGATGCGGAGCCCATCGAAGAAGACCTCGCAGGTGGAGGACCCGTCCTGGCCCATCTTGCGGTCGGCCGGGCCGCAGCGCAGCCCCGGCGTGCCGGCCGGCACGATGAAGGCGGAGATGCCGGCGGCGTCGCGGCTGGCGGGATCGGTGCGCGCCATCACCACATAGACCTGCGCCTGGCGGGCATTGGTGATGTAGCGCTTCACGCCATCCAGCACGTAATCCTCGCCCTCGCGCCGCGCGCTGGTGCGGAGCCCGCCGGCATCGGAGCCCGCCTCCGGCTCGGTGAGGCAGAAGGCGGCGGTGGCCTCGCCGCTCGCCATGCGCGGCAGCCATTCCCGCCGCTGCTCCTCGGTGCCGTTGTAGAGGATGGGCTGGCTGCCGAGGCCGATGGTGGTGGAGAAGCGCGCCCGATAGACCGAGGAGGCGCGCGTCACCTCCAGCATCACCCGCACCTGCTGCTCCATGGTCAGGCCGAGCCCGCCATAGGCCGCGGGGATGGAGATGCCGAAGAGCCCGGCCTCGCGCAGCCGCCCGGTGAGGTCCTCGGGCAGCGTCTCCTCGCCCTCCAGGCGCGACTCCGCCGGGATCAGGCGTTCCGCGACCAGGCGGCGGATGCCGTCGAGATAGGCTGCGAATTCATCGGCATCCGGCCCGGCTTCGGCCAGGGGGACAGGGGTCGAGGCATGGGTCATGGGGGCGGTCCTGCCTGGCGCTGCGCCTGGCAGGATCGGTGCGGAGCGGCGGCGGGGTCAAGCCTTGCGCCTTCCTCCGGCCCTTCCTGCGCTCAGCCCAGCAGCCAGCGGAGGTCGATGACGAAATCCCGGAGCGCCAGCAGCAGGATGACCATCGCCACGATGATCATCAGCGGCCGGTCCGGCAGCCGTCGGGTGATCAGCGCCGCGAAGGGCGCCGCCAGCACGCCACCCAGCACCAGGCCGAGGATCACCGGCCACAGCTCCAGCCCGATGGTGGCGAAGAAGGCGCCGGAGATGCAGGCGGTGACGAAGAACTCCGCCGCATTGGTGGAGCCGATGGCATAGCGCGGCTGGTCGCCCCGGCCGATCAGGGTGGAGGCGACCAGCGGCCCCCAGCCGCCGCCGCCGACCGCATCCAGGAAGCCGCCCGAGAGGCCGAGCAGGGTGACGCTGCGCGGCGGCTGGTGCTCCCGCCGCACCTGCATCGCCCGCCACAGGATCAGGCCGCCCAGCACCATCAGATAGACGCTGACCGCCGGCCGCACGTAGCGGCCCGGCAGGTCGGAGAGCAGCCAGGCGCCGACCGCGCCGCCGATCATCCCCGGCACCGCCAGCCGCAGCATCATCCGCATCCGGACATTGCCGAGCCGCCAATGCGCGAAGCCCGAGGCGCCGGTGGTGAAGACCTCGGCCGCATGCACGCTGGCACTGGCCATGGCGGGGCCGACACCCACGCTCAGCAGCACGCTGGTGGCGGTGAGGCCATAGGCCATGCCGATCGCGCCATCGACGATCTGGGCGGCAAAGCCCACGGCGGCAAAGAGCAGCAGGTCCTCCATCATGTCGCGTCCCTCCTTGCTGGTGGGCGCCTCCTCTTCTCCTATTTATATACTAGAGATTGATTTCGTCCAGGGATTTTCTCTCACCCTGCCCTTTGCCGCCGCGGAGCCGGATCTGGCCGGGCCGCGCATGGCGGCCCCCGTGGCGCAGGACATGCGGCCACCGTTGGGCGGGAATGCAGGCCGCGCCGGGCATGATGCAGGAGGCAGCCTGCCCGGAAAGCCGGGCTGCCGGCGCCGGTCAGGGCAGGTCGGCCAGCCGCCGCTCCACCATGGCGCGCCAGGGCGCATCCGCCGGCGCATCCGCGACCAGTGCCCGCCAGACGGCCCGCGCGCCCTCCGGCCGGCCGGCACGGGCCTCGGCCAGGCCGGTGAGGAAGCGGAGGCCGATATGGCTGGGGGCCTGGGGCAGCGCCTCGGCCAGCAGCCGGGCGGCCTCCTCCACCCGCCCCTCCTCCAGCAGCACCTGCGCCAATTGGCCGGCAAGGTCGGCATCGAAGCCGCCGGCCAGCGCCCTGGCATAGGCCTCCGCCGCCGCATCCAGCCGGCCGCGGCTGCGCTCGGCATTGCCGAGCAGGATCTGGCCCTGCCGCGCCGCCTCGCTGGCGGGGTCGAGTGCCGCCAGCCGGCTCCGCAATAGGGCCAGCAGGGACTCGTCCCGCGCCGCCACCTGCTGCCGTTCCACATAGGGGGCGGAGGGCATGCCGGGCGTGCCCTGGAGCAGATAGAGCCCAAGCGCCAGCGCCGGAACCAGCGCCAGCACTGCCAGCAGGGGGGGCGCGGCCGGCCGTCCCGGCGGCGTGTTCCTCCGGTGCGGCCAGCAGGCGGCGCTGCACCTCGAGCGTCGCGGCGCGATGCGCGGCCTCGTCCAGCCGGCCCGCCGCGCGCTCGCGGTCGAGCTGCTGCAATTGCGCGCGGTAGAGGGCGAGGTCGGCCTCCCGCCGGCCACGGGCGCGGGCCGGGCGGAGCAGCACGAAGCCGAGCGGCGTCAGCGCCGCCAGGGCCAGCAGGCCAGGCAGAAGCCAATTCACGCGATCGGCCCATCCTCTATGCGGGCGAGGCGGGCGCGCTCGGCCTCGGTGAGTTCCGGGGATGCTTCCGGCGGCACGGCGGCGCGGCGGCGGCGCAGTGCCAGGATCGCCACCAGCCCCCCCCAGCAGCGCCACCGCCGGGCTGGCCCAGAGCAGCAGGGTGGCGGCAGTGAAGGGCGGCCGCAGCAGCACGAAATCGCCGTAGCGGTCATGCAGGTAGTCCACCACCTGGCGGTCGCTCCGCCCCGCCGCCACCTGTTCCCGCACGATGCGGCGGAGGTCGCGGGCCAGGTCGGCATCGCTGTCCTCGATCGACTGGTTCTGGCAGACCAGGCAGCGCAGTTCCCGGCCGATGGTGCGGGCGCGTTCCTCCTGCGCCGGATCCGGCAGTTGCTGGGCGGGGTCGCCCACGGCGGCGAGCGCCGGCCCGGCCAGGAGCAGGGCGAGAAGCAGGGCGCGGATCATGCGTGACGCCGCAGCAGCGGCTCCAGGTCCTGGCGCAGCGTGTCCTCGGTGATGGGGCCGGCCCAGCGCCAGCGGATCAGGCCGGATGGATCGACCAGATAGGTCTCCGGCACGCCATAGACCCCCCAGTCGATCGCCACCCGCCCCGGCTGGTCCACCCCGAGCCGGGTATAGGGATTGCCGTGGCGGCGCAGGAAGCCGAGCGAATCCTCGGGCTTGTCCTTGTAGGCGATGCCGAGCACCGGCACCCCCGCCCGCGCCAGCCGCATCAATTGCGGATGCTCGATCACGCAGGGCATGCACCAGGAGGCAAAGAAATTCACCAGCACCGGCCGGCCGCCGCCCCGCAGATCGGCACTGGCCAGCCCCGGGCGCTCCGCGCCTTCCAGCGGCGGCAGGGCGAAATCCGGCGGCGGCTTGCCGAGCAGGGCAGAGGGCACGCCGCGCGGGTCGTAGCTGCCGCTGCCGAGGCCGCGCAGCATGGCATAGAACCCGGCCCCGGCCACCGCGGCCAGGCCGAGCGGCGCCAGCAGCAGGGCGCGGCGGCGCCCGGGATTCGGCGCCGGGTCGGGCCTGGTTGCCTCGCTCATGCCGCCGCCCCCTCCTGCGCCGGCTTGGGCGCCAGCTTCGGCGCCGGCGCCGCCACGCGCATGCGGCGATCGGAGAGCGAAAGCCCGCCGCCCAGCGCCATGATGGCGGCGCCGAGCCAGATCCAGGGCGCCAGCGGATTGTGGTGCAGCCGCAGCACCGCCCCGCCGTCCCGCTCATCGCCCAGCACCGTGTAGAGATCGGCCAGCCAGGTGGTGTGGATGGCGGCCTCCGTGGTGGTCATGCGGCCCACCGGGAAGCTGCGCCGCTCCGGCTCCAGCACCGTCACGGGCCGGCCATTGCGGGTGACGACGAGGGTGGCGCGGCGGGCGCTGAAATTCGGCCCGGGCGCATCGCGCAGCGCCTCCAACCGGTAATCGTAGCCGGCGAGCGCCACGCTCTCGCCGGGCTTCAGCAGCGCCAGCCGGTCGGTGGCGAGGCCCATCCCGGCGAGCCCCAGGATCATCACCCCCATCCCGGCATGCGCCACCGCCCCGCCCCAGGCGGCGCGCGGCAGGCCGCGGGCGCGGGCGAAGGCGGCGCGCGGGCGGGAGAACAGCGCGATCCTGTCCGTGATATCCGCCAGCGCCCCCAGGATCAGCCAGGCGGCGGCGGCGAAGCCGAGCGCCGGGCCGAGCCGCTGCCCCTCCAGCGCCAGGCAGAGCAGCAGCGCGGCGAGCCCGCCGAGCGCCGCCCACCACAGCCGCTGCAAGGCCGGCCAGAGCCGCGCCCGCTTCCAGGGCAGCATCGGCCCCACCGCCATGGCGGCGACCAGCGGCACCGCCAGCGGCAGGGTGGCGCTGTTGAAGAAGGGCGGCCCGACCGAGATCTTCTGCCCGAGCAGCAGGTCCGCGAACATCGGATAGAGCGTGCCCACCAGCACCACCGCCGCGATCGAGCAGAGCAGCAGGTTGTTCAGGATCAGCCCGCCCTCCCGCGAGAGCGGCGCGAAGATGCCGGTCGGCGTCATCGCCGCGGCCCGCCAGGCAAAGAGCGCGAAGCCGCCGCCGATATAGAGCATCAGCAGCCCGAGGATGAAGACGCCGCGGGTCGGGTCGCTGGCGAAGGCATGCACGGAATTCAGCACGCCCGAGCGCACCAGGAAGGTGCCGAGCAGGGAGAGGCCGAAGGCGAGCAGCGCGAGGAAGACGGTCCAGGTCTTCAGCGCCTCCCGCCGTTCCACCACGGTGGCGCTGTGCAGCAGGGCGCAGCCGGCCAGCCAGGGCAGCAGGGAGGCGTTCTCCACCGGGTCCCAGAACCAGTAGCCGCCCCAGCCCAGCTCGTAATAGGCCCACCAGGAGCCGAGCGCGATGCCCAGCGTCAGGAAGCTCCAGGCCGCCAGCGCCCAGGGCCGCACCCAGCGCCCCCAGGCGGCATCGACCCGCCCCTCGATCAGCGCCGCGATGGCAAAGGCGAAGGTGACGGAGAAGCCGACATAGCCCAGGTAGAGCAGCGGCGGATGGAAGGCGAGGCCGGGGTCCTGCAGCACCGGATTCAGCCCCTGGCCATCCGCGGCCGGCGGCCAGACCCGGTCGAAGGGGTTGGAGGTGCCGAGAATGAAGGCCAGGAACCCCACCGCGACCAGCCCCAGCACCGCCAGCACGCGGGCCTGCAAGGCGCTCGGCAGGTTGCGCCCGAAGCTTGCCACGGCGCCGCCGCAGAGCGCCAGGATCAGCACCCAGAGCACCATGGAGCCCTCATGGCTGCCCCAGGTCCCGCTCAGCTTGTAGAGCAGCGGCTTCGCCGAATGGCTGTTCTGCACGACATTGGCGACCGTCGTGTCATTGACCGCGAAGCTCCACATCAGGCAGCCGAAAGCCGCCGCCACCGCCAGCAGCGTGCCGGCGGCGAGTGGCGCGGCGGCGGCCATCAGCCGCGGCGCCGCCCGCTGCGCGCCCCAGAGGCCGAATGCCGCCTGCGCCAGGGACAGCGCCAGGGCCAGGGCCAGCGCGAAATGGCCGAGTTCGGGAATCATGGCGCCTCGTCATCCGGCATGGGGGTAGGGGGCAGGTCGCTCATCCACCACTCCGGCCGGGCGGCAGGCGTTCGGGCTCCAGCGTGTTCCAGCTTGCCGCGGGCGGCGGCGCGCCCTGGTCCGGGTTCCAATGGCCGCTGCGCTTCAGCGCATCCGCGACCTCGGGCGGCATGTAGCTTTCATCGTGGCGGGCCAGCACCTCGCTGGCGCGGAACAGCCCGTCGGGGCCGAGCTTGCCGAGCGTCACCACCCCCTGCCCCTCGCGGAACAGGTCCGGCAGCACGCCGGCATAGGTGACGGGGACGGTGCTGGCGCCATCCGTCACCCGGAAGCGGGCGGCGGGGCGGCCATCCGGCGCCGTCTCACGCTCCAGGCTGCCGCTCTCGACCAGGCCGCCGAGGCGGAAGGCGCGGTCCGGCCCCGGTGCCTCCCGCGCGATGTCGGAGGGCGAGCGGAAGAAGACCAGGTTGTCCTGGAAGGCGGAAAGCGTCAGGGCGGTGGCGCTGCCGAGCCCGATGGCGCAGAGCAGCAGCAGATAAAGCCGGCGCCGCTTGCGGGTCATGGGCTGGTCCCCGGCCGGTTCGGTGCCCTGGATCTCACCGCATCCCGTTGCGCCCGCGGGTCGAGCAGCGCCAGCCGCCGCCGTGCCGCCCGGTGCCGCAGCGCCGCGCCCAGGCCGAGCGCGAGGAAGGTCGCCAGCACCAGCGCATAGCTCGCCGTGACATGCATCCAATGCACCGTCATGGCCGAGGCTCCGCCTCCGCCCGCCGCGCCGCCGCCATCTGCAAGGCCCGCACCCTTCGTTCCATCACCGCGGCCCGGGTCCGGGCCAGCACCACCGCCGCGAAGGCCAGGCTGAAGCCGAGCGCGCAGACCAGCAGCGGATAGAGGATATCCACATGCAGGGCCGGCGCATTGAGCCTGGTCAAACTGGCGGGCTGATGCAGCGTGTTCCACCAGTCCACCGAGAATTTCACCACCGGCAGGTTCACCGCCCCGATCAGCGCCAGGATCGCGCCCATCCGGGCGCCCCGCTCGGCATCGTCGAAGGCCCGCACCAGGGCGGCATGGCCGAGCCAGAGGAAGAACAGCACCAGCACGCTGGTCAGCCGCGCATCCCAGACCCACCAGGTGCCCCACATCGGCCGCCCCCAGAGGCTGCCGGTGGCGAGGCAGAGCGCCGTCACCGCCGCCCCCACCGGCGACAGCTCCCGGCAGGCGAGATCCGCCAGCGGGTGCCGCCAGACCAGCGCCAGGGCGGAGCCGATCGCCAGCCCCACATAGCCCCCCATCGCCAGCCAGGCCATCGGCACGTGCAGATAGAGGATGCGCACCGTCTCCCCCCTGCTGCCAGTCCGGCGGCGAGAAGGCCAGGGCCCAGGCCAGGCCGATGCCGAGCACCAGCAGCGCCGCCCCGGTCAGCCAGGGCAGGATGCGGCCCGAGAGCCGCAGGAAGCGGCCGGGATTGGCAAAGCGATGCAGGCTGCCGCCACGCGGGGCGGCGCCGGCCAGGGGAGCAAGGGGAGAGGGCAACGTGTTCACGCCGACAAACTAGGCGCGCATCGCTCAGGATTGAAGCATCCCATCAGGCAGATAATTCGGTCGGCGGGGATTCATAATCTGCGTATCCAGCAGAGCGCCTGTTAACCGGAGCGCTTAGGGCAAGTTATAAATCTGTACATTTTGGACGTTTATCGGGAAATAGGAGGTAGGCTTAAAATCAATCAGAGGTGCAATTCTCAAGAAATTCATGATTTCAAACGTAGCTTGTATCAATGAAGAATCCGAGCTGTTAGCGTCAGCACGGGTAACTGCAATGCCTGCCGCTTTTTGAGGATCTGTTGTTAAAATCCCATTCGAACCTTCACTAATATAACATAATGAAATGCCATTTATATCAGAATAAAGGTTTGGCCAGAGATGTTTTTCTGGGTGCGCAGCGAGAAACTCGCGTACGATCCGCACAACGCTTAACTCTGTCATTGACGATTGTGTGAAAATAGCACAAAATACCTGATGGTCGAATTTTTCCTTGTTAACATATACGTGCTCCATGAATACATCACCGTTGCCGTCCAGCTTTTCTTCAAAAGCTCCTACTATATAGTTCTTCCCTGAATTCGATCTATCAAGAGTTTTTACTGATTTAATATTATCCAATGCCTGCATAAGAATTTTTTCTTCCTCAATCGCAGATTTTATCTCTATGGCAGCTACTACGGATTCCACGACAAAATGCTTTATTCCCCCTATCTCAAATACCGGGTGATAGCCAGTGCGATATATGATAACATCTATTTGTTTACTTATATTGGCAGATGCATCAAATATAAATCCAGTGTCGATACCAAACTGTGCAGGCACAAAACGTCTCAGATAGGATTTTATAATTTCTTCTCTTGCTCGGCCGTTCTCGCCTGGATGAGTGATCTTAATTCACTAAATTTAAGGAGTTTAGTATTTCTTTGTTTAATGATGCCAGAATATTCTTCGTAATCATCTTTGAATTCCGACCGTCTTTGCTGTATCCGAATCCGGACGAAGGCAGCGGTGGATTTTATAATGGCGCATTGGCTGGTGAAAAGCGAACCGGAAGCCTTCTCCTGGGACCAGCAGGTGGCGCATGGCGTCGAGCCCTGGACCGGCGTGCGCAACGCCCAGGCCGCCAACAACCTGCAGGCGATGCGCCAGGGCGACCGCGCCTTCTTCTACCATTCCAATACCGGCCGCGAGATCGTGGGCGTGGTCGAGGTGGCGCGCGAGGCCTATCCCGACCCGACCGACGGGACCGGCCGCTGGGTCTGCGTGGACATGCAGGCCATCGGCCCCATGCCGCGGCCGGTGACCCTGGCCGCGATCAAGGCGGCGCCGGAACTCGAGGGGATCGCCCTGCTGCGGCAATCGCGCCTTTCCGTGATGCCGGTGGCGGCGGCGCATTGGGCCATGCTCTGCCGCATGGGGGGCTGGCCAGGGGGGGTAGGGGATGGAACTCGAAGGATCCTGCCACTGTGGCGCGGTGCGGTTCCGGCTGCGCTCGGCGCATCCCTATCCCTATCAGCGCTGCTACTGCTCCATCTGCCGCAAGACCCAGGGCGGTGGCGGCTATGCCATCAACCTCGGCGGCGAGGCGGCCAGCCTGCGCGTCACCGGCCGCCGGCATGTCGGCGTCTACCATGCGCGGATGCGGGAGGCGGGCGAGGCCCGGGCGCATCGCAGCCCGGGGGAGCGGCATTTCTGCACCCGCTGCGGCAGCGCGCTCTGGCTCTTCGACCCGCGCTGGCCGGAGCTGGTGCATCCCTTCGCTTCGGCGATCGATACGCCCTTGCCGGCGCCGCCGGAATCCACCCACATCATGCTGGACTTCAAGCCGGACTGGGTGGCGGTGACGCCCGGCCCGCGGGACAAGCGGCATGAGGGCTACCCGGCCGAGAGCATCGCCGAATGGCATGCGCGGCTCGGGCTGGCGGACAAGGACGAGCGGGAGGAATGACGGTTTGAAGGAAACGGAGCGGGTTCTCTGCCGCCTGGAGGACATCCCCGAAGGCGGCGCCCGCGGCTTCCCCGCCGCGCCTGGCGGCTTCACCGGCCTGTTCGCGGTGAGGAAGGGCGGCCGGGTCTTCGTCTATGTGAATTCCTGCCCGCATATCGGCCTGCCGCTGGAACCCCTGCCCGACCGCTTCCTGGACCACCGCAGGCAGGCGATCATCTGCGCCGCGCATGGCGCCCGCTTCCGCATCGAGGACGGCACCTGCATCACCGGCCCCTGTATCGGCGAGGCGCTGGAGGCGGTGGCGGCGCGGATCGAGGAGGGGCAGGTGGTGGTGCCGGCGGATGCGGGGTTGTGACGCGAAATTGCTGGCCGGCGAACCGCCCCGCCAAGGCAGCCGGCATGGAAGGGGGAGCGGCGCGGCAGGCGCGACCTCACAACCCCTTTACAACCTCCCCGCCTCCTGATTGACGCAACGCAAGGCGACATGGGCAAAATCCCGCCAGTCACAGAACCCGCCAAGGGAGGCCCAGCATGTCCGATGACGCCCTGATCGCCGTGAAGCCCGAGATCGCCGCCGGGGCCCTGGTGGACCAGTCCCGCTTCCAGGCCATGACCGCCGAGGCGGCGCGCGACCCGGAAGGCTTCTGGCGCCGGGAGGCGGGGCGCATCGCCTGGATGACGCCGCCGACGAAGATCAAGAACGTGGACTTCACCGGCGACGTGACCATCAAGTGGTTCGAGGACGGCGTGCTGAACGCCTCCGTCTCCTGCCTCGACCGGCACCTGGAAAGCCGCGGCGACCAGGTGGCGATCATCTGGGAAGGCGACGACCCCGCCAGCGACAGCAAGGTCACCTACCGGCAATTGCACGAACGCGTCTGCCGCCTGGCCAATGCCATGCGCGGGCTCGGCGTGAAGAAGGGCGACCGGGTCTGCATCTACCTGCCGATGATCGTGGAGGCGGCGGTGGCCATGCTCGCCTGCGCCCGGATCGGCGCGGTGCATTCCATCGTCTTCGGCGGCTTCTCGCCGGACAGCGTGGCCTCCCGCATCCAGGACAGCGAATGCGTGCTGCTGCTGACCGCGGATGAGGGCCGGCGTGGCGGCCGCAAGGTGCCGCTCAAGGCCAATGCGGATGAGGCGCTCGCCGCCTGCCCCTCGATCCGCCATGTGATCGTCGCGAAGAATACCGGCGGCACGGTGGCGATGCAGCCCGGCCGCGACCTGTGGTGGGAGGATGCCTGCGCCGGGCAGCCCGCCACCTGCGAGCCGGAGCGGATGGGCGCGGAGGACCCGCTCTTCATCCTCTACACCTCGGGCAGCACGGGGAAGCCCAAGGGCGTGCTGCATACCACCGGCGGCTACATGGTCTGGGCCAGCTACACGCATGATCTGGTCTTCGACTACCACCCCGGCGAGATCTACTGGTGCACCGCCGATGTCGGCTGGGTGACCGGCCACACCTATATCGTCTATGGCCCGCTCGCCAATGGCGCCACCAGCCTGATGTTCGAGGGCGTGCCCAACTACCCCGGCGTGGACCGCTTCTGGCAGGTGGTGGACAAGCACCAGGTCAATATCTTCTACACCGCCCCCACCGCGATCCGCGCCCTGATGCGCGACGGCGAGGCGCCGGTGAAGAAGCACAGCCGCAAGTCGCTCCGCGTGCTCGGCTCGGTCGGCGAGCCGATCAACCCGGAAGCCTGGCTCTGGTACTATCGCGTGGTCGGCGACGAGCGCTGCCCCATCGTGGATACCTGGTGGCAGACCGAGACGGGCGGCATCCTGATCTCGCCGCTGCCCGGCGCGGTGGCGCAGAAGCCCGGCTCCGCCACCCTGCCGCTGCCCGGCGTCTTCCCGGCGCTGGTGGATGGCGAGGGCAAGCTGCTGGAGGGCGTGGCCGAGGGCAACCTGGTCCTGACGGACAGTTGGCCCGGCCAGATGCGCACCGTCTATGGCGACCATGCGCGCTTCGTGCAGACCTATTTCGCCACCTTCCCCGGCATGTATTTCAGCGGGGATGGCGCGCGGCGGGATGCCGATGGCTATTGGTGGATCACCGGCCGCGTCGATGACGTCATCAATGTCGCCGGCCACCGCATGGGCACGGCGGAGATCGAATCGGCGCTGGTGGCGCATCCCAAGGTCGCCGAGGCCGCGGTGGTCGGCATGCCGCACGACATCAAGGGCCAGGGCATCTACGCCTATGTCACGCTGAAGACCGGCGAGGAGCCGAACGATGCGCTGAAGCGCGAATTGGTGGCCTGGGTGCGGAAGGAGATCGGGCCGATCGCCTCGCCGGACGCCATCCAATGGGCGCCGGGCCTGCCCAAGACGCGCTCCGGCAAGATCATGCGCCGCATCCTGCGCAAGATCGCCGCGAATGAGACCGAAGCCCTGGGCGACACCTCGACGCTCGCCGATCCCGGCGTGGTGCAGGATCTGGTGGAGAACCGGATCGCCTGACCAGGCCGGCGGCGCGGCCTTTCGGGGCCGCGCCGCCGCATGTCTTTCGCGCAACCTGCCGCGGTCTGTGCCCTGGGAGACAGACCCCAAGCTTTCGCCGTGCCAACGTTATCCAGCCGTGCAACGGCCGGGGTTCAGCATCAGGCCTCTCATCATCAGGGAGGTGGAGGCCAAGGAATGGATGGTGACCGGAGCCCGAGCCGCCTGGCCGGCACCGCGCCGCGCCCGAATACGGGCGCCTGCGGCAACCGCCTGCTGGATGCCATCCCGGCCGGCCGCTTCGCCCTGCTGGAGCCGCATCTCGAACGCATCACGCTCGCCCCCGGCCGGACGCTGTTCGAGCCTGGCGACGATGTCACCCACGCGCATTTCCCCTGCGGCGGCGCGGCGATCGCCCTGGTGACGGTGATGGCGGATGGCCGCACCGCGGAAGCCGCGGTGGTCGGCTGCGAAGGCGCGGTCGGCGTCATCATCAGCGCCGGCGACAAGCCGGCCTCCACCCGCGCCATGGTGCAGATGCCGGGCCATGCCCTGCGGCTGGAGGCGGCCCGGCTGGAGGATGCGAAGCAGGCCTCCGCCGCCATCCGCGACACGGTCAGCCGCTATGCCGATGCGCTGCTCGCGCAGGTGCTGCAATCCGTCGCCTGCAATGCGCTGCATCCGGTGGAGGAGCGCATCTGCCGCTGGCTGCTGAGCCTGCAGGACCGCGCCGGCACACCGGAACTGCCGGTGACGCAGGAACACCTGGCGGAACAGCTCGGGGTCCGGCGCACCACCGTGACCCGGGTGCTGGCCAGGCTGGAAGCAGCGGGCATGATCCGCGGCAGCCGCGGCAAGGTGGCGGTGGTCAACCGGCCGCGCCTCCGGCATGCCGCCTGCGAATGCTACCAGGCGGTCCGCGAGCATTTCTACCGGGTCGCACCGGGGCTCTATCCGATCGGTCCGGAGGAGCTGTGAAGGGAATGTGATGACGGGGCCGAAAGGCTCTGTCGCGTAACGGACAGAATGGTTGCCTCCTGCGGTGCTACAGCTTTGCGTGAGCGCATCGAGGCCCCGGCTTTGCCGTCATTCCTTCCCGGCTGTGACATAGCCCTCCCTGGGCCGGACCTGGCGGGCGCCACCGCAATGCGCGAGGCGGCGAGCCAGGCCGCATCCCGGCTCGCCCTGGCGCAGGCGGCGGCGGGGGCCGGCGCCTGGGAACTCGACCTCGGCACTGGCCGCCTCTGGCTGGACCCGGCCGGCCGTGCCCTGCACGGCCTCCCTCCGGGGCCGGAGGCAGCGATCGGCTTCGGCGATTTCCTGGCCCTGCTGCATCCCGAGGACCGGCAGGCGGCCGAGGCCGGCCTGCGCGGGGCGGCCGCCCAGGGCAGGCCCTGCCGCCTCCGCTACCGCATCCAGGCCGCGGCAGGCGCGGCGCCACGCTGGATCGAGTGCCACGGCGGCCGCCTGGAAGGTGCCCCATGGCCGGGAGCCGGCCGCTGCCTGGGCATCAGCCTCGATGTCACGGCGCAGCAGGCGGAGGAGGAAGGCGCCGTGCTGCGGATGCGGGAGGTGGACCACCGCTCCAGGAACACGCTCGCCACCGTGCAGGCCCTGCTGCGCCTCACCCGGGCGGAAACCCCGGAAGGCTATGCCCGCGCGCTGGAGGGCCGCATCGCCGCGCTCGGCCGGGCGCAGGCGCTGCTGGTGGCGGGCACCGGGCCGGAGCTGCGGGCCCTGCTGGAGGCCGAATTCCTCCCCTATCTCGGCAGCGCCACGGGCCGGCTGGGGCTCAGCGGCCCCGGCCTGGCGCTGGCGCCGGAGGCGGTGCAGCCGCTCTCCATGGCGGTACATGAGCTGGTGACGAATGCCGCCAAGCACGGCGCCCTGTCCTGCCCCGGCGGCCGCGTGGCGATCGAGTGGGCCATCACCGCCGAGGGCTGGCTGCGCCTCGAATGGCAGGAGACGGGCGGGCCGCCGCTGGTCGGGCCGCCGGGCCGCACCGGCTTCGGCTCCGGCCTGCTGCGCAGCCTGGCGCGGGTGCAGCTCGGCGGGTCGCTGGAAAAGACCTGGGAGGCCGCCGGGCTGCGCTGCCGGATCATGCTGCCGCCGCAGGCGCTGGAGCCGGGCTGATCGGCCTGTGGAATTCCATCTCCCCGAACAGGACGCGAACCGGAGTCCGGCCGGCCTGTCGCGAGGCACCGTGGAATCAAGCGCCTGCCCCGAGTCGCGGGAACGAATCGCCGACATGCGACTCGGGGCGGCCGTGCATCCGGCCGCCACAAGGGCTTGTGGGCATGACCGGTGCTCCACCACAACTCCGTTCGCGGTCTGGCCCCGCCGCGAATCGGGTGCGGCCCGGCGCCGCCGGGTTCAGAAATCGCTGACCCGGCCCTTCCTTTCCCAGTCGCCATAGCGGGTCGGTTCCGGCCCGGTCGGGCCGCCGATCTCCCGCATCCGCATCGGCGGATTGGTCGGCGGGTCGCCGGCAGGCGGCCGGGTGGGGTCGCCGGGGAGCGGCTGGTCCGGCTCGGTCGGGTCGGTGATCGGCGGCTCCGGCAGGTCGGGGCCGGGCGGCGGCGGCCGCACCGGGGGGAATCGGGGCGGGCGGATCGGGTGGCGGCAGCGGGTCGGACATTGTCATCCTGGTGATCGTCGTGGGATCGGGAGCGGGCGGGGTCGCCCCTTGTCTGGCTTGGGTCATGGTCATCATCTGGGGTCTCGCACCGGAATCGCGCCCCCTCAACGCAGCGGGGACAGCACGGGTGCGCCGAAAGAGGGGATCACTGCGAGATGGCCGGATACCTGCGGACCGCGATCCTGCTGGCGGGGCTCACCGCGCTGTTCATCGGCATCGGCTATGCGCTGGGCGGGCAGCAGGGGATGGTCATCGCCTTCCTCTTCGCCTGCGGCACCAATCTCTGGGCCTGGTGGAACAGCGACCGGGTGGTGCTCGGCATGCACAATGCCGAGCCCATCGCGCCCGAGAGCGCGCCGCGGCTGTTCCAATTGGTGCAGGGCCTGGTGGCACGGGCCGGGCTGCCGATGCCGGCGCTCTACGTGATCCATGAGGCACAGCCCAATGCCTTCGCCACCGGCCGCAACCCGGAGAATGCCGCGGTGGCGGTGAATACCGGCCTGCTCGACCTGATGACCGAGGAGGAAGTGGCGGGGGTGGTGGCGCATGAACTGGCGCATATCAAGCATCGCGACACGCTGCTCATGACCATCACCGCCACCCTCGCGGGCGCCATCGGCATGCTGGCGCAATTCGGCTTCCTCTTCGGCGGCCGCGACCGCGAGGGGAACCGCAGCCCCTTCGGCCCGCTCGGCGCGCTGCTGCTGATGATCGTGGGCCCCATCGCCGCGATGCTGGTGCAGATGGCGATCAGCCGCTCCCGCGAATACGAGGCGGACCGGCTGGGAGCGGAGATCTGCGGCGACCCGCGCTGGCTCGCCTCCGGGCTGCAGAAGCTGGAACACTACAAGCAAGGAATCGTGAACCAGACCGCCGAGGCCCATCCGGCGAGCGCGCATATGTTCATCGTCAACCCGCTTTCGGGCATCAGACTGGATAGTCTCTTCACCACCCATCCGCCGACCGAGGAGCGGGTGGCGCGATTGCTGGCCATGGCGCGGCCGCAGCAGGGCAGCGGCGGCTGGGGCGCGCCGCGGCCGACCCCGCCGCCGGGCTCCCCCTGGGGCGGCGGGCGGCGGAACCCCTGGGGGTAGCCAAGGGTTGACGGATCGGCCGGACGCGGCCAATCCCGGATCGTGTCCCCGTTCGTCCGCAGGCCCGCGCGTTGCGGTGCCCTCGCGGGCGAACCGCGACACCCGGCCATGGCACATCGGGCAATGATTTCGGGCAGGCCCGGTGACACAGCAACCAGCCCCGATCGGAGACAGCATCCAGATGTTCCGTGCAGCCGTCCCCCTCTCCATCGCCTCCGCCCTCCTGCTCGGCACTGCGCTGCCGGCCGCGGCGCAGGATGCCGCCGCCGGGCAGCGCGTGTTCAACCAGTGCCGCGCCTGCCACACGATCAACGAGGGCGGGCGCGCCGGGGTCGGTCCCAACCTGCATGGCGTGGTCGGGCGCAAGGCGGGGTCGATTGCCGGGTTCCGCTACTCCGCCAGCATGCAGGAGAAGGCCGCGGGCGGCCTCACCTGGGACGAGGCCACGCTGCGCGCCTATATCACCAACCCGAAGGCGATCGTGCCGGCGGGGTCCATGTCCTATCCGGGGCTGCGGAACGAGCAGCAGTTGAACGACCTGATCGCCTATCTCAAGCAGAACAGCTGAGCCGGAGTCCGGCCCTGATGGTCCGATCCTGACGCTTGGTCCCCAGGCGTCAGGTGAATCGGCCTACCAAACCAAGGCTGGTGATGCGAGTCCAACGGTCCTTTCCGTTGGACTCGCACCATCAGGTCCCGGCCGTTCCGCGGCCGGGGCAAGGGAGATCAAGGTCTTGCCGGCCTCAAGGCCTTGAGGCCGGCGCGCGTTTGCCCCGCCCGGCCCGGCCGGGCACACTTCCCCGAGGCCGATGCCCTGTCGCATCGCATCAGAGCGTTTTCCGTTCGCATTGGCTCACGGAAACCACTCTGGCCTTTGTTTTTTGCGAGCAAATACTCCGCCCGGGTGATTCCACCCGGACGGAGTTTGCTCTAGGGGAAGGAAACGGCGCATGGGGTTCCGCATCGCGATCATCGGTGCAGGCGCGGTCGGCTGCTATGCCGGCGCGCATATGGTGCAGGCCGGCGAGGACGTCACTTTCGTCGACATGTGGCCCGAGCATGTCGAGGCGATGCGGAGCCGCGGCCTGCGCATCACGCATCTGAAGGACGTGCCGGAATTCACCGTGCCGGTGCGGGCGCTGCACCTCACGGAATTGCAGGGGCTGAGCAAGGAGGCGCCGATCGACATCGCCTTCATCTGCGTGAAATCCTACGACACCGCCTGGGCCACCATGATGGTGCGGCAGTATCTCGCGCCCGGCGGCTTCTGCGTCTCGCTGCAGAATTGCATGAACGAGGCGACCATCGCCGAGGTGGTGGGCTGGGGCCGCACGCTCGGCGCCATCGCCAGCTCGATCACCGTGGAACTGGGCGAGCCCGGCCATGTCCGCCGCGCCTCCGGCAAGGGTGGCGCCGCGCATACCGTATTCCGCGTCGGCGAGGTGCATGGCCGCATCACCGACCGCGCGAAGGAGGTCGGAAGGCTCTGCGCGTTGTCCGACAGTTGCCTGGTCACCGCCAATCTCTGGGGCGAGCGCTGGTCGAAGCTGGTGACCAATGCCATGGCCAATGGCATGTCGGCCTGCACCGGGCTGGTGAGCAAGGAAATCCTCACCAACGACACCCTGCGGCAATTCACGGCGCGGCTCGGCAGCGAGGCGATCCGCGTCGGCCAGGCGCTAGGCTATGAGTTGGAGGAGATCCACCACATCGCCCCGGAGATCATCGCCCGCGCCGGCGAGGGCGATGCGGAAGCCCGGCAGATCTACGACGAGCACCGCCTGGCCGAGGCGCGCAAGCCCGGCGGCGGCGCGCACCGCCCCTCCATGGGCCAGGACATGGTGAAGGGCCGCCGCACCGAGATCGAATTCCTGAACGGCTTCATCGTGGACCGCGCCCAGGAGATCGGCATCGACACCCCGGCGAATGCGGCGCTCACCGCCATCGTCAAGCAGGTGGAGCGGGGCGAGTTGCAGCCGGACCCGCGGCATATCCTGGAACTCAGGCTGAATTAGAGCAGTTCGCGGACGGGCGTGAACGTCCGTCCGCGAAATGCCTTATCCCCGCCGTATCATCCGCCAGTAGAGCGGCCGCCGGCCCTCGCGCAGCGCCTTGGCCTCGTAGCGGGTGGGCGGCCAGCCCTCCGGGCGGGACTCCGCCGGCGGTGGCACCTCGAACAGGTCGGACTGCGCGAATACCTCGGCGACCCAGGCCTGATAGGTCGGGTCGTCGGTGGCGATGCGCCATTCGCCGCCGGGCCGGAGCACCCGCGCCACCACCGGCAGCATCGCCGGATGCACGAAGCGCCTTTTGGCATGGCGCGCCTTGGGCCAGGGGTCCGGAAACAGCAGGAACAGCCGGTCGAGGCAGCCCTCCGGCAG
Organism: Siccirubricoccus sp. G192; assembly: GCF_019084075.1. Lineage (GTDB taxonomy): Bacteria > Pseudomonadota > Alphaproteobacteria > Acetobacterales > Acetobacteraceae > G192. The sequence continues at coordinate 348,311 of NZ_JAHREN010000001.1, forward strand.
CAGCGCCAGCAGCCGGCGGGCATCCTGGTCCCAGATCCGGAGGTTTCCCGGCAGGGTCGTGCTGGCCTCACCGCCCTCCGGCAGCAGCCGGGCCAGCAGGGAGCAGAGGCCGTTCTCGAAGACCTCGCAGGCGATCAGCCCGGCGCCGGGATGCGCCGCCGCCTGGGCCGCCGCATGTTCGCCGCCACCGGACCCCACCTCCAGCCACAGCGCCTCGACCGGGGCAGCGAAGGCCGCGCGCGGCTCGGCCGCCTCTGCCGGGCCGAGCCGCAGCCGCGGCAGGGCGACGTCCAGCAGAAGCTGTTGCCGCGGCCGCAGCGGATGGCTGCGCCGGCGGCCATAGAGCCGGTCCGGGACACCTTCGGGCGTGTTCCGGGGTAGGGTCGGGTCGGGCTGGCTCATGCGGGCTCCAGAAACGCAAAGGGGCGGCGCACCGGCGCCGCCCCCCGCACAGGCACGGGTGTTGCGGTCAGCGGCCGAAGGCGCGCTTCAGGTCATCCGCCAGGTCGGTGCGCTCCCAGGTGAAGGTGCCCTTCTCCTCGTCCGGGGTGCGGCCGAAATGCCCATAGGCGGAGGTCACGGCATAGATCGGCCGGTTGAGGTGCAGATGCTCGCGGATGCCGCGGGGCGAGAGGTTGACCATCTCGTTCACCACCCGGGCCAGCTTCGTCTCATCCACGTCGCGGCCGGTGCCATGCAGGTCGAAATAGACCGAAAGCGGTTTGGAGACGCCGATGGCATAGCTCACCTGGATGGTGCAGCGGTCCGCCAGGCCCGCGGCCACCACATTCTTCGCCAGGTACCGGCAGGCATAAGCGGCCGAGCGGTCCACCTTGGTCGGGTCCTTGCCCGAGAAGGCGCCGCCGCCATGCGGGGCCGCGCCGCCATAGGTGTCCACGATGATCTTGCGCCCGGTCAGGCCGCAATCGCCATCCGGCCCACCGATGACGAACTTGCCCGTCGGGTTCACGTAGAACTCGTCCTCCCCGCACATCCAGCCCTTGGGCAGCGAGGTCTCCACGATCGGCCGCAGCATGCGCTTGATCTCGGCCTGGTCCAGATGCTCGGCATGCTGGGTCGAGACCACCACGCTGGTGGCGCCAACCGGCTTGCCGTCCACATAGCGGAGCGTCACCTGCGACTTGGCGTCCGGCAGCAGGCCGGCCACGCCCTTGTCGCCGTTGCGGCGCATCTCGCTGATCCGGCGCAGGATCAGGTGGGCGTAGTAGAGCGGCGCCGGCATCAGCTCCGGCGTCTCGCGGCAGGCATAGCCGAACATGATGCCCTGGTCGCCGGCGCCCTCGTCCTTGTTGCCGGCGGCGTCCACGCCCATCGCGATATGCGCGGACTGGGCATGCAGGTGGCATTCCACCTTGGCATTCTTCCAGGAGAAGCCTTCCTGGTCATAGCCGATGTCATGGATCGCCATGCGCGCCAGATGCGCCAGCAATTCCGGCGTCACGCTGTCCGGGCCGCGGGTCTCCCCGGCCAGGACGACGCGGTTGGTGGTGACCAGCGTCTCGCAGGCCACGCGCGAATAGGGGTCGGCGCCGAGGAAGGCGTCCAGCACCGTGTCCGAGATCCGGTCCGCCACCTTGTCCGGATGGCCTTCGGAAACGCTCTCCGAGGTGAAAAGGTACTCACCCTTGTCGCGCATGGCGATATTCGTCCTCTTGTCGCGCTGGGGGCCGGCAGCGCCCCGGAAGCTCTGGTGTCATGGGCCGCGCCGGCAGGGTCGGGCGCCTTCTCGCGGGCACCCGGCCGGGCGCCGTTCTTTCGCAGGGAGGGGCCGGGGGGTCAAGCGCAGACGCGGACCGGCCTATTCTTCCATCCCCAGCACATGCTTCATGTCATAGAGCCCCGGCGCCCGCCCCCGCAGCCACAGCGCGGCCCGCACCGCGCCCGTCGCATAGACCCGGCGGTCGAAGCTGCGATGGGTGATCGCAATCTGCTCGGAGGCGGCGGCAAAGAGCAGCGTGTGCTCGCCCACCACCTGGCCGCCGCGCAGCGCCGCGAAGCCGATGCTGCCGGTCCGCCGGGCGCCGCAATGCCCGTCCCGGCCGCTTTCCGTCCCGGCCGCCTCCAGGGTGGTGCCCCGGCCGCGCGCCACCGCCCGGCCGAGCGCCAGCGCGGTGCCGGAGGGGGCATCCACCTTCTGCCGGTGGTGCATCTCCAGGATCTCGGCATCGTAGGCTTCGGCCGGCAGGGCGGCGGCCATGCGCTCGGCGATGGCCAGGACCAGGTTCACGCCCGGCGCGAAATTGGCGGCATAAACGATGGGCACCTGCGCCGCCGCCCGGGCCACCGCCGCCTCATCCGCCGCCGAAAGCCCCGACGTGCCGAGCACCAGGGGCTTGCCCGCGGCGGCCGCGGCGGCGGCATGCGCGGCGGCGGTGGCGGCATGGGTGAAGTCGATCACCACATCGCTGGCGGCGAAGAGCGCGGCGGCATCCGGCAGCAGCGGCGCCGGGGTATCGCCCGGCGGGGCAGCGCCGGGACGGCCGAGGCCGCCGGCCAGGGTGGCGCCGGCCGCCACCGCCTCCTCCGCCAGCAACCGGCCCATGCGGCCGGTGATGCCGGCGATGCCGATCCGGATGGACATGTCCACGCTTCCCCGATCTCGCCCTGGCCGGAGACTCCTTCGGCGCGGCCGGGGGTCAAGCGGTGGCGTCAGGACAGGAAAAAGGGCGGCGCCGGAAGTTGCCGGGCGTCCGCCCATGGTCATGCCTGTGTTGGGGGGCGGGCGGCGGCGCGGGTGGGACCGCTTCCGCGCCGCCGCCTGCCTGGGCCGCCGCTGGGGGGAAGCGACGGTCCTCCACAGAACGTGGCGGCACGGGGGCGGTTCCCCGGCGATCGCCAGCAGGCCGCAATCGGGCCGGGGTCAGCGGCTGAGCCCGTCCCAGATTCCTTCACCTTGGTGAAGAACCCTTCGCTTTCCGGGCTGGAGCGGCCATCCTTCACCGCCTCGGCCTCGAATTCCTCCAGCAGGTCGCGCTGCCGCTTGCTCAGGTTCTGCGGGGTCTCCACCGCCACCTGCACATACATGTCGCCGCGCGTGGCGCTGCGCAGCACCGAGAAGCCCTTGGCGCGCATACGGAACTGGTCGCCGGTCTGGGTGCCGGCCGGGATCGTCACCCGCGCCCGCCCGCCATCCACCGTCGGCACCTCCACCTGGCCGCCCAGCGCCGCCTGGGTCATCCGCAGCGGCACGCGAACGAAGATATTGGCGCCGTCCCGCTGGAACAGCGGATGCGGCCTGATGCCCACATCCACATAGAGGTCGCCCGCGGGGGCGCCGCGCAGCCCAGCCTCGCCCTCCCCGGTCAGGCGGATGCGGGTGCCATCCTCCACCCCCGCCGGGATGCTGACATTGAGCGTGCGGTCGCGCTGCACGCGGCCGGCGCCCTGGCAGACCTTGCAGGGATTCTTGATGGTGCGGCCGGAGCCGCCGCAGGTCGGGCAGGTCCGCTCGATCAGGAAGAAGCCCTGCTGCGCCCGCACCTTGCCCGCGCCCTGGCAGGTGGCGCAGGTGGTGGCGGCGGCCGAGCCGCTTTCCGCGCCGGTCCCGTTGCAGGCCTCGCAGGAGACCGAGGAGGGCACGCGGACGGTCTTCTTGGTCCCGGCGAAGGCTTCCTCCAGCCCGATCTCCACATGGGTGCGGAGATCGGCGCCGCGGCCGGAGGCCTGGCGCTGCCGTCGGCCGCCACTGGCGCCGAAGCGGCCGAACATCTCCTCGAAGATGTCCTCGAAGCCGCCGCCGAAGGGATTGCCGCCCTGGAAGCCGCCGGCTCCGCCGCCGCCCTGCTCGAAGGCGGCATGGCCGAAGCGGTCATAGGCGGCGCGCTTCTCGGCATCCTTCAGGATGTCATAGGCCTCGTTCACCTCCTTGAAGCGGCCCTCGGCGTCCTTGTCGCCGTGGTTCCGGTCAGGATGGTTCCGCATCGCCTGGCGGCGATAGGCCTTCTTCAGATCGTCCTCGGAGGCGTCCTTCTGGACACCGAGGATCTCGTAGAAATCACGCTTGGCCATGGCCGAGCCCGTATCCCCCCTGGGGAGCGATGCGCTGTCAAGCCGCGCCGCGGATACGCGAACGCCCGGTCCCCGAAAGGAACCGGGCGCCGCCGGTCACGCGGTTACGCGACGGTTCCGAAAGGTCAACCCGATTTCTTCTTGTTCGGGTCCACTTCCTCGAAATCGGCATCCACGACCTTGTCGGAGCCGCCGCCGGGCTGGCCACCGCCACCGCCGCCGCCGGCCTGCTCGCCCGCGGGCTGCGCTTCCGCCGCCTGCGCCTTGTAGAGCGCCTCGCCCATCTTCATGGCCGACTGGGACAGCCGCTCCCCGGCCTCGCGGAGCGCGGCGGCGTCCTGGCCTTCCATGGCGGTGCGGGCGGCGGCGAGCGCGGTCTCGACCTCGGCCCGCTCGGTGGCCGGGATCTTCTCGGCATTCTCCTTCAGCGTCTTGTCGGTGCTGTGGATCAGCGCCTCCAGCTGGTTGCGCGCCTCCACCGCCTCGCGGCGCTGCCGGTCGGTCTCGGCATTCGCCTCGGCCTCCTTCACCATCCGCTCGATGTCGCTCTCCGACAGGCCGGAGCGCGCCTGAATCTTGATCTGCTGCTCCTTGCCGGTGGCCTTGTCCTTGGCCTGTACCGAGACGATGCCATTGGCGTCGATGTCGAAGGTGACTTCCACCTGCGGCACGCCGCGCGGCGCCGGCGGGATGCCCTGGAGGTCGAAATTCCCCAGCAGCTTGTTGTCCGCCGCCATCTCGCGCTCGCCCTGGAACACCTTGATGGTGACCGCGGTCTGGTTGTCGTCGGCGGTGGAGAAGACCTGGCTCTTCTTGGTCGGGATCGTGGTGTTGCGGTCGATCAGCCGGGTGAAGACACCGCCCAGCGTCTCGATGCCAAGGCTCAGCGGCGTGACGTCCAGCAGCAGGACATCCTTCACCTCGCCCTTCAGCACGCCGCCCTGGATGGCGGCGCCGATCGCGACCACCTCGTCCGGGTTGACGTTGCGGGCGGGGTCCTTGCCGAAGAAGCCCTTCACCGCCTCGATCACCTTGGGCATGCGGGTCATGCCGCCGACCAGGATTACCTCGTCCACCTCGCCGGCCTGCATCCCGGCATCCTTCAGAGCCTGCTTGCAGGGCTCGAGGGTACGCTGGATCAGGTCATCCACCAGCGCCTCCAGCTTGGAGCGCGTCAGCTTCATGACCAGGTGCTTCGGCCCGGAGGCATCGGCGGTGATGAAGGGCAGGTTGATCTCGGTCTCCTTGGCGGAGGAGAGCTCGATCTTGGCCTTCTCGGCGGCTTCCTTCAGCCGCTGCAGCGCCAGCTTGTCGCCGCGCAGGTCGATGCCCTGCTCGCGCTTGAACTCGTCCGCCAGGTAGTCGATGACGCGCTGGTCGAAATCCTCGCCGCCGAGGAAGGTGTCGCCATTGGTGGACTTCACCTCGAAGACGCCGTCGCCGATCTCCAGGATCGAGATGTCGAAGGTGCCGCCGCCGAGGTCATACACGGCGATGGTGCCGACATGCTTCTTGTCCATGCCATAGGCGAGGGCGGCCGCGGTCGGCTCATTGATGATGCGAAGCACCTCAAGACCCGCGATCGAGCCGGCTTCCTTGGTCGCCTGGCGCTGGGCGTCGTTGAAATAGGCGGGGACGGTGATGACCGCCTGCGTCACCTTCTCGCCGAGATAGGCCTCGGCGGTTTCCTTCATCTTGGTGAGGATATTGGCGCTGATCTGCTGCGGCGCGTATTTCTGGCCATCGACCTCCACCCAGGCATCGCCGTTGTCGGCGCGCACGATGTGGTAGGGGACGAGGCCCATGTCCTTCTTCACCATCGGGTCTTCGAACCGACGGCCGATCAGGCGCTTCACGGCATAGAGGGTATTGTTGGGGTTGGTCACCGCCTGGCGCTTGGCGGCCTGGCCGACCAGGCGCTCGCCGTTCTTGGCGAAGGCGACCATGGAAGGGGTGGTGCGGGCCCCCTCGGCATTCTCGATGACCTTGACTTCCTTGCCTTCCATCAGGGCAACGCAGGAATTGGTCGTGCCGAGGTCGATACCGATAACCTTGCTCATCCGTAGTGCTCCTTTGCGGCGGGCGGGGGCGGCCCTTCTCAGTCAGGCACCGCGCCCGTCCCCAGTTGATCGGATGGGATGGCAGACCCGCAGGATCGTGGACGGGCCGCCATCCCGGCATGTATTCAGCCCGGGCGAGGGGGACAAGGCCCCCGGACCGCCCCGGCCGAGAATCTAGCCCTGCCGCCCCGCGTCACCGGCCACGACCACCATGGCCGGCTTCAGCAGCCGCCCGTTCAGGGTCCAGGCTGGGGTCCAGGCCTCCAGGACAGTGCCGGGCGCGATGCCCTGCGGCGCCGGCTGCTGGCTCATCGCCTGGTGGATTCGGGGTCGAAGGGCTGCCCCTTCGCCTCGCGGCGGACGATGCCGTTGCGTTCCAGCAGCGAAAGGAAGCTGCGCTCCACCCCCTCGAAGCCCTCGCGCAGCTTCGCCATCAATTCCGGCTCGCCCCCGGCGGGTGGCGGCAGGGCATCGAGGCCGCGGCGGAGGTTGTCGGCCGCCTCCACCACGTCGCCGGCGAATTTCTGGATGGCGTAGTTGCGGGCATCCGCCACCAGCTTGTCGGTGCGGGCGCGGAGGTTCTGGGTCTCGGCCTCGGCCCGGAGCCAGCGGTCGCGCAACTGCGCCACCTCGGCCTCCAGGGCGGCGATGCGCTCGGCTTCCGTCGGGATGGCTTCGGATGTCGAGGTCGGCTGTTCCGCCGGCACAAAGCCCGGCGGCATCTCGGCTGGATCGCTCATGGTGCCATATTCTGTTGGGGCCGCCCGTGACCGGGCGCTTCGGCCGTCAGGTAGTCTCTACCGGGCGCCAGGGCAACCGGTGGGCGGTGCTTCTCCAGTTCGTGGCAAGTGGGCAAGGGCGTGGCGAGGCACCATCGCGGCCCGCCTTCCGCCTCGAATTCAGGAGCTTCCCTGCCCATATCAGGGCCATGCCCGCGACGCCCGATTTCACCCCTTTGCTGGCCGAGGCCCTGCATCGCCGCCGCGCCGTGCAACTGCTCTATGACGGCGCCTGGCGGGTGGTGCATCCGCATGCGCTGGGCCGCACCGGCAAGGGCAAGCTCTCGCTGCTCGCCTGGCAGACCGCCGGGATCGGCCGCTCGGCCGAGCCCGAGGGCTGGCGGCTCTTCGACCTCGGCCGGGTGGCGGCGGCGGAAACCCTGCAGGCCAGCTTCGCCCCCCGGCCGCAGCCGGCCTCGGGCCGCTGGACGGCGGGGATCACGGAGGCGATCGCGGCCCTATAGGGCCCCGCAGCGGTCAGCCGCGCGCGAGCGAGCGGCAGCCGTGGGTCCGGCCGCCCCGCATGTAGTGCAGTTCCGGTTGATAGCGCTCGCCCGGGGTCGGGGTCCGCAGGCCGCGCAAAAGGGCCTTGGCCGTGGCCCGCCAGGCCAGGCGCCCGGTGCCGCGGCGCGCGGCAGGGGCCTGTGACAGGCGAAGCAGGATGCCGGGAAGGGCGAGTTGGCAGGCCATGACCGACCTCACATTTCCGACATATACAATAAACATTCCGTGATACCGGTCAAGCACGCAATCGCTTGGCGGCGCCCTGCCCACGCTCCGCGTCAGCCCTCCGTCGCCGCCGGCAGCCAGACCCGGAAGCTGGCGCCGCTGCCCTCCTCGCTCTCGATCAGCAGCAGCCCGCGATGGCGGTTCACGATGTGCTTGACGATGGCGAGCCCGAGGCCGGTGCCGCCGGCGCTGCGGGACCGGCCGCGGTCCACCCGGTAGAAGCGCTCGGTCAGGCGCGGGATATGCTCGCGCGGGATGCCCGGCCCGTCATCGCTGACGGCCACCAGCACGCCGGGGCGCGCGGGCAACCGCCCTCCACCCTCCACGCGGGCCACCGAAAGCTGCACCGTGCCGCCCTCCCGCCCATGCCGCACCGCGTTCTCCAGCAGGTTCCGCACCACCTGGGCGAGTTGCTCGGCATCCGCCGGCGCCGCCACCGCCGCTTCGTCGAGCGACTGCGCCAGGGTCACGCGGCGGCGGCGGAGCAGCGGCTCCAGCGCCGCCGCCTCGGCCCCGGCGATCTCCGCCAGCCGCGCCGCGCCGGTCGGCGGCTGATGCTCGTTCAGCTCGATGCGGGAGAGGCCGAGCAGGTCGTCGATCAGCCGCCGCATCCGCTCGGACTGCTCGGCCATGATCGCCAGGAAGCGGCTGCGCGCGGCGGGATCGTCCTCGGCCGGGCCGCGCAGGGTCTCGATGAAGCCGATCAGGCTGGCCAGGGGCGTGCGCAGTTCGTGGCTGGCATTGGCGACGAAATCCGCCCGCATCCGCTCCACCGCCCGTTCCCGGGTGCGGTCGGAGAGCAGGATGACGAGCCGCCCGCCATCGGCCAGCGGCGGCTCCATCGGGATGACCCGCAAGGCGATCTCCTGCGCCGCCGAGACCGGCAGCGCCAGATCGGCGATCTGCGGCCGTTGCTCCGCGAGCGCCCGGTCCACCGCATTGGCCAGGGTCGGATGCCGCAGCAGCGCCGCCACATCGCCGCCCCCCCGCGCGCGAGCCTCCGGCGCCGAAAAGCGCACGGGCCGCGGCATTGGCGCGCAGCGGCGCCCGTTCCGGCGAGAGCACCAGCAGCGGGTCCGGCAGGGCCTCGACGATCGCCGCATCGGCGCGGCGCAGGCGGTCCACCAACGCGCCCCGCTCGGCCAGGGCGCGGGCCAGGCGCGCCACGCCCTCGGCGATCTCCGCCACAGCCGGCAGCAGGGGGGTGGTCTCGGGCGGCACCAGCCTGCCCTCCCCGGCGGCGGCGCGGCGCAGCGATTCCACCAGCCGCGCCAGGTTGCCGATCCAGATCCGGGCCAGCATCAGCGCCGCCAGCAGGCAGGTCAGCAGCGCCACCAGGCCGGGCGCCGCAGCAAGCTGCCCGCCGAGCATCAGCGCCAGCAGCACCAGCGCCGGCACGCCGCCGATCAGCCCGGCGGCGCCGAGCACCCGGGGGAAGGACGGCCGACCCATCGGCGCGGCGGGCGCCGCCTTAGAGCGTGATCGCTTGAGGTGCCCGCACCGAAATGCGTGAATCACGCGACCAAACAAAGGCCTGGAGCATGATGCGTGAACGAAGGTGAACACATCATGCTCTAGGTGCCCGGCGCGCCCGGCACCGGCGCCGGCTGCACCAGCCGCGGCTCGCCCGAGGGATCGAGCGCGAAGATCGCCAGGCCGCGCTGCGCCAGCCCTTCCGGCAGCAGGCGGATCGGCCCGTCGGCGCCCATCATCGGCTCGCCCACCGGCGGCTGGCCGCCCGGGTCGCGCACCGCGCGGCTGGCCAGCGCCGCTGCATCATAGGCGATGCCGGCCAGCCGCGGCGGCCGCTCGCCGAAGGCGGAGGCGTAGCGGGATTCGAAGCTCGCCCGCGCCGAGGGGTCGGGCGCCGGGAACCAGGCATCGGCCAGGGCCGGCTCCTGCGCCAGGGAGGCATCCTGCGCCCAGAGCGCGAGGCCGAGGATGCGGCCGCCGGGGCAGCGCCTCGGCCAGCGCCGCGGCGGCGGCGCGGGCGCCGGCGCCGGCCTCGCCCAGCACCACCGCATCCAGCCCCTCCGGCCCGGCCTGGGCGGCGAGGTTGCGCGCCGCCAGCGCCACGTCGCCGCGCGGCGGATGCAGCACCACCACGGGCGGCGCCAGGCCATGCGCCGGCGCCCAGCGCTGCAGGGCGGCGGCGAGGCGGCGGCCGAATTCATCGGCCGGCGCCAGCAGCCCGAATTGCCGTGCCCCCGCCGAAGCGGCGGCCCCGGCGACGCGCTCCACCTGTTCCGCCGGGGTCATGCCGAGCACCCAGACTCCGGCCCCCGCCTGGGCGGAATCGCTGGTGAAGGCAAGCAGGGGCGCGCGGGCTGCCCGCGCCGGGGCGGCGGCGGCGGCGGTCTCGGACAGGGTCAGCGGGCCGGCCAGGGCGCGGGCGCCCTCGGCCAGGGCGCCGCGGGCGGCCTCGGCAGCGCCGGAGGCGGTGCCGCCGGTATCGCGCGGCAGGAATTCCACCTGCGGGTCCGCTTGGTCGAAGAGCGCGAGCTGGGCGGCGTTCAGCATCGCCTGGCCGAGCGGCCGGTTCGACCCGCTGAGCGGCAGCAGCAGCCCCACGCGCTCCCGCCGCACCTCCGGCAGGGCCGGCGCCAGGGGCTGGGTGTAATAGGGCGAGGGGGCGGCGATGACCGGCGGGGCTTGCGGGGCGCAGGCCGCGAAGGGCAAGAGCAGCAGCAGCAGGGCCGCCGCCCGCCGCCGGAGCCCGCCGGTGGCGTTGTGCGACGACTGCGGCATGGAGCAAGACGGACCTGGCAAGCGAACCTCCCGAAGCATCTGCGCCCGAAGCGGCGGCACCAATTGGCATCTCCCCTGGCCTGACCCTGGTGGCGACGCCGATCGGCAATCTCGGCGACCTGTCGCCCCGCGCCCTCGACACGCTGCGCGGCGCGGACGCCGTGCTCTGCGAGGATAGCAGGGTAACCGGCGCCATGCTGGCACGACATGGCGTTTCGGTGACGCTGATCCCTCTGCACGAGCACAACGAGGATGGCCAGACCCCGCGGGTGCTCGACCGGCTCAGGGCCGGGCAGCGGCTGGCGCTGGTCTCGGATGCCGGGACGCCGCTGGTTTCCGACCCAGGCTACCGGCTGGTGCGGGCGGCGATCGCGGCGGGGCTGCCGGTGGGCGCGGTGCCCGGGCCGAATGCGGCCATCATGGCGCTGACGCTCTCCGGCCTGCCGCCGCATCCCTTCCTTGTTCCTGGGCTTCCTGCCGGCCAGGGCGGCGGCGCGGGCAGCGGAGGTGACGCGCATCCGGGCGATCGAGCGCGCCGGGCTGGCCGCCACGCTGGTCTTCTACGAGGCGCCGCACCGGGCGGGCGAGGCGCTGGCGGCGCTGGCCGAGGGGCTGGGCGGGGAGCGCCCGGCGGCGCTCGCGCGGGAGTTGACCAAGCGCTTCGAGGAGGTGCGGCGCGGCAGCCTGGCGGAACTGGCGGCGGCCTATGCCGAACAGGCGCCGCGCGGCGAGGTGGTGCTGGTGGTCGGCCCCGCGCCGGCGGAGGCGACCGGCGAGGCGGAGCTGGAGGCGCGGCTGCGCGATGCCATGGAAGCCGGCATGAGCTTGCGCGATGCCGCGGCGGCGGTGGCGGCGGCAACGGGGCTGCCGCGCCGGCAGGTCTATGCCCGGGCGCTGGAACTCGGCCGCGGATGAGCGAAGCGGCGCGGGAGGCGCATGCACGCCAGCGGGTGCTCTGGATGAACCTGCTGTTTGCGGCGGGGCTGGCGCTGGTGCTGCCCTGGTTCGCGGCGGGGGTGATTGCGCATGCCTGGGGGCCGGCGCGGGGGACGCTGTGGTCCAGCCACCATGCCTATGCGGTGCGGACCTTCTGGTTCGGCCTCCTGGGCGGCCTGGCGCCGCTGCTGGCGGGGGCGCTGGGGGTGCCGTTGCTGGTGCTGGTGTGGGTGTGGTGCGTGGCGCGGCTGGTGCGGGCGTTCCTGGCGTGGGATCGGGGGGGAGTGGATTACGGATCCGGGGCGGTTTGTTTAGGGGCGGGCAACGTGGCAGGCGGGCTGGTCTTAGATGTTTACTGGCCGCTTGGCCCTTTTCAGCGGCTTAAGGACGTTCGGCCCAAGCCGCTTCGAAACCGCTTAAAGCCTGAACTGGATCGGTGGAGCCGAGTGTCGAGTTCTCTTTGCGCCGCAGCCGGTCCTAATTAGATTAGCATGAGGAAACACCGCTACGGACTGCGGGGCAATCCGGCCGCCGCACACGTATTCCGCACGCAGGATAGAGACTCATGCTCGAGACAGAGTTCTTGCAACCTGATAACGAAGAGATACGCCACCAAATCCGAGGCGTGCTCGACAGTTACAGCCATGAATGGGACCTCTTATCTGAGCTCCTTCAAAACTCAGTTGATGCAATTAGGGAGAAGACATCCGGTAAAGGCCATATTAGCTTGTTGGTCGATGCCCCAGCTCGAATAATCAGAGTGCGCGATAATGGTGTAGGAATAAACCCGGCTGAAATTGCAAGGCTTTTAAGGCCATTCGGCACCAACAAGTCAAATAAGCCGAAGCAAATCGGCGAGAAGGGAGTTGGGCTGAAGTTCGTTATGTTCTCAAGTTCTAAATTGAAGGTCTCTACGAATGGGGCGAATGGTCCCTGTACAGCCAGTATTGTTGATGCTGCGTCATGGTTAAATTCCGAGAACCAGCGTCCTTTGTTGTTAACGGTAGTTGGAGGCAGCGAAATTGCGGAAGGTACAGAGGTAGAGATCACAATAGATGATGAGAACCACCCTGTTTTCAACTACAGTTTTTTTGAGCTTCTTTTTCTGCTGCGGACCCGAACGGCTTGCGGTGACACAGGATTTATTTGGGATGACCTTTTAGACGCAGACACGAAATTCACGCACATCGATAAGGGTGGAAAGGTGCAAGAGTCTGAATTCGAATGCAGATATCTTCTTCCGACAGAATGCGCCAATAAGAATGAATACGTTTCGATAGACGATTTTCAGGCTTGGCTTAAAGAAAGTGATCGGAGTGATACCGAAAAAAGACGGAGACTTATGAATAAAATCGTATTTGCGAGGGGGAAAAAGCGGCAAGGCGGGAGGGAGATTAGATACTGGTCGTGCTTTGTTCCTCGCCGAGAATTCTGGAAGGCATTATCCCAAAATTTCGGGATTGAATATCCTGAAGATGATGGAGATCTCTCTATTGAAGAATTACTTGGCGTTGGATTTTCAGGAGGCTTCAGCACGTCCACAAAAGGGATGCCGACAGGTATCTCAATAGAGATGAAGCCTCGTGGGTCTGCTGGATATGTTCCGAATTTTTTCATCATTGTCGATGATCCGTCATTGCGTTTCGATATTGGCCGCAAGTCTATTCAAGGTCGTCAGCAAGGTATGTTGCGCGAGATAGCCTATGAAAATTTTCGCGAATATATAAACAGAACCCGAAAGTACATGGGTGGAGCCGTTGACTCTGATGCAACTGGATGGGACCGGGACGAGCTTTTTGAGGAAATTAACGAGCTTCCTGATCTTGGAAGTGATAAGTCAAGATTCTTGAAGCGCCCGAATAGTCAGGAAGCGACCGTCGCTGCTATGTTTTTTGAGCAGATTGGGCGCGGCGAATTTCAGGAGTTATATCCCTTGATATCGGGCTATAAGGGACGGTATGACCTTTATGCCAAATGGAAGAACCGGCGAGTTGTGCTTGAGTTCAAGTATGACCTAGCCGGCTTGTTTCGTGACTTTAGTGACGAAAAGAAGATGTTCGACGAGATTAATGTGGTTGTTATTTGGGAGGTCACTGAAAATGATCGGATACTTGCCGCTAGACGTGCGATGACGGTGGAGGAGGTCGAGGGATCTAGTTTTGCAGTGAAGCAGATTTTTCCGGGTGTGACAAAGACGCTGAGCTTGGGGGATGTCAATCCGATCAATGTTATTGAACTTAAACCACTACTCGGCGCGTAGCGGCCATACAGTTTGAATGATATCGGCGAGCGTAGGTCCTGACCTAAGCGGTGCCCGGTAGCGCTCGCGCGCCCGGCACCACCTCCCCTTTGCGAGTCGATACTCCTTCGATCAGGAAAAAGGCTCGCTGGTATGATACCGGTAGCTGCTACTGGCAATAAAGGCCACGGATCGCGTCCAAAGCCCCTATGGCAGCCGAGGGGCCTTTCCGAAATCTAGCCTGATCGAGATCTGCCCCTATCGCAACAATACCGGCAACATCGCATCCAACCTCAACCTTCCCTCCCCCGTCGCCCGCAGCCACCCCGCCGCCGTCCATTCCAGATACCCCTCCTCCAGGCACGCCGCCAGCATCGCCGGCTCCAGCGCCTCCGCCAGGGCCACGCCACTCCGCGCCTCGATCCGTGCCGGGTCCACGCCCTCCGCCAGCCTGAGCCCCATCAAAAGCGCCTCCCGCGCCCGGTCCGCCGGCGCCAGGCTTTCCTCCGCGGTGATGGCATGGCCCTCGCGCTCCACCCGGGCCAGCCATTCCTCGGGCGCGCGGTGGCGGCGGATGGCCAGCAGGGCGCCGTCCCGCATCACGCGCTGATGCGCGCCGGGGCCGATGCCGAGGTAGTCGCCATAGCGCCAATAGACCAGGTTGTGCCGGCTCTCCGCGCCCGGCCGGGCGTAGTTGGAGACCTCATAGGGCGCCAGGCCGAAGCGCGCCGCCTCCTCCGCCGTCGCGGCATATAGCCGCGCGGCCTCCTCCGGCTCCGGCAGGGCGAAGGCGCCGCGGGCATGTTCCGTGGCAAAGCGCGTGCCCGGCTCGATGGTGAGCTGATAGAGCGAGAGGTGGTCCGCCACCAGCGCCAGCGCCTGGCGCAATTCCGCCCGCCACGCCGCCTCCGCCTGGCCGGGCCGGGCATAGATCAGGTCGAAGGAGATGCGCGGGAACAGCCCGCGCGCCATCTCCAGCGCCGCCACCGCCTGGGCGGCGCTGTGCCGGCGGCCGAGGAAGCGCAGCGCCTCCTCCTCCAGCGACTGCACGCCGAGCGAGACGCGGTTCACCCCGGCATCGCGGAAGGCGGCGAGCTTCCCGGCCTCGACGCTGGTGGGGTTGGCCTCCAGCGTCACCTCCAGGTCGGCCGGCGCCTCGAACAGGGCGCGGGCATCCTCGATCAGTGCGGCGGCGGTTTCCGGCTCCATCAGGCTCGGCGTGCCGCCGCCGAAGAAGATGGAGGCGAGCGGGCGGCGGCCCGCCCGTTCCGCCTCGAAAGCCAGTTCGCGACGCAGCGCGGCGCGGAAGCGGGGCTGCTCGATACGCTCCCGCACATGGCTGTTGAAGTCGCAATAGGGGCACTTGGCCTGGCAGAAGGGCCAGTGGATGTAGAGGGCGAGGGGTTCCATCGCGGGATATATAGGGGCAGGGACGGCGCAAGTCCGGGGCAGGCCTGCCCGGATGGCGGCCGGGGCTTGCCAGGCCCGCCCCGCCCGGTGCCAAATCGCGGCAACCCCAAGGGAGGACCCGACCATGCCGACCACCGTGAAGGAGATGCTCGCCGCCGCCAATGCCGCCGTGCCGCGCATCGGCGCCGAGGAGGCGAAGGCGATGCACGCCGCCGGCAAGGCCGTCTTCATCGACCTGCGGGAGCCACCGGAACTCGCGGCCTCCGGCACCGTGCCCGGCGCCCTGCCGATCCCGCGCGGGCTGCTGGGAATTCCGCGCCGATCCCACGAGCCCGGACCGCAACCCGGCCTTCACCCGCCCGACCGTCATCACCTACTGCGCCTCCGGCGGGCGGGCCGCGCTGGCCGGCAAGCTGCTGCAGGATCTCGGCTATGCCGATGTGCGGAACCTCGGCGGCTTCAAGGACTGGGTCGAGGCCGGCGGCGCGGTGGAGAAGGGCTGAGCCTCCCGGTCGCCCGGAGGCGAAGGCGGAGGGCGTGGCTGGTGTCGGTCAGCAGGCGGCGCTCGCGCCCTGTGGTGCGCTTGCCGACATTCGTGGCCGACCGAGTCCGCCCGAGGCCCCCCTTTCCGCCGCCCGGGCGGTCTGGCTGCCGAGGATGCCGGCACTCGGGTCGGGCTCTCGCCTCCATCCTGGGCCGCGTTTTCACTGTGCAGGAAGCTCGTCCTCGTCATCCTGCTCCGCATAGGTCGGGACGAAACCCACCTGGCTCTGCACCATGACCAGGATGCCGAGGACGCAGCCGCAGAACGCCATGAGGTCGCCCCATATGCCGGCGTGGCCGACCTTCCACCGGACCAGCCCTGCGATCGCCGTGGCGACCGCGAAGATGCCGATCCACATCCACATGTTCCGGCCGATGTGTCCGCTCACGTAGGAAGTTGTTGCCCGATAAGCCCGTATTGGCATTGGGAGGCTCCACTGGTGTCTGCTTACCCGGCATGGCACCAAAGCTATCCGACCCCTGCGAGTTCCAGACTTGGCAATTGCGCATCCCGCCCTGGACAGCACCCTCGGGGGTCCAAATCTGCTCGGAGGCGGACCTGGAGGTCGCCTTCGGGCGGCTGGATTCCGAAACGACGGCCGGCTTGGCCTCGGCATCGGAGCTGCCGTCCAGGATGAGTAGCTCGGCCAGGGTGGCACGGAGCGCCGCGTCGCTTTCGATGATCAGGATGGGACGGGGGCGGACATGGAACCTCCGAGGAAGAGGCCTGGCGGCATGTCGAGGAGGCTCACCGGCTGCGCCCGGCAGCCTGCGCGGTGTATTTCCCATCAAGAACGTTACTGCACAGACAGGAAACCCTTGTTACGGCCTCGTGCTTGCTCTGGGTTCAGGGAGGAGCGCCATGCCAAGCAACGTTCGAATCGCTATGGTTGCCGCTGTGGTGGCGTGCGTCAGTCCGGCAGCGGCAAGCCCCATTTACGGTGCCGCGCATCGCGGCCACGACAACCAGCGGGAAGTCCATCGGCATCACGGCCGTGACCATCTGGGCGGGCACTACAGCAACGAGAGTCTACGGGGCTGGTCGCATGCCTATCCGGGCCATTACCAGCCTGTGCCCGTTCCCGAGCCTGCCTCCTGGGCAATCTTCGGCCTGGGGCTGCTTGGGCTGGGGGTGGCGCGGCGCAGGAAACGGTCGGCATAACCTGGGCAGCAACCTTCACACTCCCTCGGTCATGCGCGGGTCCGCATCGGCGAACAGCCCGCTATTGCTGATCGCCGGCCTGCCGGAGGCGCCCTCTCGACTTTGGCCATGCCAGGGCGTCGAGAGGTCAGGCGCGGATCCAGAAGGCGGGCTCTGAGGCGATGAAGGCGAGCGCATCGTCGGTGCCGAAGATGGCGCCGAACGGACCGGCCGGTCCCCCAGCCCCATAGCGCCACCAGAGCAGCGCGATGCGATCACCGGAGGGGAGCAGCTTGGCCCGCGCTTCGCCGCCTTCCACGGCCTGCTCAGCCGCTGGCTCTCGGCCGCGGGTGGCGTGGTGTTGAACGTGATGAGGGAGGAGTTGCCGGAAGAGCGGCAGAGCCGCTTCGGCGTCCGGTTGGCGCTATGATGGTCCTGCCATCAGGGCGCGCGATTATTTGGGAGGGGCTGCCGGTGCTGATCCTGCCCCCCTGTTGCTCAAGGCGGGGATGCCGGGGCGAACCATGGCCCTGGCCAAGCGCTCAATTCCGGCCGACAGGCATGAGGGAGGCAAGACCAATGGCAGGGATGTCCCGCCGCACGATCATCGGCATCCTCGCCGCAGCGCAAGCGGCCCGCATCGCGCGTGCTCAGAGCCGCTGGCGCCCGAGTGAGACGGTCAAAATCATCGTTCCTGCCGCTCCCGGCGGCACTACTGACATCATGGGCCGGCTGCTCGCCAACTATCTGCAGTCGAGCTGGGGCCAGAATGCGGTGGTGGAGAATAAATCAGGGGCAGGCGGGACCATCGGCACCATGGAGGTGGTGCGCGCCCGGCCGGACGGGCACACCATGCTTATGGGCAATATCGGCCCGCAGTCCATCGCCTACTCGCTGTTCCGCAACCTGCCTTACGGACCCGGGGACCTGGTCCCGGTCTCCAACATGATCCGTGGGCCCAACGTGCTGGTGCTGCACCCCTCGGTGCCGGCGGGCTCGGTGCCGGAGTTCGTGCGCTACCTGAAGCAGAACCCGGGCAAGCTCAGCTACGGCACGCCGGGAATCGGCCAGTCGCCCCACCTATCGGGCGTGTGGTTCCACCAGTTGACGGAAACCCGGGGCGTGCCCGTGCACTACCGCGGCGCCGCGCCGGCGATGGTTGCGCTGGTCGGTGGCACCATCCAGTACATGTTCGACAACCTGACCTCCGCGATCGAGCAAGTGCGTGCTGGCCGCGTGAAGGCGCTGGCGGTGACCAGCGCGGACCGCAACCCGCAGCTGCCCGACCTGCCGGCGCTGCGCGAGACCATGCCCGAACTCGCGGACTACGACGTCAGCACTTGGTTCGGCGTCTTCTACCCGGCCGGCGTGCCGGAACCTGCGGTACATGCCCTGAACGCAGAACTGAAGGTACTGCTCGACCGGGCCGAGACGCGGCAGCGATTCGCCGAGATGGGCGGTGTTCCCGCTTACGGCACGCCGGAGCAGTTCGCTGCCTTTGTGCAGGGGGAGATCGCCAAGTGGCGAGGCGTCATCCGCAAGGAAGGGCTGGAGCTGGAAATCGGATGACCCCGAGGAACATGGCGGCGCGGATGAAACCGGGGGCCGACGCGCCGCCGTTGCCAGCCGCGCCGGCCGCGCCGGCCGCGCCCCCCCTGTGCGGCACCGGCGGCCGCAGGAGTGGCCCTTGCTTCAGGCATCGGCCATGGTGATGCCGAGTTCGTGGATCACCTTGCCCCATTTCGTGGCATCGGCCCGCAACCTGCCAGCGAAGGCGTCCGGCGTCTCGTTCACCACCTCGACACCGATATCCGCCATCCTGTCCCGTACCTCCGGCAACATCAGGGCCCGGTTGATCTCGGCATTGAGGCGGACCACCAGATCCCGTGGCATGTCCTTCGGGCCAAGCGCCCCATACCAGACGGCCATTTCATAGCCAGGCAGGGTTTCCGCCACGGTCGGCACATCCGGCATCAGGCGGGAGCGCCGCGCCTCGGTCACGCCGAGTAGCCTCAGGCGGCCGGCCTGCACATGCCCAAGGGTCTGGGTGCCGGCGCTGAACAGCAGTTGTGTCTGGCCGGCAACCGTTGCCAGAACCGCTGGCGCGCCGCCGCGGTAGGGGACATGCACCATGTCGATACCGGCCATCCGCGCGAACATCGCGGCACAGAGATGGTTGGTCGATCCGGCGCCGGCGGAGGCGTAGGTGACTTTCCCGGGACTGGCCCTCGCGTAAGCGATGAATTCCGCAACGGTGTTGGCCGGCACCGAAGGGTGAACCACCATGGTATTCAGCACGAAGGCCAGCAGCGAGATCGGCGAGAAGTCGTCCACGCCATCGAAGGGCATGGTGCTGAACAACGCGCCGTTCATCGCATGCGTGCTCATGGAACCGAACAGCAGGGTGTAGCCATCCGGCACGGCGCGAGCGACGACGCTGGAGCCAATATTGCCCGAGGCGCCGGAGCGGTTCTCGACCACGAAGGGCTGGCCCATGGACTGCCGCAGGGGCTCGGCGATGACGCGGGCGAGGATGTCGGTGGACCCTCCCGGTGCCCAGGGGACGATGATGGTGACGGGCCGGTTCGGGAAGTGGCCCTGGGCGCGAGGGCTGCGGGTAGCGGCAACCGCCCCTGCGGCCGAGCCGAGTGCTGCCGAAAGTGCCGTGCGGCGTGTCAATCCGCTTGCGTTTGCCATCCTCGTTGCACCCCCGCTGAATTCCTGTCCGCCCACACGGCGATGACGATGACGCCGGCCCAGGCCAGCGCGACGAGGTAGTCGCGCGCGACCCACCCTGCGGTGAGTAGGGCCTGGTCCTGCGGCTCCATCCCTCAGCCCTGAGGATGCGCCAGATGCTGTCGCGGTTGAAGTGCGGCAGGAAATGGCTGACCACGAAGGCGAGGTCGTCGAGGGCGAAGTTGGTGGCCCGCCGCAGGGCGCAGACCACGGCCCGCTCCTCGTCGGTGGCCTTCCAGGGCAGGTGCTACGGCCGGGCCGAGTGGTCGAGGCAGTCATCCGGGCCGCGCTTGCGCCACTTGCGGATGGTTTCCCTGCTGACGCCGAAGCGCCTGGCGAGATCGCCGGTGCTCTCGCCGGACTCGCTCTTGTCCGCTACCGGACGCCACTAGGCCAGAGTACCACGCGGAATGTCTGCAGGATGATCAGCAGGTCGAACAGCACGCCGGCGTTCTTCACGTAGTAGAGGTCGTAGCTCAGCTTCGACCGGGCGTCGTCCAGCGACGCGCCATAGGGGTAGTTGACCTGCGCCCAGCCGGTAAGCCCTGCTCTGACCAGGTGCCGCTCGTTGTACAACGGCAGCTTGGTGGCGAGCTCCCGCGTGAACTCCGGCCGTTCGGGCCGGGGGCCGACGAAGGACATGTCGCCGTTCAGCACGTTGAAGAGTTGCGGCAGCTCGTCAATCCGGCTGCGGCGGAGCAGGCGGCCGGCGCGGGTGACGCGCGGGTCGCGCTCCGCCGCCCAGACCGCGCCGGCCCGCTCGGCATCCACCCGCATCGTGCGTAGCTTCATGATGCGGAAGACGCGGCCTCCTCGGGTCACCCGCTCCTGCCGATAGAGGACGGGTCCCCCGTCCCCGAGCTTCACTACCGCCGCGGCGGCCAGGAGAATGGGGCTGGTGAGCAGCAGCACTGCCAGGCTCACCCCGATGTCGAGAGCACGCTTGAGCACGTGATCGAGCGGGCCAGCGGCAAAGCCATCAGCGTAGAGCAGCCAGCCCAGCTCAAGCCGCTTGAGATCGACACGGCCGATTTCGTTCTCCAGAAAGCCGAGATATTCGGCGACCGGGAACCCCGCGGTCCGGCAGGCCAGGAGGTCCCGCATGGCCATGCCCCGCCGCTCGTCCGGAGCGACAACAACCTGGTCGGCGCGGAAGCGCTGGGCGGCGGCAAGGAAGCCGGCGGCGGCGGGCAGGATGTGGTTGGCTGGATCCGTGGCCAGGCGGGGGTCCACTTCGCCCATCGCGGGGTCGTGGACGATGGCGATGTCGTAGACGGGCGTGCGCCCCTCCTTTCGCAACAGCCACACCAAGTCCCAGGCACGGCGCCCGGCACCGATGACGAGAAGGCGGCGGCGGAAAGCGCCGCGCCGCTGCAGCGCGAACACGATGGCACGGGCGGTGAATCCCGCGGCGGTGAAGCATGGCACCGCGATGGCAAAAAGGATCGGGGAGCCGGGGCCGCCGAGCGGTGGCGGAAGGAGTGCGACCGCGGCCGAGGCCACGAGCCCGCCGAAACCAGCGGCGAGTGGGGCCCGGCCGAGGGACCTGCGGGCTTCCGTCAGGGCGTCGCGCCGGTACAGCCCAAGGGCGTAGAGAAACACCAGATAGGTAGCCGGATACAGCAGCAGCGGGACAAGGCCGGGCTGCCCCTGTGGCGGCAGGTGCTGGACGGCCAGCGCGGCCGCAAAAGGCCAAGTGGTGCCGGCGAGGAGCGCATCGAGGAGGAATAGTGCAGGTCCGACGGTGGGCCTCCAGCGTCGGATCCGGAGCGTCTCTGTATCCGAAGGCGCATGATCCCGCCGATAGCCGGGTGTGGCAGTTCGGTCGGAGCTTTCACCCCGGCGGATTGATTTACAGGTATGTCCCACAACCACAAATATATATGACGCGCAGCCCCGTAACAAGCGACACAGATGACCAAAGCTTTCATTCAACCTTGTGCATACGGGCTCCGTCACTGCCCTCCACGGGTTCGGCCGCCGTGCCCTGGGACTGCAGGGCCAGCGCGCGCGCCATCTGGCTCAGCGCCTCCTGGTGCGCCTCGTTCTCGATCAGCGTGAAGTTGCGCACCAGCTCCAGGCAGAGGCGCTGGCGCGGCGATGCTTCCTGCGGCCCGCCCCCCTCCGCCAGGCCTTCGAAGAACCAGGCAATGGGGACGCCCAGGGCCTGGGCGATCCCGAACAGCCGGCCGGAGGAGATACGGTTCATGCCGCGCTCATATTTGTGCGCCTGCTGGTAGGTCACGCCGATCAACTGAGCCAGCTGCTGCTGCGACAGCCCCAGCATGACGCGTCGCTCGCGGATCCGCTGGCCGACATGCCGGTCCGCGTCGGTGACGCGCTGCGTCTGCGGCTCCTTGTCCCCCTCCTCTCGGCTTCGGCTTGCAACGGCCACGGCATTGGCTCCCACCTCTGTTCGGGGCAACCTAGCCATTCATTGCGAACCGCAACGAAACATCCCCGGCATAGGCTGCCATTGCACAGCCTTGTGACCTGCGTCTCCAGGCCGAGCTCGCTCGGGCCCTGCCCGGTTTGTCCGCAACCAGTCCGGAGAGCGAGCATCGCCCCCAAAACGGAACTGCAATCGAGACGGGGGCAGGGCATCGGTCGTCACATGGACAACGCGACGCATGAATGAGCCGGGAATGGGGAATTGGTGGTTGCCCTGAGTGCCCCGGGCATGGGCCGAGGCGCACGTCGCCTCCATGCGGCGGGATGACGGGGGCTTCCCCGGCGTCGGCGCGACGCACCGGTGGGGCCGTCGGGCGCGGCGCGCCGCCCGATCAAGAGGGTGGCACCCGCTCCTGCGCCGCTGCGCCGAACAAGCGGGCGAAGTCGGCGAGCTCGGCGGCGTTGAGGTCGGAGACGGCCCAGAACGCCATGCCGTCCTGCGTCCAGTGGACCACGGCATGGCCGGTGTCGCGCGCCGCGCCGGCGGCATCCATGCGCCGCGGCGCGGTGGACGTACCGGCCGCGGCGTCCGGCCAGACGAAGACATTGATGACGTGGCCGCGCCGCCGGTAGACCAGCGCCGCCACGGCGCGGCCGTCGAGGTAGTCGAGGCGACCGCCGGCCAGCGGGAATCCGGCCTCGGCGAGGTCGGGCGTCGGCGGCGAGAAGTCGAGCCGGCCGGCGAACCAGGGCTTCACGGTGTGGCGGTCGGAGGAGGCGACATCCGCCAGGTGGCTGGCGCCCAGCAGTGAGCGGACATGCCCCGCCACCACCTCGCGCCGGAGCTCGGTGGCGGCCCCCCCCTTGCGGTCCCGGCAAGGGCGGCGCCGCAACGAAGACGATGGCCGCGAGGCCGGCGGCGAGGGCAAGCCCCGGCAGCCTGGCGCCTCTCCACCACCGGCGCGGCGCCGCGGTGCCGGCGCTCACGGCGGCGGTCGCAACGGCGAGCGGGCGCCGCAGCCAGGCCGGCGACGGTGCCGTAGGCGTGGCGATGTCCGCCTCCACCGTCGCCAGGACGCGGGCGCGCAGCCGCTCCGGCGCGCGGTGGCGCACTCCGTCGCGCCGGAGCACCTCGCGTACCGCGCGCAGCTCCGCGAAGGCCGTGGCGCAGTGCCCACAGCAGCGGAGATGCGCCTCGCAGCGCAGCGCGTTCGCTGCGTCGAGCTCGCCGTCGGCGTGGGCGTGCAGCAGCGTCTCCATCCCGGCGCAACCGGCCTCATTCTGGCCGCTCATGCGTCCCTCCTCAGGTCTCCGGTGGCGCGCCGCCACGCCTCGCCGAACATCTGCCGCGCCCGCGCCAGGCGCGACATCACGGTGCCGATCGGCGCCCCGGTCACCTCGGCGATTTCCCGATAGGAAAGCTCCTCCATCTCGCGCAGCACCAGCGCCTCACGGAAGGGCTCCGGCAGGCGCGCCACCAGCGCCTGCACCGTCGCCGCCTCGTCCGCCTCGGCGAGCGCCTGCTCCGGCGTCGCCCCGTCCGGGTCAGGGAGGTCCGACCCGGCCCCGTCCTCGGGATCGTCCGGCCCGGTCGGCAACGGCACCGTGCGGCCCAGGCGCCGCTCCCGCGCCCAGTCGTAGACGCGGTTGCGCACGATCTGCAGGATCCAGGCCCGCGGGTCGCCACCGCGGAAGCCGTCGAAGCCGCGCAGCGCCCGCAGATAGGCGTCCTGGACGATGTCCTCCGCCACATCCGCATCACGCGCGAGATGGCGTGCGAGATTGTAGGCGGCGTCGAGCTGCGGCAGCGCCAGCTCGCGGAACCGCCGGGCGCGCTCAGCGGCCTCGGCGGGGCCTGTGGCCATCACCACGGCGGCCGCGGCCGCCCTACCATCCCCGGCCGGCTGGTTCCCGGCCGGGGCCGGCTCGTCCCCGGCCGCGGTGTCTTCGCGACACGGCCGGAGGGTCCGCAATGGTACGACCTTGCCTGGCATGCCGCTCCCCGCGACGGTGACTGTCCATCCCGAAAGACCCTCCAGCCGCGCATTCTATTCCCGGATGGCTGCGGCCGTCGCCGTTCAACGGCCGAGGCTGCCGGTGCGGGCCAGGGGCGCGGGGGGGGGCCTCGGCCATCTCGGCAGGCCGGACGGCCCGCTGCGCCTGGAGGGCTTGCCGGACCAGTTGATCGATCCTCGCCTGCTCCTGCCGGTCAGCCTCGACGTTGCCCGTGATGACCTGCTGGATCCATTCCTCGGTCCTTGCCTCCTCCTGCGGGTTCCAGCTGTCCTCGGCGAAGGCCGGCGCCTGCAACGCCGTCGCCGCGGCGAGGGCAAGCACCGCGGTCCGGATTCCATTGGGTCCGCTCATGGTCTGAGTCCTCCTGTGTGTCCGGTTGCGGCGGGGTTGGCGGCGACGGCCGCGCAATCTCCCCCGGGACACGGCCGCCGCGCCGCCTGGGCCTCGCCGAGACCGCGCCGAAGCCGCATCCACCCACCAAGACCGGCGCGGGGCCGCGTTATTCCACGCCGCCCCGATGCGTCGGCCGGGAATAAGCCGGAGCATGCCTCGGTCCTCCTCTCCAGCGGGCACACCGCGGAGGACAGCATGACGAACGACGCCCCCGACCGCCGCCAGGCGCTCACCTGCATGCTCTGGGCCGGGACCGGCCTGCTCTGGACCGTCCGCGGCGGCGTGCCGCGCGCGGCGCTGCTGGCTGGCAGCGCCCAGGCCGCCGGGATGGATGCGGCCGGTGACCTCGCCTTCATCCAGATCAGTGACAGCCATATCGGCTTTCGCAACCCGCCGAACCCCGACCCGGCCGGGACGCTCGGCGAGGCGATCGGCCTCGTGCGGGCGCAGCGCGGACAGGCCGAACTGCTCATCCATACCGGCGATGTCAGCCACCTCTCGCGCCCCGCGGAGTTCGACAACGCCGAGGGGCTGATCCGCGGCGCCGGGTTGGAGGCGCACTACGTTCCCGGCGAGCACGATGTCCTGGTGGATAACGGCAGGCCGTTCTTCGAGCGCTTCACCAGGGGCGCCCAGGACGGGGGCTGGTACAGCTTCGACCAGCGGGGCGTGCATTTCCTCGGCTTGAACAACGTCATGGACCTGCGCGCGGGCGGCCTCGGCCATCTCGGCGAGGCGCAGCTCGCATGGCTGGAGGACGACCTGCGCGGCCGTTCCGCGAGCCAGCCGGTCGTGGTCTTCGCCCACATCCCGCTCTGGACCGTGTACGAGCCGTGGGGCTGGGGCACCGAGGACGGGACGCGGGTGCTGTCCTACCTCAGGCGCTTCGGCTCGGTGACCGTGCTCAACGGCCACATCCACCAGGTGATGCAGAAGGTCGAGGGCACCCTTGCCTTCCATACGGCAATGTCCACCGCCTTCCCGCAGCCAGCACCCGGCGCCGCGCCGAGCCCGGGCCCGATCCGGGACCTGCCGCCCGGGCGGCTGCGTTCGCTGCTCGGGATCACCACCATCCGCGAGGTCCGCGGCCGGCAGCCCCTCGCCATCATCGACACGCCGCTCGGTGCCTGAGCGGCTGCGCAGACCCACGGAGCAGGCAAGATGGATCCCTCACCGCAACCGCGGCGCCGAATGCCGCTGCTCGGCCGCCGCATGCTGGCCGCCGGCGTACTCACCACCGCCGCCACCTTGGCCAGTGCCCGGCCTCCGATGCCGGCGACCGTCCCGGTGGCCATGGAAGACGCCCATGCGGGCGAGGCGGCGGTCACGATCGACAACTTCACCTTCGCGCCGCCGGTGATCACCGTGGCGGCCGGAACGCGCGTCGTCTGGACCAACCGCGACGACATCCCGCACACGGTCGTCGGCACGGGAGACCCGCGCAGCCTGCGGTCACCGCCGCTCGACACCGACGACCGGTTCGCCTTCACCTTCGCCGCGCCCGGCACCTACCGCTACTTCTGTTCCCTGCACCCGCACATGCAGGGAACGGTGGTGGTGCGGTGATGACCGCGGCGGGCATCATGGGTGTCCACGCCCGCGGTGGCGGACACCACGGGCACGGGGAACGACGAGCTCCGCCTGATGGTCCGATCGGCGTTGATCGGACCCGGGACGGGCTCGCGGAGGTGACTCGAATGGCGGCGCCCCTGACCCCCTTCGGCCTGTTCGAGGCGCACCTGACCGTCCGCGACCTTGCGCGGTCTGTAGCCTTCCACCGGGACGTCGTCGGGCTGGAACTCGCGCAGGTGGCCGAGCGCCGCAGCGTGGCCTTCCTCTGGATCGATGGGCGCGACCGGGCAATGCTTGGTCTGTGGGGCGGCTCCGGTTCGCCCAGCACCATGTGCCTGCATCTGGCCTTCGCGCTCCCGCTCCACGACGTCCTCGCCGCACCGGCGCGCCTGCGGGCGGCGAGCGTAGAGCCGCTGGGCTTCCATCTGGAGCCGGCCGCAGAGCCGACGGTCATCGGGTGGATGCCGGCCGCCTCGGTATACTTCCGGGACCCGGCCGGACATGGCCTCGAAGTGCTCGCGATGCTGGACAAGGCGGATCC
This sequence comes from Siccirubricoccus sp. G192, assembly GCF_019084075.1. GTDB lineage: Bacteria > Pseudomonadota > Alphaproteobacteria > Acetobacterales > Acetobacteraceae > G192. The sequence continues at coordinate 374,574 of NZ_JAHREN010000001.1, forward strand.
TGCGACCCTGCCTGCGTTGCTGCTCGAGGCGCCGGCAAAGGTCGGCACGCTCAGCGCCGGGCTGGGGGGGCATCACCGCCGAGCGCAAGCGGCAATACAGCGGCACGGCGGGCCGCATCGAGAACTGCCAGTTCGGCGAGTTCCTGGGCTATGCGGGGTTCTTGTCCACCATGATGGTGTGCGGATTCACTGTATGTGCGTGCCCGAGCGCCTTGCGGAAGAACTGCTCCGCCGCCGCGTCCCGCTTGGCCGATTCTCGCCGGCCAACATCGTCCCGGGTGTCGGTTTCACACCGGGCAAGAGGCTCAAGAGCCGGCCCGCTTCCCATGGAATTACCCAGCGGCATCGGCTTGGCGTCCACTTCAACCGCATCCCCGTGAACGCGCCGAAGTGCCCGTTCCACCGATAATTTCGGGACGCCACCGGCCGCGGAGGCTCACTCCACGCCAGATCGACATCCTACGCGAAGAAAAGCTGGTCAGGTCTCCACCACCAGCCGTTCCGAGGAGCATTGCGCGACGCAGGCCAGCAGGTGGGTTCGGCGCCGTTCCGGCGTTAGCACGCGGTCGCGGTGGATAGGCTCGCCTTCGAGCCAGCGCACCTCACAGGCGCCGCAGATGCCACCCTCGCAGGAGGCATCGACCTTGGCGCCGAGTTCCCATAGGGCCGCCAGCATGCTGCCGCCGGGCTCCACTTCCATCTCGCCCCTGGTCGTGGACCGGCATAGCGTATAGGCCTTCGCGCCCTCGGCCGCAGGCAGTGTCGGCGGGACGAAATGCTCGATTGATGTGGTTCCCGCCGGCCAGTTGCCGGTCGCCTCTTCGAAGCCGTCCAGCATCGCTTGCGGCCCGCAGCAATATGAATGGAGGCCAGGTGCCGGGCCGCCGTCCAGTAGTGCATCCCAGGAGGGCCGGGCCATCTTCGTCGTGTCGTAAACCCGTATCCGGCCGGTCTGCGCGCAGCCCGCGAGAGCCGTTGCGCAGGGAGGCTCTCCGCGGGACAGGACGTGCAAGGCCCACTCAGCGCGGCGCCGCTCGAACTCATGGGCCATGGCGAGGAAGGGGGTCACTCCGATCCCACCCGCGACCATGACGTGCCGGGCGGCGCCATCGGCGATCGGGAAGGTGCAGCGCGGCATTGAGGCAGCGACCACATCACCTTCGTTCAGCACGTCATGCACCCAGGCGCTGCCGCCGCGGGATGTGGTCTCGCGCTTGACCGCGATTTCCCAGGTGTCCGCCCGCGCCGTGTCCCCGCACATGCTGTAGGCGCGGTGGCCGATGCCAGGCACATGGATGTCGAGGTGGGCGCCCGGCTTCCACCGGGGCAGCGGCCAGCCGTCGGGGTCCTGCAGGACGAGGCGGCGCGTGCCGGGCCCGTCCGGGATGGCCCGCCGGACCACCAGCGTGATGTGCTGCGGCATGGAGCGGCTACTCCGGCCGGATCTCGTCACCCACGCGCACCGTGCCGCCGACGAGGATGCGGCAGTTGAGGCCGGAGCGATGGACCATGGCGTCGAAGACCTGCTTGTCCAGGATCTGCTCGATGTGGCGGCAGGGAACGGACAGGCGCGTCGCCTCCACCAGACAAGGGCCGATGCGGAACCGCCTGCCGACCAGCCAGTTCAGCGGCACGCCCCTAGTGGTGATGTTGCGCCGATGCTCCTCGGGCAAGAACTCGACCTTGTAGTCCCTCGAGATGGCCTCCAGCACCTCGCTTTCGAACAGCGTGACCTGGCGCCCCTCCTCCGGCTTCTCCGAATAGTAGCCCTGCTCGACGCCGATCATGTAGCGATCACCCATGATGCCGCGTCCGGCCACGAGTTCGACGCTCTCCTGCGGCCGCATGGGCAGGAAGGCGCGGGCGGTGATGTGCAGGTGGGTGACGGCGCCGTTCCAGGTGGGGGCGCGCAGGAGTGTGGTTCCAGGTCGGTTGGCTTCGATGGTTGCTTCGGGCATCACGGCATCACCTCGGTCGTGCCTGCGCCGGCCGGGAGCGGCCCGCCGATACGCTCGGCTGCCGCTTCGGCCGACAGGCTCTGGATCGACTGCATCTTCGATCGTTCCCGGCAAGCGGTCACGACCACGGACCATGGCACGATAGAGCGAAACTGGCTCGTGGTGATGGGCCAATTCCCGACTATGTGGCCGGACCAGTCACCTCCGCATCCCCGCGAACCGGCATGCCGGAATTCGCCCGAACCGGCCGTAACACCCCGTCCGGTTTGCCATCAGGACTGGTGCTTAGGCTGAGAAGGGTCGAACAGCGCCGCTCCGCGACATGGGCACTTCAGAGCGAAAGCTCCTCACCATCCTCAACGCCATCCTGCGGGACCAAAAACCATGGCGAGCCGCTTGACCCGCAAGACAGTCACTCAGATGTGCAGAGCATGGCCGAGCGCCTTGCGTGCCGCCTCCTGCAGCGCCTCGCCTCGGGTGGGATGCGCATGGATGGTGCCGGCAAGGTCCTCCAGCCGTGCCCCCATCTCCAGCGCCAGGCCGAATCCGGCGGCGAGCTCGGAGACACCCCGGCCGACTGCCTGGATGCCGAGCACCAGGTGGTTGTCCGCCCGCGCGACCACCCGGACAAAGCCCTCCTCGTCGTCCTCCGTCAGTGCGCGGCCATTCGCGGAGAAGGGCACATGGCCCAGCCTCACCTCGTGCCCGGCCTGACGCGCCTCGATCGGCGAGAGGCCGACCGCGACGATCTCGGGGTTGGTGAAGCAGATGGCAGGGATCGCCACCTTGTCGAAGGCGCGGCGCTCGCCGGCGATGATCTCGGCCACCATCTCGCCCTGCGCCATGGCGCGGTGCGCCAGCATCGGCTCGCCCGTAAGGTCGCCGACTGCCCAGACGTTGCGCATGGAGGTGGCGCAGCGCTCGTCGATGCGGATGCAGAGACCGTTCATCGCCAGATCCAGCCGCTCAAGGCCGAAACCGCGGGTGCAGGGCCGGCGGCCCACGGCGACCAGGATCGCCTCTGCCGGGATTGCCCGTTCCGCGCCGCCCGGTGATCCGACCAGCAACGCGCCATCCGCTGCCAGCCCGCGTGCCTCGGTCCCGGTCAGCACCTCGATGCCGAGGCGCTCCATCCCGCGCAGCACGGGGCGCGTCAGTTCCGCGTCCCAGCCCGGCAGGATGCGCTCGGCCGTCTCCACTACTACGACATTGGCACCAAGGGCGGCGAAAGCCATGCCGAGCTCCAGCCCGATATAGCCCGCCCCCACCACAGCCAGGTGCGCCGGCACCTCCGGCAACGACAGCGCGCCGGTGGAGGACATCACGCGGCCCCCGATGGGCAGCGCCGCCAGCTCCAGCGGCTCCGAGCCCGTTGCCAGCAGCAGGTGCTCGGTGCGGATGGTCTGCGGCCCGGTATCGGTCTCGACGCGGCAGGTCTTGCCGTCGAGTATCTCCGCACGGCCATGCACCGTCCGCACCCCGCTCCGCTTCAGCAGGGCGGCGACGCCCGCGTTCAGGCGGTCCACGATGCCGTCCTTCCATTCCACCGCGCGCGCGAAGTCCAGGCTCGGCGCGCCGGCGGCCCGCAGCCCGAAGGCGGTGCCGCGGGCCTGCGCCGCGGCCTGCGCGAAGGCCCCGGCCACATGGATCAGCGCCTTGGAGGGGATGCAGCCGATATTGAGGCAGGTGCCCCCGAGCCGCCCCTGCTCCACCATCACCGTATCGCAGCCGAGCTGCCCCGCACGGATCGCCGCGGTGTAGCCGCCGGGTCCCCCGCCGAGGACGAGGAGCCTGGCCGTCATCTCGCCCATCTCAGTGTCCCATGAAGAGCAGCGCGGGGGTCTCCAGCAGCCCCTTGATGCGCTGGATGAAACCCGCCGCGTCATGGCCGTCGATGACGCGGTGGTCGAAGGAAGAGGAGAGGTTCATCATCCGGCGCGGCACGAAGCCGCCCTCCCGCCAGAGCGGCCGCACGGCCATCCGGTTGGTGCCGATGATCGCCACCTCCGGCCAGTTCACCACCGGCGTGCTGGCGATGCCGCCGAGCGCGCCCAGGCTGGTGATGGTGATGGTCGATCCGCCCAGCTCCTCGCGCGTCGCCAGGCCCTGCCGCGCCGCTTCCGCCAGGCGCCATGCCTCGGCCGCGCAGTCCCAGAGGTCGCGGGCCTCGGCATGGCGCACCACCGGCACCATGAGCCCGGAGGCGGTCTGGGTGGCGATGCCGATATGGACGCCGCCGTGCCGCCGGACCACCTGTGCCTCGTCGTCGTAGAGCGCATTCATCTGCGGAAATTCGGCCACGGCCCCGACCACCGCCCGCATGAGGAAGGGCAGCGGGGTCAGCTTCGGCCGGTCCGGCCCGGCGGCGCCGGCATTGAGCGCGGCGCGCAGCTCTTCGAGCGCGGTCATGTCCACCTCCTCCACATAGGAGAAATGGGCGATCCGGCGCGTCGCCTCCGCCATTCGCTCGGCTATCCGGCGGCGCAGGCCGGTGATCCTGATCGCCTCGATCCTTGTGTCGGCAACGCGCGCAGCCGGTGCCGGTGCGCCGCCATCGCCGGCGCGCAGGAAGGTGTCGAGATCCTCATGCAGGATGCGCCCTGCCGGGCCGCTGCCGCGGACCTGCCGGAGATCCACCCCCGCCTCCCGCGCGCGCCGGCGCAGGGCCGGCGAGGCGATTGGCTTCTCGCCCGCGGGCCGCGGCGGGCCGCCGGGCATGGGTGGCACCGCGGGTGGCATGGGCCGAGGTGGGGCTGGCGCCGTGGCTTCCGCGGGCCGCGGCGCGGCCGCCACTTGCGGTGGGGGTGGCGCTGTGGCGACGGCTGGCTGCGGCGCCGGCGGCGCTTCGTCCGCTGCGCCCGGCACCTCGAGCCGGATCAGCTCCCCGCCCACCGCCAGCATGCTGCCGACCTCGCCACCCAGCGCAGTGACCGTGCCGGTTGCGGGCGAGGGAATCTCCACCGTTGCCTTGTCGGTCATCACCTCGGCGATGGGCTCGTCTTCCCGGACCAGGTCGCCAACCCGGACATGCCAGGCGACCAGCTCCGCTTCGGCTACGCCTTCGCCGATATCGGGCAGCTTGACGATGCGGGTGCCCATCTCAGGCGGCCTCAACCACCGCCCGGAGGGCGCGGCCCACCCGGTCCGGGCCGGGGAAATAGTCCCATTCCTGAGCGTGCGGATAGGGCGTGTCCCAGCCCGTCACCCGCAGGATCGGCGCTTCCAGGTGGTGGAAGCAGCGCTCCTGCACCTGCGCCGACAGCTCGGCGCCGAAGCCCGAAGTGCGCGTCGCCTCGTGCAGGATCACGCAGCGCCCGGTCTTGCGGACCGAGCGCTCGATCGCGTCCACGTCCAGCGGCACCAGCGTGCGCAGATCCAGGATCTCGGCGTCCACCCCGGTCTCCGCCACCGCCGCCTCCGCGACATGCACCATGGTGCCGTAGGCGAGCACCGTCACGGCGCTGCCCTCGCGCCGCAGCGCAGCTATCCCGAGCGGCACGGTATAGTGCCCGTCCGGTGTCTCGGCGAGCGGATGCCGGGACCAGGGCACCACCGGCCGATCGGGATGGCCGTCGAAGGGTCCGTTGTAGATCCGCTTCGGCTCCAGGAAGATGACCGGGTCGTCGTCCTCGATGGCGGCGATCAGCAGGCCCTTGGCGTCGTAGGGGTTGGAGGGGATCACCGTCTTCAGCCCGCAGACATGGGTGAACAGCGCCTCCGGGCTTTGGCTATGCGTCTGGCCGCCGAAGATGCCGCCGCCGCAGGGCATGCGCACCACGACGGGCGCGGTGAACTCCCCGGCCGAGCGGTAGCGCAGCCGCGCCGCCTCGGAGACGATCTGGTCGTAGGCCGGGTACATGTAATCGGCGAACTGGATCTCGGCGACCGGGCGCAGGCCGTAGGCGCCCATGCCGACCGCGACGCCGACGATGCCGCCTTCCGAGATCGGCGCGTCGAAGCAGCGCGCGGCGCCGTATTTGCGCTGCAGCCCCTCGGTGCAGCGGAACACGCCGCCGAAATAGCCGACATCCTCGCCGAAGACGACGACACGGCGGTCGCGCGCCATCATCACGTCCATAGCGTCCCGGATGGCCTCGACCATGGTCCTGCGCGGCATGGCCTAGACCCCCATCTCCTGGCGCTGCTCGCGCAGGTGGCGGGGCATCTCCTTGAACACGTCCTGGAACATGGTGGCGGTGCTGGGCTTCGGGCCATCATGCAGGGTGCCGTGGGCCTCGGCCTCGCGCGCCGCCGCCAGCACCTCCTCCTCGATCTCGGCCTGAGACTGGGTGTGGCGCTCCTCGGTCCAGGCGCCCAGCACGATGAGGTGCCGCTTCAGCCGCTCGATCGGGTCGCCGAGCGGCCAGGCGTCCGACTCCTCCTTCGGCCGGTAGCGGGAGGGGTCGTCGGAGCTGGAATGCGGCCCCGCGCGGTAGGTGACCCACTCGATCAGGGTCGGGCCGAGGTTGCGCCGCGCCCGTTCCACCGCCCAGTCGGCAACGGCACGCACGGCGAGGTAGTCGTTGCCGTCCGCCCGCAGCGAGGGGATGCCGTAGCCATGCGCCCGCGCCGCGAAGGTGGCGCTCTCCCCGCCCGCGACCCCCTGGTAGGAGGAGATCGCCCACTGGTTGTTCACCACATTCAGGATCACCGGCGGCCGGTAGACGGAGGCGAAGACCAGCGCCGCGTGGAAGTCGCTCTCGGCGGTGGAGCCCTCGCCGATCCAGCCTGCGGCCACGCGCGTGTCGCCGCTGATCGCCGAGGCCATGGCCCAGCCCACGGCCTGCACGTATTGCGTGGCCAGGTTGCCGGAGACGGAGAAGAACCCCACCTCCCGCGCCGAGTACAGCACCGGCAACTGCCGGCCGCGCAGGCGGTCCTCCTCGTTCGAGAAGATCTGGCACATCATGTCCATCAGCGGCCAGTCCTGCGCGATCAGCAGCCCCTGCTGGCGGTAGGTCGGGAAATTCATGTCGCCCTTCCCGAGCGCCGTCTGGAAGGCGCAGGCGACGGCCTCCTCGCCGGTGGCCTGCATGTAGAAGGAGGTCTTGCCCTGGCGCTGCGCCATCATCATGCGCGCGTCGAAGGCGCGGGTCTTCATCATAGCACGCAGGCCGGCCTTCAGCGCGTCGGTATCCAGCCCCGGCCGCCAGGGACCGACCGCCTCGCCCCTGCGGTTGAGCACGCGGATAACGGAGTAGGCGAGGTCGTGGATGTCGTGTGCCGCAACATCCACCGGTGGCCGTCGCACCCTGCCAGCCTGCGGGATCGCGAGCCCACTGAAGTCGGGCCTGTCGCCGGGCCGAACCGGGGGTTCCGGGACGTGGAGCGACAGGGGTTTCCACTCGGTCATCGCATGCTCCCCGCATTGGCGGCGCGGAACGGCCAGCCGCTGCGCCAATGGCCTCTGCTCAGGCCGCGAGCCTACAGCGCGGATGTTCGGAAGTTGTCTTGAGTTTCCCGCGAACACCCAAGGTGAGGTGCCGAGCCCTGCATGGCCATTAACAATTCTGGCAGTCTCTGGATCATGGCATATTATTGCTGGTGTTCTACTGCTGCTCTCTTTCCCGGGAGCGCCATGGGGATGTCCGACCCGTGGATATTCAGCCGTCAGGGCGAGCTCGTTCATATGGCATTATCATGCCCGATCAGCCGCTTGGTCATAGGGGCGCCGAGCATCGCCGAGAGGTCGGCCCGCTGGCTGGCGAAGCCGGTCAGGGAGAGCCTGACCTCCGGCGCGAATCCCGCGGCCAGGTCGATGTCGCTGTCCGGACGAGCCTCCCCGCGGCGATGGCGCCGAAGGCCCACAGCTTGGCAATGCCCCGCTGCCACAGCGCGGGGTCTGGGCGCGCAGCCGGGCCAAGGCGGCGGCGAGGGCAGGAGGCTGGCGGTCCTGCTCGGCCAGTTGCCAAGCGGCTCCCACACGCAGATGCGTCCGGCGGTCGCATCATCCTTCAGGCGGGGCGCCCGCAGTGGGGTCTATAGTCGGTCTGCCCGGTGGGGGCGTGTGGCCGGGGGGCCGTACGGGCCGGGCGGGGGAAAGCCGAGATGCTCCATCCGTCCGGAACAGCACGCTTGCGCCCACGGCGCAGGCGCGAGGCGCTGAGGGTGATCGTGTCGGGCGCTTGGGATCCGGCGGCGCCCGGCTTCCGGCCAGACGGCCGCCCTTTGCGGGGCCCTCGGCCATGACCCTCAATCTCACGCTGGATTCGGTGCGCGATGCCGAGACCACGCCGCGCATCGCGGTAATCGGCGTCGGGGGTGGCGGCACAAACGCCGTCAACAACATGGTGGCGATGGGTCTCGTCGGCGTGGAGTTCGTGGTGGCGAACACCGATGCGCAGTCGCTGGCCCGGAGCGCCGCCGAGCGCCGGGTGCAACTCGGGATGCATCTCACCCAGGGCCTGGGGGCCGGCGCCAAGCCCGAGATCGGCCGGGCGGCGGCTGAGGAGGCGGAGGAGGAGATTCGCCGCTACCTCGAGGGCGCCCAGATGGCCTTCATCACAGCCGGCATGGGCGGCGGCACCGGCACCGGGGCGGCGCCGGTGATCGCCCGCATGGCGCGGGAGCGGGGCGTGCTGACCGTCGGCGTGGTAACCAGGCCCTTCGACTTCGAGGGGCCGAGGCGCCGCCATGCCGCGGAGGAGGGGCTGCAGGAGCTGCAGCAGCATGTGGACACCCTCATCGTCGTTCCGAACCAGAACCTCTTCAGGGCGGCGACCGAGCGCACCACTTTCGCCGAGGCCTTCAGGATGGCCGACAACGTCCTCCACATGGGCGTGCGCGGCGTGACCGACCTGATGGTCAAGCCCGGCCTGGTGAACCTCGACTTCGCCGATATCCGCACCGTCATGGCGGAGATGGGCAAGGCCATGATGGGCACCGGCGAGGCCGAGGGCAACGACCGCGCCTTGCGGGCCGCCGAGGCCGCGATCAGCAACCCGTTGCTGGAGGACGTCTCGCTGCGCGGCGCCCGCGGCGTGCTGATCAACATCACCGGCGGCGACGACATGACCCTGTTCGAGTTCGAGCAGGCCGCGAGCCGGATCGGCAAGGAGGTGGATGGGGACGCCAATATCATCGTCGGCTCGGCCTTCGAGGAGGGGATGGCAGGCCGCATCCGCGTTTCCGTCGTGGCCACCGGCATCGACCCCCTGGAGCCGACGGCGGGGCAGAGGAAGCCCGGTGCCGGCCGTGGGCTTCCCGCTCCGCCGGCCGTGCCATCTCCACCCACGCCGCCGCTGGCCCCTCCCCTGGCGATGCCAGCCAAGCTCGTTGCCGTGCCGGCTGATGCCAGCAAGCCAGGCAGCGTGGCGGCTGGCAAGGAGGCGCTTGATGTCCCGACCTTCCTGAGGCGCCAGCGCAACTGAGAGTCCGGCCATGAATCCGCACCGCAGCGGCTGGTGCGATCTGACAGAGGTGGTCGGATCGAGCTTGCGGAAGGCAGGAAGCGTCGCCATGCCGGGACCGCCGCGCGGAACCCAGCGGGGCGCTACCAATTTGGTGGTCGGCTCAGCAATCGGTGGCTTACCAGGAGGCCTTGCAGAACCAGTCCGCGAATACGATCGCGCTCCTCGGCCCCTGCAGATGCGGCGCCAGAGAGATCGCTCATGCGGATGTTGAGGCTGACAGCCAGGTCCAGGCACTGCTCGAAGGCCAGCTCGCTGGTGATCCGGGATCCGGCGTAGTCATAGGGGTCGCGCAGATAGGCCCGCATACGTCGGTAGAGCAGTGCGAGTTGCTGCTCTGCGGCTTCGATCGTCGGGGCCAGAACCTCTTCCTGCTTCCCCCCCGCTCGCCTCCGGTGCAGTGATGGCGGGGCAGGCTGCTCCCGCCGCGGTTCGCCAGCCCCTGCTGCGGACGAGGCACAGTCCGGGGACGGCGATGGAACCCAAAGCAAGGCCGAGGATCCAGACATCATCGAGCATGGGCTGGATGGTAGCACAGGCGCTGGGCTCGCATTTTTGCAGCCACAACACTGTGGCATCCAGGCCACGCAAATGCGCGTTGCCGACGATTGGGGGGGAGGTGGCGTGCAGCAAAGACACCTGCCCGCAGAAGCAGGCTGCCGCCGGACGATCCGGATTCCCGCCCGGATGCTCGTCACTGCGTCGGGGAGTGACGCCACATTCGGTGCCTGGCCGACTTTGGCGCTATGCTGGGGCTGCTCGCCTTGCCCTGGGTCGGGAGCGGCTGGGGTCCAGTAGCAGGCCCATCGCCGTGGCGGGAACGTGGGACAACGGCCCTAGAATACGAGATCCGAGGCCAAGAGGTGCAGAACGCCGGCCAGGAATACCGTGTCTCCCGCCGTACCGTAGGTCACCAGGAGGCCAGTATTGCCGTCGATGACGACGGCCTGGGTCGAGACCTCGGCGGCGGAGATGCCGTGGAAGGCCAGGCGGTCCACTCCCGGCATGAAATCGGCGATGGTGTCGTGTCCGTCACCGGGCCTGAAGACGAAGCTGTCAGCTTCGCCGCCGCCGGACAGGAGATCGTCACCCCGGCTGCCGATGATGGTGTCTTGCCCGCCGGCGCCATGGATGAGGTCGGTACCCGCGCCACCATTGGCACGCAGCGACGTCAGGCCTTGCGCCGTGATGGTGTCATTGCCGCCGCCGGCAGTGACGGCGGCGAAGGAGAAGCGGCCGTCATAGGGACCGTCCCGGAGATCACCGGCATCCAAGCCCGCATCGAAGCTCGAATGACCCATGGATGTCACCAGGATTGTGTCGTCCCCAGCTCCGGTGGCGATCACCATGGTATTCGCGGACGTGCCGCCCATGTCGCTATGGGCGTCCCAGACCACATGGTCATCACCGCCGCCGGTCGTCACTGAGCCATGCTTCGCACCGATGGCGAGCACATCGAGCGCGACGGGGCCTGCGGTGTGGAAGTCAAGCTCCAGGTCTTTGAAGTTGGTGAAGGCCAGCTTCGGCGCGTATTCGGGGTCCCAGGATGCCGGCGCACTCTGGACGGCCGTGACCGAGTTCCAGCCGCCGGTCGCGGCGAAGGCCGCGTAATCGATGCCCTCGATGAGCCGTGGTCCGATGCGGACCATCGGCTCGAAGCTGCTCCACGCGCCGAGAGGCGCCTGGAAGAGCGCCGGGGGCAGCATGCCTGGATCAGGATTCGGAGGTGGAGGACTCGTCCCGGACGGCAACGGCGCCACGGCCGCACCGCCGGAGACGCTGTACCCTGTTGGATTGATCGACCCCATGCACCGGTGCTCCGTCAGGACGCCGGCACATCACGGGTCCGTGAGCAAGCGATAGCGCTTGCGGCCCTGGCAAGGCAACCCTATTCGAGCCGGAGCAGGAAGGAGCCGGGATCTCCCTCCGCGTGGCGGTTACGTGGTATCGTGGCAAGGGTCAGGCGAACAGGAGATCAGCGGCCCCCAGCTTTGCCACAGAAGCCAGGAAGACACTGGCGCCCAGAGCGTCGTAGGTCACCAGGAGGCCGGCTGTGCCGAGTTCAGTTGCCTTCGTGGTGTGTATCGCCGTGTCAGCGACGCCCTGAAACTGCAAAACATCCACTCCGGACCTGAAGTCCCGGATCACGGCATGGCCGGCTCCGGGGGGCAAAGACGAAGGTATCCTTGCCAGTACCTCCGGAGAACTCGCCGCCACCCGATCCGGCAATGATCGTGTCGGCGCCGGCGCCTGCTTTGATAGAGCCGTAGCCGCTGCCTCCATGGGCAATCAGCTTCACCCAACCATCAACGACGATGGTATCGTTGCCGTTGCCCAGGAAGACCTCGGCGGCCGATTTGTTCCCCGTGTAGCTGGGATTCCAGAGGCTGCCGTCTCCACTGTTGTGGCCATCGTCGAGGGTTGACAGGCCGGCCGCGCTGACCCGGACGGTGTTGTTTCCCTGACCGGTGCGGATGACCATCGTATTCTCTGAGATGGCACCTCCATTGGAATGGGCAATCCAGGTGAAGACGTCGTCGCCGTCACCGAGCGTCACCTCGCCACGCTTTGCACCGATTTCGAGGATGTCGAGGTCTCGCGTCCCGGCCGCACGGAGGTCGAGCTTGGCCACCACGAAATTGTCGTAGGCGAGGTGCGTATCATACCTGACGTCCCAGGCAGGAGGCGCCGCCTGAATTCCTTTCACCGTGTTCCAGGCTGCGGCTGTCGCGGTGATGGTATAGGTCTGGCCGCCGAAAATCTGGTCGGAGACAGTGACCGCGGCCGGGGCAGCGCCCCAATTCGTGCCATTGCCGATCTGTGCCGGCGGCGCGGTGGGCATCAGTGCCATCGCGCCGCTGTCGAGCATGATGTCCCCGGTCGAGAGCCCGGCAAGCCCGGCAAGGAAGATGCGGGCGCCTCCGTAGCTCACCGTCAGCCCCCCTGAGGCGGCATCGTTGATGCTGACCTGGCTGGCCGCCACGCCGTGGATCAGCAGCATGTCCTGACCACTCGCGAAATCGGCGATGATGTCGGCCCCGTCGCCATCCCAAAGGATGAAGGTATCGGTCCCACCTCCGCCAGTGAGGGTGTCATTGCCCTTTCCGCCGGTGAGCGTGTTGCTGACCTCATTCCCGATGATCGTGTCGGCCTGTGCGGTCCCGACGGCATTGCGCACGAGCGAGGCAGGATTTCCATCGGCCTCCAGGGCATTGAAGACATTGCCGCGGGCATAGTGGCCGTCGCCGAGGTAGGAGAGTTGCGTCTGGGAGGTGACGGACCACTGGCCCGGGCGGAGGTCGGCCGAGACGCCGGTCGCATAGTTCGAAAAGTCGTAGGTGGCGTCCGCACCGGCGGTCCAGACGGTGAGGAAAATGCGGTTGGCGCTGCCCCCCGGCGCCGTTGCCAGGTGCCCCCTGGCCGACGCCATTGATGAACATTTCTCCGGTGACAGGGCTCCATTGGTACACATCGGATAGCCCCACCCTGTCATAGTTGGCGCCGTAGAGGGCCTGCAGGGCGGCGATGTCGAGCATCATGGGCGTCTGTGCTGCGCCCCAACGCTCATAGGTGTCGGCAAGTGTCGTGCTGCCGATATAGCTGCGGTAGCTCATTGCCGTGAATTCCTGGCCGTCCCGGTCGGACGGGACCGCGACATCCGCAACGCCCCCCTGTTCGTTGCCGTGCTTGAGGCCGAGCGCGTGCATCAGCTCATGGAGCTCGGAGTGGTAGGCATAGTTGCCAAGGACGGGATTGCGGTAGTCGAACTCGGTGCCGGCGTAGGCTGTGCCGAACCACACGTCACCCGAGATATCATGGAGCCCGGGATAGTAAGCCCATGCGGTCGGGGGCTTGCTGGACTGAGCCAGCCGGATGTCGGCGTCGCCGAAGCCCGCGTCGAAAATGTCGAGATGGGTGAACCAGGTCACCGACATGGCGCGCTCGGCGCTGTTGCCGCCGGCGTAGCTGGACGACCCCGTGAGGATGCAGCGCGCCGCCTGCATCTGCGCGAAGGAGACCTGGGCGAAGTTGCTCTCCGCTTCGGAGGCTCCCTCATAGATCAAGGCCGTGTCGGGAAAGGAGAATGAGACGGGCCCGTTCCACTTGGAGCCGCAGAGCACCCCGTCGATATAGGCGTCACCCGCGGGAGAGACCTGGCTGATGCCCGCAGCGAAAACAACCGTTTCCGGCATTTTTTGCCCCTCCTATACAACTTTGAAGGGTAACGCCGTGGCCCTTACTCGTGGCGTCACGGTCGCGTGCAGGGAGAGCCCTGGACCAATTCGTGGCGGATTCAGCCTTTCGGGAGCAGTGCCCGAAGTGGCCATGGTGCCACATAGGAGCGGTCCCGAAAGTAGATGCGGCAGAAGCCGTCCAGGAATCCGCCTTCAGGACGGAATCCGGGCTGGACGGGGCTGTTGAGCCCTGCGACATCCTCATCCATTGACTCCGCCCGTCGGCCACGGGCGGAACACCGCTCATCTGGTCAGACACCCTGTCTCTCCCCTGCCAGCCAGGGGTGGCTGGGTTCCTGACGTCGCCGCCGGATGGGTTTTGCATGTCGCCCGACAGCCGCCCGGGCCGAGGAGCTGGGGGCCTACCGCTCGGTCCGACGCGCCTTGCAGAAAGGCGGTGGCTTTCTGCGCTGGTTAGTCGGGCGAAGTGATCCCCGATGGCCGGGCTCGGCGTTTTGGCAATGGCATCTTCGCTTCTGCTGCCTCTCCCGGCTCCCCCCGCGTCGCCCCGTAAACCTGGCTCCACGGTCACCTCGCGCGCATTCAGCGGCGCGGCGCATTCCGAGCAGACCATGACCGGATCGAACAGGTGCCCGCAGAGCTTGTGCCGGTGCAACAGGGGGCGGCGCCCGTCTTTGGCCATGTGGACGTCACCCCAGTGCACGATCGCCATGAGCACGGGGTAGAGGTCGAGGCCGCGGGGCGTCAGGCGGTACTCGTGGCGTACCGGGCGCTCCTGGTAGGGCACCTTCTCCAGCACCCCCGCGTCCACGAGCTTCTGAAGCCGTTCGGCAAGCACGGGACGGGTGATCCCCAGCCGCTCCTGGAACTGCTCGAAGCGGCGCACGCGCAGGAAGCACTCCCGCAGGACCAGCAGGGTCCAGCGGTCGCCGATCACGGATACCGTCCGGGCCACTGAGCACTCCTGCTCGCCCAACTCCCGCCAACGCATCGACCACTCTCTCCCCGAGGCCCAAGCCGCCGGACAACTTTATGCTTGACGGGTTCAGATTTCAAACGCACCTTCCGACTGTAAGTTCAAAAATCAAACTCAGGTAGGAGACGCATGGCGACCCAAGGAACGGCCCCCTCCCTCGATCACAGGCTCGCCTCGGCCATGGCGGCCCTGCCCGCCAGGATCGACCAGGTGATCGAGCCTTGGGCCGAACGCACGCCGGACGCCCCTGCGCTGGCCGAAGAGGGGCGGGCCTGGACCTACGGCGAGCTCGCCCGGAACGTCGGCTTCCTCCGCGACTGGCTGCGGCAACACGGCGTCCGGCCCGGCGACCGGGTCATGGTGGTGGCCGAGAACGGTATTGCCCAGGCCGTCCTGATCCTGGCGATCTCGGCGGCGGATGCCTGGGTCGTGAACGTCAATGCCCGCCTCAGCGCGCGCGAGATCGACCTGATCCGAGACCACTCCGGCGCGCGGCGCGTGCTCTACACCGCCGCCGTCTCCCCCGACGCCCGCGCCCATGCCGAGCGGCACGGCGCCGCACTCCTCGACCTACCCGATGTCGGCCCACTGGCGCTCGGGCCCTTGGCGCCGGACGTGGTGCCCGAGCCCGCGGCCACCGACCCGGCAAAGCAAGTCGCCGTGCTGCTTTACACCTCCGGCACGACCGGGGCGCCCAAGGGCGTCATGCTGTCCCACCACAACATCCTGTTCATCGCCACGACCGCCCGGGTGATGCGCAAGATGGGGCCCGGCGACCGCCTCTACGGTATCCTGCCGCTCGCGCACATCGTCGGCTTCTCCACGGTCCTGACAGCCACGCTGATGTCCGGCGGCTCGGTGCACTTCGCGCCGCGCTTCCAGCCCGAGGCGGCGCTCGCCACCCTGGAGCGGCAGCGCATCACCCGGTTCCTCGGTGTCCCGGCGATGTTCCAGCGCATCCGCGAGCACTGCGCCACGAAGGGCGTGACCCGGCTCGACCTGCCCGACCTGGCGCTGATCTCCGCTTCCGGCGCGCCCCTCGACCTCGACCTGAAGGAGGGGATCGAACAGCTCTTCGGCCTGCCGCTGAACAACGGCTACGGCATCACCGAATGCTCGCCGACCATTGCGATGACCTCGTCCGACAAGCCCCGCCGCGACGAGTCCGTGGGCGAGCCCATTCCGGGCATCGAACTCCGCCTCCTCGGTCCCGACCACCAGCCCGTCGCCCCGGGCGAGGTCGGCGAGATTCATGTCCGCGGCCCCGGGCTCATGCAGGGCTACTACCGCGCCCCGGATCTGACCGCCGCGGTGATCGACGCGGAGGGCTGGTTCAACACCGGGGACCTTGCCCGGATGCAGGACGGGGCGCTTTGGATCGTCGGCCGCAGCAAGGAGCTGATCATTCGTTCCGGCTTCAACGTCTACCCGCCCGAGATCGAGGCAGTGCTCAACGCGCATCCGGATGTCACGCTCTCCGCCGTGGTCGGGCGCAAGGTGCCCGGCAACGAGGAGGTGGTCGCCTTCGTCCAGCTGCGCCCCGGCGCGGCCACCAGCGCAGCAGGCCTCGCCGCCTTCGCCGCCGCGCGGCTCGCGCCCTACAAGCGCCCGGCCGGGATCGTCCTGCTCGATGCCCTGCCGACCAACCCCACCGGCAAGATCCTGAAGCAGCAGCTGGCCCAGCAGGCGGCAAGCGGGCCCGCGCCAGACGAGGCCAGATCATAACGAGGAGACGACCAGGATGGATACCCCACGCAACGCCTCCGCTGCCGTAGTCGGTGCTGGCGACTTCATCGGCGGCGCCATCACGCGCCGCTTCGCGGCGGGCGGTTACGCCGTCCTCGCCGGGCGCCGCAACGGCGAGAAGCTGGCGCCGCTGGTCGCCGAAATCGAAGCGGCGGGCGGCCGGTGCAGCGGCCACACCCTCGATGCGCGGAAGGAGGAGGCCATCATCGAATTCCTGGCCGAGGCCGAGCGTGCCGCGCCGCTCGAGGTCTGCGTCTTCAACATCGGCGCCAACGTCAACTTCCCCATCCTCGACACCACCGAGCGTGTGTTCCGCAAGGTCTGGGAGATGGCCTGCTACTCCGGCTTCCTCGCCGGGCGCGAGGCGGCCCGCCTGATGCTGCCGCGCGGCCGCGGCACCATCATCTTCACCGGCGCCACCGCCAGCCTGCGCGGCGGCTCCGGTTATGCAGCCTTCGCCAGCGCGAAGTTCGGCCTCCGGGCCGTGGCGCAGAGCATGGCGCGGGAGCTCGGCCCGAAGGGCATCCACGTCGCCCACCTGGTGATCGATGCGGGCGTGGACACGGCCTGGGTGCGCGAGCGGCGGCGCGAGCGAGGCCAGGACAGCTTCGAGGCCGACGAGCTGGTGAACCCGGCCTCCATCGCCGAGACCTACTGGCAGCTGCACCTGCAGCCGCGCGACGCCTGGACGCATGAGCTGGACCTCCGGCCCCATGGGGAGAAGTGGTGAGATGAGCGAGATCGAGTTCCACTTCGACTTCGGCAGCCCGAACGCCTACCTCGCCCACCGGGTCATCCCGGAGATCGAGCGGCGAACCGGGGTGCGCTTCCGCTACGTGCCCATCCTGCTCGGCGGCGTCTTCAAGGCGACGGGCAACCGCTCCCCGGCGGAGGCCTTCCGGGACATCCCGAGCAAGCGGGCCTTCATGGAGCTGGAGACGCGCCGCTTCCTCACGCGGCACGGCATCACCGACTTCCGCCGCAACCCGCATTTCCCGGTGAACACGCTCACCCTCATGCGCGGCGCCGTCGCGGCCCGGCACGAGGGATGCTTCGAGCGTTATGTCGAGGTCGTCTTCCACAACATGTGGAGCGAGCCGAAGAAGATGGACGAGCCAGAGGTCATCCGGTCGGTCCTCGCGGACAACGGCCTCGATGCCAAGCGCCTGCTCGAGCTTGCTCAGTCCCCCGAGGTGAAGCAGGAGCTGGCGCACAACACCGAGGCATCGGTCGCCCGCGGCACCTTCGGCTCGCCAACCTTCTTCGTCGGCGAGGAGATCTTCTTCGGCAAGGACCAGCTGCGTGACGTGGAAGAGGAGGTGCTCCGCCGCCGCGGCTGACCGCTCGGCTGGTCCATACCCCGCCTTTCACACCGCAGCCCCAGAAGCGCCGGCATGATGTTGCTCACCTCTCCTGGCAGGTGGTCTCCATCTACCAGCGCCGGCATCGGCTTGCCGGGGTGGTGCCAGAGCGCCCTGCCATACGCGCGGCTGGCCTGGCCAGGTCTCAGATCCTGTCGTGATGTGTCGAGGCACGTCCCAGGAGCGGTGCCACGATCGCCGCGTGTTCCCGCAGATCGCGTTCCACCGCAGCGCCCGCTGCGGCCGCATCATGTGCATCCAACGCCTGCAGGAGATCGTCGTGTGGGTGGCCGGCGGGCGACACGGGACGCGGTACGGTGGAGAGGAGGCTGATCGTCGGGCCGGCTTGGGTCCACAGGTTCTCGACGACCCGTCGGAGAACCGGCATCCGGGCAATCTCGATCACCCCGAAGTGGAAGCGCTCGTTCTCGGCCAGGACCGTGGCCGCATCCCCCGCGCGCCGTGCTTGCATCAGGCGGGCGTGGATGGCGCGGAGGGCCTCGATCTGCTCCGGGGTTGCCAGGGCGGCCGCGCGTGCCGCCGCGCGTCCCTCCAGTTCGATGCGGAGTTCCATGATCTCCTCGTAACGCTCCGGCAGGAGCTGCGGCACCCAGGCAATGCCACGGGCATCCAGATCCAGCGCGCCTTCCGAGACCAGCCGGAGCAGGGCCTCGCGCACCGGAGTCAGGCTGACCCCGAGCTCAGCGGCCAATTGGCGGTGGACCAGCTTCTGCCCAGGCACGAGCCGTCCGCCGACCAGAGCGCTGCGTAGCCGCCCATAGACCTTCTCCGTGAGCGTCACCTCACGGTCCACGGGCAGGAAGGTCGTGTCAGCCGCCATGCCTCGCTTCTCCGGGGGTTGGGGTTGACCTGTCAAGCGATATGCTGTTTGATATAGCAAATATCATATCATTGCTGGAGACGCCACATGCCGGATGCCGGCCCCATCGCCACCGCAAATGCGAATGTTGCCCTCCGCCTCGCGGAGGCCCTCGCGCGCCATGGCGTGACCACCACCTTCGGGCAGAGCCTGCCCTCCGCCTTCCACCTCGCCGCCCCCCATGCCGGCATCAGCCAGACCGTCTACCGGCAGGAGAACATGGGCGGCACGATGGCCGACGGTTACGCGCGGATCTCCCGCAAGGTGGGCGTGGTCACGGCCCAGAATGGGCCGGCCGCGACGCTGCTGGTGCCGCCGCTCGCCGAAGCGCTGAAGGTCGGCATCCCGGTCATCGCGCTGGTGCAGGAAGTCACTCGCGACGCAGTGGACAAGAACGCCTTCCAGGAACTCGACCACATCAAGCTGTTCGAGGGCGTGGCCAAATTCGTCCGCCGCATCGACCGCGCCGACCGGCTCGAGGATTACGTGGACATGGCCTTCACGGCGGCGACCTCCGGCCGCCCCGGACCGGCGGTGCTGCTGCTGCCCGCCGACCTGCTGCTCGAGAAGGCCACGGCCGCCTCGCAGCGCCGCGCCGTGCTCGGCACCTTCCCGCTCGACCGCACCCTCGCCGACCCGGCGCGCATCGAGGCGGCGGCGGAGCTGCTCGCCAGGGCCGAGCGGCCGCTGATCATCGCCGGCGGCGGCGTCCACATCTCCGATGCCGCGGCGGAGCTCGCGGCTCTGCAGCAGGATGCGCACCTGCCCGTCGCCACCACCTTCATGGGCAAGGGCAGCGTGGATGAGACGCATCCGCTCTCGATCGGCGTGGTGGGCAATACCCTCGGCCGCGGTGCCCGTGCCCACGAGCTGAAGCCGATGGTGACCGAGGCCGATGTCGTCCTCCTGGTGGGCAACCGCGCCAACCAGAATGGCACGGATTCCTGGACGCTCTATCCGCGCGGCGCGCGCTACATCCACATCGACCTCGACCCCTCGGAGATCGGCCGCAACTATGAGGCGCTGCGCCTTGCCGGGGATGCGAAGCTGACGCTCGCGGCACTGCGGGAAGCGATGCTGCGGCGGGACCTCTCGGCCCGTGCCGCCGCCCGCCCGAAGGTGGAGGCGCAAATCGCCAAGGCGATCGAGGGCTGGCGCAGGCTGGTCGCCAGCGTGACGATGCGTGACGGCGGCCCGGTGCGGCCGGAGCGCGTCGCCGCCGAGATCGACAGGAGGCTGCCCGCCGACGGCATCATGGTCGCGGACGCGTCCTACTCGTCGAACTGGATCAACATCTACATGACCGCGAAGCGCGCCGGTCAGCGCTTCCTCAGCCCGCGTGGCCTGGCCGGCCTCGGCTGGGGCGTGCCGCTGGCGATCGGCGCGCAGGTCGCGGCGCCGGGCAAGCGCGTCGTCTGCCTCGTCGGCGATGGCGGCTTCGCCCATTCCTGGGCCGAGCTCGAGACCCTGCGCCGCCTGCAGGTGCCGGTGACGGTGGTGCTGCTGAACAACGGCATCCTCGGCTTCCAGAAGCACGCGGAGGATGCGAAGTACGGCGACCACACCATCGCCTGCGACTTCGCCGAGGTGGACCACGCCGCGATCGCGCGGGCCTGCGGCATCTCGGGCCTGCGCGTGGGGCGCGGCGAGGATCTGGGCCCCGCGCTCGACGCGGCCTTCGCTTCCGGGAAGCCGGCGCTGATCGAGGTCATCACCGACCCGAATGGCAGGCCGCCGCTGAACATCTACTCCGGCCACTACCCGGATCCGTTCTGACCATGCTCGCCCTGCGCAAGACCCGGGCGGGATTCGGGCTTGAGGCGCTGGAGGTGCCGGAGCCCGGCACCCCGGAAGCGGGAGAGGTCCAGGTCCGGGTCGAGGCCGTGGGCATCTGCGGCAGCGACGTGCATGCCTATGAGTGGACCGACGGCTACGGCCACATGGTCCCCTGCCTGCCGCTGACCATGGGCCATGGAGTCGCCGGCCGCGTCGTCGCGGTCGGCGCCGGGGCGGCGGTGGCGGAGGGCACGCGCGTCGCCGTGCATCCGCGGCTGCAGCGTGGCGACGGGCAGGCCGCCTGGCCGGGCGACCCGCGCCTGCGCGGCGAGCGGCTGAGCCTCGGCCTCACCTCCGATGGCGGCTTCGCGCGCTTCGTCAATGTTCCCGCCGGCAACGCCCTGCCGCTGCCGGACGCCGTCGATGCGGAACTCGGCGCCCTGGTCGAGCCGCTGGCCGTGGCGGCCGAGGCCGTGCTGGTCGGCGAGGTCGGCATCGGCGACACCGTGCTCGTGCTCGGCCCCGGCACCATCGGCCAGGGCCTGGCACTGATGGCGCGGGCCGCCGGCGCGGGCCGGGTGATCATCGCCGGCCGCGCGGACCAGCCGCGCTACGCGGTGCTGCGCCAGCTCGGCTTCCACGACATCGTCGATGTCGCCGAAGGCCCTCTGGCTGAGCAGGTGCTGGCGACCAACGGTGGCAAGCTGGTGGACGTGGTGCTGGAGGCGACCGGCCATCCGCCTTCCATCACCGACGCCCTGGCGGTCCTGAAGCGGGAAGGGGTTCTCGTGGTCGCGGGCATCCATGCTGCGCCGCTCTCCCTGCCGCTGACGACCTTCGTCCGGAACCGGCACCAGCTTCGTGCCTCGCATGGTTCGGAGCACCGGACCTGGGAAAGCGTCATCGCGCTGCTCGCGCGTGATCCCGAGGCATACCGGCCGATGATCACGCATCGCATGCCGCTGCAGCGGGGGTTGGAAGGGTTCGAGCTCTCGCGCCAACGCGCGGCGAGCAAGGTGATCCTGATGCCCTGAAGCCGCCGGCGGGCCCGCGCGGCCCGCGCCGGGCGGCCATGCAACAGCGACAACCGACAACGATCCAGGAGTATCGAGCCATGTCCACAGCAACCGACCAGACGAGCATCCTTGCGCCCGCCAGGCTGACGCGCCGTGCGACCCTCGGGCTCGGCGGCCTTCTTGCGGCCCCTGCGCTGGCGCAGCCGCGCTTCCCGGACCGCCCGATCCGGCTCGTCTTTCCCTGGCCCTCCGGCGGGTCGGCCGATGCGCAGATCCGCGGCATGTGCGAGACCGCCGGCCGTGTGCTCGGCCAACCCATCGTCATCGACAGCCGCCCCGGCGTCGCCGGCACACTTGGCCCGCAGCAGGTGGCGGCGCAGGCGCGCCCCGACGGATACACCTTGACGATCATGCATCACACCGTGATGCGCTGGCCCTTCATGACGCGGACGCCGCGCTGGCACCCGGTGGACGACTTCACGCATATCATCGGCCTCGCCGGTTGGCTGTTCGGCACGGTGGTGAAGGCCGACAGCCGCTTCGGCACTTGGCAGCAGGTGGTCGAGGAAGCGCGCGCCAACCCTGAAAAGCTGACCTTCGGCGCCACCGGCGCAGGCTCCTCGCCGCATCTGACGATGGTCGAGATCCAGGAGAAGCTCGGCATCCAGCTGACCCACGTGCCGTATCGCGGCGGAGCGGAGGCAATGACGGCGACGCTCGGCGGCCATGTGGACATGGTCAGCGACAGCGCCGCCTGGGCCCCCTTCATCGATTCCGGCGAGATGCGCGCGCTGCACGTCTGGTCGCCGGAACGCTCGCCGCGCTTCCCGGCGGTGCCAACGCTGAAGGATCTCGGCGTCGACCTGGTCTCGGTTGCTCCCTACGGCATCAGCGGGCCGAAGGGAATGGACCCGGCCATCGCGGCACGGCTGCACGAGGCCTTCAAGGAAGGCCTGTTCGAACCGGCCAATGCCGCCATCCGTGCGCGCTTCGACCTGCAGCTCGCCTATTTCGACCCTGCCGGATATACGCGCTACGTCACGGAGCAGACGGCGCGTGAACGTGCCCTCGTGCAACGGCTCGGCATCAGCGTCGATGGCTGAGCGGAGGAATCCTGCCATGCCCGCATCAAGGACACCGTCATGAGCAACGCCGATCGTGTCGCCCTCGTCACCGGAGCCGCGCGCGGCCTCGGTGCAGCCATTGCGAGGCGCCTCGCCGCGGCGGGCCATCCGGTGGTCCTCGCCGACGTTCTTGACGGCGTCGATGCCACCGCGGCCGATATCGCCGCAGCCGGGCATCAGGCGCGCGCGATCCGTCTCGATGTCGCCGACGAAGCCGCGATCGCCGCCCTGCCGGAAGCGCTTGGCGACTGGTGGCAGCGCCTCGGCGTGCTGGTGAACAATGCCGGCATCTCGCCCAAGGTGAACGGCCGCAAGCGCCTGGTGGAGGACATCCCCACCGAGGAATGGCGCCGGGTGATGGACGTGAACCTCACCGGCCCGTTCATGCTCTCCCGGCAGGCGATCCCCGTGCTGAAGAAGCGTGGCTGGGGCCGTATCGTGATGATGACAAGCCAGGCCGCACGAGTGCCGAGCACCATCACCGGCGCCTACTACGGCGCATCCAAGACCGGGCTGATGGGCTTCGCGCGCAACCTCGCGGCGGAACTTGGCCCTTGCGGCATCACCGTCAACAGCGTCGCGCCCGGCCGCATCAAGAGCGACATGGTCGCCGGTGCCGCGCCGGGCATGAACGAGGCCTTCCTCGCCCGCATTCCGCTCGGGCGGCTCGGCGAGCCCGAGGATGTGGCCGAGGTCGTGGCCTTCCTTGCCTCGGATGCCGCGGCCTACCTCACCGGCACGACCATCGACGTCGGCGGCGGCAGCTACATGCCGTGATGCCGGCGGAAGCCTGGAACGGCACCAATGCCGGAGGAGATTCGGATGCCCAAGGAAGAGCCTTTGCCTGAACCGCGCGGCAGCACCCATTCCACCCGCCGCTCCGTCCTGGGCTTGGCCGGCGCGATGCTGGCGGTGCCCGCCCTGGCGCAGGGGCGCTACCCTGAAAGGCCCATCCGGCTGGTCTTTCCCTGGCCCGCGGGGGGGATCTGCCGATGCGCAGGTGCGGTCGCTGTGCGAGATCGCGACGCGCACACTGGGCCAGCCCATCGTCGTGGAGAGCCGGCCCGGCGCCGGCGGGACGCTCGGGCCGATGACGGTCGCGCAGCAGGCGCAGCCGGATGGCTACACCCTGACGCAGATGCACCTTTCCGTGCTGCGGCGCCCCTGGATGATGCGGACGCCGCAATGGGACCCGATCGCCGACTTCACCCATATCATCGGCCTGACCGGCTGGCTCTTCGGCACGGCCGTCAAGGCGAACAGCCGCTTCCAGACATGGAAGGACATGGTCGCCTATGCCCGCGCCAATCCCGGCAAGCTGACCTATGCAACCAGCGGCGTCGGCACCTCGAACCATCTGGCGATGGAGACGATCCAGGAGCGCGAGGGGATCGAACTGACCCATGTGCCCTATCGCGGCGCGAATGAGGGCGTGACGGCGGTGATCGGCGGCCATGTGGACATGATCTGCGACAGCTCCGCCTGGGGCCCCTTCGTCGAATCGGGCGCGATGCGGGCGTTGTCGGTCTGGTCCGGCGAACGCGCGGCGCGCTTCCCCGACGTGCCGACGCTGAAGGAGCTTGGCCATGACATGGTCGTGACCTCGCCCTACGGGATCAGCGGCCCGAAGGGTATGGACGAGGGTATCGTCCGCGTGCTGCACGACGCCTTCAAGGCCGCGCTCTTCGATCCGGACAATGCGAAGGTCCGCGCCCAGTTCGACATGCCGCTGGTCTATTCCGATACGGAGAGCTACCGCCGCTTCATCGTCGAACGCGTCGAGTACGAGCGCAACATGGTCCGCCGCCTCGGGCTCACGCTCGAAGGCTGATTCCACGCCGGGCCTGGCGGACATGGCGTTGGCCATGCCTGCCCTGACGCAGAAGCGCTTCCCTGCACGCCGGATCAGGCTCGGCGGACAGCGCCGCGAGCGGCCTTGGATCAGGGGGCGTGCACCACCGGGCGCGATTTCGCTGGCGTGAAGGCCGAAAGCGGGCCTGCCCATCAGACCATACGAAGTGAACGGGAGATTCGCCCAATGAGGATCGCGACCACGTGGAAATGGCTGCCCGCCGTGCTGGGGGGAATCCTCTTGCTCGGCACGGCTGGCGCCCGCGCCGAGTGGCCGGAGAGGGAAATCCAGCTCGTCGTGAATTACGGCGCTGGCGGAAATACCGATGTTTCGGCACGGGCCTTCGCAAAAGGGCTGGAAAGGCAGCTCGGCAAGCCTGTTGTGGTGGTCAACCGCCCAGGGGCGGAGGGCACGATCGGGCCCGCCTTCGTCGCGACGCAGAGGCCCGATGGCTACACCATCGGCGTGATTACCTACTCCACCATCGCCATCCAGCCGCATCTGCGGGATGTGCCGTACACCATCGGGAGCTTCGACTTCATCGCGGGGTACGGGCGCTTCCGCTACGGCGTCACGGTGCGTGCGGACTCGCCGTACCGGACGATCGAGGATCTCGTCCGTGCAGGAAAGGCCGGGCCGGGCCTGTTCTTCGGAGCGCCTTCAGCCCCGAACAACCTCGCCCTGTTCGAGCTTGCCCGCCTGACCGGGGCGAGGTTCGAGCAGGTGCAGTACAGGTCGGGCGCCGAGACCCTCGTCGCCCTGCTGGGCCGCCAGGTCGACGTCATTGTGCAGAACCCCTCGGACGTTGTGCCGCAGATCCGTGCGGGCCAGCTACGCTTCCTCGCTTCCGCGAGCCCCATGCGTTGGCGGGAGTTCCCCGAGGTTCCGACCTTCAGGGAGGCGGGTTACGACGTGGAGATCGACTCCTGGCTCGGGGTAGGGGTGCCGAAGGGGACGCCGCGCGAGATCGTCGCAAAGCTCGAAGCCGCGGCGCTGGCCGCCCTGCGCGACCCTGCGGTCGCCGAGCAGATTGCCGCAACGGGAGTGGATCCTGAGGCGCTGCCGGGGAGCGAGTACGAGGCGCTGCTGGCCAAGGGTTCCGAATCGATGGCCCCGATGCTGCGGCGGGCCGGGCTGGTGAAGCCCTGACCACAGCCATTCGGGGGCAGGCGGGGAGCCGCTTCGAGGAACCCTTCCGAAGCGGGGCCGGATCTCCGGCCTGCCATGAGTATGGGGCGGGCCTGGGTTCTGGGGCTCGGCCGGTAGGGGCAGAAGACCGGCTCCAGCATCGGCACGGCTTCGCCACCACGAACTCCACGCCGGCGATACCCGGCGCCGCCATATCGTTGGCGGCATGGGTGCCGCCACCGGTCAGCACCTCCGCGACGTCGTCGATCGCCTCCATGAGACGGCCCTTGGCGACATAGGCCGGGCCGCCGATCGGCGCCGCGGTGAGGCTTGGACAGGGGCAGGCCGGCGCACCTCCACGGCGTCCGGCAGGGTCTTCTGCCGAGCGACATCGAACACGCGCCGGCTGCAGCGGGCCGGTGATGGCGGAGACGCAGGCGCGGGTGGAACGCGAGGTGCAGCTGCCCCCCGGCTATTCCATCACCTGGGTGGGCAGTTCGAGAACCTGGAGGCGGCACGCCAGCGGCTTATGGTGGTGGTGCCCAGGGTCTTCTTCCTGATCTTCCTGCTGCTCCATGCCGCACTCGGCTCGCCGCGCGATGCCCTGCTGGTCTTCAGCGCGGTACCCCTGGCGCTGACGGGCGGCATCGCGACGCCATGGCTCCGGGACATGCCGCTCTCGGTCCCGGCCGCAGTCGGTTTCATCGCACTCTCCGGTGTGGCAGTGCTGAATGGCCTGGTCATGCTGAACCGCGTCAAGCAGTTGCGCGGCGAGGGGCTGAGCCGCGACGAGGCAGTGCGGCAGGGAGCGATGGATCGGCTACGGCCGGTGGCAATGACCGCGCTCACACCCTCCAGGCAGCGGGCTCTGTGCCGGGCAAGCGCCGCCGGGCCGATCCTTCCCCGCGAGGCGGAACAAGCCACGCCGCGGCCCCCACACGGCACCAACACGAAACGTGAAGCCAACGGCCGTCCCGGGAAAGCTAGGCTGCGCCGGGCTCCGCCGCCCGCCCCGCCAGCCCAAAGGGAGAGGAAGAATGCCGGCCAGCAGCAGCTTCAACCGCCTGGGTGCCCTTATCGCGCTGGGCCTCTGCCTGGCCCTCGCCGCCCCGCCGCCGGCCTGGGCGGCGCTGGTCTGGAACTGGAGCTACAGCGGCGCCGGCATCGCCGCCGGCGGCACGCTCACCACCACGGATACCGCGGATGCCGCGGGCTTCTACCGGATCACCGGCATCACCGGCACCCGCAACGGCGCGGCGATCACCGGCCTGCAGCCCACCGGCACGCCCATCCCGGGCAACGAGCCCTTCGCCGTGGACAACCTGCTCAGCGCCACCGGGCCGCAACTGACGGGCAACGGCTTCGGCTTCGCCCTCGCCGACGGCAGCTTCGCCAACCCGTTCTTCGCGGATTTCACCTCGCCCCCCGGCCATGTGGAATTCTTCTCGGCGCCGCCCTTCACCGGCGGCCCCAGTCCCGGGGACAGCGAATTGCCGGTGCGCTTCACCGCCACGGTGCCGGAGCCGGCCACGGCCGGGCTGCTGGCCCTCGGGCTGCTCGGCCTCGCCGCGGCGCGCCGGCGCTACCGCCCCCGCTCCTTCCGCCAAGCCGCCAGCAGCTCGCGGTTCGCCGGATCGGTCATGGGGTAGAGGCCGCGGATGCTGTGCCCGGCCTCCACCCGCTCCTGCACGAAATCCTCCACCACGGTCTGCTCGAAGGCTTCCGCCGCCACCGCCTCGGCCATATGCGCGGGGATGCAGGCCACGCCCTCGCCATCGCCCACCATGATGTCGCCGGGATAGACCGGCACCTCGCCGCAGGCGATCGGCACGTTCAGGTCCACCGCATGGTGGCGGATCAGGTTGGTCGGCGCGCTCGGCGCCGCGTGGTAGATCGGCCAGTCCATCGCGGCGAGTTCCGGCGTGTCGCGGAAGCCGCCATCGGTGACGGCTCCTGCCACGCCGCGGCGCATCAGCCGGGTGAGCAGGATGCCGCCCGCGCTCGCCGCCTTCGGGTCGCCGCGGCTGTCCACCACGAAGACCGCGCCGGGGGGGCATTCCTCGATGCCGCGGCGCTGCGGATGCGCGGGGTCGAGGAAGGCGTCCAGCCTGTCCAGGTCCTCCCGCGCCGGGATGTAGCGCAGCGTATAGGCGGGGCCGACCAGGCGCGGCGCCGCCGGGTTGATGAGCCGCACGCCCTGGAGGAAGGCGTTGCGGAAGCCGTGCTTGAACAGCACGGTGGTGAGCGTCGCGGTGGAGACGGCGGCGAGCTTCCGCCTGGTGTCCTCGTTCATGGCGCGGTCCTTTCCGGGGCGGGCACTCTGCCGGGACCGGCGGCGCGGTGTCGAGGCAGCGGCGGCCGGCGCCAATTTCCGGGAGACAGGCCGCCCCGCCTCGTCCAGGCTGCCGCCCGGCAGGAAAGGGTGGGACCATGCTGCGGCATATCGGCGGGATCGATCATTGCGTCGTGCTGGTGCGCGACCTGGCGGTGGCGCGGGACGGCTTCGCGCGGCTCGGCTTCACCGTGGCGCCGCGCGGCGTGCATTCCGCGCATATGGGCACCGGCAACCACTGCATCATGCTGCGGCGGGACTATTTCGAGATCCTGGGCGTGCTGGCGCCGACCGAGGCCAATGCCCGCTGGCGCGCCGTGCTGGAGACGCGGGAGGGCATGACCGCCATCGCGCTGCGCGCCCATGACGCAGCCGAGGGCGCCGCCGAGGTCGCCGCCCGCGGCGTGCCGACCCTGCCGGTGATGCGCTTCGGCCGCCCGGTGGAACTGCCCGGCGGCGGCCAGACCGAGACGCGCTTCAACACCTTCCACCTGGCCGAGATGCCGGCGCCGGGGCTGCGCCTCTTTGCCTGCCAGCACCTGACGCCGGAGGCCACCTGGGTGCCCGGCCTGATGGACCACCCCAATACCGCCGAGGGCCTGGCCGGGATCGAGGTGCTGGCGGCGGACCCGGCAGCGGCCGCGGCCGGCGTGGCGCGGGTGCTGGACCGCGCGCCGGCGGCCGAGCCGGACGGCGCGATGCGGCTGGAGACCGGCGCCGCGCCGCTCACCTTCCTGACGCGGGGGCAGCTTGCCGCCCGCTATCCCGGCCTCGACCTCTCCGGCCTGCCGGAGGCGGGGCCGGCGACCCTGGCGATCCGCGTGGCGGACCGGGCCGCCGCCGCGCGCTGCCTGGCGGCGGCGGGCGTGGCGGCGGCGGAGGGGCCCGGCGGCCTCGCCGTGCCGCCCGGGGCGGCGCATGGGGTGATCCTGGCCTTCCGGGGCTGATGCCCCAGGGGGGCCTGCCGGGACCGGTCTTGCATGGAATGCCGCCAACCCGGCATATCGCCGCCAGCAAGAGCGGGAGCTGGAACCATGCTGCTGACGCGCAGACAGGCGCTGACCGGAGCCGGGGGGGCTGACGGCCGCGGGCCTCTGGCCCGATATGGCCGCGGCCCAGGGCACGCCGCAGCGCGGCGGCACGCTGACCGTCCAGATCAACAGCGAGCAGCGGGTGCTGAACCCGGCCATCCAGGCCTCGACCGGCGTCTATGTCATGGCCTCCAAGATGGTGGAGCCGCTGGTCGACCTGGACGCGCAGGGCGAGCCCGTCGGCGTGCTGGCCGAGAGCTGGGAGAGCGCGCCGGATGGCCTCACCCACAGCTTCCGCCTGCGCCGCGGCGTCACCTGGCATGACGGCAAGGACTTCACCAGCAAGGACGTGGCCTTCAGCGCCATGGAGTGCTGGAAGAAGATCCTGAACTACGGCACCACGCTGTATCAGTTCCTCGACCGGGTGGAGACGCCGGACGCCCATACCGCAATCTTCAAATTCAGCCGGCCGATGCCGCAGGGGCTGCTGCTGCGGGCCTTGCCCGACCTCGGCCATGTCATCCCAGCGCATGTCTATGAAGGCACGGATATCCGCGCCAACCCCGCCAATACCGCGCCGATCGGCACCGGCCCCTTCAAATTCGTCCAGTATGAGCGCGGCCAGTTCCTGATGGCGGAGCGCAACCCGAATTACTGGCGCGGCAACGGGCTGCCCTATCTCGACCGCATCGTCTGGCGCTTCATCCCGGACCGCGCCGCGGGCGCGGCGGCGATCGAGAGCGGGCAGGTGCAATTGTCGCCCTATTCCAGCCTGTCGCTCTCCGACATCGCGCGGCTGTCCAAGGATCCTCGCTTCACGGTCAGCACGAAGGGCAACGAGGCCAATACCGCGCATACCGTCATGGAGATGAACCTGCGGCGGCAGGAGCTTTCCGATGTGCGGGTGCGGCGGGCGCTGTGCCATGCGCTCGACCTCGAATTCTTCATCGAGAATTTCCTCTATGGCTATGCCAAGCTCGGCACCGGGCCGATCCCCTCCTCCTCGGCGGCCTTCTACGTGCCGCGGCCGGCGCCCTATCCCTTCGACCGGGCGCGGGCGGAGCGGATGCTGGACGAGGCCGGCTTCCGCCGCGCCTCCCGCGGGGCGCAGCGCTTCGCCCAGCCGCTCAAGCTGCTGCCGGCGCCCTGGGGCGAATACACGCTGAACTTCGCCACCTTCATCCAGCAATCCCTGCGCGAGATCGGCGTGCGGGTGGAGATCGAGGCGCGGGATGCGCCGGGCTTCCTCACCGGCGTCTATCGCGACCACAATTTCGATCTCACCACCGGCTGGCACCAGTACCGCAGCGACCCGGCGGTGAGCACCACGGTCTGGTTCCGCACCGGCAGCCCGGTGGGCGCGCCCTGGACCAACCAGTATGGCTACAACAACCCGGAGATGGACCGGGTGATCGACGCCGCCGCGACCGAACTGGATGCCGGGCACCGCAAGGCGCTCTACCAGGATTTCGTGCGCATCGCGATCGAGGACGTGCCGGTGCATATGGCGGTGGAGCACGCCTTCATCAGCGTCTATTCCAAGCGCCTGATGAGCAGCCACAATACCCCGCGCTGGGCCAGCAGTTCCTGGGCGGATGTCTGGCTGGCGCCGGCCTAGCAGGTGCGCAGGCTCGGCCTTCTGGCGCTGCGGCGGCTCGCGCAGTCGCTGCCGGTGCTGGCGATCATCATGGTGGGGTTGTTTCTGCTGCTGCAACTCGCGCCCGGCGACACGGTGGATGCGCTGATGGCGCAGATGGGTGGCGGCAGCGCCGAGGATGCGGCGCGGCTGCGGGCCGCCTATGGCCTCGATGCCGGGGTTGCCGTGCAGCTTGGCCGCTACCTGCTGCGGCTGGTCTCCCTCGACCTCGGCCAGTCCGCCATCTATGGCAAGCCGGTGGCGACCGTGATCGCGGAGCGGCTGGCGGTGACGGCGCTGTTCATGTCCGCGGCGCTGGCCTTCGCCTTCTCGGCCGGCCTCGTGCTCGGCGTGCTGGCGGCGCGGCGGGTGAATGGCTGGCCGGATACGCTCATCAGCACGCTCGGCCTGGTCTTCTACGCCATCCCGAGCTTCTGGCTCGGCCTCATGCTCATCGTGCTGTTCAGCGTGCATCTCGGCTGGCTGCCGCCGGGCGGCTTCGAGAGCGTGGGCGCCGGGCTGACCGGCTTCGCGCGCGTGCTGGATATCGCCAGCCACCTGGTGCTGCCGACGCTGTCGCTGGCGCTGATCTTCCTGGCGATCTACCTCCGGCTGATGCGCGCCTCCATGCTGGAGGTGATGAACCTCGATTTCGTCCGCACCGCGCGCGCCAAGGGCCTGCCGGAGGGCAAGGTGCTGTGGCGGCACGTGCTGCGGAACGCGCTGCTGCCGATGGTGACATTCGTCGGCCTGCAATTCAGCACCATGCTCGGCGGCAGCGTGGTGGTGGAGAGCGTCTTCTCCCTGCCCGGCCTCGGGCGGCTCGCCTTCGAGAGCGTGGTGCAGCGCGACCTCAATACCCTACTCGGCATCGTGCTGGTCTCGGCGGTGCTGGTGATCCTGGTGAATTTCGTGGTGGACCTGCTCTATGCCAGGCTCGACCCGCGCATCGGCGGGGCCGCATGAGCCCGGCGGTCCGCGCCTATCTCCGCAGCCCGGCGGGGATGATCGGGCTGCTGCTGCTGCTGGCCGTGCTGGGGGCCGCACTCTCGGCCGGCTGGCTGTTTCCGCGCGACCCGCTGTCGCTCGCCGGGCGGCCGCTGCAATGGCCCGGGCAGAACCCGCGCCTGCCCTTGGGCACCGACAATCTCGGCCGTGACATCGCCAGCTTCATCTTCCACGGGGCGCGGGTCTCGCTGCTGATCGGCCTCGCTGCCTCGGCGGTCGCGGTCGGGATCGGCGTGCTGGTCGGCGCCGTGGCCGGTTTCTATGGCGGCTGGGTGGACGACCTGCTGATGCGCATCACGGAAGCCTTCCAGACCGTGCCGAATTTCATCCTGCTGCTGGTGCTGGTGGCGGTCTTCGGCTCGGAGCTTTCGGTCATCACCGTGGCGATCGGCCTGGTGGGCTGGACCGCGCCCTGCCGGCTGGTGCGGGCCGAGTTCCTGTCGCTGCGCAACCGCGAATTCGTCCTCGCCGCGCGCGGCCTCGGCATGCGCGACGCACGGCTGATATTGGGCGAGGTGCTGCCCAATGCGCTGCCGCCGGTGATCGTCTATGCCAGCGTGGTGATGGCCGTCGCCATCCTGCTGGAAAGCGCGCTGGCCTTCCTCGGCCTCTCGGACCCCAATATCGCCTCCTGGGGCAATATGATCGGCGCCGGGCGGTCGGTGCTGCGGGCAGAATGGTATGTCTCGGCGATTCCGGGCCTTGCCATCCTCGTCACCGTGTTGGCCTTCAGCCTGGTGGGGCAGGGGCTGAACGACGCGCTGAACCCGCGGATGCAGGTCGCGGCGTGACCGCGTCCGATGACCGGAGCGGCGCAGGCCGCGGAGGGCTGAATCGGCCGCGTGACGATACGGCGCCATTGCTGTCGCTGCGCGGCGTCACGGTGCGGCTGCCGAAGGGGGCGGACCGCGGATTCGCCCTGCAGGATGTCGATCTCGATCTCGCGGGCGGGGAAATCCTCTGCGTGGTGGGCGAGAGCGGCTCCGGCAAGTCGCTCACCGCCACCGCCATCCTCGGCCTGCTGCCGGCGCCGCGCGTGCGGCTGGAACGCGGCGCGATCTGCTTCGAGGGCGAGGATCTGGCCGCTGTCTCCCCCGCCCGGATGCGCGCCATCCGCGGCGCCCGCATCGGCATGATCTTCCAGGAACCGATGACGGCGCTGAACCCGCTGATGCGGATCGGCCGGCAGATCGAGGAGGTGCTGGAGGAACACGCGCGGGAGATGCGCCGGGAGGACCGCCAGGCCCGCGTGCAGGCGCTGCTGCAGGAGGTCGGCATCCCCGATCCGCCGCAGGCCGCCCGCGCCTGGCCGCATGAGCTCTCCGGCGGCCAGCGCCAGCGCGCGATGATCGCCATGGCCCTGGCGCTGGAGCCGCGGCTGCTGATCGCCGACGAGCCCACCACCGCGCTCGATGTCACCACCCAGGCGCGCATCCTGGCGCTCATCAAGGACATCCAGCGGCGGCGCGGCACCGGCGTGCTCTTCATCACCCATGATTTCGGCGTGGTGGCGGAGATCGCGGACCGGGTGGCGGTGATGCAGACCGGCCGCATCGTGGAGACCGGCCCGGCCGGCCAGGTGCTCAATGCGCCACAGCACCCCTATACCCGGGCGCTGGTCGCCGCCGTGCCGCCGCTGCGGCCACCGGCGCGCGGCCCCGCCACCTTCGGCCCGCCGGTGCTCGCCGTGCAGGGGCTGGAGAAGACCTACCGCAGCGGCGGGATGTTCGGCCGCCGCCGCATCGTGCATGCGGTGCGCGGCGTCGATTTCACGCTGCGCCAGGGCGAGACGCTCGGCATCGTCGGCGAGAGCGGCAGCGGCAAGTCCACGGTGGCGCGGATGCTGGTGCATCTGCTGCCCGCCGATTCCGGGCGCATCGCGCTGGAGGGCACCGAGATCCGCGGCATGGCCCGCGGCGCCTTCCGGCCGCTGACGCGGCGCATCCAGATGGTGTTCCAGGACCCCTTCGCCTCGCTCAACCCGCGCCGCCGGGCCGGCGACCTGATCGCCCAGGGCCCTGCCATCCACGGCTTGCCGGTGGCGGAGGCGCGGGCGCGGGCGGCGGAGATGCTGGCGCTGGTCGGCCTCGACCCCGCCTCGGCCGGCCGTTTCCCGCATGAGTTCAGCGGCGGCCAGCGGCAGCGCATCGGCCTGGCAAGGGCGCTCGCGATGCAGCCGGCGGTGCTGGTGGCGGATGAGCCCGTGAGCGCGCTGGATGTCTCGGTGCAGGCGCAGGTGCTGCGGCTGCTGGCGGACCTGAAGCAGCGCTTCTCGCTCTCGCTGGTCTTCATCACCCATGACCTCAGGGTGGCGGCGCAGGTCTGCGACCGCATCCTGGTGATGCATCGCGGCGAGGTGGTGGAGGCCGGCGAGACCGGCCCGTTGTTTGCCGCGCCGCAGCACCCCTATACGCAGTCGCTGCTGGCCAGCGTGCCGGGGCGCGGCTGGGTGCCGCCGGCGGGGGAGGGGTAAGGGAGGCGATCCTCCGGGAGCGTGACGCTGCCCTGCAAGCAACGACCTGCGGCGGCTTGCGTTCACCGGTGAGCGCGACCCGCATACAGGGCGCCGCCGCTGAATATTGAAAGCCGGTGCCGCCCGATTACATCGGCGGAAAGAGCCGCCTGCCCGGCGCCATGCCCGCCAACCCGCCCGGCCCCGGGCCTTCCAGGATCACGAACGCATTGCCCCAGGCCGGAGAGACCGCGAAGCCGGCCAGGATGGAGGCGCCCGGCTTCCTCGCCGGCGGCGGTGACATGGGTGCGCGGATGCGCGGGCATGACTGGTCGTCCTCCCCGCTCGGGCCGCCGGAGGGCTGGCCGCGCAGCCTGCGCACCGTGGTCGGCCTCATGCTCGGCTCGCGCCACCCGATGTTCCTCGCCTGGGGACCGGACCTCGCCTTCCTCTACAACGACGGCTACGCGCCGATCCTGGGCACCAGGCACCCCTGGGCGGTCGGCCGGCCCTTCCAGGAGGTATGGCCGGAGATCTGGGAGGACATCCTGCCGCTGATCGACCGGGCGCTGGCCGGGGAGGCGACCTGGTCCGAGGACCTCCACCTGGTCATGGAGCGCAACGCCTACCCGGAAGACACCTGGTATACCTTCTCCTACAGCCCCCTCCGCGACGAGGAGGGCGCCATCGCGGGCATGTTCTGCGCCTGCACCGAGACCACCGCGAAGGTGCTGGCCGAGCGGCGGCTGGGCTTCCGGCTGATGCTCGAGGACCGGCTGCGCGGCCTGGAGGACCCGAGGGCTGTCACCGCCACGGCGGCGGAGGCGCTGGGCCGGCATCTCGGCGCGGCGCAGGTCGGCTATGCCGAGGTGGATGCCGAGGGCATCGCCCGCACGGATGCCGCCTTCAACAGCGGACGCCTGCCGGACTTCCCGGGCGGCCGCTACCGGCTGGACGAGTTCGGGCAGGGCCTGGCCGCCGCCCTCGGGGCCGGCCAGGCGGTCGTGGTCGAGGAGGTCGCGCAGGATGCCCGCACCGCCTCGCCGCAGGTGCTCGCCGCCCATGCCAGGATCTCGCTGCGTGCCTACATCATCATCCCGCTGGTGCGGGGCGGGCGGCTGACCGCCTATTTCTACGCCGCCGAACCGGAGCCCCGGCGCTGGACCGCGGAGGAGGTGGCGCTGGCGCAGGAGGTGGCGGAGCGGACCTGGGCGGCGGTCGAGCGCGCCCGCGCCGATGCCGCCCTGCAGGAAAGCGAGGCCCGCTTCCGCAACATGGCCGACCACGCGCCGGTCATGATGTGGGTGAGCGACCTGCGCGGCGCCTGCCTCTACCTGAACCGGCGCTGGTACGAGTTCACCGGCCAGGCCGAGGCCGAGGCGCTGGGCCTCGGCTGGACCGCGGCGGTGCATCCCGAGGATCGCGACCGCGCACGGGAGGCGTTCCTGGAGGCGACGCGGGCGCAGCAGGCCTTCCGCCTCGAATACCGCCTGCGGCGCGCCGACGGGGAATACGGCTGGGCCATCGACGCCGCGGCGCCGCGCTTCGGCGAGGGGGGCGAGTTCCTGGGCTTCGTCGGCTCGGTGATCGACATCACCGAACGCAAGCGGCTGGAATTGCGCCAGCGGCTGCTGATCGGCGAGCTGAACCACCGGGTGAAGAACACGCTCGCCACCGTGCAGGCCATGGCGGCCCAGACGTTGCGCCCGGCCGAGGCGCCGGAGCGGGCGGTGCCCAGCTTCACCGCCAGGCTGCGGACCCTGGCACGGGCGCATGACGTGCTGACCCGGGAGGGCTGGCACGGGGCCTGGCTCGCCGATGTCGTCGCCGAGGCGACGGCGGCGCATCAGGAAGCCGGTGGGGAGCGCTTCCGCATCACAGGGCCGCCGGTGCGGATCGGCCCCAGGATGGTGCTGTCCCTGGCGATGGCGCTGCATGAGTTGGCGACCAATGCCACGAAATACGGCGCGCTCTCGGCCGAGGGCGGCTGGGTCGGGATCGCCTGGCATGTCGAGGGTGGCGCCCGGGATGCCGGGAGCCGGGCCGGCGAGCCCATGCTGCGGCTGCGTTGGCGCGAGCATGGCGGCCCGCCCGTCGTGCCCCCGGTGCGGCGCGGCTTCGGCTCGCGGCTGCTCGGCCGCGCCCTGGCCGCGGAACTGGCCGGCAAGGTGCGGCTGGACTTCGCGGAGGCCGGGGTCGCCTGCGATATCGATGCGCCCCTGCGGCAGGACGCCTGACGCGCCCTGTGGCGGGGGCCGCAACTGCCGGGCGTGGCCGGGCGCAGGATCGTTGCGCGGCGCGGCAAGGACAGGGCACCCTATGGGCCAGGGGAAAGCACAGGGAGCCTGGACTGATGGATATCGTCGCGCGCGCCAGGGGGCTGATCATGCGGCCGCGGGAGGAATGGCAGGTGATCGCGCGGGAACCCGCCGATACGGCCGGCCTCTTCACCGGCTATGCCATGCCGCTTGCGCTGATCCCGGCGGTGTCGGGGCTGATCGGCTCGATGCTGCTCGGCAGCATGCTGGGCGGCCTGCCCGGCATGGCGCGGATCGGTATCGGCGCGATGCTGCTGCACACCGTCACCGCCTATGTGCTGGGCCTGGTTGCGGTCTGGGTGCTGGGCAAGATCGTGCAGGCGCTGGCGCCGAAATCCGGCGGCGTGGCGGATGAGGTCGCGGCGATGAAGCTCGCGGTCTATTCCTATACGGCGACCTGGCTGGCGGGGATCTTCGCGATCATCCCGATCCTGGCCATCCTCGGCCTGCTCGGCCTCTACAGCCTCTACATCTTCTACAAGGGCGTTCCGGTGGTGGCGCGGGTGCCGGAGGACCGGGCGCTGGGCTTCACGCTGGTGGTGATCCTCTGCGCCATCCTGGTGAACATCCTGGTCATCACCATCGCCGGGCTGCTGCTGTTCTGAAGGGGGTCGCGGCGCATTCCGGGTTCCGGGGCTGGTGCCGGGGCGGTATTTTCAGGCATGATTATCTGCAACTCGCGCCGTTTCATCTTCGTCCACCTGATGAAATGCGCCGGCACCGCCATCGATGCCACGCTCGCGCCGCATATGCGCTGGAACGACATCCGCTTCGGCACGGATGTGGATGGCGGGCACCTCTCGCGCATCTACTGGGCCCGGCACCGGCTGCACAAGCACGCCTCCGCCGCCATGATCCGCGACGTGGTGGGGCAGGAACTCTGGGATTCCTACCTCACCATGGCGACCGTGCGCTGCCCCTATGAGCGGGTCGCCTCGGCCTGGGGCTTCATCGCCGGGACGCTGGAGCCGCTGCTGGCGGGCTCCGGCTTCCCGGTGGCGGCGCCGCCCGAGGAACGCATGGCCTGGCTCGCCGACCCGCCGCCCGGCTGGCACTGGCGCTGGCCGCCCTGCAAAGCCTATCTGCGGCTGCGCGGCCAGGCGGACGCCTTCTCCGCCTTCCTGCGCTCCCCGGAAGCCTCGCGGCAGGACATCCTGCTGCATACGCAATACAGCCAGCTCTCCGAACCCGCGGATGGGCGGCTGCTGGTGCGGGAGGTGATCCGGGTGGAGGAGTTGCGGGACCGCTGGCCGGGCTTCGCCGCGGCGATCGGCCTGCCCGGCCTGGAACTGGTGCGGGCGAACGAGACCCCGGCGGCCTGGCGGATACCGGCGCGGGAGTTGTTCACGCGGCCGGAGGATGTCGACTACGTCACCCGGCTGCATGCCGAGGACTTCCACCGCTTCGGCTACCAGCCCTGGCCCGGCGCGACCTTGCCGGAACCGGCGGCGGCCCGGGCCGGCGGCTGAGGAATCGAGGGAGCCTTGCTCCCTCGAACTCCCCCACCAGGGGTCGGGTGACCCCTGGACCGGCAACAGGTCAAGCCGGGCGCTGGCGCAGCGGCCTGTCTAGCCTTGGCCCGCCACCGGCGCCGCCCAATGCAGCGCCTCGTCCAGCTTTCCCTCCGCCATCAGCCGGTCCAGCACCTTGAGCCGCATGTGCTGGGAGCCGCGGAATTCGCGGTCGGCGAAGCCGATGGCGGCCAGCCCGTCGCGCAGCCGGCGGACGCTGGCGGCCAGCGTGACCTGCGGCTGGTGCTGCGGCGCCAATTCGCGGAACCGGGCGAAATCCACGCGGTAGGACCGCCGGTCGGGCGGCGCGTCGGTATTGATGGAGACGCGCGTGCCGGGGATTTCCGCCGCCACCGCCTCGGCCAGCTCGCGCACCTGGACGTTCCAGGCATCGCTGCCGGCATTCACCGTGAGGCACTCGCCCTCGCCCACCGCCTGGCCGGTGATCGCCCATTCGATCGCCCGCGCCATGTCCCGCACATCGATCAGCGGCCGCCAGGGCGTGCCGTCGGAGAGCACGGTGATCTCGCTCCCCGCCATGGCGCCGGCCACGAAGTCGTTCAGCACCAGGTCGAGGCGGAGCCGCGGCGACATGCCGCAGGCGGTGGCGAAGCGCAGGCAGGTCACGCCCATGCCGCCGCGGTCCATCTGCCGCAGCCCTTCCTCGGTGGCGATCTTGGAGCGGGCATAGGCGGTGAGCGGGTTCACCGGGTCCGTCTCCCGCCGCGCCTCGCCCGCCGCCAC
Organism: Siccirubricoccus sp. G192; assembly: GCF_019084075.1. Taxonomy (GTDB): domain Bacteria; phylum Pseudomonadota; class Alphaproteobacteria; order Acetobacterales; family Acetobacteraceae; genus G192. The sequence goes on from NZ_JAHREN010000001.1 coordinate 413,028, forward strand.
GCCATAGATGCTGCAGGAGGAGGCGAAGACGAAGCGCCTCACCCCCGCATCCCGCGCCAGCTCCGCCAGCGCCAGGCTGGCGCGGTGGTTGATGGCGTCGGTCACCGCCTCGAAGCGGTTGCCCATCGGGTCGTTCGAGATGGCGGCGAGGTGCACCACTGCATCCACCCCGCGCAGCAGGGCGGGCGGGATGGCGCGGATATCGCCGAAATGCTGCGCGGCAAGCACCCGCTCGGGCAGCGGGTCGGGGGTGGTGAGGCAATGCGCGAAGAAGCCGGTATCGAAGCCGACCAGCTCGGCCTCCGGCAGGGTGGCGCGCAGATGCGCCGCGACGACGGGGCCGACATAGCCCATGTTTCCGGTGATCAGGATGCGCAAGGGAGGGGCCTCGTTCTGCTGTCCGGTCCCGGATAGCAGGCGGCAGCGGCGCCGGCCCTTCAACAGCGCGCCACGCCGCGGGCTTCCCGGCCCGCGCACGATCATTTATCTGCGCGCCGCGAGGGCCGGGCGCGGCACGACAGGGTTGGATGGGGGCGGCCGGCGGATGCGGATCCTGTTGTGGTACTGGGGGCGGCGCGGTGCCGGCGGCCAGCTCACCCTGGCCCTGGCCGAGGCACTGGCGCGCCGGCCGGATGCCGCCATCGCCCTCTCGCTCTCCCGTCAGGCCGATCTCCGGCCGGAGATCGAGGCACTCGGCCTGCCCTGCGAGACCGTGGCGACCTATGCCGGGGCGGGTGGCTTCCTGCTCGGCACGCTGCGGGTGCCGCTGCTGGCGCGGCGGCTGGTGGCGCAGGCCCGGGATTTCCAGGCGGATGCGGTGGTCTCGGTGATGACCCATCTCTGGACGCCGCTGGTGGCGCCCGCCCTGGCCCAGGCCGGCATCCCCTTCGTGCCGCTGGTGCATGACGCGCATCCGCATCCCGGCGATCACGGCCTGTTCTGGGACTGGCGGCTGGGGCGGGAGCTGGAGGCGGCGCGGCTCGCCATCGCGCTGTCGGAGGCGGTGGCGGCGGCGCTCCGGGCCCGGCGCCCGGAGCTGCCGGTGGCACGCCTGCCGCTCGGCGCGCATCTGCCCGCGGCGCTGCTGCGGGCCGCCCCGGCGGGCGGGGGCGGCACCGCGCCGGAGTTCCTGCTGTTCGGCCGGCTGCGCGCCTACAAGGGCCTCGACCTGCTGCGCGACGCCTTCCGGCTGCTGCGCGAGCAGCACCCTGAGGCGCGGCTGCGCGTGGTGGGGGAGGGCGATGCCGAGGCGCTGGCCCCCGGCCTCACGGCACTGCCCGGGGTCCGGGTGGAGCCCCGCTGGGTGGCGGAGGCGGAGATCCCCGGCCTGATCGCCGCCGCCGATGCGCTGGTGCTGCCCTATCGCGAGGCCAGCCAGAGCGGCGTGGTCTCGCTGGCCTTCGCCCTGGGTGTCCCTGTCGTGGCGACGCCGGTGGGGGGGCTGGCCGAACAGGTGACGGAGGGCGTGAACGGCGCCCTCGCCACGGCGGCCGAGCCGGCGGCCCTGGCCGCGGCCATGGCCCGGCTCTGCGACCCGGCGGCGCGGGCCCGGCTGGCGGCGGGGGCGCGGGAGACCGGGCGGGCGCTGGCGGATTGGGACGCCCAGGCGGCGGCGCTGCTGGCGGCGCTGCGGGCAGCGGGCATCGGCGGCTGAGTCTGGTCCGGCCCCGCGAAATCACGCTGGCTCTCCCTCCGGCCGGCTGGCATGAACACCCGGGACCAGATCGGAGCGCGGCACAGGTGGCGAAGACCGCCCTCATCACCGGGATCAACGGCCAGGACGGCGCCTATCTGGCGCGGCTGCTGCTGGAGAAGGGCTACCGCGTGGCGGGCGGGGTGCGGCGCTCCTCGCTGCGCAACCTCGGCAGGCTGGAGGAGCTTGGCATCGCCGGCCAGGTGGAGCTGATCGACCTCGACCTCTTCGAGACCACCAATATCCTGCGCGCCACGGATCGCCTGCGGCCCGATGAGGTCTACAACCTGGCGGCGCAGAGCTTCGTCGCCGTCTCCTTCGAGCAGCCGCTCTATACCGCGGAGATCGACGCACTCGGCCCGGTGCGGCTGCTGGAGGCGCTGCGGCAGCAGGGCGGCGGGACGCGCTTCTACCAGGCCAGCACCTCCGAGATGTTCGGCAAGGCGCAGGCTTCCCCGCAGGACGAGACGACGCCCTTCTATCCCCGCAGCCCCTATGGCGCGGCCAAGCTCTATGCCCATTGGATGACGGTGAACTACCGCGAGAGCTACGGCCTGCATGCCAGTTCCGGCCTGCTCTTCAACCATGAGAGCCCGCTGCGCGGGATCGAGTTCGTGACCCGCAAGATCACCCATACCCTGGCGCGGGTGAAGCACGGGCAGGCGCCGGTGCTGCGGCTCGGCAACCTCGGTGCCCGGCGGGACTGGGGCTTCGCCGGGGATTACGTGCGAGGCATGTGGCAGATGCTGCAACAGCCGCAGCCGGGGGACTACGTGCTGGCCACCGGCGAGACGCGCACGGTGCGGGAATTCGTGGAATGCGCGGCGGCGCCGCTGGGCTTCGACATCGCCTGGCAGGGCAGGGCGGAGCAGGAGACCGGCACCGACCGCCGCAGCGGCCGCCGCATCGTGGAGGTGGACCCCGCCTTCTTCCGGCCGGCGGAGGTGGATGTCCTGGTCGGCGACAGCAGCCGGGCGCGGGCACGGCTGGGCTGGGCGCCCCTGGTGGATTTCGCCGCGCTGGTGGCGATGATGGCGGAGGCGGATGAGCGGCGGGTGCGCGGTGGCGGAGGACGGGTGTGAGTCCTGGCATGTGATTGGGGATAGGGCAAAGTATGATCCAGTCTATCTTGCGAGGGGCGGCGAGACGCCTGCCGCCATTGCAAAAACTGATCAAAGCGCGCGACCAAGCCGAATCGGTGAACGCGACGCTCCAACAACAGCTGCACTCGGCAAGGGCCGAAATGCGGGCCTTAGAGCTCTCAGTGCAGACCTTATTGATCCGGCCCTCATTGTCTTGACTATGCGGCGTATCGGAACTGTGGGTGCTGAAAGATGGCGCGGATCCGCTGCGGCCTCCTGGCGAGGCTGCGCATGTGGCTGACCGCCGCCCGCTTCAGCTGCTGCTTGCTGCGCGCCGGGGCCCTGCGGGGGGCCGCCTGCTTGAGGTCGGCGTTCACGCCCTCGTCCGGGTTCAGCTCAGGGCTGTAGGACGGCAGGTAATGGGCCTCGATTTCTGACCGGTGCTCGGCGAGCCAGTCCCGGGTCAGGCGGGCGCGGTGCACCTTGAGCCGGTCCAGGATCAGGAAGACCTTGCGCCGGCTGTCCCGGACCAGGCGGCCGAGGAAGCGGATGAGGGTTGGGGCGTTCACCGCGCCGTCCACCACCATCCAGCGCAGCTCGCCCCTGTTGGCCACCGCCGAGATCAGGCTCAGCCCGGCCCTCTTGTGGCAGACCCGCACCAGCGGTGTCCGGCCCCGCGGGGCGTAGGAACGGCCGCGCACGTCGTCGGAGCGCAGTCCGGTCGTAAGCGCGGCGACGAGGCCCGTGTGGCTCGCGTTTGACGGTCAGCCGTTGTGGTTGGGCGCCCAGCACCACGGCATGAGCTCGTCGATGCGGCCGTTGGGCCAGCCGTTCACGAGGCGGGTCAGCACGTCAGTGAAGTAGCGCTGCGGGTCGACGCCGTTCAGCTTGCAGGTCTCGACCAGGGAGGCCACGGCCGCCCATCTTGCCCCGCCATCGTCGCCGGAGGCGAATAACGCGTTCTTTCGGCTGAGACAGATCGGCCGAATGGCGCGTTCCACGGTGTTGTTGTCGAGCTCGATCCTGCCGTCATCCAGGAACCGCACCAAGCCGTCGCGATGGTTCAGCGCGTAGCGGATGGCCCCCGCGGTGGGGCTGCCGCCGGGCAGGCGTGCCAGTTGCTCCGAGAGCCAGGCGAACAGCGCCTCGACGAGGGGACGGCTCTGTTCCTGCCGGCCCACTCGACGGAGGTCAGGTGGCTTGCCGCGCAGCTCCGTCTCGACCGCGTAGAGGGCAGCGATGCGCTTCAACGTCTCCTGGGCGATCGGCGCGGTCTTGCCCCTCGCCAGTTCGATGAATTCCCGCCGCACATGGCTCCAGCAGAATGCCAGCGTGATGCCGCCATCCGCCGCGGCCAGCGTTTTGTACGCACCGTAGCCGTCGCATTGTAGGATGCCCTGGTAGCCGGCCAGCAGTGCTTTTGCATGCTCGGCGCCGCGGCCCGGCGCGTAGTGGAACACCACCGCCGGTGGATCGGTGCCGCCCCAGGGCCGGTTATCGCGGGCGATTGCCCAGGCATAGCCCTTCTTCGTCTGACCGCGCCCTGGGTCGAGGACCGGCATGGTGGTCTCGTCGGCGAACAGCCGCAACGAGCCGAGCAGGATCTCGCGCATCCGCCGGACCACGGGGACGATCTCCGTCGCACCCGTGCCGGCCCAGTCGGCGAGCACCTCGCGGCCGATCTCGATCCCCTGCCGCGCCAGGATCTGCGACTGGCGATAAAGCGGCAGGTGGTCGGCGTAGCGGGAGACCAGCACATGCGCGACCGTTGCCTCGGTCGGCATGCCCCCCTCAATCAGGCGGGCCGGCGCGGGCTCCTGCATGACCACGCCGGGGCAGGCGCGACACGCCAGCTTCGGCCGCTTCGTCACGACGACGCGGAACTGGGCGGGGATCACGTCCAGCCGCCTGGCGGTGTCGCTGCCGATCTCGACCAGCGGGCCCTGGCAGCAGGGGCAGGTCGTCGCCTCCGGCGCCAGCACCTGCTCGACCCGTGGCAGATGCGCCGGCAGGCCGCCGCGGCCCTCGCGGCGACGCTTGGTCTGGTTATCGCGCAGCGTCGGAGACCGCTTGCCCGCCTCGGCCGCGTTGCCAGCCAGCGTCGCCTCGATCTCCTCGAACGCGAACAGCAACTGCTCCTCCGGGAGACGCTCGGACTTCGTGCCGAACTGACGGCGCTTGAGCTTCAGCAGCAGGTGCTGCAGGCGCTCATTCTGGCTCGCCAGTGCATCACGCTCGGCGGTAATGCTCCCAAGCTCGGTGCTGAGCGTGTCGCACCTCGCCAGCGTCTCGATCAGCAGCGCGCGCAGCGTCGCAGCATCCTCCGGCAGGCTCGGCGTGTCGTCATCCGCGGCGCGCATCGTGCCGCCGATTCTATGCAGGGACGCTCGGCGTGGGAATCTCCCGCGTGGCCTGGACGCGTCGCCAATCAATGCCGTCGAACAGCGCGGCGAACTCCACCGGCGTCAGGCGGACCACGCCGTCCACGATCACCGGCCAGCGGAACGTGGAGGCCTCCAGTTGCTTCCAGACGAGGACCAGGCCGCTGCCGTCCCAAAGCAGGATCTTGATCCGGTCGGCGCGCCGCGACCGGAACACCAGCACCGCGCCCGTAAAGGGATCGGCGCCCAGCACCTCGACGGCGAGCGCGGCCAAGCTGTGCGCGCCCTTGCGGAAGTCGACCGGCTTGGTGGCCAGCAGGATCCGCGCCCCGGCGGGCGGCGCGATCATGCCGCTGACGCTCGAATGGCCCGCAACACCGCCGTCAGCAGGTCGACGTCAGTGCCGGGCGTGACGCGCAGAACCGCGCCGGCCACCCCCACCTCGATTGATGGTGGCGCAGGCAATGGCAGAGCCGCCTCGGGCGCACGCACCGGCGTCTCCGCCACGACCGGCACGAAGCTCAGCGGCGCCACCGCCGCGCGCCGCATCTCCCGACGCCACGTGAACACCTGCTGCGAACTGACCTGCCAGCGTCGCGCCACATCGGCCACCACCGTGCCCGGCCGCAGCGTCTCCGCCACGATCCGCGCCTTGTCGTCCTCAGACCACTTCCGCCGTCGGCCAGGCCCGGTCAGAACCTCTACACGCCGATAGCCGCCGTCCTTCGCGTCATCGTTAATGTCGACCATAATGTCGGCCCGAAGCCCCATGCTCCACGCCGAACCAGCACATCTACCCACCCCGCAGGAAGACGGGCCTCGACGCCGCGCTTACGCTTTGGCCCGGGCGGCAATCGCCGGGTAATCGTGCCGCAGCCAGCGCCGCACCGCTGCCGGGTCCTGCTCGTAGGCCCGTCGCAGCGGCTTCTGGGCGGTGAAGCCCCAGCGCGCCAGGTAGGTGCCCATGGTGCGCACCGCCAGCCGCACCCCGAAGCGCTGCCAGATCAACTCCCGCACCGCGGCTCGGCTCCAGAGCGCAAACGGCAGGCCCAACTCGTCAGGTGTGTGGCGCTGGATCAGGACCTGGGCCTCCAACTCCTCCTCGGCGCCAAGGAACCGTCCATGCCCCGGCTCCGGCCCGCGCGGACCAGTCTGCAGCCCGGCCGCGCCCCGCTCAGCGTAGCGCTTGACGATGTCGAATACCCCGGTCGGGCTCAGCCCCACCTGCGCCGCAATGGCATCATAGGTCTGGCCAGCTTGGCGTAGCCCGATCACCTGTCGCCGGCGTTCCTCTTGCGCCGCCGCCGGCAGCTTGCGCATGTCCACATGCTTCATGCCGCCCATCTGGGCCGATCCTACTTGCCCTCAAGAGCACCCAAACCGGATCAATAACTGAGGGGCAGAATGCACGCCGGCGATTGAACTCCGGCCACGGCAGCCAAGTCGCAGATAGACATGCTTCGGGATGAAGCCCGACGGGATGAAAAGCTGATGCCGCGCCCGCCATTCGGCAGCTGATAGGGCGCGGCCGCCGCCACGTAAACCCGTCTCCATCGGCGGCGGGCACCCCGGCCTGGCGCCCCCGCTTGGCGCCACGCCCTCCAGCCCCTAAAGGGTGCCGCCAAGGGAACAGGAAATCCTTGCATGATCGCGCTTGATGCCTGGCTTTCGGAGGCCGAGGCGCTGCTCGCCGCAACCCGCGGGCTCGGCCTCGATGCCGCCATGGAGGCCGCGGTGCGGGCCACCGCCGGGGCGCTGGCGGCGGGGCGGCCGCTGCTGGTCTGCGGCAATGGCGGCTCGGCCGCCGATGCGCAGCATATCGTGGGCGAGATGGTCGGCCGCTTCCTGCGGGAACGCCGGGCGCTCCGGGCCATCTGCCTCAGCTCCAACCCGGCGGTGCTCACCGCCTGGAGCAACGACTACAGCTTCGAGACCGTCTTCAGCCGTCAGGTGGAAGCCTATGCCGAGCCGGGCGGCGTGCTGCTCGGCCTCTCGACTTCCGGCAATTCGCCGAATGTCGTGCTGGCGCTGGAGGCGGCGCGGGCGCGGGGCATGGTGACCATCGGCCTCACCGGCCAGGGCGGCGGCCGGATGGCGCCGCTCTGCGACCACCTGCTGGCGGTGCCCAGCACCTCCACCCCGGCGATCCAGCAGGTGCATCTCTGCCTCTACCACTGCTTCTGCGCCGCCGTGGAAGACGCCGTGGTGGAAGCCGGGGGCTGACAGCCGTGCCCGTCACCCAGGCGGCGCTGCTGGTCGGCGGCCGCGGCACCCGGCTCGGCCTGCTGACCGAGACGCTGCCGAAGCCGCTGGCGCCGGTGGCTGGGCGCCCCTTCCTGGACTGGCAGATCGAGGAGGTGGCGCGCTTCGGCTTCAGCCGCATCCTGCTGCTGGCCGGCTACAAGGCCGAGCAGATCCGCGAACGCTACCATGGCCGCACCGTCCGCGGCGCGGCGCTGGAGGTGGTGGCGGAGCCGGAGCCGCTCGGCACCGCCGGCGCGCTGCGGCTCTTCGCGGAACGGCTGGACCCGCGCTTCCTGCTGCTGAACGGCGACACGCTGTTTGCCATCAACCTGTGCGACCTGCCGCTGCGGGCCGGGGATGCGCTGGCCACGCTCGCGCTCCGCCGCACCGCGCCGGGCGGGCGCTACGGCACGGTGGAACTGGCGGCGGATGGCCGGGTCACGGGCTTCGCCGCCCGCAGCCCGGAGCGCGGCGGGCCGATCAATGGTGGCATCTACCTGCTCGACCGCGGCATCACGGACTGGATCGGCGAGGGCGCGGTCTCCCTGGAAGCCGAGGTCTTCCCCCGCCTGGCCGCGGCCGGGCGGCTGCGCGGCGCGCTCTATGACGCGCCCTTCATCGATATCGGCATCCCCGAGGATCTGGAGCGGGCGCAGGCCGAGATCCCCGCCATGGGCCACCGCCCGGCCGCCTTCCTGGACCGCGACGGCGTGCTGATCGAGGATACCGGCTATCCGCACGACCCCGCCCTGGTGCGCTGGGTGCCCGGCGCGGCGGCGGCGGTGAAGCGGCTGAACGATGCCGGCTACCATGTCTTCGTCGTCACCAACCAGGCCGGCGTCGGGCGCGGCTACTATGCCGAGGCCCAGGTCGGCGTGCTGCATCGCTGGATGGCGGCGCGGCTGGCCGAGGCCGGCGCGCATGTCGATGCCTTCGAGCATTGCCCGCACCACCCGGAGGCGACGCTGCCCGAATACCGCCGCATCTGCCGGCGGCGGAAGCCGGAGCCGGGCATGATCCTGGACCTGCTGGAAGCCTGGCCGACCGACCGGACGCGCTCCTTCCTGATCGGCGACAAGGAGAGCGACCTGGCCGCCGCCCGGGCCGCCGGCATCCCGGGCCATCATTTCACCGGCGGCGACCTGGCGGCTTTCGTGGACCGGGTGCTGGCCGGGTGAGTCCAGGGGCCCGGCTGGTCATCGCCGATCCCGGGCTGTCCGGCCCGATCGGCCATCATCTCGGCTATTCCCAGGCGGTGGCGGAGGCGGCGCAGGCGCGCGGCATTCCCGCCCTGATCCTGGCCGGGCGGGACTTCCACGGCCAGGTGGCGGGCGGCGCGGTGCCCTGCCGCGCGGCCTTCGGCACCCGCTACCAGACCAGCGGCGGCGGCGGTGGGCTGCGGCGCGCCCTGTTTGCCGCGGCGGCCCGGCTGCCGGCGCCGCTCGCCGCCCAGGTGGCGCCGCCGCTGCGGGCGTTCCGCCGGCACCTGCGGCGGGGCGCGGCCCCGGATGGTTTCGGGGCGGAGCTGGCCGCCGCGCTCGGCGATGCGGATGGCCGCGACCTGGTGCTGCTGCACAGCGTCTCCGCCGCCAATCTGACCGGGCTGCCGGCCACGCTGCCGCTCGCCGCGCTCTGTGTGGTGCTGCGGCGGACGCCTGGGGAGATGGACCGGGACGACCCCGGCCCGGAGCCGGTCGGCGCGGTGCTGCGCGGGCTGGCCGCGCGGTTCGGCAGCCGGCTCCGCCTGCTGGCCGATACCGAGGAACTGGCCGCGCTGCATGCGCCGCTGGCCGGCCTGCCGGTGCGCGTGGCGCCGCTGCCGGTGGTGGTGCCGCCGGTGCCGCAGCACCCGCCGCACCGCCCGCCGCATCTGGTCTTCGCCGGCGGCGCGCGGGCGGAGAAGGGCTATGCGCTGCTGCCGCCGCTGGTGGCGGCGCTGCGTGGGCGGGCGCGCTTCACCCTCCATTCCGGCCCGGTGGATGCGGCGGCGGACCCGCTGGTGCAGCAGGCGCAGCGGGCGCTGCGCGGCCTGGCGGGACCCGACCTCGCGCTGCTGGAGCATGGGCTGGACCCGGCGGCCTATCAGGCGCTGCTCGCCGATGCGGACCTGCTGCTGCTGCCCTATGACGCCGCCGCCTATGGGCCGCGCAGCAGCGGCATCCTGGCGGAAGCGCGGGCGCTGGGGGTGCCGGCGGTGGTGCCCGCCGGCTGCTGGATGGAGGCGGCGGCGGGGCCGGTGCCGGAGGTGGTGTTCCACGGCCCCGCCGATTTCGCGGCGGCGGTGGAGCGCGCGCTGGCCGCCCTGCCCGGCCTCACCGCGGCGCTGCGCGCGGCGGCGCCGGAATGGCGGCGCCGGCATTCGCCGGAGGCCCTGCTGGACGCCCTGCTGTTCACGATACGGTGATCCAAATCCATTCCTTGGCTTGTTCCAGGGAGGCGGCGGTGCTTGCCGGGGCCAGGCAAGCCCCCTATGAAGCCGCCGAGAATGGCTCCGGACGGGCCCCAAATTTCATATCGAGTGAGGCTGATGCGGATACTGGTGACGGGCGGGGCCGGGTATATCGGCTCCATGCTGGTCCCGGCGCTGCTGGGCGCCGGGCATCAGGTGACGGTGCTGGACACCTTCGCCGCCGGTGATGCCTTCCTGGCGCAATGCTGCGCCGACCCGAATTTCGAGACGGTGCGCGGCGACACCCGCGACATGCGCGTGGTGGAGCCGCTGCTGGCAGCGGCTGATGTGGTGATCCCGCTGGCCGCGCTGGTCGGCGCGCCGCTCTGCGCCCGCGACCAGATCGGCGCCACGACCCTGAACCGCGACGCGGTGGTGGATATCACGAAGCGGCTCTCGAACGGCCAGCGGGTGATCTACCCCACCACCAACAGCGGCTATGGCGTCGGCGACGCGAATGCCTTCTGCACCGAGGAAAGCCCGCTCCGCCCGGTGTCGCTCTATGGCACCACCAAGGTCGAGGCGGAGAAGGCGGTGCTGGACAGCGGCCGCGGCATCACGCTGCGGCTGGCGACGGTCTTCGGCATGGCGCCGCGCATGCGGCTCGACCTGCTGGTGAACGACTTCACCTGGCGCGCCGTGCACGACAAGGCCGTGGTGCTGTTCGAGGCGCATTTCCGCCGCAACTTCATCCATGTGCGGGACGTGGTGAAGGCCTTCCTCCATGCCCTCGACAATTACGAGGCGATGCGGGGCGAGCCCTTCAATGTCGGCCTCTCCGAGGCGAACCTCTCGAAGCTGCAGCTCTGCGAGCGCATCGCGCGGCAGGTGCCCGGCTTCATGTACCTGGAGGCGCCGGTGGGCGAGGATCCGGACAAGCGCGACTACATCGTCAGCAACGAGAAGCTGGAACGCACGGGCTGGCGGCCCGACCACGGGCTGGATGCCGGCATCCGGGAGCTCATCAAGGGCTACCGCATGCTGCGGAACGGGCGCTTCAGCAATGTCTGAGCCCGCATCGCCCATGAACGTGCCGCCGCCCGGCCGGCTGCTGGACATGGCCTGCCGCTGCTGCGGCGCCCGCCAGGTGGAGCTGGTGATCGACCTCGGCGACCAGCCGCACTGCAACCGCCTGGTGCGCCCCGACCTGGCGCCGGGCCTGGAGCCGCATTACCCGTTGCGCGTCGGCTTCTGCCGGGACTGCACCATGGTGCAGATCGACCATACCATCCCGAAGGAGTCGATGTTCACCGACTACCCCTATGTCTCCGGCACCACCACGACGCTGCCCGCGCATTTCGCCGCGACCAGCCGGCGGATGGCGACGGCCTATGGGCTCGGCCCCGCCGACCTGGTGGTGGATATCGGCAGCAACGACGGCACCTGGCTGAAGCAGTACGCGCCCTTCGGCTGCCGCGTGCTCGGCGTGGAGGCGGCCGGCAATGTCGCGCGGATCGCGCAGGATTCCGGCATCCCCACCTGGCACCGCTTCTTCAACGAGGACTGCGCCCGCGACATCCTGAAGGAACACGGCCCCGCCAAGGCCGTCACCGCCGCCGGCGTGTTCTTCCACCTGGAGGAGCTGCACAGCGTCGTGCGCGGGATCGAGGCGCTGCTGGCCGAGGATGGCGTCTTCGTGGTGCAGGCGATCTATCTCGGCGGCATGGTGGAGAACACCGCCTTCGACCAAGTCTATCACGAGCATCTCTGCTACTACACGCTGCGGTCGCTCAGCGCGCTGCTGGAACGCCACGGGCTGGAGATCTTCGAGGCCGACCTCGTCGATATCCATGGCGGCTCGATCGAGGCGCATGTGGCGCGGCGCGGCGCGCGCCCGGTCGGCGAGAGCGTGCGGCGGATGCAGGCGGAGGAGGCCCGCAAGGGCTTCGGCGAGATCGCCACCTACCGGGCCTTCGCCCGGAACGTGCTGGCGCTGCGCGACCGGCTGCTGGCGCTGCTGCAGGACTACCGCGCGCGCGGCCGCAGCGTCTGGGCCTATGGCGCCCCGGCCAAGGGCACCACCCTGCTGAACAGCTTCGGCATCGGCCCCGACCTGGTGCAGAAGGCGGTCGAGAAGAACCCGCTGAAGATCGGGCTCGCCGTCCCTGGCGTGCGCATCCCGATCGAGGCCGAGGAAGGCCAGCGGCCGGATGCCTATCTCGTGCTCGCCTGGAATTTCATCGAGGAATTCCTGAAGAAGGAGGCGGACTGGCTGGCCTCGGGCGGCGAATTCATCGTGCCGATCCCCAAGGTGCAGGTGATCGGCGCCAGCGGGACGGCCGGCGCGGCACGATGAGCCTGCCCGACGCCGTCATCCTCTTCGGCGCCAGCGGCTTCATCGGCCGCAACATCGCCGAGGCGCTGCGCGGCAGGGCCGAGCTGCTGGTCGGGGTGAATGCCTCCGGCCGCGCGGTGCCGGGCTGCGACCGCGTGGTGGCGGCAGCCGACCTCGCCTCGCTGCCCGCCCTGCCGGCGCGCACGGCGATCATCCATGTCGCCGCCTTCCGCTATTTCGCCTCCCGCTTCGGGAAGCAGCAGGCGGAGATCCTCTCGGCCAATCTCGGCCTGACCGACCTCGTCTACCGCTTCGCGCTGGAGCGCGGCATCACCGAGATCCGCGCCGCCAGCAGCGCCGCCGTCTATCCGGCTGGCTGGGCGGTGCAGGACGATGCGCTGCCGCTCGACCTCAATGCCTGGCCGCATGAGGGCGAGGCCGCCTATGCCTGGTCCAAGCGCTGGGGCGAGATCGCGGCCGAGCTCTGGCACCGCCGCGCCGGGGTGAACACCATCAGCTTCCGCCTCACCAACCCCTATGGCCCCTTCGACACGCTGGACGAGGCGGAGGCGCATGTCGCCACCGCCTTCCTCCTCCGCGCGCTCGGGGATGCGCCGGAATTCGAGGTGCGCGGCGACCCGGAGGCGGAGCGCGATTTCCTCTTCGCCGGCGACATCGCCGCGACCTTCGTCGAGTCCCTGACCTTGCAGGGCGTGCAGGCGGCGGTGAATTGCGCGGCCGGGGAGACGACGCGGGTCATCGACCTCGCCCATGCCGCCATGCGCGCCGCCGGCCGGGAGCGCCCGGTGCGGACCAACCCGCCGCCGCCCGGTGCCAATGCCGGGGTGAAGGTCCGCCGCGCCACGGCGGCCCGGCTGCGGCAATTGCTGCCCGGCCTGCCACCCTTCCAGGGGCTGGAGGCGGGCCTGCGGCGGACGCTGGACTGGTATCGCGATGCCCTACGCTGAGCAGCCGACCATCATCCTCGGCACCGATGGCTTCCTCGGTCGCAATTTCCTGGACTACTGGCGGGCGCGGGGCTGGCCGGTGCATCCCGTCGGCCGCGCCGCCGGGGACTTCACCGACCCCGCCGTGGTGGAGGCCGCCTTCCGCGCCGCGCCGAAGGCCGGGCGCATCCTGCATGCCATCACCAAGCAGCGCACCGGCGCCATCCAGTACGAGATGCAGGGCGAGCTGCTGCACGACAATGCCCGCATCCACCTGAACGTGCTGGAAGCCTGGCGCCGACACCAGCCGGGGGCAAAGCTGCTCTCGCTCGGCAGTTCCTGCGTCTATCCGGAATCGCCGAGGCCGCTGCCCGAGGCCGCCTTCCGCAGCGGCCCGCCGCATCCCTCGGTCAGAGGCTATGCGCTGGCCAAGGAGATGCTGGCGATCGGCAGCGAGACCTATGGCGCGCAATACGGGCTGCGCTGGCTCCATTGCATCCTGGCCACGGTCTATGGCCCGCATGCCCATACCGAGGCGCATCGCAGCCATTTCATGGCGGCGCTGATCGCCCGCGCCGCCGCCCTCCAATCGGCCGGCGCCACCGAATTCGAGGTCTGGGGCAGCCCGGACACGGTGCGGGACCTGCTCTATGTGTCGGACCAGATCGAGGCGGTGATCGCCGCCGACCAGGCTTTCAGCGACACCATCCTGAATGTGACCCCCAATGCGCCGGTGACCATCGGAGAATGCGCCGGCGCGATCCTGCGGGCCCTGGACTGGCCGGCGCGCATCGTGCATCCGCCGGGCAGCTTCCAGGGCGCCGGCTACAAGAGCCTGGATTCCGGGCGGTTCCTGGCCGCCACCGGCTGGCGGCCGCAGGTCGGGCTGGAGGAAGGGGTGCGGCGGGCGCTGGCTGCCGGAATCACGGGAGAACCACGAGCTTGATGATCGTCTCGCGCACGCCGCTGCGCGTCAGCTTCTTCGGTGGCGGCACCGACTACCCGGAGTATTTCCGCCGGGCGCGCGGCGCCGTGCTCGGCATGGCGATCGACAAGTATGTCTACATCTCGGCGCTCCGCCTCGCCTCCATCCTGGATTACCGCTACCGCATCAGCTATTCGCGGATCGAGACGGTCGGCGACATCGAACAGGTGCAGCATCCGGTGGTGCGGAACGTCGTCCGCCACTATGAGGTGCAGGAGCCGCTCGACCTCTCCATCATGGCGGACCTGCCGGCCCGCAGCGGCCTCGGCAGTTCCTCCTCCTTCACGGTCGGCTTCCTCAACCTGGTCTGCACCCTGCAGCGGCGGCAGATCACCAAGCTGGACCTCGCCCGCCAGGCGGTCTTCGTGGAGCGCGAATTGCTGCATGAGAATGTCGGCGTGCAGGACCAGTACCACGCCGCCTTCGGCGGGCTGAACCGCTTCGACTTCGAGGGCGAGCGCACCCGCATCACCCCGGTGCAGATGACGGCGCCCTGCCTGGCGGCGCTCACCTCCTCGCTGTTCCTGCTCTATACCGGGGTGACGCGCTTCGCCTCGGCGACGCTCGACGAGCAGATGAGCAATACCCGCAGCGGCGCGGCGGACCGCGACCTCTCGCATCTGCTCACCCTGACCGACCAGGCCGTGGACGTGCTGGAAGGCGGCGACCCCGACCGCATGCTGACGGAACTCGGCGCCATGCTGCATGAGGGGTGGGAGACCAAGAAGCGCCTCTCCTCCAAGGTCAGCAGCCCGGAGATCGATGCGCTCTACGCGGCGGCGCGCGCCGCCGGCGCGCTGGGCGGCAAGCTCTGCGGCGCGGGCTCGGGCGGCTTCCTGCTGATGCTGGTGCCGCCGGCGCGGCAGGAAGCCTTCCGGGAGGGCCTGCGCGCCACCGCCATCATCCCCGTGGGGCTCGACACCATCGGCTCCACCATCCTGACCGGCTGAGCCATGCACGGCATCCTGGAAACCCAAACCCTCCGCGCGGGCCTCGCCGCCCCCGGTGGCGGGCAACGCATCCTGCTGCTCGATTTCGACCTGTTCCACCATGTCGGCGGCGGGCAATCGGCCTATCAGCGGATCATCGCCCAGCGCCCGCGCGACACCTTCCACTATTTCCGCGACATCGAGCCGGCGGGTGCGCCGCGCCCGGCCAATGCCGTGGCCATCCCCTATCGCCCGGCCTGGCGCGGCGAGGCGGCGCTGGTGGCCGAGGCCCATCGCCCCTTCCTCGACGACTATGTCGCCTGCCGCAACCTCGCCGCCGCGGTGGCGCGGCATATGCCGGGCCTCGATTTTGACGTGGTGGATGTGCCGGACTACCGGCCGGTCGGCCATTTCGTGCGCCCCGCCTTCCTGGAGGAGGGGATCGGCATCGGCATCCTGGCGCTGGCGCTGCACGGCACGCTCTCCTCCGCATTCCAGGGCAATTGGCCGACCGGGCTGGATGACGGGCGCCTGCTGGCGGAGCTGCGGGTGCGGGAACACCTGCAATTCCGCGCCGCCGATGCCCGCTACGCCATCAGCGACGACTATGCCGCGCATTGGCGCCGCTACGCGCCTCTGGCGGTGAACCGGCTGGACCCGCTCTGCCTGGTCGGCATGGCACCGCCGCCGCCGGGCCAGGGCGCGCCGGGGGGGGGATACGCCGGACCTGGTCTTCGTCGGCCGGCGGGAGAAGTGGAAAGGTCCCGACCTCTTCCTCGACATCGCCTGGTGCCTCGACCCCGCCTCCTACCGGCGGCTGCTGCTGGCGGGGCCGGATGGCAGGAACCGGATCGGCCTCGGCTCGGACGCGGTGCTCGCCGGCATGGCGCGGCTGCGCGGCCTCGCGCCCGAGATGCCGGGCAGCCTGGCGCGGGCCAAGGTGGAGGCGCTGTTTGCCGCCCGCAGCCTGGTCCTGCTGCCCTCCCGCCACGACACCTTCAACCTGACGGCGCTGGAGGCGCTGCGGCAGGGCTGCCCGGTGATGATCTCCTCCCGCGCCGGGGTGGCGCAATGGCTGCGCCGGCGGCTGCCCTCGCTCGACTGGCTGAGGATCGAGGTGGATTGCAGCCGCAGCGCGGCCAGCGCGGTCGCCGCCGTGCTCCGCGACTATGACGGCCACCGGGAGGCGCTGGCCGAGGCCGTCGCCCGCGCCGCGCTGCAGCCGGACGCGGCGACGCTCCAGGGGATCTATGAACCGGCGGGCGGCAGCGATGTCGGCGCCCGGCACCTGGCGGTGGAAATGGCGACGCTTTTTGCCCGCGCCACCGTGCCGGATGCACCCTCGCGCCTCGGCGCCATCCGCCATGCCACCCTGGCCCCCCCTCCGGGGCACGGTCGGGGCGGCGCTGCGGCAGACCCGGCAGCTCGTCCTGACCGATGCGGTGCGGCGCAACTGGCGCCGGCTGCCGCGGCCGGTGCGGGCCGGCGCGCAGTTGGCGCGGGAGGGCGCGACGCTGGCCTTGCAGGCCGGCCGCCAGGGGTTGCGGAGCCCCGGCCTCCGGGTGGCGGCGAAGGACATGGTGCAGCGGCATGCAGAACTCTCGCCGCGCAGCTTCACGCAGATCGACCGCGCGCGCGGCCTGGCGCAGTTCCGCCGCTATATCCAGGAGGCGCCCGAGCGCACCTCCCGGGAGGTGGCCGAGAAGCTGCGATTCCTCTCGGATGCGGTGCCGGGGCGGCTGGTGGACCGCGTCACCCTGTTCCGCGAGATGGGCCGGCTGGAGCGGCGGCGCGGCAACGACCTGATCGCCGCCACCTATGGGCTGCGCACCATGCGCTGGCTGGGCGGCGACCGGCGCGGCGAGCTGCCCTTCGTCACCGCCACGCTCCGCGCCAATGGCTTCCCGCGGGAGGCGGCGGCGGCCGAGGCGATGTTCGGCAAGGGGCCAGGAGCGGAGGCCGAGGCGGAGGCGCGCTGCCTCGACCTGATGCGCGACGCCTATGAGCGGAACCGCCGCAAGCCGGACCTGCCGCTGGCGGTGCTGGACGACCGGCGCGGCGATGCGGCGCCTCGGGTGGCGGTGATCGCCTCGCTCTACAATGCCGCCGACAAGCTGCCGACCCTGCTCGCCATGCTGGCGCAGCAAACCATGGCGCAGCGCGGCGAGCTGGAGGTGGTGCTGGTGGACAGCAACTCCCCGGCGGATGAGCACGGCGCCTTCGAGGCCTTCCTGGCGCGGCAGCAGCTTCCCATCGTCTTCGCCCGCTCGGCGGAGCGGGAGACCATCCAGGCGGCCTGGAACCGCGGCATCAAGCTGGCCCGCGCGCCCTACCTCGCCTTCCTCGGCGCCGATGAGGGGCTGCACCCGGACGCGCTGCGGCAATTGGCGGCGGCACTGGATGCCGACCCGGCGGTGGACTGGGCCATGGCGGACAGCGTGGTGACCAGCGTGGACCGGCAGGGCGTCTTCGATGCCGATATCATGCCCTATGACCGCCGCGGCTATTTCCAGGACCTGGTCTATCTGGAGACCTGCTACCTCTCCTGGGTCGGCGGGCTCTATCGGCGCTCGCTGCACGACCGCTTCGGCTATTACGACGAGAGCTACCGCGCCGCCGGCGACACCGAATTCAAGAACCGGGTCATGCCGCGCATCCGCTCGGTGCATGTGCCGCGCATGCTCGGCGTCTTCAACAACTACCCGGAGGAGCGCACCACCCAGCATCCGCGGGCGGAGATCGAGGATCTGCGCGCCTGGTACCTGTGGCGCAGCCTGGCCGGCATGCGCTACGCCTTCGACCACCGCCCGGCGGAGGAGGCGATCGCGCTGCTGCGCGCCTCGCTCAGCTACCGCAAATCCTATTGCGGCCATATCAGCACCGATTTCGACCTGGCGGATGCGCTGGCCCGCTACCTCGCGACCCGCCCGGACGCGCCCACCTGGCTGCAGCAGGCACCACGGGAGACCGCGGCGGCGCTCGGGCTGCTGCGCTCGCTCGATCTCTTCGTGCCGCCGGCCGGCGCCTGGCCGAAGGGGGCCAATCTCGGCTGGGAGGTCTGGCAGCGGCTGCGCGCCTCGCAGGACCTGGCGGAGCGGCACCGCGAGGTCTTCGGCCTGGCGGCGCGGCCGACCTACGAGGCCTTCAACGACAACCGCTACGAGCAGCACTGGTGGTCCTGGAGCACGCCCTGACGCGCCGCCACCGGCCGGCCTGATGCGAAGTGAACCTCGGATGGAGAGGAGACGTCGCGATGTCGAAAGTCAGCACCTGCCTCTGGTTCGGGAAAGATGCGGAGATGGCCGTCCGCTTCTATGTCTCTCTCGTGCCCGGCTCCAGCCTCAAGCACATCCTGCGCTCGCCAGGAATTTGGCCTGGCGGGGAAGCGGGCGACGTGATCCTGGTGACCTTCACTCTCGGCGGGCAGAGCTTCCAGGCGTTGAACGGCGGCGCGCCAGCCAGTTACGGAACTGCCGCCTCGATCTCGGTAGAGTGCTCCGACCAGGCGGAGGTAGATCGGCTGTGGACGGCGCTCACCGCCGATGGCGGGTCGGAAATCATGTGCGGCTGGCTACGCGACAGATGGGGCGTGCCTTGGCAAATCGTACCCGAGATACTGCCACGTCTCCTCGCCGACCCGGACCCGGCAGTCTCGGGCCGCGTCTTCGCCGCCATGACGGAGATGGTTAAGCTGGATGTTGCCGCCCTGGAGCGTGCGGCCGCCGGATGACGCAGCTGCACCTGCGCTGCCACTCACGTGGCGGATGGCACCAGGTGCCAGATTTCGACCACGGGATCGGACGCAGGCGGGCTGATCTAGCGCGGGGCGAAGCGGCCGATGCGGATGGAACGGGCGATGCGCTCGTGTTCCGCCAGGCTCTCGGCCATCATGGCGGCGGTTTCCTCGGGCGGCAGGCGCATGGGCAGGATGGCGAGGTCGCTCATCACCTTGGTGAAATGCTCGGTCCGCATCGCCTGGTCCATGGCATCCACATGCCGGGCCACCACCGGCGCCGGCAGCCCCTTCGGCCCTCCCACCGCCAGCCAGGGCCGCGAGGCCCAGCCATAGCCGAGGTCGAGCAAGGTCGGCACGTCAGGGAATTCCGGCGCGCGGCGGTCGTTCAGCACCGCCAGGATGCGCAGCGAGCCATCCCGCACGCTGGGCAGGATCTCGCCGGAGACGACGGCGCAATGGATATGGCCGCCGAGCAGCGCGGTGCTGGCGGGGGCGCCGCCGGTGAAGGGCACGAAGATCACCTCCACCTCCTCCTGCGCCGTCAGCCGGGCCATGTTGAGATGCGAGTTCGCGCCGATGGAGGCGACACCGATCGAGAGCCTGCCGGGCTCCCGCCGCGCGAATTGCATCATGTCCCGGAGCCCGCCGAAGGGCGCGTCGCGGCGCACGACGACGAAGGTGATGAAGGAGCCATAGGCCAGGAAGGGCGTGAAGTCCTGCACCGGGTCGAAGGCCAGGTCCTGCAACTGCGGCGCCACGGCATTGGTATTGACGCTGAGCAGGCCGATGGTCTGGCCATCCGGCCGGCTTCGCGCCAGCTCGCCCAGCATGATGGTCCCGCCGGCGCCGGGGCGGTTCAGCACCGCGACCGGCTGGCCCAGCACCGGCTCCATCCCGCGCGCCAGGGCGCGCTGCGTCAGGTCGAAGGACCCGCCCGCGGCATAGGGGCCGAGGAAGGTGACGGGCCGGTCGGGCGACCAGGCCGGCGGCGCGGCGGCCGGTTGCGCACGGGCCGCGGCCGGCAGCAAGGCGGCGGTGGAGAGCAGGGTGCGGCGCGTGGTTCTCATGGCCAACCTCCGGCAGGGGCGCCAGGCGAGTATGCGGCGCCGCAATTGCCAGGGGAAGCGCATGGACCCGGGCGGTGCAGCCTGCCGGCTTGGCGCTGGCTTGTCTCCTGCGGGCCGGTTCACGCCCCTCGGCTGCGCCTCCGGGCGACCGGGCCGCTAGCCCCTCCCGGCCATCTGCCGCAGCAGCGCGATGCGGGCGATCGCCTGTTCCGCGAGCGATTGCAGGTGCCGCAGCGCCTCCTCCTCCCGCGCCGCGTCGGCGGCGTCGAGATAGGCCTCCACCGCCCGCTCGGCGAGGCGCAGCGCCCCGGCCAGGTCGGCCGGCGCCTCGCTGCCGGGCACCGGCCCGGTCTCCGCATCGGGGGCCGGCGCCTCGGCAGCCGTGGCTGCCGCCGCCATGGCCAGGCGGCGGAGCTCCGCGGCCCGGTCCGCCGCCGGCTCGGCCTCGGCCAGCGCGGCAAGGAGCGGGGCCAGGGCCCTTTCAGCCCGCGCCGCTTCCTCCGCCGGGGGCAGCCGCGGGCGCCGTTCCTCCGCCATCATGGCCTGGCGCTCGGCATGGAAGGCGCGGCGGCGTTCGCGGCGGAACAGGGCAGCGTGGCGAAGCTCCTCCCCCGCCATGCGCTCGGCCGCCGCCTGGATGGCCGGGTCCTCGGCCTGGGCCGCGATATAGGTCCAGAGGGCGAAGGCGCGCTCCTCGTTGCGCACCGCCATGGAGAGCGCGCGATAGGCCGAAGCCAGGTTCGAGGAGCCCATGGCGCGCGCCGCCTCCTCGTCGAAGGTCTCGGGCGGCTGCCAGCGGAGCCAGGCGGAATCGGGCGGGGCGCCGGTTGCGGAACGGGCCCAGCCCTCCACCTGGTCGGCATGGCCGCGCTCCTCCGCGGCCAGGTGCTCGAAGACCGCCGCCACCTCCGGCAGGTCCAGCGCCCGCATCTCGGCCGCGAGCTGCGTGTATCGCGCCGCGGCCTCCTTGTTCGAGTAGTTGCGCGATGGCGAAGAACTCGTCGAGCGTGCGCAACGGCTCGGCCGGCTCGCTCCGCAGCAGTGACATTGCCCTGTTTCTCCTCCTGCGGTAGCAACCGGCAGCGGAACGCGACATCGCGAGCGGCGTTCATTCCCTTGCGGCGGCGGCGGATCAGTGGCCGCATGGAAGCATTCTACCGGCATTCAAGTCGGCGCAATTTGCGGAAGATCAACGTCGGTGCGGAGGCTGGGGCGTAGAGAGCCCCACCGTTGCCAGAAGCGGGGGAAGGATTCTTGGGAAACACGCGGCTCGTCGCCCGGCAGGGAAGATTGCGGCACGCCGTCATGCCCTGGTGCCTGGTTCTGCTGCTGGCCGCGCTGCTGTGGTCGGCCTGCGCCCTGCCCGCCGCCGCGTCCCGCCTTGCCGAATTCCTGCCGCGCGTCACCCCGGCCGAGATCTTCCCCGGCGCCGACCGGCTCGGCGCGCCGCAGGGCGAGCCGCCCCTCGCCCCGGCCTATGCGGGCGACCGGCTGCTCGGCCATGTCTGGCTGAATGCCGATGTCACCGATGCCACGGGCTATTCCGGCAAGCCCATCCACATGCTGGTCGCGGCCGATACGGAAGGCGTGATCCGCGGCATCCGCCTGGTGGACCACAAGGAGCCGATCGTGCTGATCGGCATCCCGGAACGGCGGATCGTGGATTCCATGAACCGCCTGGTCGGCACCGCCATGGCGCCCGTCGCGCGGGGCGAGGCGCGGCCGCCCCAGACCGACATCGTGAGCGGCGCCACCGTCACCGTGCTGGTGATGGCCGACAGCGTGGTGCGCTCCACGGTGCGGCTGCTGCGCGCGGGGCGGCTCGGCACCGCGCCGGCGGCGGCGGCGGCAGCGACCGGCGCGGCAGCCCCGGCGCCGGCGACCCTCGCACCCGGTCCGGGCGAGATCCGGGACTGGGAGAGCCTGCTCGGCGACGGCTCG
Organism: Siccirubricoccus sp. G192; assembly: GCF_019084075.1. Taxonomy (GTDB): domain Bacteria; phylum Pseudomonadota; class Alphaproteobacteria; order Acetobacterales; family Acetobacteraceae; genus G192. Next base: position 434,757 of record NZ_JAHREN010000001.1, read on the forward strand.
GTGCGCCGCCTGCATCTCTCGATCGGTGAGGTGAACGAAGCCTTTGCCCGCAGCGGCAACCAGGCCGCCGCCGACGCGCCGGAGCCGGGCGACCCGGACGAGACCTTCATCGACCTCTATGCCGCGCTGGTCAGCGTGCCGACCATCGGCCGCAGCCTGCTGGGCGATGCCGGCTACGAGCAGCTCACCGGCCGCCTGCGCCCGGGGCAGGGCGCCATCCTGGTGGCGGGCGAGGGCATCTATTCCTTCAAGGGCTCCGGCTATGTCCGCGGCGGCATCTTTGACCGGATCGAGCTGATCCAGGACGGGCGCACGCTGCGCTTCCGCGACCACGACCATGTGCGGCTCGGCGATATCGCCGCCGATGGCGCGCCGCGCCTGCCCGAGATCGCGCTGTTCACGGTGCCGGAGGGCTTCGACCTCGATCCCACCGAGCCCTGGCAACTGCAACTGCTGGTGCAGCGTGCGATCGGCGCCCGGGAGAAGGCCTTCCTGAGCTTCGAGCTCAGCTACCGCCTGCCCGAGTCCTATCTCAGCCGCCCCACCCCCGCCGTGGCGCCGGCCGCCGCCGCCCCGGCCGCGCCACCGCCGGGCGCCGGCGCGGAGACGGCCAGCGAGGGCCCGCTGGAGGTGCCGCTGTGGCAGCGGATCTGGTGGTCCAAGAGCTGGGATATCGGCATCACCGCGGTGGCGCTGCTGATCCTGACCGGGATCTTCTTCTTCCAGGACCAATTGGTGCGGCGGCCGGCGCTCTATCGCTGGGTGCGGCGCGGCTTCCTGCTCTGGACCCTGGTCTGGCTCGGCTGGTACGCGGGCGCGCAGCTTTCCGTGGTGAATGTGCTGACCTTCACCAATTCGCTCGTCACCGGCTTCAGCTGGGACTTCTTCCTGAACGCGCCGCTGATCTTCATCCTCTGGGCGGGCGTCGCGGCGGCGCTGATCTTCTGGGGGCGCGGCGTCTTCTGCGGCTGGCTCTGCCCCTTCGGCGCCCTGCAGGAATTGCTGGCCACGGTGGCGCAGAAGCTGCGCGTGCCGCAGATCACCATGCCCTGGGGCCTGCATGAGCGGCTCTGGCCGGTCAAGTACATCGTGTTCCTCGGGCTCTTCGGCGTCTCGCTGCACTCCATCGCGCTGGCCGAGCAATTGGCCGAGGTGGAGCCCTTCAAGACCGCCATCATCCTGAAATTCATGCGCGAATGGCCCTTCACGCTCTATGCCGTGGGGCTGCTCGCGGCGGGGCTCTTCGTCGAGCGCTTCTTCTGCCGCTATCTCTGCCCGCTCGGCGCGGCGCTGGCGATCCCGGGGCGGATGCGCACCTTCGAATGGCTGAAGCGCTGGCAGGAATGCGGCAGCCCCTGCCAGCGCTGCGCCCGCGAATGCCCGGTGCAGAGCATCCATCCCGAGGGGAACATCAACCCGAACGAGTGCATCTACTGCATGCACTGCCAGGAACTCTACCGCGCCGAGGACCGCTGCCCGCACAACATCCAGTTGCGGTTGAAGCGGGAGAGGCAGGTCGCGATGAGCGCGGTGCCCCTGCCCGGCGGCAAGGGGCCGAAGACCACCATCACCCGGACCGGGAAGCCAGCAGCCGATGCGCCGGCCGCGACGCCCGGGCCATGAACGAGGAGAGAAGCATGTCGGCCGATGATGAAGGCAAGGGCGTGAACCGCCGCAGGTTGCTCGGCACCACGGCGGCGGCCGGCGTGGCCGGGGCGGCGGCGGGTGGCGCCGCGGTTTCCGCGCTGGGCGGGCTGGTCGGGCCGGCAGAGGCGCAGACCCGGCAGCAGGCCCCGGCGCGGCAGCAGGCCCGCCCGGCGCAGCAGCGCACCGAGGTGAAGCCGGGCGAGCTCGACGAGTATTACGTGTTCTTCTCCTCCGGCCAGAGCGGCGAGGTGCGGATCTACGGCCTGCCCTCGATGCGGGAGCTGATCCGCGTGCCGGTCTTCAACCGCGACAGCGCCACCGGCTGGGGCCAGACCAACGAGAGCCTGCGCGTGCTGACCGAGGGCCTGACGCCCGAGGCAAGGGACTTCCTGAGCCGCACCGGCAAGACCACCTATGACAGCGGCGACCTGCACCACCCGCATCTCTCCTTCACCGACGGCACCTATGACGGGCGCTACCTCTTCGCCAACGACAAGCTCAACACGCGCGTCTGCCGCATCCGCCTCGACGTGATGCGCTGCGACAAGATCATCCAGCTCCCGAACCAGGCCACCGTGCATGGCCTGCGCGTGCAGAAATACCCGCGCACCGGCTACGTCTTCTGCAACGGCGAGGACCGGGTGCCGATTCCGAACGATGGCCGCGACCTGGACAAGCCGGAGAACTACCGCTCCATCTTCACCGCGGTGGATGGCGACACCATGAAGGTCGCCTGGCAGATCATCGTGGACGGCAACCTCGACAACACCGATGCCGACTACCAGGGCAAATACGCCTTCTCCACCTGCTACAACTCGGAAGGCGGCGTGACCCTGGCGGAGATGATGGCCGCCGAGCAGGACTGGGTCGTCATCTTCAACCTGAAGCGGATCGAGGACGCGGTGAAGCGCGGCGACTTCCGCGAGATCGGCGGCGTCCCGGTGCTGGACGGCACCAAGGGCTCCCCCCTCACCCGCTACGTGCCCGTGCCGAACAGCCCGCACGGCATCAACACGGCGCCCGACGGCATCCATGTGGTGGCGAACGGCAAGCTTTCCCCCACCGCGACGGTCTTCGACGTCCGCAAATTCGACGACCTGTTCGACGACAAGATCCAGCCGCGCGACACGGTGGTGGCGGAGCCGGAGCTCGGCCTCGGCCCGCTGCACACCGCCTTCGACGGCAAGGGCAATGCCTTCACCACGCTGTTCATCGACAGCCAGGTCTGCAAGTGGAACATCGAGGCCGCGAAGCGGGCCTTCCGCGGCGAGCGGGTGAACCCGGTCCTGCAGAAGATCGACGTCCACTACCAGCCCGGCCACAACCACACCTCCATGGGCCAGACCAAGGAGGCGGACGGGCGCTGGCTCATCAGCCTCAACAAGTTCTCGAAGGACCGCTTCCTGAACGTGGGGCCGCTGAAGCCGGAGAACGACCAGCTCATCGACATCTCCGGCGACCGCATGATCCTGGTGCATGACGGCCCGAGCTACGCGGAGCCGCATGACGCCACCATCGTGCATCGTTCCAAGATCAACCCGGTGCATGCCTTCAAGCGCGACGACCCCTTCTTCGCGGGGGCGGTGCGCCAGGCCCAGGCCGATGGCGTGGACCTGATGGCCGACAGCAAGGTGGTGCGCGACGGCGACAAGGTGCGGGTCTACATGACCTCGATGGCGCCGCAATCTGGGCTCGAGGAGTTCCGGGTCCGTCAGGGCGACGAGGTGACGGTCTTCGTCACCAATATCGACAACGTGGAGGACCTGACGCACGGCTTCGCCATCACCAACTACGGCATCAGCATGGAGGTGGCGCCGCAGGCGACTGCCTCCGTCACCTTCAAGGCGGCATCGCCGGGCGTGCATTGGTACTACTGCACCTGGTTCTGCCATGCGATGCACATGGAGATGAAGGGCCGCATGCTGGTGGAGGCACAGAACGCGTGAGGCAGCGGCCAAACCGCCTGCGCCACCTGCTGGCGGCGGCACTCGCCGCCAGCCTCGCCGCGCCTGCCGCGGCGCGGCAGGTGGCGGCGGGTGAGGATGTGCAGCAGGCGGTGGCCGCGGCGGAACCGGGCGAGGTGGTGGGATTGCTGCCTGGCCTGCATCGCGGCCCCGTGCATCTCGATCGCGCCGTCACCCTGGCGGGGCGCGAGGGCGCGGTGCTGGAGGCGCCGGAGCGCGGCAGCGTCGTCACCGTCTCGGCCGAGGGCGCCGCCGTGCGGGGCCTGGTGCTGCGCGGCTCCGGCTCGAATCTCGATACCATGGACAGCGGCGTGCTGCTCGCCCGCACGGCCAGCCGCGCCGTGGTCGAGGGCAACCGCATGGAGGGCAACCTGTTCGGCGTCTATGTCCATGGCGCCCAGGGGGCCGTGGTACGCGGCAACATCATCCTCGGCCGCCAGGGCGGGCGGATGTCGGAGCGCGGCGACGGCGTCACGGTCTGGAACGCGCCCGGCGCGCGGGTGGAGGGCAACGACATCCGCTTCGGGCGCGACGGCATCTTCGTCAAGACCAGCCGGCAGAACGCCTTCACCGGCAACCGCTTCCGCGACCTGCGCTTCGGCGTGCACTACATGTACACCAATGACAGCGAGGTGAGCGGGAATGCCTCCGCCGGCAACCATGTCGGCTATGCCATCATGTATTCGCGGGGCCTGAAGGTGCACGGCAACCTCTCCGACGGGGACCGCGACCATGGGATGCTGTTCAACTACGCCAATGGCTCGGAGATCACGGGCAATCAGGTGATCGGGCGCGCGGAAGGCTTCCACGATCCCGATGCGGCCGAGGATGCGGGCGCCGAGCATACCCCGGCCGGCGCCGGCACGACCGAGGCGGGCGGCCCGGCCCCGGCCAAATGCGTCTTCCTCTACAACTCCAACCGCAACCGCTTCACCGGCAACAGCTTCGAGGGCTGCGGCATCGGCATCCATTTCACCGCCGGCTCCGAGGGCAACGAGATCGCCGGCAATGCCTTCATCGGCAATCGCACCCAAGTGAAATACGTGGGCACGCGCTATCTCGACTGGTCGCATGACGGCCGCGGCAACTACTGGTCCGACAATCCCGGTTTCGACCTCGACCGCGACGGCATCGCCGATACCGCCTATCGGCCGAACGACATCGTGGACCGGGTGCTCTGGACCGCGCCGCGCGCCAAGATCCTGCTGAACAGCCCGGCGGTGCAGGTGCTGCGCTGGGCGCAGTCGCAATTCCCGGCGATCCTGCCCGGCGGCGTGGTGGACAGCCACCCGCTCGTCGCGCCGCCGCCGGCACCGGGCGCCGCGCCGGGGTGGCACCCGTGAAGGCCGACCTGCCGGTCATCGAGCTGGAGGGCGTGGCGAAGCGCTACGGCACGGTCGAGGCGGTGCGCGACGTCTCGTTCGCGCTGCCGCAGGGCAGCCGCGTGGCGCTGGTCGGCCATAACGGCGCCGGCAAGACCACGCTGATGAAGCTGATGCTCGGCCTGATCCGCCCGAGCGCCGGCAGCCTGCGCGTGCTCGGCGAGGACCCCGCGGCGGGCGCGGCGGAGACCCGCCGGCGCCTCGGCTGGTTGCCGGAGAGCGTCACCTTCAACCCGGCGCTGACCGGCCGCGAGATCCTGCGCTTCTTCGCGCGGCTGAAGGACGAGCCGGCCGCCTCGGCCGATGCCCTGCTGGAGCGTGTCGGCCTCGGGCCGGCGGCGCGGCGCCGGGTCGGCACCTATTCCAAGGGCATGCGCCAGCGCCTCGGCCTGGCCCAGGCGCTGCTCGGCAATCCGCGGGCGCTGCTGCTGGACGAGCCGACCACGGGGCTGGACCCGGAGGTGCGGCAGGGGCTCTACGACATCCTGGCCGAACTCGCCGGCGGCGGCACCACCGTGCTGCTCTCCTCCCATGCGCTGGAGGAGCTGGAGGGGCGGGTGGAGCGGGTGGTGATCCTCGGCCAGGGCCGCGTCGTCGCGGATGGCACGATGGAGGAGCTGCGCCATCTGGCGCGGCTGCCGGTGCGGCTCCGCCTCACCCTCGCCGGGTCCGGCCTGCCGGACTGGCTCGGCGCCGCCGCCACCCTGCGGCGGATCGGCGGCCAGGTGGTCGAGTTGTCCTGCCCGCCGGCGGAAAAGATGGCGCTGCTGCACCGCGCGACGGCGGATGCCCGCATCGCCGACCTCGACCTGCTGCCGCCGACGCTCGATGAACTCTACGCGCATTTCCTGCGCGGCGGCGGGGAGCCAGGTGCATGAAGGGCGTGCTGCTGATCGCGGGCAAGGAGATCCGCGAGGGGATGCGGAACCGCTGGGTGGTGGCCGCCACGCTGCTGCTGGCGGCCCTGGCGCTGACCCTCGCCTTCCTCGGCGCCGCGCCGGCCGGGCGGGTCGGCGCCGGGGCGCTGGAGGTGGTGGTGGTGAGCCTCTCCAGCCTCTCGATCTTCCTGCTGCCGCTGATCGCGCTGCTGATCTCGCATGACGCCATCGTGGGCGAGATGGAGCGCGGCACCATGCTGCTGCTGCTGTCCTATCCGCTGGCGCGCTGGCAGGTGGTGCTCGGGGAAATTCCTCGGCCAGGTCGCGATCCTGGCGCTGGCCACCATCCTCGGCTATGGCGCGGCGGCCCTGGCGCTGACGGTCGCGGGGCATGAGATCGGCGCGGCGAGCTGGCGCGGCTTCGGCTTCATGGTGGGCTCCTCCGTGCTGCTCGGCGCGGCTTTCGTCGCGCTCGGCACGCTGGTGAGCGCGCTGGTGCGGGACCGCGGCACGGCGGCCGGCATCGCGGTCGGGCTCTGGCTGCTGATGGTGCTGATCTGGGACATGGCGCTGCTCGGGCTGCTGGTGGCGGATCAGGGCCGCAGCATCACTGCCGGGACGCTCGATGCCCTGCTGCTGCTGAACCCCGCGGATGCCTACCGGCTGTTCAACCTGGCCGGGCTGCCCGGCATCGAGGCCCTCACCGGCATGGCGGGGCTTGCCGCGGATACCGGCCTCACGCCGCCGCTGCTGCTCGCGGCGCTGGCCGGCTGGGTGCTGGTGCCGCTCGCCGCCGCCGCCGCCGCCTTCGCGCGGAGGGAGCTATGAAAGGGAGAGTCGTGAAGCGGGGCCTGCCCGCCCTCGCCCTGCTGGCCGCGCTGCTCGCCGCGGGCTGCGGCGAGGAGGACAGCGTCGCCGCCGCGCCGCCGCCGGTGGCGCTGACGCAGGAGGCGGTCGGCCATTTCTGCGGCATGGCCCTGGTGGAGCATCCCGGCCCCAAGGGCCAGATCCTGCTGCGCGGCAATGACCGGCCGGTCTGGTTCTCCTCCGCCCGCGACGCCATCGCCTTCACCCATCTGGCCGAGGAGGCGAAGGCGATCCGCGCCATCTATGTCTCCGACATGGGCCATGCCGAAAGCTGGGACGCGCCGGGCGCCAGGAACTGGGTGGAGGCGCGGCATGCCTTCTTCGTCCTCGGCAGTGACCGCCGCGGCGGCATGGGGGCGGAGGAGGCGGTGCCCTTCTCCGAGAAGCCGGCGGCCGAAGCCTTCGTCGCCGAACATGGCGGCCGGGTGCTGGCCTTCGCCGAGGTGCCGCGCGACTGGGCGCTGGGCGATGGCGGCACGGCGCCCGAGGCGCCGGAATCCCCGGCCGCGCCGCAGCATGCGCATTGAGGCAGGCATGACCGACAGCCAGACCCCCTCCCGCCGCCGCGTCCTCGGCATCCTCGCCGCCGCGGCCGGGCTGCCGCTGCCGGGCGCCGCCGGGGCGCGGGCGGAAGCGCCTCTCGTCACCTGGCAGGGGCCGGTGCTGGGGGCGGTGGGCAGCATCGCGCTGCACCACCCGGACCGGGCGGCGGCGGAGTATCTGGTCGAGCGCTCCCTGGCCGAGATCCGGCGGCTGGAATCCCTGTTCAGCCTGTGGCGCGCGGACTCGCTGCTGTCGGAGCTGAACCGGCGGGGCGTGCTGGTCGCGCCGCCGCCCGATATGCTGCGGCTGCTCGGCGTGGCGCAGCAGGCCGCCGCCCTGACCGGGGGCCTCTTCGACCCGACGGTGCAGCCGCTCTGGGCGCTCTACCGCGACCATTTCAGCGAGCCGGACGCCGATCCCGAGGGGCCGAAGCCGGAGGCGCTGGAGCGGGCGCTGGCGCAGGTCGGCCTGCGTCATCTCCTGGTCGCGCCCGACCGCATCCTGCTGGCCCGGCGGGGCATGGCACTGACCCTGAACGGGATCGCCCAGGGCTACATCACGGATCGCGTGGTGGAATTGCTGCGCGCCGGCGGCATCGCGCAGACCCTGGTGGACCTCGGCGAGGCGCGCGCGCTGGGGGCGCATCCTGCAGGCCGGCCCTGGCGCGCGGTGCTGGAGGACCCCACCCAACCGGGCCGGTTCTGGGGCAGGGTGGAACTGGCCGACCAGGCGCTCGCCACCTCCGGCGATGGCGGCTTCGTCTTCGACCGGGCCGGCCGCTTCACGCATCTGCTGGACCCGCGCAACGGCCGCAGCCCGCGGCTGCACCGCGCCGTCTCGGTGCTGGCGCCGGAGGCGGCCCTGGCAGATGCCCTCTCCACCGCCTTCGCCCTGATGCCCGAAGCCGCAATCGCCGGGACGTTGCAGGGGCTGCCGGGCGTGCAGGCGCATCTCCTGCGGGCGGACGGCACCGCCGCCCTGCTGCGCGCGGGCTGAGCTTCGCCGGCCAGGCGCCACTTGCCTTGCCGCCGGAACGGCAGGCACGGAACTCAATTCTAGGGATTTATGCCTGAATCCAGAACGGATACAGGCCTCTGGCGCGCATATTCCCCAGTCAAGACCAATCTTCCTCCCGTTTCTGGTTGTCACGTCTCCGAGAGATGGCTAGTGCGCGAATGCCGGTTTCACGGCATGGGGCGCAGGCAAAGTTGTCCTGCCGTGGCTCCGGTAAAATGGGCAATCCGTTACGAACTTTCCCGTAATTATATTTATCGTAATCTGGGGGATATTGGCAATATGGCGGTTTTGACTGTCGGCTCCGGCCAGCAATTCTCAACGATCTCGTCGGCCGTTGCGGCTTCCCGTGATGGCGACGTGGTGTCGGTGCAGGCTGGCACCTATACGAACGACTTCGCCACCATCAACAGCAAGATCACCCTGCAAGGCGCGGGTGGCATGGTGGAGATGGTCGCCACCGTGGCGCCGCCTGACGGCAAGGCGATCCTGACCACCAATACCGACGCGACGATCGACCATTTCGCCTTCTCCGGCGCCGCCGTGCCGGACGGGAATGGCGCGGGCATCCGCTACCAGGGCGGCAACCTCACCATCACCAACAGCCATTTCCACAACAACGAGAACGGCCTGCTATCCAATTCGGACCCGTCCGGCAGCATCACCATCCGGAACTCGGAATTCGACCACAACGGCGCGGGCGACGGCTATACCCACAACCTCTATGTGGGCGAGATCGGCAGCCTGACCGTCGCCGACAGCTATTTCCACGACGCTTCGCTGGGCCATGAGATCAAGAGCCGGGCGCACAGCACCACCATCACCAATAGCCACATCGCCGATGGCGACGGCACGGCCAGCTACAGCATCGACCTGCCGAATGGCGGCCATGCCGTGCTCACCGGCAACCATATCGAGCAGGGGCCCAATTCGCAGAACCCGGCCATCGTCCATTTCGGCGGCGAGGGGAACGACTATGCCGGCTCCAGCCTGGTGATGACCGACAATACCATCGTCAACGAACTGGATTCGCCGAGCGCGCGGCTGCTGGTGAACCAGACCGGGGCCACCGCGACCATCACCGGCACGGAGGTCCACGGGCTCAACGCCGACCAGCTGGCCTATGGCCCGGCGAATGTCTCGGGTACCAGCTACCTGGATTCGGCGCCGGCCGCCGATGCCTCCTCGCCCTCGGATGGGGGCTCCGCGCCCGTCCCGGCGCCCGCCCCCGAGCCCGACCCGGCTCCCCCGGCCGCCACGCCGGACACCGACACCGTCGGCACCGCGCCGGGATCCGAGACCGATGGCACGCATGCGGGCAACCCGGCGCCGCAGGACAGCCAGGACGCCTCGAATGGCGGCTCGGAGCCTGCGACGGGCGGCACGGACAGCGTGCAGACCGGCGATCCCGCGGCGGTGGATGCCCTGTATCAGGCCGGGCTGTCCGACCTCATCGCGCAGGGGAACGAGGCCCATTGGGGGCCGGAAGCCCAGCAGGCCCTGTTCGACTTCCTGAGCGATGCCTGGGGCCACGACGCCGGCAGCGGCCAGGCCCTCCGGTTCGATACCGCCAGCTTCGACAGCACGGCGAATGGCGCGGCGGTGCCGCCGAGCAGCGACTATCTCTTCGGCTGAAGCAGGCCGCGCGCTGACATCCATGGCCGGGGTGCCGAAACCGCCCCGGCCAGCCATGCCGAGATGCCGTCCGGCCATGCGGGCCGGACGGCAGGGGGCGCGCAGCGGCCGTGCCTCGCCCGGGCACCTGCGTCCCGCGGCCCGATTATCCGATGATGTCCAAGCTGGCGCTTCGGGAGGATGGTGGGCGCGACAGGGATTGAACCTGTGACCCTTCGCGTGTGAAGCGAATGCTCTCCCGCTGAGCTACGCGCCCGAGAGGCCGGACGGATAGGGCCCCCGCCCGGCGGAGTCAAGCGCCCGCGAAGGCCCGTTGCCGCGCCTCGGCGGCGACCCATATGCTGCCCGCATGAGGCTGCGCCGGCTGCTCGCCCTGCTCGTCTTCGGCCTGGCCCTGCCCGCCGCTCCGGCCGGCGCGGAGGCGATGCTCGCGCGCTACGAGGTCCGCGTCGCCGGGCTGCTGGTGCTGCGGATGGAGGCGCTGTTCGACCTCGATGGGCCGCGCTACCTGATCCGCGCCCGCATCCGCAGCGCCGGCCTCGCCGGTGCCCTGGCCAGCAGCGACCAGATCACCTCGGCCGAGGGCGCCTGGCGCGGCGCCGATCCGGTGCCGCTGCGCTTCCTGGCGGAGGGAAGCTGGCGCGGCAGCCCGCGCCAGGTGGTGCTGGACTATGCCCTGCCCGGCCGGCCGCAGCTCCGTGCCCTGGAGCCGCCGAACGGCACGGAATGGGAGGTGGTGCCGGAGCCCCTGCGGCACGGCACCATGGATACGCTCTCGGCCCTGGCCAAGCTCGCCCGCATCGTGGCCCTGACCGGCCGCTGCGATACCGAGGCGGCCGTCTTCGATGGCCGCAGGCGGGCCGACTACACGGTGCGGACCGCCGGGACGGAACGCCTGGCGCTGGAAGGCGCCTTCGCCGGCGAGGCGCTGCGCTGCGCCTTCGAGGGCCGCGTCATCGCCGGCTTCCGCACCGGCCACGACCCGGAGGAGGCGCGGCGGCCGCATCCCGCCACCGCTTGGCTGGCCCGGCCGCTGCCGGGCCAGGCGCCGCTGCCGGTGCGGGTCGAACTCGCCAGCCGCTGGTTCGGCACCGTCCGCGTGGTGCTGGTCGGCGTGCAGCCGCTAAGGCAGGAGATCGCGGAGCAACGCCGGTAGCGCCGCCGGCGTGGCGGCGATGGCGGCGGCGCCCGCGGCCATGGCGGGCGGGCCATAGCCCCAGCCGGCGAAGAGGCAGGGCAGCCCGGCGCCCTGCGCCGCCAGCACGTCGTTGCGATGGTCGCCGATCAGCACCGCCCCGGCCGGGTCGCCCCCGGCCGCGCGCAGCGTCCCCAGCAGGTGCCCGGGATCGGGCTTGCGCACCGGGAAGCTGTCGCCGCCGCCAACCGCGGCGAAACGACCCGCGAGTCCGAGCCCGCCGAGCAGCGCCGCCGTCGCCGCCGCCGGCTTGTTGGTGCAGACCGCGAGCCGCCAGCCCGCCGCCTCCAGCTCCGCCAGCAGCTCGGCAATGCCGGGGAACAACCGGGTCTCGACCGCGGCATGGGCGGTGTAGTCGGCCGAGAATTCCTCCAGCGCCGCCGGGTCGAAATCCAGGCCACGGGCGGCCAGGGCGCGCTCCACCAGCACCGGTACCCCATCGCCGACCATGGCCACCACCTCGGCCCGGGTGAAGGGCGGCAGGCCGCGCGCGGCCATCAGCCGGTCCAGCGCGGCGTGGAGGTCGGGCGCGCTGTCCACCAGCGTGCCATCGAGGTCGAAAACAGCGGTTCGGGGCATCAGCCAAGCCTGGCCCGGCAGGCGGATTTCCGCAATGCCGGGCGGAACCGTCGGCCCTGCGCCGGAGCGTCACATCCGGCAATCCATCTTGACCCCATGGCCCCGGGCCACCCCGGATCACCTGGGCTATTGTGGCAGGGGCGGTTTCGCCGGAAAACCGCCCGGAATGCGCCGGCAGATGTCCTACGCCGCGGCTTGCCTGCCGGGTGCCGCACCGAGTACCGGAGGGTCCATGCCTGCCGCTGCCATCATCCTCGCCGCCGGTCTCGGCACCCGCATGCGCTCGGCCCTGCCGAAGGCGCTGCACCCGATCGCCGGGCGGCCCATGCTCAACCACCTGATCGCCGCCTGCGAGGGGATCTTCGAGCGCATCCTGGTGGTGGTCGGCCCGGACATGCCGGCGCTGGAGGCGGCCGCCGTCCCGCATGCCACGGTGGTGCAGGCCGAGCGGCTCGGCACCGGCCATGCCGCCCTGCAGGCCGCCCCCCTGCTGCGGGACTTCGCCGGCGACGTGGCGGTGCTCTATGCCGACAGCCCGCTGATCTCGCCGGCGACCATCCGGGCCCTGCTGGCGCGGCGGGCGGCGGCCAGGCTGGCGCTGCTGGCGATGCGCCCGGCCGATCCTGGGCGCTACGGGCGGGTGGTGCTGGACACGGCGGGCGACGTGCTGCGGGTGGTCGAATGGGCGGATGCGGATGCGGCCGGGCGGGCGATCCCGCTCTGCAATGCCGGCGTGGTCTCCGCCCCCGCCGCCGACCTGTTCCGCTGGCTGGAGGCGGTGCGGCCCCACAACGCCCAGGGCGAATACTACCTCACCGACATCGTGGCGCTCGCCCGCGCCGAGGGCCGCCGCGTGCTGGCCGAGGAAGCGCCGGAGGCGGAACTCCGCGGGATCAACAGCCGCGCCGAACTGGCCGAGGCCGAGGCAGGCGCGCAGGCCGCCCTCCGCGCCGCGGCGCTGGAGGGCGGCGCCACCCTGACGGCGCCGGAGACGGTGTTCTTCTCCTGGGACACGCGGCTCGGCCAGGATGTGACGGTCGGCCCGAATGTGGTCTTCGGCCCCGGCGTGGTGGTGGAGGACGGCGCCGAGATCCGGGCCTTCAGCCACCTGGAGGGCTGCCTGGTGCAGGCCGGTGCCATCATCGGCCCCTTCGCCCGGCTGCGGCCCGGCACCAGGGTGGGGCGCCGCGCGCATGTCGGCAATTTCGTGGAGCTGAAGGCGGCGCTGCTCGGCGATGGCGCCAAGGCCAATCACCTGAGCTATCTTGGCGATGCGGTGGTGGGGGCGGGGGCGAATATCGGTGCCGGCACCATCACCTGCAATTACGACGGCATCCACAAGCACCGCACCGAGATCGGCGAGGGCGCCTTCATCGGCAGCGACACCGCGCTGGTGGCGCCGGTGACGGTGGGGGCGCGGGCGCTTGTCGCGGCCGGCAGCGTGGTGACGGAGGATGTGCCGGCGGATGCGCTGGCGGTGGCGCGGGGGCGGCAGGTGAACAAGGCGGGGCGGGGCTTCAAGGGACAGCGGCCCGCCGAAGATCGGTCCGATGACCGGAGCGCCGAAAGGCGCGGAGGTCTGAATCGGCCCGCCGAACAGGATCGGTCCGATGACCGGAGCGCCGAAGGGCGCGGAGGTCTGAATCGGCCCGCGCAACCCGAGGGAGCAGCATAATGTGCGGGATCGTCGGAGTGGTCGGCAAGGCCGAGGCGGCGCCCTTGCTGCTGGAGGCGCTGCGGCGCCTGGAATACCGCGGCTATGACAGCGCCGGCATCGCCACGCTGGTGAATGGCCATATCGACCGGCGCCGGGCCGAGGGCAAGCTCGGCAACCTGGCCGCGGTGCTGGACCGCGCGCCGCTCCCCGGCACCACCGGCATCGGCCATACCCGCTGGGCCACGCATGGCGCGCCGACCGAGCGCAACGCGCATCCGCACAGCACCGCCCGCGTCAGCGTGGTGCATAACGGCATCATCGAGAACCACGCGGAACTGCGCGCCGAGCTGGAAGCCGAGGGCGCGGTCTTCGAGACCGAGACCGATACCGAAACCTTCGTCCGCCTGGTGGATTCCCACCTCGCCGCGGGCGAGGCGCCGCGCGAGGCCTTCGCCAACGCCCTGAAGCGCGTGCAGGGTGCCTTCGCACTGGCCGCCATCTTCGCCGGCCATCCGCGCATGCTGATCGCCGCCCGGCAGGGCGCGCCTCTCGCGGTGGGCTTCGGCGAGGGCGAGATGTTCGTGGGCTCGGACGCGCTGGCGCTGGCGCCGCTGACCCGCCGCATCGCCTATCTGGAGGAGGGCGACTGGGCGGTGGTGACCGAGTCCGGCGCCGAATTCCACGACGCCCAGCACCGGCCGGTGGAACGCGCCATCCGCGTCACCGCGCTCTCCGGCGCCGTCACCGGCAAGGGCAATTACCGCCACTTCATGGAGAAGGAGCTGCACGAGCACCCGGCGGTGCTGGGCGACACGCTGCGGCAATACCTCGACCCGAAGACGCTGGAGGTGCGGCTGCCGCAACTGCCCTTCGACCCCACCCGGGTGCCGCGCCTGACCATCAGCGCCTGCGGCAGCGCCTTCCTGGCGGGCCTCGTCGGGCGCTACTGGATCGAGCAATTGGCGCGGCTGCCGGTGGATGCCGATGTCGCCAGCGAATTCCGCTACCGCAATCCGCCGCTGCCCGAGGGCGGCGGCGCCATCCTGGTGAGCCAGAGCGGCGAGACCGCCGATACCATGGCGGCGCTGCACCTGCTGCGCCATGGCGGGCAGCGGGTGCTCGCGGTGGTGAACGTGTCGGAAAGCTCCATGGCGCGGGAGAGCGATGCCTCGGTGCTGACGGTGGCGGGACCGGAGATCGGCGTCGCCTCCACCAAGGCCTTCACCGCGCAGCTTGCGGTACTGGCCTGCCTCGCCATCGGCTTCGGCCGGGCGCGGCGGGAACTCAGCACGCTGGACGAGGGGCGGCTGACCCAGGCGCTGCTGGAGGTGCCGGGCAATGCCGCGGCGATCCTGGAATGCGACGCGCAGATCCGCGACCTGGCCATGGAGGTGGCGAAGGCGCGGGACGTGCTGTTCCTCGGCCGCGGCAGCCTCTACCCGATCGCCCTGGAGGGTGCGCTGAAGCTGAAGGAGATCAGCTACATCCATGCCGAGGGCTATGCCGCCGGCGAGATGAAGCACGGCCCCATCGCGCTGATCGACAGCAACGTGCCGGTGGTCGCGCTCTGCCCGAGCGGGCCGCTCTTCGAGAAGACCGCGAGCAACCTGCAGGAAGCGGCGGCGCGCGGCGGCCGCATCATGGCCTTTACCGATGCGACGGGCGCCGGGCCGCTCTCGCGCTTCGCGGAACGGGTGATCGAGCTGCCGGAGGTCGGCGCCTTCTCCGCGCCCATCCTCTACGCCATCCCGGTGCAGTTGCTGGCCTATCATGTGGCCGTGCTGAAGGGCACGGATGTGGACCAGCCGCGCAACCTGGCGAAGAGCGTGACGGTGGAGTAGCTGCGGCTGGGTAGCGCTACTGCGGCTCCACTCCCAGCGCCCGCAGCACGGCGCCATGCGCTGCGTATTCGGCCGCGAGCCGCGCGGCGAAGGCGCGGCGGTCCTGGAATTGCGGCACCACGCCCCAATGCGCGGCGGCGCGGGCGAAGACCTCGCCCTGCATCGCGCTGCGGCAGGCGGCTTCCAGCCGGTCCAGCACCGGCTCCGGCGTGCCGCGCACCGTGAAGAGGCCGGCATAGCTGAACTGCTCGGCATCGATCCCCTGTTCACGCGCCGTCGGCACATCCGGGAAATCGGGATGGCGGCGGTTGGAGAAGCTGGCCAGCAGCCGCATCTGCCCGGCGCGGGCCATGGGCACGCCGCTCGCCACCACGATGGCGGCGAAATCGAGCCGCCCGGCCAGCACCTCCACCAGGCTGGCATTGTCGCCGCGGAAGGGCAGGTGGGTGTATTCGCCGCCCGCCGCCACCTGCACCCGATGCACGCCGAGGAAGGGCGCCGAATTCGGCCCCGGCGAGCCGAAGGCCAGCGGCCGCCGCCGCGCCTCCGCCACCAGATCCGGCAGGCTGCGCCAGGGGCTGTCGGCGCGGACCATGAGGCCGAGGATGTTCTCCGTCACGTTGCAGACCGGCGCGACCGCATCGGGGCCAAGGCCGGTGTTCCGCACCAGATGCGGCTGCACCGCCAGCGGCACCAGCGGCGAATAGGCGAGGGTATGGCCATCCGGCGGGCTCGCCGCCAGGGCGCGCATCCCGACCACGCCGGACCCGCCCTCGCGCGACATCACCACCACGGTCTGGCCGAGCGCGGCGGTGAAGGATTCCGCCAGGGCGCGGGCCACGGCATCGGTGCTGCTGCCGGTGGCATAGGGGTTGATGATGGTGATGGGGCGGTCCGGGAAGGCCCGCGCCGCAATTGGGGCAAGGAGCAGCGCGAGCAGCAGCGCGAGGCGCGACATGCTCATTCCTCCAGGATGGCGACGGCGCGGGTCCAGCCGGCGCTGCCCTGATGCACCTTCACCGGGAAGCAGGCCACCATGAAGCCGTCGGGCGGCAGGCTTTCCAGGTTGTGCAGCTTCTCCAGGTGGCAATAGCCGATCTCCCGCCCGGCGCGATGGCCTTCCCAGATGATGTCGGCGGAGGCGCCCTCGGCGATGCGCCGCTTCGTCACGCTGAAGGGCACGTCCCAGGACCAGGCATCGGTGCCGACCAGCCGCACGCCCTGTTCCAGCAGGAAGAGCGTCGCGTCGCGGCCCATGCCGCAGCCCACATCCACATAGTCGTCCTCGCCATAGCGGCTGCCGGCGCGGGTATTCACCACCACGATCTCCAGCGGTCGGAGCCGGTGGCCGATGCGCCTGAGCTCCGCCTCCACATCCGCCGGCTGCACGAGATAGCCATCCGGCAGGTGCCGGAAGTCGAGCTTCACCCCGGGCTGGAAGCACCAGTCGAGCGGCACCTGGTCGATCCGCCAGGACGCCTCGCCGCCCGGCACCAGGCGCTCGTTCATGCGGGAGAAGAAATGGTAGGGGCTGTCGAGATGCGTGCCGGCATGGGTGGAGATCTGCACCTGCTCGCGCGCCGCGTATTGGCCCTCCGGCAATTGGTCCAGCGAGATGCCGAAATACTGTGCGATGGGCGGGGCGGTCATGTGGTGGTCGTGATACTCGATCTTCGGCAATGCCCAGGGCGGGTCGGAGGCGATGCCGGCCTTGAGCGGCACGGAGATGTCGATGATGCGGCGCGGCATGGCCCGATTCCCCCCAGGATATCTTGCGGGCACGGTATGGGCGGCCGGCCCAGGGGGTCAACGTGGGGGTCAAGGGGTGCCGGCGCGAAAGGCTTCCGCCGAATACCTTGCGCCAGATCAAATGCTGCCGCCTCGCGACTGCCCTAGCCTATGACCGGGACCGTTGCGAGGGAGGCTGCGATGCTGACCTATAACGACTGCCTGGCCCTGAGCGAGCTTGCGCCGGAGGAAGTCGCCGCAATCGCCAGGCATGAGCACCTGCCCGAAATCGTCGCCCTGGAGATGGGCTGGTGCCTGTGCCGGACACCGGAGGGCAAGCACCTCATCCGGCGCATGATCCTCGACGACATCGAAGCCGCATGCAGGCGTGGCGATACGCGGACCGCCGCCAGGCTCGGGCTCGTGCTGCATCACTTCCTCGGAACCCATCCGGACCGGCAGGGGCCGGCGGAATCGCATGCCGGGGATGATCGCCTGACGCAGGCGCCCCGTCTCGACGCCGCGGCGACGGCCCGGATGCGCGGGCATGTGGGTGCCTATCTGGCGGCGATGCTGCGCCATTTCGGGATGGACCCCGCATCGGCGCAGGACCGCTTCCCGGACCAGATGCAGGCGGCGGAACTGTGCTGCGCGGCCTGCACCGAGACCGGCCGCTGCCGCCGCTTCCTCTCGGGCCTGGCCGGGGCCGAGGCGCCATCGGCCTTCTGCCCGAACGCGGCGCTCCTCGATGCACTTGGGCGGCTGTCGCGTAACGGTGGAGCCGGCGCCATCAGTCCTCAAGGATCGTGACGACGCGGGGCCAGCCCGCGCCACCGCGATGCAGCTTCGCCGGGAAGCAGGCCATGGCAGGCGGGCTCGGCCGCAGATTCCGGGCAACGCGGTGACAGGGGCGGGGGCCGGTCCTATCTTGGGCGGATCGGGAAGGAGACACCCCATGCTGGACGCCACCGCGAAGCTGCCGCTCAAGGACCCCGAGCTGTTCCGCCAGGCCAACTATATCGGCGGGAAATGGGTGCAGGCCGATAGCGGCAAGACCCTCACCGTCCGCAACCCCGCGACCGGCGAGCCGGTCGGCGAGGTGCCGGCCATGGGCGCCGCCGAGACCCGCCGCGCCATCGAGGCGGCGCAGGCCGCGCTCGCCGGCTGGCGCGCCATGCTGGCCAAGGACCGCTCGGCGATCCTGCGCCGGCTGAACGACCTGATGCTGGCCAATACCGACGACCTGGCCGCCATCATGACCGCCGAGCAGGGCAAGCCGCTGTCCGAGAGCAAGGGCGAGATCGCCTATGCCGCGAGCTTCATCGAGTGGTTCGCCGAGGAAGGCAAGCGCATCTACGGCGACACCATCCCGCAGAACGCCAAGGGCCGCCGCATCATCGTGCAGAAGGAGCCGATCGGCGTCTTCGCCGCCATCACGCCCTGGAATTTCCCCTCCGCCATGATTACCCGCAAGACCGGGCCGGGCTGGGCCGCGGGCTGCACCGGGGTGATCCGCCCGGCCTCGCAGACGCCCTTCTCGGCGCTGGCGATCGCCGTGCTGGCGGAGCGCGCGGGGATGCCGCCCGGCGTCTGCAACGTCATCACCGGGCCCTCCGGCGAGACGGGCAAGGAACTCACCTCCAACCCGATGGTGCGCAAGCTGACCTTCACCGGCAGCACCGATGTCGGCCGCATCCTGCTGGCGCAATGCGCGCCGACCATCAAGAAGACCAGCATGGAGCTTGGCGGCAACGCGCCCTTCATCGTCTTCGACGATGCCGATCTCGATGCGGCGGTGCAGGGCGCCATGGCCAGCAAGTATCGCAACACCGGCCAGACCTGCGTCTGCGCCAACCGCATCCTGGTGCAGGATGGCGTCTATGATGCCTTCGCCGCCAAGCTGAAGGCGGCCGTGGAAGCGCTGAAGGTCGGCCCCGGCACCGAGCCGGGCGTGACCCAGGGCCCGCTCATCAACGCCGATGCGGTGGCCAAGGTGGAGGAGCATATCGCCGATGCCACGGCGAAGGGTGCCACCATCGTCACCGGCGGCAAGCGGCACCCGCGCGGCGGCAATTTCTTCGAGCCGACCATCCTCGCCAATGTCCCGCATGGGGCCATGATCTTCACCGAGGAGACCTTCGGCCCGGTCGCGCCGCTGTTCCGCTTCAAGACGGAGGAGGAGGCGATCGCGCTGGCCAATGACACGCCCTTCGGCCTAGCCGCCTATTTCTACGCCCGCGACATCGGCCGCATCTTCCGGGTGGCGGAGGCGATCGAGGCCGGCATCATCGGCGTAAATGAGGGGCTGATCAGCACGGAAGTCGCGCCCTTTGGCGGCGTGAAGGAAAGCGGCCTCGGCCGCGAGGGCAGCCATTACGGCATCGAGGAGTACCTCGAAGTGAAGTATCTGGCGCTGGGCGGCATCGGGACGTAATATTGACGGCGCTTGATCGTGACCGATCAATCGCCCCTCAATCGCCGGGTGGGCCGCCTCCGCGGCCGTCGTGCTGCTAGCGCGCTTTCGGCACGACGCCTACGCCGCACTGGCGGCGGGCCGCAGAAGCGGCCTTGGCATGAGCCAAAGGCTCATGCCGCTGGTATTGGCCCGCGCCCTGTCGCATATCCCCCTCTCCCGCCGTGCGGGAGAGGGCTGGGATGAGGATGGACAGCCACATGGCCTATGACTACGACCTCTTCGTCATTGGTGGCGGCTCCGGCGGCGTGCGCTGTGCCCGGATCGCCGCCACCCATGGCGCCCGCGTGGCGGTGGCGGAGGAGCGGTTCTGGGGCGGCACCTGCGTCAATGTCGGCTGCGTGCCGAAGAAGATCATGGTGAATGCCGCCGAATACGGCCAATGGCTGGAGGATGCGCCGGCCTTCGGCTGGGAAGCGACGAAGGGCGGCTTCGACCTGGCGAAGCTGGCGGCGGCGCGGGATGCCGAGGTGGCGCGGCTGAACGGCATCTATGCCCGCCTGCTGGCCAATGCCGGCTGCACCAGCTTCGAGGCCCGCGCCACCTTCCTCGATGCCCATACCCTCGATGTCGGCGGCAGGCGCATCACGGCGGAGCGCATCGTCATCGCCACTGGCGGCCGCGCGGTGCGGCCGGACCTGCCGGGGGCCGAGCTTGGCATGCTCTCGGATGACGTCTTCACCCTGCAATCCCTGCCGCGCCGCCTGACCGTGGTGGGCGGCGGCTATATCGCCCTGGAATTCGCCTGCATCTTCCGCAGCCTGGGCTCGGAGGTCGATCTCGTCTACCGCGCCGACCTGCCGCTGCGCGGCTTCGACCAGGACATCCGCGGCGCCTTGCAGGAAGCGCTGGCGGCGCAGGGCATCCGCCAGCATACCGGCCGGCATCTCGGCCGGCTGGACCGGATGGGGGATGGGCTGCTCCTGAACCTCCAGGGCGGCGAGGCGGTGGAGGCGGATGCGGTGCTCTTCGCCACCGGGCGGGAGCCGAATACCCATGGCCTCGGCCTGGAGGCCGCCGGCATCTGCTGCACCGCCGATGGCGCCATCGAGGTGGACGAGGACCACCGCACCACCGCGCCGCATATCTTCGCCATCGGCGACGTGACCGACAAGCTGAACCTCACCCCCATGGCGACCGCGGTCGGCCATGCGCTGGCCGATACGCTGTTCGGCAATACCCCGCGCCAGGCCAGCTACCGCAACGTGCCGACCGCGGTCTTCACCTCGCCGCCCATCGGCACGGTGGGCATGACCGAGGCCGATGCGGCGGCGCTGGGGCCGGTGGATATCTACCTCACCCGCTTCACGCCGATGCGCCACACCATCAGCGGGAGGCAGGGGCGGAAGGCCCTGATGAAGCTGGTGGTCTGCCAGCGGAGCCGGCAGGTGCTGGGCGCCCACATGCTGGGCGAGGATGCGGCGGAGATCATGCAGGGCATCGGCATCGCCGTCGCGATGGGCGCCACCAAGGAGGATTTCGACCGCACCATCGGCATCCACCCGACCGCGGCCGAGGAATTCGTGACGCTGCGGACCCGGACGCGGGAGGCAGGGGTCCGGGCGGCGGCGGAATAGGCGCCGCCCTGCCCTTGGCGCGCCGCCCCGGGCGGGGCTAATCTCCCCGGCCATTGGTTTTCGGTGGCCTGCTTGCCCCCTCCGCCCGCCGCGCCTTGCGGCGGGCCGCCGGGTCAGGGCACTAGAGCGTTTTCCGTTCGCCTTGGCTCACGGAATCCGCTCTAGCCTTTTGTTTTGCCGAGCAAATTACTCCGCTCGGGTGATTCCACCCGGACGGAGTCTGCTCTAGGGAGAATGCCTGGTATGGTTGCGCGCGGGTGGCACCCGGGAAGCTGGCGGGAGATGCCGATCCGGCAGGTGCCCGACTATCCCGATATGGCTGATCTGGCCGAGATGGAGGCCAGGCTGGCCAAATGGCCGCCTTTGGTCTTCGCCGGGGAGGCGCGGCGCCTCCAGCACGCCCTGGCGGCCGCCGGGGATGGTCAGGGCTTCGTCCTCCAGGGCGGCGACTGCGCCGAGGGCTTCTCCGACTTCACCGCCAATATCATCCGCGACACCTTCCGGGTGCTGTTGCAGATGGCCGTCGTGCTGACCTTCGGCGGCGGGCTGCCGGTGGTGAAGCTCGGCCGCATGGCGGGGCAATTCGCCAAGCCACGCTCCTCCGATACCGAGACGAAGGAGGGCATCACCCTGCCCTCCTACCGGGGGGGACATCATCAACGGGCCGGATTTCACGCCCGAGGCCCGCATCCCGGACCCGGCGCGGATGGAATTCGCCTATATGCAGTCGGCCGGCACGCTCAACCTGCTGCGCGCCTTCGCCACCGGCGGCTATGCCGACCTGCACCAGGTGCATCGCTGGAACCTCGGCTTCGTGGAGCGCAGCCCGCTGGCCTCCCGCTATGCCGACCTGGCGCACCGGATCGACGAGACGCTCTCCTTCATGCAGGCCTGCGGCATGTCCGACCTGCCGCAGGTGCGGGAGACGGAGTTCTACACCTCCCACGAATCCCTGCTGCTGCCCTATGAACAGGCGCTGACCCGGGTGGATTCCACCACCGGCGACAGCTACGCCTGTTCCGCGCATTTCCTCTGGATCGGCGACCGCACGCGCCAGCCGGAGGGCGCGCATGTGGAATTCCTGCGCGGGGTCAGGAACCCGATCGGCATGAAGGTCGGGCCGAGCATGGAGCCGGATGAGCTGGTGCGGCTCACCGAGATCCTGAACCCGGCGAATGAGAAGGGGCGGCTGACCCTGATCTCCCGCATGGGCGCCGAGAAGGTGGAGGCCAAGCTGCCGCCGCTGCTCCGCGCGGTCGCCCGCGCCGGCCGCAACGTGGTCTGGCTCTGCGACCCCATGCATGGCAACACCACCACGGTCGGCGGCTACAAGACCCGCCTCTTCGATTCCGTGCTGAGCGAGGTCAGGCGCTTCTTCGACGCGCATGCGACCGAGGGCACCCAGCCCGGCGGCGTGCATGTGGAGATGACCGGGCAGGAGGTCACGGAATGCCTGGGCGGCGCGCATCGCCTGGCCGAGGCCGATCTGGGGCTGCGCTACCAGACCAATTGCGACCCGCGGCTGAACGCGGAACAGTCGCTGGAACTGGCCTTCCTGATCGCCGAGGAGCTGAAGTCCCGCCGCGTCAGGCCGGACCGTCCCGCCCAGGCGGCGCAGTAGCGGAGGCGGGGATGCCGGATACGCCGATGCCGGCGGCAAGCCCCGAGGCCGTGAACGCCGCCATCGCGGCGCGCACCGATACCTATTTCAACCGCACCCGCGCCGTCGTCCAGCGCTTCGGCGATTGCCACGTCACGTATGCGGTGTTCCTGCGCCGCCCGGTGGTCAGCGCGCCGCGGCTGATGATGGAATGGCTGCAGGAGGTGGCGCGGGCCCGGGCCACCCGCTTCGACATCGAGCTGATGCACCCGGAGGGCACCTGGGTCGGCGCCGGCGATCCCATCCTCTACCTCTCCGGCTCCCTGGCCCAATTGGCCGATCTGGAGACGCTCTATCTGCAGAAGCTGGGGCCGCCCTGCGTCGCCGCGCATAACGCCTACCAGATGTGCCTGGAACTGCCGCAGGTGAGGTTCCTGGCCATGGAGGCGCGGCACTGCGCCGGCTTCGAGATGCAGGAGATGATGGCCTATGCCGCCAGCGTCGGCAGCACGGCCGCGCAGAAAGAGGGGGCCAAGGGTTTCACCGGCAATGCCAATGACGCCACCGCGCATTGGTTCGGCGCCCCGCGCGGCTTCGGCACCATGCCGCATGCGCTGATCGGCTATGCCGGGTCCACCCTGCGCGCCGCCGAGATGTTCCACGAAAGCTTCCCCGAGCTCGACCTCACCGTGCTGGTGGATTATTTCGGGCGGGAGATCACGGATGGGCTCGCGGTCTGCCGCCGCTTCCCGGACCTGGCGGCGGCGGGAAGGCTCGCCTTCCGGCTCGACACCCATGGCGGCCGCTTCCTGGAAGGGCTCGACCCGGCCGAGAGCTACGCGGTGCTGGAACGCCACGTGCCCGGCGCCATCCGCCGCTACCGCAGCGAGACGGAACTGCGCCACCTGGTCGGCACCGGCGTCTCCGCCGCCGCCATCTGGCGGGTGCGGGAGGCGCTGGATGCGGCCGGCTTCCCGAAGGTGCGGATCGTCGCCTCCTCCGGCTTCGGGGTTGGCAAATGCCGGGTGATGGCGGAGGCGCGGGCGCCAATCGACGTGGTCGGCACCGGCAGCTTCCTGCCCGATATCTGGAGCGAAACCTATGCCACCGCCGATATCGTCGCCTATGACGGCGAGGCGCGGGTGAAGCTCGGCCGTGAATTCCTGCTGCGCCGGAACGGCGAGCGGAAGCGGGGCGGCAGCCCGGCGGCGGGCTGAGCCCAGGGCCGCCTGCCCCTGGGCGCAGCCTGGGGTGCATTTTCTGCGGCGGACCGCTCACATTCCGCCGCGAGATGCACTAGCTTCCGCCCATCATGGCCCAGACCCTCCGCATCGCCCTCGCCCAGATCAACCCGCATATGGGCGAGTTGCGTGCCAATGCGGACCGCATCCGCCGCGCCCGGGCCGAGGCGGCCTCGCTCGGCGCCGACCTGCTGGTCACGCCGGAATTCTCGATCGCCGGCTATCCACCGGAGGACCTGGTCCGTAATCCCGCATTCCTGGCCGATTGCGCCGCGCTGATCGCCGAACTCGCCGCCGAGACGGCGGATGGCGGCCCCGGCCTGGTGGTGGGCGGGCCCTGGCAGGAGCCGGGCGGGCCGGATGGGCCGAAGCTCTACAACGCGCTCTTCGTTCTGGAGGGCGGCCGCATCCTGGCCCGCCGCGCCAAGCATGAACTGCCGGGCTGCGGCGTCTTCGATTCCGGCCCGGCGCCGGGCCCCGTTGCCTTCCGCGGCTGCCGCCTCGGCCTGATGATCTGCGAGGACGGATGGTCCCCCGCCGTCTCCGAAACCCTGGCCGAGAGCGGCGCCGAGATCCTCATCGCCATCAATGGCAGCCCCTTCGAGGCCGGGAAAGCGGCGTCGCGCATCGACCTCGCGGTGCACCGGGTGGTGGAGACCGGGCTGCCCTTCGTCTTCCTCAACCTGGTCGGCGGCCAGGACGAGCTGGTCTTCGAGGGCGGCGGCTTCGTGCTCAACGCCGACCGCAGCCTCGCCCTGCGGATGCCGCTCTTCGAGGAGGCGGTGACGCTCACCGAATGGCGGCATGAGGGGGAACGGCTGGTCTGCGCCCCGCATCCCCTGCCGCCCGAAGTGCCGCGGCTGGAGCAGATCTACCGCGCCATGACGCTCGGCCTGCACGACTATGTGGAGAAGAACCGCTTCCCCGGGATCGTGCTCGGCCTCTCCGGCGGCATCGACAGCGCCCTCTCGACGGCGGTGGCGGTGGATGCGCTGGGGCCGGAGCGCGTGCGCGCGGTGATGATGCCGAGCCCCTATACCAGCGCGGCAAGCCTGGAGGACGCGGCGGAATGCGCCCGCCTGCTCGGCATCCGCTACGAGACGGTGCCGATCGGCCCGGCGATGCAGGCTTTCGCCGCCATGCTGGCGCCGGCCTTCGGCAACCGCCCGCCGGACACCACGGAGGAGAATATCCAGTCCCGCGCCCGCGGCGTGACCCTGATGGCGCTCTCCAACAAATTCGGCGACATGCTGCTGACCACCGGCAACAAGAGCGAGGTGTCGGTGGGCTATGCCACGCTCTATGGCGACATGTGCGGCGGCTATTCGGTGCTGAAGGATGTCTACAAGACCACCGTCTTCGCGCTCAGCCGCTGGCGCAACGCGCATCTGCCGTCGGGCGCCAGGGGGCCGCGCGGTCCGGTGATGCCGGAGCGCGTCATCACCAGGCCGCCCTCCGCCGAACTCAAGCCCGACCAGACCGACCAGGACAGCCTGCCGCCCTACCCGGTGCTGGATGCCATCCTGGAAGGGCTGGTGGAGGGCGAGAAATCCGTGGATGCGCTGGTGGCCGAGGGGCATGAGCGCGCCCTGGTGCTGCGCATCTGGCGCATGCTGGATCGCGCCGAATACAAGCGCCGCCAGGCGCCGCCGGGGGTGAAGATCAGTCCCCGCGCCTTTGGCCACGACCGGCGCTACCCCATCACCAATGGCTATACCGGATTGATCGCATGAGCGGCTCCGCTTTCGACACCGGGTTGTTCGGCGCGCCCGGCGGGTTTTCCGTGCGCATCATGGACCTCTCCGGCGGCAATGGCTCCGACCCCGTGGAGACGATCCGCGGCTTCGGCACCATCGAGCATGCCAATGCCTTCGCCCGCCGCTACGTGCGCGACAGCATGGAGCGCTGCCGCATCGCCGGCATGGCGCCGGATGACCTCATCGCCGCCTGGTTCGCCTTCGGCGAGGATGCGGAGGTGCTGGGCGGTGGCGAGGATGCCTGGCGCAGCGCCGCCGAACTCGCGGATTTCGCCGGCCGCCCGGTGCAGGACGCGGAGGAGCGCAATTGGCGCGCGCTTGACCCGCGCCGCGACGAGGATGAAGCCGGGGAGGACGAGGAGTGACCGCGCCCGTGCCGGGAAGCCGGCCATGAAGCTCCGCTTCGCGCCCTCCCCCACCGGCTTGCTGCATGTCGGCAATGCTCGTGTCGCGCTGGTGAACTGGCTGCTGGCGCGTCAGCGCGGCGGCACCGTGCTGCTGCGCCTCGACGATACCGATACCGAGCGTTCCCGCGCCGAATACGCCGAGGCGCTGGAGGAGGACCTCCGCTGGCTCGGCCTCGACTGGGATGAGAGCTTCCGCCAGTCCGACCGGATGGACCGCTATGCCGCCGCCGCCGAGCGGCTGAAGGCTTCCGGCCGCCTCTATCCCTGCCTGGAGACCGAGGAGGAGCTGCGCGCCAAGCGCGAGCACCGGCTGAAGCAGGGCCGCCCGCCGATCTATGACCGCGGCGCCCTGAAGATGACGGCGGAGCAGCTTCAACGCGCCATCGCCAATGGCAAGACGCCGCATTGGCGCTTCCTGCTGACCAGCCGGGTGGTGGAATGGCAGGACGGCGTGCTCGGCCGGCGCCAGGTGAAGCTGCCGAGCCTCTCCGACCCCGTGCTGATCCGCGCCGATGGCACGCCGCTCTATACCTTCACCTCGGTGGTGGATGATCTCGACTCCGGCGTCACGCATGTGGTGCGGGGCGAGGACCATGTCACGAATACCGGCGTGCAGCTCGATCTCTGGGAAGCCTTGGGCGGCAAGCCGGAGTCGCTCGGCTTCGCGCATCTGCCGCTGCTGACGGATGCGGATGGCGGGCCGCTGTCGAAGCGCCTCGGCAGCCTCTCGCTCCGGCAATTGCGGCGGGACGGCATGGAGCCGGCGGCGCTGACGGGCTATCTCGTGGCGCTTGGCACCTCGCGCGATCCGGCGCCGGCCATGCCGCGCGACCTGGTGGCGGGCTTCGACATCACCGCCATCTCGCATTCGCCGGCGCGCTTCGATCCC
The DNA here is from genome assembly GCF_019084075.1 of Siccirubricoccus sp. G192. Lineage (GTDB taxonomy): Bacteria > Pseudomonadota > Alphaproteobacteria > Acetobacterales > Acetobacteraceae > G192. Next base: position 461,631 of record NZ_JAHREN010000001.1, read on the forward strand.
GCGCAATTGCTGGCGCAGAACCGCCGGCTCCTGCATGCCGCGAGCTTCGAGTCCGTGCGCGACCGCCTGCCCGAAGGCGCCGACGAAGCCTTCTGGCACGCCATCCGCGGCAATCTCGACCTGCTGCGGGAGGCGCGCGACTGGTTCGAGGTGGTGCGCGGCACCGTCGTGCCGCCGGTGCAGCCGGGTCAGGGCGAATTCTTCCGCGCTGCCCTCGCCGCCCTGCCGCCAGAGCCCTGGGACGACACGACCTGGACCGTCTGGACCGGCGCCATCAAGGAGAGCACCGGCCGCAAGGGCAAATCGCTGTTCCTGCCGCTCCGCCTCGCTTTGACCGGCGAGGAACACGGCCCCGACCTGAAAACCCTGCTGCCGCTGATCGGGCGCGACCGCGCCGCCCAGCGCCTCGGCTTGGCCATGACAGAATAAGATGACCGAATTGCAGTTCCACAACAGCCTCACCCGCGGCAAGGAAGGCTTCGCGCCGATCGACCCGGCGCATGTGCGGATCTATGTCTGCGGCCCCACGGTCTATGACCTGGCGCATCTCGGCAATGCGCGGCCGGTCATCGTCTTCGACGTGCTCGCCCGGCTGCTGCGGCGGCTGTTTCCGCGCGTGACCTATGTGCGCAACATCACCGACGTGGACGACAAGATCAACGCCCGCGCGCTGGAAAGCGGCGAGACGATCGAGGCCATCACCGCCCGCACCACCGCGGATTTCCACCGCGACATGGCGGCGCTCGGCAACCTGCCGCCGGATGCGGAGCCGCGCGCCACCCAATCCATCGCGCCGATGATCGCGCTGATCGAGCGGCTGATCGCGCGCGGCCATGCCTATGTGGCGGAGGGGCATGTGCTCTTCGCCGTGGCCTCCTTCCCGGATTACGGCGCGCTCTCCGGCCGCAGCACAGAGGAATTGCAGGCCGGGGCGCGCGTCGATGTCGCGCCCTACAAGCGCGATCCGGGAGATTTCGTGCTGTGGAAGCCGAGCCCGCCGGAGCTGCCGGGCTGGGACAGCCCCTGGGGCCGCGGCCGGCCGGGCTGGCACATCGAATGCTCCGCCATGTCCTGGCAGGCGCTGGGCGAGGTCTTCGACATCCATGGCGGCGGCCACGACCTGATCTTCCCGCACCACGAGAACGAGGTGGCGCAGAGCCGCTGCGCCTTCGGCACGCCGGTCATGGCGAATCTCTGGATGCACAACGGCATGCTGCGCGTCGAGGGGGAGAAGATGTCGAAATCCCTCGGCAATTTCCTCACCGTGCGCGATATCCTGGGCCGCGGCGCCTGGGCCGGCGAGGCTTTCCGCCTGCTGGTGCTGAAGACGCATTACCGCCAGGCGCTCGACTTCACCTTCGCCGGCCTCGACGAGGCGAAGGCAGAGCTGGACGATGACTACGCCATGCTGGCCCGCGCCCCCGCCGCGCCGGAACTGCCGGCGGTGCAGGCCGAGATGGCGGAATGGGCGCTGGAGCCGCTGCGGGACGACCTCAATACGCCCCTTGCCCTGACCCGGCTGCGCGACCTCCGCACCCTGGAGAATGTCGCCAGCGTCGGCGGCAGCGCCACCGCGGTGCTGCACCGGGCCGGCCGCAACTGGCCGGTGGTGCCGGGGCTGGCGGCCGCCGCCTTCCGCGAGGTGGCGGAGGTGCTCGGCCTCGCCGCCTCCGAGCCGCGGCGCTGGTTGCAGGGCGCCGAGGATACCGGCTGGATCGAAGCCGCCATCGCCGCCCGCCTCGCCGCCCGCCGCGCCAGGGATTGGGCCGAGGCCGACCGCATCCGCGCCGACCTCACCGCCCGCGGCATCACCCTGGAGGACGGGCCACAGGGCACCACCTGGCGCCGGGCATGAGCCCGCCCGGCACCGAGGACTGGATGGACGCGCTGAAGCGCGTCGCCTTGCTGGATGCCAAGCGTGCCTGGCTGCGCGCCCATCTCGCGGCGCCGGGCTGCACCGCCACGGCCGAGGCGCTGGAGGCGGCGACCGGCGCGCCCATCGGCGACTACCGCGCGCTCGCCGCCGAACTGGCGGTGGCGCTGGACCGGGACCTGCCGGAGGAGCCACTGGCGCTGCTGGCGCTGCCGGCGGGCGAGGGCTGGACGCTCCGCCCCGAACTCGCCTTCGCCCTCGGCGCGCATCGGGTGCTGCCGGAAGCCTGGACCCGCGGCGGCAAGGAGGCGGCGCATCTGGAACCGGCGCCGGGGGAGAGCCCCATCGTCGTGCTGGTGCGGCCGCAACTCGCCGAGAATATCGGCACCACCGCCCGCGCCATGGCGAATGGCGGGCTGTTCCACCTGCGCCTGGTGGCGCCGCGCGATGGCTGGCCGCAGGACCGCGCCTGGCGCACTGCTTCCGGCGCCGACCGCATCCTGGAGGCGGCGCAGGTCTTCCCGGATGTGCCGGCCGCCGTCGCCGATTGCCACCGCGTCCTCGCCACCTGCCCGCGGCCGCGGCACATCGTGAAGCCGCTCCGCACCGCCCGGGCCGCGGCCGAGGACCTTAGGGAGATCAACGGCCGGTCCCTGCGGACCGCCGTGCTCTTCGGGCCGGAGCGCGCCGGGCTCGACAATGACGACATCGCCTGCGCCGACACGCTGGTGCGCTACCCGCTGAACCCCGCGCATATGTCGCTCAACCTGGCGCAGGCGGTGATGATCCTGGCCTATGAGTGGTGGACCGCCGCCGAGCCCACGCCACCCCGCCAGTTGATGACGAACGAGACCGGCATCGCCAGCAAGGGCGCGCTGGAGGGCTTCCTCGACCGGTTGATGGCGGAACTCGATGCCAGCGGCTTCCTGGAGAACCAGCCGAAGCGCCCGAACATGGTCCGCAACCTCCGCCACTGGTTCCAGCGCGGCGAGGTGACGGAGCAGGAGCTGCGCACCCTGCATGGGGTGGTGACGGAGCTCTCGCGCGGCCGGATGCGGCGCGGGCGGCCGGAGGCCGATGGCACCGCGGGATAGGCCCGCCCCAAAAAAACGGGCCGGCGGTCGTGAGACCGGCCGGCCCAAGGTGCGAGCCCCGTGCCCATCCCCAGGATGCGGCAGGAGGTCGTCGGGAGGAGACGTCCAAGGCATCGCCTGAACGCATACAATCTACCTCGATCACCTTCGCGTGACAATGGCGAAAACGTGAAGACACATCCATGCGAGGCGAATTTATGCCGCCGCCTGTTCCGCCACCGCCTCGGTCAGATGTGCCCCCTGCCGCAGCAGGGCCCGCTGGATCTCCCGCACCGGCACCGCCCGCGGCTCCACTCCCCTGTCGGCGGCCAGTGCCGCGGCCACCCCGGCCGCCTGACCGGTCAGCCAGCATTGCGGAATCTCCCGCAGGAAGGAGTGGCTGCTCGGGTCGCAGGAGAGGTGCCGGCCGGGCGCCAGCAGCCCGTCCAGCCGCGCCGGCACCAGCGCCCCATAGCCGACCGAGACATTGGCGAAGCTCGGCGAGAGTGGGGGCGAGACGCCGATCTCGTCCGGTTGCACCCGCCCGTCCCAGCTCTCGCGCGTCACCGCGCCCATCCCCACCAGCCGCCGCGCATGCCGGATGCCGAGCTGCGGCGCCGAGAGCATCAGCCAGGCGCCCTCGAAGCCCGGCGCATGGGCGCGGTAGAATTCCAGATGCTGCGCCATCAGCCGGCGGCTGCGGATTTCCACCTCGGTCAGGTCGTCCACCTCGACCGCCGAGAAGCCTGCCATGCGCGGGCCCATGAACAGCGCCACATCGTCCCGCCAGGAGACGAAGGCGCGGTCGAAGAGCCCGATCGCCGCCTTGCCGCGGCGCATGAATTCCGAGAATTCCGCCGGCTGCTCCACCCGCCAGTGCAGGAACGCCGGCATGTCCACGCCGCCGAAGAGCCAGGGCGTATTCATGCAGTGGTGGATGTCGCGGGTATCGATCTCGGTGGAGGAAGCGGCGCCGGCGCGGTGGAAGAGGTCGCCATCGCCCGTCGCATCCACCACCACCTTCGCCAGCACGGCACGGCGGCCCTGCTTGCTCTCGAAGACCGCGCCGCGCACGGCACCATCTTCCATGACGGGCATCGCCCCCCCAGGCATGGAACAGCGGCTCGGCGCCCGATTCCAGCAGCATCTCCTGCGCCGCCAGCTTCATCCATTCCGGGTCGCAGGTGGGGGCATGGGTGACGATGCCGTGGAAGGCCGAGGTCCTGAGCGCCCACCAGGCGGCGGTGGCGGCATCGCGGGAGCCCCAGGCTTCCGGCGGCGGCCCGGCCATGGCACCCTTCGGCAGGCGGTCGAGGAATTCCTCGGCGAAGCCGCGGATGACGCGCCTGCCCTCCCAATCCGTCATCCGGTCGATCCAGATGACCAGCCCGCCGGTGGAGAGCCCGCCCAGGTGGTTGTGCCGTTCCAGCAGCATGGTCCGGGCGCCGAGCCGGGCCGCGGCCACCGCGGCGGCGGTGCCGGCAGGGCCGCCGCCCACCACCAGCACGTCGCATTCCGCATGCACGGGAACCTCCCGTGCCGGTTCGGGGATGCTGGCGCGCTGCGCCATCCGGTTATGACGCTGGCGGCGGGCACCGAAGCTCTCCACCTCGAAGAGGTCCGTCTGAAAAAACAGGCGGCCGCCTTCGGGGGCCTGATCGCTACCCTGGGTCATGAAATCCAGATAACACATCATTCTGTGGAATGGATGAACAATATAGCGCACCATGCCAGGGGCCCCGCCCGGCGCCGCCCCGGCCTTCGCCGCGGCCTGGTCCTGCCGCTGCTCGCCCTGCTCGCCGCCTGCGCCGCGCCGGTGCCGCCGCCGGAGCCGCCCCTTTCCTATCCGCCCTCGGCGCGGGACAGGATGCTGCGGATCGTGCTGGCGGAATGGGAGGACTGGGGCAGGGTGGAGCTCGATCCCGGCCGCCGCCCGCCCTCCACCGGCGCCGAATCCGACCCCGCCAATTTCCCCCGGATTCTCGCCTATTGGCGCGCCCTGCCGGATGACGAGGGGGCGGTGGCGCGCAACCGGCCGCTCTATGCCGCCGCCCTGGCCCAGGCGCCCGGGGGCGGCGCGCTCTGGCAGGAGCCCTACTGGTCCGCCGCCTTCATCAGCTACGTCATGCGCTCGGCCGGGGTCGATAGCCGGGAATTTCCCCCCGCCGCCTCGCATGCCACCTATGTGGATGCGCTGATCGCCGATGCGGCGCGCTTTCCCGCCACCGCGCCCTTCCTGCCGCATGCGCCGCATGCCTATGCGCCGCAGCCCGGCGACCTGCTCTGCGCCGACCGCAGCCGCGCGCCGATCACCGACTGGCGGCAGCGCCTGGCCGAGACGGGGCGGTTCCGGCCCATGCATTGCGACATCGTGGTGGCCGCCGACCCCGGCGCCGTGGAGGCGATCGGCGGCAATGTGCTGGACACCGTGACACGCACCCGTTTTCCGGCCGATGCTGCGGGCCATCTATTGCCCTCGCCCCCTGGCGCCCCCCCGCTGGTTCGGGATCTTCGAGAACCGGCTGGGCCGCCTGCCCCCCCTGGAACAGAGCCTGGAGCCCGATTTCGTGACCGATCTCTTCTCGCCCCTCACGCTGCGTGGCGTCACCCTGCCGAACCGCATCGGCGTCTCGCCCATGTGCATGTATTCCTGCACCGATGACGGCAAGCCGACCGAGTGGCACTATGCCCACCTGGTCTCCCGCGCCGCCGGCGGCGCCGGGCTGGTGATCGCGGAAGCGAGCGCGGTGGTGCCGGAAGGTCGCATCACCCCGGCCGATCTCGGCATCTGGGAGGATGCGCAGCTCCCCGGCCATGCCAGGCTGGCCGCCGGCATCGCCGCCATGGGCGCGGTGCCCGGCATCCAGATCGCTCATGCCGGCCGCAAGGCCAGCCGCCGCACGCCCTGGCAGGAGGCCGGCCCCGCCACGCCGGGCTGGACCGTGGTCGGCCCCAGCGCCGCCGCCTTCGACAACTTCGCCACCCCGCAGGCGATGGGCGAGGCGGAGATCGCCGCCGCCATCGCCGCCTTCGCCGCCGCCGCGCGGCGCTCCATCCAGGCCGGCTACCGCTTCGTGGAGCTGCACGCGGCGCATGGCTACCTGCTGCACGAATTCTACTCGCCGCTCTCGAACCACCGCAACGATGCCTGGGGCGGCGATTTCGACGGCCGCACCCGCCTGGTGCTGGAAGCCGCCCGCGCCGTCCGCGCCGCGCTGCCGGACCAGGTGCCGCTCGCGGTGCGTCTCTCCCATACCGATTGGGTGGAGGGTGGCTGGGACACGCCGGAGACGGTGGAACTCTCCCGCCGCCTCAAGGCGCTCGGCGCCGACATCATCGATGTCTCCTCCGGCGGCAACGACCCCCGGCAGAAGATCCCGATGGGACCGAGCTACCAGGTGCCGGGGGCGGAGGCGGTGCGGCGCGGCGCCAAGGTGCCGGTGGCCGCGGTCGGCCTCATCACCGAGCCGGACCAGGCGCAGGCGATCCTCAATGAAGGCCAGGCCGACCTGATCCTGCTGGCCCGCGCCCTGCTGCGCGACCCCTATTGGCCGCTGCACGCCGCCGCGGCCCTCGGCCGGACCGAGGCGCTGCGGGTGCCGCCGCAATACGAGCGCGGCTGGAACACGCTCGGGAAGATGACGCGGGACGAGGCGATCGCGCGGCCGATGCGGGCGCTGTAGCGCCCCGGCCCGCCAGGGGAGGGCAGGCCAAGCCAAGCTACCTGCCTGGAGGGGCAGGTGAAGGCGGGTCTTCGCTGCCGCGGTGCGGCGGCCAGGCTGCGGTGGAGTGTTCTGGGCCAGAGCACCCGGCGCCGCCGGCAGCCGGGCCGGGAGATCGGCGAACCGGCTCTGCGATCGCGGCGCCGGTCTCCGCGACCGGGCCGGAGACATGTTCCGGAACCAGCTTGGCATGGGCTGTCCCCTTTGCCGAAATGATCCATGCCTTCCAACTCCCGCCGGTCCAGGGGGGCGCCCGCTCCCTGGTGGGGCAGTTCGAGGGATCCCTCCCGGACCCTCCCAGCAGGCTGGAAGCCGGCCTGCACCGGTTTTTGTGCAGTCGGACACTTCCAGGAACCCTTTGCTGTTTGCCGTGGCGCCTGACGGGGCAATGGCCGCCGGCATAGCCAGCCGAACCTGTCGCAACCCAGCTCGCTCCGCTTCGCCTGACCCGGCCCAGGCCGGGCGCAGTCCGTCGCGAAATCGTGCGGCTGGGCGCGGAGCAATGTTCCGCCCGCGGCCTTCCCTTTGCAGGGCAACATGGAGAGGGACTCGCCATGGCACGCTTTGGGCGGCTGCCGTATGCCAGTCATGGCCATGGGACGGCAGGGTCGGACGCCATCCTCGCCGGGCCGGGGGACGACACCACCGCCGGCGACAACGCGCCCCCGCACGGCGGTCCCCTTGCGCCTGGGACCGCATTCCTCCACAGCGCGCCCCGCGACGCCGACTGGGACGCCCTGGCCGCGAAGGTCACCGCATACCACGACCAGACCGGCGACTGGGGCCTCCTCGATAAGTGGCTGAGGCACGGGAGGCCGTATCACCCCGGCGACGGTGACCATCACGGCCGGGCCGATTTCGCCTACGAGACCGTCACCGTCCCGGGGATCGTCGTGACCGGAGTGCGGTCCGACAGCGCCACGACGGATGCTGTTGTCGTCACCGCCAGCGACGTGACCGGCAGCATCACCAGCGCCGCCCTGTACCAGGGCTCGCTGCAGGACCTCGCGTCGGCGCCCGCGAGCCAGTGGAACGTGCTCACGCCGGTCTTTCCGGGCCAGACGGTGACCAGTTCCACCTTCTACGGCCCGAACACCCCCAGCTTCGACCCCAGCCTCGGCGCCGGGGAGGTCCGCGCCGTCGGCAGCTACAAGTATGCCGAGGGTCCGTCGGGGCCGAACGACGACCACGGCATGATCTACCAGGGGCCGGTCAACGGCGTGGGCGGGAGCTGGACCCAGATCGACGCCACCAGCCTGATAGGCAAGGGCGATACTCTGCTGAACACGATCGCGCACAGCACCATGGGCGACCTGGTGGTGGGCAACTACGACACCAGCCTCAGCACCGGCCACGCCTTCATCTTCGACATGACCACCGGCCAGTGGACCGACCTGAACCCCGCGGGCTCGCTGAGCGTCACCGCCTACGGCATCTGGCAGAACGACGGCAGCACCAGCACTTCCTATACGATCGCCGGGGGATACAGCGACCTCAACCGCCTCGGCCTGGATGCGGGGTATCTGGTCGACTACGACTCCGGCACGCATGCGTTCAGCCACTTCACGACCTTCCAGTTCGACAATCGGCCGCTCGCCGCGCTCATCTCCCATTTCGACGGGATCACCGGCACCGCGGACGGGTACAATCTCACGGGCGACTTCGTCCGCGGCGCGACCGCCGGTGCGTTCTTCGCCCAGGTCGAGCGGCGGGCGGACGACAGCTTCGCCGGGGCGCACTGGACCGAGGTCGCCTATCCAGGGGCGGCGGTGACCTTCACCAGCGGGAACACCGTCATCGACGACACGGTGCTCGGCATCTATGTCGCCGACGGAGCGACGCACAGCTTCGTCGCCAGCGCCACGAGCTCTCCGCCACCTTCCCACGACAGCGCGGCCACGGACTGGGACGCCCTGGCGGCGCAGGTGCTGGCGAACCTTTCCGTCACCGGGCAGTGGTTCGCCTGAGCGGTCCGGTCGTCCGCAGGCGAAGCCGGAGGACGTGAACCGGCCGGCAGGATACAAGCCGTCCGGTCGTCCGGAGGCGAAGCCGGAGGGCGTGAACCGGCCGGCAGGATACAAGCCTGCGACCGCACCGGCCGCGGCTGGAGCGAGAGCGGTCCGGGTGTCCCGGCCACCACGGTCGGGACAGAGGCGATCCGGCGCCGCGGCAAAGCAACGGCGCAACACCCCCCGGCACCGGCCCCAACCAAACTCCTGCCGGTCCAGGAGTCGCCCGACCCCTGGTGGGGGTGCCTCCTCGATTTCGCCCGCCCGCCGGCGCCGGTTCCTGCTTGCGGCAGCGCCGGCCACGGCCTATATCTGTCCCGAGTTTCACCATCCAGGCAGTCCGGGGGGTGGCCTTAACGGGCCGCCTTTTTTGTTTTTTGGCCATAGAACGTCCACATCACGAGGGGCTTGAAGCCCGCATCGCCGAGGCCATCGCCCCCGCCATCGAGCACATGGGCTATGAACTCGTGCGCGTGCAGGTCAGCGGCAAGGAACGGCCGGTGGTGCAGATCATGGCCGACCGCGCCGATGACGCCCCCTTCACGGTCGAGGATTGCGAGGCGATCAGCCATGCCGCCGGCGCCGTGCTGGACGTGGCGGACCCGATCCGCGGCGAATGGACCCTGGAAGTCTCCTCCGCCGGGATCGACCGGCCGCTGACCCGGACCAAGGACTGGGAGCGCTATGCCGGCCACCTGGCCAGCCTGGAACTGGCCATCCCGCAGGAGGGGCGGAAGCGCTTCCGCGGCATCGCGCTCGGCGCCGATGCCGAGGTGGCGCGGCTCCGGCTGGAGGACGGGACCGAGATGGCCTTCCCGCGGAGCAATATCCGCAAGGCCAAGCTCGTGCTGACCGATGACCTGATCGCGGCCACCGCCGCGCCTGCCAAAAGGAACTGACACCATGGCCCTCGATGTCGCCATCGCGCGTCCGGAGCTGTTGCAGGTCGCGGATGCCGTCGCGCGCGAGAAGATGATTGAGCGCGACGAGGTGCTGGAGGCGATGGAGCAGGCCATCCAGAAGGCCGGCCGCGCCAAATACGGCCATGAGAAGGACATCCGCGCCTTCATCGACCGCAAGGACGGCCGGGTGAAGCTGGAGCGCTGGACCGAGGTGGTCGAGCAGGAGCCGGTGGAGAACGAGGCGACGCAGATCCCGCTGCGCATCGCCCTCAAGATCAAGCCGGGCATCGCGCTCGGCCAGTTCATCATCGACCCGCTGCCGCCGATCGATTTCGGCCGCATCGCCGCGCAGACCGCCAAGCAGGTGATCGTGCAGCGGGTGCGGGAGGTGGAGCGCCGCAAGCAGTTCGACGAATACAAGGACCGCATCGGCGAGGTCATCAACGGCGTGGTGAAGCGCACCGAATACGGCAACCTGATGGTGGATCTCGGCCGCGCCGAGGCGCTGCTGCGCCGCGACGAGACCATCCCGCGCGAGGCCTACCGCAACGGCGACCGCGTGCGCGCCTATATCTACGACGTGCGGGAGGAGCCGCGCGGGCCGCAGATTTTCCTGAGCCGCACCCATCCCGGGTTCCTGGCCAAATTGTTTGCCCAGGAAGTCCCCGAAATCTATGACGGCATCATCGAGATCAAGGCGGTGGCCCGCGACCCCGGCAGCCGGGCAAAAATGGCCGTCATCAGCCGCGATTCCAGCATCGACCCGGTCGGCGCCTGCGTCGGCATGCGCGGCTCCCGCGTCCAGGCGGTGGTGCAGGAATTGCAGGGCGAGAAGATCGACATCATCCCCTGGTCGCCGGACAACGCCACCTTCGTGGTGAATGCCCTGGCGCCGGCGGAAGTCACCAAGGTGGTGCTGGACGACGAGGCACGGCGGGTTGAAGTGGTGGTCCCCGATGACCAACTCTCCCTTGCGATCGGGCGCCGCGGCCAGAATGTCCGCCTCGCCTCCCAGCTCACCCGCTGGGACATCGACATCCTGACCGAAGCCGAGGAAAGCGAGCGCCGGCAGGAGGAATTCCGCAAGCGCAGCGGCCTCTTCGTCGAGGCGCTGGACGTGGACGATGTCATCGCCGGCCTGCTGGTGACCGAAGGCTTCACCTCCGTCGAGGACATCATCTCGGTCGAGGACGAGGAATTGGCCGAGATCGAGGGTTTCGACGAAAGCGTCGCAGCCGAACTGAAGCGCCGCGCCGAGGCATTCCTCGACCGCCGCGACGCCGAGATGGACGAGAAGCGCCGGGAGATGGGTGTGGAGGATGCGGTCGCCGAGATCGGCGGGTTCACGGCAGCGCAGTTGGTGGCGCTGGGCGAGAAGGGTGTGAAGACGCTGGACGACCTGGCCGACCTCGCTTCCGATGAATTGATCGAGATTCTGGGCGCGGATGCCATGGATGAGGATACGGCCAATGCCGTCATCATGGCCGCCCGCCAGCATTGGTTCGATGCGGATGGGGAGGCTGCCACGGAAACCGTGGCGGCGACCGGCGACGGCGACCGGGCCTGACCCCATCGGGCCAGAGCCCGCCACTGCGGCCAGGTCCGCGGTGGAACTGCCGGAGGATGCCGAGCGGGGACCGCTGCGCCGCTGCGTGGTGACGCGGGAGTCCCTGCCCAAGGAATCCATGGTCCGCTTCGTGCTGGGCCCGGACCGGACCCTCGTTCCGGACCTCGAAGGCCGGCTGCCCGGGCGGGGAATGTGGTTGAGCGCCAGGGCCGATGTGTTAGAACGCGCCGTGAAGCGCGGTGCCTTCGCCAAGGCGGCCCGCGGAACCGTGCATCTGCCCCCCCCGACCTTCGCGCGCGGATCGAGGACGGACTGCGGCGCCGGTTGCGGGACCTCGTTGGTTTCGCCCGGCGCGGCGGCCAGGCGGTCTGCGGGCGGGAGGCGGTGCGCGAATGGCTGCAGGCCGGCAAGGCCGGCCTGCTGGTCGAGGCTTCGGACGGCAGCCCGGCGGAACGGGCGCGGTTGATCGGAAGGCGGGGGCTGCCTGTCGTGGCGCCGCTTCCGGCCGATACGCTCGGTTCCGTGTTCGGGCGCGATCATGCCGCGCATGTGGCGATCGCGCCGGGGCGTCTTGCGGAGGCCATCGCGACGGAAGCCGCACGCCTCGCCGGGATGGGCGGGGCGGCGTGAGGTAAGAGATTGAGGTGGGGCGCGCCTTTCCGCGCCCGAAGACCAATCAGGACATGCCCCCGGGCATGACAGGCATGACGGACGACGGATCGGGTTCGGATCGGCGAATGAGCGACCAGAACGACCAGGATGCGGGCAAGAGCAGGCTGAGCCTTCGGCCGGCCGGCGGCCGCCTGGAGCTTGGCAAGACGGTGGACGCGGGCAGCGTGCGCCAGAGCTTCAGCCATGGCCGCAGCAAGACCGTGCAGGTCGAGGTGGTGAAGAAGCGCGTGGTGACGCCGGGCCACCGGCCCGCCGCCGCGGCTGGCGCCGCCACACCGGCCCCCGCGGGCACGCCGGGTTCCGGCCGCCCGCCGGGCGGCGGCGCACGCCCCGGCGGCGGCCCGCGCGGTGCGGCGCCGGCTGCCGGGCGGCCGCTCACCCAGGCCGAACTGGCGACCCGCCAGCGCGTGCTGGAGGAGCAGCGCCGCCTTGAGGCCCAGCGCCAGCGGGAGGAGCGCGAGCGCCAGGCGCTCATGGTCCGCTCCGCCGCCGAGGAGGCCCGCCGCCGCGAGGAGGAGGACCGCAAGCGCGCCGAGGAGGAGGCCGAACGCGCCGCCGAGGAGGCTCGCCTCAAGGCGGAGGAGGAGGCGCGGCAACGCGCCGAGGCCATCGCCGCCGCGCTCAACCCCGCGTCGGTACCCGCCCCCACTGCGGCGCCCGCCGCCCGGGCGCCCACCCCGGCCGCCCCTGCCCCGGCCCAGCCGGCAGCCCCGCGCCGCCCGGCCGCAGCCACGCCGGGCACCGCCCCGGCCGCACCCGGCACCCCGGCCGCCAAGCTGACCCTCCGCGCCCGCACCGGCGAGGAGGAGGAGGAGCGGCGTGGTCCGGTCCGCCGCCCCGGCTCGCCCGTGCTACCGGTCAAGAAGCCGGTGCTGGCGCCGGCCAAGAAGGCCGCGACCGGCGACCGCCGTGGCGGTGGCCGCATCGACGTGCAGGCCGCAATCGAGGGCGAGGACGACCGCAGCCGCTCCATCGCCTCGCTGCGCCGCGCCCGCGAGCGCGAGCGGCGGCAGCAGGAACTGGCGCGGCTCCGTTCCGGCACCGAGCGCGTGGTGCGCGACGTGGTCATCCCCGAGACGATCACCGTGCAGGAACTCGCCAACCGCATGGCCGCGCGTGGCGGCGAGGTGGTGAAGGCGCTGTTCCGCATGGGCGTCATGGCGACCCTGCCGCAGAGCATCGATGCCGATACCGCCGAGCTGGTGGTGCAGGAATTCGGCCACCGCCCGAAGCGCGTCGCGGAAAGCGATGTCGAGATCGGCCTGGCGGGCGAGACCGACCAGGACATCGACCTCGTGCCGCGGCCGCCGGTCGTCACCATCATGGGCCATGTCGATCACGGCAAGACCAGCCTGCTCGACGCGCTGCGCAAGACCGACGTGGCGGCGCGCGAGGCCGGCGGCATCACCCAGCACATCGGCGCCTACCAGGTGCAGGTGGCGGATGGCAGCCGCGTGACCTTCATCGACACCCCGGGCCATGCTGCCTTCACCGCCATGCGCTCCCGCGGCGCCAGCGTGACGGACATGGTGGTGCTGGTGGTGGCGGCGGATGACGGCGTGATGCCGCAGACGGTTGAGGCGATCCACCACGCCAAGGCGGCGAACGTGCCGCTGATCGTGGCGGTCAACAAGATCGACAAGCCCGGCGTGAACCCGGACCGCGTGCGGCAGGAGCTGCTGCAACACGAGGTCGTGGTGGAATCGCTCGGCGGCGAGACCCAGGAGATCGAGGTCTCCGCCACCCAGAAGATCAACCTCGACAAGCTGCTGGAGGCGATCAGCCTGCAGGCCGAGGTGCTCGACCTGAAGGCCAATCCCGACCGCGCCGCCGAGGGCACGGTCATCGAATCCCGGCTCGATCGCGGCCGCGGTCCGGTGGCGACGGTGCTGGTGCAGAAGGGCACGCTGCAGCAGGGCGACATCGTGGTGGCCGGCGCCGAATGGGGCCGGGTGCGCGCGATGCTCGACGACAAGGGCCGCCAGGCGAAGGAGGCCGATCCCAGCCTGCCGGTCGAGATCCTGGGGCTTTCGGGCGTGCCGACCGCCGGCGAGAATTTCGTGGCGGTGGAGAACGAGAACCAGGCGCGCGAAATCAGCGAGTTCCGCCAGCGCAAGCTGCGGGAGAAGTCCTCCGCCGCCACCACCGCGGCGCGCGGCACGCTGGACGAGATGCTGGCCCGCATCCAGGCCGGCGTGCAGAAGGAAGTCGCCGTCGTCGTCAAGGCCGATGTGCAGGGCAGCGCCGAGGCGATCGGCGTCACGCTCGGCAAGCTCGGCAACGAGGAGGTGCGGGTCCGCGTGCTGCACAGCGCGGTGGGCCAGATCACCGAGAGCGACATCCAGCTCGCCAAGGCCTCCAATGCCGTGGTCGTGGCCTTCAATGTCCGCGCCACCACCCAGGCGCGGGAATTGGCGCAGCGGGAAGGCGTGGATATCCGCTACTACTCGATCATCTACGAGGTCTCGGACGATATCGAGAAGCTGTACAAGGGCCGCCTGGCCCCGGTGCAGCGCGAGAAGTTCCTGGGCTACGCGCAGGTCCTGCAGATCTTCGAGGTCAAGCGCATCGGCACCATCGCCGGCTGCCGCGTGACCGAGGGCGTGGTGAAGCGCGGCGCCGGCGTCCGGCTGCTGCGCGACGGCGTGGTGATCCACCAGGGCGAGCTCTCGACGCTCCGGCGCTTTAAGGACGATGTCCGCGAGGTGGCCAATGGCTACGACTGCGGCATGAGCTTCGCCAACTACAACGACATCAAGGTTGGCGACCAGATCGAGTGCTACGAGACGGAGACGGTGGCGGCGGCCTGACCGGCGCTAGAGCGTTTTCCGTTCGCATTGGCTCACGGAAACCACTCTAGCTTTTTGTTTTCCTGAGCAAATTACTCCGCTCGGGTGTCCACCCGGACGGAGTTTGCTCTAGCCTCCGGACCATTCCGGGGCGCGGTGCCGGGGAGGCGCCGCGCCCCTTTTCCTTCAAGGGTTCGAATCCCATGACCAAGCGGCATGCCGGGCCGGCCGCCGGCCCATCCCAACGGCAATTGCGCGTGGCCGAGGAGGTGCGTCATGCCCTCGCGGCCGTGCTGGCGCGCGGCGAATTCCGCGACCCGGACCTCGCCACCGCCCGGATCACCGTGACCGAGGTGCGCGCCTCGCCCGACCTCAAGCACATGACCGCCTTCGTCAGCGGCCTCGGCCGCGACTTGCCGGAGGCGCAGTTGCGGGCGCTGAAGCGCGCCGCGCCCTGGCTGCGCACCCAGGTGGCGAAGGCGGTGCGGCTGCGCGCCGCGCCGGAGCTGCATTTCGAGCTCGACACCGCGCTCGACTACGCCATGCGGATCGACCGCGTGATGCGCCAGCCCGAGGTGGCGCGCGATCTGGTGCGCAAGGATGAGGAGGGAGAGGCGGAGTGAGCCAGCGTCACCGTCACCGCAAGCCGCGCGGCCAGGCCATCGATGGCTGGCTGATCGTGGACAAGCCCTCCGGCATCGGCTCCACCGAGGTGGTGAACCGGGTGAAGCGCGCCTTCGACGCGCAGAAGGCGGGCCATGGCGGCACGCTCGACCCGCTCGCCACCGGGCTGCTGCCGGTGGCCTTCGGCGCCGCCACCAAGACCGTCCCCTATGTCATGGACGGCACCAAGACCTACCGCTTCACCCTCCGCTTCGGCGAGGCGCGCGACACCGACGATGCCGATGGCCAGGTGATCGCCACCAGCGAGGCGCGCCCGACCGATGCCGCGATCGAGGCCGCGCTGCCCGCCTTCACCGGCGAGATCATGCAGGTGCCGCCGATCTATTCCGCCATCAAGCTCGGCGGCGAGCGCGCCTATGACCTGGCGCGCGAGGGCCAGGTGCCGGAGATGCAGCCCCGCCCGGCGCGGGTGGACCGCTTCGCGCTGGAATCCCGCCCGGATGCGGACCATGCCGTCCTCCTGGTCCAGAGCGGCAAGGGGGTGTACATGCGCTCCCTGGCCCGGGACCTGGCGGTGGCGCTGGGCACGGTCGGGCATATCGCGGCGCTCCGGCGCATGCGGGTCGGGCCTTTCCATGAGCATCAGGCGATTCCGCTGGACAAGCTCTGCGGTTCCGGCGATACGCCGCCTCCTTCCCCGGACCTCCTGCTTCCCGTGACGACCGCGCTGGCCGACATCCCGGCGCTGGCCCTTTCGGAGGCGGAGGCCGCGCGGCTCCATTTCGGCCAGGCACTCAGCCTGGTCGAGCTGATGGGCCGGGTTCCGGCGGCGGCCAATCCCGATGGGGGGCTGGTCCGCGCGATGGCGGGGGAGCGGTTCGTGGGGCTCTGCCTTCTGGAGTCCGGCCTGCTGCGGCCGGAACGCCTGATGGCCCAGGAGGCGCCGCGCGCCGGTGGATGAACCGCCGCAGGCCCGTGCACGGCCCGGCCAACAGGAGAACAACCCGATGTCGATCACGGCGGAGCGCCGCACGGCGCTCATCGGTGACTATGCGACCAAGCCCGGCGATACCGGCAGCCCGGAAGTCCAGGTGGCCCTGCTCTCGGAGCGGATCACCAACCTGACCGAGCACCTGAAGACCCATGCCAAGGACTTCCACAGCCGCCGCGGCTTGCTGGTGCTGGTCGGCCAGCGGCGCGGCCTGCTGGACTACCTGAAGCGCAAGGACCAGTCCCGCTACGCGCAACTGATCCAGCGCCTGAACCTGCGCCGCTAGGGCGCAACCGGCGGGGGCCCCGGTCCCCGCCCGGCGTTTTGCCGCAGAATTCCATGGGATTCCGCGCCCGGCCGGGCCATATCTCCGGCCCGGAGCCAGGGCGCCCGCCAGAGGATGGGGGCGCCCGGACCACCGCCGCGCACGTGGCGGGCTGACAGCACAGGCCGCGCACCCCCAACCGGGACGGCGACGGCGTTTCCGGCCACATGGATCTCCCGCAAGGGAGGCGGCTGTTTTCCTCGTCAGGTGGCGCGGCGGACGGATCGCACTCCATGCAGCCCGAAGCGCCGAGCCACGCCCGTTCCGGGCAGACGGCCGAAGCCTGGCAACCCTCCGCGTCGCACCCTGACACCGCCCGGTCCGCTCCCGCGGGCCAGGCCCGGATCATCCGCGCAGGGAAGCACCCGGGCGCGGGGATCCCGGAAAAGGAAAGACGCATGTTCGAGAATTACTTCCGCAAGGATATCGCCTGGGGCGGCCAGCTCCTCACCCTGGAGACCGGCAAGATCGCCCGCCAGGCGGATGGCGCGGTGCTGGCCCGGCTCGGCGACACCATCGTGCTCTGCACCGTGGTCGGCGCCCGCAACGTGAAGCCGGGCCAGGACTTCTTCCCGCTGACCGTGAACTACCAGGAGAAGGCCTTCGCCGCGGGCAAGATCCCGGGCGGCTTCTTCAAGCGCGAGGGCCGGCCCTCCGAGAACGAGACGCTGGTCTCCCGCCTCATCGACCGGCCACTGCGCCCGCTCTTCCCGGAGGGGTTCCGCAACGAGGTGCAGGTCATCGCCACCGTGCTGAGCCACGACCTGGAGAACGACCCGGATGTGGTCGCGCTGGTCGGCTGCTCCGCCGCGCTGACCCTGTCCGGCATCCCCTTCTTCGGCCCGGTCGCTGCCGCCCGCGTCGGCTATATCGATGGCCAGTACGTGCTGAACCCCACCACGGCGCAGCGCCAGCAGAGCCAGCTTGAGCTGATGGTGGCCGGCACCGCCGAGGGCGTGCTGATGGTCGAATCCGAGGCGAAGGAGCTCTCGGAGGAGGTCATGCTGGGCGCCGTGGTCTTCGGCCATACCGGCTTCCAGCCGGTGATCCAGGGCATCATCGAACTCGCCGAGCGTGCCGCGAAGGAGCCCTGGCCGCTGCCCGAGCCCTCCGAGGCCGAGAAGACCCTGAAGACCCGCATCGCCGAGATCGGCACCGCGGCCATGACGGAAGCCTATCGCGAGACGCAGAAGCAGGCCCGCCAGGAGAAGGTCTCCGCCGCCAAGAAGGCGGTGGTGGAGAACCTCGCCGCCGAGGGCCTTGAGGCCGACAAGGCCAAGGGCCTGCTGAAGTCGCTGGAAGCCGATGTGGTGCGCAACGCCATCCTCGACACCGGCATGCGGATCGACGGCCGCGACACCAAGACCGTGCGCCCGATCGTCTCCGAGGTCGGCGTGCTGCCGCGCGCCCATGGCTCGGCGCTGTTCACCCGTGGCGAGACGCAGGCCTTCTGCGTCGCCACCCTCGGCACCGGCCAGGACGAGCAGATCATCGACGCGCTGCCGGGCGAGTACCGGGAGCACTTCATGCTCCACTACAACTTCCCCCCCTATAGCGTCGGCGAGACCGGCCGCATGGGCAGCCCGGGCCGGCGCGAGATCGGCCATGGCAAGCTGGCTTGGCGGGCGATCCGGCCGCTGCTGCCGGAGAAGGAGAAGTTCCCCTACACGCTCCGCGTGGTCAGCGAGATCACCGAGAGCAACGGCTCCTCCTCCATGGCCACCGTCTGCGGCAGCTCGCTCGCGCTGATGGATGCGGGCGTGCCCCTGAAGCGCCCCTGCGCCGGCATCGCCATGGGCCTCATCAAGGAGGATCGCGGCTTCGCGGTGCTCTCCGACATCCTGGGCGACGAGGACCATCTCGGCGACATGGACTTCAAGGTGGCCGGGACCGAGCAGGGCATCACCGCGCTGCAGATGGACATCAAGATCACCTCCATCACGCCGGACATCATGCGCATCGCGCTCGGCCAGGCGCGGGACGGGCGGCTGCACATCCTGGGCGAGATGGCCAAGGGCATCTCCGGCGCCCGCGGCGACGTGGCGGCGACGGCGCCCCGCATCACCGTCATCAACGTGCCGAAGGAGAAAATCCGCGACGTGATCGGCTCCGGCGGCAAGGTGATCCGCGAGATCACCGAGCAGACCGGCTGCAAGATCGACATCGAGGATGACGGCACCATCAAGGTCGCCGCCACCAGCACCGAGGCGGCGCAGGCGGCGATCGACAAGATCCGCGGCATCGTGGCGGAGCCGGAGATCGGCGTGATCTATACCGGCAAGGTGGTGAAGACCGCCGATTTCGGCGCCTTCGTGAACTTCCTCGGCGCCAAGGACGGGCTCGTGCACATCAGCGAGCTGGCGGCCGAGCGGGTCAACAAGACCACCGATGTCGTCAACCAGGGCGACATGGTGAAGGTCAAGGTCATCGGCTTCGACGACCGCGGCAAGGTCAAGCTGTCGATGCGGGTGGTGGACCAGGCCACCGGCGCCGACATCTCCGAGCAGGTCGGCGCCCGCCGGCCGCGCGAGGGCGGCGAGGGTGGCGAGGATCGCGGCCCGCGCCGCGATCGTGGCGACCGCGATCGCGGCGACCGGGGTCCGCGCCGCGACCGCACCGAAGCCGCTGAATAATCGGGCAAATCGTGGCCGGGGCCTCCACAGGGGCCCCGGCCACGCCATATTGCGCGCTGTGGAGCATCCCCGCGCGGGATGCGGCCAGGAACAATCGGCCGGGACGACCGGGGTTTGAGGAATCGGCTGTGAAGGCGATCAACGCAATCCGCATGGGGGGTATCGAGGTCCTGCCGCTGGTCGAGGGCGGCAAGGGTGTCGCCATCTCGAACGGCGCTTCCTCCGGCGCCTGGGCCTCGGCCGGCGGGGTGGGCACCTTCTCCTCGGTCAATGCCGACAATTACGACGAGCAAGGTCGGATCATCCGGCAGGTCTATTACGGCAAGACCCGGCGCGAGCGGCACGAGGAGCTGGTGGCTTATGGCATCGCCGGCGGCATCGCCCAGGCGCGCGAGGCGCATGAGCGGGCCTGCGGCAAGGGCCGCATCCACGCCAATATCCTCTGGGAGATGGGCGGCGCCGAGCGCGTCATCCGCGGCGTGCTGGACGGCGCGCCGGGCCTCGTGCACGGCATCACCTGCGGCGCCGGCATGCCCTATCGGCTGGCCGACATCGCCCGCGAATACCGCGTCCACTACTATCCCATCGTCTCCTCCGCCCGGGCCTTCAGCGCGCTGTGGAAGCGCAGCTACAGCAAGGCGCGGGAATGGCTGGGCGGCGTGGTCTACGAAGACCCCTGGCTGGCCGGCGGCCATAACGGCCTCTCCAACAGCGAGGATCCCGAGAAGCCGGAAGACCCCTTCCCCCGGGTGCTGGCGCTGCGGAAGCAACTGCGCGATTTCGGCCTGGCCGACACGCCCATCATCATGGCCGGCGGCGTCTGGTGGCTGGAGGAATGGCAGGACTGGATCGACAACCCCGATCTCGGCCCCATCGCCTTCCAATTCGGCACCCGCCCGCTGCTGACCAAGGAAAGCCCGATCTCGGATGCCTGGAAGCGGCGGCTGCTGACCCTGAAGCCCGGCGACGTGGTGCTGCAGCGCTTCTCACCCACCGGCTTCTACAGCAGCGCCATCCGCAACGAGTTCCTGCACGAGCTGGAGGAGCGGAACGAGCACCAGGTCGCCTATACCGCCGAGCCGGTGGGCGACCATGTCACCGAATATGCCGTGGGCCCGCGCAAGCGCCGGGTCTGGGTGACGGCGCATGACCGCGCCCGGGTGCACCAGTTCGAGCTGGAAGGCTTCACCGAGGCCATGCGCACCCCGGACAACACGCTGGTCTTCGTGACGCCGGCGAAGCAGCGGGAGATCGTGCAGGACCAGATCGACTGCATGGGCTGCCTCTCCACCTGCCGCTTCTCCAACTGGTCGCAGCACGACCCGGATTTCAGCACCGGCAAGAAGGCCGATCCGCGCAGCTTCTGCATCCAGAAGACCCTGCAGGACGTGGCGCATGACGGCGCGTTGGAACGCAACCTGATGTTCGCCGGCCATAACGCCTTCCGCTTCGCGCAGGACCCCTTCTACTCGAACGGCTTCATCCCTAGCGCGAAGGAGCTGGTGGAGCGGATCCTGACGGGGCGGTAGGTGCGGCGGCCGCGCGCCAGGCCTCGCCGAGCGCGGCGAGGTTGGCCTCGTTCGCCATGCCCGGGAAGCCGCTGAGCCCTTCCGCGGCGATCGCCTCCCGCACATGCGGCGGCAGCACCCAGTTGAGCGGCGCCCTGACCCCACCCGCCGCCGGGCCCATGGTGAAGACGTGGAAGTGCCGCTCTGCCTGCACGCCGGGCGCGGTGCCGCAATAGGCCTCCACGATCGGCGCGGCCCCGGCATTCGCCCGCTCGCCGCGGACGCTGATGAGCGCGCCGAAGGGCGAGAGCAGGAAATCCAGCGGCGAGGGCGAGGCGAGCTTCATGCCGGGCGGCGGCTGCGGCCCGCAGCGCGGCACCATCGCCGCGAAGGGGCCCTTCGGGCCCAGCGCCTGCACCCGGTCGGGGTCGCTCCAGACCTGCACCAGGAAGACATGCAGCCGGGTGCCGGCGAGGCGGCTGCCGGCCCGTCCGGCCAGCGCCCGGTGCGCCTCCTCCAGCGCGCGGGCCGCGGCCAGCATCGCGGTGCTGCCGAGATTGTCGAAATAGCCGCCATCCACCACCTGGCCGTATTCAGCCCCACTGCCCCGCTGCTGCAGCAGGCCGGGCGCGGTCACATAGGGGAAGCGGGCGCTGTTGCTGGCCGCCACCGAGAAGGGCGGGTCGCTCCGCAGCACCTGCACCGCGTCGATCGCCTCCGGCACGGCGGCGGGGGTGACGGCATCAGGCGCGGCAGCCCCGCCTTGGTCCTCCGGCGCCGCCCCGACCACCGGCGCGGTGATGACCAGCCGCCCGGTCTCCAGATGCGTGCCCGAGGTGAAGAGCAGCGGCAGCCGCGGCGGGCCATCGGGGCGCGGGAAGCTGCTGGCCACCAGCGGCCGCGCGAGCGGGCCGGCGGCTGCCTCCCAGCTCCGTTCCAGCCAGATGGTCCGCTCCACCGAGGTCCAGCCGAGCAGCCGCGCCGCCGCCGAGACGGGGCCGAGCACCCGCCACCAGCCATCGCCGAAGAACAGCCCCGCCAGGGCGGGCGAGAGGAAGTCCTGCCCCAGGCCCCGCTGCAACCCGTCCAGCCGCGCCGCGGGGGGCTCGGCCAGCGTGCCGCCGCAGCCCGCCCCGGCGGCGTCCAGGCCGGCGACATAGGCGGAAAGCCCCAGCGCCCCGCCCGAGACGCCGCTGACGGCAAAGACATGCCGCGCCGGGTCCAGCCGGGGGCCGCCATCGGCGGTCTCCAGCGCCCGCATCACCGCCGCCGCCCAGAGCGCGGCGCGCGAGGCCCCGCCCGCGGCGGCGACCAGCGCCACCCGCACCGTATCGCCCTGCCGCTCGGCGCAGGCCTCCAGCCAGCGCGTCGCCGCCTCCGGCAGGGTCGGGCGCGCGGCGGGGGCGGGGTTGGCGGTGCGGACCGCGGTGTTCAGGTTGACCCCGGCGGCGCCGACCACCCAGAGCAGCAGGATCAGCAGCACCGGCCAGCGCCGGGCCGCCGCCAGGAAGCCGACCGGGGGCGCCAGCAGGGTCAGCAGCCCGGCCAGGCCGAACAGCGCCGTCGGCGCCGCGCCAAGCGCCTGCGACACCGCGATCAGCGGGCCACTGCCGGTCATCGTCAGCAGCGCCAGCACCAGGAAGATGGCCACGACCATGACCACCAGGGCGGGGTGGAAGGGTAGGCAGCGCAGCGCCAGGCGGAGCCAGTCCCGCAGCGTGCCGGGCGGCCGCGGCGGCTGGCGGGGCGCCTCGTCATGCAGGAACAGCCTGGCGGCGCGATGGGGCGGGGCCGCCATCGCGCGCCGGCCGCCGACATAGGCGCGGCGCTTCCAGGCCAGCGCCACCAGCGCCGCCGCCGCCAGCAGGACCAGCAGCGTGAGCAGCAGGCTCTTCCAGAGCGGCAGCAGATCCCCGCTCTGCCAGACCGCGATCAGCGCCGCCAGGGCGGGCGCCAGGGCCAGGATGCGGGGCAGGGCGCTCCAGGCCGCCTCCGGCACCGGCCGGCCCAGCACCTGGCCGGCCCGGGCCAGGTTCAGCGACCAGCGGCCCCAGAACCAGCACCCCGCACCCGTCGCCAGCACCGCCAGCGGCAGGGCCGCGAATTGCAGCAGGCCCTCGGTCCCGGCGATCAATTGCCGGATCTGCTCCGGCACGGTGAGCGCCAACACGCCGACCAGGGCGAAGGTGCTTGGCACCCGCGCGTGCCAGATCGCCAGCCGCATCCCGGGCGAGACGATCAGCAGCGCGATGAGCGCCAGGCTGGCGAAAAGCCAGCCGATCGAGGCATGCCACAGCGCCGCGGCCAGCACCGCCACCAGCCCGAGGGCCAGCGCTACGCGCGTGTGCCAGAGCAGCGGGCGAAGCCAAGCCCAGCCGGCGCGCAGGCGCCCGAGGACCCATTGGATGAAGCCCGGCATCGCCATGGCACCCCCCCCTCGCCCAAAGGTTGGACTTCGCCATCCTGAGCCGCCCGGCGGGCGTGCCGCAAGCCTGCCGTGGCATGGAAAGCGGGGCGCTGCCCCGGAGCCCCGGCCAAGGGGCCTTGCCCCTTGGCGATCCCCACCAGGGGGCGGGCGCCCCCCTGGACCGGCGGGGGTTTGCGCGGCGTGGCGCCCGTGCGGAAACTCCCGTCGCGCGCTTGCGATGCGGCAGCAAGGATCGGGCACCCATATCCCTGTGGCGGTCGTCCTGCCTGCGATGCGTTTCCGAAGGGGAGGTCAAGCCATGTACGTGAACCTGCGTCGCTACCCCAGGATCGGAACCGGCAGGGACACCATCGAGCAATCGGTGCGGGGCGAGCTTCTGCCCGAATTGCAGAAGCAGGCGGGCTTCGAGGGCTATTGCGCCTGCTGGGACGAAGCGGGCGCGGGGATCAGCTTCAGCCTCTTCGCGGATCAGGAAGCGGCGCATGATTCCACCGATGCCGCGCGCCGGTGGGTGATGCGGCATCAGGACTTCTTCCTCGAAAGGGGCGAGGAATTCTCGGGCGAATGCATCGCCCATGAGGCATCGCCCGGCCTGGGGCGGAAGGCGGGCGAGGACCACCCGCCGCTCCATGTGCTGGTCCGCTACCTCGGGCATGTTCCGGGCACGCAGGACACGCGGGCCTTCGTGCAGCAGCGGAGCCTGCCCATGATTACCCGGGCACCGGGCTTCCGGGGCGTCTACATGGTGCGGAGCGACCGGGAGGAAGGCCAGGCCGCGGTTGTCACGCTTTTCGAGGGCCGGCAGCAGGCCGAAGCCTGCCACGCCAGGGCGGTGGAGCTGCTGCAGGAGGGCCTGCCCATGGTCACGGTCACCCGCGTCGTCCAGGGCCCGAGCGTGATCTGCCGCATCGGCGGCGAGTGAGGCGGCGGCGGCGGGGCCGGAGCAACCCGGCCCCGCGCATTTGTTGCGATTGCTATAGTTCATGGTATGTTCCAATCTCCTGCCATCCAGGAGAGGGGAATCCTGCCATGCCGCACTTCACTCCCCGCCGCGCCTGGGCCCCGCTCGGCGATGCGGAATGGGCGGTGCTGGCGCCCTTCCTGCGGCAGGAGGGCAGCGCCGGACGGCCGCTCGGGGATGCAGGGCGGAGCCGCCTCGACGGCATGCTGTGGATCGCCGTCTCCGGCCAGCCCTGGCATGCCCTGCCGGAGCAGTTCGGCAAGCCCGATACCGTCAGCCGCCACTTCCGCCGCCTCGCCCATGCCGGGCTCTGGTCCCGCCTGCTGGTGGCGCTCACCCTGCCGCAGTGCCCGCCGGCGCTGCGCGGCATCGAATACTGGCTCTGCCGGGCCGCGCGGCGGGCCATGCGGCTCTTGCGCATGGGCGGGCTGATGCTGGCCCGCCGCCTCGGCCTGTTCAGCGCGCTGCCGATGCTGCCCTGCTACATGCCGAACCGGGATTTGTCCGAAGCGCTGCATCGCTTCCAGGCCAGGCTGCTGGATCGGCTGTTTTCCGACCCGCCATCGCCCGGCACCCTCACCCGGCTCGGCCGCCTGCTCGCCTATGCCGGCGGCCGCAGGGTCTGGTCGAAGCGGCTGGCCCCACCATGAGGGCCGAACCTAGGGTGTGCAGAGGCCCTGGCGTCCCCCGATCCCTGGCGGAAGCCTGGCCTGTCCTCGGCAGCCCCGCCTATGCCGCCTCGCTCTCCGCGCGGCGGGCGTGCTTCTTGCGCTCATGCGGGTCGAGGTAGCGCTTGCGGATGCGGACGGCGGAGGGCGTCACCTCCACCAGCTCATCCTCCTCGATATAGGCGATCGCCTGTTCCAGGCTCATCCGCCGCGGCGGGGTCAGCAGCAGCGCCTCATCCTTGCCGGCGGCGCGGATATTGGTGAGCTTCTTCTCCTTGATCGGGTTCACGTCGAGGTCGTTGTCCCGGGAATGCTCGCCCAGGATCATCCCGACATAGACCTTCTGCCCGGGGTCCACGAAAAGCGTGCCGCGCTCCTGCAAATAGAACAGCGCGTATTGAATGGCCTCGCCATCCGAGTTGGAGATCAGGCTGCCGTTCCGCCGCCCCTCGATCACGCCCGCCCAGGGCTGATAGCCGGCGAAGATCCGGTTCATCAGGCCGGTGCCGCGCGTGTCGGTCAGGAACTCGCCGTGGTAGCCGATCAGCCCGCGCGAGGGGATGAGGAAGGTCAGGCGCTGCTTGCCGCCGCCCGAGGGCCGCATGTCCTGCATGACGCCGCGGCGGAGCGACATCTTCTCGACGACGACGCCGGTATAGGCCTCGTCGACATCGACCAGCACTTCCTCATACGGCTCCTCGCGCTCGCCCGTCTCCGGGTTCTCGCGGGTCAGCACGCGCGGGCGGCCGATGGTGAGCTCGAAGCCCTCGCGCCGCATCTGCTCGATCAGCACGCCGAGCTGGAGCTCGCCGCGGCCGGCCACCTCGAAGGCGTCGCTTTCCTCGCTGTCCTTCACGCGGATGGCGACATTGCCCTCCGTCTCCTTGAACAGCCGCTCGCGGATCTGGCGGGACGTGACCTTCTTGCCCTCGCGGCCGCCGAGCGGGCCGTCATTGATGCGGAAGGTCATGGCCAGCGTCGGCGGGTCGATCGGGATCGCCGGCAGCGGCGCCGTCACCTCGGGCGCGGCGATGGTATCGGGGATGGTGGCGTCCGAGAGGCCGGCGATGGCGATGATGTCGCCCGCCTGCACCTCCTCGACCGGCACGCGGTCGAGGCCGGAGAAGGTCATCAGCTTGGTCAGCCGCCCGCTCTCCACCACCGAGCCGTCCTGGCGCAGCACGCGCACCGGCATGTTCAGCCGCGCGGTGCCCTGCTCCACCCGGCCGGTAAGGATGCGGCCGAGGAAATTGTCGCTCTCCAGGATGGAGGCGTTCATCGCGAAGGGCGCGTCGCGGTCCACCGTCGGCGCCGGCACATGCGACAGGATCAGGTCGAACATCGGCGCCAGATCCTTGCGCGGCCCGTCCAGCGTCAGGTCGGCCCAGCCCTGGCGGCCCGAGGCGAACATGGTGTGGAAGTCGAGCTGCTCGTCCGAGGCGCCGAGGGCCGCGAAAAGGTCGAAGACCTCGTTGTGGACCTCGTCCGGGCGGGCGTCCTGGCGGTCCACCTTGTTGATAACCACGATGGGCTTGAGGCCCCGTGCCAGCGCCTTGGTCAGCACGAACTTGGTCTGCGGCAGCGGGCCTTCCGCCGCGTCGCAGAGCACGATGGCGCCATCCACCATGGAGAGGATGCGCTCCACCTCGCCGCCGAAATCGGCGTGGCCGGGCGTGTCCACGATGTTGATCTTGACGCCCTTCCACTCGACCGCGGTGGATTTGGCGAGGATGGTGATCCCCCGCTCGCGCTCCAGGTCGTTGCGGTCCATGGCGCGTTCGGCCACGTGCTGGTTGGCGCGGAAGGCGCCGGCCTGCTTCAGCAGGTTGTCAACGAGTGTGGTCTTGCCATGATCGACATGCGCGATGATCGCGATGTTGCGGAGTTCCATCGGGGCTTTGCTTCCGTTGCGCGCCGCCTGGCGACGCTTCCCTGCGCGGCCCGATAGGCAACGGCCGGCCTTCCGACCGCCGGAGGGCGGTCAGGGGTCGGTCGCAGCGGCAGGCGGCGTGTTGCAGCGCACACATAGGGGCTCGGCGGCCAAAAAGCGAGCGCCACATGCATCCCGATTGCGGATTTAGGCGCCGTGGGGCGGCAAAAACCGCGAGACCCGGTTGAACCGGTCCGGCGGGTGGTTCTGCCGGGCATGCCCGCCGGCGCCCTGGCCGGGGGCCACGCCCCCTGGCCCGGATACGAAGGCCGGAGCGCGCCCGGCTCCGACGAATGCGCTCCGGCCTGTCCTTCCCCGGTGCCGTGCGGCTGCTGCCTGGCCGCTCGGCAGGCAGGGATCGCCCTAGCGGTTCTGGCCGCCCGTCGTGCCGCCCGCGCCGGGCGTGGTGGCGCGCGGGGTTCCGACGCCCGGGGTCGGCGTCACCGAAGTGGCGCCCGGCGCCGGGGCGCCGACATTCGCGCCACTGCGGGCGGCAGGCGGCATCGCCGAGCCGACCGGCGGATTGCTGCCGCTGGTCGGCGGCGCCGTCACCGACGGGTTCGGCGAGCTGCCGCTGCCGGTGCCGGCGCCGGGCGAACCCGGCGTGCTGCCGGACAGGCCGCCGGTGCCGCCGCTGGAGCCACCGCCACCGCCGCCCTGGGCGAGGATGATCAGGTCGGCGCGGCTCATGCTGCGGTCGCCCATGCCCTGGTCACGCATGGTGCCGGTGCCCATGGAGTCGGTGCCCATGCCCGACCCCATGGAAGACCCCATGCCGCCATAACCACCACCCTGCATCGGCATGGCCCCGGTCCCGGCGCCGGTATTCATATCGGCGCGCTCGGCATCGGACATCGCCATCCGCAGGGCGCGCTGCGCCTCGGAGCGGTTGCGGCTCATCAGCGCCCGATGCGCATCATCGAAGCCGCGAATGCCGGCCGAGCCGCCCATGGGGGCGCCACCGGCCGTCGCCTGGCTGTTCAGGGCCGAGGTCTGGGCGCGTTCCAGAAGTTCATTGGCGCGGGCCCAGTTGCCCGCGTTGACGGCCTGCTCGGACTGCCGCAGCAGGGACACGGAATCGCGCTGATGCGACATGGCCCCGGCATGGCCCGCCGCCCGCTGCTGCGCCGGCAGCGGCGCCACCGATGGCTGCGACGCATGGGAGGACATGCCGGACGAGGACATGCCGGATGACGACATGCCGGACTGGGCGAAGGCGGGGGCACCCAGCAGCAGGCCCGCGCCCAGGGCTGTCGAGAGAAGCAAGGTTTTCCGCATTTCCATCTCCGCTTTTTCTGTGGAGTCGAACGGCAAAGGCAACCCCGGCAGCGCCGGAGACCGCAACCGACCCGCAGGCAACACGAAGGGGGTATGGAGGTTTCCCGGAAAGCGGATCACATGCCGCCGCGCCGGGCGGAACGCCGCCCGGCCGATGGATCGGTTCCGGCCCTGGGGCGCCGGAACATTCCGCGGCCTTGCCGGCGATTTGCGGCGGGCCGATTCACGGTGCCGCACCCTGCGGGCCCGGCACCGACCGGCATGTCCCGCGGGCCGATTCACGGTGCCGCGCCCTGCGGGCCCGGCACCGACCGGGCCGCCCTATCCCAGCAGGGCCGCGACGCCGCGCTCGCCGGCCGCGACCAGCGCCTTGAGGTCCGCCTGCGGCCGGGCGCCGAAATGCGAGATCACCTCCGCCGCCGCCACCGCGCCCCAGCGGCCGCATTCCGGCAAGGGCAGGCCGCGGGTCAGCGCCGCCAGGAAGCCGGCGGCATAGGCATCGCCGGCGCCGGTGGTATCCACCACCCGGGTCGGCACCGCCGCCACCTCGTGCCGGGCCTCGCCGGAGAGGATCACGCTGCCCCGCTCGCTGCGGGTCAGCGCCGCCAGCGAGACCTCCTGGCGCAGCAGGGACGCCGCCGCCTCGAAATCGTCGGTCTCATAGAGGGAGAGGATCTCGGATTCATTGGCGAAGAGGATATCGGCCTCCTCCCGGACGAAGCGGCGGAAGGCCTGGCGGTGCCGCTCCACGCAGAAGGGGTCCGAGAGGGTCAGCGCCACCTGCCGCCCGGCCGCATGCGCGGCGCGGGAGGCGGCGTGGAAGGCGGCCTGCGCCGCCGGCGGGTCGAAGAGGTAGCCCTCCAGATAGACCACCCTGGCGCGCGCCACCTCGGCCGCATCCACATCCGCCCCGGCGAAATGCACGCAGGCGCCGAGGAAGGTGTTCATGGTGCGCTGCCCGTCCGGCGTCACCAGGATGAGGCAGCGCGCGGTGGGGGCCCCGGAGTCCAGCGGGCGGGTCGGGAAATGCACCCCGGCGGCGCGGATGTCATGCGCGAAGACCCCGCCCAGCGCATCCGCCGCCACCTTGCCGAGGAAGCCGACCCGCGCGCCGAGCGCCGCCGCGACGGCACAGGTATTGGCGGCCGAGCCGCCGGAGCTTTCCACCCCCGGCCCCATCCGGCCATAGAGCGCCTCCGCCGCCTCGGCGCCGACCAGTTGCATGCCGCCCTTGGCCAGGCCCTCGGCCGCGAGGAAGCTCTCCTCGGCCCGGGCCTGCACATCGACGATGGCGTTGCCGATGCCGAGGATGTCGAGGGTGGGCTCGCTCATGGGGGGGACCTCAGGGATGCGCGCGGCGTTGCGGAAGGAACCGCGACCGGATAACCCCCGGCCCGGCCCGCCGCAACCGTCCGTCCCCTCGGCCACCAGCTCATCCCCTTTCAACCAGCAGGTCCGGGAATGCTCGCCCCGCTTCTCCTCACGCTCCGGCAATTGGGCGACCCGGCCTTCCTGGGGCCGCTGGTCAAGGGCTTCCTCGGCGCCCTCGTGGTCTTCCTCGGCCTGGCGGGGCTGGCCGCCTGGGGGGGTGGGGGCGCTGGCCGGCGGCAGCGGCTGGCTGGCCGGCATCGCCGCGGCGCTGGGCGGGCTGCTGACCCTCGGCCTCGCGGTCTGGTTGTTCGTGCCGGTGATGCTGGCGCTCTCCGGCCTCTTCCTCGACCCCGTGGCGGCGGCGGTGGAGCGGCGCTTCTACCCGGCCCTGCCGCCGCCCTCCGGCGCGAGCCTGGCGGCGCAGGCGCGGTTCAACCTGATGCTCGGGCTGAATGTCGCGGGGCTGAGCCTGCTGGCGCTGCCGGTGGCGCTGCTGCTGCCGCCGGCCGGCGCGGTGCTGCTCTGGCTGATCTCGACCTTCGCGCTCGGCCATGGGCTCTTCGAGGGGGTGGCGCAGCGGCGGATGCCGGTGGCCGCGGCGCGGGCGCTGCGGCGGCGGCGCCAGGTCCCGGTGCTGGTGCTGGGCGGGGTGCTGGCGGCGCTCTCGCTGGTGCCGGGGCTCAACCTCCTGGTCCCGGTGCTCGGCACCGCCGCCATGACGCATCTGCTGCATCGCGGCGCTGGCGGAATATCCGCGCAATCCCGGGAATAAGCGATCACGGCCAGTTGTGCGGGCGGGAGCCCGCGTGTTAGCCGGGGGGCATTCGGGGCGTGTCGCGTGGGGACGCGCGGCGCCCCGGAGCCGCACCGCTGTGGAAGGGGAAGCAGCAGCTATGGCCATGGGCATCTTCAACCGGAAAAAAGACGACGGGTCGCCCGCCGAGCCGGGCCCGCCCAGCGCTGCGCGCGATGCCGAAATCGGCGTGCCGCCCTTCCGCCCCGCTCCCAAGGATGCTCCCGCCATGACGATGGCCCCGCCCAAGCCCTCCGCCGCCCCCGCCGTGCCCAGCGTCGGCCCCCGCCCCGCCAGCCTCGGCGTGCCCGCCCGCCCGCCGGGCCGCACCGACCCGGCCGAGCGCCGCACCCTGGTGGTGGGCCGCGGCATCAGCCTGCAGGGCACCGTCGCGGATGCCGAGCGGCTGGTCGTGGAAGGCACCGTGGAATCCCAGATGATCCAGGCGGCCGAGCTCTTCGTCGCCGGCACCGGCGTCTTCAAGGGCGAGGTCGAGGTCGAGGATGCGGAGATCGCCGGCGCCTTCGACGGCACCATCACCGCCCGCGGCAGCCTGACCATCCGCGCCACCGGCAAGATCACCGGCGTCGCCCGCTGCCGCAAGCTCTCGGTCGAGGAGGGCGGGCAGCTCTCCGGCCGCATGGAGATGCTGACCGAGGGCACGTCCCCCGCCCCGGCCCGCATGCCGGCGCCGGCCGAGGCCTGATCCGCAACGCCCCCGCCGCCGGACCGGCGGCGGGGTCCTTCGTCCCACGCCCGGAATCCCGGGCCGGCCCGGAGCCCGCCCGCGGCATGGCGCCCCGTCCGCGACCGCTGCTGGCCCTGCTGGCGGCCCTTCCCGCCGCCTGTGCCAATCCGGGCGAGCAGGAGGCCGCCGCGCTGCGCCTCGCCGTTGCCAGCAGCCGCGCCAGCCTCGCCGCCCTGGCGCCGGAGGCGGCGGCGCCCGGCGGCAGCGCCCCGGCCGCGCGGCTGCCGGTGGGCTTCCAGGCGCCGCCCGCCCCGCCCCGCACCCTGCCCATGCCGTCTCCCGCCGATCCGGCGCGCCCCACCGCCGTCGCCCAATTGCTCGGCGCCGGGCCGGAGGCGCTGCGCCGCTGGCTGGGCGAGCCCGCCTTGCGCCGCGCCGAGGGCAGCGCCGAGATCTGGCTTTATGCCAGCGATGCCTGCGCCCTCGACCTGGTGCTCTACCCGGAAGCCGGCCGGCTGCGCGCCGCCCATGCCGCCGCCCGGGCCAATGGCACCGGGAACCGCACCGAGGCCGCCTGCCTGGGTGAGATCGGCGCTGCCCCGGGCGCAGGCGGCTCAGGCGCCGCCGGGGCATGAGGGCGCCCCGTCCCGGCCGCTGGCCGTGAACCACCTCGATGTCTTCGTCCCCGCCTTTGGCCTGCTGGCGGTCGGCGCCGTGCTCAGGCGGAGCCTGCTGCGGGAGGATGCGGTCTGGGCCGGGATCGAACGGCTGGTCTTCTGGGTGCTGATGCCCGCGCTGCTCACCTCCGCCATCGCCTCGGTGGACCTGGCGGCGCTGCCGCTCGGGCGGATGGCGCTGGCGATCTGGCTGGCGCTGCTGGCCGGCACGGCGGTGAGCGTGGCGCTGGCCCGCGCCGCCGGGCTGGACCACGCCTCGATGACCTCGGTGCTGCAGGGCGGCATCCGTTTCAACAACCTGATGGGCTTCGCCGTGACCGGCGGGCTCTTCGGCGCGGCCGGGACGGCGCTGGGCGCGGTGGCGACCGGGCTGATCGTGCCCGTGGTGCAGACGATAACCATCCTGGCCTTCGCGCTGGCGCCGAATACCGGGCGCCGGATCGCGCCGGGCCGGGTGCTGCGGCAATTGGCGCTGAACCCGCTGATGCTGGGGGTTGTCGCCGGCTTCGCCATGGCGGCGCTGGGCGGGCTGCCGGCGGGACTCAATCCGTTGATGCGGACGCTCGGCCAGGCGGCGGTGGCGCTCGGGCTGCTCTGCGTCGGCGCGGCGCTGTCGCCGGGAGCGCTGCGCGGGCGGCCGGTGGTGCAGGCGGCCACCTGCCTCATCAAGCTCGGCCTGATGCCGCTGCTGACCCTGTGGTTCGGCCGGGCGCTCGGCCTCGATCCGCTGTCGCTGGCGGTGGCGCTGGTCTTCATGGCGCTGCCGACCGCCACCACCAGCTATGTCATGGCCCGCGCCATGGGCGGCGACGCGCCGCTGATGGCGGCGCTCATCACCACCGAACACCTGCTGTCGGTGCTCACCCTGCCGCTCTGGATCGCCCTGCTCGGCCTCGGCGGCCCGTGACGGGAGCGGGGCTTTTCCGCATGATGCGGCCGGGAAGGGGCCTTTGGGAATGATGCCGATGCTGGGACGACGCGGGATTGGCCTGGGGCTGGCGGCGCTGGCCGCGGCGGGGCCCGCCGGGGCGCAGGGCGGCGCGGCCGGGACCTGGCCCGAACGCCCGCTGCGCTGGGTCGTCGGCTATCCGCCGGGCGGCGCCAGCGATGTCTTCGCCCGGCTGGTCAGCGCGCATATGGCCGGCCGCCTCGGCCAGCCGGTGGTGGTGGAGAACCGCCCCGGCGGCGGCGCCGTGGTGGCGAGCGAGGCCGTCGCCCGCAGCGCGCCGGATGGCTATACCCTGCTGCATGTCGATAACGGCATCCTGGTCTACAACCCGGCGCTCTATGCCCGCCTGCCCTATGACCCGGACCGCGACTTCCAGGGGATCGGCTTCATCGGCCGCTTCCCGCTCTTCATCGTGGTGCGGCCGGACAGCCCGGTGCGGGATTTCGCCGGGCTGGTGGCGGCCTCCAAACTTCGCGCGCCCACCTATGGCAGCCCCGCCGTCGCCTCGCCACACCACCTGGCGATGGAGATGGTGAAGCGCCGCACCGGGCTGGAGGCGACGCATGTGCCCTATCGCGGCGGCCCCGCGGCGATGCAGGACCTCCTGGCCGGGCTGGTGGATGTGGTGGTGATCGATTGCGCCACCGGCATCCCCTTCATCACCTCCGGCCGCGTCCGCACGCTCTGCGCCTTCAGCGAGGCGCGCAGCCCGCGCGCGCCGGAGGTGCCGACGCTCCGCGAATTGGGCTTCGGCGATGCCGTCGCCTATGGCTGGCAGGGCATCAGCCTGCCCGCCGGCGCCGCCGCCCCGGTGCTGGCGCGGCTGGCGGAGGCGCTGCGCGCGGGGGTCGATGCCGAGGACGTGCAGGCGCGGTTCCGCGACCTCGGCATCGAGAGGGTGCCCATGAGCCCGGCGGAATTCCAGGAATTCGTCCGGCGCGAGAATGCCGAATGGCGGCCGCTGATCCGCGAATTGGGCATCCGGCTGGACAGCTAGGTCGCATCCCCGGCGTGTTCGCCCCCCTCCGTCGCCTCGCGCAATGGCGGCAGCGCCATCGCGTGCTGCCCTTCCTCGGCGACACGCGGCTGCGCGCCGAGCGCGAGGCGGACCTGCTGCGCTGGAGCGTGAAGGTGCTGGGCAGCGAGATGGCGCGGCAGCACTACGCCGCGGGCCTCGCCGGGCCGGCGGCGCCGGTGCCGGCAGGGCCGGTGGCGATCGGCCTCGGCAGCCGGGTCTGCCGGCAGGCGGATATCGAGCATGACTGGCTGCGCCACTGGTGCGCCAGGCAGCGGGCGGCGCCGGTCTATCACCGCAAGCTCTGGGAGGATTGCTACGTCCTCCAGGCGTTGTGGGAGGCGGGGATGCTCGCCCCCCGGCCGCCGCGCGCTCGGCTTCGCGGTGGGGCGGGAGGCGCTGCCCGCCTTCCTGGCCGCCGAGGGGGTGGAGGTGCTGGCCACCGACCTCGACCCCGGCGATGCCCGGGCGCGCGACTGGATCCGCACCGGCCAGCATGCCCAGGAGCGGCTGTTCCAGCCGGAGCTGCTGGACCGCGCGGCGTTCGACCGGCTGGTGAGCTTCCGCGCCGTGGACATGACGCGCATCCCGGAGGATCTGCAGCAGGGCGGCTTCGACCTGGTCTGGTCGGTCTGCGCCATGGAGCATCTCGGCACGCTGGAGCGGGGGTTGGCATTCGTGCTGGCGGCGATGCGCTGCCTGAAGCCGGGCGGCATCGCGGTGCATACCACGGAATACAACATGGATGCGGCGGGCGGCACGCTGCGCCGCGGCACCACGGTGCTGTATCAGCGGCACCACCTGGAGGCGCTGGCGGCGCGGCTGGCGGCGGCAGGCCATGCCATGCTGCCGCTCGACGCAGCGCAGGGGGCCGGCATGATGGACCGCTTCGTGGACCTGCCGCCCTATGCCGAGGCCGCCTCGCCGCTCGGCGTGGTCTTCCCGCCGCATCTCCGGCTTTCGGTGCGTGGCTATCCCGTCACCTCGGCCGGGATTCTGGTGCGGGCCGGAGATGCCGGAAGCTTTCGTTAAGCGAATTGCGGCAGGATCATGCCGCAACGTCCCGCCGGAACCCGGCCGGCGCGGCGCCGTTGCGGAAGCATCCGACAGAGCCCGCCATGATCCATCACCTGCTGCACCGCCTTCGCCACTGGATGCGCTACCGGCCGGAACGCCGCTACATGCGGCGCCGAAGCTGAGCGGCCCGGTCGTCCGCAGGCGAAGCCGGAGGGCGTGAATCGGTCCGCAAGATACAAGCGGCCGCTACCCCAGCACCTCCCGCAGCCAGGCCTCGCCCTCCGCCGGCAGGCCATGCGTGGCGAGGTCGCCCGGCACGCGCGTCACCAGCAGCATGGAAGGCCGCACCCCCGCCCGCACCAGGCTGCGCCTGAGGTGGTCGCGGAGATAGGCAGGGGAGACCTCGGTGCCGACCAGCACCGCGCCGGAGGCGAGCGGCCAGTGGTCGGGCGCGATCTCGAAGATCGCCTCGAAGAAGGCTTTCTCCGCCTCGGCGGGCAGGCCGTTCAGATCATGCAGGACCAGGCAGAGCGACATCGCGAACTCCAGGATGCAGATGCGTGACCGCAATGCCGCCGCCTACGGCGCCCACGGCGACCGCGGCGACCGCGGCGACCGCGGCGACGGCTTCGGCCACCAGCGTACGATGGCAATGCGCCGGGTCGGCTTCCAGGCAGAGCAGGCAGACCCGTTCCCGCCGCGCCAGGTCGGCGAGGCCGGCCAGCGCGGCCTGCGCCTCGGTGCCGGCCAGATGGGCGGCGAAGATGCGGTGCATCGCCTCCGGCCGGCCGGCGCGCACCGCGGCGCGGCCCTCGGCAGGGGTGCCGAGCGCGCGCAGGTGCTCATAGCCGATCCCCGCCTCCTCCAGCGCGGCCGAGAGCGCGCGCTTGGCGAAGCCCGGGCGGCGACTATTGGCCAGCGCCCGCACATCCACCAGCCGCTGCACCCCCGCCGCGCGCAGGGCCTCGATCAAGGAGGCGGGCGTCGCATCCTCGTAGCCGATCGTCAGCAGCGGCCGCGTCATCGCGCGATGGCGGCATGCGCGGCGAGGCAGGCCATGTCCAGCAACTGGTTCACCCCGGCATCCACCGGCACGATCTGCACCGGGCGGCCCATGCCCATCAGCAGCGGCCCGATGGTGGTGGCGCTGGTCAGCCGCGGCACCGACTTGGTCAGGATATGTGCGGCATGCAGCCCCGGCATGACCAGCACATTGGCCGCGCCGGTAAGGCGGGAGAAGGGATAGAGGCTGGCGCGGAGCGCCGGGTCCAGCGCCACATCCGCCGACATCTCGCCATCATACTCGAAATCGGTCTGCCGCTCGTCCAGCAGCTTCACCGCCTCGCGCAGGCTGCCGGGGATGGAGCCCTTGGGGTCGCCGAAGGTGGAGAAGGAGAGGAAGGCGACGCGCGGCTCATGCCCGAGCCGCCGCGCGGCCGCGGCGGACTGCACCGCGATCTCGGCGAGCGTCGCCGCATCCGGCCGCTCATGGATGGCGGTATCGGCCACGAAGACGGTGCCCGAGATGCGGGCCAGCACCAGGGTCAGGCCGAACAGGATCTCGCCCGGCGCCGGGTCGATTGCGGTGCGCACCCCCTCCAGCGCCACGGAATAGCTGCGGGTCACGCCGGTCACCAGCGCATCGGCGTCGCCGGTGCCGACCATGCAGGCGGCGAAGACGTTGCGGTCGGTATTGACCAGGCGCTGGCAGTCGCGGAACAGGAAGCCCTCGCGCTGGCGCTTGGCATAGAGGAATTCGGCATAGCGCCGGTTGCTGTCGGAGAGCCGCGCATTGCGGATCTGGATGCCATCGGGGAAGGGGATGCCGAGGGCGGCCACCGTCGCCTGGATGCGGTCCTCCCGGCCGACCAGCACCGGCGTGCCGTAACCGGCGTTGCGGAAGGCGATGGCGGCGCGGATCACCTTCTCCTCCTCGCCCTCGGCGAAGACCACGGTGCGCGGATTGGCGCGGACGCGCTCATTGATGAGTTCCAGCGCATTCGCCGTGGCGTCCAGCCGCCCGGTCAGGGCGCGGGCATAGCGCGGCAGGTCGGTGATGGGCTTGCGGGCCACGCCGCTGTCGATCGCCGCCTTGGCGACGGCCACCGGCACGCGGGAGATCAGCCGGGGGTCGAAGGCATTGGGGATGATGTATTCCGGGCCGTAGCGCAGCGACTTGCCGGCGCCGGCGGTATTCACCTCCTCCGGCACGTCCTCCCGCGCCAGCAGGGCCAGGGCGCGGGCCGCCGCGATCTTCATCGGGTCGTTGATGGTGCTGGCCCGCACGTCCAGCGCACCCCGGAAGATGAAGGGGAAGCCGAGCACATTGTTCACCTGGTTCGGGTAGTCGCTCCGCCCGGTGGCGACGATGCAGTCCGGCCGCGCCGCCCGCGCCTCCTCCGGGGTGATCTCGGGGTCGGGATTGGCCATGGCGAAGATGATCGGCCTGTCGGCCATGGCGCGCACCATGTCCTGCGTCACCGCGCCCTTCACCGAGAGGCCGAAGAAGACATCGGCGCCCTCCAGCGCCTGGGTCAGGCTGCGCGCCTTGGTCTCCACCGCATGGGCGGATTTCCACTGGTTCATGCCCTCGGTGCGGCCGCGGTAGAGCACGCCCTTGGTGTCGCACATGATGATGTTCTCGGGCCGCATGCCCATGGCGCGCAGCAGCTCGGCGCAGGCGATCGCCGCGGAGCCGGCGCCGTTGATGACCAGGCGCGTGTCCTTCAGGTCGCGCCCCGTCAGGTGCGCCGCATTGATGAGCCCGGCGGCGGCGACGATGGCGGTGCCGTGCTGGTCGTCATGGAAAACCGGGATGTCCATCAGCTCGCGCAGGCGCTGCTCGATGACGAAGCATTCCGGCGCCTTGATGTCCTCGAGGTTGATGCCGCCGAAGGAGGGGCCGAGGAAGCGCACGGCATTGACGAAGGCATCCGCATCCTCCGTATCGATGCAGAGGTCCATGCCGTCCACATCGGCGAAGCGCTTGAACAGCGCGACCTTGCCCTCCATGACAGGCTTCGAGGCCAGCGCGCCGAGATTGCCGAGGCCCAGCACCGCCGTGCCGTTCGACACCACCGCCACGAAATTGCCCTTGCTGGTGTAGTCGTAGGCCAGCGAGGGATCGCGGTGGATGTGCAGGCAGGGTTCCGCGACACCGGGCGAATAGGCCAGCGACAGGTCGCGGGCGGTGACCAGCGGCTTGGTCAGCCGGGTCTCCAGCTTGCCCGGCCGGCCCTCGGCATGCATCGCCAGGGCTTCCTCGGGCGTCACGCGCGCGGTTCGGGTATCGCTCAGGTGGGCCGTCTTGGCGTCATCCATGGTCGTTGTTCCTGGCTCCCGAATTGCCCGGCATGGCCGCTGCGGCACGGCTCTCCGGGGTGCCAGTGTTGCAGCCGGGGGGGCTCAGGGGAAGGCCGCCGTCGCGCGGCGGCGAAGCGGGGCCGGGCGCCGGTTCAGGGCGGGCCGTTGCGTGCCGCCGGCCTGGGTTTGGCGCATCCTCCGGCCGGTCGCCCGGGGGATGCGCCAGGGGGAAGTCCGGGGGAAATACCGTGGACCGGCCTCGCCGCCGTGGCCTGGCGAAGCCCGGCCTAATGGCTTGCGGCGCTGAGAAGCAACTCGGGATTGGCCTGCGCCACGGGAAGCTCACTACGCTGCGAGGCGACGACCTGCCCGATGACCAGCAGGGCAAGGAGTGCCAGCGCCCAGCGCAGGGGATGGCGGGGTTGCCCATCCGCCCCGCGCAGGTCGCTGAAGTCGTGCAGTTCGGGGCTCCGCAGGGCGGAATTGCCGCCCGCCTTCCATGGGGTCTGCTGGCGCATGGTCGGGCCAGGGTGATGGATCGTCATGTCCGGTGTCCTCCGCCGTGCTGTTCGCCGGCACTCGCCGATGGGGCGCTCGATCGGGCCTCGGTGCGGTGGTCGTGCCCCCATTCGCCCCGCAGGCCGCATGATGCGGCGCCACGGGTGCGGATGGGTTCGCCCTCAGACGAAGCGCACCCTAGATTGCGCCGCGATCTCCGGCGGCCTCGGCGCGCCCGCGGTCCGGCCCGCGCGGTGGAAATGCCGTGGCGCATCGGCAGCGAGGTCGTGGCCATCCGCCCGGTGCTGCTGGTCAATACCGCGGAGAGCCTGCGCGCGGCCGCCATCGCCGGCATCGGGCCGGTGCCGGTGCCGACCGGGTGGTGGCGGATGCGCTCGCCGCCGGGCGCCTGGTGCGCGTGCTCGGCCAGCACGAGACGCCGGTGAGCGGCATCCATGCGGTCCATCCCACCAACCGGCTGCTCACCCCCGTCGTCCGCGCCTTCCTGGACCACATGCTGCGCGACCGCGGCGTGCCGCCATGGCAGGGATCATCCGGGCCGGCGCAGGCGCCGGGCCATCGTTTTCGCGGGCAGCCCTGCTGCTTCGGGTGTTTCCACCCGCGGCGATGCTGCTCTAGGAAGGCCGGGATGGATCATTCCTCCCCGCCCGATGGCAGGCGGCCGCTTTCCGCCGAGGGCGCCTCGCCCGCCATCGCCCAGTGGTTCGCTGCCAAGGCGCAGCACCCGGATGCGCTGCTCTTCTTCCGCATGGGCGATTTCTTCGAATTGTTCTTTGCCGATGCGGAAGCGGCGGCGGCGGCGCTGGATATCGCGCTGACCTATCGCGGGGAGCATCAGGGCCAGCGTGTCGCGATGTGCGGCGTCCCCGCCCATAGCCATGAAAGCTACCTCGCCCGCCTGATCCGCCGCGGCTTCCGGGTGGCGATCTGCGAGCAGATGGAGACGCCGGAGGAAGCCAGGCGCCGCAAGGCCCCGACCCTGCGTCGGGAGGTGGTGCGGCTGGTGACGCCCGGCACCATCACCGAGGAGACCCTGCTGGAGGCCGCCCGCCCTGCCTGGCTGCTGGCCCTGGCGCCGGGCGGGGAGGGGGAGCTTGGCGCCGCCTGGCTCGATGTCTCGACCGGTGGCTTCGAGACGGAGAGCCTGGCGCGCGCCGATCTCGGCGCCCTGCTGGCCCGGCTGGAGCCGGCCGAGGTGCTGGCGCCGCCGCCGCTCGCCGGCGACCCGGCGCTGGCCGGCGCCCGCGTCTCGGAGGCCGCATTGCCACGCGACGGCGCCCGGCTGGTGGCGGAGGCCTTCGGCGTCGCCACCCTGGAAGGCTTCGGGCAATTCGGCCCGGCCGAGGTCGCGGCGGCGGCCATGGCGCTCGACTATGTCCGCACCACCCAGCGCGGCGCCTTGCCGCACCTGTCCCCTCCCGTGCCACGCGGCGCCGAGGGTGTGCTGGAGATGGACGCCGCCACCCGCCGCAGCCTGGAGATCCTGCGGGCCGAAAGGGGCGGGGCGAAGGACTGCCTGCTCGGCGCCGTGGACCGCACCATCACCGCCGCCGGCGCCCGCGAGCTGGCCGCCCGCCTGGCCGGCCCGCTGGCCGAGGCCGAACCGATCGCCTCCCGGCACGATGCGGTCTCCGCCCTGCTGGCCGCGGCGCCGCTCCGCGCCGCCATCCGCGCGGCGCTGCGCGGCGCCCCGGACATGGCCCGCGCCCTGGCCCGGCTCTCGCTCGACCGTTTCGCGCCGCGCGATCTGGCGGCGGTCCGGGACGGGCTGGCCCGCGCCGCCGCCATCGCGGAGGCGCTGGTGGAACCCGGCGGCCTCGCCGCCGTACCGCCGCTGTTGCAGGAGGCGGGGCGGGCGCTCCGGCCGGCCAGGGACCCGGCGCCCGAACTCGCCCGCGCGCTCGCTGAGACCCTACCGGCGCGGCTGGAGGAGCCGGGCCTGGTCGCGCCGGGCTATGACGGCCAGCTCGATGCGCTGCGGCGGCTGCGGGACGATGCGCGCGGCGCCATCGCCGCCTTGCAGCTCGACCTGGCGCAGGCCTGGGGCGTCGCGAGCCTGAAGATCCGCCACCACCAGCAATTCGGCTATCTGGCGGAACTGCCCGCCGCGGCGGGGGAGAAGCTGCTGCGCGACGCCCCGGCCAAGGCCACGGGCGAATTCGCCCCGGTGCACCGCCAGACCATGGCGAATGGCCACCGCTTCACCTGCGCGGCGCTGGCCGGGCTCGACCGCCGCCTGGCCGAGGCGGCGGAGGGGGCGGCGAAGCGGGAGAGGCTGATCGCCCGCCACCTGCGCGAGCTTTGCCTCGCCGCCGCGCCCGGCATCACCCGGGCGGCGGCGGCACTGGCGGCGCTCGATGTGCATGCCGCCGCCGCCGAGCTGGCCGCCGAGGGCGGCTGGTGCCGGCCGGAGATCACGGAGCGGTCGGATTTCGCCGTCACCGCCGGCCGCCACCCGGTGGTGATGGCGGCGCTGGCCCGCAACCGCGGCCCGGCCTTCGTGCCGAACGACTGCGACCTCTCGCCGGGGCGGCGGCTCTGCCTGCTCACCGGCCCGAACATGGCCGGCAAATCCACCTTCCTGCGGCAGAACGCGCTTTTCGTGGTGCTGGCCCAGGCCGGGTTCTTCGTCCCCGCCGAGGCGGCGCGGCTCGGCCTGGTGGACAGATTGTTCTCTCGTGTCGGGGCCGCCGATGACATTGCCGGCGGACGCTCCACATTCATGGTGGAGATGGCCGAGACGGCGGCGATCCTGAACCGGGCTGGCCCGCGCAGCCTGGTGGTGCTGGATGAGGTCGGGCGCGGCACCGCCACCTGGGACGGTCTGGCGATCGCCTGGGCGGTGCTGGAGGCGCTGCACGACCGCATCCGCGCCCGCACCATCTTTGCCACGCATTTCCACGAATTGACGGCGCTCGCGGGCAAGCTGCCGGAATTGGCGCCCGCCACCATGCGGGTCCGGGAATGGAAGGGAGAGGTGGTGTTCCTGCACAGTGTCGCGCCGGGGGTGGCCGAGCGGAGCTGGGGGCTGCATGTGGCCCGGCTCGCCGGCGTGCCGCGCGCCGTGCTCACCCGCGGCGCGGCGGTGCTGGCGGCGCTGGAGGCGCGGGCCCGCGGCCTCGACCCGCTTTCCGATGAGCTGCCGCTCTTCGCCAGGCCCGCCACGCCCCTGGGCACGCCCCTGGCCGGGGCCGCCCCGCTGCCTGACCCACACCCCGTCCTGGCGGCGCTGGCCGCGCTCGACCCCGATGCGCTGTCGCCACGGGAGGCGCAGGCGGCGCTCTACCGGCTCCGCACCCTGCTGGAGGCCGATACCGTGGCCGGCGGAGCGGCGGCGCAAGGTGGGACACCAGCATTTGAGGATGGTGCTGTCCCCCGCGCGCCACAGGGACTAGGCTGTCCTGAATGAGCAGCACGGCCGCCCTCCCCGCCAGGCCGTCGGCGCAGCGTGTCCCCGCGCTGGCCGAGGCGCCTACCGTAATTCCCGACCTCATCGCCGAACTCACCGGCCGCACCGGCCCCCCGGCCCGCCGGGATGTGGCGCTCGACCTGCTGCGGCGGCATCTCGGCCGCATCCAGGGCACGGTGCAGGAAGCCTTCGAGGCGCATCAGCTTTCCGGCCTCGCCGCCGCCCGCTGGCTGGCGGCGCTGACCGACGGGGTGATGGTGGCCATCCATGCCTATGCCCTGGCCATGGTGCCGCCGCGCAACCCGGCCGAGGCCGCCGAGGCCCCCTTCGCCCTGGTCGCCACCGGCGGCTATGGCCGCGGCGTGCTGGCGCCCTATTCCGATATCGACCTGCTCTTCCTGACCGAGGAGGCCGCCGGCCCGCGCATCCAGCGGGCGGTGGAATTCGTCCTCTACATGCTCTGGGACCTCGGCCTGAAGGTCGGCCACGCCACCCGCAGCATCGAGGACTGCATGGAGGAGGCGGCACGCGACAGCACGGTGCTCACCGCGCTGGTGGATGCCCGCTTCCTGGCCGGCGAACGCCCGGTCTTCGAGCGGTTCGAGGAGGTCTTCACCCGCACCCGGCAGGAACGCGGCCTCGGCCCCTTCCTGGCCGCCAAGCGGGCCGAGCGCGCCGCCCGCCACGCCCGCTACGGCGACAGCCCCTATCTGGTGGAGCCGCATGTCAAGGAAGGCCAGGGGGGCCTGCGCGACCTGCAGACCCTCTACTGGCTCGCCCGCTATGCCTTCGGCGCCCAGCGGATGCCGGACCTGGTGGGGGAGGACAGCCCCGGCGGCGGGCTGC
The DNA here is from genome assembly GCF_019084075.1 of Siccirubricoccus sp. G192. Lineage (GTDB taxonomy): Bacteria > Pseudomonadota > Alphaproteobacteria > Acetobacterales > Acetobacteraceae > G192. The sequence goes on from NZ_JAHREN010000001.1 coordinate 504,171, forward strand.
TGACCGAGCATGAGGCGCGCGCCATCCGCCGCGCCTGGAACTTCCTCTGGACCGTCCGCTTCCACCTGCACTACGTCGCCGGAAGGGCGGAGGAGCGCCTGACCTTCGACTTCCAGCCGGTGGTGGGCGCCCGCATGGGCTATACCCCGCGCGGCCGGCAGGACGGCGTCGAGCGCTTCATGAAGCACCTGTTCCTGACGGTGCGCGACGTGCTGCGCCTGACGCGCGTGCTGGAACCGGCGATCGAGCGCGCCGCGCTCGGCCCACCCGCGGTGCGGCGGCAGGGCGATGCCGGGCTGGCCGAGGCGGGGCTGGCGCTCGCCGATGGCAAGCTGGTGGCGGCGCCGCCCAACCGGGACTTCTCGCGCGAGCCGGTGCTGATGCTCCGCATCCTGAAGGCGGCGCGGGACCGCAAGCTCGACATCCACCCGCTGGCGGTGCGGGCGCTGATCCGCAATGCCTTCCACGCCGCCGCGCTGCGCGGCCAGCCGGAAGCCAATGCCCTGTTCCTCGACCTGCTCACCGGCCGCGACGCGGCGGTCTGGCTCAGGCTGATGAACAAGACCGGGTTCCTCTCACGCTTCATCCCGGACTGGGCGCGGATCGTCGGGCTGATGCAGTTCGACACCTACCATGTCTTCACCGTCGACGAGCACACGATCGAGGCGATCAGCGTGCTGCAGCAGCTGGAGGCCGGCAGGCTGGGCGAGGCCACGCCGGTGGCGAGCGAGCTGGTGGACCAGTTGCAGTCGCGCCGCGCCCTCTATGTCGCGGCGCTGCTGCACGACATCGCCAAGGGCCGCGGCGGCGACCATTCCGAACTCGGCGCCCGCATCGCGCAGGAGATCGGCCCGAAGCTCGGCCTCACCCAGGAGGAGACGGAGACCGTCTCCTGGCTGGTGCTGCACCACCTGCTCATCAGCCAGACCGCCTTCAAGCGCGACATCGAGGACCCCAAGACCATCCTCGACATCGCCGACCTCGTGCAGTCCCCCGAACGCCTGCGGCTGCTGCTGGTGCTGACGGTGGCCGACATGCGCGCGGTAGGCCCCAAGGTCTGGAACGGCTGGAAGGCCACCCTGCTGCGGGAGGTCTATTGGCGCGTGGCGGAAGTGCTGGCCGGCGGCCTCTCGGTGCCGGAACGCGACGTGCGCGTGGCCCGCGCCCGCGAGGCCGCCGCCGCCATGCTGGCGGGCTGGCCGGCGGCGGACCGGGAGCAGTTCCTGGCGCGCGGCTATCCCGGCTACTGGCTCTCCTTCGATGCCGAGACGCATGCCCGCCACGCCGCCCTGATCCGCGAGGCGGAGGCCACCGGCGCGCCGCTGACGGTCCGCACCCGCGTGCTGGAAGCCCGCGCCGTCACCGAGATCACGGTCTATGCCGCCGACCATCCCGGCCTGTTCAGCCGCATCGCGGGCGCGCTGGCCGTCGCCGGCGCTAGCATCGTGGATGCGCGCATCCATACGCTGACCAACGGCATGGCGCTCGATACCTTCTGGGTGCAGGACGCGGCCGGCGGCGCCTTCGACCAGCCGCACCGCCTGGCCAGGCTTTCCGTGCTGATCGAGCAGTCGCTCTCCGGCCGGCTGCGCCTGGCGGAGGAGATCGCCAAGGTGCGGCGGGAGCCGGCCAGGCTGCGCGCCGTCACGGTGCCGCCGCGCGTGGTCTTCGACAACCATGCCTCCAATACCCATACCGTCATCGAGGTGAATGGCCGCGACCGGCCGGGCCTGCTGCATGACGTGACGGCGGCGATCAGCGAGCAGGGCCTCCAGATCGCCTCCGCCCATATCACCACCTATGGGGTGCGGGCGGTGGACGTGTTCTACGTGAAGGACGTGTTCGGCCTGAAGGTCGAGAACGAGCGCAAGCTGGCCAGCCTGCGCCGGGCGATGGAGGCGGCGCTCGACCCGCCCGGCGGCGAGGGCGGGGGCGGCGCGGCGACCCGCGTGGTGTCGGAGCAGACCTAGCTAGCCACGCCGCCTTTCCGGCAGCGCAACCAGGATGCCGCCCGCCGCGATCACCAGCGCGCCGAGCAGCGCGGCCGCGTCCGGCCAGTCGTTGAAGACCAGCAGCCCGGCCAGGGTGGCCCAGACCAGCTGGGTATAGGAGAGCGGCGCCAGCAGGCTGGCCGGCGCCCGGGCATAGGCCAGCACCAGCAGCCCATGCCCGGCGCCCCCCAGCACGCCGAGCAGAACCAGCAGCGCCCAGTCCCCGCCCGAGGGCCAGGTCCAGACCAGGGGCTGCACCAGGCTGGTGGCGAGGGTGGCGGCGAGGCCGGTATGCAGGATGGTGGTGCGCGGATCGTCCACCGCGGCCAGCCGCCGGGTCAGGATCTGGTAGATCGCAAACAGCAATGCGGTGCCGAGCGGCAGCACCGTCGCCCAGTGCATCGGCGCGCCGCCGGTGAGGAAGGGCGGTTGCAGGGCGATCACCACCCCGGCCAGGCCGATGCCGACGCCGAGCCAGCGCCGCCAGCCCACCCTCTCCCGCAGCCAGGCCGCCGCCAGCGCCACGGTCAGCACCGGCGAGGCGAAGCCGACCGCCGTGGCATCCGCCAGCGGGATATGCGCGAGCGCGGTGGAGAAGAGCAGGTTGCAGGCGGCCAGCAGCAGGCTGCGTACCGCCTGCAACCCCGGCGCCCGCGAGCGCCAGGGCAATTGCCCGGTGATGAGCCGCATCGCCAGCGCCATCGCCAGCAGGCTGAACAGGAAGCGCGCCCACATGAGCTGCGGCACCGCGTAGCGCGCGGTCAGCAGCTTCACCAGCGTGTCCATGGCAACGAAGAGGGCGAGCGCCGAAAGATGCAGCGCGATCCCGGCAAGCCGGCTGTTCATCAGCCGGCGAGGATTTCAGTCATGCCACCAGCATCGCCGCCCCCGCGCGGCGCGCCAAGGGGGGCGCCGCGCGGTTCAGGTCAGGCGGCGTCCTCGCGCCGGTCGCGCGCCTTCACATAGGCCACCGCGGCATGGTCGGTGCAGTAGGGCTTGCCGGTCAGCGCCGCGGCTTCGCAGAAGCGGGATTCCGGCGTGCCGGGCTCGCCCAGCGGCCAGCAGCAACTGCGGGTGGAGAGCCGCGGGAAGGGCCGCACCACGGCGCTGGCGGCCGGGGCGTTCTGGGTCGGCGCGGCGGCCGGCATGCGGGCCGCCGCCGGGGCGGAGGCCAGCGCGGGTTCCGGCCGCCGCGGGGCAGCCTCGCGCGGCGCCGGCAGGCGGCGGGACTGCGGTACGGAGGGCGCCCCGGCCGCGCCCTCGGCCTCGCGCCGGATCGGGCTCGGCCGGGCCGGCAGGTCCAGCCGGTGCGCCTTGCCGACCACGGCATTTTTGGAGATGCCCATGCGGCGGCCGATCTCCGCCGTGGAATGGCCCTCCGCCCAGAACCCGCGCAGCTGGTCGATTGCTTCGGCCGTCCAGTCCATGTGGCTCTCCCTGACCAAGACCCGCTAGATCTTGTCGCCCTCTAGATACGGTAGGGCAACGCGGTGGAGGACCACAAGTTCTGGACGCAACGTGGACGCGAAAAGCTGTGGAAAAGCCCTTCGCGCCCGGTTTTTCCGGGCAATTGGTATCCTGTAGGCCGCTGCACGGCTCCGGCCCGGTTCAGAACAGCAGGCCCTTGCGCAGCATGCCATGCACGCCCTTCTCGCCATTCACCGTCTGGGTCACCCGGAAGTCCACGGCCAGGCTGCAAAGCTGGTAGGCATCGGCCGGCGAGAGATTGGCGCGGGAGGTGATGAAGCCGATCATCTCGCGCAGCGCGGTCTTCATGGCGATGTCGAGATCCTCGTGCATCCCCATGCTGATGAAATGCGTGGCTGTCTCGGCCCTGGGATAGCGCAGCACCGGGTCCGTGGCGCCGCCGCCCTTCTCCAGGTCCAGGCGGAAATGCCCGGTGAGGCAGATCTCCAGCGCATTGATGCAGACCTCGCCATCGCCCTGCACGCCATGCCCGTCGCCGGCCGAGAAATTGGCGCCCGGGACGAAGACCGGGAGGTAGAGCGTGGCGCCCTCGCCGAGTTCCTTGTTGTCGAGGTTGCCGCCATGCGCGCGCGGCTCCTTGGTGGAGATCTGGCCCCATTCCTCGGGCGGCGCCACGCCCATGACGCCGAAGAAGGGGGCCAGCGGCAGGGTGATGCCGGGCCCCACCGGCACCTTGCAGGTGCGCGCGGCGCGGTCCACCGGGATGTGCAGCACGCGCTTGTAGGGGAAGTCCTCCGGCAGGGTGCCGCCGAGCGGGCGGAAGCCGCAGAAGCCCCAGTCGCAGCCGAATTCGATCTTCTCCACCTGCACCCGCAGCGCATCCCCCCGGCTCGGCGCCGCGCACCGCCACGGGGCCGGTGAGGATATGCGGGCCGAGCCGCGGCGCGCCGCCCTGGATGGCGCGCAGCCGCTCCGGGATGGCGAAGGGGCTGCCGGCGGGCGGCATCTGGTCCAGGCCGCCGGAGACGCATTCCAGCACCACCAGGTCGCCGGGATCGACCGTGGCGACTGGCGCGAAGCCGGCATCGAAGGCACCCCAGCGGACATTGTCGAGAGTGGGCGCGATGTGGTGGGTGGCGGGCATGCGGGGTTCCTCTGCGGGACGGGCGAGGCATGGAAGGCAAGGGACGCGCCGCGGTCAATCCACCGCCCCGCCCGGCAGCCTCTCCCGCAGCACCCGCTGGTCCTCCGGGCAGATGTGGGCGAGGCGGCGGTATTCGGCGGGCGCGTCGATCTCGCGATGCGCCGCCTCCCGCTTCGCCCGCATCGCCGCCAGGGCGGGCTCGATGGCGCGGCGGAGGCTGGCCTGCAGCGCCGCCATCGCCTCCTGCTCGGTGCCGCCGCGGCCCGCCGCGCCGGCGGCCCAGCTTTCGGCGGCGGCGCGGGCGCGGCCGGCGGCGGCGCGCAGCGTGCGGCGGTTCACCGCGACATGCCGGCGCTCATGCGCCTCCACCTCGCGGAACAGGCAGGTGCCGGGCGGGATCTCCTCGGCGATGCGGATCAGGTGCTCGGCCTGCACCAGGGTCAGCGTCACCTGGTCCGGCGTGGCGCAGACGCCGCGATGGGTGCTGAGCGTGCGGGCATTGATCTCGCTGTGCCACTCGACGCGGGAGATGGTGAGCGCCAGGTGGTGCAGGGTGGCGCTGCGCGGCCGCCCGGTTTCCGCATGCAGCGCGTCGATGCCGAGGCTGGTGTCCAGCACCGGCTCCGGGTCCACCACCGAGAGCCGGATGCGCGGCTGCCGTGGCGGGCAGGCAGGCCCGGGCATGGCTGTGGCAGACTGGGCTGCGGGGACCTGGGACGCGGCGGCCGGCGCCTGGGGCGCCTGCGCCAGGGCGGGCGCGCCGGCCAGCCCCAAGGCCAGGCCGAAGCCCGCCGCGGCGCCGGCGCGCCTCAGAGCCATCCCTTGCGCTTGAAATACAGGATCGGCAGCACCGCCGAGACCACCATCAGCGCCAGAGCCAACGGATAGCCGAGTGGCCAGTGCAATTCCGGCATGATGTCGAAATTCATGCCGTAGATGCTGGCGATCAGGGTCGGCGGCATCAGCGCGACCGAGGCCACGGTGAAGGTCTTGATGATATTGGTCTGCTCGACATTGATGATGCCGAGCACCGCATCCAGCAGGAACTGCGCCTTGCTGTTCAGGAAGGTGGCGTGTTCCACCAGGGAGCGCACGTCGCGCACCAGGGTCTTGATGACCGCCTGGTTCTCCTTCCTCACCGTGGTCGCCTTCTCGGCGCCGACGAAGGTGAGGATGCGCGAGAGGCCGAGCAGGGTCTCCGAGGCACGGGTCGTCACCTCCCCGACCTGGCCAAGGGTGATCAGCGTGTCCTTGAGGTCGGCATCCCGCGCGGTTGCCTTCGTCTTGGCACGGGCGCTGCGGAAGGCGGTCTGGGAGGCGCGGTCCATGTCCGAGCCGATGCGTTCCAGGATATCGGCCAGCCGGTCCACCACCTGCTCGAAGAGGTGCAGCATCACCGCATCGGGGGGTCGCGAGCAGCGTGGCCGGGTTGCGCTGGCAGCGGGCGCTGAAGACGCTGAAGGCGCGGGGCGTGGCATAGCGCACGGTGACGAGGCTGGCATTGTTCAGCACGAAGGAGATGGCGGTGGAGCCGTATTCGCCATTCTCCACGCCATAGAGGAAATTGGCCGTCAGGAAGAGCGTCTCGTCCTCCTTGTAGAGGCGGGATGAGCTTTCGATCTCCTGCATCTCCTCGCGGGTCGGGATCTCCAGCCTGAGCGCGTCCTGCACCCGCCTCTCCTCCTCGGGCGAGGGGCTCAGCAGGTCGATCCAGACGGCACGCCGCAGCGCGGCTTCGTCCTGCGCGCCCTCCCGCACCGCGAGCTGGCCGTTCTCGACGGTATAGGTGGTGAGCATGGCGGGCTCCCGGCCAGTCGGGGCTCAATCCCGGGTCCCGGGCTTCTACCCGGCGCCCGGCCGCAAGTCACCCCCGGCGGCGCGGGTGGCCTGGCCCGGTGCTTGGGCAGGCGCCACGGCGGCTACCCGGAATGCGGCAACGGGGAGGAGGCCGGGATGCGGAACGGGGTGTCGCGCCGCGCAGCGCTGGCGGCGGCGATGCCGGGCGGGCGGCCGGGCCGATCCGGCTGGTCGTCCCCATGGCGCCGGCGGCGGCACCGACTTGTGGGCCGCGCCATCGGTGAGCGGCTGGCGCACGACCTCGGCCAGCCCGTGGTGCCGCAAGGGTTGATTGCGGCCCCTCCCCGGCTTGGCGATACTGCCGGAGCCAAGCTGCGGAGGAGCGCATGCCGCCGCCCGAATCCGCCGCCCGCGATGCGGGTGGCCGTTTCCTGGCGAGAGGGACACCGAAGCCGGTGGCTCCCCCCGCCGGGGCCGAAAGGCTGGCGCGGGCGGCTACGTGGTTTCCTCTGGAGCGGCGTCGTGCTGGGCGGCCTTGCCCTGGTTGGCGCCGCGGTGTCGGACACGGTGAAAGACCAGGCGAAGGGACTGTTCGGCAGCGCCCTCTCCGGCACCTCGCAGGAGGCTTGCGCGGTCCGCGAATGGTGGGCGCGCAATTTCCGGCAGCGTCCCGGCGCCGGACCCGGGCCGCTTCCGCATCCTGGTCTCCCGCCTGCACCATGACGACGGCAGGCTCAGCCAGCAGGTTGCCGCGGCCTTCACCGGCGAGCGTGGCTTCCGCGTCGTCACCACCTGCCGCAGCATCAGCCTCGATGGCGAGGACCGGTTCGAGGCGGAAACCGAGGCCGAGCGGCTGGCCGAGGCGCTGCGGGCCGGGCGCGGAGCGGATCTGATCGTCTGGGGCCAGGTGGCCGATGCCGGCGCCGGGGCGGTGCGGCTGTGGTTCTCGGCGCCTTCGGTCCGGCCGCGCATGACGCGCGAGCCCTGGAAGATCGAGCAGGGCAGCCTGCGCGGCGAATTCCAGGCGGGAATTCGCCCTGGCGCTGCAGGCGGTGGCACTGGCCTCGGTGCCGCAGGGCGACGAGACCCGGGGGCGGGCAATTGCCGACCTCCTGCGGCCGCGCCTGCCACGGCTGCGCAGCCTGCTGGCGAACCCGCCCGCCGCGCTCTCGGCCGAGGAACAGGCTTCGCTGCGCCGGAGCCTGGCCTTCGGTCTGGTGACCTATGGCGATCAGGCAGGCGACAATGCCGCCTTGCGGGAAGCAGTTGCGCTGCGTCGCCAGGGGTTGCTCGACCGTCCCCGCGAGCATGTGCCGCTCGATTGGGCAATGGCGCAGCACAACCTCGGCTTCGCACTGGAGACGCTCGGAGGACGGGAGAGCGGGACGGCCCGGCTGGAGGAGGCTGTGGCGGCCTATCGGGTGGCGCTGGAGGAACGGACGCGCGAGCGGGTGCCGCTCGACTGGGCGGCGACGCAGAACAACCTCGGCAATGCCCTCTGGAGGCTCGGGGAGCGCGAGGGCGGCACGGCGCGGCTGGAGCAGGCGGTATCGGCCTATCTGGCGGCTCTGGAGGAGTACACGCGCGAGCGGGTGCCGCTCGACTGGGCGATGACGCAGAACAACCTCGGCAATGCGCTCTGGGCGCTTGGCGAGCGGGAGAGCGGCACGGCGCGGCTGGAGGAGGCTGTCGAAGCCTACCGGGCGGCTCTGGACGAGTGGACGCGGCAGCGTGTGCCGCTGCTCTGGGCAACGGCGCAGAACAATCTCGGAAGCGCGCTGTCGGGACTCGGGAAGCGGGAGAGCGGCACGGCGCGGCTGGAGGAGGCGGTGGCGGCTTATCGGGCGGCGCTGGAGGAGCGGACGCGCGAGCGGGTGCCGCTCGACTGGGCGGCGACGCAGAACAACCTCGGCACCGCGCTGACAACGCTCGGTGAGCGGGGGGAGCGACACGGCGCGGCTGGAGGCGGCGGTCGTGGCCTACCGGGCGGCGCTGGAGGAATACACCCACGAGCGGGTCCCGCTCCTTTGGGCGGTGACGCAGAACAACCTTGGCAATGCACTGGAAACCCTCGGCGAGCGGGAGAGCGGCACGGTGCGGCTGGAGGGGGCGGTGGCGGCCTATCGGGCAGCGCTGGAGGAGCGGAGGCGCGAGCTTGTGCCGCTCGACTGGGCAGCGACGCAGAACAATCTCGGCAACGCGCTGTTGACGCTCGGCGAACGGGAGAGCGACACGGCAGGGCTGGAGCAAGCGGTCGCTGCCTACCAAGCGGCGCTGGAGGAATACACCCGCGAGCGGGTGCCGCTCCACTGGGCCATGACGCAGAACAACCTCGGCAACGCCCTCCAGACGCTCGGCTCGCGCGAAGGCGGCACGGCGCGGCTGGAGGAGGCGGTAGCGGCCTATCGGGCGGCGCTGGAGGAGAGGATGCGCGAGCGGGTGCCGCTGGACTGGGCGACGACGCAGAACAACCTCGGCACTGCGCTGTGGAGTCTCGGCTCGCACGAGAGCGGCACGGCGTGGCTGGAGGAGGCTGTCGAAGCCTACCGAGCGGCGCTGGCAGAGCGGACGCGCGAGCGGGTGCCCTTCCTCTGGGCACAGACAATGGAAAACCTTGCCCTTGCCGAAGAGACGCTTGGCGACAGGACCACTGGCCGCGCCCAGCTTCAGGCGGCACTTACCGCCTGCGAGGCGGCGCTGGAGGAATATCGCCGTGCCGGCGCGGCCTTCTACATCGAGAAGGCCACCCGCCTGCACAAGCGCTTGCAGGAAAGGCTTGCCTCCGCACCATCTTCTGAACTACAGGAAAATAAACCTGACGATCCAGCCTGGGTCCTGCCCTCCAAGCCCTCCGAATAAAGCGCCGAATTCTAAAAATCCAAAATCCCGGCAGCCGAATTCGGCAGCAGAATTAAACGCCTGCCGCCGACCTCCCGCTCCCGGTTTTTAGCCGGTTTTAGCTTTCAGCCCTCCTCCCTGAGCACCTTGGCCGCCGCCAGCAGCGCCCGCTCATACCGCGCCCGCTCCTTCGCCGCGCTCTCCTCGGTCCAGGTCCAGAACCCCTGCCCGGTCTTCGGCCCGAGCTTCCCTTCCTCCACCAGCCGCGCCAGGGTCGGGCTCGGCTCCGCATTCGTGGCCAGCGAGGGGTAGATCGTGCGCGCCGCCGCCAATTGCGTCTCCAGCCCGGCGAGTTCCTTCTGCATGATCGGCCCGGCGGCGAGGTAGCGGAAGCCGAAGGCGTAGCGCACCGCGTTGTCCACGTCCTCGGCGCTGGCCAGGCCGGAATCGATCACCGCGAAGGCTTCCCGCATCAGCGCGTGCTGGATGCGGTTCGCCAGGAACCCCGGCACATCGCGCGCCACGCGGATCACCTTGCGGCCGAGCCCCGCCATGATCTCCGCCAGCCGGTCGCAGGCGGCGCGGTCGGTGTATTCGCCCTGCACCACCTCGACCCCCGGCACCAGATGCGCCGGCAGGAAGAAGTGCAGGTTCGCCATGCGCTCCCGCGTCGCGCAGCCCTCGGTGATGTCGGTGATGCGGAAGCCGGAGGCATTGCTGGCGATCGGCACCGCGGGCGGCACCAGCCGGTCGAGTTCCGCGAAGACGGCGCGCTTGAGGTCGAGGCGTTCCGGCACCGCCTCCACCACCACATCCGCATCGCCGAAGCCGACATCGGCCAGGCTCGCCACCAGATCCAGCGCCTCCACCCGCGCCGGCTGGCCCCCGAGCTGCGCGATCGAGGCGCTGACGCGGTCGAGCCGCGCGGGCCAGGCGGCGCGGTCCGGCTCCACCGCCGTCACCCGCCAGCCGCCGGCCAGGAAGATGGCGGCGATGTCGCAGCCCATCAGGCCGAAGCCGATGATGGCGGCATGGCCCGGCGCGGGCGTCGGATCGGCGGCAGGCTCGGTCATGGTGTCTCGGTCCCGTCTGGTTGGCGGGCCGGAGACTAGACCACAGTCCTCCGGACTGTGATCCAGTCTTTGCAGGAGCGGCCAACTTTGCCGTCCTGGCCGGAAGCGCACGTTTCCGGCCAGGACGGCGTTGGTCTAGACCTCCGCCGCCGCCGCTTCCACCAAGCTGCCCTGGTTGGCCTCCCGCAGCCGGGCCGCCGCATCGTCATAGAGGAAGGGCAGCGTCGCGTAGCGCCGCCCCGCGCGCACCGGCGTCGCCTCATGCAGCAATGAGCAGGAGAAGACCACCGCGCCGCCGGGCGGCGGCCGGTAGCGGCGCGGGCCGAATTCCGGGAACCACAGCTCGCCGCCCTCGAAGCCGTCGTTCAGGTTGATGGTGACGGCGAAGCGGCGATGCGCGGTGCCGGGCGTGGTATTGTCGCGATGGGCGCGGAAATGCCCGCCCTCGGCGCTGTCGTAGCAGGCGACGATGTAGCGCTCGATCCGGGTCGGGTCGAACTGGAAGGCCTTGCGCATCTCGGGTGCGATCCGCCGGGCGATGCGGGCGCGCAGCGCCGCCTGCAATTCCGGGTCCTCGATATCCGCGTCGCGGCGGCGCTTATGGGCGGGGTTGAGGGCGCCGATGGTCCTGCCGTCCCGCTCCACCATGAAGCCGCTCTCGGCCCCGCCATTGGCTTCGTACCCATCGATCAGCGCCTGGCAGAGCGCGGGCTCCAGCACCCGCGGCAGCACCAGCACCGGCGCCGGCACCTCCTGCCCCGCATGTTCGCCGGCCGGCGGCAGGCGGCGTAGCAGGCCGATCAGCTCAGGCAATTGCGCCAGCGGCGCGGAGGCGATCACCCGCAGCAGCGGGTCGAGCAGGAAGGCGGCCGGGCGGTAGAGCAGCGGCTTCGCCTCGCGCTGCAACACCCCGTAGCGCTCGCTCACCGCGCCGTCGCGGTCGAGGAAGACGCGGAGCCCCGGGATCTGGTCGCGCGGCCCGCCTTCGGCCGCATCGGCGGGGTCCATGCTGATGGCGAAGGCGCTGGCATTGAGGTCGTTGAAGACCCCCTCCGCCCGGGCCTCGCGCAGCGCCCGCACCGCCTGGGCGGAGGCCGGGTTCGTGGCGGGGCCGAGGAAGGCCAGCAGCACGTAGCGCCCGGCGACGGAGGCGAAGTTAAAGCGCGGATTGGCCGCGGTCGGGGCGAAGAACCAGGGCGCCGGGTCGCCGGGCGTCGGGCGGAAGGCGATGGTATCCGGCGGGGCCATGGCGGGACTCGTGCAGGAGGACGGGGCCGGTCCCAGAATGGGTCCGGCCACGCCACAACCATATCGGCAAAATCACCTATATGACATTCTACTTTCCGCGAAGAATCCGCGAATGCCCTATCGCGACCCCCAGACCCCCCGCCGCACCGCCGCCGCGTTGATCGCGCCATACGAGGTGATGCCGAGCGCCACCGCCAGGAACTGGCCCTCCAGCCCCCAGCCCAGCGCATCGCCGAGCAGCCAGCCGCCGCCCACCGCCAGGACGAGCCGCGACAGCGCCGCCGCCACCGGCCAGCGCATCCGCCCCGCGCCCATGGCGGCGAAATAGAGCGCCATGCCCACCCCGAAGGCCGGCATGGCGGGGCCGACATAGCCGAGCGCGCTGGTGGCGATCAATACCACCTCCGGGTCGCTGGCGAAGAGCCTGGCGGTCGCGCCGGGATACAGGCTGACCAGCAGCCCGAAGGGGCCCGTCAGCGCCAGCGCCAGCAGCCCGCCCGCCCAGGCGGTGCGCCGGGCGGTCTGCCAGTCGCCGGCGCCGGCCGCGCGGCCGACCAGCGCGGTCAGGGCCGAGCCGACGCCGAAGGCCAGCGGCACGATCAGGAATTCCAGCCGCGCCGAGATGCCATAGGCCGCGACGGCCGCCGCCCCATGCACCGCGATCCGCGCCGTGACCAGGATGGTGGCGAGGTTGGACAACGCCGCCATGGCGCAGGCGATCAACCCGACCGAGAGGATGCGCCCGAACAACGGCAATTGCAGCCGCACCCGCAGCGTCGGCCGGAAGCCCGCGCCGCCCCCCCAGCACCACCGCCGCCATGCCGAGCGTCGCCCCCGCCATCACCGCGGCGAAGGCCATGCCCGAGCCGGCCAGCCCCTGCCCCCCCCGGCTCCATCAGCGCCCAGGCGAGCGGCGGATAGGCCAGCCAGGCCAGCAGCAGCACGCGGGAGGCCAGCGCATGCCGGCCGCCGCCGCGCAGCACGGAGGCGAGCGTATTGGCCAGCCAGGCCGGGATTGCGCCGACGCCGAACATCCAGACGGCATAGGAGGCCGCGGCCTCGGCCGCCTCGGCACCGCCGATCAGCCCGAGCAAAGCGTGCGGGAAGCCCGCCAGCAGCACCGCGAAGGCCAGGCCGAAGCCCAGCGCGATCACCACCGCATGCAGCACCAGGGCCGAGGCTTCCTCCCGCCGCCCGGCGCCCAGCGCCCGGGCGATGGCGGAGACCACGCCGCCGCCCATGGCGCCGGCGGACATCTGCTGCAACAGCAGCACGAAGGGCAGCATCACCGCCCAGCCGGCCAGCGCCGCCGTCCCCTGCCGCGCGGCGAGCCAGGGCTCCACCAATTGGCAGGCGGATTGCACGGCGGCGAGCAGGGTGGTGGGCGCGGCCAGGGCCAGCACGCGGCGCAGCAGCACCGGCCAGGGCGTGGCGGAGGGCGCCGGGCTTGCCGGGCCGCTGGCGGCGGTGAGGCTGGAAAGGCCCTCAGGCATGATCCGCCTCCTGCCTGGCCAGCCTTGCCCGCATGGCATCGGAGGCGCCGGGGCCGGGCAGGGCGCGCACCGCTTCCGGCCCCAATTCCCGCCCATCGCCGCCGAGCAGCGGCGGCGCCACCACCTCCCGCCCCGTCGCGGCTTCCTGCAGGACCACCGGCGGGCCCTCGGGGCCGGTCATCCAGCAATCCGCCCAGCGCTTGAGGGCGACATAGGCGGGGAAGAAGTCGCGGCCCTTGGCGGTGAGCCGGTATTCGTGCCGGGCGCCGGGGCCGGGCACCCGTTCCAGCACCTCATGCTCCACCAGCGCCCGCAGCCGGGCGCTCAGGATATTGGGGGCGATGCCGAGGTTGCGCTGGAATTCGTCGAAGCGGGTGGTGCCGTAGAAGGCTTCCCGCAGCACCAGGATGGCCCAGCGCTCGCCCAGCACCGCCATGGAGCGGGCGACGGGGCAGAGCCTGTGGCTGAAATCGGTGAGGCCCATGGGTGGGGTTCCAAAAGACTTGCAAGATGCAAGCATTCCAGCTTGCATCTTGCAAGTCTTTTCCGGGAAACCCCTATCCCGCCCCGAGCAGGTCCGGCGTGAGCTCCGCCAGGCTGCCGCAGCCCGCCAGCCGCATGGCGCTGGCGAGTTCCGCCACCAGCCGCTCCAGCACGGATTGCACGCCCTGCGCGCCCCCGAGCGTCAGCCCCCACCAGACCGGCCGGCCGATCGCCACCGCATCGGCCCCGGCCGCCAGCGCCTTCAACACGTCAAGGCCCCGGCGCGGCCCGCTGTCGAGCAGCACCGGCACCCGTCGCTCCACCACCGCGGCGATCCGCGGCAGCGCCGCCAGGCTGGCCGGGGCGCCATCGAATTGCCGCCCGCCATGGCTGGAGACGATGATCCCGCCGGCCCCCGCGCGCAGCGCCGCCGTCGCATCCCCGGCCGAGAGGATGCCCTTCAGCACCAGCGGCAGGGCGGTGCGGGCCCGCAGCCATGCCACATCCGCCCAGGTGAGGCCGGCATCGGTGCCGCCCATCAGCGGGTGCGGGTAGTCCGGCCGGTCGTTGCCGGCGCCGAGCGCCGCCGGCGTGGTGAAGCCATGCCCCAGGTCGCGCTCGCGGAAGGCGCCGACCGGCGCATCCACCGTCAGCACCAGCGCGCCATAGCCCGCCGCCTCCGCCCGCCGCGCCAGGTCGAGCAGGATGCCGCGGTCGCGCGGGACATAGAGCTGGAACCAGCGCGGCGCGCCCGGCCTGGCGGCCTCCATGGCGGCGGCGATGGCCTCCAGGCCATGGGTGGCGACCATCGCCGCCATGAACAGCGCTCCGGCTGCCGCGGCGCCCGCGGCGCTGGCCAATTCGCCGCGCGGATGCGCGATGCCCTGCACCCCCATGGGCGCCACCAGCACCGGATGCGGCAGGCGCTGGCCGAACAGCGCAAGCCCCAGCTCCGGCGGCCCGGCGCCGGTCAGCAGGCGCGGGGTGACGATGGCCTCGGCGAAGGTCGTGTGATTGCGGCGCTGGGTGAGCTCCTCGCCCGCCCCGCCGGCGATCCAGTCATAGACCGGCGCGGGCAGCGCGGCGCGCGCCGCCGCCTCCAGCGCCTCCGGGCTGGCGAAGCGGAGCGGCTGGTCCGGGCCTTGGGCGGGCGTCTGGACCTGCGCCTGGGCGCCGGGCGCCGCCGCGCCGATCGCCGCGCCGGCCAGCACGCCGCGCCGGGTCGGCCGCATGGCTATAGCCGCCGTGCCAGGGCGGCGAGGCCGAGCATGGCCGCGTCCAGCCGCAGCACCAGCCAGGCGGGCACCGGCGCCAGCCATTCCCCGAACCGCCCCTTCGCCTCGAACCGCGCGCGGAAGGCCGAGGCCGCCAGGAATTCGGGGAAGCGCGGGCAGATGCCGCCCGCCACGAAAACCCCGCCCCGCGCGCCATAGAGCAGCGCCAGATCGCCGGCCACGCCGCCGAGGATTGTGCAGAACAGATCCAGCACCTCCCGGCAGAGCGGGCATTCGCCGGAGAGGCCGGCGGCGGTGATCTCCGCCGCGCTCCGCTGCGGCACCACCAGGCCGCCGATCTCCGCCAGCGCGGCGTGGAGGTTCTCGATCCCCTGGCCGGACAGCACGCGCTCCGCCGAGACATGGCCGAAGCGGGTGCGCAGCCGCTCGATCACCGCCGCCTCGCGGGCGTCATGCGCCGCCAGGCTGGCATGGCCGCCCTCGCTCACCAGCGCCCGCTCCGGCGGCAGGAAGCCGCCGATGCCGAGCCCGGTGCCGGGGCCGAGCACCGCCATCGGCGCCCCCGGCTCCGGCGCGCCGCCGCCTAGCGCCAGCAGGTCCGGCCCGGCGAGTTCCGGCAGCGACCAGGCCAGCGCCGCGAAGTCGTTCACCACCTGGACCCGGCCGATGCCGAGCATCGCGGCGATCTCCGCCCCATCCACCAGCCAGCGGCGATTGGTCAGCCACGCCCGGTTCCCCGCCACCGGCCCGGCCACCGCCAGCACCGCGGCGCGCGGCGGATGGCCCGGCGCCTCCCGCGCGAGGAAGCCGGCGATGGCCTCGGCGACGCTGGCGACGCTGTCCAGCTTCACCCGGTGCAGCGGGCCGCGCGCCGCGCCCTCAACCAGGGCGAAGCGGGCATTGGTGCCGCCGATATCCGCGATCAGCACGGGATCAACCATGCCCGGGTCCCATCAGGCTCCGGCGCCGGCTTGACAGGCCGGGCGGCCGGTCCGGAAGCTGGCCGGAATTCCCGGGAAGGAAACGCCTCAGATGCAGATCACCCATGTCTCGCTGACCCTGTTCGCCTGGGACGACATCCCGCCCACCCGTTACCACGCCGCCTCCCGGCTGGACTCCGGCTCCAGCGCGCTCGGCCTGCTCAGCATCGGCACCGATGCCGGCATCACCGGCCATGCCTTCCTCGGCTCCGCCACCCATACCGCGGTGAATGACGGGCCGGGACTGATCCGCTTCCTCAAGCCGCTGCTCATGGGCCAGAATCCGCTGGACCGCGAGAGGATCAACGCCGCGCTCTGGCCCTGGTCCCGCGTGGTGAGCGTGCGCTCCATCGGCGCGGTGGACGTGGCCTTGTGGGATATCGCCGGGAAGGCGGCGGGGCTGCCGATCCACCGGCTGCTCGGTACCTTCCGCCAATCCATCCCCGCCTATGCCAGTTCCGCCCTGCTGCCCGACATCGAGGCCTATGCCGAGGAGGCGCAGCAGTTCAAGGCGAATGGCTGGGCCGCCTACAAGATCCACCCGCCGCAGCAATGGAAGACCGACATCAAGGTCTGCCAGGCGGTGCGGGAGGCGGTGGGCGAGGACTATACGCTCATGCTGGACAGCACCTGGTGCTACGACTTCCCGGCGGCGCTGCGCGTCGGCCGCGCCATCGAGGAACTCGGCTTCCTCTGGTACGAGGACCCGCTGCATGACCAGGACATCACCAGCTACGTGAAGCTGCGGCAGAAGCTCGACATCCCGATCGTCGCCACCGAATACCCGGCGACCGGGCTGGAGAGCTACGCGCCCTGGATCATGCTGCAGGCCACCGACTACCTGCGCGGCGACGTGGCGGTGAAGGGCGGCATCACCACGCTGGTGAAGACGGCGCATCTCGCCGAAGCCTTCCGCATGAATTACGAGATCCACCACGGCGGCAATTCGCTGAACAACGTGGCCAACCTGCATGTCGCCATGGCCATCCGCAACACCACCTATTTCGAGGTGCTGCTGCCCGATGGCGCGCATAAATACGGGCTGGTGCAGGACATCAGACCGGATGCGCAGGGGCTGGTGCATGCGCCGACGGAACCCGGCCTCGGCTACCCGATCGATTTCGACCTCATCGAGCGGAAGAAGGTGGCCGTGCTGGAATAGCGCCGCGGGGTCAGGGCCGGGGCTCCAGCAACTCGATGCGGTTGCCGAAGGGGTCGCTGGTGAAGCGCCGCTCGAACCCCTCGAGCGGCGCGTCCTCCAGCACCTCGCAGCCCGCGGCGGCGAGCGCGGCCAGGAGGCCCGCCAGATCCTCCACGAGGAAGGCCGGATGCGCCTTGCGCGCCGGGCGGAATCCCCGCTCGACGCCGAGATGCAGCCGCAGCCCGGCCTCGCCTTCGAACCAGGCGCCGCCGCGCCCGGCCAGTGCGGCCGGCTTCGCCACCTCCCGCAGGCCGAGCAGCCCGGCATAGAAGCGCCGCGCCTCCGCCTCGCGGCCCGGCGGCATGGCAAGCTGGATGTGGTCGAGGCGGAGGATGCGCATGCGGAGCCTCCCGGCCCTTGTTTGATCGCGTGATTCACGCTTTTCGGTGCGGGCACCTCAAGCGATTACGCTCTATTCCTCCCGGCCCAGCGCCTCGAAGGCGGCGCCGAAGCCGCGGAAGGAGATGGCGGCGGTCTGCACCGCGCCCGCCGGGTCGTGCCATTCCAGCCGGGCCGGCGCCTCGGCCGGGTGGCTGCGGAGGCGGCGCAGCATCGCCTCGTCGCGCAGCTCGATCTGGGCGAAGCAGCCGCGCTGGGTGCAGGTGCGGAAGGGCAGGGTGAGCGGTGCCTCCCGCCGGCCAGGGACCTCCAGCATAAGCTGGACCGGCGTGGAGACCTGCACGTTCAAGGGCAGGTGCGCGGTCAGCTTGTACGGCTCGTTCCGCGTCAGCCGGCCGAGCGCCACCGCCGCGACCGGGTGCTGCCGCTGGTCATGCGCGGTCTGCGCGATCTCGCAGGTGCGGGCCGGCGCGGCGGAGCCCGGCGGGGCATTGGGGGCGGTGGGCCGGGTT
Source organism: Siccirubricoccus sp. G192 (assembly GCF_019084075.1). GTDB lineage: Bacteria > Pseudomonadota > Alphaproteobacteria > Acetobacterales > Acetobacteraceae > G192. The sequence continues at coordinate 521,933 of NZ_JAHREN010000001.1, forward strand.
TCGCAGCGGAGGGTCCAATCGGCGAAGACCGCCTGGGTGCGGTCCGGCGCCTCCGGCGTGGTCCGCGGCGCGGGCGCCGGCTGGGCCATGGCGGGACCAGGCCGCAGGATCCCCGGCGCGGCCAGGGCCAGCAGCGCGATCCCCGCCATCAGCAACGGCTTGCGTTTTCCGTCCATCGCAACCTCGCACGGCCATTCCTGCCATGGCTGTAGCGCGGCCCCCGGCGGCACACAACGGCGAGGCGCCGCCCGGCGCCCCCGCGTCAGCCTGCCTCGCTGGGCTCCGGCGCCGGTTCCGGCTCCGTCGTCGTGGCGCGGCGGAGCGTGCCTCCCCATTCCTGCAGCAATTCGCCCCCCCCCCGCCACCGTGTCCGGCGCCTGGTTCGGATCCTGCACCAGCACATCCGGCCGCAGCAGGCGGATGAGGTCGAGCACCGTATCGGCGCAATAGCGGGTGACGAGATCGACTGCCGGCAGTTCCGCCAGCGCCTCGGCATTCGGGTCGGCATCGGCCACGGCCACCGCCAGCCGGTCGCACCAGGACCGCGCCTGGGCCAGCACCTGCGGGTCCGCCGCCGCGGCGGCGCCGGCCAGGAGGCCGACCCGGAAGCCGCCGCGCCGCCAGCGCTCCACCCGCTCCGCCGCGTCGGAGCGGCTGACCAGCTTGCGCGCCGCCAGCCGCCCCGGCGTCAGCGCCTCCAGGAATTCGTCCTCGCGCACCACCGCGATGCCGGTCTTGCCCATGGCGATGCCGGCCGCCAGCGCGCCCAGCCGCGCCACCACGGGCAGCGCCAGCCCGGCGGCGAGGCCGGCGGCGGCCACCGCCACCATCGCGTCGCCGGCGCCGGCGGGGTCGATGAGTTCGGCCATGTCGCTCGGCAGATGCCGGGTGCCGTCGCCGGGCGCCGCGCTATCGGCCTCCACCAGGGTGACGCCGGCCTCGCCGCGGAACACCATCACGGCGCCGAAGTCATGCGCGGTGCGGAGCGCCGTGGCGGCGGCGGCGACCTCCTCCGCCGTGCCGGTGGGCAGGCCGGTGGCCTCCGCCAGTTCGGCGCAATCGGGCATGATGAGGTCGGCGCCGGCATAGCGGGCCCAGCCCTGCCCCTTGTTGGTGTCGCCGCCCTTCGGGTCCACCACCACGCGGCGGCCGGCGGCCTGGGCAGCGGCGATCAGCCGGGCGGGCGTGTCCCCGGCCAGGACACCTTTCCGATAGTCGGACAGCACCATCACCGTGGTGGCGGCCACCGCATCGGCGGCGATGCGCACCAGCCGGTCGGCCAGGCGCGCATGGATCGGCGCCACCTGCTCGTGGTCGACGCGCAGCATGTGCTGGCCGGCGGCGACGAAGCGGGTCTTGGTGGTGGTGGCGCGGCCGCCCTGGACCAGCAGCCAGGGCTCGACATTGGGCTGGCCGCCGATCAGCCCGGTGAGGTCGCTGCCGGCCTGATCGTCCCCCACCACCGAGACGAAGGCGACGGCGGCGCCGAGCGCCGTGAGGTCCCGCACCACGTTGCCGGCGCCGCCGGGCAGCGCCAGTTCCCGCTCCACGGCCAGCACCGGCACCGGCCCTTCCGGGCTGATGCGGGAGACGGTGCCATAGACATAGCGGTCGAGCATCGCGTCGCCGACCACGAGCACGGTGCCGCGCTTCAACTGCCGGACGGCATCGGTCAGGTCGGCGGGGGTCCCGCTGGGGATGGGCCGGGTAACGGGCGCTGGGCCGTGCATCGCAATGCGGTAGCCCAAGCCAGGGTTGCGGCGCAAGGCACGCCACCTTGATTCCTGCGGCGGCGGGCAGGTTTCACCGCCGTGGCCGGCCGGGCGGGCGGGATCAGGCCACCAGGAAGCCCAGCCGCTGCCCCTCCAGCACCAGGCAGGTGAGGTCGCCGCCGAAGCAGGCGCCGGTATCGATGCCGATCCGGTGCGGCCGGATCTCCGGCGCCGCGGCCGGGGAATGGCCATGCACGACCACCAGGGGCAGGTCGCCCTCGAAGGAGAGGAAGGGCTCGCGGATCCAGATGAGGTCGAAGGGGTCCTGCCGGTCCAGCGCCACACCCGGCCTGATCCCGGCATGCACGAAGAGGTAGTCCCCGGCCTGCCAGCGCAGCGGGCAGCGGCGGAGGAAGCCGAGATGCGCCTCCGGCACCAGGGCCCAGGGGTTGCGGTCCTCCGGGCGGGCGCCGTAGCTGGCGAGGGTCTCGGCGCCGCCATTCTCGACCCAGAAGGGCAGGGCGCCGGCATGGCCGCGCGGGTCGGCGGCATCCAGCATCATGACCTCGTGATTGCCGACCAGGTGCACCATCGCCGCCCCCGGCACCGGCGGCGGGCCGAGCAGCAGGTCCAGCACCCCGGCGCTGTCCGGGCCGCGGTCCACGTAGTCGCCGAGGTGCAGCAGGGTGACGCGCGCGGCCGGGCGGGCCCGCGCATCGGCGGCGATCAGGGCGTGCAGGGCCGCCAGCCTTTCGGCGCAGCCATGCACATCCCCCACGGCATAGACCCGCATCCCATGGGGCAGCGAGCCCGGCGCTAAGACTTCGTTCAACATCCGGCGCGACCCTAGCGGAGGAATGGCCGCCATGCACCGCGCCAGGACCGCGCATCACCGTGACAAACGAACATGCTACCGCCGCCCGGCCCCCCCCCACCCTGCCGCTGCTGCCGGCGGTGCGCCGCAGCCTGGCGGAGGCGCCGGGGCGGGTGGCGCTGCGGCTGGCGCCGGCCGGGCCGCTCACCGGCACGCCGCATCGCCGCCGGGTGGCGAAGGTGCTGCTGCAGGATGCCGCCCTCTCCGGCGGCGGCCAGGTCTTCGAGACCGCGGCGGGCGACCTGCTGCTGCTCGGCGCCGCCCGCCCCGCCGCCGCCCGCGCCGCCGCGGCCCTGGCCCGCCTGGCCGGCGATGCCGGGCCGCCCGAGACCTGGCACCTGCCTGGCGATGCCGCGCCGTTGCTGGCCTGGGCGGAAACCGCCAGCCTCCCGCCGCCTGCCCCTGCCCTGCCGGACCCGGTGCCGGGCCTGGCCGGGCTGGATGCGGCCCTGGAGGCGCTGCCGCCGGCCCGGGTGCTGCGCCGCCGCGGCATCCTGCTGCATGCCCCGGGCAGGCCGCCGCTGCTCGCCGCCCGGCGCCTGGTCTTTTCCCGCGCCGCGCTGATGGCGGAACTCGGGCCGCCCGGCCGCGACCCCGACCTGCTGCGCCATGCCGAGGACCGGCTGGCGGCGCGCCTGGCCCGGCTGCTGCCCGGCCAGGCACCGGGGGAGGAATTGGTGCAGGACCCGCCGAACAGCCCGCTGCTGCTGCCGCTGCCGGCCGGGATGCGGCCGGGCGCGGCGCCGCGGGCGGGGCTGATCGGCGTGCTGCCGCTGGCCGCCGCCGCCGATCCTGCGGCGCTGGCCGATACCCGGCGGGACCTGGCCGCCGCCGGCTGGGGCCTGGCCCTCGGCGGGCTGGATGCGGCGGCGCTGCGCCTGCTCTCGCCTGGCGCCCTGGCCGCGGATCTGCTGCTGCTGCGCTGGTCGCCGGGCCTCGCCGGCCAGGCGGCGGCGCTGGCGGGGGTGAACCCGGTGCGGCTGGTGCTCACCGGCTGCGACGGGCCGGAGGCGCTGGATTGGGGCCGGGCGCAGGGCCTCAGCCACTTCGCCGGGCCGCATGTGGAGACGCTGCTGGCCGCCGCCCGGCTGCGCGCCTGCCCGGAAGCCGCCGGTTGCAGCCAGCGCCAATGCGGCGAGCGGGCCACGGCGACCGAGGCCGCCGGCCGCGGCTTCTGCCGCAATCCCCGGCTGCTGGCGGCACTGCTGCCATGAGCGCCCTGCCTCCGCCCAGGCCCGCCCCGCCCGGCGCCGCCGGGCGCCTGCCGGCATTGCCCGGGCTATCGGCCGGCGCCTTGGGTGGACCGCGCCAGGGCGATGCGCTGGCCCTGACCCAGATGCTGCGGGAGGCGGTGGCGGCGGGCGTGCCGCGGCAGGCGCTGCATCTGCGGATGGCGCATCTCGCCCCCCCGGCTGAAGCGGGGCCATCACCACCGGCTGCTGCGGGAATCGCTGGAACCCCTGCTGCGGCCGACCCGCGCCCGGCTCTTCGAGCTGCCGAATGGCGACCTGGTGGCGGTGGCGCCGGCCGGGGGGGCGCATCTCCAGGCCGCCCGGGACGCGCTGCACACCCTGCTGGCCGCGGAGCCGGTCGGCCCCGCCTTCGCCATCCTGCGCCTGCCGGAGGAGGCCGCGGCGCTGCTGGCGGCGGTGGAGGCGGCGCTGGCCCCCGGCCCTTCCCGTTCCCCTCCCCTTGGCGAACCGGAGGACCCCGCCGGGGAGGCGGGGTTCACCGCCGCGCATCTCGCCGCGCTGGAGCGGGTGCTGGGTTCCGCCAGCCTGGAGACCTTCCTCCGCCGCCGCCCGGTCTGCCGGCTGCGGCCGGGCGGCGCGGGGCCGGAGACGGAATGGGAGGATTGGCACCTCGCCCTGCCGGAACTCCGCGCCGTGCTGCTGCCCATGGCCGATCCCGCCGCCGCGCCCTGGCTCGGGCGGCGCCTCCGCCGCCTGCTGGACCGCCGCCTGCTGCTGGAACTGGCCCGGCCGGAGGAGGCGCGGCGGCGCGGCCCGATCGGCCTCTGCCTGGCCCTGGCCAGCCTGACCACGCCCGGATTCCTGCGCTTCGACGATGTGCTGGGGGCGGCCGGGCGGGCGCGGGTGGTGCTTGGCCTGCTGCCCGAGGATATGCTGGCGGACCCCGAGGGCTTCGCCTTCGCCCGCGATTTCTGCCGCGCCCGTGGCTACCGCCTGGCGCTGGAGGGGGTGGCGGCCGCCGCGCTGCCCCTGCTGGCGCCGGACCAGCCGGGCCTGGACCGGCTCGGCCTCGACCTGCTGCGGCTGCGCTGGTCGCCGGACCTGCCGGCCCAAGGGGGCTGGCTGCGCGCCGCCCTGCCGGCGGAGCGCGACCGGGTGGTGGTGACCGGCGCGGAAGGCGCGGCCGCCATCGGCTGGGGCTGGGAGGAGGGGATCACCCTGTTCCAGGGCAGCCTGCTGCGGCCGCGCGGATAGGCCAGGGGAGGGGCAAGCGCGGATGGGCCGTGCCGGAAGACCGCTTGGCACCCGGCCCGCCCGCCGCCTATGCCTGGGGCATGGAACCCCCCTGCCATCCTCGCCGAGGCGCTGACCAAGCGCTACCGCCCCGACGCGCCGGCCGCGGTGGAGCACCTCTCCTTCCGCATGCCGCGCGGCGCCACCTGGGGGCTGCTCGGCGGCAATGGGGCGGGCAAGACCACCACCATCGCCATGCTGCTCGGCCTGCTGGTGCCGAGCGGCGGGCGGGTGGTGGTGCTCGGCCACGACATGGCGCGGGACCGCTTCGCGGCGCTGGCGCGGATGAATTTCTCCTCCCCCCTACCTCTCCCTGCCGGCGCGGCTTTCGGTGGCGGAGAACCTGCGGGTCTATGCGCATCTCTACGATGTCAGGCAGGCGGAGCGGCGGATCGCCGAGCTGGCGGAGCAATTGCAGCTCACCGAGCTGCTGGACCGGCCGGCGGGGGAACTCTCGGCCGGGCAGAAGACCCGCGTCGCCCTGGCCAAGGCGCTGATCAACCGGCCCGAATTGCTGCTGCTGGACGAGCCCACCGCCAGCCTCGACCCCGATACCGGCGACTGGGTGCGCGGCTGGCTGGAACGCTACCGGGCGGAGACCGGCTGCTCCATCCTGCTCGCCAGCCACAACATGGCCGAGGTGGAGCGGCTCTGCGGCCACATCCTCATGCTGAAGCAGGGCCGCGCGGTGGACCAGGGCAGCCCGGCCGCGCTGCTGGCGAAATACGGCCGCGACGACCTGGAGCAGGTCTTCCTCGACATCGCCCGCGGCCGCCCGCGCGACAGGGTGCCCGCATGACGCGCGCTGCCCTCCGCCGCGTCTGGGGCCTGGTCTACCGGCACCTGGCGCTCTACCGCCGCTCCTGGCCGCGGGTGCTGGAGCTGATGTACTGGCCGATTTTGCAGATGCTGGTCTGGGGCTTCGTCACGAGCTGGCTGGCGGGGATGCAGGGCAATCCCGCCGGCGTCGCCGCCGGGCTGCTGCTCGGCGGCGTGCTGCTCTGGGAGGTGGCGCTGCGCAGCCAGATGGGCTTCTCCATCTCCTTCCTGGAGGAGATCTGGAGCCGCAACCTCGGCCATGTCTTCGTCAGCCCGCTCCGGCCGCGCGAGCTGGTGGCGGGGCTGGCCTGCATGAGCGTGATCCGGGTGGTGGTCGGCGTGCTGCCGGCGGTGGGGCTGGCTTGGCTGCTCTATCACTTCGGGCTTTTCGCCATGGGGCCGGTGGTGGTGGCCTTCTTCGCCGCGCTGCTGCTGATGGGCTGGGCGGTGGCGCTCGGCGTCACCAGCCTGATCCTGCGCTATGGCGCGGGGGCGGAGGCGCTGGCCTGGAGCGTGCTGTTCGGCCTGACCCCCTTCTCGGCGGTGTTCTACCCCGTGGCCGTGCTGCCGGCCTGGCTGCAACCGGTGGCGCTGGCCCTGCCGGCGGCGCATGTCTTCGAGGGGATGCGCACGGCCCTGCTGGAAGGCCGCATCGCCTGGGGCCATCTGGCGGCCGCCTTCGCGCTGGACGCCGCCTGGCTGGTGCTGATGGGCTGGGTGTTCCTGCGGCAATTCCAGGCGGCGCGGGTGCGCGGTGCGCTGCTGAACATCGGGGAGTAGGCGCCCGGAGCCGTGAACCGGCCCGCAGGAAACAAGCGGCGGCAGGATTGCGCCCCACCCCCCCCCTCCCGGCGCGGCCCGAAGGGGCGTAAACCGGCGCCGTGACCGACCCCACCCGCCTCTTCCTCATCCGCCACGCGCTGGTCGAGCCCTCGGCCCGCGCCGTCCTCTATGGCGCCATGGATGTCGCGCTCTGCGACCTCGCCTTGCGGCAGGAGGCGGCGCTCTATCGCTGGCTGGCCTTCCGACTGCCGAAGCCGGCGCATTGGGTGGTCTCCTCCCTCTCCCGCACCCGGGCCACCGCCGCCGCCATCTTCGCGGCCGGCTACCCGGAAGCGCCGCTGGCCGAGGAGCCGGATCTCGCCGAGCAGCATCTCGGCGAATGGCAGGGCATCCCGCACGAGGCGCTGACCGAGCGGCTGCGCCACCCGCCCCACCCCTTCTGGCCGCATGGTGCCGAGGAGAAACCTCCGGGCGGCGAAAGCTTCGCCGAGTTGCAGGCCCGCGTGGCGCCGGTGATGGAAGGGCTGGCGGCGCGGCATGCCGGCGGGGATGTGGTGGTGGTGGCGCATGGCGGCTCCATCCGCGCGGCGCTGGCGCATGCGCTGGGGCTGACCGCGCATCAGGCGTTGGTCTTCTCGGTGAAGAATCTCGGCCTGACACGGCTGGAGAAGCACGGCGCGGACTGGCGCGTGGCCGGGGTGAACGAGGAACCCTGGACCCCGCCCAACCCGGATTGATCCGCGATTTGTGCAGGATTGTTCGGCCGGATCGGATCGCGGGTTGGCCTGAACGCGCCAGCGTTCAGGCGCCCGCGCGAATCCGATCCATGGCGGGCTGCATTCGGACCTGAACGTAACCCGCCATAAGCCTTGGACAGCCCGGGCCGGAGCCGATAGCCTCCCGTCAAATCGGGGGCTTGGCCGGGGGACTTCATGCGCCGTCTTACATTTCTGGGGATCATCCTGGCCGCGCTCGGCGGCTGCGCCGGCACGCCCAGCGGCGGCGAGGAACAGACGCTGGTGGACCGCGCCACGCTCTCCGTCCAGGAAATCCTGGGCGGCGGCAACGACCAGTTGAACGCCACGGCCATGCTGCGCCGGGCCCGCGCCGCCATGGTCTGCCCGCGCATCTTCCGTGCCGGCTTCTTCTTCGGCGGCGAGGGCGGCGGCTGCGTGCTGCTGGGCCGCGATGCCGCCGGCTCCTGGTCCTCGCCGGCCTTCTACTCGCTGGGCTCCGGCAGCTTCGGGTTGCAGGCGGGCATCCAGGACATGCAGGTCCTGATGCTCATCATGAACGACAAGGCGCTGAATGCGGTGCTGGACAGCCAGTTCAAGTTCGGCGCCGATGCCTCGATCGCCGTCGCCACCGTCGGCGGCTCGGTCGAGGCGGCGACCACCGCCGCGGTGGGCGCCGATATCCTGGTCTTCGCCCGGGCGCGCGGCCTCTATGCCGGGCTGACCCTGGAGGGCTCGCTGCTTTCGGCCCGCAGCGAGTGGAATCGCGCCTATTACGGCCAGGATGTCTCGCCGCGGCAGATCGTGGTGGCGATGGCCGTGCACAATCCCGGCGCCGATCCGCTGCGCGCCGTGCTGATGCGCTTCGGCAGCCGTGGCGGCGCCGCCACCGCCCCCGCCTTTGCGCCGGCGGCGGCCGCACCGGGGCCCGGGCCCATCATGCCGATGCAGGCGGCGCCGAGCGGCGCCGTGCAGCGCTCGACCCTGCCGCCGATGCGCTGAGCAGGAAGGGGAAGCCGCCCATGCCGCGCCTGCTACCGGTCCTGCTGCTGCTGCTGGCCGCGCTCCTCCCTGCCGCCCCGGCGCGCGCCCAGGATGCGGCCGCCTCGGGGGAAGCGCAGGCGCTGGTGGACCGCGCCACCCTGGCGGTGCAGGAGATGCTGGGCGTGGGCGATTCCGGGGCGCGGGCGGATGGCATCCGCATGCTGCGCCGGGCCCGCGCCGCCATGGTCTGCCCGCGCATCTTCCGCGCCGGCTTCATCCTGGGCGGCGAGGGCGGCGGCTGCGTGCTGCTGGCGCGCGACGCCGCCGGCTCCTGGTCCTCGCCCGCCTTCTACGGCATGGCCTCGGGCAGCATCGGCTTCCAGATCGGCGTGCAGGACATGCAGGTGCTGATGCTCATCATGACGGAGCGCGGCCTCGGCGCCATCATGGACAGCCAGTTCAAGATCGGCGCCGACGCCTCCATCGCGATCGCCACCATCGGCGCCGGGATCGAGGGCTCGACCACCTCCGCCGCCGGCGCGGATATCGTGGCGGTGGCGCGGGCGCGCGGGCTCTTCGCCGGCCTGGCGCTGGAAGGCTCGCTGCTCTCCAGCCGGAGCGAGTGGAACCGCGACTATTACGGGCGCGAGGCCTCGCCCCGGCAGATCGTGCTGCGGATGGAGGCGCATAATCCCGGCGCCGATCCGCTGCGGGCTGTGCTGATGCGCTTCGGCGCGGGGGCGCCGGCCCAGCCGCCCATGGCTGTCGCGCCGGGCGGCCCATCCCCTGGCCCGACCCTTGACCCGCAGCCCGCGGCCACCTACCCCGCGGCGGCCCTGCCCGCTGCCGGGGTGGAGAGCACGCCGCTGCCGCCGATCGCCGGGGGCCGCCGCTAGAGCATGATGCGTTCACCTTCGTTCACGCATCATGCTCCAGGCCTTTGTTTGATCGCGTGATTCACGCTTTTCGGTGCGAGCACCTCAAGCGATCACGCTCTAGCTGTCGTTGCTATGGAGGTTGTCCCTCCGGGGCTGGGCTGGGAAGCTGCGGTTGCGAAGCCAGCAACCCCCAGCCCGGAGCCCCGGATGGACGCGCATGAGAATGCCCGGGCGACGCCGCATAGTCGAATGCTCATCGTGGCCCGGCTGCGCGGTGGCCAAAGCGTGGCACAGGTGGCCGCCAGTTTCGGCATTACTCCGCGCACCGTCCGCAAATGGCGCGATCGGCATGCCGCCGAGGGCGAGGCTGGCCTGCGGGACCGCTCCTCCCGCCCCAGCACCAGCCCGCCCCGCCTGAGCGCCGAGCGCACCGCCCAGATCGAGGCGCTGCGCCGCCAGCGCCGCTCCGGCCCGGCCATCGCCCGTCAGCTTGGCCTGCCTGGTTCCACGGTCGGGCTCGCGCTCCGCCGCCTCGGCCTCAACCGCCTGGCCGCGCTCGACCTCAAGCCCGAGGTCATCCGCTACGAGCGCGCGCACCCCGGCGAACTGATCCACATCGATATCAAGAAGCTCGGCCGCATCGATGGCATTGGCCACCGCATCACCGGCGACCGCACCGGCCAGAGCAATGGTCGCGGCAAGGGCTGGGAATACCTCCACGTCGCCATCGACGACGCCTCTCGCCTCGCCTTCACCGCCATGATGCCCGATGAGCGCAAGGACAGCGCCGTGGCCTTCCTCGATGCCGCCCTGGGCTGGTTCACCGCCCATGGCGTCACCGTCCAGCGGGTCATGACCGACAACGGCTCCGCCTACAAAAGCCACGCTTTCGCCAAGGCTATCGCCAGCCACGCCCTGAAGCACAAGCGCACCCGGCCCTATACGCCCAAGACCAACGGCAAGGCCGAGCGCTTCATCCAGACCAGCATCCGCGAATGGGCCTACGCCACGCCCTTCCAGACCTCAGCCGATCGAACCAAGGCCATGCACCCCTGGCTGCACGGCTACAACACCGCCAGGCCGCACGCCGCCATCAAGGGCAAACCGCCCCTCAGCCGGATCCCCAAGGACAACCTCCTTGGCAATGACAGCTAGAGCGGATCGCGGACGGAGGTGGCCGGCCCGTTACGCCATCCGCAGACAAGGAGCTACGGCGGATTGGCGTTCAGGGGTGAACGGAAATCCCTGCTGCCAGGGCCCGGCCTTGGGAACCGCCCGGAGCATGGCAGCCTTGTCACGATCGGCGCGCGCGCCGCCTTGCTTTGCCGGTCCGGCTGGTTTAGCGCATCCACCCCGGGACAGGAGGGGACCCCCATTCGTCAGGCCAGGCTGCATCACGAGGTCCGGCAAGGCCACCCGCGCGCGGCACTGGATGCCGAAGCGGTGCGGGACGCCTATCGCCGCTGGGCCGGCGTCTATGATGGGGTATTCGGCGCCGTCTCGGCCGCCGGCCGCAACCGCGCGGTCGCGGCGGTGAATGCCCTGCCCGGCACGCGGGTGCTGGAGGTGGGCGTCGGCACCGGCCTCGCCCTGCCGCGCTATGCGCGGGAGAAGCGGGTGGTCGGCATCGACCTCTCGCGCGACATGCTGCGCCGGGCGCAGGACCGGGTGGTGTCGCAACGGCTGCGCAACGTGGCCGGCCTGGTGGAGATGGACGCGGAGGCCATGGCCTTCCGCGACGGCAGCTTCGACATCGCGGTGGCGATGTTCACAGCCACCGTGGTGCCGGATGCCCGCCGCCTGCTGCGGGAGATGTGCCGGGTGGTGCGGCCGGGGGGCGACCTGCTCTTCGTGAACCACTTCGCCGCCGAGGGCGGGCTGCGCTGGTGGGCGGAACGCACCCTGGCGCCGCTCTCGCGCGTGCTGGGCTGGCACCCCGACTTCGCCCTGGGCGACCTGCTGCACGACCCCCGGAGCGCGGCGGAGATCACCGCCTGCGCCCCTTTCGGCCTGTTCACCCTGGTGCGGGTGCCGAACCGGCCCTTCCCCCCGCGCTAGCCGGGGGCCTGCCGCCCCCGGGGAGGTGCCTCACGCGTAGCGGCGGACCGCCACCATGGTGCGGGTGCCGAAGCGGGCGCCGAGCACCGCCGCCACCGCGCCTAGCAGCATCGCCGCGAAGGCCCAATAGGCCGCCGTCGCCGCCGCCGTCGCCGCCGCATCGGCAGCCTGGCGGGCGGCCTGCTCAGCCTGCTGCGCCGTCTGGGTCGCCTGCTGCTCCACCTGCTGGAGGCGGGTCTGCGCTTCCTGCGGGGAGAGGTTGTATTCGGCGGCCACCAGCGCATTCAGCCGCTCCCGGTCACCGGCCGGCAGGTTGCCGCTGGTCACCCGCCGGGTGAGCAGCGAGGCGATCTCGGCATTGCGCTGGTCGCTGGTCATCGCCGCGGGGTCGCCGCCGGCCCGCAGCGCCGCTTGCGCCCGGTCCACCAGTTGTTGCGGGTCGAGCCGCTGCGCCACCGGCCCGGCCGCGGCCGAAACCGCCTGCCCGGCGCCCTGCGCCACGCCGCCGAGGATGGAGGAGGCACCCTGCACCACCGTGCTGGCCGCGCCGGAGATCACATTCCCGAGCAGCACGGCCGAGATCAGGAAGGCAATGCCCCAGACCGCGAGCCCATGCAGCGAACTGTCGGTCCCGTCCGAGGTGCCCGAGAGCCTGGCCGCGACATAGCCGCCGACCCCCAGCCCGATCAGGTTCGCCACCAGCAGCCAGATGCCGCCGCCGATGCCGAAGCTGCTGGCGGAGGGTGTATCCCCGGTGGTGGCATCCACCGTGCTGACGCCGATCGCGACGCCGAGGACGTTCAGCATGACACCCACCGCGATGGCGACGATGCCGCCGGCGAAGACGGCCCCCCCAGGAGACGCGTGGGGGAAGGGCGGGCGCACCTTCCGGCACGGCAGTGCCGACGACGGTGTCGGCCGTGGTGACGCGGGTCTGCATGGTGGTCTCTCCTGATGAACCGCAGTTGGCTCGCCCCGGCAACGCGCGCTGCAAGGGACAGTTCGCCCGGGGCCTGCACGCAGGGGGCGAAAAGCGCCGGGGCCACGCCAGGGATGCGCGGGGGACACGGGCGCCCGGCCCCCGCCGGCCAGGAACTGCGGATTGCCGCTTGCTTCCGCATCGCCCCCGGTCCAAACCGCTTTCCGTCCCCCGCCTCTCCTTGGCCTTGCGGCCTGCTGGATCTGGAAACCGCGATGCAGGTCTACCTGCCCATCGCCGAGATGTCGGTCGATGCCCTGCTGCTGGTGGGCATCGGCTTCGCCGTGGGCTGGCTCTCGGGCCTGTTCGGCGTGGGCGGCGGCTTCCTGCTGACGCCGGTGCTGATCCTGATCGGCATCCCCTCCCCGGTCGCCGTCGCCTCGGGCGCCAACCAGACGCTCGGCGCCAGCGTCTCCGGCCTGATCGCGCAGTGGCGGCGGGGCAATGTCGATGCCCGGATGGGCACGGTGCTGCTGGCGGGCGGCTTCGCCGGCTCGGTCGCCGGGGTGCAGTTGTTCGCGCTGCTGCGGCGGATCGGCCAGGTCGATCTGGCGGTGTCGCTGTTCTATGTGGTGGTGCTCGGCACCGTCGGCGCGCTGATGGTGATGGAGAGCGTGCGCGCCATCCTGCGCCGCCGCACCGCCACGAGGCGCAAGCTGCACGAGCATTTCTGGATGCACGGCCTGCCGCTGAAGATCCGGTTCAGGAAGTCCAGGCTCTACATCTCGGTCATCCCGCCGGCCCTGATCGGCTTCGGCATCGGCGTGCTTTCGGCCGTGATGGGCGTGGGCGGCGGCTTCATGCTGGTGCCGGCGATGATCTACCTGCTCGGCATGCCGACCGGGGTGGTGATCGGCACCTCGCTGTTCCAGGTGGTCTTCGTCGCCGCCAACGTGACCCTGCTGCAGGCGGTGCAATTGGGCAGCGTCGATCTGCTGCTGACCATGCTGCTGCTGCTGGGCGGCGTGGCGGGCGCGCAATTCGGCGCCGCCATGGGCACCAGGCTGCGTGGCGAGGAAACCCGGGCGCTGCTTGGCCTGATGGTGCTGGCGGTGGCGATCAGCCTGCTATGGGGCCTCCTGCGGACCCCGGCCAATCTCTACAGCAGCGGGCCGGCGCTGTGAGCCTGCGCCGGCCGGCGGGGCTACCCTGCCGCTCCGCGGCGGGGTCGTCATGCCGCTCCGCGGTGGGGCTCTCATGCCGCTCCGCGGCGGGCCTCTCATGCCGCTCCGCGGCGGGGCTGCTCGCCTTGCTCGCGTTGCTGGTGCTGGCGGCGCCGCGCGCCCTGGCGCAGGAGGTGCCGCTGGTCGCTGCCCTGTCGCAGACCGCCGTCGAGGTCAGCACCGGCTTCACCGGCGCCGCGCTGATGGTCTTCGGCTCCACCGAGGCGCCGATCGGCCCGGGCGGCGACGAGATCCTGGTGGTGGTGCGCGGCCCGACCCGGCCGCTGGTGGTCCGGCGCAAGGTGAAGGCGCTCGGCCTGATCTGGGTGAATGGCCCGGCCGCCCGCTTCGCCCAGGTGCCGGGCTTCTACGCCATCGCCGGCACCCGCCCCGCCTGGCAATTGCTGCCGGAGGAGGTGCGGCAGCAGAATGGGCTGGGGCTGGACGCCCTGCCGCTGGTCAGCACCGGCGCCCGCGCCCCCGGCTTCCGGGCGGCGGTGCTGGAACTGGAGACCGCCTCCGGCCTCTGGCTCGAGGATGCCGCGCCGGTCGAGATCGGCGGCAGCCGGCTGTTCCATGTGCAATTGCCGCTGCCGGCCGCCGTCCCCACCGGCGAGTACCGGGTGGAGGTGCTGCTGGTCCGCTCCCGCCGGATCGTGGCGCGGGAGGAGATGGGCTTCCGGGTGGACCGGGTCGGCACCGCCGACCGCATCGCGACCATCGCGGATACCCGGCCCCTGGTCTACGGTGTGCTCTGCGTGCTGCTGGCGGCACTGGCCGGCTGGGTCGGCAGCATCCTGTTCCGGAGGAGCTGATGCCAGAGGGCGAGGGACGAACCGAGGAAGCCGCCGCCGCACCTGCCAAGCGCGACCGGGTCTTCCTGGTGGTGGTGGATGACAGCCCGGAGCGCGAGGTGGCGCTGAAATACGCCTGCCTGCGCGCCCGCAAGGGTGGCGGCCGGGTGGCGTTGCTGCGGGTGATCGAGCCCACGGGCATCACCGAATGGGCCGGGATCGGCGTCATGATGCAGGAGGAACGGCGGGAGGAGGCGGAGAAGCTGCTCTCCGGCCTGGCCGCGCAGGTGAACGAGATCACCGGCGGCCTCCCCATCCTGCTGATCCGCGAGGGCGAGGGGCGGGACGAGTTGCTGGCGTTGCTGGAGGAGGACCCGCGCATCTCCATCCTGGTGCTGGCCTCCGCGGCCTCGGGCGGCGGCGGGCCGGGGCCGCTGATCGCGGCGCTGACCGGGCGCTATGCCTCGCGCGTCACGGTGCCGGTGACGATCGTGCCGGGGACGCTGGACGACAAGGAGCTGGAGCGGGTGACCTGAACCGCGGCCGGCGCCGAAACGGCCGGCAGGGATGGGCCCCTCGGCTTGCAAGCGGGCGGAAAACCGACCACATCAGTCCGGTAATCGCCCCCATCTCCGGGACCCCGCGCATGTTCATCGAAACCGAAGGCACCCCCAACCCCGCCACCCTGAAATTCCTCCCCGGCCGGGAGGTGATGGGCGCCAGCGGCACCGCCGATTTCGCCAGCCCCGAACTGGCCGCCCGCAGCCCGCTGGCCGCCCGCATCTTCGCCCTTGGCGGCGTCGCCCGGGTCTTCCTCGGCGCTGATTTCATCACCGTGACCCAGACGGAGGAGGCCGATTGGCAGGGCCTGCGGCCGCAGGTGCTGGGCGCGATCATGGAGCATTTCATGGCCGGCCTGCCGGTCCTGGAAGGCCAGGAGGATGCCGAGGCCCTGGACGGCGAGGATGATTTCGACCCCGCCGATGCCGAGATCGTCGAGCAGATCAAGGAACTGCTCGATACCCGGGTCCGCCCGGCCGTTGCCGGCGATGGCGGCGACATCGTCTTCCGCGGCTTCCGCGACGGCGTGGTGCGGCTGCACCTCCAGGGCGCCTGTTCCGGCTGCCCCTCCTCCCGTGCCACCCTGAAGCATGGGGTGGAGAACATGCTGCGGCATTACGTGCCGGAAGTGGTGGCGGTGGAGCAGGTGGAGGCCTGACGGCCGGCGGGAGCCAAGCGGCCCGATGACCGGAGGGCCGCAAGGCCCGAAGGTCTGAATCGGCCCGCGGGATCCAGCGGCCCCGGGCGTCGCGCGCCGCCATCACCCCAGGTGATGGCGGCGATCCCGCCCCCGGCATTGGCCAGACCCGCCCTGCCCGCGCTATCGGTGCGGCCCCGATGGAGGAATCCGCATCCATGTCCAGCGACCAGCCCCTCGACGACCGCGCGCTCGACCAGATCTTCCGCACCGCCCGCACCCAGAACAAGTGGCTGGACCGGCCGGTGCCGGACACCCAGTTGCAGGAGCTCTACGACCTGCTGAAATGGGCGCCGACCAGCGCCAACGGCTCCCCCGCGCGCTTCGTCTTCGTCCGCACGGCGGAGGGCAAGGCGCGGCTGAAGCCGGCGCTTTCGGCCGGCAACCTGGAAAAGACCATGATCGCGCCGGTGACGGTCATCGTCGCCCATGACCTGCGCTTCTACGACCAGTTGCCCCGGCTCTTCCCGCATGCCGATGCGCGGTCCTGGTTCGCCGGCAGCGAGACGCTGGCCGAGGTCACCGCCTTCCGCAACGGCACCCTGCAGGGCGCCTACCTGATCCTGGCGGCCCGCGCGATCGGCCTCGATACCGGGCCGATGAGCGGCTTCGACAATGCCAAGGTGGATGCGGCCTTTTTCGCCGGGACCAGTTGGCGCAGCAATTTCCTGGTCAATCTCGGTTATGGCGACCCGGCCGGCCTGTTCGACCGCAGCCCGCGCCTCAGCTTCGACGAGGCCTGCCGGCTGGAATAGCGCGGCCCGCCACCCGGCGGCGGCGGTTACGCCGCCGCCTGCCCTGCGCTCGGGTCGAGGCGGTAGCCGCCGCCCTCGGTCAGCAGCAGCCGGGCATTGGACGGGTCCGGCTCGATCTTCTGCCGGAGCCGGTAGATATGGGTTTCCAGCGTGTGGGTGGTGACGGCGCTGTTGTAGCCCCAGACCTCGTTCAGCAGCACCTGCCGCGGCACCGGTTTGCCGCCGGCCCGGTAGAGGTATTTCAGGATCGCGCTTTCCTTCTCGGTCAGCCGGATCTTGCGGTTGCGGGCCGGCTCCAGCAGCAGCTTGGCGGAGGGGCGGAACATGTAGGGCCCGATGGTGAAGACCGCGTCCTCGGAGTTGTCGAAGACCCGGAGCTGGGCGCGCAGCCGCGCCAGCAGCTCGTTCAGCCGGAAGGGCTTGGCGATGTAGTCGTTGGCGCCGGCATCGAGGCCGCGCACCACGTCCTGCTCGGCATCGGCGCCGGTCAGCATGATGATGGGAATCTTGAGGCCCTGCTTGCGCAGCCGCGCGCAGAGCTCCCGCCCGTCGCCATCGGGCAGGCCGATATCGAGCAGGACCGCGTCGAAGCGCGCCTCCGCCGCGGTCAGCAGTTGCTCCGCCTCGGTGGCGTTCTCCGCCTCGGCGGGCGCGAACTCCCCATCGAGCGAAAGCTGCTCGGCAAGGGTCTGCCGCAGGGCGGCGTCATCGTCGACGATCAGCAAGGGGCGCGGCCCGGCCATGCCATCTCCCAGTCTGCAAGGATGCTCAAGCCAAAGATATATGGCCCCCATAGATGCAAGGGCCACAGAACGCTACCGGCAGGTTGCCTAGCCACATTCGATGGCGAAGCTAAGGCAGGGTGCCATGCTATTGATGCCATTTCGCGACGAGTCATCGCAAGTGCGACATAATACCGGGTTTATGCTGGCGGCCCTGCTGTCACGCGCCCTTGCGGCGCCACATTCACGGTGCGCCATGCAGCCCCGAGGAACCCAGAATTAAAATGAGCATGCCCGCCCCCCCTTGCCCCGCAGCCGCTCCCGCCTTCACCCCTGCCCGATGCCGCCACGCTGGCGCTGCGTGCCGTGCATCGCGCGGCGGCGGATCTCCGGCGCGGAACGCCCGTGCTGCTCCGGGGCGGCGATCACCTTCTCGTGTTGGCGGCCGCCGAGGCGGTCGGGGCGCGTGGCCTGGCGGAGCTGGCCGCCATCGCCAAGGCACCGCCCCTGCTGCTGCTGGCCCGCGCCCGAGCCGCCGCGCTGGCCCTGCCCCCGGCCCTCCGGGCCCTGACGCCGCCCGGCACGGAGGAGGCGGAGGCGGTGGCGCTCCGCCTGCCGCCGGCGCTGCTTGACCCCGCCGTGCTGCGCAGCCTGGCCGATCCCACCGCCGAACGCCTGCTGCCCGAGCCCGGAAAGATCGAACGGCTGCCGGCGCCGCCGCTTGCCGCCGCGGCGGTGGCTCTGGCCAAGCTCGGCCGGCTGCTCCCCGCCCTGGTCGCCGCCCCCGCGAGGGAAGCGCCGCGGCCAGGCCTGCCAATGCCAAGCCTGCTGGTGGTGGAAGCGGCGGATGTGCTGGCCTATCCCGCCGCCGCCGCGACCTCGCTCCGCCGCGTGGCGGAGGCCGCGGTGCCGCTGGAGGATGCGCCGGATGCCCGCATCCAGGCCTTCCGCGCCGCCGATGGCGGGATCGAGCACCTGGCGATCCTGGTCGGCCAGCCGGAGGCGCTGGCGGCGCGGGGCGGCGCGCCGCTCGTCCGGATGCATTCGGAATGCTTCACCGGCGACCTGCTCGGCTCGCTCCGCTGCGATTGCGGGCCGCAATTGCGCGGCGCCATCCGGCGCATGGCGGCCGAGGAGGGCGGCGTGCTGCTCTACCTGGCGCAGGAGGGGCGCGGCATCGGCCTGGTGAACAAGCTGCGCGCCTATGCCCTGCAGGATATCGGGCTCGATACGCTGGACGCCAACCGGGCGCTGGGCTGGGGCGCCGATGAGCGCAACTTCCTGGTCGCCGCCACCATGCTCGACCAGCTCGGCATCCGCCGGGTCCGGCTGCTGACCAACAACCCGGACAAGCTGGCGGCGCTGGCCGCCTGCGGCATCGAGGTGGAGGGGCGGGAAGCGCATGCCTTCGCGCCGAACGGTGTTAACGACCATTATCTGGAGACTAAGGCCAGGCGCTTCGGGCACCTGCTGGCATGAGGCAGCGGCGATGACCGAACCCGGCCTGGCCCTGGTGACGCCGGACGGGCTGCTCCGCTTCGCCGGCCAGACTTGGCGCTGCGCCCTCGGCCGCGGCGGGGTGCGGGTGGAGAAGCAGGAGGGCGACGGCGCCACGCCCGCCGGGCGGCTGCCGCTCCGCCGCCTGCTCTACCGCGCCGACCGAGTGGCGGCCCCCGCCTGCCTGATGCCGGCGGAGCCGATCGCCCCCGGCGATGGCTGGTGCGACGACCCGGCCCATCCCGACTACAACCGCCAGATCCGCCTGCCCCACCCGGCCCGGCATGAGGTGCTGTGGCGGGAGGATGCGCTCTATGACCTGGTCGGAGTGCTGGGCTGGAACGACCGGCCGGTGGTGCGGAGCCGCGGCAGCGCCATCTTCCTGCACCTCGCCCGGCCGGACTACGCCCCCACCGAGGGCTGCATCGCGCTGCCGGAGCGCGACCTCCGCGCGTTGCTGGCCGCTGGCCTGACCGCCATCGAGGTGCTCCCGGCCGGGTGAACGGCCGCTTGTATCCTGCGGGCCGGTTCACGCCCTCCGGCTTCGCCTCCAGACGACCGGGCCGATCAGCCCTGCCCGCGCGCGCCGAAGATCGCGGAGCCCACCCGGACATGGGTGGCGCCGCAGGCGATGGCCGCCTCGAAATCCGCGCTCATGCCCATGCTGAGCACGGCCAGCCCCTGCCGCGCCGCAAGCTCCGCCAGGAAGCGGAAATGCGGCACCGGGTCCTGGTCCACCGGCGGGATGCACATCAGCCCCTGCACGGGCAACCCGTGCTCCTCCCGGCAGGCGCGCAGGAAATCCGCCGCGGCGGCGCGGGGGATGCCGGATTTCTGCGGCTCCTCCCCGGTATTCACCTGCACCAGCAGGCCGGGCCGGCGGCCCTCCTGCGCCATCGCCGCGGCCAGGGCCAGGGCCAGGCGGGGGCGGTCCAGGCTTTCGATGACATCGGCGAGGCGCACCGCCTCCCGCGCCTTGTTGGTCTGCAAGGCGCCGATCAGGCGCAGGCGGAGCGCCGGGTGGGCGGCCTGCAAGGCGGGGAATTTCCCCGCCGCCTCCTGCACCCGGTTCTCCCCGAAGACCGCCTGCCCGGCGGCCAGCGCGGCCGCCACCGCCTCCGGCCCATGCGTCTTGGAGACGGCGACGAGCGTGACCGACCCGGCCGGCCGGTTGGCGCGGGCGGCGGCCTCGGCGATCCTGTCCCGGATGCGGGCGAGATTCGTGGCGATGGTGTCCTGGTTCGACATGCGATGCGGAGCCTGGTGGCCTGGTGATCCAGCGAAGGAAGCGGGCAGGACACTAGGGCAGTATCGCGCCCTGCGGAATCACCTGGAGCGACCGGATGGCCATGCCAGCGGCAGCCCGCATGGCCGGTGAGCCGGGGCAGGCCGGGCTTGCGGCGGCGTCCCGGCGCCTCCGGCCCGGCCCCGCCGGGAGCCAGGCCCAAGGACAAACCCAGGGGCGGGTGCTGCCGCGGCTGTTCCTGTTCAGCGACAGGCTGCGGCTGCCCGATCCGCGCGCCGCGGCGGCCCGGCTGCCGCCCGGCGCGGCGGTGGTGGCGCGCGGGCTGGCGCCGGCGGTGCTGGCCGGGCTGGCGGCGCTGGCGCGGCGGCGGCGCCTGGTCCTGCTGGTGGCCGGCGACGGGCGGGCGGCGCTGCGGCTGGGCCGAGGCTTGCGGGCCGGGCTGCATGTGCCGGACCGGCACGGCACGGCGGGGCTGGCGCCCTTCCTGCTGGCCCGCCGGGCGCGGCCGGGTGGGCTGCTGCTCACCGTGGCGGCGCATGGCCGGGCCGGGCTGGCGCGCGCCCGGCGGCTCGGCGCCGATGCGGTGATCCTGTCGCCGGTCTTCCCCACCGCCAGCCATCCCGGCGCGCCGGCGCTCGGCCTGCTGGCCTGGGCGGCGCTGGCGCGGCGGGCGGGGCGGCCGGTGGTGGCGCTGGGCGGGGTGACGGGGGCGAATGCCGGGCGGCTGCCACGCTGGGCGGCGGGCTTCGCGGCAATCGGGGCCCTGGCCGGCGCGCCACGGCGGCTGTGGCAGACCAGCCACAGTGTTTCAGGGATGTCGCGGTAGGGCCAAGAGGCCGGTTGCCGTGGATTGTTCCGCTGCCCCATAGTCCGCCCAGGCCCGGGTGCGCCTGTGCATCGGCATTTGTCGGTGTTTGGGGGGCAGCCTCCTGGCGGAACGGTGTTCCGCACGGGGGGTGCAGGCGGGTCGAGGGAACAGCCGGGCTCGCCCGGCGCGTGAGGAGGATATCAATGCGCAAGATTCTGCTGGGCACCACCGCGGTGGTCGGCGCTGCGCTGCTGGCCCCGACCATGGCCGCGGCACAGGAAGCCCCGACTGTCCGCGTTGGCGGTTATTTCCGCGCCTACTACGGCTACACGCAGCAGACCGGCCAGAACGTCACCGGCTTGACGCCGCAGGGCACCGTGGTCCAGCCGGCCCAGGTCGGCGATGCCGGCATCGGTGCCACCGGCACCTCGACGGCCCAGTCCGCCCGGAACAGCCAGCACGACTTCTCGACCGATGCCGAGATTCACGTCTTCGTGAACGGCAAGACGGCGAACGGCCTCACCTATGGCGCCGTGGTCGAGATCCAGTTCGACAACAACGAGGCCACCGCCCGGACCGCCCGCCGGTCCTATCCGTCCAAGACCGGCGCGGACATCGATGAGGCCTATGCCTTCATCGCCTCGCCGACCTTCGGCCAGATCCGCTTCGGCGACGAGGATGGCCCGGTCGGCGGCCTGATGAACGCCGGTTACGTGACCAACTTCGGCACCGGCGGCATCTACGGCGACTGGCAGGATTTCGTGATCCGGCCGAACCGCACCACGACCTCGCCCGGCGAGATGGGTGACAACACCAAGATCATCTACCTGTCGCCACAGTTCTTCGGCTTCGACTTCGGCGGCTCCTTCGCGCTGAACGAGGGCGAGGGCGCCGATACGGGTTGCGTGAGCAGCCTCGCCGGTCCCTTCTGCGACCGCGCCTATGCCTCCCAAGGCGTGACCAGCTTCGGCCGCGCGACGACCAACCTGCCCGGCCGCCGCAACGAGTACCAGCTGATGGCCCGCTGGCGCGGCAACCTGGCCGGCGTCGGCCTGGCAGCCAGCTTCGGCTACATGGGCGCCTCCGCGGTGCGCGACATCACCGTGACCGGCACCCAGTTCCAGACGCTCCGCAACCCGCAGATCTGGGAAGCGGGCCTGCAGGCCACCGCCTATGGGTTCACCCTGGGCGCCAACTACAAGTGGGGCAATACCAGCTACTTCTACATCCCCACCATCCGCGGCGAGCAGGACATGTCCCAGATCTTCCTGGGCGGCTCCTATACCGCGGGTCCGTTCAGCATCGGTGCGAACGGCTTCTTCCAGACCGTTGCCGGCACCGCGGGCAGCGCCTTCAACACCACGACCGGTGTCCTCTCGCAGAACACCAACTCCACTCCGCGTGGCCAGCGCCGCTACGGCTACGGCATCGGCGCCAACTACCGCCTGGCGCCCGGCCTCGACCTGGTGGCCGAATATGTCCGCCACGTGATCCACGAGAATGGCGTGGATCTCGATGGCCAGGCCAACAACGGCGTGCAGGACAAGCTGCGGGCCAATGTGTTCCTGGTGGGCACCCGGCTGGCCTTCTGATCCCTTGGGATCGGCAGCCTGAAGGGGGGCGGCGGGGCAACCCGCCGCCCTTTTTCATGCCGCGCCCCGATCGGGCCATTTCCCGCTTGATCCGGGGCTGCACTTGCCCCAATCGTGCGGCCACCATGAAGCCCATCCTCTTGACCCTCGGCCTTCTCCTGCCGGTCCTTGCCGCCTGTGGCGGCGACAACCAGCGCATGGTCCAGAACGACGAATATGGCGACTACCGCCGTGGCGCGGTGCGCCAGCGGCCGCTCGGCACCAGCGCCGGCATCGTCATCTTCGGCGTGGACAAGGAACGCGAGGCGCGGGAGGCCGCGGCCACCGGCGGCGGTGCCGGCCTCAGCGTCAATGCCTATCTCTGGCGCGCCACGCTGGACACGCTCTCCTTCATGCCGCTCGCCTCGGCCGACCCCTTCGGCGGCACCATCATCACCGACTGGTACGCCCCGCCCGGCGCGCAGGGGGAGCGCTTCCGCGCCCAGGCCTATGTGATGGGCCGCCAGCTCCGCTCCGACGGCGTCCGGGTGCAGGTCTTCCGCCAGACCCAGGACCGGACCGGCCAATGGGTGGACAGCCCGGTCTCCGCCGCCACCAACTCCGAGATGGAGGACAAGGTCCTCGCCCGCGCCCGGGAATTGCGGAGCCAGTCGGCCTCCCGCTGACGGCTGCGGGCTGCAGCCCGGTCCTTGGTGGCGATCCGTTTCGCCGCGCGTTATTGAGTGCGGACAAAGGGCAGGCACTTCGGCGCCAAGACCCGCAAGAGCGGACTCAAGCCGGGAGGGAGGGTTGCTGATGTCCAGGCCAATTCCGTTCCTCGCCCTGTTGCTGCTGGCGGCCGGCTGCGCCCCAACTCCGTCGCCGCGGGCCGCTGCCTGCGTCCCGGGCAGTGCGGGCTGTAGTCAGGCCAATGCCCCGGTGGCGGCCTTCGACCCGCTGGATACCGGCGCCGCCCCGGCCTCCTCCGGCATGGGCTATTAGAGCGTGATCGCTTGAGGTGCTCGCACCGAAAAGCGTGAATCACGCGATCAAACAAAGGCCTGGAGCATGATGCGTGAACGAAGGTGAACGCATCATGCTCCAGGGAACGCGTCGCCCGCCCTGGCTCCTTGCCCTCGCGAGCCCATTGCGGCGCCTGCCTGAGTCCAGGGGAGTGCCGTCTGCTCCAGGCCCATCCAGGCGGAACAGGGCTGGTTCCTGGGCCGCCAGGCCATCCCCGCTCGCGCGGAAGGCGCCGAGGGACCGGCACGGCGCACCCGCCACGCCCAGGCACCACGCCGCCGGCCGGCCCCGGAACAGGGCGGTGCCGCGGCGGCCCCGCCGTGCCAGGATGCGGCATCCGCATGTCCCCGCCTGCCCCACCGCCTTTCCTTACCGCGCTCCGCCCGGGTGCCGCCGTCGCCTTCGGCGCCCCGGCCATCGCCATGGGCGCCACCTTCCTCGCCTTCGGCGCGGCGGTGCGGGAGGCCGGGCTCGGCCTCGGCTGGGCGCTCGGCGCCTCGCTGCTGGTCTATGGCATGGCGGGGCAGCTTGTGCTGCTGGCCTTTGCCGCCCCTGGCGTTGCGGCTGGCGGCATCGCCCCGGCGGTGCTGGGGGCCACTGCCGCCAATGCCCGCTTCCTGCCAATGGCGGTGGCGCTGGCGCCCTGGCTCGACGGCCGGCCGGAGGGGTGGCGCCGCTGGCTGGCGCTGCCCTTCATCGCCATCACCCCCTGGGCGGCGGCCATGCGGGTGCTGCCCGCCCTGGCGCCGCCGGCGCGGCTGCCCTGGTTCCTTGGCTTCGCGCTGGTGTCCTGGGGCGGGGCGGGGCTGGCCACGGTGGCCGGGCACCTGCTGGCGCCGCTGCTGGACCGGGGGCTGCTGGCGGCGCTGCTCTTCGCCAACCCGCTCTACTTCGCCCTGCTGCTGGCCGCCGAACTGCGCGCGGTGGCGCCGCGCCGCGCCATCCTGGCCGGCATCCTGGCCGCTCCGCTGGCCCTGCTGCTGCCACCGGCCTGGGGGCTGCTGGCCACGGGGGTGCTGGGCGGCACCGCGGCCTTCCTGATCGGCCAGATGGGCGCCAGGCAGCGTGGCCGAGGCTGACCTCGCGCTGCTGCTGACGGCGCTGGCGATGCTGGCGTTGCGGGCGGCGGGGCTGCTGGTGGCCGGCGCGCTGCGGCCGGATCACCCCTTCATCCTCTGGGCCAGCGCGGTGTCCCAGGCGGTGCTGGCGGGGTTCGTGGCATTGGCCATCGCGGTGCCGGGCGGGCTCGCGGCGACGGTGCCGCTGCCGGCGCGGCTGGCCGGGCTGGCGGCCGGGCTGCTGGCCTTCGCGGCGTTGCGCGGGCGGCTGCTGCCGGCGCTGGGGGCGGGGTTGGCGGCGCTGCTCGGGGTGCGGGCGGTGCTTGGGGGATAGAGCAGATCGCCGCAGGGCGGAACCGCCCGGAGGCGTGAATCTGCTCTACAAGCAACAGGCTACAGCGGCGTGCCGAATTGATGGTTCGGCACGCCGCTGTAGCCTGTCGCGGCAAAGCCCCGCCGGCGCTCTACAGCAGGCCGAGGTTCCGCAACTCCCGCCGCAGCGCTTCCGGCAGCGCCTCCGCCCCGCGTGCCTCGGCACCCTCCGCCACATCCGGCGGCGCCGCCTCGGCGGCCAGGTAGCGCCAGCCCTGGAAGGGCTTCATCTGCCGCGCCGCCACCGGCACCAGCGCCGGGTCCAGCACCAGCCCGGCGCATGAGGTGCCGTCGTTCCAGGCTTCCTCGCGGATGTCGAGGATACGCTGACGCACCTGCACGAAACCCGCCACCACCCAGTAGATGGAGCCGCCGGCCAGGATCTCCGCCGCCCGGCGCGGAAAGCTGCGGGTCTGGTGGCGCAGCGGTGGGTCGGCCACCGCGCGGCGCGCCTGAATGGCCTGCAACTGCCCGACATCCTTGGGGCCGACCGAGAGCTTGATGAGATGCAGCACGCCCCGGGATGTATCCCCATGGCGCCGCGCCGCAAGGCCCATTCCGGCGCCGTTGCTTGACCGTGGCGGCCGCCGGCCGACAGGCTGCGGCACAATGCAGCGGCACGCCCGGGCATGGGCCGGAGCGGGATCGCTGACGCGCATGGCCGCCCTTCCCTCGGGGACGAGGGCGGCCTATTCCCTTGACCTCAGGCAAATCACCGGCAGCCATGAACGACGCCAATACCAACGCCCGCCCCGAGACGCATCCCGACGCGCGTCAGGACATCCGCCACGACTTCAA
The DNA here is from genome assembly GCF_019084075.1 of Siccirubricoccus sp. G192. Taxonomy (GTDB): domain Bacteria; phylum Pseudomonadota; class Alphaproteobacteria; order Acetobacterales; family Acetobacteraceae; genus G192. Next base: position 547,305 of record NZ_JAHREN010000001.1, read on the forward strand.
GCAGGCCGAGCCGCGCTGGCAGGCGGAATGGGAGCGGCGCGGCTGCTTCGCCGTGCCGGACGTGCCGGATGGCAGCCAGCCCAAATACTACGTGCTGGAAATGTTTCCCTACCCCTCGGGCAAGATCCATATGGGGCATGTCCGCAACTACACGCTCGGCGATGTGGTGGCCCGCTACAAGCGGGCGCGCGGGCATCTGGTGATGCACCCGATGGGCTGGGACGCCTTCGGCCTGCCGGCGGAGAATGCGGCGCGGGAGCGCGGCATCCATCCGGGGAAATGGACCTACGACAATATCGCCGCCATGCGCGCCGAGCTGAAGCGCATGGGCCTCTCGCTCGACTGGGCGCGGGAATTCGCCACCTGCGATGTCGAGTATTACGGAAGGCAGCAGAAGCTCTTCCTCGACTTCCTCAAGGCCGGGCTGGTCGAGCGGAAGGAAAGCTGGGTCAACTGGGACCCGGTGGATGGCACGGTGCTCGCCAATGAGCAGGTGATCGATGGCCGCGGCTGGCGCAGCGGCGCGCTGGTGGAGAAGAAGCAGCTCAGCCAGTGGTTCTTCGCCATCACGAAATACGCACCCGACCTGCTGGAGGCGCTGGGCTCGCTGGACCGCTGGCCGGACCGCGTGAAGACCATGCAGGCCAATTGGATCGGCCGCAGCGAGGGCGCGCGGGTGCGCTTCAAGCTGACCGAGCCGGTGGGCGACCTGGCCGAGGCACCGGCGCCGGGCATCCATGAGGTGGAGGTCTTCACCACCCGGCCCGACACCCTGTTCGGCATGAGCTTCCTGGCGGTGGCCGCCGAGCATCCGCTGGCTGCCGCCGCCGCGGCGCGCGATGCGAAGGCGGCGGGTTTCGTCGCGGAATGCCGCCGCATGGGCACCAGCGAGGCCACCATCGAGCAGGCGGAGAAGCGCGGCTACGACACCGGCTTCCGCGTCGCGCATCCCTTCATCGAGGGCGCGAGCTTCCCGGTCTGGATCGCCAATTTCGTGCTCATGGAATACGGCACCGGCGCCATCTTCGGCTGCCCCGGCCATGACGAGCGCGACCTGGAATTCGCCCGTCAATACGGGCTCGGCGTGGTGCCCGTGGTGCTGCCGCCGGGCGCCGATGCGGCCAGCTTCGCGATCGGCGACACCGCCTATACGGATGACGGCACCATCATCAATTCCGGCTTCCTGAACGGGCTGCCGACCGGCCCGGCCAAGCGCGCCGCGATCGAGGCGCTGGAGGCGCGGGGCATCGGCACCGGCGTGGTGAATTGGCGGCTGCGCGACTGGGGCGTCTCCCGCCAGCGCTACTGGGGCTGCCCGATTCCGGTGATCCATTGCGAAGCCTGCGGCGTGCAGCCGGTGCCGGCCGGGCAGTTGCCGGTGAAGCTGCCGGAGGATGTGGATTTCTCCCGCCCCGGCAATCCGCTCGACCACCACCCGACCTGGAAGCATGTGGACTGCCCGGCCTGTGGCAAGCCCGCGCGCCGCGAGACCGACACCTTCGACACCTTCGTCGACAGTTCCTGGTATTTCGCCCGCTTCTGCAGCCCGCATGCGGAGGAGCCGGTGACGCGCGCCGCGGTCGATGCCTGGCTGCCGGTGGACCAGTATATCGGCGGCATTGAGCATGCGATCCTGCACCTGCTCTACAGCCGCTTCTTCACCCGCGCGATGCGCGATACCGGCCATGTCTCGGCGGGCGAGCCCTTCGCCGGGCTCTTCACCCAGGGCATGGTCACGCATGAGAGCTACAAGGCCCCGGACGGCACCTGGCTCTATCCGGAAGAGATCGAGCGGCAGCCCGATGGCGGTGCGGTGCTGCGTGGCACCAGCCAGCCCGTGACGGTCGGCCGTGTCGAGGCGATGTCGAAGTCGAAGCGCAACACGGTCGATCCCGGCTCCATCATCGACCGCTACGGCGCGGATACGGCGCGCTGGTTCATCCTCTCCGACAATCCGCCGGAGCGGGACATGGAGTGGACGGAAAGCGGCGTCGCCGGCGCCTATCGCTTCACCCAGCGGCTGTTCCGCCTGACCGCCGCGGCGCTACCCGGCCTGCCGCCGCCCGGCGCCGATGCCGGGGCCGCCGAGGGCGCCGCCCGCAAGCTGCGCCAGGCGACGCACCACACCATCGCCGCGATCACCGAGGCGCTGGAGAGCTTCGCCTTCAATGTCGGCGTCGCCCGCATCCATGAATTCGCCAATGCCATCGCCGAGGCCGAGGGCGCGACGGACCCTGGCATCGGCGCCGCCCGGCGCGAGGCGCTGGAGGCCATTGCCCGCCTCGCCAGCCCGATGATGCCGCATCTGGCGGAGGAGCTGTGGTCGCTGCTTCGCCCCGGCGAGACGGCGCTGGTGGCGGAACTGCCCTGGCTGGAGGCCAACCCGGCGCTGCTGCGGGCCGAGACGCTGACGCTTGCCGTGCAGGTGCTGGGCAAGCTGCGCGGCACGATCGAGGTGCCGGTGGATGCGGATGCAGCGACCATCTTCGCCCAGGCGGAGGCGGAGGAGAATGTGCAGCGCGCCATTGCCGGCCGCCCCATCCGGAAGCGCATCCATGTCCCGGGCCGTGTCGTCAATTTCGTGGTCTAGTTCGGGCCCCGAGCATGAACAGGAAATATTTGGTGGATAATCCAGGTTTCACCGGAATTTCCTCGCGCCGCCGGCTGCTTGGCCTGGCCGGGCTGCTGGGGTTTTCGGGCTGCGGCTTCCGGCCTCTCTATGCGCCGGTAACGGAGGCGGATGGCAGCGCATCCGATCTCCGCGAGGAGCTCGCGGCGGTGCGCGTCGCCAATATCGGCGAACGCTCGGGCCAGTTGCTGCGGCGCGAGCTGCAACGTCGCTTCGAGGGCAGCGCGCCCGGCACGGCAGCGCGCTACAACTTGGTGGTCGGGATCAGCTATGGGGCGGAGGCGCTGGGCTATCGGCGCGACGGTGCCATCACCCGGCTTCGCTACACCGCAAGCGGCAATTGGACCCTGACCACCCTGTCCGTGCCGCCGCAGCCCGTGGCCGCCTCCAGCATTCCCACCCGGGTCATCGATTCCTTCAATATCCCCGACCTGCAATTCTTTGCGGCCGATTCCGCGCGGGATGCGATGGAAGCCCGCTTGGTGGAACAGCTTTCCGAGGAAATCTACCGCCGCGTAGCCTTGGAGCTGCGGCGGCGGAAGGAAAGCCGCCCGGCCTGAGCCATGGCGAAGCTGGATGCCCGGCGGGTCGGCGCCTTCCTCACCGATCCCGGCCAGACCCGCGTGGTGTTGCTGCATGGCGACGACCCCGGGCTGATCCGCGAAAGGGCGGAGGCCTTGGTGCGCACCGTCACCGCGGGCGATGCCTTGCGCCTGGTGGAGGTGCCCCGTGATGCCTGGCGCGACGCCGGGCTGCTGGCGGCTGAGGCGGCCAGCCCGCCGCTCACCGGCGGCCGCTGCCTGGTGCGGGTGCGGGATACCGGGGATGGCTTCACCGTTTCGGCCAAGGCGGCCCTGGCCGGCCCCGGCCCCGGGCTGGTGGTGCTGGAGGCGCCGGAACTCGCCTCCCGTTCCAAGCTGCGCGCCCTGCTGGAGCCGGCACCCAATGCCGCGGTGATTGCCTGCTACCGCGAACGCGGGCCGGAACTGGCGGGCTCGATCGGCCGCATCCTGGGGGAGCTTGGCGTCTCGGCCGAGCCGGCGGCGCTGGACTGGCTGGCGCAGCGCCTCGGCGAGGATCGCATGCTGCTGCGGCGGGAGTTGGAGAAGCTGGCGCTCTATGTCGGTGCCGGCGGCAGGGTGACGCCGGAGGATGCGGTGGCCTGCGTGGCGGAGGGCTCCGCCCTCGACCTGGAGGAAGCGCTGATGGCGGCCATGTCGGGCGAGGTCGGCACCGCCGACCGGGCGCTCGATACCGCCTTTGCCGAGGGCGCCAATGCGGTGCAGGTGGTGCGGGCGGCGCTCCGCCATGTGCAGCGGCTGCATCTTGCGGCCCTGGCAGTGGCCGGCGGCGCGGCGGCCAGCGCGGCGCTGGAAGGGCTCCGCCCGCCGGTCTTCTTCCGCCACAAGCCAGGCTTCGAACGCGCGCTGCGCCTCTGGCGGCCGGAGGCGCTGGAGACGGCCGGAGCGGCGCTGCTGGAGGCGGAGCGGCGGACCAAGACCACCGGCCTGCCCAGTGTGACGGTGGCGCGGAACGCGGTGCTCGGCCTGGCACGGCAGGCCGCCGCGCGGCGCTGAGCGCCGGTCAGCCCTGCAGCAGCCGGATCACCCCATCCAACTGGTCGAGATCGCGGTAATGGATGGTGACCTGCCCGCCGCGCCCGCCATGCCGGATCGCCACCTTGAGGCCGAGGCGGCCTGACAATTCCCGCTCCAGCGCCGCAGTTTCGGGATCGGGCTGGGTGGTTGGGCGGGCGGCGGGGTCGCGCGGCTTGCTGGCGGCCAGCGCCTCGGTCTGGCGGACATTCAGGCCGCGATCCACCACCTGCAGGGCCAGCACCTCGGCATTGGGCGTGGTGAGCAGGGCGCGGGCATGGCCGGCAGTGAGCGCGCCCTCCCGCAGCAATTCCCGCACCCGGTCCGGCAGGCCGAGCAGGCGGAGGGTATTGGCCACATGGCTGCGGCTTTTCCCAACGGACTGGCCCAGCGCATCCTGGGTCAGGCCGAATTCGTCGAGCAGGCGGCGGTAGCCCTCGGCCTCCTCCAGCGCGTTCAGGTCCTGGCGCTGGAGATTCTCGACCAGCGCGGCCGCCATGGCCTCGCGGTCGGTGAGGTTGTGGACCACCACCGGCACCTCGTGCAGCGGCACGAGCTGGGCGGCCCGCCAGCGGCGCTCGCCGCCGATGATCTGGTAGTGGCCCTCCTGGTCCGGCTTCGGGCGCACGAGGATGGGTTGCAGCACGCCATGCTCCCGGATCGAATCCGCCAATTCCTGGAGCGGTGTGGGGTCGATCGGGCCGCGCGGCTGGAAGGGGCCGGGCTCCAGCTTCTCGATCGGCAGGCTGCGCAGCGCCTCGGCACCGCCCGGGGCAGAGGCGGCGGGTGCCTCGCCCAGCAGGGCGGAGAGGCCGCGTCCAAGCCGCGGCGCCTTCCTCACCGTCGTCGTCATGCCTTCTTCCTCGTTCGCGCCCGTTCCCGTTCCCGCCGACGCAACTCGGTTGCCAGCTTCACATAGGCCTGGGCGCCCGGTGAGCGGAAATCATAGAGGGTGACGGGCAGGCCATGCGATGGCGCCTCGCTGATCCGGACGCTCCGGGGAATCATCGTCTCGAAGACCTGGTCCTTGAAATAACCGCGGACATCGGAGGCCACCGCCTCCGACAGGTTGTTGCGTCGATCGAACATGGTCAGCACGATGCCCTCCAGCGCCAATCTCGGGTTGAGGGCATGGCGCACCCGCTCGATGGTCTGGGTGATCTGGGTGACGCCTTCCAGCGCGAAGAATTCGCATTGCAGCGGCACCAGCACGCTTTCCGCCACCACCAAGGCATTCAGGGTCAGCAGCCCGAGCGAGGGGGGGGCAGTCCAGGAAGATGTAGTCGTAGCGCCGCAACACATCCGGCACTGCCCAGAGGATGTCCTGCAAACGGTGCTCGCGGTCCTGGATGCCCACCAATTCCACCTCGGCGCCGGCCAGGTCCGGATCGGCGGGCACGATGGAGAGCTTGGGGATGGCGGTCGGGCGGATCACCTCGGCCAAAGGGCGCTCCTCGATCAGCAGCGCATAACTGCCGATGCCGCGATCCGCGCGGGAGATGCCGAGGCCGGTCGAGGCATTGCCCTGCGGATCGAGGTCGATCAGCAGCACGCGATGCTCCGCCGCCAGGACGGTCGCCAGGTTGATGGCTGTCGTGGTCTTGCCGACTCCGCCCTTCTGGTTGGCGAGGGCGATGACACGAGGCATCGCGCGATCAGGCTTTTGCGCCGACAGGACGGATCTCGCTGATGCGGAGGATGGTGGAAGAGGCGTCGGTCCGGCTCGGGAACCGTTCGATCCGCATATTCCAGCCCCGGGCGGCTGCCGTCAATTCCTGAGCGACGGAACGCCCTTTCGGAAAGAGCGCAATGCCGTCCGGGGCCAGCAGGCGGTGCGCGTAGCGCAGCAGATCCGGCAATGGCGCGAGCGCACGGGCGGTAAGAACCGCGGATGGTGGAAGGGCGGCCGCCTCGATTCGGAGGGGATGCACGGAAACCCGGTGCAGGCCAAGGGTGCTGGCCGCCTCGATCAAGAAGGCGGCTTTGCGGCGGTCCGATTCGACCAGATGGGTTGGCCTGCCTGTCGCCAGGGCGAGGACCAGGCCCGGGAAGCCGGCGCCGGAGCCGAGGTCTGTGATGGTGCCATCGCCACGGGGCAGCAGCGGGGCAAGCTGGAGCGAGTCCAGCATGTGCCGCCGCCAGAGCACGGCCATATCGGCTTCAGCAACCAGGTTGATACGCGCGTTCCAGCGTTGCAGCAGCGCCAGGAAGTCGTGCAGCTTGGCCTCTGTTTCACGTGAAACGCCGAAGTCCGACAGCGTCTCCGGTTTCACGTGAAACGCGCCTCGGACCGGCGCAGATGGACACAGAGGGCCGCAAGCGCAGCCGGCGTGACGCCTGGAATCCGCCCGGCACTACCGAGTGTCGCCGGGCGAGCCTTGGCCAAGCGTTGGCGCATTTCCGCGGAAAGCCCGGGCACCTCGGCGAAATCCAGCACCGGCGGGATGGCCAGGCGCTCCTCCCGCTCCAGCACCCGCAACTCCGCGGCTTGCCGCTCCAGATAGGGGGCATAGAGCGCCTGCGCGTCCAATTCCGCCCGCACCCGCGGCGGCAGGTCCCGCAGCCAGGGGAAAAGCCGCAGCGCCGCTTCCGCCGTCATGGCGGGAAGAGCGAGCGCCTCCAGCGCGCTCCGCCAGCGCCCGTCCTGGTTCACCGGCACCCCTGCGGCGACATAGCGCGCCGGGCTGGCGCCATCCTGCCGGCCCCGCGCCAGCGCCTCCTGCACGGCGGCACTGAAGGTCCGATGCGCCGCGGCTCGGCTTGGCCCGACGCAACCCCAGGCGATGCCCTTCTCCGTCAACCGCAAGCCGGCATTGTCCGCCCGCAGCGCCAGGCGGAATTCCGAGCGGGCGGTCAGCATCCGATAGGGCTCCGTCACTCCTTGCAGCACCAGGTCATCCACCAGCACCCCGGCATAGGCCTCGCCCCGATGCAGCACCCGGTCCGGCACCTGCCCGGCAGCCCGGCAGGCAGCGTTCAGCCCGGCCAGCAGGCCCTGCGCCGCCGCTTCCTCATAGCCGGTGGTGCCATTGATCTGGCCGGCGAGGAACAGCCCCGGCACTGCGCGGAGTTCCAGGCTCGGTGCCAGGGCGCGCGGGTCGACATGGTCGTATTCGATGGCATAGCCGGGGCGCAGGATGCGCGCTCGCTCCAGCCCGGGAATGGAGGCGACCAGCGCCGCCTGCACTTCCTCCGGCAGGCTGGTGGAGATGCCGTTCGGATAGACCGTGTCGTCGTCTAGTCCCTCCGGCTCCAGGAAGATCTGGTGCCGGCTGCGGTCGGCGAAGCGCACCACCTTGTCCTCGATGGAGGGGCAGTAGCGCGGCCCCACCCCCTCGATCCGCCCGCCATAAACGGCGCTGCGGTGCAGGTTGGCGCGGATCAGGTCATGGGTGGCCGGGGTGGTCGTGGTGATGGCGCAAGCGACCTGCCGGTTCCCGATCCGCTCCGTCATCCAGGAGAGCGGTTCGGGCGGGTCATCGCCCGGCTGCGGCTCCAGCGCTGCCCAGTCGATGGTCCTGCCATCCAGCCGCGGCGGCGTTCCGGTCTTGAGCCGGGCCAGCGGCAGCCCCAGCCGGCGCAGGGTTTCCGCCAGGCCGATGGCCGGCGCCTCTCCGACCCTGCCGGCCGGGATGCGCCGCTCGCCGATATGGATTTCGCCGCGAAGGAAGGTGCCGGTAGTGATCACCACCGCCCCGGCGGCGATCCTGCGGCCCGAAGCCGTCACCACCCCGGCGGCACGGCCATCCGTGCCGAGGATCAGGTCCTCAGCCGCCTCGGCCGCGAGCGTCAGGCCTGGTGTCGCCCGCAACAGCGCCTGGACTGCTTCGCGGTAGAGCTTGCGGTCTGCCTGGGCGCGCGGTCCGCGCACGGCCGGCCCCTTGCTCCGGTTCAGCAGCTTGTAATGGATGCCGGCGGCATCGGCGGCGCGGGCCATGAGGCCGTCCAGGGCATCGATCTCGCGCACCAGATGCCCCTTGCCGATCCCGCCAATGGCAGGGTTGCAGGACATCTCGCCGAGGGTGCCGATGCGGTGCGTCAGCAGCAGGGTGCGGGCGCCGCAGCGCGCCGCCGCGGCCGCCGCCTCGCAACCGGCATGGCCGCCGCCCACCACCACCACATCCCAGATTTCGTCATGCATGGCGGCTCTATAGCGGAGGCCGTCCCGGCACCGAAGGGCCCCGGCCTATTTGCCGATGCAGAACTCCGCGAAGACCGCATCCAGCACCGCTTCCACCCCGACCTGGCCGGTGATGCGGCCCAGTGCCCGAAGCGCCGCCCGCAGCGCCTCGGCCCGCAATCCCGGCAGGACCGCCGAGTCCAGCTCCGCCAGCCAGCCCGCCGCGTCCTGCAAGGCCGCGCGGTGCCGCGGCCGGGTCAGCGGTGCTTCGGCTGCCAACCCGGCCCGGGCCGCCGCCTCCTGCGTCAGCCGCGCCCGCAGTTCCGGCAGGCCATCCCCGGTCCTGGCCGAAAGGCCGATCACCGGCACCCCGCCGAGCAAGGCCGGGACCGTCGCCAAATCCGCCTTGTTCACCACGGCCAGCACGCCCGGCCGTACCAGGGCCAGCGTCTCCGCATCCGGTGCCTGGTCCGCGGCGAAGAGTGCGAGAACCAGGTCAGCCTCCTTGGCCCGACGCCGGGCGCGGCGCACGCCCTCGGCCTCGATCTCGTCCGCCGCCTCGCGCAGCCCGGCGGTATCCGCCAGGGTCACCGGCACGCCGCCAAGGTCGAGCCGCGCCTCCACCACATCCCGCGTCGTCCCGGCCCGGGCGGAGACGATCGCCGCCTCCCGCCCAACCAGCGCGTTCAGCAGCGAGGACTTGCCGGCATTGGGCGCGCCGAGGATCGCCACCAGCAGGCCATCCCGCAGCCGCTCGCCCCTTCCGCCGTCGGCCAGATGCGCCGCCATCTCCGCCCGCAGCGCCGCCGCCGCCCGGCCCACCGCGTCATCCAGCCCGGCCGGCAGGTCCTCATCCTCGAACTCGATGAAGGCTTCCTGCTGCGCCAGCAGACGGGTCAGCCGTGTTGCCCAGCCGCCATAGAGCGCGGCCAGCGCCCCCTCCGCCTGGCGAAGCGCCTGGCGCCGCTGCGCCGCGGTTTCCGCCGCCACCAGGTCGGCGATGCCCTCGGCTGCGGTCAGGTCGAGTTTGCCGTGCAGGAAGGCACGGCGGCTGAACTCACCGGGCTCGGCCGGGCGGGCGCCGGCGGCTACCAGCGCCTCCGCGACCCCGGCGATCACCGCCGGGCCGCCATGCAGGTGCAGTTCCGCCGCATCCTCGCCGGTATAGCTGCGTGGCCCTGGGAACCAGAGCAGCAGCGCCCGGTCCAGCACCTCGCCGCTTGACGGGTGGCGCAGGCGGCGGAGGCTGGCCAGGCGTGGCGGCGGCAAGGCCCCAGCCAGCGCCACCACAACTCCACCAGTGCCAGCGCCGGAGAGCCGCAGCACCGCCACCGCCGCCCGCCCGGCACCGGAGGCCAGGGCGAAGATAACATCCGAATTCATGTAAGCCTGGGCCAATTCACCCCTTGGGTGGCAGCACGTCCCGTTCCGTCAGCAGCAACCGCCGCACCCTGCCGCCGCCCTGGAGGTGGGTTTCCAGGATCTCGTCGATATCCGCCGGGCTCGCCGGCCGGTACCAGACCCCTTCGGGGTAGATCACCATGGTCGGGCCGAATTCGCAGCGGTCGAGGCAGCCCGCCATGTTCACCCGCACCCCTTTCAGGCCAAGTTCCTTGGCCCGCGCCTTCATGTAGTCGCGCAGCTTCTCGCTGCCCTTGGCCGCGCAACTGCCGCGCCGATGCCCCTCCGGCCGCCGGTTGCAGCAGACGAAGACATGGGCACTGAAATAGGGCGGCGGATCCTGCTGCAAGGCGTCAGGAACGGGCGCATCGGTCACGGCGTCTCTCCGCAGGATGGGCGGGAGGCGGGTGTGAAGTCGCCTCCCGCGACCCATGTAGCGACCACATCCCCTTGCGACCAGGGCTCCCGATGTCCAGCCATGCCACGCTCCCCCCCGCCCGAGAACCAGCTGCGCCATGCCAGCAGCCCCTATCTGCTGCAACATGCCGGGAACCCGGTGCATTGGCGAAGCTGGGGCCCGGAGGCGCTGGCCGAGGCCCAATCCCTGGACAAGCCGATCCTGCTCTCGGTCGGCTATGCCGCCTGCCACTGGTGCCATGTCATGGCCCATGAATCCTTCGAGGACCCGGAGACGGCGGCGCTGATGAACGCGCTCTTCGTCAATATCAAGGTGGACCGGGAGGAGCGGCCGGATATCGACGCACTCTACATGAACGCGCTGCACCTGCTGGGCGAGCATGGTGGCTGGCCGCTGACGATGTTCCTGACCCCCAGGGCCGAGCCCTTCTGGGGCGGCACCTATTTCCCGCCGGAGCCCCGCTACGGCCGCCCGAGCTTCCGGCAGGTGCTCCAGGGCGTCGCCGGCGCTTACCGCGAGGAGGACGGCAAGGTCCTGCAGAATGTCTCGGCGCTGAAGGGCGCCCTGACCCGCATGGCCGCCACCACCCCCGGGCCGGTGCCGGGGAAAGCGCAGCTCAACCGTATCGCCCTGGCCCTTGTGAAGGCCACGGACCAGGAGGAAGGCGGCCTCTCCGGGGCGCCGAAATTCCCCAACCCGCCGGTCTTCCGCTTCCTCTGGCAGATGCGTTTCCGCCTGGACCAGCCGGCCTGCGTCGAGGTCACGCATCTGCTGCTGCGGCGCATGAGCCAGGGCGGGATCTACGACCATCTCGGCGGCGGCTATGCCCGCTACAGCGTGGATGCCATCTGGCTCGTGCCGCATTTCGAGAAGATGCTCTACGACAACGCCCAGATCCTGGAGCTTCTGGCCCTGGCCCATGCCGGCCGGCCCGACCGCCTTTATGCGGAGCGGGCGGAGGAAACCGTCGGCTGGCTGCTGCGCGAGATGCTGGCCGAGGGCGGCGCCTTCGCTGCCACTCAGGATGCCGACAGCGAGGGCGAGGAGGGCAAATTCTACGTCTGGACCGCGGCGGAGGTGGATGCCCTGCTCGGCCCCGATGCCGCCCTGTTCCGCCGTGTCTATGACGTGACCGAATCAGGCAATTGGGAAGGCCACAGCATCCTGAACCGCCGTGCCCATCCCGATCCCCTGGGCGAGGCGGAGGAGGCCGTCCTGGCCCGCTCCCGCGCCGTCCTGTTCGAGGCCCGGTCCCGCCGCATCTGGCCCGGCCGCGACGACAAGGTGCTGGCCGACTGGAACGGGCTGATGATCGGCGCCCTGGCCCGCGCCGCCGCCGTCTTCGGCCGGCCGGACTGGCTGGCTCCCGCCCGCCGTGCCTTCGACTTCGTCGCGACCGGCATGGCGGCCCCGGATGGCCGTCTGCTGCATGCCTGGCGCCAGGGTCGTTCCAGCGCCGCCGGCCTGCTGGAGGACCATGCCGCCATGGCCCGCGCCGCCCTTGCCCTCCACGAAGCCACGGGCGAGGCCGCCTATCTGCGCCAGGCCATCGCCTGGGCGGAGGCGGTGGAGCGGCACTTCGCGGCCCCCGATGGCGGCTATTTCACCTCCGCCGACGATGCCGGGGATGTGCTGGTGCGTGGCCGCACCGCCGGCGACAATGCCACCCCCTCCGGCAATGGCATGCTGGCTGAGGTGCAGGCGCGGCTTTTCCTGCTGACCGGCGAGGACCGCTGGCGGATCGCCGCCGAGGCCACCATCGGCGCCTTCGCCGGGCAGGAGCAGGGCCTGGCTGCCATGCCCCTGCTGCTCACCGCCGCGGACCTGCTGACCGAGGGCGCCAGCCTGGTGATCGCCGGCGACCCGGCCTCCCCGGAGGCCCAGGCCCTGGCGCAGGTGGCATTGGCGCATCCTGACCCCGCCATGGCCCTGCTGCGCGCGCCCGACCCCGCCAGCCTGCCCGCCGGCCACCCCGCCCAAGGCAAGGGGCCCGTGGCGGGCAGGGCCGCCGCCTATGTCTGCCGCGGCGGCACCTGCTCCCTGCCGGTGACCGACCCCGCGGCGCTCACCATTGCGCTTGATCGGATGCGGAATGCTTGACGGGAGGCGCGGGGCGGTGTCGCATCCGCCCCGCTGATTGCCATGCCGCAACTCTCACTCATCACCCCCCCTCGGCGATATCACCCTTTCGGAAGAGGAGGGGGCGATCGTCGCCCTGGACTGGGGCCGCGGCCGCGACCGCACCGAGACACCGCTGCTCCGCCGGGCGGCGAGCCTGCTGCACGACTATTTCGACGGGCGGCCGGTGGTCTTCGACCTGCCGCTGGCACCCCACGGCACGCCCTTCCGCCAGACGGTCTGGGCGGCGCTGCGGCGCATCCCCACGGGCGAGACGCGGTCCTATATCGCGATCGCCCGCGAGATCGGCTGCCGTTCCGCCCGCGCCATCGGAGGCGCCAATGGCGCCAACCCGATCCCGATCCTGATCCCCTGCCACCGCGTGGTGGCGGCGGGCGGGGCGCTCGGCGGCTATTCCGGCGGCGACGGCCCGGCTACCAAACGCTACCTGCTTGATCTAGAGCACCGCAGCCTGTGGCATACCCGCATGCCCGGGCCTGATGCCAAGGAACCATTCCGATGAACCACGCCATTCGCGTCCATGAGCACGGCGGCCCCGAGAAGATGGTGTGGGAGGAGGTGCCGCTGCCCGATCCCAAGCCGGGCGAGGCTCTGGTGCGGCAAAAGGCGGTCGGGCTGAACTATATCGACGTCTATTTCCGCACCGGCCTCTACAAGGCCCCCTCCATGCCGGCCACCATCGGCATGGAAGGCGCCGGCGTGGTGGAGGCGGTGGGCGATGGCGTCACCGATATCAAGCCGGGCGACCGGGTGGCCTATGCCGGCGCGCTCGGCGCCTATGCCGAGGCGCGCTGCGTCAATGCCGACCGGCTGGTGAAGATCCCGGAGGGGATCGACTTCACCCAGGCGGCCGCGATGATGCTGCAGGGCATGACCGCGCAATTCCTGATCCGCCGCACCCATGCCGTGAAGGCTGGCGAGACGATCCTGCTGCATGCGGCGGCGGGCGGCGTCGGCCTCATTCTCTGCCAATGGGCGAAGCATCTGGGCGCGACGGTGATCGGTGTGGTCTCCACGCCGGAGAAGGCGGAACTCATCAAAGGGCATGGCGCGGCGCATGCGCTGCTGACCAATGAGGATATCCCGGCCCGGGTAAAGGAGATCACCGGCGGCGCCATGGTGCCGGTGGTCTATGACAGCGTCGGCCGCGACACCTTCACCACCTCGCTCGACTGCCTGGCGCCCCTCGGGCTGATGGTCAGCTTCGGCAATGCCTCCGGCCCCGTCGCGGTGCCCGATCTCGGCATCCTGGCAGCCAAGGGCTCGCTCTATGTGACGCGGCCGACGCTGAACACCTATACGGCGAAGCGCGAGGATCTCGTGGCCACGGCCAAGGACCTCTTCGAGGTGGTGAAGAGCGGCGCGGTGAAGATCGAGATCAACCAGCGCTTTCCGCTGAAGGATGCGGCGGAGGGCCATCGGGCGCTGGAAAGCCGGAAAACAACCGGAAGCACGGTGTTCATTCCGTAAAACCAGCGTTCTGGCCGGATTGATTCCGGCCAGAAATTTTTCCGGTCAGGTCTCGACAGCCAGCCGCGCCACCGCATCCCGGTAGGTGGCGTCGAACAGCGCATCCAGCGCCGGGTTCACCCCGCGGAGCCCGGCCGCGACGCGCCCGGCCCAGCCGACATATTCCAGCCGCCGCGCATGGTCCCAATTCGCCGGCGGGCTCAAGGTGATGGCGCGAAGATTGGAGATCTTGTCGGCGAGCTTCACCAGCTTCGCCACCTCCGAGGCCTTGGGCGCCTGGCGCACCTGCAAGGCCTTCCGCACCTCCTTCGGCAGCGACTTGTCATCCGAGACCTCGGCGACGATGCCGGCCACCGCCGCACCGAATTGCGCGGCGATGTGTTCGAGGGTGGTGGGTTCCGGGTCCTGGTCGCTGTCCTCGACCACGTCATGCAGCAGGCCGGCGATGATCGCCTGCGATGGCGCGGCATGGGTGGCGAGGATCTCCGCCACCTCCAGCACATGGTTCACATAGGGCTCGGAGGCCATGCCCTTGCGGCGGTGGGTGGCGTGGACGCGGCCGGCGAAGACCGCGGCGCGGAGGATATCGGCAAGGCTCGTGTCGGATTTCTGCTCCATGCCCTCTCCCCTGGTCGGCAGACGAAAAAGGGGGGGCTCGCGCCCCCCTTGGTAATGGCCCGGCAGGCGCGGCGGCCCTCAGGTATTCATCGCGTCGAAGAAGTCCTGGTTGGTCTTGCTGTATTTCAGCTTGTCCAGCAGGAACTCCATCGCATCCTGCACGCCCATCGGGTTCAGGATGCGCCGCAGCACCCACATCTTGGCCAGCGTGGCGCGGTCCACCAGCAGTTCCTCCTTGCGGGTGCCGGACTTGGTGATATCGATCGCCGGGAAGGTGCGCTTGTCCGAGAGCTTGCGGTCGAGGATCAACTCGGAGTTACCCGTGCCCTTGAACTCCTCGAAGATCACCTCGTCCATGCGGCTGCCGGTATCGATCAGCGCGGTGGCGATGATGGTCAGCGAACCGCCTTCCTCGATATTGCGCGCCGCGCCGAAGAAGCGCTTCGGGCGTTGCAGCGCATTGGCATCCACGCCGCCGGTCAGCACCTTGCCGCTGCTCGGCACCACGCTGTTATAGGCGCGGCCGAGGCGGGTGATGCTGTCCAGCAGGATCACCACGTCGCGCTTGTGCTCGACCAGGCGCTTGGCCTTCTCCAGCACCATCTCCGTCACCTGCACGTGGCGCGTGGCCGGCTCGTCGAAGGTGGAGGCCACCACCTCGCCGCGCACGGTGCGGGCCATGTCGGTGACTTCCTCCGGCCGCTCGTCGATCAGCAGCACCATCAGGAAGACATCGGGGTGGTTGGCGGTGATGGACTTGGCGATGTTCTGCAGCATCACCGTCTTGCCGGTGCGTGGCGGCGCCACCACCAGCGCGCGCTGCCCCATGCCGATCGGCGCGATCAGGTCGATGACGCGATGGGTATAGTCCTTGCTCGGCCCCTTCGCCGCGCTCTCGGCCTCCGGGTTTTCCATCTTGAGGCGCCGGTTGGGGTAGAGAGGCGTCAGGTTGTCGAAATTGATCCGGTGGCGCAGCGCCTCCGGCGGCTCGGAAATTGATGGCATTGACCTTGAGCAGCGCGAAGTAGCGCTCGCCGTCCTTGGGCGCCCGGATCTGCCCCTCCACCGTGTCGCCGGTGCGCAGCGCGAAGCGCCGCACCTGGGCCGGGGAGATGTAGATGTCGTCCGGCCCGGGCAGGAAATTCGCCTGGGGGCTGCGCAGGAAGCCGAAGCCGTCCGGCAGGATCTCCAGCGTGCCCTCGCCATAGATCGCCTGCTCGTTCTCGGCGAGTTGTTTCAGGATCGCGAACATCATGTCCTGCTTCCGCAGGGAGGATGCGTTCTCGATCTGCAATTCCTCGGCGAAGGACAGCAGGTCAGCGGGGCTTTTGGCCTTGAGTTCGGAAAGATGCATGGCGCGGCGCGTCCGGATGCGAGGGGAACGGGACCCTTCCCAATGACGCCGGTGGCAGCAGCGCGGCGGAATTCCGCGCGTGGCCCCGGCCTTTCCGCCTGTGCCGCGAACACGACCCGGAAGGGGTCGGGGCCGCCGGCCGGCGATGTCCCGAGGAGGAGGAGAGGAGGGAAAGCAGATGGCAGCCAGCCCTTGGAGGCGGCCCGCTGCCGGCGGGGTAACGGCACAACCATAGGGATTGCACCATGATCCGTCAACCCAGCAGGTGGCGGTAGCTGCCGGGAAGTCAAGTATTTCTCTAAGTTTCAGAAGGGCTTCACGATCACCATTACGACAATCAGCACCAGAAGCAGGGTCGGAACCTCGTTCACGATTCGCCAATAGCATTCGGAATGGCGCCGCTGGTCCGCCAGGAAATCCTTCCGCGCATAGCCGAGATGATGGTGGAACACCGTCATGCCGAGGAAGCCCAGCATCTTCCCGTGCCACCAGCCGGCACGCCAATCCACCACGCCAGGCGTCAGCACCAGCGTGATCCCCAGCAGCCAGGCGGCGACCATGGCCGGGTTCATGATGGCCCGCAGCAGCAGGCGCTCCATGGTCTTGAACCGCTCGCTCTCGGCGCCGCCGGGAGCCACCTGCGTGTGGTAGACGAAAAGCCGCGGCAGGTAGAACAGCCCCGCCATCCAGGCGAAGACCGAAATCAGGTGGAAAGCCTTGGTCCAGAGATAGAAGGGCGCCAGCGCATCCACCGTCATGCCGCGGCAAGCCCCAGCAGGCCCGGCAGCGCCGCCATGGCGGCGAAGGGCAGGGCGCCGATCGCCTCGAAGACCCTGGCATCCGTCTCCAGCGTCAGGCCGAGCACCCGGCAGCCGGCGGCCATCCCCGCCTCGGCGCCAAGCAGGCTGTCCTCCACCACCACGCATTGCGCCGGGTCGGCGCCGCAGGCCCGCGCCGCCGCCAGATAGAGGTCGGGCGCCGGCTTCGGCCGCCGCACATCCTCGAAGCTGAAGGCGCGGCCGGCGAAAGGCTCCGCCAAGCCAAGCCGCGCCAGCTTGGCCGCCAGTTCCGCCCGCGCCGAATTGGAGGCCACCGCTACCGGGATGCCCGCCGCCACCACCGCCCGCACCGCCGCCATCGCGCCGGGCACCGGCTGCACCTCGGCCAGCAAGGCTTGGCCGATGCGGTCGGAGAGCACCAGCGCCCAATCCGCCGGCAGGCAGCCGACCCGCGCCTCGATCACCGGCAGCATGTCGGGCAGCGCCATGCCGAGGAAGGTCTCGCGCGCCTGCTCCGCGGAAAGCCGCCAGCCGCGCGCGGTGAGCTCGGCCGCGACCAGGCGGTTCACCAGCCCCTCGCTATCGGCCAGCACCCCGTCGCAGTCGAAGAGCACCGCCGCCGGCGGGAGAGGCGGCATCACGCGGCGTCCTTCACGCGCAGCGCGGCCCTCGTATGGGGGCAGCCGGTATGCTGCTTCGGGCATTGCCGGCCGCCCGCGTAGCTGCACAGCATGCGGCCGCTGCCACGCGCGCGCTGCACCAGCCCCGCCAGGGCGGCGATGAAGCCGGGGTCGCTGTTCTGCGCCGGCACCCGGAAATAGCCGGGCACGCCGAGCCGATGCGCCGCCTCGCGGTATTCCACGTCAAGCTCCACCAGCGTCTCCGAATGTTCCGAGACGAAGGCGATGGGGCAGACCAGCACCGCCACGCGGTCCTGCGCCGCCCGTTGCAGCTCGGCCTCCGTGCTGGGGCCGAGCCATTTCTGCGGCGTCACGCGGGACTGGTAGCAGACCACATGATCCGGGCTCTCGATGCCAAGCCGCTCCACCACCGCGGCGACGCTGCGTTCCACCTGCCACTGGTAGGGATCGCCCGCCTTGACGATCCGCTCCGGCAGGCCATGCGCGGAAAACAGCAGCCGCAGGGGCACCGATGCCGGCAGTTCCGCCCGCGCCCGGTCATGCGCCGCCCGCACCAGCGCGGCGGTGGCCGTGGTGAAGCCGGCATCGGAATGCCAGCAGCAGAGCGTGGTGGTGGGCAGGTCGAGGCCGATCGCCGCCGCGGCCTCTCCCCAGGCCCGCATGGAGGAGCCGGTCGTGGTGGTGGAGAATTGCGGATAGAGCGGCAGCAGCAGCACCTCCTCCGCCCCCCAGTCCCGCACCGCGCGCGCCGCCGCATCGCTGAAGGGGTGCCAGTAGCGCATGGCGACGAAGCAGCGGTATTCCGCCGCGGGTCCTGCCTCCGCGTTCAGCAGGGCTTCCAGCGCGAGGCCCTGCGCCTCGGTCAGCTCCCGCAGCGGCGAGCCGCCGCCGAGGATGGCGTAATTCTCGCAGGCAGCCTTGGTCCGCCGCGCCGCGATCAGCCGGCCGAGCCAGGGGCGGATGAAGCCCGGCACCCGCAGGATGGCCGGGTCGGTGAAGAGATTTTCCAGGAAGGGCCGCACGCTCTCCGGCGCATCCGGCCCGCCGAGATTGAACAGCACCACCGCCACCCGCCGCATGCCTGGCCTTTCCATCATCGCGCGCACCAGATGCGCCCGGGTGCCAGCCGGTCAAGAGCCACCGAAGGCCTCACCCCGCCCGCACCAGCCGCACCAGCGCCGCCACATGCTCGGGCGGGGTCTGCGGCACGATGCCGTGGCCGAGGTTGAAGACGAAGGGCCGGCCGCGCATGGCGGCCAGATTGGCCCGCGCCTCCGCCTCCAGCGCCGCGCCGCCGGCCACCAGGGCCAGCGGGTCGAGGTTGCCCTGCAACGCCATCCCCGCCGGCACCGCGCCGGCCGCCCAGCGGAGATCCATGGTGGTATCGAGGCCCAGCGCCTGCACGCCGCTGCGCTGCGCGTATTCCGCCAGCATCGGCCCGGCCAGGCGCGGGAAGCCGATGATCGGGATCGCCGGATGGCGCTTCCGCACCGCCCGCACCAGCTGCGCCGTCGGCTCGATCACCCAGCGGCGGAATTGCGCCGGCGGCAGCAGCCCGGCCCAGCTGTCGAAGAGCATCAGCACCTCCGCCCCGGCCTCGGCCTGGGCGCAGAGATACTCCGTGCTCGCCTCCACCAGCATCCGGATCAGCCGGCCGAAGAGCAGCGGGTCGGCATAGGCGAGGCCCCGCGCCGCGGCGAAATCCCGGCCGCCGCGTCCCTCCACCATGTAGCAGGCGACGGTGAAGGGGCTGCCGGCGAAGCCGATCAGCGCCACCCGCCGCGCCTCCGCATCGAGCGTGGCGCGCACCCGCCGCAGCGTCTCCAGGATCGGCGCCGCGCGCTCCGCCACCCCCTCCACCGCCAGCCCGCCGATCGCCGCGGCGTCCCGCACGGGTTCGAGCAGCGGCCCCTCGCCCTCGGCGAAGCGGAGCGGCTGGCCCATCGCCCAGGGCACCATCAGGATGTCGGAGAACAGGATCGCCGCATCGAAGCCATAGCGGCGGATCGGCTGCAGCGTCACCTCCGCCGCCAGCTCCGGCCTGGTGCAGAGCGCGATGAAATCCCCGGCCTCCGCCCGCACCGCACGGTATTCCGGCAGGTAGCGGCCGGCCTGGCGCATCAGCCAGAGCGGCGGCGGCCAGACCGCCTCGCCCCCCAGGGCACGCAGCAGCGGCTTGCCCCCGCCAGGGGCCGCCGCACTCGTCGAAGCCGTCGGATCGCTTTCCATCGGCCTCTCTCTCGCAAGAAAACAGGTTTTCTAGAAGGGGGTGGAGAGCTGTTGGGCCTGTGGATCACGGGGAGGCAAGTCCCGGCGCATCCATCCACAGCCCCATCCACGTGAGGGCAGGCCGCCAAGTCGCTGAAGCCCCTGGCGGAATCCGATCCGCCCCGACTCATGGGCGGGAGGGTCGCGAAATCCTCCCGTGAGTCGGCGAGGTGCCGCCCTCTCCCTGGTTTTCCACCGAACCCGCCGGAGGGGACGGAGTTTTCCCCGATATCCCCAGAAACCCACGCTATTCTCCCATGATGTCCCACCGAGTCATCAACCTGCACCTGGTCTCCGACAGCACCGGCGAGACCCTGAACTCGATGGCCCGCGCCACCCTCGCGCGGTTCGAGGACCATCACGTGATCCATCACCGCTGGAGCCTGATCCGCTCCCGCCTGCAACTCGACCGGGTGCTGGAGGGGTTGCAGCATGAGCCCGGCCCGGTGCTCTTCACCCTGGTGGACCGCAGCCTGCGGCACGGGCTGGAGGAAAGCTGCGAAAGGCTCGGCGTGCCCTGCCTCTCGGTGCTCGACCAGGTGGTGGACCTGCTGCAAGGCCAGCTCGGCGCCCGGGCGCGGGAGAAGCGGGCGGCGCAGCACGTGATGGATGCGGATTATTTCCGCCGCATCGACGCCATGCACTACGTGCTGTCGCATGACGACGGCCAGGGCACCGCGGGGATCGCGGAGGCCGATGTCTGCCTGGTCGGCGTCTCCCGCAGCAGCAAGACGCCGACCTGCTTCTACCTGGCCAATCGCGGCATCAAGGCCGCCAATGTGCCGATCGTGCCCAATGCCACCCTGCCGCAGGAACTCGACGAACCACCCTGCCCGGTGGTGGGCCTCACCATCGAGACCAATGCGCTGATCGAAATCCGCCGCCACCGGCTGCGGCTGATCGGCGCTTCCGGGGTGCGGCAGGACACCAACGACTATGTCGACCATGACAGCGTGAAGGCGGAGATCCTGGCGGCGCGCCGGCTCTGCAGCCAGCATGGCTGGCCGGTGATCGATGTGACGCGCCGCAGCATCGAGGAAACCGCCGCCACCGTGCTGCAACTGATGGAGGCCTGGCATGTCCGCCGCGGCCGCGCCCCTGGCGCCGCGCCGGAGGACCCGGCCGCCGCGGTGCTCGGCGTCAGCCAGCCGCGGCTGGAGCCGCGCGAATGATCCAGCAGCCGGAACCACGGCTGGTCCTCGCCTCCGCCTCCGCGGCCCGGCGGGCGGTGCTGGAGGCCGCCGGGATCGGCTTCACCGCGCAAGCCGCCGCGGTGGACGAGGCGGCGATCAAGGCAAGCGCCGGGGCGGCGGGGCTCCCCCCGGCGAGGCCGCCCTGCTGCTGGCCGAGGCCAAGGCCCAGCGCATTGCCCGGCGGGATCCGGAGGCGCTGGTGATCGGCTGCGACCAGTTGCTGGTCTGCGACGGCACCTGGTTCGACAAGCCGCCCGATCTGGCGGCTGCCCGGGCCCAGTTGCTGGCGCTGCGCGGCCGGCCGCATGAGCTGGTGACGGCCATGGTCGCTTGGCGGCATGGCGGCCGGGTCTGGCAGCATCTGGCCGGGCCGCGCCTCACCATGCGCGACTTCTCCGACGCTTTCCTCGACGCCTATCTGGCGGCGGAGGGGAGCAGCTGCTGGCCTCGGTTGGCGCCTATCGGCTGGAGGGGCTGGGGCCGCACCTCTTCCGCGACATCCGGGGCGAGCACAGCGCCATCCTTGGCCTGCCGCTGCTGCCGCTGCTGGATTTCCTGCGCGGCCATGGGGTGCTGCTGGGATAGGGCGGCGTCGCGGCTCTGGCCGGAACAACCGGAATCCGCCACATTAGGGCGAAATCTCGCGGCCGCGCGAGATCACTGTTGACGGCGGGCCATGGGGTCACGATCTTGTGTGGTGCGGCGCAGCATTGGGGGTGCCGCAGCGCACAAGGGACCAGGCCCATGGAATTCCAGGACCAGCCCGGCACCGCTGCCGGGCCTGCCGGTCTGCGGGCCGAGACCGATCGCAGCGAGGCAAACCGGGCCGATTCCGGCCGCCGCAGCCTTGTCGCCACCCTTGGCGACGAGGCGGGGCTGCTGCTGCCCGCCGGGCTACGCAGCCATGACGACCTGGCGGCCGAGAATGACGGGTTTGCCCCCTGGTGCGGCCCCGCCGCCCTCGCCCTGGCGACGGGCCGGGACTATGCCGAGGCCAGCGCCCTGCTGCGCGCCGCGGCGCCGGCCTGGTACCCGGAAAGCGGCCCGATCGTCACCGCCTATTGGCGCGACCTGCTGGCCGCGCTGGCGGCGGACGGGATTCCGCACGCGCCGCTCGTGCTACCGGAGGCACCACGGCCGAGCCTGCTGCGCCTGGTCCGCGACGGGCTCGATCCCGGCTGGTACCTGCTGCGCGTCACCGACCACTTCCTGCTGCTGCGGAGCCATGGCTTCGGCCTGGCGCAACTGCACGACAACCGCCACACCGCGACCCTGCTCACCGCCCGCACCCATGGCCGCCGCAAGGTGACGCATGCGGCGCGGCTGCTGGGCGGGCCGCTGGTCGAGGCGGAGCGCCCCTGAACGGCATAGGAGGGGGCTTCGCCCCCTGGACCGGCAGGAGGCAGGCTAAAACTGCAACCGGTGCAGGCCGGGTTCCGGCCTGCCGGGAGGGTCCGGGAGGGCAGCGCCCTCCCGGTCTTCCGCCCAAGCAACGCCTGCGCTAGCCCTCCGGCGGCAGCGCATCCAGCACGGCGGCGAGCGCCGCGACCGCGGCCGGCGGCAGGTGCCGGATCTCCCGTGCCAGGCGGTTCGCCAATTCGGTCGCTTCGGGGCTGAGGCCGGCGGTGTCCAGCACCACCCGTGGATGCGAGAGCCGCGCCAGCCGCGCCATTTCCTCGGCATCGTCCCAGATCAGGCCGAAATACTCGTTCACCTGATGGATCAGCCCCGGCGAGGGCCGGCCCCGGTGCCCGTGCTCCAGCGCCGAGAGATAGGCGGATAGAGACATGCAGCGCCGCCGCCAGCTCCTTCAGGCCAAGGCCCCGCGCCTGGCGCAGCGCGCGCAGCCGGGCGCCGAAGGGGGTCATGCGCGGCTAGGCCCCCGGTGGCTGGCGGCGCGGCGCAGCAGCAGGTGCACCGCGCCGGGATTCGCCTGATGCGGATGCGCGGCGCCGAGCAGCAGGCCACGCAGCTCCGGCGCATTCAGCCAATGCGGCAGCTCCCGCCGCAGCACGCCGCCCTCCAGCGAGGAGCCCTTGCCGGTGACGATGGCGATGCAGCGCAGCCCATCCGCCTGCGCCTCGGCCAGGAAGCGGCGCACCGCCAGATGCGCGTCATGGGCGCGGCTGCCGTGCAGGTCGAGCGTGCGTTCCGGCCGGGTGCGGCCGCGCCGCAGGTCGCGCCAGCGCTTGCCGTCGAGGCCGCCCGGGGGGCGCGCCGATATGCAACTCGGCGGCGCGCGCCGGGCCGGCGGCGCGGGAGGGTGCCGCTGCGGGCGCGATCCTGGGGGGCGGCGGGGCCGCGGCGGGGGTGGAGACCACCGCAGGGGTCGCCGCCTCCAGCGCATGGCCCGGCAGCGGCGCCACCCGCGCCTGCATGGTATAGGCGCGCCACAGCGCGCGGTCGTGCTCGGTCAGTCCGCTGGTTCGTCGCGCCGCCATCGCATGCCTAGTCCCCGGGCGCGGCCGGGCCGCCGGGCACCGAGACCGGCGGCGCCACGTCCGCATCGGCCATCGGCAGCGCCGCCGGGTCGTCATCCACCAGAACCACATGCAGCCGCCGCGGCCCATGCGCGCCGAGTTCCAGGGTCTGCTCGATATCGGCGCTGCGCGAGGGGCCGGTCACCAGCATGACATTGCGCGGCATGAAGCCGCCGCTGCGGGTATCCTGGCTTTCCGCCCGCAGCAGGTCCCAGGCCTCCTCATAGGCGCCGCGGATGCGGCTGGCGCGCAGCACCACGATCTCCGTCTCCGGCAGGAGGTTGAGCGTGACAGGCCGGCCGGCCTCGGAGGGGAACATCAGGGTGCCGGTCTCGGCGATGCCGGCATAGCCGTGCTGGAGGCTCACCTGGTCGGACCCCTCCGCCCGCCGCGCCTCGAATTCCAGCAGCGGCCGGTCCTTCCAGGGGATGCCGGCGAGTTCCGCATGCGGCGCCATGACGAAGCGCGAGGGCAGGTTCTGCGCCGCCAGGTAGTCCGCCACGGCGGCGGGGACCGCGGCGAGATCCGGCACCCGCTCCACCGTGCCGAATTCCTTCTCGACATTCCGCACAAACAGCGCCACCTGCTGCGGCCGCGGCAGGCGGGAGCGCGCCGGGATCAGGTGGCGCGGATGCGTGGCCAGCCGCCCCTGCAGCATCGCCGCCTGGTCCGCAGGTAGGGGGCCACGCTTCAGGCCGCGCCGGATGGCGCCGAGGATAGCGTCCTTGCTCATCGCTTCGGTCCTAGCCCCTGGTCCGGTGCATGCCCAGGGGTCTCACGCATGCCTCTGCCGCCGGGTTTTCGCATGGCGCGCCATGAAGGTGCCGCCCGGCTCCGGCACCGGCAGGTCCCGCCCCCCGGTCCAGCCCCCGGCCAGCGGCAGCGAGCGGAAGGCCCCCTTGCCGCGGCCGAGCAGCCCGAGCGCCCCGATCGCCGCCCGCGTCGCCAGCCGGTAGAGGCCGGGCCGCCGCGCCAGGAAGGCCCAGGCGCCGAGATTGCCGCGGATGCCGGCCGGCGTCAGGTGGCGCTCGAATTCCCGCTCCCGCCAGTGCCGCATCATCTTGGGCAGCGGGATCTTCATCGGGCAGACGCTTTCGCAGCGGCCGCAGAAGGTGGAGGCGTTCGGCAGCAGCGCGGTCTTCTCGATGCCGACGAGGGAGGGCGTCAGCACGCTGCCCATCGGCCCCGGATAGACCCAGCCATAGGCATGCCCGCCGACCACGCCATAGACCGGGCAGTGGTTCATGCAGGCGGCGCAGCGGATGCAGCGCAGCATCTCCTGGAAGTCGGTGCCGATCATGTTGGAGCGACCGTTGTCGATCAGCACCACATGGTATTCCTCCGGCCCGTCCAGATCGGCCTCGCGCCGCGCCCCGGTGGAGAAGGTGGTATAGACCGAGAAATCCTGGCCGGTGGCGGAACGCGCCAGCAGCCTGAGCAGGCTGGTCGCGTCCTCCAGCGTCGGCACCACCTTCTCGATGCTGGCCAGCGCGATATGCACGCGCGGCAGGGTCTGGGTTAGGTCGCCATTGCCCTCGTTGGTGACGATGACGCTGCTGCCGGTCTCGGCGATCAGGAAATTGGCGCCGGTGATGCCGACATCGGCGGCGAGGAAGCTGCCGCGCAGCTTGCCGCGCGCCTCGGTCATGATGTCGCGGCGTTCGGCGAAGACGCGGTCGGCCGGCAGGTCGGTGTGCAGGCGGCGGAAATCCGCCTCCCAATCCTCGCGGTTCAGGTGGAAGGCGGGGGCGATGATATGGCTGGGCGCTTCCTGGCGCAGTTGCAGGATGTATTCGCCGAGGTCGGTCTCCACCGGCCGGATGCCATGCGCCTCCAGGTGCTGGTTGATCCCGAGTTCCTCGGAGATCATCGACTTGCCCTTGGTCACGGTTCGGGCGCCGGCCCGGCGGCAGATCGCCAGCACCGTGGCGCGCGCGTCATCGGCCGTGGAGCACCAATGGACCTGGCCGCCAGCGGCCTTCACCTTGGCCTCATAGGCTTCGAGGTAGAAGTCGAGGTTGGCCAGGGTGTGGTTCTTGATGTCGCGGCCGATCTCCCGCAGCCGCTCGAATTCCGGCAGGGCCGCGACGGCGGCGGCGCGGCGGGCCAGGAAGGCGCCCTTGGCGGTGCCCAGCGCCTTCTGCAGGCCGGGATTCGCCAGGGCGCGGGCCGCATTCTCCTTGAAGGCGGGGGAGGTGACATGCACGGGCGGGACACTCCTGAAGGCCCTGGAATGTAGCGCGGCAGGGCGCCGGAGCCAGGGGGGTTATGGACCGGCCCGCGCCGCCGCCCTAGCTTCGGCCCGGGAGAAGGAACCACCGATGCCGCTGCCGATGGAGGGGCTGCCCGCCCGCATCGCCGCCACCCCGGCGCTCCGCCGCTGGGGCCGCTGCCTCGATGCCGATGTGCTGCTGGAGGTCGGCGCCGAATCCTGGCTGCTCACGGTGCGCGATGGCCAGGTGCTGGGCTTGCGGCCCGGCCCCTTCGTGCTGCCCTCCTTCACCTTGGCACTCAGGCTGGACCCCGCTGGCTTCGCCCGCTTCCTGGCGCCCGAGCCGCCGCCCGGCTGGCACGACCTGATGGCGCTCCGCCGCCATGGCGCGCTGCGGCTGGAGGGCGACCTGGTGCCCTTCTTCGCGCATCTCTTCTGGTTCAAGGGGGCGCTGGCCCTGCTGCGGGAAGGGGCCGGGACATGATCGAGCCCATCACCGGCCGCTACCTCCGCCTCGAACTCGAAGGCCGGCCGCACCGCCTCTATTTCGAGGAGGCCGGAGAAGGCATTCCCCTGCTGCTGCTGCACACCGCCGGCAGCGATGGCCGGCAGTGGCGCGAGCTGCTGAACGACGCGGAGATCACCCGCCGCTTCCGCTGCATCGCCTTCGACATGCCCTGGCATGGCAAATCCTCGCCGCCGGAGGGCTGGCAGGGCGAGGAATACCGCCTCACCACCGCCGGCTATACCGGCATGGTCCTGGCAGTGGCCGGGGCGCTGGGGCTGGAGCAGCCGCTGGTCATGGGCTGCTCCATCGGCGGCCGCATCGTGCTGGATCTGGCGGCGGAACACCCGGAGCGGCTGCGCGGCGTCATCGGCCTGCAGGGCAGCGCCTTCGTGGACCCCTATTACGACACCGCGGTGCTGCACCACCCGCATATCCATGGCGGCGAGGTCTGCGCCGCCGTGGTCTCCGGCCTGGTCAGCCCGAAATCCCCCGATGCCGGGCGCTGGGAGACGCTGTGGCACTACATGCAGGGCGGGCCCGGCGTGTTCAAAGGCGACCTGCATTTCTACAAGGGCGAGGGCGACCTGCGGCCGAAACTCGCCCGCATCGACACCACCCGCTGCCCGGTGGTGCTGCTGACCGGCGATTACGACTATTCCTGCCGGCCGGAGGACACGCTGGCCACCGCCGAGGCCATCCCCGGTGCGCGGGCCAGCATCATGCCCGGCCTCGGCCATTTCCCGATGAGCGAGGATTTTGCCGCGTTGCGCCGCTGGCTGCTGCCGGTGCTGGAGGAATTCGCGGCGCGGGGATGAGCATCGCCATCCGCCCCGCCACCGCCGCCGATATCCCGACCCTGTTCCGCATCCGCACCGCGGTGCGGCAGAACGCCATGCGCCGCGCGGCGCTGGCCGCCGCCGGGGTTACGCCGCGGAATGTCGCGGCGCTGCTGGCCACCGAGGGCGCCGGCTGGATCGCCCGGGACCATGGCCGGGACGCCGGCTTCTCCATCGCCGATGCGGGCCAGGGCAGCGTCTTCGCCCTTTTCGTCCTGCCCGGGCATGAGGGGCACGGCCTCGGCCGGGCCCTGCTGCGGGAGGCCGAGGCTTGGCTGGCGCGGCAGGGCTGGCGAGAGGCCTGGCTGCTCACCGGCACCGGGCCGGGGCTGCGCGCGCCGGGCTTCTACCGCCGCCTGGGCTGGCACCGGCGGGGCCTGGCCCCGCCGGGCGAGCAGCGCTTCATCCGCCGGCTGCCGCCGGGCTGATCGCTGCTAGCGGCGCGCCTTGCGGGCGGCGTAGCGGGCGTCGCGGGCGGCCTTCTGTTCGGCCAGCAGGGCGCGGGCGCGGGCCGCCTCGGCGATCTTCTCGGCGGCTGCGGCCGCCTCGCGCGCGGCTTCCTCGGCCTTGCGGGCGGCCTCTTCCTCGGCCTTGCGGGCCGCCTCGGCCTCGCGCGCAGCCTTGCGTTCGGCGATGCGGGCCTCACGGGCCTCGGCGATCGCCTTGCGCTCGGCCTGCCGCTGCTGGACGGCCGGATCATCGGGGCCTGGCTGCGCGCGGAACCGGTCCAGCAGGTTCCGCTTGGCCTCCGCGGCTGCCTTCAATCGGTCGGTATGGCCATCGCCCTTGTAGGCCCTCAAAATAGCGCTCTCCTGATGCGGTGCAGGCGCGGAATAGCCGAACCCGGCGCTGGGACCAAGTGGTGGCGGCGGCACCGTCCGGTCAAGCCCCGGGTCAACCCACCGTGATCCCGGCCTCGCGCACCACCTGGCCCCAGCGCGCGCGCTCCTCCCGCAGCAGCGCGCCCAGGGCAGCCGGCGAGGAGGCGGCAGGGTCGGCGCCGAGCGGCGCCAGCCTCTCCCGCACTGCGGGCAGCGCCAGCGCCTCCGCCACCAGCCCGGCGAGGCGCTGGACGATGGGCGCGGGCGTTCCCGCCGGCACCAGCAGCGCGTTCCAGGAGGTGACGACGTAATCCGCCAGCCCGGCCTCGGCCGCGGTGGGCACCGCCGGCAGCAGGGCGTTGCGGGCGGGCCCCGTCACCGCCAGGGCGCGCAGCCGGCCGGCCTGGACATGGCCGATGCAGGAGGGCAACTGGTCGAACATCGCCTGCACCGTGCCGCCCACCAGATCCGCCACCGCCGGGCCGCTGCCGCGATAGGGGATATGGGTCAGCTCCACCCTCGCCCGCAGCCGAAACAACTCGCCGAACAGATGCGTGGTCGCGCCGATGCCGGCCGAGGCATAGGAGATCGCGCCCGGCCGCGCCCGGGCCAGGGCGATGAACTCCGCGAGGTTCCGCGCCGGCACGCCGGGGTTCACCACCACCAGGTGGTCGGTGGTGAAGACCAGGCTGACCGGCGCCAGGTCCCGCGCCGGGTCGAAGGGCATGTTCGCGTAGAGATGCGGGTTCACGGTGAGCGCGCCGGGCGCGCCCATCAGGAGGGTATGGCCATCCGGCGCGGCCCGCACCACCACCTCGGCGCCGAGATTGCCGCCGGCGCCGGGGCGATTGTCCACGATCACCGGCTGGCCGAGCGCGGCGCCCAGCGGCTCCGCCAGCACCCGCGCCACCAGGTCCGAGGCGCCGCCGGGCGCGAAGGGCACCACGATCCGCAGCGGCCGGATGGGGAAGTCCTGGGCCCGGCCAAGCGCGGGCGCGGCGAGGGCGGCGAGCAGCAGGGCGCGGCGGGTGCCTAGCATGCTGTGGCGTGCCGTTGCTTGACGATGCGCAGCACGGTTTCCGGGTCCTCCGCCCACCAGCGGCGGGAGAGGATCTCCACCTCCACCGCGCCGCGGTAGCCCGAGGCCTCGACCATGGCGCGGAGGCCGGGCAGGTCGATCACCCCATCGCCCGGCATGCCGCGGTCGAAGACGAGGTCGGTGGTCGGCACCAGCCAGTCGCAGGCATGGAAGGCGGCGATGCGGCGGCCAGCCCGCGCCACCTGCCGCGCGAGGTCTGGGTCCCACCAGACATGATAGGCATCGACGGCGACGCCGAGACCCTCGCCCATCTCGTCGCAGAGGTCGAGCGCCTGGGCCAACGTCGAGAGCACGCTGCGGTCGGCGCAGGTCATGGGGTGCAGCGGCTCCAGCGCCAGGGTGACGCCGGCGGCGCGGGCTTCCGGCAGCACGGCGGCGAGGCCATCCCGGAACATCGCCCGGGCGCCGGGCAGGTCCTTGGAGCCCGGCGGCAAGCCGCCGCCCAGCACCACCAGGCATTCGGCGCCAAGCGCCTGGGCTTCCGCGATGGCGCGGCGGTTGTCCTCGATCGCCGCCCGCCGCCCGGCCGCATCCGCCGCCGGGAACATGCCGCCGCGGCAGAGGCCGGTGACGCGCAAGCCCGCCTCGCGGATGCGCCGCGCCGCGGCGGCAAGACCCATCTCCGCCAGCCGGTCGCGCCAGGGGGAGATGCCGGGGATGCCGTGCCGGGCGCAGCCCTCGATGCATTGCGCGAGGTTCCAGGCATCGCGCACCGTCACGGTATTGAGCGAGAGCGGGCCGGGCGCAGCCATCACGCCACCCCGTGCAGGGCCAGGAGGTGCCGCATCCGCGCCACCGCCAAGTCGGGATCGCCGAGCAACCCGGCCCGGTCCGCCAGCCGGAACAACTCCGAAAAATGCAGGATGCTGCGCGCCGATTGCTGCCCGCCGAGCATGGTGAAATGCCCCTGATGGCCATTGAGCCAGGCCAGGAAGACCACGCCCGTCTTGTAGAAGCGCGTCGGTGCCCGGAAGATGTGGCGGCTGAGCGGCACCGTCGGCGCCAGGATGGCATGGAATTCGCCGAGGTCGTTCCGCGCCAGCGCCGCCAGCGCGCCGCCCACCGCCGGCGCGATGGGATCGAAGATGCCGAGCAGCGCATCCGAATACCCGTCTTCGTCGCCGGCGATCAGGGCGGGGTAGTTGAAGTCGTCGCCGGTGTACATCCGCAGGCCGGCGGGCAGGCGGCGGCGCATGGCGATCTCCTTGCCGTCATCCAGCAGCGAGATCTTCACCCCATCCACCTTGGCGGCATTGTCGCGGATCACGGCCAGCGCCGTCTGCATCGCCGCCATATGGTCGTCATGGCCCCAATAGCCGGCCAGCGCCGGGTCGAACATCTCGCCGAGCCAATGGATGATGACGGGCTGCCGGACCTGCGCCAGGATGCGGCCATAGACCCTTTCGTAATCCGCCGGGCCGCGCGCCGCATGGGCCAGCGCACGGGAGGCCATCAGGATGATGCGGCCACCCATCGCCTCGATGGCTTCGCATTGTTCCTCATAGGCGCGGATCACGTCGTCCAGGGTCACGTCGGGGCCGGGCGGCAGGTGGTCGGTGCCGGCGCCGCTCGCCATCACCGCGCCGGGAATGTCGCGCATGGCGTCGAGCGAACGGCGGATGAGGTCCTGCGCGGCGGCCCAGTCCAGCCCCATGCCGCGCTGCGCCGTATCCATCGCCTCCGCCACGCCGAGGCCGAGCGACCAGAGATGCCGGCGGAAGGCGATGGTGCGGTCCCAGTCGATGCGGGTGTCCAGCCAGGGGTCCTGCTCCGCCAGCGGGTCCGCCACCACATGCGCGGCGGCGAGTGCGACGCGTGGAAAGGGTGGCGTGGCGCGCGGGAACTCGCGCGGCGGGCTGGTGGCGAAGGCGGTGATGCGGCCGTCAGCCCCGGGAAGTGCGATGCTCGGCATGGCTCACGCCTCCAGCAGCGGCAGGTCGATCCAGCGGCGCTCGCGCCAGCTTCGCAGCCCGGCCTCGGCGAGTTGCACGCCGCGGGCGCCGGCCATCAGGTCCCAGGGGAAGGTCGCCACCTCGCCGGCCAGGTGACGCAGGAAGAGTTCCCACTGCACGCGGAAGCCATTGGGGTAGGGCTCGGTGTCCGGCACCTCCTGCCAGCCGGCGAAGAAGTCGATGCTCTGCGGCACGTCCGGGTTCCAGACCGGCTTCGGCGTGTTCACGCGCGACTGCGTCCAGCATTTCTGCAGGCCGGCCACCGCGCTGCCATGCGTGCCATCCACCTGGAAGGTGGCGAGATCGTCGCGCCGGACGCGCGTGACCCAGGAGGAATTGATATGCGCCACCACGCCGCCCCGCAGTTGGAAGGTGGCATAGGCGGCATCGTCCACATCCGCGGCATAGGGCCGGCCATCCTCGCCGATGCGCTGCGGGATATGGGTGGCGCCGAGGCAGGAGACCGCCTTCACCTCTCCGAAGAGGTTGTCCAGCACGTAGCGCCAGTGGCAGAGCATATCGAGGATGATGCCGCCGCCCTCGGCTGATTTGTAGTTCCAGGAGGGGCGCTGCGCCGGTTGCAGGTCGCCCTCGAAGACCCAGTAGCCGAACTCGCCGCGGACCGCGCAGATACGGCCGAGGAAACCGCTGTCGATCACCAGCTTCAGCTTGCGCAGCCCCGGCAGGAACAGCTTGTCCTGCACCACGCCATGCTTGACGCCCGCGCGCCGCGCCTGCCGCGCAATCTCCAGCGCTTCCGCCAGGCTGCCGGCCGAGGGCTTCTCGGTATAGATGTGCTTGCCGGCGGCGATGGCGCGCGCGATCAGCCCGGCGCGCAACTGCGTGGTGGCGGCATCGAAGAACAATTCGTCCCGCGGATCACGGAGGCAGGCATCGAGGTCGGTGGAAATGCGCTCCACGCCATGGGCCCGCGCCAGCGCCTCCAGCTTCGCGCGGTTGCGGCCGACCAGCACCGGGTCCGGCATCAGCCGGTCGCCATTGGCCAGCGCCACGCCGCCATCGGCACGGATGGCGGCAATGGAGCGGACCAGATGCTGGTTGGTGCCCATGCGGCCGGTGACGCCGTTCATGATGATGCCGATGCGGCGTTCCGCCATGGGCTTCCTCCCCGGGGTAACTGCCTGGTTACTCTGCCGCGCCGCCGCCCCGAGTCAAGGCCGGAGGTAGCCGAGTACCACCGCCACGCAATGCGCCTCCCGCTCCCTGAGCGCCGCCTCCCGCTCCAGCCCGGCGCCGAAGATGGTGGAGAGGGTGTGGATATTCGCCAGGTAGAAATGCCCGAGCGCCACGA
Source organism: Siccirubricoccus sp. G192 (assembly GCF_019084075.1). Taxonomy (GTDB): domain Bacteria; phylum Pseudomonadota; class Alphaproteobacteria; order Acetobacterales; family Acetobacteraceae; genus G192. The sequence goes on from NZ_JAHREN010000001.1 coordinate 579,150, forward strand.
TGGTGACATAGAGCTGCAAGGGGTCCACATCCCGCCGGAACACCCCTGCGGCCCCGCCCCGTGCCAGCACCGCGCGCAAGGAGTCCAGCAAAGGCGAATACATCGCCGGCACTTGGGCGGAGCGCTGCAGATAGGCGGCACGGTGGATATTCTCCTGGTTCAGCAGCGCCACGAATTCCGGATGCGCGGCCGTGTAGCGCAGGTTGAACTCCACCAGGCGCCGCATCGCCTCCACGGGCGGCAGCGCTTCCACGTCGAGTGCGCGTTCCTCCGCCCGCTTCGCGGCATAGGCATCCTCCAGCACCACCAGCCAGAGATCCTCCTTGCTGCCGAAATACGCGTAGAGCATGCGCTTGTTGGCCCCGGCCCGGGCGGCGATCTCGTCCACCCGCGCGCCCGCCAGGCCCTTGGCCGCGAATTCGACGCAAGCCGCATCCAGGATGCGCTGCCGCGTCGCCGCGGCACGGGCGGAAAGCGGCGCGTCCTCGTTCATGCCGCCTCGAAGCTGATCCCGAAGCCCGGCAGGTCGCCGAACCGCGCCACCACCTGCGCGCCGGCCCGCGGTGCCAGCATGCCGCTGGCCGTGCCGGTGCTGATCCACTCACCCGCACGGAGATGCGCCCCAGCCCGCGGCAGCCGGTTCGCCAGCCAGGTGAGCGAGAGCAGCGGGTCACCCATCACCTCGGCGCCGCTGCCGCGCCGCCGCACCACGCCATCCACCTCCACCACAACAGGCATGGCGGGCAGCGTGGCGCCGCGCCAATCCGCGATCTCCGGCCCCAGCACGTAGTGGCCGGCGCCGCTGCCATCGGCCAGGATGGCGCTGAAGGGTGGCAGCGCCGTGCCGGGAAAGCGGCATTCCGCGACCTCGATGCCGGCATGCACGGCGGCCACCGCCGCCGCCACCTCCTCTGCCGTCCAGGGCGTGTCACGCGGCGGCAGGTCGCGGGCCAGCAGGAAGAAGAATTCCGCCTCCACGATCGGGTCCAGCAGCGTGGCGTGGCGCAGCCTGGCGGGGGCCCGGTGCAGGAATTGCGCGAAGCTGCGGCCGAAGATGGGCTCCGGCATGCGCAGCCGCCGGCGCATCTCCTCCGTCGTGCCGGCGACCTTCCAGCCGAGCGGCGCCCAGCCCAGTTGCGCCGCGACCAGCGCCGCGGCGGCATAGGCTTCCTCCGCATCCGCCGGCACCAGCGCCTCCGGCAGCGCGACGATCTGCCTGCCTTCCCGCCGCGCCGCGGCCAGCAGGGAGGCTAGCGCCTCCCGCTCGGCCGGCATCATGCCGCCAACGCCTTGGCCAGCAGCGCATCCGGAACCTCCGCCGCCGCCGCTTCCAGCGGGTCGCGCGGCAGCACGCGGTGCCGCAGCACCAGCCGCGCCAGGGCCAGCCGCTCCGCATCGCCGAGCCGCCCGGCCTCCCAGGCCATCGCGCAGGCGGAGGTGAGATGATAGAGCGCGCTCGCCGCCTGCCGTGCCAGCGCCTGGTCCCGTTGCGCGGCTTCCGCCAGCGCCATGGCGCGGTCCAGCGCCGGCAGGGCTTCCGGCAGTTCCGCGCCATTGCCGAGCAGCCCGTGCAGATGCGCCCGCAGCACCAGCAGCGAGCCCTCCCGCGATGCGGCGCGCAGCACGTCCAGCGCCACGATATTGCTGGTGCCTTCCCAGATGCTGCCGAGATGCGCATCGCGCAGCAACCTGGGATCGGCCCATTCCTCGATATAGCCGCAGCCGCCACGCACCTCCATCGCATCGCCGGTGACCTTGCGGGCATCGCGGCAGGCGCGGAATTTCAGCAGCGGCGTCAGGATGCGGAGCAAGGGATAGGCGCCCGCCTCCCCCGCATCGCTGCGGCGCAGCGCCTCGGCGGTCTGGAACATCATGCTGCGCGCCTGCTCCATCGGCAGCATGAGTTTCACGAGTTGCCGCCGCATCAGCGGCATCTCCACGATGTGCTTGCCGAAGGCGATGCGGTTGCGTGCCACGAAGACCGCTTCCGTCACCGCCCGGCGCATCAGCCCGGCCGCGCGCATGCCGTTCGAGAGGCGCGAGGCATTCACCATATCCGCCATCTGCCGGAACCCGGCCTCCGGGTCGCCCACCAGCCAAGCCACCGCCCCCTCCAGCGCGATCTCGCCGGAGGCCATGGAGCGGGTGCCGAGTTTTTCCTTGAGCCGCACGATGCGGTAGCGGTTCCTGGTGCCATCGGGCAATTCGCGGGGCAGCAGGAAGAGCGACACGCCACGCAGCCCCGGCGCCCCGCCCTCGCGCCGCGCCAGCACCAGCGCCATGCCGGCATCGGGATTGCTGCAGAACCACTTGTCGCCGGTGAGCGCCCAGCTTCCGTCCGGCAGCGGCGCCGCCCGCACCGCGGTGGCGGCGATGTCGGAGCCCGCGCCCTGCTCGGTCATGAACATCGCGCCCTGGCGCAGCGCGTCCAGATCGGTCGCGGTCAGCGCCGGCAGGTAGCGCGCCACCAGCGCGGGATCACCGAATTTGCGGAGCGTCCGGGCCAGCGCATCGGTCATCGAGAGCGGGCAGCAGAGGCCGAATTCCGCCTGCACGAAAAGATAGGTCAGGGCGTATTTCGCGGCCGGCGGTAGCGGTTCCGGCCAGCCCAGCACGCCGGCGCGATGCGACATCGCCGCCAGCCCGTATTCGCCGAAGGCGACGCGTTCCATCTCCTGGTAGGCCGGGTGGTAGGCGATGCGCTGCGCATCCTCGCCGCGCCGCGTGCGCTGGTGCAGCACCGGCGGATTGCGGTCCGCGAGCCCGGCCAGCTCATCCAGCCTGCCGCCGGCCAGCGCGCCCATGCGGTCCAGATGCGGCTCCAGATGCGCCAGCAATTCCGGCGCCAGATAGAGGCCGAGCAGCGGCCGCGCCCAAGGATCGGCGCGCCAGAGATTGAGGCCGTGGCTGTCCGGCACGGCATCGGCGCCCGTGGGCGGGCCAAGGGGGGAGATATGCATGGCGGGCCTCCTCGCGTTTGCCACAGCATGGCGCCGCCAGGGGCTGGCTCCAAGCGCCGCGCTTCGTGCTAGCCTCCCCGGACCAGGCAGAACGCCATGGGAGGAACACCAATGCACCATACCAGAAGGGGCCTGCTGGGCGCCGCCGCGGTGCTTGCCGCGACGCCGGCCTTCGGACAGGCGCCGGCGGTCGAACGCTATCCCGACCCAGCAGTGAAAGTTCTGGACCCGAGTTTCAATCGCTACCGGTTATTGCTGGCGGCGGTGGAGCGGCTCGGCACCGGCTGCCGCTGGAGCGAGGGCCCCGCCTGGTTCGGCGACCAGCGCTGCCTGATCTGGAGCGACATCCCGAACAACCGGCAGATGCGCTATGACGAGGCCACGAACCGCGTCTCGGTCTTCCGCCAGCCCTCCAACAACAGCAACGGCAATACCCGCGACCGCCAGGGCCGGCTCATCAGTTGCGAGCATCTGACGCGCCGGGTAACGCGCACCGAATACGACGGCAGCATCACCGTCATCGCCGACCGCTTCGACGGCAAGCGGCTCAATGCGCCGAACGACGTGGTGGTGAAATCGGATGACAGCATCTGGTTCACCGACCCGCCCTTCGGCATCCTCGGCTTCTATGAGGGCGAGATGGCGCAGCCGGAATTGCCCACCAACCTCTACCGCGTCGATGGTCGCACCGGCCAGGTCACCGTGGCCACCGGCGAGATCGGCCGTCCCAATGGCCTGGCCTTCTCGCCGGATGAGCGGCGGCTTTACGTGGTGGAGGCCGCCGCCACGCCACGCGTCATCCGCGTCTTCGACGTGGCCGAGGACGGGAAGCTTTCCAACAACCGCATCTTCCACCAGTGCCGCGAGGGCGAGACGCCGGACGGGTTCCGCATCGATGTGGATGGCAATCTCTGGTGCGGCTGGGGCATGGGCACGGCGGAGCTGGATGGGGTGCGCGTGCTCAATCCGGCGGGCACGCCGATCGGCCATATCGGCCTGCCGGAACGCTGCGCCAATGTCGCCTTTGGCGGCCGATTCCGCAACCGGCTGTTCATGGCGGCGAGCAAGTCGCTCTACGCGCTTTACGTGAACACCCAGGGCGCGCCTGGCGGCTGAACGACAGAGGGGGGAAGACATCATGGCCGAAGGCTGGAAACCAAGCGAACGCTATCCTGATCCCGCCATCGTCGCGCTGGACCCGAGCTTCAGGAAATACCACCTGCCGCTCTCGGCGGTGGAGCGGCTCTGGCATGGCTCGCGCTGGGGCGAAGGGCCGGTCTGGATCGGCGACCTGCGCTGCCTGCTCTGGAGCGACATCCCGAACAACCGCGTTCTCAAGTGGGAGGAGGAGACGGGCGCCGTCTCGGTCTGGCGCAAGCCCTCGAACAACGCCAACGGGCATACCCGGGACCGCCGGGGCCGCATCATCGCCTGCGAACATGCCGGGCGGCGCGTGGTGCGCTTCGAACCGGATGGCGCCATCACCGTGCTGGCCGAGAGCTTCCAGGGCAAGCGGCTGAACAGCCCGAACGACGTGGTGGTGAAGTCCGACGGCTCGATTTGGTTCACCGACCCGCCCTTCGGCCTCTATGCCTTCTATGAGGGCATCAAGACCGACCCGGAATTGCCGCATACCAACATCTACCGCATCGACGGCGGGAGCGGCGAGATCACCCTGGTGGCGGATGACGTGAACCACCCGAACGGCCTGGCCTTCAGCCCGGACGAGCGCATCCTCTATGTCATCGAGAGCCGCAGCGAGCCGCGCAACATCCTGGCCTATGACGTGGACGGTGCGCGCCTTTCCAGGCGGCGCGTCTTCATCGCCTGCAAGCCGCAGGAGACGCCGGACGGCTTCCGCGTGGATGTGGACGGCAACCTCTGGTGCGGCTGGGGCATGACCGCGGAATATGACGGCGTGCGCGTCTTCAACAGCACCGGCGTGCCGATCGGCCATATCCACCTGCCGGAACGTTGCGCCAATCTCTGCTTCGGCGGCCGCAACCGGAACCGGCTGTTCATGTCGGCGGCGCAATCGCTGTTTGCGCTCTACGTCAATACGCAGGGAGCACCCGGCGGTTAGAGCTTCGCCAGCCTGCCGCCATCCACGGCGAGGGCGGCGCCCGTGACGAAGCGGGCGTCGTCCGAGGCGAGGAAGGCGATCGCCGCGGCGATGTCCTCCGGCTTGCCGACATCCTTCGGGTCGATCTTCTCCACGCCGGATTTCACGTTGGGATTCTCCCACAGCATCGGCGTGTCCACCGCGCCCGGCAGCACCGCATTGGCGCGGATGCCCTTGTCGCGCCCCTCGATCGAGGCGGAGCGGGTGAGGGAGAGCACCGCCGCCTTGGCCGCGGCATAGGGCGCGACCAGCGGCGTCGTCATTGCCGCATGCACGCTGGCCACGTTCACGATGGCGCCGCCCTTCGCCATGTGCAGGAAGGCGAGGCGGGTGAAATGCACCGCGCCCATCAGGTCGACGCCCAGCACGCGCTGCCAGTCCGCGCTGGTATAGTCCTGCAACGGCTTGAACAGCATCATGCCGGCATTGTTCACCACCACATCCAGCCGCCCGAAGCGGCGCAGCGCCTCCGCCACCGTCCGCTCCACCGTCGCCTCGTCGGCCACGTCGCAGACCGCGCCCCAGGCCTCCGGCGCGCCGGCCCCGCGCGCCTGCTGCGCCGCCCTTTCGGTGCGGCCGGGATCGAGGCCGATCGCCACCACCCGCGCGCCCTCCGAGGCCAGGCGCAGCACCGTGGCGAGGCCGATGCCGCTGCCGCCGCCGGTCACGATGGCGACCTGGTCCGTGAAGCGCGCGGTCATACCGTGGACCCTCCCTCGGGCATGGATGGTTCGGCGCGCGGCCGGTCGGCGGCACCGGAGTCGGGCGGATCGCGGCCCTCGCCCGGGGGCCAGCCGTCGCGCTCGCGCAGCATGTGCACGGGAACCTGCAGGCAGAGGCTCTGCGCGGGCAGCACGTCCCGCCAATCGGCGATCAGTTTCTGGTAGGCACGGCCGACATGCCTGATCCTGCGGTCCATGTCGTAGAGGCCAACCGGATCGACATCGCCGTGGCAAAAGCGCAGCGCATGGACCCAATCCACCTGATCGGTCAGGGAATACCAGGTGAAGCCCACCACCGGCACGCCGTCATTGCGCACCCGCAGCACATTCGCCCATTGCTTCCAGAGCCAGGTCGCGGCCTCGTCGCCGTTCGGCCCTTCGCGCAGGTTGGTTTCGGTGTGCATGACCGGCAGGCGGTAGCGGTCGTAATATTGGCGGGTGATGGTGGCATAGCCGAAGACCTCGCCCGAGGGGCGGGTCTGCCCATCCCGCGAGACCAGGTGCTCGTTCGTCACGTAGTAGTCATTGCCCATGACGCACCAGCGCTTCATCCGGTGCTGCAGGAAGAACCGGTATTCGTCGCGGGTCATGCCGTTGTCGAGCAGGTAGTCGTACATCTCGGACTCGATCCGCTGGCCGTAATTCAGGTCGAGCGAGAGGAAGCGCTCGGCATTGCGGATCTCCGCCGGGCCGATGGCGGCGGGGCTGTTGGCGTGAAAATACTCGGTGGACTCGCTCTGGATGAAGATCGCATCCGGCCGGACCTCCAGGATGGCCTGCATCGCCAGGACATTCGCCTTGACGACGTGCTTCAGCGCGGTGACGAAGCCCTGGTCTGACGAGAGCTGCTCATTCCACCAGCCATAGCGGGCGGAAAACAGCGCGGTGATGTACATCTCGTTCACCGGGGTATAGAGCTGCAGCCAGGGGAAGCGCTGCGCGAAGGCGTGGGCGTAGTCCGCGAAAAGCGCCGGGAAATCCGGGTTCTGGAAGTTGCCGATCCAGTCCGGCACGCCAAAATGGCAGAGATCGACGATCGGCACGATCCGCAGCCGCAGCAATTCCGCAAAGGTCTCGTCCGCGAAGGCCCAGTCATGCCGCCCCGGCCCGAGCAGCGTCCGGTGCAGCGGCGGGCCATAGCGGAGGAAGCCGCAGCCGATCTCCTGCACCAGCGCGAAGTCCTCGCGCCAGCGCTGATAATGGCCGCATTCCTCCAGCTCATCACGCCGGACCCGCCCGCCCTCGATGGTCGGGTTGCTGTTCTCGATGCCGGTGGCGAACATGAAATAGGTCACGCCGGCGTCAACGCGGAAGGCGTGGTTTCGTTGCGGCTATTCCGGCGGCGTCAGCAGCGCCCGCGGCACTCGCACGGTCAGCCCCAGCAACCGGAAGGAATGGCTCTTGCCATGCCCGTCCAGGTTGAGGCTGGCATTCACGCCGCCCTCCAGCACATCGTCCACCACGAAGTTGAAGGCCTGCAGCAGCGGCAGGTCGTAGCGGCGGCAGGCGGTGGCGCCGCGGTGGCGGAACAGCGCCAGCACCCGCGCCTCCGTCACCTGCTCCGCCAGCAGGGGATAGAGTTCCGGCCGGTAGGGGATCAGCGAGATGTTGCCGCGATTGCCTTTGTCGCCGGCGCGGCCATGCGCCACCGCATGCAGCGGCACCTCCACCAGGTCGTCGCTCATGCCATCATCTCCCGCGCGCTTCGCACGACATCTCCCTTGCGGTCCGCACGCTCACGCTGGTGGGCACCCGTTCCCGCAGCACCAGGTAGCTCCGCGTCAGGATGCGTGGCGTCAGGCGCCAGCGGGCGCCGCCGGTGCCGGCGGTGCCGCAGCAGAGCAATGCCAGCACCTCCCGCGCCGCCTGGTCCACCGCGTCGCGATCCGCGCCCTCGGCCGCCAGGCGGATGCGGATATCCTGCGGCTCCGGCCCGTCATAGGCCCGCCACAGCGCGCCGTCGTCGCTGTCATGCACGCTGGCGACGCCGATCAGGTCGACGCGCGCCCGCACCCCAAGGCCCCGCCGCTTCAGCCGTTGCAGCAGCACATCCGCCGTGGCCCGCGCCCGCGCCAGGGCATTCGGTCCGGCTACCGAAACCTCGCCCTCGCCGAGCCAGCTTCCCTCGAAGCAGGCCGTCACCTTCAGCGTCTCCGGCGCCGGCTTGCCGCGCAGCCCATGCACCGCCACGCGGTCCGACCCCACCTGCTCCAGCGTGCAGCCGGTGATGTCGAGCACCACATCGGGCGTGATGTAATGCGCGGGGTCGTGCAGTTCATACAGCAACTGCTCCTTCACCGTGCGCAGGTCGACGATGCCGCCGGTATCCTCCGGCTTGGTGATGACGAGGCCGCCCGTCGCCGTCACTTCGGCGATCGGGAAGCCGATATTCGCGGGGTCCGGGATGTCCTTGAAGCCCGGGTCCCAGAACACCCCGCCCGTCACCTGGCTGCCGCATTCCAGCAGGTGCCCGCAGGCGGCGCCGACCGCGAGCCTTTCCCAATCGGTGAAGCTCCAGCCGAAATGATGCACCAGCGGCGCGATGGCCAGCGCCGGGTCCGAGGTGCGCCCGGCCACCACCACATCCGCCCCGGCCCGCAGCGCCTCCACCAGCGGCCCGGCGCCGATATAGGCATTGGCAGCGACCAGCCGCGCGGCGCGCGTGTCGATGCTGCCATCCGCCTCATGCACCGGAAGCTGGTCCAGCGCGATGCTGCCCTGCACGTCATCCCCGGCCACCACCGCGATGCGCAGCTCCGGCAGGCCGAGGCGCAGCGCCAGGCGAGCGATCAACCGCGCCGCGGCCGGCGGGTTGGCGGCGCCGAAATTACCGAGGATGGGGATGTGGTGGCGAAAGCAATCCGCCAGCACCGGTTCCAGCAGGCGTTCCAGCATGGGCTCATAGCCCAGCTCCGGGTCACGCCGCCGCTCAAGCTGCGCCAGCGCCACGGTGCGTTCCCCCAGCACCTCGAAGAACAGCGCCGCGGGCAGGCCGCGTCGCACCAGGCTGCGCACCACGGGGATGGGCGCGTCCACCCGGTCGCCGGAGAAGCCGGCGCCATTGCCGACCAGGAAGGTGTCGCTCATGCCCTGCTCCTTGTCCGCGCCACCGCCTCCAGCCAGCCGGCATGGCGCCGCGCCGCCTCCTCGCGCGCCATGGCGGGCAGGAAGCGGCGTTCCAGGCGCCAATGCGCCTCGCCCCCCGCGCCCGGCGGCGGGAACAGGCCGGATTGCAGCCCCGCCAGCCAGGCGGCGCCGAGCGCCGTGGTTTCCAGCACCGTCGGCCGGTCCACCGGCGCGCCAAGCAGGTCGGCCAGGAATTGCATGGTCCAGTCGCTGGCGACCATGCCGCCATCGACGCGCAGCACCGTCTCGCCCATGTCAGGGCAATCGGCGCGCATCGCGTCCAGCAGGTCCTTGGTCTGGTAGGCGACGCATTCCAGCGCCGCCCGCGCCAGTTCCGCGCGGCCGGTGGCGCGGGTCAGGCCAAACAGGGCGCCGCGCGCCTCGGCATCCCACCAGGGCGCGCCGAGCCCGACGAAGCCCGGCACCAGATAGACCGCCTGCGCCGGATCGGCCGCCGCCGCCAGCGTCCCGGTCTCCGCCGCATCCGTGATGAGGCCGAGCCCGTCGCGCAGCCATTGCACCGCCGCGCCGGCCACGAAGATCGCGCCCTCCAGCGCATAGGCGCGCTGCCCGCCCAATTGCCAGGCGATGGTGGTGAGCAGCCGGTTCCGCGAGGCCACCGGCACCGTGCCGGTGTTCAGCAGCGCGAAGCAGCCGGTGCCATAGGTCGATTTCAGCATCCCCGGCGCGAAGCAGGCCTGGCCCATGCTGGCCGCCTGCTGGTCCCCGGCCATGCCGCGGATCGGCACCGGCGCGCCCAGAAGCTCCGGCGCGGTTTCGCCGAATTCGGCGGCGCAGTCCCGCACCTCCGGCAGGAGGGCGGCGGGGATCTTGAACAGCCGCAGCAGGTCGGGGTCCCAGGCGCCGCGGCGGATATCGAAGAGCAGGGTGCGCGCCGCGTTGGTTGCATCCGTCGCATGCACGCGGCCGCCGGTGAGGCGCCAGAGCAGGAAGCTGTCCACCGTGCCGAAGGCGAGTTCGCCCCGCTCCGCCCGTCGCCGTGCGCCCGGCACATGGTCCAGCAGCCAGGCGAGCTTGGTGGCGGAGAAATAGGGGTCCGCCAGCAGCCCGGTGCGGGCGCTGAGCAGCGCCTCATGGCCGCCCTCGCGCAGCGCCGCGCAGGCATCGGCGGTGCGGCGGTCCTGCCAGACGATGGCGCGGTGCAGTGCCTGGCCGGTGGCGCGGTCCCACAGCACCACCGTCTCCCGCTGGTTGGTGATGCCGAGGCCGGCGATCTCGCGCGGCCCGGCGCCGGCCTGTGCCAGCGCCCCGCGCAGGCAGGCAAGCGCGCCCTGCCAGATGTCCTCCGGCTCGTGCTCCACCAAGCCGGGCCCGGGGAAATGCTGCGGCAATGCCTGGCTGGCGCTGGCGCGCGGGGTGAGGTCCGGGCCGTAGAGGATGGCGCGGGTGGAGGTGGTGCCCTGGTCCAGGGCGAGCAGCAAAGGGGGCATGGCGGGGATCAGGCCATGGGTGATGGGGTGCGGGCAAGCGACAGTCCACCCCGCCAGGGCGCCGCCCTGCTGCGGGTCCCCAGCCACGGCATCCCGGACTACCCGTTCTGCCCTGCCATGCTGCTGCCGCGGAATGCGTATCGGCGGAGCATCAACCGGATCACCCCGCAGGCCGGTTCACGATTCCGGGCCTGCGGCTCTCCACCGGCATGATCGAGGCCGCGCCATCCCGGAGGGAGGCGCGCCCTGTGGCCCCGCCTTGCCGCTCAGGCGGCCGGGCGGCTGGTGGTGGTGCCGCTGGTGGCACCCGTGGTGGCATGCGTCTGCTGCCCGGCGGCGGGGCCGGCGAGGCTGCCGCCCGGCTTGGTGCCGGCGGCCGGCGGCACGCTCTCCGCCATGGAGGCGTCCGGCTCGTCCTCCTTCATGTTCTGCTTGAAGGATTTGATGCCCTTGGCCAGGTCGCCCATCAGCCCGCTGATCTTGCCGCTGCCGAACAGCAGCAGCACGACCAGCAGCACGATGAGCCAATGCCAGATGCTGAAGGAACCCATGTGACGCCCCGATGAACCTTGTTCTGTTGCCCCGGCGGACACTCCGCCAGATTGCCTCGTCAGGCGCGGACACTAGTGCCCTGCCCGCGGCGGCGCAAACCCGCAGATGGCCCGGCAGGGGCGCCGGAACAACCGGGCCGGGCCGGGAAATACCGGGGCCATTGGCGGATCGATCCGGTCTTCCGCCGCGTCGCTACGCTTCCGCCTTGATTCCGAGCCGGGCGATCAGCCCGCCCCAGCGTTCGGTCTCGGCGGCGATCAGCCGCGTGAACTCCGCCGGGCTGCTCGCCACCACCTCGAATCCCGCCGCCTCCAGCGCGCCGCGGGTCTGCGGCTCCGAGAGGCCCCGCCGCGCCTCCTCCGCCAGCCGCGCCACCCGCGGTGCAGGCGTGGCGGCGGGCGCCACCAGGCCGATCCAGGCATAGCTCGCCGCATCCGGCACGCCGGCCTCGGCCAGGGTCGGTACGGCGGGCGCCTGCGGGATGCGGGCCTCCGCCGTCACCGCCAGGGCCCGCGCCCGGTCGTCGCGAAGCTGCGGCAGGATGCCGGCGGCGATGATGAACATCGCATCGATCCGCCCCGCCACCAGGTCCAGCACCGCCGGCGGGAAGCCGCGATAAGGGACATGCAGCATCTCGAGCCCGGCGCGGGACATGAGATCCGCCATGGCCAGATGGCTGCCCGAGCCGGAGCCGACCGAGCCGAAGGAGAGCTTGCCCGGATTGGCCCTGGCATGCGCGATGAAACCGGCCAGGTCCCGCGCCGGCACCGAAGGATGCACCACCAGCATCTGCGCGCCCCGCAGCAGCAGCGAGACCGGCGCCAGGTCCCGCTTCGGGTCGAATGGCAGGTTCGGATAGAGCGCAGGGGCGGTGGAGAGCGGCCCGTTGATCGAGATGCCGATGGTATGGCCATCCGTCGCCTTGGCCACCGCATCGGTGCCGATATTGCCGCCGGCGCCGGGCCGGTTCTCCGGCAGGAAGGGCTGGCCGAAAGCCTGGGCGAAATGCGTCGCCACGGCGCGGCCGGCGATGTCGGGGGTGGAGCCCGGCGGGAAGGGGATGACCACGCGCACCGGCCGCTCCGGCCAGGCGGCCCCGGCACCGGACCCTTGCGCCCGCAAGGCAGCCGGGGCGGCGAGGGCGGGCAGGGCGAGCAGGGCGCGGCGCTTCAGCGGGGACATCGGGCGGTTCTCCGGCAGGCGATGGAACAGGCTGGTTGCAGCACGCCCCCGGCGCTGCGTCCAGCCGGTTCAATACCCGCCGATCAACCGCCGCCGCAGCCGCCCTGAAAGCCAGTCGATGGCGGCGACCATGACGATCATCAGCAGGATGATGAAGGCCACCTCGTCCCAGTGCCGCACCCGGATGCGCTCGGCGATCTGCAAGCCGATCCCGCCCGCGCCCACCACGCCGAGGATGGCGGCGGAGCGCGTGTTGCTCTCGAAGAAATACAGCGCCTGGGCCAGCATGACGGGCAGCACCTGCGGCAGCACGCCGAAGCGCAGCCGGGCCAGCCAGCCGCCGCCGGCCGCGGTTACGCCCTCCATCTGCCGGCGTTCCGCATTCTCGATGGCTTCCGCATAGAGCTTGGCCAGCACCGCGATATCGGCGGTGGCGATGGCCAGCACCCCGGCCAGCGGGCCGAGCCCCACCGCCCGCACATAGGCCAGCGCCCAGATCAGCTGGTCGACGCCGCGGAAGCCATCCAGCACCCGCCGCAGCGAGAAGCGCGCCAGCGTGTTCGTCACCACATTCCCGGCACCGAGGAAGCCGAGCGGGATCGCCAGCACCGCCGCGACTGTCGTGCCGAGGAAGGCCATGGCGACGCTCTCCGCCAGGCCGCGCAGGATATCGAGCCAGAACTCGCCCGGCGAGGGCGGGATCATCAGCCGGATGATGGTGGCGAGGCCGGAGAGCCCGTTCCAGAGCCGCGCCGGCGAGAAGCCGAACCACCAGAGCGCGGCCCCGAGCCAGGCCGCGAAAGCCAGCCAGGCCGCGAGCCGCCGGGCGCGGGTGCGGGCATCGGCGCCGAAGGCCGCGGGCAGCCGCGCCTGCCAGGTGGCGATCTCGGCCGGCGTCACGCCGCGCCTCCGAGCGCGCCGATCACCCGGTGGCGCAGGTTTTCGGAAAACAGGTCGATGGCGGCGACGGCGAGGATCACCAGCAGGATGATGGCGCTGATCTCCTCGTAGTAGTTGAAGGAGATCACCTTGTAGAGCTCCTCGCCGATGCCGCCGGCGCCGACGAAGCCGATCACGCTGGCGGAGCGCAGATTCACCTCGAAGCGCAGCAGCGCATAGCTCAGCAGGTTCGGCAGCGCCTGCGGCAGGATGGCGAAGCGGCAGGCCTCGGCCCAGTTGCCGCCGGTGGCGCGCACCCCGTCCCAGGCGCCCATCTCGGTATTCTCGATGGCCTCGGCAAAGAGCTTGCCGAGCGCGCCGGCGGTATGCAGCGCGATCGCCAGGATCCCCGCCAGCGCGCCGACGCCGAAGGCCCAGACCAGGATCAGCGCGAAGACGATCTCCGGCACCGTCCGCGCCGCCTCCAGGCTGCGGCGCGAGAGCTGGTAGGCCAGAGTGCCGGCGCCGAGGTTGTGCGCCGCCGGGAAGGCCAGCAGCAGCGCCGCGGCGGCGCCCATCAGGGTGGCCAGCGCCGCCATGTTGGCGGTTTCGAAGAGCAGCCAGGCCCAGGCATCCAGGCGGTAGAACCAGAAGGCCAGGCTGCCCTCGGTCTCGCTGCCGGCGAACAGCGCCTCCCAGCGGAGCGTCGGCAGGATGCGGTGGAAATATTCGCCGATGCGCGGCAGGCCGGCGAGCAGCGTCGCCGGATGGGCCTCGCTCACCCAGGCGGCGAGCAGCAGGCAGGCCGCCAGTAGCGCCAGGCCGAACAGGGTGGCGCGGCGGCGCTGCGCCCGCGCGGCCCGGAAGGCGGCCTCGCCCGCTGCGATGGCGGCCGTGCTCAGCGGCGGCGGCGGCGCTCGGCCGCCTCCTCGCGCCGCATCTCCACCATGAACTGGTAGTCGGCATGGGTGACTTCGCGGTAGCCGGCGCCGCCGCCACGTTCGATCTGGCGGTAGATCTCCGGGTAGGATTTGGGCAGGGCCAGGTGGAACAGCCGCATGTCTTCCTTGAACTCCGCCGGCATCTCGGTGCGCAGCACCTGCGGGCCGTTGATGATCGGCTCGCTGCGCCAGATGACGCGGAGATCGGCCATGTTCAGCATGCCCTTCTCCACCATGGCGCGCAGCGCGCCGCGGCTGAACCCCTGGGCCTCCTCGCCCTGGCCGGAAGCCCAGGTGACGGCGGCATCGTATTGCCGTTGCAGCACCGCCACGACGGCCTGTTCGCTGCCGCCGCCGAAGCCGGTGCGGCTGAAGAATTGCTCCGGGTTGATACCCTGGCGGCGCAGCGCGAAGCGCGGGATCAGGTAGCCGGAGGCCGATTCGGGTCGGACCAGGCGATGCTGCGGCCGCGCATGCCCGCGAGGTCGGTGATGCCGGAATCCGTCCGCACCAGCATGACCGAGACATAGCTGATGGAGCCGTCGGCTTCCTCGGTGGTGACGATGGGCTCGACCCCGCCATGGGTGTCCAGCCAGGCGCCGGCATAGGCGGAGGGGCTCATGGTGGAGAGGTCGATCTGCTTCGCGCCGAAAGCCTGGATGACGCCGGCATAGTCGCTGGCGGGATAGAGCCGGGCTGGCACCCTGAAGGTCTCCTCCAGCAGCTTCCGGTAGCCGTCGAAGCGGCCCAGCCTGTCGGCCTCGTTCTCGCCGCCCAAAAGGCCGATGCGGAGCTGCGGCACCTGCCGTGCCCAGCCGCGTGGCCCGGCTTCGGGGAAGACAACATCCGGGTCCTGGCTGCGCCGCGGGCGGCGGCCCTCCTGCTGGGCGAAAGCCGGGGAAGCGAGGGCGGCGGCAAGCAGGGCAGGAAGGCTGCGGCGGCGGGGCATGGGGCTGGTATCCGTCCGGGGTCCTGCCGGGATCATGCCATCGCCGCGGCGCACGGGGCAGCGCGGGCGCGGGCCTCGGCCTCGAATTCCTCCTCGGTGATGCCGTAGATGCGGCGCACCCGTTCCGCGGTCAGTTCGGCAGGCAGGCCGTCGAAGACCACGCGTCCCGCCTGCATGGCGACGATGCGGGTGCAGTATTCGCGGGCGGTGTCGAGGTGGTGCAGGTTGACCAGCACGGTGATGCCCTCCTGCCGGTTCACCTGCCGCAGCGCCTCCATGACCAGTTGGGCATTGCGCGGGTCGAGGCTGGCGATCGGCTCGTCGGCCAGGATCAGCCGCGGCTGCTGCAACAGGGCGCGGCAGATCGCGACACGCTGCTGCTGCCCGCCGGAGAGCGTGCCGGCGCGTTGCAGCGCCGTTTCCACCAGGCCAAAACGGTCCAGCGCCGCCAGTGCCATGGCCCGTTCCGCGGCGGTGAAATGGCCGAACAGCACCGCGAGGGCGGCGCCGATCCCGCGGTGGTGGCCAAGCCGCCCCAGCAGCACATTGGTCAGCACATCCAGCCGCTGCACCAGGTTGAATTGCTGGAAGATCATGGCGCAGTCGCGCCGCCATTCCCGCAGCGCCCGGCCGCGCAGCCGGGTGATCTCCCGCCCCTCGAACAGCACCCGGCCGGCAGAGGGTTCGGCCAGGCGGTTGACCAGCCGCAGCAGGGTGGACTTGCCGGCGCCCGAACGGCCGATGATCCCCAGCATCTGCCCGGCCGGCACGGCGAGGCTGACGGCATCCACCGCCACCACGGCGCCGAACCGGCGCGTCAGCCCCTGAATCTCCAGCATTCCAGCCCCTGATCCATCGGGGCGGCATGACAGACGCGGGCGCCGGGCAGGTCAAATGCATTCCTTCCGCCCGGCCGCGGCGGTTACGAGCGGCGGCGGCGCCCGGCCGCCTCCTCGCGCCTGAGATCGACGATCATCCGGTACATGCCGTGGTCCGCCTCGCGGTAGCCGGTCCCGCCGCCGCGCTCGATCTGCTCATAGACCTGGGGGTGGGTTTTCGGCAGGGCCAGGTGGAAGAGCTTCATGTCCTCCTTGAAGACCGCCGGCAGTTCGGAACGCACCGCGGTGGGGCCGTTCGGGATGGGATCGCTGGTCCAGAGGATGCGGAGGTCGCGCATGGCCAGCATGCCCTTCTCCACCATGGCCCTGAGATTGCCGCGGGTGAAGCCCTGCTCCGCGCTGCCCTGGCCGGAGGCCCAGGTGACGGCGGCATCGTATTGGCGTTGCAGCACCGCGATGACGCCCTGCTCATGCCCGCCGGCGAAGCCGGTGCGGCTGAAATACTGGCCGGATTCCGGGTTGATGCCGGCGCGGCGCAGCGCGAAGCGCGGGATCAGGTAGCCGCTGGTGGAATTCGGGTCGGCCCAGGCCAGCGACTTGCCGCGCATCCCCTCGATGCCGGTGATGCCGGAATCGGCGCGCGTGACCATGACGCTCACATAGGCGATGGAGCCATCCGCCTCCTCCGGCACCACCAGCGGCTCGATGCCGCCATTGGTGTCCAACCAGGCGCCGGCATAGCCGGAGGCGCCGAGCCCCGCCATCTCGATCTGCCTCGCGCTGAAGGCCTGCAGCACGCCGGCATAGTCGCTGGCCGGGAAGAGCCGGACCGGCACCCGGAAGGTTTCCTCGAGCAGCCGCTTGTAGTCGTCGTGGCGCGCCAGCCGGTCGGCCTCGTTCTCGCCGCCTATCAATCCGATGCGAAGCTGCGGCACCTGTGCTTTCCAGGCACGCTCGCCGGCGGCGGGCATGGCAATGCCGGCATCCTGGCTGCGGCGCTGCGCGGCGGCGGCGAGGGGCGCGAGGGCGGCGCCGGCGATCAGGCCGGCGAATTGGCGGCGGGTCGGCATGGCGGGTTCTCCCGGTTCGGTGTCAGGCTGCGGCGGCCAGGGCGCGGCGCGTGGCGGGCTGCTGCGTGGCAGCAGCCTCGAATCCCGCCTCGGAGACGCCGTAGATGTCGCGCAGCCGGGCGGCGGTGAGGCCGGACGGCGCGCCGTCGAAGACCACGCGGCCCTGCTGCATGGCGATGATGCGGGTGCAGTATTCGCGGGCAGTGTCGAGGTGGTGCAGGTTGACCAGCACCGTCATGGCCTCCTCGCGATGCACCTGCCGCAGCGCGTCCATCACCAGGCGGGCGTTCTGCGGGTCGAGGCTGGCGATCGGCTCGTCGGCCAGGATGATGCGCGGCTGCTGCAACAGGGCGCGGCAGATCGCCACCCGCTGCTGCTGCCCGCCGGAGAGCGTGCCGGCGCGCTGCAAGGCCGTTTCCACCAGGCCGAAACGGTCCAGCGCCGCCAGCGCCATGGCGCGCTCCGCGGCGGTGAAGAGCTTCAGCAGGGAGGTGAGCGTCCGCCAATGCCCGGGCCGGCGGTTCAGCCGCCCCAGCAGCACATTGGTCAGCACATCCAGCCGCTGCACCAGGTTGAATTGCTGGAAGACCATGGCGCATTCGCTGCGCCAGTCGCAGAGCGCCCGGCCGCGCAGCGAGGTCACGTCGCGGCCATCCGCCAGGATGCGGCCGGCATCGGGCTCGGCCAGGCGGTTGACCATGCGCAGCAGCGTGGATTTGCCGGCCCCGGACCGGCCGATGATCCCCACCATCTGCCCGGCCGGGATGGCCAGGCTGACCGCATCCACCGCCACCACGGCACCGAACCGGCGCGTCAGGCCCTGAAGCTCGAGCATCGCCTTCCCCTGCTGCTGGCCGGGCTATAGCGGCGGGGCATGACGCGGCGATGACAGGCTGGCGACATTCGTGTTGCGCCTGGGCCTGGCAGCGGGGTTGATCCCGCGCCGGCCGGCGTCCAGTTTGCGGCCAAGACTCCGGGAGGAACCCCATGATCCGCCGCCGCATCCTGCTGCATGCCCCCCCCTGCTCGGCCTGCCCGGCCTTGCCGCCCAGGCCCAGACGGCGGAGGGCTATCCGAGCCGCGCCGTCTCGGTGCTGCTGGGCTATCCGCCGGGCGGCGTGACCGACACCACCACCCGCGCGGTGGCGGAGCGCATGTCGCGCGAGCTGGGCCAGACCGTGGTGGTGGAGAACCGCGCCGGGGCGGCGACCGCGGTGGCCAATACCGCCGTGGCCCAGGCGAGGCCGGATGGCTACACGCTGCTGATGGGCACCTCGACCCTCGCCATCAACCCGGCGCTGCAACCCAACCTGACGCCGAAGGAGCCGATGCGGGAGCTGGTGCCCATCGGCATGGTGTTCCGCACCGCCTTCGTGCTGCATGTGCATCCCAGCCTGCCGGTGCGCAGCACGGCGGAGCTGATCGCCTGGGCGAAGGCCAATCCGGGCAAGCTCAATTTCGGCAGTTCCGGCACCGGCGCGGTGAACCACCTGTCGCAGGCGATGTTCGTCGAGCGTGCCGGGATCGAGGTGGTGCATGTGCCCTATCGTGGCGGCGCCCCGGCTCTGCTGGATCTCCGCGCCGGCCGCATCCAGGCGATGTTCGCGGCGGTGCTGGAGGCGCTGCCGGCAATGCAGGACGGGGCGACGCGCGGCCTCGCCATCTCCTCCGCCGAGCGGCTGCCATTGCTGCCCGATCTGCCGCCGGTGGCGGAGGCGCTGCCGGGCTTCAACACGGTGTTCTGGCAGGGGCTGTTTGCGCCGCCCGGCACGCCGGCGCCGGTGCTGGCGCGGCTCGGCGCCGCGCTCCACGCGACCACCGAGGACCCGGAGCTGCGCGCCCGCCTGGCGCCGCATGGGGTGGTGCTGGAAACCGGCGACGCGGCGGCCCTCGCCCGCACCCTGGCGGAGGAGACCGCGATGTGGGGCAAGCTGATCCGCGACGCGGGGATCAAGCCCGACTGACCGGCCCCGCCGCTGCCCGCGGATTCGCGGCACAGGCGGAGACTCGGCGGGATGCTTGCGCTGCACCGGCGGACCAGTGCAGCCTTGTGCTCCAGGCCGTGTTTTGCCGGCCGGGTGCAGCCGGCGGCTCGCGCGCGGGCCGGCGGGCCATGCGCGAGCTGCCAGCACCGCGGAAAGGAGGAGTCCGCCCATGATCGGCCTCGCCGGCGTCGTCCTGTCCTTGATTTTGCTGATGTATCTTGCCTATCGCGGCATCAATGTCCTGGTGCTGGCGCCGCTGCTGGCGCTGCTCGCGGTGCTGGCGCAGGGCGACCTGCCGCTGCTCGGCACCTATACCCAGCTTTTCATGGGGGCGCTCGGGCGCTACCTCATCCAGTTCTTCCCGCTGTTCCTGCTCGGCGCCATCTTCGGCAAGCTGATGGACGACAGCGGCTCGGCCCGCGCGATCGCGCATTGGATCGTCGGCCGCGTCGGCGCGCAGCGGGCGATCCTCGCCGTGGTGCTGGCCTGCGGCATCCTGACCTATGGCGGCGTGTCGCTCTTCGTCGTGGCCTTCGCCGTCTTCCCCATCGCGGCTTCGCTGTTCCGCGAGAGCGGCACGCCCAAGCGGCTGATCCCGGGCGCCATCGCGCTCGGCAGCTTCACCTTCACCATGACGGCGCTGCCGGGCACGCCGGCGATCCAGAACGCGATCCCCTCGCCCTTCTTCGGCACCGACGCCTTCGCCGCGCCGGGGCTCGGCAGCATCGCGGCGCTCGTCATGTTCGGCGTCGGCATGGCCTGGCTGAACTGGCGGGCGAGCGCCGCCCAGCGCGCCGGCGAGGGCTATCTGGCCGTGGCCGCCCCCGGCGGCCTGCGCCCGGGCACCGCCGGCGCCGCGCAGCTTGGCGATGTGCCGCGCGAGGCTCCGCCGCCGCCCGGCGCGGAGCAACCGAGCGGCGTGCCGGTCTCCGAAGGCCAGGCCGGGCCGATGCCGAGCATGGCCGTCGCCTTCGCCCCGGTGGTGATCGTGATCGCGGTGAACTGGCTGTTCCTGAATTACGGCGTGCCGCTGATGGACACCGCCTACCTGGCCGAGCCGAAATACGGCTCCACGAATATCGGCGCGGTGCGCGGCATCTGGTCCATCATCGTGGCGCTGCTGGTGGCCATCGCCTTCCTGCTCGCCGCAACCTGGCGCTCGATCGGTGACGTGAAGCGCTCGGTGAACGAGGGCACGATGGGTTCGCTGCTGCCCATCTTCAATACCGCTTCCGAGGTCGGCTACGGCGCCACCATTGCCTCGCTGCCGGCCTTCGCCATCATCAAGGACGCGGTGCTGAATGTCGGCGGCGGCAATCCGGTGATCTCGCTCGCGGTCGCGGTGAACGTGCTGGCGGGCATCACCGGCTCGGCCTCGGGCGGCATGAGCATCGCGCTGCAGACCCTGGGCCCGACCTATGCGGAGCTGGCGCAGGCGGCGGGCATCAACCCGCAGATCCTGCACCGGGTCGCGGCGCTGGCCTCCGGCGGCTTCGACTCGCTGCCGCATAACGGCGCGGTCATCACCCTGCTGACCATCACCGGGCTGACGCATCGGGACAGCTATGCCGATATCGGCATGGTCTCGGTGGTGATCCCGCTGCTGGCGCTGGTCGCGGTGCTGGTGCTGTTCAGCCTGTTTGGCACCTTCTGAGGGGGGGCGGGCCATGCGCAGCATCCTGGCGGCCGCGGTCGCCGCGCTGATCGCCCTCCTGGCCCAGCCTGCGGCGGCGCAGCCGCAATCCCAACCCTTGGCTCCGCCGCAGCGGCTGCGGCTCGTGACCGGCGAGCTGCCACCCTATGCCTTCCACGTGCCGCCGCCCACGGTGGCCGAAATCGGCGAGCCGCAGGGCCTGGTCTATGAGGTCGTGCGCGAGGTGGCGCGACGCATCGGCCACCCGACCGGGGTGGAGTTCATGCCCTGGCCGCTGGCCCAGGAACTGACGATGAACCGCCCAGGCATGGGCATCCTGGCACTTACGCGCTCACCCGAACGCGAGGAGCACTATGCCTGGGTCTTCAACGTCGTGACCGACGACCTGGTGCTGGTGGGCGGCGCCGGCGTGGATGCCACCTCGCTCGACCGGGTGCGGGAGCGCCCGACGGGCGTGCTGCTGCGCTCGGGTGCCGAGCAGCTCCTGCGGGAGCGGGGCTTTACGCGCATCCAGCCGGCCTACGAGGAATGGATGAATGCCCAGCGCCTGAAGGACCGGCTGCTCGATGCCTGGCTCGCGCCGCGGCTGATGGTGCTGCATGCCTGGCGCGAGGTGGGCGGCGATGTCGGCACGCTGAACATCGGCCAGGTGGTGCGGCGGAGCGAGATCTGGTTCGCCTCATCCCGCGACCTGCCGGAGGCGGAGATCACGCGCTGGCGCCGCGGCTTCGACGAGGTTCGGGCGGATGGCACCTATGACCGCCTGCTCGCCCGCTATACCCGCCTGCGCCCGGACCCGGTGCCGGAGCAGGCGCGGCGGGAGGCGATCCCCTGGGTGAATTGAGGCGGGCGGGAGGAACGGGCGATGCGCAACAAGATCGTCTCCGCGGCCGAGGCCGCGGCCCTGGTGCAGGATGGCGACACGGTCGCGACCTCGGGCTTCGTCGGCATCGGCGTGCCCGACGACCTGCTCGCGGCCTTGCAGGCGCGCCATGCGGCGGAGGGCGCACCGCGCGGCCTGACCCTGCTCTTCGCCGCAGGCCAGGGGGACGGCAGGGAGCGCGGGCTGAACCGGCTGGCCGCCGACGGGTTGCTGCGGCGCGTGGTCGGCGGCCATTGGGGGCTGATCCCGAAACTCGGGCGCCTGGCGCTGGAGAACCGGATCGAGGGCTACAACCTGCCCCAGGGCGTCATCAGCCAGATGTACCGCGACATTGCCGCGGGGAAGCCCGGCACGATCACCCGTGTCGGGTTGCGGACCTTCGTGGATCCGCGCCTGGAGGGCGGGCGGATCAACACCATCACGCAGGAGGATCTGGTCCGGCTGATCGAGATCGGCGGCGAGGAGTTCCTGTTCTACCGCGCGCTGCGCGCCAATGTGGCGCTGCTCCGCGCCACCACCGCCGACCCGGACGGCAACCTGACCATGGAGCGCGAGGCGCTGACGCTCGATAACCTCGCCATGGCCATGGCCGCGCATAACTCGGGCGGCATCGTCGTGGCGCAGGTGGAGCGCATCGCGACCGCGGGCTCGCTGCATCCGCGGCAGGTGGTGGTGCCCGGCGTGCTGGTGGATTGCGTGGTGGTTGCCGATCCCGCCAACCACGCGCAGACCTACGGGACGCAATACTCGCCGGCCTTCTCGGGCGAGCTGCGCGTGCCGCTGGAGGGGCTGGCGGCGCTGCCGCTCGATGAGCGGAAGATCATCGCCCGCCGCGCGGCGATGGAGCTGCCGGTGAACGGCGTGGTCAATCTCGGCATCGGCATGCCGGAAGGCGTGGCCGCGGTGGCGAATGAGGAGCGCGTCCTCGACCTCATCACCCTGACGGCGGAGCCTGGCGTGATCGGCGGCCTGCCCGCCTCCGGCCTCGATTTCGGCGCGGCGGTGAATACCCAGGCGGTGATCCACCAGAACCAGCAATTCGACTTCTATGACGGCGGCGGGCTCGACCTCGCCTGCCTCGGCATGGCCGAGGCGAGCGCCGCGGGGAATGTCAATGTCAGCCGCTTCGGCAGCCGGCTGGCGGGCGCCGGCGGCTTCATCAACATCAGCCAGAATGCCCGGCGGGTGGTGTTCATGGGCACCTTCACGGCCGGCGGGCTGCGGGTGGAGGTGCGGGACGGGCAATTGCGCATCCTGCAGGAGGGAAGGGCGCAGAAATTCCACGCCTCGGTGCAGCAGGTGACCTTCAGCGGCCCCTTCGCCGCCGAGCGCGGCCGGGAGGTGCTCTATGTCACCGAGCGTTGCGTGCTGCGCCTGGTGCCGGAGGGGCTGGAACTGGCCGAGGTCGCGCCCGGTGTGGATATCGAACGCGACATCCTGGCGCAGATGGGCTTCCGGCCGCTGGTGCGCGCGCCGCGGCCGATGGATGCCCGCATCTTCCGCCCGGAGGCGATGGACCTGCGCGCCGGGCTGCTCGACCTGCGCCTGCCCGACCGCATCGCCTATGATGCCGGGCGCAACCTGCTGTTCCTGAATTTCCGAGCGGATGCATGTGCGCGACCTCGCCGATATCGCGGCGATCCGCGCCACGGTCGGGGAGCGCTGCACCGCCATCGGCCGCCGCGTCGGCGTGGTGGTGAATTACGACGGCTTCCGGCTGGAGGAGGAGGTCGCCGGCGCCTATGCCGCCATGGTGGCCGAGATATCGGAGGCGCACTACACGCAGGTCAGCCGCTACACCACCAGCGCCTTCCTGCGCCACAAGCTGGCGCGCACCCTGACCCGCTCCGTCGCGCCGCATCTCTTCGAGACCCAGGCGGAGGCGCGGGCCTTCCACCAGGCGCAGCCGGACCCAGCGTGAGTCGCCCGGCTCGGCCGGCGACCGCTCCGGGCGATACACCCGGGGCGATAGGGGTTTAGCGCCGCCGCAGGGCGGCCACGTCGCGCACCGCCCCGCGGGCGGCGCTCGTCGCCATCGCGCCATAGGCCCTGAGCGCCGTCGAGACCTGCCGCTTGCGGGGTGCGGCCGGCTGCCAGGCGGCATCGCCCCGCGCCTCCATGGCGGCGCGGCGGCGTGCCAGCTCCGCCTCCGGCACCGCCAGGCGGATGCTGCGGCCGGGGATGTCGATCTCCACCCGGTCGCCATCCTCGGCCAGCCCGATCAACCCGCCCTCCGCCGCCTCCGGCGAGAGATGCCCGATGGAAAGACCGGAGGAGCCGCCGGAGAAGCGGCCATCCGTCACCAGGGCGCAGAGCTTCCCAAGGCCCTTCGACTTCAGGTAGCTGGTCGGGTAGAGCATCTCCTGCATCCCCGGGCCGCCGCGCGGCCCCTCATAGCGCACCAGCACCACGTCGCCGGCCTGCACGGCCCCGCCGAGGATGCCCTCCACCGCCGCGTCCTGGCTCTCGAAGATGCGCGCCGGGCCGCTGAAGGCGAGGATCGAGGCATCGACCCCGGCGGTCTTCACGATGCAGCCCTCCTCGGCCAGGTTGCCATAGAGCACGGCGAGGCCACCATCGGCGGAGAAGGCATGTTCCCGGTCGCGGATCACGCCCCCGGCGCGGTCCAGGTCCAGCGCATCCCAGCGCTGGTCCTGGCTGAAGGCTTCGATGCTCGGCACGCCGCCCGGCGCGGCGCGGAAGAAGGTCAGCACCGCCTCGTCCACCGTGCGCCGCACGTCCCAGCGGGCCAGCGCCTCGGCGAGGCTCGGCGCATCCACCCGGCTGACGGCGGTGTCCAGCAGCCCGGCGCGGTCCAGTTCGCCCAGGATGCCCATGATGCCGCCGGCGCGGTGCACATCCTCCACATGCACATCGGCGACCGAGGGCGCCACCTTGCAGAGCACCGGCACGCGGCGCGACAGCCGGTCGATGTCCTGCATGGTGAAGGGCACCTCGCCCTCATGCGCCGCGGCCAGCAGGTGCAGCACGGTATTGGTCGAGCCGCCCATGGCGATGTCGAGCGTCATGGCATTGCCGAAGGCGGCGGGGGTGGCGATGCTGCGCGGCAGCACGGAAAAGTCCTCCGTCTCGTAATGCGCGCGGGTGATCTCGACGATCCGCCGCCCGGCCTCCAGGAACAGCCGCCGGCGGTCGGCATGGGTGGCCACCACGGTGCCGTTGCCCGGCAGCGCCAGGCCCAGCGCCTCGGTCAGGCAGTTCATGGAATTGGCGGTGAACATGCCGGAGCAGGAGCCGCAGGTCGGGCAGGCCGAACGCTCGATCACCTGCACCTCGGCATCCGTCACGCTGGCATCGGCGGCGGCCACCATGGCGTCGATCAGGTCGACCGAGCGCTTCTGGCCGCGATGCACCACCTTGCCCGCCTCCATCGGCCCGCCGGAGACGAAGATGGTGGGGATGTTCAGCCGCATGGCGGCCATCAGCATGCCCGGCGTGATCTTGTCGCAATTGGAGATGCAGACCATGGCATCGGCGCAATGCGCATTGACCATGTATTCCACGCTGTCGGCGATCAGCTCGCGCGACGGCAGGCTGTAGAGCATGCCGTCATGGCCCATGGCGATGCCGTCATCCACCGCGATGGTGTTGAACTCCTTGGCCACGCCGCCCGCCGCCTCGATCTCCCGCGCGACGAGCTGGCCGAGGTCCTTCAGGTGGACATGGCCGGGGACGAATTGGGTGAAGGAATTCACCACGGCGATGATCGGCTTGCCGAAATCGCCGTCCTTCATGCCGGTGGCGCGCCAGAGGCCGCGGGCGCCCGCCATGTTGCGGCCATGGGTGGTGGTGCGCGAACGGTAGCTGGGCATGCCGGGGGGGTCCTGTGCGGGCGGTTCGGTCCGAACCCGGATGCGCCTCCCGCAGGAGGCCCGGCCGGGCAATTCCGGTGGTCTAGCGGCTCCGCCCCGCCTCCGCCACCCTTGGTGCCTGCGGGCCGGCACGATTGCGATCACGCAGGCGGCCGTCCCGGGGATTAGGATGGTCGCGACAGGAGACCGCCAATGCGACATCCCCTCACGCTGGCCCTCGCCCTTTCCGGCACCCTGCTGCTGGCCGCCGGGACGGCGCTGGCCCAGCCGGTGGATGACCCCGGCCACCGCCACCAGCCGCAGGCCCCGGCCGAGGCCACGCCGATCCCCTCGATGCCCGGCCAGGATGCCTTCGGCGCGGTGCAGGAGATCGTCCGCATCCTCCGGGCCGATCCGCGGACCGACTGGTCCCGGGTGAATCTGGACGCGTTGCGCGAGCACCTCATCGACATGCACGAGGTGACGCTGCGCGCCGCCGTGGCGGTGCAGCGGGTGGAGGGCGGCATCCGGGCGGCGGTGACCGGCGAGGGGCGCACGCTTCAGGCGATCCGCCGCATGGTCCCGGCGCATGCGCGGGAGATCGACGGCCAGGACGGCTGGCAGGCCCGCACCGAGGCCCTGCCGGATGGCGTGGCGCTGACCGTCACCGCGGCGGAACCGCGGGAGGCGCAGGTGATCCAGGGCCTCGGCTTCATCGGCGTGCTGGCCACCGGCGCCCATCACCAGCGGCACCACCTCGCCATGGCCAGGGGCGAGTTCCACGCCCGATGAGGGCGCGTTGCAGTCCGCGAAAGCCTGCCTACAACGGCGTGCCGAATTGATGGTTCGGCACGCCGCTGTAGCCTGTTGCTTGCAGAGCAGCTTCACGCCTCCGGGCGGTTCCGCCCTGCGGCGATCTGCTCTAGACTCCCCCCCGCAGGGGATGGGGTCCCCCCTTCAACCGCCGAAGAGGCTGATGACTCCTGCTGCGCGCGGCCAGGGCCGGGCGGGCGGGAGCATGACCGGCACGGAGCCGGTCGCGACCCCGCTCCTTCTTCCCACGGCTGGTCCCGCGCGCTGGACGAGACCGCGCCGGAGGAGACGCCGTGCCCATGACCTATGCCTGGATCGCCTTCGGCAGTGCGCTCGGCGGCGTTGGCCGCTACTGGCTCGCGCTCGCCATGGCCCGCGCCACCGGGCCGGATTTCCCCTGGGGGACCATCCTCATCAATATCCTGGGTTCCCTGCTCATCGGCTTCTTCGGCGTGCTGACGGCGTCCGGCGGGCGCCTGGTGGTGCCGCCGGATATCCGGGTCTTCGTCATGGTCGGGATCTGCGGCGGCTTCACCACCTTCTCCTCCTTCAGCCTGCAAACGCTGGACCTGCTGCGCGACGGCCGGGTCGCCCAGGCGTTGGGGAATATCGGCCTCTCGGTGCTGCTCTGCCTGGTGGCCGTGGCCGCGGGCCACTATGCCGCCACGGCGCTGAACCTGGCCCAGGCCGCGGGGCAGGAGGGATGAGCGACATGCCCCGCCACGTCCTGGCCGTGCTCGGCCAGCCCCGGGCGGCGGCCGCCGTGCTCGGTGCCGCCGGCGATCTCGCGTTGCTGCTCGGCGCGGCGGTCGAGGCGCTGGTGGTCCGCTGCCCGCCCGAGGCGACAATCCTGCCGACCGAGGAGATCCTGACGGAGGCCGAAAGGGCGGCGCTGGAGGTCGGGGAGCGGCAGCGCATTGCCAGCCTCCGCGGCCTCTTCGATGCCTGGGCGGCGCGGGCCGGCGGCCCCGCGGCGGCCTGGGCCGAAACCGCGGGCGATGCGGGCGGGATCGTCGCCGAACGCGGCCGGCGTTCCGACCTCCTCGTGCTGGAGCGGCCGGCGCGCCGGAACCGGCCGCCCGGCCGGGAGGCGCTGCACGCCGCCCTCTTCGCGACCAGCCGCCCGGTCCTGCTGGTTCCCGCCGATTCCCTGGATACCCTTGGCCGCCGCGTCGCCATCGCCTGGAAGGATGACCGGCGCGCGGTCAAGGCCGTGTTGGCCGCGATGCCGGTGCTGGAGCGCGCGGAGCGGGTCTTCGTGCTGGCCGGGGTGAGGGAGGGCGCGCCCCCGCCGGCGCTGCCGCCGGTGCTGGCCGAGCATGGCGTATCCGCGGAGATCCATCCCCTGGCCCTCGGCCCGCGTGGCACCTTCGGGGCGGCGCTGCTGGCGGCGGCGCGCGGCCTCGGGGCGGATCTGCTGGTGATGGGCGCCTATGCCCATAGCCCGCTCAGCGAACTCATCCTCGGCGGCGTGACGCGGCATGTCCTGGCGGAGACCGGCATCCCGGTGCTGATGCGGCACTGAACGAAGGCGATGCGGCCGGCCTGCCCGGCCAGCTTGGGTGGGGCGCCGCGGCCATGCGGGCCCTGTTCCACCGCGTCGCGATCGGGGCGCCCACGCCCCGCCACGGCTCCGTCGGCGCCGGCACGCGCCCTGATCGCGTGGCCCTGATGGCGGTGGCGCCGCGCGGCCCGTGCGGTCCTTGCGGGTGGTGCGCGGCGCGCTTCATAGTCGGGCGGAGAACAGGGCCGCCATCCACCAAGGCGGCCCGAAGGGAGACATGTCCATGCTGGGCCTGATGCAGGACCGACCGCTGCTCATCTCCTCCATCCTGGAGCATGCGGCGCGCAACCATGGCGGCGCGCGGATCGTCAGTGCCCGGGCGGATGGCACGCTGGCGCGCCATACCTGGCCGGAGATCGCCACCCGTGCCGCGCAACTCGCGCATGCCCTGACGCAACGCGGCGTCCAGCCCGGCGAGCGCATCGCCACCCTGGCCTGGAACGAGCACCGGCACCTGGAGGCCTATTACGGCGTCTCCGGCATGGGCGCGGTGCTGCATACGGTGAATCCGCGGCTCTTTCCGGACCAGATCGCCTTCATCCTGGCCGATGCCGGGGATACCCACCTGCTCATCGACCCGACCCTGCTGCCGGTGCTGGAAGGCATTGCGGAGCGGCTGCCGCCCAGTCTCCGCGCCGTGATCCTGATGGGCGAGGCGGCGGCGCTGCCGGAAGGGTCGAAGCTGCACGGGAAGGTCGAGGTCCTGGCGCAGGAGGCGCTGCTCGCCGGCCAGCCCGGGCAATTCGACTGGCCGGTCTTCGACGAGCGGACCGCCTCCTCGCTCTGCTACACCTCCGGCACCACGGGGCAGCCGAAGGGCGTGCTCTACAGCCATCGCTCGACGGTGATCCACACCTTGGCGATCCTGCAGAAGGACGTGTTCAACATCGGCGCCGCGGATGTGGTGCTGCCGGTCGTGCCGATGTTCCATGTGAATGCCTGGGGCATCCCCTATGCCGCCGCCATGGCCGGGGCCAGCTTGGTGCTGCCCGGCCCGAAGCTCGACCCCACCAGCCTGCACCGCCTCTTCGAGGAGGAGCATGTCACCTTCTCGGCCGGGGTGCCCACCATCTGGACCGCATTGCTGCAATGGCTGCGGGCCGACCCCTCCCGGCGCTTCAGCAACCCGCCGCGGCTGGTGGTCGGTGGCACGGCGCTGCCGGCGGCGATCAATGCCGGCTTCCGCAAGGAATACGGCGTCGACATCCTGCACGCCTGGGGCATGACGGAGACCAGCCCGCTCGGCACCACCAATGCCCGCAAGCCCGAGAATGCGGATTGGGACACCGACCGCTTCCTCGACTATGCCCGCAAGCAGGGCCGCCCCCTTGTTCGGCGTGGAGATCCGGGTGCTGGACAATGCGGAGCAGCCCATCCCGCATGACGGCCTGGCCTTCGGCGAGCTGGAGGTGCGCGGCCCCTGGATCGCCAGCGCCTATTTCAACCGCAAGGGCGACCCCGCCTTCACCGGGGATGGCTGGTTCCGCACCGGCGACGTGGTGACGGTGGATGAGCTCGGCTGCATCGAGATCGTGGACCGCGCCAAGGACGTGATCAAATCCGGCGGCGAGTGGATCTCCTCCATCACGCTGGAGAACCTGGTGATGGGCCACCCCGCGGTGCAGGAGGCGGCGGTGATCGCCACGCCGCATGCGAAATGGGACGAGCGGCCGCTGCTGCTGGTGGTGCCGAAACCCGGCACCACGCCGACCGCCGAGGACATCCTGGGCTATTACGAGGGCAAGGTGGCGAAATGGTGGATCCCCGATGCCGTGGGAATTCGTGGAGAACCTGCCGCATACCGCCACCGGCAAGCTGTGGAAGGCGGAGCTGAAGGCCCGCTACCGGGACCGGCCGGCGGAGTAGCGGGCGAAACCCTCGCTTGGCCATTGCCTGGCCGCGATGTTCCGCTAGGCTTCCCAGGTCTGGGGGTAGAACGAGAATGATCCATTTCCGCAGAATGGCTGCCGCCGCAGCCCTGTTGGCCTTGGGCTTCGGCACGGCGCCGGCCGGGGCGCAGCAGCCCAAGGTCCTCCGCATCGCCATGACGGCGGCGGATGTGCCGACCACCACCGGCATGCCGAACAACGGCTTCGAGGGCATGCGCTTCCTCGGCTATCCGGTCTTCGAATCGCTCTTGGGCTGGGACCTCGCCAACAACGATCGCTTGGCGGGGCTGCGCCCGGCGCTTGCCGAACGCTGGGAGCAGGATGCCGCCGACCCGCGCAAATGGCGCTTCCACCTGCGCCAGGGGGTGCAGTTCCATGACGGCACGCCCTTCAATGCCGATGCGGTGATCTGGAACCTCGACCGCTTCTTCAAGAACGACAGCCCGCAATTCGATGCGGCCGGCAGCGCCCTGGTGCGCGGCCGCATCCCGGTGATGGGCAGCTACCGCAAGATCGACGACCGCACCATCGAGATGGAGACCACGCGGCCGGTCAGCTACTGGCCCTATCTCTCGCTCTATATCCTCTACGCATCGCCGAATTCCTGGGAACAGGCGGGGCGGGACTGGGGCCGCGTCGCCACCCTGCCGGCGGCCGGGACCGGGCCCTTCCGCATCACCCGCTTCGTGCCGCGGCAGCAGGTGGAGCTCTCGCGCAACGACAATTACTGGGACACGGCCAGCCGCGCGAAGCTGGACCGCGTGGTGCTGCTGCCGATGCCGGAGGCGAATACCCGCCTCGCCGCGCTGCGCTCCGGCCAGGTGGACTGGATCGAGGTGCCGCCGCCGGATGCGGTGCCGTCGCTGCGCGCCGCCGGCTTCCAGATCACCACCGGCAGCTATCCGCATGTCTGGCCCTGGGTCTTCGCCACCGGCAAGGAGGGCAGCCCGGTGCAGGACGTGAAGGTGCGCCAGGCGCTGAACTACTGCATCGACCGCGAGGGCATGGTGGCGCTGCTGAGCGGCACGGCCGAGCCCTCTGTCGGCTTCTTCAAGCCGAACGACCCGAATTTCGGCAACCCGCAGAACCGTTATCGGCTGGATCCTGCGCGCGGCCGGGCGCTGCTGGCCGAGGCGGGCTACACTGCGCAGCGGCCGCTCCGCATCAAGGTCGGCATCTCGACCAGCGGCTCCGGCCAGATGCAGCCGCTGCCGATGAACGAGTATCTGCAGCAGAGCCTGAAGGAGAATTGCGGCGTCGAGGTCGGTTTCGAGGTGGTGGAGTGGAACACCCTGCTCGCCGGCCTTCGCTTCGAGCCGACCCAGCCGCAATGGCTGGGGGCGGATGCGCTGAACATCAGCCTCTATTCCTCCGATCCATCCGCCGTGGCGCGCTGGTTCCTCTCGGCCAATTTCACCCCGCGCGGCTCCAATACCGGGCACTGGCGGGATGAGCAGTTCGATGCGGCCTTCGCGGCGCTGGAGACGGAGCGGGACCCAGTGAAGATCGCGCAGTTGCTGCGCACCGCGCATGAGCGGCTGGTGGACAATCCGCCCTGGCTCTGGGTGGTGCACGACCTCAATCCCCGTGCCATGACACGGCGAGTGCGCGGCTTCCAAAGCCCGCAATCCTGGTTCATGGACCTGACGCGGCTGGACATGCAGTAGCCGCACCCCATCTGCATGGGCAGGGGGAGACCTGCCCATGCACCGCGCCTTGGCCTTGCTGCTGCTGATTCTGCTGCCCGCCTGCACGGGTTCGGGCGGGGCGCCGCTGTTCCGCGCCGGGGGGCAGTATTCCGGCGTGCCCGACAGCACGGTGGGCGACTGGCGGCAGCCGCAGGGCACGCTCTCGACCGGCGGCACCATCCGGCTGAACCGGGAGATGCCACCGCGGCTTTAGAGCGTGATCGCTTGAGGTGCTCGCACCGACAAGCATGAATCACGCGATCAAACAAAGGCCTGGAGCATGATGCGTGAACGAAGGTGAACGTATCATGCTCTAGCCCCGAGAGAGGTGGACCGGCCGGGACGGCCGGGGCATTCTCCGCGCCCCTGCGGCGCCGGTTGTGCGCTGCCAGGCGGATGCAACCGGAGGCATTGGAGCCCATGAGCGACAGCGACAACAGGGAAGCCCGCCGGGCTGCCCGGCTTGGCCGGGCCGAGGGCGGCACGGGCGGTTCATCCTCCCGCTTCAGCGTCGTGGCGCATGGCGAGAACGTGGTCCTGGTGGATGTCGCCCTGGGGCGGAGCTGGGCGCTGGCGCTGGATGACAACCATCTGGTCTGGCAGCCGATCGCCTTCGCCGGCCAGGCCGAGCGCGCCCCGCGCGGCGCCGGCGCAAGGGAGGACGAGGACTGACCGACCAAGTCCCGGTATCAGGGACAGAGGCCGCCCGGCCCCTATAGCCAGCCGCCGGCCCGGCGCCGGGCGGTGTGGCCGAGGCGCCGTACCTCCGAGCCCAGCCGATGGATGCTCGTCCGGCGCGGATCGGGGAGGCTGATCCGCCCGCTTCCCAGCCGTCGCGCCGCCATGGCGCCCATTGCCAGTGCGCCCAGCCCCACCAGCGCCGCCGCCGTCGCCACGGGATGCAACTGCGCCTCCAGGAACAGGCTGGTCTTGCGGAGCGGCGCGACCGGGCGGGTCAGGCTGTGCTCGGTGCCGTCCTCGCGCGGGGCCTCCAGGTTGTCGGCGCGGCCCGGCCGCGGTGCCTTTCCCGTGGTCTGGGCCGCATAGCCGATGCCCTGCATCAGCAGGTCGGTGGTGTGCGGGAAGAGGTTGCCGAACAGCGAGATGGCATGGCCGCCGAAGCCCACCACGATTTCCCGCTTGTGGTGCTCGCAGGCATGCAGGATCGCCCGGGCGACCAGGCGCGGGTCATAGGCCGGCGGCGGCACGCGGATTCCGGGGCTGTCCAGCAGGTTGCGCCCATGTTCCTGGAAGGCCGTCTCTATGCTGGAGGGCTTGATGAGCGTCACGCTGATCGGCACTCCATCCCGCGCCAGCTCCATCCGCAGCGCGTCGGTGAAGGCTTTCACGGCGTGCTTGGTGGCGGAATAGGTGCCCTGCAGGATCATGGCGCGGTCCGACAGCATGCTGCCGAGATTGACGATGGCGCCACCCCGCCCACGCAGCGCCCGTGCCGCGATCAGGGAGCCGTTGACCACGCCCCAGTAATTCGTCTCGAAAAGCCGGCGCTGGTCCTCGATGGGGGTCCGCTCGATCTCGCCATAGATCGAAGTGCCGGCGTCGTTCACCCAGGAATCAAAGCCGCCGAAGGCTTCCTCGGCGCGGTTGGCGGCGGCTTCCAGCGCCGCGCGGTCGGCGACATCGGCTACCACGTATTCGGCCTGACCACCGCGGCGGCGGAGTTCCTCGGCGATTCCCCGCAGCGCGGCTTCGTTGCGGGCGACCAGCACGGTCCTGGCGCCGCGTTCCTGGGCCAGCCGGGCGGTGGCGAGACCGATGCCCGAGGTGGCGCCGGTGATGACGACGACCTGTTGCGAGAGCGGCTTCAGCCGGAGCTTCGACATGGGGCGGTCCTGCCGGGGAGGGGTTGCAGTTGAACCCCCTCCCACCGCCACGGTTCCCGGCCGTGGGGCCGGAGCCGCCGTTCCGGCCGGGCCGGAGCCCTGCCCGGATTCCGCCGCTCAGATCGTCAGCGTGCCGGTTTTGGCGGCCGCATGGCGCTGCGCCACCTTGTCCCAGTTCACCACATTCCACCAGGCGGCGAGGTAGTCGGGGCGGCGATTCTGGTATTTCAGGTAATAGGCGTGCTCCCAGACATCGTTGCCCAGCAGCACCCGGCCGCCTTCCATCAGGGGTGTGTCCTGGTTGGGCCGGCTGGCCAGCGCCAGCTTGCCGCTGCGGTCCACGGTGACGAAGACCCAGCCGGAGCCGAAGACCCGGCCACCTATGGCATTGAAGTCGGCCTTCAGCTTGTCCATGCCGCCGAGGTCACGGTCGATCGCCTGCGCCAATTCGCCGCTGGGCGTGCCGCCGCGCCCCCCCATCACCTCCCAGAACATGGAATGGTTGGCGTGGCCGCCGCCATTGTTGCGCACCGCGGTCCGCACCGCCTCCGGCACCTCGCCGAGCTTCGCCAGGATCTGCTCCAGCGGCTGCTGCGCGAGCTGGGCATGGTCCTTCAGGGCGGTGTTGAGGTTGTTCACATAGGCCGCGTGGTGCCGGTCATGGTGGATCTCCATGGTCCGGGCGTCGATATGCGGCTCGTTCGCCGCGGCCGCATAGGGCAGCGGCGGCAGGGTGAAGGGGCCGGATGGCGCATTCTGGGCCAGGGCCTTGCGGGGCGCGGCCGACAGGCTGGCGGCGGCGAGGCCCGCACTGCCCAGCAACAATGCACGACGATGGAGAGCAAGTGTCATGGTGAATCCTGCCTGGTCTGTTCTTCCGTCGTTATATGCCCAGATGAGGCAGGCGGTGGCCGGGTCCATGTCGGACTCCTTCAAATGCCCGGCATGGACCCAGCCGGTTCCCCTTCGGGCCGCCGGTCGGCTGTCATGGCGAAGGCGGAACCGTGCCGGCCAGTCTGCGTTCCTCCGCTAACGTTTCCCGCCAGCAAGGAGCGAGATGATGAGTGGGGCTGCCAATGACTTTTCCAACGACGCCCGCAAGCTGCGCGACCAGGCCGAGGCTTCGGCCAACCGGGTCGGCGACGATGCCAAGGAGGAACTCGCCAAGCTGCGCGCGCAGGTCGAGCGTCTGATGCAGGAACGCGTGACACCCGCCCTGGCCGGCGCCGCCGACACGGTGCAGGACTATGCCACCCGCGCCCGCGACACCATCGAGGACCAAGCCGATGCCATCAGCGAGACGGTGCGGGAGCGGCCGCTGGTCGCCCTCGGCATCGCCGCCGCCGCCGGCTACCTGATCGGCCGGCTGATGGGCGGCAATACCTACGTTTATCCACGCGACCGCCACTAGGGCGGAACACCGGGACGCGGCCGGCTTCGGCCGGCCCGCGCGAGATCGTCCTTCCCAAGCGTTCCATCGCGGCACGGTCGCCAGGCGGCCGTGCCGGCAGCGATGGCGTTCCAGTCCGGAGGCCAAGGCGCCATGCGGTTGATCCGCCTGCTGAAACTCGCCGCACAGGCGGAAGCGCTGCGCTGGAAGCGGATGGGCCGCGGCTACGCCATCCAGGCAGGGCTCGCGGCCGGGGCCGCCCTTGTTCGGCCTCATGCTGATCATCATGCTGCATGTCGCGGCGCTGGTCTGGCTGAGCCGGGGTCAGGGCGGCGTGGTGGCGGCGCTGATCCTCGGCGCGGTCGACTTGGTGCTGGCCGGGCTGCTGGGCTGGCTGGCGGCGCGCCATGCCGTGGACCCCATCGCGGAGGAGGCGGAGCGGGTGCGCGACGACGCGCTGCGCCAGGTGGGCGACCAGACCGCGCGGGTCGCCATGATGGCGCCGCTGCTGCGCAGTTCCTCCGCCAAGAAGGGGCTGATCGGCGCGGCGCTGACCGCGGCGGTGGTTGGGTTGATCGCCAGGCGCTGAGGGGCTAACGCGGCCCTCCCGGGACAACTGTCCCCAGCACACGACCGAGGAGCGCCGCGTGAGCGACACCGCAGAGCCGACCATGCTGGCCCGCCGCGAAGGCGCGGCCGGGACCCTGTTGATGAACCGGCCGAAGACCCTGAACGCCCTCGATATCGAGATGATCCGCGGCTTCCAGTCGGCGCTCGATGCCTGGACCGGGGATGCGGCGGTGCGGCTGGTGCGGCTGGAAGGCGCCGGCGGCCGGGCCTTCTGCGCCGGCGGCGATGTCCGGCGCATCCGGGGATCGCGATCGCCGGCGACACCGGCGCGATCGAGGCCTTCTTCGCCGAGGAATATGCGGTGAACCGGGGCATCGCGCATTTCGGCAAGCCCTGGATCTCATTGATCGATGGCGTCTGCATGGGCGGCGGCATCGGCGTCTCCATCCACGGCGCGCCGCGGGTGGTGACGGAACACGCCATGCTGGCCATGCCGGAGACGGCGATCGCGCTGTTTCCGGATGTCGGCACCTCCTGGAACCTGCCGCGCCTGCCGGGCGCCATCGGCAACTGGCTGGCGCTGACCGGGGCGCGGCTGCGCGGCGCCGATGCGGTGCATGCCGGCCTCGCCACCCATTACGTCC
Source organism: Siccirubricoccus sp. G192 (assembly GCF_019084075.1). Classification (GTDB taxonomy): domain Bacteria; phylum Pseudomonadota; class Alphaproteobacteria; order Acetobacterales; family Acetobacteraceae; genus G192. The sequence continues at coordinate 614,679 of NZ_JAHREN010000001.1, forward strand.
TGCGGGAGCGGCTGCCGGCGCTGCGCCAGGCGCTGCTGGCGGGCGATGCGGGGGTGGTGACGCGCTTCGCCGAACCCCTGCCGGAAGCGGGTTTCGCACTGCACCGCGCTGCCATCGACCGCTGCTTCAGCCGGGACAGTGTGCTCGGCATCATCCAGGCGCTGGAGGCGGAGGGCACCGCATGGGCCGCCGAACAGGTGGCGATCCTGCGGCGCATGTCGCCGACCAGCCTCTGCGTCTCCCTCGAACTGCTGCGGCGCGGCGCCGGCGCGACGCTGGATGAATGCCTGGAGATGGAATTGGCGCTCACCCGCGTGGTGGTGAACCGCCACCCGGATTTCCGCGAGGGCGTCCGCAGCGTGCTGGTGGACAAGGACGGCGCGCCGAACTGGTCGCCGGCGCGGCTCGAGGATGTGGACCCGGCGGCGATCCGGGCGATGTTCGCGGCATAGGAGCGGGCGCCATGGACAAGGGCGGGGCACCACGGGGCGAGCTGGCGGTCCGCACCCTGGCCATGCCGGCCGATACCAACCCCGCCGGGGATATCTTCGGCGGCTGGATCATGTCGCTGATGGACGTGGCTGGCGGCATCTCCGCCGTCACCCATGCCGGTGGGCGCGTAGTGACGGTCGCCGCAACGGACATGGCCTTCCTGCGGCCGGTGAAGGTGGGCGACGTGGTCTGCTGCTACACCGACCTGGCGCGCATCGGCCGCACCTCCCTCACCCTGCATATCGAGGCCTGGGTGCTGCGCCAGGGCTATGGCGAGCGGATCAAGGTGACCTCCGCCGACTTCACCTATGTGGCGCTGGACGAGGCGGGACGGCCGCGCCCCGTCGCGGCCGCCTAACGCCCCGCCAGCACCAGCACCACGCCGAGCACCACCACCAGCGCGCCCGCGACCTCGGCGCGCGAGGGCGTCTCCCGCAGATAGAAGCGGCTGAACAGCAGGGTGAAGAGGATCTCCACCTGGCCCACCGCGCGCACTAGCGCCACCGGGGCCAGGGCGAAGCCGGTGAACCAGCAGGCCGAGCCGCAGGCGGAGAGCGCCCCCACCTGGGCCGAGGTCCGCCAACTCGCCAGTACGGCGCCCACCTGCTCCGGCTCCCGGGCCAGCAGCCAGCCGCCCTGCATGATGGTCTGCAGGATATTGGTGGCGACCAAGGTCGCCAAGGCCCGCAGGATCGGGTCGTCGCCCGGCAATTCCAGGTTCGCCGCCTTCACCAGCACGCTGGTCAGCGCGAAGAAGAAGCCCGCCGTCAGGCCGCAGAGCGCCGCCGGCTGCACCGTGGCGCGCAGCAATTCCCCGCGCCGTCAGCGCGCGCCCGGCCAGCGACAGCCACAACACGCCGGAGACGCCGAGCGCGATGCCGCCCCAGGCCAGCGCCGAGATATGCTCGCCCAGCAGCACCAGTGCCAGGATCGCGCCCTGCACGGCCTCAGTCTTGGCATAGGCCGTGCCCACCGCGAAGCCGCGATGGCCGAAGGCCATGATGAGCAGGTTGGTGCCGAGGATCTGGCCCAGCCCGCCGGCCGCGCAAAGCAGCAGGAAGGGCAGGTTCGGCGCCGGAAGCCCGCCGCCCCAGGCCAGCAGATAGGCGCCGAGCAGCAGCATCCCTACCGGCACGCCGTAGAGATAGCGCACCACCGCCGCGCCATTCACCGAAAGCTGGCCGCGCAGCTTCTGCTGCAAGGCGGTGCGCCAGCACTGGAACAGGGCCGCCGCCAGGGTGATGGGCAGCCAGATCGGGGAGAGGATCATTGCGGCGGAGGCTGCGGTGGCGCCGATGCCGCGTCAACACCCGTGCCGCGCCAAGGGGCGCCATGCGCCTGACCCGGCCTTGGCGCCCGCCGCGGTTCAGCTCGCGTCGAGCTGCAACCCCTCCTTCCGGATCACGGCGCGCCACTTCGCGGTTTCCGCCTGCACGAACCGGGCGATTCGGCGGGTGTCGCGCGCAGTGGCAGGCCGCCCAATTGCTCGAAGCGGTGCTTCGTCTCGGGCAGGTCGAGCCAGGCATTGATCTCGGCATTGTAGGCGAGGGTGATCTCCGCCGGCAGGGCGCCCTGGCCGAACAGGCCGAACCAGGTATTCACCTCATAGCTGGCGAGTTCGGGCAGGGTTTCGCGCATCGCCGGCACTTCGGGCAATTGGCTGTTCCGCTCGGCGCTGGTGACGGCGAGCGCCCGCACCCGGCCGCCGCGGATATGCTCGATCACCCCGGTGAGGTTGTCGACCAGGAAGCCGACATTGCCGGCCAGCAGCTCGGTCTGCGCCGGGGCGGAGCCGCGGAAGGGCACGTGGATCGCCTCGGCATGCAGCAATTGCAGCAGCCAGACCGGCGAGAGATGCGTCGATTGCCCGACCCCGGTGGAGGCATAGCTGACCTTGCCGGGGTCGGCGCGCAGCCAGGCCGCGAATTCCGCCATGTTGCGCACCGGCGTATTGGCATTCACCACCAGCACGTTCGGCCCGCGGATCTGGCCCGCCACCGGCGTGATCTGGTCCTCCTGGTAGGGCAGGTTGCGGAACAGCGAATAGGCGATGGCCTGCGGCCCGATATTGCCGGAAAGCAGGGTCAACCCATCCGGCCGCGCCCGCACCATCTCCAGCGTGCCGATGGTGCCGCCGGCGCCGGCGCGATTCTCCACCACCACCGGCGTGCCCCAGCGGGCCTGGAGGTGCTGGGCGCAGAGCCGGGCCATGATGTCGGTGGTGCCGCCGGGTGCCGCCGGCACGATGATCCGCGCCTGCTGGCCCGGCCGCCAGGCCCCGGCCTGCTGAGCCTGCTGGGCTTGCGCCCGGGCAGCCATGAGCGCCGCCGGCAGGGCCAGTGCGGCCCGGCGTGAGTGGTTCTTCATTGTTGTTTCCTCCCTGTTGGCGTGGTTCAGCCGATTTCGAGCTGCAGCCCCTCCTTGCGGATGACGGCGCCCCATTTGGCGACCTCGTTGTTAACGAAGGCGGCGAATTCCTCCATCGTGCCGCCGAGCGCAAAGCCGCCCATCTCCGCCCAGCGGCGCTTCACATCCTCGGTCTGCTGCCAGTCGAGCATGGCCTTGTTGATGGCCTCGGCGACCGGCCGCGGCGTGGCGGCGGGCAGGAAGATGCCGAACCAGGTATTCACGTCGAAACCTGCCAGTTCCGGCATCGTCTCCCGCGCCGCCGGTACATCGGGCAGTTGCGGGTTGCGGTCGGCGCTGCTGACCGCCAGGGCGCGCACCCGGCCGGCGCGGATCTGCTGGATGCCGCTGGTGAGGTTGTCCCACATGTACTGGATATTGCCCGCCACCAGCTCGATCGCCGCCGGGCCGGCACCGCGATAGGGCACATGGATCGCCTCGGTGCCCGTCGCCTGGTTGAACCAGACGCCGGTGAGATGCGGGCTCTGGCCCACGCCGGGGGGAGCCGTAGCTGATCTTGCCGGGGTTCGCCTTCAGGTAGGCCACCAGCTCCGGCACCGTATTCGCGGGCACCGAGGGATGCACCACCAGCACATTCGGCCCACGCACCGTGCCCGAGACCGGCAGCAGGCTGTCCTGCCGGTAGGGCAGGTTGCGGAACAGCGAGTGCGCGATCGCCTGCGGCCCGATATTGCCGAGCAGCATCGTGTGCCCGTCCGGCGCGGTGCGCACCACCTCGGCTGTGCCGATGGTGCCGCCGGCGCCGGAGCGGTTCTCCACCACGCAATTCTGGCCGAAGACTTGTTGCAGCCAGGGCGCCAGCAGCCGGGCGCTGATATCGGCGGTGCCGCCCGGCGCGGCGGGCACCACGATCCGCAGGGTCTGGGTAGGGCGCCAGGTCTGGCCGAGGGCGGTCCGGGTGATGAGGGGGGTGGCCAAGGGAAGGGCCAGCGCGGCGCGGCGGGTGACGATGGGCACGGTTTCCTCCAGATATGGCCTGCGGCGCACCATGCCGCCGGGATGGGGCGAGGGAAAGCTCGGTCCGGCGGGCGGGGCGGGGCCTGTCCGAATCCCGGAAGGCGTGCCGCTGGTCGATTGCAGCAGGTTGCTCTTCCAAGGCCAGGCTGCCGGTTTGGCTGCTCCAGGGGAGTTGAAGTAGGTTTGCAACGATTCGAGGTGGCGCTCCCTGCGAGGCAAGCGGCATCTGACGGAGGTTCGATCGTTTCCTGATTGGCTGGCCGGAGTGGCAAGGACTGACATGTTGAACAAATCGGTTCTGCACAAGCTTGAGGACGTCACCGCGACTCTGAGCGATTTTTTCGTCCGCCCTCCGACACAGCGCGAAGCCGATCTGGCTGAACAATTGCGGGGGGATCTGCGGCACTTGGCCGATGCTTCCAGCAACCAACTCCCATTCTGGAAGGCGACATGCGAAGCATTGATGGCTCTCGCCGAGAGCAGTGATCCTCGATATTTCAAGCGCTGGCAGCCAATCGGTTCCACCATGGTGGCGCGGACAACACCTTATGCGATCAGGAATTACCGGCAGTTGCGGCGGTCGCCCGACTGGAAGAATGTCTGGGCCGAGGCGATCGCTGTTCCTCAGCACGGGCGCGCACCACCATTTCTGGTCGATCCACGCACCGACGCAATCACGGTTCAGCACGCGACAAATCTGAGGCACTATGAAAGCGTAACGGGCCGCAGCCTGCTGAGCCATGATTGCGTCGTGGAGTTCGGTGGCGGCTATGGGTCCATGTGCCGATTGATGAATCGGCTCGGCTTCACCGGGCGCTACGTGATTTTCGACCAGCCCCCGATCCTGGCCCTGCAGCGCTACTATCTCGGGCTGCATGGCCTCCGGGCGGACTACGCGACCGAAGGGTCGATCGTGCTCTGCCGCAGCTTGGCTGAGGTGGCCGAGTTCATGCAGCCCGGCTCCGCGCTCATGTCGACCTGGGCCCTTAGCGAGATGCCGCTCGATCTTCGCGCCGAAATCGAGATGTTTCTCCACGATGGCCGGTCGGTCGCCGCTTTGCTGGCCTACCAGAAGCATTTCGAGGGTGTGGACAACGCTGCCTATTTCCAGGGCCTGCAAGAGCGGAGCGCCCGGGACTGGACCTGGCATCAGGCGCAAATCGACCCGGTGAATGCCTATGTCGTGGGCAGCAGGCGCGAGGGCATGGCATCCCGGCCGGAAGCCGATAACTGATCCACTGGTTCCACCGCCACCCTCAGGTCGCGTCCGGCAGCGCCCGGGTATGGACGACGAGATCCTGCCCCAGCGCCCGGACCAGGCTGTAGCAGGGCGGCTCCTGCGCCGTGACCTCGATGGCGTCGGAGGCGGCATCCAGCGCCACCTCGAAGGCCGTGCCGCGCAGCGAGGAAACCGGGATGCCGCGCCAGGACCCGGCGATGGGCCGGTGCAGATGGCCATGGAACAGGTGCCGGATACGGGCGCGATGCGGCGCCAGCACGTCCCAGAATGCCGCGGTGTCCTGCAACGCCGCCCGGTCCATGCCGGGCATGCCGACGGGCAGCGGCGGGTGGTGCAGGAACAGCAGCACCGGCCCCGCATCCTCCGCCAGCCGCGCCGCCAGCCAGTCGAGGCGCGCGGCGCAGAGCCGGCCCTCCGGCCGCCCCGGCGCGTGCGTGTCCAGCATGAGGCAGCGGCCGGCGGGGCTGTCCAGCGCCTGCTGCACGAAGCCGCCCGGGTCGAGCGGCGCTTCCGGGAAGGCGGCGCGGAAGGCGGCACGGTTGTCGTGGTTGCCGAGCAGGAGATGCGCGGGGCAGGGCAGGCCGGCCAGCATCTCCCGCAGCCGCGCATAGCCCGCCGGCTCTCCCTCCCGCACCAGGTCGCCGGTCACCACCGCGAAGCCGGCGGGGGCGGCGCTCTCCGGGCCATGGCGGCGGGCGATGTCGGCGATGGCGGCCGCAAGGCCGAGCGCCGGGTCCAGCCCGCGCAGCGTCCCGCCGGGCGGCGGCAGATGCGGGTCGGTGAGGTGCAGGAAGTGGAAGGGCGGCATGGCGGCCAGGCTTGGTTCCCGGGTCATTCCTCGTAACGGTAGCGGAAATCACAATGCGTGGCGCCGCCCATGATGGTCTGGCTGCGGGTGAGCCTGAGCCTGGGGTCGTAGCCCTCGCAGAAGGCGCCGTCGCGGTTGCAGGACAGCACGGCGCCGAGCTCCGCCAGCCCCATCCCGCGGTACATCTCGGCATATCGGCAGCGCGTGACGTTGAAGTCGTAATTCCGCGCATCCGCCCGCACCACCTCGATCTCCAGCGCCTCGCCCTTCGTCCAGCGCGGTTGCAGGGAGATGAAATGCGCGAGGCTGGGGCCTTCCGGCGACTCCTGCGCCATCTCCGCCGCCGCCGATTGCGCCAGCTTCACGATGGCGCGGGTGAGAATCGCCTTGGCCTGCTCGGCGCCGATGCTGGCGGCCATCTCCTCATACAGGCCCTTGGCAAAGGCGGCCTCGATGCGGCGCTGTTCGAGGATGCTGTCGGTCATGCCTTGTTCCCGTGCCCGGAACGGGCAGAGTAGCGGCTCAGGCAGACCGAGGGGAAGCGCATGGAGATCAGCAGCGTCTGCGTCGCCGGCGGCGGCGTGATGGGCATGGGCATCCTGCGCAGCTTCGCCGCCGCCGGCTTCGACTGCCGGTTGCTGAGCCGCGACCCGGCCGCCCCCAAGCCCGGCCTGCCGGCGGGCGTGCGGCGGATCGGCCGGGCGGAGGGGCCGCCGCCCGACCTGCTGATCGAGAGCATCCCGGAAGACCTGGCGCTGAAGCGCGATTTCCTGGCCGGCATCGAGGCCGCCTGGGGCGGGCGCTGCATCATCGCCTCCAATACCTCGGTCCTGCCCTTGCAGGAGCTGGCGGATGCACTGGCGCATCCGGCGCGCTTCTGCGGCCTGCACTACATGCAGCCCGCCGAGACCTTCGCCTATGCCGAGCTGATCGCGGTGCGCCAATCCGATCCGGCGATGCTGGGGGCGGTGGAGGCCGCGCTGGCCCGCACCGGCAAGCAGGCGCTGCGGCTCAACCGGCCGGTGCCCGGCGCCCTCATCAACCGGTTGCAGCACGCCATGGCGAACGAGGCCTATCACCTCATCCAGGAGGGCGTGGTGGATGCCGCCACGGTGGACCTGGTGGTGCGGCGGATGCTCGGGCCGCGCATGGCGGTGACCGGGCTGATCGAGCAGAAGGATCTTTCCGGCCTCGGCACCCATGCCGCCTCCCAGGCCGGGCTGGTGCCGTTGCTGCACCAGGGAGGCGAGGCGGCATCCTTCGTGCTGGACCTGCCGCAGCGGGGCGAGACGGGGGCCGATGCGGGCCTCGGCTTCTATGACTGGCGCGCGGCCGACCCCGCCGCCTACCGCGCCTTCGCGACGCATTTCTTTGCGCGTTTCCTGGCCTTGCAGGCGGAGGTGGAGGCGGCACGACCGGCGGTGGCGCCCCAGCCGCGGCGGCATCCCGGCTAGGGTCGAGGCCGGGTCGCAAAAGCCGGGCCTTCTTGATCCAGGTCATGTCCGGGGTTATGCCGCTACGGCATTCTCCGCCCATGATCTCCCCGCCGCGGCACAGGGTTGCGGCTGATTCATGGGGCATTTCGCCGACCATGCCATTATACCTCCGGACGATGAGCACGCGCGCCGCCTTCCTTGCCCATTGCCGCGACAGCCTGGCCAGCCTCCGCCAGGAGGGCCGCTACAGGGAATTCGCCCGGCTGGAACGGCTGGCGGACCGCTTCCCGGTCTATCGCTGGCATGGGGCGGAGGGGCCGCGCGAGGTCACCGTCTGGTCCTCCAACGACTATCTCGGCATGGGCACCCACCCGGCGGTGCTGGCGGCGGCGACCCGGGCCATCGCGGCGCATGGCGCCGGCGCCGGCGGCACCCGCAACATCTCCGGCACCTCGCCCCTGCATGCGGCGCTGGAGGAGGAACTGGCAGCACTGCATGGCAAGGGCGCGGCGCTGCTCTTCGGCAGCGGCTACATCTCCAATGAGGCCGGCATCGCCGCGGTGCTGGAGGCGCTGCCGGGCTTCCATGTCTTCAGCGACGCCAAGAACCACGCCTCGATGATCGCCGGCATGCGCGGCGCCAAGGGCGCGGTGCGGCATATCTGGCGGCACAACGACCTCGACGACCTGGAGGCGCAACTGGCCGCCGCACCGGCCGAGGCGCCCAAGCTGATCGCCTTCGAGAGCGTCTATTCCATGGATGGCGACATCGCCCCGATCGGCGCCATCTGCGACCTGGCCGAGCGTTACGGCGCACTGACCTATCTCGATGAGGTGCATGCCGTGGGCCTCTATGGCCCGACCGGCGGCGGCATTTCCGAGCGTGACGGCGTGGCGCAGCAGGTGGACCTGATCGAGGGCACGCTGGCCAAGGGGTTTGGCGTGCTGGGCGGCTACATCGCCGGCGATGCCGATATGGTGGACTATATCCGCAGCGTGGCCGGCGGGCTGATCTTCACCACCGCCCTACCCCCCGCGGTGGCCGGCGCGGCGCTGGAGAGCGTGCGGCTGCTGCGCCGCGACCCCGCCCGGCGGGAGCGGCTGGCGGAACGCGCGGCGGCGCTGAAATCGGCGCTGGACGCGGCCGGCCTGCCGCGCATCCCCGGGCCGAGCCATATCGTGCCGGTCGCGGTGGGCGAGGCCGAACTCTGCCGGCAGGTGGCGCGCCGCCTGCTACAGGAGCATGGGCTCTATGCCACGCCGATCAACTACCCCACCGTACCGCGCGGCACGGAACGGCTGCGGCTCTGCGCCACGCCCTTCCATACGGATGCGATGATCGCCGAGCTGGTCGCGGCGCTGCGGGCGGTGCTGCCGGCCAGGGTGCGGTTCGCCGCGGAATAGAGCGGATCGCCGCAGGACGGAACCGCCCGGAGGCGTGAATCCGCTCTACAAACAATAGGTTACAGCGGCGTGCCGAACCATCAATTCGGCACGCCGCTGTAGGCGGGCAACCTATTCGGCGCGAAGGCCGCCATCCAGGATGGTGATGCGCCCGGTGGCGCAGCCATCCATCCCCTGCAATTCCACCGCCCGCCCATTGGCCCAGACGGCGCGCAGCGCATGGCTGCCGGTGCCCGGCAGCGGCAGCGTCATGCCGGCGCCGGCCGGCAGCCCGGCCCGGCCGAGCAACTCCGTGCCCCAGGCCGGCGGCGTGCCGGTGCCGAGATAGAGCTGCTCCACCACCAGGCCGGAGGCATTGACCAGCGGCACGCCGCGCGGCCCGCAGGACTCGCGGGTACCGGAGCCGGTGCAGCCCGCCAGGAGGGCGGCGGCAAGTAGCAGGCAGGGGCGCATGTGGCGGCTTCCCCGGGCTCCGCTGCCGTTCAGGCCGGGTCGATCGGCGCGGGCGGCACGCCGCCGGCCTCGATCGCCTCGCCGGCCTTCAGCAGCAGGTCCTCCCGGTAGCGGCCGGCGACGAGCTGCACGCCCACCGGCACGCGGCCGACCAGGCCGGTGGCGACGGCCAGGCCCGGCAGGCTCAGCAGCGGCAGGCCCACCTGCGGCAGTTGCGCCGCCAGGATACGCTGGAAATCCTCGAAGCTCGCCACGTCGGACTGGTCGCGGAAAGGCAATTCGCCGGAGGTCGGCATCAGCAGCACCGGGTAGCGCTCGAAGAACAGCAGCCATTGCCGCAGCAGCCCGGCGCGGCGCTGCAAGGCGTCCTGGAAGGCGCCGAGATCCGGGCTGGGGCAGAGCCGTTCCATATAGCCATAGATGACGGTGGCCTCCGGGTCGGCCTCGCGGGCGATGACGGTGCCGAGGTTGCGGCGCGTCTCGGCCAGCCAGAGCATGGCCTGGAGATGGGCGGGCTCCTGCAAGGGCGGCGTCTCCGACACCTCCTCCACCGTCCAGCCGGCGGCCTCCAGGCGGCGGGCGGCGTCGCGCAGCGCGGCTTCCACCTCGGGCTGCACCTTCATGCCCTCGGGCGCGATGCAGAGTGCGGCGCGCTGCGGCGCGGGCGGGCCTTCCAGCGGCGCCGGCACATACCAGGGATCGCGCGGATCGGGCTGGCTCAGCGCCGCGAGCCCCAGGCGGATATCCGCCATGGTCCGGGCGATGGGGCCGGAGACCGCCATCAACTGCGCGCCGATCGCCCGTTCCGCGCCGGAGGCGTTGAAGGCGGCGATGCGGCCGATGGTCGGGCGCAGGCCGTGGATGCCGCAGGCATAGGCGGGATAGCGGATGGAACCGCCGATATCCGTGCCATGCCCAATGGTGCCGATGCCCGCCGCCGTGGCCGCCGCCGCCCCGCCCGAGGAGCCGCCCGGGGTTATGCCGGGATCGCGCGGGTTCTTCGTATGCCCATGCACCTGGTTGTTGGTGAACCAACGCAGCGAGAAGGCGGGCGTATTGGTGCGGCCGAGGATCACGGCGCCGGCGCGGCGGAAATTCGCCACCACCGGATTGTCCTGCTCGGCGATCAGGTCGCGTTGGAGGCGCAGCCCATTGGTGGTGGCCCAGCCCTTCTGGTCCGCATTCACCTTGATGGTGACGGGGACGCCGGCCATCGGCCCGGGGTCCTCGCCACGGGCCAGGGCCGCATCCACGGCGGCGGCCTCGGCGAGGGTTTCCTCGGGGTTGTGCGCGATCACGGCATTGATGCGCGGATTCACCGCATCGAGCCGGGCGAGGGCATCGCGCGCGGCTTCGGTGGCGGAGACATCGCGCGCACGGATGCGGGTGGCGAGGGCGGTGGCGGAGAGGCGCCAGAGATCGGTCGTGGTCATGTCGGCGGCGTTCCCCTGCTGCATCGGCTGCATGGTCCCGCGCCGCCGAAGAGGGGTCAATCCGCGTCTGGCGCGAGGCCGGATTCAGGCCACGGCAAAGTTGAAATTCCCGAGAGAGGCACAGTCGCACCGGAGCAAAGGACTAGCCTCACCCGCGCCGGTTGTCGCGTCCCCGGCCAGGCGTCGCTCGGCCTGGCTTGGCGGGTGAAAGGACAGGATCATGGCAGGACATGGCAGTGACAATCGCGGCCTGGCGGCTGGCGCCCTGCCCGGCGTCGCCTTCGGCCGATTTGGCCAGATGTTCGATCCGCAGCAGGTCAGGCCGGCACTGAAGCTGCCGGAGGCCGCGCTGCGCGCCATCGCCGAGGCGATGATCAAGGAGGATGTCGGGGCGCCGATCACGGAACTCGAACCGGTGGACGAGAATCCCACGCTCCCCGCCGGCTACACCTATTTCGGCCAGTTCGTGGACCACGACATCACCTTCGACCCCACGCCGCTGAACGCCTCCGAGGTGGATGTCAGCGCCCTGGTCGATTTCCGCTCACCGGCGCTCGATCTCGACAACGTCTATGGACGCGGTCCCGACGACCAGCCCTATCTCTACGACGGACTCCGGCTGCGGGTCGGCCGCGCGATGGATTCGGGCGGAGCCGGGACCGGCACGCGGCATGACCTGTTCCGGCTCGACCCCAGCGGCATCCCGGTGCTCGGCGATAAGCGCAACGACGAAAACAAGATCGTCTCGCAGATCCATGGCGCGCTCATCGCCTTCCACAACAAGGTCGTGGGCGACGATGCGCTGATCCGCAGCTTCGGCGCCGACCCGACCCGCGACCCCGACCGGTTCCAGGCCGCGGCCGCCATCCTCCGCTGGCACTACCAATGGGTGGTGCTGCATGACTATCTGGAGCGCATCTGCGAACCCGGCATGGTGACGGAGGTGCTGAACCCGGGCGGCACGCCGCGCCTGACCAACTATCTCCAGGCCAAGGCGCACTACGCCTATATGCCGGTCGAATTCTCCGGCGCTGCCTTCCGCTTCGGGCATTCCATGGTGCGGCCGAGCTATGCGCTGAACTCGGTTGTCTTCACCACCGATCCCAATGCCGCTGACCAGCCGCGCATCCCGACCTTCTCGGGCGACCCCGACCCCCGCAAGAACATGAACGGCTTCCCCGGCACCCTGCCCGATCACTGGGGCATCGACTGGGGCTACTTCCTGGATGGCGAGCTTGGCACGAAAACAGGGCCGGGCTTCAAGGTGCCGCAGCCCTCCTACCGGATCGACGCATTGCTGGCCGGCCCGCTGGCGGACCTGCCGGAGTTTCGCGGGGCCAAGCCGGATTGGGTGCGCAACCTGGCCTTCCGCAACCTGCAACGCGGCCAGATGCTGCGCCTTCCCTCGGGCCAGGCGGTCGCGATGCATCTCGGCATCGCGCCACTGCCGGACGATATCCTGTGGGACGCGGGCTCGCGCCTGTTCGATGCCACGAAGGCGGGCGAGGAGGTGAAGCAGGCCATCGCCGAGACGCGCGCCGCGCGGGCCAAGGTCAAGGCGGAATGGCTGGACCGGCCTGATGGCGCGCTCCGCGGCAACACGCCGCTCTGGTACTACATCCTGCGGGAGGCCGAGTATTACGGCGTTACCCACGACCCGAACGAGCCGGCCGTCGGCTGCGGTGGCCAGCATCTCGGGCCGGTCGGCAGCCGGATTGTCGCCGAGACCCTGATCGGGATGCTCTGGTGCGACAAATCCTCCTTCCTGCACAGTGCCCGCGGCTTCGCGCCGCTACCCGGCATCGCGCAGGGCGCGAAACGCTTCACGCTCGACCGGCTGGTGGCCTTCGCCCTCGGCTGAACCCGGGCGAGGGCGCGGCGCCCTATCCCGGCAACCCAAGCACGTTCTTGCTCAGGATGTTCCGCTGGATCTCGTTGCTGCCGCCATAGATCGTCGCCGGCCGCGCCTGGATGTACAGCCCACCGATATTCAGGTCGCGGTTGCCCTCCATCGGCTCCAGCAGTCCGGCATTCTCGCCGCCCACTTCCAGCATCGTGTCGGTGATGCTCTGGAAGAGTTCGGTCTGGATGATCTTCAGCATGGAGACATCCGGGCCGAGGCTCTCGCCGCGCTTCAGCTTGCTCACATAGACGCCGTAGAGCGCCTTCAGATCCTCAAGTTCCAGCCGGAGGCGGGCGTAGCGGTCCTGGAATTCCAGATCCTCCCAGACCCCCATGCGCTCGGCCAGGATCTTCAGGCGGGACAGCGCATAGGCGGATTGGCGGGGGGAGCCGATGAAGATGCGCTCGAAGCCGAGCAGCGCCTTCGCCATGTCCCAGCCCTTGTTGAGCTGGCCGACGAGATTTTCCTTCGGCACGCGGACATTGTCGAAGAAGACCTCGCAGAACTCGTCATGCATCTCGAGGTTGATGATCGGCCGCACGGTGATGCCTGGTGTCTGCATGTCCACCAGCAGGAAGGAGATGCCCTCCTGCTTCTTCGCATTCTTGTCGGTGCGGACGAGCAGGAAGATCCAGTTGGCGTCGGTGGCGAGCGTCGTCCAGGTCTTCTGGCCATTGACCACGTAATGGTCGCCATCCAGCACCGCTTCGGTCCTGAGCGCCGCCAGGTCGCTGCCGGCATTGGGCTCGGAATAGCCCTGGCACCAGATATGCTCGCCCGTCAGGATCTTCGGCAGGAAGCGCTGCTTCTGCTCCTCGGTGCCGTATTTGATCACCAGCGGCCCGAGCATGACGATGCCGTGGTCATTGGTGCGGGCCACGCCGTGGCGTTCGTATTCCTCGGTGAGGATGATCTGCTTGGTGGGCGAGAGGCCGAGCCCGCCATGCTCCTTCGGCCAGCCCGGGCAGAGCCAGCCCTTCTCGGCGAGCTTGAAATACCAGCCCTGGTTCTCGCTCCAATGCAGGCGCTTCGGCGGGTTGCGGAGTTCCTCCGGGTAGTTCTCCGCGAGGAAGCGGCGCACCACCAGGCGGAAATCCTCGTCGTCGAGGCTGTCGAGTTCGGCCGGCGCGGGAATGGTCACGGCACTCATCGCATCAGCTCCCTTTGAATTCCGGTTGCCGCTTGCCGAGGAAGGCGGCGCGGCCCTCGGCGAAATCCTCCGTCAGGAACAGCGTGGCCTGGAAATGCCGCTCCTGCTCCAGCGCGCGGTCCAGCCCCTCGCCCAGCATCTGCTTGGTCAGCGCCATCGGCGCCGGCGCCTGTTCGGCCAGGAAGCGCGCCTTCTCCATGGCGGTGGCCAGCGCATGGCCCTTCGGCACCACCTGGTCCACCAGCCCGATGCGCTCGGCCTCGGTCGCCGTCATCTGCTGGTGGTAGAACAGGATCTGCCGCGCCCGGCCCTGGCCGACGCGGACCGGCAGGGTATGCGGCAGGCCGAGATCGGCCATCAGCCCGATCCGGCCGAAGCCGGCGGCCAGCCGCGCATCCTCCGCCGCCACGATGGTGTCGCAGGCGCAGGCGAGCGAGAGGCCCGCGCCGACGCAGAAGCCCTCCACCGCCGCCACCACGGGCACGCTGCCCATCACCATCAGGCGGACGAGCTGGTGCGAGAGCCGCATCCGCTCCCGCCCATCCAGCGGCGTCTTCACGTCCATGCCGGAGATGTCGCCGCCGGAGCAGAAATGCCCGCCCGAGCCGGTGATGACGATGGCGCGGATGGATTTGTCGCTCTGCGCCCGTTCCAGCGCCGCGATCAGCCCGATCCGGATCGGCATGGCGAAGGCATTGCGCCGCGCCGGATAGTCGAGCGTCAGCACCAGCACGGCGCCGTCCCGCTCCTCGATGAGCCGCATCACGGGTGCTTCACTCATTCCTCGGTCTCCGGAGCAACAGCCATGAACCGCCGGCGATGCAGCGTGGCGCTGCCATATTGGTTGGCCAGCACCATGGCCTTCCGCAGATAGAGGCCGACATCATAATCGTCGGTATAGCCGATGCCGCCATGCAACTGGATGCATTGCCGCGTCACCAGCATGGAGGCCTCCGCCGCCCGTGCCTTGGCGCGCGAGACGGCGGCGCGGCGCGCATCGCCGGTGGCACCGGCATCCAGCGTGGCGGCGGCCGCCTCGATGCTCGCGCGGGTCAGCGCGATCTGCATCTTCAGGTCGGCGGCGCGGTGCTGCAGCGCCTGGAAGGTGCCGATGATCTTCCCGAACTGGCTGCGCGTCCGCAGGTAGTCGAGCGTCATGGCGAAGGCGCGTTCCATGCCGCCGAGCAGATAGGCGCCCGTCACCAGCGCCGCCTCGTCCAGCGCCTGCGCCAGCGCCTCGCCCACGTCATCCGCCAGCCGCTTCGCGTCGCCGGGATTGGGCCGCAGGGTGCCGAGGTTGCCGCCATCCTGGGTGCGTTCGATCGTCACATCGGCGCGGGCGGCAAGCTGTTCGTAAAGCGCGATCCGCCCGCCCTCCCGCACCGGCAGCAGGAACATGTCGGCGCCGGCCGCCATGGGCAGGAATTTGCGCGGCGCATCCGGGTTGCCGGGCACCTCCAGCGTATCGGCCCGCTCCTGCCAGGCGGTCAGCACCACCATCTCGCCGGCCAGCAGATGCGCCAAAGGCCCGGCGCCGCCCAGCGCCGCCAGCAACCCGGCCGAGAGCGCGCAGGGGATCAGCGGCTCCGGCACCAGCGCCGCGCCCATTTCCTCGGCCAGCGCGCACATCTCGCCCATGCCGAGCCCGGCGCCGCCCTGCGCCTCCGGCACCCGGAGGCCGATCCAGCCCATCTCGCCCATCTGGCGGACCAGGCCGGGATCGAAGCCAGGGTCCTGGAAGCGCAAGGACCGCACCCGCTTGAGGTCGCCGCCGGGCGGCGCCACGGCGGCGGCGCTGTCGCGGATCATGCGGATGGATTCGGCGCGTTCGGTTTCGTCCAGCGCGGCGCTCATTCTCGTATCCTCCAGGCGGGGCTGTCGCAGCCCTTCGGTCAGCTCGGGCGGTGCAAGGTGGCGCCGCTTTTCGCCTGCAATTCCTCGAAGCTCACGCCGGGCGCCAGGTCGCGCACCACGAAGCCCTGGCCGGGCACCACATCCATCACGCCGAGATTGGTATAGACGCGGCTGACGCAGGCGAGGCCGGTCAGCGGATAGCCGCAGCGTTCCACCAGCTTCGGCCGGCCATCCTTGGTGGTATGCTCCATGATGACCCAGAGCCGCTTGGCTCCGGCCGCGAGGTCCATGGCGCCGCCCACCGCGGGCGCCGTGTCGTTCTCGCTGGTCGCCCAATTGGCGAGGTCGCCATTCTCCGCCACCTCGAAGCCGCCGAGCACGCAGAGATCGATATGCCCGCCGCGGATCATGGCGAAACTATCGGCATGGCCAACGAAGGAGGCGCCGGGCGCCAGGGTGATGGCCTGCTTGCCGGCATTGATGAGCCAGGGATCGACCCTGTCCGGCGCGGGCGCTGGGCCCATGCCGATGATGCCGTTCTCGCTCTGGAAGATCACTTCCCGCTCCGGCGGCACATGGTTCGCCACCATGGTCGGGATGCCGATGCCGAGATTGACGCACCAACCCTCCGGCACATCCTGGGCAAGACGCGCGGCCATCTGGTCGCGGCTGAATTGCGGCATGCTTCGCTTCCTTCTCCCGCAGGATTCCTAAGGCTGACCCGTCAGTCCGTCCAGGGTGCGCCGCGGTCCACCTGGACCACCCGGTTCACATAGACGCCCGGCGTCATGATCTGGTGCGGATCAAGGCTGCCCAACTCCCGGACATGCTGCACCTGGGCGATGGTGAGGTCCGCCGCCATGGCCATGACCGGATTGAAATTGGCCCCCGAGCCCCGATAGACCAGGTTACCCCAGCGATCGGCCTCCCAGGCTTCCACCAGCGCCACATCGCCACGCAGCGCGCGCTCCATGACGTATTCCCGGCCGTCGGATTCCCGCGTGTCCTTGCCGCGGGCCAGCAGGGTGCCGGCGGCGGTCGCGGTGTAGAAGGCGGGGATGCCGGCGCCGGCGGCGCGCATGCGTTCCGCCAGGGTGCCCTGGGGCACGATCTCCAGCTCGATCTTCCCCTCACGGTAGAGCTGCTCGAAGACCACCGAACCGGCGGAGCGGGGGAAGGAGCAGATCATCTTCCGCACCCGCCCGAGTTCCATCAGCCGCGCCAGGCCGATATGGCCGCTGCCGGCATTGTTGGCAACGCAGGTGAGGTCCTTGGCGCCCTGCTCGATCAGCGCCTCGATCAGCACATCCGGCTGGCCGACGGAGCCAAAGCCGCCGATGAGAACGGTGGAGCCGTCCTTGATGCCGGCCAGGGCATCGGCGAGCGACTGCACGATCTTGTTGATCATTCCAACTCCTCCCGCGAGGGAGCTTGGAACTACCCTCCGGGGCGGCCGCGGTCCAGGGGGGGTGGCAATTCGGCTGCGGCCAACCCGGGCAGCGGCGAGGATCAGGTTGGAAATTCCGGCCCGGCACGACAATATGCCTCCGCAGGAGGTCGAGATTCCGATGGCCAAGCCCAATCCGCCACCAGCCCCGCCCAAGCCGGCACCGGCGAAACCGGTGGTGCCTGCGCCGCAACGGCCTTCGCTCGGCAGCCTCCCGGCCCGGCCGGACCATGTGATCCGCAACATGACGCGGGACGAGGCAAGGCAGGTCCTGTCGGCTCGGCGCGCCGGCTGACGCTCAGCGGAAATTAGCTGGGAAGGCTGCGGCCAGGGCGATCGCCGCGCCCCAGAGCGGTGCGAATCTGAGGCGCGCCGAGGCTAGGCGCAGCGCCCGCGCCAAGTCGTCCACGGGCTTCTGGTTCTCCTCGATCGCCTCGCCCACCACCCGGGTCATGTAGAGTACGAGTTCGGTGCGCTCAGCTTCCAGAAAAGTGGCGTTGTAGAGGCTTCTCGGATCCTTGCCGGGCGAGGCCAGGACCACGCCCTGGATCGCCACCGCCGCGGTATAGGCGGCGAGCAGCCAGACCCCGCCTGCCACCAGCAGGGGTGGCGCGAAGAACCAGGGCCATTGCTGGACCAGCCCCTCGGACTTGCCGAAGAGGCCAAGCGCCGCCGCGCCCGCCGATAACGCGGCCGATCCCAAGGTGACCGCGAGGGTCAAGAGGGTCAGCAGCCTGGACTGGAGCTTGTCGGCGCCTTCGAGCTGCGCCTTCAGCATGGCCTCGGCCTGGGCCAGGACGAATTCGGCGGCGTCGCGCGTGATGCGCGACGCCTCCAGCATCGGCCAGGCGATCGGCACCGCCACGGGCGCTCAGGCGAAGCGGAACAGCCCGTTGCTGACCACCAGCTTGTCCCGCTCCACCACCCGGGCGCGGAAGGCGGCGCCGCCGGCTTCCTTCCAGATCTCGGTGCGGATCGTCTCGCCCGGGAAGACCGGCGAGGAGAAGCGCAGGTCCATCCGCCCGAAACGCGCCGTGTCGTAGTCACACAGCGAGCGCAGCAGGGCGTGGCAGACCGTGCCGAAGGTGCAGAGCCCGTGCAGGATCGGCCGCGGGAAGCCCGCCGCCTTGGCCACAGCCGGGTCGATATGCAGCGGGTTGAGGTCGCTGTTCAACCGATAGACCAGCGCCTGTTCCGGCCGTGTCGCGAGGTCGAGCGTCAGGTCCGGCGCCCGTTCCGGCTCGGGGTGGGGCTGCTTCACCGGGCCGGTGGGGCCGCCGAAACCGCCATCGCCGCGCAGGAAGGAGGTGCTGGAGAGCGTCGCCAGCTTTTCGCCGGTGCGGGCATCCACCACCTCGCGCTCCGAATACATCAGCGCGCCCTTGCCCTCGCCGCGGTCCACCAGGCCGGTGACGCGGGAGCGGCCGATGATCTCGCCCTCCACGGGCAGGGGCTTGTGCAGCGTGAGCCCCTGCTCGCCATGCACGATCTTCACCCAGTCGATGCCGGTATCCGGGTTGCGCGACCAGAAGCCGGGTGAGCCGAGCACCACCGGCATCGAGGGCATCGCCTTCAGCCGCGGCTCATAGACGAAATCGAGCTGGCGCTCGTCCATCGGGTCCTGGCCGAGGCCGATGGAGAAATTATACAGCGCGGTGTCCTGCCAGCGCAGCGTCTGGCGGACCTCCGGGATCGGGTAATTCAGCAGTTTCTCGGTGACGATCGGCATCTCAGCGCCCCCCCCTGTTTCAACGGACCGATTCAGACCTCCGGGCCAAGCGGCCCTGCGGTCATCGGGCCGCCTTGTGTCTTGCGGGCCGATTCAGACCTCCGGGCCATCCGGCCCTTCGGTCATCGGGCCGCCAATTCCACCACCGCATCGGCCGCGTAGCAGCCCTGGCCTTCGGGCAGGACCAGCAGCGGGTTCACATCCACGCTCTCCAGGCGCGGCCCGGCGGCGGCCGCGAAGGCGGAGAGCGCCGAGAGCGCGCGCGCCAGCGCCGGCACGTCCGCCTTGGGCCGGCCGCGCGCGCCGTCCAGCAACGGAAAGCCCTTCAGCGAGCGGATCATCCGCTCCGCCTCCGCCTCCCCGAAGGGGCAGCGGCGGAAGGACACGTCCTTCAGGACCTCGATGAAGATGCCACCCAGTCCCACCATCGCCACCGGTCCGAAGACCGGGTCGCGGAAGACGCCGAGCGCCATCTCCACCGCGCCCTTGATCTGCTTGGCGACGAGGACGCCCTCGATCCGCGCCGCCGGCGCGTGGTGGCGGGCGCGGTCCAGCAGCGTGGCGAAGCCGTGCCGCACCGCATCGGCATCCGCCACGTCCAGCAGCACGCCGCCGATCTCGCTCTTGTGCAGGATATCGGGCGAGAGGATCTTCAGCACGACCGGATAACCGATCTGCTCCGCTGCCGCGACCGCCGCCTCGCTGTCGCTGGCCGCATGTTCCGGCACGGCGGGCACGCCCGCATCGGCCAGCAGCGCCTTGGCCACCGCCTCGGAGGGGGTGGCGGCGGGCAGGGTCACCTTGGGGAGCGGCACCTTCTTCTGCGGCGCCTCCGCCTTGGCGAAGGCGGCGCCGAAGCGGCCCATGGCCTCGATCGCCACCACGGCGCGCGAGGGGTCCTCGAAGACCAGCCAGCCATCCGCCTCGTAGTCCTGCACCTTCTTCGGCGCCAGCATGGACATCACCCAGAGCCGGTCAGGATAGGCGGCACGCACCGCCCGCATCTGCTCCTGCAGGCGCGGCCCGACGCTGCGGCCGGCGGCGGTCTGCGACCAGAAGGCGAGGATGGAGGTATAGCCGCCGTCCTGCGCCACGCTGTCGGCGAATTTCCCGATCAGCGACAGGTCGTTCGTCACCTGCGCGGTGCAGTCCACCGGGTTGCGCGGCGCGCAGAAGGGCACCAGGGCCTTCAGCTTCTCCTGCGCTTCCTCCGGCATCGGCGGCATCGCCACGCCCGCGGCCTCCGCCGCATCCGAGATCAGCACGCCGGCGCCGCCGGAGACCGTCAGCACACCCAGGGTATTGCGCGCCGGGTAGATGCGCTTGGCGGCGGCATAGGCGATATCCAGCATCTCCTCCGTCGTGCGTGCCCGCACCACGCCGAATTCGTCGAGCACCGCCTGCGTCACCGTGTCGTCGCCGGCGATGGAGGCGGTGTGGGACTTCGCCGCGGCGCCGCCCAATTGGCTGCGCCCCACCTTCATCATCACGATCGGCTTGCGGTTGCGCCGCGCCAGGTCCAGCGCCGCCAGGAAGCGCTCGCTCTCGCGTATTCCTTCAGCGTAAGCGCAGATCACATCCACTTCCGGCGCCTGCGCCATCCAGCCCAGCACATCGCCGAGCGCCACCTCGGCCTCGTTGCCGGTGGTGATGCAGACCTGGGTGCCGAGATGCCGGTCCAGCGCCGCCGCGAAGATATGCGTGCCATAGGCGCCGGACTGCGAGGCGATGCCAATCCGCCCGGCGATCGGCCAGCCCTTCTCGAAACTCGCCGAGAAGGTGGCGTAATAGGCGATGGAGGCATTGAAGACGCCGAGGCAATTCGGCCCCAGCATGCGGATGCCCCATTTCCGCGCCACCGCCGTCATGCGGTCCTGCGCGGCGGCGCCGGCCTCGTCCATTTCCGCGAAGCCGGCGGTGAAGACGATGACGGCACGGCAGCCCTTGGCGCCGAGATCCTCCAGCGCCTGGATCGCCAGCTCGCCGGGGACCGCGATGATGCCGACATCGGGTGCTTCCGGCAGCGCATTGACCGAGGCGAAGGCGGGGATCCCCTGCACGCTCGGCCGCTTCGGGTTCACCGGATAGATGGTGCCCTGGAAGCCCTGGCTTTTCATATAGGCGATGGGTCGGCCTCCGATGCGGGCCGGTTCGTCGGAGGCGCCGATCAGGGCGACGGAGCGGGGCCGCACCAGGGGATCGAGCGAGGCAAAGCTGGCCAGGGCCGGCGACGCGGCGGGCATGGACGGGTCTCCTTCAGGTCTTGTGCGCCGCACCCTGCGGGAGGCGCGGGGGGCGGGCAAGGGGGGCGCCCGCCCTGGCCTGGTCCGTTGCGCTGACCGATCCAGCCCTCCGGGCCAGCGCCCCGGCCGGCGGCTCGCCTGCCCCCGCCCAGCGCGGATGCGGCATCGCCGGTGCTTCCCGCAGCGTCGGGGACAGCACCACCCGCCCACCCGGCGCGCGCCGCCTTCTACCGCATTCGCGGCGAGTTCATGGGCCGCCATGGCCAGGGACCGGGTCGCGGCGGCATGCCGCGGGACGGGCGGGCCTTTCAATCCTCCTCTTCGTCGTCCTCGTCCTCGTCGTCTTCCTCATCATCTTCGTCGTCGTCGTCCTCGTCGTCTTCTTCGCCTTCGTCCTCCTCTTCGTCGTCGTCCTCATCCTCCTCGTCTTCCTGATCGCCCTCCTCCGCATCCCCGCCCGCCGCCATGGGCCAGGCGAGGGGCGGGGATTCCGGCAGCGGGCCGGCGATTGCCTGGGCTGTCTCGGGCTTCGGGATCAGCATCGGAGATCTCTCCTTTGGAGTGGCCTATAGCGCCGCGTCGGTGCCAAGCAGCGCGGTGACTTGGCTCGACAGGGTGCCGCCATTGCCGTGCAGCAGCGCCACCTGGCAGTCCTCGACCTGCCGCGCGCCCGCCTGGCGGCGCAATTGCGTCACCGCTTCCAGGATCAGGAACATGCCGTACATGCCGGGATGCACGCAGGAGAGGCCGCCGCCATTGGTGTTCACGGCAAGTTCGCCGCCCGGGGCGATGCGGCCGCCCTGCACGAAACGCCCACCCTCCCCCTTCGGGCAGAAGCCGAGATCCTCCAGGAACAGGATCGGGTTGATGGTGAAGGCGTCGTAGAGCATCACCAGGTCCATGTCGGAGGGCGTGAGCCCGGCCATGGCGAAGGCGCGCGGGCCGCTTTCCGCCGCCGCGGTCACGGTGAGGTCCGGCATCATGCTGATGGTCCGGTGCCAATTCGCCGCCGCCGCGCCCAGCAGCCAGGCGGGCGGGTTGCGCGCATCCCGCGCCCGGTCGGCCCGCACCATCACGCAGGCGCCGCCGCCATCCGTCACCAGGCAGCAATCCAGCACCGAGAGCGGATCGCTGACCATGCGGGAGGCCAGCACATCCTGCACCGTCAGCGGCTGGCCATGCAGGAAGGCGGCGGGGTTGAGATTGGCCCAGGCCCGCGCCGCCACCGCCACCTCCGCCAGCATCTCCCGCGTGGTGCCGAATTCATGCATGTGGCGGGAGGCGGCCAGCGCATAGGCGGAAACCGGCATGCGCGCGCGGTAGGGCGCCTCGAAGGGCTGCGGCTCGCTGATCGGCGCCAGGCGGCCGCCGGCGCTGCGCTGGTTGCTGCCGTAGCAGATCAGCGCCACGTCGCAGAGATTGGCCTCCAGCGCCAGGGCGGCGCTCAGCAGATGATGCTGGAAGCTGCTGCCGCCGATATTGGTGCCATCGAAATAGCGCGGCCTGAGGCCGAGATGCTCGGACACCGTCATGGTGGGAAAGGCGTGGTTGGCGGTGGCGGCGAAGACGCCATCCACCACCGAAAGCGGCAGGCCGGCATCCTCCAGCGCCAGGATGGCGGATTGCGCCATCAGCTCCGTGGCGCTCCAGCCCGGCGCCTCGCCGCAACCGGAACTGCCGATGCCGATGATGGCGGTGCGGCCGCGCAGGGGGTGGGTCATGGTCGCTCCCTTACGCCGGATCGAACAGGATGATCTCGGCCCCATCCTCCATGGCGATGCGGGCGCGCACCGCGAGGCCGATGGTCACCGCCTCGGGCGGCAGGCCCTCCACCCGGCTCATCATCCGCGGGCCCTCCGCCAATTCGACGATGGCGATGTTGCTGTTGCCCTCCCGCCCCCGGTTCACCGTGGTGGCATGGACGGTGCCGGCGCCGCTGGCCTCGACCCAGTCGAGGTCGGTTTCGCCGGTGCCGGGCAGGGCGACCCGGGGATAGAAGACGTGCCGGCCGGTGGAGCGGCTGCGTTGCAGCATGAACCGCCCCTGCTTCAGGAAGGCGCGGAACTGCGCCTCCGGCCCGCCCGATGGCATCGGGTCCGGCGTGGTGTCGGCCATGCGGCGTCTCCTTCCCCGTCGGCTCTCGTCCGGGGAAGCCTGCCGGTGGCGGCGGGCGGGGGCAAGCCCGGTCCGCCTCAAGGCTGCGCGTGGGGCGGCGGGAAGGCTGGTCCTGTGGGGCGGCGAGGCCCGGTCGGGAGGTTATTTCCGCCCGCAGCCGAACAGGATTTCGGCCTCGGCCATAGCCGGGCCACCGGGGTTCCTGCCCTCCAGCTCCCGCCGGACTTCCTCGCGGACGATGCGGCGCAATGCTGCGGAGAGGGTGGTGCATCGCCCTCCGCAGCACGGGCCGTCATTCCCGCGGGGCTGGCTGCAATACCGTAAGCGCCAGCCTTCCCTCTTTCCCGCGAGCCGGCGCTCGCCCGATCTCAGCCCGGTGCGTCGGGTGAGAGCAGCATGCAGCCGCCGCGGGCGCGCAGCCGCTCGCAGGCCGCCTGGGCGGCGGCTTGCGAAAGCCCGGTGACCCGTGCCCGATAGAGCGTGTTGCGGCCCTGCGGCAGCGGCAGCACCACCGCGCGGCTGCCCGCCCCGGTCGTGCCGCGGGCGGGATTGGCGGCGCTGCGGGCCAGGTTCTCGCTGGAGAAGGCGCCGACCTGCACACCCCAGGAGGTGCTGGCGCCGGTGCTGGCCAGGGCCGGGCGCAGCGCCGCCGGCAGCGGGTTGGCCTGGGCCGCGCTGATCAGACCGAGGCTGCCGGGCCGGGCAGCGGGCACCACTTGGCGCGAGACCGGCGGCGACAGGTTGGCGACCAGCATCGGCTGTGGGCGGGCCGGCGGCGGCGCCGTGAAGGCGAGGCGCGTCGGCACCGGCGGGCGCACCGCAACCGGCGCGGCGCTGGCGGCGCGCACCGGCGGCGCCAGGGTAGGCGCATGCGAAGGCATGGGCGCGGCCATCGCGACCGGGGCCGGCATGGGGGCCGGCGAGAAGGTTTCGGCCGCTGCGTGGCCATCGGCCTCGGCGATCCGGGCGGCGCCTTCCGGGGTCGAGCCGTCCGGGATCGGGTCCATCCGCACCACGCCGCCGTAGCCGCCACCGCCCAGCGAGGCGAGCTGCACCGGTGCGGCCGAGGCCTGGTAGGCCGGCGAGGTGCTGCCATCCGGGATCGGGTCCATCCGGACCACCGGACCGGCCGGCAATTGGGCCAGTTGGATGCCGGGCTGCTGCGCGTCCCGCTGCTCCCTGAGCGCCAGCATGGTGGCGCTGTCCATGCGCCGGGGCCCGGCCGGGATTCGCACGGGAATCTCCGCCGCGGCGTAGATCTCCGGCGCCACGCGGCGATTCGGATGGTGGGCGATCACCTGCGGCCCGATGCGGGCGACGTAATTCCGCGTTTCGGTCGGCAGGCCGCGGTTGTTCCAGAGATAGTCCTCCAGCCGCCGCGGCCCCGCATTATAGGCGGCGAGGAAGGCCGGCGAGCCATAGAGGTCGTACATCTGCCGGAGATAGGCGGTGCCGGCCATGATGCTGTCATAGGGGTGGTAGGGGTCGTCGCCGAGCCCGTGGCGCGAGCGCAGCTCGGCATAGGTGCCGGGCATCACCTGCATCAGCCCCATGGCACCGACCGGGCTGGTGGCGCCGGCGCGGCCGCCGGATTCCTGGCGCATCACCTCGCGGATCCAGCGCTCCGGCACGTCGAATCGGCGGCTGGCCTCGCGGATCCAGGGGCCCCAGGGGTCGTGGGAGGGACCGGGCGGATCGTAGCTGGCCGGCCGCGCATAGCCACCGGAGGCCGAGCCTGAGGCATGGGTCGATGGCTGCCGGTTGCCCTGGCCGCAAGCCGCGAGCAGCGCGAGCAGCGCGAGCGCAGTGACCGGCTGCATCCCTGGTGCCGCCATGCCGCGAGGCAAACGGCGGCGATCACGCATGGCCTGCGCAGAGTCTGGTGTCCCCTTGGGCATCCCCAATCGCTCCGGGTCTGGGACTACCGGGTTCCCGAAGCCTGCCCCCCCTTGTGGATGCCTGCCGTCCCCACGGTAGACACCCCAGGCTTGCCCCGAAGACCTGGCGGACGCGTTACGTCCTGAGGCAGATAGCCCTACACGCTGGTCATGGGGCAAGGCAAGACCGACTTGCGGTCGCAATATTTTGCGACAATCGATCCTTGCCTGTTGCAACACCGCCACGAGAGGACAGACCAGGACCGTTCCTGCTATGGCTCGCCCCGTCGTTTTTTAACCGGGGACCACCCATGCCGCCTTTGTCTTTCGCGCATAGATCGCCTCGCCTGGCCGGTATCGCGGCCCTGGCGCTGGCCCTTGGGGCCGGGCTGGCCGGCTGCGCGCCGACCAATACCAACACCACCTACACCGCGGGCGGTATCGGCGTCGCCACGCAGGTGCGCTACGGCACCATCATCGGCATGCGCCCGGTGGCGATCTCCGGCAGCCAGAGCGGGCTCGGTGCGGGGGTGGGCGGGGTTTCCGGCGCCGTGCTGGGCAGCACCGTCGGCGGCGACTGGCGGGCCCGGACGGCCATGACCGTAGTGGGCGGCCTGGTCGGCGCCGGCGCCGGCGCGCTGATCGAGAACAGCGCCACCTCGGGCCAGGCGGTCGAGTTCACCATCCGCCCGGATGGCGGCGGGCCGGATTTCAGCGTGGTGCAGAGCAACGAGCTCGCCCTGCAGGTGGGCGAGCCGGTGGCGGTCTCCTTCGGCGACCGCGTCCGCCTCGCCCGCGCCACCCGGGAGCCGGGCCCGGGGCCCCAGGGCTATGCGCCCGGCTACGGGATGCCGGCGGCCGGCAAGAAATAGAGCAGATCGCGGACGGACGTGAACGTCCGGGAGCGTGAATCTGCTCTACAAGAACAAACCGCTACGGCGGGTGGCGTTCATTCCTGAACGCCATCCGCCGTAGCCGCGGCCCGCCCCGCTGGCGGCGGCTGGGGTGGCGCGGTATAGGCGCCGCCATGCTCGTGCCACCCATCATGCCGCCGGCGGCCACCGCCCGATATCTCGTCGATGCCGCCAACCCGCGCCGGCGGGAGCGGGCGCTGGAGGATCTCGCCACCGGCTTCAGCCGCTGGCGCCTGCCCGCGGCGCTCGCCCGGCTCGATATCCGCAACCGCTACCGCGGCTCGGTGCTAGGCCCCTTCTGGCTGTCGCTCTCCACCGCCATCATGGTGGTGGCGCTCGGCCTGCTCTATTCCGCGCTGTTCAAGCTGCCGCTGGCCGATTACCTGCCCTTCCTGGCGGTCAGCCTCATCATCTGGGGCATGATCTCGCAGATCGTGAGCGATGCCTGCACCAGCCTGATCTCGTCGGAGGGCATCATCCGCCAGGTGCCGCTGCCCTATACGGTGCATGCGCTGCGCTGCGTCTTCCGCAACGCCGTCATCGCCGCGCACAGCCTGCCGCTGATCCTGGTGATCTTTCTCATCTTCGGCCATATGCCGGGGCCGGAGGCGCTGCTGGCGCTGCCCGGCCTCGCGCTGCTCGCGGTGAATGCCTTCGCGATCGCGCTGTTCCTCGGCATGCTCTGCGCCCGGTTCCGCGACATCCCGCCGATCGTCGCCAATGTGGTGCAGCTCGCCTTCTTCATGTCGCCGGTGATCTGGAAGCCGGGAATTGCTGGGCGCGCGGGCGCGATGGCTGCCGCTCAATCCCTTCTACACCATCATGGAGACCATCCGCGGGCCGCTGATCGAGGGCGGCGCGTCGCCGCTGGTCTGGCTCTCGGCCATCGTCTTCACCCTGTTCACCTGCGCCGCGGCCTTCGCCTTCTTCGTCCGCTTCCGCGGCCGCATCGCCTTTTGGGTCTGAGCCGATGCCGCTGATCCGGGCCGAGGGGCTGGCCATCGAATTCCCGCTCTATCATGTCGGCGCACGCTCCCTGAAGAAGCGGCTGCTGGCCAAGACGCCGCTGCGCCTCAAGCAGGACGACAGCAACCGCGTGGTGGTGGCGGCGCTGCGCGACCTCGATTTCAGCATCGGCCGCGGCGAGCGGGTGGCGCTGGTCGGGCATAACGGCGCCGGCAAGACCACGCTGCTGCGCACCCTGGCCGGGGTCTATGAGCCGGTGGCCGGGCGGCTGGAGGTGCAGGGCAGCATCGGCTCCCTGATCGATCCCTCGGCCGGCATGGACCAGGAATCCACGGGGCGCGAGAACATCATGCTGCGCGCCCTGTTCCGCGGCATGACGGAGGAGGAGGGCCTCGTCATGGCCGAGGAGGTCGGGCAGTTCAGCGGCCTCGGCGAGTTCCTGGACGTGCCGGTGCGCACCTATTCGGCCGGCATGCAGGTGCGGCTCTCCTTCGCCATGGCCACCGTCATCGCGCCGGAGGTGCTGCTGATGGACGAGTGGTTCCTGGCCGGCGACGCCGAATTCATGACCCGCGCCACGGAGCGGCTGGAGCGGCTGGTCTCGGATGCCGACATCCTGGTGCTGGCCACCCACAGCATGGAGATCGTGCGCCAGTGGTGCACCCGCGCCATCCGGCTCGATGCCGGGCGGATCGTGGCCGACGGGCCGGTGGCGGAGGTGCTCGGCGGTTGAGCGAGCGCCCGCGGCCGGAATTCTGCATCGTCGATCCCTCGCTGAAGGATTTCGTCGGCCACCACTTCGCCTATGACCAGGCGGTGGCCGAGGCGGCGGAGGCGGCCGGCTTCCGGGCCAGGGTGCTGGCGCACCAAGCGGTGACGGAGGCGGTGGCCGGCGCCATCCCCGTGCGGCGCTGCTTCCGGCGCGACATCTGGGGCCGCCACCCGCTCGCGGCGCGGCTGCCCGGCCTGCCTGGCCGCATCCTCGACCTGCTGGCCTGCAACCGCGACTTCCGGCAGGACCTGGAAGCCGGGATCGGGCCGCAAGGGCTGCCGCCGGGCTCCATCCTCTTCGGCCACATGATCACCGCCAAGCACCTGCTGGGCTGGGCCGGCTTCCTGCGCGGCCTGCCGGCCGGCAGCGACCTCAGCGTCATCCTGCTGCTGCGCTACCAGGCGGAATTCTACGAGAACCGCCTGGCCGCCCGCGCCTTTCGGAGGCTGGAGGGCGAAGTGGCGGCGGGGCGGCGGCTGCGGCTGGCGACGGACAGCGCCCGGCTGGCGGCGCAGCTCGGCCGGCTGACCAGCCTGCCGGTCGAGGTCTTCCCCATCCCGCATCCGCCGGGCCCCGCCACGGCACGGCCGCCGGACAGCGCCGCGCCGCTGCGCTTCGCCAGCCTCGGCAATGCGCGGGACGAGAAGGGCTTCCTGGAGATCCTGGAGGCGATCGGGCTGTTGCAGGCGGAACCGGCACCCGCCGGGCTGGAATTCGTGCTCCAGGCGAATGACGCCGCGCCCGATGTGGCGCGCGCCATCGAGACCTTCGCCGCCACCGCCCCGCCCGGCGTCACGCTGCTGCACCAGGCGCTGGACGCGGCGGACTACGAGGCGCAACTCCTGGCCGCCGATGTGGTGCTGGTGCCCTATTGGCGCAGCATCTACGAGGCGCGCACCTCCGGCGTCTTCCTGGAGGCGGTGGCCGCCGGCAAGCCGGTGATCGCCACCGCCGATACCTGGATGAGCGACGAGCTGGCACGGCATGGCGCCGGCGTGCTGGTCGAGGATCGCGACCCGGCGCTGCTGGCCGCCGCCATCCGCCTCGCGGCGCGGGACTATCCGCGGCTGGCGGCGGCCGCGGCGGCGGGGCGGGCGGAATGCCTGGCGCGACACAGCGGCGCGGCGCTGATCCGCCAGGCCATGGCGCCGCCGGCGCCAGGCCCCGCGGCACACGCCACCCCGCCGCGCCGCATCGCCATGTTCTATCCCTGGCCGGATTTCCTGGAAGGCCGGGGCGGGGCCAGCCTGCGCTGCAACCTGGTGCTGGATGCGATCGCGCCCGAGGTGGCGGCGGTCAGGGTGCTGCAATCCGGCCGGGAGCCGCCGCGGCAGCGCGGCAATGTCCTGGTGGAATCGGCGCCGCTGCGGGTGCGGCAGGAACTGCAGCGCCGGGCCTTCCGCCTGGCCCTGCGGCCGCTGGTCGGGCGCGCCGGCTGGGGCCAGGAACTGCTGCTCTGGTATCATCTGGAACGGCTGGCCGACCGAGGCTTCCGCCGCCGGGTGCGGGAGATGGTGCGCTGGGCCGATGTGGTGCTGCTGGAATACAGCTTCTGGGGCCGCATCGTGCAGGCCGCCTGCCGCGCCCAGGGCAAGCCCTGCATCCTCACCGACCATGATGTCCTGGCCGAGCAGGTCACTGCCTCCGCCCTGCTGCGGTGGGCCACGGCGGCGCTGGAGACGGCAGCGATGCGGCGGGCGGACCACGCGGTCTGCGTCGCCCCGGGCGACGCGGCGCATTTCCGGGCGCAGGGGGTGGCCACCAGCGTGATCGCCAACCCGGTGGACCTGGCCCGGGCCGGGCTGGTGCTGCCGGGCGATGCGGCGGCGCTGCTGCGGGAGCTCTATGGCATCCGGCTGCCGGCGGGGCCCTTCGCGCTTTTCGTGGGCAGCCATTTCCGGCCGAACCTGGAGGCGGTGGAGCGGATCCGCGACCTCGCCCGGGCGGTGCCGGAGGCCGGCTTCGTCATCGCCGGCGGCTGCGCCCCGCCGGGCCGCCTGGGCAACCTCCTGGCGCTGGGCAAGGTGGACCAGGCGGTGCTCGGGCTATTGTACCAATTGGCGGGGCTGGTGCTGATCCCGGTGCCCTCGGGCACGGGCAGTTCGCTCAAGACCGTGGAGGCGCTGGGGGCGGGCAAGCCGGTGCTCGGCACCAGCATCGCCTTCCGGGGCCTGGCGGTGACGCCCGGCGAGGATTGCCTGGTGGAGGACGACCCGGCCCGCTACCCGGCGGTGCTGCGAGCGCTGCTGGCCGATCCGGCGCGGCGCGCGGCGCTCGGCGCCGCGGGGCGGCGGCTGGCGGAGGACTACGACCACCGCCACATCTTCGCCGCCTACCGGCCGCTGCTCGGCCTGCCACCGGCCGATCTGGCGGCGGAGAGCGCGGCGATGGCGGCGGGACGGCGGCGACGGGAGGCGGAGGCCCTGGTGGAACTGGCGCAGCGGGCAATCGCCATCGGCCGGACCGATCTGGCGCGGGACCTGCTCGCGGCCGTCCCGCCGCAGTCCTGGCCGGAGCCCCGGCCCCGGCTGGCCGGCGGCAGCCTGGAGCGGCAGCCCTCGCTGGCCTGACGGCTGAAGTCCGCAAGGTGCCGCAGGCACGCCTCTGGCGTATCGGCCGGTCCGCTGGCGTCAGTCCCGGGGCTCGGCCTGGCGCCTTGTGAAGACATAGTCCTCCTGGCCTGTTCCAGCCAGGTTTTGCAGATCCTGGACGCAATCGGCCAGGGCGGCGACGGCTTCGGAGAGGGCGGCGCGAAGGCCAGGCGCCTCGGGGTGCGGCGGCAGTTCCTCGGTGAGCCGCTGCACCGTGATCGAGCCACCCTCGTAGCCCATCCACCAGTGCCAATACGGCCGGCCGTCACCGGGGCCGTGGACCGCCCAGGCCCGCGGGTCCTCGAGCGAGCTGAGGACGGCCGCGACCTCGTCGAGGAGGGCGCCGCCAGGATTCCTCCACAGGATCCGGAGCAGGAACTCCTTGATCCCCTCTATCCCTTCGACGACGCCGGCCATGGATGGCGAACCCTGCAGGGTCACCACGAAGCGGCCCCCTGCTTCCGGTGCCGCCTCGCTGCGCGCCGCTTCCGACTGGGACATGCTGGTCACCGTTCTCCCTTCGCAGGGCTGCGCTGCGCGTCGCGGTGGTCAGCCAGGGTTGAGGCGGTCCTTGAGAGCCTTGGCGGGAGAGAATTTGGCCGCCTTGGAGGCCGCGATCTGAATCGTCTGGCCGGTCTGCGGGTTGCGGCCTTCGCGCGCGGCGCGCTCGGCGACACTGAAAATGCCGAAGCCGTTCAGGCGCACCTCCTTGCCCGCGGCAACCTCGTCGGCAATCCCGCCAAGCACGGCTTCGACCGCCCTGCCCGCATCGGCCTTCGTCATTCCGGTTGCCCTGGCCACATGATCGATGAGGTCGCTTTGGTTCACAGCCTTGCTCTCCCTGGTTGAAGCGGCGGATTGGCTACAACCGGACAAGGGCCTGGGCAAGCGGATTGTGGACCGCGTTTCCGCCCTCGGCGCCTCGGCATCCGTCGTCGGAAGCGGATTGCGCGCGGCACAGGTGCGGTGCAGCATCCCGCCCTCATCGCGGAGAGCAGCGCCATGGACGGCAATTCCGAACCCCGGTACCGCGTGAACGAGTACACCCCCGATCCCGGCATCGCCTTCGACCGCAGCATGGGCGAAACCTATGTGAAGTATGCCCGCATGATGACGGCGCGCGGCTATGTGCAGTCCACCCTGGGGGGCATGGCGATCCGCGTGGCGCATCCCGGATACGAGCACGGCATCTGCTACGCCAAGCCGCAGGGGGTCAGCCTCGAGGAGGTGGAGGCCGCGGACCTGGTGATCACCGACATCCCCTATGGCCGCATCCTGCATGGCGAGCGCGCGACGACGGTCGGCCATCAGATGAACCGCGAGATCCTGCGGCTGCGCCCGGATGTGAACTGCGTCATCCACCTGCACCACGACGAGACGATCGCCTTCCTCGCCGCCGGGTTCCAGGAGATCCGCAGCACCTCGCTCACCTTCAGCTACCTGATGCAGAAGCCGGCCGCCTACCTGCCGGCCAGCCTGAATGTCGAGGAGGATGTCGGGCCGATCAAGGACTTCATCCAGGACACCAACTGCATCATCATGCGCCGCCACGGCTTCACGGTGCTCGGCCGCAGCGTCAGCGAGGCGTATCACCGCACCAATGTCCTGGTGAGCGAGGTGAAGCGGAACATCATCGCCGAAACCCTCGCGGCCGGGCGCGGCACCACGCCCGAATACCTGTCGCCGGAGGACATGGCCTGGATGATGGCGCGCGGCGATGCCGTGGTCTACCCGACCCTGCTGAAGCGGCGGGGCTGAAGATCATGCGGAGGTTGCTTCTCGCCCTTGGCCTGCTCGCCGCGCTGCCGGCCGCCGCGCAGGCCCCGGCCGGCGGCTGGTCGCCCACGCGCCCGATCCGCATGGTCGTGCCCTTCCCGCCCGGCGGCGGGACGGATGTGGTGGCGCGCATCGTCGCCACCCGCCTGCAGGAGGCGCTCGGCCAACCCGTGGTGGCGGAGAACCGCCCCGGGGCCGGCGGCACCATCGGCACCGACGCCGTGGCGAAGGCGGCGCCGGACGGCACCACCATCGGCATCGCGACCAGCAGCACGCATCCCGCCGCCGTGGTGCTGCTGCGCAACGTGCCCTACGACCCCGTCATCTCCTTCGCGCCCATCACGCAGATCGGCGTCACCCCGTATATCCTGGTGGGAGGGCCCAAGGCCCAGGGTGCGACGCTCGCCGAATTCCTGGACCATGTCCGCGCCCATCCCGGGCAGATCGACTATGCCTCGGTCGGGTCCACGACGCTCGGCTATCTGCTGACGCGCCAGTTCGAGCTGCTGACCAATACGCGCATGAACCACGTGCCCTATCGTGGTTCGGCCCAGGTCTATCCGGATCTGCTGAACGGCACGGTCGCCGTGCTGCTGGACAACCCGACAGGCTCGGCCGGGCTGGTGCGGGACGGGCAGTTGCGCGCCTTCGGCGTCACCACGCCATCGGCCATCCTGCCCGAGGTGCCGACCTTCGCGCAGCTTGGCATCGACGGCTTCGATGCGCCCTTCTGGTACGGGCTGGTGGCGCCGGCCGGCACGCCGCGCGTGGTGGTCGACCGCATCCAGCAGGCGGTGGCGCGGCACTTCACCGGCACGCCGGAGGGCCGCGCCGAGCTTGCCGCCAAGGATGTCACGCCCATCGCCGGCACGGCCGATGCTTTTGCGCGCACCATCGCCGAGGACACGGCGCGCTGGCGCAGCCTGGCGCTCAGGCTCGGAATCCAGCCCGAGTAGCTTCGCGGGCTGGTGGGCCGATTCACCTGGCGCCTGGTTCCCGGGCGCCAGGATCGGTCCACTGGGCGGCTCAGAGCGTCTTCAGGTATTCGATCAGATCCCAGCGCTCCTGGTCCGTCAGTTCCGGGCCGATGACGCCGCCGCCGCGCGGCGCGTTGCGGAATTCATGGCCGCGGTTGGAATTCCCGGGGATCGCGGTGTCGAAGCGGAAGCCGCCCGTGAAGGGCGCGGTGGCGAAGCCGACGGCCTTCGGGTCGAATTGACGGCTGCCGGTGAAGAAGACCGCGTCGCGGCGCTCGGCGGGCAGCAGCATCTGATAGAGGCTGGGCACCGAGCCGTTGTGCAGGTATGGCGCCGTCGCCCAGATCCCGTTGAGTGGGCGGGCGCGATAGGCGATCGGGGCGCGCCAGTCATTGGCGCGGTAGCCATCCATCTCGCGCCGCTTCTCGGGCGGTATGTCGTTGTCCTCGTACCAGCGCTGGATCACGTTGGTGGTCACCCGTTGCAGTCCCTCGGCTGCCGAAACCTGGGTGGTGTCGGTCCGGCTGAGATAGGCCCTGCGCGCGGCGAAATTCGCGGCCGCCTTGGGATCGGTCCCGATCTCCGCGAGCGGGATCATGGCGAGGCGCAGGTAGCTGCGCGGTGGCTCGGCCACGGGCCCTGCGCCGGCGGTGGTGGGTGTCCAGCTCCCCTGATGGCAGCCGGCGCAGAGGCGCTGGTAATGCGCCCTGCCGCGCTCGGCCGCGGCGCGGTCGATCGCCCCCAGGATCTCCTCCGGCCAGGCCGGCGAGCGCAGCCCGGCGCCGGGCGCCGGGCCTGCCAGTTGCTGCTCCATCGCATGGATGTTCTGGAGTCGCACGGAAGACCGGTAGAGCGCCTCCGGCGGGCCGGACAGCTTGGCGATCGACCGCACCCCCATCGCCTCGGCGACATTGCGCCCCATGGGCTGGCGAATGGCGCCGTTGTACTGCACCCAGTCGAACCAGGGTGCGTCCCAGAGCGCCGGGAAGCTCACCGGCCCATCCGCCACGGCGAAATTCCGCGGGTCCTGGAGCAGCGTGCCGAAGACGAAATTGCCGCCCCGGCCAAGCGCATCGAGCCGCCCGGCCCCCTCGGCCACAGGATAGAGCGCCCGGCTCCGCGCCTGCGATGCCTCGGAGAGGCCCGCATCGAGCGCGACCCCGAGCCGCTGGCGAAGCTGGGCCCGCGCCTC
This sequence comes from Siccirubricoccus sp. G192, assembly GCF_019084075.1. Lineage (GTDB taxonomy): Bacteria > Pseudomonadota > Alphaproteobacteria > Acetobacterales > Acetobacteraceae > G192. The sequence continues at coordinate 648,834 of NZ_JAHREN010000001.1, forward strand.
CGGCGTATCGGGGGCCTCGGGGGTGCCAAGCACGCGCCCGGCGAAGCGCGCGAAGCGCGGCTCGGATTCGAAGGTCAGGAACAGGGCCCGCCCGAGCTGATCCTGGAAGGCGGCGGTATCGATCATGGCCGGTCCGCCATCGATGCGGATGCCGCGCCGGCCATACTCGACCTGACCCGTGTGGCAGGCGGCGCAGCTCAGGCCGACGACCGTCTCGCGCTCGGTGGTGCCCTCCTTCTGGCCGAAATCATCCCGTGCGAAGCCGACGGGCAAGCCGTCCGGATTCTCCGCCGAAACCGGGTCGGGGATGAAGCCGAAGCGGGCCAGGTATTCCGGGGCGGCGAAGCGGCCGGCGCCGAAGAGGCTGAGTTCGGGCTGCTCCAGCGCCAGGAACCAGCGATGCGGCATCAGCTTGGTGCCCTGCGAGGTGTGGTAGAACCACTGCCGCTGGGCCTCGGTCCAGTTCTGGTTGAGGGTGGTGACGCTCTCGACCGGCCGGTAGTCCGGCAATTGGGCGCAGCCGAATGCCGCGCCAGCCAGGAGCAGCGCCGCGGCCGCTTTCCTTGTCGGTTTCCTCACGGTGGTGCCTCCGGTGTCGGGTGCGGCATCGGCGGTCCGGCCGAGGCCAGGTGGTGCAGGGCGCGGATGCCGGGCAGGAAGAAGTATTCCCCGCCCCGGGTGCTCACGAAGGCTGGCAGCGACGGAATGCGCCGCCGCGGCTGGCCGCTGCGCGGGATAGTGAAGCTGCCCGTCCCGTCATTGGCGCCGATGATCGGGTCCTTCTCGCCGCCGAGCCCGGCGAAGTCGCCGTCATTGGTCCAGACCTTCTGCACGAACTCGAATTGCCGGGCGATATCGGCGTTGATGAGGATGATGACGGCGCCCCGCCCGGCACCGTCATCGGCAATGGCGCCGGCCGGCAGGGCGGTGCCGTAGGGCAGGCCCTGGCGCAGCACGCGGTGCCGGTTGACCGAGGCGCCGGCGGGGCCGGAGAGCCCGGCGCGCGGGTTCATCCGCCGGATATGGGCGCCGAGCGGGCAGGCGACACCCTTGAGATCCTCCGCATAGCTGAAGTCGTTGTTGCGCGCCGCATCCGCCGCGGCGGCCGGGTCATCCCCGCCGGGCGAGACGGCCAGCGGCGTGCCGCTGCGCCAGCGCCCCATCAGCCGCGCCGCGAGCAGTTCCTCCTCCGCTGCATCGGCCGCTGAGGTCCGCAGGAAGGCGCGGAAGCGGGCGACATGCTGGTGCAGCTTGCGCAGCACGAGGTAGGTGCCGTTGCGCCCCAGCGCCTCGGGCTGCGGCCCCGCCGCGATCTCCCCCGTCTCGTCCGGCTGGCCCAGCACGAACTCGCCGGGCTTCAGCGGGCGCCAGGCGCCGCCGGCCCCGGCGGTGCCCTGGCCGCGGATGGCGTCGATGCCGCTGCCCTCGATCGAGGGCTGCCCGATGCCGTCGCGATAGCCGAAATGCTCGACCGGCACCGGCCGGCCATCCGGCCCGGGCAGCAGGGCGACGTCCAGGCTATCGATCAGGTCCAGGCCGGCCGGCGGCAGGCTCGCAAGCAGCGCCTCGGCCGCGCCGGAGCGCGCCTCCGCGGTTGCGGCGGAGATGGTGGCCAGCAGATGCGCATCGCCGCTGCCGAAGGGCGCGTCCCAGTGCTCCGGCGCATTCCCGCCGGTATCGCCCAGCCGGGCCGCGCGCGCCGCCATGCCTTGCCGGAACGCCTCCGGGAAGCTCTGGAGGCTTTGCTCCGGCAGGCCGAGCGCCATCAGGCCCTGCCAGGACAGCGCCAGGTTCAGGGTATGGTCCGGCTCCCGGTCCACGGCGGCGACCGTGGCAACCTGCCCTGCGATCCGCCCGAGCCAAGCCCGTGCCGCGCCGGCCTCGGCCAGGCGAAACAGGTGGTGCCGGCCGAAGGGGAAGCGATAGGCCCGCAGCGCCATGCCCTGGATATCGTCAAGTTCGAGGGCGGCGATGGGTGCCGGCGACAACCCGGCCAAGCCGCTCAGCCGATCTGATCCAGGAAGCCGTCGAATTTCCGCTTCCAGTCGAGCGCCTTCAGGATGTCCTGCACCGTGGCCTCCGGATAGGCGCAGTAGTAGCCGGTGGTCTCGATGGCGCTGCCCAGGATGTAGTCGCGCAGCTTCGGGTAGTCGCGCGCGCCCGGATAGCCTTCGCAATGGCCCCAGATGGCGTCGATGCCCTCGGGCGCCCGCTCGGCGAAGTCGCGCATGTAGTCCTCGACATCGCCGTTGAAGTTGGTGGCGAAGAGCAGCCGCGTGTCGTTGTCGAAGATCACCCAGCGGACGATATGGATGGTGCCGAGCGAGGCGATCTTGCCGCCGCTGGCATTCGTCAGCGCCTCGAGGTTCTGGCGCAGTTGCGGCGCATGGCCGGGGATGATCTTCGTGATCGCCGTCAGGGCATTGATCTTGCCCATGGTCCTCAAGACACCCATGGCATCCTCCGCTCCGGGTCATGGTCCCGACGGGGCAGGCAGGAGCGTGGCGGACAGAACGGCCAATTCCTGCGGCGCGGGCCCAACCTTCTCCGGGAAGGTTGCGCCGGAATGGAGTCGCGGCGCAAACATATTATGGGGCATGCAGGACGTCGCCGCGGCCGCGTCCCGGATGGTCAGCGCGGCATCGGCATGCGCCATTCGTAGTAGAGCGCGCCCGCATCGGCCTTGGGGTCCTTCAGCGGCGTTTTGCGGCGGCGGAACGCGCCGGCTGCCGCCTCGCCGCCCAGCGCCTCCGGGAAGGGCCGGTCGTTGCGGACCACCCGCCCCGCGGTCTTCCCGGCCAGCGCCTGCTCCAGCCCGGGCAGGGGGAATTTGTCGCCCCAGGCGTGGCTCACCGCCGCGTCGTGATCCACCGGGATGAAGGCGACGAGGTCGTCCGGCATCACTTCCAGCCCCTCCGCCTTCAGGGTCGCGTTCTGGCTGCCGTGGTGGCCGACCTTGTAGAAGACGGTGCGGCGGAGCAGGTCGGGGCCGCGCATCGTCTCGCCATCCGCCAAGGTCCAGAGGGCGTCCTTCCAGGACTGCCAATTGCCCACCTGCGCGTCGGCGGCAAACAGCAGCACCGGGCCGCCATGGCCGAGCTCGATCGCCAGCACCAGGCTGGTGTTGTTGGTGCGGTTGTCGAGATCGAGGGCGAGTTCCGCGGCCGCCCCGAGCCAGTCGGTGTCGATCCTGCGCCAGGACTGGTCCGGCGAGGTCTCGTCGTAGGCGGCGCCGCTGTAGTGCCGTTCGAGGAATTCCTTCATGCCGGCGGTCATGGCGTGGGCGCCGGCGGCCAGCCCCTCCGGGCCCGGGTCGAGCGCCGCGGCATAGGCCGGGTCGAAGGGCGCATAGGGGTCGTCCTGCGGGTCGCCGTCGAGCCGGGCACCCTTGCCCAGCGCGCCGGCCAGGAAGAAGGCATGGCCCGGGTCGGCCTCGGCCGCCAGGCGGTAGGTCTCGCGCGGGTTGTCCCGCACCCGCAGCGCCGCCTCGTCAATGGGCGGGCCGAGCACCCAGATCCGCACGCCCGGAACACCCTCGGGGGTGATCGGCGGCTCGCCGGGGCGGTGGTAGGAGACGCGCTCGCCGAAGCCGCGGGCATTCTCCAGCGCCAGATGGGTCTTGCCGTCCTCGCCCGGCGCGGCCCCGAAGAAGCCGATCAGCCCGCCGACCTGCGTGGCGATGGATTGCGCATGGGCGCCCTGGTCCCGGCCCAGGCTGGCTGCCAGCCGGGACAGGCGCTGCACCTTCTCGCGCCGGGTCAGGCCGATCCGCCGGGCATCGGGGTCGTTCGGGTCCTCGGTCCAGGCGAACCAGGTCTCGCGCACGCGGAGCCGCTTCGGATCGGCGGCCTCGCCGGGCCTGAGGAAGAGGTCGGCGGCCGCGAGCAGCCCTGAGACATGGTCGTAGTGCTCATGCGTCACGACCAGCACATCGAGCTCGCCCGCGGTCTCGGCGATGACGTCCCGCAGGATCTCCTGCATCAGCGCAGCCTCGTTCGCGGTGCGCTGCGCCACGCCGCAATCGATCAGCATGCGGAAGGGGGCGGCGTCCTGGCGTGGCAGGCTCAGCAGGAAGCAGTCGCCGAAGCCCACGCGGTACATCCGGATGAAAACCTCGGGCGCGGCGGGGCCGGTCTTCCGGGCGGGGCTGGTCTTCCGGGGAGGGTCGGTCTTCCGGGCGGCTTTCCTGGGCATGCTGGCCTGCTCCGTCAGAACTGGCTGTGCAGCGCGGCGAAGGGCTCACGGCCGGCACCCCCGAAATACTGGGCGCGCAGGCCGTGCTCGGCGGTGGCGGCACGGTTCGCCGCCATGGCCTCCGCCTCGGACTGCCGCAGCACGGGCTTCACCACGGCGTAGCGGATCGGCGGCATGCCCGCGCGGCGGTCCAGCACCAGGGTGCAGCCGCCGCGGATGCTGCCGCCGCCGGGCAGGTTGCGGCTCTGGGTGAGCACCGCGATGACATCGGTGCGCACATCGCCGTCGGGCGTGGCGCGGCGGGCCGGGCGCACCGAATGGACCTCGAATTTCCGGGCGGCCCGCCTTGTCGCGCCGGCCGTCATAGGGGTCGATCCCTGGCGGCGGCGTGCGCCGGAACTCCAGGCCGAGGGCGCAGGCGGTCTCGACGGTCAGGTGTTGCAGCAGCCATGCATGCAGCAGCTTGGCATTGCCCCGCGCCGCCTCGTGCGATTCGCGCCGGTCGCCGCGCAGGTCCCAGGACAGGCTGATCTCTGCCCGCAGGAAATCGCCCAGGCCCTCCGGCTGCAGCCGGTCGTCCAGCGTCTGCCAGCGCAGGCTCTCGACCGAGAGCGTGCGGATGGAGCTCGGCTGGATGCCGCGGCTGGCGAAGGCTTCCAGGAAGGCGACGCGGTAGCCGTAACGGTCATCGGCCACCAGGTCGCTGTCGGCGGTGATCAGGGCGCGCAGGAATTCGGCGAAGGTGGGGTCCACCGGCGGCATGTAGTCCAGCGCCCGGATCAGGATGGTGAGCGTGTGGCCGGCGGCCTTCGCCGCCTCCTCCGCCAGGCGGTTGACGATGTCGGGGCTGATGGCGCCCGCGCCCAGGATGCCGCTGCCGCCGGTGGCGATGCGCAGCAGGTCGGCGGTGCGGCGGGCATGGATCGCCAGGAAGGCGTCGAAGACCGCGGCGACCAGCACGGCGCCGCGGTCATGCGGCTCGGTGGCGGTGGCGTAGTCGGCGGGGTCGGGCTTGGTGCCGATGGCGCTGCGCAGGGATTTGTCGCGCCCGAGGGCATGGCCGAATTCCCGCGCCAGCTCGGCCAGCAGGTCGCCGCGGCGCAGGTCGCCGCCCGCCTCGGCGATGGCGAAGCGCAGCAGCTCGGGGAAGGTGAAGTGCTGGAAGATCGCGACCAGGTCGGCGAAGCCCTCGTGGAAGGCCAGCACATCCGGGTTGGTGGCCTCCTGGTAGCGGCGGTGCAGGCCATCCAGCAGCGCATGGGTGGTCTCATGCGCGACGATGTCGTGCGACAGGCAGGTGAAGACGATCCGGCGGCTGCCGGCGGCCGGGAAATAGCCGAAGAGCAGCGCCACCCGGTCCGGGCTGTAATAGGCATTCGCCTGCCGCAGCGCATGCGGGTAGATCCGCAGCCGGCGGACGAAGCGCTGGTCCTCCTCCAGGCCCGGGCGGTATTTCCGGTCCGCCCAGAGCACCCGCCGGCCGAGCGCGACCTCGAAATGCCTGATGGTCCGCATCGCCACGGCATAGGTCATCTGCTGGTGGAATTGCGGATTGCCCTCGGCGGGCGAGAGGCCGTCCTGGGCCAGCAGGAATGTGTCGTTCAGATCCACCGGCTCATAGGCGACGCCGCTGGCGGGGTCGATGTCCACCACCTCGACGTATTCGCCGACCGGGCCGGGCTTGAGCAGGTTGGGCTCGGCCTGGGTCTGCTCCCAGGGAATGCTGACGGTCGCGGTATTGACGAAGGCGGTCCGCAGCCGCTGGCTGTCGCCCGGGTCCGTGGCGAAGATCCGCAGGCGCCGGGCGGGCGGCGGCTTGGGCAGCAGGCGGCGGCCCTGGGAGGGGCGGGAGAGCGGCGCCGGCCCGGGCGGCACTGGCGGCACGGCGTCGCCGCCGGCCCGTGGCGGGGTGCCGCGCTTCGGCGCGCCGGCGCGGCCGAGCGCCTGGCCGAGGGCGGCCCGCAGGGTGGCCGATGCATGGCCATCGGCCAGGAGGGCTTCGAAGAACCGCTCGCGCTCGGCCGGCGTGATATCGGCGGCGGGCCGGTCGGGGTCGGGCAGGGCGGCCTGGGCGGCTTTCGAGAACAGCGCGAGCTGCGTGGTCTCCAGCGCCAGCATATCCGCGGGCGCCGTCTGCGGCCCCAGGCCGAAGACGCTGGTCAGCAGGTGCAGGAAGGCGAAATGCGCCGTGTCGGGCGGCACCTGCACGAGATCGGCCGGCTTCAGGTCGAGCGCCGCGCGGGCCCGCAGCAGCCCCTGGCCAAGCTGCGCCGCATCGCCCGGGCTGGTGGCGGCGCTGCGGAACAGGGCCTGGCGCGCCGCCTCGGCACGGCGCCAGTCCCGCGGCATCCGGCCGCCGTTCCGGTGCAGCCACAGCGCGGCGGCGGCGGCGATCTGCGGGGTCGCGGCGGAGGTGCCGCCGCCGTCGCGGTCGATCAGGTCCGGCACGCCGAGCCGGGCCCAGGGAATGTTGGGCGTATAGGCCGCCATTGCCGTCCGCATCTTGCCCGGCGGCCCGGCATTGCCCGCCATGGCCGTCGCCGGCAGGTCGAAATACGGCCGCCCATCCGCCATGGCGCCGCAGGCGGCGATCACCCGGTCGAAGCGGGCGGGATAGACGATGAGCTCGGTGGGCGCGCCGCCGAAATTATTGCCGGCCGCGCAGACCACCACGATGCCGGCCTCATAGGCCGCGTTCACCGCATCCGCCCAGGCGGCGGAGGGCAGCCCCCCCATGCTCATGGAGACCACGTCGGCGCCGATGGCGCGGGCGTGGTTGATGCCCTCGGCCACGGCGCTGGTCCAGAAATGCACGACCGAATCGGCGATCCGCACCGGCACGATGCGCATCGGCGCCGCGCCGCCCAGCACGCCGGTGGCCTCCTCCGGCCGCATGCCGGCCAGCGCCTGGCCGGCCAGGATGCCGATGGTCCCGGTGCCATGGCCACGGTTGGTCAGCAGGCCATGCTCCGGCGTCCGGTCCCGCGCATCGCTGCCGCCCTCGACGAAATTGGCCTGGGAGGGGACATTGGCCGGGCGGGCCTTGTGGTCAGGGTCCCAGCCGGTGTCGAGATGGACGATGGTGATGGGGCTCTCGGTGACCTTGAGGGAGTCCCGGGCGGCCCGGAGCCCGGAATGGGCATCGTCGAGGTGCCAGGCGAAGCCCGTCCCCGGCACATAGGGCTTTCCCTTCTGTTCCGCCGGCTCGTCGGGAGGGGCGGCCGCCAGGCCCAGCCGCGCCCCTTCCGGCGGCCCGGGATAGGCGGCCTGCAGGAAGTCCGGCTCGGCGGCCAGGACGGCGGCGGCCATGCCGGGCATGCCGACCCGGACCATTTGGTGCGCGATGTCCCAGGGCAGCGGGTCCCGTGCCGCCAGGTCCATCCCGCCGGGGTCCAGCTCCGCCCGGTACCAGGCCTGCGGCACCGCCGGCGCGGCGCCCCGGCCAGGGCCGGGCGAGGCCGGCACATCGAAGAGCTTGCGGAAGCCGGTGCCCGGCGCGGCGGCGATCTGCTGGCCGGCAGCGCCCCCGGATTGGGCCAGCTTGAGCAGGATGGGCTGCTTGGCCAAGCGATCCTCCCGTGCCGCTGCGCGGGAGCCGGCATGCGACCCCCCTGCCTTCGCGCGAAGGGCGACGCCGCGAGCCGCGGTGGGCCGCTTCGCCGGGGCGATCCTATGCCTCGCGCCGGGGTTTCTTCAACGGCGGCGACGGAACGCCGGGGTGCTGCCGGTCGGGGCGCGCCCTATACCGCCGTCCCGCCCACCGTCAGCCCTGCCAGCTTCAGGGTCGGCTGCCCCACCCCCACCGGCACGCCCTGGCCCTGCTTGCCGCAGGTGCCGATGCCGGGGTCGAGCGCCATGTCGTTGCCGACCATCGTCACCTTGGTCAGCGCATCAGGCCCGTTACCGATCAGGGTCGCGCCCTTCACCGGGGCGCCGAGCTTCCCATCCTCGATCAGATAGGCCTCGCTGGCGCTGAACACGAATTTGCCCGAGGTGATGTCCACCTGCCCGCCACCGAAATTCACCGCGTAGAGGCCGCGCTTCACGCTGCGCAGCACCTCCTCCGGGGCATGCTGCCCGGCCAGCATCACGGTGTTGGTCATGCGCGGCATCGGGCTATGGGCGAAGCTCTGCCGGCGGCCATTGCCGGTGGGCCGCACGCCCATCAGCCGGGCATTCTGCCGGTCCTGCAGGAAGCCCACCAGCACGCCATCCTCGATCAGCACGGTGCGGTTGGAGGGCGTGCCCTCGTCATCCACGGTGAGGGAGCCGCGCCGGTCCGGCATGGTGCCGTCATCCACCACCGTCACCCCGGGCGCGGCGATCCGCTGGCCCAGCAGCCCGGCGAAGGCGCTGGTCTTCTTGCGGTTGAAGTCGCCCTCCAGCCCATGCCCGATCGCCTCATGCAGCAGGATGCCGGGCCAGCCGGGGCCGAGCACCACCTCCATCTCGCCGGCCGGCGCCGGCACGCTGTCGAGGTTCACCAGCGCCTGGCGCAGCGCCTCCTCCACCGCCGCCTGCCAGCTCTCCGCCGCGACGATGCGGCCATAGGCGAAGCGCCCGCCCATGCCATGGCTGCCGGTCTCCCGCCGCCCGTTCTGCTCGACCACCACCGAGACGTTCAGCCGCACCAGCGGCCGGAGGTCGGCCACCCGCGTGCCATCCGCCCGCAGGATCTGCACCGCCTGCCATTCCCCGGAGAGCGAGGCCATCACCTGCCGCACCCGCGGGTCGCGGCCGCGGGCGAAGGCGTCGATCTCCGCGAGCAGGCTGGTCTTGGCGGCGAAATCCATCAGCGCCAGCGGATTCGCCTCGGCATAGAGCCGCGCATTGGTGGCCTGCGGCGCCACGTCCAGCGTGCCGGAACGGCCCTGCCGCACCGCCCCCACGGTGGCTGCCGCGCGCTCGAGCGCGGCTTCGGAGAGTTCGCCGGAATGGGCATAGCCCGCCGCCTCTCCGGCCACGGCGCGCAGGCCGAAGCCGCGGGTGGCATCGAAGCTGGCGCTGCGGATGCGACCGTCATCCAGTGAGATGCCCTCGCTTTCGCGGTATTCCAGGAACAGCTCGCCGTCCTCGGCGCCCGCCAGCGCCTGGCGCAGGCGGGCCTCGGCGGCGGCCTGGTCCAATTCCGCGAAGAACAGGCGGTCGGTGACGGAAAGCGGGGTGTCGAGCGGCATCGGGGGGCTCTCCGGCGAAGGGGTCAGGCGGTGGCAGGCAGGATCAGGCGGGATTTCGGAATCCGCAGCACCGCGGTGGTTCCGGCCCCGGGGGCGCTCTCCAGCGTCAGCTCCGCCCCCTGCGCCTCGGCCAGCGCCCGCGACAGATAGAGGCCGAGCCCCGATCCCTGGAAGCGACGAGATAGGGAGTTGTCGAGCTGGGTGAAAGGCTCGAAGGCGCGCGGAATATCCTCCGGCGGCATGCCGATGCCGGTATCGGCGACCCGCAGCACCAGGTCGCCCGGCGGCTCGACTTCGGCGGAAAGCGTCACGGCGCCGCCGGCCGGGGTGAATTTCACCGCATTGGCCAGCAGGTTCAGCAGCACCTGGCGCAGCCGCACAGCATCCGCCCGCACCAGCGGCAGCGCCGGTGGCAGCCGCGCCGAGACCGCTACCTGCGCCATGGCCGCGGTAGCGCGCATCACCCGCACGGCGCCTTCCGCCAGCGCCACCATGTCCACCTCGCCCTCCGAGATCTGGAAGCCGGTGGTCTCCGCGCGCGTCACGTCCAGGATGTCGTCGATCAGCGCCAGCAGATGCCGCCCGGCCTCATGGATGGAGCGCACATAGTCCAGCCCGCGGACCGGATCGGGGTCGGCCAGGAAGGCTTCGGAGAAGCCGATCACCGCATTCAGCGGCGTCCGCAATTCATGGCTCATGGTGGCGAGGAAGCGCGACTTGGCGCGATTCGCCGCCTCCGCCGCCTCCTTGGCGCGCTCCAGCTCGGCGCGGACGCGGCGGTCCTCGGTGACATCGGTATAGGTCAGCACCCAGCCGCCATCGGGGGTGGGGTCGGAGACCACCTCCAGCACGCGGCCATTGGGCCGGCGGCGCACCGACCGCACGGTGAGGTTGCGGTCGCGCCCCTTGATGGCGGCCGCGACGGCCAGCCCTTCCTCGCCTGGCCCGTATTCGCCGCGCACCGCCAGCAGGTCCACGAAGTCCGTATAGGGATGGCCCGGCGCCAGCACTTCCGCCGGCAGGTCGAGAAGCTGGCGGAAGACCGGGTTCGCCGCCACCACCCGCCCCTCCGCATCGAACAGCGCGATGCCGTGGCGGATATTGTCCAGCATCGCCTGCTGGATGCCGGCGCGGCGCTGCGCCTCCGCCTCCGCCCGGGCGAGTGGGGTGATGTCGGCCATGGTGACGACGAAGCCGCCATCCGGCGTGGGGTCGGAACTGACCTCCACGATCCTGCCATCGGCGCTCGGGCGGGTGTAGCGGGCGGGCCTGCTGCGGTCCATCCGCAGCGCCGCGTCCGCCACCGCCTCCGCGTCGCCGGCCACCGCGCCGTTCCGCAGTTGCTCCGCGATCAGGTCGTCCAGCAGCCGGCCGGGCACCAGGGCGGCCGGATCGTGGCCGCCAAGCTCCGCGGCCAGCGCGTTCGCCGCGATCACCCGGCGGTCCGGGCCGTAATAGCAGAGGCCGTGGCGGATATTGTCCAGCATCACCTGCAGGATGGCGGCGCGCGAGCGCGCCTCCGCCTCCAGCCGGGTCAGCGCCGTCACGTCGCTGAAGGTGACGACGTAACCGCCATCCGGCGTCGGGTCCGAGATCACCTCGAGCACCGTGCCATCCGGCCGGGTGCGGACATAGCGGAAGGGCTTCGAGCGATCGGCCACCGCCGCCGCCGCCACCGCGGCGGCATCGATCTCGCCTTCCGCCAGTTGCCGCGCCACCATGTCGTCCATGCTCTGGCCGGCCATGAGCGCGGTGCTGCCAAGATTGGTGAAGCGCGCCGCCAACTCGTTCGCCGCGACCAGGCGGCCGCGGTGGTCGAACAGCGCGATGCCGTGGCGCATGTTGTCGAGCATCACTTCCAGCAGCGCGGCGCGTGCCGAGGCTTCCGCCTTCGCCGCCACCAGCTCGGTGACATCGCTGTGGGTGATGACGAAGCCGCCATCCGGCGTCGGATCGGAGGCGATCTCCATGATCCGCCCATCCGGCATGGTCCGCTGGGCGCGATAGGGAAGGCTGCGGTCGAAGCCGATCATCTCGGCCGCCGCGGCCACCGCCTCGGGCCCCTCGCCGAGGGTGCCGAGTTCCAATTGCCGCTGCACCAGCTCATCCAGGCTGCTGCCCGGCGCCATGGCCTCGGGCGGCAGGTTGCGGAGTTCGGCGGCGAGCGTATTGGCCACCAGCAGCCGCCGGTCCGGGCCGTGCAGTGCGATGCCATGCCGGGTATTGTCCAGCATGGATTGCAGCAGCGTGGCGCGCGAGCGCGCCGCCTGCTCGGCCTCGGCGCGCGCGGTGATGTCGCTCCAGGTGACGACGAAGCCACCATCCGGCGTCGGGTCGGACTGGATCTCGACGATCCGCCCATCCGGCATGACGCGCTGGTAGCGGATGGGCCGGGAGCGGTCATAGGCGAGAATCCCCGCCGCTATCCGCTCGGCCTCCGGCCCCTGGCCGAAGACTCCGCTGCGGAGCTGCGTCGCGACGATCTCCTCGAGGGTGGTGCCGAGGCTGACGGCGAGCTCCGGCCCGCCGCTCAGCGCCACGGACAGCTGGTTCGCGGCGATCAGCCGGCGGTCCGGCCCATAGAGCGCGATGCCGTGCCGCATGTTGTCGAGCATCACCTGCAGCGTCGCCGCGCGGGCCTGCGCCTCGGCCTCCGCCAGCGCCAGCGGCGTGATGTCGATATGGGAGACGATGAAGCCGCCATCCGGCATCGGATCGGAATGGATCTCCAGCACGCGGCCGCCACGGGCCCTGCGGACATTGCGCTGATGCCGCGACCGGTCGGCGGCGAGGATGCGCCCGACCAGCGCCTCGGCATCGGGGCCGGGCTCCAGCACGCCCTCCGGGATCATGCCGAGCACCATCTCGTCCAGGCTGCGGCCCGGCCGGACGGTGCCGGGCGCATGGCCCGCCAATTCGCTGGCCAGCACATTGGCGACGCGCACCCGCCGGTCCGGCCCATAGACGGCGATGCCGTGGCGGAGGTTGTCGATGGTCGCCTGCAAGGTCCCCGCCTGCTCGCGCGCCTCCGCCTCGGCGCGGGCGCGGGCGGTGATGTCGCTGTAGGTGCAGACGAAGCCGCCGTCGGGCGTGGGGTCGGAGATCACCTCCACCACGGTCCCGTCCGGCCGGGTCCGGGTATAGTGCATCGGCTTGCTGCGGTCGCGATTGGCGGTCCGTGCCAGCACGGCCTCGATGGAGGGGCCGCCGAGCTCGCCGGCGGCGTATTGCTCGCCGATCAGGTCATCGAGGGCGCGGCCGGGCCACAGGCGGTCCTGCGGCAGCCCCATCAGCCGCGCCGCCAGCGCGTTCGAGGTGACCAGCCGGTGCTCCGCATCGAACAGCGCGATGCCGTGCCGCATGTTGTCGAGCATCAGCTGCAGCAACGTGGCCCGCGCCGTCGCCTGGGCGCGCGCCTGGTGCAGCGCGGTGATGTCGGTGGTGACCTGCACCCTGCCGCCATCCGGCAGCGCCGCGTAGCGGATGTCGAGCACCGTGCCGTCCGGCCGCACCCGCTGCCGCGCGGCATCCCGGCTTTCGCGCGCCGCCAGGTTCTCGCGCATCAGCGCCTCGGGCTCGCCCGGCCCGTATTCGCCGGCGAGCGCGCGGCGGCGGGCGATCTCCTCGCGGTGCTCGCCCACCGCCACGGTCGAGCCCGCCATGATGGCGTGGTAGGCGGCATTGACCATGGCGACACGCTGGTCGGGGCCGAAGACCACCACCCCATGCGGCAGCGAGGCCAGCACGCCATCGAGCAGCGCGGCCCGGCGCCGGGCCTCGTCCTCGGCCCGCTTCGCCGCGGTGATGTCGGTCACTTCCAGCAGGTAGCCGCCTTCCGGGACCGGCTGGCTCTCGAAACGCAGCACCTGGCCGTTCGGCCGCTCCCGCTGATAGGATGCGGGACGGCTGCGGTCGATGCCACGGCGGTTCTCGAGACTCTCATCCGGGTCGGCATTGGCGAAGTCGCCGCGGCGGACCAGGGCCCGCAGCACCTCCTCCTGCGCCATGCCCGGCCGTACCGTGCCGCGCGGCAGGCCGATCAGGTCCTCATAGGCGGGGTTGTTCAGCACCAGGCGCTGCTGCGTGTCATAGAGCGCCAGGCCGCCATGCAGATGCGCCAGCACCGTCTCCAGCCGCCGCGCCAGGGCCGTTGCTTCCTCGGTGGCGGTGAGGTGGCCGGTGACCTCGGTGGCGATGCTGAAGAAGCCGCCGCCCGACAGGGGCATGCTGTGCAACTCATGGCAGGTGCCATCGGCATGGCGCAGCAGGCGCATGAACGGCTTGCTGCGGTCCAGCCGGAGGTGCCGCGCCGCCTGCGCCTCCGGGTCGCCGGGCCCATAGACCCCGCGGAAGGCGAAGAGGCGGACCACCTCGGCCAACGGCGTGCCGATCGGCACCTGCGCCGGGTCGATCCCGGTGTGGCGCCAAGCCGCATCATTGGCATAGGCCAGCCGGTGCTCCGGGTCGTAGATCAGGACACCGAAGGGCAGCGCCGCCAGGGCCGCGGTGGCCAGGGCCGGGCTGCGGCCCCCCGGGCCGTGATCGGTCGGGCCATGATCCGCGGCGGCATCGGCGATCCCGGTCATGCGGCCCCCGGCGCGGTGCGCCAGGCCGCCGCCCTTCCCGGGTCGCGCAGCCGGTGCAGCGCCAGCAGCGCCGCAGTCAGCGCCAGCACGGCGCAGCCCTGATGCAGGGTGCCGAGCCAGGCCGGCACCACCAGCAGCAAGGTCGCCACCCCCAGCGCATATTGCAGCCCGAAGGCGGCAGCGAGGCCGAGGCAGGCGCGTCGCGCCGGCCCCGCCGGCAGGCGGCGCCAGGCGGCCAGCCCGGCGCCGATGGCGGCGAGCCCAGCCAGGGTCGCCAGCAGGCGGTGGTTGAACTGCACCGCCGGGATATTGAGGGTGAGATTTTGCCACCAGGGGTCGAGCCGCCAATAGCCCTCCGGCACCAGCCGCCCCTCCATCAGCGGAAAGCTGTTGTAGGCGAGACCGGCGCGGATGCCGGCCACGAAGCCGCCGGCCAGCATGGCCGCCACCAGCAGCCAGGCGGTCGCCTTCACCTGCCGCCGGAGGCTGGCGATGACGGGGGCGGGGCCGGGCTGCGTCGCCGGCACCGGCCGCAGCAGCGACAGCGCGGTCCAGAGCACGGCGGCATAGAGGCCGAGCGCCAGGCCGAGATGCACCACCAGCCGATAGGGGGACACCGCGGTGCGGTCCGCCTCGAAGCCGGAGGCGACCATGAACCAGCCCACCGCTCCCTGCAGCCCGCCCAGGGCCAGCAGCAGCAGCAGCCGCGGCTTGAACCCCGCCGGGATGCGCCCGCGCAGCCAGAACCAGGCCAGGCCGCCGGCATAGGCCAGCCCGATCAGCCTGCCCCAGAAGCGGTGGATCCATTCCAGCCAGAAGATCTCCTTGAACCCTTCCAGCCCGAAGCCCTGGTTGACCAGCTCATATTGCGGAATGGTCTGGTAGAGTTCGTAGAGCCGCCGCCACTCCGCCTCCGAGAGCGGTGGCAGGGTGCCGGCCAGCGGTGCCCATTCCATAATCGAGAGGCCGGAGCCGGTCAGCCGGGTGGCGCCGCCGATCACCACCATGGCCCAGATCAGCCCGGCGATCGCCAGCAGCCAGGCGGCGACGGCGCGGGCGTCGCGGCGGCTGCGCGTTGCATCGGGGGGGATTGCGGCTGGCGGGCGTGGCGGGCCGGGCATCGAGGGGCATCCGCCGAGTATAGGGCCGCGCCGCCGCTTATGCAGCCCATGCCAGCCCCGGCCCGATGCCCCACCCCGCCCGGCTTGCGGCAGGCGGGCCGGGCTGCTACCGCAGCGCCGCAATGCCCGACCGTTCCGATGCGGCGCCTGCGGCCAGCGGCGCCATGGCGGGCCGGGCCGCCGGACCTGCCGCCTCTCCCCTGCTCTCCGTCGTCGTCCCGGTGCGGAACGAGGCGCCCAATGTCGCGCCCCTGATCGCCGAGATTGAGGCGGCGCTGGCCGGTCTGCCGCACGAAATCATCTATGTGGACGATGGCTCAACCGATGCCACGCCGGCGGTGCTGCGCGAGGTTGCGGCGGCGGGCGCGCCGCTGCGGCATTTCCGCCACCGCGCCAGTTGCGGCCAGTCCGCCGCCATCGTCACCGGCGTGAAGGCGGCGCGCGGCACCTGGATCGCCACCCTGGACGGGGACGGCCAGAACGACCCCGCCGACATCCCCCCGGCTGCTGGCGCGGGCGGAGGCCGAGGATGGCCCGATCCTGGTCGCCGGCCATCGGGTGAACCGGCGCGACAGTTGGGTGAAGCGCCGCTCCAGCCGCATCGCCAACCGGGTGCGGGCGCGCCTCCTCGGCGACGCGACGCCCGATACCGGCTGCGGGCTGAAGGTCTTCCCGCGCGCGCTCTTCCTCGACCTGCCGCATTTCGACCATATGCACCGCTTCCTGCCGGCCCTGGTGCTGCGGCAGGGCGGGCGGGTGGTGAGCGAGCCGGTGAACCACCGGCCGCGCCTGCGCGGCACCTCCAATTACGGCACGCTGGACCGGCTGGCGGTGAGCCTGTTTGACCTCGTGGGCATGGTCTGGCTGCAGCGCCGTTGGCGCCGGCCCATCGTGGAACCGGCGGCGGAACCGGAGGCGTGAGCGGGCGCCTGCGGGCGGTCGGCAAGCTGCTGCTCCTGGCGGCG
Organism: Siccirubricoccus sp. G192; assembly: GCF_019084075.1. GTDB lineage: Bacteria > Pseudomonadota > Alphaproteobacteria > Acetobacterales > Acetobacteraceae > G192. The sequence goes on from NZ_JAHREN010000001.1 coordinate 664,877, forward strand.
GGGCTGGCAGCCGCGGGGGTGCTGCTGCGCAGCCTCGGCGCCGCGCCGGGCACCGAATGGGTGGACCGGCATGTGCGCGGCCAGGGACTGCTGGGGGGAGGCGGTGTTCCTCGGCCTCGGCGGCTTGGCCACGGCGGCGGGGGCGCCGCGGCAGGGGGTGGCCTTCCTCGGCGGCTATGCCTTCGGCGCGGCGGCCGGCACCGGGCTGGCGCTGCTGGCACAATTGCTGGGCTGCGCGCTGTCCTTCTTCTGGGCCCGGCTGGTCGGCCGCGCCTGGGCGGAGCGGCGGCTGGCGGGGCGCTTCGGCGCCCGGCTGCGGCGGTTGCGGGACGTGCTGGCGGAGAGCCCCTTCGGCGCCACCCTGGCGCTGCGGCTGCTGCCGGTGGGCAACAACCTGGCGCTGAACCTGCTGGCGGGGCTGGCCGGCATCGCGGCACTGCCCTTCCTGGCCGGTTCGGCGCTCGGCTATCTGCCGCAGACGGTGGTCTTCGCGCTGCTCGGCAAGGGGGTGCGGGTGGATGGCGCCTGGCAACTCGGCCTGGCGGCGGTGCTGTTTGCGGCCTCGGTCGGCATCGGCTTCTGGCTGCTGCGGCGGGACCGCGCGGCAGGGGCGCTGGAGGAGGGAGCGGATGGCGAGGGCTGATCGCCCTCCGCTGCGCCCTGTTGTTTGCAGAGCGGATTCACGCCTCCGGGCGGTTCCGCCCTGCGGCGATCCGCTCTAATGCAAGGTGAACTGGCCGTTGGCGTAGCGCAGCTCCGCCGGGCGGATCAGCGCGGAGGAGGCGACGCGCACGGAATGCAGCGGCCCCTCGATCTCGCGGCGCCAGAACTCCAGGAAGCGCGACAATTCCGGGAAGACCGGCGCGCAATCGAGCTTCTGCCACACGAAGGTCTGCAGCACGCCCGGATGGTCCGGCATGTGGTAGAGGATCTCGGCGGTGGTGAGCCGCCAGTCGGGAATGCGGACGATGGTCTCGATGTCCTGAAGCACGCGGTTTGCCCCTTTCCCTTTGGCCTGTCTGGTCTGCCCTGCTGTCCTCGACGCGCCGCCGATCTCCTGGTTCTGTTTCGGCAGCATGACATGACGGAGAGGGGGGCCTGCCAAGAAAAACCTTTGAGAACAGGGCGTTGGCACTCGCACTCGGCGAGTGCTGCCTTTCTCTTGACGCGCGGGGCCGGGCGGCCTAGATCGCTGGCACTCCTTCGGGGGGAGTGCTAACGGACCGCTGGGCGGTCCGGGCGGCGCTTCGTCCCGGGGCGGGTCAACCCAATGGAAAGAGTCAGGAGAGGACCGCATGAAGTTTCGTCCCCTGCATGACCGCGTTCTGGTTCGCCGCGTCACCGCGGAAGAAAAGACTGCGGGCGGCATCATCATCCCCGACACCGCCAAGGAGAAGCCGCAGGAAGGCGAAGTCATCGCCGTCGGCTCCGGCACGCTGAACGACAAGGGCGAGCTCCGCGCGCTCGACGTCAAGACCGGCGACCGCATCCTGTTCGGCAAGTGGTCGGGCACCGAGGTGAAGCTCGATGGCGAGGAGCTCCTGATCATGAAGGAGTCCGACATCATGGGCATCCTCGAAGGCAGCGCCGCCGCGAAGAAGGCCGCCTGAGACCGCTCCGCCCAACAGCACACAGAACGAGGTAACAAGACATGGCAGCGAAGGACGTCAAATTCGGCGCCAATGCCCGCGAGCGCATGCTGCGCGGCGTGGACATCCTGGCCGATGCGGTGAAGGTCACCCTCGGCCCCAAGGGTCGCAACGTCGTGCTCGACAAGAGCTTCGGCGCGCCGCGGATCACCAAGGACGGCGTGACCGTCGCCAAGGAGATCGAGCTGGCCGACAAGTTCGAGAACATGGGCGCGCAGATGGTGCGCGAAGTGGCCTCGAAGACCAACGACACGGCTGGCGACGGCACCACCACGGCGACCGTGCTGGCGCAGGCGATCGTCCGTGAGGGTTCCAAGTCGGTGGCCGCCGGCATGAACCCGATGGACCTGAAGCGCGGCATCGACAAGGCCGTGGCCTCGGTCGTCGCCGAGCTGCAGGCCAAGACCCGCAAGATCTCCACCTCCGCCGAAGTCGCGCAGGTCGGCTCGATCTCCGCCAATGGCGAGACCGAGATCGGCGAGATGATCGCGCAGGCGATGGAGAAGGTCGGCAACGAGGGCGTCATCACGGTCGAGGAAGCCAAGAGCATCCAGACCGAGCTCGACGTCGTCGAGGGCATGCAGTTCGATCGCGGCTACGTCTCCCCGTATTTCATCACGAATGCGGAGAAGATGACGGTCGAGATGGAGAACCCCTACATCCTCATCTTCGAGAAGAAGCTGTCGGGCCTCCAGCCCATGCTTCCCCTGCTCGAAGCGGTGGTGCAGAGCGGCCGTCCGCTGGTGATCGTGGCCGAGGACGTCGAGGGCGAGGCGCTGGCCACCCTGGTCGTCAACAAGCTGCGCGGCGGCCTGAAGGTCGCGGCCGTGAAGGCGCCGGGCTTCGGCGATCGCCGCAAGGCGATGCTCGAGGACATCGCGATCCTGACCGGCGGCCAGGTGATCAGCGAGGATCTCGGCATCAAGCTCGAGTCCGTGACGCTGGCGATGCTCGGTCGCGCCAAGCTGGTGAAGATCGAGAAGGAGAACACCACGATCGTCGATGGTGCGGGCGAGAAGTCCGACATCACCGGCCGTTGCGAGCAGATCAAGGCGCAGATCGAGGAGACCACCTCGGACTACGACCGCGAGAAGCTGCAGGAGCGCCTGGCGAAGCTGGCCGGCGGCGTGGCGGTGATCCGGGTCGGCGGCTCCACCGAGGTCGAGGTGAAGGAGCGCAAGGACCGCGTCGATGACGCCCTCCATGCGACCCGCGCCGCGGTCGAGGAAGGCATCGTGCCGGGTGGCGGCGTGGCGCTCGTGCGCGCCTCGCAGAACCTGAGCAAGGTCAAGGCCGACAACCCCGACCAGCAGGTCGGCATCGACATCGTGAAGCGCGCGATTCAGATGCCGCTGCGGCAGATCGCCGAGAATGCGGGCCAGGACGGTGCGGTCGTGGCCGGCGACGTGCTGCGGAACTCCACCTACGAGTTCGGCTACGACGCGCAGACCGGCGAGTTCAAGGACTTGGTGGCGGCCGGCATCATCGACCCGACCAAGGTCGTGCGCACCGCCCTGCAGGATGCCGCCTCGGTGGCCTCCCTGCTGATCACCACCGAAGCCATGGTGGCCGAGCGTCCGGAGCGCAAGGCTCCGGCCGGCGGCCCTCCGGGCGGCGGCATGGGCGGCATGGGCGACATGGACTTCTAAGCTCGCCTTCGGCGAGACGACTTCCGGTCCTTCCCCGAAGGACCGGAACAAGGGAGGGGCGGCCTGCAAGGGCCGCCCCTTTCTCGTTGCGCCGCGCCGCAGGGTGGCGCGGGATCGCAATCATTGACTTCGCCTGGGCGATCTGCGCCCACTTTCCGGGCCAACCGTCTTGGCTCGCCTTGCCGTGCCTCCCTGGACCATCCTCCGGATCGCCCGGGCGCCTTCAAGCCGTTCCACAGCCCGGTTGTTCCGCACGGGCGATCGGCGCCCGCGCCTCGAAAGCAAGAGGAGGGTGCATCGCATGGCGACCGGCACCGTGAAGTGGTTCAACGCGACGAAGGGCTTCGGCTTCATCGTTCCCCAGGATGGCGGCAAGGACGTCTTCGTCCATATCACCGCCGTGCAGAAGGCCGGGCTCCAGGGCCTGAACGAGAACCAGAAGGTCAGCTACGACGTGGTGATGGAACGCGGCAAGGCCGCCGCCGCCAACCTCAAGCCGCTCTGAGGCTTGCAGCCGGCGCCCTGCCCGGCCGGGATCCTGGCCTGACGTGATCCGATCATGGGCATTGGCCGTCGCAGTGCCGGCAGGTTTCGCTGCCGGCGCCGCCTGCTATGCCCCGCCCTGCCTCCAGACCCGGGTTGCGCCGCAGGCCCGGAGCAATTCCTCGGCCTTGGCCTGCTTCTCCGGCGTATCGGCATGCACCATCAGCACCGCACCGCCGGCCTCCGCGGCTTGGTGCGCCGCGTCTTCGCTCTCGGGCGCGGCCGCCTGGCCGATACCCTCGCCCACCACCGCAGCGCCGCCGGCCGCTGCCGCGGCCGCGGCCACCGCGGGCAGCGCCGCGCCGCCGGTCGCGATCACCACGCCGGCCGCCGCCGCCCCCGCCGCATAGCTGCCGAGGCCGACGCCGAGTTGCCGGAGGTTGCGCACGTCATCCTCGCGCTGCGGCTCCTCCCTGGTGGAATCGGCGCGCGAGTCTTCCTGGCCGGGGACGCGCAGGGAAAGATCGGCGCGCTGGAACAATGATCCTTCCAGCCGGGACATCGCCTCGTCCAGGCGTGCCTTGTCATGGAACTCGCCGCAGACCTGCGGTGCGGCGGTGCCGGGTTCGTTGCCGGTCCAGCCGGCACTGTTGACTTCGATGGCCATGGCGGCTTGCTCCGCTGCTCTCGGCTCTTGGCAACGCCTGCCCGCCGCCACCGTTCCGAAAGCCGGCCCCGGCAACCCCATCGCCGGCTTTCCGTTGCCACCGGCAGCAGGAGGGTCCGGCCATGCGCATCCATCATCTCGATTGCGGTCCCATGCGCCCGCCCGGTGGCGCGCTGATGGATGGCGTCAGCCCAGGCCTCTTCGGTCGGCTCACCTGCCACTGCCTGGTGATCGAGACGGACCGGGACGGCCTGGTGCTGGTGGATACCGGCCTCGGCCTGCGCGACATGCTGCGGCCCTGGCCGCGCCTGCCCGCGCTGAACGCCGGCCTGCTGCGCTTCCGCTTCGACCCCGACCGGACCATGCTGCGGCGATTGAAACACCTTGGGCACTCGCCGCGCGATGTGCGGCACATCGTGATGACGCATCTCGATTTCGACCATGCCGGCGGCTTGGTCGATTTCCCCGCCGCGCGCGTGCACCTGATGGAGCCCGAGACGGTGGCGGCCAGGCGCCGCCGCGGCCTGCTCGATCGCATGCGCTACCGGCCCGTGCAATGGGGCGATACCCATCGCTGGCACCCCTATTCCGAACGCACCGGCGGCCGCTGGTTCGGCTTCGATGCGGTGGTCCAGCTCGACAACCTGCCGCCGGAAATCCTGCTGGTGCCGCTGCCCGGCCATACCGCCGGCCATGCCGGGGTGGCGATCGAGACCCCGCGCGGCTGGGTGCTGCATGCCGGCGATACCTATTTCAACCGTGCCGAGGTCCATGCCGGGGAAGGCGCCTCCTGCCCGCCCGGCGCTGCCGCCTATGAATACATGATGGCCTGGAACGCGCCGCTCGGCCGCGCCAACCAGGCCAGGCTGCGGGCCTTGGTGCGGGACCCGGAGGCGCCGGTCGCGGTGTTCTGCACCCATGACCCCGTGGAATTCGTCGCCATGTCCATCTGGAGCGGCCGCGACGTGCCGCAGGCGGCCGATGAGCCCGCCACGGCCATGGCGACGGACGCCGCCTGAGATTCTTGTCGGGCCCAATTCTTGTCGGACCGGCCGGTGGGGACTAGCCTTCGGGAAAATACCCGGAGGAAACCCCATGGCCGCCCCGACCATCACCCCGCTCGGCTATGCCATGGGCGCGGAAGTCACCGGCCTCGACCTGCGCCGGCCGCTGGATGCGGCGACGCGCCGCGCCCTGTATGAGGCCTGGCTGCGGCATGTCGTGCTGGTCTTCCCGGACCAGAACCTGACGCCGGAGCAGCATATCGCCTTCTCCGCCAATTTCGGCGAGCTGGACGACCACGCCTCGCAGGCGCCGGAAACCCTGCTGGATGGGCACCCGGAAATCCTGGTGGTGACCAACAAGCACCGGCTGGGCAAGCCTTCCGGCACCCGCAATACCGGGCGCAACTGGCATACCGACCTCTCCTATACGGTGCGCCCGGCCAAGGGCGCGCTGCTGCTCTGCCAGGAGAAGCCGCCGGTGGGCGGCGATACCATGTGGGCCAACCTCAGCCTCGCCTATGAGACGCTGAGCCCGAAGATGCGCGGCATCGTGGACGGGCTGGAGGCGGTGCATGACGTGACCCTGGTGAAGGGCATTGGCCAGCGCGACCCGACCATCGTCGCCACCATGAAGGCGCGCAACCCGCCGGTGGTGCATCCCATGGTGCGCACCCATCCCGATACCGGGCGGAAATCGCTGCTGGCGGGGGAGCGCATCAGTTCCATCCTCGGCTTCTCCGAGGAGGAGAGCCAGGCGCTGCTGGACTTCCTGAACACACATGCCACCAGCCCGGAATTCGTCTACCGCCATCGCTGGCGGGTCGGCGACATCGTGCTCTGGGACAATCGCTGCACCTGCCATGTGGCGCTGCCGGATTTCGACCAGACCCAGCCGCGGCTGATGCTGCGCTGCTCCCTCAAGGGCGAGGCGGAAGGGCGGCTGGCGGAAGCCGCGCCGGCGGCGAACCGCGAGGCGATGATCCAGGCCGTGGCGGCGCTGTCATGAGCCTGCCGCGCCGCGCCGCCCTGCTGGGCGGCGCGCTGGCGCTCGGCGCCACCGGCCGCGCCCGGGCGCAGGCCTGGCCCAGCCAGACCATCCGCCTCGTCGTCGCCTATGTGCCGGGCGGCACCACCGATATCGTCGCCCGCATGGTGGCGGAGGCGCTGGCCGAGCGCCTGCCGCGGCCGGTGGTGGTGGAGAACCGGGCCGGCGGCGGCGGCGTGGTCGGCACCGAAAGCGTGCTGCGCGCCGCGCCGGACGGCCATACCCTGCTGCTCTGCGCCAGCGCCCATGCGTTGCTGCCGGCGCTCTATCCCAACCTGGCCTGGGACCCGCTGGCGGATTTCACACCGGTCGCCCCGGTGGCGGCCACGCCCTACATGCTGGTGGTGCATCCGAGCCTGCCGGTGACGACGGTGCCGGAACTGCTGGCCTATGCACGGGCCAATCCGGGCCGGTTGAATTTCGCCTCCACCGGCATGGGCACGGCGCAGCACCTCTCGGGCGAGTTGCTGAAGCGGCTGGCCGGCATCGACATGGTGCATGTGCCCTATCGCGGCAGCGGCGCGGTGCGGGCCGACCTCGTCACCGGCCGCATCAACCTGATGTTCGAGAACCTGGCGCTGACGCTGCCCATGACGCGCAGCGGCGAGGTGCGCGGCCTGGCGGTGACCAGCCCGCAGCGCAGCGCCCTGGCGCCCGACCTGCCGACCCTGAAGGAGGTGGGGCTGGGCGGGATGGAGATCGAGGGCTGGTTCGGCCTGCTCGGCCCGGCCCGCATGCCGCCGGAGGCGGTGACCGCGCTCGGCGCGGCGCTGAACGACTGGCTGCGCCAGCCGGCGACGGCGCAGCGGCTGGCGGGGCTCGGTGCCCGGGTGCTGGGCGGTGGGCCGGCGGACCTCGCCACCGTCATCCGCACCGAGCGCGAGCGCTGGGGCAAGGTGATCCGGGAAGCCAATATCCGCCCCGAATAGCAACGCATTTCAGGGAGACGCCGCAGGGATGAGCCGCCACATCGTCGCCACCGTGGGCGAGATACCGGAGAATGGCAGCAAGCTGGTGGAGGTGAAGGGCCGCCAGATCGCGCTGTTCCATGTGAAGGGCGAATACTTCGCCCTCACCGACCGCTGCCCGCATGAGGGCGGCAGCCTCTGCGCCGGCCGCCTGACCGGGCTGGTGCGCTCACGCGAGCCCGGCACCTACGAGTATTCCCGCCCGCATGAGATGCTGCAGTGTTCCTGGCATGGCTGGGAATTCGACATCCGTACCGGCCAGTCCTATTGCGACCCGGACAGCATCCGTGCCCGCACCTACCAGGTGACGGTGGCGCCCGGCGAGGCGCTGGCCAAGGGGCCCTTCGTGGCCGAGATCTTCCCGGTCTCGGTCGAGAACGACTACATCCTTGTCGAGGTCTGAACATCCATGTCCGAATGGCACCGCGTCGCGTCCGAGGCCGATCTCTCGCTGGAGGCGCCGCTCGGCGTCCGTGTCGGTGATGTGCAGATCGCCGTGGTCAAGCTGGAGGACGGCATCTACGCGATCAACGATGTCTGCACCCATGAATTCGCGCTGCTCTCGGAAGGGTTCTGCGAGGAGGGCAAGCTGGAATGCCCGCTGCACCAGGCTTGTTTCGACGTCCGCACCGGCAAGGTGCTGAACGAGCCGGCGGAGGTGGATGTGGCGACCTATCCGGTGAAGGTCGAGAACGGCGCGGTCTTCGTGCAGGTGCCGTAGCGGCGCATGGCGCGCACCCTGATCGTCGGCGCGGGACAGGCCGGGCGGCGCTGCGCCGAGGCGCTGCGCGACCTCGACCCGGAAGCGGAGATCCTGCTGCTGGGCGAAGAGGCGCATCCGCCCTATGACCGGCCGCCGCTGTCCAAGGCGGTGCTGCTCGGCACCGATCCCGGCAATGGCCTGTTTGTCCGCAGCCCGCAATTCTATGCCGAAAAGCGCATCACGCTCCGCACCGGCACCTGCGTCGAGGCATTGGACCTTGCCGCGAAGCAGGTGGTGACAACGGTGGGGGAGCGCATCGGCTATGACAGCCTGGTGCTCGCCACCGGCGCCCGCGCCCGGCCGCTGCCCGTGCCGGGCGCCGATGACCCGCGCGTGCATCTGCTCCGCACCCTGGAGGATGCCCAGGCGTTGCGGGCGGCGCTGGTGGCGAAGCCGAGGCTCGCCGTCATTGGCGGCGGGCTGATCGGCCTGGAGGTCGCGGCCTCGGCACGCCAACTCGGCTGCGCGGTGGTCGTGCTGGAAGCCGCGGACCGGCTGATGGCGCGCTGCGTGCCGCCGGCGATCAGCGAGATGTCGGCGGCGCTGCATCGTGGCCATGGCGTGGAGCTGCATCTCGGCTGCGCGCTGCGGCGCATCACGCCGCGCGCGGAGGGATTGCTGCTGGAGGCGGGCGATCTGGAAGTGGAGGCCGATCTCGCCGTGATCGGCATCGGCGGCATCGCCAATATCGCGCTGGCCGAGGCGGCCGGGCTGGCGGTGCAGGACGGCATCCTGACGGATGGCTGCGGCCGCACCTCGCAGCCGGATGTCTATGCGGCCGGCGAGGTCGCGCGTTTTCCGCATCCCTTCTTCGGCCGCACCGTGCGGCTGGAAGCCTGGCAGGTGGCGCAGAACCAGCCCGCCGCCGTGGCCCGCGCCATCTGCGGCGAGGCGCGGCCCTATGACGAGATTCCCTGGCACTGGACCGATCAGTTCGACTGGAACCTCCAGGTCTTCGGCACGCCGGAGCCGGAGATGGAGCTGGTCCAGCGCCCGGCCGAGGGTGGGCGCCTCACCGCCCTATCGGTGGATGCGGCGGGCCGCGCGCGCGGCGCCCTGGTGCTCAACAATGGCCGCGAGGCGACGCCGCTGCGCCGCCTGATCGCCGCTGGCAAGGCGCTGGACCTCGCCCTGCTGCGTGACCCCACGGTGCCGCTCAGGCAGTTCCTGTAACGCCGTTCAGTCCGGCTTGATGCCGGCTTCGCGGATCACCCGTGTCCATTTCGCCAATTCGGTGCCGAGTTGCGCCTGGAATTCCGCCGGCCCGACCTCGATCGGGTCGAGCCCCGCGCGGATGATCCGCTCCCGCATCGCCGGCTGGTGCAGCACCGCCAGGATGTCGCGATAGAGGCGCTCGGTCAGCGGCGCTGGTAGCCCCGCCGGGGCCAGGATGCCATACCAGGACACCGCCTCCACGCCCGTGAAGCCCAGTTCCGGCAGGGTCGGCAAATCGGGCAATTCGCGCCAGCGCCGCGCATCCGCCACCGCCAGGCCGCGCAGGGTGCCGGCACGGATCTGCTGCACCGCCACGGTCGAGTTCAGGAAGCCCGCCTGCACCTGGCCCGAGAGGATCGCGGTCTGCGCCGGCGCCGCGCCATTGAAGGGCACATGCGTCAGTTCCACCCCCGCCACCTGACTGAACAGCGCGGTCGCCAGATGGCTGGCATTGCCGATGCCGGCCGAGCCCATGGTCACGCCGCCCGGCCGGGATTTCGCCAGGGCCAGGAATTCCGGCACTGTCCGCACCGGCACGGAAGGATGCACCACCAGCACCATGGGGTGGAAGGCGGCGTTGATGATGGCGGTGAAGTCCCGCACGGGGTCATAGGGCAGGCGCGGCAGCAGCGGCGGGTTCATCACATGCGCCGTCGCGCCGAACAGCAGGGTGTAGCCATCCGGCGGCTGCCGCGCGACATATTCGGTGCCGATGCTGCTGCCCGCGCCGGGTCGGTTCTCCACCACTACCGGCTGATGCCAGGCATCGAACAGCCGCTCCGCGAGCGCGCGCGCCAGGATGTCGGTGGGCCCGCCCGGCGCGAAGGGCACGATGAGGCGCACCGGGCGTTCGGGCCAGGCCTGCGCCCAGGTTAGCCCCGGCATGGCCAGCAGCCCGGCGCCGGCCAGCAGCGCCCTGCGCGATGCATTCATCCTCGTGCTCCTCAGCCCAGCAGGTAGGGGGCGCCGGCCGCCTCGGCCAGCTTGCGGATCTGTGCGCGCAGCGTCTCCGGCAGGGGAATGCCGAGGCGGAGCCGTTCCTTGCGGGTGATCCGCTCCGGGTCGCCGGCCACCAGCACCGGCTTGGCCGGATCGGCCGGGCGCGCGGCGTGCAGCGTATCGACGATGGCGTCCATATCCGTCTCGAAGGCGCCACTCTCGCGGAACCAGGCGGGATCCAGTGCGAGGAAGAGATGCCCGATATTGTCCGGCGCATCCGGCCCAACCGTGGCATTGCGCACCGGCGAAAAGCTGCCGCCGGTCAGCGTGCCGCCGAGGATCTGCGCAAAGAGCGACAACCCGTAGCCCTTGTGCCCGCCCAGCACCTGGTCCGCGCCGCCCACCGGCGCCAGCCCGCCTTCCGGCCGTTGCGTGAGCTGCTTCAGCGCCTCGGCCGCATCGGTCATGGGCCGGCCCTCGCCATCCACCACCCAGCCGGCGGGAATGGGCTCGCCGCGCAGCGCATAGACCTTCACCTTGTTGATGGCGACGAGGCTGGTCGCCATGTCCAGCACCACCGGCGGATTCCGGGCAGCCGGCGCGGCGATGGCAATGGGGTTGGTGCCCAGCACCGGCTCCGCGCCCCGCGTCGGCACCAGGCTGACGAAGCGGGAGGAGGAGGTGACGAAACCCACCACACCCGCATCCGCCGCCAGCTTCGCGTAATAGCCGGCGGCGCCGAAATGATGCGAGTTCCGCACCCCGACCGAGGCGATGCCGCAGGCCCGGCACTTGGCGATGGCCATCTCCATCGCCATGACCGAGGCCGGATGCCCAAGCCCCGCCCCGGCATCGATCAGCGCCGAGACCGGGCTTTCCTTCACCACCTTAGGCACGGCGCGGAGGTCGATGCGGCCGCCGCGGCGCCTTTCGTCATAGCCCGGCAGCATGGAGATGCCGTGGCTGTCCACGCCGATCAGGTCGGTTTCCGTCATCACCTCGGCGGTGGTGCGCAGCATATCCTCCGGCATGCCCCAGGCGCGCAGCACTTCCTCGGTCTGCCGGCGGACCAGCTCCGCCGGCACGCGCGCCATGGAGGGTATATCCGCTGGCATCAGCCATGCACCCGTGGTGCGCCGCGGCGGCGCCAGGCGCTCATCTGCTCGGCGGAGGTATGGACATGCACCACCACCGGCCGGGTCTTCACTGCGAAGGCGCGGGCGATGCCCTCCTCGATTTCGGCCTCGGTATTGATGGTGATGCCCTCGGCGCCGAAGACGCGGGCCCAGGCGGCGAAATCGGGGTTGGTGAGGCGCACCGCGCTTTCATAGGGCCGGTTCGGGTAGCGCACCTCGTGATGCATGCCGATCGTGCCGTAGCGCTTGTTGTCGGAAATGATGATGATCGGCGCCGTGCCGTATTGCATGGCGGTGGCGATCTCATTGCCGCTCATCAGCGCGCCGCCATCGCCGACGAATCCCACCGCCTGTTTCCCTGGCCGCCGGATGGAGGCCGCCACCGCCATCGGCACGCCAGACCCCATGGCGCCCACCACGGAGGAGAGGAAATTCTGGCCCGGCCGGAAATCGATATAGCGGTGGATGAAGCTGGAGAAATTCCCGGCATCCGAGGTCACGGCCGCATCCGGCGCCAGATGCTTGCCGATCTCGACGCAGACCGCGGCGAAGTTCACGCCATCCGGCATCGTCTCCCAGACCGGCTCCATCAGGCGGCGGTGGATGGCGTGCAGCCTATCCACCCAAGGCCGCCGCCGCGCCGCCCCGGCCGGCGCGCCGCGCGCCAGCAGCGCCCGGATCACCGAAGCGGGTTCCGCGGCGATGCCGAGTTCCGGGTTGAAGACCCGGCCGATCTCATTCGCATCCGGCCAGACATGCACCAGCGGCAATTGCGGGTCGGGCGCGGTGGGGAAGCTGTAGCTCTGGCTGACCGAATCCGTCAGGCGCTCGCCGAGGCTGACCAGCAGGTCGGCCCGCTTCATCTCCGAGATCAGGTCCTTCGGCACCCGGATGCCCATGTAGCCGCCGTAATTCGGGTGGAGGGCATTGAACAATTGCGGCCGGCGATGCGTCGGCGAGACCGGCAGCATCCAGTCCTCCGCCAGCTTCTGCAAAGCCGCCAGGGTGTCCATATCCGCGTTGGCGAGCGCGCCGCCCACCCAGAGCAGCGGGCGTTCCGCGCGGGCCAGCATCTCCGCCAGCCGGTCGAGGTCCTCGGGCCGGGCACCGCCATGCACGCGCGGGCGGGGCTTGGACATGGGCGCATCGGTGGGTTCGTCGAAGATATCCTCCGGCAGCACCACCGCGACCGGCCCCGGCGTGCCGCTTTCGGCCAGGTGGAAGGCGCGGGCGATGGCTTCGCTCGCCTGCACCACCTCATTCACCTCGATCACGTCCTTGGTCACGTCGGACAGGAACTTCGAGTAATTCTGCTCCTGCAAGGCCAGCCGCCCGAAATCCTTGCGCTCCACCTGGCCCACCAGGACCACCAGTGGCGTCGCGTCGTGGAAGGCGGTGTGCAGCGCCACCATGGCGTTCGACAGGCCAGGGCCGCGCGAGACCAGCAGCACGCCGGCGCGGCCGCCGCGCATGCGGCCATCCGCCACCGCCATGAAGCCGGCGCCACCCTCATGCCGGCAGACCACCAGCTTCACCTGCGGCACCTCGGTCAGCGCATCGGTGAGGCCGAGGAAACTCTCCCCCGGCACCATCCAGATGATGTCGGTGTCATGGGCAACCAGGCTTTCCGCCAGCAGGCGGCCTACGGTGCGGCTCATCGCGTTTCTCTCCCCTTCGGTGTCATTCGACGCGGATGCCGGCTTCGGCCACCACGCGCTGCCATTTCGGCACATCCTGGTCCAGCAGCGCCTCCAGCTCGCGCGGCCCCGTCAGCAGCGGCACCGTGCCGGCGGCGGCGAAGCGGGTGCGGATCTCCGGCAGATCGCGCAGGCCCCCCAGCGTCTCCGCCATGCGCGCGACGATCGCCTGCGGCAGGCCGCGCGGCGCGGCGATGGCATACCAGTTCAGCGCCACATAGCCCGGCACGATCTCGTTGATCGCCGGCGTCTCCGGCAGCGAGGCCACGCGGCGTTCCGTCGCCACGCCGAGCAGCCGCACGCGGCCGGCATTCACATGCGGCAGGGTCTCCACCGTGCTGGCGAAGACCATATCGATTTCGCCCGCATACAGCGCCGTCATGGCCGGCGCCGCGCCGCGATAGGAGACATGCGAAAGCTCCACCCCCGCCGCCGAGGCAAACAACGCGCCCGAGAGGTGGTTGGAGGAACCCACGCCGCCGCTACCATAGGTCAGCACCCCCGGCCGCGCCCGCGCCGCCGCGATCACATCCTGCACGCTGCGGAACGGGCCCTCGGCCCGCACCACCATGGCGGTCGGCACATCCGCCACCAGGCTGATCGGCGTGACCACCTGGCGCGGGTCCAGCCCCTGGCTGGGATAGAGCGCCGGCACGCTGGCGAGCGAGGAACTGGTCAGCAGGAAGGTCGCGCCATCCGGCGGCGCCTGCACCACCGTGCGGATGCCGATGCTGCCCCCGGCGCCCGGCCGGTTGTCGATGATGAAGGGTTGGCCGAGCCTTTCGCGCAATTGCTCCGCGAGCATGCGGCCGATGGTGTCGATCGGCCCGCCGGCGCCGAAGGGGATGACGATGCGCACCGGCCGCGCCGGCCAGACCTCCTCCTGCGCCCGGGCGCGCAAGGCCGGCAGCAGGGCGGGCAAGGCCAGCAGGCAGCGTCGGGGGACCATGCCCGCCTCAATCCCGGTAGGAGGGGTCGGTGGCATCCAGCTTGCGCAGCAGCCCCGGCCATTCCAGCGGGCCGTAGCGGCGGGAGGCGCCCGGCGCATACATGCCGGTGGACCGCTCCACCACCTCCGGCGGCGGCATGTTGAGTTCGGTGTTGCAGGCCATGGCGGCAAGCTGCGCCTGGCAGGCGCGCTCCAGCCCCCACATCGCGATGAAGGCTTCCGCCATGCTCTCCCCCACCGTCAGCAGCCCGTGGTTCCGCAGGATGCAGTAGTTGAGCGGACCGAGGGATTGCGCCAGCGCGTCGCGTTCCGAAGGGTCGCGCTCCGGCCCGCGGAAGTCATGATAGGCGGTGCGGCCGTAGAAGCGCGTCGCCGTTTGGGTCAGCGGCAGCAGCCCGCATTTCAGGGCCGAGACCGCCATGCCGGCGATGGTATGGGTATGCATCGCCGCCATCACGTCCGGCCGCGCCCGATACAGTGCGCTGTGGATGGTGAAACCGGCGGGGTGCAGCCCATAGGGCAGGTCCGGCTTGTAGAGGATCTCGCCCTCCAGCCCCACCTTCAGCAGGGAGGAGGCGGTGATCTCGCTGAACAGCATGCCGTTCGGGTTCAGCAGGAAATGCCCCGGACTATCCGGCACCCGGGCGGAGATATGAGTATAGATCATGTCCGACATGCCGTAGCCGTCGCAGAGCCGGTAGCAGGCGGCGAGATCGACCCTCGCCTGCCACTCCGCATCGCTGACCGACCCGCGGATCGGCTCGATCCGCAAGGCGCCTTCCCTGGCCATGGCCCGATCCTCCCAAACCCAGGCCCCATTTAAGGGGAGTTGTGCGCCGAGGGGAATGCGGGGAAGCTTGCGGACCGATCGGACCCCCGCGCCAATCCTGCCCGGAACGAACAGCATGAGCGCCACCATCAGCGGCTTCGCCCCCGTGACCGATGCCTGCGCCTGGCGCGACGCCGGCCTCGCCGGCGAGCATGACGGCATCCCCGAGCGCCTGCCCGTCGCGGCCGCGCCGCTGCCGCCGGGCTGAGCCGCCATGCGCCTGCCGCGCCGCGCGCTTCTCGCCAGCCTCCCCGCGCTTGCCGCCCTGCCGGCTGCCGCGCAATCCTGGCCGGCGCGGCCGGTCCGCATCATCGTGCCCTTCGCCCCCGGCGGATCGGGCGACATCACCGCCCGGCTGGTCGGCAGATACATCGAGGAGAAGACCGGCCAGGCGGTGGTGGTGGACAACCGCCCGGGCGCCAATGGGGTGATCGGCACCATGGCGGTGAAGACCGCGGCGCCGGATGGCTACACGGTGCTGCTGGCCACCACCAGCACGCATTCCGCCAATCCCTCCATGATGCGCGAGCTGCCCTACGACCCGGAGCGCGACTTCACGGGGGTCGGCTTCTTCGGCTCCAACGGCGCCTATCTGCTGGTACGGCCGGATGCGCCCTGGCGCAGCCTCGGGGAACTGGTGGCGGAGGCGCGGGAGAGGCCGGGCAAGGTCTTCTTCGGCCATTTCAACGCCTCCTCCCGCGTGCCGGGGGAGCTGCTGAACGCCATGGCGGATATCCGCATGCAGGGCGTGCCCTACCGCGCCATCGGCACCGCCTTCTCGGACCTGCTGGCGGGGCGGTTGCAGGTGATCTTCGTCGATACCACCGCGGGCGACGCCTATCTACGGAACAACCAGGTGCGCGCGCTCGCCATCACCCGGCAGGGCCGCTGGAGCCGCCACCCGGACCTGCCCGCCATCAGCGAGACCTATCCGGATTTCGTGCTCACCGGCTTCCTCGGCTTGGCGGTGCCCACCGGCACGCCGCCGGAGGCCGCGCAGCGCCTGAACACGCTCATCAACGAGGCGATCCTGGCCGAACCGGCGCGCTCCCGCATGGTGGAATTCGGCTTCGTGCCGGAGGCGATCGGCCTGGAGCGCGTGGCGGAGTTGATGCGGCTGGAACGCGAGAAATGGTCCCGCTTCGTCCGCATGGCGGGGATCGAGCCGGAATAGCCAGGCCCAAGTGGGCTTGGCTTTTGTTGAGCCGGCGATTCACGCCCTGGGTGTTTCCACCCAGGGCGATCGCGGGCTATCCCACCGGCTTGCGCGGCGCCGGCGCGCCCAGCGCGGCATTGGCTTCGCCGAGTGCCGGCGCGCCGCTGGTCACCGGCGGGCGGGTGCCGTCGAAGCTCACCGGCAGCCCGACCCCCTCCAGCGCATAGCCCGGCATCGGCTGCATGATGCCGAGCGCCCGGGTCTGCGGATGCGCCGCCACCGCCGCCAGGTCATGGATCGGCGAGCAGGGGATGCCCGCGGCCTCCAGCATTTCGCTCCATTCCTCGCTGCCACGGCTGCGCATCACCTCCTCCAGCATCGGCAGCAGGATGTCGCGATGCGCGATGCGGTCGGCATTGGTGCGGAAGCGCGGATCGGCGCCCCATTCCGGGTGGCCGAGCACGGCAGTGAGCTTGGCGAAGAGCCGGTCATTCGCCGCCGCCACCACGACCTCCCCATCCGCCGTGTCGAAGGCCTGGAAGACGATCAGCTTGGGGTTGCCGGTGCGGTGCCGCGGCGGCTGCTGCCCCGTCTCGTTGAAGCCGGCGAAGACCACCGTCAGCCAGCCCAGTGCCGTCTCGAGGAGCGAGGTATCCACCACGCAGCCCTGCCCGGTCAGGTGCCGCTGCTGCAGGGCGGCCAGGCAGCCCAGCGCCGCCCAGAGGCCGGTGCCGAGATCGAGCACCTGCGGACCGACCCGCGCCGGTGGCCCATCGGCGGTGCCGTTCACGCTGAACATGCCGGAGAAGGCCTGCAGGATCGGCTCATAGCCCGGCTGCATCCGCATCGGCCCCCTGGCGCCGAAGGCATGCAATGAGCAGTAGATCAGCCGCGGATTGATGGCGCCGAGGCTTGCCGCATCGAGGCCGAGGCTCTCCATCGCGCCCGGCCGCATGTTGTGCACCAGGATGTCGCGGTCGCCGATGAAGCCGTGCAGCCAGGCGATGGCCTCCGCGTCCTTCAGGTCCAGCACGACGCTGCGCTTGTTGCGGTTCATGGTGTGGAAGGTGCAGGCGATGCCGGCATGGAAGGGCGGGCCCCAGCCGCGCGCATCGTCGCCCTCGGGGCGTTCGATCTTCACCACCTCGGCGCCCAGCATGGCCAGGATCTCGGCCGCGAAGGGGCCGGCGAGGTTCTGTCCGATCTCGACGACCTTCACGCCTTGCAGCGGCAGCATACGGGGCATTCCTTCCGGGAGGTTCCGCGGCAAGGTCGCGCCGGCTGCCGGGGCGGTCAAGCCGCGGGGTCGCGCCGCGGATCCGGCCGGGTTATGCTCGGGCGTGGCAACCGGGGGGGCCGTTCGCATGCGCACCACCGTCTATTTCGTCACCAACCGCGCCGCGGGACCGGCGGGCGCCGATCCGGGCGAAGCCTTCGGCCCGAAGATGGTCGAGCTCGAGGCCAGGGCCCTCTCCTGCGGGGCCGCCTTCGTCACCAATACCTCGCCGGACCCGGCAACGCTCGAGCAGCGGCGGGTGGACGAGATCGTGGGCGTGGAGCCGGACATCTTCAGCGCGGAGATGCAGGCGGATATCCTCGGCAGCGGCAAGAACCTGCTGTTCTTCGTGCATGGCTTCGCCAACAGCTTCTCCGATGCGATCTGCCGCGCCGCCTTCAACCGCGAATGGTTCGCCGCCTCGGGCGTCGCGGCGGCGGATTGCACCATCATCGCCTTCACCTGGCCCTCGCCCGGCCGCGTCCTAGACGAGAACGACGTCATCCCGGGCGCAGCCTCGGTGCTGCTGACCCTGCTCGGCTTCGCCATCCATCACGAACTGCACAGCCCCTTCGCCAACCGCTACCTCGACGACCAGAGCAATGCCCGCAGCTCCGGCCGCGACCTGGCGCGGACCTTCGACCGGCTCGCGCCGCTGGCCGATGCGGCCCGGGCGCAGGGCCGGAAGGTCTTCCTGCTGGCGCATAGCATGGGGCACATCGCACTCCAGGGTGCCTTCGCCGCCTGGAGCACCAGCGGCCAGAGCCCCGGAATCCGCTTCGACGAGGCGGTGCTGGCGGCGGCCGATGCCGACGACGCCTTCGCCAACCGGGCGCCGCCCTGGCTCGCGGCCATGCCGATACTCGCGCGCCGCACCAGCCTCTATCACAGCAATGCCGACCAGATCCTGATGGTGAGCGAGGCGGTGAACGGCAAGCGGCGGCTGGGCGAGACCGGGCCGCCGGACCGCGACGACGCGGCCGCCTTCCCGCAGGACCGCTTCTGCTTCGTCGATTGCGCCCGCGTGCAGGACAGGGTGGGCGAGAAGGAGATCGACTTCACGCACCAATACTACCGCCGCATTCCAGAGGTGCGCGACGACATCGCCGCGAGTTTCAGCGGCGAGCCGCTGCGCAGCCGCGTGCTCCGGAAGGGCTGACGCATGCTTGCCCCGGACACGCTCGCCGACCGCCGCATCCTCGTGACCGGCGGCGGCACCGGCCTCGGCCGCAGCATGGCGCGGCGCTTCATCGAGCTCGGCGCCGTGGTGACGATCTGCGGCCGCCGCGCCGATGTGCTGGAAGCAGCGGCGCGCGACTTACAGGCCGAGCTCGGCGCCGAGGTCGCCACCGAGCCCTGCGATGTGCGCGACGCCGCCGCAGTGGAGGCGATGCTGGACCGCATCTGGCAGCGCGGCCCGCTGGATGTGCTGGTGAACAATGCCGCGGGCAATTTCCTGGCGCAGACCCACCGGCTTTCCGCCCGCGCGGTGGATGCGGTGCTGGATATCGTGCTGCATGGCAGCGCCTATTGCACCATCGGCTGCGGCCGCCGCTGGATAGATTCCGGGCGGCCAGGCACGGTGCTGTCGATCCTGACGCTCTCGGCGCTGCATGGCGCGCCCTTCACAGTGCCTTCCGCCATGGCCAAGGCCGGCGTGCTGGCGATGACGCGGTCGCTGGCGGTGGAATGGGGGCCGCGCGGCATCCGCCTCAATGCCATCGCCCCCGGCAATTTCCCGACCCCCGATGCCACCGCGCGGCTGCAGCCGGCGGGGCATGTGCGGGCGCCGGCGGAACGCGGCATTCCGCTGCGCCGTGTCGGCGAGCATCGGGAGATCGCCGATCTCGCCGCCTTCCTGGTCTCCGACATGGCGGCCTATATCACCGGCGAGGCGGTGGTGATCGATGGCGGCAAGCGCTGGCTTGGCGGCGCGCGGTCCGGCGGCGAGGAGATGCTGGACTGGACCGATGCCGACTGGGCGGCGCTGCGGGCGCGGCAGCCCCGTTAGCCGGGGCTTCACCTTTCGCCGGCATGCTGCGCCTGCTGGAGAAGGCAGGCGGCAATGCCGGAAAGCGACCACATGGCGGCCGAGGCGCGGGAGGCGCGGCTGCGCATCGCCCGCCACCTGGCGGAATTGCACCGGCTGCATCTCGGCCTCGCGGCGGAAAGCCGGGCGCTGAAACGCTTCACCACCGAGGGCCGCGCCGAGGTCGAGATCGAGGTCGCGGCCGAGATGCTCGAACAGTATCTCGGCAGCAGCAATGCCTTCCTGGAGAACATGCGTGGCCGGTTCGAGGCGCGGCTCGCCCTGCTGCGGCGCGGCGAACCGCGGCACGGCCCCAGCCCGGAGGATGCGCCGGGCCATGGCGGATTCTGGCTCGGCTTCTCGCGGCTCTGCGCGGTGCTGCGCCGCGCGGAATCCCGCGCCGGTGTGTAACCTCCGCGGCCGCGCGCCTCAGCCGTAGCCCTTGCCGAGCGACTCCTCCGCCGGGTGAAAGCCGAAAGCCCCATCATGGGTCAGGAGGGTGCCGGGGCATCGGGCGGTTGCCCGGCCTGCCGCCCTGCGCTACCTCCAATCCTCAGCCACCATTCCCAATAGGTGGTGCAGCGCAGCATTTTTGCGCGCAGGATGCGGTGCCCCGAAGGGATGATGGTTGATGTCATGGCATCCGGCCCGTCGGCGCGGCATTCCGGCAAGGTGCGGCAGCCCTTGAGCCTGCGCGGCTGGCTCATCCTGCTGGTCGCCGCGGTTGCCCTGCCGCTTTCGGCGCTGGCCGGGGTCGCGGTCTGGCATGCGCACGAGGCCGGCCGGGCGCGGGCCGAGGACCAGTTGCTGAACCGCACCCGGGCCCTGGCACAGGTGGTGGACAGCGAATTCAGCCGTGTGGAGACCGGGCTGCGCGCGCTGGCCGCCTCGGCCGCCATGGTCCGTGGCGATCTGGACGCGGTCGATGCGGAGATGCGCGCCCTCTCGGCCCAGCTCGGCGGCATCGGCATCGGTCTTTCCGCCTCGGAGGGACGGCAGCTTCTGAGCACCACCTGGGCGCCCGGGGAACGCCGCGCGGAGGCCCCCGCGCCGCCGGCCACCCGCCACAGCTTCGCCACCGGCCGGATCGAGATCAGCGACCTCCTGCGGAGCCAGAACACCGGCCACCTGGTCAGCGCCATCACCGTGCCGGTCTTCCCGCCCGCCACGGCGCCGGCCACCGTGGCGGAACCTGCCGCCCCGCCGCCCCATGTCTTCGCCGCCGCCCTGCGGCCGGAATTACTGGCGGCCAGCCTGGTCGAGGGCGGCGCCAGCCCGCGGCCGGGCACGGTGGCCGTGGTGCTGGACCGGGGCGGGCGCATCGTCGCCCGCACCATGCGGCCGGAGGTCTTCATCGGCCGCCCGGTCAATCCCGCCTTCGCCGCCCGGGTGGCGCGGGAGGGCGAGGGGGTGCTGCACAATTCCGTAACCTATGAGGGGGTTCCGGCGAGTTTCGCCTTCGCCCGGGCGCCCGGCAGCGGCTACGCCGTGGTCCTGAGCATGCCCGAGGCGGCCTTCCGGGCGCCGCTCCGGGCCGCGCTCGGACGGGTCGCCGCGGTCGCCGCCGTGCTGCTGCTGGCCGGCGCCGGGCTGGCGGCGCTGCTGGCCCGCCGCATCGGCCGGGAGATCCGGCGCCTCAGCCCCGGCGGCACCCCCGCCGGCTCCGGGCTGCGGGAGGTGGACGATCTGGGCCAGGCCCTGGCCGCCGCAGCGGCCGAGCGCGACCTTGCCATGGCCGGGCTCGCGGCCAGCGAACGCCGCTTCCGCGCCCTGGCCGCGGCCGGTGCGCTGGTGGTCTGGCGCAGCGACGCCTCGGGCGCGGTCCTGGAGGGCGAAGGCTGGACGGAGCTGACGGGCCAGCCGGCTGCCGCGTTGCGGGGCAACGGCTGGCTGGAGAAGCTGCACCCGGATGACCGGGCCGGCGCCCTGGCGGCCCAGGCCGCATCGCGCGCCGCCGGGGCGCCGGTCGATGTGGAATACCGCATCCGCACCGTCTCCGGCGAATGGCGCTGGGTGCGGTCGCGCGGCGTGCCGGTGTCGTGCCAGGTGGGCGGCGCCCCCGCCGAATGGGTCGGCGTGGTCGAGGATGTCGAGCACCGCCGCCTGGCCGAACGCGCCCTGGCGGAGCGGGAGGCACGGCTCCGCCTGGCGGTGGAAGCCGCCCGCTTCACCACCTGGGACTACGACATCGAGCGGGGGCTGGGCTCCCGCATCGGCCGGCCGAGAGAGGATTTCGTGACCCCACCCGCCGGCGGCTTCGGCCTGGAGGCCTGGTCGGACCCGATGCACCCGGAGGATCGCGCGGCGGTCCTCGGCGCATTGCAGGCCGCCATCGCTGGCGATGCGCCGCACTTTGCCGCCGAATTCCGGGTGCGCCGCCGTCCGCCGACGGAGGGCTGGGCCTGGATCGCCTCCTATGGCGCGGTGACGGAGCGCGACCCGGTGACCGGCGCGGCGCGGCGCATCGGCGGCGTGGCGCAGGACATCACCGCACGGCGGGAGGCCGAGGCCCGGCGCATCCTGCTGGCGCGGGAGGTGGACCATCGGGCGAAGAACGTCCTGGCCGTGGTGCAATCCGTGCTGCGCCTGGCGCCGCGCGACCAGCCGGCGGAATTCGCCGCCGCGGTGGAGCGCCGGGTGGCGGCGCTGGCCCGGGTGCATACTCTGCTGGCCGAGGAGGGATGGGCCGGGGCCGAATTCCGCACCATCGCGGAACGGGAACTGGCCGGCTTCCCCTCCGGTGCGATCCGGCTGGAGGGGGTGGCGGTGGCCATCGGCTCCGCCGCCGTGCAGCCCCTTGCGATGGTCCTGCATGAACTGGCCACCAATGCCGTGAAACATGGCGCCCTGGCGCGGCCGGAAGGGCAGGTGACGCTGCGCTGGGGGCTGGCGGCGGCGCGGGCCGTGCCCGGCACCCGGCCCTCTCCCGCTGGCCAGGGCCCCGGTGGCGATGCCGGCCAGGACGGCATGGTCCTGTGGCTGGACTGGACCGAGACCGGCGGACCGCCGCTGGCCGGAACGCCGGGCCGGCGCGGCTTCGGCTCCCGCGTCATCGAGGCGACGGTGCGCGTTCAATTGGGTGGCAGCCTGACCTTCCGCTGGGAGGCGACGGGGCTGCGACTCCACATCGCGATTCCGGCCGCCAGGGTCCTGGCATGCAGGACCAGGGTGGCGGAGGAGGCCGCCGCACGGGGCGCCGGCCTTTCCGTGGAAGTGGCCAGGTCGTAGCGGGCGGGCCGGCGGCGGAAGGTTTCAGGCCGCCATCTCGGCCAGGGGCCAGCGCGGCCGGGGCGCATGGTCCAGCGGGTCGGTAAGGCCTAGGCGCAGCCGCTCGATCCCGGTCCAGGCCACCATGACGGCGTTGTCGGTGCAGAGCCGCACCGGCGGCGCCACCAGGGGAATCGCCCGGCGGGCCGCCACCGCCGCCAGCGCGCCGCGCACCGCGGCATTGGCCGCGACCCCGCCCGCCACCACCAGCGCCGTCGCGCCGGGCAGCATCCGCAGCGCATTGCCCGCGCGGTCGGCCAGCACCGCGGCGGCCGCGGCCTGGAAGCCGGCGGCGAGGTCGGCCCGGGCCTGGTCCGGCAGGCCGCCCGCCGGGAAGCGCGCCACCGCATGCGCCACCGCGGTCTTGAGCCCGGAGAAGGAGAAGTCGCAGCCCGGCCGGCCCAGCATGGGCCGGGGCAGCGGATAGCGGGCGGGGTCGCCCCGCAGCGCCAATTGCTCCAGCGCCGGCCCGCCCGGCCAGGGCAGGCCGAGCAGCTTGGCGGATTTGTCGAAAGCCTCGCCCACCGCATCATCCAGCGTGGTGCCGAGCCGCCGGTAGCGCCCCACCCCCTCCACCGCCACGCATTGGCAATGCCCGCCGGAGACCAGCAGCAGCAGGTAGGGAAAGCGCACGCCGCCCTCGACCAGCCCCGGCAGGGTGGCGGTCAGGGCATGCGCCTCCAGGTGGTTGACCGCGACGAAGGGCAGGTTCCGCGCCAGTGCGAGGCCCTTGCCGAAGGAGGCGCCGACGATCAGCCCGCCGATCAGCCCGGGGCCGGAGGTGGCGGCGATCCCGGCCAGGGCGGCGAATTCCAGCCCCGCCTGCCGCATCACCTGGCCGGCCAGGCGGGGCAGGTGCTCCAGATGGGCGCGGGCGGCGATCTCCGGCACCACGCCGCCGAAGGGGGAGTGTTCCTGCTCCTGGCTCAGCACCGCCTCGGCCAGGATGGTGCCATCGGCGCGCAGAACCGCGGCCGCGGTTTCATCGCAGCTTGATTCGAGGCCCAGAACCGCGCCCGCCGCATCCATGCATGCCTTCCTTAACCGGCTCTCCGGTTCTATGACGCCGCCATGTCGACTGGCCATCAACATCCTGCGGGGCAGCCCGGCGGCGCTGCCGCAGCTTCCGCCCCCACGCGACCGCCCGGAGAGAGCCCGGCCCCGGTGCCCCGGCATGGCCGGGCGCTGCCGCTGCGGGTGGGCACCCGCGGCTCGCCCCTGGCGCTGTGGCAGACCCGGCACTTCCTGTCGATCATCACCGGATTCTGCCCGGTGATGCGCGAGGCGAAGGCCTTCGAGGAACACGCCATCCGCACCACCGGCGACCGGATCCAGAATCAGCGGCTGGCGGATATCGGCGGCAAGGGGCTCTTCGCCAAGGAGATCCATGAGGCGCTGCTGGATGGCCGGGTGGATTTCGCGGTCCATAGCCTGAAGGATCTGGAAACCGAATTGCCGGCCGGCATCGTCCTCGCCTGCACCCTGAAGCGGGAGGATGCGCGGGACGCGCTGATCCTGCCGCCCGGCGCGGCGGCGGTGGACCCGGCCGAGCCCTGGGGCTGCCTGCCGGCCGGCGCGGTGGTCGGCACCGCCTCGGTCCGGCGCCAGGCGCAATTGCTGGCGGCGCGGCCGGATCTCTCGGTCGCGATGATCCGGGGCAATGTCCAGACCCGCCTAGACCGCGTGCGGCAGGGCGAATTCGCGGCCAGCATGCTGGCGCTGGCCGGGCTGCGCCGGCTCGGGCTGGAAGCGGCGGCGGCGGTGGTGCTGGACCCGGAAGCGATGGTGCCGGCCGCCGGCCAGGGCATCGTCGGCATCACCGTCCGGGCCGATGACATCGAGCTGCGCGAGCTGCTCGCCGCCATCGAGGACCGCGAGGCGGCGGCGGTCAGCACCGCGGAACGGGCATTGCTCGGCGCGCTGGACGGGTCCTGCCGCACCCCGATCGGCGGCCATGCCAGGCTGCTGCCGGGCGGCGAGCTGCATCTCACCGGGCTGGTGGCGCGGCCGGACGGGTCCTTCCTGCTGAAACGCTCGGCGGTTGGCCCGGCGAAGGAGGCGGCGCGGCTCGGGGCCGAGCTGGGCCGGAGCCTCAGGGCCGATAGCCCGACCGATATCTTTGTCTGAGCCTTTGCCTGGTCTGATCCCTGGGCCGGGCATCCTCGTCACCCGCCCCGAACCGGGGGCGGCGGAGACGGCGAGCCGGGTGGCGGCGCTCGGCTGGCGGCCGGTGCTGGCGCCGGCCCTGGTGCTGGCGCCGCGGCCGTTCGCGGCCCCCCCGGCGCAGGCGCTGCTGCTGACCAGCCGCGCCGCCGCCCGTGCGGTGCCCGCCACGGGGCTTCCGGTCCTGGCAGTAGGGGAGGCGACGGCGGCCGAGGCACGCGCACACGGCTTCGTGAATGTTGCCGCCGGGAGTGGCGATGCGGCGGCGCTGGCCGACCTCGCCGCCTCCCGGCTCGACCCCGCCGCGGGGCCCTTGCTGCTGGCGGTGGGCGAGGGCTATGGGCAGGCGCTGGCGGTGGCGCTGCGGGCGCGGGGCTTCCGCGTGCTGCGGCGCCTGGCCTATGCGGCGCGGCCGGCGACCGCCCTGCCGCCTGCCGCACACGCGGCCTTGTCGGCGGGAGAGGTGGTTGCCGCGCTGTTCTTCTCGCCCCGTTCCGCGAGGTGTGCGATCTCCCTGGTCCGGGCCGCCGGCCTCGCCGCAACCGCCGCGCAGATGCAGGCGTTGGCCATCAGCCCCAGGGTTGCCGAGACCCTGCGGGAGATGCCCGCGCCGCTGGCCTGGCGGGCGGTGCGCGTCGCGCAGCGGCCCGAACAGGACTCGTTGTTGGAACTGCTCGGCCCCAGGTAAGCAACATCATGAGCGACGCCCCCGAGACCCCGGCCACCCCCCAGCCCGGCGCAGCCGCGAATGCGTCCGGCGCAGCCGCGCATGCGCCCGGCGCAGGCATGAACACGGCCGGAGCGGCCGCGACCGCGCCGCCACCGGTGCGTTCCGCGCCAGTTGCGCCCGCCCGGCGGCTCGACCCGGCGGCGCTGATGATCGGCCTTGGGGGCGTGGTGCTGCTGCTGGCGCTGTGGTGGCTCTGGGCGACGCCGCGCGCCGACCGCATCGCCGAGAGCGACGCGGCGCGGCTGGCGCAGATCGAGCAGCGGCTCGGCGGGCTGGACACGCTGCGCGAGCAGACCGCGGCGCTCGGCGCCCGGATGCCGCAACTGGCTGCGCTGGATGCCCGCGTGCAGCAACTGGCCGGGCTGGAGGGGAGGGTGCAGCAACTCGCCACGCTCGATGGCCGCGTGCAGCAATTGGCGGGCATCGAGGGCCGGGTCCACGCGTTGGAGGAGCGGCCGGCGCCGCCCGATATCCGCCCGCTGGAGGCGCAGGTCACCGCCCTGGCCGAACGCGCCGCCGCCGCCGAGCGCGGCGCCGCCCAGGCCGCCGACCGTGCCGCTGCCAATGAACGCCGCCTGGCCGCGCTGGAGGGCCGCCCGGCCTTCGACCCCGCCACGGTCGCCCCGCGCGAGGCGGTGGATGCGCTCTCCGCCCGGGCCGAGCGGCTTTCCGAGCGGATCGAGGCCCAGGCCGCGCGCGACCAGGCGATGGATGCCGAACAGACGCGCCGGCTGCAGGAACTGGCGCGCACCCAGGATGAGCGCCGCGCCACCGCGGAAGGGGCAGCGACCCAGCGCCTCCAGGCACTGGAGGGCACGCTGCGCGAGCGCATTGCCGCGCTGGACACCGCCCTCGGCCAACGGTTGGCGGCGGTGGAGCAGGCGCAGCAGAAAATGGCCGCGCTGGAGGGCCGCACCGCCCGGCTGGCGGCGCTCGATGGCTTGCAGGCGGCGCTGACGGCGGGGCAGCCGCTCGGCCAGGCGCTGGCGCGGATCGAGCAGCCGCCGGCGGCGCTGGCCCGCTTCGGCAATACGGCGCCGCCGACCGAAGCCTCGCTCCGCCTCTCCTTCGAGGCGGCGGCGCAGGCGGCCCGCGCAGCCTCCGATGCCGCCATGCAGCCTGATGGAAGCCGGCAGGGCGTGATGGACAGCGCGCTGGCCCGGCTCGGCGGGCTGGTGACGATCCGGCGCGGCGACCAGGTGGTCTGGGGCGATGCGGCGGAGGCGGAGATCGAACGCGCCCGCCGCGCATTGGAGGCCGGCGACCTGGAGGCGACGCTGGCGCATATCGAGAAGCTGCCGCCGCCCGCCCGGGCCGCGATGCAGGGCTGGACCGACCAGGCGCAGGCCTTGCAGGCGGCACGGGCCGCGCTGCGCCAGTTGGCGGCGGGCTAGGGCGATGCGGCGTGCCATCACGGTTCTGCTGCTGCTCGGCCTCGGCGTCGCGGCAGCGCTCTGGCTGGCCGAGGTCGGCGGCACGGTGGAGATCAAGGTCGGCGATGCCTGGATCGGCCTGAGCTTCCCGATCGCGCTGCTGATCCTGTTCCTGGCCTTCCTGCTGCTGCACGGCATCCTGTCGTTGATCAGCGCGCTGCGTCGCTGGCCCGGGCGCATCCGCGCCCGCCGCGCCGCGCGCCACCGCAGCGAGGGCGATGCGGCGGTGACGCGCGCCATGGTGGCGCTGGCCGCCGGCACCGGCGACGCGGCGCGGCTGGAGGTGCGCAAGGCGCGCAGCCTGCTCGGCGACACGCCGCAGACCCTGCTGCTGACGGCGGAGGCCGAACGCCTTTCCGGCCGCGAGGCGGCGGCGGAGGAAGCCTTCCGGGCCCTGGCCGGCCGCGAGGATGCGCGCTTCCTTGGCCTGCGCGGGCTGCTGCGCCAGGCGATGGCCCGCGGCGATTGGGATGCCGCCCTGGCCCTGGCGCGCGAGGCGGAGGCGGCGCAGCCCGGCGCCGCCTGGCTGCGCGAGGAACGCGCGCAACTCGCGCTCCGCACCCGCGACTGGCGGGAGGCGCTGGCCCTCGCCCCGCCCGAGACGCCGCGCGCTGCTCTAGCCCTGGCCGCGGCCGAGCAGGAACCCGATGCCGACCGCGCCACCGAGTTGGAGCGCCAAGCCTTCCAGGCCGACCCCGCCTTCGCCCCGGCCGCGCTGGCCTATGCGCGGCGGCTGCGGGATGGCGGCAGCCCGCGGCGTGCCCGCAGCGTGCTGGAGGAAGCCTGGGCGGCGGCGCCGCACCCCGACCTCGCTGAGCCCTATCGGGCCGAGGAGCCGGATGCGCTGATGCGCGTGAAGGCGGTGGAACAACTCATCCGCCGCAACCCGGACCATCCCGAAAGCCGCCTGCTGCTGGCCCGGACCGCGCTGGCGGCGGGGCTCACCGGCCGGGCGCGCGGCGCGCTGGAGGCCCTGGTGCAATCGGGCGAAGCCGACCGCCGCGCCTATCTCCTGTTGTCGGAATTGGAGGAGGCGGAGCACGGCGAGACGCCCGATACCCGCGCCGCCCAGTCCCGCTGGCTGCGCGAGGCGGCCACCGCCCGGCCCGAGCCGCGCTGGCGCTGCGGCCATTGCGGCACCGACCACGCCGCCTGGGCGCCGGTTTGCCGCGCCTGCGACACGGTGGGACAGATCGCCTGGACCGCCTCCTCAAGGGCCGCGGCGGTGCCGGCGGTGGATGTGGCCTGACGGGGGCGACGGACGGAATCCACCGTTGCCCTCGGCCGGTGCTGCTTGTATCTAGCCGGCCTTGGCTGCCGACATAGCTCAGCGGTAGAGCAACTGATTCGTAATCAGTAGGTCCCCAGTTCAATCCTGGGTGTCGGCACCAAGCTTTTCAGCAGATCGCCGACGGAGGTGAACCTCCCGGAGCGGGAATCTGCTGCCGGCCACCCGGGCCGATGGCAGCCTCGGACCTGCACCCAGGCCGCAGCCGGGATCTCCACCACCTCCGCGGAAACTACCCGGCAACCGTCGAACGAAAGTCTCTGGAGCACAGCCCGCAAGCCGCACCCAAACCGTGCTCACAAGGCCGTGGGGTGACGACGGGCAGGATGCCAAATCGATTGCTGGGCCTGCCGCAACCCTCCGCGCCGGCGCCCGGCAGATTGCCGTCCGGTACTCCTTCCGGTAGGCCGTAGAGGCTCCTGAGTGCGAGGCGAGTGGCCGCTTCCTGCGTTGGGAAGGGGGCAAGCCTTATCGTCCCCCGTCAAGGCGGGAAGTCAAGGCGGGAACCAGAATCCGGGGCTGCCGTGTCCGCAGGACAGCTCGCTCGCTTGCCCAGTTGGAGGACAGATGGGGATCACGGATCGCATCTCTGCCACTGATGTTGTTCTCGATCTGAGTGCGAGCAACAAGCGCAACCTGCTTGAGACGCTCGCGACGGAAGCATCGCGACGCCTCGGGCGTCCGCAGGCGGAGATCCTCGGTGCCCTGCAGGGCCGCGAGGCGCTGGGCTCCACGGCCCTCGGCCGGGGTGTGGCGCTGCCCCATGCCCGGCTGGCCGGGAACGACCTGCCCGTGATGATCTTCGCGCGGCTCCGTCGTCCGATCGACTACGAGGCGCGGGATGAGGAGCCGGTGGACCTCGTCATTCTCGTGCTCTGGCCCGAAGCCTCGCCGGAGGGCTTCCTGCCTGCCCTGTCGGAGACCTGCCGGGCGCTGCGGTCGCCCCAGGCGCTGCGCCGCCTGCGGGCGGCGACATCGGCGGAGGAGGTCGTCGCGCTCCTGGAGCGCTACGGCCAAGTGGACGGCGACCCACCGGAGGGCGAGTGATGCAGCCCCATGCCTGACGCCCTGCTCCTCCTCGCCCTGATCGGCCTGCCCTTCGGGGGCGCCATTGTGACTGGCCTGCTGCCGACCGCCGCACGCAACACGGCCGCGGGCCTGGCCGGCGCGGTCGCGCTCGCCTGCCTCGGCCTGGTCTGGGTAGCCTACCCGACGGTGTCGGACGGCGGCGTGCTGCGGGCCGAATTCGCCTGGATGCCGACGCTCGGGTTGAACTTCGTGTTGCGGATGGATGGCTTCGCCTGGCTCTTCGCCGGGCTGGTGACGGGGATCGGCGCGCTCGTGGTGCTCTATGCGCGCTACTACATGTCCTCCGACGATCCGGTGCCGCGCTTCTTCGCCTTCCTGCTCGCCTTCATGGGGGCGATGACGGGGCTGGTGATCTCGGGCAACCTGGTGCAGATCGCCTTCTTCTGGGAGCTGACGAGCCTCTTCTCATTCCTGCTGATCGGCTACTGGCACCACATGGCAGCGGCGCGCGACGGCGCACGCATGGCGTTCACCATCACCG
Organism: Siccirubricoccus sp. G192; assembly: GCF_019084075.1. Taxonomy (GTDB): domain Bacteria; phylum Pseudomonadota; class Alphaproteobacteria; order Acetobacterales; family Acetobacteraceae; genus G192. The sequence goes on from NZ_JAHREN010000001.1 coordinate 694,782, forward strand.
CCACGGGCGGGCTCGCGCTCTTCGCGGGCGTGCTGCTGCTCGGGCACATCGTCGGCAGCTACGACCTCGACGCGGTGCTCGCCGCGGGCGACCGCATCCGGGAGCATCCCCTTTACCTCCCGACGCTGATCCTGATCCTGCTCGGCACGCTGACCAAGAGCGCGCAGTTCCCTTTCCACTTCTGGCTGCCGCATGCCATGGCGGCGCCGACGCCGGTCTCGGCCTACCTCCACTCGGCGACGCTGGTGAAGGCGGGCGTCTTCCTGATGGCGCGGCTGTGGCCGGTGATGGCGGGCACCGATGCCTGGTTCCTGATCGTCGGGGGGGCGGGGATGGTCACGTTCCTGGTCGGGGCCTATGTCGCCATCTTCCAGAACGACCTGAAGGGCCTGCTGGCCTATTCCACCATCAGCCATCTCGGGCTGATCACGCTGCTGCTCGGGCTGAACAGCGAACTCGCCCTGGTCGCGGCGGTGTTCCACATCCTGAACCACGCCGCCTTCAAGGCGTCCCTTGTTCATGGCGGCCGGCATCATCGACCACGAGACCGGCACGCGCGACATCCGGCGCCTGTCGGGCCTCAATCGCTCCATGCCCTTCACGGCGCGCTTGGCGCTGGTGGCCGCCGCGGCCATGGCGGGCGTCCCGCTGCTGAACGGCTTCCTCTCGAAGGAGATGTTCTTCGCCGAGGCCTTGTCGGCCGAGGCGCCTCTGGGGCTGCTGAACCTGCTGCCCTTCGCCGCACTGCTGGGCAGCGCCTTCAGCGTCACCTATGCATTGCGCTTCATCCACGGCGCCTTCGCCGGCCCGGATCCGGTGGACCTGCCGCGCCAGCCGCACGAGCCCGTTGCCTGGATGCGCCTCCCGGTCGAGATCCTGGTGCTGCTCTGCATCATGGTCGGCGTGCTGCCGGCCGCGACGGTGGGGCCCTTCCTCGCCATCGCCATCCGCTCCGTGCTGGGCGATGACGTGCCCTATTACAGCCTGACGGTGTGGCACGGCTTCAACCTGCCGCTCCTGATGAGCGTGGTCGCGCTGGCGGGCGGCGTGGCGCTTTACGTGCTGCTGCAACGGCGGCTGCGTAGCGAGGTGGAGGGCCCGCCGCTGATCCGGCGGCTGGAGGGGCGGCGCATCTTCGAGCGCACGATGGTCTTCCTATCCTGGCGGCTCGCGCGGCGGCTGGAGGGGCTTGCCGGCACACGCCGCCTGCAGCCGCAGCTCCGCCTGATCGTCGCCATCGCCTTCCTGGCCGGCGGCGCCGCGGTCTGGCTGCGCGGCTTCGGGCCGGGCAACCTGCCGCCCTCGCCGGTGGATCCCGTGCTGGCGCTGATCTGGGCGGTGGGCGCCGCCTGCGCGATCGGCGCGGCCTGGCAGGCCAAGTTCCACCGGCTGGCCGCGCTGATCCTGGTCGGCGGCGTGGGTCTGGTGGTCTGCATCACCTTCGTCTGGTTCTCCGCGCCCGACCTCGCCCTGACGCAGTTGACGGTCGAGGTCGTCACGACCGTCCTGCTGCTGCTCGGCCTGCGCTGGTTGCCGCAGCGCTTCCGGACCCCTGGGGAACGCGGACCGGAGGTGCTGACGCGCACGCGACGGATCCGCGATCTCGCCATCGCCGTCGCCGCCGGCGGCGGGCTGGCGGCGCTGTCCTACGCTGTGATGATGCGCACGCCTCCTGACCTGCTCGCACGCGACTTCCTCGCCCGCGCCTATTCGGAGGGCGGCGGCACCAATGTGGTCAATGTGATCCTGGTGGACTTCCGGGGCTTCGACACGCTGGGCGAGATCTTCGTCGTCGCCGCCGTGGCGCTGACCACCTACGCGCTGCTGCGCCGCTTCCGCCCCGCGCCCGACAGCGTGGAGGTGCCCGAGCAGCAGCGCGACCAGAGCGCCGCGGGCGACGCGGATACCGCGGTGCCCGTGCATGGCGACGGCCGCCGGGGCACGGATTGGCTGCTGCTGCCGTTCACCCTGGCCCGGCTGCTCTTCCCGGTGATGCTGATCGTGGCGGTGTTCCTGCTGCTGCGCGGCCACGACCGGCCTGGTGGTGGCTTCTCGGCCGGCATGGTCGTCGCCATCGCCATCATCCTGCAATACATGATCGGCGGCACGGATTGGGCCGAGGACCGGCTGCGCCTGCGCCCGCAGATCTGGGTCGGCACCGGGTTGCTGGTCGCGACCGGCACGGGGCTGGCCGCCTGGCTGTTCGGCCGGCCTTTCATGACCTCCTACTTCGCCTATGCGGAGCTGCCCTTGATCGGCAAGGTGCCGACCGCCAGCGCGCTGGTCTTCGACATCGGCGTCTTCGCGCTCGTGGTCGGCGCCACGCTGCTGATGCTGGTCGCGCTGGCGCACCAGTCCGTCCGCGGCCACCGGGCGACGCCGCGCCGCCCGGCCGCCCCGGCGATACGCGAGCGGGCGCCCGTTGCGATGGCGGGAGACGACTGATGGAGTTCATCGTCTCGGTCGGCATCGGCGTGCTGGCCGGCTCCGGCGTCTGGCTGCTGCTGCGGCCGCGCACCTTCCAGGTGATCATCGGCCTCTCGCTGCTGTCCTATGCCGTGAACCTGTTCATTTTCTCGACCGGCGGGCTGCGCACGGGCGCCGCCGCGATCCTGGAGCCCGGCGAGGCCGGCACCCTCGCCAATTACACGGACCCGCTGCCGCAGGCGCTGGTGCTGACCGCCATCGTCATCGGCTTCGCCACCACCGCGCTGCTGCTGGTGGTGCTGCTGGCCGCGCGCGGCCTGACCGGGACGGACCACGTGGACGGCCGGGAGCGCGACCGGTGACCGGCTGGATGGACCACATGGTGATCGCGCCGATCGTCGTGCCGATGCTGGCCGGCGCGGCGATGATCCTCGCCGGCGATCGCTGGCGTGGCGCGACGGTGGCGCTCGGCCTGGCCTCGACGCTCCTGCTGGTTGCGCTGTCCGTCATGCTGCTGCTCGTCGCGGGCGCGCCGGAAGTGCGCATCTACCGGCTGGGCGACTGGCCCGCGCAGTTCGGCATCGTGCTGGTGCTGGACCGGCTCTCGGCCTTGATGCTGGTGCTGACCGGCGTGCTCGGGCTTGCCGCCTTCGTCTTCTCGCTCGCCCGGTGGCACCGCGCGGGAACCCATTTCCACCCGCTGTTCCAGTTCCAGCTCATGGGCCTGAACGGCGCCTTCCTGACCGGCGACCTGTTCAACCTGTTCGTCTTCTTCGAGGTGATGCTCGCCGCCTCCTACGGCATGGCGCTGCACGGCTCGGGCACTGCGCGCGTCCGGGCGGGGCTGCACTACATCGTCATCAACCTGGTGGCCTCGCTGCTGTTCCTGATCGGGGTCAGCGCCGTCTACGGCATCTCGGGCACGCTCAACATGGCAGGCCTCGCTGCGCGCATGCGCGACGTGGCGGCCGGAGACCGGGCGGTGCTGGAAGCCGGCCTCGGCGTGATGGGCATTGCCTTCCTGGTCAAGGCGGCGATGTGGCCGCTCGGCTTCTGGCTGCCGGGGACCTATGCCGCAGCGACCGCGCCCGCGGCCGCGATCCTGTCGATCCTCAGCAAGGTCGGCGTCTATGCCGTGCTGCGCGTCTGGCTGCTGCTGTTCGGCGCCGAGGCCGGCGCCTCCGCGGGCTTCGGCGGTGCCTGGCTGCTGGCCGGGGGACTCCTCACCATCGCCTTCGGCTCGACCGTCGTGCTTGCCACGCAGAACCTGCCGCGCCTTGCGGGGGCCAGCGTGCTGGTCTCCTCCGGCACGCTGCTGGCCGCGATCGGCGCCGGGCAGGCGGCGGTGACCGGCGGCGCGCTGTTCTACCTGGCCAGCTCCGTCCTCGGGATCGGGGCCTTCTTCCTGCTGATCGAACTCGTCGAGCGTGGGCGCGAGGTGGGCGCCGACGTGCTGGCGGTGACGCGCGAGGCCTTCGGCACGGGCGAGGAGGAGGACGATTGCAGGACCAGGACGCCGTCGGCGTGGCCATCCCGGGGACCGTGGCGATCCTCGGACTCGGCTTCATCGCCTGCGCGGTGCTGCTGGCCGGCCTGCCGCCGCTGTCCGGATTCCTGGCCAATTCGCCATCCTGGCGCCGCTGTTCGGTCCCGGCGAGGCCAGGGTGCCCACCACGGCCTGGCTGCTGATGGCGGCGCTGATCCTCTCCGGGCTCGCCACGGTCATCGCCATGGTGCGCGCAGGCATCAACGTCTTCTGGGCGGCTCCCGCGGGCCGGACGCCACGCGTCGGCCTGGTCGAGATCGCGCCGGTCGGGCTTCTGCTTGTCCTGTGCGGCGCACTGACGGTCGCGGCGGGGCCGGCCATGGAGTACATGCAGGCGACGGCCGAGGCGCTGCACGCGCCGCGGGACTACCTGCGCGGCGTGATGGAGGCGCCGGCCGCCATGCCGGGGGACGGACAGTGACGCGCCGGCTTCCCTACGCGCTGCTGATCCTTGCCTTTCTCGCGCTGTGGCTGCTCCTGGTGGGGAGCGTCTCCCCCCGGCACGCTCCTGCTTGGCGTGATCCTTGCCATCGCGGGCGCCGGCGCGCTGGCGGCCCTGGCGCCTCCGCCGGTGCGCCTGCGCCGCCTTTCCGCCGTGCCCGGCCTCCTGCGCGACGTGCTGGTGGAGATCGTGCGGTCGAACAACGCGGTCGCCCGGATCGTCCTGGGGCCGGGCGAGTCGCGGGCCCGCCGCTCCGGCTTCGTCGTCATCCCGCTCGACATGCGCAGCCCCTATGGCCTGGCCGCGCTTACCTGCATCCTCACCGCCACGCCCGGCACGGTATGCGTCGATTACGACTCCGCGGAGGGCACCATGCTGCTGCACGTGCTGGACCTGATCGACGAGGAGACATGGGTCCGCATCGTCAAGGACAAGTGGGAGCGCCGGCTGATGGAGATATTCGAATGAGCGCGCCGCTGCTCGCATGGTCGGCCCTGGTCGCGCAACTCCTGCTGGTGGCGGCGATGGGTTGCGGGGCCTACCGGATGCTGCGCGGGCCGCGGGCCCAGGATCGTGTCCTCGCGCTGGACTCGCTCTACGTGAACGCTGCGATCCTGCTGCTGGTCTTCGGCATCCGGACAGGCAGCACGCACTACTTCGGGGCGGCCCTCCTCATCACGCTGCTCGGCTTCGTCGCGACGACCGCCCTGTCGAAGTTCCTGATGCGCGGGGAGGTGATCGAATGACTGATGCCGGCGACCTGCCGCTCTGGGCGGCGCTGCCGGTCGCGCTGCTGCTGGTGCTCGGCGCGGGCCTCGCACTGACCGGCTCGATCGGGCTCCTGCGGCTTCGCAGCTTCTATCAGCGCGTCCACGCCCCGACTCTCGGCACCACACTCGGTATCGGCTGCGTCCTGCTGGCCTCGATGCTGTTCTTCTCCGTGTCGCAGACCCGCTTCGTGCTGCACGAGATCCTGATCGCGGCCTTCATGGTGATCACAACGCCGGTGACGCTGATGCTACTGGTGCGCGCCGCGCTCTACCGCGACCGGCGCGAGGGCAGCGCGGAGGTGCCGCCCGTGCCGGCCGCCAAGTCGCCTGCGGAGCGGGCGGAGGGCTGACCCGCGGCGGCTCCATCCCGCTGCACGCCGCCGCCGCTTCGACCCGGCCCGCAACGGGCCCTGGAGCATGATGCTTTCACCTTCGTTCACGCATCATGCTCCAGACCTTTGTGTGATCGCGTGATTCACGCTTTTCGGTGCGAGCACCTCAAGCGATCACGCTCTAGCCGGCGCGCTTCGTGAAATCCACCTTGTCGTTGTCGCCCGGCTTCGGTGGCTGTCCCGTCGTGACCGCCTTCAGGTAGCCGAAGGCATGCACCAGGGTGGAGGATGGGCTGTCCCAGTATTCGGCGCCATCCACCGTCACCTTCAGCAGCGCGATCTTCGGGTCCTCGGCGCCGCCAGGAAACCAGACGCGCATCGGCTCGCTCCACAGGGCCTTCTGCTTCGCGGCGTCCCGCACCACCTGGGCGGTGCCGCTGACCGAGACGTAGTTCTGCTTGCGCGGGTCCGAATAGGCGAGCAGCACGCGCTCATCGCCCTTGACCTCGCCGGCCTTGGGGCTCTGCGCTTCGGTGAAGAACCACAGCACGTCACCCGGTTCCTGCTTCGCCGCGCGCATGGGACGTCCGCGGAAGCGGCCTTCCGCGTCCATGGTGACCATCATCGCCACCTCGACATCGCGGATCATCTCCCAGACCTTCTGCTGGGCCTCGGCATCCGTGCGGGTTTCGGCCATCGGTTGCGTTTCCTTGCTGTCCTGCTGGCTCCCAGAACGGCCCGCCGGGGGGCCGGTTGCAGCGGCGTGGCGCCGCGGCTAGCCTTTCCCGGAACGTCCAACGCAGAACGGAGCCCAGGGCCATGATCGTCGAGGAACGGATCTACACGATGCAGCCCGCGCAGGCGCCGGTCTATATCAAGGCCTATGAGGCCGAGGGGATGCCGATCCAGAAGCGCATCCTCGGTCGCATGGTGGGCTACTACCAGACCGAATTCGGCCCGCTCAACCAGGTCATCCACCTCTGGGCCTACGAGGATCTGGCGGAGCGCACCGAGCGCCGCGCCAGGCTGTTTGCCGATCCCGGCTGGCTCGCCTATGTCGCCAAGGTGCGGCCGATGATCGTGAAGCAGGAGAGCAAGCTGCTGCTGCCCGCGCCCTTCCTCAAGGTGAAGTGGCAGGACTGATCCCGATGCGCTGGGCGTTGCGGCTGGTCGAGGATCAATTGGCCGGCGGCGGCGCCGTGGTGCTGCCGGCGGACGGCGTGAACCGTATCGCCTATGTCGTGCATGGCGGCATCGAGGCGGGCCGTGCCGATTTCACCGACGACACCGCCTGGCACGGGCGGGGCGCCGCGACATTGCGGGCCGGACCCGAGGGCGCGGCGCTCTGGCGCTTCGAACTGGTGCCGGAGGGGGCGCCACTCGTCGCGGCCACCGGCGGCCGCACGCTGGAGAAGCTTTGCGTGGTCCTGCCCGCGCTGCCCGATGCGGCGCTGCTGCTGCGCTGCGACAGCGTGGCCTTCCCGCCCGGCGGCTGTGCCTTCCTGCATACGCATCAGGGCCCGGGCATCCGCTGCCTGATCGAGGGCGGCATCCGCATCGACACCGCGGGGCATTCCACCGCCTATCCGCCCGGCGGCGCCTGGTTCGAGGCGGGGCCGGAACCGGTGTTTGCCCAGGCCGCCACGGACCGCCCGAGCCGCTTCATCCGCGTGATGCTGCTGCCGGCGCGGCTGCTCGGCCAGAGCAGCATCGCGTATCTGCGGGAGGAGGATCGGGCACGGCCGAAAAGCCAGCGCTACAAGGGGTATGTGGACGCGGTGATCGCGCTGTAGTGCTCACCCCGCCGGCGCCACCTCCCGCGCCACCGCCAGCACCAGGCGGCGCAGCCAGGCATGGCCGGGATCGGCCTCGAAGCGGCGGTGGAAGACCAGCGAGAGCCGCGTATGCCGCACCACCACCGGCGGGTCGCGGCAGACCAGCCCATGCGCCCGTGCCATCTGCGCGGCCAGCCGTGCCGAGAGGTTGATGACCATATCCGTGCGATGCAGGATCTCCGGCACCGCGGCCAGATGCGCCACCACCGCACCGAGCCGGCGCGGATGCCCGGCCTCCGCCATCACCCCATCCAGCGCGCCGTCGCGCGAGCCGTTCGGCGAATGCAGCAGATGCGGCACGCCGGCGAAGCCCTCCAGCGTGAATTCGCCTGAGGCCAGCGGATGCCCGGGGCGCATCAGGGTGCAGAAGGCTTCCGGCAGCAGCCGCAGCCGCGTGTAGATCGCTGGCGGCTCCGGCAGCACCGCGACCGCGAGCGTCGCCTGGCCGGTTTCCAGCAGCGCTTCCCAATCCGTCCGGTCGGCGTGGCGGATCGCCAGCAGCGCCCCCGGCGCCGCCTGCGCCATATGCGCCAGCAGCGGCGGCGCCAGCACGGCCTCGGCATATTCGCTGAAGGCCGGGGTGAAGACGCGGGTGGTGGTGGCGGGGTCGAAGGGCGCCTGCACCGCCAGCGTCTCGGCGATGCGGTCCAGCGCCTCGGCCACCGGCTGCGCCAGGGTCAGGGCCAGGGCGGTGGGTTCCACCCCGCCGGGGCGGCGGAGGAACAACTCGTCGCCCAGTGCCTGGCGGAGCCGGGCCAGGGCATTGGAGACGGCGGGCTGCGACAGGTTCAGCCGCGCCGCTGCGCGGGTCACGTGCCGCTCCCGCGCCACCGCATCGAAGACCCGCAGCAGGTTGAGGTCGAGCGTGCCGAGATCGGCCATGCCTGGGCGCCACCATCATTCAGGAGGCTGATGATGAAGGTTCCGAAGCCGCGTTGGAAGTGGCTCCGCCGGGGGTGCAGATTCACCCCAAGGCGGCAGGGCCGCGAGACAACCGAGGAGCAGGACGATGTTCGACGAAAAAGCCACCACCCCCCATGCCGCGGCGCTGCTGCGGGTTTCGCTTGGCCTGATGTTCCTGGCGCATGGCGCGGTGCTGAAGCTCGGCACCTTCGGCCTGGCGGGGACGATGGGCTATTTCGGCAGCCTCGGCTTTCCGCCGGCGCTCGGCGTGGTGGTGATCGCGGCCGAGATCCTGGGCGGGCTGGCGCTGATCGCCGGCATCGGGGTGCGGGTGGTGAGCCTGGCCTTCGTGCCGCTGATGCTGGGGGCGCTGGCGCAGCATACCGGCAATGGCTGGGTCTTCAGCGGCACGGGCGGCGGCTGGGAATTCCCGGCCTTCTGGACGGTGGCGCTGCTGGTCCAGGCGGGGCTCGGCGCGGGCGCCTATGCACTGGGCGCCGGGCGGCTGTCCGGCCAGAGGCGGGCGGTGGCCGCCTGAGGCCGCCGCGCTTCGCAGCACAGGCGATTCACGCCCCAGGCTGTTTCAGCCTGGGGCGTTCGCGGCTTCGCCGCGCGGCGGGGTTGCGGCGCCCTCGCCCAGGGGCAGGGTCATCAGCACGCTGTCCACCCAGCGGCCATGCTTCCAGCCCACCGCCGGCAGCAGCCCGGCATGGCGAAAGCCGCAGCCTGCATGCAGGCTGATCGAACCCGCATTGCCGCTATCGCCGATCACCGCCACCATCAGCCGGAACCCCGCCGCGGTGCAGCGCGCGACCAGCGCCGGCAGCAGTGCCCGGCCGATGCCCCGGCGCCCCGCCTCCGGCGCCACATAGACGGGAATTCTCCACCGCGAAGCGATAGGCCGGGCGGCTGCGATAGGCGCTGGCATAGGCATAGCCGAGTACCTCGCCGGCCGTATCCGTGGCCACCAGATGCGGGTAGCCGCCGGCCAGCACCGCCTCCCGCCGCCGCGCCATCTCGGCCGCATCGGGTGGTTCCAGCTCGAAGCTCGCCAGACCGTGGCGGACCCAATGGGCGTAGATGCGGGTGAGGGCGGGGATGTCCTCGGCGCGGCTGTCGCGGAGGATCAGGCCGGTCTGGGTATCGGGCATGCGGCGGTCGCGGCGGCGCGGCAATCGGATGACCCGGGCAATGGTCGCCTGGCTCCGGCCGAAGCGCGGGGACTGGACCGCATCGCCATCCGGCCGCAGGCTGCGGGCCGTCCGCCGGAGTCCCTCGCCGCTTGCCCGATCAGCTTGTCGTCCCGCAGGCGGCACCGGCGCCGCGCCTGGCCAGGTTCCGCTCGCCCGAGGCATTGGTCGGGCTTGGAGTCTGCGCCGTCGGCCTCTCCACCACCCTGCCGCTGCCGCTCTATGTCGATTATGCGCGGGCCGGCGGGCATGGCGCCGGGGCGCTGGCCCTGGCCTTCGCCTGCTATGCGGTGACGCTGATCGTCACCGCGCCGCTGCTCGGGCCGCTGCCGGACCGGATCGGACGCAAGCCCTGCGTGCTGCTCGGCATGGCGCTGGCGATGCTCTCCACCCTGGCGCTGATGCTGGCGCCGGGCCTTCCGGCGCTGGCGCTGGCGCGGATGGCGCAGGGGCTCGGCATGGGCTGCGTCGCCGGGGCCGCGGCGGCCTGGGCGGCGGAACTCGCCTCCGCCAGGCCGGGGGGAGAGAAGCAGGCCGGGCGCCGGGCCGCCGCCATCGTTGCCGCCGCCACGGTGGGCAGTTTCGGCGCGGGCGGGCTGCTGACCCTGGGCGCGGTGGTGGCCTGGCCGGGGCTGGCGCCGCCGCCGACCTTCGCGGCGCATCTGCTCTTCACCCTGCTGCTGCTGCCGGCCATCGCCCGGCTGCCGGAGACGCTTGCGGAACCCGCCGGCGCCTGGCTCTGTCGCCCGGCCTTCCCGCGCGGGACGCTCGCCACCACCTTCGCCATCCTGCCGGCCTGGGGCACCACCGGCACGGTGCTGACCAGCGTGCCCACGGCGCTAGCGGCGCGGGGGATGCCGCTGGCCGGGCCGGCGGCGGTCTGCCTCATGATCCTGGTGGGGGTGCTGGTGCAGCAGGGGCTGCGCCGGGTGGCGCCCGGCCGTTCCGTAAAGCTCGGCCTGGTGGTGCTCTGCGCGGGATCGGGGCTGACGCTCTTCGGCGCCGCCACGGGTGGGCTCTGGTCCCTGCTGGTAGGCGGCGCCATCACTGGCAGTGCCACCTATGGCTTCATCTATCTCGGCGGCCTGGCGGCGGTGGCGGAGGCCACGGCAGCGGAGCGCGCCCGCGCCGTGGCCGGGTATTTCGTGGTGGCACATCTCGGCTTCAGCGCCGTGCCTCTCGCGGTGGGGCTGGCGGTGGATGCCTTCGGCGCCGGGTCGGCGCTGGCCGGGCTCTGGGCCGGGGTGGCGCTGGCGGCGCTGGTGCTCATTCCGCTGATCCGACGGGGCGAGGCCAGGCTGGGCGAGGCCGGCGCCGGCTGAGTGGCCCGGTCGTCCGGAGGTGAAGCCGGAGGACGTGAACCGGTCCGCAGGAGACGAGCGCCTCGGCCTGCCCTACCGCTCGCAGCGCACGAACAGCGTGCTGCGATGCGCCAGCTCCCCCACCTCGGCGGCACTGCGGTCGGGGCCGCGGCTATCGGCCATCTGCGGGGTGACGCCGGCGCGGCGGAGGAACTCGGCCGCCTCGGTGCCCTTCACCGCGAAATTCACGTTCTGCGGGATGTCTCCGGTGCGCTGCGCCACCCGCGCCGCGTTCAGCTTGGAGACGATGACGCCGACCAGATGCCCCTGCCGGTCAAACAGCGGCCCGCCGGAATTGCCCGGCTGCACCGGCGCGCTGATCTGGAATTGCACCTGGTTGTCCGCCAGCCCGGCCAGCGCGCTCACCTCCCCCGTGGTCAGGGTCGGGCCGGAGGAGAGCAGCCCGGCCAGCGGGAAGCCATAGGTCACCACCGCCTCGCCGCGCCGCACCGCGGGATCGCGGCGGAAGGTCAGCACCGGGCCGGGATCGCCCGGCACCGCCAGCAGGGCCAGGTCGCGCCCGGCATCCACCCGGGCCGGCGGGGTCGCCGCCAGGGTGCGGCCATCGGCGGTGCGGACCAGCACGCGGTTGCAGCCATCGATGACATGCCGGTTGGTCAGCACCCGGTCCCGCGCCACGACGAAACCGGTGCCGGAAGCGACGCGCGCCTGCGGGTTGAATTGCGCCGAGGGGCCGCCCGGGGAGAGGCCTGCGGGGGGGCGGCACGGCGGCGGTGGCCGGTGCCGCGGGTTTCCCCATGCCGCCGGCCGCCGTTACGTTGCCGGGCTCCAGCACCACCACTGGGTTGACGCAGATGTCCCGGCCCTCGGCCCGCGCCACCCGGCCATCGGCCAGTAGCAGGCGGATATCGAAGCGGCAGCCGGCGCTCTCGGAAGGGCGGAGCGAGAAACCCGCCTCCGGCGCCAGCGGCCGGGTAAGCAGGTTGCGGCCCCAGTCATTGGCGGCACCGCGCGGGTTCCGCACGGCATTCATCTCGGTGGCCTGCTGCCCCGTGCGGTTGAGCACGCGGAAGGGCTGGGTTTCGGCCCGGGCCGGAGGCGGGGCCGCAAGCAGCGCGCCGGCAAGCAGCAGGGGCGCAAGGGAGGGGGGGTGAGCATGGTTCCCGGCATTTCGGCTGCCCGCGCCACCGGCGTCAATTGGTGAACACGGTATCGGCCGTGCCGGATTGACCAGGCGCAAGGACGGTGGGGCTTGACCTTCCCATGATGGGAGACCCCACATCCGGGCCGAGAGGTACCGAACCATGCCTGAAGCCCCGCTGCCGCCCAGCCCGCCCCTGCCCATTCCCCTGGCCCTGCCCATCGAGGGCATGACCTGCGCCTCCTGTGCCGGAAGGGTGGAGCGCGCCCTGCTGGCCGTGCCGGGGATCACCGCCGCGACGGTGAACTTGGCCTCGGAACGGGCGGAACTGCACGGCAGCGTGCCGGTGGCGACTTTGGCCGAGGCGGTGCGCCGGGCCGGCTATGCGGTGCCGGAGGCGCGCTTCGACCTCGGCATCTCCGGCATGACCTGCGCCTCCTGCGCCGGGCGGGTGGAGCGCGCCTTGCTGGCGGTGCCCGGCGTGCTCTCCGCCAGCGTGAACCTGGCCTCCGAACATGCGGAGGTCCGCACCGTGGCGGGGGTGGAGGAAGCGGCCCTGGTTGCCGCCGTCCAGGCTGCCGGCTATGGGGTGGTGGAGGCCACCGAACAGGGCCAGGAGGCGGAGGCCGCCCGGGGCGCGCGCCAGCGGCGCGACCTGCTGCTGGCGGCGCTGCTCACCGCGCCCTTCCTGATCGGCATGCTGGGGATGCCCTTCGGCCAGGACTGGATGCCGGGGGGTTGGGTGCAATTCGCCCTGGCCACGCCGGTGCAGTTCTGGCTCGGCGCGCGCTTCTACCGGGCCGGATGGGCGGCGCTGCGCGCCCGCACCGGCAATATGGACCTGCTGGTGGCGCTCGGCACCACGGCTGCCTGGGGGCTCTCGGTCTGGATGCTGCTGACCGCCGGGCCGGACGCCGCGCATCACCTGTATTTCGAAGCCAGCGCGGTCGTCATCCTGTTCATCCTGCTCGGCAAATACCTGGAGGCGCGGGCCCGGCGGGCCACCGGCGCGGCGATCCGCGCCCTGCTGGAACTCCGCCCCCGCAGCGCCCACCGGCTGCGCGCCGATGGCACCGAGGAGGAGGTGCCGGCCGCCGCCCTGGCATTGGGCGACCGCCTGGTGGTCCGCCCCGGCGAGCGCATCCCGGCCGATGGACGCGTGCTGGAAGGTCGCGCCGGGGTGGATGAAAGCGCGCTCACCGGCGAGAGCCGGGCGGTGGAGAAGGAACCCGGCAGTCCCGTGACCACCGGCAGCATCGCCCTGGATGGCCGGCTGGTGATCGAGGCGACCGCGATCGGCGCCGAGACGGTGCTGGCCCGCGTCGCCGCGCTGGTCTCGGCCGCGCAGGCCAGCCGCGCGCCGGTGCAGAAGCTGGTGGACCGGGTCAGCGCCGTCTTCGTGCCCGTGGTGGTGGCGATCGCCGCGCTGACGCTGTTCGGTTGGCTGCTGGCGGGCGTGGGGGTGGAGGCGGCGGTGCTGCGGGCGGTGGCAGTGCTGGTCATCGCCTGCCCCTGCGCGCTCGGCCTGGCGACGCCGGCCGCCATCATGGCCGGCACCGGGGCGGCGGCGCGGGCCGGCATCCTGATCCGCGACGCCGAGGCGATCGAGCGCGCGCATGACGTGACCCTGGTGGCTTTCGACAAGACCGGGACGCTCACCGAAGGCAGGCCGCGCCTGGCCGCGCTGCATCCGGCGCCGGGCGTGGCGGCCACCGAGGTCCTGGGCCTCGCCGCCGCCCTGCAATCCGGCAGCGAGCATCCGCTGGCCCGCGCGGTGCTGGAGGCCGCCGCCGAAGCGGAGGCCGCCGTGCCGCCCCTGGCCGATTTCCGCGCCCTGCCCGGCCGCGGCGTCGAGGGCTGGGTGGCGGGGCGGCGTCTGCTGCTCGGCAGCCCGCGGGCCCTGGCCGAAAGCGGCGCCGATCCCGGCGGGCTGGCGGCGCTGGCGGAGCGGGAGGCCGCGCAGGGCCGCACCCCCGCCTGGCTGATCGAAACCGCGGAACCGCCCCGTGCCCTCCCTCGGGCCCTCGCCCTGCTGGGTTTCGAGGATACGGAGAAGCCGGGTGCCCCGGCCGCCATCGCCGGGCTGCGGCACCTCGGCATCAAGGCGGCGATGATCAGCGGCGATAGCCGTGCCGCGGCCGGGGCGGTGGCGGCACGGCTCGGCCTCGACCAGGTGGAGGCGGAGGTGCTGCCGGCCGACAAGGCGGCCCGCATCGCCGCCTGGCGCGCGGCGGGCGAGCGGGTGGCGATGGTGGGCGACGGGGTGAACGACGCGCCCGCCCTGGCCGGCGCCGATCTCGGCATCGCCATGGGCACCGGCACCGATGTGGCGATCGAGGCGGCGGGCATCACCCTGCTGCGTGGCGACCCGGCGCTGGTGCCGGCCGCCATCGAGGTGGCGCGCCGCACCTATGGCAAGATCCGGCAGAACCTGGGCTGGGCCTTCGGCTACAACCTGCTCGGCCTGCCGCTGGCGGCGCTGGGCTATCTCTCGCCGCTGCTGGCGGGGGCGGCGATGGCGCTGTCCTCCGTCTCGGTGCTGGCCAATGCGCTGCTGCTGGCGAGGTGGCGGCCCATCGCCCGGAGCGTGGATCAGGGCGGAGGCAGGCCATGATTATCGGCGAGGCCGCCGCCGCCTCCGGCATCTCGCAGAAGATGATCCGGCACTATGAATCGATTGGCCTGCTGCATCCGGCGCGGCGGGAGAATGGCTACCGCAGCTATGGGGACGCCGATGTCGCCGTGCTGCGCTTCATCCGCCATGCCCGCGACCTCGGCTTCCCGCTGGAGGATGTGCGGCGGCTGCTGGCGCTCTGGCGGGACCACTCGCGGGCCAGCGCCGATGTGCGGCGCATCGCCCTCGACCATGTGGCAGCGCTTGAGGAGAAGGCCCGCAGCTTGCAGGCCATGGCCGCCAGCCTTCGCCACCTGGCCGCGCATTGCCAGGGCGATGCGCGGCCCGACTGCCCCATCATCGACGAGCTTGCCAATCCCGAACCGGAAGGAACCCAGAGATGATCGACCTCAAGGTCCAGGGCATGACCTGCGACCATTGCGTGCAGGCGGTGACCCGCGCCATCCAGGCGCGCGACCCGCAGGCCAGGGTGCAGGTGGACCTCGCCACCGGCACGCTGCGCGCCGAAACCAGCTTGCCGCGCGAGGCGGTGGCGGCGGCGGTGACGGCCGAGGGCTATACCGTCTCGGGCTGACCCCCCTCCGCGACCGGCAGGCCACACCCCGCACCTGCCGCATCTTCGCCCCGATTTTGCCGTTGCACCGCCTCGCGAAGCCGCGAATATTGCGAGTATACGGCGTGTGGCATTCAACCCAGGGGTGAAGTCGGCATGATCCAGGGGAAAAGCCACGGGGAATGGTGGCGCGGGGCGGTCCTGTACCAGATCTATCCCCGCAGCTTCCAGGACAGCGACGGCGACGGCATCGGCGACCTGCCCGGCCTGCTCGACAGGCTCGATCATATTGCCGGGCTCGGGGTGGACGCGATCTGGGTCTGCCCCTTCTACCCCTCGCCGCAGCGGGATTTCGGCTATGACGTGGCCGACCACTGTGCCGTCGATCCCGTCTTCGGCGTGCTGGAGGATGTGGACCGGCTGATCGCCGCGGCGCATGCCCGGGGCCTGCGGGTGCTGCTGGACCTGGTCGGTGGCCATACCTCGGACCGCCACCCCTGGTTCCAGTCCAGCCGCCGCGCGCGCGAAGGCGACAGGGCGGACTGGTATGTCTGGGCCGATCCCGCACCGGACGGCACGCCGCCCAACAATTGGCTCAGCGTCTTCGGCGGCGCCGCCTGGACCTGGGAGCCGCGGCGGCGGCAATACTACCTGCACCATTTCCTCTCCACCCAGCCGACCCTCAACCTGCACGAACCCGCAGTGCAGCAGGCGCTGCTCGGCATCGCCGAATTCTGGCTGGCGCGCGGCGTGGACGGCTTCCGCCTGGATGCGGTGGATTTCCTGACGCATGACCCGGCGCTCCGCAGCAACCCGGCGCAGCGGCCCTATGGCGGGGTGATCCCGGCCAAGCTCTTCGCCCTGCAGCAGCACGACCACGACATGATCCAGCCGGGGACGCTGCCCATGCTGCGGCGGCTGCGCGCCCTGACGGAGCGCTATCCCGGCGCCGTGCTGCTGGGCGAGGTCTCCTCCCAGGATGGCGCCTTCGAGCGCATCGCCGGCTATACGGCCGGGGAGGACCTGCTGCACATGGCCTATACGCTGCGGCCGCTGCGGCACGGCTTCGACCACCCCACGCTTACCGAGCTGCTGGCCGACGCCACCGCCACCTGCGCCCGGGGCTGGCCCTGCTTCTCCTTCTCCAACCATGACGTGGAGCGCGCCGCCAGCCGCTGGGCGCCGGGCGGCGTGCCGGACCCCCGCTTCACCCGGCTGCTGCTGGCGCTGCTGCTGTCGCTGCCGGGCAGCGCCTGCCTCTACCAGGGGGGAGGAGCTTGGCCTGCCCGAGGCGGTACTGCGCGAGAGCGAGATCCGCGACCCCTTCGGTATCGCCTATTGGCCGGAATTCAAGGGCCGCGACGGCAGCCGCACGCCGATGCCCTGGCAGCGCGCCCTGCCGCATGCCGGCTTCACCGCCGCCGGCGCAACCCCCTGGCTGCCGGTTCCGGAGCCGCACCGCGCCCTGGCGGTGGATGCGCAGGAGGCGGCGCCCGACAGCATGCTGCGCTTCACCCGCACCCTGCTGCGGCTGCGCCGGGCGGAGCCGGCGCTGCGCCATGGCGAGGCCGTGCCGCTTGCACTGGCCGCGCCGCTCTTCGGCTTCACCCGCCAGGCCGGGGGCCGCGTGGTGACGCTGCTGTTCAACCTCTCGGCCGAGCCGGTGCCGCTGCCGGCGGCGCTCACCGCCGGGCTGGCGCCGCTGGGCAGCGACACCAAGCTGCCGCCCCGCGTCCTGGCGCCCTGGGGCTTCGCCCTGCTCGCCCCGGTCACAGTGCGGGTGCCGGAGCCCGAGCCGGCGCTGGCCTGACCGGGACCGGGTGTCGCCGGGCCGTGATCCCGGGCATCCTTGCGGCAGCCGAATCCTGGCTGCCGCAGGAGAATCGCCGATGCCCCGTCCGCTGCCGCTGTTGTTCCTGCTGGCCCTCGCGGCCCGCAAGACCGCGGCGCCCCAGGTCGGGAGCAGTCATGGACGGCCCCCGGGAGCTTGCCGGCGTGATCCATTAGGATGGATTTCGCACGGCCCATGACGGCATCGGGCATCCGGGCGGCTCCCTGGCTTGGCGGCGCCATGCTCGCGGTGGCGCTGCTTGGTGGATGCGCGGCACCCGCCGGCCGGGCGGATGGCCCTTCCTCGTCGTCGCAGGGCGACACCGATCGCCTCTGCGCGCCGCGCCTGGGGGTGCGGCAGGCCATGCCGGCCGAGGCGCCGCTCTCGCCCGAAGCCTACCGCTCGGCCTCCGGGAGCCTCGCCGCGCAGGGATTCTCCTCCACCGCCATCGAGATCGCCGAGGTCATCGGCGCCTTCGCCCCGCTGCGGCAATTGGCGCTGCTGACGGTGGAAGCCCCCCCGCACCGTGGCCACCGAGCTGCGGCAGCTTCGCCTCCGCCAGGCCATCACGGACCGGATCCTGCTGGCGATGCTGGATGTCGCGGGCACCCTGGCCGCGATCGATTGCGAAGGGGAGCGCGGCGACCAGTTGCGGGCCCGGCTCCAGGGCATCGAAAACCGGCGGGCGCGCCGGCTGGGCCTCACCAGCATCATGATCGGCGCGCTGACGGCGGCCCTGTCGGGCGGGCTGTCGGTCGCGGGCGCCGGGGGCGGCGATGTCGTCGGGATAGTCGGTGGCGTGGCCGAGGCCTCGGTGGCGACATCCCTGCTCTTCGGCTCGGCCTCCGGCGAACTGCGCACCGAGCGCAACCTCCTGCGCGAGGTGCGGGAGCGGCCGGCCCGGTCCGGCCTGTTCCCGCCCTCGGTCTGGCGCTACCTGACCCGGCATCCGGGCGGCGACGCGAACCGGCCGGAGGTCGCCGAACTCGTGGCCGCCGAGTGGCGCCGCAACGAATTGCTCGGCGAGCCGAGCTCCGAGGCGGCGCGCGACCGGGCCGCGCTGCTGTTCGGCGCCGGCGGCGTCTATACGGTCGAGGATCTGGAGGTCAGGGACGCCATGCTGGACCTCCTGGAGGCCAGCATCGCGCTGATGAGCCGGGACCTCGGGGTGCTGCTGGAGGAGTTGCTGAAATGGCCGCCGCCGGCGCGGAGCTCCTCGTGATCCACGGGGCCCCCGCCCCGCCCATCAGCGCCGCGCCCGCACCGCCGCCCGCAGGTCCCGCTCCAGCGCCGTGAGCGCCGCGGCCAGGGCCGCGCTCATGCCCGCCGCCGCCGTCGGGCCCGGCACCTCGCCGTCGCGCCAGGGCCCGCCGGCCAGGGGTGCGGTGCCTTCCGGCATGAACTGGCCGAGGACGCGCGGCTGGCCGCCGCGGCCAGGGGTCTGGGACAGCAGCAGCACGGAGAGCGCGGCCCGCGCCACCGCCGCCTCGGACTCCGCCTGCAGCCGCACCAGCTCCCCCTCCAGCACCAGGTCGGGCGGCAGGCGGGAGCCGGGGGCGGTGACGGCGGAGAAGAGGCCGCTGGCGGTGAGCCAGCGCCGCAGCGCCTCCTCCACCAATTCGACCGGGGGGCGGTCCATTCCTGCCAATAGGTCGTGGTGACCTGCTCCCCGGGCCCCAGCATGCGGAGCCCCCGCGCCTCCATCCCCGGCGCCGCGCGCAGCGAGCGCAGCAGCAGCACCGGGCCGCGGGCCGGCGGCGGGCTGGCCTGCGACCGCTCCGGCGCCAGGGAGAAGCGCTGCACCTCCTGATAGGGGCGGCTGGGCAGCACGCTGCAGCCGGCCAGCGCGGGCAGGAGCAGGAGCAGGCCGCGGCGAGCCAGGGAAGGTGACGCGGGAGGGGCCTTGGGCATGGACATGGGCATTCCCGGCTAACGCCTTGGCGGCGGCGGCGGCGGCGCGCCGAACAGGGCCTGGGAGGGGTTGCGACGCAGCGCCTCGGTCGTGTCGCGCAGATTGGCGACGGCGGCCCGCAGATCGCGCAGGATCGGCCCGAGTTCCGCCTGGATGTCGGTGGTGGCGCTGCGCGCCGTCCGCAGCCCGGCATCGAGCGTGTTGAGGCTGGCCGGCAGGCGGCCCACCACGCTGCGCAGCTCGGCCGAGGCCCCGGCCAGATTGGCCAGCGTCTGGCGCAGCTCGCGGCTGGCGAGCAGTTCGCGCGCCTCGGCCGCGGTGCCGCGGAATTCCGCCATCGTCCCGGGCAGGTCGGCCGCCTCGGTCGTGCCGCGCAGGCTGCGGAGCAGTGTCGCCGCCTCCTGCAGGGTCTGGGCGAAGTCGCCGTCATGCACCTGGCTGCGGAGATCGGCGACGAGGCCGACCACATTGCCGATCAGCGACTCGAGATCCACGCCCTCCAGCCGCTTCAGCAGCGTCTCGGCCGCGTTCTGCACCTGCGCGACGGTGGAGGGGATGGCCGGGATATAGGTGTAGCGCGGCTCCCAGGGGACGCGCACCGGCGGGTAACGCTCCGGATCGACGAAATCGAGCTCCAGGTAATTCACGCCGGTGATGCCCTGCGCCGCGATCCGGACCCGCAGGCCGAGGCGGATGGCATCCGCTACCGAGGGTCCGCCCCCGACCTTCGCCGTGTCCACCGAGAAGCGCACGAAGACCAACTGGAAGGCGGTGGCGAGGGTATTCCCCTCCGGCCGGGGATATTCGGCATTGACCAGCCCGATTTCCGTCACCCGGCCGATCGCGACACCGCGGTAGCGCACCGGCGAGCCGTTATCCAGCCCCTGCACGGATTCCCGGATATAGGTCTCGAACATCACGCTGCCGGCGCCGCCGAAACGGTTGGCGGTGAAGAACAGGATGAACCCCACCGCCAGCGCCAGGCCGATCAGGACCAACGCGCCGACGCGCAGATAGAGGCCTCGCGCCTGGGGCATCGCTAGGGTCCGGCCGCGGCGCGGCGCGTGGGTCGGATGCTCATGCCAATACCTCTCGCCGGAAGAAGGCGCGCACCACGGGATTCTCGCTTTCCTCGCGCAGCCGCCGCGGGTCGCCTTCCGCGATCATGCCTTTGGCATCCTTGTCCAGCATGATGCAACGGTCGCCGATCGCCAGGATGGACTGCAATTCGTGTGTGACTACAACGAAGGTGGTGCCGAGTTCCCGCGCGAGTTGCCGGATCAGCGCATCCAGCCCGGCCGAGGTGATGGGGTCGAGCCCGGCCGAGGGCTCGTCCAGGAACAGGATCGGCGGGTCGAGCGCCATGGCGCGGGCGATGCCGGCGCGCTTGGCCATGCCGCCCGAGATCTCCGCCGGCAGGCGCAGCGCCGCATCCGCCAGCCCGACCAGGCCGAGCTTGGCCTGCGCCACCAGCGCCCGCGCCTCGGCCGGCAGGGCGGTATGCTGCTCCAGTGGCACCTCGATATTCTCGGCCAGGGTAAGCGAGCCGAACAGCGCGCCAGACTGCCACATCACGCCGATCCGGCGCAGCAGCGCCTGCCGCGCCTCGCCGCGCAGCGTGTCGATGTCCTCGCCGAGCACCTCGATGCGGCCCTCGGCCGGCTCGTAGAGGCCGATCACGTGCTTCAGCAGCGTCGACTTGCCGGAGCCGGAGCCGCCGAGGATGATGAAGACCTCGCCTGGCCGCACCTCGAAGGAGACATGCTCGAAGATGGTCCGGCCACCGAAGCGGGCGGCCAGGTTCTCCACCCTGACGACGGGCTCCATCAGAGGCCGAGCCGGAAGAACAGCACGGCGAAGATGCCGTCCAGCAGCACGATGGAGACGATGCCGCCCACCACCGCCGCCGTCGCCGCATCGCCCACCGCGCGCGGGCCGCGTCCGGCGCCGAGCCCGGCCCGGCAGCCGACCAGCCCGATCGCCAGGCCGAAGACCGCTGCCTTGAACAGCCCGCCCAGCAAATCCTTCAACTGGACCCAGCTCTGCAATTGCGCGATCACCCCGGCCGGCGGGAAGCCCAGCGTCGCCATCACCGCCGCCATGCCGAGCAGGCCCGCGAGGTCCATCAGCAGGGCCAGCACCGGCATCACCAGCATGGCCGCCAGCAGCCGCGGCAGCACCAGCCAGGCCACCGGGTCGATGCCCATGATGCGCAGCGCATCCACCTCCTCGTTCACCACCATGGTGCCGAGTTCGGCGGCATAGGCGGAGCCGGTGCGGCCGGCCAGCACCACCGCCGCCATCAGCGGCCCGAGTTCCCGCAGCAGGGAAATGCCGACCAGGTTCGGGATGTAGACCTCGGCCCCGAACTGGCGCATCGGGATGGAGGACTGGAAGGCCAGGATCAGGCCGATCAGGAAGCCAAGCAGCAGGGTCAGGCCGAAGGCGCGCAGTCCGGCCTCGTCCAGGTGCCGCAGCATCTCGGACAGACGCAGCCGCCAGGGGCGTCGGATGGTGCCGAGCCCGGCCACCAGCGCCT
This sequence comes from Siccirubricoccus sp. G192, assembly GCF_019084075.1. GTDB lineage: Bacteria > Pseudomonadota > Alphaproteobacteria > Acetobacterales > Acetobacteraceae > G192. The sequence continues at coordinate 716,160 of NZ_JAHREN010000001.1, forward strand.
CGCCCAGGAAGGCCACCTGCGCCAGCATGCCCTGGCCGCGCTCGATGGTGGCCTGGCCGATCAGCCCGAGCCAGGGCAGCGGGAGCGGCGGCTCCGGCGGTGGCGCGGCCAATGCCTGGCGGGTGCGGTCCAGCACCGCCTGGAGCGGGCCGGGCGGCATTCCCGCCCAGCGCGCCTCCCCGGCCAGGTGCTCCAGGTGCAGCAGCAGCACGGCGCCCGCGGTATCCAGCGCGGTGAGGCCGGCGAGGTCGAGGATCAGCGGCCTGGCGCGGGCGGCGCGGCGCGTCGCCTCCGGCCAGAGGCGGGCGGCGGCCCCGGCCTCCAGCCGGCCATGGAAGACGAGGCGAAGCCCCTCCCCCTCCGGCCGGGCTTCGAGCCTGGCGTCCTGGCCGGCCATGCTCATGCCCGGACCGGCCTCACGCAGGGCCTCCCAGCGCATGGATCAGCACCGCGGCGGCGGCGGCGACATTCAGGCTCTCCACCACCGGCCCCTGCGCGCCGCTGCCGCCCAGGGCGGCACCGGCCAGGGTGACGCGGGCCTCGCAGGCTTCCAGCGTCGGCATCGGCAGGCCCTGTTCCTCATTGCCGAGCACCAGCGCGACCGGCCGGTCGCGTGGGACCGTCCGGGGGGCTGCCCCGCCGGCCGCGACCGCCGCCAGGGTCAGGAAGCGCCCGCGCATCCCCCGCAGCAGCGCCGGCAGGTCGCGCGCGCGGAACACCTCCAGATGCTCCAGCCCACCCTCGGCGGTGCGGAAGGCGGCGTCGGAGAGGTCCGCCTGGCGGGCATCGCCGGACAGGACCAGGGCGCGGCAGCCGAAGAAGGCGGCGGAGCGGGCGATGGCGCCGAGATTGTGCGGATTGCCGATCCCGTCCAGCACCGGCAGCAGCGGGGCTTCCGGCATATCGGCCGGCAGCGCGGCGCCGGGGAGCGGCGTGGCGAAGCGCGTCTGGGCGACGGCGACGATGCCGCCATGGTGCTGCGTGCCGGCGATGCGGGCGAGTTCCTCCGGCGGCACCTCCCGGTAGGGCCGCCGGGTGCGGGCGAGATGCGCGCAGAGCGGCCCGGCCAGGCGGCGACGGTCCTCGGTATAGAAGAGCCGCAGCACCGCCTCCGGCCGCCGCAGGAACAGGGCACGCACCGGGGCGGCGCCGCAGATGCGGTTCGGCTCCGGCGGGCGCGGCAGAGGCGGCGCTGGCTCGCCCGCCACGCTGCCGCCGCGCCGCTCGCGGAAGCGCGGCCCTTCAGCCACCGGCAAGGGCCTGCAGCCTGTCGTGCAGCGCCGCCGGCACCTCCAGCCCCTCGGCCCCGGCCTTTTCCGCCAGCGCCGCGCGCCGGCTGCCGGGCAGGCGGACACCCGTATCGCCCAGCATGGCGCCGACCAGCACCTCCACCCGGTCGAGGAAGCCCTCCTGCCCGGCCATTGCACCGGGGTCGATCGCCAGGATTGCCTGGCCGAGCCGCGGCCGGTTGCCCTCATCCACGAAGAAGCTGTCGGCCTCGAAGCCGAAGGCGGCGCCGGTGAGGGCGCAGCACAGCAGTTCCACCACCAGCGCCAGCAGCGCCCCCTTGGTGCCGCCGGCCGCCAGCATGGCGCCCCCGAGCGCCGCATCCGGGTCCGTGGTGGGGTTGCCTTCGGCGTCGATCGCCCAGCCCTCGGGAATCCGCCGGCCCTCCTTCGCCGCCACCATGATCCGGCCCCGCGCCACCTGCGACAGGGCGAGGTCGATCACCAGGGGCTCCGCCCCCCGCCGCGGAAAGGCGGCGGCGACCGGGTTGGTGCCGAGCAGCGGTCGCCGGCCGCCGGGCACCGGCATGGCGGCGGGGGAGTTCGTGAAGGCCAACGCCACCAGGCCCTGCCGTGCCAGCGCCGCCACCGGCAGGCCCATGGCGCCGGAATGGTGGCTGTTGGTGATGCCGAGGAAGGCGACGCCATGCGCCCGCGCCCGCCGCGCCGCCTCCGCCACCGCGAGGTCGAGCGCCGGATAGGCCAGGCCGTGCCGCGCATCCACCAGCGCCGCGCCGCCGCGCTCCGCCACCACCGCCGGCACCGCCCCGCCATCGGCGCGGCCGTTGCGGAGGAAGGCGGCGTATTGCGGCACGCGGGAGAGGCCGTGGCCGGCCTGGCCCTGCGCCTCGGCGGCCACCAGGGTGCGGGCGGTCGCCGCCGCCATGGTGGGCGCCGCGCCGGCCGCCGCGAGGGCGGCGCGGACGAGGTCCTCGGCCGCCGCCATGCTCAGTCTGGGCATCGCCTGCTCCTTGATCTTCCGGGACAGGGAAATGTCACGCCATGGCCAGCGCGACCAGCACCCGTTCAGCGATCAGCGAGGAGACCCGGATATTGCTCTCGGCCGTCACCCCCGCGATATGCGGGGTCAGCAGCAGGTTCGGGCAGCCGGCGAGCGGCGATCCCGCCGGCAGGGGCTCGGTCTCGAAGACATCGAGCGCGGCGCCGCCGAGCCGGCCGGCCCGGAGCGCGGCCGCCAGTGCCGCTTCCTCCACCACGCCGCCGCGCGAGGTGTTCACCAGCACCGCGCCGGGCTTCATGCCGGCAAGGCAGGCGGCATCGACCAAGCCGCGGGTCGCCTCGGTGAGCGGCACATGCAGGGTCACGGCATCGGCCTTGGCGAAAAGCGCCTCCAGCGCCACCCGCTCGGTCGCCGTCTCGGACCAGCCGGAATGGTCGGTGGGCAGCACCGGGTCATGGCCGATCACCACCATGCCGAAGGCCCGCGCCAATTCGCGACCCGCCGTCCGATATCGCCGAAGCCGACGACGCCCAGCGTCTTGCCCGCCATCTCCCGCCCCGCCGAGAGCCGGGCGCGCGGCCATTGGCCGCCGGCGACCTCGGGCGTGGCGAAATAGGCACCGCGCAGCAGCGCCCCCACCGCCAGGATCACGTATTCGGCCACCGAATCAGCATTGGCGCCGGTGGCCGGGATCACCTCCACCGCGCGGGCGCGGCAGGCCGGCAGGTCGATATTGTCGAGCCCGACGCCGAGCCGCCCCACCACCTTCAGCCCCGGCCCATGCCGCAGCAGCGCCGCATCCACCAGGGTGCGGTTGCGCACGATCAGCGCCCGCGCCTGGCCGAGCGAGGCTGCCAGCCGGTCCGGCGCATCCACCAGGGCGGGGTCGTAGAGCGTGGGATGGGCGGCGTCGAGCGAGGCGACCGCTGCGGCTTCCATGAATTCGGCGATGACGATGTGGCTCATGCGCAGCAATGCTTTCCCCGGGGGCGGGCCTAATCCACCTTGATGCCGGCCTCGGCCACCAGCCGCGACCAGCGCTCCACCTGGCCGTCGATATACTCCCGCGAGCGGGCGGCGTCCCAGCCGAGGACGTCGAAGCCACCCTCCTCCGCGCGGCGCACCACCTCCGGGTCGCGGATGGCGGCCAGGGTATCGCGCTCGATCTTCTGGAAGACCGGGCGCGGCACGGCGGCATTGGTCAAGATGGCGGTCCAGTTGGTGATCTCAAGCCCGGGCGCGCCGGCCTCATGCACCGTCGGGATCTCGGGTACCAGCTTGTGCCGGCGGGTATCGGTGATGGCGAGGCCGCGCAGCCGGCCGCTCTTCAACTGGCCGATGCATTCGGGCAGGTTGGAGATGAGGACATCGAGATTGCCGGCCACCAGGTCCGTCACGCCCGGGGCGCCGCCGCGATAGGGCACATGCACCAGGTTCGGCCCGGCCCCGGCCACCCGCCGGAACAATTCCAGCGCCAGATGCGGTGGCGAGCCATTGCCCGATGACCCGCCATTCATCTGCCGCGTCTTCGCCTGCTCCAGCAGATCCCCCAGGCTCCGTGCCGGGTTGGAGGGATTGACGCAGACCACCAGCGGCAGCGAGCCCAGCACCGAGACCGGCGCGAAATCCCGCCGCAGGTTGTAGGGGGCATTGGGGAAAAGGCTGACATTCACCGCATGGGTCAGGGTGATGGCGAGCAGCGTATGGCCATCGGCCGGCGCCTTGGCCGCGGCATCGGCGCCGATCAGGCCGTTGCCGCCGGGGCGGTTGTCCACCACCACGGGCTGCGACCAGGTCTGCGTCAGCTTCTGCGCGACCAGCCGGGCCATGATGTCGGTGAGGCCGGCCGGGGTGAAGGGCACGATGTAGCGCAGCCCGCGGTCGGGGAAGGTGTTCGGCGCCTGCGGGCCGCCCTGGGCGCCGGCGCGGGTGAAGGGCAGCAGCCCGGCGGCCAGGCCCAGCATGGCCCGGCGGGTGGCAGTGGTCACGGCGTTTCTCCTGACATGGCACCGGTTGGTCCGGCTATGCCGCGAAGCCTAAAGCGGAACTGGGCGTGGAGGAAACGGTGGAGACGCGCCGCAGCCGCCGGCTACGCCACCGGCAGCCGCAATCCTTGCCCACGCGCGGCGCAGCCGATGGCTACGCCACCGGCAGCCGCACGATGAACCTCGCCCCCGTCACCTTCCCCTCCGCATCGCGGCGGTTCTCGGCGGCGATGCGGCCGCGCAGCCCCTCCACGATCTGCCGGCTGATGGAAAGGCCGAGGCCGGAATGCTTGCCGAATTGCTCGCCATGCGGGCGTTCGGAATAAAAGCGTTCGAAGATCCCCTCCAGCTTCGCCTCGGGGATGCCCGGCCCCTCATCCTCCACCACCACCTCCACCCAGGTGCCGGTCGGGCGGGCGCGGACCCGGACCCGGCTTTCCTGCGCGCCTCCCCTGGGGCTGAAGGAGAGCGCATTGCCCAGCAGGTTGCGGAAGACCTGCACCAGCCGGCCCTCGACGCCACGCACCACCAGCCGGCCCGGCGGCGCCTCCAGCTCCACCACCGGGTCGCCCTCGGCCCGCGTCGCCTGGTGCAGCTCGACCAGGGTGGAAAGGATCGGCGCCACATCCACCGGCACCGCGACGGTGCGCGAGAGTTCGGCATCGACGCGCGAGGAGTCGCTGATATCGGCGATCAGCCGGTCCATCCGCACCGCGTCATCGGCGATGATCGCCAGCAGGCGGCGCTGCTGCTCCGGGTTCTCGATGCGGCGCAGCGTCTCGATCGCGCTGCGCACGCTGGTCAGCGGGTTGCGGAGCTCATGCGCCACATCCGCGGCGAAGCGCTCATTGGTGTCGATCCGCGCCCAGAGGTCGCGGGCCGCCGATTGCAGGTCGCGCGCCAGGATGCCGATCTCGTCCCGCCGCGCCAGCAGGGCAGGCGGCACGCTGCCGGCGCGCCCCTCGCCCTGGCGCATCGCCGCGGCGGCGCCGGCCAATTGCATGATCGGGCTGGCCAGGGTCTGCGCCAGGTAGAGCGAGAGCAGCACGGTCAGCAGCAGGGCCAGCGCGAAGATGCCGAGCACGCTGGCGCGGATCTCGAACAGGCGCTGGTCCACCTCCCGCGCCTCGCGGGTCAGCAGCACGATGCCGACGGACTGGTTGCCGCGCCGCGCCGGCTCCGCCACCGAGACCAGCAGCCGGCCATCCGCGGTGCGGCGGATATAGGGCGTGACGCCGCCCTCCAGCGCCAGCCGCAATTCCTCCCGCCGGTCCGGGCCGAGATTGGGCTGCCAGTCGAAGGAGGGGGCGTTGGGATTGACATCCACCACCAGATCGTCCCGCCCATCGCGCGGGACCAGGCCGACGAGACGGTCGTAGAGGCCCGCGATGCCGGTGGAGAAGGCGCCGCGCGGCTCCGGCGGCGGCAGCGGCTCGGTCACCACGGCGCCGCCGGACCCCTCCCGCACCCGGCTATCGGCCACCACCAGGCCGGTATTGTCGAAGAGCCTGGCCTGGGTATTGGGCGAGGGATCGACCAGGCGCCGCAGCAGCGGCCGGGCGGCTTCCGGCACCAGGGTGGCGCGGTCGTCCTGCACCCGCGTCGCGGCCTCGGCGATGGCGCCGGCATAGATGCGGGCCTGAGTGCGCATCGCCTCCACCTCGGCCGCCAGCAGCCCGTTCTGGTACTGGTCGAGGTAGAGCATGGCGGCGGCCAGCAGCGCCGGCGGCAGGGCATTCAGCAGCAGGATGCGGCGCAGCAGCGGCGAGACCCAACGCCGGCGGGGCGGCGGTGGCGCCTTGTTCGGCCATGGTCGTCGGGAGGGGGGCCTCCGGCATCGGTGTTCCTTATGGTCTGGCCGGCACCCCGCTGCCGCCTGTTCCGGGCGCCCGGCAATGAAGCCTGGGCCAGGGCAGCCCGGCCGCCGATTCGCCGATCCCGAAGCCCGTCGGCGAAGTTCAGGGGCAGGATGCCAGGGCCGCACCCGCAGGCTGCGGCGCGGAAGGGGCGTGATCGCCCGGGCCGCCCACCCCGCCAAGCCGCGCCCGGCCCTGCGGCGTCAGCACCACCCGGGCCTCGGCCATCCTGCGGGCGCCGCTGCCGTCGATGCGGATGAGCCCGTCGCCGATGGCATCCTCCCAGATCGACAGGCGGGGGCAACTGCTCCGCCAGGCCTCCATGGCCTCCGCATAGTCATGGGTGCCGCCCGCCACCCAGGCGAGGAACTGCGCCATGAGAAGATCGGCTGCCGATGCCGGCTGTCCTTGCATGCGGAACCTCCTAATTCTCCTTGTAGCGGTAGCCGATGCCGTAGAGCGTCTCGATCTGCGCGAATTCCTCGTCCGCCTGGCGGAATTTGCGGCGGACGCGCTTCACATGGCTGTCGATGGTGCGGTCATCCACATAGATGTTCTCGCCATAGGCGGCATCGATCAGCTGGTCGCGGTTCTTGACCATGCCCGGCCGCAGCGCCAGCGCCTTCACCAGCAGGAATTCGGTGACGGTGAGCTGGATGTCGTGGCCCTTCCAGACGCAGGTATGCTTGGTTTCGTCCAGCACCAGGTCGCCGCGGACGATAACGCCGCCGGCCGGGGTGCCGCTGCCCTCGGCGCGGGACACCTCGTTCCGCCGCAGCAGGGTGCGGATGCGCTCCAGCAGCAGGCGCTGGCTGAAGGGCTTGGTGATGTAGTCGTCGGCCCCGAGCCTGAGCCCCATCAGCTCGTCCACCTCCTCGTCCTTGGAGGTCAGGAACACCACCGGCATGGCGGAGCGCTGGCGCAGCCGCTGCAACAACTCCATCCCGTCCATACGGGGCATCTTGATGTCGAGCACCGCGAGGTCCGCCGGCCGGGCCAGCAGGCCCTGCAGGGCGCTCTCGCCATCTGTATAGGTGCGGACGGTGAAGCCCTCCTGCTCCAGGGTCATGGTGACGGAGGTCAGGATGTTGCGATCATCATCCACCAGGGCGATCGTAGCTGGCATCGTCGCGTCTCCGCCGTATCTGTCAGGTCCGGCATCTGTCGGGTCCCCGGCTGCGCAGGAACCCCCTGGCGGGACAATGGCGGGGAATTGTGGCGCAAGCCGGACGGGAACGATATGGGCATGGATACCCCGCATTTTCACCAGGGCGGCTTCGAGGCGCGGCGCCTGGTGCGGGCGGCGGCGGCCGCGACCCTGGCCACCCAGGCGGCGGGCCAGCCCTTCGCCAGCCTGGTGACGCCGGCCAGCGCGCCGGATCTCTCGCCTCTGCTGTTCCTGTCCTCGCTCTCGGAACATACCCGACATCTCCGGGCGGAGCCGCGCTGCGCCCTGCTCTTCGCCGGCGCGGCGGAGGGCAGCAACCCGCAGACCGCCCCGCGCGTGACCCTGACCGGCCAGGCCGCCCCGGTGGCGGAGGCCGAGGTGGCGGCGCTGAAGGCCCGCTGGCTGGCCCGCCATCCCTATGCCGCGCTCTATGCCGATTTCGCCGATTTCGCCCTTTGGCGCGTGCAATTGGGCGGCGCCCTGCTGGTCGGCGGCTTCGCCCGGGCAACCCGGCTGCGGCTGGCGGACCTGCTGCCGGACCCGGCGGCAATGGCGGCCATCGCGGCGGCGGAGGCCGGGATCATCGCACATGTGAATACGGACCATCGGGAGGCCCTGGCGGCGATCGCCATGGGGTTGCTTGGCCAGAAGCCGGGGGGAATGGCAACTGGTGGCGGTGGATGTGGACGGCGCCGACCTCGCTTCCGGCGAGACGGTCTGCCGCCTGGCCTTCACCGCGCCGGTGGCAGGGCCGGAAGGGGTCCGGGCGGAACTGGTCCGCGCCGCCCAACCCTCCCACCCAGGCAGGGCCGGGAGCGCTGCCGCGCCTTGAGCGGGGGTCGCCGCTGGCGCTCCACCAAGGGTTGTATCGCGGGCATCATGGTTTCGTTGACGGCCCGTGCCCCGGCGCCCTAATTTAGCCGCCAAGCCCATCGAATTGCGAGTTGCCGCGTTGGTGCCGCACCCTGCCCGAGAGCGGGTGCCGATACCGCCTGTCGTCTGGAGGAAATTCATGTCCGCGTCCGAGACCGCCCTTGCCGGCACCGGTGTGCCAACCGCACGCACCGTCCATGCCAATCTGACGGCCCCGGGCCTGGTCGAGCATGCGCTGTGCCGGAAGGAAGGCCGGCTTTCCGCCGATGGCGCCTTTATGGCGGTGACGGGCGTGCATACCGGCCGCTCCGTCCTGGACAAGTTCGTGGTCGACGACCCGGAGGTGCATGACAGGATCTGGTGGGGCAAGGTCAACCAGCCCATGCCGGTGGAGCGGTTCCAGGGCCTTGCCGCCCGGGTCCGCGCCTGGCTGGGCGAGCGGCCGGTGCTCTTCACCCAGGACCTCTATGCGGGTGCCGACCCGGCGCATCGCATCCGGGTGCGGCTGGTCACCACCAATGCCTGGCACGCGCTGTTCGCCCGCAACATGTTCATCCGCCCGCCGCGGGAGGAGCTCGACGGCTTCACCCCCGACTACACGATCCTGCACGCCCCGGAATTCGAGACCGACCCGGCGCGGGACGGCTGCCGCAGCGGCACCTGCATCGCGCTGTCCTTCGCCGCGAGAACCGTCCTGATCGCCGGCACCTCCTATGCCGGGGAGATCAAGAAATCGATCTTCACGGTGATGAACTGGCTGCTGCCGGAGCACGGCGTGCTGCCGATGCATTGCAGCGCCAATCTGGGGAAGGGCGGCGACACCGCGCTGTTCTTCGGCCTCTCCGGTACCGGCAAGACCACCCTCAGCAGCGACCCCGAGCGCAGCCTGATCGGCGATGACGAGCATGGCTGGTCCGATACCGGCGTCTTCAATTTCGAGGGTGGCTGCTACGCCAAGGTCATCAAGCTCTCGCGCGAGGCCGAGCCGCAGATCTGGGACGCCTCCCACCGCTTCGGCGTGGTGCTGGAGAATGTGGTGGGCGACGATTTCGGCGACCTCGACCTCGACGACAATTCGCTGACCGAGAATACCCGGTCCTGCTACCCGCTGGATTTCATCCCGAATGCCGTCCGGAGCGGCCGCGGCCCGGTGCCGAAGAACGTGGTGATGCTGACGGCGGATGCCTTCGGCGTGCTGCCGCCCATCGCCAGGCTGTCCCCGGCGCAGGCCATGTACCACTTCCTGTCGGGCTATACGGCGCGCGTCGCCGGCACCGAGAAGGGATTGGGCAAGGAGCCGCAGGCCACCTTCTCCACCTGTTTCGGCGCCCCCCTTCCTGCCGCGCCACCCCGAGGTCTACGGGCAGATGCTGTCCGACCTGATCTCGAAGCACGGCGCCGATTGCTGGCTGGTGAATACCGGCTGGACCGGCGGCGCCTATGGCACGGGCAAGCGCATGAGCATCGCGCATACCCGCGCCCTGCTGCGGGCGGCGCTGGATGGATCGCTCGCCAGGGCGGAATTCGTGAAGGACCCCTATTTCGGCCTGATGATCCCGAAATCCCTGCCCGGCGTGCCGGCCGAGGTGCTGAACCCGCGCGAGACCTGGGCGGACAAGGCCGCCTATGACCGCACGGCGAAGGAACTGGTTGGCCGCTTCGAGAAGAATTTCGAAAGCTTCGCGGGCACGGTGGGCGAGGATGTGAAGGCCGTCGCCATCCGGACCGCCGCATGATGCCGGGCGGCCAGCAGCGGATCGCCGGCACGAATGTGCTGGGCGGGCCGCTGCTGCCCTGCTCGGTGGCGCCACTGACCGGCTTCTTCCGCGACGGCTGCTGCAATACCGGGCCGGAGGATCACGGGCTGCATGTGGTCTGCGTCGAGGTGACGGCGGATTTCCTGGCCTTCAGCCAGTCCCGCGGCAATGACCTGATGACGCCGATCCCGGAATACGGCTTCCCCGGCCTCACCCCCGGCGACCGCTGGTGCCTCTGCGCCGCGCGCTGGGAGGAGGCGCGCCGCGCCGGCATGGCGCCGCATGTGCTGCTGGAGGCGACGCATCTGGCGGCGTTGCAGGTGGTCAGCCTGGAGAATCTGAAGGCCCACGCGCTCGATCTGCAATAGGGCGGGCGCCCCCGGCACACGGCTGCGCGTGCAAACCGATTCGTGAGGCGAACGGCGCCGGAAGGCTGATACCGTAGCGGCATGCGGGGGGCCTGACCACTCCAGGCCCTGCTTGTCGGTGCAGGGCCTCACTGCGCCAGCCTCCCTATCTCGCGGTGCCCCCCCGGGTGCTCATCATCGCCGCGAGGGTGGGCAAGTCCGGTCAGGCGGCGGTGGATCAACCGGAGCGAGCGATCCGCCGCCGGTGGTACGGAGAAGGCTGGCAACCGGCCTGGGTATTCGTCGGCCGCGTCGCGTGCGTAGGGCGCGGCCGGCGATGCACAGGGCGGAAGGCCGGTGGCCAGCGGCTCCGGCTACGCCCGCCCCTGATGCTCCAGCCGGTAGCGATGCGCCGGATAGGTGCCGAGCACGCGCATCTCGCGGGAGAAGAATTCCAGCTCCTCCAGCGCCCGCCGCACCGCGGGCTGCTCCGGGTGGCCATCCACATCGGCCAGGAATTGCGTGGCGGTGAACTCGCCGTCCAGCATGTAGCTTTCGAGCTTGGTCATGTTCACGCCATTGGTGGCGAAGCCGCCCAGCGCCTTGTAGAGCGCGGCCGGGATGTTGCGCACGCGGAAGACGAAGGTGGTCACGCAATCCGGCGCATCCGCCGGCGGCAGGCGCGATTCCAGGGCGCAGACATAGAAGCGCGTGGTGTTGTGCGCCGCGTCCTCCACATTGCGCCGCAGGATCTCCAGCCCGTAGATCTCGGCGGCCAGGGCCGAGGCGATCGCCGCATCCTCCACCCCGCCGCGTTCGGCGATGAGATGCGCGGCACCCGCGGTATCGGCCTCGATCACCGGCTCCAGATGCAGCTCCCGCAGGATGTTCCGCACCTGGCCGAGCGCCACCGGATGGCTATGGGCGCGCCGCAGCGTCGCCAGGCTGGCGCCGCGCGGCGCCAGCAGGCAATGCTCCACCCGCTCGAAATGCTCGCCCACCACCGAGAGGCCGCTGTCGGGCAGCAGGCGGTGGATATCCGGCACCCGGCCGGCGAGCGAGTTTTCGCAGGGCAGCATGGCCAGCCGCGCCTGGCCGGCGCGTACCGCATCCATCGCCGCCTCGAAGCTCGGGCAGGGCAGGGTGGTCCAGCCGGGATAGGCGTCGCGGCAGGCCAGGTCGGAATAGGCGCCGGAGAGGCCCTGGAAGGCGATGGTATCGGTCATGCCCGGCTCCCCCTGGCCAGCGCGGCGCGGGCCCGCTCCAGATCGGCCGGCGTATCCACGCCGAAGGGGGCATGCGCCACCCGCGCCACGGCGATTCGCATGCCGGCTTCCAGCGCCCGCAATTGCTCCAGCCGCTCGCGGGTCTCCAGCGGGCTGGCGGGGAGCGCTACGAAACGCTCCAGCGCGGCGCGACGGAAGGCATAGAGGCCGATATGGTGCCAGAGCGGCCCCTCGCCCGAAGGCACCGCGACGCGCGAGAAATAGAGCGCCGGCGCCACCTCGGCCCCTTCGGGGAAGGCGCAGGCGCATTTCACCACGGAGGGCGCCCCGGCCTCCTCGGCGGATTCGATCGGCGCGACCAGGCTGGCGATGTCCACCCCGGGGTCGGCCAGCGGCGCCAGCACGGCGCGGAGAAAATCCGGAGGCAGGGTCGGCAGGTCGCCCTGCAGGTTCACTACCACGTCATGCCGCCCGGCCGGGTCCAGCGCATCGAGCGCCAGCTTCACCCGGTCCGTGCCGCTCGGCAGATCGGCCTCCACCAGGACCGCGGTGCCGCCGGCGGCCTGCACCGCCGCCATGATTTCAGGCTCCGCGGCGGCCACCGCGACGGGGCCGATGCCGGCCTCCCGCGCGCGGTCGAGCACATGCAGGATCATCGGCCTGCCGCCGATCCCGGCCAGCGGCTTGCCGGGCAGGCGGGTGCTCGCCATGCGGGCGGGGATGAGGATGATGGGGTTCACGGCGGCCAAGGTATCCATGCGGGAAGGGCGGTTGATGGATCGCGGGGCGGGCACTATGGTCCGCGCGCTTCTAGTCGAGGCGGTCCCACCGCGCAAACGGGTTGCGAACCTGGGCGCGGGCCGGCGGCCGCCCGATCCCTGATTGGAGATTGCGTCCGGCATGGCCAGCATGGAGGTCAACAAGGCGTCCGCCGCCGTTCTCACGGCCGGCATCGCCTTCATGGTGACGGGGCTGATCGGGGGGCCTCCTGGTCCATCCCGACAGGCCGCATGAAAGCGCCATCCAGATCGGCGAGGTCGCCGCGACCCAGGCCACCCAGGCCCCGGCCGCCCCCGCGCCGCTGGAGCCGATCACGCCGCTGCTGGCCAGCGCCAATGTGGCGAATGGCGAGGCGCTGGCGAAGCGGCTCTGCGCCTCCTGCCACAGCTTCAACCAGGGCGGGCGGACCGGCGTGGGGCCGAATCTCTACGGCATCGTCGGCGCGCCGCATGGCCATGTGGAGGGCTTCAATTACTCCGCGGCGATCAAGGGCAAGCAGGGCCCCTGGAACTACGAGGAGCTGAACGAGTGGCTGCATAAGCCCAGCACCTACGCGCCCGGCACCCGGATGGCCTTCGCCGGCATCAGCAACACGCAGCAGCGGGCGGATGTGATCGCCTATCTGAAGAGCATCTCCCCGAACGCGCCGGCGCCCTGACGGGCATGGCGGTGGCCGGGCCGGAACTGCTGGCTGCGGCGGAAGCGGCGGCGGATGCCGCCGGGGCGGTGATCCGGCCGCTGTTCCGCTCGGCCCTGCTGGTCGAGGCCAAGGGCGATGCCAGCCCGGTGACGGAAGCCGACCGGCAGGCTGAATGCGCGATGCGGGCCCTGCTGCGGCAACGCTTCCCGGACCATGGCCTCTGGGGCGAGGAATTCGGCGCCGACCGCGCCGATGCGGAATTCCTCTGGGTGCTGGACCCGATCGACGGCACCCGCGCCTTCGTCACCGGCAGGCCGCTGTTCGGCACGCTGATCGGCCTGCTGCATCGCGGCCGCCCGGTGCTCGGCCTGATCGACCAGCCGGTGACGGGCGAGCGCTGGATCGGCCTGGCGGGCGAGGCGACGCGCTTCCGCTCGCCGCTCGGCGGCACCCCGCGTTGCCGGCCCTGCCCCCGCCTGGCCGAGGCCGAACTCTCCTGCACCAGCCCCGACATGTTCACCCCGGCGGACCGGCCGGGCTTCGAGCGGCTGCGGGGCGCCGCCCGGCGCGTCACCTGGGGTGGCGACTGCTATGCCTATGGGCTGCTGGCGCTGGGCCTGGTGGATGTGGTGGCGGAGAGCACCATGAAGCCCTGGGACTGGGCGGCGCTGGTCCCGGTGGTGGAGGGAGCCGGGGGCTGCGTGACCGGCTGGGACGGCAGGCCGCTCACGCTGGAGAGCGATGGGCGCGTGCTGGCGCTGGGCGACCCGGCACTGCTGCCGGAGGCGACCGCACTCCTCATGGGGTGACGGGCGGCAGCGCCGAAAGCGCTGCCCTGGCCTTGCCGAGGAAGGCCCGCATGGCCGAGGGGTCCTTCGCGCCATCGGCGGTTTCCACCCCCGAATTGACATCCACGCCAGAAGGCCGCACGGCCCGGATCGCCGCCTCGACATTCCCCGGCCGGAGCCCGCCGGCGAGGTAGAGCGGCAGCGGCGCGACGGATTGCGCGATGGCCCGGCTGATCGACCAGTCATGGGTCCTGCCGGTGCCGCCGAGCCGCTCCGGGGTCCTGGAATCCAGCAGGAGCGCCTGCGCCACGCCCTGGTAGGCCCGGGCATGGCGCATGGCCTCGGGGCCCGTGACATGGATCGCCTTGATGAGCCGGCGCCCCGGCAGCAGCCGGGCGAGTTGCCGCATCTGGTCCACCGGCAGGTCGTCCTGCACCTGAACCGCCCTGACGCCGATAGCATCGGCGAGCCCCGCGATGGCGCCGGCATCGAGCAGATGCGTGACCATGACGCTCTCGATTCCCCCCCGGCAGGCCCTGGACGATGGCCCTGGCCCTGTGCTCGTCCACCCCATCCTCGGCCCGGTGGGTGAGGCCGACCAGGAAGCCGAGCGCCGTCGCGCCGCAGGCGAACGCGGCTTCGGCTTCCGCCTCGTTCCGGATGCCGCAGATCTTCAGGAACATGGCGGCAGGCTCCGGTCGCTGCGGTCCGCTCCACGGCAAACCTATAGCAGGTGCAGGCTTCCGGCGCGGTTGCCCAAGCGGGTCCGAACCCCCATCCTCCGGAGATGCTTCGCCGCGACCTGCTGGCCTCGGGCCTCGCCCTTGCCGCCACCGCCCCCTTGCCTGCCCCCGCCGCCGCGCAGGGTGGCGCCACCCGCAGCCATGCGCTCTCGCTGCTGGGTGCGCCCGCCCTGCCGGCGGATTTCCCGCATTGGCCCTGGGTGAACCCGGATGCGCCGAAGGGCGGCGAGATCGTGCTGACCGCGCTCGGCAGTTTCGACAGCTTCAACCCCTATGTGCTGCGCGGCACCGCTGCGGTGGGGGTGGCCAACCTCTACGACACCCTGCTGAAGCAGAGTTCGGACGAGGCCAGCACCGAATACTGCCACCTGGCCGCCGCCATCGAGATGCCGCAGGACCGCATGTGGGTGGCCTTCGAACTGCATCCGCAGGCGCGCTGGCATGACGGCAAGCCGGTCACCGCCGAGGATGTGGTCTGGACCTTCGGTGCGCTGCGCCAGCACGGCCGCCCCTTCTACCGCGCCTATTGGGCGGATGTCTCGGAGGTGGTGGCGGAAGGCCCGCGCCGCGTGGTGTTCCGCTTCCGCACCAACGAGAACCGCGAATTGGCGCTGATCCTCGGCCAGATGCCGGTGCTGCCGAAGCATTTCTGGGAGGGGCGCGACTTCGCCCGGCCGATGCTGGATATCCCGCTCGGCTCCGGCCCCTATCGGATCGAGCGCTTCGAGCCGGGGCGGAGCATCGTCTATCGCCGGGTCGAGGAATATTGGGCGCGCGACCTGCCGACGATGAAGGGCACCAACAACTTCGACACCATGCGCTACGAGTATTTCCGAGATGCCACCGTGGCGCTGGAAGCCTTCAAGGCCGGGCAGATCGAGTTCCGCACCGAGAACATCGCCAAGGAATGGGCCACCGCCTATGACTTCCCGGCGCTCCGCCGCGGCCTGGTGAAGCGCGACGAGATCCGCCACGAATTGCCCACCGGCATGCAGGCCTTCATCGTGAACCTGCGCCGGCCGCTGTTCCAGGACGCGCGGGTGCGCCGCGCGCTGATCGAGGTCTTCGACTTCGAATGGATGAACGCCAACCTCTTCTATGGCAGCTACACGCGCACGCAGTCCTATTTCTCCAATCCCGAACTCGCCTCCTCCGGCCTGCCGCAGGGCCGCGAGCGGGAAATCCTGGAGGGCTATCGCGGCCGCGTGCCGGAGCCGCTGTTTACCGAACCCTACAAGCTCCCCGTCACCGACGGCTCCGGCAACAACCGCGAGGGATTGCGCCGCGGGCTCGACCTGCTGCGCCAGGCCGGCTGGAGCGTGCGCGACCGCAAGCTGGTGAACCCGCGCGGCGAGAATTTCAGCTTCGAGATCCTGCTGAATGGCCCGAGCTTCGAGCGGGTGGCGCTGCCCTATGTGCAGAACCTGCAGCGCCTCGGCATGGAGGTCCGGGTGCGCACCGTGGACCCGGCGCAATACCAGGTGCGCACCGATGCCTTCGACTACGACATGACGGTGGATGTGATCGGCCAGAGCCTCTCCCCCGGCAATGAGCAGCGCGACTACTGGACCTGCGCCAAGGCGCAGGAGAATGGCAGCCAGAACATCGCCGGCATCTGCGACCCGGTGGTGGAGGAACTGGTGGAGCTGATCGTCAATGCGCCGGACCGCGAGGAGCTGGTGGCCCGCACCCGCGCGCTCGACCGCGTGCTGCTCTGGCACAATTACATGGTGCCGCACTGGCACAGCCGCACCTTCCGCATCGCCTGGTGGGACAAGTTCGGCCGTCCGCCGCGCAATCCGCGCTATGCCCTGGCGCTCGATTCCTGGTGGGTGGAGCGGGCGCGGGAGGGGGTGGTGGAGGAAGGCAAGCGCGGCGCCCGGCCGGCGCAGTAGCGCGGCGCCATGGGGGCCTATCTCTTCCGCCGCCTGCTGCTGGTGGTGCCGACCCTGCTCGGCATCATCCTGATCAATTTCGCCGTGGTGCAATTCGCCCCCGGCGGCCCGGTGGAGCAGATGCTGGCCGAGTTGAAGGGTGAGGCCGGCAGCACGCTCGGCCGCCTCTCCGGCGAATCCCAGGGCGAGATGCGGGCGCCGCAGCAGCGCAGCGACAGTGGCACCAGCACCGGCGGCGAGGCCAGCCGCTACCGCGGCGCGCAGGGGCTCGACCCCGCCATCGTCGCCGAGATTGAGAAGGCTTTCGGCTTCGACAAGCCCTGGCCCGAGCGGCTCGGCACCATGCTGGCGGGCTATGCGCAATTCGACCTCGGCCGCAGCCTGTTCCGCGACCGGCCGGTGGTGGACCTCATCATCGAGAAGATGCCGGTCTCCATTTCGCTCGGCCTCTGGTCCACGCTCATCATCTACCTGGTCTCGATCCCGCTCGGCATCCGCAAGGCGGTGCGGGACGGCAGCGGCTTCGACATCTGGACCTCGGCGGTGGTGCTGGTGGGCTATGCCATTCCGGGATTCCTCTTCGCGATCCTGCTGGTGGTGCTCTTCGCCGGCGGCAGTTTCCTGCAATTGTTCCCGCTGCGCGGGCTGCTTTCGCCAGGGATGGAGGGCGCCTCCTTCGCGGCGCGTGCCGTGGACTATGCCTGGCACATGGTGCTGCCGATCGTGGCGCTGGTGATCGGCGGCTTCGCCGGCCTGACCATGCTGACCAAGAACTCCTTCCTGGATGAGATCCACAAGCAGTACACCGTCACGGCGCGGGCCAAGGGCGCGGGCGAGCAGCGCGTGCTCTATGGCCATATCTTCCGCAACGCCATGCTGCTGATCATCGCCGGCTTCCCTTCCGCCTTCATCGGCATTCTCTTCACCGGGGCGTTGCTGGTGGAGATCATCTTCTCCCTGGACGGGCTCGGCCTGCTGGGCTTCGAGGCGGCGATCCGGCGCGACTACCCCGTGATGTTCGGCACGCTCTACATCTTCACCCTGCTCGGGCTAGTGATGCAGATCGTGGGCGATTTCACCTATACGCTGGTCGATCCGCGGATCGATTTCGAGGCCCGGCGTTGAACCGCGCGAGCCCTCACAAGGACGCCAAAATGCGCACCTTGAAAGCTCGATTGGCTTTGGATCATTGCAAACTTGCGGTTGCAAAAATTGCAACAATCAATGGGCACCGAATGGTATGTTTACTGGGCAGCTTCGATCGCTCTTCTGCGAACAGTAAATGACGTTCTGATCCTTTCGGAAAAAAATGACAAGAGCGCTCCACATAAAATCAAATGCATAGAAGACTGGATAGCGAAAACTAAAAACACAGAAGATTGGAGTTACAAAGAAAAGCTAAAAAATGTTGGGGATAAATTGTTGCATCACTACAAACTTGGAGTAAACGAGAGAGAGCGGATCAACTTACCTTTCGTCACCGATGCCGGCGATATCTGGGTCACTGACGCTGGCGATCGGTGGGTTGTGCCTGGGGCTTCCGTTCCGATGACAGCTGATGGCTTCCTGGGACAGGATGCGCCCAAGGCGCTCCAAGAGGCTTGTGAATGGTGGGACAGGCAACTTTCATGCATCGAAGCCTGCCTCGCTACCCGCGATAAGGCATAAGTGCCGTTGACCCCGCTCACCCAGCGCCGCCTGGCGAATTTCCGCGCCAACCGGCGCGGCTGGTATTCGCTCTGGATCTTCGCCGCACTCTTCCTGGTGACGCTCTTTGCCGAATTCATCGCCAATGACCGGCCGCTCGTGGCGCAGGTGGATGGGCACTGGTTCGTGCCGGTCCTGGTGGACTATGCCGAAAGCGACATTATCCCCGATGGGCTGCCGACCGAAGCCGATTGGCACGACCCCGTGCTGCGGCAGGAGGTGAAGGCGCGCGGCTGGATGCTCTGGCCGGCCATCCCCTATGCCCATGCCACGGTGGTGCGCGACCTCGGCCGCCCCGCCCCGGCACCACCCTCCTGGCGGAACCTGCTCGGCACCGACGACCAGGCGCGGGATGTGCTGGCACGGGTGATCTACGGTTTCCGCATCTCGGTGCTCTTCGGCTTCACCCTCACCATCGTCAGCTCCATCCTCGGCGTCGCCGCCGGCGCGGTGCAGGGTTTCTATGGCGGCACCACCGACCTGCTGTTCCAGCGCTTCATCGAGATCTGGTCGGGGATGCCGCAGCTTTTCCTGCTCATCATCCTGGCCAGCATCATCCAGCCGAGCTTCTGGATCCTGCTCGGCTTCCTGCTGCTGTTTTCCTGGATGGGGCTGACCGGCGTGGTGCGGGCGGGATTCCTGCGCGGCCGCAACCTCGACTATGTGCGCGCCGCCCGCGCGCTGGGTGTCTCGGACAGCCGCCAGATGGCGCGGCACATCCTGCCGAATGCCATGGTGGCGACGCTGACCTTCCTGCCCTTCATCCTCTCGGGCAGCGTGACGGTGCTGGCCTCGCTGGATTTCCTCGGCTTCGGCCTGCCGCCCGGCTCGCCCTCGCTCGGCGAATTGCTGAGCCAGGGCAAGAACAACCTCCAGGCGCCCTGGCTCGCCTTCACCGGCTTCGTCGTGCTGGGCGGCGTCCTGACCCTGCTGATCTTCGTGGGCGAGGCGGTGCGCGATGCCTTCGACCCGCGCAAGCTGCCAGGAGGCATGGGCAAGTGAGCCTGCTTGCGGTGGAGAACCTCTCGGTGGCCTTCGGCGGCCGCCGCGTGGTGCAAGGCGTCTCCTTCAGCCTTGATCCCGGCGAGACCCTGGCGCTGGTCGGCGAAAGCGGCAGCGGCAAATCCGTCACCGCGCTCTCGGCGCTGCGGCTGCTGCCGCCCACCGGGAGCAACCCGGAAGGACGCATCACGCTGGACGGCACCGATGTGCTGGCGGCGGATGAGGCGGCCATGCAGCGCCTGCGCGGCGGTACCGCCGGCATGGTGTTCCAGGAACCCATGACCAGCCTCAACCCGCTGCACAGCATCGAGCGCCAGGTGGCGGAGGCGATCACCCTGCACCAGCCGCTCTCCGGCGCCGCGCTGCGGGCGCGGGTGCTGGACCTGCTGCACCAGGCCGGCATCCCGAATGCCGAGGAGCGCCTCGCCGCCTATCCGCACCAGCTCTCCGGCGGCCAGCGGCAGCGGGTGATGATCGCGGCCGCCCTGGCGAACAACCCGAAGCTGCTGATCGCGGATGAGCCCACCACCGCGCTCGACGTCACCATCCAGGCGCAGATCCTGGAATTGCTGGGTGATCTCAAGCGCCGCCTCGGCATGGCGATGCTGCTGATTACCCACGACCTCTCCATCGTCCGCCGCCATGCCGACCGCGTGGTGGTGATGAAGGACGGCGAGGCGGTGGAGCAGGGCGGCGTGGCCGAGATCTTCGCCGCCCCCCGCCACCCCTATACCCGCATGCTGCTGGCCACCGAGCCGCGCGGCCGCCCCGCGCCGGTGCCGGCGGGCGCGCCGCTGGTGGTGGAGGCCGAGGCGGTCAAGGTCCATTTCCCCATCCGCCGAGGGCTGCTGCGCCGGACGGTCGGCTTCGTGCGCGCGGTGGATGGCGTCTCGCTGGCGATCCATGAGGCCGAGACGGTGGGGCTGGTCGGCGAGAGCGGCAGCGGCAAGACCACGCTCGGCCTCGCCCTGCTGCGACTGGAGGGCAGCCAGGGCGGCATCCGCTTCCAGGGCGAGCCGATCCAGGACCTCTCGCGCAAGGCGCTGCGGCCGCTGCGCCGGCGCATGCAGATCGTATTCCAGGACCCCTATGGCTCGCTCTCGCCCCGCATGACCGCCGGGGAGATCGTGGGCGAGGGGCTGGAGGTGCATGAGCCCGGCCTCTCCCGCGCCGCCCGCGCCGCGGCTGTGGCGGCGGCGCTGGAGGAGGTGGGGCTCGACCCCGCCACGGCGGAACGCTACCCGCATGAGTTCAGCGGCGGCCAGCGCCAGCGCATCGCCATCGCCCGCGCCCTGGTGCTGAAGCCGCGCCTGGTGGTGCTGGACGAGCCGACCAGCGCGCTCGATGTCTCGGTGCAGGCGCAGGTGGTGGAATTGCTGCGGGACCTCCAGGCGCGGCACCGCCTGGCCTATCTCTTCATCAGCCATGACCTGCGCGTGGTGCGGGCGCTGGCCCACCGCATCATCGTGCTGAAGGACGGGCGGGTGGTGGAAGCGGGTGAGGCGGAACGGCTTACCGCCGCACCCGAGCAGCCCTATACCCGCGCCCTGATGGCCGCGGCCTTCGATCTCCGCGCCGAGCCCATCATGGAGCAGGTTGGGGTGGAACGCGCGTGACGGAACTGCAACGGCTGCGGGACCTGCTGGATGCGGGGCAGGTGAAGCTCGGCGTCCATATCCGCAAGATGAACAGCCCGGGCAGCCCGGTCTATCGCACCGCGGAGAACGTAGTGCCGGCGGGGCTGGTCCTGGCCGCCTCCTTCGCCGGCACGACGCTGGTGCATTTCTACCTCGGCGCCGCGATCCTGGCGGTGGGTTGCTGGTGGTGGTTGGCCAAGGTGCAGCCCAGGGTGAAGGATGATGTCTTCAACCGCACCTCGGCGCTGGTGCTCTCCAGCGAGGAAGCCTTCGATTTCTGGTGGTCCCGCGGCGTGCTCAGCCTCTATGCCAAACTGCCGGACGGCACCGAACGCGCCGCCACCCGCCGCGACGACTGGCGCGCCTGGGTCCGGGGGATTCCCGACGACGCGGTGGCCGAAGGCGCGGCAGCGCCGGAGGGTTGAACCGTGTCGTCCAAATCAGCGACGCGGTGGCCGAAGGCGCGCAGGCGCCGGAGGGCTGAACCGGGTCGTCAGACCGGATAAGGAAAAGACATGGCCGTCCTGCTCTCCACCAAAGCCAGCGCCATGGAGGCTTGGCGCGACGCGCTGCTGGCCCTCGACCCCGGGCTCGAGATCCGGCTCTTCCCCGATGCCGGGGACCCCGCGGAGATCGAGGCCGCGGTGGTCTGGACCTCGCACGACATGGCGGAACTGCGGCGCTACCCCAATCTCCGCCTCATCGTCTCCATGGGCGCCGGGGTGGACCACCTGCTGCGCCCGCCGGGGCCGCCACCCGGCATCCCGGTGGCGCGGCTGGTGGACCAGCGGCTCACCCAGGGCATGAGCGAATGGGTGCTGCTCAACGTGCTGCGCTTCCACCGCCAGGACCCGGAATACCGCGCCCTCCAGGCCGCGAGGCGCTGGCATGAATTGCCGGCACCGGAGACGGCGGCGCGGCGCATCGGCATCCTTGGGCGGGGCGAGCTCGGCGCCGATGCGGCGCGGCACCTGGTGGCGCTCGGCTTCCCGGTCATGGGCTGGTCGCGCCGGCCCAAGCAGCAGGAGGGGGTGGAGGGGTTCCATGGGCCGGAGGGGCTGGATGCCATGCTCCGCCGCACCGACATCCTGGTCTGCCTGCTGCCGCTGACGCCGGATACCCGCAGCGTGGTGAATGCCCGCACGCTCGGCCTGCTGCCGCGCGGCAGCTTCCTGGTGAATGGCGCGCGCGGCGGCCATGTGGTGCAGCCGGACCTGCTGACGGCGCTCGAGTCCGGGCAGATCGCCGGTGCTGCGCTGGACGTGGTGGAGCCGGAACCCCTGCCGCCGGACCACCCCTTCTGGAGCCACCCCGCCGTGGCGCTGACGCCGCATGCGGCCAGCATCACCATCCCGGAAAGCGCGACGCCGCAGGTTGTGGAGAATCTGCGCCGCGCCCGGGAGGGGCGGGAACTCATCAACCTGGTGGATTTCTCGGCCGGCTATTAGGCCGGAAGGCGGCCGGGTGGCGGCGGTGCCGCCACCTGTCCATCTCCCTGCGGCGGGAGCCCCCGGTGGGAGCCACCTGTCAGCCGGCCTTGCGGCCCTCGCCCCGCGGCTCGGCATTGGCCGCCTCGGTGGCGGGCGGCATGTCGCGCAGATGCGTCTCGGCCTCGGTCATGATCTGGCGCATGTCGCGCAGGAAGGCGGTGCCCTTCAGCGTGCGCTGGACGATGACGCTGCGGCGGTCCATCGGGTCCACCTTGCGGCGGGCCAGGTCCAATTCGCCCAGCCGGTCGAGGGCGCGGGTGATGGCGGGCTTGGAGACATTCAGCTCCGCCGCCAGGCCACGCACCGTATGCGGTCCGTCCGTCAGGTAGACGGTCAGGAATACGCCGAGCTGCCGGGCCGAAAGGTCCGGGCCGTCCCGCCGCACCAGGGCCACGATCGTGTCCCGCAGGATGCCGACCAGCTGGTCGGGATTGCTTTGTACAGCCATCTCAAATCCTCTCGCCCTGCAGGGCTGTGAACCTGGCCGGCTCCACGGCTGGTGCCGCATGTGCCCAAAGGGAATGCCCAAGGGGGCACCCAGGGGAGACGGTCAGGCAGGCACGTCTGATGGGGTAACGCAGTCTGTAGTCGTGAGAGCCATGCGACCCGAAAAGTTTCCGCCCCATCTCGTTTTCGTTACCGGGTCGGGCTTTGTGCGCCCCCGAAAAGCCCCTCAATGGCTCCGGCAATCGCCCGCATCGCCTGTACTTCCCCGCCTTCCGGGCGGCCCGGGCGATTCGCGTCGTTCCAGGCATAGAGGTCCAGATGCGCCCAGGCCAGCCCCTCCGGCACGAAGCGGCGAAGAAACAAGGCGCCGATGATCGCGCCCGCCATCGGCTTGCTGCCGACGTTGTTGAGGTCGGCGAGGTTGCTGTCGAGCCAGGAATCGTAGCCGCGATGCAGCGGCAGGCGCCAGAGCGGGTCTTCCGCCGTGCGCCCCGCCGCCAGCAGCGCCTCGGCCAGGCGCTCATCCCCGGTGAAGAGCGCCGGCAGGTCGGGGCCGAGCGCGACGCGCGCGGCGCCGGTCAGGGTGGCGCAGTCCAGCAGCAGCGCCGGCCGCCGCTCCGCCGCGAAGGCCAGCAGGTCGGCCAGCACCAGCCGCCCCTCGGCATCGGTATTGCCGACCTCCACGGTGAGGCCGGCGCGGGTGCGCAGCACGTCCATCGGCCGGAAGGCGTTGCCGGAGACGGCATTCTCCACCGCGCCGACCAGCACCAGCAGGCGCACCGGCAGACGGGCGCGCATCACCATCTCGGCCACGCCGAGCACCACCGCGGCGCCGCCCATGTCCTTCTTCATGCGCAGCATGCCGGCCGAGGGCTTCAGGTCCAGCCCGCCGGTATCGAAGCAGACCCCCTTGCCGCAGAGCGCCACCAGCGGCGCATCCGGCGGCGCCCCTGGCGCATCCCATTCCAGGATGGCGACGCGTGGCGCCCGCGGGCTGGCCTGCCCCACCGCGGCCAGGGCGGGGAAGCCCTCGGCCAGCGCCGCACCCTCGATCACCGTGCAGGTGGCGCCCTGCGCGGCGGCCAGGTCCTGCACGGCGGCGGCGAGTTCGGCGGGGCCGAGCAGGTTGGCCGGGGTATTGACGAGGTCGCGCCCCCGCCAGGCGGCGGCCGCGGCCTGCTGCGCGCGCTCCGTCCCGGGCGGCGGCACCAGCAGCGCCGCCTCCCGCGCGGCGGGCTTGAGGCGCGTGTAGCGATAGGCGCCGAGGCACCAGCCCAGCACCGCCGGCTCGGCCCATTCGCCGGGCTCGGCCAGGTGCCAGGTGCTGCCGGCCGGCAGGGCATGGGGCAGGCCGCCGAAGGACCAGGGCGTCGGCACCGCCTCGCCGAGGCCGAGCACGGCGCCGGCCAGCCCGGCCTCGCCCGGCAGCAGCGCCACCTCCTGCGCCCGGGCCGCGAAGCCGGAGGCGCGGAGGAAGCCGGCGGCGCCGGGCGGCAACCGGGCCAGCAGCGCCTCCAGCCCCGCTTGGGTGGCTGCATGGAGGGGAAGGGACGCGCGGTCAGGCCCTGCGAGGCAGGTCAGCATGGGGAGGATGTCCCGGGACGGGGCGCGAGCGCCCGTGGAAGACGGCTGGAACGCGCCGGCGCGGCGGCATTCCCGCGCTCCACATCGCGCGGACTGTCGGGCTTGTCCAGCAGGCCCCTGGTGCGAATGGCGGCGGAGGGGGGTGCCCCTGCGGGCATCCCACCCGGCGCGGCCGAGGTCAGGCGGCCGGCGGCAGATCGCCGCCGTCCTGCGGCGGCTCTCCGGCATTCGCCAGGCCCGTGGGCCGACGCAGGAATGCCGGTGCCGCCGGGGCAGCGCGGCCGGCGGTGGCCGCCCGGCGCCGCCGCGCCTCCTCCGGCTGGTAGGCCACGAGGAGAATGTCGATGCGCTCGGTGCTCCCGCCGTGACGCTCGGCCATCGTAGTCGAGCCGGCACGGAGGCCGAGCATGGCCAGCCCGCGCGGCGTGGTGACGGGCAGCGACCAGCCCGGGAGGGTGTGCCCGTCCGGGTGGACGAGGACGCGCTGCTCCTCCGCGCCGCCATCGACGCTGAACACCACGCGGGAATCGAGCGTGACGATATCGGCCTCGACCTGGTCCAGCGACACCACCTGGCACCGCTCCAGCTTCCCGAGCAGCTCGCGCGCGGCCGGGCTGTCAGGGCGAAGGCGCAGCCGGGCGAGCTCATCGAGGAGCATGAAGTCGCGCGCGGTGACGACGACGCCCTCGCCGTCGCGGGGTTCGTGATGCGACGCGCGGATGGCGGCCTCACCGCACCTCCGGCACGCATCGCCCGCCGCGCCGAGCATGGCGCCGCAGGATGCACAGGTCATAGGTATCACCGACACGGGTCTTCCCTCCTGGACATGGCTGGCACGCCGCACGCAGGCGCGTGGCGTGCATCGGTTCCGCTGTCGAAGGTGCCCCCGGGCCGGGTGCCGGCGGATGCCGGTGGCCAGGCCCGGGGCTAGGAGCCCGCGAGGAGGGTGCCCGGCGACCGGCGCGGGCTTCGGCGGGATATCGCGCTCGGCCAGATCATGTCCATGATCTTGGGCCTGCGCGCGACGCTTTCAACGCCACGACGGCCGGACCGCCTGGCCCGCGACGGCGCCGGCACCAGGTCCGGCCGCACCTTCCTCACGCCAGGACGCGCGCCGCCTCACGGATCGGGGTGCCGGGCGAAAGGGTCGCGACGGACCTGGCCATCAGCTCACGCGTGCGCATGGCAGACCTCCTCATCGGTGGTCGCGGCCTGGCGCGCGGCCACCGGCTGGCCGGCGACCTCGATGATCCGGACCTCCTCCACGTTCCCGTCGGAGCCGCGGAAGGCAACCGACGAGCCGGCGACCGCCCCGAGCACGGCGGTGCCGAGCGGCGTCGCCACCGGCAGCGCCAGCCTCGGCAGCAGGTGGTCCTGCTCCGCGCCGACCAGCACGCGCTCCTGCGTGTGGCGTCCGCCGAGGCCGAGCACCACGCGGGAGCCCAGCGTGACGACGCCCGAGGCGATCGCGCCCGGGGGCAGGACCAGGCAGCGTTCCAGCTTATCGGCCAGGGCGCGACCGACGGGGTCGCTCGCCTCCAGCCGTGACCGCGCGATTGCCCTGAGGGCCCACAGGTCGCGCGAGGTGACGAAGGGCAGGCCGGCTTCGGAGCCACGGCCTGCGCGGACGACATCGACCACCAGCATCACTCCTCTCATCCAGGGACGGGGAGACGCGCTCCTCCGGCGAGGGCACGTCCTCGGATCATCGGACGATGATTGCCCCCGGGCTCGGGAAGGCGCGGTGCCGAGCCCGGGGCTAGCGGCCTGCGAGCAGGGTGCCCGGAGACCGGCTCGGGTGGCATGGTGTCGCGCTGGGCCGAATCATGCTCATGATCTCGGGCCTGTGGCTGCCGCTTTCAACGGGCCTGCGGCCGCGCGACGGGCATGGAAGGCTGGCGCCGGGGTTTCCCGAAAGCCCGCCGGCATCCCCGAACCAAGGAGCGGCCCGATGCACGACCAGGACGGCCCGGACCTCGACCTCGAGCCGCTCTTTGCCCGCGGCGATACCGGCGCTGTCCGGGCAGCGCTGGCGGCGATGCATCCGGCCGATGCCGCATCGGCGATGGCGGCGCTTCCCCTCGCCCAGGCCCGCGCCGCGCTCGGCCTGCTGCCCGGGCCCGCCCGCCGCGCGGCGGTATTCGACTATCTCCCCGACCTGGTGCAGACGGAACTCGCCCGCAGCCTGCCCCGGCCGGAACTCGCCGCCCTGGTGGCCGCCATGTCGCACGACGACCGGGCGGACCTGTTCCGGCACCTGGCTCCGGAGGAGCGGGAGGCGCTGCTGCCGGCGCTCGCCCAGGCCGAACGCGAGGACCTGCGCCGGCTCGCCTCCTATCCCGAGGGAACGGCCGGCGCGGTGATGACCTCCGACTACGCGACGCTCGCCCCGGACCTGACGGCGCGCGAGGCGATCGAGGCGCTGCGGCGGGAGGCGCCCGACCGCGAGACGATCTACGTGGCCTATGTGGTGGACCCGGAGCGCCGGCTGCTCGGCGCCGTCTCGCTGCGCGACCTCGTGCTCGCCCCGGCGGGGACGCGCGTGGCGACGCTGATGCGCCGCGATCCGGCATATGCGCGGGTGGACGAGCCGCGCGGCGGCGTCGCGGCCCGGATCGCCCGCTACGACCTGCTGGCGCTGCCGGTCCTCGACGCGGAGGGCCGGCTGGTCGGCATCGTTACCCAGGACGACGCGATGGATGTTGCCGAGGCCGAGGCGACGGAGGACTTCCGCAAGGCCGGCGCCGTCCCCAACCTCGCCGCCGGCCTGCGCGACGCGGGGGTCGGCCTGCTCTACCGCAGGCGCGTCGGCTGGCTCGTGGCCCTGGTCTTCGGCAACCTGCTCTCCGGTGCCGGCATCGCGGCCTTCGAGGACGTCATCGCGGCCAACCTGGCGCTGGTGTTCTTCCTGCCGCTGCTGATCGCCAGCGCCGGCAATGCCGGCGCGCAGGCTGCCACGCTCACCGTGCGGGCACTGGCGACGGGGGATGTCCGCATGTCGGACTGGGGGCGCCTGCTCGCGCGCGAGGCGCTCGTCGCGCTCGCGCTCGGCGGGACGATGGCCGCGGCCGTCGCCGCCGTGGGCCTGCTGCGTGGCGGGCCGGGCGTCGCGCTCGTCGCCGCGCTCACCATGGTGCTGGTGGTGCTGGTCGGCAGCCTGGTGGGTCTTTCGCTGCCCTTCCTGCTCGACCGCCTCGGCCTCGATCCCGCCTCGGCCAGCGCGCCGCTCGTGACCTCGGTTGCGGATGTCACCGGTGTGCTGATCTATCTCGGCATCGCCAATGCGCTCCTGCCGGTGCCGTAGCGGGCGGGGAACGGCTCCCCGGCGCATGGCCCGCGAAGCGGCCATCCGGGCGGTGCCCGACATTGATTCGCCCGATGCACGACCCCATATCCCTGACATCATGTGGCCGAATGCAATCCATCGTCGTCGCCTCCTGCTGCACGCGGGAAGCCTGCTCGCGGGCCTCTTGCCCCGGGCCTGATCGCGCGCGCCGCCGTCCGGCCCGGGGACTCTCTCCAGAACTGAACCGAACGACATGCCGCCGTCTCCGCACCTGCGGAGCACGGCCGTGTCGCCATGCCCGGAGGAGATTGCCTGTGGCCCTTACTGTTTCGACCTGCGACGCCTGCGGGGGGTGCCATCGCCGCCCCGGTGGAACTCTGCTACGCCTGCGACACCGCCGGTGACCGTGTTGCGAAGGCGGCGCCGCGACCCGGCGACGGCCCCGATGCCCCCGACGTGCTGACGATGCGTGACTTCGCCATGCTGGAGCGGTTCGCGCGACTGCGGCTGCAGCCGGACGACCCGGCCGCCCAGGCCCTGCTCGAGAAGCTGGACAAGGCCCGGATCCTGCACGTCGAGACGATCGCCGCCGATATCGCGACGCTCGGCTCGCGCGTCGTCTTCTCGGTGGACGACGGCCGGCCGGAGGCAAGGGTCCTCGTCCTGCCGGCGCAGCACGCCGCGGCAGGCTGGACGCTGCCCGTGACGGCGCCGCGGGGCATGGCGCTGCTCGGTCGTGCGGCCGGCGCCGTCGTCTCGGCAGCCCGGCACGACGGCGCCACCGAGCGCCTGCACGTCCTCGACGTCATCCACCAGCCGGAGGCGGCCGCCGCCACTGCCGCGGCGGTGATGCGGGGCGAAGGCGATCGGCCGGGGCGCCCCGCGCTGCCGCACCCGGCGCCGTGGCCGGCCCTCCACCGAACCTGGCCCGTGGCGCCGCGCCGGCCCAGGGATGGATCTGCCCCGGAACCAGGCTGACCGGGTCGCTCGATGCCACCTGCGCGGGTTGAGGTGCTGGCGGCCGGGCAGGCGCAGCAAGGGCCGCGGCGCAGGTTTCCAACGAAGGCGCGGATGCTCGCGCGGAGGATGAAAGCAAACATGGGTATGACAACGGTGGGCGCTGCGGTGGCGGAGTGGCCGGCATCGCCGGAGCGCCTGCTGGTATCGCTACAGCGCATTGCAGTCCGGTTGGGACTGCAATGCGCTGTAGCCTATTGTTTTTCGAGCAGATTCACGCCTTCTGGCGTCTCCGCCCTCCGGCGATCTGCTCTAGGAGGTTCGATGCTGCTGTTTCCCGGCAGCCGGAGGCCCTTCTCCCGGCCTTCGGGGAGGGAGGTGCTGGCATTTGCAATCTCCTCGCAGGGCGATGCCCGCCTCCGGAAGGACTGCCTGGCGACCACCGCCCTGTTCGACGACCGGCGTCCGGTCCTGCAGGCCATGCCCGGCGGGGCGCCCGTCCGCGCGGCGGGCATCCGCATCGGAGGGAGGTGACATGCGGAACGAGACATCCTCCGGGCGGAATGCTGCCCGGCCGGCGGGTGCCAGGACCATGCAGGCGCTGAAGCAGATCGCCTGGCCCCTGGCGGCGACGCTGGGGAGCGTGGGCCTGCTGATCGGCAAGCCCCTGGCCATGCGCGCCCTCGACATGCCCGAGCCGGAGGCGGGCAGTTTCCAGGTGGTCCGCCTGCTGCTCGGCGCCGCGGCCTATTTCGGCGCGGCCTGGCTGGCCACGCGGCTCGCCGGGCTGGCCCTGTCCGGGGGCGGTGGCAGCGGCCGGCGGCGGTCGCCGCGGCTGCTGCAGGACCTGCTCGGCGCCGTCATCTTCGGGGCCGCCGCGCTGGCGACCATCGCCCTGGTCTTCGAGGGCTCGGTGCTCGGCGCGGCCGCGACCTCGGGCGTCATCGTCGCCGTGCTCGGCTTCTCGCTGCGCGGCGTCATGGCCGACATCTTCGCCGGCGTCGCGCTCGGCCTCGAGCGGGCGTATCGCATCGGCGACTGGATCGCCATCGAGGGGGGCCTCGGCGGGCGGGTGATCGAGATCAACTGGCGCTCCACCCGCATCGAGACGCTCGACCGGGTTCAGGTCGTCGTGCCGAACGGGCGGATCGCGCAGCAGCGCGTCACCAATTACAGCGCCCCGCGCCCGCACTACCGCCAGCAGGTGCGCCTCACGCTCGACCACGCGCTGCCGGCGGAGGAGGCCAGGCGCCTGCTAGCCGAGGCCGCGGCCACGGCGCCGGGCGTGCTGCCGCAGCCCGCGCCCGACGCCCGCCTGGCCGCCTACGAGCCCGACGGCCTGGTCTATGTGGTGCGCTACTGGGTGCCGAGCTTCGCCCAGGAGGTGGACTGCCGCGACGCGGTGCTGACCGCGGTGGATGGCGCGCTGCGGCGGCGGGCGGTGCCGGCGCCGCACCGGCGGCACCGGATGCGCCTCGACCAGCCCGACGGCACGGCCATTGAGGATGCCTTGACGATGCTGCGGCCTGGTCCGGGGCCCACGTCATGACGGCAGTGCCGGAGGCAGGGCCCGTCAGCACCGGGCCTCCCGCTCCCTGCAGGCTCATCCGGCATGCCCTTCCAGCCGGGGCCACCAGCGCAGGAGCGCGTGCGCGGCAAGGCCCGCCAGCAGCAGCACGCCGACGATCAGCAGGCGCATCCGGAACGCCGTCGGGCCGGCATCAGCGGGCACGGCGTCCGGGGCATGGTGGCCGCCCTTCCCGCCGGACCATCCGGCATGCCGAACCGCCGGGGCAACCGGCGTGGTCCGCCCGATCACCGGGGGTTCCCCCGTGGTGCGCGGCGGCCCTCCGGCCTGGGGACGGGGCGGTGGTTCGCAGATCGTGATCGCGACCGGATCGCTGGCCGGGAAGGTATCGGCCAGTGCCGCGTCCAGTCGCGCGTCCGCCGCCAGATGGTTCGATGTCATGTCGTGGGAATCCTCCGCGTGAAGCACGCGGCGCCGCATCGGCGGCAGCCGCGCACGCATCTCGACTCTGCCGAATATCCCCGGGCCGGACGGCGGCGTGCGCGGTCGGGCCCGGGGCTAGAGGCCCGCGAGCAGGCTTCCCGCGTGAAGCAGGAGGCGTCGGCGATGGATGGCACTCGAGCACATGACAGGTTTCATGTGAGGCCGATCCCCAACCGGTTCAATGCCTTCGGAACCCGCAACGCCGCGAGGCGGTTTGGCCGGAGCGCCTCTTCGTCATGGCCCCGTCCTTTCAACGGGCGGGGCCTCCGGCAAACCCACCAGCCTCGGCCGGTGCCGGCCAACGCCGCAGCGCCTCCTCCCCTTCGGGGGTGACGCGATAGAGGCCGCGGCCGACCCGTTCGAACCAGCCATGGACATTGCGGAGCAGGATGCGCCCGGCATCGGGTGCGAAGGGCGCGAGGTCGCGCGGGCGCCGGGGCGCGGCGGCCATGGCGGCCGCGCAGGCCAGGGCCCTTTGCCGATAGGCGGTCATGATCGGCTGCCCCGACGAGCCGCCCTCGGAGGGGTCGCCGCGGCGCTTCGCGTGTTCCGCCAGCAGCGCCGCGCGCCGGCGCGGATTGCGCCGGGGCTGGTAGGGCGCCGGCTCGGCCAGGATTTCCAGGCTCTGCCGCGCCGTATCCACCGCCATCAGGCCGAAGCCAAGCAGGCGGCAGAGCTTGTGGACGCGCCGGTCGCGGTCCCGGCCGCGCCGGGAGGCCCGCACCGCGAGCCAGACCTCGTCGCTGGCCGCGAGGCGGTCCACGCCCTGCAGCACCAGGTCGAGCGTGAAGCCCAGCTTCAGCTCCGCGACCGCCACCCGCGGCCGCTTGCCGCCGGTCGCGTCGATGCCGACCACGTCGCAGCCGCGGATCTCGCCCTTGACCTCGTATCCCAGCGCTTCGAGATGCCGCTTGACCGTCCGGTAGAGGGCGGTCTCGCGCAGCCGCGGTCGGTTCTCGGTTTTCGCCATCCCATGCCCCCCCGCCGGGCCAAGCCTATCCCAGGGCTCGGATTCGGGCACAGGCCCCTTCGTGACGAGCGTGGCGCAGAGCGGGTGGTGGATGTCCCCGAGGGCGGCGGAAGGGTGACGGCGCCGTCGCATCGGCACGCCCCCCTCACCGATGCCCGGTGCCGCGCTCAACGGGTCCCGGCGCTGCCGCCCTGCGCCTGCGGGTCCGGGCGCGCCTCGGTGCCGGTGACGCCATCGGCCTGGCGGATGCCGGCAAGCGCCTCCCGGATGCTGCGCCGCGCGGCCGGGATGTCGTTCCGCGCAAGCGCCGCGCGCGCCTCGTTGATGGCCTGGCCTGGCCCGATGGAGCGCACGCCGTCGCGCCCGGCCTCGATGCCGGGCTGGTTGAGCAGGGCGGTCGCGGCGCGTTCGAGCTGCTCATTGGCGAGCCCCGGGTTGCTGCTCTCCAGCGCGCGGTCGGCGCTGCGCAGCAGCTCCACCGAGCTGCCCTCCCCGGCCTGCCGCGCCGCCTCGTATTGGCGCTCGACCGGCGGAATCAGGCCCGCGCCGCCCTGGCCATGCGGCGTCAGGGGCGTGCCGGCGGAGGGGTCGAAGCCATAGCCGCTGCCGGCACTGCCGCCCCCCCTGCAAGGGGCGCTGCTGTGCTCCCGCCATCGGCGTAGCGGCCAGCAGCAGCAGGGCGCCGAGGGCGGTTGCGGTGAGGCGGGGCTGTCTGCGCATGGGGGGCTCGCGTTGCTCATGTCCCGGTCGCGGTTTCCGGCGGAGCGCATGGCGCCTTCGGCGAGGCGCGGCCCGCCACGCCGGACCGCTGGCGCAACGCTGCGGCACCACGCCGGTTCCCCGAATGACCGGCCCGCCGGCGGGCCGCTCCGGCCGGAGAGGCGGATCACTGCCGTGACGCGAAGATCGTCCGCGCCGCGTTCAGCACCTTGGCCTGATAGTCCAGGTTCCGGACGGGCGTATGCGAGTGATAGTTGCCGACCGCGCGCAGGAGGTCGCCCCGCGTCTCGTTCAGATAGGTGCGCAGGATGAGGCCGGCGGCGGCGATATTGAAGCATGGGTCATGCAGCAGGCGGTCGCGCACGACCGCATGGGGCCATCCGGTGTAGCCGGCGAGCGGGGCGACCCAGAGCGTATTGATCTGCATGACCCCCAGATCCTCCGACCCGTTCGTGTTCAGGCGCGCCAAACCGACCCGGCCGCCTTCGACGGCCTGGATCGAGGGCAGCACGCGCGGCGGCAGGTGGTAGAATGAAGCGGCAAGCGCCATGCAGGCGAGAAACGGAACGGCCATTCGATACGAATAAGATATGACCCGTGCCTGGCTGTCCAACGCTTTTCACGGTGGCGCAAGCTTTCCTCCCGCGGTCCGGCTGGCCGCGTCAGAACCGGCCGCCCATGAGCGGCGCGACGGGAGCGAAGTCCAATCGGACAGCCGGGTCGGGCGAAAGGGCCCGGAGGATTCAGGGATCGAGGAACACCGGTCGCGCCCCGGCTTCGAAGGCGATGCCGGCGGCGGCGAGGGAGGCGGCCAGCGCCTCCCGCGGCAGCCGCGCGTGGCGGGCCAGCAGATGCAGGTAGAGACCGACGAAGCGCGGGCCGTGGCCGGCATTCCCGCCCTCCGCCGTGCTGGTCATGGCATGCGCGATCTCATGCAGCAGGATCCAGCTTGGCAATTCCGCCGGCGCCTCGATCGCCAGGCGGGAGGCGCGGGCCAGGGTGGCGCGCGCGCCGCGCGGCAGCGGCCGGATGCGCGGCGGGAAGCGCAGCCCCTCGGCGGCCCAGACATGGTCCACCAACGCCTGCAATTGCGCGAAGGGCACCAGGGAAAGGTCGCGCGGCGCCACCTCCGCATCCTCCCAGGCATAGAGCCGGCGGGCGGCGGCGTCGGTCCGGCTCATCGGCGGGGCAGGCGGGCCGGCCCGGCGCCGGTGCCGAGCGGCCGCTCCAGCCCGACCCGGCCGCCGGCCTCGGCACCCCGCCCATAGGCACCGCGGTCGCGCACCGTGGCGGCGCTATAGACGGTGCGGAGCCTGAGGCCGAGGCCGCGGAAGCCCTCCTCCAGCTTGCGCTCCTTGGCCAGGACCAGGGCGGTGGAGGTGGTGGCCGTGGCCTGGCGCCTGGCTTCGGCGGCGGCGTGGCGGGCCTCCGCCATCTCGTCCAGCCGCTTCGAGAGCCGGTCGGCGAAGCCGTAGCGGAAGCTACGCAGCACCGCCTGGGCCTGGTGGCGGCGGGCGGCATAGTCGCGGCTGGCGCGGTAGCGGACCTCCTCATGCGCCAGGGCGCCGGCGATGACGTGCAGCAGGTAGTGCGCCATCTCCACATCCGGCTCTAGGCCGAACAGCACGAAATCCTCCCGCCCATCGGTCCAGCCGCGGCATTCGCAGAAGCGCAGCAGCGCGGGGAAGAGCCAGCGCAGCGCCAGCCGGTGCGGGCCGCCGAGGGGGATGCGGCGTTGCAGGCAGGCTTCCTCGCGCAGCTCCACCTCGGACATCGAGAGGCCGTAGATGTCGAGCAGTTCGCCCACCTTGGCGGCGGCGGCCATGGCCTCGGCCTCGGAACAGCCGCGTTCGGTGGTGCGGGCGGCGAGCGCGCGGATGCGCGCCTTCACCTTGGCGAGTTCGGTCTGCTGGTCCATGCGCTGTGGCGGCCCCGCCCCCGGGCTATAGGAAGGCGCGAAACTGGTTCGGCGCGGCGCCCGCGGTCAAGCCCGGCATGGGCCCGGTATCGCCGCTCTCCTCAAGGCCGCGGCCCAGGATGCCTACGGCGCAGCGGAGGCAGGTGGACGCGAGGGTGGGAATGGCGCTTCGAATCTGTCGAAGGCCATGGTCCCGGCGGATTTCTTGGCTTGAAACGCCTTGTCCTGGTCGTTTCCATGCTGATCACAGATGGGCGCAGAGGCGTTCTCCCCAGGTCCCGGCGACCGCATGGCCACTACCAACCAAGGGCCGCCGAGCGGAGGGCCCCTTTCGTGGCCGCCCAGGTCAAGTGCGGTGGCCATGCCCTTGGCGAGGCGCAGGGAGGCCATGCAGACACTCATCACGACGGCCGGCATAGGCCGCAGCGCAAGCCGTCCGGCGCCCGAACGGGGCCAAGACCACGCCGCTCCCTCTGTGTGTGTGTGTGTGTGTCAGGCTGGACTGCCCCGGCCTTTCTCTGCCTTCTCGCGCTCCATGTGGCTGCGCCTGTCCGGGTGCTCGTCCTGACGCAAAGGCTCGCCGCCCGTCTTCCCGCTCTCATTGCGTCGGTCGTCATGCGACATCTGGCCGCGCTGCTGCTGGCCCTGTTGCTGGCCACCCTTCTTCTGGTGGTGGCCGGAACCCTGCTTGTCAGTCATCGAGATCGTCTCCCGACTTCGCTCTATTCTTTGGTGGACCCAGGATATGGGCACAGGCCTGCCTACTTTCTTTCAAGAAGGAACGAAACCTTCGCATCGACGCGGAAGTTCTTCACCTTGTCGTTCTCGACTGTCGCCTGGAATTCCTTGATGTAGACGGAGGTGACGCCGTGCAAGGTCTTTGTTGCCTCGGCGACGACCTGTTTCGTGGCGTCCTCCCAGCTTTGTTCGCTCTCGCCCAGCAGTTCGATGACTTTCACGACAGCCATGATCGACCTCCCAGTGCTCATTGGTGCGAGCGCCTGAAAGAACGGCTATTATCAGGCTTGGTTTGGACGGGAACGGCAGAGGCCAGCATGAGTTACGCTCACCCGCTGCCATCTATCGGCCTGGCGGCGGTCGTCATTCGTGCTTCTGACGGCGGCTCGCGATCCGGATGCCCCGTGCCGGTTGCGGACCGCGTTCAGCAGGGCGGCGCCTGTGGTGACCAGCGTTAGCCGTTGAGGAGGAGGTTGCGAATGGAAAAGGCTCCGATGC
Organism: Siccirubricoccus sp. G192; assembly: GCF_019084075.1. Lineage (GTDB taxonomy): Bacteria > Pseudomonadota > Alphaproteobacteria > Acetobacterales > Acetobacteraceae > G192. The sequence goes on from NZ_JAHREN010000001.1 coordinate 751,430, forward strand.
CTACCGAACCGCTGCCTGAACAGGCCGGCGCAAAACTGCCGGAGCAGGCCGAACCGCCCTGCAACCGGTCGGATGCACCAATCCAGGCCTCACCGGACGAGCAGCGCGGCACCGCTACCTGGGTTCAGGCAGCGGATGCGGCCGGAACCGTGAGGGCCAGCAAGGAGGTGCCGGAGCCAGACAGTTTCGGGGGGTAGTACTCATTCGGCAGGACTCTGGACGGAACAGAGCGTGTTGCTTGCGTCTGCCCCCTGATCGGCAGTGCTGTCGGCAAATGGTCAACCCGCCGCGACGAGTTCCATTGCGGCGGATTGGCCCGCCAGATCGGCCACCGTGGTGCCGTCCAGGATCGCCGCGGTGGCATCCCGCACCCGCCGCATGACCCGGCGAAGCGTGCAGGTCTCGGGATCCGCGCAATCGGCGCAGGGGCGATAGGCGGTGAGGCTGGCGCAGGGGATGGGCGCCAGCGGCCCATCCACCATGCGGATGACATCGCCGAGGCCGATCCGCTCCGCCGGCCGCGCCAGCACATAGCCGCCGGCCTTGCCACGGGTGCTGGCCAGTACCCCGTGCCGACGCAACTCCAGCAGGATGGCTTCGAGGAATTTCCGCGGCGCATGGGCGCGGTCCGCAATCTCGTGGATCGGCAGCGGCACCTGCCGGTCAGCGGCAGCAAGCACGGCAAGCGCCTGCAATGCGTATTTCGCCTTCTGTGTCAGCATGGCCCCGCATAACGCCGCATCATGGCCGGGCCAAGGCGGTTGCTGACCAAATCTGTAGAATTAATCGGAAGTGGCATCGCGGGCACGCCTCGCCCGGTTGGGCCCCGCATCGACCCTGGCCTGCGGTCCGGTCGACATCGGCCAAATTCCTTCTGAAAGTGGAGCCCCGTCAATCATGTAGCGGCGGTGCTCAATTCCTCTCTGCAATCCACGGATGGATTCCAGCTATCCTTGCCGGCGCCGGCTCGGTGAATAAGTATATCCATCCTGGCTTGTGTTTTTCAATTCTATTGTCTTGCATTTAAATTATAAGGAGCTATATTTAGTTCTATTATATATTTGAGAAAAAGAGACATCAAAAATGCTCAATCCCCGTTACCCATATCCACATCACGATGCCACGCCGGGTGCGGCGCCGGACCGCAGCGCCAAGACCGCTCTGCATGACAGCTTCCCGGCCAGTGATCCGGTGGCGACCACCGCTGCGGTGGGCTCCCGGGCGGTGGACCCGGCCAGCCTGATGAAACCGCAGACCGAAATCCATGACGGGGCCATGGTGCTTGCCCGGCTGCGCGACCAGACTGCCGCCAAGCTCGCGATCGAGCACCTGGTGCGAAAGGTTCCGCTCGACCGCCGCCGTGCAGCGATACGGAGCGGCAGGAACGGCACCGCCATCCTGGAGGTCGCGGCACCGGCGGCTGATGTGGATCGCATTGCCGAGATCCTGTGCCGGCACGGCAGGGCCAGCCAGGTTGCAGGCAGGCCGGAAGCGCAGGACTGAAGTGGCCCTTCCCGATGGGAATGCCTCCGGCCGCAGATTAGCATCAGCCTCCCACCCCAGGACAGAGGAGAGCAGAATGGGCGACACGATTGCGGCCGAACGCCGCCTGCTGGCCGAGAACGAGTATGCTCCCGTGGCGAACAGCCATTATCCCGCGCTTCGTGGCCTTGCGCGCGAGGAACTGGTCGAACTCGCAGGCTGGCTGCGTTCGCAGCGCGCCAGGGCGCGCGACATCGTGCGGGAGCGCCGCCGCATCCGCCGGGGCAAGGCCGAGCCGCGCGGCGCGACGCCGGAGACGCCCAGTGAGCGGGGCCTGTCGGCCAAGAAGCAGGTCTTCGCACGGGCACTGGGGCGTGTGAACAATCGGATCGAGCGGCTGCGCACCGAGGCCGCACGCGCCCGGAATGCCGCCCGGCTGCGCGAGGTCCTGGACCGCAGGCGGAACGCCCCCGTGCATCACCCCGATCCCGGCCAGACGGCAGGGGAGGGAATGCGGCCCAGGGAGAACATCACGGATGTGGTGCGGGTGGACCCGCGCGAGATCGGGCAGGTATCCCAGTCCGTCCGCAACGCCCAGGCCCGGCGCGACGCCTGACATGCTAGTGGTGCAAATCCAACGGAAAGGACCGTTGGATTTGCACCACTAGTCTTGATTTGGTGGTCCGATCCTGACGCTTGGGGACCAAGCGTCAGGATCGGACCACCAGTATCCCATCCGGCGACACGCAGAGGGAGGAACCCATGCCCAAATTCGGCTTCGACCACATCCATCTCCGCAGCCCCGATCCCGAGGCCACCGCCCGCTGGTATGAGGAGATGCTGGGCGCGGAGGTGCTGCGCACGACGCAGGACGGCAAGCCGCGCATCGACCTGAAGCTCGGCGGCCAGAGCATCTTCATCGCGCAGTCGGATGCGAATGTCGCCGCGCCGCCCAATCTGCCCTATCAGGGGCTCGACCATTTCGGGCTGATCGTGCAGGGGATCGACGCCGCCGCGGCGGAGCTGAAGGCGCGTGGCGTGCAATTCACCATGGAGCCGAAGCAGGCGCGGCCCGGCGTGCGCATCGCCTTCATCCGCGGCCCGCAGAACGTCTCGATCGAGCTGCTGGAGCGCACGGCGGCCTGAACCGGCCCATGGCGGGGCGCGGCTTGACGCCGGCGCCCCGGCCCGGAACTCTGCCGGCCAGAGCGGAGGGATGCATCGCATGGCCGGCAAGGCGGAATTCATATGGCTCGACGGGCGCATCGTCCCCTGGGCCGAGGCCACCATCCATGTGGCGAGCGAGGCGGTGATCCGCGCCGCCTCGGTCTTCGAGGGTGTGCGCGGCTACGGCAATGCCGAGCATGACGAGCTCTACATCTTCCGCAATGCCGACCACCTGCGCCGGCTGCGGCAGTCGGCGCGGATGCTGCACATGCAGATCCCCTATAGCGACGAGGACCTCACCGCCGCCTTCCGTGAGCTGCTGCGCCGCAACGGCTTCAGAAACGACGTGCATTTCCGCCCCACCGTCTATTTCGGCGAGGGCGACAGCGGCGCCTCCTACCTGCCGGACGAGATCCGCACCGGCATGTTCGTCATCGCGGTGAAGCGCCCCGGCGGCAAGGCGCTGACCGAGGGCGTGGCCGCGGGCACCAGCACCTGGCGGCGCAACAGCGACATCGCCATGCCATCCCGCATCAAGGCCGCCGGCAACTACCACAACAGCCGGCTCGCGCATGTCGAGGCGCGGCGCAACGGCTATGGCGCGGCGCTGATGCTGAATGCCGCCGGCAAGGTGGCCGAGGGCCCCGCCGCCTGCTTCATGATGGTGCGCCAGGGCCGCGTCATCACGCCCCCCGTCACCGCCGATATCCTGGAGAGCATCACGCGGGAGACGCTGATCGAACTCATCCGCGACGAACTCGGCCTCGAGGTGCAGGAGCGCGAGATCGACCGCACCGAGGTCTATATGGCCGAGGAAGCCTTCTTCTGCGGCTCCGGCGCGGAGGTCACGCCGATGGTCTCGCTCGACCGCTATGACCTTGGCGACGGCAAAGTGGGCGCGCTGACGAAGCGCATCCAGCGGCTCTATTTCGACGTGGCGGAGGGGCGCGTCGAGAAATACCGGCACTGGCTGACGCCGGTCTATCGCGGCAATACCTGAAAGGGGCGCCGGGCCGAGACCGGCCCGGCACCCGCTTCAAGCCTCGTTCCGCCGCGCCGCGGCCAGTTCCGTCCCGGCCCAGCCCTCCGTCACCCGCATCAACTCGGTCACGTCGGCGCCCGGCGCGCCCTGCGCCATCGCCAGCCCGTAGAGCAGCTTGGCCGCGCTGCAGGTGGGCATCACCAGGCCCAGCGCCTCGGCCTCCTCCAGCGCCAGGCGCATGTCCTTGGCCATAAGCTCCATGCGGAAGCCGAAATCGAAGCGGCGGCTCAGCACCGGGCCGGCGGCGAACCGCTCGGTAGCGAAGCTGCGGCCGGAGGATTTGTTGATGACGCCGACCATCAGTTCCGGGTCGAGCCCGGCCTTGGCGCCCATCGCCAGCACCTCGCAGGCGGCGGCCCAGCTTGTGGCGGCGAGCAGGTTGTTCACCAGCTTCAGCGTCTGGCCCTGCCCCACCTTGTCGCCGACGAAGACCGTATTGGCGCCGATCACCTCCAGCACCGGCCGGATGCGGTCGAAGGCGGCGCGGTCGCCGGCCGCCATGACCGAGAGCGTGCCGGCCTCCGCCCCCGCCACGCCGCCGCTCACCGGCGCATCCAGCGCCACCACGCCGCGCGGCGCCAGGCCCGCCGCCACCGCCTGCGCCACCCGCGCGCCGGTGGTGGAGAGGTCCACGTAGAGCCGCAGCGCGCCGCCCTCCGCCAGCCCGCCGGGGCCGAGCGCCACCTGCCGCACCGCATCCGGCGTCGGCAGGCTGACCAGCACGGTTTCCGCCTCCGCCGCCACCGCCGCGGTGCCGCCGCGCGCCTCGGCGCCACGCGACACGGCGGCGGCGAGTGCCACCGCGTTCAGGTCATGCGCCAGCACCCGATGGCCGGCTTCCAGCAGGCGGCGGACCATCGGCGCGCCCATGGCGCCGAGGCCGATGAAGCCAAGTGTCTCGCTCATGGCTGCACCAGCGGGCAGCCGCCCTCGGCCAGCGGGCGGAAGCCCTGGTCCGCCGGGATGGTGGAGAGGATGCGGTAGAGGTCCCAGGGGCCGTGCGAATCCTCCGGCTTCTTGACCTCGACGAGGTAGAGGTCGTGCACATGCCGCCCGTCCTGCCGCACCCGGCCACCATGCGCGAACATGTCCTCGACCGGCAGCTCGCGCATCTTTGCCGCCACCGCCATGGCCTCATCCGTGCCGGCGGCCTCGATGGCCTTGAGGTAATGGCGCACGGCGGAATAGACGCCGGCCTGGTATTGCGTCGGCATGGCGCCGCGATGGCGTTCGGCGAAGCGGCGGGCGAAGGCGCGGCTTGCGTCGTCGCGGTCCCAGTACCAGGCCTCGGTCGTCACCACCCCCTGCGCGGCGGCCAGGCCCAGCGCCTTCACATCGGTGATGTTGACGAACATGCCGACCAGCCGCTGGCCCTGGCGCGTCAGCCCGAACTCGCCGGCCTGCTTGATGGCATTGACCGTATCCGTCCCGGCATTGGCCAGGGCCACCACCTGCGCGCGCGAGGCCTGCGCCTGCAACAGGAAGGAGGAGAAGTCCGGCGTGTTCAGCGGGTGCCGGGCGCGGCCCAGCACGCGGCCGCCCTGCGCGTTCACCACGGCTTCCGAGGCACGCTCCAGCGCATAGCCGCCCTCATAGTCCACGGTGAGGTAGTACCAGCTCGTGCCACCCTGCTGCATCACCGCCCGCGTGGTGCCATGCGAGAGCGCGTAGCTGTCCGAGACCCAGTGGAAGCCCACCGGCGAGCATTGCCGCCCCGTGAGCTCGGTGGAGGCGGCGGAGGTGTTGATGATGATGCGGTTGCGTTCCCGCCCGATCTGCTGCACCGCCAGCGCCACGGCGGAATTGGGCATGTCGATGATCATGTCCATGCGGTCGATGTCGATCCAGCGGCGAGCGAGGGCGCCGCCGACATCCGGCTTGTTCTGGTGGTCGCCGCCCACCACCTCGACCGCGCGGCCGCGCACTGGCCCATGGTCCTCCGCCGCCAGCCGCGCGGCGACGATCGAGCCGGGGCCGGCGAAATCGGCATAGGGGCCGCTGAGGTCGGTGAGCACGCCGACGCGCACCACGTCGTCGGAGAGTTGCGCCCGCGCCGCGGACGGCGTGAGCAAGGGCGCCGCGAAGAACAGCGCGAGCGCGAGCGCCCCGCCTCGGATGGCCTGCATGTTTCCCCCACCTGGTTCCTGGCCCGCCCTGGCGGCCGACCTTGCGGGGAGCCTAGTCCAAGGCCGTGCCGGCTGGAAACGCCCCGTATTTCCTGCCTGGTCCAGCGTCCGGCCTGCCCGGCAAACCCGCACGCAGGCCGCGCTGCTGCCTTCGCGGTACCACGCCCTTGCTCCCGCGGCGGGGCACAGCGCCCTTATGCCGCCGGCTTCGCCGGGGAGCGTCAGCCTGCCGCTTGTCGGGTGAGTTGGCACAGGCGGCTGCCCAATTCTCCGAACCGTTCCGTAAGCCTGGGCGCCGCCCCGCAAATGACGTGTTCGTGTCCACGGATCAGGCGCCACTTGGGTTCTGCTCGGATCGGAGGATCCCGGCGATGTGTCCGACAATCCGCGATCGCCTGTCGCGCAATGCAAGGGAGCGCCTGGTCGGGCGTCAGGCGGAACTCAGTCAATTGCGGCGGGCGCTGGCGGAGGGGGCACCTGCCGTCATCCACCTGCATGGACTGTCCGGCGTCGGCAAGTCGGCCGTCCTGACAGCCTTCGCAGAGGAGGCGCGCGGCGCCGGTGCGGCCGTGCTTGCGGTGGAGTGCGGCAGCATCGAACCGACGGAGCGCGGCGTGCTGAAGGAGCTGGGCCAGTCCCTGGGCTGCGCGCCGCGGCTCGATACCGTCGCGGCGGCCCTTGCGGCCGGCCCCACCCCCCTCCTGCTGGCCTTCGATGCCTATGAGCATTTCGGCCTGCTCGACGCCTGGGTGCGCCAGCGCCTGGTGCCCGCCCTGCCCGAGCGCACGCTGGTCCTGCTGGCCAGCCGCCTGCCGCCCACCGCCGCCTGGACGGAGGCGCCGGAGTGGCAGGGCCTGTTCCGCGCAATGCCCCTCGGCATGCTCTCCGTCGCCGAAGCGACCGCGCTCCTGGAGCGGCTCGAGGTGCCGCAGGACGCGGCGCCACGAATCATCGGCTTTGCCGCGGGGCACCCGCTCGCCCTCGCCCTCGCGGCCCGGGCGGCGCAGTCCCTGTCATCGGATGGCGCGCAGCCGCTGGAGGTGGTGATTCCCCAACTCGCCCGACGCTATCTCGGCGATGTCACCGATGCGGAAACGCGCGAGGGGCTGCGGGCTGCCTCCATCGCACGCCGCGTCAGCATCGGCCTGCTGCGTGCGCTGCGGCCGCAATCCGACCCCGGTGCGCTATACGACCGTCTCGCGGCGCTGCCCTTCGTCACGGCCATGCGCGACGGGCTCGCGATGCACGAAGCGGTGCGTGAGGCGCTGGCGGCCGAGTTGCATGCCGCCGATCCCGAATTGCACCGCCGCTACCGGCAGGAAGCCTGGCGCCAATTGAGCCGGGAGGCGCAGACCGCGCCCGCCGCCGAGCTCTGGCGCTGCACCGCGGACCTGATCCACCTGATGCGCAACCCGGTGGTCCGGGAGGCCTTCTTCCCGCAGGGCGCCACGCATTTCGCGGTGGAGCCGGCGCGGCCCGGCGACGGGCCGGCGATCCTCGCCATGGCCAGCCAGCATGATGGCACGGCCGGCGCCGCGCTGATGGGCACCTGGCTGGATGCCGCGCCGCATGCCTTCTTCGTCGCACGCGGGCCGGACCGCGCGGTCGAGGGCTTCTATTGCCTACTCGATGCCGCGGAGGCCGCCGCGGGCACGCTGCGCGCGGACCCGGTGACGGCACGCTTCCTGCGCGACATCTCCGAGCGCCCGCTCGATGGCAATCAGACCGCCCTGCTGCTCCGCCGCTGGATGGGCCGGGCGGAGGGCGAAGGCCGCTCCGCGGTGCAGGCCGCGTGCTGGCTCGATATCAAGCGCCATTACATGGAACGGCGGCCACAACTGCGGCGCGTCTACATGGCGCTCGCCGATCTCGGGCCCTATGCCGCGGCCGCCAGCACGCTCGGTATCGTCCCCCTGCCCGACCCGGTGGCGATCGGCAACCATCGGATGCAGGCCGCGATGCTCGACATGGGGCCGGGCTCGGTCGATGGCTGGCTGTTCCGGCTGGCGGCGAGGGAACTCGGCATCGCGATGCAGGATGACCTCCTGGACCGGGCAAAGCGCGCGCTGCGCGTGGATGGCCAGATCGTGCCGCTGACACGGCGCGAGTTCGACGTCATGGCCTATCTGGTGGGGCGCCAGGGCGAGGCGGTCCCGCGCGATGGCCTGATCCATGATGTCTGGGGGCTGCGTTTCGATGCCGGCAGCAATGTGGTGGATGCCGTCGTGGCCTCGCTGCGGCGCAAGCTCGGCAGCCGCGCCGGCGCGATCGAGACGGTGCGCGGATTTGGCTATGTCTACCGTGCAGGGGCGGATGGGCGCCCGGGCGCCGAGGCCTGAACCACCCGCATCATGCCGCCACGCGCTCCGGCAGGGTTGCCAACAGGTCTCCGCTTGCGCCGCGCCGGCCGGTCCCGGCCTCCCGCCATTCTCATGCATTTCTCATGTTGGGATCATGCAGGCGGGTGTGGCCGGACCTAGCATCCGGGTGTCCCGGGCAGAAACCGGCGATGACCGAGAGTCGAGAGGAGGAAACCATGCCGCTGATCCAGGTGAACCTGATTGAGGAAGTCTTCACCCCCGAGCAGAAGCGCCAGATCATCAAGAAGCTGACGGACGCCATGGTCGAGGTCGAGGGCGAGGCGATGCGTGGCGTCACCTGGGTGACGATCCAGGAGGTCCGCAGCGGCGAGTGGGGGATCGGCGGCCAGCCACTGACCACGGCCGATGTGAAGGCGCTCGCGGCCGGCAAGGCGGCCGCCTAAGGCCGGGGCCGGCGGGCATGGCCCGATGGGGCGGGGCTCTCGCGCTTCGCCCTGTCGCGCTCGCCCGGCCGCTCTGTCACGCCGGGACCCGTCTATCTCGACCGTCTCGTTCAGACGGTCCGAAACCCCCTTCAAGGCCGCCTGACGGGCCTCACTCGCGCCAGAATGCGGTGGTGCGCCCAGCGAGCCGGGCCGCTGGCATTACCGCCGCGGTGCCGCCGCGCGGGCCAGCCGGTCGTTGATGGCCAAGCCGAGCCCCGTCTCCGGCACCGGCATGGCGGCGATGCCACGGCAGCCTCGCCGCGCACCCTCCGCATCCAGCCAGCGCAGCCCGGCAAAGAGGCGGGCTGCGGCCTCGGCCAGGTCGCCCGTCTCGGAGAGGTTCCAGGTGATGGCGGCGCCGGGCAAGGGCGGGCCGAAGGCCAGCAGCGCCTCATCCGCTGCCATGGCCGTGGCATGCCGCCGCACCGGCAGGGCAGGCGCGTAATGCGAGAGCAACTGCCCCGGGGAGCGGGGCGTGGCGCCCGCCGTCGGCAGCACCCGCGCCACCGGTCCGAGCACCGCCTCGATCGCCTCCAGCGTCACGCCGCCCGGCCGCAGCAGCAGCGGCGCCGCGCCGCTGAGGTCCAGCACCGTGCTCTCCACGCCGACCCCGCAGGGGCCACCGTCCAGCACCGCGGCGATGCGGCCGGAAAGCCCCTCCAGCACATGCGCCGCCGTGGTCGGGCTCACCCCGCCGGAGCGGTTGGCGGAAGGTGCCGCCACCGGCACGCCCGCCTGCCGCAGCAGTGCCAGCGCCAGCGGATGGTCCGGCACCCGCACCGCCAGCGTCTCCAGCCCCGCCCCCGTCAGCAGGTCCACCCGGCAATCCGGGCGGCGCGGCAGCACCAGGGTGAGCGGCCCCGGCCAGAAGCGGGCGGCCAGCGCCCGGGCGCGCGCATCCGCGACCACATCGGCGAAGGCCGCCGTCGCATCCGGGTAGTGGCAGATCAGCGGGTTGAAATGCGGCCTTCCCTTGGCGGCGAAAATCCCCGCCACCGCCCGCCCATTCCCGGCATCGCCGCCGAGCCCATAGACCGTCTCGGTCGGGAAGGCGACGAGTTCGCCGGCGCGCAGCAGGGCGGCGGCGCGGGCGAGTTCGGCCGGTGGCAGCAGCGCCGTCATCCGCGCCCGTGGCAGACGAAGGAGGGGTTGCGCCAGCCCGGCTTGCCGTAGCGGAGCGGCGCGCCCTCCACCTCGGTCACGCTGCCGCCGGCCGCCTCCACCAGCGCCTGGCCGGCGGCGGTGTCCCATTCCATGGTGGGGCCGAAGCGGGGGTAGAGATCGGCCGCCCCCTCCGCCACCCGGCAGAATTTCAGCGCCGAGGCCAGGCCCCGCCGCTCCGCCACCGGCCGCCCCGCCAGATAGGGGCCAAGCCGCGGGTCATCGGCATATTGCCGGCTGGCCAGCACGGTCAGCCCCGCCGCCGGCACCGGCCGCACCCGGATCTCCTGGCGCGGCCCCTCCTCCTGCTGCTTCCAGGCGCCGGCGCCGGCCAGGCCGGCAAACACCTCCCCCGTCGCCGGCAAAGCGAGGGCGCCGAGATGTGCCCGCCCGTCCCGCACCAGGCCGATGCAGACCGCGTATTCATCGCCGCCCCTGGCGAATCGCGGGTGCCGTCCAGCGGATCGACCAGCCAGAAGCGCGCGGCGGGGGCGGTGACGATGCCGGCCTCCACCTCCTCCTCCGCCACCACGGGGATGCCCGGCGCGGCCTGGCGCAGCCCCTCGACGATCAGCGCCTCGGCGATGCGGTCGGCCTCGGTGACGGGGCTCTCGTCGGATTTGCGGTCCACGACGAAGCCGGCGCGGCGCACCGCCTGGATCGCATGCGCGGCGCGGCGGGCCAGGCCGGCGGCCAATTCCAGCAATCCCGGATCATTCATGCGCGGGGGTTTAGCCGCGCTGCGCCCCCCTGCAAAGCAGCACCGCCTGGCCCGATTGCGGCAGCCGGGCGGGGCGGTGCTATCCTCCGGGTCCAATCACTGCGCTGGGGTCCCGGAAGAATGCTCGACATCGCCTTCGTGAAGCCCGCCCTGCCCCGCCATGGCGCGCTGGTGCTGCCGGTGGCGGAAGACAGCATCGCAGCCGGGCTGCGCCAGGTGCTGGATGCCGCGAGCGGCGGCGCGGTGGAACGCGCGCTCGCCGCCGCCAGCTTCAAGGGCCGCAAGGGGCAGAGCTGCACCATCTGGGCGCCGGCGCTCGACAACGGCACCCAGGGCCCCTCCCGCATCGTGGCGATCGGCCTCGGCAAATCGGCCGAGCTCACGCCGGAGGCGGCGGAGGCCGCGGGCGGCGCCATCCTCCCCCCTCATCACCGCCGAGCGCGAGGCGGTGATCGCGGCCGAGGCGCTGCCGGCGCCGCTGGCCGCCGCCCTGGCCATGGGGCTCCTGCTGCGGAGCTACCGCTTCAGCCGCTACCGCACCACCGAGAAGGAGGAGGAGAAGCCGAAGCTGGAGCGCGTGACGGTGGCCACCGATGCCACCGCCGAGGCCAAGACCGCCTGGTCCCCGCTCCGCGCCGCGGCGGATGGCGTCTTCCTGGCCCGCGACCTGGTCTCCGAGCCGCCCAATATCCTGAACCCGGAGGAGATGGCGGATCGCTGCCAGGGCCTGGAGAAGCTCGGCGTGCAGGTCGAGATCCTGGGGCCGAAGGAGATGAAGAAGCTCGGCTTCGGCGCGCTCCTCGGCGTGGCACAGGGCTCGGCCTGCGAGCCGCGGGTGGTGGTGATGCAGTGGCTCGGCGCTTCCGGCGGCAAGAACGGCAAGGGCCGCGCGGCGCAGAACCCGGTGGCCTTCATCGGCAAGGGCGTCACCTTCGATACCGGCGGCATCTCTATCAGGCCGGCCGCCGGCATGGAGGACATGAAATTCGACATGGCCGGCAGCGCCGCCGTGGTCGGGCTGATGGCCGCGCTCGCCGGGCGGCGCGCCAAGGTGGATGCGGTGGGGCTGGTGGGGCTGGTCGAGAACATGCCCTCCGGTACGGCGCAGCGGCCGGGCGATGTGGTGAAGACCTATTCCGGCCAGACGGTGGAGGTGATCAATACCGATGCCGAAGGCCGCCTCGTGCTGGCCGATGTCATCGCCTATTGCCAGGAGCGGTTCGAGCCGCGCTTCATGGTGGACCTAGCGACGCTCACCGGCGCCATCATCATCGCCCTTGGCCATGAACATGCCGGGCTCTTCAGCAATGACGACGAGCTGGCCGGGCGCATCCTGGCCGCCGGCAAGGCCGTGGCCGAGCCCTGCTGGCGGATGCCGCTCGGCGAGGCCTATGACAAGCAGATCAAGTCCGACATCGCCGACATGAAGAATGTCGGCGGCCGGCCGGGCGGCTCCGTCACCGCGGCGCAGTTCATCCAGCGTTTCGTCAGCACCAAGTCCGGCCCGATGCCCTGGGCGCATCTCGACATCGCCGGCACCGCCTGGGCCACCAAGGACCAGCCGACGGTGCCGAAGGGCGCCACCGGCTTCGGCGTACGGCTGCTGGACCGGTTGGTGGCGGAGCATTACGAGGGCTGAGCGCGGCCCGCGCGATGGCGGAGATCGGCTTCTACCACCTCACCCGCAGCCCGCTGGAGCAGGTGCTGCCGCGCCTGCTCGGCCGCGTGCTGGAAGGCGGCGGCCGCGCCATGGTGCTGGCCGGCAGCGCCGAGCGGGTGGCGGCGCTGGACGCGGCGCTCTGGCTCTCCGCCGAGCCGGACTGGCTGCCGCATGGCAGCCCTGCCACCGGCCAGGCCGCGGACCAGCCGATCTGGCTCACCGCCGAGGATGCGCCGGAGGCGGGCGCCCCCAATGGCGCCCGCTTCCTGTTCCTGCTGGACGGCGTGGAGTCCGCCCGGCTTCCCCTGTTCGACCGCGTGCTGGACCTGTTTGACGGCAATGACGAGGCCGCCGTCACCGCCGCCCGCGCCCGCTGGAGGACCGCCAAAGCCGCCGGCCACACGCTCAGCTACTGGCAGCAGGGACCGCGGGGCTGGGAGCGGCGTAGCTGAGGCCGCTGCCCGGCGCCTCCGGCAGGGTCAGCACCACCCGCCCGCCAGGCGCCGCCCGGTCGATCTCCAGCCGCCCATGGTGGTGCCGCACCAGCGCGAGCGAGAGCCGCATGCCGAGGCCGCGCGCGCGGCCCGGATCGAATTCCGCCGGGAAGCCCGGCCCGTCATCCTGCACGGCCAGTTCCATGCCCTCTGGCCCATGCCGGCAGATCACCACCACCGGGCCGGCGCCGTATTTCAGCGCATTGGTCACCAGCTCCGCCACCACCAGGCCGAAGGGGGCGAGCTGGCTGACCGCGAGGCGGAAGCCGGGCTCGATGCGCAATTCGATGCTCCGCCCCGGCGTGGCGCCGAGCAGCGAGCCGCGCAGGTCCTGCATCAGCCCGGTGAGATAGGTGGCGAGGTCGGTGCCCTGCTCCGCCTCTTCCTCGTAGAGGCGGCGGTGCAGCGCGGCCACGATCAGCACCCGCGCCGCGCCCTCGCGCAGCCGGGCGGCGGCGTCCGGCGGCACGCTGCGCGCCTGCATCAGCAGCATGCCATGCAGCAATTGCAGGCTGTTCTTGACCCTGTGGTGCATCTCCAGCACCACCAGGTCCTTCATCCGCAGCAGCTTCTCGCGCTCGGCCTGCAGGACGCGGTAGTCGGTGATATCGATGTCCAGGCCGAGCAGCCGGCGCGGCCTGGCCTCGGCATCGCGCTCCAGCACGGCGCGGCTGGCCAGCCAGCGGATGCTGCCGTCCGGGTGCCGCACCCGGAACTCGGTATCGAGGCTGCCGGTGCGCAGCGCCTCCTGCCCCGCCACTATCACCTGGGCGAGATCCTCCGGGTGGATGCAGGCATGCCAGGTTTCCGGCCCCACCTCGCCCGGCGCCGCCGGCTCCAGCCCATGCAGCCGGAATTGCTGGTCGGACCAGCGCTGGACACCGGTGCCGAGATCCCAGTCCCAGGTGCCGACCTGGGCTGCGCGCTGGCTCGCCTCCAGCCATTCGTTGCGGTCATGCAGCGCCGCCGCGGCCGCGTCGCGCTGCTGCGCGGAGGCGGCCAGCCTACCCGCCAGCTCATCCAGTTCCCGAAACCCGGGCGGCGCCGGCATCCTTTCGCCCAGCGCGCGCAAGCCCTGGGCGATGCGCTGCGCCAGCAGTCCCGCCAAGGCGAATCCCGCAAGAGCCAGAACCAGGCCCAGCATCCCGGCCCGCAGCAGCGCCGCCTGCCATGCGCCGCCGAATCCGGCCTCCGGCACCTGCACCAGCACGGCGTAGCCGCTGCGCGGGGCGCGGGCGAAGGCCACCACATGCCGGGTGCCGTCCTGCGTCCGCAGCCGCGGAAGGATGCCCTCGGCCGCCCCGGCGAGCCCCGCCCGGACCTCTTCCATGGCGGGGCCACTGAGAATCTCCGCCCCTTGCATCGTCCGAGCCACGATGCCGGACCGGCGGTCCAGCACCGCCGCCACCCAATCCTGCGGCAACCACTGCCCGGCCAGCGCCTCGGCCAGCAGGGTGGGCGGCAGATAGGCGCCGAGCACCGCGGGCATCGCCCCAGCCGCCGCGTCGCCGGCGGGGCGCCGCAACGGGACGCCAAGTGCGATGGAAACGGCCCGCGGGGCGGGGCCGGCGAGGAGATCGCTGATGGCCAAGCGGCCGGTGCCGAGGGCCGCCAGCAGCCCCGGTGGCCCGGCGGTTGGCACTGCCGGCGGGACCGCCGTGCTCCACAGCAGCCGTCCATCGGCGCCGAGCAGCAGGATCGGCCCGCCGCCGAGCCGGTCCAGCACCTGCTCCGCCTGTGCCAGGAAGACCGCCGGCTGCAGCGGATCGAGTGCCGGCGAGGTGCCGAGGCCGAGCAGCAACGCCTCGACCTCCCCGAATTCGTGGTCCACCACACGGGCCAGGATGCGGGTCGTGCCGAGAAGCTGGCCGGCCGCGCGGTCGCGCGCCGCGCCCCGGGCTTCCAGCACCGCGATCCCGGCCAGCCCGGCCATCGCCAGGGCCAGCAGCCCGGCAAGCGCGAAAAGCCTGCCGCGTAGCGAGGGTCCGCTGCGCAGCCCAAGGGAAGCGATGCTGCCGGTCCTGGTCCCACCGCGCAATGAGTTTCGCCTTTTTTGCACCCTGCGGAACAAGTGGTCCCGTCTCGTAGGGCGCAACTCTAGGGCGAATTAAGAAACACGTAACGATCCAATATCAATCTCGCAGGAACGTGACACTGCCGGACCAAGCGACGGAACCGCATGGCGGCGCCGGCCGGCGCTTTCGCTCCAGGCCATGGCCAGCTTCTGCCTGGGTGGCCAAGCCAGGCGGGCCACCCGCGCCTCCAGGCCGGCCCGCGCTCCGGCCTAGAGTTTCTTCCGTTCGCATGGGCTCACGGAATCCACTCCAGCCTTTTGTTTCATCGAGCAAATACTCCGCTCGGGTGATTCCACCCGGACGGAGTTTGCTCTAGCCTTCCAGCCGGATGCCGGTCAGTTCCACCAGGTCGCGCCAGCGCTCCACCTCGCTGCGCTGGAAGGCGGCGAAGGCGGCGGCCGGCAGGGGTGCCGCCTGGAAGCCGAGGCCGGTCAGCCGCGCCGCCAGTTCCGGCTCCGCCAGCAGCCGTGGCAGCGCCTCTGAAAGCCGCCCGATCACCGGGGCGGGGGTGCGGGCGGGGGCAAACAGGCCGAACCAGGCATCCACCGCCATGTAGGGCGCGCCGGCCTCGGCGAAGGTCGGCACCTCGGGCAGCTCCGGCAGCCGGGCGGGCGCGCCGATGCCGAGGCAGCGCAGCCGCCCGTCCTTCACCAGCGCCACCACCTGCGGCCAGGTGGAGACGAAGAAATCCACCACGCCGCCGACGGTATCGGTGGTGGCCTGGGCGCCGCCGCGATAGGGCACATGCGTCGCCTCCAGCCGCTCCCGCCGGACGAAGCTCTCCGCAATGACATGGCTGGCCGAGCCGACGCCGGAGGAGGCATAGGTGAGCCGGCCGCCCTCGCGCCCCCGCGCCGCCAGTACCGCCAGGCTGCGGGCCGGGGAGGAGGCCGGCACCACCAGCGCGTGGTGCACTTCGGCCAAGCGGCCGATCGGGGCGAAATCCTCGATCGGGCGATAGGGCAGGTCCCGCACCATGGCGGCATTGGCCGCATGGGTCTGGTTGTTGCCGAGCGCCAGGGTATAGCCATCCGCCGCCGCCGCCGCGACCGCCTGGGTGCCGACCACGGCGGCGCCGCCCGGCCGGTTCTCCACCACGAAGGTCGAGCCCGGGATCGCCGCCTGCAACCGCTCCGCCAGGGCGCGGCCGAGCACATCCGTGCTGCCGCCCGGCGGATAGGGGATGACGATCCGCACCGGGCGGGACGGCCAGGGTGCTTCCTGGGCACGCGCCGCGCCGGGCAGCAGCAGCGGCGTGGCGAGCAGTGGCGTGGCGAGCAGCTTGCGGCGTGTCGGCATGGGACGTCCCTTCCCTCGTGGCCCCCGCCCGGGGTTCAAGCCTTCGGCCCGAACCCCGTCAACCGGCCCATCCGCGCCCGGCGGTCCTTCCGCCGCCGTATCGCCGGCGTGGCGCCATCACAGAGTCGTGATCCAAAGGCGCGCATTGATGGGCTCTTCGGAAACATTCGGTTGCATGGCCGCCGTCTTCGCGCCACATGCGCCCGCCATGCTGCCGCCGATGGATGGGACGCGGCAGATGCAGATCAGGCTTGCGACGCGGCGCGGCGGATCACCCCGGCCCGGGGACCGGCAGGGATGAAGCGCGTGGACCCCTGGGGGGGATTTCCTGCGGCGCATCCTGCTCTCGGCGAGTCTCGCCGGGGTGGCCGGCCTGCCGCCGACCGCCGGTAGCACCGGCCCGCAACAGGAAGTGGCGGAGCCCGAGCCGCCTGCCGAACTGCCACCACGGCCCGTCTCGCCGCAGGGCTGACCCGCCGCCGGGATCGCCGGCCGCGTGCCGGTGGCGGCCCTATCCGGCGCGAGGCCGGTCCTATCGCCGCGCCGCGAAGAATTCCCGCAGCAGAGACGCGCATTCACCCTCCCGCAGGCCGCCCACCACCTCCGGCCGATGGTGGCAGGAGGCGGCGGCGAAGATGCGGGCGCCATGCTCCACCCCGCCGCCCTTCGGGTCATAGGCACCGAAGACCACCCGCCCCACCCGGAAGAAGGCGGCGGCCTGAGCGCACATCGGGCAGGGCTCCAGGGTCACGGTGAGGGTGCAATCGGCCAGCCACTTGCCGCCCCGCGCCGCCGCGGCGGCACGCAGCGCCAGCATCTCGGCATGGGCGGAGGGGTCGTGCAGCGCCTCCACTTGGTTGCCGGCGCGGGCCAGGATCCGGCCCGTGGCATCGCTCACCACGGCGCCGACCGGCACCTCGCCCCGCGCGGCGGCGGCGCGGGCCTCGGCCAGCGCGATCTCGATCGGCGTCACCCTGCCTCCTTTGCCCGGCCGCATCGCCCCTGCGGTGCCCTGCGATCAGACCAGAGACCGGCCGGTTGCGACAGCCGGGAAGCGGGGCGGGAAACGGTCTCCGAACCTTCGGCCTCCCTGGCGCTTGAAGCAGCGGGCCGGCACGGCGGGGAGGAGGAGCGGAGCGCATGATGGAACCGGCCCCCCCTTCGATCCCCTCCCGAGGCGCGGCGGGATGGCGCGGCATGACCAGGCGCGACGGCATTCGCATCGCCGTCTGGGCAGCCGGCCTCACCCTGGTCGGCGCCACCCTGGCGCCGCTGGTGCCGACCGATGACTGGTGGGTGCGCGCGCTCGACTTCCCGCGGCCGCTCCTTGCCCTGCTGCTGGTATTGGCGATGGCCGCCTGGCCCCTGCTCGACCGGCGGGCGGCGAGCTGGGCGCTGCTCGCCGGCCTGGTGGCGGCGCTCGGGCTGCAGCTCCGCTGGCTCTGGCCCTATACCCCCCTGCATCCCGTGCAGGCCCTGCCGGCCGGGGACTGCGCGCCCGAGGACCGCCTCTCGGTGGTGGTCGCCAATCTGCGGGTCAGCAACCAGGGCGCCGGGCCCTTCCTCGACGCGGTGCGCCGCGCCGACCCCGATGCGGTCTTCGCCGTGGAGGTGGACCCGGGCTGGGTCCACGCCCTGCAACCGCTGGAAGCGGCCTATCCGCATCACGTCCTGCATCCGCGGGCGGATTTCTGGGGCTTCGCGCTCTATACGCGGCTCGATACGGTGCAGCCGGAGGTCCGCCATCTGGTCAGCGGCTATGTGCCCTCGCTCCGCACCGGCCTCCGCCTGCGCTCCGGCGCGGTGGTGACCTTCCACGGCCTGCACCCGAAGCCGCCCCTGCCCAGCGAGGGCACCGGCCAGCGGGATGCGGAACTGCTTCTGGCGGCGGAGGAGGTGCGCGGCGGCGGCGCGGCCCTGATCGGCGGAGACCTGAACGCCGTGGCCTGGTCGCCGGTGACGCGGCTGTTGCAGCGCGTCGGCGGCATGCTGGACCCCAGGGTCGGCCGCGGCGTCTTCGCCACCTTTCCCACCTGGCTGCCGGGGCCGCTGCGCTTCCCGATCGACCATGTCTTCTTCACCCCGGAATTCCGGCTGCTCGCGGTGGAGCGGCTGCCCGATATCGGCTCCGACCACCTGCCGCTGCTGGCACGGCTGTGCCACCGGCCCGAGGCCGTCGCCGCGGCGCGCGAGCGGGTGCCCCAGGCAGGGGAGGCGGATTTCCGCCGCGCCCAGGAGGCGATCCTGGACGGGCGCGAGGATACCGGCGAAGCCAAGCCGCCGGATTAGGCAGGATGGCCCATCCCGCCGCTTGCCCCGGCATGGCATGGAGCGCTAGCAACGGCGCATGAGCAGATCCCGCCCCGTCATCGGCGTCACCCTGGATGCGGAGGAGCCGGGCGGCTACTCCAAGCTGCCCTGGTATGCGCTCCGCAAGAACTACTTCGCCGCCATTGCCGAGGCCGGCGGGCTGCCGGTGGCGCTGCCGCACCAGGCGGAGCTGGCGGAAGCCTATCTGGCCGAGATCGACGGGCTGGTGGTGACCGGCGGCGCCTTCGATGTCGATCCCGCGCTCTATGGCGGCGGCCCGGCGCATCCGACCGTGACCCTGAAGGAGGGGCGGACCGATTTCGAATTGGCCGTTACACGGGGCGCGCTGGCGCGCGACATCCCGGTGCTCGGCATCTGCGGCGGCCAGCAGCTTCTGGCCGTGGCGCTGGGCGGCACGCTGATCCAGCACATCCCGGACAGCATCGAGGCCGCGCTGGAGCATGAGCAGCCCAATCCGCGCGACCAGCCCGGCCATCCCATCGCCATCGCCCCCGACACGCTGCTGGCGCGCATCACCGGCCGCGAGCGCATGGCGGTGAACAGCGCGCATCACCAGGCGGTGGCCTCGCCGGGCGCGGGCGCGGTGGTGAATGCCACGGCGCCGGACGGGGTGGTGGAGGGGGTCGAGCATCCCGGCTACCGCTTCGCGCTCGGCGTGCAGTGGCACCCGGAATACGCGGTGGACCCGGCCGATCCGCTGATCTTCGAGGCTTTCGTGCAGGCCTGCCGGCGGTGACCACGGAGGACGCACCGGAACGCGGAGAGAGGATCGCCAAATGGCTCGCCCGCGCCGGGGTGGCCAGCCGGCGGGATGCGGAGAAGCTGATCGCCGAGGGCAGGGTGCGGCTGGAGAACCGGGTCGTGGACAACCCGGCCACCTTCATCAAGCCCGGCGACCTGGTGACGGTGGGCGGCAAGCCGGTCGCGGAGCCGCAGCGCACCCGGCTGTTCCGCTACCACAAGCCGGCCGGCCTCGTGACCACCCATCGCGACGAGAAGGGCCGCCCGACGGTCTTCGAGACCCTGCCGCCCGGCCTGCCGCGCGTGGTCTCCATCGGCCGGCTCGACCTCACTTCCGAGGGGCTGCTGCTGCTGACCAATGACGGCGCGCTGGCCCGCCGGCTGGAACTCCCCGCCAATGGCTGGCTCAGGCGCTACCGGGTGCGCGTGCATGGCATGGTGGATGAGCGGGCGCTGGAGGCGCTGGCGCGCGGCGTGACGGTGGAGGGCCTGCGCTATGCGCCGATCGAGGCGGGGCTTGATTCCCGCAAGGGCGCCAATGCCTGGCTCACCGTGTCGTTGCATGAGGGCAAGAACCGCGAGGTCCGCCGGGTGATGGACTATCTCGGCCTCGGCGTGACCCGGCTGATCCGCACCGCCTATGGCCCCTTCCAGCTCGGCGCCCTGCCGCGCGGCGCGGTGGAGGAGGTGAACCCGAAGGTGCTGCGCGAGCAGCTCGGCCTCGCCACGCCGCCCCGGCCGGGGCGGAAGGCCGCGGGCGCGCCGCCCCCGGACGAGCCCAAGGGCGAAGGGTGAGGATCATCGCCGGCCGCCATCGCGGGCGCCGGCTGGTCGCGCCGCCCGGCCAGGCCACCCGCCCCACCGCCGAGCGGGTGCGTCAGGCCCTGTTCGACATGCTCTGGCACGCCCCCTGGGCCGGCCGCGAATGCGTGGAGGGCGCCCGCGTGCTGGACGGTTTCGCCGGCACCGGCGCGCTGGGGCTGGAGGCGCTCTCGCGCGGCGCGGCGGAGGCGGTCTTCCTGGAGAACGATCGTGCCGCCCTGGCCGCGCTGCGCGCCAATATCGCCTCATGCCGGGAGGAGGCGCGTGCCACCGTGCTCGCCGCCGATGCCACCCAGCCGCCACGTGCCACGGCACCCTGCGATCTGATCTTCCTCGACCCGCCCTATGGCGAGGCGCTGGTGGAGACGGCGCTGGCCGCCCTCGGCAAATCCGGCTGGATCGCGCCCGGGGCCCTGATCTGCGCCGAATACGGCACCAGTGCCACGCCGCCGCCCGGCTTCGCCCTGCTGGCCGAACGCGCGCATGGCGCCGCGCATCTGCTGGTGCTGCGGCCCGCAGCGGCGTGAGGCGGGTCCTGATGCTGCTGCCCTCCGGCGGCATCGGCGGGGTGGAGGTGCATAGTGTCGCCCTCGCCCGCGCCCTGGCGCGATCCGGCCTCACGTTGCGGCTGGCGATCGAGCCGGCGCTGCGGCCACGCTTCGCCGCCCTGCTCGGCCCCGATCTGGCGCCGGGGCTGGAGGGGCTCGCGATCGGCTGGTACCCGGAAGTGGCGGCGGAGGCGAATATCCGTCGCCAGGCGGCGGCGGCCATGGCGGCGATCCTGGCGGCGCGGCCGGATGCCGCCATCCTGCCGCTGCCCTGGCCGACCCATGGGCTTGGCATCCAGCAGGCGCTGGCAGAGGCCGGGGTTCCGGTGCTGGCGGTGGCGCATCTGGCACCGCGCGAGCTGGACCCGCCCACCATTGCGGCGGCGCAGGCGTTGCGGCCCGGCCCGACTCGCTGGGTGGCGGTCTCGGACCCGGTGGCGGCGCGGCTCGCCACCTGTTTCGGCCTGCCACCGGGGGCCGTCACCACCGTGACGAACGGCGTTCCCCTCCCGCGGGAGCGGCCGGGGCAGCGCGAGGCGGCGCGGGCGGCGAAGCGGCGGCTGCTCGGCCTGCCGGGGACGGCGCCGCTGCTGGTCTTCGCCGGACGGCTGGAGCCGAACAAGGGTGCCGACCTGCTGCCCGGCATCGCCCAGCGGCTGCCGCCGGGCATGGTGCTGGCGGCGCTCGGCGAGGGGCCGCTCGCGCCGGTGCTGGCGGCGCATCCCGCGGCCGGTGGTGCGGCCCGGCCCGGCCCGCTCCGGCTGCTCGGCCAAATGGGGGATGTGGCGGAATGGCTGCTGGCCGCCGATGCGCTGCTGCTGCCCTCGCGGCTGGAGGGCTGCCCGCTGGTCTTCCTGGAAGCGGCGGCGCGGCGCTGTCCGGTGGTGGCGACCGAGGCGGCGCTGGAAGCCTTCGGCGATGCCGCCTTCGACCTCGCCGCCGTGGCGGGCGAGGCCACCGCCGGCAGCCTGGCCGGGCGGGTGGCGGCCAGCCTGGCCGAGCCGGCGCGGCGCTGGCGCAAGGTGGCGGCGGCCTGGCAGCATGCGGTCGCGCATGACGAAGCCGCGATGTTCCGGCACTATGCCGGGCTGCTGCGCGCCCTGGCCGGGCCGCGCGCCGGGGATGCCAGCCTGGAATGAATGACGGACCCATGCCGCCGGCGCCCCAGGCCGGGCCGGGCGAGATCACCCTTGCCGTCATCATCCCCGCCTGGCGCCAGCCCGGCTTGCTGGCCGAGGCTATCGCCTCCGCGCTCGGCCAGCAGGGGGGCGCCGCCCACCGCCGTGGTGGTGGTGGATGATGGCTGCCCCTTCCCGGAGACCGCCGAAACCGCGCAGGGCTTCGCCGCCCTGCATCCCGGCCAGGTCTTCCTGCTCAGGCGGCGGAATGGCGGGCTTTCGGCGGCGCGCAATACCGGGGTGGAATTCGCCCTCGCCGCCTTCCCCTCATGCCGCGCGCTGTTCTTCCTGGATGCCGACAACCGGCTGCTGCCGCCCTTCCTGGCACGCGCCTGGGCGGCCATGCAGGCGGCGCCGCCCGGGATCGGCTGGCTCTACCCGGATTTCGACGAGTTCGGCGGCACAAGGAACTGGTCGGCGGCGGGCGACTGGTCGCTGCTGCAACTCCTGGCGCAGAATTACTGCGAGGCGGGCAGCCTGGTCCGGCGCGAGGTCTTCGAGGCTGGGCCGCGCTTCGACGAGACCATGCGCGGCGGCTTCGAGGACTGGGATTTCTGGTTGCAGGCCGCCGCCGCCGGCTTCGCCGGGCAGCATCTGCCGCACTCCGGCTTCCTCTATCGCCGCCGTCCGGAAAGCATGCTGGCGGCCTCGGAACGGCAGCGCCCGGCGCTGCTGGCCGCGCTCCACCGCAAGCACGCGGCGCTGCTCCGGCCGGGCCGCCTGCTGGCGCTGGAGGCGGCGGAGGCGCCGCGCTTCGCGCTGCACACGCCGGACCGGGCGGAGGTGCGGCTGCTGCTCGACCCGGCGGGGCCGCCGCTGGAGGTAGTGCCCGCCGCCCTTGCGCGGCAGCGCCTGCTGGCGGCCGAGGCCGCCCCGGCGGCGCGGGCCTGGCCCGCCATCCTGGTCTTCGCCACGGAGGAGGCGCTGGCGCTGCTCCGCGACCATGGCCTGATCCGCAACCTGTTCTGGCTGGCGGAGACTGCCCTGCGCGGCCGCGACCTGGTGGCGGTGGAGATCGTCGCGTGCGAGGCCGGGGAAGTGGTGGTGGAGGGGCGCCCCGGGGCCGGCGGGCTCGGCGGCGTCGCGGCGATCTTCGCCAGGGCCGGCAGCCTGACCGGCCCCGCCGAGGAGACGCGGCGCGATCCGGCCGAGGATGACCGGCCCGCGGATGACCGGCCCGAGGACGGGCGACGGGAGGAGGGGCGGTCCGGAAAGGCCCGGCCCGATCGGCGCCGGTCCCGCAGCCTGCATGCCGGCAAGGTGCGGCCCGGCAGCGCCCTCTCCGGCCGGGCACGCCCCGGCGAGGCTTGGCCCGATGACGGCTGGGCCGAGGATGCCGCGGCCCGGAGCCTCGATGCCGAGGAGGCGGAGGCGGAGGAGGAGGCCCTCTTCGGCGCCAGCCCCTGGGAGAGGCGGCTGGACTGGCTGGCGAGCCTGGCCGGGCCGCGGCCGAAGCCCCGTCTCCGGCGCATCCGGGTCGGCCTGCCGCTGCCGCCCGGCACGCCGGGCCTGCCGCTGCCCGATCCGGCAAGGCAGGAGCCGGCGCTGCCGGACGGCGCGATGCAGGCCGCCCCGCTGGAGCCTCCGCGGGACCGGGCGCCGGAAGACCTCGCCGCCGAGGCGCCGCAACCCGGCCCGCCCCGGGAAAGCCTGCTGCTCCGCTTCCTGCTGCTGGAGGCGGCCAGCCTGGACCGGGCGCGCCGCCGCCGCTCGCTGCTACCGTCCGGCTGGCGCCAGGATTTCCGCGGCCGGCGCGACACCGCCGCGGCGCGGGTCGGGGCGCTCGCCGGCCTCGGCACCCTGCTGCCCTGCCCGCCGCAGCCGGGGCGGCGCAGCTTCGGCTTCGTGCTGCCGCTCTTTGCGCTGGGTGGGGTGGAGCGGGTGGTGCTGAACCAGGCCCTGGTGCTGCGCGCGCGCGGCTGGCGGACGCACCTGTTCGTGCTCGGCGCCAGCCGCATCGCCTGGCCGGAGGGGATGCCGGCCGCTTTCGAGAGCATCAACCTGCTGCCCGCCCTGGAGGCGAACGAGGCCGAGTGGCGCAACCCCTATTTCGGCGCCGAGATCGCCGCCTTCGGCAGCCGGCCCGGCGCCACCGATGCGCTCGGCCTGCTGGCCGGCATGGATGCGGTGCTGAATACCCATAGCCTGGGCGGGCATGCGCTGATGGCGCGGCTGCGCAGCCTCGGCATCCAAACCTTCTGCGGGCTGCATCTGGTGGAGCGCGGGGCCTGGGGCGATCCGCTCGGCACGCCGCACAGTGCGCTCGCCTATGAACATGCCTATGACGGCTTCACCGTGATCTCCGACCAGTTGCGGCATTGGTGCATCGCGCAGGGGGTGCCGGCGGCCAAGCTGCACTTGTTACGGAATGCCCCGGCCTATCCCGCCGAACCCGGGCGCATCGCCGCCGCCGGCGCGGCGCGGCAGGCGCGCGCGGGGGGGGCCGCTGCGGGCGCTGTTCCTCGGCCGGCTGGATGCGCAGAAGGGGCTGGATAGGCTGGCCGCCGTCATCGCCGGCACGCGCGGCCTGGTGGAATGGCGGGTGGTCGGCCGCCCGGTGCTGGATGCGCCACCGCCCGATCTCGGCGTGGCGATCGAGCCGCCGGCCCTGGCGCCGGCGGCGCTGGACGCGCTCTATGCCTGGGCGGATGCCGTGCTGCTGCCCTCCCGCTTCGAGGGCGTGCCGCTCACCGTGCTGGAGGCGCAGCGCATGGGCTGCGCCGTCATCGCCACCGATGTCGGCGCGGTGGCGGAGATCCTGGAGGACGGGGTGGACGGCTTCCTGGTGCGGCACGACCAGCCGGAGAGCGCGATCATCGCCGCCATGGTGGCGATCCTGGCGCGGCTCGCCGCCCGGCCCGAGGAATTGGCCGCGATCGGCGCCCGCGCCGCCGCCCGGCTGCGGCAGGCGGGCTGGGACGCGACCATGCGGGAATTCCTCGACCATCTGGACCGCCTGCTGCCCCTGGAACCCTGTTCCGAGTCCCCCCCGATGACCCTGCTGATCGACCCTGCGGCGCTGCGGCATCTGCATTCCGGCCAGCCCTTGCTGCTGGCGCTGGAGAGGGTGGCGGAGGCCGAGGCGCTGGCGCTGCCCGGCCTCTCGCTCTGGCTGCTGCGCGAGGATGCTGCGGGGCTGCGCCTGCATCGCCCCGGCACCGACCCGGTGCTCGCGGTGCTGCCGCTGCCGGCGCCGCCGGCCGGGGTGCTGGCCCTGGTGGCGCCGAGCCGCGAGGCCGCCGCGCCGCTGCTGCATGCCTGGGCCGCCATCGCGCCGGAAGCGCCGCCGCTGATCGAGGCCGCCAGTGCCGCCGCCGCACTGCCGGAGCTGGCGCGGTTGGCGGTGGCGGGGCTGGCCCGCGCCCAGGCCCAGGCCGGCGAGGTGCAGCAGGCCCTGGTCCTGGCCCGGCAGGAGGGGGAGGAGGCACGGATCGCCATGCTCGCCCTGACGCAGTCCGCCAACCAGGCCCTGCCGCCACCGCCGCCCAGCCTGGCGCTGGCGACCGAGCCCTCCTCCGCCGGGCATGCGGCCGCGGCCGAGGGTGGGCGGCTGATCCTCGGCCAGGTGCTGCCGGTGGCGCTGGAGGGGCTGGCCTCGCTCGCCCTGCATCTGCGGGCGGCCAGCGTCTCGCCCGCGGCGCGGCTGCGGCTGCGGCTCTATGCCGGGGAGAGCCGCCGCATCTTCGGCTCCTGGACCCTGCCGGCGGAAGCCCTGTCCCCGGGCTGGATCGGCTTCGACCTGCCACGCCCGATCGGGCCGGTGCGGGAGACGGCCTGCCTCGACCTCCAGGCCGAATTGGCGGAGGGGGACCGGCTTTCCCTTTCGCTGGAGGAGGCGGAGGCGCCGCCGGGGCAGGGCGTGGCGGAGGGTGCGCGGGCGCTGGCGCTGCGGCTCTGGACGGTGCCCTTCGGCCGCCGCTTCCTGCTGCCGGCACATTGGAACTGGGAAGACCTGGACCTGCCATTGGCGCCGGAGGGCGTGCCCGTGCATCTGCCGGCGCAGCTCTGGGACAGCGCGGTCCTGCCCTCCGGCCGGGTCGAGCGGGTGGCGCTGGGGGCGGAGGCGCCGCGGCTGCTGGCCTCGCTTTCCGGCGGCGAGCGCTGCCTGGTGCTGCTGCCGGCGGTGCCGGTGCGGGGGCTCGACCTGTTGCAGGCGGAACTGGCGGTGCGGCTCGGCGATGCCGCCCTGCTGGAGGCGGCGCTCTGGTTGCAGCCGGCCGGCGCGGCGGTGGCGGCGGAGGCAGACCTCTCCCTGCTGGCCCCGGGTTCACGCTGGTCCGGCTGGCGCCGGGCCGGGCCGGCGGAGGGCGGGCTCCGCCTGCCCCTGGCGCTACCGCCGGAGGTGCCGGATAGCGTTGCGGTGGTGCTGGTGCTGCGGGATTGCGGCACGGCGCCGGAGGAGCTGCTGCGGGTGGAATGGGCCGATCTCTCCGGCCTGCGGCTGGCGGCGCCGATCCCGGCCGGGGCGCCGGTGGCGGTCCGCACCCGGCAGCCCACCCGCGCCATGCCACGCCTGCCGCGCGGCCAGGCGCCGCAGGTCGGCGCGGTGCGGCTGCAGGAGCATTACGAGACGCCGGATCGCGGCTACCGGCACCTCGATATCGGGGTGGAGGGCTTGCGGGCCGGCGAATTCGCCTGGCCGCGGCTGCGCTTCAAGCTGGCGCTGCATGGCGAGGAGCCGGTGCTGGAATTCCGCGCCCGGCCGGACTGGCCGGCCATGTTCGAATCCTGGCCCGGCCGCGCAGCCGATGAATACGGCCCCTATCTTCTGCTCGCCGCCCGCGACCTGGAGGGCGGCTTCGCGGCGCGGCTGCGGAGCGAGCGCGACCGCTGGATGGTCTTCGCCCTGCTGCGGCTGCTGCCGACCGCGGTCGCCACCGCGGCGCGAGAGGCGATCAGCGAGCCGGAGGACTACGAATCCTGGCTCGACTTGGCGCGGCGCCTGCATGCCGCGCTGCCGCAGGAGGAAGGGTAAACCCTATGCCTCATGAGCCTAAAATCACCTACCAGAGCAAAGGCATTTTCAACGCCAGCGAATGGATAAGTGAGGGCGAAGGGCTCTTTGCATCTGCTCGACTCAACAGAGCCCTCTGGATACGAAAGCAACGACGCTTATCAAAGTCAAATGCTGAATACACTCCTACGCCCCGGCAATGGCATGAGATTCTAGGGTTACCGAGAGCCTCCATGTTGTTGCTGGGATACTCTTCAGAAATGTTTCTCAAGGCAGGATTGGCAAAAGCGTATGTCGGATGCCGTGAGACAATGTTTCAATATGACGCCAAAAAAATTCGGCCACAACTTGGCAGCTATTGCAAAATCGATTGACTTTTCATTCCTATCAAATGACGAGGAAAACTTCAACACTCTTAAAAAAATCATCATGGAAGGCGCAAGATATCCAATAACCCCCCAAGTCGGGGAAGATTATAATTGTGCAATTAACGAACGGACAAGCCTATTTTGGAATGCAAAAAGATTTAAAGAATTCTGTTCTTTGGTGGACAGAGTTCGGAAGCACGCAGCCATTATAGACCGAGATGAAGAAAAATTCTGCACATTTCGATTCTTGGAAGATAGACGATGACGGGTATCTAGTATTCCGAATTGGTGGAAATCTGCGACCACGAATTATTTATCGCCCTAGCAGCTTACAGCGGGAAGCGGGCAACGCTGGGGTCGATAATTTCAGGAGATTTTTCTGTAGTGACAGGTTTCCTCTTATGAAGGCGTATTGGGACAAGTGTATTATCCGCGAAGATAAAGTCTAGCGGGTTTCACCGCCGCCCGAACATCCGCTCCAGCTCGGCGGCGCCGAGGCGGAGGAAGGTGGGGCGGCCATGCGAGCAGGTGGCGGCGCGCGGCGTTGCCTCCATCTGGCGCAGCAGCGCGTCCATCTCGGGCGGCGTCAGGCGGCGCCCGGCGCGGACCGAGCCGTGGCAGGCCAGCCGCGCCACCGCCGCATCCAGGCGCCGCTCCAGCGCCATGGCCTCATCGAAAGCGGCGAGTTCCGCGGCCAGGTCGCGCAGCAGCGGCGCCGGATCGGCGGCGCCGAGCAGCGCCGGCAGGGCGCGCACCAGCACCGCGCCGGGGCCGAACCCCTCGATCTCCAGCCCGAGCCGGGCGAGCTCCACGGCGAAGCCGAGCAGCCGGGCGCAATCGGCGGGCGGCAGGTCCACCACGGCGGGCAGCAGCAGCGGCTGGGCGCGCACGCCGCCCTCGATGAGCTGCACCCTGAGCGCCTCATGCGTCAGCCGCTCATGCGCGGCGTGCTGGTCCACCAGCACCAGCGCGCCATCCGGCGCCTCGGCCAGGATGTAGGTATCGAGCAATTGCGCCAGGGCGCGGCCGAGCGGATGGTCGGCCGGCGCCGGCGCCGCTTCCGGCGGGGCAGCGGGACGCGGCGGGGCGAAGCCGAGCGGCAGGGCGGCGGCAGGCGGCGGCGCGGGTTGCGGCGCCAGGGCAAGCTGCATCTCGGCCAGGCCGGCGGCGGCGGAAGCGGGCGGCAGCGGCGCCGGGGCCGGGCGCCGCCAGGCGGACCAGCCGGGGCGCGGCGCATAGGCAGTGAGCGCCGGCGCCGCCACCCCCGCCCCGGCGGAAAGCGCCCGCCGCAGCGCCGCGATCAGCAGCCCGCGCACCGCGGCTTCCTCGCGGAAGCGCAGCTCGGTCTTCATCGGGTGGACATTCACATCCACCGCCTCGGGCGGCAATTCCAGGAAGAGCGCCGCCACCGGATGCCGGCCGGCGGCGATCAGGTCGCGATAGGCGACATGCAGCGCGGTGCGCAGCAGCTTGTCCCGCACCGGGCGGCGGTTCACCACCAGATGCTGCTCGGTGCCGGTGGCCCGTGTATGCGCCGGCTGGGCGGCGAGGCCGGCCAGCGCCAGGTCGCCGGTCTCGGCCGCGACGGGCAGGGCGGCGGCGGCGAAATCGGGGCCGAGCAGGTCGTGGATGCGGGTCTCGCGGCTGGCGGGGGCGAGAGAGAGCACCTCCCGCCCGTCATTGGTCACGCGGAATCCGGCCTCGGGCCAAGCCAGGGCCAGGCGGCGCACCGCCTCGACCGCCTGCTCGGCCTCGGCGCGTGGCGAGCGGAGGAATTTGCGGCGGGCGGGGACGGCGTAGAAAAGATCCCGCATCTCCACCCGCGTGCCGGGGGCGCCGGCCGCGGGCATGACGGCGCCCTTGCGGCCACCCTCCACGCTTAGGGCATGGGCATCGCCATCGGGCGGGCGCGAGGTCAGGGTCAGGCGGGAGACGGCGCCGATGGAGGGCAGCGCCTCGCCGCGGAAGCCCAGCGTGGCGATGCGGAAGAGCAGCGCCTCCTCCGGCAATTTGGAGGTGGCGTGGCGTTCGACCGCCAGTTCCAACTCGTCGGGCGCCATGCCGGCGCCGTTGTCCTCCACCACCACCCGGCCGATGCCGCCTTCCTCCAGCGTCACGGCGATGCGGGTGGCGCCGGCATCCAGCGCATTCTCCACCAGCTCCTTCACTACGGCGGCCGGGCGCTCCACCACCTCGCCGGCGGCGATGCGGTTGGCGGTGGTCTCGGGGAGGATGCGAATCGGCATGCTTGCTGGGGGCCTCGGCGGGGGACCATGCGGCCGGCGGCCCCTGCTCCACAAGGGCCGGATGCCGATGGGGTTCCAGGGCGCGCGGCCCCGGGCTAATTCCGCCGCATGTTCTACGAACCCAAGCATGGCCACGGCCTGCCGCACGACCCCATCAAGGCCATCGTGGCGCCGCGGCCGATCGGCTGGATCTCGACGCTCGATGCCGCGGGGCGGCCCAACCTGGCGCCCTACAGCTACTTCAACATGGTCCATAACCGCCCGCCGATGATGGCTTTCGGCAGCGAGGGGCTGAAGCACAGCGCCGCCAATGCGCGGGCCACGGGGGAATTCGTCTTCAACCTGGCGACCCGGCCGCTCTTCGAGGCGATGAACGCCACCTCCGACAGCCTGCCCGAGGGGGTGGACGAGTTCGCGGCCGCCGGCTTGGCTGCCGCGCCCTGCCGCCTGGTGCGGCCGCCGCGCGTCGCGGCGAGCCCGGCGGCGCTGGAATGCCGCGTGGTGCAGGCGATGGAATTGCTGGACACCGAGGGCCGCCCCTCCGACGGCTTCCTGGTGATCGGCCAGGTGGTCGGCGTGCATATCGACGCGCGCTTCCTGCGCGAGGGGCGCTTCGACACGGTGGCGGCGCGAACCATCGCCCGCTGCGGCTACCGCGACTACACGGAGGTGGCGACGATGTTCGAGGCGCTGCGGCCGACCGACCGCGGCGCCTTCCCGCCCGAGGGCGGGAAGGGCTGAAGCCGGGCTGCCTGTATCCTGCGGCCCTCCGCTGACCGGGCCGTTCAGCCCAGCGCCGGGCGGGTCTTCACCATGCTCGGGCGCTGCCCCATCCGGCCCCACCAGGCGCTGAGGCGCGGGCGGCGGGCCAGCGCGGCGCGGCCCGGCTCGGTCATGACGAAATAGTCGAGCACCGGCGCGAGATGCAGGTCGGCCAGGCTCACTGCCCCGCCGCAGAGCGCCGCATCGCCCTCGGCCATCAGCCCCTCCACCACGGTCAGCGCCTGTTCCGCCTGGGGCAGGCCCTCCGCCAGCACGGCCTGGTCGGGCGTGCCGCCCTGCATGGGCACGATGGCGGCCTGCCAGAAGACCTTCCCGATCATGCTGGGATAGGCATAGCTGTCGATGACGCCGCAGATCTGCGTCATGCGGGCGCGCCGCCGGGCATCCTCGGGTTGCAGCCGGGGGCCGGGGAAAGCCTCGTCGATGTAGCGGGTGATGGCGAAAGTCTCGAACAGGTTGAAGCCGTCATGCTCGAAGGCCGGCACCTTGCCCCAGGGCTGCCGCGCGCGATGCTCGGGCGACTGGCCGGCGCCCTTCAGGATATCCACCTCGCGCAGCTCATAGGGCACGCCCTTCTCCTCCAGCGCGAGGCGGGCGCTGCGGGCATAGGTGCTGTAGGCCGGGCCGTGGAGCACGACGGGCATGGCGGTTTCCTCCTGCTTTGGGCGCAGGATGCCAGCCCGGCCGCCCCGGGCGGGGCACACAAGGCGGTGACTGGCGGCCCGGGCGCTACCCGCCGCCCTGCAACCGCGCGATCTCCCGCATCAACCCCTCGGTCGAGCCGTCATGCGCGCCCGGCCGCGGCACGCCGGCCTCCAGCTCCGGCAGGATGGCGCCGGCCAATTGCTTGCCGAGTTCCACCCCCCACTGGTCGAAGGCATTCACCCCCCAGAGCGCGCCGAGGCAGAAGACCTTGTGCTCATAGAGCGCCACGAGCTGCCCCAGGGTGAAGGCGTCGAGATGCGGCAGCAGCAGGGTGGCGGTGGGCCGGTCGCCGGGAAAGAGGCGGTGCGGCAGCAGCCGGCTGATCTCGGCGGGGTCGGTGCCGGCGGCCTGCATCTCCGCCCGCACCTCCGCCGCGTCCTTGCCGCGCATCAGCGCCTCGGCCTGGGCAAGGCCATTGGCCAGCAGCTTGCGGTGGCTATCGGCATGGGGATGGTCGGGCCGGGCGATCAGGATGATATCGGCGGGGACCGGCGTGCTGCCCTGGTGCAGCAACTGCATGAAACTGTGCTGCGCATTGGTCCCCGGCTCGCCGAAGACCACCGGGCCGGTGGCGCGGCCGACCGGGGCGCCCGCCAGGGTCACGCGCTTGCCGAGGCTCTCCATCTCCAATTGCTGGAGATGCGCGGGGAAGCGGGCGAGTCGCTCGTCATAGGGCAGCACGGCGCGGGCCGGCAGGCCGAGGCCGTTCACATGCCAGATCTCGGCCAGCGCCAGCAGCACCGGCAGGTTCCGTGGCAG
Source organism: Siccirubricoccus sp. G192 (assembly GCF_019084075.1). GTDB lineage: Bacteria > Pseudomonadota > Alphaproteobacteria > Acetobacterales > Acetobacteraceae > G192. Next base: position 782,898 of record NZ_JAHREN010000001.1, read on the forward strand.
CGGCGCCGCCAGGAAATGCGCGTCCATCGCCCGCGCCCCCGCCAGCAGCCGGTCGAAAGCCTCCCAGCCCAGCGCCAGCGCCAGGGACAGGCCGATCGCCGACCATAGGGAGAAGCGCCCGCCCACCCAGTCGCGGAAGGGAAAGACCCGCTCGGCCGGGATGCCGAAAGCGGCGGTGGCGGCCAGGTTGGTGGAGAGCGCGGCGAAATGCGCCGCCACCCCCGCCTCCCCCACCGAGGCTTCCAGCCAGCCGCGCACCAGCGCGGCATTGGTCATGGTCTCCTGGGTGGTGAAGGTCTTGGAGGCGATCAGCACCAGGGTGCGGCGCGGGTCGAGGCCGGGCCGCAGCGCCTCCCAGGCATGCGCATCGACATTCGCCAGGTAATGCGCCCGCATCGGCGCCCCTGGCGTCCAGAGCGCCCGCGCCGCCATGGCGGGGCCGAGATCGGAACCGCCGATGCCGATATTCAGCACATCGGTGAAAGCTTCCCCCGTTGCCCCGCACAGCCGCCCCTGATGCACCGCGGCGCAGAATTCGCGCATGCGGCCGAGCATCGCCTGCACCTCGGCGGAAGCGTCCTCGCCGGCCGTGCGGAAGCCGGCGTCGCGGCCGGCGCGCAGCGCCATGTGCAGCACGGCGCGGCGTTCGGTGGCGTTGACCGGCGTGCCGGCGGCCATGGCGGCACGCTGCGCCTCCAGCCCGGCGGCCCCTGCCAGGTCCAGCAGCGCCGCCAGCACCTCCTCCGTCAGCGAGGTCTTGGAGAGGTCGAGCAGCAGCCCCTCGGCGGCGCAGGAGAAGCGGCCGAAGCGGCCGGGATCGGCGGCGAAGAGCGGCCGGATGGCGCCGGGCGCGCCGCCATCCGTGCGCGGCCGCCCCGCCAATTCGGCAATCCTCGCCCAGGCCGCCGTAAGCGCCGCCGCCAGACCATCCGCCATGCCTTGCGCTCCCGTGCTGCCGGCCAAGGATCGATTCAAGCCCTCCGCCCCTGGCCGATCAAGGCAGGGCCGGCCGCCGCTACAGCCCCACCGGCTGCCCGGCGACCATCACCGAGAGGTCGGCCGGCGCCAGCAGCCTCGCCGCCACCGCCGCGATCCTGGCCTGGGTGAGCGCCGCCAGCCGCGCCGGGCGCCCGGCCAGCCAATCCGCCGGGCGGTCGTTCTGCCTGAGGGTCAGCAGCGCATTGGCGACCCGGCGGCTATCGGTGAAGGCGAGCGGCAGGGAGCCGGTGAGGAAGGCCACCGCATCGGCCAGTTCCGTCTCGGTCGGGCCGGATTCGGCCATGCGTGCCCATTCCTCCCGCGTCACCGCCAGGGTCTCCGCCACCCGCGCATTCTCGGTGGCAACGGAGCCGACGATGACGCCCCGGCGGAACATCAGGTCCAGCCCGGCGCCGATGCCATAGGCCAGGCCCCGCCGCTCCCGCACCGCCTGCATCAGCCGCGAGGCGAAGCCGCCGCCGGCCAGGATGCGCAGCATGACCTGCGCCGCCTCCCAGTCCGGGTCGGCGGCGGCAAGGCCCTCCTGGCCGAAGACCACGGCGGATTGCGGCGCCGCCACCGGCAGCACCTGCTGGCCGAATTGGCGGAAATGCGGCAGCGGCGGCGTTGGCGGCGGGGCGCCCGCCGGCAGCCCTTCCAGCAGCCGCGGCAGCAGATCGCGCAGCCCCTCCGGCGTGATGGCGCCGGCCGCGGCCACCAGCAGCCCTTCGGCCCGGAGCTGCCGCGCCAGAGCCTCGCGGATCGCCTCCGGCGGCAGCGCAGCCAGGCTTTCGGCGGTGCCGCCGCTCGGCCGTCCGGCCGGATGGGTCGGGTAGGCGGCGGCCCAGAAGGCGCGGCCGGCCTGGCCACGGGGCGTCTCCAGCACGCGGCGGGCGGCGGCGATGGCGCGGGCGCGCACCCGCTCCACCGCCTCGGCATCCAGGCGCGGTGCCGTCATGGCGAGGCCGCCCAGGCGCACCGCTTCCGGCAGCGCCCCGGTCAGCGCCCGGAAACCGCCGTCGAAGCCGTCGCGGTCGGCGGAGAAGGCGAGGCTGATGGCCTCGTTCCGCAGCGCATCGGCGAATTCGGTGGCGGGCAGCGGCCCGGCGCCCTCGGTGAGCAGGGCGGCGGCCATGGCGGCTGCCCCCTCCTGCCCCGCCGGGTCGAGCGCTGCGCCGCCGCGCCAGGACCAGGCCAGCGACACCACCGGCACCGCATGGTCCTCGACCAGCCAGGCGGTGACGCCGCCGGCCTCGACGATCTGGATCGGCAGGGAGAAGCCGGGGGCGGTCTGGCCCGCCTCCCCTTGCGCGGGGCGATCAAGGGGGGTCACGCCGGCGGCTCCCGGCCCGGCGTGGCTGAGGCGGGCCTATCCGCGGGGCCGGGCAGCAGCCAGCCGGTGGCGCTGGGGGCGCCGCCGAGCACGGCGCGGGCCGCCTCCGTCACCTGCGCCAGGGTCACTTCGCGCAGATGCCGCGGCCAGAATTCCACGAGGTCGAGCGGCAGGCCGATGGCCAGCGCGCCGCCCAGCATGCGCGGCGCGGCGCCGATCCCGTCCAGCGCCAGCACCGCCCCGGTGGCGATCTGGCGGACGGAGCGGGCACGCTCGGCCTCGGTCGGGCCGTCCTGCAGCAGCGCCGCGACAGTGGCATCCACCGCCGCCTCCAGCCGCTCGGGCGTGATGCCGGGGCGGAGCGTGGCGGAAAGGGTCAGGCTGGCCGCCCCCGCCGCCTCGCCGTCATAGGAGGCGCCGGCAGTGGTGGCGAGGCCGGTCTCCACCAGCGACCGGTGCAGCCGGCTGCCGGGGCCGCTGCCGAGCAGATGCGCCAGCACCTCCAGCGCCCAGGCCTGGGCCGGGCCGGTGCCGGGAGGGGAGGGCCAGGTGAGGCTCGGGGCGATGACGGAGCGCATGAACACCGCCTCGCGCACCGCCGGGTCATGCTGCACCAGGCGCGGCATGGCGGCGCCGGCGGGCGGCGGGGCGCGGTCGCGCAGCGTGGCCGGGCGGGCGGGGACGGGGGCGTAGAATTGCTCGACCAGGCGGCGGCACTCGGCCTCCCGGACATCGCCAGCCACCACCAGCACGGCATTCGCGGGCGCGTAGCGGTGCGCGTAGAACCCAAGCATGTCGTCGCGGGTGATGGCGCGGATCTCGTCCTCCCAGCCGATGATCGGCCGGCCGTGCCAGTGCTGCCGGCCCCAGAGCGCCGCCTCGAAACCTTCCCAGAAGCGGCCGCGCGGGTTGCTGTCGGTGCGCAGCCGGCGTTCCTCCAGGATCACGGCGCGTTCCGGCTCCACCGTCTCGGCGGGCAGCAGGGGGGCGGCGAAACGGTCGGATTCCAGGCGCATCACCAGCGGCAAGCGGCTGGCCTCGACGGTCTGGTGATAGGCGGTGACATCGCGGGAGGTGAAGGCATTGTCCTGCCCGCCCTCCCGCGCCACGGCCAGGGAGAAGGCGCCGGGGGCGACGTTGCGGCTGCCCTTGAACATCATGTGCTCAAGGAAATGCGCGGTGCCGGAACGGCCGGCGGGGTCCTCGCCGCCGCCGGCGGCATAGAAGAGGTAATGCGCCACCACCGGCACCCGGCGGCTTTCCGCCAGCACCACCCGCAGCCCGTTCGGCAGGGTCCAGGTGACGGCGCCGAACAGCGGCCGGTCCGGCGGCAGCACCGGCACCTCGGGCGCGGGCTGCACCGCGGGGGCGGCCAAGGGGGTGGCGGCCGGGGTGGCCAGCGCCACCGGCAGGGCGGCGGCGGAGCAGAGGGCGGTGCGGCGGGTCACGAGGGGCATGGTCCAGCATGTGGGGCGACGCCGCCCGGCCGCAAACCCGGTCCCTCGCCCGCCCGCGCCGAATCCCGCCGGCCTTCGCCCCTCCGGTCATCGGGATGCATGCCGCCCGCCCGATCCGGACCTTCGGGCCCCGCGGCCCTCCGATCATCGGAGCGCGTATTGCCCGCCCGATTCAGACCTTCGGGCCCTGCGGCCCTCCGATCATCGGAGCGCGTATTGCCCGCCCGATTCAGACCTTCGGGCCCTGCGGCCCTCTGGTCATCGGGATGCGTATTGCCCGCCCGATTCAGACCTTCGGGCTTTGCGGCCCTCCGGTCATCGGGCGGGGGCACGATCAGAAGATGCTTTCCAGGATGCGGGTCAGGGGATTGCCGCTGCGGCTGCGCTGGATGACGGGGGGTCTCGCCCTCGGTGGGGTCGCGGCCGAGCGCGGAGTTCTCCCGCAGCCGCTGGCTTTCCCGGCGCGCGTCGAGCGGGGTGCCGGGCTGTTCCGGCTCGCGCCAGAAGATCAGCCGGTCCGTCAGGTCCCGGTCCGCCTGGTCCAGGCGAAGGCTTTCCTGGTCCACCCGGCGGCGGATATCGTCGCCGACCGGCCGGCCGGCCTGGGACAGGAGGGCGCTCTCCGACGCAGTCTGCGGCGTGCTGGGGGCCGGGCCGAGCATCGCGCCGGGCACCAGCGTGGCCTCGGCCTGCTGCCGGACGGTCATTTCCTGGGGCCGGGTGGCGCCGGGGCGCGGCACCGGCAATTCGCCGAGCGCGGGCGGCATGGAGAGCGGCGCCCGGGTCGTGACCTGGAACTCGTCCGGGGCGTCGCGGGTGAAGCCGAAATTGCGGGCGGTATCGGCCCCGCAGCCGGCGAGCAGGAAGCTGGCGGCCAGGGCGGGCCCGGCCAGGTGGGAACGGCGCATCCTCATGCTGCCTCCTTACCCGCCGGGGGCCGCCGGAACAAGGCATCCGCGAGCAGGACCCCGACGCCGCAGACGATCCCCGCATCCGCCACATTGAACACATACCAGTGCCAGCCCCAGGCATGGGCATCGACGAAATCCACCACCGCGCCGAAACGAAGCCGGTCGATGACATTGCCGACCGCGCCCCCCACCACGGCACCGAGCGCCACCGCCACCAGCCGGGTCTCCGCCCGTGCCATCCAGCGCAGCAGGAACAGCGCGATGGCGGCGGCCAGCAGCGCCAGGACCAGGTGGTTGAGCGGCCCGTCGCCCGAGAACAGGCCGAAGGTCACGCCACGGTTCCAGACCATGGTGAGGTCGAGCCCGAAGGGTCCGGCGGCGAGCAAGGGCACCTGCCGCAGTTCCGGCAGCCGCAGCCCCTCCAGCACCCACCACTTGCTGGCCTGGTCGGCGGCCAGCAGCAGCGCCGCGGCCGGCAGGCCGAGGCGGAGCCGCCCGTGCTGCGCCGGCGCCGTCGCATCCGCCGCCGCCTGGCTCATGGCGCGGCGCCCTCGACCACGGCTTCGCAGCGGCGGCAGAGGGTGGGGTGGGCGGAGCTGGCGCCGACCTCGGGCAGGACGCGCCAGCAGCGGTCGCATTTCTGGCCGGGGGCCTTGGCGAAGGTGACGGCGGCCTCGCCCTCCGGCGGGGTGCCCGCCACCAGGGTCAGGCCGGAGGTGATGCAGATCTCCGCCCAATCCTCGGCCGGCAGCAGCGCCGCATCCTCCGGCGCCACCAGCAATTCCGGCGCGGCCTGGAGCGAGGAGCCGATCTCGCCCGCGGCCCGCGCCTGTTCCAGCCGGGCGGTCACGGCGCGCCGGATCATGCGCACCCGCGCCCATCGCGCAGCAAGATCCGGATTGCGCCACCCTGCCGGCACGAAGGGGAAGTCGATCAGGTGCAGGCTGCCATCCTCGGAGGGGAAGCGCGCAAGCCAGGCTTCCTCAGCCGTGAAGACCAGCACCGGGGCGAACCAGGCGCAGAGGCAGCGGTGCAGCACGTCCAGCACCGTGCGTGCCGAGCGCCGGCGGAGGCTGTCCGCCGCATCGCAGTAGAGCGCGTCCTTGCGGATGTCGAAGTAGAAGGCGCTGAGGTCGGTCGCGCAGAAATTGTGCAGGTCCGGATAGACGCCGGTCCAGTCGTAATCCGCCACCGCTTTGCGGATCCTTGCATCCAGTTCGGAGAGCCGGTGCAGCACCCAGCGTTCCAGTTCCGGCAATTCGGCATAGGGCACCGTCTCGGCATCGGTGAAGCCGGCCAGGTTGCCGAGCAGCCAGCGCAGCGTGTTGCGCAGCCGCCGATACAGCTCCGCCTGCTGCTTCAGGATCTCCGGCCCGATGCGGAGGTCGTCCGCGGTATCCGAATTCATCACCCAGAGGCGCAGGATATCCGCGCCATACTGCTTCATGACGTCCTGCGGCGCGGTGACGTTGCCGTCCGACTTCGACATCTTCCGCCCGGTCTCGTCCAGCACGAAGCCATGCGTCAGGATCGCCTTGAAGGGCGCGCCGGCATTCGGGCTGGCGCCGATCGATTCCAGCAGCGAGGACTGGAACCAGCCGCGATGCTGGTCCGACCCTTCGAGGTAGAGGTCGGCCGGGAAGGGCAGGTCGCGTTCCGGCACCAGGGTGAAGGCATGGGTCGAGCCGCTCTCGAACCACACATCCACGATGTCCATCACCTGCTCGTAGTCCTCCGGGTTCCGCCCGTCGCCGAGGAAGCGGGCGGCGGCGCCGGGCCGGTACCAGGCATCGGCGCCCTCCGCGGCGAAGGCTTCGGTGATGCGCCGCATGATGGCGGGGTCGCGCAGGGGCTCGCCGGTGCTGCGGTCCACGAAGACGGCGATCGGCACGCCCCAGGCGCGCTGGCGGCTGATGCACCAGTCCGGCCGGGAGGCGACCATGCTGCCGATGCGGTTGCGGCCCTGGTCGGGCACGAAATGCGTGGCGCCGATGGCCTCCAGCGCCCGCTGCCGGATGGCATTGGCGTCGTCCATGGCGATGAACCACTGCGGCGTCGCGCGGAAGATGACCGGCTTCTTGCTGCGCCAGGAATGCGGGTAGCTATGCGTCAGCCGCGACTTCGCCACCAGCGTGCCGGCGGCCTCGCAGGCCGCATAGACGGCGTCATGCGCCTTGAAGACATGCAGGCCGGTGAAGCCGGGCGCGTGCCGGGTGAAGGTGCCGTCGTCATTCACCGTCTCCGGCACCGGCAACCCATGCGCGCGGCCCAGCCTGAAGTCGTCCTCGCCATGGCCGGGGGCGATGTGCACGAAGCCGGTGCCGGCCTCGGTGGTGACGAAATCGCCGGGCAGCAGGGGCACGTCGAAGTCGTAGCCTTGCCCCCGCAGCGGATGCGCGGCGATGGCGCCGGCCAGTTCCGCGCCCTTCAGCACCCGCTTCACGCTATGCGCGCCAAGCCTCGCATCCTTGGCGAAGGCCGGCAGCAGCGGCAGCGCCACCAGCAGGGATTCGCCGGGGCGGAGATGGCTGCCCTCCGCCACGCCCTCCACATGGACCAGCGCGTAGTCGATCTCCTCCCCGTATGCGACCGCGCGGTTGCCGGGGATGGTCCAGGGCGTGGTGGTCCAGATCACCACGCTGGTGCCGACCAGGTCCTCAGTGCCGGCGCGCAGCACGCGGAAGCGTGCCCAGAGCGTCGGCGAGACATGGTCCTGGTATTCGACCTCCGCCTCGGCCAGCGCGGTCTTCTCGACCGGGCTCCACATCACCGGGCGCAGGCCGCGGTAGAGCGAGCCGTTCATCAGGAACTTGCCGATCTCGCCCGCGATCGCGCCCTCGGCCACGAAGTCCATGGTGGCGTAGCGATGCGCCCAGTCGCCGGCGACGCCGAGGCGGATGAACTCGCCGCGCTGCACCTCCAGCCAATGCGCGGCATAGGCGCGGCATTCGGCGCGGAAATCCAGCACCGGCACGGCGTCCTTGTCGCGGCCCTTCGCGCGGTATTCCTCCTCGACCTTCCACTCGATCGGCAAGCCGTGGCAGTCCCAGCCCGGGACGTAGTCGGCGTCGCGCCCGCCCATCTGGGCGGCGCGGTTGATGACGTCCTTCAGGATCTTGTTCAGCGCATGGCCGATATGCAGCGGGCCATTCGCATAGGGCGGGCCGTCATGCAGGACGAATTTCTCGCGCCCGCGGGACTGCTCCCGCAGCCGCCCCCAGAGGTCGAGCCGCTGCCAGCGGTCGAGCCAGGCGGGCTCCCGCTTCGGCAGGTCGCCCTTCATCGGGAAGGAGGTCTGCGGCAGGAAGACGGTGCCGCGATAGTCGCGGGGCGGTGCGGAGCTGGGCGAGTCGGTCATTGATCTGGTCCGGGGGTCTGGTCCGGGGCAGCCGTTCCCGCCCGGGCGGGCAGGGCGGCGGCGAGGCGGCAGGGGAGGAAGGTCAGGCTTCGGTCCCGGCCCTCAATCGGGGGCCGGGCCGGTAATTCGCTGCGGCAGCCCAACGTCCATCCGGTACCGGGTCATCGGCCGGTTCTGGAGCCGCGGCGGGCCGGGGTCAAGCATCGCGTCATGCCGCCCGCCGGCCCAGGGCCGGGGCGGGAGGCGACCTCCTGCCTGGTGTCCCGGCCTGCCCGGCGGAAGCGCCGATGCCCGCGGGACCAAGGGACAGGATCACGGCCCGAAGACCCTTGCCCACAATCACCAGTAGTATAGAAATTCAACCCCCGCGTGTCAGTCTGCCATGGGCCAAGCCATGGCATTCCAGCGCCCGATCCGGCCGGGCGATGCGCAGCGGCCCATGCCGACTGGCCAGCCAAGGACGTTTCGTGACCCTCCCCGTGATCTTGTTGCTGGCGGCGCTCCTGGCGTCGCTCTGGATCGCGCGCTGCATCCGGCTGCGTCCCCCCTTTCCGGGCGGGGACAGTTTCCTCGGGCTGCAGCGTGCCGCCGCATGGTGGGTGGCCTGCGCCGTCCTCGAAACCGTGGCGACCAGCCCGGGCGCCAAGGTCTTCTGGGCCGAGATGGCATGGCCCGGCATCGTGGCCGCGCCAGGCTTCTGGGCGCTCTTTCTCTGGTCCTATCTGCAAGGCGGCCTGCGCCCACCGCGGCCGCGCTGGCGCCGGATCACCCTCGGCATCGCCGGGCTGAGCTGGGCCGTCGCGCTCACCAATGACTGGCACCACCTGCTCTATGTTTCGGCGGTACCGGTGGATGGCAGCCCGGGCGCACCCCTGGAATACGGGCATGGCGCCTGGTTCTTCGCCATCACCGGCTATCTCTACCTGGTCATGCTGGCGACGGTGGTGCTGGCGGTCCAGGCCGTGCTGCGCGCACCCATCCTCTACCGGCAGCACCATCTGGGCCTGCTCCTCGCCGCCGCGGTGCCCTGGCTGGCGAATATCGGCTATGTCTCCGGCTCCGTCCGGCTCTTCGACTTCGACCCCACGCCCTTCAGCTTCGTGGCCATGGGGGCGGTTTTCCATTGGCTGATCCGGCGCCGCCGCTTCCTCGACCTGCTGCCGGTCGCCCGTGACGCCCTGCTCGACGGCCTGCCCGATCCGGTCCTGGTGGCCGATGCCGAGGGCATCATCGTGGATGCCAATGCCGCGGCCGCCGGCCTGCCCGGCGTGCCGGACGAGCCCCTGGGCCAGAGCCTGGCGGCGGTACCGGTGCTACGGGAGGCGCTCGGCCACCTGCATCGCGCGGACGGGGAAGGGATGGATCGCCTGATCGCCGCGGCGGGCCGGCACTATGAGGCGGAGGCCGTGCCGCTCCTGCACGGCGAAAGGCGGGCCGGGTTGCTTCTGCTGCTGCGCGACGTCACCCGCCGCGTGCAGGCCGAGGCCCGGCTGCAGGAGGCGCTGGCGGCGCTCCGGGCCGAGCACGAAACCAATCTCCGCCTGCACCGGCAATTGCGGGAACAGGCCATGCGGGACCCGCTGACCGGCCTGCACAACCGCCGCTTCTTCGATGAGCTGAAGCCGCTGCTGCTGGCCAAGGCACAGGACAGCGGCCAGCCGATGACGGCCGTGATGCTGGATCTCGACCATTTCAAGCGGCTGAACGACACCCATGGCCACCAGGCCGGGGATGCGGCCCTGCGGCGCTTCGCCGCGATGCTGCAGCGGGGCACGCGGCCGGGCGACGCCGTCTTCCGCCTGGGCGGCGAGGAGTTCCTGGTGCTGCTGCCGGGCATGGTCCCCCGGCAGGCCCTGCCCCGGATCGCGGAATGGCGCGCCATGCTGGCCGCGGAGGAGGCTGTCCGGGAGGCCGGCAGGGTCACCTTCTCCGCCGGCGTCGCCGGCTTTCCCGGCGATGCGGCGGGGTGGGAGGAATTGCTGCGGCGGGCGGATGCGGCGCTGTACCGGGCGAAGGCCGAGGGCCGCGACCGCAGCGTCTGCTGGGAGGAGGCGGGGCCCTCCGCCGCGACCGGAGAACCCGTCCCCGCGGTGGCCTGACAGGCGCGCGGCAGGCCTGGCCCGGGGTTCAGCCCAGCGCCGCCCGCGCCGCCTCGGCATCCCCGGCGATGGCCGATTTCAGCTCCTCCAGCCCGGCGAATTTCGCGTCCGGCCGCAGGAAATGCAGCAGCCGCACGCCGATCTCCTGGCCATAGAGGTCGCCCTGGAAGTCGAACAGATGCACCTCCAGCCGGGTCTCCGGGTCGCCGCCCAGGGTCGGGCGGCGGCCGATATTGGCCACGCCCTTTACTTCCCTTCCATCCGCCAGCGCCACCACCGCGGCATAGACGCCGCGCGCCGGCTCCAGGTGGCGGCCGAGCCAGAGATTGGCGGTGGGCCAGCCCAGCACCCGGCCGAGCTTGTCGCCATGCACCACCACGCCGCGCACCTCCCAGGGGCGGCCGAGCATGGCGGTGGCGCGTTCGGGGTAGCCGTCCTGCAGGGCGCGGCGGATGCGGGTGGAGGAGATCGGCCCCTGCCGATCCATCACCGGCGGCACCACGGTAAGGCCGATGCCCCCCGCCTCCGCCATCCGCGCCAGCGAGGCGGCATCGCCGCCCCGCCGGTGGCCGAAGGCGAAATCCTGGCCGCAGGCGAGGTGCAGGGCGCCGAGGCCCTGCGCCAGCACCGTCTCGAAGAAGGTCTCGGCCGGCATGGCGGCGAGCGCGGCATCGAAGGGCAGGGCATAGACGATGCTGGCCCCGGCGGCGCCCAGCGCTTGCGCCTTGGCGGGCAGCAGGGTGAGGCGGAAGGGCGGGTCCTCCGGGCGGAAATGCTCGCGCGGATGCGGCTCGAAGGTCAGCGCCGCCAGCGGTGCGGCCGGCCGCGCCGCATGTGCCGCCCTGAGCACCGCCACATGGCCGAGATGCACGCCATCCATGTTGCCGAGCGCCACGGTGGCGCCGCGCAGCGCCTCCGGCAGGTCGTGCCAGTCGGTCAGGATGGTGGGTGCCGGCATGGGAACTAGTCGTGGCCGTGGCGGGAATGGCGGCTGGGGACGGAGACATAGGCCTCGCCCTCCAGCACCGCCTCCCCGGAGACCGTGCAGACGGTGCGGAGCGTGGCGCGGTGCCGGTCCGGGTGCAGCGCCGCCACCTCCACCGTCGCGGTCACGGTCTGGCCGATGCGGACGGGGGCGCGGGATTTCAGGGTCTGCGACAGGTAGATGGTGCCGGGCCCGGGCAATTGGGTGCCGAGCACCTTGGTGATGAGGCCGGCGGCCAGCATCCCATGCGCGATGCGTTCCTTGAAGATGGTGCCGGCGGCGTATTCGGCATTCAGGTGCATCGGGTTGGTGTCGCCGGTGACGGCGGCGAAGAGCACGATATCGGCCTCGGTGATGGTCTTGCCGAAGCTGGCCTTCTGGCCGACCGCCAGGTCCTCGAAGAAGATTTCGTCTGCCATGCGCGCAATGAATCCCTTGTTCCCTGCCAGGCGGCTGCCCGGACCCCTGGCCGGGGCCGGGATGCTCTAGCGGCGGCGGTGGCGGTGGACAAGCGCCGGGGCCGCTGCCATCACACCCGCCTTCATCCTGCACCCCCGTGAGGTCCCCAGATGCCCCGCACCGTGATCGGCTCCTCGGAACGGCTCCTGCAGGAGCTGCGCGGCTGGGTCGAGCATGAGACGCCGAGCCCCGATGCCGGCGCCGTCAACGGCCTGCTGGACCTGGCGGAGCGGGAGCTGCGCGGCGCGGGCGCGGCGATCGAGCGGCTGCCGGGCCGGGACGGCTTCGGCGACACGCTGATCGCCCGGAAACCCGGCGAGGGCCCGCCGGTGGTGGTGGCCGGGCATCTCGACACGGTCTGGGACCACGGCACCCTGGCCGGCCCCATGCCCTTCCGGGTGGAGGGGGAGCGTGCGCATGGCCCCGGCATCTACGACATGAAGGCCGGCAGCTTCATGGCCTTCCACTGCCTGCGGGAAATCCTGCGCCAGGGCGTGCCGACCCGCCGCCCCCCTCACCCTGCTGCTGACACCGGATGAGGAGATGGGCAGCCCCACCAGCCGCGCCATCATCGAGCGCGAGGCGGCCGGCGCCTGCGCCGTGCTGATCCCGGAACCGGCCGGCGGCCCGCAGGGCGCCTGCGTGACGGAACGCAAGGGCACCGGCCGCTTCACGCTGCGGATCACCGGCCGCAGCGCCCATGCCGGCGGCAATGGAGCGAAGGCCGCAGCGCCGTGGTGGCCCTGGCGCGGAAGATCCTGGAGATCCACGCGCTGACCGACCTCGGGCGCGGCGTCACCACCAATGTGGCGCCGATCTGGGGCGGCACCCGGCCCAATGTCATCCCGCCCGAGGCCGGCTGCCGCATCGATTTCCGGGTGCCGAGCCTGGCGGAGGGCGAGCGGATCGTCGCCGCCATCCGCGCCATGGCAGGCACGCCGGAGGAGGGCATCAGCATCGCCATCGAGGGCGGCATGAACCGCCCGCCCTTCCCGGAAACCCCGGCGACCCTGGCGCTGTATGAGGCGGCGCGGGGCTTCGCTTCGGCGAATGGCTATGACCTGCCGAAGCAGCATCGCGGCGGCGGCTCGGACGGGAATTTCACCGCGGTGATGGGCATCCCGACGCTGGATGGGCTGGGCTGCGCCGGCGCCGGCGCGCATGCGCCGGAGGAGCATATCCGCTGGGCCGAGCTGGCGCCGCGCTGCGCGACGCTTTGCGACCTGCTGGAGACCCTGTAGGGCGCCGCGGCGCTCGCAGGCCCCAGCCTTGCCCGGGACCCGCAATCCTTGCACCGCCCAGGAGAGCGGCGGCGGCGCCAGGCCTCAGTTGCAGTTGTCGGCCATGCCGCCGGGCTCGATCCGCTGGGCGACCGTGCTTCCGGCGGTGCCCGCGGGACGGCCGGTATAGGAGACCTCGGGATGCCCGCTGCCAGTGGAGCCGACGATCCGTGGCACGCCCATGGAGGTATTCGGGCAGCCGGCCCCGGCCCTTTCGCTGGCGGCGGCCGAGAGGCCGGATTCAGGCGCGGCACCGGAAGAGGTGCCGACCATCGGCGGCGTGGACTTCGTGCATGCGGCGAGCGCGGCACCAGCCGCCAGGATTGTGATTGCAAAGCGAGGCATCATAGCGTGCTCCCCTTGTCCTTGGTCCGAGGCTCTTGCTCGGCTGAGGAACTAGAGCCCCTTGGTTGCCCGGCCGCATTGACATGCATCAATAAGGCGGGACAGCCCGCGTAATCCGCATGGGGCAGCGGGTAAGATTCTGTCAAGTCCCGGTTCTTTCCGGGAGCAAGCCTTCAGAACAGGTCCGCTTTGTCGTCCGCCAGCAGCACCGGATAGGCACGGCCCGCCCGGTTGCCGCCATCCAGTCGGTCAGCCAAGGCATCCATCCAGCCCGCGAACCAGGCGCGGCCGTAATGGCCGGTATTGGCGAAGGGATTCTCGACCACCGAGGCGCCTCCCTCAAAGGCGGCGCGGCCGGCGGCATAGAGGTCGTCGGTCACCCGGGCATTCTCGGGGTCGACATTGAGCGGCATGGTCCTGTCCTTGTGTCCCGGCTGGCGATGGCGCTGCATAGGACAGGATCGCCGGCCCATCCATCCTGCCGGCAAAGGGAGACGCAGCATGCCGAAGGCCCTCATCATCGGCGCCGGGGACGGGCTCTCCGCCTCCCTGGCGCGGCTGCTGGCGCGGGAGGGCTACGCGATGGCCCTGGCCGCGCGCAACCCCGGCAAGCTCGCCGCCCTCTGCGCCGAGACCGGCGCCGGCGCGCATCCCTGCGACGCCACGGACCCGGCGCAGGTGGCGGCGCTGTTCGAGCGCGAGGGCGATGCCGAAGTGGTGGTCTACAACCCGAGCTACCGGACGCGCGGCCCGATCGCCGAGCTCGACCCGGCAGAGGTGCAGCGCAGCCTGCAGGTCTGCGCCTTCGGGGCCTTCCTTGCAGCGCAGCAGGCGGCGCGGCGGATGCTGCAGGCGGGCCGGGGCACCATCCTGCTGACCGGGGCGAGCGCCGGGGTGAAGGGCTATCCGCTGAGCGCGCCCTTCGCCATGGGCAAAGTCGCCCTGCGCGGCCTGGCCCAGTCCATGGCGCGGGAGCTGCATCCGCGCGGCGTGCATGTGGCGCATGTCGTCATCGACGGCGGCATCCGCAGCGCCCGCCGGCCGGAGCCGGGCCCAGGGTCGGGCAGCGATACCCTGCTCGACCCCGACGCGATCGCCGAGACCTACCTGCACCTGATCCGCCAGCACCGCAGCGCCTGGAGCTGGGAGATCGAGGTCAGGCCCTGGGTGGAGACGTTCTGAGACGCCGCCTCACCGCAGCGGCAGGGCATACATCAGCCCGCCGCGGGTCCAGAGGTCGTTCAGCCCGCGCTCCAGCCCGATCGGCGAGCCCTGGCCGAGCGTGCGGTCGAAGACCTCGCCGTAATTCCCCACCTGCTTCAGCAGGTTGAAGGCCCAGGCCTCGTCCAGGCCGAGCGCCTTGCCGAAACCCGGCGTCACGCCGAGGATGCGCTGGATATTGGGGTCCTGGCTGCGGCGCATCTCATCGACATTGGCCCGGGTGATGCCCACTTCCTCGGCCTCGATCATGGCGCGCAGCACCCAGGCCACCACGTCCAGCCACTGGTCGTCGCCATGGCGCACCATGGGGCCGAGCGGCTCCTTGCTGACGCGCTCCGGCAGGACGACATGCGCCTCCGGCTCGCGCAGCGCCGAGACGCGGAGCGCGGCGAGCTGCGAGGCATCCGTGGTCATGGCGTCGCAGCGGCCGGACTGGTAGGCGGCGGTCATCTCATCCATGGAGGAGAGCACCACGGGCTGGATGCGGATGCCCTCCCGCCGCGCGAAATCGGCCAGGTTCAGTTCCGTGGTGCTGCCCGGCAGGACGCAGACCGTGGCGCCGTCCAACTGCTTCGCGGCGGTGATATTGGCGCGCTTCGGCACCATGAAGCCCTGGCCGTCGTAGAAATTCACCCCGGCCATGTTGAAGCCGAGCGCGGTGTCGCGCATCAGGGTTTGGGTCACGTTGCGGGCCAGCACGTCGATCTCGCCGGATTGCAGCGCGACGAAGCGGGTCTGGTAGGTGGTGGGGACGAAGCGGACCTTGCTGCTGTCGCCGAAGACCGCGGCGGCGATGGCGCGGCAGAATTCGGCATCCAGCCCCTGGAAGACGCCGCGGGCATCGGGGGCGGAAAAGCCCGCCACCCCGGTGTTCACGCCGCAAATCACTTGCCCGCGAGCCTTCACCGTATCGAAGCTCTGGCCGGCCTGGGCAGCGCCCGCAACCAGGGATAGCGACGCCGCAAGCATCGGTAGAATTGCACGCAACATCCTACTCTCCCTTGGATGAAACCGAGGGAAGTCTAGGCGGTTCCGCGGTTCGGCGCCATGCCGGCAATGATTTTCGGCTTGTTCACCTGGCATGTAAATAGTATGTGTCTGGCCCGATCACGTTACGCGGAGCCGAGCCCGATGGCCGTCCTGTCCCAGACCACCGCGCCTGAGACCGAAAGCACCGACCATTCCGCGCTGCGCCTCATGCTCTCCTATGTGGAGGCGGAATGCCGGCGGATCGGCCTGGCGGATGCGGCGAAGCATGCGGCGCTCGCCGCGGCCCTGATGCCGGAGACCCTGGAACAGCCAGTGGTCGCGGCCGAGCCCCGCCGGCCCCGCAGCCTCCGCCTGCACTGACACGCCTGCACTGACACCCTGGCAGGGCGCGGGACCAGGCGCCCCGGGCTGGCGCCCGGCGCGGGCCTGTTGTAAGGGGCCGCGCCCTTCCTGGATCGCCTGCCCCCATGGACACCCCGATCGCCGCCATCCTCTGGCCCGAGGAAGCGGGGCGCGACATCGCCGCGCTGCTGCGCCTGCTGGAGCATCTGGAGGATGCCTGCCTCGATCTCGGCGCGGATGACGCCGCCGCGCATCTGGTCGAGGCCGCCTCCGCCCTGGCCCGCACCGGGCTGCTGCGCCGCCGCGCGGCGTAGGGGAAGGGCTCAGCCCCGCCGCAACTGGAACAGCGCCTGTTCGCCGAACAGGTTGGCCAGCCGGGCGGAGCGCCGCCAGGGCGCCTTCATGCCGTGCTCATCCACGGCCAGCCACTGCTCCACCACATAGCCCTCCAGCGCGCAGAGGTCGAAGAAGTCGCGGATGGTGCAGGGATGGATGTTCGGCGTCTCGTACCAGTGGCGGTGCCAGGTGCCGGTCATCGGCATGCGCCCGGCCGAGAGCAATTGCCAACGCACCAGCCAGTGGCCGAAATTCGGGAAGCTGACCACCGCGTGGCGGCCGATCCGCAGCATCTGCCGCAGCACCTCGCGCGGGCGTTCCACCGCCTGGAGGGTGCGGGAGAGCACGACGAAATCGAAGGCGCCATCCGGGTAGAAGGCCAGGTCGTGGTCGGCATCGCCATGGATCACCGCGAGGCCGGCCGCGACGGCCCGGGTCGCCTCCGCCATGTCGATCTCGATGCCGCGGGCATCGGCGCCCTTCTCGGCGGTGAGATGCGCCAGCAGCGCGCCGTCGCCGCAGCCGATATCCAGCACCTTGGCGCCGGCCGGGATCATCTCCGCGATCAGCCGGAGGTCGAGCCGCATGTTCTTGGCGACGTAGCGGATGCCGCCGCTGCCGGGCCCCTGACCTGCCCGCGGATGGCCGTCCATCCCTAGACCCCCAGCCGGTCGGCGCAGCCGGCCAGGAAGCCGCCGAGCGCCCGGTGGAAATCCGGCTCGTCCAGCAGGAAGGCGTCATGGCCCTTGTCGGAGGCGATCTCGACGAAGCTCACATTCGCCGCCGCGGCGTTCAGCGCGCGGACGAGCGCCCGGCTTTCGCTGGTCGGGAACAGCCAGTCGCTGCTGAAGCTGGCCACGAAGAAGCGCGTGGCGGTGCCGCGGAAGGCGGCGGCCAGGTCGCCACCATGGTCGGCGGCCAGGTCGAAATAGTCCATCGCTCGGGTAATGGTCAGGTAGGAATTCGCATCGAAGCGGCGGACGAAGGTGCTGCCCTGGTGGCGGAGGTAGCTCTCCACCTCGAAGACATCCTCCAGGAAGGTGAGGGCGCTGGCGCCGCGCAGCTTGCGGCCGAATTTCCGGGTCAGCGCCTGCTCGCTCAGATAGGTGATATGCGCCACCATCCGCGCCACCGAGAGCCCCTGCGCCGGCACCCGCCCGTCC
Organism: Siccirubricoccus sp. G192; assembly: GCF_019084075.1. Classification (GTDB taxonomy): domain Bacteria; phylum Pseudomonadota; class Alphaproteobacteria; order Acetobacterales; family Acetobacteraceae; genus G192. Next base: position 800,155 of record NZ_JAHREN010000001.1, read on the forward strand.
CGCCAGTATTCGCCGCCGCGCCAGTCGGGGTCGGCCTGGATGGCGGCGCGGCCGACCTCATGGAAGGCGATGTTCTGGGCGCTGTGATGCGCGGCGGTGGCAATGGGGGCGGCGGCATAGACCGCCTCCGGATAGGTCGCCGCCCATTCCAGCACCTGCATCCCGCCCATCGAGCCGCCGATCACCCCGAGCAGCCGGGCAATGCCGAGATGCTCCACCAGGCGCTTCTGGGCCCGGACCATGTCGCGGACGGTGATATTGGGGAAATCCGTGCCCCAGGGCCGGCCGAGCGGGTGGCCCTCGGGGTCGGTCATTTCCTCGCGCGGGCCGGTCGAGCCCATGCAGCCGCCCAGCACATTGGCGCAGACGACGAAGAAGCGGTCCGTATCCAGCGGCTTGCCGGGGCCGACCAGGCTGTCCCACCAGCCGGCGCGGCCGGTGAGGGGCTGCGGCTCGGCCACGTACTGGTCGCCGGTGAGGGCGTGGCAGACCAGCACGGCATTGCTGCGGGCGGCGTTCAGGGTGCCGTAGGTGCGATAGGCCACGGCCAGGGGCGCGATCACGGTGCCGCAATCCAGTGCCAGGCCGTCGGCGAAGACGGCGCGCTGGTGGTCCACCTGCGGAAAGGGGGCGACGGGTGCTGACATGCCGGGTATGGGTCTCAGGCCCGCAGCAATAGGCGCCCGGAGCCCGCGCTTCAACCGCTGCCATGGCTCCGCCCGCTTGGCGAGCGGCCCGGCCACGTCTATTGCTGCCGCGAAAGACGTACCGGACATGACCCCAGCTTCCGATACCCCCGCCCTCGACCCCGATCTCGCGCCACCCCCGGCCCCCAGCCCGGCCAGGGATGGCGAGGCCGTGCTGACCGCGTTGCGCGGCGAGATCGATGCCATCGACGATGCCCTGCACGACCTGCTGATGCGCCGCGCCGGGGTGGTGGCGCGGCTGGCCGCCAGCCGGGCCAAGCCCGGCGCCTCGCCGCTCCGGCCGGGGCGGGAGGCGCAGATCCTCCGCCGCCTGCTGGCCCGCCATGCCGGCCCGCTGCCGGCCGCGGGCATGGTGCGGCTTTGGCGGGAGATCGTCTCGATCAGCAGCGCCATGCAGAACGGCTTCGCCGTGGCGGTCTTCGCCCGCGGGCCGGAGCAGGCGCGGCTGGCGCGGCAGCATTTCGGCTCCCTGACGCCGTTGCGCAGCCACCCCGGCCCGGCCCAGGCGCTGGCCGCCGTGGCCGCCGGCGAGGCGCAGGTGGCCGTGCTGCCCCTGCCGGAGGAGGGCGAGCCGGCCGAGGCCGCCTGGTGGACCAGCCTTGACAGCCCGCGCCTGCAAGTGGTGGCCCGCCTCCCTTTCCGGTCCGAGGGGCCGGAGCCGGGCGCCGAGGCGCTGGCGGTCGCGCTGGGCGCCCCGGACCCGAGCGGCGCCGACCGCAGCCTGCTCGGCATCGAGATGCGCGGCGACACCAGCGCCGGGTCCAGCCGCGCCCGCCTGCTGGAGGCGCTCACCCAGGCCGGCCTGCCGCCCCGGATGCTGCTGCTCCGCCGCGACAGCGGCGTGCTGCGCGCCCTGGCCGAGCTGGAGGGGGTCGTCACCGCGGGCGACCCGCGCCTGGCCGGGCTGCCGGTGGACCGCGCCCTGCCGCTTGGTTTCTACGCGGTGCCGCTGCGCGGCGATGAGAACGGAGAACAGGCCTGATGCCGATGCCGCAGCCGCGCCCCACCATCCTCTCGATCGAACCCTATGTGGGCGGCGAGTCGAAGATCCCGGGCGTGAACCGGATCGTGAAGCTCTCCTCGAACGAGGGGGCCTTCGGCGTGCCGCCGGGGGCGCAGGCCGCCTACAAGGCCGCCGCCGGGGAGCTGCACCGCTACCCCGATGGCCATGCCACCGCGCTGCGGGAGGCCATCGGCGCGCGTTTCGGCCTCGATCCCGCGCGCATCGTCTGCGGCAATGGCTCGGACGAGCTGATCGCCCATCTCATCCTCGCCTATGGCGGCGAGGGGACGGAGCTGGTGATGAGCGCGCATGGCTTCGTCATGTACGACATCACCGGCCGCTATGCCGGCTGCCGCGTCATCAAGGTGCCGGAGCGGAACCTCACCGCCGATGTGGACGCCATGCTGGCCGCGGTCGGGCCGCGGACCCGGCTGGTCTTCCTCGCCAACCCGAACAACCCCACGGGCAGCATGCTGCCGGCGGCCGAGGTGGCGCGGCTGCGCGCCGGCCTGCCGGAGGACGTGCTGCTGGTGATCGACGCCGCCTATGCGGAATACGTGACGCGGCCGGATTACGACCCCGGCGTGGCGCTGGTCGATGCCGGCACCAATACGGTGATGACGCGCACCTTCAGCAAGGTTTTCGGCCTTGGCGGCGTGCGGCTCGGCTGGTGCTACGCGCCGGCGCCGGTCGTGGACATCCTGAACCGGGTGCGCGGGCCCTTCAACGTGAACGCGCCGGCCATGGCGGCGGGCATCGCCGCGCTGGCGGAGCCGGGCTGGGTGGAGAAATCCGTCGCGCACAACAGCGAATGGCGCGAGACACTGAGCGGCGCGCTGCGCGGCCTCGGCATCACGGTGCATCCCAGCGAGGGCAATTTCATCCTGGCGGATTTCGGCACGGCGGAGCGCGCCAGCGCGGCCGATGCGGCGCTGAAGGCGCGCGGGCTGATCGTGCGCGCCATGGGCGCCTATAGCCTGCCGCAAGCCTTGCGCATCACCATCGGCACCGCCGAGGAATGCCGCATGGTGCAGGAGGCGCTGGCCGGCTTCGTGCAGGGTGCGCCGGCTGGTGGCTGACATGCCGCGCGCCTCCGGCGCGACGCCGCTGTTCCAGCGGCTCTGCCTGATCGGCGCCGGGCTGATCGGCAGTTCCATCGCGCGGGTGGCGCAGGAGCGCGGCGATATCGCCCGAACCGTGGTGGCGCAGACCCGCCGGCCGGAGACCTTGCAGCGGGTGCGCGAGCTCGGCTTCGCCGATGTGGTGGAGGCGGATGCGGCGCGCGCGGTGCAGGGCGCCGATTGCGTGGTGCTCTGCGTGCCCGTCGGCGCCTATGCCGGGGTGATGCGGCAGATCGCGCCGCATCTGGCGCCGGGCTGCATCCTGACGGATGTGGGCTCCACCAAGGGCAGCGTGCTGCGCGACCTGGCGCCGCTGCTGCCCGAGGGCGTGCATCTGGTCCCCGCGCATCCCATGGCGGGCACCGAGCATTCCGGGCCGGATGCCGGCTTCGCCACCCTGTTCCAGGGCCGCTACGTCATCCTGACGCCGCCCGAGGGCAGCGACCCGGCGGCGGTGGAGAAGATCGCCGAGCTGTGGCGCCGCTGCGGCTCCATGGTGGAGCGGATGGATGCGGCGACGCATGACAAGGTGGTGGCGATCGTCTCCCACCTGCCGCACCTGATCGCCTTCACCATCTGCGGCACCGCCGACGATCTGGCCGAGGAAACCCGGGAGGCGGTGCTGAAATTCGCGGCCTCCGGCTTCCGCGACTTCACCCGCATCGCCGCCAGCGACATCGACATGTGGCGCGACATCTTCCTGAACAACCGCGAAGCCCTGCTGGAGATGCTGGCCCGCTTCACCGAGGACGCCCATGCGCTGGGCCGCGCGGTGCGCTACGGCCAGGCGGAGTTCATCGAGGACCGGATCAAGCGCGGGCGGAAGATCCGGCGGGGGCTGATCGAGCGGCACCAGGCATAGGGCTTGCCTGCCCGGCCCGAAACCCGCAGGCTTCCCCCAAAACCCGGAGGAAGCGATGCCCGAGACCGTCGCGCTGGACCGCCCGACCCTGCCGCCCGGCCCCATCACCGGCCCCTCCGCCTGGACCGGGGCGGAGATGGCGCGCAGCACCGAATGGCTGCACCAGCTCTCCCCGACCGAACTGGCCGAACTCGATGCCGCCATCCGCGCCCATACGGCCTCCGGCCGCGCCATGGGGGAGATCACGGCGGAGAGCTTCCGGCTGCCGACGCTCGGGCCCCGCCTCGCCGGCATCCTGCACGATCTGCTGCATGGCCGCGGCTTCACCGTGCTGCGCGGCTTCCCGGTGGAGCGCTATTCCACCGAGGAGGCGGCCATCGCCTATCTCGGCATCGGCGCGCATTTCGGCAGTTTCCGCAGCCAGAACGCGCGCGGCCATCTGCTCGGGCATGTGAAGGATATCGGCCTCGACATCTCGAACCCGAATGTCCGCTACTACCAGACCAGCAAGGAGCTGGAATACCACACCGACAGTTGCGACATCGTCGGCCTCATCTGCCTGAAGCCGGCCAAATCCGGGGGCGAGAGCCGCATCGTCAGCAGCGTGACGCTCTACAACGAGATCCTGCGCCGCCGACCGGATCTGGTGGGTGAACTCTTCCACCCCTTCCCCACGGACCGCCGCGGCGAGGTGCCGCCGGGCATGCTGCCCTGGTTCGAGGTGCCGGTCTTCAACTGGCACGAGGGCCAGCTCAGCACGCTCTATTCCGGCCAGTATATCCGCAGCGCCCAGGTGAATTTCCCCGAATGCCGCCGCCTCACCGCGGCGGAGCACGAGGCGCTGGACCTACTGGATGCGCTCAGCAACGACCCCGCGCTCAATCTGCAGATCGAATTCCGCCCCGGCGACATGCAGTTCCTGCACAACCACCAGATCCTGCACAGCCGCACCGATTTCGAGAATTGGCCCGAGCCCGAACGCCACCGCCACCTGCTGCGGCTCTGGCTGGCGCCCAAGGGCGGCAGGCCGCTGCCCCCCGCCTTCGCGCAGCGCTATGGCAGCCTGGCGGTGGGCGACCGCGGCGGCATCGTGGTGAAGGACACGGTGCTCACCTTCACCCTGGCGCCGGTCTGATGCGGCGCCGGCTGCTGCTGGCGGGCGCCCTCGCGCCGCTCGTGCCCCATGCCCGGGCGGAGGAGGCGGCGGATTGGCCGAACCGGCCGGTGCGCATCATCGTGCCCTATGCGCCGGGCGGCATCCTGGATGCGCTGGCGCGGCTGGTGGCAGACAAGCTCGGCCGCAGCCTCGGCCAACCCTTCGTGGTGGAAAGCCGGGCCGGGGCAGGCGGCAATGTCGGGACGGCCTTCGTCGCCCGCGCCAGGGGCGATGCCTATACGCTGCTGATGGGCAATAGCGGCCCGCTGGCGATCAATGCGGCGCTGGCCCGCAACCTGCCCTTCGACCCGCTGCGCGACTTCATCCCCATCGCGCTGGTGGCGACCACGCCGCTGGTGCTGACGGTGCCCGCGGCCTCGCCGCATCGCAGCGTGGCCGAGTTCATCGCCTGGGCGCGGGCGGCGCCGACGCCGGTGCTCTACGGCACGCCGGGGGTCGGCACGCCGCAGCACATGGCGACCGAATTCCTGCGGCTCCGCGCCGGGTTCGAGGCGACGCAGGTGCCCTACACGGGCAGCGCGCCCGTCGTGACGGCGCTGCTGGCCGGCGATGTCGCCTTCGCCATCGAGAACCAGGCGCTGGTGCTGCCGCAGATCCGCGCCGGCAGCCTGCGGGCGCTCGCCGTCACCACGCCCCAGCGCAGCGCCGAACTGGCCGAGGTGCCGACGCTGGAGCAGGCGGGGATGGAGGGCTACCAGGTGCGCGGCTGGTACGGGCTGCTGGCGCCGGCCGGGGTGCCCGCGGCCATCATCCCGCGCCTCAATGCCGCGGTGCGGGAGGCGGTGCGCAGCCCGGATGTGGCGGAACGCCTGGCCAGCTTCGGCTCGCCCTATGTGGCGGGGACGCCGGAGGAATTCGGGGCGCTGATCGCCGCCGATATCGAGCGCTGGCGGGAGGTGGCGCGGGTGGCGAACATCACGCTGGAGTAGGAAGGCGCCGCCAGAACTCGCCTGTTTCTATTGATCCGGCCTGGGTAATCTTGGGCTATGCAGCGTAGCGAAAGGTCCTATGCCCGAAGAAGCTGCGGACGCGATCGGGTAGCTTCGACAGCTTGCGCATGTGGCCGATGGCGGCACGCTTGAGCTGCACCTTGCTGCGTGCCGGCTCCTGGCGGGTGACCGCCTGCTTCAGGTCGCCGTTGACGCCCTCGTCCGGATTGAGTTCGGGGCTGTAGCCGGGGAGGTAGAACACCTCGATCTCGGCCTCCCGCCCGACAAGCCAGGCGCGGACCTTGGCCGAGCGATGGACCGGCAGGCGGTCGAGGATGAGGACGACTTTCTGGCCGGCATCCCGGACCAGACGGGCGAGGAAGCGGAGCAGGTCCGGTGCCGTGATGGCGCCGTCCAGCACCATCCAGCGCAGCTCGCCCTTGTTGGTCACCGCCGAGATCAGGCCGAGGTTGGCCCGCTTGTGGTTGACCCGCACCTCTGGCGTGCGGCCCCGGGGCGCGTAGCTGCGGCCGCGCACGTCATCAGAGCGCAGGCCGGTCTCATCACCCCAGAAGACAACGCCACCCTCGGCTTTGGCCCGGGCGGCAATCGCCGGGTAATCGTGCCGCAGCCAGCGCCGCACCGCTGCCGGGTCCTGCTCGTAGGCCCGTCGCAGCGGCTTCTGGGCGGTGAAGCCCCAGCGCGCCAGGTAGGTGCCCATGGTGCGCACCGCCAGCCGCACCCCGAAGCGCTGCCAGATCAACTCCCGCACCGCGGCTCGGCTCCAGAGCGCAAACGGCAGGCCCAACTCGTCAGGTATGTGGCGCTGGATCAGGACCTGGGCCTCCAACTCCTCCTCGGCGCCAAGGAACCGTCCATGCCCCGGCTCCGGCCCGCGCGGACCAGTCTGCAGCCCGGCCGCGCCCCGCTCAGCGTAGCGCTTGACGATGTCGAATACCCCGGTCGGGCTCAGCCCCACCTGCGCCGCAATGGCATCATAGGTCTGGCCAGCTTGGCGTAGCCCGATCACCTGTCGCCGGCGTTCCTCTTGCGCCGCCGCCGGCAGCTTGCGCATGTCCACATGCTTCATGCCGCCCATCTGGGCCGATCCTACTTGCCCTCAAGAGCACCCAAACCGGATCAATAACAAACGGATCGCGGCGCCGGCTTGCTCGACCACCGCCGCTACGAAGGCAGCATCCTAGTCGAACTTCATCGCCTGCTCGAGTTCGAGCGCCCTGTCCTGAGTCATGGCGCGAAAGCATTCGGCACCCTGGATCTGCCGGATCGAGCCTTCCTGGGACCCGTAGAAGCGGCAATTGGCATCGCGGTACTGAATCCACAGCCTTTGTGCTGCCCTCAATGGATCGCGTTGCCCGGGATCAATGCGTTTTTGGAGGGCCGCGTAGGCGGCATTCAGCCTCTGATCCCAAACTCTGGTGCGGGCATCCGCGCAGGCCACGATGGCGGTGGTGGTTGTCTGTTCCGCGCAGGGCCCGTAATCCTGGCCGAACATCTCAGCGGCGCAGGGAATGGCGGCCAGAGCCGCAAGCGATACGATGGACGGCAGGAGAAGCGTTTTCACGGCACGGGCTCCATGCTTGTCCCAGGGCGGAACACCGGATCAGACGCCCCGCAGCACCCAGCGCAGCACCATCGCCACCACGCCCACCGCCGCCACGCCAGCCCCCCACAGCACCAGGAACCACAACCAGCGCCGCGCCTTTGGCCCGCTCAATGATACCCCTGCCCCGCCTGCACCTTCCCGCGGAACAGCCAGTACACATACCCCGTATAGGCCAGGATGATCGGGATCAGCACCGCCGCCCCCACCAGCATGAACAACTGGGTGGAGCGTGGCGCCGCGGCGTCCCAGATGGTGATCTCGGGCGGCACCATCATCGGCCACATGGAAATGCCGAGCCCGGTATAGGACAGGAAGAACAGCCCCAGCGCGCAGAGGAAGGGCAGCCCATCCCGCCACAACACTTGGCGGGGCGGCACGGGCTCCGTCCGGGCCCGCGCCGCATGGCCGCTCTCCTCCAGGGCGCGGAACATCCGCCAGGCCAGGAACACCACCAGCACCGGCACCGGCAGGGCCAGCAGGATCAGCGGGAAGTCGAACCAGCGCGCCCGGAATCCCGGTTGCAGGAAGGGCATGATGAGGCTCACCGCCGCGATGAAGAGCAGCGTCAGGACGCCGAGCCGCCGCGCCAGCGCCCGCACCTGGTCCTGCAGCTCGCCCTCGGTCTTCCAGACCAGCCAGCAGGCGCCGAGCAAGCCATAGCCCGCCAGCAGCGCCACGCCGGTCAGCACCGAGAAGGGCGAGAGCCAGTCCCACCAGCCGCCGGCATAGGCGCGCTCCTCCACCTCGATCCCCTGCACCAGCGCGCCGAGCGCGATCCCCTGGGCGAAGGTCGCGACATAGCTGCCGCCGGAGAAGGAGCGATCCCACCACATGGTCTGCTTCAGAGTCTCGGTGCGGAAGCGCATCTCGAAGGCGACGCCGCGGAAGATCAGCGCCAGCAGCATGATGATGATCGGCATGTAGAGCGCCGGCATGATGGTGGCATAGGCCAGCGGGAAGACCGCAAAGAGCCCGGCGCCGCCGAGCACCAGCCAGGTCTCGTTGCCATCCCAGACCGGCGCCGTGGTGTTCACCGAGATGTCGCGGTCCTCCCTGCCATGGATCCAGGGGAACAGGATGCCGACGCCGAGATCGAAGCCGTCCAGGCAGACATAGAGAAAGACGGCGGTGGCGATCAGCAGCGCCCAGACGGTGGCGATGGTCTCGGCCGACATGGGCGCTACTCCCCGGGTGCAGCGGATTGGGCGGCGGCCGGCACCGCCCGGGGATCGACCGAGGGCGCCGGGGTGATGCCGGCGGTGCGGATCGGCTCGCCGCGCGGCGGGCCGCTCTCATGCGCCTCGGGCGGATGCCGGAACAGCCGGAACAGGTACCAGATGCCGGCGCCGAAGACGACGAAATAGACCACGACGAACATCGCCAATGAGGTCAGCACCGCCGGCGCGGCGATCGGCGAGACGCTCTCGGCCGTGCGCATCAGCCCATAGACCGTGAAGGGCTGCCGCCCGGTCTCCGTGGTGATCCAGCCGAAGGTCACGGCGATCAGCCCCGAAGGCCCCATCGCCACCGCCCAGCGCAGGAACCACTCGCGCCGGTACAGCGTGCCACGCCAGCGCAGCCAGAGCGAAACCAGGCCGAGCGCGATCATCAGCAGCCCGACCGCCACCATGATGCGGAAGGACCAGAAGACCAGCGGCACATTGGTGGGGCGGGCATCGCGCGGGAAGGCCTTCAGCCCCAGGATCTCGCCATCCCATTCATGCCGCAGGATCAGGCTGCCGAGATGCGGGATCTGGAGGGCCAGCCGCGTCTCCTCGCGCTCCATGTCCGGCATGCCGAACAGAATCAGCGGCGCGCCGCGGTAGGTTTCCCAATGCCCCTCCATGGCCGCCACCTTCTGCGGCTGGTAGTGCAGCGCCCAGAGGCCCTGGAGGTCGCCGAACACCGCCTGGGCCGGCGCCACCGCCGCGGCCATCCACATCGCCATGCTGAACATGATGCGCGCCCGCGCATTGGCGCCGTTCCGCAGCACATGGAAGGCCCCCACCGCGCCGACGATCATGGCGGTGGTGAGAAAGGCGCCGGTGATGGTGTGCAGGTAGCGGAAGGGGAAGGACGGGTTGAAGATGATCGCCCACCAGTCCTCCGGCAGGAAGCGGCCATCCGGGCCGATGCTATGGCCGGTCGGCGTCTGCATCCAGGAATTCGCGGACAGGATCCAGAAGCCGGAGATCAGCGTGCCGATCGCGACCAGCACCGTCGCGGTGAAATGCAGCCGCCGCCCCACCCGTTCCAGCCCAAACAGCATGACGCCGAGGAAGCCCGCTTCCAGGAAGAAGGCGGTCAGCACCTCATAGCCGAGCAGCGGGCCGAGCACCGGCCCGGTGCGGTCGGCGAAGACCGACCAGTTGGTGCCGAACTGGTAGGAGAGCACGATGCCGGAAACCACGCCCATGGCGAAGTTCACGGCGAAGACCTTCAGCCAGTAGCGGAAGATGTCGAGATAGATCTCCCGCTTCGTCCAGAGCCACAGCCCCTCCAGCACCGCGAGGTAGCTGGCCAGCCCGATGGTGAAGGCCGGGAACAGGAAGTGGAAGGTGACGGTGAAGGCGAATTGGAAACGCGCCAGGTCAAGCGCGCTGGGGAAGGCATCCCACAGCATGGGCCTCACACCTCCACATCCCGTGCCTGGAAGGCGTTAGCATGGGTGGCCATCCCCGCCGCGTGACAATATCACGAGCGGTTGTTCCGCCTCCGGGTCAGGCGGCGCGGCGGATGGCCGCTTCGGGCCGCCGGGTCTCCACCTCCAGCACGCCCACCACCTGGCCGAGATTGCCGGCGACCAGATGCACCATCTCCGCCGGCATCGCATGCAGCGTGATCTCGGCCCGCATCAGCTCGCCCTCGCGCCGCGCCTGGAAGGCATCGGGCACCAGGTCGCGCCTGGCGAGGGGTTGCAGCAGGCGGGGCAGCAGTCCGGGACAGGCTTCGGCCAGCACATGGAATCGGACGGCATGGGTATTGGACATCAGGGGTGGCTCCGGCTTCGGGCGCGAGGGGCAGGCGGCGGGGAGGAACCCGGCGGCGCGGCACGCGCCATTCGCCATGGCGCGGCTCAGGCGGCCGGGCCGGTAATTCGCGCAGTCAAGGTCCGAAGACGGGGCATGACGCCGACTATAGGGCGGCACCGGCCGGAAGGCCAGGGGGGCCGTGCGAGGGCGTCAGTCGCGCCCCGGCAACGAGGGGTCGTTCGCCGCATCGGGCGGCACCGGCCAGGTCCAGGCCGGCAGGCGGGCCACCGGGATGCGGGCCAGGGTCAGCGCCCGGTCCTCCAGGGTCAGCGGCACGTCGAGTTGCGGCGGGCCGCCCTCCGCCGGGACGCGGCTGAGCAGGCGCAGCACCGTGCGGGCGGTGGTGGCGGCGCGCGGCGTCAGCAGCCCGGCCGCGGCGGCGGCCTCCAGCGCCTCGCCGCCGCCGGCCAGGCGCAGCGTGCCGGCGCCCATGGGTTGCAGGTCCTCATCCAGCGTGAGCGTTGCCGTTGCGGTGCCGGCCACCTGGCCCCAGCGCAGGTCCAGCCTGCGCAATCCCAGTGTGCCGCCGCCATCGCGCCAGGCCTTCGCCTTGCGGGTGGGGCCGCGCCCGGGCGGCACCGGGCCGGTCAGCGCCAGGTCCAGCGCCAGGCTTTGCAGCCGGGGGCCGAGGGTGCGGACCGCCGGGGCGGCCGCGAGGCCGGGTGGCAATTCCACCGCCTCGGCACCGAGGCGCAGCGTCACCGCGGGCTCCCCCCTCGATGGCGGTGATGCGGGTCTCGATCTCCAGCTCGGCGGCACGGATCTCCACCGCGCCGGTGACGGTGCCGAGCCGCAGCCGCTCGGCCTCCATCCTGGCCTCGCGGGGCAGCACGTTGCGTTCGATCGGCAGGGTGGCGACCAGGCGGTCGGCGGTGAAGGGAAGCAGCATCTCGCCCAGCCGCAGGCGGTGGCGGCCGGGCATCTCCACCGCCAGCCGGTCGAGCCGGGGCGGCGAGAGGCGCAGCACCAGCGCCTCGGCCTGCCAGTCCATGCCGCCGGGCAGGGTGGCGCCGCCGCCTTCCAGGTGGAAGCGCGGCAGGGTGAGGGTGGCGGCGAAGGGCCAGCCGCCGCGCAGCGGCGGCGCATGCTCCACCCGCCAGCCCTGGGCGCGGCGGGTCTCGGCCCAGGCGGTGAAGCCGTCCTGCAATTGGCTGCCCATCCAGCGCCAGAGCAGCGCATGCCCGGCAGCGAGCAGGGCGAGAAGCAGGGCGGCGCCGAGCAGGCCGCGCAGGGCCAGCCGGCCGGCGCGCGCCCCGGCGGCGCCTCCCCTGCGGGGCGGCGGCGTGGCTTGCATGGTGCGGAGCGCTATACCCGCCCGGCGCGTCCATTGCGAATTCCCACATGCTCCTCCCGCAAGGGTGCCTTCCCGGTGCGACGCCTTCCAGTGGCGGGCCGGGCTTGTATCCTGGCGCGGCCGGAGCCCGTTCCAGGCCGGCCGCGTCGCCCGGATGACCCCAGAGATCGACCCTGCATGTCCGAAGTCCTGCCTGCCCTCTCCCCGCCGCTCGATCCGGATGGGCATCTCTATGTCTTCGGCTATGGCTCGCTGATCTGGAAGCCGGGCTTCCCGCATGCCGGGCTGCATCCGGCCCTGCTGCGCGGCTTCCACCGCCGCTTCTGCATCTGGAGCCGCCTCTACCGCGGCACGCCGGAGGCGCCGGGCCTGGTGCTCGGCCTCGACCGCGGCGGCGCCTGCCGGGGCTTGGCCTTCCGGGTGCCGGGGGTGGAGGCGCCGGAGGTGCTGGACTACCTCCAGGAACGCGAAATGCCCGGCAACGAGGCAGTCTATGAACGCCGGATGCTGCCGGTGACCCTGCTCGACAGCGGCCGGGTGGTGCAGGCGGTGGCCTTCGTGGCGGATCGGGCCCATGCCAGCTACTGCCGCCCGGCGGCGGAGCTGGCGGCGGCGGCCATCGCCCAGGGGGTCGGGCAGATGGGGCCGAACCGGGACTATCTCCTGAACACGGTGGCGCATTTGCGGGCGATGGGCGTGCGGGATGCCGGCCTCGACCGGATCGCGGCGCTGCTACCCCCAGCCTGACCGGCCTTCCCGCGGATTGTCCACAATCCGGCCAGCCCCACCGGACCGGAGGTGGATCATTTTCCGCAGCCCCGGCGCCTGCCGCGGCCGCTCACCGGAACCCCACAGAAAAACCTATCTATTTCAGATGGTTAGCGGGAAACGGTGGCTGTGGAAAACTCCCGCACACCGGATCGCAGGGGTGGAAAACCGCTTGTTCGCAGAGCTTTGGGGAGCCTTTCTGGAGTCATGGACGAAGACTGCGCCACTTCTAATCCACGGAGTTGTCCACAGGCTTGACAGCCACCAGTCGGGCGGTCTCGGCCTCGATCACCGCCTCCAGACATTGCAGAAGCGCTTCCCGCCGCAACCCTGCCGGCAGCGGCGGCAGGATCGCGACGGTGATGGTGCCGGGCCGCTTGCGGAAGGCCCGCCGGCCCCAATGCAGGCCGCTGTCGGTCGCCACGGGGATCACCGGCAGGCCGGTGACGGCGGCCAGGGCGGCGATACCGGGCTGGTAGGGCACATGCGCGCCGGGGGCAACCCGCGTGCCTTCCGGGAAGATCACCATCTGGCGGCCCTCCGCCGCCGCCTGCCGCCCTGCCCGCATCAGGTGGCGCATGGCGGCGCCGCCGGCCTCGCGGTCCACCGCGATCATCCGGGCCCGGCGGACCAGCCAGCCATAGATCGGAATCCACAGCAATTCCCGCTTCAGCACATAGGCGGGCCTGGGCAGCAGCCCGAGCCAGATGATGGTATCGAAGGCCGATTGGTGCTTGGCGGCGATCAGCGCGGCGCCATCCCGCGGCAGATGCTCGGTGCCCGTCACCCGCAGCCGGATGCCGCAGATGCTGCGCAGCAGCATCACCACGATCCAGGACCAGGCGTGGAAGATCCACAGCATGCAGCGCCGCGGCAGCACCAGCACCGGCAGCGCCGCCACCGCCAGGATCGCGGTCAGGGCGAAGAACAGCAGGTTGAACAGGGCGGAGCGCAGCCAAAGCATCAGCGGGATTCCAGGGGCGGCGGAACCGGGCGGGGGGCGAGCCCCAGCGCCGCGCCGAGCAGTTTCAGGTATTCGCCCACCAGCAGCGACCAGGTCCTGAGCCGCGCCATGGCGCCGGGGTTGCGCAGCCGCGCCGGCACCACGGGATGCGGCAGCAGCACCGCCTCCGGCAGGGCCCGTTGCAATCCCAACAAGGCGCGCGGCATGTGGTAGCCCGCCGTCACCACGCGGATCGAGCGCAGGTGCCGCGCCCGCGCCCAGCCGGCGATCTCCGCCGCATTGCCGCGGGTGCTGGTGGCCTGGTGGCCGAGCGTGACGCGGCCGGCCAGCGCGCCCGAGCCCAGCGCCCCCGGCTCCAGCGCCGCCATGCGCGCGAGGTCGGCCGGCGTCACGTCGCGGTGCACGCCGGAGACGATCAATTGCGCGTCCTGGTCCTCCAGCAGCAGCCGGAAGCCGGTCTCCACGCGCTCCGCGCCGCCGGTCAGCACCGCGATGCCCTCGGCGTGCCGGGCCGGATCGGCGGGCGGGACGGCGGCGCGATGCAGGAACCAGGCGAAGCCGGCCAGCCCGAGCAGCAGGGGCAGCAGCAGCACGGCACTCAGCAGCGCCGTCCGCCGCAGGCCCTGGCGCCGTCCATCGGGGCGCCGGCTCATGCCAGCCGCCGCAGCCAGCGCCGCACCGTGACCTGCGCCGTGACCCAGCCGATCCCGGCGCCGAGCACCGGCAGCAGCGCCAGCTCCGCCCAGGGCAGGCTGCCCCAGGGCAGGCCCAGCACCGAGGCCGCCGCCTGGCCGCCCAGCAGCGGCGCCGCGAGGTCGGCGAGCCCCGCCAGCACCGGCGCTGCCAGCACGGTGCCGGCCAGCGCGCCGAGCGCCACCAGGAGCGCCACGCGCCCGGCGAAGCGGCCGGCGATATCGGCATCCGTGGCGCCGAGGTCGTGCAGGATGCCGATCGCCTCCCGCCGCGCCGCGATGCCGGCGCGCACCGCCACCGCCACCACCGCGGCGGCAATGCCGGCCACCAGCAGCAGCGCCGCCAGGGTCACGCCCTGGAGGCTGCGGGCCAGCGCGACCAGCCGCGCCACCCAGACGCCATGCGCCTCCACCTGCGCGCCGGGCACCGCCTGGGCGATGCCGAGCGCCAGCGCCTCCGGCTGCTGCGGCAGGCGGCGCAGGTGCAACTCGATCACCACGGGCAGCGCCAGGCCGGCGGCGGCCCCGGGCGCCTCGCCGAGCCAGGGGCGGAGCAGCGCGGCGAGCCGCTCACGCTCCATCGCCTGGGCCTTGGCCACCTCCGGCAGGCGGCGCAGCGCCGCCAGGGCGCGCTCCACCTGGGCGGCCGGAGCGGTGGCGGGAAGCTGCACCGTCATCGCCGCCGCGGCCCCGCCCTGCCAGCGGGCGGAGAGATCGGATGCGCCCCGCGCCCCGGCCAGCGCCAGGGCGCCGAGCAGTGCCATGGCGGCCACCAGCCCCGGCAGCAGCCGATCCGACAGGGCGCGCCGGAGGCCGAGCGGATCGCGGCCCCGGCTGCGGCGCAAGGGGCGCATCACCGGTGGGTCTCCTGGGGCCTACGGCGCATTGCAGTCCCAACCGGACTGCAATGCGCCGTAGCCTGTTGTTTCCCGAGCAGATTCACGCCTCCTGGCGTCTCTGCCCTCCGGCGATCTGCTCTAACCATGCGCCACCAGCCGCCCCTCGGCCAGGCGCAGCGCCGGCGCCGGGTGTTCCTGCACCAGCGCCTCCGCATGGGTGGCGACCACCACCGTGGTGCCCAGCCGGTGCATCTCCTGCAACAGCGCCAGCACGCGCCGCGCCTGGGCGATGTCGAGATTGCCGGTAGGCTCATCGGCCACCAGCAGGGCCGGGCGCATCACCACGGCACGGGCGATCGCCACGCGCTGCTGCTCGCCGCCCGAGAGCGCGGCGGGCAGCGTGCCGGCCTTGGATTCCAGCCCGACCCAGCGCAGCATCTCCTGCACATCGGCGCGGATCTGCGGCTCCGCCCGGCCGGCGATGCGCAGCGGCAGCGCCAGGTTGTCGAAGACCGGCAGATGCGGCAGCAGGCGGAAATCCTGGTAGACCACGCCGATCCGCCGCCGTAGCCCCGGCAGCGCGCCGCGCCGGACCCGCGAAAGCGGCACGCCCAGCACCTCCACCTCGCCCCGGCTCGGCCGCAGCGCCAGTTGCATCAGGCGCAGCAGCGAGGATTTGCCGGCGCCCGAGGGGCCGAGCAGCCAGTGGAAACTGCCGGTCGGCAGGATGAAGGACAGGTCGTGCAACACTTCCGGCCCCGACCGGTCCCCGCCGGCCCCGGCCGGGCCGGCATAGCGCAGCCCAACACTCGCGAAACGCACCATGGCGCGGACAATGCCGCCCGCGACGCCAACCGCCAACAGCCGAAGGCACCGCCAGCGTGATTGCCTGCCCGGCTGGAGCGCCCCGTCCGCGGTTGCGAAGGGCGGGCCGGGACAGGATCAGTGGTGCAAGTCCAACGGAAAGAACCGTTGGACTTGCGCCACTGGCCTTGGTTTGGTGGGCCGATTCACCTGACGCTTGGGGACCAAGCGTCAGGATCGGACCACCAGGCGCCAAGGCGGCTTGCCGTGGCCGCGGCGCGCCCGCACATTGCGCCTTCGATGCGCATTGCCTGTCCTGCCTGCGAAGCCACCTACGAGATTCCCGAGGAGCTGATCGGGGCAGGCCGGAGGCTGCGCTGCGCCAAATGCGGCCATGCCTGGCTGGCCCAGCCGCCGGCCGCGGCACCCGGCGCCGTGCCGGCGGGCAGGACCGCGGCCGAGGCCCTGCGCGACGCCATGCCACCGCCAGTGCCGGAGGACGGGCGAGCCGATGCGGCGCGGGATCTGCCGCCGCCGCGCCCGGCGCCACGGCGGCTGCCGCAATTGATCGACCCGCCGCTGCCCCGGCTGGGCGACAACGAGCCGCCCAGGTCCTGGCTCTGGCTGGCCTGGGTCGCCTCGATCCTGCTGGTGCTGGTGCTGGTCGTGGCAGGCTGGGCCTTCCGGGACGATATCGTGGCCGCCTGGCCGCCGGCGGCACGGCTCTATCAGGCGCTCGGGATGATGGCGGGCAGATAGGCAGCGCCGCGGCCGCGCGCGTCAGGCCGGAGCGTCCGCCTTCAGCACCTCGCCCGCCAGATAGAGGCTGCCGCAGACCAGCACCCGGGCCGGCGGCCCGCCGCGCGGCAGTTGCGCCAGCGCCGCCGCCACCTCCGGGCCGGGCCGCGCGATGCCACCACTGGCGGCGATGATCTCCGGCACCGGCATGGCCAGGTGCTGCCCCGGCTCCGCCACCGCCCAGACCGTGCTGGCCAATGGCAGCAGCGGCGCCAGGAATTCCACGGCCGCCTTCGAAGCCTTCATGCCGACCACCAGATGCAGGGGCCGGTCCTGCCAGCCACGCAGATGCTCGGCCAGGGCCTGGCCGGCGCCGGGATTGTGGCCGCCATCGAGCCAGAGTTCCCAATCCGCCGGCAATTGCGCCGCCAGCGCGCCGTGCAGCCGTTGCAGCCGGGCCGGCCATTCGGCGCGGGCGAGGCCGGTGGCGATGGCGGCCGGCGTCAGCCAGGGCGGGTTCCAGGCGCGCAGCGCGGCGATGGCGATGCCGGCATTGTCCGCCTGATGCAACCCGGCCAGGCCCGGCGGCGGCAGTTCCAGCGCGCCCTGCGCGTCGGTGTAGCGGAGGCCGCCAGGCGCGGGTTCCATGCGCCAGTCCCGGCCACGCGCCAGCAGCGGCGCGCCGAGCGCTTCCGCCTCCGCGGCCAGCACGCCGAGCGCCGCCGGCTCCTGCCTGCCGGTGGCGCAGGGGATGCCGGGCTTCAGGATGCCGGCCTTCTCGAAGGCGATCTTCCCCAGGGTATCGCCGAGGAATTCCATGTGATCCATGGAGATGCTGGCGATGGCGGTGGCCGCCGGCCGCTCCACCACATTGGTGGCGTCGAAACGGCCGCCGAGCCCCACCTCCAGCACCAGCAGATCGGCGGGGACGCGGCTGAACAGCAGGAAGGCGGTGGCGGTGATGACCTCGAAGACCGTCAGGGCCGCGCCGGCATTGCGCCGCTCCACCTCCTCCAGCGCCGCGGCCAGGGCGGGCTCCTCCACCAGCGTCCCGGCCAGGCGGATGCGCTCATGGAAGCGCACGAGATGCGGCGAGGTATAGACATGCACGCGCTGCCCCGCGGCCTCGGCGATGGCGCGCAGGAAGGCGCAGGTGGAGCCCTTGCCATTGGTCCCCGCCACATGCACCACCGGCGGCAGGGCGCGTTCCGGATGGCCGAGCGCCGCCAGGACACGCTGCATCCGGCCGAGGCTGAGATCGATCAGCCGCGGATGCAGCGCGTGCAGCCGCTCGATGATGGCTTCGCTGCGCGCCTCCGGGACGACCATGGCTTCCTTGCGTGCCTCCGGCACGACGGCTTCCTTGCGTGCCTCCGGCACGACGGCTTCGTTGCGTGCCTTCGGCACGACGGTTTCCTTGCGTGCCTTCGGCACGACGGCTTCGCTGCGGCTCACGTGACGGGTGCGGGTTTCTCGGCCTCGGCGGGGGCGGGCAGGGCGGGCGGCGCCTCGACCTCCGGTTCCGGCAGTGATTCGGACTCGCGTTGCGGCACCCGCAGCAGGCCGATCAGCCGTGCCAGGGTGGCGCGCATCTCGCCGCGCTTCACCACCATGTCGAGGATGCCGTGTTCCAGCAGGTATTCGGCGCGCTGGAAGCCCTCCGGCAGCTTCTCCCGCACCGTCTGCTCGATGACGCGGGCGCCGGCGAAGCCGATCAGCGCGCCCGGCTCGGCGATCTGGAGGTCGCCCAGCATGGCGAAGCTGGCGGTCACGCCGCCGGTGGTGGGGTCGGCCAGGACCACGATGAAGGGCAGCCCCGCCTCCTTCACCATGCGCGTGGCGATGACGGTGCGCGGCATCTGCATCAGCGAGATGGCGCCCTCCTGCATGCGGGCGCCGCCGGAGGCGGTGAAGACGATCAGCGGGCTGTCCTGCAGCACCGCCAGCCGCGCCGCGGTGACCAGCGCCTCGCCGACGCCGGCGCCCATGGAGCCGCCCATGAAGGAGAATTCGAAGGCGGCGACCACGGCGCGATGCCCCTCGATGGCGCCATGCGCCACCACCACCGCATCCTCCTGCCCCGCCTTGGCCTGGGCGTCCCGCAGGCGTTCGCCGTAGCGGCGCTGGTCACGGAAGCGCAGCGGATCGGCTGGCGCCTTCGGCAGCTCGATCCGCTGCCAGTTGGGATCGAGGGTATAGTCCATGCGCTGCCTGGCGCCGACGCGCATGTGGTGGCCGCAATGCGGGCAGACATGCAGCGCGCGTTCGAGGTCGCGGTGGAAGATCATCTGCTCGCAGGCCGGGCATTTGTGCCAGAGATTCTCCGGCACCTCGCGCGGCCCGCCGAACAGCGTCTTGATCTTGGGCAGGGCCCATTCGCTGATCCAGTTCACGTCCTCAGGCCGCCTGCTTGCCGGCCGCGCGCACCGCCTCGGCCAGGGAGCGCACCTGGTCCAGCACCTGGCGCACCGTGTCGGGCCGGGCGCGGCCCGCCTCGTCCAGGCTGGCGGCCAGGGTATCGACCAGCGCGGTGCCGACCACCGCGCCATCGGCGAGCCGCGCCGCCTCCGCCGCCTGCTGCGGCGTGCGGATGCCGAAGCCGATGGCCAGTGGCAGGTCGGTATGGCGGCGGATGCGCGGCACGGCCTCGGCCAGTTGCGCCGAGGTGGCGCTGCGGGTGCCGGTGATGCCGGTGATGGAGACGTAGTAGACGAAGCCCGTGGTGGCCGCGAGCACGCGGGGCAGCCGCGCCTCATCCGTGGTGGGCGCCACCAGGCGGATCAGGTCGAGCGAGGCCGCGCGGGCCTGCGGCTCGATCTCGTCCGCCTCCTCGGGCGGCACGTCCACCACGATCAGCCCATCGACGCCCGAGGCCGCCGCATCGCAGCAGAAGCGGTCGATGCCATAGGACAGGATGGGATTGTAGTAGCCCATCAGGATGACCGGCGTGGCCGCGTCCTGCGCCCGGAAATCGCGCACCATGGCGAGCACGCCGGCCAGCGTCGCGCCGGCCTTCAGCGCCCGCTGCGCCGCCCGCTGGATGGAGGGGCCATCCGCCATCGGGTCGGTGAAGGGCACGCCGATCTCGATCAGGTCGGCGCCCGCGCCGGGCAGGCCGCGCAGGATGGCGAGCGAGCAGGCGGGGTCCGGGTCATAGGCCTGGAGGTAGGTAATCAGCGCGCCCCGGCCCTCGCGCTTCAGCGCCGCGAAGCGCTCCGCGATGCGCGATGCAGCCCCGGTCTGATTCACGCTCCGCTCCTCGCTCTGCTGCGGTGCTCCGCGATCGGACCCGCTCACATTTCCACTCCCAGATGCCGTGCCACGGTGAAGATGTCCTTGTCGCCGCGGCCGCAGAGATTCATCAGGATGATCTGGTCCCGCGGCAGGGTGGGCGCGAGGCGGATCACATGCGCCAGCGCATGCGCCGGCTCCAGCGCCGGGATGATGCCCTCGAGCTTCGAGCAGAGCTGGAACGCCTCCAGCGCCTCGTCATCCGTGGCGCTGACGTAGTTCACCCGGCCCAGCTCATGGAGCCAGGAATGCTCGGGGCCGACGCCGGGATAGTCGAGGCCGGCGCTGATCGAATGCGCCTCGGTGATCTGGCCATGCGCGTCCTGCAGCAGGTAGGTGCGGTTGCCGTGCAGCACGCCCGGGCGGCCCTTGGTGAGCGAGGCCGCATGCTCCTCGGTCTCGATGCCGCGCCCCGCCGCCTCCACGCCATGCATCTCGACGGAAGGGTCATCGAGGAAGGGAAAGAACAGCCCCATCGCGTTGCTGCCGCCGCCGATGGCGGCCACCAGCGCATCCGGCAGGCGGCCCTCGGCCTGCTGCATCTGCTGCTTCGCCTCCTCGCCGATCACGCTCTGGAAGTCGCGGACCATGACGGGATAGGGATGCGGGCCGGCGACGGTGCCGATGCAGTAGTAGGTGTCCTCGACATTCGCGACCCAATGCCGCAGCGCCTCGTTCATCGCGTCCTTCAGCGTCGCGGCGCCCGAGGTCACGGGCATCACCTCGGCGCCCAGCAGCTTCATGCGGAAGACATTGGGCTGCTGCCGCTCGACATCGGTGGCGCCCATGAACACCGTGCAGGGCAGGTCGAACAGCGCGCAGGCCGTCGCGGTGGCGACGCCGTGCTGGCCGGCGCCGGTTTCGGCGATGATGCGGGTCTTGCCCATCCGCTTCGCCAGCAGGATCTGGCCGAGCACGGCATTGATCTTGTGCGCGCCGGTATGGTTCAGCTCGTCGCGCTTGAAATACACCTTGGCACCAAGCGCCGGGTCCGCCGCCTTGGCGCGCAGATGCGCGGTCAGGCGCTCCGCATGCCAGAGCGGGCTCGGGCGGCCGACATAATGGGTCAGCAACCGGCGCCATTCGGCATCGAAACCCGGGTCGCGCTTCGCCGCCTCATAGGCGCGCTCGACCTCGAGGATCAGCGGCATCAGGGTCTCGGCCACGAAACGGCCGCCGAAGCTGCCGAAGCGGCCGCGGCTGTCGGGGCCCTGGCGGAAGGAATTCGGGGGGAACAGGGGTCAAGGCGGCCATCCTTTGATGGCGCCGTCATAGCGCCACACGGCCGGGCGCGGAAGCGGTGCCCTGATGACCGGTGGGCCTAGCCCCGCGCGGCCGCCAGGAAGCTGGCGATCCGGCCGGGATCCTTCACCCCCCGCGCCCGCTCCACGCCGGAGGAGACGTCGACGCCGGGCGCGCCGCTCATCCGGATCGCCTCCGCCACATTCTCCGGCGTCAGCCCGCCGGCCAGCAGCCAGGGGCGCGGGATGGCCTGGCCGGCGGTGAGCGACCAGTCGAAGGCGGCGGCATTGCCGCCCGGCAGTTCGGCGCCCACGGGCGGCTTGGCATCCAGCAGGAAGCGGTCCACCACCGGGGCGAATTCCGCCAGCGCCGCCAGATCCGCGGCGGAGCCGATGCCCAGCGCCTTCATCACCGGCAGGCCGAAGCGGGCGCGGATTGCGGCGCAGCGGGCCGGGCTCTCCGCCCCGTGCAACTGGATCAGGCCGAGCGGCAGGGCCGCCAGCACCGCCGCGATCTCGGCATCCCCGGCGTCCACGAAGAGCCCGACCCGGATCGGCCCCCCCGGGCTGCGGCCGGAGAGCGCCGCCGCCGCCGCCGGCGCCAGCGCGCGGGGCGAGGGCGGATAGAAGACGAAGCCCAGCATATCGGCGCCGCCGGCCACCGCGGCATCGAAGCCCGCCGCGTCATTCACCCCGCAGATCTTCACCAGTGTCACGCGGCCAGGCTCTCCGCGATCGCCACCGCCGCGGCGGCCGGGTCGGCGGCGCCGGTCAGCGGGCGGCCGAGCACGATCCAGTCGGCCCCCGCCGCCACCGCCTCGGAGGGCGTGGCGGTGCGGGCCTGGTCGCCGGCGGCGCTGCCCGCGGGCCGCACCCCCGGCACCACCAGCAGCGGTTCCGGGCCGAGCGCAGCACGCAGCGCCGCCACTTCCTGCGGCGAGCAGACCAGCCCATCCGCCCCCGCCGCTAGGGCCAGGCGGCCAAGCCGCAGCACCTGCTCCACCGGGCTGCCGGCCACGCCGGTATCGGCCAGGCCAGGGGCATCCAGGCTGGTCAGCACCGTCACCGCCAGCAGGATCGGCCGGGCGGCGCCACCCGCCTCCGCCGCCTGCCGCGCCGCCGCCAGCATCGCCGTGCCGCCGGCCGCGTGCAGGGTCAGCATGGCCGGGCGCAGCGGCAGTAGCCCGCGCACCGCGCCGGCCACGGTATTCGGGATATCGTGCAGCTTGAGGTCGAGGAAGACCGGCGCCCTGGCCGCGATCCGCCGCACCGCCTCCGGCCCCGCCGCGGTGAAGAGTTCCAGCCCCACCTTCAGCAGGCCGCAGCGGGGCGCCAGCGCCGCCGCCAGCGCCTCGGCATGGGCGAGGTCAGCGGTATCGAGCGCCGCGATCAGGCGTGCCACACTGTTTCCCGGCCGGTCCAGCATGGCGTCAGGCCGCCGGGCGCTGCAGCCGCGCCAGGTTGCTGGCAGGCGGCGGCACCGGGCCGACCTCCTTGGCCGCGCGGGCGCGGTGCTCGGCGAGTTCGGCATCCATCAGCCGCGCCGCCTCCTCCAGCCGGCGGGCGCGGCGGCGATATGGCAGCCCGGCCGCCCAGGCGATGCCGGCACCCAGCAGGAAGGCCAGGGCACCGATGAGGAGCACCGCCACCGAAAGCGGCACCGCCCATCCGAGATCGAAGGGCCAGAGGCGCAGCACCACCTCCTGCCGGTTCGACAGGCCGAACAGCACCAGCAGGATCAGCAACGGCAGCAGCAGGATCCAGCGCATCAGGCCACCTGTTCCGGGGTGCGGGCGGCGCGCAGCAGCGCCTGCGGCTGGCCGCCATTCACCCTCTCGCGCAATTCCTTGCCGGGCTTGAAATAGGGCACCGCCTTGCCGGCCACCGGCACGGCGGCGCCGGTGCGCGGGTTGCGGCCGGTGCGCGCGTCCCGCCGCTTGGCGGAAAAGGCGCCGAAGCCGCGGAGTTCCACCCGGTCGCCACGCGCCAGCGCGGCGGTGATCTCCTCGAAGATCGTCGCCACGATCAACTCGATATCGGGCTGGCGGAGATGCGGGTTCTCCGCCGCCAGTTGCGCGATCAGCTCGCTCTTGGTCATCGCCGTCATCCCGGGGATCAGCCCGGAGGCTGCCAGACCATGCGGAAACCGTCAACGCCAAGCCATTCTGAAAGCACGGTTTTTACCATGCCGCCAAAGAGCGAGCCAAGCAGCCGCTCGGAGACGCCGCGGGTTTCCAGGTCCTGCACCGGCAGATCCTCCGGCACCTGCCGTTCCGCCGCCAGCCAGGCCCGCGCCTCCGGCTCGCCGCCGATGGCATCCACCAGCCCGGCGGCCAGGGCCTGGCGGCCGCTGAAGATGCGGCCATCGGCGAGGCTGCGCACCACCGCCTCCTCCATGTGCCGGGCGGTGACGACCTTGGCCACGAACTGGTCGTGCATGTCGGCGATGACGCGGTTGAGCGCCTCCCGGCCCTCGGGCGAGAGCGGGCGGAAGGGGCTCGGCTGGTCCTTGAGCGGGCCGGAGGCGATGGTCTCGGCCCGCACCCCGATCCGGCCGAGCAGGTCCGAGGCGTCGAAACTCTGCAGCAGCACGCCGATGGAGCCGGTGACGGTGGATTCCCGGGCCAGGATGCGGTCGGCGCCGAGCGCCGTCATGTAGCCGGCCGAGGCGGCGGTGCCACGCATCACAGCCACCACCGGCTTGCTCTGCCGCAGCCGTTCCAGCGCGGCATAGAGCGCCTCGCCGCCGCCGACGCTGCCGCCAGGGCTGTCGATCGCCACGATCAGGGCGCGGGTGGCGTGGTCCTTGCCCAGCTTGTCGATCGCCTCGATCAGCTTGCGGTCATCGCCGATGAAGCCCTGCACCGCGAGCCGCGCCACATGGCCACGGCCCAGCAACGGCGCATCCACCGCCCTGCCCGCCAGCAGGATGATGCCGGCGGCCGCCAGCAGCACGGCGGCGGCACGCCAGAGGGACAGGCGGCGCTTGAGGCGCCGGCGGTCGATCAGCAGATCGGATTCGAGGCCCATGGGCGCTTCCTATCCCAGCAGGGCAGGCCGGGAAAGCGGACAGCGGGCAATTCGCCGGCGCCACCCGGAAAGGGCCATTTCCCCGTCGGAAATGAACGATGGCGGAACCGTATGAAACCAAATCATCGCCGACACATTTGCGCAATGCTGTTTGTTCCTGGAGGACCGACATGAGCATGAGAGGATTGGCTTGGGGTGTGGCGGCGGTCGGGGCGCTGGCCCTGGGCGCCTGCACCGACAGCATGAGGCAGCAGCCGACCAATGTCGGAAGCAGCGCCGCCGCCCCGATCGTGCCGGGCACCGGCCGCATCATGGGCGGCCTCGGCAATGCCGAGGTGCAGCGGTCGCAGGTTGGCGCGGGCGCGCAGGCGCCGATCGTGCCGGGCACCGGCCAGATCGTTGGCGGCGGCACCGGCAATGCCAGCATCCAGCGGACGCCGACGGGCCAGGGCGTGCAGGCGCCGATCGTGCGCGGCACCGGCCAGATCAATGGGGGCCTGGGCAATGCGGAGGTGCAGCGCCTGGGCGGCGGTGCGCCGCCGCCCTGAGGCGGCCGCGATACGAAAAGGGGCGGGGCCCGAAAGCCCCACCCCCTCCATTCGAGCCATGGCCGCGCCAGGGCTGACCCGGCGCGGCGCGAGAATCACTCCTCGCCGGCCATCTCCCGCCGCCGGCGGATCGCGGCGCCGAGGATATCGCCCAGCGAGGCGCCGGAATCGGTGCTGCCGTATTCCTTCATCGCCTCGCGCTCCTCCTCGATCTCCTTGCCCTTGATGGTCAGGGTCAGGCGGCGGGCGGCGCGGTCCACCATGACCACCTTCGCATCGACCTTCTCGCCCACGGCGAATTTGTCGGGGCGCTGGTCGGCGCGGTCCCGCGCCAGTTCGGCGCGACGGATGAAGCCGGTGAGCACCTCCTCGATCCTCACCTCGATGCCATTGGCCTGCACCTGGGTGACGACGCAGGTGACGATGTCGCCCTTGCGGACGCGGTCCAGCACCTCGGCGGCCGGGTCGGCCTCCAGCTGCTTGATGCCGAGCGAGATGCGCTCCTTCTCGGCATCGACATCGAGCACCTTGGCCTTGACGGTCTGGCCCTTCTCGAAGCGCGTGATCGCGGTCTCGCCCGGCTCGTCCCAGGAGAGGTCGGAGAGATGGATCATGCCATCGAGATCCGGGCCGAGGCCGATGAACAGCCCGAACTCGGTGATGTTGCGGATCTCGCCCTCGACGATGGTGCCGGGCGGATGCGCCTCGGCGAAGCTCTCCCAGGGATTGCCCTGGGCCTGCTTGATGCCGAGCGAGATGCGGCGCTTCGGCTCGTCCACGTCCAGGATCATCACGTCCACTTCCTGGCTGGTCGAGACGATCTTGCCGGGATGGGCGTTCTTCCGGGTCCAGCTCATCTCGGAGACATGCACCAGCCCCTCCACCCCCGGCTCCAGCTCCACGAAGGCGCCGTAGTCGGTGATGTTGGTGACGCGGCCGCTGAACTTGGCGCCGACCGGGTATTTCAGCGCCACGCCCTCCCAGGGGTCGGCCATCAGCTGCTTCATGCCGAGGCTGATGCGCTGGGTCTCCGGGTTGAAGCGGATCACCTGCACCTTCACCGGCTGGCCGATGGTCAGCACCTCGGAGGGGTGGTTGACCCGCCGCCAGGCGATGTCGGTGACATGCAGCAGGCCATCGACGCCGCCGAGGTCGACGAAGGCGCCGTAGTCGGTGAGGTTCTTCACCACGCCGTCCAGCACCGCGCCTTCCTTCAGGCCCTTGATGAGCTCGCCGCGCTGCTCGGTGCGGGCTTCTTCCAGCACGGCGCGGCGGGAGACCACGATATTGCCGCGGGCGCGGTCCATCTTGAGCAGTTGGAACTGCTGCGGGGTGCCCATCAGCGGCCCGACATCGCGCACCGGGCGGATATCCACCTGGGAACCCGGCAGGAAGGCGACGGCGCCGCCGAGATCGACGGTGAAGCCGCCCTTCACCCGGCCGAAGATGGTGCCGGTGACGCGCTGGTTGGCGGCATGCGCGCGCTCCAGCACGGTCCAGGCTTCCTCGCGCCGGGCCTTCTCGCGCGACAGGACGATGGCGCCGTCGCGGTCCTCGTAGCGCTCGACGAAAAGATCGATGAGGTCGCCGGGCTTCACCTCGGCCTGCTGCCCGGCCTGCTGCCCGACCTGCTGCCCCTGGGGGGCGAATTCCTTGAGGGGCACCCGCCCCTCGCTCTTCAGCCCGACATCGACGACGGCGACATCGTCCTCGACCCGGATGACGCGGCCGGTGACGACCGACCCTGCAAAGCCGGTATCGGGGCCGAGGGTGGCGTCGAGCAGGGCGGCAAAATCTTCATGCGTGTTGCCCGCCCCAGGGCGATCCTGGGTGGCGAGACTCGTGGCGGTTGCCATGCGGCAGTTGGTTCCTGGGAGGCCGGTCCGGAACTGCTTCCGGGACAGGCCAATGGTCCTGCGCCCCTCCGGCATGGCGGCGGTGCCGCCCATCCCAGGGCACGACTTGGTCCGGCGCTTTCGCTGCGGCCGTCGACCCGTTGCCAGGGCGGTGTATCGGCCCGCCCATTCCCGGTTCGGCCAGCGACGCCAGAGCAGCATAAACGCTCCCGGCCCCGCAAACACGAACACCGCGCCCTATATGGGGTCGCGGCTCCCCGTCGCCTAGCCCCTGGCGAGGGGGCCGGTCAAACGGAATCCTCCGGCACCGTCCGCAGCCGCCCGCGCACCAATTCCAGCGCCGCCGCGAAGGCGGCCTCGGCATCGAGCAGGGTGGTGTCCACCAGCAGCGCATCCGCGGCCGGGCGGAGCGGCGCCACCGGGCGGTTGGCGTCCTGGGCGTCGCGGTCGCGGATTTCCGCCGCCACCTGCGCCGGATCGGCCTCGATGCCGCGGCCGCGCAGCTCCAGCCAGCGGCGGCGGGTGCGCTCCGCCGGGGAGGCGGTGACGAAGAGCTTCACGGGGGGCTTCGGGAAAGACGACGGTGCCGATGTCGCGCCCGTCCAGCACGGCGCCATGGCGGCGGCCGAAGCCGCGCTGGAATTCCAGCAGGGCGGTGCGCACCGCCGGGATGGCGGCGACGGCGCTGGCCGCCATATCGGCCTCCGGGCCGCGCAGGTCGGGGCGGGCCAGGTCGGCGGCGGTGAGGGCCTCCGCCTCGGCCAGCGCCACCGGAGCGTCCCGCGGGTCGATGCCGCGGTCCAGCACCCGGCGGCCGACGGCGCGATAGAGCAGGCCGGTATCGAGATAGGCCAGGCCGAGCGTTGCGGCCAGGCGCCGCGCCAGGGTGCCCTTGCCGGCGGCGGCCGGCCCATCCACGGCGATGACCAGCCCAGCCCTCACGCCCGCCTCACGCAGGCCCGATCGCCGCCCCGCCGGCGGCCTGGTTCACCAGGGCGGCGAAGCCGGGGAAGCTGGTCTCGATGAAGCCGGCATCATCCACCGCGACCGGCGCGCGGGTTGCCAGGCCCAGCACCAGGGCGCTCATGGCGATGCGGTGGTCCATATGCGTGGCGACCAGGCCCCCGCCCGGGATGGCGCCCATCATGCCATGCACCAGCAGGTCGTCGCCCAGGATCTCCGCCCGGATGCCATTGCCGGCCAGCAGCGCGGCGGTGACGGCCAGGCGGTCGCTCTCCTTCACCCGCAGCTCGCCGAGGCCGCGCATGCGGGTGGTGCCCCGCGCCGCCGCCGCCGCGACCGCCAGGACCGGGTATTCGTCGATCATGGCGGGCGCCCGGCCGGGCGGCACCTCCACGGCGCGCAATTCGGAGTATTCCGCCACCAGGTCGCCGACCGCCTCGCCGCCCTCGGTGCGGGCATTCTCCACCGTGAGCCTGGCGCCCATCTCCCGCAGGGTGGCGAGGAGGCCGGTGCGGAGCGGGTTCAGCCCGACATTCTCCAGCACCAGCCGGGAGCCCGGCACCAGCAGCGCCGCCACCAGCAGGAAGGCGGCCGAGGAGGGGTCGCCCGGCACCAGGATGGGGGCGGCCACCAATCCCGGCTGGCCCTCCAGCTCGATCACCCGGCCCTCCGGCCTG
The DNA here is from genome assembly GCF_019084075.1 of Siccirubricoccus sp. G192. Lineage (GTDB taxonomy): Bacteria > Pseudomonadota > Alphaproteobacteria > Acetobacterales > Acetobacteraceae > G192. The sequence goes on from NZ_JAHREN010000001.1 coordinate 828,318, forward strand.
TCCTCCACCCGCACCGTCGCGCCGAAATGCCGGAGCATGTTCTCGGTATGGTCGCGGGTGGGTTCCGGCTCGACCACCCGTGTGGTGCCGGGCGCGCACAATCCCGCCAGCAGGCAGGCCGATTTCACCTGGGCGGAAGCCACCGGCAGCCGGTAGTCGAGCGGCAGGGGCTCCGCCGCGCCCTGCACCGCCAGCGGCAGCCGGCCGCCCTCGCGCGACCAGAATTGCGCGCCGGTGGCGGCCAGCGGCTCCGTCACCCGCCGCATCGGCCGGCTGCGGAGCGAGGCGTCGCCGGTCAGCACCGAGAAGATCGGGTGGCCGGCCAGCAGGCCGGTCAGCAGCCGGGCGGCGGTGCCGGAATTGCCCATGTCCAGCACATCCGCCGGCTCCACCAGCCCGCCGACGCCGCGGCCGGCCACCCGCCAGCGCCCGGGGCCGAGGCGCTCCACCGTGGCGCCGAGGGCCCGCATGGCGGCGGCGGTGCGGAGCACGTCCTCACCCTCCAGCAATCCCTCGATGCTGGTGGTACCGACCGCCAGCGCGCCGAACATCAGGGCGCGGTGGCTGATGGATTTGTCGCCGGGCACGCGAAGGCAGCCGGAGAGGGGCGCCGGGGCGGCGGCGGCGCGGAGGGGCTGGGGGAGGAGCTCGGCCATGGAGGGCGCGTTTGACACGGGCCGCTGCCCCGTGGCAATGCGCGGGCCCTTTTTCCCGGCCTGCGCGCGGCCGCCACATCACCCTGCGCGCCGGTCGGCTCTCAGCACGAGGCTTCCCCATGGCCAAGCCCGAATTGGGCCTCAAGCGCGTCTGCGTCGCCTGCGGCACGAAGTTCTACGACCTCGCCCGCGCCCCGGCGGTCTGCCCGAAATGCGGCACGGAACAGCCGGCCGAGCAGCCGCGCCCGCGCCGCGTCGCCGGCCCGCTGCCGCCCGAGGACAAGGTGAAGAAGCGCGCCGCCACCCCGGAGGCCGAGGGCGAGGAGGTGGAACTCGAGGATGTCGAGGCCGACGAGACCATCGAGGATGCCGAGGAGCTCGAGGACGAGGCCGAGGCGATCAGCGACGAGCTCGAGGTCGATGCCGACCGCGACGAGGAAACCTGATCCCGCCCCGCCCTGCCGGTGACCGCATCGGCAGGGCCCGACGGTGCCGGCGCATGCCATCCCCGCATGCCATCCCTGGCCAGGATGAGCGCCCCACCTGACCCGGGCGGGCGGCGGGGCCATCTCTCCCCCATGCCCCCGCTTTCCCTCACCCGCCTGATGCTGCGGGACTTCCGCAGCTACCCGGCGCTGACCGCCGGCTTCCACGGCCGGATCGTGGTGGTGGCCGGGGAGAATGGCGTCGGCAAGACCAACCTGCTGGAGGCGATCAGCCTGCTCGGCCCCGGCCGCGGGCTGCGCGGGGCGCGCATCCTGGAATTCGGCCTGCACGGGCCGGAGGGGCCGCTGCCCTGGGCCGCCGCCGGGCGTTTCCGGGGGCCTTCCGGCGAATTCGACATCGGCACCGGCACGCCGGAGGGCGGCCCGGCCGAGCGCCGGGTCTTCCGCCTGGATGGCCAGCCCGCGAAGAGCCAGGCCGACCTGGCCGAGCGGGTGGCCGCCGTCTGGCTCACCCCGCAGATGGACCGGCTGTTCCAGGACGGTGCCGGCGACCGCCGCCGCTTCCTCGACCGCCTGGTCTGGGCGCTGGAGCCGCACCATGCGCGGGAAGTCGCCGCCTATGACAATGCCATGGCCCAGCGCAACCGCCTGCTGGCCGGGGAGCGGCGGGAGGGGCGCGCGCCCGACCCCGCCTGGCTGGCGGCGCTGGAGGATGCCATGGCCCGCCACGGCGTGGCCGCCGCCGCCGCCCGGCGCGGCCTGGTCGGCCGGCTGAACGCGGCCCTGGAGGGCGGCATCACCGGCGCCTTCCCGGCGGCCCGGCTCAGCCTGCACTGCGCCGTGGCGGCGGCGCTGGACCAGGCCCCGGCGCTGGCGGTCGAGGACGGGCTGCGGGCGGGGTGGGCAGCGGAGCGGGGCCGGGACGCGGCGGCCGGCGCCACCCTGAGCGGCCCGCACCGGGCCGATCTCGGCTTCACCCATGTGCCGAAATCCCTGCCCGCCGCGCTCTGCTCCACCGGCGAGCAGAAGGCGCTGCTGGTCGCCGTGGTGCTGGCCCATGCGGCGCTGATCGAGCAGACCAGGGGCTTCGCCCCCCTGCTGCTGCTGGACGAGGTGGCGGCGCATCTGGACGCTCCCCGGCGGGAGGCGTTGTTCGGGGCGCTGGCCGCCCTGCCGGCCCAGGCCTTCCTCACCGGAACGGATCCTGCCATATTCGCGCCGCTGCGGGGGTGGCGGAGGTGTTCCGCGCCCTGCCCGGGCAGATCGTTCCGGATGGCGATTTTCCCGTGCCGGAAGCCGCCTGAATCCCTATATTACGGGTAGTTTCCCGAACCAGATCGCACAGGAGCTTGCCGCCGGCATGAGCGACCTCGCCGCGCGCGCCGAATCCACCCCGTCCGACAGCAACTCGACCCTGGGCGGGGCCGATTACAACAGCGCATCCATCACCGTTCTCAAGGGCCTGGAGGCCGTGCGGAAACGGCCCGGCATGTATATCGGCGACACCGATGACGGCTCCGGCCTGCACCACATGGCCTTCGAGATCGTCGACAATGCCGTCGACGAGGCGCAGGCCGGCTTCGCCACCAAGGTCGAGGTCACGCTGAACGGCGATGGCAGCGTCACCGTGCGCGACGACGGCCGCGGCATCCCCGTGGAGATGCACGAGGAGGAGGGTGTCTCCGCCGTCGAGGTGGTGCTGACGCGCCTCCATGCCGGCGGCAAGTTCAACCAGAATTCCTACAAGGTCTCCGGCGGGCTGCACGGCGTTGGCGCCTCCGTGGTGAACGCGCTGTCCGAATGGATGGAGGTGAAGATCTGGCGCAACGGCCAGGAGCACCTCATCCGCTTCGAGCATGGCGAGACGGTGGCGCCGCTGCGGGTCGTCGGCCCCTCCGCCGAACTCACCGGCACCGAGGTGACCTTCAAGCCGAGCAGCGCCACCTTCACCATGGTCGAATACGACTTCGCGGTGCTGGAACGGCGCCTCAGGGAACTCGCCTTCCTGAATTCCGGCCTGGCGGTGACGCTGCGGGACGACCGGCACGTGCCGGCGCAGGAGGTGTTCTTCCAGTTCCGCGGCGGCCTCGTCGCCTTCGTCGAATGGCTGGACAAGGGCAAGGAGCCGCTGTTCCGGCCGCCGATCTCGCTGGTCGCCAAGAACCAGGAGGGCATCCAGGTCGAGCTGGCGATGTGGTGGAACAACACGCCGCGCGAGGTGGCGCTCTGCTTCACCAACAACATCCCGCAGCGCGACGGCGGCACGCACCAGGCCGGGCTGCGCCAGGCGCTGACCCGCGTGGTGATGAAATACGCCGAGGACATGGCGAAGAAGGAGAAGGTGGAGCTCGCCGGCGAGGACATGCGGGAGGGCCTGACCTGCGTCCTTTCGGTGAAGGTGCCGGACCCGAAATTCTCCTCCCAGACCAAGGACAAGCTGGTCAGTTCGGAGGTCCAGCCGGTGGTGCATGTGGCGGTGGCCGATGCGCTCTCCCACTGGTTCGAGACGCATCCGAAGGAAGCCAGGCTCGTCCTGGAGCAGGTCGTGCTCGCCGCCGCGGCGCGCAAGGCGGCGCAACTGGCGCGGGAGAAGGTGGGGCGGAAGAATGCGCTCGACATCTCCACCCTGCCCGGCAAGCTCGCCGATTGCCAGGAGAAGGACCCCAGCAAGTGCGAACTGTTCCTGGTCGAGGGTGACAGCGCCGGCGGCTCCGCCAAGCAGGGCCGCAACCGGGTGTTCCAGGCGATCCTGCCGCTCAAGGGCAAGATCCTGAACGTGGAGCGGGCGCGGATCGACAAGATGCTGAGCAGCGCGGAGATCGGCACGCTGATCACCGCGCTCGGCACCGGCATCGGGCCGGGCGAGCCGTCCAAGGGCGGCTTCGATGCCGGCAAGCTGCGCTACCACCGCATCGTCATCATGACGGATGCGGATGTGGACGGCAGCCATATCCGCACCCTGCTGCTCACCTTCTTCTTCCGGCAGATGCCGCAGTTGATCGAGCGTGGGCATCTCTATATCGCGCAGCCGCCGCTCTACCGGGCGAAGCGTGGCAATGACGAGCGCTACCTGAAGGACGACAAGGCGCTCGAGGACTTCCTGCTGGAGAAGGCGCTGGCCGGCGCGCGGCTGCGCCTGGCCGATGGCCGCGAACTCGCCGGCGAGGAGCTGCGCGCCGAGATGGAGGTGCTGCGCCAGGTCTCCAGCCGGGTGCGCCGCCTGGCCGCGCATGTGCCGGTGGAGATCGTGGAGCAGGCGGCCGTCGCCGGCGCGCTGACCCTGGAGCGGGAACGCGGCGAGGCCGGCGCGGCCCGGCTGGTCGGCCGGCTGAACGATCTGGCGCTGCCCTCCGAGCGGCACTGGAATGCCAGCGGCGGCGAGGGCGGGCTGCAGGTCTGGCGCGTGGTCCGCGGCGTGACCGAGCGCCATGCGCTGAACCCGGCCGCGCTCCGCAGCGCCGAGGCGCGCTGGCTGGATGAGCGGCGGGAGATCCTGGCCCACGAATTCGGCGGCCCCGCGGCCCTGCTGCTGGAAAGCACGGAAGCGGCGGTGCAGGGGCCGGTGATGGCGCTGGAGCGCATCCTGGGCCAGGGCCGCAAGGGCCTGACCATCCAGCGCTTCAAGGGCCTCGGCGAGATGAACCCGGACCAGCTCTGGAAGACCACCCTCGACCCCTCGGTCCGCACGCTGCTGCGGGTGCAGGTCACGGATGTGGAGGATGCGGAGACGGTCTTCTCGACGCTGATGGGCGATGTGGTGGAGCCGCGCCGCGACTTCATCGTGTCCAATGCGCTGAAGGTGGCGAATCTGGACGTGTAGGTGTTTGAGCCATGGCGGCTATCTCGTCCGCTTCGCGCGGATGCCCGGGTTCCGCAGCTTCCAGGCCGCGGTGCTCGAGCGCCGCCGCCGGGTGCCCACCAGCCCCGGCAGCCCGGTGCGGTAGCCGCCACCCACGCCCCTGCCCAAAGGGCAGGTGCCAGAAAGCCCCATGACCTCATCCCGAGGTCATGGGGCTTTTTGCGTTTCCGGCAACGGAGGCGAACATCGCCCGGAATCCGCAGGTCATCTGGCAATCCCGGCGGTGGACCCGCCGCCCGCTCCCGTCAGGGATGGCTGCCCATGTAGACCAGCGTCCCGTCAGGCTCCAGGACGGCCGCCGAGTTCATGCTGGCCCGCTCGATCTTCCCCGGCCCCATGATGTGGAACACCTCCTGGCCGCCTGCGAGCAGGTAGTCGGTGATGATGCGTCGGTGGCAGCGCCACCAGACTGCCTCGGCACACATGATGGCGCAGACATGAGAGCCGCCGAGGCCACGCAGCTCCGCCATGCCTTCACGGAAGTCGGGCGTGGCTGCGTAATCGGCGTAGTTTCGGAAGCTTGTGTTTTCCCAGAAGGTGTTCCGCGAGGGGCCCTGGTCCTTTTGCTTGCCGCGCAGGCCGCCCAGGCGCCCGCAATGCCGATAGCCGATCTGGTACGGGGCCAAGGCTGCTGGGAGGGCGTCAGCATTGAACTGCGGGTTGGTGCGCGAACGGGGGATCGTCCGGACATCCACGACGAAATCGGCCCCGGCTTCGCGGAGCAGATCGACCAGTTCCACCACCGATCGGGTCGAATGGCCGATTGTGTAGAATGGGGAACCCGGGGGCATGCTCCGCCTCGCTTCCGATGGGAGGTCAACGCGAGGTGGGCGGGGGTAGATGCGAGCGGCGGATCAGGCCGACTGGAACCGGGCTGGGGTGGATGCCGCGGAGCGCGGTACCACCGGCTCCGCGCCACGCCCTGCCACCCGCGGGACGGTGAGGCGCCGCAGTCGGCCATCCTGTGTCGGCCAGTCGATGGAGTGACCCTCGGACGGCCCCAGGCGCACCAGGCTGCCAGGTCCTGTGAGCCAGCGGCGACACCTCAGCGCCCCATGGGCCGGCGCAGCGCCCAGAAGGCGATGGATCCACCTACATAGGCGGCGATGGAGAGGATGAAGGCCAGCCGGTAGCTGCCGGTCAGGTCGAACAGCAGCCCCGCGGCCCAGGAGCCGATTGCCGCACCCAGGCCGGAGCCGATGGTGATGACGCCCAGGATGGTCCCCAGCCTGGGGCCCGGAAAGAGGTCCGCGGTCTTGGCGGTAATGGCCGGGCCGCGCGCACCCCAGGTCAGACCGAAGAAGCAGGCATGCAGCCAAAGCAGCAGGTGCTGGTCGGGCCCGTCGATCAGCAGCGCGCAGGCCACCCCGACGATGGAGATGCCATAGGCCAGCAGCGCCGCCCTCTCCCGTCCGATGTAGTCGGAGATCGTGCCGGTCAGGATCACCCCTGGCAGCGCCAGGAAGCTGCCCATGCCCAGCACCGTCGCGGCATAGAGTGGCTCGAACCCCTGGCCCACGGCGAAGGCCAGCTGGTGCAGCGAGACCAGGAAGCTGCCGATGCTGGTGAACATGTAGACAAGGAGCAGCAGCCAGAAGTGCCGGGTGCGCGCCGCCTCGGCCAGGGTCCATTGCCGTGCCGCCGTCGCGGCCGCGGTGGCGGGAGCGTCGGGAGCACTGGGAGTCGCCCCGGCGCGGGGGAACATCGCAGCCAGTGGCAGGACCAGCAGTGCCATGGTGCCCGCCTGCAGCAGATAAGCGCTGCGCCAGCCCAGCCCGTCCACCAGGATCTGCGCCACCGGTGCCGAGACGGCGCGGCCGAAGCCGTTGGCCGACTGCAGGATGGAGATCGCCATGCCGCGTTGCGCGGTGAACAGACGCGAAACCAGCGGCACCAGGACCACCAGGCCGATGCAGGTCGCACCGAACGTCATCACCACGCCGTAGAGCAGGACAATGTGCCAAAGCGTCGTGGCGAAGGCGCTGCCGAGCAGTCCCAGCGTCAATAGGCAGCCGCCCAGCAGCACCATGCGGCGGGAACCCACACGGTCCGCCAACCCGCCCACCAGGGGAGAGCAGGCACCGCCGACCAGTTGCCCCACCGAATAGGCCACGCTGCTCTCCGCGCGGCCCCAGTGGAATTCCTCGATGAAGGCCAGCAGGAAGACCGTGTAGGCATGCATCAAGCTGGCGCTGACGGTGAAGGCCAGGAAGCCGCTGACCAGGATCAGCCAGGCCTGGCGCGAGGGGGGAGCGCATTATCGGGCTCAGCTCCCCTCGTCGCGCAGGGCGGCCGTCACCGCGAGGTGCCCTGCCGCCCTGCCGATATCATGCGCATGGCGCGCCATTGCTGCTGAGCGGCGTGATCATCGGGGCGGCCTCCGCCCCGAGCATCGCGCGCGTGCCGGCCCAGCGCAACCGGGCCTGGGATGGTCTGTAATGAGACCTGTGCGCGGATGTGTTCGGACAGGCGGCGATCCGGCTGATTCGCTGACCGTATTCTGACGGCGGAGGTCGGGATGGCACGGCGGCGGATTGGGCAGGAGGATCTCATCGCACGCCCGGAGCCGTGGGCCGCATCATCACTGACGGAACTCGCCACGCTGCTTGACTGGGCCGAGATTGACCGCGCCCTCAAGGGCATCTCGGCAGCGGCGAAGGGTGAGATTGGTTGGCCGCCGCTGACCCTGTTCCGGGCTCTACTGCTGGCGACCTGGCACGATCTCTCCGACATCAGGCTGGCCGAGGCGCTGGACGATCGCACCAGCTTCCGGCGGTTCTGCGGCTTCGCCGCGCACGAGCCCACGCCCGAGCGCACTGCCTTCGCCCGCTTCCACCGCGAGTTGGTCCGGCGCGGCCTGGATCGGGCGCTGTTCGAGGCCGTCATGCCGCGCGTCAGGGGCTCTTCCTCGATTTCGGTGCAGCGGGGCGCGCCGGCGGCTACGTCGCCGCTCAGCTATGCGGCAAGCACGCGCACCCGCAGCAGGGCGTGGCTGGCGCGACCGGACATCTGCCGCTTCACCGTCTTGATGCGGTTGATCTCGCCTTCGACCGGGCTCGTGCTCCAGGGCTCCGTGATGGCCGCGCGGACGGCGGCCAGATCGCGGCCGATGCCCTCCGCGAGACTGGCGAGCTCGCTTTCGCGTGCCGTGGCGAGCCAAGCGTCCAGATCGGCAGCATCGCCGCCGCGGAGCATCGCAGCGAACCGCCGCGCCAGACCGGCAGCGGCATCGAGTGCAGGCGCGGCAGCCGTGATGCGGTGCACGAGATCGCGTTCCTCGGCACTGATCTGGTCAGGTTCGCACCCCAGCAACCAGGCGCAGCGCCGGCGCGACGGCCTGCGAACCGCGGCCGACCCGGCCGTGACGGAGGCCGGGTCGGGCAGGGGAACCGCTCGGCGCTCCGCAGCCTACCGTGCGACGGTCTGGAAGCTGCCGGCGAAGCCCCGCTCGCGGATTTCGCGGCAGAGTTCGGCCACCTTGCGGCAGCCAGCTTCCCAGCGCTGCTCAAGGTAAGGACGAAACGGGTCGAGCATGCGCGACACAGGCGGGCGGCGGTGTTCCGGGGCACCGCCGCCCGCCTTTGTCGCGCCATAGCTTGACAAGCTCCGGGTCGAGGGCCCAATCCGCTCCACGAACTACGGCCGCATCATCGTCCTACCCTACATATAGGTTTGTTCCGCGCGGCCGGGATCAGGCGGGCTTCGCCGGAATCCACCGGCCTCCCCATGGGTCGCCGGGCCTGGCCGGCGACCCTGAAGCCTTACGGAAAAGCCTGGGATCCTGGTTGTCTGCCCGCACCACCTCCGTCAGGAGGCGATGCCCAGCTCCCGCGCCTTGATCTGCAATGCGAGCACCTTCGAGAAGATGCGGCACTGCGCCAGCCCGCCGGCATGGAACCACAACCCCTTCTGCCCGGTGGGCCGCCACATGCCGTGCAGCTCCCCTTCCTCGTCGAAGCCCCAGACGCGGCCGATGCGCTCGCCCACCGCATCGCCGAGGATCCGCCGCGCCGCCGCCGCCTGGCCTTCATAGCCGGTAGCCAGCACGATCAGCTCGGCGGGCTTCACGCTGCCGTCCTTCATCACCGCGCCTTCGGGCCCGAAGCGCTCGATGTCATCGTACTGGATCAGCCCGATGCGCCCGTCGACGATCATCCGGGAACAGCCGGCGTCGAAATAGTAACCGCCGCCGCGGCTCTGGTACATGACCTGCCAGCCGGTGTCGTCCTCCCCGAAATTCAGGCGGAAACCTCTCTGTTGCAGGCCCTCCAGAAGTTCCTTGTCCGCCGCGCGGTTCATCGCCGTCATGCGCTGGTGCGAGCGGCGATAGACCGGGAAGGGGAAGGAGGCGGCGAGCAGATCCTTGTCCTCGAAGGGGATCTCCTCGTCATAGAGCGCATAGGGCGCCTGCGCTTCCTTCAGGCTCACCACCAGGCTCGGCCGGCGCTGGATCAGCGTCACCTCCGCCGCACCGGAGACGCAGAGGTCCTGCGCCACGTCATGCCCTGAGGTGCCGGTGCCCAGCACCAGCGCGCGCTTGCCCTTCCAGTCGAGCCCGCTGCCATAGCCGCTCGAATGCCGCACCGCGCCGCGGAACTCCTTCAGGCCCGGCAGATCCGGCAGGATCGGCGTGGTGCTGACGCCGTTGGCGAAGACGATATGGCGCGGCCGCATCCGCCGCTCGGTTCCGTCCCCGCGTCGCAACACCACGTCCCAGCACTGCGCGGCCTCGTCCCAGGTGCCGCCGGTGAGCTCCGTCTGCGTCCAGACATTGAGCTCCATCGCCTCGGCATAGATCTCGAACCAATTGGCCAGCATGTCCTTCGGGATGAAGACCGGCCAGGACGGCGGGAAGGGCATGTAGGGCAGGTGGTTGACGCGCGTCTCGTTGTGCAGCGTCAGCGCGTGGTAGCGGTGGCGCCAACTGTCGCCGACCCGCGCTTCCCGGTCCACCACGAGCGTGTCCACGCCAAGCAGCGCCAGCCGCGCCGCGACGGAGAGCCCCGCCTGCGCCGCGCCCACCACCAGCACGGCCGGGTCGTGGTCGGCATAGGCGCGCGCCCGGTTGCGCCGGTCGAGCCAGTTCTCCCCGCCGAAATTCCGCTTCCAGTCGACATCCTGCCAGCGCTTGCCATTGGCCGGATCCTCGTGGCCGCGGATCTCGTCGAGCGAGGTCATCAGCGTCCAGGCGCGCGGCTCCCCCCTTTCGGAGACCAGGCGCACCACGCCATTGCAGGGACCGACCGAGGTCTCGAAGGTGAAGATAGCCTCGATTGCCTCGGTGCCGGCCCGCTTCACGCGCCGCGGCGGCGTGCGGCCGGGGGCGAGTGCCAGCCCGCGCGGCGCCATGCGCGCCAGGGCCGGCACCATCCGCGCCGCGATGGAGGCGGCGCCGGAGGTCGTGCGCAGGTTCCAGGTGAAGGCGAGGATGTCGCGCCAATGGCATTCGCCGGCAAAGAGCGCCGCGATGCGCGCGGCCTCGCCGGAGGCCAGGGCCGCCTCGAAATCGCCGAGCCAGGCCTTGGCCGCGGCCTCCGCCGGGGTTCCGGTCAGGATGCCATCCATGGCGCCGTTTCCTTCCAACTCCCGCGTCATCGCCCGGGCGCGGATGCCCTGACCGGAAGCTAGCGGCCACCCACCGATGCGGCAAGGCGCACCCATGCCCCCGAGGCTTTCGGCCGGACCGAAGGTCGATCGCGGAAATGGAGGCTGGTCAAGGGCACCAGGCCGGTTGAACCTGCCGGGAGAGAGACCCGGCGCCGCCCTGGCGCCAGCAGAGGGCGTGTCGGGGAGACGAATTGCATCCATCGTTGCGCAGCCGCCGGCCTGCACCCGTCGATCGGCGGGTTCCTCCTGGCGGCGGAGCAAGACCTTGGGAATGGAGCAAGGCTGCTGGCCGAGGGTATCAGGGGCGGCACTGTGGTGCGAAGAATCGCCTCTCCGGCCGAGCGGCACCGAATAGCAAGGAGGGAACGCATGACCACGAAGGCACTGGCCGATTTCGTCGCCGGGTTGCGCTATGAGGACCTGCCGCAGCCGGTGGTGGCGCAGGCCTGCCGCCTGATCCTCGATGCGGTCGGCTGCGCCGTCGCGGCCTGGGCGGAGGACCCGGAGAAGGCGCGGCTCGCCCGCGACATCGCCGCGCTCTATCCGGCCTCGCCGGGCGCGGGGGTGGTCGGCGCCGCCGGCATCACGGCGCAGCCGGCCTTCGCGGCGCTGGCAAACGGCATCCTGATCAACGCCGCCGATAATGACGACACGCACAAGCGCGCGCTGCTGCATGTCGGCTCGGTCGTGGTGCCGACCGTGCTCGCCCTCGCGGAAACCGAGCGGCTGAGCGGGAGGGACGCGATCCTCGCCCTGGTCGCCGGCTATGAGGTCGCCGTGCGGGTCGGCATGGCGGTGATGCCGACGCATTACCGCTTCTGGCATTCCACCGCGACCAACGGCACCTTCGGCGCGGCGGCCAGCGCCGCCAAGGCGCTGCGGCTGGATGCGGGCGGGGTGCGGCGGGCGCTTGGCCTGGCCGGGACGCAGGCCGCCGGCCTCAACACCTTCTTCGAGTCCGGCGACATGACGAAGAGCATCCATCCGGGCAAGGCGGCGCTGAACGGCGTCCTGTCGGCGCAACTGGCCAGGCTCGGCGCCACCAGCCCGCCGGGCATCCTGGAGCATCCGAAGGGCTATCTCGCCGCCTTCTCGCTGGAGCCGAAGCCGGAGGCGCTGGTCGCCGGCCTCGGCACGGAATGGGAAATCCTGCAGAACGGCTTCAAATTCTTCCCCTCCATCCTGGCCAGCCATTCGCCGATCCAGGCGACGCTCGCCCTCGTCAACCGCCACCCGATCGACCCGCGCCGCATCGCCCGCATCACCAACGAGACCTACCGGACAGTCACGACGCATTTCTCGGGCAAGGAGGTCGGCTCGGTCATGGCGGCGCGCGTCTCGGTGCCCTACTGCATCGCTATCGCCGCGGTGGACCGGGCGCTGGGCCAGGCGCAATTCGCGCCGGCGCGCATCGCAGACCCGCTGGTCCGCCAGGTGCTGGCGCGGACGGAGGTCATCGCCGACGAGGCGCTGGACAAGCTCTATCCCGCGAATTTCCCGGCGCGCGTCACCATCACCCTCGACAGCGGCGAGTCCTTCACCGAGACGGTGCTGCTGCCGAAGGGCGATCCCGGCGCGCCGCTGAGCGAACAGGAATTGGCCGACAAGTTCCGCGGCAATTGCGCGGCGATGCTGGCAAGTGGCCAGGTGGAGCGGCTGCGCGAGGCGATCCTCCACCTGCCGAAGGCTGCCTCGGTGGTGGAACTCACGAAGCTGCTGGTGCCAGCGGCATAGCTCATTTCGCACGCCGAATTTGCGGATACCGGCCTCATGGGAGAGGGAACGAGAAAAATGAATGGTGACGAGGCAACCAGGAAAGATCCCGCGGCATCGGGAATGGGGCGCAGGGCTGTGATGCTGGCCGGCGGCGGGCTTGCCGCCGCGGCCATCTGGCCCTCCAGGCGCGCCCTCGCCCAGGCTTCCGGCAATGTGGTCAGGATCGGGGTGCTCGACGACATGTCCGGCCCCTTTGCCGACCAGCAGGGCATGGGTGACGTCGTCTCCGCGCGCATGGCCATCGAGGATTTCGGCGGCCAGGTGCTGGGCAGCCCGATCGAACTGGTCTTCGGCGACCTGCAGAACCGCCCCGATATCGGGATGGGAATCGCGCGCCGCTGGTATGACCAGGAAGGCGTCGACGCGATCTTCGGCATCGGCAATTCCGCCGTGGCCCTGGCGGTGCAGCAACTCACGCGGGAGAAGGACCGCATCAACGTCTCGGTCGCGGCGGGGACGACCGACCTCACCGGGCGTGGCTGCACCCCGAACGGGTTGCACTGGACCTACGACAACTACGCGCTCGCACGCGGTACCGTCTCCGCCATGATCGGCGAGGGCAAGCGGCGCTGGTACTTCATCACCTCCGACTATGCCTTCGGGCATTCCCTGGAGGCCAATGGCACCGAGATTGTCCGCGCGCTCGGGGGCGAGGTGCTGGGCGCCACCAGGGCGCCGCTCAACGAAACGGATTTCTCCGCGCACCTGCTCCGCGCGGCGCAGTCGGGCGCCCAGGTGCTGGGCCTTGCGGTGGCCGGCACGGATCTGATCAATGCGGTGAAGCAGATGGGGGAGTTCGGCCTCACCAAGCGCGGCATCCAGCCTGCGGCGCTGCTCTGCCTGCTCACCAATGTCAAGGCGATCGGCCTTGAGACGGCCCAGGGGCTGGTCTTCACCGAGGCCTATTACTGGGACCAGAATGACGAGACCCGCGCCTTCTCCGCCCGCTTCGCGCGCATCCATGGCCGCCCGCCCACCATGTTCCAGGCGAGCATGTGGGGGGCGGTGACGCACTACCTGAAGGCCATCAAGGCCGCCGGCACCGATGCCGCGCCGGCCGTCATGGCGAAGATGCGGGAAATGCCCATCAACGACTTCATGACGCATGGCGGCCGCATCCGCGAGGATGGCCGGGTCATCCGCGACATGTACCTGATGCGCGCCAAGCGCCCGTCGGAGTCCCGGGGTGAATGGGACCTCCTCGAAGTGGTGAAGACCATCCCCGGCGACCAGGCCTTCCGCCCTGCCAGCGAGAGTGAATGCCCGGCGCTCCGGCGCACCTGACAGTCCGAGGACAGAATGCCATGACAGACCACGCAGGGAGGCGGCAGCAGCCGAGCCGCGATGTGTGACCCCGCCGGCCCGCGCGGCCAGGGATGGCGCGGCTGGAGGAATAGTCCCGAGCCGGTCGCGGGCATTCCCGATGGCCCCTGGCTCGATCTCTCGCATCGGCTCAATGCGGCGATGCCGAGGGTTCCGACCTTCCCGCCACCGGTTTTCCGGAAGCGCATGTGCATGCCGGCCGATCCGCTGAACGTCACCGAGTTCAGCATGGTCGTCCATACGGGCACACATATCGATGCGCCGCGCCATTTCTTCAGCGACGGCCCGGCACTGGAGGGGATTCCGCTCTCGCGGCTGCACGGGCCCGGGGTGGTCTGGACGCTGGACGGCCTCGCGCCCGAAAGCCTCATCGAGGTCTCGCATCTCGAAGCGGCACGGCCCCTCCTCCGCACTGGCGACATCCTGGCGCTCGATACCGGCTGGTCCCGGCTTGCCGGCACCGAGGCCTACGAGGCGCATCCAAGCCTGTCGCCGGAGGCGGCAGCGTGGCTGGTGGACCACGGCGTCAAGCTCCTCGCCTGCGATTTCCCGACGCCGGACATGCCGGTGCACCGGCGCCCGCCGGGCTTCGACTGGCCGGTCCACAAGCGCCTGCTGCGCGATGGCGTGCTGATCTGCGAGCACCTTCGCGGCCATATCCCGCTCTCGGGCCGGCGGGCCGAGTTCATGTTCAACGCCCTCAATATCGAAGGCTCGGACGGCTCGCCCGCCCGGGTCCTCGCACGCGCCATTCGCGACTGAGAATGCCGCATGAGAGGCGGAAGGAGGTCCCTTGAGCAACACGCGGGTCATGCTGGTCGTGGGCGCGACCGGCGCGGCAGCCAGTCGAATCCTCGAAGGGGGAAGGGCTGCCTCCGGGACCGAGGTGATCGGGCTCTCCCGCAACCGCCCGACGCAATCGGACGCCTGGCTGACCGCCGATCTCAATGACGGGCGCAGCCTGTCCGAAGCCCTGGCGACGAGGCCGGACATCACCCACATCGTCTACGCATCACGGGCTCCGCATGGCGAGACGGGCGTCGAGGACGTGCCGGGCAATCTCCGCATGCTGCGCAACCTGGTGGACGCCGCGGAGGCCAGCCTGCCCCGCCTGGCGCATGTCCATCTGGTCCATGGCGGCAAGTGGTATGGGCTCCATATCGGCCCATACCGGACCCCGGCGCGCGAGGATGACCCCCGCCACATGCCGCCGAATTTCTACTACGACCAGCAGGATTTCATCGCGGGGTGCCAGGTCGGCAAGACCTGGGCCTGGAGCGCGAGCCGCCCGAATTTCGTGCTCGATGTCGCACCGGGCCGTGCCCGCAACATGGTCTCGACCCTCGGCGCCTATGCCGCGATCTGCCGCGAGCTGGATGTGCCGCTCGATTTCCCGGGCAAGCCCGGTGCCTGGACGGCGCTGCATGAGGTGACGGATGCCAGGCTGCTGGCGGAGGGGGTCCTCTGGATGCTCAGCGAGCCGCGCTGTGCCAATCGCGCCTTCAATGTGACCAATGGCGACAGCTTCCGTTGGCGCGATCTCTGGCCCTCCCTGGCCGGGCAATTCGGCCTCAGGCCCGGCACCGTGCGCAGCATGTCGCTGAAGCACTGGATGGCGGACAAGGCGCCGGTCTGGGACGCCATCAGGCGACGCCATGATCTCGCCCTGCCGATCGAGCAGGTGGCGAGCTGGGACTTCGCCGATTTCTTCCTCGGCATGGACTACGACGTGCTCTCCTCGATGACCGCGGCGCGGACCGCCGGCTTCACGGGTTTCGTCGATAGCTGGTCCATGTTCGCCGAGCAGATCGCCGGCTACCGCGCGGAGGGGATATTGCCCAACCCGTAGGGCGACGCCCCAAGGGTGCCTTCAATCCGTGGCGCTTGGTCCTGGGTTGCCAGGCCGTTACCCCGGCCCGGAGCCCCCCCCTGATGGATATGCCCGGCCGAGGCCGCTCAGCAGGCCGGCCGGCTGGCCAGGTCGCGGCGTGCCTCGGCGGCGTCGCGGCGGGCCGCGTCGAGATCCCGCGCCGCCTCGCGCGCTTCACGCCGGGTTTCGGCGGTGTCGAGGTCACGCTCGGCCTCGCGCGCATCGCGCCGGGCATCCCGCAGGTCGTGCCGGGCTTCGCCGCGGCCCCCATCGAGGCAGGCCGGCCCCTGCCGCGGCGCCTCGATGACGACCTGCTGCGCCTTCGCCGCAGGCGGGCCAGCAGGGCGGCCAGGGCCAGCGCAAGGGGCGCGAGCCCGATCAGGGGGGCTGTTCATGTCGGGCCTCCCTGCCGCTACCGGCAATCCCGCTGCGCATAGCCGGCGGTGCGATGCGCCCTTCCGGCATCCAGCCCGGTGCCGGTGATGGCGGCCTGGGCGGCGGCCGACTGCGCCTCTCCCACCGCTTCGGCACAGTAGGAATCATAGGGCCGGGCCGCCACCGGCGCGCCATAGCCCTGCGCCTGATAGGGCTGGGTCACGGCATAGCCGGGCTGGGCATAGGGCGAGGCCGGCGCATAGACCGGTGCCTGGGAATAGGGCGCCTGGGCATAGGCCGGTGCATAGGCGGGCGTATCGGCCGTGGTCTGCACCGTGCAGGCCGGCAGCAGCGCGAGCGCGGCGAGTCCGGCCAGGGCGCCAAGGGGGGTGCTCAAGGGACGGGGCATGCAGGGGCTCCTTTCTTGTCCGGTCCCGCGCCGTCCAGCGCGCGGGGTGGCGGACGGTTCCCGCTGCGCCGGGTCTTGTGCGCGTAACGTTAAGTGCTTACTTTACACTTATGGAACCCGATGCCCCGCTCGACCTGCCCCGCCTCGGCGCGCAATTGCGCGCGGCCCGGCAGGCGCGCGCCGCCGCCGATCCGCGCCAATTCTCGGTGCGCGCCCTGGCTGCCCGGCTGAAGGTTTCCGCCGCCTATCTCTCGCTGCTGGAACGCGGCTCGCAGCGCCCGACCGAGGCGCTGCTGCGGGCCCTGGCCGCGGAACTCGACCTGCCGCCGGAACCGCTGCTCGCCCTGGCCCGCCGCGTGCCGGAGGACGTTGCCGCCGCGGTCGCCGCCCGCCCGGCCCTGGCCGAGGCGGTGCGGGCGCTGCGCGACCTGCCCGATGCCGCCCTCGACCGCGCCATCCGGCGCATCCGCGACGGCGATTGGTGACCCGACCCCGCAAGAAGGAGGACCCTCCATGCCGCTTGGCCTCGCCCGCGACACGCTGCTTTTCGAATTCCCGGAGGTGCACCCGGATGCGGTGCTGCGCGTCAGCTTCCAGCGCACCCTGCGGGTGCCGGACGATGCCGGGGAATACCATCTGCCGCCCGGCCTCGGCGCCTTTCCGCTGCGGGCGGTGGACGACCTGCCGGCGGACCTGTTGCCGGAGGATTGGCGCCGGCGCGGCGGCGTGGCGCTGCCGATGTGGCAGTCCGAGGCCTGCTGGCTCAGCTTCAGCTCCCCCAGCGGCTACCCGATGGCGGTGAAGATCGCCGCGGGCAAGGTGAATGCCATCACCGGCAAACCCTGGACCAACGAGTTGGATTTCGCCAGGCAGGACTACCTGGAGGTGCCGGGCCAGCCCTGGATCGACGGCTTCTGCGTGGCGGAGGGCATCATCCGGCAATTCGTGGCGATGCCGCTCGGCCAGGGCTATACGGCGGAGGAGCAGATCACCGGCGCCGCCGAGCATGGCGGCCTGCAATTGCTGGTGCATCCGCTGAAGCGGAAGGTGTGGCAGAAGCGGCAGCGCGCACGGGCACGCGCGGTGCGGGGGATGTGCATGCGGATGAGTTCCGCCGCTCCCTCCATGGGCCTCGCCCCCGGCGGCCGCATCCGCCAGCAGATCAGCAAGGCCAAGGAGCGCGCGGAGGACTGGGACCTCGCCACCCGCTCCCGCTGCTTCGTGCATATCGCCAATTCGCTGCATTGGCGCAGGATCACCGGCGCCGAGCCGCCCAGCCTGCCGCCGGCCGCCCGGGACTACACCCGGGCCGGCCTGCCTTGGTTCGACCTCTATCAGGACGCGCCGGCCCTGCCGGGCAGCCCGATCCTGGCGGGCCTCGCCTCGGTCTCCAGCCTCGGCCAGGCGAAGGGCGAGGCGCCCTTGCCGGAGAACGAAGGGTTCGAGCCGCCGGAGCCGGTGCTGCTCGGGCTGAGCGGCCCGCCCATCCTGCACGTGCTCTGTCCGGATCAGCGCTTTCCGATCGGACCATCCATGCTCAATGAACTCTTCCGGCCTCGCCCTGCAACTCCACCGCCCCCGGCCAAGACGGACCTGGATTGATGGCACGTCGTTCCGGGCGGAAGCACATCGCGCCTCCGCTCGGAACGGCAGGCCTGGCCTGTCCCATAAGCTCGGGCCGAGGTTGCGGCTAAGCCACCGCCTCGGCCTCCACCTCCACCAGGAAGCGCGGATCGGCCAGGCCGGCCACCACCAGCAGGGTGCTGGCCGGCGCGTGGCCGGCGAAGAAGGCGTCGCGCGCCGCGCGCCAGGGGCCGAGCAAGCCACGATCGGTCAGGAAGACCGTGACCTTCACCACCTGCTGCGGCCCCATGCCATGCGCCTGCAGGATGGTGCGGAGGTTGGCCAGCGCCTGCCCGATCTGCGCCTCCCCGCCCTCCGCCACCTGGCCCTCCGGCGTCAGGCCGACCTGGCCCGAGACCACCAGGCGCCGCGCCGCGTCCCGCACCAGCGCGGCATGGGAATAGCGGGAGGCCGGGGCATGCACGCCCGACGGATTGGCAAGCTCGATCGGCATGGTGGGGCCTCCTGGGTTCAGGTCTCGGGCAGGTCCTCGCGTGAGACGGCCTCGTCCCCGGTGCCGGGCGCCGCCGTGGCCAGCCAGTCCCGCAGGTTGCGGCGGAGCTGGGATTCGGAATTCCACGTTCAGGTCGTCCATCGCCCGGCGCAGCAGCAGGTCCGCCGCCCGGGGCCGTGTGGCGTCGGGCCCGGTCATGCTGCGCCGGACCTCGGCCTCGGCAAAGCCCAACCGGTTGCCGGCGGCATCCAGGATCTCCAGCCGGCAGCCGAGCAGGCAGGTCAGGCTGCTGCGCTCTCGCACCAGGCTGGCGGTGGTGACGGTGAAGACCGCCTGCCCCGCAGTGCCCGCGGCGGAAAGCCGGTCCCGCGCCATGATCCGCACCGCCTCGGCGGGCGGCGGCGAGAGCTCGGCCCCGATATCGCCCGGGAAGGTGCGGGGCGGCACCTGCGCGAATTCCAGCACCGCGACATTCAGCGGCAGCGGGGTCAGGTGCCGGAAGCCGAGCGGGCCGAGCGGCGGCGGAACGGCATCGCTCCGCCCGCCGCAGGCCGTGGCCAGCAGCGGCAGCAGCAGCGCGGCGCGCCGTGTCGGCATGGCAGGACCCCTATGCTGTGGACGGCCGGTTGCCGCCGGGGCTTCGTCCCGTGGCACCCTGCCGCGCCGAGGATGT
This sequence comes from Siccirubricoccus sp. G192, assembly GCF_019084075.1. Taxonomy (GTDB): domain Bacteria; phylum Pseudomonadota; class Alphaproteobacteria; order Acetobacterales; family Acetobacteraceae; genus G192. The sequence continues at coordinate 847,389 of NZ_JAHREN010000001.1, forward strand.
AACGGCTCAGGCCCCCCCCGGCGCTACCCCCGGCATCCATCCCGCGGATTTCCGCGCGGTCGAAGCAGAAATCCAGGTTGCAGAACTCGCAGGTCATGGTGATGGCCCCGGCCTCTGCCATGTGGTCCAGATCCTCCTCCGGGAAGCCGGCCAGCACCCCGGCCAGCCGCGCGCGGGAGCAGCGGCAGCCATAGGAGAGCGGCCGCGGCCGGTCGAGCGCCAGCCCCTCGGCATGGAACAGCCGGTGCAGCACCTGGTCGGGCGGCAGGGCGTCGTCCAGCATCTCGGCCTCGGTCAGGGTGCCGGCCAAAGCGAGGGCGGTGCGCCAGGCCTCCTCCTGCGCCTCCTCCTCCGGGGAGCCCTCCGCGGCCTCGGGCGCGATGCCGCCGCCCACGGCCACCCGCTCCATGATGAAGGCGCTGGCGCGCCAGCCGGCCGGGGTATGGGCGCAGGCCAGCCGCACATGGGTGCGCAATTGCTCGGAGGTGCGGAAATAGTGCCCCGTCATGTCGGCCAGGGTGGCGCCCTCGATGGCGACGATGCCCTGGTAGCGGTCCATCTCCGGGCCCTGGTCGCAGGTGAAGGCGAGGTAGCCCTGGCCGAGCAGCGCAGCCGCCTCGGCCTCCGCATCCACGGCCAACGCGGCGGCCAGCGCCGCCGGCTCGGCCCGGGCATAGCCGCGCAGCGCGCCGGCCTCCGTGCAATCGGCCAGCAGCATCGGCACCGCGCCGTCGCCCTTGGCCTGGAGCGAGAAGCTGCCGCGGTATTTCAACGCCGCGGCGAGGCCCGCGGTCAGTGCCAGCGCCTGCCCCAGCAGCCGGGCGACGGCGGGGTGGTTCTCATGGCGGGTGAGCAGGACCTCAGCCAAGGGGCCAAGCCGGATCAGCCGGCCGCGGACCGGCCCGGCCTGTAGATGAAAGGGCTGCACGCCGCGCGGCACCGCCAGGTCGGGCACCGGGGGGCGGTCATGCTGGAGGAAATCGGGGGTGGCGGAGGGGAGGGTGGGGTCGGGCAAAACCTGGGAACCTTACTGGAGAGGCGCCATAGATAGGGTCTCCCGCGCCGCCCTACAGCCGGCTCTCCGGCCCAAAGCACCACCGGCAGGCATGGTCTCGTCAGCCAGGGATGCCCCGCCCCCTGGCCGTTGCCGGGCCGGGCTCTTCCCCGGCTTCGCCTACCCCGCCCCCAGTGCCCAGAGCAGCACGCCCTTCTGCGCATGCAGCCGGTTCTCCGCCTCGTCGAAGACCACGCTCTGCGGCCCGTCGATGACCTCGGCCGCGACCTCCTCGCCGCGATGCGCCGGCAGGCAGTGCTGGAAGATCGCATCCGGCGCCGCATGGGCCATCAGCGCCGCATCAACCTGGTAGGGAGCCAGCAGGTTGTGGCGGCTGGGGCCGCCGCCCTCGCCGGTCTCGTCGTTCATGCTGACCCAGGCATCGGTCACGACGCAGCGGGCGCCGCGCACCGCCTCGACCGGATCCTCGGTGAGTTCGATGCTGGCGCCCTCCGCCCGCGCCCAGTCCACCAGCGCCTGCGGCGGCCGCAGCGCGGCGGGGGGTCGCGAGGCGCAGCGTGAAGCCGAAGCGCGCCGCGGCCTGGATGAAGCTCTGCGCCACGTTGTTGCCGTCGCCGACCCAGGCCACCACCTGGCCGGCGATCGGCCCGCGATGCTCCTCGAAGGTCAGCACATCCGCCATGAGCTGGCAGGGATGCGAGACATCCGTGAGGCCGTTGATGACCGGCACCGTGGCGTATTGCGCCATCTCGCGGATGCGGCGCACGTCATGGGTGCGCATCATGATCGCATCCACATAGCGCGACAGCACCTTGGCGGTGTCGCTCACCGACTCGCCGCGCGAGGACTGCATGTCCCGCGCATAGAGCATCACCACCTCGCCGCCCAATTGGCGCACGCCGACCTCGAAGGAGACGCGGGTGCGGGTGGAGGGCTTCTCGAAGATCAGCGCCACCGTCTTGCCGGCCAGCAGCTTCACCGCCGGCGCGGCGCGCTTGGTCTGCGCCGCGAGGTCGAGCATGCGGCGGAGCGTCGCCGGCTCGAAATCCATCAATTCTAGGAAGTGGCGCGGGGGGCGTCCCCCCCGGCCTCCGTCCGCACCGCTGCCAGCGCACTCATTGGGCGGCATCCTTCGCGCTGGAGGGGGTCAGCGCCAGGCAGGCGCGGTCGAGCAGCCGCACCGCCTCATCCGCCTCCGCCTCGGTGATGATGAGCGGCGGCGCCACCCGCAGCACGTTCATCCCGGCGGCGACGGTCAGCAGCCCTTCCGCCACGGCGGCGGCCTGCATGTCGGTATTGGAGACCTCCGGCCGCAGCTTCAGGCCGAGCAGCAGCCCGGCGCCCTGCACGCCCTCCACCACCGCGGGGTGGCGGTCCGCCAGCCCCAGCATGCCACGCCAGAGATGCCGCGCCACGCGGTCCACGCCATCGAGGAAGCCGGGCGCCAGCACCACGTCCAGCACCGCATTGCCGGCGGCGCAGGCCAGCGGGCCGCCGCCGAAGGTGGTGCCATGGGTGCCGGGCTTCAGGTGCTTCGCCACATGCTCCTTCGCCAGGATCGCGCCGAGCGGGAAGCCGCCGCCGATGCCCTTGGCGGCGGAGATCACATCCGGCTCGATCCCCGCCCATTGATGCGCCCAGAGCTTGCCGGAGCGCCCCATGCCGGTCTGCACCTCATCCAGCGCCAGCAGCAGGCCGAATTCGTCGCAGACGGCGCGCAGCTCGCGCAGGAAGCGGAGATCCGCGGCACGGACGCCGCCCTCGCCCTGCACCGGCTCGATCATGATGCCGGCGGTCCCGGGCCCGATGGCGTCGCGCACCGCGTTCATGTTGCCGAAGGGCACATGGTCGAAACCCTCGACCGGCGGGCCGAAGCCGGCGAGGTACTTGGCATTGCCTGTCGCCGCCAGCATGGCCAGGGTGCGGCCGTGGAAGGCGCCCTCGAAGCAGATCATGCGGAACCGCTCGGGGTGGCCGTTCTCCGCGTGGTATTTCCGCACTGCCTTCACCATGCCCTCGTTCGCCTCGGCGCCCGAGTTGCAGAAGAAGACGGAATCCGCGAAGGAGGCCGCGACATGCCGCGCCGCCAGCGTCTCCGCCTGCGGCACCCGATACAGGTTCGAGACATGCATGACCTTCGCCGCCTGCTCCGCGATGGTGCGGGTCAGGTGCGGATGGCCGTGGCCGAGGCTCGAGGTGGCGATGCCGGCGCCGAAATCCAGGAATCGTCGCCCGGCTTCCGTCCACAGCCAAGCGCCCTCGCCCCGCTCGAAGGCGAGGTCGGCGCGGTTGTAGGTCGGCATCAGGGCGGGGATCACGGGAGGCGATTCTCCAGACTTCCCCCCGGGGCCCGCGACTGCCGCCGGCCCTGGCGAGGGAAGCCGGGGATTTGGCCGCAAAGCTCCGGCCGCGTCAAACCCGCAAATATGAAAAAATGCCGCCCCGGCGCAGCGGGGCGGCACTCTATCGGGTCAGGCCGGGGCAAGGCCCCGCCCAGGGATCAGCCGCGCCGTTCGGCGGCGTTGTCGTAGGTGAAGGTCGGCAGGCTGGTCAGGCTGTCCTTGGTGGCGCCGGTCATGGTCCAGCGGTTGCGCTCGGAGTTCATCTGCAACCGGTCATAGGGCACAGCCACCAGCTTGGCACCGATGCCGAGGAAGCCGCCCACCGAGACCACCGCCACCGGCGCGCCACCGCCCGGCGGGATCAGGATGTCGTCCACCTCGCCGATGCTCTCGTTGTTCTCATTGTAGACGGTGCTGCCGATCACCTTGCTGGCGCGGCGGCCGTTGCGCAGCGCGGCACTGTCTACCGCCACGGCGCCGGTGGTGGCGCCGGTGGTGGTGGTGGTGGTCGTCGAAGTGGTTGTGGTGCCCGTGGTGTGGGGCGCGGTGGCGCTGGTATTCGGGTGGCTGTCGAGCGCGCGGCCGACGGCGGTGCCGGGCGGGTTGCCGGGAGTGCCATCCGGCGGGGTGCGGTTGCCGGTGACGCTGTCCACGGCGCGCTGGGTCGCGGTGCTGGGCGGGTTGCCCGGCGTGCCGTCCCGCGGGCTGGAGGTGGTGCCCTGGGCCATCACGCCGCCCGAGGCATCACGGTTCTGCGCCATGCCGGAGCCGGCATTGTTGCCCGGGGTGGTCTGGGTCGTCGCCTGCCCGGCATTGGCACCGGCCCGGGCGCCCGGGCTGCCCGAAAGCGGCCCCTGCTGCGGCGTGGTCTGGGTGGTCTGCGGCTGCATGGAACTGCCGGCCGAGCCCTGTGCGAAAACCAGGCCCGGCAGGGCGATCAGCCCGGCGGCGGCAGTCATGGCGAGCAATTGCTGGCGGGTGGTCATGGGGGGCGTGGCCTCCTGCTGCGTTCCGCCCGGCGGGGGCCGGGTTGAGGCTTGCAGAACGCCCCGGAACGACAGCAGGTTGCCTGCACGGCCGGTCGCGAGACCGTCGGCGAACTATTCCGGGTCGCCGGTATCGGGGGCCAGGCCCGCCGCCTTGATGCCGGCCACGGCGCAGACCTCGTCCTGGGCGGAGACGTCGCCGCTGATGCCGATGGCGCCCAGGATCAGCCCCTCTGCGTCGCAGACCAGCACCCCGCCCGGCACCGGCACCGCCCGGCCGCCGGCGATATCCGACAGCGCGTTCATGAAGCCCTGCATGGCCTGGGCCCGCCGCGCCAGCTCCCGCCCGCCCAGCCCGAGGGAGAGCGCGCCGAAGGCCTTGCCGAGCGCGATCTCCGGCCGCAGCAGGCTGCTGCCGTCCTGCCGCTGCATCGCCTTCATCTGGCCGCCGGCATCCAGCGCGACGACGGTGAGGGGCTGCAGCTTCAGCTCCCGCCCCTTCGCCAGGGCGGCTTCGACGATGGTATTCGCCTGCGCGAGCGTCAGGCCATTGGTGGCGTAGCGGGCCATGGGCGGGGTTCCTCCTCAAGCGTGGATGGGCACTCCTATTGCCCGCTCGGGCGTGCAGCCGCCAGCCCTGGACGCGGGCACCCACCATGCCAGACTGGGCGCATGGCACGGGACGGGGACCAGGATCAGGGCCGGCGAGGCAGGCGGGGGCGCGCCGGGTCGCAGCCTCGCCCGCCGCCCGCCGCCGGCCCGGCCCCGACCGCGGCCCTGCTGCATGAGGCGGCGCTGAACCACCTGGCCCGCTTCGCCGCCACCGAGGCCGGGTTGCGCCGGGTCTTGCAGCGCCGGGTGGATCGCTGGGCCCGCCGCGCCGAGGCCGAGGGCACGGCGCCCGCCGCCATCGCCCCGCAGGCCGCCGCCGCGAAGGCTGCCGCTGCCCTGGTGGCGCAGCGCCTGGTCGCCAGCGGGGTGGTGGACGACGCCGCCTTCGCCGCCGCCCGCGCCCGCCGCCTGGCCCGCGCCGGCCGTTCCCGCCGCGCCATCGCCGCGCATCTGGCGGGCAAGGGCGTGGCGCGCGAAGCCGCCGATGCCGCCTTGCCGGAGGCGCCGGAGGCGGAGCTGGATGCGGCGCTGGCCTATTGCCGGCGGCGGCGGATCGGGCCCTTTGCAGCCGAGCCGCCCACCCCCGAGGCGCGGCTCAAATCCATGGCCGCCCTGGCCCGCGCCGGCTTCGGCCGCGATACGGCGGAGGCGGCGCTGGAGATGGACCCGGCGGTGGCGGAGGAGCGGCTGATCGCGCTGCGGCGGGGCTGAGGCCGCGCTTCCGTTACCCCGGCCTTGCCGCCGTCAGCCCGCCATCCACCACCAATTGCGTCGCGGTGATGTAGCGCGCCTCGTCCGAGGCCAGGAACAGCACCGCATTGGCCACGTCCCAGGCATCGCCCATCCGCCCGATCGGCACGCTGGCATGGCGCTTCGCCACCAGCGCCTGTGCGTCATTGGCGCCCATCTGCTTCGCCAGCCGGTGCTCCACCAGCGGCGTGTGCATGGTGCCCGGCACCACCGTGTTCACCCGGATGCCCTTCTTCACGAAGGCGATGGCGGTGGAGCGGGTGAAGGCCAGCACCCCGGCCTTGGCGGCCGCATAGGCCACATTGGTGCGGCCCTCCACCTGGTGGCTCATGCAGGCCACCGAGGAGATGTTCACCACCGCCCCGCCGCCCTGCCGCTCCATGACGGGCAACACGTATTTGCAGCCGAGGAAGGCGGTCTTCAGGTTGTGGTCCATCTGCCCGTCCCAGACCTCCTCCGGCATCGTCACCGCATCGCCGGGGGCGGAGCCGCCGACATTGTTCACCAGGATGTCGATGCCGCCGAACCGCGCCAGGCACTCCGCGACGGCTGCCTCGACCTCCGCCGCCATGGTCATGTCGCAGGTGCGGGTGGCGCAGGTGCCGCCCTCGGCCTCGATCAGCCGCCCTGTCTCGGCGACCGCCGCCGGGTTGATGTCGAGCGCGAAGACCCGGGCGCCCTGCCGCGCCATCAGCACCGCCGTCGCCCTGCCATTGCCCCAGGCGGTGTCCCCTTTGGCCTCGCCCACCGAGCCCGCGCCGGTGATGAAGGCAGTCCTGCCGGTGAGGTCGAGCATGCCGGTGTCTCCGCTTGCGTGAGGCGGCAGCCAACCGCGTCCGCTTTGCATGGGTCAAGCCGGCGCGGCGCTGCTATGGATCCCGGGCTGGGGAAAGGGCGGGGCGTGGAGCAGACGGAGCGGGCGCGGGCGGCTTTCACGCGCGCGGGGGTGCGGCGCGGGGTGCGGGCGGCGCTGGCCATCACCATCGGCCTGATGCCCTTCGGCCTGGTGGTCGGCATGGTCGCGGATGCGCGCGGCCTCTCGCTGCTGGAGACCCTGCTGATGAGCGGCCTCACCTTCGCCGGCACCAGCCAGCTCGTCGCGCTGGAACTGTGGTCGGACCCGGCGCCGGTGCTGGCGGCGACGCTGGCCGCGCTGGTCATCAACCTGCGGCTGGCGCCGATGGGCGCGGCACTGGCGCCGCTGCTGGACCGGCTGCACGGCTTCCGGCTCTGGGGCACGCTGGCGACGCTGGTGGACAATTCCTTCGCGCTCACCATCGCCGAGATGCGGGCGGGGCGGCGGGACGCCGGCTTCCTGCTCGGCGCCGGGCTGACCATGTGGGGCAACTGGATGCTGATGTGCGGCCTCGGCCACAGCTTCGGCGCGGTGCTGCGGCTGCCGGCGGGGCATCCGGTCTTCTTCGCCGGCATCGCCACCCTGCTGGCGATCCTGGTGCCGATCTGGCGCGGCCGCGGCGACCTGCTGCCCTGGGGGGTGGCCGGCGCAGTGGCGCTGGCCGCGCAGGGCGCCGGGCTCGGCGCGCCCTGGCCGGTGCTGGCCGGCGCGATGGCCGGCGCCGCCGCCGGCGCGGCGCGGGACTTCAGGCGCGAGGGCGGGGGGCGCGAGGGCGGCGCCAAGGGGGGAGGCATGACCCTCCGCTGGGATGTGCTGGCGGCGATCCTCGGCATGGCGGCCGCCACCTATCTCTGCCGCGCCGGCGGCTATGCGGTGCTGCGGATGCTGCGGCCGCCGCGCTTCGTCCAGGCCATGCTGCAGCACATGCCCGGCGCGATCTTCATGGCCTTCCTGGCGCCCACCCTGGCCAATGGCGGCTGGGGCGCCTGGCTGGCCGCCGCCGCCACGGTGGCGGTGCAGGCCGCCTTCGGCCGGCTGGCCGTCTCCATCGCCGCCGGCGTCGCGGCGCTATGGCTGTTCCGCGTTGCGGCGGGCGGCCTGTAGCCCGGCCTGCTGCTACTGCGCCGCCTGCTGCGCGGGAATCAGCTTCCCGTCGCGGTCCAGGACCATGGTGGGCTGGTGCGGGATTGCGATGCCCAGCTCCTCGAAGCGGCGCTTGAGGCGCCGCGTCAGCTCCCGCTGCACCGGCCAGCGCTGGGTCGGCTCGGTGCGCACGCGGCCACGGAGCTGCACGCCGACCTGGCCCAGGCTGTCCACGCCCCAGAAGTCGAAATCGTCGCGGATCGCGCTCTGCCAGCGCGGCTCCGTGCGCATCTCGGCGACGATCTCCCGCATCGCCTCGCCGGCCCGGTCCGTGTCGGTGTCGTAGTCGACCAGGATGTCCACCATGGCGAAGGCGAAGTCGCGGGTGCTGTTGGTGACGGTGGTGACCGCCGAGAAGGGCACGATGTGGATGGAGCCGTCGCCGTCCCGCAGCTTGATGGAGCGGATCGACAGATGCTCCACCACGCCGCCCTTGCCGCCGACATTCACCACGTCGCCCACCGCCAGGGCATCCTCCAGCAGCAGGAAGATGCCGGTGATGACGTCGCGCACCAGGGTCTGGGACCCGAAGCCGATGGCCAGGCCGACCACGCCGGCGCCGGCCAGCAGCGGCGCGACATTGACGCCGAGCTGCGACAGCGCGTTCAGCACGACGAAGGTCAGGATGAAGCCGCCGAGCACGGTGCGGAGCATCGGCAGCAGGGTGCGGACACGGGCGCTGCGCGCCGCCTGGCTGTCGCGCGAGAGCCGGGACAGGCGCCGCTGGATGGCGCTGTTCGCCGCCTCCCAGACCACCAGCGCCAGGATCAGGGTGCCGCCGATGGAGAACAGCGTCCCGAGCAGCCGGTAGCCCAGCGTGTCCTCGGCGAACCAGTCGAGCGCGTCGAGGCCCCAGGTCTCCAGCAGCAGCACCAGCGCGCCGAAGCCGATCACCAGCGAGACCACCGCGCTGAGCACCGGCACATAGGTCGCCGCCCGCGCCGGCAGGCCGGGATAGCGTTTGGCCAGGTCCGGCCCCGGATGCAGCGCATGCTCCAGCAGCCGGCCCAGGCCCTCGTCCAGCAGCTTGGCCACGGTGAAGATCAGCACCGTGAGCAGCGTGCCGTGCAGCAGTCGCTGGGTGCCGTTCTCCAGCGCCAGCGCCCAGACCACCCAGGCCGCGCCAAGCCAGAGGATGACCAGGATGTGCCAGACCTCGGCCAGCCGGTTCCGCAGGCTCCGCAGCATCAGCCGGGTGCGGTCCGGCTGGTCGCCCGGGGCCAGCGGCGGGGCCCGCAGCACATCGGCGACCGCGTGGCGCTGCCGCAGCACGATCCGCACCAGAAACAGCGAGATCGCCAGCAGGGTGATGTTGATGATGGCGTCATAGGCCGCCCAGGGCAGGCCGAGGAACAGCCCTGCCTCGGCCAGCGCATAGCCGCCGACGCCGACCAGCAGGATCCGCTTGAGCCAGCCGAGCCAGGCCGCGGCCATGGCGTCCGACCAGGGGATCAGCCGCAGCCGCTTCGAGCCGGGCGAGAGCAGCAGATGCGCCACCGCGAAGGCGGCGCGGGCGCCCATGTAGGTATTCGCCACCATCACGCCGACCAGTTGCGTCGTCGGCAGCGGCTGCACCAGGCCGAACAGGCCATAGACCACCAGCGCGAAACCGGCGACCGGCACCAGGTCCAGCAGCAGCCGCGCCAGCAGCAGCGGCACCCGGTGCAGCCAGGGCCAGGCCGCGCCATCGCCCGGCACCGACGCATCGAGCCGGCGGCGCGGCCGGGCCAGCACGCGCTTGAGCGCCGCCTCCGCCGCCAGCCCGGCGCCGAGCAGCAGCAGCAGCTTCCAGGAGGCATCGACCATCCGCGCCCGCGCCACCGGGTCCCGCGCCAGGCCGACGACGGAATGCCAGAGCGTGGGCAGGTCGGCCATGGAGCGGATGTTTTCCAGCACCGTCTCCGAGGCCGTGCCGATCCGGCCGGAAAGGCCGAGGAGCAACTGCGCGCCGAGGGTATTCGGCGCGATCAGCGGATCGGCGGGCGCCGCCGCGGCGGCGGGCGGTGCCGCCGCAACCGGGGCGGCCGGGGCAGCGGCAGGCGGCGCGGCGGCGGCCGGCGCAGGTGCCGCGGCTGCCGGTGCCGTAGCTGCCGGCGCGGTAGCGGTGGGTGCCGCGGCGGTGGGCGCCGGTGTGGCGGGCGCCGCGGTGGTAGGTGCCGGGGCAGCGGAGGGGGCGGCAGCGGCGGGCGCGGTTGCCGGGCGGGTGGGCGCGGGCGGCGTCGCCTCCGCCCCTTCCGCCGCGGCTGCCATGGTGGCGGGCGGCGGCACCGAACCCTCGCCGGCGGTGCCCGCCTGGGCCCGCTGCGCCGCCGCCAGCGCCTCCAGCGTGCGGAGGAATTCGGCGCGCCGCCCCTCGTCCTGCAGCAGCGAGGTCAGCCGGTCGATATCCGCCGAGGTCAGGCTGGCGGCCGGCCGCGGCGGCGCGGTGACCCCCTGCGCCCGGCCGGGCAAGGCACCGGGCGCGGCGAAGCCGCAGAGCAGGAGAAGCAGCGCGAGGAGGGGGCGGGAAAGGCTCATGCGGGCGTGAGCAACCCCAGACTGGCCTGCCCGGTCAAGCCTTGCCGCGGGAGGGCCCGAATTGGCAGGGCTTGGCAGGGCCCGGATTGCCGCGGCGCAACAAAGCGGCCACCATCCCCGGCTGAATGGCTTCCCGACGATCCGATGGCCCCTCCATCTGGCTGGTGATGCTGGCGCTGCTCGGCACGCATCTGGCCGGGATGGGCGCCTTCCTCACCCTGCCGGTCCTGGCGCCCCCCCATCGCCGCCGAGACCGGCCTGCCGGCCAGCCTGGCCGGGGTGCATACCGCGCTGGTCTATGCCGGCGCGCTGCTCTCCGGGCCGCTGGCGCAGGGGTTGCTTCGGCGTTTCGGGGGCATCCGGGTCTGCCAGGGATCGCTGCTGGTCATCGCCGCCGGCATCGCGCTGGCGGTGCTGGGGCATCCGCTGGCGCTGGCAGCCTCCGCCGTGGTCGGGGGCATCGGGCATGGGCCGCTGACCCCGGCGGGCAGCCACCTGCTGGCGGCGCGCACCCCGGCCCGCATCCGCAGCCTGGTCTTCGGCCTGAAGCAATGCGGGGTGCCGGCGGGGGCGATGCTGGTGGCCTTCCTGGCGCCCTTGCTGGGCGCCGCCTTCGGCTGGCGCTGGGGGGTGCTGGGGGTGGCCGCGCTGGCGGTGGCCCTGGCGCTGGCGTTGCAGCCGCTGCGGGCCGTGCTGGACGCCGACCGCGACCCCACCGCCACCCGCGCCGCGCCCTGGCGGGAGGCCATGGCCAGCCTCGCCCTGCTGCGGACCGAGCGGCGGCTGCGGGCCGTCACCCTGGTCTGCTGCGGCCTCGGCATCTCGCAATTCTCCTTCTTCTCCTTCTTCGTGGTCTGGCAGGTGCAGATGCTGGGGACGCCGCTGGTCGAGGCCGGGATGCGGCTGGCGGCAGGGCAGGCGGCGGGGATAGCGGGGCGGATCCTCTGGGCCCTGCTGGCCGACCGGATCGGCGCCGGGCCGGTGCTGCGGGCGCTCGGCCTCGGCACCGCCGCCTCGGCCGCCGGGCTGGCCCTGGCGGGGCCGGACTGGCCGGGGCTGGCGATCCTGGTCCTGGCGGTGGCGATGGGCGCCACCGCGGTCGGCTGGAACGGGCTGCTGCTGGCGGAGGTGGCGCGGGTGGCGCCGCCGGGGCGGGTGGGGGCGGCCACCGCCGCCATGGGCTTCGCCTTCGGCATTACCATGCTCTTCGCGCCCAGCCTCTTCTCCCTGGCGGTCGGGCTGACCGGGGATTACCGGCTGGGCTTCGGGCTCTGCGCCGTCATGGCGCTGCTGGCGGTGGCGGTGCTGCGGCGCGGGTAGCCGGCCCCAGTATCGCGGTTTGCATGCTGGAGCGCCGCAGCCCGCGGATTTGCCGGGCAAACCGGGATACGGCCTGCCGGCATTGCGGATTTCCGGCGGCGGTCTAGATCGGGGCCATGAAAACCCTGCTCTCCATCCTTGTCGTCCTCGGCCTGCTGGGCACGCTCGGGGTGCTCTTCGCCGGCATGCTGGGCCTGGCCCGCACCGACGGCAACGGCGAGCGGTCCAATGCCCTGATGCGCTGGCGGGTGCTTCTGCAGGGGATCACGCTGATCCTGTTCGTGCTCCTGCTGCTGGTCAGCCGGGGTTAGAGCGGATCGCCGGAGGGCGGAACCGCCCGGAGGCGTGAATCCGCTCTAAAAACAACAGGCTACAGCGGCGTGCCGAACCATCGATTCGGCACGCCGCTGTAGTGGTCCGGTCCTGGCGTCCGCCGCGCCACGGCGGGTGGCGTTCAGGAATGGACACCATCCGCCGTGGCATTTTGTTTTCGTGGAGTGGATTCACGCTCCCGGACGTGCAACTCCGTCCGCGATCTGCCCTCGGCGTGGAAAACCAGCCGTGCGGTCGTCCCCTGCCCGCGCTCGAAGGAGACCGTGCCGCCGAGCTGGGACGCCAGGCTCTGGAGGATGCCCTGCCCGAGGCCGCTGCATCCGGTTTGGCTGAAGGTCGCGGGAAGGCCGCAGCCATCGTCGGCGACGGTCAGCGTGCAGACCTGCTTCCTGACACTGAGGCGTATCGCGATGCTTCCCTCCGCCCGGCCGCGAAACGCATATTTGAGGCTGTTGGTGACAAGCTCGGCGACGATCAAGGATACCGACATCAGGGATTGCAGATCCAGTTCAAGGGGCGGCGCTTCCACGGTCAGCCGTATGCCGCGCGCATCGCTGGCCTTGATCAGGTCGCCGCAGAGCTCTTCGAGATAGCGCCCCACCGGCAGGTCGACCGCCTTCGGATCGTGGAGGCGCCGGTGAACCCGCGCCATCAGGTCAAGGCGGCTCCGGGCTGCCTCCAGCGCCCGTGCCCCGTCGCTGTCCCGCTCCAGCGCCTTTTTCCGAAGGTGCAGGAGGGCGGCGACGAATTGCAGGTTGTTCGCCACCCGGTGCTGCAATTCCCGGAACAGCGTGTTCGACCGCTCCCGCGCCAACAAAAGATCATTGATGGCAAGGTTCAGGGTACGGATCACATAGAGTTCAATGCAGGCGGTCACGAAGAAAATCACCATCGTGGCCGTGTCGCGGGGCGACAGGATGAATGTTCCGTAGGGAGGAAAGAAAAAGACCCAGGCGATGAACGTGCAGACGATCCCAAAGCCCAGGGCGACCCGGATTCCGCCGATGAGGCCGGCCAGCAGCATCGCGGGCAGGATGGCCATGGGGCCGAAGCCCTCCCCCAACTCACCGAGGCACCAGCGAAGCGTGGCCGCGGCCGCGAGGACAGTCACGCCTATCGTCAACCCCAGCCATGGCCGGTCGCGGGGCAGGCTGCGGAAAATAGACGCAGTTTTCATGTAAAATTCGTGATGCGCGGCCATTCCCTTTACGCTTCCTGCCGACAATGATGCTCGCGGATCGCGGATATATAAGCAATATACGTGATGCTGATTTAACGGCGGCCCGGGAATCCGGGTTCGCGGATCGACTGCGGCCCCAGGCAGTCCTGAGCCTCTTCTCGCTCCGGAGCGGGCATCCACGGATGTTGCACGGGCCGGCGGTTCGGACACACCGCGCCCCACCCATGTCCCGGGTCATGCCATGCGGACATGCTCCCGGGGGGGGCGTTTTGACAGACCGCGCCGCCCCGACCTATTTTGCGCCGGGTTTTCGCGGGCACGCGGCGCCGCGGGCAGCTTTCGTGCCGGCGCCCGGCCCTCCGGGCCCCTCGAGGCAAGGATTCGCCATGCCCCGGGACCAGCTCTCGGCCGCCCGGTGGGGCGCGCCGCGGGAGTCCGCAACATCACGCAGGAAACGGCAGAGGCGATGAAGCTCCTCGTCCCCGTCAAGCGGGTGGTCGATTACAACGTGAAGGTCCGCGTCAAGGCGGACGGCACGGGGGTCGAGACCGCGAACGTCAAGATGTCCATGAACCCCTTCGACGAGATCGCGGTCGAGGAAGCGGTGCGCCTGAAGGAGAAAGGCGCCGCGACCGAGATCATCGCGGTCTCCGCCGGACCCGCCGCCTGCGCCGAGCAGATCCGCACGGCGCTCGCCATGGGGGCCGACCGCGGCATCCTGGTCGAGCATGACGGCGTGCTGGAACCGCTGGCGGTGGCCAAGCTGCTCCAGGCGATCATCGCCAAGGAGAGCCCTGATCTCGTCATCCTCGGCAAGCAGGCCATCGATGACGACATGAACGCCACCGGCCAGATGCTGGCGGCGCTGCTGGGCTGGCCGCAGGGCACCTATGCCAGCAAGGTCGAGCCGGCGGATGGCGGGCTGCGCGTCACGCGCGAGGTGGATGGCGGGCTGGAGCGGGTGCAGCTCAAGCTGCCGGCCATCGTCACCACCGACCTCCGGTTGAACGAGCCGCGCTACGCCTCGCTGCCGAACATCATGAAGGCCCGCAAGAAGCCGATTGCGACGCTGAAGCCGGCCGATCTCGGCGTGGACGTGACGCCGCGGCTGACCGTGCTGAAGGTCGAGGAGCCGGCCAAGCGCCAGGCCGGCAAGAAGGTGGCCTCGGCCGCCGAGCTGGTGGACAAGCTCCGCAACGAAGCGAAGGTGATCTGAGATGGCGGTCCTGGTTCTCGCCGACCATGACGGTCAGGCGGTGACGCAGCCGACGCGGAGCGCGGTGGCTGCGGCGTCGAAGCTCGGTGAGGTGCATCTGCTGGTGCTCGGCCCGGCGGCACCCGCGCAGGCGGCGGCCAAGGTGCCCGGCGTGGCGAAGGTGCTGCATTCGGATGCCGAGCTCTATGCGCATGGCCTGGCGGAGCCGATCGCGGCGCTGCTGGTCGGCCTCGCGCCGCAATACAGCCACCTGCTGGCCCCGGCCTCGGCCGCCGGCAAGAACGTGATGCCGCGCTTGGCCGCGCTGCTCGACGTGCAGGTGATCTCGGACATCGCCGGCGTGGTTGATGCCGATACCTTCGTGCGGCCGATCTATGCCGGCAACGCGCTGGCCACGGTGAAGTCCTCGGACCCGAAGAAGGTCATCACCGTGCGCGCCGCCAGCTTCGACCCGGTGCCGGCCGAGGGCGGCAATGCCCCGGTCGAGAGCGTGGCGGCGGCGGCGGACCCGGGCCTCTCCAGCTTCCTCGGCGCCGAGATCGCCAAGAGCGAGCGGCCGGAACTGACCGCGGCGCGCATCGTCATCTCCGGCGGCCGGGCCATGGGCAGCGCCGAGAATTTCCACATCATCGAGAGCGTGGCGGACAAGCTCGGCGCCGCCGTCGGCGCCTCCCGCGCCGCGGTGGATGCGGGCTATGCGCCGAACGACCACCAGGTCGGGCAGACCGGCAAGATCGTGGCGCCGGAGCTCTACATCGCGGTGGGCATCTCGGGCGCCATCCAGCACCTGGCCGGCATGAAGGACAGCAAGGTCATCGTCGCCATCAACAAGGACGAGGAAGCGCCGATCTTCCAGGTGGCCGATTACGGCTTGGTCGGCGACCTGTTCAAGGTGATGCCGGATTCGAGGCCGAGCTGGACAAGAAGTAGGACAGGGTCGGTCGCGGATCGGGGCCGCCCGACGCCATCGCGCGTCCGGCGGCCCTTTTGCTGTGGGGTGGGTGATGTCATGGCGGATGTGAAGAAACTTGGCGTGATCGGTGCCGGCCTGATGGGCAACGGTATCGCGCATGTCGCGGCCCTCGCGGGCCTCGACGTGGTGCTGATGGACGTGAATGCCGGGGCCCTGGAAAAGGCCCTGGCGACCATCGGCAGGAACCTGGAGCGGCAGGTGCAGAAGGGCGGCATCCAGGCCGCCGACCGCGACGCGGCGCTGAAGCGCATCGCGACCGCGACCGACAACGCCCATTTCGGCGATTGCGACATCGTCATCGAGGCCGCGACCGAGAACGAGGTGGTCAAGCAGAAGATCTATGCGGCGCTCTGCCCGAAGCTGCGGCCGGATGCCATCCTCGCCACCAATACCTCCTCCATCCCGATCACCCGGCTGGCGGCTTCCACCGACCGGCCCGGCCGCTTCCTCGGCATGCATTTCTTCAACCCCGTGCCGATGATGAAGCTGGTCGAGGTGATCCGCGGCCTGGCCACCGAGGATGCGGCGGTCGCCACCGTGCGCGGCCTCGCGGAGCGCATGGGCAAGACGATGGTGGAGGCGAACGACTACCCCGCCTTCGTCGTCAACCGCATCCTCTGCCCCATGCTGAACGAGGCGGTCTTCGCGCTCATGGAAGGCGTGGGCGATGTGGCGGCGATCGATGCCGGCATGAAGCTCGGCGCCAACCATCCGATGGGGCCGCTGGAACTGGCGGATTTCGTCGGGCTCGACACGCTGCTCTCCGTGCTGAAGGTGCTGCATGAGGGGCTGGGCGACCCGAAATACCGGCCCTGCCCGCTGCTGGCGAAATATGTCGAGGCCGGCTGGCTCGGCCGCAAATCCGGCCGCGGCTTCTACGACTACAGCGTGACCCCGCCGCGCCCGACGCGCTGACAAAAGGCCTGGTGGCCTGCTTGTCCCCGAACTTCGCCAGCGAAGTCCGGGGGCAGGACACCGGGGCTTGGCGGCCGCGCCGTCCGCGCCCACCCTGCGTGCATCAGCCACGCTGCGGGAGGGCGCCATGAAGGCCGTCGGCTATACGAAGAACCACCCGATCGACCACCCCGAGGCGCTGCTCGACCTCGACCTGCCGGAGCCCGGGGCACCACGCGGCCGCGACCTGCTGGTCGAGGTGCGCGCCGTCTCGGTCAACCCGGTGGATACCAAGCAGCGGCGCGGCCTCGACCCTGGCGGCAAGCCGCGCGTGCTGGGCTTCGACGCCGCGGGGGTGGTGCGCGCGGCGGGGCCCGACTGCACGCTCTTCCGCCCCGGCGATGCCGTGTTCCACGCCGGCCTCGTCACCCGCCCCGGCAGCAATGCGGAACTGCAACTGGTGGATGAGCGCATCGTGGGCCGCAAGCCCGCGACGCTCTCCTTCGCCGAGGCCGCCGCCCTGCCGCTCACCAGCATCACCGCCTGGGAGGCGCTTTTCGAGCGGCTGCGGATTCCGCGCGATCCGGCGCCGCGCCCGGGCGAGGCCGTGCTGCTGCTCGGCGGCGGTGGTGGTGTCGCCTCCATCGCCATCCAGCTCGCGCGGCAGCTCACCGGCCTCACCGTGCTGGCCACCGCCTCGCGGCCGGAGACGCGGGAATGGTGCCTTTCGCTGGGCGCGCATCATGTGCTGGACCATGCTGGCGACCTGCCGGCGCAGGTGAAGGCGCTCGGCCTCGCCGTGCCGCATGTCTTCGGCATGAACCATACCGAGAAGCATTGGGACGCGATCTGCGCGCTGCTGGCGCCGCAGGGCCTGGTCTGCGCCATCGACGAGGCGCCCGGCCTCGACATGGCGAAGCTCAAGCGCAAATCCGCCGGCCTGGTCTGGGAGGGCATGTTCGCCCGCGCCCTGTTCCAGACGCCGGACATGATCGAGCAGCACCGGCTGCTGAACGAGGTTTCCCACCTGGTCGATGCCGGAACGCTGCGCCACACCATGACCACGCATCTCGGCCGGCTCGATGCCGCCAGCCTCCGGCGCGCGCATGCGCTGGTGGAGAGCGGCGGGATGCGCGGCAAGCTGGTGCTGGACGGGTTCGGGTAAGGGAGGCGGCGGATGGACCTCAACTTCACCGGCAAATGCGCGCTGGTCGCCGGCGGCAGCACCGGCATCGGCCTCGCCACCGCCGAAATCCTGCTGCGGGAGGGCTGCCAGCGTGTCGTCATCGCCAGCCGCAGCGCGGCGAAGCTGGAGGCGGCGGCGGCCACCTTGCAGGCCGCCACCGGCCGCACCCCCGAGACCCTGGCCTGCGATGCGACCCGGCCGGAGCAGGTGGCGGCGCTGATGGCGCATCTCGGCGGCGGCCCGCTGCATGTTCTGGTCAGCGCCTTCGGCGGCAGCTTCCGCAGCGGCTTCGAGGCGCTGGAGGATGCGCAATGGCTGGCGAATTACGAACTCAATGTGCTCGGCACCGTGCGCGTGTTGCGGGCGGCGCTGCCGCTGCTGCGCCAGGCGGAGACAGGGCGCGTCGTGCTGCTCGGCGCCACCTCGGCGCGGCAGCCCTCGGAGCACCAGATCGTCTCCAATACCCACAAGGCGGCGCTGCTGGCGCTGACCAAGACCCTGTCGAACGAGCTGGCGCCGGGCACCACGGTGAATTGCGTCTGCCCGGGCCGGGTGCTGACGCCGCTCGCCGAATCCCGGATGCGGCAGCGCGCCATGGAGGCGGGCGTGTCGCTGGAGGCGATCATCGCCGAGACAGCCGCCACCATCCCGCTCGGCCGCCTGGGCACGGCGGCGGAGACGGCCAATATGGTCGCCTTCCTGGCCAGCGACGCCGCCAGCTACGTCACCGGCCAGAGCATCCTGGTGGATGGCGGGCTGGGGCGGGCGGTTTGAACCGGCTCCCTACCGCTCCGGCCGCCAGGCGATGGTGAAGAACCACTGCTCCAGCCTGGCCCGCACCACCGGGTCCAGCACCGCATCCAGCGCCGCGGCGCCGGCCGCCCGGTCCTCCCCGGGCGGCAGCGCGACCGGCGGCAGGAAATGCGTGCGGAAGCGCGGCCCCGGCAGGCGTTCCACGAAGCCCGGCAGGATGGCGCAGCCGGAAAGCCGCGCCAGCCGCACCGCGAAGGGGATATTGCCCCGGTGCCGTGGCCCGCGGTCCAGCGAGGGGCCGAGCACCCGCCCGCCGATATAGTCGTCCATCCAGAAGAGCAGCGTCTCCTCCCGCGCCGCCAGCACCCGCAGCGCCGGGCGCAGCGCGTCGCGGTCGGCGCGGATCATGCGGCCGCCGCCGCGCAGCCGGATGCCGGTGATGACCCGCTCGCGGAAATCCGTGGGCTGGCGCGTTGCCACCCCGACCGGCCGCAGCCCGAGCCGCGCGAGCGTCAACCCCAGCACCTCCGGGTTGCCGAGATGCAGCCCGGCCAGCAGCACCGGCCGGCGCCGGCGGGCCTCCAGCAGGTGCTCGGCGCCCAGCACCTCGACCCGGCCTTCCTCCCAGAAGCGCAGGATGCGGGCCATCTCGGCGAAGCTGGCGCCGAGATTGCCCCATAGCGCCGCCATGGCCGCTGCCTCCGGCAGGTCGGGGCGAAGCTGGCGGAAGGCCGCCCGCGCCAGCGCATCCTGCCCGGGATAGAGCGCCGGCCCGACCCGCTGTCCCAGCCGCGCGCCGATGGCCGAGACCGCCGGCGTCGGCAACAGCCGCAGCGGATGGTGCAGCGCGTGCTCCAGCCCATTGGCCAGCAGGGCGCGGAGCCGGCTCAGGCGCGGCGCTCCAGCAGCATGGGCAGGGTCTCGCCGGGCTTCAGGGTGAGGCGGCAGACCGGGAAGACCCGCGCGCCCGGCGCCAGCCGCGGCGCGAAGCGCTGCGCCAGGGTGGCCAGGCAGATCATCGCCTCCGCCAGCGCGAAATGCGCCCCCGTGCAGACGCGCGGGCCGAGGCTGAAGGGGATATAGGCGTGGCGCGGCCGCGGCGGGGCGCCGGGCAGGAAGCGTTCCGGGCGGAAGTGGTCCGGCTGCTCCCACAGGGCGCGGTGCCGGTGCAGCAGCCAGGGCACCGCCATGACCACGGCGCCCTTCGGCACGCGCCGGCCCGCCAGTTCCACCTCCTGCTGCGCTTGGCGGGCCAGCAGCGGGATGGGCGGGTAGAGGCGCAGCGTCTCCTCCACCACGGCGCGGGCGAAGGGCAGGGCGGGCAGGTCCTCGAAGCGCGCGGCGCGGCCCTGCAGCACGGCATCGGCTTCCGCCCGCAGCCGCGCGGCGGCCCCGGGCGCCTGGGAGAGCAGGAACCAGGCCCAGGCCATGGTGCTGGCCGTGGTCTCGTGCCCGGCCAGGAACAGGGTCGCCGCCTCGTTGCGAAAGGCGAGCGGCGAGAGGGGCTCGCCGCTGCCGGGCAGCGCCGCTTCCGCCATGGCGCGGATCAGGGAGGGGGCCGCCCCCGGCGCCAGCGCCGCCGCCACCAGCCGGTCCAGCACCGCATGGATGCGCGCCACCTCGCCGCGCAGCCGCCAGGCCCGCGCCCGCGCGCCGATCCCGCCCGGCAGGCCGAGCAGCGACAGCAGGCCGCCGACGCCACTGCCCCGCTGGTAGCGCGCGAAGGCGCCGACCACCTGGCGCGCCGCATCACCGCCGAGCGTCCGGCCGAAGACGCTGCGGCAGATCACCTCCGCCGCCAGTTCCCCCCATCTCGGCCAGCATGTCGAGCGGCGCGCCGGGCGGGCGGGCGGCCCAGGCGGCGCCGCGCTCCGCCACCGCCTCGGTCATCACCCCGGCCAGGCCGCCGATGCGCGAGACATGCGTGACCGGCGCCACCACCCGGCGCCGCTCCCGCCAGACCAGCCCGTCGCTGATGATGAGCCCGTCGCCGACCAGCGGCTCCAGCGCGTGGCGCATCTCCGGCGTCTTGCGCTCGAAGGCGGCCTGGTGCTGGACGAAGGCGGCCTGCACCGTGGCCGGGCTGTTGCAGACGAAGAAGCGGCGGGCCAGCACGCGGGTGGCGAAGAATTCCTCCTCGAAATGCCTGGCGTGCCAGACCTCCAGCAGGTTCCGCCGCAGCCGCCGCAGCAGCTCGGGCAGCGGCGGCCGGGCGGTGAAGGGCTGCGGGCAGGGCGGGACATAGGCCGCCACGCCCGGCTCAGCCGCGATGCACGCGGAGCGGCGCGAAGCTCTGCACGACAGGCATGACTTGCAGCACGTTCACGTTCACCCGCGCCGGCCTTGTCGCCACCCAATGCACCGCATCGGCGATGTCCTCCGGCATCAGCGGCTCGGTGCCCTGGTAGATGCCGGCGGCCTTGTCGTCGTCGCCCTTGAAGCGGACATTGGAGAATTCCGTGCCGCCGACCAGGCCGGGCTCGATATCCGTCACCCGCACCGGCGTGCCGAAGAGGTCGGCGCGGAGGTTCAGGCTGAATTGCCGGACGAAGGCCTTGGTCGCGCCATAGACATTGCCGCCGGGATAGGGGAATTCGCCGGCGGTGGAGCCGAGATTGACCACATGCCCCCGCCCGCGCGCCACCATCCCCGGCAGCACCGCGCGGGTGGCATAGACCAGCCCCTTCACATTGGTGTCGATCATCGCGTCCCAGTCGTCGAGATCGGCGGATTGCGCCGGCTCCAGCCCGCGCGCGAGGCCGGCATTGTTCACCAGCACGTCGATATCGGCGAAGTCCGCGGGCAGGCCGGCGACCGCCGCCATCACCGCCGCGCGGTCCCGCACATCGAGCGCCAGGGGATGCACCACCGCGGCGCCGAGTTCCCCGACCAGCGCGTCGAGGCGTTCCTGGCGGCGCCCTGCGGCGATGATCCGTGCGCCATCGGCGGCGAAGCGGCGGGCGATGGCCAGGCCGAAGCCGGCGGTGGCGCCGGTGACGAAGACGATCATGGGGCGGGCTCCTTCGCGGGGGCCTGATCCCTACGCCAAAGCGCCGGGGCGGGGAACCGGCGCCTCGGTTCCCCGGCGTCCCGGCTTGCCCGCGGCCTTGCGGGCAAGCCGGGACGGCCCTCAGTTCGAGGTGATCCCCGCCGCCCGCACCACCCGCGTCCAACGCACCGACTCGGCTTCCATGAAGGCCTGGAATGCCTCCGGCGTGCTCGGCAGCGGCTCCAGCCCCTGGGCGGCGAATTTTTCCAGCACCTCGGCATCGCGGAGCGCCGTGTGCAGCGCCGCGTTCACCTGCGCCACCACCTGCTCCGGCGTGCCCTTCGGCGCCAGCAGCCCGTACCAGTTCACCACGTCGAAGCCCGGCACGCCGCTCTCGGCCACGGTCGGCACCTCCGGCACCAGGGCGGAGCGGTGGGCGGTCGGCACCGCCAGCGCCCGGAGCCGCCCGGTCTGCACATGCGGGATGGTGGTGGCGGCGGTGGCGAAGCTGAAGTCGATCTTGCCGGAAATGAGGTCGGTGATGAGCTGCCCGCCGCCGCGATAGGGCACATGCACCGTCTCGATCCCCGCCGCCTGGTCCAGCAGCGCCGCCGCCAGGTGCCCGGCCGAGCCGACCGAGGAGGAGCCATAGGTCAGCACCCCCGGCTTGGCCTTCGCCGCCGCCACCAGCTCCGCCACGCTGCGCCAGGGCCGGTCGGCCGGCACCACCATCAGGTTGGTCACATCGACCAGCAGCGAGATGGGTGTGAAGTCATGCACGGGGTCGAGGTTGAGGCGGGTCAGCAGCGGGTTGACCGTCATCTGGCCGATGGTGCCGACCATCAGCGTGTGGCCATCGGCCGGGCTCTGGGCCAGGATCTCGTTCGCCAGGTTGCCGGCGCCGCCGGGGCGGTTGTCCACCACCACGGACTGGCCGAGCAGCGCGCCCAGCTTCGGCGCCAGGATGCGCATGGTGATGTCCACGCCGCCGCCGGCGACGAAGCCGACGATCACGCGGATCGGCCGGCTGGGCCAGGTCTCGGCGCGCGCGGGCAGGCCGGCGAGCGGCGCCAGCGCCGCGGCGCGCAGCAGGGTGCGGCGGCGGGTCATGCGTTTCCTCCTGGAGGCTTGCGGGCAGCATAGGCCCGGCCAGGGCGGCGCGTCAGCCTTCCACTGCGGCGCTGCGGCCGATCCGCCGCTCCGCCCAGACCCAGGCGAGCAGGCCGGGCAGGAAGACGATCAGGTCGCGCAGCCGCCGGGCGATGGCCAGCGCCGCCGCCACCTCCGGGTCGAGGCCGAGCAGCAGGCCGAGACCCAGGAACCCCGCTTCCTGCAATCCCAGCGCCCCCGGCACCAGGAAGGCGGCGGAGGCAACGGCCTGGATCATCGCCTCGATCGCCAGCGCCTCCGCCGCCGAGACCGGCGCGCCGAGGAACCACAGCGCCAGCCAGATCTCCAGCGCCCCCGCCATCCAGCCCGCCAATTGCCAGAGGAAGCAGGCGAGGATGGCGCGGCGCACCTGCCAGAGCCGGCGCGTCATGCGGTCGATCCGCGCGGAATGCGCGGTGAAGCCGGCGAAGAGCCCGCCGCCGATGCGGTTCAGCAGGCTGGCAAGGCGGCTCAGGAGATCGGCCCGCTGCGCCAGGATGAAGCCGCCGGCGAGCGCCAGGCCGCAGAGCATCGCCAGCGCGATGCCGCCCCAGCCCACTCCCGCCCCGGCATAGGCCAGCAGCGCCAGGCCGAGCAGGGCGAAGGCCAATTGGCTCAGGATGGAGAGGGCCA
This sequence comes from Siccirubricoccus sp. G192, assembly GCF_019084075.1. Taxonomy (GTDB): domain Bacteria; phylum Pseudomonadota; class Alphaproteobacteria; order Acetobacterales; family Acetobacteraceae; genus G192. The sequence continues at coordinate 870,236 of NZ_JAHREN010000001.1, forward strand.
TGTCCACCATCAGGCTGGCGGCGGCCGGCGCCACCGCCACGCCCTCGCCGCGCAGCAGCCGGTAGCTGGCGATCTCGCCGCCGACCCGCGCCACCGGCAGCAGCCCGTTCACCGATTCGCGGACCCAGACATTGGCGGTCATGGCGCCGAGGCCGGGGCGGCGGCGGCGCGGCAGCAGCACGCGCCAGGCATGCGCGTTCAGCGCCATGGCGGGGATATGCGCCAGCGCCGCCAGCACCAGGCCGAAGCCGGCATCGGCCAGCAGGTCGCCCACCTCCGCCAGGTCCTGCCGGGCGATCAGCAGCAGGGCGAGGCCGAGCCCCGCCACGGCCAGAAGCAGCCCGAGGCGGCTCATGCGGCGAGCATCGCGGCATAGCCGCCGGTCGTGAGGCGCGCGGCGGCCTGCCGCACGCGCGGGTCGAGCAGCGCCGCCAATTCCTCCGGGTAGCGGTAGCCGGGGGCGCCGCCGGGGAAGCCGCCAGCGGTGGCGGGGTGCAGGTAGATCTCCGTGCGGCCCGGCGGCAGAAGCGGCAGCAGCGCCGCCAGCCGGTCCGCGGTGAAGCCGCCGGACCAGGCGAGGCCCACCACGCGGTCCGCCGCCGCCAGCCCCTGCCGCGCCGCCAGCCGCCGCAGCAGCAGGGCGAAGGGGGCGAGGGCGCGCGGCGCGGTGCGGGCGCCGGGCTCCACCGCGCGGACCAGCGCCGGCGGCTCCCAGGGGATGCGCGTGGCGCGGACCCCGGCGGCCCGCGCCGCGGCGAAGGCGGCGGCGGCGATGACGGGGTGCAGGTGGAAGTGCCTGTGGGCGTTCACATGGTCGCAGGCGAGGCCGGTGGCGCGGAAGGCGCGGAACTGCGCCGCGATCTCCGCGCGCAATTCGGCCCGTGCGGCGGCGGAGGTGGCGAGCGTGAGGCCGAGCCCCGCCATGTCGTCGCGGAAGCGGCCATTGCGCTGGACCAGCGCCGGGATATGGCCGGGCGGCAGGGTGGGCGTGCCATCGGTGAGCGTGAGGTGCAGGCCGATGGCGAGGCACGGGTTGCGCCGCGCGATGGCCACGGCCTCGGGCACCGCACGCTCGCCCACCATCAGGCTGGCGGCGGTGAGCACGCCGTCGCGATGCGCCCGCTCCACCGCCTCGTTCACCTGCGGCGAGAGCCCGAAATCATCGGCGGTGAGGATGACCCTTGAAGCTGTCACTCGATTCCCGGATCGAGCGACGCTTCGATTTCATCGCGTGCAGCCTGGACCAGCACCAGGCGAGTTGCAGCGATCAGGTCCGCCGTGCTTGGCGTCATGCCCCGGTCCTCGAACCAAGCCTTGCACAACTCCGCCGTATCGAGCACGCGGATCAGGGCGGACTTCATGCCACTGCTTTCCGCGGGAACTTTGGCGAGAAGCTGCTCGAACCGCTGCGTGCCCGACAAATCACGCCGCCTTCTGCTGCCGGCCTGCCTCCGACCGCTCCCGCAGGAAGCGGAAGAACTCCACCCCCTCGCGCAGGCGGCGGACCAGCATCTGCCGGTCGCGGATCATCTCGCCGCAGATGGAGGCGATCTTCGGCGCGCGGAAGTAGAAGCGCCGATAGAAGGTCTCGACGCTGTCGAAGATTTCCGTATGCGACAGATGCGGGTAGTGCAGCGGCGCGATCTGCACGCCGTGCGCATCGATGTATTCGGCATTGGCGGTGTCCAGCCAGCCCTCGCGCACCGCCTGGTCATAGAGGAAGGTGCCGGGATAGGGCGCGGCGAGCGAGACCTGCACGGTATGCGGGTTGGTCTCGATCGCGAAGCGGATGGTCTCCTGGATGGTCTCCGCCGTCTCGCCCGGCAGGCCGAGGATGAAGGTGCCGTGGATGGCGATGCCGAGTTCGTGGCAATCCTTGGTGAATTGTCGCGCCACGTCGATCCGCATGCCCTTCTTGATGTTGTGCAGGATCTGCTGGTTGCCGCTCTCATAGCCCACCAGCAGCAGGCGCAGCCCGCCGTCCTTCAGCACCTTCAGCGTCTCGCGCGGCACATTGGCCTTGGCGTTGCAGGACCAGGTGACGCCGAGCTTGCCAAGCTCGCGGGCAATGGCCTCGGCGCGCGGCAGGTTGTCGGTGAAGGTGTCGTCGTCGAAGAAGATCTCCTTGAGGCCCGGGAAATTCGCCTGGATGTAGCGGATCTCCTCGATGACATGCCCGACCGAGCGGGTGCGGTAGCGGTGCCCGCCCACCGTCTGCGGCCAGAGGCAGAAGGTGCAGCGGCTCTTGCAGCCGCGCCCCGTGTAGAGGCTGACATAGGGGTGCTTCAGGTAGCCGATGAAGTATTTCGTATAGTCGAGGTCGCGCCGGTAGACGGGCGAGACGAAGGGCAGGCTGTCCATGTCCTCCAGCACCGGCCGCTCCGCGTTGTGCACCAGCACGCCGTCACGGTTCCGCCAGGAGAGGCCCTTGATGCCGGACCAGTCGCGGCCCTCCGCCACCTCCTTCACGGTGAAGTCGAATTCGTTCCGCGCGACGAAATCCACCACCGGCGCGTCGCGCAGCGATTCCTCCGCCTGCACCGCCACCTTGGCGCCGATCAGCCCGATCTTCAGGCCCGGATTCTCCGCCTTCAGCCGCTCCGCCACCTTCACGTCGGAGGCGAAACTCGGCGTCGAGGTGTGCAGCACGGCCAGGTCGTGGTCGCGCGCCATGGCGGCCACATCCGCCAGGCTTTGGCGATGCGGCGGCGCATCCACCAGCTTGGAGCCCTCCACCAGCGCCGCCGGCTGGGCGAGCCAGGTGGGGAACCAGAAGCTCTTGATCTCCCGCCGCGCCTGGTAGCGGGAGCCCGCGCCGCCATCGAAGCCGTCGAAGGACGGGGCCTGGAGAAACAGCGTGCGCATCATCGCCGGCATCAACCCTTCTTGCTGGCCTTCCTGGCGGCCTCGACCATGCTGCCGTCGCGGCCCATCCGGTAGCGCCGGCCGCGCCACACCACCGTGCCGCGGGCCAGCCCGGCCCCCCATATACCGAAGGAGAGCAGATCGCGCAGCGGCAGAAGCATGAATCGCCGGAAAGACAACGGACGCCCCAGCGCCCGGTCCACGGTAAGGGCGAGGCCAAGCCGCGTCGCCAGCGCCAAGGCCAGCGCGGCCATGCCCCAGGGCTGCGGGGCCAGCAGCGCCGCCAGCAGCCCGGGCACCAGCGGATAGGTGATCCCCATGCCAAGATAGCCGCCGGGCTCCAGCAGCCGGAGCGTCCGCGCCCAGCGCAGCTCATGCGCCAGCAGGGCGGGAAGGCTCGGCTCCCGCATCACATGCGCCGGCAGGACGGGCGCCACCACCACCCGGAGGCCCAGCCGCCGCACCGCCACGCCCAGCGCGTGGTCGTCCGGCAGCAGCCCCGCCAGGGCCCGGAAACCGCCGATCCGCGCCAGGGTCTCGGCCCGGAGCGCCATGGTGGCGCCGTAGCAGCCCTCCGCCCGGCCCATGGATTCGCCCAGCACCGCATTCGGCAGGAATTGCCAGTCGATGCCGAGCGCCGCCAAACGTGACCAGAGCCCGGGCTCCGCCGGCTCGCCACGGTAGAGGCAGGTGACCAGCCCCACCGCGGGGTCGGCCAGCGGCGCCGTCACCGCGGTCAGCCAATGCGGCGGCATCCGCATATCGGCATCCGAGACCACCAGCACGGGATGCCGCGCCAGCCCCTCCAGATTGACCAGTTGCGAGACCTTGCGGTTCGGCCCGTGCAGGCGCGGGTCGCGGACCAGCCGGGCGGGCACGCCGGCCGCCGCCGCCATGGCCGCCTCGGCGATCGGCGCCGCCGGGTCGGCGGGGTCACGCAGCGCGAAAAGCACCTCATGGGGCGCGGCGTGCATCTGGTGCAGGCTGGCGGCCAGGTTCGCCGCCAGCCCCGGCTCCGCCCCATGCAGCGGCTTCAGCAGGCTGGCGGGCAGGGCGGGGGCGGTGGCCGGCGGCAGCCGGGCGAAGCGGCGCATCGCCCGCGCCGCCAGCAGGGCCGAGACCGCCCCGGCCAGGGCCACCAGCCCGGCCAGCAGGCCGAGCCCCTGCAACAGCGCCTCAACCATGCGGCGGCCCGGCCTCTCCCCCGCGGCCTTCCCGCCGGGCCGCATCTGCGCGGTTCCCGTTGGGCCGTGCCTGGTCTAGCCTGCCACACTGCATGACCCGTTCCGCCAGGCTGCTGTCCGCGCTGCTGCTCGCCCTGCTGCTTCCGGCCTGCGCCGGGACGCGGCAGGCCGATGCCGTTGCCGGCGCCACCCCGGCCCCGACCAGCCGCACCGACCCGCTGGAGAACACCAACCGCCGCATCTTCGATCTCAACCTGACACTGGACGACGCGGTGATCCGCCCGATGGCGGTCCTCTACCGGGAGAGTCTCGGCTCCTGGACCCGCACCCGCATCCGCAATGTGCTCGACAACATGGCCGAGCCGGCGGTCGCGGCCAATAACCTGCTGCAGGCGCGGCCGCTGGCGGCGGGGCAATCGGTGATGCGCTTCGCGATCAACTCCACCCTCGGCCTGGGCGGGATGTTCGACCTGGCGGAGATCGGCGGGCCGCCGCGCCAGGTGCAGGATTTCGGCATCACCCTGCATCACTGGGGGCTGCCGGACGGGCCCTACCTGATGGTGCCCGTCCTCGGCCCCTCCACCCCGCGGGAATTGGCGGGCAGCATCGGCAACGGCTTCCTCAACCCGGTCGGCTGGCTGCTGCCGATCGGCGTCAACCTCGGCGCCGTCGCCGCCTGGGGCCTGACGGAGCGGGAGCGCAACATCGAGACCGTGGACGAGATCCGCAACAGCTCGCTCGATTTCTATGCGCGGCTGCGCAGCCTGTGGCGGCAGCACCGTGATGCCGAACTCGGCGAGGTCCCGGCCGAGGAGCCGGAGATCCTGGAGGATCCCGGCCAAGCTGCTCCCGCCCTGACCGATCCCGCCCCGCCCCGGGCCGAATCGCGCCCGACGCCCCGGCCCCAGGCCGCGCTCCGCGTCCGGGCGGTTCAGCCCCGCCCCACCCGCCGGCACAGGATGCGCGGCCTGGCAGCCGCCGGCCCGGCCCGCCGCGCCGCCGAGCCGCGCAGGACCATGGCCGGGCTCAGCCCCGGCGCGCAGAGCCCCGTCGCCGTGCCGGCCGGCAGCGGCACCGTGCCGCCCGTCATCCAGGCGGCGCCGAGCCTCGCCAGCAATACCCGGCGGTGATAGGCGAGGCCGCGCCCCGCCTCGCCTGAATGGTAATTCGCTACCGCCTGCCCCCAATCCCCGGTGCGGGCGCGCAATTCCCTGAGGAAGCCGATGGCGTAGCGGAGGTTGCGGGCGGGGTCGAAGCCCTCCTCCAGCCCGGCGAAGGCATTGGGGTGGTGCAGCAGGTTCACCTGCATGCAGCCGATATCGATCGAGCGGATGCCGCGCGCCTGCAATGCCGCCACCGCCGCCACCGCGGCTTCCCGCGTGGGCGCGGTGCCACCCTCGCCCTCGGCGTTCCAGGACCAGGGCCAGGGCTCGATCCGGCCGGAACGCGGGTCGCGCCGGCCGGTCTCGACCAGGGCGATGGCGCCGAGCAGGCCGGGCGGGATGCCGGAGGCCGGCTCCGCCGCCGCAATCGCCTGGCGGCAGGCCGTCCAGCCAGGGTCCTGCGCCGCCGCCGGGCGGCAGGCGAGGGCCAGGGGCCAGAGCAGGATGAGGAGGAGCGCGGCGGGGCGGGGCACCGGGCGGAGATCGGGGCGCGGAGCCGCCCCGTCAACGCTGCCGGTCCTACTCCGCCAGGAAACCCCAGAGCAGCTTCAGGTTCAGCGCCACGATCAGCACCGTCGCCGCCCAGCCGAGCCAGAGCTGCCAGCCCGGCGCCGTGAAGGCGCCAAGCTGCCGCCGGCTGCTGGCGACCAGCATCAGCGGCACCACCGCGAAGGGAAGCTGCAAGGACAGCACCACCTGGCTCAGGATCAGCAATTGCGCGGTGCCGCTGACCCCATAGAGCCAGGTGACGATCACCGCCGGCACGATCGCCACCAGCCGCGTCACCAGCCGGCGGAGGGCGGGCGGCATGCGCAGGCCGAGGAAGCCCTCCATCACCACCTGCCCCGCCATGGTCGCGGTGACGGTGGCGTTCAGCCCGCAGGCCAGGAGCGCCACGGCAAACAGGGTGGCGGCGAGGGTGGTTCCGACCATGGGGGCGAGCAGCGCATGGGCGTCCTGGATCTCCGCCACCTCGGTGCGGCCGCCGGCGTGGAACACGGCGGCCGCGGTGATGAGGATGGCGGAATTCACCAGCAGGGCGAGCGACAGCGCCGCGGTACTGTCGATGGTGGCGAAACGGATCGCCTCGCGCTTGCGCGCCTCGCCCAGCCCATAGGCGCGGGTCTGCACCACGGCGGTATGGAGGTAGAGGTTGTGCGGCATCACCGTGGCGCCGAGGATGCCGATGGCGATGTAGAGCTGTTCCTCGTTCGTCAGGATCGAGGCGCTCGGGATATAGCCCGCCAGCACCTCGCCCCAGACCGGCTGGGCCAGCGCCAGTTGCGTCGCGAAGCAGCCGAAGACCAGGAAGATCAGCCCGGCCACCAGCGCCTCCAGCCAGCGCACGCCATGGTGCTGCAACCAGAGGATCAGCAGCGCATCGAGGGCGGTCAGCATCACGCCGATCAGCAGCGGGATGCCAAACAGCAATTGCAGGGCGATGGCGGTGCCGATCAACTCGGCGAGGTCGGTGGCGCAGATGGCGATCTCGGCCAGCGCCCAGAGCGCCAGGTTCACTGGGCGGGGGAAGCGGTCGCGGCAGAGCTGCGCCAGGTCCCGTCCGGTGGCGATGCCGATCCGGGCGCAGAGCGCCTGCAACAGCATGGCCATCAGCGAGGAGACCAGCGCCACCGAGAGCAGCGTATAGCCGAAGGCCGAGCCGCCGGCGAGCGCGGTGGCCCAATTGCCGGGGTCCATGTAGCCAACCGCGACCAGGTAGCCAGGGCCGACGAAGGCCAGCATCCGGCGCAGCCAGCCGGCACCATCCGGCACCCGGACGCTGCGGTGGATCTCCGGCAGGCTGACTTCCGGTCCGGCAGGCGGCTCCGGCCGGGTCAGCATGGCACGGTCCCGGAAGGGATGGCTGAACAGATCTTCAACTGTTCAGAGGTTCCTTGGCTTTTCAGTGGGTTAGGTCGAAGCCTTGAGGTGCCCTCACGCGCCATTCCTGTCAAGCCCCGCCGGCGCTTGCCGCCGCGCCGCGCGGGGGGCAAGTCTAGGGGGGCCGGGACGGATCGCGGCGGGGCGGCAGCGCTCCGGAGCGCCGATCCGCCCCGTGAAAAACAGCCTGGACCCTCTGGCCGTGCGCCTTGCGCGAGCGGAAGATGCGCCGGGGCGAAGGACGGATGACATGCGCGGGCGCTTGCGGATCGGCGACGACCAGGTCGTCGAATTGGCGGAAATGTTCCAGATGATGAGCGACCCGACGCGGCTGCGCATCATCCTGGCCTGCCTCGACGCGCCGGCGGCGGTGGGGGAGATGGCGGAACGGCTCGGCATCTCGGCCTCGCTGGTGTCGCACCACCTGCGGCTGCTGCGCGCGGCGCGGCTTTTGCAGGCGGACCGGCGCGGCCGGCAGGTCTTCTACGCCGTGGGGGACGAGCACATCCGCTCGATGCTGTCCGACATGGTGGACCATGTGGCGGAGGTGGATGCGGAGGCGGAGGCCGCGCCCTGAACGCCATGCCGCGCGCCGGTTTTCGCCTGTCCTGCGCTTCCGCGGCGGAGCCTCCCTTGTGCGGTGCGGCCTCGCGCGACTATGGTCCGGTCGCGCCCTCCCCCTGCTCCGCGGGGTGGACCCGGCGCGCCTGCCGCCCGGACGGGGCGGCGGGGCGGATATCAGGCGGCGCGTGCGACGCGGACGAACGGGACATGGGATGCGACGTGTGATCGGGCGGTGGTTCGGTAAGGCAGCGGGTTCGGCCATGGCGGGCCGGGCCGGCATGGTGTTCTCGGCCGCCCTCTGGGGCGTGCTGGCCTGGTGCGGGCCGGCCCTGGCACAGGACAACCGCGATTCGGGCGGTATCGTGGGAGAGACCCACTCCTCGCTGGGCGCGCCGATTCCCTGGGGCCTCGGGCTGCAGCCGGCCGGCGGGCCGGTGAAGGAGGCGATCCACGACTTCAACACACTGGTGCTGTGGATCATCATCGTCATCACCGCCTTCGTGATGGTCCTGCTCGGCTGGTGCATGTGGCGCTTCCGCGAGAGCGCGAACCCGACGCCGTCGCGCACCAGCCACCACACGGTGCTGGAGATCGCCTGGACCGTGCTGCCGGTGCTGATCCTGGTGGTGATCGCGATCCCCTCCTTCCGGCTCATCTACTACGAGGACCGGGCGCGGGATGCGGATCTCACCATCAATGTGCAGGGCCGCCAGTGGTACTGGCACTATGCCTATCCGGACCAGGGCGAGCTGGCCTTCGACAGCCGCCCGATCCCGGACGAGGACCTCCAGCCCGGCCAGCTCCGCAACCTGACGGTGGATGAGCCGCTGGTCATTCCGGTGGGCGCCAATGTCCGCGTGCTGACCACCGGGCAGGACGTGATCCACAGCTTCTTCGTGCCCTCGCTCGGCGTGCAGAAATACACGATCCCCGGCCGGACGCTGGAGACCTGGTTCCGCGCCGACCGCGCGGGCATCTTCTACGGCCAGTGCAACCAGATCTGCGGCACCAACCACTGGTTCATGCCGATCGAGGTGCGTGCCGTGCCGCAGGCCGAGTTCCAGGCCTGGGTCGAGCAGGCGAAGACCAAATACGCGCAGAACCGGACCGCGCCGGCGACCCTGGCCGCCGATGCGGCTGCCGGCGAGGCTGCGGAACTGCGCATCGCGGCGGCCCGCCGGTGAGCCGGCGGACCCCTTGACACCCAAACCCGAGGCGGACGGATCCATGGCGACCGCGACTGACAGCAAGCACGATTCCCACGACCATGCCGCCCACGGCCATGGCGACCACGACCACAAGCCCGGCTTCGCGGCCCGGTGGTTGTTCTCGACGAACCACAAGGACATCGGGACCCTCTATTTCATCTTCTCCATCTTCGCCTCGGTGATCGGCGTCGGGCTTTCGGTGCTGATGCGGATGGAGCTGCAGAATCCCGGCCTGCAATTCTTCGGCGATGGCCAGAGCTGGAACACCATCGTCAGCCTCCATGGCCTCATCATGGTGTTCTTCGTGGTCATGCCGGCGACGACCGGCGGCTTCGGCAACTGGTTCGTGCCGATCATGATCGGCGCGCCGGACATGGCCTTCCCGCGCCTGAACAACATCAGCTTCTGGCTGCTGGTGCCGGCCTTCCTGATGGTGTGCGGCAGCTTCTTCGTGGGCCAGGGCGCCGGCGCGGGCTGGACCCTCTACCCGCCGCTCTCGGACGCCACCTACCATCCCGGCCCGGCGATGGACATGGTGCTGTTCGGGCTGCACCTGGCGGGCATCAGCTCGGTCCTCAGCGCCTCCAACTTCATCGCCACCATCTTCAACATGCGCGCGCCGGGCATGACCCTGCACAAGATGCCGCTGTTTGTCTGGTCGATGCTGGTCACCGCCTTCATGCTGCTGCTGTCGATCCCGGTCCTGGCGGGCGCCATCACCATGGTGATCACCGACCGCAACTTCGGCACGGCCTTCTTCCGGCCGGAGGGCGGCGGCGACCCGGTGCTGTTCCAGCACCTGTTCTGGTTCTTCGGGCACCCCGAAGTCTACATCATGATCCTGCCGGGCTTCGGCATCATCAGCCATGTCGTCTCAACCTTCAGCCGCAAGCCGGTCTTCGGCTATCTCGGCATGGCCTATGCGATGGTGGCGATCGGCGCGGTGGGCTTCATCGTCTGGGCGCACCACATGTTCACCTCCGGCATGGATGTGGATACGCGGGCCTACTTCATGGCCGCGACCATGGTCATCGCGGTGCCGACCGGCATCAAGATCTTCTCCTGGGTCGCCACCATGTGGGGCGGCTCCATCAGCCTGAAGACCCCGATGCTGTTTGCCATCGGCTTCATCGTCCTGTTCACGGTGGGCGGCGTCACCGGCGTGAAGCTGGCGAATGCCGGCGTGGACGTGATCCTGCACAACACCTACTACGTCATCGCGCACTTCCACTACGTGCTGAGCCTGGGCGCCGTCTTCTCGCTGTTTGCCGGCTTCTACTACTGGATCGGCAAGATGAGCGGCCGGCAATACCCGGAGTTCTGGGGGAAGGTGCATTTCTGGATGCTGTTCATCGGCGCCAACCTGATCTTCTTCCCGCAGCACTTCCTGGGCGCCCAGGGCATGCCCCGCCGCTACCCGGACTACCCGGATGCCTTCTGGGGCTGGAACATGGTGTCCTCGCTCGGCTCCTATATCAGTGCCGCCTCCATGTTCGTCTTCTTCTACGTGATCTGGCGCACCTTCACCTCCGGCGAGCGGGTGGGGAGCAACTACTGGGGCGAGGGCGCGACCACCCTCGAATGGCAGGTGAGCAGCCCGCCGCCCTTCCACACCTTCGAGGAGCTGCCGCGGGTCCGTTGACCCGCGGGGGCTCGGGACTGCCGCGGATCCGCTGATCTCGGCAGTTCCGGCCGCCAGCCTGCTCGTTCCGCAACCGGGCCGCCATGCCGAAAGGCATGGCGGTCCAGCCGCGCCTGTCCTACATCAGCGATGCCATGAGCGATATCACCGTGAATCCGGGGGAGGGGAACGCCGCCTCCCTGCCATTGTCTCCAGCGCAGGATCTCTCCGAGGTCGGCGACTGGCTGGCCCTGCTGAAGCCGCGGGTCATGTCGCTGGTGGTCTTCACCGGCCTGGTCGGGCTGCTCCTGGCGCCGGGCCGGCTGCACCCGGTCCTGGCGCTGACGGCCATCCTCTGCATCGCGGTGGGCGCCGGCGCGGCAGGCGCCATCAACATGTGGTACGACCGCGACATCGACGCGGTGATGCGCCGCACCGCCCGGCGGCCGATCCCGGCCGGGCGCATCCAGCCAGGCGCGGCGCTCGGCTTCGGCATCTCGCTCGCCATCGGCTCGGTCATCGTCATGGGGCTGGCCACCAATGCGGTGGCGGCGGCGGCGCTGGCCTTCTCCATCGCCTTCTACGTCTTCGTCTACACCATCTGGCTGAAGCGCCGGACGCCGCAGAACATTGTCATCGGCGGCGCCGCCGGCGCCTTCCCGCCGGTGATCGGCTGGGCCGCCGTCACCGGCGACGTGACGCTGGAGCCGCTGGTGCTGTTTGCCATCATCTTCTTCTGGACGCCGCCGCATTTCTGGTCCCTGAGCCTCTGGGCGCATGCCGATTATGCGCGGGCGGGCGTGCCCATGCTGCCGGTGGTGGCGGGGGCGCGGGAGACGCGGCGGCAGATCCTGCTCTACACCATCCTGCTCGCCCCGCTCGGCCTCGCCCCCTGGGCGCTGGGCCTGGCCGGCCCGGCCTATGCCGTGGTGGCGGCGGCGCTCGGGCTCGGCTTCCTCTGGCACGCCATCGCGGTCTGGCGGGAGCGGCAGGACGAGGCCGGCCGCAGCCTGGCGGGGGATGCCGCCGCCAAACGCGCCTTCCGCTTCTCCCTGCTGCACCTGTCGCTGCTCTTCGCGGCGCTGCCCGCCGACCGGCTGCTCTTCGGATGACGCCCGAGGAGCGGCAGGACCTCGACCGCCGCCGCCGTGCCCGCAACTGGGCGATCCTGGCGGTGCTGCTCGGCCTCGTGGTGCTGTTCTTCTTCATCAGCATCGCGCGTTTCCGCGCGTAGCCGTAGCATCGCGCGTTTCCGCGCGTAGCCGTGACCGCGGCTGACCTCGAAAGGCGCCCCATGGACCCGACCACCCTCCGCCGCCGCAACCGCCTGATGGGGCTCGGCATGGCCGGCTTCGTCGCCGGCATGGTGGGGATGGCCTTCGCCGCGGTGCCGCTCTATCGCATCTTCTGCCAGGCGACCGGCTACAACGGCACGGTGCAGGTGGGTGGCGGCGGTGCGCCGGGGGCGGGCGAGCAGGTGCTGACCATCCGCTTCAACGCCAATACCCAGCCCAACCTGCCCTGGCACTTCGGCCCCGCCCAGCCGAGCATGCGGCTTCACGTCGGCGAGGAGGGCATGGGCTTCTACCACGCGCAGAGCCTGGCCGGGACGCCCACCACCGGCATCGCCACCTACAACGTGACGCCGGAGGTGGTGGGGAAGTATTTCCACAAGACCGCCTGCTTCTGCTTCGAGCAGCAGACCCTGGAGCCGGGCCAGCAGGCCGAGATGCCGCTCACCTTCTGGGTCGATCCGAAGATCGCGGAGGACCCGAATACCCGCGACATCCATACCATCACGATCAGCTACAGCTTCTTCCGCAGCCTCGATGACGCCGACCGCGCCGGCGCGCTGGCGAGCGCCGGCCAGCATGTCGGCGCCGCGCCCTCACGCGCGACTCCTTGAAAACCGTGGCTTTCCCGGGGTGGGCTTGATCCGCGCGGGGTTTTCGGGATTGATGCACGGCGAAACGCGGGGGCCCGCCAGGGCCTTCGCACAGGCAGCACGATACCAGGACGCTCGATGGCCAGCACCACCGACATGACGGCGACCGCGGAACCCGCACCGCCGCACAAGCACCCCTATCACCTGGTGGACCCGTCGCCCTGGCCCCTGGTCGGCGCCTTCTCCGGCGCCGCGCTGCTGATCGGCATCATCCTGGTGGCGCATTACGGCACCTATTGGCTGCTGGGCATCGGCATCGCCGCCGTGCTGACCACCATGTTCTTCTGGTGGCGCGACGTCATCCGGGAGTCGCGCACGCCCGGCCTGCACACCGGCGTGGTGCGCATCGGCCTGCGCTACGGCATGATCCTGTTCATCACCTCCGAGGTGATGTTCTTCGTCGCCTTCTTCTGGGCCTATTTCCACTTCGCGCTCTATCCGCAGCATGTCGCCGGCGCGGAAACCGCGATCTGGCCGCCGGCCGGGATCCTGACCTTCGATCCCTTTGGCCTGCCCTTCCTGAACACCATGATCCTGCTGCTCTCGGGCTGCACGGTCACCTGGGCGCACCACGCGCTGCTGCACAACGACCGGCGCGGGCTGATCACCGGCCTCGGCCTGACGGTGCTGCTGGGCCTCTCCTTCACCACCTTCCAGGTGATCGAGTATGCCGAGGCGCCCTTCGCCTTCACCGGCGGCATCTATCCTTCCACCTTCTTCCTCGCCACCGGCTTCCACGGCTTCCATGTCATGGTCGGCACCGTCTTCCTGGCGGTCTGCTTCCTGCGGGCGCTGAAGGGGCATTTCAACCCGCAGCGGCATTTCGGCTTCGAGGCGGCGGCCTGGTACTGGCATTTCGTGGACGTGGTGTGGCTGTTCCTGTTCATCTGCATCTACTGGTGGGGCGCCGGCGAAATCATGGGGCACTAGGCTCCATGACCCCCTGGGCGGCGCCGCTGCCCGTTGTTGCCTTGCTGGGCCGCTGTCCGCGTTGCGGGCGCGGCCCGCTCTTTTCCGGGCTGCTGCGCTTCCGTGACAATTGCGCGCTCTGCGGCCTCGACCTCAGGGCGCAGGATGCCGGGGACGGCCCGGCGGTGGCCGGCATCCTCGTGGTGGGCACCATCACCGTGGTGGCCGCGCTGGTGGTGGATGTGAAATACGCGCCGCCGCTCTGGCTGCATGCGCTGCTCTGGCCGGCGCTGGTGCTGCCGCTTTCCATCTGGGTCATGCGGGTGGCCAAGGCGGCGCTGGCCGGGCTGCACTACCGGCACAACCCGGAGCCGGGCTGAACCCATGCGGTTGCGCCGCCTGCTGCTGCCGGCCCTTGCCAGCCTGCCGGTGCTGGCCCTGCTGCTCGGGCTCGGCACTTGGCAGGTGCAGCGGCTGCACTGGAAGACCGAGTTGCTGGCCCGCATCGCCGCCTCCGAGGCCGCGCCGCCCGTGCCGCTCGGCCCCGCCGCGCCGGAAGCCTATGCCAAGGTCCTCGCCACCGGCCGCTTCGACCATGCGCGGGAGGCGCTGTTGGGCGTGGAGGTGCGCGGCACCAGCCTCGGCGCGCATCTGCTGACCCCGCTGCTCCGCGACGCGGCGTCGCCGCTGCTGGTGGATCGCGGCTGGGTGCCGCTGGAGCGCGGCGCCCCGGTCCTGCGGCCGGAGGGCGAGGTGGCCGTCACCGGCTATATCCGCCCCCCCGATCGGCGCGAATGGGTCAGCGCGCAGGACGACCCGGCCGGCCGCCGCTTCTATACCTTCGACCCGGCGGCGATCGGCGCCGCGCTCGGCCTGCCGGAGGTGGCGCCCTTCGGCCTGGTGGCGCTGGCGGCCGAGGGTGCGCCGCCGGGCACCCTGCCCATGCCCGCCCGCAGCCTGCCGCGGCCGACCAACTCGCATCTCGGCTATGCCATCACTTGGTATGGGCTGGCCCTGGCGCTGGTCGGCGTCTTCATCGCCTTCGCGCGGCGGCGGCTGCGCGAGGAATCGTGACCGGGAAGGGCCGAGGGAGCTTTGCCCCCTCGGGCTCCCCCAACCAGGGGGCGGGCCGGGCGGATTGCCTGATGCCCCGGCACGGCCAATACAATGGCCGAATTGATGACCGGCTTGCTTGGCGACGCAGGGCGCCTGTCCGGGCGGCCTGTCCGGCCAAGTGGCTTTGTCGGCCGCCGCGTCGGTGCGAAACTGCCAATCCTTGATCCCTTCCCTCGTCAGGGCCGAAGGCCGCGCCACCTTCTCGATGTCGATGCGCTTGTCTCCTATCCGAACACCGCCTGAGGATCACATGACGGACGCCGGCCAGGTTGGGGGCGACACCCACGGCGAAACCGACAAGGACCGCCTGATCGAGGATCTGCGCGAGGCGGTCCGGGCACGGGACGAGTTCGTTGCCATTGCGGCGCATGAGCTGCGCAACCCGATGACGCCCATCCTCATGCAGGTCCACAACCTGGCCGCGGCCGCACGGAACCCGGACCGCTGCCGCCCGGAGGTCCTGGCGCCGCGGCTTGAGCTGCTCGAACATGCCGTGCGCGAATTCGTGCGGCGCTCGACCGCCCTGCTCGACGTGTCCCGGATCGCGGCGGGGAACGTCCGGATCGAACCTGCCGAGGTCGACCTCACCCGCCTCGTCCGGGCGGTGGTGGACCGTGCGGCGCCGGCGGCGCGCATGGGACGGTCCCCCCCTGGAGACCGACCTGCAGGAGGGCGTCGTCGGGACCTGGGACCCGCTCGCGCTCGAGCAGGTGGCGGAGAACCTGCTCTCGAACGCCCTGAAATTCGGTGCCGGCAAGCCGGTCGCCGTGACCCTCCGCGCCGAAGGCCAAGCCGCGGAACTTGCCGTCCGGGACCGGGGCATCGGCATCTCCGAGGCGGACCGCGCCCGCATCTTCCAGCGCTTCGAGCGGGCCGTGGCCCGGCGCGAGCATGGCGGCTTCGGCATCGGCCTGTGGCTGGCCAATCAGCTGGTCCTGGCCATGGGCGGCACGATCGGCATCGAGAGCACCCCTGGCGAGGGCTCGGCCTTCCTGGTCAGGCTGCCCTTGGGACCGGAGAAGGCAGGCGCATGAGCGAGGAGCAGGCGATCGAGCGGGTGCCGAGCGGGGTTCCGGGCCTCGACGTGATCCTGAAGGGCGGCTTCCCCAAGGGGGGGCATCCATATCCTCCAGGGGCCGCCCGGGACGGGGAAGACCACCCTCGCGAACCAGATCTGCTACCACCACGCGGCCGCGGGCGGCCGGGCGCTCTATGCCACGCTGCTGTCCGAGACCCATGCCCGGATGCTCCTGCATCTCGGCACGATGCGCTTCTTCGATGCCTCGCGCCTGCTGGAGCAGGTCTCCTACATCAGCGGGTTCGGTGTTCTCGAAGGCGAGGGGCTGGCGGGGCTGGTGACGCTCATCCGGCGCGAGATCGCGGCGCATCGGGCGACCATCATGATCCTGGACGGGCTCGTGGCCGCGGAAGACCGGGCCGCCACCGACACCGAGTTCAAGGCCTTCATCCAGGAGTTGCAAACCCAGGCCGGGCTGCATGGCTGCACGGTCTTCCTGCTCACCACGGCGAAGGGCCAGGCGGTCCCCCCCGAGCACACCATGGTGGACGGCATCGTCGAGTTGACGGACGTGCGCTACGACTCCCGCACCGAACGCGGGCTCTACGTCAACAAGCTGCGCGGCAGCGACTTCCTGCCCGGCCGGCATCCCTTCCGCATCACCGCCGAGGGCCTGGTGGTCTATCCGCGGATCGAGGCGGCGTTCCGTGTCACCACGCGCCCGGACGAGGTCCGGGCCGGCAGGCTGTCGACCGGCATGGCGGGGCTCGACGCCATGCTCGGCGGCGGCTTCCCGGACGGGACCGTCACGGGCCTGCTCGGCCCATCGGGCGTCGGCAAGACCACGATGGGCCTGCATTTCCTCGATGGCTCCAGCGCGGCCGAGCCGGGCCTGTTCTTCGGCTTCTACGAGACACCGCCCCGCCTGCTGCACAAGGCAGCCCGGCTCGGGCTGGATCTTTCGGGGAAGGTCGATCGGGGGGAAATCGAGATCCTCTGGCAGCCGCAGGCCGAAAGTCTCCAGGACGCGCTGGCGCACCGGCTGCTGGACGCGGTGGGCAGGCGCGGCGTCAGGCGGCTGTTCCTCGATGGGCTCGGCGGCTTCATCGAGGCCTCGGTCGAGCCCGGGCGCATCAGCCGCTTCTTCGCCGTGCTGGCAAACGAGCTTCGGGCGCGCGGCGTGACGACGCTTTACTCGATGGAGACCAGGGACTTGTTTGGCTCCGGCGTCGAGATGCCCGTCACCGGGATGTCGTCGTTGCTGGAGAACCTTATCGTGCTTCGGTACGTGGAGTACCGCTCGCGCTCGCGCCGGCTGCTTTCCGTTCTGAAGGTCCGCGACAGCGATTTCGATGCCAACCTGCGCGAATTCGCCATCACTGACCGCGGCATCGTCCTCGCCGGCAACTTCGAGGGTGCGGAGGAGGTTCTGAGCGGGTTCGCGCGCCACCGCCCCGGCGGCCGGCCCTCCACCCCGGAGGACAGATGACAAGGGTCCTGGTGGTCGATGACGAAGCGCTCATCGCCATGGCGCTCGAGGCGGCGCTGGAGGATGCGGGCTATCGGGTGGAGACGGCCGCGAACGGCAGGCAGGGCCTGGAGCGGCTGGCCGAGGCGCGGGCCGATATCGTGCTCCTCGACATGATGATGCCGGTCATGAGCGGACCCGCGATGCTCAAGGCCATGGCCGCCGACCCGGGCCTGCGCGGCATCCCCGTCATCATCCTGAGCTCGCTTCCCAAGGCAACCATCCAGGCGCAGGCCGATGGCACGGCCGCGATCCTGCGCAAGCCCTATACCGCCGACGAGGTCCTGGAGACGATCCAGCGGGTCCTTGGCGAGGCAGGCCAAGCGAGGACCTGACGCCCGACAGGTGGCCCAGGCAAGGATGAGCCAGGGCCCCCGGACCGCCCCTTTGGCCAGGCTGCTGCATCACCTGGGACTGCTCGCCACCCGGAGCGGGTCATAGGGCAGGGCCGCTGCTGCAACGGCCAATTCCAGCCTCGCCGGCATTCCATTGCATTTCAGCGCAGTTCATGATATGTTCCAACCGCTTTCCCCGGGTGACGGAGCCCGCCATGCCTCGCTTCACGCCCCGCCGCGCCTGGATGCCGCTCTCCGATGCCGAATGGGCCGCGCTCGCGCCGCATCTCCGCCGCTGGATGAGGGCCGCGCCCGGCACGGCCGGGCGGCGGGCCGGACGGCCGCTCGGGGATGAATGGCGCAACCGCATGGACGCCATGCTGCACGCCGCCGTCTCCGGCCAGCCCTGGCACGCCCTGCCGGAGCAGTTCGGCAAGGGCGACACCGTCAGCCGCCACTTCCGCCGCCTCACCCATGCCGGGCTCTGGGCTCGCCTGCTGGTCGCCCTGGTGCTGCCGCGCTGTCCACCCGCACTCCGGGCCATCGAGTACTGGCTCTGCCGCGCCGCCCGCCGCGCCATGCGCCTGCTCGGCATGGCCGGCCTGACGCTCGCCCGCCGCCTCGGCCTCTACAGCGCGCTGCCGATGCTGCCCTGCTACATGCCGAACCGGGATTTGTCCGAAGCCTTGCACCGCTTCCAGGCCAGGCTGCTGGATCGGCTGTTTTCGGACCCGCCGCCGCCCGGCACCCTCACCCGGCTCGGCCGCCTCCTGGCCTATGCCGGCGGCCGCCGGGTATGGTCGAAGAAGCTGGCCCCACCCTGATGCCCGAACTCACGGTTTCCAAAGGCCCTTCGGCCTTTGGTGGGTGGGTCGGGGAGGGCAAAGCCCTCCCGGCCTTACGGAGCCACGCCGCATGACCCCCGCCTATCAGCGCCTGAAATCCCGCTTCGCCCGCATCGCCACCCTGGGCGAGGCGCAGTCCATGCTGCACTGGGATGCCAGCGCCATGATGCCGCCGGGCGGCGCCGCGGCGCGGGGCGAGCAGCTTGCCGCCCTGGCCGGGCTCGGCCACGAATTGCTCACCGCCCCGGCGGTGGCCGAGGATCTGGCGGCGGCCGAGGCCGCGGGCGAGTGGGACGCCGCCAACCTGGCGCTGATGCGCCGCGCCCATGCCCGCGCCACCGCCCTGCCGACCGGCCTCGTGGAAGCCACCGCCCGCGCCAACAGCGCCTGCGAGACGGTGTGGCGGGAGGCCAAGGCCCGCGCCGATTTCGCCCTGGTGGCGCCCTCCCTGGCCGAGGTGGTGCGGCTGCAGCGCCACACCGCCGAGGCGCTATCCGCCGCGCTCGGCCTCTCCCCCCTATGACGCGCTGATGGAGGGCTACCAGCGCGGCGTGACGGCGGCCGAGCTGGAGCCGGTCTTCGCCGCCTATGAAGCCTTCCTGGCCGAGGCCCTGCCGCGGGCCGAGGCGATCCAGGCCCGCCGCCCGGCGCCGCTGCCGCTGCATGGCCCCTTCCCGGTGCCGGTGCAGCGCCGCCTCTGCCGCAGCCTCTCGGAACGGGTCGGGCTGGACTATGCGCATGCCCGGCTGGACGAGAGCCTGCATCCCTTCTGCGGCGGCACGCCCACGGATATCCGCATCACCACCTTCTACAGCGAGGCGGAGGTGGGGAAGTCGCTGCTCGGCGTGCTGCATGAGACCGGGCATGCGCTCTATGAACGCGGCCTGCCGGCGGCCTGGGCGCGCCAGCCGGTGGGCGAGGCCGCCGGCATGGCGGCGCATGAATCGCAGAGCCTGATCGTCGAGATGCAGGCCTGCCGCTCCGACGCCTTCCTGCGCTTCCTCGGGGCCGAATTGCACGCGGCTTTCGGCGGCGATCCGGCGCCCTATGCGGCGGCGAACCTGGCGCGGCTGTGGCGCCGCGTCTCGCGCGGCTTCATCCGGGTGGATGCGGATGAGCTGACCTACCCCGCGCATGTGATCCTGCGCTTCCGGCTGGAACGCGCGCTGATCGGCGGCGACCTCGCCGTGGCGGACCTGCCCGGCGCCTGGGGCGAAGGCTTCGCCCGACTGCTCGGCCAGGCGCCGCCGGACGATGCGCAGGGCTGTTTGCAGGACATCCACTGGCATGACGGCGCCTTCGGCTATTTCCCGAGCTATACGCTCGGCGCCATGGCGGCGGCGCAGCTCATGCGCGCGGCGCGGCGCGACCTCCCGGCGCTGGACGAGGAAATGGCGCAGGGCGAGATGCTGCCGCTGATGGCCTGGCTGCGGGACCGGGTGCATGCCCAAGGCTCGCGCCTCGGCTTCCAGGACCTGCTGCGCCACGCCACCGGCAAGCCGCTCGACCCCGCGGATTTCACGGCGCATCTGCGGGAGCGGTATCTCGATGGATAAGCGGCAGCCGGCGGAAGACCAGCGAGAGGTTGTTCGCCGGCATCGGCTCGACCACCGGCGGGCCGAAGCCTTGCGCGGAGGCCGCGGCCGCCACCGCCTCCAAGTCGCGCACCCCCCATGCCGGGTCGCGGGCGCGGAGGTCGCGGTCGAATTCGGCATTGCTGGGCGCGGTGTGGCGGCCCTCCCGCCGGTAGGGGCCGTAGAGCATCAGCACGCCGCCGGGCGGCAGGACGCCTGCCGCGCCGCGCATCAGGCCGAGCGTCGCCGCCCAGGGGGCGATATGGATCATGTTGATGCAGAGCACCGCCGCATGGAGGCCGGGCGGCCAGGTCGCCGCCGCGTCCAGCGCCAGCGCCGGGCGGAGATTCGGCAGCCCCGCCTGCCGCGCCCAGGCATCGATGCTGGTGCGGGCGGCAGCATCGGGGTCGCTCGGCTGGAAGACCAGGCCGGGCAGGGCGGCGGCGAAATGCGCCACATGCTCGCCGGTGCCGCTGGCCACCTCCAGCACGGAGCCCCGCGGCGGCAGGTGGCGCGCCAGCACGGCCAGGATCGCCGCGCGGTTCCTGAGCGCGGCGGGAGCGTGGCGGCGGGCATCGCCGGTCGTTGTTGGCAACTCACATCACCCTTTCCCACGCCATCGGCCGGGAAGGTTAGGACATGTCCGGGCCTGGGCGCGACCCGCGACCATGGGCCGGACGGATCCGGGCCCGGTGCGGCTGTCGCGATTTGTTCAGCATGTCCGGCCCGGGGCCTGGCAAGGAAGAGGCGCCGTTCCCGCTTGGACCATGAAGTCAAGCGCAATGAAAACTTGCCAGAGAGTAATATCCCGTTAGGGCTGCCCGGCGCGGCCAAGGCCGCTGCCGCTTCGCGGGCGTGTTCAGCCGCGAAGTGTCAATAATGCCGGGAGATCATTAGTTTTGGAATTGAATATGCTGCTGCGCGGCCAATCCAATGCCGTGCTTCTCGACCACTTCGGCGCCATCCATGCGGCAGCCCGGGAGGCCGAGCGCCTGCTCGGCTTCGATGGCGTCAATGACCGGATCAATGTCATTTCCTCCCATGGCCAGGACAGCGCCAATACCATCAACAGCGGCACCGCCTTGCTGACCGAGTGGCTGAACCCCCGCAACGGCGACTGGCGCCAGGGCTGGGA
This sequence comes from Siccirubricoccus sp. G192, assembly GCF_019084075.1. GTDB lineage: Bacteria > Pseudomonadota > Alphaproteobacteria > Acetobacterales > Acetobacteraceae > G192. The sequence continues at coordinate 891,127 of NZ_JAHREN010000001.1, forward strand.
GGTTGGTCCCCTGGAAGCCGGGCTGCTCGAGACCATCGCGGCGCAGCCCGCGGATGTCCGGGCCGATCCCACCGGGGTGGTCTGGCTGCACAACGAGTATGACAGCAAGCAGCCCGGCCTCTCCGCCGCCGAATGGGAAAGCGCCGTGCGCTTCGATGCGGCGCAATTGCGGGCTGCCTTCGGCCAGGAGGCGGCGCAGCTCCCCTATCTCTTCGTCAATGCCATCCCCTATGGGAACGCCCGCTCGGACAGCAACCAGGCCATCAAGCAGGGCATGGCGACGCTGGCCAAGGACCCCGGCTTCCACGCCGAAATCGCCGCCCAGGCCCCCGACCTCGACATGAACAATGACGGCGACTACGGCGGCAGCCATATCAGCTGGTCCGATGCCGAAATCCTGGGGCAGCGGGTGGCGCTGTCCTTCGCCCAGGCCTTCGCCGACCATGCCAGGCCCGGATCGCCAGTGGCCCTGGCGGGCGGGCAGGTCAACGACCTCGGCCCGGAGGTGGTCAGCGCGCGACCGGTCGCCGGCCGGGCGGACCAGTTGCATCTGACCCTCGACTTCGACGCCGCCACCGGCCTGGCCGCCCTTGACCCCACCGCCGCCGCCGGCACCGGCTGGAACGTGGTCTCGGCAAATGGCTTCATCAAGGCCAGCGCGGCCAGCCCGGCCGGCAGCAACGGCCTGCTCGTCACCTTCGAGCAGCCGCTGCCGGCGGATGGCCTGCTGCATTACAATTACGGCTATGGCCGCCTCATCGCGGCGGATGGCACGGGCCAGGGCCATGCGGTCTATGACGATCAGGGGCTGCCGCTCTGGACCGCGCCCGAGGGGGTCGCCATCGGCGGGGGTGCCCTGGCCCTTGCCCCGCAGCCGGCGGAGCCCGCCGCATCGGCCGGGCCAATCGACTGGCACGCGATCGCGGCCCAGGTCCATGGCAATTTCGCGCTGACAGGGCAGTGGTTCATGTAACCGGGCGGATTCCGGAAGCAGGGGGCGTCGCGGCCAGCGGCGCCCCCATCCGCCGGCCCCGCCTGCGACAGCCCCTCCCTCTCGGCCCGCGAAGCGACTAGTTTCGCGCCCCATGCGCTATCTCTCCACCCGCGGCCAGGCCGCGCCCCGCGATTTCGAGGCTGTCCTCCTGGCCGGCCTGGCCGAGGATGGCGGGCTGTTCCTGCCCGAGACCTGGCCGGAACTCTCCCCCGCCGAATGGCGGGCGCTCCGCGGCCTGCCCTATGCGGAACTGGCCGCCCGGCTGATCCACCCCTTCGCCGGCCCGGCGCTCGGCTTCGAGGATCTGTCGCGGATGACCGCCGCCGCCTATGCCGGCTTCGGCCATCCGGCGGTGGCGCCGCTGGTGCAGCTCGATGCCCGGTGCTTCGCGCTGGAGCTGTTCCACGGCCCGACGCTCGCCTTCAAGGACATGGCGATGCAGTTGCTCGGCCGGCTGTTCGACCATGTGCTGGCGCGGCGGGGCGAGCGGATCACCATCGTCGGCGCCACCTCGGGCGATACCGGCAGCGCCGCCATCGAGGCCTGCCGCGACCGGGCCAACCTCGACGTCGTGATCCTGCATCCGGAGGGCCGCACCTCCGAGGTGCAGCGGCGGCAGATGACCACCGTGCTCTCGCCCAATGTGGCGAACCTGGCGGTGGAGGGCGATTTCGACACCTGCCAGGACCTGGTGAAGGCGATGTTCAACGACGCGCCCTTCCGCGCGGAGATGCGCCTCGCCGCGGTGAATTCCATCAACTGGGCCCGGGTGGCGGCGCAGATCCCCTATTACGCCTACGCCGCGATGGCGCTCGGCGCGCCGGACCGGCCGGTGGCCTTCAGCGTGCCGACGGGGAATTTCGGCAATGTGCTGGCCGCCTGGGCGGTGCGCCGCATGGGGCTGCCGGTGGAGCGCCTCATCATCGGCGCCAACCGCAACAACATCCTGGCCCGCTGGCTCGATGCCAACGACATGTCGATCCGCCCGGTGGAGCCGAGCCTCTCGCCCAGCATGGACATCCAGGTCTCCAGCAATTTCGAGCGGCTGCTGTTCGAATTGCTCGGCCGCGACGGCGCCGCGACGGCGGCGCAGATGCAGCGCTTCCGGGCCGAGGGCCGCATGCCGGTGCCGGATGCCGCCTGGCGCGCCGCCACCGGCCTGTTCCGCGGCTTCACGCTGGATGATCCCGGGACGCTGGCCGAAATCCGCCATCTCTGGACCAGCGCCGGCTATCTGGCGGACCCGCATACCGCCATCGGCACCGCCGCCGCGCGCGCCCATGCGCCGGCGGACCGCGCCATCCCCGTGGTGGTGGCCGCGACCGCCCACCCCGCCAAATTCCCCGATGCGGTGGAGGAGGCGACCGGCCGCCGCCCCCCCTCTGCCCGCGCGCCTCGCCGACCTATATGAGCGGGAGGAACGCTATGGCCGGCTTGCGCCCGAACTCCCCGAGGTCGAGGCTTTCGTCCGCGCCCATGCCCGCCGCAACGCCGCCTGATCGGCGGCCATCGAGGAAGACCCAGAATCGCATGTCCGATGCCGTCCGCCTGACCCGCCTGCCCAATGGCCTCACCGTGGTCTCCGAGACCATGCCGCGGGTCGAGACCGTCTCCTTCGGCGCCTATGTCGGCGCCGGCACGCGCGACGAGACGGCGGCGGAGAACGGCGTCTCGCACTTCCTGGAGCACATGGCCTTCAAGGGCACCGAGAAGCGCGACGCCGCCGCCATCGCCCGGGAGATCGAGAATGTCGGCGGCCATCTCAACGCCTATACGGCGCGCGAGCAGACTGCCTATTACTGCAAGGTGCTGAAGGAGGACCTGCCCCTCGCCGCCGACATCATCGGCGACATCCTGACGCATTCCACCTTCATCCCGGAGGAGCTGGAGCGCGAGCGGGGGGTGATCCTGCAGGAGATCGGCCAGGCGAACGACACGCCGGACGACATCATCTTCGACCACTTCCAGTCCACCGCCTATCCGTCCCAGCCCATGGGCCGCCCGACGCTGGGCACCGAGGAGGTGATCCGCGGCATGAGCCGGGACTCCCTCACCGGCTACATGCGCCACCATTACGGGCCGGAGCGCATGGTGGTGGCCGCCGCCGGCGCGCTGGAGCACGACCGGCTGCTGGACCTCGTGCAGACCCATTTCGCCGACCTGCCCCAGGTCTCGCCGCCCGCGCCCGAACCCGCCCGCTATGGCGGCGGCGAGTTCCGCGAGGAGCGCGACCTCGACCAGGTGCATATCGTGCTGGGCTTCCCCTCCACCGGCTACAAGGACCGGCTGCACTACCCGACCCTGCTGCTGAGCACCCTGCTCGGCGGCGGCATGTCCTCGCGGCTGTTCCAGGAAATCCGGGAAAAGCGGGGGCTGGTCTATTCGATCTATTCCTTCTCCCACCCCTTCCGGGATGGCGGGGTCTTCGCGATCTATGCCGGCACCGGCGAGAAGGAGGCGGAGGAGCTGGTCCCCGTCACCCTGGAGGAGCTTCGCAAGGTCCAGACCGACGTGACGCTGGAGGAGCTGAACCGCGCCAAGGCGCAGTTCCGCGCCTCCCTGCTGATGTCGCTGGAGAGCACCGGCAGCCGCAGCGAGCAATTGGCGCGGCAGATCCAGGTGCATGGCCGCGTCATCCCGACCGAGGAGACCAAGGCGAAGATCGCCGCCGTCACCATCGAGGAGGTGCAGGAGGCGGCCGCCGCCGCCTTCCGCGCCCGGCCGACCCTCGCCGCGCTCGGCCCGGCCGGCAAGGTGCCGGGCCTGGCCCATATCGCCGAGAGGCTGGCGGCATGAGCCAGGATCGGCCCCCGGGCGGGCCGCCTGCCAGCGAGACCCTGCAGGAGCTGGTCGCGGCGGCCCGCAAGGCCGGCGCCGATGCGGCGGATGCGCTGCTGATCTCCTCCGCCTCGCTCTCGGTGCAGCGCCGCCTCGGCCAGATCGAGCACCTGGAGCGGGCGGAGGGCTTCGATCTCGGCCTCCGGGTCTTCGTTGGCCAAAGGCAGGCGATCGTGTCTTCCAGCGATCCCTCGGCCCGCGGCTTCGCGGCGCTCGCGGAGCGCGCCGTGGCGATGGCCCGGGCGGTGCCGGAGGACAGTTTCGCCGGCCTGCCGGAGGCGCCGGATGGGCTGGTGGCGGTCGATCTCGACCTCGCCGATGCCACGGAGCCGAGCGCCGAGGATCTCATCGCCCGCGCCGCGGCGGCGGAGGCGGCGGCGCTCGCCATCCCCGGCGTGACCAATAGCGAAGGCGCCGAGGCCGGCTTCTCCCGCTACACCGTGGCGCTGGCCGGCACCCATGGCTTCGCCGGCGCGTATCTGCGCACCAGCCATTCCCTCTCCGCCACCGCCCTGGCCGGCCAGGGCACGGGGATGGAGCGGGACTACGACTATGCCACCGCCGTGCACCTCGCGGACCTGGAGGATGCGGCGGCGATCGGCCGCCGGGCCGGGGAGCGCGCGGTGGCGCGGCTCAACCCGCGCCGGCCGAGGACGGCGCGGCTGCCGGTGGTCTACGACCCGCGCGTGGCGGGCTCCCTGCTCGGGCACCTGGCCGGCGCCATCAATGGCGCGGCGGTGGCGCGGGGCACGAGCTTCCTGAAGGACCGGCTGGGCCAGCGGGTGCTGCCGGCGGGCCTCACGGTTTTCGACGACCCGACCCGGCGGCGCGGCTTGCGGAGCCGCCCCTTCGACGGCGAGGGCATGAAGGGCGAGCGGCGCGCCATCGTCGAGGACGGGGTGCTCACCACCTGGATCCTGGACTGGCGCAGCGCCCGGCAGCTTGGCATGGCCAGCACCGGCCATGCCAGCCGCGGCACCTCCGGCCCGCCCAGCCCCGCGCCCAGCAATCTGTGGCTGGCACCTGGCAGCGTGACGCCGGCCGCGCTGATGGCCGATATCCGCGAGGGGCTCTACGTAACCGAGCTGATCGGCATGGGGGTGAATGGCGTGACCGGCGACTACAGCCGCGGCGCCGCCGGCTTCATGATCCGCGACGGCGCCCTGGCCGAGCCGGTGAGCGAGATCACCATCGCCGGCAACCTGGTGCAGATGCTGCTGGCGCTGACCCCGGCGGATGACCTGCGATTCCGCCGCGGCACCGATGCGCCGACCCTGCGCATCGAGGGGCTGACCCTGGCCGGGGGCTGACCGGCCCGGTCGTCCGGAGGCGCAGCCGGAGGGCGTGAACCGGTCCGCAGGATACCAGCCGCCGGCCAGGGCGACGCGGCTGATCGCCCAGGCGGGGCGCCGCGATCATGCCGCCGCGGCGGGCAGCCGGATATGCCAATGCCGGGCGATCCGCTGCAAGGCCGCCACTTGCCTTGGGCTGGCGCTGCGGCCGGCCCGGATTTGCGCCGCGATACTGGCCACGAAGGAACTGTCGAATTCCGGGCGCTCCAGGGCCCAGAGCAGGATGGCGGCCACCAGCGCCTCGGCCGCCTGGCTTGGCGGCGGCGCATGATCGCCCGCCTGGAGCCCGAAGAAGATCCGGGCGCAGGCCGCCACATCCGCCGCCGCGCCATGCGCGCCCTCGAATTCCTCGCCGAAGAGGCGGGCATGCACTGCCTGCAACCCGCAGCGCTCGCCCGGCCAGCGGCGCCGCGCGGCATGCAGGGTGCAGGTCCGTGCCAGGCCGCCGAGCGGCGAGGCCAAGCCGAGCCGGGCGTATTCCGCCTCGATGATCGGCAGGTCGAAGGCCAGGTTGTGCGCCACCAGGGCGGCGGGGCGATGCGCCGCGATATCGGCGGCGAATTCGGCGAGCACCGCCCGCAGTGGGCGGCCCTCCCGCCGCGCCCTTTGCGTGGTGATACCGTGGATGGCGGCGACCCGGCCGGGGATGGTGAAGCCCTCCGGCCGGATGATGGCTTGGCGCGGTGGCGCCGGCACCGCCGCCGCCACGATCCAGGCGATGGAGACGATGCGCGGCTGTTCCCCGCCCCGCGGCAGGCCGGTCGTTTCGGTATCGACGAAGAGATGCGGCGCGGTGGCGGCGGACCCTGGGGGCATCACCCGGCCAGGGTGACCATTTCCGGTTCCCATCGCAATCCCGCCGCGGTTCGCCTATATTGGCTGTAATGAAACCGCTGCCGGAGACATCCAAGCCCATGCGTCGCCCCGCTTTCGTCCTGGCCGCCGTCGCCGCTGCCGCCCTTGCGCTCGCCCCGGCCCTGGCCGATGCCCGGCCGGGTGGCAGCCGCTCCCTGGGCAGCCGCGGCAGCCAGACCTACACCGCGCCCCCCCAGGACCAATACCGCGCCCGACACGGCACGGCCGATGGAGCGCAGCATGACCGAGCCGGGCCGCGCCGGCATGCCGGGGGCGCAGCAGGCGCAGCGGCCGCCGATCGGCCAGGCCAATCCGGCTGGCGGCTTCTTCTCCCGCTCCCCCTTCATGGCGGGGATGCTGGGCGGGCTGCTCGGCGTCGGGCTGGGCGGGCTGCTCTTCGGCCATGGAATGTTTGGCGGCCTGGGCGGCATGGGCTTCGCCGGCTTCCTCGGGCTGCTGCTGCAGATCGGTCTGGTCGTGCTGCTGGTGCGGCTGGCGATGGGCTGGTTCCGCCGCCGGGCGGGGCAGCCCGCCATGGCCGGCGTGCCGCAGGGCATGGCCCGCCAGATGGAGGGCGGCCCCAACCCGGGCCCTGGCCCGCGCGGCGGCATGGCGGCCGGCGGTGGCGCCGCCGCGGGCGCCGCGCTGGCGCTGGAGAAGGCGGATTTCGACTCCTTCGAGGGGCTGCTGAAGGACATCAATGCCGCCTGGTCGCGGCAGGACCTGGCCAGCCTGCAACGGCTGGCGACGCCGGAGATGGTGCAGTATTTCGCCGATGACCTGGCCGACCTCTCCAGCCGCGGCCTCCGCAACGAGACCCGCGACGTCACCCTGGACCAGGGCGACCTGGCCGAAGCTTGGCGCGAGGGTCGTCGCGAATACGCCACCGTGGCCATGCGCTTCTCGATGATCGACGTCACCCACCGCCTCTCGGATGGCGCGGTGGTGGAGGGCGACCCGAACCAGCGCACCCAGGCGGTGGAGATCTGGACCTTCGCCCGGTCCCAGGGCGGGGCCTGGCAGCTTTCGGCCATCCAGCAGACCGGCTGAGAACACCGGCTTTCCGGTGCCCGCGCCGCCGTCCTCGCCGTGAGGTGAGGGCGGCGGTGTCGTATTGTGGCGGGGTGGCCCCAAATCGTGGCATCATCGTGGCAGCGTATGCCATATTCACGCCATGACCCGGAGGGCCCGCCTTATGCTTACCCTGTGCTTCCTCGCTGTTTTCGCGGCGATCGGCGGGTTGGCGGCGGTGGGCGTGGCGCTTGGTTCCGCAGCCGCGGTCGCCACCCCGGTCCTGCTGGCCGCCCCGGCGCTCGGCGCCACCTCCCTGGTCTGCGGCCTGCTTGCCGCAGCCATGGCCATGCGGCGCTACGGCTGAGGCCGGTCAAGGCAGCCGCGCCCGGATCGGGCCGGGCGCATCCCCGATCATCACCGGCAGCAGCCCTGCCAGGTCACCAGCGGTGGCCATGACCGCCTGCATCCGGAAGGTGAGGGCGTAGCGCAGCAGCAATCGTGGCAGTTCGGCGCCCCGGCCCGAGCCCGGGATGCGGAACGGCACGGGACCGGTCCGCCTTTGTTCGGTTTCGAAGGCACCCCTCGCTTCTGCCGCGCGTTATCGGCAGGAACCTCGTTGGGAAGCCATTGTCATGCCGACCAGACCGATCGGACTGGCGGCCGCAACCACAGCGCCTGGGCCTTCGATGGGAGACAGGCCGCAGCCTGAACGCGGACCGGCGGAACGGAGCGATGCTTTCGAAACCTGGCTGCAACGCCGCCTGCAGCAATCCTACGGCGCCATCATCAGCGAGCCGATCCCGGAGGAATTGCTGCGCCTGCTGGAAGCAGACCGCAACGGGTAACCCTGGCGGCATGGTGGGCGACCCCGCGCGATTCGCCCGGCGCTGACAACCGGAGGCACCTTTCAGGAGGTGCGCGGCGAAACCCGGGGCCTGGTCCGGAAGGCCGCGCTTCGGGCCAGACCTATTCCGGCCCCGCGCCGGCCGTGCTAGGGGCGGGAACCCGCCATGCCCCATCCCCCATGTTCCGGCGGCTGATCCGCCACCCCGCCACCCAGGCGGCGCTGGCCTGGCTGCTCGGCCTCTATCTCGCCATCGTCTTTCGCACCACGCGCTGGACGCTGCTGGGCGAGGCGCATCTGCATGCCGCCCTGCTGCCGGAGGCGGGGCGCTGCCGCCCCGTCATCGCCGCCTTCTGGCATGAGAGGCTGCCGATGATGCCGATGCTCTGGCTGCTGGCCCGCACCCGGGTGCCAGCCATGGTGCCGATGCGGGCGCATGTGCTGGTCTCCCGGCACCGGGATGGCCGCTTCATCGGCGAGGTGGTGCGGCGGTTCCGGCTGGAGATGGTGCATGCCTCCACCTCGCGCGGCGGCGCCACCGGGCTGCGCGCGCTGGCGCGGGTGCTGGCGGGCGGCGACATGGTGGTGATCACCCCGGATGGCCCGCGCGGCCCGGCCCGCCGGGCGGCGCCGGGGGTGGCGCAATTGGCCGCGCTCTCCGGCCTGCCGGTGCTGCCCTGCGCGGCACGGTCCTCGCGGCAATTCCTGCTCGGCAGTTGGGACCGGATGCGCCTGCCCCTGCCCTTCGGCCGCGGCGTCTTCGTGCTCGGCCCGCCGGTTCCGGTGGATCGCGCCGCGCCGGAGGCCGCGCTGCCGGCGATCGAGGCGGCGCTGACGGCGGCCTGCGACCAGGCCGATGCCTGGGCGCAGTCCGGGGCGCAGTCCCGGGCGGCAGGGGCCCGCGCATGAGCCTCGCCGCCACGCTCTGGCGCTGGGGCACGCGGGCGGCGGCGCCGCTGCTGCCGCTGCATCTCCGCCGCCGCGCCGCCCGCGGCAAGGAGATCGCGGACCGGCTGGCGGAACGCCGCGGCGAGGCGGCGGCGCGGCCACCCGGCCGGCTGCTCTGGCTGCATGCGGCCAGCGTGGGGGAGACGCTCTCGGTGCTGCCGGTGCTCCAGGCCCTGGCCGGGCGGGCGCCGGACCTGACCCTGCTGGTCACGACCGGCACCGTCACCGCCGCCACCCTGCTCGGCCAGCGGCTGGAGCCGGCGGTGGCGGCGCGGGTGATCCACCGCTTCGTGCCGCTGGACGTGCCGGGCTGGGCGGCGCGGTTCCTGGCGGGCTGGCAGCCGGATGCGGCGGTCTTCGTGGAATCCGAACTCTGGCCGAACCTGCTGGCCGAGGCGCGGGCGCGGCGAATCCCGCTGGTTCTGCTGAATGCCCGGCTCTCGGCCCGCTCGGCCCGGCGCTGGCGCTGGGCGCGGGGACTCGGGCGGGAATTGGCCGGGGCCTTCGACCTGGTGCTGGCGCAGTCCGAGGCCGATGCGGCGCGGCTGCGGGCCTTGGGCGCCCGGACCGTGCGCTGCCTCGGCAACCTGAAGGACGCGGCGCCGCCCCTGCCGGTGGACCAGGCGGCGCTGGCGCGGCTCAGGGCCGCGGTGGCGGGGCGGCCGGTCTTCCTCGCCGCCAGTACCCATCCGGGGGAGGAGGCGCTGGTGGTCGAGGCGCATCGGGCGCTGGCCGCGGCGCATCCCGGCCTGCTCACCATCATCGTGCCGCGCCACCCCGAACGCGGCCCGGCGGTGGCGGCCGAGGCCGCGGGTGCCGCCGGGGCGACGGGACTCACCCTGGCGCGGCGTGGCGCCGGGGAGCAGCCGGGGCCGGAGACCGCGCTCTATGTCGCCGATACGCTGGGCGAACTGGGGCTCTTCTACCGGCTGGCCGATCTCTGCCTGGTCGGCGGCTCGCTGGTGCCGCATGGCGGGCAGAATCCGCTGGAGCCGGCGCGGCTCTGCTGCCCCATCCTGCTTGGCCCGCATACCTGGAATTTCGCGGAACCGGTGGCGCGGCTGCTGGCCGCCGGCGGGGCGAGGCGGGTCGAGGGGCCGGACCCGGCCGCGGCGCTGGCGGCCGCGGTGGCGGACGTGCTATCGAATCCCGGTTGCGGACAGGCCATGGCGGAAGCCGCCACCGCGGCCGTCGCGCCAGAGGCCGGGCTTCCCGGCCAGGTGGCGGAGGCGCTCTTGCAGTTGCTGCCCGATGCGGGGCCGGATGCCGGGCCCGATGCCGGGCCGGGGAGCGGGCGCCCCGCCTTCGCGCTTCGCCTGGGCCGGAACGGCCCGGGGACAAGGAAGCCTGGCGGAGCGTTGTTCGAAGGATGACAGGTGGCGCACGGGCAAGCCGTGCTGCCGGGACGCTGGATGCGAGGATCGATCAAGGCGTGATGCGTGCCCCCCGGATCCTGGAGCGGGGAGGGTCGGGGCGTCATGCCCCTGCTGCTCTCTCCCATCGCCGCGCTCTATGGGGCCGCCACCGCGCGGCGCATGGCGCGGCCCGGCTGGCAGGCGCCGGTGCCGGTGATCTGCTGCGGCAATGCCACCGCCGGCGGCGCTGGCAAGACCACGGTGGCGCTCGATCTCGGGCGGCGCCTGGCGGCCCGCGGCGTCGCGGTGCATTTCCTGCTGCGCGGCTATGGCGGGCGGCTGAAGGGGCCGGTGCGGGTCGATCCCGCGCTGCATGACAGCCAGGCGGTGGGCGACGAGGCGCTGCTGCTGGCGGCCGAGCGCCCGGCCTGGATCTCGGCCGACCGCGCGGCGGGGGGCGCAGGCGGCGGTGGCGGCCGGGGCGCATGCCATCGTCATGGATGACGGGCTGCAGAACCCGACGCTGCAAAAGGACCTGTCGCTGCTCATCATCGATGGCAGCTTCGGCTTCGGCAATGGCCGCATCATCCCGGCCGGACCCTTGCGGGAGCCGGTGGCCGAGGCCGCCTCGCGGGTCCGCGCCGCGGTGATGATCGGCGCGGATGAATGCGGCGCCGCCGCCCTGCTGCCGCCCAGCCTGCCGGTGCTGCGCGCGCATCTGCGGCCGGGGCCGGAGGCCGAATTGCTCGCGGGCCAGCCGGTCTATGCTTTCTGCGGCATCGCCAACCCGCGCAAATTCTTCGCCACCCTGCAGGAAGGCGGCGCGGTGCTGGCCGGGCGCATGGCCTTCGCCGACCACTACCCCTTCGATGCCGGCGACATGCGCGAACTGCTGGCCGAGGCGGAATCGCTGCGCGCCATCCCGGTCACCACCCGCAAGGATTTCGTGCGCATCCCGCCAGCCTTCCGCTCCCGCGTCACGGTGGTGACGGTGCGGCTGGAATGGGAGCAGCCGGCGGCGATCGAGGCGATGCTGGAGCCGCTGGCGCAGCGGGTGCCGATGCCGGCCTGAGCCTTGGCGGGGATGTCCCGCCAGGGCCGCGGCCCAACCCTTCACCGCGGCCCGGCCCGCCGGATGGCCGGCCGCGCCACGGTGCCCTGTCAAGGCTCGCCGCCGAGGATCACCGGGTAGAGCCGCTGCCAGAAGGCGCAGTTGTGCGCCGCCGCGGGATCGAAGCCCCCGACGCTGCCCGGATCGAAGCGCATGGCGGTGCGGGCCTGGCGGAAGGGCGCCCAGGCCGGGGAGCCTGGGGCCTGCGGCGTGCCGGTCCGGGCGAAGCTCATCCAGTACGACACCATCCGGTCCGCGAGTTCCTGCGAGGGCGGCGCCAGATCGGGGCCATCCAGCTTCGTCGTGTTGGAGAAATGCGGGAAGAAGTAGTTCAGTTCGGAGGAATGCGCGGCGCCCAGCTCGAAGCCGGGATCCGGCTTCGCCGGCATGGCGACCCCGAGGACGGGAGCGCCCCGGTCGGCGAATTCGAACTGGTAGACGCTGACGTATTGCGAGGCGAGCCGGGCCGTCTCCTGGTAGATGCAGTTGTTGATGCCGACATCGGGCCGGAAGTCGGACATCACCGTCCCGAGGGCGGCCGGGGCCGAGGAGTACCGGCTCACCGGGTACTGTCCGAGGACCGCATCCGTGTGGTCGCCATAGATGGCCTTCAGCGCGTCCCGGTAATTCTCCGCCGTGATCCGGCTGCCGGCCTGGATGTCGTAGCCGACATAGAGCCGGAGCTCGTCCCGGGTGCCGCCATTGATCATCGGCACCCGGACGAAGCGGCCCGAGGCCATGGCCTCGGCGCCCTGCACCGGCGCGGTCCGGCTGCCGATGCTCGGCGCATAGGCCATGAGATCGGTGCCCCCGGCCTTGTCCGCGGCCTGGAGCAGATCCGCCACGGGCTTGCCGCGCAGGCAGGCGAGGGCCGTCGCGGGATCGTCGCAGCCCACCAGCGCCGCCACCTTCCGCCCGGTGGCGAGGTTCTGCTCCACGCTGCGGAGGGGCTGGACGCAGCCGGCGCTCTGGACCACGGCCTTGTGGAAGAGACCGGAGGTCTGCTCCGGCGCGATGATGTGCATGCAGACCGAGGCGGCGCCGGCGGACTCGCCGGCGAGGGTGATGTTGTCCGGGTCCCCGCCGAATGCGGCGATGTTCTGCCTGATCCAGTGCAGCGCCAGCCTCTGGTCCTCAAGGGCGTAGCCGCCATTGTGGTCGGCCTCGAAGGCCGGGTGCGGCATGAAGCCGAAGACTCCGAGGCGATAGTTCATCGACACCACGACGGCATCGCCCGACCTGGCCAGGTGGTCCAGCGGATAGAGCGCGCTGGAGCCGCCCACGAAGGCGCCGCCATGGATCCAGACGATGACGGGGCGCCGCGCCCCGGCGGAGGCGGGCGCGGCGATGTTCAGGGTGAGGCAGTCCTCGGTGCTGCTCGCCTCGGTCAGGCCGTAGCGCGCAACCTGCGGGCAGGCGCCGCCATGCTCCGCCGCGTCCAATGTGCCGGTCCAGGGCGCCGCGGGCTGCGGCAAGGCCCAGCGCAACGCGCCGACCGGCGGGGCCGCATAGGGGATGCCCCTGAATTCCAGCACCCCGTTCCGGACGGTGCCGCGCACCGGCCCCTTGTCCGTCGCCACGACGGCCGGGTTCCATGCGTCGCCGGCGGTTTGCCCTGCCTGCGCCTGGACCTCGCCCGAAAACAGGCAGGCCAGCAGGCCGATCCCTTGCAGGACGGCTTTCAGCGGTCGCGTTTGCAATGCACTCTCCTGACTCGAAATCCGCACCGGCTCCGGGAAATCTACCTTGAGTTGAGGATTGAGCATAGGCGGTTCGATTGGCGGCCGATGCCGGTCCGTCCCCGGGCCGCTGCCTCACGGCTGCGCCTCGGCTGAAACAGGATTCCGTCCGGCGCGACATCATCCTGAAACATGAATGACCCAGATCCCGGCCAGCGGACCGGGCCGCGCTGGCAGCCCGATCCCTCCGGCCAAGGGAGCAGGACAATGAGGACGCTGAAGTTACCCGATGGGCCAGGCGGCCTGCTGCGCCGGCTGCGGGCCTGGATCAAGGCCTGCTCCATCGGCGCCGGCTACCGGCCGGAGCGCCACTACATGCGCGGCCGGCGGCTCCCCGGTGCCGGGGCGGGGTGAATGCGCCCTGCCATGAACCGCGCCGGCTTCGCGGCGCCCGCCAGCGGCCCCGGCCTCCTGCCCTGGGCGCCGGAACTGACGGGCGAGACCGTGGAACCCGCACCCGCCCCCGGGCCATCGCGCATGCGGCGTCTGGCGGCGCTGCTGCTGGCCTTCCGGCGCGCCTGGCGGCAGCTTCGGGCGGATCGCGCGCGGCAACTCCCCGCCATTGCCGGCATCGTCGTCGCCTGCGCCAATTGCGTGTGATGATCCCGAGGCGGATGAGGGCTCCGCGCCGGCTGCGGAGTTCCGGGCAGCCTTGTATCTTCGGCCCGATTCAGACCTCCGGGCCATGCGGCCCTGCGGTCATCGGGCCGACTCAGCCTTCACCGAGGATGGCATTGATCCGGTGCGCCAGCGCTTCGACCGCGAAGGGCTTGGTCAGCACGTGCATGCCGGGTTCCAGGTGGTCGTTGCCCACCGCGGCCTTCTCGGCATAGCCGGTGATGAACAGCACCTTCAGCCCGGGCCGGGCCTGCCGCGCGGCATCGGCCATCTGCCGGCCGTTCATCCCGCCGGGCAGGCCGACATCGGTGATCAGCAGATCGACCTGCGTGTCCGATTGCAGGATCTTCAGCCCTGACGCGCCGTCCGCCGCCTCGATCGCCGCATAGCCCAGGTCTTCAAGCACCTCGGTCACCAGCATGCGCACGGTCGGCTCGTCATCGACGACGAGCACCGTCTCGCCAGCCGCCGCCCGGCGCGCTTCGGGCGGCCTGGCCTGCGCCTCTTCCTCGCTTGCCTTGCCCTGATGCCGGGGCAGGTGGATCCGCACGGTGGTGCCGGCGCCCGGCGCCGACTGGATCCGCGCCTGCCCGCCCGATTGCCGGGCGAAGCCGTAGATCATGGACAGGCCGAGGCCGGTGCCCTGGCCGATCGGCTTGGTCGTGAAGAAGGGATCGAAGGCATGCGCCATCACCTCGGGCGTCATGCCCGTTCCCGTGTCGGTGACGGAGATCGCCACGTATTCGCCGGGCTGCAGGTCCTGCGCGCGCGCGCCGCGCTCGTCGAGCCGGATATTGGCGGTCCCGATGGTGAGCCGCCCGCCATCGGGCATGGCGTCGCGCGCATTGATGCAGAGGTTGAGGATCGCGTTCTCGAGCTGGTTCGGGTCGCACAGGATCGGCCAGAGCCCGGTTGCGAGCGCCGGCTCCACCTTGATTTCCGGCCCGACCGTGCGCCGGATCAGCTCCGCCATGCCGGCGATCAGCCGGTTCGCATCGGTCGGCCGGGGATCGAGCGTCTGGCGGCGCGCGAAGGCAAGCAGCCGGTGCGTCAGCGCCGCCGCGCGGCCGGCGGCGTCCTGGGCGGCGGTGATGTAGCGGTCGAGATCGCCGACCCGGCCCTGCGCCACCCGCCGCTTCAGCATCCCGAGGCTGCCGGCGATCCCGGTCAGCAGGTTGTTGAAGTCATGCGCCAGCCCGCCGGTGAGGTGCCCCACGGCCTCCATCTTCTGCGCCTGGAACAGCAGCTCGCGCGACTGCTCCAGGTGGAGCTGGGCCTCGCGCCGCTCCGTGAGGTCGCGGGTGATCTTGGCGAAGCCGATCAGCGCGCCGTCGTCGAGCACGGCATCGAGCACCGCGCTGGCCCAGAAGCGGCTGCCATCCTTTCGGACCCGCCAGCCCTCGGCCTCGTAGCGCCCCTCCCGGCGGGCCGTCTCCAGCGCCTTCCAGGGCAGGCCGGCATCGAGGTCCTCGGGGGTATAGAACCGGGAGAAATGCTGGCCGACGATCTCGGAAGCGGTGTAGCCCTTGATCCGTTCGGCCCCCGCATTCCAGTTGGCCACCTGCCCTTCCGGGTCGAGCATGTAGATGGCGTAGTCGGTCACGCCCTGGACCAGCAGGCGGAACCGGCGCTCGCTCTCGGTCGCGGCGAGCTGCGCCTGGCGCTGCTCGGTCATGTCGCGGGTTATCTTCGCGAATCCGGCCAGCCTGCCATCGAGGCGGATGGGGTCGATGACCACCATCGCCCAGAAGTGGCTGCCATCCTTCCGGACCCGCCAGGCTTCGGCCGTGAAGCGGCCGGTCTCGGCGGCGATCCTCAAGGCCTCCCGCGGCACGCCGGCGGCGCGGTCCTCGTCGGTGTAGAAGCGGGAGAAGTGCTCGCCGATGATCTCGTCCGCCGTATATCCCTTGATCCTCTCCGCCCCGGGATTCCAACTCACTACATACCCTTCCGGGTCGAGCATGTAGATGGCGTAGTCCACCACGCTTCGAATCAGCAGCTCGTAGGGGTCGACCGCGGCAGGCACTTGCTGTGTTCCTATGATGGCCGGGCTCGGCACGGCTTGTATCCTGCGGGCCGGTTCACGTCCTCCGGGCGACCGGGCAGCTCAGTCCCGAGCGCGATGCATGGTTGGCTTTTCGTCACATTCATGCACCGTTTTCCCGCTATCACCAAGCCAGTCCTCTGGCCAATGCCTCTGAATTGTGCAGGTGTCCCCAGCGGCGCAGGTGGCTGGAACAGACGCCACCCGCCCTGGCTGCATCCACACAGGATCGAGCAACGGTGATCCAGGAGAGCCGCTGGCAGCAGCCTTGCTGCCGAAGCGCCATGCCCGGTATCCGCAGGCAAATCCCGGCACAACCTCGTGAATATAATCAACGGTAGTGCCGCGTCCTGGCCACCCGATTTCAGGCCCGGAAGCCAGTCCTCGAACCGCCAGCCTGCAAGCCCGAATTCCAGCCCGCCCCTGCCTATCCCTGCACCACCGGCAGCAATCGCTGCGGGTCAAGCCAGGTCTGATACCAGGACAGGCCGAAATGCAGATGCGGCCCCGTCACCCGCCCGGTGGCGCCGATCGCGCCGATCCGCTGCCCAGCCGCCACCGCCGCGCCCTCCGGCACATCCACCGCCGAGAGATGCGCATAGAGCGTGTTCACCCCATGCCCATGGTCCAGCACCAGCAGGCGGCCGAAGAAGAAGTAGTCGCCGGCCAGGCTCACCCGCCCGGCCGCCGCCGCGGCCACCGGCGTGCCGGTCGGCGCCGCCACGTCCAGCCCGTAATGCGGCTGCCGCGGCTGGCCGTTCAGCACGCGCTGGCTGCCATAGATGCCACTGATCCGGCCGCGTGCCGGCCAGGCGAAGCCGCGCGTGAATTCCAGCAGGGCGCTGTCCAGCGCCCGCGCCGCGGCCAGGCGCGCGCGTTCCGCGGTGATGCGGGCCAGCGCCTCGGCATCCGGCGTCACCTGGGCCGGCGGCAGGCCGGTGATGTGCTGCACGTCCCAGTCCCGCCGCGCCACCGCGATCCGCTGCTGCACCGGCCTGCCGCCGCCGGGGGGCGTGATGGCGAGCACCGCCTCCGGCCCATGGTCGCGGCCGAAGCCCAGCACGAATTCGCCAGATGACCCGACCCGCACGGCGCGGCCCTCCAGCATCAGCCGGGTGCCCGGCGCGGCGCGGCCGATCAGCAGCCCGCCCTGCGCCGCCTCGCCCCGCCATTCGAGCGCGGCGGCGGCGCGCGGCAACAGCAGCAGGGCAGGCAGGGCGAGGGCGGCGCGGCGGCGGATCACAGCAGCGCCCCCTGGTCCGGCAATTCGCGCGGCTTGCGGCGCGGCGGCTTCGCCTCTCCCTCCGCCGTGGCGCCGACCTGGCCATCGGCGAAGGTGAGGGTCAGCGCCGCGCCCGGCGGCACCGCCGCGGCGCGGTCGAGCGTCGCCCCCGCCGCGTCCTGCACCAGCGCGAAGCCACGCGACAGCACCGCCTGGTAGGAAACGCCCTCCAGCCGCGCCGCCAGCCCCTCCAGCCGAGTCCGGTCCTGCCGCAGCAGCGCCAGCACCGGCGCCGGGCTCGGCCGCGCCCCGGCCAGCCGGTGCTGCTGCTGGCCGAGGCGGCGCCTGTAGGCGGCCAGCGCCTCGGTCGCCCGCAGTTGCAGCCGGGCGCGATGCGCCGCGATCACCTCGCGCGGGTGGCGCAGCGCCGCCGCGGCGCGGTCGAGCGGCATGCGCTTGCGGCGGAAGCAGTTGCCCGGCGCATTGGCCAGGCGATCCGCCCAGTCATCCACCCGCCGCCGCGCCGTCTCCAGCAGCGCCGGCAGGTCCGGCAGGCCGCGCTCGGCGCGCGAGAGCCGCAGCCGTTGCGCCTGCAAGCGGGCGCGATAGGCCTGGCGCAGCCGCATCTCCTGCTGGCGCAGCGCATCGAGCAGGTCGGCGCGCGCCGGCAGCGCCATCTCGGCGGCGGCGGTGGGGGTGGGGGCACGGCGGTCGGAGGCGAAGTCGATCAGGGTGGTGTCGGTCTCATGCCCCACCGCGCTGATGAGCGGGATGGGGCAGGCGGCGGCGGCGCGGACCACGATCTCCTCGTTGAAGGCCATCAGGTCTTCCAGGCTGCCGCCGCCGCGCGCGACGATCAGCACGTCCGGTCTGAGTGGCGGCGCCAGATGTCCGAAACCCTCGATGGCGGCGGCGATCTGCTCCGCCGCGCCGGCGCCCTGCACCGCCACGGGCCAGAGCAGGATCTGCCGCGGGAAGCGGCGGGCAATGGTGGTGCGGATATCCTGGATGACAGCGCCGCGCTCGCTGGTGACGACGCCGATCACCCGCGGCAGGAGCGGGATCGGCCGCTTGCGTTCGGCGGCGAAGAGTCCCTCCTCCAGCAGCCTGAGGCGCAGCCGCTCGATCCGCGCCAGCAGCGCGCCCTCGCCGGCATAGTCCAGCCGCTCGATGACGAGCTGGTACTTGGAGCGGTCGGCATAGGTGCCGATGCGGCCCGTGGCGATCACTTCCACCCCGTTCTCCGGCTTGAGGCCGAGGCGCGGCACGGCGGTCTTCCAGATCACCGATTCCAGCTTGGCGTTCTCGTCCTTCAGCGAGAGGTAGATATGCCCGGAGGGGTAGCGCTTCAGCTCGGTGATCTCGCCCCTGACCCGCACCCGGCCGAAAGCCTGTTCGAGCGTCCGGCGGATGGCGCCGGCGATCTCGGAGACGGCATATTCCGGCAGGTTGTCGGCGGCGCGCGAGGCGGGGGGGCGGGGAGGTGTCCATGGCCGGAGCTTATGCTAAGCCCCGCCCGCCGGGGAGGCTGGTTCCCCCTCGTTTCGGGTGAGGCATGCGCATGAAGGTCCTGGTGGTCGGCGGCGGCGGGCGGGAACATGCGCTGTGCTGGGCTCTGGCCGCCTCGCCGCTGCTGACGCGGCTCTGGTGCGCGCCCGGCAATGCCGGCATCGCCGAGGTGGCGGACTGCGTGCTGATCGGCGCCGAGGATGTGGCCGGGCTGGTGGGCTTCGCGCGCGACCACGGCATCGACCTGGTGGTGGCGGGGCCGGAGGCGCCGCTGACGCTCGGCCTCGCCGATGCCTGCGCCGAGGCCGGGCTGCGCTGTTTCGGCCCCTCCGCCGCGGCGGCGCGGCTGGAGGGCAGCAAGAGCTTCACCCGCGAGGTCGCCGATGCCGCCAGCGTGCCCGGCGCCGCCTGGCGCCACTTCGAGGATGCGGCGGTGGCGCGTGCTTATGTGCGGGCGCAGGGCGCGCCCATCGTGGTGAAGGCGGATGGGTTGGCGGCGGGCAAGGGCGTGGTGGTGGCGGCGAGCGTGGCCGAGGCCGAGGCCGCCATCGCCGAGATGATGGAGGGCCGCGTGCATGGCGCGGCCGGCGCGGCGGTGGTGATCGAGGAATGCCTGGTGGGCCAGGAAATCTCCTTCTTCGCGCTCTGTGATGGCGAAACCGCGCTGCCGCTCGGCGCCGCGCAGGACCACAAGCGTGTCGGTGATGGCGATACCGGCCCGAATACCGGCGGCATGGGCGCCTATGCGCCACCACCCGTCTTCACCGAGGCGCTGCGCGACCAGGTGATGGCGGAGATCATCCGACCGACCCTGGCTGAAATGGCGCGGCGCGGCACGCCCTTCCGCGGCGTGCTGTTTGCCGGGCTGATGCTGACGGACACCGGGCCGAAGCTGATCGAGTTCAACGTCCGCTTCGGCGACCCGGAATGCCAGGCACTGATGCCGCGGCTGCGGAGCGACCTGCTGGCCGCCCTGCTCGCCGCCTGCGATGGCGAACTGGGCGATTTCGACCTGCGCTGGGCCGATCTGCACAGTCTGGTGGTGGTGCTGGCGGCGCACGGCTATCCCGGCGCCTATGCCAAGGGCAGCGCGATCCGCGGGCTGGAGCAGGCCGCCGCGGTGCCCGGCGTGCAGGTCTTCCATGCCGGCACGGCGCGCGCGCCGGATGGCACGGTGCTGGCGAATGGCGGCCGCGTGCTCGGCATCGCCGGCACCGGCGCGACGCTGCGCGAGGCGCGGGATGCCGCCTACCGGGCGGTGGACGCGATCGATTGGCCGGAGGGATTCTGCCGGCGGGACATCGGCTTCCGCGCACTGTAGCGGGCTGCACCCGGAAGGGACGCGCTGCCGCATAGACGCGTGGCGAGACCTCCACTAGGAGTGCCCCTCAACCACGGCCCGCGCTGCTGCCCGATCCCTGGCGGCGGCTGACGCCGAAGGCCATTTCGACAGAGGTGCCGCCGCATGCCGGACGGGAAGCCGCCCACGAGCCGCAATCCCATTCACGACCAGGATGATCTGCTGAACGATGAGGCGCGCATGCGGGCGGCGCTCGGCAATATGGGCGCCCGGAGGCATCAGGCCCCCCCGTGGCGCCGCGCCCGGCCCGGCCGCCCCTGGAGCGGGGCGGCCCATGCGCGACCAGCACCGCTTCGTGCGCGAGGGCGAGGTTCGGGTCGAGACGGTGAGCGGCCTGGGCCGGCACGGCGCCTCGCGCGCTGAAGGCTCCGCACAGGATGCGGCCGTGCTGGCGGGGCGCTTGCGGGAGGCGGAGGCCGCATTGCGGACCGAGCGCGCCGAGCGCGAGCGCCTCGGGCGATCGCTGGAGCAGGCCATGGAGGCCAGGCGCCAGCTCGAGATGCGGGTCAGGCACGAAGCGCAGGCGCGCGACGAGGCGGAGAAGGCCATCGAGGCCGCCCGGTCGGACGCCATCGAAGCCGGGCGCCTGCAGGACGAGCAGCGGCGGGCCGAGGCCCTGCTCGATTCGGCACGTGCCGCGGAGAAGGCCGCGCAGCGCGCCTTGCGGGCGGCGGAAGCGGCGCTGGCGACGGAACGGACGGCGCTGGCCGCCGAGCGCGCCGCGCGCGCCGCAGCCGAGGCTGCCCTGCGGGAGGCGCAGTCCTCCCTGGCCGGGTCCGAGCGCCGGCTGGCCGAGGCGATGGCGGAGGCCAGCCGCGCGCCGCGCCGGAGGCAGGTGGAAGCCAGGACGCCAGCCGCCAGGAAGCCTCCCGCGAAGAAACCCGCCGCGCGGACCTCCACCAGGCGGACAGCCGCGAAGCCCGCCCCGGGCAAGGCGCCGGCGCGGAAGGCGGCATCCGCGCGGACCGCGCCCGGGACGCCGAAGCCCAGGGCATCGGCCCGGAAGGTCGCGCCCGCGAAGGCCCCGGGGAAGGTGGCCTCCCAGCGCCCGACGGCGAAGGCGGCGGCGCCGCGGACCGCACGGGCCAAGCCGGCGGCGAAGGCCACCCAGCCCGCGACGCGGCGTGGCGGCGCCCGCACGAAGACGCGAAAGCCGACTGCCAGCCGCCGGTGAAGGAGCGCCCGGGTCCGAGCCAGCCTCCGGCGTGGTCGCCAGGGCCGCGGGCGGCAGACGCCCGGTGCCATGGCCGAACGGCGCCCTCGACGGATCCGGCTCCGAAGGGTCGCCGGCCTCCCCTGGAGCGGTGGCGGAAGTGGCCGCCTTGCGGACCCCGTGCGCTGCTCATCCTGATTTATTGAGCAAAAAAATCTGCGCTCAACGGCCAATAAATCTCGTTTGCCCGTTCGTTGCGATGGGAGCAGGCTGCTCCTCCGGGTGTCCCTTCACGCGGGACGACACGGCGCGATACGCGGAGGAGCGGGAGTTGGGCCATGCCCGACCAGGCCGACTTGCTCAGCCTTCTGATGGGATCATGGGCGCGGCGCGCCGAAGCGGCGCCGGCCGCACCTGCCGGGGAGTCCGCATCCGCCCGCCATGCCGCCCGCAGCCGACCCCATCGAGGGCCGCCGCTCGCGCTACCGCGGGACGGGATGCCGGCAGCCAGGGAGAAGCAGCCATGAATGGCCTGAGGGCGCGGGAATTGATGACACCCGATGTGGTGACGATACCGCCCGATCTCCCGGTGGCGGCCATCGCGCGGCTGCTCACCCGGCACGGCATCTCGGCCGTGCCGGTCGTCGATGCCGATGGTGTGCTGCTCGGCATCGTCACCGAGGCCGATCTGATCCGCCGCCTTGCGTCCAGGCTCGACAGGCCGCCCTCCTGGCTCACCTCCCTCGTCGTGAATCCGGCGGTGGCGGCCGATTGCTATGCGCGCACGCATGGTTTCGTGGCGCAGGAGGTGATGACGACCCATGTCGTCACCGTCACGCTGGACACCCCGATCGCCGAGATCGCGGCCCTGATCGAGCAGAACGGCATCCGCCGGGTGCTGGTGATGGAGGATGGCCGTCTCCGCGGCCTCGTCAGCCGTGCAGACCTGCTCCGGGCGCTCGTCGCGCCGGCCGTCGAGGCGGCCGATGTCTCCGATGAGCGTATCCGGCGCGCCGTCGTCGCCGCGATGCGACGCGAGCCCTGGGCCTATGCCTCCCACACCGTGGTCGAAGTCAGGGACGGCGTGGTCGAGTTCCATGGCTTCTCGCCCAGCGAAGCGGTGCAGCGCGGCCTGCGCGTGCTGGCCGAGCAGGTGCCCGGGGTGAAGGGCGTGGCGGACCGGACGCAACCTCTGCCGCCCTATCTCTATGAAGCCATGTGAGGACCCGTGCGCTCCCACCTCCAGGCCACGCCTTCGCCATCCCCCACCCGATTGAACGGAGAAGCAAGACATGCCTGACGCCATGTACCCGCAGGCCACGCGCGAGATCGCGCAGCAGCGGCGCGATCTCGCGCCCGAGGTCCAGGCCGCCTTCGACGCCTTCAGCCGGAAGGTGTTCGAGGATGGCGCCCTGCCGGCGAAGATGAAGCAGATCGTCGCCGTGGCCGTCGCCCATGTCACCCAATGCCCCTATTGCATCAAGGGCCACACCAAGGCGGCGCTGCGCGCCGGTGCGACCCCCCAGGAACTGACGGAGGCGGTCTGGGTGGCCGCGGAGATGCGGGCCGGCGGGGCCTATGCCCATTCCACCCTGATGCTCGCCACCATGGCAGAGGAGCAGGCGAAGCCGCCTGCGTCGTCGGGGTGAACGAGCGGTTCCGGCCGCAGCGACGCCACGCCACGGATCCCACCAAGGAGGCGCTTACCAGGCGGCAGGATGCATGACCGAACATATCCCGGCGGGAAACGTGCGGCTGAAGCGGATCTACGAGCCGGCCGCGGAGGACGACGGCGCCCGTGTCCTGGTGGACCGGCTTTGGCCCCGGGGCGTCAGCAAGGAGCGCGCCGCGCTCAGCACCTGGTGCAAGGATGTCGCGCCCAGCGCGGAGCTGCGGCAGTGGTTCGGGCATGAGCCGTCCCGTTGGCACGAGTTCGCCGAGCGATACAGGGCGGAGCTGAAACGGAATGCCGAGCCGGTCGCGGCGCTGCGCGCCATGGCTCGGCAGGGCCCGCTGACCCTGCTGTTTGGCGCGAGGGATGAAACCCGCAACGAAGCCGTGGTCCTGAGGGATTACCTGCTGGGGCGATAAGCCAGCGGCAAGCGGACAGGTCGCCGCCGCGCCGGGCGCCCCGCGCTACCGCCCCGGCCGGTTCACCAGCCAGAGCCCGGCCGCCACCAGCAGCACCGCCAGCGCGAAGAGCCCGCCCAGCCGGTCCCCCAGCAGCGCCGCGCCGGCCAGCACGCCGAAGATCGGCGTCAGCACGCTGAAGGCTGCGAGGCGCGAGGCCGAATGCCGCGACACCAGCCAGAACCAGGCCGTGTAGCTGATGAAGGCGATGCCCACCGCCTGATAGAGGAAGGCCAGTGTCACCACGGGGGTCAGCGAGACCGCCATGGCCTCCCCGAGCAGCGGCGAGGCCAGCAGCAGCAGCGGCGCCGAGACGACGAGCTGGTATTGCAGGGTCAGCACCGGCGGGGCGCCGCGCAGCCGCGAAGCCTTCACCAGCACCGTCGTCGCGGCCCAGAGCGCCCCGCCCAGCAGGCAGAGCGCGTCGCCGAGCAGCGCGCCCTCGCCCGCCGGCTGCCGCAGCCCCTCGGCGAAGGCGAGGATCAGCCCGCCGAAGGCGACCGCCAGGCCGCTGGCCTTGGCCGGGGTCAACCGGTCATCCGGCAGCAGGTAATGCGCGCCGAGCGCCACGAAGAAGGGTGCGCCATAGAGGAACACCACGGCGCGCGAGGCGGTGGTCAGGCCGATGCCGATATAGAGCACCAGGAATTCCAGCCCGAAGAGCAGCCCCACCAGGATGCCCGGTGCCAGCGTGCCGTCCCGCCGCCAATCGCCGAAGCCGATGCCCTGCCAGCGGCACCAGCCCAGCAGCAGCACCATGCTGACCACGGAGCGCAGCCCCGCCTGCAGCACCGGCGGGATGCCGGCGATGGCGAGCTTCACCGCCACCATGTTGAACCCCCAGGCAGCGCAGAGCAGCAGCATGGTGCCGACCGCCAGGGGCGGCAGGGCATCGCCGCCGGCAAGGCCGGCGGTTCGGGCGCGGAGGTGACTGGCCATGCCGGCAGGGTGCGGAAGATGCGGCATCCGGTCCAGGGCCCCCCCTGGATGCCCATGCCCGGCCGTGGGACACTCCCGGGCCTCGGCCATCGGCCCGCATCCCTGCCGGGGCGGGCTTGCAGGAACGGAAGCAGCAATGGGCCTGAAGGCAGCCATCATCCCCGTCACGCCCTTCGAGCAGAATTGCGCGCTGCTCTGGGAGGAGTCGACCGGGAAGGGCGTGGTGGTCGATCCGGGCGGCGATGTGGAGCGTATCCTGGCCGCCATCGCGGAGCTGAAGATCGAGGTCGAGCGCATCCTGCTGACGCATGGCCATATGGACCATGCCGGCGGCGCCGCGGCGCTGCGCGAGGCCCTCGGCCAGGGCCGCGAGGTGCCGCCGCCGATCATCGGCCCCGATGCCCGCGACCAATTCCTGCTGGAGGGGCTGGCGCAGCAGGGCGCCAAATACGGCCTGACCGATGCGCGCAACGTCACGCCCGACCAGTGGCTGGCGGAGGGCGACAGCATCGAGATCGCTGGCCATGCCTTCGCGGTGCTGCATTGCCCCGGGCATACGCCGGGCCATGTGGTCTTCGTGAGCACGGAACTGCGCATCGCGCTGGTGGGGGACGTGCTGTTCCGCGGCTCCATCGGCCGCACGGATTTCCCCTATGGCGATCCTGCGGCGCTGCTGGCGGCGATCCATGGCAAGCTGCTGCCGCTCGGCGACGACATCGCCTTCCTCTGCGGGCATGGGCCGGGCTCCACCCTCGGGCATGAGCGCCGGCGGAACCCGTTCCTGCTGCAGGGGTAGCGGCAGGGCCGGCTAATAGGCCCCCGCCCAGCCATCCCTTCGCGGGTCGCTGCCGGCCATGCGGATGCCGTTCTCCAGCAGGCGGATCGCCGCCACGCTGCACGGCCCCTCCAGCGCCGGCACCACCGCCACCCGATGGCCCAACGCCTCCAGCCCCGGCGCGGCCTCGGCGAGCCCGGCTTCGAGGGTCAGCAGATCGGTGCCGCCATGCGGGTAATTGGCGGCCTGGCCGGGCTGGCTGCTGGTCCAGCGCGGCGCCTCCACCGCCTGCTGCGGATCGAGGCCGAAGACCGCCATGGCCACCAGGATTTGCAGGTTCACCTGCACCTGGTTGTCCGCCCCCGGCGTGCCGAAGGCGGCCCAGAGCCGGCCATCGCGGAAGACCAGCGGCGCGTTCATGGTGTGCCGCACCCGCCGGCCGGGCGTGAGGCGGTTCGCATGGCCCTCCTCCAGGTGCCAATAGGCCATGCGGTTGTTCATCAGGATGCCGGTATCGCCCGCCGTCACGCCGCTGCCGAAGCCGGAATTCAGCGACTGGATGGCGGAGACCGCATTGCCCGCCGCATCCACCACGCAGAAATAGGTGGTGTCCGACTCCGGCATGGGCCGCACCGGCAGATGCGCGGCGCGCCCCGGGTCGATGGCGGCGGCGAGTTCCGCCGCATGCGCCTCCGACAGCAGCAGGTCGAGCGGGATGGCGCCGCCGCGCGGGTCCCGCCCGTGCCGCTCGCGGTCCAGGAAGGCGCGCTTCTTGGCCTCGACCAGCAGGTGGATCAGCGCCGGCGTCTCGCGGCCGAGCCCGGCAAGGTCGAAGCGGTCCAGGATGCGCAGCATCTGGAGGAAGGTGAAGCCGGTGGAATTGGGCGGCGTCTGCCGCACCTCGAAGCCCTGCCAGGGGATCGACAGGGGCGATTGCCGCTCCGCCTCGCAGCCGGCCAGGTCCGCCGCCGCCAGCAGCCCGCCCGCCGCAGCGATGCCGGCGGCCAGGCGCCGGGCCAGGCCGCCGCGGTAGAAGCCCTCGGCCCCGTCGCGGGCGATCTCCTCCAGGGTGGCGGCCAGTTCCGGCTGGACCAGCAGGCTGCCGAGTTCGGGCGGCGCGCCCTCCGGCCCGAGGAAGCGGGCGCGGCTCGCCGCATCGGGCAGCAGCCGGGTGCGCTGCTCGCCGGCGAAATGCCGGTAGGCATGGGTCACCGCGACGCCGTCCCGCGCCGCCTCGATGGCCGGGGCGCAGAGCCGGGCCCAGGGCAGGCTGCCGAAGCCGGCATGCAGTGATGCCAGCCCGGCCAGCAGGCCCGGCGTCGAGATGCTGAGCGGCCCCTGCACCGGGATGCCCTCGCGGTAGCGTTCCGGCGTGGCGGCGAGGGGGGCGGCGCCGGTGGCATTGACCGTCACCGCCAGGCCGGTGGCGGCGCCGTGCAGATGGTAGAAGCCATCGCCGCCGAGGCCGGACATGTGCGGCTCCGCCACGCCCAGCGCCAGGCTGGTGGCAATGGTGGCATCCACCGCATTGCCGCCTTCCCGCAGCACGTCCAGCCCGGCCTGGGTGGCGACCGGATGGTTGCTGGCGACCGCGCCGCGCCGCCCCATGATGAGCGGCCGGTGGCTGCGTAGTGCCGGGTGCATTGGCCGGTCCCTCCCTGTCCTTGCCAGCAGGTCAGCATGGGCCGGCGGCCCAGGGAAGGGCCAGGGAATGGCCGCCGGTTTCTCGGCGTCGGATCGGGCGCCGAGCCGGCCTTCCCGGAACTCCTCGATCGTCTTGAGGGCATAGCGTCCACTGTCACACAGGCAACGCGAAGCACGAACGGGCCGGGAACGCTGGACGCCTGACCCTCGACAGGCTCATATATTGACAGCATAGAGTCATTATGACAACATACAGTCATAATGATTATCACCTCCGACGCTTTCGCCCATCCCGCCAGCCGCCTCGCCCTCGAGGTGTTCCGTCTCAACGGCGCCCTCATCGCCGCCGGCGACGCTCTCGTCGCGCCTCTCGGCCTGACGAGCGCTCGCTGGCAGGTCATGGGTGCCGTGGCCGAGGCCTGCGGCGAGCTGTCGGTCGCCGGCATCGCCCGCAACATGGGCCTCGTGCGCCAGTCGGTGCAGCGGATCGCCGACGAGCTCGCCGCCGAGGGGATCCTCCGCTTCGCCCCCAACCCGCACCACCGCCGTGCCAAGCTCGTCCAGTTCACCGAGCGCGGCGAGGCGCTGTTCGCCGAGGCGTGCCGGCGCTGGCTCACCCTTGCGGACGCGCTGGCGGCGGCACTGGGCACCGACGACGCCGCGCGCACCGCCGAGGTCCTGCGCGCCGCCCGCGAGCACCTGAACCAGGCCCAGACCCGAAAGGAGGAGGCGGCATGATCCGCACCCTGCACCCCATCGCGGGCGTCGTCGGCATGACGACGATCGCGAGTTTCTGGCTCTCCACCGTCGCCGCGGAGACCTTCGGCGGCCCCGCCGCGATCCTCGCGGTGAAGACCGCGATCCTGTGGGGGCTGCTCGTCCTCGTGCCCGCGCTGGCGATCACCGGCGCGACGGGCTTCCGCATGGGCGCGCGCTCCACCCACCCGCGCATCGTGGCCAAGCGCCGCCGGATGCCCTTCATCGCGCTCAACGGCCTGCTCGTGCTGGTGCCCTGCGCGGTCTTCCTCCAGGCCCGCGCCGCGGCGGGCGACTTCGGGGGCGCCTTCGTCCTCGTGCAGGGGATCGAGCTGCTGGCGGGCGCCGTGAACCTCACGCTGATGGGCCTGAGCCTGCGCGACGGCTTCGCCCTGACCCGGCGCTTCGCCAGGGCCTGAACGCCGAAGGCGCAGGCCGTACCCCGCGCTCGCGGCAAGCACCCCGGTCGCCAGCCGCTCGACCGGGACAGGGCGGAGGCGGCGCTGAAGCCCGTGGCCGCCGGCCTGTCGCCGACCGCGGCCGCCAAGCAGATCGGCCTCGGGCGCCCGATGGACTACCGCGAGCCGCGTCGCATCGGAGCGGAGGGGCCGCCTGCCCCACGACGCGCGGGACACCGGCGAAATGCCGGCCAGGGTTGCCGGGCAGGCAGGGCCTCGCTTGACGCGACCCACGCCGGAGCGGATCGTTCGCCATCGGGACCAGCCCGCGATGCGGCGCGGCCGCCAGGCCGCGCGATGCGAAGACGAGGCAAAGGGAGAGATGCCATGCCGAACCGCCGTGCCGTCCTGGCCCTCGCGGCCGCCCCCTTCGCCGCATCCGTCGCCCGCGCCCAGGGAGGCTGGCCCGACCGGCCGGTCCGCCTGATCGTCGGCTTCCCCGCCGGCGGGCCGACCGACTTCGCCGCGCGCGTCCTCCAGGATCCGTTGCAGCAGCTCTGGGGCCAGCCCATCGTCATCGAGAACCGGCCCGGCGCCAGCCAGAACATCGCGGCCGAGGCGGTCGCCAAGGCGGCGCCGGATGGCTACACGCTGCTGCTCTGCACCAGCAACATCACGACCAACCCGGCGGTCTTCGCCCGCCTGCCCTATGACGTGGAGCGCGACTTCACGCCGATCGTCATCGTCTATTCCTCGCCGACCGTGCTGTTCACCGGCCGCAACCAGCCCTTCCGCAACGTGAAGGATGTGGTGGAGGCCGCGAAGCGGAACCCCGGCATGGCCGCCGCAACCTCCGGCATCGCCACCTCCGGCCACTTCGCCACCGAGATGTTCATGCGCGCGGCGGGGGTCGAGCTGACGCATGTGCCCTATCGCGGGGCCTCGCCGGCGCTGCAGGACGTGGTCGGCGGCCGCGTGCCCATCACCTTCAGCACGCTTTCGGGCGCGATCGGGCTGGCGCGGGAGGGCCTGCTGCGCCCGCTGGCCATCGCGGCGCCGCGGACGGCGAAGGCCCTGCCGGGCGTGCCGACCATGGCGGAGGCGGGCTTCCCGATCCGCGACACGTCACCCTGGTACAGCTTCATCGGCCCGGCCGGGCTGCCCACGGCGATGGTCGAGCGCATCGCGAAGGACGTGCAGGACCTGCTGCACCGCCCGGACCTCGTGAACCGCATCGAGGAGCAGGGCGGCGTGATCGAGGGCGAGGGGCCCGCCGAGTTCCGCGCCCGCATCCCGCGCGAGATCGCCGTGAACATCGAGGTGGCGCGCGCCGCCAATATCCGGATCGATTAGGGCGTCCGATGACCGGAGCGCGATGGCCTGAATCACCCTGCCGGAACAAGGGGCGACGCCCATGCGCATGAAGGCCGCGATCATGTTCGAGCAGGGGCGCCCGCGCCCCTATGCCGGCTCCCTGCCGCTGGTCGTGGAGGAGGTGGAACTGGACCCGCCCGGCCCTGGCGAGGTGCTGCTGGAGATCGCCGCCGCCGGCCTCTGTCATTCCGACCTCTCGGCCATCGAGGGCATCCGGCCGCGGCCGCTGCCCATCGTCATCGGCCATGAGGGCGCCGGCATCGTGCGCGAACTGGGCGAGGGCGTGGACGACCTCAGGCCGGGCGACCATGTGGTGACCGTGTTTGTCACCTCCTGCGGGCATTGCCGCTACTGCGTGCGCGGCCGGCCGAATATCTGCCCGAGCGGCTTCGCGGCGCGCAATGCCGGCACCCTGATGTCGGGCGCCAAGCGCATCAGCCGGCTGAATGGCGAGCGCATCAACCATGGCAGCGGCTTGTCGCTGTTTGCGCAATACGCGGTGGTGTCGCGGCGGGCGATGGTGCGGATCGACCCGGAGGTGCCGCTGGAGGATGCCGCGATCTTCGGCTGCGCGGTGATGACCGGCGCCGGCGCGGTGCTGAACACCGCGGGGATGCAAACCGGCGACAGCATCGCCGTGGTGGGGCTGGGCGGCGTCGGCATGAATGCCCTGTTTGCCGCCGTGGCCGGCGGGGC
The DNA here is from genome assembly GCF_019084075.1 of Siccirubricoccus sp. G192. Taxonomy (GTDB): domain Bacteria; phylum Pseudomonadota; class Alphaproteobacteria; order Acetobacterales; family Acetobacteraceae; genus G192. The sequence continues at coordinate 920,795 of NZ_JAHREN010000001.1, forward strand.
GGAGCGGATCGTGGCGGTGGATGCCAATCCGGAGAAGCTCGGCCTCGCGCGGCAATGGGGCGCCACCGATACCTTCCTGGCGACGGATGCGGATTGCGCCGCAGAGGTGCGGGAGGCCACCGGCGGCGGGCTCGATACCGTCATCGAGACGGCGGGGAACATCAGGGCGATGGAACTCGCCTATGCCATCACCGCGCGGGGCGGCAGCGTGGTGAGCGCCGGGCTGCCGGCGGCGGGCGCGGAATTCTCCTACCAGCACGCCCAGCTCGTATCCGACGAGAAGAGCATCCTCGGCAGCTACATGGGAAGCTGCGTGCCGGAACGCGACATCCCGCGCTTCCTCGGCCTCTACAAGCGCGGCAAGCTGCCGGTGGAGCGGCTGAAGAGCGGCTTCATCGCGCTGGAGGGCATCAATGCCGGCTTCGACCGGCTGGCCGAGGGCAGCGTCCTGCGCCAGGTGCTGCGGCCGAACGGGTAGGCAGTGGAGGACGGTGCGGGGCCGCGTGTGGCGCGGCCCCGCCCGGTTTCAGGTGACGCGGAAGTTGCGGAACTGCCAGGGATCCTCGGTATCGAGCGCCTCCGGGAAGGGGAAGCCGCGGTCCTGCAGCGGCGTCCAGTCCGAATAGGCGCCCGCCATCTCGCCGAGATAGGGCCGCATGATCTCCATGCAGCGCGCATGGTCGATCTGGTCGGGCTCCAGGATGCCGGCCGCCGGGTTCTCCATCGCCCAGACCATCCCGGCCAGCACCGCCGCCGTCACCTGGAGGCTGGTGGCGTTGTTGTGCGGCGCCAGGCGGCGGGCCTCCTCGATGGTGAGGCGGGAGCCGTACCAATAGGCGCCCCTGGCATGACCCATCAGCAGCACGCCAAGCTCGTCCCGGCCGGCGGTGATCTCCTGCATCATCAGGCGCTGGCTCGGCTGCATCTGCCAGTTCCTGCCGGCGATCTCGTGCAGCGACAGCACCGCGTCGTCGCAGGGGTGGTAGGCGTAATGCACCGTCGGGCGGTAGCGCAGCGCCTCGCCCTCCCGCACCGTGTAGTAGTCGGCGATGGAGATCGATTCGCTGTGCGTCACCAGGAAGCCGTGCATCGGCCCCTGCAACGGCGTCCAGCTCCGCACCCGGGTGCCGGCGCCGGGGCGCAGCAGGTAGATCGCCGCGCCGCTGCCGAATTCATGGCGGTGGCCGTCCGGCGGCAGCGTCTTCTCATGCGTGCCCCAGCCGAGCTCGGAGGGCTGGCAGCCCTCGCCCACGAAGCCGTCGATCGACCAGGTATTGACGAATTCGCCCACCTGCTTCGGCCGGTCCGCCACCTGGGTGTCGCGCTCGGCGATATGGATCACCTTCACGCCGAGCCGCTGCGCCAGCGCCGCCCAGCCGGCGCGGTCCGCCGGCACGGCGCCCGCCGCGCCCGTGTCTCGGGCGATGTTGAGCAGTGCCTCCTTCACCAGATGCGAGACCAGGCCGGGATTGGCGCCATGCGTCAGCACCGCGGTCGGGCCGCGGCCGGGATTCTCCCGGGCCACCGCCAGCGCGCTCTCGCGCAGCGCGTAGTTGGAGCGCTGCGAGGGCGTCAGCGAGGGGTCGGTATAGCCGCCGGCCCAGGGCTCGATGCAGGTATCGAGATAGAGCGCGCCGAGGTCGCGGCAGAGCCGGATCAACGCGACGGAGGACACGTCCACCGAGAGGTTCAGCAGGAAATCGCCGCGGCCGAGCAGCGGCGTCAGCAGATCGGCGAGGTTGTCCCGGGTCACCGGCTGCTCGATGAAGCGGATGCCATATTCCGCGGCCACATCGCGGCCGCGCGAATCGGCCGTCAGGATGGTGATGCGCTCCCGCGGCATGTCGATATGGCGCAGGATCAGGGGCAGCACGCCCTGGCCGATGCTGCCGCAGCCAAGCATCATCAGGCGGCCGGAAAAACCGACATGCTTCATCAGGTCACTCTCCAGGCAAAGAGCCGGGCCAGCCCCGCCGGAGGGGCGCCTCCGGCGGGTATCCGGCCTGGTCAGGGCAGGGGTTCAGGCGGCCTGCGCGAGGTCCGCCGGCGCCGCGGCCTCCAGCATCGGCCTATCGCGGACCTCGACCAGGCGGGCCCGGTCGAAGCCGTTGAAACCGGTGCGCAGGCAGGCGCCATAGGCACCGAGTTGGCCGATCTCGATCCAGTCGCCTTCCCGCACATCCTCCGGCAGCAGGAAGGGGCCCTTCATGCGGTCGGCGCTGTCGCAGGTCGGGCCAAACAGCTCGAAGCCGCGCAGCGTGCCGGAGGGCGCCGGCCCCTCCGGCCGGATAAGCCGCACCGGGAAGCTGAAGCCCGGCGCGCCCGCATCGGAGAGGGCACCATAGACGCCGTCGTTCACGTAGAGCGCCCCGTCGCGGCGCAGTTGCACCTGCACCACCACGGAGCCGCCGCCGGCCACCAGCGCCCGGCCGGGCTCCGCCCAAAGGCGGGTGCCCTCCGGCAGGCCCAGCGCCTCGAATCCCGCCTCGATCTCGGCGAAGAAGGCGCCGAGCGCCGGCGGCTCGACCTCCGGATAGGCCACCGGGAAGCCGCCGCCGACATCGACGATCTCCACCGCCACGCCGGCGGCCCGGATCACCTCGCCAACCAGCGCCAGCGCCCGCCGCCAGGCGAGCGGATCCAGGCATTGCGAGCCGACATGGAAGCTGAGGCCGAGCCGCGCCGCATGCGGCCGGGCCGCGCGCAGCAGGGCGGCCGCATCCTCCGGCGCCGCGCCGAATTTGCCGGAGAGGTCATAGACCGCCTCGCCCTTCGGCAGCGCCAGGCGCACCACCAGGCCGAGCCCCTCCGCCGCGCCGGCGCCGGTCTCGGCCAGGATCTTCGCCAGCTCATCGGCGCTGTCGAGGACGAAATCCTGCACGCCATGGCGCTGCCACGCCTCGCGGATGGCGCCGCGGGACTTCACGGGGTGCATGAAGTGGATCGCCGCCTCCGGGAAGAGGCTGCGGACCAGCGCCACCTCGGCAGCCGAGGCGCAGTCGAAATGGCGCACGCCACCGGCCCAGACCGCGCGCAGCACGGCGGGTTCCGGGTTGCACTTCACGGCATAGAGCACGTCGCCCGGGAAACCCGTGACGAAATCGCGCGCCGCTGCGGCGATGGCGGCCGGGCGCAGGCAATGCATCGGCTCCTCCGGCCGCTCCACGGCGACCAGGTCATCGACCACGGGCAGGGCCCGCAGATCGGCATCGAAGCGGCGGCGGAGTGGCGAGACGGCGGTACGGGAACGAAGCTGGGTCACGGGCGAATCCTCGCGGCTGGGCGAGTGCGCGCAAGGCAGCGCGCGGCATCGAATGGGTGGTTGGGGCCGGGCCTTGGGCGCCGGAAACCCCTCAGAGGATGCGGTGCGGGATTCGCATCGCGGCGAACCGGTTGAGCAACATAGGCAATCCCTCACGGCCCCGGCCCCAGGGGATGACCCTGTGGCCGGCATGGACGAAAAGGACGCGTCCCGTCGTTGCTGTGCCCCCCCCGATGACAGTCCCGGGCGGGCTCGCGGCACGTGCGATGGCGTCAGCAACCCCCATATGGGGATGCGACAGGTGAAATAGGGATTGTCGGTGCCGAATTCCAGTGAAATTTTCAGAGGTCGGTGCCAGTCCCCGGCATGGTAACGGCCATCCCCGGGTGCGGCGGGAAAATGGCCGGTTTCCTACCCGCCGGCCTCGGCCGTTTCGGAACCGAGAAGCGCCAGGTACTCCCAGGCCATGGTCGCGGCGGCGAGCGCAGTGATCTCCGCCACGTCATGCGCCGGCGCCACTTCCACCACGTCCATGCCGGTGAAATGGATGCCGCCAAGCCGCCGCAGCAGCCCCTGCGCCTGCCAGGTGGCGAGGCCGCCCACCTCCGGCGTGCCGGTGCCGGGGGCGAAGGCGGGGTCCAGCGCGTCGATATCGAAGGAGAGGTAGGCCGGGCCCTCACCCAGCACCCGCCGCACCTCGGCGGCCAGGGCGGCGGGGGTGCTCTCATGCGCCTGCTGCGCGGTGACGATGGTGATGCCCTTTGCCACCGTCCAGTCCCAGGTCCCGCGGTCCACCGGCGAGCGGATGCCGAGCTGGATCATCCGCCCGGGCTCCACCAGCCCCTCCTCGATGGCGTGGAAGAAGACCGAGCCATGGGCATAGCGCTGGCCGAATTGATCGGCCAGGTATCGAGATGCGCATCCAGGTGCAGCAGGCCGAGCGGGCGGCCGAGCCGCTTCGCCAGCGCCCGCAGCAGCGGCAGGGTAATGCCGTGCTCGCCACCCAGCGCCACCAGATGCGCGTGCTCCGCCGCCTGCTGCTCGATCAGCGCCAGGCTGGCCGGGATATCGCCCAGCGCGATGGCGAAATCCCCCGTATCGGCCAGCGGCATGGTGGCGGGCTCCACCCAATGCGCGGGATGCGCGCCATCCACCAGCATGCGGCTGGCGCGGCGGATCGCCGCCGGCCCGTCGCGCGTGCCGGCCCGGTTGGTGGTGCCGATATCGAGCGGGATGCCGGCCACCGTGAAATCGGCACCGCGATCCTGCCTGATGGCGCCAAGGAAGCCGGGCGGCGTGGCGAAGGTCGGGATGCCGGCCATGGCGCCTGGCTCAGCGCACCGAGGAGAAGGCGGTGGGCTGCAGGATCTGGTTGTTCACCGAGGCGACGATGGCGCCGTCCTTCTCGGTCTCGGCGCGCTTGGCGATCCATTCGGGGTCGGCCTGGAAGGCGTTCCATTTCCGCTCGCGATCGGCCAGGGAGTCCCATTCCAGCAGGTAATAGAGGGCCTGGTTGGACTCGCCGATCGCCACTGTCCAGAACCCGGCCTGGCGGATGCCGTGGCGCTCCCAGATTTGCAGGGTGATGGTCTCGAAGCGCTTCAGCAGCGCCGGCAGTCGGCCGGAGACGCAGTGGTAGATGCGGAGTTCATGGATCATCCCGGATTCTCCCCCCTGGGTGCCGCGATGCTATCCTGCCGCCGCATCGCCTGACAGCCCCCGCGGGATGCTGCGGGGCCTGCCTGGTGCAGGCTAGACTTCGGCCGCGATTCCTGCCGGAGAACCCCGATGCCGCTTCCCCGCCGCCTGATGCTTGGCGCCTTCGGCGCCGCTCTGCCCGGCGCGCTGCATGCCCAGCCCCTGGCCGACCGGCCGGTGACCCTGGTGGTGCCCTTCCCGCCGGGCGGCTCGGTGGATGGCGTGGCCCGCATCCTGGCGCAGGAATTGGGCGAGCAGACCGGCGGCACCTTCCTGGTGGAGAACCGGGCGGGCGGCGCCGGCGGCGCCGTGGGCGCGGCGAGCGTGCTGCGGGCGCGGCCGGATGGCACGACCCTGCTGCTGAACGCCTCGATCCATGTCGTGGTGCCGTTGATAAACCGCAATGTCGGGTTCGATGTGGTGCAGGATTTCACCCATGTCTCGCTGGTGGCGGACGGGCCGCTGCTGATCACCACGCATCCCGCGGTGCCGGCGAATACGCTGCGCGAATTCTTCGACCTGGTGCGCGCCGAGCCCACCCGCTTCAACCTGGCGACCACCGGCTATGGCTCGGCCGGGCATCTCTGCATCGAGTTGCTGAAGCTGCGGGCGGGGGTGACGAATGAGGTGGTGGCCTATCGCGGCGGCGGGCCGGCGCTGGCGGATCTCGCCGCGGGCAATATCCATCTGCTGGCCGACCCGATGCTGTCCTCCCTGCCGCTGGTGCGCGGCGGCCGCGCCAAGGCGCTGGCGGTGACGACGCGTGCCCGCTCCTCCCTGGCGCCGGAGGTCCCGACGGTGGCGGAAAGTGGCATGGAGCCGCTGGAGATGGTCTCCTGGTACGGGCTCTGGGGACCGAAGGGCATGGAGCCGGCCATCGTGGCCGAGCTTTCGCGGCGCGTCGGCGTGGTCACCGCCTCCGCGCAGTTCCGGCAGCGGCTGGAGACGCTGGGCTTCGTGCCGCGCGGCAGCAGCCCGGAGGGGCTGCGCCAATTCGTCGAGCAGGAGATCGCGCAATACCGGCCGATCGTGCAGGCGGCCGGGATCCGGGTGGAGTAGCCGGGACGGGTCCCGGCCATGCCGCCCGCGAGCATCCCCGATCTCAGCGCGCGGCAGCTCATCGCCGTGCTGGAAGTGGCCGGGCAGGGCAGCTTCGTCGCCGCGGCGGCGGTGCTGAAGCTGTCCCAGCCGGCGCTCACGCGCAGCATCCAGCGGGTGGAGGATGTGCTGGGCGTGGCTTTGTTCGAGCGGACGACGCGCCGGGTGCGGCTGACCGCGGCGGGGCGCGAATTCGTGGCGGTGGCCGAGCGCGTGCTGAACGACCTGCGCATCACCGCCCGGAGCATGCGTGACCTGGCGGAGGAGCAGCGCGGCCAGGTCATCCTCTCCTGCATCATGTCCGTGGCGAATGGATTGCTGCCCGCTCTGGTCGCCGCCTGGCGCGCCGCTCGCCCGGGCGTGGAACTGCATCTGCGGGAGGGCGTGCATGGCGCGGTGCTGGAGGATGTCCGCAGCGGCGCCGCCGATCTCGGCATCACCTATCTGGGCGATCTGCCGGAGGGGATCGCCGCCATCCCGCTCGGCAAGGAGGTGTTCCGGCTCGTCCTGCCGCGCGGCCACCGCCTGGCGGCACAGGCGGAGATCGCGCTGGCCGATCTGGAAGGGGAGGCGCTGGTCTCCTTCCCGCCGGAGGCGCGGACCCGGCGCATCGTGGACGGCGCCGCCGCCGCGGCCGGGCTCACCCTGCGGCCCGCGGTCACTGTCACGCAATTCGCCACCATGATGGGTTTCGTCCGGGCCGGGGTGGGGATGGCCCTGGTACCGGCCGGCGCGATCGCCGGTTTCAGCGCGGAGGGGGTCGAGGTGCGGCCGCTGGTCCGCCCGGTCCTGGTCCGCGATCTCGGCATCGTCACCCTGGCGGAACGCGCCCTGGCGCCGGCGGCGGCGGGGTTCCTGGCCATGCTTCGGCAGGCCTGGCCGGAAGGGCGGGACTGATGCAGGATATGGAATAATCTTCGGCAATGGCTTTTGCTTGGCATGGAAGCCCGCCCGGCCGATCCTGCCGACCGAGAGGCTGGAGGAACGCATGTCCATTACCGAGGCCATCAGCCGGGGCGCGATCCCCGTCGGGGACGAGACCGATCTCGTCGAAGCCTATTTCGAGCGCGGCTGGACCGATGGCCTGCCCGTGGTGCCGCCGACGCCGGAGAAGATCCAGGCCGTGGTGGAGGCGCTGGGCGGCGAGCCGGGCTTCGTCGAATGCAAGGTGGCGCCGCGCTGGGGCCTGCTGACGCGGGAGGTGATGGCCATCAACATGGTCATGGCCGGCTGCAAGCCCGCCTATGCGCCGGTGGTGCGCGCGGCGATGCTGGCGCTGACCGACCAGGCCTTCAACCTGAACGGCGTGCAGGCCACCACGCATATGGCGGCGCCGCTGGTCATCGTGAACGGTCCCATCGCGCGGGAGATCGGCATGAATGGCGGGCCGAACGCCTTCGGCCCCGGCAACCGCGCCAATGCCACCATCGGCCGCGCCATCCGGCTGATCCTGCTGAATGTCGGCGGCGCCTTCCCGCCCGATCTCGACAAATGCACGCTCGGCAATCCGGCGAAATACACCTATGCGGTGTGCGAGAACGAGGCGCAGAGCCCCTTCGCGCCCTATCATGTCGAGCATGGCTACCGCGCGGAGGACAGCACCGTCCTCGCGATCGCCGCCGAGGCGCCGCACAGCGTCACCGACCACCAGTGCAACGACCCGGAAGGCATCCTGGACACCATGTGCTCGGCGATGAGCACCATCGCCTCGAACAGCGCCGTGCTGTCGGGCCATTGCATGGTGGTGCTCGGGCTGGAGCATGCGCGGACCATCGCGCAGCATGGCTGGACCCGCAGCGATATCCGCCACTACCTCTGGATGCATAGCGGTAACCGCTTCGACGCGATCAGCCGCGGCCACCGCTATGGCCAAGTCTACAACCGCAACCTGCCGAAATGGTACAAGCGGAACCCGGACAGCCGCATCCCGATCGTGCCGAGCCCGGACAATATCCACCTGTTTGTCATAGGCGGCGATGCCGGGCGCTTCTCCGCCTTCATCCCGGGCTGGGGGCACATGAACACGCCGGTGCTGCGGCCGGTCGATGCCGGGGTCGAGGCCCAGGGGCCGGAATGCGCCGGCGGCGTCTGCGCCATCTGAACGGGAGGACAAGCCCATGCTCATGAAAGTGGACAGCAGCCGCGGATTCCTCTTCGACCCGCGCGGCACGGTGGAAAGCGCGGATACCCCGATCGCGCCGCGGGTGGCCGCGCTGGAGGGGTTGCGGCTCGGCATCCTCGACAACAGCAAGTGGAACGCCAACAAGCTGCTGCGGGGCAGCGCCGCGGCGCTGGAGCGCGGCACCCGCTTCGGCGCGGTGAACTACTACGTGAAGCACAGCTTCTCCAAGGATGCCGCGCCGGAGCTGATCGCGCGGATCGCGGCGGAGAACGAAATCGTGCTGACCGCCATCGGCGACTGCGGCTCCTGCTGTTCCTGCTGCGTCCGGGATTCGATCGCGCTGGAGCGGCTCGGCATCCCCGCCGCCTGCATCATCACCACGGAATTCGAGCGGGAGACGCAACTGACCCGCACCGCGCTCGGCATGACCGGGCTGGTGCCGGTGGTGATCGCGCATCCCGTGAGCTCCATCACCATGGAGGAGGTGGCGCAGCGCGTGGCGCAGATCGAGGTGCAGGCGCGGGCGGTATGGCTGGGGTGCGTTCCAGGGGAGGAAAACGCGTGAAATTCTACAACTCGGTCGGTCCCAACCCGCGGGTCGTGCGGATGTTCATGGCGGAGCGCGGCATCGAGGTGCCCCGGGCCGAGGTGGATCTGCGTGGCGGCGAGAACCGGCAGCCGGCCTATATGGCGAAGAACCCGATGGGGCAGATGCCCTGCCTGGAGATGGATGACGGCACGGTGCTCTCCGAGATCACCGCCATCTGCGAATACCTGGACGAGACCACGCCCGGCCCCTCCTTGATCGGCGGCACGCCGCAGGAGCGGGCCGAGACGCGCATGTGGACCCGCCGCATCGACCTCAACATCGCCGAGCCCATGACCAGCGGCTTCCGCTTTGCCGAGGGGCTGAAGCTGTTCCAGAACCGCATCCGCTGCATCCCGCAGGCGGCCGGGGACCTGAAGGCCACCGCGCAGGAACGGCTCGCCTGGCTGGACGGGCAGATCGCGGGCCGCAGCTACATCTGCGGCGAGCGGCTGACCCTGGCGGATATCCTGCTCTTCGCCTTCCTCGATTTCGCCAAAGGGGTCGGACAGCCGCTCAACCCCGGATTGCGGAACATCACCGCGCATCACGCGCGGATGCAAGCGCGGCCCAGCGCCGCGGCCTGACGCGCTAAATTACGCGCTGGGCGCGCAGCGCGGCGATGTCGCCGGCGGCATAGCCCAGCTCGGCCAGCACCGCCTCGGTATCCGCGCCCATCTGCGGCGGCGGGCTGTCCACCTGCGGCCCGCCATGCGCCATGCGGAAGGCGGCGACCGGCACGCCGAAGGCGCCCTCGACACCAGGCGCGCCTTCGGGGAAGCGGTGCAGCAATTCGCGGCTGGCGATATGCGGGTCGTCCAGCGCCTCCGCCATGGTCCGCACCCGCGCGGCGGGGATGTGGCGGGATTGCAGAAAGGCTTCCCATTCCTCCGCGGTGCGGGTCAGCATGATCTCGGCCAGCACCGCTTCCTCGCGGTCCCGGTCGGCGATGCGGGATTCGTTGTCGGGCTTGGCCATCTCCGGCCGGCCGAGCGCCGTCCAGAGGCGCCGCTGCTGCCTGAGGTTGCTCGCCCCCAGCATCACCAGCCCGTCCCGCGTCTGGTAGGCGCTGTTGGTGGCGTGCAGGTGCTTGTTGCCGGCGGGCTTGGAGCCCTTACCGGTGCGCAGCCAAGCCGCGACATGCGAAGCCTGCATCATCATCGCCACATCCAGCATGGCGAGGTCGATGCGCTGGCCGCGCCCGGTGCGCTCGCGCTGGAACAGCGCGCTGGCAAGCGCGAAGGCGCCCATGGTGCCGGTGGCATAGTCGATGGCGGGCGCGCCGAATTTGATCGGGTTCACCTCGGGCGTGCCGGTCGCGGCCATGATGCCGGAGGTGGCCTGGATGACATGGTCATAGGCGGTCTGGCTGCCGCGCGGTCCACCATGGCCGAAGGCGGAGATCGAGCAGTAGATCAGCCGCGGATTGAGCGCCGAGACCGCCTCATAGCCGAGGCCCAGAGCCTCGAAGGCGCCGGGGCGGTAGTTCTCCACCAGCACGTCGGCGCCGGCCAGCAGGCGGCGCAGCACCGCCTTCCCGGCCTCCTGCTTCAGGTCGAGCGTGATGGAGCGCTTGTTGGAAGCCTGGGTCAGGAAATAGGTGCCCATATTGCCGCGGTTGAGCGCCAGGTCCGGGCCGCTGTCGCGGCTCTGGTCGGGGTCGTCCGGGTGCTCCACCTTGATGACATCGGCGCCGAGCAGGCCGAGCTGATAGGCCGCGAAGGGGCCGGCGAGCACATGCGTCACGTCGATGACGCGGATGCCTTCGAAGGGACGGGCCATCTGCCTCTCCTTGATGTTTCCTGGGTGTCTCCTGGCGCGATTATGCCGAAAGCCGCGGCCCCGCGCCATTGCCGGGGCGCGGCGCCGGCGGCACGATGCGGCGGCAGGCCGGCGGATGCCCGGGCCGGGGAAGGAAGCAGCCGCAGTGATGAAGCCCGGCCTGGACCGGAACAGCCTTTTTGCAGTGCCGGATTTCCGGCGCCTGTGGTGCATCGGCCTGGTGGTCTTCGTGGTGCGCTGGCTGGAGATGCTGGCGGTGAGCCTCTTCGTCTACAACGCCACGGGCTCGGCCTTCCTGGTGGCCATGATGACCATGCTGCGGCTGCTGCCCATGGGGTTGTTCGGCGCCTTCCTCGGCGTCTGGGCGGAGCGGCTGGAACAGCGCACGGCGCTGCTCATCGTCGTGCTGGTGAGCCTCGCCACCTCCCTGGTGCTGGCGCTGCTGGCGCAGGCGGGGGCGCTGGCGGTGTGGCACCTGGCGGTGGCCAGCTTCATCAACGGGCTCAGCTGGGCGGCGGACAACCCGGTGCGGCGGCTGACCATTGGCCAGGTGGTGGGCAGCGGGCGCATGGGCAGGGCGATGTCGATCGATGTCGGCACCAACAATGCCAGCCGGATGCTGGGGCCGACCCTGGGTGGCGTGATCTTCGCCGGGGTCGGCATCGCCGGCGCCTTCTGGGTCAGCGTGGTCCTCTATGCCGTGGCGCTGGTGGCGGCCTTCCGCCTCGGCTGGCGCCGCGGCCCGCGCACCGCGCCGACGGACGGCGTGCTGGCGCGCATCGCTGAGGGCTTCGCCGTGGTGCGGCGGGAGCCGCGGCTGCGGGGCACGCTCATCGTCACCATCATCTTCAACGTCTTCGGCTGGCCCTTCACCAGCCTGGTGCCGGTGATCGGGCAGAGCGGCCTCGATCTCGGGCCGGAGGCGATCGGGCTGCTCGCCAGCATGGATGGGGTCGGCGCCTTCTGCGGCGCGCTGCTGATCGCCTGGCTGGTGCCGCCCACGGCCTATGGGCGCTGCTATGTCGGCGGCATCACGCTGTACCTGGCGATGCTGACGCTCTTTGCCTTGGCGCCGCAGCCGCTGCTGGCGGGGGCGGCGCTGCTGCTGGTGGGGCTGGGCGGGGCGGGGTTCAGCATCATGCAGGCGACGCTGGTCTATCTGGCGGCGCCGCCGGAGCTGCGCGGCCGCGTGCTCGGCATCCTGTCGGTCTGCATCGGCATCGGCCCGCTGGGCTTCCTGCATCTGGGGCTGCTGGCGGATGCGGTCGGCGCGCAATGGGCCTGCGTGGTGAGCGGCACCGAGGGGCTGCTGGCGCTGGCGCTGACGCGCCGGTCGTGGCGCGCGATCTGACATCACCGAGGGAGAGGACAGGCCAATGACCGACATGACGATCCGCGAGATCCGCACCAGTCTGCTGCGGCTGCCCTGGGCCGAGGACCCCTGGATGGAGGGCCACGCGCTCGGCCCGATGCGCGACCTGGTGGTGGTGGAGGTGGTGACGCAGGGCGGCATCACCGGCATGGGCTACCTGCACCTGCTGAACTCGCCGGTGCTGCGCACCATCGGCATGTGCCTGGAGGAAGCGATCGCGCCCCGCGTCATCGGCCGCGATGCCACGGCGGTGGAGGCGATCTGGCACGACCTCTGGCGCGCGACGCTGACCGCCGGGCGCGGCGGCATCGCCATGATGGCGATCGCCGCGCTCGACATCGCGCTCTGGGATGCGGTGGGCAAGCGCGCCGGGCTGCCGCTGCACCGGCTCTGGGGGCATTACCGCTCCAGCATTCCGGCCTATGGCAGCGGCTGCTGGCGCGGCGCCGGCGGCGACGGGATGATCGCCAAGGCGCAGCATTACGTCTCCCAGGGCTTCAAGGCCATCAAGATGCAGGTGGCGCATGTGCACGACCTGCGCACGGACCTGGCGAATGTGCGCCGGATGCGGGAGGCGCTGGGGCCGGATATCGACATCATGATCGACGTCAACATGGGCTGGAGCGCCGATACCGCGATCCTGATGGGCCGCAAATTCGAGGAATACGACATCTACTGGCTGGAGGAGCCGGTGCTGGCCGATGATTATGCCGGCTATCTCCGCTGCGCCGGGGCGCTGGACCTTCGCGTGGTCGGCGGCGAGACGCATTTCGGCCGCGCCGACCTCAAGCCCTTCCTGGAGAATCCCCGCCTGCCCATCCTGCAGCCGGACCCGATGCGCGGCGGGCTGACGGAACTGCGCAAGATCGCCACGGTGGCGGAGACCTGGGGCATGAGCATGGCGCCGCATCTCTTCCCGGAACTGAACGTGCAGCTCCTGGCCTCGATCCCGAACGGGCTCTGGATCGAGCAGATGGGGCTGCTCGACGACCTCTGGGTGGAGCCCGTGCCTGTCCTGGACGGCATGATCACCGCGCCGGAGCGGCCGGGCCATGGCCTGGCCTTCAAGCCGGAGGTGCTGAAGGATTTCCGGCTGTAGCCTTCCCGTCTCCCTCCCCCGCCGCGGCGGGGGAGGGCCGGGATGGGGGTGCTACGCCGCCTCCGCCAGATAGGCGATCGCCGCATCCACGCCGCCCGGCGCGTGCGGCACCTTCTCCAGCCGCATCGCCAGTTCCACGACGGAGAGCGTGCCGAGCACCATCGGCTCGTTCAGGTCGCCGAGATGGCCGATGCGGAACACCCGGCCGGACAGTTTCGACAGCCCGCCGCCGAGCGAGACGTTGAAACGCCCGAGCGCGGTGCGGCGCAGCGCATCCGCGTCATGCCCCTCCGGCATCAGCACGGCGGTGACGCTGTCCGAGAAGCGGCCGGGATTGGTGCAGAAAAGCTGCGGCCCGTTGTTGCCGGACCAGTGCTGCACGCAGCGCCGCACCGCCTCGCCCAGGCGGGAATGGCGGGCGAAGACCTCCTCCAGCCCCTCCTCCTCGATCAGCCGCAGCGATTCCTGCAAGCCGTAGAAGAGGCTGATCGGCACGGTGCCGACGAAGCTCTTGTGCCGGCGCGCCAGCATGTTGGTCCAATTGAAGTAGTGCTTCGGCAGGCGCGAATCCTTGTGCGCCGCCATCGCCTTGTCGGAGACGCCGGTGAAGCTCATGCCGGTCGGCAGCATCAGCCCCTTCTGGCTGCCGCCCACCGCCGCATCCACTCCCCATTCATCCATGCGGAAATCGATGGAGCCGAGCGAGGAGATGGTATCGGCCAGCAGCAGCGCCGGATGCCCTGCCGCATCCATGGCGGCGCGGACCTCCGCGAGCGGCAGCACCATGCCGGTCGAGGTCTCGTTGTGCACGGCGCAGACCGCCTTGATGACATGCGCGGTATCGGCCGCCAGCGCGGCGCGCACGGCGGCCATGTCCACGCCGCGGCGCCAATCGGCCGGCACCACCCGCACTTCCAGCCCGAGGTCGCGCGCCATATGCGCCCAACTGTCGGAGAAATGCCCGGTCTCCAGGATCAGCACCGTGTCGCCGGCGGAGAGCAGGTTGACCAGGCTCGCTTCCCAGGCGCCATGGCCGGAAGCGGTGTACATGAAGATGTGCTGGCGGGTCTTCAGCACCCGCTTCAGCCCCTCCAAGCAGGCATCATAGACCTCAAGGAAGGCGCCGTCGTTGAAGTCCACGGTGGTATGGGCCACGGCCTGCAGCACGGAATCCGGGATATTGGTCGGGCCTGGATTGGCGAAGAACTGGCGGCCCCTGGGCTTCTTCTGCGCCGGCTTGGCTGCGCTCATGGCGATGGCTTTCCCCTTGGATCAGGTCTTGGGCAGGCCATGGGTTTCCCATGCCCTGCCCTGCTTGGCCAGGGGCGGCGGCCCCGGGCTGTGGGTTCAGATGGGCAGCGGATACTTGCGGAGATAGGGCATGTAGCTCTCCTCCACATCCACCTCCAGCGAGGCCAGCACCCGCACCACGGCGCAGTAGAAGCTGGCGGTCACCACCAGGTCCATGATCGCCTCATTGTCGAGCGAGGCGCGCAGCGCGGCGAAGGTGTCATGGCCCACACCGGGCCCGGCATGGATCTCCCGCGCCGCCCGCAGCACCAGCCGGGCCAGCGGCTCCAGCGCCGAGGGCCGGCCCGCGGTATCGGCGATCAGCCCCTCGATATCGGCATCGGTGACGCCGAAATCATAGCCGATCTTCACATGGTGCGACCATTCATAGGGCGAGCGTGCCAGCCAGCCCACCTGCAGGATCGCCAGCTCGCGCAGCCGCGCATCCAGCACCGTCTTGTGCCGGATATACTGCCCCAGCCCGGAGAAGGCGCGCGCCGCCGCCGGGTTGTGCGCCAGCGCCTTGTGCAGGTTGATGTCGCGCGCCAGCAGCGCCTGGTCTTCCGGCTTCAGGTCGGCTTTTTCCAGATAGGGCAGTCGGGCCATGGGTGTTTCCTCGTCCGTTGGTCGGGTCAGGCTGCGCGTGGTTCAGGCATCGACATGCTCGGTCGCCTGCACCGAGGGCCGTGCACGGAACGCCGCGTGCCAGGCCACCAGGGCCGGATGGCCGGCGCGCCACTCCGCCCCGGCATAGCGGAAGTCGAGATAGGAAAGCGCGCAGCCGATCGCGACATGGCCGATGCCAAAGGGCGTGGCCGCCAGCGCCGGCGCCTCCGCCTCCAAGGCCGCCAGCACCGCCGCGTGCTTCAGCGCGAAGCCGTCCAGCATCGTGGCGAGGGGCGCCTCGCGCGCCCGTTCGGCGCGCCAGAGCAGCAGCATGTCGCAATATCCGGTGCCGAGCGCCTGCCAGCGCAACGCCGTGATCCGCGCCGGGCCGGCGGGTGGAAACAGCGGCGGCCCGGCATGCAGCCCGTCCAGGTATTCGCAGATCACCCCGGAATCGAACAGCGCGGAGCCATCCTCCAGCACCAGGGTCGGGATCTTGCCGAGGGGATTGCGGGCCAGCACCTCGGGGTTGCGCAGCGTCGGCGCCACCAGGGTCGGGATGCGCTCTATCCGCCCGGCCAGCCCCGTCTCATGCGCCGCCACCATCACCTTCCGCACGAAGGGGGAGCGGGAGGACCAGTGCAGCCTCATTGCCATGCCGCGCCGCCCCGCATGGGGTGCTGCCCTGCCGTCATCGCCCGTTCCTCCCCGAATGGCGGCGCCATCCTGCGCCGTCCTGGCCGGGGAATGAAGCCCGGGGGGTGATTTAGCCGGGCGGAGTGGGAGGCCGGGGAGGTTGTCTCCACAGTGAAAATGCCGAGGCAGGATAAGCCGGCCAGTGCGGGATTGATGGTCCGTTTTGGAAGTCGTGGGGCGAGCAAGCGCGTGCGGCGCTACGAGCGCACCTCCTCACCGGCCGCGGAATGGAAGTGCTTGCCAAGGGGGCATGAGAGGTATCGGGATTTGTTGGCCCCGTAGATCGCTCCGGCACACCCGATTCGCCCTGCCTGCCTGTCTCGCCGCCCACCCGTTTGTTATGGGAAATCAGGTAAAGAGAATATTGCATTTGGGCGGAATATTGCACAGTGGACGAGAGCGGGGCCGTGGTTTGCCCCGTCTTTGTGAGCCGCCCATAGGGGCATCTCAGACAGGGAGTCCCTATGCGGCGCGAAACCTCTCTTTATCTCGATGCTGCCCGGTTTCTGGCGGCATTCGTGGTGTTCATAGGGCATGTAGGATCAGGGAGCATCGGTGGCGGACTTGGTTGGCAGCTAACTCCTTACGGAGCGCCAGCCGTCGTCATATTTTTTGTGCTGTCAGGCTTCGTCATCGGCTACGTCTCCCATGAGCGAGAGAAATCTGGCAGAGACTACGTCATTGCGCGAGGCGCCCGACTCTATTCTGTGATTGTTCCGACACTGGTCCTGACCGCTCTTCTCGACTACGTAGGGACGCTGGTGAGCCCGTCTCTTTATGCCACATGGTCCCCATTGCTTGGATCCGGCGGATGGCATCTTCCGGTGTCGCTGCTTTTTCTTAACGAAACATGGGGTGCACACATTCTCCCCGGCAGCAATGGGGCTTATTGGTCGCTGAGCTATGAGGCGGCTTATTACGCAATATTTGGACTCGTCTTTTATCTCCGCGGCATAACTCGCATTCTGGTGCCTGTAGCTATCGCCTTGGTGGCCGGCCCTCAGATTGTCGCGCTTTTGCCGGTTTGGCTCACAGGCTGGGCAGCATACCACGCCTGCACGCGCTGGACGATTGGGCGCAGGCTCGGATGGCTTCTTTTCTTCGGCTCAATCATCGTGGCCATTGGTGCGGACTTCTGGGCACGCCGCTACGGTATGCTTGCCGGCTTCCAAGCCCTATTCGACCACGGTCCGGCAGAACTCGCACAAGATTATGTGTTGGGGCTAATTTTTGCGGTAAATTTACTCGGGTTCAACGCAATCGGGCCGGTGTTCTCAGGTATCGTCCAGCGTATCAGCGCGCCAATCCGCTGGCTATCGGGTGCTACCTTCACGCTGTATCTACTGCACGTGCCACTCGTTTTGTGCGTCCGCGCGCTGTTCCAGGCAGTTGAGAGCAGCGTGATATCGGAAGCTGCTATTCTAGTGATCCCTTTTGTAGGAGCGCTAGCCATAGCTCATGTGACGGAGCGGAAGAAGAATGTTTGGAAGCAGCTCATAGAGCGCATGGTGATCTTGATCACATCCTCCACCGTCACCATGCGTCGGGGCACTGCGCTTCGTACTGAACCACCGCTTAGTCCGGCCCGGGCGGAAGGTGGCGACTGAATCTGAGCCTGGCAGCTTGGACGGCATTGTTGCCGTTTGGCTAGTCCTTTGATGTATCAAACAATGACGGCCACTTAACGGGTTCCGCCGGAACAAACGTCCGGCTCCCCAAAAAGCAAAACCGCGGTCCGCGGGTGGAACCCCGCGCCGCGGTTGCCTGTACCGATCCCTGGCCTGCGCTGGGGCAGGCCGGATGGGGTCAGAAGCCTTCGCGCTCCAGCCGCTTGCGCTCCACCTTGCGGGCGCGGCGGACGGCCTCGGCAGCCTCGCGGGCGCGGCGCTCGGACGGCTTCTCATAGTGGCGGCGAAGCTTCATTTCGCGGAACACACCCTCCCGCTGCAGCTTCTTCTTGAGCGCCTTCAGCGCCTGGTCGATGTTGTTGTCACGGACGACGACTTGCACGCGGCTCAACCTCCTGTCGCTGTGGACGAGATCTGTTCGAACTGGACCCATAGCCTGAACGCAAAACGCCGCACCAAGGTGCACGGAACCGCAGGTTTCCGGTTGCCCGAAAACCTGCGCGCCGTCCCCTAATGGCGCGGAGGCAGGCCTCTTAGCACAGTCGGCCCCGCCACCGGAAGCCCTCGCTGTTGCGGCCCTGCCCACCTATTTTCCCTGCCAGCGCCCATGCCCCTCAAACCCAGGCGGAGACATCCATGGCCATCCTGAAGATCGCCCGCATGGGCCATCCGGTCCTGCTGCGGGAGGCGGAGCCGATCGCCGACCCCGCCGCACCGGAGATCCGCCGCCTGATCGCCGACATGGTCGAAACCATGCAGGATGCCGGCGGCATCGGCCTGGCGGCGCCGCAGGTGCATGTGCCGCTGCGCCTCTTCGTCTGGCGCGGCCCCAATGGCGCCTCCGCCCTGCTCAACCCGGAGTTGGAGCCGCTGGGCGAGGAGGAGGAAAGCGCCTGGGAGGGCTGCCTCTCCATCCCCGGCCTGCGCGGCTGCGTCACCCGCCCGAAACGCATCCGCTTCCGCGGCCTGGACGCCGAGGGCCGGCCGCTGGAAGGCGAGGTCGAGGGGCTGCTGGCCCGCGTCATGCAGCATGAGACGGACCATCTGGACGGCATCCTCTACCCGATGCGGATGGAGGATTTCGCCCTCTTCGGCTTCAACGAGGAACTGGCCCGCGCCGCCGCCGCCGCGGAGGACGAGCGATGATCGAGCGCAGCGCCAGCCGCGACGCCGCGATCCGCGCCATGCTGCCGATCGCCGCGGAACAGGGCTGGAATTGGGCAAGCCTGCGGGCCGGCCTCGCCGCGGCGGGGCAGGAGCCGGACTTGGCGGCAAGCCATTTCCCCACCGGCCCGGTTGGCGCCATCGCCGCCTGGAGCGACCTGGCCGACCGCGAGATGGAGGCCGCCGCCGCGGCCGAGGACCTGGCCGGGCGCCGCGTCCCCGCCCGGATCCGCCGGGTGGTGGAACTGCGCCTCGCCGCCCTGGCGCCGCACAAGCCGGCGCTCCGGCGGGCGATGAGCCGGCTGGCGCTGCCCTGGCATGCCGGGCTGGCGCTCTGCCTCACCGCCCGGACCGCGGATGCCCTGTGGCATGCGGCGGGGGACCGTTCGGCGGATTTCTCCTGGTACACCCGCCGCGCCTCGCTCGGCGCCATCTACGCCGCGACCTTGGCCTATTGGCTGCGCGACGACGACCCCGGCCTGGCGGCGGCGATGGCCTTCCTCGACCGGCGCCTGGCCGATCTCGGCCGGCTGCAGCGGCGCAAGCCTGCGCGGCGCAAGGCCGCGGATCAGGCCGCCGCCTGATCCCGGCGCTCCGCCGCCGCCGCCCGCAGCGCCAGGATCCCGGCCAGCAGCGGCGCCAGCCAGATCAGCCGCGCGCTGTAGCGGGCATGCACATCGCTGCCGAGCGCGACGAGGGCCGCATTGCCGAACCAGCAGGCGAGCAGGAACAGCGCCGGCCACCATAGCGCCGGGCGGCGGCGATGCAGCCCGAGCACTGCGAACCCCGCCAGCGCCACCAGCCCGACCACCGCCAGGACCTCCGCCGTGAGGCGCGGCATCAGGGGGCGCATGCCGTCCTCGGCCTGCCTCGTGGCCGAAACGGCACCGGCCAAGTCCGCCATGCCATAGCGCCCCATGTCCTTGGCGAGCATCCAGGGCCCCTCGGCGTCCATGCCGTTGCCAAGCTCGACGGTGCCGAGCTGGCGCGGGGTTCGCGCAACGCTGTGTGCGAGCCAATCCCGCCAGCCATGCCGGAGCAGGATGGGGTTTAACTCCGCCGCCTCCCGCATGAAGCCGGAGGAATAGCCCAGCGCCGGCAATGGCGACCAGTCGCGCCAGAGGAAGTCGTCCATCGACAGGCCGAGCTGGTCGAGATGCCCGCAGATGGCCCAGGTCTCGCCGGCCTCGCAGCCCGGGCGCAGCGCCGCCGCCGCATCGGTATCGGCCGCCAGCCTTGCGAAGAGGAAGACCGAACCGCCGAGCGAACTGGACGGCGCCCGGTAGGTGATCCAATTGGCCCCGGCGAGCGCGCCCCAGCTCAGCGCTGCCAGCGCGAAGCCCAGCAGCAGCATGCGCCGGACCGGCGCCAGGCCGGCAGCGCGGAACCACCACCGCCGCAATACCGCCACCCCGAGCGCGAAGAGCCCGATCCCCGCCAGCAGCGGCGGATGCGTCAGATGCGTGGTGGCGGCGCCAAGGGCGGTCAGCAGCAGCAGCCCCCGTTCCAGCCGGGACAGCGCCGGCCAGTGCTCGGCCAGCAGCCAGAGCGCCAGCAGCAGCAGGCCGGTGAAGAGATCGGGCTGCACCCAGGCGGCCAGCCAGGGCAGGTGGCCGAGCAGCAGCACCGCCACCAGCGCCAGTGCCGCCGGCAGGCGCCAGGCCCGCGGCCATCGCGGCGCTTCCAGCGCGATGGCGCGGGTGGCGAGCCAGGCGGTCAGCGCCGCCTGCGCCACCACCGGCAGCCAAAGCGACCACAACCCTCCCGTCAGCCGCAGGAAGGCGCCATAGCCGAAGGCGCGGATGTGTTGCGGCCGGAAGCTCTGGGCGGTGACCAGGTAGCCCTCGGTATCCGGGAAGACCAGCGGCAGGCCGTTGATGGCAGGGGGGGACCAGGCAGGCCAGGAAGATGAGGCCGGCCAGCCCCGCCTGGAGCAGCGGCGACAGGGCAGGGGCGGGAAGGTGCACGGCGGCATGGGAGTGTGCGGCATTGCCGGCAAGCGGCAGGCCGGCGGGTCCGGCGGCGTCCAAACGGTGCTCCTTGCTGGAAATGGACCAGGGAAGAGGGCCAGGGAGGCCGGAAGGGGGTTGCTGCATTGCGGCAAACTCCCCTGGTGGAAGGCCCCAGGCCCGGCCGGGTTCCTTGCCTGGGCGGTCCGGTCGCTGCTTGTTTGGGCCCCGGTCCGGTTCCGCGGCGCTTCCGCCCCTTGCGGGCCCGCCGCCCCGCTGCCACACAACCGGGCTGCATGACATCGAAGCCATGACCCCGATCCGCGTGACCCCATGAACGGCGATACGCCAAACCCCGCCCTGCTCCCCGCCGGGCTGATGGACCTGCTGCCGCCCGAGGCCGAGCGCGAGGCCGCGCTGGTCGAGGCGATGATGGCCACCTTCGCCGGCCACGGCTATGAGCGGCTGCGGCCGCCGCTGCTGGAATTCGAGGACAGCCTGCTGGCCGGCTCCGGCGCCGCCGTGGCGGAGCAGACCTTCCGGCTGATGGATCCGGTCAGCCAGCGCATGATGGGGCTGCGCGCCGACACCACGCCGCAGGTGGCCCGCATCGCCGCGACCAGGCTGGCGCAGCAGGCCCGGCCGCTGCGGCTCTGCTATTCCGGCCAGGTGCTGCGGGTGCGCGGCACCCAGCTCGCCCCGGAGCGGCAATTGCCGCAGGCCGGGATCGAGCTGATCGGCAGCGAGGCCGCCGCGGCCGATGCCGAGGTGGCGCTGGTGGCGGCCGAGGCGCTGGCCCGGGTTGGCCTGCCCGATGTGAGCCTCGACATCACCCTGCCCACCATGGCGCCAGCCCTGCTGGAGGCGGCCGGGGTGGCGCCGGCGCTGCGCGGCCGCCTGGCCCGGGCGCTGGATCGCAAGGATGCCGCGGCCGTCACCGCGCTCGCCGCCGAGGCCGGGCCGCTGGCCGCCGCGCTGCCGGTGCTGCTGCAGGCGGCGGGGGCGGCCGATGGGGCGCTGGCGGCGCTGGCCGGCACCGGGCTGCCGCCGGCGGCGCGGGCCATCGCCGACAATGCCGCCGCCGTCATCGCCGCCATCCGGGCCCGCGCGCCGGGGCTGCGGATCACGCTCGACCCGGTGGAGTTCCGCGGCTTCCGCTACCATGTCGGCGTCGCCTTCACCCTCTATGGGCCGGGCAATGCCGGGGAGCTGGCCCGGGGCGGCCGCTACCTGTCGCAGGGCGACGAGCCGGCGACGGGCATGAGCCTCTATCCGGATGCGGTGCTGCGCGCCGCGCCGATGCCGCCGCGCCGGCCCCGGGTCTTCATCCCGGCCGGCGCGGCGGAGGATGCGGCGCGGCGCCTGCGCGAGCAGGGCTTCGCCACCGTCGCCGCGCTGTCCCCGGCCGATGCGCCGGAAGGGCTGCGCTGCACCCATGTGCTGCGGGACGGCGCCGCCGTGCCGCTTGAGGAGAAGGGCTGAGCCAATGGCCAATGTCGCCGTGATCGGCGCCCAATGGGGCGACGAGGGCAAGGGCAAGGTGGTGGACTGGCTGGCGAGCCGCGCCGAGATCGTGGTGCGCTTCCAGGGCGGCCACAATGCCGGCCATACGCTGGTGGTGGGGGAGCAGACCTACAAGCTGAGCCTGCTGCCCTCCGGCGTGGTGCGGGGCAAGCTCGGCATCATCGGTAATGGCGTGGTGCTGGACCCGCAGGCGCTGCTGGACGAGATCGCCAGGGTGACGGCGCAGGGCCTGGCGGTAACGCCGGAGAACCTCCGCATCGCCGAGAACGTGCCGTTGATCCTGCCGCTGCACCCCGCGCTCGACAAGGCGCGGGAGGCGGCGCGGGGCGAGGACCGGATCGGCACCACCGGCCGCGGCATCGGCCCGGCCTATGAGGACAAGGTGGCGCGCCGCTCGATCCGCCTCTGCGACCTGGCGGAGCCGGCGACGCTCTCAGCCAAGCTCGACGAATTGCTGCTGCACCATAATTCGCTGCTGCGCGGCCTCGGCGCCCCGGAATTCGCCAAGCAGGAATTGCTCGACCAGTTGCTGGCCCTGGCGCCGCGGCTGCTGCCCTTCGCGGAAGCGGCATGGGAGCGGCTGGACGCGGCCCGCCACAGCGGCGCCCGGGTGCTCTTCGAGGGGGCGCAGGCGGTGATGCTGGATGTCGACCACGGCACCTACCCCTATGTCACCAGCAGCAACACGGTGGCCGGCAATGCCGCGGCGGGCGCGGGGATCGGGCCGGATGCCATCGGCATGGTGCTCGGCATCGCCAAGGCCTATAGCACGCGGGTCGGAGCCGGGCCCTTTCCCACCGAATTGCATGACGAGATCGGCCGCGGCCTCGGCGACCGGGGCAATGAATACGGCACCGTCACTGGCCGCCGCCGCCGCTGCGGCTGGTTCGATGCCTGCCTGGTGCGCCAGGCGGTGAAGGTCGGCGGCATCCAGGGCATCGCGCTCACCAAGCTCGATGTGCTGGACGGGCTGGAGGAGCTGAAGATCTGCACGGGCTACCGGATCGGCGCCGAGACGCTGCGGCGGCTGCCGGCGGCGATGGGCGCGCAGGCGGCGGCCCAGCCGATCTACGAGACGCTGGAGGGTTGGAGCGGCTCCACCCGCGGCGCCCGCAGCTATGCGGAATTGCCGGCGGCGGCGGTGAAATATGTCCGCCGGATCGAGGAGCTGGTGGAGGCGCCGGTGGTGCTGCTGAGCACCAGCCCGGAACGGGACGACACGATCACGTTGCGCGATCCTTTCGCCGGGTAGAGCAAACTCCGTCCGGGCGGAATCACCCGGGCGGAGTAATTTGCTCGCTAAAACAAAAGTCTGGAGCGGATTCCGTGAGCCAATGCGAACGGAAAACGCTCTGGGCTGGGCAGGCGCTGCCGCTGTCCTATGCTGCGCCTGGACAGAACCTGCCGGAGGGAGCCCATGCGCCGCGCGATCCGCACCGGCCTTGCCGCGCTTGCCATGCTCGCCGGTGCCAGCGCGGTGCGTGCGGAGCAGGCCTGCTTCATCGCCTATGCGGGATTCGAGGAGAAGATCCCGCATATGGACCTCGACCTCTGCCCCGGCGGCCAGGTAACGCCGGAGCAGGGCTTCTGCCGGATCGCGCTGACCGGCAGCGCGGTGGTGGTCTATACCTTCCGGCATGGCGGCGACGAACCCTGCCTGGTGCGGGCGGACCGCTACGAGTTCAACGACTTCGTGGCCCGTTTCGGCGTGGACTACACCAGGCCCTGATGCCGGCCCGATCAGGCGCTCGCCGCCGCGGGGTCGAAAGTGAGGCTGCTCAGCGTTCCGGGATGCGCATTCCCGATCCGCGCCTCGGCGCCAAGCTGCGCCGCCATGGCATGGATCAGCCGCATCCCGAGCGACCGCCCCTGGCCGCCGGCAAAACCCGGCGGCAGGCCCTGCCCGTGGTCGCGCACTGAAAGCCGCAGCCTTCCCTCCCCGGCCGGGGCCAGTTCGATCTCGACGCTGCCGCCCTCGCCCTCGGGATAGGCGTATTTCAGCGCATTGGTCACCAGCTCGCCCACCAGCAGCGCCAGCGACACCGCCATGCCGCTCGGCACCACGGCCGGCACCGCCCGCACCGCGAGGCGCACCCCCTGCGGCGCCGTGGCCTGGAGGTCGCTTGCCAGCCCGGCCAGGAAGGCGTCCAGCTCCACGGTATCCAGGCGGTCCGTCCGGTGCAGCCGCTCATGCACCGCGGCGATGCTGCGGATGCGCCGCGCCGTGTCATCCAGCGCGGCCCGCGCCTCGGGATCGGTGATGCCGCGGTATTGCAGCCCGACGACGCTGCCCACGAGTTGCAGGCTGTTGCGGACCCGGTGATGGACCTCCTGGAGCAGCAGCGTCCGCTGCTGCAGCGCCAGGCGCAATTCCATCTGCGCCATCACCTGGTCGGCCAGGGTCCGCAAGGCGAAGCGCTGCGTCTCGTCGAGGTCGCGCGGCCGGTGGTCGAGCACGCAGAGCGTGCCGAGCGCATGGCCTTCCGGCGTGGTGAGCAGGCAGCCGGCATAGAAGTGGAAACCCGGATCGGCCGTGACCAGCGGGTTCCGGCAGAGCAGGGGATCGGCCATGGTGTCCGGGATCACGGTCAGGCCCGATCGCAGCAGGAAGTGCCGGCAGATCGAGACGTCGAGCGGTGTCTCGCGGATGCCGAGGCCGACCTCCGCCTTGAACCACTGGCGCCGGTCCGCGATGAGGTTGATGACCGCGACCGGGGTGGCGCAGAGGCGCGAGGCCAATTCCGCAAGCTGGTCGAAGCCCGGCTCCCGCGCCGTGTCCAGGATGCCGTAGCGGTGCAGCGCGGCCAACCGCTGCGGGTCGCCACAGGCATCCACGATCGCACCCCCGCGCGCGTCCATCGCCCGATCCGCCCCCTACCGCCGTGCCGCGACCAGCCCGTGCTGCTCCCGCACCGCGTGGAAGCGCAGCATCGGCCATTCCTCCTCGGCCCGCTTGCGGCGCCAGTCGGAGGCAAAGAAGGCCACCAGCGCGCCGTCATGGTCCTCGCCGGCATCCCGGCGATTGGCCGTGGCGAAGCGCTCCAGCGCGGCGGCATCCTCGCCATTGACCCAGCGCATCAGCTGCCAGGGCGTCGCGTCGAAGCCGGCGGGCACGCCGTATTCCACCTTCAGTCGCGATTGCAGCACATCGAGCTGCAACTGCCCGACCACGCCGACCACGGGGGGCGAGCCGTCCAGCGGGCGGAACAACTGCACCACCCCTTCCTCGGCAAGCTGGTCCAGCGCGGTGCGCAGCTTCTTCGCCAGCATCGGATCCTCCAGCCGCACATGGCGAAGGATTTCCGGGGAGAAGCTGGGCACGCCGCGGAAGTTCAGATCCTCCCCCTCGGTGAGCGTGTCGCCAATGCGGAGCGTGCCGTGATTGGCCACGCCCACCACGTCGCCCGGCCAGGCTTCCTCGGCCACCTGGCGATCCTTGGCGAAGAAGAAGAGCGGCGCATTGACCGGCACCTGCTTGCCGGTGCGGACCTGCTTCAGCCGCATGCCCTTCACCAGCTTGCCGGAACAGAGCCGCAGGAAGGCCACGCGGTCCCGGTGGTTCGGGTCCATATTGGCCTGGATCTTGAAGACGAAGCCGGTGAGCCGCTCCTCGCCGGGCTCCACCGGGCGCGGATCGGCCTCGCGCGGGCCGGGCGGCGGGGCGTAGCGGGCCAGGCCGTCCAGCAGGTGGCCGATGCCGAAATCGCGCAGCGCGCTGCCGAAGAATACCGGGGTGAGGTGGCCCTCGCGGAATTTCTCCAGGTCGAATTCAGGGCAGGCGGCCTCGGCAAGCGAGGCTTCCTCGCGCAATGCCGCGGCGCGTTCCGCGCCGACAAGCTGGTCCAGCTTTGGGTCTTCCAGCCCGGCGAGGTGGATGGATGAGGCATCATCCGCATCCACGGGCAGGAAGTGCTTCTCCAGCAGGTCCCAGGTGCCGGCGAAGCCGCCGGCGCGGCCGACCGGCCAGGCCACCGGGGCGGCATCCAGCGCCAGGGTCTTCTCGATCTCGTCGATCAGCTCGAAGGGGTCGCGGGCCTCGCGGTCCATCTTGTTGACGAAGGTGATGATCGGGATGTCGCGCAGCCGGCAGACCTCAAACAGCTTGCGGGTCTGGCTCTCGATGCCCTTGGCGGCGTCCAGCACCATCACCGCGGCATCCACGGCGGTCAGCGTCCGGTAGGTGTCCTCGGAGAAGTCCTCGTGGCCCGGCGTATCCAGCAGGTTGAAGATCAGCCCGCCGCGCTCGAAGGTCATCACGCTGGTGGCGACGGAAATGCCGCGGTCCTGCTCGATCTTCATCCAGTCCGAGCGGGTGCGCCGGGCATTGCCCTTGGCCCGCACGGCACCCGCGAGCTGGATGGCGCCGCCTCTGAGCAGCAGCTTCTCGGTCAGGGTGGTCTTGCCGGCATCCGGATGGGCGATGATGGCGAAGGTGCGCCGCCGCCCCGCCTCAAGGGCAACGGGGGAGGCGGCCGGGCTGCTGGGCTCGGCGAGAAGGTCCAAGGCTTTGTCTCTCTGGGAATGTCCTCCCCGATCTAGGCTCCCTGACCCGTGAAGGCCAGGGGCATGCCCGCAACGACCCCGGTTTACCGGCCCGCCAGCGGGGCCCTGGCCTGGCCGCGATGGATCACGCCCCGCCGCACCAGCCATTTCTCCCCTTCCAGCGCCACCAGGACCAGGCTCGGAACCAGGATGCAGAAGGCCAGTTCGGCTGCGGAAAGGGGCTGGGTCTTCATGATGTCGTTCAGGAAGGGAATGTAGATCACCGCCAGTTGCAAAGCCGCGCCCAGCAGCACCGCGCCGAACAGCGGCAGGTTCGAGGCGAGCCCCGCCCTGAACAGCGACTGGCGCTCCGTCCGCACCCCCATCACCTGGAAGAGCTGCGCGAAGGTGAGGCTGGTGAAGACCATGGTCTGCCAGTGCGGCGAGCCGGTGGCGATGGCCCAGGCCTGGGTGGAGATCGCCAGCACGCCGATGAGCAGGCCGACCCAGAGCACCTGCACCCCGAGCCCATGGGCGAAGATGCTCTCGCCCGGCGCCTGGGGCGGGCGCTGCATGATGCCCTCCTCCTCCGGCTCGGCGGCCAGCGCCAGGCCGGGAAGGCCATCGGTCACCAGGTTGACCCAGAGGATGTGGATCGGCAGCAGCGGGATCGGCAGCCCGAAGAAGGGGGCGGCCAGCAGGGTGAGGATCTCCCCGGTATTGCCGGCCAGCACGAAGCGGATGAATTTGCGGATATTGTCGTAGATGCGCCGCCCCTCGCGCACGGCGGCTACGATGCTGGCGAAATTGTCGTCCAGCAGCACCATGTCCGAAGCCTCGCGCGTGACATCCGTGCCGATATTGCCCATGGCGATGCCGATATCCGCGCTCTTCAGGGCCGGGGCGTCGTTGACGCCGTCGCCCGTCATCGCGACGAACTCGCCGCGGCTCTGCAGGGCCCGAACGATCCGGATCTTCTGCTCCGGGTCCACCCGGGCATAGACGCGGACCTCCCGGACCCGCCGGGCCAGCTCCTCATCCGGGAGCCGCGCCAGCTCGCGGCCGGTCAGCGCCCGGCCCTCGCCCTCCTCCAGGATGCCGAGCCGGGCGGCGATGGCACGCGCGGTCAGCGGGTGGTCGCCGGTGATCATCACCGGGGTGATGCCGGCCGAGCGGCATTCGTCCACGGCCCGCGCCGCCTCGGGCCGCGGCGGGTCGATGAGGCCGACGAGCCCGACGAAGGTGAGGCCGGTCTCCACCGTTTCGGGCGATAGCTCCGTGGGCACCGCGGGCCAGTCGCGCCGCGCGATGGCCAGCACGCGCAGGCCCTCGGCGGCCATCCGCTCCGCCGCCGCCAGCAACGGCGCGGCATCGAGCGGCGCCAGGCCGGAGGCGGTGAGGCGCGCGGTGCAGCGCTCGATCAACGCTTCGGGCGCGCCCTTGGTATAGGCGACCACGCCGCCCCCGGCCGGCAGGGCATGCAGGGTGGTCATGCGTTTGCGCTCGGAATCGAAGGGCAGCTCCGCCACCCGCGGCGCCTCCGCCTCCAGCGCCGCCCTTTCGAAGCCGGCTTCGTGCGCGGCGGCGAAGAGCGCCGCCTCGGTCGGGTCGCCCAGGATCGCGCCCTGGCCATCCGCGCTCGCGTCATTGCTCAGCGCCAGCGCCCGGAGCAGGCTGTTCCAGGGCTCCCGCCCGGCTGTCTCCGGCCCGGGCAGGTGTTGATGCTGCTCGCCGTCCAGCAGGAAGGCTTCGGCATGCATACGGTTCTGGGTGAGGGTGCCGGTCTTGTCCGAGCAGATGTAGGTGACGGAGCCGAGCGTCTCGACCGCCGGCAGGCGGCGGATCAGCGCATTCCGCCGCACCATGCGCTGCGCGCCGAGTGCGAGCGCGATGGTGACCACCGCCGGCAGGGCCTCCGGCACCGCCGCCACGGCCAGGCTCACCGCGGTGAGGAACATTAGCACGACAGGCTCGCCGCGCAGCACGCCGAGCGCGAAGACGAGGACGCAGATCGCGATGGCGGCGAGCGAAAGCTGCCGGCCGAAGCTGCCGAGCCGCTTCTGCAGCGGCGTCCGCACCTCCGTGGTCGATGAGAGCAGGGCGGCGATCCGGCCGAGTTCCGTCTCCATGCCGGTGCCGACGGCGATGCCGCGGCCGCGGCCATAGGTCACGACGGTGCCGCCAAAGGCCATGTTGCTGCGGTCCCCGAGCGGCAGGTCCGCCTCGGCCAGCGGCACGGTGCGCTTCTCCACGGGCTGCGATTCGCCGGTCAGCGCCGCCTCGTCGACGCGGAGCTGCACCGCCTCGACCAGGCGGAGATCGGCGGGGACGACGCTGCCCGCCTCCAGCAGCACTAGGTCGCCCGGCACCAGTTCCGGGGTCGGCACCGTGACCACCTGGCCGCCCCGCACCGCATGGGCGCGCAGCGCGGCAAGCTGCTTCAGGGCCTGGAGCGCGCGTTCGGCGCGGTATTCCTGCACGAAGCCGATCACCGCGTTCAGCACCACGATCGCCAGGATCGCGATGGCGTCCTCGGGCTCGCCGATCAGGCCCGAGATCGCCGCCGCCACGATCAGCAGGAGGATCATGAAATCGGTGAACTGGCCGAGGAAGATCGTCCAGACGCCGCGCCGCCGCTGCTCCCGGATCTCGTTGCGGCCGTGGCTCTCCAGCCGCCGGGCCGCCTCCTCCTTGGCGAGGCCGAGGCCGGGGGGGCTGCCCAGGCGCCCGGCGGCTTCCTCGGCCGTAAGCCGGTGCCAAGGCGCCGCTGCCGCATCTGCGGCAGCATCCTTCGTGCTGTGATCTGTCATGGCCGCCTCGGCTGCGGAACGGGCAGGGTGGGATGGAGGCGGGTTCGGCCGGCGTCAAGCGTGGTCCGGCCGGCACCCTCAGGGCGCGCCGATCCAGTAGGAGGGGGTCGGCTGGGTATGGAACACCACCTCCCTCACACCCTCCACCTCCTCCGCCAGCGCGCGCAGGCCGCGCTTGACATGCTCGTTGCGGACGAGGCCGCTGAAGCTTACCACGCCATCCCTGACCTCCACGAAGGTGAAATGGGTATCGGCCCAGGGCTGCTGGCGCATCGCGCGGATCACCTCGCGGCGGATGACGTTGTCGGGCGCCTGGCTGTCCCGGTGCTCGGGCAGGGCCAGCGCCGCCCGCAGCAGATGCGCGCGGGTGACCATGCCGACCAGCCTGTCGCCCTCGCGCACCACCGGCATGTGGCGGATCCGCCGCTCCTCCATCACCTTGGCGACATGCTCGGCGGTGGTGTCGTCGGTCGCGGTGACGAGATCCTCGGCCAGGGTCATGACATCGGCGGCGAGTTGACCGTGCGAGCGGGCATATTCGTCGGCCTGCCGGCTGATGGAATGGAAGACGCCCCAGAGGTAGCCGTGCTGCCGCTGCTCGGTTGCGGCCAGGCGGTGCAGCAGGTCGCTTTCGGTGACCAGGCCGAGGGGCCTGCCGGCGCCATCCACAACCGGCAGGCCGGTGACACCGCGCTCGACCATCGTTTCGGCTACGACATGCAATGGGGCATTCGGGGCTATGGTGGCGACCTTCGCGGTCATCAGATCGCAGGCGCGCATCGCTCGGCTCCCGGCGGCGGCATCCTTTTGTGCCCGGGAGAGCATGCCGGAGGCCGCCAGCCATTCCGCCAAGACCGGGCTGCCGGGTGGGAGGCGCCTCTCCGGCAGACGATGTCAGGCGACCGGCATCCGCTTTCCCGTGCCGCCGGGGCGCGCCGCAGGCTGAAGCCCCAGCGGTGCCGATTCAGCCATCATGGCCCTGCAATGGTCAAAGGAATCCGGATTTCATCCTCGGGCGGCTACCCCTCGGCCTCCGCCAGCAGGGCCGGGAGGTCGAGCCGCCGCGTCACCATGGCCAGCCCGCCCGCGGCATCGCGGGGCCACTCCGCCCTGGGGCGGTCGTGATACAGTTCCACGCCATTGCCGTCCGGGTCGCGCAGGTAGATCGCCTCGGAGACGCCATGGTCGGCCGCGCCCTCCAGCGTGATGCCGGCCTCCAGCACCCGCCGCAGCGCCTGCGCCAGCGCCGGCCGGTCCGGATAGAGCAGCGCGACATGATAGAGGCCGGTGGTGCC
Source organism: Siccirubricoccus sp. G192 (assembly GCF_019084075.1). Classification (GTDB taxonomy): domain Bacteria; phylum Pseudomonadota; class Alphaproteobacteria; order Acetobacterales; family Acetobacteraceae; genus G192. Next base: position 951,258 of record NZ_JAHREN010000001.1, read on the forward strand.
GGGCGGCGGCCAAGTGCCGCCCTCGCTCTCCCAGGTGTTCAGCGCGATGTGGTGGTGATAGCCGCCGGCCGAGAGGAAGACGGCCTGGCGGCCCATGCGCTGCTGCTCCTCCAGCCCGATCACGTCGCGCCAGAAGCCGAGGGCGCGATCGAGGTCGGCGACCTTCAGGTGGACATGGCCGATCCGCAGGCCGGAAGGGGCCGGGGTGGCATGGGGATGGGCATCGGGCATCGGGCGATCTCCTGGCATCGGGTATGGAGCGGAATTGGGAGCGCGCCGCCGCCAGGTCCAATCCGCCGGGGCCATGATGCCCATCGGCACCGGGGATGGGCCTGGATGCAGGAACGGCGGCGGGTCGCCCCGCCGCCGCTCAAATCCAGCCCGGGCCGCCGATCCGGGCCCGACACCGCCGCATCAGCTCACCGCGAGCCGTCGCTCGACGATCTGCGTCTTCATGCTCTTCTGCAGCTTCTCGAAGGCGCGGACCTCGATCTGCCGCACCCGCTCGCGGCTGATGCCATATTGCTGGGAGAGTTCCTCCAGCGTGGTCGGCTCGTCCTTCAGGCGCCGCTCGATCAGGATGTGCCGTTCCCGCTCGTTCAGCGTCTTCAGTGCCTCGCCGAGCAGCATGCGGCGGTTGGAGAGGTCCTGGCGCTCGGCCAGTTCGCTCTCCTGCGTCTCCTGCTCATCGACCAGCCAGTCCTGCCACTCGCCCTCGCTATCGGCGCGGACGGGCGCGTTCAGGCTATGGTCGGGGCTGGCCAGGCGGCGGTTCATGGAAACCACGTCCTGCTCCGGCACCGCCAGCACGCGGGCGATCTTCTCCACATGCTCGGGCTTCAGGTCGCCATCCTCCAGCGCCGCCATCTGGCCCTTGAGCCGACGGAGGTTGAAGAACAGCTTCTTCTGCGCCGCGGTGGTGCCCATCTTCACGAGCGACCAGGAATGCAGGATGTATTCTTGAATGGCGGCGCGGATCCACCACATCGCGTAGGTGGCCAGGCGGAAGCCGCGGTCCGGGTCGAACCGCTTCACCGCCTGCATCATGCCGACGTTGCCTTCGCTGATCAGCTCGCCCACCGGCAGGCCGTAGCCGCGATAGCCCATGGCGATCTTGGCCACCAGGCGCAGGTGGGACGTGACCAGCTTATGCGCCGCCGGCTCGTCGCCATGCTCTTTCCAGCGCTTGGCGAGCTGCAGCTCCTCCTCCGGGGAGAGCATGGGAAACTTGCGGATCTCCTGCAGATAGCGGGAGAGGTTGCCCTCGGGGGCAATGGGAATGACCGAAGTGGAAGCCATCGGGGACATCTGCCTCCTGGCCGGATAGGCCACCCCGTGACGGCGGGGCCTTCTCCGGTGACGATCCTGGCAGTTCGAACGCCATACGGGCCCACCTGGCGGAACATGCCCCGGTCACGACGGGGCGAGCGATTGTTGCTGGCCAGGCTTCAAGCGGCACCCGTATTGCGCTGCCACCGCTCTTGTAGCCTTTTTGCGGCCGCCGGGCAAGAAAAACCGACTTCCCAGGTCGGTTACTCGCCGTTACTTTCCATGCCGTTTCCTTCCAGCAGGGCAAGCAGCGCGGCCATATCGGGCGGCAGCGGCGTGGAGAAGCTTAGCGCCTGGCCGGTTACCGGATGGCGAAAGCCGAGCGTCGCCGCATGCAGCGCCTGGCGCGGGAAGGCGAGCAAAGCCTCCCGCTGCGGCACCGGCAGCAGCCGGGCGGCGCCGGGGGTGCGGCGCAGATAGACGGGGTCGCCCACCAGGGGGTGCCCGGCCTGGGACAGGTGCACCCGGATCTGATGCGTGCGCCCGGTGGCCAGGCGGCAGCGCAGCAGGGCGCAGGCGGCGCCCCAGGCGCGTTCCGTCGCATAGCGGGTCAGCGCCGGCTTGCCGCGCCGCTCGGCATCCCGCCCGGCCAGCACCGCCATCCGCTTGCGGTCGGTGGGGTGGCGGCCGATCACCCCATCGATCTCGCCGGCGGGCGGTTCCGGCAGGCCCCAGACCAGGGCGAGGTAGTCACGGTCGAGGTCGCGGGCGGCGAAGGCTTCCGACAGGGCACGGTGGGCGCGTTCGGTCTTGGCCACGACCATGACGCCGGAGGTGTCCTTGTCCAGCCGGTGCACGATGCCTGGCCGCTTCTCGCCGCCGATTCCCGGCAGATCCTCCCCGGCATGGGCGAGCAGCGCATTGACCAGCGTGCCGTCCAGGTTGCCGGGGGCCGGATGGACGACCAGGCCGGCCGGCTTGTCCAGCACGATGAGGTCGGCATCCTCATGCAGGATGGCCAGCGGGATGTCCTGCGGCAGCGGCAGGGCGGAGACGGCCGCCGGCACATGCAGCGCGTAGCGGCTGCCCGGGCGGATCGCCTCCGAGGGGTTGACCAGTGGCCGGTCGTCGCGGCTGGCCCGGCCTTCGGCGATCAGCGCCTTGACGCGGGAGCGCGAGAGCGAACCTATCGCCTCCGCCAGGAAGCGGTCGGCGCGGAAGCCGGCGGCTTCCGGGCCGGCCGTGACCACGAAGGTTTCGGCGGCGGCGGTGGATAAGGCGGGGGGAAGGTCGGTGCGGGGGCTCAAGATTCTGGTCGTTGTGATGGGGCTGCTGATCGTGGGGGGCACCCTGACGCTGGTGCTGCTGATCGTCCAGCGGGTTGGCGGTGCCGCCGGGTCCGGGCGCTGGGAGATGGCGCTGGACCAGCCGGAGGGGACCCGGATCGCCGGCATCGCCGCGGCCGAGGGCGGGCTCGGGATATGGGTGGCGCGGCCGGATGGCGACCGGGTGCTGCTGGTGGAGCCACGCAGCGGGCGGGTGACCGGCGAGGTCCGGCTGGGCCGATAGGGCGTGGGGCGGCCACGGCGCATCGGAAACCGGACCTGCCGCGAGGGGTGGCATCCGGCCGCGCGACGAAAGCGGCAGGATGCGTCCGGAGGCGCTTGATCCCGGGCACATCCGGCTGTAGATAGCCGCCTCGCCACCGGGTCCCCTTCGTCTAGAGGCCTAGGACACCGCCCTCTCACGGCGGTAACAGGGGTTCGAATCCCCTAGGGGACGCCAGCCACAATCCAAGTGGCCGAGGCGCAAGGAAAGTCAGGAAATCGGCAGCTTTAGCGGTGCCCGGTGATACAACGGGGTGCTACAAACGCTGTGACGCTCGTGACCTGTCTGCATCGCCATCCCAAGACTGGGGTCTACTGGGTCCGCCGTTCCGCGCCACCCGAGTTGCGGCAGGCCGCGGGACGCCGAGAGCTTCTCGAATCGCTTGGAACCAAAAATCCCCAAGAGGCCAAGCGGCGCCTTGGCCCGGTCGCGCACCGTGCCGAGGAGCGCTTCTCGGCCCTCCGCCTGCCCGGCGGCACGGTCACCGCGAGTTCTCTAAGGTCGCTTAAGCCTCCGCCCGCCCTCACTGCCGCCGGTGCGGAGGGGATCGCGGGCCGCTACGCGCGGGATCAGCTGTCCCGCAGCCTGCAGACCATCCACGCGACTCGGGCGGCGGAGGCTGCCGAATTGCTCCAATCGTGCCGCGACAACCGGGAACTCTGGCTGGACGCACTGCGCGAGCGCGATTGGCGGGGCGTTGGAGGTCTCGCGTCAGACCTGGTGGTGCAGGAAGGCCGGCCGCAGCCTTCTCCAGAAGAACTGGCGCTGCTGCACCATGCGCTGGTGCGGGCCCTGGTCCAGATCTTCGACGTAGAGATCGCCCGGTTGCAGGGCGAATGGCCGCCGCTCGTTCCGCCTTTGACGGCGACCTCGGCCCTGCTGCCCAGCCAGCCGACAATAGCACCCACCCGACCAGGAGCGGGTGATGAGGAGCGGCAGCCGGATGTCACGTTCAACGAACTGCTGGCGCGCTATCATGAGGAACGTCGCCTCAAGCCGAAGGTGTTCGATGAACTGAAGGGTATCGCCGTCCGCTTTGAGGAGGTCTGTGGGAAGGACCGGATGGTCCGCACGATCGGAAAGGCCTCAGTCGGGCGGTTCAAGCAGGCGATGCTTCCAAGCCCCGGGTCCGGCGCGCGTGACCGGCCTCGTTCCCGCCTTCCGGCGGCTGCGCGTCCAGCTCGGGATCGACGTCGGGCCGGGATGAGACAGGATCCAAGACCAACTGGAGCGGCCCTGCGATCGATCCCCTCGCCCAGCATCGCGCAGAATGCCATGCTGCCGGGCCAAGGTGACGAGCAAGGCCGTGGCTGAAAGGGTCGCTGCCCTGGAGGCCGGGAACCGGGCACTCAGGGCGGCCTTGGCCGAGGGCCGGTTGCGACAGGAAGAGGCTGCAAGCCCTGGAAGGCTGAGCCAAATCGTATCCGCCACTACTGATGATCTGACCCGCCACCCGTGTCCCGACAAGCTCGATGCCTGTCGTGCTGTTTGGTGGCGCTTCGATGCACATCATATCCCTCATCGGAAACAGGCCGCCTGAAGGCTGAGGAGCGCTCGGCACAGGAGCAAATGAGGTCGCCGATTTGCCGCCCACGACGGCATGATAGCGAGGAGGATTCGAGGGTGCCGACGAGGATGGGGGAGGCCCCACGCCCGCCGGTGGTGCTGTCGGTCGAGGACCACACCCGGTTGGTCGCGCTGGCAAGCGTGATGCTGCGGCGTAGCCCGCTGGTGGCGCAGCTGCTGATCGAAGAAGCGGGCCGCGCGGAGGTGGTGCCGGCGGAGCGGCTGCCTGCCGGCGCCGTCGCGGTAGGGTCGCGGGTGGAGTTCCGCGACGCGGTAACGGGCGAGGCGCGCTGGGTGCGGCTGGTAGTACTGCCAAGCAAGGCCGATATCGCTGATGGGCGCATCTCGGTGCTATCGCTGGTGGGAGCCGGCCTGATGGGACTGTCTGAGGGCCAGTCCATCGACCGGCCGGCCCAGGATGGCCGACTGCGGCGCCTCACCGTACTCCGCGTCGAGGCAGCCGAGATGCGTGCGGCAGCAGCGTCCCGCTCCACGGTCCTCGCCTGACCGGGGGTGCAGACATCGTACTGTGCGCGGGACTGTCGGAAATTCCGTGCTTGGGACCGTACGAAGCTGCTGAAGGAGCTATCGTATGCCGCGGCGCAAACAACATGCGATCCCGGCGGATGATGTCGCGCGCCAGGTTGAGAGCGAGGATGTTGGTGGCCTCGCGGTCGCAGAAGGCGGTCAGCTTACCCCGCGTCCGGTCGGCGAGAATGCCGCCATTGAACTTCGCCAGGCTCGAAGAAGTTGAGCGGCACCCGATACTTGGTCACCTACTCCAGCACATCCATGTGCTTCATCGGGAAGCGGCACCGCTGCGCGGCACGGCATCGATGCCTACCGCGCCATTCGCGCAACCCTACAGAGCCACTCCGTCCTCGCTCCGGGTTGAGCAGTTACCGCGCAGCCATCGGCCGAGCGCATCTATACTGACGCCCTAAGCTATTGCATTATGGACACGAGGCGAAGCGCATGGCGTGATAGTCGCGGCGCCTGCGTGGCGATTTGGGGCGGGCATTCGCGTGACCACGGCGGAGGCGGCAAGCCCCGGGAACTGGTGGCGCCGGTAGGCTCGCCTCGGTCCCCGGCGGTGCGACTGGAGAGGATGCATGCCCTTCGTGAGTCCCGCGCCAGGCTGGCCAGGCATCCCTGCCCGGTGGACCTCGAGCGCGAAGAGCGCAGTCGGCACCGCCCTCTCTGGCCGCAGCCGCGTCTGGTTCACGATCAGCCATGGCATCCTGAACGAGGTCTACCATCCGCGCCTCGACCACGCTTGTACCCGCGATTGCGGGTTGATCGTCACCGCCCCCCCGCGACGGGTTCTTTGCCGAGGAAAAGCGCGACACGGCGAGCACGGCCGGTACGGTGGAGGATGGCGTGCCCGCCATCCTGTTGGAGAATGCCTGCCGGCAAGGGCGCTTCCGTATCGAGAAGACGGTGCTCTGCGACCCGGAACGCGATGTGCTGCTACAGCGCGTGCACTTCCGGCCGCTCCACGGTGCGCTGACCGACTACCGGCTATATGTCCTGCTCGCGCCGCATCTCGTCAACAAAGGCGCGGGCAACACGGGCTGGGTGGATGAGTGGAAGGGCGTGCCGATGCTCTTCGCCGAGGGGATGGGAACAGCGCTTGCGATTGCCTGCTCGGTCCCGTTCCTTGCCCGCGCGGCGGGTTTCGTGGGCATCTCCGATGGCTGGCAGGACCTGGTGCGCCACCGCGAACTGCATTGGACCTACGACCACGCTCGCAACGGCAACGTGGCACTGACCGGCGAGGTGGACCTCAACGCCTGTCACGGGACGTTCGACCTTGCACTCGGTTTCGGCCGGGACGCGGCCGAGGCGGCGCACCGCGCGCGCGCGAGCCTGTCGGCCGGGGTTGAGACGGCGCTTGCCGGTTTCGTCGCGGAGTGGCGAGAGTGGCAAGCGGGCCTGCTGCCCCTCGATGGCCGCGCCGCGCCGCCCGGCCGCCGCCCCTACCGTATCAGTACCGCGGTGTTGCGCACGCATGAGGCCAACTCCTTCCCCGGCGGTCTGATCGCCAGCCTCTCCGTGCCCTGGGGCGCCTCGAAGGGCGATGGCGACCTTGGCGGCTATCACCTGGTCTGGCCGCGCGACCTCGTGGAGGCCGCTGGCGGGCTGTTCGCCGCCGGGGCGACGGCCGACGCGGTACGTGTCCTGCACTACCTCGCCGCGACCCAGGAGGCGGACGGCCATTGGCCGCAGAATTGCTGGCTCGACGGCACGCCCTACTGGAACGGCACGCAAATGGACGAGTGCGCGCTGCCCATCCTGCTCGTCGGCCTCGCGCTGCGCGAGGGCTGCCTCTCGGCGGTGGAGGTCCGGCGCTTCTGGCCCATGGTGCGGCGCGCGGCCGGCTTCATCGCGCGCAACGGCCCTGTGACAGGGCAGGACCGTTGGGAAGAGGATGGCGGCTACACGCCCTTTACCCTGGCCGCGGAGATCGCCGCGCTGCTCATCGCCGCGGACCTCGCCGAGGGAGCGGAGGAGGCCGCCTATCTTCGCGATACCGCCGATCTCTGGAACGATCTGATCGAGCGCTGGATCTACGTAACGGATACCCCGCTCGTGCGTGAGTTCGGCGTCGCGGGTTACTACGTGCGCGTCACGCCACCGCAGACCGCGGATGCCGCCTCGCCACTTACCGGCTTCGTACCGATCAAGAACCGGGCGCCGGGCGACGGCACGCGGCAGCCGGCCGCGGCGGTGGTGAGCCCGGACGTGCTCGCGCTCGTGCGCTTCGGACTGCGCGCGCCCGACGATCCCCGGATCCTCGACACGCTCAAGGTGATCGACGCGCTGCTCCGCGTCGAACTGCCGGCCGGCCCATGCTGGCGCCGCTACAACGGCGACGGCTATGGTGAGCACGCGGATGGCGCTTCGTTTGACGGGGTCGGGACTGGCCGCGCCTGGCCGCTGCTGACGGGCGAGCGCGCCCACTACGCGCTCGCGGCTGGCGACAGCGCCGGCGCCGAGCGACTGCTCGTCGCGATGGAGGGTTTCGCCAGCGACGAGGGGCTGCTGCCCGAGCAGGTCTGGGATGCGGAGGATGTACCCGCGCGCAAACTGTTTCGCGGTCATCCCTCGGGATCGGCGATGCCACTGGTGTGGGCGCATGCGGAGCATGTGAAACTGCTGCGCTCGCTGCGCGACGGGCGCGTGTTTGACACGCCGTCGCAGTCGGTCCAGCGCTATCTGGTGGACAAGGTGCGACCCCGGCTCGGCGGCACCTGGCGGCCGAACAACAAGTGCCGCGCTGCCCGCGGCGACCTGCCGCTGCGCGTCGAATTGCCCGCGCCTGCGACGGTGCACTGGAGCGACGACGGCTGGCACAGCTTACAAAACACGCCAACCCACGACAGCGGCTTCGGAACGCATGTCGCCGACCTTCGGGCAGCGGCTGCAACCGAGGAGGTCATATTCACCTTCCGCTGGACGGGAACAGGTCTCTGGGAAGGCGAGGATTACCGCGTATCCATGCTCGATTGAAATACTCTGATGTCCGGATTGTCTTGGTGGCCATGCAACTGAGCTTGATTCCAGGGCCATCTCCGCCGAAGTCTCGACCGGTCTGAATGTGGGTTTCGGACCAAGATGAGACTTGATGATACCGCCGGGCGGAGACCGGGCTGCAGCCCGTCCAGCGCCAGGATGACCCCGCCCTGGGCCTTCAGCACCCGCCGCAGCCGCCGCGGGTTGGTCAGAGCCGTGGCCAGGAGCTCGTCGTAGCGGTCGAGCAGGTTGGTCACGCTGCGCTCGGCGATCTCCACCCCGCGCCCGCGCAGGGCCGCGTGGATCTCCGGCACGCTGCGGTGGTCACGGTGGCGCAACAGCCCGACCAGGGCGATCACGTCCAGGCCAAACTCGTGCTGCGGCAGCGCCAGGGCGCCCTCCGCCTCCGGCCGGTAGGGGATGTGGAAGCGCGGACAGCCCTCCCGCTCGCAGCGGCGGATGCGCAGACGCAGCCACACCGGGCCGGACAGGGTCACCAGATTGCGGCGGTTCTCGTAGCGCAATCGCAGGTGCCCGCCGCAGCCTGGGCGGCCCCTCCGCACGGGGCCAGCACCCGCTCCCGCTCCGGCCGTGCTCGCGCCGATACCCTGGCCATCCTGCGCCTCCAGGAAACCTCGAAGACTGCCTCCTCAACGCATCATGGCAGCCAGCTTTGCCACCCTAGCCTTTTAGCGCAGGCGGAACTGCACTCGGGTCCGGCCTATCCCGGCCCCTGTCGCGTCGCTACAACCCACTCCGCGGCCTCTGCTTGGGTTTTCGTGCGGATCATCGTCATGACCCTACTCCGCGGCGCGCAGCGAGACCTTGTCGGCGGGCTCCTCCTCCGCCTCCTTGCGGGCGGCTCGCCCGGCGACCCAGGGATACAGCGTCGGCAGTACAAGCAGGGTCAGCATCGTCGCCGTGACCAGGCCGCCGATCACCACCGTGGCGAGCGGCCGCTGCACCTCCGCCCCGGCGCTGGTCGAGACGGCCATCGGCAGGAAGCCGAGGCTCGCCACCGCCGCCGTCATCAGCACCGGGCGCAGGCGGAGCATCGCCGCCTCCCGCGCCGCAGTCATCGGGTCCTTCCCTTCCAGCCGCTGCTCGACGATGGTGCTCACCAGCACCACGCCGTTCAGCACGGCGATGCCGAACAGGGCGATGAAGCCCACCGCGGCCGAAATGCTGAAGGGCAGCCCGCGCAGCCACAGCGCCAGCACGCCCCCGGTGGCGGCGAAGGGCACGTTGACGAAGATCAGCGCCGAAAGCCTGACGCTGCGGAACATGATGAACAGCAGCGCGAAGATCAGCGCCAGCGCCGCCGGCACCACGATGGTCAGCCGCGCCGTCGCCTCCTGCAGGTTCTGGAACTGGCCGCCCCATTCCATGCTGTAGCCCGGCGGCAGATGCACCTGCCGCCCCACCACACCCTGCGCCTCGGCCACGAAGCTGGCGATGTCGCGGCCACGGATATTCGCCTCCACGGTGATGCGGCGGCGGCCCTTCTCGCGGCTGATCTGCGCCGGCCCGTCCTCGATCCGCACCTCCGCCAGCTGGACCAGCGGCACTGCCCGGCCGGTGGCGTCGGCGATACGGAGCTGGCGGATGCCGTCGGGGTCGCTCCGGTCCCGCGGCCGCAGGCGAACGCGGATGTCGAAACGGGCATTGCCCTCCACCAGCGTTCCCACGGTGCGGCCGCCCAGCGCCTCCACCACGTCCAGCACCTGGGAGGCGTTCAGCCCGTAGCGTGCCACCGCCTCGCGGTCGATGATGATGCGCAGGTAGGGCTGGCCCGCCGTCTGCTCGGCCTTCACATCGGCTGCGCCCGGCACCTGGGACAGTGCCTGCACGGTCGCCTCCGCCTGGGCGCGCAGTGCCGCCGGATCGTCGCCATAGATCACCACCGCGACATCCGAGCGCACGCCCTGCAGCATGTCCTGCATGCGCATCTCGATCGGCTGCGACCAGGAGAGCTGCAGCCCCGGCACCTCCCGGTCCAGCGCGGTGGAGAAGGCCCTGATGAGCCCCTCGCGGTCCGGCGCCGTGGTCCATTCGGCACGTGGCTTGAGGATGATGAAGCTGTCGCTCTGCTCCACTCCCATAGGGTCGGTCGGGATCTCGGAGCTGCCGGAGAGGCTGACCACCGTCTCCACCTCCGGGAAGCGGCGCAGCGTGCGCTCGATCAGCGTGGTGGTCTCGACCGCGGTGCCAAGGCCGATGCTCGGCAGCTTGGTGATGGTGACGGCCAGCGCCCCCTCATCCAGCCGGGGGATGAATTCGGCGCCGAGCCGCGTGCCGATCACGCCGCTCGCCACCAGCAGCGCCAGCGCCAGGCCGATGGTCGGCACCGGATGCCGCTCGGTCCGCGCCAGCAGCGGCGCGTAGTAGCGGCGGATCCAGGCGATGACGCGGCTGTCGCCCTCCGCCACAGGCCGTCGCAACGCGTAGGTCGCCAGCACCGGCATCAGCACCAGGGTCAGGACCAGGGAGGCGACCAGGGCGAAGATCACCGTCAGCGCCATGGGCCGGAACATCTTGCCCTCGACGCCCTGCAGGCTGAGGATCGGCAGGTAGACCACGGTGATGATGGTCACCGCGAAGAGGATCGGCCGTCCCACCTCATGCGCCGCCTCCCGCACCACCTGCTCGATCGGGCGCTTCGGCGCTTCCGCCCGGCGGCGCACCACATTCTCGATCATCACCACCGCGCCATCCACGATCAGGCCGAAGTCGATGGCGCCGAGGCTCATCAGATTGCCCGAGATGCCGGCATGAACCATCGCCGTCGCGGCGGCGAGCATGGAGAGCGGGATGGCGAGCGCCACCACCAGCCCGGCGCGGATATTGCCCAGCAGCACCAGCAGGACCACCACCACCAGCGCCGCGCCCTCGGCCAGGTTCTTCGCCACGGTCTGGATGGTGCGCGCGATCAGGTCGGCGCGGTCGTAATAGGGGGCAATCTCGACGCCCGGCGGCAGGCTCGGGCCGATCGCCTCGACCGCCGCCTTCACCCGCTGTCCGACCTCCCGCGTGTTCTCGCCAAGCAGCATCAGGGCGACGCCGACCACCGCCTCGCCCCGCCCGTCACGGGTCACGGCGCCGAGGCGCGGACGGGGCGCCTCCACCACCCGGGCGATGTCGCGGACATAGAGCGGCACGCCGCCCTCGCCGGTGCGCAGCACGATGCGGCCGATATCGGCGGGGTCCTGGATCAGCCCCTCGCCACGGATCACCGCCTGCTCGCCGTTGCGCTCCAGCGTCGCGCCGCCGCGGGCGCCGTTGTTGCGGCTGATGGCCTCGAAAACCTCGGCCAGGGACAGGCCGTAGCGGGTCAGCGCGTCGGCCGCGACCTGCACCTCATAGGTCTTGAGCTCGCCGCCATTGGCGTTGACGTCGATGACGCCCGGCACCTGCCGCAGCCGGGGCGCGATCTGCCAGTCCAGGATGGTGCGCAGCTCCATCAGCGAATGGCCGGCGCCGCGCACCTCGAACTGGAAGATCTCACCCAGGCCGGTGGAGACCGGCCCCATCTCCGGCGTGCCGAATTCGGGTGGGATCCGCACCGAGGGCAGGCGGGAGAAGACCAGGTTGCGCGCCGCGTAGATGTCCGTGTCGTCGCTGAAGCGGACATAGACCACCGAGAGCCCGTAGCGCGAGACCGAGCGCAGGTTCTCCATATGCGGCAGGCCCTGCAGCGCCAACTCCACCGGGAAGGTGATGAACCGCTCCACCTCCAGCGGGCCGAGGCCGGGGGACTGGGTGATGACCAGCACCTGGCGCGGCGAGATGTCCGGCTGCGCATCGATCGGCAGCCGCCGCAGGTCATACAGCCCCATGGCGACCAGGATGCCGACCAGCACCAGCACCACGGCCCGGTTCGCCAGCGCGGCATCGACGAGGCGGGCGATCATCGGCGCTCAGTCCTCCGCCCCGAAGCGGCTGTGCAGCAGCAGGGCCTTCAGGCGGAAGCTGCCCTGGGTCGCCACCACCTCACCGGGCTCCAGCCCATCCGCCACCTCCGTCAGCCCGCCCTGGCGCAGCCCGGGACGGATGTCGCGGCGAGCGAAGCGGTTCTCCGCCAACTGCACGAAGACCACCGGCTGGTCGTCCATCCTTTGCAGCGCCGCATCGGGCACCACCAGCCCCTCGCGGCCGAGCGGCGCCTCGATCTCCACGACGGCGAACATGTTGACCTTCAGCGCCCCATCCGCGTTCGGGATCTCGCACCGTACCCTGGCGGTGCCGGTCCGGGGATCGAGCTGGTCGGCGATATAGGCGGCGTGTCCGGGGAAGCGCTGCCCCGGATAGGCCTCGACGGCGATGCTGACGGCGGCGCCCGGGCGCACCGCGCCCAGGTCCCGCTCCGGCAGGTCGGCCTGGACCCACACCGTCGAAAGGTCGGCCAGGGCGAAGATCTCCCGGCCGGTATCCACCAGTTCCCCCGGCGTGGCGCCGATGGCGAGCACGGCGCCGTCGAAGGGCGCGAGGATGGCGCCGCGGGCATCCTCCGGCGTGGCGCCGGCCAGGCTCACCGTCTCCGGCTCCTGCTGGCCGCCCATGGCCGCGGGGCTGTAGCGCGACAGCATCTCGCGCCAATGCTCGGACTCCACCCTGTGGGTCTGCACCGCTGCCTCTGCCCGGGCCAGCTCGGCCTGGCGCCGCTCCACCTCGCTCTGCGCCATGGCGCCGCTCCGCACCAGGTTCTGGGCACGCTGCAGGGCGGCGCGCGCGGTCGTCGTCTCGGCCTCGGCCTGGCGCAGTGCGGCCTGGGCGCTGGCGAATTGGTGCCGCGCCTCCGCCAGATCGAGCGCATCGAGGACCGCCAGGCGCTGGCCCCGGCGCACGCGCTGGCCGATCGCCACCTCGATGGACTGCACCCGGCCGCGGGCCAGGGGGTTGATGTGGGCGAGGCGCAACTCGTTGAACCCGACCATGCCGGTGACGCGGATGGTGCGGACCAGCGGCCGCCGCTCCACCGGAGCGGTCTGCAAGCCGAAATTGCGCGCCGCCTCGGGCGACAGCTCGACCTCGGTCGGCAGGACCTCCTGCGGCACGGCGGCGGCGGGCGCCTCCGGTGCCGGCGGGGCCAGCCACCTTCCGGCGAGGAAGCCGCCCGTCGCCGCGGCGCTCCCCACGCCGGCGAGCAGCAGCAAGGTCCGGCGGCGGGTCATGGCATCACCCCAAGGGCCTGGTTCAGCCGGGCGCGGGCGCGGTCCTGGTTGGCCCGCGCACGGGCGCGGGTGAGGTCGGAGTCGAAGGCGGCGGTGCGGGCGCGGATCACCTCGACCAGCGGCATCTCCCCCACGGCATAGGCCTGTTCGAGTTGCCGGCGGCGCTGCTCCAGGGTGCGGAAGCCGGCCTCGGCCAGCCGCAATTGCGCCTGCGCCGCCTCGAAACCGAGGCGCGCCTGACGGCTCTCGATTTCCAGTTCGCGTTGCAGCAGCGCAAGCTGCGCCTCGGCACGGCTCACCTCCGCCTGGGCCGCGGCGAGGCGGGGGCGGTTGCGGGCCTCGGTCGCCAGCGGCAGGCGCACGACCACTCCGACCCGCGTGTCGAAGCGTTCGGGATAGGTGGACTGCTCGTGCCTGCCTTGCAGGGCGATGGTGGGGCTGTCGCGCGGAGTCGCCTCCACCAGCCGCAGGGCGGCCTGTGCCGTCCCCACCGCGCGGCGGGCCGCCAGCAGGCGCGGATGCTCCGGCACCGGGCGGGGCGGCGGGCTCCGGTCCTCAGCCAGGCTGGGCGCGGTGGCGAGGCCGGTGATGACGGCGAAGCGCGTCTGTGCCTGGGCGAGCAGGGCGCGCTGGTCGCGCAGGGCGGATTCGGCGGTCAGTGCCTCGCCGCGGGCCAGCAGCGCATCGGCGCTCGGGCTCTCGCCGCGCTGGGCGCGCTGTTCGGTGATCGCGGCAAGCTGGCCTGCCGCCGCGGCCCGGCGCTCCAGCGGCGGCCCGGCCAGCGTGGCTTCCTCCACCTGCCCGGCGGCGTCGCGCACCAGCCCGGCGACGGCAAGGCGCAACTCGCCGAGACGCGCCTCCAGTTCCCCGATGCCGGCCTCTGCCTGCCGAACCGTGGCGCGCCCTTCGCCGGGCAGCCAGACCGGCGTGCCGATCTCCAGGCCAAGGGAGGCGAAGCCCTGGTTCGAGAGGAAGCGGTCCGAGGTGGCATCGCCCTGCACGAAGGGAGAGGGCGGGAACAGCCGCCCCGCCGCATCCCGACGTGCCTCCTGCACCGCCCGCTGGGCGGCGAGCGGCCTTGCCTCGGGGCTGCGCTGCCAGGCCGCTTCCACCGCCTCGGCCAGCGTCGCGGCGTGCGAAACAGCGGACAGAACAGGCGTGGCCAGCCAGCCGAGCGCGAGCGCGGCGCCGAGAATCCGCCAGCGCCGCCGAGATGGCATCGTCGGGTTGACGCGCCCGGTGCCGGTCCGCTCGACGGCCAGGCCGAGCGGCCGGCACCGCCGGCCCATGCCGGCTCTCGGCGCATTGGTCAGCAGGGCAGTGGCGGCAGGGATCCCGGCGGCGCCGAGGCCGGGAGCCAGGTCCTGCCGGACGGCGGCTTGTGTGGTCATGGCCCGCATTCTGGCCGGGCACGGCTGACAGGTCGCTGACATGGATCAACAGCAGGCGGTCAGTACGCCCTGCCTAGGGTCTCTAGCATCGGGTCAGGAAATGGTCCGGGCCCGCGCAACGGAGACCAGAGATGCAGATCGCGACGAACCCCTCAACCGACCGGCCGCCATCCATCGGACGGAAAGCCGGCACGGTGCTCCGCCATGCCCTCTTCGCCTCACTCCTCGCCGTCGCCGCCGGTGGTGCTGCCCATGCGCAGGATCCCGGTCCCTGGCTCGCCAATCAGGGCGGCAGCCTGGAGGTCGTCTCCGGCACCAGCCTGCGGCAGCCCGTGGGCGGCGGTGCCGTCGGCCTGAGCGGCGGCGGAGAGAATGAGGTGATCACCTACGGCGCCACGGCAGATACCCATGCGCAGCGTGGCCTCGTGGCCGAGATGCTCGGGGGCGGCAACGACGCCGTGGTCGTCTACCGCCAGCCGGTAAGGCCGGCGATTGCGGAGCTCGCGCGCGCGGATGGCGGTTTCCGGAGCTGAACCTGTTCGGGACGGGCGCTGCGGCGCTGGTGCGCAGCGCCGTTCCTGCCGGATCGCTGACATCCCGGGTCAGCCCGCCGTCAGCGGCACTGCACCAGTCTCCCACGTATCGCCCCGCATCGTGCAGGGCGAGCAGCCAAAGGAGAAAGACTCATGCGCAAGCTCGCCATCCTCGCCGCCGCCCTCGCCTCGCTGGGTACGGTCGCGGCGGCCCAGGCCGGAAGCCTCGGCCGGCCCTGCACCTCGGCTCCGGAGGCCCAGTGGCTCCCGCTCGACGCGCTGAAGGCCAAGGCGGAAGCCGCGGGGTATCGGGTCCAGAAGGCCAAGCTGAAGGCCGCCTGCGGCGAGATCTACGCGCTGGACCGCAATGGCGCGCGGGTCGAGCTGTTCCTCGATCCGACCTCGGGCCAGATCGTCGGAAGCCAGTGAGCAGGGAGAGATGACGTGACCATCCGCAGCGATGCGGTCGAAGCCGGCGGCGTGATGCCGCCGGCGATGACCACTGGCCCTCGGGGCACGACCACGCCGATGGTGCGGGTCTGGGATCCCTTCGTGCGGGCCTTCCACTGGAGCCTGGTCGGCCTGTTTGCCCTCGCCTTCGTCACGGGGGACGAGGTCGAGTGGCTGCACCTCGCAGCCGGCTACGCCATCGCGGCCCTCGTCCTGCTCCGGGTCGCCTGGGGTTTCGTCGGGCCGCAACATGCCCGCTTCACCGACTTCATCAGGTCGCCGCGAGAGGTGTTCGCCTATCTCCGCAATGCCGCCCGGCTGCGGGCGCCCCGCCATCTCGGGCACAACCCGGCCGGTGGTGCGATGGTCGCGGCCCTGCTCGCGCTGCTCGCCGGCGTCGCCGCGACCGGCTTCATGATGACGACGGATGCCTTCTGGGGTGCGCAATGGGTCGAAGACCTGCATGAGGGGCTGGTCAACATGATGCTGGTCCTCATCGCCCTGCACGTGGCGGGCGTCCTCTTCGCCAGCTTCGAGCATGGCGAGAACCTGATCCGGGCGATGTTCACCGGGCGGAAGCGGACCCGCTGAGGCCGTCACGGCACGGCAATCGAATCTCCGCCCGCAACCCGCCGAGCTCCGCCGAGCGGCCAAGGCCGAGCGAGCCACCATAAGCCTCCGCCAGATCGCCGACGATGGCGAGGCCCAGCCCGGCCCCCGGCTTCGTCGCATCGAGCCGACCGCCGCGGGCGAGCGCGGTCGCCGCCTCCGTCTCCGGGATGCCGGGGCCGTCATCCTCGACCGAGAGCAGGACCGCGCCACCGGCCGCCTCCCGCCGGCCGGCGAGGCGGACCCGGCCCCGCGCCCATTTCATCGCGTTCTCGGCGAGGTTGCCCAGCATCTCGGCCAGGTCCTGCGCGTCGGCATCCACGATCAGCTCTGCCGGGATGTCGATGTCCCAGGCGAGGTCCTGCCCCCGCGGCACGCGGCGCAGGACATCCACCACCCGCTGCGCCACCGGGGCGGGCGCGGCCTGTCGGGCGGCGCCGCCCCCGGCCTGCGCGGCCCGCGCCCGGGCCAGTTCGCGCTCGACATGCCGCCGCATGACTTCGGTGACGGTTTCGATCTCCTCCGCCAGCTCGCCCTCGCCGCGTTCCCGCAACTGCGCCGCATCGGCGGCCAGGATGGTGAGCGGCGTCTTCAGGCCATGCGCCAGATCGGCGGCCCGTGCCCGCGCCCGCTCCAGCGCCTTGCCCTGCGCATCCAGCAGGTGGTCCAGCTCGGCGGCGAGCGGCCGCACCTCATCCGGGAACCCTGCCGCCCCCAGCCGTACCTCCCGCCCGGCGCGGACCGCGGCGAGGCGGTGCCGGAGCAGGCCGAGTGGCCGCAGCCCGACCGTCACCTGCACCCAGGCGGCGGCGATCAGGATGGCGGCGAGCAGGGCCAGGGAGGGCGCCAGGTCGAGCGCAAAGGCGCGCCCCGCGGCGTGGAGCTCCGCCCGATCCACCGCGGCCACGGCGCGCACGCCACCACCACCGAGGCTCGCGGGCAGCGTGACATGCCGCTCCACCGCGAGGAGCGAGGCGCCACCAGGGCCAGGGATGCTGTGCTGGTGCACTTCCCCGTCCCGCAGCAGGTCGGGCGGCAGCCGCAGGATCGTGTCCCAGAGCGAGCGCGAGCGCAGCACGGCCCCGCCCTCGGCCGGTGGCTCCTCCCGGATCTGCCAGTAAAGCCCGCTGAGCGGCTCCAGGAAGCGCGGCTCGGCCGGCGGCCGGAGCAGGTCCAGCGAGCCGTCCGGCGCACGCCCGAGGCCGTCGATGAGCTGGCGGAGATGCGCCTCGAGTTCGAGTGCCATCCGGCGCTCGACATGCCGCTCGAACAGCAGCACGAGGCCGAAGCCCGCCAGGGCAAGCGCGAGCAGGATGGAAGCGGCCCCCGCGGCGAGCAGCCGCAGCCGGAGCGAGCCGCGCATCACCTGGCGAGGGGGGCGGGTTCGGGCACGACATAGCCGAAGCCGCGCCGCGTCTCGATCAGTTCCACCCCGAGCTTGCGCCGCAGGCGGCCCATCAGCACCTCGACCGCATTCGGGTCGCGGTCGTGGTCGTGGTCATAGAGGTGTTCCATGAGCTCGGTGGGCGGCACCACCCGCCCGGCGTGATGCATCAGGTAGCTCAGGCAGCGGTACTCCAAGGGAGAGAGCGGCACCGGGGCGCCCTCCACCGTGACCCGCATCTGCCGCGTGTCGAGCGCCACCGGGCCGATCGTCACGACCGCCGAGGCGCGACCTGCGGCACGGCGCAGCAGGGCGCGGACGCGGGCCAGCAGTTCCTCCATGGCGAAAGGCTTGGGCAGGTAGTCGTCGGCCCCGGCATCGATCCCCTCGACGCGCTCTGCCCAGGCGCCGCGCGCGGTCAGGATCAGCACCGGGAAGCCACGCCCGCCCGCCCGCCACTTCTTCAGCACCGCGAGTCCATCCATCTTCGGCAGGCCGAGATCGAGCACGGCGGCGTCGTAGTCCTCCGTGTCGCCCTGGAACCAGGCCTCCTCGCCGTCACGGGCCAGATCCACCGCATAGCCCGCGCCCTCAAGGGCCGATCGCACACCGCGCGCGATCCGCGCGTCGTCCTCGATGAGCAGGATCCGCATCGCTACTCCGCCTCCCGCCTCAGCACCCGCGCCGTGGCCGCGTCCACATGCACCTTGGCCAGCCGGCCAGCAGGGCCAACCACCTTGAATTCGTAGATCCATCGGCCATCGTCTTGCTCGAAGTCCACGCCCACCACCTCCCCACCGAGATCCGATCGCACACGTGCGAGGATATCGGCGAGCGGCAGCGCCTCGCCGCGTTCCAGCGCCGCACGGGCACGCTCGTGGTCGCGCTCGCGGCGGGAATCGCCGGCGCGCGCGGCAGCCGGCGCGAGGATCCCGCCGGCCGTCGCCGCGCAGAGGCCGCCGGCGAGAAGGACCAGGCTCCGGCGGCGGGTAGAGGCAGGTGTCGTCATGGCGTGCATCCTGGCCGGGCGTAGCTGACAGGTCGCTGACATGGATCAACAGCGGGCGGTCAGCATCCCTCCGCCAGGGTTGCCGCATCGGGTCCGGAATCGCTCCTGACCCGAGGAACGGAGACCGAAGATGCGCAAGTCCCTACTGACCACCACCCTGGCCCTCGGCACCGCCGCTGTGGTCGCCCTGGCGATTGCCCCGGCCCTCGCCGACGAAGGGAGGACCGCCACCGGCGACCATTGCCGGACCGCTCCGGGTGCGGCCCGGCTGCCGGCCGAGGCGATCGGGAAAACCCTCGAGGACCTCGGCTACCGGGTGGACCGGGTCAAGATGGACGATGGTTGCTACGAGGCCCGGGCGATGAACGACAGCGGCATCCCCATCGAGGTCCGCTACCACCCCGTTACCGGCGATCTCGTCCGCGCCAGGCTCAGGTCGTGACAGCGCGCGGCGCAATGCCCGCCGCCCCGGACCGGACCGCCCGGGGCGGCACCCCTTGCAACGCATGCGGGGCGCAATGACGCCCCCGAGGAGAACCACCCCATGTTCGGCAACATGTTGATGATCACCCCGGCCGTGCTGGGCCTCGGCCTCGCCCTGGGCTTGGCCGGAGGCGCCTTGGCCGCGGAGCCGCACGCCCATGCGGGCGAGGCGGCCGCGACCATCACGCTCGACCACGGCCGGCAATGGCCAAGCGATGCGGCGCTGCGCCAAGGCATGACGCGGCTCCGGGGCGCCATGGCCGCGGCACTGCCCGCCATCCACGCCAACCGGCTGCCGGCGGCCGGGTTCGCCACCCTGGCCGATCAGGCGCAGGCGCAGGTCGATTACGTGGCTGAGAACTGCAAGCTGCCCGAGGCGGCCGATGCCCAACTCCATCTCGTCCTGGCGCAGATCCTCGACGGGATCGATGTCATGAAGGGTGAGGGCGACCGCACGGCGGGTGCGGCGGCGGTCGTCCAGGCGCTCAACGCCTATGGCGAGGCCTTCGACCATCCGGGCTGGGTCCCGCTTGGCCACTGACCGGAAGCACGGGCGCATCGCCCCTCTTGCCCGTGCGGCGCTCTAAGTGGTTCTTCCGGCTATGCGAGCGTGAAGCTCCAGCAGCACCTTCGGCAAGCGAGCCTGAGCAACGTGCTTGTCGCGCGTCCCCAACGTCTTAACCAGGCGGTTCCGCCCGACCGCCGCCCGCAGTAGGGGCGGAACATCAAGCGAAGCGTAGAAGCCTTGGCGCCGCTGCACGATATAACCCGCGATCTTCGCCACCCCTCACGTTCTCCCCCTCATGCCGCTCCAGTCTTCACAGCCGTGCAAGCCATTTCGGAGCACCGGGCCCCAGCGTTGCCGCCTCATCGGCAGCGGCCTACCCGGCCCCCGCATCAAACCGCAAGGCCGCAGAGTCGGGCATCGGCCTCAGTTTTTCCGGCATTCCCGCTGCCAATCACGGATGGGCTTGCCGGGCTGTGTCTGCCAAGGCACGGCGATGGCATCCACCCGCACCGCCAGCCCCGTATCCGCCTTGAGCCTGGCGAGCGCCGCAAGAAGGTTGTCGGCACGCGGATTGCCGCTCGGACCGTACATCCGCATCAGCGATTTCACCGGGATGCCCAGCGCCTGCCCAAGATGGGCAAAGCCGACAGTCGCGTTGATGTAGTCGCGTAGCTGCGCCTTCGCAGTTGGCAGGTCGCCTTCCATGATTGCCCGCACGGCCTCCTGATAGAGCGCTGCCCGGAAGGTGGGGTCGCGGTCGGCACGGTCCCGCACAGTGCTGCGGAAAGCCCGACTGAGTGACATTGCAGGTTCCCTTTCTCTTCATGTGCCGTCGCCAGGAGGGCGGCTGCCAGGCTTTTGCGCTGCCCGGTGGTCTCGGCCCATACGCCGCGGGACGGTCCGAACGGACGGGCCATCCCGCGGCAGGTGCCGCATCGGCTGGGCTTGCCGTGCTGGCCAGTCGATGCGGCTTCCGAGCCTGGCGGCCCGGAAGCCGTCTGGCCGCTTCAGGCCGCGAGGATGAAGTCGCTCGCGGTGATGGTGCTCGCGCCCACGCCGACGAGCGTGATCGAGTTGCCGGCGATGGTGATCAGCGTATCGGCTCCGGCCTGGACAACCGACACCCCTGCGAAGGTGGCCTCGGTGATGCCGAGCGCCGAGATGTCGAGCAGATCCTGGCCGCCGGCGGGGTTGGAGTCGAAGGCCGTGACCTGGTCATGCCCGAAGCCTGCCCCGAAGACGAAGATGTCGTTGCCGGCCCCGCCGGTGAGCAGGTCGTTGCCGGCGCCGCCGATGTAGCGGTCGTTGCCGGCCCCGCCGATCAGCGTATCCGCGCCATCGCCCCCCGTCCAGGGTGTCGTCGCCCGTGCCGCCCCAGATCCGGTTGGCATCGGCATTGCCGAAGCCGGTGAAATTCCCGGACCCGGAGTAGACGAGGTATTCGACATTGCTGCCTATGGTATAGCTCGACAGCGTGGTCTCGACCCTGTCCGTGCTGCCTTCACCGGCACGCTCGATCACGACATCGCCCAGATCATCGACGATGTAGGTGTCGTTGCCGAGGCCGCCCTCCATCCAATCCGCGCCGGCACCGCCATTCAGCAGGTCCTGCGCATTGCCGCCATAGAGCGTGTCGTTGCCATCGCCGCCATTCAGCGTGTCATTGCCGTTGTTGCCGAAGGCAATGTCGTTGAAGCCGGTCAGTGTGACGTTGTCGGCCGTGTTGCCGAGGCCGACGAACCGGTCGCCGACCGTTCCCGTCGGTGCCGAGATGACCCGCTCCGTCATGCCGCCATTGTCGACGAAGGTGATGGCGACCCGGAGCTGCTGGCCGATCTGCGCCTGGCCGGGCATGAAGGATGCGCCCGTTGCCCCCGCGATATCCACCCAGGCTGCATTGTCGAAGGCCTGCCACTGGTAGGTGAAGGCAACATCCACAAGGCCGTCGAGGTCGATGATCCCGGCGGTCAGGGCCGTCAGCGCCTGGCCTTTCGTGGGTGCCGCGATATCGATGGATGCGGAGCCCGACACCGGCCGGTTCAGCACGAAGTCGCCGTCGGCGAAGCGCATCATCTCGATGTTCCGCAGCGTATCCGTGCCATCGGCCTGCGTGCCGCGGGCATGCACGATGGTGACCGAGCCGTCGGAGTTCTTGATCACATCGTAGTTCACGCGGAGATCGGAGAACACGGCCGTGTCGATGTCACCCTCCTCGCCGCCATCCAGGATCTCCCGGACGATGACAAGCTGGCCCGGGTTGATCTCCCTTGAGAAGATCCTTGCCTGAAGCTCGGAAAGGCTGTCGGCAGACGCGATCTCCTTGTCGGGGTCGTTCCTGTCCCGCACGCTGATCCGCACATTCAGCCAGGCATCGCCATCGATGATGTCGTTGCCGGCCTTGCCCTCGATCGTGTCGTTGCCGGCGCCGCCCAGCAGGATGTCCGAGGCATCGCTGGTGTCCATGACAATGGCATCCGGATTGCTTTCATCCCAATCCAGATGGCTGACCAGCTCGCGCAGGCCCGCAATCCGGGCCACGCCCGATTCCAGGAGCGCGTTCGAGTAGGAGGCAAGCGGTGCATTCGGCCCGGGGATGGCCGCACCACCCCCCCCGCCTCTCCGATGGCGCCGGTGACGAAGGCCCTGCCGATCAGGGTGTCGTCATGCACCCAGCCCGACAGGCCCTCCACCAGGTCGAAGCGGTCACGCAGGATGAACTGCTCCTGGTTGACGAAGATGGGGATGCCAAGGTCGGAGTTGGCAGCCTGGTTGTTGCCTTTGTGGATCGCCCAGTCGAAGCCGGCCATGCCGTTGTTACGCTGGATGCCCTCGCCCTGGAACATGATGTCGTCGCCCGATTCGGCGTCGTAGTCGGTGTCGCCGCTCTGTCCGTTGAGGACGTCGTGGCCGATGATGGTGCTGTTGAAGAACAGTTCGGGAATTGTCGCCCGCCAAGGTATCGAAGCGGTCGCCGCCCTCGATCCAGTCATCGCCCTCGTTGCCGAGGAGGAAGTCACCGCCGCTGCCGCCCAGGATGAAGTCACCCTCGGTACCGCCGAAGACCTGCTTGCCATCCGGACCGGCGACGAGGAAATCCGATCCCTCATTGCCGAAGACCAGGGCGAGGCCGCTGCCACCATGGATGACATCGTTTCCGGCTTCGCCATGCAGCATGTCGGTGAAGCCGATATCGGTGCCGGCATTGACGATGATATCGTCGCCGTCGCCGCCATGGACCTTGTCCACGCCGTAGCCGGCCTCGAGGTAGTCATCGCCGCCACGTCCCCAGACCGCATCGTCGCCACCGCCGGAGATAATGGTGTCATTCTCCTCCGTGCCGCCGATGACGACGTGATCGAGGCCGTTGTATGCAATGAAATCCGTGTTGCCGTCGCCGTCGAGGTCCTTGCGGACCACGAGCGGCGCAAGCGCGTCGAGCACCGGATTCGCCGGGGTCCGCGTCGGGTCCTCGCCGAGTTGCTTCGACTTGTCCATCTCGAGGATGATGCTCACCGCGGCAAACAGGTCTGCGGGCAGGGCCGTTGCGCCGTCGTCGCCGAGGTCGGTGTTGCGCATCGCGAGCTTGGCGAAGGAGTTGCCCTCCAGCTCGTTGAGCAGGTTGAGGCCCTGGGCGCGTGACAGGTAGTAGAACCGGTCGGCGTCCTGCAGGCTTTCCAGCGTCATCTGGAAGACGAAGCTGAAGGTCGAGCCGAGCATGCCGCCGAAGGACATCTTCTTCTCGGCCAGGCCGCCGATCCAGAAATCGATGAGGTCGAGCCCGGTTTCCTTGCCGGCCCAGGCGCCGGTGCTGTTCAGGTAATCGACCCGGTCCGATGGCGCTCCGGTGCCGCCCAGGACCAGGTTGGTGGCTGCCGCACGCTTGCCATCGAGGGTCGTCGCGCCGGCGATCGTGGCATGGGTGCCGTAGGCCGCGATGAAGTTGATGATCGAGGCCGGGTTCTTGAGGTTCATCGCGAAGTCGACCCAGCTCTCATAAGGCTTGAGCTGCGTATCGTTGGTCGCCTCGAAGAACGTCTCACGCGCCGCGTTGAGCGAAGGCATGCCGGCATCGCGGCCGCGGGCGATGTTGATCGCGGCGAGGTCAAGCGGCAGGCCAAGGAGGTTGCTGCGGAGCGCGGGCGTGACGAACTCGTCGATCTCGTTGCCGACCTGCCGGCTCATGCCGCGGATGATCGCTCCGGCCGCCTGGTCCGCCGTCCCGGCATTGTCGATTCGAGGGGGTTGAGGAAGGCCTGGATCAGCCCGATGTCGTCCTCGACGGGCTTGCCGTCCACCATCCTGATCCGCGCCACGTCCTCGTTCAGCATCGAGTGCCCGAAGCGATAGACGACATGCGCGATTCCGCGGTGATGGCGGGATCGATATCGACCGACGGCTCGAACACGAACGCGTCGATGTCAGGCTGCATCTTGCGGGCGAATTCCTCGAAGACGAGGTGCTGGTACTCCATCTCATTGACGAAGCGGCCGGCCTGGAACAGGCGCTCGCCGTCCCAAACCAGCGCCGCCCTGTCTGCCTCCGTCTCCGGGATCGTAGCCACGTCGACGAGCAGCCACTCGTTGAGGAAGTCGAGATCGCCCGATTCCAGGGCGAGCTTCTTGGTCTCCTCGACGAGGCGGTTATGCTCGGAATGGAAGACATGGTGGACCGCCGTGAGGCCGATATTCTCGTTGCCGCGGCCGTCACCGGTGATGTAGTGCGCGTCGAGCAGCTCGTTGTCGTAGGCGAGCTTGTTGCCGAAGAGGTCGGTCGGAAGGCCCGCATTGCCGGCTTCGCTGTCGGCATCGGCGGCCAGTGTGCCATCGCCCTTGGTGACCGGCACCGCGTTGTGCGCGATATCGTCGAGGAAGGCATGGCCGGTGCGGAAGGCGCCGAGCGCGCTCGGATCCACCGGGCTGGAGGGATTGCCCTCGGTCAGCACGTCATCCGCGGTCCCGAACAGGTTGTCCGGGCCGAGGCCGGTGACAAGCTGCGGGTAGCCATTGGCGCCGGGGATGAAGTTGCCATAGGCATCGGCGACGATCAGCGGGATGTTGCCGATATCGAGGTCGGTCAGCTCGATGCCGAGGACTTCCCGGGCCTGCTCCTTGATGTCCGCCCAGGTGGCGAGGCCACCCTTGCTGCCTTCGAGCAAATTGCCCGTGGCGATGGGCTTGCCCTCCGGCCCCAAGATGTATTCGCGCATGAAGACCTGCTTCGAGGCATGCGAACCATAGGTCTGGTTCTGGTCGATCCAGGGCGTCGTCCTGTTGACCGGGTCTTCCGACGCGCGCGTCAGCACCATGAAATTGGTATGGCCGCCGGGCACATAGAGCGGGTCGTCGGGCTGCAGCGGGATATAGACCGTGCCGTTTCCGCCTTTGGTGACGAGGTCGAGGCCGTGGTCGAAGAACTGGCCGAACAGCGTCATCCAGCCGTTGAAGGGGGAGGAGAGCCCCTCATCGGGCGAGACGTTCGGAAGGAACACCAGGTCCGGCGTGTCGGGATTGCCGTCGTGGTCGATCCTGAAGGCGTCACCGCTCATGGCAGCGAGCGCCGCAGGATTGGCGGCGGTCTGGTCGACGATGAGGTTGGAGATGATCCGGGGGTCGGCATCAGCCACGTCCCGGGTGGGCGCAGATGCGCCGTAGTCGTTGTTGGTCAGCACGCTGCCCGGGCCGAACGCGATGCTGTCGTCGCCCTCGTTCCGATAGGCCGGGGTGAGCAGTTCCTTGAACGGCTGGTCGGCGGCGCCCCAATCTTCGCGGCCGGGGATCAGGTTGTTGTAGCTGCCATCCACGGTGCGCAGCCCATAGGGCAGAAGCGGGTCGCCGACCAAGGAGGCCAGGTCGCCACCGGCCGCATGTGCCTCCGCAATTTTGATCTGCTGCAAGATAAATTGGAGGTCGTGCTTGACGATGTTCACCATTGTCTCTGTCCTCTCCCGGCGCATTGCCAATGAAGCAATGGCTATTGCTTGCCTCGGGCGGATGGTTGGGAAGGCAAGAACCTGAGCAGCGATGGAGGGATTGGCCAAACTGGCCAAAGGGCTCCGCAAAAAGACAGAACATTCAGACCTTCATACTCGGCCTGTTTTGTAAATCGTTCCGAATTTCGGCGGTTACCCCGCACTCCATGCTTGCTGGTGCTTCTACCCGTGAGGGTTGACCTTCATTTCCGTCGCCGATTGCCTGCCGATTGATACGGGGGGCGGTGGATTTTTGTGATTCACGACATTGGCATTAAATTTTCGACATAGATCAGAAGTTGACCAAATTGCGCCGGATGGATCGGCATCGGAAGATTCCGAGCCGCTATGCAACCTTAACGGGTGATTTCCTGCGCAGAGACTCTACCGAAAGGGGCAATCTTGCCAGGCAAGAGCCTTGGCGGGCCGGGAGTCCCAACCTGGATCATCCAGGAGTTGGTGATTTCCGATAGAACGGTAAGGAAATGGTTAGAACTTGGAGAGAGTCCTGCAACCGCCTGGCGCCACTCGCCCAGACCCCGCACGGCCACACCACAACCCTACGCTGCGCGTACCGCCAACCGCAGGGCCCGGCGATACGGGAGGGCTGGCCTATCGCTCGGATCCGGAGGGTTGCGCGGCAGTGGCCCTCGCCGCTGGCTCGGCGGCGAGCCGGTAGCCGAAGCCCCGCATCGTATGGATCAGGGGCATCGCCTCGCCCTCGTCCAGCTTCTGGCGGAGGTAGCGGATATAGACATCCACGACCTTCGTGCCGGGATCGAAGCCGTAGCCCCAGACATTGGCCAGCAACCGGGAGCGGCTTACGGCCTGGCCCTTGCTCAGCATGAGGAATTCGAGCAGCGCGAATTCCTTCGCGGTCAGCTCGATCTCCCGCCCGCCCCGCCTGGCGCGGCGTGTCCTCGGGTCCAATTCCAGGTCGCCGACGCGGAGCGCCGGCTCCGGACCCGGGCCCGCCGCGATGCGCCCCCGCCGCACGAGGGCCTCCACGCGGGCGACCAGCTCGTCGAAGGCGAAGGGCTTGGTGAGGTAGTCGTCGGCGCCCCCGCCGCGCAGCCCCTCGATCTTGTCGCTGAGCGCGTTCCTCGCCGTCAGCAGCAGCACCGGCGTGGTCAGGCCCCGCCCGCGCAGCGCCCGGCAGAGCCCGAGCCCGTCGCCCGAGGGCAGCATGCGGTCGAGCACGAGCAGGTCGTGATCGGCCGCAAGCGCGCGCGCCAATCCATCCGGAACGTCGCTGGCGACCTCCACGAGATGGCCCTCGGCCTCCAGGCCGCGCTGCACGAAATCCGCGATCCGCGGATCATCCTCGACCAGCAGTATCCTCGCCATTCCCCAGACCATCCGCCATTATGGGCAGGCGCAGCCGGACCTCGGTCGGCCCTTGCGGCGCGCTGCGCAGTGAGATGCCGCCGCCGTGCCGCTCGATGATCCACTTCGCGATCGACAGGCCGAGGCCGCTGCCATCGGCCCGGCAGGACCGCGCGTTGCGGCCGCGGAAGAACCTTTCGAAAGCCCGGTCGAGTTCCTCGGGGGCGAGCCCCGGCCCCGTATTGGCGATCGCCACCTCCGCCCAGCCGGGCTCGGCCACCGTGACGCGGACCTGCACCGGCGCCGCCGCATCGCCGTATTTCAGCGCATTCTCCACCGCGATCAGGACCGCCTGCTTCAGGCGCTGGGGATCGGCATCGACCGGGATCGGCTCCTCCGGCCATTCGCCGTCGAGGAAATCCTCGGGCCTGCGGCCTGTCAGTGCCGCGCCCTCCTCCACCGCCTCCGCCACCACATCCTGCAACGCGACGGGCTCGGGCGCGAAGGCGGTGATCTCCGCCTCGGAGCGTGCCAGGAACAGCAGGTCGCCGACCAGGCGGTCCATCAGGGTTGCCTGCCGCACCACCATCTCGAGCGCGCGCTCCACCATGCCGGGCGGGGCGCGGCCACGCAGCGCAAGCTCGGCCTCGCCGCGCAGCACCGTCAGCGGCGTGCGCAACTCGTGGCTCAGATCCGCCAGGAACCGCGCCCGCGTATGGTCCACCTGCCGCAGCCGGAGAT
Organism: Siccirubricoccus sp. G192; assembly: GCF_019084075.1. Lineage (GTDB taxonomy): Bacteria > Pseudomonadota > Alphaproteobacteria > Acetobacterales > Acetobacteraceae > G192. Next base: position 978,790 of record NZ_JAHREN010000001.1, read on the forward strand.
TCGCTTCCTCCAGCTCCAGGGTGCGCCGCCGCACTTCCTCCTCGAGCCCATGGCGGGCCCGGAGCAGCGCCTCGCGCTGCGTGCCGAGCTCCATCGCCATGGCATCGAAGCGCAGGGCGAGCGCACTCAGCTCTCCCCCGTTCCTGACCTCGCCCGCGACCCGGCGGCCGAGGTCGCCGGCGCCGATCGCCGCCGCCGCCTCGGCCAGCGCGGCGATCGGCTGCATCAGCGAACGGCGCAATTGCCAGCCCGCCAGCAGCGTGGCGCCGAGCGCGAGCAATGAAACCAGGCCGGTGGTCCAGGCCATCTGGTGGCGCCGCCAGGTCGCCATGGCCTCGGCTTCGGCCACCTCGCTGCGCACCTCCGCCAGGGCCTCCGCGAGCAGGCGGTCCAGCTCGGCATCCAGGCGTTCCTCGATCTCGTCGCGGAACAGCGCCACGGCCTGTTCCTGCCGCCCCTCGGACCGCAGGGCGAGCACCCGCTCGGCCGCACGGTCCACCTGGCGATAGAGTCTCCAGACCACTTCCAGCCGCCGCTGCTCCCGCAGTTCCTGTTCCAGATCCTCGCCGCCGGCCACGAAGAATTCGACCCCTGCCGCCGTGACCCGCTCCAAGTCGGCGAAGCCGCGCTCCAGATCGGCGCGGGCATCGTGCAGTTCCTGGAGCTGCGCGCTCCCGAGCAGCAGAAGCTCCCCAAGCTGCTCGGAATAGCGATGGGCATTGCCGGTGACCTCGGCCGTCGCCGCGATTGCAGCCGGGCCAGCCGGACCCGCCTGGAATGCCAGTCCGTCATGGAGATGAGCAACGCCGCCTCGCCCGCCATCAGCAGGACGGCGAGCACAACCAAGGTCTGCAGCGCAGCGATGCGCGCCCGGATGCTCACGCCACGCCACAGTCCCAGGCGCATCACCACCGGGCGGCACCGATGATGGAGGGGGCCGTGGCAACCGGGCCGGGAGCCGCGGCAAAGCCTGAACCAGTAGGCACGGCCCGCACCAGCGCCGCGTTGCTGGCCCATCGGGGATTGCGGCTGCCAGGGCGGAACGTCATGCGGGTCTGTCCTGACCTGGCCTTCGGCGGGTACGGCCATCACGCCGCGCCTGCGGCTTGTTTCGCCACCATCGTAGTATATTGCGGGCTAATTTTCTACCAATGGTGTCGGCGCCGCGCCGCAGCCCGATCCTGCAACCCAGGCTGCCAGCCCATGCGTTCAGCGCCGCCGCCGTCGCGAAAGGCTGAGCCCCGCCGCCGCCAGGGCGAAGCCGACGCCGGCGCCAAGCGCCAGACGCGGCCCGCCCGGTCCCGCGATCTGGAAGGCCAGCGCCAGGGTGGTGGTGCCAAGCGTGGTGCCGAGCAGCCGCGCCGTCGCCTGCATGCCCCCCGCGCCGCCGCTGCGCGATTTCGGCGGGGCCGAGAGCATGGTGCGGTTGTTGGGCGTCTGGAAGGCGCCGAATCCGGTGCCGCAGAGCGCCACCACGCTGCCGAGCAGCAGGGTTTCCCCGGCGGCCGGCAGCACCGCCAGCAGCGCCAGCCCGGTCGCCATCAGCCCCATGCCCGCGGCGCAGATCAGCGCGCTCGGCACCCGGTCCGACAGGTGCCCGGCCAAGGGTGCCGCGATGGCGATGGCGAGCGGCCAGGGCGTCATCAGCAGCCCGGTTTCCACCTGGCTGCGCCCGGCCGCCTGCAACAGGAAGGGCAGCGCCAGGTAGCTCGCATACCAGGCGGCGAAGCCGCAGACCGAGGCGCCGACGGCGAAGGCCACCTCGCGGATGCGCAGCAGGTCCAAGGGCAGCAGCGGCGCGGGCTGGGTGCGTTGCCGCCGCACCAGCCAGAAGCCGGCCCCCAGCCCCGCCGCCATCAGCGGCAGCGCCGTTGCGGTTGCCGTCAGCAGCAGGTTGAGGCCGAGGAAGAACAGGCCGAAGGCCAGGATGTTCAGCACCGTCCCGGGCAGGTCGAAGCGCCGCCCGCTGCCGCGCGGGTCCGGCAGCGCCCGGATGCCGATCGCCAGCCCCACCAACGCCACCGGCACATTCACCAGGAACAGCCAGTGCCAGGGCGCCAGCGCCAGGATCGCCGCGGCAAGGGAGGGCGCCGAGGCGCTGGAGACCGCCACCACCATGGCATTGAAGCCGATCGCCCGGCCGAGCTGGCTGGCCGGGTAGGTATACCGGATCAGCCCGCCGGTCAGGCTCATCACCGCGGAGGAGCCGAGCCCCTGCATCACCCGGCAGGCCAGCAGCGCCTCGAAATCCGGGGCCTGGCTGGCGCCGAGCGAGGCCAGGCCGAAGATCCCGAACCCCGTCAGGAAGACCCGGCGGAAGCCCAGCGTCTCCCCCAGCGAGGCCAGCGGCAGCAGGGTGGTCACGACTGTCAACTGATAGGCATTGAGCAGCGAGGTGGCGCGCGCCGGGGAGACGCCGAGGTCGCGCGCGATGCCCGGCAGCGCCACGCCCAGCATGGTGCCATCCAGCACCGTCATGGCGATGGAGAGCAGGATGGCGAGGATCGCGGCATAGCGGCGCGGCGTCGGCAATCCGTCCGAAGGGTCGTGCTGGGTCATGCGCGGCTGGAGCGCCTGGTGCTTTCTGCCAAGGCCCCGCGTGCTACCGCCGGCCGGGATTCTGCGATGGGAAGTTAGCTGCCGCCACCGGGAGCGGGCGGGTGGAGCGCGGCGAGCACCGCGGCGGTATCGTAGTATTCACGGAATTCCAGGATGCGCCCGTCGCGGATGCGCATGATATCGACCTTGGGGAGCTCAAGCTCGGCCCCCGTCGCCAGGAAGCGGGCACGGCCGCGGGCCATGATGGTGACCCATTCGCCCTCCGGGATCACCTGCTCGACCGCATAGCCGGTGATCCGCAGCACCGCGTCCAGTCGGGCGAAGTAGTCCTCCACCCCGGCGCGGCCGCGACGGGTGCCGCCCCAGGGGATCTCCGGCCCCGCCACCGAGGTCCAGACCACATCCTCCGCCAGTGCATCCAGCACCGCGGCACGGTTGCCGCGGCCGTATTCGTCGTAGAGCCGGGACTGCTCGGCCAGGCTCCTCTGGGTCAGCGCGAAGACGGCGGCGAAGTCGTTCATCGGCTTGGTCCTTCCGGTTCCGCCGCGCCAGGGCTTTCAGGCGGCAGCCGCGGCCGGCTGTTGCGGCAGCGCCACGCCCACCAGCGCATCGCGGGTGACGATGGCGGCGAGCTGGTCCTCGCTCCAGCCCTCGGTGCCGGCGGGGCGCATGGGCAGCACCATCCAGCGGTAATCCGCGGTGCTGTCCACCACGCGGATCTCCATGCCCTCCGGCAGGACGGTGCCCCATTCCGCCAGCACGCCGCGCGGGTCGCGCACGGCGCGGGAGCGGTAGGCGAAGGATTTGTACCAATGCGGCGGGTAGCCGAGCACGGCGCGCGGGTAGCAACTGCACAGGGTGCAGACCACCAGGTGATGGCGCGCCGCCGTATCCTCCAGCACGCCGAGCGGCGGGGCGCCGGCCATGGAAACCCCCATTCGCTCCGCGGCCTGGGCGCCGTCGCGCAGCAGCAGCGCACGGTATTCCGGGTCGAGCCAGGCGCGGGCCACCATGCGGGCGCCGGTTTCCGGGCTGGCGCGGTCGGTGCTGGCCTGGCGGGCGGCGAGTTCCTCCTCGGAGACGATGCCCTTGGCCTTCAGGGCGGCGATCAGCGCTTCCAATTGCGCCAGGGATTCGCGGCGGGCGGGCGGGCTCATGCGGCCTCCTGCGCCGGGTTTTCCGGCTCCAGCCAATGTTCGAAGATCTCGACCAGCACCTCGTCGCCGGGGCGGCCTTCCTGGAAGATCGGCGGCTGGTCGAACAGCACATGATACAGCACGCGCTTTGGCGCCGGGCGGGCGAAGGCCAGGTCCTCGGGATTGGCGAAGCGGCCGAGCACGCGCTGCACCGTGCCGCTGCGGCCGCGCAGGTAGTGCGGCGTGCGGATGTGGCAGGGGCCGCGGCGCTCCGGCCAGTCGTCCTTGACGCGCACGCGGGTGCCGGGGGCGAGTTCGGCCATCAGCGCAACTCCTCCGCCTGCACCACGCCCTTCTCCAGCATCAGCGTGGTGATGGAACGCAGCCAGCGCTCGTAATAGGTGAGCGCGAGGTATTCCTCCTCGGGGATGGATTCGATGCCGCGGCGCAGCTCGTCCACCGTCATCAGCTTCTTCTGGGCCAGAAGCTGGCGCAGCGCATCAACGCGCTTGCCGAAGGCATCCGGCGGTTCCTCGTCCCGTTCCACCGGCGTGCAGCGGAAGCGGGGGACGCCGCCCATGTCATGGGTGGCGGGGGTGCGGTCGGGGTCGCTCATGGGGAGAGGCTAGGGCGATCGGGCGGCGGCCGTCCAGCGGCCTGATTTGGTGGGCCGATTCACCTGCCGCCCGGAAACCAGGCGTCAGGATCGGGCCGCTAGTTGATCGCCTCGTCCGGCGTCACGCCCCAGATCTCGGACCGCTTGATGTAACCGCGATGATCGGCCACCCGCACCTCGCACCAGGGGCTGCCGGCCTCGCATTGCCGGAGCGTGCCGATGACCCCTGGCTGTAGGCGGGCGACGGCGGGGGCGCCTTCCTCCGGCCGGCGGCGCAGCAACCGCTCCCCGCCCTGCACCAGGAAGGTGCGGCGGGCGCTGAGCAGCGGGCGCTGGACCCAGCCCTCGGTCCCCTCGGGGTCGCGGATGCGGCGCCAGATCTGGTGTTCCCCCACGATCTGCACCGGCAGGTCGCGGCGCTGATAGGTCCATTCCACGCGATAACGCAGATCCGGCCCGATCCGCATGTTCACTTGGCTGGAGCCAAGGGCGGCGAAGCGCGGCAGCGGCAGGCCGGTGACGTCGCCAACGCTCGGCCGGGGCGGGGTGGGTGGCGCCACGGGTTCCGGCGGCCGGACAACGCCGGCGGTGGCGGCAGCCCCGGCGGCGGCACCCGCGGCGGCTCCGGCGGCGCGGCGGCCCTGGCCGACGGGTGCCTGGCCGGCGGCCGGGCGCTGCGCGCTGGTGCTGCCGGGGCGTGGCTGCACGACCGGCGGGGCGGAGGGTGTGCGGGGCCTGGACGTGGCGGGGGCTGCGGGCGGGCGCGGCGGGGTTGGCGCCGCGGCCTGCGGCCGTGCCGGGGCGGTGGCGCCCTGCGCTGGCCGTGAGGGCTGGGCGGCCGGCCGGGAGGGTGCCGGTTGCGGCGCCGATTCGGCTGCCCCCGGGGGCTGCGGCGGCGGCATCGTGGTCTGGCGGCCGAGGCTCGATTGCGCTCCCGCCGGGGAGGCGAGCAACATCCAGGGCAGCAGCAGTGCGGGCAGGAGGCGGTGGTTCACACCCCCCCGCATGCCAAGCCTGGCCCCGACTGGTCAAGTTATGGTTGGTCACGCGCGGGTCATAGGGAAACACTCTGGCCATCCCCCAGTGCCGCAAGGAAGGTTGCCACCCCCGCCACTTCCACCCCCGGCGCCAGCGCCGCGCCGGTAAGGTCCTCGGCCCGCAGCCCGGCCTCGCAGGCGATGCGCCGGATGCCGAGTTCCACCGCCGCCGGCAGCAAGGTGGCGATGCCGGCGACGCCGCGCGCCTCCAGCGCCGCCTCGCGCGGGTCCGCCAGCAGCGGCGAGGGGTCGAGGAACAGCCGGCAGCCGGCATTGGTGGCGAAAAGCACCACCTCCCGCCCCAGCGCCGCGGCGCCGGCGGCCAGCACCAGCGCATAATGCGCCCGCTCATGCCCGCCCGAGAGCAGCAGGATGCCGAGGGTCCTGGCCGGCGGCCCTGCCGCCATGCTCACGCGGCGCAGACCGCCGGCGCGGGGTTGCGGTGCCGGGAGAGGTCGCGATCGAGGCATCCTCCCCGCAGAGCGCGCATTCCGGGTCGCGCCGCAGCCGCACCGTGCGGAACCGTGCATCCAGCGCGTCCCAGAGCAGCAGCCGGCCGGACAATGTCTCGCCGATGCCGAGGATCAGCTTCAGCACCTCGGTCGCCTGCAAGGTGCCCATCACGCCGGTGACGGCGCCGAGCACGCCGGCTTCCGAGCAGCTCGGCACCAGCCCCTCCGGCGGGATCTCCGGGTGCAGGCAGCGGTGGCAGGGATGTGGCGGGCCGAGATGCGAGCGGAAGACCGAAAGCTGCCCCTCGAAGCGCAGCACCGCCGCCGAGACCAGCGGCCGGCCGAGCAGGTGGCAGGCATCGCCCAGCAGGAAGCGGGTGGCGAAATTGTCGGTGCCGTCGCAGACCAGGTCGTAGCGCGGGATCAGCTCCTGCGCGCTCTCCGCGTCCAGCCGGACCGCATGGGTTTCCACCCGCGTCTCCGGGTTGAGCGCAGCCAGCGTCTCCGCCGCGCTTTCCGCCTTGTTGCGGCCGATGCGGGCGGTGGTATGCGCCACCTGGCGTTGCAGGTTGGAGAGTTCCAGCCGGTCGTGGTCGATCAGCCCGATGGTGCCCACCCCCGCCGCTGCGAGATAGAGCGCCAGCGGCGAGCCGAGCCCGCCCGCCCCCACCACCAGCACCCGCGCGGCACGGAGGCGGGCCTGGCCCTCGGCGCCCACCTCCTGCAGCAGGATGTGGCGGGAGTAGCGGTGCAATTCGGCATCGGTGAAATCGAGGTCCATGGCGGCGATATGGGGCGGCGCGGGCATCGGCGCTAGCGCGTTCCCGTGCTGCCGAAGCCGCCGGTGCCACGGGTGCTGTCGGGCAGCGCCGCCACCTCCCGCCAGGCGGCACGCGTCACCGGGGCCAGCACGGCCTGGGCGATGCGCATGCCGCGCTCCACGGTGAAGGGTTCCGTGCCGGCATTCAGGAGGATGACCTGCAATTCCCCCCCGGTAGTCCTCGTCGATCGTGCCGGGGCTGTTCGGCACCAGGACGCCGTGCTTCAGCGCCAGGCCAGAGCGCGGCCGGATCTGCAATTCATGCCCCTCCGGCAGGGCGATGCGGAGCCCGGTCGGCACCAGGGCGCGGCCACCCGGCGGCACCAGCAGCGGCTCCGTCACCGCCGCCAGCAGGTCCATTCCCGCCGCACCCTCGGTGGCATAGGCGGGCAGCGGCAGGCCCTCGGCATGCGGCAGGCGCAGCACCGCGATCTCATTCATGCCCCCCGGCTCCGCGATCGTCTCCGCGATCCGCTGCGCCAGGCGTTCCGCCACCGCCGCTTTCGGCATTTCCGGCCAGTCCTCCACGCCCATGGCGGTGATGAGATGCACCCGGTTCGCCTCGCCGCCCATGACATCGCCGGAGACGTCGTTGGCCACGATCCAGTCGCAGCCCTTGCGGGCGCGCTTCGCCATGGCGTGCTCCACCACCCGCTCGGTCTCCGCGGCGAAACCCACCACCAGGCCGGGCCGCCGCGCATGGGCGGAGAGGGTTGCCAGGATGTCCGGGTTCAGTGCCATGGCGAGGGTCGGCGCCGCCCCGCCCGGCTCCTTCTTCAGCTTCTGGCCGGATTCCCGCGCCACCCGCCAATCGGCGACCGCGGCGGCCATGACGGCGATATCGGCGGGCAGCGCCGCCTCGCAGGCGGCCAGCATCTCGCGCGCGGATTCGATGCGCCGCACCGTCACGCCCGGCGGGTCCGGCACCATGACCGGGCCGGAAACCAGCGTAACCCGCGCGCCCAGCGCCGCCAACGCCGCGGCGATGGCATGGCCCTGCTTGCCGCTGCTGCGGTTGGCGATGTAGCGCACCGGGTCGATCGGCTCATGCGTCGGGCCGGAGGTGACGAGGGCATGCCGCCCGGCGAGCGGCAGGCCGGCGGGGGCGAGCCGGGCCTGGACCGCCGCCAGGATCTCGGCGGGTTCGGCCAGCCGCCCGGGGCCGCTTTCCGGCTCCGCCATCTCGCCCACGCCTGGGCCGACCACGCCCACGCCACGCGCCACCAGCGCCGCCATATTGGCTGACGTGGCGGGGTGTTCCCACATCGCCGGGTTCATCGCCGGCGCCACCAGCACCGGCGCGCGGGTCGCCAGCAGCACGGTGCTGGCCAGGTCATCCGCCAGTCCCGCCGCCATCTTCGCCAGGAGATCGGCCGAGGCCGGGGCCACCACCACCAGGTCAGGCAGCCGGGCCAAGCGGATATGGCCGATCTCGGCCTCCGCCGCCCAGAGGTCGTCATGCACGCGCTGGCCGGTGATGCCCGCCAGCGCCTCCCGCGTCACGAAACGCGCGCCGCCGGCGGTGAGGATGCCGGTGACGGCGGCACCCTCGCGCCGCAGCAGGCGGGTCAGTTCCAGCGCCTTGTAGGCGGCGACGCTGCCCGCGATGACCAGGAGGATGCGCTTGCCCATGAGCATGGGTGCAAGCCTAGACGGAAGCGGGGCGGCTGTCGCGCCCCCGCAAGCCGGGGTTCAGACCGGCCGGTCGCCCTTCACCGTGACCCGGTTGCCGTAGCGGGTATGCGGCCAGTAGTCCCACATGGCGCGGTGCTGGGCGCAGCGGTTGTCCCAGAAGGCGATGGAATTCTCGCGCCAGCGGAAGCGGCACTGGAACAGCGGGTTGGCCATGTGCTCGAAGAGGTAGTTCAGCACCCCCGTGCTCTCATCCACCGGCAGGTCGAGGATGCGGCGGGTGAAGCCCTTGTTGACGTAGAGCGCCTTCTTGCCCGTCACCGGATGGGTGCGGATCACCGGATGCACCGCGCGCGGATAGGCCGGCTTGTCCTTCACGCCGAAATTCGCATAGGTGCCGCGGTAATTCTCCTCGCCGTCATGCAGCGCGGTCAGCCCTTCGAGATAGGCTTTCATGCGGTCCGACAGCGCATCATAGGCGGCATACATGCTGGCAAACAGCGTGTCGCCGCCGCGCGGGGGGGCATTGCCGGATATAGAGGATGCTGCCCATCGGCGGCTCCTCGTCGCAGGAGACGTCGGAATGCCAGCCCTCGCCATTGGCGCGCGGGCTGTCCTTGTCGGCCTTGATGATCATCAGCGCGGGGTGGCCGGGCTCGGAGGGTGCCGCGGGGTGGATGTGGAGCTCGCCGAAATGCCGGCCGAAATCCAGGTGCTGCTCCTGCGTCAGGTGCTGGTCGCGGAAGAAGATCACCAGGTTCTCGGCGAGCGCCCGGTGGATCTCGTCCATCTGCTGGTTGGAGGGGCGGGCCAGGTCCACGCCGCCGATCTCGGCGCCGATGATCGGCGTCAGCTTGTCGATGGTGATGGTCTCATAGGGCGCGGCCTCGTCCGCCGCGTGCTTGTAGCGCGGGCCGGTCCAGCGCGGATGCGGGATGGTGTTCATGGCTTTGCTCCCTATTCCAGCCGGAGGCCGGCATCGCGGATGATGCGGCCCCAGCTTGCGATCTCGCTGATGGTGAAGGCCTGGAATTCCTCCGGTGTCGCCGGCGGCTCGCGCGAGCCGCCCATCTGGTCCAGCCGCGCCCGCACATCGGGCATCCGGAAGGCGGCCAGGATATCGCGTTGGATCTTCGCCACCACCGCCGGCGGCGTGGCGCGCGGCGCATAGAGGCCGGACCAGGTGGTGAATTGCAGCCCGGGCAGCCCCGCCTCCAGGCAACTCGGCACCTCCGGCACGGCGGGGTGGCGCTCGGGGTAGGAGACCGCCAGCGCATGCACCTCGCCCCGGTCCACCAGCGGCTTGGCGCCGACGATATCCACGGACATCATGGAGATGCGGCCATTCAGCAGGTCCGGGAAACCCGCCTGGTTGCCGCGATAGCCGACATGGGTGAACTCCACCCCCGTCAGCATGCGGAACAACTCGGAGGCGACGCGGGAGGGCACGCTGCCCTCGCCGTAATTGTGCCGCCCTGGTTCCGCCCGCAGCCGCTCGATCAGCGCGCCGAGGCTGGTGGTGCCGAGCCCCTTATGCGCCATCACCACGAAGGGCGAATTGCCGAAGCGCGTCACCGCGGCGAAATCGCCGACCGGGTCGTAGGTCAGCCGCTCATAGAGCGCCGGGTTGGCGGCATGGGTCATGGCCGAGGTCGCCAGCAGCGTCAGCCCATCCGGCTTCGCCCGCGCCACCATCTGGCAGGCCAGCACGCCATTGCCGCCGCCCCGGTTGTCGATGACCACCGGCTTGCCCCAGAGCTGCGCCAGCTTGTCGGCGAAGAGCCGGCTGGTGATGTCCACCGAGGATCCCGCCGGCAGCGAGGTGACGATCGTGACCCGGTCCTGCGGCCATTCGCCGGTCTGCGCCCGCAGGCCGGGCGCAATGGCGGCGGTGGCGAGGCCACCGAGCAGGGCGCGGCGACTGGCCAAGCCTGGTCTCCCCTGATCCGTTTCCTGTCCCGGTCTCCGCCGGGACGGAAAGGCTAGACCCGGAACCGCCGGGGCGCCAGCCTGGGCAGCCCCGGCCCGGCCCCGCAATCCGGCCCCGCAACAAGGAAACGCCCCGCATGACCGACCCCTTCGATCCCGCCGCGCATCCCGCCGCGGTGGCCGAGGCCATCGCCACGCTCGACCGCTTCCTCGCGGCGCTCAATGCCGGCGATGCCGCGGCCCTGGCGGAGACGCTGCATTTCCCGCATTACCGGCTGGCCGGCGGCCGGGTGACGGTCTGGCAGGATATCGCCGGCTACATGGCGCAATCCCGCAACCGCCTCGGTGCCGAGTGGCACCGCTCGGTCTGCGACTTCCGCCGCCCGGTCGCCGCCGCCCCGGACAAGGTGCATCTGGATGTGCAATGGACGCGGCTGCGCGCCGATGGCTTGCGCATCACCAGCTTCCGCGCGCTCTGGGTGATGGCACTGCTGGAGGGGCGCTGGGCGGCGCAGTTCCGCTCCAGCTTCGGCGCCTGAGGCGCCGGCGGCGTCAGCCGGGATAGGCCGTGAAGGGTCCATGCAGCGGCCGCGGCAGCACCGGCAGGGCATGCGCCGCGGCCAGCAGCAGCGCCCGCTTCGGCGAGGGCGCGGCGAGGAGCGAGGCGCGCAGCCTGGCCAGCCCCGCCTCCCGCTCGCCATGCCGGATCAGTTCGCGGCCGATGATCCAGGCATTCTCCGCCTCCGAGCGGCGCCGCAGCGCCCGCAGGCGGCTGACGCCAAGGCGCTCGGCCAGGAGCGGGTTGCCGAAGATCGCCCGCATCGCCGGGGCGAAGGCCGCGGGGTCATGGGCCATGCGGTGATAGGCGCTGCCGCTGCGCTGGCGGACGAAGAGCAGCGGCTCCTGCCCCGGCACGGTCACGAAGGGACCCTGCAGGGCCAGGCGGATCCAGTATTCCCAGTCCTCGCCGTAGCGGAGATGCGCCAGGAAGGGGCCGGCGCGCAGCACCGCCTCCCGCCGCAGCAGCAGGTGGCCGCCATTGGCAAAGAGGTTCTGCACCAGCAGGTGCCGCAGGATGTCACCGGCCGGGAAGGGGCCGGACTTCAGCCGGAGCGGCGGGTCGCCCGGCCCTGCATCCTCCGCCATGAAGGCATAGGGGCCATAGGCGCCGACCGCCCCCGGCGCCGCATCGAGCGCGGCAGCGAGGCGGGACAGCGCATCGGGCGCCAGCCAGTCATCGGCATCGAGGAACAGGATGCAATCGCCCCGCGCCTCGGCCATGGCCAGGCTGCGGGCAGCGGAAACGCCGGCATTCGGCTGGCGCAGCAGCCGGATGCGCGGGTCCGGGCGGGCGGCGACCACCTTCGCGGTGCCGTCGCGGGAGCCGTCATCCACCACCACCGCTTCCCAGTCCGGGAAATCCTGCGCCAGCACGCTGTCGAGCGCCGTGCCGATGAAGCGGGCGACATCGAAGGCCGGAATCAGGATGGAGATGGCGGGGGCGGGAGTGGCGAGGTCACGGTGCACGGGCGCTCCGTGCCATGAAGCGGGGCGCCGTGGTGGTCACACCCGCGCGGCCGCGCGCAGATGTGTAGTCAGTGGGGACCGGCTGGGATGGCCGAAGGCGACCGCCCCCGCCAGCGCCGCGGCATCGCCGGGGAACCCCGGCAGCGCCCGAAGCGGGCGCCACCGGGCAGCCCCGGCGCCTGGCGTCACGCCTCGGCGGAGACCGGGATGCCCTTGTCCTTCAGCATGGATTGCAACTCGCCGGCCTGGAACATCTCCATGATGATGTCGCAGCCGCCGACGAACTCGCCATTCACGTAAAGCTGCGGGATGGTCGGCCAATTGGCATAGGCCTTGATCCCCTCGCGGATCTCCATGTCCTCCAGCACATTCACGCCCTTGAAGGGCACGCCGATGTGGCTGAGGATCTGCACCACGCGGGCGCTGAAGCCGCATTGCGGGAAGACCGGGGTGCCCTTCATGTAGAGCACGACCGGGTTCGACTTGATGTCGCTTTCGATGCGTTCGAAGGCCGGGTTGGTCATCGGGATACTCTCCTTTCGGTCGGCGCGGGGGTGCTATTCGGGGGCCGAGGTCTGCAGCGCGAGGGCGTGCAGTTCACCACCCATCCGGCCGCGCAGCGCGGCATAGACCAGCTGGTGCTGCTGCACGCGGCTCTTGCCGCGGAAGGCTTCGGAGACGACGGTGGCGGCATAGTGGTCGCCATCCCCCGCCAGGTCCTCGATGGTGACGCGGGCATCGGGCAGGGCTTCCCTGATCAGCGCCTCGATCTCCGCCGGCTGCATCGCCATTCCGGGCTACCTCCCCTCCATCAGGGCCGGCAGGGTGGCTTCATGCGCCGCCCGCAGGCTCGACACCGATATGGACCGGCCGCCGGGCAGAACCAAGTCCCCGCCGGCTGCCTTGCCAAGCCGCATGGCCGGCACGCCGGCGGCGCGGGCCGCCTCCAGCAGCGGCGCGGCATCGGCCAGGGCCAGCAGGTAGCGGGACTGGTCCTCGCCGAACCAGAAGGCATGGGCGGGGATGCCCCCGGGCGGCGGCAGCAGGCTGGCGCCGACGCCCGAGGCCATGGCCATCTCCGCCACCGTCACCAGCAGCCCGCCATCCGAGGCGTCGTGGCAGGCGCGGACGGCACCGGCCAGGATCTGCGCCCGGACGAAATCGCCGTTGCGGCGCTCGGCGGCGAGATCGACCGGCGGCGGCGCCCCTTCCTCCCGCCCCGCAATCTCGCGCAGCCAGAGGGACTGGCCGAGCCAGCCCCGCGTCTCGCCGATCAGCACCAGTTCCGCGCCCGGCGGCAGCGCCAGCCCCACCGCCTGGCCCACATCCTCCAGCACGCCGACGCCGCCGATGGCGGGGGTGGGCAGGATCGCCCGGCCTTCCGTTTCGTTGTAGAGCGAGACATTGCCCGACACGACCGGGAAGTCGAGCGCCAGGCAGGCTGCGGCCATGCCGCGCACGGCGCTGGCGAATTGCCCCATGATCTCCGGCTTCTCGGGATTGCCGAAATTCATGTTGTCGGTGATGGCGAGCGGCTGCCCGCCCACCGCGGTGATGTTGCGCCAGGCTTCCGCCACCGCCTGCCTGCCGCCCTCCTCCGGGTCGGCCAGGCAGTAGCGCGGGGTGCAGTCGGTGGTCAGGGCCAGGGCGCGGGCGCCGCCCTTCTCCTGGGATTCCTCGATCCGCACCACGGCGGCATCCGCTGCGCCCGGGCGCTTGGCGGTCTGGCCGCCGACCATGCTGTCATACTGGTCCCAGATCCAGCGGCGGGAGCAGAGATCGGGGCAGGCCACCAGCCGCAGCAGCGCCGCCTCGATCCCCAGCGGATCGGGGATGGCGTTGGCCTCCAGCACCGGCTGCTTCGGCGTCTCGGCCGTCGGGCGGCGATAGAGCGGCGCTTCGGATTCCAGCGGCGCCAGCGGGATATCGGCCTCGATGGCGCCCTTGTGGCGCACCACGATGCGGCCGGTATCGGTCAGGTGGCCGATGACGGCGAAATCCAGCTCCCATTTGCGGAAGATGCGCTCGGCCTCGGCCTCGCGGCCGGGCTTCAGCACCATCAGCATGCGCTCCTGGGATTCGGAGAGCATCATCTCATAGGCACTCATGCCGGCTTCGCGCTGTGGCACGTCATCCAGCACCAGCTCGATGCCCATGCCGCCCTTGCCGGCCATCTCGACGCTGGAACTGGTGAGGCCGGCGGCGCCCATGTCCTGGATGGCGACGATGGCATCCGTCGCCATCAACTCCATGCAGGCTTCGATCAGCAGCTTCTCGGCGAAGGGGTCACCGATCTGCACCGTCGGGCGCTTCTCCTCGGAATCCGCGGAGAATTCGGCGGAGGCCATGGTGGCGCCATGGATGCCGTCGCGGCCGGTCTTGCTGCCGACATAGACCACCGGATTCCCGGTGCCGGTCGCTTTGGCGTAGAAGATGCGGTCGGCGCGGGCGATGCCGACGGTCATGGCATTGACCAGCGGGTTGCCATTATAGGCCGGGTGGAAATCCACCTCGCCGCCCACGGTCGGCACGCCGACGCAATTGCCATAGCCGCCGATGCCGCGCACCACGCCATCGATGACCTGCTTCATGCGCGGCGCGTCCGGCATGCCGAAGCGCAGCGCGTTCAGGTTGGCGATGGGCCGCGCCCCCATGGTGAAGACGTCCCGGAGAATGCCGCCGACGCCGGTGGCCGCGCCCTGATAGGGCTCGATGAAGCTCGGGTGGTTGTGGCTCTCCATCTTGAAGACGGCGGCCAGCCCCTCGCCGATATCGATGACGCCCGCATTCTCGCCCGGCCCCTGGATGACCCAGGGCGCCTTGGTCGGCAATTCGCGCAGCCAGACGCGGCTGGACTTGTAGGAGCAGTGCTCCGACCACATCACGCTGAACAGCCCGAGTTCGGTCAGGCTGGGCGTGCGGCCGAGGATGGCCAGTACGCGGTCGTATTCCTCGGGCTTCAGCCCGTATTCGGCGGCAAGCCGCTTCGCGCGGCTGGGGTCAAGCGGGGTGGGGCTGTCGGTCATGGGTTCGTTCACGCCGTGGCGAAGCTGGCGGCCAGGCTCTCGAAGAGCGGCAGGCCGCTGGTGCCGTCGATCGCCGGGTCCACCTGATTCTCGGGATGGGGCATCAGGCCGAGCACGCGGAGATTGGGCGACAGGATGCCGGCGATGCTGCGGGCGCTGCCGTTGCGGTTGGCGGCCTCCGTCACCTCGCCTTCCGGGGTCGTGTAGCGGAGCGCGACGAGGTTCTCGCCCTCCAGCCGGTCGAGCGTCGCCGCATCGGCGAAGTAGTTGCCATCGCCATGCGCCATGGTGGAGCGGAAGACCTGGCCGCGCTGGAAGCGGTTGGTGAAGGGCGTGTCGCTGCGCTCCACCCGCATGTGGCAATCCATGGAAAGGAAGCGCAGCGGCGCGTTCTGCAGCAGCGCGCCCGGCAGCATCCCGGCCTCGCAGAGGATCTGGAAGCCGTTGCAGACGCCGAGCACATGGCCGCCCCGCCCGGCGAATTCGCGCACCGCGCGCATGACCGGCGATTGCGCCGCCATGGCGCCGCAGCGGAGATAATCGCCATAGGAAAAGCCGCCGGCCAGCACCACCAGGTCGAGCCCGGCCGGCAGGTCGGCCTCGCCATGCCAGAGCATGGCGGGCTTGCGGCCGGCGGCGCGGGCCAGCGCCAGCGCCATGTCGCGCTCGCGGTTGGTGCCGGGAAAGAGGATTATTCCTGCGCGCATCATGCCTATCCTTGCCACACGCGAAGCCAGTGCAGCCCGCCGAGAACCAGAAGCGTCGTCACCGCCGCCAGGGCCGCCGCGGTGATCCAGCGATTCACCTTGTGCTTCTGCGCCGCGACCCAGCCGCGGCGCGGCCCCTTGGCCGGCCGCAGCACCGCCACCCGCTCCTCCCGCCAGCGCAGGCCGGTGCCGATCAGCACCGTCAGCACCACCATGACGACGAGGGAGGCCTTTATCATCGGCGCGCTGTCCACATGGCGATCACGCTAGGCGATATCCACCCGGAAGCTCTCGATCACCGTATTGGCCAGCAGCCGCCGCGCCATCTCCTCGGCGAGTTGCTTCGCGCGGGCGGGGTCGGTCTCGGCCAGTTCCAGCTCGATCACCTTGCCGGCCCGCACCTCGCCGATCCCGGCGAAGCCCAGCCCCTCCAGCGCATGGCCGATCGCCTTGCCCTGGGGGTCGAGGACGCCCGATTTGGGCATGACCGTCACGCGCGCCTTCATACCGAACCACTCCCGAACCACCGGCGCCCGTGCCGGCCATAGAGATAGCAGCCGAAGGAGCCCAGCACCGCCAGCAGCAGCGGCACCGTCTCCTGTGGAAACAGGCCAAACACCGACATCAGCGCGAAGAAGCCGATGATCGCGCAGAACACCACCACCGCCTCGACAGCGCCGCCGATCATGGGAAGGCCCTCCAGCCAGCGGCCGGGATCGCCTGCCCGGCCGATTCAGACCTGCGGGCCCCTTGGGCCCTCCGGTCATCGGCCGGGGTCACTGCATCAACTCCGGCCCCTTCATGTCGCGCACGCCGGCTTCGGGCAGGATGCCGAGGCGCCGCGCCACTTCCTGGTAGCCCTCCTCGACCTTGCCGAGGTCGCGGCGGAAGCGGTCCTTGTCCATCTTCTCGCCGGTCTTGGCGTCCCAGAGCCGGCAATTGTCGGGGCTGATCTCATCGGCCAGCACGATCCGCATCTCCTCGTTGTCGTAGAGGCGGCCGAATTCCAGCTTGAAATCCACGAGCGTGATGCCGACGCCGAGCAGCAGCCCGGTGAGGAAGTCGTTCACCCGCAAGGTCAGCGCCACGACATCGTCGAGATCCTGGGTCGAGGCCCAGCCGAAGGCGGTGATGTGCTCCTCACAGACCAGCGGATCGCCCAGCGCATCGTTCTTGTAGTAGTATTCGATGATCGAGCGCGGCAGCCGGGTGCCCTCGGCGATGCCGAGCCGCGTGGAAAGGCTGCCGGCCGCCACGTTGCGCACCACGATCTCGAGCGGGATGATCTCCACCTCGCGGATCAGTTGCTCGCGCATGTTCAGGCGGCGGATGAAATGGGTGGGCACGCCGATCTCGCCCAGCCGGGTCATCAGGTATTCGCTGATGCGGTTGTTGAGCACGCCCTTGCCGGTGATGGTGCCCTTCTTCTGGGCATTGAAGGCGGTGGCGTCATCCTTGAAATACTGCACCAGCGTGCCGGGCTCCGGCCCCTCGAAGAGGATCTTGGCCTTGCCCTCATAGAGCTGCCGACGTCGCGCCATGATCTCGGATATCCTTCTGTCCGCCGGGCCCCAGGGGTCACCATCCAGGAAACACCGCCCAGGGAACCCCAAACCGTGGCAACCCAGACGCCGACCGGCGCGGAACGGGTCCGGCCCCGGCGCCGGGGGTATAGCAAGGGCCGGGCCGAACCGCCACGGGGCGGGGCAAGGGCTGCCCCGCGCCAGGCGCGGGGGCGTTACATTCCCCCCCGCCGGCCTTGGTTTGGTGGGCCGATTCACCTGACGCCCGGGAACCAGGCGTCAGGATCGGACCACTAGGCCCCGCCGAGCGGCACCGGGCGGAACGGCGCCTTGCCCGGCGGACCGGCAGCGAAGCGCCAGATCACCTCGCCCGCCGCGCCGAGCGCCAGCAGGCTGGAGCAGACGGTGCCGAAGCCGCCGGTGGGCGGCACGCAGAGCGCCTCCGCAATGCCGGCGGCATGGCCGGAATCGGCCAGCAGCGCCTCCCAGGCCGTCCAGTCCCCGCGCTCCGGCGCCGGTGGCGGGGCGGCTCGGAAGCGGGGCAGGTGGCGGGCGGTGCGGGGGCTCGCCAGGTCGTTCGGGTCATGCGCCGTGACCATGCTGATGCCCTCCGGCAAGGGCACCACCTCGGCCCGGCCCTCGCCCAGGCCGCGCAGGTAGAAGGCATCCCGGTGGTCCGCCAGGACCAGGTTGTAGGGGCGCCACTCGCTGGCCGGCAGGGCGGCGATGGCCTCGGCGGCGGCGGCGGCCGAGCCCGCCTCCAGCGCCAGCAGCGGCAATTCCCCGCGGGATCGCTTGCCCGGCGCCGGGCCGAGGCTGCCCGGCCGGTTCAGCACGGCGGCGACCAGCCCGGCCCCGCTTGCCGCCATCCAGGTGCCGCCGCCCGAGCGGTCGCGGCCGGCTATCACGCCGGGCCGGTCCGGCCACCAGGGGCCGGGTGGGTCCCAGGCACGGTCGAGCCTTTCGTCCCGATTCGCGGCCATCAGGGCCGGCCAGGGATGGCCCGGCCGGCGCAGCAGGATCATGGTGCACACGCCTGGAGTTCGGTCCTGCCGGGGTTGCCGCGCCGCCGGCCGTCAGCCTGGCCGGGCGCATCGGTTCGAAGGGGCCGGGAGCATGGTCCCGGAGCCGCGGACCCGGCAATCCCCCGGCGGCTGCCGGTCAGCGGATGTAGACGCCGAACCCCACACCCGGCGGCCCGTAATAGCGGGGCGGCGGAGCATAATAGGCGGGCGGCGGGTAGTAGGCCGGCGGCGGGGCATAATAGACCGGTGGCGGCCGGTAATAGACCGGCGGTGGCGGCCGATAGTAGACCGGCGGCGGCGGCCGGTAGTAATGGCCGCGCGGCGGGCCGTAATAGCCGTGGCCACGATGGCCCTCCCAACCGCCACGGGCCTGGGCGGTTTCCGGTGTCAGGGCCAGCCCGGTCAGACCAACCGCGGCGGCCAGAAGAACTGTACAAAGGGCGCGCATTCGACCCGACCTCCTTGGTATCCTTCATATAGGCGGCGCTTGGGGCGGAATCGCGGCGCCCAAGGGGCCGGGTCAGGGCGCGCCTGTCACGCCCCCGTGAAAACGCGGGCGAAGATCGTCTCCACATGCAGGAAGTCCCGCTGCGGGTCCATGGCGGCATCGAGCGCCGCCGCGTCCATCCGGGCGCGCACGCCGGGATCGGCCAGCAGGTTCTCCCGGAAATTCCGGGCGCCCGGGGTGCCGAGCGCGGTCCAGGTGGCCATGGCGGCGGATTGCACCGCGGCATAGGCATCCTCCCGGCTCATTCCCGCCTGGGTCAGGGCCAGCAGCACCTTCTGGCTATGCACGACGCCGCCGAGGCTCTCCAGATTGGCCTGCATCCGGGCCGGATAGATGGTGAGCTTCTCCATCATGCCCGTCAGGCGCGACAGGGCGAAATCCAGCGCGATGGTGGCATCCGGCGCGATCACCCGCTCGACGCTGGAATGGCTGATGTCGCGCTCATGCCAGAGCGCTACGTTCTCCAGCGCCGGCACCGCATAGCCCCGCACCAGCCGGGCCAGGCCGCTGAGGTTCTCGCTCAGCACCGGGTTCCGCTTGTGCGGCATGGAGGAGGAGCCCTTCTGGCCGGGGTGGAAGAACTCCTCCGCCTCCCGCACCTCGCTCCGCTGCAGGTGCCGCACCTCGGTCGCCAGCCTCTCGATGCCGGAGGCCACCACCGCCAGCGCCGCGAAGAAGGCGGCGTGGCGGTCGCGCGGGATCACCTGGGTGGAGGCCGGCTCCACCGCCAGGCCGAGCCGGGCGGCGACGAATTCCTCCACCCGGGGATCGGTCGAGGCGAAGGTCCCGACCGGGCCGCTGATGGCGCAGGTGGCAATCTCCGCCCGGGCGGCGACCAGCCGGGCCCGGTTGCGGGTGAACTCGGTGTAATATCCCGCGAGCTTCAGGCCGAAGGTGGTGGGCTCGGCATGGATGCCGTGGCTGCGGCCGATGGTAGGGGTGAATTTATGCTCCATCGCCCGCGCCTTCAACGCCGCGAGCAGGGCATCGAGATCGGCGATCAGCAGGTCCGCGGCGCGGGTCAATTGCACGGCGAGGCAGGTATCGAGCACGTCGGAACTGGTCATGCCCTGGTGCATGAAGCGGGCCTCGGGGCCGATTCCCTCGCCCATCCAGGTGAGGAAGGCGATGACATCATGGCGCGTGACGCGTTCGATCTCGTCGATCCGCTCGACATCCGCGGCGGAGATGGCGGCGGCGCGGGGGGCGCCCTTCTCGCGGATGGCGCGGGCGGCTTCCGCCGGGATCACGCCGATCCCGGCCATGGCCTCGGCGGCCAGCGCCTCGATCTCGAACCAGATCCGGTAGCGCTCCTCGGGCGACCAGATCGCGGCCATTTGCGGGCGGGTGTAGCGGGGGACCATCCGGGGCCTCGATCTGCTGGGGTTTGCCAGGGCATCGGCGCGGGTGGGTTTGGCCCGGCGGGCCGGCCCTTGGCAAGGGCGGGGCGCGGCGGCCGGAAACTTCAGCGGAGCGGGGTTGCGAAAAGATTACTGGATCTTTATCTGACCCGCCAGACCGCCCACCAAGGAAGCCTCGTCCATGCCTGAATGGCTCGTCCCGCTTGCCCAGGTCCTGTTCATCGACCTCGTCCTGGCCGGGGACAATGCCATCGTGGTCGGCATGGCGGCCGCCGGCCTGCCGGCCGAGCAGCGACGCAAGGCGATCTTCTGGGGCATCATCGCCGCCACCGTGATGCGCATCGGCTTCGCCGCCATCACCACCCAGTTGCTGGCCATCGTCGGCATCACCCTGGCGGGCGGCGTGCTGCTGCTCTGGGTCTGCTGGAAGATGTTCCGCGAGCTTCGGCACGGCGGGCACCAGGAAGGCCCGGCCGAGGATGCGGCGGCCGCCCACGCGACGGGCACCGCGCCGGGCAAGACGCTGCCCCAGGCCATCACCCAGATCCTGGTGGCCGATATTTCCATGAGCCTCGACAATGTCCTGGCGGTGGCCGGCGCGGCCAAGGACCATACCCTGGTGCTGGTGGTGGGGCTCGGCATCTCGGTGGTGCTGATGGGCGTGGCGGCGACGCTGATCGCCAACCTGCTCCACCGGCACCGCTGGATCGCCTGGGTCGGCCTGCTGGTGATCCTCTATGTCGCGGCCGACATGATCTGGGAGGGCACCTACCAGGTCGCGGGCGAGGTGCCCGGCGCCTATGCCTACCTGATGCTGCCGCTCGGCTACCTGGCGCTGCCGCATGTCTTCCCGGCCTGGATCTGGGCGGCGGCCACGGTGGCGCAGGTGGCGGTCTTCTCGGCCATCGCGGCGGCAGTGACCGGGCTGATCCGCGACCGGCCCCTGCGGGCGCAGATGGCGACGCAACACCAGGCGGCGCCTGTTGCGCCGAGGGCGCCACCGCTGGCGGCGGAATAGCCCGCCGCCGGCCCGGGCTTCACGCGCGGGGCGGGCTAGATTACGGTTTGGCGATCTGGGCGGCCGGGACGGGGGATACCCCGTCCCGGTCGGCCGCCTTTTGCCATCCGGGAGACGCCCTCACATGAGCCTTGACGCCCTTTGGGCCAGTTGGAGCTGGGTCACGCTTACCGAAATCATGGGCGTCAACCTCATCCTGTCCGGCGACAACGCGGTGCTGATCGCGCTCGCCGCGGCGGGGCTGCCGGAGAAGCAGCGCGGCCGCGCCATCATGTTCGGCATGATCCTGGCGGTAATCCTCCGGATCATCCTCAGCTTGGCCGCGGTCTATCTGCTGGCGATCCCCGGGCTGCTGCTGATCGGCGGCCTGCTGCTGATCTGGATCGCCTGGACCTTCTTCAAGGAGCTGCGGGCCGAGGACAAGGCTGAGGAGGAAGGCCCGCACGCGGAACCCGTGCAGGTCAAGACCATGGCGGTCGCGCTGCGGCAGATCGTCATCGCCGACGTGTCGATGAGCCTCGACAACGTCCTCGCGGTGGCGGGCGCCGCGCGCAACAACATGCCGATGCTGATCCTCGGCCTCATCATCTCGATCCTCATCATGGGCATCGCCGCGACGCTGATCTCGCGGCTGCTGGAGCGCTTCCGGTGGATCGCCTATCTCGGCGTCGTGCTCATCGTCTGGATCGGCCTCAAGATGATCTGGGAGGACACGCACCACCTGTATGAGCGCTTCGTCGCGCCCGAGCATGCCACGGTGGGGCAGCTCTACCTGCCCGCCGGCGGGGTGCGGACCGGCTGATGCCGCCGGCGCTCCGCCGCGCGGTGCTGGCGCTGCTGCCGCTCGCCGCCTGCGTGGCGCCGGCGCCCGAGGCGGCGCGGCAGGCGGCTGTGCGGAACCGGGCGCCGGCGGAACTCGCCGCCCGGCTGCCGCCCGATGCCGCCGGTTTCCAGCGCGGCCAGGCACTGCCCCTGGCGCGGGGCGAGGCAGGGCGGGAAGTGGCCTATGCCACCCGCGGCCGCATCGCCGCCGGCGCCACGGTGGAGCTCTACCGGCCGGAGGGTGGCCCGGTGCCGGAGGGGCCGGACTCCCCCGCCGCCGCCGAGGCTTTCGAGCAGTTGCTGCGGGATGCGCTGCGGCCGCAGCCGCATCGGCGGCTCAGGGAAAGCGCCCGGCTGGTGCTGCCCGCTGCCGGCCCGCCGGCGCTCCGCTGCGCCGAAACCGAGGGCAGCTACGGGCGGGAGCCGGTGCAGGGCCTGCTCTGCGCCGGGGGCATCGGCGGCGGGCTGCTGCGGCTGCGCGTCACCATGCCGGAGCGCCATGCGCTGGCCGCCGACCCGCGGGCCTTCGCCACGGCCATTGTCGCGGCACTGCGCGGCCCGTGACATCGCCGGGCCGGCACCCCACCTGCCGGGCGGCATGAGCACGCCCCCTTCCGACCCGATGCGGGTCTTCGACCGCCACCTGCATCGCCTCCGCCGCGACCGCGCCGCCGCCACCGTCGGCCAGGTGGCCCCGGTGCTGGAGGTGGCGGCGGAGCGGCTGCTGGACCGGCTGGACGACCTCACCCGCCGCTTCACCCGGGCGCTGGATATCGGCGGGCGCGGGGTGGTGGCGCCGCTGCTGCGGGCGCGCGGCATTCCCTTCGTGGTCTCCATGGACCTCTCGGCCCGCATGGCCGCGCTTTCCGGCATGCCGGCCCTGGCGGGGGACGAGGAATGGCTGCCCTTCGCGCCGGAAAGTTTTGATCTTGTGGTGGCCAGCCTGTCGCTGCATTGGGTGAACGACCTGCCCGGCGCGCTGGTGCAGATCAGGCGGGCGCTCAGGCCGGACGGGCTGTTCCTGGCTTCGCTGCCGGGGCTTGGCACCCTGCAGGAGCTGCGGGAGGCGCTGGCCTCGGCCGAGACCGAGCTGCGCGGCGGCCTCTCGCCCCGGATCTCGCCCTTCCCAGAACTGCGCGACCTGGCTGGGCTGCTGCAAAGGGCCGGCTTCGCCCTGCCGGTGGCGGATGGCGAGGCGCTGCCGCTGGCCTACCGGACGCCGATGGCGCTGTTCCGGGACCTGCGGGCGGCGGGGGAGGGCAATGCGGTGCTGGCGCGGGATGCGCGGATTCCGCCGCGGGCGCTCCTGCCGATGGCGGCGGGAAGGTTGGCGGAGGAAGGCGGGGCGGTGCCGGTGACGCTGCGGCTGCTGATGATGACGGGCTGGGCGCCGCATGAGAGCCAATCGAAGCCCGCCCGGCCGGGCAGCGCCAATGCCCGGCTGGCGGATGCTCTCGGCACCGAGGAGCGGAGCGCGGGAGAGAAGCCGGGCGGCGGGTAAAGCGCCAAAAACACGCTTGCGCCCTGCCCCCCCGCTTGCACCGGCGCCCCCCCCGCGCGCATCTTGGGCCCATTGCCGAACGCCAGAGATAGCCAGGAACCATGGAGCAGCAGGGCGGCGATTCACGCCGCATCGTCCTTCATTCCGCCGAGGATTTCGCCGGAATGCGCAGCGCCGGCCGCCTGGCGGCCGAGACGCTGGACATGATCGCCCCGCATGTCCGCCCCGGCGTCACCACCGCCGAGCTGGACCGGCTCTGCCACAACTACATCCAGGCGCATGGCGCGGTGCCGGCGCCGCTCGGCTACCGGGGCTATCCGAAGTCGATCTGCACCTCGATCAACCATGTGGTCTGCCACGGCATCCCGGGCGAGCGCGTGCTGGCCGAGGGCGACATCATCAATATCGACGTCACCGTCATCCTGGATGGCTGGCACGGCGATACCAGCCGCATGTATGTGGCGGGCCAGCCCTCCACCAAGGCGCGGCTGCTGCTGGACGTGACCTATGAATCGCTGATGCTGGGCGTCGCGGCGGCCAAGCCGGGCGCCACGCTGGGCGATATCGGCCATGCCATCCAGGCCTTCGTGGAGCGGCACCGCTTCTCCGTGGTGCGGGACTTCTGCGGCCACGGCATCGGCCGGCGCTTCCACGAGCCGCCGAACGTGCTGCATTTCGGCCGCCCCGGCGAGGGCCCGGTGCTGAAGCCCGGCATGTTCTTCACCATCGAGCCGATGGTGAATGCCGGCCGCCCCGAGGTGAAGATCCTCGACGATGGCTGGACCGCGGTGACGCGCGACCGCAGCCTCTCCGCCCAGTTCGAGCATATGGTGGGCGTGACGGAAACCGGGCTGGAGGTCTTCACCCTCTCCCCCGCGGGGCTGCACCGACCGCCCTACCACGGCTAAGACCAAGCGGGCGCCCTTCGGGACGCAGCGCGGGCCAGGCGCGTTTGCCGGGCCCAGAACAACCCTTGGTTTTGCGCGCTGGCTGCTCCAGAATGTTCCCTCCTCCGACCGGGACCTGCCATGGGCGAAGCCAGCGGCCGCAAGGGCCTGCCTGACAAGGGCTTGCCCAGGAAGGGCCTCTCCGATGCCGGCCTGCTCCAGCCCGGCCTGTCCTTCGAATCGCCGCTTGGCACTGCGGCCTGGCCCCCGGCCGGAACGGCAAGGCCCCTGCCTGGCCCGGTGCCGGAGGCGCCGCCCGGCCATCTCGGCCATCGCGCCCGGATGCGGCAGCGGCTGCTCACCGCCGGCCCCACGGCCCTGCTCGACCATGAATTGCTGGAGATGATGCTCTTCGTGGCGCTGCCGCGGCGGGACACCAAGCCGATCGCCCGCGCGTTGCTGGCCCGGTTCGGCGGCTTCGCCGGCGCCATCGCCGCGCCCCTGCCGGAGTTGCTGCAGGTGGAGGGGCTGGGCGAGGCCGGGGCCGCGGCGCTGAAGACCGTGCAGGCGGCGGCGCTGCGCCTCGCCGGAGCCGAACTGCATGGCAGGGACCTGCTGGATTCCTGGGACCGGCTCTCCGCCTATCTCGCCGCCAGCCTGTCGCGGGAAAGGGTGGAGCACCTGCATGTGCTCTACCTCGATACCCGCAACCGACTGATAGCCGATGAGGCCCAGGCCCGCGGCACGGTGAACCATACCCCGGTCTATCCGCGCGAGGTGGTGAAGCGCGCCCTGGAACTGCAGGCCACCGCCATGATCCTGGTGCACAACCACCCGAGCGGCGACCCGACGCCCTCGCGCGCCGATATCGAGATGACGGCGGAGGTGAAGGCGGCGGCCGGGGTCTTCGGCATCCTGCTGCACGACCATCTCATCATCGGCAATGGCCGCCAGGTCTCGCTGCGGCGGGAGGGGCTGCTGTGACATTGTTGACCGCGGCCCCCGCCGGGCGGCAGGCTCGGCGCATGCGCCTCCCCCTCTGCCGCCGCTCGCCCTCGGTTGCGCGTTGCTGGCGGCCGGCTTGCTGCCCGGCCCGGTGCTGGCCCAGCCGAAGCCGCCGCCGCTCGGGGTGGAGCCTGGCACCCTGCCACCCAAGCCGCCGCCGGCCGGGGCGCCGGCCCGACCCGGCCGGGCGGCATCCGGGCCGGGCAGCAAGCCGCCGCCCCTGCCACCGGGGGGCGGGCCTTTCGGGGAGGGCGGGCGCCGCGCGACCGCCTCCGGCACGGGATTCGTGGTGGCGCCAGGGCGGCTGCTGACCAACCACCACGTCGCCAATGGCTGCACCGAGATGCGGGCGCGCAGCGCCGGCGGCACCGAGCTCGTGGCCACCGTCACCGCCACGGATGCCGAACGCGACCTGGCGCTGCTGGCGGTGCGGGGCGATGCCGGGCAGGGCGGCCTTGGGCCGGCGCTCACCTTCCGCAGCGGGCCGGAGGTGCGCCGGGGCGAGGGGGTGGTGACCTATGGCTTCCCCCCTGGCCGGGCTGCTTTCCTCCGGGCCCACCCTGACCACGGGCGAGATCTCGGCCCTGGCCGGGCTGCGCGACAATCCCCGGCAATTCCAGATCAGCGCGCCGGTGCAGCCGGGGATTCCGGCGGGCCGCTGCTCGACCATGGCGGCCATGTGGTGGGCGTGGTGGTCTCCAAGCTGAACGCCCAGCGCGTGGCCCAGAGCACCGGCGACATCCCGCAGAACGTGAATTTCGCGGTGAAGGGGACGGAGGCGATCGAATTCCTGCAGAGCAACGGGGTGCGGCCGCTGCTGGCCGCCACCGCCGGCCCGCCCCGCAGCGCCGCGGAGGTGGGGGAGGTGGCGCATCCCTCCACGCTGTTCCTGCGCTGCATGCGGTAGAGCAGATCGCCGGAGGGCGGAGACGCCAGAAGGCGTGAATCTGCTCGAAAAACAATAGGCTACAGCGCATTGCAGTCCCAACCGGACTGCAATGCGCTGTAGTGGTGCAAACCCGACGGAAGGAACCGTCGGTCTTGCACCACCAGCTTTGGTTTGGTGGGTCGATTCACCTGGCGCCCGGAAACCAGGCGTCAGGATCGGACCACCGGGTGGCCGCCCCCTCGACGCTCCCACCCGGCCCGCCTAGGCTCCGGCCCGCAGGAGGAACCCCGCCATGAATGCCACCATGCCCGAGACCGCGCACCAGCCGCGGCGGATCGATGCGCCGACACTCAAGGGCTGGATCGGCGACGGGCAGGAACTGGCGATCCTCGATGCGCGGGAGGATGGCGAGTTCGGCAAATCCCATCTGTTCTGGGCCAATCCCTGCGCCCTCTCCCGCGTCGGATTGCGCGCCCGCGCCATCCTGCCGCGCCGATCCGTGCGCATCTGCTGCGTGGATGGCGGCGAGGGCGGGCTGGCGGAGAAGCTCGCGGCCTATCTGCAAGGCATCGGCTGCACCGATGTCTCGGTGCTGGCAGGGGGCACGCCGGCCTGGGCCGCAGCGGGCTATGTGCTGTTCTCCGGCGTCAATGTGCCATCCAAGGCCTTCGGGGAGTGGGTGGAACACCAGTACCACACCCCCTCCGTCGACCCCGCCGAGTTGCAGGCGATGGCCGCGGCCGGCGAGGACATGGTGATCCTGGACAGCCGGCCGATGGACGAGTTCCGCCGCATGTCCATCCCCGGCGCCATCGATGTGCCGGGCGGCGAGCTGGTCTATCGCATCGGCGAGCTGGCGCCGCGGCCCGAGACCACCATCGTGGTGAATTGCGCCGGGCGGACGCGCTCCATCATGGGCGCGGAATCGCTGCGCAGCGCCGGGGTGCCGAACCGGGTAGTGGCGCTCCGCAACGGCACCATGGGCTGGGAACTCGCCGGCTTCACCTGCGACCGCGGCCGCGAGGCCAGCTATCCGCGCGGCACGCCGGAGAGCCTGCCCACCGCGCTCGCCCGCGCCACCGCCTTCGCCGGGAAATGGGGGTGAAGACCATCGACCGCGCCGGGCTCGCGGCGCTGCTGGCCGATGCCTCCCGCACCACGCATGTGCTGGACGTGCGCGACCCCGCGGAATACGCGGCGGGCCACCTGGCCGGCAGCCGCAGCGCGCCGGGCGGGCAGTTGGTGCAGGGCACCGATGGCTGGGTGGCGGTGCGCGGCGCCCGCATCGTGCTGGTGGATGATACGGGTGTCCGCGCCCGCATGACCGGCGGCTGGCTGCGTCAGCTCGGCGGCTGGGAGGTCTTCGTCCTGACCGATGGGCTGGAGGGGCGGCTGGAGGAAGGCGCCTGGCAGCCGGACTGCCCGGAGGCCGCCGCCCTCCACCCGGCGACCGTGACACCGCCCGAACTCGCTGCCCTGCTGGCCGGGGGGGGCGGCGCAGGTGGTGCAGTTGTCCCGCTCGGTGGATTTCCGCGAGGCGCATCTGCCCGGCGCGCTCTGGGGTGTGCGGACCCGGCTGGCCGGGCTGGCGCCGCGGCTTGCCGGCGACCGCGCCGTGGTGGTGGTGGCGCCGGAAGACGCAATGGCGCGGCTGGCGGTGCCGGGATTGCAGGCGCTGGTACCGGCGCCGGTGAAGGTGCTGGAGGGTGGGCTCGCCGCCTGGAAGGCGGCCGGGCTGCCGCTGCGGGCCGACCGCCACACCCCGACCGATGCCAATTGCATCGATGTCTATCTCCGCCCCTATGACCGTAATGACGGGGTGGAGGCGGCCATGCGCGAATATCTCTCCTGGGAGATCGACCTGGTGCATGAGGTGGCGCGGGACGGCGATGCCCGGTTCGGGCTGGCCTGAGACGGACAGCGCCCCCACCCGCGCCTGGCGCTGGCTGCAGCACGGCGCCCGCCGGGTCGCGGGCGGTGCGCTGGATGCGCTGCTGCCGCCGCATTGCCTGACCTGCGATGCGGCGGTGGACCGGCAGGGCTCGCTCTGCGCCGCCTGTTTCGGCGGGCTCTCCTTCGTCACCGAACCCTGCTGCCAGCATTGCGGCGTGCCCTTCCCGCATCGCTGCGCCGGCATCGCGGTGCCGGGCGGCGGGATCTGCCCGGCCTGCGCCCAGCGGCCGCCGGCCTTCGCCGCGGCGCGGGCGGCGCTGCGCTATGACGCGGCCTCGCAGCGCCTGATCCTGCCTTTCAAGCATGGCGACCGCACCGAATTCGCCGACCCCCTGGCGCGCCACATGGCCCGGGCCGGGGCGGCGCTGCTGGCGCGGGCGGATCTGCTGGCGCCGGTGCCGCTGCATTGGCGACGATTGCTCTCGCGCCGCTACAACCAGGCCGCGCTGCTCTCCGCCCGGCTGGCGCGGATCGCCGGCAAGCCGCATGTGCCGGACCTGCTGCGCCGGCAGCGGCCCACCCCACCGCTTGGCGAGCGCGGCGCGGCCGAGCGCGCGGCGGTGCTGGAGGGGGGTCTTCGCGCTCTCCCGCGGCGCGGCGGCGCGGGTGGCAGGACGGCGGGTGCTGCTGGTGGATGACGTGCTGACCTCCGGCGCCACCACGGAGGCCTGTGCCCGGCTGCTGCTGGCAGCGGGCGCGGCGGGGGTGGAGGTGCTGGCGGCGGCCCGCGTGCCGGACCCGCGGCTGGAGGAGGCCATGTTAACCCGGGATTGACCCGGCCCTGGCAGCCTATGGCCCGATCCATGGCAGCGAGGAGCCCGCACAATGCCCTTCGATGGAGGTTGGCCGGCACGCGACGGCGCCGGGCCACAGCCGCTGGCCGCAACGGGTTCCGGCCTGGCGGAACGGCCGGCGGCCCTGGCCCGGGATCTGCGCCGCTTCCTGGTCGGCATGGCGGCGATCTTCGGGCTGGTGCTGGCGGCCGGCGCCATGCTGCTGGCGCAGGGCTGACCGGCTGGACCCCGCAACAAGGCAGGGGTGCTTGACCCGGCGGGCCGGACTGCCAAATCTTGCAGCATGCCAAAGGTCGAAATCTACACCACCCCCTTCTGCCCCTATTGCGAGCGCGCCAAGGCGTTGCTGACCCGCAAGGGCGTGCCCTTCGAGGAGCATGACGCGCCACATGGCTCCCAGGCCCGGCGGGACGCGGTCGAGCGGTCCGGCGGCCGTGGCACCGTGCCGCAGATCTTCATCGATGGGCAGGCGATCGGCGGCTCCGACGAACTGGCGGCGCTGGAGCGCGCCGGGGAGCTGGACCCGTTGCTGGCAGCCTGAAACGGTCAGGCTGAAACCCTGGGGCGATCAGGCCGGGGCTGGCACTCCTATTCCGGGAGTGCCACCTTGCGGGCCGAAACGGGCTCCGGGCTTCGCGGGGCTGGGGAAGAACCAGGATGATCCACTATACTCTGCGCTGCGGCGCGGGCCATGAATTCGACGGATGGTTCAAGGACAGCGCCGGCTTCGACGCGCAGGCGAAGGCCGGCTTCGTGCAATGCCCGGTCTGCGGCGGCACCGAGGTGTCGAAGCAACTGATGGCGCCGGCCATCCCGAAGAAGGGCCGTACCCGCGCGAAGGAGGTGGCGCCGCCACCACCGGTCCCCGTCAAACCGCCCGCCGAGGCCAGTACCCAGGCCACCACCGGCCCCGTGCCGGCCCAGCTTGTCGCGTTGCTGCAACGTATGCGGGCCGAGGTGGAGAAGAATTGCGAGTATGTCGGCAAGGATTTCGCCGAGATGGCCCGCAAGATCCACCACGAGGCGAAGGAGGGCGAGGAGACCGAGCGCCGCGGCATCTATGGCGAGGCCAGCGATGCTGAGGCGCAGGCCCTCCAGGAGGAGGGGATCGAGATTGCCCGCCTCCCCTGGGTGCCGCCTGCGGATGCCTGATGCCAACGGACCGGTCCAATAACCGGTCCGACTCTGCGCGTCGAAGCGGCAGACCGGCGGTGCCAGTAGGGCACCATCCACCACATGGGTGCCGCAGCCTGCGGGCGCGGTGCTGGCCTACCCCCGTCGCGCCATCACCAGGTAGTTCACCCCGACATCCCGGGTGATCCGCCAGCGCCCGGTCAGCGGGTCCATGGAAAGCCCCGCGATATCCGCCACCCGCAGCCCGGCCTCGCGCAGTTCCGCGCCCAATTCGGCCGGGCGGACGAACATCCGCCAGTCATGCGTGCCGATGGGCAGCAGCCGCAGCAGGTATTCGGCGCCGAGCTTGGCCAGCAGGAAGGAGCGCGGCGTGCGGTTCAGCGTGCTGAGGAACACCTGTCCACCCGGCTGTACCAGCGCCGCCAGGTGCCGGCAGAAGGCGGCGCGGTCGGCGACATGCTCGATCACCTCCAGCGCCAGCACCGCATCGAAGGGCTCGCCGCCTCCGGCCACCAGGGCCTCCGGCGTGCCGTCGCGATAGATGATGGCAAGCCCGCCCGCCGCCGCATGGGCGCGGGCGGCGGCCAGCGCCTCCCCGGCGGCATCGAGGCCGGTGACCAGGGCCCCTGCCCGGGCCAGGGCCTCGCTGGCCAGGCCGGCGCCGCAGCCGACATCGAGCACGCTGAGCCCCGAAAGCGGTGCCGAGGCCGCCGGGTCCCGGCCGTGCCGGCGGGCCAGGCGGGCGATGATCCAGCCCATCCGGGCCGGATTCATCCGGTGCAGCGGCGCCATCGGACCCGCGGGGTCCCACCAGCGCGCCGCCAGCCGGTCGAATTTGGCGATTTCCGTCCCGATCGCCGTCGCGTCGCCCGGTACCATGCCTGCCCGTCCCCGATTCTTTCCGGCCGGTCCGGCCTCACTCAATGTTGCAGTGCGGGGGCCGCCCCGGTATCTGTGCCGCCAATCCGCAGCCCACCCACTCTGTAACCCTTGGGGCAGACCCGCAACCAGTCGGTCCGCGCTTTCCGGACCCGAAGCCGAAGCGCCGCAGCATGGCCCGTATCGTGATGAAATTCGGCGGCACCTCGGTCGCCGACCTCGACCGCATCCAGAATGTCGCCACCCGCGTGCAGCGGGAGGTGGAGGCCGGGCATGAGGTGGCCGTGGTGGTCTCCGCCATGTCCGGCGTGACCAACCAACTGGTGAAATGGTGCCAGGAACTCTCGCCTTTGCATGACGCGCGGGAATACGACACCGTGGTCGCCACCGGCGAGCAGGTGACGATCGGCCTGTTGGCCATAGCCTTGCAGACCGCCGGCGTCGATGCCCGGTCCTGGCAGGGCTGGCAGGTGCCGGTCCGCACCGATGGCGCGCATGGCAAGGCCCGGGTCGAGGCGATCGAGGGCGAGGAGCTGATCCGCCGCATGCAGATGGGCCAGGTGCCTGTCGTGGCCGGGTTCCAGGGCATCGGGCCGGACAACCGGGTGACGACGCTCGGCCGCGGGGGGTCGGACCTCTCGGCGGTGGCGCTGGCGGCGGCGGTCCGGGCGGACCGTTGCGATATCTATACGGATGTGGATGGGGTCTATACCACCGACCCCCGCATCGTGCCCCGCGCCCGCAAGCTGGAGCGCATCAGCTACGAGGAAATGCTGGAATTGGCCTCGGTGGGCGCCAAGGTCCTGCAGACCCGCTCGGTCGAGCTGGCGATGAAGCAGCGGGTGCGCCTGCAGGTCCTGTCCTCCTTCGAGGACAAGCCCGGCTCCCTGGTGGTGGACGAGGACGAGATCGTGGAACACCCCGTTGTCAGCGGCATCGCCTATTCCCGGGACGATGCGAAGGTGACGCTCCGGCGCGTGCCGGACCGGCCAGGCGTCGCCGCCAGCGTCTTCGGCGCCCTGGCCCGGGCGAATGTGAATGTGGACATGATCGTCCAGAATATCGGCGCGGACGGATCCACCGACATGACCTTCACGGTGGGCAAGACCGATCTGATGCGGGCCCAGGACGTGCTGGGCAAGGCCCAGGCGGAACTCGGCTTCGAGGCGCTGCTGGCCGACCCTGACGTGGCCAAGATCAGCGTGGTCGGCGTCGGCATGCGCAGCCATGCGGGCGTGGCCAATACCATGTTCCGGGCGCTGGCCGAGAAGAACATCAATATCCAGGTGATCTCGACCAGCGAGATCAAGGTGAGCGTGCTGGTGGCCGCGGACTACACCGAACTGGCGGTGCGGGCGCTGCACACCGCCTATGGCCTGGACGGGCCGGCGGCCTGACCCGGATGGATGCGATCGCCCCCACCATGACCGAGGCCGGCCCCGCGCCCGAAGCCTTCGCCGCCATCGACCGGCTGATGGCGCGTGGCGCCGGCTTCTTCGGCAGCCGCTACGCCGTCATGGGCGGCGCCATGAGCTGGGTGAGCGAACGCCACCTGGTGGCCGCGCTCTCCAATGCCGGCGCCTTCGGCGTCATCGCCTGCGGCGCCATGGAGCCGCCGCGGCTGGCCGAGGAAATCGCCGGCACCCAGGCGCTGACGGGCAAGCCCTTCGGCGTCAACCTCATCACCATGCATCCCCGGCTGGAACAGCTCGTGGAGGTGTGCCTGGCGGCGAAGGTGGGGCATATCGTCTTCGCCGGTGGCATCCCGCCCGGCAGCGCCATCCGCAGGGCGAAGGACGGCGGCGCCAAGGTGGTGTGCTTCGCCCCGGCGCTGGCGCTGGCGAAGAAGCTGGTGCGCAGCGGCGCCGATGCGCTGGTGATCGAGGGCAGCGAGGCCGGCGGGCATATCGGCCCGGTCAGCCTCAACGTGCTGGCGCAGGAAATCCTGCCGCATATCCGGGAGGTGCCGATCTTCGTGGCCGGCGGCATCGGCCGTGGCGAGGCGATCCTCTCCTACCTGGAGATGGGCGCGGCCGGCGCTCAGCTCGGCACCCGTTTCGTCTGCGCCACGGAATGCATCGCGCATCCGAATTTCAAGCGCGCCTTCCTGCGCGGCGCGGCGCGGGACGCGGTGCCGACCACGCAGATCGACGAGCGCTTCCCGGTGATCCCGGTGCGGGCGCTGCAGAATGCCGGCACCCGTCGCTTCATGGAGCACCAGGCGGAGATGCTGCGGCGCTTCCAGGCAGGGGAGGTGACGAAGGAGGCCGCGCAGCTCGATATCGAGCATTTCTGGGCCGGTGCGCTGCGCCGTGCGGTGATCGAGGGCGATGTCGAGAATGGCAGCCTGATGGCCGGCCAGTCGGTCGGCATGGTCGCGCGGGAGCAGCCGATGGCGGAGATCATCGCCGAGTTGATCGGCCAGGCCGCCGCCGCCATTGCTGCCCGGCCCGGCTCCGATCGCTGATTTTTTATGTCCCGGCGTGCCGCCGGGGCTGGAACGGCTGAGGGCGGGCATCCCGCCCGGCTCCGCCACCGCGCCCCGCGCCGCCCCGTGATCGCCTGCCGCGGCACCGGGCGGCCCCTCGGCACTTTGGCAAAACCGCCCGGGCTGCCATATTCCGCCCGACCGTTCGGGGACCCCCGCGCATGAGCTATCGCCCATATCAGCAGATCACCCGCCGCAAGTCCCGCCGGATCATGGTGGGCAAGGTGCCGGTCGGCGGCGACGCGCCGATCACCGTGCAGACCATGACCAATACGCCGACCGAGGATGCGGCGGCGACCATCGCGCAGATCCGCCGGGCCGAGGTGGCGGGGGTGGATATCGTCCGCGTCTCCTGCCCGACGCCGGAGAGCACGGCGGCGCTGGCCGAGATCGTGCGCGAGGTGAATGTTCCGATCGTCGCCGATATCCATTTCCACTACCGCCGCGCCATCGAGGCGGCCAGGGCCGGCGCCGCCTGCCTGCGGATCAACCCCGGCAATATCGGCAGCGCCGAGCGCGTGAAGGAAGTGGTCAAGGCGGCGCGCGACCATGGCTGCTCCATCCGCATCGGGGTGAATGCCGGTTCGTTGGAGAAGCATCTGCTGGAGAAATACGGCGAGCCCAACCCGGAGGCGCTGGTCGAAAGCGCGCTCTGGCACGCGGCGCACCTGCTGGACAACGACTTCCATGAGTTCAAGATCAGCGTGAAGGCCAGCGACGTCTTCTTGGCCGTCGCCGCCTATACCCAGTTGGCCGAGGTCTGCGACCACCCGCTGCATATCGGCATCACCGAAGCGGGCGGGAAGCGCACCGGCACGGTGAAGAGCGCGATCGGCCTCGGCAACCTCCTTTGGGCGGGCATTGGCGATACCCTGCGGGTCTCGCTGAGCGCCGAGCCGGAGGAGGAGGTGCTGGTCGGCTGGGAGATGCTGAAGTCGCTGGGGCTGCGGCACCGCGGCGTGAAGATCATCTCCTGCCCCTCCTGCGCGCGGCAGGGTTTCGACGTGATCCGCACGGTGGAGACGCTGGAGAACCGGCTGGCGCATATCCAGACGCCGATCACGCTCTCCATCATCGGCTGCGTGGTGAACGGGCCGGGCGAGGCGCTGATGACCGATCTCGGCCTCACCGGCGGCGGCGCCGGGCGGCACATGGTCTATGCCGCGGGCAAGACCAGCCACACCATCGACGAGGCGGCGATGGTGGAGCACCTGGTGGAGCAGGTGGAGCGCAAGGCGGCGGAGCTTCAGGCCGCGGAAGCGGCGGCGAAGCTGGCCGCGGCGGCGGAGTAGGGGCGGCGCCCGCATGTCGGCCTTCGGGGTCACGCCGCTGCTCGACGGGCTCCGCCACCAGGCGGACCCGGGATTGCTGGAGCGGCAGCTCTCGGCCCTGCCGGCGCGGTTGCGCTGGCTGTTCTGGGTCTGCGCGGTGCAACTTGCCCTGATGCTGTTGTTGGACCTGATGGTGTATTTCCCCGATATTGTCATGAACGGGCCTCAGCCTTGACCCAGTTGCAACCGGTCCGCGGCACGCGCGACCTGATCGGCGAGGAGTTCCGCCGCCACCACCGCGTCATCGAGGTGGCGCGGCGCGTCTCCGCGCTCTATGGCTTCGAGGAATGGGCGACGCCCATCTTCGAGGATACCGCGGTCTTCGCCCGCAGCCTCGGCGATACCTCCGATGTCGTGACGAAGGAGATGTACACCTTCGAGGACCGTGGCGGCGACAGCGTGACCTTGCGGCCGGAATATACGGCCGGGCTCTGCCGCGCGCTGGTGAGCAATGGGCTCACCCAGTCCAACCTGCCGCGCAAGGTCTTCGCTGCCGGCCCGATGTTCCGTTATGAGCGGCCGCAGAAGGGTCGCTACCGGCAATTCCATCAGATCGACCTCGAGGTGCTGGGCGCGGCCGAGCCGCTGGCGGATGCCGAGGTGATCGCCTGCGGCTGGCATATCCAGCAGGAACTCGGCATCGCCGAGGGCACGGTGCTGGAGATCAACACGCTCGGCGATGCGGCCTCGCGCGATGCCTATCGCGCCGCGCTGGTGGAGTATTTCACCGCGCATCGGGAGCGGCTCTCGGCGGATAGCCGGACGCGGCTGGAGAAGAACCCGTTGCGCATCCTGGACAGCAAGGATGCCGGCGACCGCGTCATCATCGCGGATGCGCCGACCATCTTTGAGCATCTGACGCCGGAAGCCGCCGGTTTCTTCGATTCCGTGCTGCGGCACCTGGAGCGTTTCGGCGTGCCCTTCCGGCAGAACCCGCGCATCGTGCGCGGCCTCGACTACTACAGCCACACCGCCTTCAGGATTCGTCACCGACCGCCTCGGCGCCCAGGGCACGGTGATGGCGGGCGGCCGCTACAACGGCCTGGTGGAGGAGATGGGCGGGCCGCCGACCCCCTCGGTCGGCTGGGCCGCCGGGGTCGAGCGCCTCTCGCTGCTGCTGGAGGCCGGCGGGCTGACCCCCGCCGCGCCGCGCCCGGTGGCTGTGGTGCCGGTGGGCGAGGCAGCGGAGGGGCCGGCGCTCGACCTGCTCGGCGCGCTGCGCGGGGCGGGGGTGGTGGCGGAGATCGCCTATAAGGGCAATCTCAAGCGGCGCATGGAGCGCGCCAACCGGCTCGGCGCCCGCGCCGCGGTGATCCTGGGCGAGGATGAGATCGCCCAAGGCGTGGCGCAGCTCCGCGACCTCGATGCCGGGACGCAGGAGACGGTGGCGATCGCGGAGGTCGTTGGACGCCTGTCATGAGCATCGCGGACAAGCTCGACCGGGTGCTGACCCGTGCGGAAGAGTTGAAGCACCAATTGGCGACGGCGGATGGCGGGCAATTCGGCACGCTGTCCAAGGAATTGTCGGAGCTGGAGCCCCTGGTGGAACGGGTCTCCGCGCTCCGCGCCGCCGAACGCGCGCGGGACGAGGCCGAGGCCATGCTCGGCGACCCGGAACTGAAGGAACTCGCCGAGGCCGAATACCTGGCGCAACGGGACCGCGTGCCGGTGCTGGAGCGCGAGGTGCGGCTCATGCTGCTGCCGCGCGACAGCGCCGATGAGCGGAGCGCCATCCTGGAAATCCGCCCCGCCGCCGGCGGCGACGAGGCGGCGCTTTTCGCCGCCGAATTGTTCCGCGCCTATCAGCGCTATGCCGAGGCCCGGCGCTGGAAATTCGAGGTGCTGGACTACGACGAAAGCGACCTCGGCGGCGTCAAGGGCGCAGTGGCCGAGATCCAGGGCCGCGGCGTCTTCGCCCGGCTGAAATTCGAAAGCGGCGTGCACCGCGTGCAGCGGGTGCCCGCCACCGAGACGCAGGGGCGCATCCATACCTCCACCGTCACCGTCGCGGTGCTGCCGCAGGCGGAGGAGGTGGATGTGCAGATCAATGAGGGCGACCTGCGGATCGATACCTACCGCGCCTCCGGCGCCGGCGGGCAGCATGTGAACAAGACCGACAGCGCGGTGCGCATCACCCACCTGCCCACGGGGGTGGTGGTGGCGATGCAGGAGGAGAAGTCGCAGCACAAGAACCGCGCCAAGGCGATGAAGGTGCTGCGCGCCAGGCTCTTCGAGGCGGAGCGCAGCCGCGCCCATGGCGCCCGCGCGGCGGACCGCAAATCCCAGGTAGGCACCGGCGACCGCAGCGAGCGCATCCGCACCTACAATTTCCCGCAAGGCCGCGTGACGGACCACCGCATCGGCCTGACGCTGCACAAGATCGAGCGCGTCATGCTGGGCGATTTCGACGAGCTGATCGACGCGCTCACCGCCGAGGACGAGGCGGCGCGGCTGGCGGCGGAGGGCGAGTGAGCGTTTGCGCCGACCCTGACGGCACGGTCGGCACCTTTCTCTGCCGCGCCGGCCGGCACCTCCGCGCCGCCGCCATCGACACCCCCCGCCTCGACGCCCGGCTGCTGCTGGCGCATGCCATGGGCTGCCGCACCGAAGACCTGCTGCGCGACCCGCGGGCGCCGGTGCCACCCGAGGCGGCCGCCCGATTTGCCGGCCTGCTACGCCGGCGGCTGGAGCATGCGCCGGTGGCGCATCTGCTCGGCACCCAGGAATTCTGGTCGCTGCCCTTCGCCGTCTCCCCCCGCCACGCTGATCCCGCGCCCGGATTCGGAAACCCTGGTCGAGGCGGCGCTGGAGCTCTTCCCGGATCGCGCCAGGGTGCGCCGGGTGCTCGATCTCGGCACCGGCACGGGCTGCCTGCTGCTGGCGGCGCTTTCGGAATTCCCTGCCGCCACCGGGCTCGGGGTGGACAGGGTGCCGGCGGCGGCGGCGCTGGCGCGGGAGAATGCGGCGCGGCTCGGCCTCGGCGCCCGCGCCCGGTTCCTGGTGGCGGATTGGACGGCGCCGATCGCCGGGCGCTTCGACCTGGTGCTGAGCAACCCGCCCTATATCGAAAGCGGGGCGATCCCTGGCCTGATGCCGGATGTGGCGCGGCATGAGCCGGGCTCGGCGCTGGATGGCGGGGCGGATGGGCTGGCGGCCTACCGGGTCATCATCGCCGCGCTGCCGGGGCTGCTGGCGCTTGGCGGGCGGGCGGTGCTGGAACTCGGCCAGGGCCAGCGCGCTTCGGTGGAGGCGATGGCCCGGGCCGCCGGGCTTGCAGTGCCGGGGTGCCGGCACGATCTCGGCGGGGTAGAGCGGGCACTCCTGATCGGCTGAAGGCGCCAAGGGGAGGAGGCCAAAAAAACCGTTTGGCGCCCTGGCCTGGTAGGGCTAGCTTGCCCCAGGGCCTCGCAGGCGCCCGGGCCTTGCCCGGTGCCACGGAATGTGGGCCTCGTGGAGCGGACGGGCCGTGATGATCACGGCGGCCGCGATGTATTGGAAGAGATCGACCGCCAAGGCTGAGCACGACCGGAACCCCCCGGCGTGCCCGGGGTGGTCCAGCTGCGAGACGGCAGACGCAACACTCATGAACATGAAACGCATGCGCGGCCGCAGCCACCGTCATGGTGGAGGCGGCGGAGGCGGTGGTGGCGGCGGTGGTGGCGGCGGCGGTGGTGGCGGCGGTCAGTACCGCCAGGCTGGCCACCAGCCCATGAGCCGCAACCACGTGTTCGACTCGAACGGCCCCGATATGCGGCTGCGCGGCACCGCACAGCAGCTGTTCGAGAAGTATCTCCAGCTCGGCCGCGATGCGACCGGCGCTGGCGACCGCGTGATGGCGGAAAGCTACTTCCAGCATGCGGAACATTATTTCCGCATCCTGAATGCCATGAACCAGGCGCAGCAGCAGCACCAGGGCGGCCAGCCGCAGCAGCGCCGCTACCAGGGCGGCCAGGAGCAGGCCGATTCCGGCGAAGGCATGGGCGAGCAGCCGGAGCTGAACGGCCACAGTGCCAATGGCCATGCGCTGGAGGCCGAATCCGACAACGGCGACGGCCCCCAGCCGGAACAGCGCGAACCGGTCTGACCGGCCCGATCGGCAAAGGGCGCTTGCGCCCGGCGCCGTGAATCGGCCCGGCGGAGATGCCGATCGGCGAAGGGCGCTTGCGCCCGGCGCCGTGAATCGGCCCGGCGGAGATGCCGATCGGCGAAGGGCGCTTGCGCCCGGCGCCGTGAATCGGCCCGGCGGAGATGCCGATCGGCGAAGGGCGCTTGCGCCCGGCGCCGTGAATCGGCCCGGCGGCGGTTCCGATCGGCGAAGGGCGTTTGCGCCCGGCGCCGTGGATCGGCCAGCGGGCCTTTCATTGACAAGCAGCGCCCCTCGGGCCCAGGCTCCGCCCTGTTCCAAGGGGAGCCCCGGCCGGGGCTGAGAGACTGCGCTGAGGCAGTGACCCTTTGAACCTGATCCGGGTCGTACCGGCGTAGGGACAGGAACATGCGGGCGCCCCAATCGGCGCCCGTCCCGCCGCTTGCTGATGCCCGGATCTCCATCAGAGGAGGTCCAAGATGCCCGATACGCTGCCCCCCCCCGAAACTTCCCACCGAATCCCTCGAGGTCACGACCGGCCCGCTGCCGGCCTCCCGCAAGATGCATGTGCCGGGCGCGCTGCATCCCGGGCTGCGGGTGGCGATGCGCGAGATCGACCTGGCCGCCTCCGCCAAGGAGCCGCCGGTGCGGGTCTATGACACCTCCGGCCCCTATACCGACCCGGACTACCGCGCCGATATCCGCCGCGGCCTGCCCGAGCTGCGCCGCGCCTGGATCGAGGCCCGTGGCGATGTCGCGCCCTATGCCGGCCGCGAGATCCGGCCCGAGGACGACGGGCTGAAGCCGGGCGAGGCGCGGCGGGTGCCGGTCTTCGACCGCGGCGGCCGCCTGCCGCTGCGCGCGAAGCCCGGCCGCAACGTCTCGCAATTGGCCTATGCCCGCGCCGGCATCGTCACGCCGGAGATGGAATACGTGGCCATCCGCGAGAATCTCGGCCGCGCGAAGCTGGCCGAAGCCGCGGCGCGGGACGGTGAGAGCTTCGGCGCCGCCATCCCGGATCACGTGACGCCGGAATTCGTCCGCGACGAGGTGGCGCGCGGCCGCGCCATCATCCCGAACAACATCAACCACCCGGAATCCGAGCCGATGGCGATCGGCCGCAATTTCCTGGTGAAGATCAACGCCAATATCGGCAATTCCGCCGTGACCTCCGGCGTGGCGGAGGAGGTGGACAAGCTGGTCTGGGCCATCCGCTGGGGCGCGGATACGGTGATGGACCTCTCCACCGGCCGCAACATCCACACCACCCGCGAATGGATCATCCGCAACTCGCCGGTGCCGATCGGCACGGTGCCGATCTACCAGGCGCTGGAGAAGGTGAACGGCCGGGCCGAGGACCTGACCTGGGAAGTGTTCCGCGAC
This sequence comes from Siccirubricoccus sp. G192, assembly GCF_019084075.1. Taxonomy (GTDB): domain Bacteria; phylum Pseudomonadota; class Alphaproteobacteria; order Acetobacterales; family Acetobacteraceae; genus G192. The sequence continues at coordinate 1,018,816 of NZ_JAHREN010000001.1, forward strand.
ACGCTGATCGAGCAGGCGGAGCAGGGGGTGGACTACTTCACCATCCATGCCGGGGTGCGCCTGGCGCATATCCCGCTGACGGCGAAGCGCGTCACCGGCATCGTCTCGCGCGGCGGCTCCATCCTGGCCAAGTGGTGCCTGTCGCACCACAGGGAGAATTTCCTCTACACGCATTTCGAGGAAATCTGCGAGATCATGAAGGCCTATGACGTGGCCTTCTCGCTCGGCGACGGGCTGCGCCCCGGCTCCATCGCCGATGCGAACGACGCCGCGCAATTCGCCGAGTTGGAGACGCTCGGCGAACTGACGCAGATCGCCTGGAAGCACGACGTGCAGGTGATGATCGAGGGGCCCGGCCATGTCCCCATGCACAAGATCAAGGTGAACATGGAGAAGCAGCTGGAGGTCTGCGGCGAGGCGCCCTTCTACACGCTCGGCCCGCTCACCACCGATATCGCGCCGGGCTATGACCACATCACTTCGGGCATCGGCGCGGCGATGATCGGCTGGTTCGGCTGCGCCATGCTCTGCTACGTGACGCCGAAGGAGCATCTCGGCCTGCCGGACCGCGACGACGTGAAGGTGGGGGTCATCACCTACAAGATCGCGGCGCATGCGGCGGACCTGGCGAAGGGCCATCCGGCGGCGCAGGAGCGGGACGATGCGCTCTCCCGCGCCCGTTTCGACTTCCGCTGGCGCGACCAGTTCAACCTGGCGCTGGACCCGGAGACCGCCGAGAAATTCCACGACCAGACCCTGCCGGCCGAGGGCGCCAAGCTGGCGCATTTCTGCTCCATGTGCGGGCCGAAATTCTGCTCGATGAAGATCAGCCAGGAGGTGCGGGAGGCGGCGCAGAAGGGCATGGAGGAGATGTCGGACCGCTTCCGCGCCAATGGTGGGGAGATCTACGCGCCGCCGACCGCAGCGGAATGAGGCGGGCGGGGGCGGGGGCTTCGGCCCCCCCTCCCGCCTGTGGCCGCACGGCTCAGTGCAGCAGGTCGCCCTCCACCGGCTCCAGCGCATCGCCGACGGCCAGCCGCCCGCCCTCCAGCACCTCCGCATAGACACCCAGATCGGCATGGCCGAAATGCTGCCGCAACCATTTCGGCGGCTCGGCATCACGCTCGGCGGTCTCCGGGTTCACCTCGGTGGCCGGGCAGCGGGTGATGCGCTTGAAGACCCGGAGCCGGGCACCGCCGAGCAGGATCTCCTGCCCGAGCAGGTCGAATTCCGCCCAGGGGCGTCCGCCCGAGACGTAGACATTGGCCCGGAAGCGCAGCGGGTCGAGCCTGGCGCCCGCCGCCTGCTCCAGCGCATGCAGGCTGGAGAGGCCGATGATGGAGACGCATTTCGGCGCCACATCGGTGAAATTATGCCCCGGGGCCTCCAGGAAACGGGGCTCGCCGCGGGCCTCCTCGCCGAGGAAGCGGGTGAGCGCCGCGGCGATCCGGGCGCGACCCTCCTCGGTGCGGGTGCTGGCGACCAGAGGCGGGCCCTCCGGCAGGCGGATGGCCAGGTCGCCGCTGCGTGGGTCGAAGGCGGAATGCAGCAGGGCCAGCTTCGCATTCGCCATCAGGCAGCCGAAATGCCGCTTCTGCAGCCAGGCGGGGGCGGCGGGGTCGAAGGGCGCGTCGCCCTGGGCCAGGGCGAAGCGACGGTCATGCGGCAGGCACTGGCCGGGGGTGAGGGTCACCTCCTCCAGCGCTTCGGCTGTCAGCCCCTTCACGGGGTAACGATAGATATGCTCCACCCGCATCAGAACGAATCCCTTTCCGGCCCTTGAACCAGCGCAAGGCGGAATACCACATCCTGGTGGAACTTGGTGCCGCCCGTCGCCTCTTGAGGGGTGGGGGCATCGGTCGCCTCTTGGAGGGACATATGGATATCGAGAAATTCACCGACCGCGCCCGGGGCTTCCTTCAGGCCGCCCAAACCATCGCGATCCGCGAATACCACCAGCGGGTCACGCCCGAGCACCTGCTGAAGGCCCTGCTGGATGACGAGCAGGGCGCCGCGGCCGGGCTGATCCGCGCCGCCGGCGGCGACCCCGCCCGCGCGAAACAGGCCGTCGATGCCGAGATCGGCCGGCAGCCCAAGGTTTCCGGCGGTGGCGCCGGCCAGCCGCAATCCACCCCCGATGTCGTCCGCGTGCTGGATGCGGCGCAGCAGCAATCGCAGAAGGCCGGCGACGACTACGTGGCGCAGGACCGGCTGCTGGTGGCGCTGGCGTTGAGCGACGCGCCCGCCGGCCGCATCCTGAAATCCGCCGGCGCCGATGCGCAGCGGTTGGAGGCGGCGGTGGCCGACCTGCGGAAGGGCCGCAAGGTGGACAGCCAGAATGCCGAGGAGAAATTCGACGCACTGAAGAAATATGCGCGCGACATCACGGAAGTGGCGCGCAACGGCAAGCTCGACCCGGTGATCGGCCGCGACGAGGAGATCCGCCGCTGCATCCAGGTGCTGGCGCGCCGCACCAAGAACAACCCGGTGCTGATCGGCGAGCCCGGCGTCGGCAAGACCGCCATTGTCGAGGGGCTGGCGCTGCGCATCATCCGCGGCGACGTGCCGGAGGCGCTGAAGAACAAGCGAGTCATGGCCCTCGACCTCGGCGCCATGGTGGCCGGCGCCAAGTACCGCGGCGAATTCGAGGAGCGGCTGAAGGGCGTGCTCTCCGAGGTGGAGCAGGCCGCCGGCGACATCATCCTGTTCATCGACGAGATGCATACCTTGATCGGCGCCGGCAAGGCGGATGGCGCCATGGATGCATCGAACCTGCTGAAGCCGGCGCTGGCGCGGGGCGAGCTGCATTGCATCGGCGCCACGACGCTGGACGAATACCGCAAGCATGTGGAGAAGGACGCGGCGCTGGCGCGGCGCTTCCAGCCGGTCTTTGTCGGCGAGCCGAGCGTGACGGACACCATCAGCATCCTCCGCGGCATCAAGGAGAAATACGAGCTGCACCACGGCGTCCGCATCACCGATGGCGCGCTGGTGGCGGCGGCGACCCTCTCCAACCGCTACATCACCGACCGCTTCCTGCCCGACAAGGCGATCGACTTGGTGGATGAGGCGGCGTCCCGCCTGCGCATGCAGGTGGACAGCAAGCCCGAGGAACTGGACGCGATCGACCGCGACCTGATGCGCCTCAAGATCGAGCGCGAGGCGCTGCGGAAGGAGGACGACCCGGCCTCCCGCGACCGGCTGGCCAAGCTGGAGAAGGAACTGGCCGACCTCGAGGAGCGCTCGCGCGAGATGACGCAGCGCTGGGAGGCGGAGAAGGGCAAGGTCGTCGAGAGCCAGAAGCTCAAGGAGGAGCTCGACAAGGCCCGCACCGAGGTGGAACTGGCGCAGCGCAAGGGCGATTACGCCCGCGCCGGCGAGCTGACCTACAGCGTCATCCCGGATCTGGAAAAGCGCCTGGCCGAGGCCGGGGACAGCGACGCGCGGCTGGTGAACGAGGCGGTGACGGAGGAAGGCATCGCCGGCGTCGTCTCCCGCTGGACCGGCATCCCGGTGGACAAGATGCTGGAGGGCGAGCGCGCGAAATTGCTGCGCATGGAAGACCAGCTCCGCAAGCGCGTGGTCGGCCAGGAGGAGGCGCTGGAGGCGGTCTCCAAGGCGGTGCGCCGGGCGCGCGCCGGGTTGCAGGACCCGAACCGGCCGATCGGCAGCTTCCTGTTCCTCG
>NZ_JAHREN010000001.1:1027500-3927500 GCF_019084075.1 Siccirubricoccus sp. G192
AGGTGAATCTGGGATTGGTTGAAGTGTGAGTGTGTGTGCTTTGGCTTGGCTATCAGCGGCCCCGTCACGGGCTGCAGGGCGCGGTTTGGTCCTGCGTGCGGGCGGTGGTGAATGATGTCGAGCGAGACAAGGGCGTTCGGTGGATGCCTTGGCGCCAAGAGGCGATGAAGGACGTGGCACGCTGCGAAAAGCCGCGGGGAGATGCGAGCGATCGTTGATCCGCGGATGTCCGAATGGGGAAACCCACCCTTCGGGGTATCCCGCACTGAATCCATAGGTGCGGGAGGCGAACCCGGGGAACTGAAACATCTCAGTACCCGGAGGAAAAGACATCAACAGAGATTCCGCGAGTAGTGGCGAGCGAAAGCGGAGTAGGCCAGTGGTTCATCAGGAAGAAGCCAAACGGCCTGGAAAGGCCGGCCAGAGTGGGTGATAGCCCCGTAGGCGTAGTGTTCTGATGGATCCTTGAGTAGGGCGGGGCACGTGAAACCCTGTCTGAACGTGGGGGGGACCACCCTCCAAGCCTAAATACTCCTTGGCGACCGATAGTGCACAAGTACCGTGAGGGAAAGGTGAAAAGCACCCCGACAAGGGGAGTGAAAGAGACCTGAAACCGAACGCCTACAAGCAGTCGGAGCTCCCTTGTGGAGTGACGGCGTACCTTTTGTATAATGGGTCCGCGAGTTTCTGTTTGCAGCGAGCTTAAGCCGTGAGGTGTAGGCGCAGCGAAAGCGAGTCCGAACAGGGCGCCCAGTTGCTGGCAGAAGACCCGAAACCGAGTGATCTAGCCATGGCCAGGCTGAAGGTGGGGTAACACCCACTGGAGGGCCGAACCCACGCCTGTTGAAAAAGTCGGGGATGAGCTGTGGCTAGGGGTGAAAGGCCAATCAAACTCGGAAATAGCTGGTTCTCCGCGAAATCTATTGAGGTAGATCGTCATCCGTTCACCGCCGGAGGTAGAGCACCGGAAGGGCTAGGGGGGGCCCAAAGCCCTACCAAACCCTACCGAACTCCGAATGCCGGCGAGTGCAGGGTGGCAGACAGACAGTGGGTGCTAAGGTCCATTGTCGAGAGGGAAACAGCCCAGACCACCAGCTAAGGCCCCCAAATGATGGCTAAGTGGGAAAGCATGTAGGACGGCCATAACAACCAGGAGGTTGGCTTAGAAGCAGCCATCCTTTAAAGAAAGCGTAATAGCTCACTGGTCTAATAGCTGTCCCGCGGCGAAAATGTAACGGGGCTCAAGCCATCTGCCGAAGCTGTGGGTGTGCAAAATCCTAGCGGATTTGCACGCGGTAGCGGAGCGTTCCGTAAGCCTGTGAAGGTGCCCTGCGAGGGGTGCTGGAGGTATCGGAAGTGCGAATGCGGACATGAGTAGCGACAAGGAGGGTGAGAAACCCTCCCGCCGAAAGTCCAAGGGTTCCTGCGCAAGGCTAATCCGCGCAGGGTGAGCCGGCCCCTAAGGCGAGGGCGAGAGCCGTAGCCGATGGAAACCAGGTGAACATTCCTGGGCCCGCCAGAAGTGACGACCGTGAAGTTCTGTCTCTCCTTATTGGATTGGGGGGGGCGGTTGGATCGGTCCGGGAAATAGCTCTGGCATTATGGACCGTACCCGAAACCGACACAGGTGGACTGGTAGAGCATACCAAGGCGCTTGAGAGAACGATGCTGAAGGAACTAGGCAAATTGCTCGCGTAACTTCGGGATAAGCGAGACCCCATTTTGGGCAACCAGGGTGGGGTGACACAAACCAGGGGGGTGGCGACTGTTTAGTAAAAACACAGGGCTCTGCGAAATCGCGAGATGACGTATAGGGTCTGACGCCTGCCCGGTGCCGGAAGGTCAAGGGGAGAGGTGCAAGCCTCGAACCGAAGCCCCGGTAAACGGCGGCCGTAACTATAACGGTCCTAAGGTAGCGGAAATTCCTTGTCGGGTAAGTTCCGACCTGCACGAATGGCGTAACGACCTCCCCGCTGTCTCCAGCATCGACTCAGCGAAATTGAATTCCCCGTGAAGATGCGGGGTACCCGCGGTCAGACGGAAAGACCCTATGAACCTTTACTGCAACTTCGCAGTGGCGCCAGGAAGGGACTGTGTAGGATAGGTGGGAGGCTTTGAAGCCGGGGCGCCAGCTCTGGTGGAGCCACCCTTGAAATACCACCCTGTGCCTTTCTGGCGTCTAACTGAGCCCGGTAAGCCCGGGTCAGGACCCTGCGTGGTGGGCAGTTTGACTGGGGCGGTCGCCTCCCAAATGGTAACGGAGGCGCGCGATGGTGGGCTCAAGCCGGTCGGACATCGGCTGTCGAGTGCAAAGGCACAAGCCCGCCTGACTGTGAGCGCGACAGCGCGAACAGAGACGAAAGTCGGCCTTAGTGATCCGGTGGTCCCGCGTGGAAGGGCCATCGCTCAACGGATAAAAGGTACTCTAGGGATAACAGGCTGATCTCCCCCCAAGAGTCCACATCGACGGGGAGGTTTGGCACCTCGATGTCGGCTCATCGCATCCCGGGGCTGGAGCAGGTCCCAAGGGTTCGGCTGTTCGCCGATTAAAGCGGTACGTGAGCTGGGTTTAGAACGTCGTGAGACAGTTCGGTCCCTATCTGCCGTGGGTGCAGGAGACTTGAGAGGATCCGTCCCTAGTACGAGAGGACCGGGATGGACGCACCTCTGGTGTACCAGTTGTCACGCCCGTGGCATCGCTGGGTAGCTAAGTGCGGACGGGATAACCGCTGAAGGCATCTAAGCGGGAAACCCCCCTCGAAACGAGGTCTCCCTCGAGGGCCGTGACAGACCATCACGTTGATAGGCCGCAGGTGGAAGTGGGGCAACCCATGCAGCCGAGCGGTCCTAATCGCCCGATAGAGCTCACATCCCACCAGCGCAGCGCCCGTCGCAAGACGGGCACCGCACGCAGCACCAAGCCGCGCCGCACACCACACCCCAACCAATCCCAGCACCACATCGCATCCAGGATCCGGCCTGGTGGCCCGGTGGCCATCGCGGGGATGATACACCCGATCCCATCCCGAACTCGGCCGTGAAACACCCCAGCGCCCATGGTACTGCACCTCAAGGTGCGGGAGAGTCGGTCGCCGCCGGGCCGCCAGGCCGGATCCTCGATGCCACCCCACCACCACCCACGCGGGGTGGAGCAGCCCGGTAGCTCGTCAGGCTCATAACCTGAAGGTCACAGGTTCAAATCCTGTCCCCGCATCCAACTTCAGCAAACCCAAATGCCAAACCCGTCAGCCCCAGCGGCCGACGGGCTCTCTGCGTCCGCAGACGCACGCGGAAAGCCGCGGCGACCATGCGCAGCCTGACCAATACAACCAGCGCAGCGAACGGGAGCCTCTGAGCGACGCAAGGCGGCCGAGGGCATGCGGCCCTGACGGAACCCAGCCGGAATCCTGCCCATTCCGCCACTCGATTTGAGATCGGGCCCGGAAACGCTGCGCTGGAAGCCGGGGGACGAAGCAATGTAACCTCCCCGCGCAAGCGGCGCCAAATGCCGCGCGGGAGGAAAAATGAACACGTCTCGTCGTACCCTGCTTTAGGCAGGGGCGGGTGCCGCGCTGGGAGGACTACCCTGGCGCAGTGCCAAGGCCCAGGCAGCCAACACCATCCGCATCGCCCTGCTATGCGATTTCTCTGGCACCTACCGCGATGTCACCGGTCCCACCGAACTGGCCTGCATCCGCCAGGCGGCGGCCGATTCGGCAACCGTGGCTTCGATATCGAGATCGTCTTCGCCGACAACCAGAACCGGCCCGATATCGGCTCCAACGTGACCCGCCAGTGGTTCGACCGCGAGGGCGTGGATGCGGTGGTGGATGGCGGCGCTTCCTCGGTGGCGCTGGCGGTGAACGACATCACGCGGGAAAAGAACAAGGTTTTCCTCAACAGCTCCTCCGCCACTTCCGACCTCACCGGGACGAAGTGCACGCCCAACACGGTGCACTGGACCTACGACACCTGGATGCTGGCGAAATCGACCGGTGGCGCCACGGTGAGGGCGGGTGGCGACATCTGGTATTTCGTCACCGCGGACTACGCCTTCGGCCATGCGCTGGAACGTAAGCGGCCGTTTGAGGCCCGTCTTCCCGCGATGTGGGTGAATGTGCTGGGTCAGTCTGGAGCAGCAGGCTTCCGGATGACGTTATGGATAGCGTTAAGGACGACGCCAAGGGTGTCGGTTATCGGCGGGTCGAGGTTCTGACGGGGCCTGGCCGGCGGCGGAGTTGGTCTGACGACGAGAAGGCGAGGATCGTCGCTGAGACGGCGGAGTTCGGTGCGAAGGTGACCGAGGTTGCCCGTCGTTGGCAGGTAAGCCCGCAGCAGGTCTTCGATTGGCGCCGGCAAGCGCGTCGTGCGCTGGCGGAGGCCACTGCGCCGGTGACACCGAGCTTCGTGCCGGTCGTCTCCGGACCACCGGCCCCAACTCTTGAAGCGGGGGGGTGCAACGGTGCGCCAGGCGCCCTCGATCGAGTTGCAGCTGGCCGGCGTGGTGCTGCGCATTGCGCCTGACACCGATGAGGATCTGCTGACGACGGTGCTACGCGCGATCCGGGCCTCGGCGGCATGATCGCGCTGCCGGCCGGTGTGCGGATCCTGCTGGCGAGCAAGCCAGTGGATTTCCGGAAGGGCGCCCACTCCCTTGCAGCGCTGGCAGCCGCGGAACTCGGCACCGATCCATTCTCGGGCGTGGTGCTGGTGTTCCGCTCGAAGCGATCCGACCGGGTGAAGATCCTGACCTGGGATGACAGCGGCCTGGTGCTGATCGGTTGGTACGCCTTCAGGTCGGCGTAGAACCACCAGATCAGCTCGCGGATGCGCGCCTGGGAAGTCCGCTGCTGGTCGGTGAAGGTGTCGAGCTTGTGGACGAGACGCTCGGCATGCACCCAGCAGAGCGCGTGCTCGCCGACGGCGAACTGGCCGGCATCGCCGCTGACGATCACCGTCCCCGGCAGCAGGCCATGTGCCTTGATGGCACCCCAGAGCGCGCCTTCGGTGGCCAGGCGCGCCGGCGCGAGGCTGTCCTCCATGCTGCGGATGCCGAGCCGCTCGAGGTGCGCGGCCCAGGTCGCCTGGTTCGCAAAGACGCGCTGCGGATGGCCTTCCAGGCGGGCGATCACCGGCCCGGCCAGGGCGCGCTCGCGCATGTAGGCCAGCGCCTCGGCGTTCACCACGTAGTCGCCGTGCCCGGCCCGCAGCAGCTCCAGGAAGTTCAGCCGGCTCTTGCTGGCCGTGGTGCCGAACCAGGCGAAGTGGGCGTTGCCGATCTGCGTACAGGCGCCGTTCACCGCCCGGTGCCGCGCGCCCGTATCGTCAACCGTGATCCAGGCCGCGCTCGCCAGTCCGGCTCGCAGCACCTCCTGGCTCTCGTCCAGGAACGGCTGCTGACCGGCGATCAGCAGGCGCATGACCTGCCGTTTGGAGATGGCGATCCCAACCGCCCACAGCTGCGCCACCAGCCGCGGCACGGTGGTCTGCCCCTGATGGTACTGGGCGAGCACGTAGCGCCGGAGTTCGGGGCCGAAATGGCCATCCACCCCGCCCGGCAAGCGCGCAACGACCAGCCGCCCCTCCGGCGTCAGCCAGCGCTCGCGCCGGTAGCACACCGCCTCCGTCCGCATGATGAGGTCCTGCACCAGGAAGTCCTGGTAGCCCTGGAACCGCGAGCCGGGCGGCACCGTGGCCCGCAGCACCCGCGCCTCCACCGCCACCCGCGGCACCACCTTGCCGCGGCCACGACGGTCGGGGCGCTCGCGCGGCGGCGTCGGCTCGCTCGCCTGCTCCATCCCGCTCGGCTTGATCGCGGGCCGACCCTTCAGTCCCTTGAGGCGGGCGATCTCCTCGCGCTGCGCCGCCACAATCCGCTCGAGCTCCGCCACCTCGCCGAGCAGGGCGCTGACCAGCGCCTTCAGCTCGGCCGGCGACAGCGTGTCAGGATCGGCAGGCGGGACCATGCTCCCGAGGGAATCAGACCAGCCGACACCTGGGAAGGGCAAACCGCACCCTCGCAACAGGTTTTGCCCCACTTACTCGTTGGCCTTGTAGGGCATTGTTTACCCGGACAACTGCTGGACCGGACTTTACTCCCGGCTCCGACCTCGCAGAACCACCGGCCGCCGATTACGCACCAGGGCGCATCGCGAGCCCGAGCGCCTTCGCCCTGCCTCTTAGATGTGCTTTTGAGGATCGCCGCCCCTCGACTTCCATCTGCCTCCATCGCTATCTATATGTATGCGTTGACAGCATCCGCAGCAGGAGGCGCCCGTGGCTACCCTTACCGTCCGAAACCTCGACGATGACGTCGTTCGAGCTCTCCGCATCCGGGCTGCCGAACACGGCCGCTCGGCCGAGGCGGAGCATCGGGAGATCCTTAGGACAGCGTTGACCGGCAGCCGCCAGCCCTCGCTACGCGTGGCCGCAGCGAAACGCCTGGCCGAATTCCCGGTGCCGGACTGCGGGCCGCGCTTCGGCGTCTGCTGCCGAGCTCCTGCAAGAGTCCAGGGAGGGCAGGGCAGGGGGGCTCACCAGCGAGGCGGGCGCCTGAGGTGGCACTGGTCGTCGACGCCAGTGTCGGCCTGAAGTGGGTGTTGCAGGAGCCGGACAGCCATCTTGCGCAGGCGCTGGCGGTCGGGGATGAGGAGCTCCTAGTGCCGGACTTTTGGCTCAATGAGGCCTGCAACATCTGCTGGCTCCAGGTCCGCAAGGGCAAGTGGACGCCGGATGAGGCGAGGCAAGGGCTGGCGCTGCTCCGGGCCCAGGTCGAGCCGACCCAAACCGGCGACCTTGACCTGCACGACATTGCACTCGACATCGGTCTGGCCGTCGACCACTCGACTTACGATACCCTATATCTGGCGTTCGCCGTCGCAATGGGGACCCGGGGCGTCGTGGTCGCGGACGCCCCTTTCGTCCGGAACATGCAGCGCCACCCTGATCTGGCGTTGGCGGCCCTGCTCATTCCGTTGACGGAGTGGGGCAGAGGGCAGGGGCTCACTTGACCGTGGAGGAGATGACGGCGATCCAAGCCCGGGCCGTGCGGGAAGGCTGGAGCCAGCACATCATGTGGTTGGTGATCATCGATGAGATGGATGCTGACGAGGTTATCGGGGGGCGCCCGAGTTTCTGAGGGCTCCAGGCCACTGTGCGGGCTCCCCATCGACCAATGGCCGCTGTTCGAGATCCGCTTGGAACAGCGTTATTGTAGGGACCGGCCGGCCGGGTCCCTTGAGGTGGGGTGAGGTTGGGGCAAGTCCCCTCTACCTCCAGGGGCGCCCCTCTTGCTGTTCAAGGCGAACGCCAGTCGCCGGCACCATATCCCGAAACCATCATTTCATCGCATCTTGTCCGATTTGACAAGGTCGGTATCGACGCTGTTCCGGAACTGAGGGCTGCTTTGTCACCCAGCCTGCCGCTTGCCCTGGCCCGGCCCGCCGCTCCATGGCGCTGATCGGCTATGCCAGGGTCTCCACCGAGGACCAGGTGACCCATCGCCAGCTCGATGAGCTCCAGGCGGCCGGCTGTCAGGCGGTGCTGCAGGAACACGCCTCCGGCGGCGACCGCGACCGCCCCATGCTGGCGCAGGCCCTGGCCCGGGTGCAGGCCGGCGATACCCTGGTCGTGGTCTCGCTCGACCGCCTGGCCCGCTCGCTCTCCCACCTGCTCGCGGTGATCGAGGGCCTGCAGGGGAGGGGGGCCTTCTTCCGCAGCCTCAAGGACCCGGTGGATACCGCCAATCCGCAGGGGCTCTTCACCCTGCAGGTGCTCGGCGCCGCGGCGCAGCTCGAGCGCGCCCTGATCCGCGAGCGGACCCGGAGCGGCATGCGGGCGGCCGCCGCCCGCGGCCAGCGCGCCGGCAACCCCGGCCTGCGGGCGCGCGACCCGGCGGCGATCCAGAAGCTCTCGGAGGCTCGGCGGGCCGCCTATCTGCGGCAGCTGATCGCCGCGGCCGACCGCTGGCTGCCCAGCGCGCGCCGGCTGCGGGCGGATGGCCATGCCTGGGAGGAGGTGGTGCGCTACCTGAATGCGCGGCGCGCCGCGGGCGAGCGGGCCTGGAGCGAGGAACGCCTGCTGTGGGCGGTGCGGCGCTTCGTGGCGGAGGGGCTGGCCGAGGCGCAGCTGCTGGCCCCGGCGCCCCGGGCGCGGGCGCCGGACCGGCTCCTGGCGGTGGTGGCGGGCATCCTGCGCTCGGACCCGACGGCGACGCTGCGGCAGGTCGGTGCCCGGCTGGAGGCGATCCGCGAGCCGACCCCGCGCGGCGGCAGCCGCTGGCGCCCCGGCTCGGTGGCCTACATCGTCGCCCGTGCCCGCAAGGCCGGACTGCTGCCAGGGGAGCGAGGAGTATAGGGGGGGGCCATCCGGTCCGACCGCTGTGCGCCCATGCCGGACGGGCCGCGTCGTTGCCGACCCTCCCGAGAGGGGATATCGCTTCGGCCGACTCTTCTGACCGTGATAGACGGAAACGAGATCTCCGAACGCCCAGCGCCTACACCTCCGGGCCTCTCGGCCCCTTCGGCGATCTGCTCTAGCGGACCGCGCGGGGCGGAGCCTCACGGCAGCCATGTCCCGGCCGGCGGCAGTTCGGACTGGTTCCGGCCGGTGCAGGTCGCCACATTGACGGCGATGTCCTCCCGTCGTGCCCCCGCCCCCTCTCCCTCCCCGATCGTCACTGCCGGTCTGCTGCCCGATGACGCCGCGATCCTGCGGACGGTGTCGCGGCGGACCAGCTTCGACTCCGGCCGGCGTCTGGCGGAACTGGGCCGCGTGCGCTCGATCATGGTGTCCAACGACGGTCGCCGGATCAGCGCCGTCGTCATGGATCTCCCCAGCGGATCGTATAGTCCGAGCATCGAGCTGTTTGATCCCCGCAGCCCGGGCAACGCCTTCCACGGCCGGTGCACCTGTGGGACGCGGCAGAACTGCAAGCATGTCGTCGCCGTGCTGCTGGCGCTGCGGCACCGGCAGGAACAGCCTGCCGCCCCGACCGAGCCGGCACCACCGCCGCGGCGGCGCGCGGCATCGCCGCCGGGCCAGCCCGACCTTTCGGCCCTGCCACCGGGCCCGCCGCCGGTCGATCCGGCACTTCCCGCCGATCTGGCGGCCTGGCTCGGCACCCTCGACCCCGAGGAGGACGGCGCCGCCGACCGCGCCGCGCCGCAGGGCCAGCAGCGGATGTTCTACGTGCTGGCGCGCGCCGAGGCGCCGCGCGGTACGCCGACGCTCGGCCTCGCTTGTGTCTCGGCACGGCTGCGCAAGGACGGCACGCCCGGCATCGGCTATCCCCTGCAAGGCTACCGACCGGAGGCGCCACCGCGGCACCTGCGGACCGCCGATCGCATCATCCTGGCTCGGGTGGCGCGGCGCGGGCCGGCCACCGGGTTGATCTCGGCCGACGAGGAGCCGGCCGACCTGCTGCGCCGCGTGCTGGCGACCGGGCGCGCGCGCTGGGATAGGCTCGAAGGTCCCACCCTGGCGGAGGGTCTGCCGCGCCCCGGCCGCATCGCCTGGGCGGTGCAGGAGGACGGCTCCCAGCGCGCAACGCTGGAACTGGACCCGACCGCGGACGATCCGGACCGAGCGCTTGGCCAGGCCCCGATCGCCGTCGGCCTGCCCGAGCCCTGGTATGTCGATCCGACGGCGGGCCTGGCAGGACCGGTGGAGACCGGGCTTCCGGCACTCCTCGCCGGGCGCCTCCTGGCCGCGCCGCCGGTGCCGCTGGCGCTCGCCCCGAAGGTGGCGGCCGAGCTGACGCGCCGGGCGAAGGCGCCGTCCCTGCCGGTGCCGGCGGAGCTGCCGGAGCCCGAGACGCTGCGCGGCCCGGTACAGCCACATCTGAGGCTCATGCTGGCGCCGCTGCCCTTCGACCTGACCGCGCATCATCGCGGCTTCGCCTTCCTGCCCGACCTGCCGCGCGAGGTGCCGGTGGCCCGGCTTGCGTTCGGCTACGGCCCCGTCACGGTGGCGGCCTCAGACCGCGCTTCCGCCCCCATCGTGGTGCGGCAGGGCCGGCCCTACCGCGTGCAGCGCGACACGGCAGGCGAGCGGGCGGCGCTGGAGCGGCTGGAAGAGATCGGCTTCCTGCCGGCCCGCGAGGTCGCGCAGCAGTTGCTCGGCTATGCCGGCGCGGCGGCTTTCGGGCGGCGGAGCGACGACTTCCTGCTGGGCACCGAACCGGACGAGGCCGACTGGCTCGACATCCTGCTCGATGACATCCCGGACCTGCGCGCTGAGGGCTGGACGGTGGAGGTCGCCGCCGACTTCCCGATCCGCCTTGTCGAGCCGGAGGGCGGCATCACCGGGCGGATCGAGGAAGGCTCGGGCATCGACTGGTTCGAGCTGCATCTCGGCGTGATGGTCGAGGGCCAGGCGGTCGACCTGGTGCCGGCCCTGGTCCGTCTGATCGCCAGCGGCGAGGCGACGGAGCTGATTGCGGCCGAGGCAGAGGAGACGGAGGACGACGCGCCGGTGCTGCTGCCGCTGCCGGATGGAAGGCTGCTGACGCTGCCGGCGCGGCAGGTGGTGCCGATCCTGGCCGCGCTGGTCGAGCTGTTCGCCGGCCGCACCGGGGCGGAGGGCGAGGGCGCAGGCGGGCGCTTTGGCTTCATGCGCACCGAGGCCGCCGACCTCGCCTGGCTGGAGGAACGGTCGGGCCTCGCGCTGCAGGGGGGCGAGGCACTGCGGCAGCTCGGGCGGCAGCTGCGCGAGGCCGGCGGTGCCATCCCGCCGGTGCCACTACCTGAGAGTTTTGCCGGCACGCTGCGGCCCTACCAGGCGCAGGGCGTCGGCTGGCTGCAGTTCCTGCGCGGCGCTGGGCTCGGTGGCGTGCTGGCCGATGACATGGGTCTCGGCAAGACGGTGCAGACCCTGGCACATCTTGTGGTGGAGCAGGCCGCGGGACGGCTGGACCGGCCGGCGCTGGTGGTCTGCCCGACCAGCCTGGTGCCGAACTGGCTGCGCGAGGCGGAGCGCTTCGCGCCCTCGCTCAGCGCACTGTCGCTGCATGGCCCATCGCGCAAGCAGCGTTTCGCCGACATCCCCCGCCATGATCTGGTCATCACCACCTACCCCTTGCTCGGCCGCGACCAGGAGGTGCTGACCGCGCAGGACTGGCACGTGGTGGTGCTGGACGAGGCACAGACCATCAAGAACCCGAACGCCGAGACCACGCGCCAGGCGCTGCGGCTCAAGGCACGGCAGCGGCTCTGCCTGTCCGGCACGCCGCTGCAGAACCATCTCGGCGAGCTGTGGTCGCTGTTCGACTTTCTCTCGCCTGGCTTCCTCGGCAGCCCCTCGGCCTTCCGCAGACGCTACCGCACGCCCATCGAGAAACACGGCGACACCGAGCGGCAGTCGGTCCTGGCGCGACGCGTGCGCCCCTTCCTGCTGCGGCGGACCAAGGAGGAAGTGGCGAAGGAACTACCGCCGAAGACCGAGATCGTGGAGCCGGTCGAGCTGGAGCCGCCGCAGCGCGCCGTCTACGAGGCGATCCGCGTCGCCATGCACACCAAGGTGCAGGCCGCGATCGCCGAGCGCGGGCTGGCGCGGTCCGGCATCATCATCCTCGATGCGCTCTTGAAGATGCGGCAGGCTTGCTGCGACCCACGGCTCCTGAAGATGGCTTCGGCGAAGAAGGCTGGGTCCGCGAAGCTCGACCGGCTACTGGAACTGCTTGAGGTGCTGCTCGGCGAGGGGCGGCGGGTGCTGGTGTTCTCGCAGTTCACCTCGATGCTGACGCTGATCGAGGCGCAGCTGAAGCAGGCCGGCACGCCCTACGTGCTGCTGACCGGCGACACCGCGGACCGCAGCACGCCGGTGCGCCGCTTCCAGGCCGGCGCAGTGCCGGTGTTCCTGATCAGCCTGAAGGCCGGCGGCGTCGGGCTGAACCTCACCGCCGCCGACACGGTGATCCATTACGATCCCTGGTGGAACCCGGCGGTGGAGGACCAGGCGACCGACCGCGCGCACCGCATTGGCCAGGATCGGCACGTCTTCGTGCATCGTTTGGTCGCGCTCGGCACCATCGAGGAGAAGATGCAGGTATTGAAGGATCGCAAGCGCGCCCTAGTCGCCGCGGTGTTGGACGCCGCGCACGGCAGCGCGCTGCAGCTTACCGAGGCGGACGTCGAGGAACTGTTCGCGCCGGCCTGATGCGGCGCGGGCGAGCATCGAGGCAGCCGCGCGCCGCAGGGTCCGATCCCGGACGCCCACCCTCATCGAACAGCCGCGTCAGGGTTGAACCCGGCGGCGCAACGGACGAGGAACCAAGGCCTGCTTCTTCACTCTCCGAAAGCCGCCTGTCGGCTTCCGGCCAGGATCGGCGCTGTCCGGGTCCGCCACGCACGACAAACGGTCGTTTGGAGGCAGCTTTCCTATGTTGTATAAAGGCAAAGCGGGACCAGTTGGTTGACCACTTCCCTTGAGCCTTACGACTGCATATCTTGTAAACCACATTGTGCCATTGAAAGCCCTGCCCATGCCCGGCCATGCCGCTGCCTCGAGCCACCGCAGCCGAGCGCCTTTGCCCGAGGATGCCGTTCGTCGTGCTTTCCTCCAGCGTTCGGTTGCCGCACTCGAGCGTATCGCCGCCCAGGCCGACCCGGGCCGCCTCGCCGACGCGCTCGCCGCGCCAAGTGACGTCGGCACGATCGCCCGGGCGCTTGGCGACCCGAAAGCGGTGGGTGATGCCGTCGCCAGCCTCGACCCGCTCTCCGATGCGCTGGCCCGTGGCGCCACGGCAAAGCGTGACCTCGTCGAGATGGCGGGCGGGGCGCTCGGCGCCGAGGAGGCAGGCAGGCTGCTCGGCATCACGCGCCAGGCCGTCGACAAGCGCCGCCGAGCCGGTGCGCTCCTCGCGGTGCGGATCGGCGATGACTGGCGCTATCCGGCCTGCCAGTTCGACGAGGCAGGCCCCGGCGGCGTTGTCGTCGGATTGCCCGAGATGGTCCAGGCCATGGCGGCGGCTGGACCCTGGGCCACACTCGATGTCCTGCTCGCCGCCGATGACGCGCTCGGCGGCGCCACCCCGCTAACCGTTCTGCGCAGCGGGGGAGGGGAGGGGCTCGCGGCTGTGCGGCGCCTCCTGCGGCAGGCCGAGACCGACGCCTTCGGATGAATGGCCGGGGTCCAAGCGGTGCGGCGCCGCCACCGCCCCCCCCTGGCTGCGTGATATCCGCCTGCCGGTTCTTGAGGTCACGCCGGCCGGCGAGCCGTTCTTCCGCGTCCACCGGAGCGAACACGCACCCGCTTTCTTCGGGCCGGGAGAGGGCAGGCCGGCAACCGGCCGCTTCGACCCGGCAAGCGGACGCTTTGGTGTGCTCTACGCCGGTCTGAGCCTCAATGCGGCTGTCGCCGAGACCCTGCTGCGCAGCCCACAACGGCGCCTGGTCGCGTTTAGGGAGGTCACCGTCCGCTCGCTCTCGTTGCTTCGGCCGGCCACTACCCTTCGGCTCGTGCACCTGCAGGGACCGCATCTGCAGGAACTCGGCACAGACGCCTCGATAGCGACAGGACCCTACGGTCCGTGTGGCCTCTGGGCCGACGCACTCTTCGACCACCCAGACGCGCCGGACGGCATCGCCTATACCTCACGGCACAACCCGGACGAGCTCTGTGCTGCGCTGTTCCGGCGGGCTGAGAGGCATCCGGCCCTCGGGGTTGTCTCCACGACGCCACTCCTCGCATTGGGCACGGAGTTGGCCATGGTATTGCGCCGGCACGGCAAGGGACTGGAGATACCGTGACGGCCTTGGGGAAGGCGTAATGCCTGCATTGATCGGCTACGCGCGGGTATCCACGGCCGGGCAGGACCTGGAGCCGCAACTCCGGGCGCTGCGCGCTGCGGGCTGCAGCGAGATCTTCGAAGAGAAGGCCTCCGGCACCAGCCGAGCCCGGCCGGAGCTGGCTCGTCTTCTCGATCGGCTTGGCCGCGGCGACACCCTGGTGGTCGTCCGCATCGACCGCCTGGCCCGCTCGCTGGCTCACCTGCTGCAGGTGATCGAGCGCGTCCGGGAGACAGGGGCCCACTTCCGCTCGCTCGGCGACCCGATCGACACTTCCGGCCCGAGCGGCATGCTGGTGCTGCAGATCATGGGCGCCATCGCCCAGTTCGAGCGGGCGCTGATCGTCGAGCGCACCAAGGCAGGGCTGGCCTCGGCACGAGCCCAGGGGAGGGTCGGGGGCAACCCCGGCCTCAGGACCCGTGACCCGGTCGTGCTGGGCAAGCTCGCCGCCTCGCGCGAGCGCACCCGCCTGGCTGACCTGCTGCCCGGGGCCGACGAGTGGCTCGGCACCGTGCGCCTGCTGCGCCCGACCAGATCCTGGGAGGCGGTCACCGCGGCGGTGAACGAGCGGCTGCCGCCGGGCCAGCGGCGCTTCACCCGCGACCGGCTGGTGCGCTCGGTCCGACTTTTCGTGGAGGAGGGGCTGGCCGAGCCCACCCTGCTCGAGGGCGCAGCCCGCCGGCCTCGGCGTGACTCGAAGGCGAGGCGGGCGATGGAGCTGGCCGCCTCCTTCCTGCGTGGCCGACCGAAAGCCTCCCTGGCTGAGGTTGGGGCCGAACTTTCGCGCATGGGCGTACGCCCACGGAGTGGGGAGGCGTGGGCCCTCTCCTCGGTCAAGGCTCTGCTCGACCGCGCCCGGAGTGCCGGGCTGCTTGGCGAAGAACATGGTCAGCGACGGCGTCGACCTAACCACCCTTCGTACGTGCAATGAAACCTGTCGCCACACCGAAAGCCACCCCCGCTCTTTGGGACCGGTACGCGCGTCTGGCCGCGGTCCCGAAGACCATTCTCCGCCTGAAGAGCCTGGTGTTCACGCCCACCGGCAAGGGCGCCTTTCTTGGCTGCCTCACGACGACCGGTATCCGTGCCCCGGATGGCAAGGCCTGGACAGCGCGGACGCTCAACCCGGAGCTCGACGAGCTCGCCAGGCAAGGTCTCCTGACCGAGGATCTCTCCTGCGTACCGGAACTTCTGCATCCTGTGGCGGTGGACGCGATGGCCAGCCCGGAGGGCGCCATGCTGGCCGATGCGGCCCGCAAAGCCTTCCCGGCGCAGACCCGCAGCCCTTACCAATACAGCTACAGCATGCAGGCGGACCCCGACGCGCTACGGCGCTTCAGGCTGGCGATCTATACGAACGACGATGCCGAGTTCAGCACTCAGCTGGACCGCTACAACAAGGATTTCTCGCCTGCCCGCGGCCCGCACCTGCTCGAGCGGCTCTTCCTGCGGACTCCGGTCACGACGGCATGGCTCGCAAGCCGCGGCCTTGCCATCCAGTATGCGATCTTCAGCATCAAGCTGTCTTCGCTCCTGCAATCTGGCCTCCCCGGTTCCGACCTGCCGGAACTGGTCGGCCATTACCGGGCGCAGCAGGGGAGGGAGGATTTTGCCGCCTTTCGGTGGGCGTTGCTGCAGTATGACCTGCTTGCCGGACATCTGGAGGACGTTCGGCGCAGAATCGACGAGATCGAGGGGGGCTGAGGAGTTCACCCGGCAGGCGCTGAAGGGCTCACTCGATTTCCTGAGCGGCCACAATGACGAGGCCATTCTTCACTTTCGGGAATCAATCAAGCTATTCCGAAAGCATGCCAACCGCCGGAAGGTCTTCCTGACCGGCAGCAACGGGCTGTTCTTCCTGATGGCGCTGCTGCGCGCGAACGACCCCGGGCTTCAAGCCGAGATGCAGGTCGGGCTCGACGCAGTGCCCTATGACCTCACCCCCTATGCCGGCGGCTTTCGGGCGCTACAGGCCCTGCTCTGGTTGGTCCAGGGGCTTGAGGCGAGAGCGCGCGAGATGCTGACCAGCTTGCGGATGGTGATGCCGGAGGAGCCGCTTTCCGCGGCCTGTGTTGCGCTTGCCGAGTACGCCCTCGATGCCGAGCTCGCGCGCAAGCATCACAAGGATCTGGCGTTCCGGTTCGAGCGTCTGAAGACCGACCTGCCTCTCATCGCGCGGATCTACGCCGAGATTCTGGCCGAGGTGGCAGCGGCCCCGGGCCCGTACGAGGCGTTTCTCGCCGATGCCGAGCCGAGCGTTGGCGTGGTGTTTACCCGGCTCGTCCAGACGCGCCAGCCATGGGAGCGCGCCCTGGAGAGCCTCGACACCTTCCTGACGATCGGGAGGTTCAAACCGACGGCGCCGCAGCCGGCCAGGAAAGCCAAGCGCCTGGTCTGGTTCATCGATCCCGAGACATCGAGCGTCGAGGTTGCGGAGCAGTCGGCCAAGGGGAAGGACGGCTGGACGGCTGGTCGCGCCGTCGCCATGAAGCGACTTCATGAGCAGGATCCCCGGCTTGATTACCTGACCGAGCACGATCGCCGGGTGCTGCGCACCATTCGCAAGGAGACGGCCGGTTGGTACGGCGAGGAGCACTACTATTTTGATCCTGTCCGTACACTCCCCGCCCTCGTCGGGCATCCGGTCGTTTTTGACGCACGCCGGCCGGCCCAGCCCATCGAGCTTGTGCGCTATCCTCTGGAGTTGCTCATCACGGAGCAGCGCGGTGGCTACCGTATTGCGCTTTCCCACAGCGCGGAGGAGCCAACCGTCTTCGTCGAGGCCGAGACTCCGACGCGTTACCGTGTGATCGAATTCTCGCAGCAGATGCTGGCAGTGCAGGAGCTTCTGGGCGGGCGAGGCCTAGTCGTGCCACGGCACGCTCGGGACCAGGTCGTGGCCCTGCTGCAGCGCGAGAACGTGTCCTTGCCGATCCGCGCGGAGATCGCCGACATCGAACGGCCCGCCGTGGAGGGGGTGTCGAACCCGGTCGTGCAGCTTGTTCCCCAAGGGGCTACGCTGCATGTCACGCTCATGGTCCGGCCTTTTGGCCCGGAAGGACCGGCCTATGTCGCCGGCCTGGGCGGCCGGTCGGTGCTGGCCATGATTGGCGGCAAGCAGCAGCGGGCCAACCGGAACCTGGAGCGCGAGCAGGCTGAGCGCGCGGCCCTCATTGAAGCCTGTCCGACGCTGCGGGACCGGAGCGGCACCGGTGCCCATGAGGTGGTTCTCGACGACCTGGAGAGCGGCCTCGAACTGCTGACCGAGTTGCACACCTATGCCGGACCGTCGATGATCGAGTGGCCGGAAGGGCAGAAACTGACGGTCAGCCCGATTGCGCCAGACAAGCTGAAGCTCAAGATCAGTCGGGGCAGGGACTGGTTCGGCATTGATGGCACCGTCGCCGTGGGAGAGGACCAGGTCCTCGACATGCGCTTCCTTCTCGACCGCCTTGATCGTGCCCAGGGGCGGTTCGTGCCGCTGGACGACGGCCGCTTCGTGGCGCTGACCCGGCATTTCCAGAGCCAGTTGCGGCGTCTTGCTGCCGTGTCGGAGCCCGACCGCCACGGGCGCCGGCTGCATGCACTTGGTGCCCCAGCCATCGGCGACCTGCTGGCGGAGGCTGGCATGGTCGAGGCTGATGCGGCCTGGCAGCGCCATCTCGCATCTATTCAGGCCGCCGAGGGCTGGACCCCGAAGCTGCCTTCAACCCTGCAAGGGGAGCTGCGCGATTACCAGGTCGAGGGCTTCGTGTGGTTGTCACGGCTGGCCCGCTGGGGCGCCGGCGCCTGCCTGGCCGACGATATGGGCCTGGGCAAGACGATCCAGGCAATCGCCGTGATGCTGAACCAAGCGGCCGAGGGCCCTTGCCTTGTGGTGGCGCCGACCTCGGTCTGCTCGAACTGGGCGGCCGAGATCGCACGCTTCGCACCGACCCTGACCGTGCACCGTTTCTCCTCCGCCGCTGACCGCCATGAACTCGTCGCCGGGCTCGGCCCTCGCGACGTGCTCGTGTGCAGCTATGGCCTCTTGCACCAGGAAGCGCAGCTGCTCGGCGCCAGGACCTGGCAGATGGCCGTGCTGGATGAGGCGCAGGCGATCAAGAATGCGGAGACCAAACGTGCGCAGGCCAGCTTGCAGCTGCAGGCCGGGTTTCGCCTGGCACTGACGGGCACGCCGGTCGAGAACTACCTCGACGAGTTGTGGAGCCTGTTCAACTTCGTCAACCCTGGCCTGCTCGGGTCGCGCGAAGGCTTTCAGCGGCGCTTTGCAGGGCCGATCGAGCGGGACCGCGATCCTGCCGCACGCCAGGCGCTGAAGATGCTCGTGCGACCTTTCATGCTGCGGAGAACAAAGGCGGCGGTGCTGAGCGAGCTGCCACCTCGCATCGAGCAAACCCTGACGGTCGAGATGGGTGACGAGGAGCGTGCCTTCTATGAAGCCCTCCGCCAGAAGACAGTAGAGTCGCTTAGCTCGCTCGATGCCGCCGCAGGACAGCGGAAGATCCACATCCTGGCGGCGATCACCAGACTGCGCCGGGCCTGCTGCAATCCGGCCCTGATCGATCCTTCAGCCAGTGTGCCAAGTGGCAAGCTGACGGCGTTCCTCGACCTCGTCGAGGAGCTGAGCCGCAACCGCCACCGAGCCTTGGTCTTCAGCCAGTTCGTCGGCCACCTGCAACTCATCCGGACGGCGCTGGATGCGCGCGGAATTACGTATCAGTACCTGGACGGTAGCACGCCCGCTACCGAGCGGGAGCGGCGTGTTGCGGCGTTTCAGGCTGGCGCGGCGGAACTCTTCCTGATCAGCCTCAAGGCGGGCGGCACTGGGCTGAACCTGACCGCGGCGGATTACGTGATCCATCTTGATCCTTGGTGGAACCCAGCAGTCGAGGATCAGGCCTCCGACCGGGCTCACCGCATCGGCCAGGATCGCCCGGTCACCATCTATCGGCTGATCATGCAGGACAGCATTGAGGAACGGATCGTGCAACTGCATCGCGATAAGCGCGACCTCGCATCTGAACTCCTCGAGGGAACAGAAGTTAGCGCGCGGCTGAGCGAGGAGGAACTGCTCGACTTGATTCGCGCCTAATCGTGGCCGCTAAAGGGACAGAAACGGAAACCCAAAGGGTCCTTTCGTCGCATCTTGCCGAATTTGACAGAGGCGGGTATCGATGCGGCTCCGGAGCGGAGGCCCGCAGTGGAGCCCAGATTGCTTGCATTCCCGGCCAAGCCCGCCGCCGCATGGCGCTGATCGGCTATGCCAGGGTGTCCACCGAAGACCAGGTGACCCACCGCCAGCTCGACGAACTCCGGGCGGCCGGCTGCCACACGGTGCTGCAGGAACACGCCTCCGGCGGCGACCGCGACCGCCCCGTGCTGGCGCAGGCCCTGGCCCGGGTGCAGCCCGGCGACACCCTGGTCGTGGTCTCGCTCGATCGCCTGGCCCGCTCGCTCTCGCACCTGCTCGCGGTGATCGAGGGCCTGCAGAGGAGGGGGGCCTTCTTCCGCAGCCTCAAGGATCCGGTGGATACGTCCAATCCGCAGGGGCTCTTCACCTTGCAGGTGCTCGGCGCCGCAGCCCAGCTCGAGCGCGCCCTGATCCGCGAGCGGACCCGGAGCGGCATGCGGGCGGCGGCGGCCCGCGGCCAGCGCGCCGGCAACCCCGGCCTGCGGGCGCGCGACCCGGCGGTGATCCAGAAGCTCTCGGAGGCCCGGCGGGCGGCCTCTCTGCGGCGGCTGATCAGCGCGGCCGACCGCTGGCTGCCCAGCGTGCGCCGGCTGCGGGCGGATGGCCATGCCTGGGAGGAGGTGGTGCGCTACCTGAACGCGCGCCGCGCCGCGGGCGAGCCGGCCTGGAGCGAGGAACGCCTGCTGCGGGCGGTGCGGCGCTTCGTGGCGGAGGGGCCTGGCCGAGGCGCAGCTGCTGGCCCCGGCGCCCCGGGCGCGGGCTCCGGACCGGCTCCTGGCGGTGGTGGCGGGCATCCTGCGCTCGGACCCGGCCGCGACGCTGCGGCAGGTCGGTGCCCGGCTGGAGGCGATCCGCGAGCCGACGCCGCGCGGCGGCAGCCGCTGGCGGCCCGGCTCGGTGGCCCACATCATCGCCCGCGCCCGCAAGGCCGGACTGCTGCCAGGGGAACGAGACGCCTAGCCGGGCCTCGGTCCCGCGGCGGTGCGGGCGATACAACATCGAGCGGAGGGTCGGGATGCTCCTCGGCCTGCGCCCGGGACCGCGCCGGCCTCTCGGTCGGTCAGCGGGGTCGGGCGTAGACCACCTGGGCGTCCTCGCCGCCGCCGGTCATCCAGGCCTCGCGGCCGGCCCCGGCGGGCGAGGACATCAGGTACTCCACCTGCGCCCCGTCGCCCTGGTTGCTGCCGAAGCGGGCGAGCCGCCCGGCCTGCCCCAGGCCCGCCCCGCCGCCACCGGCGCCGGGCTGGCTGTACTGGATGCTCATGTTGTCGCCGCCGCCGGTGATCGTGGCGCCGAGGCCGCCCCCCACGATATTGCCGCCGCCGCTGGACGGGGCCTGGGCCTGGGCGGCGCCGGCCGCCAAGCCGGTCGCCAACAGGGCTGCAAGTGCGATGCGTGTCATGTCCCACTCTCCTGAAACGTCGGCCCGAAACCGTTCTTGGTCGGCCGCTGGAGACCTTCTACGCGCCGCGTGTGCCACCCAGATTTCGGCGCATCCGCAAAGCGGTTTCGCGGCCTGCCGGTCCGGTGAAAAGCCCGCCGCCCACCGCGATCGCGGTAGCATGGAGGCCGCCCACGCCGCCGGCCCCGCTGAAGCCTTTCCCGCCCAGCGGGCAATGCTGTGCAGTGGCGGCTGCCTTCAGACACACACCGTCGGATCGCGCCTGTCGCCGAGCGTGTAGACGATGGTGTCGGGCCGGATGGCCCGGATGGCGCGCTCGCTCGCCCACCTGCTGCAGGTGATCCAATGAATCCGGGAGCCGGGGGGCTCTTTTCTGCTCGCCCGGCGACCCGATCGACACCCCGGGGGCCCAAGCGGGATGCCGATGCTGCAGATTATGGGCGCCATTGCCCAGTTCGAGCCGGCGATCCGAGTTCCGCTCGTCGGCCGATCCGATATAAAGGCTGCCGCGCGGCGGGCGATCCTCGCGCCCTCTCGAGCGAGACCCCCAGGCCGCCCATGCCGTTGCCGACCCAAACCGTGCCTGCCGACGCGCAAGCACCAGCCTGGCGCAGCCTGCTGGTGACCGGCGCATGCCTGCTGGGCGTGGCGGCGCTGCTGTTCGGGCTCCTGGAGCACGGCGTGGCGCTTCACGAGCGGCGCCAGCTCCTGGTGCTGGTGGTCGCCGGCACGGTCGCGGCTGTGGCGCTCAATTGGGCGGCGCGGCGAAGCTGGCGGCTCGTCGTGCTGATGGTGCTCGCTGCGCTGGTGACGATGTTCGGCCTCGGCGCGGTCGCTATGCTGCTGGTGACTGGGGCAACGACTCTCGCGCTGGGGATATTGGCCTTCGGCGCGCCGGTGCACCCCGTGCCCCTGGCGCTCGCGCTCCGCTCCGCGTCGGGGCTGGCGATCATGGTTGCCGTACTGCAGCCGATGATGCACCTGCGCGTGAATTTCGCGCCTGTCTATCTTGGCCTCTCCGCGCTGGCGTTGGTCGCCGTGCATCGTGATCTCGCACGCCTGGCCAAGGACTTATGGTTCGCGCTCGCCGCGCGGCCTGCGCCAGGCTCCGGCCGCGCCACGGTGGTCCTGCTGCTGGCGGCGCTGCTGTTGGCGACGCTACACGCGGCCATGCCGGAGAGCGGCTACGATGCGCTCTCCAATCACCTCATCGTCGTGCGTTGGGTCGACTGGCACGGTTACTGGCACTTCGACCCGGCTGTGTTCGACCGGGCGCTGACGCCACGCGGGGCGGGTTGGCTCTTCGCCTGGGCGCATGTGCTGGGCGGCGAGCCGGCAATGAAGCTGCTGAATGCTGCCGCCTTCTGGCTCACCGCCGGGATCGTCCTGGCGCATACCGCGGCGGACCCTGAGCCGCCCCCGCCCTGGCTGGCGCCGTTCGGCCTGCTGGCGCTGGCGGTAACGCCGCTGACCATCTGGGTCATGGCGATGCTTTTCGAGGAGACGGTGACGACGCTCTTCGTCACCGCCGCGCTCGCCTCGCTGGCTTTGGCATACCGCAGTCCCGAGGTGGGTTTGTCCCGCTCTGGTGGACAGTTGATGGGCTTGGTTGATTACGGGTCTGCTGTGGCGGCTTGATGCTCCTCTTTTTCGTAGGTCATGGGCGATCGGTAGCCCAGCGATGAATGGAGCCTGGCTGGGTTGTACCAGGCCTCGATGAAGCTGAAGGTTGCCATGCGCGCTTCGGCGTGGGAGGCGAAGCGGCGTCGCGCGAGCAACTCGCATTCCAGGATGGCGAAGAAGCTCTCGCACAGGGCATTGTCATAGGCGTCGCCGACGGAACCCATGGACGGCCGGATGCCGGCTTCTCTGCAGCGCTTGCCGAACGCCAGGGACGTATATTGCCCAGGCTCAACTGGTCGTCGCAACGCCTGCCTGAGCCGATCGCAGCGCCTCGTCAAGCGCTTCGGCTGGCGTTCTCCAGCCGAGCGTCTTGCGAGGCCTGCCATTGAGCGCCGCAGCCACGGCCGCGAGGTCATCGGCGCCGTGCGCGCTCAGGTCAGTCCCCTTCGGGAAGTACTGCCGCAGCAGCCCGTTGGTGTTCTCGTTCGTGCCACGCTGCCACGGGCTGTGCGGCTCGCAGAAGTACACCTGCACGCCGGTGTCGATCCGCAGCCGGGCGTGCTCGCTCATCTCCGCCCCCTGGTCCCAGGTCAGCGACCGGCGCAGCGCCTCCGGCAGGGTGGTGATCATGCGGGTGATGGCGTCGCGCACCGCTTCCGCCCCATGCCCGGCCAGCGCCGGGCCGTTCTTGACGCGCGTTCCCTCTCCATGACCCGGCATGCGGGGCAGGTGCAGCAGCATCGTGAACCGCGTCGTGCGCTCCACCAGGGTGCCGATTGCTGAGCTGCCAAGGCCAAGGATGAGGTCTCCCTCCCAATGCCCCGGCACGGCCCGGTCGTCCGCCTCCGCCGGGCGCTGGCTGATCAGCACCTCGGGCGCGACATGCGACTTGCCGCGCCCCCGGCTCCGCGCCCGCGGCACGCGCAGCGCCCGCCCGGTTCGCAGGCAGGCCGTCAGCTCGCGGCGCAGCGCGCCGCGGCCCTGGACGTAGAGCGACTGGTAGATGGCCTCATGGCTGATCCGCATCGCACCATCGCCAGGAAAGTCGAGCCGCAGCCGCCGCGAGATCTGCTGCGGGCTCCATCCTCTCGCCCAGCGCCGAGGCTGCCTCGGTCCATGCCGCCGGCCCTTCCACGGCACCGCCGGTCCGGGCACCGTAGCCCCGCCTGGAGAGACCACGGCACCCGCCAGCCGATCTTGCACATACGCCCTCAGCGCCGGGTGCGTCACCAGCTTCGCCGGCTTCGGACGCCGCGCCGCCCGCTCAGCATGCCACTGCGCCGTCGTGGCCCTGTACTCCAGGTTGCCGCTGCGCGTGGCCGCATTGCGCCGTAGCTCGCGCGAGACCGTCGATGCCGCCCGTCGCAGCCGCCGGGCAACCTCTCGCACTCCACAGCCCTGGGCTCGCAGCAGCGCAATCTCCTCGCGCTCCGCAAACAACAGGTATCGTCCCGAAGGCGGCTTTGACGACCGCCCGAGCGTCGATGGTGGCATCCCGCCCGCCTCCCGAAACCAGCGGGACCCAACCGCCTCCGACACCCCCACGCCGATCGCCGCGTCCCAGCTCGACTGTCCCGCCGCAATCAACGTCCAGAAGCGCCGCTGGTCCTCACGCCGGGCTACTCCCGGGCGGCCTGGCGAAGGAGACTTCGCCCGCAAAGCCCGATCCGAACGCCGCCGACCCGCCATCGCAACCACCCTCCGCCTTGGTGTTGCGACGACCACTTGAATCCACCTTGCGACCCCTGATCCGAGTGGTGAATGACGCCGCGCGGCCGGCGTTGGCCGACGGCCATGTCGAGCGCATCGAGCACCAGCTCGGTGCGGAGATGGTTGGCGGTAGCCCAGCCAACGACCTTGCGGCTCCAGACATCGAGCACGACGGCGAGGTAGAGGAAGCCGGCTGCCGTGGGAATGAACGTGATGTCTGCGACCCATAGCTGGTTGGGACCGCTGGCCGTGAAGTTGCGGTCGACCAGGTCCGGCGCCGGCCTGCTGCTGTCGTCACGGCGGGTTGTCACCGGTCCGCCGCGGCGATGGCTGGCACCGACCAGCCCGGTGCTGCGCATGAGCCGTGCAATGCGCTTGCGGCCGTGCCGGATACCGGCAGAGCGCAGGGCGGCATGCACCGTAAGCGCGGCGTAGGTCTGGCGCGAGGTCGCGTGCACGGTGCGGATCCGCCGCAGCAGCGCCGCATCCTCCTCGGCACGGGCCGACAGAGGCCGACCGAGCCAAGCGTAGTAGCCGGCGCGCGAGACGCCGAGCAGGCGGGCCATCCGGGCGATCGGGAAGGAGGCCTGGTTTGCCTTCATGAACTCGAAGACCCGGACGGGATCGTCCCGGTCTCGCGGGCAAACCAGGCCGCCGCTCGAGAGAGAATGTCGCGCTCCTGGCGCAGCTGCTTGTTCTCGCGCCTGAGCCGCGCGAGCTCCTCGCGCTCGGTGGCATTCAGGCCGGTCTCGGCGGGGGCAGGTTTCACCTCACGCCGACCCTCCTGCCGGTCGGCAGAAGCCACCCAGTTCCGAATGGCCTGGGCGGAGGGTTCGAACTCGCGGGCAAGGTCGGCCGGGTCGCGTCCGGCACGGACCAGCTCGACCATTTGGCGCCGGAACTCCGGCGCGTACGCAGGATGGGTTTTGGGCATTGGGGGACACCTCACGCGAAAGCTTCGTGGATGTCCACCGAGACGGGGCAAACCCAAACCCACGTGGACACGATGCTGAGCGAGCACCGGGACATGGCGGCGGCCCAGGCCTTCTTCCGCTCGGCACAGTCGGCCACCGGCCAAGTCCCCAACCAGGTGACCACGGACGGGCACGGCTCCTACCCGCGAGCCATCCGCAGCACTCTCGGCCGGCGGGTTGTCCATCGCACCAGCGCTTACAAGAACAATAGACTGGAACAAGATCATCGCGGCGTGAAAGGCCGGATCCGATGTATGCGCGGCTTCAAGAGCTTCGATTCAGCGGAGCGGTTCTGCCGCAGCTATGACGAACTCCGCAACTTCCTCCGCCTCCAGAGCCGCCACAACCAGCACGTCCCCGCCAATCGCCGCCGCCTGCTTCACCTCCGTCGTGCCACTGCTGTGCGCGCCATCCTCGAGGCAGCGTAGGCGGAACTCGCCCTCCAACTCGGGAGGTCAGGGTTGGCGTGAGTGCTGACAGAACCCTCCCCAGTCCGGGTCGGGCACACCCCAGCCCACGTCGCGGGCCCGGATCTCGTAGAGATGGCTGTTGGTCCAGCCCATGGCGGCCTGCAGCACCAGGTGCAGGCGATCAAGCCGGATGGTCAGCGGCACCTCGAGCCGGCGCAGCACTGCGGGCTTGACCTCATCGAGGGTGATCTTGAGCCGGGCGATGCTGTTGCTGGTCATGCCGCTGCCTTTCTCTCCCTCGCCTGGGCCCAGTTCCAGGGGGAGTAGCTCATCCAGCCTCGAGGCGGGATGATCGGCTATCCTGGCCAGCACCTCGGCGAGCCAGGCGCGCGGGTCGACCCCGTTCAGCTTGGCGGTGTAGATGAGCGAGATCATGGCCGCGGCCCGGTCGCCGCCTCGATCACTGCCGGCGAACAGCCATGATTTCCTTCCGAGGGCGATACCACGCAGGGCGCGCTCGGCGGCGTTGTTGCTGAGGCAGATCCGGCCGTCATGCAGGAACCGGGTGAAGGCCTCCCAGCGCGTCAGCATGTAGTCCATGGCCTTGGCGACCGGGTTGTGGCGGGACAGCTTGCTGCGGCTCTCGCGCATCCAGGTTTCGAGTTCGGTGACCAGCGGCGCGATGTGCTGCTGGCGGACAGCGAGCCGCGCCTCGGCTGGCAGGCCGTTGATGGCGCGCTCGGCGTCAAAGATGGCATCGATCCGTCGCACCGCCTCGATGGCCAGCGGCGCGCGCTGCAGTTCAGCCAACTCGAACAGCTTGCGCCTGCCATGGGCCCAACACGCCGCCTCGGTGATGGGCCCGGGTTGTCGATCCGCCTCGTACAGGGCGTTGTATCCGGCATAGGCGTCAGCCTGCAGGATACCGGCGTAGCCGGCCAGGTGCCGGTTCGGGTGCTCGGCCGTCCGGTCCCGCGAGTAGCGGAACATCGCGGCCGTGGGCGCCCGACCACCAAAGGGCCGGTCGTCCCGGACATAGGTCCAGACCCGCCCCGTGATTGTCTTGCCCTTGGCCAGCACCGGGACGGTGGTGTCGTCGCCGTGCAGCCGCTCGGCCGCCAGCACATGGGCATCGATCAGGGCCACCAGCGGCTCCAGGTTGGCGGTGCAGGCCCCGACCCAGCCGGCGATGGTCGAGACGCTGAGCTCGACGCCCTGCAAGGCATAGGCTTCGCTCTGGCGGTTCAGCGGCAGGTGCTGGCCGAACTTGGCCTCGAGGATCATCGCCAGCAGGTTCGGCCCGGCGCGACCGCGGGCGATGGGGTGGAAGGGGGCCGGTGGCTGGGTGATGGTCTCGCAAGCACGGCAGGAGAACCGTTCGCGGACGGTCTGGATCACCTTCCACTTGATGGGCTCGACCTCCAGCGACAACATCTCTTGATGCCCCTGCCGATGCGGTGGGCGCTGCGGAGGCGGAGGACGTTTCGGTGCGCGTCACCGACCCGCGTCATCCGCTGTTCGGCAAGGAGTTACCGCTGGTTTCCATGACCGGCTCGCGCCTCACCCGTGGCCACGTTTACGTGAGGCACGGTGGCAAAGCGCTGCTGATGATCCCGATCTCCAGCACGAGTCTCCGCGTCGCTGCTGATGCGCCGCGGAGCAAGCTCACGGGCGACGCCGTGGCCTCTCTCCTTGCCCGCGTCCGAGAGATCAGGGAGGCGCTGGCATGCGCATCCGTCCCGGAGAAGTCTGGTCCCGCCTGTCGGACGCCCGACGCGAGTACGCCCTTGCCGCGCTCGCATCGGCGCTGCGGGAGATGAGTGATGCACTCCGATCTGATCACGCCGGCGCACCTGTCACGGCGCGCCCTGATCTATGTCCGCCAATCCACGCCGCACCAGGTGCTGAGCAACGGGGAGAGCCTACGCCTGCAGTACGCGCTGCGCCAACGCGCCGTTGATCTCGGTTGGCGCGAGGCGGATGTCGAGGTGATCGACCAGGACATAGGCGAGAGCGGCACGACCGCGGCCAACCGCTCGGGTTTCAAGGAATTGCTCGCCCGCGTAGGCCTGGGCGAGGTCGGCATCGTGCTCTCCTACGAGGTCACCCGACTGACCCGGAACTGCTCCGATTGGTACCCCCTGCTCGATCTGTGCGGGTACCGCCGTTGCCTCATCGCCGACAGGGACGGGGTCTACGATCCCTCCACCGGCAATGGCCGATTGCTGCTTGGCCTCAAGGGCACGATCTCTGAGGTGGAGATGCACACGCTTCGTGGCCGGCTCACCGCTGGGCTGCTCGCCAAAGCCGGCCGTGGCGACCTGGCGCTGCCGCTGCCGGTCGGCCTCGAACGCGACCCCACGGGGGTGGTCGTCATCACGCCCGACCGCGAGGTGGCGGATCGCATCCGGCTGGTATTCTCCACTTTCCTCGATCGCCGGTCGGCCCAGGCGGTACTTCGGGTGCTGCTGGCCCGCCAACTCGCCCTGCCCAGGCGCGAGGGGCCCCAGGGTGGCCTCTGCTGGCGCGCACCGACCAAGCATGCGATCTGCAGTATCTTGCGGCAGCCGGCCTACGCGGGCGCGTTCGTCTACGGGCGTACAGCTGCGGTGCGCCCGCCCGACGGCGGTCGCGCCAAGGCCCGCACGCGCCCGCGAGCCGAATGGCGCGTCGTCGTCCGGGATCGATTTCCTGCCTACATTAGCTGGGAGACGCACGAGGCGATCGTGGCCACGCTGCAAGATAATTACGCTGACTACTGTCGCAAGGGGACGCGGGGCGTGCCGCGCGACGGTGCAGCCCTCCTGCACGGCCTCGTCCACTGCGGGATCTGCGGCCGCAAGATGACCGTGCAGTACCACAACCGGGCGCGCTACATCTGCCGTAGTCTCGAGAACGACCAGGGCCTGCCGCGCTGCCAGAACGTACTCGTGGCGCCGGTGGATGCGCTGGTGGCTTCGGCGTTCCTCGAGGCCGTGGCGCCGGCCGAGGTGGACGCATTCGAACGGGCGGAGGCGACGCGGCGCGAGAACGAGGCCGCGCTCAGGCGCGCAGCCGCGCAGCAGATCGAACGGCTCCGTTACCGCGCGCTCCTGGCGGAACGCCAGTTCGACAAGGTGGATCCGGACAATCGCCTCGTCGCCTCGGAGTTGGAGCGTCGCTGGGAGGCCGCCCTCAGCGAGTTGCGCGCAGCTGAGGCAGCACTGGCGGCCCATGATCGGATGGACCTCGAATCCCAGGGCGCTAAGGTCTCGGCCAGCGCTGCGTCGTCCACGCTGCGAATGCAGTTGCTGGAAATCCAGCAGAGCCTTCCGCCACTCTGGGCAGACCCTGGCCTCGCGCCTGCGCAGCGCAAGGCGCTGCTGCGGTGCCTCATCGAGAAAGTCGTCCTGGAGCGCACGGCAGCAGACCGGGTGAATGTCCGGATCGTCTGGAGTGGCGGCGACTGGAGCGACCTGGTTGCCGACACCGGCGGGCATGCCCTGCGCGAACTGTCCGGCATCGCCGAGATCGAGAGGTGCGTAGCGACGATGGCGAGGTCCGGAGCCGCTGACGCCGAAATCGCCGCGACTCTCAATGAGCGCGGCTACCGCCTGGCCCACGGTCGACCTGTCCTGGTGAACACGGTCCGCAAGCTGCGTCTCGCCCAGGGCATCCGATACCGGCCGGAACTGCGCCGCCGGGTAGAGGGGGCGCTGACAATACCGCAGCTTGCCGAAGCGGTCGGCGTTTCGGAGGCATGGATCCACCACCGGATCCGCACGGGGCGAATCACCGTCACTCGCGGATCGAAGTACCAACTCCATCTGTTCCCCGACGAACCCGCGACCATCGATGCGCTCCGGCAGCTTATTCGGGGAGAACTTCGCCACATTAATCTCTCGACCTACCCACGAGATTGAGGAGGGTATCAACGTGCCAAATCGAGCCGCCTGGCGGTGTCGCTGCCGATCTCGACCAGCGGGCCCTGGCAGCAGGGGCAGGTCGTCGCCTCCGGCGCCAGCACCTGCTCAATCTCCGGCAGGTGCGCGGGCAGGCGGCCGCGGCTGGCCCGGCGGCGTTGCTTCTGCTGCTCGCGGGTCGCCGGCGACTGCTTGCCCGCCTCCGCGGCATTCTCGGCCAGCGTCGCCTCGATCTCCTCGAAGGCGAACTGCAGTTGCTCGTCGGTCAGCTGCTCCGACTTCCGCCCGAACTGCCGGCGCTGCAGCTTCAGCAGCAGGTGGCGGAGACGCTCGTTCCGCTCGACCAGCGCGTCGCGTTCGGCGGTCACGCTGCCGCATCTGGATGACAGCGTGTTGCGCTCGGCAGTCAGCGT
Organism: Siccirubricoccus sp. G192; assembly: GCF_019084075.1. GTDB lineage: Bacteria > Pseudomonadota > Alphaproteobacteria > Acetobacterales > Acetobacteraceae > G192. The sequence continues at coordinate 1,056,916 of NZ_JAHREN010000001.1, forward strand.
GTCGACCAGCACCCGTGTCTCGACCAGCAGCGCGCGCAGTGCTGCGGGATCCTCCGGCAGTGTCGGCGTGTCGTTGTCCGCGGCGCGCATCGTACCGCCGATTCTATGCGGGCACGCTCGGTTTGGGAATCTCCCGTGTCGCCTGCACGCGTCGCCAATCGATCCCGGAGAACAGCGCGGCGAACTCGACCGCGGTCAGGCGCAGCGTGCCATCCACGATCGGCGGCCAGCGAAAGGTGTTTGCCTCCAGCTGCTTCCAGATCAGCACCAGGCCGCTGTCATCCCAGGTCAGGATCTTCACCCGGTCGGATCGCTTCGAGCGGAACACCAGCACCACGCCCGAGAATGGATCGGTGCCGAGTTCCGCGGCTGCCAGCGCTGCCAGGGAGTGGGCGCCCTTCCGGAAATCCACCGGCTTGCTCGCCAGCAGGATCCGCACACCGGCCGGCAGCGCGATCATGCCGCCGAGGCCCGGATCGCGCGCAGCACCGTCGTCAGCAGAGCCTCATCGGTGTCAGGCGCAATGCGCAGCACCACGCCGGCCAGCTGCAACTCGATCGAGGGCGCCTGGCGCACCGTTGCACCCCCCGCTTCAAGAGTTGGGGCCGGTGGTCCGGAGACGACCGGCACGAAGCTCGGTGTCACCGGCGCAGTGGCCTCCGCCAGCGCACGACGCGCTTGCCGGCGCCAATCGAAGACCTGCTGCGGGCTTACCTGCCAACGACGGGCAACCTCGGTCACCTTCGCGCCGGACTCCGCCGTCTCAGCGACGATCCTCGCTTTCTCGTCGTCAGACCAACTCCGCCGCCGGCCAGGCCCCGTCAGAACTTCGACCCGCCGATAACCGACACCCTTCGCGTCGTCCTTAACGCTATCCATAACGTCACCCGGAAGCCTGCTGCTCCAGACTGACCCAGCACATTCACCCACATCGCGGGAAGACGGGCCTCAAACGGCCGCTTACGGCTGACGCCGAGGCCAGCTTGCCCGGCTCCGACCACGACGGCATCGATGAGCGCGCCTTCGTTGGGCATGTGCTTCCCCCTCCCACCCTTGCGGTGGGCGCGCCAATCTGCGTGGCTTTGGCGACCTTGAGCCAATCCATTGTTGCCGCCAAGCAGAGGACACCGAGGAACGCACAAGCGGTCTTCTCGTAGCATGTGGCGACGGCGCGCCAGTCCTGCTGCACTGGCCGCCTTCTGGTGCGCCCGGATGTTATGCCATCCAGGAAAACCATACCTGGCGCGATGCTGCACTCCTGCGCCGCCCCTAGTGGTCGAAGTCAGACGCTTGGTACCCACTGGGCAGACGTCGTGTCATCAGCACGACCTCACGTCCCCTTTTTGGATCCATTTCCAAACTTACCCGCTGCCAGCCGAGACGTGCGTACAGCGGTTCGGCCGTCCAGGTGTAGAGCCACAGGGCCGGTGCGGAGGCGACCGATGCGAACGCCTCCACCCGCCGCACCAGCGTGGTCGCATACCCCCGCCCACGAAAAGCAGGCTGGACGAAGACCCCGGCGAGCCAGGGCGTAAGGTCAGGACGCGTCTCCAGATCCTTGTGCGCCAGGCTGGCAGTCCCGACCGGCCTGTCCCGATCTAACAAGACGAACGTCTCTTCGGGACCGACCGGCGGCGCCAGAATCAGCGCCGTCATCTCTTCGACCGTTCGGCTGTTCGGGTTCTCAAAGGCCTCAATCAGCCATGTGGCGACGACTGGCGCGAACTCGGGGTGGTTCGAGACCGCCACAATCCTGTGGTCCATTCGTCAGACCTCGCCCGGAGGGGAGCCGCTGGGAGGATCAATGGGTACCATCCGTCAGGATTTCACCACCAGGAGATGTTCCAGCCGCTCAGGTGCCCGCTCCGTTCCGGTGCTGCCAGATGATCGCCTCAATCGTGTGGCGCAGGTCGTGGTGCTTCGTCTTGCCATGCGGGCGCACCACCTTGCGTATTCCACGCATCGTGGGCAGCCGTTCCACGCGATCGTGGGCGCGAGTTCCACGGCATCGCGGGCAGGCTGATCTGCCGACGTGGTAATGGAGTCAGGCCCGCTGCCCGGCGTCAAGCGTTTCGCTGGCCGGCGCCCGCTTGGCGCGCAGTTTCCGCATGCTCTCCCCCTTCAGCTCGATCCGGTGTGCGTTGTGGACCAGGCGGTCCAGGATGGCATCCGCGAGGGTTGGGCTGCCGATCACCTCGTGCCACGCTTCGATCGGCACCTGGCTGGTGACGATGGTGGAGCCGCGGCCATGGCGGTCCTCCAGGATCTCGAGCACGTCCTCCCGCTCGGCCTGGGAGAGGACGGACAGGCCCCAGTCGTCCAGGATCAGAAGGTCGACGCGGGCCAGCGCCTTGAGCATGCGGGCATGGCGGCCATCGCCACGAGCCAGGGCCATAGCCTCGAACAGCCGCGGGATGCGATGGTAGAGCACACGCCGGCCGTCACGGCAGGCCTTGTGGCCGAGGGCGCAGGCCAGCCAGCTTTTCCCGACACCGGTCGGGCCGGTGATCAGGACACCCTCGTGGCGGTCGAGCCAGTCGCCGGCGGCCAGCCGCTGGAACAGCGCCCGGTCGAGGCCGCGAGGGGCGCGCAGGTCGACGTCCTCAATGCTGGCGTCGTGCCGCAGCGCGGCGAACTTCAGCCGCGTTGCCAGGCGCCGGCTCTCGCGCTCGGCGGCCTCGCGGTCGACCAGCAGGCCGAGCCGCTCCTCGAAGCCGAGCGCGGCGATGTCGGGCGATCGTCGCTGGTCGTCCAGCGCCTTGGCCATGCCGGTCAGGCCGAGCGCGATCAGTTGCTCCTGTGTGGGGTGGGCGAGCATGGGGTCCTCTCTGCCGCGGGTCAGTGGAAGTAGCCCCCGCCACGGATGTTGCCGTGCAGCGGGGGAGGCCGCCGCTCCGGCTCCTCGTCCAGAAAGGCCCGCTCGAGGCCGTTCTGCAGAATGGAGCGGATCGAGGCCACCGAGCGCGCCCGGATGCTGACGCCGCGCCCGCAGGCGGCGTCGAGCCGGGCGGCTCCATAGGTCCTGGCCAGGGCCAGGATGCCGAGGCAGGTGCGGAAGCCCTGCTCGGGATGCGGGCGCGCCGCCATGACCGTCTCGCATAGCACTACCGTCGCGGGGCCGATCCGGGCCGCCTCCTCCAGCAGCCGGGCCGGCGTCCACTGGGCGTGCCGGCGGTGCGCGCTCGGCATGTGCTCGGGCACAGTGCTATGCCCGCGCCGCTGGCGGGCCCGCGGATGGCTGGCCACCCGCTCGCCGCGGTGGAAGGCCTCCACCGTGCCCTCGGCCACCCGCACGTCCAGCACCTGCCGGATCAGCCGGAACGGCACCGAGTACCAGTGGCCCTCGACCTCGACGTGGTAGTCCGGCCCGACCCGGCAGCGTTTCCACTGGGCGAAGGCGTAGGCGCGCTCCGGCAGGCCGCGCAGCACCGGCGCGTCGAGCGCGGCGAACAGCTCCGCCCGGCTGGCGCCGAAGCCGCGCATAATCCGGGCGTTCAGGTCGGCGGTCAGCGTGGTGATCGCGCCGTTCAGTTCGGTCAACGAGAAGAAGCGGGCGTTCCGCAGCCGGGCCAGGATCCAGCGCTCGGCCAGCAGCACCGATTGCTCGACCTTCGCCTTGTCACGCGGCTTGCCCGGCCGCGCCGGCAGGATGGTGGTGCCGTAGTGCTCGGCGAGTTCCAGGTAGGAGCGGTTCAGCCCGGGCTCGTACCTATCGGCCCTGATCACCGCCGACTTCAGGTTGTCGCAGACCACGAACTTCGGCACGCCGCCGAGGGCCGCGAACAGGCTGACATGCGCGCCGATCCAGTCCGCCAGCCCCTCGCTGGCGCGGGCCTCCGCGAAGACCAGGTTGGAGGCGCCCATGGTCGCCACGAACAGCCGGGCCTGCCACACCACGCCGCTGTCGGGGTCGGTGACACCGATGGTGTCGCCGGCGAAGTCGACGAAGACCTTCTCGCCGCCGACATGGCTCTGGCGCATGCGCGGCGACAGGCGGGATTTCCAGGCCTCATAGGCCTCGCAGAACCAGGAGTAGCCGAAGCCGTCCGGATGCCGCGCCCGGTACTCTTGCCACAGCAGTGCCCGCGTCACGCCGCGCCGCCGCAGCTCCCGCTCCACCTCAGCCCAGTCCGGCACCGGCCGGCTGGCGACCGTCTCGGCCGCCGGCGGGCCAGGGAACAGCCGTCGCTCGAGTTCCGTGTCGGTCAGCCCCTCCGGCAACGGCCAGGACAGCCCGGCCGCTCGGGCTCGGCTCAGGTACGACCCGATCGCTCCCTTGCTGACGCCCAGCGCCGCGGTCATGGCGCGCTCGCTCAACCGGGCCTCGTACTTCAGTCGCAACACATCGCGGATCCGGCGCATCGACAATCTCTCGGTTGGCATCCAGCAGACCTCGTCAGGGACGAGGCCGCCTTAGCCCGCTCAGACTGTCGCCAGACCAGCCCCGGCACCCCCTCTCAGGTGCCCGCGATCCCGTGGAATCGCTGCCCGCCTTGCCGTGGAAACCCTGCCCACGATCCCGTGGAATCAGTGCCCGCGATCACCTGGAATACGCACACCACCTCGATCAGCGGCAACAGCCGCTCCCACATTCTTCAGAGGTGGGGTCCACTTGGGCGGGCGACCCTGGGGATAGTGCTCCATTCCGGATGATAGCACGACCCAGTGGTGTTTAGTCTCCTCGAAGACGGAGACCGTGGGCGCCGGATAGGTCGGATCCGCGAAGGCGCCCACGACCACCATGCAGAGGTCGGGGAATTTCTCGCCGGTTGTATAGACCGTCGTCCCGCATTCGGGACAGAAGTGGTGGCGGACCTTTCGTCCCTCCTGGCCGTCCCGCACATAGATTTTGTGCGCTCCTTCGAGGCGGACGTCGGAGGTCCGGTAGTGAGCGTTGCAGGTCAGGGGAATGCCGGAGCGGCGCTGGCAGGCCTCGCAGTGGCAAATGGTCACGCGCTGCGGATCGGCGGTGACGATGGCGCAAAATCTGCCGCAGAGACAATGAGCCGTCTTTTCCATCGTGCTTCTCCTTATCTGCCAAAGCGCAAGTCTCAAGCGGGCCCCGGCGTGCCGGTGCGGTGGGATTCTAGAACCGCGTAGAGGGCTGGGTGGTGCGGCGTCGACATCCCCAGCCGCCCTCCCACGCGCGTAATGTGACCCAAGTCATGCTACTTGCCGAAACGACAGCGATGCGCATCATTTTCCCGATTCATACCCGAGCCGAGACTAACAGGTCGTGGGCGGCCTTCCGCGGTGAAGCGGGCATGGCATCGGCAGCGCTCGGAGCCACCTGCAAAGATCCGTTCGGCACCACAGCCGCCGTGGCCTCCCAGCCGATCGCGTAGAGGCCCTCAAGCGCTACGGACCAGGGCGGCCGCAGGAAGCCAGCGGCGCGCACGTCCTCGAACCAGAAGCCGAGCGGCGAATGGCGGGCGTAGGCTCCGCCCCCGGCGATGCGGCAGAGCCGCGTCATGATCGACTCCGCCAGCGTGGCCAGATTGGCCTTAGCCATCTGCGCATCGCGCCGCGACCGGCCATGGCGTTCCAGCGTATGCAGGGCGCCATCATAGGCTTGCTGCGCTAGCCACGCCTCGCGCTGGGCCATTACCCACTCCACTTTTTCAAAGGCGGGCAGTGTTGAAGCTGGCGCGCCGCGAGCGCGAAGTTGGCTGTCCATGTAGGCCATGGCTGCATCCACCACACCAAGGATGACCGCGACGAAGAGGATCGTGGAACTGCCGCCGTGGCCTTCAATTACCTGGCGCCAATGCCCCGGCCAGGCCATTTGCGCTGCCGGGAAATCGCGGAAAGTGAAGCTATGGCTGTTGGTGGCCGCCATACCGTGCCCGTCCCATTCAGCGCGCAGTGCCATGCCGGTGGAGCCGTCCCACGGCACGCCCCGCATGTCGAAGACGAACCAGGCGGGCTCCGCCTCACCCTCTGGCAGCGCGGTCGTGATCATGCAGGAGGTGACGCCAGAGCCGGAGCCGAAGTGCTTCTCGCCCGTGATGCGCCAGCCACCAGCGGCGGCCGCATCGCGCCGTGCCACCGCGCGGGTGTTGCCGATGTCGCCGCCACTACCGGGCTCCGAGGTGATCGTGCCCCACCAAGCACCGTCGAGCGCGGTCACGAAGACATCCCGGCGCTGCGCTTCCCAGACCTCCGCACCGGGCTGGTCAGGTTGCACCTCGGCGTCCCGCCAGAAGGAGAGCACGGCAGGATGCATCGAGGCCGCGAGCGCGAGCGAGGGATCGCCGCCAGCCAGGGCTCGATAGGCCTCGGCGAGGATACGTGCGGAGCGGCGCGGGCCCTCCCACAGACCTCCATGGGCGATTGGGATGCACGCCTCATGGAAGCCGATCTCACGCAGCCGCTCGAAGTCTACCGGGTTGAGCTGGCGGCTGCGCTGGCGTTCAGAGCGCTGTGCCGCCAGCTCGGCCGCGAAAATGCGGGTTTGTTCAAGCAGTGCATCGCCGTTCTTCATGGCATCCATCCTTCGGATCCAGTGTTGCTCGGCCCCAGGTAGGGTCATCCGGACGGGGTTGCCGCCATAAGCTCGGGTAGCTCTGGGCGGTACCCGAAGCGGCTCACGGGCGCCACATGATCCCGCCATGACCCCATACCGGCGCATGTGGCGTCTCCTCGGGGAGGAGGCCGATATCACGGAGCATGTGCGGGTTCAGCCGGGTGCTGCCCGTCGCCATCCGTCGCGGTGTCGGGGGCAAGACAAAGGCTTGCAAAAGGCGGGCCCACGCGGCGCACCAGGGACTGGCGTCTGCCGGACAGTCGGTCGGCACTGCAGTGAACCGGGTCGGCACGGTCTGGGCCTGGCTCATGGTGGCCTCCTGGGTCGTGACACGGCCGACGCTGCGCCGGCCGCGCTGGCACCATTGCGTACAGGGCTCAGAGGTGTCCTGATGGCTTGCTGAAGGCGCGCGGATATCCTGTGTATGCTTGGCTGAGGAAATGGCGATCGGCTGGTAGGCCAAATGACTGAGACGGTAGCAGGCCAGGTTCTGCACTTTGCCGACGTCGTGCTCGACAGTGCGCGCGGCTGCCTGCGCGATCTGAAAGGCGTAGAGATCCCGCTGGCGCCCAAGCCCTTCAACTTATTGGTGGTGCTGGCCCGCAACCCGGGTCAGACCATGAGCAAGGACGCTCTGCTCGACGCCGTCTGGCCAGGCGTGCACGTAACCGAGGACAGCCTGTTCCAGGCGGTGCGTGAAGCACGGCGCGCGATCGGGGACGAGGCCGGGCGCCTGCTACGCAGCGTACCGCGGCGCGGCTACCTGCTGGATGCGGCGGTGGCCTTGGGAACCACGCCGCCAGTCGCAGAAGCCCAACCGGCATCGTCTATTCCGGCAGCGCTTGCGCCACCGGCGGACCGGCCCTCCCTGGTGGTCCTGCCATTCCAGAACATGAGCGGTGACGCCGAGCAGGAGTATTTTGCGGATGGCATGGTGGAGGAGATCACCACGGCGCTGTCACGCATCCGCTCGCTCTTCGTCATCGCCCGCAACAGCGCCTTCACCTACAAAGGCCGCGCCGTCGACATTCGCCAAGTCGGCCGGGAGCTGGGTGTCCGATATGTGCTCCAGGGCAGCGTGCGCAAAGCAGGCGGGCAGGTGCGGATCGGCTGCCAGCTCATCGAGGCCCAGATCGGCCACACGGTCTGGGCCGAACGCTTCGACGGCCACGTCGCGGACGTCTTCGCCCTGCAGGACCAGGTCACGGAAGCCGTCGCCGGCGCTATTGAGCCGAGCCTCCGTCTGGCCGAGATCGAACGGGCCCAGCATAAGCCCACCGAGAACCTCGACGCCTATGACTTGTATCTGCAGGCGCTGCCACACCACTACGCCAACACCCAGCAGGACAGCGACCAAGCGCTGCTGCTTCTGGAGCGCGCGCTCCTGCTCGATCCCTCGTTTTCCATGGCCAAAGCCTTTGCGGCATTCAGCATGGAAAAGCGAGGCATCCAGGGATGGGGAGAGCCGGGCGAACGAGAGACGGCCATCCGTCTCGCGCGCGAGGCGCTCGCGGATACCCGTGACGATCCGGCGACGCTGCGCTGCGCTGCGCACGCAATTGCCTCTTTGGCTCACGATTATGACCGTGCGCTCACAGCGATTGAGCGCGCGTTTTCCATAAACCCGAACTCGGCTCAGGTTCTGGGGAGCGCGGCTTGGATACTGACCTATGTCGCGCAGACGGATCGAGCCATTGCGCTCTTCGAGCGGGCAATCCGGCTCAGCCCCCTTGACCCGGAACTGACGTACTTCTTCTCGGGTCTTGGGATTGCCTATCTGCAGGCGGACCGCTTTGAGGACGCCCTCAAAGCCGGTCAGATGGCTATTCCGCTGATGCCCGACAGGGCGACCGGTCATCGCGTTGTCGTCACGGCGCTCCAAAGCCTTGGACGGCATCAGGAGGCCCGTGCAGCGGCCATACGATACATGGCCGCGAACCCGTCCGGCGCCCGCGTCTTCGCGGACCGGATCTCGGCCCTGTTTACGGATGAGAGTTTCACATCCCGACATATCGCGGCATTGCGGGGGGCAGGTTTGCCGGAGTAGATGGGGCACGTGTACCCATCCGAATGCGCAGTCCCGTTCCGGCCATTCCATCGAAAACGGATCCACTAACTTCGACAAACCAAGCGCAGCCGGCTGCTCTACATCCCAATACCATATCCAGATGAATAGCCTTCGATCTCGAGTTGGCCTTGATGTGGTGGCCTGGCGGGAGCCGCTCTACTCGAGGAAGCTGCGAAGCACCCGCGCGCGGCCCGGATGCTTAAGTTTGCGCAACGCCTTGGCCTCGATCTGGCGGATGCGCTCGCGCGTCACACTGAACTGCTGCCCGACCTCTTCAAGGGTATGGTCGGTGTTCATGCCGATGCCGAACCGCATGCGCACGACCCGCTCCTCACGTGCGCTCAGGCACGAAAGTATCTGGGCGGTTGCATCACGAAGGCTGGACTGGATGGCAACATCCAGAGGCATGACAGCGGTCCTGTCCTCGATGAGGTCACCAAGCTGGGTGTCCCCCTCCTCGCCCATCGGTGTCTCCAGGCTGACCGGCTCCTTGGCGATCATCAGCAACTGCTGCACCTTTTGTAGGCTCATGCCGAGGCGCGCTGCGAGTTCCTCATCGGTCGGCTCCCGGCCCAGATCGTTGAGCATCTGACGACCGCTACGTACCAGCTTGTTGGCCGACTCCGTCATATGGACCGGCACACGGATGGTGCGCGCCTGATCGGCGATGCCCCGGGTCATGGCCTGCCGGATCCACCAGGTCGCGTAAGTCGAGAACTTGAAGCCCCGGCGGTAGTCGAACTTGTCCACCGCCCGCATCAGACCAATGTTGCCCTCCTGGACAAGATCCAGGAACTGTAGACCGCGGTTCCGGTATCTCTTGGCGATAGCGGCGACGAGCCGCAGATTGGCCTCGATCATCTCCCCCTTGGCCTGCACCATATCGCGCTCGCCCCTGGAGACCGTCGCCTGGATGCCACGGAACTCCGCGAGCGGCAGGCCCGCCGTCTCCGCGACCTCGACAATCCCAGCCCGCAGCTCCTTGATTTCGACGGCGCCGCGCACCGCGAACGTCTGCCAGCCTTTGCCCCGCCGCGCTCTGGCGACATCGAGCCAGCCCGATGCGGTCTCGACGCTCCGATAGACGGCGAGGAAGTCCTCACGCTTCACGCCAGCCGCCTCGGCCAGTCGGAGCAGGCGCCCCTCGGCCGTGGTCAGGCGCTTGTTCAGTACTCTTACCCGCTCAACAAGATCCAAGACCCGGTTGGCGTGCAGGCGGACACCTCCGACCAGCGCGACCAACTCGTCACGGCGCGCGGCGTAGGCGGCCTCCTCCGCGGCCGAAAGTGTCCCGCCCCCGGCATATGCCCGCATGCGCCGGGCCTGAAGCTCGCGGAGGCGGCCGTGCGCAGCGGCGATCATCTCGAAGGCTGCGAGCGCCTCGGGGCGCAGCCTCTCCTCCAGCGCCGTTGGGAGGGTGTTCGACTCTTGCTCTTGGGTAGCGCCCTCGGGGGCCTCTTCCTCGAGAGGCTCGTCACCGGCCGCATCGGCAACCGTATCTGCGCCGAGAGTTGCCTCGAGGTCGATGATGTCTCGCAGCAGCATCTTTCCGGCCTTGAGATCCCCATGCCAGCGCAGGAGGGCTTCGAAGGTCGTCGGCAGTTCGCAGAGGCCGCCAATCATCATCTCGCGCGCCGTCTCCATTCGCTTGGCAATCGCAACTTCGCCCTCGCGCGACAGCAGGGCATGGGTGCCCATCTCGCGAAGGTACAGCTTGGTGGGGTCGTCGGTGCGGGCGTGATCACCCCGCAAGTTACCGCCAAGGCTGTCCTCTCCGACTGCGGGGGAGGGAGGCTCATCCTCCTCGTCGCCAGCCTCGACCACCTCGATCCCGAACTGGGTGAGTAGGCTCATCGCATGCTCGATCAGGTCCGAGGAGATCTGCTCGGGCGGCAGCGCCACCGCGACCTCGGCCTGTGTGACATGGCCATGCTCCCGCGCACGGGCCAGCAATCGCCCCAGTGCCTCCGCATCCGCGCCTGGTAAGGCCGTGAGCAGCATCTCCTCGCGCTCGTCCACCACCAAGTCACCCGCTTCCGCCACTGTCATGCCAACCCGCTCCGTCGCTGCCGCCCTGCACTAGGGACAGATTACCCCACCCGACTGCCGAGCTTGGGCCGGATAGAACTACTCTGTGGAAGCCCAAGGCCGCCACGCTGTCCATCAGCCTCCAGCACGCCGTGCCAACGAACGGGCGTTCCGGCGGGGCGCACCGCGAGCGACTGGCACGAGCTGGAGTGACCAAGCAGAGGAATTGCTGCACTGCACAAATCCCTTGCTTTTGTTCGTTTGAGAGCTTAGGTCTGCGAAATGCTGCATTGCAGCAATTCGGCGCCAGTGAGGTCGCCGAACCGGCCTCTTGGCGAAGGATCACGACTATGACGGCTCAGAACACGATGGATCGGACGGCGACGACCTCCAGGATGGCAGCGGATGGCATCGCCGCCGTCCAGCAGGTTGCTGCCGAGAGCACGGCTCAGGTCCGCGGGCTCATGGAGAACGGCTGGAAGCCAGCGGCTGAGGCATTCTCCAAGGCTACCAGCGGCGCGACCGAATTCGGCCGCGGCAACCTCGAGGCGGTGACGCAGTCCACGCAGGCCTACCTGACGGGCATGCAGGACCTCAGCCGCCAGTATTTCGCGGCGATGCAGGGCCTGACGCAGCATGCCGTTGAGGGCGCCAAGGCGTTTGCCGGCGCGAGGAGCCTGAAGGACGCCATGGCGGTCCAGGCGAACCTCGCCCGCGCATCGGTCGAGTTGGCTCTCGGCGAGGGCACGAAGCTGCAACAGGCTGCTCTGAAAGTCACCGAGCAGGTCTATGCCCCGCTGACGCAGCGCACGACGGCGGCCCTCGGGCAGACGAAGTTCGCGCGCGCGGCCTGATCGGAGACGGCGAGGGGTGGTGTCACCCTTCGCCCCGACGAACGGATGGGATGATCTGCCTGATCATGCCACCGACTGCGGCCCATAGCTGGGCCGACGCCGTGATCGGCAATGCCGTGGCATTGATGGGTGGCACGAGCGGCCTGAGCTGCCCACCAGCGCTGCCGCCGTGCTCGAGCGGACTGAGGAGATGACCTTCGGCTCAGCCCTGCGGCAGGAGCTGCGATCGCTCGCGCTGGCGCAGCGCCTGCTGGCCGATCTGCCCTCCGCGCCAGGTGTTCTGGCCCGTCTGCGGGATGCCCGGCTGCACGTGATCGGGGCTGAGGAGGAGTTCCGCGCGCTCAAGATCGGCAGCCACCAGGACCCCAGCTGGGCCTTTCTCCAGGAGATGCGAGCGCTTGGCCATAGCGCGGCCGAACGCTGGCTCACGGCGGATCTTGCCTCGGTCGGGATCCGCTCGACGCTGGACCTGTCCGGCTTCGCCGGGCCGGTTCTCGAGCCACAGATCAGCACGCAGTGGATGGGCGCGCTCTAGCCGGGCGGGATCATCTCAGTGCGGCGTACCGCACGAAAGGCGCCCGTGCTTGTAGCGCGGGCGCAGCAAGGCCGTGCCTGGAACCTCCCGGAATGGCACGACGGCCGCGGCCACAAGACTCTTATGGGGCGGTCGTTGGCACTTTCGCAGTTCAGTGGCGTGGTCGTTCCGTTTGCTGCGGTGCAACTTCGCACTTGCTCATGCGCTTGCATGTTGCAGCACGGCAAAGCTTTTCCCCAGAACCGGATTTCCCAAGCTCCTCGTGAGCTGCCGGGTGCGGGCGCCAGTTCCCCATTTTCATGTCGATATCACTTCAAATCGCCACGGAGCTTGCTTCGTGGCAGCCAAGGAATTCACGATGAACCTCCGAACCCTGATGCAGTCCGGCCCCGCCAAGGCGAACGAGCTGTTCGCCAAGCTGTCCGAAACCTCGGATGGCGCGGTGAAGACCCGGGAGAAGCTGTTTGCCGAGCTGAAGGCCGAGCTCGAGCTCCATGCCAGCCTCGAGGAGCAGCACCTCTTTCCCGTCCTCAGGCGGAATGCCGAGACCAAGGAACTTGTCGCCGACGCAATCCGGGACAACAAGGAGCTGCGGACGAAGCTCGGCGAGCTCGATGCGTTGCCGAAGAACGACGAAAGCTTCCCCGAGCGGCTGAAGGATCTGCAGAAGACCTTCCGGCAGCATGCGCGCGACGATAAGCGCGAGCTTCTGCCGGCGGTGCAGCGGGCGTTGAGCGAGGAGCAGGTGCAGAACGTCGCCGAGAAGATGGAAGCGGGCCTCGCCGAGGCCGAGCAGGCGAAGCAGGACGAGGCGGAGGAGCGGCGGGCCAAAGCTCGGCAGGAGCGTGAAGAGGCCGAGTTCCTGGCCCGGCAGGCCGAGCTGCGGGTCGAGCAGAGCCAGGCCGCCGAACGCCGCACCCGCGAGGCGGCGCGGCAGGTTGCCGACGCGGCACTGGCGCCGGTGCAGGCCGCCGCCGAAACCGCGCGTCAGGTCACTCGCCTGGCGACGGGGGCTGCCGAAGTGACCAGCAATACTGGGCGGCGTGCTCCGGCACTGGCGCCGGCATCAGCATCAGCACTGACGGATATGTTCATGTGGCCCTGGATGGGCGCGCTGCAGAGCATGCAGCAGGCCGGCAGCTCTGTCGCCGCCAGAGGGCCTTCCGGCATGGAGGAGGTGATCCCGCTTGGCGAGGAGGTGCTTGAGGTCAGCAAGCGCACGGAGAACCGCGGCACGGCACGGATCCGCCGCTATGTCGTCGAGACCCAGGCCGAGGAGCAGGTCACCCTGCAAAGCGAGAAGGTGGTCGTGGAGCGCCGCCGGCCGGCAAACGACAAGGTCACCGGCGACATCCTAACCGAGATGACGGTGGAGGTGATTGAGACGGCCGAGGTCCCGGTGGTCGAGAAGCGGGTCCGCCTGCGGGAGGAGATCGTCGTTCGGACCGAGCGCACCCAGCACGTCGAGACGGTGCAGGAGACTGTCCGCCGGGACGAGGTGGAGATCCAGCAGCCCAGCCGGAAGCAGGGTGGCCAGCAGCTTCGCGCTGTTTCCGCAGAAGGCTAGGGCCGAAGGCAGCCAAGGTGGGACGGGCCCCTGCGGTCGAGCAGAGGCCCGCCCCACCCGGCCCCCACGTCATGCGTGTCCGGCCCCGGAGCGCCCCGGTCATCGGCTTATCGCCGGTTGTCGATTCAGTCGGGTCCTCGATGGTGTTCGAACCCGGTCAACGCGCCGCGGAACAAGAGCCCCGACCTGCTGGAGGAGCATAGGCCACCACCAGCGCCCGGGGGTGGACCGAACCCGGCCTGGACCTTCCAGCAATCGCAACCGATCATCCGCCGTCCGCAAGATGCCGGCGTGCCTCGGTGACCTGATGCCGATCGGTGGCGTCCGCCACCAGTCCGGCCGCGGAGAACGCCTTGAACGCGGCATCCACCTCCGCCGCGGCGGCGTGCAGGCCCTTCTCCATCCGCAGGCCAGGGCCGGCCCAGAACGCCTCGGCTTCGGCTGCCGAAAGGCCCTTCAGCTGGCGATGGGTCGCCAGCAGATGCCCCTGGCCGGCCTGGAAGGTCAGCAGGGCCCGCCGCAGCCTGTCCCGGACCGTGACCTCGTCCCGAGCCGTCATGGGCCCCCCCTCCGGCCTCTCCGGCCCAATCTGCTGCGCGGTGGTGGCCGGCACCCCCAAGCGGGCGGCAGCGGTTTCCAGGAGCCGCACGTCGCCTTCACGCCATTGGCGCCGGATCAGCAGCTTCTCCACCTCGTGCGCTGGAATCCCAAGGATTGCGCCGACCGTCTCGGCGGCGGCTTCGGTCCCTCTCTCTTCCAGCACTCGGCCGATGGCCATCCGCAGGCGCAGCGCCGCCAGCCGATCTGCGTCCCGCGCCCGCCGCTCCACAGCGGAGAGCCTGGGCTTCGCTGACGGCATGTCCTGATCATTCACCCTAGCCTACCCCTATTCCGGCACCGCCTTCATGTGGTCCGGCAGGTGGCCCTCATCCAGCCAGGTATCGAACGGAAGATAGGTGGTCCCGGGCTGAGGTGGTCCCTGGATTTCGGACAGGCGGTTAAGCTTGGTCTGCCTGCGAGAAGGACGGACCCGGATAACTGGCATCTCCACCTCCGCCTCTAATAGCTCGAGGGCCTGCTGGTGGGCCCCTGCCAGTTCAGCCCCGAGCAGCCTCCCGCTCCGCCTCGGCCGCCTGCCGCTCCCCGGCCATCTGGGCCCGCTTGTATCCCAAGGCATCGCGGAGCGCCGACGCCTCGCCCTCGGCCCGGCCAAGGCGCTGCCGGAGACGCATTCGGACGGTGCAGGCGTAGACGGATCGGGAGCTTGATCGGCGTACACGCAGCGGTAAGGTCCGGCCCCGCTGGGCAGGCCATCTACCGGGGCAGCAACCACCCGGGAGACCGGTCTTCGAATTGCCTTGCCGCCCAGTCCCAATAGGCGGACGCTATCTCTCATCGTCTCTGGCATCCGCGGCAAAGCCGCCAATGCCACGCGTCGGGCCTTCGCTGTCATCCCCGGGAGAAGGCTGCCATGGCCATCATGCGCAGGCTCGAACCAGTCCTGGGCTTGCTGTGGGCGTGGGCAGCGATGGAGCGGCTCAGCAAGCTCCGCCGCGGCACCTGATGGCTGGAGCCCGACATGAGGCCGTTCCGGGCGGTGAGGCTGGGCATTGAGGCGACGCGGCTCTTCGTCCCTGTGGCGTTCACCATCGGCGCTGCCGGCCCGACAGCGCAGCCGAAGCGCCTTCGGATGAACCTGGCGCTGTAACGCAGGGCGACGCCCGGCGCATCGCCGGCACCCTGCCGATCCCGCTGCCGCCGAGCTGGTGCGGCGGCATTCGACCCGAGTGCATCCTCCATATCGAAGAGAAGGTGCCTGCGCCCTCATCCAACAGGAGCTTCCCATGACATCGTCGCTGCGCCGTCGTGATCTTCTCAGGACTTCAGCAGCCATCGCCGGTGCTGCTGCGTCCGGTCTCACTTGCGTGGGGATCGCGAGTGCGGCGCCGATTGCCGTGCCAACAATCGACAGGCTCTCGATCCGCGTGTTGATCGATCAGCAGCATGACCAGTTTCTGCCGTCGAGCACAGTCAACGGTGTCGTTCACGAGGGACCGGGGCCGGGCCGCAGCTCTGACGCACGCAACGTCCTGCACAATCAATGGGGCTTGTCGCTCTTCCTGGAATCGCAATGCGAGCAGGAGCAGCGGACGATCCTGCTTGACTTCGGCTACACCTCGCCGGCGATCATCAACAACATGGGATTGTTGAGGGCGGACCCGTCCAGGATCCAGGCGCTGATCGTCAGCCATGGCCACATCGACCACTACGGTGGCCTCGTCGGTTCTGTCAGCACTCACGCCAACCCTGACCTCCCGAGTTGGAGGGCGAGTTCCGCCTACGCTGCCTCGAGGATGGCGCGCACAGCAGTGGCACGACGGAGGTGAAGCAGGCGGCGGCGATTGGCGGGGACGTGCTGGTTGTGGCGGCTCTGGAGGCGGAGGAAGTTGCGGAGTTCGTCATAGCTGCGGCAGAACCGCTCCGCTGAATCGAAGCTCTTGAAGCCGCGCATACATCGGATCCGGCCTTTCACGCCGCGATGATCTTGTTCCAGTCTATTGTTCTTGTAAGCGCTGGTGCGATGGACAACCCGCCGGCCGAGAGTGCTGCGGATGGCTCGCGGGTAGGAGCCGTGCCCGTCCGTGGTCACCTGGTTGGGGACTTGGCCGGTGGCCGACTGTGCCGAGCGGAAGAAGGCCTGGGCCGCCGCCATGTCCCGGTGCTCGCTCAGCATCGTGTCCACGAGGTCACCATTGCGATCGATGGCGCGATACAAATAGCACCAACGTCCCCGCACCTTCAGGTAGGTTGCGTCGATATGCCAGCGACGGCTGCGGGGGCCGCCCCTGCCGTGCCGCCGCTGCCGGAGTTCGCCGGCCAGGATGGGCGCAAGCTTCGCTTCCCAGTCGCGCACAGCTTCATGGCTGAAGACGATCCCGCGCTGGAGGAACATCTCGCTGAGGTCGCGTAGGGTCAGGCGGTAGCGCAGCCGCCACAGCACCACCAGCGCGATGACGTCGCTCGGGTACTGCGCCCGGTTCAGCAGGCCGGCGCTCCGCTCGTTGAACTGCTTCCCGCAATCGCGGCAGCGGAACCGCCGATAGCCCTGGGCGGTGCAGTCCGGCCGCTCAGTGACAGCGGACGAACCGCAGCAGACGCATTCCATTCCCGAGACCCTGGCCAGTATTCAGCAGGCCCGGAGCCTACCCGCCGCTGCCCGGGCGGCCAAACCAAGCGTCGCGGGCGCGAAGCCTGACAGAACCGGCCGGAGCTAGCGCGTCAACCCTCTGCCAAGTTCACAGTGCCGTCCTGATTGCGCCCTTGCTGGGCCATGCTCTTGTCCGTGGCTGCTGGAAGGCTGAAACTGCCACCCGCCTCACGCCGGAGCGGGGGCGTGGAGAAAGCAGTGCCATGGACCGGCTCCTGGCAATGGAGGCCTTCGTGCGGACGGCGGATACCGGCAGCATGTCGCGCGCCGCCACCCAACTCGGCATCGCAAATGCCTCGGTCACCACCCTCATACGCAGGCTCGAGGACCATCTCGGGGTTATCCTGCTGCAGCGCTCGACCCGCTATGTTCGGCTGACCGAGGAGGGAGCGCGCTATTACGAGCGCTGCCGCTCCATCCTGGAGCAGATCAGCGAGGCGGAATCCGTCCTGACCGAGCGGGAGCGTGGCGTGCTGCGGCTGGAGACGCCGATCGCCGTCGGCCACCTGGTGCTCGGCCCCGCGCTGGCGAAGTTCAGCCGGCTGCATCCGGATCTGCGCGTCATCGCCAGCCTCAACAACGAGGTGGACAACCTCATCAAGCGCGGTGTGGACGTGGCGATCCGGATGCAGGCCGTCGAATCCGGGGAACTCGTCGCCCGCCTGATCTACCGCGCGCGCTACATCCTGTGCGCCGCACCCTCCTTCCTGCAGGAGCATGGCGAGCCGGCCTCGCCGGCGGAGATCGTGCCCAGGCAGTGCCTGGGCTTCGCCGGATCACCCAGCGGCGACCTGCGCATCTGGAACTTCCGCAAGGGCGAGGCGCATCATGCGGTGCGGCCGGAAGGCAATCTCTTCTTCAACAGCACCGATGCGCTGCTGCAGGCCTCGTCGCATGGCGCCGGGTTGATCTACGTGCTCGATGTGCTCGCCGAGGGCGCCTGCCGCAGGGGGGACCTGGTGCGGCTCCTGCCGGACTGGGAGACGGACGAGCAGACCTTCTACGCCGTCTACCTCCGCACCAAGTTCACCCCGCCGAAGGTCCGGGCGCTGGTGGACTTCCTTGCCTCGCATTTCGGGACCGCCGGGGATTCCGCGCCGATCCCGATCCGCCCGCGCTGAGACAGTCCGGCTCATTCCCTGCTGCGCGGCAGCGCGGCCAGAAGCTCCTCTGCCGTGCCCTGCTGGAGCGTGCCGAGCAGGCGGTCCCAGATCAACGCGGCATCGGCGCCGTGGCCGGCATGATGCATGCAGTCCAGGAACTTGGTCCGCACGCCTTCCGCATCCAGCACGGGCGCGGCGGTGCGGCGGACGGTCACGGAGCCACCGGGCCCTTCCGCCGTGATCTCCGCCGGCGGGTGGCCGGGCTTGTCGGGCATGGTCTCCATGATGTCCACGCGCTGCGCGAGGGCGAGCGCCTCGGCATCGCGCGTCACCTGAGGGCCAAGCGTCCCGAGATCCACGCGTCCATGGGCGAGCGTGAAGGCAACCATGAAGGGGATGCTGTACTTGGCATCCTGCAGCGTATCCGGCACGCGCCGCCCTTCCAGCGGGCGGCAGAGCTTCGCCGCGGAGGCATTCACCGCGACGGTGATGCGCCCGCTCCTTGGCGGCCCGCCCAGCTTTTCCCGCAGTGCCAGCGCCGCGGCGACGTAGGGATGGGAAAGGCGGCAGCAAGGCCAGGGCTTCACCTCGGTGGCGAGCCAGGTCCAACCGGGGCGATCGAGCAGGACGGCGCGCGTGACGGGGCCGGGATCAGCGCCGAGATAGATGCGGAACATGCCCGCAGCGCCGTCGAGCGCCGTCTCCGGCCCGCTGACGCCGGCGCGCGCGAGCAATGCCGCCTGCACTCCGCCCATCGCGGCAAAGGCCGGATAGATGGAGCGTGCGGTGGAGCCGACCCCGAAGCCGGCCTCCTTGCCGCCGGCGAGTTGCATGTAGGCGAGGCCGAGCGCAGAGACGATCCGCTCCTCGTCCATGTCCAGCGCGATGCAGGCCGCGACGCAGCCACCGAGATAGCCGAAGAGCTGGGTGAGGAACCAGTCGGAGCCGGGCCCCTCGCCGCCGGGAGAGCAGGCCTCGCCGAGGCGGCACATCACCTCGTTGCCGAGCGCTATGGCGGAGAGCGGGCGCGCCGTATCCGCGCGGGCAGGGCCGCCGACGGCGAGCGTGGCATAAAGCGTAACAGTGGTGGGATGCAGCCGCGCCACGTCGTGGATGTCGTCATAGTCCAGCGCATGGGCCAGCGCGGAATTGACGAAGGCGGCGGAAGCGGGCGGCAGGCGCTCCCTGCCGCCGATCACCGCGCTAGCGCCGCCTTCGGCGCCGAAGGACATGGCCTCAATCACCTCGCAGCAGATCGGCAGCACGGGCCGCGCGGCAACCGCGATGCCAAGGCTGTCGAGCGCGTGGAGTTGCGCCCGTGCGAGCACCTCCGATGGCAGCCCACGGCGGTGCCGGTCAAGGACCAGGCGCGCGAGGGCGCGGCTGAGCGGCGGTGCCGAAACGGGACTCTTCACGTTCGTGGTCGCGGCGCTGCTTCGCATGTCGGCTTCCCTCCCGTCAGCGTGCATGATAAAGTTCGAGCCCGAGCTCCGGCCAATCCATGGCGAGCATCTCCCCTATACATGCCCGTTTCTCGTGCGACGCAGAAGGCTGGCGGTCGCGCGACGCGGCGGTCCTCGGTTCCACGGCACGCCGCAGGACCGCCGAAGCTACTCGTCCGCGCGCGCGCCGGAGGCACGCGCGACCGCGCCCCACCGGTCCCACTCGCTGCGGATAAAATCCTGCGTCGCCGCCGGCGTGGGAAAGGTCATTGTCTCAAGGCCCTGCGACGCGAAGCGCTCCCTCGTCTGCGCCGCGGTCGCCGCATCGGTAAGGGCGCCGTGCAGCCGCGTGAGCACGGGCGCAGGCGTGCGGGCCGGGGCCAGCACGGCGACCCAGTTCACCGCCACCACGCCGGGCACGCCGGATTCGGTGAAGGTCGGCACGTCGGGCAGCAGCGCGGTGCGCTCGTTCGACATGACCGCAAGCGCGCGGAGCTTGCCCTCCCGGATCAGGCCGTAGATCGCGGCGAGATCCACGATCACCCCATGCACATTGCCGCTCAAGGTGTCGGTGGCGGCGGGCCCGCCGCCGCGATAGGGCACATGGGTGATGTTCTGGCTCACCTCGCGCCGCAGGATCTCGATGGCGAGATGGGCGAGCCCGCCGCTGCCGGAGGAGGCGACGTTCACCGGTCCGCGCCGCGCCTGGGCCAGGAACTCCTGCAGGTTGCGCGCCTGCGTGCCGGGGCCGACTGCCAGCACCGAGGGCGTGGCTGCGACGGTGGTGATGGCGGCAAAGTCATTGCCCGTGTTGTAGGAGACATGCGCGCTGGTATGCGGCGCGATGACCAGCGGGCTGGAGCTGGCGAGGTAGAGCGTGTAGCCGTCCGGCGCCGAGCGCGCGACGAATTCCGCCGCAAGCGTGGCGTTCGCGCCGGGGCGATTCTCGATGATGACAGGCTGGCCGAGCAACTCCTGCAGCCGCGGCTGCAGGATGCGCGCGGTCACGTCGTTCGAGCCGCCGGGCGGGAAGCCGATGATGAGCCGGATCGGCCGGCTTGGATAGTCCTGCGCCCGCGCATGGGCGGCCGGCAGGGCCAGGCTCATGGCTGCACCCAGCACCAGGCGACGCGACAGGCAGATCTGCGACATGGCCAATTCTCCTTCCTTCCTCTTCCCGCAGACCGGCGCCTTCAGCCGTCGCGCAGCGTTGCAATGAGCCGCGGCAGCACTTCCTGCCACGGGGCGAGGAGGCCGACCTCCGCAACCCGGAAGATGTCTGCCTCGGGATCCGAGTTGATCGCCGCGATGCGGCTGTGCGGCGCGATGCCGGCGAGGTGCTGCGGCGTGCCGGACATACCGACGGCCAGATAGAGATCGGGCGCGACGAAGGCGCCGGACTGCCCGACCTGCTGCGACACGCTCGCCCAGCCGGCATCCACCGCCGGCAGGCTGGCACCGGTCGCAGCGCCGAGCATGTCGGCGAGTTCGCGGAGCAGCGCGAAGCCCTCCGGCCCGCCCATGCCGCGGCCGCCGGAGACGACGATCCGGGCGGCGTCCACGCGCTTCGGGCGGTCGGCAGCGGCCGGCAGGACCTCCGGCCGCGGTGCATCGGCGGCGAAGGGAATGGCGAGGTCGGCGCGCCGGATCACGGGATCGGCGGCCGGCTTCGGTGGTGCGGCGGGCCGGCGCATGGTGGCGATGCAGCGCGGCGCCCCGGTCTCCAGCACCAGCTCCGCGCGGCCGCCATAGGCGGCGCGATGCGCGATCAGCCGGGCACCATCCTCCACGATCCTGCCGCAGCGGCCGAGCGGCACCGCGTCGAGCCGCATGGTCAGGCGGGCGGCGAGTTCCTCGCCAACCGCCCCGCCGGGCAGCAGGAGCAGCATCCCCCGCGCGTCCTCCGCCAGCAGGCCGGCAAGCAGTTCGAGCCAGTGCTCTGGCTGCGGCGGGTCGGAGAGGCCGGAATCGGTGACGAGGGTGATCTCGGCCGCACCCTCGCGCGCCGCCTGCGCCGCGGCCGCCTCCGCATCTTCCGGACGCGCAAGCAGGATGGCCTCCGCGCGGCCGGAGCCGGCAAGCTCCGCCGCGGCCGCGACGGCGCCGAAGGGGTCCGTCAGGGCCGGCTCGCCGAGCAGCACGACGGCGACGATCCGGCGCATCATGGAGCGGCCGCCTGGCGCCTGGCGCGAAGATAGGCGGCGAGCTCCGCCACCTGCGCGTCGACCGGGCCGGATAGGATGCGGCAGGCACCGGCGCCACGCTGCGGCGGCGGCACCACTGCGAGGGAGCGCGCGACGACGGCGCGCGGGATCGCCCCCGCTTGCGGCGTGACCACCTCGACCGGACCGCGCTTGGCGAGCATGACGTTCTTCATCAAGGGGTGCCGCAGCCGGTTGCCGCGGTCATTGGTGATGCTGACCAGCGCGGGCGGCGGCAGGCGCAGCAGCTCCTCGCGCGGGCCGCGGATGCGGTGCGCGACGAACCTGCCATCGGCGATGGCGACCGCATGGGCGAGACCGCAGAAGCGCCAGCCCTGCGCCTCGGCCAGGGCGGCGGGCAGCACGCCATCATCGCAATCGCCGAACTCCCGCCCCATCAGCACCAGATCGGGGCACCCGCAGGCGGCGCCCACCGCCAGCCCGAGCAGCCTGACCGCCGCGCGCGGATCCCACGGCGCCAGGCCGGAGGTGTCGAAGCGGAAGGCGCGGTCCGGCCGGAACGCCGCAACGCCGCGCAGCAGCGCGTCGGAACCGACATCGCCCGGCAGCACCGCCGTGACGCGCACCGCCGGGTCGGCGTCGCGCAGCTTCAGCGCGGTCTCCAGCGCCGCCTCGTCAAAGGGGCTCAAGCGCCGCGGCAGCCCGCTCTCATCGGCCAGTTCCGTGCCCGGGCGCAGGCCGAGACGGTCCAGCCGCCATTTCGGGTCCACCACCCCGGCCAGCAGCACGACGACCTGCATCGCGCCCCGCCCCTCAGCCCGCCGCCGCGCCGAGCGCGGTGCGCGCGGCGATGCGCCCGAAGACCAGCGCCTTCCCCAGCGCGGAGCCGGTCATATAGGCATTGCCGTGGAAGCCGCCGACCACCTCGCCGGCGGCGAGCAGGCCCTCGATGCGTTCGCCGAAGACGTCGATGACATGCATCGCCGGGTCCACCCGCAGGCCACAATAGGTGCCGTAGACAGCGGCGGTGGAGGGATAGGCGTAGAAGGGCGCCGTCTCGATCCGGCGCAGGGCGCCGTGGTTGTGCACCAGGTGCTTCCGGCCGAATTCCCTGTCCTCGCCCGAATCAACATAGGCATTATAGTCGGCGACGGTCTTCGTCAGCATCTCCTCGGGCACCTCGATCTGCCGCGCCAGTCCCTCCAACGTGTCGGCCTGGATGAACAGGCCCTCCTCCAGGCGGCGCTCGAAGTCGAGGATGCGCACCTCGTTGTCGCCGCTGCGCAGGATCGGCTCATCCAGGATCTGGAAGGCGGCGCCATAGGGCTGGCGCAGGCAGGCGGCGCCGAGCAGCTTGTAGGAGAGGGATTCGTCCACGAAGCGGCGCCCGTCCTGGTTCACCGCGATCGCGCCCTTGTAGACACAGAGGCAGCTGTGGTTGTTCAGCTCATCGGTTGGGTGCTTGCCGAAGGTGCCCTTGATCTGCGCCATGTCGCGCAGATCGGCGCCGAGCGCCCAGGCCATGCGCAGCCCGTCACCGACATTGCCCGCGCCGCCGACGAAGACGGCGTGCTCGCAATCCGGCGCGAACTGGCGGACCAGATCCGGGTTGCGGCTGAAGCCGCCGCTGGCCAGGACAACACCGTTGCGTGCGCGGATGTCGATAGGTCCATCCCGCCCCTCGGCCAGCACGCCGGTGACGCGGTGGGCCGCCGGATCGTGCTGCAGGCGCCGCGCGGCGGTTTCCACTAGCAGGGTCACCTTGCCCGTCGTGCGGCAGCGTGCCGCCAGCAGGCGCACCATGTCGGCCGGATCCACCGTGTGCACGCGCGGCACCGACTGGCCGGAGGAGGCTTCCAGCGCCGGACTGAACACCTGGCCATGCGCCTTCAGCCAGTCATAGGTCTCCAGCTGATGCGTGGCAAAAGCGGCGATCAACGCCGGATCGGCATCCGTGCCGCCGAGCTGCTTCAGGTCGTTGGCCAGCAGCTCGGCGCTGTCCTCGATGCCCTGCTCGCGCTGCATTTCGGTGCCGGCAAAGGCCAGGCAGCCGCCGCTCATCGCGGAGGAGCCGCCCGTCTCGGGCTGCTTCTCCAGCACGAGCACCGTGGCACCGCGCTCGGCGGCTTCCAGTGCGCAAGCGAAACCGGCAGCGCCACCACCGACGATGAGGATGTCTGCTTCCATGCTCTCCATCACGCCCTACCCGTGTTGCCGGCCCGCGCCGCATGGGCCGCTGCGCCGCTGCCCGCGAGGCGGCCGAAGACCGAGCCGGACATCAATCCGGCGCCGCCCGGATAGCCTGTGTAGTAGAGGCCACCGACCATCTCGCCGGTGGCGAAGAGGCCAGGGATCACCGGCCCGTCCTCGCTGACCACCTGCGCGCCCTCATTCACGCGGATGCCGCCATAGGTGCAGGTGACGCCGCAGGTGATGCCGATCGCGATGAAGGGCGGCTTGGTCAGCGGGTTCGCCCAGTTCGTCTTGGGCACCTTGAGGCCCGCCGTGCCGCGCCCGTCGCGGATGTTCGGGTTGAAGGGCACATCCGTGCGCACGGCGGCGTTCCACTCGCGCACCGTGCGCAGGAAGCCCTCGCGGTCCAGGTCGCCCATCTTCTCGGCCAGTTCCTCGATCGTGTCCGCCTGCACCTTGGTGATCTGGCGGATGCGGTACTCATCGGAGAGAAGGTGCGCGACCTGCTGGTCGAAGATCTGCCAGGCGAGGCCGGAAGGCTGCTGCAGCACGGCCTTGCCGAGCGTGGCGTAGATGTAGTTGCGGAAGTCGGCGCCCTCGTTGAAGAAGCGCTCGCCATGCAGGTTCACCATGATTCCCATGGGGAAACCGTTCTTCTGCTGCCCAACCAGGCCGAGTTCGCCGAATTCGGGCGCGCAGCGATCATAGGCGACGGAGTGGCAGCCGGACCAGTGGCCGTAGGACATGGCGCCGGCATCGCGCGCCATCTGGATGCCATCGCCGGTGTTGAAGCGCGTGCCGCGCGGCTTGGCGAGGTCCCAGTCCGGGCCGAGATAGCGGGCGCGCCACTCCGCATTCGCATGGAAGCCACCGCTGCCGAGCACGATGGCCTTTGCGCGCAGTATGCGGCGCTTGCCATCATGTATTACCTCGACCCCGTGTATGCCGTCATCGCCGGCTAGCAGCCCGACCGCGCGTGAGTTGTAGAGAACGCGGATGCCGCGCTTCCCGGCCGAGGCAAAGAGCATGTCCATCAGGCCCCGGCCACCACCGACGGCCTCCACTGTCAGGCCGCCCCAGAACTTGAATCGGCCATCCACCTTAAAGGCTTGCCGACCATAGATCGGGACGAATCGCACCCCCTTCTCGCGCATCCAGACCATCGTCCCGAGGCTGCGGTCCACCAGCACCTCAATCAGGTCCGCATTGGCGCGCCAGTTGGACAGGCGCATGCAGTCGTCGAAGAAGGTATCGCGCGTGTAGGTGCCGAAATCGGTCATCTCGATCTCAGCATCGGTGAGGTCGGGGATGATGCGCTTCAGGTCTTCGGCGTCCTCATAGACGGTGCGGAAGGCGCCGCCGCTATGGGCGCTGTTGCCGCCGCGGTCGCCCTCCGGCGCGCGCTCCAGCACCAGCACGCGGGCCCCGGCCTCCTGTGCGGACAGTGCCGCGCACATCGCCGCATTGCCGGCGCCGACCACGATCACGTCGGCCGCCTCGACTGTGTCCGTCCTGCCCATCGCCGTGTCCTGTCGCCGTTGATCCTTGGCGCCGCATCGCGGCACGACGGGACGCTACCGGCTAGCGGTGTGCGAGGTCCAGACGCATGAACCATGCCATCCGCGAAAACTCCATTCACGACCGCGGAGGATCGGCGGGCCACCGAAACGCAAGACGCCCCGAACCCGAAGGTCCGAGGCGCCGGAAGGTGGAAGGGCCAGGGCGCGCCGTATCGGGCGCGCCCCGCCGGGATCAGCCGGAGAAGTCCACCGTGTCGGAGGTGGTGAAGGTGGCGAAGCGCTGCAGCACGCGGATCGCCGCCTCATGGTCCTCGGCCGTCGGGGAGGCGCAGCAATCCTCCAGCACGGTCACGACATAGTCGCGATCATGCGCATCCCGCACCGTCCCCTGCACGACGGCGATGGTCGAGACGCCGGAGCAGAAGATGCGCTGAATGCCGTGCGCGCGCAGGATCGCTTCGAGGTTCGTTGCATAGAAGGGGCTGACGCGGTGCTTCACGATGTCGAAATCACCGGGCTGCGGCGCCAGGTCCTTGTGCACCTCGGTCCCCCAGGTGCCGAGCTTGAACAGCCCGTGCTGCTTCGCCCCGCTGAAGATCGCCGAGGTGCTCGGCGCCTCGCGATAGTCGGGGGAGAAGCCGACGCGGACATAGCCGATCGGCACGCCGGCGGCGCGCGCCTTGGCAATGGCGGCGGCGGTGCGGGGGATGATGCCGCGGGCACGGACCTGCGCGCCGAGCGGGCCCTTGCCGTTGGGCCCCTCCTCCGCGACCAGGTCGTTCTCCATGTCGAGCACCAGGTAGATCGAGCGCATGTCGTTCTCTCTTCTCGTTAAGAGTCAGTCGTCGAGGCGGACGTTCAGCCGCGCGACGCGGGCACGCCAGATCGCGTCCTCTTCCTGCAGGTAGGTAATGAAGCGCCTGCGCTCAGCAGTGTCCGCGATCAGCCCGTTGGGGGTGAGGAAGTCAAGCGCCTCCGGCTTGCGGACGAAAGCCTGCGTCTCCTGTGCGATGCGCTCCGCGATCGGCTCCGGTGTGCCGGGCGGGGCAAGGATGGAGAGCCAGAGATCGCCCGTCAGGTTGATGCCTTCCTCGGTAAGGGTGGGCACCTGCGGCACGGCCGGGAAGCGCCGTGCCGTCGCGACGCCGAGGATGGGCAGGCGGCCGCCCTGCGACAACGCCACCGCGACCGGCAGCATCATCGAATCCACCTGGTCGGAGAGCAGCGCGGTGACGGCCGGCGCGGCACCCTGGAACGGCACGTGCTGCATCTCCGTCCCGGTCTCGAACTTGAAGGTCTCCATCATCACCTGCGAGGTGCTGGCGATGCCCCAGGAGGCGAAAGTGAGCGAGTTCGCGGCGCGGCTCTTCGCGAGATCCACGAACTCCCGCACGCTGCGCGTACCCAGGCCGGGCCGCGTGACGAGCGAGAATACCAGCCGCGCCACGGCCGAGACCGGGACGAAGTTCTGCGGCTGATAGGGCAGGCGGCGGTAGACGACCGGGTTGACCGAATGGGTATCCGCCGTGGTGAAGATCAGCGTGTGCCCGTCGGGTGCCGCTTGCTGCACGGCTTGCGAGCCGAGGATGCCGTTCGCACCCGGTCGGTTCTCCACCACCACGGGCTGGCCAAGCCGTGGCGTAAGCTCGCGCGCGACCCAGCGCGCCACGAGATCGGTCGCGCCGCCCGGCGGATAAGCGACGACTAAGCGCACAGGGCGGGTGGGTGCCCAAGCCTGCGCGCGCGCGACGCCTGGCAGGGCGAGCAGTCCGGCCGCCGCGAGCAGGACGCTGCGGCGCGGCGTGTGGTTGGTTTTCCTCTGCATGGCTCTTTTTCTAATCGGTTGTTATACGTGCGTCGCGGATCAGCGCGCCGGTTTCCTCGAAGCGTCGCGTGATGTAGCTGCGGAACTCCGCCGGGCTGCCGCCCACCGGTTCCACCCCCATGCCGGCGAGTCGCTCGCGCAGCGCGGGCGCGCGCAGGCCCTCATTGACTGCGGCGTTCACCATGGCGATCCTGGCCGTCGGCGTGCCGGCGCGGGCGAAGAGGCCGAACCAGGAGGTGGACTCGTAGTCCGGCACGCCCTCCTCGATCAGCGTCGGCACGCCCGGCAGCAGGGCGGAGCGCTGCCGCGCGCCGATCGCCAGGACCCGCATGTCTCCGGAGGGAATATAAGGCTGCACGGAGGGGTAGTTCTCGAACATCACGTCCACGTGGCCGGCCAGCAGGTCCGTCGCCGCGGGCGCTGTGCCACGATAGGGCACATGGGAAATGTCGACGCCGGCGCGGCGATTGAACAGCTCGCCGCTCAGATGGGCGAAGGAGCCGATGCCGGCCGAGGCGAAGGTCATGCGCCCGGGCTGCGCCTTGGCGCGCTCCACCAGCTCGCGCACCGAGCGGATCTGGCTGTCACGGCGCACCACTACCACGGCGGGGCTGTCGCCGACGAAGACCACCGGCTCGAAGTCGCGCAGCGGATGATATGCGATATGCGGCAGCAGCTGGGGATTGATGGTGACCGGCCCGGGCGTTCCAGCCAGCAGCGTGTAGCCATCCGCCGGCGCCTCCAGCGCGCGCTGCGCGCCGATGGTGCCGCCGGCGCCGGTGATATTCTCCGGCACCACGGACTGGCCGAGCCGATCCGTCAGAAGCTGCGCGCAGGTGCGTGCCAGGATGTCCGTGCTGCCACCCGCCGCGAAGGGGATGATGATGCGCATCGGGCGCGCGGGAAACCGCTCCTGCGCGCGCGCCGCTCCAGGCAGTGCCGCGAGCGCCGCCATCCTGAAGAAATTCCGCCTCAGCATCGTCGTCCCCTCCGACCGTTTCCGCCTCAGGCCGGGCGGTTCGCCACCTGGTCGAGGCCGTAGAAGCTCAGCAGCTCCTTCACCCGCTCGCGCGGCGGCCTGGCCTGGAAGTAGCCGCGGCGACAGGGCGAGACGCCGGTGGCGCGCTTCAGCCCGGCCATCATCTCCGCCACCTTGATCGTCGCCGCGAGCGAGTCCACCACCGGCACGCCATCCACCTCGTTCACGCCACTCTTCGCCAGAAGCAGGCAGAGGGGCGCCTCACCCGGAATGATCACGTCGGCGCCACGTGCGATCAGGGCGCGGGCATCGGCCCGGAAGCGCTCGATCAGCGGAGCCGTATCGCCGGCATAGGCGGTGAGCACATCGTTGAAGCCGAAGCTCACGTCATGCGCGCCGACAAAGCGGGAGGAGAGGCCCATCCGCTCCACATTGCGCTCCACCGTGCCGGCCATGCCACGGATGAACAGCAGCACGCCAATCCGTTGGCCGAGCATCGAGGCCGCCAGCATCGCGCTCTCGCCGTAGCCAACCACCGGGATGTCCACCAGGCTGCGGATCTCCTGCAGCGACGGTTCGGGCAGGGTGGTCAGCGCGAAGGCGTCGAAGCCCTGCTCCTCCGCCGCGATCGCGCCCGTGACGAATTGCTGGCTGTGCAACGTCTGGAAATAGGCGTATTGGATGTCGTTGCCGGGATACTCGGTCTGGTAGGTGCGTGGGTGCATGCCGTGCATCACCACCTCGGTCCCTGGTGCCGCGACACGCGCGAAGTGCTGCTTCAGCGCCTCCGCATAGGGCGGCAGGTTCTGCAGCACGGTGAAGCTGTGGTGCCAGATGCGCATGGTCACTCCCCTTATATCTTGCCGGCCGATCTGCGGCGTCGGGCTGCGCCCTTCGCCGGCAGGACCGCTCAGTCGGCCCACATGCCGCCGTTCACGTCGAGCACTTCGCCGGTGATGAAACCCGCCGAGGGGCCGGCGAGGAAAGCGATCGCCCCCGCCACCTCCTCCGCGCGCCCCATGCGCCCCACCGGGATCAGTGCCCGCAGTGCGGCCGGGAAGTTCGTGGTCATGTCCGAGGCGATCGGGCCTGGCGCCACCGCATTGACGGTGATGCCCTCCGAGGCCACCTCGCGCGCCAGGAAGAAGGTCAGCGCGTGCACGCCGGCCTTGGAGACGCCATAGGCGACGTTGCCGGCGCGATCGAGTTCCGCCTTGTCGAGCCAGGCGCGCGCATTCCCGCCGTTCTTGCCGACAATCGAGCCGATATTGACGATCCGCCCATAGCGGTTCGCCCGCATCGCCGGGATCGCCGCCTGGCAGCAGAGGAAGGTGCCCTTCAGGTTGATATCGAGCACGCGGTCCCACTCCGCTTCGGCCAGCGTCGCGGCCGGGCCGGTGGAGACCACGCCCGCCACGTTCACCAGGATGTCGAGACGACCGAAGCACTCCACACTGCGCGCGACCATCGCGAGGACCTCGTCGCGCCGCGTCACGTCCACCGCCATGGCAAGCGCGCCCGGCGGTGCCGCCGGCTCCTTCACATCGGCCAGCGCCAGCGCGGCACCGGCCTCGGCCAGCGCCGCCGCTGTCGCGCGGCCGATGCCGCCGGCCGCGCCGGTGACCAGCGCGACGCGCCCGGCGAGGGGCTGCGCGCTCAAGCGTTGGGCCGCCGCCGGGCAGCGTCGGTGCCGGCGAGCCGGCCGAACACCAGGCCCTTCAGCACGGAGGTCGCGCCGGTGTAGTTGCCCCAATACATTCCTACCACCTCGCCCGCGGCGTAGAGGCCAGGGATCGGGCGGTCATTCGCGTCTAGCACGCGGGCCTGGCCGTCCACCTTCACCCCACCGAAGGTGAAGACGTTCGAGGAGACGATCGGATAGGCGTGGAAGGGGGGCTCGACCAGCGGCATCGCCCAGTTCGATTTCGGGGGTGGAGACCCTTCGTCGCCAGCCCGTCCAATTCAAGGGGCTTCCACTCGCCCTCCGCGCAGGCGGCGTTGTAGGTCTCGACCGTGGCTTGCAGCGCCTCCGGCCGCAGCCCGATGGCGCGGGCCAGTTCGGCAATGCTCTGCCCCACGACTGGCGGCTTGTCCGTGCGGATGCCGAGCCTGTAATTCGGGATGCGCATGTGCCGCGCATCCAGCACCACCCAGGCGATGCCCTCGGCCTGCTCGTAGATGCGACGCGTCACCCGCTCGTAATACGCATCCACCGTGCCCGGCGCCTCGTCACAGAAGCGGACGCCTTCCTTGTTCACCAGGATGCCGTAGGGGAAGATGAAGACCGAGGGCTCGGCAATGCCGGAACGCGGGTCCACCGGCTCGGCGTGATAGCTGCCGAAGTCGCCGCTGGCCGCCGCGCCGATGTCGAGCGCCATGCGGATGCCCTCGCCGCGGTTGTAGTTCGCGCCCTTGCAGACCGGCCGCAAATAGACCGAGCGTGGGCCGAGATAGCGCGTCAGCATCTCGCCATTGCCCTCGAAGCCGCCGGCGGCCAGCGCCACGGGGCCGCGAAAGCGGCGCAGTCCGCCCTCGGCGCGCGCGACCACCCCGGTGACGCGTCCTTCCTCGTCCTGGATCAGGCTCTGCGCCGTGGTCTCATAGTGGAAGGCGACACCGAGTGTCTCGGCGCGCGCGGCCAGCGCCTCCACCAGCGCGGCGCCGCCGCCGACCGGCAGCAGCCGCGGTTGCGACCTGGTCAGGAATTGGGTAGGCAGGAAGTCGAAGCGGACGCCGAGGCCTTTGAGCCAGGCGATGGTCGGCCCGGCCTCGTCGGCGAAGGTGCCGACCACCTCCGGATCCAGCAGCGCGACGCCACGTGCATGGCCGGCACGATGCTCCGTTCCGCGCGCCACCTCCTGGGCCAGGTCGGGATCAAGATAGGGGGGCGAGCCGTTCTCGGCGAGCATCGCCTCGAAATCGTCGGTCACCTCCGTATGGCTCTTCATGCGGAGATAGGCCTCGGTCCAGCGGGACTGACCGCCCCGCTCCTCGCGCGGCGCGCGTTCCAGCACCGCCACGCGCGCGCCGCCCTCCGCCGCCGCCGTTGCCGCCGAAAGGCCCGCTACGCCGCAGCCGACGACGACAAGATCAAAAACCTCCTGCCTGGTGGATCCTGCCATGGCGACCCTGCCGTTCCCTGTCTGTGTTCGCGGGCAGGGTTCACCGCCTCGCGCCGCAACGCAACCGCTGTGAGCGCCGCGGGCTTAAAAGCACTCTTCACGGTCCGCGAAAGATGGTCAGAGCGGCAGGGCTGAGTACCACATTACGGCAACCGCCGCCCAATCAGCCCGGGCGCAGTGCCAGGGTTCCAAGCGCGCCCATTACCGCCACCCGCATGGTACGTGCCGTGTGGTCGCGCTTGGCCGAGGAGTTGAAGAAGGAGGGCGTGTTCGGCGTCCGGATGCCTGGAAGCGTCCTGGCATCCATGACATCGTTCGGGCCGAATATGTTCGTATCCCTCCGGTAACGGCCGCCTACTGCGGCTGGTGTGAACCTGCCCTGGTTCCAATGAGCGTTCTTTGAAGCGCCGTTAAGGGCGGAAGCGGGTGGCGGGATGGAGATCATCACCGGGGTTGAGCGGCGGCGGCGCTGGCGGCCGGAGGAGAAACAGCGGATCCTGGCCGGACTGGACGAGCCTGGGGTGAAGTTTGCCGAGGCGGCGCGCCGGTACGAGGTCAGCCGTGGCCTGTTGTGGCAGTGGCGGCATGCGCAGAGGCGCGGCACGCTGGTGGCCGAGGAGCCGGCCTTCGTGCCCCTGCGCATTGTGCCGGAACTGCCGCCACCAGAGCCGCAGGGCACATCGGCCGCATCCCCGCCCGCTGCCGATCCAGGACGCGAACCCGACGCCCGCATCGTGATCGTGCTGCCGGACGGCACCGCGGTCCGGGTTCCTGAGGCGATCAGCATCGTGGCCCTGCGGCGCGTGCTGGCGGCGCTGCGCGGATGATCCCGGTCCCCTCTGGTGTCCGGGTCTGCAGGCGACGATCTCGCCGGCGCCGGCGTCCACGGCAAGATGCAGCTTGCGCCAGGACCGGCGCGTCCGGCCGTGCTTCGCCTCATCTCACTCGCCTTGACCGAACAGCTTCAGGCCGGTGCTGTCGATCACCAGGTGCGGCGGGCCGTCCGGGACGACCTTCGGCTGCCCGGCGTGGTCCGCCCTGGCGCTTGCCTCCCGGTCACGGCATCCTCATCGAGCCAGAGCGTCAGGTCACCACGCCGCCGTAGCCCGGCCTCGTAGGCTGGCGAGTTCTGGACCCGGTAGCGGCCCCTTGGGATGCGGTGGCGGCGGGCGGCGTTGTGCTTGAAGGGCATGCCCAAGAGCGTAACGGCTTGGCCGCCACTGGACCACCCGGCCCGGCTCCCTGCACCAACGCCCGGTGAGGGGACACGCTCCGGCCTCACCCTACCCGAAGCCATCAAGGCGGGCGATCGGTGCAACAAGGCGGCGCGCCACAGAGCCGTGCCCAGGCTCTGGTAGCGCAAATTTCTTCTGTTAAGCTCGCAGGGCTAGAATATACGGAAACGCCCAGGACGATGCGCATCTGGCACCAGAGCTTCAGCGATTTGGATCGCGTGCCGCTGTACCGCACGACCTTGCAGCGGCACGCCGCCGATGTCTTGCCCAGCGACACCACTGTCACCCTGCACGGCCTGCGCCCTGGCACCTATGGGCCAGACTTTGCGCCAATCCACGCCATCCGGCATCGCTACCTTGAGTTCCTGAACGAAGCTCAAATATGCGAGGCTGCCCTGGCGGCCGAGCGCGCGGGCTACGATGCCTTCGCTCTCGGCTGCTTCCATGACCCGGCCCTGCGCGAAGTGCGCTCGCTGGTCGACATTCCCTGCGTCGGCCTGTCCGAGACCTGCATGCTGGTCGCCTGCTCGGTGGGGCGGCGCTTCGGAATGGTGACGCTGGAAGAGAACCAGCGTGCCCGGCACGAGGAACTGACGCATGCCTACGGCCTCGCCGCCAGGCTGGCGGGCGTGGTGCCGATGCAGCCGCCGATCGACGAGTACATGCTCGAAGGCGACGACGCTCAGGCGCGGCCCTTGCTCGATGCCTTCACCGCTGCCTGTTACCGTCTGGTGGCAAGGGGCGCCGAGGTGCTCATTCCGGCCGATGGCTTCCTCAACGAGTTCGTCTGGCGCCATGGCGTGCGGCAACTCCATGGCGCGGTCGTGCTGGACGCGCTCGGGACGCTGTTCCACTATGCCAGCTTCATGGCCGGCGCCCGGTCGGCGCTTGGACTCGGCGTCAGCCGGGCAGGGCACTACGCCAGGCCGCTCCCTTCCATGCTGTCCGAAGCCCGCCATCGGGCTGGACTGACGGGCATGGTGGAGAAGGAGTTCTCCGGCCGCGGCGAATGACTCTGCCGGTGCCAGGCAGATAGTTCCGGCGAGAACCAAAGGGAGGAAAGCAAGAATGCGACGTCACCTGTTGGCCGGCATCATGCTGGCCCTTGGCTTGGCCCTAGCGCTGCCGGCGCCAGCTCAGCAACGCCCGCGCGACGCCATCCGGATCGGCGTCATGAGCGACCTCTCGGGCAGCTTCGCGGATGTCGCCGGTCCTGGCTCCGTGGTGGCGGCGCAGATGGCGGTGGAGGATTTCGGTGGGCGCGCCGCCGGCCTGCCGGTGCAGGTCGTCTCGGGCGACCACCAGAGCAAGGCGGATGTCGCCTCGAGCCTCGCCCGCCGCTGGGTGGATACAGACGGCATCGACGCCATCGTCGATCTGCCCAACTCGGCGGTCGCCCTGGCGGTCGGCGAGGTGGTCCGCAACGCCAACCGCGTGGCCCTGGTCACCGCCGCGGTCTCGAGCCGCCTCTCCGGCGATGCCTGCTCGCCCAACCTCATCCATTATTCGCTCGACACCTGGTCGATGTCGAACGTACCGAGCCGCTCCCTGGTCCAGAATGGCGGCAGCACCTGGTTCTACATCACCGCCGACTACGCCTTCGGGCATGACCTCGAGAAGCAGTCCTCCGAGGCCGTGACGCGAGCCGGCGGCCGCGTCCTCGGAGCGGTGCGTCACCCCCTCGGCGCCACCGACTTCTCGTCGGTACTGCTGCAAGCCCAGGCATCGCGGGCACAGGTGGTCGCGCTCGCTAATTCGCAAGCGGACTTCATCAACGCGATGAAGCAGGCGGGCGAGTTCGGGCTGACCCGGCGTGGCCAGCAGGTCGTTGGTCTCGCGGTCTATGTGCCGGATATCGTCGCCCTCGGGCTGGAATCGACCCAGGGCGCGACCATCGCTTCGAACTGGTATTGGGACCTGAACGACCAGACCCGCGCCTTCTCCCGCCGCTTCGCCGAGCACAACGGCGGCAAGATGCCTTCCGCCCTGCAGGCCAATGTCTACGCCGCGGTGACGCACTACCTGCGCGCCGTCGATGCCGAGCACGGCTCGACCGATGGCCGCGCCGTCGTCGCCCGGATGAAGGCCATGCCGACGGAAGATCCACTGTTCGGTCGAGGTTCCATCCGGGCCGACGGCCGGCGTACCAGCCCAGTCTATATGTTCCAGGTGAAGGCGCCGGCGGAATCGCACGGGCGCTACGATGTCTATCGCCTGCTGCGGGAGGTTCCGTTGGAGGAGAGCTACCGTCCCCTCGGGCAGGGGGGCTGCTCGATGGTGCAGGCTGGCAACCCATCCCGCTAATGCTGCTTCAAGCAGATCAAGCTGCGAGAGCGATGCGTCCCGGTGAGGAGATGATGGACGATTTCAACCAGGCCCTGCAGGAGTTCCAGGCCGCGGAACAGGCGCGCCGCACCGTCGTAGACTGGCTCGGCGCCTTCGAGGCAGCGCTGGCCGCTTGCGACGTGGCGCGGGTCGGCGCCCTGTTCCACGATGACTCCCACTGGCGCGATGTGCTGGCCTTCACTTGGGATTTCACGTCCATCGCGGAGCGGGACAGCATTGCTGAACGCCTCGCCGCGGTGCAATCGGCCATTGGCGCGCATGGTTTCCACCTGCCGCGTGGCCGCAAACCGCCGCGGCGGGTGACGCGCCTCGGCATCGACAGCATCGAAGCGATCTTTGAGTTCAGGACCGTGGTTGGCCGCGGTGCCGGTATCGTCCGCCTGTCGGCGCCGCCTGAGTTCGGTGGCGCGATGAAGGCGTGGCTGCTATCGACCACGCTCGAGGCCTTGACCGGCCACGAGGAGAAGACTGGCGCCAACCGGCCGACCGGAGCCGCCTATTCGCGAAATTTCGGCGGCGACAACTGGGCGGATGTGCGCCGCAAGGCCGTGGCCTATGAGGATCGGGAACCCGCCGTTCTGGTAATCGGCGGCGCACAGGCCGGCCTCTCAATTGCCGCCCGCCTCAACCAGCTAGGCGTCGACACGCTCGTCGTCGAGAAATGGCCGCGCATTGGCGATAGCTGGCGGAAGCGCTACCATTCGCTGGCACTGCACAACTCGATCCATCTGAACCACCTCCCCTACCTGGAATTCCCACCGACCTGGCCGAAGTATATCCCGAAAGACATGCTAGGGAGCTGGTTCGAGTTCTACGCCGACGTGCTCGAGATCAACTGCTGGACGGACGCCGAGTTCGTCAGCGGCGCGTGGAACGAAGGCGACAAGTGCTGGACCGCGGTGTTGAGGAGCTCCGACGGGAGCAAGCGCAAGGTCCGGCCGCGGCACCTGGTCTTCGCCAACGGCGTCAGCAGCTATCCTATGATCCCGGATCTTCCTAGCCTGGACGAGTTCGAGGGGCGGGTCATTCATTCCGAAGGCTTCGACAGCGGCGTGGACTGGCAGGGGAAGAACGCGCTCATCCTGGGGACCGGCAGCAGTGCAAACGACATCGCGCTCGATCTGCACAGCCACGGTGTGAACACGACGCTCATCCAGCGCGGCTCCACGACCGTTGTGTCGATCGACCCGAGTGCCAGGCTCAACGAGGCGATTTGGGATGAGGGCGGGGCGCTGGAGGACTGTGACCTGATCGTCGCCTCCGCGCCGCCGCCGATTGTCATCAAGGCTTACAAGGCTGTGACACAGCGCATGCTGGAACTCGACCGGGAGATGATCGCGGGCCTCAAGCGAATCGGCTTCAAGCACGATGTCGGCGAGGACGAGACCGGCCACCAGATGAAATATTTCCGGCGAGGCGGCGGCTATAACCTCGACGCCGGCAGCTCAGCGTTGCTGATCAAGGGCGATCTGGGTCTGCTGCAGTACGATCAAATCGAGCGCTTTAACGCCGACGGCGCGCTGCTGAAGGATGGCTCGACCGTGCCCGCCGACCTCATCGTGCTGGCGACCGGATACTACCCGCAACAGGAACTGGTCCGCCGCGCGCTGGGCGAGGAAATAGTTCAGCGCATCGGACCCGTCTGGGGCATCGGCGAGGATGGCGAGCTGAATAACATGTACAAGCGCACGCCGCAGCAGGGCCTGTGGTTCATCGCCGGAGGCCTGTCGCAGTGCCGGATCAACTCGAAATATCTGGCGCTGCAAATCAAGGCGATGGAAGTTGGCAAGCTAGGCCCGTTGCGGTAGGCGCGACACGTAAGCTGGGCATTGTCCACTACGCACTCTCTGGCTGGAACGAAGTAGCTGGGGCATGCTGGCTGTATGACGTTCGAGCCCGCCACCTACCCCGGATACCGCTTTCCGGCCGAGATCATCAGCTACGCCGTCTGGCTCTACCACGTCTTCGGCCTGAGCTTCCGAGAGGTGGAACTGCTCCTCGCCGAGCGGGGCATCACGGTCAGCCACGAGAGCATTCGCCAGTGGTGCCTCAAGTTCGGCGCTGACTTCGCCCGCAAGGTCCGGCAGCGCCGGCTGGAGCCGGGCGATACCTGGCACCTTGATGAAGTGTTCCTGAAGATTAATGGCGAGCTGCACTTCTCTGGCGCGCCGTGGACCAGCACGGTGTCGTGCTCGACATCCTGGTGCAGGGCCGCCGGAATGCCAGGGCTGCGAAGCGCTTCTTCAAGCGTCTGCTCGCCGGGCTCAAGTACAAGCCCAAGCGCCTCATCACCGATGGCCTGCGCAGCTACGGGGGGTTCTGTCAGGCTTCGCGCCCGCGACGCTTGGTTTGGCCGCCCGGGCAGCGGCGGGTAGGCTCCGGGCCTGCTGAATACTGGCCAGGGTCTCGGGAATGGAATGCGTCTGCTGCGGTTCGTCCGCTGTCACTGAGCGGCCGGACTGCACCGCCCAGGGCTATCGGCGGTTCCGCTGCCGCGATTGCGGGAAGCAGTTCAACGAGCGGAGCGCCGGCCTGCTGAACCGGGCGCAGTACCCGAGCGACGTCATCGCGCTGGTGGTGCTGTGGCGGCTGCGCTACCGCCTGACCCTACGCGACCTCAGCGAGATGTTCCTCCAGCGCGGGATCGTCTTCAGCCATGAAGCTGTGCGCGACTGGGAAGCGAAGCTTGCGCCCATCCTGGCCGGCGAACTCCGGCAGCGGCGGCACGGCAGGGGCGGCCCCCGCAGCCGTCGCTGGCATATCGACGCAACCTACCTGAAGGTGCGGGGACGTTGGTGCTATTTGTATCGCGCCATCGATCGCAATGGTGACCTCGTGGACACGATGCTGAGCGAGCACCGGGACATGGCGGCGGCCCAGGCCTTCTTCCGCTCGGCACAGTCGGCCACCGGCCAAGTCCCCAACCAGGTGACCACGGACGGGCACGGCTCCTACCCGCGAGCCATCCGCAGCACTCTCGGCCGGCGGGTTGTCCATCGCACCAGCGCTTACAAGAACAATAGACTGGAACAAGATCATCGCGGCGTGAAAGGCCGGATCCGATGTATGCGCGGCTTCAAGAGCTTCGATTCAGCGGAGCGGTTCTGCCGCAGCTATGACGAACTCCGCAACTTCCTCCGCCTCCAGAGCCGCCACAACCAGCACGTCCCCGCCAATCGCCGCCGCCTGCTTCACCTCCGTCGTGCCACTGCTGTGCGCGCCATCCTCGAGGCAGCGTAGGCGGAACTCGCCCTCCAACTCGGGAGGTCAGGGTTGGCGTGAGTGCTGACAGAACCCTGCGGGTCTGCCGGGTGGCGAGCGCGGCGGAGGCCACCACAGCACTGGACGAGGTAGTGCGGCAGCATGGTGTGCCCGGATCCATCCGTGTTGACCAGAGCTGCCAGTTCATCTCGCGGGAGTTGGACCTCTGGGCGTATGCGCGAGGCGTGCCCCAGAAGTTGTGTAGTGCCTGGACCAGCCGATGGGGGTCGATCAATTCCTTGGAGCGTCGCAGAGATACCGGCGCAGATGGTAGGGCTGTGCCGCGATAGCGGGACAAAAGCTGGCCACCACCGGTTCCAGCCGTTGATAAAACCCGTGCCATTCGGCGTTCAGCGCCTCCAGCCGCTCCCGCGCCGCCTCAACCTCCGCCGCCAGTTTCGCCAGGTCGATCGTGGTGTGCCTGCCGTCCCGGAAGACGAAACGGCCACCGATCATCACATGCTTTACTGCGGTCCCGTCCTCGGTATGCACGATCTGGTTCGTGGTCCAATTGTGCGGGATCCAGTTCAGCGCGTTCAGATCGAGAAAAACGATGTCGGCCTTCATGTCCGGCGCAACGGCACCGAGACCCCTGAAGCCCAGCGCCTGGGCGGATCCCAGGGTGGCGGCGCGGTAGACCTCCTCGCTGGTGGCCCAGAGGCGCGGATCCGGCCCCTGCACCTTGGAGACCATGGAGGCGTAGCGCATCGCCTCATACATGTTCTGGTTATCGGCACAGCTCGCGCCGTCGGTGCCGATGCCGATATTGACGCCGGCATCCAGCGCCTGGCGCAGGCGGAACATGCCGTTGCCCAGCCGCATGTTGCTGCCCGGGTTGTGTGCCATGGAGGCGCCATGTGCCGCCATGCGCTTCAGGTCGTCATCGTCCAGCCAGACGGCATGCGCCGCGGTGAAGTCTGGGCCGAGCAGGCCGAGCTCATCCAGATGTGCCACCAGGGTCTTGCCGTAGCGCTTCATGCCGGCCACGGCCTGCACCTTGCTCTCGCCGACATGGCTGTGCAGGCCGACGCCGTGCTCCCGCGCCAGCCTGGCACAGCCGCACATGAATTCGTCGGCGCAGTGCAGGGGGATGGTGGGGGCGATGGCGGGCAGGATGTCCTGGCCGGACCAACGCCAGTGCTTCAGGACGTCGCCGATGGCGGAGAGCGTCTGCTGCCAGGGCATCAGCCGAAGGCGTTCCACCTGCCGCTGCAGCGCATCGGGCAGGGCGTCCATCAGGCCCGGGATCGCCTCGTACATGGTGCGGTCGGCGACCATGGGGGCGATGACGGCGCGCATGCCGATCTCGGCATAGGCTTCGGCGGTGGCGTCCAGCCCCTCGCGCGTCGGCAAGGGGAATTCGTAGTAGAGGTCGTAGGCGGCGGTGCAGCCCTTCGCCACCATCTCGGCGGCGCAGATCATCGCGCTCAGCTTCTTGTCCGCGGTGGCGCGGTTGCCGCCGATCCAGGGCGCGGCCGCCAGCAGCAATTCCAGCGTCCACTTGTCGCCCTGGCCCTTGGAAAGGCCGGTATGGCCATGGGTATGCGCGTTGATCAGCCCGGGATGGATTAGCAGCCCATTGGCTTCGATGATCCGGGTGCCCTCGGGGGCGGCGAGGCCGGAGCCGAGTTCACGGATGATCCCGTCCCGGATCAGCACATCCGCCGCTTCGGCGCGGCGCCTGGCCGGATCCGCCAGGCGGGCGCCGCGGATGAGGAGGAAGCCGGGTTCGATGGCAGCCATGGTGGAGATCCCTC
This sequence comes from Siccirubricoccus sp. G192, assembly GCF_019084075.1. GTDB lineage: Bacteria > Pseudomonadota > Alphaproteobacteria > Acetobacterales > Acetobacteraceae > G192. The sequence continues at coordinate 1,096,647 of NZ_JAHREN010000001.1, forward strand.
AGATACCGGGGGCCGGCGGCTCGGCGCCACTCGACCAGGGGAAGAGCAGGCGCTCGGTCAGCGAGACCGCCTGGAACATCAGGATACCCATGATAGCCAGGGCCACCACCGCGGCGAAGGCGAGCGGCGTGCGGAAGAAGGCCATGGAGGTCTGGATGAGATAGCCAAGGCCGGCATCGGCGCCGACGAATTCCGCCACCACGGCGCCGACCACCGCCAGCGCCGCCGCCACCTTCAGCCCGCCGAAGACGAAGGGGATGGCGAAGGGCAGGCGGATCCGCAACAGCTCCTGCATCCGCCCGGCGCGACAGGCGCGGCCGAGCTCGATCAGCTCCGGCGGCGTCGCCAGCAGGCCGGCCACGGTGCCAACTACCAGCGGGAAGAAGGCGACCAGGAAGGTGACGATGATGCGTGGCAGTTCATTGGCGCCGAGCGCGATGATGAGGATGGGCGCCAGCGCCACCTTCGGGATGGATTGGGTGATGACCAGCAGCGGGTAGATGGCGGCCGAGACGGCGGGGGAGGAGGCGATCAGCATCGCCAGGGGTAGGGAGATGGCAACTGAGGCGAAGAAGCCCCAGAGCACGGTCAGGAAGGTCGCCCAGGCATGCCATAGCAGCAGCGGCCAGGCGGCGATGCTGGCTGAAAAGATGGCGGAGGGCGTCGGCAGCAGGAATTCGCGGATACCGAAGAGGCGGCAGACGGCCTCCCAGATCAGGAACAGCAGAATGACGGCCAGCAGGCCGGGGGCGGCGCCGCGTAGGGCGGCAGGCAGGCGGAAACCGCCACCCGCCGGTCCCGCAGGCCTTTCCTGCATAGCGGGGACAGGCTGGGGCAGGTCAGGCGGCACGGGACAGGCGGTCGCCGTAGATGAGGGCGCGGATGCGCCGGGCACAGTGCTGGAACGTATCGCTGCCCTCCTGCTCGAAGCCGCGCGGGCGGGGCAGGCCAACCTCAATGATGTCGGCAACGCGGCCAGGGCGGGGCGACATCACCACCACGCGGTCGGCCAGCAGCACTGCTTCCGGGATGGAATGGGTCACGAACAGCACCGCCATCTGCCTGCCCTGCCAGATGCGCAGCAATTCCAGGCTCATCTCCTCCCGCGTCAGGGCATCCAGGGCGCCGAAGGGTTCGTCCATCAGCAGCACCCGCGGCTCCTGCAACAGGGCGCGGCAGATCGCCACGCGCTGCTGCATGCCGCCGGAAAGCTCACGCGGCAAGCGGTGCTCGAAGCCGGAAAGGCCGGCGGTGGCCAGCAGGCCGCGGGCGCGATCCTCGGTGGCGGGGCCGGCCCGCTTCATCAGGCGTAGCGGGAAGGTGACGTTGCGCAGCACATCCGCCCAGGGCAGCAGGGTGGGCGCCTGAAAGACCATAGCGGTCTCGGCGCGCGGCCCCTCCACCGGCACGCTGTCCAGCAGGACCCGCCCGGCGCTGGGTGGCACCAGCCCCGCCACCAGCCGCAGCAGGGTGGACTTGCCGCAACCGGAGGCGCCGACGATGGCCACGAATTCCCCCGGCGCGACCCGCAGGGAGACCTCGCGCAGCGCCTCCACCCCGCCTTCCCGGCCGGGGAAGGTCTTGCCGACGCGTTCCAGCCGGATCACGGCAGCAGGCTGGTATCGACCGCCTGGGTGGGGTCCCAGGCCGGGTCCAGTTGCAGGCTCTCCGCCACCACCTTCCAGGTGAAGGCCAGCCGCTCCGGGTCGAAGCGACCGAGGCCGGTCTGCCGCTCATGGTCGTTGAAGACGAAGCCCATGGTGGCGCGGAGCGAGCCTTCGCAGTCGTCCTGCTCCACCTCCGGATTGCGCTGTACATGCAGCTTGCAGGCTTCCGCCTGGTTGGCATTGGCCCATTCGAAGCTCTTCTGCGCCCCGCGCAAGAAGCGGCGCACCAGGTCAGGGTTCTGCTGGATCAGCTCATCTGTTGCAATGAGGGAGGCGGCGTAGATGGCAAAGCCGGTCTCGACGAAGGGCAGGACGACAATCTCCTCCCCCGCCCGGCGCGCCGCCTTGTTTTGGTAGTACCAGTGCATGGAATAGAAGGGCGCGGCATCCACCCGCTTGCTGATCAGCATCGCCGCCATGGCGGAGGCATCGGTATTGACCCAGGTGATGCGGCTCGGGTCCGTGCCGGAGCGGCGGGCGACTTCCGGGAAATACAGGCGGTGGCTGTTGCCGGGGGTGATCGCGATGCGCTTGCCCTCCAGCCCCCGGAAATTGGTGATGCCGGAACTGCGCAGCACGAAGAGCGAGTGCGGCGAATGGGTGTAGACCGCGGATATGGAGCGCACGGGCACGTTCTGCCGGGCGCGCGCCGCCAACACTGCACCGATGTCGGCCACGCCGAACTGTGCGGCGCCTGCCGCAACCTTGTTCACGGTGTCGCCCGAGCCGTAGCCGCGAGTGATCGACAGGACGATGCCCTGTTCGCGCCAGAAGCCGCGGGCGAGGCCGGCGAAATAGGCGGCGTGCTCGCCCGTCGGGATCCAGTCGAGTTGCAGCAGCGCGCGATCCTCCGCGCTCGCGGGCCGGGTGGCGGCAAGAAGCAGCACGCACAATCCGGTCGCGATGGCCTTGCGTACCATCATGGCCTCCCGTCCGCCACGTCCGCGCGGTGTGCGGCACGTTTCGGGCCCGCCCAGGATCAGACGCCGTTTTCGCCCCCGCTGCAAGCTGGATCGGATTTGTTCATGTCCGCTTCGCTCGGGTTTGGCCATTTCCTGAGCCTGGGATGGTCGACGAGACCGTCCAGAAGCTGGGGGGCTGCTATGTTCGCCGCTGGCGGTTGTGGGGCGGGGACACGATGCGGTGGTGGATCATGCTGGAGCTGGCCGGGCTCGACGGTACGCCGCAGCGGCATGAGGTCGGCTCTGGCGAGCGCATCTCAACTGGGCATACCGCAGCGATGCTGGGCCTCGACCTGGAGGAGAGCAAGGCCATCCTGGCCGCGGTGCAGTGCCATCTGGTCGCGGCGCAGGTGGACGAACACTGCCGCAGCCGGCGCCGCTGCGACCGGTGCGGGGCGCAGCGCCCGCTCAAAGACCGGCGGCCACGGCGATTGATCTCGCTGTTCGGGGTGGTGGAGGTGCGTGCCCCCCCCGCTTCGATCCATGCCGGTGCGGTGTCGCCTGCCGGCGCTCGATCACGCCCGTGGCGGAGATCATGCCCGACCGTTGCACGCCGGAGTATGAGCGCGTTGTTGCCGCCATGGGTGCCGCGCTACCCTACCGCCGAGCCCTGAAGCTGTTGGGCGAGTTCTTCCCGCTGAGGAATGCCCCCGCGGTCGAGACTACGCGGCAGCGGACCCTGCGGGTTGGTGCCCGGCTCGAGCGCGCGACACTCGCGCCTCCTCAACCGCCCGCCGCGGTACCTGAGGCGAGCTCGATTGCGCTCGGCATTGACGGCGGCCACGTGCGGTCGGTGCGCCGCTACCAGGTGCGCTCCTTCGAGGTCTTTGTTGCCCAGATCAGCGGCGACGAGGGCAAGTCTGTCGTGTTCAGCAGCGTGCAGGCCGAGGCGGACCGGCAGCAACAACAGTTGCGGGGTGTGCTGCTCCGCCTCGGCGCGACGCCGCGAACGCCAGTCACCATCCTGAGTGATGGCGCCGATGGGCCGCGCTCGCTCGGTGAGGCAGTCTGCATCGGTCCGACCAACCATGTGCTCGACTGGTTTCATCTTGCCATGCGCATCCAGCATGTGGCGCAGGCGGCCAAGGGATGGCCTGCCGACACGCCGGGCGAGCGCGAGGACGGCGCGCGGCTGGCCGACGCGGTCGAGCGCATCCGATGGCGTCTCTGGCACGGCCAGGTGCGGCGCGCGCTCGATCTCATCGGCGAGACACTGGCGTGGCTCGAGGGCATGCCCGACGCGGCACCAGCCGCCGCTGCGAAGGTGACGGCTTTACGGCGAGGGCTCGAGACCTACGTCGCCGGGCAGGCCGACCTGATCATAGACTACGCGACGGCACGGCGCAGCGGCGAGCCGATCTCGACGGCGACCACGGAGAGCACGGTGCAGTGGCTGCTGCACCGTCGGATGGGCGCCAACCAGCAGATGCGATGGTCGCCAAGGGGCGCACATTGGATGCTGAAGGTCCGCACCGCCGTTGCGAATGACACCCTTGCCAAGGACCATGTCGCCGCCGAGCAGTGGGCCCGCCGGCCGTTCCGCCCAACAGCGTAAGACCCCCCCAGGTTCTGGACGGTCTCGTGGCCGCAGAGGTGGAAGCCCTAAAAGCGCGCATTCAGCCGCACGCATAAAACTTTTAGTTGCAATACATTCCTGGAGCCGGACTTATGGGACGTATCTAATCTGGTTCGATATTAACCTGTCCCTCGAGGCAAAGGATTATTGCGATGGCCCACCGTCTGTCGCCGGCCGATGCGCCGGAGTTCATGCGCGACGGCATAGTGGCACGGCAAAGCGGCAACAGGCTGGCTGCCGTGCGATATTTCAAAGCAGCCGTGGCAGCCGATCCTAAAGGCCGCCAGGCACGGATAGAGCTCGCCCAGGAACTGGCAGCTCTTGGTCATCACGACGCAGGCGAGGCCGTGTTGCGGCGTGTTCTCGGTCGACGGGCTACGCGTAAGCGCAACGGCAGCGGCAGCGGCAGCGACGTTGATGGAGGGGCTCAGCGCCTTGCCGCAGCCTAGAGGGTGAACCGCAACCCTTATGACGCTCCTACCAGCACCGCCGATCCACCGCTCGCCGGAGGTGGCCGAGCAGAAAGACCCATGAGGCGGCCCGACCGTCTGGTGCCGTGGGGCTCACATCGAGTGCATGAGGGGGTACGCACACCTGCGGCCTGTTGGTGGGAACGGCACCCGCTGGACGGGCAGGCGTTCGCCGTTGGGACCATGATGCGGCAGCATGTGCCAGGCCGATACCTGGCTGGATGAGGGCCGCCTGCCGGACCACAGGAAGGCAGCGGCGAAAGTAGAAGGTAAGCCAGGGTGAACGATCAGGACATGCCGCCACCGAAGCCCAGACTCTCCTCCACGGAGCGGCGGGCGCGGGACGCAGATCGGCTTGCGGCGCTGCGCCTGCGGATGGCCATCGGCCGAGTGTTGGAAGAGAGAGGAATCGAAGCCGCCGCCGAGACGGTTGGCACAATCCTCGGGATCTCAGCGCACGAGGCGGAGAGGCTGCTGATCCGGCGGCAATGGCGTGAAGGCGACGTGCGGCTCCTCGAGATCGCTGCCGTCCGGCTAGGAGTGCCGGCCACCACCCCGCACCCGACCGGGCCGGAGATACCGGAGGGCGGCGTGTGACGGCTAGGGACGAGGTCACGGTCCGGGATCGCCTGCGGCGGGCGCTGCTGGCCTTCCAGGCCGGCCAGGAGCATCTGCTGGCGGCCCATCGCAAGCTGAAGGGCCTGCCGGCAGCCGAAGTCGAGGCGTTCTGGGCCGGACCAGGCCTGCGGATGGAGCAGGGCCTGCTCGCCGCCTCGGCGGAGGTGGATGCCGCGTTCAAGGGGTTCTCCGCGGCCGGGCTGGTGGCGGACGCGGCCGATCGGCACCGGGTCACCGAGGCACGCCGGCATCTTACGGACGGCGGATGACCGGCTTGGATCGGTGGTGGTCTAGGCCCAATACCGTTGACTTAAGCCTGTCTTCCGGCATCTCGCCCGTCCCTTCGCCACGCCCGGCGCCACAGGGGCGTGGTATCGCGGCCGCCGGCTGGTCAGCCTGGACTGTACCACCCTCGACCTGCTGGACACGCCCGAACTCAAGGGCCGCTATGGCCGACCGAGCGCCTCACGTGGGGTCAGCGGCTTCCCGCAGCGGCGCCTGCTGGGGCTGGCTGAATGCCGCACGAACGCGGTCTTCGCGGTAGCGCTCGACCGCTACGACGTCAGCGAGCTCGACCTGGCGCCGCCGCTGCTGGAGCAGCTGCGCCCCGAGATGCTGTGCCTGACCGGCCGCGCCTTCGTCGGCTTCGCGCTGTGGGGCGCCGCGATGGCCTATGCTGCCTCAACGCACCTATGCCCCCGGCGATTGTGGCCTTCCGCCCTATCCTCAACTACGCTGCTTCCGGGAACCACCCGGATCGAGAGGATGCCCCGAGTCTCCCGACGGCTGTCGCATGACTAAGGAGGCCGAGCTCCAGACCGAGCGGGTCAGGGCCGCCTTCGAGCAGATCCCGGTCGCCGCGCTTGCCACGATGACGAACGCGGCGCTCATGGTCGCGGTCCTTGTGGCGGACGGGCAGGGCAGTGGCACCTACACGTGGCTAGGCGCGGCCGTGCTCGTCGCGGCGGCCCGGCTCGCCGCCTGGTGGGCATACCGCCGCGCCGGACCAGCGATCGCGCAGCACCGGCGCTGGTCTGCCACCAGCATCTGCGGCGCGCTCGCCGCCGGGCTGCTCTGGGGCGGGGGCTCGGTCCTGCTGTTCCCCCAGACCGAGATCCACCAGCTGTTCTGGGCGTTCGTGATCGCCGGCATGTGCGCCGGTGCCGCCGCGCTGCACTACGCGCACCTCCCGAGCGCCCTCGCCTTCATCATCCCCGCCGGCGGCCTCCTGGCCATTCGGTTTGCCCTGGAGGGCTCGGGACGCCGGTTCGCCGCGGCCGCCATGATCGGCGTGTTCCTCGTCGTGCTCGTCGTGACCGTCAGGCGCTCGAGCCGGTACTTCGGCGAGACCTTGCGGCTGCGCCTCGACCTCGCGGAGCGCACGCGCGAGCTGGACGTCAGCAACGCCAAGCTGCGGACAGAGATGGCGGAGCACCGCGCCACGGAGGCGAGCCTACGCCATGCCCAGAAGATGGAGGCGGTGGGGCAGCTCGCCGGCGGCATCGCACACGACTTCAACAACGTCCTGCAAGCGGTTTCCGGTGGCATCGGCCTGATCCACCGCCGCGCCGGTGACAGAGCGGCCGTCGAGCGCCTGACCGGCATGGTGGAGGAGGCGGCCCGGCGCGGCGCCTCCGTCACCCGGCGCCTGCTGGCCTTCTCGCGCCGCGAGGAGCTGCGCCCGGCCGCCCTGGACGCCGGCGAGCTCCTGGGCGGCCTGCGGGAGGTGCTGTCGGCCACGCTCGGGCCCCGGATCCGGGTGGAGGTGGAGGCGGAGCCCGGCCTGCCGCCTGTGCTGGCCGACCGCGGCCAGCTTGAGACGGTGCTGGTCAACCTGGCCACCAACGCGCGCGACGCGATGCCGGACGGGGGCACGCTCACGCTGTCTACCCGCATGCACCGGGCAGGAGGCGAAGGCGGCCCCGGCTGTCTCAAGGGAGCCGGCCCGTACGTGCACCTCGCGATCGCCGACACCGGCCAGGGAATGAGCGCGGACACGCTCGCGCGGGCGTCCGAACCCTTCTTCACGACCAAGCCCCAGGGTCAGGGCACTGGGCTTGGGCTGGCCATGGCGCGGAGCTTCGCCAAGGGGTCGGGCGGGGCGTTGGCCATTGCCAGCGAGCCGGGCCAGGGCACAACAGTGTCGCTCTGGCTGCCGGTCACCGACCGGGAGCCGAGCCATCATCCCAGTCCCGCGTCGGCGGACTGGATGCCTCCGCCCGCCGGGCAAGGCCGGCGCCCCCGCGTGCTCCTGGTGGACGACGAGCCGGTCGTGCGCGAGGTACTAGCGGCCCAGCTCGGGGAGATGGGATACGAGGTGGCGGAAGGCGGGGACGGCGCGGCCGCGCTCGACCTGTTGGACCGGGGCGCGCCCTTTGACATCCTCGTCAGCGACCTGGCGATGCCGGGGATGGACGGGGTCGCCCTGATCCGGGCGGCGCAGGGCCGTCGCCCCGGCCTGCCCGCGATCCTGGTCACCGGCTACGCTGGCGATGCGGCCGCGCTCGCCGTTGGCGCGGCCGTCGACGGCACCTTCGCCCTGTTGCGCGAGCCTGTCACCGCGCAGCAGCTCGCAGACCAGGTCGCGGCATCGCTCGCCACCGCGCCAGCGGCTCGGCTCGAGCGAACCGTCTGACGGGCCTAGACATGTTGTTGCACGGGTCGCCCAGTCCGGGGCGGTTGGGTAAGCTGGGGAGGAGGGTGAGCCCTCGATTGAGGGGAACCCGCGATGCCGTTCAAGTCGAATGCTGCTCGCCGGCACCATATTCCGGCCCAGCGCCAGAAGGTCATCAACTGGGCCGAGTACGATGCCGGCCTGCGGGCTCGCGGCAGCCTCACCGTGTGGTTCACAGCCGAGGCTATCGCGGGCTGGCGGGCCGAGGCGCGCGTTGGCCGAGGTGGTCAGCCGAAGTACTCGGCCTTGGCGATCGCAACTGCCTTGACGCTGCGGGCCGTGTTCCGCCTGGCGCTGCGTCAAACCGAGGGCCTGATCGGCTCCATCCTTGCCCTGCTTGGCCTTGAGCTCGCCGTGCCGGACCACTCCACCCTCAGTCGTCGGGCCGAGACGCTGCAGGTGCCGCGGCCGAGGACGGGCAGCCGGCCAGTGCACCTGCTGGTCGACAGCACTGGCCTACGGCTGTGCGGTCCCGGCGAATGGCTGGAGGAGAAGCATGGCAGCAAGCGGCGCCGGGCCTGGAAGATGCTCCACCTTGCGACGGACGCCGACACCGGCCAGATCGTCGCCTCGGTGCTGACCGAGAGGGATGCCGACGATGGCTCGCAGGTCGGCCCCTTGCTCGACCGGGTTGATGGTTCCGTGGTGTCCTTCATCGGCGATGGTGCCCACGACCGAGACGATGTTTACGCCGAGGTCGCAGCGCGTCATCCAGATGCCGACGTCATCGTGCCACCACGCGCGAACGCGGTGCCGAGTACAGCGGCTGGGACCACGCCGACCCAGCGAGATGTGCATCTGCGATGTATCGCCGAGCGCGGTCGCATGGGCTGGCAGCGAGCGTCGGGGTACAATTGGCGTGCTCTGGTGGAAGCCGATGTCTCGCGCTGGAAGCGCGTCATTGGAGATAGGCTACGCTCGCAAACGAAGGGGCGACAAGCAACCGAAATGGCCATCGCCACCAACGTCCTGAACCGGATGCTGGACCTCGGGCGGCCGAAGTACATCCGGATCACATGACCCCGCACGAGGCAGGGATCGACGCGTCCATACCGTCGACCGATGCAACACGATGAGACAGCGAGGTACGGGCTGAGCCAGGCGAGAAAGCTGGGAGGCAGGTGGAGGGCGGGGTGGGCCATGGCGGACCTGCTGGGCTACGGTGAGGCCGCAGGTCTCAACGGGTCACGGCCGGGGAGGATTGCCATGGCGGCGGACGATCCGGTGCTGCAGCAGATCGCGGCCTATCCCTGGCCACGCGGCGGCCTACAAGCGCGGCGTATCCGCGGCGGCTACACCCTGACCTCCGTCCGTATGGGCGCGCCCGTGGCCAGGCTGAAGCCGCTCCCGTCCGATGGTCGTGTCGAGGTTCTCTGGTGGCGCCGCGATGCCTGGGGCCGCACTGGATCGTTCGGCGCCGTCCTGCCCATCAGCGACGCCCTGGCTTTCATCGCGGCAGAACCGGCGTTCTGGATCCGCGCCTAACCTCTCAACGCCGTGAAATGGCCAAAGTCGAGCCCATTTCGTTAGGTCCGGCCGACCTTCGCGCCGGCCGGGTCGAGGGCTGAGGCGCCCATGGCCCTCGATCGTCTCGCCTGGGCCTTGGGCGTGCTCCGCTGGACCGTGCCCGTCCTCGCCGAGGCCGAGGAGGTGATCGAGGGCTGGCGAGCCGAGGTGCGCACCGGCCGAGGCGGCGATCCGAAGTACTCGAACCTGGCGATCACCATCGCCCTGACGCTGCGCAGCCTGAAGGCCTACTCGGCTCCACCCTTGCACTGCTTGGCCTTGACCTCAACGCGACAGCTTGAAAGGCAGCGTGCAGCCCCTTAGCTTTGCGCAAGCTTGCGCAAACATGACGAGGCGCCCGTGGGCTATAACCATTCCGCGCCAAAACGGCCCGTAAATCTCAACCTAAACTCTGATTTGGTCGAACAAAGCAAGGTCGGCGTCGATAATTTCTCGGCCTATGTAGAAGAACTCCTGGCCGCGGATCTGGCCCACCGAGAAGCCCGGGCGGATGCAGAAAGGGCCCGCACCGAGGCGGCCCTGGAGGGCTTCGCTGCCCTCTACCGCGAACACGGCAGCCTTTCGGAGGAGTTGGAGACGGCCCCGTGAGTGCGGCGCAATTCGGCGTCCACCGCAATCCGTCCAGAAGCACCGCCAGACATCGTGTTGCATCGGTCGACGGTATGGACGCGTCGATCCCTGCCTCGTGCGGGGTCATGTGATCCGGATGTACTTCGGCCGCCCGAGGTCCAGCATCCGGTTCAGGACGTTGGTGGCGATGGCCATTTCGGTTGCTTGTCGCCCCTTCGTTTGCGAGCGTAGCCTATCTCCAATGACGCGCTTCCAGCGCGAGACATCGGCTTCCACCAGAGCACGCCAATTGTACCCCGACGCTCGCTGCCAGCCCATGCGACCGCGCTCGGCGATACATCGCAGATGCACATCTCGCTGGGTCGGCGTGGTCCCAGCCGCTGTACTCGGCACCGCGTTCGCGCGTGGTGGCACGATGACGTCGGCATCTGGATGACGCGCTGCGACCTCGGCGTAAACATCGTCTCGGTCGTGGGCACCATCGCCGATGAAGGACACCACGGAACCATCAACCCGGTCGAGCAAGGGGCCGACCTGCGAGCCATCGTCGGCATCCCTCTCGGTCAGCACCGAGGCGACGATCTGGCCGGTGTCGGCGTCCGTCGCAAGGTGGAGCATCTTCCAGGCCCGGCGCCGCTTGCTGCCATGCTTCTCCTCCAGCCATTCGCCGGGACCGCACAGCCGTAGGCCAGTGCTGTCGACCAGCAGGTGCACTGGCCGGCTGCCCGTCCTCGGCCGCGGCACCTGCAGCGTCTCGGCCCGACGACTGAGGGTGGAGTGGTCCGGCACGGCGAGCTCAAGGCCAAGCAGGGCAAGGATGGAGCCGATCAGGCCCTCGGTTTGACGCAGCGCCAGGCGGAACACGGCCCGCAGCGTCAAGGCAGTTGCGATCGCCAAGGCCGAGTACTTCGGCTGACCACCTCGGCCAACGCGCGCCTCGGCCCGCCAGCCCGCGATAGCCTCGGCTGTGAACCACACGGTGAGGCTGCCGCGAGCCCGCAGGCCGGCATCGTACTCGGCCCAGTTGATGACCTTCTGGCGCTGGGCCGGAATATGGTGCCGGCGAGCAGCATTCGACTTGAACGGCATCGCGGGTTCCCCTCAATCGAGGGCTCACCCTCCTCCCCAGCTTACCCAACCGCCCCGGACTGGGCGACCCGTGCAACAACATGCCTGCTACGCACCATGACGGCAGGCGCTCCCCAGCACACTACCGCCGAATGGACAAAGTCGAGGCCCGTTCTATGGCGAGGCCCTGAGATGCAGCGGCACATTGAGACCGCGGATGCGCTCGGCTGCCGAGTGCCGGGGCGATGGCCTTGCGTCGGGTCAGCCAACGGCCTTGCCGGCCGGCGGGTTGGCGGGCTTGGCACGGACGCCAGGGCCGGGTTCGACAGTGACCGCGCGCGCGGTCAGATCGGCGCGGCATTCCGAGCACACCATCATTGGGTCGAATAGGTGGCCGCAGGCCTTATGCCGGTGCATTAGGGGCCGGCCGGCCTCGCTGGTCATATACACATCGCCCCAGTGCACGATCGCCATCAACACGGGGTAGAGGTCAAGGCCCTTCTGTGTCAGACGGTATTCATGGCGCACCGGCCGCAGCTGGTAAGGCACCTTCTCCAGCACGCCGGCGGCAACGAGCTTGGCCAGCCGGTCGGCCAGGACCGGCCGGGTGATGCCGAGCTTCTCCTGGAACTGCTCGAAACGACGGATCCGCAAAAAGCAGTCGCGCAGGACCAGCAGCGTCCAGCGGTCGCCGATTACCGATACAGTGCGCGCCACCGAGCAAGTCTGGTCCGCCAACTCGTTCCACCGCATCCGCATCTCCCTTTTCCCTGGACAGAATAGGCTTGACGAGTTCCTTTTCCAAACCCACTCTGGGCCCAGTTCAAAAAACACACCCACCGGAGGAGACCATGGGAACGCGCAATGCGAGCGTGGCGGTGGTAGGGGCGGGCGACTACATCGGCGCCGCTATTGCCCGTAGGTTCGCAACCGAGGGCTATACCGTCTTCTGCGGTCGGCGGAACGGCGAGAAGCTTCAGCCCCTGGTGGCGGAGATCGAGGACGCGGGCGGCATCTGCGTCGGCCGCTCGCTCGACGCGCGCCAGGAGGAGCAGGTGGCGCAGTTCATGGCGGAGGCCGACGCCGCGGCGCCGCTCGAGGTCGTGGTGTTCAACATCGGCGGCAACGTGAACTTCCCCCTGCTCGACACGACCGAGCGGGTGTTCCGCAAGGTCTGGGAACTGGCCTGTTATGCCGGCTTTCTCACCGGGCGCGAGGCGGCACGGGTGCTGCTGCGGCACGGGCGCGGCTCGATCTTCCTGACCGGCGCCACGGCGAGCATGCGCGGCGGCATCGGCTATGCCGCCTTCGCCAGCGCCAAATTCGGCCTGCGCGCCGTCGCTCAGAGCATGGCGCGCGAGCTAGGGCCCCAGAACATCCATGTCGCGCATCTGGTGATCGACAGCGGCGTCGATACCGCATGGGTGCGGGAGCGGATCGAGAAGCGCATGGCGACTGACCCCTCCGCCGCCGAACGTCTGGAGCCCGGCCGGCTGCTCAGCCCGGCCACCATCGCCGAAACCTACTGGCAGCTCCACCAGCAGCCGCGCGACGGCTGGACGCACGAGCTCGACATCCGCCCCTCCCGCGAGACCTGGTGAGCGCGCCATGCCGATCCCCCCCGACCGTGGAATTCCACTTCGATGTCGGCAGCCCGAACGCCTATCTGGCGCACCGGGTGATCCCCGCCATCGAGCGGCGCACCGGCGCCACGTTCCGCTACGTGCCGATCCTGCTGGGCGGCGTATTCAAGGCAACCGGCAATCGCTCGCCAGGCGAGACCTTCAAGGGCATCCGCAACAAGCCGGAATACGAGCGGCTGGAGACCGAGCGCTTCATCCGCAAGCATGGCCTGACGCGCTTCACCCGCAACCCGTTCTTCCCGGTCAATACCTTGCAGCTCATGCGCGGCGCCGCGGCGGCCGAGATCGACGGCGACCTCCCCCGCTATGTCGAGGCGGTCTTCCACCACATGTGGGAGGAACCGAAAAAGATGGACGAGCCAGACGTGGTCCGCGCCGCGCTTGACGCCTCCGGCCTCGATGGCGCCCGCTTCTCCGAGCGCATCCAGGATCCGGCCGTCAAGGCCCGGCTTGCCGGGAATACCGAGGCCTCGGTCGCGCGCCGCACCTTCGGCGCGCCGACATTCTTCGTCGGCGATGACATCTTCTTCGGCAAGGACCGGCTGCGCGATGTCGAGGAGGCCATCCTCGCGGGAGGCGCGCCGTGACCGGCGCCGGGAATAGCGTCGCGCTGATCGTCGGCGCGGGCGACGCCATCGGCGCGGCGGTCGGCAGGCGCTTCGCGGCCGGCGGCTACACGGTTTGCCTGGCCCGCCGTTCGGCCGAGAAGGCGGCGCCCCATGTCGAGCAGATCGCCGGCACAGGCGGCCGGGCGCGGGCCTTCAGCCTGGATGCCCGCGACGAGGCTGCCGTCGCCGCGCTGTTCGAGCGGATCGAGAACGAGGTCGGCCCGGTCGAGGTCTGCCTGTTCAATGCCGGCGCGAATACGCGGATGCCGGCGCTGGAGACCAGCGCGCGGCTGCACGAGCAGGTCTGGCGCCTCGCCTGCCACGCCGGCTTCCTGACCGGCCGCGAGGCGGTGCGGCACATGCTGCCGCGCGGGCGCGGCACGTTGCTCTTTACCGGCGCCACCGCCAGCCTGCGGGGCGGCGCGGGATATGCGGCCTTCGCCGCGGCCAAGGCCGGCCTGCGCGCGACCGCTCAGAGCCTCGCCCGCGAGTTCGGATCGCGGGGCATCCATGTTGCGCACCTGTTGATCGACGGGGGCGTCGACAGCCCGGCGATCCATGCCCGCCGCCGCGCCCGCCTCGGCCCCGACGCGCCACCGCCGGAGCCTGGCAGCCTGATCGCTGTCGATACCGTGGCGGCCGCCTACTGGATGTTGCACACTCAGCCACGCGACGGCTGGACGCACGAGCTTGACCTGCGCCCCGCCGTCGAGCCCTGGTGAGGAACGCCGTCATGAGCGACACCGCCGACCGGGTGCTCTGGGGCTGCACGACCGCCCGCACCATCCGGGCCCACTGGGCGCTGCACGAGCTGGGCCTTCGCTATCGTTGCGAGCCGATCCTGCCGCGCTCGGGCGAGACGCAAACCTCGCGCTACACCGCCGTGAACCCCCGCCAGAAGATCCCGGCGCTGCAGGACGGTGACTTCACCATCACCGAGAGTGCCGCGATCATCAACTACCTGTCCGCGACCTATGGTCGGGACGGCAACCGCTTGGTGCCGACCGACCCGCGTGGGCGGGCGCGCTATGACGAATGGTGCTTCTTCATCGTGTGCGAACTGGACGCGACCAGCCTCTACATCCTGCGCCGCCATGTCGGCCTGCCGCAGGTCTATGGCGAGGCTCCGACCGCGGTAGAGGCAGCTACGACGTATTTCCAGAAGCAGGTGCAGACCGTCGCCGCGGCCCTGGACGACGGCCGGCGCTGGCTTCTGGGCGAGGCATTCAGCGGCGCCGACATGCTCCTCACAACCTGTCTCGACTGGGCGCTGCGCTATGAGCTGCCGCTGACCAACGGTCTGCTCGCCTTCCGCGACCGGGCGACCGCAAGGCCTGCCTATGCCGCGGCCCAGCAGGCAAACCGGCCCGAATACTGGAAAATTTAATGAGCGGACCTCTACAGGGCGTGCGAGTGCTGGACCTGACCAGCGTGGTCTCCGGGCCGAACGCGACGATGATGCTGGCTGACCAGGGCGCTGACGTCATCAAGGTTGAAACGCCGGGCGGTGACATCATGCGCCGCGGCGGCTTCACGCCAGGCTTCGTCTCGTCCAACCGCAGCAAGCGCTCGATCGCGGTAGACCTGAAGCAGCCGACCGGGGCCGGCATCCTGCGCCGGCTGATCGCCACCGCGGACGTGCTCGTGCAGAATTTCCGCCCCGGCGTCGCGGACCGGCTCGGCTTCGGCGAGGCGGCGGCGCGCGCAATCAGGCCCGACCTCGTCTATGTCTCGATTAGCGGTGTCGGCGAGACCGGGCCCTATATCCGCAAGCGCGTCTACGACCCAGTGATCCAGGCACTCTCTGGCCTCGCCGACATCCAGCGCAATGTCGAGACCGGCCGGCCGCAGATGATCCGCACCCTGATTGCGGACAAGACTACGGCCCTGGTTGCCGCCCAGGCGATCACCGCCGCGCTCTATAACAAGGCGGTCCGCGGCGAGGGCCAGCACGTGCGACTAGCGATGCTCGATGCCGTCGTCGCCTATCTCTGGCCCGAGGGCATGGCCGGCTACAGCCTAGTTGGCCAGGAGGAAGTGGCGGATCGGGCGCAGTCGGCGCCGGATCTGGTCTTCCGCACACGCGACGGCTACATCGCCGTCGGTACGGTTTCTGACGCGGAATGGCGTGGCCTTTGCCGTGTGCTCGAAAAGCCCGAATGGATCGACGACCCGCGCTTCAGGACCCCCTCCGTCCGCTCCGCCAACGCTGCCGCGCGCCTGAGTCTTGTGGGCGAGATGCTGGCCCAGGGCGACGGCGCCGATTGGCTCGCGCGCCTGGACGAGGCCGAGGTGCCCTGCGCGCCGGTGTTGACCCGCCGAGAGCTGCTCGCCGACCCGCAGGTTGCCGCCAATGGCCTGATCGTCGAATTCGACCAGCCCGGCCTCGGCCGCATCCGCCAGGCCCGCCCGGCGGCGCGGTTCGAGCGCACGCCCGCCGAGATACGCCGCCCGGCTCCCGCCATCGGCGAGCACACAAGCGAGATCCTGGCCGAACTCGGCGACGACGAAGCAAAGATCTCTGCGACGGTGGCCGCACTCGAACGCGAGGCAGCGCGCTAAATGGTGCATCCGCTAAAAGAGTGCGACATTTGGCGGAGCGGCGAAGCCGAGACGGCGGGGTGTGCGATGGCGCCGGCGGCGGCCCCAGACGAACGGATGCTTGTGCGTGTTCCAGTAGGTGGTGGCACGCGCGACGGCCTGCTCGATCTCCGCCCAGGCCTCGAACCGCCGCCCCTTGAGGGCCAGCGAGCGCAGCACCTTCCACCACGGCTCGATGAGGTTGAGGTAGGCCGCATACCTCGGCTGGAACACGAACTCCCAGCGCGGATGGGCGAGAGCAAAGAGCAGGGTGGATTCAAGTGGTCGTCGCAACACTCTGGTTGGGACGGTCAGTGATGGCAGGTCGGCGGCGTTCGGAACGAGCACTGCGAGCGGTGTTGGGGCGGTCACCTGGGCGGCCAGGCGTGGCTCAGCGCGAGAACCGGCGGCAGTTCTGGGCGGCGATTGCGACGGGCCTGTCGAGCGAGGACGCGGCGATTGGTGCAGGCGTGTCGCCGCCAGTAGGCTTCCGCTGGTTCCGGGAGGCGGGCGGCATGCCACCAAAGATACTTGCACCATCGGCGAAGCCACCTTCGGAGCGGTACCTGTTGTTCACGGAGCGCGAGGAGATTGCGCTGTTGCGGGCGCAGGGCTGTGGGGTGCGGGAGACGGCCCGGCGGCTGGGGCGGGACGCCTCGACGATCTCGCGTGAACTGCGACGGAACGCAGCCACGCGTAGCGGCGGTCTGGAGTACCGGGCCACGACGGCGCAGTGGCATGCCGAGCGGGCGGCGCGTCGGCCAAAGCCGGCGAAGCTGGCTGTGCGCGCGACGTTGCGGAAGTATGTTCAGGACCGGCTCGCGGGTGCGGTTGCCGGTCCGGGCGGGGCTTCGGTTGGCGGGCCCGTCGTGCCCTGGAGGGGCCGTCGGCACGGGCGCCGGCAGCACCGCCGGTGGGCGAGGGCGTGGAGCCCCGAGCAAATTGCCCGACGGCTGCGGCTCGACTTCCCTGGTGACGAGACAATGCGCATCAGCCATGAGGCCATCTACCAGGCGCTGTACGTACAGGGGCGCGGCGCGCTGCGGCGTGAGCTGACCGCCTGCCTGCGGACCGGGCGGGCGCTCCGGGTGCCGCGGGCGCGCAGCCGCGGACGGGGCAAGTCGCATGTCACGCCCGAGGTCATGATCAGCGAACGGCCGGCGGAGGTGGCCGACCGGGCGGTGCCAGGCCACTGGGAGGGGGACCTGATCCTCGGCTTGGGCAGTTCGGCGATCGGCACGCTGGTCGAGCGGACGACACGGTTCACCCTGTTGCTCCACCTGCCGCGCATGGCGGGACACGGGGGGGGGGTGATCGGGTGAAAAACGGGCCTGCCCTGGCGGGCCATGGTGCCGTGGCGGTATGCGGCGCCATCACGCGCTCGATCAGGACGCTGCCCCAGCAGCTGCGACAATCCTTGACCTGGGATCAAGGTGCGGAGCTGAGCCAGCACGCGCAGCTGCGAATCGATACCGGTGTGCAGGTCTACTTCTGTGACCCACACAGCCCTTGGCAGCGCGGGACGAACGAGAACACCAATGGGCTGCTGCGGCAGTATTTCCCGAAGGGCACGGACCTGAGCGACCACAGCGCGGCAGCCCTTACCGCGGTGGCCACAACGCTCAACAGCCGGCCGCGCAAGACACTCGGATGGAGAACGCCGGCCGAAGCCTTTGACGAGTTGCTGAGATCGGCGCACACAGGTGTTGCGACGACCACTTGAACTCGAGCAGCACATCCGTGCCGCCGTGGATATTGAGGTTGTCGATGACGGCGCAGACCCGCTCGGCTGCGGTGCCGATCCAGCCCTCCACCTGGCCCAGGAAGTCGACCCAGTTCGCCGTGGTACGGCGCTCGTAGGTTACGGTGAAGGCGGCACCCGTGGCTGGCTGCAGGGCGCCGAACACGTAGCCCGCGACATCGCGCCGGCCGTAGTCGATCTCCTGCTTGGCCCGCTCCGCCCGAGGCCCGACCGGCCGGACCAGCCGTCGTCCGGGATAGCTCTTGCTGGCCTGCGGGCCCATTTCGTCGAGGCAGACGACTATGCTGCCCTCGGGCGGTGCGGTGTAGAGCTGCTCGATGGCCCCCTTTTACGCGTGAAGTCCGGGTCAACCCGCGCCCCGAACCAGGTCTCTTCCTGGCGCCACTTGAGACCCTCAGCCAGGAGCACCTCGCTGATCCGGCTGCGCCGCATACCGATGCCCTGCTCACCGAGATAGGCGACCAGGCGGTCCAGGGTCCACGAAGCGAAAGGTAGGCCCAGCTCGGCCGGACGGTTCAGGGCGGCGGTGATGACCGCGCTCCGCTCCTCGGCCGTGTAGGTCGGCGGCCGTCCCGAGCGCATGTCCTCCTCCAGCCCCGGCAGGCCGTGCTCATTGAACCGCTTGAGCCAGAACCGAACCGTGGCACCGCACAGGCCCATCCTGGCGGCGATCTCCGGCGCGCTCAGGCCCTCGTCCACCGCGTGCTGCACGATTTGCGCCCGTCGGACCAGCCCGGCGCCGAGCGTGCGTGAGCGCGTCATCCGCGCCAGCCCTTGCGCCTCCTCATCGCTCAGTCCGCGCACCCGAATGGTCATGGCCGAATTCCTGGGGACAGTCAGCACCAGCCCCAACGCCCCGGACGCGAAAAAGCCTCCTCAACTTGCCGGATGCACCACTAAGGGCCTCCATCCTTTGAGAGCTCGGCCTCCTGGTCAATTCCACGCTATCAGCCTGTCCGGCCCAAAAGGCCACCGCGAGTGGAATGCGAAGGTTGGGCTCACTTGGCCCTGCCCTGTAATGTAGCCGGGAGGCTGTCGATGAAGCCGAGCAGTATGTTGTTTATGCAGATCTATCAACGGCATACAGGGTCAGACGAGTAACCGGGGCAGATTCCTGGGCGTGGTGGTTGCGCTGGGAGCGGCGGCGTGATTCACGCTGTGCATGTCGCCGCCGGATGCCGCCTTGCTGGAGACCCTCTCGCTCGCTGAACTGCGGGACCTCGTCGGTGCGCTGGCGTCGGAGGTCGCACGGTTGAGGGCCGTCAGCGAGGCGCAGCAGGCGGCGATGGCGAGCCTGAAGGTTGAGAGCCAAGCCTTGCGCGACGAGGTAGCCCGGCTGAAGGGGCTTCCGCCGCGGCCGCCGTCGCGGCCTTCCGGGATGGAGCAGGCGACCGGCGGCGGCAGCGGGACGGGCCCAGGCGGCAAGCGGTCACGGCGCCGGCGGGGTGCCAAGCGCGACCGGGAGGCAGTCACCGCTGAGGTGGTGGTGAAGGCCGAGCCCCCAGCTGGGTCGCGCTTCAAGGGCTACCAGGACATTCTGGTGCGCGAGTTGCGCCTCACGGCCGAGGTGGTGCGCTATCGCCGCGAGCGCTGGCTGGCGCCCTCGGGCGAGACGGTGCTGGCGGCGCTGCCTGAGGGGATCGTCGGCGGCTTCGGGCCCGGGCTGCGGCGCTTTCTGCTGGTGGCGCACGCCCAGGGCCAGGTGACAACGGAGCGGCTGACGGCGCTGCTGGCCGGGGTCGGCATCGAGATCTCCAAGCGCCAGGTGGTGCGGCTGCTGACCGCGCGGCTCGACGACCTCATCGTCGAGGACCGGGAGGTGCTGCGCGCCGGCCTGGCCACGGCAGGCTGGGTGACGGTGGACGACACCGCGGCGCGGCACGCCCGGCAGGACGGCTTCACGACGCAGATCGGCGACGACCGGTTCACCGCCTTCCGCACCGGCACCTCGAAATCGCGCGAGGCGTTCCTCTCGACGCTCCGTGCCGGGCACGGCGGATACGTGATCAGCGAGGCGGCGCTCGACTACATGCGCGGACGCGCCCTGGCTGGGCCGGTGGTCAATCTGCTGGCGAGCCACCCGGCGAAGGTCTTCGCCGACGAAGCCGCCTGGACGGCGCACCTCGCGGTGCTCGGCATCGACCGCCTGGCGGTCACCCCCGACCCGGTGCGGATTGCCACAGAGGGAGCGCTCTGGGGCACGATCAAGACGCATGGCCTGCTGCCCGGGACGGTGATCGTCTCCGACGATGCCGGCCAGTTCCGCCTCGGTGACCACGCGCTCTGCTGGGTCCATGCCGAGCGCCTGGTGCACAAGCTGGTGCCCACCACCGACGAGCAACGCCGCGCCATTGAGCTCACCCGAACCCTGATCTGGTGGTTCTACGCCGACCTGAAGGCCTGGCGGCGCGAGCCCTGCCCCAGACGGGCGGCGGCGCTGCGGGCGCGGTTCGACCGGATCTTCACCCGCTGTACCGGCCATGTCGTGCTGGACCGGCTGCTGGCGCGCCTGCACCGCCGCAAGGCCGAACTGCTGCGGGTCCTCGAGCGGCCCGAGATCCCGCTGCACACCAACGGCTCGGAGAACGACATCCGCGCCTGCGTCACCAAGCGCAAGATCTCCGGCGGCACCATGAGCGAGGCGAGACGCACCGCCCGCGACGTCCTGCTCGGCCTGATGAAGACCTGCCGCAAGCTCGGCGTCTCCTTCTACCGCTACCTCGGCGACCGCTTGCGCGTCCCCGGCGCCGAGCCGATCCCGCCGCTGCCGGATCTCGTCCGCCAGGCCGACGCCCCAGCCTGAGCCGCCCGGGAATTTGCCCCTGTTACGAACCAGGTGAGCTAAGCCACTGATTTTGCAGGCTTCCTTTCGCAGATTGGCCAAAGTCGAGGCCCGTTCTATGGCGGGGGCCCCGCTCCTCCCTCCGGCGCGCGGTTCGGGGGAGAAGCCGCGACGGCGGGGGTCCCGGTAGTGTCGAGCCGCCGCCGCCGCGGTCAAGGCGGGGTCAGTGCGGCTGCAGCAGCACCGGCTGCACCCGGATGCGCGCCATCATGCCCCCGTCCTCATGCTCCAGGATGTGGCAGTGGTACACGAAGTCGCCGATCTGGCTGAACGGGATCCGCACCACCACCGGCGGTGAGTCGCAGCGTCCCTGGCCGCCGCCCGCCGGGCGCCAGGCGGCGATGGTGCCGTCGCAGCCCGGCGCCCGCTGCGGCGAGCCCTGCCGCATCCGGCCATGCGGCACCGGCACATTGTCCTGCAGCACGGCGCTGCCCTGGATGCTGCCCGGCACCGGCGGCAGGCCGGCACCGCCCCGCAGCAACCGGAAGCGCGTCTGGTGGATGTGGAAGTTGTGGTCTTCGGCGGTGAGGTTCACCAGTTCCCACTCCTCCTCGACCGGCGGAGCCCCGGGCGGATGCAGCACCGGCACCGGCACGCAGACCGTGATGTCGTCCGCCCGGAAGGAGGTGATGGGTTGCGTCGGGCCGACGGGGTTGCCCTGCGCGTCCACCTCCTCATAGCCAAGGCCGAAGCTGTCATCGCCGGGCTGCGGCTTGTTCTGGCTGTCGATGCCGGGTTTTACCTTGCCGAAGAAGATGCGGCGGCGATGCCCGGGCGGCAGGCGGTGGCAATCCACGCCGGGTGCCGGGTGGCCGAGCTTCACTTCGGGGCTGATGCCGCCAGGCGCGAGGCGCAGGCCGGGCGGCAATGCCGGGAGCGGCGCCGCGGCCGCCTGTGCCGCGAGTTGCTGCGCCTGCGCGACCTCCACCGGCCGCTCGGCGCCGGGCACCCGCAGCCGCGCCGTGCCGAAGACGCCCTGCGGATCGAGCATTGCCATGGCCTCGCCGCGCACACCGAGGAAGGGCACGGGCGGCGCCGGGAGGGCCGGTGCCGGCGTGAAGGTGACGCTGGCGAGGTCCACGGCCGGCCAATTGTCGCCAAGCTGCTCTGTCTCCCCGGTCTGCACCTTGGTGGTGCGGAACACCGCATGCGAGGGGCCGGCGCCTGCCAGGGCGAGGTGGTGGCCCTGCGCCGGGTCGCGCCGCGCCACCCAGATCTCGGCACGCGCGCTCGGCATCATGTGCAGGCCGGTGGCGCAGACCGGCTCGCCCCGCAGCGGGCGGTGGCCGCCCTGCGGCGAGACGGTCGGGCCCGCGTCCGGGCAGCGCGCGAGGTCGATCTTGTGGCCGAGCATCCCCTGCAGCGCCTCGAAGTGCGTACCCCGCGGGATGTCGAAGGCGATGCCGTCCATGGAGAGCACCTGCACCAGCATCGGGGTGCCGCTGCCGGGCGCGACGAGCTGGAGGTGGTAGGTGCGGCTGGCACCGGCATTGGTGATGCGCCAGATGCTGCCGGCGGGCGGCACATGGATTTCCGGGTAGGCTTGCCCGTTGACCGTGTGGAACCAGGCGCCGCCGTCATGGCCGGGGACGCCAGGGCAGGAGCCCTGCCACGGCCTGTTTCCCGCGGCGGGCTCGGCGGCGCAGAATCCCGGGTCCTGCTGCGTCAGCAAGGTGCCGTCACCCTCGACCTCGCTATCCTTCAGCATCAGGTATTCCCTGCGGATCCGCCCGCTGAAGCCGGTGCAATCGGGGTCGTCGCAGAGATAGCGGCCCACCGCGCCTACAGTGATGGTGCCGGCGAGCCCGGCCGTGACCTGGTTCAGCGCCAGGCCGTGCCCGTGCGGGTGGAACCAGAACAGGCCGGCCGGGTGGTTGTCGGGCAGGTCAATCTCGTACTCGACCGCGCCCTGGGCGATGTCGTGGATGTCGCCGTGCCCGGCCGGATGCGTGCCGCCGACCGGCGACAGGTTGGGGCTTTGGACGGCGCCGCAGGTGTCCGGGGGAAGAGTGGCAGGCGGCGGCGGCGCCTGATACGGATTCTGCACCAGCACGAACACGTAGTCGCCGAAGCTCGGCAGCGCCGGCGTGGCGCGGCGCGGCTCCACGATCAGCCCATGGGTGTGCAGGTTGGTCGGGTTGCTCAGCAGCGGCAGCCCGAGGTCGTTCACCACGGCGTGCTTGGCCTGGTCGCAGTTCTGCAGCGCCGGCAGCCTGTTGACCAGGCGGATGCGCAGCTTGTCGCCGGGCTGCAATTGCAGCCGCACGCCCCCATAGGGTGCCGCGGCGTCGGGTGGGCAGGCGTCGCCGCCGCCGGCGGGACGGGGGCAGACCTGGTAGGTCCAGGCCTGGACCTGCCTGGTGCCGAGCACCGTCTGCCGCGGCGCGGCGACGATGATCAGGTCGAGAAGCCCGTTGCTGCTGGCGAACACGGGCGGTGGTTGCAAGGTCTCCGCACCCGCGAGGGCGGCGGGCAGCAACCCGGCCGCGAAGGCGAGCGCCGCCCATGCGGCACGGGGCGGATGTGGGCGAGGCCTGGTCATGGAGCATGCCCCTCCTGGTGCCGCCGCGCCGGGCAGGTGGCACCCTTCGCCGGTGGCGGACACCCCCTCGGCATCCGCTCGGGGCCGGCGTCCCAGGATAGGACAGGGGCGCTGAAACATGCTGAGCTATATGTCCGACCAGCCATTACCCGGCGAGAGTGGGCCAAAAAACCCCGCGAGATTCGTGGAGGGGCGGACATCTCCCCTCTGTCCAGGGACAGGGGCGGATGCCCCAGGAAGGCTGTGGCGCGTCGCAGCCAGCTTGAACCCCGGCTGTAGTGCTTCCGTAATGGGCCTATATGCGGCCGCCTCTGCCCGCCTGGCCCTGAGGCGCACTAGCGGGCAGTGTACCGAGACAGAAGATTTAGGGCGCTGCGGATAAATAAGAAATTCGTGATCGATTAAACATTCTCTCACTTCGTATACGGAATTCGGCGATGCTTCCATCTAGGCGTTCAAGATGGAGCGGAATTGGTGCGTATTCGGCTCTTTCCAACCTAGCTGAAGCGCAGCTTACCAATCCGTGGGCGCAGGGAATTTGTGGGGGTTTGCAATGCGAACTCTGGGCAAGACCATATGCGCCGCCCGGGCCGGCCAATACCTCGGCGGGCTTGCCGTTCTCGCTGTTGCTCTGCTCGCCGCCGACCAGGCGCAGACCGCGCCACGCGAGAGACCCTCCACAGCGCCGCAGCCGGACGCTGCCTGTCAGCGGATCGTCACCGCCGATGTGGTGGCGCTGGAGCAGGCCTATATCCTGAACCGGTTCGGCGCCTTCGTGCCCGCCGGCATGCTCTATGCCCTGCGGCATGATGTCGTGCCGCGCGAGGGTAGCGGGCCGCTCCGCCCCGGCAATGTGAAGCTGCGGCCGGACAAGCGGCCGCGCCCCCTCGTCCTACGTGCCAACGAAGGCGATTGCCTCGAGGTGCAGTTCGAGAACCTCCTCTCGCCCGATTGGGAGGAGGAGGGCGGCATCCCACAGGAGGATGGGGGCCGGCTGCCGGCGCATGCTGCAAGCCATGCCGGCGCGCCGCCGCGCCCGGGGCAGGTGAATCCCAGCCCGGTCAGCCTTGATGCCCCACGCACCCGCGCCGCCTCCTTCCACATCACCGGGCTCGATCTCGTGCCGATCCCGCCGGCGCAATGCCCCGTGGATGCGATCTGCGGCGGGGATGGCGCGAATGTCGGCCTGCCCGGCCGGCAGGGCATCGCCTTCAACCCGCAGACGGCGGCGGCGGTGCGCGCCGATTTTGATCTCGGCTCCCTGGCGAAGCCAGGCCAGCGCGCCGTCACCCGCTGGCGTGCGACCAAGGAGGGCACCTATTTCGCCTATTCCACCGCCGCTCCGGTGGGCGGGGAGGGCGATGGCGGCCAGATCGGCCTTGGCCTCTTCGCCGCAGTGACCGTCGAGCCGGCCGGCTCCGTCTGGTACCGCTCGCAGGTCACCGAGGCGGAGTTGCAGGCTGTGGCGCGGCCGGCCTTGAATGGCCGCCACCCCTATGCCGCGCTGGATTATGGGAAGGAGCGGAGCATCGGCGGTCGCCCGGTGCCGATCCTCGCCATGCTCGACAGCGAAAACCGCATTGTGCACAGCGACCTTAATGCCGTGGTGGTGGCGCCCGAACCGCCGGGCCGCGGCGAACCGGCGGCTTGCCGCGATGCGATGTTCGGCAGCTCCTGCGGCCGATCCTTCCGCGAATTCACCGTCATCATGCATGACGAGGTGCATGCGGCGCAGGCTTTCGCCGAGCTTGAGGATGAGAACAACCCGCTCTCCCTCATCCGCGATGGCATGGGCATCAATTATGGCGTGGCGAGCATGGGCTCGCTGGTGATGTCCACGCCGGCCATGCGCAACACCGGCGTCGCCCGCAACTGCCCGGAATGCCGCGCCGAGGAGTTCTTCCTGAGCTCCTGGGCCAATGGCGACCCGGCGCTGATCCTGGACTACGAGGGCGAGCGTCCGGTCGGAGCGCGCTACCCGGACGACCCCGCCAATGTCCACCACTCCTATCTTGGCGACCCGGTCCGGTTCCGCAACTTACATGCGGGGCCGAAGGAGACGCATGTCTTCCACCTGCATGCGCACCAGTGGGTCATGGATGCGGAGGACCCCAACTCCGTCTATCTCGACTCTCAGACCATCTCGCCTGGCGCTACCTTCAGTTACGGCATTGAATTCGGTGGCGGCGGCAATCGCAACCTCACCGTCGGCGACAGCATCTTTCACTGTCACCTTTACCCGCATTTCGCCCAGGGCATGTGGGAGCTGTGGCGGGTGCACGACACTTTTGAGGATGGCCGCCGGGGCCTGTTCGACCCCACAAGGCCGCCGGGCCCCAGTAATGATCCGCGCGGCCGCAGCCTGCCGGACGGCGAGGTGGCGGACGGGATCGCCACGCCGGCCATCGTGCCGATCCCGGGCACCGCGCTCGCACCGCTGCCGACCTCCGATTCCGCGGCTATCCGTTCTACATCCCCGGCAACCCCGGCCACCGGCCGCCCCAGCCGGTGCTGGACATGGATGTGCTCGCCTCGGCGAACTGGACCGACCCCGAGACCGAGCCGCCGACCGAGGCCATCGTTAATGGCGGCCTGCCGCGGCATGTGGTGGAGCATGGCACGCTCCTCCGCAACACGCCGGAGGTGCTGGAGCGCGCGGCCCGGCGCGGCGGCGAGGCCGCGCAGGTCATCGCCGCGCGCGTCCGGCGGCAGGACCCTGGGGCGCTCTCGGCGCTGGCCAGTGAATGGGAGACGCTGACTATCCGCCCGCTGCGCCACAGCGGCGAGCCGGCGGAACGCACTGCCATGGAATTCCACGAGGGCAGGCTGCGGGCCCCCGGCTTCGAGCCGGTGCCGGTGCCGGTGCCGACGCCGCCGAACCCGGGCTGGTGGCAGCCGCGCTTCGCCTACCGCACCGACACCGCGGCGACCATCCCCATCCAGCGGCCCCGCGGGGAGAAGGGCCTGTTCCAGGTGAACGCCTTGCCGCGCGCGCCTGGCGCCCCCTTCGCTAATCCCTGCCCGGAAGGTACGCCGGTCCGCCATTACCGCGGCGCCTTCATCCAAACGGAGCTGACCTACAACCGCCACGGCTGGTTCGACCCGCAGGGACGGATCCTCATCCTTGAGGACGACATCAAGGACATCATTGATCCGGCGACCCGCACCCGACTGCCGGAGCCGCTCTTCTTCCGCGCCAACTCCGGCGAGTGCATCCAGTTCCTGTCGTCCAACTTCATGCCCAGCGCACTGAATGTGGACGACTTCCAGATCTACACGCCGACCGACACGATCGGTCAGCACATCCATCTGGTGAAGTTCGACGTCACCTCCTCCGATGGCTCCAGCAATGGCTGGAACTACGAGGACGCGACCTTCTCGCCAGATGAGGTGCGGGAGCGGATCTTCGCCTATAACCGCACCCTCAATGCCACCAACAGCCCAGAGCCGCGGTTGGCACCGCAGGCGCATCCGCTGTTCCGCCCTGGCGGCAGTATCTGGGAAGCCGCGGGCGGCGATGTGAGCCACCCGGTGCATGGCCGCCTGTTGCGGCGTGGACTCTGCCCGGCGCAGGAGCTGACCGAGCCCGACGAGGCCTATGCCGAGCGGCTGAACACGGAGCACCCGCTCTGCGGCGCGCAGCGAACCACCCAGCGCTGGTGGGCCGACCCGATCCTCAACCGCCTCAGCGGCCGCGACAACACGCTGCGCACCGTCTTCACCCATGACCATTTGGGCCCCAGTTCACACCAGCAGCACGGCCTCTATGCCGGGCTGGTGATCGAGCCGGCGAACTCGCTCTGGCTAAAACCGGGCGAGACGCTGACGCCGGCGGAGGTGGCGGGGCTCGCGACCCCAGGCTCGGCGGTGGAGGCCAGGCTACTCGGTGGCTCGAACCTTGCACGCCCCACCATGCCGGCGCTGCGGCGCGAGCAAGGCCATCTGCTCCGCCGGCTAGAGCCGCGCGAGCCGCTGCGGCTGCGCGGCGATGGCGGCCCGACGGCGACGATCGCCAACATCATCGCGCCAGCCTGCATCGGCGATGGCGATTCCAACCCGCTGCAGCCCGATGTCGGGCGCAACCGTCCAGGCCCCGCCGGCTGCCCCCCCAGACCAGGCAAGCGACGACACACGGCGGGAATTCGCCATTGCCATCGCCGATTTCGGCATCGCCTACAACACGGCGCTGGAGCCAATCAATCCGGAGCCGCGCGGGGATTCGATGCTGCGCGATGCCAGCAGCATCCGTTTTGGCCGGCGCCACGTGGCCGAGACGCCGGCGCGACCGCTCGGCATCTCCTCGGAGGATCCCGGCAGCCAGCTCGTGAACTATCGGCACGAGCCGCTGCCATTGCGCATTGCCGAGGCGAGCGAGGACCGGGCACGGGGCGGCTTCGACTATCGCCAGGCGCGCCAGCGCGCCGACCGGGCGAGCCCCTGCCGGCCGGGGGATGCGGATTGCCTCGGCGACATGGCCAATGCCTTCAGCACGCGCGTCCATGCCGGGCGCGACGAGTGGCTGGCGGGCCACCGGCAGCCGGCGACAGTGACCGCAGCGACGCGCGAACTACTGCGCGGCACGCCGCATGAGGCGCGGCTCGACATCCTGCTCAGCCAGGTCGAGCAGTGGCGGCGCGATTTCAACTGTGCCCTCTATCCGGCCTCCCTACTGCCCGCCTGGGACGGCGACCAGGATGACAGGAAGGCAGAACGCTGCGACCCAAGGATCGAGCGGCGGGAGCCCTGGCGCGTCTTTGGCGACCCGGCGACGCCGATCCTGCCGGCTTATGAAGGTGACCCGGTGCAGATCCGGCTGATCCAGGGCGCGCAGGAGGCGCAGCACGTTTTCACCATGAACGGGGTGAAATGGCCGCGGGTGCCCGGTCTTGGCCGCAGCGCCGCGCGGCCGCCCGGGCAGTCGGGCCCGGGCTTCGTGAACGCCCAATCCATCGGCATCTCCGAGCATTTCGAGTTCGACGTCATCGTCAACCCGCTCGACGCCCCGCATGTTGACTATCTTTATTTCGGCTCCTCGGTGGACCAGCTCTGGGATGGACTGTGGGGTGTCATGCGCAGCTTCTCGCGACCGGAGACCTCACCGGCGCCCCAGCCACTGCCCAGCTCGGCCAGCGCCGGCGAGGCGCGCCTTGCACCACAGGAGTTCCTGGCGACGCTCGGCAACCCGCCGCCACCACGGCCGGAGACCGGCGACAAGAAGCTTGCGGTCTGCAGCCCAGCGCGGCCCGGTGCCGCAGTGCCCTACCGCGCCTTCGACGTCAGCGCCGTTCGGGTCTGCGACCTCTTCGGCGATTGCGGGGGCCCGGCGCCGAGCGGGCTGGAATACAGCCGCCGCTTCGGCATCCGCGACGAGCGCTCCGTGATCTACGTGCAGAATGGCGCGCCGCGGCACTGCATGGCCGACAACCTGGCGCGCGGCTGCGGCGATCCGGCACGGCGCAGCAATGCCGAGGTGCTGCAATCCCTCCGCCACGACTTCGCCGAGGGACGCCCGCTGGAGCCGCTGGTGCTGCGCGCCGCTGCGGGCGAGTGCCTGGAGGTGACGCTGCGCAACCACCTGCCGCTCACGCTCGAGGACGGGCCGACGACGGGCGAGGACGGCAAGCCCGCCGAGGTGCCGGAGGCAGGCGCCTACCACAACTTCCTGCCGATGATTACGGATGGCTTCAACCTGAACCAGTTCCGCATGTCGAGTTCGGTCGGTCTCTCGGCACCGCGTGTCGCGCAGCACCCGCTCTGGGCCGACGGCTCCAATATCGGGCTGAACGGCGCCGTCATTGACCGCGACGCGGGGCCGGCCGCCTGGGGTCAGGGCTCGCTGCTGCTGCCCTGCCGGCGGCAGGATGGCGAGAATTGCCAGACGCGCTTCTGGTGGAGCGCTACGGATTTGGAGCGCGGCCATGCGCCGGTGGAATTCGGCGGTCTGCCGCTGCGTTCCTTCGGAGATCCCATCAAGCATCCGATGCACGGCCTTGGCGGCGCGCTGGTGATCGGGCCAGAGCGGTCGGAGGTCTGCCCGGACGACCGCTTCGGCGCCGCGCGGCGGCGGCCGGACGGTTCGGCCTGGCCGGGCGGTGTCAGCGCAGAGATCTGCGCGCCTGGTGGGCGGCGCTACGTGGACCACGTGCTGATGGTGCAGGACGGGGTGAACGCCACCCGCGGCGGCCTGCCGGTCGGCAACCTCTTCGGCGCTGAGGAGCCAGATGATTATGGGCTGAAGGCCCTCAACTACCGCACGGAGCCCCTCTGGGCGCGCCGCGGCAACGACCCGAGCGTCGGATTCCCCGAACGGAACGAGATGGACTACAGCCGGGTGCTGTCCTCCGCCCGGCTGCAGGATGGCGGCTGCGCTGCCGGCATTGACCCGTCGTTGCGCGCACCAACGCCCTGCGACCCGGAGACACCGGTGCTGACGGCGCGCGCAGGGGAGGTGGTGCGACTGCACTTCGTTCATCCCGGCGGCCATACGCGGCAGCAGGGGCTGGCGGTCAGCGGCCATGGCTGGAATCCCTTCCCCTGGTCGGCGGATTCCCGTGTCTTCGATGCCGGGCGCCGCACCGGCCTACATCAGGGCGTGTTCAACGCCTTCGCGCCGATGATGGGCATCTCGCTGCAACTCGATGCCGGGGGCGCGGCACGGGTGCCGATGGACTACCTGATCCGCAGCCAAGCGAGCTTCGTCTTCGACAACGGTCTCTGGGGCTTGCTGCGGGTGGAGCCACCGGCGCGGCGGCAAGGGCAGGAGGCACGCTGATGGCCGGCATCACGCAATTGGCCAGCCCCGCCGATTTCGCCGGTGGCTGGTGGCTCGACTGGGCGGAGGACCCGGATGCCCTGCTCGGCACCGTGCTGGCCCGGCAGGGCGCCGTGACCGACATGCGCCCGCTGCGCCAGCATCCCCTAGCATCGGACCGAAGGGTGGACGGAGTCGCCTATGTCCTGCCGCAGACGACGGTAACGGTGAATCCGAACGGACCTTCCGCCAGGATCCGCCTCTGCTCGCAGGTTGATTTCGACTGCGACCTCTGCGAGGGCGACGGGCTCCTGGTCGCGGCGGTCGATTCCGAGGCGCAACCCTCGCCGAACACCGCGCCGATTCACTTGGTGTTCTCCACGCCGGTCAAGGCCGTCGGCACCCGCGTCGCGGGTGCCGGGCTGCGTGCGACTGGCGGGGATTTCGATGCCGTGCTCTGGGTGAAGTGCGATGGTGCCGCCGATTGGGAGCCGCCGCTCACCACCCACGGCCGGCTGGGGACCGTGGTCATCGGCGGGACGGCAACGGCGCCCTTCATCGGCGCCAAGGCGGAGGGGGGAGCCAGCATCCGGGAGGCGCGGCTCACCATTTCCACCGGGCGGGGCCGGCGCTTCGACAGCATCGCGGTCTGCCCGCTGCACGGCATAACCTGAGCGCACCGCATGCACCGGCTGCTCCTCGCCCTTAGCTTGGCCATGGCCCTACCGGCGGCAGGCGAGGAGGCCGCGCAGGGCGGCATGGCAGAGCAAGGTGGCGTGCGCATTGCCTGGCGCTACCTTTCCGGCGAGGCCGCCGGCCTTGGCATGCTGGAGGTGGAGACAACGGATGCGGCAACCAGTGCGCCGCTGCGCTACGACCGCGGCCGCCTCGCCGCCTGGTTGCAGCGGCGCCGCGCCGCCCTGCCCGAGGCCGAGATCGCCTGCGGCGACAAGGTGAAGGCACTGGCTAGCCAAGGGATCGGCCGGCGCGCCGATATAGACCTTAACGCTTACCGGTTGCTGACGCTGAACACGGATGGCACGCTGGCGGTCATCAACCCCTTTGTCGGGCTGAACAACGCCAAGCTCGAATCGATTATTGAGCTTGGCGGCAGGCCCTCGGCCTGGCTGCCCCTGCCGGACCGGTTGGAAGCCTGGGTGGTGCTGACGGGGCCGGCGCGGCTGGTGGCGGTGGACCTGCATGCCCGCCGCATCACCCGCGCCATCGAGTTGCCGGAGAGCGAGGGCACCCCAAGCCTTGCCTGGGATGTGGAAGAGCGGCTGCTGTGGCTCGGCCTACCAGGAGTGGCCGGCCTTGGCAGGCTGGACCCGGACCGACCGGAGGAGGGGCTGCGAGTCCTCCCTGGCGCGGCGCCGCTCGGCCTCTTCGCGGATGCGGAGGACCGGTTGCGCGGCGTGGTCACGCTGGAGGCGGATGGCGGCGTAGCGCTGCGGGAGAGCGAGGGTGTGGCCCGGCGCTGGAAGGTCGCGGGGCGGCCGCACCTGGCCCGCTACAGCGCGCTGGCACGACGGCTGATCGTCGCGACGGAGGCGGGGGGGGATTGCCTGGATCGATCCTGAGGCAGAGCCCGGCACGCCGCCAGAACGCCAGCGCGAACTCGGCCATGCCGTGCGGGCACTCGCTCTCTTTGACGGCGGCCGGCGAGCCCTCGCGCTCGGCGAGGGGCGAGCGAGCGTCCTCGATCTCGCTTCGGGCGAGATAGGACCACGGCTCGAAGCCGCCCCGGGGGCAGATGAGATCCTACTGACCGATCGCTTCGCCTATGCGGTCAGCGCGCGGGAGGGGCAGGCCAGCCTCTGGCTGCTGGAGGATCTGCGGCAGGGTCGGGTGCAGCCGGTGGAGGTAATGCTGGGCCGGCCCGATCCCGGCGCCGAACCCCGCTTCGCCGGCCCCGCCCGCACAGTTGCGACGCCAGCGGGCAATGGGCTGCTTGCGGCCAATGCGGTGGACGGCATGCTCTACCAGTATGGCGAGGGCATGATGGCGCCGATCGGCAGCTACTCGAACTACCGCCGCGCCGCACTCGGGCTTGCCCTGCTTGACCTCTCCCTGCGCGAGGTGGCGCCGGGCCGCTACCGCAGCCCGGTGCGCCACGCCCAGGGCGGCGCGCATGAACTGGTGCTCAGCGGCGCGGCGCCGCGCTTCGCCCTCTGTGCCACCCTGCGGCTGGCGCCGGTCCCGGGCGTGGCGCCGCCGGAGCCGCGACTGCGGCCGGAGCTGGTGACGGCGACATCGGAGGCGCCGCTGCAACGGCTCATCCGGGTGCGGCTGCACCAGGCGGAAGGCGCCGCCGATCTGGCCGGCGTGCGAGACCTGGTGCTGCTGGCCTTCGACCGGCGTAGCGGCTGGCAGGCGCGGCTGCGGCTGGAGGAGGTGGCGCCAGGGGAATACGAGGCGCGGCTCCGACTGCCCGCGCCCGCGCAATACGAGCTGCTGGCCGCCAGCGCCTCCCGCAACCTCAGCTTCGCCGAAGGCAGGCTCGGGTCGCTCCGGCTGGAGGCGGCGCCATGATTCCGCGCCGGCTCTGCCTGCTTGCCACCGCCGCCGGCCTGCTGCCTGGCGGACTACAGGCGCAGGAAAATGGGCCGCGCGGGATGCGGCTCCCGCCCGTGGCGCTGGTGGACCAGTCCGGCCGGCGCTGGCCGCTGGCTGAACTCGGCCGTCGCCGGACGGTGCTGGTGAGCTTCTTCTTTACCGGCTGTACCTCGATCTGCCCGCCGCAAACCGCGGCGCTGGATGAACTGCGGGGCGAACTTGCCCGGCGCTCCGCACTGGACACCGAGGCAGGGCCACTGCTGCTCTCCATCTCGCTCGATCCGACCGGCGACACGCCGGAAGCAATGCGGGGCTATGCCGAACGGTTCGGCATCGCGCTGGGACTGGAGCGGGGCTGGCTGATGCTGGGCGGCGAGCCAGCGGCGCTCGCCCGGGTCTGGTCCGCCTTTGAGGTGCCGGGCGGTGGCCCGGACAGCCATCTCGCCTTCTTCTGGATCGGCCGGACCAGCAGCCGGGTGTGGCGCCGGGTTAGCGCCTTCGAGCCGCCGGAGAGGCTCGCCGCCCTGCTGCTGGAGCCCTCGCAGTGAGGCGGGCGGCGGCACTCGCGGCGCTGTTGCTGCTGCCGCACGCCGCCGCTGCGGAGCCGCCGGATGGCAGGGCGCTCTATCACGGCTTCACCCCCTTCGCCGCTGGACGGGAGGCCACCGCCCGCCGTCTGCCCCCAGAATACGCCGCCTGCGCCGGCTGCCATGGTCCGCTGGCGCAGGGACGGCGAGAGGGCGGGGTCGCAGCCCCGCCGATCACCTGGGCGAAGCTGATGCGCCCACAGGGGGGAGCAACCGCCCTATGCCTCGGCGGAAGCGGTGGACCAGGCGATCCTTGCTGGCATCGGGCGCGGCGGCCGGCCGCTCGACCCCGTCATGCCGCATTATCGGCTGACCGGTGCGGAGCTGGAAGCGCTGATGGAGTATCTGCGCCGCGCCGGCACGGCAGCGGACCTGCCGTCGGGCGTCACCGCCGATACCGTTACCATGGGCACGGTCCTGCCCCTCTCCGGGCCGGCGACCGGCAGCGGCCGGGCCGTGCTGGCGGGGCTGCGCGAGGTGTTCGACGCGGTGTCAGCGGAGGGCGGCGTACATGGCAGGCGCATCCGGCTTGTCGAGGCGGATGGCGTCGCGCTCGGGGCCGAGGCGGCGGTGCGGCAACTCCTCGCACAGCCGGTGCACGCGGTGGTGGGCGGGCTCTGGCCAAAGGAGGGTGTGGCAGAGGTCATGCTCGCGGCCGCACGGGTCCCGCACATTGGCGGCCTTGCGGTGCGGGGGGAGGCACGGGAGGCCGGGCCCTGGACCGCCGACCTGCTGCCGCCGCTGGCCGAGCAGCAGGCCACCCTGGCCCAGGCAATGACGCGCTGCGGCCCACCCGGACGGCGGCTGGCGCTGCGCATCGCCGAAGCGCCACCGGGTGAGGATGCGGGGCTACGCTGGTTCGCGGATGCGCCCTCGCTGGTGGCGGCGCTGCGCGAGGCCGGTGCCCCAGGCTGCCTCGGCCTCGGGCTCGCCGGCCTCGCTGCGCTTGGTGGTCGCCTGCCGGAAGGCTGGCAGGCACAGCTCGTGCTGCCCTTCCCGGCGGCGTTGCTGGAGCCGGGCGAGGGCGGGCAGCGCCCCGACCCCTGGCGGCAACTCGGCCGGGCGGCGGCACGACTGGCGACGGAGTGGCTGGCCCGCGCCGGCGCCGTGCTGCACGAGGGCTCCCTGCCGGAGCAGCGCG
This sequence comes from Siccirubricoccus sp. G192, assembly GCF_019084075.1. Lineage (GTDB taxonomy): Bacteria > Pseudomonadota > Alphaproteobacteria > Acetobacterales > Acetobacteraceae > G192. Next base: position 1,130,791 of record NZ_JAHREN010000001.1, read on the forward strand.
CATCCGCCTGGGGCTACGAGCCTCTGCCGGGCGCCCCCCTGCGATTCGGGCAGCACCGGCGGCATGGCTGGGATGCCGACGCCATCGAGATCACCGGCGCGCGCCGCGCCGCCAGCAGCGATCGGGGAGGCTGACACCATGCGCTTTGGGACTGGCATCGTGCCCTGGCAGGGCTTCGGCCTCGCCGCCCTATTTGCCCTCGGCGGTGCCGGGGCCGCAGGCGCGCAAACACCCTCCTTCGCCCTGACCGGCCATATCGAGGACTTCACCCTGGCATCGCCGGCCGATCCGGTCGGTGCCGCGACGCTGACGCTGCGGGGCATCCCGGTGCTGCTGCCACGCAACCTCCTGGTGACCATGCCCGGCCGCTACATGACCCCCCCAGGACCTGTTCCGCGGGCCGCAAGGTGGCGTCGTGCAGCCAAGGAGCGGCCTGGCCCTGGCCGACCCGACGCCGCCGCGGGTGCCCTTCGAGGCCGAGGTGATCGGCAACATCGCGGGTGGGCAGTACATCGCCGGGGTGGTGCGGATCAGCCAGGGGGCGCTGCATATCGGCGCCGGCTTCGTCCAGGCGATCGACCCGGCCACCGGCGAGCTGCGCATCGGCGCCAAAGGCGGCGCGACGGGCGCCCGCGTGCGGCTGAACGACCCGACGGGGATTTATGGCGTAGCGAATGGCGCGGGGGCTAAGGCCGGCATCCCGCTCGACGAGCGCTTCGCCCTGGACCCGGACAATTCGCCCGTGCATGCGCGCACCGGCTTCCCCGTCTGCATCCCGCGTCCCGGCGCCTCAGCGCAATGCCCGGCCGGCAATCGGCCGGCCGGGGTCCTGCGCTTCACCTGCAGCCGCGCCGCATCGGGGCAGCCGGGCGGGCTCGCCCCAGCCGCCTCGCCGGATGCGCCGGCACATGCCTGCGACCCGGAACGCCCGGTGCCGCTCGCGATCGGCGACTACGTCACCTATGTCGGCATGCTGCAGGCCGATCCAGCAGGCGGCTTTCTCATTGCCGCACATGGGCTGGAGGCCGAGCTCGGCATTTACACCTCGCCCGGGACCGAGCCGGTCTATCTCTTCGTCGAGGAGGCGATCCAGGGCACCAAGGGCGAGTCATTCTCCGGCATCCCGCAGGAGGAGACGACGCGGTTCCGCATCGTCGGCTTCACCACTGACCCGTCGCGCAATGTGGAGGTGCGGCTGGTGGACAGCGGGCGGAACGAGGTTGGGACCTCCTTCACCGGGCCGGCGGGGCTGCCGCCGTCGAACGGGCCGCAGCTCGGCCGCTTCCGCAACACTTGGCCGGCGAAGGACGATGCGCGCGCGGTACGGCGCGATGTGCTGGTGCGCGTGGTCGGCAGCCCGAACGCCAAGCTGGCGACCGGGCTGACCTCTGGCCTCTACACCGCGCCGGTCAACGAATACATCTACCCGGAGCCGACGCGCTTCGGCGTGCGGGGATTCCCGGTATCGGTACCCTTCGAGAATTTCTGCTTCCTGGCGCAGGGCGGCGGCAACTTTGAGACCGCGTCCGGTCCGGTGGGCCTCGGCCGGCTAGATCCCTTCCCGGACTCCGGACATGCGCTGTCACAGCCAATCGGCAACGGCACGCAGCGGGCCTGTGACGGCCAGTAGTGGCGCACCAAAGCATTTCGCAGGCGCAAGCATGCCGGTACAGGTCGAAGGCCTGCTTCTTTCGCTTTGCCCTATCGGTACCAACCCCTGAAGGTCCTTGGGTCGGGTGCTACCGGCGGTACCGTCTCAAGCCGTCAGATAGATGCGGTCACGCCGCATTGCCTTTGGTGCCCAGACTTCAATTGGGGGTCACGACATAGGGCGGAGGCTGGAATTACGCTTGGCAGGACGGAACAGGAACCCCCCCCGCGGACCGCGCTCAAGCACGGGCAGCTCGGCCTCTCAAGCGCCTGATTTCTCGTCCCTGGCGATGCACCCCACCGCCAGCTCACTGACGACGGGCCCCTCACGCCCCGGGGTGTGCGCTTCTATTTTCTCCAACCATAGCGACTACTTGGCCGCTTATGGTGAATCCGGCCCCCGCCTTATGTCGTGACCCTGATCGGAGGTCAGGACACGAAAGTCGCGCCGGCGTCCGGTTCGAGCGAACAGATCGGGAAGAGCTGTCCGCTTTCTCGTCCGCCAATCAATCTGTCCGCCTTCGCGTTACGCTCCCGGGCTTGGCGGACATCCCCCCGCCGTCCGCAAGACCCTGGATTTCCGGACCTTTTCCGCTGCCGGACACTCAGAGCACTTTCGTGTCCTGACCTCCGTTGGGACGATTTCGTCCATGTGGCACCATCATGCCCGACCAGCCGCCTGGTCATAGGACGAAGACAGGCGGGCGAGTTCAGCGTCGACCGCAGCGATGAGAGCGGGCAGTTCCTCGGTGACCGTCGGCCAGAGCCGCGGCAGCTCAAGGCTGAAGTACTGGTGCGCCACGATGTCGCGCAGCCCGGCGAAGCCCCGCCAGTCGATCTCGCGGTGCCCTGCCAGGATCTCCGGTGGCAGGCCTTTGATGGCCTCGCCGATCTCGCTGAGGCCGTTCTTGATGGCCCGGTAGGTGCGCCGGTCGGCTTGCGGCAGGGCGGCGAAGGCCGCCTCGTCGAGGCCCTCGACGAAGCTCAGGATGTCGGCCGCGGCGGCACGGATATCGGCGAGGCGCTCCGCCAAGTCGCGCATCAGAAGACCTGCACGGCGTCGCGCTCCGCCTGCTCGCGGACCGGCGGGCGCAGGATGTGCCATTCCGCCAGGTCGACCGGGGCGCCGAGCATCTCCGAGAGGTCAGCCCGCAGGCTGGCGAAGCCAGTCAAGGAGAGCCTGGCTTCGGGTGCGATTCCGCGACCAGGTCGATGTCGCTGTCCGGACGAGCCTCCCCGCGAGCGATGGAGCCGAAGACCCACAGCTTGGCAACACCCCGCTGCCGCAGTGCGGGGGCCTGGGCGCGCAGCCGGGCCAAGACGGCGGCGAGGACTGGGGGCTGGCGATCCTGCTCGGCCAGGAAGCGCTCGACCAGATCGCCAACCAGATCCTGTACAGTCAGGCCGCGGCTGGCGGCGAGTGCCTTGACCCGGTTGCGGACCTCCGGCGCGACGCGGACGGAGAGGAAGGCGGGCCGGTCCATGCAGCGGAGACTATCAGCAACAGGGTTTGTGCACAAATGCACAGCAACAGGAAGAGCTATCCTACCAACCAGCGCGCCTGCTGCCGCACCTCCGCATTTTCCGCTTCCACGGCTTGTTCGTAGTTTGTTCTTGTGCGGCATGCCCGATGCCCTCTCCCCGCCCCTCGCCGCCGCCGTTGTGCTCGCCGCCCGCAACGAGGAGGCGCTACGCCGTCTGGCCGAGGAGATCCGTGGACAGGGCGGCCGGGCTGCGTACCAGGTGGCCGATGTCGCCGACCCGGCGCAGGTCGAAGCGATCGCGGCCAAGGCCATTGCGGAGTTCGGCGGCTTCGACTCCTGGATCAACGATGCCGGCGCCTTCATCTATGGCCGCACGGACCAGGTGTCGCTCGAAGACCAGCGGCGCCTGTTCGACGTGGTCTACTGGGGCGTGGTGCATGGCACCCTGGCCGCGGCGCGCCATCTCCGGGAGCGGGGTGGTGCCATCGTCAACCTCGGCAGCGTGCTGGGCGATCGGGCCATCGCGTTGCAGGGGCCCTACTGCGCGGCAAAGCACGCAGTGAAGGGCGCCACGGATGCATTCCGCATGGAGTTTGAGGCGGCAGGCTTGCCGATCTCCGTCACGCTCATCAAGCCCGGGCCGATCGACACCCCGTTCATGGAGCATGCGCGGAATGCCATGGGAACCCGGGGCACCCGGAACCCGCCGCCGTCCTACCACCCACGGGTCGCGGCGCGGGCCATCCTGCACGCCTGCGAGACGCTGGTGCGCGACCTTTATGTTGGCGCCGGCGGCTGGCTGACCACGGTGGCCGGCGCCCTGGCGCCGCGCCTGACCGACTACATCATGGAGGCGACGGCCAAGCCGTTGCAGTCGACCGACGACCCTGGACGGCCAGAACGACGGGACAACCTCTACGAACCGCGGGAGGACCTCTCAGAGCGCAGCAGCCTCAAGGGGTCTGCCACCCCGCCAGACCAGCCTGTTGCTCGAGGCACAGATGAGGCCGATCGCCAGCGCCACCGCCCTGGCGACCGGCCTTGCCGCGCTGGTCTGGGCCCTGGCGCCCCGTGCACGGGCCGGCGGGCCGAGAGCGGCGCCCTGGTATGCCCGAGCGCGGCGCCTGTTCTGAGCGGCCGCGCTAGAAGGCATACCGCACCCGGCAGTAGGGCATGCGCGCGGCCAGCAGGTCGAGGAAGCGCTGGAGCCAGCGGCCCTTCCAGCCGGCGCGGTAGCGCAGGTTGGTCTGCCCGCCCTCGGAGCGCTTCTCCTCCTGGATGTCGGGACGCCAGAGCAGCGCCTCGGCCTTGGGGTGCCAGGCGAGGTTCACCTCGTGCAGCTCGGCATTGTGGGTCAGCATGATGACCTCGGCGGCGAGCTGATCCTTCACCGACGCCGGCAACACGTCATCGAGTTCGGCGAAGAGTTCGGACCATTCCGCTTCCCAGCCCTCGCGCAGCACTACGGGGGAGAAGTTCAGGTGCACCTCGTAGCCGGCGCGGTGCAGTTCGGGAATGAAAGCGGTGCGCTCCGCCACCGGAGAGGTCCGCACGTCGAGCAGCTTTGCCGGGCTCGCTGGCATCAGCGACATGCGGACGCGCGTGCGCCCCTGCGGGTCATAGCCGAGCAGATCGCGGTTCACCCATTTGGTGGCGAAGCTGCCCTTGGCATTCGGCAGGTTGCGGAAGACTGCCACCAGTTCCCGGACATTATCGGAGATAAGAGCGCCCACCGAGAGATCACCATTCTCGCCAATGTCGTAGACCCAGTCCCGTGGGTCCACTTGGTTCGGCGCCGGCTTGGGGCCGAGCCGCGCGGCATGGCGGACGATGGCGGCCGAGATCTCCTCGATGTTGGCAAAGACGGTGATCGGGTTGGCGTGCCCCTTGCGGCGCGCAACGTAGCAATAGGCGCAGGCCATGGCGCAGCCATTAGAGGTCGAAGGGGCGATGAAATCGGCGCTGCGGCCATTCGGCCGGCAGGCCAGGCCCTTCTTGAGGCCGAGCACCAGCACCTCCCGCTTCGGGCGCAGGAAGTCACCAGGATCGCTCTCCCGCAGGTCCGGGATGCGCCAGTGCGATTCGACGGGAATGCGCTCGGCCGCCGGGAAGCGCGCCAGGATCTCCCGCCCCCGGGCATAGGCCTCCGCAGCGGGTTCGAAATAGATGCGGTGGATGTCGAGGAGAGGTGTTGCGGAGAAACCAGTCATCTCCGTCGGATATGGGGTGGCAAGGCATCGTGTTGCATCGGTCGACGGTATGGACGCGTCGACCCCTGCCTCGTGCGGGGTCATGTGATCCGGATGTACTTCGGCCGCCCGAGGTCCAGCATCCGGTTCAGGACGTTGGTGGCGATGGCCATTTCGGTTGCTTGTCGCCCGTTCGTTTGCGAGCGTAGCCTATCTCCAATGACGCGCTTCCAGCGCGAGACATCGGCTTCCACCAGAGCACGCCAATTGTACCCCGACGCTCGCTGCCAGCCCATGCGACCGCGCTCGGCGATACATCGCAGATGCACATCTCGCTGGGTCGGCGTGGTCCCAGCCGCTGTACTCGGCACCGCGTTCGCGCGTGGTGGCACGATGACGTCGGCATCTGGATGACGCGCTGCGACCTCGGCGTAAACATCGTCTCGGTCGTGGGCACCATCGCCGATGAAGGACACCACGGAACCATCAACCCGGTCGAGCAAGGGGCCGACCTGCGAGCCATCGTCGGCATCCCTCTCGGTCAGCACCGAGGCGACGATCTGGCCGGTGTCGGCGTCCGTCGCAAGGTGGAGCATCTTCCAGGCCCGGCGCCGCTTGCTGCCATGCTTCTCCTCCAGCCATTCGCCGGGACCGCACAGCCGTAGGCCAGTGCTGTCGACCAGCAGGTGCACTGGCCGGCTGCCCGTCCTCGGCCGCGGCACCTGCAGCGTCTCGGCCCGACGACTGAGGGTGGAGTGGTCCGGCACGGCGAGCTCAAGGCCAAGCAGGGCAAGGATGGAGCCGATCAGGCCCTCGGTTTGACGCAGCGCCAGGCGGAACACGGCCCGCAGCGTCAAGGCAGTTGCGATCGCCAAGGCCGAGTACTTCGGCTGACCACCTCGGCCAACGCGCGCCTCGGCCCGCCAGCCCGCGATAGCCTCGGCTGTGAACCACACGGTGAGGCTGCCGCGAGCCCGCAGGCCGGCATCGTACTCGGCCCAGTTGATGACCTTCTGGCGCTGGGCCGGAATATGGTGCCGGCGAGCAGCATTCGACTTGAACGGCATCGCGGGTTCCCCTCAATCGAGGGCTCACCCTCCTCCCCAGCTTACCCAACCGCCCCGGACTGGGCGACCCGTGCAACAACATGCCTGAGAGGGGAAAATCCACTGGCTAGCCGGCCACCGTGTGGTGGCATCACTGCCCGGCCCCACCACACCTTAGTGACCGGCGAAGCTCAGCATCAGTGCGGCGGCAAGCGCGGCCCCGATCAGAATCAGCATGGCAGTCCCATGCCGGGATGGTTGACGGTTGTCCGATGCTTGCGGCATTGGTGGATCGGTCGAGGGGCCGACACTGCCGCGCGCCGGCAGCAGCATCACTAGCCGTTCCGCGATGATGGTAGCATCCGGAAGGGACCAGATGCTGGCCGGCATTAGGGCTATGATCCGAGCCAGTCCGTCAACCGCGGCCAGCCGCGGCAAATGCGCCAAGCGCCCTGCCTCCTGCCACGGGTCCATCTCCAGGCGCGCAAGGGTCGAGAGCACGCTCAGCGCCATCCCGCTCGCCTCGACGCCGACCTCAGCGAACAAGAACCCATTCAGGTCTGAACGCTGCAATGCGTATGCGTCAGTGTTTAGCATGATACGCTTCCGGGAGACATCGGCGTCCAACGGGAAAGCGATGTTCCCGAATAGCGCCGCCTTCCATTAAAACCTCACGAGCCATGCACTTCATCCCCTTTCTGGTCGGTCATGCGGCTACCGACGAAACGCCGCCTGCTGAGGCTCCATGGCTCGGGAGGACGCGGCGGTATGCTCGATCTGCGAATGCAGATGCCGGAAGTTCCGGCTTTGCTCGCGATGGTCGAGATCGGCGGTGGCGCTGTCGGCAGCCGCCTCCGCGGCCGCGGCAAGCCGGCCCCAGCGTCGGCGGTATTGAATCTTGCCGAGGAATACCCTCATCATCCCAAACATGCTGTGCCCTCTCCGGCGGGTACGGTAAAGCGCCACGTGAACTGTCCTGGTATTTGGCATCTACGAGATGGTAGAATTGCCAGGTTTCGCCACGGATAGGCGCCGACCGCCTCGGCAGTGGCTCGCGGCTACCTGGTTCAGCCGCCGTCGGCCGCCTGCGCCTCGGCCAGCTCTCGTGGGTCGACGGGGATCGCTTGGGTGAATGCGCCGGTGCGGGACGCCTGGCGCATGATGGTGGTCGAGACTCGGCGATAGGCTGGGAAGGAAAGCCCCTCGATGAGCTCCTCCTCGGTCTCGACGGCATAGGTCCCGGCGGGCTGCGGTTCCTCCCATCCCTTCAGCAAGAAGGTAAGCGCGGCGACGAGGCCCGTGTGGCTCGCGTTTGACGGTCAGCCGTTGTGGTTGGGCGCCCAGCACCACGGCATGAGCTCGTCGATGCGGCCGTTGGGCCAGCCGTTCACGAGGCGGGTCAGCACGTCAGTGAAGTAGCGCTGCGGGTCGACGCCGTTCAGCTTGCAGGTCTCGACCAGGGAGGCCACGGCCGCCCATCTTGCCCCGCCATCGTCGCCGGAGGCGAATAACGCGTTCTTTCGGCTGAGACAGATCGGCCGAATGGCGCGTTCCACGGTGTTGTTGTCGAGCTCGATCCTGCCGTCATCCAGGAACCGCACCAAGCCGTCGCGATGGTTCAGCGCGTAGCGGATGGCCCCCGCGGTGGGGCTGCCGCCGGGCAGGCGTGCCAGTTGCTCCGAGAGCCAGGCGAACAGCGCCTCGACGAGGGGACGGCTCTGTTCCTGCCGGCCCACTCGACGGAGGTCAGGTGGCTTGCCGCGCAGCTCCGTCTCGACCGCGTAGAGGGCAGCGATGCGCTTCAACGTCTCCTGGGCGATCGGCGCGGTCTTGCCCCTCGCCAGTTCGATGAATTCCCGCCGCACATGGCTCCAGCAGAATGCCAGCGTGATGCCGCCATCCGCCGCGGCCAGCGTTTTGTACGCACCGTAGCCGTCGCATTGTAGGATGCCCTGGTAGCCGGCCAGCAGTGCTTTTGCATGCTCGGCGCCGCGGCCCGGCGCGTAGTGGAACACCACCGCCGGCGGGTCCACTCCGCCCCAGGGCCGATCGTCGCGCGCGATCGCCCAGGCATAGCCCTTTTTCGTCTTGCCGCGTCCTGGGTCGAGGACCGGCATGGTGGTCTCGTCGGCGAACAGCCGCAACGAGCCGAGCAGGATCTCGCGCATCCGCCGGACCACGGGGACGATCTCCGTCGCACCCGTGCCGGCCCAGTCGGCGAGCACCTCGCGGCCGATCTCGATCCCCTGCCGCGCCAGGATCTGCGACTGGCGATAAAGCGGCAGGTGGTCGGCGTAGCGGGAGACCAGCACATGCGCGACCGTTGCCTCGGTCGGCATGCCCCCCTCAATCAGGCGGGCCGGCGCGGGCTCCTGCATGACCACGCCGGGGCAGGCGCGACACGCCAGCTTCGGCCGCTTCGTCACGACGACGCGGAACTGGGCGGGGATCACGTCCAGCCGCCTGGCGGTGTCGCTGCCGATCTCGACCAGCGGGCCCTGGCAGCAGGGGCAGGTCGTCGCCTCCGGCGCCAGCACCTGCTCGACCCGTGGCAGATGCGCCGGCAGGCCGCCGCGGCCCTCGCGGCGACGCTTGGTCTGGTTATCGCGCAGCGTCGGAGACCGCTTGCCCGCCTCGGCCGCGTTGCCAGCCAGCGTCGCCTCGATCTCCTCGAACGCGAACAGCAACTGCTCCTCCGGGAGACGCTCGGACTTCGTGCCGAACTGACGGCGCTTGAGCTTCAGCAGCAGGTGCTGCAGGCGCTCATTCTGGCTCGCCAGTGCATCACGCTCGGCGGTAATGCTCCCAAGCTCGGTGCTGAGCGTGTCGCACCTCGCCAGCGTCTCGATCAGCAGCGCGCGCAGCGTCGCAGCATCCTCCGGCAGGCTCGGCGTGTCGTCATCCGCGGCGCGCATCGTGCCGCCGATTCTATGCAGGGACGCTCGGCGTGGGAATCTCCCGCGTGGCCTGGACGCGTCGCCAATCAATGCCGTCGAACAGCGCGGCGAACTCCACCGGCGTCAGGCGGACCACGCCGTCCACGATCACCGGCCAGCGGAACGTGGAGGCCTCCAGTTGCTTCCAGACGAGGACCAGGCCGCTGCCGTCCCAAAGCAGGATCTTGATCCGGTCGGCGCGCCGCGACCGGAACACCAGCACCGCGCCCGTAAAGGGATCGGCGCCCAGCACCTCGACGGCGAGCGCGGCCAAGCTGTGCGCGCCCTTGCGGAAGTCGACCGGCTTGGTGGCCAGCAGGATCCGCGCCCCGGCGGGCGGCGCGATCATGCCGCTGACGCTCGAATGGCCCGCAACACCGCCGTCAGCAGGTCGACGTCAGTGCCGGGCGTGACGCGCAGAACCGCGCCGGCCACCCCCACCTCGATTGATGGTGGCGCAGGCAATGGCAGAGCCGCCTCGGGCGCACGCACCGGCGTCTCCGCCACGACCGGCACGAAGCTCAGCGGCGCCACCGCCGCGCGCCGCATCTCCCGACGCCACGTGAACACCTGCTGCGAACTGACCTGCCAGCGTCGCGCCACATCGGCCACCACCGTGCCCGGCCGCAGCGTCTCCGCCACGATCCGCGCCTTGTCGTCCTCAGACCACTTCCGCCGTCGGCCAGGCCCGGTCAGAACCTCTACACGCCGATAGCCGCCGTCCTTCGCGTCATCGTTAATGTCGACCATAATGTCGGCCCGAAGCCCCATGCTCCACGCCGAACCAGCACATCTACCCACCCCGCAGGAAGACGGGCCTCGACGCCGCGCTTACACAAGAAGGGGCGCCTGAAAACCATATCCTCGCAGCGCGTCCGGTTCAGCACGGAAAATCTCCCTCGGTATGAGTCAACGCAACACAGCACTGCACCGTGGACCGCAGCGCCCGTGCGCGATCAAGGCGCACGGGGTGCGGTTGGATTTGCGATAAGGCGAAGCAGCAAGCTCGAGCCCATGTGGCCAGATCAGGTCGAGAGTTTTCCGGAGCAAGCGTAGACGACTTCTGAATCGGCGATGGTCGAGCCGGGCATGGTCGCCCACTTCCGGGCGAGCTCGCTCCGTCCCTGCCAGTCAAGCGATGCCGTGCTGGGCACCGCTGCTCGGGCCCGCTCCGCGCAGAACATGGCCTGTTGCTCGACGATGCCAGCTCGCGCCGCGGTCTGTGCGGTGCTGGTCCGAACCTGGAACCCAGCGAAGCTCGAGATAAATGGCCCTGCGACTAGGCCGATGGCCAGTCCGATAGCGATGGGCTTAGCCGTGGCCCATTTTGCCGCAGCCGTCTCGCGCATGGTCGCTGTGTGGCTGCTCATATATCCATCCTCCCGCGCCGGAGCCAAACAGATTCGGCTGCCTCCCCGAAACGGAGTGGCTGCTTTATTTGTGCTACATTTTCCGGCCGACGCATCAGGGAGATATGGTGACGCCCATATTGATGTTCATTGGACCTCACGCAAATACTCGAAAAGTGATTTGCGATGGATAGCCTTGTCGTTTCGGGCCAACAATACGGTGGGTCGGCTCCTCACCTCGGGGGCCGGATCCTCGGGTTCATCGAGGAACTGGTCGAGCAGGAGCTGGAGGCGGCACTTGGGCGCGGGTGCTACGGGCGCGGCGGGGCCACGGCGGTGGGGCACCGGCCGCGGCGGCTGACGGGCAGCTTCGGGCGATCCCGGCGGCATCATCAGGCTCCGCCGGCGGGAGCCGCCTCGAGCACGTCGGTGTCGGCGGTCGCGGGCAGCACGCGGCGGAGCGCCAGCCCGGCGGCCGCGAGCAGGACGCGGTACTCCTCCTCGGTCCGCTCGCGGCCGCTGACCAGGACCAGCATGTTCAGGTCGAGCATCTTGGCGCGGGACGGCGCGTCCCCAGGCGGGACCACGGCCTCGACCAGCAGCAGCCGGGCGTGCGCCGGCATGGCGGCCCGGACGTTGCCCAGGAGGCGCGCGGCCTCGCTATCGTCCCAGTCGTGCACGATCCGCTGCATAAGGTAGAGATCCCCGCCTGCTGGCACCGTCTCGAAGAAGTCGCCCGCCTCGACGCGGCTTCGCTCGGCGAGGCCCGCGGCGGCAAGCGCCGCGCACCCGGCTTCGGCAACCTGGGGCAGCTCGAACAGCACGCCCTGCGCTCCAGGGTTGGCGCGCAGCACCGCGGCGAGCAGGGCGCCGTGGCCGCCGCCAATGTCCACCACCATGCCGACGCCGCCCAGGTCGCCGAGCGCGGCGACGACGGTTGCCGCGGCGCGGGCGCTGCCCCCGCCCATGCCGGCGTGGAAGCGCGCGGCGGCCTCGGGATAGCGGGCGAGGTGGTCGAAGAGGCGGGCGCCGAACACCGCCTCGAAGGCGGAGCGGCCGGTGGCGATGCTGTGGTCGAGCGCGCCCCAGGCCCGCCAGTACTCCGGCTCGCCGAGGCGGGCGACGAAGTCGCGGAGCGAGCCCGGCACGTCGCCGCGCAGCAGCTCGCCCATCGGGGTGAGCCGGTAGCGGCCCACCGCATCGGAGGCAAGCACGCCGAGGCCCGCCAGCGCCCGCAGCAGCCGACGCAGCGCGTCGGGGTGCGCGCCTGTCGCGGCGGCGAGCTCGGCCGGGGTACGTGGGCCGTCGCGCAGCCCGTCGGCCAGGCCGAACCGCGCCGCCACCTGCACCGCGCGCGCGGCCCAGAAACCGTTGGCAAGCCGCGTCAACGCTGCGGCGGGACCGTCGGGATCATCGCGGCTCATCGGCGTGTCCCCCATCGGCTCAGGCCGGTGGCCTGGCGCCGAACTCGCGCGCCAGCACGGCCCAGCGGGCGCGGCTCTCGGTGAGCTCCGCCGTGTACGCCGCGGGCGTCGAGCCCCGCGGGGCCATGCCGGCGGCGCGAAAGCGCTCCGCCGTCGCGGGCTCCGCCAGGACGGCGCGGGTCTGCGCCGACAGCGCGTCGCGGGTCGCGTCCGGCATGCCGCGCCACCCAAACAGCCCGAGCAGGCCGGTGATGCGGAAGCCCGGCATGCCCGCCTCGGCGGTGGTGGGCAGGTCGGGCGCGGCCGGCGCCCGCTCGGGCCCGGTGGCGACGAGCAGGCGCGTGCGCCCCTCGCGCCCCAGCGGCAGCGCCGGAGCGAGCGGGGTCAGCGCTGCGTGGATGCGCCCGGCCGCGAGGTCGAGCAGCGCCGGCGGCGCGCCGCGGTAGGAGACGTAGGCCATGTCGATCCCGGCGTCGCGGAGGAAGGCGCGGAACGCGAGGTAAGGGGTACCGGGCGAGGCAAACCAGTTCAGCGCTCCCGGCCGCGCCCGCGCGAGCGCCACCAGCTCCTCCAGGGTGCGCACCGGCAGGCCGGAACCGACCGAGACGGCGAAGAGGTCGTCAGCGACGACCGAGATTGGCACGAAGTCGGCGTCCGGATCATAGGGCACCCGCCCGTGCATCAGCGGCGCCACGGTCAGCACGTCGCTGAAGGTGAAGAACACCGCCTCGCCGGGCGGGGACCTGACGAAGGCGTCGGCGGCGATGATCCCGTCGGCGCCGCCGCGGGCCTCCACCGCAATCGGATGGCCGCGGCGGCGCGCCAGGACCTCCGCGAGGAGGCGCGCCGCCACGTCCGGGGCGGAGCCGACGGCGGCGGGGTGGATCATGCGGGCCGGCCGCGCCCCGTCCGCGGGCGGGGTCGGTGGCTGAGCGCGCGCCGGCCGCCGTGCGAGAGCCGAGACCGCCGCCGCTGCGGTCAGCCTAAGGGCGGCCCGCCGGGTACAGGGGGTGAAGGTGGCCATGGCGCGTCTCCTTCGGGCTCGGGGAGGGCGGTGCCGCGCGGCCGGCGCCGCGGCGGGCGGCGGGCGGCGCCGGGCCGGGCGTGGGCCTCGTTCGCCTCGACGATGCGGACGAGCAGGGCGAGGAAGGTCGCGGCCTCCTCCGGCGACAGGGCGTCGAGGACGCGCGCCTGCACGCCGGCGATGGCCGATGTCAGCCGGTCGCGCAGCAGCGCGGCGCCGGTAGCGGTGAGGAAAAGGGCATTGGTACGGCGGTTGGCGGGCGAGGGGCGCCGCTCGACCAGGCCGAGGGCCTGGAGATCGTCGACCATCTGGGCGGTCGAGGTCTGATCGCGGCCGAGCGCGGCGGCGAGGCTCCGCTGGTCGATGCCCGGCTCGCGGCTCAGGACGACGAAGACGCCGGTGTGACGCATCTCCAGGCCGAAAGGCCGCATCGCCTCATGCCCGATCGCCTGGCAGACCTGAAAGAAGCGCCGGGCCAGGTGCGTCGGGGCTCGGTAGGCGGGAGGGATGCCGCGCAGGGTAGGGGAGACCTCGTCGGGCATGGCGGGGACATTTTCCAAAATACTTATTCTGAGAATTCTTACACCAATTTGGTTTGTAACCGCCAATCACTGCTCTGTGGGTGGCAGAGCGGCGCGCAGCCAATACGACCCACATCGCCGGCGCCCCGCTACTCGGCGCGCTGGCGCTGACCCGCAGCCCGCCGCGAACGACCGCCGGCCGGTGAAGGTCAGCGGGCACCAGCCAGCCACCCGGGCAGGGCTGCCACCGCTGCACGGCGAGCCAGGCTTCCAGGCCGTCGAAACTGTCATGGGCGTGGGATGCGGAGCGGGCCTCGGCCTCAGTCATGGCAGGATGCGCACTGCCGCGGCGAGCAACGCCACCGCCGCGACGGCCAGGGCGAGGCGCAAGGCAACGGTCTGCCTCCCGACGGTGATGATGATGCCGGCCAGCGCCAGCGCGCAGGCGGCGATAGTGACCACCAGCCAGCTTGCGTTGGTCATGGCGCGCTCACTATCGCGGCGAAGATCGTCACCAGCCCCATGACGGCCACGCTAACATTACAGTTGCCTTTGCCCGCGAGGGCGACAAGTGCCTTTGGTTCGCGCGTATCAGTGCGCGGGCCGCCGGACCAAGCTGCCGGAGAATAGGTGAGCACGGCGACCACTGTTTGTGGATTAAGGCCGCCCAGAAATGCGCCTCATAGGAGGCGATTGCTCCTTGGATCCAGCAGCTTGCGGCCTCTTGAACCAGCGCCATGGGGATGCCCCTGTCCTGCGCGATCTTCGCCGCGAAGGCCTGCTGGGCGGCGCTCGGCCCGGGTGTCGCCTTGCCTCGGCGCGCTGGCCATCGGGCCGCTTCGGCGCATGCCGGTCGAGGAAGCCGCGGCAGATCTCCGCCGACTTCGTGTAGCCGGACGGCGGCTTGGTTTTCAGGCGTGCAGCCAGACCCTCGACGAACTTCCGCATCGCCGGGCTCGGCAGCCGGGCGGCACCGGGCTGGGCAGCGCTGCCGGGAAGGCCAGTTGCCAGGGTGCCCTGCCCCGTGTTCCTCGCGGCAATGCTGACCAGGCGCTCGATGATGCGCGAGGCCTGATCGCATATCGCGTCGATCGCCCCCCAGGCGTGGACACGCCCGGCGACTGCACCGCGTTGCCCGAGGCGCGACCCGGGACCATAACCGGGCACGGGAGGATGCGGGCATGCAGGGGAGGAACGGCGGCGCAGACGATCCGGTGGAGGCTGCGGCGGACCTCGCCCGCGAGGTCGCGCCCGACCTTGATGGTGTCCTCGTCACGATCTACCCCGATCCTGACACCCTGGACACGATCCGCCCCGGCGACGCCGATGTGGAGACGGCGAACGCGGTCGCCAGGGCCGTTGCCGAGGTGATGTTGGAGGCGGGCGTCGAGGTATTCGTCCAGCGCGCCGACCGCGGCGCGTTCCGGCGCTGGCTCGCCGGGCGCGAGGACAGACCGGAGATGCGCCGGACCTGGGTCGATCGCGGCCGCCTGCTCCGGGGTGCCGCCGCGTTGCGGGCACTCGGCCTGACGGTCCCGCGGCCTCAGCCGCCAGCACGCTTCCCGCCTGCTCCCGGACCGACGGCAGACCGGCTGCTTGCCGCCTACGAGGACCGCGCGAGCGGAGAGTTCGGCGCCCTGGCGGGCGCCCTGATCGAAGCGGGCCGAGACGACGTGCTCGACCTCGCGGTCCGAAAGGTCCGCGCGCGGCAGAGCGACGAGAACGCGGCCGAGCTGTGGACCGACATGCTCGCGACCGCCGGGCGAGCGGCGGTCGGCCCCTCCGGATGGGCCGAGCTGGTCGCGTTGCCGGTGGCGCTCGTGCCCGGCGCGGTCCCGGATGCCGTGGCGCTGGCGGACGGGCTGATCGCTTCCGGTGGCCTCGCTCCGGAGGAGGAGCTACGCGCCCTGCCAGGCTGGCGGTCGCCTGATGCCGTAGCAGAGTTGTCGCCCATGGCCATGCGCCGCGTCCTGCTCGACCTTGTGGCTGATCGGGAGCCGCGGGACCTGCCGCCGGGCGACACCGACGAGCTGGCGCGCCGCGGCTTCGGGGTGCTGGTCGGCCTCCGGGTGGACTGGAGCATTCCCATCTGGGATGTCATCGAGGCCGAGGGGGGGACTTCCCGAGGAGGACGAGACGCCGGAGGAACGCGGCCGGGCCAAGGCCCTCGATCGCTGGCGAAGCCGCGCCGCCGCACAGCACGGAGGCTGCGTGCCGCTGGACCTGGTGCCGCTGTCCGAGGTCGGCGGCGCGATCGCCGACTTCCTGGACGAGGCGGGCGGCCAGGTGGAGGGGGCCGCCGAAATCCGGGAGTTCATCGAGCTTGCCCGGCGCGAGGCCGGAGGCCTGGACGTGGTGTGCCGCCCCGAGATCATCGGCGAAGCCCTGGAACTCACCATCTACACAGTCGAGGGGCGCTTCCTGGACAGCCTGACCCTGCCTCCGGACCGGCTACCCGCGACGGCCGAGGCCATGCTCGGGCTCGTCGGCACCTTCGTTCGGCTCGTGCGGGATGTGCCGGGCCGCTGACCTCGCAGGGTGCGGCTTTGTGCCCCGACTCTCAGTTGCGCTGGCGCCGGAGGAAGGTCGGGACATCAAGCGCCTCCTTGCTGGCCGCCATGCCGCCTGGCTTGCCGGCATCGCCCGGAACGGCGACGAGCTTGGCTGGCATCGCCAGGGTAGGGGCCAGCGGCTGCGCTGGTGGAGGGGGCACGGCCGGCGGAGCGGGAAGCGCGCGGCCGGCACCGGGCTTCCTCTGCCCCGCCGTCGGCTCCAGGGGGGTCGATGCCGGTGGCCACGACCGAAACGCGGATGCGGCCTGCCATCTCCGCCTCGAAGGCATCGTGTTGCATCGGTCGACGGTATGAACGCGTCGATCCCTGCCTCGTGCGGGGTCATGTGATCCGGATGTACTCCGGCCGCCCGAGATCCAGCATCCGGTTCAGGACGTTGGTGGCGATGGCTATTTCGGTTGCTTGTCGCCCGTTCGTTTGCGAGCTCAGCCTCTATCTCTCGCCGGAGTTGCAGCTCCTTCCTGGCAGTGCGGGCTGACGTGCCAGGCAGCGCTGAAACCGGCGGCAGCCCGGAAGCCGAGCTCAAGGCGGAGATCGCACGCCTGAGGCTCCTGCTGGACGAGGCTGGGGTGGATGCGGCGGGACAGCGGCACGACGGACCGGCACCCAGCTACGACTGTCCCTTCTACGCCGCCTTCGAGCGCACCCGCATGCCGATGGTGGTCACCGATCCCGCCCTGCCGGACAACCCCATTATCTTCGCCAACGGCGCCTTCCTCGAGCTGACCGGCTATGCCGAGGCGGAGGTGCTTGGGCGCAACTGTCGCTTCCTGCAGGGGCCGGCGACGGATCCGGGGGCGGTGGCCGAGATCAGGCAGGCCATCGCGGCGGGCGAGGATGTCACGACCGAGCTTCTGAACTACCGCCGGGATGGCTCGGCCTTCTGGAACCGCCTGTTCATCAGCCCGGTCCGCGATCCGGACGGCCACATCCGCCATTTCTTCGCCTCGCAGGTCGACGTGACGCGCCGGCAGGATGCCGAACGCGCAGAAGCGGAGCTACGGCGTCTCAACGAGACGCTCGAGCAGCGAGTGGCCGAGGCCGTGGCGGACCGTGAGCAAGCGATGGCCCAACTGGCGCAGGCACAGAAGCTGGAGGCCCTGGGCCAACTCGCCGGCGGGGTGGCGCACGACTTCAACAACGTCCTGCAGGCAATCACCGGCGGTGCCAGGATGATCCTACGGCGCGGCAGTGATGCTCCGGCCGTACGGCGCTTCGCCGGCATGGTGCTGGAGGCGGCCGACCGCGGCATCTCGGTGACGCGCCGGCTGCTGGCCTTCGCACGCCGGGATGCGCTCCGCGCCGATGCCCGCGAGCACCGGGTGGTGGTGCGGCCGATCGAGGTCAATGCCAGCGAGTGGGACTGCTCCCTGGAGCCCGATCGGGCGAGCGCCGACGGCCTGGCGCTGCGGCTGGGGCTGGGGCTGGTGGCCGGCCTTGCCGCGGAGGACGGCAAGGCCGTGGCCAAGGCCCGGCGGGCCGGCAATGGCGCGCCTTTCGCCTCGGTCGAGGAGGTCGCCCGGCGAGCCGGCGTCGGGCGGCCCGCGCTACAGGCCCTGGCGGCCGCGGATGCCTTCACCGGTCTCGGCTCACCACGCCGGACCGCCTTGTGGGCGGCTGCCGCGATGGAGCGGCGGACTGCGGACACCCTGCCGCTGTTCCGTGCCGCTGAGAGCGACCCGCCGCTGATCCTCGAGCCGGACCCCAGGCTGCCAGTCGAGCGGGAAGGGGAGGCGGTGGTGGAGGACTATGGCGCCACCGGCCTGACGCTGCGCGTGCATCCGCTGGCCCTGCTGCGGCCAGAGCTGGACCGGTTCCACCTCGCTGATACACGGCAGCTCGCCACTCTGCGCCAGGGTGGCTGGATCCGGCTTCCTGGCCTGGTGCTGATGCGTCAGCGCCCGGGCACCGCCAAGGGCATCGTCTTTGTCACCCTCGAGGATGAGCACGGCCAGGCCAACATCGTGGTCTATGCCCAGATTGGCGAGCGCGACCGGGCGGCGCTCCTCGGGGCACGGCTACTGGTCGTGGAGGGGCGGGTCGAGCGGCAGACCGAAGGCGCCGAGGTGCCGATCCTCCATGTCATCGCCCGGCGGCTGCTCGACCGCTCGGACCTGCTGGACGGGCTGCGGCGGAGCCATGCCGGCGAAGCAGCCTGGGCGGAGAGGGGGCTGGGGCGCGCTGACGCGGTGCCGCGGCTGGATCCGGGCTCGGCCGCGCCGCGGCCGGTCCTCGGCAAGAGCCGGGACTTCCGGTGAGGGCGGCGGAGCGACAATCCTCCACCGGAGACGGCTGGGTCGGGAATGCATCCTCGCCTCAGCCGGTGCACCTGTATCGTGACCCTGCTAAGTAGGTAGCCAAAAGTTTTCGACCAGTCTGATCTTGCTGGCACACTGGCTGGCATGCGTGGACATGCAAAGCGTGAGGTGCAGCGGTTTTTTCCGGCCGATCGGCGCCGCCTTGAGCGTGTGTTATCGGTGGCGCGCGAGGCACGGTTGTACCGCCGGGTCGAGGCGGTGCTGCTGGTCGCTGAAGGACAGCCAATCAGTGAGGTGGCCCGGCACGTGCGCGCCACACGGTTCAGTGTTCGCGGGTGGCTCGAACGCTACCTGGCGGCCCATGATGCCGCCGCCCTGGCGGACCGCCCGCGCCCCGGGCGACCGCACTCGGCCCCGCGGCTCACTCCGTGCCGCCTGGCGGCGGCCCTGGCACGCGACCCGCGCGGCTGCGGCTATCAGGCGACGAGTTGGACGGTGCCTCTGCTCAGGCAGTATCTGCACCGACGTCACGGCATCACGGTCGGCGCCCGAACGCTGCGCCGCCGCCTGCATGAGGCGAACTACCGCTGGAAGCGGCCCCGCTACGTCTACGTCGGACGGGCAGTACATCTGGCCCAGAAAAAAGGGGAATAATCCGGCGCCTGCGCGCTGGCTGGCGCGCCGGCGACGTGCTGCTGTGCTGCGACTGGACATTGCTGCGGCTGTTTCCCCCGCTGCGCGCGGCCTGGGCTCTCAAGGGCACGCAGGCCACCGTGCCGATCACCGGCGCGAACGCCAAGCGAGTGCTGTTCGGCGCGATCGACCTGCGGACCGCGCACCGGGTCGTGCTCGTCCGTCCGCGTGCCGGCGCTGCCGATGCGCAGGTCTTCTTGCGCGAGGTGCGACGCCGCTACCGCGCCGCCGGCACGATTTGGCTCCTGGCCGACCGGGCCAGCGCACACACCGCCGCGCGCACCCAGATGCTGGCCGCGGCGCTTGGCATCCGGTTCCTTTGGCTGCCCAAGCAGGCTCCGGAACTGAACGCCATGGACCAACTCTGGCGCGAACTGAAGCGGCTCATCGCCGCCAATCGGCAGGCCACCTCGGTGAATGCTCTGGCCAGCGATGCCGCAGACTGGGTGCTGGGACTGACACCCCAGCAGGCGTGCCGCAAGGCCGGGATGGCTTCAAAGCACTTCTGGCTCAGGAACCTGATAGAAGACTTTTGGCCACCTACTTAGGTTCCAAAAGTCCGGACCAATCCCTTGCGTGGTCCGACCGAACAGGGAGCGGGACGATGAGCGCTGGGCTCCGCGTAGCGGTCATCGGCGGCGGAATCGGTGGGCTGTTCACCGCCATCGCGTTGCGTGAGGCAGGGCTGCAGGTCGCGGTATACGAGCAGGCGCCGGAACTCGGCGATATCGGAGCCGGCGTTTACCTGACACCCAACAGCGTGCGCCAGCTCGAGCGAGTCGGGCTGGGTCCCGAGGTCGAGCGCTGGGGTGCCAGGGTAGGCTTCGAATCGTGCTATTTCCGGGAGGACGGCACGCCTATCGCGCCGGTGCAGGTGACCGATTCCTCTGGCTGGAACGCGACCTATGGCATGCACCGCGCCGACCTGGTAGCGATGCTCACGGCCAGGCTGCCGCCCGAGGTCGTGCATACCGGGCACCGCTGCACGGGCTTCCGTCAGGATGACGAGAGGGCCTGTCTCACCTTTGCCAACGGCGCGTCAGTTGAGGCCGAGCTGGTGGTGGCCGCGGACGGCATCCATTCCGAGCTGCGGCAATATGTGGCGCCACCGTCGTGCCCCATCTTCTCGAGCTCGGTCGCCTATCGCGGCCTGGTCCCGCATGAGCGGGTCCCGCACTGGCCGACGGATCGCTGGCAAATGTGGCTCGGCAAGGGAAAGCACTTCCTGGTCTTCCCCGTGCGTGCCGGCAGGCTCTTCAACTATGTGGGCTTCGTCCCGACGGACAAGGAGATGCAGGAATCCTGGTCGGCGCCGGGCGACCCCGACCAGCTCCGCGCGGAGTTCGCCGGCTGGGACGAGCGGATCGGCGGGCTACTTCGCGAGGTGCGGCACACCTTCCGCTGGGCGCTCTACGATCGCGAGCCGCTGCCCTCGTGGACACGTGGGCGGCTCACGCTGCTCGGCGACGCCGCGCATCCGATGCTCCCGCATCTCGGTCAGGGCGCCAACCAGTCGATCGAAGACGGTATGGCGCTCGCGACGATACTCGCACGCGCCGACCGCTACACAGCGCCCGCCAGGCTGCTCGCCTATGAGAAGCTGCGGAGCGAACGTGTGGCAGAGGTCCAGCGCGGCGCACGCCAGAACGGGCTGCGCTACGACAGCCTCTATGCCGACCTTGCCGTGCGCGATGCGGAGATCGCTGCGCATGCGGCCTTCCGGCGCTGGCTCTACGACCATGATGTCGTGCCCGAAGCGAAGGCGGCCGTCGCGGAGCTTCTGTAGTGACGGCGGGGTGGGCGAGAGGGGATCCACCATGAAGCGACGGAGCCTTGGAACGGTGGTCGCAGCGGGTGCCCTGTCACGACTGGCACCCGGCGCAGCCGAGGCGCAGCCGGCCTGGCCCAGCCAGCCGGTGAGGATCATCGTGCCCTTTCCCGCCGGCGGCACCGCTGATTTGGTGCCGCGCATCGTGGCAGAGGCGCTCCGGCCGGTCTGGCGGCAGCCGATCGTGATCGACAACCGCGCCGGCGCCGGCGGCAACATCGGCACGGCGCTGGTCGCGAATGCCGAGCCCGATGGCTACACGCTGCTTGCCTCTCCGCCGCCGCCCATCGCCATCAACCAGCATCTCTATGCCAACCTTCCCTTCGACCCGACGAAGCTAAAGGCGGTGAGCCTGCTGGCAAGCGCGCCGAATGTCGTGGACGTGTCGATCCGCTCCGGTATCACCTCGCTGGAGGAACTTATCCGGCGCGCGAAGGCGGAGCCAGGTCGGCTGAACGCGGCCAACCAGGGGCTCGGGACGACGTCGCACCTGACTGCCGTGCTGTTCGAGCACCGCGCCGGCGTCCGCTTCAATCACGTGCCCTACAGCGGCACCGCGCCGGCGCTGAATGACTTGGTCGCCGGACATGTGGACGTCTTCTTTGATAACATCGCGTTCTCGTTCCCGAACCACCTTGCAGGCACGATCCGCATCCTCGCCATCTGCGCGGAGGAGCGCGCGGCGCGGTTGCCGGATATTCCGACCGTCGCCGAAGCCGGGCTCAGCGGGGTTAATGCAATAGCCTGGTATGCGGTCATGGCGCCGCGCGACACGCCGGATGCGCTGGTCGCGCGCATCGGCGCCGATGTTGTCGCGGCGGTGCAGCGGCCTGAGGTCGAGCGGCGCTTGATGGAGCAGGCCTGCAAGCCGGTCGGCAGCCCGCCGACGGAGGCTGCCGCCTTCATCGCCGACGAAACCCGGCTCTGGGGTGAGGTGGTCCGCCGGACCGGTCTCAGGCTCGGCGGCTGACCCGATTGCGCTCGCCACCCCTCGTCGTCTGCCCTGCTGCAGCGCTGGCCCAGGGTCTGCACCACCGCCGCTCCAAAGCCAACGTTCAAACACTGAGCATCGGGTCCAAAGCCTGCTATGCAGTCGCGGGATACGGGGTGATCGAGGAAGAAGCGGAGCATCTCGCCCTTTAGGCTGCGGCGAGGCGCTGGCTCTCTCGGCTGTGCGTCACTCGCTCACTAGGAAGTCTCCGCAACACGGCCTCAGCCATGTCCTGGCGACCCAGGGCCGCCAACTCTCGGGCGAGTTCTATCCGCGCCTGCCGATCCTTGGGATTGGCTGTCGCGGCTGCCTTGAAATATCGCAAGGCCGCCAGCCTATTGCCGCTTTGCCGTGCCGTCACGCATGAACTCCGGCGCATCGGCCGCCAACAAACGATGAAGCAACGCAGTGATCCTTCGCTTCAAGGGGCGGGCTGCAAAGCGCAACCAAGCTGGATACGGCTCAAAAGGCCAGCTCCAGGTCCATTGCGCAACTTAAAGTTGGGTTATGGGCTAAATTTACTGCGGTTTTGGGGCGTCTGCCACCTTCTGATCAAAGCGCTCCCCGGCAGTGCAAGACGGTCGAGGCCGGCAAATGCCGCCAGGAAAGGGCTCTGAGGAGCAGCGGAACGGAAGATGTAGGTAAAGCTGCGACCGTTGCGCACTCCGGAGCGAGCAGGGCTCGTGTCCCGACGGTTGGTGTAGCAGCTGTGGGTAAGTGGCCTGCCGAAGCGTGCCCCAGGAGCGGAGCGCAGGCAGGCCACTTATCCACGGCGTGGCCGCCCGGGTGCGGTGGCCATCGTCGATCTCCGGCTAAGGTTCTGGTTGCGAATCGGAACCCCAAGCACGGAGACGACGATGACCGACGACAGAATGGCGCTGCTGGAGCTGATCGAGAAGCGCGCGGATGCCGACCTGGTGCGCGAGATGCTGGGCTTTGCCGCCGAAAGGCTGATGGAGGCCGAGGTGCAGGTCCGCACCGGGGCGGCGCACGGGGAGCGGGAGCCCGCCCGGCTGGTGCAGCGGAACGGGTATCGTGCGCGGGCCTGGGACACCCGGGTCGGGCGGATCGACCTGGAGATCCCGCGCCTGCGCCGGGGCAGGTACCTTCCGTCCTTTCTTGAGCCGAGGCGCACCGCTGAGAAGGCGCTGACCGCGGTCATCCAGGAAGCGTACATCCAGGGGATCTCGACCCGCGCCGTTGATGACCTGGTCAAGGCGCTGGGCGCCTCGGGCGTGTCCAAGAGCGAGGTCAGCCGCCTGGTCGAGGAGATCGATGGCCGGGTGGGGGCCTTCCTCACCCGCCCAATCGAGGGCCAATGGCCCTACCTGTGGATCGACGCCACTTACGTGAAGGCGCGCGAGGGCGGCCGCATTGTCTCGACCGCGACGATAATCGCTGTTGGCGTGAACACCGATGGCCGGCGGGAGGTGCTGGGCGTGGCCACCGGTGCTTCCGAAGCAGAGGTCTTCTGGAAGGGGTTCTTGCGCTCGCTGGCCGACCGCGGCCTGCGCGGGGTCAGGCTGGTGATCGCCGATGACCACAAGGGCCTGCGCGCCGCCGCCTCCAAGGTGTTCCACGCCAGCCTTCAGCGGTGCCGAGTGCACTGGATGAGGAGCGCATTGGCCCACGTGCCGGCCAAGCAGCGTCCCGCCGTCATCGCCATGCTGAAGACCATCTTCGCCCAGGAGACCGCGGCTGACGCCCGCAGCCAGTGGAACAGCGTCGCCGACGCGCTGCGCGAGCGGGCGCCGAAGCTGGCCGAACTGATGGATGACGCACGCGAGGATGTCCTGGCCTACACCGCCTTCCCGCGCGAGCACTGGCCACAGATTGCCAGCACGAACCCCATTGAGCGTCTCAACGGCGAGATCAAGCGCCGCACCGACGTGGTCGGCATATTTCCAAATGCCGCAGCCGTCGTCAGGCTCGTCGGCGCCCTCATGCTCGAGCAGAACGACGAGTGGCTGTGCGCGGCGGAGAGAAAGTCGGCCACTGGAGCGGCGGCATGATGCGGCTGCGGGCGGTGTAAAACCCGGCCAGTGGTAGGCGGATGCCCTGAGGGATCAGGGGATGCGCCGGGAGATGTTTGTGGTGGAGACCTACGCGGCGGTCCGGCGGTTTGTTTTCATGGAGGGTCACAGCCGGCGGGAGGCGGCCCGGGTTTTTGGGCTGAGCCGGGACACGGTTGCCAAGATGTGCCGATACTCGGCGCCGCCGGGGTATGTGCGGACCAAGCCGGCCGACAAGCCCAAGTTGGGGCCGCTGACCCCGGTGATCGAGGCGATCCTGGAGGCAGACCGGGCGGCTCCGCCCAAGCAGCAGCATACGGCCAAGCGGATCTTCGAGCGGCTGCGCGACGAGCATGGCTATGGCGGCGGCTATACGGTGGTGAAGGATCATGTGCGACGGCAGCGGGCGCGTGGCCGGGAGACTTTCGTGCCATTGGCGCACCCGCCCGGCCATGCCCAGGTGGATTTCGGTGAGGCGGTGGCGGTGATCGGCGGGGTTCGCCAGAAGGTGCATTTCTTCTGCCTGGACCTGCCACAGTCGGACGCCTGCTTCGTGAAGGCCTACCCGCGCGAGACGACCGAGGCGTTCCTCGACGGGCACGTGTCGTCCTTCGCCTTCTTCGGCGGCGTGCCGCTGTCGATCCTCTACGACAATCTCAAGATCGCGGTGGCCAGGATCTGCGGCGACGGCAAGCGCGAGCGGACGCGAGCCTTCACCGGCCTGGTCAGCCATTACCTGTTCCAGGACCGGTTTGGCCGGCCCGGCAAGGGGAACGACAAAGGCAAGGTGGAGGGGCTGGTGAAGTTTGCCCGCTCTAACTTCCTCACTCCGGTGCCGATCGCCGCTAGCTACGAGGCGCTCAACGCCATGCTGGCGGAGCGCTGCCGGCTGCGGCAGTCCGACCGGGCGGGCCGGCATGCCGAGACGATCGGCACGCGTCTGGCAGCGGATCTGGCGGCGCTGCAGCACCTGCCGGGTGTTGCCCTGGAGCCCTGCGAGACGATCAGCGCGCGGGTGTCGTCCACTGCCCTGGTCCGCTATCGCGGCAATGGCTACTCGGTGCCGACCGCGCATGGGTTCCAGACGGTGCTGGTGAAGGGCTTCGTCGACGCGGTGGTGATCCTGTGCGACGGCGCGCCGATCGCCCGCCACGCTCGCTCCTATGGCCACGGCGAGTTCGTCTACGACCCGCTGCACTACCTGGCGCTGCTCGAAACCAAGCCGGGCGCGCTCGACCAGGCGGCGGCCCTCCAGGGCTGGGCTTTGCCACCGGCCTTCCAGCACCTCCGCCAGCTGCTGGAGGCGCGTATGGGCAACCGCGGCAAGCGGGAGTTCATCCAGGTCCTGCGGCTGCTGGAGATCGCCGCCAAGGAGGTGGTGGCTGCCGCGGTGGCCGAGGCCATCCATCTCGGCGCCATCGGCTTTGACGCGGTCCGGCAGATCGTCCTGGCGCGGATCGAGCGGCGTCCGGCCAGGCTCGACCTGACCGCCTATCCCTATCTGCCGGGCACCGACGTGCGCATGACCCGGGCCGCGGACTACGCTGCGCTGCTGCAGGAGCAGGCGGCATGACCGCAGCCGATGCCATGCCGCATGGCACCAGCCAGGGGACGCCACAGGTCCTGCTGGCGCATCATCTCAAGCAGCTCCGGCTGCCGACGGTGCTGCGCGAATACGACAAGGTGGCCCGCGAATGCGCCCGCGACGGCGTTGACTGGGTTTGTCCCGCTCTGGTGGACAGTTGATGGGCTTGGTTGATTACGGGTCTGCTGTGGCGGCTTGATGCTCCTCTTTTTCGTAGGTCATGGGCGATCGGTAGCCCAGCGATGAATGGAGCCTGGCTGGGTTGTACCAGGCCTCGATGAAGCTGAAGGTTGCCATGCGCGCTTCGGCGTGGGAGGCGAAGCGGCGTCGCGCGAGCAACTCGCATTCCAGGATGGCGAAGAAGCTCTCGCACAGGGCATTGTCATAGGCGTCGCCGACGGAACCCATGGACGGCCGGATGCCGGCTTCTCTGCAGCGCTTGCCGAACGCCAGGGACGTATATTGGGTGGATTCAAGTGGTCGTCGCAACACCAAGGCGGAGGGTGGTTGCGATGGCGGGTCGGCGGCGTTCGGATCGGGCTTTGCGGGCGAAGTCTCCTTCGCCAGGCCGCCCGGGAGTAGCCCGGCGTGAGGACCAGCGGCGCTTCTGGACGTTGATTGCGGCGGGACAGTCGAGCTGGGACGCGGCGATCGGCGTGGGGGTGTCGGAGGCGGTTGGGTCCCGCTGGTTTCGGGAGGCGGGCGGGATGCCACCATCGACGCTCGGGCGGTCGTCAAAGCCGCCTTCGGGACGATACCTGTTGTTTGCGGAGCGCGAGGAGATTGCGCTGCTGCGAGCCCAGGGCTGTGGAGTGCGAGAGGTTGCCCGGCGGCTGCGACGGGCGGCATCGACGGTCTCGCGCGAGCTACGGCGCAATGCGGCCACGCGCAGCGGCAACCTGGAGTACAGGGCCACGACGGCGCAGTGGCATGCTGAGCGGGCGGCGCGGCGTCCGAAGCCGGCGAAGCTGGTGACGCACCCGGCGCTGAGGGCGTATGTGCAAGATCGGCTGGCGGGTGCCGTGGTCTCTCCAGGCGGGGCTACGGTGCCCGGACCGGCGGTGCCGTGGAAGGGCCGGCGGCATGGACCGAGGCAGCCTCGGCGCTGGGCGAGAGGATGGAGCCCGCAGCAGATCTCGCGGCGGCTGCGGCTCGACTTTCCTGGCGATGGTGCGATGCGGATCAGCCATGAGGCCATCTACCAGTCGCTCTACGTCCAGGGCCGCGGCGCGCTGCGCCGCGAGCTGACGGCCTGCCTGCGAACCGGGCGGGCGCTGCGCGTGCCGCGGGCGCGGAGCCGGGGGCGCGGCAAGTCGCATGTCGCGCCCGAGGTGCTGATCAGCCAGCGCCCGGCGGAGGCGGACGACCGGGCCGTGCCGGGGCATTGGGAGGGAGACCTCATCCTTGGCCTTGGCAGCTCAGCAATCGGCACCCTGGTGGAGCGCACGACGCGGTTCACGATGCTGCTGCACCTGCCCCGCATGCCGGGTCATGGAGAGGGAACGCGCGTCAAGAACGGCCCGGCGCTGGCCGGGCATGGGGCGGAAGCGGTGCGCGACGCCATCACCCGCATGATCACCACCCTGCCGGAGGCGCTGCGCCGGTCGCTGACCTGGGACCAGGGGGCGGAGATGAGCGAGCACGCCCGGCTGCGGATCGACACCGGCGTGCAGGTGTACTTCTGCGAGCCGCACAGCCCGTGGCAGCGTGGCACGAACGAGAACACCAACGGGCTGCTGCGGCAGTACTTCCCGAAGGGGACTGACCTGAGCGCGCACGGCGCCGATGACCTCGCGGCCGTGGCTGCGGCGCTCAATGGCAGGCCTCGCAAGACGCTCGGCTGGAGAACGCCAGCCGAAGCGCTTGACGAGGCGCTGCGATCGGCTCAGGCAGGCGTTGCGACGACCAGTTGAGCCTGGGTTGCGACCCCTGATCCGAGTGGTGAATGACGCCGCGCGGCCGGCGTTGGCCGACGGCCATGTCGAGCGCATCGAGCACCAGCTCGGTGCGGAGATGGTTGGCGGTAGCCCAGCCAACGACCTTGCGGCTCCAGACATCGAGCACGACGGCGAGGTAGAGGAAGCCGGCTGCCGTGGGAATGAACGTGATGTCTGCGACCCATAGCTGGTTGGGACCGCTGGCCGTGAAGTTGCGGTCGACCAGGTCCGGCGCCGGCCTGCTGCTGTCGTCACGGCGGGTTGTCACCGGTCCGCCGCGGCGATGGCTGGCACCGACCAGCCCGGTGCTGCGCATGAGCCGTGCAATGCGCTTGCGGCCGTGCCGGATACCGGCAGAGCGCAGGGCGGCATGCACCGTAAGCGCGGCGTAGGTCTGGCGCGAGGTCGCGTGCACGGTGCGGATCCGCCGCAGCAGCGCCGCATCCTCCTCGGCACGGGCCGACAGAGGCCGACCGAGCCAAGCGTAGTAGCCGGCGCGCGAGACGCCGAGCAGGCGGGCCATCCGGGTGATCGGGAAGGAGGCCTGGTTTGCCTTCATGAACTCGAAGACCCGGACGGGATCGTCCCGGTCTCGCGGGCAAACCAGGCCGCCGCTCGAGAGAGAATGTCGCGCTCCTGGCGCAGCTGCTTGTTCTCGCGCCTGAGCCGCGCGAGCTCCTCGCGCTCGGTGGCATTCAGGCCGGTCTCGGCGGGGGCAGGTTTCACCTCACGCCGACCCTCCTGCCGGTCGGCAGAAGCCACCCAGTTCCGAATGGCCTGGGCGGAGGGTTCGAACTCGCGGGCAAGGTCGGCCGGGTCGCGTCCGGCACGGACCAGCTCGACCATTTGGCGCCGGAACTCCGGCGCGTACGCAGGATGGGTTTTGGGCATTGGGGGACACCTCACGCGAAAGCTTCGTGGATGTCCACCGAGACGGGGCAAACCCAGGTTGACGTTGGCGCAGGTGGCTTCGGTCCGATCGCCGAGGAACTGGGCGGGAACGGGCCAGGACGCGAGCGGGCCCGCCAGCAGCAGGGTGAGCACCGCGGCCCGAGCAATCACCGGTTGGGCCCACCCACCGGCCCGGAGGGGTTCACCTCCATCCGGCTGTTGCTCAGGGCACCGGTGTTCACGTTGCTGTTCTGCGCCGTGATCTGGTCGCCGCTGGTGACGAGGGCGTAGCCGAGCAGCAGCAGGCCCAGGGCGGCGAGCCCGAAGGCTGCCCCCGGGATGCGGTTCTGGGTGAGGGTGACGTCACGCCCAACCCGCAGGGTACGGCCCGCGCCGAGCCCGCCGGCCGCGGTCACCACGGGGCCGGCCGGCTTGCCCGGGGTCTTGGGAGCACGGTCTGGGGCGGAATGGCTGGCGCTGCGGTCGAGGAAGTAGCGGACCACCATCCACAGCCCGCCGGCGGCGGTCGCCACGCCGCCCGCCAGCCAGGCGAGCGTCTCGCGGTGCTGCGCTATCCAGTCGAAGAGCGCCGAGGCCTCCATGCTTGCCCCTCGGATCGGCCCGGATCCAGGGCGAACCCTAGCTCCCCGCCGTCAAAGATGCACAGGAATATGCCGGTTGGGCGTCCCGCCGTCCGTGGGGATGCCTACAGCCCAGGGGAGCGAGGCCGTCCCCGGCATCGTAATCTGGCCGCCTCCTGCTTCGCTTCCAAGAGCGCGCGGTCCAATCCTGCCCGGGAGAGACCCTGCCTGTAGCCGCCCATAGATCCCAGCACCTCTGGCGCGATTTTCGAACAGAACGCCGCAAGCGTCTGTTCCTGCCTTGTAACCAGGTTGGCGGCCACCCACCTCTCTGGCACTCCCGAGGGCAGAGTGCCAGCCGGCCGGTCAACGGTGCCGGTCGCTGTCTGAGCGGGCAAGCAGACCAGCCGCGACGCTGGCACCAGAAAGATCCCCGCCATGAATTTGCGCCCCCCTGCACGACCGGGTCGTTGTCCGCCGGCTCGATGCCGAGGAGAAGACCAAGGGCGGCATCATCATCCCCGACACGGTGCAGGAGAAGCCGATGGAGGGTGAGGTTGTGGCCGCCGGTCCGGGTGCCCGCAACGACGCGGGCGTGGTCACGGCCCTCGACGTCAAGGCCGGTGACCGCGTGCTGTTCGGCAAGTGGTCGGGCACCGAGGTCAAGATCGACGGCGAGGATCTGCTGATCATGAAGGAGTCTGACCTCATGGGCGTGGTCGAGGGCGCCCCCGCGGTGGCCAGGAAAGCTGCCTGACACCGCCTTCCGCCGAGTCCGCCCCACCACCCCCCCCCATCAGGAGCACCAGGCATCATGGCAGCCAAAGACGTTCGTTTCGGCGAAGACGCACGCAAGCGCATGCTGCGCGGCGTCGACATCCTCTCCGATGCGGTGAAGGTAACGCTCGGGCCCAAGGGTCGCAATGTCGTCCTCGACAAGAGCTACGGCGCACCGCGGATCACCAAGGATGGCGTCACTGTCGCCAAGGAGATCGAGCTGGCCGACAAGTTCGAGAACATGGGCGCGCAGATGGTGCGTGAGGTGGCCTCGAAAACCAATGACATCGCTGGCGACGGCACCACAACGGCCATCGTGTTGGCGCAGGCGATCGTCCGTGAGGGCGGCAAGGCGGTTGCCGCCGGCATGAACCCGATGGACCTCAGGCGCGGCGTGGACCTCGCCGTGGCCGCCTTGGTCGGTGAACTCGCCGCGCGCACCCGAAAGATCACCACCGAGGCGGAGACGGCGCAGGTCGGTACGATCTCCGCCAACGGCGAACGCGAGATCGGCGAGATGATCGCGCGGGCCATGCAGAAGGTCGGCAACGAGGGTGTCATCACGATCGAGGAAGCGAAGGGCATCGAGACCGAGCTCGATGTGGTCGACGGGATGCAGTTCGACCGTGGCTATCTCTCTCCGTACTTCATCACCAACGCGGAGAAGATGATCGTCAACCTGGACAATCCCTACATCCTGATCCACGAGAAGAAGCTCTCGGGCCTGCAGGTGCTGCTGCCGCTGCTCGAGGCGGTGGTGCAGTCAGGCCGCCCGTTGCTGATCATCGCGGAGGACATTGAGGGCGAGGCGCTGGCCACCCTGGTGGTCAACAAGCTCCGTGGCGGCCTGAAGGTCGCGGCCGTGAAGGCGCCGGGCTTCGGTGATCGCCGCAAAGCGATGCTCGAGGATATCGCGGCTCTCACGGGCGGTCAGGTGATCTCCGAGGACCTCGGCATCAAGCTCGAGAACGTGACATTGGCCCAGCTCGGCTCCGCGAAGAATGTACGGATCGAGAAGGAGGCGACCACCATCGTCGATGGTGCCGGCTCCAAGGACACCATCAAGGGCCGTGTCGAGCAGATCCGGGCACAGATCGAGGACACCACCTCGGATTACGATCGCGAGAAGCTGCAGGAGCGGCTGGCGAAGCTGGCCGGCGGCGTGGCGGTGATCCGCGTCGGCGGCTCCACCGAGGTCGAGGTGAAGGAGCGCAAGGACCGCGTCGATGACGCCCTGCACGCGACCCGCGCCGCGGTCGAAGAAGGCATTGTGCCGGGCGGCGGCGTCGCACTCGCGCGCGCCGGCCTGGTCCTGGCCAAGTTGCACCCAGCCAACCGCGACCAGGGCTTCGGCATCGAGATCGTGCGGCGGGCTGTCCAAGCCCCACTACGGCAGATCGCTGAAAACGCGGGCGAGGACGGGGCGGTAATCTCCGGCAAGGTGCTGGAGAATACCGACTACGACTGGGGCTTCGACGCGCAGACCGGCGAGCACAAGGACCTGGTGGCGGCCGGCATCATCGACCCGACCAAGGTCGTGCGAGCTGCGCTGCAGCACGCGGCCTCGGTTGCCGGGCTGCTGATCACCACCGAGGCAATGGTCGGCGAGCACGTTGAGAGGCAGGGCCGGAATGGCGGATCGTCGGGCGACAGCATGGGCGAGTCGGATTACTAGCCCAGATAAGGCATGAAGGTTGGCGGGCGTGGCGATGAGGCCATGCCGACTTGGTCACCTCGCCCGCCACCAATGCGTGTCTGGCGCCAATGTCGTCTGATCAATTCCCAGGCCGGCACGCGTGACGGATCCACGCCGCACCCCTGAGGATCCAAGGGTGGAAAGCCAGAGCGTCTGGGGAGACGCCGCACGGTGGGGCGGATCGTTGGTAGTGTTAAGGACGGCGGCGAACCTGCTTGGAGCGCACCAGGTGGGCCGCGATATAGGCGACCGACACCGGCTGTGCCGCGGCGTGCGCGGCTGGGCGCGGGCCGGGGCCACCGACGCACCATGCAGAGGCATCGTGGGATCCGCCACTTCGCCGGCCCCGGCGCAATGCTGTGTTGATTTAGCCCATATTGAGGGAGGTTAGCCGTGTTGAACCGGACGCGCCGCGAGGACATGATCTTCAGGCGCTCTTTCCTACTGAAGGGGTGGGCAGAGCCACAGCCCGCTGGGACCTATGCCGTGGAAACCGAAGAGGAACTCATCGAAGGCCTCTCCTTCCCGGCCTATCGGCGGGTCTCGACCACGATCACGCTTCAGACGACCCGCACCGGCGCTGTCGTCCAGGCAATACCTGTCGACCCGCGAGAGCTGGCCAAGGCTCTGGCGGCCGACAGCGGCTGAACGCCGCCGTATTGGTTAGGGCTACACCCTGCTGAGGCTACAATAGACTTTGTTGGATTTGCCGTCTCACTGCCAAAGGTAGTCGGCGGTGCGATCGAGCTAGCCGCGATTACCAAACACGAGAGCTTCCGCTGGGTGCAGAGGAAGACCTTTTACCCCGGCGATCTCAGCCAGGGCATCTGAGCTTCGCGTTTGAGAACCAGCCATGCGCGCTGGGTCGGAAGCCGACCGGTTCAGTCAGGGCGAGAAGGCCGGTTAGAGTACGCCACTCGAGCCTCCCAAATCGGCAATGCCGAACGCTCCCCGTAGCGGGCTGGCCGTGGCTGGAGAAGTGCTTGGCCGCGGCCTTGATGGTCCGCGCACGTCAGGTGACGGAATAAGGGCGTAGCGGCCTTACAATCAGCGCGTTGGGGATTGCGACGGGTGCCTTGGTGCCCCATATGGGTCCGGTCAAACTCGTTTGGTTCGGCCTGCTCTCCCTGCTCATGATTGAGCGCCGAGCCTGGTTTCCGTTTCCCCTCGAAGCTTGATCCGCCGCGCGATCCCGCGCCGGCGGCATTTTGTCATGAACGGAACACCATCATGGCCATCGGCACCGTAAAGTGGTTCAACGCGACCAAGGGCTACGGCTTCATTCAGCCCGACGACGGCTCCAAGGATGTCTTCCTCCACATCTCCGACGTCGAGCGCGCCGGGATCGGCAACCCGCAGGAAGGCCAGAAGCTGCAATACGACCTGCAGCAGGGCCAGCAGGGCAAGAGCTCGGCCGGCAATCTGAAGCTGGCCTGACCGCCAGGGAGGAGCGGCCGCTTCAGCGACCGCTCCTCCTGCCGCCTCGCCTTCCCGGATCGGGAGGAGGCGGAGGTTGCGATCGGCATGCCGGTGGCCGCGCTATCCGCGTCCGGCCACGCATCGCACAAACATCGCTGCGTTGACTGAAACTATGACCTCGCAGGTCGGCGTCCAAACCGACGTCGCCGCGAAAGGAAGTATGTCCGTGACACCCGTTCGGGCTCGGGGCGAGTCCCACTCAACCAATGCGGCCACTGCGGCTGAGCCAGTCGTTGCCGCTCCCCGGGAACCCGAGCAAGCGGGCCTGACGCGGGAAGAACTCCGCCGGATTATTCTCGACCTTATCGGCTGACCTCGGGGCGACACGGCGCGCGGGCCGCCCAATCACCCTGTATCGGCGCCGTCGCCGAAACCGCCCCGCGAGGAACCGCCATGCCGCTTCACAGCTTCACAGTCGGGCAAAGCATCGAGTTCGTGCCCGCCAGGTTCGATGGCACCGCCCAGCCTGGAATCTACACGGTCGTTCGCCAGCTGCCCAACGACTCCAGTGACCGCGAGTACCGGGTGAGGAACGTCCGTGACGGCCACGAGCGTGTGGTGCGGGAGAGCCAGATCCGACGCGGGCCAGCCACGCCACTGGGCTGAGGGCAGTCTCGGGCCGGCTGCGGTCCGATGTTTCGCTGACCAGGGCGCTGACCGTTGGGCAGTGTGCCCAAAGGGCTGCCGGCGGGCGCTCGACCGGGGGTCTTCGCACTGGGCCCCGTTTTGAGCGGCGCCCTAATCACAGGGGTATTCCGTGGTACAAAGCAGGACGAAGGCGGAGAGCGCGGACCCGACCGCCGCCATCAAGGTCGAGGAGGAGGTCGCCTACCTCGCGAAGCGGCACCGCGTATCTCCCGCCATCGTCCGGGAGATCATCCGCCGGGCCGGTTCGGCCGAGCGCGCAGCGATCGAGCGTGAGATCCAGAAGGGCAGGGCGCGACGCTGAGGGCCGGGCATTCACGTCTGGCGAAGGGCACGGATGCGTGGAGGTCACGCTTGCCCGCTCATCACTGCGCGGCCTGAGGAGCGGCGGCGCTGGTTGCCATGGCCTGCTACCCGGATCCGATGCCCGCGCCACCAACAAGGAACAGGCAGTTCGGTGGCGTGACCAATCGCTGACGGCCGTACCGAATGCCCGTCAGCCGGCGGCTGCGGCGAGGTGGAGGACCACCACGTAGTGGCACGTAGCAGCGGCGATTACGAATGCGTGCCAGAGGGCATTGTGGTAGGGCATGCGGGCCACGATCACAGAGCCTAGCGGCTCTTTCGTGGCAAGCCTCAAAGGTCTGCTCGCCCTCGCTGCCGTAGGCACCTTCGGTAGCGGCGCCGACCCAGTAGATGCCCCCGGCCTCCACCAGCCGCTGGCCGGCCCAGGGGAGGAAGAGGCCGGCGATGCCCGGTCGTTCCGGCGTGGCAGGAGCGAAGCCCTGGTCGATCAACTGGGCTCGCACCTGCGCCAGGCGCTCGAAGGTCGGGCGGGTCATGAGGGTCGGCATACGGTTGGGCCCCGGCGTTTGGTGTTGGTCCCGTGAGTATCGGTTGGTCACTCAGCTCCGGTCCAGCGTCTGCGCCGCATTGGAGCCGACGCCCCTAGCTGAGCGTCGGCTCCGCAGCCCGCTATGCGGTGGCGGGATGCGGGTGGTCGAGGAAGAAGCGGAGCATCTCGCGCGAGGCGTCGGGTCCGCGAGGATCGGTGTAGGAGCCGGCCGGGCTGCCGCCGGACCAGGCATGGCCGCCGCCATGGATGACCCACTGCTCGAGCATCGGCTGGCCACTGGCATCGGTGTGCAGGGTGCGGCTGTAGGCATGCCCGCCGGGCACCTGGCCACGCTCCGTCCTGGCCTGCAGGCCGATGGCTGCCGCCGCCCTCGCCTGGGCGATGACCTGGTCGCCGTTACGGGGGCTCACCGTACCGTCCTGGTCCGCGTGGAACACGATGGTCGGGACAACCCGCCGGCCCCCTTCGGCCGACTGGTATGGTGCCGCAGAACCCTGCCGCATGGCGGCAAAGGCGGAGGGGATGTCGCGGGCGGCTCCGCAGGCTAGCCCGGAATGCACCCCGACCGCGGCGTAGAGATCGGGATAGGTCACCCCCATGATGGCGGCCGCTGCCCCGCCAGCGGAGAGCCCGGCGACATAGACGCGTCGCGGATCAACCGCATGGTCGCGCATGATCTGGCGGGTGATGCCGGCGATCAACGAGGGCTCGCCCTGATCGCGCTGTTGGTCGCCTGGGCTGAACCAATTCCAGCACTTCTGGGCATTGGCCGAGCTCGGCTGCCCCGGATAGACCACCAGGCAGGCGTGCTCCTCCGACAGCGTGTTCATGCGGGTGCCCGCGGCGAAGTCATCCGGTGACTGGGTGCAGCCATGCAGCATGACCAGCAGCGGCACTGGTTCGCCGCGGTAGGTGCTGGGGATGTAGAGCTTGTGGCCGCGGGTCCCGGCGTCGCTGCTGAAGGACCCGGTGACAAACTGGGCCCCGTCCGGCAGCGGATCGGGAGCCTGCGCCGGAGCACGCATGCCCAGCCCGCCCGGTCCCGGCTGCAGGCCGCCGCCGCTGTTGAGCTGCCCAAGGAAGCCGCGCAGCGCCTCCGGCATCTGCGGCAGGGTTGGCCCTGCAGGCCCGTTGGTCGGCCGCAGCCTGGCTGCGAAGCCGCGCGCCGCCCTGGCAGGTGAGGCTGGCCCAGGATCCGTCGTCTTACCCGTCTCGGGGTCCACATCGAGGATACGCGGGCGGCGCCCGGCAGAAGGGGCGGCAGTGCCGTGCGGGGTGCCGGACGCAGCATCCGGGACACCCTGGTTGTGGAACAGGCGCTGCAGCAGCGCGCTGGCCTCAGTGAGCCGGCCTTCGCGGGTGAGGCGGGTCGCCTCGAGCATGTCAGGGGGCAGCATGGCGTTCATGTCAGGTGCTTTCTGTGCGCAGGCGCAGGTCAGGCCTCCTCGCAAGGAGGCTCGATCCGCATCCCGCTTGGGGTGTCGGTAAGGGAAGCAGGTGAAAGCGGCGGCCCTGCCGAAGGGGTGCTTCGGCTGGTTTGGGGATGGTCAGCGACTTCGGTCGGCGAGGGCGGCCTTCACCGCCGGGCTGGCCTGTAGCGCCCCGAGCACGGAGACTGAGGCGATCGTGGCGCGGGCGAGCTCGGGCGAGACATCCCCGGCGATGCTGGCGAGGCCCAGCACCCGGATCTCGAGCATCTGGCCGGCAGCCCGGGCCGCCTCCAGGTCCTGGCGGCTGTAGTGCCGGAGGCCAAGGTCGAGGCTCCTTCGGGCCACGGACTGCTTGGCCGCCTCGGCATGCCGCTCGATCTGGTTGCGGATGGCGGTGCGGATGAAGTCGGTACGGTTCGAGTAGAAGCCATCCTGGACCAGCAGGTCGATATGGCCGAGATCGACGTAGCCGAGGTTGATGGTGATCTTCTCGGTGTCGCCGGCCTTGGGCCGCAGTTGATGCACGTTGTCAGCCATTGGCACCATCCCCCCACCATCCAGTGGGATGGTAAGTGGCGCCTGGCTCCATGCTTTCAAGGAGGAGCCTGGCGGTCCAGGAGGCCGAGGTGCCGGTCCCTCATGCCATCACCCGACGGCTGATCGACCGCTCGGACCTGCTGGACAGTAAGCGGCGGCTACGGACCCTTGGCGCCCTCAGCTGAGGAGGGCGGCTCCTGCGAGTCGGCCTAGCACCAGGGCATCAGCTCGTCGATACGGTCGTTGGGCCAGCCATTGACCAGGCGGGTAAGCAGGTCGGTGAAGTAGCGCTGCGGGTCGACGCCATTCAGTTTGCATGTCTCGACGAGCGAGGCTGCCGCGCACCACCGCGTTCCGCCGTCATCGCCGGACGCAAAGAGTGAGTTCTTTCTGCTCAGGCACACGGGCCGGATGGCGCGCTCGACCACATTGGTGTCGAGCTCGATCCTGCCATCGTCGAGGAACTGGATCAGGCCCTCGCGGTGGTTCAGCGGATAGCGGATCGCCTTGGCGGTCGGGCTGCCGCCGGGCAGGCGCGCGAGCTGGTCCTCGAACCAGGCGAACAGCGCATCGACCAGTGGCTTGGTCTTTGCCCGGCGGACGGCCTGCCGGGTCTCCGGCGGCTTGCCGCGGATTTCGGCCTCGATGGCGTAGAGCGCGGCGATGCGCTGCAGCGTCTCGGTGGCGATCGGCGCGGTGTTGCCCTTGGCCAGCTCGATGAACCCCCTTCGTACATGCGACCAGCAGAACGCGAGGGTGATGCCCTCCTTGGCCGCGGCCAGCGTCTTGTAGGCGGCGTAGCCATCGCATTGCAGGATGCCCTGGTAATCGGCCAGCAGCGCCTTCGGATGCTTGGCGCCGCGGCCTGGCGCGTAGTGGAACACGACAGCCGGTGGATCGGTGCCGCCCCAGGGCCGGTCATCGCGGGCGATTGCCCAGGCATAGCCCTTCTTCGTCTGACCGCGCCCCGGGTCGAGCACCGGCATCGTGGTCTCGTCCGCAAACAGGCGTGGCGAGGTCTGCAGGAGCTCGTGCATACGTCGCGCCACGGGCGCGATCTCGCGGGCTGCCGTGCCGAGCCAGTCGGCAAGCACCGCGCGGCCGATCTCGATCCCCTGGCGCGCCAGGATCTGCGCCTGCCGATACAGGGGCAGGTGATCCGCGTAGCGGGAGACCAGCACATGCGCGACCGTTGCCTCGGTCGGCATGCCCCCCTCAATCAGGCGGGCCGGCGCGGGCTCCTGCATGACCACGCCGGGGCAGGCGCGACACGCCAGCTTCGGCCGCTTCGTCACGACGACGCGGAACTGGGCGGGGATCACGTCCAGCGACAACATCTCTTGATGCCCCTGCCGATGCGGTGGGCGCTGCGGAGGCGGAGGACGTTTCGGTGCGCGTCACCGACCCGCGTCATCCGCTGTTCGGCAAGGAGTTACCGCTGGTTTCCATGACCGGCTCGCGCCTCACCCGTGGCCACGTTTACGTGAGGCACGGTGGCAAAGCGCTGCTGATGATCCCGATCTCCAGCACGAGTCTCCGCGTCGCTGCTGATGCGCCGCGGAGCAAGCTCACGGGCGACGCCGTGGCCTCTCTCCTTGCCCGCGTCCGAGAGATCAGGGAGGCGCTGGCATGCGCATCCGTCCCGGAGAAGTCTGGTCCCGCCTGTCGGACGCCCGACGCGAGTACGCCCTTGCCGCGCTCGCATCGGCGCTGCGGGAGATGAGTGATGCACTCCGATCTGATCACGCCGGCGCACCTGTCACGGCGCGCCCTGATCTATGTCCGCCAATCCACGCCGCACCAGGTGCTGAGCAACGGGGAGAGCCTACGCCTGCAGTACGCGCTGCGCCAACGCGCCGTTGATCTCGGTTGGCGCGAGGCGGATGTCGAGGTGATCGACCAGGACATAGGCGAGAGCGGCACGACCGCGGCCAACCGCTCGGGTTTCAAGGAATTGCTCGCCCGCGTAGGCCTGGGCGAGGTCGGCATCGTGCTCTCCTACGAGGTCACCCGACTGACCCGGAACTGCTCCGATTGGTACCCCCTGCTCGATCTGTGCGGGTACCGCCGTTGCCTCATCGCCGACAGGGACGGGGTCTACGATCCCTCCACCGGCAATGGCCGATTGCTGCTTGGCCTCAAGGGCACGATCTCTGAGGTGGAGATGCACACGCTTCGTGGCCGGCTCACCGCTGGGCTGCTCGCCAAAGCCGGCCGTGGCGACCTGGCGCTGCCGCTGCCGGTCGGCCTCGAACGCGACCCCACGGGGGTGGTCGTCATCACGCCCGACCGCGAGGTGGCGGATCGCATCCGGCTGGTATTCTCCACTTTCCTCGATCGCCGGTCGGCCCAGGCGGTACTTCGGGTGCTGCTGGCCCGCCAACTCGCCCTGCCCAGGCGCGAGGGGCCCCAGGGTGGCCTCTGCTGGCGCGCACCGACCAAGCATGCGATCTGCAGTATCTTGCGGCAGCCGGCCTACGCGGGCGCGTTCGTCTACGGGCGTACAGCTGCGGTGCGCCCGCCCGACGGCGGTCGCGCCAAGGCCCGCACGCGCCCGCGAGCCGAATGGCGCGTCGTCGTCCGGGATCGATTTCCTGCCTACATTAGCTGGGAGACGCACGAGGCGATCGTGGCCACGCTGCAAGATAATTACGCTGACTACTGTCGCAAGGGGACGCGGGGCGTGCCGCGCGACGGTGCAGCCCTCCTGCACGGCCTCGTCCACTGCGGGATCTGCGGCCGCAAGATGACCGTGCAGTACCACAACCGGGCGCGCTACATCTGCCGTAGTCTCGAGAACGACCAGGGCCTGCCGCGCTGCCAGAACGTACTCGTGGCGCCGGTGGATGCGCTGGTGGCTTCGGCGTTCCTCGAGGCCGTGGCGCCGGCCGAGGTGGACGCATTCGAACGGGCGGAGGCGACGCGGCGCGAGAACGAGGCCGCGCTCAGGCGCGCAGCCGCGCAGCAGATCGAACGGCTCCGTTACCGCGCGCTCCTGGCGGAACGCCAGTTCGACAAGGTGGATCCGGACAATCGCCTCGTCGCCTCGGAGTTGGAGCGTCGCTGGGAGGCCGCCCTCAGCGAGTTGCGCGCAGCTGAGGCAGCACTGGCGGCCCATGATCGGATGGACCTCGAATCCCAGGGCGCTAAGGTCTCGGCCAGCGCTGCGTCGTCCACGCTGCGAATGCAGTTGCTGGAAATCCAGCAGAGCCTTCCGCCACTCTGGGCAGACCCTGGCCTCGCGCCTGCGCAGCGCAAGGCGCTGCTGCGGTGCCTCATCGAGAAAGTCGTCCTGGAGCGCACGGCAGCAGACCGGGTGAATGTCCGGATCGTCTGGAGTGGCGGCGACTGGAGCGACCTGGTTGCCGACACCGGCGGGCATGCCCTGCGCGAACTGTCCGGCATCGCCGAGATCGAGAGGTGCGTAGCGACGATGGCGAGGTCCGGAGCCGCTGACGCCGAAATCGCCGCGACTCTCAATGAGCGCGGCTACCGCCTGGCCCACGGTCGACCTGTCCTGGTGAACACGGTCCGCAAGCTGCGTCTCGCCCAGGGCATCCGATACCGGCCGGAACTGCGCCGCCGGGTAGAGGGGGCGCTGACAATACCGCAGCTTGCCGAAGCGGTCGGCGTTTCGGAGGCATGGATCCACCACCGGATCCGCACGGGGCGAATCACCGTCACTCGCGGATCGAAGTACCAACTCCATCTGTTCCCCGACGAACCCGCGACCATCGATGCGCTCCGGCAGCTTATTCGGGGAGAACTTCGCCACATTAATCTCTCGACCTACCCACGAGATTGAGGAGGGTATCAACGTGCCAAATCGAGCCGCCTGGCGGTGTCGCTGCCGATCTCGACCAGCGGGCCCTGGCAGCAGGGGCAGGTCGTCGCCTCCGGCGCCAGCACCTGCTCAATCTCCGGCAGGTGCGCGGGCAGGCGGCCGCGGCTGGCCCGGCGGCGTTGCTTCTGCTGCTCGCGGGTCGCCGGCGACTGCTTGCCCGCCTCCGCGGCATTCTCGGCCAGCGTCGCCTCGATCTCCTCGAAGGCGAACTGCAGTTGCTCGTCGGTCAGCTGCTCCGACTTCCGCCCGAACTGCTGGCGCTGCAGCTTCAGTAGCAGGTGGCGGAGACGCTCGTTCCGCTCGACCAGCGCGTCGCGTTCGGCGGTCACGCTGTCGCATCTGGATGACAGCGTGTCGCGCTCGGCAGTCAGCGTGTCGACCAGCACCCGTGTCTCGACCAGCAGCGCGCGCAGTGCTGCGGGATCCTCCGGCAGTGTCGGCGTGTCGGTGTCCGCGGCGCGCATCGTACCGCCGATTCTATGCGGGCACGCTCGGTTTGGGAATCTCCCGTGTCGCCTGCACGCGTCGCCAATCGATCCCGGAGAACAACGCGGCGAACTCGACTGCGGTCAGGCGCAGCGTGCCATCCACGATCGGCGGCCAGCGGAAGGTGCTCGCCTCCAGCTGCTTCCAGATCAGCACCAGGCCGCTGTCATCCCAGGTCAGGATCTTCACCCGGTCGGATCGCTTCGAGCGGAACACCAGCACCACGCCCGAGAATGGATCGGTGCCGAGTTCCGCGGCTGCCAGCGCTGCCAGGGAGTGGGCGCCCTTCCGGAAATCCACCGGCTTGCTCGCCAGCAGGATCCGCACACCGGCCGGCAGCGCGATCATGCCGCCGAGGCCCGGATCGCGCGTAGCACCGTCGTCAGCAGATCCTCATCGGTGTCAGGCGCAATGCGCAGCACCACGCCGGCCAGCTGCAACTCGATCGAGGGCGCCTGGCGCACCGTTGCACCCCCCGCTTCAAGAGTTGGGGCCGGTGGTCCGGAGACGACCGGCACGAAGCTCGGTGTCACCGGCGCAGTGGCCTCCGCCAGCGCACGACGCGCTTGCCGGCGCCAATCGAAGACCTGCTGCGGGCTTACCTGCCAACGACGGGCAACCTCGGTCACCTTCGCGCCGGACTCCGCCGTCTCAGCGACGATCCTCGCCTTCTCGTCGTCAGACCAACTCCGCCGCCGGCCAGGCCCCGTCAGAACTTCGACCCGCCGATAACCGACACCCTTCGCGTCGTCCTTAACGCTATCCATAACGTCACCCGGAAGCCTGCTGCTCCAGACTGACCCAGCACATTCACCCACATCGCGGGAAGACGGGCCTCAAACGGCCGCTTACAGCCTTCCAGGCCGCGACCGCCTCGGGGGTGAACCAAACTGTGAGGCTGCCGCGGGCCCGCAGACCCGCATCGTACTCGGCCCAGTTGGTGACCCGGTGCTTCTGCGACGGCTTGGACAAAGGTGCCGAAAGGGCGCCGGGGCTGGCCCTGATCCTTTGGCGTGAAGAGCTGCGCAACCCAGCACAACGGATGCGTGCGGAGCCTGTAGGGCCCATATGCCGAGGCCGGCGGGAGACGGCAAGCGGGGACGGAGGCGTCGAAGATGCGGCGGCGCAGGACAGTCTCGCGGTTCAGTCTGGAGGTGGGCTTCGAGCCGCGGCGGGACGGGCAGGAGGCGCTGAGGGGCGCTTACCGGCATCTCGTGCCGCCGCTGTCGCGTCTGGTCCGCCTCTCCCCATGGATGCAGCTGGGCAAGGAGGCGCATGATGCAGGTCCATGCATTGGCCTCGAGACAGGCACGTGCGACGGTCGCGGTCCGGGCGGCGATCTACGCCCGGGTCTCGTCCGATCAGCAGGCTGAACGACACACCATCGACAGCCAGGTCGCGGCGCTGTTGGCGCGCGCGGCTGCGGATGGCCACGACATCCGGGCCGAGCTACGCTTCCTCGACGAGGGCCAGAGCGGGGCAAGCCTGATCCGCCCCGCGCTGGAGCGGCTGCGCGACCTCGCGGCGATGGGGGCGGTCGACGTGCTCTACGTGCATGCGCCCGACCGTCTGGCGCGCTCCTATGCGCACCAGGCGGTGTTGGTCGAAGAGTTCGGGCGTTCCGGCACCGAGGTGGTGTTTCTCAACCGACCGATCAGCGAGACACCGGAGGACACCCTGCTGCTGCAGCTGCAGGGGATGTTCGCGGAATACGAGCGCGCGCGCATCGTCGAGCGGAGCCGCCGCGGCAAGCGCCACTTGGCGCAGGCCGGCATGGTCAGCGTGCTGGGCCGAGCGCCCTACGGCTACCGCGTCGTCGGCCATCGCGAGGCTGCGGACGGCAAGGCACGCTTCGAGGTGGTCGAGAGCGAGGCCGCGGTGGTCCGCTGCATGTTCGAGTGGGCCGCCCAGGAGCGCGCCAGCCTGGCTGTGGTGTGCCGGCGCCTGTTCGAGACGGGCGTACCCAGCCCGACGGGCAAGGTGCGCTGGAACGAGAGCATGGCTGCGGCGCTGCTCACCAATCCTACCTACGCCGGTCGAGCGCGTTTCGGCAGATCGGCTTCGGCGCCTTGGCGACCACCGCTGCGGCCGCCGCGCGGTCGCGCCCCGATCCCCAAGCATCCGCGCCGCCGGTTCCTGGCTCCCGCCGAGCAGTGGATTACCATCCCGGTCCCGGCGCTGATCGACACCGCGCTATTCGAGGCCGCGCAGGAGCAGCTGAGCGAGAACCGGCGACGCCGCCGCGAGCGCAAGGCGGGTGCGCGCTATCTGCTTCAGGGCCTGCTGGTCTGCCAGACCTGCGGCTATGCGCTCTGTGGTCGTTGGAAGGCGTCCCTGCACGCATCGGGACCAGGGTACAGCTACTACCGCTGCAACGGGACCAACAGCCATCGCTTCGCCGGCCAGCGTCGGTGCGACGCCACGCCTCTCCCCATGGGACCGCTGGACGCGGCGGTCTGGGCCGAGGTGTGCCGGCTGCTCGAGAACCCGGCCCAGGTCGCGGAGGAGTACCACCACCGTCTACAGACCGTGCGCAGCGAGCCGGATCAGCCCGAGCTGGAGACGATCGAGCGCCAGCTCAGCAAGCTGCGCGCCGGAACGGGCCGGCTGATCGACAGCTATGCGGAGGGCGTGATCAGCAAGGCGGAGTTCGAGCCGCGCTTGGCAGGCTTGCGGCAACGCGTCGCCGAGCTCGAGACCGAGGCCGCCGCACTCCGCAATGCCGCCGAACACGCGCGCTCACTCCACCTCGTCATCGGCAAGCTGGAGACCTTCGCAGGCCTGGTCCGTGAAGGCCTGGATGCGGCCGATTGGGCCACCAGGCGCGACCTCATCCGTACCCTCGTGCAGCGCATCGAAGTCAGTGACCGGCACGTCAGGATCGTCTTTCGTGTCGATCCCAGGCCAACAGGCCCTCCAAGCCCGCCTCAAATTTCGCACTATTGTCCAAGCCGTCGCTTGGGAATGTGGTGGCGCCGGTCCCGGTTAGCTTTGAATGGCAAGAGAGGCGTCCCTCCGTGATCGAGGGCTCACCCCTGCCTCAGCCTACCCGAAACCGCCTCCGTCGGCGACCCGTGCAACAAGGTGCCGAGGCGGCGTTAACCCTTTGCACGGGCGGCATCGGGCTCTATCCGTCCCGGAAGTTCATGCACATCGACTGCGGCCGGTCCCGCTGCTGGACCGAGGACGCACCGAAGGAATAGCCGCCAAACGCTGAGCGGAGGGCCGGCCAAATCCCCCCAACCCTTCTCTCCTCCTGCCGCTGG
Source organism: Siccirubricoccus sp. G192 (assembly GCF_019084075.1). Classification (GTDB taxonomy): domain Bacteria; phylum Pseudomonadota; class Alphaproteobacteria; order Acetobacterales; family Acetobacteraceae; genus G192. Next base: position 1,174,779 of record NZ_JAHREN010000001.1, read on the forward strand.
AAGATGCCGCGCTCAAGCCCCATAGTCGTCCTATGGGAGCCCCGCAGCCGAAACCAATACTGATTCTGGACCGCGCTCAGTATCGGCGCTGGGTCGAGGCTCGGCCACATGGCCGCTTCGAGCGGGTCGCAGGCGAGGTGGTCGCCATGGCGCCGGAGCGGGCGGCGCACAATCGGCTGAAGGCGGCGGTCTGGCTTGCCTTGCGGGAGGCCATCAGGGCCGCCGGCGCGCCGTGCGAGGCCCTGACCGATGGCATTACCGTCGAGATCGACGACGATACCGATTACGAGCCGGATGCGATTGTGAATTGCGGCCCGAGAATGCCGGACGAGGCGGTGACGGCACCGAACCCGGTGATCGTGGTCGAGGTCCTCTCACCGTCCAGCCGATCCGTGGATGCGGGCGCCAAGCTCGCCGACTACTTCCGCGTGCCCTCGATCCAGCATTACCTGATCCTTCGCACCGGCCGGCGCGAGGTCATCCACCACCGCCGCCGCGAGGATGGCGGCATCGAGACACGGACGATCACCGAAGGCCCGATTGAGTTGGCGCCGCCCGGTATCGCCATCATCATCGAGGGCGTTTACGCCGGCTGAGCCGTCCGGGTTGGCGGAGGGGAAGGCCGCCTCTCCCTCCTGTCCTTTCAGGCCAGGACCACCGTCGACGCGGCCTGCCGAGCCTGGGCTTTTGGTCGCAGCGATGGGGCTCGACTATGCCCCCCCTCTTACCCGAGCAGGAGGTCAGAATGGCGGCCTAAGTAGGTAGCCAAAAGTTTTCGACCAGTCTGATCTTGCTGGCACACTGGCTGGCATGCGTGGACATGCAAAGCGTGAGGTGCAGCGGTTTTTTCCGGCCGATCGGCGCCGCCTTGAGCGTGTGTTATCGGTGGCGCGCGAGGCACGGTTGTACCGCCGGGTCGAGGCGGTGCTGCTGGTCGCTGAAGGACAGCCAATCAGTGAGGTGGCCCGGCACGTGCGCGCCACACGGTTCAGTGTTCGCGGGTGGCTCGAACGCTACCTGGCGGCCCATGATGCCGCCGCCCTGGCGGACCGCCCGCGCCCCGGGCGACCGCACTCGGCCCCGCGGCTCACTCCGTGCCGCCTGGCGGCGGCCCTGGCACGCGACCCGCGCGGCTGCGGCTATCAGGCGACGAGTTGGACGGTGCCTCTGCTCAGGCAGTATCTGCACCGACGTCACGGCATCACGGTCGGCGCCCGAACGCTGCGCCGCCGCCTGCATGAGGCGAACTACCGCTGGAAGCGGCCCCGCTACGTCTACGTCGGACGGGCAGTACATCTGGCCCAGAAAAAAGGGGAATAATCCGGCGCCTGCGCGCTGGCTGGCGCGCCGGCGACGTGCTGCTGTGCTGCGACTGGACATTGCTGCGGCTGTTTCCCCCCGCTGCGCGCGGCCTGGGCTCTCAAGGGCACGCAGGCCACCGTGCCGATCACCGGCGCGAACGCCAAGCGAGTGCTGTTCGGCGCGATCGACCTGCGGACCGCGCACCGGGTCGTGCTCGTCCGTCCGCGTGCCGGCGCTGCCGATGCGCAGGTCTTCTTGCGCGAGGTGCGACGCCGCTACCGCGCCGCCGGCACGATTTGGCTCCTGGCCGACCGGGCCAGCGCACACACCGCCGCGCGCACCCAGATGCTGGCCGCGGCGCTTGGCATCCGGTTCCTTTGGCTGCCCAAGCAGGCTCCGGAACTGAACGCCATGGACCAACTCTGGCGCGAACTGAAGCGGCTCATCGCCGCCAATCGGCAGGCCACCTCGGTGAATGCTCTGGCCAGCGATGCCGCAGACTGGGTGCTGGGACTGACACCCCAGCAGGCGTGCCGCAAGGCCGGGATGGCTTCAAAGCACTTCTGGCTCAGGAACCTGATAGAAGACTTTTGGCCACCTACTTAGTCTGCGGGTTTGGCCCAAAGTTGGCGATGCCCTCTGACCCGGCCATGCGCCAAACACGAAGAACCCCGGCAGCCTCGCGGCCGCCGGGGGACCATGCCACCCATCTCTACGAGCAACTGGAGCAGGCGATGCTGCCGCTGCTCCACGGCGACGCTGCGCACCGGGCCTGGATGATAAAGCAAGCAATCGCCCGCATCGGGGCACGCTTCCACAGCCAGCGCATGATGCGTCGCTACGCGGCCGAGGCTTACCTCCGGTGACCGCCTCGGACTTTAGGATGGCGGGCACGCCCGGCGCCGCTGCCGGCACCACTGACTGGCTCACGATGCTCAGGTGCTACCTCGTGGCGATCGCCACTGCAAACCTGGTCTGGGAGGTGGCGCAGATGCCGCTCTACACGCTATGGTGGACCGGCACGCCGGGCGAGATCGCCTCCGCCATCCTGCACTGCACTGCGGGCGACGTGCTCATCGCGGCGGCCTCGCTCGTCGCTGCCCTGGTTCTGCTCGGCGCGTCGGACTGGCCGCAGCGGCGCTTCGGGCCCGTCGCCGCGGCGGCTGTCGCCATCGGCCTCGGGTACACGGCCTACAGCGAGCGAGTGAATCTCGCCCGGAGCGCGTGGGCCTACTCGGACCTGATGCCGACGCTGCCGTGGCTTGGCACCGGCCTGGCACCGGTGGCCCAGTGGCTGCTCATTCCAACGGTGTCCCTGGTATGGGCGTGCCGCCATCGTGTTGCATCGGTCGACGGTATGGACGCGTCGATCCCTGCCTCGTGCGGGGTCATGTGATCCGGATGTACTCCGGCCGCCCGAGGTCCAGCATCCGGTTCAGGACGTTGGTGGCGATGGCCATTTCGGTTGCTTGTCGCCCCTTCGTTTGCGAGCGTAGCCTATCTCCAATGACGCGCTTCCAGCGCGAGACATCGGCTTCCACCAGAGCACGCCAATTGTACCCCGACGCTCGCTGCCAGCCCATGCGACCGCGCTCGGCGATACATCGCAGATGCACATCTCGCTGGGTCGGCGTGGTCCCAGCCGCTGTACTCGGCACCGCGTTCGCGCGTGGTGGCACGATGACGTCGGCATCTGGATGACGCGCTGCGACCTCGGCGTAAACATCGTCTCGGTCGTGGGCACCATCGCCGATGAAGGACACCACGGAACCATCAACCCGGTCGAGCAAGGGGCCGACCTGCGAGCCATCGTCGGCATCCCTCTCGGTCAGCACCGAGGCGACGATCTGGCCGGTGTCGGCGTCCGTCGCAAGGTGGAGCATCTTCCAGGCCCGGCGCCGCTTGCTGCCATGCTTCTCCTCCAGCCATTCGCCGGGACCGCACAGCCGTAGGCCAGTGCTGTCGACCAGCAGGTGCACTGGCCGGCTGCCCGTCTTCGGCCGCGGCACCTGCAGCGTCTCGGCCCGACGACTGAGGGTACCATCAGGTCGGTCACGCCGCGCACGCCCATGTGGAGGACGTTGTCGGCCATCTTGAAGGCCTCGGCGAAAGTGGTGCGCTCGGTCGCCGCCCTGAACAGGTTCTGGTTCGGGACGACGATGAGGGTGTCCACATGCTGCTGCAACTCCTGCAGTCCCTCCTCCGCGGCATGGCGGCGCCTCGGCCCCTCGAAGTCGAAGGGCCTGGTTACCACGCCGACGGTCAGCACGCCCCGCTCCCGCGCCATGCGGGCGATCACCGGCGCCGCCCCGGTGCCGGTGCCGCCGCCCATGCCGGCTGTGATGAAGGCCATCTGGGCGCCCTCGAGGTAGCGGCGAATCTCCTCCTCCGCCTCCTCAGCCGCCGCCCGGCCGATCTCGGGCTTGGCGCCGGCCCCCAGGCCCTGGGTGAGATGCATCCCGAGTTGCACCCGGCGCTCGGCGGCGCTCCGGGCCAGCGACTGCGCATCGGTGTTCGCCACCACGAACTCCACGCCGACGAGACCCATCGCCACCATGTTGTTGACGGCGTTGGTGCCGCCACCCCCGACGCCGATCACCGCGATGCGCGGCACGGTCTCGGCATCGCGCAGCGAATCCAGCGTGAGATTGAGGGTCATGACCGAGGGGCCCTCAAAGGGTGGCCGTCTGGCCGGACGCCGGGCGCCGCCGGAGCCCCAGCCCCCGACATGATCACCCTCAACGCCTCGCGCCTGCGCCATGGGCGCAAGCGTGCTGGCCCGGACGGATGGAGCATCTCGGCTTTCCCCCGCCCGGCCCGTACGGCCCACCGGCCACACGCCCCCACCGGGCAGACCGACTATAGGCCCCACTGCGGGCGCCCCGCCCGAAGGATGATGCGGCCGCCGGACGCATCTGCGTGTCCGGGTCGATTGGCGAAGGGTCCTCTGCTGGATGATGCCGAACACGCGCGGGCTGCAGCGGGTCATGGCGCCGGCACCGTATCGTCCGGCTGGGTAGGCGCTGCCAGGGTCAGCAGAAGGTCCAAGGGTGGCCGCTCCGGCGCGGGAGACTGGCCCACCGCTGCCGCGATGGCTTCCGCCTGTTCCTGGGCCAGGACCAGGGGTAAGCCGGGCCGCAGGACCACCAGGTAGGCTCGGATGCCCTCCAGCGCCTCTCCACAGGAGTGCCCCTGGGCGAGGGCCCGGCGGAACCGCAGGGCGGCGGCCCGGGCATGGGGGCAGACCTCGAGGGCTGCCTGGGCGAGGGGTGGGGAGAGGGCATCAGGCATGCCGCATAAGAACAAATCACGAACGAGTCGTGGAAGCGGAAAATGCAGAGGTGCGGCAGCGGTCCTGGAGCTTCGTCGTGGCTGCCTCACCGGACCGGTGGCGCCTTCCGGCGCATTTTCTTGGCGCCGGTCCAGAGATTTGCAGGACTGACAATGGCTGGAGCCAATCCGGACAACCTACTGGCAGCCCGACTGTTACGGCCTATGTGCGTGGACGGCACATGCGGTGACGCCGCCGGATATGCTGCTCAGTCCGCTCCAAGGCCGCTTCTGGCGTATGCTCGCGCCACGCTGGGCCGGCCGACCGCTGAGCGGCGGCGGCGCCGCCGCGCGCGGCGGCCGCTGGAGGAGCTTCCGCGCAACCAATCCTCCTGGCCCATGGCAGGGCGGCATCGCCTCTGCTTCAGCAGAAGATGATGTCCGCGTCAGTATAGGGGACGAAATCCCGGTCGGCCTCGTTCGGCTCCATGTAGAAGCCGGTCTGCGCCGCTCCGAGAAAGTGCCACACCGTCATCAGACCAGCCTGGGTGCCGTTCGTGATCAGGGCCATGGGAGGGGCACCCCCGAAGACGGCGCCGCGGTGCGCGCCCCGGAGCCACTCGACCGCCTTGTCTGGTGTGGTGTGCAGCGTGGCCAGGGCCTTGTGGATCCCGATCACCAGGGAGATGCGCAGCAGGGTGTCGAGGGACAGGGTGAGGCCCGTGCCCGCCCGCCCGGCACGAACCCAGCCGCGGTAGGCGGACCTGGAAGGCAGGCCGAGCACCAGCAGCCGTTCCCGCTCGGTCAGCCGCCACAGGTCGGCGATGTTGCCGAAGACCCGGATGGCCGAGCCGCTGAGGCGGCGCCGGTTCGCGGCGGAGAAGCGCCGCTCCGGCGGCTCCGCTCCCTGGGGCGGCTCGTCTGTCGTACTCTCGGCAGCCATGGCAGCATCCTCGCTGGCGGTCCCCAGGCCGGCATTCCACCGGCCGCGCTCCTGTCGTCCGATGCCGGCACCAAGGCCGCTGCCAGCGTGGCCGCGGCCACGGCCTCAGCGCGCCGGCTTCCAGCCGAGCGCCCCCAGGTCGGCCAGTACCTCCTCGTCGAGGAGGCCGGTCGGACCGCTCCAGGCCCAGTCGAGATAGCTCCCCGCATCGACCACCGAGGCCACGAGGTCGGCGGTGTCGCGCTGCCCACCCTCGAAGATCGTGCCGTCGGTGTGGCGCCAGGTGCTGTTCTCGAGCGCGGTGTAGAGCAGCCGGGCATAGACCTCGCTGCCCGCCGCCTTCCGCCGGATCTCCGCGCCCGCCAGGAGGTCCTCCTCGAGCGTGCGCGGGCGGACCTCGCCGGGCGGCCTGCCGTCGCCGCGCTCCGGCCCCTCGGCGGCGGGCGCATCGACGAAGACCAGGCGGTCGGGCTCAGGTCGTACCCGGCCGCGGCGCCAGACCCTGTCGCCGAGCGGCCGCGCCCACACCTGTTCCTCCCAGGGGCGCTCCTGCGGCGCCCCGGAGAACGGACCCGTGCGGCCGATGTCGAGGCGCCGGGCCTCGATCCCGCTCTGCACCACCGCGCCGCCGGCGCCAAGCAGGACGGCACCCTCCAGCCGTACGGGCTGTCCATCGAACAGGTGCAGCAGGGCGTCACCGCGGCGCTCCACCGCCTCGCGGGCCGCGCGCCTGGCCGCCAACTCGCGGAAGAAATCGCGCCGGGACGCGGTCCGCTCCGCCCGGTGCACCGGGTCAGCCTGCTCGGCGGCTCCGAGGAACGCCGCGGCTGCCGCCTGCGCCTGGCGCCGGGCGTCGGACGCGGCCCGGACCTGCTCCCAGCTCCACGGCTCCGGGGTAGCGCCGCCCGTCGCCACGAAAGCCAGGCCGGTGCCGTCCGGCGGCAGCAAGGCCCAGAGGGTGGTCGTAAGCCCGGCGGCGCTGCCCTCGAGCGCCAGCCGTGCGACAAGCCTCCACCCGCCCGAGGTGGTCGCGCCCGCCTCCACCGGCTCCCCGGCATCCAGGCGGCCCTGCAACACGACGGCGGCGCCGATCGCGGTGGCGGCGATCCCGGTTCGGGCCTGCCACTCCGCTTCCCACGCCGCCGCTGCCTCCAGCTGGAGAGTCTCGCCAAGCCGCCTGCGGAGCTGGTGCAGCACCGCGGCCTCATGCGGCGGCTCCGCCCAGGGACGGCCGCCATCGTCGAGGAAGCAGCTGGAGGCAAACACCTTTCGCTGGCCGCCGATCGTGGATGGCACGCTGCGCCTGACCGCAGTCGAGTTCGCCGCGCTGTTCTCCGGGATCGATTGGCGACGCGTGCAGGCGACACGGGAGATTCCCAAACCGAGCGTGCCCGCATAGAATCGGCGGTACGATGCGCGCCGCGGACAACGACACGCCGACACTGCCGGAGGATCCCGCAGCACTGCGCGCGCTGCTGGTCGAGACACGGGTGCTGGTCGACACGCTGACTGCCGAGCGCAACACGCTGTCATCCAGATGCGGCAGCGTGACCGCCGAACGCGACGCGCTGGTCGAGCGGAACGAGCGTCTCCGCCACCTGCTGCTGAAGCTGCAGCGCCGGCAGTTCGGGCGGAAGTCGGAGCAGCTGACCGACGAGCAACTGCAGTTCGCCTTCGAGGAGATCGAGGCGACGCTGGCCGAGAATGCCGCGGAGGCGGGCAAGCAGTCGCCGGCGACCCGCGAGCAGCAGAAGCAGCGCCGCCGGGCCGGCCGCGGCCGCCTGCCCGCGCACCTGCCGGAGATCGAGCAGGTGCTGGCGCCGGAGGCGACGACCTGCCCCTGCTGCCAGGGCCCGCTGGTCGAGATCGGCAGCGACACCGCCAGGCGGCTGGACGTGATCCCCGCCCAGTTCCGGGTCCTCGTGACCAGGCGCCCGAAGCTGGCCTGCAGGGCCTGTCCCGGCGTCGTGCTGCAGGCGCCAGCACCCGCCCGCCTGGTCGAGGGCGGCATGCCGACCGAGGCGACGGTCGCGCATGTCCTGGTGTCGCGCTACGCGGATCACCTGCCCCTGTATCGGCAGGCGCAGATCCTGGCGCGCCAGGGGATCGAGATCGGCCGCGCGGTGCTTGCCGACTGGCTCGGCACGGCAGCCCGCGAGATCGCGCCCGTGGCGCGACGTATGCACGAGCTCCTGCAGACCTCGCCACGCCTGTTTGCGGACGAGACCACGATGCCGGTGCTCGACCCGGGGCGCGGTCAGACGAAGAAGGGCTATGCCTGGGCAATCGCCCGCGATGACCGGCCCTGGGGCGGCACCGATCCACCGGCTGTCGTGTTCCACTACGCGCCAGGCCGCGGCGCCAAGCATCCGAAGGCGCTGCTGGCCGATTACCAGGGCATCCTGCAATGCGATGGCTACGCCGCCTACAAGACGCTGGCCGCGGCCAAGGAGGGCATCACCCTCGCGTTCTGCTGGTCGCATGTACGAAGGGGGTTCATCGAGCTGGCCAAGGGCAACACCGCGCCGATCGCCACCGAGACGCTGCAGCGCATCGCCGCGCTCTACGCCATCGAGGCCGAAATCCGCGGCAAGCCGCCGGAGACCCGGCAGGCCGTCCGCCGGGCAAAGACCAAGCCACTGGTCGATGCGCTGTTCGCCTGGTTCGAGGACCAGCTCGCGCGCCTGCCCGGCGGCAGCCCGACCGCCAAGGCGATCCGCTATCCGCTGAACCACCGCGAGGGCCTGATCCAGTTCCTCGACGATGGCAGGATCGAGCTCGACACCAATGTGGTCGAGCGCGCCATCCGGCCCGTGTGCCTGAGCAGAAAGAACTCACTCTTTGCGTCCGGCGATGACGGCGGAACGCGGTGGTGCGCGGCAGCCTCGCTCGTCGAGACATGCAAACTGAATGGCGTCGACCCGCAGCGCTACTTCACCGACCTGCTTACCCGCCTGGTCAATGGCTGGCCCAACGACCGTATCGACGAGCTGATGCCCTGGTGCTAGGCCGACTCGCAGGAGCCGCCCTCCTCAGCTGAGGGCGCCAAGGGTCCGTAGCCGCCGCTTACGCTGGAACGGGACACCGGCAATTTCGTCAAGGGCGCCGGCGGCACGGTGCTGGGCGCCACGCGCACGCCCTTCCCCGGCACCACGGACTTCTCCTCCTTCCTGGTGCAGGCGATGGCCGCGCGGCCGAAGGTGATCGGCCTGGCCAATGCCGGCTCCGACACCATCAACTGCATCAAGCAGGCGGCGGAATTCGGCTTGGCCAGGCGCGGTATCAGGCTGGCCTCGCTGCTGATGTTCCTGCCGGATGTGCATGCGCTCGGCCTGGCCACCGCGCAGGGTCTGATCTGCACCGAGACCTTCTATTGGGACCTCAATGAGCGGACCCGCGCCTTCTCGGCCCGGGTGCGCCCGCATATCGGCAGCAATGCGCTCTGCATGAACCACGCCGGCGGCTATGCCTCCGTGGTGCATTACCTGAAGGCGGTGGCGGATATGGGCGTGGCCGCCGCCAAGGCGAATGGTGCCGAGACCGTGGCGCGGATGAAGGCGATGCCCTGCGATGATGACTGCTTCGGCCCCGGCAGCATCCGCCCGGATGGACGGAAGCTGCACCCGGCCTATCTGTTCGAGGTGAAGAAGCCGGAGGAGAGCCGCGGCCCCTTCGACTATTACAAGCTGCTGCAGACCACGGGCGGTGCCGAGGCCTTCCGACCGCTGGCCGAGGGCGGCTGCGCCCTGGTGCGGGCCTGAAGCAGGCGGGGCGGAAACGGCATGGCAGGACGCGGCGGCGCGGCTGCCAGTCTCAGCTGGCCCTGGGCGCCTCGGCCGCCCCGTCCACGCGCAGGATCTCGACACTGGGCGGGCTCCGCAGGATCTCGCTGAAGGCGCGCATCCAGGTGCCCTTGTCCTCACCCGGGCCGCCGCCGCGGTGGCGCAGTGACTCGAGCTGGTTGAGGTTGGTCAGCTCGACCTCGAATTGCAGCGCCGCTCCGCCCTCGCCGCGGGTGAGGGGCACAAGGAGGTGAGCGTTCAGCCCCTCCCGCCGCGCATTCTCCACTTCGCGGCGAATGAAATCCATGGCGCGGTCGCGGTCCACGGGCATCAGGTCGTAGGAGAAACGGGCGAGATACATTGCGGGCCTCCCGGTCGATGGGGCCATCGGCCTTGCGATGGCCCTCACCGCCCTGGAACGCCGGGCGGGCCTGCCCGATCCACCTCGCGCCGGCACTCTTCCGAACCCCATGGGCGCGAGGCTTGGAAGAACCGCTCCGTTGCGCCACCTGCGGGCCTTCCCGAGTCGTGCCGTTACGGGCACGAAGCGGGTGAAGGCCGCCGGCACCAGATTTACTCACCACCGGCTGCGGCGGCCTATGCGCCCAATCAGATGGCAGAGGCGGCGAGGAAAACGGCAGGCTTCACTCCGCACGCGCGCCGGAAAGCACGACCAGGCGTTGCAGCCACGCGGATTGCTCCGCCCAGGTCGCAGCATGGCCGCCCCGCCTCGGGCGCGGCCCGGATGGATACGGCCTATTCCCGCGCCATCACCGCCCGGCCGATGCCGTCGCCGTCCAGCACCTGGTCGTCATCCATGGTCACCACCACCTTGATGAGCGATCCGCTGAACATAAAGGGCGCGTCGTAGCGCGAGACGGGCGAGCCGCGGTCGCAGCCGATGTCGAGGCCAGCCCAGGAAACGAAGTTGTAGAAGCCGAGCCGGGACTCGATCCGCCCGGCCGGCAGGCCATCGATCAGCAGCGTGAACTCGCTGATGCCCGGCCCTGTCGCCAGGCTGGGCTTCGGCTCGCGGCTCAGGCGGCGGACGCGCAGGCCGGCCACGTGCCGGCCCGGCGGAACAGGATGATCGGAGGTGACGATGACATGCTCGCTGCCGATGTTCATGTCATGGACCAGGTGCCCATCGCGCAGATAGAGGCTGTAGCCGGTCGTCGCATCGCCATGGGCGATGAGCACCCCGTTGGCGGCCGCATCGAATTCGGCATGCGCCTCGATGCGGTAGCTGCGGCTGCGGATGTCGGGAGCCACTTCGGTCGGCACGTGGCCGACGCCGGCATGGAACACGTAGCGCCGGCGCGCGCCGTGGAAGCGGGCGGCATTCTCGATGAAGCGCTGGCGGAAGCGGTCGTCGAGCGGCAGCACCTGGTGCTTCTCCGCCTCCCGCCACCACAGCGCGACCAGCTCGGCGAGCCTCGCGGGCTCACGGGTGGCGAGGTCATTGCTCTCGGAGAAATCCGTGTCGAGGTGGAACAGCTCCCAGCGGTCATCCTCGAAAGGCGTTTCCGGCGGGTGATAGGCGACCGCCTTCCACCCCTGATGCACGATGCCGCGATGGCCGAACATCTCGAAATACTGCGGCGTGGCCTTCGAGGGAGCCGCCGGATCCCCCAGGCTGGCGGCGAAGCTGGTGCCCTCCAGCGGCATCTGCGGCACGCCGTTCACCTGCTCTGGCGGCGCGACGCCGACAAGGTCGAGCAGCGTCGGCGCCAGGTCGCTGGCATGCACGAATTGGTGCCGCAACTCGCCGCGCGCCGCGATGCCCTTCGGCCAGGAGATCACCAGCGGGTCGCGGATGCCGCCGCCATGGGTATTCTGCTTGTAGCGCCGCAGCGGCGTGTTGGACGCCATGGCCCAGCCGAGGGGATAGTTGGCATAGGTGCCGGGGCTGCCGATATCCTCCAGCCGGGCCAGCTTCTCCGCCATCGGCTCCTCGCGCAGATTGCGCGGGCCGAGCAGGTTGACGCCGCCGAGCGGCCCGCCTTCCTGGCTGCCGCCATTGTCGGACAGCACCAGCACCAGCGTATCCTCGCGCAGGCCGGCCTGTTCGAGGAAGCCGATCAGCCGCGCCAGGTGGCGGTCGGCATGGTCCAGCATGCCGGCGAAGGCGGATTGCAGCCGGGTGAAGTAGCGCTGCTGCTCGGGGCCGTAGTCGGACCAGGGCCGCACGTCGTCGTTGCGCGGCGGCAGCGCCGTCCCCGGCGGGACGATCCCCATCGCCTTCTGCCGTGCCAGCCGCCGCTCCCGCTCGGCATCCCAGCCGTCCCGGAAGACACTGTCGTAGCTGCGGATGATGTCGGCCGGCGCCTGGTGCGGCGCATGCACCGCGCCCAGCGCCAGCCATAGCAGCCAGGGCTCGCCCGGCCGCTCCGCCGCATGGCCCGCGAGGAAGCGGATCGACTGGTCCACCAGGTCCTCGGTGAGGTGATAGCCCTCGGCGGGCGTCCGCGGCGGCTCGATGGTCGAGTTGTCGCGCACCAGTTCCGGCGTGTACTGGTCCGTCGCGGCGTCCATGAAGCCGTAGTAGCGGTCGAAGCCGCGGGCCAGGGGCCAGCCGTCGAAAGGGCCGGTGCTGCCGCTTTCGGTCAGCGGCGTGACATGCCACTTGCCCACCATGTAGTTGCGGTAGCCATGCGGGCGCAGCATTTCCGCGAGCGTCCCGGCCTCCCTGGCGATCTTGCCGCGATAGCCGGGATAGCCGCTGTCGAAATTGGCCAGGCTGCCGACGCCGGCGGAATGGTGGTTGCGGCCGGTGAGCAGCGCCGTGCGCGTGGTGGAGCACATGGCGGTGGTGTGGAAGCCGGTGTAGCGCAGGCCCTCGGCCGCCATCCGGTCGATGGTCGGCGTGCGGACCGGCGAGCCGAAGCAGCCGAAATCGGAGAAGCCCGCATCGTCGAACAGCACGAGCAGGATATTGGGCGCGCCCTCCGGCGCCTGCGGCGGCGCTCTCCAGGATGGGGTGGAGTCCCGGTAGCTGAGGCCGATCCGGCCAGGCCCGGATGCGCTGCTCTCCTCGGCCATGATGCCGCTTCCTCCCCCTTTGGGCCAGCGGGCCCGGCCCGGCGATTCCCCGCCCAGCTTGCCGGCCCCGGATGCGGCTGGCAACGCGTTGCCGGCGCGCGCCATGGCGAATGAGGCTGGCATTGCCCCGGGAAATGCGATGACATGCCTGGAACGACACGCCGCAAGGGGAGGATCCGGTGCCGATGCAGCCACTGATGCTGGCGCGCCGCAGCCTGCTGGGCGGGGTGCTGGCCGCCCCGGCCATGGCGCAGACAGCCTGGCCGGATCGGCCGGTGCGGCTGGTGGTGCCCTTCGCCCAGGGCGGCCCGATGGACATCATGGCCCGGCTGCTGGGCGAGCATCTGCAGCAGGCGCTGGGCCGCCCCTTCGTGCCGGATTTCCGCACCGGCGCGGGCGGCAACCTCGGAGCGCAGCAGGTCGCGCAGGCGGCAGCCGATGGCTACACGCTGCTGGTGACGATCGACACGGTGATGACCGTCAATGCCACGCTCTACCCCCGGGCGGGCTTCGACCCGGTGCAGGACTTCACCCCGATCGGCCTGCTGGCGCGGATGTCGAGCGTCGTGACGGTGCCGGCGGCCTTGCCGGTTGCCGATATCGCCGGGCTGGTCGCCCTGGGGCGCGAGCGCCCGCTGACCTACGGCTCCGCCGGGGTCGGCGTGCCCGCGCATCTCTACGGCGAATTCCTGCGGATGCTGACCGGAGCGCAATTGGAGCACGTGCCCTTCCGTGGCCTCGGCCCCGCGGTGACCGAGCTGCTCGCCGGGCGGCTCGACCTGATCGTGGCGCTGCTGCCCGGCGTGGCGCAGCACATCGCGGCAGGCCGGCTGCGTCCGCTGGCATCGACCGGCGCGGCGCGCTCACCATTCCTGCCGGAGGTGCCGACACTCGCCGAGACGATCGCGCCGGGCTTCGACACCAGCACCTGGTTCGGCGTCTACGGTCCCCGTGGCCTGCCACCCGCGATCGAGGCCATCCTGGTGCGTGAGGTGGCGCGGTTCTCCGCCAGCCCTCCGGTGCGTGAGCGCCTGGCGCCGCTGGCCTTCGAGCCTGCCACCGCCAGCCCGGATGAGCTGCGCCGGTTGCAGGCGCGCGACACCCGGGAATTGGGCACGCGTGATCCGCGAAGCCCGCATCACCGTCGAATAGCCAGCCCCACCATTCAAGGACAAGCGCCCATGCTGTTCCTGGTCATCAGCGAGCCGCGGCCGGAGCCGCCCAGCGCCATTGCGGCGCGCCGGCAGGACTACTGGCGCTGGATCGAGCCGCTGATCGCTTCCGGCGAGGCCCGGTCCGTGCATGCCCGCGTCGGCCGCGGCGCCGTGGTGCTGTTCGATGTCCCCAGCAATGAGGGGCTGCATCGCCGGCTGAATGAATGGGCCGATATCATCCCGGCGCAGTTCTCGGTCTATCCGCTCGTCGACCCGGCGGCAGCCCAGGGCTTTCTGGCCGATCAGCGCTCCGCGGGCAGGGCTGCCCCGGCATGACTGGGGCAGCGGAGGCTGAACGCTTCCCCTGAACGGCCGCAGGTCAGGCTCCCGGGTCCAGGGCGGGCGCGGCTGGCGATCGGGTCGCCAGCAGGCCCCCGCGATCGCCCCGATTCCGGGCAGGCCCTTGGCGCCGGAACCAGGCGCCGGAGGCGACTGCGGCAACCAGCGTCAGGCCGTAGACGACGAGTGCCAGGCTGAGTGCCGCGAAGAGCCAGCCGAGCGAGCCCGTCATCCGCAGCACGACCCAGCCGCCACCGACCGCGATCAGCATCCGCAGCAAGCCGGCGAGCAGGGGCCAGAACAGCCGGCCGGCCCCCTGCGAGGCGAAGTACAGCGCCAGGCCGAGGCCGAAGAAGCCATAGGCCGGCCCCACGCTGCGCAGATAGGCGGCGCCGGTTTCCAGCATGCGCGGATTATCGCCGAACAGTCCGAGCCAGGCCGTGGGCCAGATCGCCGCGGCGAGGCCGACTGCCTCGGTCATGGCGAAGGCCAGCGCGCCGCCGATAAGGGCGATGCGCAGCGCCCTGGCCTGCTGGCCGGCGCCGATATTGGTGCCGACCAGCGCAACCAGCGGGGCGCCGAGCCCGAAGACCAGCGGCACCAGCAGGTATTCCAGCCTGCCGCCGGTGCCATAGCCGGCAATCGCGTCCGGCCCGGCGGCGGTGCCCACCAGGGCCGTGGTCAGCGCCACGGTCAGGGTCGTCTGCAAGGTGCTGATCGAGCCGACCGCCCCTACACCCAGGATGTCGTTGAACAGGGCCGGGCGCAGGCGTGCCAGCCGCAGCCGCACCAGGCTGCGGCCGGCCAGCACGTACCAGGCCAGGACCACGCCGGTGAGCGCGGTGGTCAGCACCACCGCCAGGCCGGCGCCGGCGATGCCAAGCGCCGGGAAAGGCCCGAACCCGAAGATCAGCAGCGGCGAAAGTGGGATCAGCAGCACCACGCCGAGGCAGATCGCCAGCGAGGGGACGAACATGTTGCCGGTGCCGCGGATCACGCTGGCAAAGGCATTCATCAGCCAGACCAGCGTCGTGCCGGCGAAGACCACGTTGGAATAGAGCAGCGCCGCTTCCAGCGAGCCCCCCTCGCCGCCAAGCGCACCGTAGAGCGAGGGGCCGAAGGCCAGTACCAGGACGGAAAAGGCAAGCCCCAGCAGCCCGTTGATGATGATCGCGTGCAGCACCAGCGCATCGGCATCGGCGCGTTGCCCGGCGCCGAGCGCGCGCGCGATGGCCGAGGAAATGCCCCCGCCCATGGCGCCGCCGGAGAGCATCTGCATCATCATGAACACCGGGAAGACCAGCGCCATGCCGGCCAGCGCGTCGGTGCCGAGATGCGATACCCACCAGGTCTCGATCAACCCGGTTGAGGCCTGCGCCAGCATGACCAGGATGTTGGGCCAGGCGAGGCGCAGCAGCGTCGGCACGATGGCCCCGTGCAGCAACAGATGGGTGCGCGGGTTGAGCGCGGAGGCCCGCGTCTCGATGGCGGGCGCGCTGGATGAGATGTTGCTCATGACGCCGCTCCCGCCCGGGCGAGGGCCGGCGCACCTCCGCCATTGCCGCGATGGCGCCCGTGGACGGCCCCGGCGGTGTTGTCGTTCTGCATCTCTGTGCTCCGCGATATGGTGTCGGGCGCCGTGCCGATCGGCGGGCGGGGCTCGCTTCTGGTCGGCGCGCAGTTGACGGTTCCGCGCGGCCCGCCGCGGTCAGGCGGCATCCGGGCGAGGCTGGGCCAGGCGTGCGGCGCCCTGGGCATTGTAGATCTGCAACTGCGCATGGGCGGCCCGCAGCAGCGGCGCCGCGATGCCGGCCTCATGGCCACGGCGGATCAGGTCGCCGATGATGTGCCCGGCTTCCAGCCGTGGCGCACCCTGTTCGATGTCGCGCATCATCGATGCGGCCCAGCGCGACTGGCGGTCGGTAAGCTGCCGCCTGGTGCGCTCCACGGAATCGGGCCGCGGCGCGTGGCCCAGCCCGGTGGCAATGGCGCGGCATTCCGCCATCATCGCCTCGGCGATGGCCTCGCCGTCCTCGGTCGCCATGATCTCGCCGATGCTGCCGCGCAGCAGGCAGGTGAGTGCGGCGCTCGCGGCGATCATGCACCACTTTTCCCACAGGCCCTGCACGATCCCGTCGGAGACCCTGGCTTCCACCGGCGTCCTGGCGAACAGCGCCGCCAGTGCCTCGGCCTGCGCCGAGGGGCGGCCGGCGCGATCGCCGAACTGGATGGCGTCGCCCGGGCTGGTGTGGCGGATGATGCCATCCGGCCCGAGCGTGCTGGCGATGTAGCAAAGCCCGCCGAGCACATGATCGGCGCCGAAGCGCGCATCCAGCGCCTCGTATTGCGCCATGCCGTTCAGCAGCGGCAGCACCAGGCTGGCCGCGCCGGTCGCCGGGGCGATCGCCTCGATCGCCTGCGGCAGGTCATAGGCCTTGCAGGTCAGCAGGATCAGGTCGAAAGGCCCGGTGGTCTGCCCCGCCAGCGCCGTGGGCACGGCGCGGCGCAGGGTGCGGCCACGGCTCTGCACCACCAGCCCATCCTGCGCGATCTGCGCAGCGCGGCGCCGCCGGACCAGGAAGCTTACATCGGCCCCGGCCTCCGCCAGTTGCATGCCGTAATAGCCGCCGATGGCGCCGGCACCGAGGATCAGGATTCGCATCGCGGTCATTTCCTTCTGGCCAGATCAGCGCGGGCGTTCGATGGCGACCGCGGCGTTGATGGCGGCGGCGCGCGGTTCCGGCGCGCGGAAGGCGGCCAAGGCACCCTGGAAGCGGCCGAGCGGGCCCTGCACGGCGCTGGCGGCGGGATCCCCAGGCATCTCTGCACTCCTCATCGACCATTTTGATGGCGATCGCCATCATTGACTTTAAGATTGCGATCGCCATGTAATCTGTCAAGCAGGAACCGATGGTTCCGGCGGGAGGCATGCAATGAGGGTTTCGAAGGAGAAGTCTGCCGAGAACCGGGCGCGAATCCTGACGGCGGCCGCCCGGCTATTCCGGGAAAAGGGCCTGTCCGGGGTCGGGGTCGACGCGCTGAGCGAAGCGGCCGGCCTGACCCATGGCGGCCTCTACAGCCAGTTCGGCTCCAAGGAGCAACTGGCGGCGGAAGCGCTGGCGGAGGCCCTGGCCCGCAGCGCCGGCAGGGCGACGCTCGAGGAGGCCTTGCCCGCCGAGGAGGCGCTGGGTGCCTTCATCACCCGCTACCTCTCGGCCAGGCATCGGGATGAGCCGGGCTCCGGCTGCGCCCTCGCCGCCCTTGGCAGCGAGATCCCACGCCAGGGGCCGGCGGTGCGCCGGACCTTCACCCAGGGGCTGAAGGCCACGATCGGACGCCTGGCGGGGTTGCTGCCCTCGCGGCGGCAGCCGGCCGAGGATGAGGCGCTGGCCATCATGGCCACCCTGGCGGGCGCGCTCATGCTTTCGCGGGCGGTGGATGATCCCGCGCTCTCCGACCGGATCCTGGCGGCGGCGAGGCGGCGCCTGACCGAAAGCCTGCGGCCGATGCCGTGACTCCAGCCATGGCGGCCCCCGCCTTTCAGCCGCCGGTCAGAAGGCGAACCGTGCCTGCACCGCCAGGATGTCCACGCTGGCCTGGTAGGCCATGTTCAGGTCGCCACGCAGGAAGTCCGAGGTTCCGGGGCCGCGGTCGCGCAGCGCCACCCCGGCATCATCGGCGAAGACATGGGTGTAGGCGGCGCTGAGGGTGGCATTGTTCGTGACCTGGTAGCTGGCACCGATGGAGAGCCAGTAGCGGTCGCTGTCCGGGATGCGCGGCGTGCGCGTCTCCGTCGGCACCGGGGTGCGGTCATAGGCAAAGCCGGCGCGCAGGGTCAGCCCCTCCGTCGCACGGTATTCGGTGCCGAGGGAGAGGAACCAACTGTCGCGCCAGCGCTCCTCGGTGACGGAAGGGGGCCGGCCACTGTCGAAGTGCACGACCAGCTCGCGGAAGCGGGACCAGTTGGTCCAGTCCGCCTCCGCCAGCAGGGTCCAGCGCTCATTCAGGCGCTGGGTCACGCCGAGGGACAGCACCTCCGGCGTGGTCAGCTTGGCCCGCCCGCCGGTATTGGCGAATTGCGCCGAGGCGTTGAGCGGCGCCGGAACACCCTGGAAGCTCGCCTCGCCGCGCAGCTCGTGGAAGATGGCGGAGCGGAAGGCCAGGCCGAGCCGGGTGCCGGCCAGCGGTTCCCACTGCGCGCCGATCTGCCAGCCGAGGGCGGTATCGTCGCCACTGGTGGTGGCGCGGCCGTCCCGCGTGCCGGGCAGGAGGCCGAAGCGCCCGAGGCCGGAAACCGCGCCCACCGCGCCGAAATCCACGGCATTGGACAGCCGCGCATCGGCATATTGGATCTGCAGGGCGGCGCCGAAGGCGAGGTTCGGCTGGGGCCGCCAGGACACCGCGGGCGCGATGTTGATGGTCCGCAGCGAGGAGGTGAGGGCGTGGTAGCGGCCGATGAAATCGGCGGGATATTTGGTCACCAGCCCCCAGGGCATGGTCACGCCGAGGCCCAGCCGCCACCGCTCGCCTACCGCCGCCGTTCCGTAGAGCGCCGGAATCACCGCATCGAGGGCCGCATCGCCGCCGAGCGAGCCGGTGATCGCACTGCCGCCCAGCAGGGCGTTGCGGCTTGCCGAGCCCGACTGCGCTGCGGCCTCGGGCCAGATGGCGGAGGCGACCGTGGCCGCCTGCATTCCTGGCAGCCAGGCCATGGCGGCGGGGTTGAAGAAGATCATGGAGGGATCGTCGCCCCGCGCGGCGGAGCCTGCGAAGGCGGCGCCCTGGCCCACCGCACTCTGCTCCCGTAGCGCATATCCGGCGGCGAGGGCGCCATTCCCGGCCATCAGGACGCCAGTGGCGAGGCTGGCGGCGATCAACCCGATCCTTGTCTTCATGATGTTTCTTCGCGGCGGATGGATGGGGCGGCATTCAAAACCGCCACGCATGCGGCGCCCGGCCTTTGCTGGAAAGTGGCCTCGATGCTCATCGAACGGCAATCGGCTGGCTCGCGCATGGGCTTGGTCATGGCGGGTGGTCCCGGCGGCAGATTAGTTGATGAGGAACCGCAAGGCCACAACCGTATGGGGTGTCGAGGAACCGGGGGGGCACTTGTTCCGTCTTTCGCATGACCCGGGCCGCGGGCGGGGCCGGCGGCCCATGGGAATGCAGGGGCGTATCGGCCTTCCATGCCGCCGGATCGCCAGGGCGAGGTCAGACCCGGGCGTCTGCCACGTCGTGCGCGGCGCCGGTCACGTAGCCGCCGACGAAATCCCGCGCGAGCGGCCGCGCCGCGAAGCTCTTCAGCCAGAGCCGCAGCATCAGCCGCTTGCGCGCGGGCTCGCCGGGCGGGTCCTTCCAGCCGGTGCGGCTGTGCAGCACGGTGTAGTTGTTCACCAGTTGCAGGTCGCCCGTTTCCAGCCGCATCTCCACCGCGAATTCCGGGTCCGTGGCCAGCGCCAGCATCGCGTCCAGCGCCTCCCGCTCCCGCGCCGGAAGCGGCACGCCGAGCTTCGCCGCGCCCATCTCCACGGTCTTGGGATTGAAATTGCAGGAGAGCACGCCGCCGCATTCGCTGAATACCGGGATGCGGTGCGGCGTGACCTTGAGGCCGCTGCCCTTCGCCTCGTCCCCGCGCAGGTCGTGGTGGAACCCTGCGTAGAGCGTCTCCAGCACCTCCGGCCACCGCTCCAGCAGCGCGTTGTGGATCGCCATGGAGCTGACGACGCGGCTGACCCCGCCCCCATCCGCCGCGGGCCGCAGGCAGAGCAGCCCCACCAGGTCCGAGCCGTCGCAATGCGGCATCTGTTCCGCGCTGGTGCCGGAGCCGATCGCGTTCGGTGCGCCGTAGTCGTAGCCCTGGTCCACGATATGGCCGATCAGGTTGTCGCGGAAGCCGCCGAGATTGACGCGCGGGATCTGCCGCAGCGCCCGCCCGAAATGGGCGCCCAGGCCCCAGACGATGCGCGCCGCGCGCTCCTCATCCACCGGATCCACGGGCAGGCCCTTCAGCAGCACCACGCCACGCCCGTTCTCCAGCCCGTCCAGCGCGGCGCCGAGCACCGGGCCGAGGCCGGGGAGCGGGAAATCCTCCCGCGCGAATTCGGCGCCCCGCAGGCCGCGCGCCGTCACGGTGCGGACCGCCGCATCCACCTCGGCCGCCTGGGCCGGCGTCAGGCGGATGGTCCAGGACGGGTCGCGCTCCAGATCGGTGCGGCGCCAGACGCTCGGGTGCTCGACCGGATGCGGAAGCCTGCTGGCCATGCTCCATCCTCCCTTGAGGGGCGGCGCGGTCCGTGCAGGCTATCGCCCGCTGCGCGACGCTCCAACACCTGTTTCCGGCGCAGCCTTGCGCGGCGCGCAACGGGGTGCAAGCCTTCAGGGACAACCGAACCGGAACGGAGCGGGCGCAATGCGCATGCGGGAGAGGCGCGTCCTCATCACCGGCGGGGCCTCCGGCATCGGGCTGGAGACGGCGCGGCTGATGGCCGCGGAGGGCGCCCGCCTCGCGCTGCTCGACCGCGACGAAGCCCGGCTGCGGGAGGCCGTGGCGGGGTTCGGCCCCGGCATCGCGCATGGCGTCGCGGCCGAGGTGACGGAAGAGGCCGCGGTTGCCCGCGGTGTCGCCGAGGCAGCCGAGGCGCTGGGCGGCCTCGACGGCGTGGTGAACTCGGCGGGCATCAGCCTCTGGCGCCCCTTCGCGGAGCTTGGCTTCGAGGACTGGCGCCGCCTGCATGCGGTGAACCTGGACGGCCCCTTCCTCGTCTGCCGCGCGACGCTGCCCCTGCTGCTCGCGGCCGGTGGCGGCACCATCGTCAACCTCGCCTCCGGCGCCGGGATGCGGCCGCTGCCGAACCTCTCGGCCTATTGCTCGTCCAAGGCCGCGCTGGTGATGCTGACGCGCAGCCTGGCGCTGGAATATGCGGATCGCGGCCTGCGCGTGAACGCCGTCGCGCCCGGGCCGATCGAGACGCCGATGATCGAGCGCACCCTCTCCCGCGCCCCGGACCGGGAGGCGCAGATGGCGAAGTTCCTCGCCCGCGTCGGCATGCGCCGCCTCGGCCGGCCGGAGGAGATCGCGCGCGCCGTGCTCTTCCTGAGCTGCGGCGACAGTTCCTTCACCACCGGAACGGTGCTGGAGACGGATGGCGGGCGCGTCTTCGTCTGAAGGGTGGCCGGCTTGGCGAGGCCCTGTGCCGGGTCTAGCATCGCCGGCAAGAACGAACAGGGAGGGACCACCGCATGAGGCCAGCCGGCCTGCTGGGCGCGCTTGCCGCGCTCGCGCTCCTCGGCGCCGCGGCGCCCGCTGCGGCGCAGCAGCAGCAACAGCCCTTGCGCCTGGTGATGAACACGGAACTCCAGGTGCTGGACCCGGTCTTCACCCCCTCGGTCGTCACCCGCACCTTCGGCTACATGGTCTGGGACACGCTGGTCGGCGTCGACAGCCATGGCGAAGCCAAGCCGCAGATGCTGGAATCCTGGCAGATCAGCGACGATCGCCTGACCTGGACCTTCAAGCTCCGCCCCGGGCTGGAATGGCACGACGGCGCGCCCGTCACGGCCGAGGACTGCGTGCTCTCGATCCGCCGCTGGGGCGCGCGGGACGGGCTTGGCCGGCAGCTCATGGCAGCCGCCCGTGGCCTGCGCGTGGTCGACGAGAAGACCTTCGTGCTGGAACTGGCGCGGCCCTTCGGCCAGGTGCTGGAGGCGCTGGGCAAGGCCTCCACCCTGGTGCCCTTCATGATGCCCGCGCGCATCGCGCAGACGCCGCCCAACCAGCAGATCCAGGAGGTGGTGGGCTCCGGCCCCTTCCTCTTCCGCCGGGAGGAATGGCGGCCCGGCGACCGCGTGGTGTTCCACCGCAACCCGCGCTACCGCCCGCGCGAGGAACCTGCGGACGGGCTGGCCGGCGGCAAGCAGGTGCATCTCGAACGGGCCGAGTTCGTCTCCATCCCCGATCACTCGACCAAGGTCGCGGCGCTGCAGGCCGGCGAGATCGACTACCTGGAGCGGGCGCCGCTCGACTTCATCCAGCCGCTGCGCCGCGACCGGCGCGTGGTGGTCACGCAGGGCCTGGGCGGGGGGGCAGATCTTCGGGGTGCTGACGCTCAACCATACCCAGCCGCCCTTCAACGACGTGCGGATCCGCCGCGCGCTGCAAAAGGCGATCCAGCAGCCGGAAGTCGTCGCGGCGCTCGGCCTGCCGCCCGACATGGTGCGGGAGCGGTGCCTGACGCTCTTCATGTGCGGCGGCCCCTACGAAACCGATGCCGGGACCGAGCCGCTGCGCGATACCGGCCCGGAGCAGGCCCGCGCCCTGCTGCGCGAGGCCGGCTACAACAACGAGCCGGTGGTGGTGCTGCACTCGCGGGATTCCGCGCTGATCGACCCGATCGCCCTGGTCGCGATGGAGCAGATGCGCCGCGCCGGCTTCAACCTCGATGTCCGCACGACGGACTGGAGCAGCGTCGCGCAGCTCCGCACCAAGCGGGAGCCGGTGGAGCAGGGCGGCTGGAGCGTGACGCCCCTGGTCTGGACCGGCTTCGACATGGAGAACCCGATCGCCAATCCGGCGATGGTCTACAACTGCGCCAATGTCTATCCGGGCTGGTGGTGCGACCGCGGCCAGGTGCCACTGCTGGAGCAATTCGCCGCCGAGAGCGACTTCGCGCGGCGGCGGGAGATCGCGGCCCAGCTCCAGGCCCGCGCGCATGAGAACGTCTCGGTCGTGATCCTCGGCCAATCGCGAGCCCGGCGGTCTATCGCTCCGACCTGCGCGGCGTGCTGGAAGTGGGCTTCCCCGTGCTCTGGAACATCCAGCGGGCGGGGCGCTGAGGGTGGCGGAGGGCGGCTGGGCGCTCGTCACCGGCGCGGCCGGCGGCATCGGCGCGGCGATCTGCCGGCAACTCGCCGGGCAGGGCCTCTCGGTCCTGATGCTCGACCGCGACGAGGCCGCGCTCGCCGCCGCGGCGGAGCGGGTGCGGGCGGCGGGCGGCCGGGCGGAGATGCTCGTCGCCGACGCGACCGCGCCCGACGCGCCGGAGGAGGCGATGGCGCGCATCCGCGCGCTCGAAGGCCGGCTGGACGCGCTGGTGAATGTCGCCGGCGGGTCCGGACCGCGGCCCGTCCGCAGCATCGAGGAGATGGACGACGCGCTCTGGGAGCATGTGATCGCCCTCAACCTCACCAGCACCTTCCGCTTCTGCCGCGCCGCGGTGCCGGAGATGCGGGCGCGGGGCCATGGACGGATCGTGAATTTCTCCTCGATCGTGGCGCGCGGACGGAAGGGGCCGGTCACGACGCAGGGCGCGCGGCTCGCCTATGCCACCGCGAAGGCGGCACTGCTCGGCTTCACCGCGCAGCTTGCGAAGGACGAGGCGCCGCACGGCATCACGGTGAACGCGCTGATGCCCTCCCTGATCCTGGCCGAGCAGGGCAGCCGCATCCGGGGGCGCTTCGAGGCGCTGCCGGAGGCGGCACGCGCCGTCATGCTGCGGGACTTCCCGACCGGCCGCGCCGGCGAGGCGGAGGAGGTCGCCGCCGTCGTCGGCTTCCTCTGTTCGGCGGCGGCGAGCTACGTCTCGGGCGTCGGCCTGCCGGTGGATGGCGCCTTCCTGTGACGCCGCGGAGCACCGCGATGGAGCATTGGCAAGGGCACAGGGATGGGCGAGCATCGCCGATGCGGCCGGTCGCGGCCATTCTGCCCCGGGAGGACCGCCGGAGATGACGAACCACCTCGACAGCGACATCGCCGAACTTCGCGAGGCGGCGCTGGGCTATGGCGCCCGCCACCATGTCATTGCCGACTGCGCCTGGCCGGAGGGCAAGCGCATCGCGGTGAATTTCACCGCCGATTTCGACGCGATGCTGCTGCGCCGCGTGCTGAACGAGCCGCCGATGCAACTCGCCAAGGGCGAGTTCGGCGGCCGCGTCGGCATCTGGCGGCTGATCGAGCTGTTCGACGGCCACGGGGTGAAGGCGACCATCTTCACGCCCGGCCGCATCTGCGAACTCTATCCGGAGGCGGTCAAGGCGGCCGCGCACAGCGGGCACGAGATCGCCGACCACATGTGGGAGCACCGCGTCCCCAAGGAGCCGGAACTGGAGGCCGACCACCTGCGTCGCGCCACCGCGGCCATCGAGCGGCTGACCGGGCGCCGGCCGGTCGGCACGCGAAGCTGGCATACCTCAGCGCTGCTGCGGCAGGAGGGCTATATCTACAATTCCCGCAAGGTGCCCGACCACCGGCCGCACTATATCCGCGACGAGAAGGGGCCGGAGGGGATGCTGAACCTGCCCTTCCACTACGCCATCGACGACGCGATGTTCTACAATTTCGCCTGGCTGAACACCGAGAACGCGGCGCAGCGCATGGCCGACCCGGACCGGGTCTTCGAGATCTGGTGGGCCGCCTTCTGGCAGCAGTACCAGGCGGGCGGCTACCTCAATATCTGCCTGCATCCCTTCGTCTCCGGCCGGGCGCTGCGGATCGCGATGCTGGACCGGCTGATCGGCCGGATGAAGACGCTGCCCGGCGTCTGGTTCCCGAGTTGCGAGGAGGTGGCGCGGCACTGCCTCCGCGCCTGCCCCCCCGCTTGCACCGGCCGCCTGACAGGAGACGCCGAGGATGCCCTGGAAGGACGGCTATACCATCTCCGACGAGCGCGGCATCCGCGATGCGGAACTGCGCTGGCCCGACAACCGCCGCTGCTGCGTCAGCCTGGTGGTGGACCTGAGTCCGCCCTGCGGCCCCGAGGGAATTCGCGCCGCGGACCTCAGGACGCCGGAGGCGCATTACGGCATCCATGGCGGGCTGGACGCGCTGCTCGGCGTGCTGCGGCGCCACCGCCTCCGCGCGACCTTCGCCGTGCCGGCGGTGATCGCCGAGATCCATGCGGCGAAGGTGCGGGCGCTGCTCGATGACGGGCATGAGGTCGCCGCCCATGGCTTCCGGCATGAGGATGTCAGCACCCTCGACCGCACCGAGGAGAAGGCACGGCTGGACCGCACGACCGCGATCCTCGAAGGGGTGACGGGAAAGCGGCCGGCGGGCTGGTTCTCCCTGCCGCGGCAGGGCGACAAATACGCCGGCGGCAGCATCAGCCCCAGCACGATGGACCTGCTGATCGAGGCCGGCTACGCCTATATGGGCAATGGCCTGGCCGATGACGTGCCGCATTGGTGGGTGACGGATTTCGCCGCGCGGCGCGCCATCCTCACCCTGCCCTACTACTACCATTTCGACGACCAGTTCTTCCTGCTCTTCCCCGCCACGGGGACGGGGCTGGAGCATCCGGACGCCCTGTTCCGCAACTGGCGGGCGGAGTTCGAGGCGCAATACGGCCGCGGCCGGTATTTCGGCCTCACGCTGCATCCCCATGCCATCGGCTTCCCGAACCGGCTGCAGATGCTGGAAGAATTCCTGGCGCATATGGGCGGCTTCCCGGCGCTGTGGAACCCAACCGGCGCGGAATGCGCGCGCCACTGGACGGAGACCTACCCGGCCTCCACGCATCTGCGCCTGAAGCCGAGCATCTGGCAGGACCATCCGGGCAGTTTGAGTTGAGATCCGACGGACGCAACGCACAGCAGCAGAGAGGAGTGCCACAGGACATGGATGGCTCGCAGCCTTCAGCCTATACGCCGCAGGGTTTCCGCGCGCTCACCTTCCACGATGCGGCGCGCCGCTTCGCCGAAGGCGCCGACACGCCGCGCGCCTATCTGGAACGCTGCCTGGAGACCATCGCCGCGCGCGAACCCGTGGTGCAGGCCTGGGTGATGCTGAACGAGACCGGCGCGCGCGAGGCTGCCGAGGCCAGCACCGCGCGCTGGCGGTCCGGCCGCCCGCTCTCGCCCATCGACGGCATGCCCATCGGCATCAAGGACCTGCTGGAAACGCGGGACATGCCGACCCGGATGGGCTGCGACGCCCATCGCGACAACTTCCCGAAGCGGGACAATGCCGGCGTCTGGGCGCTGCGCCAGGCAGGCGCCGTGGTGCTCGGCAAGACCGTCACCGCCGAGCTGGGCGGCACGCAGCCCGGCCCCACCACCAATCCCTTCAATGCGGCGCATACGCCGGGCGGCTCCTCCTCCGGCTCCGCCGCGGCCGTGGGCGCGCGCATGGTGCCGGCGGCGATCGGCACCCAGGTTGGCGGCTCCATCATCCGGCCGGCCAGCTATTGCGGCAATGTGGCGCTGAAGCCGACCCAGGGCGCCATCAACCGCGGCGAGCGCCAGGCGACGAGCATGAGCACCCACGGCGTCCATGCCGGCTGCATCGAGGACATGTGGCAGGTGGCGATCGAGATCGCCCGCCGTGCCGGCGGCGACCCGGGCAGGCTCGGCCTGTTCGGCCCCGACGTGCCGCCCGCGGCGCAGCGGCCGGTCACGCTCGCGGTCATGGAGACCGAGGGCTGGTCCGGGCTGGACGCGGCTGCGCGCACAGCCTTCGAGGCGGTGGTGGAGCAGCTCCGCGCGCAGGGCGTGACGGTGCTGCGCCGCGGCGACCACGCCTGGATCGAAGCCTTCGAGCGCGCCATCGATGGGGCGCAGGCCATGGCCAATGCGATCACCGCCTGGGAGAACCGCTGGGGCATCCGGAACCTCGTGGACCAGAACCCGGAGGGCGTCAGCGCCCGCGCCAAGGCGGGGCTGGCCGCGGCGGAGAAGCTGACGCCCGAGGATTATCGCGCGCGGCTGATGCAGCGCGAGGAGGCGCGGCTCCGCCACGCGGCGCTGGCACCGCTGGTCGATGCCCTGATCGCGCCGGCCTCGCCCGGCCCCGCCCCGGCCTGGGGCGGGGATGTGCCGGGCCAGCCGCTCACGGCGCGGCCCACCGGCGATTCGGTCTTCAACACGCCAAGCTCCGCGCTGGGCGCGCCGGTGGTCACGGCGCCGCTGACCGCGGTGCGCGGCCTGCCGATGGGCATCCAGGTGATGGGGCAGCCGCATGGCGACGCGCGGGTCGCCGGCTTCGCGCGCTGGATGCTGGAGACGCTGGAGCCGGTGGTCGTCTGACGCCGGCGGCCGATGTCATCGGCCGCCGGCAGGAAGGATCGCGCTGCGGCGGAGGGCCGCCCCGCCGCGGCGTGGTTCAGCGCCAATGGCCGGGATGGCGCGGGTCGAAGCGAGGCGGCGGCGCGGGGTGCCTGTCCCAATGGGGCTGGTGCCGCGCCTGGTACCGCGGCGGCGCATGGTAGTGGCGGCCGTAGGGGGCGTAATGGTCGCGGCGCGGGGTGTAGTGGGCCTCGTGCAACAGCGGCGCGGGTGCTTTGCCTGGCGCCATGACGGCGCCCGACCGCGGCGCGGCCATGGCGGGGGTGGCGACAACCTGCGCGCCGAGGATGGTCGAGGCGAGGGCGGCAACCGCGAGAAGCTTTCGCATGGTGGTCTCCTTCGAGGGCCCCGCTTCCTGGCGGCGCCCGGCAGGGTCGAAGAGACCGCTCCGGCGTGTCGGCTGCGCGGCCCAACCATGGCGGCGCGGGGGCGGACTGCAACGAAGGGCAACGGCGCGGCCGAGGTGGTGCCGCGCGACCGGCGCCCGGGCGGGCCTGCCGGGCCGACACGGCCCCGGCCTGCGCGGCGCGCCTTCCGCCCCCTCAGGGATCGTAGACCGTCAGCCTTGCTCCGGCCGCGGCGATGAGCACGGCCAGCAGGCTCGCGGGCTCGGTGCCGCTGGCATTCTCGCTGACGACGTGGTGCGCGCCGGGCGGCTCGAACCAATGCTGCCCGGCCCGATAGACGGCCACTTCGCCGCCCTCGACCTGCGACCGGATGCTGCCGGAGAGGACATAGGCGAAGACGCTGGCCGAGGCGTCGTGGCGGTGCGGGGGCGATTTCCCGCCCGGCGCGTATTCCACCACCACGGCGGTCAGCACCTGGCCCGGCAGGTTCGGGAGCGCCTGTTCGAAGACCTTGCGGGCCGCGTCGCCCTCGGCCCGCGCCTGCGAGGGAAGGGATGCGGCCAGGACGACCAACCCTGCCGCCTCCAGGCCGCCCACCAGGCTGCGCCGGTGGATCGGGGATGCTGGATCCTGCATGTCCGGTCTCCTTGCGGCGGCCATCAGGCTGCTGTGGCCTTCCTGACGGGCGGCTGGTTGCGGAAGCCGATGGCGAGGCGGTTCCACAGGTTGATCAGGCCGATGAGCGTGGTCAGGTCCACCATTTCCCGCTCCGAGAAGTTCCGGCGCAGCTCGGCATAGTCCTCATCCGGGGCATGCGTCTCGGCGATCCGGGTCAGCGCCTCGGTCCAGGCGAGCGCCGCCCGTTCGCGCGGGCTGTAGAACGGCACCTCGCGCCAGGCGTCCAGCACATAGAGGCGCTGCTCCGTCTCGCCGCGCTGGCGCGCGTCGTGGCTGTGCATGTCCAGGCAGAAGGCGCAGCCATTGATCTGCGAGGCGCGCATCTTCACCAGCTCGATCAGCGCCGGCTCCAGCCCGCAGCCGCGGATATAGGCCTCGACGCCCAGCACGGCCTTCATGGCGGCGGGGGCGGCGGCATTGGCATCCAGTCTCTGTTCCATTCGGGTCCTCCTTGCCGGCGAGGCGGCGCGGCGAGCGCTTGCCTGGCGCCAGGAGCCGGGAGGATGGTGCGGCGACGGTGCAGGCAACAGCACCAAATCCCATCGGAGGAACTGTACCATGGGGCAGGGCAGCGAGCCGGGGCTCGACGGGATCACGCTCGGGCCGCGGCAGGCGGGGCCGATCTACCGGCAGATCCACGAGCGCATCCGCTCGGCCATCCTGGACGGGCACCTGCCGCCGGGAACGCGCCTGCCGTCCTGGAACAGCTTGGCAGGCC
The DNA here is from genome assembly GCF_019084075.1 of Siccirubricoccus sp. G192. Taxonomy (GTDB): domain Bacteria; phylum Pseudomonadota; class Alphaproteobacteria; order Acetobacterales; family Acetobacteraceae; genus G192. Next base: position 1,203,410 of record NZ_JAHREN010000001.1, read on the forward strand.
AGCTCGGCGTCGCCCGCGGCACGGTCAAGGCTGCCTATGACTGGCTGGCCGGGGAGGGCTATGTGGTCGGGCGCGGACCCGCCGGGACCCTGGTCAACCCGGATCTGCGGCTGCCGCCGGACGGGCCCGGCGGCCGCGCCGCCGAAGCGGCGCCGCCCGATGCGGCTGGTCCCGGGCCGGAAGGGGACCCGCTCGACCCTCCCTGGGCCTCGCCCGCACGCCCCTTCCAGCCCGGAGTCCCCGCCTTCGACGCCTTCCCCCGGAAGCTCTGGTGCCGGCTGGCGGCGCGGCATGCGGGGCGGCTCGGACCGGCGGAGATGGGCTACCAGGACCCGGCCGGCGCTCCTGCCCTGCGCGCGGCCATCGCCAACTATCTCGGGGTGGCGCGGGGCATCGTGTGTTCGCCGGCGCAGGTCTTCGTCACCGCGGGCTTCGCCGGGGCGCTCGACCTGGTCACGCGGGCGCTGCTTCGCCCCGGCGACCAGGTCTGGTTCGAGGATCCCGGCTATCCCCGGACCCGGCAGGCCCTCACGCTCGCCGGGGCCGAGGTCGTGCCCGTCCCGGTGGACGAGGAGGGCCTGAATGTCGAGGAGGGGCTGGCGCGCGCGCCGGATGCGCGCTTCGCCGTGGTGACGCCCTCCTGCCAGGCGCCGCTCGGGATGATGCTGTCGCTGCCGCGGCGCCTCGCCCTGCTGCGCTGGGCGGCGCGGACCGGCGGCTGGATCGTGGAGGACGACTACTACGGCGAGTTCCGCCTCGCAGGCCCGCCCCTGCCGGCGCTGAAGGGCCTGGATGCCGCGGGGCGGGTCATCTATGTCGGCACCTTCAGCAAGGTCCTGCTGCCCGCGCTGCGGCTGGGCTATGCCGTGGTGCTGTCGCCGGAGACGGCGCGCTTCGCGCAGGTGGCGTCCCGCCTGGTACCGGGCCAGGCATTGCCGGTCCAGAAGGCCGTCGCGGACTTCATCACGGAGGGGCATCTCGGCCGGCATATCCGGCGGATGCGCGGCCTCTACGCCGAGCGCCGGCGCGCCCTGGCGGCCGCGTTGCAGGAGGCATGCGGCGCCCGCGCCCGGGTCGATGCCCGGGACATGGGCATGCACCTGCTGCTGCGCCTGCCGCCGGGGACCGACGATATCGCCCTGACGCGGCGGGCCGCCGAGGCCGGGCTGGGGCCGGTGCCCCTCAGCCTCTGGTCGGCCGGGGCCGGCTGCGGCGCGGGTCTGATGCTGAGCTTCACCAACATCCCCGCCGAAGCCGCGGGCGAGCAGGCGCGCCGCCTTGCTGCGCTCCTGCCCTCGCACCGGCGCTGAGGCCACCTGGAGCGCCTTCCGGCCGCTCCCTCGATTCCGGCCATGCCAGGATTGCGGCACCGTGGCCGAGGATCTCGCCTGGATGCGATGGGCGGCGGCGGCGGCATGCCGCAACGATGCCCGGCGATGGCGCGTTTTCCGTCCAGGCAGGCGCCGTTGGACAGGCAGGATGCGACCAGGGCCAATCAGCCGCCGGGGGTCAGCCTCCGCTGGTGCGGAACGGGGAAGGCGCGGCCGGTTTCACTCCCTGGCTGCCGTCCCTGGGGAAGCAAGCGATGCCTCCAGCCTGGCAATGAGTGCGCGGCGCTGGTCCTGCGTCAGCCCGGCGATCATCGCGTCCAGCAGGTCGCCGCTGTCCGACCCGGTAAGCTCGAAGCCGATCTGCGTTCCCCGCACCCAGCGGCGCCGGGCACGGGACATGGACCCGTCGGGATACCGCAAGGTCACCCATTCCGGCACGGTCACGGGGCTCGCGGTCCGCGCCCGCAACCCGCCCGAGGAGGTGTCCACCACGACGCAGTCCATGGCGACGGCGCCGAAGGTGATCTGGGCACGCCTGAGGGAGGAACTGCGGAGCGCCCGGCGCTTGTCGGGCTGGAGTCCGGCCTCTGCCACGGTCTGCTCCGTCATGGCCTCGTCCAGCCGCCCCCTCACTCCGAGGCCGGCACGCCGCCATGTGGCCGGAGGGCGCTGCTCCCGGCCGGCCAACCACCCTCGGATACGCTACCTGCGGCAAGCAGGCGGCGCTCCAGGGCGGCAGCAAGCAGCGCCGCGAGGGTCGAGGCCATGGCATCGGTCGCCACATCGGCTTCCGGCGGCACCTGCCCCTCCCGCTTCGCCGAAACCGCTGGCTTGGCCGCCCCGATGCTCATGTCCCGATCCCATCCAGGGGCCATCCGACAGGATGATGCGACCCTATCTGCCGAAAAATATACAAAATAGCCAGGATAAATCTACCATAAGTTGCTATCATGCAGCCTCTCCGTCGGCAGGACCGGAAGCCATCACGACCATGCATTGACATTAAAACGCCAACAATTCATATTTATATCAAAACGAACCCGTGACAGCCCGGAGGATCGCCAGATCGAAGACGCTCAAGCGGCAGCAGCAGGCCCCACCCCTCCCAGGAGAATCCTGGTGGTCGAGGATGAGGCGCTGATCGCCCTCGATATCGAACAGCAGCTTACCGATGCCGGCTTCGAGGTGATCCTGGCAGGCAATGGGCCGACCGCCCTCGGGCTTGCCAGGACCTTCAAGGTTCAGCTCGCCGCCGCGGTGGTCAATCTTCGGCTGCCGGAGGGACTGGCAGGGCAGGACGTCATCCGGCGCCTGCGCAGGGAGATGCCGAACCTGCCCGTGGTTGTTGCAACGGGTTTCGAGGGCACAGCCCCCGAGGCCGACCTGCGCGGGATGGGCGGCCCCACCGTGAGGCTGCAGAAGCCGCTCGCGCGAACCGCGCTGGTTCAGTGCCTCCAGCAGGTTCTCCAGGCGCAGCAGGACCGGAGCAAGGTTCCTACGGCCGGTGCCGGGCTGCGGCGACGCGCCAGGGACCGGTAAGCGGCCGCCTTCGCCGGGAGCCACCGGCAGCAACCGCTCCGGCGTCCAGTAGGGATCCTCCGGCCCGGGGTTCGGGTTGGCCTGTCCGGTGGGCGGTGGCGGGCTGCTCCGCCCGTCCTCGGCCGCCAGGGCCCACCGCGGCAGGAGCATCGCCGCCAGCCCGATTGCCGCGAGCATCAGCACGCCCGAGCGACCCAACAGGACACCCTCCCGATCCGGCGCCGGCGCCGGCGCCCTGGCGGCCGGCAGGCCCGCCGGGCATGACGAAGGCCGATCGTGACCGCTCACTCGCCGGGTGGGCCGCCCGGGAATGCGCCGGAACAGGGCGCGGCAGCCTCGCTGCGATTCGATTGGAAACCCCCCGCCAGGGCGCCTAGCCTGGAGCCTGAACCTGGAGGCCAGCCCATCCGGAGCGCGCCATGCCCGGCATGACGCGGCCCAGCGGCGGGCGCCATGAGGCGGGAGCGGCAGGCGGATGAGCAGGGCGCCTTCACCTTGTGGCAGGAGCCTGGGCCCGAGGCGTTCCAGGCCCGGCCGCCGCCCGATGGCCCCGGGCGCCATGCTCGTCTGCGCCTCGCTGTTCCTGGCGCTGACCGGATGCACCTCGCTGCCGGGGCTGGGGCCGGAGGCGGTGCGCACCCCGGTGGATATCGCCAGCGCTCCCTGGAACGCATTGGGGCCGGTGCTGACCGAGGTTGGCGGCCGCTGCACGGGCGCCCTCATCGGCCCGCAGACCGTGCTCACGGCTGCGCATTGCCTCATCAGCCCGCAAACCCTGCAATTCGTGCCGGCGCACTCGATCCATTTCCTGATCGGCTACTCCCCGAGTGGCTATGCCGGTCACGCCCGGGCCGTCTCCTTCACGAGCGGGCAGGGCTTCGCCGTCGGGCCGGGCGTCCGGCCGCTGCCGAGCTCGCCGGCCGATGCCGATTGGGCCGTCGTGACCCTCGACACCGCGCTCGGCACGCCGGACCGCGTGCTGCCGCTGGCGCGGGTGCTGCCGAGGCCGGGCATTCCATTGGCGCTTGGCGGCTACCAGGCGGACCAGCCGCTCACGATGGTCGCCGACCTCCACTGCGCCACCATGGGCCTCGCCCGCGATGCTGTAGGGCATATCATGCTGCGCCACTCCTGCGCGGCGACCCGGGGGGCCAGTGGCAGCCCGCTGCTGGTGCGCGGGCGGGATGGGACCTGGGGCGTGGTGGGCATCACGTCGCTCAGCCGTTTCGGCGTCTCGGGCGGATACGCGGTCCTGGCCGCATCGATCGATCCGCAGGCGCTGACGGCGCCCCGTTGAGGGCGCCTTTCCGGGCGACCTGATCGGCGGGCACCGGATGCTGGCCGCGGAAGACCGGCAGGCGATGGGCCGGCCGGCGGCTGGGCGAGGGCGAGGCCGCCGATCCCTGCCGCGAAGGGCGGGTGCAGCGGGGTGATGCGCAGGGTCCTGGCGAAGGGCTTCAAAGAATCAGCAGGGCAGCGAGCACCGCGTCCTGCTCGTGCTCGGATGACGGAGGATGGGCGAAGTGCAGCCAGGCGCCCGCGATGCCCGCCGGCAGGGCGAGGACGGGCATCGCGACATCCTTCGCCCGCCAGAGGGCGGCGGCGGCCGAGAGGAGTTCCTCTGCGAGCAGGATGGCCATGGCCGTCACGCACCAACCGGGCGGAGGGGCGCCCGGAACCCGCGAATGCGCCCCCCCCGATGCCCCCGCGCCCCCGCGCCCCCGCGCCCCCCGCGCCCCCGCGCGGCCATGCGGCGGGCCGGGCTGCCCTCGGGCATGGCGGGGCGGGCGATGGCGGAAGCGCTCACCATGCGCTCTCCCGCAGGGATGCCGGCGCCCGCGGCGGCGGGGCCGGGTTGGTCATGGCCGGTTCCCGCCCGGCGCCCTGGCGCCTCCGCCGCTGTTGCGGGCGAGGACGAGATGGGCAACGCGCTCGGCCTCGGCCGGGCTGGAAAAGGTGCGGTTGTCGATATCCTCGACGACCGGGTCGGTGGCAATGAACCGCCAATCCGCCGCGGCATGGGTGACGACGACGCCGAGGAAGCGGCCCCGCACGGCGATGGGGTGGGATCTGCGCATGGAAGAACCTCCGGCCGCGCCGGGCGGCAGGTGCATGACATCGGGCAAGGATGTTGGGAGCGGGCGCCAGGGCCCTGGGCTCAGGGGCGACAGCGCCCCGGGCGGGTGATGTGCCGGAGGAGGGAGAGGCGGCGCTTTAGCGGTTGGTGTCGCGGTGCAAGCTGCATGGTTCAAATCCCGCGGGGCATGGGCCCGATTGCCAGGGGAGCGCAGCATTTAGCGATTAGACAGTGTGGTTTTTCAAGCTAAATGCAAATGAGAATGGTGTTTCTCCGGATGAGATGAGCAGGCCTGTGTCTATTAGCATTTTTGGAATGTGGAATAGCTGCGGGATGCTTGGCAGGCCCACCTGGTGCAGGGCGGCAACCAAGGTTCTCCGAGGCAAGAATGTGGGTCAGGCCCGGGCACCGCCGCTGCGGGATGGCGTACCCGCCTCGGGCGGCAATTCCAGGCAGCAAAAGGGGCGCCCCGGGCGGAGCAGGCACCGGATCGATCACGGGCCAGCGCCCGAAGCCGACAAACCTTGGCGGAGAACCGAAATTGCATTAAACCTTCCAGCGTATTCCACTAATAAGCGATACCGTGCGAGCCCACCGGCGCCGGAAAGTCTGGAGATTGCGATGCCTGAAGCAGTGCGACTTGTCGTCTGGGACCTCGACGAGACGTTCTGGAAAGGCACTGTTACGGAAGGCGGGATTCAGGAATACATCCAACAGAACCATGACATCGTCATAGAGCTCGCCCAGCGCGGGATCATGAGCTCGATCTGCTCCAAGAACGACGAAGCGGTCATCCTGAAGATCCTGGAGGAGAGGGGGATTCTCGACTACTTCATCTTTCCGAGTATCTCCTGGGAGCCGAAGGGTGTCCGGTTGAATGCGTTGATCGAGGCCGTGCAGCTGCGTCCGGCGACGGTGATTTTCATTGACGACAACCCGAATAACCGTGCCGAAGCCTCGGCGATCGTTCCTGACCTTCAGGTCGAGGATGAGACCTTCATCTCAAGGATGCTCGACGACTCGCGGTTCAAGGGCAAGGATGACAGCAAGCTCAGTCGCCTGGCGCAGTACAAGCTGCTCGAGGAACGCAAGCGGGACGAACTGAAGGCAGCCGGTGGGAACGAGGAATTTCTGCGCGGCTGCGATGTGCGGGTTTACATCGAATATGATGTCGCGTCGCATATTGACCGGGCAATCGAGCTGATCAACCGGACCAACCAGCTCAACTTCACGAAGAAGCGCCTGCCTGAAGATCTGGATCAGGCCCGGGACATCCTTCTAGGAGAGCTTAAACTCTTCCGGCGTCAGGCCGGGCTTGTTCGGGTGGTGGACAAATACGGCGATTACGGCTTCGTCGGCTTCTTCATGACCGAGGACATGCTGTCGAAGCGGCAGGCTGGTATATTCGATTTGCGATTGCATCATTTCTGTTTTTCTTGCCGCACCCTCGGCATGCTGGTCGAGCAGTGGCTCTACGAACACCTCGGCCGGCCGCAGATGAAAGTGGTGGGCGAGGTGCTGACCGACCTTTCGGTTCCCCGTGAGATCGATTGGGTGCAGCTGGTCACCTCGCTTTCGGATGGCGGCACTCCTTGTGAGACGCTTGCCCCCGAAATGCGTGTCCTCGGGGGATGCGAGGCGAATGCGATCAGCGTCTATCTTAACCCTTACGCGGATCGGGTGCAGGTTACCGGCAACTTTGCCGCAGGTGGCGTCTTTGTGCGTGTAAATAGCGTGTCGCTCATGCTGTCCTCCGCCGCACGCAGCCATAGAGAATTTAGCGTAGAAGCAGAAGCAATGCAGTTGCCGCTCGACATAACGGCATTTGATTTTTTTTCCAATGCTCCATATGGAACGATTTTCATCTTTAATGGCGCGCTAGATGCAAGCAAATACTACCCTCGTTATTACCATAAGGAGCACGGTTGGGAATTGGTCATGGAGCCGCATGGTGTTTGGAATGTGGACTTCACCGTGGACACGGGCGAGGAAATACTGGCCAAGATAAAGGGCGCACCAATCCGGCCGGAAGACACCCAGCATCTGCTGCGTCTCGGCCGCCACATGCGCCAGAACTATATGCGGGGTTTCCGGGCCGGCGATCCGGTGTTCATGGAGCAGATGCGCAGCCTCTGCGATCGCATACCGGAGGGGTCAAAACTCATCCTCCTTGTTCGACGATACCCGGGTTCGGCAGGGCGATGGCAGCCTGAAAGATCAACCGCATGTGCTGGATTATGTAAATCGAGTGCGAGCCCTCGCGGCAGAATACCCCTATGTCGGCACCGTCTGGTTCAAAGACTCGATTCAGAGCGAGGCCGAGATCCAGGTCGGCGGCAATCATTACGATCGCATGGTCTATCTGCGGACCGCCCAGAACGTCCTCGACACCATCCGCAAGGTTCCCGCACGAACTGCGGACGTCATGGTTGCGGCCTGAAAGCCGAATAGGAAGGTTTGGTTCAGCAGCGTTGATGGCTTGCGGCGGTGCCGCAAGGCACAAGCCTGGGAATTATTCATATGTCGACCTTAACCTACGACCAATATGTCTCTCTTGTCCATAATTGCGAAACGAATTTTTCAGCATCGGCGTGTGCTTGGTCGGGATAATTCGAGCTTTTTCAGCTGCAACATTACCGCGCTTCCAGCCTTGGAGTCCCTCATCAGCAAAAACTTCACAGGTATCCTGCAGGAGTAGCATCTAGAAGACGGCGGGGATGGATTTTTGCTACGAGACACATCCCATAACTTCTTATTTCATTCGCCCTTCTTGAAGAATGACTTCCGGGCAGGCCCGAATTATGTTGAAAAGCTCAAAAAGCTTCGCGGCAAATTTGCCCATTTCCATGAGTGTCCATCCGGGAACAATCCGAGACATCTGAATCGGTTGTGACTGGCCTGGGATGGTGCGATCCGGGAGAAGGGCTGTCATGTGGACGCCTGAGAACCGACCGAAGTACGACCGCAGCAAACTGCGCTACCCGAGCGACGTGACGGATGAGGAGTGGTCAATCATCGCCCCCCCCTGGTCCCGTCGGCGAAGCGCGGCGGCAACAAGCGAACGATCGATGAGCGCGCGGTGGTCAACGGGGTCATGTACATCCTCTCCACCGGCTGCCAGTGGGCGGCGCTGCCGAAGGATTTGCCGCCGCGGAGCACGGTGAACGACTACCTGCGGCGCTGGGACGCGGACCGCACGCTCGATCGCATCCACCACGCGCTCTACGTGCTGTGCCGCGAGCAGGCCGGGCGCGAGGCCAGCCCGACGGCAGCGATCATCGACAGCCAAAGCGTCAAGAGCGCGGAAAAAGGGGGCGCAGCATCGACCCGGCGGGCTTTGATGCGGGCAAGAAGATCAAGGGCAAGAAGCGCCACGTCCTGGTCTACACCCAGGGACTGCTGATGCAGGCCATCTGAACCGCCCCGGGTTTGCCGGAGGCTGGTTGGCTTGGGTCACGCCGCCAAGGCGGGAGCCTCGAGCTGAGCATAGTAGCGCGCCTCGGCCTCGGCGGGTGGGATGTTGCCGATCGGCTCAAGGAGGCGGCGGTTGTTGTACCAGTCCACCCACTCCAGGGTGGCGTATTCGACCGCCTCCATGCTGCGCCACGGGCCGCGCCGCCGGATCACCTCAGTCTTGAACAGACCGATCACGGTCTCGGCCAGCGCGTTGTCGTAGGAATCGCCGACGCTGCCGACGGAGGGCTCGATCCCGGCCTCGAGCAGGCGCTCTGTATACCGAATTGCGACGTACTGGGTGGATTCAAGTGGTCGTCGCAACACCAAGGCGGAGGGTGGTTGCGATGGCGGGTCGGCGGCGTTCGGATCGGGCTTTGCGGGCGAAGTCTCCTTCGCCAGGCCGCCCGGGAGTAGCCCGGCGTGAGGACCAGCGGCGCTTCTGGACGTTGATTGCGGCGGGACAGTCGAGCTGGGACGCGGCGATCGGCGTGGGGGTGTCGGAGGCGGTTGGGTCCCGCTGGTTTCGGGAGGCGGGCGGGATGCCACCATCGACGCTCGGGCGGTCGTCAAAGCCGCCTTCGGGACGATACCTGTTGTTTGCGGAGCGCGAGGAGATTGCGCTGCTGCGAGCCCAGGGCTGTGGAGTGCGAGAGGTTGCCCGGCGGCTGCGACGGGCGGCATCGACGGTCTCGCGCGAGCTACGGCGCAATGCGGCCACGCGCAGCGGCAACCTGGAGTACAGGGCCACGACGGCGCAGTGGCATGCTGAGCGGGCGGCGCGGCGTCCGAAGCCGGCGAAGCTGGTGACGCACCCGGCGCTGAGGGCGTATGTGCAAGATCGGCTGGCGGGTGCCGTGGTCTCTCCAGGCGGGGCTACGGTGCCCGGACCGGCGGTGCCGTGGAAGGGCCGGCGGCATGGACCGAGGCAGCCTCGGCGCTGGGCGAGAGGATGGAGCCCGCAGCAGATCTCGCGGCGGCTGCGGCTCGACTTTCCTGGCGATGGTGCGATGCGGATCAGCCATGAGGCCATCTACCAGTCGCTCTACGTCCAGGGCCGCGGCGCGCTGCGCCGCGAGCTGACGGCCTGCCTGCGAACCGGGCGGGCGCTGCGCGTGCCGCGGGCGCGGAGCCGGGGGCGCGGCAAGTCGCATGTCGCGCCCGAGGTGCTGATCAGCCAGCGCCCGGCGGAGGCGGACGACCGGGCCGTGCCGGGGCATTGGGAGGGAGACCTCATCCTTGGCCTTGGCAGCTCAGCAATCGGCACCCTGGTGGAGCGCACGACGCGGTTCACGATGCTGCTGCACCTGCCCCGCATGCCGGGTCATGGAGAGGGAACGCGCGTCAAGAACGGCCCGGCGCTGGCCGGGCATGGGGCGGAAGCGGTGCGCGACGCCATCACCCGCATGATCACCACCCTGCCGGAGGCGCTGCGCCGGTCGCTGACCTGGGACCAGGGGGCGGAGATGAGCGAGCACGCCCGGCTGCGGATCGACACCGGCGTGCAGGTGTACTTCTGCGAGCCGCACAGCCCGTGGCAGCGTGGCACGAACGAGAACACCAACGGGCTGCTGCGGCAGTACTTCCCGAAGGGGACTGACCTGAGCGCGCACGGCGCCGATGACCTCGCGGCCGTGGCTGCGGCGCTCAATGGCAGGCCTCGCAAGACGCTCGGCTGGAGAACGCCAGCCGAAGCGCTTGACGAGGCGCTGCGATCGGCTCAGGCAGGCGTTGCGACGACCAGTTGAGCCTGGGTTGCGACCCCTGATCCGAGTGGTGAATGACGCCGCGCGGCCGGCGTTGGCCGACGGCCATGTCGAGCGCATCGAGCACCAGCTCGGTGCGGAGATGGTTGGCGGTAGCCCAGCCAACGACCTTGCGGCTCCAGACATCGAGCACGACGGCGAGGTAGAGGAAGCCGGCTGCCGTGGGAATGAACGTGATGTCTGCGACCCATAGCTGGTTGGGACCGCTGGCCGTGAAGTTGCGGTCGACCAGGTCCGGCGCCGGCCTGCTGCTGTCGTCACGGCGGGTTGTCACCGGTCCGCCGCGGCGATGGCTGGCACCGACCAGCCCGGTGCTGCGCATGAGCCGTGCAATGCGCTTGCGGCCGTGCCGGATACCGGCAGAGCGCAGGGCGGCATGCACCGTAAGCGCGGCGTAGGTCTGGCGCGAGGTCGCGTGCACGGTGCGGATCCGCCGCAGCAGCGCCGCATCCTCCTCGGCACGGGCCGACAGAGGCCGACCGAGCCAAGCGTAGTAGCCGGCGCGCGAGACGCCGAGCAGGCGGGCCATCCGGGCGATCGGGAAGGAGGCCTGGTTTGCCTTCATGAACTCGAAGACCCGGACGGGATCGTCCCGGTCTCGCGGGCAAACCAGGCCGCCGCTCGAGAGAGAATGTCGCGCTCCTGGCGCAGCTGCTTGTTCTCGCGCCTGAGCCGCGCGAGCTCCTCGCGCTCGGTGGCATTCAGGCCGGTCTCGGCGGGGGCAGGTTTCACCTCACGCCGACCCTCCTGCCGGTCGGCAGAAGCCACCCAGTTCCGAATGGCCTGGGCGGAGGGTTCGAACTCGCGGGCAAGGTCGGCCGGGTCGCGTCCGGCACGGACCAGCTCGACCATTTGGCGCCGGAACTCCGGCGCGTACGCAGGATGGGTTTTGGGCATTGGGGGACACCTCACGCGAAAGCTTCGTGGATGTCCACCGAGACGGGGCAAACCCAAACCCAGGCACCCACGGATCTGGAATGGGCGAACCGGGTGGGGTCGTCGATGGTGACCAGGAAGGCATAGGCGGTGATCGCGCCGACGCCCGGCACGCCCATCAGCCTGCGGCACAGGTCAGAGCCCTTGGCCTCGGCGAGCAGCCGCCGGGTGAGCTCCGCGAGGGACCGGGCAAGGTCCTCGCGCAGGCGCAGCAGCGGCCGCAGCGCCAAGGCGAGCGCCTCGTTGGCCTCGAGTGCCAGTTCCACCCGGTCGGCCCAGCGCCGCGGCCCTTTCGGCAGGCGCACGCCCATGCTCGTCAGCAGGCCACGGATGGTGTTGTCCAGGTCCATGCGCTGGCGCAGTACCAGGGCGCGCGCCTTGAGCCGCGCCCGCATGCCCTGGGCCGCCTCGCTCTTGACCCGGACCGCGCGATAGAAGCCGGTCCGTGCCAGCTCGGCCAGCATCGCTGCGTCGTTCGCGTCGGTCTTGTTCGGCATTTGGCTCAGCACCGCATGCGCCTGGCACGCATCGACGCAGACGGCCGGCAGGTCGCGGGCGATCAGCTGCCGGTGCAGCCAGTTCGCCATCCGCCCCGTCTCGAGCACCACCCGGGCGGGGCGGCCGAAGCGCGCTAGCGCCACGGCGATCGCGTCCGGGTCCGTCGCGGTCTTGCCCTAGCCGAGGACACGCCCCTCGGGGTTTCGGGCACAATAGGCAGTCTCCTCCATGGAGACGTCGAGGCCGACAAAGCAGGTCATCTCGCACTCCTCCGATCGCCTGGGTGGCGACCCATTCTCTGCCACCAACCCCGGAGTGCGCCCGCCCTCAGTTATGCCATGTCGGCTCGGAGACGCCCATCGTCCGCACCGCATCCACCACCGGCTTGCCCTGCGCCGGCCTGCAGGCCTTCGAGATGATCGGATGGGCGATCCCGGATCAGTCAACCTCCACCGTGTCGGCGATGACCTTGAAGGGATAGTCCGGCTCCACGTATCCGTCGGCCTCTTGTCGCTTCGGCAACTTCACCTTCTGGCGTGGTTGTGCCTCGTAAGGGATCTGCTTCAGGAGGTGGCGAATGATGTTCAAGCGTGCACGTCTCTTGTCATCGGAATGCGCGACGTGCCATGGCGCCCATGGCGTGTCGGTTGCCCGAAGCATGTCATCGCGCGCGCGCGAGTAGTTATACCAGCGGCTGTAGGACTCGAGGTCCATCGGCGAGAGTTTCCAGGGTTTCCTGCCGTCGGTGATCCGTGCCTCCAGCCTCCGAGTCTGCTCTTCGGGGCTCACTTCCAGCCAATACTTCAGGAGGATGATGCCCGAATCCACCATGGTGCGCTCCACGGCGGGCGTCAGGTCCAAGAACCGCTTCACTTGGGCCTCCGTGCAGAAACCCATCACCCGCTCGACGCCGGCGCGGTTGTACCAGCTGCGATCGAAGATCACGATCTCCCCCCGCAGCCGGGAAATGGGCCATGTAGCGCTGAGTGTACATCTGCGACTTTTCACGCTCGGTCGGCGCCGGCAGCGCGACCACGCGAAAGACACGCGGGCTCACGCGTTCGGTGATAGCCTTGATGGTGCCGCCCTTGCCCGCGCCGTCTCGGCCCTCGAAGACGATGCAGATCCTGGCCCCTGTCGCCTGGGTCCACTGCTGCAGCTTCACCAGCTCGACATGAAGGTCGAACAGCGCACGCTCGTACGACTTGCGCGAGAGCTTACCTCGTTCGCCCTGAGCCATGCCGGCCGCGTCGCCCGCTTGCCTTGCACCGGGCGCCGCGTCCGAGGAGGCGCGATCCTGCGCGCGTCCGTCGCTCCTGCTGCCCTTGTGCTTCTTGGACATCGAAGTCTCCTTCGAGGCATGTGGTGTTCGACTTTAGCCCGGCGGCCCCGGCAAGGGCCATTCGGGCCCGCCGAGGCTCGGATCAAGAACACTATCAAGAAAATCACCGGCGCCGTCTGTGGGCGCCGAGCCGTGAGTGGCGGCCGGATGCTCGGGCGTTCCGCTATCCTGAACGTGCCACACGGCGAGGTCGCCGCCACATTTGGTCCACGCCGTTGGGAACACCGCCCCCAACGCTGCACCTGCTCAAAGTGGCAGGCCGGGTCATCGAGACCGCCACCAGGGTCCGCATCGCCCTCGCCGCAGCCTGCCCGCATGCGGCGCTGTTTCGTGGCCTCGCCCGCAGCTTCCACCCAGCCGGACCCGGATCAACGGGGCCAATGCCCCGCCGAGCCCATCCTCCCGCATCCTCAAACGTCGCATACCCCAAGCCCAACATCACCGCCGCGAGCGGCGCGAAGGCATGCTCAGCGAGCGGACGCCCCCCCGAAGGCCTCCGCCCACGTCATCCGGCGAATAGGAAAGGCTAGGGCTTCACGCTGTCATGCATCCGGCGGGCCGCCTCGAGCCGCGGCCGGACTTGCGGCAGCATCTCCGCAGAAAGCCGCTTCATACCTTCATCCGCCCCTTGCTCGGCGGCTTCGTAGCCCCGGATCTCCTGCGCCAGCGCTTGGACCTGGACCTCCGCGTAGCGACGGCTCAACTCGAGGGAGTCGAGTGGCTCCAGGTTCTCAAGGACTACCCTATGCTCGAACTCCTCCTCCGCCGGGAGCGTCAGGCTGCGCTCCTGAGCGACGGCGCGCAGGCGGGGCAGTTGCTGTCCTCGGAACCGCGCCATCTCGTTCGCGGATTCCTTGACCTCCGGCCTGGTGTCCCTTGAGGCGGCGAGAGCCGACGCTCGCTCCTGCAGCACCGCGGAACTGTAGGCGAAGGCGAGGAACCGCCCGGGATCAACAGGGCGGGCGTCTGCGACCGCGTGTTGGGCTGCGGCGGGGGTGGAGGATCCAGGCACGAGTGGAGCAATCGCAACGGCGCCGCCGGACAGGAGGATAACGCGGCGCGTGGTGCCAGGTATCATGGCTACTGCCATCCCGGCACGCCGGTCATGTCGGGTAGCCTGTGGGCGATGCCCTTGTGGCAGTCGATGCATGTCCGCTCCCCCGTGAACAGGAACCGCTCATGCGCCGCCGCCGCCCGCGGGTTCTGCTTCGAGATGTCCATGGAAACCGCGGAATGGCAGTTGCGGCACTCCAGCGAGTCATTCGCCTGCATGCGCGCCCACTCGCGCTCCGCGAGGTGCCGCCTGAGGTCGAGGAAAGCGTCACGCGTGGAGATCGTGCCGAAGATGTGGCCCCAGACCTCCTGGGAGGCCTGCATCTTCCGCGCGATCTTCCGCGTCCACTCATGCGGCACGTGGCAGTCCGGGCAGCCCGCGCGCACACCGGACCGGTTGGTGAAATGGATGGTGCCTTGCAACTCCTCGAAGACGTTGCTCCGCATCTCGTGGCAACTGATGCAGAATTCGGGCTGGTTCGTCGCCTCCAGCACCGTGTTGAAGCCACCCCAGAAGATCACGCCGGCGACAAAGCCGCCGAGCGTCAGGAAGGCCAGGCTGAAGCCTGTGGCGGGCGAGGTCGCCACCCGGACCAGCTTCAGCCGCCAGAACCAGTTCCACAGGCGCCGTATCGGGCCGGGCTTGCGGGGCGGCACCTCGGCCTTTCCACTCCCTGTGGGAGGTGAGGCATCCTCCGCGCCGGACATCAGCGATTGCTCCGGCCGCCGGGCTGGCGCTCCGGCTCGGTCAGCGCGTCCATGTCGGTGAAACGGTTTTCGACCAGCGGCCGCGCCTCGGTCTGCGACACATGGCAGGCAAGGCAGGCGTAGCGTCGGGGCGCGAGGCCACCCAAGGTGTTGCCCTCGCGGTCCTGGTAATGCGTCACCGAGATCATCGGTGCCTGGCTTTGCTCGGTGAAGCGCCGAGCGTGGCAGGACATGCATTTGTTGGCGTTGAGGTCGAGCGCATAACCCTCGATCGAATGCGGGATGACCGGCGGCTGGTCGGGGTAATTGCGCCGGATCCGCACGTCATTGGTGATCGGTCGCGGCAGGGGCGGCGCAGGCTGCTCGCGGGTGAAAGGCTCGGGGCCCCTCAGCCTCGGTGCGTCCTGGGCGAGTAGCGTCCCGGTGGCGAGGCAGACGACGCCAGCCATAACACCGAACAGCAGGCGCGAGCGCATCAGCGCGGTCCTCCGCGAACGTCCGGTGCTGAGGGTTACGGCGCCGCCGCCTGTGTCGTCGCCGCAACCACTTTCACCGCGCATTTCTTGAAGTCACTCTGTTTCGAGATCGGGTCAGTGGCGTCCAGCGTAACCTTGTTGATGAGTTGGCTGGCGTCGAAGAAGGGCACGAAGACGACGCCCCTGGGAACCTTGTTGCGGCCCCGCGTCTCCACCCGGCTGCGGATCTCGCCGCGGCGGGACGCGATGCGGACCTCCTGGCCACGGCGCAGGCCGCGCTTCTGCGCATCCTCCGGATGCATGAAAAGGACGGCGCCGGGGAAGGCTTTGTAGAGCTCGGGCACCCGCAGCGTCATTGAGCCGGAATGCCAGTGTTCCAGCACCCGGCCGGTGACCAGCCACAAATCGTACTCCGCGTCGGGTGCCTCGGCGGGCGGCTCGTAAGGTGCGCCCATGATGTTCGCGCGCTTGTCGGGGTTGCCGTAGAACTGGATACCTGTCCCCTTCTCCACATAGGGGTCGAGACCTTCGCGGTAGCGCCAGCGGGTTTCCTTCCCGTCCACCACCGGCCAGCGCAGGCCGCGGACTTCATGATAGGTATCGAAGGGAGCGAGGTCGTGGCCGTGGCCCCGGCCGAAGGCAGCGTACTCCTCGAAGAGTCCCTTCTGGACGTAGAAGCCCATCTCCTTCGACTCGCGGTTCTCGTAGCCCGGAGCCATCTCGGCGAGCGGAAACCGGTCCACCTGGCCGTTCCGGAAGAGCACGTCGTGAAGCGTCTTGCCTCTGTACTCCGGGGCTCTCGCCAGGATTTCCGCGGGCCAAACCTCGTCGGTAGTGAAGCGCTTCGAGAACTCCATGAGCTGCCAGAGATCGGAACGAGCCTCGCCCGGGGCGTCCACCAGCTGGTGCCAGAAATGGGTGCGCCGCTCTGCATTGCCGTAGGCTCCCTCCTTCTCCACCCACATCGCGGTAGGCAGGACGATGTCGGCGGCCATGGTCGTGACCGTCGGGTAGGGATCGGAGCAGACGATGAGGTTCTGCGGGTTACGGTAGCCGGGATAGGTCTCGTTGCCGGTGTTGGGCGCCGTTTGGAGATTGTTGTTGCACATGATCCAGTAGGCATTGAGCTTGCCGTCCTTCAGCATCCGGTCCTGCTCGACGGCGTGGAAACCAATCTTCCCCGGCAGCAGGCCGTCAGGGAGCTTCCACAGATGCTCCGCATGCTTGCGATGCTCGGGATTGGCCACCAGCATGTCGGCGGGAAGCCGGTGCGAGAAGGTGCCGACCTCGCGCGCCGTGCCGCAGGCCGAGGGCTGGCCGGTGAGCGAGAAGGGGCTGTTGCCCGGCTCGGAGATTTTCCCGGTCAGCAGGTGGAGGTTGTAGACCATGTGGTTCGCCCAGACGCCGCGGACGTGCTGGTTGAAGCCCATAGTCCAGAGCGACATGACTTTGGTATTCGGGTCGGCGTAGAGCTTGGCCAGCGCTTCGAGCTGGGGTTTCGGCACGCCCGAGAGCTCATACGCTCGGTCCAGCGTGTATTCGGAAACCAAGCGGGCATAGGCGTCGAAATCGGCGGGCTGGGAAACCTGGGCGTCGTTCGCGTGCTGGGCGCGCTGCTCGAGGACATGCTCGGGCCTGAGGCCATAGCCGATGTCGGTGTTGGCGAGGCGGAAGTTGACGTGCTTCTCGACGAACTCCCGGTTCACCGCGCCAGAGCGGATGATGTGGTTGGCGATGTAGTTCAGGATCGCCAGGTCGGAGCCTGGCTTGAAGATGACGGCGGCGTCCGAGAGATCCGTGGTCCGATGCTCGTATGTCGAGAGGGTGTGGATGCGGACGTGCTCGGCGCTGAGGCGGCGGTCGGTCACCCGGGTCCAGAGGATCGGGTGCATTTCCGCCATGTTCGAGCCCCAGAGCACGAAGGCATCGGCGTGCTCGAAGTCGTCGTAGCACCCCATCGGCTCGTCCATGCCGAAGGTGCGGATGAAGGCGACGGCGGCCGAGGCCATGCAGTGGCGGGCATTCGGGTCCAGGTTGTTGGAGCGGAATCCGGCCCGCATCAGCTTCGAGGCAGCGTAGCCCTCCCAGAGCGTCCACTGGCCGGAGCCAAACATGCCGACGGCCTCCGGCCCCTTCTCCTTCAGCACCCGCTTCCAGTATGCGGCCATGGTGTCGAAGGCTTGGTCCCAGGAGACGGGCTGCAACTCGCCCTCCTTGTCGAAGCGCCCGTTCCGCATCCGCATGAGTGGACGGGTCAACCGGTCCGCCCCGTACATGATCTTCGAGAGGAAGTAGCCCTTCACGCAGTTGAGTCCGCGGTTGACCTCCGCCCGCATGTCGCCGTGGGTGGCGACGACGCGGCCGTCCTTCACGCCCACCATGACCCCACAGCCGGTGCCGCAAAAGCGGCAGGGCGCCTTGTCCCATTTCAGCCGCAGCTCCTCGCCAAGCTGGATGTTCTGCGCCTGCGCGGGCAGGGTGACGTTGGCCGCAGCGGCGGCAGCAGCAGCCGCCTGAGCCTTCATCATGTCACGGCGCGAGAGTTCCATGTCTGCAGCCCCCGGTGCTGGCTTCCCTGCGTGAGGTTGGCTCGAACTGGTGATAGACGAGTGTGGCGGCGAGGACGCCTGCGAGAAGCTGGACCTGGTTCAGGCGCTCAACGATCTCGCTCTCCGTCGTCGTCTCGAGCGTGACGACGAGCTTCCCCTCCGGCACGCCGCCATGGACCTCCATGCCGTCCATGGCGCGCAGGGCGGTCGCAACGTCGGCGGCGCTCTCCCTGCGGCAGTGGACGACAAGGCTGGAGATGTGGAATTCGTCAGGCACCGGGCGAGCCCCTGGTCGATGGCGACGCGATGGCGATGGCCGAGGCTGGGCAAACAGGGACGCAGGCTGCGCAGCCCGTGCAGGCATCGGTCTCCACGCGCGGGACGGCGCCGCCGCGAGCGAGGGAGAACCGGATGGCCCCGGCCAGGCATGCGTCCCGGCAGCTCATGCAGGCGACGCCGTGGAGGGCGAGGCAGGACCTGGCGATGAGAGCGACCGACCGCACCGGCCGGTCATCGGCGATGGCGGGCTTGCCGAGCAGGACACCGCGTCGGCCGAGGCGGGCCATGGCCGGCGGCGTCACACCGGGCCCGGCGGGCCGGTGAACAGGTAGTACATCCAGACGACGAAGCCCCAGCCCGCGACAACGCCGACGGCGATGAAGGGCCAGATCAGGACGGCAAGAAGCAGGAACACGAAGGCTTCGTATCGTCTCCGCAGCGCTCCTGCCTCTGCGAGTGGGTCGGTCGCCTTGATATCCAAGGGTTCATCCACCTACGGATAGTTGATTCACAATAACAGGCGTCGGCTCTCGCATCGGTCACCTGCGCGTGACCCGGGGCCGCGACGGCGGCCCATACCCCGGCTTCGGCAGTACTTGATCTGACGTCCCGCAGGGTCGCCGCCGCTAGGCCACGAGCAACTCGTCCGCCGGTCCGAAGAACCCGTAATGGATTCGGTCGGAGGCCACGCCCGCGCGGGCCAAGCCACTCATGAAGGCACGCAGGAATGGCTTCGGGCCGCAGAAGAAATAGTCAGCCTCGGCCGTGGGTGTGTGCCGGCTCAGCCAGTCAATCAATGCCGATCACGCCAGGCTCATCGTAGCTATGGCCACGCCGGTCCTCGGGGCGTAGCGCCGGAGTTGCGGCTCGAGGTCCTGGGCCAGCAGCTGTAGGCCTCCCTGCCTTTCCTGGAGCCCTTTTTTACTTCAAGCAAGTTACTCTGAATCGAACCTTTCGTCGTATCTTACCGGATTTGACAAAGGCGGGTATCGGCACCGTTCCGGAACGGGGACCCGCCCTGCCACCCAGCCCGTGCCTCACCCCGGCCCGGCCCGCCGCCGCATGGCGCTGATCGGCTACGCTCGGGTTGTCTTCGCGGTCGGGACGGACCCGCCGCATGATGAGGTTCGGGTGGGGCCTCGCTCTGTCTCGAAACGCGGTCCACTGGGGCCGCGCCGGGCATATCGCGATGACCCCGTCCTGCGTCCCGGCAGGGACGCCTCCGCCGCCGGGTGACAGCGAAGCTCGGAGCTGCCGCCGCGCCGGACTATGCCGCCACGACCGCCAAGCCGGGCTCGAAGGGCCGGTTGTGCTTCCACATCGCGTGCAGCACCACGGCCAGCTTGCGCGCGACGGCGACCACTGCGCGCTTGAAGCCGATCCTGGCCCGCACGGCCTCGCCCCAGCGCCGGAGCGCGGAGTCCGTGGTTGCGCGGGTCAGCACGTGGGCGGCGGCCTCATAGAGGTAGCTGCGTAGGAGCTTGTCGCCCTGACGCGAGATGCGACCCGAGACGTCGATCTCGCCCGACTGGTAGCGCCTTGGTGTCAGTCCGATCCAGGCACTCACCGCCCGCGCCGAGCGGAACTCGCTTGGGTCCTCGACTGCCGCGACGTAACTCACCGCGGTCATGCAGCCCACGCCGGGCGCCGTCATCAGTAGTCGGCAGGCCTGGTCTTGGCGGATAGCCGCCCTTATTTCGCGGTCGAGCTGGTAGACCTGCCCCTCCTCGGTCAAGGCTCTGCTGGACCGCGCCCGGAGTGCCGGGCTGCTCGGCGAGGGACATGGGCAGCGGCGGCGCCGAAGGGCGCCCGCAGAAGCTCTGATCTTGGGCTGAGCCGAGCGCCGCATTCGGGAATTCCCCTCCTGGTTAATATTCCATGATGATTTTTCTCGTATGGGAGCATAGAGGCTTTACGCTCACAGCGGCGTGAGAGGCTGGCGGCCCAAGCCTGCCAGCGGGGCTGCAGCTATGATCTTCGGTACGGGTTCACATCATGTCGCACTATAGCCACGGGGACCGAGATGCTTGGGTCGGGCTGCTTCCAGCAGCGACCCTCTTGCTCCTTAGCATCGTCGGCGGCCTGTTTGTTGGCTTGGCACCCCGCGCCGGGCAGACCCAGTTCGCGGTCTTCGCGGCTCCCTGGCATGGGCGGGTTGCGACGGCAGAGATAGTCGGCGCTGCTGGTGGAGCCCTTATGGACGCGGGCAGCCTGCCCAACGTCGTGATCGCGCATTCAGACGACCCGGCCTTTGTCGACGCTCTTTACCGCACTGGCGCATGGCTGGTGCTCGACCCCGTGCTGTTGCGTGGCTGCCTATGCCTCGGTGCCAAGCGCAACCCTGACTTGGTGAAAGGCGAAGCCTAGTGCCCGAACTCGACAGACTGCGGGCGCGCTTCGCCCGCTTCCTCGTGTTGTTCCTCTGGCTGCATGTTCCCGGCATCGCCGTGGCGGCCGTCGCGGCTGGCCGCCCACCGATCGCACCAGTGGTCTTCACCGCGACGCTCGCTGCTGTGCTCCACATGTGCTGGCGGCGGCGGGGTGCTGCGCCCGTCACTCGCTACATCTCAGCCGTGGCGCTCATGGCGCAACCGGCGCTGCTCGTCTACCTGCTGGCCGGCAGTGCCTGGCAGATGGACATGCACATGTATTTCTTTGCCGGGCTTGCCCTGTTGATCGGATGGTGCGACTGGCGTGTCGTGGTGGTTGCCGCCATCTCCGTGGCGCTTCACCATCTCACGCTCAACCTTGTCCTGCCCGCTGCAGTCTTTCCGGCCGGCGCCGATCTCGGCCGCGTCTCCCTCCACGCGGGGATCGTCGCATTGCAGACTGGCGTCCTCGTCTGGTTCAGCAACACGCTCGTGTCGAGCTTCCGGCGCATTGGCGCGATGAATGCGGAGATTCTCCGAAGCAACGAGACGCTGGAGCAGAAGGTCGAGGAGCGGACGCAGGAGGCCAGGGCGGCGAACGTCGCGAAGAGCCTTTTCCTGGCCAATATGAGCCACGAGATCCGGACGCCCATGAATGCCATCCTCGGCTTCAGTCATCTGGCACTGCGGACCGAGCTGACCCCGAAGCAGCGCGACTACGTCCTGAAGATCAAGTCGGCCAGCAGCGCCCTCCTCGGGCTGATCAACGACATTTTGGACTTCTCGAAGATCGAGGCCGGCAAGCTCTCCCTGGAGCGGGCGCCTTTCGACTTGCGATCGTCCCTCGAGAGCGTCTCCAGCATCGCCGCGGTCAGGGCACTTGAGAAGAGCGTCGACCTCCACTTCGATGTCGACCGGGAGGTCCCGGCCGTGCTCGTGGGTGATTCACTGCGCCTCAACCAGGTGATCCTGAACCTCGTCGGCAATGCCATCAAATTCACCGAGCGCGGCGAGGTCGCGGTCGCCATCCGGCCGCTCCATCGGCATGATACGGACATCGTCCTCGAGGTCACGGTCCGTGATACCGGGATCGGCATGACCCCGGAGCAGCAGGCGAACCTCTTCCGCTTCTTCTCTCAGGCCGACAGCTCCACCACCCGGAAGTTCGGCGGCACCGGCCTGGGGCTCGCCATCAGCCGCCAATTGGTCGAACTGATGGGCGGCACGGTGGGGGTGGAGAGCGAGCCGGGCAAGGGAAGCACCTTCCGCTTCACTGTCCAGTTGGAGGTGGGCGCGGGCAGATTGGCGCCAAGCCGCCTACCGCCCGAAGGCCTGAAGCGCCTCCGGGTCATGGTGGTGGACGACAACGCGGCGTCGCGAGAAATTCTGCAGGAGATCTTTGCCGCCTGGTCCATCCACGTCGACCTTGCCGCTTCTGCGGCGGAGGCACTCAGCGCGTTGCAGGCTGGGACGGCGCGCGGCGCTCCCCATGACCTGGTCCTGATGGACTGGAAGATGCCGGGCATGGACGGTATGGAGGCCGCCCGGCAGATCCGGGAGAGTACCCAGCTGGCAAAGCTGCCCACCGTCATGATGGTGAGCGCCTACGGCCGTGCGGAGGCCATGGTCGAGGCCGAGGCGGCTGGCATTTCTGCATTCCTGGTGAAGCCCGTCGATGCCGGGATGCTGCTCGACACCATCACCAACCTGTTCGGCAGCAGTGGCCGGGCCGCCCCGGCAGCGCCGGCGGCTGGCCCGGACGCCCTGCCCAAGGTCGCGCCGGAGCTGCGTGGCGCCCGGGTGCTCCTGGCCGAGGACAACGAGATCAACCGGGAGGTCGCGGTCGAGATCCTGGCCGACGCGGGGTTGGTCGTGGAGATCGCCGAGAACGGGCGCATTGCGCTCGACAAGGTGCTCGCCGGTGGCAGCTTCGGCGCCGTGCTCATGGACGTGCAGATGCCCGAGATGGACGGCATTGAAGCCACTATGCGCATCCGCGAGCGGTGGCCGGCGGACCGCCTGCCCATCATCGCCATGACGGCGCATGCCTACGAGCAGGAGCGGCAGCGCTGCTTCGCGGCGGGCATGAACGACCACATTGCGAAGCCGGTCGATCCGGCAGGGTTGGTCGCGACGCTGAACCGCTGGCTCAAGCCGACCGGGAGCAGGGCACCGGCCGCCGCGCTGGCTCCAGCCATCGAGCCCACCGTATCGGTCGAGGATCTCCCGGCCTCCTTGCCGCCCTTCGACCTCGACGCTGCCCTGGTGAGGGTGAACGGCAAGCGGAAGCTCCTGCGCAAGCTCATAGCCGACTTCTCCAGGAAGTTTCCGGATGCCGTCTCGACGTTGCGCCAGCAGGTTGCGGCTGGCGCCTTGGAGGAGGCCCGCCGGCTCGCCCACACGCTGAAGGGTGTCTCGGGATCACTCGAAATCCGGAAAGTCTCCGAGGCGGCGCGGCAACTCGAGGATGCCTTGGCCCAGCATGAGACCGTGGAGCTGGAGGCGCTGCTTGACCGGCTCGACCTTGCCATGGCCCCGGCGCTTACCGCGGCCCGGTCCCTGGCAGGGGAGCCGGCGGCCGTACCAGAGGCGGCGCCCATCGGGCCCGCTGCGGCGCTCGACTACTCGGCCGTCCTGCCCGTGATCGCCGAGCTGAAGGAGCAACTCCAACGTCGCAGCCTTCGGGCACGGAAGACCCTGGAGGCACTGGAGACGACGCTCGGGGCGGCGCCAGAGGCAGTGCGGCTTCGCCCAGTGGCCGCTGCCGTGGCCGCGCTCGACTACACCCGGGCAGTTGCGCTGCTTGAGGACCTGACCGGCCAGGCAGCCGCCCTGAAGGAGCTCGTCCGATGAGCAAGCGGGCCGTTATCCTGATTGTCGACGACAAGGTCTCGAACATCGAGATCCTGAGCGCCGTACTCGAGGAGGATCACGAGATCTGCTTCGCCACCTCCGGCGAGGAGGCCATGACCGTCGCGCAGACGGCCATGCCGGACCTGATCCTGCTCGACGTGCTGATGCCGGACGTCGATGGCTACGAGGTGTGCCGCCGCCTCAAGGCGGACCCGCTGCTCGCCGATATTCCGGTCATCTTCACCACGGCACTCGGCGACCAGGAGGCGGAAGTGCGGGGGCTTGGCCTCGGCGCAATCGACTACGTCACCAAGCCGATTTCCCCGGTGATCGTCCAGGCGCGCGTGCGCAACCACATCGAGATGAAACAGATGCGCGACCAACTGGCGGAACTCACGGTCACGGACGCGCTGACCGGCCTGGGCAATCGCCGGCGCTTGGAGAGGACCCTGAGCCAGGAGGTCGCCCGCCTGGCGCGTACCGCCGCGGACCTCTCCGTCATTATTCTCGACATCGACTTCTTCAAGCGATTCAACGACAGCTACGGGCACAGCGCCGGGGATCGCTGCATCGCAATGGTCGGCGCTACCTTGAACCGTGCCGTGCGCCGGGCGGCGGACCTGGCCGTCCGCTATGGCGGCGAGGAGTTCGCCTGCGTCCTGCCCGAGGCGGGCCACGAAGAGGCAATGGCCGTCGCGCACAACATCCGCGATCGCGTCCAGGCGCTCGGCATTCCCCACAGTCAGTCGGATGCGGCGCCTTACGTCACGGTGAGTGTCGGCGTTGCCACCGCGATCTGCACCCCGGGCGCCGATCTTTCCAGCTGGATCAGGGCGGCCGATGCGCAGCTCTATCTCGCCAAGGCCGCGGGCCGGAATAACGTAGTAGGTCGCGTGTTCGAGGATAGGGAGCTGAAAGAGCTTCAGGCCGCCTGACATGTGTGGGTAAGGCAACCGAGCACCGCCTGTTGAACGCGTCTGGGTTCTACTGGCTCACCTCGTGCATGGTGCCCGGGATGGAGACGCGGACCACGCCGGGGATCCGGCGCTCCATCGCGTCCGAGAGCCCGGATAGTCGCCGGGACCGCTGCCACGTGAGCAAGGTCGGGCTACTCAGGTGTTCGGGTCCAATATTGTCCCGCCCTACCTCCTGACCCGGAGGATACCACCCGTAGGCACGCCAGGGCGGAGGGGCTGAGCCTCATGTCCATCGCCCGGCCGAAACGCACGAGGCGGATTGCACCGATCTGCAGTCGCCGCGGATGCTCCCGACGGGGATGCTGACCCCGAAGGAGGGACGCTGCCTATGAACCTGCCCCGCATCCGCGTCGCCGCGGCGCACCTCGCTCCGGTCTGGCTGGATGCCGCCCGCACCGTGGACAAGGCCTGCGACGCCGCGGCGGAGGCAGTGCGGGCGGGCGCGCAGCTCGTCGTCTTCCCCAAGAGCTTCATCTCCGGCTTTCCAGTCTGGACCGCGCTCGCAGCGCCGATCCTCACGCATGAGTGGTTCCGTCGCTTCGCCGCGCACTCCATTCGTGCTGATGGCTCAGAGGTGACGCGGATGCGCGCGGCGGCGCGGCGGCACGGCATCTATCTCTCCTTCGGCTTCAGCGAGGCGACCGAGGCCTCGGTCGGCTGCCTGTGTAACAGCAATCTACTGATCGGGCCCGACGGGCGCGTGCTGAATCATCGCCGCAAGCTCGCCCCGACCTACTACGAGAAGCTCGTCTGGGTGCCGGGCGACGCGGCCGGCCTGCGTGTCACGGCGACGGCGATCGGTCGCCTCGGTACCCTGATCTGTGGCGAGAACACCAACCCGCTCGCCCGCTTCGCGCTGATGGCCGAGGGCGAGCAGCTTACCTGGCCACCTTCCCGCCGATCTGGTCAACCCGGCCCCCCGGCGAGGCGGCGGCCTATGACATCGAGGAGGTGATCCGCATCCGCTGCGGCGCTCATTCCATCGAGGCGAAGTCGCTTTCCCGGAGTTCGACGACACCGCGTAGCAGACCGTGCCTCGGCCGTTTCGGCGTGGCACAGCAGCGTGGCATACTGCGCCCCGATGTTCGACTGGAACGACCTGCCCTTCTGGAACTCGCCCGCCAGAGGAGCTGGCCTGGGTGCCGCGCGTGCGTGAGACGGTGCGCATCCTCGAGGAGTTGCTGCGCGCCGATGAGCGTCTCCTGATGGAGGGGCTCTGAGCGCCCGCAACTCAGTCCGGCCGCGCTCCGGAGCGGCGCACCACCTCGGCCCAGCGCGGCAGGTCGGCGCGGATCTGGGTGGCCAGCACCTCCGGCGCGCCGCCGACGCGCTCCGATCCTTGCGCGGCAATCCAGACCCGCAGCTCCTCGCTGTCGAGCGCCGCATTCACCGCGGCGTTCAGCGTGGCGATCGCTGGCACGGACGTGCCGGCTGGCGCCAGTAGCCCCTGCCAGGAGACGATGACGAGGTCGGCGTAGCCAGCCTCGCGCGCCGTCGGCACTGTAGCCAACACCGAGGAGCGCGCCGCGCTGGTCAACACGAGGGCACGGAGCCGCCCTTCGCGCAGATGCTCCGCCGCCGCAGGAAGGCTGACCCAGAGGGCGTGCACATTGCCCGCCAGCAAGTCCACGATCGCCGGCGCGGCGCCGCGATAGGGAATATGGGCGAAGTCAGGCAGGGCGGCGGCGGCGCGGAACAACTCGCCGGTCATATGGCCAATGCTGCCATTGCCCGGCGAGGCCCAGTTCAGCGGCGGCCGCCCGGCCTTGGCCATGGCGACCAGCGCGGCCAGGTCGCGAGCCCCGTCGGCGCGTACTACCAGCACCTGCGGCGCCCCGATGGTCTGCACGATGGGGACGAAATCGGCCACCGGATCGTAGCGGACGCTGCCGTAGAGTGTCGGGTTGATCACTAGAGAGTCCCAGCCGACCAGGATCGTGTGCCCATCCGGGGCGGCGCGCGCGACATACTCGAAGGCGATGTTGCCACCGGCACCCGGGCGCGGTTCCACCACCACCGGCTGGCCGAGCAGCAAAGAGACGCGCACGCCGATCAGTCGCGCCAGCGCGTCCAGGCTGCCGCCGGAGGCCAGCGGCAGCACGAAGCGGATCGGCCGCGTCGGCGCCCAGCCTTGCGCGCCCACGCGCGGTGCCAGCAGCAGCGCAGGAAAGGCCAGCGCCGCACGGCGGGCGATCATGCGGAGGGCTCCAGCTTGACGAAGTCCCGCGTGCCGACACCCTGGATCAACAGGAAGCAACAATCCTCGGCACCCGCATTGGACAGGTGGTGCAGCGTGCCGGCCGGCGTCCGGTGCGTGCCGCCCGGCGCCAGCACGCGCTCCGTCCCCGGCTCACGCGTCTCCACACGAAGCGATCCGGAGAGCAGGACGCAGAGATCGTCGGTCGAGCTGTGGCGATGCCAGGGGATGGCTTCGCCCGGCGCGAGCACGAAGCGGCGCACGGTGATGTCGGCGCCGGTCATTACCGATTCGACCAGCTTGACCCTGTAGGGCGGCTGAGTGGCCATTGCGGGCTCCTCGAGGGACGACAGATCGGGACTGAGGATACCATTTGCTCTCACCGTGTCGCCTTCGGAAACATGCAAGGGGGGTTGCGAGGCAGCACGGCAGGATCTGTGCAGATTCATACCAAGTCCCGCTGATCAGAAGCTATATGCCCAGTCGCGCAGTCTAAGGGTCATGATGCGCCATGACTGGTCGACGAGCCTGTTCCAAGTGTCGCAGCAGTGGTCGACGATGACATCGTAGGACCGGAAAACGCGGCTCGAGAGTCAGTTGTCGCGCACGAACTCCCAGACGTTCTCCATCGCGTTGATCTCGGGGCACTTGGATGGCAGTGGGGCGAATGTAATGTTCGGCGGCACCGCCACCTTGTCCGACACGGGCCACCCGGCCTGATCAAGCAGCAGCACCGCGTGTGCCCCCGGCGCCACCGCGGCGGCGATCTCGACGAGGTGCAGGTTCATCGCCTCGGTGTTGCAGTGTGGCAGGACCAGCGCCGCGCCCTTACCCTCCTTGGGGCAGACAGCGCCAAAACCCGAGGGCCTATGCTTCCCTCACCACCAGCGCGCTGGAGGGATGCACTTCAGCTATCTGGTTGGGCAGGATCAGGGTGGTGGAATCCAATTGGGCAATGATAGCTGGTCCCTGCAGCACGGCACCCGCACCAAGCCGCGCTCGGTCGTAAAGCGGTGTTTCCACGGCGCCCTCGGCAAAGTGGATGCGCTGGCGGCTGGTGATGGCCCCGGCAGCGGGGCCGCCGGACGGGATTTCGCGCAGCTTCAGCGGCGGCAACAGGCCAAGGGCATCGACTCGCAAGGTCACCATTTCCACCGGCACGTCATCCAGGCGGAAGCTATAGAGCCGCTCATGCTCGGCATGGAAGGCCGCCAGGGTCGCGGCGAGGGTCATTTCATCAATGGTGCTGCCGGACCAGGGCAGGGTCAGTTCACTGCCCTGATCCTCATAGCGAAGGCTGGTGTGCCAGGTGATGCGGCGCGCCGCGTCCGGCACGCCTTCCTCCGTCAGCCAGGCCGTTGCGTCGCGCACCAGCGTGGCGAAGACGGTGGCGATGCGGTCCAGGTCGAACCGGCCGCGGCGTTGCACGCAACTGCGTGAGAATTCCGCACGCAGCGAGGAGGCGAGCAGGCCGAGAGCCGACAGCACGCCGGGCGCCGGAGGAATTAATTGGGTGAGGCAGCCAATGAGACGCGCCAGGGCCCCGCCATGCAGCGGCCCGGCGCCGCCAAACGGTACCAGGACGAAGTCCCGCGGGTCATGCCCGCGCTCCACCGAGACAATGCGGATGGCGCCGACCATGGTGTTGTTGACGATGTCGATGATGCCGCGCGCTGCCTCCTCCACGCCCAGGTTCAGCGGCTCGGCGATACGCCTGGCAATGGCCTGATGCGCCGCCGTACGATCTAGCACGAAGCCGCCATCCAGCAGGCGTTGCGGCAGGTTGCCCAGCACCAGGTGGGCATCGGCGACGGTGGGTTGTTCGCCACCGCGGCCGTAGCATACCGGCCCGGGCGCAGCGCCGGCACTTTCCGGGCCTACCACCAGCCCGCCGGTCTCGGAAATTCGGGCAATGGACCCGCCGCCGGCACCGATGGTCGTGAGATCGACCATTGGTAGCGTCACGCGCCAGTCGGCGATGCGGCTATTGGTGGTCAGCCCCGGCTGACCACCGCGCACCAGCGCAATGTCAGCAGAAGTGCCGCCAATATCGATGGTAACAAGGTCGTCGAAGCCGGCCTGCTGCGCCACGAAGCTGGCGCCGACGATTCCTGCCGCTGGGCCTGACAAGGCAGTTTCCACCGGCGAACGGCGAATGGCACGGGCGCTGGCCACACCGCCGCTGGATTTCATCAGTAGCAGCGGCGCGCCGATACCGCGCTCCTCCGCGCGGCGCTCCAGCCGCTCCACATAGGTGGAGACGGTGGGCATGACATAGGCATTCAGCAGCGTCACCACGCTGCGCTCGTATTCACGCAGTACCGGCAGCACTTCCGAGGAAATCGAGACCAGCGCGCCGGGGTGTTCCTCGCGCAATATTTCGGCGGCGCGCTTTTCATGCGCGGCGTTGGCATAGCTGTGCAGCAGCACGATGCCGATGGTGCCGATGCCCTCGGCGGCAATCTCGCGCGCTGCCTGGTGCAGGGCGGCCTCATCCAGGGGTTCGTGCTCGCTGCCGTCAGGGTCGATGCGGCCGCCGATTTCCCAGATGTGTTCGGGCGGCACCGGGCGCAGCGGCTTCTGCCAGGTGAACAGGTTGGCGCGGCGCGGAATGTCGTGCCGGCCGATCTCCAGGACGTATTTGAATCCAGTGGTCACCAGCAGCGCCGCCGGCGGGCCCTTGCGTTCCAGGATGAGGTTGGTGGCAACCGTGGTGCCGTGCAGCACCCGGCCAATCTTCCAGCCCTCCAGCCCGGCAAGTTCCAGCACCGCCGCCAGGCCGTTGCCGAAGCCCTCGGAGGGATCATGCGGGGTCGAGGGGGTTTTTGCCACCACCAGGCTGCCGCTGGCGGGGTCGTACAGCGTTACATCGGTGAAGGTGCCGCCGGTATCGACTCCGATGACCGCGCCTTCGGTGCTGCCGCTCATGCCAGGCTCTCCGCATAGCGGTTACGGTGGAAGAGTTTACCCTCGGGCCGTGCTGCGCGGCGCTGTTGCGTCGCCGCGGCGTCCACGCTGCGGCCATCGGCGCTGAGCACCACGCCGTAGTCCCGCTCGGCGCTGGCGCGACTGACGAAGCCGCCGCGGACATCGGCCAGCACGCGCGCCGCTTCGCGATCGAAGGGGTGGCCCCAACCGCCGCCGCCGCCGGTTTCCAGCCGGATGACGTCACCGCGCTTGAGGAGGTTGCCGTCACTCAACGGCGCCAGCACACGTTCATCCGCCCGCCCCGGATTCACCACGCAGCGGCCGGTGCCGGCCGACATGCCGCCGCTTGTGCCCCAGGGTGGATGGTCGATGGCGTCCAAACGCACCGAGAGCAGGGCTTCCCGGGCCAGAACCTCCATCTCCCGCACCACGCCACAGCCGCCGCGCCAGCGCCCGGGGCCGCCGGTATCGGGATTGATGCCATAGCAGCGCACCCGCATAGGGTAGGAGATGTCGACGAATTCCGCGGGGTAATTCTCCTGCGCCACCAGGTAGACCGCGTCGTGACCATCGGCGAAGGGACGCGCGCCATAGCCGCAGGCCACGCCATCCGACATCAGGAAGCGTTCCCCGTCCATCGTGCTGCCGCGCACCATCCAGATGGCATAAGGGCTGTGCGAGGCCGAAGCGCGGCCGCCCGAAGCGGTGTTGAGCAGGCCGAGATAGCCGGAGAGATTGCGCAGCATGGTGACGCCGCGCTGGCCCAGCGGCGCCGGAAAACGCGGCTGCAGCACCGAACCGTCGCGCAGCTTCACCTCGTCGAACAACGCCTCGGCGCCGGCGTTCAGCGATATCTCCGTGCTGCTGCCGAGCAGATAGGCGCCCACCAGCACGCCGGGGGCCCTGCGGTTCAGCACCAGATTGATCGGGCCGCGGGTCTGGTCGTCGGTCTCGGTCTGGTCCAGCAGGAAGCGGCCATCCTCGGTGGCTTCGAGCTTGTAGCGGATGGTTACAGGGCCGCTGCCATGGCCGTCGGTATCGATGGACTCGGCGAAGCGATAGATGCCCGGCGCCACCAGCGCCGCCATGCGAACCCGCAGCGCGGCTTCGGTGCGGCTCAGCAGGGTGGCGAAGGCGGCGCGCAGCCGGGCCGGGCCGAAGCGTCGAGCCATTTCCTCCAGCCGCCTTTCGCCCAGCGCCACGGCGGCCAGCAGCGCCCGAAGGTCGCCCCGCACCATGCCGGGGAAGCGGCAATTGCGGATGAAGATGCGCAGCAGGTCTTCCTGCACCACGCCTGCGCGCGCCAGCCGCACCGGCGGCACGATGGTGCCTTCCTGGAAGATCTCGGTGCAGTCCGGCGACAGCGAGCCGGGCCGCATGCCGCCTATATCGGCGAAATGCGCCCAGGTCTGCGAGAAGCCGATGAGGCCATCCTCGGCGAAGACCGGCGAGACCAGAACCTGGTCCGGGGTGTGGGTGACGGCGCCATGCGACGCGTAGCAGTCATTGTACCAGTAGATATCGCCGGGCTGCATCGTTTCGGCCGGATACTCGGCGAAGATCGGGGTCACCAGGTCGGTGGCGAAGGGCAGGGTCTTGCCGGCGATCAGGCGCCCATCGGCGGCGTAGAGACCCGAGGCATAGTCCTTCTTCTCACGGATGAAGGGTGACATGGCGGTGCGCTCGATCAGCACCTCCATCTCGGATTGCACCGAACGCAGCCCGCCGCGGATGATTTCCAGCGTCACCGGGTCCACGGCTGAATCCGCCACGGTTGTCAGTTTGCGCTGGTCGTCCATTGCCTTGGTCCTCGCCCCAGGCGAAAAGGCTGGGTGCGATGGCGCCGCGCTGTCAAGCCGTGGCGTTACAGCCCGGCGCGGTCCAGCCACAGAATGGTCCGGGCCACCGCCTGGGCGCGTGGCACCATGGTCTCGGGCCGCAGCCTTTCCTCCAGGCTGTGCCCGCCATAGCCCTGCGGCCCAACGGCGCAGAGCGTCGGCACGCCCAGCGCGGCGGTGAAGCCGCTATCGGCGCAGCCCAGCGTGTATTCGCCCTCCACCGCATAGCCGCTGGCCCGCGCCGCCTGCTGGTAGAGGTTGAACAGCTTCAGCACGCCATCCGTGGCTTGCATGGCCCGGAACTCGCCCTTGATTTCCAGCGTCGCCGTGGTGCCGGGCACCCAGGCGCGCGCCACGATGGCATCCAGTGCCGCAATGGCCGCCTCGCGCTGCTCCGGCGTGCGGTAGCGCAGGTCGATCTCGCATTCCGCCCAGGGGGCGACGCTGTTCACGCTCTGCCCGCCGCGCACCAGGCCGACATTGAAGGAGACGCCGGCCGCGTCATCACGCAGCGCATGGATGGCGACGATCTTCTGCGCCAACTCCTCGATGGCGCTGATGCCCTCATTGATCCGCGCCCCGGAATGCGCCGCCTTGCCGGTGACCCGCAGCAGCGAGAAGACCCCACCGCGCCGGCCCGTCACCACATTGCCGGAAGCCCGTGCCGGTTCGCTGTTCAGCACCACGCGGGCGGCCTGCGCTTCGGCCTCGATCACCGGCTTGCCCTCGGGGCTGCCGATTTCCTCATCCGCCGTGTAGAGTCCCACCAGCGGCCCCGGCGCGCCGCCGATTTGGCGAAGGCGGCCAGGATGAAGCTGTTCGTTACCAGCCCGGCCTTCATGTCGGAGACCCCGGGCCCCCAGGCGAAGCCATCCCGAATGGTGAAGGGGCGCCGCGCCACCTCACCCTGGGGATAGACCGTGTCGCGATGGCCCATCAGCAGGATGTTGCCGCGCGCCGCATCGCCGCCCGGCACGCTGGCACGCAGGGTATCTCCGAAGCGCTGCTGCGGGATGGTCCGCACGGCGATTCCCTGGGTTTCAAGGAAGCGGCGCAGCGCCGTGCCAACCGCATCCACCCCGGGTTTGTCGTAAGTGCCGCCATCGATACCAACCAACTCGCGCAGCAGCGTCAGCATTGCCTCCTGCTGCCCAGCCAGCCATTCGATGACCCGTGCCTCGCTCATGCCGCTTGACTCCCGCCAACCCCGGTGCGGAGCATGCCGCAAGACCCCGGGGAGGAAAATCAGTATGCGCCAGCCAGTTGTCACCCGTCGTGCCACGCTTGCCGGCGCCCTGCTGGCCGCGCCCGCCCTGGCGCAGGGCAGCTTCCCGGCTCACCCGATCCGCCTGCTGATCCCCTGGCCGCCCGGCGCCTCGGCAGACGTGTTCCTGCGCACCATCGCCGAACAGGCCGGCAAGCGGCTGGGCCAGCAGGTGGTGCCGGAGAACAGGCCGGGCGCCAATGCCTCGCTGGCCGCGGTGGCGATGAAGGATGCCAAGCCGGATGGCTATACCATCGGGCAGAGCCATACCGGGGTGTTCCGCGCCGCGCTGAGCAGCGAACGGCCCACCTACAACCCGCTGACCGATTTCACCTACATCATCCAGCTCAGTGGCTCGGCGCATGGTATCGTGGTGCGGGCCGACAGCCCTTGGCAGACATTGCAGCAACTCTTCGCCGATGCCCGCGCCAATCCCGGCAAGCTCACCTACGGCACCTTCGGGCCGGCCTCGGTGCAGAACATGGTGATGGTGGACATCCAGCAGCGGCAGGGGATCGAGATGACCCACGTGCCCTATCGCGGCGGCGGCGAGCTTTATACCGGCCTGCTGAGCCGGCAGATCGACGTGGTGGCCGATGCCAGCGGTTGGGCCCAGCTTGTGCAGGATGGCCAGTTCCGCCTGCTGGCGGTCTGGAGCTCGGAGCGCATGCCGCGCTTCCCCGACGCGCCCACCCTGCAGCAGGCCGGCATCGACCTGGTGGTGAACTCGCCCTACGGCCTGGCGGGGCCGCGCGGAATGGACCCTGCCATCGTGGGGAAACTGCACGATGCGATGAAGGAAGCGCTGTTCGACCCCGCCACGCGCGAGGTGATGGCCCGCTTCAACATGCCGCTGCTGTACCTGAACACCGCGGACTACGATGCCGCCAGCCGTCGGCAACACGACATCGAGCGCGAGAACCTGCGTCGTCTGGGCATGTTGCCGGGCTGAGGGGGCTACTCGGCATTGGTGCACCAACATGCAGCGCAATCATTCCGCGCCACAGGCACACCTCCCCGACAAATCTCACCTGCGCCTCGCAGCGGGCGGCCGCTGACCTGTGACCTTGACCTGCCCCCGGAATCCCGGACCGGCGAAAGTGGGAAAATTCTCGGCCAGGCTCTGAAGCGCTGACTGAGGAGATGGGCCATGAAGAGGTCCCAGTTCACCGACCAGCAGATCGCTGTACCGCCCGCGATTGGTGAGACACCGGCCTCGAGCCTATGCGGCGGCGGCCGTGGTTGAAAGCTGTTCCTGGCGGACGGCGTTGGGCGGCCTGAACCCGTGCCGCTCGATCAGCCAAGTGGCATTGTAGGCTTCGCGGGATTTGAGCAGTGCCTGGCGGAGATCTTCGACGGTATCGAAGGTCTGGATCCAGAGCAGGCTCTCCTTAAGGGTGCGGGTGAAGCGCTCGGCGCAGCCGTTGCCTTCCGGCGCGCGGACGAAGGCAGGCGCGCGCTCGATACCGCGGAAGCGCAGCTCCTTCTGGAAGTCGTCGGCCATATACTGCGATGCGTGGTCGTGGCGGACGGCGAGGCCTGCCGCGATCCCCTTGGCGAAGCCGCCGAAGTGGCGGCGCCCGGCCTGGCGGATCGGCCCCAGGGCCTCGAAGCGGTTGGCGCGGAAAGCGGCGTGGCGGCCGACGCACTCGGCCGAGCAATGGTCGATGGCGACGAACACCGCGACCTGGCCCTCGCCGGTGACGGTCGTGGTCAGGTCGGTCCCCCACATGGTGTCCACCGCCTCGGGTATGATGGTGCCGTCGTGATTGCGAGGCCCGCGCGGTGAGTCGATCCGCGCCGGGCCAGCAGGTCGTGCTCGCGCATCAGCCGCAGTGCCCGGCGCCTGGAGGTGCGGACGCCCGCGTGGCGCAGCCTGGCCAAGACCTTCCGGTGCTCCTCGCCGCAAAAGGCGACTGGCGGCGATTGCCGCGCTGCGCACGCTGCTGAACTTCTTCTTGCAACGCGAGATCAAGACGGTGTCGTGGCACGGGGTGCGCCCCGCCAAGGTCGGGGCGCCGCACCGGCCGGTTGCCCTCAGCTCGGCACCACCAGTGCCTGCGGCGCCGCCTGCTGCAGCCGCGTCTCCAGCCAGCGTCGCTGACGGCCATTGCGCTCCCGCATGGCCTCAAGCTGCCGCTCGAAGGCATCGTCACGCAGCGCCATGGCGGCCTGGTGTAGGATGGTGATGGAGATGTGGCCCTCGTTCGCCAGCAGATAGAGGTCGTGCAGGTCGCGTAGCAGGTTGAAGCCGGTGGAGGTGGCATGGCGGCGCACCAGCACCCGTTCCAGCCGGCGCGGCTCGCCTTCCTGCTGCGTGCCGTAGCGGTCCTGGAAGGAGCGCAAATCCCGTGCCGCCTGCCGCGACCACTCGGCGAAGACCGTGCACTCGCGCTCGACATCCGGCACCTTCGGGTGGTTCGCCTTCACCTGGTCGAAGGCATCGGCCAGCATCTCCTCGCTGGCCAGCAGCAGGCCGAGATAGTCGGCCACATGGGCGCGCGGCGGCGCGACGGCAGACTCCACTGCCTTGAGCGCCGCCTGCGCCGCGTTGCCCACTGCCTGCAGCACGCCCTGGTGGTTGCGCGTGGCCGCCATGTCCTCGGGCTGGACGGTGCCCGGCGCGGCGCGCTTCTCCAGCCGCACCGCCGCCAACTTGAAGTAGGGCTGCTTGCTCACCGGGTCCCAGGCGAAGATGGTCAGCTCGTTCGCTGCCCGGGCACGGTCCGGCTCGTCCCAATAGCCGTAGTGGAAGGGCACGAAGAGGTGCCCGGCATGGATGTCGGCGATCCGCACCGGCGCCTCCAGGACGCCGCGGCGGGAGGTGAGGCGCAGCATGTCGCCGTCCTGCACGTCGAGCCGCGCCGCGTCCTCGCCCGAGATCTCCACATAGGCGTCCGGCGCCGCCGCGCGGAGCGCCTCCGCGCGGCCGGTCTTGGTGCGGGTGTGGAAGTGGTGCGCCAGGCGGCCGGTGGTCAGCAGGAAGGGGTATTCGGCGTCGGGCGCCTCCGGCAGAGGCATATGGTGGGTGGGCTTGAGGAAGGCGCGCCCGGCCGGGTTCAGCGCCCGGTATTCAGTGGCGGTGATGACGCCGCCGGTCTGCAGATCGTGCCCGTGTTCCTCACAGAACTCCGGGTCGGTCGGGAAGACGTGGTCGGTGTAGAGGCGTGGGCTGCCCTCGGGGTGCCGCTCGTTGCAGGGCCAGGGAATGCCCGAGCCACCGGTGAGCTTCGCATAACTGAGGCCGGTATAGTCGCAGGGCCGGCCGCGGGTGCACTCCTTCCAGGCCTCGAAGCATTCCTCCGGCGTTTGCCACTTGACCAGCGGCGCGCCGTCCTTGTCGCGGAACTCCATGCGGCGGGCATAGTCGAGGAAGATGTCGAAATCCGCCCGCGCCTCGCCCGGTGGCTCCACCGCCTTCAGGCTGAGATGCACGGTGCGGTCCACATTGGTGAAGGTGCCGGTCTTCTCGCCCCAGATCGCCGTCGGCAGCACCAGGTCGGCCAGCCGCGCCGTCTCGGTCATGAAGGCGTCCTGCACCACCACGAAGAGGTCCGGGCGTTCCAGGATGGCGCGGATGCGCCCGAGCGCCGGAAGCGAGACGGCCGGGTTGGTCGCCTGGCTCCACAGCATGCGGAGCGAGCCGGTTTCCGCATGATGGAAGATCTCCATCGCATGGGTCGGCGGCGCCCAGTGCGGGATGGTGTGCAGCTCGACATTCCATAGCCGCGCCAGCTCGGCGACATGCGTCGGGTTGTCCCAGTTGCGGAAGCCGGGCAGGTCACCGTCGGCGCCGCATTCGCGTGTGTTCTGTGACGTCGGCTGCCCGTTCATCTGCAGGATGCCGCAACCGGGCCGGCCGATCAGGCCGCGGACCAGGTTGATGTTGTTCACCTGGCAGGCCGCTGCCGTGGCCTGGTGGCTCTGGTACACTCCCTGCAGGCAAGTGGAGAGCAGGGTCGGCGCCGCCCCGATGACCCGCGCCGCCTGCCGCAGCGCCGCCGCCGGCACGCCGGTGATCGCCTCGACCCGCTCCGGCGGGTAGTCGGCGACGGTGGCCGCCAGCCGATCGAAGCCGAGGGTATGCCGCGCCAGGAATTCCCGGTCCATGTGGCCGCCGGCGATCAGCAGGTGCAGCAGGCCGTTCAGCAGCGCGACATTGGTGCCGACGCGCGGGGCGAGCCAGACATCGGCCTCGGCGGCCACCACCGTGCGGCGTGGGTCCACCACCACCAGCTTCGGCGGGTTCGGCCCGCGCCGGCGATCCAGCACGCGGCTCCAGAGCACCGTATCGGTCGCCGCCATGTTGTGGCCGACCATCAGGATGCAGTCGGTCACGTCGATGTCGTAGTAGCTGCCCGGCTGGCCGTCCGCGCCGAAGGTCTCCTTCAGCGCCGCCGCGGCGGTGGCGGTGCAGAGCCGGGTATTGCCGTCCATGTGCGAGGTGCCGAGGCCCGCCTTCCCGATGACAGCGAGGGTGTAATACTCCTCCAGCATCAGTTGGCCCGAGGTGTAGAAGCCGATGGCGCCGCTGGTGTAGCGGTCTCGGATCTCCTTCGAGCGGCGGACCAGCAGCTCCATCGCCTCGTCCCAACCGGCCTCGCGCATCCGCCCGCCCTCGCGGATCAGCGGGCGGGTCAGCCGGTCCGGGCTATGGTTGGCTTCCCAGCCATGCAGGCCCTTGGGGCCGAGACGGCCGCGGTTGGTGGCGTCCACCGCCCGGCCGCGCACCCCGACGATGCGGCCGTCTGTCACCCCGATGTCCAGCCCGCAGCCATTGGAGCAAAGTACGCAGGCCGACTGCACCCAGCGCTCCGGTTCCGCCTGCGTGCGCTCATCCACCCGTACCGGCCATTGGCCTTCACCGTGATAGGGCGTACGCGGACCCCAAATGTCGGTGATGCTGTCGCGGGAGACGCCCATGCCGCCGGCTCCTTTGCCCTGGTGCAGGCCGGCGGTCCCCGCGCCCGCAGGTGGTCGAAACGGGGGGCAGCAGGGGATTGTTCCAGCGGCCGGACCAGGCAGCGTTCAGAAAACCGCGAACCGCGGCACGGCAGCGCCGCCCGCCCCCATGGCGGGGAGCGCGAAAGCTGCGGCTGCACATAAGGGGGGGCCGATGGGGCCAATGCTGCTTCGCGCCCGCGTCGATCATCGAAGGCGCACGGGGTCTGCCCACGACCTGACGTTCGTCTATGGTCCGGTTTGACCGCCAATTGTAGCCAGATCAGCCACAGCCGGGTTTCCTCTGGCCCCGTGGCCCTGACGAACCACCGGAAACATCAGGCAAGCGCCAGCAGTGACGCCCTGAGTTCTTCCATGTTGAACCGCGGCATTGCGGCCTCGATATCGGCGTGAGCCCGCCTCCAGATCGGGAGGGCGCTTAACAGGACAGCATGTCCGGCCTCAGTCAGTCGCAACCGGCGGCTACGCCGGTCCTTCGGGGCCGATTCCACGCCGATCAGGCCACGCTTTTCGAGTGGCTTCACCGCAGCGGTTAGGGTGGTGCGGTCCATGGCGAGCAGTCGCGCCACCGGCGCCATGCTGGGCGGCTCCGGCTGGTTCAGCGCCATCAGCAACGAGAATTGCTGGTTGGTCAGCCCGACCGGCCGCAGCGCCTCGTCGAAGCGTCGCGCCAGGGCCCGCGCGGCCCGCTGCGCGTGCAGGCACAGACAGCAGTCACGCACCTCCAGTGTGGTTTCGAAGGGAACCGCCTTTGACATGCTTCGTATATGTTGATATCAACCTTCCAAGTCAAGGACAGCTCCGACCCGACGCGGGCCGGCGTGACCAATGCCTTTGACGAACCGGGAAGGATGCTTTGATGACCGCTTTGCCGCGTCTCACCACCTTCGCCTGGGTGCCCGCATTCGCCCGCGGATTCGTGCGCGACCTCCGCCCGCGCTGGGCCTTCGAGGAGGTCGGCCAACCCTACGAGGTTGACCTGATCCGCGACGCCAAGACGGCCGAGCACCGCCGCTTCCAGCCTTTCGGACAGGTGCCGCACTACCGGGACGAGGAAATCGAGATATTCGAGTCCGGCGCGATCGTGCTGCGCATCGCCGACCGCGCGGGACAACTGATCCCGAGCGACCCGCGCGAGCGGCTAAAGGCGATCCAGTGGCTGATCGCCGCCCTGAACACGGTGGAACCTGCGGTGATGGAATTCGCCATCAACGAGGTATTCGAGGCTGACCGTTCTTGGTCGGCCGAACGCCGGCCGTTGGTGATCGGCTACATCGAAACCCGGCTGCGCGACCTCCAGGTCCATCTCGGCGACCGTTCCTGGCTGGAAGGAAACACCTTCACCGTCGGCGACCTCATGATGGTGTCGGTGCTCGGTGGGCTGCGCGGTACCGGCATCCTGGAACGCTTCCCCGGCCTCGCCGCCTATGTCGCGCGCGGCGAAGCACGGCCCGCCCACCGCAAGGCCATGGCCGACCATCTCGCCGTGTTCGAGCAGACCGTCGCCGCTTGACGGCGGCACCGAACGCAGACCCATCCACGGACCAAGGAGAGAACACGGTGTCGAACCCGCATGGCACGCCAATCTGGTACGAGTACCTCGCCCAGGATGTCGACCGGGCAGGGGCCTTCTACGCCGAGGTGGCCGGCTGGCAGGTGAAGAGCAGCGGCATGCCGGGGATTGACTATCGCATCCTCTCGACATCGGGTGGCGCCGCGGTCGGCGGCCTGATGACGCTCCCGCAAGGGGCCCCGATGCGGCCCGGCTGGTTCGGCTATTTCGGCGTGGACACCACGGTATCCGCCGTGCAGGCGGCAGGCGGCCAGGTCCACATGCCGCCGACCACGCTGGAAGGCGTCGGACGAATGGCCATGGTCAGCGACCCGCAGGGCGCGCCCTTCTATGTCATGCGCGGGACCAGCGAGGCGCCGTCGACCAGCTTCCAGGGGCCCACCGACGCGTCACCGGGCCATGTGGTGTGGAACGAGCTCATCGCCATCGACCAGGACGCGGCGATGCGCTTCTACGGCCCGCTCTTCGGCTGGCGGTATGAGGGCGCGATGCCGATGGGCCCGCTCGGCGACTACAAGTTTCTCCATGCCGGGCCGGCCTGCCTGGGCGCCACCATGAACGTGCCGCCCGGCGAAACCCCTGGATGGCGCTTCTATGTCCTTGTTCCCGAGGTCGACGGCGTCATCGGGCGCCTCACCGGCGCTGGCGGACGGGTGCTGCACGGACCCAACCAGATCCCCGGCGGCGATTATGCCGTGGTTGCGGAGGATCCCTTCGGCGCCCGCTTCGGCTTCGTCGGCCCACGACGCGGAGGGGCGGAGGCATGACCCGCCTTATCCCCGGCCTCTGAAATGGCGGCGCGGCCAAAAAGGCGGTGCGCTTCTATGCGGCAACCTTCCCGAACTCCTCGGTCGCGGTCGTCCGGCGCATCTTCCGACTACCCGGCTAATCGGAAAGGCGCCGGACTCGCCGTCGAATTCACCTTCCTCGGCGCGCAGTTCCTCGCCCTTATTGGCGGTCCACGCTTTGCCTGCACGGAAACGGTGTCGCTCAGGGTGCATGCCACTGAACCGGCGGAGACGGACCGCTACAGAACGGCGACAGCGAGGGCCGATGCATCTGGCGCAAGGACCGGTGAGAGCTTTCCTGGCCGATTGTACCGCGCCAGCTCACCCAGGTCCTCACGGACCCAACCCGGCTGCGAAGAAGCGTAGGTTCGAAGGCTGGGCCCGAGATCACAGCCGATAGTGTCTATCACTTTATCTGGTATCTGAAGCTATTGTTCGAACCGTAGAAAAACGACATCCATAAGTAAACCATATCAAAAGGATAAAATCATGCCAGGTACTGTTCGTCTGCACCGTGTCATTGCCGCCAAGCCCGAGAAACTCTATCGGGCATTTCTTGAACCTGACGCGGTGGCGAGCTGGCTTCCCCCGTTCGGTTTTCTCTGCACCGTCCACGAGTTGGAAGCGAAGGTGGGTGGCACTCACAGAATGTCATTCCGCAACTTCACCACGGGCGGCAGCCATTCCTTTGGCGGCACTTATCAAGAACTCGTTCCGGGCGAGCGCCTTGTCTACACGGACAAGTTCGACGACCCCAATTTGCCGGGCGAAATGAAGGTCACGGTAACTTTGAAGGCCGTCTCCGTCGGCACGGAAGTGAACATCGAGCAAAAGGGTATTCCCGACGTGATCCCTCCCGAAGCCTGCTATCTCGGATGGCAGGATTCATTGCACAAACTGGAAAAGCTCGTGGTGCCTGAAATCAACCAGTAAAGTGTAGGAAATTCTTCGGAATCAACTTTGTGACCTGCGATGACGCCGCGCAACCACCCGGAGTCTTCCGATGATCCCCACCATCACCGTCTTTGAACGGCCGCCTGATGGCGGCAAGGGTCTGGCGCGTGACATGCGTATTCGCTGGGCGTTCGAAGAAGTGGGCCGGCCTTACGACACTTGCCTCCTTTCCTTCGGTGAGATGAAGGAACCCGCGCATCTCACGCTTCATTCTTTCGGGCAGATCCCGACCTATGAAGAGGGTGATCTTGCCCCTTTCGAGTCTGGGGCGATCGTGCCCCATATCGCGGAGCGCCATGCCGGAATTCTACCAGACGGTGCGAATGCCCGCGCGCGCCATCACATGGATGTTCGCCGCGTTCAACACGATGGAGCTGCCGATCTTTGATCGAGAAATGGCCGCCTATTTGGAATGCGACGAGACCTGGTACGAGCAGCGCCTTCGTGGTGTGGAAGGTCGCGTCCGTGTCCGGCTAGGTGAACTTTCCGATCGTTTTGGCGATGCCGACTGGCTCGATTGCGCGTTCAGCGCCGGTGACCTCATGATGAATGAGGTGCTGCTGCAGGTTGCAGGAGGCAGCTATGCTGGACGAATACCTCAACCTCTCCGGCTACGTCGCTCGCGGCAAAGCGCGGCCCGCCTTCAAGCGTGCTTTCGACGCTCAATTGGCGGTTTTCACCGGCAAGACTCTGGCCGGTTGAAGGGGCCGTTCCGGGTTCAACGCGATCGGATTGTCCAGCGAGCTCAATGCCCGCTACGGCACGAGAGCAGTCCATCCGTCCTACTGCGAACTTCTGCAGGCGCGCTGCTTTTCAGGCCGCATGCTTGGCAGTGGGGTTGGCCATGAGGGTGCTCTTGATCGAAGACGATGAGTTGGTGCGCACCACACTATCGGAGACGCTCATTGGCGAAGACATCGAGGTGGCGGGGCTGGCGAATGCGGAGGACGCGCTGATCCTGCTGGCGGCTGGCCAGGTCCCCGACGTCCTGGTGACCGATATCGATCTCGGGCCCGGCTTGAATGGGTTCGATCTTGCCGAGATCGCCAGGGCGCGCCACCCCGAGGTCGAGGTGATCCTGATCAGCGGCACGACACCTGATCCCGGGCGAAAGGCCCTGCAGCGGCACGAGCGGTTCCTGCAGAAGCCCTTTGCCCCGGACGACCTCGCGGCAGCCATACGAAAGGCCGGCCCCCACGACCAGGTAGAGCCATGATGCTCTCCGCGGTTCTGCCGATCGCTTTCGTCTGCGCAAGCCGACCGCCTCGTGCCCCACCCTGCACAAGGCGCGGGTCAGACCGCCTGGTAGATTGATGCTGCCGGTGAAGGTGCGCGTCTATGCGCCTCAGGTGCCGCAGAAG
This sequence comes from Siccirubricoccus sp. G192, assembly GCF_019084075.1. Lineage (GTDB taxonomy): Bacteria > Pseudomonadota > Alphaproteobacteria > Acetobacterales > Acetobacteraceae > G192. Next base: position 1,245,481 of record NZ_JAHREN010000001.1, read on the forward strand.
GTCTGCAGCACGCGCTCCTCCGGCTGGGGCGGCATGGCGTAGCGCTCGAAGCCGGGCCTGTCCTCGAAGGGCTGCGACAGGACCGCAAGCAGTTCCTCGAAGGGGCCGAAATCCTCGCGCTCGATGGCGGCCCTGAGCGCGGCCTCCACAAGGTGGTTGCGCGGAATGAAGGCCGGGTTCACCGCCCGCATGGCGGCCTGGCGCACTTCCGGGTCTCCGGGCTCCTCGGCCAGCCGTTGCCGCCATCCCACAGCCCAGGCATCGTAGGCGCCAGGGTCCCGGAACAGAGGGCGAAGGGTGGAATCGCCGTCGAGCCCCGCCGCATCGCACAGGCGGCGGAAGGTGAGGGTGAAGTCGGCGCCGTTCTCCGCCATGACATGCAGCAGATCCTGGGTCAGCGCGGCATCGCCCTCCCGCTCCGTGGCGAGGCCGATCTTGCGCCGCAGCCCACCGAGCCAGGCCGCCCTGAAGCGCGGGCCGAAACCCGCGAGCGCCTCCTGCGCCAAGGCCAGGGCCTGCTCCTCATCCTCGGCCAGCAGCGGCAGCAGCGTTTCGGCCAGGCGCGCGAGGTTCCAATGCGCGATATGCGGCTGGTTGCCATAGGCATAGCGGCCGAAACTGTCGATGGAGCTGAACACCACGGCCGGGTCGAAGGCGTCCATGAAGGCGCAGGGCCCGTAATCGATGGTTTCGCCGGCGATGGAGGTATTGTCGGTGTTCATCACGCCATGGATGAAGCCGATGAGCAGCCAGCGCGCCACCAGCTCCGCCTGGCGCGCTGCCACCGCCTCAAGCAGCGCGTAGTAGGGGTTCGCCGCCACCGCGGCCTCGGGGTAGTGGCGGGCGATGGCGTAGTCCGCCAGCAGCCGCACCGCCTCCGCATCGCCCCGCGCGGCGAAATACTGAAAGGTGCCCACACGGATGTGACTGGCGGCGATGCGGGTCAGTACGGCGCCGGGCAGCGCTGTCTCGCGCCTCACCGCCTCTCCGGTCGTTACCGCGGCCAGCGCCCGGGTCGTCGATATGCCCAGCGCCGCCATGGCCTCGCTCACGATGTACTCGCGCAGCACCGGGCCCAGCGCGGCACGGCCGTCGCCACGGCGGGAAAAGGGCGTCTTTCCGGAGCCCTTGAGCTGGATGTCGCGCCGCAGGCCATCCCGCCCCACCACCTCGCCGAGCAGGATGGCACGACCATCGCCGAGCTGCGGCACGAACTGTCCGAACTGGTGCCCGGCATAGGCAAGTGCGATCGGCGCCGCGCCCTCGGGCACCCGGTTGCCGGAGAGCACCTCGACGCCCTCGGGACTGGCCAGCTCCTCCGGATCAAGCCCGAGGAGGTGGGACAGTCCGGCATTCACCTGCACCAGCCGCGGCGTGGTCACTGGTGTCGGATCAAGCCGCGCGTAGAAGCGCTCCGGCAGGCGTGCATAGGTGTTATCGAAGGGAAAGTGGATAGGCATGCGATCAGGTCCCAGGGCGGTCTGCGCCGTGTTTTGCTCTCGTTCCTGGCGGGCCCGAGCGTACCGGGAGGACGGGCCGTCCTGGCCGGCCAGGCTCGCCGGCCGGTGTTCTGTCCGGGATTGGGGATATGGGCATGGCCCTGAAATCGGACTGCACCGACTGCGACGCAAGGCTTAGAGGCCGCCGTGGAATGGTTGCAAAAAGTGAACCGCCCCGGCTCCGCCGGAGGCCGGTGAGCTTGAGTCAGGCCGCCATGGCGGCTGGCTCGAACTGGGCATAGTAGCGCGCCTCGGCCTCGGCGGGTGGGATGTTGCCGATCGGCTCGAGGAGGCGGCGGGTGTTGTAGCAGTCCACCCACTCCAGGGTGGCGTACTCGACCGCTTCCAGAGAGCGCCACGGGCCGCGGTGTCGGATCACCTCGGTCTTGAGCAGGCCGATGACGGCCTCCGCGAGCCGCCTCGAGGAGCCGTTCCGTGTATCGACCAAGGCATCGTTTCGTAGTGCGCCGGTCCTGGATCGAGGCAGGATCCGGAGCGACGCTGCTTTCCCGAAAAGCCCGCTGAACGGCCGAATACCACATCCGCTTCCCCGCCATCCCGGCCCCGCCTTCAGGCGGACCGAGCTTAGCCATCTGTCCGAGATCCAGGGACCACCTCAGTTCCGTGCCTTCCCTCCGCTGCCCAATGGATTACCCTGCAGCATCGACGTCCGGCGGAGGTACCATGGACCTGCAACTCACCGGCAAGATCGCGCTCGTCACCGGCGCTTCCGCCGGCCTCGGCCGCACCATCGCTGCCATGCTGGCCGCCGAGGGCTGCCGCCTTGCCATCCTCGCCCGCCGCCGCCCGCTGCTGGAAACCCTGGCGGCCACATTGCCGGCCTCCGCCGAGCCACTGATCCTGGTCGAGGATATCACCGACCCAACCTCTGCCATCCGCATCCGCGATGCCGTGCTGGGCCGCTTCGGGCGCTGTGACGTCCTGGTGAACAATGCCGGCGGCAGCCGCCCGCAGCCGCCCGGTGAACTCGGCGAGGACGCGGTCTGGCAGGAAGCCATGGACCTCAACTTCCATGCCGCCCGCCGAATCACCCATGCGCTGGTCCCGGCCATGCAGGCGGAGGGGTTTGGCCGCATCATCAACCTGACCGGCCAGGACGAGCCGCATAATGTGAACCCGGCCAATGCGCCGAATGGCGCCACCCATATCTGGGCCAAGGCGCTGTCCCGGCAGCTCGGCCGGGATGGCATCACGGTGAACTCCATCCCGCCCGGCCGCATCCATTCCGAACAAATCGACCTGCGGGTCATGCCGACCGAGGAAAGCCGTCGTGCCTGGGCGGAGAAGGAGGTCCCGGTGGGCTATATCGGCCAGCCCGAGGACCTGGCGGTGCTGGCGGTCTTCCTGGCATCGCCGGTGGCGCGCTACATCACTGGCCAGGTCATCCATGTGGATGGCGGAACACGGCGGTTCAGCCATTGATGCCGGCCACCACGCGGGCTGGCCGGCTGCCCTCCGGCCCCGTTCAGGTAACGATGCCATTGTAGCTTGCCCGGTCCGGCCGCATGCGCCTCAATGCGAGCAAGAACACGGGAGAAACGCCATGCATCTCGGCCGTCGTGGCCTGTTGGCCGCACCTCTGCTCCTGGCTGCGCCCGCCTCCCTCGCCGCCTGGCCGGACCGGCCGATCCGCATCATCGTGACCTTCCCTGCCGGCACCCAGACCGACATCCTCACCCGCCTCTACACGCCAGGGCTTGCACAAAGGCTGGGCCAGCCGATCGTCGTGGACAACCGCAGCGGCGGCCAGGGCGTCATCGGCATCCGCGCGGCGATGGGCGCCCCGGCGGATGGACACACGCTGCTGATGATCGGCGTCTCCACCGGCGCCAGCGCGCCGCACATGATGAAGGACCTGCCCTACCACCCGCTGCGCGACCTGGTGCCGATAGGGCTGGTGGCGGATGCGCCCTATCTGCTGATCTGCGATCCTCGCCTGCCGGTCCATAGCGCGGCAGAACTCTTTGCCTATGCCAGGGCCCGGCCGGGCCAGCTCTCCTTCGCCCATGGTGCGCCCAGCCGGCATGTCGCCGGTTCGCTCATGGCCAGGATGGCGGGGATCGAGGCGCTTGATGTCGCCTATCGCGGCCAGCCGGAAGCGACCAATGACTGCGCCGCCGGCCGCATCTCCTACACCATCGCCGACCTGGGCGAGGCGCTGGTCCAGGCGCGGGAGGGCCGGGTGCGGGCGCTGGCGGTCACCACGGCGGACCGCTCGCCCCTGGCGCCCGACATCCCGGCGATGTCGGAGACGCTGCCGGGCTACAATCTCTCGGTCTGGTTCATGCTGGGAGCCGCCGCGGGCGTGCCCCAGCCGGTGGTCGAGAGGATCAACGCCGCCCTGACCGAGGTCATGGCGGAGCCCGGGTTGCGCCAGCAACTCGCCCAGCAGGGGCTGGATATCCGCTCCCTGCCGCCGGAAGCCCTGAAGGGCTTCATGGCCACCGAGGTGGAGAATTGGGGGCGCATCATCCGCCTCCTCAATCTGCAACCGAGCTAGGCATCATCTCCGCCCATCAGGGGCGATGGCCACGCGCCTCCGTGCCGTGGCATCGCCCGGCGGTCATTCACCAATGCCGAACCCGCAGGGGCTCAAGCAGCATGCAGACCTACGACTACATCGTTGTCGGCGCGGGTTCCGCTGGCGCGGCCGTTGCGAATCGGCTTTCGGCGGAACCGCGCAACAGGGTATTGCTCCTGGAAGCCGGTCCCGCCAGCCATCCCTGGTCCAGCATCCCGATCGGCTACGCAAAGCTTCTGCACAACCCTGCGGCCAACTGGTGCTATGTCTCGGAGCCCGAGGCCAATACGAACGGCCGCAGGATCCCGGTGCCGCGCGGCCGGATGCTCGGCGGCTCCAGCGCGATCAACGGCCTGGCCTTCGTGCGCGGCCAGGCGCAGGATTTCGATACCTGGGCGCAGATGGGGAACCAGGGCTGGAGCTACGAGGACGTCCTGCCCTTCTTCAAGCGCATGGAAAGCTACGAAGGCGACGGCGATGATGCCTTCCGCGGCCGGGAAGGCCCGCTCCGCATCACCAACCCGGAACCGCGCGACCCGCTCTACGCTGCGCTGATCGAGGCGGCGGGCCAGGTTGGGATCGCGCATAACCCCGACTACAACGGCGCCAGCCAGGACGGCATCGCCATGAGCCAGGCGACGATAGCGTCCCGCCGCCGGATGAGTACCGCCCGCTGCTATCTGGACCCGATCCGCAAGCGCCAGAACCTGCATATCGAGACCGGCGCCCTGACCGAGGCTCTCCTGCTCGAAGGCAAACGCTGCGCGGGGGTGCGGTATTCCGTGGGCGGCAACCTGCGTGAGGCCCGCGCCGGCCGCGAAGTCGTGGTCAGCGCCGGATCGATCAACTCCCCTCAGTTGCTGGAGTTGTCGGGTATCGGCCAGCCCGAGCGCCTGCGGAATTCGGGCATCGAGGTGCGCCATGCCCTGCCGGGTGTCGGCGAGAACCTGCGCGACCATTATGCACCCCGAACCCGCTGGGCCATCGGCACGAAAGGGCTCACCTTCAACGACAGGGGCCGCGGCCTCGGCCTGATGCAGCAGGCGCTGCGCTATGCGCTTTTTGGCAAGGGCATGCTCGCCATGGTGGCGGCCCCGATTCGCGCCTTCGTCCGCTCCCGCGAGGGCCTCGATGCGCCGGATGTGCTGCTGGGCTGGGTGCCGATGCTGACCGAGCCAGGCCCGAAAGGCCCGAAGCTCTCCCGCCAGTCCGGCATGACGTGCTACGCGCACCCGATGCGGCCGGAGAGCAAGGGGCACATCCATGTCGTGTCGGCCGATCCGCGCAGGCCGCCCGCGATCACCTTCAATTTCCTGTCGTCACCGATCGACGCGGAGCTGACCATGCGCGCGGTCGGCATCGCCCGCGCCATCATGAACGCACCCGCTATGGCCGCCTTGCAGGTGACGGAGATCGCGCCCGGCGCCTCCCTGGCCGGGCAGGACGAGATACTGGACTGGGTCAGGCGGGCGGCGGAGACGACCTACCACCCGGTCGGGACCTGCAAGATGGGCTCCGATCCCATGGCAGTCGTCGACGCGCAGCTCCGGGTGCATGGGATCGCCGGGCTGCGGGTCGCCGATGCCTCGATCATGCCGACACTGACGTCGGGCAATACCAACGCACCCTCGATCATGATCGGCGAAAAGGCGGCGGACATTGTGCTGCGGCATGCCGCCGCCTGAAAGCGGGGGCACCGCCGCGGATGCGGCAGGCCCGGCTGCCGAAGTGGCCGGGCCGCCGTCTCCGTCAGTCGGAGTTCAGGCTTGCCCTACGCATCCGCGGGCTCCAGCACCGCCAGCACCTTCGGCGGCGACATGGGCAGGCTGTAGAAGCGATGGCCCAGGGCGTCGTGGATGGCATTCGCAACCGCCGCGAGCGGCGGCACGAGCGGCACCTCGCCGACGCCGCGGACACCCTGCGGATGCTTCGGGTTCGGCACCTCGATGATGACCGTATCGAGCATCGGCAGGTCGGAGCAGACGGGCATCCGGTAGTCGAGGAAGCTCGGGTTATCCACCCGGCCCTGCTTGTCGTAGATATATTCCTCGCTGAGCGCCCAGCCGATGCCCTGCGCGACGCCGCCCTGCATCTGGCCCTCGACATAGCTCGGGTGGATCGCCCGGCCGACGTCCTGGAAGGAAGTGTAGCGCAGGACCCGCACGGTCCCGAGCTCGGGGTCGACCTCGACGTCGCAGATATGCGTCGCGAATCCACCCTCGGCGCCAGTGGTGTTGAGCTGCACGCCGGCGCCGATCGGGCCGCCCGTCTCGCTGGCCCGGGCGGCGATCTGCGCCAGCGTCAGCGGCGGGAACTGGCCGGCATTGTCGCCGGCGGGGCGTGCCTCGCCATCCTCCCAGACGACGGCATCCGGATCGATCTTCCAGATCTTCGCGGCCCGCTCGCAGAGCGTCCTGATCACCTTCTCCGTCGATTGCGTGACCACCATGGCGGAGGCATAGGTGACGCGGCTGCCGCCGGTCAGGTTGCTGAAGCCGATCGTGCTCGTATCGCCGATCAGGACCGAGACCTTGCGGTAGTCGATGCCCAGCAGCTCGGCCGTGATATTGGCGGTCGAGGCGCGCGAGCCGCCGATATCCGGATGGCCGGTGGTCACCACCACATTGCCGTCCTCGGTGATGTTGACCTGGGCGCTGGACTCGCCGCCGGCATTGAACCAGAAGCCGCTGGCGACGCCGCGCCCCTGGTTGGGACCGAGCGGCGCCCTGTAGTGCGGATGTTCGAGCGCCGCCTGGATCGTCTCCTCGAACCCGATCCGCGGGTAGGTCGGGCCATGGGCCGCCTTCGTCCCCTGCCTGGCCGCATTCTTCAGCCGGAGCTGGAGCGGATCCATCTTCAGGGCTTCGGCCAGTTCGTCCAGCACGCACTCGACCGCATAGGCCCCGATCGGCGCCCCTGGCGCGCGGTATGCGGCAACCTTCGAGCGGTTGGAGACGACGTCGAAGCCGAGGGAATGCACGTTCGGAATATCATAGGGCGCGAAGGCGCAACCGGCCGCGCCGCGGATCGGCGAGCCCGGCAAGGCGCCCGCCTGCAGGTAGAAGGTCCCCTTCGCGGCAAGGATCCTGCCATCCCTGGTCGCGCCGATCCTGACCGTGCTGTAGGAGCCCGATGTGGGCCCCGAGGCGCGGAACACCTCCTCGCGCGTCATTGCCATCTTGACCGGGCGGCCCGACTTCCTCGCCAGCACCAGCGCCACCGGCTCCAGGTAGATGATGGTCTTGCCACCGAAGCCGCCGCCGATCTCCGCCTGGATGGCGCGGATGTCGTTCTGCGGCAGGCCCGTCAGGTGGGCGCACATGGCGCGCACCATGAACTGCCCCTGGCTCGAGCTCCAGATCGTGGTCTTGCCATCGGGCAGGACGCTGACCAGGCAGGCATGCGGCTCGATATAGCCCTGGTGGACGGGCTTGGTCCTGAAGCTGCGCTCGACGACCACCTCGGCCGCGGCGAAGCCGGCCTCGACATCCCCCAGCTTGTGTTCGAGCTTGCCGGCGATGTTGGACGGCTTGCCCTCGAACTGGATGTGATCGTGCAGGATCGGCGCGTCGGGCTTCATCGCCTCTTCGACGTCGATGACCCAGGGCAGCACCTCGTACTCGACCTCGATCAGCTTGAGGGCTTCCGACGCGATGGCTTCCGAGGTCGCGGCGACGGCCGCAACCGGATGGCCCGCGAACAGGGCCTTCTCGCGCGCCATGACGTTGCGGCACATCCAGCGCATGTCCTGGATGCCCAGCATCACCGACTTGTCGATCGGGAAGTCCACGAGGTCCCTGGCCGTCATGACGGCCTTCACCCCCGGCAGCGCTTCCGCCTTCGACGTGTCGATCGACCTGATGCAGGCATGGGGATGGGGGCTGCGCAGGATCTTGCCCCAGATCATCCCGGGCATCGTGGTGTCGGCGGCATAGGCGGCCCGGCCCGTGACCTTGTCCGCGCCATCCGGCCGGATGGTGCGCTGGCCGATCCACTTGTTGGCCTGGACGTTCATCGCGCTGCCTCCCTCATCTCCGCAGCCGTGTCCAGCACTGCGCGGATGATCTTGTCGTAGCCCGTGCACCGGCACAGGTTGCCGGCGAGCCAGAAACGCGCCTCGGTCTCGGTCGGGTCCGGGTTCTGCTCCAGGAGCGTCCTGGCCGCCATCAGCACGCCTGGGGTGCAGATGCCGCATTGCAGCGCCGCCATCTCAAGGAATTTCTGTTGCAGCGGGTGCAGCCGGTCGCCCTCGGCCATGCCCTCGATGGTGCGGATCTCGCGATCCTGGGCCTCGGCCGCCAGCACCAGGCAGGAGCAGACCAGCCGCCCGTCCAGCGTGATGGTGCAGGCGCCGCAATCGCCGGAGCCGCAGCCCTCCTTGCTGCCGGTCAGGCCGAGCGGGCCGCGCAGCACATCGAGCATGCTCTGGCTCGGCTCGCAGAGGAACTCCGTCGGCTCGCCGTTGATGGTGGTGGAAACATGCAGCTTGGCCATGGCCTCAGGCCCTCCCGGCGCGGTCGGCGGCGATGCCGACGGTGCGCTTCAGCAGCACGCCGGCGATCCTGGTGCGATAGGCGATGGTGCCGCGCTTGTCGTCGATCGGACGGCAGGCGGCGCGGCAGGCGGCGGCGGCGGCCTCGATCGCCGCGGCATCGAGCCGGCTGCCGACCAGTGCCTTCCCGGCTTCCCCGACCAGCAGCACGGTCGGCGCCACGGCGCCCAGCCCGACCCGGGCGGCGGTGCAGGTGCCATCCCTGAGCGTCAGGTTGACGCCGCAGCCGACGACGGCGATGTCCATCTCGGTGCGCGGGATCATGCGCAGATAGGCATCGCCCGCACCCCGCGGCCGTGGCGGCAGGGTGAAGCTGACGAGGATCTCGCCGGGCGCCAGGTTGGTGCGGCCCGGCCCGGCCGGCACCGCGGCCACCGGCATCTGGCGCCGCCCGTCCGGGCCCTGCACCGTGACGACGGCGTCGGCCGCGATCATGGCCGGCACGCTGTCCCCGGCCGGCGAGGCATTGCACAGGTTGCCGCCCGGCGAGGCGCGGCCCTGCACCTGGGTCGAGCCGATCAGGTTCACCGCCTCCAGGACGCCCGGCCAGACCTGGCCGAACCTCGGGTGCTCGCCCAGCACCGCGCCGGAGACGGCGGCGCCGATGCGGAAGCCGCCATCGGCGGTTTCCTCGATGCTGGTCATCTCGGCGATTCTCTTGATGTCGACGATCAGCCCCGGGCGCACCGCGCCGGCACGCATCTGCACCAGCAGATCGGTGCCACCCGCGAGGATGCGGGCAGCGCCCCTGGCCGCGGCGAATGCGCCAACCGCTTCATCGAGCGTCCGCGGCGCTAGGTATCGGATATCCGTCATGGTCGCTTCCGTGCTCGTTTCCGGTCCCCGATGCACCCCGTTGGCTCGGGGTGCTGCCCCTGGTCAGGCGCAAGGTGCGGCGAGGCTACGCTGGCGGGAAGGACCAGAACAGCCCCTTCGTAACGGCCGGCGGCCCTGCGCGGTTGATGCACCCGGGTCTCGCCTCGGGTGCTGGATGATGCAGCATTGCCGCGGCCAGGAATGCCGGATGCTGGTGATCGGCCCCGGCAGCGCGTACCGGCTTGCCCGGCTTCGGACTGCCCGCCATTCTGCGCGGCGCCTGACCATGGCCTCGCGCCGGTGCCTGGCAGCGAGGGAGACAATGTCATGGCGCATCCGACCCATCCGGAGGCGGTGCCCGAAGGCTTCGTGCCCGCCACCCATGGCGGACCCTATGCGAAGGAACTCGGCCCTTTCTGGTCGAAGCCGGAGGAATCGCAGGTCACGCTCGGCCTGCGGCTGCAGCACCGCCACTGCAATTCCGCCGGTGCCGCGCATGGCGGTTTCGTCGCCACCCTGGCCGATCTCGGCCTGATCCATGCGGTTTCAGTGATGCGCGAGCGGGAGGGCCGGCCGCGGCACCACCTGACCACTGTCACCCTGACCGTGGATTATGTCGCCCCGGCCAAGGAGGGGTGCTGGCTGGAGGTGCGTGCCGAGGTCTCGCGCCTCGGCCGCAACCTGTGCTTCACCGAGGGCGTGATGCTGGCCGATGGCAAGCGCGTGGCGCGGGTCAGCGCCGTGATGGCGGTGCTGGGACCGAGGACCTGATTTCCCCCGCCATCGCTGGTCCGGGACGGTGCGCCGCCTTCGTTGCATGCCGTCCCGGAGGTGCCCTTTTCATGATCCCCGACCGGCACCCGCATGCATCTCCGTCAATCCTCGAGGAGGAACGTGACCTCCATCGTGACGCGGTATTCGGAGATCTTGCCATTGCTGACGCTCGCCTTCTGTTCGACGACGTGCAGCCCGGTGATTCCGCGCAATGTCTTGCTGGCGCGCTCGAGGCCCTCACGCACGGCGGCGTCGAAGCTCTCGGACGAGGCCGCGGTGACTTTCGATACGCTTGCTACTGCCATGTCTGCCTCCCTTCGAAGCGCCGGCTCGGGCTGGCTTGGCCGGCGCCGGAAGCATAGGTCGGTCCGCCCTACGCCCGTGAGCCTTCCTTCGGAGCCGCACGAATGCGTGTTGCGGCGGCTCCGCCCTGGTCCCGCCGGCGTACCGGCGCCCTCGGCCCCGCTCGCTTGGTCGGAAGGAGGAATGGCCCTACCATCGCAGGCGAGAAACAATGCCGAGGAGCCTCCATGACCCCGCCCGACCGCCTGCGTGCCCTGTTGGCCGAACCCGGCTTCGTCGTGATGCCGGCCGTATGGGATGGCCTCAGCGCCAGGCTGGCGGCCGGCGCCGGCTTCAGGACGGCATTCCTCTCCGGGTCCTGCGTCGCGGCAAGCCGACTGGGCGGGCCGGATCTCGACCTGATCTCCTTCGGAGAGATGTTCGACTCCTTCAACATGGTGCATGGCGCGGCGCCGGAGACATTGGTGCTCGCCGATGGCGACCATGGCTACGGCAATGCCATGAACGTGCAGCGCACGGTGCGTGCCTATGGCCGTGCCGGCGCCGCCGCCATATTGATCGAGGACAAGATCACCCCCCGCGCCCTGACCGCGGCCGGCAAGCCCTGCCTGCCGCGCGAGGAAGCGCGGATGAAGCTCCGCGCGGCCGTGGAGGCGGCGAAGGAATCCGGCATCCTGGTCCTGGCGCGCACGGATTGCCGGCCGACCCAGGGCATCGATGAGGCTGTGGCGCGGATCGAGATGTTCGTGCAGGAGGGTGCCGACATCCTCTTCCTGGACTCTCCCGCGGATGACGGGGAAATCCGCCGCGCTGTCGCCGCCGCCGGCGGGCGGCCGTCCTTCGCCGTGCTCTCCCCCGGGGCACCACGGGCGACACCGTCGCGCAGCCAGGCCGCCGCACTGGGCTTCAAGATCGGCACCTATCCGACGGGCATGCTCTCGCCCGCGGCAGCCGGGATGAAGGCCGGCTTGGCGGCGCTGGCCGCCGGTGAGGCGGAGGCGGCAAGCGCGCTGCCGCCGGCGGAACTTCGCTCGACATTGGGCTATGTGGATTACGATGCCCGGGCGCAGCGCTTCATGATTCCGGGCTGACATTCCGGAACGGGGCGATGCTGATCGGGATCAGCCCGCCCGCATCGCCGATACGCTGCGTTCGGCGCCTTCCTCCCGCGCTGCGGCAGCGGCGGGGAGGATGAAGCGGAAGGTCGCGCCGCCCTCCGGGTTGGGCGCGACCCAGATCCGCCCACCATGCGCCTCGATGATGGTGCGGCAGACCGACAGGCCGACGCCCATGCCGTCCGGCTTGGTCGTGACAAAGGACTTGAAGAGGTCGGGCGCGATCTCGGCGGGAATGCCCGGCCCGGTATCCGCGACCGCGATCTCGACCATCCCGGCCTCGACGGGGCGCGTGGAGACCGTAAGCCGGCGCAGGTCGCTCCCCTCCATCGCCTCGATGGCATTGTGCATGAGGCTGACCAGCACCTGTTGCAGCTGGGTCCGGTCCGCCAGCACGCATCGTGCCCGCGGGTCGAGGTCCAGCCGGATCTCGGCCTGCCGCTGCCTGGCGGGAAACGAGGCGAGCTCGGTGGCCCCTTGCACCACCTCCGCCAGGTCCTCGGTGCGCCTGTCCGTGTCGCCTCGCGCGACGAAGCCGCGCATCCGGCGGATGATCTGCCCGGCATGGATGGTCTGCTGCGCCGCCGCGGCCAGCGCCTCCCGCACCGCGGCCAGGCGCGCGGCGGGGTCGGCGCCGTCGAGCATGCGCCGCGAGCCGTTGATGTAGTTTGTCGCGGCCGCCAGCGGCTGGTTCAACTCATGCGCGAGCGTCGTGGCCATCTGCCCGATCTCGCTGGCCCGCGCCACATGCAGGAACTCCGCCTGCAACTCCCGGACGCGGCGGTCGCTCGCCCGCAGCGCCTCCTCGGCCTGCCTGCGCCCGGTGATGTCCTGCGCGATGGCGACGGCGCCGAGCAGGCGCCCGGCCGCGTCCCTGATCGGCGCGGCCGAGTCCAGGATCACCCTCTCGCCGCCATCGAAGCGGCGGATCCGGATGCCCTCGCCAAGGGAGGTCTCGCCGGAGCCGAGGGCGCGTTCCAGGCACCAGTCCCCGGGCACGAGCGGGGCGCCGGTGTCCAGCCTGCTGCCCTGGTATCCGTGGCAGGCGCCTTCGCCCAGACCAGGGGGCGCCCCGCCCCAGATGCGCACCGCCTCGGCATTGGTGCGCACCACCCGGCCGGAGGCATCGGCGAGGAAGACGCCGACCGGCAACGCATCGAGCAGGACGCCGGCCGAGATGCGTTCAAACTCGGCGCCCGCCCGCTCCTCCAGAAGCGCCTCGATCGAACGATCCCGGCTGGCGAGGGTGCGGCGGAGCAGGACCACCGCCAAGCCGAGCAGCAGGGCGGCCAGGGCGCCAGCCCCGAAGGCCAGGCCGGCGCTGCTCATCGCCCGCCACCACTCCCGGTGCTGCGCAGCGTCGCGGTCGCGGAGGATGCTTTGTTGCAGCGCCGAGACCTCGGCACGCAGCGCCTGCATGAGGCGCTGGCCCTCGCCGGTGCCGATGACGGCGAGCGCGGCATCGGCGCCGGCGGTGCGGCGCAGCTCCACGACCCCTCGCAAATGCTCGAGCTTGGCGCGGGTGCGGCTGCCGACGGCCTCCAGGTGGCGCCGCCGGTCGGCATCGCCTGCCACCGCCGCCGCGGCGGCGAGGGCCTCCTCGATGTCCCGGAGCGCCTGGTGGTAGGGGCCGAGATAGGCCTCGTCGCCGGTCAGGAGATAGCCGCGCCCGCCCGTCTCGGCATCCTTCACGATGGAGAGGAGGGTCTCGACGCGCAGCAGCGCATCGGTGGCGCGGTTCCCGCTCGCCCGGACCGCCGCAAAGGTGCCGAGATTGACCGCGAGCATGGCGGCAGCGCCCGCGAGCAGCGCGAGCGCCCCCCAGGCCATCAGCGAGGAACGCCGGAACCTCATGTTGCCCGCCGCGCGGATGCACCCCGCGCTATCTCGTCCCTGTCGGCGGCCGAGGCTTCGGCCTGGATCAATGCCGGGTATCCGTCCCGAAGGCCTCGAGCGCATCCCTGTCGCGGATCTCGATCCCGGACCTGGTGACCGCGACCGTGCCGTCGCGGCACAATTGGGCGATGTTGCGGGAGACGGTTTCGATGGTCAGGCCGAGATGGTCGGCGATATCGGCGCGCGGCATCGGCAGGTCCACGGCGCCCTGGCCTTGCCCCGGGGCGCGCGCGGCCATCTCCAGCAGGAAGGACGCGATGCGCTCGCTCGCCGACTTGCGGCCGAGGAGGAACATCTTCTCATGCGCCCGCCGCAGGTTCTGCATGGTGAGGCTGCGCAGGCGCAGCGCCAGCACGCCATGCTGTTCCGCCATCGTGTCGATGACCCCGCGCGGGTAGCGCATGACGACCATGTCGGCCAGGGCCTCGGCCGAGAGGTGGTGCGTGCCGAGGGAGTCGAAGCCGAACAGGTCGCCGGGCAGCAGGAATTCGGCGATATGCCGCCGGCCCCCCCTCATCGAGGCCCACGGTCCGGACGCTGCCGCTCAGGATCCGGTAGCAGAACCGAGCAGCATCGCCGGCGGCGTAGAATTCCTGGCCGCGTCGGGCCATCTGCCGGGTCCCGAATTGCTCCAGAAGGTCGAGGGCTGCCGGTGCAGGCGCCTGGGGCGCCGGGGCGGTTGCGGGGGCCCGCCAGCCGGCAGCGAGGTGGGGGCGGGTCTCTGCCGTCCGGGTCTGCACCTGCATCGTCCACTCCTCTCGGGCCTTTGGGCCATGCCTTGGCCTCGGGTGTAAGGAGGGGTGGGGCAGCCCGGGAATTGGGAGTTGTCCGTAGGGGAAACTACGTAGGGGGGCTGGCAGCCGTCGGGATCTGGACCGGGCCTGATCTGGACCCGGGCCTGGCGGCCGGGTATTCGGCATTCTCCTGCCGATGGGCTCGCAACGGCTTTGGGGAGCATCTGCCGATGATGGACGAGGCGGCCGTCCATGTGATCGACGACGACGAGGCGGTTCGCCATTCCCTGGCCTTCCTGTTCGAATCCGCGGGGCTGCCGGTCCATACCTATGAGTCGGCCATTGCCTTCCTGGGGATTGCCGGCGGCCTCCGTTGCGGCTGCATCCTCACCGATGTGCGGATGCCGGGCCTCGACGGCCTGGCATTGCAGCAGAAGCTGCTGGAGAGGGGCATCCGGCTGCCGGTGATCGTCATGACCGGGCATGGCGACGTGCCGGTCGCGGTGCAGGCGCTGAAGGCCGGCGCGGTCGATTTCATCGAGAAGCCCTTCGATGACGAGGCGCTGCTGGCCGCCGTCCGCGCCGCGCTCGAGGCCAGCCGGCGCATCAGCGAGCGTGAGACCGAGGTCCAGGACATCGCCGCCCGGCTGGCCAGCCTCACCCCGCGGGAGCGCCAGGTGCTCGACCGGCTCGTGGCGGGGCAGCCGAACAAGACCATCGCCTACGACCTTGGCGCGAGCCCGAGGACCGTGGAGGTGCACCGCGCCCGGGTCATGGAGAAGATGGGCGCGCGCAGCCTCTCGGAACTCGTGCGGATGGCGCTCAGCGTCGGCGCCGGTCAGGACATGCAGGATACGCGCCCCCCCCTGGCTGATCCAGATCAAGGCAGGGCGCCCGGCGGGCTGGTAGACGAAGGGCGCCAGGCCGCCCCTGGGCGGTCGAGGCGCGGCTGGAACGGAGCCGCTGGTCGGAGCACGCGGAATGAGCAGCCAGACTGGCCCGGTCGTCGCGGTCGTCGATGACGACCCGGGGGTGCGCGACTCCCTCCGCTTCCTGCTGGAGACGGCGGGGCACGATGTCGCGGTCTATGCATCGGGGCCGCAATTCCTCCTGCGGGCCGATCCTTCCCGCCTGGCCTGCCTGGTGCTCGACCAGCAGATGCCGGACATGACCGGGCTCGACCTCCTGGCGCGCCTACGGGCCCAGGGGCTGGCCACGCCGGTGCTGCTGATCGTGAGCACGCCCGGCCCGGCCGTCGCCCGGCGCGCAGCGGAACTCGGCGTGGCCGGGGTGATCGAGAAGCCGCTGTCCCAGGACGACCTGCTGGCCCGGATCGAGGCGGCGGTGGCCTGATCCGCCTGTAGGCCGCGGGCCGGTTCAGTCGGTTGCCGCCTCCGCCGGTGCGATGGGCATGGTGAACCGGAAGATGGTCCCGCCCCCCGGGTTCGGCTCCGTCCAGATCCGGCCGCCATGCGCCTCCACGATCGTGCGGCAGATCGAGAGCCCGACGCCCATGCCTTCGCGCTTCGTCGTCACGAAGGGCTGGAACAGTTGCGCCGCGACGTCCGGCGCAAGGCCGGGGCCGGTATCGGCAACGCCGAAGAGGACCATCCCCTCCCCCGGCGCGACCGAGACCGTGAGTTCGCGCCGCTCGGTTCCGGCCATCGCCTCGATCGCGTTGCGGATCAGGTTCAGCAGCACCTGCTGCACCTGCACCCGGTCGACGAAGACCCGGGGCGAGCGCCAGTCCACCTGGAGCTGGGCCTTGATGCCGCGCTCCTTGACGCCGACCAGGGCGAGGGCGCTCGCCTCCTCGGCCAGTTTCGAGGCGCTCTCCGCCCGCATCTCGGTTTCGCCCCGGGTGACGAAATCCCGCAGCCTGCGGATGATCTGGCCGCTACGCAGGGTCTGCTCGGCGGCCAGCGTCACCGCCTGGCCGATGCGCGCCAGGTCCAGGGGCGCGGGCGCGCCCAGCAGCCGCTGGCAGGCCCGGAGGTAGTTGGTCGTCGCGGTGAGCGGCTGGTTCAGCTCATGCGCCAGCGTCGCGGCCATCTGGCCCATGGCGTTCAGCCGCGAGACGTGGAGCAATTCGGATTGCAGCTCCTGCAGCCGTGCCTCCGTTTCCTGGCGCTCCGTCAGGTCGCGCACGAAGCCGGTGAAGAGGCGGCGCCCGCCGCGGTTCACCTCGCCCACCGACAGTTCCATGGGAAAGGTGCTGCCGTCCTTCCGCTGGCCGACGACGAGGCGGCCGATCCCGATGATCCGCCGCTCTCCGGTCCTGAGGTAGCGGTCGAGGTAGCCGTCATGCGCCTCCCGATAGGGCGAGGGCATCAGGATGTTGACGTTGCGGCCGCAGACCTCCTCGGCGGTATAGCCAAAGAGCCGTTCGGCGGCGGCGCTGAAGGACTGGATGATGCCGCGCTCGCCGATGACGACCATGGCATCCGGCACGGTCTCCAGGATCGTGCGGAGATGCGCCTCGCGTTCCTCGAAGCCGGCCTGGGCGCGCCTGGCCTCGGTGAGGTCGGTCTGCAGGACGACGGCCCCGCCCGAGCCTCCGCTCACATCGGGGACGGCCAGGATCCGCCACCAGCACATCCGGCCCTCGGCCGAGCAGGCATATTCCATGCCGAAGGCGCCGCTTTCATGCGCCAGCACGCGGCGCAACCCCTCGGCGATCGTCTGCGCCGCCTCCGTTCCGATGCCCTCGGCCGCCGCGCAGGCCCGCAGGTAATCGGCGCCGAGGTCGGCCCGGGCTCCGGCAAAGCCGGCAGCGGCCCCGGCGAGGCTCCCCCAGGCCGGGTTCACGGCGAGAATCCTGCCGCCCTGGTCCAGCAGCGCGATCGGCATCGGCAGCGCGTCGATGATCGGCGCACGGCGCTGCGGCGTCGCGGCCGCGCCCTCCGTGACGAGGACGGTCGCGCCTGGGGCCGGTTCGCCGGAGGCGGGACGATCGGGCAGGATCAGCACGCGCCAGGGCCCGAACCCACCACGCCCCGCGAGTGTCGCCTGCATCGGCTGGCCGCTTGCCAGGGCCTGATCAAGGGCGGGCTGCCACGTCTCCCCGCCGGCGGGGACCAGGGCAGCCGCGAAGGGACAGCCGCGGCTGCTGGCCTCCAGACCGAAGATCTCCGCCGCCTCCGGGGTGAAATCCCGGATCGCCCCCTGCCGGTCGAGGAAGATGATCGGGAGTGATGCGCGCTCGGGCATTCGCGGCTGCATGCGTTTCCGTGGAGGGGTCATTGCGGCCTCACTCTCCGCCCGGGTGGCCCGGGCCTCAAGGGCGCTTCGCCCGGGTGGCGGAAATCCTGGCCGGGCGCCCGCATCCGCAGCAGGGGTTGTCAGGTGCCGGCGCGGCTTCCAGGATCACCGGCCGCTCGCGCCAGTGGGGCGCGGGGGTGGGGCAAAGACCAGGCCGCAGGCCTCCCGCGGCGCCGGACAGGCAGGAGCACGGCTGATGACGGATGCACCGGACCAGGCAGGGCTTCGCCCGCATAGCGCGCATTGGGGCGTATTCTCCGCCGGCTGGCGGGATGGCCGGCTGGTGGTGGCGCCGCATCCCGGCGACCCCGACCCGAACGGGTTGTTGCAGAATTTCCCGGATGCGCTGCGGCATCCGGCGCGGATCACCCGGCCGATGGTCCGCCGCGGCTGGCTGGAGCGCGGGCCGGGCGCCGACCCGATGCGTGGCCGCGACGAGTTCCTGCCCATGGAATGGGACGAGGTGCTGGACCTGCTGGCCGGCGAACTCGCCCGGGTGCGGGACCGCCATGGGCCGGGGGCGATCTTTGGCGGCTCCTATGGCTGGTCCAGCGCCGGGCGCTTCCACCACGCGCAGAGCCAGTTGCACCGGTTCCTGAACATCGGCCTCGGCGGCTATGTCCGTTCGGTGAACAGCTACAGCGCTGGCGCCTCCGGGGTGATCCTGCCCCATATTCTCGGCCCCTTCGAGCAGGTGGCGCGGCGCAACGTCACCTGGGAGCAGGTGGTGGAGCATGCCGAGATCGTCCTCGCCTTCGGCGGCATGGCGCTGAAGAACACCATGGTCGCCAGCGGCGGGATCAGCCGGCATGTGGAGCGCGGCTCCATGCAGGCGGCGCGGGCGCGCGGCGCCGAATTCATCCTGGTCTCGCCGCTGCGGGACGACCTGCCGGCGGAGGCCGGGGCGGAATGGCTGCCCCTCATCCCCGGCACCGATACGGCGCTGATGCTGGGCATCGCCGATTGCCTGGTGCAGGCAGGGCTGCATGACCGTGCCTTCCTCGACCGCTACTGCACGGGCTGGCCCGCCTTCGAGGCCTATCTGCTGGGCCATGCCGATGGCCAGCCGAAGGACGCCGCCTGGGCCGCCGGCATCACCGGCCTGGCGGCGGCGGAGATCGAGGCCCTGGCGCGCCGGCTGCCGGGGCGGCGGGTGCTGGTGGTGGTCTCGCATTCACTGCAACGCGCCGAGCATGGCGAGCAGCCGGTCTGGATGGCCGCCGTGCTCGCCGCCATGCTGGGCCAGATCGGCCTGCCGGGCGGCGGCTACAACTACGCGCTCGGCGCGCTGGGGCATTACGGCAAGCGCAACAACGCCGTTGCCGGCGCCGCCCTGCCGCAGGGCCGCAACGGGGTGGGCGCCTTCATCCCGGTGGCGCGCATCGCGGACATGCTGCTGCATCCTGGCGCACCCTTCGACTACAATGGCCAGCGGCTCACCTATCCCGATATCCGTCTGGTCTATTGGGGCGGGGGCAATCCCTTCCACCACCACCAGGACCTCAACCGGCTGCGCCGCGCCTTCGCGCGGCTGGAGACGCTGGTGGTGCACGAGATCGCCTGGACCGCCACCGCGCGCCATGCCGATATCGTCCTGCCCTGCACCATGACCCTGGAGCGCGAGGATATCGGCGCCGCGCCCACCGACCCGCTGATGGTCGCCATGCACCGGATCGCCGAGCCGCATGGCGAGGCGCGCGACGACTACACGATCTTCTCCGCGCTCGCCGAAAGGCTGGGCCGTGGGGAAGCCTTCACCGAGGGCCGCAGCGCGCGCGACTGGCTGCGCCACCTCTACGCGAAGACCCAGGCGGGGCTGGCGGAGCGCGGCCTGCCCGCGCCGGATTTCGACAGCTTCTGGGCAGCGGGCGAGATCACCCTGCCGCAGGAGCCGGATGATGGCGGCATCCTGCGCGCCTTCCGCGAGGATCCGGTGGCGCATCCGCTGCCGACGCCGAGCGGCCGGATCGAGATCTTCTCGGAGGCCATCGCCGGCTTCGGCTATGCCGATTGCCCGGGCCATCCGGCCTGGCTGCCGCCCACCGATGCGCCGGCGCCGGGCCGGCCGCTGCATCTAGTGGCGAACCAGCCGGCGACGCGGCTGCACAGCCAGCTCGATTTCGGCGGCCATAGCAGCGCCAAGAAGCGCCGCGGGCGGGAGGTGATGCGCATCCACCCCGCCGATGCCGCCACGCGCGGCATCCGGGAAGGCGATATCGTGCGGCTGCGCAATGCGCGCGGCGCCTGCCTCGCCGCGGCAGCGGTGACGGCGGACATCCGGCAGGGCGTCGTGCAACTGCCGACCGGCGCCTGGTACGACCCGGAGGACCCGGCGGAGGACAACCCGCTCTGCGTGCATGGCAACCCGAATGTGCTGACGCGCGATCTTGGCACCTCCAGCCTCGCCCAGGGCTGCACCGGGCAGCTTACCGCGGTGGAGGTGGAGCGCTTCGAGGGCAACCTGCCGCCGATCCGCGCCTTCGAGCCGCCGGGCCTTGCCACCGCGGCGGAGTGAGACACCGTCCATGGAGGACGGCATCACCCTGTTCGGCAGCTTCACCTCCAGCTCGACCTACAAGCCGATGCTCTACCTGGCGCTGGCGCGGCTGCCCTTCTCCTTCCGCACGGTGAACCTCAAGCTCGGCGTGCAGAAGGCGCCGGAGCACCTGGCGCGCAACCGCTATGGCCAGGTGCCGGTGCTGCACCATCGCGGCCTCACCATCGTGCAGTCGAATGTCATCCTGGATTATCTCGCGCGGACCACCGGGCATTTCGAGGGGCGCACGGAGCAGGAGTGCTGGACCGCCCGCGAATGGCTGTCCTGGGAGGCCGATGCCATCACCAATGTCGCGAAGGTCCGGCACTACAGCCGTTTCCGCAGCGTGGACCCGGCGGTGATGGCCTATTTCCGGCCGCTGGCGGAGGCGGCGATCGGCTTCGTCGACAAGGCGCTGGCCGGCCGGGACTGGCTGGTGGGCGAGGCCCCGACCATCGCCGATATCGGCTGCTGGGGACGCATGGTCTTCATGGCGGAGGGCGGGCTCGACATCGCCCGCTGGCCCAATGTCGAGGCCTGGTCCCGCCGCCTCGCCGCCATGCCGGGCTTCGCGCTGCCCTATGACCTCATCCCGAAGAAGGATACCGAGGTCGCGCCCGCCTGACGCCGCGCTTACCCCAGGAATACCCCGTCTCTGGCCACCAGTCGCCCCGCGAAGAACACCAGCCGGCGCGGCGGGTGCTGGGCGATCGCCTCCGGGATGTTCTCCGCCGGCAGGGTGAAGAAACTCGCGGGCAGGCCGGGGGCGATGCCATGCTCCGCCAAGCCCAGCACGCGGGCGCCCTCGGTGCTCACCATCCCGAACAGCGCATGCAGTTGCGGATCGCTGCGCCAATCCGCCCGCCAGCCGACGATGGCGGCGCGCTCCAGCATGTCGCCGGTGCCATAAGGGCCCCAGGTGTCGCGGAGGTTGTCATGGCCGCAGAGCACCGTGACCCCCGCCTCCCGCAGCAGCGAGAGTGGCGGCAGGGTGGCACCGCCGGCGCCATGGGTGGCCAGCGCGACCCCCGCCTCCGCCATCAGCGCCGCCGCCGCCTTCTGCTTCGATTCCGGCAGGGTGCCGAGGCAGAAGCCGTGGCTGATGGTGGCCCGGCCCTGCATGCCATGCGCCCGTACCCGGGCGCAGAATTCCTGCAAGGAAAACAGGCCAAGCTCCCCCGCCTCGTGCAGATGGATATCGAGGCCGACGCCATGCCGCGCCGCGATGCCGAAGATGGCGTCGAACTGGCCCTTCGGGTCGCGGTCCACCTCGCAGGGATCGAGCCCGCCCAGCAGATCCGCGCCGGCGCGGATGGCGGCCTCCAGCAGCTCCGCCGTGCCGGGGGCGCGCATCACGCCGGCCTGCGGGAAGGCCACCACCTGCACCGTCGCCGCGCCGGCATGCGCCTGCTTCGCCGCCAGCACGCCTTCCAGCATCGTCAGGCCGAAGGCGGGCGTGATATCCGCATGGCTGCGGATATGCGCGGTGCCATGCGCGATGCAGCGGCGGAGCAGCGCGCTGCCACGCTCGGCGGCGGAGAGCGGCAGGGCGGGCAGCAGGCGCCGGTCGGTTTCGATCCGGCTCATGCGGTCCGGCCCGGCGGCATGCGGCAGCCAGGGCAGGCCAAACAGCGTCTTGTCGAGATGCAGATGCGCATCCACCAGGCCGGGCAGCAGCAGGTCGCCTTGCAGGTCGAGGATCTGCGCCGCCGGGGGTGCGGTATCGCCGGGAGCCAGGATGGCGGCGATGCGCCCCTGCCGGATCGCGATGCGCATGTCCTGCCGCCCGTCCGGCAGGCGGGCCGCCAGCAGCAGCGTGTCGCATTCCTGCGTCATCGCGGCCTCAGCGATCGACGTTCCAGAACATCGGGAAGCTCGACTGCACCAGGCCGTTCAGGTGGCTGCGATAGGCGGCGGGGATGGTGAACTGGCCCCACATCAGGGCCGGGGTCAGGTCATAGGCGAGCACCTGGATCTCCGCCGCGATGCGCTTCCGCTCCCCGGGCGTCGCCGCCCGGGCGAAGCCGGCCATCAGCGCCGGGATGCGCTGGTCGCAGCTCCAGCCCGGATAGTCGGCGCAGGTATTGGCGACGTAGAAATGCGTGAGCGGCGAGATCATGTCGATGCCGTTGGCATAGACGGAGAACATGCTCCAGCCCTCCTTCCGCGCCCGCCGCGCCAGCACCGTGCCCCAGTCCATCACCTGCTGCTCCACGGTGAAGCCGGCCTGCTTCAGGTTCTGCGCCAGGACCGCGGAGGCGGTCTGGGAAATGCTGCCCGAGACCTCCAGCATCGCCACGGGCTGGCCGGCATAGGCGGTTCGTTTCAGGGCCTCCCGCGCCTTGTCGATGGAAAGCGTGAAGACCTCGGCGCCGGCGCGGGTCTCCAGCGGGCTGTCGCACATCCAGAAGCTGGGGCAGGATTCCACGGCGTATTGGGCGGGCACGCCGATGGCCTGCAGGATCGCCCGCTGGTCCACCAGATGCCACAGCACCTGCCGCACCGCGGGATCGTCGAAGGGCGGCTCGGCGTGGTTCAGGCGGAAATTGCCCTGGAACATGTGCAGCCCGCCGAGCCCCATCAGCTTCACGCCGCGGGCGCGTTCCAGGCGCGGGATCATGTCGAAGGGCACGTATTGCTGGTAGTCGATCTCTCCGGCGATCAGCGCGGAGGAGGCGGTCGCCTGGTCCGGCATCACGCGCAAGGTCAGTGTGTCGATCTTCACCGCCTTGCCGCCGGCCAGGAAATCCGGCGGCTCCTGGCGCGGCAGGTAGCCGGCGAATTTCTCCAGCACCATGCGGTTGCCGGGCCGCCAGAGATCGGGGCGGAAGGTGAAGGGGCCGCTGCCGATCACCTCGGTCAGGCGCTGGTCGCCGGGGGTGCGGGCCAGGCGCTCGGGCAGCATGAAGGGCACCGGCGCATTCGGCTTGCCCAGCACCTCCAGCACCAGCGGGAAGGGCTCGCGCAGGCGCAGCACGATGGTCCGGGCATCGGCAGCATCGAAGCCATGCGCCGAGGCCAGCAGCAGCCGGCCCATGGCGTCGCGCGGCGCCCAGCGCTGCAGGGAGAGCACGCAGTCGCGCGCCGTCACCGGCGTGCCGTCGTGGAAGCGGAGCCCGTCGCGGAGCGTGAAGCGCCAGGTCAGCGCATCGGCGGAGGTCTCGTGCCGCTCCACCATCTGCGGCCGGATGGCGCCACCGCTGTCCATGGCGAAGAGCGTGTCATAGACATGGTAGCCGAAGCTGCGGGTGATGGCGGCGGTGGTGAAATAGGGGTCGAGGATGATCGCCTCCGACTCCAGCACCACATCCAGCGCCTTCGCCGCCCGCGCCGCCCGGGGCCGCGCCAGCAGCGTCGCGGCGCCGGCGGCACCGGCCAGCCCGAGGTCGCGCCGTCGCCAGACCTGTCGCGGCTGCGTCGCCATCGCCATTCTCCCCATCCCGTTGGGCCAAGCATAGGCCGCGCCGATCCGCCGCGTCACGAATCCTGCGGCACACCGGATCGCGACGCCTCTCCCGGTGCGCCACGGGGCGTGCATACTGCGCCCGAGCCTGCCCAGGAGCACCGTGCATGCGCCGCCTGCTGACCGCCCTGTTCGGATTGGTCCTCGCCCTGCCGGCGGCGGCCGAGACCAGCTTGCGCATCGGCCTCGCCAGCGACCCGGATGTGCTGGACCCCACCCTCTCGCGCAGCGTCGCCGCGCGGCAGGTCTTCGCCAGCCTCTGCGACAAGCTGATCGATATCGACCAGAACCTGACCTATGTGCCGCAGCTCGCCACCGCCTGGCGGTGGGAGGACGAGGGCAAGGCGCTGGCGCTGGAACTCCGCCCCGGCGTCCGCTTCCATGACGGCGCCAGCATGGATGCCGCCGCGGTGGTGGCGGGGCTGGAGCGGCATCTCCGGACCGCCGGCTCCACCCGGCGGGGCGAGCTTGGTCCGGTGCGGGGTGTGGAGGCCACCGGCCCGCTCGCCGTCCGCATCCTGCTGTCCGAGCCCTTCGCGCCGCTGGTCGCGGCGCTGTCGGATCGCGCCGGGATGATCGTCTCGCCCCGCCAGGCGCAGGTGACGGGCGCGGGATTCGCCCGCCAACCCGCCTGCGCCGGCCCCTTCCGCCTGACCCGCCGCGTGGCGCAGGACCGCATCGAGCTGGAGCGCTTCGCGGAATACTGGGACGCCGCGAATATCCATGTCGACCGCGTGGTCTATCGCCCGATCCCGGATACCACGGTGCGCGCCGCCAATCTGCGCGCCGGGCAGCTCGACATCATCGAGCGCGTGATGCCCTCGGATATCGCCGAGCTGCGGCAGGACCGGCGGGTGCGGGTGCTGGAGGCGCCGAGCCTCGCCAGCGTCTATATCGCGGTGAATGTCGCCAATGGCCCGCGCGCCGAGAGCGCGATCGGCCGCGATCCCCGGCTGCGGCAGGCGCTGGAACTCGCCATCGACCGCGCCGTGCTGAACCAGGTGGCTTTCGAGGGGCTCTACCGGCCCGGCAACCAGTCCGTCCCGCCCGGCCATCCCTTCTACGCGGCAGGCCTGCCGGTGCCGGGCCGCGACCTGGCACGCGCCCGCGCCCTGCTGCGGGAGGCGGGCTATCCGAACGGCCGGGCGAAGATCAGGATGTCGGTGCCCAATACCACCGAATACGTGCAGGCCAGCGAGGTCATCCAGGCCATGGCGGCCGAGGCCGGCATCGAGATGGGATTGCAGGTGATCGAGGTGGCGACCCTGCTGCGGCAATGGACCGCCGGCGATTTCGAGAGCCTCATCATCGCCTGGTCCGGCCGCACCGATATCGACGCCAATCTCTGGGGCTTCAATGCCTGCGGCGAGGCGCTGAACGGCGGGAAGTACTGCAGCGCCGAGGCCGATGCGGCGCTGCGCGAGGGCCGCACGCAGGTGGACCCCGCCCGCCGCGCCGCCGCCTATGGGCGCGCCATGCAGGTGCTGCTCACGGACCGGCCCTATATCTACCTGTGGCACCCCACCTGGTTCTTCGGCGCCGCGGCGAAATTGCACGGCCTGCGCCTGGTCCCGGACGGGTTGATCCGACCGCAGGGCATTCGGCTTGACTAGTTCGCACTGACGCCGAAGCTGCGCCAAACGGCGGGGAACGGGAAGACATGGCGCAGCCGATCGATGCGGAGGCCCTGCGGGCCGCCTTGCCGCCGCTCTCGGGCAGCTTGCATGTGCCCGGCCTGGCGGCGGCGGTGACGATCCACCGCGATGCCTGGGGCATCCCGCATATCCGGGCGCAAGGCAGCGGCGATGCCTGGTTCGCGCTCGGCTTCGTGCATGCGCAGGACCGGCTGTTCCAGATGGACCTGACGCGCCGGCGCGCCACCGGCCGGGCCGCGGAATACCTGGGCCCGACCGCGGTGGAGCAGGATGCGCTGGCGCGCCGGCTCGGGGTCGAGGCCGCCTCGCGTCGCGATGCCGCGGCTGCCAGCCCGGAAGCGCAGGCGATGCTGCGGGCCTATGCGGCGGGGGTGAATGCCTTCCTGGTTTCCGGCGCACCGCTGCCCATCGAGTACCGGCTGCTGGAGGCCGTGCCGGAACCCTGGGAGGGCTGGCACAGCATCGCGGTGATGCGGCGGCTCGGCCTGCTGATGGGCTCCGTCTGGTTCAAGCTCTGGCGCGCCGCGGCGCTGCCGGTGGTGGGGCCGGAGCAGGTGGCGAAGCTGCGCTATGACGATGGCGGCGGCGACCTGCTCATCCTGCCGCCGGGTGCCGAGGCGGAGCGCTGGACCGCGAGCCTGGCGGAACTCGGCCCCGCCATCGCCGCGCTGCTGGAAGGCGCGGCGCCGGATGCCGCGGGCGGCGGCAGCAACAATTGGGTGATCGGCCCGGCGCTCACTGGTTCGGGCCGGCCGCTGCTGGCCGGCGATCCGCATCGCGTCTTTGAAATCCCGAACATGTATGCGCAGCACCACCTGGCCTGCGAGGATTTCGACGCGATCGGCCTGACCGTGCCGGGGGTGCCGGGCTTCCCGCATTTCGGCCATAACGGCAAGGTCGCCTGGTGCGTCACCCATGCCTTCATGGACCTCTTCGACCTTTTCGTGGAGCGGTTCGACAGCACCGCCGCGCGCTACGAATTCCGCGGCGAATGGCGCCCGGTGGCACGCCGCCGCGAGAGCATCGCCATCCGTGGCGCCGCGCCGCGCGAGATCGAGATCATCGAGACCCACCACGGCCCGGTCATCGCCGGCGATCCCGCCGCCGGCACCGCGCTCACCTTGCGCACGGTGCAGACGGCCGAGACCGACCATTCCTTCGACTGCCTGCCGCGCATGCTGCGCGCCGCCACGGTGCCGGAGCTTTACGAATCAACCCGCGGCTGGGGCTTGATCGACCACAATCTGGTGGCCGCGGATACGCGGGGCGGCATCGGCCATCTGGTGCGCGCCACCCTGCCGCGGCGGCCGCGGGCGAATGGCTGGCTGCCGGTGCCGGGCTGGACCGGCGAGCATGAATGGCAGGGCTGGATTCCCTGGGAGGAGATGCCGCGCGTCATCGACCCGCCCGGCGGCGTCATCGTCACCGCCAACAACCGCGTCACCAGCGATGACCGCGCCGATTACCTCTGCACCGATTGCCACCCGCCCTACCGCGCCCGCCGCATCGCCGCGCTGATCGCGGCCGGCGCCTCCCGCAGGCCGGAGGCGGCCGCCGCGGTCCATGCCGATACGCTCTCCCCCAATGCGCTGCTTCTGCGGGAGAGGCTGGCAGCGCTGCCGGAACCCGCCGATCCCGCCGCCGCTGCGCTGCGCCGACGCCTGCTGGATTGGGACGGGCGGATGGCGGCGGCGGCCAGCGCGCCCGCCGATTACATCGCGCTGCGCCGGGCGCTGACCGCCATCCTGGCGGAACGCAACGGGCTCGGCGCGCTGGCCGGGCATCCCCTCCTCTCGGTCGCGCCGGGAGTCGCACCGCAGACCCAGCTCTGGTGGTGCCTGCCGAAGCTGCTGCGCGATGGGGATACGGCGCTGCTCAGCGGCTGGGATTGGAACCGGGCGCTGGAGGCGGCGCTGCTGCGGGCCGCCGCGCAACCAACCGAGGCAAGTTGGGGGGAGGCGCACCGGCCGCGCCTCGCGCATCCGCTCTCGGCGCTGTTCCCGGACCAGGCGGCGCTGCTCGATCCGCCCGCGCTGCCGGTGGGCGGCGATGGTGACACGGTGCTGGCGACCGGGCTGCTGCCCGCCTCCGGCCCCGCCGCCACCTATGGCGCGCTGGCGCGCTACGCCTTCGATGTCGGCCATTGGGATGCCAGCCTATGGAGCGTCTTCCACGGCGTCTCCGGCCAGCCCGGCAGCCCGCATTACGCCGACCAGAACCCGACCTGGTCGGAGTGCCGGATGGTGCCGATGCGCTATGACTGGCGGGTGATCGCGGCGGAGGCGGCGCTCACCCAGACGCTGGAACCCTGAGCCGAAGCGCCGCTGCCCCTCAATTCGCCGCGCCGCTGCCCACCACCTCATGCACCAGCGGCGCCAGGCTGGCTTCCTCGGCGGTCCAGTAGCGGCGGAACTCCTCCGGCCCCATGAAGCGGATGGGCAGGCCGAGTTCCTGCATCTTCTGGCGGTGCTCGGGACTGGTGATGGCCCGCTCCAGCGCCTGCGCCAGCCGCGCCTCCACCTCGGCCGGCAGCCCGGCCGGGGCGATGAAGCCGCGGGCGGAGCCGGTGACGATGCGGGTGCCCTGCGCCGCCGCGGTCGGCACGCCCGGCAGATAGGTGCTCTCGTGGTCGTCCAGCACCGCCAGCGTGCGGGCGGTGCCGGCGCGGCTCTGCGCCATAGCGGTGCCGGTGGCGACCAGCGCCACCTCGGTCTCGCCTGCCAGCAACGCCACCAGCGCCGGCGCCGAGCCCTGGTAGTGGACCTGGTTGACGGTGAGCCCATGCTGCTTCTGCAGCGCGATCGAGGCTAGGTGCTCCCAGCTCAGGATGCCGGGGTCGGAGACGCGCAGGTCGCCCGGCCGGCTGCGGGCGGCGGCGATCAGGTCGGCAAGGCTGCGCAGCGGGCTGTCGGCGCGGACGATGATGCTGCCGGGGTCGATCACATGCATCGCCAAGGGGGTGAAGCTCTCGCGGGTGAAGCCGGCATTGCGCGAGGGGTCGAGATAGAGGGTGATGGTCGAGGGCCAGAGGCCGTAGCACAGCGTATAGCCATCCGGCCGCGCCCGCGCGGTCTGGGTCAGGCCGATCTGCGGATTGGCGCCGGGGCGGTTCACGATCACCACCGGCACGCCAAGCTCACCCTCCAGCACCGGGGCCAGGCTGCGCGCGGAGATGTCGCTGCCGCCGCCGGGCGGATAGGGAACGATGACGGTGACGGGGCGGCCCGCCTCCGGGAATTCCGCCCGGGCCGGAGCGGCCAGTGCCAGGACGAGGAGGAGCAAGGTCGGCAGAAGGCGGATCATCCCGGGATTCCCATGCTGCGCCCTGCCGGATCGGGCCTGGCTTGCGAAGCCGGCTCCAATGCCTATCGCCTCCGGCGAAGCGGTTGCAACAGTCACCAACCTCCGGCCCCTGTCTCCCGAATGCGCGCTTCCCGCCTCCGTGGCGATATGGTCTTGTTTCCGCCGAGGCCGGGAACATGGCCGGCGGGAGGATAAGGCCATGCGGATAACAAGGCGGGACGCGCTGCGCGCCCTGGCGGCCTGCGCCACGGTGCCCGTGCTTGGCCGCAGCCCGGCGGGCGCCGCCGATTGGCCGACCCGGCCGCTCAGCCTCATCATCCCCTGGGCCCCCGGTGGCGGCACCGACCTCGTCTTCCGCGCCATGGCGCCGCTGATGGCCGAGCGCCTTGGCCAGCCGGTGGCGGTGGTGAACCGGCCGGGCGGCAGCGGCACGGTCGGGCATATGGCGATCCGCACGGCGGTGCCGGACGGCACCAGCTTCGGGGCCATCTCCGCGCAACTCCTGACCGCGCCGCTGCTCGGGCCGAGCCCGCTCACCTGGCACGACCTGCAACCGCTGGCCCTGGTCAATGTGGATGCCGCGGCATTCACCGTGCGCGCCGACGCGCCCTGGCGGAACCTGGCCGAGTTCATCGCCTATGCCCGCAGCAACCCCGAGGGCATCCGGGTCGGCAATAGTGGCCCGGGCGGCACCTGGCACATCGCCGCCCTGGAGCTGGAGCGCCGGGCCGGCATCCGGCTGACCCACACCCCCTATGCCGGCGCCGCGCCCGGCATCCGCGACATGCTGGGCGGCCATATCGAAGCGGTGGCCTTCAGTGCGGTCGAGGCGCGGGCGCAGGTCGAAAGCGGCCAGGCGCGCATCCTGGCGGTCGCCGCGCCGGAGCGCCTGCCCGGCTTCCCGGATGCGCCAACGGCCAGGGAGCAGGGCTGGCCGATCGAGCTCGGCGCCTGGCGCGGGTTGGCGCTGCCGCCCGGCGTGCCGCCGGCCGTCCTGCACCGCTTGCAGAAGGTCGTGGCCGAGGTGGTCGGGGATGCCCGCTTCCGCGGCTTCATGGAGGGCCAGGGCTTCGGCATCCGCTACCTCGATGCCGCGGGGCTGACGGATTTCCTGGAGCAGCAGGAGGCCACCTACCGGCGCTTCTTCGCGGGATAGGCGCCGCCCAGCCTGCCCCGGCGGTTCAGGCGTTATCCCGGAAATAGGGCTCGACCGGGCCCTGGAGCTTGACCGTCATGGGGTTGCCGTGCCGGTCCATGGTCGTGCCCACGGTCAGGCGAACCCAGCCCTCGCTGACGCAGTATTCCTCCACATTGGTCTTCTCGACCCCCTTGAAGCGCACGCCCACGCCCCTTGCGAGGATCTCGGCATTGTAGTGCGGGCTCTTCGGGTTGCTGGCCAAACGGTCCGGGGGTGTGTCGCTCATTGCTGTCAGCCTTCACGCAGGGTGGGGGCGTGATAGCGAAGCGGCGCCCCGAGGCCAATCCGCACGGGCCCTAGACCTCCGCCGCCAGCAGCGCCTGCCGCGCATCGCCGCCCCAGGCGCGCTCATAGAGGTGCAGCAGCCGGTCCGCCTGGGTCAGGCCGCTGGCGACGATCTCATCGAGCGGCGCCAGATGGACCTCCTCGCCCAGGCCCCGCGCCCGCAGCCCGTCGCGCGCGATCGCCACCATGTCGCGCGCCACCTCGCGCACCGTCCGGCCGCGGATGCCGGCTTCCAGCGCCTGGCGCGGCACCGCTTCCCGCAGGGCGCGGATGTCCTGCACCGTCCAGTCCCGCACCAGCGCGGCCGCCGCCTTCTGCGCCGCGTCGTCATAGATCAGCCCAACCCAGAGCGCGGGCTGCGCCACCAGCATGGCCGCGCTGCCGGCATCCGAGCCGCGCATCTCCAGGAAGCGCTTGAGCCGCACATCGGTGAAGGCGGTGGTCACATGGTCGGCGAAATCGCCGATGGTGGCGCGCTCGCCCGGCAGGATGTGCAGCCGGCCCTCCAGGAAATGGCGGAAGCTGGCGCCGGCGGCGTCCAGCCACTTGCCGTCCCGCATCACGAAATACATCGGCACGTCGAGCAGCCATTCGGCGAATTGCTCGAAGCCGAAACCCTGCTCGAAGACCACGGCGGGGATGCCGGTGCGGGCGGGGTCCGTATCGGTCCAGACCTGGGCGCGCATGCTGCGGAAGCCGTTCGGCCTTCCCTCGGTGAAGGGCGAATTGGCGAAGAGCGCCGTCGCCACCGGCTGCAGGGCGAGCGAGATGCGCAGCTTCTCGACCATGTCGGCCTCGTCGCCGTAGTCGAGGTTGGCCTGCACCGTGCAGGTCCGCAGCATCATGTCGAGGCCGAGCCCGCCCACCTTCGGCATGTAGCGCCGCATGATGGCGTAGCGGCTCTTGGGCATCCAGGGCATCCCGTCGCGCCGCGCCACCGGATGGAAGCCGAGCGAGGCGAAGCCGAGGTCGAGCGGCGCCGCGACCGCATGCACCTCCCGCAGATGCTCCGCCAATTCCCCGCTGCGTCGCGTGCAGGTCCGGCACGATCGCGCCGGAGAGTTCCAATTGCCCGCCCGGCTCCAGGCTGATGGAGGCGGCGCCGCGCTTCAGCCCGATGGGGTTGCCATTGTCCAGGATCGGCGCCCAGCCGCGCGCCTGCATGCCCTCCAGCACCGCGCGGATGCCGTTTGGCTCATAAGGCGGCGGCGCGAAATCGCTCCGGTAGAAGCCGAATTTCTCGTGCTCCGTGCCCACGCCCCAGGACTCGCGCGGCTTGCTGCCGGCAGCGAACCATTCGGCAAGCTGCCGCCGGCTGGTGATCGGCGTCAGGTCCGCTTCGCCGGGGTTTGACATCCTGCTCTTCCATCATTGCCCGGGCCCGGGCGGAAGGCCCGGCGCGAGTTCAGTCTTATTCCAGTCCCCGGCCAAGGCTTGCAAGACGACGAGGCCGGCAACCGCCGCCGTCTCCGCCCGCAGGATGCGGGGCCCGAGGGCAACCGTCGTAACAAAGGCACGGCGGCGCAGATCGTCAAGCTCCGCCCGCTCGAAGCCGCCTTCCGGGCCGACCAGCCAGGCCAGCGGCAGTCGCAGTCGTTTCGCCGCATCGGCGATGGGCGGCGCAGTGCGGCGCTCATCGCCGACCAGCAGCAGCGTGCCGTCCCAGGCATCCAGCACCGCATGCAGCGGCAGCGCCGCGGCCAGGCGCGGCACGGTGAGGCGCCCGCATTGTTCCGCCGCCTCCTGCGCGATGCCGGCCAGGCGCCCGGTATTGACCCGGTCCACCACGCTGCGGCGGGTGAAGACGGGCTGGATCAGGCTGGCGCCCAGCTCGGTCGCCTTCTCGGCCATCCAGTCCATGGCGTCCCGCTTCACCGCCGCGACCAGCAGGCGGAGATCGGGCTCCGCCTCCTGCTGCCGCACCTGGCGTTCCGGCAGGAAGCTGGCGCGGTCCTTCCGGATGCCGGCGATCCGCGCCTCCCATTCGCCGTCCCGGCCATTGAACAGCAGCACGGCATCGCCGGCGCCACGGCGCATGACATGGCCGAGGTAATGCGCCTGGCCCGGTGTGGCGGGGACCTCGCGGCCCGGCTCCAGCGGCTGGTCGAGGAAGAGACGGGGGATGGACATGCCGCCCCTTCGCTGGATTATGCGCCCCGTGCAAGGCTTCACCGATATCCGGGCGCGCGGCTGGGTCGCCCGGCTGCCGCAGGGCTGGCGCCCCTATGCGCTGCTGGCGCGGCTCGACCGGCCGATCGGCGCCTGGCTGCTGGTGCTGCCCGGCTTCTGGGCCATTGCGCTGGCGGCGCCGGGCTGGGGGGGAGGGGCTGCGGCTGGCCGCATTGTTCGGCCTCGGCGCCGTGGTGATGCGGGGCGCGGGCTGCGTGGTGAACGACCTCTGGGACCGCGATATCGACCGGCGGGTGGAGCGCACCCGCGGCCGGCCGCTGGCGGCGGGGGTGGTGAGCCCGCGGCAGGCCCTGGCCTTCCTGGCCGGGCTCTGCCTGGTGGGGCTGGCGGTGCTGCTGCAACTGAACGGGCCGGCGATCCTGCTGGGGGTGCTCTCGCTGCTGCCGATCCTGCTCTATCCGCTGGCCAAGCGGGTGACCAACTGGCCGCAGGCGATGCTCGGCCTCACCTTCAGTTGGGCGGCGCCGCAGGGCATGGTGGCCTGCACCGGGCGGCTGGATGCGGTGGCGCTGGCGCTCTGGGCCGCCGCCTTCCTGTGGATCCTCGGCTACGACACGATCTATGCGCATCAGGACCGGGAGGATGACGCAAAGGTCGGCATCGGCAGCACGGCGCTGCGCTTCGGCGAGCGGACGCGGCCCTTCCTCACCGCCTGCTATGCCGGGATGCTGGCGCTGCTGGCGCTCACCGGCTGGCTGGCCGGGCTGCCCTGGTGGTTCTACCCGGCGCTGCTGCTGCCGGCGCTGCTGCTGGCGCGGCAGGTGGTGGCGCTCGACATCCATGACCCCGCCCAATGCCTCCGCCTGTTCAAGGCGAACCGGGAGGTCGGGCTGGCGGTGGCGCTGGCCTTCCTGCTCGGCCGGCTGTGAGGGACGCGGCGGCCTTCCTGCGTGCCCATACCGCGGTGGCGCAGCCGCCGCTGGTGCCGGAGATCAGCCTGCATCTCGCCACCCGCATCACGCCCATCTGGCAGGCCACCGAGGAATGGCTGGCGCGGGAGGGCATCGAGCCGCCCTTCTGGGCCTTCGCCTGGCCGGGCGGCGTCGCCACCGCGCGGTTGCTGCTGGACCGGCCGGGGCTGGTGGCGGGCCGGCGGGTGCTGGATTTCGCCGCCGGCTGCGGCATCGCCGCCATTGCCGCCGCCCTGGCCGGCGCCGCGCGGGTGGAAGCGGCGGAGATCGACCCGCTGGCCATCGCCGCCACCCAGGCGAATGCGGCGCTGAACGGCGTGGCGGTGGCGACGCTGGCCGGCGATGTGGTGGGCCAGCCCTGCCGCTGGGACACGGTGCTAGCCGGCGATGTCTGCTACGAGGCGCCGATGACCCGCCACATCCTGCCCTGGCTGCGCGGCCTGGCCAGGGCGGGGGCGGAGGTGCTGCTGGCCGATCCCGGCCGCGCCTATGTGCCGCGCGAGGGACTGGAGGCGGTGGCGCGCTTCACCGTGCCGGTGACGCGGGAGCTGGAGGATCGCGAGGAACGGGAGGTCACGATCTCCCGCCTGCTGCCCTGAAGCCGCCATTCCGGCGCGGCAGGATCGGGTGCCACCCCGGGAGTCCCGCCATGCGCCGCCTGGTCCTGCTGCTCGCCCTGCTTGCCCCGCTGCCGGCCGCGGCACAAAGCCAGCGCCAATACGATGCGCAGGGCCGCCTTAACGGCCGGGCGGAGACGCAGGGCGGCACCACGCGGTTCTACGATGCGCAGGGCCGCAGCACGGGCCGCGCCGAGCATCGGGATGGCACCACCCGCTTCTACGACGCCCAAGGCCGCTACGATGGCCGGGCCGAGGCACGGGAGGGCAGCAGCCGCCGCTACGACTCCCAGGGCCGCTTCACCGGCCGGGCGGAGACGCGGGGCAACACCACCCGGACCTATGACGCAGAGGGCCGCTCGCAGGGGCGGATCGAGGCGCGGGACGGCACCGCCCGGCGCTACGACGCAGAGGGCCGCAGCCTGGGCCGGGTGGAGCGCCGCTGAGGGTGCAGGCTACCGGGTCGCCGCCTGCAAAAACCGCAGCAGCGCCGCGAGGTCGCCCGCCTCGCCCACCCGCTGCACCGGCATCGTCGTGCCCGGCGTCACCATATCGGGACCCCTGGTGAAGAGGTCCGCCACCGTCTCCGGCGTCCAGGTGATGTCGCCGCGCGCCAGGCGTTCGGAATAGGGGTAGCCCGGCACGCTGCCCATGCGGCGGCCAAAGAGGCCGTGCAGATGCGGCCCGGCCCTGTTCTCCCCGGAGGCGCCCAGGGCATGGCAGGCGGCGCAGGCGCGGAAGACCCGGGCGCCATGCGGGTCCAGGCCGGGCGCGATCTCCGCCACCGCCTGGCCAAGCGGCACCCCGAGTGGCGCCCCGGTCCTGGCATCCCAGTGGCGCAGCACCCCGTCCTGCCCGCCGGTCCAGAGCGTGCCGCCATCGCCCGCGAAGCCCAGGGCCCAGACCGGCAGGCCGGGCCCGTCCAGCCGCTGCCGCAGCCGCCCCTCGGGCAGCGACCAGAGCGTGACGCCGCCGCCGAGCGAGGCCGCCGCCAGGGTGCTGCCATCGGGCGTCGCGGCCAGGGCCAGCACGGGGCTGGGTGCGGCGGCCAATTCCTGGCGCGTCGTGCCATCCGGGCCGATCAGCCGCACCACCCCATCCGCCCCGGCGCTGGCGAGCACGCCATCCGGCAGGGCCAGCAGGGCGTTCTGCGGCAGGCCGAATTCCGCCAGCACCCGTCCACCCCGGCTGTCCCAGAGCCGCAGCGTGCCGTCATAGCCGGCGCTGGCCAGGCCGGCCGGCGCCCAGGCCAGGCCATTCACCGGCCCGGCATGGCCCTCCAGCACCCGCGCTGTCCCATCCGGTGCCCAGATGCGGAGGGTGGCATCCCAGCCGGCGGAGGCCAGCATCCCATCCCCTCCCGCCAGCAGCGCCGCGACGGGGGGCGGTATGGCCCTCCAGCACCCGGGAGGGTGCCGCCGCGCCGCCCGGCGGCCAGAGCGCGATCCGCCCATCCTCCCCGGCGCTGGCCAAGCCACCATCCGGCAGCAGGGCCAGGGCGGCCACCGCGCCGGCATGCCAGCGCATCACCCGCAGCGCCCGGCCCCCCTGCCGGGTCCCAGAGGATCACCGACCGGTCGAAACCGCCCGAGGCCAAGCCGGCCCCATCGGCGCTGACCACCAGCGCCCGCACCGGCCCGCCATGCCCGGCCAGCCCCTGCGTCGCCGCGGGCCGGGCGGCGAGCAGCGCCGGCAGCAGCAGGGCCAGGACCAAGCGGGGGGAAGGACATGCCGCAGCATGTGGCGGCCGGGCGCCGGGATGCCAGCCCCATCGCCCGGCGGGCACCGGGGCGGTTCCGCTCACCCCGGCCCATGGTCCCGCGGGCATCTTTCCCCGCCCCGGCGGCTCCATCCGCACGGGATCTGCTTTATAGGCATGGCCATGGACGCTCTGATCTACACCCTGGTCCGCGCCGCCGACTGGCAGGCTGCGGCAGCGGAAGGCGCCTATCGCGGCAGTGCCGATGACCGCCGCGACGGCTTCCTGCATTTCTCCACCGCGGCGCAACTGCGGGCCAGCGCGGCGAAGCATCGCGCCGGGGAGCCCGACCTGGTCCTGGTGGCGGTGGAGGCGGCCGCGCTCGGCACGGCGCTGCGCTGGGAACCGGCCGGCAGCCGCCCCGGCCTCTTCCCGCACCTCTACGGGCCGCTGCCGCTGGCCGCGGTGCGCTCTACGGCGCCGCTGCCGCTCGGCGCCGATGGCGCCCATGCCTTTCCGGCCGGGATTCCCTGAACCTTCCCTTGGGCCTTCACCCCCTGGCCCTTGGCCAGCCGGGCCGCCCTTTCGCTCATCACGCAGGCCAGCACCACCACCGCACCGCCCGCCAGCATCGCGGGGTCCGGCGGGTGGCCCCAGATGGCCAGGTCGAGCAGCACCGAGACCGGCAGCGCAGCGAAGCCGAAGGGGCCGAGCCGCGCTGCATCGGCATGGCGGAAGGCTGCGGCGGTGGCGACCACGGCGGCCCCCGCCACCAGCCCATTGGCCATTAGCATCGCCAGGTCGGGCGCCGGCGGCGGCACCCAGTACCAGAGCGCCAGCGGGCCATAGAGCAGCAGCCCGAGCAGGCTCGGCCAGAACAGGATGCGCGCCACCCCCGGCTCCCCGCGCAGGCTCCGGTTCACCGTCTGGGTGACGGCGAAGCCGAGCGTGCCGGCAAGGACCGCCAGATAGCCGAATACCGGCCCGCCATCGCCGCCGAGCTTCGGCAGCACCGCCAGCACCACGCCGCCGAACCCCACCGCGCACCAGAACCAGGCGGCGCGCGGCACCACCTCCCGCAGCACCGCGGCGGAGAGGGCGAGGGTCATGAAGGGCGCGGTGAAGAAGACCAGGTAGCCCTCGGCCAGCGGCAATTGCCGGAAGGCCAGGAAGAAGCCGGCGGCCGAAACCATCATCGAGGCGGCGCGCAGCAGGTGCAGCCCGGGCCGGCTGGTGCCCACCGACCCGCCGGCGCCGCCGAAGGCCAGCCGCGCCAGCAGCAGCAGCGCCAGCAGCACGGCATAGCGGGTGGCGACCACCTGGCCGAGCCCATAGCCGCCGGAGAGCAGCTTGCTATTGGCATCCAGCAGGCTGAACAACACGATGCCGGCCAGCAGCAGCACCGGACCCTTCACCCGCTTCCTCCCGAACCTCCGGGTGGTTGTCGCGGGCCGGGGGCGCCGGGTCAATGCGGAAGCGCCCCGCTTCCCCTCGCGCCCGGCCTCGGGCACACAGCCGCCGCATGAACCCCCCGCCTCGCCTCCGCCCTCATGCCCCTGCTGCGGGGACTCGATGCCGAAACCGCGCATGGGCTGGCGCTCCGGGCGCTGGCCGCCGGGCTGGCCGGCCGCGACCCGGCGCCGGACGACCCGGTGCTGGCGACCCGCGCCTTCGGCCTCGATTTCCGGAACCCGATCGGCCTGGCCGCCGGTTTCGACAAGGATGCGGTGGCGGTGCTGCCGCTGATGCGGCTCGGCTTCGGCTTCGTCGAGGCCGGCACGGTCACGCCCCGGCCGCAGCCGGGCAATCCCCGCCCGCGGCTGTTCCGGCTGGCGGAGGACCGGGCGGTCATCAACCGCATGGGCTTCAACAATGGCGGGCTGGAGGCGTATCGCGCCCGGCTCGCGGCGCTGCCCCGGCCCCTGCCGGCGGTGCTCGGGGCCAATATCGGCGTGAACAAGGAGGGGGCGGTGCCGGAGCGCGACTACCCCGCCCTGCATGCCGCGCTGGCGCCGCTGGCGGATTACGTCGTGGTCAATGTCTCCTCCCCCAATACGCCGGGGTTGCGTGATCTCCAGGGGGGAGGAGCGGCTGGCCGGCATCCTGGCGGCCATCGCCGCGACCCGGGCCGGGCTGCCGCGGCAACCGCCGCTGCTGGTGAAGATCGCGCCCGACCTCGCCGAGGAGGCGCTGGGGCCGCTGGTGGAGACCTGCGTGGCGCAGGGCGTGGCCGGCCTGATCGTCTCCAATACCACCATCGCGCGGCCGGAGAGCCTGCGCTCGCCACATCGGGCCGAGGCCGGGGGCCTCTCCGGCATGCCGCTGCTGGAGCGGTCCACGGCGGTGCTGCGCGCCTGCTTCCGGCTGGCACGGGGGCGGCTCACCCTGGTGGGGGTGGGCGGCGTTGCCAGCGGCGCCGATGCGCTGGCGAAGATCCGGGCCGGGGCGAGCCTGGTGCAGGTCTATACGGGTTTTGCCTATGCCGGGCCGGGGCTGGTGCCGCGGCTCAAGGCGGAATTGGCGGCGCTGCTGCGGCGCGAGGGATTCACCGGCGTGGCCGATGCGGTCGGCACCGATGCCCAAGGGAGCACATGATGGAAATCCTCGACGGCATCGCGCCGGTTGCCGATCGCTATGACGGCTTCGTCCTTGATCTCTGGGGCGTGGTGCATGACGGGCGCCGCCCCTATCCCGGCGTGCCCGAGGCGCTGGCCGAGCTGAAGTCCCGCGGCAAGCGCGTGGCCTTCCTGACCAATGCGCCGCGGCGGTCCTGGTTCATCGAGGGCATGCTGGACCGCATGGGGCTGGATCGCGGCCTCTATGACGGCATCATCTCCTCGGGTGAGATCGCCTGGCGGATGCTGAAGGCCCGCAGCCATCCGTGGTTCGCCAGGCTCGGCCGGCGCGCCCTGCATATCGGGCCGGAGCGCGACCTCTCGGTGGTCGAGGAGGGCGTTGCCGAGCTGGTGACGGACCCGGCGCGGGCGGATTTCCTGCTGAACACCGGCCCCGACCCTGAGCGCGGCGCCACCGATGCCGCCCCCTACCGCCCGGCGCTGGCGGCGGCGGCGGCGCATCACCTGCCCATGCTCTGCGTCAACCCGGACCGGCATGTGATGGTGGCCGGCGAGCGGCTGATCTGCGCCGGGGCGCTGGCCGACCTCTATCTCGGCCTGGGCGGCGGCGATGTCTTCGAGGTGGGGAAGCCCGACCCGGCGGTCTATGACCCCGTGCTGGAGCTGCTCGGCATCCAGGACCGCAAGCGCGTGCTGGCGATCGGCGACAGCCCGCATACCGACCTGGCCGGGGCGCAGGCGGCGGGGCTGGATGCGCTCTGGGCGCTGACCGGCCTGGCCGCGCATGCGCATGGCGAGAGCCCGAGTTCCGAGGAACTGCGCGCCGTGGCGCTGGCCGAGGGGGTCGATCCGCTGGCGGCGGTCAGGGCGCTGCGCTGGTAGGCCGACCGGTCCAGGGCTGGGTTTGGCCGGGGCGCCCGCCCCGTCCTTCCCGGGGTTCCCTTCGCGGCAGGAAGCGGGCGAT
Source organism: Siccirubricoccus sp. G192 (assembly GCF_019084075.1). Lineage (GTDB taxonomy): Bacteria > Pseudomonadota > Alphaproteobacteria > Acetobacterales > Acetobacteraceae > G192. The sequence continues at coordinate 1,284,370 of NZ_JAHREN010000001.1, forward strand.
GCTCCTCCCGCCGGCAAGAAGAACCATCGGGAGAAAATGCCACATGCGCCGCCAATGCCTGACGCTCGCGCTGTTCGCCGCCACGCTCGCCGCCCTGGTGCCGCAGGCCGCCGCCGCCTTCCCGGACCGCCCCATCACCATGGCCACCGGCTATGCGCCGGGCGGCAGTACCGACATCGCCGCCCGCATCCTGGCGGACCGGATGGCGGTGCATCTCGGGCCCGAGGCGCGCATCGTGGTGGACAACCGGCCCGGCGCGGCCGGGGCGATCGCGACCGAATGGCTGAAGCGCCAGCCGGCGGATGGCCATACCATCATGGTCACCGAGACCGGCGCCGCGGCGGCCGCGCCGAATGCGATGGTCGGCGGCACGCGCTACCATCCGGTGACGGATTTCACCCATATCGGCGTCATCAGCACGCCGCCCGCCCTGCTGGTGGTGACCGAGCGCTTCCCAGGCGCCACCGCGGCCGAGGTGCTGGCGCAAATGCGCGCGGCGCCGCCGGAATCCCTCACCTATGCCAGTTCCGGGGTCGGCGGCGTGCTGCACCTGCGGTCGGAGATGCTGGCCCAGGCGCTCGGCACCCGCTTCGTGCACGTGCCCTATCGCAGCGGCGCGCAGATGCTGCAGGCGATCCTGACCGGCGAGGCGCAATTCGGCATCGCCGCCCTGGCCTCGGCCACGCCGCTGGCGCGGGAGGGCAAGGTGCGCGGCGTGGCGATGCTGGGCTCGCGCCGCTTCCCGCTGTTTCCCGAGATCCCGACGTTGAAGGAACTCGGCGTGCCGGGCTTCGAGGATGGCGGCTTCTTCCTGCTGATCGCCCCTGCCGGCCTGCCGCAGCCGGCGGCGGAGGCGCTGAACCGCGCCCTGGTCGCCACCCTGGCCGAGCCGCAGGTGCGGGACCGGATGCTGCATGCCGGCCATGACCCGGCCGAGGGCCCGAACAGCCTGGCCGATGCCCGCGCCTTCATGGTGAGCGAATACGCCAAATACGGCGCGATCGTGGAGCGGACGGGGGTGCGGCTGCAGCTGTGACCGGCGGGGCGGCTCCCTACCTTGCACTCCGCTCAGGCGTGGCCGGCGGCACCCGAGAGCAGCAGCGGGTCCACCTTCAGCTTGGCCATGGCCAGCAGCCACTTGTCCTCGGGTCCGTCGCCGAAGAGCAGCGCCTCGTCCGCAGGCACGGAGAGCCAGGCATTGGCCGCGATCTCGTCCTCTAACTGGCCTGGCCCCCAGCCGGCATAGCCCAGCGCCAGCAGGCCGAGCCGCGGCCCGCCGCCACCGGCGATGGCCTTCAGGATATCCACGCTGGCGGTGAGCGACAGCTCCCCGGTCACCGGCAGCGACCCCTCGCTCGACCAGTCATTGGTATGCAGCACGAAGCCGCGGCCGCCCTCCACCGGGCCGCCCTGGTGCATGCGGATGCGCCGCTGCGGCGGCACCGGCTCGAGGTCGAGCTGCTTCAGCAGGTCGTCGAAGCTGAGGCCGTCGATCGGCTTGTTCAGGATGATGCCCATCGCCCCCTCCGGCGAATGGGCGCAGAGGCAGATGACGGATTTCGCGAAGCGGGGATCCTGCATCCCGGGCATGGCGATGAGGATCTGGCCGCCGAAATAGCCTTCATCCGGGCTGGAGGCGGGAATCTTGCTGGTGCGGACGCGTCGGGCCATGCGGGGAAGATGGCGGCGGGGCTCCCGCCCTGCAAGCCGGGGTATCCCGGCTGGTGCTCCCGGATGCGCCAGGCCGGCGGTGACAGGCGGGGGCGGAGCGGCTACATCCGGGGGATCGGACAGGAGAAGCCCATGACGATCAAGGTCGGCGACAAGATTCCCTCGGCGAAGCTGACGCAAGCCACAGCCGAAGGCCCGAAGGAGGTCTCCACGGACGAGCTTTTCGCCGGCAAGACGGTGGTGCTCTTCGGCGTCCCCGGCGCCTTCACCCCCACCTGCTCGGCCAAGCACCTGCCCGGCTTCGTGCAGAATTTCGACCAGTTGAAGGCCAAGGGCGCCGATGTTGTGGCCTGCATGGCGGTGAACGACGCCTTCGTCATGGGCGCCTGGGGCAAGGACCAGGGCGTCGGCGACAAGGTGATGATGCTGGCCGATGGCAGCGCCGACTTCACGAGGAAGCTCGGGCTGGAACTGGACCTGAATGCCCGCGGCCTCGGCACCCGCAGCCAGCGCTTCGCCCTGGTGGCCAAGGACGGCAAGGTCACGCATATCGCCGTGGAGGCGCCGGGTGCCTTCGAGGTGAGCCGCGCCGAATCCGTCCTGGCGGCGCTTTGACCCAGCCAGGGCCCGTGGACCCCTTCACCGCCACGATCTTCGCCTGGCAGGCCGGCTTCGTCTTCACGCTGCGTTCCATGCAGTTGTGGGCGGAGCCGGCCCAGGCGCAGGCGCAGCTCACGGCCTATGCGCTGGAGAAGCAGCGTGCCTTCGCGCTGGGCCTGGCCGCGGCCGGGAAGGCCACACTGGCCGGGGCCGCGGCCCCGGCGGTACTGGCCGCGGCCATGGCGCCGGCGCATCGGCGGGTCAGGGCCAATGCCCGCAAGTTGATCGCCGGCCGCTAAGAGCCTATCCCGGTAGGGCATGTCGCCAGGTGATGATGGCGAGTGCGAAGTGGAGCTGCGCGAGGTAGTTGCTGGGTTTCTTGGCCCAGCGGATCAGGATCGAGCGGAACCGATGGAGCCATGAATGCGTGCGCTCCACCACCCAGCGCCGCGCCTTGGCCCGGGCGTGACGCTTGGCGCTGACCTCCTCGCCGCGTGTGCGCAGGTGCAGGGTGAAGCCGAACTCCTCGGCCAGGGCGCGCGGCTCGTCGTAGTCGAAGTCCTTGTCGAGGCAGAGGTGCTGCGGTCGACGGCGGGTCGGTTCGGGCCGCTCGATCGGGATGGCCTCGAGCGTCTCCCGCATCAGCTTGTGATCGTTGCGGTTGGCCCCGTCGATGGTCGCCCCGAGCGGGACGCCGCGGCCGTCGGTCAGCACCAGGCGCTTCACCCCGCGCTTGCCGCGGTCCGTCGGGTTGCGGCCGGTTTTCTCGCCACCCAGCGGCGCCTTGCCCATCGCCCCGTCCAGCGCCAACCAGGTCCAGGCGATGCCACGCAGTGCGTCGTAGGCCAGCAGGCCCTCGCGCCAGAACGCCGCGAAGACCCCGGCCGCGAGCCACTCCTGGAAGCGCCGGTGCGCCGAGGACGACGAGCAGATCGTGGTCTCCCGCAGCGCATTCCACTGACACCCCGTGCGCAGCACGAAGAAGATGGCGTCCATCGCCGCCCGGTCCGGCACCCGCGGGTTGTGGCAGCCCAGTGGGTGCGGCGGGCGTGGTGGCAGCAGTGGCCCCATCTTGGCCCAGAGCGCGTCCGGCAACCGCCAGCCGTCGTCCCGAACGCGCCACTTCCTCGCTTTCCGTGCAGTCCCTCTCGTCATCCCAGGTAGATGGAGAGCCGAGGATCATCCTCCTACTGGGATACGCTCTAAGCCACCCCGGCTTGTTTCCTTGCGGGCCGGTTCACGCCCTCCGGCTTCGCCTGCGGACGATCGGGCTGCTTGTATCCTGCGGACCGATTCACGCCCTTCGGCTTCGCCTGCGGGCGATCGGGCCGCTCAGGCCAGGGCCGGCCGCAGCCGCGGGCCCTGGCGCAGCGCCAATGTGCCGACCAGCGCCAGATTGGCCAGGTTGAAGGCGATCCCCACCTCCCAGGCGATCGCGTAACTGCCGAAGCGGTCATAGAGGAAGCCGGCCAGCCAGGCGCCGGCCGCCATGCCGCCCAGGCTGCAGAACAGCAGCACCGGCACCCGCCAGGCGGCCTCCCGCGCCGGGAAGAGCTCCCGCACCGTCAGCACATAGGCCGGCACGATGCCACTGAAGCCGAGGCCATAGGCGGCCGCGACGAGGAACAGCCCGGCCTCGTCCTGGGTCATCAGGAAACCCGCCATGCCGAGGACCTGGCAGGCCGAGCCGGCCAGCACCGTATTCAGCCCGCCGATCCGGTCGGCGACCCAGCCCCAGAGCTGCCGCGCCAGGAAGGCCGTGGCCAGCAGCACCGAGAGCATCAGCGCCCCGCGCGAGGCCAGGATGCCGATGTCGCTGCAGAAGGCCACCAGATGCGCCGCCGGCATCGCCATCGGCACGCAGCAGAGGAAGGAGGCGAAGGCCAGCGCCGCCAGGGCGAGGTTGGGCGGCAGGCCCAGGGCCCGCCCGCCGGGCAGCGGCCCGCCACCGGCGCCGCCCGCGGCCGGCAGGGCGGGGGGGGCGGCCGCAGCACCAGCGCCGCCAGCGGCATGGTGATGACGGCGACGAAGAGGCCGAAGCCCAGCATGGTGCGCTGCCAGCCATGGGTCGCGACGGCTGCCTCGAACAGCGCCGGCCAGAGCGCCCCGGCGATATACTGGCCGGAGGAAACCAGCGCCAGCGCGGTGCCCCGCCGCCGGTCGAACCAGAGCGACACATAGGTCATCAGTGGCGGGAACAGCGCGCCATTGCCGAAGAACCCGACCAGCAGCCCGTAGCCCAGCAGCAATTGCCAGGGCGCGCCGCCCGCCGCCAGCAGCAGCCCGCCGCAGACCATGGCGCCGCCGGTGATCGCCACCACCCGCGTGCCGATCCGCCCGGCGAGCCAGCCCATCAGCACCCCGCCGGCCCCGGCGCCGAGATAGGCGAGGGAGGAGGCAAGCGCCGGAATGGCCCGGACCTCGCCCATGTCGGTGGCGATCTGGCGCAGCGCCACCACCACGATGATGGGCGCGCCGGAGGAGACGGACAGGATGATGACGGCAGCGATGGCAACCACCCAGGAGGTGCGGGATTCGATGCTGGCTGCCTGCTGCGCCGGTGCCATGCCGTTCCTCCCCGCCCTGCTGCGCCGGGATTAAGGCATGGCGGCGCGGCGGAGCCTATAGCCGGGCGCAATGATGCCGGAGCCGGGGGGCGCAAATAAGGCGAGGCTATCCGCGCCGGCGGTATTACGCTGGAATGGCCCTGCCCATGGCGCGCCCTGGCGGTCGCGCCGCCCCTCCCGCCGCGGAGCCTCAGCATGTCCGACCCCGTGCCCTTCCGGCCCTTCGCCGCCGGCACCCAGCCGCCGCTCGACGCGTCGGGCTATGGCAGCACGCGGATCCGCCACCCCGGGCGGGCGCCGCATCGCCTGCCGCATACGGTGACGGAAACCACCGGTCCGGCCTTCTCGCCGGCGCATTTCCCGGAAATGGCCGATCTGACCAGGCTCGGCCGGGGCGCGCCGCTCGGCGAGCGCATCATCGTCGCCGGCCAGGTGCTGGACGAGGATGGCCGCCCGGTGCCGCACACCATGATCGAGATCTGGCAGGCCAATGCGGCCGGCCGCTACGACCATCCGGCCGATACGCATGATGCGCCGGCCGACCCGAATTTCCATGGCGAGGGCCGCGTCTTCACCGATGCGGAGGGCCGCTACCGCTTCCTGACCATCAAGCCCGGCGCCTATCCCTGGCGCAACCACACCAATGCCTGGCGGCCGGTGCATATCCACCTCTCGCTGTTTGGCACCGGCTTCGCGCAGCGCCTGGTGACGCAGATGTATTTCCCGGGCGACCCGCTGCTGGAACTCGACCCGATCTACCACGCCATCGAGGATGCCGGGGCGCGGGAGCGGCTGGTGAGCCGCTTCGATCTCGGCATCACCCAGCCGGAATTCGCGCTCGGCTACCGCTTCGACATCACGCTGCGCGGCCGCGGCGCCACGCCCTTCGAGGCCGACGCCGAGGAGGAGGCGCATTGATGCCCGCCGCCACGGCCAGCCAGACCATCGGCCCCTATTGGCACCTGGTCGAGCACCCGGAATGGGCCGACCTGACGCGGTTCGGTGCCGAGGGCGAGCGCATCACCGTCACCGGCCGCATCATCGACGGTGTTGGCGCGCCCGTTACCGATGCCTGCGTCGAGATCTGGCAGGCCAGCCCGCCCGCCGATGCGCGCTTTCCCGGCTTCGGCCGCGCCGGGACCGATGCCGAGGGCCGCTTCCGCTTCACCACCCTGAAGCCCGGTCCGGTGCCCGGCCGCGGCAATGCCCAGCAGGCGCCGCATCTGGCCGTGACCATCCTGGCGCGCGGGCTGATGACCGGGCTCCGCACCCGCATCTACTTCGCGGATGATCCGTTGAACGAGATGGACCCGCTGCTCTCCTCCCTCGCGGACCCGGCGGAGCGCGCGACGCTCATCGCCAGGGCGGAGGGGCCGGGCAGTTGGCGCCTGGACATGGTCCTGCAAGGCGAGGGTGAAACGGTCTTCCTGGAGGTCTGAGCCATGTCGGGCGAGCCCTGCATCATCTCCGTCGCCATCACCGGATCGGTGCCGCGCAAGAAGGACAACCCGGCGGTGCCGATCTCGGTGCCGGAGCAGGTCGAGAGCACCCATGCCGCCTGGGAGGCCGGCGCCGCGCTGGTGCATGTGCATGTGCGCGACGAGCAGGAGAATTCGAGCAGCGATCCCTGGCGCTTCGAGGCGCTGCAGCAGGGCATCCGCAAGCATTGCCCCGACATCATCATCCAGTTCTCGACTGGCGGGCGCGGCCGTTCGCTCGACCAGCGCGGCGCCATGCTGCACCTGCGGCCGGACATGGCATCGCTGGCCACCGGCAGCGTGAATTTCCCCGACCATCGTCTACGAGAACCCGCCGGATTTCGTCCGCAGCCTGGCGAAGACCATGCTGGAGGGCGGCATCAAGCCGGAGATCGAGGTCTTCGACCTGGCGATGCTCTACAACACCCATGGCCTGGTGGCGGAGGGTCTCATCGCCCCGCCGCCGCATGTGCAATTCGTCTTCGGCGTGAAGCACGCCCTGCCGGCGCGGCGCGACATCCTGGAATTCGAGGTGGCGAAGCTGCGCGAGCTGCTGCCGGGTGCCACCTGGACCGCCGCCGGCATCGGCCGCCACCAGTTGGAGGTGAACCACTGGGCGCTGGAGATGGGCGGGCATTGCCGCACCGGGCTCGAGGACAACATCCGCTGGGACAGGACCCGGCTCGCCGCCAGCAATGCCGAGCTGGTCGGCCGCGTCGCCGCGCTCTGCGCCGAGTATGGCCGGCCGGTGGCCAGGCCGGCGCAGGCCCGCGCGATGCTCGGCCTGGCGCCGGCCGCATAGCGGGCCTCTGCCCTCCCGGCCGGCGCGGTGATCCCGCCCCGGACCGTCATCGCGGCGCATCCGCGGCAATCGCCGCCTGGGATGCGCCGCCAGCCGGGCGCCTGCCGGGCACCGGCCGGCGCCCCGTGATCAACCGCACGCCGCGCCGTGAGGTCAGATAGGCGAAGAGCCATTCGGTCGCGACCACGGTGCGGCTGCGGAAGCCGATCAGGAAGAAGATATGGGTGACGGCCCAGAGCAGCCAGGCCGGAAAGCCCGAGACATGCGCCCAGCCGAGATCGGCGATCGCCTTGTTGCGGCCGATCGTCGCCAGCGTCCCGTAATCCCGGTAGTGGAAGCGGGGCAGGGCGCGTGCACCGCGCAGCCTTGCCCGGATCGCCCGCGCGACATGGATGCCCTGCTGCCTGGCCACGGCGGCGAGCCAGGGCAGGGTGCCGCCATGCGGTCCCGGCGTCAGCGCCGCATCGCCGATCACGAAGACCTCGGGATGGCCGGGCAGGGTGAGGTCGGCGCCGACCGGCACGCCGCCGCCATGGCCGGGCTGCACCCCCAGCCAGGCCGCCACCGGCGTCGCCTGCACGCCCGCGGTCCAGATGATGGTCTCGGCCGGCAGCCGCTCGTCCCGCAGATGGACGATGCCGGGCTCGATGGCGGTGACTTCGGCTCCGGTGCGGATCTCCACCCCCATCCTGCGGAGGTCCTGCGCCGCGCGGTCCGCGAGCCCGGCCGGGAAATGCCCGAGGATGCGCGGGGCGGCCTCGATCAGCAGGATGCGGGCGCGGCGCGGGTCGATGCGCCGGAAGTCCGCGGCCAGCGTGTGCCGTGCGAGTTCGGCGATGGCGCCCGCCATCTCCACGCCGGTCGGCCCGCCGCCGACCAGCACGAAGGTCAGGCAGCGGGCACGCTCGGCGGCGTCGCCGCTGCGTTCCGCGCGCTCGAAGGCCAGCAGGATGCGGCGGCGCAACCCGAGGGCATCATCGAGGCTCTTGAGGCCGCCGGCATTGCGGGCCCAGTCGTCATGGCCGAAGAAGCCGGTCTCCGATCCGGTCGCGACGACCAGCGTGTCATAGGGGATGCGCCGGGCCTGCGTGACCACCTGGTGGGCGGCCAGGTCGATCCCCGTGACTTCCTCGAGCAGCACCAGGCAGTTCTTCCGCCCGGCCAGGACGGCGCGGATGGGGGAGGCGATGTCGCCCGGCGAAAGGGCCGCGGTCGCGACCTGGTAGAGCAGCGGCTGGAACAGGTGGTGGTTGCGCCGGTCGAGCACCGTGACCGAGACGCCGCGCCGGCCGCCGAGGCCCTTCGCCACCTCCAGCCCCGCGAAGCCGGCGCCGAGGATGACCACCCGATGGCACTGCTCCGGCCGGCTGCCGCCCGGCCGCTCCGCCCGGCCACGGGCCACCACGTAGCCTAGCGCCGCCCCCGCGCCGAGCAGGGCGGCCGTGCCGAGGAGGTTCCGTTCAAGATGCATGGCAGGACCAATCCACAGGGTTCGCCCGATTGAACGCCGGCTTGCGCTGTGGCGTTCATGCGGCGCGGACCATGGGCGGCAAAGCCCGTCCGACCCATGGCAGGAGCATGCGGCGATGCGGGCGCTCACGGTCATTCCGGGCAAGGCGAATTCGGCGGCGGTCGTCGAGATGCCCGAGCCCCCCGCCTCGGATGGCCCCATCCTGGTGCGGACCCTCGCCGTCGGTGTCTGCGGCACCGATGCGGAGATCGTCTCGGGCCAGTATGGCTGGCCGCCGCGGGGCGAGGAGCGGCTGATCCTCGGCCATGAATCGCTGGGCGAGGTCGAGGCGGCGCCGGCGGGCAGCGGCTTCAGCGCGGGCGACCGCGTGGTCGGCATCGTCCGCCGGCCCGACCCGGTGCCCTGCATCGCCTGCGGCATCGGCGAATGGGACATGTGCCGCAACGGCCGCTACACCGAACGCGGCATCAAGGAGCGGCACGGCTACGCCTCCGAGCGGTTCAGGATCGAGCCGGATTTCCTGGTGAAGCTCGCCCCCGGGCTCGATGCCCTCGGCGTCCTGCTCGAACCGGCCAGCGTCGTCGCCAAGGCCTGGGAGCATATCGAGCGGATCGGCCGGCGGGCGCGGTGGGAACCAGCCACGGTGCTGGTCACCGGTGCCGGCCCGATCGGCCTGCTGGCGGCCCTGCTCGGCAGGCAGCGGGGCCTCGATGTGCATGTCCTGGACCGGGTGACGGAGGGACCGAAGCCGCAACTGGTGCGGAACCTGGGCGGCACCTACCACAGCGGCCCGATGGCGGGGATCGGCATCCATCCCGATATCGTCGTGGAATGCACGGGCGCCGCCTCGCTGGTGATGGATGCGACGTTGCAGCTTGCGGCGGATGGCATCGTCTGCCTGGCGGGCGTGTCCTCCGGCGGGCGCAGGATCAGCGTCGATGTCGGCATGCTGAACCGGGACATGGTGCTGGACAACAATGTGATGTTCGGCACCGTGAACGCCAATCTGCGCCACTACCAGGCGGCCGCGGAGGCGCTCGCCAAGGCGGACCAGGCCTGGCTCGGCAGGCTGATCTCGCGGCGGGAGCCGCTCGGCCGCTGGCAGCGGGCCCTGACTCGGCAGCCCGACGACATCAAGGTGGTGATCGATTTCACGCTCTGAGCGGGGCCCCATGCCGAACCGAATCGAGGACTATGCCGTCATCGGCAACCGCGAAACCATGGCGCTGGTCGGGCGCGACGGCGCCATCGACTGGCTGTGCCTGCCGCGCTTCGACAGTCCGGCCTGCTTCGCGGCATTGCTCGGCACCGCGGAGAACGGGCGCTGGCGCATCGCGCCCTGCGACCCCGCCCCGCGCGTCTCGCGGCGCTACCGCGACGGCACCCTGGTGCTCGAAACCCGCTTCGAGACGGCCGAGGGCGCCGTTGTCGTGACCGATTGCATGCAGCGCCGCGACGGCGCCAAGGACATCGTGCGCCTGGTGCGTGGCGAGCGCGGCCGTGTCGCCATGCGCTGCGATCTCGTGATCCGTTTCGACTATGGCAAGGACGTGCCCTGGGTGTCGCGCCTGGCCGATGGTCGGCTCTGCGCCATCGCCGGCCCCAACCGGCTCGTACTGGCGACGCCGGCCCCGCTGCATGGCGAGAACCTGACCACGGTCGCGGATTTCGCTGTCGAGGTGGGGCAGGAGGTGCCCTTCGTCCTGACCTGGACACTCTCCTATCGCGACCTTCCCGGGCCGGTCGAGGCGGCCATGGTGATCGAGGCGGAAAGCCGCGCCTGGCAGGCGTGGTCCGACCGTTGCGAGCCGGAGGGCGAATGGACCGAGGCGGTCCGACGTTCCCTCATCACGCTTCGGGCGCTGGCGCATCATGAAACCGGCGGCATCGTCGCCGCCGCCACGACCTCCCTGCCCGAACAGCTCGGCGGCACGCGGAACTGGGACTACCGTTACTGCTGGCTGCGCGACGCCACCTTCACTCTGCTCACCCTCATGAATGCCGGCTATTCCGCTGAAGCGGCGGCGTGGCGCGAATGGCTGTTGCGGGCGGTGGCCGGCAGCCCGGACAAGCTGCAGATCATGTACGGGCTTGCCGGCGAAAGGCGGCTCGCCGAATGGGAAGTGCCCTGGCTGCCGGGCTACGAGAACGCCCGCCCCGTGCGGATCGGCAATGCCGCCTCGGGCCAATTGCAGCTCGATGTCTATGGCGAGGTGATGGACGCCCTCTACAATGGCCGGGTGGCGGGGCTCGACCCGCTCGGCGCCGCCTGGGATCTGGAGAAGGTTCTGGTCCACGAACTCATCGGGATCTGGGACAAGCCGGATGACGGCCTCTGGGAGACGCGGGGCGCGCGCCGGCAATTCACCCATTCCAAGGTCATGGCCTGGGTGGCGCTGGACCGCGCGGTGCGGGGGATCGAGCAATTCGGCCTCGATGGTCCCGTCGAGGAATGGCGCGCGGTGCGGGCGCATATCCATGCCGACGCCTGCCGCCAGGGCTTCGACCCGGATCTCGGCTCCTTCGTGCAGGTCTATGGCGGCAAGCAACTCGATGCGAGCCTGCTGATGATCCCGCTGGTCGGCTTCCTGCCGCCGGAGGACCCGCGGGTGCGCGGCACGGTCGCGGCCATCGAGAAGCACCTGATGCGGGATGGCTTCGTGCTGCGCTACGACACCGGCGCCTCGGATGACGGCCTGCCGCCCGGCGAGGGCGCCTTCCTGGCCTGCAGCTTCTGGCTCGCCGACAATTACGTCATGCTCGGCCGCCGGCAGGAAGCGCGCGCGCTGTTCGAGCGGCTGCTGGCGCTGCGCAACGATGTCGGGCTGCTGGCGGAGGAATACGACCCGCGGGCCGGCCGCCAGGTCGGCAATTTCCCGCAGGCGCTCTCGCATATCGCGCTCGTGGATACCGCCCGCAACCTGAGCCGGGACGCCAATCCGGCAAAGCAGCGTTCCGGCCATCCGGTGCCGTGAACCGCTTCGGCCTTCAGCCAGAGATGTTCTAGGCTGCAGCCTTTACAGGAACGCGATGGATGACCACGACGATCGATGCGCCCGAGGCGGGCTTCCGCTTCATCCCCGGGGTATTCCAGTATTCCGCCGGCGTGGCCGCGCTGCCCGGCTTCCGGATCGAACGGGCGCGCTTCGCCGATCCGGTGCCGATCGCCGAGGGCTGGCGCCGCATCGCCGCGCATCTCGATGCGCTCGGCCGGCCGCGCGGCGCCTTCTGCGCCTGCGAATTGCGCTCCCCCGCCCCCTTCACGGAGGCGGGCTTCATCGCCTTCAACCGCGCCTATGCCGGCGTGCTGGCGGAATGGGGCCTGCTGCGGGACGGCCGCAACCCCGTGGCGCGCAGCAATGTCTGCCCCGAGATCGACCCGCCCGCCGAGCCCGCCTTCCACGCCTTCTGCTACACGGTGCCGGAAGCCTCGGCGCCATCAGGCTTCATCGTGGCCGGCAGCGGCGAGGTGCCCGAGGGAAAGCCGAATTACCGCGACCACATCCTGGCGCCGGGCGACACCTCCGCCACCGGGCTGCGCCGCAAGGCAGACTGGGTGTTGGGGGAGATGGAGCGGCGCATGGCCGCGCTTGGCGCCGATTGGGCCATGGCCACAGCGGTGCAGGCCTATACGGTGCATGACCTCCACCCTTTCCTGGCGGAGGAGATCGTGCGGCGCGGCGCCGCGCGGCACGGCCTCACCTGGCAATTCTGCCGCCCGCCGGTGGCGGGCCTCGACTTCGAGATGGATTGCCGGGGCGTGGCGCTGGAGCGCGTGCTGCCGGGCGGCCCGATGACCGCAGGGCCGCATGGCCCGGAGGTCTGAATCGGGCCGAAGATACAAGGCGGGGCCCGGCCTTGGCCGTTCAGCCCGGCGGCTGCACCGCCGGCACCGTGCCCTCCGCCCCGGCCAGCCTGCGCCCTGGCCTTGCCGCCGCCCGTCGCTCCAGCAGCCCGGCGATGCCGCGCGGCAGGAAGATCATGAACAGCACCAGCAGGATGCCATAGACGAAGGCTGCGGCGCCGGTGAATTGCGTGCCGAAGGCGACGCGCAAGGATTCTTCCAGCCCGATGGTGATCAGCGCGCCGATGGTCGGGCCGATCGGGCTGTACATACCGCCCGCAATGGCGACGAAGACGATCTGCAACGAGATGCCAAGGCCGGCGAGGGATTCCGGGTTCAGGTACATGCGGTACTGCCCCGTCAGCGCCCCGGCCAGCGCGGCCAGCGCAACGGAGAGCATGGTGAGCTTCAGCTTCTCCCGCGTCACCCGGATGCCAATGGAGGCGGCCGCATCCTCATCCTCCGCGATCGCCGCCAGCGCCTTGGAGGTCATGGAGCGGTCCAGCACCCGCCAGGCGAGCAGCCCCAGGGCCCAGGCCGCCAATGCGACCCACCAGAAGCCGGCCTTGTCGAATTGCATCGCCGCGAAGGCGCCTCCTGGCGGCGCCTGATGCGGCGTCATGCCGAGCGAGCCGCCGGTGACGTCGCGCAGCGCGACGATCAGGATCCGCACGATCTCGCCCGCCGCCAGCGTCACCAACGCGAAGTAATGCCCCACCACGCGCAACTGGAAACAGGGATAGCCGAGCAGCAGCCCGGCCCCCACCGCCGCCGCGACGCCGATGGGCACGCCGAGCCAGGGCGAGATGCCGTAGTAGTTCCAGAGCAGCCCCATGACATAGGCGCCGATGCCCAGGAAGGCGCCATGGCCGAAGGAGACCAGCCGGTAACGCCCCATCAGCGCCCAGCCGGTGCCCGCCAGCGCGGTGAGCAGCCCCGTGACCAGCAGGTGCATGAAGTAGTCGGGCGGCGAGAGCAGCGGCACGCAGGCCAGCGCCGCCAGCACCGCCACCGGAAGGACCAGCCCGCTCATCTTGTGAACAGCCCCTGCGGCCGGATGAACATGACCAGGATGAAGAACAGGAAGGCGACCACATAGGACATGTCGGTATCCCCGTAGAAGCCGCCGACCGAGACGATCAGCCCCATCAGGAAGGCCGCCAGGAAGCCGCCCAGCATGTTGCCGAGCCCGCCCATGACGCAGATCATGAAGGTGATCGGCCCGAAGGACAGGCCGACGAAGGGATGCACGTCGAGCTGCACCACCAGCAGGCAGGCGGCGAGGCCGGCCAGCGCGCCGCCGGCCGCCGAGGCGATCAGGTAGATGCGGTGCGGGTCCACGCCCATCAGCGGCATCACCTCCCGGTCGCGGGCGATGGCGCGGATGGCGGTGCCGACATAGGTGAATTTCAGGAAGGCCCAGAGCACCGCGGCGCCGAGCAGCGCCGCGACAAAGGCCGCTAGCTTGGTGCCGGACACGAAGACCTCGCCAAGCTCGATCGGCGGCATCTCCACGCCCAGGCTGCGGAAATCGGTGGAGAAGACCAGCGTGGCCGCGCCCTGCAGCACGAAGAGCACGCCGCCGGTGGCGAGCACCTGGTTGATCGGCGGCGCGGCGAGCAGCGGCCGCACCACCAGCAGGTGCAGCAGCAGGCCGAGCACGGCGATCGCCGGCAGGCATGTCGCGAAGGCCAGGGCGAGCGGCCAGCCCGCCTGGGTATGGAGGAACCAGACGATGTACATGCCCACCATCACCAGCTCCGCGTAGCAGAGCCAGATCACGTCCACGACCCCGAAGACCAGGTTCAGCCCGAGCACCGGCAGCGCGAAGACGCCGCCGAGCAGCACCCCGTTCAGCACGGCCTCCAGCAGGAAGGGATCCATGCGCTCAATGCCCCCCCGAGATAGCTGCGGCGGATGGCGGGGTCGGCGGCGAGCGCGGCGGAGGCGCCCTCGGCGGCCACGCGCCCGGTTTCCAGCACATAGGCGCGGTCCACCACGCGGAGCACCTGCGCCACGTTCTGCTCCACGATCAGCACGGTCAGCCCCTCCTGCCGGATGCGGCGCACCAGGTCGAAGACCTGCTGCACCACCAGCGGCGCCAGGCCCGCCGAGGGCTCGTCCAGCAGCAGGATGCGCGGGCCCGACATCAGCGCGCGGCCGATGGCGCACATCTGCTGCTCGCCGCCCGACATCGTGCCCGCCAATTGGTGCCGCCGCTGCTTCAGGCGCGGGAACAGCTCGAAGACATGGTCGCGGCGTTCCTGGAACCTGGCCCGGGCGCTCTTGATATAGGCGCCGACCTTGAGGTTCTCCTCCACGGTCAGTTGCGGGAACAGGCGCCGGTTCTCCGGCACATGCGCGATGCCGAGCACCGGCAGCTCATGCGCCGGCACCGCCGCCAGATCGGCGCCGCCGAAGCGGAGCGTGCCCGCGCTGGCGCGGATCAGGCCGGAGATCACGCGGAGCAGCGTGGTCTTGCCGGCGCCGTTCGGGCCGACCACGCCCACCGCCTCCCCCGGCTCGACCCGTAGGTCGACGCCGAAGAGCGCCTGGAAATCCCCGTAGCCGGCATGGATGCCGGAGAGTTCCAGCGTGCCCACCCCGCTCATGCGGCGCGCGCCTCGGGTGGCCCGAGATAGACCTCCGCCACCCGTTCATCCTCCTGCGCGGCCTGGGCCGTGCCCTCGAAGATCACCGCGCCATGGTCCAGCACCACCACGCGGTCCACCACGGAGAGAAGCACGCCCATGATGTGCTCGACCCAGACGATGGTGATGCCGCGCTCGTCGCGGATGCGCTTCAGCATGTCGGCCGCCTGGCGCATCTCCGCGGCATCCAGCCCGCCGAGCGATTCATCGGCCAGCAGCAGCCGCGGCTGGGTGGCGAGCGCCCGCGCCAGCTCCAGCTTCTTGAGCCCTGCCGCGCCGAGGCCGGTGGTGGCGGCATGCGGGTCGTCGGGCAGTTGCGCGAGCCGCAGCGCGTCGCGCGCCCGCGTCTCCGCCTCCTCCCGCCCGATCGCCTCGCCGGCGCCGTAATAGGCCGCGAGCAGGGCATTCTCCAGCAGCGAGAGATCGCGGAAGGGGCGCGGGATCTGGAAGGTCCGGCCGATGCCGCGCCGGCACACCTGGTCGGCGGAAAGCCCGCCGATCTCCTCCCCCTGCAACCGGACCGAGCCGGAGGTCGGCTTCAGCATCCCGGCGATGCAGTTGAAGGTGGTGCTCTTGCCGGAGCCGTTGGGGCCGAGCAGCCCCAGGATCTGCCCCTCCGCCACCGAGAAGGACACCGCATCCACCGCGGTGAAACCGCCGAAACGCTTGGTCAGCCGCTCGACCTGGAGCAGCGCGGGCGCTCCGCTCACGAACGCGCCGCGAAGGCGTTGGTGGAGGGCAGCGGCAGCACCGGCGGCCTGCCGGCGATGGCATCCGGCCAGACCACATGCGACTTGCCATCCTCGAACTGCATGACCACCGCGATGCTGCGCGCGTTCTGCCCGGCCATCACGTCCTCGGGCGGGTTGAACTTCACGCCATAGCCCTGGATGGTGCCGCCCACCGGGATATCCACCTGCAAGGCGGCCTCGCGCAGCGCATCGGCGGACATGCCGCCGGTCTTCTGCACCGCGGGCTTCAGCACGTTCTCCAGGAAGATCCAGGTGTTGTTGAACCCCATGGAGGCGTGGGTCGGCAGGTCGCGCATCGGGTGCTTGGCCCGGAAGCGTTCGACGAAAACCTTGGCGAGGTCGCCGACGCCCGGCCGCAGCTTCTCCCAGTCGAGCATCTCGGTCGCGGCCGGGTCCACATTACAGAAATGGTTCACGTCCTTCCCGAAGGTCTCGGTCAGCCGGTCGATCTGCGAATAGCCTGCGCCGTGGCCGATCAGCGCCTTGAAGCGCAACCCGCCCGCCTTGGCCTGGCGCAGGAACAGGGTGATGTCCGGGTTGTAGCCGACATGCAGCATGACATCCGGCCGCTCCCGCCGCAGCTTGGTCACCAGGGTGGAGAGATCGGCGGCGGTGGCGGAATAGGCCTCCTTCAGCACCATGTTCATGTTGTGGGCCTTGGCCTGCGCCTCCAGCCCCGAGGAGACGCCGGTGCCATAGGGCCCATCCTCATAGATGGTGGCGAGGCGCACGCGCTCGGGCGCCATGCCGAGCCCCTTCTGCGCATGCTCGCGGATGAAGGCGATGGAGCCCTCGGCATACTGGTCGGAATGCACGGTCGGGCGGAACACGTAGCGCAGGTGCCGGTCCTTCAGCACGGCGGAGGAGATGGCGCTGGTGATCCACATGATCTTCCGCGCCTGCTCGAAGCGGCCGGAGAGCGGCACGGCATGGGCGGAGGAGTAGATCCCCGTCACCACCTCCAGCCCTTCCTGCCCGAGCAGCCGCTCGGCCTCGTTGATGGCGGTATCGGCCTTGCTCTGGCTATCGGCGGTGACGGCCTGGACGGGGCGGCCATTCACGCCACCGCGCTCGTTGAACATCTCGATGGCGACCTCGGCGCCCCAGAACAGCGGCTGGCTGCCGGCGCCGGCAAAGGGGCCGGAGAGGTCGGTCATCACGCCCACCCGCAGCGGCTCGCCGCGGGCCGGGCCCTGGGCGCGTGCCGCCGCCGGCACGGTCGCCGCCAGCCCGAGCGCCGCGCCCGCCTGCACCAGGCCGCGCCGCGTGATT
Source organism: Siccirubricoccus sp. G192 (assembly GCF_019084075.1). GTDB lineage: Bacteria > Pseudomonadota > Alphaproteobacteria > Acetobacterales > Acetobacteraceae > G192. The sequence goes on from NZ_JAHREN010000001.1 coordinate 1,301,478, forward strand.
TCGTTGCCGTGCATCGGCTTCTCCTCCCTGATCCGCCGTCTTTGCGGCTGATTCTGCGTGGCAGCGGCGCCTGGGGCAGCCGCCTTGGGCGTGGGCTGGGCGGGACAAGGAGGGCGGGAGGAGGGCGGAGACGGCAGGCCAGGCGACATTGGCCCTGCCCCTGTCTTCACCCTCGCCCGCGCATTCGCCCGCTGTGTTGTTCCCGAAGCAAAGGGCGAGGAGGTGCCAGCCGTCAAGCACGACGTGGTTGCAGCGCTCCGATTCCGTCAGGTGGGATGCCGCGCCGGCCTCGCCGCCGCCATTTGACAAGCGCCGCCGGTGCCTGCGAGCGTCGCCGCCGGGCGGACAGGGAGGATGGCCGATGGCATCGCCGGCGGCTTGGAAGGAAACGCTCGTCGACCTGGCGGGGCTGAAGCTGCGCCTGAACCGGGCGGGAAGTGGCCAGGCGCTGCTGGTCCTGCATCACGACATCGGCAGCCTCGACCGGCTGCCCTTCTACGACGCCCTGGCCGAGCGTTTCGATGTGCTGGTGCCGCAGCACCCGGGCTACGGCCAGTCCGAACGCCCGGTCTGGATGCGGAGCGTGCGGGACCTGGCGGTGCTCTATCGCCTGCTGCTGGGGCAGCTCGGCATCGAGCGCGCATCGCTGGTCGGTCTCGGCTTTGGCGGCTGGATCGCCGCCGAGATGGCGACCATGGCGCCGCGCGACCTCGGCGGGCTGGTGCTGGTCGGCGCCATGGGCATCAAGCCGCCGGATGGCGACATTCTGGACCAGGCGCTGCTCAGCTATATCGACTATGCCCGGGCCGGCTTCCATGACCCGCGGCGCTTCGAGGCCGTTTATGGCGCGGAACCCTCGACCGACCAACTGGTCGAATGGGACATCTGCCGCGAGATGAATTTCCGCCTGGCCTGGAAGCCCTACATGTACAGCCAGACCCTGCCTCACCTTTTGCGCGGCGTCGGCGCGCCGGCCCTCGTGGTCTGGGGCGATGACGACAGGATCGTGCCGCGGAGCGCCGGGGACCGCTATGTCTCGGCGCTGCCCCAGGCGCGGCTGGCGATCGTGGAATCCTGTGGCCATCACGTCGACATGGAGAAGCCGTTGGAGCTTGCCCGCCTGGTGACATCCTTCCTCGGCGTGGCCTGAGCGGCCCGATCGTCCGCAGGCGAAGCCGGAGGGCGTGAATCGGTCCGCAAGATGCAAGCGGCCCGATCGTCCGTAGGCGAAGCCGGAGGGCGTGAATCGGTCCGCAGGATACAAGCGGCCCGATCGTCCGCAGGCGAAGCCGGAGGACGTGAATCGGCCCGCAGGAAACAAACGGACGGCGAAGCGGGAGCAGAGCCATGCACATCATGTATTTCACCGAGCAGCCGATGTCCGCCTATCCGGCCGAGGAGGGGCTGCGCTTCGGTGCGACGGCTCTGATGTTCTCGAACCGGCATTTCGACCCGGTGGCCGGCAGCCGGCTCTACAACGAATACATCGAGCAGTATCTGCATGCCGAGACGATGGGCTTCGACGGCATCATGCTGAACGAGCACCACAACGCGCCCTTCTGCATGCAGGCCAAGGCGAATATCTTCGCCAGCATCCTGGCCGGCATGACCCAGCGGGTGAAGATCGTCATGCTGGGGAACCCCCTGCCGCTCGCCGAGAATCCGGTCCGGCTGGCGGAAGAGCTGGCGATGATCGACATGATCTCGAAGGGCCGGCTGGTCTCCGGCTTCGTGCGTGGCGGCGGACAGGAGCAGTTGGCGACCGGCGTCAACCCCGCCTTCAACCGTGAACGCTTCGAGGAGGCGCATGACCTCGTCGTGAAAGCCTGGACGCAGCCCGGGCCGTTCCGCTGGGAAGGCGCGCATTACCAGCACCGGGTGGTGAATCCCTGGGCGTTGCCGCTGCAGAAACCCTATCCGCGGGTCTGGATTCCCGGCGTCATCAGCCGCGAGACCATCGTCTGGGCAGCCAGGCACCGCTACCCCTATATCGCGCTCAATACCTCGGTCGAGCAGACCAACCGCATCTGGCAGGTCTATGACGAGACGGCCGCCGAGGCGGGCTACCAGTCCGGCCCCGAATACCACGGCTACCTGAAGCAGGTGCATGTCGCCGAGACCGAGGAGAAGGCGATCGAGAATGCGCGCCAGTTCATGTGGATGCAGGGCGAGTTCACCGGCCTGGCGCATCCGGTCTGGAGCACGCCTTCCGGCTATTCCTCGCCCGAGAACCGCCGCGGCTTCGTCGAATTCTCCACCGGCCGCGGCACCAGCCCGCGCCGGCGGCCGCCCTTCGAGGAGCAGCTCGCAACCTCGATGATCATCGCGGGAACGCCGAAAACCGTCATCGCGAAGCTGAAGCATGTGATGGAGCAGACCCGGCCCGGCATCATGGCGCTCTGGGCCAATGACGGCGCGGTCAGCCACCAGGACTCGATGACCTGCATCCGCCTCTTCGGCCAGGAGGTGCTGCCGGCGATGCGGGACATCGCCAGGTCCCTGGACCTGAAGAGCCCCTTCGAGGCGGAGTCGCCGGTGAGCATCGACTATTCGACCGACCTGAAGCCGCGGGTGCCGGCTGCCTAGAGCATGATGCGTTCACCTTCGTTCACGCATCATGCTCCAGGCCTTTGTTTGATCGCGTGATTCGCGCTTTTCGGTGCGAGCACCTCAAGCGATCACGCTCTAGGCTCGGGCTTGTCCAGGTCTGGCGAACCCGGCATGGACGGCAAGCGGGTCCGTCGGCCTGCCGTTTAGGCTGGTCATGAAGAAGCGCAGGAAGCCGTCGAGATCCGCCAGGAAGGTTTCCAGATCCTGCTCGCTGCGGACATAGGGCGTGTGGCCCGGCACGACCGAGGGGGAATGCAGGCTCAGCACGAAGAGGCGCTCGCCCCTGGCGTGCAGCCAGCGTACCAGCCTTTCCATATCGGCACGGCCGTAGCCCTCGGGCGAGAGCTTCAGGCGCTCCACGACTCCGAGTCTGGAGAGGATGCCCGGCAGGCGCAGGGAGTTCAGCAATGGGGAGGTGGCCAGGTTGTAGAGCGGCAGGCTCGGCATGCGGCCGATCAGGGCGCCGGTGCCTGGAATGGACAGCACGCTGCCGTGGGGGCCGACCCATTCCGGCGCCAGGCCGCGCTTCGAGAAGTCCACCCCCCCTGCCGGGCGGTAGTCGAAGGGTGGCGACGGGCTGAGGTCGACGGTGAAGCCAAGCTCCTCCAGGATGGCGAAGCTGCACTCCCCGATGCCGTAGCGCCCGGCCTTGTAGATGCGTGGCCGCACCCCGAGCCTCTCCTCGATGCAGGCGGAGAGCGTGGCGAGCTTGGCGCGTTCCAGTGCGGGCGGCAGGTTGCCCGGGAAGCTGTTCCGCTCGTTCACCGCCTCCTCATGCGGCGGCGAGACCCAGGGATGGAGATGCGCCCCCACCAGCGCCGTGCCGCTTTGCAGCAGCGGCCGCAGCGCCTCGATCCCCGGTGCCTGCGAGGCGATGGGGTAGTCGATCACATAGACCGGCCGGATGCCCCAACGCTCGCAGAGCGCCTGCACGCGGCCGATCTGGCGCATATGGCCGACCCCGACCGAGTCCCGGTTGAAGGGAGCGTCCCAGTCGTATTCCTCCTCGGTGTCGATGACGAGGATGAGGGCAGGCCGTTCGGAAGGCGATTCGACCGGCCGCTCAGTGGGCCGCTTGCCAGCGCGGGCGGCTCCGTCCGGCATCAGCGCGGCTCGCCTGCCAGCGCGGAATCGGCCATGCTGGCGAGGCTGCCGAGAGTGTCCACGGTCATTTCCCTTGGCTGCAGGTCGAGTGAGAACGCCTCGTCGCACCGGATCGCGAATTCCGGCAGGCCGCAGGAATCCACGACCTCGGTCTTCGGGATGATGTTGGTATATGGTTCACTTACTTTACGCTGAGGCAAGGGGTCACGATATCAGCACGCCTATGGCCGACAAAGATTTGTTCGGTGCAACGCTTTTTAGGCACGGATAGAGGCGCCGCACGACTTCGCATGCGGCCGGAGGTCCGTCTTCAGCCTCTCCGCCCGCTGCCACAGTATCGCGGGCGAAGGCCGGATCTCCTGGCCAAATGCCTCGGCCAGACAGAATACAATTTTACGAACGTCGCGCCCAATTCCGGCGCCGAAAAGATCCACGAACTGCTCGAATTCCATAAGCTGGCGTAGGGCGAATACATCCTGCCCCACCTGCACCTGCTCCTGGCGACCATCGGGCTGCGCATCGCCACCGGCGATCATGCTGAGGCCCCGCCGGGCAAGGTCGCCCGGGCCGCGACCGCGGCGGCGGCTATCGCCCATCGCTGAGCCACGGCCTCTCCGCAATGCGGATTGGCCGCGCCGCCGATGCAGGGCAGTCCGCTCCGCTCCCGCATTCGGAAGCATTCCGCAGGCATTCGCGCCAGGAGTGTTCTAGGCTGGCACCGCCATAAGGGAGCAGCGATCCAATGCCGAAAAGCGAAGCCTATGCGAAGGGGCGCGAGGTCCGCCGCCAGCTCATGGGGGACGCCATGGCCGAGCGCATGGCCAAGGACGTCTACAACGACCCGCTCATGCAGAAATTCGGCGACTATGCCAGCGAGGCGGTGTTCGGCCTGCTCTGGACGCGGCCGGGGCTCGACCTCAAGACCCGCGCGCTGATCTGCGTCATCTCCGACACTGCGACCGCCTGCTGGCCGGAACTGGCCATCCATCTCCGCATGGCCCGCCGCCAGGGCTGGACCGAAGACGAACTTGCGGAGGCGCTGCTGCATCTCTCCGGCTATATCGGCGCGCCTTCGGTCCGCGAGGCCATGCTCGTTGCGAAGGACGTCTTCGCCGAGATCCGCCAGGAGGAATAGGCGCGGCCGGGCCCGGCACCCCGGGCCTGGCTCCCTGGCCCTGCCGGCGGGCGCAATTCCTTGATGCCCGGGGCGGTGGAAAAGCCACGGCGGCGCATTACCCCGGCTTGCGGCCGACCACCCCCATCCCACAGGATGACCGGACCGGCCCGCGCGCCGGGACGGCTACCAAGGGAGAGAGCAATGTCAGTGGCGCTGAAGCTGGACAAGGCCGACATGACCGATGGCGAGTGGCAGGCGCGCTGCGACCTCGCCGCGCTCTACCACGTGGTGCACCATCTCGGCTGGACCGACCTCATCAATACCCACATGTCGGCCCGGGTTCCCGGCGAGCCGCATGCCTTCCTCATCAACCGCTATGGCGAGATGTTCGACGAGATCACCGCCTCCAGCCTGGTCAAGATGGACCTCGACGGCAATGTGCTGGGCGAGGCCGGCAAGTTCAACGCCGCCGGCTTCACCATCCATAGCGGCGTCTACAAGGCACGTCCGGACGCGAATTGCGTGATGCACACGCATACACGGGCCGGCGCCGGCCTCTCGCTGCTGCGGAACGGGCTGCGGCCGATCAGCCAGGACGCCCTGCAGGTGCTGGACGACCTGGCCTACCACGACTACGGCGTGCCGGCCTCGCAGGAGGAATGCGACGCGCTCGGCGAGACCTGCGCACGGGGAAGCTGCGTCGTGCTGCTGAACCACGGCCTGCTCACGCTCGGCCACACCATCCATGGCACGCTGATGCGGCTCTATATGCTGGAGCGCGCCTGCGAGGTCGAACTCCTGGCCCGCAGCCTCGACGAGCCGCCGGTGCGGATCGCCGACTACGTCGTGCAGAAGGCCGCGGCGCGGATGCAGAAGCTCCGCCCCACCGACGAATACGGGCTGATGGAGTGGCAGGGCCTGGTGCGTACGGTGGACCGCAAGGGCGCCGACTACCGCCGCTGAGCCGGCGGCGGCCGCTACCTGCCGTGGCGCAGGTAGAAGGGCGTCTTGCCCATCACCCGCAGGGCGTGGTCGGCGGCGAAAAGGTCGGCATAGTGCAGCACATGCGCTTCCCGGTTCGCGCCGTGGAAGGGCGCGTTGGTCGCATGCGTCGCCACCGTGCTGACGACGCTGTGCGGGAAGCCCAGATCCTTCAGCAGCATGGCGCCGACCACGCCATGCGGCAGCTCATGATAGAGCTGCGCATGCCCGGCGCCCCCGGCCTCCCGCACATAGAGCAGGGGCTTGTCCACGTCGTGCAGGATCAGGATGGGCAGCAGGATATCGGGGTCGAATTCGGTGCCCCAATCCGCCGTCGCCCGCCTGGCCAGGTCCAGCCCGGCGCGGGTCACCTCATTCACATGCGCCTTCAGCGGATAGGTCGGTGAGCCCGGGGGAAAAGGGCATGTCATCCAGCGATTCATGGGTCGAGGAAGACCAGGCGCTGACCCAGGCGGTGACGATCCTCTGCCGCACCTCCGGCGAGACGAGGTCGAGGCCGAACAACCATTCCTCGACAGCCTGGCGCCGCCAGTTGCTGCCTTCGTCGATGCGGTAGGGACTGGTCATGGGAGGCTGCCTTTTTCAATCGATGCGGATATTCGCCAGCCGCACCATGCCGGTGAAGAACGCGATCTGCTGCTCGCGGAAGGCCCCGAATTCCTCTGGCGTATTGGCGCGGGTCAGCGCGCCGAGGCCGCTCAGCCGCTCGATCGTGGCGGGGTCGCGGATCACTGCGTTCAGCTCCGCATTCACTTGGCCGATGATCGCGTCCGGGGTGCCGGAGGGCGCGAAGACGCCGTTCCATTCATAGGTCTCGAAACCGGGCAAGGTCTCCGCGATGGCCGGAATGTCGGGCAGCACGGCGACCGGACGCGGCCCGCAATGCGCCATCACCCGCGCGATTCCGGATTGCAGGAAGGGCACCGAGCCCGGCACGTTGCTGAATTGCAGCGGCACCCGGCCGGAGACCAGGTCGTTCCGGGCCGCCGAGATGTCGCGGTAGGCGATATGGTTGATCCACACCCCGGCCATGTGGTTCAGCAATTCGAGCGAGACATGCTGCACCGTGCCGATGCCGGTCGAGCAGCAATCCAACTGGCCGGGCTTCGCCTTGGCCAGCGCGATCAGCTCCGGCACGGTCCGCGCCTCGAAGCCATTGGTGCTGTGCAGCGTGTTCGGCGTGACCATCGAGAGGAAGACCGGCAGCAGGTCCCGTTGCGTGTCGTAGGGCAGGCGGGTGCCGAACAGCGACGGGTTCACCGAATGCGCGGTGGCGTCGTAGAGCAGCGTATAGCCATCCGCGGGGGCGCGGGCGACGGCGGAGGCGGCGATGGTCCCGGCCGCGCCGGGCCGGTTCTCGGTGACGGATTGCTGGCCCAGCCGTTCCGACAACCGGCCGAAGATGATGCGGCACACCACATCCGCCGTGCCGCCCGGACTATAGGCATTGATCACCCGCACGCTGCGCTGCGGATAGGCGCCCTGCGCCCGCAACACCCCCGGCGCCGCCAGCGCCGCCGCCGCCGCGAGGACGACCCGCCTGCCCTGCCGCTTCACCATTCCCGTTTCCTCCCCTTGCCGGCCGTGTCAGCCTGATCCGGCGAGCCTTGTCTCGATCCCGTCCAGCGCCTCCTGGTAATCCCGCGGCACGGTGCCGCCGAAATGCTCCTTCATGCCGAGATCGGCGACCCAGCGCAGGCGCTCCGCGACCGCGCGCGTCACCACCGGGTCGAGGCCGATCTCCGCCAGGGTCTCCGCCGACATCGCCGCTTCCTCGGCACGGCGCCCGGCATGGATCGCGTTGGTGGTCAGCATGCCCTGCGCCACCTGGGAGAAGGGCCGCGCCAGGCTGCGCTCGATCGAGGCCAGCACGGTCGCGTCCAGCCCGTAGCGGCGCGCGCCGAGCAGGCATTCCAGCAGCAGCGCCTCGAGGCCCTTCATCACGACCGAACGCAGGATCTTGATGGCGGAGGCATCGCCGATCCGTCCCCCCACCACCTCGATCCGCATGCCCCAGGGCAACAGCGCATCGCGGACCTGCGCCGCGGGTGCGCCGGCCGCGAGGATGGGCATGGCATGGCCATCCTTCGGCGTGCCGACGATCGAGCCATCGGCGAAAGCCGCGCCGCTGCCGGCGAGGCGCCGCGCGACCTCCTGCTTCACCCCGGGTGTCGCCGAGGCGATGTCCACCATCAGGTGCCGCGGCCCGAGATGCGGCGCCAGCGCCGCCGCGCTGGCCACCGAGGCGGAACCAGGCGTCGCGCCGATGATGAGCTCCGCCCGTTCCGCCAGTTCGGCCGGGGAGCGCAGCAGCGCCACGCCCGCCTCTCGCGCCCGGCCCTGGATCAGCCCGGCATAGGGGCCATCGAAGGCGTATTTGTCATAGGCGGCGATTTCCGCCAGGCCGCTGCCGCGCAGCCCCGCTCCCAGCGTGCTGCCGATCTCGCCATAGCCCACCAGCCCCAGCCGGACCTGCCGCGCATCCGCCATCACTGACTCCCCGTTCAGAACGGCGTATCGCCCTTCACCGTGGTGCGGTGCATGTAGCGATCGCCATGCGCCTTGTAGTCGGCCACCGCGTAATGCATGGCGCAGCGATTGTCCCAGATCACCAGGTCGTGCCGCTGCCAGCGGTGGCGGTAGACATTCTCCGGCAGCGTCGCGTGCTCGAAGAGGAATTCCAGGATGGCATCGCTCTCCCGCGGGGCCATGCCGAGGATGTGGGAGGTGAAGCCGCGATTCACGAACAGCGCCTTGCGGCCGCTCTCGGGATGCGTCCGCACTATCGGGTGGGTGGCCCGCTTCGCGGCAGCCTCCTCGAAATTGCCCTCGTATTCCTTGCCGTAGCTGGTCTTCAGCACCGCCGCGGCCAGGCTATGCACCGCCTGCAGCCCCTCCAGCATGCGCTGCATCGGCGCCGACAGGGTCTCATGGGCCTGATACATGTCGGCGAAGATCGTGTCGCCGCCGATCGGCGGGATCTCCAGCGCATGCAGCAGCGAGGCCATGGGCGGGCTGGGCTGCCAGGAACCGTCGGAATGCCAGTAGGTGCCGGCATCCTCGCGCCCCTGCGGCACGCCATCCGTCTTCTTGTTGGAAACCCGGTAGATCTCGGGGTGGCCGGGCAGGTAGTAGCGCGACAGCGCCGGATTGCCGCCGGCGATGTGCAACTCGCCGAAGCGGCGGCTGAAGGCGATGTGCTGTTCCGGTGTGATGTCCTGGCCGCGCAGCAGCAGGATGCCATTCGCATCCAGCCAAGCCTGGCGGATCTCCCCGAACAGATTGTCCCCCAGCGGCCGCGACAGGTCGAGGCCAAGCACTTCGGCGCCGAATCCCGGTGAGACCGGGCGGATCGCCAGGGTCATCGCTTCCTCCTCGCTGCGCGTTTGCGTGGCATGGTGGGACGATGCCGGGAGGGGCGCAAGCGCCCGCGCGCAGGGGTGGCGGAACAGCCCCCGCCCGTTACTCCGTCCGGTAGCGCAGATAGAGCAGGCCGCGCGCCTCGTTCCAATTCGCCGCGCGATCGTAGCGCAGCAATCCGCCGAGCCGAAGCTGCGGCGTCAGCGGATATTCGATATCGCCGCGCAGCCCGCCGATGAAGCCGCTCTGCGACCGGCCGGGATAGGTGGTGGCCAGCGTGGCGTCGCTCGCCGCCGCCGCGCGCAACTGACCCTGCAACCCGGCATCGCCCGGGAAGACCGGCGCCGCATCCTCCCGCCAGCTTGCGAAGCCGAGCGTGGCGCCGAGGTGCCAGGCAAGGTCGCCGGACCTGGCCCGGTAATCCACCGGCAGGTTCAGCGCCGCATAGGATTGCGGGCTGAAATAGCCGCCATGGCCCAGCGTGAAATGCCTGAGGTTCTTGTCATAGGCGAAATAGACCAGGTCGAGCCCTGCCGTAAGGTCGCTGTCGGGCCGCCGGAACACCAAATAGGAGGCGCCGGCGCCGGCCTCCAGCCGCGCATTGTCCACCACGCCCTGGCCTTCGATCTGGGCATAGCCGCCGCCGGCATAGAAGGTTACGGGGCCGGTGCCGAATTCCAGCTGCGCCCTCCCTCCCGTGCGGGTGACGCCGCCCCAGACCCGGCCGGTTCCCGGATCGCGCAGCCCGGCCCAGGACAGCACGCTATCCGTAACCGCCCGCCGCTCGCCCTGGACGCGGAGCCGGAGGGTATCGCCGAGCAGCGGCGCCACCTCCACGCCACCGACCAGGTTCTGCTGCCGGAAGCCCAGCGGCGTGGTGCCGATATCCGCGGAGAATCCGTCGCGCTGATAGCCCAGCCCCAGCCCGAGCCCGGTGGCGGCAACGTCCCGCGGCGCGGTGCCGCCCCCCGGGCCGGCCAGCGGGTTGCTGCCGAAGCGGCGCAGCGTGGCCGTATCGGTCTCCAGGTTGCCGGCGCTGATGGAGACCGGCGTGGCGCGGAACGCCAGCCGCCCACCGAGGCCACCTGGCGCGAAGGAAGCCTCCGCCTGCGCCGAGAGGTCGTTCAGCCGGTCCAGCCCGCCGCTGCCCGAACGGCTGCGCACCGCCGGTGAGAGGGTGAAGCGCGGCGCGGTCTCATCCTGCACGGCGGCGAGTTCGCGCGCGATCTCCCCGGCCAGCGCATCGCGCGGCGCCTGGCTGCCCTCCCCGGCCTCCACGGGTCCGGTGCGCCGGAACGGGTTATCCACGCTGGAGGGCGCGAAACCCGGCCCCCCGGCCAGGAACACCTGCCCGGCGGCGCGATCCTCGCCCAATTGGGCGCTGCGCTGCGCCGCCGCCGTCTCCAGCGCGCGGAGTGCCCGCCGCTGGTCGCCGGCGGCGCGGGCGACGCGCGCCTCCATCAGCGAGACCCGCGGCTCGTTCGGCGCCAAGGCGCGCGCCTCCGCCACCAGCGCCTCGGCGCGGCGCAACTCGCGGGCGGCCAGCGCCGCATCCACCGCGCCTGCGCGGGCATCGAGGTTGCGGGGGTCGCGGGCCAGCACCGCCGTGGCGATGCGGCCGGCCTCCTCGGGCTGCCGCGCCCCCTGGTGCAGCCGGGCGAGGGCCAGGTTCGCCGCCGCGTCGCTCGGGTCGCGCGCCAGCACCGGGCGCAGCCGGTCATAGGCGGCGGCGCGCTCACCGCGCTCGTTCAGCCGGTCGCTGCCGCGCACCGCCACGCCGGATTGCAGGGCGAGAAGCTGCCGCTGCTCCTCCGCCGAAAGCCGCGCCTCGCCCTGGAGGGTGGCGAGCACCGACTGGGCCGGCCCATCCTGCCCCGCCTCCAGCAGGGCGCCGGCGATGGCAATGCGGGCCGCCGGACTGGGGTTGCGATTGGCGGCCAGGGTGGCGCGGGCGGCTTCCTCGGCGCTGCGGCCGTCACCGGCGGCGCCGAAGGCGCGGATCACCGCGGCCGGGCCGGCGCCGCTGGGGTCGGGCCGGAGCGCGATGGCGAGCAGGCGGGCGCGTCCCTCGATGCCGCCGGCGCGGGCCAGCGCCGCGGCGGCCTCGACCTCGCCGGCGGTGCGGGCGCGGGCGGCGAGGCGGCCCATATCGGCGGTGCGAAGCCGCGCCGGGATGCGTTCCAGCAGCGCCACCGCTTCCGCCGGGCGCCCATCCTCATCGGCGAAGATCGCGGCGGCGTGGAGCGAGTCCGGGCTGCCCAGGCGCTCCTCGACCAGGGCGCGCGCCTCGGCCATGCGGCCCTGCCGCCGCAGGGCACGGGCCAGGTCGAGCCGCGCCCAAGGGTCCGCCGGATCGGCCGCGACCGCAGCGCGGAGCAGCGCCAGGGCGGCATCCGGGTCGGCGGCCCGTGCCGCCTGCTCGCGCAGCGCGGTGGAGCGGCTCGGCGGCTGGTTGCGGGCAGGCGCCTCGATCCGCCGGGCGAGCGCCTCGGCTTCGGGCCCACGCCCCTGCAACCGCAGGGCACGTTGCAACCCAGTGAGCGCCGCACCGAAATCGGGCCGCCGCGCCAGCGCCGCGCGGTAGCGCGCCTCCGCCGCCGCCGCATCGCCGCGGCGGAGCAGGATGTCGCCGAGCAGCGCCTCGGCATCGGCGCGGTCGGGCACCTCGCGCCCGGCGGCGCGGGTGAGCGCGGCCTCGGCGGCCTCGGTTTCCCCGGCGCGCAGCCGGGCGCGGCCATCGGCCAATTCGGTGGCATAGGCGGCGCCGTCGAGGGCGCGCTGCCACTGCGCCCGGTGCTCCGGCGCGGCGGCGATGGCGGCTTCCAGCAGGTCCCGGGCCTCGGCCATGCGGCCTTCGCGCAGCCGCACCACGCCAAGCCCGCCCAGCGCATCGGCATCCCGCGGATTGGCCGCGAGCGCCGCCTCGAACCCCGCCGCGGCCTCGCGCAGGCGATTGGCATTCAGCCGCTCGAAGCCGGCTTGGCGGGCGAGATCGGCGGGGGCGGCGCCGGCCGGCGGGGCCTGCGCCTCGGCCAGTCGCCGCGCCATGGCGGAATCGTTCGGCACCTGCCGCAGATAGGCTTCGAGTTCCGGCACGGCGGCGGGCCCGGTGCCAAGCCAGAGCAGCGCCTGGCGCCACGCTGCGGTGGCGGCGGCGCCTACCGCCGGGTCGGCGGCAAGCCGGCCCAGCAGCGCCATGCCCTCGGCGCGCGATGCCTCGCGATAGGTCAGCACCTGGGCATGGGCGAGTTGCAGCCGGGCATTGCCCCTGGCCCCTGCCGCCATGGCCGCCAGAGCGTCCCGCGCCTCGGCATGGCCGCCTTCGGTGCCGGCGAGCAGGGTGTAGAATTCGGGCGCGAGGGCCAGCGGCGGGCGGCTGGCGCCGAACAGCTCGCGGTATCGGGCCACCGCCTCGGCCGTGCGTCCGGCCTGGGCCAGGCGGCGCGCCTCGGCCAGGCCCGCGCTGTCGAGGCCGGCGCCGCGGATCCCGGCCTCCACCTCGGCGAGGCGGGGGTCGCCGGGCGCGGCCTGGCGCAGCCGTGCCAGCAGCGCCTCCGCCGCGCTGCGATTGCCGAGCTGCGCCTCGGCCTGGGCCGCGCCGGCCAGGGCCTCGGCATTCGCGGGCTCGGCGGCCAGCACGCGTTCATAGGTGCGGAGCGCCAGGTCGGCGCGGTTCTGCTGCCGCCAATGGCCGCCCTGCCGCAGCAGCGCCGCGACCGCACCATTCTCCTGCGCCGAAGCCGGCAGCGCCCAGGCGCCCAGGGAGGCGGCAAGCACCAGGATCGGAAACACCCGCGGCTGGCTCATGGCGTCCTCGCGCGCAGGCGCCGCGCCGCCCGGGCCCGCAGCGACCGGTGCACCGGCCAGGCGATCAGCAGGCAGGCCAGGGCAAGGATGCCCAGCATCACCTCCGGCCGATGGCCGAAATAGTATTCGGGCCAGAGCCAGAAGGGCAGCGCGCCATGCTCATAGGTGGCGCCGGTGCGGAAGCCTTCGACGCGGCCGCCGGCCAGCACGGCGAGGTCGCCCTGCACCCGCGGCTGCTGCAGCGGGTTGCGCAGCGCCGCGGCCATGGCTTCGACGCCGCCCGGCGTGGCGCCGGTCACCACCACGACGGAGCGGCCGGAGCGCAGCGGCGATTCGAAGCCGATCAGCGCGCCGAAGCCCTCCGCCGGGCCGCCGAGCCGCGCCGCGGCGCGGTTGCGTTCGTCACTGAGCGCCGCGCCACCCGGGAACATCTCCCGCAATTCCTGCATCGGGCCCGGCAGGGCCAAAGCGAGGCGGTTGCCCTCCAGCCGCACCGGCGCGGCATCGCGCAGCAGCGAGGCCAGGGCAGCGTGGCGGCCAAGCGTGCCGAGCACGATCAGGTCGCGCTCCGCCGCCTCGCGCAGGCCCGAGGGGCCGCTCACCACGAGGCCGGTCGCCGGATGCCCGACAATGGCCGCGAGCCGCCCGACCAGGTTCAGCATGGCGGAGATCTCCACCGGGTTCGGCCGCTCCGGCAGCACCACCGCGGTGCCGGAGAGATCGGCCATGCGGGTGAAGGGAAAGCCCGCGCTGGCGAAGAGCGCGAGATTCGGCAGCACCGTGAAGCGATGCGCGCGGGAGAGGTCGATCGTGCTGTCGGGGTCGATCGCGGCGTGGATGTCGCCCGGCACCGCCACGCAGTCGCCGCGGTTGAGCGGCCGCATGTCGAAGCGCAGTTGCAGGTCGTTGCTGCCGGACAGGAGGTAGGGCGGCAGGCTGGCGCTGGCCCGCTCGCGCTCGCCGGGATAGCCGAACCAGCGGGCGGCCTCGGACCAGGGCCAGGACGGCATGGCGGCGCGCAGCGGCACGCTGCGCAGGAAGGACCCGCTCAGCGCCACATCGAGCCGCGACACGGCGGTATCGAGCACCGGCCCCGGCGGCGTGCGGAAGCGCAGTTCCACCGGCACGCCGCGCGCCCGCGCGAGATAGAGGTCGGGCGCGGTCCGCACCGGGATGGTGACGGCGCCCGGCGCATAGCCATGCGCCTGCAACTGCTCCGCCTCCACCAGCTCGCCGAAGCGGACCGGCCGGTCGGGCCGGAGCCAGCGCGGCGCGTCATAGGGCTGGCGCGGCGCCGCCTCCACCGCCTCCAGCATCGCGCTCTCGCCCGATAGGGCGGCGCGGGCGAGGGCGAGGCCGGTGGCGGCGGTGCTCGCCTCGGCCGGCGTGCGGCCGCCGATCACCAGGATCTGGCCCAGCGGGTCGTTCGGATTGGGCAGCAGGGCCAGGGTCGGTCCCTGGAAGCGGGGCAGGTCCAGCCCGGCGACCGTGCCCGGCCCTGTCGCGACGAGGATGGCATGGCCCTGGGAGGGCGGCGTGGCCTGCACCGGGAAGGCGGCGCCACGGTAATCGGCCAGCATGGCGAACCAGGAGGTGGCGATGGCGGCGGCCCGCAGCGTCTCGGTGCCTGGCTCGGGCGGCAGGATCACCGGCAGGGTCAGGGCGCTGCGCATTTGCCGCGGGTCGAAGAAGGGCTCCGGCAGCCGCGCCAGGTCGCGCGGCAGGACCAGCCGCTCCAGGGTGAGGTGCAGGCTCGACAAGTCCGAAACCGTCGCCCAGAGCAGGCCGGAGAGCGGGTCGTTGCATTCCTGGGTATAGCGACCGGAGAAGCGGAAATTCAGCCGGTTGAGGTCGCTGAAGAACAGCGGGCTGACCTGGAACTCGATCGGCCCGAAGGCCGGCCGCGCCCGATCCGGCTGGATGGCACCGATGAATTCCTCGTTCAGCGTGATCGCGATCTGGCTGAGCTCCGCGATCAGCCCGGGCGAGGTGGCGCCCGAGACGACGAGCCGCGCGCCCGTCACCACCTCATCGCCGCGCACCCCGAACTGCACCCCTTGCAGGTCGGAGATGCCGCGCATCTGCATCGGGCCGCCGAGGCCCAATTGGCGGAGGGTGACGTTGACCTGGCGGGCGGCGGGTGGCGCCGGCGTGGCGGCCGGCTGCGGCAGCTCCGCCCCCGGCGGCAGGGCCAGGGGCGGGATGATCTGCGGCGCCGTGGCCTGGCCTGCTCCCGCCCGGCCCGGCTGCGCCTGCGCCCCGGCCGTGAGCGTGAGCAGCAGCAGCAGCGCGCCGCCGGCGGTGCGGGCCGCATTGCCGGAAAGCCGCGGGCGGAGCACCTCGGTGCGGCGTTCCTGCGTGGCGGCGGGGGAGGGGGTGGAAACCGGCCGGCGCGGAGCAACCACCGGTGCGCGGCGCAAGCGCAGCAGGTGCCAGAGCTGCGACTGCCCGACGAAGGCGGCGCCGGCGCTCGCCACGACGGCCCAGAGGGACCGCAGCGGGCGGTCGCCCTGGTGCCGGTCCCAGGCGGTCCAGGCATCCGCCCGGCCGAAGACCGCGCGCACGAGGTTGCCCTCGTCCACCAGGCTGCGCGGCGCGAAATTGACATGGACCGAAGCACCGCTGGCGCGCCGCACCCGGCCGGGGATGGCGACGCGGTCATGGCCGAGATCGATCTCGACCATCGCCTCGCCCGATTCCGGCAGATCCATGCCCGCGACATCCAGCGAGGCGCCGCCGAGCGAGATGTCGCCGGTAACACCCTCGAAGCGCCTGCCATCGGGCAGGACCAGCGCCGCCGGCAGCGCCACCGGCAGCCGCGAATGCGACCGCACCTGCCGCCGCTCGCGGCCCACCGCCAGGCCGGCGGCGACCGGCACCAGGCAGAGCAGGGCCCAGATGCCATTGAGCAGGAAGGCCTGGAATTCCAGCGAGTCCACCGGATTGGCCAGCGCGCCATGCAGGCCGAAGCCGATCCCGGCCAGCAGCAGCAGGGCCAGCACCAGGTTCGGCCAGACGGCGCGGAGATCGTAGTAGCCCTCGGCCAGCAGCCCGCCCTTGTCGGTCACGTTGAACTTGCCCTTGCGCGGGTTGATGAGGGTCATGATCGTGAGCGGCACCAGGTAGAGCGCCAGGACGGTCTCGTAGATCTCGCTCCAGAAGGAGTGCCGCACCCCGCCCGCGAGCCGGCTGCCGGTGGCCACCGCATGCACGATATGCGGCCCCGCATAGGCCAGGATCGCCAGCGGCGAGGCGGCGATCACGTTCTGCCCGAGCAGCAGGAAGGCGAGCGGCGAGGTGAGGAAGACCACCCGCGGCAGCGCGAACATGAAGTGGAACATCGAGGAGAAGTAGCAAAGCCGCTGCGCCAGGCTGAGGCCGGAGGCGGTGAGCGGATTCTCCACGCGCAGGATCTGGATCATGCCGCGCGCCCAGCGCATGCGCTGGCCGATATGGATCAGCAGGCGTTCGGTCGCGAGGCCGGAGGCGAGCGGCATGCGCAGATAGGCGGTGTGCCAGCCGCGGCGCTGCATCCGCAGGCTGCAATGGCAATCCTCCGTCACCGTCTCATGCGGGACGCCGCCCACCTCCAGCAGCGCGGTGCGGCGGATGACGGCGCAGGAGCCGCAGAAGAAGCTGCCGTTCCAGAGGTCGTTGCCCGGCTGCACCAGGCCGTAGAACATCAGCCCCTCGTTCGGCACGTCGCGGCCGGCGGTGAGGTTCCGCTCGAAGGGATCGGGGGAGTAGAAGTAGTGCGGCGTCTGCACCATGGCGAGGTGCGCGTCGCGGACCAGCCAGCCCAGGGTGAATTGCAGGAAAGCCCGGGTGGGCACGTGGTCGCAGTCGAAGATGGCGATGAACTCGCCATCGGTCTGGGCCAGGGCGTGGTTGATGTTGCCGGCCTTGGCGCCCTTGTTGTCCGGGCGGATGATGTAGCCGGCGCCGCATTCCTCGGCGAAGCGGCGGAATTCCGGCCGGCGGCCGTCATCCAGGATATAGACGTTGAAGCGGTCCTCGGGCCAGTCCATCGCCAGCGCGGCGAGCACGGTCGGCTTCACCACCTCCATCGACTCGTTGTAGGTCGGGATGAAGACATCCACCTTCGGCCAGGTCTGCGGGTCCTCCGGCAGCGGCACGGGCTTGCGGTCGAGCGGCGCGAGGGTCTGGAAATAGCCGAGGCAGAGGGAGATGCCGGCATAGACCTCGGCCAGCACCAGGCCGATCATGAAGAAGCCCTGCAGGAGGGTCTCGGGCTCCAGCGTCTCGGTGAGCCGCCAATGCAGGTAGCGTAGCGTGACGGCGAGGGACAGCGCGGCGAGGAAGGCCGAGGCGCGGCGTCCGGGCCGCCGGTTCACCACCAGGAACAGCAGCAGGCAGCCCAGCGCGAAGATCCCCTGCCGCGCCGCATCGAGCGGCACGAAGAGGATCGGCGGCAGCAGCAGCAGCCCGGCGGCCAGGGAGAGGACGGGCAGGCCCGCATGCCATCCGGACAGCCGCCAGCCCGGCGGCGCGGCAGGGCTCAAACCGGCCCCCAGAGGGGTGCCGCCGGCTGCGCCGGCGCCGCGGCGAAGAGCGCGAGATCGACCGTCT
Source organism: Siccirubricoccus sp. G192 (assembly GCF_019084075.1). Taxonomy (GTDB): domain Bacteria; phylum Pseudomonadota; class Alphaproteobacteria; order Acetobacterales; family Acetobacteraceae; genus G192. The sequence goes on from NZ_JAHREN010000001.1 coordinate 1,319,068, forward strand.
GGGCGATATCCTGCAGATCCGCCGCCGCGGGGCTGTCCGGGGCATGGTCCGCGACCAGCCGCTGGCAGGCGAGCGCCTCGGCCACCGCCATGTCGCGGCAGATGGCGCCGAGCAGGCGCGGGCCGAAATGCCGCGCCATGGCGCCGGCCACTTCGGTCGAGAGCCGGGAGCCCGATTCCACCTCGTTCAGCACGACGCGCATGCGGGCCGCGAAGAGGCCGCCCAGGGTGCCGCGGCCGAGGAACCGGCCGGATTCGAGTTCCGGCAATTGGGCCGTGCTGCCGCCATCGGCGAGCAGCACGATGGCCAGGGTGGCGGCATGCGGCACCAGCGCGGCCAGCGCCCGGGAAGGCCCCGGCGCGGTATCCGCGACCACGACGAGATCGGGGTCGGCCAGGATGGCGCGCAGCGGCGCGCCGAGCAGGTCGGGGTCCCGCTCCATCGCGGCGGCCAGCGCGAGGACGCCGCGCGCATCCACCGTGCCATGCGGCAGCAGCCGGACGCCGGAGGGCGTTTCGCGGATCGCGGCCCGCCAGTCCGGGCGCCGCGGCAGCCCCGCCATGAAGCCCGCATGGTCGTCCAGCGGCAGGCCGAAATGCAGGCGCAGCGCATTCTGCGGATCGCAATCGATGGCCAGCACACGCCGGCCGGCGCGGCACAGCGCATGGGCGAGATTCGCGGCAACCATGGTCTTGCCGACGCCGCCTTTCGGCGAGGCGATGCAGACGAGCGGCATCAGTCCAGGTCTGCCGCGAAGGCCAGGGCCGCCACGGCCTGGCGGGTCGAACGGGGCCGCCCGGCGGGCAATGGCGGGGGCAGTCCGGGTGTCGCCTTGGCGACGGCGGTGGCGATGAGCGGCAGTCCGCCAGGCACCTCCGCCGCGGGTCCGGGCCAATTTGCCCGGATCGGCAGGGCTGGCGACAGGGTACCGCCGAAGGCCTGGCGAATCAGGCGGAATTCCACCGCCGCGGCGGGCTGCGGCGGAGCCGGCGCAGCAACCATCACCGGCCGCATCAGCGGGATGACCCGGCCGTTGCCGGTGAAGGCAGGAGCAGCAGGCGTGGCGGCGATGGGCCGGATGCCGGCAACGGCCTCCGGCGCGGCCAGCAGGGTGGCTTCGGCGAGGGGGGGCAATGCCGGGGTGGCTGGCGCCGGCGGGCCGGCAGGGGCGGCGCCGGCGCGGACCGGCCGGTTGCCGAAGTTCCGGTACCGCAGCCCCGGCACGCCGAAGGCAGCGGCAACCCGGACCACGTCGGTGTCCTGCCGTTCTGCACGCATGAGGTTGATTCCCTGGTTCGCCTAGAGGTTAAATTCACGCTTCCGTGAGTAAATTCCAGTAGAAAATCGCCAAGCGCCTGGGATGCTCAATGTGTAACTCTTGCGGCATTCAACCCAAGGTCCCTGGCGGCCATACCAACCAGCAGGATCAGCGCCGCCGCGTAATAATCCGCTGCGGCCTGGACCGAAGGGATGGCGACCGGCAGACCGGGGGTTGCAACCGCGGCGGCCAGGGAGGCGATGGCGCGCACACCCGGGGAGGCCGGGAATCCGGCCACCGCATCCGTTGCCAGATCGGCCCAGGCGGGCGGGCCGGCCTGGGCCGGGTCGGACCAGAAGGTCCGGGCCGCCGCCACCGCCGGTTCCGCGCCATGCCCGGCCCAGGCGAGCAGCAGCGGAATCCGCACCGCGTCGAAGGAGAAGCGCGGCGGCCAGCGGGACGGCAGGGCAAGGGGGCCGCCGGCCCGGCGCACCGTCAGCCAATCCGGCGGCAGCCCCCAGCGGCCGAAGCGTGCTTGGCGGAGAAGGCCGAGGCCATCCAGCGTGAGGCGGTTCCAGCGTGGGTCCGGCACGGCGTGGGCGAGCGCGGCATAGGCCGGAAAGACGAAATAGGAGGGGTTGACCACCAATCCCGCGGCCATTTCAAAGCCATGCACGCCGGGCAGCAGCAGCAATTGCCCGGCGGCCTCGCGCGGCAGCAGGCGCAGGATGTCGCGGCCGATGGCTGCGCCGGCCGCTTGCAGGGCGGGGTCCCGCCAGCGCTCGGCGGCCCGCAGCAGGGCCCAGGCGATGTAGAGGTCGCCATCCGTCGCGTTGTTGGGGTCATCCACCGGCGGGGTCGCGCCCGGCCGGTAGCGCCAGGAAAACAGGGAGTCGGTCCGCCGCCGGAGGGTCTTCTGGGTCCAGTGGAGCACCCGGTCGAAACTGGACCGGTCGCCATGCCCGGCGGCCAGCAGCAGCGCCCAGCCCTGGCCCTCGGAATGCGAGACCCGGCCATTCGCGGTATCGATGACGCGCCCATCCGGCTCCATGAAGCGCCGCTGGAATTCCTGCCAGTTCTGCTGGTCCGGCGCTTCCGCCCCGGCAACCCGGCCTTGGGGCGATCCAGGCAGCGCCGGCGCCAGCGTGGCGACCAGGGCGCCGAGCGACCGCCGCTTCACCGGGGGGCGCATGCGGGCCAACTCATCCAGTGGCTCGGTGGCACGGGTATTGCCGGCCTGGGGCAGCCAGGCGAACTCCGCCTGCATGTCCGGGAAGGCCTCCAGACCTGATGTCTGGGCGCAGCGGATTGCGGTGTGATCTGGAATGTTCCCCGCCTGTGGCCGAGCGCATCGCTGCCGGTGAAATCTTCCTAGCAGTCTCAACCACAGGGTCAATCTCGAAGAGGATTCGCCCGCGATACGGGTGCTGCCCTCCCGGGTCTCCCGGGACCGCTGACAGGCGGTCGCGGGCTGGCCGCGCGCGGCCGCCTCGTCCCGCCAGGAGCCCCCTGCTGCCCCTTCCGGCGCCCTTCGCCTATTCGCCCCGCAGGCCGGCAGTGCGGATGAGGTCGCCCCAGAGCCGCTTGTCCCGGGCGATGCGCTCGCGCAGTTCCTCCGGCGTGCCGAGCAGCACATCCATGCCGTTCTCGGCCATGCGGCGGCGGAAATCAGGGTCGTCGCGGATCGCCAGCAGGGCCTCGGTCCAGCGGGCCATGGCGGTGCGGTCCAGATTGCCGGGGCCGGCCAGGCCGAACCAGTTCACCACCTCATAGCCCGGCACGAAGCTGGCCATGACCGGTGCGCCGGGCGCCAGCGGGCTCGGCTCCGGGCTGCCGATCGCCAGCGGGCGCACGCCGCCCTGGCGGACCTGGCCGTAGACTTCCGGGAAATTGCCGAAATACATATCCACCTCGCCAGCCACCACGGCGAGCACCGCCGGCGCGCCGCCGCGATAGGTGATGCCGAGGATGTCGGTGCCGGTCATCGTCTTGAACAATTCCGCCGCCAGGTGCTGCGACCCGCCGCTGCCGGCCGAGGCATAGGTCAGCTTGCCGGGATTGGCCCTGGCATGGGCAATCAGCTCCGGCACGGTGGCGAAGGGCGAGCGGAAGCTGCCGATCAGCATGTTCGGGATGCCGCAGCCATTCGACAGCGGCGTGAGGTCGCGGTCCGGGTCGATCGGCATCACCTGCCCCGGCAATTGCCCCATCACCGCCTGCACGCCCATGGAGGTGGCAAAGACATTGTGGCCATCCGGCGCCAGGGAGGAAACCGCCACGGCACCCACCAGACCGCCGGCACCGCCACGGTTCTCGACGATGACGCGCTGGCGGAAGCGCGGCTGCAGCTTCTCCGCCAGCAGCCGGCAGAAGAGGTCGCTGGTGCCGCCCGGCGGGGCGCCGCTGATGATGCGGATATCGGCGCCGGGGAAGGTGCTGGCGTGGCCGATGCGCGGCGCCGCCAATGCGGCGGGCATGCCGGCCAGCAGGGTCCTGCGTCGCATGATGCTGCCTCCCTCGATCCTTGCGCCCTGGTCAGCCCAGCCGGAACACGGCCCGCGCATTCTCCGCGAAGAGCATCCGGCGCTCTGCCTCGCTCATCGTGATCTTGAAGGCGAAGCGCGGATCGTCGGAATCCCAATGCGGGTAGTCGGAGGAGAAGAGCAGCCGGTCCCAGCCGATCCAGTCCAGCAGGTGGCGCAGATCCCCAGGATTCTCCGGCTCCTCGACCGGCTGGGTGGTGAACCAGATGTTCCGCTTGATGTAGAAGCTCGGCGGGTGCTTCAGGTGGGGCACCTCGCTCCGCAGCACCTCCCAGTGGCGGTCGAGGCGCCAGGTGAGCGAGGGCACCCAGCCGAAGCCGCCCTCGATCACCACGACCCGGAGCTCCGGGAAGCGCTCGAAGACCCCCTCCAGCACCAGGCTGCTCACCATGGCGGCCATGGTCATGGCAACCGCCTGGTGTTCCTCGAAGTAATAGCTCGGCGCGCCGCCGCCGGTCACCGCATGGCCGGGCATGCCGTTGTTGTGCAGGCCGAGTGGCAGGTCGTGCTGCGCTGCCGCCTCGAAGATCGGCCAGTAGCGGCGGCGGCCGAGCGGCTCATTGGTGCGGGTCGCCATCTGCACAGCACGAAAATCGCGGTTGCCGGCGCAGCGCCGGATCTCCGCCACCGCGCCGGCGGGGTCATCGGTCAGCACATTGATGGCGGCCTTCAGCCGGGGCTCGCGCGAGGTCCAGCAATCCACCTGCCAGTCATTCATCGCCTGGCACATGGCATTGCCGAAACCGAGGTTGCGCTCGTCGATTCCGCGTGGCCGCAGGGGAAACAGCAGCCCGTATTCCAGGCCATGCGGGTCGAGATGCTGGGTGCGGAGGAAGTCGAGGTCGCTGCCGGGCGGCCCGCCGGCGGGCGGCCAGGCATCGCGCCGCGACAGGGCGGGCGCGGCCTTCGGATAGGGCATGGAATCCAGGAAGGGCTGCCGCAGCCGGTGGCCATAGACCTGCCAATGCTCCTGCCAGGCGCGCGGCAGGTAGCGCCCGATCTCGTCGCGGTCGCGCGGCACCGGATGCACGTCGCAGTCGATCACCCGGAGCCGGGAGGCCGGCTCCGCCAAGGGCCGCGCGAGGGTCGAGCTGCTCATGACGGGACCTCCTGCAACCGCGGGAAGGTGTCCAGCGGATTGTCCAGCATCAGCTTCCGCGCGAGGCCGGGCGGCAGGCCGGCGGGCAGCGGGTCGTCGCCCTCGAAGCGCCAGTGTGGCCAGTCCGTGGAATAGAGCAGCATGTCGTCGCTGCCGATCTGCTCCAGCACGCGCCCCAGCATCGCCGGGTCGGGCGGCGCGTCGGTGGGCTGCAGCGTGACGCGCACGCGGTCCCGCAGGATCTCGGCCGGCGAGCGGTCCACCCAGGGGATCTCCTTCCGCATCGCCCGCCACATCTTGGTGCCGCGCCACATGAAATTCGGCAGCCAGGTGAAGCCGGATTCCAGCAGCACCACGCGGAGCGCCGGGAATTTCGTGAAGACCCCCTCGGCGATCAGGCTGAGAAGCTGGCTCTGGAAGGTCTGGGCGAATGAGACATGCTCCTCGATGAGGAAGGAGGGCCAGCCGGTGCCGGTCGGTGCCTGACGGAGCGCGCTGCCGGCATGGATGCCGACCGGCAACCCATGCCGTTCCGCCGCCGCGTAGATCGGCCAGAGCGACCGCCGGCCGAGCATCAGCTCATGCCCCGCCGGCAACAACACCATGACGAAGCGCCGGTCCGGGGCACGGCGCTCGATCTCCTCCACCGCCAGTTCCGGGCTTTGCAGCGGCACCACGATGGAGGCGCGGAGGCGGGGTTCGTGGTCCAGCCATTCGCGCGCGATCCAGTCATTGGTTGCGCGGCAGATGGCGGCGCCGAGATCCTCGCTGAACATCATCGGCCCGCCATAGAGGCAATGGCCGATCGCGAAGCTGGTCCGGAAGGGATCGAGCAGTTGCGAACGGAGCCGGCCGAGATCCGAGCCCGGCTTGCTGCCCGGCCGGTGCCAGTCCGGCCGGCAACTGATCGGCGCCTCGGGCGGATAGAGCGCGAGGTCGAGCCCGTCTATGCCACGGCTCTCCACCACCTCGCGCCAATGCGGGTCGAAATGCGGCAGGAGGGCCGCCATGCCGGGCACGGCCGGATGCACGTCGCAATCAATCGGGCCAAGGGCGCCGGACACCATCGCTTCTCCCCGGAGGTGCAACCCCCCCCTTGCGCGCATCCTGGCCCGCGGTTGGGCCGGCAGCAATGCTTCAGCCCGGCAAGCGGCGTGGCGCGCCCCGCCGGCCACCCCGGCCATGACGCGCAGCAGCGTGGCCCTGCGGCCCTATAGCGCCCGCGCTGCGCGCAGGGCCGCGACCTCCTCGGGCGAGAAGCCGAATTCGGCCAGCACCGCATCGGTATGCTCGCCCCGCTCCGGGGTCGGCCGCCGTGGCGATTCGACACCCGGCATCTGGATGGGCGAGCGCACCAGCCGGAGCGTGCCGAGCAGCGGATGCTCCACGCTCCAGGCCAGGCCGAGATGCTGCACCTGCGGGTCGGCGAAGACCTGGTCCATGCTGTAGACCGGCCCGGCCGGCACGCCCGCCCGGTTGAGCCGCTCCACCCAGGCGGCGCTGCTGTCCTGCAGCAGCGCCGCCTGCAAGGCCGCGTTCACCTTGCCGCGGTTGCGCGAGCGCGCTGCCTCGGTGGCGAGATCGGGGTCCTGCGCCGCTTCCCCGATGCCGAGCGTCTCGACGATGCGGCGCCACATCTCCTCGCCGCCGCCGGCCAGGTTGATGACGCCATCGGCGGTGTGGAACAGGCCGGTCGGCACGGTGGTCGGATGGTCGTTGCCGACCTGCCCCGGCACCTCGCCCGCCATGGTCCAGCGGGTGGCCTGGAAATCCATCATCGCCACCATGGATTCCAGCAGGCTGGTATGGACCCAGCGCCCCTTGCCCGTCCGCTCCCGCTCCAACAGGGTGGCGAGGATGCCGATGGCGCAGAACAGCCCCGTCGTCAGGTCCGCCACCGGGATGCCGGCGCGCACCGGTCCCTGGCCGGGCAGGCCGGTGACGCTCATCAGCCCGCCCATGCCCTGGGCGATCTGGTCGAAGCCGGGGCGCCGCGCATAGGGCCCGTCCTGGCCGAAGCCGGAGATGGAGCCGAGGATGATGCGCGGATTGATGGCGGCCAGGGCCTCGTAGCCGATGCCGAGGCGGGTCTTCACATCCGGCCGGTAATTCTCCACCACCACATCGGCCCGCGCCACCAGCCGCCGGAAACCCGCGAGACCGGCCGGATGCTTCAGGTTCAGCGTGATGCCGCGCTTGTTGCGGTGGACATGCTGGAAGTCCGGCCCGTGCCGCTCGCCGCCCATGCCCTTGCCGGTGTCGATCTCATCCGGCGCCTCGATCTTGATGCAATTGGCGCCCCAGTCCGCGAGCTGCCGCACGCAGGTGGGGCCGGATCGCACCCGGGTCAGGTCGAGGACCGTGATGGCGGAAAGCGGACCCATGGCGGGCGCCCCTATTCCGCCGCCACATCGGCAATGGCATCGGGGGCGGTGAGGCGGAAACCCTCATAGCCCTTGCCGGCGATGTCGCTGCAGATCTGCCGATAGACCCCGACGCCGCCGATATAGGGCATGAAGACGCGCGGCTTGCCCGGGATATTCGCGCCCATGTACCAGGAATTGGCGGCGGGGTAGAGCGTGCGTTCCGCCACCTCGTTGCCATGCGCCACCCAGGCATCCTCGGCCTCGGCGGTGGCCTCGATGCAGGCCAGGCCGCGCGCGCGCAGGTGCCGGATGCAGTCGGTGATCCAGTCCACATGCTGCTCGATCGAGACGATCATGTTGCTGAGCACCGAGGGGCTGCCGGGGCCGGTAATCATGAACAGGTTCGGGAAGCCGGCGGTCATCAGGCCGAGATAGCTGCGCGGCCCCTCGGCCCATTTCCCCGCCAGGCTGCGTCCGGCCCGGCCGCGGAGGTCGATCCGGGTCAGGGCGCCGGTCATGGCGTCGAAGCCGGTGGCGAAGACCAGGCTGTCGAATTCATGGGCGGAATCGCGGGTCCTCAGGCCGGTGGGCGTGATCGCCTGGATCGGTGACCGGCGGACATCCACCAGGGTGACGTTGTCCCGGTTGAAGGTGGCGTAGTAGTCGGTATCGACGCAGATGCGCTTGGTGCCGATCGGGTGGTTGCGCGGCTGCAGCGCCTCGGCCACCGCGGGATCACGGAGCTGGGCGCGAATCTTCCCGCGCACGAAATCCGCCGCGGTGTCGTTGGCGGCCTGGCTGGTCGCCAGATCCTTGAAGGCGGCCATGAAGGCGGTGCCGCCGGTTTCCCAGCGCCCCTCGTATTCCCGCTGCCGTTCTTCCGGCGAGACCTCCAGCGCCGATTGTTCGTTGAGCGGGTAGAGGATGCCGGTCCGCATCTCCCGCGCCTGCCGGCGGCGCGCGGCATAGTCGGTTTTCCACAGCGCCTCGTATGCCGCATCCATCGGCTGGTTGCGCGAGGGGATGCTGAAATTCGGCGTGCGCTGGAAGACATGCAGATGCGCCGCCTGCGCCGCGATCACCGGGATCGCCTGGATGGCCGAGGAGCCGGTGCCGATGACCGCGACGCGCTGGCCGGTGAAATCCACCCCCGCATGCGGCCAGTGGCCGGTATGGTAGATGCCGCCCGCGAAGCTCTCGATACCGGGGATCTCCGGCATCCGCGCCGCCGAGAGGCAGCCGGTGGCCATGATGCAGTATTGCGCCGAGACCCGATCGCCGCGATCCGTCTCCACCAGCCAGCGGCCGCTCGCCTCGTCGAAGCGGGCGGCGGTCACGCGGGTCTCGAAGCGGATGTCGCGCCGGAGGTCGAAGCGGTCGGCGACATGGTTGGCGTAGCGCAGGATTTCCGGCTGGCCGGCGAAGCGCTCCGACCACTGCCATTCCTGCTGCAACGCCTCCGAAAAGGAATAGGAGTACTGCATGCTCTCGACATCGCAGCGCGCGCCGGGATAGCGGTTCCAGTACCAGGTGCCGCCGACCCCATCCGCCGCCTCGAAGACCCGGACCGTCAGGCCGAGCCCGCGCAGCCGGTGCAGCATGTAGAGCCCCGCGAAACCGGCGCCGACGATGACCGCATCGGCCGTCGCGGCCGCTTGCCCGTGGATGGCGTTCTGGTTCGGCTGCGCTGCGGACATGGTTTCCCTTTCACGGCCCGGGGTGGTGCCCCGGATCCTGGCTGGAGGAAACCGGACATCGCCGGGCCCCTGATGTCAACGCCCGCGCACCAGGGGGCGCCGTGGCTGCCCGATCATGCCCTATCTGCCGGGCGCGGCGACGTGGCCGGAGCCGATGGGGACGGTTGCAACAGCCCGATAGCCGCGCAAGCCCGCCTGCCTTGCGGCGTCAGCGAGTCCGAGAGGACTGGCCCTCGCCGGATGCTGATGTTGCCGCCGGTTGGGGTTGGTTCGCCGTGATTCTCCAGACCGTGTTCGACAGGTCGTCGGCGACGATCAAGGCGCCGCGCGGATCCACCGTCACCCCGACCGGTCGGCCACGCGTGTTGCCGTCGTCGTTCAGGAAACCGGAAACGAAATCGATCGGGTCGCCGGCGGGCCGGCCGTCGCGGAACGGCACGAAGATCACCCTGTAGCCGACGGGTGTGCTGCGGTTCCAGCTACCATGCTCACCGACAAATGCCCCTTCGGCGAAACCCGCACCCATTGCCGGGGTCGAGAAGGCCAGGCCAAGCGCTGCCACATGCGATCCCAGGCTGTAGTCCGGGCGGATTGCCGAGGCGACCTTCTGCGGGTCCTGCGGCTGCGCGCGCGGATCGACATTCTGGCCCCAATAGCTGTAGGGCCACCCGTAGAAGCCGCCCTCACGCACCGCAGTCAGGTAATCCGGAACAAGGTTGGGGCCGATTTCGTCCCTTTCGTTCACCACCGCCCAGAGCTGGTCCGTTCCCGGCTGAATGGCGAGAGCGGTGGGGTTGCGGAGACCGGTCGCGTAAGGCCTGTGCGCTCCCGTCTGTGTATCGATCTGCCACACCCTTGCCCGGTCGACCTCGGCGTCCATCCCGCGCTCGGTGATGTTGCTGTTGGATCCGATGCCGACATAGAGAAAGCGGCCATCAGGGCTGGCGGTCATCGCCTTCGTCCAGTGGTGATTGATCGCCGACGGCAGTTCCGCGACCCTCACCGGCGGCCCGCTCGCCTCGGTCTGGCCGTCACGATAGTCGAAGCGCACCACCGAATCCTGGTTGGCGACGTAAATGGCGCCGTTGACCAGCGCGAGACCATAGGGCGCGTTGAGGTTGTCGGCGAAGATGCCTCGTGCTTCGTAGGTGCCGTCGCCGTCAGCGTCGCGCAGCAGCGTCAGCCGATTGCCGCCCTTCACCGAAGTCTTGCCCAGGCTCTTGATGAAATTCGCGATGAAGTCCTTGGGGCGGAGCGCATGCGCGCTGCCGCCCGTTCCCTCCGCAACCAGGATGTCGCCATTGGGAAGCACCAGGGTCTGACGCGGGATCCTGAGATCCGTGGCGATAGGCTCGATCCTGTACCCCTGCGGTACCCTCGGGCGATCATTGCCCCAATTTGCCGGCCTCGGGATCTTCATGGCGGGCAACAGGCCGCGCTGCGGTTCGGGCAGATCCGGGTTGGGACCATATTGCACCGGGTCGGGGCCGCTGTCGCAGGCGGACAGGGCGATCACCACGGCGCCGACCACCAGAAGAGACGAGCGCATCATTCCACCCCTCTGGCCCGGAATCCGGAATAGCCGATCCAGGCTGCGACGAGCGCCAGGAGCGCTACAATCACCGACAGATAAAGGCCCTCCGGCATGGTCGCCCAGGCATCCTTCGCGTGGACGAGGGCATTGACGAAGCCGAGCACCCACATTGCGAGCAACACGACAAAATAGATGGTCGGGCGTCCCCTGCGTGCCATTCTGCCGCGAAACAGATTGACCAGCGCCCAAAGCAAGGCGAAGGCGCCGACAAGCAATCCGCCGGCGATGAGCCAGGACGAGAAATTGGCCCATTGCACATGGAAGCTCGCCTGGTAGGCGAGATCGCTGAGCAGCGCACCCAAGAACAGAGGGAGCGGAAAGGCGAGAAGGATTGCGTGAAGCGGATGGAGCGGCCTCAGAGAACCTGGGGCGGATATGGCAACCACAGCGTTTCCTCTAGTTCCTGGACCCGGCTGCGCGGCCTGCATCCGGTAAAGGCGCCGATGGGCCAACGCATCAACCGCCAGCGGGTTTCAAATACAATTCAGATCCCCTGACTGCGTCCATACTGCCGTCCGCTGCTCTGACTCTGCCTGGTATTTCTGGCCTGGCCCTGATAACACCTATCTGCCGGCTGATCGGCGTGCCGCCACCTTGTTGCAGCGGTCGCCCGCCTGGGTGGCTTCGGGTAGGGTGAGGCCGGGGCGAGTCCCCTCCACCCTGCCGGGGCACCCCTCTTGCTGCCTAAAGCGAGCGCCGCTCGCCGCCATCACACCCCGAAGCAGAAGCATCGGGTGACCCACTGGGCCGCGTACGACGCCGGCCTGCGCGCCCGCGGCAGTCTGACCGTGTGGTTCACGCCGGAGGCGGCCACCGCTTGGAAGGCCGAGCCGCGCATCGGCCGGGGCGGGCAGCCCTCGTATTCGACCCTGGCAATCACCACCGCCCTGACGCTGCGGGCGGTGTTCCGCCTGGCGCTGCGCCAGACCGAAGGCCTGATCGGCTCCATCCTCCGGCTGCTCGGGCTCGACCTCGCGGTGCCGGACCACTCTACCCTGAGCCGCCGGGCCGAGACACTGGCGGTGTCGCTGCCGAAGGCGGGGAGCGCGTCCGTGCACCTGCTGGTGGACAGCACGGGGCTGCGCCTCTGCGAGCCTGGCGAGTGGCTGGTCGAGAAGCACGGCACCAAGCGGCGCCGGGCCTGGCGAGTGCTGCATCTCGCCACCGACGCCGACACCGGGCGGATCGTCGCCTCGGCGCTGACCGACAGGGATGCCGATGATGGCTCGCAGGTTGGTCCCCTGCTCGACCAAGTCGACGGCTCCGTGGCATCCTTCACCGGCAATGGTGCCTACGACCGGGACGACGTCTACACCGAGGTCACGGCCCGCCATCCCGACGCGGTGGTCGTCACCCCGCCGCGCTCGAGCGCGGTACCGAGCGACACGGCCGAGACCGACCCGACGCAGAGGGACCGGCACCTGCGGTGCATCGCCGAGCGCGGCCGCATGGGTTGGCAGCGGACGTCGGGGTACAACTGGCGTGCTTTGGTAGAGGCTGACGTGTCGCGGTGGAAACACGTCATCGGCGATGGGCTACGCTCGCAGACGGACGGGCGCCAGGTGACCGAGGTGGCGATCGCCGCCGACGTGCTGAACCGCATGCTGGAGCTCGGGCGCCCGGAGTACGTCCGCATCGCGTAACCCGCAACGCGGGTAGGGCTCAGTGCGTCCACGCCGACGACCCGTGCAACACGGTCGTCCGCCGCGCCAAGTGCGCAGGAACAGCCCCTCAGCGAGGCTGGGGTACTGGCCGAAATGCATGCCCATCTCCCGCCGGATCAGGTCGCGCTCCGGCGCGGTGAACGGGGAGGGAGGATGGTCCGCTCGGCTGCTCATCACGCCATGCTACCACGCAGCTTGGCTCGCTGGGGCAGGGGACCTCAGCAGAGGCCGCCCCCCGCTGCCGGCTTGGCGGCGGCCTACCCCTCGACGGCCGCCTGCAGGAGCAGACAGGCGTGCAGGAGAATGAAAAGGCCAGCGGCCGCAAGGCAGGACCGGTGGTCCAGGCGGACCAGCCGCCCCACCTCGCCTGCCTCCCCGTTCTCCGTCCGGATCCGGACCAGCGCCGTCACCGCCGTGATTGCTACCACGTAGGCGAGGCCGACAAAGTGGAGCTTGTCGACCAACGTTGCGCCATGCGCGCTACCCAGCGCCAGGCTGGCCGTGCGCATGTTGATCACCAGGGCGAAAAGGGAGGCAACGAGCAGTGTGATACGGGGCGCGAAGGTCGTGACAGTGAGAGGCACCAGGCAGCCGATGGCGCAGACGAGAAAGCCGGCATAGAGCGCCGCCGTCAGTTTGAGGAATCCCGTGTAGTTCGAGCGTTCCAGCTCCAGCACCGCCCGTAGCTGGCTGAACCGGCTTGCCGGACCGGCCACCGCCGGATCGCCGAAGTTGGTTGCATAGGCCACGACGCCGACCTCGACGCGCATGCTGCGGACGCGCCAGCCCTCGACTACCTCCCGCAGATTGTAGCCCGAGTTTGCGACGTCGGCGCCGTAGACGAACCTGTCTTCCTCATCGACACCCTCCTCGAGGTGGATTTCCAGCGAGTTCCGGTCGAAGGGGAAGTTGCGCAGGTTCCACTGCTCACGGAAGGTACCGGTGATCTTGCGCTGGCTCCAGGCCACCGTCCCGCGGGGAACGGTGCTCTCCAGCCGCACCGCCACCTGGTCAGCGTTGGCGAACTCCATGGTCTGCAGCACCCGCGCCGCCGCCGGCCCGGCGCTCCAGACCCAAAAGCTGGCGCCGAAGGTGCCGCGCAGGAAGTCGAAGCTGTGCAGGTCGGTGATGTAGAGGCCCACCCTGTGCCGCACCGGCGTCCCTCCAGGCTGGCCGCCTTGGGCCGTGTCCTGGGCCCGGGTTTGGCCGCCGGTCAGGAGCAGCAGCAGCAAGGCAACGATGGCTGCCGCAAGGTGCCAGCGAGCGGGTGGGTGCAACAGGGCGGACCCTTCTTCAGCCTTCTTTGCAGAGCACAGGCTGCCACGGCCGGTCTGGCCGCGCGAGCGTGATCTGCTGGATCCTTGCCACATCTACCACCCTGGCGCGGGGCGATCTGGACCTCTTCGAGGCCGAGATGCGGGCCGCTTCCGCCCGGCTCGGCGGCGAGTTCATCGCTCTCACGACGCCTGGCGGCCGGCAGGTTCTGAATACCCTTTGGGCTCCGGGGGGAGCGCCGGTCCAACATCCAGGGATCCCTGACGACGCGGCGCGTCTTCAGCAGTGGCCATGCCGAAGTGTCCAATCTCCACCAGAGCTCGACCACAAGGCGGCCGGTGATCCTCACCGCCGTGCCGGTGTTCACCGCGCGCCAGGAGCTGCCGCTACCCACCTACGCGCTCGGCATCTCGCTGCGGCGCGACCACCTCGCCCGGATGCTCTCCGAGCAGAGCCTGAGGCAGGGCTGGAGCGGGGGCGTGCGCGCCGCCGCGGCAACTACGTCGCCCGCACCCAGCGTAATGCGGAAACGGTCGGACAACCGGCTCAACCCAAGGTGCGGGCGGCATTGGCCGAGGCGGTCAGCGGCACCATCCGCGGCGACCTCCAGACGCTGGAAGGGGTGCTATGGGTCGCGGCCTTCGCCCGTGCGCCAGCTACCGGCTACACCGTCGTGGTCGGCGTGCCGGAGGAGGCGTTCCTCGCACCCCTCCGTGCCGCGCTGCTGCGCACCCGCGGTACCGGTGCCCTGATCGCGGTGGCTGGCCTGCTGCTCGCGCTGGTGCTGGGCCGCCGCGTGGTTGCCTCGCTGCACGTGCTCGAGATGCTGGGGCAGGGTGGGCCTGCCGGGTCGGTGCCCAAGGCGGGTCTTCGGGAGGTGGGCGACATAGCACGAGTGCTCGCCGATGCTGCCCGACGGCAGGCGCTGCTGATTGCCGAACTGAACCACCCGGTGAAGAACACGCTGGCCACGGTCCAGTCCGTAGTCGTGCAGACTTGTAGCGCCGATTCACGCCTCCGGGCGGTGCCGCCCTGCGGCAATCTGCTCTAATCCGGCGCGATCCCGGCGCGGCTGATCACCTCGCGCCATTTGCCGATCTCGGCATGGATCGTGGCGGCGAATTCCTGCGGTCCGCTCGCCGCCACCTCGTAGCCGAGCCCGCGGAGCCGCGCCGCGACCTCCGGCTGCCGTGCCGGCTGCACCAGGATCGCATGCAGCCGGGCCAGGATCGCGGGGGGCGTGCCGGCGGGCGCCACCACGCCGAACAGCGGCATCGCATCCACTCCCGGCAGCCCGGCCTCGGCGAAGCCTGGCACCTCCGGCAGGCTGGGGCTGCGGCCGGCGGCGGTGACGGCCAGCGCCCGCAGCCGCCTGGCCTCGACATGCGGCCGCGCCGCGGGGATGGAGAGGAAGCCGCCCTGCACCTCGCCGCCTAGCAGCGCGGTGATCAGCGGCCCGCCACCGCGATAGGCGGCCACCACCGCATCCAGCCCGCCGGCGATCAGCAGTTGCGCATTGGCCAGGTGGATCGCCGTGCCATTCCCGGCATGGCCGAGATTGACCCGCCCGGCCTGGCCGCGCGCCAGCGCCAGCCACTCCTGCAGGGTGGTGGCCGGCACCGCGGGATGCAGCACGAAGACCAGGGGCGTGGTGGCGATCTGCCCGACGGGGGCCAGGTCGCGCTCGGTGTCATAGGGCAGGCGGCTGCCGAAGAGGCCGGGATTGATGACCAGCGCGGTGTCGATGACGCCGAGCGTGTAGCCATCCGGCGCCGCCGTCGCCACCGCCTGGGTGCCAGGGATGGAGGCGCCGCCGCCGCGATTCTCCACCACCACGCTGATGCCCTCGGGCGCCGCCTGCGCCATGACGCGCGCCACGATGTCGCTGGCGCCGCCGGCCGGATAGGGCACGATCACCCGCAGCGCCCTTGTGGGAAAGCCGGTCGTGGGCTGCGCCGGGGCGGGCGTTGCGAGCAGGCTGGCCAGCAGCAAGCTGGCAGCGGCGAGCAGGCGCTTCGGCATGTCTCTCTCCCCGGCGTCGCCGAAAGTCTCGGCGGTCCGGGCGGAGTGTGCAGGATTTCCCGGGGTGAAGGCGACCCGGAACAGGCGCCGGGATCGGCACGGCTGCCGGTGCCTGCTCTCCAGGGGATTTGCCGCCATGCCGGGCTGCTCCTAAGCTCCATTGCAGCCGTCCCGAGAGCGGCCGAGGAGGACATCGCCGGCCATGCGTCGCCGCAGAATCATCATGGCGCTGGGTGCCGTCACTCTCGCGCGCCCGGTCCGTGCGCAGGATTGGCCGCAGCACCCGGTGCGCATCCTGGTGGGCTTCCCGCCCGGTGGCTTCACCGACATCCTGGCCCGCGTCATCGCGCCCCGGCTTCAGGAACGGTTCGGCCAGCCCTTCGTGGTGGAGAACCGCCCCGGCGCCGCCGGCATCATCGCCGCCGAGGCCGTGGCCAAGGCGCCGCCGGACGGCTTGATGCTGCTGCTGGCGCATCCCACCGCCATCGCCATCGCCCCGGCGCTGTCGCAGCGCCTACCCTATGACGGGATGGCCGCCTTCACACCGGTGACGCTGCTGGCGCAACAGCCGCATGTCCTGCTGGTGAAGGGCGATGCGCCCTGGCGCAGCCTGGCGGAGCTGGTCGAGGATGCGCGGAGGCGGCCGGGGATGCTGACCTATGCCTCCTCCGGCGTCGGCTCGGTGCAGCATGTGCAGGGCGAGCTCTTCGCAGCGGCGGCGGGGATCGAGCTGGTGCATGTGCCCTATCGCGGCTCCGGCCCCACCATGACGGACCTCGCCGCCGGCAATGTCAGCATGGTGATCGATGGTGTCGCGGTCTCGGCGCCGCTGGTGGAGAGCGGCCGGCTGCGCGTGCTGGCGACCAGCGCCGCCCGGCGCCTCCCGCGCTACCCGGACCTGCCGACCCTGGCTGAGTCCGGGCTCGAGGGCGTGGTGCCCGGCTCCTGGTTCGGGCTGCTGGCGCCGGCGGGCACGCCGCCCGCCATCGTGCAGGCGCTGGCCCGCGCGGCCACGGAGGCGCTGCCGACGCCGGAGGTGGCGCGCGCCATGGAGCGCGCCTCGGCCGAGCCGGGAGGCCTCTCGCCGGAGGAGTTCGCCGCATTCGTGCGGGCCGAAGATGCGCGCTACCGCGCCTTGGCCGCCCGCACCCGTATTTCGATGGATTGAGAAGGCAGGTCATGCGCATCACCGACATCCGCGAAGCCGCGATCCCCGTCCGCTCCGCCATGCGGAACGCGGTCTTCGACTTCTCGGAAATGACCACCTCCATCGTCGCCGTGGTGACCGACCGGATGGTCGAGGGCCGTCCGGTGGTGGGCTTCGCTTTCAACGGCACCGGCCGCTATGCCTGCGGCGCCACCATGCGGCAACGCTTCATCCCGCGCCTGCTGAAGGAAGCACCGGAGGCCTTGCAGGATGCCGAGGGCTTCCTCGACCCGGAAAAATGCGCGGCGGTGATGGCGCGCCGGGAGAAGCCGGGTGGCGATGCCGAGCGCGCCTGGGCGATCGGCACCATCGAGACGGCGATCTGGGACGCGGCAGCCAAGGCGCGGCGGGAGCCGCTTTGGGCCTTGCTGGCGCGGCGCTACGGGCCAGGCACGCCCGGGGGCCAGGTCTTCTGCTATGTCGGCGGTGGCTGGTACCATCCCGGCCAGATGGTCGCCGATCTGCAGGAGGAGATGCGCCGCCACCGCGGTGCCGGCTACACCATGCTCAAGACCAAGGTCGGCGGCTTGGCCCTGGACGAGGATCAACGGCGGATCGAGGGCGTGCTGCAGATCGTGGGCGAGGGGAGCAACCTGGCGGTGGACGCCAATGGCGCCTTCGGCCGCGACCGGGCCTTCGCCTATGCCGATATGCTCGCCCCCTATGCGCTGCGCTGGTTCGAGGAACCCGTCGCGCCCCAGGACTTCGCCTTGTATGCCGAGGTCTGCGGTCGCTATCCCGGCGCCATCGGCACGGCCGAGAACCTCTATTGCCTGCAGGATGTGCTGAACATGATTCGCTTCGGCGGGCTGCGTCCTGATCGCGACATCCTGCAGGTGGATCCGCCCCAGGCATTCGGCATCGGCCATTTCGCGCGCATCGTGCAGGCGGCAGAGGCGGCCGGCTTCTCCCGCGCGCAGATCTTCCCGCATGGCGGCAACCAGATGTCGCTGGCCTGTGTCGGCGGCCTCGGGCTCGGCGGCTGCGAGGCCTATCCCGGGGTCTTCGGCGCCTTCGCCGGCTATGCCGATGACGCGCGGGTGGAGGCGGGCTGGATGCGCCTGCCGGACCGCCCCGGCATCGGCTTCGAGGCGCAGGCCGAGCTCTATGCGCTGATGCGGGATCTGGCGCCGGAGGCCGCTGGCTAGAGCCCAGCAGCCGCTCGATCGCATTCAATGGTTCGCCTTGGAGCCAGGAATGGGCAGGTTTGCGGAGTCCTTCCTCCGCAGCGGCGTCGATCGTGCTTGGCGCGGCACACCCAAGGGAACCTTTCGTCGCATCTTGCCGGATTTGACAGAGGCGGGTATCGACGCCGTTCCGGAACGGAGAGCCGCGATGGAGCCCAGTTTGCCTGCAATCCCGACCCGGCCCGCCGCCCCATGGCGCTGATCGGCTATGCCCGGGTTGTCTAATCGCGCCTCCGCTGGTTGTCTAATCGCGCCTCCGCTGGTCAAGCATTTTCTCCATCCTCCACTTGCCCTCGAGATGACGTTCTGCCGGGATCCGGGGTTGTCTTCGCGGTCGGGGCGAACCCGCCGCATGATGAGGTTCGGGTGGGGCCTCGCTCTGTCTCGAAACGCGGTCCACTGGGGCCGCGCCGGGCATATCGCGATGACCCCGTCCTGCGTCCCGGCAGGGACGCCTCCGCCGCCGGGTGACAGCGAAGCTCGGAGCTGCCGCCGCGCCGGACTATGCCGCCACGACCGCCAAGCCGGGCTCGAAGGGCCGGTTGTGCTTCCACATCGCGTGCAGCACCACGGCCAGCTTGCGCGCGACGGCGACCACTGCGCGCTTGAAGCCGATCCTGGCCCGCACGGCCTCGCCCCAGCGCCGGAGCGCGGAGTCCGTGGTTGCGCGGGTCAGCACGTGGGCGGCGGCCTCATAGAGGTAGCTGCGTAGGAGCTTGTCGCCCTGACGCGAGATGCGACCCGAGACGTCGATCTCGCCCGACTGGTAGCGCCTTGGTGTCAGTCCGATCCAGGCACTCACCGCCCGCGCCGAGCGGAACTCGCTTGGGTCCTCGACTGCCGCGACGTAACTCACCGCGGTCATGCAGCCCACGCCGGGCGCCGTCATCAGTAGTCGGCAGGCCTGGTCTTGGCGGATAGCCGCCCTTATTTCGCGGTCGAGCTGGTAGACCTGCCGCCGCACCGTCGCCCATGCCTCCAGCAGCGCCAGCCCGATTGTTGCCAGGTCGGGCCGGTCCTGCAGGTGGGCCCGCACGTCGGCCTCGAACTTCCGTGCGCCTCCGCTGGTGCCGAGCAGGAGGCCGAAGGTGCGGAGGGCGCCGCGCAGCTGGTTGGCGAGGTCGAGCTGGGTCCGCAACAGGCCATGCCTCGCGCGCACCAGCGTGCGGATGCGCATCGCCTCCCAGCCCTTCACACGGACCTCCCGGACGAAGCCCGTACGCAGGAGTTGCGCCAGCCCCGCGGCGTCGTTGGCATCCGTCTTGTTGATCTTAAGCGAAAGGGCCGCTTTCGCCTGCCTCGCGTCCGGTATTTGTCAAAGAAGTTGTCCGGTGCCCATCAGGCGGCGTCTCTGATTTCGTGGTCGCTGATGTCGCGCTCGGGGTTGAGGCAGACGTCGCCGACCGGCGCCCAGTTTCGGATTTGGCGTGACCACCGCGCGGGGTTGGCGGCGCGAGCTTCGGTATAGAGCTCGGTCCGACGCTCGAGGAGCGCGCGATCCTCACCTGCATGCCGGGCGCTGGGCGTGACGAACTGGATCGCGCTGTGGCGGTGCTCGTGGTTGTACCAGGCCACAAAACGGGCGACCCAGTGTTGCGCGTCCTCCCTGCTGGCGAACCCCGATGCTGGCCAGTCCGGCCTGTACTTGCAGGTACGGAACAGGGCTTCGGAGAACGGGTTGTCGTCACTGACGCGCGGGCGGCTGTAGGAGGCGATGACGCCGAGCCGTTCGAGGGTGGCCTTCATGGTCGCGCCCTTCATCGGGCTGCCGTTGTCGGCGTGCAGGACGAGAGGGCGGGTGAGGCAGCCCTCGGCCCAGACCGCGCGGCGCACGAGCTCGGCGGCCAGCTCGGCGGCTTCGCGCTCGTGGACCTCCCAGCCGACAATCTTGCGGCTGTAGACGTCGAGGATGAGGTAGAGATAGAAGAACCCGCCCCGGATCGGGCCGGGCATCCAGGTGATGTCCCAGCTCCAGACTTCGCAGGGGCCGCGGGCGCGGTGACTGGTCGGCGGTTGGCGACGCGCCGGCGGCCTCGCCCGGCCACGGTGGTGCTGCTGACCCTCAGCCCGCAGGATGCGGTAGAAGCTTGCTTCCGAGGCGATGTAGCGGCCCTGGTCTGCGAGGCGGGGCACGATCTGACTTGGCGGCAGGCTCTTGAAGGCCTGGCTGTTGCAGGCCTCCAGCACGGCCTGGCGTTCCGCCTCGGACAGCCTGTTGCCCGGTGCTGGCCGAGGCGCCGTCGGGCGGCGGTCTTCGGGCGCGCCGTCCCGGGCCCGCCAGCGGCGACAGGTCCGTTCATCGAGCGCGAGTTCCGCACAGGCCTGGGCGCGGCGCGCGCCGGCCGCGACAGCCTGGTCGATCAGCGCCATGGCGTTCTGGCGATCTGGGGTGCTGATCATGCGTCCTCGCCGTCCCCCCCAGATCGCCGCGGCGTTTTTTCGCAGCACCAGCAGCGCCGCCGCCTCGGCCAGCGCCTTCTCCTTGCGCGCCAAGTCCCGCTCGATGGCCTTGATGCGCTTCTTCTCCTCCTTAGTCGCCTGGCCCAGCCGCTGGCTGCTGGCGCGGTCCCAGTCGTTGGCCTGCTCGCAGGCGGTCCGCCAGGCTTGGATCTGCTCGGGGTAGAGACCCCGCTGGCGGCAGTAGGCGGCGAGATCGGCCTCGTTCAGGGCGGCGGTCTCGAGAACGGCGGCGAACTTGTCGCGCGACGTCCAACCCTCCGGGCCGGCGTCGGCATCGGGCAGGAGCCGCCCCTGGCGGCGAGCCTCGCGGCGCCAGGTGTGCAGCGTTGCCTCGGAGATCCCTTCCTCCTTGGCCAGCTGCCGCAAGGGCACCGCGTTCGGCGGCTCCAGCTTCCTCAGAACCGCCGCGCGGCGTTCCGTCGAGTAGGCCAAATCATCCCTCCGTCCCGCCCCTCTGGAAATGAGAGATCATCTCAAGGCGCCGGACAACTTCCCTGCCATAGGGGGCGTCCATGCAGACCACTGGCAGACCCCGCTCGGCTAGCCCGTGGAAAAGCCAGGTCGACCAGCAGCCGGTCTCCAGGCCGACGCGGGCGAGCTCGGGCGCATGGGCGGCGAGTGCCTCGGCGATGGCCTTCGGGTCGGTTGCGACCTTGCCCCGCCACAGGCAGCGGCCCGCCTCGTCCACGACGTAAACGCTGGTGGCCTTCATCGAGACGTCGAGCGCAGCATAGGCGGCCATGAGAACCGCTCCGCGCTCGCCTTCCTGCGCTGGGCATCGGTCCGTCTGATGCTGCGAAGGCTATGTCAGGATAAAAAATGATCCCAGATGGACACTCACGTCGGGATAGGGCAAAGAAACACCTAAAATGAACGAAGGAATCCTTTGGTTCGTGCTACGACACAATCAACATCGGTCTGCCATTGCTTCTGAGTGGCCGGATCGTATTCATCTGCGCCACCTATTATCATCGCATATGCATGCTTCATGCTTGCAAAAATATTAGCATGCATGATAAGCCAATGGTCCATAGGTTCTAATGACAGCACAAAGGATCCTGGCCGGCAAAAAACAGTATTGAACATACCGGCTCCGCCAGGGCCAACAACTATTTTAGCCGAAGCAAAAGTCTTCACCTGCTCAGCGAAGGTATGATTTTCAGGCTCAAAAATATGGAAACCAATTGCCTCCATCTCATTTATCAAGTGCCCTTCGTTCTTAAATCTTCTATGGCTTGGTCTCCGGACTCCTTGGGCACGCCTCGATACATAAATCTTTTCGGGCCGCCGGAGAAACTCATCGGCCGCCAGCATCTTCTGCGCCATTTCCTGGAATAAATCGCGGGACGTATCATCCAGAAATAGCGCGGAGGTGCGCAAGCTCGGCATAATGATGTGCTTTGCCTGATAGGTGTTTTCCCGATTATATTGCAGAACATTATTCAAATCGACGCCGAAAGCACTCAAAATGTCTCTTTGCCAGGGATTTCCAATGGGCGCCAAAGTTTTAAGCTTTTGTAATCCAAGCTTTCGGATCATCGGAAGCTTTGTGAGGCATCTTAATAGGAATGCGCCATAGTTATTGTGCTCCATTGCGGTTAGAGAGACTATGTCCTCCTCAAATTTTACATGCCTAGTAATTGACGGGGCATGAAAGTAGCCATTTTCCACAGGCTCCAAGTGTAATGCTTCAAATCGACGCCGCTCCTCTTGCCTGTAAATATCTGGCGTATGGCGAGAGTGTCGACTATCCGTCACAAGGTAATGGGCTGTATCGGTTACAATGGCTCGTGCAGCCACCAGGATGCCATTAGGCACCTCGATGGTGAAGATATCGGGTGTTTCGATGATTGTGTTAGAAGCAAGCTGCTCTGCGGTGGGGCTGGGACCGAACGGCGTATCAATTGCGACTGGGCGAGGGCGTCGCACGATACCTGAAGAATCGGTGGCCCATTCAGCCCGAAATGGCTCAACCGAGCAGACCCGTACTCCGGTTTCGGCTGGCAATGTCAGCGGATCATGAGGATAGATCATGCTTTTGGAATGCTCCCACATTGGGATATTTACTCAAACTCGACCGCTGGGGGATACAGATAGCCTCGATGATGCTCCAAATCGGTTTCTCGCCGCCTGAGATATCTGAATTGCGACGCTCTGTGGCAAACACCACTAGTCGTGGTTAGCTGAAAGAAATTTTTTCTCTGTCGGCAATAAGCCTAGCTTTTATGTCATCCATTTGCGCCGCACTGATCGCAGACACACCGGATTCGTAATTATGCGCCCGCTGCTGCAAGTCAGGGATTTTAAAGCTTTCGCTACTGTAAGTGGCAGCAAGCTGGCCATTCTTCGCTTCCAGGACGGGCAAGTCTTCCAATAGTTTCCGCGGCAGCTTCCAAAGCCTTTCAGGCTTACCCAGGAATTCTTGGTAGAATGCATCCAAGGCAACATGCCCGGCCAGAAAGTTGTAGATCTCGTCGCGCGAACTCTTGAAGTCCAACTCCCTGACCGCCTCCAGCACTGCCGGTGCGATCGTCTGATTCGAAAACTTCGGCCGCTTCCTATGGGCGATATCCCAGGTCGCCCTTGAAACCCGCAGGAGGTCGAAGAAAGGTCTGGTGACCTCTCCATTGCAGGCCTCGTAGCTTGCGATCCTGATGCCTTCAGTGCCGAAAGCGGCGGCCCATTTCTGCGCAAGCGCCAGGAAGTCCAGGCGGCCCTTTGCGGTTTCATAAAAGCTGTCGATGTCGGACTTGATGCCCCACTTGATGCTCTCGCCATAAACCGAAATGAACCAGTCAACCTGGTTCCGGACGAAGAGAACCACGTCAACCCGGGCCTCCGGCAGGAAGTGGTTCAGCCAGAGCTTGAGGTCCCGGATCGCGGCATTGCCGATCGAATAGACGAAATGTTCGCTGGAAAGAACCAGGCAGCGTGCCTCGGGATCGAGCTGCTCCCGGTAATCCGCGGCCCGCTCAATCACGTCCGGCAGGTCGGATACGTCGGTCCAGGAAAATCCGAACTGCCGGGCAAAATCCAGGTGATGAAAGCCGTACTGCCGGGAGGTCGGGTAGATCACCCTCTCGGCCCTCAAGGCATCCCGTGCGTTGTGGCAGCCCTGCTGGATCGCCGTCGTCCCGGTCTTATCGAGACCAATATGAAGAACGACGCGATCAATCATGCAACAGGCGGCCTTATCGCCAGAGGATTTTTCATATTAACGTCTAACATTTGCTTGATCGTTCGTCAAATTCGCGTCCGCAACGCCTGCGCCAATCAGGGCGCCTCTGAAGTTGAAAGAGGCTTCCTGCATCCCCCCCTTATGGTTTATATCCTATCCAAGAACACTTTCGCGTCAGTAAACCTTGCGGCCGAGCCTTACTGCGGCGTCCGCAACCCGCTCGTGACCTCCCACAGCAACTGCTCGGTTGTGACGGAGCCAATCACGCAACGGCATCTATGTTGATCTTGCAATATTTACACGCAGCGCGGCGAGGCGGGGCATGAATGTGGCTGTGGTGCAAATGAACGTGGTTCCGGTGCAGAAGCCGGCAGCCCGGCCGACCCAGCAATTGCTGCTGGCCGCCGAGGTTGACCAGCGCGAGCTTGCCTCCGGGCCCCTGTCGCATCTGGTCGGCTATCCCGGCACCGATGCGGCCGCCCTGCTGGAGAATTGCTTCCCGCTCCTGGCTGTCGCGCTCTCCGATGGCGGAGAGGCGGCGGTTGCCCGCGCCGCGGCCGGCCTGGCCCGGCTGCGTTCGGTCCCCACCGTCCCGGTCATGCGGCTGGCGGGCGGAAGCACGCCCGATGCGCAACTGCTGGCCGAGTTGCTGCAGGGGCCCCTCGCCGCCGCCATGGGGACCGCGCGCTCCATGCTGTCCGAACTGGTCATGCTGCGGCGGGAGCGGGAGCGCCTGATGGCGATTTCCGCGCGCTCGAGGATGCCTTCCTGGCGCAGCGCAGCGCGCCGGTCGTCGCCACCTTCGAGCAGCAGCCGCATGTCGACCCGAAGGACGAGGAATTGTCCGATATGCTGGCCGATCCGGGCCTGACCCAGTTGTTGCCGGTCAGCAGCTCGGGCGTCAGCGGCATCGCCCTGCACTTCCCCGATTGCGCCCGCCCATCCGGCATCCTCCGGGTCGAATTGGAGGGTGTGGAGAGCGGGGTGGTGCATGGGGCCTGGGACCTGCCCTCGGAAAAGCTGCGCGGCGGCTGGACCTATTTCGCGCTGTCCCGTGCCTGCGACAATGCCTCGCAAAGCCTGCGGCTGCGCCTGCGGGGGCTGGAGGGGGCGGCGCCGGAACCCTCGCTGGGCTACCCGATCCCGCATCGCCGCTTCGCCATCCAGTCGCCCGCGGCGGGTCCGCAGGTGGAATACCGGCCGCTCGCCTTCCGGGTCTATGCCGGCCTGCCCGGCATCCGGCCGAGCGGCGTGATGGCGATGCTCTCGGTCGTGGCGCAGGACCGTCCCTATCGCGATATCAGCTTCGACCTGCCGCCGGACCTGCTGGGGCGTGTCGTCGACCTCTCGGTCCGCACCGAGCCGCCCTCCTTCGAGAATGTCCGGTTCCTGGAGCATGAGGCGGCGATCGTCTGCCACCCGCTGCTGAGCGGGACATCCATCGCATGCCTGCCGGAAGCGCTGCCCGGGGGGCGCCAATACCATCATGGCGCGCTTCAGCGTGGATCATCCCGAAGGGGCCCCCGCCCGCGTGGCGATCGCGGTGCGGGCGCCGGGCCAGCCGGTCGAAGCGGTGGCCCGCGCCGCTGCCGAGGGGCCCGACGCCATCCCGGACGGCATCCCGTTCAGCGGCTGGCGCCTGGTGACCAGGGATGCGCCCGTCTCGGTATCGCTGCAATTGCCCGAAGGTCTGCCCGAAGCGCATGACCTGGTGCTGGTTTCCACGCCAGACGGCCCGACGGTGGATTACTGCTGGCTCAAGGTGTCGGGCATCCGGGTCACCCGCAGCCTGCCCGGGACCGGGCCGTGAAGCGCGCGGCAGTCGCGGCCGTGCCTGCCGGGGACCTGATCCTCGTCATCATGCCCCTCTACGGGCATGCGGCGCTGGTGCAGGAGGCCATCGTCTCGGTGCGCGAGGCCATGACGGAGGGGCTGCGCGTCAAGATCATCGTCTCGGTCGATGGCGATCCCCGGCAGGAAGTCTTCCACCAACTGCTCTGCGCCGGCCTCGGCGCCGATGACCTGCATGTGCTCTTCGGCGCCAATGGCGGGCCGGGCGCCGCGCGGAACCGCGCCATCGAATTCGCCCTGCGGCGATTCCCCGATGCGGTGGCCTCCTACTTCCTGGATGCCGACAACCGGCTGCTCGGGCCGACCCTGGCCCGGCTCCATGCCTGCCTCAAGGAAAGCGGGGCGGGCTGGGCCTATACGAATATCGATGCCTTCTCGGTGGAATGGCGGGCGCATTACGGCACCCGCTACTCGCGGCTGGCGCATTGCATCACCGACAATATCTGCGACACCGGCTCGCTGGTCTCGCAGGCGGTGTTCCGGGCCGGCATCCGCTTCCACGAGGACCGCAGCAACGGCTTCGAGGACTGGGACTTCTGGCTCTCCTGCATCGAGGCCGGATTCGTCGGTGTGCCGTGCCAGGAGGCCGGCTTCGAATACCGCCTGCGGGCCGAGAGCCGCTACAAGGAAGCGAGCCGGTCCCGGCAGACCTCCATGGACTTCCTGCGCAAGCACCACCGGGCGCTGTTCCGCCGCGACACTCTCGTGGGGTTCGAGCACGAGGAGAGTCCGCGCTACGCGCTCATCGTTCCCGGCCAGGACCAGCTGCTCACCTTCAGCGACCCGACTCTGCCGCCGCAGCGCCTCGACCTGAACACAGCCATGGCGGATTTCTGGAGCAGCCAGTCCGAGCCGGACAATACCCATTTCCCGCCCTATGTGCTGGCCTGCAGCCAGGGCGTGCTGCACCTGCTGCAACAGTCGCGCATGCTGCCGAGCATCCTCTGCCATGCCGAGCGCCTGGCCGAGACGCATAATGTCGTCTTCCTGCATGTCTCCAACCGCAAGGGGCAGCGCAGGCTGGTCCTGCGGGAGAAGATCACCGGGCATGTTCGCACCGCGGATGCGGATCTGGCGCTGATCCCCACCGCCCTGCTGCGCGACGCCATCGCCAACAATGCCCTGGACTGGCTGGGCTCCATCGCCCGCCAGCACGTCGCGCCAACCGTCGCGACGATCGAGGTGGCCTGGCCCTTCCCCCGCGGCCAGCATGCCGGCGGCCTCATCCCGGCCGAGCATTCGCTGGTGAATTTCGCGCATCTGGTGGCGGCGAGCCCGCTCCGGCGGAATGCCGCCACGCGCTGGACCTGGCGGTCGAAGAAGCTGCCGGCCTTCGCGGCGCTGCCGGACATGCTGCGCCAGCATGTCGGCGGCCGGCCGGTGATGCCGCTCGGCCCGCGGCCGGACGGGCGCCGAACCGCGGCCGTGCTGGTGCCGATCGCCTCCTTCGGCGGCGCCGAGAAGGTGGCCTTCGCCCTGGCCCGGGAACTCAGGGCCAGCGGCTACGAAATCCATCTCTTCGTGCTGGGCGCCTCCCAGATGGCGGTGCTCGACGAGTTCGACCACCATTTCGACCATATCCACTTCTGGTCCGGCCGCATCCCCGTCTGGGGCGCATCGAACCGCTTCCTCGGCCATGATTTCGTCGATGGCGGCAATGAGGTGGACTGGCCGGCGCTCCGGGGGTTGCTCGCGGGCTTCGACCTGGTGGTCAACAACCACGTCATGGTCGCGCACCCGCTGATGGCGCAATTGCGGGCCGAGGGCACGCGCACGGTCTGCTACCTGCATGTGGTCGACGAGACGCCGGTGCGCCGGCCCGCGGGCCAGCCCTTCGCGGCCATCGCCTTCGAGCATGTCTACGACGCCTACATCACCTGTTCCGAGCAGTTGAAGCTGTACCTGCACAGCTTCGGCGTGCCGCAGGACAAGATCTTCGCCGTGCCGAACGGCCCGGGTTTCTCGGTGGGCGCCGAGGAACTGGCCGCGGTGCAGGCCGCGCGCGCCGCGCCGGCTTCGGACCGGCCGCTGCGGATGCTGTATCTGGGCCGGCTCGACACCCAGAAGGGGATCGACCGCCTGCTGACCGTCTTCCAGGACCTGGGCGCGCAGGGCCTGGACTTCTCCGCCCGGGTCGTGGGCGGCGAGTTGATCGCCGATGGCGAGGAATCCTGGACCGACCAGCTCTCCCGCTTCGCCACGGTGCTGCCGCCGGTCTTCGCGGCGCGTGACATCTTCGCGCATCTGGCCTGGGCCGATCTGCTGCTCATGCCCTCCCGCTGGGAAGGGGCGCCGCTGGTGGTTGCCGAGGCCCAGATGGCCGGCTGCATCCCCGTGGCGGCGGAGGTCGGGGCGGTGGGCGAGCTGATCGCCCATGGCGAGGATGGCCTCACCCTGCCGGTGCTGGAGGATTCCAGCTTCTGCCGGGCCATGACGGAGACAATCCTCGACCTGGCGCGCGACCCGGACCGGGTCCGGGACCTGGCGCTGGGCGGGTTGCGGATAGCCGGGCGCCGATCCTGGCGCTCGGCCTTCGGACCCTTCCTGGCCTGGTGCGATGGGCATGAGGCGGCGGACCGAATGGCGGCGGAGTAGCCGGGCCCACCCGCTCCGACCATCGGGATGCCGAGCGTGGTTGCTCACCGCTTGGGCGCCGGTCGGCCGATCTTCTGATCGCAGCGCGGGTTCATGTTTAAGGAGGCGCGGTTGGAGGAGGAGGTCCACAGGAAGCCGGAGGGTCCCGCTGCCTTGCTCGATGTGGCGAAGCAGCACCGCGAAGCCGGCCGCTTCGACCAGGCCGAAGCCACCTACGGAAACATCCTGGCCCTGTCGCCGCGCCATGCCGGCGCCCTGCTCGGCCTCGGCATCACGGCCCGCCTGCGCGGCGACCGGAAGGCTGCCGCGGAGCATTTCGAAAAGGCAGTCGAATCCGCCCCTGCCGAACCCTGGGCCTGGCTCGAACTGGCCCGGGAACACCGCGACGCCGGATGCCTGGAAGCCGCCGAACGCGTCTATCAGGAGGCCCTCCGGCGCTTTCCCGGCGAGGTCAATGCCCTGCTCGGCATGGGGGCCTGCGCGCGGCAGCGTGGCGACCGCGCCGCCGCCCTGGCGCATTTCGAGGCAGCGGCGGCGGCCGCGCCGGAACATCCCTGGCCCCTGCTGGAACTGGCGCAGGAATATCGCGACGCCGGGCGCATCGACCTGGCGGAGGCCAGCTACAGGTCGCTGCTGAAACGCTCCCCCGGCCATGTCGCGGCCCTGATAGGCCTCGGCTCCTGCGCGCAGCGGCAGGGCGACCGTGCTGCCGCGATCGCCTGGTTCCGGGCGGCCCTGACCGCCGACCCGAACCATGTCTGGGCCGCGCAGGAACTCGCGCGCGAATACCGCGAGGCCGGGCAGGCAGCGGCGGCGGAAGCGGCCTACCGGCACCTGCTGGAGCGATCGCCCCTGCATTTCGGTGCCCTGCTCGGCCTCGGCGCCCTGGCGCGGGAACGTGGCGATCGCGCCGCGGCGCTGGCGCATTACGAGGCTGCGGCCGCGGCCGAGCCGGGCAACCCCTGGGGCTGGCTGGAACAAGCGCGGGAGCACCGGGATGCCGGCCGGCCGGAGGCCGCCGAGGCCGCCTATCGCGCCGCACTGGAACGGGCGCCCCGCAATGCCGGCGCGCTGCTCGGCCTCGGCACCCTGGCGCGGCAGCGCGGCGACCGCGCCGCGGCGCTGGCACATTTCCAGGCGGCGGCGGAAGCCGAGCCGAACAATCCCTGGGCCCCGATGGAGCTGGCGGCGGAACTCGCCAATCACGGCAGGACCAACGAGGCGCGCAGCCTGTTGCAGGACCTGCTCGCGCGTGATCCGAGCCAGCTCGCGACCTGGCTCCATCTCGGCCGGCTGGCCCTGGAGACCGGCGATGCCGTGGCGGCGGCCGAGGCCTTCCGCGGCGCCGCCACCCACCATCCGGCCGCCGCCGCACCGCTGCTGGAATTGGCCGGCATCGCCTGGGCCGGCGGCCGGCCCGAGGAGGCGGCGGAACTCGCCCGGCAGGCCGCGGAACGCGCGCCCGCGGATCCGGCGCCGCTGCTGGTGCTGGCCCGGCAGGCGGCCGATGCCGAACGCCATGCGGAAGCGGAAGCCCTGTTCGGCCAGGTCCTGGCGCTGCAGCCAGCCAATCCGGGCGGCGTCTCCGGCCTGGCGCTCACCTTGATGCGTCTTGGCCGCAAGGCGGAGGCATTGGCGCTGCTCGATGCCGCCGAGCAGGGGGCGGCCCCGCATCCCGCCCTGGCGGCGACGCGCGCGGTGGTCCACCGGCTGACCGGCGATTGGATGGCGGGACGCGAGGCCATGGCCCGGCTGTCGGCCCCCATCCTGGCGGATGGCTGGGTGCGGGCTGAGCGGTTCCGGGCCGGATTGCGGCTCGGCGGCTGCGATGCCGCGGCGGCCCTGCTGGCCTCCTGGCCCGGCACCGGCACGGCAGCCGCGGCGCTGGAGCATGCGCGCGGACAGGTCGCCGACGAGCGCTGGCAGACCGAGGCGGCGCGGCGCCATTTCGAATCGGCGCTGGCCCTGGCGCCGAGCGTCGGGGAGGCGCTGCATGATGCCGTGCGGGCCGCGCTGCGCGACCTCGACCTGCCGGCGGCGCGGGCGCATCAGCTCCGGCTCGCGGCGCGCGGGGCCGCCGCCAGGCTCCGGGGCGGCCACAGCGCCAATCCCAGCCAGGGCCTGCTTGGCCAGATCATCGAGGACTTCGCGCTCGACCGGCAGGCGCTCGCGGGATTGCGGGAGGCGCGGCAGCAGGCCCCGGAGGCGCGGCTGCCGGCCCTGATGGAACTGGTCCGCCGCTACCCGGACAGCACCGCGGCGGCGGTGCAGATGCTGGTGGCGCTGCGGCTGGCGGGGCGCTTCGCGGCCCGCCCGGACACCAGGGGCCAGGGCATCCCGCCGCGGCTCTGCCAATATTGGAACGACCCGCAGCCGCCGCCCGATGCGCTGGACCTGATGGCAAGCTGGCAGCGCTGCAACCCGGGCTTCGCCTTCCACCGCTTCGACGATGCCGAAGCCCTCGAATTCCTGCGCCGCGCCGCCGCGCCGGAGGTGGCGCGGGCCTTCGCGGCCGCGCGCGAGCCGGCGATGCGTTCGGACCTGTTCCGCCTGGCCTGGGTATATGCCGAAGGCGGCTACTATGCCGATGCGGATGACCGCTGCCATGCCGCGCTCGGCAGCCTCGTGCCGCCGGCGGCGGGGCTTTTCCTGCACCTTGAGGAATACGGCACGCTCGGCAACAACATCATCGGCGCCAGCGCCGGGCACCCGGTCATCGGCCGCGCCCTGTCGCTGGCGGCGCAGGCCATCCTGCGCGGCGACCGCGACCTCATCTGGCTGGCGACCGGCCCCGGCCTGCTGACCCGTGCCTTCGCGCAGATCGTCGCGGAGACCGGCGCCCTGCCGGAGGGGGCGGTCATTCTCGACCGGGTGGAGATGCACCGCGTCGCCGCCATGCATTGCGTGCTCGGCTACAAGGCCGGCGCCCGGCATTGGACCAATGCGGCCTTCCAGGCGGCCAGGACGGCGAAGCCCGGCGGCCGCAGGCCTGCCTCTGCCGTGGAGCCGATGGCTCCGCTGGCCCGGCATCCGACAGGCTTCCGGCCCCCGGCATGACGGCCGCCCGGGGCGCGCCGAGGCACTTCCTTCCGGGCAGGCCCCATCCTGCCCAGGCCCTGCCCGGCGCCCGACGTCAAAGCGCCCTGGCGGCCTCGATCACGGCAGCGGCGTGTTCCGGGACCTTCACCTTGCGCCATACCTTCCGAACCTTCCCGTCCGCGTCGACGAGGAAGCTGCTGCGCTCCATGCCCATGTATTTCCGGCCATACATGGATTTCTCCACCCAGACCCCATAGGCCCCGGCCACCGCATGGTCCTCATCCGAGGCCAGCGGGAATTCCAGGCCGAATTTCCGCGCGAATTCTCGATCGGCGGCAGCTTGTCCGGCGAGACGCCGATCACGGTCAGCCCCAGCCCGCCGAGCTGCGGCAACGCCTCCTGCATCCCGCAGGCCTGCTTCGTGCAGCCCGGCGTATCCGCCTTCGGGTAGAAATAGAGCAGGAAGGGTCTGCCCTTCAGCCCCGCCAGGCTGACGGTCCGGCCGCTGCTGGCCGGCAGGGTGAAATCGGGCGCTGGCTCGCCCTCCGCTGGTCCCGCCGTCTCGCTCATCCCGCCTGCTCCCCCCTGTCTGACACGCCGATTCACGGCTTCGCGCCCTGCGGCCCTTCGCCGATCGGGCCGCCAAGAGATCCAACCCGCCGCTCGAAGATCGCGCGCACCGTTCCGGCCATGGATTGCATCTGCGCGCGCAGCCCTGCAAGGTCAATCGGGCGCGGGTCGTGTCTCGGCTTGCCCCCTGAATCCGCGGGCAGAGGCGCTCCAGCCGGGCAAGCCGCGACACTTGGCGGCCGCGGCTCCAGCAGCGGCGCCACGGCGCGCAGCAGCGCCGCCGCCGCCGGGGCGGGCAGCGCCGCTTCGGGCGAGCGGCCATGGGTCAGGCGGATCAGCCCGATCACCGTCCGCCAGAGCCGGTCCGCGGCGATCAGCGCCGCCGCCTCCTCCGCCGGCAGGATGCCCGCCTGGCCGAGCCGCGCCAGCGCGAGGCGGGTGGTGGTGGCCAGGATCTGCGGCTGCGCCGGCGCGTGGCGGAGCTGCAATGCCTGGGCGATGAACTCCACCTCGATCAGCCCGCCCGGCATGGCCTTCACGTCCCAGGGCCCCTCCGGCGGCAGCTCGCGCAGCATCCGCGCCCGCATCGCCGCCGCATCCGCGAGCGCGCTTTCCGAGGCGCCGGGCCGGGTGATCGCCGCCGCCAGCACCGCGCCGATCCGTTTGCGCAGCGCCGGCGGCCCCGCCACCACCCGCGCCCGGGTCAGCGCCATGCGTTCCCAGGTCCAGGCATTCTCCTGGTGGTACTGCTCGAAGGTGGCGAGGCGTACCGCGACCGGGCCCTTGTTGCCGGAAGGGCGCAGCCGCATGTCCACCTCCCAGAGCCGCCCCTCCGCCCCCGGCGCGGTGATCGCCGCCACCACCTGCGGCGCCAGCCGGATGAAGTATTCGGAAGGCGCCAGGGACCGCTTGCCGCCGCTGCTCCCGGTGGCCTCGGGGTCGTGGTCGTAGAGCAGCACCAGGTCGAGGTCGGAGCCCGGCAGCATCTCCCGCCCGCCCAGCTTGCCGAGCGCGATCACCGCCAGCGCGCCGCCGGGGACGCGGCCATAGCGTTCCGCGAAATCGGCGCTAATCCGCGGCAGCAGCGCGGCGATGGCGGCATCCGCCAGGTCGGCGCGCAGCTCGCCCGCGGTGTCGGCATCCAGCGCGCCCTCCAGCGCCGCCGCGTCGATCTCGAATTTCCGCTCGGTGGCGAGGCGCCGCGCCACCTCCAGCGCCTCCTCCAGGTGCCGCGCCTCCTTCACCAGCGCGGGCAGGCTGGCGGAGGGGTCGGTGCCGGCCGGCGCGACGCTGCCGGCCAGCAGCCCGTCCAGCGCCGCCGGGTTGCGCGCCAGGTGGTCGGCCAATTGCGGCGCGGCGCCAAGGATGCCGGCCACCCGGTCGAGCAGGGCCGGGTTGTGGACGAAGAGGCTGAGGATCTGCACCCCGGCCGCGAGCCGCATCAGCACGCCGTCGAAGCGCGCCAGCGCCTGGTCCGGGTTGCTCTGCCGGGCGAAGGCGGCGAGCAGCGCCGGCATCATCTCGGTGAGCAGCTCGCGCGCCCGCTGGCTGCGGGTGGCGCGCGGCCGGCCATGGTGCCAGCCGCGCACCATGGCGGCGACGGAGGCGGGTTCGGCGAAGCCCATGCGGCGCAGCGTGGCGATGGTTTCCGGGTCGTCCTCCACCCCGGTGAAGACCAGGTTGCCGCCATTCGCCTCATCATTCGCCGCGCCGCCTGCGCCGCTGAGCGCCGGCGCCGCCTCGAACATGTCGCCGTAATGCCGCTCCACCCGGCCGAGATGCCCCAGGAAGGCCGCCGCGAAAGCCTCCGTGCCGGGGAAGCCCATGAAGGAGGCGATGCGGGCCAGCCCCGCCGCATCCTCCGGAAGCCGGTGGGTCTGCCGGTCGGCCACCATCTGCAGCCGGTGCTCCAGGTTGCGCAGGAAGACATAGGCATCGGCCAGGTCCACCGCGGCGCGGCGGTCGATCCGCCCGGCCCCGGCCAGCGCCGCCAGGGCGCCGAGGGTGGTCGGGTCGCGCAGCCCGGGATCGCGCCCGCCCCAGATGAGCTGCAGCACCTGCGCGGTGAACTCGATCTCCCGGATGCCGCCGCGGCCGAGCTTCACGTCATGCCCGGCCAGCGCCACCGCCGCGCCGGCGCCCTTGTGGCCCTTGTGCGCGTGGATCTGCCGCTTGATCGAGTGGATATCCGTCACCGCCGCGAAATCCAGGTGCCGGCGCCAGACGAAGGGCCGGATCTCGCGCAGGAAATGCTCGCCGAGCGCGCGGTCTCCGGCCACCGGCCGCGCCTTGATCATCGCCGCGCGTTCCCAGTTCTGCCCCATGGATTCGTAGTAGACGATGGCGGCATTCACCGAGACGGCGAGCGGCGTCGCCGCCGGGTCCGGGCGCAACCGCAGGTCGGTGCGGAAGACATAGCCCTCGGCGGTGCGTTCCTCCAGCAGCCGCACCAGGTCGCGCGCCAGCCGGACATAGCAGGCGCCGGCCCGGTCGCTGTGATAGGCTGCCGCCTCCGGGTCATACAGCAGCATGAGGTCCACATCCGAGGAGTAGTTCAGCTCCCGTCCGCCGAGCTTTCCCATCCCCAGCACGATCAGGCCGCTGCCCTTGGCGATCATGCGCGGGTCGGACCGGCCGCCGCGGGTGAGCCGGAGCTCCCCGCGCTCGGCCGCCGCCAGCAGCAGATGCGCGCAGGCGAAGTCGATGGTGGCATCGGCGAGGTCCGAGAGCGCCCCGGTCACCCGGTCGAGCGGCCAGAGTCCGGCGAGGTCCGCCACGGCCGCGATCAGCGCCGCCTGCCGCTTCACCTGCCGGAGCAGCGCCCCCACCGCCTCCCGCCCGGCCTGCGGATCGGCGCGGGTCAGCGGGTCGAGCGCCAGGGCGAGGGCTTCGTCCGGGCCGCGTTCGGCCAGGCGCAGCAGGCTCGGTGCCTCGCGCAGCGCGAGGTCGGCGAGATAGGGGCTGTGGCCGCCGAGCGCGCCCAGCAGCGCGGCGCCCTCGGCGCTGGCGGCGAAGGCCTGGCTGGCGGCATCGCGTTCGGCGAAGCGTTCGGCCAGCCGTTCGGCGGCCACCGGATCGAAGGGCCGGGGCAGCCGGCCAGGGGTGAGGCCGGGGGAAGGGCCGGGGGAAGGGCCAGGGGGGCTGGCCAGGGGGCGGGGATGTCGCGCTCATCATCCCGGAGGGAAGGCGTGACCCCACGCCTCGGTCAAGCGCTGCGATGGCTGAAGCGGCTGCTCAGTGCCGCCCTGGCCCTGCTGCTGGTGGCGGCGCTGGGCCTGGCCGGGCTCGCCTGGCGGCTGGCCCAGGGGCCGCTCGCCCTGGCGCCCCTGGCGCGGGAGATCGAGCGGGCGGTGAACCGGCCGGGCGGCCCGCGGGTCGAGATCGCCGAGGCCGCCATCGCCTGGGAGGGCTGGCGGGGCGGCACGGCGCCGCTCGATATCCGCCTCTCCGGCGTGCGGCTGCTGGATGCGGCGGGCACCACCCGGATGGACCTGCCGGATGCCGCCGTCACGCTCTCGCTGCGTGCCCTGCTGCGCGGCACCCTGGCGCCCGCGACCATTGCCCTGCACGACCCCCGCGTGGTGCTGGTGCGGGCCGAGGACGGCTCCTTCGGCCTGGCGCCCGAGGCGCCCGGCGGGACCGCGCCGCCCGAGGCCGCGACCGATGCCGATGCCGGCGAGGCGCTGCTCGGCCTGCTGCGGGAACTCATGCAGCCGATCTCGCATCGCAGCGCCCATGGCGCGCTCCGCCGCATCCGGCTGGAGGGCGGCGAGATCGTGGTGATGGACCGCGCGCTCGGCCGTTCCTGGTCGCTGAGCGAGCCGCGGATCGACATCCGCCGCGCCGCCTCCGGCGGGCTGGTGGCGGAGGGCGCGGCCAGCATCCTCAGCGGCAGCATGGTGGTGCCGGTGCGCCTCACCGGATCGGCCCAAGGCACGCCCCAAGGCACGCCCATGCGGCTTTCGCTCGGCATCGCCCTGCCGGCGCTGCGGCCGCCGCAACTGGCCGAGATCTGGCCGCCCCTGGCGCCGCTCGCGGTGCTGGATGCCCCGGTCAGCCTGGCCGCCACCGCCGAATTCGACGCCGAGGCCCGGCCGGAACGGGTGCATGCCAGGCTGGCGGCGGAGCGGGGCGCGCTGGCCCTCGGCCCCGGCCGGCGCCTGCCCTTCGCGGCGCTGGAGGCGGCGCTGGAGGGCAGCGGCCGGGCGCTGCGCCTGACCGGCGCCAGGCTGGCGCTGCCGGGCGGCCCCGGCGCGCCGGGCCCCAGCTTCGCCGCCACCGGCGAAGCGATGCTGCGCGACGGCGCCTGGGCGGCCAGCCTCGATCTCCGTGCCGAGCCGCTGCCGGTGGCGGCGCTGGCGGCGGCCTGGCCCCCCGATCTCTCCCCCGAGGCGCGCCAGGCGGCGCTCGGCGCCCTGGCGGCCGGCACGCTGCGGGAGGCCCGGCTCCACCTCGCCGTGACCGCGCCCGAGGTGCTCGACCGGGTGGATCTGGCGGAGGCGCAATTGGCGCTGGCCGCCAACGGCGCGGTCTTCGGCCTTGGCGCCGGGCGCCGCCTGGCGACCGAGACGGCGGAGCTGGCGGCGACCCTCACGCCCGGCGCGCTCCGGCTCGACCGGGTGGTGCTGCGGCTGCCGCGCGGCCCCGCCGGCCCAGGTTCCGGCCCCGGCTCCGGCGCGACCGGCCCGGTCGTCACCGCTTCCGGCGAGGCGGTGCGGCAGGGCGCGCTGTGGCGCGGCCGGCTCGGCCTCGGCCTCGATGCGGTGCGCTTCGCCGGCCTCGCGGCGCATTGGCCAGAGGGCGTCGTCCCGGGTGCGCGCGACTGGATCATCCAGAACGTCACCGCCGGCGAGATCCGCAACGGCGCCTGGCGGATCGAGGCCGAGGCGCCGGACACGCTGGACGCGGTCCGCCTGGTCGGCCTCACCGGCACCGCCGCGGCCAGCGATGCCACGGTGCATTGGCTGCGCCCCATTCCGCCGCTGCGGGGTGTCTCCGGCAGCGTCGAATTCACGCCCACCGAGGTCACCATCCGCGGCAGCGGCGGCCGCCAGCTCACCGCCGATGGCGGACGCAGCGGGCTGGAACTGCGCGAGGCCACGGTCCGCTTCCACAGCCTCGACGCCTCGCCGGGCCAGGCCGAGATCACGGTGCAATTGGCCGGGCCGCTGGCCGATGCGGTGGCGGTGGTGCGCCACCCCCGCCTCAAGCTGTTCGAGCGCCGCCCGCTGAAGCTGAGCGTCGCCGCCGGCCAGGTCGATGCCCGGCTGCAGGTGGGCTTCCCGCTCTGGGCCGACCTGCCGATGGAGGCGCTGCGGCTGCGCGCCACCGCCCGCATCACCGAGGCGCGGCTGCCCGGTGCGCTGCTCGACCAGGAATTGGGCCGGGCCAATCTCGACCTCGTGGTGGATACCGAATCGCTGAAGCTCAGCGGCCAGGGGCTGCTGGTGGATGCGCCGGTGCGGCTGGCCATGGATATGGACTTCCGCGCCGGCCCGCCGGCCCAGGTGACGGAGCGCGCGACGCTGACGGGCCGGATGGACGGGCGGCAACTGGACCGGCTCGGCCTGGAGGCGCGGCAGGTGCTGGCCGGGCCGGTGGCGCTGGAGGCGCGCTACGAGCGCCGCCGCAGCGGCCAGGGCCAGGTGGCGCTGCGCGGCGACCTGCGGGATGCCTGGCTCGGCGTGGAGGCCGCCGGCTGGGCCAAGCGCCCGGGCACGCCGGGCAGCGCCGAGGCCATGCTGCGGTTGCAGGGCGACGCCTTGCAGAGCCTCGACAGCTTCCGGCTGGAGGCGCTGGAACTGGCGCTGCGCGGCCGCGCCAGCTTCGGCCCACGGAGCCGGCTGGAGCGGGTGGAGATCACCGAGGGCATCTTCGGCGGCTCCCGCTTCATCGGCGAGGTGCGGCGCCCGGAGCGCGAGGGTGGGCCCTGGATGGCCGGGCTGCACGGGCCGCTGCTCGACCTGCGGCCGCTGCTCGGCGCGCCCGGCCATGCCGAGGGCGGCGGTGCGCCCACGCCCCAGGCGGCCCCGGCGGCCGGGGAATCCGGGCCGCCGATGCTGCTCGACCTCCGCTTCGACCGGGTGACGATGGGCGAGGCGCGCAACCTGCTCGGCGTCCAGGGAAGGGTGCAGACCGATGCGCGCGGCCTGCTGCGGGAGGCGCGGGCGAGCGGCCGGACCGCCGCGCAATCCGGCGCCTTCGAGCTCACCCTGGCGCCGCGCGGGCAGCGGCGGCTGCTGCACCTCACCGCCGAGGATGGCGGGGCGTTGCTGCAGGCGCTCGACCTCGCCGGGTCGATCCAGGGCGGCCGGCTGACGGTGGCGGCGGCCTATGACGAGTTGCGGCCAGGCGCGGCGCTGACCGGCACGGCGGAACTCGACCAGTTCGTGCTGCGCGACGCGCCGGCGGCGGCCAAGCTGCTCCAGGCCATGACGCTCTATGGCATGGTGGAGGCGATGCAGGGCGGCAGCGGGCTGGTCTTCTCCCGCCTGGTCGCGCCCTTCAGCCTGACGCCGGAGGCGCTGGCGCTCAACGATGCGCGGGCCTTCTCCGCCTCGCTCGGCATCACCGCGAAGGGGCGGATCTGGCGGCGGCAGCGGATCGCGGACATCCAGGGCACGATCGTGCCGGCCTACGTGTTCAATACCCTGCTCGGCAATATCCCCATCCTCGGGCGGCTGTTCAGCCCGGAGGCTGGCGGCGGGCTCTTCGCCGCCACCTTCCGCGTCCAGGGGCCGCTGGCCGACCCGGCGGTGACGGTGAATCCGCTGGCGGCGCTGACGCCGGGCTTCCTGCGCGGCCTTTTCGGCATCCTGGAGCCGGGGCGCGCCCCGGCGCGCTGAGGCCGCCAGGGGACCGGGCATGTCACGCCGGTTCCATCCAGCGGCTGATGCGGCGGCGGCCGGCGCAGAGGCGGAGCAGGCCGGAGAGGCCCTGCAGGGCGCCGCGCGGCGGGCGCCAGCCGGGGTGGCGGGCCAGGCGATGCAGGAGGGCGGGCAGGAGCGGCAGCAGCCTTTCGGACAAATCCGGGTCGGGCAGCAGCACCGCGGGCGCGGGCAGGGCGGAGTGGAGCCGCAGCCGGCGGGCCAGCAGGATGGCGCGCAGCCCCATGACGCGGACCGCGCGGCGGAAGGCGCAGCAGATGAGATAGGCGAGGTTTCCCAAAGCCGGCGGGCAGGTCGGGCAGGCGACCTCGGCCAGCAGCCGGGCCCAGAGATGGGCGCGGGCCCAGCGGCGATGGGTGCGGGAGACGGTATCCGGCTTGCCATGCTCGGGCGGCAGTTGCGCCCAGGCGCCGCGGCCGCCGCGCGGGTGCTTCAGGGTGACGGCGCGGAAGATGGCATCCAGCCGGGCACGGGTGTCCTTGGGCGGGCGGCCGGCGCGGCGCGTCAGGCTGAGGCCGCAGCCATGGGCGGCGAGGAAGGGGGCGATGGCTTCCCATTCGGGATCGGTGAGCGGGGCCCAGGGGCGGGGCGGGGTGCGGCAGCGGATCGGGTCGAGGGAGAGGCGGTGGACCAGGTCGAGGCTGGTGGGGAAGTCCGGGGGGAGGAGGCTGGGCATGGGGTGGGGCATCCGCGGCCAGGGGAGGGCGCAGAGTAACAGGAATATATTCCATATTGCAAGAGGAATGAAGAGGCGCGGGCTGGATCTGGCATAGCCCATTCGCCATGGCTTAGGATGGCCACCATGGCATGATCGAGGAGGCGCACCATGAAGGTGCGCGTGATGCCGGACGGCCGGCTGAGCCTGCCGGCCGAACTCCGCAGGAAGCACGGCCTCGCGCAGGGTGGCGAGGTGATCGTCGAGGACCTGGGCGACGCGATCGTGCTGCGGACGCTCGACCAGGTCGTGAGCCGGGCGCAGGCGCTGAGCCGGAGGCTCGTGGCCGGTCAGCCCGGCGGCACGGTCGATGACTTCCTGGCGGAGCGGGCGCGCGAGGCGGAGGCCGAATAGCGGTGGTGGTGCTCGACGCCTCGGCGCTGCTCGCGCTGCTGCTGAGGGAGTCCGGGGCGGAGCGGGTGAAGACGGTGCTCGACGGCGCGGCCATGGCGGCAGTGAACCTGGCCGAGGTCATCAGCCACTACGCCAGGCCCGGCGCTGCGCGCCCGGATATCGAGGCCCTGCTGCGGCCCCTGCCGATCCGGGTGCTGCCGGTGGATGCCGCGCTCTCCTACGAGGCCGGGATGCTGCGGCGGATCACGCTGGAACGGGGGCTCTCGCTGGGGGACCGCTACTGCCTGGCCCTGGCGAAGCGCGAGGGCCTGCCGGCGCTGACCGCCGAACGGCGCTGGCCGGAGATTGCGGCGGAGGCGGGCGTGGCGATGGAGGTGATCCGGTAGGGGTGGAGGGCGGTGCGGCTGTTCCTCCGAGGGCGGGCTGCATGGTAGCGAAGGCCGGCGCAGCCTCGTCCCGCAACAGGCGCCCGGCGCGTGGGCGCTCCGTAGAGCTTTTAGGGTGATGGTGCGGTAAATGGCGTCCAGCCGGGCGCACGCGTCCAGATTGTGGGAGCGCGCAGACCTACAGGTCATACTAACCGCCCTAAGAAATGACCTGTCGCGACCCATACCGAACTTGCTGGAAGGGGCAGGCTTGAGGGAATACGCCATCCCGCGCCCCGCCTCCCTTCCCGAAGATGGAGGCCCTTGGAACGACGGAGACCAGCATTGACCTTCCTCTAGCCACACGTATCTAAGCGGCGCGAGGCCACGTCCTCCCCCTCCAGGGGTCCAAGTCCGGGACGACCCGGCAGCTTGTTCAAAGGAGGCTATCGTGGCGTGGCTTTCTCTCGTTGTCGCTGGTCTGTTTGAGATCCTCTGGGCCTTCACGATGAAGCAGTCGGAGGGCTTCACGCGTCCCTGGCCCTCCATTATCACCTTGGTCGCGATGCTGGTGAGCTTTGGATTGCTCTCTTGG
Source organism: Siccirubricoccus sp. G192 (assembly GCF_019084075.1). Classification (GTDB taxonomy): domain Bacteria; phylum Pseudomonadota; class Alphaproteobacteria; order Acetobacterales; family Acetobacteraceae; genus G192. The sequence goes on from NZ_JAHREN010000001.1 coordinate 1,359,589, forward strand.
TCGATGCGAGTTCTTCCGCTTGGTACTGCCTATACGATATGGACTGGGATTGGAGCAGTTGGCGCATTCCTCGTCGGCATTGCCGTTCTGGGTGAGGCGGCTACTCCCCTGCGGATTCTGGCAGCCGTCCTGATCGTGAGCGGCCTTGTACTCATGAAGCTGTCCAGCACGGACTAAAGAGCTTGGGTTTTGGCGGGACAGCCGTCCTTCGACTGTCCTGCAAACCGTCGTTTATGGAACAGGTTAGGCCGAAGGTCTGGTTCCACCCAAACCGGTCATTCCTTGGGGCGGTTGGTATCAGAGTCCAAACAAGGTGTTTGCACTCCTGTACGTCCGCGCGTCCTCGCAGGCGACCGGGACTGTCGGCATTTCCGTGTGTTGCCGGTCATGAGGGAAAGGAAGGAGCTCCCCCATGGCTCGCAGGAAGGCACCGCACATCGCAGATGAGTTGCTGGATCGGTTTCTGTCCGGCACCGATGCCGCAACCGCCCTGCCGCAGGGCGGCCTACCGCACCGCCTGCTGCTCCGCCGCGCCCTCCGCGTTGTGGTCGAACTCCGGCACCAGCCGCGCCAATTGCGCCAGCGCCACCCTTGGGCTGCCCCCCCCGGCAGGCCGCCGCGATCTCGTCGATCGCCCGCCCGACCAGCGCCGGGTCCGCGGTGCGCGGCGTGGCCACCATCAGCCCGGCGAAGGCGGTCGGGCGCGGCGGCTCCTGGCCGTGGAACAGCTCCTCATACAGTTTCTCGCCGGGGCGGAGCCCGGTGAAGCGGATCTCCACATCCTCCTCCGGCCGCAGCCCCGCCAGCCGGATCATCCGCCGCGCCAGGTCCACGATCTTCACCGGCTTGCCCATGTCGAGCACGAAGATGCCGCCCTCGGCCAGTTCCGGCGGCTGGTCGGCGCGGTCTTCCGCCCCGATCACGCTGGCCTGCAGCACCAGCCCCACCGCCTCCCGCACCGTCATGAAGTAGCGGCGCATGTCCGGGTGCGTCACCGTCAGCGGCCCGCCGCGCTCCAACTGGCGGCGGAACAGCGGCACCACGGAGCCGGTGGAGCCCAGCACATTGCCGAAGCGCACGGTGACGCAGCGCATGCCCGTCCCCGCCTGGCGCGCCTCCCGCTCCAGCGCCTGGCAATACATCTCGGCCAGGCGCTTGCTGGCGCCCATCACGCTGGTCGGGTTCACCGCCTTGTCGGTGGAGATGAAGACCATGGCCCGGCAGCCCACCGCCCGCGCCGCATCGGCCACGATCCGGGTGCCGAGCGCATTGGTCAGCAGCCCCTCCAGCGGGTCGTTCTCCACCATTGGCACGTGTTTCAGGGCGGCGGCGTGGAAGACCAGCTCCGGGCGGATCTCCTCGAAGAGGCGGCGGATGCGGGCCTCGTCGCGCACATCGGCCAGCACGGCGCGGCGCGGCACGTCCGGGTGGCGCTCGCGCAGTTCCAGGTCGATCTCGTAGAGCACGTATTCGCCGTGGTCGAGCAGGGTGAGCTGCGCCGGGCCCAGCGCCGCCACCTGCCGCGCCAGTTCGCCGCCGATGGTGCCGCCGGCGCCGGTCACCAGCACGCGGCGGCCCTGGATCAGGCGGGCCATGCCCTCGCGGTCCAGCGGCACCTGCGGCCGGTCCAGCAGGTCCTCGATCACCACCGGGCGGAGCTGCACCCGCTGCCCATCCTTGCCGTCCAGCCGGTCGGCCAGCCGGCGCGTGGCCGGGTTGAGGTTGGTGACGGAGGGCGCGCGCCGCACCGGCACGCCATGCCGGTCCGCGGCATCCAGCAGGCGTTCCAGCGCCAGGCCCTGCACGTGCTGCGTGGTCAGCACGATCAGCGCCGGCAGGCGGTGCTCCGCCCGCATCCGCTCCAGCACCGGCCCGATATCGTCGGCGGTGCCGAGGATCGGGTGGCCCTGGATGCGCCGCCCCGCCTGGCGGGAGCGCATGGAGAGGATGCCCACCACCCGGAAGCCCGGCGCGCGGTCCTGCGCCAGGGCGCGGATGAAGATGTCGGCGCCGTCGCCCGCCCCCACCAGCAGCACCGGCTGCGGCGCCAGGCCGGTATCCGGGCCGCGCCGGGAATGGTGGATGCGCCCGGCGATGCGCGGCGCGCCGAGGCAGGCCGCCAGCACCAGCGCGTGGATCACCGGGAAGGCCGGGGTCTCCGGCCGCCAGGCGCCGAGCAGGAGCAGCCCGGCCCAGAACAGCACCGCCCCGCCCAGCGCTGCCGCGGCGATGCCGAGCAGGTCCGGCAGCCCGGCATAGCGCCAGTATTGCTGCGGCAGCCGCACCGGCAGCCCGGCCGCCAGCAGCGCCGCCACCGCGCCAGGCAGGGCACCAAGCCACCAGAGGGCGGGCGGCCAGGCCCCGGGCGTCGCGAGCAGCAGCGCCGCCGGCAGGGCCAGGGCGGCGAGGACACTGTCGAGCAGCAGGTTCAGCAGGATGCGGTGCGGCGCGCGGCGAGCCATGCCGCCGCTATAAGCCGGGCAGGGGCGCGGGGCCAGCCTCCGCAGGACCGCGATCGCCCGAGGCGGCAAGGCCGAGGGCGTGAATCGCCGTCCCTGGCAGAAGACCGCGATCGCCTGGGATGTGAACCGCCGCCGGCAACGGTGCGAGGTGGTGATAGAGCGCCACCAGCCGTGCCGCCTCGCCCGGCCAGGCATAGCGGGTGAGCGCCGCCTGCCGCCCCGCGGCGCCGAGCGCGGCCCGCCGGGCCGGGTCCGCGAGGCCCGCGATGGCGGCGGCGATGGCGGCGGGGGCGGCGGTATCCACCAGCGCGCCGCAACCGGAATCGCGCAGCACGGCGGCCACTTCCTCGGCGAAGGCGGGGGCGATCACCGGCAGCCCGGCCAGCATGCAGTCGAACAGCTTGTGCGGCAGGGCCAGCCGGTGGTTCTCCTCGCCCGGCTGGAACAGCACCAGGCCGATATCGCTTTCGGCGAGCCGCGCCAGGGCCTCGGCATGCGGCATCCAGGCCAATTGCTCGATCCGGCCGGCAAGGCCGAGCGCCGCGGCGCGGGCCGTGAATGCCGCCCCGCTGCCATCGGTGAAGCGGCCGATCAGCCGGAGCCGGGTGCCGGGCGGGCAGAGCGCCAGCGCCTCCAGCATCTGCGGCCAGCCGCGGCTGCGCCCCAGCGCCCCGGCATGGACGAGGGTGAGGGGGCCGGGGGCGTGCCGGCGCGGCACCACCGGCACCGGCATGGCGTAATTCCGCACCGCGACGATGGGGGTGGCCCGGCCGCCGCCGAAATCCGCGTCCAGCCCGTCCTTGGCCACCACCACCGCATCGGCGGCGCGGCCGGCGGCGCGGCAGGCCAGGCGCAGCGCGCCCCGCGCCAGCGGCCGCAGCAGGGCGGGCAGCCGGGCATCGAGGCGGCTCGGGTAGTGCTCATGCACGTCCAGCACCACGCGGGCGCCGTTCCGCCGCGCGGCGAGCAGGGCGGCGAGCCAGGCATCGGGCTCGCTGGCATGCAGCACCGCGGCGCCGCTGGCGGCGGCCCGGCGGGCCAGGGCGGGCAGGCCGAGCAGCCGGCCAGCCCAGCCGGGGCGGCGGGGATATGTCTCGATCGCCACCCCCGCCACCGCACAGGGCGCCGTGGCGGGTCCGGGCGCCAGGTGCCGCACCCGCCAGCCCGCGGCGGCCAGCGCCGCGCCCTCCTTGCGCACCACCCGGATGTCGTCCGGCGGATGGGCCGCCGACAGCAGCAGGACCAGCGGCGCGCTCATGCCGCCATCCCCAGGTATTCGCCAAGATGCGCCACCATCCGCGCCCCCGCCCCGCCATCCCAGAGCGGGATCGGCCGGGCGCGCGGCCAGGCGCCAGCCAGCACCTGCCGCACCGCGCCGGCCAGCGCCTCCGGCGGCACCAGGCGGCTCGACCCCGTCGCCACCGTCAGCGGCCTTTCGGTGGAGGGGCGGAGCGTCAGGCAGGGCAGGTCGAGCGCCGTCGCCTCCTCCTGCACGCCGCCGCTGTCGGTGGCGACCAGCCGGGCATGGGCGAGCAGGCCGAGGAAATCGAGATAGGCCAGCGGCGGCAGCAGCCGCACCCCCGGCGGCACCGCCAGCCCATGCGCGGCGAGGCGGGCGCGGGCGCGCGGATGCAGCGGCCAGACCAAAGGTAGCAGGGCGGCGGCCTCGGCCAAGCCGCGCAGCAGCCGGGCGAAGGCGGGCGCGTCATCCACATTGGCGGCGCGGTGCAGGGTGACGACGCCATAGCCGCCTGGCGCCAGCCCCTCCGGCAGCGGCCGGGCGCGGGCGGCGGGCAGGCTGCGGCGCAGCGTGTCCACCATCGCATTGCCGACTGCGCGGGTCCGCGCCGGATCATGGCCCTCGGCCAGCAGCCGGGCGGCGCTGGCCTCGTCCGGCGCCCAAAGAAGCGTGGCGATGGCGTCGATGGCGCGGCGGTTGATCTCCTCCGGCATGTCCGGCTCGGGCGCGCGCAGCCCGGCTTCCAGATGCGCCACCGGCAGCGCCAGCTTGCGCGCCGCCAACGCCGCGGCCAGCGCCCCGTCCACATCCCCGGCCACCACGACCAGGGCCGGGCGGCGGGCGCGCCAGGCGGCCTCGGCGGCGATCATGGTGCGGCCGGTCAGCTCGGCATGGCTGCCGCCGCCGATGCCGAGCGCGATCTCCGGCGCCGGCAGGCCGAGATCGCCGAGATGGCCGCCAAACAGGGCGGGGTCGTGGTGCTGCCCGGTATGCAGCAGCAGCGGGCGCAGCGGCAGGGGCGAGGCGGCCAGCGCCCGCCACAGCGCGGCGAGCTTGGGCAGGTTGGGCCGGGCGGCGGCGACCAGGTGCAGTTCTGGCCGGGGCCTCGCCACCGCATTGCCATCCCGGCCGGTCATGCCGGCACCAGGGACCGGGCCGGCATGGGCCGCGCCGCGGCCTCCACCACGGCGCAGAATTCCGCCGCCAGCAGCCGCCGGTCCCAGCGCCGCACCGCCTGGCGGCGGGCGGCGGTGCCGAGCGCGGCGCGGCGGGCCGGGTCGCGGGCTAGTACGGCAAGGGCCTCGGCCAGGGCGGCGGCGTCACCAGGCGGAGTGGCGATGCCGCAGGGCCCCTGGGCGAGCAGCCGGGCCGCCCGGCCGGGCAGGTTCGAGACCACCGGCAGCCCGGCGGCGAGGTAGTCCATAAGCTTGTTCGGCGCCGTCCATTCGGCGAAATCCGCGACCGGCGCCAGGCATTGCAGGCCGATCTGGCTGCCTGCCAGCAGCGCCGCCAGCCGCGGCTTCGGCAAGGGGTCGAGGAAGCTGACATTGCCGAGCCCCTCCGCCGCCGCCCGCGCCAGCAGCCGCGGCTTCCCGGCGCCCTGGCCGACCAGCACCAGCCGCAGCGGCGCGCCCCGCAACAGCGCGGCGGCATCGAGCAACTGGTCGAGCCCATTGGCGCGGCCATGCGCCCCGGCATAGACCGCGACCACCTCTTCGGAACCCGCCATCTCCGGCCGCCAGGGCGCGACCTGCGGGCCGAAGAGGTCGAGGTCGCTGCCATTCGGCACCACATGCACCGCGCCGGGCGCGGCGCCATGCGCCCGCGCGGTCTCCGCCATGCCCTCGGACAAGGCCACCACCGCCGCGGCCCGGCGACAGGCGGCATCGGCCAGGCGGTCCATCGCGGCCCAGAGCGGCGGCGAGCCGATGCCCATGGCCCGCGGCAATCCCGGCCAGGGATCGCGGATCTCGAAGACGAAGGGCAGGCCGCGCATCTGCCGCGCCGCCAGTGCCGGCAGGGCCACCGTCAGCGGCGTGGAACTGGCCACCAGCACGTCCCAAGGGCCGGACAGCGCCAGCGCGGTGGCGCGCGCGGCATAGCGCAGGAAGGCAGCGGCGCGGGCGGCGAGCCCTTGGGCATTGCCACAGGGAATGGCGAATTCCACCACCCGGAACCCCGCCACCCGGCCTTCCCGCCGGCCGCGCCGGAAGCCGCCCTCGAGCCCGGTGACGGCGCCCGCATATTGGCCGCAGGCCAGCGTCACCGCATGGCCGCGCGCGGCCAGGGCCCGGGCCATGGCATGGCTGCGGGTGCCGGTGGCGCCGGCCGGCGTGGAGAAATGCTGGTGCAGATAGAGGATGCGGAGCCCCGGCATCACGCCTTGCCGCAAGCCTGGCGGCCGCAATCCTGGATGATGCCGATGATGCGGTCCTGCTGGGCCGGCGTCAGGGCGCTGCCGGAGGGCAGGCAGAGGCCATGCTCGAACAGTTCCGCCGCCACCGTGCCGCCGGCATGGGGCGCGCCGCGGAACACCGGCTGGAGGTGCAGCGGCTTCCAGACCGGCCGGCTTTCGATCCCCGCCTCGGCCAGGGCGCGGCGCACCGCCTCGCGGTCCGGGGCGCCGCGGCCGGGGTCGAACAACGCCACCGAGAGCCAGCGGGTGCTGCGGCCCCAGGCCGGTTCCGGCATGAAGGAGAGGCCGGGCAGGCCGCCCAGCGCTTCGGCATACCGGGCGAAGATGGCGCGGCGCGCCGCGACGCGGGCCTCCAGCGCGGCGAGCTGGGTGCAGCCGATGGCGGCCAGGATGGAGGAGAGGCCGTAGGAATAGCCGGTGGTCTCGTGCTGGTAATGCGCCGCCGGCTCCTTGGCCTGGCAGGCCAGGTGCCGGGCGGTGGCGATCAGCTTCGGGTCCTCGGCCGCCAGCGCGCCGCCGCCGCCGGCGGTGATGATCTTGTTGCCGTTGAAGCTGAAGGCTGCCAGCCGGGCGCCGCGCCCGGCATGGCGGCCGCCGCGCTGCGTCGCGCCCAGCGCCTCGGCGCTGTCGCAGAGGATGGGCACGCCCCAGCGGTCGCAGACGGCGCGGATGGCGTCGAGGTCGCAGGACTGGCCAAACAGGTCCACCGGCACCACCGCCCGCGGCAGCCGGCCGCGGCGGCCGGCGCGGGCGAGTTCGCGTTCCAGCAGCCCGGGGTCGAGGGTCCAGGTCTCGCGGTCCACATCGAGGAAGCGGGGCCTGGCGCCCATCTGCACCGCCGGGGCGATGGTGGCGACGAAGGTGAGGCTGGCGGTCCAGACCTCGTCCCCCGCCTCAAGCCCGAGGCAGTGGTAGCCGAGATGCAGCGCGGCGGTGCCGGAGGCGGTGGCCAGCACATCAGGGAAGCCGGTGGCCGCAGCGATGGCCGCCTCGAAGGCGGCGGGCATGGGGCCGGCGGGGGCGATCCAGCCGGAGGCGAGGGTGGCCTCCAGCGCCGCCAGCTCGCCCCCCGCCAGATGCGGCGGCGAGAGCGGCAGCGGTGCGGGCTGGCGCGGCGGTTGGGGGCGCTGCGGCGCCGGGAAGGGGACGATCGGCGCGGGCAACAGGGCAGCGGACTGGAGGCGGGCCACGGAAGCTGGTCCATCGCGATGATGTAATGAACCTAGAGGGTATTCCGGGCAGGCATCAAGCCTCAGGTAGCAAAATCCTGAGTGGATACAACCGAAAGGCAATCACCCCTGGTGGCGGCCCCGTTCCGGTCGCGCCTGGGGCAAGGCCACCATCGCCCGCGCGAAGGATGCTGGCGTGGCGGCGCCTGGGTGGCGGAAGCGGCCTGGAAGAACCCGGGCCAGCCGCCCGGTCGTCCGAAGACGCAGCCGGAGGGCGTGAACCGGCCGGCAGGATAAAGCCGCCCGGCCGGGGCGCCCTGGCCGGGCGGCAAACCAAGTCCGTCAAGCGGTGCCGACCGTCCCGGCCTGGCCGCGGCGCGACTGCCACAGCGCCACGAAGTCGATCGGCGCCAGCAGCACCGGCGGGAAGCCGCCATCGCGGGTGATGTCGGCCAGGATGTTGCGGGCGAAGGGGAAGAGCAGCCGCGGGCATTCCACCAGCAGCATCGGCTCCACCGACTGCGGATCCACGTTCAGGGTGAAGATGCCGCAATAGGTGAGTTCGGCGATGAAGCAGGTCTGGTTCTGGTCGCCGATCTGCGCCTGGGCATCGGCGCGGATCTGCAGCCCGACCTCGTAGATATTGCCGCCATCCTGGATCGGCCGGGCCTGCACATCGAGTTGCAGGTCGACCCGCGGCTGCTCGCGCAGGGTGGCGAAGATCTCGGGCGCGCCCGGCACCTCGAAGGAGAGGTCCTTGGTGTATTGCATGTTGAGCATCAGCGGGCCGGGCTGCGGCTGGCCGGCAGGATCACTCGGCCCGTTCGGGTTCATCGGCGGCTGGTCGGACATGGCGCGGGGCCTTCTCTGCTGGCGTCTCGGGAGGCGCCCCTAGCACGCGACCCGGCGGGCCGGAAGGCGGGCGATGGGAGTTGTTCCGGCCCGGCCGATTCAGACCTGCGGGCCTGGCGCCCCTCCGGTCATCGGGCGCGTTCCGGCCCGGCCGGTTCAGACCTGCGGGCTTGGCGGCCCTCCAGTCATCGAGCGGTCAGGGCTTCACCACGGTCGGATGCGCCTGGCGCCACACGATCTCCTGCGGGCCCGGTTCGGTGGGATCGCAGCGGCGCCATTCGCCGTTGTTCACCCTTTCCCCGGTCATCGCCAGGATGAAGCCCCAATGCGAGACCACCACCGTGTCCTGCCAGTCCGGCAGGGCCGCCATCTCGCCGCGGAACAGGGTGGCGCGGGCCTCGATCTGGTCGTCCGGCTCCTCGATCGGCGGCCACCAGACCTCCTCCAGATGCGAGAAGTCGAGATGCGGCCAGGCCAGGCCAAGCGCGGTGCAGGGCGAGCCGATGTCGCAGGAGAAGGCGTAGCGTTCCCGCACCGTCGGCGTGACGAGGACGGGCAGGTTCAGCCGCCGGGCCAGCGGCGCCGCGGTCTGCAGCGCGCGGGTATAGGGAGAGCAGAGGATGCGGCCGATTCGCCCGGCCTCGCCCGCCGCCAGCGCCTCGGCCGCCGCCTCGGCCTGCTGCTGGCCGAGTTCGGTCAGCTTCGGGTCGGCGATGCCGGGGTCGCGCCGGGTGGCGGTGAAGTGGAGGTTGAACTCGCTCTGGCCGTGTCGCAGCAGGATCATCGCGGCGCGGTTCCGGAAAAGGGGTTCCAGCCGATAGCCGCAGGGGCGCCGCGAGGCAAGCCGGGTGGCGCGGCTCCCGGATGTTTGGCCGGGGATATGGGGCGGTGCCGTTGCGGTCGGGGCCCGGGGCGCCTAAGTAAGTGAAAAGGAGTTCACGATGTCGGGCGGCTTTCCGGTCGATCTGATTCTCTTCGCGATGGTCGCGGCCTTCCTGGTGCTGCGGCTGCGCAGCGTGCTGGGCCGCCGCACCGGCTTCGAACGGCCGCCGCAGGCCGAGCCGCGGCCCGCCGGCTATGACCCGCGCGGCGCCCGCACGGTGGAGGGCACCGCCGAGGAAGTGGTGGCGCCGGCCCCGGCGGGCCAGGCGAACCGCGCCCTGCCCGACCCGCGCACCCCGCCGGGCCAGGCGCTGGGCCGTATCGCCGCGGCCGACCGCAGCTTCGACCCGCAGGCCTTCCTGGCCGGGGCCGAGGGCGCCTTCCGCATGATCGTGCAGGCCTTCGCGGCCGGCGAGCGCGAGACGCTGCGGGCGCTGCTCTCGGAGGATACCTATAACGGCTTCGAGCAGGCGATCACCGCCCGCGAGGCGGCCGGCGAGCGGCAGCGCACCGAGCTCCGCGCGGTGAACGAGGTAGGGGTGGAAGCCGCCGACCTGCGTGGTAGCGTGGCGGACATCACCGTCCGCTTCGTCACCGACCAGATCAACATGACCACCGGCCGCGATGGCGAGGTGACGGCCGGCAGCGACGCCATCACGGAGCTGACCGACCTGTGGACCTTCCAGCGCGACCTCGGCTCGCCCGACCCGACCTGGAAGCTGGTGGCCACCCGCAGCGCCTGAACCGCCGAAGCCTGGGCCGGCTGGTCGCCGGCCTGCTGGCCCTGGCGGGGGCAGCCGCGGCGCAGCCGGCGCCGCCCGGACCTGCCCCGGCCCGGCCGGTCCGGTTTTCCGACCTGCCGGGCTGGCCGGGCGATGCGCCGCTGGCGATGTTGCCGGCCCTGCTCGGCTCCTGCGAAGCCATCGCGGCCCGGGGCGAGAGCCCGCTTGGCGGCACCGGGGGAATTGGCGCGGCTCGGCGCCCGGCCTGCCGCCTGGGCCGGGCTCTGCGCCGAGGCCATCGCGCTGGCCGAACGCCTGCGCCAGCCTGCCGCCCAGAAGGCACCGGCGGCGGAGCGGGAGGCGCTGCTGCGGGATCTCCTGGAGCGCCGCTTCCAGCCCTTCGCCGCCGGCGAGGGCCTGCTGACCGGCTATTACGAGCCGGAACTGCGCGGCGCCGAAGACCCTGTCCCGCCCTTCCTGGTGCCGCTGCATGGCATGCCGCCCGAGGCGCCGCCGCCGGAAGCCACCACCCTTCTCCCCGTCGCCGGGGTTCCGGCGCCGCCGCTGCTGCCGGATCGCGCCGCCATCGAGGCCGGCGCGCTGGAGGGCCGGGGGCTGGAACTGGCCTGGGTGGATGACCCGGTCGAGGCCTTCTTCCTGCATATCCAGGGCTCCGGCCGCATCCTGCTGCGGGACGGGCGGGTGCTGCGGCTCGGCTATGCCGGGCGGAACGGCCACCCCTATCGCAGCATCGGCCGGCTGCTGATCGACCAGGGCGCGATCCCGCGCGAGGCGATGTCCATGCAGGCGATCCGCGCCTGGCTCGCCACCGCCGGGCCTGGCGCCGCGGCGGCGGTGCTGCGGCACAACCCCTCCTACATCTTCTTCCGGCCGCTGGAGGGGCTGCGGCCGGACCAGGGGCCGATCGGCGCCATGGGCGTGCCGCTGACGCCGGAACGCTCGCTGGCGGTGGACCCGGGTTTCATCCCCTATGGCGCGCCGGTCTTCGTGGCGACGCGCGACCCGCTGGACGGCGCGGCCCTGCACCGGCTGCTGGTGGCGCAGGATACCGGCGGCGCCATTCGCGGCCCGGCGCGGGGCGATGTCTTCTGGGGCTGGGGCGAGGCGGCGGCGGCGCGGGCCGGGCTGATGCGGGAGCCGTCGCGGGTCTTCGTGCTGGTCCCGCGCGCGCCGCCCCGGCCGGAAGATGGGGAGATCCTGATGGTGGAGGAGTTGCCGGCGCCGGACTCCCTCGCCAAGGCGCCGCCCTGACGGGCGAAACCATCTGCTTTCGCTGCGCCCCCCGGCGGACCTAGAGTGCCGGGATGCTCCAGACCAAGCCCCGCGTCGCGCTTTTCGTCACCTGCCTGGTCGATCTCTACCGGCCGAATGTCGGCTTCTCCGCGATCCAGCTGCTGGAGGAGGCGGGCTGCCAGGTGGAGGTGCCGCAGGCGCAGACCTGCTGCGGCCAGCCGGCCTACAACACCGGCGACCGCGCCACGGCGCGCGACCTGGCGCGGGCGGTGATCCGGGAATTCCTGCCCTATGACCATTGCGTGGTGCCCAGCGGCTCCTGCGGCGGGATGATCGCGCACCACTTCCCCGCCCTGTTCGCCGATGACCCGGAATGGCGCGGCCGGGCCGAGGCGCTGGCCGCCAAGACGCATGAGCTGGTCTCCTTCCTTACCGACGTGATGGGCATGGAGCGCGTCGCCGCCCGCTATGACGGGGTGGTGGCCTATCACGACAGTTGCGCGGGCCTGCGCGAGCTGGGCGTGCGGGCGCAGCCGCGCCAATTGCTCGGCAGCGTGCAGGGGCTGAGCCTCAGGGAGTTGAAGGACCCGGGAATTGTGCTGCGGCTTCGGCGGCACCTTCTGCGTGAAGTATCCGGCGATCTCCACCCGCATGGTCAGCGACAAGACCCGCGACATCGCCGCCACCGGCGCCGATACCGTGCTGGCCGGCGACATGGGCTGCCTGCTGAACATCGCCGGGCGGCTCCGGCGCGAGGGCACGCCGATCCGGGTGCGGCATGTGGCCGAGGTGCTGGCCGGCCGCACCGGCGAGGCACCGCCGATAGGTGAGGCATCATGAGCACGGTCCTGCAGCAACTCCCCACCGAACCGCTGCGCGAGGCAGTGGGGGGCCATGGCTTCGCGCTGCTGCGCGGCGCGGCGCTGGCGGCGCGGCTTGGCCTGGACGGCGCGGCGCTCGACGAATTCGCCGCCAGTTGGGGGCGGCTGGAGGTCGACGGCTTCATGGCCGATGGCGGCCGCTACCGCCGCCGGCGGCATGCCAATTTCACTGCCCGCTGGGGCACGCCCGGGCATGCGCGCGGTCCGCACCGGGCGCATTTCCAGGCGGTGGCGCACAACGCATTGAATGGCGGCGTGGACCGCTGGTTCGCCCCGGTGGAGCCGGCGGTGGCCGAGGGCGCGCCGCTGCGGGCGTTGCTCGATCTCGGGCGCCGCACCGTGGATGCGCTGACGCCGGGGCAGGACTGGTTCGTGGAGATGCACCAGTTCCGCATCGAGGCGGCGGCCGGCATGCCCGGCTACCCGACCCCGGAAGGCGTGCACCACGACGGCGTGGACTATGTGCTGATCGGCATGATCGCGCGCCTGAACCTGGCCGGCGGCGAGACGCTGGTGGCCGATGACGCGGGCGCCGAACTGGCCCGCTTCACCCTGCTCGACCGGCTCGACACCGCCTTCCTGGACGACCGCCGGGTGATGCATGGGGTGACGCCGGTGCAGCCGGCGGACCCGGCGCTGCCCTCCTGCCGGGACGTGCTGGTGCTGACCTGGAAGCGGGGCGGGGTGCTGGGCTGAGGGGCGCGAGCTAGCGGCGAGAGGGCGCTGCCCTCTCGCGCTCTCCCGCCAGGAAACTCAGTTTCCTGGACCTTCATGTCCAGGCGTCCGTCGTTCGCTTGGGCTCACGCTGTGGCGCTTGCGACGCATCCGCCGGGCGTATGGAGGAACCTTCAGGCAAACAGGTGGCGCGAGTCCGCCTTCCTAAGTAGGCGGGCCTCAAATCACTCGCCTTTGGGCGCCTTCAGAAACATTGTGAGTTGCACGGCCTTTTTCCCGTAGTGGCGGGCCACACGTTGGCGAAGCTCGTGGATGTCATCGCAAGTCTTCGCCATACCGACGACCTCATAGCACCGCGAGACGAGCTGCCTGACCCCGACATTGTCGGTCAATTGTTGATGCCAGCGGACTCCGGGCGGCGGCTTATTCTCCTTGAGATACTTCGCTACGTCCTCGTCGAGCGTGTCATAGATCAGTTCGGTGACGAGCTTGCCCCACCACTTCGGGCGCGTCTGAAGCGGCGTCTTCCATCCGGTCAGGCGTCCAAACTCTTCCCACAGTTGATCGGGAAAGGTTTTCTCCCACGCTCGGAGTTCTTCCGAGATGAATGCTCGCAGCTTTACCTGCAGGGCGTCCTCAGCGCGATCATACTGATAGCCAGTGGCCTCATCGACCAGGGCGTCAAGGCCAATGCGAGTGAGCCCTGCGGTCAGCATGGCGCAGCGAATCGCGATTTCCCTCTGCCGTTCGGTGAGGTTGGCCCCCTCATAGAGCGCCTGCACGTAGCCTCTGCAGATCAGTTCGAAGTGTTCCGTGGTGATGCCAATGGCGGCCCATTGGGTTCCGGGGATGGTGAACCGGATGGTTTCCTGCAGGATTTTATCTTTGTCAATGAACGGGTTAAGCGCCTTTTGCCCTATGTAGTCCTGTAGGCTGCCCCGCTCGATTTTCGCAATGGCCTTGGTCGTGGAGCCAGACGACAGAACGCGCGTCTCATCGTTGAGGACATAGCAGTCGAGCTCGTTGCCGCCCAAGTCGATCTTACCGCGCCACTTCGCGAAGGGGAGCGCGTCAAGCTCTTCCTGGGTCAGGTCTTTAATGCCGACAACCTTATCCACAACATCCTCGAAGCTGGCCTCAATCGGCTCAATTTCGTGAGGTTCTTTAGGCATTGATCAGCCTCCTATAGGTTAGCCGCTCGTTAGCCATGCGAACGGTTGCCATGCCGATGAAGTCCAGCGTTCTGACCTTTGAAGTGTTGTGCCGGAAGGAGAACTCCTTCACGTAACGGTGCAGGTGCTTCGCGCTTATGCAATGGTAGATGCTGAATGCGCTGCGCGAGGAACCACGCACTCTTCTGCGTGATTCCCAGTTCGCGAGCCATCTGGGTGCTGAGGATAGTCTTGCGCGCGCTGGTGAGCATGTAGATCGCCAGGAGCCATTTCTGCAGCGGGAGGCGGCTCTCAGCCAGAACGGTGCCCGTGCGGACGCTGAAGTGCTTCCGGCAGTCTTTGCAGCGATAGGGCATCGGCCTGTGGCCCTTGGTCTCGGTCACATTGGCCGAGCCGCAATGGTCGCACACCGGAGCGCCGCCCCAGCGCCTCGTCTCGAAAAACTTCCGAGCCGCTTCCTCGTCGGGAAACGTCCTGAAGAACTCGAAGGCGGAAAGGGTCTGGGGCTTGTCCATCGGGGGGCCTCTCTTCCCGAAGATAATTAGCCAAAATTCCTGCAGGGCGCAAGCGTAATACGGCTAGTTAGATATTTAGAGCCCTGCTTTTCCTTGCCGCCGCCGCGCGTGGTTGCCCTACTTCGGGTCTCAGCGCGGGCACATGGAGGGCGCGGAATGGTAGCGGGAGAGGAGCCCGGCCAAGGCCGGTTGTGGGCGGCGGGCGAAGCCTATGAGCCCTATGTCGGGCGCTGGAGCCGCCTCGTGGCGGCGGAGTTCCTCGGCCGGCTCGGCGTGGCCAGGGGCGCGCGCTGGCTGGATGTCGGCTGCGGCACCGGCGCGCTCAGCGGCACGATCCTCGACCGCTGCGCGCCGGCCGCGGTGATCGGCGTGGACCCGTCCGAGGGCTTCCTGGCCCATGCCCGTCGCCACGTGGCGGATGCGCGGGCCGAATTCCGCCGGGGCGACGCCCAGGCGCTGCCTGTCGGGGATGCCGGCTTCGACGCCGTGGTCAGCGGGCTGGTCCTGAATTTCGTGCCGGACCAGCCGAAGGCGGCCGGGGAGATGCGCCGCGCCGCCCGCCCGGGCGGGACTGTCGCGGCCTATGTCTGGGACTACGCCAAGGGCATGCAGATGATGCGCCGGTTCTGGGACGCGGCCGTTGCGCTCGACCCGGAGGGCGCGGGTGGCAAGGACGAGGCGCTGCGCTTCGCGCTCTGCCGGCCCGGGCCGCTGCGCCGGCTGTTCGAGGAAGCCGGGCTGCGCGGGGTGGAGGTGGCGGCGATCGAGGTGCCGACGGTGTTCCGTGACTTCGACGACTACTGGATACCCTTCCTGGCGGGCGGGGCGCCGGCGCCAGCCTATTGCATGGCGCTCAGCGAGGACCGCCGGGCCGCCCTGCGGGAGAGGCTCCGCGCCACGCTGCCGACGGAGCCCGACGGCAGCATCCGCCTTTCGGCCCGGGCCTGGGCGGTGCAGGGAACCGCCTGAACAAAGGGAGGTGCAGGAACTTGAGGTTCCTGCCGGGGTGCCCGAGGGGCAGCGCCCCTCGATCTTCCTCTCACCGGAACACCGGCGGCGCATCATCCTCCGGCAGGTCCGGCAGCGGCACCTCGATCCGGACCGTGCTCGGGTCCACGCCGGCGCTGCGGTCCAGCCAGTAGGTCACGCTTTCCGGCCAGAAGATCACGATCGCCACCAGCACCAATTGCAGCGCCACCCAGGGCAGGGCGCCCCAGTAGATGTCGCTGCTCCGCACCTCCTTCGGCGCGATGCCGCGCAGGTAGAAGAGCGCGAAGCCGAAGGGCGGGTGCATGAAGCTGGTCTGCATGTTCACGCAGATCAGCACGCCGAACCACACGAGATCGATGCCGAGCTTGGCCGCGACGGGCGCCAGCAGCGGGATGACGATGAAGGCGATCTCGAAGAAGTCGAGGAAGAAGGCCAGGAAGAAGACGAAGATATTGGCGAAGATCAGGAAGCCGGTGGCGCCGCCCGGCAGGTGCGAGAGCATGTACTCGATCCAGAGCGAGCCATCCACACCCTGGAAGACCAGGCTGAACACCGTGGCGCCGATCAGGATGAAGATCACCATGGAGGTGATCCGCATGGTGTTCTCCATCGCCTGGCGCAGCAGCGGCCAGGTGAAGCGGCGGTTGATGATGGCGAGCGCCACCGCGCCGACCGCGCCCATCGCCCCCGCCTCGGTCGGCGTGGCGAGGCCCATGAAGATGGTGCCGAGCACCAGGAAGATCAGCACGACCGAGGGCACCATGCCCTTCAGCACCCGCCACCACAGCACCCAGCCGCGCTCCGTCAGCGCCTCGTCCGGCAGCGGCGGCACCTTGTGCGGGGCGAAGATGCTCACCCCCACGATGAACAGGACGAACAGCAGGATCTGCAAAATGGAGGGGCCGATGGCGCCGGCATACATGTCGCCGACCGACTTGCCGAGCTGGTCGCCCAGCACGATCAGCACGAGGGAAGGCGGGATCACCTGGGTGATGGTGCCCGATGCCGCGATGACGCCGGTGGCGATCCGCATGTCGTAGCCGTAGCGCATCATGATGGGCAGCGAGATCATGCCCATGGCGATGACGCTGGCCGCCACGGTGCCGGTGATGGCGCCGAGCACCGCGCCCACCAGGATCACCGCATAGGCGAGGCCGCCCGGGATCTTGCCGAAGATCTGCCCGGTGCCCTCCAGCAGGTCCTCGGCCAGGCCGCAGCGTTCCAGGATGGCGCCCATCAGGGTGAAGAAGGGGATCGCCAGCAGCAGGTCGTTCGACAGGATGCCGAAGACCCGGAGCGGCAGGTTGCCGAGATAGGCATTCGTGAAGAAGCCCAGCTCGATCGACAGGAAGCCGAAGAACAGCCCGACCGCCGCCAGGGAGAAGGCGACCGGGAAGCCGATCAGCAGGAACACCACCAGGCCGCCGAACATCAGCGGCGGCATCAGCTCCAGGGTCATCGGGCGGGGGCGTCCTTCGCTCGGTTGCGGCTCACTGTTCCGGCCGATGGTATTCGACCACCACCTCGGCCGCCGGCTTCACGCCGCGCAGCAGGGCGATGCGCTTGATGAGTTCGGAGAGCCCCTGCAGGGTCAGCAGCAGGAAGCCGAGCGGCATGACCAGCTTCACCGGCCAGCGCAGCAGCCCGCCGGCATTGGGGCTGCCCTCGCTGCGCAGCAGGCTGTCCACGAAGAAGGGCCAGGTCATCCAGGCCAGCAGCACCGTCGCCGGCAGCATGAAGAGGATGATGCCGAATACGTCCACCCAGAGCCGGCCGCGTTCCGGCAGGTTGCCATAGACCAGGTCCACCCGCACATGCTCGTTGCGGAACAGCGTGTAGGAGGCGCCGAGCATGACGATGCCGGCAAAGAGGTACCACTGCACCTCCAGCCAGGCATTCGAGGAATAGGAGACGCCGTAGCGGATGAAGGCATTGCCGGCGCTGATGGCGCAGGCGAACAGCACCATCCAGTCGGCCAGCTTGCCGAACCAGGCGTTCACCGCATCCACGGCGCGGCTGAAGGCGATCAGGGGAGCCATCGGGCGGCGTCTCCGGCTGGGTGGGCAGGGCGGCGGTCGGTGCCGGGGCGGCCCGGGGCAGGGGTGGCCAAGGCGCGGAGGGGCAGCGCCGCGGCTCCGGCGGCCGCGCCGCCCGCAACGAGGCGGCGACGATCCGTGACCCTGGCCATCTATCCTGGGACGCTTCCCCGTTGCGGAACCCGATGCGCCGAGGCGCAACATCCGGTCCATAATCCGAGGGGCGGGGAAAGTTAAGTGTGTGTTTTGCCATGCAGGGCCGGGGCGCACCCCTTCGCGCCGGCGCCGGGGAGAGGCTATCCTGCCGCCGTGATCCTTCCACCCACGCCACCCACCCCGTTGCCGTGCTGACGGCCTTCGCCCTCGGCATCGGCCTTCTGGTCCTGCTCGCCATCGCCGCCGTGCCGCTGGGGCGCCACCCCCGGGGCGGGGCGCTGGTCCATGGCGGCTGCCTGGCGATCTCCGCCGGCTTCGCCCTGCTGGCCCTGGCGGCGCTGCTGACCGAGCCGCCGGCCGGGACCCTGGAGCTGCCGATCGGCCTGCCCGGGGAGGGCTCTGCCCTGGCGCTGGACGGACTTTCGGCCTGGTTTCTGCTGCTGCTCGGGCTGAGCGGCGCCTGCGCCTCCCTGTTTGCGCTGGGGCATCCGCCGGGGGAGCCCGGGCTGCCGGCGCGCAGCCTGCCGCCCTACCCGCTCTTCATCGCCGGCATGGCGCTGACCCTGGCGGCGGCCGATGCCTTCCTGCTGCTGCTCGGCTTCGAGGTGATGTCGCTGGCCTCCTGGGCGCTGGTGGCGACGGATCACGCCCGCGCGGAGAACCGGGCGGCGGCGCGGCTCTATCTGGTCTTCGCGGTGCTGGCGGCGGCCTGCCTGATACCGGCCTTCGGGCTGCTGGCCGGCGGCGCCGGCGGCCTCGGCTTCGAGGCGATGCGGGCGGCGCCGCCCGAGGGCTGGCGGGCGGTGGCGGTGCTGGCGCTGGGGCTGCTGGGGGCCGGGGCCAAGGCTGGGCTTGTGCCGTTGCATGCCTGGCTGCCGCTGGCGCATCCGGCGGCGCCCAGCCATGTCTCGGCGCTGATGTCGGGGGCGATGACCAAACTCGCGCTCTATGTCATGGCGCGGCTGCTCTTCGACCTCTGCGGGCCGGCGCAGCCCTTTTGGTGGGGGGGTGCCGCTGCTGGCGCTGGGCGCCGCCTCGGCCCTGCTCGGCGCGCTCCGGGCCAATCTGGAGGAGGACAGCAAGACCCTGCTGGCCTGTTCCACCATCGAGAATATCGGCCTGATCGTGCTGGGCTTCGGGCTCGCCCTGGCCTTCCGGGGCACCGACCTCGCGGTGCTGGCGGCGCTGGCGGCGGGGGCGGCGCTGCTGCACGCGCTGAACCATGGGGTGTTCAAGACCCTGCTCTTCCTGGTGGCCGGGGCGGTGGCGCATAGCGCGGGCAGCCGGCGGCTGGACCGGCTCGGCGGGCTCATCCATGCCATGCCGGTCACGGCCGCCTGCGCCCTGGTGGGGGCGATGGCCGCCGCCTCGCTGCCGCCGCTCTCCGGCTTCGCCAGCGAATGGCTGCTGCTGCAATCGCTGCTGGCGGGCTGGCGGATCGGCGATATCGGCTTCCAGGTGGTAGCGGCCGCCGCCATGGCGCTGGCCGCCATGGCCGCGGCGCTGGCCGCCGCCGCCATGCTGCGCTTCTTCGGCCTGGTCTTCCTCGGCCGGCCGCGCAGCCCGCGCGGCGCCGGGGCCCATGAAGCCTCGCGGCTGGAGCGCTGGTCGCTGCTGCTGCCGGCCGGGCTGACCGTGCTGCTCGGCCTCTTTCCCGGCGTGATGCTGGTGCTGGCGGAGCCGGCCATGCAGGCCCTGGTGGGCCCGACGGCCCTGGCGCCGGTGCAGGGCCTGGCCCTGGTGGCGGGGGAGGGGCGCTCGGCCTATTGGCCGCTGGCCGCCGGGCTGCTGCTGGCGCTGGCCGGGGGCGGGGCCTATTGGCTGGTGCGGCGGCGCTCGCCGCTGGCCACGGCGCGCGGGCCGATCTGGGATTGCGGCTTCATCGACCCGCCGGCGCATCTGCCCTTCGGCGACCCGCTGACCCAGCCCTCGGCCGCGGGCCTGGCCCAGCCGCTGCGGCGGATGCTGGGCGAGCCCTTGCTGCATGCGAGTGAGGCGGTGGACATGCCGGAGCCGGGCGAGACCCGCCCCGGCCGCTACGCCTCCGGCTTCCTCGACCCCTCATCCCCGCTGCTGCTGGTGCCGCTGGCCCGCCTCCGGGACTGGCTGACGGAGCGGATGGAGTGGCTGCGCGACCTCACCATCCGGCAATCCCTCTCGCTCAGCTTCGTCACGCTGGTCGGGCTGCTGACGCTGCTGGCCTGGCTGGAGGCGGGCTGATGGCGCAGATCCAACGGAAAGGGCCGCCGGATTCGCGCCACCAGCCTTGGTCTGGTGGGCCGATTCACCTGACGCCCGGGGACCAGCCGTCAGGATCGGACCACTAGGATGCTGTTCCTCGGCGCGCTCCTCACGCAGGTGCTGCATCTCGCGCTGATGCTGGCCGCGGCGCCGCTGCTGGTCGGCATCACGCGCTGGCTGAAGGCGCGGCTGATGGGCCGGCGCGGCGCCTCGCCGTGGCAGCCCTGGCGCGACCTCGGCAAGCTGCTGCGCAAGCGCCCGGTGCTGGCGGAGAATGCCTCCTGGATCTCGGAGGCCGCGCCCTATGCCGGTTTCGCCGCCAGCCTGCTGGCGGCGGCGCTGGTGCCGAGCTTCACCCGCGGGATGCTGCTGGCGCCGCTGGCCGACCTGGTGCTGGTGGCGGGGCTGCTCGGCCTGGCGCGGATGGCGATGGCGCTGGCCGGGATGGATGTCGGCACCGGCTTCGGCGGCCTCGGCGCAGCGCGGGAGATGAGCTTCGCCGTCTTCGCCGAGCCGGCGCTGCTGCTCTCGGTGCTGACCCTGGCGATCCTGGCGGGGACCACCAACCTGGATGGCATCGGCGCCAGCCTCCGGGAGGGAGAGCTGGGGCTCAGGGTCTCGCTCGTGCTGGCCTTCGCGGCGATGCTGGCGGTGGCGCTGGCGGAGAATGCGCGCATCCCCGTGGACAATCCGGCAACGCATCTGGAACTCACCATGGTGCATGAGGCGATGCTGCTGGAATCCTCCGGCCGGCACCTGGCGCTCTGGGACTACGGCGCGGCCTTGCGGCTGACGCTCTGGCTGTCGCTGCTGGTGGCGGCCTTCCTGCCCTGGGGCGCGGCGCCGGCGGGCGCGGGGCCGCTGGCCTGGGTGCTGGGGCTGGTGGTCTGGCTGGCCAAGATGGGGGGGCTTGTCGTGGCGCTGGCGGCATTCGAGAGCGCGATCGCCAAGATGCGGGTGTTCCGCGTGCCGGAATTCCTCGGCGCGGCGCTGCTGCTGGCGCTGCTGGCGGCGGCGCTGCTCTTCGTCAGCACGGGGCTGGCGTGAGCACCGCCGGCCCGGCACGGAAGCGAGGGTGGCGCGGGCGCTTCGCTCGCGCATCCGCGCGCCCGGCGTTTGAGGGCAAGGAAAATTGACCTTCGGCCAGCTCCCCTATGATGTCGCGCATCTGCTCGGTGGCGCGATGCTGCTGCTCTCCTTCGTGCTGCTCTATCAGCGGCGCGTCACCGCGGTGATCCATGCCTTCGCGATGCAGGGCGCGCTGCTGGCCCTGGCGGCGGCCTGGCAGGCCCATGTGCAGGGCGCGCCGCAGCTCTACCTCACGGCGCTGACCGCCCTGGTGGCCAAGGCGGTGCTGATCCCGCTGGCATTACGCGTGCTGGTGCGCCGCCTCGACCTGCACCGCACGGTGGAGACGGCGATGGGCATCGGGCCGAGCATGATCGCCGGGGTGGCGCTGGTGGCGCTGGCGATCCTGGTGGTGCTGCCGATCACCGCCGGCGTGCGCGCTATCGCGCGGGAGGATCTGGCGCTGGCGCTCTCGGTCGTGCTGCTGGGGATGCTGATGATGATCACCCGGCGCAACGCCATCCTGCAGGTGGTGGGGCTGATGAGCCTGGAGAACGGGCTGATCCTGGCCGCGGTGGGCGTGGCCGGGATGCCGCTGGTGGTGGAGCTTTCCACCGCCGCGCTGGTGCTGGTGGCCTTCGTCGTCGCCGGCGTCTTCGTCTTCCAGATCCGCGAGCGCTTCGACAGCGTCGATATCGGCTTCCTCGAGACGCATCGCGGGGAACGGCGCTGATGCCGCTGCCCTGGCTCGTCGTGTTCCTGCCCTGGGCGGGGGCGCTGCTGGTGGCGGCGGTGCCGGGGCTGCGCCTCGCGGCGCTGCTCAACCTCGGCGTCTCCGCGGCCTCGCTGGTGCTGGCGCTGTTCCTCCTTGGCACCCCATACGGGGAGCAGGGCTGGACCCGGCTCGATGCGCTGAACCTGCCGCTGGTGGTGCTCTCCTTCGTGATCGGCTTCACCACTGCGATCTTCTCGCTGGGCGCGGTGGCGGCGGAGCGCTTCGACCATTGGCGCGGCCGCGCCTATCACGCCGCCTTCCAGGTCTTCATGGGGGCGCAGGCCCTGGCGCTGCTCGCCGACAACATGGGCGTGATGTGGGTGGCGATCGAGATGGCCACCATGGCGAGCGTGCTGATCGTCGCGGTGCACGGCACGCCGGCGGCGACGCATGCGGCCTGGAAGATGTTCCTGATCTGCGGCGTCGGCATCACCCTGGCGCTGCTCGGCACCATCATCCTCTATCTCGCCGTGCAGCCGCTGGTCGGGCATGGCGATATCGGCCTTTCCTGGGCCGAGCTGCGCGCGGTGGCGGCGGATTGCGATCCCGGCGTGCTGAACCTCGCCTTCATCTTCCTGCTGGTTGGCTACGGCACCAAGGCCGGGCTGGCGCCGCTGCATTCCTGGCTACCCGATGCCGAGGCCGAGGGGCCGATCGCCATCTCCGCCGTGCTTTCCGGCCTTTTGCTGAACGCGGCGCTGCATGCGGTGCTGCGGGTGAAGGCCATCGTCGGCGCCAATGCCGCGGCGGTGGCGCCGGGGCCCTTCCTGGTGGCGCTCGGCCTGGCTTCACTGTTGTTGGCGGCGCTGGCGCTGTGGCGGCGGCGGGATGCGCGGCGCTTCTTCGCCTGGAGCAGCGTCGAGCATATGGGCCTGGCCGCCATCGCCTTCGGGCTGGGTGGCGCGGCCGCGAATTTCGCCGGGCTGCTGCACATGCTCGGCCATTCGCTCTGCAAGAGCGCGGTGTTCTTCGGCGTCGGCCATGCGGCGCAGGTGAAGGGCACGCAGAAGCTGGCGGAGATCGGCGGGCTGGTGGCGTCCCATCCGGTGCTGGGCTGGGGGCTGGCGATCGCCATCGCCGCCGTCGCCGGGCTGCCGCCCTTCGCGCTCTTCACCAGCGAATTCCTGCTGCTGGTCGAGGTGGCGGCGCGGCACGGCTGGCTGATCCCGCTGCTCGGCATCGGGCTGCTGACGGCGGCGGCGGCCAAGATCCAGACCCTCCAGCGCATGTGCCTTGGCGACCCCACGCCGGATGTGCCGCACGAGGGGGCCTGGTGGCCGCCGCGGCTCACCGAGGCGCTGACGCTGGGCCCGTTGTTCCTGCACCTGGCCCTGGCGCTGCTGCTCGGGGTGGCGCTACCGGGGCCGCTGGCGGCGCTGCTGGCCGAGGCGGCGGCGATTCCGGGATGAGCGAGGCCACCATGATTACGCTCCATACCTTCGGCCCGATGTTCGGCCTGCCCGATCCCAGCCCCTTCGTCGTGAAGGCGGAGATGCTGCTCAAGCTCTCCGGCCTCGCCTACCGCACCGACACCACCGGATTCCGCCGGGCGCCCAAGGGCAAGCTGCCCTATATCGAGGATGCCGGCAGCATCGTCGCGGATTCCACCTTCATCCGCTGGCACCTGGAATCCCGGCACGGCATCGATTTCGACCGCGGCCTTTCGGCGGCGGAGCGCGCTGCCGGCTGGGCGGTGGAGAAGATGCTGGAGGAGCACCTCTATTGGGCAGCGCTGCGCGAGCGCTGGCTCGATGATGCGAATTTCGCGCGCGGCCCGGCCCGGTTCTTCGGCACGCTGCCGGCGCCGCTCCGGCCCGTCATCAAGGCGGTGGCGCGGCGCAGGGTTGCCGCGCGCCTTCGGGCCCAGGGCTTCGGGCGGCACAGCGCGGCCGAGATCGAGCGGCTCGGCACCGCCTCTATCCAGGCCCTGGCCGATCTCCTCGGCAACAAGCCTTGTCTGTTCGGCGCCGAGCCCTGCGGCGCCGATGCCACCGCCTTCGCCTTCGTCTCCGGCCTGCTCTGCCCGGTCTTCGAGGGCGGGCTGCGCCGCGCCGCCGAGGCCCATGCCAACCTCACCGCCTATGAGGCGCGGCTGCGGGCGCGGTTCTGGCCCGAGCCCGCCGAGGGGAGGGGCTGACATGGCGCCCGATGCCGCAGCCGCGCTCGGCCGCATCCGCGCCGGCGCCCCGCAGCACGCCCGGCCCTATGAACGCTATTTGCTGACCCCCACCGCCTGGGCGGCGCTGGCCGAGGCGCTGGCGGTGGACCGCGGCCTGGCGCTGCTATCCCTCTGGGCCGAGCCCGCCATGGTGCATGCCGCCTTCCTGGCCGAGGAGGAGGGCGAGATCCTGCTCGCCTCCTGCCCCGCGCAGGGCGGCCACTACCCCGCGCTGTCGCCGGCCCGGCCCGGTGCCGTGCGGTTCGAGCGGATGATCCGGGACCTCTGGGGGCTGGTGGCGGAGGGGGCCGAGGATTCCCGCCCCTGGCTCGACCATGGCCACTGGGGGGTGACTGGCCCGCTCTCGAACAACCCGGCGCCGAATGCCCTGCCGCCGCCGCAGCCGGAATTCCTGGCCGTGGAGGGGGAGGGGGTGCACCAGATCGCGGTGGGCCCGGTGCATGCCGCGGTGATCGAGCCCGGGCATTTCCGCTTCCATGTCCAGGGCGAGACGGTGGCGCGGCTGGAGGTGCGGCTCGGCTATGCCCATAAGGGCACGATCGGGCTGATGCTGGGCAAGTCGCCGCGCGCGGCGGCGCGCTACATGGCGCGGCTTTCCGGCGATTCCACCGTGGCGCATTCCTGGGCCTTCGCCATGGCGGCCGAGGCGGCGCTGGGGGTCGTGCCGCCGCCCCGCGCCCTGGCGCTGCGGGCGCTGATGGCGGAGCTGGAGCGCATCCACAACCACCTGAACGACTGGGGCTTCGCCTGCAACGATTCCGCCTTCGCCTTCCCGCATGCCCGCTGCGGCGCGCTGCGCGAGGCGGTGCTGCGTGCCTCGGCCGCCGCCTTCGGGCACCGGCTGATGATGGACCGGGTGGTGCCGGGCGGCGTCGCCCAGGACCTTGCGCCGGGCGGCGCGGAGGCCATCCTGGCGGCGCTGGAGGTGGCGGCGGCGGAGATCCCGGTGCTGCTGCAGATCTATGAGAACCATGCCAGCCTGGCCGACCGGGTGGTGGGCACCGGCAGCTTGGCGGCGGCGCTGGTTGCGCGCTTCGCCGCCGGCGGCTTCATCGGCCGCGCCACCGGGCGCGGCTTCGACGCGCGGCGCCTGCCGGGCTATGCACCCTATGCCGATCTGGAAGTGGCGGTGCCGGTGCTGCCGCAGGGC
Organism: Siccirubricoccus sp. G192; assembly: GCF_019084075.1. Lineage (GTDB taxonomy): Bacteria > Pseudomonadota > Alphaproteobacteria > Acetobacterales > Acetobacteraceae > G192. The sequence goes on from NZ_JAHREN010000001.1 coordinate 1,384,424, forward strand.
GATGTCGATGCCCGCATCCGCATCCGCATCGCCGAGCTGCAGGAATCGATCCGCCTGGTGCGCGGGCTGCTGAAGACCCTGCCGGACGGCGAGTTGGCGGTCCCGCTGCCGCAACGGGCTGGCGAGGGGGTGGGGATGGTCGAGGGGTTCCGCGGCGAATGCCTGCACTGGCTCGCGCTGGATGACGGCGGGCTGATCCGCGGCGCCTTCCCGCGCGACCCCTCCTGGCTGCAATGGCCGCTGCTGGAAGCCGCGATCGAGAACAACATCGTCGCCGACTTCCCCTTGTGCAACAAAAGCTTCAACTGCTCCTACAGCGGGGTGGACCTGTGATGCTCTGGCCGCGTCTCGCGAAGAACCTGTTCGGCCGGCCGCTCACCGACCCGGCGCCGCCGGTGCCGGACCAGGTGGTGCAGGCACTGGTGGAGCGGCTGGAGGCGGCGGCGCAGCAGCGGCTGGGGCATAGCCTCTCGATCCGCGAGGTGGATACCGGGTCCTGCAATGGCTGCGAGCTGGAGATCAACGCGCTCTCCAACGTGGTGCATGACCTGGAGCGGTTCGGGCTGCGCTTCGTGGCCAGCCCGCGCCATGCCGATGTGCTGCTGGTGACCGGCCCGCTCGGCCGCAACATGCGGGCCGCGCTGGAACGTGTCTGGGAGTGCACGCCCGACCCGAAATGGGTGGTCGCGGTCGGCGACTGCGCCGTGGATGGCGGCGTCTTCAAGGGCAGCTACGCGGTGGAGGGCGGCATCGCCGAGGCCTTGCCGGTGGACCTGGTCATCCCCGGCTGCCCGCCGACGCCCACGCAATTGCTGGAGGGGCTGCTGGCGCTGCTGGAGGCGCAGGCCCTGCCGCGCGCCACGCCCTTCTGGCGGCGCGACGAGGATTAGCCGCCCGGTCGTCCGGAGGCGCAGCCGGAGGGCGTGAACCGGCCGGCGGGATACAAGCTTGGCGCTGGAAAAGAAATCGGGCCGGCCGGACGAATCCAGCCGGCCCGTGGCTGCCATGCGGCTGCCAGTCTGGCGGCGGCTTGCCGGGAAATAGCCGCCGCCGAACGCCGTCCGTCCGAACCCGAAGGGCATCAGGACGACAGGGTCAGCATGGGGCAACGCATCTCAACGGGAGGTGTGAGGCGGCTTAACTCGCCGCAATGCCCGGGGCCCGGTAGTATCGCCCCGGAGCAGGACGGGAGGGACGAGGATGGACGGCGCCACGCAGGGCCTGACGGTGAGGCGCCTCTCCGGTGCGATCGGCGCCGAGCTGCGGGGCATCGACCTCTCCGGCGACCTTCCGCCCGAGAGCATCGCCAGGCTGCGGCAGATCTGGCTGGAACATGGCGTGATCTTCTTCCGCGACCAAGCCCTGCCGCCGCGGGAATTCCTCGGCCTGGCGCGACGCTTCGGCGAGCCGGTGGAATACCCCTTCGTGCAGGGCCTGCCGGAAGCGCCCGAGGTCATCCCGGTGGTGAAGCTGGAGCACGAGACGCTGAATTTCGGCGGGCTCTGGCACAGCGACACTGCCTATCTCGAAGCCCCGCCCATGGCGACCATGCTGATCGCCCGGGAAGTGCCGCCTTATGGCGGCGACACCCTCTTCGCCAGCGGCACCGCCGCCTATGCGGCGCTGTCGGAGGGCATGCAGCGGCTGCTGGCGCCGCTGCGGGCGGTGAACAGCTCGGCCAAGGCGGATGTGACCAGGACCCGCGAGGACCGCCTCAAGGACAATGCGCGGCAGGATGCGCGCAAGCTCTATGAGGCGGAGCATCCGGTGGTGCGGACGCATCCGGAGACCGGGCGGAAGGCGCTCTATGTGAATACCGGCCACACCACCCGCTTCGCCGGCATGACCGAGGCGGAGAGCGCCGGGCTCCTCGCCTTCCTCTACGAGCATCAGACCCGGCCGGAATTCACCTGCCGCTTCAGCTGGGAGCCGGGCTCCATCGCCTTCTGGGACAATCGCTGCTGCCTGCACAATCCGGTGAACGACTATCACGGCTTCCGCCGGGTGATGCACCGGGTGACGCTGGCCGGCGACCGGCCAGCCTAGCTCAAGCCTCCGCCAGCGCCGCCTCCACCGCGCTGGCGGTGCGCAGCAGGGCGGCATCCGCCATGGCCTCGCCGGTCAGCATCAGCCCGACCGGCGCCTCGCCCGGCCGGTGGATCGGCAGGCTGATGGAGCAGCGGTCCAGGAAATTGCCCACCGCGGTATTGCGGAGCAGCAGCAGGTTGATGCGGTTGTAGTCCGCCTCCGCCGCCACTTCGGCGATGGCGGGCGGGATGATGGGGCAGGTGGGCCCGATCACCGCGTCGAAGGGGGCGGTGCGGCGGGCCACGGCGGCGATGATGCGGGCGCGGGCCTGCAGCAGGTCGATGTAGTCCGCCGCGGTCATGCGCTCGCCGCGCTGGATGCGGGCCAGGATGCGCGGGTCGTAGCCCTCGCGCTTGCGGGCGATCAGGCCGCGGTGCCAGGCCCAGGCCTCGCTGGCGGTGAAGCCGCCCGCTGCGTTCACCAGGGGGATCTCGGCCAGTTCCGGCAGGTCGAACATCTCGATCCTGGCGCCGGCCAGGGCCAGGCGCGACAGGGCGCGGGTGAAGGCGGCGCTGACCGCGGGGTCCATGTCCTCGGTCAGGAAGGTGCCGCGCGGCAGGCCGAGCCGGAGCCCGGCGACCGGGCGCGGCGCCGGGGCCTCCGGGTTCTCCTCGCCGCTGATGATGCCGTCCAGCAGGGCGCAGCAGGCCACGCTGCGGGCCAGCGGCCCCACCGAATCGAGCGAGGGGGGAGAGCGGCAGCACCCCTTCCATCGGCACCCGCCGCGCCGTCGGCTTGAAGCCGACGATGCCGCAGAGCGCCGCCGGCACGCGGCAGGACCCGCCGGTATCGGTCCCGAGCCCGCCGAAGCCCATATGGTCCGCGGCGGCCACGGCGGCGCCCGAGGAAGACCCGCCCGGCAGCCTGCCCGTGGCGCGGTCCCAGGGGCTTTTCGGGGTGCCGTAATGCGGATTCACGCCGAGGCCGGAGAAGGCGAATTCCACCATGTTGGTGCGGCCGATCACCACGAAGCCGGCGCGCTGCAACCGCGCCACGGCAGGCGCATCCGCATTGGCCCTCGCGGCATCCCGCAGCACCACCGAACCGGCCGTGGTCACATGCCCGTGTTCATCAAAGAGGTCCTTCACCGTGACCGGGATGCCGGCCCAGGGGCTCGGCGGCCGGCCGGCATGGCGCAGCGCGTCCATGGCGCGGGCCTGGGCGCGCGCGGCCTGGGCATGGACCGCGGTGAAGGCGCGGCTGCCCTCGCCACCCGGGTCGGCGATGCGGTCGAGCGCGGACTCGACCAGGCTGGCAGAGGAGATGCGGCCGCTGGCCAGGGCGGCCGCGGCATCGGCGATGTGCTGCATGGGGCGATGCTGGCCAAGTGCGGCCCAAACGGCAAGCGGGGCCGGGCGCCCTGCGGCACCCGGCCCCGCCCTGCCTTCGCCGGAAGATGCCTAGCTCCGCGCTGCGCTGTCGTTCGCGGGCGGAACCCGGACGATCTCCTCCATGGCGAAGGGGAAGAGAAGCTGGCCCAGCATCCAGCCTTCGATCAGCAGGACGCCCTCTTCAGCCCCTTCGGGCGTGACCTGGCCCTCTTCCATGCTGCTCCGTCCATCCCCTTGGTGAAGGAGATGGAACACCGGATCGGGGCCGGGGTTCCTACACGGTTCAGTGAATCTCCGGCTCCGGGGTGGCCGGGCCGTGTTCCAGGAAGTCGAAGTCGCAGCCCTCATCGGCCTGGCGCACATGCTCGATATGCAGCGCGGTCCAGCCGCGGGCGTAGCGTTTCGGCGGCGGCACCCAGGCGGCGCGGCGATGCTCCATCTCGCCCTCCGCCAGCAGCAGGTCGAGGCGGCGGTTCGGCACGTCGAGGCGGATGAGGTCGCCGTCCCGCACGAAGGCGAGCGGCCCGCCGATATGCGATTCCGGCGCCACATGCAGCACGCAGGTGCCATAGCTGGTGCCCGACATGCGCGCATCCGAAAGCCGCACCATGTCGCGCACGCCCTGTTGCAGCAACTTCTTCGGCAGCGGCATCATGCCCCATTCCGGCATGCCCGGGCCGCCCTGCGGGCCGGCGCCGCGCAGCACCAGCACGCTGTCCGGCGTGACCTCCAGCGCCGGGTCGTCGATGCGCCGCTTCAGGTCGTTGTAGTCGGTGAAGACCACGGCCGGGCCGGTATGGGTCAGCAGCCGCGGATCGGCGGCGCTGGTCTTGATGACGGCGCCGCGCGGGGCGAGCGAGCCGCGCAGGATCGCGACCCCGCCCTCGGCCTGCAAGGGCCGGTCCAGCGGGCGGATGATCTCCTCATTGTAGCATTCGGCGCCTTCCAGGTTCTCGCCGAGGCTGCGGCCGGTGACGGTGCGGGCGGAGAGGTCGAGATGCGGCGCCAGCCGCGCCAGGAAGGCCCGACTGCCGCCGGCATAGTAGAAATCCTCCATCAGGAAGGTATCGCCATTCGGCCGCAGATTGGCGATCAGCGGGGTGCGCCGGCTGATCGCATCGAAGCGGTCGAGATCGAGGCCGAGGCCGGCGCGGCGGGCCATCGCGATCAGATGCGGGATGGCATTGGTGGAGCCGCCGAAGCCCATGGTGGCGACCACCGCATTGTCGATGCTGCCCTGGGTCAGCAACCGCGCCGGGGTCTCGTCCTGCCAGACCATCTCGACGATGCGGCGGCCGCATTCGGTGGCCATGCGCGGATGCGCGGAATCCGCGGCGGGGATGGAGGAGGCGCCGGGCAGTGCGAGGCCCATCGCCTCCACCGCCAGCATCATGGTGGCGGCGGTGCCAGCGGTCATGCAGGTACCGAAGGAGCGGGCGATGCCGGTCTCCATCTCCTTCCACTGCGCCTGGGAGATGTTCCCGGCCCGCAACTCCGCATGGTACTTCCATACGTCGCTGCCGGAGCCGAGCTTCCGGCCCTGCCAATTGCCGCTCAGCATCGGCCCGGCGGGGACGAAGATGCAGGGCAGCCCGGCGGAGACGGCGCCCATCACCAGCGCCGGCGGCGTCTTGTCGCAGCCGCCCATCAGCACCAGCCCGTCGCAGGGATGGCTGCGGGCGAGTTCCTCCGTCTCCATCGCCAGCAGGTTGCGATAGAGCATGGAGCTTGGCTTCTGGTACTGCTCCGTCACCGGATGCGCCGGCAGTTCCACCGGGAAGCCGCCGGCCTGCCAGATGCCGCGCTTCACCTCCTCCGCCCGGGTGCGGAAATGCGCGTGGCAGACGCTGAGATCGGACCAGGTATTGATGATGCCGATCACCGGCTTGCCGCGGAAATCGGCCTCCGAGAGCCCGGTCTGCAACAGCCGGGAGCGATGGCCGAAGGCGCGCAGGTCGTCCACGCCGAACCAGCGGTGGCTGCGGAGATCCTCGGGCTGCTTGCGGCGCATGGTGGTTCCTTCGCGTATTGGCGCGCTATTCCGCGGCCTGCCGCGTGGCCGGCGCCAGCAGCGGCACGGCGCCCGGCAGCGCATCGCCGGTCCAGAGGGCTTGCAGCAGCGCCTCGGCCGCCGCGGCGCCGATCACAGGCACGGCCAGCTCGCGGAACTTCTCCGAAAGCTCGGCATCCGAGAGCGGCGCGTCGGGGTCGCCCTTGCGGGTCGGCTGGTAGCGGAACAGCTCGCGCCCATCGCGCAACCCGATCGTGACCTTGGCGGCGCGTCGCCCCGGATAGTCGGCGGCCAGTTCCGGGTCGAGGCTGACGCTGACCTTCGGCATGACGGCACGGATGCGCGGGTCGGCCAGGCTCGCCGGTTCGAAGGCGGCGAGGCGGACGCCGCCCAGCACCAGCATGGCGCCGATGCAGTATTGCGCGGAGAAGCGCGCCTCCTGCTCGGTATTCACCACCGGCCGGTCGCAGACCTCCTTGGTGGCGCTGTAGCCGCCGAGATGGATGCGCGCCACGTCCTCGGCGCCGAAGCCGTGCTCAAGCTGCAAATCGCGCACCGCATCGAGCCCGGCGAAGATATGGCCGCAGCAGCCATGGTTCTTGAAGGTCATGGCGGTGATGGCGAAACGCTCATCGAGGCTGGCCAGCGCCTTCGCCCATTTGCCGGTATCCTCGCTGGTGGCGGCGGCGAAGCCGACCGGCCCGTGCAGCACGTCCAGCGCGCCGGTGACGCCCGCAGCGGCGCCGATGGCGGCCAGCGCGCCGGCATCCGCGGCATGGCCGGGATGCAGCGGCTTCGACATGCCGTCGCTGCGGAAGGCCTGTTGCAGCCCGCCGGCGAAGGTGGCGGCGGTGGCGATGGCATGCGCGGTCTGCCGCGCATCGCAGCCCAGCAGCACCGCCGTGGCCGTAGCCGCGCCGAAGGTGCCGACGGTGCCGGTGGTGTGCCAGTATTTGTAGTGGCTCGGCTGCACCGCGACGCCGATGCGGCAGGAGACCTCATAGCCCGCGGTGATGGCGCGGAGCAGGTCTTCCAGCGACGCGCCATGCGCCTGCGCCGCCGCCAGCGCCGCGCCGATCACCGGGCAGCCCGGGTGGTAGCCGGCATCCCGGAAGATGTCGTCGAATTCCACCGAATGGCTGGCGGTGGCATTGAGCAGCGCGGCGTGGCGGAGCGGCCCCGCCATGCCATCGACATAGCAGATCGCCCGACCCGGGCCCCGCTCCGGCGCCATGGCGGCGGCGAGCAGGGTCGCCGGCGGATGCAGGCAGCCTGGCAGCAGCGCCGCGAACCAGTCGATCAGGGCGCGGCGGGCATGATGCGCCACCTCCGGCGGCAGGGGCCGGCTGCGCCAGGACGCGGCGTGCTCCGCGAGGATGAGAAGCGGGTTGTCCACCATGCCTTGTTGCTACGCGTTGCCGCGCAGCACCTCCTGGTTGATGACCACATCGGGGTCGAGCCTGCCCTCGAAGGCCGCAAGGACGCTGTCGGCGCAGGAGAGCGACATGCGCCGGATGCCCTCCGCCGTGGCCGCGGCGGTATGCGGCGTCAGCACCACATTCGGCAGGCCGAGCAGCGGGATGGGCGCCTCCACCGGCTCCGTATGGAACACATCCAGGCCGGCGGCGGCGAGGTGGCCGGATTGCAGCGCCGCCACCAGCGCCGGCTCCTCCACCAGGGTGCCGCGGGCGGTATTCACCAGCACCGCGCCGGGCTTCATGGAGGCGAGGAATTCGCCGTTCACCATGCCGCGGGTCTGCTCGTTGCTCGGGCAATGCAGGGTGACGGCATCGGCCTCGGCCAGCCCGGCCGCCAGGTCCTTCACCGGGATGAAGCCGGCGCCCTTGATGGTGTTCTGCGGAATGAAGGGGTCGCGCACCAGCACGCGCATGCCGAAGGCATGGCAGAGCCGCGCCACGCGGCCGCCGATCCGGCCGAAGCCCATCACCAGCACGGTGCGGCCCGCCAGGTCGAAACAGGGCAGGTCCGGCTGCGCGCCCCATTTCAGGGCGCGCATATTGGCGTCGTAGTCCTTGGTGCGGCGCGCCACGGAGAGCAGCAGCATCAAGGCATGCTCGGCGACCGAGACCGCATTCGCATCCGGCGTCACCGTCAGCGGGATGCCGCGCGCGGTGAGCGCCGGCACGTCCACTGCGTCATAGCCGACGCCGTGCCGCGCCACGATCCGCAGGTTGGGCGCCGCATCGAGGAAGGCGCGGTCGATCCGCGTGGCGCGCACCGTCACCGCCTCGGCGCGTGGCAGCGCCTCGGCCAGGGTCGCGGCATTGATCTCCTCCAGCACCTGCACGGTGACGCCGGGGGCGGAGCGCAGCCGGTCCAGCGCTTCGGGGTGCAGGGCGCGGAGGCAGACGACATGGGGCATGCTTCAGGGTCCTAATCGGCTGTGGCGCCGGAGATGCGGACGATCTCCGTCCATTTCGGGATCTCGGTGCGGATGAAGGCGGCGAATTCCTCGGGCGTGCTGCCCACCGGCTCGCTGCCCTGCTCGGCGAGCTTGCGCTGCATCTCCGGGGTGCGGAGCACGCCGGCGGCTTCCGTGGCGAGGCGCGCGACGATGGCGGGTGGCGTGCCGGCGGGGGCGAGCAGCCCGTTCCAGAGCGTGATCTCGAAGCCCGGCATCGCCTCGGCGATGGTCGGCACCTCCGGCAGCAGGGGCGAGCGGCGGCGCGTGGTGACGCCAAGCGGCCGCAGCCGCCCGGCCTGGACATGCGCGATCACCTCGACCAGCGGGCTCATGATCATCTGGATCTTGCCGGCGATCAGGTCCGTCACCGCGGGCGCGCCGCCGCGATAGGGCACATGCACGACCTGCACGCCCGCCTGTGCCGCGAAGAGCGCGCCGGCCAGGTGCTGCGAGGTGCCGGAGCCGGCGCTGCCGTAATTGAGCTGGCCGGGCCGGGACTTCGCCAGGGCGATCAGCTCCGCCAGGCTGCGCGCCGGGACATCCGGATGCACCACCAGCAGGTTCGGGACGAAGGCGATCTGCGTGATGGGGGCGAAGTCCCGCACCGCATCGAAGGGCAGGTTGCGATACAGCGCCTGGTTGGTGGCGATGACGCTGCTGGTCGCGATGAGCAGCGTGTAGCCGTCCGGCGCGCTATGCGCGACATGCTCGGCCGCGATATTGCCGCCGGCGCCGGGGCGGTTCTCGATGACCACGGGCTGGCCCAGCCGCTCGCCCAGCGCCTGGGCGACCAGCCGCGCCGTCACATCCGTGCTGCCGCCGGCCGAATAGGGCACGACCAGCCGGACCGGGCGTTCCGGCGCCCAATTCTGGGCCAGGGCGGCCGGGGCGATGGGCAGGGTGGCGAGCGTGGCGAGCAGCGAGCGGCGATGCATGCGGACTCCTCCCAAGGCTGCGTGGCGGGGTTGGCCCCCGCTCACGCGTGAACTCGGCCTATTGCAGATGCGCCTTCGGCCCCAGGATCGCCTCGCGCATGCGGGCCTGCAAAATGGAGGCCTCGCGCGGCGGCAGCACCAGCGGCTCGGTCCGCTCATCCACCTTGATCTGGGCGAAGAGGGGGGCCGTTGCCGGCATGGATGGCCTCGCGCAGCGCCTGCACCTCGGCCGCGGCGCGGATCAGCCGGGTATCCGGGATGCCGGCCGCCTTGGCCATGCCGGCGAGGTCGACGCCGTGCTTGGTATGGGTCTCCTGCATGCCGGTCTCGCCGTAATGCTCGTTGTCCAGCACCACGATGGAGAGGTTCTTCGGCCGCTGCACGGCGATGCTGGCGAGCGAGCCCACGCCCATCAGCATCTCGCCATCGCCGGTGATGACCAGCACGCGGCGCTCCGGCTGCGCCAAAGCGAGGCCGAGGCCCATCATGGCGGCGCCGCCCATGCCGCCCCAGAGCGGCAGGTTCTCCGGGCAGTCGCCGGCCGCGGTGATGTCCCAGGCGGGGGCGCCGAGGCCGCCGATCACCAGCATCCCGCCCCGATCGCGAAGCAGGGTCCGCACCACGCTGCGGCGGCGGAGCTTGCCGGTCTCGCCGGTTTCGATCGTGTCAGCCATGTCTCACTTCCCGAAGGTCTTGGCGCCGATGACGCGCTGGCCGATCAGGGTCGCGGTCGGGCGGTAGGTGTTGAAGGCCATGCGGAGCGTGGCATCGACCGTGGGCGCGATGTCCTCCGGCGCATCGGCGCGCTTCACCAGCGTGCCCATCGCCTCCAGCACGGTCTGGGTCGCATTGCCCATCGGCACCTGGAAGGGGTTGAACTCGCCGTAGTCGCCGCGCATGGTCACGATCATCGGCAGCGGCGTGCGGTGCGCGATCGCCACCGAGAGCATGTTGATGCAATTGCCAACGCCGCTCGACTGCATCAGCAGCACGCCCTTCTCGCCGCCGAGCCAGGCGCCGAAGAGCTGGGCGATGCCCTCCTCCTCGGTGGTCAGGGTCACGACGCGGATGCCGTTGTCGGCGAGGCACCGGTTGATGAGGCGGGAATGCCCGGCATCCGGCACCAGCGCCACCTGGCGGATGCCATGCTCCTTCAGCAGGTCGAAAATCTGGTCCGGCCAATCGGCGGCACCGTCCGGCGCCGTCTCCAGTTGTTCTCGTTGCATAGGCTTCCTCCGTGCCCCGCCGCCGCCGTTCCCGATGATCGGCAGGGACCGGCGGGCCACGCAATGGATGGATCGGCGGCGAACATCCCGCGAAGCCGCCGGGCTGGCAAGGGACGGCACGAGGCGCCAGGATGGCGCCGGGGCAGGGAGGCGGCGGGATGGGCTTCACCCAGGCGATCGGCGGCACGCGCTTCAGCTTCCCGGACCTGCGCTGCCTGCTGGCCCGGGCCACGCCGCCGCGCTCCGGCGATGTCCTGGCCGGGCTGGCGGCGGCGAGCGCGCAGGAGCGGGTGGCGGCGCAGCGGGCCCTGGCCGACCTGCCGCTGGCGCATTTCCTGGCCGAGGCAGTGATCCCCCATGAGGCGGATGCGGTCACGCGGCTGATCCAGGACCGGCATGACCGCGCCGCCTTCGCGCCCATCGCCCACCTCACCGTCGGCGGCTTCCGCGACTGGCTACTCTCGGAGGCGGCGGATGCCGCGGCGCTGGCGGCGCTCCGCCCCGGCCTGATGCCGGAGATGGTGGCGGCGGTCTCCAAGATCATGCGGCTGCAGGACCTGGTGGCGGTGGCAGCGAAATGCCGGGTGGTCACGCGCTTCCGCAACACCCTCGGCCTGCCGGGGCGGCTCTCCATTCGCTTGCAGCCGAACGACCCGGTGGACGACCCGCGCGGCGTGGCGGCGGCGGTGCTGGACGGGCTGCTGCTCGGGGCGGGCGATGCGGTGATCGGCGTCAACCCCGCCACCGACAATGTCGAGACGGTGATGCGCCTGCTTGACCTGCTCGACACGGTGCGGGAGCGCTATGCGATTCCCACCCAGACCTGCGTGCTGTCGCATGTCACGACCACCATGCTGGCGATCGAGCGCGGCGCGCCGGTGGACCTGGTGTTCCAGTCCATCGGCGGCACCGAGGCGGCCAACCGCAGCTTCGGCGTCACCTTGCCGCTGCTGGCGGAGGCGCGGGAGGCGGCGCTGGCGCTGGGGCGCGGCACGCTCGGCGACAACCTCATGTATTTCGAGACCGGCCAGGGCAGCGCCCTGAGTGCGGAGGCGCATCACGGCGTCGATCAGCAGACCATCGAGGCGCGGGCCTATGCGGTGGCCCGCGGATTCGCGCCGCTGCTGGTGAATCCCGTGGTGGGCTTCATCGGCCCGGAATACCTGTTTGACGGCAAGCAGATCACCCGCGCGGGGCTGGAGGATCATTTCTGCGGCAAGCTGCTCGGCCTGCCGATGGGGGTGGATGTCTGCTACACCAACCATGCCGAGGCCGATCAGGACGACATGGATGCTTTGCTCACCCTGCTCGGCGTCGCCGGCGTCACCTACATCATGGGCGTGCCGGGGGCGGATGACGTGATGCTCGCCTATCAGAGCACCTCCTTCCATGACGGGCTCTATCTGCGGGCGGCGCTGGGCCGGCGGCCGGCGCCGGAATTCGAGGCCTGGATGCAGCGCATGGGGATCGAGCGCGCCAGCGGCGAGGGAAGGCTGCCGGCCGGCCTGGCGCCGGCGCTGCTGGGGCTCGGCTGATGCCGGAGCCGGTGCCCTGGGCCGCGCTGCGGCGCTTCACCGCGGCGCGGGTCGGGCTGGGGCGCGCCGGGCATGGCCTGCCGACGACCGCGCATCTCGATTTCCAGGAAGCCCATGCCCTGGCGCGGGATGCGGTGCATTCGGCGCTGGATGTGCCGCGGCTCGCTGCCGATCTGGCGCCGCTCGGCCTGCCGGTGCTCAGCGTGGCGAGCCAGGTGGCGGATCGGCGGGACTACCTGCTGCGGCCCGATCTCGGCCGGCGGCTGCGGCCGGCGGACCAGGCGCGGCTGGCGGCGCCGCCCGCACCGGGGACCTTCCTGCTGGTGGTGGCGGATGGGCTCTCGGCCAGCGCTGTGCAGGCGGGGGCGGCGGCGCTGCTCGGCCATGCGGTGCCGCTGCTGCGCGGGGCGGGGCTGGCGCTCGCGCCCCTCGTCATCGCCGAACAGGCGCGGGTGGCGCTCGGCGACGAGATCGGCGAGGCGCTGGGCGCGGCCATGGTCGCGGTGCTGATCGGCGAGCGGCCAGGGCTTTCCGCCACGGATTCGCTGGGGATCTACCTCACCCTCGGGCCGCGGCGCGGGCGGGTGGATGCGGAGCGGAACTGCATCTCCAATATCCGCCCCGGCGGGCTGGCGCCGGAGGCGGCGGCGGCGAAGCTGCTCTGGCTGGCAGGCGCGGCGCTGCGGCTGGGCGCGACGGGCGTGGCGCTGAAGGACGAGCAGCCCGCCGTGCCGCTGCTCGCGCCATGATCCAGGTCACACGCGGCATCGCCATCGCCGAGGAGGAGCTGAGCGAGGAATTCATCCGCGCCTCCGGCCCCGGCGGGCAGAATGTGCATAAGGTCTCCAGCGCGGTGCAGCTCCGCTTCGATGCGCGGCGCAGCCCCAACCTGCCGGAGGGCGTGCGGGCCAGGCTGGAACGGCTGGCCGGCCACCGGCTGACGCAGGAGGGGGTGATCGTCATCACCGCCCAGCGCTTCCGCACCCGCGAGCGCAACCGGGAGGATGCGCTGGAACGCCTGCTGGCGCTGATCCGCGAGGCCGCCATCCCGCCGCCGCCACCGCGCCGGCCGACCAAGCCGACGCTCGGCTCCAAGACCCGGCGGCTGGAAGGCAAGGCCCGCCGCGCCGGGGTGAAGCAGATGCGGGGGAAGCCGCAAGGGGAATAGCTGGGCGGCTACAGCATCTGCCCGCCATCCACCACGATGGTCTGCCCCGTCACCCAGCCGGCCAGCGGCGAGGCCAGGAACAGCACCACATCAGCCACCTCCTCCGGCGCGCCGAGCCGGCCGAAGGGGATGCTCTTCAGGATGCTGTTGTAGAGGCCGGGCGCGCTGGTCCTGCGTTCCTCCCAGGAGCCGCCGGGGGAATTCGATGGAGCCAGGTGCCACGCCATTCACCCGGATGCCCTTCGGCGCCAGCATCGCCGCCTGGCTGGAGGTGTAGTTGATGAGCAGCGCCTTCACCGCCGCATAGGCCGGCGTGCGGGTGGAAGGCCGGAAGCCCGAGATCGAGGAGACATTGACGATGGAGCCCTTCGACTGCTCCAGGAAGGGCAGGGCGGCACGGCTGGCACGCACCGTCGCCATCACATCCACCGAAAGCCCGGCCTTCCAGCCCTCCTCCGTATCGGTGGAGCCGAAGCCGGAGGCATTGTTCACCAGTACGTCGATGCCGCCGAGCGCCTTCGCCGCCGCCTCGACATAGGCCAGCACGGCGGGGCCATCCGCCAGGTCGCAACTCGCGGCATGCGCCGTCACGCCCTTGGCCGCGATTTCCGCCCGGGTCGCCTCCAGCGGCCCGGCGCTGCGGGCGCAGATCGAGACCGCCGCGCCGGCGCCGGCGAAGCCCAGCGCCACCGATCGGCCGATGCCGCGGCTGCCGCCGCAGACCACCACGCGCTTGCCCTTGAAATCGAACATCCCTGGCCCCCTCCGGCTTGCCTGGAGCATGATGCGTTCACCTTCGTTCACGCATCATGCTCCAGGCCTTTGTTTGATCGCGTGATTCACGCTTTTCGGTGCGAGCACCTCAAGCGATCACGCTCTGGCCGCAGGCTGGCGAAGCCGGGGCGCGGCGGCAAGCCCGGACCTTCAGCCGGCCGGCGCCCGCCGCCCCGCCGCGCCGATCCAGGCCCAGGCGCCGAGCGTCAGGCCCAGCACGCCCCAGGTCACGTTGTAATTGGCCACCGCCATCGCCCCCAGCGCCACCGCCGCGACCCGCACCACGAAGGGCGCGCCGAGCAGCGCCCAGATCCCGAGCCCCAGCGCCCCGCCGCCCCAGACCTGCCAGTGCTGCAGCCAAAGCAGCGCCGCGCGCGGCTGGCAGGCCAGTGGCGCCGCCGCGCCGCCGCAGAGCGCCCCCCAGGCGCGCGGCTCCACATAGGCCGCCCGATAGGCCAGCAGGGCGCCAAGCGCCGCCAGCACGATCAACAACCCGGTCCAATCGCGTTTCGTCATGATCGGGAGCCTGGCATGGCTTGATGGCAGCCGCGGGGCAGGCACATAGGAAAGATGCATCTCCCCCTGTTCGACCGCCGCCCGCGCATCGCCCTGGTGCGCCTGGCCGGTGTCATCACTCCCCGGCCGGGCCTCGGCGGCGGGCTCAGCCTGGCGACGGTCGGGCCGGTGCTGGACCGGGCCTTCGCCCTCCGCCGGCTCTCGGCGGTGTTCCTGGCGGTGAATTCGCCGGGCGGCTCCGCCGTGCAGTCCAGCCTGATCGCCGGGCGCATCCGGCAATTGGCCGAGGAGAAGAAGCTGCCGGTGGTGGCCTGCGTGGAGGATGCGGCGGCCTCGGGCGGCTATTGGATCGCCTGCGCGGCGGATGAGATCGTGGCGGACCCGGCCTCCATCCTCGGCTCCATCGGCGTGATCGCGGCCAGCTTCGGCTTCCAGGAGGCGCTGGAGCGCATCGGGGTGGAGCGCCGGCTGCACACCGCCGGCCGCGAGAAGAGCTTCCTCGACCCCTTCCGCCCGGAACGCCCGGAGGACCTGGCCCGGCTGGAGACGCTGCTCGGCGAGTTGCATGCCGAATTCCGCGGCTGGGTCGCCGCCCGGCGCGGGCCAAGGCTGAAGGCGCCGGAGGAGTCGCTCTTCACCGGCCGTTTCTGGACCGGCCGGCGCGCCGTGGAACTCGGCCTGGCGGACCGGTTGGGCGATGCGGCCGGGGAGGCGAAGCGGCGCTTCGGGCCGAAGGCGCGGCTGATCCCGGTGGCCGGGCCGCGGCCGCCCCTGCTGCGCCGGCTGCTGCCGGGCCTCCATGCCGAGGCGGCGATCGCGGCACTGGAGGAGCGGGCGGCCTGGGGCCGGCTTGGGCTGTAGCGCCGCGGCAGGTGTCGCGAGTTCTTGCAGGCGCAGACCGATCCGAAAGCGGCATATCGCAAGCCCTTGATTGGTTTCTTCCGGCTGATTTCGCTTGATTGGATCAACCAGCAATCAGCACAAGAAATTGAGCCGGGAAAGTAAACCATGAATATTGGAAATCTGCTGCGCGCCGCGGTCATTGGGGGCGCCATGCTGCATGGGGCCTCCGCCCAGGCTGCCATTGCGCTCACATTGGAGGATCCGGGATCGCTGCTCCATGGGCAGGGCCAGGGCAGCCCCTGCGTGATCGGCGGCAGCGCCTGCAACAACCCTGCCGATTTCGGCTACAGGCTGCTGCCCACCGGGCCGGCCGGCGCCAATTACGAGCGGGATTCGCCGGCCTACAAGGTCAAGAACCTGCGCAACCAGGTCGGCAATGTCTTCGCCATCGGCATCGACACCAACACGACGACCTCGCCGCTCGGGACCGAGGTCCTGGATTATTTCACGGCGGCGGTGAATGGCGTGGTCCAGTTCACCTATTCCGGGCCGATCGCATTGAGCAACGCCGGTAACGGCAGCGGCTGGGCCGATCTCCTGCTGACAGGTTTCGACCTCAGCGGTTTCGACCCGCAGGACAGGGTGGTGTTCTCCGCCTCCATCAGCGGCGCCACGGCGGGGCCGGAAGCCTTCTTCCTGATCCCTGTCAGCGTCCCCGAGCCGGCCAGCCTGGCGATCCTCGCCACCGGGCTGCTGGGTCTTGGCCTGGTGCGGCGGCGCCCAGCCTCACTCCGTTTGGCCTGACCCCACCGGGCGCGGGTCCTGGCCGCCGACCTGCCGCAGCCATTCCTGGAGGTTGTAGTAGGTGGTGACGCGGGTGATGCGGCCTTCCGCCACTTCGAAGAAGGCGCCGGCCGGCAGGCGGTAGCGCTGGCCGGTGGCGGCCGGCAGGCCGGGATCGGTGGCCCGGTATTCGCCCGTCACCACGAATTCCGCCGCGGCGCGGCTGCCGCCGGCATCCACCATCACCACCAGGTCCCGGATCGCTTCCCGGTAGCAATGGTCCATCTGGCCGAGGAAGCGGCGGAAGGCGGGCTTGCCGGTCTCGCGCGGGCCCTGGTTCACGTCATGGGTCACGGTTTCGGCCAGCAGGGCCAGCATGGCTTCCCGGTCGCCCCGGTCGAAGGCGGCGTAATAGGCCCGGATCAGGGCTTCGGCGTCGCTCATGCGCGGGGCCTCCGGACTCTGGTGTCCTGCCCCTGATCTTCGCCTGCGAAGATCAGGGACAAGCAGGCCACCAAGCCTTTGCCGGTGTGCCGATCCTGAACTTCGCCGAACTTCAGGATCGGCACGCTGACGGGGGGTTCCTTGCCGGGGAAGGGGGGTGGCCGGTATGTTGCGCCGCAACGGAACGGCACATCGCACCGAATGCACGACGTCAGCACAGATCCGGGCAGGACCGCCGCAACCGCGGCGCGGCCGCCGAGCTTCCAGGAATTGATCCTGCGGCTGCATGCCTATTGGTCCGCCCAGGGCTGCCTCATCCTGCAGCCCTATGACATGGAGGTGGGGGCGGGCACCTTCCACCCGGCGACGACGCTCCGGGCGCTCGGCCCGAAGCCCTGGAAGGCGACCTATGTGCAGCCCTCCCGCCGCCCGGCGGATGGCCGCTACGGCGAGAATCCGAACCGGTTGCAGCATTACTACCAGTACCAGGTGATCCTGAAGCCCTCGCCGCCGGACCCGCAATCCCTGCTCATCGGCAGCTACCGCGCGCTCGGCATCGACCCCATGCTGCACGACATCCGCTTCGTCGAGGATGACTGGGAAAGCCCGACGCTCGGCGCCTGGGGCCTGGGCTGGGAGGTCTGGTGCGACGGCATGGAGGTGACGCAATTCACCTATTTCCAGCAGGTCGGCGGCATCCCCTGCGAGGTGCCCTCCTGCGAGCTCACCTATGGGCTGGAACGCCTGGCCATGTATATCCAGGGGGTCGAGAACGTCTACGACCTGGATTTCAACGGCCAGGGCGTGAGCTATGGCGAGGTGTTCAAGCGGGCGGAGATCGAATACAGCGCGCACAACTTCGAATACGCCGATACCGCCATGCTGTTCCGCCATTTCGCGGATGCCGAGCAGGAATGCGCCGCGCTGCTGGCGCAGGGCCTGGCGCTGCCGGCCTATGACCACTGCATCAAGGCCAGCCATCGCTTCAACCTGCTGGATGCCCGCGGCGCCATCAGCGTGACCGAACGCGCCGCCTATATCGGCCGGGTGCGGGCCCTGGCGCGGGGTTGCTGCGAGGCCTGGCTCAAGGGCGAGGCCGCGTGATGTTGCGGCCCGGCCGGGATTCTACCATATGCCCGGGGCTTTCTACCGGGGCCATGTCATGGGCCAATTGAACCTGAAGGACGAGACGCTGATCGCCGAGGCGAAGGAACTGGCGGCCCTGCTCGGCACCACGGCCACCGGCGCGGTGCGCCTGGCGGTGCATGAGCGCCTGGAGCGGGAGCGGCGGGCGCGGGGTGCGGATCGCCGTGCCGCGGAGCTGATGGAGATCGGCAGGCGCTGCGCGGCCCGGCTGCGGGAGCGGGAGCTCGACCTGCCGGACCACGACACGCTCCTCTACGACCCCGCGACGGGTTTGCCACGATGATCCTGGACACCTCGGCGATCATGGCCGTCTTGAAGCAGGAGCCGGAGGCGGCTGCCTTTGCCGCGGCGATGGCCGGCGCGAGGCAGCCGGCCATGTCGGCAGCAACCTGGCTGGAAGCGGCGATCGTTGCCGATAGTCCGGGCGATGCGGTGGTTTCCCTCGCCTTCGACCATCTGGTGGACGGCATCGAGATCGTGCCGGTCACGGTGGGCCAGGCGGCGCGCGCCAGGCTGGCCTATCGGGCCTGGGGCCGCGGCAGGCATCCGGCGCGGCTCAATTTCGGCGACTGCTTCGCCTATGCGCTGGCGCAGGAGCGGGGCGAGCCGTTGCTGTTCAAGGGCGGCGACTTCGCGCAGACCGACATCACTCCGGCCCTGCCGGCGAGGCCCTGATCCCAATGCCCGAATTGCTGCTTGAGCTCTTCTCCGAGGAAATCCCGGCGCGCATGCAGGCGCGTGCGGCCGAGGATCTGGCCCGGCTGCTGCATGCCCAGCTCGCGGCGCTGATGCCGCAGCCGCCGCGCGCCTTCCACGGGCCGCGCCGCCTGACCCTGGTGGGGCAGATGGAGCGGCGCGCCGAGACGCCCGGCCGCGAGGAGCGCGGCCCGCGCCTCGGCGCGCCGGCGCAGGCGATCGAGGGCTTCCTCCGCAAGCACGGCGCGACGCGCGACGCGCTGACGGAGGCGGGCCAATTCTGGGTGCTGGCCCGGCCGGGCGAGGTGATCGAGGCGCGCGACCTGCTGGCCCGCGCGGTGCCCGCCGTGCTGCGCGGCTTCCCCTGGCCGAAATCCATGCGCTGGGGGACCAGCGGCTTCACCTGGGTGCGGCCCTTGCAGCGCATCCTCTGCGTCTTCGACGGCGAGAAGGTGCCCTTCACCCTGGCGCAGGAGGGGGATGCGGCGCATGGGCTGGTGGCCTCCGACGTGACCGAGGGCCACCGCATCATGGCCGGCACCGAGCCCTTCGCGGTGCGGAGCTTCGCCGAATACGAGGCCGGGCTGCGCGCCCGCCATGTGGTGCTCGATGCCGAGGAGCGCGCGCGGCTGATCCGCGACGGCATCGCCGGGCTCGCGGCGCGCGAGGGGCTGGAGGTGGTGGCCGATGCCGGGCTGGTGGCGGAGGTCGCCGGGCTGGTGGAATGGCCGGTGCCGCTGCTCGGCCGCATCGACGGCGCCTTCATGGACCTGCCCGTCGAGGTGATGCGCACCACCATGCGGGTGAACCAGCGCTACTTCACCCTGCGCCACGAGGATGGCAGCGCGGCGCCCTGCTTCGCGCTGGTCTCCAATATCGCACCGAGCGATGGCGGCGCCGCGGTGGTGGGCGGCAATGAGCGGGTGCTGCGGGCGCGGCTCTCCGATGCGCGGTTCTTCTGGGACCAGGACCGCAAGCAGAAGCTCGTGGATTTCCTGCCGAAGCTGGAAAGCGTGGTGTTCCACGCCAAGCTCGGCACCCAGGGCGAGCGGGTGCGGCGGCTGGAGCGGTTGTCTGAGTTGATCGCGCCGATGGTGGGCGCCGATCCGGTGCTGGCGGCGCGGGCGGCACGGCTGGCCAAGGCCGATCTCGCCAGCGGCATGGTGGGCGAGTTCCCGGAATTGCAGGGCGTGATGGGGCGCTACTACGCGCTGCATGACGGCGAGGATGCGCGGGTGGCCGAGGCGGTCGGCGCGCATTACCGGCCGCTCGGGCCGACGGATGCCGTGCCGCGGGAGCCGGTGGCGATCGCCGTGGCGTTGGCGGACAAGCTGGACCAGTTGGCTGGGTTCTTCGCGGTGGGCGAGAAGCCGACCGGTTCGGGCGACCCCTTCGCGTTGCGGCGCGCGGCGCTGGGCGTGATCCGGATCGTGCGGGAGAACGGGCTGCGGATCGGGCTGGCCGGCGTGGTCGAGCCCGCCGCCGAGGCCTCACTCGATGACCATGTTCAGTTCACCGCCCCTGGCAGGCATGCCGCGGTCACGGACGAAGCGGCGCGCCCGGGCCTGAATCTCGGTGGAGTGGCCGCGCAGGAAGCGACGCTGCTGCCGCTTCCGGGCGTCGTCGCGCGGGAGGTTCTCGACTTCCTCACCGAACGCCTCCGCGTCCAGCTTCGCGCCGAGGGCGCCCGGCACGACCTCGTCGCCGCCGTCTTCGGCGCCGCGCCGGATGATGACCTCGTCCGTCTCCTCGCCCGCGCGGACGCGCTCCGCGCCCTGGTCGAGAGCCCGGATGGCGTGAACCTCCTCGCCGCCTATCGCCGCGCCGCCAATATCCTGCGCATCGAGGACCGCAAGGATGGCCCGCACACCGGCCCCGCCGACCCCGCCCTGCTCCGCGCCCCGGAGGAGATCGCCCTCGCCGAGGCCCTCGCCGCGGCCGAGCCCGCCGCCCGCGCCCGCCTCGCGGCCGAGGACTTCGCCGGCGCCATGGCGGCGCTGGCCGGTTTGCGCGTCCCGGTCGATGCCTTCTTCGATCGCGTCACCGTGAATGATCCGGATTTGGAACTCCGCCGCAACCGTCTGGCTTTGCTCGCCGGGTTGCGCGCGGCCATGGATTCGGTCGCGGACCTGTCGAAGATCGAAGGCTAAACTGCGCCGGACCGGCCCTTCTCCGCCGCGTCCGGCTGCCTGCATGCAAGAGGAACCCTGCCCATGACCCAGTGGGTCTACAGCTTCGGCGCCGGCCACAACGACGGCAGCGCGGAGATGCGCAACCTGCTTGGCGGCAAGGGCGCGAACCTGGCCGAGATGGCCAGCATCGGCCTGCCCGTCCCGCCGGGCTTCACCATCACCACCGAGGTCTGCACCTGGTACTACGAGCACGGCAAGCAGTACCCGGCCGAGCTGCGGGACCAGGTGGCGACGGCGCTCGCCCGCGTCGAGCAGGCGGTGGGCGCGCGCTTCGGCGACCACCGCAAGCCGCTGCTGGTCTCGGTGCGTTCCGGCGCCCGCGTCTCCATGCCGGGAATGATGGACACGGTGCTGAACCTCGGCCTGAACGACGCGACGGTGGATGGGCTGGCCGCCGCTTCCGGGGATGCGCGCTTCGCCTGGGACAGCTACCGCCGCTTCATCCAGATGTACGGCTCGGTCGTGCTCGGCGTGGACCACCACCGCTTCGAGGAGATCATCGAGCATGTGAAGCTCGACCGCGGCGTGATCGAGGATACCGAGCTCACCGCGCAGGACTGGCACCGCGTGGTGGATGGCTACAAGGACATGGTGGCCGAGGTGAAGGGCCAGCCCTTCCCGCAGGACCCCGAGGCGCAGCTCTGGGGCGCGATCGGCGCGGTGTTTGGTTCCTGGATGAATGCCCGGGCCAATACCTATCGCCGGCTGCACGACATCCCGGCCGATTGGGGCACGGCGGTGAATGTGCAGGCCATGGTCTTCGGCAATATGGGCGAGGATTGCGCCACCGGCGTCTGCTTCACCCGCGACCCCTCCACGGGCGAGGACGTCTTCTACGGCGAATACCTCATCAACGCCCAGGGCGAGGACGTGGTGGCCGGCATCCGCACGCCGCAGCCGATGAGCGAGGCGCGCGCCAAGCCCGGCGAACGCAGCATGGAAAAGGCGATGCCCGCCGCCTATGCCGAGCTGGTGCAGGTGCGCCAGACGCTGGAGCGGCACTACCGCGACATGCAGGACATCGAGTTCACGGTGCAGCAGAACAAGCTCTACATGCTGCAGACGCGCAACGGCAAGCGCACCGCCGCCGCCAGCCTCAAGATCGCGGTGGACATGGCGCGCGAGGGGCTGATCGACGAGCGCGAAGCCGTGCGCCGGGTGAACCCCAGCGCGCTCGACCAGTTGCTGCACCCGACGCTGGACCCCAAGGCGCCGCGCAAGCTGCTGAGCCGCGGCCTGCCGGCCTCGCCGGGCGCGGCCTGCGGCACGGTGGTGTTCACGGCCGATGAGGCGGAGGCGCGCGCCGCCAAGGGCGAATCCGTCATCCTGGTGCGGATCGAGACCAGCCCGGAGGACATCCACGGCATGCATGCCGCCAAGGGCATCCTCACCACCCGCGGCGGCATGACCAGCCATGCCGCGGTGGTGGCGCGCGGCATGGGGCGGCCCTGCGTTGCTGGCGCCGGCGGCGTCACGGTGGACTATGCCGGCCAGACGCTGATGGCCGGCGGCAAGGTGGTGCAGGCCGGCGAGACCGTCACGCTGGATGGTGCGACGGGCGAGATCTTCATCGGCGCCGTCGCCATGGTGGAACCCAAGCTCTCCGGCGATTTCGAGACGCTGATGGGCTGGGCCGACGCGGTCAGGCGGCTGCGCGTCCGCGCCAATGCCGAGACGCCGCTCGATGCCGAGACGGCGCGCAAATTCGGCGCCGAGGGCATCGGGCTCTGCCGCACCGAGCACATGTTCTTCGACCCGGACCGCATCGGCGCGGTGCGGCAGATGATCATGGCCGAGAACGAGCGCGGCCGGCGCGATGCGCTGGAGCGGCTGCTGCCCTTCCAGCGGCAGGATTTCGCCGCGCTGTTCCGCATCATGGTGGGGCTGCCGATCACCATCCGGCTGCTCGACCCGCCGTTGCACGAATTCCTGCCGCATACCGAGGCCGAGATCGCCGAGGTGGCGCAGGCGCTCGGCGCCGATGTCACGGCGATGCAGCGCCGCGCGGCGGAACTCTCGGAGGCGAATCCGATGCTCGGCCATCGCGGCTGCCGGCTCGGCATCACCTTCCCCGAGATCTACGAGATGCAGGCCCGCGCCATCTTCGAGGCGGCCGTCGAGATCGGCAAGTCCACCCGCAAGGCGCCGGTGCCGGAGATCATGATCCCGCTGGTCGCCACGAAGCGGGAACTGGAGATCACCCGGGCCCAGGTGGACCGGGTGGCGCAGGAGGTCTTCGCCGAAAGCGGCTACCACGTGGAATACTATGTCGGCACCATGATCGAGCTGCCGCGCGCCGCGCTGACCGCGGACAGCATCGCCGCTTCCGCCGATTTCTTCAGCTTCGGCACTAATGACCTGACCCAGACCACCTTCGGCCTCTCGCGTGACGACGCCGGCAAATTCCTGCCGGTCTATGTCGAGAAGGGCATCATGGCGAAGGACCCCTTCGTCTCCATTGATGTCGAGGGCGTCGGCGCCCTGGTGCGGATCGCCGCGGAGAAGGGCCGCGGCGTGAAGCCGGAGCTCAAGCTCGGCATCTGCGGCGAGCATGGCGGCGACCCGGCCTCGATCGAGTTCTGCGAGACGATCGGGCTGGATTACGTCTCCTGCTCGCCCTACCGGGTGCCGGTGGCGCGGCTGGCGGCGGCTCAGGCGGCGCTGAACGCGGCGCAGGCGGGCGGTGGGGGCGACCGCACGGCCTAGACCAGACCTGCCTTGCCCGGGGCCGCAGCGGCGGCCCCGGGCAGGACAGCCTGCGGCGTGGCCACACAATTAGCCCGGCTGCGCCGCCACCCCGTGCCAGCGCTCGTCCATGGGCGCCAGCATCATGCCGCCGGGCGCCGCCAGGCCATCACCCGGCAGCAGCCGGTCGGCGGCGATCGTCAATTCACAGCGGAGCCCTTCCGCTTCCCAGTGCTGCACGATGTTGCCGCCGAGCTGGCCGCGCACCGTCGACTCGATCAGCTTCGTGCCGAAGCCGGGGCGCGCCGGCGGGCCGGCCAAGGGCGGGCCGCCGCGTTCGGTCCAGAGGAGGCGCAGCCCGCCATCGGGCGCGATGGCCCAGTCCAGTTCCAGCCTGCCGCCGGGGGCCGAAAGGGCGCCGTGGCCGGCCGCATTGGTCGCCAGCTCATGCAGCACCATCGAGGCCGCCTGCACCGCGCCCGGCACCAGCGACACCGCCGCCCCGCGCAGCGCCACCTGGCCGGCGACGAGATGCGGGATCAGCTCCCGCTCCGCCAGCGCGCCGAATTCGGCGCCGCTCCAGCCCCGCTCCGCCAGCAGCGTATGCGCATGCGCGAGCGCCGCGACGCGGCCCTCCACCACCTCCATGTAGCGGCGCGGCGACTCCGCCCGGGTCAGGCGGACCAGGGAAAGCGCCACCGTCAGGGCGTTCCGGGCGCGATGGTCGACCTCCCGCGTCAGCAGCATTTGCCGCCGCTCCGCCTCATGCCGGGCGGTGACGTCGCGGGTGATCGCCAATTGGGCCAGCCTTCCGTCCGGCAGCGGCAGGGGTGCCGCGCGGGTTTCCATCCGATGGCGCGCACCACGCAGCCCGATGACATCGAATTCCCAGCCCCGCGCCTCGCCCTTGCAGACCCGCGCGTGGTTCGCCTGCCATTCCGCCCGGTGCTCCGGGGCGATGAGGTCGAGGGCACTGCGCCCCTCCACCTCCGCCGGCGCGCCGGCCTCGATCATGCGCAGCCCCGCCTGGTTCATCCGCAGCAGGGTGCCATCGGGCGCGACCAGCTTGATGCATTCCGGCGTGGTCTCGAAGACCGTCCGCAGCCAGGCCTCGCTGCCGGCCAGGGCCAGTTCCGCGGATTTCCGCTCGCTGATGTCCACCAGCACGTTCACCGCCCCGGTCAGCCTGCCGGCCTCGTCGAAAAGCGGCGTGGGATAAGGGACGAAGGGGACGCGGGTGCCATCGGGCCGTTCCGCCACGGCCTCGGTGCCGCGCACCGGGCGGCCCTCGTGCAGCGCCGTCGCCATCGGGCAGGCCTCATGCGGCATCGGCCTGCCATCCGGCCAGTAGAGCCGCCAGGAACCGCACCAGCGGGCATCGCCCAGCGGCGGGTGCCACCCCCAGAGCGTGGCGGCGGCCTCGTTGTAGCGGGTGAGCCGGCCCTCGGTATCGGTGGTATAGATCGCGACGCCCAGCGCCTCGGTCAGCGCCTGGTGCCGCTGTTCGGCCTGGGCCAGCGCCGCCTCGGCCGCCGCCAGCCGCGCGGGCAGGTCGGCCGCGCCGGCTTGCCCCGGCCGGCCCGCTGCCCGCAGGCCAAGCGCCCCGGCCAGGCGCCGCAGAAGCCCGGCGAACCGGCTGCGCGCTTGGCCTTCCCGGCGCGGAAACCGCAGAGCGGTGGATTGAGCCCCTGCCGTGGGGCCTTGCCCGGCGATCTCGGTCAAGGTGGTGCCTCGTGGGTGCCGGACGCGAACCCGGACGGTTGGGAGTGCAAGGCGCAGCAGCGGCCGCTTGGGCAGACCAATGCGACATGCCAACGCTGGCTAGCGCCCGGGGATGCCGCAGGTTGCCGGCGGATGCCAAAAAAAATCCCGGATGTTGCGGGAAGGCGGAATGCCCGGGCGCCTGGAAAGCCGGGGGGGGATTTCCATTCGCCCGGGTCCACTGGCCCGCATCCCGGCCTCGCCGCCCTGCCCCTGCCGTGAGGCGGGAGCGGGTTCCGGTGTGCCGATCCTGAGCTTCGCCAGCGAATTTCAGGGGGAGGACACTGGGGCGACTATTCCAGGCCGGAGCCGCGCATTCAAACCTGTTCAGATGCAGCGCGTGCCGCCGCCATCGATGTCGATATTGGTGCCGGTGATGAAGCCGGCGCGGTCGGAGCAGAGGAAGGCCACCAGACCGGAGCATTCCTCCGCCGTGCCGAGGCGCCCGAGGGCGACCGTCCCGATCGCCGCCGCATTCTCGGCCGCCGCGCTGCGCCCCATGTCGGCCGCCCCCTGGGCCACCACGCTGTCCCAGCGCGGGGTAGCGATGGGGCCCGGGTTCACGCCCGTGACCAGCACATTGTCCGGCGCGCATTCGGCCGCGAGCGCGAGGGTGAAGGAGAGCAGGGAGGCATTGACCGCGCTGCCGGTGATGTAGTTCGGCCGCGGCTGATGGCCGGAGCGGCCGATGATGTTGACGACGCGCCCCCATTTCCGCGCCCGCATCGGCGGCGTCAGGAGGCGCGCGCAGCGCATGTAGCCCATCAGCTTCAGGTTGATGGATTTCATCCAGACCTCGTCCGGCGTGTCGCCGATGCGCCCCATCGGCGTGGCGCCGGCATTGTTCACCAGTATGTCGATGGGGCCGAGCGCCGCCCCTGCCGCCGCCATGGCCCGGTCGAGCTGCGCGGGGTCGGTGAGGTCGGCGGGGATGGGCACGCAGCGCGCGTTGGTCTCGCGCGCGATCTCCGCCGCCGCGGCCTCCAGCCGTGCCGCATCCCTGGCAATGATCGCGACCGTGACGCCTTCCTGCGCCAATTCGCGCGCGATGGCGCGGCCGATGCCGAGCGAGCCCCCCCGTCACCACCGCCGTCTTCCCGCCAAGGCCGAGTTCCATCGCCGCATCCTCCGCATGTTTTGCGCGACTTCCGCGCGCCCGGCATGGCCTGTCAATCCGCCGCATTGCCGCCCTCGCCCCGCGGACCTAGCATCGGGCCAGCCCGGGGGAGATCGAGACGCCATGACCCGCATTCCCGTTGGCTCGCGCTTCGGCCGCCGCACCGCACTCGGCCTCGGCGGCGCGCTGCTGGCCGCCCCCGCGCGGGCCCAGGCCTGGCCGGCCGGCCCCGTGCGCCTGGTGGTGCCCTTCCCGCCGGGCGGCCCGGCGGATGCCATCGGGCGCCTGCTTGGCGAGCGGCTGGCGGAAGCCTGGGGCCAGCCGGTCATCATCGAGAACCGTGGCGGCGCCGGCGGCAATATCGGCGCTGAGGCCGTGGCCCGCGCGGCGCCGGACGGGCACATGCTGCTGCTCGCCGCCTCCTCGCATGTGCAGGGCGCGGCGCTCTATCGCCGGCTGGCCTTCGACCCGATCCGCGACTTCACCGCGGTGACGCAGGTTGCCTATTACAGCCTCGTCCTCGTCGTGCATCCCGCGGTGCCGGCGAAGGACCTCCGGGAATTCGAGGCGCTGCTGCGCGCGAATCCCGGCCAGGTCACCATCACCTCGGCCGGTGTCGGCACGCCGACGCATCTGGCGGCGGAGCTGTTCCGCATCCGCGCCGGGGTGGACTTCACCCATGTGCCCTTCCAGGGCGCGGCGCCCGCGCATACGGCGCTGCTGGCGGGGCAGGTGCAGGCGATGTTCCACAATCCGGTGCTCGCCGTGCCGGCGGTGCAGGCGGGGCGGCTCCGCGCCATCGCCACCACCGGCGCGGCCCGCGCGGCGGCGCTGCCCGCGGTCCCGACGCTTGCGGAGTCCGGCTATCCCGGCTTCGAGGCCGGTACCTGGTATGCGGTGCTCGGCCCCGCGAGGCTGCCGGCGCCGGTGGTGGCGCGGATCGATGCCGACCTCCGCCGCGCCATCGCCCTGCCGGCGGTGCGCGAGCGCTTCGCCGCGCTGTCGCTGGAGACGCGCGATGCCGGGCCGCAGGCGCTCTCCGGCATCATGCAGGAGGATCTCGCGCGCTGGACCGAGGTGATCCAGCGGCTGCGGATCCAGCAGGATTGAGCGCTCCGCTTCGGCGCCGCGGCATTCCAACCCGTGTTCGGCAGGGCGCCGGCCGCCCTCCTGGTGGTCCAGGCTTTGCAGGATGCCCGCATCCGCTGATACCCTGCCCCCAGGACCGATGCGCAGGCAGCCCATCCGGGGGATCGCGGCTCCCGGGTCGCACTGCGATGGGCGCGATGCCAACCGGATGCGGCGAGCGGCCGGTTCCCTGGCGCCGCAGGAAGGAATGATCGCAGATGGCCGCCCCGCACGAAACACAGGCTCCCGCCGGCGCGGCGCCGGTTCCGGACTACGATGCCATCATCATCGGGGCGGGCATGTCCGGCATGTACCAGCTCCATTGCCTGCGCGAACTGGGAATGCGGGTGCGGGTCTTCGAGGCCGGCTCCGGCCTCGGCGGCACCTGGTACTGGAACCGCTATCCGGGCGCGCGCTTCGATTCCGAAAGCTACTCCTACGGCTATTCCTTCTCGAAGGAGCTGCTGCAGGAATGGGATTGGACCGAGCATTTCGCCCCGCAGCCGGAGACGCTGCGCTACCTCAACCACGTCGCCGACAGGTTCGATCTGAGGCGCGACATGCAGTTCCATAGCCGGGTGGCCGCGGCGCATTACCGGGAGTCAGCGCGGGGCTGGGACGTGGTGCTGGAGGATGGCAGCCGCCACCATGCGCGCTTCCTGATCACCGCCGTCGGCCCGCTTTCGGCGCCGACCCTGCCGCGCATCGAAGGGGTGGGGACCTTTCAGGGCGAAGCCCATCACACCTCCCGCTGGCCGCATGAGCCGCTGCGCTTCGAGGGCAAGCGGGTGGCGGTGATCGGCACCGGCGCCACCGGCGTGCAGACGATCCAGGAGGTGGCCAAGACCGCCGCGCAGCTCACCGTGTTCCAGCGCAGGCCGAACTGGTGCGCGCCGCTGCACAACCGCCCGATCACCGAGGAGGAGCAGCGCAGGATCAGGGCGGACTATCCGGAGATATTCCGCCGCTGCCAGGAGACCTTCTCCTGCTTCCTGCACACCCCGGACCCGCGCGGCACCTTCGAGGTGACGCCGGAAGAGCGGGAAGCCTTCTACGAGGAACTCTACGCCTCGCCCGGCTTCGGCATCTGGGTCGGCAATTTCCGCGACATGCTGACCGACCCGGCAGCCAACAAGGAGATCTCCGACTTCGTCGCGCGCAAGATCCGCCAGCGCGTGCGGGACCCCAGGGTGGCGGAGATGCTGATCCCGAGGGACCACGGCTTCGGCACCCGCCGCGTGCCGCTGGAGACCAGGTATTACGAGGTCTACAACCAGCCCAATGTCCGCCTCGTGGACATCACGGAAACGCCCATCGAGCGGATCACGCCGAAGGGCATCAGGACCAGCGATGCCGAATACGAGTTCGACATCATCGTCTATGCGACGGGTTTCGACGCCATCACCGGCAGCTTCGACCGCATCGACATCAGGGGCCTCGGCGGGCAGCGCCTGAAGGACAAGTGGGCGCAGGGGCCGCAGACCTTCATGGGTATCCTGGCCGAAGGCTTCCCCAACATGTTCATGCTGATGGGGCCGCATACCGCCCTCGGCAACATCCCCCGCAGCATCGAATACAACGTCGAATGGGTGACGGACCTGATCCGCACCATGCGGGAGCGGAACCTGACCCGCGCGGATGCAAGGCCGGAGGCGGTGGCGGCCTGGACCGATCATGTGAAGGCGGTGGGGGAGGGTCTCCTGTCCAACGAGGTCAATTCCTGGTTCACCGGCGTGAACACCAATGTGGAGGGCAAGCAGACCCGCATCATCGCGCGCTACAGCGGCAGCGCCCCGGCCTACCGCGCATGGTGCGACGAGGTGGCGCTGAAGGAATACCGGGAACTCGCGCTGGCATAGCTGCGCTGCGCCGGCCCCGCCCGGCAAGCGCTGCCTCTGCCCGGGCGGGGCGCGAGCTCAGAGCTTCTCCCCGGCGCCGGTGCCGGCATGCGGGGTGGGGATGCACCACTCCTCACCCCTGGCGGTGGTGACGTATTCCGGCCAGCGCAGATCGACCGGCGGATCGAAATCGCGCGGCAGCAACGGTCCCACCCAGCGCGACCCGCCGACGCCGCCGCCGGTCCTCTCGCGGAACTCCGCCTGGGCGGCCGCCAGCACCTCGGGCTGTGCGGCCAGGTCGATGAGGGTCAGCGCCATGGTCTTCGCGGCCACGAACAGGCCGGGGTCCACCGCCCCTGGCAATCCGCCGAGCGCGTTGTAGGTCCAGTTCGGATAGGCATAGCCTGCGGAGGGGGGCGCAGCCGCGGCCGGCCCGCGAGCAGCCGCACCGTGGGCGCGTGCCAGCAGAATTCCACATAGTCATCCGCGCTCAGGTGCTTCTGCCAGGCGGGCAGGGCGGCACGCAGCTTCGCCTCGTTCGCTTCGGGTGGCGTCAGCCGCGTCACCTCGGCGATGAACGGGTCCTGCATCGGCTCCAGCCCCAGATTCCGCTGGATGGCGCGGCCGAACTCCAGCGCCTCCTCGCCATAGCTGGGGGCGCCCACCGCCTGCAGGTTCTTCCAGGTCAGGTCGGTCATCACCGTGTTCGGCAGGCCGACCCGCGTCTTGGTCACCCAGCGCACATGGGCGCGGCAGCCGGTGCTGGCCGCGGCCTGGCGGGCATTGTTCGCCAGCACCCGCCAGATCTGCTCCTGGATGCCGAGCGAGGAGGAGCGCCAGGAATACTGGATCTGCGAGAAGCGCGGCGTGAGGTTGTCCGAGGTCGCGCCACCATCACCGAGCACGAATTCGTTCAGTGTCCAGGAGCCGGCATGGGGGAACATCGCCTCCTTGGTGTATTTGGTGGTGGTGTACATCAGGCACAGCGCATCCAGCGCGCCGGGGCAGCGGGCCGCGGCGTGCGGGCCCTCGATGGGCATCAGCGAGGGGTCGATCCACAGTTCCGGCGCATCGGCCTCGAAGGTGATGACGGCGCTCCAATAGGCGCCGAATTGCGTCTCGCCCGTCACGGTATTGGAGGGCCAGGGGTGCCAGACCACGGCGGCATCGAGGCCATCATAATAGCCCTTGGCGGCATGGATGGGCTTGGAACCGCACACCTTCTCCGCCGGCTCGCCGAAGAGCTTCAGCCTGCCCGGCACGCCATGCGCCTGCATCGCCGCCTTCGCTGCCAGGATCGCCGCAAGCGCCGCGGTGCCGAGGACGGAGTGCGGATCCGTATGCCCCGCGGCATAGGGGTGCAGCCCCTCGCGCGGCGCCTGATACGGCACCACCTGCTGCGAGTTGCCGGGAACCGCGTCGTATTCCGAGAAGCTCGCCAGCACCGGCCCGCCCTGGCCCCAGCTTGCGGCGAAGGCGGTCGGCATGCCGCCCGAGGCTTCCTCCACCGTGAAGCCCTCGGCGCGCAGCAGCTCCACATAGTCCCGGGCGGAGCGGTATTCGCGCCAGGCCGGCTCGGCGTGGGACCATATCGTCGCGTTGAAGGCGGAGAGCCGTTCCTGGTTGGCGGCGATCCAGTCCAGCGCATAGGCGCGGATGGCATCGTGGTCCTGCATCTTTCCTGCCCTCAAGCTTGGATCATGCACGACGGACGTTCCAGAAGGTGGCGAAGCCGTCCAGCACGCCGGTGATACTGGTGCGGTATGCCGTGGGCTGCATGTATTGGCCGAGCGGATAGTAGGGCACCTCGCGCATGGCTTCGAGCTGGATGTCGCGGCAGATCGCCTGCTGCGCCGCCTCGTCGGGCGCGCGGAACCAGGCCTCGCGCAGCTCCTCGATGCGCGGCATGCTGGCCCAGCCGGCATAGCCGGCCTCGCCATTGCCGCGCAGCGCGATATGCCCCGCCGGATTCAGCCAGTCCGTGCCGGCCCAGTTGGTGACGAAGGCGCTCCAGCCGCCCTCGGAAACCGGTCCCTTGCGGTTGCGCCTTTGCAGCATCGCGTTGAACTCGACGGCATAGATTTCCACCGTCATGCCGACGCGCTTCAGCATGTCCTCGAACACCGCGCCCAGCGCCATGAGCACGGTGGAGTTCGAGGGCACCATCAGCACCACCGTCTCGCCGCGGTAGCCCGCCGCATGCAGGGCCTCCCGCACCCGCGCGGTGTCGCGCGGGCCGGTCAGCGGATCGAGGCCGGCATCCGACCCCATGGGCGTCCCAGGGCAGAAGAAGCCGAGCGGCACGTGGTAGAGGCCGGTCTCGGCCGGGCCGACCACCGCCTGCATGCAGGCGGTCTGGTCGAGCGCGCCCCATAGCGCCCGGCGGATCCCGGGGTTGTCGAAGGGTGGCTGGAGGTGGTTCATCCGCACCATGGCGACGAAGCCGGTGCGGTCCAGGACCCGCACCTGGACGTTCCGCGCGCGCCGCAGCAGGGAGAGCTGGTCGTGATAGGCGTATTCCTGCCAGTCCTGCTCGCCCGCCACCAGGGCGGAGGTGGCGGTGGAGGGGTCCGGCATGCTCCGCCACTCGACACGGTCGAAATGCACCACCTTCGGCCCGGAGGTCCAGGAGAGCGGGCCATCCCTGCGCGGCGCATAGCGCTCGAATTTCGTATAGACATTCATCGAACCCGCCACGCGCTCATCCGCCTTGAAGCGGAAGGGGCCGCTGCCGATCAGTTCCGGCACCTGGCGGAACGGGTCGGTATTGGCCAGCCGCTCCGGCATCATGGCGCAGACCGGCACCGAGGCTTTGCCGAGGGCGATGGGCAGCAGCGGAAAGGGATGGTTCAGGCGGAAGCGGATGGTGCGGTCGTCGGGGGCGGAGAGCTCGTCGGTCGCCGCCATCAGGGTCCCTCCGAAGGGGTCGCGCCGGGCCCAGCGGCGGATGCTCGCCACGCAATCGCGCGCCAGCACCTTCTCCCCGTCATGCCACAGCAGGCCCTCCCGCAGCGTCAGGTCCCAGCGCCGGCCGTCATCCTCGATGCGGTGCCCATCGACCATCTGTGGCGTGGCGCGGAAATTCCCGTCCATGCCGTAGAGCGTGTCGAACACCATGTAGCCGTGGTTGCGGCTGATATAGGCCGTGGTGGTGACCGGATCGAGCGTCACCAGGTCCTGCTGCGGCGTGAAGCGCAGCGTCGAGGCCGCCTGCGCCCGCACCAGGGCGGGTCTTGCGAGGGAGGCGACCAGACCAGCGCCCACGGTCCTCATCAGGATGCGTCGTTGCATGGATCGGGACCTCCTTCGGTAGGACAGCATCGATAGGCATGCCCGTGATGCATGGATGGTCACGCGGCGCCCATGCAGGGTGAGCCTGCGGCGCGGAAGCCGGGATTGGCAACCCTCTGGTTGCCTCCCGGGCCTGTCTCATTCCGCCCCCGGCCGCCACGTGCTAGCATCCGGGGCGGGATGCCGCACCCGTCCGATCAGGCTTCGCACTTTCGCCGCATCATCCATATCGACATGGATGCCTTCTACGCGTCCGTCGAGCAGCGCGACGACCCGGCGCTGCGCGGCCGGCCCCTGGCGGTGGGCGGCACCGGCGAGCGCGGCGTGGTGGCCGCCGCGAGCTACGAGGCCCGCCGCTTCGGCATCCACTCGGCGATGGCCTCGGTGACGGCGCGGCGGAAATGCCCCGGGCTGGTATTCGTGCCACCACGCTTCGAGGTCTACCGGGCGGTGTCGCGGCAGGTGCATGCCATCCTCGCCTGCTACACGCCGCTCATCCAGCCGCTGTCGCTCGACGAGGCCTATCTGGACGTGACGGCACCGCTGATCGATCGCGGCTCGGCGACGGCGATCGCGCAGGAGATCAGGGCGCGCATCCGCGAGGAGACGGGCCTGACCGCCTCGGCCGGCGTGTCCTACAACAAGCTCCTCGCCAAGCTCGCCTCGGACCACCGCAAGCCGGACGGCCTCTTCGTCATCACGCCGCGCATGGGCCCGGCCTTCGTGGAAACGCTGCCGGTGGGCAGGTTCCATGGCATCGGCCCGGCCACCGCGGCCAGGATGAACGCGTTCGGCATCCATACCGGGCTCGACCTGCGACGGCAGACATTGGACTTCCTGAAGGCCCGCTTCGGCAAGGCGGGCGAATACTACCACGGGGCGGCGCGCGCGGAGGACAACCGGCCGGTCCTGGCGGACCGGCAACGCAAGTCGATCGGCGCCGAGACGACCTTCGCAAGCGACCTGCTGGCCTGGGACCAGGTGCCGCCGGCCCTCGAACCGGTCTTCGCCAAGGTCTGGGCCGCCTATGACCGGGATGGCCTGGTGGGGCGGACAGTGACGGTGAAGGTCAAGTATGCGGACTTCCAGCAGATCACCCGCAGCCGATCCTGCGCCAGTCCGATCACCTCGCGGGCGACCATCGAGCAGGTCAGCTTCGAGTTGCTGCGGCCGCATTTCCCGCCGCCCCGCGGCGTGCGCCTGCTCGGGGTCACGCTGTCCAACCTCGATGCCGCAGCCGCTTCGCAAGACCAGCAACTGGCATTTGCCCTGACCTAGAGCATGATGTGTTCACCTTCGTTCACGCATCATGCTCCAGGCCTTTGTTTGATCGCGTGATTCACGCTTTTCGGTGCGAGCACCTTAAGCGATCACGCTCTAGCCGAGGCGCCCTCTCCGGCCCAGGCAAACCACCGCCGCCGCGCCAGGCGCCGCTTCGGTGCTTCAGCTCGGCTGCATGGCCTGCGGGGCCGGCGCTGCCGGTCCTTCGGGCCCCCTGATGCCAAGGCGGCCCAGACCGGGCAGCTTGATGGCAGGACGGCGGAGGTCGAGGCCCGCCACGGCACCGAGGATATTCACCTCCAGGCCCTCGACCCAGCCGAGGGTGAGGCCGGCATAGCCGCCCAGCGTCAGCCGGAGCCCGGTGCCGGAGGGCGTCGGGCGGATCCAGCGGCCGTCATAGGGATAGTCCTTGCCCAAGGCCGTCGGCGGGAGCGAGGTCCGGACCTCCGGCACGGCATCCATGACCGCGGAGACGAAGGTATTGGGATTCGGGCCCGGCCAGGGGCGGTAGTCCCCCAGGTTGCGCCAGGCGAATCCCGCGATGGCGGCCTCGATCCTCGGGATGAGGGCCGCGGCCGCCGCGCCATCGGCGGCGAAGACCACTTCCGGGACACGGCCGAACCAGCGTCCGTCGGGCTCGAAGCCGTTCATGCGGATGGGCTCGCCCCAGGCGGTATAGTCGTAGCGGGTATAGCGCGCGGCCCCGCCGGGTTTGAAGACGATCCAGCAGTGGACGGCGAAGATGCCGCGCCAGCGCACCGTCCTGGCCGCGAAGATCCGCACGACCGCATCCGGTTGCCGCGCCGCCGGCGGCAGGAGGCCGGCGCTTGAGCGATCCGCCGTCCGCCATCCCGCGCCACCCCCCTCCGCCTGGTGAAGGACGGCCGCAATGGCGAGGGGCAGCAGGAAGAACAGGGCGAACAGGAGCAGCCCGATTTTGGCAATGGACATCATCCTGCATAGGTTTGGTGGGCCGCGGCAAACCGCAACCATGCTGCAGGTCCGGCAGCTTTGCCGCTTGCCTGACGCCACGGAATCGGCCGATCCTTGCCATCCCAGATTCGACGATTTCCGGGAGCTGCCGCCATTCCCATGATCCTCGCCGCCAATGCCAATGCCCAGGGCAGCCATGTCGGCGAATGGCGGCACCCGACCGCCTGGGACAAGCCCGCCAGCAACCTGGAGAACGCGGTGCGCCTCGCGCGCATCGCGGAAGCAGGCAAATTCGACCTGCTGTTCCTGGCCGATGGCAATGGCGTGCGCAACCTGGACAAGCCCGACCTCTTCGCCGCGACCAGCCCCTCGGACCGGCCGGGCGTGTTCGAGCCGGTGACGCTGCTCTCGGCGCTGGCGATGGTGACGCGGCATATCGGCCTCGTCGCCACCACCACCACGACCTATGACGAGCCCTTCGCCGTGGCGCGGCGCTTCGCGTCGCTGGACCACATCAGCAAGGGGCGCGCGGGCTGGAACCTCGTCACCACCTCGAATCCCGGCGATGCGCTGAATTTCAGCCATGACGCGCATGTCGCGCGCGACGACCGCTACGCCCGCGCCGGCGAACTCGCGAAGATCGTCAAGGGCCTCTGGGATTCCTGGGCCGATGACGCCTTTCCGCAGGACAAGGCCAGCGGCCGCTACCTCGACCCCTCGCGCGTGCATGCGCTGAACCACAAGGGCGCGCATTTCTCGGTGGCCGGCCCGCTCAATGCCCCGCGCCCGGTGCAGGGCCATCCGGTGATCTTCTCCGCCGGGCAATCCGAGACGGGCAAGGAGCTTTCCGCCGCCACCGCCGATTGCGTCTTCGCCATCGAGGGCACCATCGATCGCGCGCAGCAGCTCTATGCCGACCTCAAGGGCCGCCTGGCGAAATACGGCCGCACGCCGGAAAGCCTGAAGGTGCTGAGCGGCGTGACCATCTTCGTGGGCGAGACGGAAGCCGAAGCGGATGCCCTCTTCCAGGAGCTGGAGGATCTGGTCCCGCCCGCCGTGGGCCTGGACTACCTCTCCAAGATGGTGGGCACGAGGATGGCGGCCTATCCACTCGACGGCCCGATGCCCAGCCTGGATTCCGAGCATGTCGGCCCCACCGGCATCGGCAAGGCCATCATCGCCATGGCGGCGGCGGAGGGGCTGACGGTGCGCCAGACCTACAAGCGCATCCTGCCGCAGATGGCGGGCAATCTCTTCAAGGGAAACCCGAAGCAGATCGCGGATGTCATGGAGGAATGGTATCGCGGGAAGGCTTGCGACGGCTTCATGATCGCGGCCCCGGTGGTGCCGACCGGCCTGGAGCGCTTCATCCGCCTGGTCGTCCCCGATTGCAGCGCCGCGGCCTGTTCCGCAGGGAATACGAGAGCTCCACCCTGCGTGGGAATCTGGGCCTCCAGCGGCCGGCGAACCAATTCTTCCCCGATGAGGCGAGGGCTGCCGCAGGATGAAATTCTCCCGCCGAACCGCGCTGGCCGCGCTCGCGCTCCCTGCGGTGGCGAAGGCCCAGGCTTGGCCCGCGCGGCCGCTCCGCGTGGTCGTGCCCTTCGCGCCGGGAGGGGCCACGGATCTCATCGCGCGGCTCGTCGCGGAGAACCTGGCGCGGCCGCTGGGCCAGCAGGTGGCGGTCGAGAACCGGGCCGGGGCCTTCGGCATCCTCGGCGCCGATGCGGTGGCGAAGGCCGCGCCCGATGGCTATACGCTGCTGGCCGGCAGCCCCGGGCCCATGGCGGTGAACCCCTTCGTCTACCGCAACCTGCCCTATAGCCCGGAGCGCGATCTGGTCGGCGTCTCCATGGTGGCGATGATTCCCTATGTGATGGTGGTGCCGGCCTCGCTCGGTGTCTCCACCGTGCAGGAACTCCTGGCCCTCGCGCGGTCGCGCCCCGGTTCCATCAACTTCGCCACGTCAGGCATGGCCTCGCGCCTGACGGTCGAGATGTTCCGCGCGCTGGCCGGTGGCGTCGAGATGGAGATGGTGCAGTATCGCGGCGGCGCGCCCGCCCGCACCGACCTGCTGGCCGGACGCATCCAGCTCGTCATCGAGCAGGCGCCCTCCTTCCTGGAGGATTTCCGCGAGGGCAGGCTGCGCCCGCTTGCCGTCGGCGGCGCCCGCCGCTTCGCCCTGCTGCCTGACGTGCCGACATTGCAGGAGGCGGGCATTGCCGGCTACGAGGCCGCGGCCTGGCTCGGCTATGCGGCCCCGGCCGGCACGCCCATCGAGATCCGCCGCCGCCTGGCCGATGAGATCGATCGCCTCCTGCAATTGCCGGAGGTGCGCGACCGCTTGGCCGCCTGGGGCGCCGAGCCGGTGGGCGGCCCTCCGGAGGAGATGGACCGCCTGCTCACCGCCGAACGCGCCAGGTGGAGCGACGTGGTGCGCAGGGCGGGAATCGAGCGGGAGTAGCGGCCGGAGCCCCTTGGCATCCAGCCCCCGCACGGGGGGCGCCGGACTCCTGAAGGCCAGGGTTCGACGCCGCCCGCGCCGCCGCCTATCCTCTGCCCGATGTCCCCTCTCCCTCGCGGCCCCGCCCCCGCCCGGTTGCTGCTGCCCGGCGCGCCCGCGCTGGTCGCCGGCCATGGCCGCGGCGTGCTGCTGACCCCGGATGGGGAATTGCTCGACCTGCCCGCCGCCGAACTCGCCCGGGCGCTGCGCGACCTGCCGCCGCCCATGCTGGTGCATGGCCCGGCCACCGCCCGCCGCCTCGACCTGCCCGCTTTCGACACCTGCTTCGACCTGCTGGAGCTGTTTGCCTTCTGCATGCCCGCCCGTGGCGCCGCGCCGACGCCGCGCGGCCTCGCCATGGCGCTCGACCTCGACCCGCCGAAGGACGATGCCGCCGCCGCCGCGCTGCTGCCGGAGATGGCCACGGCCATGCTGCGCCACCTGGCCGCCCGGCGCGGCCTGCCGCTCAACCGGGAGGCCGGGGCGCTGGCCGCCAAGCTGGCGGAGGCCGCCGCCTGGCCCTGGGCACCCGCCGTGCTGGCGGCGCTCGGGGAGGACCGGGCGCAGGCTTCCCTCGCACCCCTGAAGGTCTGGCGGCACCTGCCGGACTGGGAGGACCCCGGCCCGGCCCAGCCGCCCTCCAGCTTCGCCGTCCTGCCCAATGAGGCGCGGCAGCGGCTCGGCCAGATGCTGGGGCAGGAGGCGGAGCAGCGGCCGCAGCAGGCCGACTACGCCTCCGCCGCCAGCGCCGCCTTCACCCCGCGCGAGGACCGGGGCGCGCCGCATCTGGTGCTGGCCGAGGCCGGCACCGGCACCGGCAAGACGCTGGGCTATATCGCCCCCGCCAGCCTCTGGGCGGAGCGGAACGGCGCCCCGGTCTGGATCGCCACCTATACCCGCAACCTGCAACGCCAGATCGACCAGGAACTGACACGCCTCTACCCGGACCCGGAGGAGCGCCGCCGCCGCGTGGTGGTGCGCAAGGGGCGGGAGAACTACCTCTGCCTGCTGAACCTGGAGGAGATGATCGGCCAGGCGGGCCATCCCGATATGGCGGTGCCGCTCGGCCTGGTCTCCCGCTGGGCACTGGCGACGCGGGATGGCGACCTGCTCGGCGGCGACTTCCCCGGCTGGATCGTGGAATTGCACGGCCCGGCCGCGGTCTGGCCGCTGGCCGACCGGCGCGGCGAATGCATCCGCTCCGCCTGCCCGCGCTACAAGCAGTGCTTCGTGGAACACTCCATCCGCCGCGCCCGCAATGCGACGCTGGTGGTGGCGAACCATGCGCTGGTCATGGTGCAGGCGGCACTGGGCGGTGGTGACGCCAAAGGCGGCGAGGACCTCCGCCCGCTGCGCTACGTCTTCGACGAGGGGCATCACCTCTTCGATGCCGCCGATGCCGCCTTTTCCGCCGCGCTGACCGGGGCCGAGACGGCGGGATTGCGCCGCTGGCTGCTCGGCGCCGAGGGCGGCCGCTCGCGCGCCCGTGGGCTGCGCCGGCGGATCGAGGACCTGGCCGGCGACATCCCGGGAATTGCTGACGCCCATGGAGGCCGCGCTCACCGCCGCCCGCGCCCTGCCCGGCCTCGGCTGGGTGACGCGGCTGGGCGAGGCCCGGCTGGAGGAGAGCCCGCCGGAGGCGGCGGACCCGGAACCCCTGACGCGCGCGGCCGCCGACCGGCTGCGCAATCCCACCGAAGCCTTCCTCCGCGCCATCCGCCGCCAGGTCCTGGCCCGCGGGCCGGAGGAGGAGGGGCTCTATGACGCGGAATGCGACCTCCACCCGCTCGGCGAGGGGATGGCCGAGGCGGCGGAGGCGTTGGGCCGCGCCCTGAAGCGCCTGGAGGAACCCCTGGCGATGCTGCGCGACCGGCTCCAGGCCCGGCTGGAGGACGAGGCGGAGGAGCTGGAAACCGGCGACCGCATCCGCCTGGAAACCGCCGCCAAGGGGATCGAGCGCCGCGCCCTGCTGCCGCTCGGCGCCTGGCAGGCCATGCTGCGGGCGCTGGCCGAGGCGCCGCCCGCGCCCGGCGAGCGCCGCGCCTTCGTCGATTGGCTGGCGCTGTCGCGCCGCGACGGGCGGGAGGTGGATGCCGGGCTGCACCGCCACTGGCTGGACCCCACCATGCCCTTCGCCCAGGTGGTGGCGGGGCCGGCGCATGGGCTGCTGATCACCTCCGCCACGCTTCTGGACCGCGGTGGCGAGGCGGCGGAGCCGGAAGCCGCCTGGCTGGCGGCCGAGGCGCGGACCGGCGCGGCGCATCTGCCCATGCCCGCGATCCGCGCCGCCATGGCCTCGCCCTTCGACTATGCCGCGGCCACCCGCGCCTTCGTGGTGACGGATGTGGACAAGGGCAGCAGCGGCCAGGTGGCGGCGGCGATGGGGGCGCTGTTCCAGGCCTCGGGCGGCGGCGCGCTCGGCCTCTTTACCGCCATCCGGCGGCTGCGCGAGAGCTTCCATCGCATGGCGCCGGTGCTGGCGGCGGCCGGCATACCGCTGTACGGCCAGCATGTGGACGCCATGGACAATGCCACGCTGGTGGACGTGTTCCGGGCGGAGGAGGATGCCTGCCTGCTCGGCACCGATGCCATGCGGGATGGCGTGGATGTGCCGGGGCGGTCGCTCAGGCTGCTGGTCTTCGACCGGGTGCCCTGGCCGCGCCCCTCCATCCTGCACCGGGAGCGGCGCATCCATCTCTCCGGCGGCCATCCCAAGGCCTATGACGATGCGCTGTCGCGGCACCGGCTGCGCCAGGCCTTCGGCCGGCTGATCCGCCGCGCCGATGACCGGGGCGTCTTCGTGCTGCTCGACCGCTCCTGCCCCGGCCGGCTGCTGGCCGGGCTGCCGGAGGGGGTGGTAGTGCGCCGGGTCGGGCTGGCCGAGGCGGTGGCGGAGACCCGGGCCTTCCTGGCGCCGCCCTGACATGTCTTTGGGTTGACGCGGCGGCGCAGGCGAGCGACCACCACGGCCGAAAGAGAGGCCGCATGCCGAACACCCGATTCAACCCGCAGGAGGCGCTGGTCTGCGCCATGGTGCTGATGGCGGTTGCCGATCGGCAGATGTCGGATGCGGAACTCGCGATGATGTCGCGACTGGTGCAGGACCTGCCGGTCTTCAGCGATTTCCACCCGAGCGGGATCGCCAGCGTCACCGAAACCTGCCTGAGCCTGCTGGACCGGACCGACGGGCTCGACCGCGCCTTCACCCTGATCCGCGACGCGCTGCCCTCCAGGCTGCGGGAGACCGCCTATCTGCTGGCCTGCGAGGTGGCGGTGGCGGATGGCGACGCGCCGCAGGAACAACTGCAATTCCTGCAGGATTTCCGCATCGCCATGGATATCGACCGGCTGATCGCCGGCGCCATCGAGCGGGCGGCACGGGCGCGCTACCAGGTCATCTGATACCAACGGACCGGTCCAATGACCGGTCCGAGGCGCCGAACGGCGCCCGCGCCAAGTGGCGCGAAGCCAAGCAAACCGGAGGTTTGCGCTTCACGCCGGAGGCGTGCCTGCGGCACGACGCGACTGAGGGTAGGAAAAAGGCATACCAGGGGTCGATGAAATCGGCCGCTGGTATGAGACATCTGAAGAGATGAGCAGATGAACGGATCGATTATTGAACAGAAATCAGCTAAGTAACTGAATTTCTTTTACTATTGACCGCAGCGAAAGCGGCGGGTGTTCTCGCGCCATCACTTGGCGTGGAGATGGCGTGTGGAATTCCGGTCGATCGACGGCAGCGGCAACAACCTCGCGCAGACGGGGTTCAACGCCGCCGGCAGCGCCTTCATCCGCCTCGCCCCGGCGCGCTATGCCGATGGCATCGCCAGCCTGGCCGAGGGGCCGGAGCCGCGCAGCATCAGCAACCTGGTGGCGGGCCAGGGGGATGCCGCGGTGGCGAATGCGCAGGGGCTTTCCGGCATGATGTATGCCTGGGGCCAGTTCATCGACCACGACCTGACCCGCACCCCCTCCGATGGCGTGACCCGCATCGACATCGCGGTGCCGGAAGGCGATCCGGCCTTCCCGGAGGGCACCATCCTGCCCCTGACCCGGGCGGTGATCGACCCGGCGAGCGGCGGGGATGCCGCGCATCCGGCGGTGGCGATCAACCGGGTCACCGGCTGGCTCGACGCCTCCATGGTCTATGGCTCGGATGCCGCGACGGCGGCGGCGCTGCGCCTGCCGGATGGGCGGATGGCCGTCTCCGCCGGCGACAACCTGCCGGTGCTGGAGGGCGGCGTCTTCGCGGGCGATCTGCGGGCGGGCGAGAATCCCTCCCTCACCGCCTTGCAGGTCCTGTTCCTGCGCGAGCATAATTTCCAGGTGGAGCGGCTGCATGCCGCCGATCCCGGCCTGGACGCGGAGGCGCTCTATCAGCAGGCGCGGGCGATCGTCGGCGCCGAGATCGCGCATATCACCTATGACGAATTCCTGCCGCATCTGCTCGGCCCGGGGGCGCTCGCGCCCTATGCCGGCTACGACGCCGCGGCCGACCCGCGGCTGCTGCTGGAATTCGCCGGCGCTGCCTATCGCTGGGGCCATTCCACCGTCTCGGCCGAGACCGAGCGGCTGGACGAGGCGGGGAATGTCGCCGGGCCGGAACTCGAACTGCGCGACGTCTTCTTCATGCCGCCCGAGGATTTCGCCGGGGATGGCGGCGCCGACGGCTTCCTGCGGCATCTCGGCGCCGACCTCGCCCAGGCCATGGATGCGCGGATCGTGGAGGATCTGCGCAACTTCCTGTTCGACCCGCCGGTCGGGCAGGACCTGGCGGCCATCAACATCCAGCGCGGCCGCGACCTCGGCCTGCCAACCCTGAACCAGATGCGGGCGGTGCTCGGCCTCGACCCCTATGCGGATTTCGCGGAGATCACCGCCGATGCCGGCACCATCGCCGGGCTGCGCGCCGCCTATGGCAGCGTCGATGCCATCGATCTCTGGACCGGCGGGCTCTCGGAGGCGCTGCTGCCCGGCAGCTTCCTCGGCGAGACCTTCGGCAGCATCCTCGCCCGGCAATTCACGGCGCTGCGCGACGGCGACCGGCTCTGGTACCAGAACCAGGGCTTCGATGCTGCGACCCTGGCGGAGATCGAGCAGACGAGCCTCAGCGACATCATCCGCCGCAACACAGATACCGCGTACCTGCAGGAGGATGTCTTCGTCTATTTCGAGCGGCACCCGGCCGATGTGACGCCGGAACACCCGGGCCTGCCGCAGCTCGTGGTCGGCACCGGCGGTGGCCAGTACCTGGCCGGCGGCAAGGCGGGCGACATCCTGGCGGGCGGCGCGGGCGACCAGATGCTGCTGGGCAAGGCGGGCGCGGACACGATCCTCGGCGGCGAGGGCGCGGATCTGCTGCGTGGTGGCGCGGGCGCCGATACCCTGGTGGGCGGCGCTGGCCAGGATACGCTGGTGGGCGGTGCCGGCGCCGACCTGTTCCGCTTCACCGCCATCGGCGACAGCACCCCCGGCAGCCCCGACCTCATCCGCGATTTCACGCCGGGCGAGGACCGCATCGACCTCTCGGC
This sequence comes from Siccirubricoccus sp. G192, assembly GCF_019084075.1. Taxonomy (GTDB): domain Bacteria; phylum Pseudomonadota; class Alphaproteobacteria; order Acetobacterales; family Acetobacteraceae; genus G192. The sequence goes on from NZ_JAHREN010000001.1 coordinate 1,426,605, forward strand.
CATCGACACCGATCCGGTGCGGCCCGGCGACCAGGGCTTCGCCTGGCTTGGCCTGGGCCGCTTCTCCGCGACCGGGCAGGCCGAGGCGCGCGTGCAAGGGCGCGGCGCGGAGAAGACCCTGCTGATGCTCGACCTTGATGGCGACGGGGCTGTCGATATGGTGGTCGCGCTCCGCAATGCGGTGCCGCGGGAGGAAGACCTGCTGCTCTGATCGGCCTGTCCCATGACCTTCTCCCGCGGGTTCCGCAGGCCGGAGGGCGTGGAGCGCGCGGCCGCAACCCCAGGGCGGCCAGCGCGCCCCGGCTATGGACGCGCTTGCGGCGAAGACCCTAGGCTTGCCGCGCGCCACCGGCCCGAAGGGGCCGGACGGTCCTGCCGTGCTTATAAAAAGAACGACTCAAGGGAGAGACGCGTCATGACCATCCCGCTTTCGCGGCGGCACCTCATGGCCGCAGGCGCGGCAATGACCGGCGCCACCGCGGCAAGCCATCGCGCCAGGGCACAAGCCGCCTGGCCGACCCGGCCGGTCCGGCTGGTCGTGGGCTTCACCGCCGGCAGTTCCACCGATGTCACCGGGCGGCTCTTCGCGCAGAAATTCAGCGAGGCCTGGGGCCAGCCGGTGGTGGTCGAGAATATCCCAGGCAATTCCGGCGCCCTCGGCGTTGATCGCGTCGCCAAGGCCGCGCCTGATGGCTATACGCTGATGTGGTCGGGCAATGCGGCCATCACCATCCTGCCGAGCCTGCAAAGCCTGCCCTTCGATCCGCTGAAGGACCTGGTGTCGATCTCCATGACACTGTCGATGCCGTCGGTCCTGCTGGTCAACAACGACCTGCCGGTGCGGTCCATCCCCGAACTCGTCGCGCATGCCAGGGCCAATCCGGGCAAGCTCTCCTACGGGACGCCGGGCGTGGGCACGCCGCAGCACATCGCGGGCGAGATGCTGTGCCACCTTGCCGGCATCCGGATGGAGCATATCCCCTATCGCGGCGCCAACCTGGCCGATGTGCTGAGCGGCATCGTGCCGGTCGGCATTCAGAATGCGGGGGCCGCCCTGCCGCTGGTGCGCGATGGCCGGTTGCGGTGCATCGGTGTCACCTCGCTCTCCCGCTCGGCCAATACGCCCGACCTGCCGACCGTGGCGGAACAGGGGTTCCCCGGCTTCGAGGCAACCTCCTGGTTCGGCCTGATGGCCCCGGACGGCACGGCGCAGGCGATCCTCGAAAAGGTGCATGCCGAATCGCTGAGGATCCTCGCCGACAATGAGATGAAGGCGAAATTCACCGCGCTCGGCCTGGACGTGGTCGGCAGCACGCCGGAGCAGATGCACGCCGCCATCGCCACCGATATCCCGAAATGGGCCAAGGTCATTGCCGATGCCGGCATCCAGCCGGCGCGGTGATGCCTTGGCCATGAGGGATCAACCGGCCGGGCGGCCAGCACCGGCGCTTCCGCCCTAAACCACCCCCGGCGGCGCCAGCGAGCAGGGATGCGCGGGGTCGCCGGCCTCGATCTGCAGGGTCGCATGGGCGATGCCGAAGCGGTGCCGCAGCGCCGCGCAAAGCCCCGCCAGGAAGGCGTCGTCCGGCCCGGCGCCGGGCCGGACCAGATGCGCGGTCAGCGCCGTCTCGGTGGTGCCGAGCGCCCAGATATGCAGGTCATGCACCTCCGCCACGCCGGGCTGCGCCGCGAGGAAGGCGTCCACCGCCGCCGGGTCGATATGCCGGGGCACGGCATCCATGGCGAGGTCGGTCGACTCCCGCAGCAGGCCCCAGGTGCCGGCCAGGATGGCGGCGGCGATCGCCAGGCCGAGCACCGGGTCCACCCAGGGCCAGCCGGTGGCGTCGATCAGCAGCGCCCCCGCCACCACCCCCACCGAGACGCCGGCATCCGCCAGCATGTGCAGATAGGCGCCGCGGCGGTTGAGGTCGGCGTGGCGGCCGCGCATGAAGAACAGCGCGGTGCCGAAATTCACCACCACCCCCGCCGCCGCGACCCAGAGCATCAGGCCGGTGGCGACCGGCGCGGGGTCCAGCAGCCGCTGCACCGAGCCGAGCCCGATGGCGCCCACCGCCACCAGCAGCAGCATGGCATTGGCCAGCGCCGCCAGGATGGTGGCGCGGTGCCAGCCATAGCTGCGCCGCGCGCTGGGCGGGCGGCGGGCCAGCCGCACCGCCACCCAGGCCAGCACCAGGCCCAGCACATCCGAGAGGTTGTGCCCGGCATCCGCCAGCAGCGCGAGCGACCCGGCGAGGAAGCCCGCCGCCGCCTCCAGCGCCACGAAGCCGAGGTTGAGGGCGACGCCGGGGGCGAAGCCGCGCTCGGCCGGGTCCGGGCCGTGGTGGTGGCCGTGGCCGTCATGGTCGTGATGCGCGTGGCTCATGCCGCCGAGGCTGCCACTCCGGGCGACGGGGTCAAACGAAAAAGGCCCCGGGGATCGCTCCCCGGGGCCCGTTCCGGCTGGTTCGGCAGGTCAGTCCTGCTGCCGGACGCCGGTGAGCTGCAGCAGCAGCATGAACAGGTTGATGAAGTTCAGGTAGAGGCCCAGCGCATCCATCACGCTGCGCTTGCCGGCCTGCTCCGTGCCCTCGGCATGGGCATAGTCGATGTAGTCGGCCTTGATGCGCTGGGTATCCCAGGCGGTCAGCCCGACGAAGACCACCACGCCGATCACGCTGATCGCGGATTGCAGCGCGGTCGAGCCGATGAACATGTTGACGAGGCTGGCGATGATGATGCCGATCAGGCCCATCATCATGAAGCTGCCCATGCGCGTCAGGTCGGCCTTGGTGGTGTAGCCATAGAGGCTGATGCCGCCGAACATCGCCGCGGTGATGAAGAAGGTCCGCGCGACCGAGGTGCCCGTGAAGGTGAGGAAGATGTGCGAGATGCTCGCACCCATCACCGCCGCGAAGGCCCAGAACAGCACCTGCGCCGTGGTCTTGGACAGCTTGTTGATGCCGAAGCTCAGCACCAGCACGAAACCCAGCGGCGCGAACATGGCGATATAGGCCAGGATCGTCGGCTGCACCGCGGCGCCGCGCGGCGTCATCACCCGCTGATAGAACAGCGCCTGAAGCTCAGGCGTATTGGCGATGAGATATGCCACGATGCCGGTCAGCACCAGGCCGGAGGCCATCCAGTTGTAGACCCGGAGCATGTATGCCCGGAGCCCGGCATCGACGGCGGCCGCGTCGGCGGTCGCCGTACGACCCCATCCTGGCGCACCCGTCGTGTATCGATAGTCGGGTTGAAGGGCCATATTTCGTAGAACCTCCCAAGGGGGGTGGACGCGAGCGATCCCCGCTAGCCTAGGTATATGGAGAAACCGTAATCCCGTTCAACGAGATTCGGCATCGCGCTGTTGCTTCTCCCGCCGACGTGCAGGGCGCCGCCGGTCTGTCCCAATATAGGCAACAACCCGCCCCGTCACAGGTGGAGAATTGTGACACGCGGCCTATTCATTGCGCAGCAGCGGCCCCGGCCGGGCGCGGAGCGCCAGTGCCGTGCCGAGCTGGCCGCAGGCCAGGGTCAGCAGGGCGCAGCCCGCCACCGTGACGGCCAGGGTGCCCGGCAGCAGCACCCAATCCGCGCGCATCACGAAGCGCACCACCGCCCAGGCGCCGATGCTGCCCGCCAGCGCCGCCAGCAGCCCCGCCACCAGTCCTATGGCTGCATATTCCACCAGCCAGGCGGCACGGATCTGCGCCCGCGTGGCGCCCAGCGTCTTCAGCACCACCGCATCCCGCACCCGCTGCTGCTGCCCCGCCGCCACCGCGCCGGCCAGCACCAGCAGCCCGGCCAGCAGGGTGATGCCGCCGGTGGCCGACATCGCGGTGCCGAGCCGGCCGAGCAGCGCCGCCACCGCCTCCAGCGCATCCCGCACCCGGATGCCGGAGACATTGGGGAAGGCATCGGTGATGCGCCGCAGCACCGCCGCATCCCGCGCCGGGTCGCCGCGGACCGTGGCGATATGGCTGTGCGGCGCCGCCTCAAGCAGGCCGGGGGAGGCGACCATGGTGAAGTTCATCCCCAATCCCCGCCAGTCCACCTGCCGCAGATTGGCGATTTTGAGGTCGAGGTTCCGGCCCAGCACGTTCACCGTGATGATGTCGCCGATCCCCACCCCCCAGCCCTCGGCCACCCCGGCCTCGAAGGAGAGCAGCGGCGGGCCGCGGTAGTCCGCTGGCCACCAGGCGCCGGCGACCAGCCGGGTCCCCTCCGGCGGGCGGGCGGCATAGGTGAGGCCGCGGTCGCCGCGCAGCGCCCAGGCGGTCTCCGGCGTCACCTGCAACTGCTCGGCCGGCACGCCATTCACCGCCACCACCCGGGCGCGGAGCGAGGGCACGCGCCGCACCTCCTGCACCCCGGGCAGGCTGGCGGCCAGCGCATCGAATTGCGCGGCCTGGCTGGACTGGATGTCGATGAAATAGAAATTCGGCGCCCGCGCGGGCATCTCCCCGGCCAATTGGCGGCGGAGATTGCCCTCGATCTGGGCGATGGCGGCGAGCGTCGTGAGGCCGATGCCGAGCGAGACCACCAGCAGCGGCGTCCGCGCCCCCGGCCGGTGCAGGTTGGCGAGCCCGAGCCGCAGCGCCGGGCGCCGCAGGTGGGAAAGCCGCCGTGCCGCCGCCATCAGCCCCGCGGCGCCCAGCCGGAACAGCGCCAGCGCCGCCACCGCAGCGGCGCAGAACCAGGCGGCGAAGACCCGGTCGCCGGCGGTCGCCACGATCAGCCCGACCAGCGCCGCCGCGGCCAGGGCATTGGCCACTAGCACCGGCCAGCCGGGCCAAGCCGGGGCGGGCTGCACCGCATCGCGGAACAGCGCCGCGCCGGAGATCCGCGCCGCCCGGCCGAGCGGCCAGAGCGCGAAGCTGAGCGCCGTCAGCAGCCCATAGAGCGCCGCCAGGGCCAGCGGCGCCGGGTAGAAGCCCAGCCGCGGCGGCACCGGCAGCGCCCCCCGCCAGGGCCTCCGCCGCCAGGAAGGTCAGCCCGAACCCCGCCAGCAGCCCGATGCCGATCCCGAGGCCCGCCAGCGCCAGCACCTGGAACAGGTAGGTGAGGAACAGCGTGCCGCTGGAGGCGCCGAGGCAGCGGAGCGTGGCGATGCTGCGCGCCCGCGCCTCCAGCCAGCCGCGCACCCCGGTGGCGACGCCGATGCCGCCCACCAGCAGCGCCGTCAGCCCGGCCAGGGTCAGGAAGGCGGCGGCGCGGTCGAGGAAGCGGCCCACCCCCGGCTGCGCCGCATCGGCGGTGCGGATGCGCCAGCCCTCGGCGGCGAAGCCGGTGCGAAGCGCCTCGGCGAAGGCATGCGTGCCGGTGCCCGGCGGCAGGCGGATGCGGAGGTCGTGCTGCACGAGGCTACCGGGCTGGATGAGTTCGGTCGCGGCCAGGCTCTCCCGGGCGATCAGGGCGCGCGGGCCGAACAAGGCGGGGGTGGCCACCTTGTCCGGCTCCCCGGCCACCAGGGCGACCAGCCGGAGGCGCGCCTCGCCGATCCGCAGCATGTCGCCGAGCGCCAGCCCCAGCCGTTCCGCGACCAGCGGGTCGAGCGCCACCGTGCCGGGGGCAAGCGGCACCGGCGGGTCCAGCACCAGTTCACCATAGAGGGGATAGGCGGCATCCACCGCCTTCAGCTCCACCAGCAGCCGGTCCTCGGAGGGCGATACGGGATCGGCGCCCCCGGAGGGGGCGACCAGCATGGCGCGGAGCGTCACCACCTCGGAGGCCGCGCCGCCGCGGGCGGCGATCCAGGCGCGGACCTCCGGCCCCGCCGGGCGGGCGCCGCTGCGGATCTCGACATCGCCGCCGAGGATGCGGGCGCCATCCGCGGCCAGCCCGGCCTGCAACCCGGCCCGCAGGGTGCCCACCGCGGCGATGGCGGCGACGCCCAGCGCCAGGCAGGCCAGCACGATCCGCAGGCTCCTGACCCCGCCGCGCAATTCCCGCCGCGCCAGGCGGAGGCCGAGCATCACCTGGCCGAAACCGCCCAACCCATCCTCCCTGCGGCATGCGAAGGTTGCGAGGTAATGCCTGATGTGGCCGATCCAAGGGCGGACTGCTGCGTTAGCGCGCCCAAGCCGGGAGAACAGGTTGCATGGAAACCGAAGTGATCGTCGCCCTCATCACCCTCATTGGCATGGAGGTGGTGCTCGGCATCGACAACCTGGTCTTCATCGCCATCCTCAGCAACCGCCTGCCGGAGAGCCAGCGGCAATTGGCCCGGCGGATCGGCCTTGGCCTCGCGGTGCTGCTGCGCTTCGGGATGCTGGCGGGGACCTCCTGGCTGCTGACCCTGACCCGGCCCTTGTTCGAGGTGGCCGGGGTCGAGCTTTCGGGCAAGGACCTGATCCTGCTGGCCGGCGGGCTGTTCCTGCTCGGCAAGGCGACGATCGAGATCCACCACCGCGTCACCCCCGCAGAGCACGTGGAACCGAGCCTGGCAGCGGCGGCCGGCGCCGCCTTCTGGCCGACGGTGGCGCAGATCATCGCCCTCGACATGGTCTTCTCCGTGGACAGCATCCTGGCGGCGGTGGGCCTGGTGCGGGAGTTCTGGATGATCGCCGTGGCGATCGTCGTCTCGGTGCTGGTGATGCTGATGTCGATGGACCGGCTCTCGGCCTTCATGGAGAAGAACCCGTCGGTGGTGATGCTGGCCCTGGCCTTCCTGATGATGATCGGCCTGGTCCTGGTGGCCGAGGGCCTCGGCGTGCATGTGCCGAAGGGCTTCGTCTATGCCGCCATGGCCTTCGCCACCGGGGTGGAGGCGCTGAACCTGCTGGCCAACCGGGCGATCCGGCGGCGGCGGCTCAACCAGCTGCGGGCGCGGCGGGCTTCGCCGGCAGGCGGCTGAACAGCGCCGCCCGCCAGGCGGGCGGCAGGCCGCCCACCAGCCGGGCGGCCCAATAGAGCGGCAGTGGATAGGCCACCCGCAACCGGCCGCGGCGGATGCCCTCCAGCGTCCGCCGCGCCGCGACTTCCGCATCCATCAGCAGGGGCATGGGGAAGGGGTTGCGGGCGGTCATGCCGGTGCGGACATAGCCCGGGCAGATCGCGTGCAGGCGGATGCCGCGAAGCCGCTCGGAGGCGTCCAGCGCCTCCGCCCAGCGCTGCACCGTGGCCTTGCTGGCGCAATAGGCCGGCGCGCCCGGCGCCGCCACGAAGGCGGCGAGGGAGGCGATGACGGCGATACGGCCGCGCAGGCCCTCCGGTCCCGGCGGCTGCGCCGCCATGGCCTCCAGCGCCGGCAGCACGGTGTTCAGCACGCCGGTGACATTGGTCTCGAAGACCGCCCGCGCCTGGGCGGCCGGTTCGGTGGCGCCGCCGGTGCCGGCCGAGATCCCGGCATTGGCGATGGCCAGGTCGAGCCGCCCGGCGCCGGCGATCCAGCCCGCCATGGCCTCCGCATCCCGCACATCCAGCACCCGGGGCCGGACCGTGGCGCCGCGCGCCGTGCATTCCGCCGCCACCGCCTCCAGCCGCGCCCCATCCCGGCCGGAGAGGTGCAGCACCACGCCCGGCGCCGCGCAGTCCAGGGCCAGCGCCCGGCCGAGGCCGGCACTGGCGCCGGTGACCAGCACATGCCGCCAAGGCCAGCCGCGTTCCGCCATCGCTTGCACTCCGCCCCGCCGCGCGGGACAACCCGCCTCGATGGGCACCCTTATGAGCATGACCGGCTTCGCGCGCGAGAGCGGTGCGCTGGCCGATGGCACCGCCTTCGTCTGGGAGGTCCGCAGCGTCAATGGCCGCGGCCTCGACCTGCGCCTCCGGCTGCCGAATGGCCAGGACGCGCTGGAGGCGCCGCTGCGGGAGGCGCTGGGACGGCGCCTCAGGCGCGGCAACGTCTCCGCCACCCTGACCCTGAAGCGGGAGGAGAAGCCGCGCCTGGCGGTGGACCCGGCGGCGCTGGAACAGGCGCTGACCCTGGCGCTGGAACTGGCCAACCGCATCCGCGGCAGCATGCCGCCCCGGGCCGAGGCGCTGCTGGCGCTGCCTGGCGTCCTGCGCGCCGAGGTGCCGGAGGTGGATGAGGCGCAGGAGGCCGGGAAGCGCGCCGAACTCGCCGCCGCCTTCGCCCGGGCGCTGGAGGGGCTGGTGGCGGCGCGCGGGGCCGAGGGCGCCAAGCTGCACGCCATCCTCTCCGGCCTGCTGGACGAGATCGCGGCGCTGCGCGAGGCGGCGGCGACCGAGGCAGTGGGCCAACCGGCGGCGCAGCGCGCCCGGATGCTGGAACAACTCGCCGCCCTGCTCGGCGAGGGCGGCACCGCGCGGGTGCCGGAGGAGCGGCTGGCGCAGGAGGTGGCCTTGCTCGCCCAGCGCTCCGATGTGCGGGAGGAGCTGGACCGGCTGGCCGCGCATGTCGAGGCGGCGCGGGCGCTGCTGGCGGCGGGCGAGGGCGCCGGCCGCAAGCTGGACTTCCTCACCCAGGAATTCGTGCGGGAGGCGAATACCCTCTGCTCGAAATCCGCCTCGGTGGCCCTGACGCGCATCGGCCTCGACCTCAAGGCGGCGATCGAGCGGCTGCGCGAACAGGCGGCGAATGTCGAATGAGTGAGGCGGGCCTGCCGCGGCGGGGGGTCTGCCTGGTGCTGGCCTCGGCGCCCGGTGCCGGCAAGACCAGCATCTCCCGCCGCCTGCTGGAGACCGAGGCGGCGCTCTCGCTTTCGGTCAGCGCGACCACGCGGGCGCCGCGGCCGGGCGAGCGGGAGGGCGAGCACTATTTCTTCCGCACGCCGGAGCAATTCGCCGCCATGGTCGCGGCGGGCGAGTTCCTGGAGCATGCGAGCTTCCTCGGCCGTTCCTACGGCACGCCGCGCGCCGCGGTGGAGGCGGCGCTGGCGGCCGGGCGGGATGTGCTCTTCGATATCGAATGGCAGGGCCACCGGCTGCTGCGCGCGGCGCTGCCAGGGGATGTCGTGGGCATCTTCCTGCTGCCGCCGAGCCTGGCCGAGCTGGAGCGGCGCCTGCGCGGCCGCGGCCAGGACCCCGAGGCCGAGATCGCCCGCCGCATGCTGGCGGCGCGGGACGAGCTGCGGCACTGGGACGAGTTCGACCATGTGCTGGTGAACACGGAATTCGAGGCGACGGTCGCGGCCGTGCGCGCCATCCTGCATGCCGCGCGCACGCATCGCCTGCGCCAGCCCTGGCTGGCGGATTTCGTCGCCGGATTGCTGGCGGAGCCCGGCCCGGCCGGCTGCGGCACGGGCTGAGCCGGGTGGGGGCGGTCCTCGGGGTCATCGGCCCGGTCTTCATCATCATCGCCCTGGGCTATGCCGCCATGCGCTGGCGCTTCATCGAGGAGGCGGGGTTCCGCGGGCTGAACAGCTTCACCTTCAATCTCGCCGCGCCCGCGCTGCTGTTCCTCGGCGGCACCACCGGGCCGGGCGGTGGCGGGACGGCGGCGCTGGCCTTCTTCATCGGCACCGCGGTGCTCTATGCCGGCACGCTGGCGGCAGCGCGCTGGGGCGTGCGGCAGCCGCTCGGCCAGGCCGGGATGCTGGCGCTGGATGCCAGTTTCGGCAACACGGTGATGATGGGCATCCCGCTCATCACCGCCGCCTTCGGCGCCGAGGCGCTGGCGGTGCTGCTGGCGATCCTGGCGCTGCATTCCCTACTGCTGCTCGGCACCGCGACGGTGGTGGCGGAGGTCGCGCTGCATGCCCAGGCACCCTGGCAGCGGGTGCTGCGCGCCACGGCGCTCGGCGTGGCGCGCAACCCGGTGGTGATGGCGGTGGCGGCGGCGATGCTGTGGCGGCTGCTCGGCCTGCCGCCGCCGCCCGGCGCGGCGCGGCAGACGCTGCAATTGCTCGGCGCCGCCGCGCCGCCGGTGGCGCTGTTCTGCCTGGGTGGCAGCCTCGCGGGGATCGACGCCCGCACCACCTGGCGCGAGACGGTGCTCACCTGCGTGCTGAAGCTGCTGGTGATGCCGCTGCTGGTCTGGCTGGCCGCCCGGGCCATGGCGCTGCCGCCGATGGAAACCGCGGTCACGGTGGTGGTCGCGGCACTGCCGACCGGGGCCAATGCCTATCTGCTGGCGCAGCGCTACCAATTGAGCGCGGCGCGGTCGGGCGCGACGGTGCTGGTGAGCACGGCGCTCTCGGTGGTGACGCTGGCGGTGCTGCTGGGGTGGTTCGGGTAGGGCGTCAGCCCCGTGCCAGCAGCAGCCGCGCCAGCCGGTCGAATTCCGCCACGCTCAGCGTTTCCGCCCGCCGTTCCCCGGCGATTTCCGCCGCGGCCAGCAACGCCTCCGCGCCGCCCAGGCTTTTCAGCGCGCCGCGCAGCATCTTGCGCCGCTGCCCGAAGGCCGCCGCCGTGAGGCGCTCCATCGCCCGGAACAGCCCGGGGCCGGGGTCCTCGGGGTGCGGGGTGAAGCCGACCACGGCGGACCAGACCTTGGGCGGCGGGATGAAGGCGCCGGGCGGCAGGCGGAGCAGCAATTCGCAGCGGCAGCGCCACTGCGCCAGCACCGCGAGCCGGCCATAGGCCTCGGTGTCCGGGGCGGCGCAGATGCGCTCTGCCACCTCCTGCTGGAACATCAGCGCCATGCCCTCCAGCGCCGCGGCGCCGCGCAGCCAGCCGACCAGCAGCGGCGTCGCCACGTTGTAGGGCAGGTTCGCCACGATCTTCCGGGGCGCCGGCAGCAGCGACGCCGGGTCCAGCTTCAGCGCATCCGCCTCGATCACCGAGAGACGCCCGGGATGCGCCGCCGCGAGTTCCGCCAGCGCCGCCACCGCCCGGCGGTCGAGTTCCACCGCCGTCACGCCGGCGGCGGCGCTGTCCAGCAGGGCGCGGGTCAGGCCGCCGGGGCCGGGCCCCACCTCCAGCACATGCCGCCCCGCGAGGTCGCCCGCCAGGGTGGCGATGCGGGCGCAGAGCGCGGGGTCGAGCAGGAAATGCTGGCCGAGCGACTTCCGCGCCTCCAGCCCGTGCCGCGCGATGGTGTCGCGCAGCGACGGCAGCGGGGCTGCCTGGCCGGCCGATTCAGACCTGCGGGCCTCCGGCCCTTCGGTCATCAGCCCCCTGGTCATAGGAATGGGCTCAGCTTCGCATCTCGATGGTGGCGCGGCGGCGCAGGTCGCGCTGCAATTGGCGCGAGAGCAGTTCCACCTTGTCGCGCAGCAATTGGCTGCGGGCCTGCTCCGGCGTGAATTCCGCCAGGTTCCGCTGCTCGCGGGAGCAGACCATCATCACCATCACGCCTTCCGGCGTCAGGATGGGCTGCGAGGCCTTGCCCGGCTGCAACCCCGCCAGCAGCGCCCGCAGGGGCGGCGGCGTCACGGTCTCCAGCCGGATCGGGCCGGGATCGGCCGGGCGGTCGCTGCCGCGCGAGGCCGCCTCCAGCGCCTCGCAGCTGCGGGCGCCCTGGGCCAGGCGCTGCGCCTTCTCCACCTGGTCGCGTTGCTGCTGCGTCGGGTTCTCGGGGTCGAGCGCCGAGCTGAAGGGGAAATAGGCCTGCCGCACGCTGAGCAGCGTGGCGATCTCGCGCCCGGATTCCCGGCGCTGCCGCAGGCTGATGATCTGGAAGCCGCCGGGCACGCGGATGGGGTTGGCGATGGCGCCGGGGGGCATGCGCTCCATCACCGCCGCCACTTCCGGGTCCACATCCTCCTTCCGCACCCAGCCGAGGTCACCGCCCTGCAAGGCGGTCTGGGATTGGCTGAACTGCGTTGCCGCCACCGGGAAGGGGGTGCCGGTGCGGAGCTGGCGGATCACCTCCTCGACGAAGCGGTGGGTTTCGGCCTCGGTCGTCGGGTCGTCCACCGGGATGAAGATCTCGGAAACCAGGTATTCCGGCTGGCCGGTGCGGGCGCGGGCATTGGCCATCGCCTCCTGTATCTCGGCCTCCGAGGGCATGGCGGAGGGGCCGAGCTGGGTCCGCAGCAGCCGGCCCCAGCCGATCTGGGTGCGGATCTGGTCATAGAGCACGCGCGGCTGGACACCGACCTGCGCGAGCTGCGCCCGCAGCGCCCCGGCGGGCAGGTTGTTGCGCCGCTCCAGCTCCGCCACCGCCTCCGCCACCTCGGCATCGGTGATCGGGATGCGCCGGCGGCGCACCTCCTGCAGGCGCAGCCGCTCATCGATCAGCAGGCGGGTGACCTGGGGGGTCAGGCGCTCCAGCACCTCCGGCGCCACCGCGATGCCGGCGTTCAGGGCGAAGAGGCGGGCGCGGCCGGCGATATCGGCGCGGCTCACCACCTCCCCGTTCACCACGGCGGCGATGCGGTTGGTCTGGACGGCGGATTGGGCCGCGGGCTGGGACCGGGACGGCGGTTGGGCCAGGGCCGGCGGCGCGGCGAGGCCGAGCAGGGCCGCGGCCAGCAGGGCCGGGGGACGGGGAAACGGGCGCGAGCGGAGCATGGACCTTTCCTTAGCGGGCGGGGCCTCCGCGGGCTAGGGCCGAGCCGGGGGCGGGCCGTTCGGGCGGGCGAAAATCGGCGGGTAGGCCGGTCGGGGGGGGAAAGTGGGAGGGGTGGCGGCGGAGCCGGCCCGATGGAAAGGGCCGGCGGGAGCGCCATCCATCAGCCGACAGCCAGGCCGCATCCCATGCCAATCAGGCTCGCCGCAGCACTCCAAGCGCAATGATTGCGAAAGCCAGCAGGGAAAGGCTCGCCGGCTCGGGAATCTGCTGGACGATCCCGGCGACCCGCTGGACGGGCCCGGTGGCTTGCTGGAAGACTCCGGTGAAGGAGCAGGTGCCGCTGACGCCGCAGGTCCCGGGCGCACCCAGGGTCAGATCGGTGTTGAAGAAACCGGAACTGGACGAGCCGCTCAGGACGAAGCGGAAATCAGACACCTGGTTGTTGTAGAAGAACTGCCCGACAGGAATGCCCTGCGGCGCACTGTTCAAGGTGAGGCCCCAGGAAACAAGGCTGCCGGGAGCCGGCATGGTGAGGTCGCTGAGATCGGCGGCGAGGGTGGAGATCGTAGTGCCGAATGGCGCATAGCTGACCGCGAAGGAAAGCCCGGTAAGTCCGGCGCCTGCCCAATCATTCGACATCCCGCTGCTGATACTGACGCCATGCTCGAAAGCGGCGTCGCTCAAAGACAGCGTGCCGGAGGCGGCAATCATGCCAGCCGGCGTGCCCTGTCCGGTCTGCGTGAAGGCGAACATCACATCGGCGGAAGCCTCGGCGCCAAAGAACAAGGCCGATGCGAGGACGGCCGCCGCGAAACGCGATTTCAGGAATTCCATGGCTTCAATTCCCATCAGTGCGGCCTGGACATCAGCTACGGCCGAGAAGCAGGAGCCAATGGAACCCTCGCCTTCCAGGTGAAGATCGCGCCAGCCAAGTTGGCGTGAACAGCCAATGCGGCGCCGGGTGTTGGCGGAAATCCACACCGGGATCGCGCGGCTATGTGGTCGGTTTTCCGGCCGGCTTGAGGGAGCACGAGGCCGCCATGCGGAAGGCTCTGACGGGTCCTTATGGCAAGTCAGCCCTGACCTTCCCTCTTTGGGAGCTCACCTCGGCGGCGTGGGCGCACGACGCCTCTGGCCGGGGCGGGCCGGAGGGTGCCGCCGGTCCGGGACGATGCCGCTCCGAAGCGCCGGTTCGGGCTCAGCCTCCCACGGCGGCGGCATAGGCCCGGGGGGATTGCCTCGCTGCGGAGGGCATCGAACTCCTCCTGGCCCGGCGTCGGCACCGGCGCGTCGCGCCAGTCCGGTGCTACGGGCTGCAGCAGCCGCCGGCGGAGCGCGGGCGGCATGGTCGCGTCCAGCTCCACGCTTTGCAGCGGTCCGGGCAGGCCCATATCGCGCCGGCGGACCAGGGCATCGAGGGTCCGCAGGACCATCCATCCGACCGGCGGCAGGACCTTGTAGAAGAAGGCCCGCGGGTCGGGGATCAGCCGGCCCTGTGCATCGGCCACGTTGATGGGGGGCGTCTGGCCGATTATCGGGCCGGCATCGACCACCTCGGTCATCCGGTGCACCGACCAGACGGTGTGCGTGACGCCGCGCGCTGTCATGTCGTCCCACGGCGCCGGCCCGCGGCCGTGGCCGTTCGCGAGGTCGGTAGGGTGGCAGTTGTAGGCGCCGTAGGGCGCGGCATCGAGGATGGCGGCATCGAGCACCTGGCCGAAGCCGCAGGTGATGATGGCATCGGGCCGCCAGGCGGCGAGGGCGCGGCGGAATCCCGCCGTCTTGACCTCGCCGGTATAGACGAGGACGCCGGCGCGGAGCGCGGTTCCGACCAGCGCCAGCTTCACCTCCTGGCGCTCGGCCTCGGGCATCAGGGCCCAGGCGCGCTTGCGCAGGCTGATGCGCGCCTGCGGGCTCACCGGGTCGTCTGTCACCACGCCGACGAGCCGCGCCCGGCCGGGGTGGCGCTGGAGGTAGGCCAGCACCGCCTGCAACGCGGCCTGGCCGATCCAGAAGCTGCCAAGCAGGACGAGGCGCAGCCCGTCCTCCGCGCCGGGCGGCCGATTCGGGGCCGGCGGCGTCAGCAGCGCGCCCCAGCGCGCGCCCTCCAGGGCGTCGCATGCGCATCCGGGCTGGAGGGCGCGCAGCCGCGCCATTGGATCAGGATCAATGATGCCGGATGGCATGGTCCACTCCCTTGTGGGCACGGCGTGCTCCGCGTGGCGGTTCAGGCTGCCCGTCGCATCACATTGGCCCCGCATGCCCCCTGGCCGGCCCCGTTGTCACTCGAAGCCGCGCTGTCGGACGTTACGGCAAACAACCACTGATGCGGCAGCAATCCACGATCATCATTGCAGATTATTTCTACCAAGGATAGATATTGCATCAGCGGACCGCCACCGGGAGACCCCCGACAACCCATGAGCCGGAACTGCATCATTGCCGCCACCTTCGCCGCAATCGCCTGCGGCGCCCTGCTGTGGCTGGCCGGCGCACCTGCCGCCGAGCCGCCGAGGCCATCCGCCGGCGCCGCCTTCAACACCTACGACCCACGGTAGCTGGTCGGCCGTGAAATAGGCTGAAATTGGCCGGAAATTGCACAATTACAAAAAGATGCCCGCCGGGGGATTCGAACCCCCATGCCCTTGCGGACTGCGGATTTTAAGTCCGCTGCGTCTACCATTCCGCCAGGCGGGCCCAGGTCTGCGGCGCCGCGCTACCTGCCCTCGCGGAGAATCCGCCGGCAATGCTCCAGCGCCGCCTCCATCAGGTTGTCCGTGGCCTCCGGCGTGCGGAAGGCGCTGTGCGAGGTCAGCGTGGCATTCTCCAGCCGGGTCAGCGGGTGGTTCGCCGGCAGGGGTTCCTGGCTGAAGACATCGAGCGCGGCATGGCCGAGATGCCCTGCCTCCAGCGCCGCCAGCATCGCCGCCTCGTCCACCACCGCGCCGCGCGCCGTGTTCACCAGGATGGCGCCCGGCCGCATCCGCAGGATTCGCTCGCGCGAGAGGAAGCCGCGCGTCTCGTCATTCAGCAGCAGGTGCAGCGAGACCACATGGGCTTCCGCCAGCAGGTGGTCGAGCTCCACGAACTCCACCCCCGGATGCGCCCTGGGCGTGCGGTTCCAGGCCAGCACGCGCATGCCGATGCCGGCGCAGAGCCTGGCCATCTCCGCCGCGATGCCGCCGAAGCCGACCAGGCCGACGGTCTTGCCGGTGAGCTGCATGCCGTCCTTGCGCGGCCAGCCGCCGGCGCGGATGGCGCCGTCCATCATGGCGGTCTTGCGCGCCGCGTCCCACATCAGGGCGAAGGCCATCTCCGCCACCGCGGTATCGCCATAGCCCTTGATGATGTGCACCTGCACGCCGCATTCGGCGGCCAGTTCCTCCGGGTTCATGTAGCTGCGCGCGCCGGTGCCGAGGAACACGATGTGCCTGAGGTCCGGGCAGCGCTTCACGACATCGGTCGGGAATTGCGTATGGTCGTCGATGGCGATGGGGTGGCCGGCGAGCAGGCGCGGCAGGTCCTCGGGCCTGATGTCCGGGTCGCGGTTGATGCTGAGCGGCAGGTCGTCCGGCCGGTGCAGCCTTTCCGTGACCACGGCCAGCCCTTCATTGGCGTCTACGAATATCGCGCGCAAGGAACCCTCCCCCGGTTGGGCAGCGGCATGGTAGCGGCGGGCGGGGCGGCCTCCTAGACCTCGGCTATCCACCGCCTCAACGCCGCCTCATCCCACTCCAGCCCGAGCCCTGGCCGCTCCGGCACCTCCGCCATGCCGTCCCGCACCACCAGGGGCTCGCGCAGCAGCGGCCCGGCGATGTCGAGATGCTCCAGCAGATGCGCGGTCGGCGTCGCCGGCAGCAATTGCGCGCTGGCCTCGATGAAGATGTGGGAGGACATCGGCACCCGCCGCGCCGCCGCGACCGCCGCCGCCTGCATCCAGCCCGTCACGCCGCCGATCTTCATCGCATCCGGCATGCAGAGATCGACCGCGCCCGCCGCCAGCGCGCGCTCCATGCCGCGCGGCCCCCACCAGTTCTCGCCGCCCTGGATCGGCAGGTGCAACGCCCCGCGCAGCGCCGCGAGGCCGGCATCATCATCCACCGGCAGCGGCTCCTCCAGCCAGCGCACATCGAGGTCCTGCAAGGCACGGCCGCGCCGCTCGGCCTCCGGCCGGGTGAGGCCCTGGTTGTAGTCCACCAGGATTTCCGTATGGGCGCCGACCGCTTCGCGGACGGCGCGGACGGTAGCCAGGTCATCTTCCAGCCGCGCCTGGCCCAGCTTGAACTTCACCGCCCGGGCGCCGAGCGAAGCCACCGCCGCGCCCGCCTCCTCCGCCAGCATCGCCGCGCCCCAGCCGCGTAGCGAGGCATAGACCGGCAGCGGCCGCGGCGCCGCCCCCAGCAGCCGGCAGAGCGGCACCCCGGCGGCGCGGGCCAGCGCATCCCAGAGTGCCATGTCGAGCGCCGAAAGCGCGATCTGCACCAGCCCCTCGGTGCCGAGGATGCGGAACTGGTTGTGCAGATCGCCCCAGATCATGGCCGGCGCCAGGGCGCGCCCCGCCAGCATGGCGCCGATGTTGCGCGTCAGCGCCGCCACCGGCCCGAGCGCCGCCGGGGTATAGGGAAAGACATAGGCATTGCCCGCCGGCCCCTCCGCCGTCTGCACCTCGGCGATCACCAGCGGCGCGCGGGGGATCACGTTCAGGCTGTTGCGGAGCGGCGGGTCGAGCGGCGCATCCACGGCGCGGACGGCGACGGAGCGGATGGTGAGGTCTGGCAGGGTCATGGCGCATCCTCCGGTTCCGGGCAGGATGCCGCCCGGTTCAGCCGGGGTCGAGCCGGCAGACCATCAGCTCGTGCTTGTTCTGCGCGCCATGGAACAGCATGGCGCCGGGGATGGCGGCGAATTCGGCCGCCACGTCATGGTCCGTCCCGCCCTGGAACTTGATGGTGCAGACCAGGTTGCGCGCGCGGCCCGCTTCCAGCCAGCGGCGCAGCAGCGCCAGCAGCCGGGCCGGGTAGCAGATGACGTCGCTGAACAGCCAATCCACCGGCGGGTGCTGGCGCGGGTCCAGCGCGAAGGCGCTTTCCTGCCGCACCCGCACCCCCGGCATGGCGGCCACCGCCGGGTCGAGCGGCGCCTTGTCCACCGCCGTCACCGCGGCGCCGAGCTTCGCCAGGGCCCAGGTCCAGCCGCCTGGTGCGGCGCCGAGATCGAGGCAGATCTCGCCCGGCGCCGGCCAGCGCCCGAGGCGGGTCAGCGCCTCCCATAATTTCAGATAGGCGCGGGAGGGCGGGCCCTCGCGGTCCTCCACGAAGCGCACCTCGCCATTGACGAAGGGGCTGGTCTTGCCGGGGCTGGCGAGCAGGCGGTCCGCCGCCAGCAGGGTCCAGGCACCGAGCGGCGCGCTGGGCGCCGGTTCCGGGAAGAGCAGCGGGCGGGCCTTCACCGGCGGCAGGCGCTCCTCGATCAGCGCGGCGCGGCGGAACTGGGTGGCGGCGTAGAGGCTCCAGTTGCGCTGGAGGCCGCGCAGCGCATCGGCGGCGGCCTTCACCGAGGGTGCGGGCAGTTCCCGCGGCGCGGTCCAGATATCCAGCGCCCAGGCGGCGGTCGCGGGCGGCTCCGGCGAGAGCGCCAAGCGGCCGTGCCAGGCCGCGATGCTGCGGCCGGCGCGGCGCAATTCCTCGGCAAGCTCCGCCTCGAATCCCTCGGCGGCGAGATAGGCGGCGCCGATCATGGCCGCAGCGCCGCCACCAGCAGCAGCAGCCAGCCCAGCATCAGCGCCATGCCGCCGGCCGGCGCCACCCTGCCGAGCGCAACGCCGCCGATCGCCACCGCATAGACCGCGCCGCAGAACAGCAGCAGGCCGAGGCTGAAGGCCGCGCCGGCGGCCTGCACCGCCCAGCCGCCGCGCCACCCCGCCCAGAGCCCGGTCGCCAGCAGTGCCAGCGCGTGCCAGCCCTGCATGGTGATGCCGTTCTGCAGCATGGCCAGCCGCGCGGCATCCAGCCGCGCCGGCGCGCCATGTGCCGCCCAGGCGGAAAGCGCCACGGCCCCGAGCCCGGCCACCGCGCCGAGCGCCAGCCAGAGCCGCGCGAGCCCGCTCATGCCGAGGGACGTCCGGTGAGGCGGTGCCATGCCGGCAGGCCGCATTCGGCCCGGCCGCGCCGCCTGGCGCCACTCAGGCGGCTCCAGCCGGCAGAATCCTGGCCTGGTGGGTGCAATGCCGCGCCATGCGGTGCGCCTCCTGGTCCAACGCCATCCTGGCTGGAAAAGCGCGTGCTTCCGGCCAGGACGGCAAGGCCCGCCGGTCCTAAAACAGCCGGGGCATAGTCCGGAAGGCTGTGCTCCGGGCGGCCAGGGGCCAGGGGGGAGGGGCATCATGATCTCCTCAGGATCGAGGCCGCCGGCGGCCTCGATGCCCGGCAAACCCGTGGTCAGGCCGATGCAACCGCAGGCGCGGCCGTGGTTCAGCGAAAGCGGATATCGGGCAGGCTGCCACATCGGCCCCGCCCGCGCCCTGGATTCCGCCGACATGGTCCGCGGCGCGCGGCGGGTTCTACCCCGCCGCGCGCCACGCGGCCAGGATCAGTCTTCCTCCGGCGCGCCTGTGGCTGGTTCCTCTGCCGGCGCACCTGTGGCTGGCTCCTCCCGCGCGCCTGCGGCGAGGCGCACCGCATTCGCCGCCAGATGCGCCTGCCGCGTCGGTTCCGGCAGGCGGTAGCCGGTGCCGGCGCGCCGCACCCATGCCACCGCCTCCTCCAGCGAGACGCGATGGCCGATCGAGATATACAGGGGATTGGCCCGCCGTCGGGTCCGCAGCACGGTGCCGAGGCGCCTGCCCTTCCACACCAGCGGCGCCTCCGCCCCGGCCTCCTCGCCGAGCGGCATCTCCGGCCGCCCCACCAGCGGTGATTTGGCGACACCGATGCAGGGCACATCCAGCAGCACGCCGAGATGCGCGGCGATGCCGAGCCCGCGCGGATGCGCGATGCCATGCCCATCCACCAGCACCAGATCGGGCTTCACGCGCAGCTTCTCCCAGGCGATGAGCAGCGCCGGAACCTCGCGGAATGCCAGGAAGCCCGGGATATAGGGCATGGTGGCGCGCGCCTCGGCCCCGACGGTCTCCACCACCTGCAAATCGGGCAGCGACAGCACGACCACGCCCGCGAAGACGCGTCCCTCGGGGTCGAAGCGGTTGTTGCTGATATCGACGCCGCCCAGCAGCCGCACCTCGCCATGCGCCTGCCGCTGCACCACGCGCTCCGCCAGCGCGACCTGCGCCACCCGGGCGGTAGCAAGGTCGGGCGGGTTGCGCCACTCCGCCGGAATGGCAGGGGCGGCCGTGCTGTCAGGGAATTGCTTCGTGCATGAATCCTGCCTGGCGTGGAAGGCCCCGCGAGTGGCCGCAAGCTGCCGCCGATGGGTGGTGGCGTGGCTGGCCTCGCAGAAGGCCAGCTCGATCGGGCGAGCGCCGGGAAAGCCGCCCGTGCGGCCGAAAAGGATCGGCCGGCCCGGCGCCTGCACGCGCTTCGTGGCGATGCGGGTGCCACATCGGCCTGCCTGCCCTGCCCTGCCAGCGCCCGCATCGCTGCTCCCCACCCTGCCAAGGCTGGAACCTCCGGGGATAGGGTGGGTTCCGGTGCCGCCGGTGCATCAGCCCGGGACGCCACCCTCCCATTGCACAGGATGGTCCGCGCATTGCGTGCGGAACGCCAGCCTGTTCAGCTTGCCCATGGCCGTATGCGGCAATCCCTCCACCACCATGTGGCTACCAGCCCATCATGGAGTGCCAGCACGCTCGCCGCCGCCGCTCCATTCATTCGGGGTGCCGCGCCGCGATCATCGCCGTCTCATCCGGATGCGGCGCGGCGCTGCTCTTCAGCCCGGCTCGCCGCGCATCGCCGGCACCAGCAGCCCGAGATTGTGCCGCACCATCGCCTCGAAGCCGGGGGCCGGCCCGTCCGGGGCGGAGAGGGTATCGGCATAGAGCCGGCCGCGGACCGTCACGCCGGCATCCCGCGCCAGCCGCTGCATCACTGCCTGGCTGCCCGGCCCCTCGATGAAAACCGCGGAGATTCCGGCCGCCCGGATCTGGCGGATCAGGGCCGCCACCTGCGCGGCGGAGGGCTGCGCGCCGGCGCTCGCGCCCTGCGGCGCCAGGAAGCGCACGCCATAGGCGGCGGCGAAATAGCCGAATGCGTCGTGGCTGGTGACCACCACGCGGCGTTCCGGCGGCACGGTGGCGATCCGCTCCCGCACCCAGGCATCCAGTGCCGCCAGCCGCGCGGCATAACCCGATGCCGCCTCGCGCCAGGCTGCCGCGCGGGTGGGTTCGACCAGGGCAAGCGCCTCGCCGATGCGGCGGGCATAGGATTGCGCCAGGCCCAGGTCCTGCCAGCAATGCGGGTCCGGTCCGTGGCCATGGCCCCCTGCCTGGTCGGCGCGGCGCGGGGTGATGCCCTCGCTGGCGGTGACGACCGGGCCCTGGTGGCCGGTGCTGCGGAGCAGGCGGTCCAGCCAGGGCTCGAAGCCCAACCCGTTGCGGACCACCAGCGCGGCGCCGCGGATCGCCTCCGCCTCCGAGGGGCGGGGCTGGAAGGCATGCGCATCCGTCTCCGGCCCGGCCAGGACGCGCAGCACCACATCCTCCCCGGCGATCTGCCGGACCATGTCGCCGAGGATGGAGAAGGAGGCCACCACCACCGGCCGCGGCGGTGCCTGCGCCCGGGCCCGGGCCGGGCTGGCAGCCAGCAGGGCAAGCAGCGGCAGGGCGGCGCGGCGGGTCAGGGGGGCGGTCATGGATGTTATATTATAACGCCAGGCCGATCCCTTAAAGGGGCTTCCGGGTCGCTCAGCGATGGCCGAGCCAGCGCCGCAGCCGGGCCAGCAGCGATTCGCCGCGCGGCGATTCGCTGCGTCCGGCGATCCGCTGATGCGCCACATGCGGCCGCCGGGCCGGGGGCGGCAGGGCGCTCGCCACCGTATGGCGCCCGGCATCGCGGGCCGCGACCAGCCGGGCCTCCAGCGCCACAACCTGCGCCACCGCCTCCGGCGGATGGGACCGGCCCAGCGCCTCGGCCGTCGCGGCGGCATCCTCCCAGGCTTCGGCACGGCGCAGCGCGTCGATCACCCGCACCGTCTGTTCGGCATCGAGCGGCGGGCCGCTGCGCCACAGCGCCACCGCATCCAGCCGCCAGAGCCGCGCCAGCTCGGGCTTGCCGAGGTCGTCCGCCACCCAGGCGGCCTGCAGGCTGGCCTCGGCCGCGGCATGCAGCGCCCCGGTTTCCTCCAGCACATGCGCCCAGGCCAGGAAGCGGCGGGCCAGCGGGGGGTAGCCGGTTTCCGCCATCAGCGCGCGGAAGGGCGCCGCCGCCACCGCCTGCGCCGCCGCTGGATGGGCGCGGGTGATATTGGGCGCGGCATAGCCGCAGCCCGGGCATTGCTGCAGCCAGCGGGCCATGGTGGAGCGCACCGGCTCGCCCGGGCGCAGGTCGAGATCCGGCGCCTGTTCCGGCGGTTCGGGCCGGAACGGTGCCTGCCGGCTGCCGGTCCCGCAGACGGCGCAGCGTGGCGTCGCATCGGCCGCGGGCGGGCGGGAAGGGGCGGAGGACGGCACGGACATCATCCCGCAAGTTAGGCATGGCGGGGCCAAAGGCGAAGGGGTTCCCGCGGGGCTTGCCGAATCCTTGTGCGCCGGCGGTTCGATGCGCCCGGCCCTGTGGCGCCGGGGCCGCGGTCCGGCGCCCCGGCCGGGACCATCCGGACACGCTGCATATTGCCCTTCCGCCGCCACCTGCGGATATTGGGCGCATGCCCCGCGGCGACCTCTTCCCCGATATCGCGCCTTTTGAAACCGGCCTGCTGCCCCTGACCGGGCGGCATGTCATGTATTGGGAGCAGGTGGGCAATCCCCGCGGCCAGCCGGTGCTGTTCCTGCATGGCGGCCCCGGAGCCGGCGCCGGGGCGGTGCATCGGCGCTTCTTCGACCCCGGCCATTGGCGGGCGGTAATCTACGACCAGCGCGGCGCCGGCCGGTCCCGCCCGCTGGGCGAGCTGCGGGACAACACCACGCCGCACCTGGTCGAGGATATCGAGGCGCTGCGCCGCTTCCTCGGCATCGAGCGCTGGCTGCTGTTCGGCGGCTCCTGGGGCTCCACCCTGGCCCTGGCCTATGCCCAGGCCTATCCGGACCGGGTGACGGGCTGCGTGCTGCGCGGTGTCTTCCTCGGCCGGCCGGAGGAGGTGGAGTGGTTCCTCACCGGGCTGAAGCGGGTCTTCCCCGATGCCTGGACCGCCTTCGCCGAGCACCTGCCGCCGGCCGAGCGGGGCGACCTGCTGGCCGGCTACCTGAAGCGGCTCTGCGACCCGGACCCGCTGGTGCATCTGCCCGCCGCCCGCGCTTGGAGCCAGTATGAGGGCAGTTGCTCTACCCTGCTGCCCAGCCCCGACACGGTGGCGAGCTTCGCCCAGGACCGCACCGCGCTCGGCCTGGCGCGGATCGAGGCGCATTACTTCGCGCATGACCTGTTCCTGCCGCCTGGCGGGCTGCTCGGCGGCATGGCGCGCATCGCGCATGTCCCGGCGGAGATCGTGCAGGGGCGCTACGACATGGTCTGCCCGGCCGGCACCGCCTTCGAGCTGGCGGAAGCCTGGCCGCGGGCGCGCCTGACCCTGGTGCCGGATGCCGGGCATTCGGCGCTGGAGCCCGGCGTGCGCACCGCGCTGGTGGCGGCGGTGGAGCGGTTCCGGCGCCGGGGGTAGGGGGGGCGGCGGCGGCCCGCCATTCCGGCCTGGAGCATGATGCGTGAACGAAGGTGAACGCATCATGCTCCAGGCCTTTGTTTGATCGCGTGATTCACGCTTTTCGCTGCGAGCACCTCAAGCGATCACGCTCCAACCGCTATGCCGCCTCGTAGCGCAGCCCGATCGCTTCACTGCGTGAGCGGCTGATGCACCATAGCGTCCCCGGCCGTGTCCGGTCCCAGGCGATGCCCTGGCCCTCGCCCGGCATCGGCACCGTGGCGACCAGTTCCAGCACCGAGCCTGCCCGCGGCAGCCGCAGCGCATAGACTTCCGGATGGTCGTGGCCGGTGCACCAGAGCAGCCCGTCCGGCCCCCAGGAGCCGCCCGAGATGCTCATCGGCTCGGCCCGGCGTAGCACCGGCTGGGGGAAGATCCAGGCCTGGTCCGCGCGCCAGCGCTCGTCCATCCGCACCAGGGTGGTCCAATGGGTATTGCCATAGGGCCGCTGGCTGGTGCCGAAGACGCGGCTGTAATTGGCGAAGACCGCCCACCAGGCATCGTCATGGCGGTCCAGCCAGGTCAGCGACCCCCATTGGATGCCGAAGCTGTGGGTGCCGGCATGCTCCATCCGCGCCACGTCCCAGATCTCCACCGAGCTGGTCATCGGCTCCTGCGGGTAGTTGGAATGGGCGGCGTAGAGGCGCCCCTCCAGCACGACGCCGGAATCGAGGTGGAGGATCGGCCCTTCGCGTGGCCCCTCCCATTGCCCGACCTGGTGGCCTGTCGCCTTCTCCAGCCTGGCGATGCCGCGGTCCGTCACCGGGTAGACGAAGCCCTCATCCACCGCGATGCCTTGGCGCGCGAAGGGGGAGCGGAAGCGCGCCAGCTCCGTGAAGCGCGCCGCCGGCGCGGGTTGCGCCTGCGCGGCCGGCGCGAGGGCCGCGGAAGCGATGCTGGCGAGCAGGGTTCGGCGCTGCATGGGCAGGCTCCTGGGTGTTCCGGCCCGGCATCATGCCGCCTCACTTGGCCGGAGCGAAGCCGTTCCCTGCCGCCCGGAGGCTGCGCCGGAACCGGCCTAGACGCCGGCCTTCTCACCTGCCGCGGTAAGCTGCACGTATTTCCGGGTGGTGGCGTCGAGGTGGTTCTCGATCCACTTCGCCATGCGGATTTCCTCGTTCAGGCTCTCCCGCAGCAGCTTGGGGCCGGACTGGTCGCCAGCGAGTTCCGCCATGGTCAGCAGGGAGCGGTAGGAGGCGATCTCGTAGTGCTCGAAGGCGAAATTGGCGAGGGTGTTCTTTATGACCTCGTCCTGCATCGGCGCATGCGCCAGCGCCGCCATGTTGCCCATGAAGGAGGTGGCCATGTCCTTCAGCGCCGAATGGCTGGTGCCGAGCGATTGCAGGATCTCCTCGAGCCGGGTGGCTTGGCGGCGGGATTCCTCGATATGCATCCGGATCTGCTGCGACATCTCCGGATAGCTCTCCAGCCGCTCCACCTGGCGGGACAGCAGGGAGACGGCCTGCTCCTCCAGCGCATGGGCGTTGACGAGGCCGCTGAGATAGGTATCGCGGGGGCTGGTGGCCATGACTGGACTCTCCTTGGGGGCTTGTGGGAACACGGCCTGGCGGCCCGGGTTCATTGGGCGCCGCGAATAAGGCCGGCCGATTCTTCCGGCCGGGGCGCGGCCATGCTAGGAGACGGGCCGCATGTCCTCGTAGCTCAGCCGGATAGAGCACCAGATTCCTAATCTGGGGGCCGTGGGTTCGAATCCCGCCGAGGACACCAATAAAATCAAAAGTTTGTGCCGAGAATTAGTAAGTGGGGCAAAACCTGTGGCGTTCAGGCGTTCTGGCAGCGCGCTCTGACCAGGTCGGGCAGGTACGGGATGGTGGGCTGGCCGGCGATGCCGAGCCGGGCGCCGAGGTAGTCCCAGAAGCTGAGGCCGAGCTTGGTGCAGGTCTTGGCCAGGCCGAGGAAGGCGTCACGGCAGTCGCGCCCCATGTCGCTTCGGGTGCCGCCGCTGATCTTGCGCCGGGTGACCTGGGCACGGATGTCGTTTTCCGATCCGTTGGTGTGCAGCGGGATTTCGGGGTGGTCCAGCCCCTGCAGCAGTTCCGCCTTGTTGGCGTGCAGGCGCTCGAGCAATCGGTCGAGCACGACGAAGCCGGTGCGGCGCTTGAAGATGCGCTCGAAGCGTACCCGCAACTCGGCCCGGCGGCGCCGGCTGGGCTCTCGTTGGTACGCCTTCAGGTCGGCGTAGAACCACCAGATCAGCTCGCGGATGCGCGCCTGGGAAGTCCGCTGCTGGTCGGTGAAGGTGTCGAGCTTGTGGACGAGACGCTCGGCATGCACCCAGCAGAGCGCGTGCTCGCCGACGGCGAACTGGCCGGCATCGCCGCTGACGATCACCGTCCCCGGCAGCAGGCCATGTGCCTTGATGGCACCCCAGAGCGCGCCTTCGGTGGCCAGGCGCGCCGGCGCGAGGCTGTCCTCCATGCTGCGGATGCCGAGCCGCTCGAGGTGCGCGGCCCAGGTCGCCTGGTTCGCAAAGACGCGCTGCGGATGGCCTTCCAGGCGGGCGATCACCGGCCCGGCCAGGGCGCGCTCGCGCATGTAGGCCAGCGCCTCGGCGTTCACCACGTAGTCGCCGTGCCCGGCCCGCAGCAGCTCCAGGAAGTTCAGCCGGCTCTTGCTGGCCGTGGTGCCGAACCAGGCGAAGTGGGCGTTGCCGATCTGCGTACAGGCGCCGTTCACCGCCCGGTGCCGCGCGCCCGTATCGTCAACCGTGATCCAGGCCGCGCTCGCCAGTCCGGCTCGCAGCACCTCCTGGCTCTCGTCCAGGAACGGCTGCTGACCGGCGATCAGCAGGCGCATGACCTGCCGTTTGGAGATGGCGATCCCAACCGCCCACAGCTGCGCCACCAGCCGCGGCACGGTGGTCTGCCCCTGATGGTACTGGGCGAGCACGTAGCGCCGGAGTTCGGGGCCGAAATGGCCATCCACCCCGCCCGGCAAGCGCGCAACGACCAGCCGCCCCTCCGGCGTCAGCCAGCGCTCGCGCCGGTAGCACACCGCCTCCGTCCGCATGATGAGGTCCTGCACCAGGAAGTCCTGGTAGCCCTGGAACCGCGAGCCGGGCGGCACCGTGGCCCGCAGCACCCGCGCCTCCACCGCCACCCGCGGCACCACCTTGCCGCGGCCACGACGGTCGGGGCGCTCGCGCGGCGGCGTCGGCTCGCTCGCCTGCTCCATCCCGCTCGGCTTGATCGCGGGCCGACCCTTCAGTCCCTTGAGGCGGGCGATCTCCTCGCGCTGCGCCGCCACAATCCGCTCGAGCTCCGCCACCTCGCCGAGCAGGGCGCTGACCAGCGCCTTCAGCTCGGCCGGCGACAGCGTGTCAGGATCGGCAGGCGGGACCATGCTCCCGAGGGAATCAGACCAGCCGACACCTGGGAAGGGCAAACCGCACCCTCGCAACAGGTTTTGCCCCACTTACGCCGGATGGGGCTGAGCGTCCGAATCCTGTTTGGGGCCCGATGACAACCCAATGCAAACTCAGGGTGTCGGCGCCCCCGAAGGGAATGCCCGAGAGCCACCCGGCGATGCGCCACTGCATGCCGCCGAAGGTCAGCATCCAGATCAGCCCGATGAGGCGCCGCCGTAAGCTGAGGTCCGGCTTGCGTCCACGGCGGTGCACGCCAACCCGCTCGCGGTCCATGGCCTCCAGTTCGGCCTCGACGGCGAAGACGAACACCTCCACGTCGGCCAGGATGTTCCAGCCGTCACCGCGGCGGGGGTGGGGAACGCGACGGGCTGACGGCGGCGGCAGATCAACGGGGCTCAGGATACCGGTGAGAGACATCGGCCCGATATGGTGGCGATGGGCCGGCGCACGACCCAATGTGTCGGGACCGAGCTAATCTATCCGATTATTTCGCGTACAGATTCTAACGCGCAAATGCACTGGAACACGACATCGAACGCGAGCAGCAGGCCAAGCAACCACAGGCTGATCCAGGGCCAGCCCAGGATACGATGCCGCCGGACGTCAGAACCCATCATGGCCAAGCCCAGGAGCGGATTACGGTGCCCAAGCGGCGTGGCCTGCCGGCATCACGGCGCCAGCGGGCCCGGGCTCTTGAGGTAGCGCTCCCGGATCGCCTTGGCCGACCAGTAGGCGAGGGCGGCGAGCGTGCCGGTCACGTCCTTGCCCGCTCTCTGGGGATAGGCGCAGGCCCCCCTGGACGAAGACGTTCGGCACGTCCCAGCTCTGCAGGTAGCGGTTCACCACGCTCGTCGCTGGGTCCATCCCCATGACCGCGCCGCCGCAATTATGCGTCGTCTGGTAGGGGACGATCGAGTAGGGTGGGGTGCAGTAGCCCGGTGCGACGATTTCCCCGCCCATGAGCCTGGCGATCTCGGCCGTCCGGTCGGTCACGTAGCGGGACATCCGGAGGTCGTTCTCGGGGAAGTCGAAGGTGATGCGCAGCAGCGGCTGGCCATAGGCGTCGCGGTAGGTCGGGTCGGCGCTCAGGTGATTTGCCCGCGTCGGCATCGAGTTGCCCTCCACCTCCAGCACGACCGTGTGGTCGTAGTACCGGCGAACCGCCTGCTTCCAGTCGAGGCCCCAGCGCGGGGTCCCTGGCGGGGCCGGGTGGTACTCGATCGGCCGCCCGCTGTTGGTCCAGGCGCAGATATAGGCGCCGCCCACGAAGCCGAGCCCGGTGTGGTCGAAGTTGTCGTGGTTGCCCGAACAGCCAGAACAGGTGCTGCCAGAGCAGCGGGTCGCCGCCCTGCGTCGCGTCGTAGAAGGGCCAGCCGAAGGCGCGCTCGAGTTCCAGCAGGATGTCCGCCGCGATCACCGCCGGCATGCCGATCATGATCATGGCCGCCGTGACCAGCATGTACCAGGCGAAGATCGGCATCTTGGCGAGCGTCATGCCGGGCGCGCGGGTCTTGAGGATGCCGACGGTCAGCTCGACCGCCGCCGCCACGGCCGAGATCTCGACGAAGCCGAGGCCGAGGATCCAGACATCGGTATTGATGCCCGGCGAGAACTGCGGGCCGGTCAGCGGCGGGTACATGAACCAGCCGCCATCGGGCGCGATGCCGAAGAATGGGCTGACGAAGACGAGCGTGCCGCCGATCGCGTAGCACCAGTAGCCGAAGGCGGAGAGCCACGGGAAGGGCATGTCCCGCGTGCCGAGCAGGCTCGGCAGCAGCATGACGGCGAAGGCCTCCACGATCGGCACGGCGAAGAGGAACATCATCGTCGTGCCGTGCATCGTGAAGAACTGATTGAAGGTCGCGGCGTCGAGCACGCCGGCGCCCGGGACGGCGAGCTGCAGGCGCATCACCAGCGCCAGCACGCCCGCGGCCAGGAAGAAACAGAAGCCCGTGGCAATGTAGAGGCCCCCGATCCAGGTGTTGTTCGGCTCGGTGAAGATCCCGGTGATGCGCGGCATCGCCCAGGCCCGCTTGAGCCGCTCTGCCCCGTCCGGGCCCGGGGAGTGGCGGTAGGGGAGGTCATGCCCTGCGGCCGCGCCCCGGCGCTCCGCCGGAACCGCTCCGCCGTGGGAGGCGCTGGGGGCGCTCATCGCAGCGACTCCAGCCAGGCGGCCAGGGCGCGGAGCTGCGGCCCCTCCAACCGGTCGTAGGAGGGCATCCGGTTGCCGGGCTTGAGGCGCTGCGCGCTCGCGATCCAGCCCGCGATATTGCCGATGCCGCCCGGCAGCGTGCCGGCGCCGATGCTCCGCCGCGCGCCGACCTGGGTCAGGTCCGGGCCGAGCCGGCCCTCGCTCAGCCCCCGCACGGCGTGGCAGGCGCCGCAGCCGAGCGCGACGAAGAGGTCGCGCCCCTCGCGGAGGAATGGCGTCTCCGGCTCAGGCACGGGCCGCGCCAGCCCGGCGAGCCAGGCGTCGAACTCGGCGCGCGGCACGGCGATCACGTCGAAGGCCATCAGGGCGTGCTGCGCGCCGCAATATTCCGCGCACTGCCCGCGCCAGAGGCCGGGCCGGTCCGCCTGGATCACCATGCGGTTGACGCGGCCGGGGATCATGTCGGTCTTGCCAGCCAGGCTCGGCACCCAGAAGCTGTGGATCATGTCCTCGGCGCGCAGCAGCAGCTCCACCGGCTCGCCGACCGGCAGGCGCAGCTCGTTCGCCGAGGTCGCGGGTGGCAACCCGTCCGCCCGCCGGTAGGCCATCTCCCACCAGAACTGGTATCCGATGACCTCGACAGTGGCACGCGCCGTCGGGGCCCGCATCGCGTCGCCGGCCGCAAGCGTGAAGGGGACCAGCACCGTGAGCGTCAGCCCCGGCAGCGCGACGCCGCCGCCCCAGAGGAAGAGCTTCCGCACCGCCCGCGGCTCGCCCCGGCGGAGGAACGGCACGAGCATCAGCGCGGTCACGAGCAGGGTGACGAGCGCCGCCCCGGCATACATGAAGAGGCCCAGCTGGTGGATGGACGCTGCCGCGGGGCCGGCAGGGTCGAGCGCCGACTGCGGCCCGTCGCAGCCGGCGGCCGCCAGGAGCAGGAGGGGCCAAGGAAGCGTGCGCCGCGCATCACCGCGCATCGGGAAGCCGCTCCAGGGTGTAGAGATAGGCGGCGACGTGCCGTGCCTCCTCGGCCGTGAGCCCCACATTCGGCATTCCGGTCTCCGGCGCCAGCGCGGGCGGGTCCGCGAGGAAGGCGACGAGGGTCCCTGGCGTGTTCGGCAGCCGCCCCGCGATGAGGCCGCGGCGCGCGACGCCATGCAGCGGCGGGCCGACGATACCCCGCGGCGCGCGGATGCCCGGGACGGCGTGGCAGGCCGTGCAGCCATGCGTGCCGCTCGCCACGATCGCCCGCCCGCGCGCCGCATCGCCGCCCTGGACGACCTTGCTTTCGATGGGCGGGGGCTCGAAGGCGTCGCAGCCGGCGAGGACGACGCACACGGCAGGGACGGCGGCGGCCAGCAGGCGCGGCAGGCGCTGGCGGCGGCCGCAGCGACTCACGGAGCAAGCCCTGCGGCATAGGCCGATGCGGCGCGGATATTCTCGTCCGTCATCCGCCGCACCAGGGTGCCCATCACGCTGTAGACGTCGTTCTGCCGAGTGCCGTCGCGCCAGAGCAGGAGCTGCGCCTCGACATAGGACGCCGGCTGGCCGGCGATCGATGGGTAGATCGGGTTCAGGCCCTGCCCGCCGGGACCGTGGCAGTTGGCGCAGGCCTGGACGCCGCGCTCGGCCGAGCCCTGTGCGTAGAGCGTCGCGCCCTGCTGGGCCAGGCGCGCATCGGCCGCGCCGGTTGGACCCCGGGCGCACCGGCCGGGAGCCCGGCGTAGTACAGGGCGACCGATCGACGGTCCGCCTGGCTCAGCGCGCGGGAGATCGGGCTCATCGCCGCGTTCGGGCGGGCGCCGGAGGCATAGTCCTGCATCTGCCGCGCGAGGTACTGGGCGTCGAGCCCGGCGAGCCGGGGGAAGGCCCCGCCCGCATCGCCCTGGCCCTGCAGGCCATGGCAGGCGAAGCATGCGGCGCCGGACCCTCCCGGCCCGCCGCCCACGGCGATGAGGTGGCCCCGCGCGGGCGAGACCTCCTCGCCGGGTCTCAAGAGTGGGACCTGCTCGACAGGCCAGGTGGACATGGCGGCGATCGCAAGGCCCGGGACGAACAGGCAAACGGCCGGAAGGAGCATGTGCGAGGTCCGGCGGGCGCAAGGGCGGGAGGTGCCCGACCGCGTCGTCGCGCCATCGGCCACCGTAGTGCGTCCTGTCGGCAACCTGTCGAACGACGCCTCGGCCTGACCATCGAGCAGCAAGGTGGGTTCCCCCTTGCAGGCGTTGCCATGGCCCAGCGCAGGCCTTGCCGCCCAGCCTTCTGCACAGCACCGGTGGGGCCCGTACCGCCGAAAGCGGTGCGCAGGACACCACCAAAGGGAGGCCACAACGAGTGGGTTTCATGACAAAGGGGAGATTGCGCGCGAGCCAGGAGGCGCACGAACAGGCGGAGGGGTTGACCCATGCCGGACCACGGCCACGATCCGTGCGGCGCTCCTCGTGCGGGAGCGGGACAGGGTGGGCCAGGACGGCGTTGGGATGCATTGCCGGATCCGCAGTGACCAACCCGGCGCTTCCAGCCGGGCATCCATGCTCCGGGGTCCCGAGTTGGCCCGGGCCGCCGCCCTCCGCTAGAAGACCCCTGGCCGCCTGACCGGAGGAAGCCCTGCTCGAACTCGCAGTCGTCCTCGTCCTTGTCATGCTGAACGGCGTCTTCGCCCTCTCCGAACTCGCCGTGATCTCGGCGCGCCGCGCAAAGCTGCGCGCGATGGCCGAGGCCGACCGCCCCGGGGCGCGGTCTGCCCTCGCCCTCGCCGACGATCCGGGCCGCTTCCTCTCCACCGTCCAGATCGGGATCAGCCTGGTCAGCATCCTCGCGGGCGCCTTCTCCGGCCCCGCCCTCGGCGGGCAGCTCGCCGCCCGCTTCGCGGATCTCGGCGTGTCCCGGGCCATCGCCGAGCCACTCGGCTTCGGCCTCGTGGTCGCCCTCGTGACCTACCTCTCCATCGTGATCGGCGAGCTGGTCCCGAAGCGCCTCGCGCTGCGCGACCCGGAGGGCCTCGCCTGCCGCGTCGCCCCGCTGATGACCGGCATCTCGCGGGTGGCGGCGCCTCTGGTCTGGCTGCTCGACGCCTCCGGCAACCTGATCTTCCGGCTGCTCCGCCTCGGCGACCAGCCGGAGGAGACGATGACGGACGAGGACCTGCGCGCGCTCGTCATCGAGGCGGAGCAGGACGGCACCATCGAGACGGCGGAGCGCCGCATGATCGCGGGAGTGCTGCGGCTCGGCGACCGGCCGGTCAAGGGCGTCATGACGCCGCGCGCCCAGGTGGACTGGATCGATGCCGCCATGAGCGAGCAGGATGTCCGTGAGGTGCTCCTGCGCACCGCGCGCTCCCGCCTCCCGGTCGCCGACGGGTCGCCCGACGCGATGATCGGCGTGGTCCAGTCGCGCACATTGCTGGCCGCGATGTTGCAGGGCGAGCGGATCGACGCGCGGAGGATGGCGCGGTCCGCGCCGGTCGTGCCCGACACCGCCGATGCCCTGGATGTGCTCGACACGCTCCGCGAGGTGGAGGTGCCGATGGCCCTCGTGCTCGACGAGTACGGGCATTTCGAGGGTATCGTCACGCCGGCCGACCTGACGGCGGCCATCGTCGGCACCTTCCGGTCCGACGCCGAGGCAGGGGCGGAACCGGTCGCGGTGCAGCGCGAGGACGGGTCCTGGCTGATCGTGGGCTGGATGCCCGCCGACGAGATGGCCGAGCGGCTCGGGCTCACCCTCCCGCCAGGACGCAGCTACCAGACCGCTGCCGGCTTCGTCCTGCAGGCCATGGGACACCTGCCGAGGGCGGGAGAGGCCGTCGAGGCGCAGGGCTGGCGGTTCGAGGTGGTCGATCTCGATGGCCGCCGCATAGACAAGGTGCTGGCCGCCCCGGTCCGGCCCGACGCCGTCCTGGCATCCCGCCGCCCGGGCGCTGGTCCGGTTCCAAGGACCATCACAGAACCGGCGCAAACAGCCGCGCGAGGCCCTCCGCCACCTGCCGGACGGGCGTGAGGGGCGGCAACCCTTCGTCGCAGTCGGCGAGCATCGCTTCCGCCCAGTCCGCGACGGCCCGGGCCTCGGTGGCGCCGTGGAACAGCGCCATGGCCTCGAAGTTCAGCAGCAGGCTGCGCCGGTCCAGGTTGGCCGTGCCGGCGAGCGCCAGGGCGTCATCCGCAACCACGGCCTTGGCGTGCAGCATGCCCTCGCGCAGGCGCAGCACCCGCCCGCCTGCCCCGGCCACCGCCCGCAGGTAGGGGATGCTGGCAAAGTCCACGAAGCCGGTATCCGAGGCCCGGTTGGTCGCGACCCGCACGTCCACCCCGCGCCGCGCGGTCACCACCAGGGCCTTCAGGGTGGCCAGGTCCGGGACGAAGTAGGGCGTGATCGCCCAGAGGCGCCGCTCCGCCCGGTGCGCCACCGAGAGGAGCACGTCGTGGTACGGGTCGCCCTCGAACTCCGGCCCGCTCGGCACCACCTGGACCACGCCCGGCCCCGCCGCCCGTGCCGGCGGGGGTTCCCACGGCCGCGGGGCCCGGAGGTCCTCGCCGGCGGCGAACAGCCAGTCCGCGGCGAAGACCTCGGCATAGACCTTGGCCGCCGGGCCTTCGACGACGAAGGACAGGTCGCGGAAGCGCCCCTCGGCCGGCGTCGGGCCGAGATACTGCTCGGAGAGGTTCATCCCGCCGCTCCAGGCGAGGCGGCGGTCGGCGACGATGATCTTGCGGTGGTTGCGCAGGTTGGCGAAGCGCCGCGGGCGCGGGATGAGGGAGGCCGGCATGAAGCGCGCGCTGCGCCCTCCCGCTGTGGCCAGGGAGGCCAGGTCTTTGTCGCGCACGGGCCGCGAGCCCAGGTCGTCGATCAGCAGCCGGACCTGCACGCCTGCCGCGGCCCGCTCGGCCAGCCGGCGCAGGATCTCCCGCGCCACCGGGTCGGTGCCGAGGATGTAGGTCGTCACCCAGAGGCTTTCCTCGGCCCGCCCGATGAGGTCGAGCACGGCATCATAGGCGCCCGCGGCCGTGCCGCAGAGCGTCACCCCGTTGCCCTCCGTCGCGGCCGGCAGCCCGTGGGCCTGGACCAGGTGGTCGAGGTCGTTGATCGCCGCCTCGCGGGGGGTTGCCGGGCCGGTGGGATGCTCCGCCGGCTTGGGCTTGCGCGCGGCCTTCCGGCGCAGCTTGCGCGATCCGAATGCGAGATAGAGCAATACGCCGAGTGGCGGGGTGAGGGCGAAGAGCAGGAGCCAGGCGGTCATTGCCTGCTCCTGCCGCCGCGACCGCAGCACCTCGACCGCGAACCAGAGGCAGAGCAGCGCGGCCAGGCCCCAGACCCAGCCAAGGGCCGTGGCGAGGAATTCACTCACGGCGGTTGCCTTCGACTGCCACCGGGTTTGGGCCGCGAGGAGGGGGCCTGGCGGGCCTGGTCAGGCCGGGAAGTCGCTGCGGGCGCACGGGCGGGCGGCGGGGTGCCGGCGGCCGTCGCCCTCGGCCGGCCTGGTCCCAGCCCGGCCCTTTTGTGCGGAAGAGGAGCCTCACCGGGCCTGCCCGGCCTGGTCTTCGAGCGTGTCCTCGACATAGAGCATCCGGACCAGGACGATGATGACCAGCAGCAGGGGCGTGGCGAAGAGCACGCCATAGGCACCGAACAGGGATCCCAGGCCGACGATGGCCAGGATGCCGAGTGCTGGCGGGATGGAGACCGCCTGCCGCTGCAGCATGGGCGTCAGCACGTAGCCTTCGAGGCTCTGGATGAACACGAAGAGCAGCAGGGTGTAGAGCGCATCGGTCGGGCCCTGGGCGAAGGCAATGAGGACGGCCGGGGCGCCGGAGAGGATGGGCCCGAGATAGGGAATGAAGTTGAGCAGTCCGGCCAGGATGCCGAGGGCCAGGGCCAGCGGGATGCCGAGCAGCATCAGCCCTGTCGCGGTGATCGCGCCGATGCAGAGCATGGCCACGGACTGGCCCAGGATCCAGCGCCACAGCCCGTCGGCGAGCGCATCCAGCACCTCCCCCCCGCGCGCCCGCCGCGCGGGCGGCACCAGGCGGAGCAGGCCGCCCCGGTAGGGCGCGGGGTCGGCGGCCAGGAACAGGGCCACCACCAGGACCAGCAGCGCGTCCGAAAGGGCGTTGAACACCGTCCCGAGCAGGCCGGTCGCCAGGTTGACGAGGGTGCCCGCGCGCGGCGGCCCGCCCGCCTCAAGGAGGTCGCGCCCCCAGTCGTAGCGCGCCACGAAGCTCCTGAAGCCTTCCATTGCCTGCGGCAGGGCCTGCCAGAGCTG
The DNA here is from genome assembly GCF_019084075.1 of Siccirubricoccus sp. G192. Taxonomy (GTDB): domain Bacteria; phylum Pseudomonadota; class Alphaproteobacteria; order Acetobacterales; family Acetobacteraceae; genus G192. The sequence goes on from NZ_JAHREN010000001.1 coordinate 1,461,568, forward strand.
CTCGAACTGCGTCGCCACCTGCGGCCCCACGGAGACGACGAAGAGGGCGGCGAGCGCGACCAGGCCCAGTGCCACGGCGGCGAGCGCTGCCCCGGTCCGCAGCCCCGTCAGCCGGGCCAGGCCCCGGGCCAGGTTGCGCAGGAGCACGGCGACGAGCACGCCGCCGAAGCCGAGCAGGAGCACATCGGAGAGCCGCCAGGCCAAGAGGACGAGGCCGACGATGACAAGCGCGAGGAGCAGCGGCTGCTTGCGGCGGCCGTCACCGGCGGGCTGGGGCATCGGGGTCCTCATCTGTCCGGGGCGCGGCGGGGCCATGTGAGGGGCACGGTGGGTGGCAGTGGCCATGACCCGCCTTCCGGCATGCCTGGCGCAACGCCGACCGTCCGAAGGGCCATGCGGACCCTGGGCGGCTCATCGAAGGTGGGAAAGCGCGGGGCACGGTCGGTCCACCTCCTGCGCCCCGGGGAGATCCGGCCCGCCGCGGCGGGGGAGCGCCATCGCACGCATCTGCGCCTCCTTCGGTCCGCGGCTTCGTGCCGGAGAAGACGCGCCGCACGCGGCAGCGTTGCCGGAGCCCGGGACGCGACGGCCGCCCTCATGGCCCGACGGTCAGCCGGAACCCGGCGGTGGTCCGCGAGGTTGACCAGCCTGGCTGTCCGGTCGCCACCCGAAGGAACCAAGCGTGGTCCATGCGTTCCCTATGAGGGAGGCCGCGCCACGGACCGTGGGGCCATGCACATCCGCCGAGCACGGTCGCCCGCGCGCCGGGGTGTTCCACGAAAGCCTGGACCTTGCCTGGAGGTGCCTCGAATGCCGCAAGAGACCTCGTGCCACGATACCCCCGAAGGCCCGGCATCCCGTCCCGACACGCCGCGCCGGCGCGCGTTGCTGTCGCTGGCGGCCGTGGCCGGGGCCGCGTCGCTCGCTGGCGGCCCCGGCGCGGCCGCCCAAGGCCCGCCTGATCCCACCGCCCGTCAGGACGGCGTGGCGGCGCTCGGGCGCAGCGGCGGCGGCCTGCTCCGCCCGCAGCGGAACCAGCACCGCGAGGTGCTGGACATCTCCGGCCTCTGGCGGTTCCAGCTCGACCCGCAGGAGGAGGGCGAGGCGCAGGGCTGGTTCAGGGCGCTGCCCGCGCCGCGCATGATCCCCGTGCCGTGCAGTTGGAACGACCTGTTCGACGACGCACGGGATTACCTGGGGCTCGCCTGGTACCTGACTGAGGTATGGGCTCCATCCGGATGGCGCGGGCAGCGCGTGTTCCTGCGCGTGGGCTCGGCGAACTACGCCGCCAAGATCTGGGTCAACGGCACGGTGGTGGCCGAGCATCTCGGCGGGCACCTGCCCTTCGTGGCCGAGATCGGCACTCAATTGGCTTGGGATCGGCCGAACACCGTCGCCATCACCGTGGAGAACAAGCAGCTCCTAGGCCGTGTGCCGCCGGGGCCGGGGTCGGGCGGCGGCGGGGTCGCCGGGGTCCTGGGCGGCTACCCGGCGACCACCTATGACTTCTTCCCCTATGCGGGGCTGCACCGCCAGGTGTGGCTCTACTCGGTCCCTGCAGCCGCGTACATCGAGGACGTCACGGTGGTCACGACGATCGAGGGCGCCGACGGCGTCGTCAAGGTCAGGGTCGATGCCTCGGGCGATTACGCCGGCCGGGGGCGGGCCCGGTTGAACGACATCGAGGCCGACCTGGACTTCCGCGGCGGCACCGCCGAGGCCACCTTGCGCCTGCCCTCGGCACGGTTCTGGAGGCCGGGCGATCCGCATCTCTATCCGCTGACCGTCACGCTCATCGAAGGGCAGCGCGCGATCGACGCCTATTCGCTCGACATCGGCGTCCGCACCGTCGCGGTGCAGGGGGACCAGCTGCTGCTCAACGGACAGCCGATCAAGCTCACCGGCTTCGGCAAGCATGAGGACTTCCCGCTCAGCGGGCGCGGGCTGAACCTGCCGATGTGGGTGCGGGACTACGAGCTGCTCCGCTGGGTCGGCGCCAACTCCTATCGCACGACGCACTACCCCTATGCCGAGGAGGCGATGGAGCTGGCCGACCGGCTCGGCGTGCTGGTGATCAACGAGATCCCGGCGGTGGGCCTGAACTTCGAGGACCCGGCGGAGGCAACCGCGCAGCGCCTCACGCAGGCCACGCAGCAAATCCGCGAGTTGATCGCGCGCGACAAGAACCACCCGAGCACGATCATGTGGAACGTGGCGAACGAGCCGATGGGCGGGCCCCTGCTCGGCGCGGGCCCGCCCGTGCCCGAGGCCGTCGCGGCCGGGATGCGGTTCTTCCGGCAGATGTACGACGAAGCGCGCCGCCTGGACCCGACACGGCCGGTCACGCTCGTGGGCGTGCAAGGCGGGCCGCTGGAGTGGCACGGCCTCTTCGACGTGGTCTGCATCAACCGCTACTACGGGTGGTACACCCAGGCGGGACGGCTCGATGAGGGTGCGCAGACGCTGGCGCGGGAGCTGGACGATCTGCACCGGCGCTTCGGCAAGCCCATCGTCATGACCGAGTTCGGCACTGACACCCTGCCCGGCGTGCACAGCCAGCCGCCCGAGATGTGGACGGAGGAATACGAGGTGGAGTTCCTGCGCCGCTACCTCGACGTCGCGGCCGAGCGACCCTTCATGGCGGGGATGCAGATGTGGAACTTCGCCGATTTCAAGACCGGCCAGGGCACCAGCCGCGCGGCGGGGATGAACTTCAAGGGCGCCTTCACCCGCGACCGGCGGCCCAAGATGGCGGCGCATTTCCTGCGCTCACGCTGGGCCGGGGGATGAGCAAGGGGCGGCTTGCAGGCCGCACGACGGCACAGGGCATCGCCCGCCCGAATACTCTGCTCCTGTGCATGGACCACCGGGACGGGTGCATACGGCCCACGGGAAGGGTTCGGAGCGGTGGCAATGAGGCGCTGGCTCACATTGAGCACCGCCGGCGTCGCCGCCTTCGGGCTCACCGACATGCCTGACGGAACGTCCTTGCCCCGGACGATGCTGCGGTTGCGCCGCGACATCGGCATGCTCCGCCGTGCAGCGCGAGGGGCAGGCGGCGACGCGCAGCTTGAGCAGGTGGCTGAAGCCTGGTCCGGCGCCACCGCGGCCGGCGCCGCGATGCTGAGGAGGATCGGCCAGATCCTGTCCGGCCGGCACGCGCCGGAGGATCGCAACAGGCTGGCCCAGGCCGTTCGCGGATACAGGGCTGCCGCCGATGGAACGAGGCGGGCAGGCCTGGCGGGTGCCATTCCGACAGCGGCGGTCGGCCGTCTGCTCGGGATCGGATTCGCTCTTGAGCAGTTTCGGCGCGATCTCGATGACCTGATCGAACGGTCCGGGGAAATTGCGGCCTGGCATGACAGGTTCGCCGAAGCACGATGAGCCGCAGAGACCCGGCGAGGCTGCGCCGCGACGGCCGGCTGCCCGTCGGCAACGTGATGCGTGAGGATTCCCATGCCCCTGCCCCCCCGGTAACGGCCGCCTTCGTCCGCTGCTGATCGCGCTCGTCGTCGCCGGTCTCGTCCTGCTGGCCTGGCGGTTGGCCGACGTGCTCCTGCTCGACTTCGGCGGCGTGCTCGTCGCCGTGCTGCTGCGCCATCTGACCCAGGGCCTGGCCCGGCTGACGGGATTGCCGACCGGCGCCTCGCTCGCTGCCGTGGCGCTGGGCCTCGCCGCGCTCGCCGCGGCCTTTGTCCTCTCGATCGGGCCGCAAGTGGCGGCGCAATTCGAGCAGCTCTGGCAAGCCCTGCCTCAGGCGCTGGAGGGCTTCAGGGATTTCGTTGCGCGCTACGATTGGGGGCGGGACCTTCTCGAGGCAGGCGGGCCACCCCGGCCGGGCACCCTGCTCAACCTGGCGACCGGGCTCCTGGGGACGGTGTTCAACGCCGTCGCCGACGCGCTCCTGGTGCTCGTGGTGGCACTGTTCCTGGCCGCCGACCCGGCGCCCTACCGGCGCGGCCTGCTCCGCCTGATGCCGCCGGCGCGGCGGCCGCGCGCCGCCGAGATCCTGGAGGCGCTGGGCGGCGGGTTGTGGCACTGGATCCTCGGCCAGTCCATCACCATGCTCTGCGTGGGCGCGGTCACCTGGGCGGGGCTGGCGCTGCTCGGCATCCCCATGGCCCTTGCCCTCGGCATCCTGGCCGGCCTACTCAACGTCATCCCCTATCTCGGGCCCATCCTCTCCGGCGCCCCGGCCGTCCTCATCGCCTTCGCCCAGGACCCGACCGATGCGCTCTACACCCTGCTGCTCTTCGTGTTCATCCAGAGCCTCGAAGGCTACGTGCTGACGCCCATGCTGCAGCGGCAGGCGGTCTCCATCCCGCCAGCACTCGGCATCCTGGCCATCGTCGGCCTGGGATCCCTGTTCGGCGCCTACGGCGTGCTGTTCGCGACGCCCCTGCTGCTCATCGCCATGATCCTGGTCTGGATGCTCTACGTCGAGGACGCACTCGGCGACCACGCTCCGGACCCGCTGTGACGTTTGCCTTGCCTTCGGCATGCCGCGCCTGAAGGTCTTCCGCGGGACCTCGCCCAGGCCCGCCGATGCTTCGGCCGAGGAGAAGCGGGCGCGCTTCGCGGGCACGGTGCGGCGGGTCTACCGGCTATAGGGGCGGCTCCGGCGCCGCCGGCAGCCAGCGCGCCCAGGGCTCCGGCAGCGCCGCCTCGGCCGCGGCGCCGTGGGGATCGGCCAGGGCCCGCAGCACCTGCGCGGCATCTCCCGGCGCAGGCCAGGCCTCGCCATGGATCGCCGCCAGCACGGCATCGCGCAGCGCCATTCGGCGCGCCTGCACCGCGGCATCGGGATGCGCCGGAGGATCGGGCTCGCCGCCCGCGGCGACCGCCGCCGCGCAGTCGCGCAGCGCCAGCAGCGCGCGGCGGTCCACCTCGCGCAGCCCCGCCGTCTCGGGCGGCACCGCGACCCGCGCCGCACGGTCCGCCAGCGCGGCGAGACGGTGGCGGCCCACCGCCAGCAGCGCCACCATGCGCACCCGCCAATCCGCATCCTCCAGCCCGGCCGCGAGCATCTCCGCCAGTTCGGCATCCGGCCGCGGCGCCTGCAACAGCGCCCGCATGGAAGCCCAGCGCAGGTCGGCCGCCACGCGCGCCGGGCCCTGGCGCTGCCGCCGGCGGGCGGGCCGGATGCCACGCAGCACCAGCACCGCGCCGGTTTCTGGATCATATAGATGACCGCGCGCGACGAAGCCCACCGTCTCCAGCAACTCCGCGAGGCGCGGTGGCCGGGCGACGCCGCTGAGCTGGTACTGGAAGGCCGCTGCCTCCAGCGCGTCGAAAAGGCTCCTCTCCAGCCCGCTCCAGGCGACGGCAGGGCGGATCGGCACCTCCACCGGCGCCTGGCCTTCCACCTGCATCTCGATCCGCTGCCCCGCCACCGCCGGTCCCTCCGCCACCAGCGCCGCCGGGTTCCGCAGCAGGGCGGCGCCGAGCCCGGCGAGGAAGCCGGCCAGCAGATCGGGGTCGAAGCGCTCGCCCAGCGCCTCGGTCAGTGCCGTGCCGAGGATATCGGCCGGCCGGTCGCCGATCTGGCCCGCCCCGTCCTCGCTCGCCCACCAGCCCATGGCGGGCTACCGACAGGGGCGGTGCTGCGCCCGCTGTTCGGGCGGGAGCTTCGCGTAGTATTTCTCGAAGGCGGCCGGCGACAGCGCCGGGTCGATATTGACCAGCGTGCCTTGGCGCAGCGCCGTCTCGATATGCCCCTGCTCGACGATGGCGAGGGCGAGGTCGGTGAACATGCCGTGCACGGGAACCTCCAGCCTGATATTGCCGAACTCATGGACCGCCCTGCCGCCGGCGGTGCTGCTCACGGCGCGGCCGCCGGCGGCATCGAAGAGCCGCGCCCATTCCCGCTTGTCGGCGCGGAAATTCACGTTGCCCTCGCGCCCCTGCCCGATATGCTCGCGGAAGCGAGCCAGGCTCAGCCCCTCCTTGTTGGTGCTGCCGACATAGACCAGGCGCCAGACGCCGTTCTCGCGAATCGAGATATGGTAGATCTCGCCCAGATGCTCCCTGGTGCTGCCGAAGTCGCGTGGCGGCTCGTCAGCATCACCGTTATGCACCAGCAGGCCCGCGGCGCCGACCAGGAAATTGTGGTGCGGCGCCACCTCCAGGTTGCAGGTGCGGATGACGCAGGGCAGCAGCCGCACCGCCTCCACCGGCACCGCCGCCGCGCCGGGCACGGCGAGCAGCGCGCCGGGATGCAGCAGCCGGGCCGGGCACCAGGCGCCATCGGCATGGAAGCGGTGGCTGCGCGTCGCCAGCAGCGTCTCCCGTGATGTGCGTATCTCGACCAGCCAGTCCGTCCAGCCCTCCAGCCGGCGGGTGACGCGGGCGGGCACCCGCGCGCCCGCGCCATCCACGGCCCAGACGCCATCGCCCGGTTGCAGGCTGGCGATCGCCACCGGGCCCGAAGGTGTCGCCACCGGCGTCCCGGGCGGGAAGCACACCGCGTCGGCACCTCGGCGGATGGAATCGTAATTCAGCGCGTCGTTCAACTGCGCCAGCGTCTTCGCCCGGTCGGGCAGCGCATTGAAGTCGCGCTGCACGCCCTCGATGGTCCGGTCCAGCTTGTCGAGGAAGCCCCGCCGCGTCTCGATCTGCTGGCGTGCGCGGGCGATGCTGTCCAGCTCCGCCTGCACCCTGCCGCCCTTGCCGGGCGGTGCCCCGGCCAGCGCCTCCTGCAAGGCGGCCGGCAGGACGCGGCTGTCGCCCTCGATGAAATGCCGCTTCAGCGTCGGCAGGTCGAGGCGGCCGCCCAGCAGGCTCTGCAATTGGCGCAGCGCCATCTCGATCGTGCCGGACTGGTGCCTGATGCTGTCCATGTGGCGCGACCGCGAGGCGGCGAGGTCGGAGAGCCGCATCTGCAATTCCAGCGCCCGCCGGTTCACCTCCTGCGCCGTTGCCACCTCCGGCGCGACCTCCCCTGCCGCGCCTTCAGCCGGCCTCTTCGGCGCCTCGGCCGCGATGAAGCCGCGCGGTTCGGCCTGGATTTCGCCGCTCAGGATGCGGCGGGCATGTTCCTGCTGCGCCAGCAGGCCGCGGATCTCATTCTCGATCACCGCGGCCCGGCGCGGATTCTCGGCCGCCGCGACATAGCGCCGCGCCCGCTCCTCGATGATCGGGCCGAGCTTGCGCACCTCCTCCGCCGCCTCGAAGCGGGCGCGCTCGCGCGGGCTCACCACGTCGATGCCGAGGCGTCGCGCGAAACCGGCCAGGGCCTGGCGCGCCTCGCCGACCCGCCCGGTCCAGCGGCGCACCCGCTCGATGGTGCCGGCATGCAGCGCGATGTCGATCGGCCGCGCGGCGGGGCCGACCACCACCTCGACGCCCAGGATCGGCCCGTCGCCGGGCGGGAAGGGCACAACGCGAACGGTGTCGCCCTCCAGGGTGATATCGCGGCGGATCGGCACCTCGCGCAGATGGGGCGGCAGCGCGCCCTCCAGCGTCATGCCGCCGGTGCGGGCGATGACGCGGTCCCGCAACTCGCCGAGCAGCGGCCGCACCGCGGCGGGGGAGGCGCCGTCGCGCAGCAGGATCACCGCCTGGCCATCGCGGACGATCATCTTCGCGCCACCCTCGGCGCCGCCGGTCAGCCGGTGGAATTCCGCGTCCGGCACTGGCAGGATCGGCACATCGGCATAGTCGCCGCGCTCGTGCCGCGGCAGTTCGGCCAGCAATTCGCGGCGGGCGGCGCGGGCGCGCTCCCGCAGGGCGGCATCGGCATGGCTGCCCGCCACCAGCTCCGCCTGGCGCTGGCCGTAGAATTCCCGGTAGGTGCCCGAGGGGTTGCGTTCCCGCCAGGCGCGGAAATCAGCCAGGCGGTCCTCCGGCCGGCCCATGCGCCCCAGAACGTCCTCCGTCCGCAGCGGCGCCTCCGGCAGCGGCTTGCGGAAGGCGCCGAAGACCCGGCCGAGCACGCTGCTCCCCACATGCTGCGCGGCGGCGAAGCCGATGCCGGAGGCGACGCTCTGGAAGGTGCCGTGCAGGGTGTTCTGCAGCACCATCATCGGCCCGCCGCCCTGCTGCCGCCAGGCGCGCTCGTCCAGGATGGCGCCGGTGAAGGAACTGGGCAGCGCCTGCACGCCCTGCTCCAGCAGATGCGCCGCGCCGCGGGCGGCGAGGCGCTGATAGAGCGGCCGGGTCTCGGCCGCCAGCCCCGCCAGCACGGCCCTTCCCTCCACCGCCCGCGCCAGCGGCCCGGCGGTGCCGAGCCGGCCGAGGAAGCCCGCCACCCGCGCCTGGCCCCGCGCCGCCAGCCGGCCGACGCTGCCCATGCGCGACAGCCCGCGGAACAAGGCCGATTTCCCGACCGGCGTGATGCCGCGTCCCACGCCGCCGAGCAGCGCCCGGCCGAGCCCCGCGGTCGCCACCGAGACCAGCGCATCCACCGCGCCGACGGCGAGGTCGGTGCCGATCTCCTCCGCGCCATAGGCGCCGCCCTTGATGAGCGCCTTGGTGGCCATCGCCGCCGCGGTTGCCGTGAGCGAGCCGATCAGCGCCGCGGCGACCATGGCGGAACCGCCGCCGGTGAAGGGCGAGAGCAGGGCGCCGACGATCACCGCGGCGGCGATCGCGGCGACGGTGGAGAGCAGGTCCGCGACCGCATCCACCTCGGTGCGCTGCAGCTCGATCGCCGCCATGGTGCGCTCGACGCGGATGTCGAAGCTGGCGCCCACCGCGCTGCGCTGCTCGCGCGACAGCTTCGGGTTGCGGAGCTGCTTCAGGTTGCCTTCGAGCAATTCCAGCTCGGCCTTGGCGGCGGCCGTCTCGTGGCGGGTCAGGTAGGCGCCGGCCCCAGCCTCGCTCCGCCGGTCGCTTTCGTAGCGGCGCCGCGCCTGGTCCACCAGCTCGGCCGCGGTCTGGGGCGTGCCGTGCTCGGCCATGTCCACCAGGTCGGCTTCCTCGCGGCCGCTGGTGTCGCCGCGAATCGCGTCGATCAGGCTCTCGCCGTCATGGTCCCGCCGCCAATCCGCGTCGGCCTGTTCGATCTCCTGCTTGGTCATGCTGGAGAGCGTGCCGCGCAGCTCCGGCATGTCGGTGCCGAGACCCTCGATGGAGAAGCGCAGCCGCTGATAGGGGGTGAGGATGCCATCCTGCGCGACGCGGGCGCGGGCCTCGCGCCGCGCGGTCCCGCTCATATTCGCCTCGATCATGGTGCTGAGCGACCGGCCGCTCGCCGCCTGATAGAGGGTGCCGAGCCGCTGCATGCGCTCGCGCGTCCGCGCATCCGCCTGCTGCGCCATCTCCCGCGCCGCCTCGCGTTCCAGCCGCATGCGGGTATTGACCCGGTCCTCCTCGGTGGCGAAGGCGGTCTTCGGGTCGCGGTCGAGCCGGTCCAGGCGGTCCGCGGTGCGGGCCGAGAGCACCGGGCCGAGGTCGCGCTGCACCTCGGCCAGGCTGCGGGCGTTCTGGTCGCGGAAGACGTTGTTGATCGCCGCGTCCTCGGCCCAGAGGCCCGCATCCTCCAGCCGCAGCCGCGCCACATCCGCCGCCGCCAGGTCGTTGCTGGCGATGGCGTTCAGGAATTCCGCCGAGGGGCCGCCGGCCTGGGCGAAGGCGGCGCGCAGCGCGCCGCCCTGCTGCGGGCCTCCCTGTTGCGATGCTGCGCCGGGCTCGCGCTGCGCCCAGGGCGCATTGGCGAATTTCTGGTCGAAGACCTTCTCCGTCTCGCTGTAGCGGAGCGCGACCTCGGCCTCGACCTGCTCGGTGACCCAGCCTTTCGGTCCGGCCTCCTGCTCCACCTCGCGCCGGATGCGGGCATAGGTGGTCTGGGCGCGGCTGCGGTCGAAACCGTAATAGACCTCGCCGCCACCGCCGCCCTCGGGGTCCGAGGGGGTGGTATGCGTCTCCACCGCCGCCGCCAGTTCCAGCGCGGTGGCCCCCTGCCGGTCGCCCTCCGCCAGCGCCAGAGAGACGTCCTTGTCCCCGCTCGGCATCCACTCGCCGCGGATCGCGGCCTCCAGGCTCTCGCCGAAGCGCTCCTGGTAGCGCGCCAGGACCCGCATCCGCTGGTCCTCGGTGAGCGAGCGCAGGATGGTGTTGATCGCCTCCTTGTCGGTGCCGAGGCCGCTGACCGCGGAGCGCAGGCTGCCCACCGCGCCTTCCACGACATTGCCGCGCAGCAGGTCGTTGGCGGCTTCCATCTCCTCGTCGTTGAGGTCGTCCTCCAGCGCCTCCTGCAAGCTCTCGCCATGGCTCGCCTGGTACTGAATGCGCAGCGCCTTGACGGCGAGGGGCGAGAGGCCGCGCAGCGCCTCCAGCACCCGCGCCTCGTCGGTGCCGGGGCCCCGGACTCCCGCGCGCACCTCCTCGGCGGCATGCACGACATCCCAGTCCGGCTGCGCCGCGCGGAGCAGGATGGTGAGGGCCGGCATCGATTCCCGCACATCCGGCAGCGCCATCACCTTGGCCTGCAGCCGCGGTTCCATCGCGGTCTGCTGCGCCGCCCGCACCCGCTCCCGCATCCCGGCGGCGAGGCCGCCCGCGATATCGGGGGCGCCGCCGCCGGCAGTGCCGAGTACGCCGGTGACGACCGCCTGCGCCTCGCGGTCCAGCGAGGCGACATAGTCGCGCGCCTGCTGCTGCTGCCCGGCCTGCTGCAAGGCCGCCAGCTTCTGCAGGGAGGCGAGATCCTGCGCCAGCGCCAGCCGCACCGTCTGGCCCTGCGCGCCCTCCCAGGCGCGGGCGCGGGCGGCGGTATCCGTGGACCATTCGGTGAGCTGCCGGTCGAGATCGGTCCACCAGGTCTCGTTCGCGGTGCTCTGCCGCCCCGCCCAGTCGCGCAGCGCGGCGAAGGCGGCGCCGCCGGCCTCGTCCAGCTCACGCCGGAAGCCCTGCACGGCGGTGCGGGCCTCGCCGGCCAGGCGGTCGCGCTCGGCATTCAGCGCGATCACCGCCGTATCGGCCCAGCGGCGGACCAGGCCGGCGCGCGGCAGGCCGCCGAGGCCGAGCGGGCGCAGCGCCAGCTCGTCGCGCGTCTGGGCCAGGCGATAGGCGGTGCCCTGCCGGCGCGCGGCCTCGGCCAGGGCGCGTTCGCGGTTGCGCAATTGCGCATCGAACCGGGCATAGGCTTCGGCCACCTTGCCGCGGATGTCGCCGAGGCTGCGCTCCACCCGCTCGCGCACCGTGGGCCGGCCGCGGCGGCGGCTGGCGGCGGCGCGGTCCGCCGCGGCGGCGGTTTGCGCGGCATTGGCGGTCGCCTGGGCCTGCGCCGTGCTGCGGGCCGCGACGGTGGTGGCGCTGGCATCGGCCTGCGCGGCAACCAGGGTGATGGCGCCGGAGGCCGCCTCCCGCTGCGCCTGGAGGCTGGCCCGCCGCTCGGTGATCGCGGTGTCGATCTCGGCCTGCGCGAGGCCGAGGCTTTCGGCCAGCAGCCGCGTCTGCTCGCGGATGGCGGCGGCGACCTCCGGCTTGAGGTCGGTGTCGTTCAGCGGGCTGTCGGGCAGCGACCAGGCCTGTTGCAGCTTGCCGCCGGGATAGGCCGAATGCATCTCGCGGATGCTGTGCAGCACGGTGGCGGCCTCGCCCTCCGGGTCGCCGGCCAATTGGCCCACCACCTGGGCGAAGAGGGCGCGCTGCTCGGGGGTCAGCGTCGCGCCGGCGATCGGCTCGTCCTGCACCGGCACGGAGGTCGGCACCGGCGCCGTGGGAATGGCGGCCTCGGGCGCCGGCGCGGTGGCGGCCTGCCCCTGGGTGAGGCCGCGCCGGATCTCCTTGAGCCGCGCCGTCTCCTCCGGGTCGAGCTCGCGCTGGTCGATGGCCGCATCGCCGAGCCGCACCAGGCGGAGTTGCTCCTCGGTCAGCACCGGGCCGCTGACATCGGGCAGGGTGCCTTCCGGGCTGCGCTGCACCGGCGGCAGGCTGACCGGCGGCAGGTCACGCAGCGTCTTCTCCTGCAGCGCCTTCATCGCCTCCGGGATCGGGCCGGGGTCCTCGCGCGGTGGGGCGCGGCCGGGGCGGGGCGCGCGGCCGGCGAGGCGGCCCGGCGGCTGGCGCGCGGCCGCCACGCGGGCGGCACCGCGCGCCTCGATTCCCTCCCGCGCGGCGTCGAGCGGGGCGCGGGCGGCGGCGCCGGGCAGGCCGGGGGCGGAAAGCCGGGCGGCCGCGGCGGCGGCCGCGGCGCGGATCTCGGCTGGGCCGAGCACCCGGCCATCGGGCCGCGCCTCGATCAGGGCCGGCTGTGGCGCGGCGCGGGGCGGCGCGGCGCCGGGCGTGGCGGTGGCGGCTTCGGCGGCCTGGGGCGGGGTGGGCCGCGCCTCGGGTGCGGCCCCGGGGGTGGCCTCGGCTTCCACCCCGGTTTCGGTCGCGGGTGGCAGCGGCGGTGGGGCCGTGGTGGGATAGGCGGGGCCGGGCGGCGCGGCCGGCCCCGGCGCTGCGCGGGAGGCCGCCAGGGCCTGGTTGCCGGCCAGGGCCTGCACCCTTTGCAGGGCCGCGACCCGCCCCGGCCCGGCCCCTGCATCGGTATCCGCCAGCGCCCAGAGCGGGCCGTGCCGCTCCGCCACCGGAGCCGGCGCCTCGATCACCGCGCCCGGTGCCGCCGGGGACGGTTCGCGCGGTGCCTTCATGCCGCCCTTCCGCCGGGCGGCGCCCCGCTTGCCAGCACCGCGTAGAGCGGGCCGAATTCAGCCCGGCTCGGCAGCCGGCCGAGCTTACGCACCTCCCGCGCCACCGCCCGCACCGCATCCGGCATGGTGATGGCGCGGTCCTCGGCCGCCGCGCGATGCGCCGCCCCGAGCGCGGCGTTGCGGATATTGCCGCCGGTGATCTCGAAGCTGCGCGCCAGCAGGCCGAGATCGAGGTCCGGTGCCAGCGGCGCGGCGCCGGGGAAGGCGCGGCGCCAGAGCTCCGCCCGCATCGCCTCGTCCGGCATGGGGAAGTGCACGGCATAGGCGATGCGGCGCAGGAAAGCCTGGTCGATATGGCCGCCGAGATTGGTGGTGAGGATCACCAGCCCGTCGAAACACTCGATGCGTTGCAGCAGGAAGGCGACTTCCTGGTTGGCATAGCGGTCGCGTGCGTCCTTCACCTCGGCGCGCTTGCCGAAGAGCGCATCGGCCTCGTCGAAGAGCAGCGCGGCGCCGATCGCCTCCGCCTCGCGCAATACCTGGTCGAGCTGCTTCTCGGTTTCGCCGATGTATTTGCTGACCACCGCCGAGAGGTCGATGCGGTGCAGCGGCAGCCCGGCGCGGCGGGCGACCAGCCCGGCCGCCATGGTCTTGCCGGTGCCGCTCGGCCCGGCAAACAGCGCCACCAGCGCCGGCGGCCGGCCGGCCGGGCCGAAGCCCCAGCCGGTGAGGCGGGCGCCCTGGGTGGTGGCGGCCACCAGCAGTTCCAACTCCTCCCGCTGGTCGTTCGGCAGCACCAGGTCGTCCCAGCCATGCGGCACCGCCACGGGCTGCGCCAGCCGGGCGAGGGCGGGGCCGGCGCTGCGTCGCGCCGCCTCGGCCAGCGGCGCCGGTTCCGCGGGCGGCCAGGCACCGGGCGGGGCGAGGCGGCGGGCGCGGGCGATGGCGGCGGCGATGCCGAGCGGCCCGAGCCGCGTCTGCCGTGCCAGCGGGGCGGCGAGCGCGGTAGCGCCCTCCCCAGCCAGCGCGGCCCGCCACCAGCCCTGCCGCGCCGCCTCGTCCGGCACGGGCAGCGCGACCTCGGCCAGTGCAACGCCGGGCGGCAGGCAGCCGGGGTCCGGCGCCAGCGCGGCGGCGAGGAAGACCGGCCGGCCCGGCCGCGCCGCGGCCTGGAGCAACCGGCGCAGGCGGGCGACTTCCATCCCGTCCGGCAAGGCGAGGAAGACTGCCGCATCGGCCAGCCGCAGCGCGCGCCCGACCAGCGCGGCGAGCGTGGCGTCATCGCAGGCGGCAGCCTCGGGATGGGTGGGGTCGAGCGCCAGCAACGGGTGGCCGGCGGCTTCGGCCTGGCGCTGTGCCAGCAGGGCCTGGCCGGCATCTGCTTGGCCGCAAAGCGCGGCGACGACCGGCTGCGCCCCGGCCTCGGCGCAGTGCCGGGCGAGCATCGCGGCGGGGCCATCCAGCGCCTCCCCCGCCAGTTCCGGCAGCGGTCGCAGCGCGCCGGAAAGGGCGGTGTCCTCGCCGCCCAGCAGCAGCGCCAGCAGGGCGGGGTCGGCGAGCAGCGGCGTGCCCGGCCGTGCATCCTCGCGGAATTCGGGCGGCGGCGGGGCCAGTAGGCGGAAGGCGCGCAGCGGCGCCCCCGGCCCCAGCGCGGCGAGGCCGGCGGCGCGCAGTTCGGGGCTCGGCGCCACAAGGTCCAGCACCAGCCCGATGCCGGGCTGCCGCGCCGCCGCGTCGTTCTGCGCATAGGCGAAGAGCGTGGCGAAGCGGCTGTCGAAAGCCGCTGCGGCGGCGGCGAGCAGGGCAGTGGCGGCGGCCTCCTCCAGGCCGAAGCGGCGGATCAGACGGGGCAGGGGCAGATCGGGCTCGGCCAGGTCGCGCTGCCGCAGCGCCGCCTCCCGGGTGGCCAAGCGGGCCGCCAGCGCGGCGGCGCGTTCGGCCCAGGCGCCTGCGGGCGCGGGATCCTCCAGCGCCGCATCGGCCTCCGCCTCGGCGACATAGAGGCCGCGGAAGGGGTCCTCGTTGAAGCGGCCGGTGGCGCGCAGCAGGGCCACATGCCGGGCCAGCCGCAGCCGGAGCAGCGCCAGCCGGTCCATGAGGTCGGCAAGGGGGGCCGTCGGCATGGCCGCTCAGCCTTCGGCGAAGCCAAGGACAACCTCCGCCCCGCCCGGCAGCCCATAGGCGGCCGGGACGATCCCGGCCATGCGAAGCTGCGGGGCGAGCGGCGGCGGGTCGAGGCGGACCAGGAGCCGCGGCCCGTCCCGGCCCTCAGCTTGGCGCAGCGTGGCCGTTTCCGGCAGCATATTGGCGCGCAGCCAGTCCAGCCCGGCATGGCCGAAGCCGGGCAGGCGCCGGGCGAAGCGCCGCACCACATGCTGGCCGAGCACCGCCCAGGCCAGCGCGGTTGCCGCATCCGGCGCGCCAGGGGGCACCAGCGCCGCCGCATCCCGCGCCAGCCGGCCGGGCAGCCGAGCGAGCGGCGGCAGCGTGGTGGGTATGTCAGCGCCGCCCAGCAGCCAGACACGCCCATCCCCGGCCGGTTGGGTCGCCCCGCCGAGTGCGGCGGCATCCGCCATGCCGAGCAGCAACGGCAGCCCCGGCACCCCGGGCATCGGCTGGCCGCTGAGGCGGAGCCAGGTCGCGGTGGCCGCATCGGCCAGCAGCCAGTGCGGCGGCTCGCCCGGCAAAGCCTCCAGCACCAGCGCGGCCGGGTTGGGCGGCGGCCAGGTTTCCGCCTGCAAGGCCTCCAGCAGGGTGGCGGGCGTGAGGCGCGCGGGCGGCACCGGGCCGGGATCTTCCGCCAGGTCCAGCAGCATGCGGATGCTGGGGTCGGCCAGGGGATCGGCGCCAGGACCGGCCAGCGTTCGGGCGAGGGCCGCGGCGCCTGCCTCGGCCCCGCCGGCCAGGCGGGCCGCGTGGCCCAGCGCGCCGGTCTCCAGCGCATCGCGCCAGAGCAGGAAGAGCGGCGCATGCCAGGTGGTGCCGATCCAGCCCTCCACGGGCGACGCGGCAGCGGCGACGGCTGTGCCAGCCACCGCGCCGGACGGGCGCGCTGCGGACCGGTTGCGCGCCGCCTCCGCCGGAGGCGGGTCGGCGCCGCGGCGTGGCAGGGGTGGGGCCGGTGCCGCCGGCGCGAAATCCGCCCGGATGGTGGCAGCCAGCGCCCCAGCCTCGGCACCGGGCGCGGCGGCCCGCGCCAGAGCCAGCGCGAGCAGGGGGCCACGCAGCGGATCGGCGGCGAGGTCCGGCGGCAGCGCCGCGCGCGCCTCCGTCACCACCGCGCGCAAGGCCAGGGGCGGGGCGGGCGTCGCAGGCAGGGCGGGCGCCACCCCCCCAGGCCAGCGCGATGCGTGCCGCTGCCGCGGGTTCGATCCGGCGCAGGATGCGTGCCGCCATTGCCGGCCCGGTGGCGGCGAGGGCGGGCGGTCCCTCCGCCCCCGCCGCCTCCAGCAGCCGGGCGAGGGCCGCCGGCACCGGGCGGGCGGCGGCCTGGCGATGTGCCCCGTGGTGCCACAGCGCGCCCCGGCCGGCGATGACATCGGTCAGCACCTGCGCACGATGCGTGGCGCCATCCCGGATGCGGAGGATGCCGGGCCCCTCCTCACGAAGCGCACGGGCGATCGCCTCGGCGATGGCGGCGGCGAGGCGGGCGGCGATGCGCGCGGGGTCCCAGCGCGCCAGCACGGCGATATCGACCGAGAGCGAGCGGATCAGCAGCACGCCATCGCCCGGCGGCAGCACCGCTTCCAAGGCCTGGGCCAGATGCGGCGCCAGCAGACGCTCCGCCGCCTCCCGCAACTCCCCGGCCAGGCCGGGGCGCGGCGGCCGGCTGCGCGGCGCGCGGGCCGCGAGCGCCAGCCGGGCGATCGTCACCTGGCCGGGCATGAGGTGCTGGCCCTATTCCGGCGGCCGCGGCGGGCCGAGTTCCGCCTGCAGCACCTCGATCGCGCCCGCGATGCGCAGCATGGTGTCGCGCAGCGCCCGCCCCTC
Organism: Siccirubricoccus sp. G192; assembly: GCF_019084075.1. Taxonomy (GTDB): domain Bacteria; phylum Pseudomonadota; class Alphaproteobacteria; order Acetobacterales; family Acetobacteraceae; genus G192. The sequence continues at coordinate 1,478,139 of NZ_JAHREN010000001.1, forward strand.
CTCCTCCAGCGCCATCAGCCGCCGCTCGCCGAGCGCGAATTCGGTGCGCAGGGTGCCGAGCCGCGCGGCGAGCCGCTGTTCCAGCGCCGCCGCCGGCAACTCGGCCAGGTGGTCCATGGGCAGGTCCATGCCTCCCTCCCTCACGCGGTGAAGATGGCGATCCAACTGAAGCGGTTCAGCATGCCGTCGGTGTCGTCCACCTGCCAGCGCACCTGGAAGCGGGCGCGGTTTGCTGCCAGGCGTTGCGGGACGCCCTCCGGCTGCACCCGCCAGCGGGCGCCGGTCGCGGTGCTGACATTGGAGATCTCGGCCAGCGCCACCATGAGGCTGACATTGCCGTAGCTGCCGAGCGCGCTGGTCACGTCGAAGACATGCAGGCCCGTGCTGGTGGTATTGCCGGGGCCGGGCGTCACGTTCAAGGTGATCACGCCGGTCTGCACGTCCACCAGCGGGATGCGTTGGCCGCCGGCGAGGACATCGCCGCTCGCCCCGATATCCCCGGCCACCGTCAGCCCCGTGGCATCAAGGCGCATCGCCCTGAGGCCGCCGCCTGCATCGCCGCGCGCATTGCTATGGGCGCCGCCGCGGAACCAGCAGAAATCCGCGCCGCTGCGCTGATAAAGGGTGAAGTCCTGCACGCCGGTGCCATAGGCATCGCCCCAGAGATTCAGCATCTGCTGGGTCTGGGTGCCGAAGGAAAGCCGACCCTCGCGGTCGAGCAGCAGCAACTGCGTGCCGCCGGCGCCCGGCTGGCCCTGCGCATCCACATGCGTGCCGCCGCGATGCCAGGCGAAATCGAAATCCGAACGGAAATAGAGCGTCGATGCCTGCACGCCGATGCCATAGCCCTCGCGCCAGAGATTCAGCATCTGCCGTGTCGTGGCGCCGAAGAGCAGCCGGCCGAGGCTGTCGAGCCGCAGCAGCACGCTGCCGCCGGCCCCAGGCTCCCCCCGCATCGTCCTGATGCGCGCCGCCGCGATACCAGTAGAGGTCGCCCGCCGTGCGCATATAGGCGGCGCCGTTCTGCACGCCGATGCCATGGGCGCCGTCCTGCGCATCGTTCTCCAGGCTGAGGTCGATCGCCTGGCGGCGCGTGGCGCCGGAGAAGCGCAGCTTGCCATCCGGCACATCCACCTTGCGGTCGGCCCGCACTGCCAGCGCCGGCTTCACGCTGGCATCCGCCCCGGCGCCCACCGAAAAGCGGGTGGTCTTCGCCGCCGGATCGTCGCCGATATGCAGGTGCAGCTCGGCGCTGATGCCCTCCGCGGGCGCCGGGCGGCGTTGCAGCCAGAGCGGCGCATTCTCATCGGCGCCGAGCACCGTGCGGGCCCGCAGCTTGCCGCCATGCAGTTCCACATCCTGCTTCGCGACGATGCGGCCCTGGACGGTGAGACGCCCCTCCAGGGTGGCGAAATCCTGCGCATCCGCATCCGCGAAGGGCCGGCGCGGGGCGAGGCGGAGGCCACCGGATTCGCTCAGCAGCGCGGCGCCGGTGAAGCCGGCCCAGATGCGGCCTTCGGTGAGGTCGGCGGGCGCCGCGACCGGGCGGAATTCTCCCGGCGCCGCCATCCCAGCGGACGCTGCCGAGCCGCAGCAGCCAGGTGCGGATCTCGTCCGGCGCCTCGAATTCCTGGGTCGCGGCCGAGCCGTCCGGCGGCAGTTGCGGCTGCTCCGGCCGGGCGGTGGCGGGCGGCGGCGGCACCGCCTCCTCGCCACCGATGATGACCGAGGCGCGGGCCAAATCCCACAGCACCGTGGATTGCGGCCCGGCGAAGAGCCGGAAGCCCTCATCGACCCGGGCGAAGGTCTCGGTGCCCTCGCAGATCATGCGTGCGGCCATGCCGTCGCGCAGTGCCGCCTCGGCGAAGCCGATCCAGACCTCGCGCTTCTGGTCGCCGGCCAGCGCGGCAAACAGCGCGGGGTCGAGCCGGGTAGGCGCCGGCACCAGCACCTCCCGCCCGAAGAGATCGACGGCGAGGCCGGGCATGACGATGACGTCGCGGAACTCGGCATCGCCCTCGCGCGGCAATTCCCACCAATTCGAGGCCGGTCACCACGCCCCAGAGATGCGGGCCGAGATTGTGCCGCCGCCGCCAATTGCGGTGATAGGCCTGCTCGGCGGTGAAATCGGCCGCGCCGAGCAATTGCCGCTGGAAATAATGCAGCCGCTGCGTGGTGCCGCTCATCGCTCGCCTCCCGGATCGAGCCGGGCCATACGGGCCCGCAGCGTGGCCAATTCGCTGCGCAGGCTGGCGACCTCATCCGCGGCTGGTGCCGGGGCCGATCTGGCCTCGGTGAGGCGCATGCCGACGACCTTGCCCTGATGGACCAGCAGCGTCGCCCCTCGCTCCCTGGCGCGCAGCATGGCGTCGAGCGTCGCGAGGCTTGCCGCTCCGGGGTCCGCCACTTCCTCGACCTTGGCCTCCACGCCGAGTGCCGCCAGCGCCGCCACCGCCTCCTGCGGTGCCTTGCCGAGTGGCGCGGCGACCGGCGGGCGGTCGATGACCGGGCGCAGGAACTCGCCGGCGAGCTTGCCGAGATCCAGCCCTTGCACCTCCCGCACCAGGCTGCGCGGCACGGCGAAGCCATCCGCGGCCAGCGCCGACCGCCAGGCGCCGGTCGCGTCGGTGGAACTGGCAAACTGGAACATCTCGGCCACTGGGGTGCAGCAGAGCGTGGCCAGCAGCTTCGAGACCAGCGGCACCACCGGCACCAGCGAGAGCCAGTGGAACAATGAGGGGAAGGCGCCGGCATAGCGGCGGCAGCTATGGTTGCAGATGCTGATGATGCGGTCGCCCTTGACCGTGACGCAGGCGATCGGCACGCGGTCGTCCAGCGGGTCTTCCGGGCAGCGCGGCAGCAGCGCGTCGCAGACGCAGTCGATCGTGGCCTGCAACCATACGCCGAACAGCCCCTCCGCCACCCGGCTGGCGCGCGCGGCATAGTTCGCCGGGCTCTCACCAGCCGCATTGGCGAGGCCGATCTGGGGTGGCTGCGGCACCGGCACCATGAGGTCGTCCAGCGAGCGCAGCATCTGGCAATGCACGGGGTCGTGGCGCATCAGGAAGTCGATCAGCGCCTGGCGCAGCCGGCACAGCGCGTCATGCATCGCCTGGGCGGTGACGCCAGGCTGCGGCGCGCCCGCGAAACCGGCCAGCGCCTTCGCATCGGCCTCGGTCAGCCGGTTCTCAAGGATGGCGATCGCCTCCTGGCCGCAGCCCAGGATGCGGCCGAGCAGGCTGTCCGCCGGGATCAGCCCGCCGGCGAAGCCCTGCGGCTTGTCGCCCTGCGGATCGCGGCGCCAGAGCGGCGCGCAGGGTTCCTTGCGCTCGACCACGCCGATCTCGAAGCATTCCACCAGGCGGCGTGGCGCGCAGCCCGGCAGGGCAAAGCCGAGCTTGCCGGCCGGGGCCGAGGAGAGCACGCCGGAGCCGGTGCCACTGCGGCCGCAGCCGCAGCCCGCGGCATTGCCGCCACCGCAGCGGCAGGGGCTCTGGCCGCAGCCGCAACCGCCGGGCGAGACTGTCTGGCGGGCCAGCGAAACCGTATGCGCGCTCTCCACCTCCTTGAAGCGGAGCGTGACGCACCAATGCGTCTCGACATCGCGGCAGCCCGGATCGGGGGCGGGGACGAAGGGGTCGCAATCGCCGAGCTTCGGGCGCCGCAGGTCGCGGCAGTCGCGGATCGCCTTCACCACATCGAAGCGCGTCGCCTCCGCCAGCACGATGTCGTTGCCGCAGGGGTCCAGCGCATAACCCGGCAGGATGCGCACCGAGCCCTCGCAATCATCGCAGACCACCTTCAGGCCGCAGACCACGCCCCAGCCATGCAGATGCCGGTTGTGCAGCCGCATCTTGGCCCGAACGAAAGCCTGTTCGCTCGACAGGTCCTCGGCCGAGAGCAGCGCGCCGGTGGCGTATTTCGGCGATTCGAATAATTGCAGCCCGCGGCAGACCGGGCAGCCGCAGCCCGATGCGACGGTGTGCCCGGCATTCATGCTTGCGCTCATCGCACCCTCACACCAGCTCGAACCAACTGACGAAGCGCCCACCCTCCAGGCCGTCGCCGGTGGGGCAACGGCGGCGCAGCAGCGGCGGTGGCGGGTCGCCGGTGTCGCGCGAGAGGCCGGGGGCGAAATGCTCGGCGTCGAGCGCCGGATGCACCTTGATCCGCTTGGCCGGGTCCAGCGGATCCGGCACCTCGATCTCGCGCTCGCCCAGGATGAAATTGCCCTCGATCACCACGCGGTAGACGCCGGCCGGCCAGGGCGCCCGGGCCGGCACCGTCTCTCGCCCGCGGCGGAACACCGGCAGGAAGCGGAGCCCGGTGACGGGGCCTTCATCCTGCATCCTGTCGTCGCGCATTTCCGGCACGCTGCCGCATTCGGCTTCCAGCATCAGCCCGGCGACCAGGCCATCCACCTGGCAGAAGCAGGTCTGGGTGAAGGGCAGTTGGTCGCCGACCTGCGCCCGGCCGAAGGTCACCTGCACGACATGCTGGCTCACCGTATCGGCCGCGAAGGTCTGCGCCAGCACCGCGTGGTCCTTGGCGAAGGCGACGAGCAACCCGTCGCGCATCATCCGCTGCGCGCGTGGGTCCGAGAGCTTGAGCTGCTCCGCATGCGGCCAATTCACTGCGACGATGTGCGGCAGGTCGAGCTTGGGCCAGCTTCCCGGATCGCCAGGGGCGCCAGGCTGGCCAGGTGCGCCAGGCTGACCCGGGGCACCAGGCTGGCCAGGGGCACCGGGTTCGCCAGGGGTACCGGGCTGACCGGGTGCGCCAGGCTGGCCAGGGGCGCCGGGCGGGCCGGGCGGGCCATCCTTGCCCGGCACGCCGCCCACCGCGTGGTCCATCACGCAGAGCAGCGCTTCCTGCAAGGCCGCGGTGCTGGCCAGTTCGCGCCGGCGCGGGCCGTGGTCGAGCCGCGCCGTGCCTACCGCATCCTCCCAGCGGTAATCCGCGATGGTGGCGAGCACCAACTCGTCCCCGGCGCCGCAGGAGGGGCAGATCGCGGGCGCGCGGAGATGCGCCCGGCAGTCATCCTCCGTTGCCTCCAGCACCGCGACGCCGCCGGTGGCCGGGGTTTCGCCGGCATAGGCGACGAGCAGCCTGGCGCCATCCGATTGCGCGACCAGCGCGCGCGGCTCCGCCCCGACCGGCAGCGCCGGGCCAACCGCATCCGGCGCCGTATCGGCGATGCGCGCAACGGAGGCCGCGCGGGCCGCGCCGGTGCCATCCGCCGCGCGCAGCAGCACGGCGAGCCACTGGCCCTCGGGCGAGAGCGCGACATCCACCGGCGCGCCGCCGAGGCCCGTCAGCGGCGTGCCCAGGGCCTTGGCCTGGTCCGCCGGCAGCGCCGCATCCGGGCTGGCCTCGATCAGCAGCACGGCCTCGGCCGCGCCATCCGCCACCGCGAGCAGATCGCGGCCGCCGCGCCGCGCCGCCGCCAGCGCCACCGGCCGCTCCGGGCCGCCGGCCCCGACCGGCAGCGTTACCACGGCGAGATCCGAGAGGCGGATGGCGGCGATCTCCGCTGCCCCAGTCGCCGCAGCATAGAGATGCGTCGCGGGCACCGGCAGCGCCAAGGGGCCGGGCGCATTCGCAACCGCCAGGGTAGCGGGCGCCGCCGGTGCTGCCGCCCCGGTGATGTCACTGGCCCAGATCCGCACCTCATCGGCGGCGGTGACGGCTGCGGCGAGCCGCCCATCCGGCAGCGCCAGCAGCCGCACCGTCTGCCCGGCGCCGCCGCCGACCGCCAGCGTATGCAGCGCCGCCGCCGCCGGATTGCCGGCCTCCAGCACGCGGACCTCCGGGTCGCCGCCGCCATTCGGCGCCAGCGTCAGAAACACATGCAGCCCATCCGTGGAGACTGCGAGATCGAGCGGCGTGAATCCAGCATCGGCAGTGGCGGCCAGGATCGCGCCGGTGGCGAGATCGGCCACCAGCAGGGTCGCGGCCGGATCGGCGGCCAGGATGAAGGCGCGGCCGGAGGGCTCGTGCAGCCGCACCCGCACGGCGCCCTGCGCGCCGATGGTGGATTGCCAGGCGAGCCGCGCCCCGGCATGCGGCGGGTCCGGTGGTGGACGGTCCAGCAGCAGGGCGAGTTCGAAGCCCTCCACCACCCGGCTCGGCAGGCAGGCTTCGCCGCCGGGCGCGCAGCCCTCGAAGAGCACGGGCACCGGCTCGGCCGGGCATTCGGCGTAGCGCAGTGCGATCTCGACCCGGTGCGTACCTGCATCCGGTGCCGCCGCCTTGCCATGCGCAGCCTGCCAGGTGGCGAGGAAGGCGGCGCGGAAGTCGAACAGCGTCGGCTGATCCACCCGCACCTCATGGCCGCAGCAGTCGAGCGCGCTGCCCGGCTCCACCACCACCCATTGCTTCCGGCAATCGGGATTGGGATGCTCCCGCACGCGCAGCCCGCAGACCACGCCCCAGCCATGCAGCAGCCGCGCGTGGCGGCGATGCTTGGTGAGCAGGTAGTCCTGCTCGGTCACCAGGTCGCTGGCGGTGACGATCTTGCCGTCGAACCAGGCATTGCGCGCGAAGGCATCCTGCTCGCAGGCGGGGCAGCCGATCCGTGCATCCAGCCTCATGTCATGCAGCATGCCCGTCCCCTTTCAGCCATTCAGCCTGGTCTCGGCGCCGAGCCGCGCGCCGCCGCGCGAGCCGAGCCGGAAGCCCGGCACGCCGGCCAGCGGCGCGCCGCCAAGCACCGCCGCATCCAGCCGCGCCGGCGCCGGCCGCCGTGGCAGCCGCGTGGCCGCGCCGAGCACCGCCTCGCAGCCCAGCCGGAAGCCGGCCGCGAGCAGCCGCACCTCCAGCAGCACATGCGCGGGCGCGGCCAGTGCGGCGATGCGCTCCACCGTCGCCTGCAACCGCGCATCCCCGGGCTCCTCCACCGGCACCAGCAGCGTGGCGCGATGCGCGGTGGCGCCGAAGGGATCGGTCAGCGGGTCGCCGGTATCGGTCAGCACGAACTGCCCGATCTGCGCGAAGGCATCGAGCTGCAGCCGCGCCATCACCTCCGGGCCCCAGAGCCGCGTGCCGGCATCGAGCCGGCCGCTGCCGAGCGCCAGCCATTGCCGCATGCGGAAATGCTCGATCAGCCGCGGCTCGCTGCCGGTATAGATCGCCACGTGCCGGCGCAGCCCGAGCGGCGTGCCGCGCAGCCGATAGAGCCGCGCCGCCTCCCGCACCAGGCGGCGGCGCGCGGCGACCGGCCAGTTGCGCTCCAGCGCAAGCCCGATCCAGTCGGCGAGCCAGTCCAGGAAATCGGGACCGAATTCGCCGGGCTCGGCGGCCGGCGTCGCCATGCTGTCGAAGAGGCCCGCGAGGTCGTCCAGCTTGCGGGTATAGCCGGCGCGCACCCGGTCGAAGACCAGCAGGAAGCGGTCGAGGAAATCCGCGGATTCCGGGTCCGGCGCCATGGCCGGCGGCAGGTGGCGGCGGCTGGTTTCGCGCGGCCAATTCGCCTCGATGCGCGTCACCTCCGGGCTCAGCGCGCCGTCGCCGGACAGCGTGAGGCGTAGCCAGAGATAGCGGCCCGGCGGGCTCAGCACCGCCGCGTCCCAGGTTCCATCGCGATCCGGCGCGGTGAATTCCGCCCGGCGCCAGCGTTCCTCCGGCAGCACCTCGATCTCCGTGGGCGACCAGGGCGCCTCGGCGGTGAAGGTCTCGACCATGAGGCGCGTGCCCGCCGGCACCGCGGCGGTCAGCATCACCCGGTCCCAGAGGCAGCCGCCCAGCCGGCTGTCGAGCGGTGCGCTGATGGCGAATCCCGTGGCGGCGAAAGCCCGCTCAGCGGCGCGCGAGAGGCAGGGCTGGCGCGCATCACCGAGGATCGCGGCGCCATCGTGGTCGAAAGCCAGCAGCGTGCATTGCGGCGGCACCTGATGCACCGGCATGGCAGGGTCGCAGCGCCCGGCCGCATCGCGGCAGATCCGCAGCACCGGGCCGGGGATGCGCGGCGAGATCCAGATGGTGCCATCCGCATCGACGCTTACGGCGGGCGGGTCGAAGCGCGGCGCCAGCGGCTCCGGCAACGCGATGTCCTCGAGGAAACCGCCATCCGGCGCCAGCACGCGCAGCGCGTCCTGCCCTTCCTGCACGATGTAGATGCGGCCCTCGCGGTCGCGCTGCAGCGCCACGGGAGCGGCGATGCGCGTGCCATCCGGCGCCGGGCCATCGGCGAAGGGCGCGAGCCGGCCATGCGCATCCATGTGCCACAACGCCGCATTGGCGCGATCGGCAATCAGGGCGCCACTGTCCGGCAGGGTGGCCAAAGCCATCGGCTCCCATGTGCCGGCGGGCCAGGCGTAGGCGCCGGTCGGCAGGCCGGTGGCCGGGTCCAGCACCGGCGAGGACCGTGCCGGATGCGGCATGCCATCGGCGCCGCGCCGCACCGGGCCGATGCTGCGCAGCACGCGGCCCAGCACCGGGTCCACCACCTGGATGCGGCGATTGCCGGTATCCGCCACCAGCAGCCGCCCGCGCGCATCGAGCGCCAGCGCGCGTGCGCCATCGAGTCGGCCATCCAGGCAGCCGAGCAACGCGAAACACTCCAGGCAGGGATCATAGAGCAGGATGCGCGTGCCGCCGCGGTCCAGCAGGAACAAGGCCAGCGGCCCCGCCGCCACCGCCCAGACCGGCGCGGTGAGGCCGCCCAGCATGCCCGCGGGATCGGCCAGCACCCGCGGCCGCACCGGATGCGAGGCAAGGCGCAGCGCCGCCTCCGCCGTGGTATCGGCAAGGCGCTGCATCGCCCAGCCGATGCGGCTATCGAGGACCAGGCGGCTCATCTTGGCGCCCGCGCGGCGGCGAGCCGCACCCGCACGTCATGGCCGCGCGAGCAGGTCAGGTCGTTCGGGCAGAGCTCGACATCGCGGCAGAACTGCCCGGCCTCCTCATCCACCCGCACCGTCATCTGCCCATCCGTCAGGCGGGCGACACCGGGGGTTTCCAGGATCAGTCGGAACAGGTCGGAGACGAAGATGCTGCCGCCGAAGGGCCAGCCGCCGGCGCCCGGCGCACCCGTATCGGGATCAAGCCCGCCGGTCAGCGGGTGGAAGAAGGCATCCAGCCGCTCCTCCACCAGGCGCTTCACCTGCGCCGGATCGGCCTCCGGCCGCACCTCCACATCCACTTCCACGCGCACGGTGCGGTAGCGCGGCGGGGCCACGAACAATTCCGTCGTCAGCAACCGCACGCCGTCCAGATGCGCGCAGACCGCGGCGAGCGTCGCGGCATTGGGCAGGGGGGAGGGGCCTTCCGCGTCCGGCACCACGATCACCGTCACCACCCCGGGCACCGGGGCGCCAGGGTAATACGGGTGCAGCAGCGGCAACGCCCGGGCGCGGCGGATGCGGGCGCCCGGTGTGGCGAGGGCACGGGTCTCGAAATCCGCGGCGGTGACGGCGCGGCCATTGCTGGCGATCTCCGCCCCGGCGCGGCGCCGCACCTCGGCCAGCGGTTCCTCCTCCGCGCCGCCGGTCGCGGCATAGGGGTTGGCGACACCCTCGATCCCGGCGACGAAGCCCTGCAATTCCTTGACGGCGCCAGCCGGCAGGTTGCCGCGCCGGCCGCCGCCCCATTGGTAGCGGCGCGCCACGATGCCGCCACCGGCGAAGGCCACCGGGATGCGGCCGCGTGCATTGTCGCCGAAGACCACCATGCCGCTGGCGCGGTCCAGCGTGTAGTGGCGGGAATCCGGGCCGGAGGCCAGGAAGTCCAGCACCTCCTGCCAGGGCTGGTAGCCCTCGCCCTCATCCACCTCCAGCAGCAGGCTGTGCACGGTGACATCGCCGGCGGGCAGCGGCCGTGCCAGAGGCACGACCGGGGTATTGGCCAAGGTGAAGCGCTGGTCCGGCCGGCCGTCGCTGCGGCCGAGCAATTCGGCCTCCACCGTCGCGGCCTGCACGGCGGTAACGGCATTCGGCAGCACCGCATCCAGCCGGGGCGGGGTTTCGTACTCGCTGCGCGCCAGGCGGCAGCGCAGCCAGTAGAGCGGCTGCCGAATCTCGCCGAGGATGGCGGGGCGGACCAGGGCGCCGGGGCCGCGCAGCGCCACCGTGCCATCCAGGGTGAAGCTGCGGGTGGCATCGGCGATGGCCTGCAACGGCTGCCAGCCGGCCGCATCGCGGTATTCCCAGACAAGTTCGGCATTCGGCGGCAGGCTGGGCGTGCCGCAGGCGAGCGGCGTGGGCGGGCGGGTGGTTTCCGGCAGGCGGAACAGTAGCTCGAAATCCTGCGCGGTGAAGGGCGCCTCCGTCCCGAAGCCGAGGCAGAGCGCCGCGCCCTCCTCCGCCCGCGGGCCGAAGGGGTGGAACCATTGGCCGGCGGCGGCGGCGCGGGTGGTGACCTGGGCGAAGCCGAAGCCGTCGAAGACCTGCACGGCGAGCAGCGGCGTGCCGAGGATGGTAGCGGCGCGCTCCGTCTCGAACAGGATCGGGCCATCCGCATCGGCGGCGGCGGCCACTTGCGTGCCGCGCGGGACGATGACCTCGCTCACGTCGCGGCGCGCCGTGCGGAAGACGAGTTCGGTGCGGGCGGGACCGGCCGGTTTCGGCGTCACGCCCACGAGTTCGAGGAATTTGATGGTGGCGCGGTCGGGGATGCGGTTGACGCGGTAGAGCGTCAGCTCCGTCATCCAGGCGAAGAGCTTGGCCAGGATGATGCCCGGGTCGCTGTCGTTGTGGTCGGTCCATTCCGGCGCGTAGCGCGGGATGCGCGCGCGCACCTCCGCCATGAGGTCGTCGAAGCGGCGGTCGTCCAGTTCGGGTGCGACGAGCGGCATCAGGACCTGCCCTCCCGTGGGTAGAAGGGATAGACCAGGTTGAAGAAGGCGTTGTTGGCGCGGATGCGGTAGTCGATCTCGATCGCCATGGTGGTGGGCTCCTCGCCCTCCCGCACCCGCACATCGACCAGGTCGATGCGCGGCTCCCATTCCGACAGCGCCTCCGTGACGAGCTGCGCCACCACGGCGCGGGAGGCCGCGGTATTGTCGGCGAAGACCAGTTCCTGGATGCCGCAGCCGAAGCGCGGCTGCATCGGCATCTCGCCGCGCGCGACGGAGAGCACGATCCAGATGCCGCGCTCCACCGCCGTCGCATCCTCCACCCAGGGCAACCCGCCGCGCGGCCCGACCCGCAGCGGGAAGCCGAAGCCGCGGCCGAGGAAGGGGCGGGTGGCGGTCATACCGGGATACCCTCCGCGATCTGCTCCAGCGTGCCGACCACGTCCTTCAGCGTCTGCAAGGTCTCGCGCATGCCGTCGAGATCGGTGCCGGGCACGATCGCCGGCACCTCCAGCGGGATGCCGGCGATGGAGAGCAGCGGCTCCACCAGGCTGACCAGGTTCATCACCGGGGCGATGGCACCCTGGAGATGGTCGGCGGAGTTCATGCCGTTGTCCCTCGCGCATTGCAGGATGCGCTGCAACTCGTCATTGCCGGCCGCCTCCGCCGCCTGCATCTGGATGGCGAGGCCGGAGAGCATGCCGATGATGGTCTCCAACTGGCCGATGAAGCAGTTCAGGAAGCGCGTTATCAGCAGGATGATGTCCTTGACGAAGGCCAGCAGCCCGCCCTGCGGCGAGAAGGAGACCACGCATTTCATCACCTCGACCGCGGCCTTGCCGAATTTCTCGATCACCTCCGGGCCGGGCAGGCTGGGCGGATTGGTGAGCGCACCCATGATCTTGATGAGCGGATCGAGCAGCGCCAGCACCTTCACCAGGCATTCGATGGAGGCCAGCATCGGCGCCAATTGCAGCACCAGGCTGAAGGACATGGAGCAATCGGTCGGGATGCCCTTCGAGATGTCGGAAAAGGCCGAGAGCTTCGCGCCCGAAGGCAGGCGCAGCTCCGCCTTCTTCGGCTTCGGCAGCGCCAGCAGGCTGCAATCGGGCAGCTTGAGCAGCTTCTGGAGGTCGGGCGAGAGGGTGATATGCTGGTCCATCGCGCCGCCCCTAGATCGGATTCGAATTCGGCGTGACGACGCGCTGCCAGCCGGGGCCGGACAGCGTGATCACCGGCGCCTCGATGCTCAGCAGCGCCACCGAGACTATGGAGATGCGCCCGTTCGACAGGACGATGCGGTTGCCATGCGCATCCTCGATCACCAGCGCGCCGGCGGCGCCGCCGCTGGGTGGCTCGTCGATCAGCCGGATGGTGTGGCCGTTCAGCGAGCGCAGCATCCGCTCCCGCGGGCTGGTGGAGGGCGGCCGGTCCGGGCCATTCCACAGGAAGCCCACGACATAGGGGCTTTCCGGCTCGCCATGCAGGAAGCCTACCAGCGCCTCGTCGTTCACCTCCGGCATGGTCCAGGCGCCGCGATCATTCCCCGCCATGGGTGCCGCCACCGGGGCCCAGGCGGTGGTGGGGCGGCCGGGTTGCACCACCAATTGCAGCAGGATGCGCCCCGCGCCCATCGGGTCGAGCACGTCCAGCACCGTGCCGATGACGAAGCCCTGGATGCGGCTGCCGCTTTCGCCTGAATCACTCATCGGCTGCCCCCTGGCTTCGCTTCCGGGCCGATGCGCTTGGCATCGAAGCTGGTGCGGTAGCCCTGCTCATTGACGGTGTGGCGCGTAGCGGTGACGAAGTAGCGGCCATCGAAGGGCTGGCCGGTGCCGCGGATCACCACGCTGCGCCCGGCGCGGAGATCGGGCAGCCCCACCGTGCTGCCGGTGGCCGTCACCATGCCATGCTGCTGGCCGCGCAGGATGTCGCCGGCACGGCGCCGCGCCTCCTGCACCGAACCGACCGGCTGGTCCACCACCACATCCTCGCGGTTGGCGCTGCGTGCCACGGCGATCAGATCGGGATTGGCAAGTTCGCTCGCCGGGATGGTGTCGAGCGTGACGCGCTCCTCGATGCGGGCCTTGGCACGACGGTCCCAGCCGCAGACGGTGACGGCATAGAGCTGCCCCGCGCTGGAATAGACCGGGCGGAAGCTTTGCAGCGACCGGCCCCATTCCAGTACATAGGCGATGTTGGAAAGCTGCGTGGTCGGGCCGAAATAGAGGATGCGCTCGGGCGTTGCCGTGCCGGGCGCCGCCTCCTCGTCGATGGTGACCTCGTAGCCCAGGCGCCGCGCGCGTTCGAGCAGGAAGACGATGGGATACTGGTTGTTCATGAAGATGTTCGGCTGCGCCACCTCGCGGCCGCGCGCATTGGCGTCGATGCGGATGCGCATGCCGAGGCCGGGGCGGCCCTGCGCGTCGTTCGGCGGGCGGGCAAGGGCAAGGGCCACGTCGCTATCGCGGATGCTGGTGCTGCCGTCATCCGGCCAGCTCCAGCTGTATTGCCGGCGGCGCAGGCGGTCGAGCACGTTCAGCCCATGCGCCACCATGCGGGAGCCGCCCTGTTCCGGGAATTCGACATCGAGCGTGGTGATGAACCCGGTCATCATCAGCCGCATGTCGCCCTGGTACCCGACCAGGAGCTGGATCTCGTTGCCCGGCTCGAACAGCCTGGCATTGGGGTCCTTCGCCCGCTCGGCGGGCAGGCCGATATATTTCGGGCGGCGTTCCGCCGTGTCCCAATTCGCCACCGCCAGGGTGAAGCCGTCCACCTTGTCGGTGCCGTCCTCATAGGTCACTTCGCTCACGTCGCGCACCACGTTGCGCGGCAGCGGCGCGCCGCGCACCCGCAGCTCGAAGGCCGGCACGTAGAAGGACCGGTTCGTGGTGGCAAGTTCGACGAGGTTCGTGCCGGACATGGTTCAGGGCGCCGGCGGAATTTCGAGGCGCTGGCCGGGCGGTAGCGCGAGCGGGTCGTCGATGCCATTCGCCTCGGCGATGCGGCGCCAGTCGCGCGGGTCGCCGCCGGTGCGCTCGGCGATGCGGGTGATGCTCTCGCCGGCCTGCACCACATGCGCCTTGGTGTGGTCGGGCGAGCGCAGGTTCAGCTCCGCTATCTGCTGGTTGAGGGTCTTGTACTCCTTCAAGGACATCGTGAGCGTGGCGCGCAGCGGCAGGCCGAGGGAGGAGAAATAGGTGAAGCGCTGCCGCACGCTCTCCACCACCCCCTTGAAGCCGTGCCGCTGCTGGCTGTCCGGGCGGCGGTGGCCGGGGAAGGCGTCGCCGCCCCAGGCGAACAGCACGATGGGCGGGGCGTGGCGGTCACCCTCGATCTTCACCAGGTCGTAGAAGGCATCGGTCTTCGTCGTCACCGGCTCCGCCTCGGCGCCGGTGCCCTTCTCTGTCGAGTCGAAGAACAGGTCGAAACCCATGGTCTCCGCTTGGCCGCGGACGAATTGCAGGATCGGCGGATCGAGGCCGGGGATCGGGATTTCAACCAGCTGCGCGCCCTTGGTCAGGGTGTATTCGGTCGGGTTGAACTGCACGCGCAGCGATCTGCCGGAGGGCGTGCCGTCCGGGTTCAGCCGGTGGATCTCGGCCTTCGCCAAAGCCCTCATGACTGGCGCAGCCGGTCGGGACGCGGCGCGGCGGCGCGACCGAGCCGGGTATTGGCCTCGGCGATGCTCCGTGTCCGGCTTGCCTGGTCGAGCCGCGCCATCAGCCGGTCCAGCAGGCGATTTTCCTGCGCGGCGGTGAGCGGCGCCTCGTCATCGGTGAGCGCGACATTCGCGGTAAGCTCCCCGATATGCACATCCACCATCGCCACCCTCCCTAGAACAGCTGTTGCAGGGCGCCGAGCAGGCTGCCGTCGCCGCCGCTCTGCACGAGCCCCTCATGCGCGATCTCAATCTCCTCGATCGCCACCTGCGCCTCCCGCGCATTCAGTCCGGGCCCGACCCAGCGCACCGGCAGGCCGCGCGTGAAGCGCCAGCTCCGCACCGCCTCTCCGGCCTCGTCGAGCAGGGTCACCACGCCGTCGCGCCTGTTGCCGCGGCCATCGAGGAAGCCGCGATGCCAGTCCCAGAGATCGGCGGAGCGCACCACGCCGCGGCGCAGCTTGAGGTTTGCCCATTGCGCGCGACCGGGAGAATTTCAGCACCGTGCCGTTATTGCCGCCCTCCCGGTATTCCTCGGGCTGGATAGTGAGGTCGAGGCCGGAGACCTCGGCGAAGCCGCCCTGCGGCGGCAGCCCGACCGTGAGCTGCAGGAAGGCGCCGGGGCTTGCGCTCTCCACCAGGGAGACGGCGAAGTTGAAGCCGAGCGCCGGGTCGCACCGCGTGCCGCTCATGCCACCTCTCCCGGCGGCACCAGGGGTTCGGCGATCTCCACCGCCTCGTCGCTGCGGGTCAGGGTGAGCAGCACGAATTCCGCGGGGCGCACCGGGGCGACGGCGATGCGGATCACCAGCTCCCCCTCCGCCGCGGCGCCGGCCGGGTCGAAGGCGACGCGGAAGGCCTCCTCCGCCACCGCGCCGGCCAGGCTGCCGCGCCGCCAGAGGTCTTCCAGGAAACCCTCCAGCGCCGCGCGCAACTGCCGCCGCAGCGCCGCATTGTCAGGCTCGAAGGGCACCCAGGCGAGGCCGCGGCGAAGCGCCCGGCGCAGCAGGATCAGGATGCGGCGGACATTCAGCAGCGCCTGGTCCGGCTCCGGCGCCAGGGTGCGCGCGCCATAGAGGCGGATGCCGCGCGAGGGCAATGCGCGGATCACGTTGACACCGGCCTCGTTCAGCATGGCGCGGCGCGTCTCATCGGCCTCGCGCGTCACCGCCTGCACCCATTGCAGCGGCGCATTGGCCGGGGCCTTCTGCGCGCCGAAGGCGAGGTCGGAGGCGGCGAAGGCGCCCAGCGCATGGCCGCTCGGTGGGCAGAGGCGGCTCGCGGCGCGGCGGTCCTCGGTATCCGTCACCTGCAACCAGGGCCAGTAGAGCGCAGCGAAGCGGCTCTCCAGCCCGATGCGCCAGTCGCGCACGGCATCGGGATCGAAGGGATCGGCGGCGCGATCGCCGCGCGGCGCATCCAGCACGGCCAGGCGGTCGCCGCGTTGCTCGCAATGCTCGATCATGGCCCGCTGCACGGCGCGCAGATCGGCCAGGGTCAGCGGCGGCGAGGCTTCCAGCAACACGGGCGCGGGCTCCGGCTGCGCGGGTGGCGGCGGGGCATCGAGCGCGCAGGGATCGGCGGGAATGACGGGTGGCGGCAGGAATTCCCGCGCCGGCTGCCGCTCGGGCTGTGCATCCGGGATGGCGATGGCGGCCGGCTCATCCACGGGCTCCAGCAGGGCCAGGCCGCGCAGCAGGTCCTGCGCCCCCAGGGCCGCGGTGCCGTCGCGCCCGCCGGAGAGGCGCAGGCGGCCGGTAGGGTAGGGGCCTGCGGCCGGGTCGGGCAGCGGGCAGGGCGCGGCGCCCGGCAACCGCTCGGCGCGGATCAGCCGCGAGCGGTCGGTGACGGTGGCGATCTCCCCCGCCTCCGGCAGGTCAAGCCCGGCATGGGTCTCCACCAGCCGCCCGGACTCCAGCACCGAGAGGGCGAAAGTTTCGCGGCGCAGCGTGATCGGGTTGGTGCCGGCGGCGGCGGCGACGCGATCGAAGCCCACCGGCAGTGGAGCGTCCAGCAACAGGCGCCGCGCAGTGCCGTCCACGCCACGCAGCCGCCGCCGCAGCGCCGGCGCGCCCTGTTGCTGCACCGTCAGCGTGGCGCCCGGCAGGAAGCCGACCAGGCTTTCCGCCGACAGCGCATCGGCGGCATCCGGCACGGGAACGCGCCGCGTGCGGGTTTCGGCGGAAACGGCGCGGCTCAGCCGCAGCTCGATGCCATTGCCCCAGGCGCCCGGATTGGCGGCCCGGACCAGCAGCACCGGCTTGCCATCCTCGTCGAAGAATAGGCCCTCCGCCGCGGCCGCGCCGGTGGCGAAGCGGATCGGCCGGTCCAGCGCGAAGTCGCCCGGCAGCGAGCGCGCCCAGCGCAAGATGCCGGGCGCTGCTTCGGCCACCAGCCGCAGCGTCTCTCGCCGCAGCGTGAAGCCGATCGGCTGGGCAAGGTCCAGCCCGGCCGGCAGCGGCGCATCCCAGCCCAGGCGGCGCGCGGCCGCATCGATGCTGCGCAGGCTGCGCCAGGTGGTGGGCTGGCCCGCCTGGGACACCGCCACGCGGCTGCCGGCGCCGAAGCCGGTGATGTCGAGCAGCACGGAGGCGACACGGTCCGCCGGCTGCGCGCCATCGGCTGAGGTGGCGATCTCCTGCACCATCTGCACCGCCGCGCCGGGCGCGAAGCCCCTGGTGTCCAGCACCAGGCTCGACAGCCTGTCCGCCGGCTGCGCCAGGCCGGGATCGGTGGCGGTTTCTGCCGCCGCGGCGGCGACGCGCACCAGATGGCAGCGGCGGCCGCCATTCTCGAAGAAGCCGCGCACCGCCCAGCCAAGCTGCGCCCCCGGCAGCAGCCCGCCGAAGGTTTCGCGGAAGCCCGGCCAGCCTTCCACCGCCACCACGCTGTCCAGCGGCCCACGCTCGGCGATGCCGATGAAGGCGGGCACGTCGATCGCGGCCGGCGCCAGCGGCGCGGGCCGGCGCGGTGGGATCCAGTAGAGGCCGGGGGCGCGTGCCATGCTTCGGGCCTCAGACCACCTCGACCCGCTCGACGCAGATCTCGATCTTCTCGACCGCCACCTCATTGGCGGTGGCGTTGAAGCTCGGCCCCTCCCATTGCGAGATGAAGCCCTCGTAGAAGCGCCAGCGCCATTGCGGCTGCTGCGCCTCGTCGGTGAGGATGACCGCGCCGTCACGCCGCGGCGCGGCGCCGTTCAGGATCTGCAGGTACCACTCCCACAGCCGGCGGTCGCCAATGATGCCGCGCGTCAGCTTGATGGTGTCGAAGGTGCGCAGCCCATAGAGCTTGCGTACATGCAGTTGCCGGTCGGAACCCTCCCGGTATTCCACCGGGTCGGTCTTGAAGGTCAGCCCCGCGCATTCGCGGAAGCCCATGTTGGTGATGGGGCCGATCTCGACGCGGAAGTTGTAGCCGCGTAGGGGATCGACGCGCTCGCCATTGGCCATGGCCCGTCCTCCTCAGGATTCCTCAACCAGGGCGCCGGAGGCGGTCTGGCTGATGCGGATGATGACGAATTCGGCGGGCTTCACCGGCGCGATGCCGATCTCCATGATGAGCCGTCCGTTGTCGATATCGTCCTGCGACATCGTCGCGGTGCCGCAGCGGATGTAGAAGGCCTGCTCCTTCTTGAAGCCGAGCAGGGCCCCGTCGCGCCAGAGCCGCGTCAGGAAGACATCCACGCTGTCGATCAGGCGCGACCACAGCTCCGGCCCGTTCGGCTCGAAGACCGCCCATTGCGTGCCGCGCTCGATGGATTTCTCGATGAAGATGAAAAGGCGCCGCACCGCCAGGTATTTCCAGTCCGACAGGCTGGTGATGGTGCGCCCGCCATAGACGCGGATGCCGCGGCCCTCGTCGCGGAAATTGCGGATGACGTTGATGTTGTTCGGCGCCGGGTTGAGCACGCCATGCTCCGCGCGGTTGACCAGCGCCTCCACGTCCAGCAGCCCGCGGAGCACCTCGTTGGCCGGCGTCTTCACCACGCCGCGCTCGGAATCGATGCGGGCGATCAGCCCGGCGACATGGCCGGAAGGGCCGATGGCGCGCTGGCCCTCGGCGGTCGTCACCACCACGCGCGGATAGTAGATGGCGGCGTATTTGCTGTCGAAGCGCAGCCGCTGCGTCTGGATCGCCGGCAGGCCGGGGCCGATGCCGCCCGATGCCTCGGGGTCGAGCAGCGTGATGCGGTATTTCATCCGCTCGCACTGGTCGATCATCGCCTGCTGCACCGCCTGGTCGCCCCAGCCCGGCGCGCCGATCACCGCGATATCCTCGATATCCTCCAGCGCGCGAAGTCCGGTGCGCTGCCCCGGCCCGACATCGGTGCCGACCACGTCATTGGCGACGGGCGCCGCATCCGCGCCCGGCGTGGTGGCGGCCAGGCGCAGCCCGTCATCGCCCGCCGGGAAATGCAGCGGATCGGTGGCCGCTGGCACCGAGCCGGCCAGCACGCCCAGCAGCGTCGAGCGTCCCAGCACCTCCTCCACGGAACGGCCGGGAATGGCGGCCAGGGTCAGGCCGGAGAAGCGCTCCACCGTAGTCTCATAGGTGGCGGTCAGGCCGAATTCGCAGACCGTGAACTGGGTCCGCCCGCCGGCCGGCTGCGGCGCGATATCGGCGGCGGCGGCGATGGCGCTGCCCGAGAGCGTCACCACCGGCCCATCCACCGCCCGCACCGAGCGGTAGGTCTTCGCGGCGCCCGCGCCACGGTCGATCTCCACCCAGGCGCCGACATAGAAGCCGGCGGTGGTGGTGAGGCGGATGCGGTTGGCATCGACGGCGCCGGAGATCCATTGTGCCAGTTCGGCGCGCGCGCCGGATTCGTGCTGGGTGGTGACGACCATGCCATCGCCCCAGGCGCCGCCATCAGCCGCCACCAGCGTGAGCGAGGCCGGGCGCGGCCCGGTGGAAATCGTGCCATCGGCATCCACCCCGGCGGCATCGGTCAGCACCGTAGTGAGGGCGGGGAGGAAGGCGGGCGGGCCGGCGGGGGCGATGTCGATCGGGTTCGCCAGGGTCACCAGCCCGGTGGCGCGGTCGATCCCACTGGCCGCGATGGCGCGCGGGGTGGAGGCATAGGTGACGCCGTCCTGCACCATGCGCAGCGTGACCACGAGGCTCGGCCGCAGCCCGCGCAGCGTTGCCGGGCGGAAGGCGGTATCGCCCGCCGTCGCCGGCGATCCGGCGGCGAGCCGCGTGACCAGCCCGCCGCTGGTGGCGAAGCGGGTCGCCGTGGTGCCGGCCGGCGCCACCCGCATGATGTAGAGGCGCGATCCGCCATTGGCGAAGAACCCCTCCACCGCCAGCGGCAGGTCGCCCACCGCGGCGACCGGGGAGGTGGCCGGGAAGGGTCCGCCGAAGCGGCGGCGGATTCGGCCGCGCCGGTCACCAGGATGGGGCGGCCGGTGGAAGGGCCGCGCCGGGTGGCGCCGACCAGCCCCGCCGTGCTGAGGCTGACGCCTTCGATGGAGGGCGGCTTGAGGTCGATCTCCTCGACGTAGACGCCGGGGGCCGTGTAGTCAGGCATGTGCCCTCCTTGCTACTCGCGCGGTCATGGGATCAGGCGCCAGTCGATGCGGGTGGTGCCGGCGGCGGGGCTCCCAGTGGGAACAACCGCACGGGATTGCGCGGCGAAACCTGCCGCGGCGACGGTGGCGGTGAAGCGCGGCACCCGGGCGAGGCCGGCGATGCGGTATTGCCCATCGGCATCGGTCGGCGCCGGTCGGCCATGCACGGCGCCCGAGGCCGCCGGCCCCAGCACCAGCACCTCCCCCGGCGCGGCGGCGGCGGTGAGCAGCACCGCCTCCCCGGCGAAACCCTGGCCCAGCGTGGCGGTGGCCGCGGCGGCGGGCGGGCCGAGGGTGCAGGCCTCGGCCGCATCGCCCTGCCGGGCTGTGACGGCGAGCGGCCCGCCGAGCAGCACCAGGCCGGGGCCGGCCGGGTTCACCGGGTCCGGCAGCACCACGGCGATGCGCGCGAAGCCCTGCCGCGCCGGCGGGCCGAGCCGCAGGATCTGGCCGGCGGCGAGGCCCTGAAGGCTGTCCAGTTCAAGCCAGGTCTCCCCCGCCGCCACGGTTTCGCGGATGGTCTTGGCAGGCGCTGCGGCGGGCACCGGGACCAGGGGGGAAGCCCTGCACCGGGGTTGCCGCCGGCACCGCGGCGCCGAGCGGCGGGGCGAGCAGCAGCAGCGCCCCGGCCAGCGGCCCCGCCGCTGCCAGGCTGAGCGTCGCCCCAGGCACTGGCGCACCGCTGGCGGCCGCCACCACCCGGCCGCCCAGGCTTCGCGGCAGCCGCCGCAGCAGGAGTTCGGGCGCGGCTACCGGCAGGGCGGGATCGGCGGGCAGCGCCACCACCTGCTCGGCCGGCTGGAAGCCCGGCTCCCGCAGCCGCAGCGTGAAGGGCGGCGGCAGCGGCATCTCGGGATCGGCGGTGACGACCACCAGGCCGCCCGGCTTCACCAGCACGACCAGGCGCGGATCGCTGGCCTCCGGCGGGGCGGAGAGCGACACCGGGCTCGCCCCGTCCTCGTCCAGCACGCGCAGCACCGCCAGCGCCACCTGCCGCCCGTCGCAGTCGGGATGCACGCGCCAGAGCAGGCCGTTCGCGGCGAGGGGGGCGAGCATCGGCCTCAGCTCCCCAGCGGCTCGGCCGCGGCATAGCGGGTGCGGCGGTCGGTCACGGGGCTGGCGGGCAGCGGCTCGGCGCCGGCCGGCAGCAGCACGAAATCCACCAGATAGGCGGCGCAGAGCTCATAGGGCTCGTGCAGGGCATGCCAGAGCCGGGCCAGCTCCTCGGTGGTATGCGGCTCCAGGTGCAGTCGCAGCGCGCCGATGCCGGCCGCCGGCAGCGCCGGTTCCAGCCGGTCGGCGCCGAGCATGGGGTTGGCATGCATCGCCTGCAGCACCACGCCGAGCAGCCGCTGCCGGGTGATCGGGTCGGCGCCGAGCGGAGTGGCGAGGTAATGCAGGTCCACCGGCAGGCGCGGCGCCTCCATGCGGTCCGGGCCGAGCCGCCGCGGCGGCAGGTTCAGCACATCCCCCTGCCGTGCCACGCGATGCAGCCAGAGCGACACCACCGCCTCGCCGGGATCCGCCGGCCGTGCCGCCTTGGGCGATTCCAGCGAGACGGAGACGGTGGGGAAGGCAATCTTCACCGCGGCCTCCAGCATCCGTTGCAGGCTGAGGCTGGCATCACCGAGGATGCTGCCATCCATGGCTCAGCCCACCGCGCCGGAGGCGGCGGCGAGGATTTCCGCCGCGGAGATGTCGTCGAGGCGCCGCCGCCAGGGATCGAGGCGGTGCAGGCAGGCCCAGGTGCCATCCGGCGTCAGCGCCAGCACTGAGATGCCGGCGGCGGCGCCATAGCCGGGATCGAGCGCCTGGAGGTCGGCGGGGTCGGCGCGGGCCAGCACCACCACGGCGGCGCCGGCCAGGGTGGCGGCGGCGATCAGCCCTTCCTCGGCGATGCTGCCGGACCGGATGGCGAGCCCGGGATGCTGGCCGAGGATGCCACGCAGCAGATCCTCGAAGGTCTGCGGCAGATCGGCGAGCAGGACGGTGGTCAGGGCCAAGACCCGCGCCTCCGGTTGGTGGAGCGCGGCAGTCTCGGGCCGGCGGGGCGGCGGAAGCCATGGACCGGATGGCCCGCAAGATGGGCCAGGCAGCTGAGTGGCCGGACCCCGCCCATGGGCCTGGGCCTTTCGGTCCAGAGGAGGTCCGGACCGGGGCATGCCGCCGGCACCGCGCACCGCCACGGGCGGGCGCGATGCGTCCGGTCAGCCTGCCATGCCGGGGTGGGGCGCCTTGTATCTTGGGTGCGCCGATTCAGGCTTGCGGGCCCGAAGGCCCGCGGTCATCGGATCAGCTCAGGGCGCCCGGTGCAGCCGCAGCCGGGCGCTGGCCTCGCCGCGCCGGCTGATCTGCAATTTCTGCAGGATGTTGTGCATGTGGTTCTTCACCGTCGCGCTGCTGATGGCGAGCCGCCGCGCGATGTCCTTGTTCGAGCAGCCCTGTTCGGCCATCGCCAGGATCTCGCTTTCGCGCGGCGTCAGTCCGGTGAGCGGCGCCGGCTCCGGCTCCGGCCGCAGCAGCGTGGAGAGCCGGCGGAACATCGCGGCGGCGATATGCGGCGCGCAGCGCAGCCGGCCATCCACCGCATCCAGCACCGCGCGGTGCAGCTCCTCCTCGCCGCCATCCTGCGGCACATAGCCGGCGAAGCCGGCGGCGGCGCAGGCGAAGACATCCTGCTCCACCTCGGCCAGGGCGAAGGTGACGAGCTTGGCGCCTGGGCAGGCAGCCCGCAGCCGGCGGCCGATGCCCGCCGTGTCGCCGCCGCCGAGATCGACCAGCACGACATCCGGCGCGCAGGCGCCGATCCGGTCGAACTCGGACGGCTCCAGCCCCGCCGCGCCCACCACCGCGATATCCGGGCGCCCGGCGAGGCCGAGGCTCAGCCCCTCGCGCACCAACCGGACATTGCTGGCGATGGCGACCCGTACCGGCCGTCGCGGCTCGGCGCGGACGGGTTCGGCGGAGGGGGTTGTCGGAGCGCCTTGCCTGGTCTGTGAGCGCATGCCGCACCTCAGGGGGCTGAGCCGATACGGTAGCGCCGGCGGGCCCTGGCCTGCCAGAATTACGCAGCCTGCCTCCGGGATGTCCGCGCAATGGTTGCGGAATGGCAAGATGCGGGCGGAAGCGTAACCTATGCGGCAGCATTGGCGGGAATTTCGCCCTCCGGGCATGCCTCGGGCCAAGCCGCGGCAGCCCTGCATTCCCGATACTGGTTTTCCGGTTCGCGAAGAAATGAGGCCGCCGCGCCGGTCCCCGGCCTGGCTTTCCCGGGAGCCTGGTCCTTTCCCGCCGGGGCCGTTCAGTCGCGCAGCAGGCGCCCTGCCCGCTGCAACTCGCGCTCGGCGCCCGCGGCGATCTCCTGCAGCACCGCGGCGGCAGGACGCAGCGCATGGATCATGCCGAGGCCCTGGCCGGCGAAGCCACCCCAGACATCCGCCCGCCCGGCCGCCAGCGCCGCCGCCGTCACCGGCGAGGAGACCAGGCCCTGATGCGGCATCGGCAGGGGTTCCAGCCCGGCCTCGGCATAGGCCGCCGCCCAGCGGTTCCTCACCATCCGGGCCGGCTTGCCGGTGACGGCGCGGGAGATGGTGGTGCCCTCGTCATTGCCCTCCACCAGCGCCTGCTTCTGCGGGTCGCTGATGCCGGCCTCCGCCGTCGCCAGGAAGGCGGTGCCGATCCAGGCGCCCTCGGCGCCCAGCATCAGCGCGGCGGCCAGGCCGCGCCCGCCGCCGATGCCGCCGGCGCCCAGCACCGGCACCTGGCCGGCCACCGCATCCACCACCTGCGGGATCAGCGCCATGGCACCGACCGGCGCATTGTGGCCGCCGCCGTCATGGCCCTGCGCCACGATGATGTCGACGCCGGATTGCACCACCTGGCGCGCGTGCCGCGTGGTGCCGACCACTGCCAGCACGGTGGTGCCATTGGCGTGCAGCCGCTCCATCCAGGGGCCGGGGTTGCCGAGGCCGGCGGCATAGACCGGCACGCGTTCCTCGATCACCACCTCCATCTGCGCCTCGAAGAATTCGCGGCTGAGCGGCGCCGGGCCGCCGCGGTCGGCGGGGTCGCGACCGAGTTGCCGCTCGAGTTCCGCCGCATCCGGCCAGGCCAGCCCCTCGCGTTCCAGGAAGTCGCGGGCGAAGGCGCGGTGCTGCGGCAGCAGCGCCTCGGTCGTGGGGCCGCCCGCATTGGACCCGCCGCGCCGCACCGAGGCGGGCAGCAGCGTATCCACGCCGAAGGGTTTGTCGGTCAGGGCGCGGGTGCGCCTGATCCAGTCGCGGAGCTGGTGCGGCCCGCAGCTCGCCGCGCCGAGCACGCCGAGGCCGCCAGCATTGGAGACGGCGGCGGCCAGTTCCGGCGTGCTGGCCCGGCCCATGCCGGCGAGCAGGATCGGATGGCGGATGCCCAGCATGTCGCAGATGCGGGTATGCAGCACCATGTCAGGTTTCCTCTCCGTGCGATTGCGCCGCTAGCTGACGGTAAGCTGTTCGATCGAGGAGACGGCCCGCGCCTCCTGCCCCGGGATCATCGGCGCCTCGCCACGCCGTGCGGCGCGGAATTCCTCCGGCACGAAATGCTGCGTCAGCCGCCAGTAGTCGAGCAGCCGCCAGGGCGAGGTCACCGTCACCCGGTTGTGGCGGTTCTTGTACCAGCTCGTCACGCCGGGATGCGCCCAGACCATGTTGCGGCAGGTCTCGTCCACCAGCCGGTTGTAGCTGTCATGCACCTCCTGCCGCACTTCCAGCGTGGCGTAGTCCTGCTCGATCATCTCCCGGAGGGCCTGGGTGATGTAGCGGACCTGGCATTCGAGGTGGAAGATGATGCTGCCGCCATGCGCCAGGTTGGTGTTCGGCCCATAGGTAAGGAACAGGTTGGGAAAGCCCGGCACGGTGATGCCGAGATGGGCGCGCGGATCATCATCGCCCCAGGCATCGCGGATGCTGCGCCCGCCACGCCCCTTGATCCGCATCGGGAAGAGCATCTTCGAGGCCTGGAAGCCGGTGGCCAGGATGATGACGTCCACCGGATGCACGGTGCCATCCGCCATCACGATGGCATCCTCCGTGACCCGCGCGATGCCGCCCGTCACCAGCTCGACATTCGGCCGCTTGAGCATCCGGTACCAGTAATTGTCGCGCAGCATGCGCTTGCCATAGGGCGGATAGCCCGGGATCACCCGGGCCAGTAGTTCCTCATCCCCGTCCAGCTCCTTGCGGACATGCTCGGTGATGAGTTCGCGCATCTTGTGGTTGGCTTCGTTCAGCGAGATCTCCGGCATCGGCCAGTTGGGGTCCATCTGCAGCGAGGCATGGAAGCCGTCCGACCCGGCCCAGAAGAGCTGGAAGCGCAGCCATTGCGCGAAATAGGGGATGTGCCGCAGGCACCACAGATTCCCGGCGCTGACCGCCTTGTGGTAATTCGGGTTGTGCATCGCCCAGTGCGGCGTGCGCTGGAACACCAGCAGCCGCCCTACTTCCTCCGCGATGGAGGGGCCGGCCTGCATCGCGCTCGCGCCCGTGCCGACCAGCGCCACCCGCTTGCCCCGGAGGTCCACGCCGCGGTCCCAGCGCGCCGTGTGGAAGGCCGGGCCACGGAAGCCGGACAGTCCCTCGATCGGCGGAACGGCGGGCTGGTTGAGCTGGCCGACCGCGGTGACGAGGGCGTTGCAGAGGACGGTCTCCTGCCCGCTATCGCGCCCGCGGAATGTGACGCGCCAGCGCGCAGCGGCCTCGTCGATTCGGCCCCCGTCACCTCGGCGCCGAGGCGGACATGCTGGCGCACGCCGTATTTGTCGAAACCGGATTCGATATAGGCGCGGATCTCGTCGCGCCCGGAGAAATGCCTGGACCATCCAGGGTTCGGGTTGAAGGAGAAGGAAAAGAAATGGTTCGGCGTATCCACGGCGCAGCCGGGATAGTCGTTCTCCAGCCAGGTGCCGCCGACCGCGTCGTTCTTCTCCAGGATCTCGAAGGGGATGCCCATTTCCTTCAGCCGGATGCCGGTGCAGAGCCCGGCGAAGCCGGCGCCGATCACCACCACCTTGAAGTCCCGCAGCGGCAGGGTCGCGGGGTCGCGCTGCCAGCGCACCCGCCGCGGGTCCTCGGCGCCGAGGCGCGTCTCCTCCACCAGCAGCGGGATGTATTCCTCCGGCACCGTCTGGCCGACGCCGGCGCTCATCATGCGTTGCAGCATGTCCGGGGGTGGCAGGGGCGGCGGCGGGCGTCCGGTCGTGGCCTGCGCCTTGAGCGCCGCCACCAGGCGGTCCCGCACCTTCTGCTTGAGCGGTTCCGGCACGGCTTCCAGGAAGCTCCAGGCGCCATGGATATGCGGCGCCACCTCCTCCAGGATGTCGAGGTCGCCGGTGAGCTGCACCAGCACCATCAGCATCGGCGCGATATCGGCATCCGCCAGGGCGGAACGCAGCGCCGCCTCGTCGCGGACAGCCTCCTGGAAATCCACGGTCATTGCCAATCCCTCCCGTTCCGCCGCGCCTTCCTGGTCCGACAGTCGGCGGAGCGGTGGAGGATCGCAAGCGGTTCCGGGCCGTGGCTCGCCGGTGCGGCGCGGAACGGCACTTGCCAAGCCGTGGCATTGCCGGTTCAAGGCACCCCCTTTTCCGGTCCCGTCCCCCATGCGCCCTGTCATCGGCATCGATTTCGGCACCACCAACAGCGTGGTCGCGGCACTCCGGCCGGATGGCGGGGTGGAGGTCCTGCGGCATGACGCGGCGGAGGTCTTCCGCTCGGTTTTGTGCTTCTGGGCCGATGCGGTGCGCGGCCCGACCCGCCATGCGGCCGGGCCGGCGGCGATCGAGGCCTATCTGGAGGACCCGCTCGGCAGCCGGCTCATCATGTCGATGAAGAGCTACCTGGCGCAGCGCAGCTTCAGCGAGACCCGCATCCTCGGCCGCCCCTGGGGGCTGGAGGCGCTGGTGGCGCTGTTCCTGCGGGAATTGCTGGCCCCCTTCGGCACGGCGCTGGCCGGTGCGCGGATCGTGGTGGGCCGGCCGGTGCGCTTCGCCGGCGAGCAGGCGGATGACGGCTTCGGCGAGGCGCGCCTCCGCGCCGCCTTCGCCGCGGCCGGCATGCCGGATGTCGAGGTGGCGCTGGAGCCCGCGGCGGCCGGCCATCGCTTCGCCCAGGCGCTGGACCGGCTGGCCACCGTGCTGGTGGGCGATTTCGGCGGCGGCACCAGCGACTTCTCGCTGCTGCGCTTCGACCCGGGGCCGCCACGCCGCGTCACGCCGCTCGGCCATGCCGGCGTCGGCATCGCCGGCGACGCCTTCGACTACCGGATCATCGACCGCGTGGTCTCGCCGCTGCTCGGCAAGGGCGGCAGCTACAGCGTGATGGGCAAGCCGCTGCCGATTCCGCCGGGCTGGTACACCAGCTTCGCCCGCTGGCACCGGCTTTCCCTGATGCGCGCCCCGCGCACCCTCCGCGACATCCTGGAGGTCGCCCGCACCGCGGAGCACCCGGAGCGCCTCCGCCGCCTGGTCCGGCTGATCGAGGACGAGGCCGGCTATGCGCTCTACCGCGCCGTCTCCGGCGTGAAGGCCGCGCTCTCCGGGGCCGAGACGGCGGTGCTGCGCTTCCGGCACGAGGATTTCAGCATCGGGCAGGACATCCGGCGCGCCGATTTCGAAACCTGGATCGCACCCGACCTTGCGCGGATGGGTGCGGCGGTGGATGCGGCGCTGGCCGATGCGGGGCTCGCGCCCAGCCAGGTGGACCGCGTCTTCCTCACCGGCGGCACCTCCCTGGTGCCGGCGGTGCGGGCGCTGTTCGAGGCGCGTTTCGGCGCCGGGCGCATCATCGGCGGCGGTGAATTTGTTTCAGTCGCCGAGGGGCTTGCCTTGATGGGCGCGGCGCCGGGCTGATCAGCCCGGCTGGCGCAGCATCGGCACGAAGAGGGCCAGGCCTACCTGCTGCGCCACCGCCACCGGCAGACGATAGCCGGGGCCGTCCGGGTCCTGCCGCGCCCGCCAGGCATCCAGATGCGCATCCGAGCAGAAGAAGGGCTTCAGCGCGCAGCCGGATGTCGCAGCGCAGCCCCCGGCATAGCGGATGCCGGACCAGACCACGGCATCGCGTGGCGAGGTCGCGGCCAGGCCATGGCCCCGCGTGGCGATGTGGATGCGCGCGCCGCATTCGGCGCAGGTGGACTCGACCATGGAATCCCGGCCGGCCATGCCGCCGGCACCCAGCGCGTCGATGGCGCAGAGCGCATATACCGGCTGCGTGGCGCCTTCCAGCCTGACCCGGTGCGGCGTCGGCAGGGCGCTGAAGGGATAGGCGGCGGTGATCCGCCCCGCCGCATCGAGCACCAGCAGGTCCCGGTCGCGGAGCGATTGCAGCCGCGCGGGAATCACCGCCGCGTCCAGGCCGCTGGCGGTGGCGAGGGTGGCCTGGCCGGGCGGCTGCCCGGTGGCGATGAAGCCCTGCAGTACCGCCTGCCAGAGCGCATCCTCCGCCGCATCGAGGCCCGACCAGCGCTGCCGCCGCCCGGCCACCGCCATGCTGGCCGAGAGCGCGGCACGGCCCGCCGGGTCCGGCACCAGCGGCCAGTCCGGCATGGCCACGCCGGGGCGCAGCGCGAAGCTCTCGCCGGGCTGCATGGCGCCGCGCCTAGCCGTGCCGCCAGCGCAGCAGCCGGTGTTCCAGCCTTTCGGAAGCGAAGAACAGCAGCAGCACGAAGCCCATGATGAGCATGACCAGCGCCAGCGAGAGCGAGGCATTGTAGGTGCTCTGCGCGAATTGCAGCAGGTAGCCGAGGCCGCGCGAGGAGGCGACGAACTCGCCCACCACCGCGCCGGTGAAGGCGAAACCCACCGCGACCTTGAGGTTGCCCATCACCCAGGACACCACGGAGGGCACATAGACCTCCCGCACCAGCACGGCACGGCCGCCGCCGAGGGTCCGCACCCGCTCGACCAGGCGCTGGTCCACCTCCTTCACGCCGGAATAGACCGAGAAGAAGACCAGCACCGCGACCAGCACGGTGGCGAGCGCCACCTTGGAGCCGAGGTCGATCCCCATCCAGATGACGAAGAGCGGCGCCAGGATCACCCGCGGCACCGCATTCAGCAGCATCATCACCGGCTCCAGCAGCGCCGCCAGCAGCGGCACCAGCGCCGCCGCGAAGCCGAGCAGGATGCCGATCGCCAGCCCGGCGGCGAGGCCGAGCAGGGCGGCGGTGAAGGTGGCCTGGAGATGCGGCCAGATGCTGCCATCGGCGAAGAGGCCGAAGGCGACACCGGCCACCTCGCTCGGCGGCGAGACGAACAACGGGTTGAGCAGCCCGGCCCAGCCCGCCGCCTCCCAGAGCAGCACCAGCGAACCCAGCGCCAGCACGCGGCGCAGCCAGAGGCGGTCCAGCAAGGTGTTCATGCCGCGACAAGCTCCGGCCGCGGCGCCACCTCGGGGGAGGAGGCGCCCTCAAGGTCGCGCCAGAGCTGGCGCAGCAGGGGGGGCGAAGACGGGATGGCCGCGCACGGCGAGTAACTCGCGCGGCCGCGCGATCGGCACCGCGCGGCTGGCCAGGATGCGCGCCCGCGGCCCGCCCGAAAGCACATGCACCACGTCCGAGACGGCGATCGCCTCCTCCAGGTCATGGGTGACGAGCAGCACGGAAATCCCCTCGCGCTGCACCAGATCCAGCAGGTCCTGGGTGGCGCGCGCCCGCACGATGGCATCCAGCGCGGCGAAAGGCTCGTCCATCAGCAGCAGCCGTGGCCGGAGCGCCAGCACCTGGGCGATGGCCACGCGCTTGCGCTGCCCGCCGGACAATTGCCGCGGATAGCGCCCGCCGAGCCCCGCCAGGCCGAGCCGCGCCAGCCAGGCCTCCGCCCCCTCCAGCGCCTCGGCCTTGCTGGCGCCACGGATGCGCAGGCCCAGCGCCGCATTCTCGCGCGCCGTGCGCCAGGGCAGCAGGGCGTCGTCCTGGAACAGGAAGCCGATCTCCTCACGCGGGATGCCGAGGTCGATCAGCCCGGAGTCCGGCCGCTGCAACCCGGTGATGGCACGCAGCACCGAGGTCTTGCCGGAGCCTGAGGGGCCGACCAGGCTGGCGAATTGGCGCTCGCCCAAATCCAGGTCGAGATCGGCCAGGACCGGCTCGCGGCCGCCATAGCCCAAGGTGAGGTCGCGGATACGCAGCAAGTTCAGCCCTCCAGTGCCGCGCGGTCGAGCAGCGCGGTGAGATCGATATCCTTGGTCAGCACCCCGGCCTCGCGCTGCGAAGCCTCGACGCGCTGCACCGCCTCCAGGTCGATCCGCACGTCGTCGGGGTAGAGCGAGGCGCGGTAGCGTTCCAGCATCACGCCGAGCCGGCCCCAGTCGCCGCCGGCGACGAGTTCGCGTGGCAGCGCCGCCACCACCTCCTCCACCGGGATGCTGCGGGTATCGCGCAGCCCGGCGGCGAGCGCGCGGGCGAGGCGGCGCATCTCCTCCAGCCGGCGGTCGCGCTCGGCGGCGCGGACGGCGACGCCCATGAATTCGAAGGCGCCGCCGAGCACGCGGTTGGCGTCGTCGATGTCCATGGCATTGAAGATCACCCTTCCGCCGGCCTCCTGCACCAGCGTCAGCGCCGGTTCCTGCACCATGCCGGCATCCACCTGGCCGCGCCGCAGCGCCTCATAGAGGTTGGTGCCGATGGCGGCGAAGCGGGAGCGCGAGGTATCCACGCCGGCCCGCTTCATCAGGTGCAGCACCAGCACATGATCGGCATTGCCGAGGCCGGAGACGCCGATGCTGCGGCCCTCCAGCGCGCGAATGCTCTGGATCTCGCCGGCCATGCGCGGCGCGGTGGCGAGCGCAAAAAGCGGCAGCCGGCCGGTGGAGGCGAAACGGCGGATCTGCGCGCCATTGGCGAAAGCCTGCAACGCCACATCGAAGGAGGTGCCGGCGTAATCCACCGCGCCGCCGACCAGCGCCTGCATCGCCTGGTTGCCGCCGCGGGTATAGACCAGCTCCACCTCCAGCCCCTCGGCCCGGAAATGGCCGCGCGACCTGGCGACCTCATAGGGCACCACGCAGAGCAACTGGCCACAGAAGGCCAGGCGCAGCCGCGTCGCCGCGCCTTGGGCTTGTGCAGACCCCTGCGCTGCCCCGGCCAGCAGGACCGAGCCGGCCAGGCCCTGCATCGCGTTGCGGCGGCCAATTCCCTCGGCGGGCGGTGGGGTGAGGCTGGTGCAGCAGGTCATCACGGGGGCTCCTGCGGCCGCGCGGGGGCGACGGCCACAGGAAGGAGATGGAATATCTTTCCCTATTCGGGAAGACGGCTGGGCAAGAAAGCGAAGAATTGCTTCAATGGGCCAATTCCGAGGATGGATTTGCTGCCGGCAAGGGGGTCCGGGAGAATGGACGCAACGGACCGCCAACTGCTGGAATTGCTGCAGCAGGACACGACCCGCCCGCTGGCGGAGCTGGGCGCCCTGGTTGGCCTCTCTGCCACGCCCTGCTGGAAGCGCATCCAGCGGCTGGAACGGGAAGGGGTGATCCGCGGCCGGGTGGCGCTGCTGGACCCGGCGCGGGTGGGGGCGGGGGTGACGGTCTTCGTCAGCCTGCGCACCGGGCAGCATTCCCGCGAATGGCTGGAGCAATTCGCCGCCACCGTGCAGCGGATGCCGGAGGTGATGGGATTCTACCGCATGGCCGGGGACGTGGACTACATGCTGCGCGTCGTGGTGCCCGACATCGCCGCCTATGACGCGGTCTACAAGCGGCTGACGGAAATCCCCGGCCTGACCGACGTGACCAGCCGCTTCGCCATGGAGACGATCAAATACAGCACGGCCGTACCGGTGCGGTAATACCGTAACGGTTGCGGGAAACTGCCAGGCACTCTGCCGGTTACACCCTTGGCAGCCGGGGCGGGCTGCGGAGGGAGCGTGGCATGCGCCGGGTCGTTCCATGGTCGGTTCTGAGGGCTGGCCTAGCCAGCCTGTTGCTCGCCGGCTGCTATGGCATCACCCCGCCGGGGGGCGGCGCCAATACGGGCTTCACCCCGCCGCGCCAGGTGAATGCCGCCGATATCCTGCTGCCGCCCGGCTACCAGATCGAGGCCGTCGCCACCGGCCTCACCTTCCCCACCGGCCTCGCCTTCGACGAGGCGGGCCGCCCATATGTCACCGAGGCCGGCTATGCCTATGGCGAGGTCTTCACCACGCCGCGCCTGCTGCGGCTGGAACCCGGCGGCGCCACCACGGTGATCGCCAGGGGGGGACAATGCACCCTGGACCGGCCTCGCCTTCCATCGCGGCGCCTTCTTCGTCACCGGCGGCGGCCAGAGCCCGGCGGCCGGGCAGCGCGGCGGCGAGGTGCTGCGGATCACCCCGGAGGGGCAGGTCACCGCCCTGGTCCAGGGCCTGCCGAGCCAGGGCGACCACCATACCAACGCGCCCACCCCGGGGCCGGATGGCTGGCTCTATTTCGGCCAGGGCACCCTGACCAATTCCGGCGTGGTCGGCCCCGACAACGCCACCACAGGCTGGCTCCACCGGCATCCCGGGCTGCATGACATCCCCTGCCAGGATATCCGCCTCACCGGCGCCAACCATGAGAGCAGGAACCCTCTCGACGGCGGATCCGCGCGCGTCTCCACCGGCGCCTTCGCGCCTTTCGGAACGCCCACGCAGCCCGGGCAGATCGTGCGTGGCGAGATGCCCTGCAGCGGCGCCATTTTCCGGTTGCGGCCAGAGGGCGGGCGGCCGGAACTGGTGGCCTGGGGCTTCCGCAACCCCTTCGGCCTGGCCTTCACCCGGGACGGCGCGCTCTATGCCACGGACAACATGTATGACGTGCGCGGCAGCCGCCCGGTCTTCGGTGCCGGCGACCTGGTCTGGCGGGTGCGGCCCGGCACCTGGCATGGCTGGCCGGATTTCCATGACGGACAGGCGGTCGACGATGCCAATCGCTATGGCCCGGTGGGAGGCCCGGTGCCGCGCCGGCTGCTGGCGGCGGCGCCGAACCCGCCGCCGCGCGCCGTGGCGGTGCTGGGCGTGCATGCCTCCGCCAATGGCATCGATACTCCGCGCGGGGCGGGGTTCGGCCCGGCGGAGCGGCTTTTCGTGGCGCTGTTCGGCGACCAGGGCACGAATACCGGCAAGCAGATGGGGCCGGTGGGATTCCGCGTGGTGAGCCTCGACCCGCGAACCGGCGTGGTGGCGGATTTCGCCTCGAATCGCGGGTCTTCGAGCGGCCCGGCCTCGGCCATCGGCGGCGGCGGGCTGGAACGGCCGATCGCGCTGCGCTTCGAGCCATCGGGCCGGGCGCTCTGGATCGTGGATTTCGGCGTGATGACGGCCCGCGGCGAGCACCTGATGCCGGTGCCGGGCACCGGCGTGGTATGGCGGGTGACGCCGATTGCCGGGGGAGGGTAGCGGCCATGCGCGCTCCCCTGCCCATCCCCCCTGGCGCTGGTCGCCATCCTCGCCGCCTGTGGCACCGCGCGCCGCCAGGACCCGCCGATCCAGGCGCAGGCCAGCCCGCAATTGGCCGCCGGGCAGCAGGTCTTCATGCGCGCCTGCCACCAGTGCCATCCGCGTGGCGAGGCCGGGCTCGGCCCCGCGCTGAACAACAAATACGTGCCGGCCTTCCTGATCCGCACGCAGGTCCGGCTGGGCCTCGGCGCCATGCCGGCCTTCCCCGAATCCGCCCTCAGCGCGGAGGAGCTGGATGCGGTGGTGCGCTACATCCAGTTCATGCAGTACCAGGTGCCCGCGCCGCCCGGCTGACCATTCCCCGGCATCCCGGGTTTTCCCATCCCGGCCGCCACGGATGCGCCGGGGTCACGATGCGGTGGGGACCGGGCCAGGGGATCGAGTTCCCGGCGCCGCCATGCGACCTCCTGCACCTGCCGCATCAGGGGGGAGACCAGCATGCACATCACGCGCCGAGACGGCATGCCCCGCCCGCTGCGCCACCGCGCCCGGGCCTACCTGACCCTGACGCGGCCGGCGAATGTCGTCACCGCGGCGGCGGATATCCTGGCCGGCTTCGCGGCGGTCGGCGCCGCCTGGGCCGCCTTGCCCTGGCTGCTGCTGGCCGGGATGTGCCTCTATGCCGGCGGCGTGGTGCTGAACGACGTGTTCGATGCCGGGCTCGATGCGCGCGAACGCCCGGAGCGGCCGATCCCGAGCGGGGCCGCCAGCCGTGGCGGCGCGGCGGGCTTCGGCGCCCTGCTGCTGCTGCTCGGCGTGCTGGCGGCGGCGCAGGCCTCGGCCGCGAGCGCCGCGCTGGCCGCCGCCATCGCGCTCGCGGTGGTGGCCTACGATGCCTGGGCGAAGCACCGCAGGCTGGCGGGGCCGCTCACCATGGGCCTCTGCCGCGGGATGAACCTGCTGCTCGGCGTCAGTGCGCTGCCGGGCGCAGTGCCGCAGCTCTGGTTCCTGGCGCTGATCCCGATCGCCTATATCGCCGCCATCACCGCTGCCAGCCGCGGCGAGGTGCATGGCGGCGAGCGCGGCACCGGCCGCATCGCCGTGCTACTGCTCTGCGGCGTGCTGCTGGCGCTGCTGGCGCCGGGGCTGCGCGCCGACCATTCCGCGCTCGCGGCGCTGCCCTTCGTCGCGCTGCTGGGCTGGCGGGTGCTGCCGCCCTTCCTGGCCGCGGCGCGGGAGCCGCAGCCGGCGCGCATCGGCGCCGCGGTGAAGGCCGGCGTGCTCTCGCTGATCGTGCTGGATGCGGCGCTGGCGGCGGGTTTCGCCGGGCTGGCCTATGGCGCGGCGGTGCTGCTGCTGCTGCCCGTCTCCCTGGCGCTGGCGCGGCGCTTCGCCGTGACCTGACACCGGCCCCAAGAAGTCCTGACCCTTGTCCTGACCCTTGCGGAAAGCATTGTTATCGGCCAGTGGGCAGCCGCGCCGAGGCGGGACCATTCAGCGGAAAGTCAGGATTTACTTAGGCGGGTATGAGGCACTACCGTCATAATGCCGGAGGCGCCGCTCTCGATTTCTAATAGACTTTGCGATAGCATCAATAACCCGCGCCTGCAGGGTGCAAGCGGAGACTGGGATGTCAGGAACCGAGGCTTTCTTTGAGATTGTCTACGTGGAACACCGTGCCTGGATACTGGACAGCTCTATCACCTTTCCTGAGGAGCCCGCCGTTCGCATTATTGACGTCACGAGCAGGTCCGGCGGGATTTTCATCGAGGATTGCCACGCGACGGTTTCAGCTTGGGTGGACTCTAATAGACCGTCAACGGCCGATAATGCGAAGACCGGCCTTAGGCTGACGTTTGGCCGGAAGGAGACTGTGATCCTTTCAGAGTCGTTCCGCGACTTCTGCCTGCGCGCGCTCTCGGAAAAGGACTCGACGGACTCCGAGGCGGGAATTGACGAGGCGGCCACTGGTGCCGATCAGAGGAAGTTTCTCGCGGCGGCGCCAGGCGGACGCAACTCCCTCATACTATCCGGTTTAGAGTTCATTGTGTTGCCCGTCGGGCACGTCATCTTCCGGAGCTCTTTCACCTACCTAACCGATTTCGGCCCTGCCGAGGCGTGGCATCTGATGAGCGACTTCGAGCCGCTTATCACCAATTGGGTCACGGATTTCCGGCACAAGGTAGTCGAGCCCCTCATCGACGAGATGTCTTCGCCGGGCGTGGGCCTGATCAAGAAACCCAACACCTACCGTTGGGGCGTCCCTGGCTTTCTGGACGCGCAGGGTGCCGGAGGCGAGGACAACTCCAGCCTGGGGCACGATGTCGAATGCACCTTCACCTTCACGTCCCACTACTTCTTCAACGAGGGAGACGCGTTGTACGCCGCCGCCTTTTCGAAGGCGCTCGACGAAAGCGCCCCCAGCATCGCCCCGTCCGACGAGAAGGCTCCGCAACTGAATTCCTTCGAGCCGTACGTCGGCTGGTATTCGCGCGTGTGGCTGGGACCGAACGAAATCAAAGTGCGCGAGAAACTTGACGTTGAGCTTTTATTCCTTATCCAGACTAACATTCTGACTTCCGCCAACAACGCCTACGCCGCAACTCTCCGCGGCCTCGCCGAGATTGAGGAGACGCCAAGCAGGAGGCGCGCCTTCGTCAGCTCCGACGAGATTCGGTACTTGGTGAACATCAACAATTGGCAGTATCTGACGATTCGCTTTATCGAACGCGAGTATTATCTGGAGCAGCGGGACCTAATAGAACGCATGCGGAAGGCAACCGTAATAGGTGATGAGATCGAGAACTTCCGTGCCGCGGAGGAAGCGGTGATTCGGGGCGTCGAAGGACTCGAGGCTGCAACGTCGCGGCGGGTGGGACAAGTGATTGAGATGGCCGCTATCGGCATCGCCCTCCTGACAATCTTCTCGGCTGCCAACGACCTGTTCGCGTTGGCCAAGCCGTCAGGCGACTTCGAGGACCGGAGGCCTGGTCATCCTATTGACGATTTGATGTTCAATTTCGGAGCGCCGTTCAACCAAGTTACCTGGGTGCTGTTTTTCTTAACCGTGGTCGTGATCGCCATAGGTGGCATGGTGGTATTCAAGCAACCAAGGAGGAGGCCTGTCCGTCCTTCCACTCGTCGGGCGCATCTACGGCTGCCTCCGAAGGAGTCGCTTTTGCGCAGGGCGCTTTCGCGCTTGAAGCGGCGGCGGTGATTGACTGGAATCGACCTAGGCGCCCGTTCTGTCGATTGATTCCGGCCTCAATAATTCTTGACCCTTCGCCGGGCGGCATTGAGGTGGGCGTATCTCGCCGGGCGCGCCGAAGGCGGCGCTTTTCAGGAAGGGCCAGGACTTCCTGAGGCTGGGAGACACCAATGGCGCTTGATTATGACCGATCAATCGCCCCTCGATCGCCGGGCGGTTTGCTCCGCAAGCCTTGGCTGCGCCGCACTGCCGTTGGCATGAAGCGCATCCTGGCCAAAGAGATGCGCCAGGATCAGGTCATGCACCGCGGTGGCGTCGATCTCCTGGCCCGGCAGCAGGTCACGCGCCCGGGTTGCCAGCAGCGGCGCCTCCGCCCGCGTCTCCGGCAGCCGCCCGTGCGAGCCGTGCACCAGTGACGCATCGAGCGGGATCACATCCATCAGGGTGCGGAAGCCGAGCGCCCGGCGTGCCAGGATGCCGGCGATCTTCATCGCCGGCAGGCGGATGGCGGGGTCGAGGAACAGCTCCACCGGGTCGTAGCCGGGCTTGCGGTGGATCTCCACCGTGCGGGCGAAATCCGGCGCCCGCCGGTCCTCCAGCCAATAGTAGTAGGTGAACCAGGCCCCCGGTGCCGCGATGGCCACCAGGTCGCCGGCACGGGGATGGCCGAGCCCCTCCAGCACCGCCTCCACGCCCGGTATCCGCTCCAGCAGCGCGCGCACCGCGCCGAGCCGGCCGCGGTCCTTCACATGAACATGCGCGACCTGATGGTCCGCCACGGCGAAAGCAGCGGAGGCGCCGGCATCCAGCAATTCGCGCCCCAACTCCTCGCGCAGCGTGAGGAAGCCGTGTTCGCGCAGGACGCGGTTCAGGTGCACCGGCTGCGACACCGGGGCGATGCCGTATTCCGAGAGCAGGATCACCTGCACCCCGCGCGCCTCATAGAACCCCACCAGATCGGCGCAGAGCGCATCGATCTCGGCCAGGTCCTTCGCCAGGCCGGGATGCTCCGGCCCCAGCCGTTGCAGCGCGTAGTCGAGATGCGGCAGGTAGACCAGCGAGAGGCCCGGCGTGCTCGCCGCCTCGACCAGCTTCGCCGCCTCGGCGATCCAGCGGCTGGAGCGGATGGTGGTGCGCGGCCCCCAGAATTCGAACAGCGGGAATTGCCCGAGCCGCCGTTGCAGCTCCTGCCGCAGCTCCGGCGGGCTGGTCCAGACATCCGGGATCTTGCGGCCATCCGCCGGGTACATCGGCCGCGGCGTCACCGCGATGTCGGTCGCCGCATACATGGCGAACCACCAGAACAGGTTGGCGCAGGTGAAGCCCGGATCGATGGCGCGGGCCGCATCCCAGACCCTCGGTGCCTGCACCAGATGGCTCGATTGCCGCCAGAAGCGGATCTCGGCGGAGCAGCGGTCATACCAGCCATTGCCAGGGATGCCATGGCCGCTGGGCGGCAGCCCGGTGAGCATGCTGGCCTGCATGCTGCACGTCACCGCCGGCAGCACGGGCCGCAGCGAGGCCACCGCGGCCTCGGCCATCCAGCCCGCCAGGAAGGGCGTATGCGGCCCGATGAGGCAGGGCGTGAGCCCGACGACATCGAGGACGGCGGTGCGCCGCATCATGCCGCGCCTGTCGCCGCGGCGGTGCCGGCGCGGCGCATCGCCCGGTCATGCCAGATGGTGCGCGGCACCCCGCGGAGAGGCGGGCCGGCGAGGGGCGCGGGCCGGCCGGTCATCGGGCCGGGTCCCCCCGCATCGGCGCTCAGGCTGCGGATATGCGCAATGATCTTCAGGATCTGGTCCTGCTGCAGGCCGCGCCGCGCGAAGGACGCCATGGCGCCATAGGCGCCGCCATGGATGATCGAGAACATGCCGACATCGGAGGTGGAGGTGTTGTAGGCATAGTCCGGCCCGGTCAGCGGCGGGCCGAGGCCGCCATCCCCCCTCCTGCCCATGGCAGAAGGCGCAGCGCGCCATGTAGAGGCGCCGCCCCTGTTCGGTCGCGGCCTCGTCGCCGCGATAGCGGTTGTGGCCGCTCGACCGGAATTCCAGCACCGCATCGGTCAGCGTCTCGCCGGGCTGCGGCGTGAGGTCGAGCTCCCGGCCGCTGATCACGTCCAGGAATTCCGGCTTCTCGGCGGTGCCATGGGTAGTGGCGCCGCAGGGCAGCGCCACCGCCAGCAGGGCCACAAGCCGCCAGCGCGGCAGGGAGCGCAGGGTCCGTGTCATTCCGGGCCGGCCGCATCGGCCAGGATCGCGCCGGGCGGCACCGCATCCGCCGGCACGAAGCGCCAGAGCGATCCCGGCAGGTTCTGCGTGCCGGCATTGTCGCCATAGGCGCAGTTGCAGTTCACCGCGATCACCTTGCCTTCGGCATCCACCGTGCCGCCGGTGAATTGCAGGCGGGTCCGCATGAATTCCTGCATCTGCCAGCGCTCCGCATCCTGGTCCCAGGCAAGGCCCCAGACCCGCCCGGAGCACCAGTCGCCGACCAGATAGGTGGAGGTCATGCCGGCGTAATTCGCGACCCCGAGCCCGATCGCGGAACAGCCCCAATCGGCCCGCAAGGGCTCCGCCCCCGGCCAGGTCTGGATATGCGGAATCTGCGCCACCGGCAGCGTGCCATGGATGGCGCAATCCGCCTCGGGTCCGGTGGCCGGGCGGCAATACGCCGCTTCATTGAGAGGCCAGCCATAATTCTCGCCACCGCGGGAGCCGGCGGGCTGCCAGTCGATCTCCTCCCAATGTGCCTCGCCGACATCGGTGATGAAGAGGTCGCCGGTGCGGTGGTCGAAATGGAAGCTGTAGGGATTGCGCAGGCCGATCGCCCAGCTCCGCTGCCGCGGCCGCACCCAGCGTTCCAGCGCATCCAGGCTGGCCAGGCCGAGTTGCATCGCGGCGCGGATGGCGAAATCCTGCAATGCCGTCAACGGCCCGAGAAAGGGATTGTCGGGCGGGATGCGGTAGGGGCCATCCTCCGCCGCCACATCGATGCGGATCAGCCGGCCGAGGTCGCGTCCCGGCTCCTGCGCGGCTGCGGGCCAACCGCCGTCGCCCCGCCCGACATAGAGGTAGCCGTCCGGGCCGAAGGCGATCATGCCGCCATTGTGGTGCGCCTCCGGCTGCGGAATCCGCAGCACCAGGTGGCGGGTCGCCTCGGCGCGCTGTTCGGAGATCGCGTCGGGGCTTTCCGGGTCCACGGTGTAGCGCAGCACCATGCCGGTCCCGTTCTGCCGCAGCGAGGCGATATGCACGAAGATATGCCCGTTCTCCCGGAAGCGCGGATGCAGCGCCATGGACCACAGCCCCTGCTCGATGAACCCCGCCGCGACCTCCGGGAAGGGCAGCCCGGGACCGGCCACGGTGAGGTCGAGGAAGGGCTCGGGCAGCACCGTGCCGTCGCGCAGCACGATACGGATGCGCCCGGCGCGCTCGGTCACGAAGAGCCGGCCGCTGCCGTCATTCGCCGCCGTGACGCCGGTGGGGTCGCGGAACCCATGGGCGATCCGCATGAGCGCGAGGGGTTGCGCGCCCGGCACGCGGCCACCGGGCTGCGCCACCTGCTCGCGCGAGGTCGGCACGCGCTGGCCTGCGGCCGGTGGCGGCGCGACGAAAACAACTGGCGCGGCGAGACAGAACGCCAGCAGGAAGATTCGAAGTGACATGCAGCCCCGGAATTACTTCGTGCGACCCGGTTCATTTCGTGCGACCGCATCGGCACGGGGACTTCCCCCGTAAACGTGCCCGCCTCAAGGCCGGCCGGTGCCGCCTGACGCAGATTTGCGCCGGGCGTGGGGATCGCGGCAGGTGCCTGAAGCCGCCATGCCGCATGCCCGGGCGGCGCTGGCAGCGCAGCAGTCAGGTAGGCAAAATCCGCATGCACGCGCCCGGCACCGCCTGGGCCGCCCTGCTCATGAACCGCCGCCCGGTATCACAGCTACCGCGCCGGCGCGTCCAGGTTGTTGGGGTCGAGGCCGAGCGCCTGGGCGGTCGCCGGATTGATCTGCCCGGTGGCCTGCAAGCCGCGGCCCTGCTGGAAGCGCTCGATGGCGGATTGCGTGCCGGCGCCCCAGAGCCCATCCACCCCGCCCCGGTAGAAGCCGAGCACGCGCAGCCGCCGCTGGATGTTCCGCAGCGCCGCCGGGCTCAGCGGTTCGGTCGCCATGGCCGCCGGGGTGCCCGGCGCGGGGCCGGCGCCCGGCCCGGCCGTGAGCAATTCCGAGGGGCCGAGGCCGAGCGTCGCCGCGGTGGCCTGGTTCAACTGGCCCGAAACCTGCAAGCCGTGGCCCTGCTGGAAGCGTTCCAGCGCCGCTTGGCTGTCCGGGCCCCAGACACCGTCGGCGCGGCCGGCATAGGCGCCCATCTGCCGCAGCCGCTCCTGCACCAATGTCACGGCGGCGGGGGCGAGGGGCTGGGAATAGGTCAGGGAGGGCGCCTGCTGCGCCCGCGCCGCCGGGACAAGCAGGGGTGCCGCCAGCAGCCCACCCAATGCCACCCTGGCCAGCATCGCACCGATCGGCCTCATCACGCCCTGCCCTCCCGCGCAACCTTCCGCCCCAACACCGAAGCGGTGGCGCGGTTGCAGCCGGGGTGGCCGCGCCCCTACAGCGGCGTGCCGAATTGAGGGTTCGGCACGCTGCTGCAACCTGTTGTTTGCAGAGCGGATTCACGCCTCCTGGCGGTTCCGCCCTGCGGCGATCCGCTCTATCGCAGCACCCCGTCCCAGGCCGGCAGGCTGAGCAGCGCCGCCAGCGCGATCATCGCGTAGCAGGCCAGGCGGAAGGCGTGCTCGCTGGCCAGGCCGAAGACCCGCACCCCGCCCCAGATGCCGAGGCCATAGGCCGGCGCCGCCACCAGGAAGGGCGCCAGCAGCGCCGGTGTCAGCAGCCCCGCCACGGCATAGGCCAGCCCCGCAACCACCCCGCCTGCCGCCAGATAAAGGGCGAAGGAGGCGCGCACCCGCTGCGCCGTGGCCTCCCGCCCCAGCAGGTAGGCGATCACCGGCGGGCCGCTCACCATGGCCACGCCGCCCAGCACGCCGCCGGCCAGGCCGACACCGATGGCGAGCGGCGGCGCCGGCCGGCCGCGGAAGCGCCAGCCCGACATCACCAGGCCGAGCAGCGCCAGGATCACCCCCGCCACCCCCCAGCGCAGCGCCAGCGGATCGGCCGCCACCAGCACCGCGGCACCGATCGGCGTGCCGAGCAGGGCGCCGAGCGAGAGCCAGCCCACTTCCCGCCGATCGGCCAGCCGCCAGGCGCCGGGGGTGAGCGCGGCGATCGCCACCGCCTCCATCACCAGCATCAGCGGCGCCGCCCGCTGCGGGCCGAGCGCCACCGAGGCCAGCGGCACGAAGATCAGCGCCGCGCCGAAGCCCGAGAAGCCGCGCGCCAGCCCCCCGGCCAGGGCGGCGCCCAGCAGCCAGGCGAGCCCGGCGCCCTGCGGCAGCGCCGCGATCAGTCCCGACACAGGATGCCCCGCTCCATCCCCGCCAGGATGCGGCGGCATCCCGCCTGCGGAAAGACCCCGCCCGCGCCGCATCCCGGCCGGGGCTCGCCCGTTCCTGACCGGGACGGCAGGAGGACAGGAGCATGGATCTCGGCAATATCCGTCCGCGGATGGAGGTGGTGGGCTCGGACGGCGGGCATCTCGGCACGGTGGACCATGTCGAGCACAACCGCATCAAGCTGCGGCGCAGCGATCCCCAGGCGGGGGGCGAGCATCACTGGCTGCCGCAGGCCATGATTGCCTCGGTGGATGGCAATACGGTGCGGCTGACCATGCCCGCCGATCAGGCGCGGCAGTCCTGGGAAGGCGAGGCGGCGGTGCAGTCGCCGGTTGGCGGCGATGTGCCGGCTGGCATGGGCGGGCCCTTCACCGGCACCGGCGGCCAGTCCATGGCGCATCAGGACCGCGGCCGCACCAGCCAGACCGGTGAGCCCGGCCCGCGCCCGGACAAGCCGCTCCCGGAGACGCCAAGCCGCAACAAGGACCGCGACCCGAGGCGGTAGCGCTGCCCGGGGCCCCTTCCCGCCGCCGCGCTTGTCGTGGACAATCGGGGCGACGGAGAAAGGGGAAGCGCCATGGCCAAGGTCATCATCACCTGTGCGGTGACGGGAGCGATCCATACGCCCTCGATGAGCGACCACCTGCCGATTACCCCGCAGGAGATCGCCGAGCAGTCCATCGCCGCCGCCGAGGCCGGCGCCAGCATCATCCACCTGCATGCCCGCGACCCGAATGACGGCCGGCCGACACCGGACCCGGCGGTGTTCATGCAATTCCTGCCGATCATCAAGCAATCCACCGATGCGGTGATCAACATCACCACCGGCGGCGGGCTCGGCATGACGGTGGATGAGCGGCTGGCCGCGCCGCTGCTGGCGAAGCCGGAGATGTGCAGCCTCAACATGGGCAGCATGAACTTCAACATCGCCCCCAGCGCGGCGCGCATCACCAAATGGAAGCATGACTGGGAGAAGCCCTATCTGGAGGGCACCACCAATTTCATCTTCCGCAACACCTTCCAGGATATCGAGCAGATCGTGCAGCGGCTGGGCAAGACCCATGGCACGCGCTTCGAATTCGAATGCTACGATGTCGGCCACCTCTACAACCTGGCGCATATGCTGGACCGCAAGGTGGTGGAGCCGCCACTCTTCACCCAGACCATCTTCGGCATCCTGGGCGGCCTCGGCGCCGAGCCGCGCAACCTGATGTTCATGAAGGAAACCGCGGACCGGCTCTTCGGCAAGGATTACGTCTGGTCCGTGCTGGCGGCCGGGCGGCACCAGATGCCCTTCACCACCATGGCCGGGATGCTCGGCGGCAATGTGCGCGTCGGGCTGGAGGACAGCCTCTGGGCCGGAAAGGGCGTGCAGGCGAAATCCAATGCCGAGCAGGTGGCGAAGATCCGCCGCATCCTGGAGGAACTCAGCCTGGAGATCGCGACGCCCGCCGAGGCGCGGCAGATGCTGGCGCTGAAGGGCGGCGACAAGGTCGGGTTCTGAACCGGGCGCCGGCGGCGCGCCGCGCGCATCCTCAATGGCCGAAGAACTGCCGCAGCCGCTGCAGCAGTTCCCGTGCATCGAGGCCGGGCGGCTCGGCCGTGACGCTGCCGGGCGGCACCTCGCGGCGGTAGCGGGCCAGGGCCTCGGCGGTGTTGCTGAGGCGCAATTCGGTGGGCTCCGCCATGCTGTTGCCGCCGCTGAGGCCGAGCATGCGCACCAGCACGCGGTCGGCCCCGGGCAATTCCTGCTCGGCCCGCGCCGCCTCCTCGGCGCGCGGGGCGCAGATCAGGGAGCGGCCCTCCAGCCCGCATGGCATCTCGAACAGCCGGTTCGGCGGGAAGCGGAGCTGCGCCGTGCCCGCCAGCGCCAGCAACCCGCGCGCGGCACCTTCCAGCGTCAGGTCGCGCGCCGTCACCGCCGGCACCAGCCTTCCGCCGCGGTCGATCACCTCCAGCGCCAGGGCCGGCCGCCCTGCTTCGCTCCGCTCCACGGGTTGCTGGTGCAGCAGCGTGCAGTTCGTCCGGTCGGTCATCCGGTCGCTGGCGCAGGTCAGGCGCCAGGAGCCGAATTGCTCGTTCACCTGCGCGGCGACAGGCGTGGCGAGCAGAGCAAGGAGCGGGAGCAGGGTTGCCATGGGGCGCATGGCCCCGATGATAAGGCAATAGCGGGAGAGCGCCGAATGACGAAGCTGCGGCTGCCGGACGGCACCGAAATCCCCACCCTCGGCCAGGGCACCTGGCACATGGGCGAGCGCGGGGCGCGGCGGGCCGAGGAGGCCGCGGCGCTGCGGCTCGGCCTCGATCTCGGCCTCGACCTGATCGACACGGCGGAGATGTATGGCGAGGGCGGCGCCGAGGAGGTGGTGGCCGAGGCCATCGCCGGCCGGCGGGAGGAGGTGTTCCTGGTCTCGAAGGTCTATCCGCAGAATGCCGGCGGCCGGAAGCTGGAAGCCGCCTGCGAGCGCAGCCTGAGGCGGCTCCGGGTGGAGCGGATCGATCTCTATCTCCTGCACTGGCGTGGCGGCATCCCCCCTGGCCGAGACGGTCGTGGGCTTCGAGCGGCTGCGCGCCGCCGGCAAGATCCACCGCTGGGGTGTCTCGAACCTGGATGTGGCGGACCTGGAGGAACTGGGCCCCGCTTTGGCG
This sequence comes from Siccirubricoccus sp. G192, assembly GCF_019084075.1. Classification (GTDB taxonomy): domain Bacteria; phylum Pseudomonadota; class Alphaproteobacteria; order Acetobacterales; family Acetobacteraceae; genus G192. The sequence goes on from NZ_JAHREN010000001.1 coordinate 1,522,917, forward strand.
GACTGCGCCACCGACCAGGTGCTCTACAACCTGGAGCATCGCGGCCCGGAATTCGACCTGCTGCCCTTCTGCCGGGCACGATCGATGCCGGTGATGGCCTATTCGCCGGTAGGCCAGGGCGGCGCGCTGCTGCGGCACCCGGCGCTCCGCGCAGTGGCGGCGCGGCATGGCGCGACCCCGGCCCAGGTGGCGATCGCCTGGACCCTGCGGGCGCCGGGCGTGGTCAGCATCCCCAAGGCGGCCGATCCGGAGCATGTGCGGCAGAATGCCGCGGTCCGCGACCTCGCCCTGACGGCGGCGGACCTGGCCGAGCTCGATGCCGCCTTCCCGCCGCCACGGCGGAAGCGTGGGTTGGCGATGCTGTGACAGGCCGGAGTCCGGTCCCCCTCTGATTCGATGTCGAGCCTGGGCGCTGGATTCCTCGGACCATAGGCGCCGAATTGCGCCCGGCAGGGGGCGAATCGGCGTGCGAGCGTCAAATGGCACGCTGGAGGGCCACGGCCGCGATACGCATAGGGTCCATGCTGGAACCAAGCGCACCTGCCAAGAAGCGCATCCAGGGGGGGTAAGGCCACACCTCTGCCGTGCAAGCATATCCTGCAAATGCTTGGCTGCATCGTGGAAGGATGCCGGAATACCTGATCTCTCAAAGAGATGGATACTCTGATGGGTCAAGGCCTACCCGAAGCCATCCAGGCCAGGATTGGCAAATTCGGGTTCCATGGCGGAAACTAGTTTCGGGCCACTGGATTGTAATGTTTCCGGCGGCGGCATCGCGCGGGATCAGGGCCGTGGTTCGGCGCCTTGCGCGACCTTCCGCCAAGGTTCCGATGCGGCGGGGCAGCATGTCCGCTTTGCATCTGGCGCGGCTGCCGTTATCCCGGATGATCAGGACCACCAGTGGAGCATCATTCCCATGCCAACCAAGCAGCCGGCCGCGCCGGCGAAGCAGCCTGCCGCCGCCACCATCACCCTGAAGCAGCTCGCCCCGGGCCTGGCCGAGGAGCACGGGCTGACGAAGAAGCAGACCGAGGCGATGCTGGCCGGCCTGGTGGAGGCGGTGACCGAGCGCCTGAAGAATGGTGACAAGGTCCGGCTGACCGGCCTCGGCATCCTGCAGGTGCGCGCCCGCCCGGCGCGGACCGGCCGCAACCCTGCGACCGGCCAGCCGATCGAGATCGCGGCCAGCAAGAAGGTGGCCTTCAGTCCCTCCAAGGAACTCAAGGAAGCGGTCTGACCACCGCCTGGCCCGCGTCGCGGCGGATCGCGACGCGGGCCGAAGCGGCGCAGCCATTGCCCGCCGGAACGGGAGCCCCGGACCTCGCGGCGGGGCCGTGATGCGAATTCGTTGATAATTTCGATAACGATCTCGCTGCACACATCTGTTTCAATTGAGATACGGCAGAGTTCTTGGTGATTTCGTTTCCGATTCAGGAACGAACCACCATGCAGGACGCCGCCCATGCCGCAACGCCAGGCGCAGTGATGCGCGCGGTCGCCCTTGCCCGGCGCCGCTTGCCGCGCCTGCCGAGGGGTGACGCCTACTTGCCGCTTGCCCTGGCGCTCGCCGCCCTGCTCCTCGCGGCGGGCGGCGCGGTGCTGAACGAGCGTGCCGCGGCCTGGGTGCTGCGTGCCGATGCCGAGGCCACCGCGCGGGCCTGGGCGGTGGCCCTGGGCGAAACGCTGGGCGACGAATTGCCGGCCCTGCTGGCGCATCAGGAACCGTCACCGGGCGCCCAGGCCGCCCTGGCCCAGGCCCAGCGCGGCGGCGAGGTGTTCCGCTTCCAGTTGTTCAACGGGCGCGGCGAGCTGGTCTTCGTCTCGGACGATCCGCAAGACCCGCAGAGCTTCGAAGGTACCCTCGCCTCCCACCTCGGGAGCAGCGAGGCCGCCACCCGGCTGCTCGCGGGCGGCGTCCAGGTGCATGCCGAACATGGCACCGCGCCGCACCGCCCCGCCTATTACGCCGAGGCCTATGTGCCGGCGCGCCGGGGCGGCACGCAGATCGGCGTGGCCGAGGTCTATGTCGACCAGACCGCGAAGCAGGAATTCCATCGGCGCGCCTTCCTCGTCGTCCAGCTCGGCGTCGCCGCGCTGGTGCTGCTGGCCGGGCTGCTGCCCGCCTTCGTGGCCTGGCGCCGCACCTGCGAAAGCCGCGCCGCGAAGAGCCGCGCGGAATTCCTCGCCACCCATGACGCGCTCACCGGCCTGCCCAATCGCCGGCGGCTGCTGGAGGAAGCCGCGCGGACCATCGGCCGCGCCCGCCGCGGCGGCTCGGCGGCGCTGCTGCTGGTCGACCTCGACCGCTTCAAGCGGGTCAATGACCTGTATGGCCAGCCCGCCGGCGACCGCATCATCCAGGATGTCGCGCAGCGGCTGCGCGGCGTGACCCGCGATGGCGATGCCGTGGCACGGCTCGGCAGCGACGAATTCGCCGTGGTCGCCGATCTGGGGGGGCGACGGGCCGGAGGCCGCCTCGCACCTTGCCTGCCGCCTGGTCGCCGCGCTCAGGCCGCCCTTCGCCCTGGATGAGGCCACGGTCCAGCTTGGCTGCAGCATCGGGGTGGCGCTCGCGCCGCAGGACACCGAGATCCCCGAGACCATGATCCGCCGCGCCGCCCGGGCGCTCGCCCGCGCCAAGGCGGAGGGCGGGGGCTGCTTCCGCTTCTTCGATGCCGACCTCGATGCCTGCCTGCGGGCGCGCATCCTGTTCGAGACGGAGTTGCGGGGCGCCGTCGCGCGGGACGAGCTGGTGCCCTATTTCCAGCCGGTCATGGACCTTGCCTCCGGCCGGCTGGCCGGTTTCGAGATGCTGGCGCGATGGCCGCACCCCGCCCGCGGCATGGTGCCGCCGAAGGAGTTCATCGCGATGGCCGAGGATATCGGCCTGATCGCCGCGCTGACCGAGGGCCTGCTGCGCCGGGCCTGCCGCGCGGCCGCCGCCTGGCCGGAGGGCCTGCTAGTGGCGGTGAACGTCTCCTCGCTGCAACTCCGCAGCCACGTCCTGGCGGGGATGGTGCGGACCGTGCTGGAGGAAACCGGGTTGCCCCCGCACCGGCTGGAGATCGAGCTGACCGAGAGCGCGCTGATCGACGATTTCGACCTGGCCCGGGAGATCGTGGGCAGCCTGGCGGCGCTTGGCGTCCGCCTCGTGCTCGATGATTTCGGCACCGGATATTCCAGTTTGGCGCGTCTGCAGGCGCTGCGGTTCAACAAGCTGAAGATCGACGCGAGCTTCGTGAGCGCGATGACCCGCGACCCGGACAGCCACAAGATCGTGGCCGCGGTGGTCGGCCTCGGCCAGAGCCTGCGCCTGCAGACGGTCGCCGAGGGGGTCGAGGAGCAGGCCCAGGCCGATGCCCTGGCCCGGCTCGGCTGCGATGGCGGCCAGGGCTGGCTGTTCGGCCGCCCGGTCCCGGCGGAGGCGGTGCCGTGGCTGATCCGACAGGCGACACCGCCCAATGGCGTCCTCGGCCTGGCGTGAATCCAGGGCCGGACCGCGCCCGGCCCGGCCTTTCAGCCCGCGGGCTCCGGCAGCGGCACGCCGACCAGGCCGAGATGCAGCCGCCGCACCGTCGCCGCGACAGCCGCATCCAGGCCGGGCCGGGCATAGAAGACGCCGCGCGATTGCAGGCAGGTGGCGATGGCGCGGATGAAGTCCCCGGCCAGCACCGGGTCCGGCGGCGGCGCCTCCTGCCAGAAGTCATCCGCCACGCCCTGCCAGGCCAGGCCGGGCACGTCGTAGATCGCCTGGCCCAGCACCCGCACCGCCCGCCCCAGTTGCAGCGCCCGGATGCCGAGCGTGCTGTTGATGGTGATGATGCCGCGGCAGGCCAGGATCGCCGCATCGGCCGGCAGCGCGCCGCCCAGGAAATGCACGCGCGGTCCCACCCCCGCCGCCGTCGCGATGCGCGTGATCCGCCGCCGCCAGCGCTTCAGCCCGGGGTCCAGCGGATGCAGCTTCACCAGCAGATGCGCCGTGGCGGGGGCGGCGCGGGCGAAGCTCGCCACCACCTCGGCGATGGCGGTGTCGTTGTCGGGAAAGCGGGAATAGGCGCGGACCGAGTAGTCCGTCTCCATCTGCATGGCGAAGAGAAAGAGCGGGCCCTGGCCGCGCAGTGCCTCCAGCAGCGCCGCATCCCGCCGCGTCTCCCGCCCGCGCCGCAGCAATTGCAGCCCGGTGCCGAGATAGGCCGGCACCGGATGGTGCAGCAGGAAGCGGCGGTAATGCGGGAAGGGCGCAAGGGGCCACCACTTGAGCAGCGAGGCCAAATGATAGGCCATGTCCCAGCGCGCCTGGGTGGCGAAGTCATCCTGGAAGCATGGCGCGAGATCCGCCGGCGGGCAGGCGGCGGCCAGCGCCCGGATCGCTTCCGGCGCGCGCGGGAAGCGGCTTTCGGCGCCCATGCCATCCTGTTCCAGCACGATCCAGTCTGGCCGCAGGTAGCCGAAATCCGTCACCGTCACCGCGATGCCGCGCTGCTTCGCCAGGGCGATGGCGGCGCGGTGCAGCGGCCGCTGCTCGCCCAGCAGCACGAGGTCGGTGATGCGCCGCGCCTCCAGGAAGCCGCCGAGGAAGCCGGGCCAGTCCTCCTCCCGGCCGCGGTAGTCCACCGCGCCCGGGCCGCGCCAGAACAGCCGGTCGCCGAGGCAGAAGTTGATCCGGTGCACCGCATGGCCGAGCGCCCGGAGCCCGGCGCCGGTCTCGGCGAAGAAGGGGCTGATCGGGCCTTGCAGGAACAGGAAGCGGCGCGGCGGGGCCTCGGCCATTCAGGCGCCCCCGATGGGCGCGCCATAGATCCGCCAGCGGCCCGTCACCGGCGCCGGCAGCCGCGCCATGGTCTGCAGCATGGCGGCGTTGTCCTCCAGGATCCAACTGATCTCCAGGCTCTCCCAGCCGCGCCCGATGGCGAGGGTGATCGCGCGGTTCAGCAGCGCCCCCACCGCCATGGCCGAGACCGGATGCCCGCGCCAGCGCCGGCTGATGCCGAGCATCGGCACGCGTCCGCTGCGGCTCCGCCCGAGCAGCGCCACCCGCGCCACCCGCCACCAGCCGAGCGGCAGCAGCCGGCCGTGGAGCCCCTCGGTCGCCTCCTCCAGATTGGGCAGCAGGGAGAGCACGCCGATCGGCTCGCCCTGCCATTCGGCGATCAGGATGGCGCCGCCGCGGAGCAGCGGCCGCATCAGCCGGGCGATGGTGGCGGCCTCCGCCTCGCCCACCGGCACGGCGCCCCAATTCGCCGCCCAGGCATCGTTGTAGAGCGCCGTTACCAGCCGGATCTCGGCCTCGAACCGGGCAGAGTCGAGGGGCCTGACCCGCAGCCCGGCGGCCTCCGGCCAGCGCGCCAGCAACGGGCCGAAACGGGCGCGGTGGCGTTCCTTCGCAAGCGTCAGGGTGCAGGCCAGCACGTCCTTCTCGGGCGCGAGCCCGGCGGCTTCCAGCATCCCCGGCAGCCAGGGCGGGGTGCGCGGCATCCGCACCATGCCCGGCCGGCCGAAGCCCTCCACCAGCGCGCCGACCTCATGGTTGATGGTCAGGCTGAGCGGCCCGCGCAGCCGCGCCGCGCCATGCGCCCCCAGCCAGGCGCCGGCGGCGCGCAGCAGCGCCTCCAGCACCGCGGGGTCGGGCTCCAGCGCCAGGAAGCCGAAGTTGCCGACCAGGTCGCCATGGTGCCAGCCGGCGGCGATGCGCCCGGCCGGCCGGCCATCCCGCCAGGCCAGGAACCGCGCCACGGCATGGTCCCGCAGCAGCCCATTGAAGCCCGGGTCGAAGAAGCGCCTGGTGTCGAGCAGCAGCGGCACGGACCAGCCGGCCGCCTCGCCGCCCAGGCGCGCGGGCAGGCGCAGGAAAGCCGCGGCCTCCGCCCGCGTGGCGACCGGCCGAACCTCCATCCCGTTATTCGGCGGCCAGCCCGGCCGGCCCGGCCCGGCGCGCGGCGATCAGGGCGACGATGGTCTGCTCGATCGCCGCCGCGTCATGCTCGGCGGAGAGGAAGAAGCGCAGCCGCGCCGAGCGTTCCGGCACCACCGGGAAGAGGATCGGCTGCACATTCACCCCCGCCTTGAAGAGCGCCGCCGCCATCCGCGCCGCGGCGACCGAACTGCCTGTTATGACGGGCACGATGCCGAGCCCCGCGGAAGAGCCGGTATCGAAGCCCGCCTCCCGCGCCCGCCGCAGGAAGAGTGCCGCATTGGCCTGCAGCCGCGCCACCCGCCAGGGCTCGGCCTGCAGGATGCGGAGCGATTCCTCGGCCGCGGCGGCCAGGGGCGGCGCGAGCCCCACCGAATAGACGAAGCCCGGCGCCGAGTGCCGCAGCAGCTCCACCAGCGCCCGCCGCCCGGCGATATAGCCGCCGCAGGCCGAGAGCGTCTTGGAGAGCGTGCCCATCCAGATATCGACGCCCGCGGGATCGACGCCGCATTGCTCGGCCACGCCGCACCCGGTGGCGCCGAGCACGCCGAGCGAATGTGCCTCGTCCACCATCAGCAGCGCGTCATGCGTGCGGGCGAGCTCGATGAAGCGGGCCAGGTCCGGCACGTCGCCGTCCATGCTGTAATGGCCCTCGACCACCAGTAGGGCCCGGTTGTGCCGCCGCCGCTGCGCCGCCAGCTCGCGCTCCGCCGCGCGCCAGTCATTGTGCGGGAAGGCGATGCGCCGCGCGCCGGAGAGCCGCGCCCCCTCCACCACCGAGTTATGGATCAGCCCATCGTGCAGGATCAGGTCGCGTGGCCCCATCAGATGGCCGATCACCGTGACATTGGTGGCATGGCCGCTGACGAAGGCGAGGCAGGATTCCGCCCCATGGAGCGCGGCCAGCGCCGCCTCCAGCGCCGCATGCACCGGCCGCTCGCCGGAAGCGAGGCGCGAGGCGGAGGCGGAGACGCCATGCCGGTCGATCGCCGCCTTGGCCGCCGCGGCGACCCGCGCATCGCCATTCAGCCCGAGATAGTTGTAGGAGGCGAAATTCAGGTATTCGCGGCCGCCGATGATGCTGCGCGCCCCGGCCACCCCCTCATGCGGCCGGAAGAAGGGGCTTTCCAGGCCGAGCGCCGCGCCGGCCTCCCGCACCATCTCGATATCGCTGGCGCCGGGCAGGGTGCGGAGGTCGCGGCCGGGGCTGGCGGCGGGTGAGGCGCCCTCCTCCTCGCCGCGCCGCTTCGCCAGCCGGGCGAGCAGCCCAGCGCGGGCGGCGGCGGTGAGGCCGAAACCGGTGGTCATGCAGCCTCCATCTTGCCCGGGGGTGGGGCGGCGACGGGCTCGGCCGGCATCGGCTCATGCGCCTCGATCAACGCCATCACGCCGGCTTCCGTCCGTGCCGCGCGCAACGCCTCGGCGATGCGCCGCGCCAGCAGGTCGAGGGTCAGGGTCTCGGTCACGGCCGAGAGCGGCACGGGCATGCCGAGCCGTCCCTCCAGCGCCGTCCGCAGCTCCATGCCGCCCAGGCTGTCGAGCCCGAGCCCGGCCAGTGGCACCTCGGCTGCCAAGCTGCCCGCCGGCAGGCGCAGGATTCGTGCCAATTCGGCCGCCAGTGTCTCCCGCAGCAGGGCCAGCGCCTCGGCCTCGGGGGCGGCGCGCAGCCGGGCGCGGAGATCGGCGGCATCGGGCGCCACGGCGCCGGCGGCGCGCACCGCCTCGAAGCCGGGTTCCTCCAGCACGGCCAGCACCGCGCGTGCCTCCGCCCAGGCCAGCCGGGCGAGGCCGAGGCAGGCGGGGCCGGCGGCGAGCAGCGCGGGCAGGGCGGAGAGCGCCTCGGAGGCCGGCATCGGCGTGGCGCCGAGACGGCGGCGCAGCACCTCCGCCGTGGTGGCATCCGCGGCCAGCACCCCGGCATCGGCGATCGGGCCCCAGGCGATGGCGGTGGCCGGGCGCCCGGCGGCGCGGCGGCGGCGGGCCAGCGCCTCCAGCGCCGCATTGCCGGCGACATAGGCGGCCTGGCCGGGATTGCCGACCGCGACGGTGGCCGAGGAGAACAGCAGGAACAGCGCCAGCGGGTCCTCCGCCGTCAGCCGGTCCAGGTTCTCCGCCACCTGCCATTTGGCCGCCAGCACCGTGGCGGCGCGGACCGGGTCGAGCGTCGCGGCGGCGCCATCGGCGAAGACCGCGGCGGCATGCACCACGCCGCGGATCGGCGGCCTGGCGGCGCGGATGGCTTGCAGGCAGCGGGCCAGCGCCGCCGGATCGGCCGCATCGCAGGCATGCAGGCTGGCCGCCGCGCCGAGCGCCGCCAGTCCGCGCACCGCCGTCTCCGCCCCCGGTGCCGCCGCGCCGGAGCGCGAGACCAGCGCCAGGTGATGCACGCCCTGCGTCGCCAGCCAGCGCGCCGTGGCCAAGCCGAAACCCTGGGTGCCGCCCAGCACCACCACCGTGCCGCGCGCGGCGCCCGCCAGGGCCGGGGCGCGCCGCTCCGCCGCCTCGGCCGGGGGCGGGCGCAGAACCAGCTTGCCGATATGGCCGCTGGCCTGGAGGGTGCGGAAGGCAGCCTCGGCCTCGGCGGCCGGGTATTCGGTGGCGGGCAGCGGCCGGAAGCTGCCCTCCGCCAGCCGCCTGGCGATACCGGCCAGCAGCCGCGCCGCCAGCGCCGGCCGGGCGCGCGGCAGCTCATCGACATCCACGGCGAAGAAGGTGGCATTGCGCCGGAGCGGCCGGAGCGCCACCCGGCGGTTCTCCACGAAATCCCGCTTGCCGAGTTCGAGGAAGCGGCCGAAGGGGCGGAGCAGCGAGAGCGAGCGCTCCATCCCCTCCCCCGCCAGGGAATTCAGCACGATATCCACGCCGTCCGGCCATTCGGCACGCAGCAGGTCGGCGAAGCCGGGGTCGCGGGAATCGAGCGCGATCTCGGCCCCCGCGGCGCGCAGGAAGGCGCGCTTGGCGGCGGTGCCGGCGGTGGCGGCGACGCGCGCACCATGCGCCAGCGCCACCTGCAAGGCGGCCAGCCCCACCGCGCCGGCACCACCATGGATCAGCACCCGCTCGCCCGGCTCGATTCGCGCCAGTTCTTCCAACGCATGCACCGCGGTGAGGAAGGCCACCGGCACGGTGGCGGCGGCGGCGGGGTCGATCCCGCCTGGCAGCGGCGCCAGCGCCTCCGCCCGGGTCAGCGCATGGGTGGCGAGCGCCGCGGGGGCGACGCCGAACACCCGGTCGCCCGGGCGGAGCTCCACGCCCTCGCCCACCGCCTCGACCACGCCGGCGCATTCCATGCCGAGGCCGGGGCCGGCGAAGCCGGGCAGCAGGGTTTCCTCCGGCAACAGGCCCTGGGCCCACATCAGGTCGCGGAAATTGAGGCCCGCCGCCTCGATGCGCAGCGCCACCTCGCCGGGGCCGGGCGGCGGCAGCGGCTCCGCCAGGGGCTGCCAGTGCAGCGAGCCGAGCTGGCCGGGCTGCCGCACCGCCAGCCGCGCCGGGCCTGCGGGCGCCGCCGCCGGCGGCAGGCCAGGGCGGAGGCGCGGCACCAGCCTGGCCTCGGCGATGAGCGTCACCTCCGCCTCGGCATCGCTGTCATGCAGCAGTTCCGGCACCAGGCGGCGGGCGGCGGCCTCGGGCGGGAGGCCGGGGCAGAGATCGATGCGGCGCGGCTTCAGCCCCGGATGCTCATTGGCCAGCACCCGGCCGAGCGCGAACACGGCGGCGCCGGCAGGATCGTGCCGACCGGTTTCGGGCTGCTGGCCGCCACGGGTGACGAGGCGGAAGCCGGCGGCCGCGCCCTCGGCCGCGGCGGCCAGCTTGGCGAGGGCGGCGAGGCTCCCGGCAATGGCCGCGACCTCGGCCTCCCCAATGCCGGTGCTGCTGGCCGCGCCGCCGGTCACGGTCCGGGCGGCTCCGACTTGGGCTCCATCCCTCGCGGCCGCGCCGGACCCGCTCCCCGCAGCGCCACCGCCGGCCAGCGCCACCACCAGGCTGCCCTGGAGGGCGCGGGGTGGCAGGCCGGCGGCCGCCGCCAAGTCGCCGCCGATCACGGTGGCGCCACGCGCGGTGAGGGCGGCGGCCAGGGCGCCCCGCAGCGGCATGGCGCCGGCATCGGCGAAGAGCGCGACGCGCCGCAGCACCGGCGCGGCCAGCACGGCGGCGCCGGCCGGCGCGCGGGCGGCGATCAGCGCGGCCGGCCAGGGCGCGGCCACCAGGCGCAGCACCGCCGGCGCCGACCAGCCCTCGGCGGCCAGCGCCGCGCCCCAGGCTTCGGCGCCCGGCAGCGGCGAGGCGCCGCCCGGCGAGGCCCACCAGGCCGGGTCCTGGCCGCAGCAGAAATCCCAGACCCGGCCCGGCAGCGGCTCCGCCAGCAGCAATACGCCGCCCGGGGCCACTGCCTGGCGGAGCGCCGCCGGCAGGGCGCCGCCGGCCCGCAGCCCGGCCCCGGCGCCGAGGCCGACCACCAGATCGGCCACCAGGGGCGGCGGCTCGGCACCCAGCGGGTCCCACTCGGTGGCGGTGAATTCCAGGCCGGGCGGCGCGGCCGGAACGCTGCGGCCCGGCAGCGCCGCGGCGCAATACAGCACCCGCAGCCCGCTGGCAGTGAGCGCGGCGGCGAGGCGCGGGGTCAGCGTGCCGCCGCAGGCGCCGATCTCCAGCACCCGCAATGGGCGTGAGCGCGGCCAGCCGGCGGCGAAGGCGGCCACCGCCTCGGCCAGCACCCGGGCCAGGCGGTCCGGCCCGGCGGCGGCGGCGGGCGGGCCGGCGCCGGGCTGATCGGCCTCGTCCGCCGCGGTCCGGTCGCGCGACAGCAGCCCCGGCAGCCGCTCGGCGGCCAGCGCCAGCCAGGCCAGGTCCTGGGCGAGGCCGGGCTGTTCCAGATGCACCTGGCGCCAGATCTCGACGGCCGGCGGCAGGTCCGGCGCCGGGACGGGGCGGAGCCCGGCCGGGCTGGCGGCGGCCAGCCCATCCGCCGCCAGTTCCTCCAGCAGGGCGCGGGCATAGGCGCCGGAGGGCGGCGTCGTGCTCAGCGCCGCATGCGCGGCGGCGGCGCAGAAACCTTCCAGCAGCAGCGCCGGCTCGGTGAGGTCGAGCGTCGCGTCGTGGGCCCGGGCGGCGGCAAGGGCGGCGGCCAGGTCGAGGCCCGCCGGCGCCTCGGCATTGGGGCCGGGCAAGGCGGGCAGCAGGTCGACATGGAAGGCGGCGCTGGCGGCATCGGCATGGCCGGGCAGGCGGATGCGTTGCAGCCAGCAGCCCTCCAGCACCGCCACCGGCGCACCCGCCGCGTCGCGCAGCACGAGATCCGCCGCCGCGCCACGCTGGCCGCGGGTGGTGCGGTGGATGGCGGCGCTGGCGGCGGGGCCGGCGCCGCGCCGCAGCACCAGCCGGGCCACCCGCACTGGTACCATGCCGGTTCCGGCCTCCAGGGGGGCTTTCCGCCAGCAGGCCGATCAGCCCTTGCAGGGCGCCGTCCAGCCGGGCTGGGTGGAGCAGGAAATCGGCATCCGGCGGCGCCGCCTCCGGCCGGCGCAGCCGGGCGAGGGCGAGGCCGGCGGCGGCATCCACCGAAACCCCCTCCAGCGCCTGGAAAGCGGGGCCGTATTCCAGCCCGGCGGCGGCGGCCAGCGCCAGCACCTCGGCTGGCCCGAGGCGGTGGCCGGCGGCGGGCGCCCCGATGCCGGCCGGCGGCAGGGGCGGCAGGGCGGCGGAGGGGCGCGGCCCCGCTGCAACCTCGGGCTGGTCGGGATGCGGCGGGGTGCCGGGCGCACTTGGCCCGGCGAGGGTATCGGAGCCCTGCGACAGGGGCTTGGCATCGGGCCGGCCTGGCAATGGGCTGGTGTCGGCGGGCCGCTGCCCGGGCGCGGCAGGCGGCCGCGGCGCGGCGGTGCCGAACGCGACATCCGGCAGACGCGGCACGGCCGCGACGCGGCCCTCGGCATGCAGGGTCCAGGCGGCCTCGGCCAGGCGGCGGCGGCTGCGCAGCGAGAAGCCGCCCTCGGCATCCAGCGCCGCCTGCACCTCCCGCGCATGCTCCGCCTCCAGCGGCAGGGCGTGATGGATGGTGAATTCGCGGAGCTCCAGCGCCGCCGCCTCCGGGTGGCGGGCGGCGCCGGCGGCCAGCGCCATCTCCAGCATCGCGGCGGCGGGCAGCACCGGCGCCCCGGCCAGGCGGTGGTCGGCCAGCCAGGGTTCCAGAGCGGTATCGAGGTGCCGGCTCCAGAGCCCAGGCTCCGGCCCCTGCCGGAACCCAAGCAGGCGGTGCTCCGCCACCGGGTCGACCAGCGATACCGCCTCCACTGAGGGTGTGTGCCAGACGCGTTGCCGGTCGAAGGGCGTATGCGGCAGGCCGCGGCGCTCGGCCGGGCCGGCGAAGGCGGGGCCGCCGCGCGGGTCGGCGCCTCCGGCGAAGGCGCGGTCGGCGATGCCGGGGAAGGGGTCGCCCGCGCCGTCGCGGCGCGAGAGCGTGCCCTGTGCCATGGCCTCCGGCAGCGCCTCCCGCAGATAGGATTGCAGCACCGGGTTGGGGCCGATCTCCAGGAACAGCGCCGGGCCATGCGGCGTCAGCTCAGCCATCGCCTGGCGCAGCGCCGGCAGGAAACGCACCGGCTCGCGCAGGTTGCGCCACCAATAGCCCGGGGTGCAGCCGGCCTGGTCCAGCGCCTCGGCCGTGACGGTGGAGACCAGCGGCAGGCCGGGCGGATTGGCGGCGAGGCCGGCGAGGTCGGCCAGCAGCCCCTCCTGCACCGGGTCCATGGCGGCGGTATGGAAGGCATAGTCGAGGTCGAGCTCGACGAAGCTCCAGCGCCGCGCCGCCGCGATCTGCGCGAGTTGCCGCAGAGCCTCGGCCGGGCCGGCCACCGTGACCGCGCCGGGCGCATTGATGGCGGCGATCTCCAGGCCGCGGAGCGCGCCATCCTCGCGGAAGGCGCCGCATTCGGCGAGCACCGGCGCCACCGCCTCGGCCGCGCCGCCCACCGCCGCCATCCGGCCGATGCCGCGCATCCTGTGCTGCTGCCGGCTGCGCGCCACCAGCAGCCGCGCCGCCATGGGCAGGTCGAGCAGCCCGGTGGTGAGCGCCGCCGCGACCTCGCCGACCGAATGGCCGAGGCAGAGAGCGGGCGCGATGCCCTGCTCCGCCAGCGCCGCGACGATGCCGTGCTGGATCGCGAAGAGCAGCGGCTGCGCCTGGTCCGTGGCCGCCAGCGCCTCCGCACCCGCGCCCGCCGCCAGTGCCGCCACGACGGACCAGCCGAGATGCGGGGCCAGCGCCGCATCGGCGGCCTCGATCGCGTGGCGGAAGCCAGGGCTGGCGGCAAGCGCCTCCCGCGCCATGCCGGCCCATTGCGCGCCATTGCCGCTGAAGACGAAGGCGATGCGCCGGCCGCCGCGCGGGGCTTCCCCGGCGATGGCCGCCGCCGCCCCGGCCCGCCAGGCGGCCAGCGCGCCGCCCAGCGCCGCCGCATCCCCGCCGCGCGCCGCCAGCCGGTGCGGCAGCAGGTCGCGATGCCGCGCGGCGCCGCGCAGCAGCCGGCCGAGCCGCGGCGCCGGCGCATCTGCCAGCCGCACCTGCCAGCGCCCCGCCAGCGCCCGCAGCGCCGCCGCGGAATGCGCCGAGAGCAGCAGCGGCGGCAGCGCCTCCGGCGTGGATGCGGCCTCGGCCGCGGGCGCGGCGGGGGCGGCGCCGAGCAGGGCGGAGGCATTGGTGCCGCCGAAGCCGAAGCTGTTCACGCCGACCACGGCGCGCGCCCGGCGCGGCAGCGGCTCCGCCGCCACCGGCACGCGCAGGCCGAGCTTGGCGAAATCGATGTTCGGATTGGGCGTCTCGAAATTCAGCGAGGGTGGGATGCGGCCATGCTGCAGCACCAGCATCGCCTTCAGCAGCCCGGCGATGCCGGAGGCGGGCTCGGTATGGCCGATATTGGTCTTGGCCGAGCCGATCGGCAGCGGCGGCCCGCGCCGGGCGCGCATCGCCTCGCCGAGCGCTGCGGCCTCGATCGGGTCGCCGGCGGCGGTGCCGGTGCCATGCGCCTCGAAATAGCCGATCCGGTCGGGGGTGACGCCGGCCTCCGCCATCACCTGGCGGATCAGCGCCGCCTGCGCCGCCTGGCTCGGCAGCGAGAGGCCGACGGTGCGCCCCGCCGCATTGACGCCGGAGCCGAGGATCACGGTGCGCACGCCATCGCCATCCCGCAGCGCGTCGTCGAGCCGCTTCAGCACCACCAGCCCGGCGCCCTCGGCCCGCACATAGCCATCCGCGCGGGCATCGAAGGCATGGCAGCGGCCGGCCGGGGAGAGCATGCCGGCGCGGGCGAAGCCGATAAAGGGGAAGGGCGAGAGCAGCAGGTTCACCCCACCCACCAGCGCCGCCGGCAGCCGCCCGGCGCGCAGCGCCTCGGCCGCCCAGTGCAGCGCCACCAGGGCCGAGGAACAGGCGGTATCCACCGTCTGTGCCGGGCCATGCAGGTCGAGGACATTGCCGATGCGGTTGGCCAGCACCGAAAGCGCGCCGCCGGTCATGAAGTAGCGGTCGCCGGAGGCGGCATCGGCCTGGCGCAGGTCGGCGTAATCGGTCAGCGAGGCGCCGATGAAAACCCCGGTGCCGCTGCCCGCCAGGGTCGAGGCCGGCCAGCCGGCATCCTCCAGCGCCTCGGCCGCCACTTCCAGCAGCAGGCGCTGCTGCGGGTCCATCTCCGCCGCCTCGCGCGGGGAGATGCCGAAGGCGGCGGGGTCGAAGCCGGCGATGTCGGGCAGGGTGCCGGCGGCGAAGCTATAGGTCTTGCCCGGCTCGCCGCGGCGCGGATGGGTGAAGGCGGATTGGGTGAAACGCTCCGCCGGCACCTGGCCCACGGCGTCCCGCCCCTCGGCCAGCAGGTTCCAATAGGCATCGAGGTCGGGGGCCCCCGGCAGGCGGCAGGCGGCGCCGACGATGGCGATGGCGCAATCCGGGCGGCGGCGGGGCCTGGGGGCCGGCCGCTGGGCGGAATGGGGGGCCGGGCTCCGGCTCATGCGGCGGTGGTGTCCAGGGTGACGGCGCCGAGCGGGGCGGGCTGCATCAGCGGCGAGGGGATGCGGCCAGGGGCGGGCGCGCCGGCGCGGGCGGGGACGGCGACCACCGCCTGCAGCAGCGCCTCGACCTCGGCGAAATGCTCGGCCCAGGCGGGCTTCTGCCAGGCGCCGAGCCGCGCCAGTTGCGCCGCGCGGGCGGCGGAGGCAGGGGTGGCATAGTCCAGGATCGCCCGGCGCCAGGCGGGGCCGTCCAGCGGGTCGAGGTAGTCGGGCACCGCGCCGCCCACCTCGCGCAGCGCCGGCAGGTCGCTGCAGATGGCCGGCACGCCGAGTGCCAGCGCCTCGGCCAGCGGCAGGCCATAGCCTTCGGCGAAGCTCGGGAAGAGCAGGGCGCGGGCGCCGGCGAGCAGCGCCGTCACCTCGCGGTCCCCGGCGGTGCCGATCTCCCGCACCAGGCCGCCCAGCGCGCCGCAGCGGTCGAGCAGGTCCAGGATGTTCTCGTTCTCCCAGCCGCGCCGGCCGAGCAGCAGCAGGCGCGGCGCCGCCGGGCCGAGCCGGGCCGCCAGGTCGCGCCAGAGATGCAGCAGCAGCAGGTGGTTCTTGCGCGGCTCGATGGTGCCGAGGCAGACGAAATAGGGCTCGGTCGGCAGGCTGAAGGGCGAGGCCCGCCAGGGCTCGATCCCGAGCGGTGCGACGGCGAGCGGCGGCGCCGCGGCGCCGTGCCGTGCCAGGTGCGGCAGCAGCGTGGCGGCGGTGGCGGCGGAGTTGACGATGACGCCATCGGCCTGCTCGGCGATGGTGGCGATCCGCCGGGCATGCCGGCCCACCTGCGCCGGCCGTGCATATTCCGGGTGGGTCAGCGGAATGAGGTCGTGCACGAAGGGCACGAAGGCCGCCCCGGCCCGGCGCAGCGCCGCGATGGGCCGGCCATGGTCCAGCGCGCGATGCGATACCAGCAGGAAGACCGGGCGCCGCGCATTGGCCAGCCCCTTGGCCAGTGCCGCGCGCAGCGCTGCCCGGCCGGCGCCGCAGGCCAGCCCGGCCTGGAGGCCGAGCGCCAGGCGCCGCGCCACCCGCTGCGGGCCGGCGCCGCCCGGGTGGGAGGCTGCCGGAGGGGCGCCTTGCCAAGCCGCCTCCAGCGCATCGAGCAGCGCCGCCACCCGGCCGCGTGGCAGGGCGGCGAACCAGCCCCAGGCGCTTTGCGCGACGAAGGTGCAGGCACTGGCGGGCCGGGCGATCCAATGGCGCGCATAGGCCATCTCGACCCTGTCGATTCCCGAAGGGGAGGCGCGGTGCACGCAGAAGAGAAGACGCGAAACGTCGAGGATGACGTGCACAGTCGGTAAGCCCGCTCCAGAAAGTGTGCCGTACCGCCCGCTTCCTTCGCCGCAGCACGCCTCGGGCCCAGCGTCGCGAGGCGCCTCCGGGGCGAGCCCGGGTGGAACCCCGCCATGGCCTGCTGACTGCTCTCACTACCGTGTGCAGAAACCCCCGGTCAACCATTGCGCGAGTCCCGGGTTGCGAATGCCAGTGGCGCGGCGCTTCGCTGCACGGCCGGCTTGTGGCATGCCGCGCCGGCCCCGCGGCCTGCCAGGGAAAGGATGCCATGTCGTGACCATCTGGAAGCGGACCCTGTCGCCGGAGCTTTTCCAGGACCAGCCCGCAGGGACGCTGCCCGGCCTGCTCGGCATCCGCATCCTGGAGATCGGCGATGATTTCGCCCGCGCCGGGATGCCGGTGGATGCGCGGCATGTGCAGCCCTTCGGCCTCCTGCATGGCGGCGCCAGCGTGGTGCTGGCCGAGACCATCGGCTCCCTCTGCGGCCATCTGGCGGTGCCGGAGGGCCAGACCTGCCTTGGTGTGGAGGTGAATGCCAACCACCTGGCCGCCGTCCGCCCGGGCGATGCGCTGGAGGCGCTGTGCCGGCCATTGCAGCTCGGCCGCAGCCTGCAGGTCTGGCAGATCGAGATCCGACGGGGGGGATGGCGTGCTGAGCTGCGTCTCCCGGCTGACCACGGCGGTGCGGGCGCTGCGCCAGGAGGCATGAGGGGGTGCCGGCCCCTCCGGCCTGGGGGCCGGGAAGCGCGGCTTGAAGCTCAATGGGGCACCCCGCCATGGCCATGGGAGTTTCCCAGGGTTGCGCCTTCCGGAAAGCTGGTGCATACCCCGCTCCGCGCTGCCGTAGCTCAGTGGTAGAGCACTCCCTTGGTAGATTTGCCTCGCCCTGCGGAAACGCGGGGATGATAACCGCCCAAAGTCGGGGAAGCCTTCGCTGGTAATCCCGAGCCAAGCCCGAGAGGGAAGGTGTAGAGACTAGACGGGTGGCACCTACAGGCTTCGGCCCATGGTGAAGGGATAGTCCAGCCCACGAACGCCGAAAGGCGGCGGCGAAAGCCGAGGTGGGATGAAGGGAGAGGTCGAGAGTTCAATCCTCTCTGGCAGCACCAGTCCTTTCGCGGGTTTCGACCCTGCCGAGGCGCGCAGGGCGCCGCCGCCCCGGCCTGCGGGCACCAGATCCGGCCCGGCCGCCCCTGGGCGCCGCGCCTCCCCAAGGGGTGATCCGCCTTGCCTCATGCCCTGAACCCGGCCCTCCTGGTTGCGGCGCTTGCCCTGCTCGCCGCCTGCCGCACCGATTATTCGCCGGATACCTACGCCACCCGCGCCGTGCAGCAGGCCAACAAGGTCGAGCAGGGCACCGTCATCGGCCGGCGCGACGTGGCCATCACCGCCGAGGGCTCGACCGGCGCCGCCACGGGCGCCGCGGCGGGCGGGGTGCTGGGCGCGCAGGCGCCGGGCGGGGGCATCGTCTCGGCGCTGGGCGGGGTCGGGGGGCGCGCTGATCGGCGGCGTGATCGGCAAGGCGGCGGAACATACGGCGGTGGACGCCAAGGCCTTTGAATACGTGGTCCGCAACAGCCGCGGCGAGCTGGTCTCGGTGACGCAGCGGGATACGGTGCCGCTTGCCATCGGCCAGCGGGTGCTGGTCATCGCCGGCAACCAGGCCCGCATCGTGCCGGACTACACGACGGACCCTGGCGCGCCACGCACGACGGACCCTGGCGCGCTCCGCACGACGGACCCCAGCGCGCTCCGCGCGACGGACCCCAGCGCGCTCCGCGCGACGGACCCCGGCGCTCCGCGCCCCCCGGCCGCGCCCGCCGTCCCGGCAGCGGCTCCTGCCGCTGCGGTCCCGGCGTCGCCGCCGGGACATGTGCCGCCGCCCGTGGTGGTGCCACCGCCGCCCCCGCCGGAGGATGCCGCTTCCTCCTCCTCAGCGATGCCGCTGTCCCCGGCGATGCAGGAAGCGGTCCAGGGGGCGCTGCCCGCTGCCACCCGGCCGGCGGCGGCCGCCATTGCCGCCGAGGTCGCCGGCCCGCCCCCCTGACGAAGGCCGGCCACCATCGGGTCCGGTGCCGGTCGCACGCGCCGCCCCGCCCCGCGCCGTCACTCCGGCACCGCGGCATCCAGCAACGGCCGGGGCGAGACGGATTGCGGGCCGGTGAAGGGCCGGTCATAGGCGGCCACGGTGAACAGGATGGTGCCCATGCAGAGCGCCGTCAGCGCCAGGGCGACTCCCCGGCCCCGCGCCGCCAGGCTGAGCGGCAGCAGCGTCAGGAACAGGCTCCCCATCACCAGCACCGCCAACCACTTGAGGGGGCTGGTGTGTTCCCAGGCCAGGATCAGCCGGTGGTCGCGGTCCTCCGTGATGGAGTCCACCGCGTGCAGGGCACGGAGCTGGTCGGAGGAGGATGGCAGGGCCCGCACCGCGCGGCGGAGCTCGGCGAGGCGCCGCCCGGCGGCCGGATCGGCCGCGCCGCCCGACATGGCCGGCCATTCGGCCCCCACCACCTCCGCCACATAGGCCGAGAGGGCGGCCCAGACCGGCGCGGCCTCATCCGCCGGCAGGACCGTCAGGGCAGTGTTCAGGGATCGCAGGGCCGCGGCTTCCGCCGCCACGGCGCGTCGTGCCGTGCCGGTATCGTCCCAGACATTCGCGGCCAGGAAGGCGGTCACCAGCGAGAAGAGCACGCCGCAGAAACCCACCGGCGGCACCGCCAGCACCATGTCCCTCCCCAGCCGGGCGCGCAGGCCGCGGGCGACCATCGCGCCGGCCAGCGCCAGGAGCAGCGTGGTGCCGAGGCAGAGCGCCGCCATCGCCGGAAGCGGCAGCGAGGTGACGAAAACGATGGGGTCGCGCATGCGGTGGCGCTCCGCGTGTCGGTGGTCCGGCCGGTGTGGCAAGGGTGTCCGCCCGGGTGCCGCCCGGCGCCTAGCCTGCCGGCCCCTCCCGCGACGGGAAACCGCCGCAGCGGGATGAAACCGTGCCCGCAATGGGCCCGGCTCCGCAATGGTGAAAATCCCGGGCGCTTCGCCCCTCCGGGGTTGATGGCGACCCCGGCAAACCGGCCCCCATGGCGGGGCCTCCACGCCGCCGGGGCCGCGCCCGGGCGCATGGGGCTGCGCAGCATGGGCGTGCTGCCGCCTCTCCCGCGTTGACAGGGCCGTGACCGGGGGCTAGGGCCGGCGCCCAACCGGCCGCCGGCCGAACCATCTGAGGAGCCGCGCATGGCGCTCGCCTTCGTCTTCCCCGGTCAGGGCAGCCAGGCCCCCGGCATGGGCCGCGACCTGGCCGCCGCCTTCCCCGCCGCCCGCGAGGTCTTCCAGGAGGTGGACGAGGCGCTGAAGCAGAAGCTCGGCAAGCTGATGTTCGAGGGGCCGGCGGAGGAACTCACCCTCACCGCCAATGCCCAGCCGGCGCTGATGGCGCATTCGGTCGCGGTGCTGCGGGTACTGGAGAAGGAGGGCGGCTTCGACCTGGCCGCCCGGGTGGCGCTGGTCGCCGGGCACAGCCTCGGCGAATACAGCGCGCTGACCGCCGCCCAGGCCTTCGACCTCGCCACCGCGGCCCGGCTGCTGCGGCTGCGCGGCGAGGCGATGCAGCAGGCGACGCCGCCCGGTACCGGCGCCATGGCGGCCCTGCTCGGCGCCGACCTCGCCCAGGCCGAGGCGATCTGCGACACGGCGCGCACCAACCCCGAAACCGGCGAGGCCGAGGTGGTGGAGATCGCCAACGACAATGGCGGCGGCCAGGTGGTGGTCTCCGGCGCCCGCGCGGCGGTGGAGCGCGCGGTGGCGGCGGCCGGCCCGGCCGGGGTGAAGCGCGCCATGCTGCTGCCCGTCTCCGCGCCCTTCCACTGCGCCCTGATGGCGCCGGCCGCCGATGCGATGGCGGAGGCGCTGGCGGCGGCGCGGCTGGCCCCGCCCCTGGTGCCGCTGGTGGCAAATGTCAGCGCCGCCAAGGCCACCGACCCGGCGGAGATCCGCGACCTGCTGGTGCGCCAGGTGACCGCCACGGTGCGTTGGCGCGAATGCGTGGCGGCCATGGCGGCGATGGGCTGCGACCGCTTCGCCGAACTCGGCGCCGGCAAGGTGCTGACCGGGCTGATGAAGCGCAATGCGCCGGAGGCCAGCGCCACCGCGATCGGCACCCCCGCCGATGTCGAGGCTTTCCTGAAGAGCCTCTAGTGTCCTGCCCGCGAAGTTCGCTGGATCACCGGCGAAGGAAGCGGGTTAGCAGGCCACTGGAAACAAAGGCTGGTGGCCTGGGAACGAAGGCCAAAGGGCTTCGGAACCAGGACACTGATCGGCCCGAATCTGAGACCAAGGCATAAGGACAGCGCGCATGTTCCGTCTGGACGGCAAGGTTGCACTCGTCACCGGCGCGACCGGCGGGATCGGTGCCGCCACCGCGCGGGCGCTGCACGCGCAGGGCGCCAGCGTCGCGCTCACCGGCCGCCGCGCGGCGGAGCTGGAGGCGCTGGCGGCCGAACTCGGCGCACGGGTGCTGGTCGCCCCGGCCGACCTCGCCGACCCCGCCGCGCCGGCGGCGCTGGTGGAGCAGGTGGAGGGCGGGCTCGGCAGCCTCGACATCCTGGTGAACAATGCCGGCTTCACCCGCGACATGCTGGCGCTGCGGATGGGCGATGCCGATTGGGCGGCGGTGCTGGAGGTCGACCTCACCGCCCCCTTCCGCCTGGCGCGCGCGGCGCTGCGCGGCATGATGAAGCGGCGCCATGGGCGGATCGTGTCGATCGCCTCCATCGTCGGCGTGACCGGCAATGCCGGCCAGGCGAATTACGCCGCCGCCAAGGCCGGGCTGATCGGCCTGAGCAAGTCGCTCGCGCAGGAGGTGGCGACCCGCGGCGTCACGGTGAACGTGGTGGCCCCGGGCTTCGTGAAGACCGCCATGACCGATGCGCTGGGCGAGGCGCAGCGGGCGAAGCTGCTGGAGCGCATCCCCACGGCGCGCATGGGCGCGCCCGAGGATATCGGCGCCGCGGTGGTCTACCTGGCCAGCGCCGAGGCCGGCTGGGTGACTGGCCAGACCCTGCATGTGAATGGCGGGATGGCGATGTTCTGAGCCATCCGGTCGCCCGGAGGCGCAGCCGGAGGGCGTGAGCCGGCCGGCAGGGTACAAGCCCGGCCGACGGCCTGGCCGCGCCATGACCGGGATGGGGCGCGGTTTTATTGCAGGGCCGCCACGCAACCCCGGCCCGCCGCCGTCCTTTCAAGGGGCAGGAAGGCGAGGCGGAGATGGCGCGGCCAAGGACCAGCGATGCCAAGCCCGGCAGGATGACCGGGGACTGGCCGGAGGCGCCCTGGGCGCTGCTCGGCGCCTGCGCGCTCGCGGCGCCCTGCGCCGTGCTCGCCCAGGGTGGGGATGCCCAAACGGCGGTGCTGGCGGGGCTGGTCTGCCTGGGCAGCCCGGGCGCCGCCATCGAGGCGATGCTCGGCCTGGCGCGGCTGGCGAGCCTGGCCCAGGGGCTCGGCCGTTGAACCCGGACCCGGCCCATGCCCGGGGCGGCGGCGGGGCTTGCCATCGGCGCAAACACCGCCTAGGCCCGCTCCGGGTTCCGTGTTAAGCCCCCGGCCCAACTTAAGGGGGGGCGTCCTTGCGGGCGCCCCGATTCAGGGCGGCCCGAGAGGCGCCGCAAGCATGGAGACTGGCACGCGATGAGCGACACCGCCGAGAAGGTTAAGAAGATCGTGGTCGAGCACCTCGGCGTGGACGAGGCGAAGGTGACCCCGGAGGCGTCCTTCATCGACGACCTCGGCGCCGACAGCCTGGACACGGTCGAGCTGGTGATGGCCTTCGAGGAGGCCTTCGGCGTGGAGATCCCGGACGACGCGGCGGAGAAGATCACCACCGTGAAGGACGCGATCAGCTACATCGAAGGCCAGAAGGCGGCCTGAGCCGCTGGCCCGCATATCCCTGGCATAAAGACGGAAGAGGCAGAGCGTGTTCGCATACGGTGCAGCGCCGCGGCGGGTTGTCGTCACCGGCATGGGCATCGCCTGCCCGCTCGGCCTGGGCGTCGAGCATGTCTGGAAGCGCCTGCTGGCGGGCGATAGCGGCATTTCCGCGATCCAGCTCTTCGACACCAAGGACCTGACGGCGAAGATCGCCGGCCAGGTTCCGCAGGGTTCCAAGGCCGAGGGCAAGCTCGACTTGGCCGAGTGGATCCCGGTCAAGGACCAGAAGAAGATGGACCGGTTCATCCAGCTGGCCCTCGTCGCCGCCACCGAGGCGGTGGAGGATTCGGGCTGGCTGCCGGAAACGGAGGAGGACCGCGCCGCCAGCGGCGTGATGATCGGCTCCGGCATCGGCGGGCTGCAGACGATCTATGAGGCGTCGCAGCTGGTCGCCTCCGGCAGGGCGCGCCGGCTTTCCCCCTTCTTCATCCCGAGCGCGCTGATCAACCTGGCCTCCGGCCATGTCTCCATCAAATACGGGCTGAAGGGGCCGAACCATTCGGCCGTGACGGCCTGCGCCACCGGCGTGCATGCGCTGGGGGATGCCTCGCGTCTCATTGCCCTGGGCGATGCCGATGTGATGGTGGCGGGCGGCGCCGAGGCGGCGGTGAGCGAGATCGGCATGGCCGGCTTCTGCGCCTCCCGCGCGCTCTCCACCGGCTACAACGACACGCCCACCGAAGCCTCCCGCCCCTGGGACGAGGGCCGCGACGGCTTCGTCATGGGCGAGGGCGCCGGCGTGGTGGTGCTCGAGGAACTGGAGCACGCGAAGAAGCGCGGCGCGAAGATCTATGCCGAGGTCATCGGCTACGGCATGTCGGGCGATGCCTATCACATCACCGCCCCCTCCGAGACCGGCGACGGCGCCTTCCGCTCCATGCGGGCGGCGCTGAAAAGCGCCGGGGTGACGCCGGAGCAGGTGCAGTATGTGAATGCGCACGGCACTTCGACCCCGCTCGGCGATGATCTGGAACTGGGCGCGGTGGAGCGGCTCTGGGGCGATGCCGGCAAGGGCCTGGCGATGTCCTCGACCAAATCCGCCATCGGCCACCTGCTCGGCGCGGCGGGCGCGGTGGAGGGGATCTTCTCGATCTTGGCGATCCGCGACAAGGTGGCGCCGCCGACCCTGAATCTCGAGAAGGTCTCGCGGGAAAGCCCGATCGACCGTGTCGCCAAGGCGGCGCAGGAACGGCCGGTCGAGGTGGCGCTGTCGAACAGCTTCGGCTTCGGCGGCACCAATGCCAGCATCGTCTTCCGCGCGGCGCCTTGATACCGCCCGATCGGCGGAGGGCCGCAAGGCCCGAAGCCGTGAATCGGCCGGCCTGCATACCGCCCGATCGGCGGAGGGCCGCAAGGCCCGAAGCCGTGAATCGGTCGGCCTGCATACCGCCCGATCGGCGGAGGGCCGCACGGCCCGAAGCCGTGAATCGGCCGGCCTGCATACCACCCGATCGGCGGAGGGCCGCAAGGCCCGAAGCCGTGAATCGGCCGGCCGCAACCATGCCGTGGCTTGGCGGTGAGGCTTAGGGCGCTTCGCTGGGCCGGCGGTGTGCTCGCCCTGCTGGTGCTGCTGGCAGGGCTCGCCGGCTGGCAGGCCTGGCGCCTGTACTACGCCCCCGGGCCGCTGGCCGCGCCGGCGCAGGTGGTGGTGCCGCGCGGCGGGACCGAGGCCATCGCCGCCGTGCTGATCGACCACGGCGTTCTGCCGGAGGGGCGGGGTTTCGCCCTCGCCGCCTGGGCGACGCGCGGGCGGGGGCCGCTCCGGGCCGGCGAATTCGCCTTTCCGGCCGGCGCTTCCCTCGCCGATGTGCTGGAGATCCTGCGCCAGGCCCGGCCGGTGCAGCGGCGCCTGACCATCCCGGAGGGGCTCACCGCGCGGCAGATCGCCGCCCTGCTGGAACGGGCCGAGGGCCTGACCGGCGAGTTGCCCGCCATCGCCGAGGGCGCCGTCCTGCCGGAAACCTATGCCTACCAATGGGGCGATGCCCGCGCGCCGCTGCTTCGCCGCGCCGAGGCGGCGATGGAGGCGGCGCTGGCCGAGGCCTGGGCAGGGCGGGCCGAGGGCCTGCCGCTGGCCAGCGCGCGGGAGGCGCTGATCCTGGCCAGCATCGTCGAGGAGGAAACCGCGCTGCCGGAGGAGCGGCCGCGCATCGCCGCGGTCTTCCTGAACCGGCTGCGGCGCGGGATGCCGCTGCAATCCGACCCGACCGTGGCCTATGCGGCCTCCGCCGGCGCCGGGCTGGAGCGCGGGCTGACCCGGGCCGATCTCGACCTCGACCATCCCTCCAACACCTACCGCAACCGCGGCCTGCCGCCGGGGCCGATCGCCGCGCCGGGACGCGACGCGCTGCGGGCAGTGACCCGGCCGGCGCGGACGGAGGAGCTGTATTTCGTGGCCGATGGCAGCGGCGGCCACGCCTTCGCCCGGACCCTGGAGGAACACAACCGCAATGTCGCGCGGTGGCGGGAGATCGAGCGGCAGAGGGCCGCCCCGCCGGTGGAGCGGTGAGGCCGGCGAAGCGTCAGGAAAGGCCGAGGCCCATCCGCCCCTAATCGATCGCGTCGCCCACCGCGTGGACCGGCGCGCCGAGCGGCTTGCCGACCACCGGCACGACGGAGATGACATCACCCGTCACCCGGAAGGGCAGCGCGACCAGGCCGCAGCCGGACAGGCACAGACAGACGAGAAGCCACGCGGCAGCGCGCATTGGTAGACCCCCTGAGACGAAGCTGGTGCGCCGGTTCCGGAATCGGCCGGATTTCG
This sequence comes from Siccirubricoccus sp. G192, assembly GCF_019084075.1. Classification (GTDB taxonomy): domain Bacteria; phylum Pseudomonadota; class Alphaproteobacteria; order Acetobacterales; family Acetobacteraceae; genus G192. The sequence goes on from NZ_JAHREN010000001.1 coordinate 1,547,909, forward strand.
GACCGGCATGCACGTGGAAAAATCCCCGATGCCCTGCCGGGGCGGGACATCAGCGCTGCAACGCCCTGCGCGGGTCCCGGTCGCGACGCCGCCGATGATCTCCGCGGTCGGATACCCGCGGGCGCCTGAAGCCTGGCGGGTTCAGACCAACTCGCGATCCGGTCCATCCGCCACGATCAGCCCATCCTCCATCCGCAATTGCCGGCCGCAGCGCCCGGCCAGCAGCGGGTCGTGGGTGATGAGGAGCAGGGTGGTGCCGAGCCGCTCGCGCAGGCCGAACAGCAGGTCCATCACCTGGCCGCCGGTGCCGCGGTCGAGGTTGCCGGTGGGCTCGTCCGCCAGCAGCAGGCGCGGCTCGGCCACGGTGGCGCGGGCCAGTGCCACCCGCTGCTGCTCGCCGCCCGAAAGCTGGCCGGGGTAATGGCCGAGGCGGTGGCCGAGGCCCACGGCGCGCAGGCTCTCCTCGGCCCGGCCGAAGGCATCCCGGCGGCCGGCGAATCCCAGCGGCACCGCCACATTCTCCAGCGCCGTCATGGTGGGGATCAGGTGGAAGGCCTGGAAGACGATGCCGACATGCTGCCGCCGGAAGCGGGCCAGAGCGTCCTCGTCGAGCGCGGCCAGGTCCTGCCCGGCGACATGGAGACGCCCGGCGCTCGGCCGTTCCAGCCCGGCCAGCAGCATCAGCAGCGAGGTCTTGCCGGAACCGGATGGGCCGACCAGCCCCACCGCCTCACCGGCGGCGATGTCGAGGTCGAGGCCGCGGAGGATGTTGACCTCCCCCGCCGCCCCGGCCACCCTGAACCGCAGGTCCCGTGCGGCGATGAGCGTGGTGTTGGATTGGTCGTCAGACAGGGGTCGGGAGTGGCTTGCTATGGCATCCATGGCGCCGAGGGGGTTCCGGGGTGCCTCCCGATGTCGTGCCGAAGGCGCGCGAGGCAAGAGCCAACTGGCCGAAGGCGCGCGAGGCAAGAGGCGGCCGGCCGAAGGCGCAGCGGATCGTGCCCGGGCTGCCGCTGCCGTATCCGGTCCTGGCCGCCGGGCGGTCCTGTCGCTGGCGGCACTCGGCCTCGGCCTGCCGGCGCCAGCCCAGCCCGCGCCTGGCCAGGAGCCGATCCGCCTGATGGTGCTGGGCGACAGCCTGACCGCCGGCTATGGCCTGCCGCCGGGCCAGGGCTTCGTGCCAAGGCTGGAGGCGGCGCTGCGGGCGGAGCGCCGGCCCGGAGACCGACCGGTGCAGGTGCTGGATGCCGGGGTGTCCGGCGATACTTCGGCAGGCGGTCTGGCGCGGCTCGACTGGGCGCTGGCCGACCGGCCGGATGCCGTCCTTGTGGAACTCGGCGGCAATGACGCGCTGCGCGCCCTGCCGCCGCGCGAGCTGCGCGCCAACCTGGCCGCCATCCTGGATCGGCTGGCGGCGCGGAACATCCCGGTGCTGCTGGCGGGGATGCTGGCGCCGCCCAATCTCGGCGCCGCCTATGCCGGCGAATTCGCCGCCGTCTTCGAGAACCTTTCGCGAGAAAGGCCCGAGATGATATTCTACCCTTTCTTCCTGGACGGCGTGGCAGCCGACCCGGCGCTCAACCAGCCGGATGGCATCCACCCCAATGCGCGCGGGGTGGGGGAGGTGGTTCGCCGCATCCTGCCGGCGGTCGAGTCCCTGCTGGAACGCCTGCCGCCCGGACCCGCCGGGTGAGGAGAATCGGCCATGATCCGCCTCTTCGTCGCCCTTGGCCTGCCCGCCACGCTGCGGTCGCAACTGGCCCTGCTGACCGGCGGCATCCCCGGGGCGAAATGGGTGCCGCCGGAGAATTACCACGTCACGCTCCGCTTCATCGGCGAGGTGGAATCCTGGCGGGCGCAGGAGATCGACGATGCGCTGGCCGGCATCCGCGCCCGGCCCTTCGAATTGTCGCTGCGCGGCCTCGGCGTCTTCGAGAAGGGCGGGCGGATCAGCGCGCTCTGGGTCGGCGTCGAGAAGACCGAGCCGCTGGTCTTCCTGCAAGGCAAGATCGAGACGGCGCTGCAGCGCATCGGACTGGAGCCGGAACGCAAGCGCTTCGCCCCGCATGTCACCCTGGCGCGGACCGACCGGGCGGCGCCCGAGAAGCTCATCGCCCATATGCAGGCGCACAACCTGTTCCGCGCGCCGCCGGTTCCGGTGGAGGGCTTCACCCTCTATTCCTCGCGCCTCGGCAAGGAACAGGCGGTCTATGTGGCTGAGGTGGACTACGCGCTGGCCTGAATGGGCAAGGCCACCAGCCTGGCCGCAGCCACCCTCCGGCCCGAAAACCTTCAGGAGAACCCGATGCGATTCCCGCTTTCCCTTGCGGCGGCCACCCTCTGCGCCCTGCCGGCCTCCGCCCATGTCACCCTCGACCCCGCCGCCGCGCCGGCGGGCAGCTATGTCCGCGCCGCGCTGCGCGTGCCGCATGGCTGCGCCGGCGCCGCCACCACGCGGGTCGCGGTCGAGATCCCGGAGGGCATCTTCACGGCCAAGCCCATGCCGCTGCCCGGCTGGCGCCTGACCATCGAGCGCCGCCGCCTGCCCGCCGCCCAGCACACTCCGCATGGCCATGAGGTGGAGGACGAGGTCGCCCGCATCACCTGGGAAGGCGGCCCCCTGCCGGATGAGCAATACGAGGAATTCGTGCTGCTGCTGCAGGCGCCGAACCAGCCCGGCGGCAGCCTGGTCCTGCCGGTGACCCAATCCTGCGAGGGCGGCCGCACCGAGGCCTGGGTCGAGCGCCCGGCGCCCGGCCAATCCGCGCATGACCTCGCCCGCCCGGCCCCCGCCATGCGCCTCACCCCTCGCTGATCCCGGCGGTAGGCTGGGGCGTTTCCCGCCCGTCCCGGCTCGTGGAAGCCCCTCCAGCCGATTGTTCCCGGCCGCGTTTCCTGCCCCCGACCGCAGGCATCCGGCCGGAAGCTGCCCTGAAAGGATCCTCGCCCATGCACCGCCGCCTGCTTCTCGCCGCCCCGCTGCTCCTTGCCTTGGCCGGCCCCGGCCTGGCGCAGGAGGTGCGGGCCGGCGACCTTGCCATCACCGAAGCCTGGAGCCGCGCCGCCGGCCAGGGCGGCACCGGCGCCGGCTATCTCACCATCGGCAACCGCGGCGGCGCGGCGGACCGGCTGCTCTCCGCCAGCAGCCCGGCCGCCCGCAGCGTGGAACTGCACAACCATATCCGGGAAGGCGATGTGATGCGGATGCGCCAGGTTCCGGCTGTCGAGATCCCGGCCGGCGGCTCCGTCACGCTGCGGCCGGGCGGGCTGCACCTGATGCTGATCGGCCTGACCGGGCCGCTGCGCCAGGGCGAGACGGTGCCGGTGGCCCTGACCTTCGAGCGGGCCGGGACGGTGCAGGTGAACCTCGCCATCCAGGCCGCCGGCGCCCGCGGCCCGGCGCATGGCCACTGATTCCGCATACCGGAAGCGTGCCTGCGGCGTGCCACACCGCCCGCTTCGCCCCGGGACGAAGGATCAGTCCACCGTGACGCCGGAGGCGCGCACCACCGGCGCCCATTTCGCGACCTCCGCCGCGATGAAGGCGTCGATTCGGCGGGGCCGAGCGGCGCCGGCTCCGCCCCATAGTCGCGGAAGCGCGTCGCGATCGCCGGGTCGCGCAGCGCCGCCACGATCTCGCCGCCCAGCCGCTCGATCACCGGGCGTGGCGTGCCGGCCGGCGCGGCGATGCCATACCAGGAGGAGACGTCGAAATCCGGCACGCCCTGTTCCTGGAGCGTCGGGATCTCCGGCATGGTGCTGGACCTGGCCGCCGTGCTGACGCCGAGTGCCCGCAGCATGCCGGCCAGCACCTGCTGCCGCGAGGCGGGGGCATTGTCGATCGCGAAGAGCACCTCGCCATTCATCACCGCGGCCATGCTGGGCGCGGTGCCGCGATAGGGCACATGCGTCACCTCCACGCCCATCCGCTGCCCGAACAGCACGCCCGAGAGATGCGAGGAGGTGCCGGATCCGGCGGAGGCGAAATTCGCCTTGGCGGGATTGGCCTTGATGAAGGCCAGCAGCTCCGGGAGGCTGCGCACCGGGCCATCGCCCTTCACGATCAGCACATTGGGCAGGAAGGTCAGGCGCGCCACGCCCGGCAGATCCTTTACCGGATCGAAGCTGAGGCGCCGGTAGAGCGTCGGCCCGATGCCATGCGAGGCGATGTGGTTGATGAAGAAGGTATAGCCATCCGGTGTCGAACGCGCTGCAACCTCCGCCCCCACCATGCCGCCGGCGCCGGGCCGCGGGTCGATGATCGGGGGCTGGCCGAGGCGTTCGCGCAGCCGCTGCTCCATCATCCGCAGGAAGATGTCGGAGGCGCCGCCGGCGGCACCGCCGATGACGAAGCGGAGCGGCCGTTCCGGCCAGGCCCCCTCGGCACCGGCACGCAGCGCGGGCATTCCCAGCAGCGCGCCGGCGCCAGCCAGCAGCGCGCGTCTCTTGGGCGTCATCCCTGTCCTCCGGTGCGGGCCGGGCGCCCGCTTCGGGGGGCAGCCTAGCATTCCGGCCGCCGGCTGCTGCAAGGGGGGCGGATGGACGCCCGCGGATTGACGCCCTTGGGCGACCAGGGCCTAACATCCGGGCGAGAAAAATCAGGACGAAGGACGCGCCATGCGCCAGATGCATATGGTTGGATTTCTGCAGGCGCAGAACTGCACCAACCTCGCCAGTTCCTGGCGCCACCCGGAGAGCCGCACCGACTTCCTGTCGGCCGACTACTACCAGGAGATCGGCCGCATCCTGGAGGCCGGGAAATTCGACCTCGGCTTCTTCGACGACCGGCTCTCCATGCCGGACCGCTTCGGCGGGGACCATGTGCATACGGTGGAGCACGGCATCCGCTGCGTGAAGCTCGACCCCGTGGTGGTGCTGACCATGATGGCGGCGGCGACCAGCCGGCTCGGCCTCGGCTCCACCGCCTCCACCACCTATTTCGAGCCCTTCGACGTGGCGCGGGTCTTCCAGACGCTGGACCTGATGAGCGAGGGCCGTGCCGCCTGGAATGTCGTGACCTCGTTGAACGACGGCGAGGCCGCCAATATGGGCCATGCCGAGATGATGGAGCATGACCGGCGCTACGACCGCGCGGATGAATTCGTGGAGGTCGTGCTCGGCCATTGGGATGGCTGGGAGGATGATGCGCTGATCGTCGACAAGGCCAGCGGCCGGTTCGGCGATGGCAGCAAGGTGCATCGGCTGGACTACAAGGGCCGGTTCCTGCATTCCCGTGGCCCCTTCACCGTGCCGCGCTCGCCCCAGGGGCATCCGGTGGTGATCCAGGCCGGCAGCAGCGGCCGCGGCAAGCGCTTCTCGGCGCGCTGGGCGGAACTGGTCTTCGTTGCCTATCACGACATCGCCTCCGGCAAGCGCGACTACGACGAGTTCAAGGCGATGGTGGCGGCGGAGGGCCGCGATCCGGACCAGGTGAAGGTCGCCACGCTCTGCAACCCCATCGTCGCGGCCACCAAGGCCGAGGCCGAGGACCGCGCGGCGCTGATCGCCAGCCTGCCGCTCGAGATCGACGCGCTCTCGCTGCTCTCGGAGGCGCTGAATTTCGACTTCGCCAGCAAGGGCATGGACGAACCCTTCACCGACGCGGAACTGGCCGGCATCCAGGGATTGCAGGCAATCCGCGACCGGGTGGTGAAGGCCACCGGCAAGCGGAACCCGACGGTGCGCGACTTCATCACCGGCAGCGGCCGCGGCCGGCCGCGCATGGACATGGTCGGCGGCCCGAAGGAGGTGGCGGACAGGCTGGAGGAATGGTTCACCGCCGGCGCCTGCGACGGCTTCGTCATCTCCGCCACGCATGTGCCGGGCAGCTATGCGGAATTCGTGCAATTCGTGGTGCCGGAATTGCAGCGGCGCGGGCTCTATCGGAACGACTACACGGGGGCGACCTTGCGTGACCATCTCGGCCTGAAGCGGCCGGCACGTGGCGATTGGCGGCCGCGCCTGGCGGCGGAGTAGCGCGACGGGGGCGCATCACAAGCTCCGGCGCGCTTCGACCGAATCCGTCAGCCGCCGTTACACCCCGGGCAACCCACCGGGTGAGCCACGCCCTCGTTTTCGCTTGGGCGAGGCGCTTGCCCATGGGGTGCGCAACCCCCGGATCGTCCGGCAACAACGGGAGAAAGCGATGTTCGATGCGACGAAGCTGCTGGGCGCGCTGATGCAGCATCGCTCCGCGCCCTCCGCCGGCAGCCGGCTGGATGCGGCGGCCCAGCGGGGCGCTGGCGGCGGTCTTGGTGACCTGCTGTCGCAGTTCGGTGGCGGGCAAGGCGGGGGCGGCCTTGGCAGTCTGCTCGGTGGCTTGATGGGCGGCGGCGCGGGTGGTGGCCAGGGCGGCACGCTCGGCGGGCTGGCGGAGATGGCCAAACGGGCCGTGAACGCGCCGGGCCAGGAACTCCAGCGCAACAACCCGGCCGCGGTCGGCGGCCTCGGGGCGCTGGCGGGGGCGCTGCTCGGTGGCGGCCGGGGCGCCGTGGGTGGCGGGCTGATGGCGGTGCTCGGCAGCCTGGCCTACTCGGCCTTGCAGGGCCAGAATCAGGGGGGCGACCGCCACGGCGGCAGCCCTGCCCGGCTATGACGATCCCGCCGAGGTGCAGCGCAAGGCGCTGCTGATGTTGCGGGCCATGATCCAGGCCGCCAAGTCCGATGGCCAGATCGACGCGCGGGAGATGGAGCGGATCACCTCCAGGCTCGACGAGGCCGGCGAGGACCGCGAGGCGCGCGACTTCGTGCTGCAGCAATTGCGTGGCCCAGTGGACATCGATGCCCTGGCCCGCGACGTGACATCGCAGCAGGACGCGGCGGAGGTCTATGCCGCCTCCTTCATGGCGATCGAGGTGGATACCGATGCCGAGCGCGACTACCTGGCGCGGCTGGCCACGGCGCTCAACCTGCCGCGGGAGGCGGTGGAGCGCATCCACGCCTCGCTCAACGTCCCGGCCTGAGCAGGCGCCGCGCCATCACATGTCGATGGCGTCGGCATCCCGCGTGTGCCCGCTGCCGCGCCGCGTACAGAACCCGTAGAGGCGCGGCCCCGCCAGCGCCAGCAGCGCCAGCAGCAGGATCACCAGGGAGATCGGCCGCGTCACGAAGGTGGTCCAGTCGCCCTGGCTGATGGTCAGCGCCTGGCGCATCGCCTGCTCCGCCATCGGCCCGAGGATCATGCCGATGACGACAGGCGCGGTGGGGAAGTCGAAGCGGCGCATGAACATGGCGATGATGCCGATGCCATAGAGCAGCACCAGATCGGTGACGGAATTGCTGATGCCATAGGTGCCGATGGTCGCGAAGACCAGGATTCCGGCATAGAGTTGCGGCTGCGGGATCTTCAGGATGCGCGCCCAGAGCCCCACCAGCGGCAGGTTCAGCACCACCAGCATGATGTTCGCGACATAGAGGCTGGCGATCAGCGTCCAGACCAGGTCCGCCTGCTGCTGGAACAGCAGCGGCCCGGGATTGATGCCGTAGCTCTGGAAGGCGCTCAGCATGATCGCCGCCGTGGCACTGGTGGGCAGCCCGAGCGTCAGCATCGGCACCAGCACGCCGGCGGCGGCGGCGTTGTTGGCAGCCTCCGGCCCTGCCACGCCCTCGATCGCGCCGGTGGTGCCGAACTCCTTCGCGTATTCGGGCTTCACCAGTTTCCGCTCGGCGTAATAGCTCAGCATGGTCGGCATCTCGGTGCCGCCGGCCGGCAACACGCCGAAGGGGAAGCCGAGCAGCGCGCCGCGGAACCACGGCCCGATGCTCCGCTTCAGGTCGGAGCGCGAGAGCATGATCCGCCCGACCGGCCGCACCTCCTGGCTGCCCTCCACATACCGCCAGGCGAGGTAGAGCGTCTCCCCCACCGCAAACAGCGCCACCGCCACCAGCACGACATTCACGCCGTCCAGCAGTTCCGGGATGCCGAAGGTGAGGCGCGGCTGGCCCGTTTGCAGATCGATGCCGATCAGCCCGAGCAGCAGCCCGAAGAATAGCGAGGCGAGGCCGCGCAATGCGGAGCCGCCGAGCACCGCGGATACCGTCACGAAGCACAGCAGCATCAGGGAGAAATACTCGGCCGGGCCGAGATGCAGCGCCAGTTCCACCACGATCGGCCCGAGGAAGCTGATCCCCAGCGTGCCGATGGTGCCGGCGACGAAGCTGCCGATGGCGGCGGTGGCCAGCGCCGGCCCGGCCCTTCCGTTCCGCGCCATCTTGGCGCCTTCCAGCGCGGTGATGATGGAGCCACTCTCGCCCGGCGTGTTCAGCAGGATGGAGGTGGTGGAGCCGCCATACATGGCGCCGTAGAAGACGCCGCAGAACAGGATGAAGGCGCCCGTCGCATTCACCTGGAAGGTGATGGGCAGCAGCAGCGCGATGGTCAGCGCCGGCCCGATCCCCGGCAGCACGCCCACCGCGGTGCCGAGGAAGCAGCCGAGCAGCGCCCAGCCGAGATTGGTGACGCTCAGCGCATTGGCGAAGCCCAGCGAGAGGCCGGCGATCGGGTCCATGCTCAGGCTCCTGGCGCGGCGAGGGGGATGGGTTGGGCCTGCATCACGGAACCTCCCGCCCCAATGCCCGCAGCACCAGCCCCTCCAGCACGCCGGCGCCGATATTCACGCCCAGCACCTCGACGAAGCCGAACCACACCACGAGCGTCAGCACCAGCGCCAGCACCAGGTCGCGCAGGAAGCGGCGGGAGCCGAAAGCTGCCGCCACCAGCACGAATTGCGCCGTCGCCGCGACGGAGAAGCCGAGCGGCCCGATCAGCGCCAGGTTTGCCACCAGCCCCGCCCCCAGCAGGGTCAGCGCCCGCCAGTTGGTGGGGGGCGCATCCTGCATCTCCTCCAACTCGTGCGACCAGCCGCCACGCAGCGCCACATAGACCAGCCCGGCACCCAGCAGCAGCATGCCGCCCGCCACCACATAGGGCACTGCCCTCGGCCCGACCTGCGCGTAGATCGGCGAGACCGGGATCACCATGGCCTGCCACAGCGCCAGCCCGCCGAGGGCCAGGACGAAGAGCCCGACCATCAGGTCGGGCCAGAGCGAGGGCTCGCGCCGCGGCAGGGTGATGCTCATGCCAGTCCCAGTTCCTTCAGCACGGTCGCGGTCTGCGCCCGGTCGCGTTCCAGGAAAGCCTCGAAATCGGCGCCGGTCAGGAAGGCGTCGTCCCAGCCGCGCTCCGCCAGCAGGGTGCGCCAGGCGGGCAGGGCGTGCAGCTCCGTCATCAGTGCCGCCAGCGCCGCGCGCGCCTCGGGCCTGATGCCGGGGGCGGCGAGGACGCCGCGCCAATTGGTGGCGACGACATCGATGCCCGCCTCCCGCAGGCTCGGCACCGCCGGGTCCAGCCGGCGCTCGCCGGTGGTGGCCAGGGCGCGCACGCGGCCGCTCCGCACCTGTTCGGCGAATTCGCCCCAGCCGGAGATGGCGGCCTGCACCTGGCTCCCCAGCACCGCCGCCTGGGAGGGGCCGCCGCCGGGGAAGGCGACGAAGCGCGCCTCCGCCGCCCGCCGTCCCAGCGCCCGCAGCATCAGGCCGAGGATGATGTGGTCGAGCGTCCCGCCCCCCGCCCCGGCCACGGCGACGCTGCCAGGATCGGTCCGCAGCGCCGCAGCAAGCTGGCCGATGTCGCGGAAGGGGCTGTCCGCCGGCACCACAACCACGCCGGCCTCCCCGGTCAGCCGCGCCACCGGCGGCAGGTCCTGCGGCCCGAGGGGCGAGCGGTTGATGAGCGAGGCCCCCACCATGGCGGTGCCGGCGACGATCAGGCTGTCCGCCCGGCCGCGGCGCGTGGCGACGAAGCGCGGCAGCCCGACCGTGCCGCCGGCGCCGGCCAGGTTCTCGAACTGCACCCGCCCGACCAGGCCGGCCGGCCGCGCCACCTGCTCGATGGCGCGGCCCAGCGCGTCCCAGCCGCCGCCCGGATTGGCCGGAATGAACAGGAAGAGCGAGGCGAGCCGCGGTTCCGCCCGCGCCGCCCCGGCGACCGCCGCCGCCAGCGCAGCCACTGTGGCGGGCAGCCCGCGCCGCGCGAGCATGCCGCGCGTCACGCCAGCCCGACCTCCTTCAGCACCGCCTCGGTCTGCTCCCGGTCGCGCTGGAGGAACGCCGCGAAGTCGTCGCCGGTCAGGAAGGCGTCCTGCCAGTCCCGCGTCTTCAGCATCTCCTGCCAGGCGGGCAGGGCGTGGATCTCGGTCATCAGCGCGATCAGCTTCTCCCGCGCATCGGGACGGATGCCCGGGGGGGCGAAGACGCCGCGCCAATTGGTGACGACCACATCCACCCCGCTCTCCTTGAGCGTCGGGATGGCCGGGTCGGTCCGCTCGGCACCGGTGGTGGCGAGCGCCCGCATCCGGCCGGCCTTGATCTGCTCGGCGAATTCCGAGAACCCGGAGATGCCGGCCTTGACCTGCGCGCCGAGGATCGCCGCCTGGGCCGGGCCGCCGCCGGCGAAGGCCACATAGGATCCGTCCTTCGCCGAATGGCCGAGGGATTTCAGGATCAGCCCGAGGGTGATGTGGTCGGTGCCGCCGGCCGAGCCGCCCGCCACCGAGACGCCGCCCGGATTGGCCCGCAACGCGTCGAGAAAGCCCTTGAGGTCCTGGATCTCGGAATTGGCGGGCACGACGATGACGCCCACCTCCTCGGTCATGCGCGCCACCGGCGTCACGTCCTTCATCCCGACCGGGGTCTTGTTGGTCAGCGTCGCGCCGACCATGACGCTGCCGGCCACCATCAGGCTGTCGCCGCGGCCGCGGCGCTGGCCGACGAAGCGCGGCAGGCCGACGCTGCCGCCGGCGCCGCCGACATTCTCGAACTGGAATGTCCCCACCAGCCCGGCCTGCCGCGCCACCTGCTCGATGGCGCGCCCGAGGCCATCCCAGCCGCCGCCCGGCCCGGCCGGGATGAACATGTAGAGGCTGGGCAGGCGCGGCTGCGCCCCGGCCCGGCCCGGCGGCAAGGTGGCGGCGAGCCCCGTGGCGGCCAGCAGCAGATGACGGCGATCCAGCATGGCGTTCTCCCCGGGGCCCTGCCCCAAGTCTTTCGGCGAACCTCTCGCGCCCGGCGCGGCGACGACCCCGGGCATGCGAGACCTGGCCCGAACCAGGGAAGACTGCTTAGGCGGAACCAGGCACGGCATCAACGATCCGGCGCCGGTTTGGCTCCGCTCCTCAGCTGGCCGGCGACGGGTTGAGGTCCTGGGCCAGTTCCGGCAGGCCGCCCATCGAGAGCAGATGCGCATGGATCGCCTCCAGCCAGCCGCGGTCGCGCAGCATGACCAGCCGCTCGGCCGGCAGCGCCGCCAGGGCCGGGCGGTCCACGGCGAAGAACCCGTCCACCCGCAGCGGCTTGCCCTGGTGCTCGAACTGCACCACCGAGGCTTTCAGCAGGCCAAGCTCCGCCAGCCCCTCGGCCATGGCGCGGGTCTTGAACATCGCCTCCTCCATGCCGCGGGCGAAGGCCATGGCGCGCTCCAGCGCGGGCGCCGGCTTACCCTCCGGCGTGAAGAGCGGCTCGCCCGCCGATTTGCCGAGCTGCGGCGCCCCGGGGTCGATGCAGAGCGCCAGCTCGTCCGAGCCGGGCGCCACGCGCAGCAGGAAGAAGGGGTGGCGGCGCAGATAGGCCGGGATATAGGCGCGCGGCCGCCAAGCGCCGGCGGCATCCACATAGAGGTTCTGGCCAGGCGTGAGCCCGCAGAGCGCCACCGGCAGATGCGGTGCCTGGGCCCCGAAGACGATGGGGAGCGAACGCGCGGCGGCCAGGAATTCCTCGGCCGCCAGCGGCACCGCGGTGGTCGTGGCGGCGAAGCCGAAGCCGGCATCGCGCAGCCGCAATGCGGCGTGCCGCTCCTTGGCGATCGCCTCCAGTGCCCCGTAGAGCGGCGGCAGGCCGGACGTGGCGGCGGCATGGCCATTGGCGGCGATGGGGGGGGGCTTTGGCGGTTCCGGGCATGGCGGGCGGCTCCCTCGAACATCGGCTGTTGTTGTGGCGAGCCGTCAACTCTTCCGCAAGGACCGGATGGTATTCTGAAACGATTGCGTGCAGAAATCATCGCAAAGCTGTTGCAGCCTCGGGCCGACCGGACCGATGATGCGGCGTCGATGAGGATGGCACCGGGGATGTGCCAGGAGGCGAGTTATGGACGAAACCACGCGCGACCCACGCCTGGGGCGGCGCCTTCTGGTGGTGCGGCTGGCGGCCGGCCTCGGCGCGACCGCGGCCGCTGGTGAGGCCGGCGCCGCCGGCCGGGCCACCGCCACGCCGGCAGGGCAGGGCGGCGCCACCCCGGTCCGCACCGACAACGACCCGAGCGACGCCGCCGGCTATGGCCGCGGCGGCTATGGCGGCACCGGCCGCACCGACAACGACCCGCGCGATTCCGCCGGCTATGGCCGCGGCGGCTACGCGCCCCAGCGCCGCGCCGTTACCGACAACGACCCGAGCGACGGCGCCGGCCGGGGCCGCGGCTATGCGCCGCCGCGCCGCGCCGTCACCGACAACGACCCGAGCGATGGCGCGGGCCGGGGGCGCGGCTGGCGCTGAGCCGCGACGCGCCCTTGCCGCCCACCCTGCCCCCTACCTTGGCGGAGACGGCCCTGGCCCTCGGTTTCGGCGGGCTGGGGCTGGAGGCGGTGCTGGCGCTGCGGGAGGCAGCGCAGTGGCGGCATTTCCCCGGCACCGATCCCGGCCGTTTCGCGGCGCTGCTGGCGGTGCCCGATCTCGATGCCTTCCTGGCCACCGATGCCGCCCGCGCGCCCCGTGTCAGCATGGCCGACGGCGGCCGCGAGGGCAGCGCCGGCCTGCCGGACGAGGAATTCTGCCTGCCCGATGGCCGGGTCGATCCGCTGCGGCTGATGGCCCGCTTCGATGCCGGGGCCACGCTGGTGGTCTCGCAATCCCAGGACATCCATCCGCCGCTGGCGCGCTTCTGCCGCGGGCTGGAGCGGGTCTTCCTGCATGGCGTGCAGGCCAATGCCTATCTGACGCCGCCCGGTGCCCAGGGCTTCCGCCTGCACTACGACACGCATGACGTGCTGGTGCTGCAACTGCTCGGCCAAAAGGCTTGGCGGGTCTGGCCGGAGCAGCCGGTGCCCGCCGCCACCCGCCGCACCCCCTGGCTGCGCGAGATCGCGGTGCCGGGGGGAGCCGGCGGCGCTGACGCTCCGCCCCGGCGATGCGCTCTATCTGCCGCGCGGCGTGCCGCATGAGGCCAAGGGCCAGGCGGAGGGCGCCTCGCTGCACCTCACCATCGGTTTCCTGGAACCCTGCTGGGCGGAGGCGCTGCGCCTGGCGCTGGAGCGGATGGAGGCCGAGGATCCCGGCCTCCGCGCCGCCTTCCCGACCTGGCGCCTGGCCGAGCCGGAGGCGGCGCCTGCCCTGCTGGCGGCCATGGGCGAGCGCCTTGCCGCCCTGGCGGCGCCGCTGGTGCTGGAACGCCTCTCGCTCGCCCTGCTGGATGGGCTGGCCGGCAGCCGCGCGCCGCTGCCCGGCCGCGGGTTGCTGAGCCCGGTGCCGGGGCCGCAGGACCGGCTGCGGCTCTCGGACGCCATGCTGCACCATGTCGCGGCGCTGCCGGATGGCAGCGCGGAATTGCGCTGGGCCGGCGGCAGCCTGCCGCTTGGCCCGCGGGAACTCGGCTGGCTGGAAGGGCTGGAGGAGGGCGCCACCGCCGCCGCACTTGGCGAGGGCGCGCTGGAATTCTGCCGCCGCCTGGCTACGGCCGGGCTGCTGGTGGAGGCGCCGGCCGGCTGACCCGGCCGGTGTTCAGCGCCGGCCCCCTGCCAGCCGCATCGCCTCCGGCCGGGCCCTGAGCCGTGCCATCGCCAGGCAGCCGCCGAAGGGGCCGATGGCCAGCGCCGCGAAGGCCAGCGGCCAGCCCCAGGCGGCGGCCAGCACCGGGGTCAGGTGGATGGTGGCCAGGGTCAGCAGGAAGCCGCAGCAGGTCTGCATCGTCAGCATCGTGCCGATCCGGCCGGGCGGCGAAAGCTCGGCGATGCCGGCCGAGAATTGCGCGGAATCGGCAGTCACCACCAGGCCCCAGGCCAGGCAGATCCCGGCCACCAGCCCGGGCGGGCCGCCGAAGGCCAGGCCGGCCAGCAGGGCGCAGGCGCCACTCGAGGCCATCGAGGCGATGGTCAGCCAGGTCCGCCCCAGCCGGTCCGCCAGCAGCCCGCCGGCGATGCAGCCGACCAGGCCGCCGAGCCCGATCGCCAGGAAGGCGGTGAGTCTTGCCGGCACCGCCGCATCCCAGGCGCCGAAGCCGCCCGCGGCGCGGAAGCTCGCCTCCAGATAGACGCCGAGCCAGGCCCACATGGCATAGAGCTCCCACATATGGCCGAGATAGCCGAGCAGGGCGAGGCGCAGCGCCGGCTCGCGGAACACCGCCAGCATCGCCCGCGGGTCGAAGCGCGGCGCCGGGCGCAGCCCGGGCCCCGGCCGCGCCAGGGGAATCGCGGCGGCGGCGAGCACGGCGCTGGCCGAGGCGGCGGCAATCGTCGCCCGCCAGTCCAGCCCGCCCCAGAGCGCATGGAACAGATGCGGCGCCGCGGAGCCGAGGCTGAGCGCGCCCACCAGGATGCCGATCAGCAACCCGAGATCGCGCTCCGCCCAGGTGCCGATCAGCTTCATGCCGACGGGATAGACGCCAGCGAGGCAGGCGCCTGTGGCGAAGCGCAGCGCCGCCGGCCACAGCGACTCCATGGGCACCCAGAGCAGGCCGAGATTGGCCGCCGCCCCGGCCAGCGCGGCGGTGGCGAACAGATGGCGTGGGTCGATGCGGTCGGCCAGGCCGAGCACCGCGCTGGCGAGCGAGCCGGCGACGAAGCCCGCCTGCACCGCGCTGGTGAGCAGCGCGGCGCGGCTGGGCGGCAGCGCATATTCGGCGGCAATGGCGCCCACCACCGCCGAGGCGGAGAACCAGAGCGCCAGCGCCGCGACCTGGCAGAGGGCGATGATGGCCACGGCAGGCCACTTCGCCACCCGGTCCATGCCGTCCTCTGGGCCGCCATTCGGCCTTCGCATCGCGCCTGCCCCGGGTTTGGTCGCCTGGGGTGACGATGCCCTGGCGGCCATCCGGCGGGCAATCCCGCCGCCACCCTGGTCAAGACGGGGGCCCGCCAGGACATGGCGCCCTGGCCCCTGAAGGCCAGCGGGGCCATCCGCCCGGGGCCTGGGGCGCTCAGCCTTCGGCCGATGCCCCGGCTCTCCGGCCCCCTGTCATTCCAGCCGCGAACCGCCGGCCATAGGCCAGGACCCCTGCGGCCAGCGTCAGGCCGCCGCTTCCGCCCCATCCGCGAAGAGTGCGGCGAAGGCCGCCTGCTGCCGCTTGAGCTCCTGCGCGAGCGGCAGGTGCACCGGCCGGCGACCGTGCTTCGGCTCCATCTCCAGCAAGCCGTTCGGGCAGTAGCGATCGTCGTCCCAACCGGGATGGCTCAGCACGGGATAGAGGCAGATGCCCTCCACCGGCACGCCGGCGACGACCGCCTCCCGCACCTCCTCGGCCACGTAGCGGAGCCAGGGCGCCCGGCGGTTGCCCTCGATGCTGGTTTCGGCGACGAAGATCGGCCGCCGGAAATGCGCATGCACCTTGGCCAGAAGGTCGCGCAGCGGCACCCAGCGCTCGTCGAAGATCGAGAGCGGCGCCGCATCCCGGCCCTCATGCAGCCACCACTGGTTGTTCCAGTAGAAATTCACGCCGATGGCATCCAGCACATCCTCGCTGCCGCCCAGCTCCGGCGCCTGGCGGCCGAGCAGCATGTCCCAGGCCTCCCACATGCCGGCATTGCGGCGCAGCACGGGCTCGATATCGGCATCCACATTGGGGCGGGCGATGGTGTTGATGAGCGGCTCCACCGCGAAGACGCGGGTGCCCGGCACCGCCTCGCGCATGGCCCTTGTGGCGGCGATGGTCGCGGCCACCGCCTGGCGCTTCACCTCGGGGCCGCGGCCCTGGGTGCAGGGGTTGAAATGCCCGGTCTCGCCCCCGGCCCAGGCCAGGAAGGAGATCTCGTTCAATGGGCAGAGGGTCGGCGCCTCGCCGGTCTCGGCCTTGCAGAGCCGGGCGAAGGCGGCGGCGTATTCGGCGAAGCGCGGCACGAAATCGATGGAGAAGATGTCCAGCCAGTCCGGCCAGCCGTAATGGCAGAGATCCCAGACCACCTGCGTGCCGGTGCGCTTGGCGGCGCGCAGCATGGGCAGCACCGGCGACCAGTCGTAGTGGCCGGGCCCCGCGGCCTGCACCAGGTTCCAGCGCACGCCGTCGCGGACCGCGCGGATGCCGTGCTCGGCCAATTGCCGGTAGTCCTCCTCGGCCAGCAGGTCGTGACGCGTGGCGGCGATGAGGTCGAGGCGCCGGCCATCATGGCGGCGATGGGTCGAGCATTCGAAGCCGCCCAGGAAGAAGCTGCGGAACAGGCTGGGTCGAAAGGTCACGCTGCAATCCATCTGCTGTTGCAAATGCGGGAGGTGATCCCCCCGGGAGCGGGGCGTTCCTGCCGCCTCAGGGTGGCTGGCCTGGCAGGACAGGGCGGGTGGCGGGGCGGCCCCCAGGGCGATCATCTCCACGGCATCATACGCATCGGGCGATTGCCGATTCCTTGCTGGCTGATGGCTTGGCCGCCGTGCGCTCCGGCGACGGGCCGGACGGGATGCCATGCGGCCCCGAGGCGGGGGGCCGCAATCCCCCCTCAATGCCCGGGCGCCGCCGCCGTTCCCGGTTGGTACCAGGGCGAAAGAGTGCGGGTCCGAGTCAATCCAGCTTGATGCCCGCTTCCCGCACCAGCTTTCCCCATTTGGTGATCTCGGAATCGAGGAAGGTGGCGAATTCCGCCGGGCTGTTCGGCCTGGCCTCCACGTTCAGCCCGGCCAGCCGCTCCGCCACGGCGGGGTCGCGAATCACCTCGTTCAGGCCACGGCTCAGCTTCTCCAGGATGGCATCGGGCACGCCGGCCGGGGTGAAGACGCCGTTCCATTCATAGGCCTCGAAGCCCGGCAGGGTCTCGGCCACCGAAGGCAGGTCCGGGAAGGCGGCGATGCGGCCGGTGCCGGTATGGGCGATGGGCTTCACCCGGCCGGCCCGCGCATGGCCGGTGGAGGAGGAAGCGTTGCTGAAGAAGAATTTGACCTGTCCGCCGATCAGGTCGGTCAGCGCCGGCGCGCCGCCGCGATAGGGGATGTGGTTCAGCTTGATGCCCGCCTGCCGCGCGAACATCTCCAGGCACATATGCTGGACCGTGCCATTGCCGGAGGAGGCGAAATCCAGCCCGTCCGGCGCCGCCTTTGCCAGCGCGATGACATCCCGCACGGTAGTCGCCGGTACCGAGGGGTGGACCAGCAGCAGGTTCGGCACCCGCGCCGCCAGGAAGACCGGGCGGAAGGCCTGCCGCGTGTCATAGGGCAGCCGCTCGAAGAGCGCCGGGTTCACGGAGAGCGCGGTGGCGTCGTGCAGCAGGGTATAGCCATCCGGCGGCGCCTGCGCCGCCACCGCGGCGCCGATGGTGCCGGCGCCGCCGCCCCGGTTCTCGATGATGAAATTGCCGCCGAGGATCTCGCCCAGCTTCGCGAAGAGGATGCGCCCGACCGTGTCCGCTCCGCCGCCGGCGGCATAGGGGATGATGACGCGCACCGGGCGCTCCGGCCAGGCGGTGCCCTGCGCATTGCCTTGGGCGGCAACCTGGCGCCGCGGCAACGCGACAAGGCTGGCGGCGCCGAGCAGGCTCCGCCGCAACACTGTGCCCTTCGACATCGATCTTTCCTCCGGGAAGCCTCGCCACCGTCTAGCACCACCCGGGCATTTTGGTATCGGGGGTCGGCTGGAAGCGTCTGCGGCGGTGGGGACACCGGACTGGCACGGTGAGCTGAGCGAATAGCCGCCCGATGACGGCTTGCCGGGCGGCGGGCAGGCTCGGTGATGGTGGCGGACCTGGAACCCGGTGCGGCATTTTTCGCCGCCGCCGTCCGGCGTTGCGCGGCGAGGCGGAGGTGCTGCAGCCGGGGACGACCAAGCTCGCAATGCCACCTGAGGCGCTCGGCAGGGTGTTCGGCCGTGGGCAGTTCGCAGCAGCGCAGGCCTTCTTCCGGCCCGTGGTCGGCCTTGTCGGGGCGAAACCGCCCGGCGTCAGCCTGCCCTGCATGGCCCTATTGGCAGATGGCGTGGATCACCGCCACGATGACGCCCTGGCTCCAGCCGTGCCGGCCGCTCTCCCGCCGCGGGGCGCAACTGCCAGCAGGGTGACGTCATGCGCTTCATCGTCCTCGTCCTTGACGGACTTCGGCCCGACCTCGTTTCCCCGATCACCATGCCCGCCCTGGCGCGGCTGGTCGCCGAGGGAGCGCGCTTCCCGCGCGCGCGCAGCGTCTTCCCCAGCGAAACGCGGGTGGCGACCTCCTCCCTCATCACCGGCTGCCGACCCGCGGCGCATGGCCTGGTGGCGAATACGTTGTTCGATGCGGTGGCGGCGCCGGATCGGCTGCTGCGCACCAGCGATCCGGCCGATCTTGCGCTATTGACCCGTGGCGCGCTCTCCCCCTTGGCCCGGCCGACGCTGGGCGAGGGTCTGGCAGCGGCGGGGCGCAGCCTGGCCGTTGTGTCGGGCGGCACGCCGGGCTCCGCCTATCTGTTGCACCCCCTGGCGGAGACGCTCGGCGCCTTCCGCTGGAATGTGGCGGATATCTCAGGCGAGGCAGCGGCGCGGGTGCGGGACCGGTTGGGCTCCACCCCGCCCCATGCGGTGCCGAACCTGGCGAGGATGGAGTTCATCGGTCGCGTGCTGACCGAGGTGGTCCTGCCGGAACTGCGGCCCGATGTGGCGCTGCTCTGGTGCCCGGAGCCCGACCTCTCCTGCCACTACCGCGGCATCGGCAGCACCGAAACGCTGGGCCAGGCATTGCACGCGGCGGATGCGCTGGTGGCGAGCGTGGCGGCCTGGCGCGATGTGCAGCCGGATGCGGCGGAGATCGGGCTGGTGCTCCTCTCCGACCATGGGATGGTCACCGGCCCAGCCCGGATCTCCGTCGCGGAAGAACTGCGGCGTGCGGGCTTCGGCGCCGGCACCGGCTTCACTGGCAATACGCAGGTGGTGGTGGCGCCGGCCGCCGCGCCGGGGATCTGGCTGTGCGACGGGAGCTTGGCGGGACCAGTCGCCGCATTCCTGGCCAGCAGGGCCTGGGCTGGCCCAATATTCGCGCGTGATCCCGCGGCACTGGGGCTGGCAGAGGCACTCCCCCTGGCGATGCTGGATGCAGCCCATCCCCGCGCACCCGACCTGACCCTGACCTTCGCGGGAGAGGAGGGGCCCGACGCTTTCGGGTTGCCCGGCACCGCCCCCTTCGATGCCGGTGACGTGCCGGAGGGCGGCGGCATGCATGGCGGGCTGCACCGGCGGGAGCTGGCGACGCTGCTGGCGATGCATGGCGGCCCTTTCCGCCGCGAGGCGATCGTGCAGGGCGCGGCGGATCTCTCCGATATCGCGCCCACGCTGCTGCATCTCCTGGGCCTGGAGACGGTCGGGATGGAGGGGCGCGTGCTGACCGCTGCCTGGGACGCGAGCAAGGATGCGCCCCCTGAGGAAGAAACCCTGCTCCTGCCGCGCGGCTTCGTGCTGGAGCGGATGCGGCAGGACGGGCGGCTCTACCCTACAGCGCTTCGTCGCGCAGCCTGAGCGCGGGTGCCGGCGAGCATGCCCCCATCGGGCAGTCCGGAGAGGGCCACGCCCCCGGCCAAGTCCGGGCTGTCCGCTGTCGCGTGGTCTCCACCCATGGAAGCCTCCTTCATGTTTGCGGTGCCGCCGGTGGCGGTCCGCAACAGCTTCGATGCGTCGCGTCCGGGGATGTCCCCAGGGCAGGGCCGCCGCCCAGGCCATGGCCGGCCAGCCGGCCCGGCGGACTTGCTTCGGGGCGCGGCGGAACATTCTCAGGACCTGCGGCATCCGAATGTCCGGCTACGACACGACCAGGAGGACATGGCATGGATGCTCTCGCGACAGGGATCGGCGGCGCCCTCGATCATGAGCGGGCGGCCGGGGCGATCCACCGGCCCTCCCGCGCCGAGGCCGAGGCGGCAGTGCGTACGCTGATCCGCTGGGCCGGCGACGACCCCGGCCGCGAGGGGCTGATGGACACGCCGAACCGCGTCCTGCGCGCCTATGCGGAGTGGTTCGGCGGCTATGCCGAGGATCCGGTCGCGCTGCTGGAGCGGACCTTCGGGGAGAGCGGCGGCTATGACGGGATCGTGCTGCTGCGCGATATCCGCTTCGTGTCCCACTGCGAGCACCACATGGCGCCCGTCCTCGGCCGGGCGCATGTCGCCTACCTGCCCGGCGCCCGGGTCGTGGGCATCTCCAAGCTGACCCGCATCGTCGAGCTCTACGCCCGGCGGTTGCAGATCCAGGAGCGCATGACGGCGCAGATCGCCGACGCGATCGAAGCCGTGCTGCAGCCGCGGGGCGTCGCCGTCGTCGTCGAGGCCACCCATGGCTGCATGGCCACCCGCGGTGTCCACAAGCCTGGTGCGGCGATGGTCACCAGCCGCATGCTCGGCGCCTTCCGGGACCACCCCGGGACACGGGCGGAGTTCCTGTCCGCCATCGGCCTCGGACGGCAGGATGGCGCGGCCGGGAACCTTTTCGGCTGACCGGCATCGAATGCTGAGATGGGCGAGGAAGCGGCGCATGCGAGGACACCAGCTCCCCAGGACCGCGGACGAAGCCGCCGCTGCCGAGCTCGGGGACGGCGAGCTGGTTGCCCTCGCCCGCCGGGGCGAGGCGGCGGCCTTCTGCGAGATCATGCGGCGCAACAACCGCCACCTGTTCCGGGCCGCGCGGGGCGTCCTGCGGGACGACACCGAGGCCGAGGACGTGGTGCAGGAGGCTTATGTGCGTGCCTTCCGGGGCCTGGCCGGCTTCCGGGGCGAGGCCAGCCTCTCGACCTGGCTCACGCGCATCGCGCTCAACGAGGCGCTCGGCCGCCTGCGGCGCCGGCGGAACACGGTCGGCCTGGAGGCGATCGAGGTTGCGCAGGAAGGCGGAGGAGCCTGCATCCTCATGTTTCCCACCGCACAGGCAGGAGGCGATCCCGAGGGCGCGGCCGCGCGGCGCGAGGTCCGCCGGCTGCTGGAGGGGGCGATCGACGAATTGCCCGAGGCCTTCCGGCTCGTGCTCGTGGCCCGGGACGTCGATGGGATGAGCGTCGAGGAGACAGCCCGGATCCTCGGCATCCGGCCGGAGACGGTCAGGACGCGGCTGCACCGCGCCCGGCGGTTGCTCCGCGCGGCGCTCGACCAGCGGCTCGGCGATACTCTGCGCGAGGCCTTCCCCTTCGACGGTGCCCGCTGCGCACGCATGACCGAGGTGGTCCTGGCGCGGCTCGGCCTCGCCACCCCGCCGCCGGGGTAGCGGCGCCCAACGCCATCGGGGGCCGGCCATGCTCGTGTGGGCTGCCGCGCCTGGCGGGCTATGCGCCTTCCCGGCCTCCCGGAATGGGCGCAAAGATGCCGCAGGCCGTCGCTCACCGAATGGCGCCGGATCGGCAGGGGCGTCCGGAGGAGACCATGCAGACTGGCGCGACCGTGCCGAAAGCCGCCACTGAGGCGACGGTCCTGACGGCCGGCCTGGGGGTCCTCAAACGCTGGGCCTTGCCCGTCACGATCCCGGCCCTGGTCGGCCTTGCCGCCCTGCCTGCCGCCGCAGAGGAGCGGCCGCCCTTCCCGCCGACCCGCGATGTGGCCGTCACCTACCGCGTGGAAGGCGGTACCGACCAACCGGCCAGCGCGCGCCTCGCCTGGTCGGCCGCACTGCGGATGCTGCGGGCCGATGCCCCTGCGGGGGCGCCCGCCTCCCTGGGCGGGGTGCCCCTGCCGCCCGGGGCCTGGGCCGTCATGGACCTGCGGGCCGGCCGCGCCTTTGCCGTGGAGAGCCGCACCGGCCTGGTGCTCGACCTGCCCCAACTCGCCGCGAAGGCCCGGGAGGGCGAGCGCGCGCTGGCCGGCACCCGTGCCCGCCGCCTGGGGGTGGACCGCATCGCCGGTCTCGCCTGCACCGTCTGGCGTCTGGAGCCCCCGCCGGGGTCGCCGGCCGGGCGGCGCCCGGCGCGCCTCTGTCTGACGGCCGACGGGGTGCCGCTGCGCGCCCAGGAGGAGGGCCGGACGGCCCGCGCCGAGGCCACCGCCGTCGCGTATGGGGCCCAGGATCCGGCCCTCTTCCGCCGACCGGAGGGAGGCTTGGCCGGGAGTGCAAGCGAGACCCTGGGGCGGGCGCTCGGCAGTGGCCAGGGCCGCGGCGCGCTGGAGGCGCTGCGGGGATTGCTCGGGCCGCGGCCCTGAGCGGCCGGTCGGTGCCGTCCCGGCTGCGATGACCGGTCTGCGAAAGCGGCTTCCTTCAGTCGCTGGAGCCTGGTGCCCGCGCCGCCTCCACCAGTGCCTGGATCGCCCAGCGCTTCACCTCCCGCGCCTCCGCATCATCCAGTTGCAGGACGTCCTTGCATACCACCATCGCCTCCGTGCCGATGATGAGGGCCAGCGCCTTGCCCAGGGTGTCCAGAGCCGCGGGGTCGAATTGGCTCCGGGCGGGTTCGAGTGCCGCCTCGATCAATGGCGTGCGGCGGTTCTGCCGCGCCGGGAACTCGCCCTCCGCCTCGCCCCGGAAGCCCCGCTGCAGGGAATGGACCAGCATCAGCCGAAGCTGGGCTTCATTGGCAAGGATCATGTCGTGCAGCGCCGTATCCACGCGCTCCAGGCGCGCCACGGGATCCTCCGGCGATCCGCCGCGAAACAGCGCCTCGGCTTCCGGGATGGCGACATCGAGCGATGCCTCCAGGAGCAGCGCCTCCACGCTCGGGAAATACCGGTAGGCGGTCGCCCGCGACACCAGCGCTTCCTCGGCGATCTCCTCGAGGCTGGGGCGGCGGCCCTGCCGCATCAGGCGCGAGGCGGCCCGGAGCAGGTCCTTCCGGGTGCGCCGCCTCTGGTTCGCGCGCCCCGTCCTGTCGGCCTCCGCCACATCAGCCCTGCGGCAGTTGCCGGATGATCGAGGCGAGATCGACCCAGACGTTTTCCCGCTGGATATCGCCATCCCCGGTGAATTCGATGACATGCAGCAGGCGGAACTCCAGTGGGCGGCCTTTGCCCTCCAGGCCGAAGGGCCGGCCCGGCGCCTTCCCCTGCCAGAGCGATTCATCGACCAGGAAATCCTCGCCATAGAGCCGCCGCAGGCATTCGACCTTGCCGTCCGAGAGGTCGGCAAAGAGGGTCTCGTAGAAGGGGCGCGCGCCGGCGCGGCCCCGGGCCGGCCCGGACGGCCAGCCGACGATGTCGTGCTCGGCATCGGGCGCGAGCGTCGCCAGGACGCCCTCCACATCGTCTCGGGCTTCGAAGCCGAAATGCTGGTCGAGCTTCCGGTCCATCTCCTGCCGGGTCAGCGCCATGACCGATCCTCCTGTCGGGAAACGAATGCCGAAGATACTAACGAGACAAATATCTCAATGCAATATTGAAGTCTCCATATGCCGCGCCTTGCCTCGCTTTCGCCGGGCCGACGCAATGTACCGCCTCAGCCGGGCACGGCCTCAGTGCCCAAATTCAGCCGGCCGCCGGGGCCCGCGCTGCACCCCTGGCGGCGAGCAGCGCCGCCACCAGCAGCGCGCCCGCTGCCAGCAGCGAGGGTGCCGCGAAGCCGCCGGTGCGGTCGAGCAGCAGGCCGCCCACCACCGGCCCGACGATCTGCCCCAGGCCGAAGCCCGCCGTCGTCAGCGCGAAGGCACGCCGCTGGTCCTTGGGAGCCAAGGCGCGGGCGGCGGCGAAGCCCAATGCGATGATGCCCATGAAGGTGCCACCCAGCAGCACCGCCGCCAGCAGCGCCCCGCCGGCGCCGTGAGCAGCGCCAGCTCCTCCTCGAAGACCGGACCGGGCGCGCACGGCACGTCGAGGTGGCGCAGGAGGCTGTCCATCCTGACGCGGGGTGAACTCCGCCGGATCGTCCTCGGCTTTATTGGCTGACGTCAACCGCGGCCGTCCTGTGATAGCTGCTGCGCGAGCCGCAGATGCTCCTCCAGCGCGGGCAGGGTGGCGCCGGCCCATTGCTTGAGCTGCGCATCGTCGCCTGACGCCGCATAGTTGCGGAACAGATCCACCGCCTGCCGATGCGCCTGCACCTGCTGCCGGATGTAGAGCTGGTCGAAGGCCGTGCCTTGGGCGCCCTCAAGCTGGTGCAGCAGCGCCTGGTGTTGCTGGTCGAGGCCGGAGGGTTGGTTCTGCGCATTGGTCCTGCTGCTGGCGGTCTCGGCGGCGCTGCTGTCGGTGGGGCGGGGGCCGCTGCCGCGCGGGGCGGCGGTGGCGGCAGCATCACCCGGCAGCAGCCGCTGCAGCTCCTGCGTGGTCTTCTCATGATCGCGGATCATGTGCTGGGCGAATTGCTTCACCTGCGCATTCTGCGACCGCTGCTCCGCCAGGCGGCTCGAGGCGATCTCGAACTGGTCGCTCATTGAGGCCATGCGGATGAACTCCTGCCTCGTCGTCACCTCGGCCCGGTTGCCAGTGGCGCTCGGGGTGGTGTTGGAGGTGCCGGTCTGTCCCTGGGCAGCCTGGGCGCGCTGCTGCTCGGTCTGCGCCAGGGCGGGGGTCGCCGCCAGCAGGGCCGTCGCGGCAAGAAGGGCGAAGCGGGTCATGCGTTTGCCTCCGGTCAGCGGGGCCGTCGGGGCGGCCAGTGAGGAGGCAGAACGAAGGGCGGACCCGACGGTTTGTCACGCCGCTGGACCAAGCTGCCTGATCGGCTTCCGCGGCCGGATCGTGTTTTCCTCCTTCCAGCGCGGCGCCCGCCTGAGCACCGGGTGCGAGCCGGCCGGGGGCAATGCCGTGCCGGTGCCCGGGCAGTCAGGCGAAGGAGAACCAGAACGCGACGGCGGCCAGCGCGACGGCCAGCAGCAGGCCGCCGAGCAGGCGCAGGCCGTGCCGGTCCTCCGCCCGGTCTGAGGGGTGCTGCGGGGCGGGGCGCCCGGCGCGCTCGGTCCGCCGCGCCATCGCGACCAGGTCGGGCGAGGGCGGCGTGCCGGCCGCCTCGGCATCGGTGCCGAGCGGCGAGGCGGCCGGGTCCAGCATCGGCACCTTGTCGCCGGTGGCCCCGCTGTCGATGTCCTGCTTCAGTTGCGCGACATTGGGGTTGGAAACCTCGGCCGGAGGAGCCGCGGGCCGTGGCTCGATCTCGGTAGGATCGCCGTGTCGGGGCATGTCGTCGTGTCTGGCCATGAGCAGGCCTCCGGAGCCTGTTGCCGCGCGCCGTCTCGCGTCCTCCCGCTGCGGGCGGCTCGCAGGGCGACGTCACGCCACACTGCGAGCCGCCCGCACGACCGCCGAGGCCCGCCTCAGCCGCGGCGGCGGGCCGGCGCCTTCTTGCGGGGTGCGGCGGCGGGCCTGGCGGCGGGCTTGCGTGCGGTGCGGCGCTTGGGTGGCGGCGCTTCGGCTTCCTCCTCCGGCTCCTCGCCTTCGCTCAGCGCGGCGGGCAGGACGCTGTTTCGCGTGACCTCGGTCAGCCTCGCATCCTGGGCCTTCTCCTCGGCGAGCGTCTCGGCCAGCAGTTCGGCGACCTCGTTCTCCTCCAGGGCCTTGGCCAGTTCGGCCATGGTCCCATAGGCCGCGATCTCGTAGTGCTCGATGCGCTGGAGCGAGGCGATGATGACCAGGTCGAGGACAGGGCCCTTGTCGTGCTCCTCCTGCTCCTGCTGCGCTTCCTGCACCAGTCCGCGCATGGCCTCGCAGACCTTGCGGCCCGGCTTGGAGCCCAATGTCTCGAGTGCCTGCTCGACCCGCTCACGCTGGATTTCGCTCTGCGCCATATGGGCCTCGATGCCCTCGCGCAACTGCGGATCGGAGGCTTTCCGCAAGGTCCGCTTCATCCCCTGGATCGCCTGCTTCTCGGCGCTGGCAGCGTCCTTCAGTTGATCGAGAAGCATTCCGTAAATCTCGTCCATGCAGTCCATCCTCATCCCGGGAGAGAAAGTCCCGCCCGATCGCCAGGAAACGACCGGCCGTCGGGGGGGAGTTGCCGGACCCCGCCGCAATCAGGGCATCGCCGTGCCGGGCGGGTCCGGAATGCGGCCGGCCAGGGGCGGGCGCAGGCGCAGGCTGCGGACCGCGTAAGGCACGATGAGCGGCGGCGGGTCACCACAGGCCTCGGCCAGCCGCAGATAGGCGTCGTCCGGCGGCGCCTCGATCGTCACCACCGGCGCCTCCGCAGCGATATGGCCCGGCCCGCCCGCCTCCTCCACCACGGTATGCCGGTCCAGCACCGCCATGCAGCGGCCGAGCATCGTCTGCTCCGCCTCGCCGTCACTGCCGCGCACCACCAGCAGGCAGCGCAGCTTCAGCCCGACATCCTCGGGCGGGTCGGCTTTCGAGGCGCTGCGCAGCGGCGCGGTGTCGCCTGCCGGCTCTCCGCCTCGGCGCCATAGCGCCACAGGCGATCCAGCTCATCGAAGGACACGAGGCGGATGGCATCGGCGTAGTCGAGCCGGAGGCAATCCAGCCGTGCCTCGCCGGTATCCACCGCCTCCACGCCACGCAGCGCGCCGAGGCCGTGGTCGAGATGGATGACGGCGTCGCCGGGCTGCAAACCGGCGCTCGCCTCCAGCAGCGCCGCGGCGCTGTCGCGGGCACCTGCCTCGGCCGGAGCGGAGGCGCCGGGACGGATCGTGGCGAAGGGCACCACCACGGCGTCGTCACCTTCGAAGCCCTCCGGGCCGGGGGCGGCATCGAGCAGGGCGAAGCTGCCCGGCGGCGCCTGACGCAGCGCCGGCCAGCCATCCGCCCGCCGCGGCACGATGCCGAGCCGCCCGACCAGGCGCCGCGCCCCGCGTCCGGCCCCGCCGGCCCTATCCCAGCAGCCGCCCGATCACCCGGGCCGTATAATCCACCACCGGGATCACCCGCCCGTAATTGATCCGGGTCGGCCCGATCACGCCGATGGCGCCGACGATGCGGTCCTGGCCGTTGCGGAAGGGCGCCACCACCATGGAGAGGCCGGTGCTGTCGAATAATCCGCTCTCGGCGCCGATGAAGATCTGCACACCCTCGCCGCGCTGCGCCAGTTCCAGCAGGCGCAGCACAGTCTCCTGCGCCTCCAGCCTGTCGAACAGCGCCTGGATCTCGTGCACCCGCGCGGCCTGGTCCAGGTTCTGCAGCAGCTTGGCCTGGCCGCGCAGGATCAGCGAGGCGCCGCCGCCGCCCGCCCAGGTGGCGAGCCCCGCCTCGATCACCTGGCTGGTGAGCGCATCGAGGGCGGTGCGGTTGGCCAGGATTTCCTCCGAGACCCGGGCCCGCGCATCGTCCAGGCTGCGGCCGGCAAGGCGGGCATTGAGGTAGTTGCTGGCCTGCACCAGGGCGGAGGGCGGCAGGCCGGGCGGCACCTCGATGACACGGTTCTCCACCTGGCCATCCGCCGTCACCAGCACCACCAGCGCCCGGCCGGGGCCGAGGCCGACGAATTCGATGTGCCGGACCAGCCCCTCGCTCTTCGGCGCCACCACCAGCCCGGCGGCGCTGGCGAGGCCGGAGAGCATCTGCCCCGCCTCGGCCAGCGTATCCTGCATGGAACGGCCGGAGGCGGCGCAGCGGGCGGCGATGGCATCGCGCTCCTCCTCGCCGAGATCGCCGAATCCCAGCAGCCCGTCCACGAACATGCGGAGCCCCCGGTCGGTCGGCAGGCGGCCGGCGCTGGTATGCGGGGCATAGAGGAACCCCGCCTCCTCCAGATCCGCCATGACGTTGCGGATGGAGGCGGGGGGAGAGGCCGAGCGGCAGGCGGCGCGAGAGCGTGCGGGACCCCACCGGCTCCCCGGTCTGGACATAGACCTCCACCAATTCGCGCAGGATGGAGGCGCTGCGGCTGTCGAGCCCGGTGAGCGAGGCTCCGGCCAGGCCCGGCGGCAGCTTCGGCGGCTGCTGGGACATTCTGCGGACAACCCCCCTGAAAAAACTAATGAAAATCTAGGCAGGCACCTGCTGCCCGTCAAGCCGGCCGGGGCTGGACGCGCCGCCGCCCGGGCGTATGGTGCGCCGGATTCGCCAGGAGTTCCCCCCCTTATGACCGCCCCCTCCGGGACCCGCCCCTCCGGTCGCGCCCCCGATGCCCTCCGCAATGTCGTGCTCGAACCCGGCGTCGCCCGCCATGCCGAGGGATCCTGCCTGATCCGCATGGGGCTGACCGAGGTGCTCTGCACCGCCAGCGTCGAGGGCCGGGTGCCGCCCTTCCTGCGGGATCCCGGCCAGGGCTGGGTGACGGCGGAATACGGCATGCTGCCCCGCGCCACCCATACCCGCGGCGACCGCGAGGCGGCGCGCGGCAAGCAGTCCGGCCGCACGCAGGAGATCCAGCGGCTGATCGGCCGCAGCCTCCGCGCCGTGACCGACCGGAGCAAGATGGGGGAGATGACCGTCACCCTCGATTGCGACGTGCTCACCGCCGATGGCGGCACCCGCTGCGCCGCCATCACCGGCGCCTGGGTGGCGCTGCACTTGGCGTTCCGGCACTGCCTGAAGATGAACATCATGGCCAGCATGCCGCTGATCGACCAGGTGGGCGCGGTGTCCTGCGGGCTGTGGCAGGGGGTGCCGGTGCTCGACCTCGACTATGACGAGGACAGCAAGGCGCAGGCGGATGCCAATTTCGTCCTGACCGGCGCGGGCGGGCTGGTCGAGGTGCAGGGCACCGCCGAGGGCGCGCCCTTCTCGGAAGCGCAATTGCTCGACCTGCTGCGCCTGGCCCGGCAGGGCACCGAGACGCTGTTCCAGAAGCAGCGCGCGGCGGTGGGGATCGGCTGATGCCATCCGGTGATCGCAGCGCCGCAGGGCGCGGAGGTCGCGACGAGGCGGGCGGCGCGCATCGCCGGCTGGCGGCCGGGCGGCTGGTGCTCGCCAGCCACAATGCCGGCAAGCTGCGGGAGGTCTCGGCGCTGCTGGCGCCGCATGGGCTGGCCGTGGTCTCGGTGCGGGAGCTTGGCCTGCCGGAGCCGGCGGAGACCGAGAACAGCTTCCTCGGCAATGCCCGCATCAAGGCGCTGGCCGCCGCCACCGCCGCCGGCCTGCCGGCGCTCGCCGATGACAGCGGCTTCTCGGTGGCGGCGCTCGGCGGCGACCCCGGCGTGCGCACCGCCGACTGGGCCATGTGCCCCGATGGCAGCCGCGACTATGCCATAGCCATGGCGAAGGTGGCGGAACTCGCCCAACCCTTCGCCGACCGCGCCGCCTGGTTCACCTGCGCGCTCGTCCTCGCCTGGCCGGACGGCCATGTCGAGGGGTTCGAGGGCAAGGTGCGGGGCCAATGGGTCTGGCCGCCGCGCGGCAGCAGCGGCTTCGGCTACGACCCGATCTTCGTGCCCGAGGGCCAGGCGCAGACCTTCGGCGAGATGGACCCGGCCGAGAAGCATCGCATCAGCCACCGGGCACGGGCCTTCGCGCTGCTGGCGGCAGCCTGCCTGCCGCCGGCCGGGGCCTGATCCAACCGGGATCCGGCCCGACCGGGGCCCATCCCGGCGGCCGCATGGATGGACGGCGCATTATCCGGGCGAGGGTCGGCGCACCGGCGCTTCGCCCGGCATGGCCCGCCGCGGGCGGCAGGTCTCAAGCAGCCCCGGCGCCTCCGGGAGAGGGCTACTTCCGTGTCTCGGCCTCGTAGCGCGCCTTGTTCTCGGCATTTGGCGGATAGAGGCCGGGCAGCTTCTCGCCGGCCTCGACCTTGCCGACGATCCAGGCTTCCAGCCGCTCCTGCTCCTCGCCGCCCGCCGCCACCTCGGCGACGAAGGCGGCGGGGATGCAGACCGCGCCGTCGTCATCCACCACGATCACGTCGTCCGGGAAGACCGCGACGCCGCCGCAGCCGATCGGCTCCTGCCAGCCGGTGAAGGTGAGGCCGGCCACCGAGGGCGGCGCCGCGCCGCCGCGGCACCAGACCGGCATGCCGGTGCCGACCACGCCCGCCACGTCGCGCACCGCGCCATCCGTCACCAGCGCCGTCACGCCGCGCTTCACCAGGCGGGCGCAGAGGATGTCGCCGAAGATGCCGGCATCGGTCACGCCCATCGCATCGGCGACCGCGATGCAGCCCTCCGGCATGTCCTCGATCGCCGCGCGGGTGGAGCGGGGGGAGGACCAGCTTTCCGGCGTGGCCAGGTCCTCGCGCGCCGGGACGAAGCGAAGCGTGAAGGCGGGGCCGACCATGCGCCGGCCCTTGGCCGCCGGGGTGAAGGGCTGCGGCCCGCGCATCCAGATGTTGCGCAGCCCCTTCTTCAGCAGCAGCGTGGTGATGGTGGCGGTGGTGATCTTCTCGAGCTTCGCGCGGATGCCGGGGTCGAGCGCCATGGTGGTTTCCTCCTGCCTCTGCCGCCTGCTAGCGCCCTTCCGGCGCCCCGTCCAGAAAGGCCGGAAACGCTGCCGCCGCCGCCTGGCCCGGAAGCCGGCGGCATCCGGCATGGGTGTGCCGGCGCGGTGTCACGATTCCGGCAAGACATCCGAAACCTTCGGATTTCATTCCTGCGCCTGTGTCAAGCTTCGCCCCGGCCCGCGGTCGACACCCCGCCCGGATGGCGGTGCCCGCGGGAGGAGAAAGGCCGGACCGAGGCGGTATTCCAGCAAGCGGCTTCGACGCGACGATGGCCTCGCCACCGGCATCCTCCTCGGACGGTGCGGGCAGGACTGGCGAGGCGGAACCGTCCCCTGCATTGGAGGAACGTCCGTGAGCGACACCGAGAAGAGGCTCCGTGAGGCTCTCGCCAAGATCGCCAAGACCGCGAATGCGGCGATGCGCGCCGCCGGGTCCGAGGCCCCTCCCGCGGAGCCGAAGGACGACCACAACGGCCACGCGCACGACTATGGCGACGAGCCGGCCACGGAGGACGGGTCGGCCGCGCCGGTGCTGAGCTGCGTCCCGAAGACGCTCCCCACCCGGCTGCTGGTGAAGGCGGCGGATGCCGCGATCCGGATCAACCCGGTCAATTCGCCGGGCTTCGGCCCCCTGGGCGTGGTGGCGGCAGGCCTCGACCTCAACCCCATGCGCATCGCGGTGCTGGTGGCCAAATACTGGGGGCCGCAGCCCCGGCGGATGACGGTCAGCTTCCTGGAAACCACGCCGGCCGATCTCCGCGCCCGGATCGTCACCCATCTGAACGCCTGGAGCCGGACCGCCAGCATCACCTTCGTCGAGACGCGGGGCACCGGCAATGTGCGGATCTCGCGCGGCGGCGGCGGCTACTGGTCCTATCTCGGCACCGACATCCTGCTGATCCCGCAGAACCGGCCGACCATGAACCTCCAGGCCTTCACCATGAATACCTCGGAGGCGGAATTCCGCCGCGTGGTCCGGCACGAGGCGGGGCATACCCTCGGCTTCCCGCATGAGCACATGCGCCAGGCGCTGGTGGCGCGGGTCGATAAGACCAAGGCCTATGACTATTTCCGCCGCACCCAGGGCTGGGACCGCGCCACGGTGGACCAGCAGGTGCTGACCTCGCTGGACGAGCGCTCCCTCATGGGCACCCCGGCCGACCAGACCTCGATCATGTGCTACCAGCTTCCCGGCAGCATCACGCGGGACGGCAGGCCGATCCTGGGCGGGCTCGACATCAACTCGACCGACTTCGCCTTCGCCGGCCGGATCTACCCGAAGGCCGGGCGCGACCTCGGCCCCGAATTCCAGCAGGAGCCGGAGCAGGCCGAGCAGGATGCCGGCGGGCCGCGCGACGACTGGCCGGAATCCGAGGATGTGGAGGTGGACGAGACGCTCGGTGCCTGATGGCCCGGCTGATCGAGATCCAGGCCGTGCAGGATCTCCCGCCCGGGCTCACGGTCCGGGTGGGCGACCTGTTGCTGTTCCGGGCCACCGGCGGCCGCCTCCGGTCCGGCGGCGCCGTGCTGGAGGCGCTGGGCGCCTTCATGGCCGCCACCCCGGTGGCGGATGGCAGCGTCCTCACCGCAATGGGGTCGCCGGATGCGGTGCTGTTCCTGGCGCGGGAGCCCGGCCAGGCGCGGGTCGAGGTGATGACCGGCGACCCCTTCCAGGACCCCGGTGCCACCCGGCTGGAGGTCACGGTGGAACCCTGAGCCGCGGCCGGCCTTGCCCCGGGCCGGAGATGACCGGGCGGCGTCAGCCCACCGCCGGCGCCACCGGCCCGCGGATGCCGTTGGCGTCCAGCGCCCGCCGCACCAGGCCGCCCCGCTTCGCCGCCTCGATGAATTCCGTGAGCAGGGCGAGCGCCGCCGACCTTCCCTTCGGCACCGCCGGCGCCACGCCGCTGGCATGGAAATGCCCGTCCAGCACGCGCGAGCCCGGCAGCCGCTCCGCCAGGCTGTCGAGGGATTCGCGGCCCAGCGCCACCGCATCGGCGCGGCCGCTGCGGAGCAATTCCAGGATCTCGTCCACCGATCCGGCGCCGGTCGGCGTGGTGTTCCGCAGCGCGCGGGCGGCGCTGCGGATGGTGGTGGTATTGGCGACGCCCACCACCCGCACCCCGGCGCGGTCCACCTCGCCCAGGCTGCGGATCGGCGAATCGGCGGGCACCAGATAGGTGCTGGTGAAGAGGTAGTAGGGCGGGGCGAAATCCACCTTGGCGGCGCGTTCCGCATCCACCGGCATGAAGGCGGCGTCCCATTCGGCGCGACCGCCGGCCTCCGTCACCTCACCGCTGCTGTTGTAGACCTGCAATTCCAGCGGCAGGCCGAGCCATTGCGCCAGCGCCCGGCCGAGATCGACCGTGGCACCGCGCGGCTGCCCTGTCGCCGCATCGCGCGTGGCCCAGAAGGCGGAGGATACCGGCGCCACGCCGATGCCGAGGCGGAGCCGCCCGGTCGGCGCCAGTTCCCGGAGGCCCGGCCATTCCTGCGTTGGATGCTGCCCTTGGGCCGCCATGGGCAGCACGGCCGTTGCGGCAAGCAGGGCGCGGCGGGTGGTCTGCGGCATCACTGGCTCCTCGGGGTGAATTCCATCGCCCGCGTCTGTTCCGAAAGCCGCGGCGCATAGGCGATGCCGCGGCGCGTCGCCCAGAGGTTCACCTGATGGTGGATCGGGATCACCGCCACGTCCCGCGCATAGCCGATGCGGATCGCCGCGCGGTAGAGGCGCTCCCGCGCCGTCGCGTCGATGGTCTGGAAGGCCTGGTCGATGATCGCATCCACCTCCGGATTGGCGTAGTGCGACTGGCGGATCACCGTGCTGCGGCCGCGCGGCGGATCGGGGGTGGCGATCTGGGTGGCCAGGGGCGTATCGGCCTCGCCGGTGGTGCTGCTCCAGCCGGTCAGGCTGATGGAGTATTCGTCGCGCACGCCGCGGCTGAAGAACATGCTGGCGGGCGTGGTCTGCACCGTGGTGCGCACCCCGATCCGCGCCCACATCTGCGCGATGGCCTGGACGATGGCCTCGTCATTCACATAGCGGTCGTTCGGCCCGTGCAGGGTGATGTTGAAGCCATCGGGGTAGCCAGCTTCCGCCAGCAGCCGCCGTGCGCCCTCGGGGTCGTGCGGGTCGGGATGGATGGAGGGGTCGTAGCCGAGCGCACCCTCGGGCATCGGCTGGCCGGCGGGCATGGAATGGCCCTCCATGAGTTGCCGCGCGATGCCGTCGCGGTTGATGGCGAGCGAAAGGGCGCGGCGCACCCGCACGTCCCGCAGCGGGTTCTGCGGCAGCGGGTTGCCGGCGCGGTCCGTGACCCAGGGGGTCTGCGGCCGGTTCACATCGACATAAAGGTAGATCAGCCGCAGTCCCGGCCGCGACTGCACCGTGATGCGCGGGTCGTGCTGCAGCCGTGCCACGTCGCGCGTCGGCACCGCGTCGATCGCGTCCACATCCCCGGCCTGCAGGGCGGCGACGCGGGAACTGTCATTGGCGATCAGCCGGTAGGTGACCTTCTCCCAGGGCTGCGCGCCGCCCCAATAGTCCGGGTTGCGGGCGAAGACCGCGCGGTCGCCGAGGGTGAAGGACACCAGCCGATAGGGGCCGGTGCCGATGGCGGCGCGGCCGGAATTGTAGTCGGAACTCGGCAGGAAGCCCCCCGGGTCCCTCGCCCTGGCGGCGGCCGATGATGGCGAAGGCGCCCATGAACTGCGGGATCAGCGGCACCGGCTGTTCGGTGTGCAGGCGGATGGTATGGGCGTCCACCACCTCCAGCCGCTTCACCGGGCGGATATACTGGCCCATGGAGGTCGGGCTGTTCGGCACGTTTGGCGCGCGGGCGAAGGTGAAGACCACATCATCCGCGGTGAAGGGCGTGCCGTCCTGGAAGCGCACGCCTTGCCGCAGCTTGAACTCCCAGGTGCGCTCATCCAGCGCCCGCCATTCGGTGGCGAGGCCGGGGGCGGGGCGCTGCTCCGCATCCGGGTGCACCAGTCGGTCGAAGACATGCCAGGTCAGCGCATGGTTGGGCGAGAGGTCGTGGTAATGCGGGTCCATCGAGGTGAAGGCCCCGCCCACCGCGATGGTGAGGTCCGCCGCCTGTCCCGCCAGGGGCAGAGCGGCGGCCAGGGCGGCGCCCAGCGCCAAGCCGGGCCCCATGGGACGCCAATGCGAAGCCTGCCGCATCCTCCGCCTCCGATCCGTCTCCCGCGGGGAGCGTGGCGGATCGGCGGGCGGTTGCGCAAGGATTCAGGCCGCCCGGCGCCGGGATATCACCTGCCGGTGTAGTAGAGCGTCACCGTATGTGTGGCCTCGGCGAACATCAGCCAGCGCTCCACCAGCAAGCCACCCAGCGCCAGGACGGTGCCGAGCGCCAGTGCCGCCATGGCCAGCGGCCCGCCGCTCAGCAGCGCCAGCAGCGCCAGCAGCATCGGCAGGACGAAGCCGGCCGCCAGCACGATGCGCCGCAGCTTCGCCTGATGCTTGCGGGCGATGCGGTAGCCCATCTCGCGCAGCAGGTAGTTGCTCTGGGTATGCGGCGGGTCGAGCGGTCGCACCGTGCCGATGCGGCCGAGCCCGGTGGCGCTTTCCGCCGTGGCCACCGGCGCCGCCGTGTCGATTGCCCGCCAATAGGCGGATTTCAGCAGGAAGGCCGCGCCGCCGCCGAGCAGCGCGAGCAGGGCGGGCGCCGCGAAGCCGCTGCCCCAGAACCCGCCCAGCATCGCCAGCAGCACCGCGCCGCTGAAACCCGAGAGCGCCAGGTAGCCCGGCACCACCAGCGGATGACTCCATTGCCGGATGGGCTTGAGCGAGGCGTAGATCATGCCCGTGCAATAGACCGTGGCCACCGCTCCCGCCGCCGCCAGTAGCCCCATCGCCGTGACCAGCCCCGGCATGTCCTGCACCAGGCCAAGTCCGAAGAGCCCGGCCGGCACATAGGTGGCGATCGCTGCCACGCCTTCGCGGGAGAGCCAGGAGGAGCGCCATTGCGTCACCGCCCGCCAGGCCCGCTCCGCCCGGCCGAGATGCAGCATGGAGGAGAGCAGCCCGGCAGTGATCAGCAGCAGTGCCAGGCCGAGCGCGGTCAGGCCGAAATCCCGGCCGCCCGGCACCAGCCCGAGCGGCCGCAGCAGGCCGAGCCAGAACAGCAGCCCGTAACCGGCGCCGGAGGCGGTGGTGAAGAAGATGATGGAGTGTGCGGGAAGCATCAGCCTGCCTCAGCGGGAGAGAACGCGGTCGACCCAGCGCAGCAGCGGGTTCTGGATGTCCATGGGGGTCGGCGCATCCTCCACCGGCTTGGCGGCCGTGCTCGTGCGGTTGCGCGGCGGCAGGTATTTGTTGACCGGCTTGTAGCCCATCTCCGGCATCAGGTCGTAGCCGCCGCGCGCGGCGACCAGCTTGCTGACCTCGCTCTCGGGGTCGCCGAGATCGCCGAAATGCCGCGCGCTGGTCGGGCAGGTGAGCACGCAGGCGGGCTGGCGCTGCGCCTCCGGGATGGTCTCGTTGTAGATGCGGTCGATGCAGAGGGTGCATTTCTTCATCACCCCCGCATCCGCATCCAGCTCGCGCGCGCCATAGGGGCAGGCCCAGGCGCAGAGCTGGCAGCCGATGCAGATATCGGCATTCACCAGCACGATGCCGTCCTCCGCCCGCTTATAGGAGGCGCCGGTGGGGCAGACGGTGACGCAGGCCGGCGTCTCGCAATGCAGGCAGGAGCGCGGGAAATGCACGGTGCGGCCCTGCTCGCCCTCGCCCGCCTCGAAGGAATGCACGCGGTTGAACCAGACGCCCTCGGCCCCGGCCGAATAGGGGTGGATATCCGGCAGCGGCGCGCTGTGGCCGGAGGTGTTCCATTCCTTGCAATTGGTGGCGCAGGCCTGGCAGCCGACGCAGGTGTCAAGGTCGATGACGAGGCCGAGCTGCTTCTGCCCAGGCTTGATCTCAGGAAGGCAGGTCACGGCGTGGCTCCCGCGCCGCGCTGTCGTGGCGCCGACGCATTGTAGCGGAGGATATCGGGGCGTTCCGGCATATGCGGCGGCGGGTGCAGCGCCGCGGGGTGCGGGTCGGTGATCCCGGCCTCCTCCGGCGCGCATTTCTCGACGCGCACGCGGAGGTCGTACCAGGCGGCCTGGCCGGTCACCGGGTCGCTGTTGGCGCTGCGGAATCCTTCCTGCGCCGGCAGCCATTCGGAGATGACGTGGTTCAGCAGGAAGCCCTTGCTGGCCTCCGGGCTGTCCTCGCTGAGGCCCCAGGCACCGGCGCGCTTGCCGATGGCGTTCCAGGTCCAGACCGTGTCGGGGTTCACCCCCTCCATCAGCTTCACCTGGCATTTCAGCCGCCCGGCGCGGCTTTCCACCCAGACCCAGTCATCGTCGGTGAGCCCCATCTCCAGCCCGCGGCCGCGCGCCATGTAGAGCTTGTTGGAGCCATGGATCTGCCGCAGCCAGGCATTCATCGAGCCCCAGGAATGATACATCGCCATCGGCCGCTGGGTGACGGCGGAAAGCGGGAACTCGCCCAGGTCCTGCACCGCATGTTCCAGCGGCGCGTACCAGAAGGGCAGCGGGTCGCAATAGGTGCGGATGCGCTCCCGCAGCCGCTCCGGCGGCTGCTTCGCGCCATGGCCCTCGGCGGCGAGTCGGGATTTCTGCAGCGGCTCGGACCAGAGCTGCAGCACGATCTGGTCGGATTTGCCGATCAGCCCCATCGCCTTGGCCTGGTCGAGATAGGCCCGGTTGGCATGCTTGAAATAGAGCTGCTCCGGCGGCAGGTGGTCGCGCCAGAAGCAGCCATTCTCGATGTAGCGCTGGAGCTGGTCCGGGTTCGGCTCGCCGAGGCCCTTCTTGCTGCCATCCTCGCCGCGCCAGCCGGCGAGCGGCCCCACGCCCGGCATGCGCTGGTGGTTCACGATGTAGTCCGGGTAGTCCTTCCAGCGCGGCGAGCCATCCTCCTTCACGAAGGCCGGCAGGCCGAGCCGCGCGCCCAATTCGATCAGCACCTCCTGGAAGGGCCGCACGTCGCGGTCCGGGGTGATGACCGGCTGACGGATGGCATCGCCGGCCCCATGCGGGCTGCCGATCGGGCGATCCAGGATGGAGATGGCGTCCCAGCGTTCCAGATAGGTGGTGTCCGGCAGGATCAGATCCGCATAGGGCACCGTCTCGCTGAAATAGGCATCGGAGTAGATGACATGCGGGATGGTGTATTCGCCATCCGCCCGCTTCTCCGTCAGGATGCGGATCACCTCGCCCGGGTTCATGGCACTGTTCCAGGCCATATTGGCCATGAACATGAACAGCGTGTCGATCGGATAGGGGTCGCCCGCCCCGGCATTGCCGATGACGGTGTGCATCATCCCGTGCAGCGCCATCGGCGCCTCCCAGGAGAACGCCTTGTCGATCCGCAGCGGGTCGCCGTTGTCGTCCACCAGCAGGTCGTCCGGCCCATGCGGGAAGGACAGGATATTGCCGGCCAGCGGCGTATTCGGCTTGGCGCCCTTGCCGGCCGGGCCGGGGCCGGGCGGGATCGGCTTCGGGAAGGGCGATTTGTAGCGCCAGGAGCCGGGCGTATCCACCGCGCCCAGCAGCATCTGCAACAGGTGCAGCGCGCGGCAGGTATGGAAGCCGTTGGAATGGGCGGAGATGCCGCGCATGGCATGGAAGGCCACCGGGCGGCCGACCATCTTTTCGTGCCGGCGGCCGTAGGTGTCGGTCCAGGGCTGGTCGATGGTGACGGTCTGGTTGAAGGCCACCTCGGCGATCTCGGCGGCGATGCGGCGGATGCGCTCGGCCGGGATGCCGCAGCGTTCCGCCACCGCTTCCGGCCGGTATTCCGCGCCGAGATAGCGTTCCGCCATCAGGTGGAAGACCGGCTGCACGCGGCGCCCATCCGGCAGCGTGAATTCGCCGACCAGCACGGGCGAGAGATCGGCCGCGCCGGCATCCATCGCGCCCCGCGCCCGGTCCCAGGCCAGCGGCTTGCCATCAGCATCCCGCGCGAAGAGCCCGTCATCAGCGCCGCCGGGATTGCGCACCACCAGCCAGGTGGCATTGGTGTAGCGGCCGAGGAATTCCGTATCGATGCGATCGGTGCGCAGCACTTCATGCACCAGCGCCAGCACGAAAAGCCCGTCCGTGCCCGGCCGGATGCCCACCCATTCATCGGCGACGGCGGAATAGCCGGTCCGCACCGGGTTCACCGAGATGAATTTGGCGCCGCGTTCCTTGAGCCGCGACAGGCCGATCTTGATCGGGTTGCTGTCGTGGTCCTCGGCCACGCCGAACATCAGGAAGTATTTCGTGTGGTCCCAGTCCGGCTCGCCGAATTCCCAGAAGCTGCCGCCGATGGAATAGAGCCCGCCCGCCGCCATGTTGACCGAGCAGAAGCCGCCATGCGCCGCGAAATTCGGCGTGCCGAATTGCGCCGCCCAGAAGCCGGTGAGGGACTGGCTCTGGTCGCGCCCGGTGAAGAAGGCGAGCTTCCGCGGGTCCGTCTCCCGGATGGTCCGCAGCCAGCCGGTGGCGATCTCCATCGCCTCCGCCCAGGTGATCTCCTTGA
Source organism: Siccirubricoccus sp. G192 (assembly GCF_019084075.1). Taxonomy (GTDB): domain Bacteria; phylum Pseudomonadota; class Alphaproteobacteria; order Acetobacterales; family Acetobacteraceae; genus G192. The sequence continues at coordinate 1,586,824 of NZ_JAHREN010000001.1, forward strand.
ACTCGCCGGCGCCGCGATCCCCGACGCGCAGCAGCGGCGCGCGGAGGCGGGCCGGCGAATACTGCGTCATGATCCCGGCGCTGCCCTTGCCGCAGAGCACGCCGCGGTTCACGGGATGGTCGGGATTGCCCTCGATATAGCGGACCCGCCCATCCTTCAGGTGCACCCGGATGCCGCAGCGGCAGGCGCACATGTAGCAGGTGGTGGTCTTCATCGTGTCGCCGACCGGTGGCGAGTAGTCCACGCGGTCGTCGGGCAGGGCAAGCGGGTGCGACGGGATCGGCGCTTCCGGCATAAGTGGCTCCGGTGGGCTGAAATGTCAGTAAGGCATGCGGCGCGGTCCAGGGCAAATGCCCGCGCGGGCCGGTTCAGCCCTCGCCCGTCGCAAAGGGCGGCTGCAACCAGAGCGGATCCTTCAGCTTCTTCAGGAATTCGGCATGCGCCGCCAGCTCCGCCTCGCTGGGCTCGATCGGCCGCGCCACCCGCTCCCGCGCCGGGCCGCCCAGGCCGGCCGCCGGCAAGGCCGAGCCGGCGGCAAGCTGGAAGACCGGCTGCTTGCCGCCCATCAGCTCCAGATAGACCTGCGCCAGCAGCTTCACGTCGAGCAGCGCATTGTGGCTGGTGCGCATCGAATTATCGACGCCGAGCCTGCGGCAGAGCGAATCCAGGCTGTTCGGCATGCCCGGGAAGCGCCGCTTCGCCAGGGCCAGGCTGTCCACCATCCGGGCGCGGTCGAGCGGCTGGCGGCCGGCCCGTCGCAGTTCCGCATCCAGGAAGCCGAAATCGAAGGGCGCGTTATGCGCGATGATCGGTGCATCGCCCAGGAAGGCCAGGAATTCCTCCACGGCCTCGGCGAATTTCGGCTTGCCGCGCAGCATCTCGGCGGTGAAGCCGTGGATGCGCGTGCTCTCCTCCGGCACGTCGCGCTCGGGGTCCAGCAGGGTGTGGTAGGCCCGGCCGGTCGGCATCAGGTTGAAGATCTCGATCGCCGCGATCTCGATCACCCGGTCGCCGGTCAGCGGATCGAGGCCGGTGGTTTCGGTATCGAGCACGAGCTGCCTGGTCATGCCGGCCGCAACCTCCTGACGATGGCCCGGATCGCGCGCTGCGCAAAATGGCGCGACAGGCCGGTATGGACGATGAAATCGGCGCGCCGGCGCTTCTCGGCATCCGGCATCTGGCGGGCGAGGATGGCGCGCAGCCGCTCCTCCGTCATGCCGCGCCGCCGCAGCACGCGCTGGCGCTGCACCGCGGCGGGGGCGGTCACCACCACCACCTGGTCGCAGCGGCCCGCGCCCTTGGTTTCGAAGAGCAGCGGGATGTCGAGCACTACCAGCGCCTCCGCCCGGCGGCGCGCGGCGGCCAGGAAGCGGCGCTCGGCGTCGCGCACCAGCGGATGCACGATGCGTTCCAGCCGAGTGAGCGCTCCGGGCGCGGCCTCGGCGCCGAGCACGGCGCGGCGCAGCGCCTCCCGGTCCACCATCTTCTTTCCCCGGACCTCCCGCAGCGTGCCGGGGAAGGCGGCGCCGATCGGCGCCACGGCGCGGCCGCCGCGGTCCTGCAGCGCATGCACCGCCGCATCGGCATCGAAGACCGGCACATGCAGCCGGCGGAAGGTATTGGCCGCGGTGGACTTGCCCATGCCGATGCCGCCGGTGAGGCCCAGGATCTTCATGGCCACATCTTCATCGCCGCATCCTCAGCGCCGGGGAATGTCGGCGGCAACGATTCCCGCAGCGCCGCATCCACCCGTGGCGCCACGCCGAACCAGGCCTCGAAACCCGGCCGCGCCTGGTGCAGCAGCATGCCGAGCCCCTCCACGGCGCGCAGGCCGCGCGCCCGCGCCTGACCCAGCAGCGGCGTCTCCAGCGGCACATAGACGATATCCGCCACCACCGACGCCGGTGGCAGCGGCGCCAAGTCGATCTCCAGCGGCGGCTGCCCTGCCATGCCGAGCGAGGTGGTGTTCACCAGCAGCGCGGCATCCCGCAGCGGCGGCTGCGCCGCCACCTCGACCGGGCCGCCGAGCGCCCGGGCCAGCGCCTCGGCCCGCGCCGGCGTGCGGTTCACCAGGATGAGTCGCGGGCAGCCGGCCTCCAGCAGGGCGGCGGCGATGGCGCGGGCCGAGCCGCCGGCGCCGAGCAGCACCGCCGGTCCCGCCGCCGGCTGCCAGCCCGGCGCCGCCTCCCGCACATTCTCCAGGAAGCCGAAGCCGTCGGTATTGGAGCCGAGGATGCGCCCGTCCCGGAAGACCAGCGTATTCACCGCCCCGGCGCGGCGGGCGCTTTCCGCCACCTCATCGCACACCGCAAAGGCGGCCTCCTTGTGCGGGATCGTCACATTGGTGCCCTGGAAGCCGAGATCGGCCAGCGCCCGCACGGCCGCCGCGAAACGCTCCGGCCGCACCGGCAAGGGCAGGTAGGCGCCGTCGATGCCATGCCGTTGCAGCCACAGCCCATGCAGCCGCGGCGAGCGGGAATGGGCGACGGGCCAGCCCAGGACGCCGGCGATGCGCGCGTGACCAGTGAGAATCGGCATGGCGGAAACAAGCCGTGTCGCGCCGCGCCGGTCAATGGGCAGAGGTCCGAAGGGCAGGCGGGCTTGGCACCGGCGGCCGATGGCATCGGCCCCTGGTGCACCTCCGGCGTGACACGCGATCCTTCGCCCGGCCCGGGCTTCGTGCCCGACGGCGCCCTGGCCTGGTCCTTTGGCCTAGCGCAGCAGCGTTTCGGTGCGCCGCCGCAACTCCGCCAGCAGCCGTGCCGGGCCGCCCTCGCGCAGCAGGCTGGTGAATTCGGCGCGGCGGCTGGCGAGTTCGCTGATGGTGCCGGTCAGGTAGATATCGACGATGCGCCACCCGCCCTCGCCATTGCGCAGCAGGTAGTTCAACTGCACCGGCGCGTCGTTGGGGCGCAGCAATTGCGTGCGCACCAGCCGGTCGCCATTGCCGAGGGTGGTCTCGCCCAGCGTCTCGAACCGCTCGCCACCATAGCCGTCGAAGCGGCTGGCATAGGTGGCGATGGACCAGTCGGAGAAGGCGCGGACCAGCGCCGCCTGCTCTGCCTGGGAAAAGCCGCTCCAGGGCGGGCCGACCGCGATGCGGGTCATGGCGGGCAGGTTGAAGGCGGCCTCCATCACCGGCCGGAGCCGCCTCTCCCGCCCCTGGATGCCGAGCGCGCGGGCATTGCGCATGATCTCCAGCAGGGTGGCATGGAACCCCTCCACCACCGCCGCCGGCCGGGCCTGGGCGCGGACGGTGCGGGGGAGGGCCAGGGCGGCCGTGGTGGCAGCCAGGGCGGCGAGCAGCGCGCGGCGGGGGTGCGGCGTCATGCTGAGCCCCTTACCACGCGGCCGCAGGCCCGGCGATGCCGCCGCCGATCAACCCGTCTGGATTTGCCCCCCTGGATTTACCGGCAGGTTCCGGCCAGAACCCGCCGTGGAGATTCGGGGGAGACAGATGGCCGAGCGTGTGATGCTGACCGGCGCCACCGGTTTCCTCGGCTCCGCCATCGCCCGTGCCCTGGTGGCTGCCGGGCATGAAGTGCGCGCCCTGACCCGTGCCGGCACGCCGCGCGAGGTATTGGAGGGCGTGCCGGTGCAGTTCATCCCCGGCGACCTCACCGATCCCGCCTCGATCGCCGAGGCCGTGCGGGGCTGCGATGCCGTCATCCACTGCGCCGCCGACTACCGCATCTTCGTGCCCGACCCCGCCCGGATGCTGGCGGTGAACCTGGCGGGGACCGAGGCGGTGATGCGCGCCGCCCTGGCCGCGGGCTGCCGCCGGGTGGTGCATGTCTCCTCCGTCGCCACGCTCAAGCCCCGCGCCGATGGCACCCCGGCCACCGAGGCGGATGCCGCCACGCCGGAGGCCGCGATCGGCCCCTACAAGCGCAGCAAGACCCTGGCCGAGCGGGCGGTGGAACGGCTGGTCGCCGATTCCGGGCTGCCGGCAGTGATCGTCAATCCCTCCACCCCCATCGGCCCGCGCGACCGCCGCCCCACCCCCACCGGCCGCATCATCCTGGAGGCGGCGCGGGGCAGGATGCCAGCCTATGTCGATACCGGGCTGAACCTGGTGCATGTGGAGGATGTGGCCGCCGGCTGCGTCGTGGCGCTGACCCGTGGCGCGGTGGGGGAGCGGCATATCCTGGGCGGGCAGGACGTGCCGCTCGGCGAGCTGCTCGGCCATGTCGCCGGGCTCTTCGGGCGGCGGGCGCCGGTGCGGCTGCCGCGCGCGCCGCTCTGGCCGGCGGCGCTGGTGGCGGAGGGCTGGGCGCGGCTCTCGGGCCGGGAGCCGATGCTGACGCTCGATGGGCTGCGGATGGCCGGGCAGCACATGTATTTCGCCTCCGGCAAGGCGGCGCAGGTGCTCGGCCACCAGGCGCGGCCCTGGCAGGAGGGGGTGGCGGAGGCCATCGCCTGGTTCCGCGACCATGGGCGGCTGGCATGAGCCTGTTGCTGGGCCTCGCCGCCGCGCTCGCCTGGGCAGTGCTGCTGCTGGGCCGCGGCTTCTTCTGGCTGGCGCGGGATGATGACCGCGGGGCCGCCACGCTGCCGGACCCGCCGCGCTGGCCCTCAGCGGTGGCCCTGGTGCCGGCGCGGGACGAGGCGGCGACCATCGCCGAGACGGTGCGGAGCCTGCTGGAGCAGGACTATCCCGGCCGCTTCCGGTTGGTGGTGGTGGATGACCGCTCCACGGATGGCACCGGGGCGCTGGCGCGGGCGGCGGGCGGCGGCGATCCACGCCTCACGGTCCTCACCGGCGGCGCCCGGCCGGCGGGCTGGACCGGCAAGCTCTGGGCGCTGCAGCAGGGGCTGGACTCCCTCGCCACGGAGGAGGCGCCGGAGCACCTGCTCCTCACCGATGCCGATATCCGCCACGCCCCGGAGTCGCTGCGCCTGCTGGTGCGGCGCGCGGTGGCGGAGCAGCGGGTGCTGGTCTCGCTCATGGCCCGGCTGCGCTGCGAAAGCCCGGCCGAGCGCTGGCTGATCCCGGCCTTCGTCTTCTTCTTCCAGATGCTCTATCCCTTCCGCTGGTCTAACGATCCCGCCGCCCGCACCGCCGCGGCGGCCGGCGGCTGCGTGCTGCTGGACCATGCGGCCTTCCGGCGGGCTGGCGGCCTGGGGCCGATCCGCGACGCGATCATCGATGATTGCGCCCTGGCGCGGCGGATGAAGGCGCAGGGATCGATCTGGACCGGCCTGACCGACCGGGTGCATTCGCTCCGCCCCTATGCGGGGATCGGCGAGATCCGCCGGATGGTGGCGCGCACCGCCTATGCCCAGCTCGGGCGGCGGGTGCCGGCGCTGGTGGGGATGCTGGCCGCGCTGGCGCTGGTCTTCCTGGCGCCGCCGCTACTGGCGCTGTTCGGGGCAGGCACGGCGCGGGCGCTCGGCACCGCGGCCTGGGCGGCGATGGCGCTGGCCTATGCGCCCATGCTGCGGCGCTTCGGCCTGTCGCCCTTGCGTGGCTTGGCCCTGCCGGGGATCGCCGCGGCCTATATGGTCTTCACCCTCGATTCCGCCTGGGCCGAATGGCGCGGCCGCGGCGGGATGTGGAAGGGCGAGGCCGCGCCCGGACCCGCCCGGACCGGACCCGCACCGACCGGTCTGGAGCCGGATCGGACCACAGGGGCGGATTAAACCGCCGCCACACCCTCACCAGTCCCTTCGCAAGCGCGAAAAGACGCCGTATTCGGAATGGGTCTGTGCCCGATTCCGGATTCCGGCAGGCTGGCATGCCGGCCGGTTGCCCCGATCGCGTTTCCCGGCAGGACATGCGGGCCTTGTCCGGGGCACCTCCGTCCAGGCTCAAGGAGGACCTTATCGCCTTGTCGACGACGCAGGATCTCGCCGCCGAGACCTTTTCCCCCGATCCGGAGCATGGGAGGACCGCGGCCGCGCCAGCGCTGGAGGCCGCCATCGGGCGCGGCGCCGCGCATCTGCTGTCGCGCCAGCGCCCCGATGGCCACTGGGTCTTCGAACTGGAGGCGGATGCCACCATCCCCGCCGAATACGTCATGCTCCGCCGCTTCTTCGGCCAGCGCGACCCGGCACGGGAGGCCGGCATCGGCCGCTACCTGCGCCGGCTGCAGGCGGAGGCCGGGACGGGCGGCTGGCCGCTGTTCCATGGCGGCGCGCTCGACGTCTCGGCCAGCGTGAAGGCCTATTTCGCGCTGCGGCTGATCGGCGATGCCGCCGAGGCCCCGCACATGGTCCGGGCGCGGCAGGCGATCCTGGCGGCCGGCGGCGCCGAGCGCAGCAATGTCTTCACCCGCGCGACCCTGGCCCTGTTCGGGCAGGTGCCCTGGCACGCGGTGCCGGTGATGCCGCCGGAGATCCTGCTGCTGCCGCGCTGGTCCCCCTTCCACCTCTCGAAGATGGCCTATTGGGCGCGCACCGTGCTGGTGCCGCTGACCGTGGTGATGGCGCGCCGGCCGCGGCCGGTGGCGCCGGTCGGCGTCTCCATCGCCGAGCTGTTCCTGATACCGCCGGAGCGGGTGCGGCGCTGGCCCGGCGGCGCCCATGCGCGGGAGCCCTGGCGGACGCTCTTCGGCGCCCTGGATGCCGTGCTGCAACGCACGCAGGGGCTGTTCCCGAAGCTGATGCGCGCCCGCGCCGAGGCCCGCGCCGAGCGCTTCGTCACCGAGCGGCTGAATGGCGAGGACGGGCTCGGCGCCATCTATCCCGCCATGGCCAATGCCATCCTGATGTACCACTGCCTCGGCGTGCCGCCCGGCGACCCGCGCCTGGTCACGGCCTGGAGCGCGGTGGAGAAGCTGGTGCTGGATGGCAAGCACGAGACCTATGTGCAGCCCTGCCTCTCGCCGATCTGGGACACCGCCCTGGCCAGCCACGCCCTGCTGGAAGCCGGCGGCATCCCGGCCGAGGCGGCGGCGCGGCGCGGCCTCGACTGGCTGCTGCCGCATCAGGTGACGGATCTGGTGGGCGACTGGGCCGATGCCCGGCCCGGCTTGGCCCCCGGCGGCTGGGCCTTCCAATACGCCAATCCGCATTACCCGGATGTGGACGACACCGCGGTGGTGGTGCTGGCGCTGGACCGTGCCCGCAGGCAGGATGGCACCGCCGCCTATGACGCCGCCATCGCCCGGGCGCAGGACTGGGTGGTGGGCATGCAGTCGCGCGGCGGCGGCTGGGGCGCCTTCGATGCCGACAATGCCTATCACTACCTGAACAACATCCCCTTCGCCGATCACGGCGCGCTGCTCGACCCGCCCTCGGCCGATGTCTCCGGCCGCTGCCTGGCGATGCTGGCGCAGCTCGGCCATGGGCCGGACCATCCGGCGGTGGCGGCCGCGGTGGACTACCTGCTGCGCGAGCAGGAGGCGAATGGCGCCTGGTACGGGCGCTGGGGCATCAATTACGTCTATGGCACCTGGTCGGCGCTGACCGCGCTGCATGCCGCCGGCCTGCCGCCCGGCCACCCGGCCATGCAGCGCGCCGTGGCCTGGCTGAAATCCGTGCAGAACCCGGATGGCGGCTGGGGCGAGGATGGTGCCACCTATCCCCGCCGCGGCGGCACCCGGCCCGATGCCGACCTGCGGGAGGGGGCCAGCACCGCCAGCCAGACCGCCTGGGCGCTGCTGGCGCTGATGGCGGCGGGTGCAGCCGAGGACCCGGCGGTGGAACGCGGCGCGCAATGGCTGCTGCGGCACCAGGCGGAGGATGGCGGCTGGCTGGAGCGGGATTTCACCGGCACCGGCTTCCCCCGCGTCTTCTACCTTCGCTACCACGGCTATGCCGCGATCTTTCCGCTCTGGGCGCTGGCACGGCTGCGCAACCTGCGGCGCGGCAATTCGCGGCGCGTGGGGTTCGGGCTCTAGCCGGCATGGCGGTCCTCGCCGTCACCGGCATGCGGGCCGAGGCGGCGCTGCTGCCGCCTGGCTTCCGGGTGTTGGTCAGCGGCGGCGACCCGGCGCGGCTGCGTGCCCTGCTGACGGCGGCGGAAGGGGATGTCACCGCCGTGCTGAGCTTCGGCATCGCCGGCGGGCTGGACCCGGAGCTTGGCTGCGGCGCGCTGGTGGTGGCGACGCGGGTGCGCGGCAAGGGCGGCGCCTGGGCAGCCGATGCGGTCTGGGCCTCGGCCCTGGCGGCGGCCAGCGGCGCCAGGCTCGGCGTGGTGGCGGGGGCCGAGGCGGTGGTGGGGCAGCCGGCGGCGAAACGCGCGCTCCGCCTGATGACGGACGGGCTGGTGGTGGATCTGGAGAGTGCCGCGGCGGCGGGCTTCGCGGCCTCCCGCGGGCTGCCCTTCGCGGTGCTGCGCGCGGTGGCCGATACGGCGGCGGAGGTGCTGCCGCAGGCCGCCGCGGTGGGGCTGACGCCGCAGGGCAGGCCGGCGCCGGGGCGGGTGGCGCTGGCGCTGCTGCGGCGGCCGGGGGAGTTGCGGCCGCTGCTCCAGGTGGCGAAGCGGAGCCGGGTGGCGCTGGCGGCGCTGCGGCAGGCAGCGCCGGGGATGCCGCTGCCGGGGTAGCTGCCGCTACTCCGCCGCCACCGGCGGCACCGTGCCGCCATGCTTGGCGCCGCGCTTCGGCTCATGCGCCATGCCCGCCATGGTCTGCTCGACATGGCGGGAGAAGACGTAGTCGGCCTTGCGCTGGTTCGAGAGGTCGATCTCGGGGGCCATCTCGCCCTCGGTGCGCGGGCCGCGCAACTGCGCCGCCACCGCCTTCCAGGGGCGCTTCACCGCATCCACCACCGCCGTCGCCTCGAAGCCGCTATGCACCATGCAGTCGGCGCATTTCTCGTAATTGCCGGTGCCGTACTTGTCCCAGTCGGTGGTGTCCATCAGCTCGGCGAAAGTCTTCGCATAGCCCTCGCCCAGCAGGTAGCAGGGGCGCTGCCAGCCGAAGATGTTGCGGGTCGGGTTGCCCCAGGGCGTGCAGTGGTATTGCTGGTTGCCGGCGAGGAAATCGAGGAAGAGCGGCGAATTCCCCATCTTCCACCGCTTGCCCTTGCCCCGGGCGAAGATGCCGCGGAACAGTTCCTTGGTCTTGCGGCGGTTCAGGAAATGCTGCTGGTCCGGCGCGCGTTCATAGGCATAGCCGGGCGAGACCATGATGGCGTCCACGCCCATGGCGGTGACATCGTCGAAGAAGCGCGCCATGCGCTCCGGCTCGGCATTGTTGAAGAGCGTGGCATTGATGGCGGTGCGGAAACCCTTGGCCTTGGCCAGCTTCAGCGCCGCCACGGCGCGGTCGTAGACGCCCTGCTGGCTCACCGCCCAGTCGTGCTGTTCCTTGTCGCCATCCAGGTGGATGTCCCAGGTGAAGCGCGGATGCGGCTTGTAGGCATCGATCTTCTTCTCCAGCAGCAGCGCATTGGTGCAGAGGATCACGATCTTGCCGCGCGCCAGGATGCGCTCGACGATCTCGGGCATCTCCTTGTGCAGCAGCGGCTCGCCGCCGGCGATCGCCACCACCGGCACGCCGGTCTCGTCCACCGCGTCCAGGCATTCCTGCACGCTGAGGCGCTTGTTCAGGATGGCATCGGGATAGTCGATCTTGCCGCAGCCGGCGCAGGCCAGGTTGCAGCGGAACAACGGCTCCAGCATCAGCACCAGCGGGTAGCGCTTCCGCCCGGCCAGATGCTGTTTCACGATATAGGCGCCGACCTTGATCTGCTGGCGCAGCGGAATGCCCATCCTGTAATTTCCTTACCTCGCCGCGCTGGCCCGTGGTTCCGCCAGCGCCGCCGGCGGATCGGCGAGCGCCGCCGGCAGTTTGAACTCAACCTCTTCGACCAGCCCTGGCAGGGTGGTTACTTCCACCGGGCCCGGCAAGGCCAGCGCCGCGATGACTTCCTGCACCAGGCACTCCGGCGCCGAGGCCCCGGCCGTGATCCCGAGGACGCCAACCCCCGCCAGCCATTCCGGCCGGAGCGCCTTGGCGTCCGGGATCAGGTAGCACGGGATGCCGGCCTCCGCACCGATCTCCCGGAGCCGGTTGGGATTGGAACTATTGGCGGCACCGACCACCAGCAGCACCTCCACCCGCCGCGCCAGCTCGCGCACCGCGGCCTGGCGGTTCTGCGTGGCATAGCAGATGTCCCGCGTATCCGGCCCGACCAGATCGGCGAAGCGGTGGTGCAGCGCCTCGATCACCGCCCGCGTGTCATCAACCGAAAGTGTCGTCTGGGTGACATAGGCCACCGGCTGTCCGGGTGGAATGGGGAGCCGCTCCACCTCCGCCGCGCTGGCGACGACATGCACCTCCCCCCGGGATCTGCCCCAGGGTGCCCACCACCTCCGGGTGGCCGGCATGGCCGATCAGCACCACGGCGCGGCCGAGCATGGCATAGCGCCGCCCCTCCGCATGCACCTTGGAGACCAGCGGGCAGGTGGCATCGAGCACCGGCAGGCCGCGCGCCGCCGCCGCCGCCTCCACGGATCGCGGCACGCCATGGGCGCTGAAGACGGTCAACGCCCCGGCCGGCACCTGGTCCAGCTCCTCGACGAAACGGGCGCCCCGGCGTTCCAGGTCCTCCACCACGCGGCGGTTGTGGACGATCTCGTGGCGGACATGGACCGGGGCGCCGTATCGTTCCAGCGCCCGCTCCACGATCTCGACCGCCCGCACGACGCCGGCGCAGAAGCCCCTTGGCTGCGCCAGAATGATCCGCATCCGCACGCCCCCCGTCGATGCCGGCGCAGGCGATTGCCCCGAGGGGCATCTTGCGCGCCACCAGTTTTGCGGCACCTTGGCGCTCCGTTGCAATCAAGGAGTGGTGGGCCGGCCGTCGCTGCACCCCACCGCCCCGGGAATCCGCCCCTTGCCCCTGATGCCGCCCTTGCCCTCCCCCCTGGCCCGAATCGGCCGCCGCGCCCTGCTTGGCGCCGTCGGCGCGCTGGCCGGCCTCCGCCAGGCTGCGGCGCATGCCGTGGTGGTGGCCTCGGACCCCGCCGCCGGCGCGGCGCTGGCGGCGCTGCCGGCGCAGGTTTCGGTGCGCTTCAACAGCCGCATCGACCAGGCCCGCAGCCGGCTGGCGCTGATCGGCCCGGATGGGGAGCAGGTGGTGCTGGACCTCGCCCCCGCCACCGCGCCCGCGCTGCTGGAAGCGGCGATACCCACCCCCGCCACCACCCCGGCCGGCGCCTGGCGGCTGCGCTGGCAGGTGCTGGCGGTGGATGGCCATATCACCCGCGGCGACATCCCCTTCACCATCGAGCCGCGCTAGCGTATGGCCTGTTCCGGCGAAGCGGTGCCGGCCATGGTCCGGCCTGCCAATTCCACGCCCTGGGAGCGCCGGGCGGTTCCAACCCGGGCGATTCTGCTCTAGGCCCGCCGCGTGGAGCAGCTTCTCGACCTCTATGGCTTCGTCAGCGTGCTGCTGCACGCCGCCGAACTCGCCGCCCGCACCGTGCTGCTGGGCGGGGTGGTGTTCTGGGCCGCGCTGCTGCCGCCGCTGGTGCAGGGCCGCCCCATCCCCCCTCGGCGCGGCAAGCCTGGCCCAGCCGGTGCCGCCGGGCCGCGGCCTGACGGGCTGCGGTGCGTCGGGGCGGCTGCCGGGCCGGGAGGCCGCCGCGCTCTCGGCGATCAGCCGGCGGGTGGTGGTGGTGGCGGCGCTGGCGGCGCTGGCGGCGCGACTCGGCCGCGACGGGCTCGGCCTGGTGGCGCTGGCAGCGACGCTGGAGGCGCCGGCCAGCACGCTGCTCGGCGCCGATTTCGTCCTGGTCTCGGCGGTGACGGTGCTGGCGATGCTGGGGCTGCTGGCCCTCGCCCTGCCGCGCGGCGCGCCGGGGCTGGGGCGCCGGCTGGCGCTGCTGCTCGGCGCGCTGGCCCTGCTGGCCGCGACGAGCGCCGGCAGCCATGCGGTGGCCCGCACCGAGAGCCGCGCCATGCTGCTGGCCGCGACCGCCCTGCACCAGGCGGGGGCGGCGCTCTGGCTCGGCGGGCTGCCGGCGCTGCTGGGGGCGCTGCGGCTCTCGCCGGGGACGGCCGGCCTGGTGGGGCGGCGCTATTCCCGCTTCGCGGCGCTCGGCGTGGGGCTGATCCTGCTGGGCAGCCTGGGTTTCTGGCTGGGCTATATCGGCGGGCTGGAGGCGCTCTACGGCACCGCCTATGGCGCCATGGCGGGCACCAAGACGCTGCTGCTCGGCCTGCTGCTGCTGCTCGGCCTGGGCAATTGGCTGCTGCTGCACCGGCTGCGCGCCGTGCCGGACGGCTTGGCGCGGGTACGGCGCTTCGTGGAATGCGAGATGGCGGCGGGCCTGGCCGTGCTGGCGCTGGCCGCCTCCCTCACCTCGGTGCCGCCGGCCGCCGACCTGCCGGAGGACCGCGTCACCTGGGCCGAGATCACCGAACGCTTCACCCCGGCCTGGCCGCGCCTCTCCAGCCCCGGCCATGCCGATCTGGCGATCCCGGCGCTGCAGGCGAAGCTCGATGCCGAATGGCAGCAGCGCGAGGCGCAGCAACGGCCTGATGCCTTCACCCCGGGCGAGGGGCTGCTGCCGCCGCGCAATGCCCAGGACATCGCCTGGAGCGAGTACAACCACCACTGGGCCGGGATCATGGTGCTGCTGGTGGGCCTGGCCGCGCTGCTTGACGCCACCGGCCGGGTGCCCCTGGCGCGGCACTGGCCGCTGGTCTTCCTCGGTCTCGCCGGCTTCATCCTGCTGCGCTCCGACCCGGAGGCCTGGCCGCTGGGCGAGATCGGCCTGCTGGACAGCCTGCGCGACCCGGAGGTGGTGCAGCACAAGCTGGCGGCGCTGCTGGTGACGGGCTTCGCCCTGGCGGAATGGGGGGTGCGCCTTGGCCGCATCGGGGGGCGGTTCCGCTTCGTCTTCCCGGTGGCGATGCTGGCCGGCGGCGTGCTGCTGCTTGCGCATACCCATGCCATCTCGAATGTGAAGGAGGCGCTGCTGGTCGAGCTGTCGCACCTGCCATTGGCGGTGCTGGCGGTGGTGGGCGGCTGCGCCCGCTGGACCGGATTGCGCGGCCCCCCCGGCGCTGGCGCGGCTGGCCCGCTGGATCTGGCCTGCCTGCCTGGTGCTGATCGGCCTGCTGCTGATCCTCTATCGTGAAGCCTGAGCCGCAGGCGGTGCTGCCGTGAAGCCCGAGCCGCAGGCGGTGCTGCCGTGAAGCCCGAGCCGCAGGCGGTGCTGCCGTGAAACCCGAGCCGCAGATCGGGCGCTTCGGCCGGCTTTCCGCCGCCACGGTCGCCGCCAGCCTTCGCCGGCCGCGCCTGACGCTGCTGCTCTCGGCCCTGCTTGGGCTGCTGAGCCTCTGGGTGGTGGCGACCCGCTTCGCCATGGATACCGACGTCATCCACCTCTTCCCGCAGGACCTGCCCTGGCGGCAGGCCGAGCGGGCGATGGACGCCGCCTTCCCGCAGCGCGTCGATCCCGTCGCCGTGGTGGTGGATGCGGCGACCCCCGACCTCGCGGATCGCGCGGCCGCGGCGCTGGAAGCGGCGCTGCTGGCGCAGCCAAGCCTATTCCGCAGCGTCACCCGCCCCGATGCCGATCCTTATTTCCGCCGCAACGCCCTGCTCTTCCTGACCCTGCCGGAGGTCCGCGCCGCCACCGAGCGGATCATCGAGGCGCAGCCCATGCTGGGCACCCTCGCCGCCGATCCCAGCCTGCGCGGCGTCGCCCGGACCCTGGAATTGCTGGCCGAGGGGATGCGGCGGGGCGAGGCCGACCCCGCCTTGCTGATCCCGCCGCTGCAGGCCCTGACCAGGGCGGCCGAGGCGGCAATGGCCGGAAGGGTGGCGCCGCTCGACTGGTCGGCGCTCTTCACCGGCCGCGCGCCGGACCCGCTGGCGCCGAGGCGCTTCCTGCTGGTCCGGCCGGTGCTGGATTTCAGCGCCCTCGCCCCCGGCGCCGAGGCCACCGCGGCGGTGCGGGCGGCGGCGGCACGGCTCAGCCTCACGCCGGAACATGGCGTCACGGTGCGCCTCACCGGCGAGCTGGTGATGGGGGATGAGGAATTCTCCACCGTCTTCGGCGGCGCCATCACCGAGAACATCCTGTCGCTGCTCTCGGTGGCGCTGCTGCTCTGGATGGGGTTGCGCTCGGGGCGGCTGATCCTGCCCATGCTTGGCACCCTGGTGCTCGGGCTGGTGGTGACGGCGGCCTTCGGGCTGCTGGTGGTGGGGCCGTTCAATCCGCTCTCCATCGCCTTCGCCGTGCTGTTCATCGGCCTCGGCGTCGATTTCGGCATCCAGTACGCGGTGTGTTTCCGCGAGCAGCGGTTCCGGCTGGCGGGACAGGCCCTCGGCCCCGCGCTGATCGCCGCCGCCGGCCAGGCGGGGGAGGGCATCGCGCTGGCGGCGCTGGCGCTCTGCGCCGGTTTCCTGGCCTTCCTGCCGACGGATTACCGGGGCGTCTCGGAGCTTGGGCTGATCGCTTCGGGCGGGATGCTGATCGCGGTGGCGATCAGCCTCACAACCCTGCCGGCCTGGCTGCTCTATACCCGGCCGGGGCCGGAGCGGGAGCCGGTGGGCTATGCGTCGCTGGCCCCGCTCGACCGCTTCCTGACGCGCCACGCGCGCGGCGTGCTGGTGGTGGTCGGGCTGGTGGCGCTGGCCGCGGCCGCCTGCCTGCCGCTGCTGCGCTTCGACAGCAACCCGCTGAACCTCCGCAACCCCGATACCGAGGCGGTTTCCACCTTCCGCGACCTGATGCGCCGGCCGGAAACTACCCCCAATACCCTGCAAAGCCTGGCCCCGGACCTGGCCGCGGCCGAGGCGCTGGCGGCGCGGCTGGCGGCGCTGCCGGAAGTGGCGGGCACGCTCACCCTGGCGAGCTTCGTGCCGGAGGACCAGGCGGCGAAACTCGCCCTGATCCGCGACGCCGCCGACCTGCTCGGCCCGACGCTGGAGCCGCCGGTCCCGGCGCCGCCGCCCGATGACGCGGCGGCTGCGGCGGCGCTCCGCCAAGCCGCGGCGGTGCTGGAGACGGCCGCCCGGGCCATGGCCGAAGCGCCCTCCGGCGCGGCGGCGCCCACGGAACGCGAGGCCCTGGCCCCGGCGGCGGCGCGGCTGGCGGCGGTGCTGCGGCCACTCGCCAAGGGCCCGGCCGAGGCGCGGGAGCGGCTGGCGGCGGCGCTGCTGCCCGGCCTCGGCCATACGCTGGCGGCGCTGCGCCAGGCCCTGCAGGCCGCCCCCGTCACCCTGGAGGACCTGCCGGAAAGCCTCCGCCGCGACTGGGTCACCAGGGATGGCCGGGCGCGGGTGGAGGTGCAGCCCGCCGATCTTTCGGACCGGCCGGAGGCGCTGGCCCGCTTCGCCCAGGCGGTGCAGGCGGTGGCCCCTGATGCCACCGGCACCGCCATCTCGGTCCAGGCCAGTTCGGCTACCATCCAGGACGCCTTCCTGCGCGCCGGCGGCATCGCCACGGTGCTGACGGTGCTGCTGCTGCTGGCGGCGCTGCGCTCCTGGCGGCTGGCGCTGCTGGCGCTGGCGCCGCTGGGGCTGGCCGGGCTGCTGACCCTCGCCACCTGCGCGCTGTTCGGCCTGCCGCTCAACCTGGCCAATATCATCGCCCTGCCGCTGCTTTTCGCCCAGGGCGTGGCCTTCGACATCTACTATGTCGCGGCCTGGCGGAACGGCGAGCGGGCGCTGCTGCCCTCGGCGCTGACGCGGGCGGTGCTCTACAGCGCGCTGACCAATGGCACCGCCTTCGGGACGCTGGCGCTCTCCTCGCATCCCGGCACCGCCAGCATGGGGGGTGCTGCTGACCATGAGCCTGCTCTACGCGCTGGCCACCGTCATGCTCACCCTGCCGTCGCTGCTGCACCTGCTGGCCGAGCCGCGGCGGCCCGCCTGAAGGGCAGGCGGCGCCGGCGGCAGTTCCACGGCGCCACGATCTGCTTTAGAGCAAACGCCGTTCGAGCGAATCACGCGAGCGGGGTAATTTGCTCGCCAAAACAGAAAGCTGGGACGGCTTCCGCGCGCGAGGCGAGCGGAATCCACCCCAGGTGCGGGTCGTGTTCAAGCGCTTCCTCGACCGCCTCGCGGGCCTGCCGTTCCGGCGGGCGCTGCTGGCCGCCTTCGCCCTCGGCCTGGCCTCCGCCCTGGCACTGCCGCCGGTGCATGCGGTGCCGGTGCTGCTGCTCGCCTTTCCCGGCCTGCTGGCCCTGGCCGGGGCGCAGCCCGGATGGCGGCGGGCGGCGGCGGTGGGCTTCGCCTGGGGCTTCGGGCACCACCTGGCCGGGGTCTACTGGGTGACATATGCCATCCTGACCGATGTCGCGACCTTCTGGTGGCTGGTGCCGCTAGCGGCGCCGGGTCTCGCGGTGCCGCTGGCGCTGTTTGTGGTGCCGCCGGTGCTGGTGGCCTGGGCGCTGCCGCCGGGCTGGCCGCGGCTGCTGGGCTTCGCCGGCGCCTGGGTGGCGAGCGAGATGCTGCGCGGCGTGGCCTTCACCGGCTTTCCCTGGAACCTGATCGGCAGCGTCTGGGCCTTCGCCGCCCTGCCGGTGCAGGGCGCGGCGGTGGTCGGCGTGCATGGGCTTTCGCTCGCGACCGTTTTACTGGCAAGCCTGCCGCTGCTTGGCAACCGCCGCGTGCTGGCGGGCGGCGTTCTGGTACTGGCCGGGTTCGCCGCTTTCGGCGCCTGGCGGCTCGCGGCCCCCGACCCGGCGTTCCAGCCGGTGGAATTGGTGCTTGTGCAGGGGAATGTCGCACAGGAGGTGAAATGGCGGCAGGACCAGCGCCTGCCGATCTTCCAGCGCTACCTCGACCTCACCGCCGCGGCCGCGGCGCGCGCCGCCGAGGCCGCGCCGGGCTCCCGTATCGCCGTGATCTGGCCGGAGACGGCGAGCCCCTTCCTGCTGGCCCAGGATCCGGAAGCCCGCCGCATGGCGGCGGCGGCGCTGCCGCCGGGAGCCATGCTGATCGGCGGCACGGTGCGAGGGGTCTGGGGGCCTGACGGCGCCCTGCGGCAGGTCTTCAACAGCCTGGTGGTGCTGGATTCGGCCGGTGAGGTGGTGGCGCTGTATGACAAGGCGCATCTCGTGCCCTTCGGGGAATACATGCCACTGGCCGGGCTGATTCCCATCCGCATGGTGGTGGGCGGCATGGATTTCTCCGCCGGCCCCGGCGCCGTAACCCTGGCCCCGCCCGGCCTGCCGCCCTTCGGCGCGCTGATCTGCTATGAGGTGATCTTTCCGGGCGAGGTCACGCCGAAGCCCCGCCCGGACTGGCTGGTGAACATCACCAACGATGCCTGGTTCGGCCATTCCGCCGGCCCCTGGCAGCATCTGGCCGCGGCCCGGCTGCGGGCGGCGGAGGAGGGGCTGCCGGTGGCGCGGGCGGCGCAGACCGGCATCTCGGCGGTCTTCGATGCGCGGGGGCGGCGCCTGCACATGCTGCCGCTCGGCGCCACCGGAACGCTTTCCACGCCGCTGCCGGGGGCCGGGCCGCCCACGCCCTTCGCGCGCTTCGGGCTGATCGTGCCGGGTGTGCTGGCGGTGTTTTGCCTCGGCCTCGGTCTGCTCGGGTGGCGGCGGGTTGCAACCGCGGCCGGGACGGGTCCTTCGGCGCGAGTTGTCAATATTGAGAAATCTCAAAACTATTGACGCTTCGTTTCCTTTCCCTTAAACCGCTGGGTATCGAGGGTTGCAATGGTGGGGCGAGGCGCTCTCGCGGAATCCACCAGGACACCCGCCAAGGCATGGGCCTGCCCGTCAGGGCGGCCGGAGATGGGATGGACGGACATGGCTAGCGACGACATCGTGGAAAGCACCGCACGCGAGCACCGTCCGAGCCCGATCGACGTGCATGTCGGCAGCCGGGTGCGGCTGCGCCGGACCCTGCTCGGCATGAGCCAGGAAAAACTCGGCGAGGCGCTGGGCCTCACCTTCCAGCAGGTCCAGAAATATGAGCGCGGGGTCAACCGGATCGGCGCCAGCCGGCTGTTCGACCTGGCGCGGGTGCTGGACGTGCCGATCGGCTTCTTCTTCGACGACCTGCCGGATGCCATGGGCGGCAACATGAGCGGCGCCCGCCGGGCGCTGGGCTTCGCCGATAGCCAGGACAGCTTCGAGGACGACACCCTGCACCGCCGGGAGACGCTGGAACTGGTCCGCGCCTATTACCGGATCACAGATTCCTCCGTCCGCAAGCGGGTCTTCGAACTCATCAAGAGCCTGACGCCGACGGATTGAGCCGCCCGGTCGTCCGGAGGCACAGCCGGAGGGCGTGAATCGGCCGGCAAAATGCAAGCCGCCCGGTCGTCCGGAGGCGCAGCCGGAGGGCGTGAATCGGCCGGCAGGATGCAGGCCGCCCGGACCGCACGAGGCGGCGCCGGATCAGTCCTCCCGCAATTGCGGGTTGTCGAAGACCGGGTTCCGGTAGCGCCGGAGCGCCGCGGCCAGCGCCTCCGCCAGGCTGCGTTTCTGCTCCTCGCCCAGCAGGAGGCCGATCTCAAGGCTGCGGCCGCGGCTCCGCAGCAGCAGGGCGCTGGCCCGGCCGGGCCGCTCGTCCAGGGCCAGCCGCACCCAATAGGGGTCGAGCGACACCTCATCCGGCCGGCCGCGCCCATCGATCCGGCGGATCAGCAGCCTCTCATCGGTGAGCACCACCACCTCCATCGCCCGCCGGCTCCAGCGCCGGTAGAGCCCCATGAGGCCGAGCGCCAGCACCGCTTCCGCCCCGGCGAAGCCCAGCACCGGCCAGGCACCACGGGCCAGGCAGATCCCGCTTATGGCCGCCAGCCCGGCCAGCAGCAGGCCCGAGACCACCAGCATGCCGCGCCGCCCCAGGCTGCGGGGCGGGGTGCAGATGGCCTCGAACAGGACAGGGTCGCGGCGGGCTGACATCACGCAACAAGATGGGATAGGGCTGCCCTCCCGCCATGGGTGGACCCGATCCGATGCCGCGAAAACCCGAAGCCGCCCGACCAGGCGCCGCCCTGCATGGCACTGCCCGGCAGCCGCGCCGTGCCCGGCGGATGCCGGCCGCGCAGGCCGCCGCCTTCATCCGGGCCCTAGCGGAGGCCAATCCGGTGCCGCGCACCGAACTCGACTATCACGATCCTTTCACCCTGCTGGTCGCGGTCGTGCTCTCCGCCCAGGCTACGGATGCGGCGGTCAACCGCTGCACCCCCGGCCTCTTCGCCGCCGCGCCGGACCCCGCCGCCATGGTGGCGCTGGGGGAGGCGAGGGTGGCCGGGCATATCCGCCGGATCGGCCTGTGGCAGGCCAAGGCGCGCAATGTCGTGGCCCTGTCGCGCCTGCTGCTGGAGCGGCATGGCGGCCAGGTGCCCGGCGAGCGGGAGGCGCTGGAGGCCCTGCCGGGGGTCGGCCGCAAGACCGCCAATGTCGTGCTGAACGTGGCTTTCGGCCAGGACACCATGGCGGTGGACACGCATATCTTCCGCATCGGCAACCGCACCGGCCTGGCCCCGGGCCGCACGCCGCGGGAGGTGGAGGACGGGCTGGTGGAACGCTGCCCCGCCCCCCCCTGCTGCGGGACGCGCATCACTGGCTGATCCTGCATGGCCGCTATGTCTGCAAGGCCCGCGCCCCGGAATGCTGGCGCTGCGTCGCGGCGGCTTGGTGCAACTATGCCGACAAGGTGCCGGGGCCGACGGGCGCAGGTTGAAAGCAAGCCCAGCAAGCCCCATATCCAAAACGGTTCCACCGCCTTCGATCCGGGCGAGCAAGAAACCGGGGACGTGACCGGGACGTTCTAAAACCCGTCAACGATCGGCCAGGCATTTCACCCCGGCGCCACGAGGCGCCGAACAGCCTGCCGCGTCCCGCCGCCGGCATCTCCCGCTGGCGGTTCCAGGCCTGCATGGTTTGATTTCGAAGGGACCACCCATGACCGATGCCCCACCGGGTACCGCAGCCTCCATGCTCGGCCTCGCCGACCGCAAGCCGCTGCCCCTGCTGCTCTGCCTTTCGCATCTTCGCTGGGACTTCGTGCTGCAGCGCCCGCAGCATCTGCTGACCCGCGCGGCGCGCAGCCATGACGTGGTCTTCTTCGAGGAGCCGATCTTCCGGCCCGGCATCGTCCCGAGCCTTGAGCGCCACGCCACGCCGGAGGGCGTCACCGTCGTGGTGCCGCTGCTGCCTGAGGGGCTGAAGCCCCCGGCCATCATCGCCGCGCAGCGGAGGCTGCTGGACGACCTGCTGGCGGCCGAGGCCGGACGGCCGATGGTTGCCTGGTTCTACACGCCGATGGCGCTGGAATTCACCGCGCATCTGCGCCCCGACCTGACGGTCTATGACTGCATGGACGAGCTCTCGGCCTTCCGCGGCGCGCCGCCGCGCATGCTGGAGCTGGAACGCGCGCTGCTCGGGCGGGCCGACCTGGTCTTCACCGGCGGCCGCAGCCTCTACGAGGCGAAGCGGCACCGGCATCCGCATGTGCATTGCTTCCCCTCCTCCATCGATGCCGCGCATTTCGCCGTGGCGCGCGGTCCGCAGCCGGACCCGCAGGACCAGGCCGGCATCCCCCGCCCGCGCATCGGCTTCTTCGGCGTGGTGGATGAGCGGATGGATCTCGACCTCCTGGCCGCGCTCGCCGCGGCGCGGCCGGACTGGCACTTCGCGATGATCGGCCCGGTGGTGAAGATCGAGCCGGAGAGCCTGCCGCGCCTGCCCAATATCCATTGGCTGGGCCCGAAGAAATACGCCGAGCTGCCGCGCTACCTGGCGGGCTGGGACCTCGGCTTCATGCCCTTCGCGCGGAACGAGAGCACGCGCTTCATCAGCCCGACCAAGACGCCGGAATTCCTCGCCGCCGGCCTGCCGATCGTCTCGACGCCGATCACCGATGTGGTGCGGGACTGGGGCGAGGCCGGGCTGGTCGAGATCGCCGCCGATGCGGAGGGTTTCGCGCAGGCGCTGGCCGCGCTGCTCGACCGGCCGCGCGCCGCCTGGCTGCGGCGGGTGGACCGCAGGCTGGCCGAGAATTCCTGGGACCGCACCTGGGCGGCGATGGCCGCGCTGATGCAGGAGGGCCAGCGCAGCGCGACGCGCCGCCCGGCGGCGGGCCTGCCGCTTTCCGCCCCGGTCGCGCGGGCGGGGGATGCACAGCATGTTTGATTGGCTGATCGTCGGCGCCGGCTTCGCCGGCAGCGTGCTGGCCGAGCGGCTGGCCAGTCTGCGTGGCGACCGGGTGATGGTGATCGACCGGCGTCCGCATATCGGCGGCAATGCCTATGACCATCGCGACGCGGCCGGGGTGATGATCCACAAATACGGGCCGCATATCTTCCATACCAATTCGCGCCAGGTCTTCGAGCACCTGTCGCGTTTCACGCAATGGCACCCCTATGAGCATCGCGTGCTGGCGGAGGTGCGCAGCCCCGTCACCGGCCAGCCCATGCGGGTGCCGGTGCCGATCAACCTCGACACGGTGAACCGGCTCTATGGCCTGTCGCTGTCGGAATCCGAGGTGGAGGACTGGATGGCGGCGCGGGCGGAAAAGGTGACCGAGATCCGCAGCTCGGAGGATGTCGTCGTCTCCAAGGTGGGGCGCGAGCTGTATGAGCTTTTCTTCCGCGGCTATACGCGCAAGCAATGGGCGCTCGACCCCTCGGAACTCGACAAATCCGTCACGGCGCGCGTGCCGACCCGCACCAACCGCGACGACCGCTACTTCACCGACAGCTTCCAGGCCATGCCGCTGCAGGGCTATACGCGGATGTTCGAGCGCATGCTGGCGCACCCGAACATCACGGTGCAGACCGGCGTGGACTACCGCGAGGTGCGTGACAGCATCCCGCACCGGCGGCTGATCTGGACCGGGCCGGTGGACGAGTATTTCGGCTTCCGCCATGGCAAGCTGCCCTATCGCAGCCTGCAATTCGAGCACCGCACGCTGGAGCAGGAGCGGTTCCTGCCGACCGGCACGCTGAACTACCCGGCGGAGGACGTGCCTTATACCCGGGTCAGCGAATACAAGCACATGACCGGGCAGTCGCACCCCTTCACCAGCATCACCTACGAATACCCGAGCGCGGAGGGCGACCCCTACTACCCAATCCCGCGCCCGGAGAACCAGGCGCTCTACAAGAAATACGAGGCGCTGGCGGATGCGACGCCGGATGTCTGGTTCGTGGGCCGCTTGGCGACCTACCGCTACTACAACATGGACCAGATCGTCGGCCAGGCGCTGGCGACCTTCCAGCGCATCGATGCCAGCCTGCCGCCGCGGGCCGCGAATGACGCGGTGGCGGCGCGCAAGCTGGCGGCGGCGGGGGATTGAGGCCCCGGGGGGCGGCGGGAAGGTCCCGCCGCCCGCCTTTGGTGCCTGCGGCACCGCGGGGCCTTTTCCATTCCTGCGAGCCGGCGGCGGGCTTCAGGTAGTCGCCAGGGACCACGCGGCAGCCGGCCCGGCGGGAGGCGCCGGGTCGAATCCGGGCTGCATCGGTGCCACCACGACGCGGTTGCGGCCATCGTGCTTGGCCTGGTAGAGCGCGCCATCCGCGGCGGCCACGAGCCTTGCGGGTGGCGGACCATCGACCAATGGCGTGATGGTGGCGACGCCGACGCTCACGGTCACCAGCTCGATTGGGCCTCCTTCCAGATGCGGCAGGCCGAGCGCCTGGACCGCCGCCCGTACCCGCTCCGCGACCTCCATGGCACCGGCCATGGTGGTGCCGGGGAGCAGCACCGCCAGCTCCTCGCCGCCATAGCGCGCGGCCAGGTCCCCGAAGCGGTGCACCGCTTCCTTGACCGCCTGGGCCACGCTCCACAGGCATTCGTCGCCGGCCTGGTGCCCGTAGCGGTCGTTGAAGGCCTTGAAGCGATCGACATCGAGCAGCAGCAGGGACAGGGGCGCGCCATCGCGCGCCGCGCGGTGCCACTCCCGGTGGAGCGCGCTGTCGAAGGCGCGGCGGTTCGCCAGGCCGGTCAAGCCATCCTGCATGGCCAGCCGGGCGAGCGTAGCTTCCAGCGCCTTGCGCTCGGTGATGTCGCGCGAAACCGCCACCACGCCGTCCGGCGCGCCGGTCTTCTGGTCCAGCACCACCCGGACCCTCGATTCGATCCAGGCCTCCGCACCATCGGCGCGCCGGGTGCGGTAGGTCATGGTGGCCTCCTGCACCTCGCCGGAGCTGAGTTGGGCCCCTGCGGCGTGCACGGCGGGCAGGTCGTCGGGGTGGAATTGCTCCTGCGCATGGCGGCCAACCAGCTCCTCGGGCGCATGGCCGAGGATGCGGCTGGAGGCCGGCGAGACATAGCGCCGCACCCCATCCCCGCCGATGCGGGAGACCATGTCGCTGCAATTCTCGGCCAGCATCCGGAAATTGGTTTCGCTCTCGGCGAGGGCCCGCTCGGCTTCCTGGCGGCGGCTGATCTGCCGGGTGAGGCGGAAGCCGAGGGCACCGATCACCCCGGCCAGGGCGGCGACGCCCGTCACGCGGAGCAACGCGCCGCCACGCCAATTCTCCAGGACCTCGTGCCGGGACATGGCGGCCAGGGTCACGAGGGGGTAGCGGCTGCTCCGGCGGTAGCCGCTGATCCGCTCGATGCCATCGATCGGCGAGACGTAGCGGTAGGCGCCGGAGGTCGCGCGCGGCAGGTGGATGCGGAACAGGTCGATATCCGCAACGCTGCGCCCGACGGTATTCTCGTCGAAGGGATGCCGGACCAGGACCGTGCCATCGGGGCGGAGCAGCCCGAGCGAGCCTTGGCTGCCGAGGTCGTAGGCAGCGTAGTGCCTGGCGAAATACTCGGCATCGATGGTGGCGAGCACGACCCCGGCGAAACGCCCGTCGGGATGGTTGAAGCGGCGGGACACCGGGATGATCCACTGGCCTTCCGACCGGCTGCGCACCGGCGGGCCGAGGAAGGGTTGGCGATCGAGGGTGTTCAGATGGTGGCGGAAATACTCGCGGTCGCCGTTGTTGGCGCCGGGCGGTATGCTGGCCTGCGAGGTCGCCAGCCAGGCCCCGTCCTCGCCATAGATGAAGAGGCCCCGCAGGCGCGGCAGGGCGGCGACACGGGCGGCCAGCAGGCGATGCAGACGTTCCAGGGTGGCCGGCGAGGTGCCCTCGGCCTCGAGCCGCTCGACCAGCCCGAGCATGGCGGTATCGGCCATCTCGACCGTGTCCTCGGCGTGCTGGACCGTGGAGCGCGCGAGATTGGCCATGGCGGTTTCGGCTTCGCGGAGCTGCGTGTCGCGGGCGCTCCATTCATGCCAAGCTTCGAGGCCGATCAGGGTCAGGCAGACGAGGGCGATGAGGGCGGAGGCCCGCAGCGGCAGGGAGCGGCACCAGCGGCAGGCCCCGCGCCAGCCGGCGGCATCCCGTGGCGGCGGCAACATCATCGATCAGCTTCCCCCCCATGGCAGGCCGGGGGAGTTAATCACTAATTCGTGGTTAATTCCTTTCCCGAAATTCTACCCTCGGGGCCAGGCCGGACGCGGTTGTATCTGGCCGGCCGATTCGCGCCTTCCGGCTTCGCCTCCGGACGATCGGACGCCCTCAGGCCACTTCCCGCCAGGCCTGCCGCAGGTCGCCCACGAAGCGGCCGTATTCCCGCGCCTTGGCCTCCGCATCCGGCAGCCGCAGCAGGTAGGAGGGATGCACGGTCGGGAAGACCGGGCGGCCCTCGGGGGTGGCGATCACCTCGCCCCGCACCTTGTTGATGGCCAGTGGCTTGCCGGTGAGCGCCCGCAGCGCAGTGGCGCCCAGGCTCACCACCAGCTTCGGCGCGACGATCTCGATCTCGCGCTTCAGGAAGGGGCGATACTGCGCGATGTCGCCGGCATCCGGCGACTGGTGCAGGCGGCGGCGGCCGGTCGGCTTGAATTTGAAGTGCTTCACCGCGTTGGTGACATAGGCCTCCGAGCGCGCCACACCGGCCTCCTCCAGCGCCCGGTCGAAGAGCCGCCCGGCGGGGCCGACGAAGGGGCGGCCGGCGATGTCCTCCTCGTCGCCCGGCTGCTCGCCGACGAACATCAGCGGCGCGCCGATCGGCCCCTCGCCGAAGACCATCTGGGTGGCCTCGGCGGTCCAGGTGGGCAGGCTGTTGCTGGCGCGCAACTGCTCGCGCAGCGCGGCGAGGGCGGCCACGGCATCGGCATGCGGCGGGAAGAGGTCGGGGGTCATGCGGGCGGGAACGTCCGGCGAAGGCGCGGGCTGCGTCGCCAGGTGGATGTTCCGCTGGCGGCGCGGCGCGGGCGGGGTGGCGCCGCGCGCCACCATCTCGGCGGCGCGGCGTGGCGCCTCGGCCATCAGGCGGCGGATGTCCCGGGCCTCGGGCAGGTTGCGCCAGTAGCGCAGCGGCATCTCTGCCCGCAGGGCGGCGGGCTTGAGCCGCGCGGGGTTGAAGATGCTGGCGTAATAGGCGCGCCAGAGCGCCTCATGGGCATCCTCCGGCGGGGCATCGGCGCGGCGGCCGCCGGGGCCAAGGCGGAGCGTCCCGCCATCCCAATGCGCGCTGGCCTCGGGGGTCAGGATGGACCAGCGCAGGGCGGAGAAGCGGCGGAGGAAGAAGCCCGCCTCGGCCTCCAGGATGTGGTGCTCCGGCTCGAACCAGGCGACGTAGCGCTCGCCGGCTCCAGTCTCTACCCCAATCTCGACGCGGCGGAAGCGGAGGAAGGCGTGCATCCTGTGCGCGTCCCGCCGCACCGCTTTCGCCATCGTGTTCAGCCGCGCCACATCGGGGTCGGTCGGCACCTGCATCAACTCGCGCTCACCCCGGGCGATGCGCCAGAGCAGCCGGTAGAGCAGGGCGAAGCGCTCGCGGTCGCGGTGCCGGATCGCCACCTCCGCGAGTTCCACGAAACCGCGCGGCACGGCGATGCCGGCAGGCGCCGCGGCGGCGGGCGGCACCTCGGTACCGAACAGGCCCGGCGCCTCGCCGGGCACGCGCCATTCCACCGCCTCGGGCGGGATGGCGGCGGCCAGCAATTGCCGCGCCGCCTGACGCCAGGCGGGAAAATCGGCGGGGCCGGGCAGCAGGATGCCGAGCATCACAGCAGGGAAAGCTGCGCCGGCCGGGCGGCGAAGCCGCTGCGGGGCCGCAGCAGGCCGCGCAGGTCGGCGCGGTCCAGCAAGCCGCCGCGCGGCCGGTGGTCGGCGGTGACGAGGAAGGGCAGCAGCTTCGGCAGCGGGAGCCGCAGCCGCGCCAGATCCTCCGCCCGGATCGCGCGGTGGCGGCGGGCCGCAAGCAGCCTCTCCACGGTCTTCACGCCGAGGCCGGGGACGCGCAGCAGCCTCTCGCGCGGGGCGCGGTTCACATCCACGGGGGAATTCCCCGCGATGCTTCAGCGCCCAGGCCAGCTTGGGGTCGATCCCGGGATCGAGCATGCCGCGCTCGCCGCCGGCCATGATCTCCGCTAGGTCGAAGCCGTAGAAGCGCAGCAGCCAATCCGCCTGGTAGAGCCGGTGCTCCCGCACTAGCGGCGGCGCGGCGGGCGGCAGCAGGCGGGAGGCATCGGGGATGGGCGAATAGGCGGAGTAGTAGACGCGCCTGAGCCGGTAGCTGCCATAGAGGTTGACGCTGGTGCCGAGCACCGCCGCGTCATCCGCTGCATCGGCGCCGACGATCATCTGGGTGGACTGGCCGGCCGGGGCGAAGCGCGGCGCGGCGGCGCGGTGCTTGCTGCGCTTCGCCTCCTCCGCCTCGGAGATGCGCTGGCGCATCCGGCCCATGGCGCGGCGAATCCCGGAGAAATCCTTCTCCGGCGCTAGGCTGCGCAGCGAGGCTTCCTGCGGCAGCTCGATATTGATCGAGAGCCGGTCGGCGAAACGCCCGGCCTCGGCCAGCAGCGCCGGGTCGGCATCGGGGATGGTCTTCAGGTGGATATAGCCGCGGAAGCCGTGCGTCTCCCGCAACTCGCGCGCCACGCCGACGATCCGCTCCATGGTGTAGTCCGGCGAGCGGATGATGCCGGAGGAGAGGAACAGTCCCTCGATGTAGTTGCGCCGGTAGAAATCGAGCGTCAGCCCGACGAGTTCCGCCACCGTGAAGCGGGCGCGCGCCACGTTGGAGGAGGCACGGTTGATGCAATAGGCGCAGTCGAAGACGCAGGCATTGGTCAGCAGCACCTTCAGCAGCGAGATGCAGCGCCCATCCGGCGCAAAGGCATGGCAGATGCCCATGCCCTCGGTGCTGCCGAGCCCGCCCTGCCGGCTGTCCCGCGCTTCCGTGCCGGATGAGGCGCAGGAGGCGTCGTATTTCGCGGCATCGGCGAGGATCTCCAGCTTCCGGCGCAATTCCATGCCAACCTTCCATATCCTCTTGTGTTCACTATATGTTCTTCTCAATGCCCGGATCAAGCGGCCGCCAGCGGGGATGCACCGCCGCCATCCGGACCCATCTGCCCCTTGTGACCGAACCCCATATCAACCGCATCGCCACCGCCGTGCCCGCGCACGAGGTGCATGACGCCTTCCGGCTCTTCGCCGGCCGGCAGATCACCGACCCGCGCACCCGCAGCGCCTTCGCGCGCCTGGCGGAACGCTCGCAGATCGCGCGCCGCTATTCGGTGCTTGAGCCGGAGCCGGATGCCACGGGCACCACGGATGGCTTCTACCGGCTGGGCCGCTTCCCCTCCACCGGCGCCCGCATGGCCCGCTTCGAGGCGGAGGCGCCGGCGCTGGCGGCCGCCGCCTGCGACGCGCTGGGGCTGGAGCGGGAGGGGCCGCGCATCACCCATCTCATCCTCGCCACCTGCACCGGCTTTGCCGCCCCCGGCCTCGACCACTGGATCATCGGCCGCTACGGCCTGCCGGGCGCGACGGAGCGCACGGTGGTGGGCTTCATGGGCTGCCAGGCAGCGATCAACGCGCTGAAGCTGGCGCGCCAGGCGGTGCGGAGCGACCCCGCCGCGCGGGTCCTGGTGCTGAACCTGGAATTGTGCAGCCTGCACCTGCAACCCTCCACCGCCATCGAGCAGTTGCTCTGCTTCCTGCTCTTCGCCGATGGCTGCAGCGCCGCGCTGGTGACGGCGGAGCCGCAGGGTCTGCGGCTGGATGGCTTCCATGCCGCGCTGGTGCCGGAGGCGCGCGACCAGATCACCTGGCGGATCGGCGATGACGGTTTCGACATGACGCTCTCCGGCTTCGTACCGCTGACCCTGGCGCGCGCCCTGCCGGGCCAGGCCGCGGCGATCCTGGGCGGCGCGACGGCCGCGGACTACGCGCTCTGGGCCGTGCATCCGGGCGGGCGCAGCGTGCTGGACGCGGTGGCGCATGGGCTGTCGCTGCCGGAGGATGCGCTCGATTCCAGCCGCGCGGTGCTGCGGGAGCATGGCAACATGTCCTCCGCCACCGTCATGTTCGTGCTGGAACGGATGCTGGCCACGGCCAGGCCGGGGCAGCGTGGCTGCGCGCTGGCCTTCGGGCCGGGGCTCTCGGCCGAGACCATGCGTTTCACGGCGGTGTAGCGCGCCATGCTCCACGCCCGCAGCAGCGCCGCGGAATGGATGGACGACGCGGCCGCGACCGAGGCCGAATTCGCCGCCGCGCTGCGCGACCTGGCGCGCATCAACCGCATGAGCCTGGCCTATCGCCCGGTGCTGCGCTGGCTGGACCGGCTGGTGGCACGGACCGGCGCCACGCGGCTCTCGGTGCTGGATGTCGGCGCCGGCGGCGGTGACATGCTGCGCGCGATTGCCCGATGGGCCGCGCAGCGCGGCGTGGTGGTGGAACTGGTGGGGCTCGACCGCAGCCCCTGGGCCGGGCGCTATGCCCTGGCCGCGGGCACCCCGGCGCGCTGGATCACCGCCGATCTCTTCGACCTTGACCCCGCCGAGCGCTTTGATGTGGTGCTGTGCAGCCTGTTCACCCACCACCTGCCGGACCCGGTGCTGGTGCGCTTCCTGCAATGGGCCGAGGCGCGGGCGCGGCTGGGCTGGCTCATCAGCGACCTGCACCGGCATCCGCTGCCCTGGGGCTTCGTCTGGGCGGCGGTGCGGGCGCTGCGCATGGACCCGATGGTGGTGCATGACAGCACCGTCTCCATCGCCCGCAGCTTCATCCGCGCGGATTGGGCGCGGCTGCTGGCGGCGGCCGGGGTGGCGGCGGAGATCCGCTGGACCTTCCCCTTCCGCTGGCTGGTCGGGAGCATCCGCGCGTGACTGTCGCGGAAATCCGCGCGTGACGATCGCGGTGATCGGCGCCGGGCCGGCAGGCTGCGCGGCGGCCATCGCGCTCGCCCGCGCCGGGGCGCGGGTGCTGCTGCTGGAACGGGCGGCGGTGGCGCAGGAGAGCGTCTGCGGCGAATTCCTCGGCCCCGATGCGGCTGTCGCGCTGGCGCGGGTCGGGCTCGACCTGCCGGGCCTCGGCGCCCTGCCGCTGCACCGGCTGCGGGTCGCGGCAGGCAGGCGGGAAGCGGCGGTACGGCTGCCTTTCCCGGCCTGGGCGCTGCCGCGCCGCATCCTGGACGGCGCGCTGCGCGAGGCGGCGCGGGCGGCCGGGGCGGAGCTGCATTGCGGCACCACCGTGCTCGGCGCCGAGACCATGCCGGAGGGCTGGCGGCTGCGCAGCGCCGCGGGCGAGGTGGCGGCCCGCCGGATCATCCTCGCCACCGGCAAGCATGCGCTGCGCGGGCATCCGCGCGAGGCCAGGCCGCGCGGCGCGCTCGGCCTCAAGCTGCATCTGCGCGGGTTGGACCTGCCGCCGGAGGTGCTGCTGCTGCCCTTCCCCGGCGGCTATGCCGGGTTGCAGCCGCTGCCCGGCGGCGGCGCCAATCTCTGTGCCGCGCTGCATGGCGAGGCGGGCGCGGCGGCGCAGGATGCCCCGGCGCTGCTGGCCCGGGTGGCGGCGGGCTCGGCGCTGGCGGCGCGGCTGCTGGCGGGGGCGCAGCCGGCCTGGGAGCGGCCCCTGGCGGTGGCCGCCGTGCCCTATGGCTTCCGCCACCGCAGCGGGGCCGGGCCGGCGGGACTCTACCGGGTGGGCGACCAGGCCGCCGTCATCCCCTCCTGCATCGGCGAGGGCGTGGCGATGGCGCTGCTCTCCGGGTTGGCGGCGGCGGTGGCGATCCTGGCGGGGCAGGAGGCCGCCGGGTTCCACGCCGCCTGGCAGCGCCGCATCGCCGCGCCGATGCGCTGGGCCGGCGCCGCGGGCGGGCTGCTGGAACGGGCGCCGCGGCTGCTGGTCGCGGCCACCGCGGTGAGCCCCGGCGCGGCGCGGCTGGTGGCGCGGCGGACCCGGCTGGCGGCCTGAAGCGGAAAACCCTTCCGTATCAGTGGATGCCGGGTTGCAGCTTCGCCACCATGCGCTTTTCGTAGGAAGCGCGCCTGGCCGATCGTGGACCGGGCCAGCGGCGCGCCAATGCGGCGCCCGCCAGGCCAGGTGCGGCCCGGCGGGAGAGGATGGAGGGACCCGCCACCTGTGGGCCGGGAGGTGCCCGTTCAATCGATGCGGAGGTTCAGCCGCTCCGCCATCATGCGTTCGTATTCGGCACGGCGGGCGATGAAGTCGCGATAGGCCGCGGTGTCGTAGTATTCGAGCGGCATGTCGAACTGCTCCCGCACCCGCGCATTGGCGGGGTCGAAGAGCGCCTCCTTCAGCGCGTCGTGCAGGATCTTCACCACGCCGGGGTCCATGCCCTTGGGGCCGGAGAGGCCATAGGGGGGAGGTCACCACCATGTCATAGCCGAGCTCGCGGAGCGTCGGCACATCCGGGAAGCGCGGCGAACGCTCCGCGGTCCAGACGCAGATCGGGCGAAGCTGCCCGCCATCCACCAGCGGCGCCCAGGCGGAACTGTCGGCCACGCTCATCACCTCGCCGGAGGCGACCGCCACCGCCGCCTCGTTGGAGGCGCGGTAGGGCACATGCACCAGCTCGATCTTCTCGCGCGCCGAGAGTTCCTCCATGGTCAGGTGGTTGGTCGTGGCGATGCCCGAGGTGGTGTAGGTGAGCCGCCCCGGATTGGCCCGCGCATAGGCGAGGTAGTCCGCCCAATTCTTGATCGGCCCGTCGCCCTTCACGCAAATGCCGAAGAGCCAGCCGGTGAGCCCGATGATATGGGTGAAGTCCTTGTTCACGTCCCAGGGCGGGTTGCGGACGATATAGGGGCGGCGGACGATCGACATGTGCATCTGGCTGATGGTGTAGCCATCCGGCCGCGTCTGGGTGACGAGCTGCATGGCCCCCATGGTGCCGGAGGCGCCGGAGCGGTTCTCCACCACGATGTTCTGGCCGAGCTTGCGGCCGGCCAGTTCGGCCAGGGAGCGGAGCTGCGCATCGGCCGAGCCGCCGGGCGGCCAGGGCACGATCAGGCGGATCGGGCGGTCCGGGAAGCGCCCCTGGGCACGACCGAGGCCAGGCGCGGCCAGGGGCGCGGCAAGCGCCCCGGCGGCGAGGCCGAGCGCGGCGCGGCGCGGCAGGCTGGGTCGGGTGGTATCCGGCATCAGGCACTCTCCCTGGGTTGCGGAACGTCTGTGGTTCCGGCTGCTGGCGGCAGGATGCCGGGCGGCGGGGCGCCTGTGAAGGCGCCCCGGGCGGGCCAAGCCCGGGAGGCCGGAAGCCTCGGGGCACCGGAAGCCGGGAGCCGCGTTGCAAGGCACCGGAGGCCCCGCCCCGGAGGACATCATGGCCGCTTACGCATCCGCCGCCACAGCCGCTGCCGTGCCGCTGGACGAGGCCGCCGACCGCCGCCGCCGCATCCTGGCGATCGTCGGCGCCTCCTCGGGCAATCTGGTCGAGTGGTACGATTTCTACGTCTATGCCTTCACCGCGCTCTATTTCGCCCCGGCCTTCTTCCCCTCGGGCGACCGCACCACGCAATTGCTGAACGCCGCCGGGATCTTCGCCGCGGGCTTCCTGGTGCGGCCGCTCGGCGGCTGGCTGTTCGGCACCCTGGCCGACCGGCGCGGGCGGCGCTTCTCCATGATCGTCTCCGTGCTGCTGATGAGCATCGGCTCGCTGGCCGTTGCGGTGCTGCCGACCCATGCCAGCATCGGCGTCGCCGCCCCGGTGCTGCTGACCGTGGCCCGGCTGGTCCAGGGGCTTTCGGTCGGCGGCGAATACGGCACCGCCGCCACCTACATGAGCGAGGTGGCGCAGCCCGGGCATCGTGGCTTCTATGCCAGCTTCCAGTACGTGACCCTGATCGGCGGCCAATTGCTGGCGGTGCTGGTGCTGGTAGTGCTGGAGGCGCTGCTGACCACGGAGGAGATGCGCGCCTGGGGCTGGCGTATCCCCTTCGTCATCGGCGCCCTGGCCGCGGTCGTCGCCCTGTTCCTGCGCCGCAGCCTGCACGAGACGCAGAGCGCCGAGAAGGCGCACCGGCCGGAAGCGGGCTCGCTCCTCGCGCTGATCCGGCAGCATCCGCGGCCGGTGCTGCTGGTGATGGGGCTGACGGCGGGTGGGTCGCTCAGCTTCTATGTCTTCACGACCTATATGCAGAAATACCTGGTCAATACCGCGGGGATGCCGGTGCGCACCGTCAGCGCCACCATGGCGGTGGTGCTGTTCGTCTTTATGTGCCTGCAACCGGTCTTCGGCAGCATCGCCGACCATGTCGGGCGGCGGACCATGCTGCTGATCTTCGGCCTGCTCGGGGCGCTGATGACGGTGCCGCTGCTCTCCTTCCTGTCGCATGTCACCGCGCCGGTGGAGGCCGGGCTGCTGATCCTGGCGGGGCTCGCGGTGATCTCCTGCTACACCTCGATCAGTGGGCTGGTGAAGGCGGAGCTGTTCCCGGGGGGAGGTGCGGGCGCTCGGTGTCGGCCTGCCCTATGCGGTGGCGAATGCCCTGTTCGGCGGCACGGCCGAATATGTCGGGCTCTGGTTCAAGAGCCGGGGGGATCGAGAGCGGCTTCTTCTGGTATGTCACCGGCTTCTTCATCCTGGCCCTGGTCTCCGCCTGGTTCCTGCCGGAGACCCGGATCGAGAGCCATCTGGCGCGGGAGCATGGCGGGGTGGGCGCCAGGGCAGGAGGGAGCGCGGCGCTGCCCTGATTGGAACCGCGCCGGCTTTCCCGGCCCGGGGAGCGAGGCCGGCCGCGTGAGGCGGGCCGGGCTGCGGCCCGGAACACCGCGATCCCCTGTGGTCCGGCAGCCGGCGGGCTTGCGCTGGGCATCGGTTGGGGCCAGTTTCCGGCACTCTTTTCGCCTCCAGGAGTTGCGGAAGCGCCATGCCCGACAGCCTCGATGTGCCTCCCACCTTCGATGTCATCGTGATCGGCGCCGGGCCGGGCGGCTATGTCTGCGCCATCCGTGCCGCGCAGCTCGGCCTGAAGGTGGCCTGCGTCGAGCGGCGGGAGACGCTGGGCGGCACCTGCCTCAATATCGGCTGCATCCCCTCCAAGGCACTGCTGCAATCCTCGGAGAATTTCGAGGAAGCCGCGCACAAGCTGGCCGATCACGGCGTGCTGCTGGATGGCGGCGTGACGCTCGACCTCGCGCGGATGCAGGCGCGCAAGGGCGAGGTCGTCTCCGCCAATGTGAAGGGCGTGGAATTCCTCTTCCGCAAGCACAAGATCACCTGGCTCAAGGGCGAGGGGCGGATCGTCGCCGCCCCTGGCCAGGGCGCGCCCGGCCAGGTCGCGGTGGGGGAGGAAACCCACACCACGCGCCATATCGTCATCGCCTCCGGCAGCGAGAGCATTCCCCTGCCAGGTGTCGAGGTGGATGAGCAGCGGATCGTCACCTCCACCGGTGGGCTGGAGCTCACGGCGGTGCCGGGGCACCTGGTGGTGATCGGCGGCGGCTATATCGGCCTCGAGCTCGGCAGCGTCTGGCGGCGGCTCGGCGCGCAGGTGACGGTGGTGGAATTCCTCGACCGCATCGTGCCGGGCATGGATGCCGAGGTGGGGAAAGCCTTCGAACGCATCCTGACCAAGCAGGGCTTCAAGTTCCGGCTGAAGACCAAGGTGACGGGCGCCCGCGCCGGCAATGACGGCGTGACCCTGACCCTGGAGCCGGCCGCCGGCGGCCCGGCCGAGGAACTCCGCGCCGATGTGGTGCTGGTGGCGATCGGCCGCCGCCCGCTGACCGCCGGCCTCGGCCTCGATGCCGCCGGCGTGGCGCTGGATGAGCGTGGCCGGGTGCAGGTGGATGCGCATTACGCCACCAGCGTGCCGGGCATCTGGGCGATCGGCGATGTCATCGCCGGGCCGATGCTGGCGCACAAGGCGGAGGAGGAGGGCGTCGCGGTCGCCGAACTGATCGCCGGCCAGTCGGGGCATGTGAATTACGAGGCGATTCCGGGCGTGGTCTACACTTGGCCGGAAGTCGCTTCGGTCGGCCGCACCGAGGAGCAGTTGAAGGCCGAGGGCGTGGCGTACAAATCCGGCAAATTCCCCTTCACCGCCAATGGCCGGGCGCGGGCCATGGGCGACACGGACGGCTTCGTGAAGCTGCTGGCCGATGCGAAGACCGACCGCCTGCTGGGCGCGCATATCATCGGCCCGGATGCCGGCACCCTGATCGCGGAACTGGTGCTGGCCATCGAATTCGGCGCCTCCGCCGAGGATGTGGCCCGCACCTCCCACGCGCATCCCTCCTTGAACGAGGCGGTGAAGGAGGCGGCGCTGGCGGTGGGCGGCAGGGCGCTGCACATCTGAAGCCTTCCGCGCGAGGCGGCGCCGGGCCCGCATGATCAAATACATCGGCTCCAAGCGCCTGCTGCTGCCGCGGATCCTGCGCGCCATCGGCCTGGCCGCGGCGCCGGGGGCGGTGGTGGCGGATCTCTTCTCCGGCACCGCCCGGGTCGGCCATGCGCTGAAGGGCGCGGGCTACCGCGTGCTGGCGAACGACCACAACGCCTTCGCCCATATCCTCGCCACCTGCTACGTCCAGGCGGATGCGGAGCGCTGGGCGGAGACGGCGCGGAAGATCCTCGCCGACCTGCAACGCCTGCCCGGCCGCGCCGGCTGGTTCACCGAGACCTATTGCGTGCAGTCCCGCTTCCTGCACCCCTCCAATGGCGAGAAGGTGGAGGCGATCCGCGAGGCGATCGCCGGCATGGGCGCCGAGCCGGAGCTGGAGGCGGTGCTGCTCACCGCGCTGCTGGAAGCCGCCGACCGGGTGGATTCCACCGCCGGTTTGCAGATGGCCTATATGAAGCGCTGGGCGGCGCGGGCGCTGAACCCGCTGACCCTCCGCCTGCCCGCCCTGCTGCCCCGCCCGGCGGCCGGTGGCTCGGCGGCCTTCTGCGGCGAGGCGGAGGCGGTGGCCGCCACGCTCGACTGCGACCTGGCCTATCTCGACCCGCCCTACAACCAGCATTCCTACCTGCGGAACTACCATGTGTGGGAGACGCTGGTGCGGTGGGATCAGCCCGAGGTCTATGGCGTGGCCTGCAAGCGCAGCGACTGCCGCACCCGCATCTCCGCCTTCAACAGCCGCCCCGGCATCGGCCCGGCGCTGGAGCGCACCATCGCGGCGTTGCGCTGCCCGACCCTGGTCGTGTCCTTCAATGACGAGGGCTATCTCGGCCGCGCCGCGCTGGAGGCGATGCTGGCGGCGCGCGGGCATCTCCAGGTGGTCGAGATCCCGCATGGCCGCTATGTCGGCGCCAAGATCGGCATCCACAACCCGAAGGGCGAGAAGGTCGGCACGGTGGGCCACCTGACCAATACCGAATTCCTGTTCGTCGCCAGCGACCGCAAGCTGGACCTGCGGGCCGCATGATGCCCTGCAACCCGTCCTGGACCCGCAAATGCGCGGGCTTCACGCTGCTGTTCCTCGGCCTGCTCGGCACCGTGCTGCCGGTGCTGCAGGGCGTGCTGTTCCTGGCGCTCGGCCTCTTCGTGCTGCGCGACCAGTATTCCTGGGCACGGCGCGGCATGGACCGCCTGCGGGGCCGCTGGCCGCGCCAGGTGGAAGGGGTGGAGGCGCTGGAGGCGCGGATGGTGCTCTGGGGCCAGCGGCAATCGGAGCGGCTGCGGCGGCGCCTGCCCCGGCGCTGACTCAAGGGCGCTGACCCAAAGGCGCCGACCCATACGGGGCCAGGACGAACCCCGGCCCCTGGCGGCCGTTCCTGGGGCAGGCCGTCCCCGCGGCCGCTCCAGGAGCCTCACCCATGCGGAAACTCGCCCTGCTCGCGACGACGGCGATCATCATAGCCGCCCCTGCCTTCGCCCAGACCCAGCCGGAGCGCTCCCGGGCGGCACAGGCACAGAATGCCCAGTCGCAGGGTGGCACGCCCGCCGCCGGCACCCGCGCCGAGGTCGTCAATGCCACGGAATTCGTGCGCATGGCGGCAGTGAGCGACATGTTCGAGATTGAATCGAGCCGGCTGGCCGAGCAGCGCTCGCAGAATGCGCAGGTGAAGGAATTCGCGCAGCACATGGTGCGCGACCACCAGAAGACCACCACCGAGCTCCAGCAGATGATCCGTCAGGCCTCCGCCGCGCCGCTCAGCGGCCTGCAGATGCCGCAAAGCCTCGACCAGCGGCACCAGGCGATGGTGCAGCAGTTGCAGGGCGCGCAGGGCGCGCAGTTCGACCGCCTTTATGCCCAGCAGCAGGTGCAGGCGCATCAGATGGCCGTGGACATGTTCCGCAACTACGGGCAGTCCGGCGACAATGCGGCGCTGAAGCAATGGGCCTCGCAGACCCTGCCGACCCTGCAGCAGCATCTGCAGCAGGCGCAGCAATTGCAGCGTTCGACGCAGGGGTAGAGCGTGATCGCCCCGGGCTGGAGCGGCCCGGGACGGGAAGCATTCGTTCTGCAACCAAGCCGGGGCAGGGGGCCGTGCGCCTGGCCGATGCAGCAGGGATCGGGGGGATGGCAGGTTCGTGCCGCGGCGGCACGGGGCAGAGGGCATGGAACTGGCGCCGAACCCCGCAAGCGTGGTTCAGGGCTTACCCGCCGTGGCTGGGCCGTCAGCGTCCTGGCGAGAGCCGTCGCGCATGGCGACCGCGGGCAATCGCTATCCAGGCACCAAAAAAGGCGACCAGCAGGGTGGAGAAGGCTGCCCAGGCGAGCAGCAGCATCGCCACTTGGCCCAGCAAGCCGAAGGGCAGCAGATCCAGCCAGAACAAGGTGGCAAGGGCGATGAAGCCCAGGATGCCGTGTTGGAAAACTTGCGATTGCATGGCCGTTTCTCCCCCCAACCGGCATGCGGGGGCATACCGGCTCAACGCAACAGGCCAGTGCAAATCGTATACAGCACGCATACGTGATGCAAGCAGAACTGCGGTCAATACGGCCACGTCTTGACGATGCGCAACCCCCGAATTGGGGGCCGAACAGGCAGGGGCTTCACCGGTGGCCTGCCGGCATGCAGAATGACCCGCCAGCCGCCGGCATCGCGCCTTTCCGGGATGCGGCCAGGGTTGGAGGGAACGGACCATGCAGGATCCCGCCACGCGGCAGATCGCCTTCATCAATATCGCCCATGTCTTCACCCATTACTGCCTGCTGATCCTGGCGACCGCGGTGCTCGGCATCGTGGCGGGGGCGCCGGCGGCCTTCGGGCAGGACTACGGGCCGATCCTGGCGCTCGGCACCGGGATGTTCGTGCTCTATGGCCTCGGCGCCCTGCCCATGGGCTGGCTGGCGGAGCGTTTCGGGCGGAAGCCGATGATGGCGACCTTCTTCCTCGGCACCGGCGGCGGCATGATCCTGGCCGGCCTGGCGGATACGCCGCTGACCCTCGGCCTGGCGCTGGCCGTCATGGGCTGCTTCGCCGCCATCTACCACCCGATCGGCACGGCGATGCTGGTGGAGGCGGCCGGCGCCAGGGTGGGCCGCACGGTCGGCATCAATGGCGTCTTCGGCAATATGGGCGTCGCCACCGCGCCGGTGATAACGGCGCTGATCGCCGCCCGGGCCGGCTGGCACTGGGCCTTCCTGCTGCCAGGCGCGCTCTGCATGCTGGTGGGGCTGCTCTACCTGCGGGAGCCGGCGCTCGACATGGCCAAGGCCGGCGGGCCGCAGAAACCCTTCCCGACCATTCCGCCGGCGGTGGTGCGGCGGGCAGTGATGGTGCTGCTCTCCATCGCCGCCGTCTCCGGCCTGGTCTTCAACGCCTTCACCCTGCTTCTGCCGAAGCTGATGCAGGAGCGGCTGGCGGCCTCCCCGGACCTGCTGCCGGTGGTGGGGATGCTGGCCTTCCTGGCGACGCTCTGCGGCGGGCTGACCCAGTTCACCGTCGGCCACATGATCGACCGCTATACCCTGAAGCGGGTCTTCCTGCCGCTGGCCCTGGTGCAGGTGCCCTGCCTGCTGCTGCTCTCCATGGTGCAGGGCTGGGCGGTGCTGCCGCTGGCGGCGCTGATGGCGGCCTCCATCTTCGGCCAGGTGACGGTGAACGAGACGATGACGGCGCGCTACGTGGCGCCGGCGCTCAGGGCCAAGCTCTATTCGGTGCGCTTCACCATCGGCTTCCTCGGCGCCGCCATCGCCTCGCCGCTGGTCGGTTTCCTGCACGAGGCGACGGGCAACTTGGCCCTGCCCATGGTGGTGCTGGCCGCCTTCGGTGCCATCACCCTGGCCTGCGCGCTGCTCTTCCCGGACCGGCCGGAGGAATTGCAGCCGGAACTCTGGGCCGCGCCGGCCCCCGCGCCCGCCGCGGCGGAGTAGCGGCCGCGTTGACCCTGCGCGGCGGGCGCAATATGCCCGGCCGGAGCCAACCGGTTTCCGTGCAGGGTGACGGCGCCGCCACGGAAGGAGGCCCGAACGCTATGAAGCCAGCCCCATGACGGCCCCCCCCCACGACAAGCCTGCAGGAGCAGCTCGCGCTCTGGTCGCGCGGCATACGCCATGAGCTGCAATTCTGGGACCATGTGATGCAGACCGCCGGCGGCCAGTGGCCGGAGGACTGGCGCGCCCGCATGGACCCCGCCTCGCCGCTCGATGCCTTCGTCTCGGCGCATGCGCGGGCGCTCGGCCGGTCGGCGCTCCGCATCCTGGATGTCGGTGCCGGGCCGCTGACCTGCCTCGGCTATGCCCTGCCGGGCCTGACGCTGGAGATCGTGCCGACCGATCCGCTGGCGGCGCTCTATGCCGGGCTGTTCCGCCGCCACGGCATCACGCCGCCGCTGGAGACGCGCTTCGCGGTGGTCGAGGACCTGGCGCTGTTCCTGCCGGAGGGCGGCTTCGACCTCGTGCATTGCCGCAACGCGCTGGACCATTCCTTCGACCCGCTGCGCGGCATCGAGCAGATGCTGGCCATGGCGCGGGTCGGCGGCCGGGTGCTGCTGCGGCATTTCGCCAATGAGGCCGCACGGGAAGCCTATACCGGCTTCCACCAGTATAATTTCGCCGTGCGGGACGGCCGTTTCGTGGTCTGGAACCGCGAGGGCGAAACCGATGTCGCCGCCGGCCTCGCCACCCCCGCCAGGCTCACGGTGCAGGGCACGGATTGGGTGGAGGTGGTGATCGAGAAGACCGGCGAACCGCCGGCGCCGCCGCCCGGGCAGGCACGGGAGAGGATGGCCGCCTATCTTGCCGCCTTCGTGGCGGTGCTGGGCGAAGCCACCCTGCCGAAGGCCGCCCCGGCCGGCCACTGAAGGAGCTTCCCTGCAAAGGCGAAAGGAAACCCCTCCGGCAGCCGACCCGGCTTAGCCAACCACCGCCAGCAGCACTCCCGCCACCGCCGTCGCGCCGCCCGCCACCTGCATCGCGCGGCGCGCCCAGGGGGCCATGCGTTGCGCCACGGGCATGGCCAGGGCCAGCCCCACGCCATGCAGCAGCGCGGTGGCCGCCAGGAAGCCGGCGGCGGTGCTGAGGGCCACGGCGCCCAGCATCTCCTCGCCATGCACATGCCCGTGCAGCAGGCCGAAGAGCGCGGCCAGCGCCATGCCCGCCGGCAGGGGCAGCCGCACCACCAGCGCCGCCATGGCGCCGAGTACGATGACCGAAGCCAGCAGGCCCGCCTGGACCAGCGGCAGCGTCATCCCCGCCATGCCCAGCGCGCCCCCCCAGCGCCATGGCGCCGAGGAAGGCCGCCGGCAGCGCGAAGCGGGCCCGGCCGCCCAGCAGCCCGGCCCAGAGCCCGACCATCACCATGGCCAGGATGTGGTCCGCCCCGCCCAGCGGATGCAGGAAGCCGGCGAAGAGGCCGGCATCCAGCCCATGGCCGGGGTGCGCCAGCGCCGGCAGCGGCAGCAGCAGCGCTGCCGCAAGGAGCAGCCCGCGCATCAGCCCGCCCCCCCCGGTGATGCCGCATGATGCCAGGATGAAATCCGCGATCTCGGCCACGCCCCTGTCCTCCTTGAGGTTGGTGAAGGTGAAGGGCCGCATCCCGCGCATCCGGCGCGAATCACGGTCCATCACCGAAAGGTCGGCGCCCGCCAGCGGCGCCGGGTCGAGCTTGTTGATGGCCAGCATATCCGACCGGGTGATGCCAGGGCCACCCTTGCGGGGCATTTTGTCGCCGGCCGAGACATCGATGACGTAGCGCGAATGCACCGGCTGCGACTTTGGGATGAAGGCCTTGGGGTCGCCCATCGGCGCCATGGCGATGCTGCCGCAGAGGGGCGTAGCAGATGGTGGCCGCGCGGTGCCGGCCCATGCCAGGATGGTTGCGGAACCGGATGCCCGCCGCATTCACCCCCTGGACCGCCGCCCCCACCCCGGCCAGGGGCCGAAGGGAGCCTGCCATGCCGCGAGAGGACCTCTACGTCGCCCTTGGCCCCAGCCGCTACCGGGTGGAGCGCCCCTGGGGCGACCTGCCCGCCGGCCCCGGCTGCATCAGCGATGTCGCCTGCGACGCCGAGGGCCGGGTCCATGTGCTGTTCCGCACCGATCCCTATGTGGAGCAAGCCGCGCCGGCCGTGGTGGTGCTGGACTCGGATGGAAGCCGCCTCGCCGCCTGGGGCGGGGCGGAGGTGCTGGACGGGCACATGCTCACCCTGCACCGGGATGGCCGCGTCTTCGTGGTGGACCGCGACGCGCATGAGATCGTCATCTTCAGCCCGGAGGGGCGGCGGATTGGCGGCATCGGCCGGCGGCACCATCCGGGCGAGCCCTTCAACGCCCCCTGCGACATCGCCTTCGCCCGGGATGGCGGCATGTATGTGGCGGATGGCTACGGCAATGCGCGGGTCCACCGCTTCTCGGCCGCGGGCGAATACCTGGCCGGCTGGGGCCACCCCGGGCGGCGGGCGGGGGGAATTCTCGACCCCGCATTCGGTCTGGGTGCTGCCGGATGGCCGGGTGGCCGTGGCGGATCGCGAGAACAACCGCGTGCAGGTCTTCACGCCGGGCGGCGACCTCCTGCTGGAGGTCAGCGACCTGCACAAGCCGATGGATGTGCATGGCGGCCCCGACGGCGGCTTCTACGTCACCGACCAGGTGCCGCGCCTGTCGCAATACAGCGCCGAGGGCCGGCTGCTCGGCCGCTGCCGGCCGGTGCTGAACGGCGCGCATGGCATGTGGCGCGACCCGCGCGGGCCTTCCGGTGGCGTGATCTACCTGTCGGAGATGAACCCGAACCGGCTGACCCGGCTGGTGCCGGCCTGAGGCCGCTGGCCGCTCCGCCCCGCTTCTGCTAGCGGGTGCCGCATGGCCGATGGCACCCTGACCGTCGCCGCCCCCGCCCGGTGGCGGGACCGGCGCTACCTTGTCCTGCTCGGCCTCGGCTTCTCGGCCGGCCTGCCGCTGCCGCTGGTGGCGGGCCAGGTGCTGCGGCAGTGGTTCACCGAATCCGGGCTCTCGCTCGGCGCCATCGGGCTGACCACGCTGATCGGCCTGGCCTATGCCAACAAGTTCCTCTGGTCGCCGGCGCTGGATGCGCTGCGGCCGCCGCTCCTGGCCGGGCTCGGCCACCGGCGGGGCTGGCTGGCGCTGATCCAATTGCTGCTGATGGCCGCGATCTGCGGCACCGGCCTGACCGACCCGGCCGGCGGCGCCGGCCTCACGGTGGCGCTGGCGGTGCTGGTGGCCTTCCTCTCGGCCAGCCAGGACATCGTGGTGGATGCCTACCGCATCGAGGTGCTGGCGGAGGATGAGGGGGAGCAGGCCCGGGGCCTCGCCGCCTATGTCTGGGGCTATCGGCTGGCCTTGCTTGCCAGCGGCGCCGGCACCCTGCTGCTGGTGCGGCCACTCGGCTGGGGCGGCGCCTATGCGGCCGCCGCATCCCTGCTGCTGGTGGGGCTGGCCGCGACCCTGGCCGGCCCGGAGCCGCGCCGCGCCCGCAGCCTGCCTTCCGGCTGGGCGGCGCGGCTCCGGGGCTCGGTGGTGGAGCCCTTCCTGGACCTGATGCGGCGCCGTTATTGGCTGGCGATCCTGCTCTTCATCGCGCTGTTCAAGCTGGGCGAGGCGCTGGCCGGCATCATGACCACGCCCTTCTACCGCTCGCTCGGCTTCACCCGGGAGGATGTGGCGACGGTCGCCACCCTGTTCGGCATGTTCGCCACCCTGGCCGGCGCCCTGGCCGGCAGTTGGCTGGTGCCGCGGATCGGCACCGGGCGGGCGCTGGTGCTGACCGGGCTCGGGCAGATGCTGTCCAACCTGATGTATGTGGCGCTGTTCCATGCCGGCCATTCCATGCCGATGCTCTGGGCGCAGGTGGGCATCGAGAGCTTTACGGATGGTCTGGCCGATGCCGCCTTCCTCACCTACCTCTCGGGCCTCACCAGCCGCGCCTTCACGGCGACGCAATATGCGCTGCTGTCTTCCCTGGCCGCGGTGCCGCTGCGCACGCTGGGCGCCTCCTCCGGCTGGCTGGCCGAGGGGTTGGGCTGGCCGGGCTTCTTCCTGCTGACTACCGCGGCGGCGCTGCCGGCCATGGCGATCATGCTGTGGCTGCTGCGCCGGCTGCCGCCGGAGACGGCACGGGCATGAGTCCCTTGGCATGAACCCCTCCCTGCTCTGGCCGCCGCTGCTGCTGGTGGCTTCCAACGTGATGATGACCTTCGCCTGGTACGGGCACCTGAAGCGCCCGGCCTGGCCCCTCTGGCTGGCGATCGCCGTCTCCTGGGGGATCGCCTTGCTGGAATACTGCCTGGCGG
The DNA here is from genome assembly GCF_019084075.1 of Siccirubricoccus sp. G192. Lineage (GTDB taxonomy): Bacteria > Pseudomonadota > Alphaproteobacteria > Acetobacterales > Acetobacteraceae > G192. The sequence continues at coordinate 1,629,604 of NZ_JAHREN010000001.1, forward strand.
TGCCGGCCAACCGGATCGGCTATATCTCCGGCACCTATAGCGGCCAGCAATTGAAGGTGATGCAGGAGGTGATCACGCTGTCGGTCTTCGCCGGCTTCAGCGTGCTGTATCTGGGCGAAAGCCTGCGCTGGAACTACCTGGCGGCCATGGGCTGCCTGGTCGGCGCGGTGGTGTTCATCTTCCTGCCCACTGACTAGATGTTCCGGCATCCGGAGAAAGGATGCCGTCATGCTGGTCGGGGTGCCGAAGGAAGTGAAGGTCCATGAATACCGGGTGGGGCTGGTGCCCGCCTCGGTCAGGGACCTGGTCGGGCACGGCCATCAGGTGCTGGTGGAGGCCGGCGCCGGCGTCGCCATCGGCTTCCCGGATGCGGCCTACCAGGCGGCCGGCGCCCGCATCGCCCCGGATGCCGCCACGGTCTTCGCCGAGGCCGAGCTGGTGGTGAAGGTGAAGGAGCCGCAGCCGGCGGAATGGCGGCAGCTCCGCCCCGGCCAGATCCTCTTCACCTACCTGCACCTGGCGCCCGACCCCGAGCAGACCCGCGGGTTGATGGGCAGCGGCTGCACCGCCATCGCCTATGAGACCGTCACCGATGCCCAGGGTGGCCTGCCGCTATTGGCGCCGATGAGCGAGGTGGCCGGCCGCATGGCCGTGCAGGTGGGCGCCCATTGCCTGGAGAAGGGGGCGGGCGGCGCTGGCATCCTGCTCTCTGGCGTGCCGGGGGTGCCGGGGGCGCGGGTCGCGATCATCGGCGGCGGCGTGGTGGGCGGCAATGCCGCGCGCATCGCCGCCGGGATGCGGGCGCGCACCATCGTGCTCGACCGTTCGCTGCGGGCGCTGGATGCGCTGGACCGTGAATTCGGTGGCGCGGTCGCCACGCTCTTCGCCACGGCCGAGGCGGTGGAGGCGGCGGTGCTGGAGGCCGACCTCGTCATCGGCGCGGTGCTGGTGCCGGGCGCCGCGGCGCCGAAACTCGTCACGCGGGAGACGGTGCGGCGGATGCGGCCGGGCAGCGTGATGGTGGATGTGGCGATCGACCAGGGCGGCTGCTTCGAGACCTCCCGCCCCACCACCCATGCCGAGCCGACCTATCTGGAGGAGGGCGTGGTGCATTACTGCGTCACCAACATGCCGGGCGCGGTGGCGCGCACAAGCGCGGTGGCGCTGAACAACGCCACCCTGCCCTTCACCCTGCAACTGGCGGAGAAGGGCTGGCGGCGGGCGCTGGCGGAGAACCCGCATCTGGCGCAGGGGCTGAACGTGCATGCGGGAAGGGTCATCCACCCCGCCGTGGCGGCGGCGCTGGGCCTGGAATTGCTGCCGGCCGAGAAGGCGATCCGCGCCTGACCGGCCGGGCACCGCGGCAGCCGGGCGATAGGCGCTGCCAGAGGCCACAGGTTGTGCCGGGGCCGCCACTTGAACCAGGGGTTGTTTTGCGGGCAATATACCGCCTTCAGAACGCCCCGCATCCCGGCGGGCACGCTTGGGAACCCGCCGCATGGCCAGCTTCCGGACCCTGATGGCCCTTGCCACCCTCGGCGCCGCGGCCCTCGCCGCCAGCCCGGCGCAGGCCGATCCACCCTGGAGGCGCGGCTGGCACGGCCCGCCGCCGCCCTATTGGGGGCCACCGCCCGCCGTGGTCTATGCGCCGCCGCCCCGCCGCCACTACTACGCGCCGCCGCCGGTCTATTATGCGCCGCCACCGCCGCCGCCGGTCTACTACGCCCCGCCGAGCCTCGGCTTCTCGTTCCACGTGCCGCTCCGCTGAGGCATGGCGGGCGGCGTCAGCCCCGCCGCGCCTCGATCGCATCCCAGATCGCGCGTTCCAGATGCACCCCGTCGAAGCGCGCGATCTCCTGCAGCCCGGTCGGGCTGGTGACGTTGATTTCCGTCAGGTAGCCGCCGATCACGTCGATGCCGACGAAGATCATGCCGCGCGCCTTGAGTTCCGGCCCGATCGCCTCGCAGATCTCGCGCTCGCGCTCGGTCAGCGTGGTCTGCTCCGCCCGGCCGCCGACATGCATGTTGCTGCGCGCCTCGCCCGCCGCCGGCACGCGGTTGATGGCGCCCATCGCCACCCCGTCCACCAGGATGATGCGCTTGTCGCCCTGCCGCACGGCGGGGACGTATTTCTGCACCACCAGCGGCTCCCGCGAGCGTTCGGTGAACATCTCCACCAGCGCATTCAGGTTGGGGTCCTCGGGGCGCAGGTGGAAGACGCCGGCGCCGCCATTGCCGAACAATGGCTTGATGATGATGTCGCCATGCCTTTCCCGGAACCGCATGATCTGCTGCCGGTCCGCCGTCACCAGCGTCTCCGGCATCAGGTCCGGGAAATGCGTGACGAAGAGCTTCTCCGGCGCGTTGCGGACGCTGGCCGGGTCGTTCACCACCAGGGTCTTCGGGTGGATATGCTCCAGGATATGGGTGGCCGTGATATAGGCCATGTCGAAGGGCGGGTCCTGGCGCATCAGCACCACGTCCATGGCTCCGAGGTCGAGTTCCTCCTCCGCGCCGAAGGCCCAATGCTCGCCCTGCCTGCGCTGCACCGTCACCGGCTGCGCCCGGGCCACCACCCGGCCGCCGAACAGCGCCAGGTCGCGCACATGGTAGTGCCACAGCGCATGGCCGCGCGCCTGGGCCTCCAGCATCAGGGCGAAGGTGCTGTCGGCATCGATATTGATCGACTGGATCGGGTCCATCTGGACCGCGACCCGCAAGGCATGCGCCATCGGGCTCTCCTGCACCGTTTTCCGCCGCTCTGTTGGCACCGGTCCGGGCGAAACGCCAGGGGCCGCATGGGGCGCGCGGCTAGTGGTGGGCCGATTCACCTGACGCTTGGGGACCAAGCGTCAGGATCGGACCACTAGAGCATGATGCGTTCACCTTCGTTCACGCATCATGCTCCAGGCCTTTGTTTGATTGCGTGATTCACGCTTTTCGGTGCGAGCACCTCAAGCGACCACGCTCTAGTTCAGCCGGTGCCGCAATTCCTCCGCCACCATGCGGGTGCGGGCGGCGGCCTCGCCCTCCGGCTCCAGTTCCAGCGACCGGTCGAGGCAGCCCAGCGCGGCGCCGATCCGGTCCAGCCGCTGGTTCATCAGCCCGGCCTCCCGCCAGAGCGCCGCATGATCGGGGGCGAGGCGCAGCATGTCCTCCGTGCAGTCGAGCGCGCCGGGCAGGTCGCCGCCGCGCAGCCGCCGCAGCTTGATGTTGTTCTGCAGCCTGAGCAGCGCGCCGCGCTTGTCCAGCAGCCGCAGCAGGCCGGGCCGCAGCTCCGCCCTGTCGCCCTCGATGCGCTTGATGAGGCGCCGGAGGTCGGGCGCCTGCAGGCCGGTGCCGCCGGCGAAGACATCCACCAGCGCCTGGCCGCGCGCGCCCTCCACCGCCACCAGGAAATGCCCGGGGAAATCCACCCCATGCGCGGACCAGCCCGCGGCCTCGGCGGCATGCAGCCAGAGGATGCCGAGCGCGATGGGCAGGCCGCGGCGCCGCTCCACCACCCGGATCAGGTTGGCATTGGCCAGGTCATCATAAGCCTCGGCATCGCCGGCATAGCCGAGGCGGCCATGGATCAGCCCGGCCAGCAGCATCCGGCGGCGCTCCGGGTCGCCGGCATCGGCTTCGCCATCCGCGGCGGCGGCGGCCACGGCGCCCTGGGCCAGTTCCGAGAGTGCGGCGGCGGTGGCGCGCCAATCCGCATCCGGCGCGTCGATCCGGGCGAATTGCAGGGCCACCGCGGCCAGGTCGATCTCGGCATCGGGAAGCTGGCCGGCGGCGGCGAGGGCGGCGCGGGCCTCATCCTGGGAGGTCAGGGGCATGGCGGCAATCTCGCCGCTTGGCCCGCCGGCTTCAAGGGAGCAGGTTTCTTGCGCCGGCCGATTCAGCTCTCCGGGCGGTCTCTTGCGCCGGCCGATTCAGCCCTCTGGGCGCCAGCGCCCTCCGGCCATCGGGCGGTTCAGCCCGGCGGCACCATCCGGCCGAGGCGGCGGCCGCCGAAGATATGGACATGGAAATGCCCGACTTCCTGCCCGCCATCGGCGCCCATGTTGGACAGGATGCGGTAGCCGCCGGCTTCCAGCCCCAGTTCGCGGGCCACGGCGGAGACGGCGCGCCAGAAGCCGGCGATCGTCTCGGCGGGCGCGGCGGCGTGGAAATCCGCGGCGCTGACCCATTCCCCCTTCGGGATCACCAGCACATGCACCGGCGCCTGCGGCGCGATGTCATGGAAGGCGAGGGCGTATTCGTCCTCATGCACCCGCTTGCAGGGGATCTCGCCGCGCAGGATGCGGGCGAAGATATTGCCGGGGTCGTAGGGCGGCAGGCCGGAGATGGACATGGCGGCGATCCCTCCTGGAACATTTTCCGGCCAAGTCTGCGCGGTTGGCCGCAGACAATGTGACCGAAAACAATCAGAAGGGCTTCCCGTGAGCCTGGACGAGCGGGAAGCCCTTTGGTCAGGGCAGCTTGCTGGTGCGGGCGGCGCGGACAATGCCCTTCGGCCGGGCCGCCTTCTCGGCGATGCCGCTGATGCCCTCCCGCCGGCGCAATTCGGCCCAGACCTCCTCCGGCCGGATGCCGGCATCCACCCAGACCACCAGCAGGTGATAGAGCAGGTCGGCGGATTCCAGGATGGTCCCGGCCCGGTGGCCCTGCGTCGCCTCGATGACGCATTCCACCGCCTCCTCGCCTAGCTTCTGGGCCACCTTGGCGGTGCCGCGCGCCAGCAGCCGGGCGGAATGGGAATTGGTGGTGTCGCCCGATTGGCGCCTGGCCTCCACCGTCTGCCAGAGCCGGTCGAGCACGGGGGCGCTGCCTGGCGCATCGCCGGCGGGCGCGATCTCCAGCGGGCGGAGGTGGCTGGCCTCGGCCCGGCGCACCGATTTGGGCGGCTTCACCGGCACGGCCGGCAGGGCCGGCGGCAGCGGCAGGGCGCGGGAGATCGGCGCCGCCTTTCCCGCCGCTTTCTTCTTTGCCTTGGCGGGCTTCGTCTTGGTGGGTTTCCCCATGCTCAGGCTGCCTCCGCCTGGCCGGGGACGGGCCGCACCGGCAGCCCGGCCGCGGCCAGCGCCGCCTTGGCATCGGCGACGCGGAACTCGCCGTAATGGAAGACGCTGGCCGCCAGCAGCCCGCTGGCCCCGGCCCGTGCCCCCTCCACGAAATGCCCGACCGTGCCGACCCCGCCCGAGGCGATGAGCGGCACCCCGGTCGCCGCCCGCACCGCCCGCAGCAGGTCGAGGTCGAAGCCGGATTTGGTGCCGTCCCGGTCCATCGAGGTCAGCAGGATCTCCCCCGCGCCGGCCGCCGCCATGCGCCGCGCCCATTCCACCGCATCGAGTCCGGTGCCGCGCCTTCCGCCATGGGTGAAGACCTCCCAGCGGCCAGGGCCGCTGGCGCGGGCATCCACCGCCACCACGATGCACTGGCTGCCGAAGGCCTCCGCGGCGCGGGAGACCAGCTCGGGCTCGGCCACGGCGGCGCTGTTGATGCTGGCCTTGTCGGCGCCGGCCAGCAGCAGGCGGCGGATATCCTCCACCGAGCGGACGCCGCCACCGACGGTCAGCGGGATGAAGACCTCGGCCGCGGTGCGGGCGACCACGTCCAGGATGGTGTCGCGATTCTCGTGACTGGCCGCGATGTCGAGGAAGGTGATCTCGTCCGCGCCCTCCCGGTCATAGGCGCGGGCCTGTTCCACCGGGTCACCGGCATCGCGCAGCGCCACGAAATTGACGCCCTTCACGACGCGGCCGTCCTTCACATCGAGGCAGGGTATGACGCGCAGCGCGAGCACCGGATCACCTGTGGAATTATCGGCACCGCGGCGGGCCGCGGGGGCTTCCGCTTGCCGCCGAAGCGCCCTCGGGTCAAGCGACTTTGCTGCGCCGGATCAGCGCACCAGTTCCGGTGCCGCCATCGGCTCCAGGCCGGTCCGGGCGATGGTGTCGCGGGCGGCGGGCGCGGAGAGGAAGCGAATCAGCGCCCGCGCCGCCTCCGGCTGCTCGGCCTTCGCGGCAAGGCCGGCCGAGAAGACCGTCACCTGCTGCAATTCCCGCGGGATCAGCCCGACATAGTCGATGCCCTGGATGGGCAGCAGTTCGCTGACCTGCTGGAAGCCGATCTCGGCCTCGCCGCGCGCCACCACGCTGCCGACCCGCTCGCTCAGGATGCGCCGGCTTTTCGGCATGAGCTGATCGGCGAGGCCCAGGCGTTGGTAGAGCTGGGTGGAGATGTAGACGCCGCTGGCACTGGCGGAATAGGCGATCGAGCGCGCCTCCAGCAGGGTCCGCTTGAATGCCTCGACCGAGCTGATGTCGGGCCGCGGCGCGCCGGCGCGGACCGCCATGCCGATGAGGGATTCGGCGAGGTCGACGCGGCTGCCCGGCACCACATGGCCGGCCCGGACCAGGGCTTCGAGCCCTTCGGCGGCCAGGATCACCACATCCGCCGGCTCCCCGCGCCCGAGCCGCTGCGGGATGGCATCCGGCGCATTGCCCATGGAGGCGCCGAGCGCGGTGGAAAGGGTATGGCCGGTGGCGCGCTCGAATTCCGGCCCCAGCACGCGATAGGCGGCGGTGAAGCCGCCCGAGGTCATCACCCGGACCTCGGCGGCGCCCGCCGCGCCGGCCAGGACCAGCAGGCCGACTAGGCCGAGCGCCAGCGCCCGGCGACCCATCGATAGCATCCGCATGGCTTGTTTCCCCCCGGGGCAACGAGGGAAGGCTAGACCTGCGCCGCCGGTTCCGCCATGGCCACGCTACGCCCCCGCCAGCGCCAGCGCCCGCACCGGATCGACCCGCCCGTCATAAAGCGCGCGGCCGATGATGACGCCCTCGATCCCCTCCGCCGCCACCGCTGCCAGCGCCGCCAGGTCGTCCAGCGAGGCGACGCCGCCCGAGGCGATCACCGGCAGCGTCATCGCGCGGGCCAGGGCCAGGGTGGCTTCCAGGTTGACCCCGCCCAGCATGCCGTCGCGGTCGATATCGGTGTAGATGATAGCGGCGGCGCCGGCATCCTCGAAGCGCCGCGCCAGGTCCAGCGCCGGCATGGTGCTGACCTGCGCCCAGCCCTCGGTCGCCACCAGCCCCTTGCGCGCATCGATCCCGACGGCGACGCGGCCGGGATGCGCCTGGCAGGCGGCGCGGGCGAATTCCGGGTCCTTCAGCGCCGCCGAGCCCAGGATCACCCGCTGCACCCCGCGCGAGAGCCAAGCCTCCACCGTCGCCATGCTGCGGATGCCGCCGCCCAATTGCACGGGCAGGCCGGGCACCGCACCCAGGATCGCCTCCACCGCCGCGGCATTGGCCGGGCGGCCGGCGAAGGCGCCGTCGAGGTCCACCACATGCAGCCAGGCGAAGCCGGTGGCGGCGATTTGCGGGCCTGCGCGGCGGGCTCCCCGGAATAGACGGTGGCCTGCGCCATGTCGCCGCGCTTCAGCCGCACCACCTGGCCGCCCTTGAGGTCGATGGCGGGATAGAGAGTCAGCGCCATCTCAACCGACCTCCAGCCCCATCACCTGCCCGGTGCTGCGGCCCCGGCCGGGTTCGAGCAGCTTGTAGTAGAAATGCCCGGCGACCGTCTGGCCGCGCACCCTGGCATAGGCGGGGTGGGTGCCCCAGCGGATATAGCCGAGCCCCTCGAAGACCCCGATCGCGATCTCCTGCGTCTCCCGCACATCGAGATTCAGCACCCGGTGGCCCAAGGCCGCGGCGCGCTCCTCCACCCGCCGGATCATCAGCCTGGCCAGGCCGTGGCCACGGCCATAGGGGGCGATATAGGCGTGGGTGAGGCTGGCGGAGAATGCCTGCGCCTCGTTGTTGCGGGGCGGGCGGACCAGTTGCGCGCTGCCCACCACCAGCCCGTCGAGCCGCGCCACGAAGAGCTCGCGTTCCGGCACCAGCATGGCGCCGCGGAAATGCCGCTCCAGCGCGGCCCGGCCCTGCGGCTCCACCCAACCGAAGCCGCCGCCCTCGATGATCGCGGCATCGGTGGCCTCGCAGAGCTCCGCCATCTCGTGTTCGGATAGTTCGGTGACGCGGTCCACCCAAAGCTCGGTTTTCCTGGACGCGGCGCTGCTCATCGGCGTCTTCCCGCTCATGGTTCCCATTTCAGGAAATTCGCAAGGATGCGTAGGCCCACGGTCTGGCTTTTCTCCACATGGAATTGGGTGCCGGCGACATTGCCCCGGGCCACCATGGCGACGACCCTGCCGCCGTAGTCGGTGGTGGCCGCGACCTCATGCTCCGCCGCGCCACGGAGCGCATAGGAATGCACGAAATAGGCATGCTCGCCCGGGCGGACGCCATCCAGCAGCGGGTGCCCTCCGGCCGGGAAGTCCAGCGTGTTCCAGCCCATCTGCGGCAGCGGCAGGGCGGCGCCATTGGGCCCGCGCGGGGCCATGGGCGCCATCTCGCCGGTGATCCAGCCGAGGCCGGGGGTCACGCCATGCTCCAGCCCGCGCTCGGCCATGATCTGCATGCCGACACAGATGCCGAGCAGCGGCAGGCCGCGGCCGCGCACCCTCTCCTCCAGCGTCTCCACCATGCCGGGCAGCGCCTGCAACCCGCGCATGCAGGCGGCGAAGGCGCCCTGGCCGGGCAGGATGACACGGTCGGCCGCCGCCACATCGCCGTGATGCCGGGTGATGGCGGCGGCGATCGGCACCTCCGCCATGGCCGAGGCGCGTTCCAGCGCCCGCAGCACCGAGGCCAGGTTGCCCGAGCCCGGGTCCACCACCGCGATCCGCCGGGTTGCGCTCATGCCGGGACGGCCCTGCGCGGACCGGTCTTGCCCAAATCCGTCCTGCCGAGCGCCGCCTGGGCCCAGATTCCGGCGAGATCCGGCCGGGCATCCAGCAGCCGGGCCAGGGCCAGGTCCGCATTCGGCGCCACCACCACATGCGGCTGCGCGTAGCCGCGCCGCGCCAGGGCGCGCCGGCGCAGGTCCTGGGCATGCGCGCCGAGGAGGAATTGCAGGGCCACCGCCGCCACCGGGCCGGCCGGCGGCGGCAGGAGCAGCACCAGCAGCAGCACGGCGGCGACATAGATCAGCGCCTCCAGCCAGAGCCGATGCAGCAGCAGCCAGGGCAGGGCGAAGAGGAAGGCGCCCCAGGAGAAGCCCTCCGGCACCAGCACGGGCGGGCGCGCCCGGCGGGATGCCGCGGCAGGCGCATGCACAGTCCAGACGCGCATCAGCCCTCCAGCACGCCCTTGGTCGAGGGCACGGAATCGGGGGAGCGCGGGTCGGTCTCCACGGCCATGCGCAGCGACCGGGCCAGCGCCTTGAAACATGCCTCAGCGACATGGTGCGCGTTGGTGCCGGCCTTCAAGGTGACATGCAGGGTCACACCTGCGTTGAGGGCGAAGGCGCGGAAGAACTCCTCGAACAATTCCGTGTCCATCTCCCCGACCTTGTCGCGGGCGAAGGGCACCGACCAGGCGAGGAAGGGGCGGCCGGAGATGTCCACCGCGGCCTCCGCCAGCGCCTCGTCCATTGGCAGCAGGGCCTGGCCGTAGCGGCGGATGCCGCGCTTGTCGCCGAGCGCCGCGCGCAGGCACTGGCCGAGCACGATGCCGACATCCTCGGTGGTGTGGTGGAAGTCGATATGCAGGTCGCCCCTGGCTTCCAGCGTGAGATCGAACAGCGCGTGCCGGGCCAGCGCGGTGAGCATGTGGTCGAGGAAGCCGATGCCCGTGCTGACCTCGGCCTTGCCGGTCCCGTCCAGGACCAGCGTGGCGCGGATGGCGGTTTCCGCCGTGGTGCGGGCCAATTCGGCACGGCGGGAGGGCGGGCTCAATCCTGGGTTGCGGTCGGCGTCCATGCACCGGGGTTTAGCCCCGTGGCGGCGGCTTGGCGAGGGGCCGCCGCTATGGAGCAGGCTTCCTGCTGGGGCAATTTAGATCGGAGCAAGCGGAGTTCATATTGGAGAGCGAGAAAACGGCATAGTTTGGAGCCGAAGGCGTAATTTCTGATAATTAATTTTGAAACCTCTTTTGATAATTGAATGCATATTTTTCTGCACTTCTTGTTCACTCTCAAATTCTAATGTCGATTCGGCCGCTATCAAAAAAGCCTGCTGATAAACAAAAGAAAACTCTTCAGCTTTATTCTCAAGTAGTATTCTAATTTGTTTTAACATATTTACCATTCGGTCGCGCTCTATAATTGTGTCGCTCTTTCGGTCAGAAATATCCTCCTGTGTGGCCGCACAGAGTGCCAGTATGGCGAAGTACATGCGATATATAGATTTGTCTTCGTCAAAAAATCTTTTGAAAAGTTCAGCGAATGGTGTGCCTTTTAAGGACTGATTGCATAGCTCTGCCGCTTCCTGTGTGCGTTTTGTAATAAGAAACATGGTGGCAAATACGTATTTCTCGACCTCTTCATTACTTATAAGCGCCTCAAGAACATCATAACGGATGTCAACGTAATTGTAGCCAAAAATATTGCCAGGCCTTGTAGAAAAAAGTCCGAGGTATAGATACTTGATTTCCTCATAGTCAACGTGATCTTGGTAAATTTCGTTAAGAATAAGGCGTGCGGTAGCTGAAATGCCCTCTTGGAAACCGTATCCCAGGTCGTTTGCTGCTCGTCGCAACAACTGGGGCCGCAAAAATTTTGCTAATTTTAGCTCTATTTGCCGGATGTTGTTTTGAGAGTTTGCGGTTTTGGTGATCTCCCATGCATCATTCGTTTGCACCACTTTCAAGGCGATACAACAGTCATCGGCTACGTCAGAGCTGAGGGCCAAGCACATTGTCGTTTGACATCCGTTGACGATACTAGCGTCAAATAAATGCAAAGTATGCTGGCCATCTGGTCGCACTGAGGCCGCGCGTAATACAATCCCGTTATTTCGCTCTAACATTCGTGCGGGCTGTTCCCGAATTGTCCTGGTTATCTCTTCGTTAACTGTGACCCGCTCTTCCTGCTTGCTGTTCGGCGATGTTCCTATAAAATCTCTTATATTTTCGAAGAATAGCGCCTCACCAAATTCTGCATGCAAGCGTTTGATGTCGGCGCCCTTGACTATCCCGAGAAAAGCATTTCCAGCATTTAACCATCCAGCAGCGGAACTTATTTTCAGCTCAGTTGGAACGGCGTGTGCACGGAAGTAGTGCTGCCTAAGCATTTTCAGCAAATCAGGTCCGTGGAAAATTTCAATGCGGCCTTGCCTGCTAAGTTCTTCAAAATACGCTTTGGACGCCAGCTCACTCTCTCGATAGGAGCGAAGAATTTCTGTTAGATCAGATGATGTGACAATGATAAAATGCAGGCTTTTGTTTTCATCAATGTCAAACAATAAGCCTTTCGAATGCGCTGTTTTTTTTGCGCTCATAACTTTGGAATTTACTAATTATGCTGTCGAATTCAATTTTTTTGCCGAATTCTATACTTTGATTGACCTATTAGTATTTCCCCATCCTCGTTGGGCGCTGATATAAGATCAGCGCCCTCGTCATGAGTCTGCTTTTTTGATAGCTGTATTTCGTGGAAATGTTTCCCTTTTTCCGTGAGGGGAATGATCTTAAGAGCCACACTCACGAACGTGTCGCCTCGCTCTTTGCTCGACCGCTCGGAGAAATGGGCTTCGAGATGGTCGGATAGGCTCTGGGGCGACTGAAGGAAAGCGGGAAGGCGTGTGGCGTCCACTGCAAGCTCCGTCGGGCCAATCCTGCCCAGGCTATCGGTCATCCCCGAAAGGGGCAACTAAGTTGCCCCTTGAAACCACGCCTGCACATGAGGCCATTGCCGAACGTGGTTCAGAGCTTCTGAATCGCCGATCTGCCTGGCCCCGCAGTCGAGCGCTACCCATCCACCGTTGCTAACAGCCTTACGAGAGCCCAAATCGGGGCCATGTCTTCCGAACAACGCGACCCGGGCCGTGACCCCCTGGGGTGGCACGGCACCACCATCCTCTGCGTCCGCAAGGGCGCCCAAGTCGCCATGGCCGGCGACGGCCAGGTCTCGCTCGGCCAGACGGTTGTGAAGGGCAATGCCCGCAAGGTCCGGCGCATCGCGCAGGGCAAGGTGCTGGCGGGCTTCGCCGGCGCCACGGCCGATGCCTTCACCCTGCTGGAACGGCTGGAAGCCAAGCTGGAACGCTTCCCGGACCAGTTGGAGCGCGCCTGCGTCGAACTCGCCAAGGACTGGCGCACCGACCGCTACCTGCGCCGGCTGGAGGCGCTGCTGGCGGTGGCCGATGCGAAGCGGTCCCTGCTGCTGACCGGCCAGGGCGATGTGCTGGAGCCGGAGGATGCCATCATCGGCATCGGTTCGGGGGGCAATTACGCGCTGGCCGCGGCGCGGGCGCTGGTCGACGTGCCGGACATCACGGCCGAGGAGGTCTGCCGCCGCGCCATGAAGATCGCCGGCGACATCTGCGTCTATACCAATGGCAACGTCACCCTCGAAGTGCTGGAAGCGGCCTGAACGATGCCCATCGAAGCCGTGAACCTGAGCCCGCGCGAGATCGTCTCGGAGCTCGACCGCTACATCGTCGGCCAGAACGACGCCAAGCGCGCCGTGGCCATTGCGTTGCGCAACCGCTGGCGCCGGCAGCAACTGCCGGAGGGCATCCGCGAGGAGGTGGTGCCGAAGAACATCCTGATGATCGGCCCCACCGGCTGCGGCAAGACCGAGATCGCCCGCCGCCTGGCGCGGCTCGCCAACGCCCCCTTCCTGAAGGTGGAGGCCACCAAATTCACCGAGGTTGGCTATGTCGGCCGCGACGTGGAAAGCATCCTGCGGGATCTGGTCGAGGTCTCCATCACCCAGATGCGGGAGCAGGCCCGCAAGGACGTCCAGGCCAAGGCCGAGCTTGCCGCCGAGGAAAGGCTGGTGACGGCGCTGGTGGGCGAGGGCGCCAGCGGCGAGACGCGGATGAAATTCCGCCGCATGCTGCGCGAGGGCCAGATCGAGGACCGCGAGGTCGAGGTGCAGATCGCCGATGCCGGCGGCGGCATGCCGATCGGCATGATCGACCTGCCCGGCGCCCAGGGCCTGCAGATGCAGAACATGCAGGACATGCTGGGCAAGATGTTCGGCGGCGGCCGCACCAAGCCGCGCAAGATGACCGTGGCCGATGCCCGCGTGGCGCTGGTCCGCGACGAGGCGGACAAGCTGCTGGACCAGGACGCGCTGACCCGCGACGCGGTGGCCAATGCCGAGAACAACGGCATCGTCTTCCTCGACGAGATCGACAAGATCGCCCGCAGCACCGGCGAGGGCGGCTTCCGTGGCGGCGACGTGAGCCGCGAGGGCGTGCAGCGCGACCTGCTGCCGCTGATCGAGGGCACCACCGTCACCACCAAGCACGGGCCGGTGAAGACCGACCATATCCTGTTCATCGCCTCCGGCGCCTTCCACCTCTCCAAGCCCTCCGACCTGCTGCCGGAATTGCAGGGGCGGTTGCCGATCCGGGTCGAGCTTGCGGCGCTCACGCGCGAGGATTTCCGCCGCATCCTGACCGAGCCCGAGCATTCGCTCATCAAGCAATACGTGGCGCTGCTGGGCACCGAGGGGCTGACGCTCGACATCACCGGGGATGCCGTGGACGCGGTGGCCGACCTCGCCGCCGACATCAATGCCCGGATCGAGAATATCGGCGCCCGCCGCCTGGCCACGGTGCTGGAACGGCTGCTGGAGGAGATCTCCTTCAGCGCCAGCGACCGCGGCGGCGAGGCGGTGCGAGTGGACGCGGCCTATGTGCAGGAGAAGGTGGCGCCGCTGGCCAGCAGCGCCGATCTCAGCCGCTACATCCTGTAGGGCGCGTTATAACTTCCGTATGGACGGGACCGGGGCCAGGGCGTTATAACTCCCGTGGAAACGGAGGGCTCTGGCCATGGCGACCTTGAAACTGCGGGCAATAGGCAATTCGGTGGGCCTGGTGCTGCCGAAGGAATTGCTGGCCCGGCTGAACCTGGCGGAGGGTGACAGCCTGCATGTGGTGGAGCAGCCGCATGGCAGCCTGTTGCTGACCACCCTCGATCCGGAGGTCGAGGAGCAGGTTCGGCTCGGCCGCGAGTTGATGAAGGAATACCGGGAGACCTTCCGCGCGCTGGCCAAATGAGCGCCGAGCCGAGGTGGCTGTCGAAGCAGGCCCTCCTGTTCCTGCACGCCGAAAGCCTCGCGGCTTTCGGCGGGGCGGCCGGTCTCCGCGATGAGGGCTTGCTGGAAAGCGCGCTGGCCCGCCCGCTGAACCTCTTCGCCTATGAGGGCGTCACCGATATCGGCCGGCTGGCTGCCTCCTACGCGGCAGGCATCGCCCGCAACCACCCTTTCGTGGATGGCAACAAGCGGGCGGCCTTTGCCGCGGCCGGCGTGTTCCTGAAACTGAACGGGTTCGACCTGACTGCCGACCAAGCCGTGGCGACCGCTGCCATGCTCGACCTCGCCGCCGGCGACCTGCCCGAAGATGGTTTCGCCGCCTGGCTGCGCGACAACCTGCGCCCGCGCGGCTGAATCGAACATCCGGCCGGGTTCCGGCGTTGCCGCTGCACCGCCCAGAAGGACCGAGCATGACCGAACCCGCCCAGCTTCCCGTGCCCGCCGGCCTGCCGCACGACGCCCGCGAGGAGCTTGCCGCCGCCACCGCGATCCTGGAAGGCGTCTCGTTGCCGGTGCGCCTCGCCAGCCTGGTCGGCAGTTCGGTGGAGGCGCTGAAGCGCCGCCTGCCCGGCCCGGCGCAGCGCCTGATCGAGGATGCCGTGCGCCGCGCCCTGGAGGCCGCCCTGGCCGCGGCGCTGCGCAGCGAGCCCGGCCGCAACCCCACGCCGCTGCCGCAGGCCTGGCTGCATCGCGGGCTGCTGGCGGCCTCGGGCATGGCCGGCGGCGCCTTCGGCCTGCCGGGGACGCTGCTGGAATTGCCGGTCTCCACCAGCCTGCTGCTACGCCAGATCGCCGCCGCCGCCGCCGAGCAGGGCGAGGACCTGGCCGACCCCGCGACGGCCGCGGAATGCCTGAAGGTCTTCGCCCTGGGCGGCCGCGAGCCCACGGACGATGCCAGCGAATCCGGCTATTTCGCCATGCGCCTGGCCCTGACGGAAGCCCTGAAGGGCACGGTGGGCCGCAGCCTCGGCCATTTGCTGCCGGGCTTCATCGGCACCATCGCCGCCCGCTTCGGCGGGCCGGTCTCGCTGAAGCTCTCGGCCCAGGCGGCGCCGGTGGTGGGCGCCGCGGCGGGGGCGGCGGTGAACCTGGCCTTCCTGGAGCATTTCCGCACCATCGCGGTGGCGCATTTCACGGTGCGGCGGCTGGAGCGGCGGCACGGCGCGGCGCTGGTCCGCGCCAGCTACGAGGCGCTGCGGCCGCAGCCGGGCTGAGGGCGGCCCGATGACCGGAGGGCCGCAGGGCCCAGAGGCCTGAATCGGGCTGCAGAGACGACCCGATGACCGGAGGGCCGCAGGGCCCGGAGGCCTGAATCGGGCCGCAGATACAAGGCGGCCCCCGCCCGCGGCACCGGCTTCAGCCGATCTGCACGATCCGCCCGCCATCCACCGGCAGGGCGACGCCGGTGATGAAGCCGGCCTCGTCGCTGGCCAGGAAGAGCGCCGCATTGGCTACGTCCCAGGCGGTGCCCTGCTTGCGGCGCAGCGGCACCTTGGCGTCGCGCTCCGCCGCCACCTCGGCGCGGCTCCGCCCGGTGGTGCGGGCGCGGGTATCCACCGCCATGGGGGTATCCATCAGCCCGGGCAGGATGGTGTTGCAGCGGATGCCGTATTCGGCGTTCTGGATCGCCACCTGCTCGGTATAGGCGATCATCGCTGCCTTGGTGGCCTTGTAGGTGACGTAAGGGTAGCTCTCCACCGCCGCCGCCGAGGAGATGGACAGGACCACGCCGGAACGCTGCTGCCGCATGACCGGCAGCGCGTGCTTCACGGCCATGACGAAGCCGCGCAGGTTGAGGGCGGTGATGCGGTCGAAGGCTTCCTCGGTGATCTCGGTGGGCGAGGCATCGCCGCCGGCCAGCGACACGCCCACATTGTAGTGCAGCACGTCGATCCGGCCCCAGAGCCGCATCGCCTCCTGCATGGTGGCGGCGAGCGTGGCCTCCCGCGTCACATCCGCCTGGAAGGCGGCGGCTTCCCCGCCGGCCTCGCGGATCATCGCCGCCGTCTGCCCGGCCGAGCCGAGGTCGCGGTCCACGCAGAGCAGCTTCGCGCCTTCCTCCGCGAAGCGCAGCGCGGTGGCGCGGCCATTGCCGAGCCCCTCGCCGGGGCCCTGCCCGGCGCCGATGATGATGGCGATCCTGTCCTTCAGGCGCATGCCGCGTCTTCCCTCCCGATGCCGCGGGCACCAGGGTGCGCGGCGGCGGCGGGCTTGGCCAGGGGGTATCCGCCCCGGGTCAGAATTCCCGCGGCGGGCGGGGGCGGCGGGGCGGGCGGGGGCCGGTGCCGAACTGCTCCTGCGGCGGGCCGCGGCGCTCGCGCGGCGGCGGCGGCGGGGCGGCCAGCTCCGCCTCCAGCTCCTTGATCTTGCCGTTGATCGAGGTGCGGAGATCGGCCGAGGTATGCGGCTTGAGGGAGCGCAGCGTCTCCTTCAGCTCGGCGAGCAGGCGCACCTTCTCCTCGCGGGTCCGCTTGAGCGGGCGGTTATCGGAGAACTGGCCGTCATAGGAGCGCATGGACTTCTTCCGCTGCAACGTAGGGTAGCGCGATTGTAGCACGCACCCGCCGGCAAGTCAGGCTTCGGGATCGACCCACCACGCAGCGGGCCGATCCATCGAAGGCCCGGCGACTCAGATGTCCAGCATCAGCCGGCGCGGGTCCTCCACGCCTTCCTTCACCCGGACCAGGAAGCTGACGGCTTCCTTGCCGTCCACGATCCGGTGGTCGTAGCTCAACGCCAGGTACATCATCGGGCGGATCTCGATCTTGCCACCCACCACCATCGCCCGGTCCTGGATCTTGTGCATGCCGAGGATGCCGGATTGCGGCGGGTTCAGGATCGGCGTCGACATCAGCGAGCCGTAGATGCCGCCATTGGTGATGGTGAAGCTGCCGCCGGTGAGTTCCTCCAGCTTGATCTGGCCGTCGCGGGCGCGCTTGCCGAAGGAGCCGATGGCCTTCTCGATCTCGGCGAAGCCCATCGCCTCGGCATGGCGCAGCACCGGCACCAGCAGCCCGTTCGGGCCGCCGACCGCGATGCCCATATGGACGAAGTTCTTGTAGACCACCTCGTCGCCGTCGATCTCGGCATTGACCGCCGGGAACTCGCGCAACGCCGCGACACAGGCCTTCACGAAGAAGGACATGAAGCCGAGCCTGACGCCGTGCTTCTTCTCGAAGGCATCGCGGTATTCGGTGCGCAGCGCCATGGCCGCGCCCATGTCCACCTCGTTGAAGGTGGTGAGCATGGCGGCGGTGTTCTGCGCCTCCTTCAGCCGGATCGCGATGGTGCGGCGGAGCCGGGTCATCTTCACCCGCTCCTCGCCCGCCTCGGCGGCACGCGGGGCCTTCGCCACGGGGGCGGCGGGTGCGGGGCGGGCCAGGAAGTCCAGCACGTCGCCCTTGCTGATGCGGCCATCCTTGGCGGTGCCGGTGCCGATCTGCCCGGCGGTCACCTGGTTCTCCGCCATCAGCCTGGCGGCGGCGGGGAGGGGGGGCATGGGTGCCGGGGACGGAGACCGGCCCATGCGGCTCGCGCGGCGGCTCCACCCGGGGCTGCGCCGGGCCGGCGGCAGGCTTCGCGGCGGCCGGCTGCGGCGGGGGCGCGGCGGCGGGCTTGGCAGCGGGCTTCTGGGCCGTCCCGGCCGCGGCCGCGCCGATCACGCCGAGCAGGGCGCCGGGCGCCACCTCGGCGCCCTCATCGGCGGAGATGCTCTCGATCACGCCGGCGGAGGGGGCATTCACCTCCACCGTCACTTTGTCGGTCTCGAGCTCCACCAGCGGCTCATCCGCCGCCACGGCCTCGCCGGCCTTCTTCAGCCAGCGCGCCACGGTGGCGCTGCTCACGCTTTCGCCCAGGGTGGGCACCAGGATATCGGTCGCCATCGTCCTATTCGCCTTCTCGCGGATCGCCGGGGTCAGAGACCGAGCGCCTCACGCACCAGGGTTTCCTGCTGCTGCTGATGAACCTTGGCAAGGCCGGTCGCCGGGCTCGCCGCCGCCTCGCGGCCCACATAGTCCGGCCGCTTCGCCTTGATATCGAGGGTCTTCAGCACGCCCTCGACCCGCCGGTCCATATGGGTCCAGGCACCCATGTTCTCGGGCTCCTCCTGGCACCAGACCACCTCGGCATTGCGGTAGGGCGCCAGTGCCCGCGCCAGGCTATTGGCAGGGAAGGGGTAGAGCTGTTCCACGCGGATCAGCGCCACATCCTGCACGCCCTCGTCGCGGCGGGCCTGCAGCAGGTCGTAATAGACCTTGCCGGTGCAGAGCACGACGCGCGTCACGGCCTCCTCCGGGGCGATGGCGTCGCTCTCCGGGATCACGTAGCGGAAGGCGCTGCCGGGGCCGAACTCCGCCAGGCTGCTGACCGCCAGCTTGTGCCGCAGCAGGGATTTCGGCGTCATCAGCACCAGCGGCTTGCGGTAATTCGCCTTCAACTGGCGGCGCAGCGCGTGGAAGTAGTTGGCGGGGGTGGTGAGGTTGCAGACCCGCATGTTGCGCTCGGCGCAAAGCTGCAGGTAGCGCTCCAGCCGGGCCGAGGAATGCTCCGGCCCCTGGCCCTCATAGCCATGCGGCAGCAGCATCACCAGGCCCGACATCCGCAGCCACTTGGTCTCGCCCGAGGCGATGAACTGGTCGATGATGACCTGAGCGCCATTGGCGAAATCGCCGAACTGCGCCTCCCACAGCACCAGGGTGTTCGGGTCCGCGAGCGTATAGCCGTATTCCAGGCCCAGCACGCCTATTTCGGAGAGCAGGGAGTTGAAGGCTTCGAACCGCGCTTGGCCCTCGCGGATATTATTCAGCGGCACGTATTCCGCCTGGGTGTTCTGGTCGATCAGCACGGCATGGCGGTGGCTGAAGGTGCCGCGCTGCACATCCTCGCCGGAGAGCCGCACGCGGTGCCCGTCCAGCAGCAGGGTGCCGAAGCCCAGCGCTTCGCCGGTGGCCCAGTCGATCCCCTCGCCGCTCGCGATCGCCTGACGCTTGGCCTCGAGCTGGCGGACGATCTTGGGATTGGTGGCGAAGCCCTCCGGCGCCCGGGCCAGCGCGCCGCCCACCTCGCGCAGCTCCTCCAGCGAGACGGCGGTGTCGTGCAGCTTCTCGACGTCATCCTCGGAGCCGGCGGATTTCAGCCCGCTCCAATGGCCTTCCAGCCAATCCGCCTTGTTCGGCTTGAAGGTCTGGGAGGCCTGGTAGGCTTCCTCCATCTTCTGATTGAAGGCATCCAGGATCGCCTTCGATTCCTCGGCCGGCACCGAGCCCTCGGCCGCCAGCCGCTCGACATAGAGGGTCCGGGTGGTCTTCATCTCCCGGATGCGGCTGTACATGATCGGCTGGGTGAAGGCCGGCTCGTCGCTCTCGTTATGGCCGTGGCGGCGGTAGCAGACGATGTCGAGCACCACGTCGGTGGAGAATTCCTGGCGGAACTCGGCGGCCAGGCGCGCGGCGAAGACCACCGCCTCCGGGTTGTCGCCGTTCACGTGCCAGATCGGCGCCTGCACCGATTTGGCGATGTCGGTGCAGTAGAGGCCGGAATAGGCATGCGCCGGGACGGTGGTGAAGCCGATCTGGTTGTTGGTGACGATATGCACCGTGCCGCCGGTGCGGTAGCCGATGAGCTGGCTCATCGCCATGGTCTCATAGACTAGGCCCTGGCCGGCGAAGGCGGCATCGCCATGCAGCAGCACGCCCATGACGGAGTGCCGCCCCTTGGTGTCGCCCGCCATGTCCTGGCGCGCGCGGACCTTGCCCACCACCACCGGGTCCACCGCCTCCAGGTGGGAGGGGTTGGGTTGCAGCGAGAGATGCACCATCCGCCCGGCGATCTCGACATCCGTGCTGGTGCCGAGGTGGTATTTCACGTCGCCCGAGCCCTGCACGTCGTCCGGGTTGGCGCCGACACCCTTGAACTCGCTGAAGACCTGGGTGAAGGGCTTCTTCACCACATTCACCAGCACGTTCAGCCGGCCGCGATGCGCCATGCCGATGGCGATCTCGTTCGCGCCCGCCTTGGCCGCGGTCTCGATCACCGTCTCCAGCGCCGGGATGGTGGTCTCGCCGCCTTCCAAACCGAAACGCTTGGTGGAGACGTATTTCTTCGCGCAGAAGGCCTCGAAGCCCTCGGCCTCGGTCAATTGCTCCAGGATCACGCGCTTGGCGGCGGTGTCGAAGGCGCTGGTCCAGGGGGGCGCCTTCCATCCGGTGCTGGATCCAGGACTTCTGGTCGGGATCCTGGATATGCATGAACTCGACGCCGATCGGGCCGCAATAGGTGGCCCGCAGCACCGCCATGATCTCGCGCACCGTGGCGGTTTCCAGCCCCAGCACGCCGGCGATGAAGATCGGCCGGTCGAGATCGGCCTCGGTGAAGCCCCAATTCTCCGGGTCCAGCTCCGGATGCGGCTTGATCTGCTGCAGGCCGAGCGGGTCGAGCTGCGCCTCCAGATGCCCGCGCACCCGGTAGCTGCGGATCAGCATCAGGGCGCGGATGCTGTCGCGCTGGGCATGGCGGATCGCCTCCGGGTCGGCCGCGGCCGCCTTGCCCTTGGCCGGGGCCTCCGGCACGGGGGCGAAGCCGCCACGCGGCCGCGGCGCCCAGGAGGCGCCCATGGCATCGCCCAGCACCGCGCGGGCATCGTCGTCGAGCGCCGCGAAAAGCTCGGCGAAGGAGGGATCGACGCTGTCCGGCCGCTCCGCCCAGCGGGCGTAGAGATCGGCGAGGAAGGCGGCGTTCGCCCCCGTCATGGCGGTTGCGAGGATGTCCACTCCGGCCATTCGTCTTCTCCGTGCCGGCCTGGGCTCAGCCGGCGTCGTTCGACTGGGTTTGTTGCGCGAGCGGCGCGCAAGGACGCACCGGATTCCAGAGATGGAAGCCCGGTGCGGGTTAACATAGGGTCTGCGGCAGGGTTGCGGCAGTAATTGCCGCGCCCCCGCCGAAAACCTAGCCTTTCAGCGCCTTCACCATGGTCGAGCCCAGCGCCGCCGGGCTTTCCGCCACATGGATGCCGGCCTCGCGCATCGCCTCCATCTTCGCCGCCGCGGTGTCCCGGCCGCCGGAGATGACGGCGCCCGCATGGCCCATGCGCCGGCCGGGCGGCGCGGTGGCGCCGGCGATGAAGCCGACCACGGGCTTGGCCTTCGGGCCGCGATTCTCGCGCGCCAGGAATTCCGCCGCCTCGATCTCGGACTGGCCGCCGATCTCGCCGATCATGACGATGGATTTCGTCTCGGGATCGGCCAGGAACATCTCCAGCACCTCGACGAAATCGGTGCCCTTCACCGGGTCGCCGCCGATGCCGACGCAGGTGCTCTGGCCCAGCCCCGCGGCCGTGGTCTGCGCCACCGCCTCATAGGTCAGCGTGCCGGACCGCGAGACGATGCCGACCGAGCCGCGGCGGTGGATATGCCCCGGCATGATGCCGATCTTGCAGGCATCCGGGGTGATGACGCCCGGGCAATTCGGCCCGATCAGCCGCGACTTCGAGCCCGAGAGCGCCCGCTTCACCCGCACCATGTCGAGCACCGGAATGCCCTCGGTGATGCAGATGATGAGTGGAAGCTCCGCGTCGATCGCCTCCAGGATGGCGTCCGCCGCGAAGGGCGGCGGCACGTAGATCACGCTGGCATCGGCACCAGTGGCGCCGACGCATTCCGCCACCGTGTCGAAGACCGGCAGGCCGATATGGGTGGTCCCGCCCTTGCCCGGCGTCACCCCGCCCACATAGTTGGAGCCATAGGCGATGCCCTGCTCGGCATGGAAGGTGCCCTGGGCGCCGGTGAAGCCCTGGGTCATGACCTTGGTATTGGCGTCAACCAGGATCGCCATGGCTCAGGCCCCCTTAGCCGCGCCGGCGGCGGCCCCGTTCTTCACCGCATGCACCACCTTCTCGGCGGCATCGGCCAGGTTGTCGGCGGGGATGATGGCGAGCCCGCTCTCGGCCAGGATCTTCTTGCCAAGCTCCACATTCGTCCCCTCCAGCCGCACCACCAGCGGCACGGAGAGGGTGAGGGTCTTGGCGGCGGCGACGATGCCCTCGGCGATCATGTCGCATTTGGCGATGCCGCCGAAGATGTTCACCAGGATCGCCTTGACGTTGGCGTCCGAGGTGATGATGCGGAAGGCCTCGGTCACCCGCGCCGCATTGGCGGTGCCGCCGACATCGAGGAAATTGGCCGGGGACGATCCGTAGAGCTTGATGATGTCCATGGTGGCCATGGCCAGGCCGGCGCCGTTCACCATGCAGCCGATCTCGCCATCGAGCGCCACGTAGTTCAGGTCGTTCCTGACCGCCTCCAGCTCCTTCGGGTCCATCTCGCTGTCGTCGCGCAGCGCTTCCAGGTCCTTGTGGCGGAACAGCGCGTTGTCGTCGAAGGAGACCTTGGCATCCAGCGCCACGATCTCACCGGCACCGGTGACGACCAGTGGGTTGATCTCGACGATGGCGCAATCCAGTTCCTGGAAGGCCCCGTAGAGGGCGAGGACGAATTTCACGAAGCTGGCGACCTGCTTGCCTTCCAGCCCCAGGCCGAAGGCCAGTTTCCGCGCATGGAAGCCGGAGATGCCGGAGGCCGGGTCCACCGCGACCTTCAGGATCTTCTCGGGGTGGTGCTCCGCCACCTCCTCGATCTCCATGCCGCCTTCGGTCGAGGCCATGACGGTGACGCGGGAGGTGGCGCGGTCCACCAGCAGGCCGAGATAGAGCTCCCGCCTGATGTCACAGCCATCCTCGACATAGACGCGGGAGACCAGCTTGCCGGCCTCGCCGGTCTGCTTGGTGACGAGGGTATGGCCGAGCATGGCGGCGGCGGCGGCCTGCACCTCGGCCGGGCTTTTCACCACCCGGACGCCGCCCTTGCCATGGGGGTCGTCCTTGAAGCGGCCGGCGCCGCGGCCGCCGGCATGGATCTGCGCCTTCACCACATAGACCGGGCCGGGCAGCCTGGCCGCCGCCGCGGCGGCCTCCTCCGGCGCCCAGGCCACGCCACCCTCGAGCACGGCGACGCCGTAGCGGCGCAGCAGCTCCTTCGCCTGGTATTCGTGGATGTTCATGGGGTCATCCTGGAGCGGTGCGGGACGGACCCGCACGGCGGGAGGGCGGAGGCATGGGCTGCGGCCGGAAGCCTCAGCCGACCAGCTTCTTCGAGGCGGTGATCAGCTCCTGCACCGCGGCGCAGGACTTGTCGAAGGCGGCCTGCTCCTCGGCATTCAGCTTGATCTCGACGATCCGCTCGACGCCGCCGGCGCCGATCACCACCGGCACGCCGACATAGAGGCCCTTGATGCCATACTGGCCATCCAGCCAGGCGGCGGCCGGCAGGACCCGCTTCTTGTCCTTCAGATAGGCCTCGGCCATGGCGATGGCGGAGGCGGCCGGGGCGTAGAAGGCGCTGCCGCGCTCCAGCAGCTTCACGATCTCGCCGCCGCCATTGGCGGTGCGGTTGCAGATCGCGTCGATCTTCTCCTGGGTGGTCCAGCCCATCTTGATGAGGTCGGGCACCGGGATGCCGGCGACGGTGGAGTAGCGGGTCAGCGGCACCATGGTGTCGCCATGACCGCCGAGCACGAAGGCGGTCACGTCCTCGACCGAGACGTTGAACTCCTGCGCCAGGAAGAGGCGGAAGCGGCTGCTGTCCAGCACGCCGGCCATGCCGACCACGCGCTCCGGCGGCAGGCCGGACTTCTGCTGCATCACCCAGACCATCGCATCGAGCGGGTTGGTGATGACGATGACGAAGGCATTCGGGCAGTGGGTCTTGATACCCTCCGCCACCTGGGCGATCACGCCCGCATTCTTGCCGATCAGGTCGTCCCGGCTCATGCCCGGGGTGCGCGGGAAGCCGGCGGTGACGATCACCACGTCCGAGCCGGCGATGGCGGCATAGTCGGAGCCGCCGGTCATCAGGCTGTCGAAGCCATCGACCGGGCCGGACTGCATGATATCGAGCGCCTTGCCCGCGGCGACGCCGCCGAAGACGTCGAAGAGGACGACGTCGCCCAGCTCCTTCAGGCCGATCAGATGGGCGAGCGTGCCGCCGATATTGCCGGCGCCGATCAGCGCGATCTTGTTGCGGGCCATGTCGCGTCCTTGCAGTTTAAGGGGAGGCGGCCCGCCTCCCCTGATGAAAACAGCGCGCGCTTCCTACTCCCGCCGGGCAGGAGGGGCAAGGCGCGGCCACCCGCCCGCCTCAGAGCGGCATGCAGCGGACGATATCGTCATGGCCCTGGGCCAGGGTGGCCATGGTGCCGGCTGGGCATGCATTGGCCTGCACCCCGGCGGCCGGCGGCAGGCCCTGGGTCCAGGACATCATCTGGCCGCCGCAGCGGGCGATGCCCCGGCTGCGCCCGCAGCCGCTGCCGGCGGCATCGGGGCTCGCGAAACCGGTGCTGGCGGAGGCGGTGCGCCAGTCGCGCGAGACGGCAAGCTGCCCCCGGATCGGCTCCGCGCGCTGCACCACCGGCCGCCGCTGCCCGGCCCGGCCGCCGCGCGCCGGCAGGCGCGCTTGCTGCATCGCGGGCCGGGCAGCGGCCGGGGCCGTCGGCCGCGCCGCCCGGCTCGCTGGTGCCACGCGGGCCGCCGGGGCGCGCTGCGCCGCGGGCGGATCGCCAGGCGTCCTGGCTTGGGCGGGGGTCAAGGCGGGGCTGCCGGCCAGCACCAGGCCGAGAAGGGCGAGCATCAGACGGCGCATGAATATCTCTCTGGAAGGTGTTCGACTTATTACAACATATTACGTCAAATGCGCGAGGGCGAGATAATCCTGGCTCTGCATTTCCAGGAGGCGGCTCGCGGTCCGCTCGAACATGGCGGCGTTCTCGCCCTGTTCATACAGCGCATCCGGCGGCGCCGCGGCCGAGGCCACCAGCTTGCAGCGATGCTCGTAGAGCGCATCCACCAGGGTGATGAAGCGCCGCGCCTTGTCGAAATTCTCCGGCCCGAGGCGCGGCACGCCGTCCAGCACCAGGGTGTGGAAATGCGTGGCCAGCGCCAGGTAGTCGGCTGGGCCGAGGGGCTGGCCGCAGAGCGCGTCGAATTCCGCCCGCGCCACGCCGCGCGCCGCCTCCGGCACCTCCACCCAGCGGCCCAGCACCGCCAGCCGTGCCGGCTTGCCCCTGATCTCCCCGGTCAATTCCAGGAAGGCGGCGTCGAGCGCCCGCTCCGCCCGCCCATCCGCCGGGCAGTGCCAGGTGGGCAGGCCGCGGATGCGGTCCCGCCGGTAGTCGCGCGCGGCCTCCAGGTGCAGCACGTTCAGCCGCTTCTGGATCAGCGCGATGAAGGGCAGGAAGGCGTCGCGGCCGGGCTTGCCCTTGAACAGGTCGCCGGGGGCGGTGTTGCTGGTCGCCACCACCACCACGCCGCGGGCAAACAGCGCCTCGAAGAGCCGGCCGAGGATCATGGCATCGGTGATGTCATGCACCTGGAATTCGTCGAAGCAGAGCAGCGCCGCCTCGGCGGCGATGGAATCGGCCAGTGGCGGGATCGGGTCGGCCTCTCCGGGATTGGCCTGCTTCCAGGCATGGATGCGCTGGTGGCATTGCTGCATGAACTGGTGGAAATGGATCCGGCGCTTCCGCGGCACATCGGCGCAGGCGAAGAACAGGTCCATCAGCATGGATTTGCCGCGCCCAACCTCGCCCACGAGGTAGAGGCCCTGCGGCGTCCCCTCCGGCGCCTCATCGACCGGCTTGCGGCGGAAGAAGCGGGCCAGGAAGCCGCCCTGCTCCGGCGCCTCGGGCGAGGGGTCGTAGCCGCGCAGCCGGCGCCAGAGGTCCTGCAGCGTCTCCGCCGCCAGTTCCTGCGCCGGATCGGGCCGGAGCGTGCCGGCGGCGACCCGGGCGCGATAGGCGGGCAGCGGGCCCTGGGCGGCGCGGCCGGCTTCGGGAAGGGTGTCGAGCGGTGCGTGCATGTCCGGGGGGCGGGATAGCCCTTCGCCTCGCCGCGGTAAACCGGCAGCGGTACGGGTTACCGGGACCTGAACCGCGGAGGAGGCAGACGTCACGCCGGCACCGGCCGCGGCGGCCTATCATGTGCAAGGCCAGATCTCCTGTCATGGGAGCCGCCGATGTCCGGTGCCAGCCTGCCGCGCGCCGAAGCCCCGCCCATCCCGGGCCTGGCGGAAGCTGCCGGGCCGCTCGACCTCACCCCCTTCCTGGCCGCGCCGGTGCGGCACGACCCCTATCCCTGGATCGCCGCCTCCGGCTGCATCAGGCCGGAGACGCTGCCGGCGCTCCGGCGGGATTTTCCGCGCCTGATGCGCCCCGGCTACCACCCGGTGGAGACCTTCACGCCGCAGGGCGAATTCGCCGCGCTGCTGGCGCAGATCGAGGCCGGCGCGCTGGACCGGGCGATGCGGGAGAAATTCGGCCTGGACTTCACCGCCCTGCCGCGGCTGGTCACGGTGCGCTTCACCTCGGCCGCGCATGAGGGACGGCCGCATACCGACAGCGCCAGCAAGGTGGCCACGCTGCTGCTCTACCTGCATCAGGACTGGACCTCGCCGGAGGGCCATATCCGCGTGCTGCGGCGGGAGTCCCTGGACGAGCCCCTGGCGGAGATCAGCCCGGCGGAGGGGAATGTCTTCGCCTTCCTGCGGTCCGGCCATTCCTGGCACGGCCACACGCCCTTCACCGGCGAGCGGCGGGTGGTGCAGGTCGCCTGGCTGCGGGACGCGAGGGATGTGGAACGCAAGCGGAGCCGCGGCCGCCTGGCCTGGTGGCTGAAGGGGCTGTTCCATCGCTAGGGTCCGAGGCTGCCGCCCCGGCTATTGCTGCGCCATGTAATGCGCCAGCGCCGCGATCTCGGCATCGGTCACGCCATACATCACGGCATTCATGTTGGTGTCGCTGCCATGGCGCCTGCCGTCCCGGTATTGCGCCATGGCCCCCGCCAGGTATTCCTCGCGCTGCCCCGCCAGGCGCGGGATCTGCATCCGGCCGCGGTAGTCCGGCAGGTGGCAGATGCCGCAGCGCAGCCGCTCCGCCAGCAGCGCGCCGTCGTGGAACCGCCCGGCATCGCGCGGGCCGCGATCCTCGGCGGGGCCGGAGGGCAGGGCGGCGTAATGGGCGGCGAGATCCTCGATCTGCTGGTCGCTCAGCCCCTGGGCCAGGTCGGGCATCGGCGGCGCATCGCGCAGCACCTCGCGGAACAGGATCATCTGCAGGGTGATGAAATCGGCGGGCTGGCCGGCCAGGCTCGGGATATTGGGCTGGCCCGAGACGCCCTGCGGCCCATGGCAGCCGCCGCAGGAGTGTTCCTCGGCCAGCGCCCGGCCGCGTGCCGCATCGCCGGCGGCCCGGGCCGGGCCGAAGGGGAAGGCGGCGGCCAGCAGGGCCGCCGCCAACAGCAGGAACCCCGGCCTCAATCCCAGCCTCACTGGCCGTGGGTGATCCGGTAGATGGCGCCGTTCTGCTCGTCCGAGACCAGCAGCGAGCCGTCACGCCGCACCAGCACATCCACCGGGCGGCCGAGGAAGCGGTTGTTCGCCTCGTCGCGGAGCCCGGTCAGGAAGGGCTCGATGCCGGTGACATTGCCCTGCGCGTCCAGCTTCGCCACCACCACGTCATAGCCGGAGAGCTGCTCACGGTTCCAGGAGCCGCGGCGGGCAATGAAGATCTGGTTGCGATAGGCCTCCGGGAAGGCGGTGCCGGTATAGAAGCGCATCCCCAGCGAGGCGGTATGCGGCCCCAGCAGGGCGGCCGGCGCGACGAATTCGGAGCAGGGGCGGCCCGGCTGCATGAAGGGGTCCTGCCAATTGGCGGCGCAATAGGGAAAGCCGTGGTCCTCGCCGGGGCGGCGGATGCGGAGCAGCGTGTCCTCCGGCGTGTCGTTGCCGGCCCAGTCGCGGCCATTGTTGGTGGCCCAGAGCTCGCGTGTCTGCGGGTGCCAGTCGAAGCCCATGCTGTTGCGGACGCCCTTGGCCTCGATCCTTTGGCCGGAGCCGTCCGGGTTGAAGGAGAGGATCAGGGCGAAGCGGTCACGGTCGAACTCGCAGACATTGCAGGGCACGCCCCGGTTCATGTAGAGCCGCCCGTCCGGCCCGAAGGCCAGGAACTTCCAGCCATGGTGCTCCTCGGGCGACAGGGCGAAGGCCTGGGTCAGGTCCGCCGGCTCGCCGGGGGCGTCGAGCTTGCCCTCGATGCCGTCGTAGCGCAGCACCCGGTTGATCGCGACGACATAGAGGTTGCCATCCCGCACCGCGACGCCGTTCGGCTGGTTCAGCCGCTGCGCGATGGTCCGCACCTGGCGCTGGCCGCCCTGGTCGGTGACGGCATAGACCCGGCCGATGGTGCGGGTGCCGACGAAGACGGTGCCGTTCGGCCCCTCCGCCATCATGCGGGCGCCGGGCGCGCCGGATGCCCAGAGCTCCACCTTGAAGCCCTGCGGCACCCGCAGCGCGGCGACCGGCACCTGGTCCGGCGCCGTCACCGTCATCCGCGGCGCATGCGGGGCGAGGGGGGAGGCGGCCATGCCATCCGGGCGGCCTTGCGCCCAACTGGGCGCCGGTGGCGTGGCCGCTTGCTGGGCCATGGCAGGCAGCGCCAGGACCGCCGTGAGCCCGAGAGCCAGGCATGTGCGCATCATGGAAATTCCCTCCCGCAGGCGCCATTCGGCGGCGCCCTTGCAGAGGATAGGGTATGGGGGCGCCCGCTCCCGCTGCAAGGCCGCCGGAACTACAAGGCCGGGAACGGCTCCGGCGACCTGCCGTCTCACATAAAGATATCCTTATGAATGGCCCATCCCCCTGGCCAGCCGGGCTGCCCCGTGCTAGGGCCGCCGCCACGCATCTGCAGGAACCGACAGACATGGCCGCTACCGCCGACCACAAGGTGAAGGATCTCTCTTTGGCCGATTGGGGCCGCAAGGAGATCGCCATGGCCGAGGACGAGATGCCCGGCCTGATGGCGGTGCGCCGCGAATACGGGCCGAGCCAGCCGCTGAAGGGCGCCCGCATCGCCGGCTGCCTGCACATGACCATCCAGACCGCGGTGCTGATCGAGACGCTGAAGGCGCTCGGCGCCGATGTCCGCTGGAGCAGCTGCAACATCTTCTCGACCCAGGACCATGCCGCGGCCGCCATCGCCGCCACCGGCACGCCGGTCTTTGCCGTGAAGGGCGAGACGCTGCCGGAATATTGGGACTACGTGCAGCGGACCCTGGAATGGAGCGACGGTGGCGAGCCGAACATGATCCTGGACGATGGCGGCGACATGACGCTGCTGGTCCATTACGGACTGCGCGCCGAGCAGGGCGACACCGGCTTCCTCGACAAGCCGACCAATGAGGAGGAGGAGGTCTTCTTCGCCCTCATCAAGGATTGCCTGAAGACGAAGAAGGGCTGGTTCGCGCGCCTCGCCGCCAGCATCAAGGGCGTGTCGGAGGAGACGACGACGGGCGTGCACCGCCTGTATCAGATGGCGAGGGAGGGTAAGCTCCTATTCCCCGCCATCAACGTCAATGACAGCGTCACCAAGAGCAAATTCGACAACCTCTATGGCTGCCGCGAATCCCTGGTGGACGGCATCCGCCGCGGCACCGACGTGATGATGGCGGGCAAGATCGCCATGGTCGCGGGCTTCGGCGATGTCGGCAAGGGCAGCGCCGCCAGCCTGCGCAACGCCGGTTGCCGCGTGATGGTGAGCGAGGTCGACCCGATCTGCGCGCTCCAGGCCGCGATGGAGGGCTATGAGGTGGTGACCATGGAGGATGCCGCGCCGCGCGCCGACATCTTCGTCACCGCGACCGGCAATGTGGACGTGATCACCATGGACCACATGCGGGCCATGAAGCACCGCGCCATCGTCTGCAACATCGGCCATTTCGACAGCGAGATCCAGGTGGCCGCGCTGAAGAACCACAAGTGGCACAACGTGAAGCCGCAGGTGGACGAGGTGGAATTCCCCGATGGCAAGCGGATCATCCTGCTCTCCGAGGGCCGCCTGGTGAATCTCGGCAATGCCACGGGCCACCCGAGCTTCGTGATGTCCGCCAGCTTCACCAACCAGACCCTGGCGCAGATCGAACTCTGGGCGAATCCCGGCAAGTACGAGAAGAAGGTCTATGTGCTGCCGAAGCACCTGGACGAGAAGGTGGCGGCGCTGCACCTGGAGAAGGTGGGCGCCAGGCTGACCAAGCTGACCGCGCAGCAGTCCAGCTATATCGGCGTGGACCAGCAGGGGCCGTTCAAGGCCGAGCAGTACCGGTACTGAGCCTCCTTTCGCACCGCGGCGGCTGGGCTGCCGCCGCGGTGTGGCCTGCCTCCCTATCCACGATGCCGGCCCGCCCTTCCCTTCGGCGGGCCGCCCCAGTCTTCACCCCGCTATTGGGGGTTCTGCCCGGTCCGCCCACGCCAGATCCAGCTGGGCGGGTCGCTGGCAGGGAAGGATTGCTCGGATGCCATGTCCACCGCATCCGCCGCCGGGGCGCCCCCGGCCTGCCCTTCCAGGATCATGCGCGCCCGCCGCAGCACCTCCGCGATCAGCGCCGAATGCATCTCGGACAGATGCTGCTCGACCGCATCCTCGGCAACGGTGGCGCAGGTGCAGAAAGCCTTCAGGACGGCGCTCGCCGCGAGGTCTTCCAGCTCGGCGGAAGGCGTCTCGGACCGCCAGCGCAGCGCGAGCCTTGCCGCCGAATCGAGCTTCTCGTTGCTGATGGGGTCGTCATATTCATGTGTCACGCGAACGGCTCCCTGATCCGGTCCCGGCTGCCGGAGCCGGGCTCCGGCCGGATTCGCTGAACGGCAGCCGTCCATGCGCTCCGCCACGGCCTTGCAGATCGGGGCGGTGGCACGCACCGGCAAGGCCCGTAGCCACGCAGTCCCGGCCCGCCCCCGGGCGAAGCCGGGTCAGCCCGGCCCAGCGGGCCGCGTGGCTGCGATGGCCGCCAGCAGCGCGGCCAGCAGCGCTCCCGTGGCGGGAAACATCAGCGCGGCATGGCCGAATTGCACCTCAAGCACCCCACCGAGGCCCGCGCCGGCGGTCAGCGCCGTCCAGGCCGCAAGCTGCGGCACCCAGGCCCAGCGTGGACCACGGCCCGCCAGCGCCGCCACCAGCGCCTGGCCGGTGCGGGTCAGCGTGCCGGTGACGAAGGTGATGCCCCCCACCCCCGGCAGGGCCGTGTTCAGCATGCCCATCGCCGGCACCATGGCGAAGGCGGCCGGTGGCAGTTCCGAAGGCCCCCCCCGCCCGGCAGCAGCAGCGCCGCATGCAGCAGCACCGCCACCATGCCGAGGACCGCGGCGCTGTGCCATCGCCCCGCCAGCAGGCCGAGCGTGGCGCCCGCCACCGCCCCCGCCGCGAAAAGCCCCACCACCGCGGCCAGCTCCTCCGCCCGCCCCGTCTGATGCCCGGCCAGGGCGAGGCCGAGCAGGGTGCTGGTGCCGCTCATGAAGCTGACGAAGAGCTCGTGCAGGCGGAGCCAGCCGATGCCGTCGACGCAGCCGGCCAGGACCACCAGCGGCACCGCCACCCATTGGGCCCCGGCTCCGCCCCCGCCCTCGCCGCGCCCGGTGCCCGCCTGCTCTGCCATCCACTTCCCCCATCCCGGGCTTCCCTCGTTGCGCTGCCTGGATTAGATGCGCGTCTCCTTCGGGGAGACACCGCCATGAACCGTCGTGCCCTGCTGGGCGCCGCGGCCGCCGCCACGCCGGCCGCCCTCGCCACGCCCGCCCTCGCGCAATCGAACCCGGAGGTGCGGTGGCGCATCTCCTCGGCCTTTCCGCGCAACCTCGATGTGTTGTTCGGCACCGGCGAGAATATCGCGAAGCGGGTCGCGGCGCTGACCGACAACCGCTTCCAGATCCGCTTCTTCCCGGCCGGCGAGATCGTCCCCGGCTTCCAGGTGCTGGATGCCGTGCAGGGCGGCACGCTGGAGGGTGGGCATACTCCGGTCTATTACTACACCGGCAAGGATCCCTCCTTCGCCTTCTTCACTGCCATGCCCTTCGGGCTGAATGCCCGGCAGAACCTGGCCTGGATGCAGTATGGCGGCGGCAACGAACTGGCGGCGGAGCTGTTCCGGGACTACAACATCGTGGGCTTCCCGGCCGGCGATACCGGCGCCCAGATGGGCGGCTGGTTCCGCAACGAGATCAAAAGCCTGGACGACCTCAAGGGCCTGAAATTCCGCATCGCCGGCCTGGCCGGCGAGGTCTTCCAGCGCCTCGGCGCCGTGCCGACCCAGATCGCCGCTGCCGATATCTACCCGTCGCTGGAGCGCGGCACGCTGGATGCGGTGGAATTCGTCGGCCCGCATGACGACGAGAAGCTCGGCTTCGTCCGCGTCGCCCGCAATTACTATGCGCCGGGCTTCTGGGAGGCCGGGGCGCATCTGCACCTCATCCTCGGCCAGCGCGCCTTCGAGGCGCTGCCCGCCGCCTACAAGGCCGCCCTCGAAGTGGCCTGCGGCGAGGCGAACAGCGATATGCTGGCCCGCTACGACCACCTGAACCCGCAGGCGCTGCGCCGCCTGGTGGCGGCCGGCGCGCAGCTCCGCTTCTGGCCGCGCGACATCATGCAGGCCGCCTGGCGCGAGGCGCATGGCCTCTACGACGAGATGTCCAGCCGCAACGAGCGCTTCAAGAAGATCTGGACCGCCTACCGCGCCTATCGCGACGAGGAATACCAGTGGTTCCGCGTTGCCGAGAGCAGCTTCGACAATTTCGCCTTCCCGGCGGCCGCCCAGGCACGCTGACGGTGGCCGGATGGCGGGGAGGGCGTTATAGCCGGCCCCGCCATACCGGAGTTGCCCCCCTCCATGGACCTTGCCGCCTTGCTCTCCGCGCTTCTCATGGGTGTGGTGGAGGGCCTGACCGAATTCCTGCCGATCTCCTCCACCGGCCACCTGATCCTGCTGGGGGAGCTGATCGGCTTCCGCGGCCCGCCGGGCAAGGCCTTCGAGATCTCCATCCAGCTCGGCGCCATCCTCGCCGTGGTCTGGATCTACCGGCACCTGCTGCTGGACCTGGCGCGCGGCCTGTGGCGCCCGGGGCGGGAGCGCTTCTATGTCAGCAACCTGGCGCTGGCCTTCCTGCCCGCCATGGTGCTCGGCGCCACCCTGCACAAGCCGATCACCGAGCTGCTGTTCAACCCCTGGGTCGTCTGCATCGCGCTGATCCTGGGCGGCGTGGCGATCATCGCGATCGAGCGGCTGCGGCCCGCCCCCACCATCCATTCGGTGCCGGAGATCGGCCCGCTGACGGCGCTGCTGGTCGGCTTCGGCCAAGCCCTGGCGATGATCCCCGGCACCTCACGCTCCGGCGCCACCATCATCACCGCGCTGCTGCTCGGCGTGGACCGGCGGGTGGCGGCGGAATTCAGCTTCGTCCTGGCCATCCCGACCATGCTGGCGGCCACCGCCTACAGCCTGTTCAAGGCGCGGGCGGAGCTGGAATGGGCGGGGCTCGGGCAGATCGCGCTGGGTTTCGCGGCCGCCTTCCTGGTGGCGCTGCTCACGGTGCGGGCGGTGCTGGCGGTGATCGGCCGCATCGGCTTCACCCCCTTCGGCTGGTATCGGATCGGGCTCGGCGTGCTGATGCTGGCCTGGCTGACGCTGCATTAGGCCGCCGCCACGCTCCCCGGATCGCAATTGCCGCCGCAGACCAGCACGCCGACCCGCGCCCCCCGGCGGCGGCGCCCAGACGCCCGAGAGCAGCGCCGCCAGCGCCGTTGCGCCGCCGGGCTCGGCCACCAGCCGGGCGGCCTCCCACAGCAGGCGCTGGGCGGCGCGGATGGCCGCATCCGGCACCAGCACCGCCGCCGCCACATGCCGGCGCGCCACCTGGAACATCAGCGCCCCCACCTGCCGCGCGCCGAGGCTGTCCGCCGCCAGCCCGCCGACCGGCGCCGGCACCGGCCTGCCCTCGCGCAGCGCGGTGGCAAGCGCCGGGCAACCTTCCGGCTCCACGCTGACCACCTGCGTCCCGCCGCCGGCATGCCAGGCGGCGATGCCGCCGATCAGCCCGCCGCCGCCCGTTGCCACCAGCAGATGCGTGAGGTCCGGCGCATCGGCCGCGAATCCCAGGGCCACCGTGCCCTGGCCCGCCAGCACCTCGGGCTGGTCATAGGCATGCACCAGGGCGGCGCCGGTCTCGGCGGCGCGGGCCTCGCTGGCCTGGCGGGCCTCGTCATAGGCGGCGCCGCCCACCACCAGCCGGGCGCCATAGGCCTCGATCCGCGCCCGCTTCGCCGCCCCGGTGATCTCCGGCACGAAGATCTCCGCTGGCACCCGGAGCGCCCGTGCCGCATAGGCCACCGCGGCACCATGGTTGCCGCCCGAGGCGGCGATGACCCCCGCCGCCGGCAAGGGCACCGCGAGCATGCGGTTGAAGGCGCCGCGCGGCTTGAAGCTGCCGGCGGCCTGGAGAAGTTCCAGCTTCAAAACAACGTCATGGCCGAGGCCGAGATCGGCGCCGGCCAGCCGCAGCAGCGGCGTCCGCCGGACATGCGGCGCGATGCGGGCCGCGGCGGCGCTGATGTCGGCGCGGGTGACGGGCAGGGGCTCGGGTTCATGCATGGCCGGCCCGAGGTCGCACGCGGCGCCGGGCGGTGCAACCGCCGGTCTCTTGGAAGGCCGCGGGGATTCTGCCATGGTTCGCCGCCTTTGCGGTTGCAGCCGGAATGTTGATCCATGCCAGCTCTGCCGCCCGCGGGGCGGATGCCGTGCTGTTCCTGGGTCCGCCCGGAGCGGGTAAGTCCGATCTCGTGCTGCGGCTGATGCAGCAGGGCTGGCGGCTGGTGGCGGATGACCAAGTCCGGCTACAGGCCGAGGAAGGGTCGCTTCGCGCCGAGGCGCCGGCGGCCCTGCTCGGCCTGCTGGAGGTCCGCGGCCTTGGCATCTTCGCCGGCCTGCCGGTGGCAGCGCCGGTGCCCACCCTTCGCCTTGTCGTCCATCTGGAGGATCGCGCCGCCGTGCCTCGCCTGCCGCAACCCGCGACCTGGTCCTGTGCCGGCATCGCCCTTCCGGCGGTGGTGCTGCATGCCTTCGATGCCGCCACCCCGGCCAAGCTCGGCCTCGCCCTCGATGCGGTGACTGGCCGGGCCAGCCAGCGCGCCGGGGCCTTCGCGCCATGACGCCGCCGCCCCGACCTGGCCCCGCCCGACAGCCGCCCCGGCCCATGGTGCTGGTCACCGGCCTCTCCGGCGCCGGCAAGGCCTCGATCCTGCGGGTGCTGGAGGATCTCGGCTTCGAGACCGTGGACAACCCGCCGCTCGGCGTGCTGGAGGAGCTGGTGGGCGACGGTACACTGCCGCTCGCCGCCGGCATCGATACCCGGACCCGCGGCTTCGACCCGGAACAGGCGCTCGCCACCCTGGCCCGGCTGCGGCGCCGCCCCGAGATCGCCGTCTCGCTGGTCTATGCCTCGGCCGAGGAGCCGGTGCTGCTGCGCCGCTTCACCGAGACCCGCCGGCGCCACCCGCTGGCCCCCGGCGGCTCGCTCGGCAACCGCGTGGCCGATGGCATCCGGCGGGAGCGGGCGCTGCTGGAGCCGCTGGCGGTGGCGGCGGACCTGCTGATCGACACCTCCGACCTGCCGCTGCCGGCGCTGCGCCGCATGATCGAGGGGCATTTCCGGCCGGAAGGGGCGCCCGGCCTCTCCATCCTGGTGCAGAGCTTCGCCTTCCCGCGCGGCCTGCCGCGCGAGGCGGACCTGGTCTTCGACGTGCGCTTCCTGCGCAACCCGCATTACGACCCGGTGCTGAAGCCCCTGACCGGGCAGGACCCGGCGGTGGCCGCCCATGTGGAGGCGGACCCCGGATTCGCGGGGTTCTGGACCCGGTTGACCGGCTTCCTCGATCCGCTCTTGCCCCGCTACGTGGCAGAGGGCAAGAAGTACCTCACGGTCGCGTTAGGGTGCACGGGGGGACGGCACAGATCGGTCCTTGTGGCGGAGCGTCTGGCGAACCATCTTCGGCAACTGGGCTGGCGTGCGGATGTGACCCATCGGGAACTCGGCTCCGAACGTGACCTGCCGTCGGACCCTGGCGGTCCGGATGCCGAGGGCCGCAGCCAGGGCCCCGGCACCTGTCCTGCAGCCGCCCAGCCTGTCACCACCCATACTGGCAAGCCTGAGGGTCTGGAGGCCCTGTCGCGCATCCCATGATCGGACTCGTTCTTGTGACCCACGGCCGGCTGGCTGAGGAGCTTCGCCTCGCCATGGAACATGTCGTGGGTCCGCAACGCGCGGTTGCGACCGTCTGCATCGGCCCCGATGACGACATGGAGGGCCGCCGGCAGGAGATCCGCGAAAGCATCGCCGCGGTCGACCAGGGCGACGGCGTCGTGGTGCTGACCGACATCCTGGGGGGGCACGCCCTGCAACCTGGCGGTCTCGCTGGCCGACCGGAAGACGGTCGACGTCATCGCCGGGGTGAACCTGCCGCTGCTGGTCAAGATGGCGAAGATCCGCTCCTCCGAGCCGCTGGCCGAGGCGGTGGACCATGCCGCCGCGGCCGGGCGCAAATACATTGCCGCCGCCAGCGACATTCCGAACGGTGCCGCAAGGCCGAATGGCGGCGACCGGACGGCCGGCGGCACGGCGGCCGGCGACGGGATACGCAACGACACTGCGGCCAATGAGGAGCCGGGGGGGCAACGCGAAATGAGCATTCCAGGAAGCAGCGCCATGGGGACCGCCGGCAACGGTTGCGGCTGTGATCCCTCCGGCATGGTGCTGCGGCAAACCATCAGGATCAGGAACTCGCGCGGCCTGCATGCCCGCGCCGCGGCCAAGCTGGTGACGCTGGCGGAGCGCTATTCCGCCTGCCTCAGCGTCTCCCGCGACGGCCAGACGGTGCCGGCCTGCTCCATCATGGGGCTGATGATGCTGGGCGCTGGGCCGGGCAGCGAGATCGTCATCGAGGCCGAGGGCTGGGACGCCAAGGAAGCGCTTGATGCGGTCGCCGGCCTGGTCGAGGCCGGCTTCCATGAAGACTGAGAAGCTCGAAGCCAAGGGCGCCGAACGGAGCGCCGACCGGGCCGCCGCCGCCGAGGCCACCCGCCGCGTCCCCGTTCGCAGCAAGGTGCGGGAACAGGTGATCCGCGGCATTCCGGTGGCCCCCGGCATCGCCATCGGCCCGGTCTACGACACCACCGAAATCCCGGCCGAGGCGCCGCGCCGGACCGTGCCGCCCGAGCAGGCGGAGGCCGAGAAGGGGCGCCTGGCCGATTCCGTCGCGCTGTCCCGCAAGCAACTCGGCAAGCTGAAGACCCGGCTCCTGGTCCTGCCCGAGGAGGCGCAGGAGGAGCTGGCGCCGCTGCTCGATGCCTATGTGCTGATGCTGGGCAATTCCCGGCTGCTGCGCGGCGCCCGCAAGCGGATCGAGGGCGAGCTGCTCTCCGCCGAGACCGCCGTGCTGGATGAGGCGGAGGCGATCGCCGCCGCCATCCTGGCCGCCAAGGACGACGACAAGGCCGGGCTCTACCGCCGCGCCCAGGAAGTGCGGGAGATCGCCCGCCGCCTCACGCGGAACCTCACCGCCACCCCCTTCCGCAGCCTGAAGGGCGTGCCGGAGGGGGCGATCCTGGTGGCCGAGGAACTCACCCCCGCCGATGCCGCCCTGCTCGACCCCGCCCGCATCGCCGGCGTGGCGACCGACGAGGGCGGCGCCGATGGCCATACCGCCATCATGCTCCGCGCGCTCGGCATTCCCTCCGTGCTCGGCGCCAGCGGCCTCTCCGAAAGCGTGGCGCGGGGCGACCAGGCGGTGCTGGATGGCAGCGCCGGCACCATCGTGCTGCGCCCCGGCCCGGCGGCGCTGGAACGCGGGCGGGAGGCGCTGGCTGCCTTCGCGCGCGAGCGCACGAAATTGGGCAAGCTCCGCCGCCTGCCCGCCGTCACCACGGATGGCGAGCCGGTGGAGCTGATGGCCAATCTGGAAATTCCCGCCGAATTGCCGCTCATCGCCCAGGCCGGCGCCCAGGGCATCGGCCTGCTGCGCACCGAATTCCTGTTCATGAACCGCGAGGACCTGCCGGACGAGGAGGCGCAGCTCGCCGCCTATGGCGAGGTGGTGGAGGCGATGGGCGAGGATCCCGTCACCATCCGCGTGCTCGACTGGGGCGGCGAGAAGGACATGGAGGCCCATGCTTCCGGCATCGCCCCCACCCATGGCGGGCCGAACCCGGCGCTGGGGCTGCGCGGCCTGCGCCTGCTGCTGAAGCGGCCGGAACTGCTGGAGGCGCAATTCGCCGCCATCCTGCGGGTCGCCGAGCGCGGCAATGTCCGCATCCTGCTGCCGCTGGTCACCAACCCCTCCGAGGTGAAGCAGGCGCGGGAGATCTATGAGAGGGTCGCGCGGCGGCTGCGCCGGCGGGGCGAGAGGCTGCCCGAGGCGCTGCCCGATCTCGGCGTCATGATCGAGACGCCGGGCGCCGCGCTGGCGGCGGATGCCATCGCGCTGGAGGCGGATTTCTTCGCCATCGGCACCAATGACCTGGCCATGTATACCCTGGCGGTGGACCGGGCCGAGGCTGAGGTCAGTCATCTGTATGATCCACTTCACCCGGCGGTGCTGCGGCTGATGCAATTCGCGACCGAAGCCGCGCTCAGGCTGCGCATGCCGGTCAGCGTCTGCGGCGAGATGGCGGGCAACCCGCGGCTGGTGCCGCTGCTGCTGGGCCTCGGCATCCGCAGCCTCAGCATGAATGCCAGCGCCATCCCGCGGGTGAAGCAGGCGGTGCGGGCGCTCGATATCGCCGATTGCGCGCGCTTCGCCCGACGGGTGATGGAGCAGTCGGACCCGGCGAGGATCCATGGATTGGTGATGGGCTTCGCCGAAGGGGTGAGCGAGCGGGCCTGACGCCCGGGGTTCCGGCCGGCGGCGGTCAGGCCCTGGCGCCCGCCAGCACGCGGGCGAGCGGCGCGCGGATGTCGCAGACCAGGCCCGAGCGAACCCAGCCGATCTCCAGCGAGCCGCCGAGCTGGTTCCTGACCGTGCGCTCCAGCATCCGGGTGCCGAAGCCGCGCCGCGCCGGCGGCCCGGCCAGGGGTGGCCCGCCGCTCTCGGCCCAGCGCAGCCACAGCGCCGTGCCTGCCGGATCGAAGCCCCAGGTGACGGAAACCCGGCCGCCCCCGGCGGAAAGCGCACCGTGCCGCGCCGCATTGGTGGCCAGCTCGTGCAGCGCCATCGACAGGGGCTGTGCCGCATGCGGCGCCAGTGCCACGGGCGGGCCGTCCAGCCGCGCCCGCGGCTCGCCCGCGGCGGTGACGTAAGGCGCCAGCTCGCCGGCGGCCACGGCGCGCAGGTCGGCGCCCACCCAGCCGCTTTCGGTCAGCAGCGTCTGCGCCCGCGCCAGCGCCGCGATCCGCCCCTCCACCGCGGCCACGAAGGAGGGCAGGTCGCCGGCCTGGGTCAGCCGCAGCGCCGCCTGCACCACCGCGAGCATGTTCTTGGCCCGGTGGTCCACCTCGCGGGCCAGCAGGGCTTGGCGCTGCTCCGCCTCCTTGCGGTCCGTCACATCCATCACGATGCCGGCGATGCGGCCCGGCGGCCCGCCGGCCGGGCCCGGCTCGGCCTCGCCGCGGGTCTGCAGCCAGCGGGTGCGGCCATCCGGGTGGATGACGCGGTATTCGTGCCGGAAGCCGCCGCCCCCGGTCGCCAGCCGGGCCCGTTCCGCGGTCAGGAAGGCGCGGTCCTCGGGATGCACCGCCGCGAGCATCGCGGTGAAGTCG
The DNA here is from genome assembly GCF_019084075.1 of Siccirubricoccus sp. G192. Taxonomy (GTDB): domain Bacteria; phylum Pseudomonadota; class Alphaproteobacteria; order Acetobacterales; family Acetobacteraceae; genus G192. The sequence goes on from NZ_JAHREN010000001.1 coordinate 1,669,380, forward strand.
ATCCGGCCCTCGGCCGGCAGGCCATAGAGCGCGCGCAGCGCGGCGCCGGCCTCATTCGCGCCGGCAGCACCCAATTCGAAGGCCACCACCCCCGCCGCCTCCTGCGCCCGGCGCAGCCGCGATTCGGCCTGCCAGGCGAGGCTGGCCTGCGCCGCGGCTTCCCGTGCCAGGCGCGACTGCGCCCGCAATCCCAGCTCATCCATGGCCAGGTCGGCGAGGGCGGCCAGCCAGCGGCATTGCGCCTTCGAAAGCCCGGCCGGGCGCGGCCCCCGCGATGCCACGCTGATCGTGCCGATCTTCAGCCCCCCCGGCGCCACCAGCGGCGCCCCGGCATAGAAGCGCAGATGGGGGGGCTGGGTGACGAGGGGGCTCGCGGCGAAACGCGGGTCGGCCGCCGCATCCGGCACGACCATCACCGCCCCGGCGGGGCCGCGGATGGTATGGTCGCAGAAGGCCCAGTCGCGCTGTGTCTCGCGCAGTTCCAACCCGATCCGCGCCTTGAACCATTGCCTGGTGCCGTCGATCAGCGACACCAAGCCAATGGGGGCTTGCAGGAGATCCCGGGCCAGCGCCGCCAGGCGGTCGAAGGCCGGCTCCGTGGGCGTGTCGAGCACCTGGTAGCGCTGCAACGCCGCGAGCCGGGCGGCCTCCGCCGCATCGGCATGGCCGGGGTCGGACGGGGGGGAATCCGGCGAGGGAGAGTCTGGCGCGTCGCACATGCAGCGGGTCCACTCCCTATCTTGCAGGCGCGCCATGCGGGTTGGGTCGCGCGGGTTTCCTGCTGTCGCCAGCCCGCGCGAGAGCTTGCCAGAAGCACCACCATGGCGGGAGCCCCCTTGCGGGCCGCGGGAGGTGCTGGATTGCCCGGCCAAGCAATTCACGCCCCGGGTGTTCCCACCCAGGCCCATCGCGGGCTGTTTTGCTGAGCCGGCGATTCACGTCCTGGGTGTTCCCACCCAGGCCGATCGCGGGCTGTTTTGCTGAGCCGGCGATTCACGTCCTGGGTGTTTCCACCCGGGGCGATCGCAGGCTATCCTGCGGCCCAGATGCCACAGGCCCCGGCCGGACGTGTGCGCCGCCGCGTGGCTCCCCCGCCCGCGGCCCCGGCGCCGCGCGCCGCCTCTCCCGCCACCCCCCGCCCGCTCCCCGCCCGGCCGCCACGCCGCGGCGGCTGGCGGCGGCTGGTCCGCTGGCTGGTGGCGCTGTCGGTCTGGGGTGGCATCGCGCTGGCGCTCGGCCTGCTGTTCTTCACCTGGGACATGCCGCGGCCCGAGGCGGCGCTGGCGGCCACGCGGCGGCCCTCGGTGACGCTGCTCGCCGCCGATGGCACCATGCTGGCCAACCAGGGCGACCTCTATGGCGAGATGGTGCGGCTGCGTGACCTGCCGCCTTATCTCCCCGCCGCCCTGCTGGCGGTGGAGGACCGCCGCTTCCACCGGCATTTCGGCCTGGACCCGATAGGCATCGCCCGTGCCGCCTGGGCGAACTGGCGGGCCGGGGAGGTGGTGCAGGGCGGCTCCACCCTGACCCAGCAATTGGCCAAGAACCTGTTCCTGACGCCGGAGCGCAATGCCCGCCGCAAGGTGCAGGAGGCGCTGCTGGCGCTGTGGCTGGAGCACCGCTTCAGCAAGGCGCAGTTGCTGGAGATCTACCTCAACCGGGTCTATCTCGGCGCCGGCGCCTTCGGGGTGGATGCGGCCGCCCGGCTGTTCTTCGGCGTGCCGGCGCGGCGCGTGACGCTCGGCCAGGCGGCGATGCTGGCCGGGCTGCCCAAGGCGCCGTCGCGCCTCAATCCCCGCGCCTCGCCGGACCTCGCCATGTCCCGCGCGGCGGAGGTGCTGGAAGCGATGGCCGAGGCCGGGGCGCTGACGCGCGAGCAGGCGCAGGCGGAGGCCGCGCGGATGCGCACGCCGAGCCCGCCCTCCCGCCAGGCCGGCTGGTTCGCCGACTGGGCGCTGGAGGGTCTGGCCGCGAGCTTTCCCGGCAATGCCGACCTGGTGCTGCGCGCCACCCTCGACCGCCGGCTGCAAGCGGCGGTGGAGGCGCGGCTGGAGGCGCTGCTGGCCGGGCCGGGGGCGCGGGCCGGCGTCAGCCAGGGCGCCGTGGTGGTGCTGGAGGCGGCCTCCGGCGCGGTGCGCGCCATGGCCGGCGGGCGGGACTACCGCGGCAGCCAGTTCAACCGCGCCACCAGCGCCCGCCGCCAGCCGGGTTCCGCCTTCAAGCCCATCGTCTTCCTGGCGGCGCTGGAGCACGGGCTCAGGCCGGATGACACGGTGGCGGACGGGCCGCTCAGCCTCGGCGGCTGGTCCCCCGGCAATGGCACCTGGCGGGCGCGGGGCGAGATCACCCTGGAGGAGGCGCTGGCGCAGAGCGTGAACACCGCCGCCGTGCGGGTGCTGCTGCGCGGCGGGGGGGGCGCGGGCGGCGGCCGAGATGGCGCGGCGGCTCGGCATCGAGGGGCGATTCCCGAACGACGCCTCCCTGGCGCTCGGCACCGGGGAGGTGACGCTGCTCGACCTCGCCGCCGCCTATGCCGCCATCGCCAATGGCGGCTTGAGGGTGGAGCCCTTCGGCATCGCCGCCGCCCAGGCGGGGGGGCCGCAACCTGCCGCCGGTCCGCATCGTCATGCCGCCGCGGGTGGTGGCGGCCGGGCATGCGGCGGCGCTGCGCCGGATGCTGGAGGCGGTGGTCTCCCACGGCACCGGCCGCGCCGCCGCGGTGCCGGGCCGTGCCGTGGCCGGCAAGACCGGCACCACCCAGGATTTCCGGGACGCCTGGTTTGTTGGAATGCTGGGCCCGCTGGTCATCGGCATCTGGCTCGGCAATGACGATGCCCGGCCGATGGACGATGTCCGCGGCGGCACCCTGCCGGCCCGGCTGTTCCGCGAGATCGCCGAGGCGGTGCCGTAGGCCGGCGCGGCCCCAGGGCAGAAATCTCATCCCGTCCCTGGTGCCAAGACCGCACGCAGGCGTTACATGACGAGGACGGGACCGGGCAGGACGAACCACGCATGACGGCGGAGGAAGCAGCAATGCGGCGGCAGGCCGCGCGCCTGGCAACCCTGGCCAGGCTCGCCCGGCCGGTGCAGCACGAGATCAACAACCTGCTGACCGTGATCTTCGCCAATCTCGAGATGCTGAAGCGCACTGCCGCCGAGGGGGCGCCGCAGCGGCAGCTCGACCGGATCCAGGCGGCGGCGAAGCGGTTCGAAGCCTCCACCCGCTCGCTGCTCGACCTGGCCCGCCGGCCAGTTGCCGGGGCGACTGAGGTGAAGCTGGCGAAGGCCCTTGCCTCGCTGCAGCCGCTGCTGACCGTGCTGCTGCCGGCGCCTGGCGCGCTCACGGTCGAGGTTCCGGCGGATGTCTGGTCGGTGCGGCTCGACCACATCGCGCTGGATGAGGCGCTGATCGCCCTGGTGCGGGAGGCCGCGGAGGTGTTGCCGCGCGGCGGCAGCCTGTCCCTGGCGGTGGCGAACCGGCCAGGCGCCGGCAGCGGGCCGGACCTGGTGGAACTCGCCCTCGGCTGGCCGGCCGGGCTCGACCTGCCGGCACTGGCCGGGCTGCGCGCCATGGCCGCGGCCGCCGGCGGCGTGGCGACGGAGGAGGCCGCGGCGCTGCGCCTTGCCCTGCCACGGATGGAGGCAACCGCAACCTAGCGATGCAAGTCCAACGGAAAGGACCGTTGGACTTGCGCCGCTAGCCTTGGTTTGGTGGGCCGATTCGCCTGACGCCTGGGTACCAGGCGTCAGGATCGAACCACCGGGGCCGGGCATCCGCGGCCGGGGCGCCGGGAGGGGGCCGCAGTCTCGGATTGATCCGGGGCTCGCCCTGGCGCAGCATTTGCCGGACAAGAATCACGGGGACACCGCCCCCTTCCGGGGCGGGACGATAACGGGAGACGCTACTGATGCAGCCCTTCGGGCTTTTGTTCGCGCGTGCCTTGGGTGTGGCGACACTGGGTCTGGCCCTGGCCCTCCCGTTGGCCCTGCCGGTTGCGGCGCAGGCGCAGCAGGCGCCGGCCTCCGGCACCTCCGAGGCGATCCGCAGCCGCGGCACGCTGATCTGCGGCGTGACGACCGGCCTGGCCGGCTTCGCCCAGCCGGACAGCCAGGGGGTCTGGCGCGGCTTCGATGTGGAATATTGCCGCGCCGTCGCCGCCGCCATCTTCGGCGATGCCAGCAAGGTGCGCTACGTGCCGACCACGGCGCAGAGCCGCTTCACCGCCCTGCAATCGGGCGAGGTGGACCTGCTGGCCCGCAACACCACCTGGACGCTCTCGCGCGACACCAGCCTCGGCTTCGACTTCGCGGCGACCAATTTCTACGACGGCCAGGGCTTCATGGTGAAGACCAGCCTCGGCCTGAAAAGCGCGAAGGAACTGGACGGCGCCACCATCTGCGTGCAGCCCGGCACCACCACCGAGCAGAACCTCACCGACTGGGCGCGGTCCAACCGCGTTCGCTTCACCCCGGTGGTGATCGAGCGGCTGGAGGAGGTGGTGGGCGCCTATATCGCCGGCCGCTGCGACGCCTATACCACCGACATCTCCGGCCTGGCCTCGACCCGCTCGGCGCAGCCGCGCCCGGCCGAGCACACCATCCTGCCGGATGTCATCAGCAAGGAGCCGCTGGCCCCGCTGGTGCGGCAGGGCGATGCGCGCTTCGCCGATGTGGTGCGCTGGGTGCACTTCCTGCTGCTCTCCGCCGAGGAATTCGGCATCACCCAGGCCAATGTGGGACAGATGGCCAATGACCCGCGGCCGGAAGTGCAGCGCATGCTCGGCCGCAACGGCGAGCTCGGGCAGATGCTCGGCCTCGACAATGCCTGGGCGGTGAATGTGCTGAAAGCCACCGGCAACTATGGCGAGATCTTTCAGCGCCACCTTGCGCCCCTCGGCATCCAGCGCGGGCAGAATGCGCTCTGGAACGCGGGCGGGCTGCAATACTCGCCGCCCTTCCGCTGATCCGGAGGCGGGGCCGGGCCTGCCTGGCCCCGCATTTGCTTCCATTGCTTCGCCTTGGCTGCTGACCGCCCGCCGGGCAGAGGACGAGAGACCCACCGCATGTCCGAGGCCACCATCGACCCCCGTTCGCTCCGGGCCCCGCCGCGGCGGCCATTGCGCCTGTCCTGGTCGGATGAACGGGTGCGCGGCATCTTCTGGCAGATCCTGGTGGTCGGCATCGTCGGCAGCATCGTCTGGTGGCTCTGGAGCAATACGGTCCACAACCTCGAGGTCCGGCGGATCGCCACCGGCTTCGGCTTCCTGAACCGCGAGGCCGGGCTGCCGATCGCCGAGAGCGTGATCGACTACAGCCCGGCCGATACCTATCTGCGGGCGCTGGTGGTCGGGCTGCTGAACACGCTGAAGGTGTCGGTGGTCGGCATCATCCTGGCGACCATCCTCGGCACCCTGATGGGCATCGCCCGGCTGTCGCGGAACTGGCTGCTCTCCAAGCTGGCCGGGATCTATATCGAGGCGATCCGCGACCTGCCGCTGCTGCTGCAATTGCTGCTCTGGTACGCGATCCTGCAGGGCCTGCCCGGGCCGCGCCAGGCGCTGAACCCGGCGCCGGGCGTCTTCCTTTCCAATCGCGGGCTGAAGCTGCCCTGGATCGAATGGCAGGCGGCGCATGGCTGGGCGCTGCTGGCGCTGATCCTCGGCATCATCGGCACCCTGGCCTGGCGGCGGGTGGCGATCGCCCGGCGCATGCAGGATGGCCAGCCGCGCCGGGTCTGGCCGGTGGCGCTCGGGCTGATCGTGGCGCTGCCGCTGGCGGTCTGGTACGCGCTCGGCGCGCCCTGGGTGGTGGACTGGCCGGCGCTGCGCGGCTTCAACTTCCGGGGCGGCGCTAACATGAGCCCGGAATATTTCGCGCTGCTGCTGGGCCTGGTGCTCTATACCGCGGGCTTCATCGCCGAGATCGTCCGTGCCGGCATCCTGGCGGTGCCGCATGGCCAGTGGGAGGCGGCGCAGGCGCTGGGCCTCAGGCCGAAGATGGTGCTGAAGCTGATCGTCCTGCCGCAGGCCCTGCGCGTCATCATCCCGCCGATGACCAGCCAGTACCTCAACATCACCAAGAATTCCTCGCTGGCGGTGGCGATCGGCTACCAGGACATCGTCTCGATCGCCAATACCACCCTGAACCAGACCGGCCAGGCGATCGAGGGCATCGCCATCATCATGCTGGTCTACCTGACGATCAGCCTGTCCATCAGCCTGTTCATGAACTGGTACAATGCGCGCATCGCGCTGGTGGAGAGGTGACGGCGATGCGTGCATTGCCATTATCCGGCTTCGCTGGCCCGAGGGCCAGCTACGTGGCGCGGATCGCGCTGGTGGAGCGCTGACCGATGAGTGACCTCACCCTGACCACCGCCGCCGCCCATAGCCCGGAAGCGGTGTCGCGCTCGGCGCCGCTCAGCCAGGTGGGGCTGGCCGGCTGGCTGCGGGCCAACCTGTTCTCCTCCTGGCTCTCCAGCGCGGTGACGCTGGTGCTGCTCTATCTCGTGATCCGCTGGGTGGCGGGCTTCGTCGAATGGGGTATCGTCAACGCCATCTGGTGGGTGCCGGAGAACCAGACCCAGGCCTGCCGCGACCTCAAGGGCACCGGCGCCTGCTGGGCGGTGATCGCCGAGAAGCACCGCTTCATCCTGTTCGGCACCTATCCCTACGATGAGCATTGGCGGCCGGCGCTCTGCGTGCTGCTCTTCGTCGGCCTCTATGTCGTCTCCGCCATGCGCCGCTTCTGGCGCAAGGAACTGGCGCTGATCTGGGTGGCGGTGCTGGCCCTGATCGGCGTGCTGATGTGGGGCGGCGTCCTCGGCCTGCCCTATGTCCCGCAGGAGCGCTGGGGCGGGCTGCCGATCACGCTGATCCTGGCGACCTTCGGCCTGGCCTTCGCCTTCCCGCTGGCGATTCTGGTGGCGCTCGGGCGGCGGTCCAGGTTGCCGGCGATCAAGGCGCTTTGCGTGCTCTATGTCGAGCTCATCCGCGGCGTGCCGCTGATCAGCCTGCTCTTCATGGCGAGCGTGATGTTCCCGCTGTTCCTCCCCGAGGGGATGAACATCGACAAGCTGCTGCGCGCCCAGATCGCCATCATCCTCTTCGCCGGCGCCTATCTGGCGGAGGTGGTGCGCGGCGGGTTGCAGGCGCTGGACAAGGGCCAGTACGAGGCGGCCGAGGCGCTCGGCCTGAGCTACTGGCAGAAGACCGGCTTCATCATCCTGCCGCAGGCGCTGCGCCTGGTGATCCCGCCGCTGGTGAACACCTTCATCGGCTTCTTCAAGGACACCTCGCTGGTGCTGATCATCGGCATCTTCGACCTGCTGACCGCCGGCAAGACCGCGATCATCGAGCCGGCCTGGCAGGGTTTCGGCGTCGAGGTCTATGTCACGGTCGGCGCCATCTACTTCGTCTTCTGCTTCGCCATGTCGAAATACAGCCAGTCGCTGGAGGCGGAGCTGAACCGCCACCGCCGGCGATAGGGCATTCGCCGCGAGCCAGGGCTCGCGGCGAATGCCCTTGCTTGTTTGCAGAGCAGATTCACGCTCCGGAAAGGACTGACACCGATGAGCGAAACCCTCGACCAGCAGATCGCCTCCGCCGCCCGCACCGATGCGCCGCCCGCCATCCTGCTGGACAAGGTCAACAAGTGGTTCGGCGCGCTGCATGTGCTGCGCGACGTCTCGCTTTCCGTGGCGCTGGGCGAAAGGGTGGTGGTCTGCGGCCCCTCGGGCTCCGGCAAATCCACCATGATCCGCTGCATCAACCGGCTGGAGACGCACCAGGAAGGCCGCATCCTGGTGGACAATATCGAGCTGTCGGACGATCTCCGCGCGCTGGATGCCATCCGCCGCGAGGTCGGCATGGTGTTCCAGAGCTTCAACCTCTTCCCGCACCTCACCGTGCTGGAGAATTGCACCCTCGCCCCCATCTGGGTGCGCCGCATGCCCAAGGGCGAGGCCGAGGCGCTGGCCATGCAGTATCTGGAGCGCGTCCGCATCCCGGAACAGGCGAAGAAATACCCCGGCCAGCTCTCGGGCGGGCAGCAGCAGCGCGTGGCGATCGCCCGCGCGCTCTGCATGAAGCCCAAGATCATGCTTTTCGACGAGCCCACCAGCGCCCTCGACCCCGAGATGATCAAGGAGGTGCTGGACACCATGGTCTCGCTCGCGGAGGACGGCATGACCATGATCTGCGTCACCCATGAGATGGGCTTCGCCCGCCAGGTCGCCGACCGCGTGGTGTTCATGGACCGCGGCGAGATCGTGGAATCCGGCGCCCCCCGCCCAGGTCTTCGAGAACCCGCAGACCGACCGGCTCAGGCTGTTCCTCAGCCAGATCCTCAGGGGGCATTGAGGCAGGCGCCTTGCCAGGGGCCGGGCAGGCGCCTATGCCTCCGCGCCCTCCTCCCGGAGCCTCCCCTTGACCGCTCCTTCCTCCCACTCCACCGCCCAGCGCCCGTCAGGACTGCCCCTGCTGCTCGGCGTCCTCGGCGTCGTCTACGGGGATATCGGCACCAGCCCGCTCTATGCGCTGCGCGCCGCATTGCTGCATTTCGCGGCGGACGGGATCGAGCGGTGGGAGATCCTCGGCATCCTCTCCCTCATCATCTGGGCGCTGATCCTGACGGTCACGGTGAAATACGTGATTTTCGTGCTGCGCGCCGACAACAAGGGCGAGGGCGGGATCCTGGCGCTGATGGCCCTGGCGCAGCGCTCCGCCCGGACCGAGCAGGGGCGCTGGCTGATCTCCATGATCGGCATCGCCGGCGCCTGCCTGTTCTTCGGCGATGGCACCATCACCCCGGCGATCTCCGTGCTCTCGGCCATGGAGGGGCTGAAGGTCATCTCCCCGGCCTTCGAGCCGCTGATCATCCCGGGCTCGGTCTTCGTGCTGCTCGGTCTTTTCCTGGTGCAGTATCGCGGCACCAGCAGCATGGGGGCGATCTTCGGGCCCGTCATGGCGGTATGGTTCGGCGTGCTGGGCCTGCTCGGCATCGTCGAGATCCTGCGGGAACCGGGGGTGCTGGCCGCCATCTCACCGCATCATGCCATCACCTTCTGCCTGCACTACCGGCTGGCGGCCTTCATCGCCTTCGGCTCGGTGGTGCTGGCGGTGACGGGGGCGGAGGCGCTCTATGCCGATATGGGGCATTTCGGGCGGGCGCCCATCCGGCTGGTCTGGATGGGCTTCGTGCTGCCGGCGCTGGCGCTCAACTATCTCGGCCAGGGGGCGCTGCTGCTCTCCGACCCGGCGGCGCTGGAGAATCCCTTCTACCTGCTGGCGCCCGATTGGTTGCGGCTGCCGCTGGTGGTGCTGGCCACCGCCGCCACCATCATCGCTTCCCAGGCGATGATCTCCGGTGCTTATTCGATCGCCCGCCAATGTGTGCAGATGGGCTTCCTGCCCCGGCTGGTGGTCCGCCACACCAGCGAGACGGAGGAGGGCCAGATCTACCTGCCGCAGATCAATTTCGCCCTGCTGGCCGGGGTGCTGATCCTGGTGCTGTCTTTCCATAATTCGGATAGCTTGGCGGCGGCCTATGGCATCGCGGTGACCGGCACCTTCGTCTGCACCAGCATCCTGGCCATGCTGGTCTTCAGCCGCCAGTTCCATTGGCCGCTGCTGGTGGTGGCGGCGGTCTTCGTGCCGCTGTTCCTGATCGACCTCGCCTTCTTCATCTCCAATGTGCTGAAGATCCCGGAGGGCGGCTGGGTGCCGCTGGTGCTCGGCATCGCGCTGTTCCTGCTGATGCATACCTGGAAGCGCGGGCGGGAGCTGCTGTTCGCCCGGTTCCGCCAGGACAGCCTGCCACTGAAATCCTTCCTGGCCCGGCTGCCGCAATCCCGCACCATCCGGGTGCCCGGCATCGCCGTCTTCATGACCGGCCAGGCCGATTACGTCCCCGGCGCGCTGCTGCACAACCTGAAGCACAACAAGGTCCTGCATGAGCGCGTGCTCTTCGTGACCGTGCTGAACGAGGACGTGCCCCAGGTGGCCGAGGAGCGGCGGCGGGAGGTGCAGGAATTGAGCCCGGGCATCCACCGCGTGATCGTCCGCTACGGCTTCCAGGAAAGCCCGCATATCCCGCGGGAGCTGGAGGCGCTGCGCCAGGACGGCGTCGAATTCGAACCGATGCAGGCCAGCTACTTCCTGGGGCGGGAGACGCTGGTGCAGGCCGTGGTGCCGAAGATGTCGAAGTGGCGGCAATGGCTGTTCACGGTGATGTCGCGCAATGCGGTGCCGGCGACCGAGTTCTTCCGCATCCCCTCCGACCGGGTGGTGGAGCTGGGGGTCCGGGTGGCGATCTGAACCGGCCCCCCTGATCCGGCGTTCCCTATCAGGGCGTGGAGCCCGCGAACCGCGCCTTGCCCCACAGGATCCGAAGGGGAAGACTGGACCGCCGCATGCCGAAGGTGACGCTGGTATTGGCCGCGGGCCCGGGCTTTCCGCAGGGAAGCCCGGACCGCCGCTATGAATTACAGGCGACGCTCGATGCCACGGGCCATATGGACGCCGCGGCCTGGCGGGACGACCCCGTCCCCTGGGAAGCCCGCCGGTTCTGGCCCGGCGAGCCGCTGCGCTATGGCGATGTGCAGCATGATCCGGAAACCGGCTGGTCGCTCCGCTTCTTTCCTGCGCCGGGCGAGGCGGGCGATGCGCCGCCGCATGAGGTGATCCGCGGCCCCCCTGCTGATGCGGCCGGGCGAATACCTCACCATCCGCGAGCCGGACGGCACCGAATACAGCTACCGCGTCGTCAGCCTGGGGTAGATCAGGTCGCGGCCAGGCTGGCATGCCAGCGGAACAGCCGCAGCGCCCCGCTGCCCAGCAGGCGCTGCCGCAGCAGCCAGGCCTCGGCCTCGGCGATCAGCCCGGCCGCGGCGGCGGTGGAGGGCGGGCGGCCGGGCCCGCGCAGGCCGCCGATCAGCCTTGCCCAGGCTTCGAGCGCGGCGGCGCAGTGCCGCGTCCCGGCATCCTCGGCCACATGCAGGTGGAAGCCGGCGGCGGCCAGCGCCGCTTCCAGCGCGGCCTGGTCCGGAGGCGGCGCGGCGCGGGCTTCCAATTGCATCCAGCGGCGCATGGCCTGGTCAGGCGGCGCGGCCTTTGCCACGAAGTCGAGCAGCACCAATTGCGCGCCGGGCTTCAGCGCCGCGGCGATGGCCGCGAGCAGCCTGGCCGGGTCGGCGCCGGCCCGCAGCGGCTCCAGCGCCAGGGCATGGTGGTGGTAGCGGGCGCGGGATTGCGGCGCGGCCGGGTCCCAGGGCTGCACCGCGACCCGGCGGCCGAGCGGCCGCAGCCGCGCCTCCATGCGCCCGGCGAGCAGCGGGTCGCAGTGATGCGCAGCCACCCAGGCGCCGCAGCCTCTGGCGATGCAGCCGGCGGCGCCGCCGGCATCATGGCCAAGCAGCAGCAGGGTGGTGGCCGGGGAGAGTGGCAGCAGCCCGGCCAGGCGCTGGACCTCCGCCTCGCCTCCCGGCAGGGCGAACCCTTCCTGCCACAGGCGGTCAGCCCAATCGGCCCGCGCCGCGCCCGGCGGCGGGCCGGGTGGCGGCCCTGGCGGCAGGGCGGGGTCCGGGGGTGTCACCGGGCCTGCGGCCTCCGGCCCGCCGCGCCAGGACAGGTGCCGCAAGGCCATGGCGGAGGCCGCGCGCAGCCCGTTCTGCCACAGCGGCGTCATGGGCCGGCCGGATGGGTGAGGACGGCGGACATGGAGGGGGCGCCTGCTCCTGGAAGCCGGCGCGCAGGACATCATGCATCCATGAAGGAATCGTCATGATGGCCGACGGGAAGGACCCGGCCGGCCCCTGTCAGAGCATGATTACCACGTAGTCCTGCTCGACCGAGACGCTCACCGTTTCCGCCGCGAAGGGCCCTTTGGCCAGGTCCTCCCCCCGGCTCGACCGTCACGTTGTAGGTGCGCGCCTTCACGTCGTTGGGGTCGCACCAGGATTGCCCGGTGCGGATGTCGAATTCCCAGCAATGCCAGGGGCAGCGCAGCATCGCGCCCTGCTTCGCCAGCCGGTACTCGCCCGGCAGGGGCGCCTCCAGCCGGCTGACGATCTCGCCGCGGCAGAGCGCCGCCCCCTGGTGCGGGCAGCGGTTGATGAGGGCGAAGAATTCCCCATCGAGGTTGAACACCCCGATCTCGCGCCCGCGGATCGTCACCAGCTTGCGGCCCCCGGGCGGGATCTCGCCCACGGCCGCGACGACATGCCGGCTCATGCTCAATCCAGCCGGTAGAGCGTCCGCGCATTCTCGCGGTAGATCAGCCGGGCCCAGTCCTCCGGCAACCTGACCTTGAAGGCGTAGCGCGGGTCGTCCTGGTCCCAGTGCGGGTAGTCGGTGGAGAACATCACCCGTTCCGGCCCGATCCATTCGATGGTCGAGAGCATGTCGGCCGGCCGCTCCGGCTCCTCGATCGGCTGGGTGGTGACCCAGATATGCTCGCGGATCTGCTCGGACGGTGCGCGCCTGAGATGCGGCACCTCGGCGCGCAGCCGCTTCCAGTGCTTGTCCAGCCGCCAGGCGAGCGCTGGCAGCCAGGCGAAGCCGCCTTCCACGAGCACCACCTTGAGGTCGGGGATCTCCTCGAAGACCCCTTCGCAGACCAGGCTGGTGACCAGGGTCTGCATGCTCTGCACGTAGGAGGGGTGCTCCTCATGGTAGAAGGAGGGCCAGCCGCCGCCGGTCGAGGCATGCCCGCTGCTGCCGCCGAGATGCAGGGAGACCGGAAAGCCGTTCGCCGCGCAGGCGGCGAGGATCCGGCGGTAGCGGTGCCGCCCCAGCGGCTCCAGCCCGCGCGGCGGGATGTTCACCTGCGCGAAGCGGGGGTCGCCGGCGCGCCGCTCGATCTCCGCCAGCGCGCTCGCCTCGTGTTCCAGGGTGATCTGCACCGAGGCCTTCAGCCGCGGCTCCGGATCACAGGAATTTCGCGCATTGCCACTCATTCACCGCCACCGCCATGGCGGCGCCGAATTCGACGTTGCGCTCGGCCGCCGCCCCGCCCACCAGCGGCGCCAGCAGCCCATATCGCACATCGAACAGGTCGAGCAGTTGCTCGCGCATCAGGTCGAGGTCGGAGCCGGGCGGGCCGCCGTCCTTCGGCCAGGAATCGCCGCGCATGCCGTTGCCGGGGGACATCCGCGGATAGGGCGAGGTCCTGGCCAGGCCCTGGCGCGAGCGGTTGCCGATGCTGCGGCGGTGCTCGCGCCAGCGCGCGGACAGGAAGGGATCGAAATCCGCCGGCGTCCGGAAGAAGGGATGCACGTCGCAGTCGATGAAGCCCAGATGGCTCTGCGCCGGGTTGTCGGGCCTGTGGTCACGGAGCGTCACGTTCATCGCTTCGTCTCCTGCATCCGGTCGGTTGCGCGGGCGGCGTTACGGGGCCGTCAGCCTAGGGTAGGTCGCGAGCGCATTCTCCACCAGCATCTTCCGCAGGAGCCCCGCCGGCAAGCCCGGCGGCAGCGCCTCGGTCCCGTCATAATGCCAGTGTGGATAGTCGGTTGCGAAGAGCAGCATGTCCTCGGAGCCGAGCTGCTCCAGCAGGGTCGCCAGCGCGGCGGCATCCGGCGGCGCGTCGAAGGGCTGCGCCGTCAGCCGCACCCGCGCCCGCACGATATCGGCCGGCAGCCGGTTGAGCCAGGGCACCTCCGCCCGCACGCCGCGCCAGGTCTTGTTGACGCGCCAGAGATTTGCCGGCAGCCAGGTGACGCCGGACTCGATGAGGACTACGCGGAGGTCGGGGAATTTCTGGAACACGCCCTCGGCCAGCAGCGAGTTGAGCGCCGCCGCGAAGCCCTGGGCATAGGAGACGTAGTCCTCCAGGTAGAAGGAGCCCCAGCCGCCCGCGCTTGGCGGATGGCGGAAGCTGGACCCGGCATGGATGCCGACCGGCAGGCCGTGCCGTTCGGCCGCGCGGTAGATCGGCCAGTTCTGCCGCCGCCCGAGCGGCAGCTCCGTCATCGCCAGCAGCAGCACCTGCACGAAGCGCCGGTCGGGCGCCATGCGCTCGATCTCCTCGGCGGCGAGGTCGGGGCTGTGCACCGGGACCACGATGGAGGCGCGCAGCCTGGGGTCGCGGTCGAGCCACTCGGCCACGAGCCAGTTGTTGATCGCCCGGCAGAGCGCCGCCGAGAGATCCTCGCTCATCATCATCTGCGCGCCGTGCAGGACGTTGCAGATGGCCGCGCGCGGCTGCATCGGGTCGAGGATATGCGCCTGCAGCGACGCGAGGCTGGAGCCCGCCGGACCGGCGGCCGGCTGCCAGTCCGGGCGGGCGTTGATCGGCGCCCCGACGGGATAGGCGCTGGTCTCCAGATTGTCCCGTTCCAGCCCGCGCCGCAGGATATGCTCGCGCCAGTAGTCGTCCAGATGTGGCAGGAGGGTCCGGGTATTGGGCACCGCCGGGTGGATGTCGCAATCGATCGCCCCTGCCTGGATCATCGCGCTCCTCCCCTGACGGTGCTGGCCCTGGGGCCTCGATGTGGTCGCGCAAATCCGCGCAATACCGGGCGGCAATGCCTCACATGCGCCGGAGCGACCGCGCGTTCTTCGCCACGACGGCGAAGATGATCAGGCCGAATCCCGCAAGGCGCAAGAGGTAGAACCAGCTCGTCTCCTCGCGCGACAGGCCGGAGAGAGCCACCAGCGCCTGGCTCAGCGCGAAGAGCAGGAAGGCACAGCCGAAGGTCGCGAAAAGGCGGTCGCCGGTCCGCCGCCAGAAGCGGAAGAAGAAAAGGCCGGCGATGAGGTAGCCCATCGTGATGAGGCCGGCGGAAAACTCGAACACGGCGGGCGCTTCCTTTCAGCTCGTCTCCCAGATGAATCCATAGAGGAGGACGCCGATGGCTGCGAGCGATGTCAGGTTCCGCAGCGGCAGCAGGTCGATCTCGGCGGGAAGCAGGATGAGGTCGATGAAGACCAGCAGGTTGTTGGCCGTGAAGCCGACGAAGCTGAGGGCGCTCCACAGCAGCAGCCGGCTGCGCGTGTGCAGGTAGCTCCGGGTGAGGAGCGCCAGGCAGCAGAGGCTCGTCGCTGCGCAGAGAAGATAGACGGCGGCCGGGAAGACCCTCATGCCTATTCCTTTTTCACCCTGAATGCATCGGCGAAGACCTGGACCTTGTCATGAGGCGCCGAGACGATCGCGTTCCGGACCGCCATCGGCTTTTCGACGCTGAGGCGCTCGAGGCGCGCGACAAGTTCAGCCACGTCCGCGCTGGCGGGCCCGTAGCGGAAGGCATCTTCCGCCTCCTCGACGACCAGGCCCGATTGCCGGAGGGAGCCGATGATGTCGACAACGAGGAGCCGGCTGCCCCGCAGTTCCCGGACCAACCGATCCACGCTCCAGGCCGCGCTTGAATCCCGCTTCAGCAACAAGAGGAGTTCAAGCGTCCAGATTGAAGTGACTGACGCACGGACGAAGGCGGCTACGTCCTCGGGGATCGTGGTGTCTGACGACAATGTCTCGGCCGGTTCGGTAGGATCGGGCGCCGAAGCGGCCTGGTTCCGCCATTGCTCCTGCGCATGCGGGAGAAGCTAGAGTGCCGGTCTCCGGAACGTCAACCTCAAGGCGTTCTGTGCATGTGTCGTGCTGCCCGTGGCGAAGCTGCCTGCGCCGCGATCCGGGCATTCCGGATCATGCATCCAGCATTTCACTTTGTCGTTTCGCCATCAGGCAGCCTCTTTCCAGCCATCACATCACCATCTACCGTAGGTAGCGGGCTGGTTCGAGGCAGTATCCGTGGTCTGCCAACCAACTCCCCATGCAGCGGGCGGCCGCCAGCCGTCCATGCTTTCGAATTCAGCCTCAGCCTGGGAGCACGGCTATGCAGCCGCATGGTGAAGCGATCGCGGGCGCCAATGGCAGCGCGGCACCTGAGGCCTATGCCGCCGAAGCCCTCGGCGGGACATCCTCCGATCTGACCCAGCTGCTGCACGCGCTGCAGGCCATGCGGGTCGGGGATTTCTCGGTCCGGCTGCCGGGCGACGAGACGGGCATCGCCGGCAAGATCGCCGATACCTTCAACGAGATCGTCGCCGCGAACCAGCGGATGGCCGAGCAGCTCGAGGAAGTCGGCCAGGTCGTCGGCCGCGAGGGCAGGACCGGCAAGCGCGTGCGCTTCGGCCTCGCCGGCGGCGCCTGGGGCGGGATGGAGGCTTCGGTCAATGCCCTGATCGACGACCTGCTGTGGCCGACGGCCGCGGTCACCCATGCCGTCACCGCGGTGGCCAAGGGCGACCTCCTCCAGACCGTGCCGCTCGACGTGGACGGGCGCCCGCTGAAGGGCGAGTTCCTCCGCTCGGCCACCATCGTCAACACCATGATCAAGCAGTTGAGCGTCTTCACCTCCGAGGTGACGCGCGTCGCGCGCGAGGTGGGCACGGACGGCAAGCTCGGCGGCCAGGCGCAGGTCCGGGAGGTCACCGGCGTCTGGAAGGACCTGACCGAGAGCGTGAATTCCATGGCGAGCAACCTGACGGCGCAGGTGCGCAACATCGCCGATGTCACGATCGCGGTCGCCAATGGCGATCTTTCCAAGAAGATCACCGTCGACGTGCGCGGCGAGATCCTGCAGTTGAAGGAGGCCATCAACACGATGGTCGACCAGCTGCGCTCCTTCGCCTCCGAGGTGACGCGCGTGGCGCGCGAGGTCGGCACCGAGGGAAAGCTGGGTGGTCAGGCGGTGGTGCCCGGCGTGGCCGGCACCTGGAAGGATCTGACCGACAACGTCAACCTGCTGGCCGGCAACCTGACGACGCAGGTGCGCAACATCGCCCAGGTGACGACGGCAGTGGCGCGCGGCGACCTCAGCCGCAAGATCACCGTGGACGTGCGTGGCGAGATCCTGGAGCTGAAGGACACCATCAACACGATGGTGGACCAGCTCAACGGCTTCGCCTCCGAAGTCACGCGCGTGGCGCGCGAGGTGGGCACCGATGGCCGGCTCGGCGGCCAGGCGATGGTGCCCGGCGTGGCGGGCACCTGGAAGGACCTGACCGATTCGGTCAACTCCATGGCCGGCAACCTGACCGGCCAGGTCCGCAACATCGCCGAGGTGGCGACGGCGATCGCCGGTGGCGACCTCAGCCGCAAGATCACCGTGAATGTCAGCGGCGAGATCCTGCAGCTGAAGGAGACCATGAACACCATGGTCGACCAGCTCAATGCCTTCGCCGGCGAGGTGACGCGCGTGGCGCGCGAGGTCGGCACCGAGGGCCGGCTCGGTGGCCAGGCCAATGTGCTCGGCGTCGCCGGCACCTGGAAGGACCTGACGGAATCGGTCAACTCCATGGCCTCCAACCTGACGGCGCAGGTCCGCAACATCGCCGAGGTCTCCACCGCCATCGCCAATGGCGATCTTTCCAAGAAGATCACCGTGGACGTGCGCGGCGAGATCCTGCAACTGAAGGAGACGATCAACACCACCGTCGACCAGCTCAACGCCTTCGCCTCCGAGGTCACGCGCGTGGCGCGCGAGGTGGGCACCGAGGGCAAGCTCGGCGGCCAGGCGCAGGTGAAGGGCGTCGCCGGCACCTGGAAGGACCTGACCGATTCGGTCAATCCCATGGCCTCCAACCTCACCGGCCAGGTGCGCAACATCGCCGAGGTGGCAACGGCCGTGGCCCGTGGCGACCTGTCCAAGAAGATCACCGTGAATGTCAGCGGCGAGATCCTGCAGTTGAAGGAGACCATCAACACGATGGTCGACCAGCTCAATGCCTTCGCCGGCGAGGTGACGCGCGTGGCGCGCGAGGTGGGCACCGATGGCCGGCTCGGCGGCCAGGCGATGGTGCCGGGCGTCGCCGGCACCTGGAAGGACCTCACGGAATCCGTCAATCCCATGGCCTCCAACCTGACCGGCCAGGTCCGCAACATCGCCGAGGTGGCGACGGCCATCGCCAATGGCGACCTCAGCCGCAAGATCACCGTCGATGTGCGGGGCGAGATCCTTCAGTTGAAGGAGACGCTGAACACCATGGTCGACCAGCTCAACCGCTTCGCCGGCGAGGTGACGCGCGTGGCGCGCGAGGTCGGCACCGAGGGGCGGCTCGGCGGCCAGGCCAATGTGCCGGGCGTCGCCGGCACCTGGAAGGACCTGACGGACAACGTGAATTCCATGGCCGGCAACCTCACTGGCCAGGTCCGCAACATCGCCGAGGTGACGACGGCGGTGGCGCGCGGCGACCTCAGCCGCAAGATCACTGTGGACGTGAAGGGCGAGATCCTGGAACTGAAGAACACCATCAACACGATGGTGGACCAGCTCAACGCCTTCGCCGGTGAGGTGACGCGCGTGGCGCGCGAGGTCGGCACCGAGGGCAAGCTCGGCGGCCAGGCGCTGGTGCCCGGTGTCGCCGGCACCTGGAAGGACCTGACCGACAATGTCAACTTCATGGCGTCCAACCTGACCGGCCAGGTGCGCAACATCGCCGAGGTCTCCACCGCCATCGCCAATGGCGATCTTTCCAAGAAGATCACCGTGGATACCCGTGGCGAGATCCTGCAACTGAAGGAGACCATCAACACGATGGTCGAGCAGTTGCGTTCCTTCGCCGGCGAGGTGACGCGCGTGGCGCGCGAGGTCGGCACCGAAGGCCGCCTCGGTGGCCAGGCGGTGGTGCCGGGCGTGGCGGGCACCTGGAAGGACCTGACCGACAACGTCAACCTGCTGGCCGGCAACCTGACGACGCAGGTGCGCAACATCGCCGAGGTGACGACGGCAGTGGCGCGCGGCGATCTCAGCCGCAAGATCACCGTGGACGTGAAGGGTGAGATCCTGGAGCTGAAGAACACCATCAACACGATGGTGGACCAGCTCAACGGCTTCGCCTCCGAAGTCACGCGCGTGGCGCGCGAGGTGGGCACCGAGGGCAGGCTCGGTGGCCAGGCGCTGGTGCCGGGCGTGGCGGGCACCTGGAAGGACCTGACGGATACCGTCAACGTCATGGCCTCCAACCTGACCGAACAGGTCCGCGGCATCGTCAAGGTGGTGACCGCCGTCGCGGATGGCGACCTGAAGCAGAACCTGACGGTGAATTCGAAAGGCGAGGTCGCGGCACTCGCCGAGACCATCAATAACATGACCAACACGCTCGCGACCTTCGCCGACCAGGTGACGACGGTCGCCCGCGAGGTGGGCGTGGAGGGGCGGCTCGGCGGCCAGGCCAATGTCCCGGGCGCCGCCGGCACCTGGAAGGACCTGACGGGGAACGTGAACCTGCTGGCGGCGAACCTGACCACCCAGGTGCGTGCGATCGCCGAGGTCGCCACCGCCGTGACGAAGGGCGACCTGACCCGCTCGATCCAGGTCGATGCGCGCGGCGAGGTCGCGGAGCTCAAAGACAACATCAACACGATGATCGACAACCTGCGGCTGACGACGGACCGCAACACGGAGCAGGACTGGCTGAAGACGAACCTGGCGCGCTTCACCAACATGCTGCAGGGCCAGCGGGACCTTGCCACCGTGGGCCGCATGCTGCTGTCGGAACTCGCGCCGCTGGTCAATGCCCAGCAGGGCGTCATCTACCAGATCGAGGCGGATCCCGGGCTGAGCCTCCGGCTCCTCTCCGCCTATGCCGATGACGACATGACGGGCCACCCCGAACGCTTGCGGATCGGCCAGGGGCTGGTCGGGCAATGCGCCGCGGATGCCCGGCGGATGGTGATAACCGAAGTGCCCCCGGATGCCGTGCCGATACGGTCCGGTCTGTTCCGCACCATGCCGCACAGCGTCATCGTCCTGCCCGTGCTCTTCGAGGGCCAGGCGAAGGCGGTGATCGAGCTGGCCTCGCTCGGCTCCTTCACCGACCTGCAATTGTCCTTCCTGGAGCAACTGACCGCGAGCATCGGCATCGTGCTGAACAGCATCGAGGCGACGATGCAGACCGAGGGCCTGCTGACGCAGTCGCAGCAGCTCGCCGGCGAGTTGCAGGCGCAGCAGCGCGAGCTTCAGCAGACCAACGAGCAGTTGGAACAGAAGGCCCAGCAGCTCGCGGAACGCAACGTGGAGGTCGAGCGCAAGAACCAGGAGATCGAGCAGGCGCGACGCGCCGTCGAGGAGAAGGCGACCGAGCTTGCCCTCACCTCGAAGTACAAATCCGAATTCCTGGCCAACATGTCGCACGAGCTGCGCACGCCCCTGAACAGCATCCTGATCCTCGGGCAGCAGCTCGGCGACAATGCCGATGGCAACCTGACCCCGCGCCAGGTGGAATTCGCCCGCACCATCCATGGCGCGGGAACCGACCTGCTCAACCTCATCAGCGACATCCTGGACCTGTCCAAGATCGAGTCGGGCACGGTCTCCGTCGATGCCGAGGAAATCCACCTGGCCAACCTCCTCGAGGTGGTGGCCCGGCCCTTCCGCCACGAGGCGGAGAACCGCGGCCTGGCCTTCGACGTCCAGCTCGATCCCCGGCTGGGGCGCAGCATGATAACGGACGCGAAGCGCCTGCAGCAGGTGCTGAAGAACCTGCTTTCCAACGCCTTCAAATTCACGGAGCAGGGCGGGGTGCGCCTCTCCCTTTCCGCCGCGGCCGAGGGCTGGGGGCCGGACCATCCTGTCCTGCGGCACGCGCCGTCGGTCATTGCCTTCGAGGTCTCCGACACCGGCATCGGCATCCTGCCGGAGAAGCAGAAGATCATCTTCGAGGCCTTCCAGCAGGCGGATGCCAGCACCAGCCGGAGATATGGCGGCACCGGCCTCGGCCTTGCCATCAGCCGCGAGCTCTCGAACCTGCTCGGCGGCGAGATTCACCTGCGGAGCACGCCGGGCGTGGGCAGCGCCTTCACGCTCTACCTGCCGCTGAAATACGCGGGCGCCCCGGCGGCGGTCCTTTCCACCCCCGCAGCTCCAGGCCAGTTCCTCCGCCCGGGCGCCGCGGCGCCCGTCGAGCATCCGCCGGAGACTGTCCCGGATGATCGCGCCGCGATCGGACCCGGCGACACCACGCTGCTGGTCGTCGAGGACGACCCGCATTATGCCCGCATCGTCGCCGACCTGGCGCGCGACAGCGGGTTCAAGGTGCTGGTGGCCTCCCGGGGCACGGAGGCGCTCGCGCTGGCGCGCGAGTACCGGCCCACCGCGGTTTCCCTCGACGTCTTCCTGCCCGATATGCTGGGCTGGACGGTGCTCAGCCAGCTCAAGCGGGACCCGGAGACCCGCCACATCCCGGTGCAGATCGCGACGCTCGACGAGGACCGGCAGCACGGCCTCGCGCGCGGCGCCTTCGCCTTCATGACGAAGCCGGCGGCGACCGAGGAGATGGAGGCGGCGCTCGTGCGGATGAAGGCCTTCGCGCAGCCCCACCGGAAGCGCCTCCTGGTGGTGGAGGACAACCCGATGGAACAGCTCGGCATCTCCGAACTGCTGGGCCATGACGACGTGGACATCGCGGTCGCCGGGACCGGAGCCGAGGCGCTGGAGCTGCTGCGGCGGGAACAGGCGGACTGCATGGTGCTCGACCTCCGGCTGCCCGACATGTCGGGCTTCGAGGTGCTCGAGCGGATCGCCGGCGAGGAGGCGCTGCGGGATCTGCCCGTGGTGGTCTTCACCGGGCGCGAGCTTTCCTCCGAGGAGGATGCGCGGCTGCGCAGCCTGGCCCGCAGCGTGGTGGTGAAGGGCGTCGAATCGCCCGAGCGGCTGCTGGACGAGACCGCGCTCTTCCTGCACCGGGTCGTCTCCGAGCTGCCGCCCGAGAAGCAGCGCATGCTCGAGCGGCTGCACAGCTCGGACGAGAACCTCGTCGGGCGCACCGTGCTGCTGGTCGATGACGACGCCCGCAACATCTTCGCCCTCAGCAGCGTGCTGGAGAGGCGCGGCATGCGCGTGCTGACGGCGACGACGGGCAACGAGGCGGTCGCGCTGATCGAATCGGTCCCGAGCATCGCAATCGCCCTGATGGACATCATGATGCCGGGCATGGACGGCTACGAGACGATGCAGATGATCCGCGCGAACCCGGCCTTCCGCCGGCTCCCGATCATCGCGCTGACCGCCAAGGCCATGAAGGGCGACCGCGAGAGGTGCCTGGAGGCCGGCGCATCCGACTACCTGGCCAAGCCCGTCAACACCGAGCAGCTCCTCTCCGCCCTGCGGATGTGGCTGCACCGCTAGGATGGGGGAGCGCGCCGTGGCCGCGGAGGAGCCGGTCAACATCCTTCTCGTGGACGACCAGCCCGCGAAGCTGCTCAGCTACGAGGTGATCCTGCACGAGCTCGGCGAGAACCTGATCCGGGCCGGATCGGCGCGGGAGGCGCTCGCGCATCTCCTGCGGACCGAGGTCGCGGTCATCCTGATCGACGTCGTCATGCCCGACCTCGACGGCTTCGAGCTGGCGGCCATGATCCGCGCGCATCCGCGGTTCGAGCGGACGGCGATCATCTTCGTCTCCGCCATCCACATGACCGACCTCGACCGGCTGCGCGGCTACGAGATCGGCGCGGTGGACTACCTGCCCGTGCCCGTGGTGCCCGACCTGCTGCGCGCCAAGGTGCGGGTCTTCGCCGAGCTCTACCGCAAGACCCGGCAGCTCGAACGGCTCAATGCCGAGCTGGAGCGGCGCGTCGCGGAGCGGACCGCCGAGCTCGAGGCCTCCACCGCGCAGTTGCGCCAGAGCGAACAGCGCCGCAGCCTGGCGCTCGCCGCCGGCCACATGGGTTCCTGGGACTGGGATCTCCGCACGGGCGAGCAGGTCTGGGACGAGGGGCAGTACCGCATCTTCGGAACCGAGCCGGGGCGCTTCGCGCCCACGGCCGAGGCCGTGCTGGCCATGCTGCACCCCGAGGACCGGGAGCCGCTCCGCCGGCTCACGGCCGAGGCGGCGGAGACGGGCCGCGCCTACGACGCCGAGTTCCGCATCCTCCGCCCGAGCGGCGAGCTGCGCTGGTGCGTCATCGGCGCGGCGCCAACGGTGGATGCCGAGGGCCGGGCCACGCGGATCAGCGGCGTCACCTACGATATCACCGAGCGCAAGGCCACCGAATCGGCGCTGCGCGGGAGCGAGGAGCGGCTGCGGATCGCGCAGGAGACGAGCGGCATCGGGATCTGGGACTGGGACCTCGCCGCTGACCGGATCATCTGGATCGGCGATGTCTATCGCATGTGGGGCCTCGACCGGAGGCGGCGGGAGTCTTCCTCCGTCACCTTCAGCCGCGTCGTGCACCCGGAGGACCAGCAACGGGTCTGGGACACGATCGAGGCTGCGCTCCGGGGCGAGAGGCCCTATGAGGCGGAGTTCCGCATCGCCTCGGGCGACGGCGCCGTCCGGTGGCTCGCCGGCCGGGGCGAGGTCATCCGGGATGCATCGGGCCGCCCGGTGCGCATGATCGGCACCGATATCGACGTGACCGACCGGCGCCGCACGGCCGAGATCCTGGCCGAGGCCAATGCCGAGCTGGAGCGGCGCGTGGAGGAGCGGACGCGCGAGCGGGAGGCGGCGCTCGCGCAGGTGCACGAGATGCAGAAGATGGAGAGCCTCGGCCAGCTCACGGGCGGCGTCGCGCATGACTTCAACAACCTGCTCATGGCCGTGCTCGGCAATCTCAGCCTGTTGCGCAAGCGGCTACCCGAGGATCCGCGGACCGCGCGCCTGATCGACGGCGCGATCCAGGGGGCGGAGCGGGGCGCGACGCTCACCAAGCGCATGCTCGCCTTCGCACGGCGGCAGGAGCTCAAGCCGGAGACCGTGGACGTGGCGCGGCTGGTGGACGGCATGGCCGAGTTGCTGCGCCGCTCGCTCGGCCCGGCGGTCCAGATCGGCACGGATTTCCTGGACAATCTGCCCGCCATACGGGTGGACCCGAACCAGCTCGAGCTCGCCCTCCTGAACCTCGCCGTCAATGCGCGGGACGCGATGCCGCTCGGCGGGCAGCTTGCGGTCACCGCCCGGTGCGCAGCCGGAGGCGGCATCCCGCAGGATCTGGCGCCCGGGCGCTATCTTTGCCTCGCCGTCTCGGATACCGGCACGGGCATGGACGAGGCCACGCTGAAGCGGGCCACCGAGCCCTTCTTCACGACCAAGGGGGTGGGCAAGGGCACTGGTCTCGGCCTCTCGATGGTCCATGGCCTTGCCGCGCAGTCGGGGGGCGCGATGCGCATCAGCAGCAGCATGGGCTCCGGGACCACCGTGGAGCTTTGGCTACCGGTCGCGGAGGGGACCGGCCTCCAGGATTCCGCGCCGCCGGCCCTGGCCGAGGCGGCATCCGCCGCCGCGCCGCCACGCCCGTGCCGCGTGCTGGTGGTGGACGACGATCCGCTGATCTGCGCGGGCACGGCGGACATGCTGGAGGATCTCGGCCATACGGTGATCGAGGCCTCCTCGGCGGCACGGGCTCTGGAGGCGCTGCGCTCCGGCGCGCAGGTGGACCTCGTGGTCACGGACCACGCCATGCCGGGGATGACCGGCATGGAACTCGCCCGGCAGATCCAGGAGACCTGGCCCGCCCTGCCGGTCCTGCTCGCAACCGGATATGCCGACCTGCCGGAGGGGGAATTCGCCGGCCTTCCCCGGCTCTCCAAGCCCTACCGGCAGGAGGAGCTGGCTGCCCATATCGCACGGTTGCTGGATTGCAGGCCGCCCTCGAATGTCATCCCGATCGAGGCGGCGCGCTGCGCCTGACCGGCCCCTGAAGGAGGGCCGGTGCCGGGCGCCCGTTCGGGCGCAAGGTCCCGGTCCAGGGCCTCACGGTGGGCGGCCGGGGTTGGCATGATGCGGCGGCAACGAAAAAGGGCTCAGCCACCGAAGTGGCTAAGCCCTTGAAAATCCTGGTGGAGCCAATCGGAATCGAACCGACGACCTCTTGAATGCCATTCAAGCGCTCTCCCAACTGAGCTATGGCCCCCCGGGGAGGCGGCGGTATAGCGGCGCTCCGGCGGTGCCGCAAGCCCCTTGGAGCGGCCTTTCCGATATCCTGCGCGGCGGTCGGATCGGGCTGGCCCGGCCGTGGATTCCGCCGTGCCGGGCGGCGCCGCGGGTGCGGTTCCAGTCGGGCCGCATTTGGTCTAGGTTGCCCCCTGATGTCGCCGTCTGCCAGGGAGTATCGCGGGCATGGGGAAGGTATATCCGGACGCGAAGGCCGCGCTTGCCGGCCTGCTGCGGGACGGCATGATGGTCATGTCCGGCGGCTTCGGCCTCTGCGGCATCCCGAGCGTGCTGATCGAGGCGATCCGCGAGAGCGGCGTGAAGGGCCTCACCGTCGTCTCCAACAATGCGGGGATCGATGATGCCGGGCTCGGCCTGCTGCTGCAGACCCGGCAGATCAGCAAGATGATCAGCTCCTATGTCGGCGAGAACGCGACCTTCGCCCGGCAATACCTGGCCGGGGAGCTGGAGATCGAGTTCAACCCGCAGGGCACCCTGGCCGAGCGCATCCGCGCCGGCGGCGCCGGCATCCCGGCCTTCTTCACCAAGACCGGGGTCGGCACCGAGGTGGCGAAGGGCAAGCCCACCCAGGAATTCGACGGCGAGACCTACGTGATGGAGCGCGGCCTCTTCGCCGACCTCGCCATCGTCCACGCCTATATGGGTGATGCGGAGGGCAACTTGGTCTATCGAAAGACCGCCCGCAATTTCAACCCGATGATGGCGACGGCGGCCAAGGTCACGGTGGCGCAGGTGGAGCACCTAGTCCGCCCGGGCGAGATCGACCCCGACCATATCGTCACTCCCGGCATCTTCGTGAAGCGCATGGTCGTCCTGCCGCCCGGCTACGAGAAGCGGATCGAGCAGCGCACCCTGCGCAAGCGTGAGGCGGCGGCTGCTGGCGCCGGCAGCGCCAACTCGGCAGCCTGAAGGAGGAGCAAGCAATGCCCTGGACCCGCGACCAGATGGCCGCCCGCGCCGCGCAGGAATTGCAGGACGGGTTCTACGTCAATCTCGGCATCGGCATCCCAACCCTGGTGGCGAACCACGTTCCCGCCGGCATCAATGTGCAATTGCAGAGCGAGAACGGCATGCTCGGCCTCGGCCCCTTCCCCTATGAGGGGGAGGAGGATGCCGACCTCATCAATGCCGGCAAGCAGACCATCACCGAATTGCCGACCAGCAGCTATTTCGACAGCGCCCAGTCCTTCGGCATGATCCGCGGCGGGCATATCGACCTCTCCATCCTGGGCGCGTTGCAGGTGGCGGAGAATGGCGACCTGGCGAACTGGATGATCCCCGGCAAGATGGTGAAGGGGATGGGCGGCGCCATGGACCTGGTGGCCGGGGTCAAGCGCGTGGTGGTGCTGATGGAGCATACCGCCGGCGGCAAGCCGAAGCTGCTGAAGCAGTGCAACCTGCCGCTGACCGGCGCCCGGGTGGTGGACATGGTGGTGACGGAACTCGCGGTCTTCGCCATCGACAAGCGCGGCGAGGGCGGTGCCACCCTGCTGGAACTGGCCCCCGAGGTGACGCTGGAGGAGGTCCGCGCCAAGACCGAGGCCGGGTTCAAGCTGGCGGAGGCGCTGCGGGCCGCCTGAAGGCTCCCGGCCAGGCCTGCGCAGGGGGCTCCCATGTGCCCTGCGCAGGGCTGGCATTCCACCTCCGCACCAAGCATTGCAGCCTTCCCCGGCGGCCCCATCTGTCCGCAGCAAGGCCGCCGTTCAGGCGCCGCGGCGGCCGGATTCGGGACCGCCAGGAAACGACATCTGGGACGCCCCGCACCGTGAACATCGATACCCCGGCCGACCACAGGACCGACAGCAGCACCCCGGTGCCCGAGCGCCCGACGCGCGAGGCCACGGAGGAGGCCGTGCGCACGCTGCTGCGCTGGGCCGGCGAGGACCCGAACCGGGAGGGGCTGGTGGATACGCCCGCCCGCGTGGTCCGGTCCTACGAGCAATTCTTCGCCGGCTATGCCACCGACCCGGTCGAGCTGCTCGCCCGCTCCTTCGAGGAGACGGATGGCTATGACGAGATGGTGGTGCTGCGCGACATCCGCCTGGAATCGCATTGCGAGCACCATATGGTGCCGATCATCGGCCGGGCGCATATCGCCTATCTGCCGGCCGGCCGGGTGGTCGGGATCAGCAAGCTGGCGCGGGTGCTGGATGTCTATGCCAAGCGGTTGCAGATCCAGGAGAAACTCACCGCGCAGGTGGCCAATAGCATCAACGAGGTGCTGCAGCCCAAGGGCGTCGCCGTGGTGATCGAGGCGGCGCATCAGTGCATGACCACGCGCGGCATCCACAAATCCGGCGTCACCATGGTGACCAGCCGCATGCTGGGCGCCTTCCGCGACGACCCCTCCACCCGCCGGGAATTCCTGGCCATGATCGGCGGCCATCGCGGCTTCGTCGAGGGCTAGGAGCCTTTCGACGTGACGGCATCCTGGGCTGCTGGGGCTTTCGGATGCGGCGGGCGGTGACGGTTGCCGTGGCAGGCTTCAAGCGGCGGCTCTGGCGAGCCTGAGGAGGTTATGGGCGGTGGAGCAACGCCCCTTCGCCTCGTGGGGGCCGCGGAGGGGGAATTGGCGGAAGCCCCTGGCGTACTTCCCCTGGCCGAATACCGGCTCGGCGGCCCCGGACGGCTTTCGTCCTTCGCGCGGCGGCAAAGAGGTCATCAACCGCTGCCATTTCCGGACGGTGGCGACGGACTACTGCCTTGAAGTTCTCGGTCCCGTAGGACTGACAAATCTCCGCCTTGCCAATGGATGATGGGTCGGAGGTCGCCAGGAACGTGGCGGCGCATCCCCAGGGGCCACCGTTAACCCGCGCAAGGCACCGCTCGCGAGGCGCGTCTTTTCACCCCATGTATAGTGGCCCAGTGGGGTAGCGCCTCAGCAAGGCCTTGATTTGTCTTGTGTCCCCGGAGTTTCCTCAAGGGCTTGTTGCGATGGCGGAGAGGGTGGGATTCGAACCCACGGTACAGTTGCCCGTACTTCGGTTTTCGAGACCGACCCGATCGACCGCTCCGGCACCTCTCCGCATCGGGACCCGCCGTATAGGGAAACCCTGCACCAGGCGCAACGCCCGCTCTTCGCCTCCGGCACTTTCCGGGTGGGGCAGCGCCAGCCGGGGCGGTTCAGCCCGGCGTTGACGCCGGCCCGGTCCCATGGCTATACACCCCGCCTCCCGGCGGCGCTTTGCGTCGCCGGCGGCCGTGTTCGGCCGTGCAACATAGAATGACCGCCGAGTATCCGCCGCCTGGGGGCAGCGCCGCCCCCGGCACGCAATCCTGGCGCGACCAGTTGGGGCCGCACGATGAATTTCGCAGTGATCCGCACCGGCGGAAAGCAATACCGGGTGACACCGAACGCCGTCCTCAGGGTCGAGAAGCTGGAGGCCGAGCCCGGCGCCACCGTCACCTTCCATGACGTGCTGGCCATGGGCGGCGAGGCCGGCCTGACCATCGGCGCGCCCACCGTGGCTGGCGCCAGCGTCACCGCCACGGTTCTGGAACAGACCCGCGGCGACAAGATCCTGATCCTGAAGAAGCGCCGCCGCAAGAACAGCCGGCGCAAGAAGGGCCACCGCCAGCAGGAGACCGTCCTGCGCATCGCCGCGATCGCGGCGGCCTGAGCGAGAGATAGGGAAACCTCACCATGGCGCACAAGAAGGCCGGCGGCTCCTCCCGCAACGGGCGCGATTCCGCCGGCAAGCGGCTGGGCGTGAAGCTGTTCGGCGGCCAGGCCGTGAAGGCCGGCAACATCATCGTCACCCAGCGCGGCACCAAGATGCGGCCCGGCCGCAATGTCGGCGTCGGCCGCACCCATTCCATCCATGCCATGGTCGATGGCGTGGTGAAATTCGAGCGCAAGGCCGAAGGCCGGGTCCATGTCTCCGTGGTGCCGGTCCAGCAGGCCGCCGAATGACGCCAGCCGACATCGGCTGACGCGACGGGGGCCGCGAGGCCCCCGTTTTCGTTTCAGGACCCCAATCCCATGAAATTCCTCGATGAAGCCAAGGTCTGGGTGAAGGCCGGCGATGGCGGCGATGGCGTCATCGCCTTCCGGCGCGAGAAATTCATGGAATTCGGCGGCCCGGATGGCGGCAATGGCGGCAAGGGCGGCGATGTGGCGATCGAGGCCGTGGACGGCCTCAATACCCTCATCGACTATCGTTACGCGCAGCATTTCAAGGCGCGGAAGGGCGGCAACGGCGCCGGCGCCGACCGCACCGGCGCCGGCAGCGAGGACGTGGTGCTGAAGGTGCCGGTCGGCACCCAGATCTTCGCCGAGGACAAGGAAACCCTGCTCGCCGATCTCGACGCCCCCGGCAAGCGCGCCACCATCGCCCGGGGCGGCGACGGCGGCTTCGGCAACGCGCATTACAAGACCAGCACCAACCGTGCTCCCCGCCGCGCCGACAAGGGCTGGCCGGGCGAGGAGCGCTGGCTCTGGCTGCGCCTCAAGCTGATCGCCGATATCGGCCTGGTCGGCCTGCCCAATGCCGGGAAATCCACCTTCCTTTCGGTGGTCAGCGCGGCCAGGCCGAAGATCGCCGACTATCCCTTCACCACCCTGCATCCGCAGCTCGGCGTCGTGCGCCTCTCGCATGCGGAGGAATTCGTCATCGCCGATATCCCCGGGCTGATCGAGGGCGCGCATGAGGGGGCCGGGCTCGGCGACCGTTTCCTCGGCCATGTGGAGCGTTGCGCCGCCCTGCTGCACCTGGTCGATGGCAGCCAGCCCGACCCGGTCCGCGCCTGGCAGACCGTGCGTGCGGAGCTTGAAGGCTATGGCGGCGGCCTCAGCGCCAAGACGGAGCTGGTGGCGCTGAACAAGACCGATGCCATGACCCCCCAGGCCCGGACCAGCCGCCGCAAGGCCCTGGAAAGGGCGGTGGGCGGGCCGGTCCACCTGATCTCCGGCGTCACCGGCGAGGGGGTGCCGGAAGCGCTGCGGGCGCTCGCCGATGTCGTGGCGGCGCGGCGGGGCGCCGAGCGGGACGGCTGAGTGGTCCGGTCGCCCGGAGGCGAAGCCGGAGGGCGTGAACCGGCCCGCAATATACAAGGCAGCCGCCGACTTCGCCCCTGGGCCGGGCGCGTGCTATGCGCCCCGCCCATGGAAGCGCAGAACGGCATGGTGGCCGCGCCCCCCTCGCTCCGGGACGCGCGGCGCGTGGTGGTGAAGATCGGCTCCGCCCTGGTGGTGGAGGAAAAAACCGCGGCGCCGCGCGACGCCTGGCTGGCCTCGGTCGCGGCGGATGTCGCCGCCATGCGGGCGCGCGGCGTGGAGGTGGTGCTGGTCTCCTCAGGCGCCATCGCCCTGGCCCGCCGGGCGCTCGGCCTCACCCGCAAGCGGCTGCGGCTGGAGGAGAAGCAGGCCGCCGCCGCGGTCGGGCAGATCCGCCTGGCCGGCGCTTGGCAGGCGGCGCTCTCGGCGCATGGGCTGGCCGCCGCGCAATTGCTGCTGACGCTGGAGGACAGCGAGGACCGCCGCCGCTACCTCAATGCCCGCGCCACCATCGGCACCCTGCTCGACCTCGGCTGCGTGCCTGTCATCAACGAGAACGACACGGTGGCGACCGCCGAGATCCGCTTCGGCGACAATGACCGGCTGGCGGCGCGCGTGGCCGAGATGATCGCCGCCGATGCGCTGGTGCTGCTCTCCGACATCGACGGACTCTATACCGCCGATCCGCGCCGCGACCCGGGGGCCGCGCATCTGCCAGTGATCGAGCGCATCACCGAGGAGATCATGGCCATGGGGGGCGAGCCGCCACCCGGCTATTCCTCCGGCGGCATGCGCACCAAGCTGATCGCGGCCCGCATCGCCACCGGGGCGGGCTGCGCCATGGCGATCGCCCAGGGCCAGCGGGACAACCCGCTGCGGGCGATCGAGGAGGGGGCGCGCTGCAGCTGGTTCCTGGCCTCGCCCGAGGGGCGGTCCTCGCGCAAGCGCTGGATCGCCGGGTCGCTGGCGCCGCTCGGCGTGCTGCTGGTCGATGCGGGAGCGGCACGGGCCCTGCGGCGCGGCTCCTCCCTGCTGCCGGCCGGGCTGCGCGGCGTGGAGGGGCAGTTCCACCGCGGCGACCCGGTGAGCGTGCACGACCTCGAAGGCCATGAACTGGCGCGCGGCCTCTCGGCCTATGATGCGGAGGCGGCGCGGCAGATCGCCGGCCGGCGCAGCGAGGAGATCGAGGCGATCCTCGGCTGGCGCGGCCGGGACGAGATCGTCCACCGGGACGACCTCGTGCTGCTCTGAGATACCGCTACCTTCAGTAAGCCTTTTCTTCGCTACCCGGCGGACCGCGCCGCTGCCTTCGGCAGGAAGCAATGCTCCGGCCCGGGGAAGCGCCGGGCGCGGACATCCGCCGCATATTCCGCGGCGGCGGTGGCGATCTGGCTGCCGAGATCGGCATAGCGCCGGACGAAGCGCGGCGTGAAATCGCTGAACAGGCCGAAGACATCCTCCGCCACCAGGATCTGGCCATCGCAGGCCGGCGAGGCGCCGATGCCGATGGTCGGCACCGGCAGGGCGGCGGTGATGGCGGCGGCGACCGGCTCCAGCGTGCCTTCCAGCACCACGGCGAAGGCCCCGGCCTCCGCCATCGCCTCGGCATCGCGCGTCACCTGCCGCGCCTCGGCTTCCGAGCGGCCGGTCGCGCGGAAGCCGCCGGCCGTGTTCACCGCCTGGGGCATCAGCCCGACATGGGCGCAGACCGGGATGCCGCGCTGGGCCAGGAAGCGGGTGGTTTCCGCCAGCGCCTCGCCGCCCTCCAGCTTCACCCCGCCGGCGCCGGTTTCCGCCATGATGCGGGCGGCGTTGCGGAAGGCCTGCTGCGGGCTTTCCTGGTAGCTGCCGAAGGGCATGTCCACGATCACGCAGGCCCGGCCGGCACCGCGCATCACCGCGGCGCCATGCGCGATCATCATGTCGAGCGTGACCGGCAGCGTGCTGTCGAAGCCATAGAGCACCATGCCGAGGGAATCGCCCACCAGCAGCAGATCCGTGTGCGGGTCGAGCAGCCGCGCCATCTGGGTGGTATAGGCGGTCAGGCAGACCAGCGGCTCGCCACCCTTGCGGGCGCGGATATCGGGAATGCTGGTTCGCCTGTTGCGTGGGACCGTGCTCATCGCTTTCCTCCCGGGAGCTTGATGGGGTGGCTTTCACGCCTGTGCCGCCGGCCGTCAAGCGCGCGCTTGGTCCTGCCGGCGGACGGCGCCGCGCATTTCCACCACGCCGATATTGTTCTAGGGATCACGCCAGCGCCCCTGGCCAGAGGCTCCGGGAGCCGAGAGGATTGCCGCCGTGAACGCCATTACCGATGCCATCGCCCGCCAGCTCGAAGCCGCCGCCCGCGCCGCCCGCGCCGCGGCCGGGGTGCTCGCCCGCGCGCCGCGACCGGCCAAGGACCTGGCGCTGATGGCGGCGGCGGCGGCGCTGCGCGCCCGCACCCCCGCCATCCTGGCCGCGAATGCCGCCGACCTGGCCGCCGCCGAGGGGCTGACCGCGGCCTTCCGCGACCGCCTCACCCTCACCCCCGCCCGCATCGAGGCCATGGCGGCGGGGCTGGAGGAGGTGGCGGCGCTGCCCGATCCGGTGGGGCGGGTGCTGGCCGAATGGACCCGGCCGAACGGGCTGCTGATCCGCCGCGTCGCGCAGCCGCTGGGCGTCATCGGCATGATCTTCGAGAGCCGGCCGAACGTGGCGGCCGATGCCGCCGCGCTCTGCCTCAAATCCGGCAATGCGGTGATCCTGCGCGGCGGCTCCGACAGCAGCCGCAGCGCCGCCGCCATCCATGCCTGCATGGCGGAGGGGCTGCGCGCGGCGGGCCTGCCCGAAGCCGCGGTGCAGGTGGCGCCGACGCCCGACCGCGCCTTCGTCGGCGCCATGCTGCGCGCCGCCGGGCTGATCGACCTCATCATCCCGCGCGGCGGCAAGTCCCTGGTGGCGCGCGTGCTGGAGGAGGCGCGGGTGCCGGTGCTGGCGCATGCCGAGGGGCTCTGCCATACCTATGTCCATGCCGCCGCCGAGCCGGCGATGGCGCGGGAAATCCTGGCCAATGCCAAGCTCCGCCGCACCGGCATCTGCGGCGCCACCGAGACCCTGCTGATCGATTCCGCCATCGCGCCCTCGCTGCTGCCGCTGCTGGTGGAGGATCTCCGCGCGCTCGGCTGCGACTTCCGCGCCGATGCCCGGGCGCGCGCCATCGTCGCGGATCTGCCACTCGCGACCGAGGCGGATTTCGCCACCGAATGGTTGGATGCGGTGCTCTCCATCGCCGTGGTGGATGGCGTGGAGGGCGCGCTGGCGCATATCCGCCGCCATGGCAGCGAGCATACCGAGGCGATCGTCACGCAGGACGAGGCGGCGGCGCGGACCTTCCTGGACGGGCTCGATTCCGCGGTGGGGATGTGGAACGCCTCCACGCAATTCTGCGATGGCGGCGACTCGGCTTCGGCGCCGAGATCGGCATCGCCACCGGCCGGCTGCATGCGCGCGGCCCGGTCGGGTTGGAACAGCTCTGCACCTATCGCTACCATGTGCTGGGGACCGGGCAGACCCGGCCCTGAAACGCCCGCGAGGGCACTGGGGAAGGGATCACCATGCGCCGCCTGCTGCCTTGCCTCGCCGCCGCCATGCTGTTCGGCGCGCCCGCCTTCGCCGCCTGCCCCTCCGACGAGGCGGTGGAGCGCCTTGCCCGCACCATGCTGGAGAACCAGCCGGGCGAGCCCCTGGCGGGCATGACCTCGCTGGCGGATGGGCAATGCGCCCAGGACAAGCTGGTGGCCCTGTTGCAGCGCCAGTTCGGCCGGCCGGTGGGCTACAAGGTGGGCCTCACCAACCCGACGGCGCAGCAGCGCTTCGGCGTGACGCACCCCGTGACCGGCACGATCTACGAGGCGACCCTGCGCATGCAGGACGGCGCCGAGGTGCCGGCCCGCTTCGGCGCCATCCCGGTGGTCGAGGCCGACCTGCTGGTGCGCGTGCGCGACGAAGGCATCAACCAGGCACGCACGCATGAGGAGGTGCTGCGCCATCTCGACCAGGTGATTCCCTTCATCGAACTGCCGGACCTAGTCATGCCGCCGCAGCGCCTGGACGGGCCGAACCTGGTGGCGATCAATGTCGGGGCGCGGCTCGGCGTCTCCGGCACCCCCATCCCGGTGCAGGCGACGCCCGAATTCGCCGCCGCGCTGGGCGGCATGACCGTGCGCTTCACCGACGACACCGGCAAGGAATTGTCCCGTGCCCCGGGCACCGTGCTGCTCGGCCATCCGCTGAACGTGCTGCCCTGGCTGGCGGAGGATCTGGCGAAGCGGGGCCGCCGGCTGCAGGCGGGCGACATCGTCTCGCTCGGCGGCTTCTCGCCCGCCCTGCCGGCGGAGGCCGGCCGCACCTATACCGTGCGCTATGAGGGGCTGGCGGCACAGCCGGTCTCGGTCAGCGTCAAGGTTCGGTGACGGCCCAGCCGGGCGTTTGGGGAGACAGCCGCCGGGTCCGGATCGGCCTGCTCGGCGGCAGCTTCAACCCGGCCCATGCCGGGCACCGGCATGTGGCGGAGCGGGCGCTGCGGCAGCTTGGCCTGGACCAGGTCTGGCTGCTGGTCTCGCCCGGCAATCCGCTGAAGCCGCGGCGCGGCATGGCGCCCTTCGCCGAGCGGCTGGAATCGGCGCGGGCCATCGCCGACGGGCGGCGGATCATCGCCACCGATATCGAGGCGCGGCTCGGCAGCCGCTACACGGTGGAGACCCTGGCCCTGCTCCGCCAACGCTTTCCGCGGGCGCGCTTCGTGCTGCTGATGGGGGCGGACAACCTCTCGCAACTGCCGCGCTGGCGAGGCTGGCGGCGGCTGGCGCGGGAGACGCCGATTGCGGTGCTGCCGCGGCCAGGCGAGACCCTGCGGGCGCTCTCCGGCCAAGCGGCCCGGGCGCTGGCGCGGCACCGCCGGGCTCCGGCGGCGTTGCTGGTCGGGCCGGGGAGGGGCCACGCGCCCTGGGGCCTGGTCCCGGCGCGGGAGCACCCGGCCTCCGCCACCGCCATTCGGGCGGCGCGGGGCGCACCGGATGCAGGAATGGTGTAGGTTCGAACAGGAAGACAGAGGAGGCGCTTATCGCGCGCATGCCGAAAGCCCCCACCGGGGGCGAGGACAAGCCCGCCCGCCGGCGCAGCGCCGCGGCGGGCCCGGCCAAATCCCCCGCGACGAAGCCTGCGCCCCGAGGTGGTGCGGCGAAGGCCGGGTCGCGTGGGGCGGCGGCGAAATCCGCGGCGCGCGGTGTGGCCAAAGCCCCGCCACGCGGTGCCACGGCGAAGGCTCCGGCGCGGGGCGCCACGCCACGCGCTGCCGCGAAACCCGCGCCACGTTCCGGGGCGGCGGGCGCCACCTCGCGTGGCGCCGCGACGAAAGCCCCGGCACGCAATGCGGCGAGGGCTGCACCACGGCCCGGCGCGGCGGCAACCACCTCGCGTGGCACCGCCACGAAAGCGCCGGCACGCAATGCGGCGAGGGTTGCGCCACGCTCCGGGGCGGCAGGGACCGCCTCGCGTGCTGCGGCGCCGAAAGCCTCGGTGCGTGGCGGCACCGCGAAGGTGCCGGCCCGGGGCGCCACGCCACGCGCCGCCGCGAAGGCGGCACCGCGTTCCGGGGCAGCGGGCGCCGCTTCGCGCGGCTCCACCACGAAGGCCCCGGCACGGAGTGCCTCGACAAGGGCTGCGCCGCGGTCCGGCGCTGCGGGCAGCACGCCGCGTGGTTCCGCTGCGAAGGCCCCGCCACGCGGCGCCTCGGCACGGGCCGCGCCGCGGTCCGGTGCGGCGTCGGCCACGCCGCGCGGTGCCGCCACCAAGGCTCCCGCACGCCGCGCCGCGGCGGAGGTCCCGCCCGGCGCGAGGGCGGCCCGTCCCGCGGCGCGCCCCCGGCCGGACCCCCGCGAGGCCGCAGCCTCCGAGGCCGCAATGCCACGC
Organism: Siccirubricoccus sp. G192; assembly: GCF_019084075.1. Lineage (GTDB taxonomy): Bacteria > Pseudomonadota > Alphaproteobacteria > Acetobacterales > Acetobacteraceae > G192. The sequence goes on from NZ_JAHREN010000001.1 coordinate 1,705,221, forward strand.
ACGGCATCCCCGAAGCCCCGGCGTGTCGCCCTGCCGAAGCCGACCACCGCGCCATCGGCCGCGGCGCTCCGCAAGCAGCAATTCGCCGCCGGCCCGGGCGGGATGCCCACGGCGCGACCAGGCCGGGCCGCGAGCCGGGCCAAGGTCACGCCGGACCGGCTGGCGCAGCTCGTCGCCGCCGCCCGCGGCAGCCTGGAGGACGACAAGGCCGAGAATATCGTCGTGCTCGACGTCACCGGCCGTGCCAGCTTCGCGGATTGCCTCATCATCGCCACCGGCCTGGTCGACCGCCAGCTCCAGGCCATGGCGACGCATGTGCAGGAGGCGCTGGAGAAGGCCGGCCTGCGGCTGCGGCGGGACAAGATCCAGGCCTCGCCGGACTGGGTCCTGCTCGATGCCGACAACCTGGTGGTGCATCTCTTCAAGCCGGAGGCCCGGGCAACCTATGCGCTGGAGCGCATGTGGGGACCGGACAGCCCGAGGGGGGAGGGCGCCGCCGAGCCTGCCCGAGCGGAGGCCGTGCTGGAGGAGCCGGCCGGCGAGGACGCCACCGGCGAGGAGTGGAGCTTCGAGGAGCCCGCCGGCGAGGAGCCCCCGGAGGAGCCGTGAGCCGCGCCATCCGGCTGCTGGCGGTTGGTCGCCTGAAGCCGGGGCCGGAGGCGGCGCTCTTCGCGCAATACAGCGCCCGCCTCCGCCCGCCGCCCCTCGTCACCGAGATCCCGGAGGCGCGGGGCAGCGCCGCCGAGATCCGCCGGCGCGAAGGGGCTGCGCTGCTGGCCATGCTGCCGGATCAGGCGCTGCTCGTGGCGCTCGACCTCGGCGGCGCGGCACCCTCCAGCGAGGCGCTGGCGACCTTGACCGAGCGCTGGGACGCCAGCGGCCGGCCGCTCTGCTTCGCAATCGGCGGCGCCGAGGGGCTGGACCCGGCGGTGCTGGCGCGGGCCGACCACGCACTGTCCCTCGGCCCGCTGACCTGGCCGCATTTCCTGGTGCGTGGCCTGCTGGCGGAGCAGTTGTTCCGCGCCCAGGCGATCCGCGCCGGCCATCCCTATCACCGCGCTTGGCGGCCCGGCTGAGAATAGTGTCTCAGCTTGAAATCCAATTCCGTTTTCGTCCTGAGCGGTTGAGCTTCGCGTCGCCGTCCCGGCTCGCCACCCATGCAGCTCCGCCCGCCAAGCGCGGGCCATACAAGAAGCGCGATAAATGATGCTCTATCGGCAGATCATGGTTTGGAAGCGGATCAGCGCATCGAGGGCCGTTCGTTATGTCTGCTTTGAGCAGATCAAGTCGTCATTTGTCTGTGTCCAGAGTGCCGACTTTTATGATCTGCCACTGGACGCAGCTATAATACGTCAACACGATAGCCAGATTATCGAGCTGTTCACAGAGACTGATCTCAATGACCGATGTACTTGGTTTAGCAGTCTAGAGGGCGCTATCCAGCGCATGACGAAGAGTTCGGCGACCCATTTTCAAACTGAGACACTACCGGGCTGAGCCCGCCCTTGCCGCCATAGGGGCGCTGACGCAGGCTCCCGCATCTCCGGGTCGCGCGGCCGGGCCGGCCGCCCATAAGGGTGAGGGCAGGGGAGGCAAGGCGCATGACACAGAGCGATGGCCCGGGAGCCGGCCGCCTGCTGGCGCGGCCGCGGCCCGTGGCGGCAGCCATGCTCTCCGCCGCCCCCTGGCCCCTGCCGCCGGGGCTGCATCCATTCGGCATGGGTGGGGCGCGGGATGGCAGGCTGCGGGTGCCGGCCAGCCGCATCGAGGCGCCGCTGCCGCTGATCGTCATGCTGCACGGTGCCGGCGGTACCGCCGAGCGGGGCCTGCGCCGCATCGCCAGCATCGCCGATGCGGCGCTGGTGGTGCTGCCGGAAAGCCTGGGCACCACCTGGGATGTGCTGGAGGGCGGCTATGGGCCGGATGTGGCGCGGATCGATGCGGCGCTGGCTCGGGTCTTCGCAGCCTGGCCGGTGGACCCGGCGCGGCTCGCCATCGCCGGCTTCTCGGACGGCGCCTCCTATGCCCTGTCGCTGGCGCTGATGAATGGCGGGCTGTTCAGCCATGCGCTGGCCTTCTCGCCCGGTTTCGCCGCGCCGCTCCGCTTCGAGGGGCGGCCGCGCCTCTTCATCAGCCATGGCATCGCCGACGAGATCCTGCCGATCGAGCGTTGCAGCCGCCGCCTGGTGCCGCGGCTGCAACGCGCCGGCTACCGGAGCCACTACAGGGAATTCCCCGGCGGCCATGAGGTGCCGGAGGTGGTCGCCGCCGAGGCACTGGCCTTCCTGATGGCCGGTTGAAGCGGCGCCCGGCGGGTGCCAGCATCCGCGCACGAAAAGATGGGGGAAGCGCATGGACAGCATCACCGACGACCTGGAGGGCAAGGTCGCCATCGTCACCGGCGCCGGTTCGCGGCCCGGCGAGGGTGTCGGCAATGGCCGCGCCGCTGCCATCCTCTTCGCTCGCGCCGGCGCCCGGGTGGTGCTGGCCGATGCCAATGCCGAATGGGCCGAGGAGACGCAGCGCATGATCGCCGCCGAGGATGGCGAGAGCCTGGTGGTGCAGGCCGATGTGACCCGGCCCGAGGATTGCCGGAAGATCGTACGGGCTGCGGTCGAAGCCTATGGCCGGCTCGACATCCTGCTGAACAATGTCGGCGTCAGCGGCCCGCCCGGCACGGCGGAGGAAGTGGATCTCGAAGCCTGGAGCCATGGGCTGCTGGTGAATGTCACCTCCATGATGCTGATGGCGAAATACGCGGTGCCGGAGATGCGTCGCGCCGGTGGCGGCGCCATCGTGAATATCGGCTCGGTCGCCGGGCTGCGCGGCGGGCATCCGGGGCTGCTCTACCCGACCTCGAAGGGCGCGGTGGTGAACATGACGCGGGCCATGGCGGTGCACCATGCCAAGGACCGCATCCGGGTGAACTGCATCTGCCCGGGCATGGTCTATACGCCCATGGTGCAGGCCAAGGGCATGACGCCGGAGATGCGCGAGGCGCGACGGAAGCGCAGCATCCTGCAGGTGGAGGGCAGCGGCTGGGATGTCGGCGCCGCGGTGGTGTTCCTGGCCTCCGGCAAGGCGCGCTGGATGACCGGGGCGATCGTGCCGGTGGATGCCGGCGCCACCGCCATCGCGGCGCTGTCCAGCGGTGCCGGATAGGCGCAGCCGTGGGCCGGGCCATGGCTGCGTGCTGGCCGCGGCGCCCAGCCGGTGGGGCGTAAGTGGGGCAAAACCTGTGGCGTTCAGGCGTTCTGGCAGCGCGCTCTGACCAGGTCGGGCAGGTACGGGATGGTGGGCTGGCCGGCGATGCCGAGCCGGGCGCCGAGGTAGTCCCAGAAGCTGAGGCCGAGCTTGGTGCAGGTCTTGGCCAGGCCGAGGAAGGCGTCACGGCAGTCGCGCCCCATGTCGCTTCGGGTGCCGCCGCTGATCTTGCGCCGGGTGACCTGGGCACGGATGTCGTTTTCCGATCCGTTGGTGTGCAGCGGGATTTCGGGGTGGTCCAGCCCCTGCAGCAGTTCCGCCTTGTTGGCGTGCAGGCGCTCGAGCAATCGGTCGAGCACGACGAAGCCGGTGCGGCGCTTGAAGATGCGCTCGAAGCGTACCCGCAACTCGGCCCGGCGGCGCCGGCTGGGCTCTCGTTGGTACGCCTTCAGGTCGGCGTAGAACCACCAGATCAGCTCGCGGATGCGCGCCTGGGAAGTCCGCTGCTGGTCGGTGAAGGTGTCGAGCTTGTGGACGAGACGCTCGGCATGCACCCAGCAGAGCGCGTGCTCGCCGACGGCGAACTGGCCGGCATCGCCGCTGACGATCACCGTCCCCGGCAGCAGGCCATGTGCCTTGATGGCACCCCAGAGCGCGCCTTCGGTGGCCAGGCGCGCCGGCGCGAGGCTGTCCTCCATGCTGCGGATGCCGAGCCGCTCGAGGTGCGCGGCCCAGGTCGCCTGGTTCGCAAAGACGCGCTGCGGATGGCCTTCCAGGCGGGCGATCACCGGCCCGGCCAGGGCGCGCTCGCGCATGTAGGCCAGCGCCTCGGCGTTCACCACGTAGTCGCCGTGCCCGGCCCGCAGCAGCTCCAGGAAGTTCAGCCGGCTCTTGCTGGCCGTGGTGCCGAACCAGGCGAAGTGGGCGTTGCCGATCTGCGTACAGGCGCCGTTCACCGCCCGGTGCCGCGCGCCCGTATCGTCAACCGTGATCCAGGCCGCGCTCGCCAGTCCGGCTCGCAGCACCTCCTGGCTCTCGTCCAGGAACGGCTGCTGACCGGCGATCAGCAGGCGCATGACCTGCCGTTTGGAGATGGCGATCCCAACCGCCCACAGCTGCGCCACCAGCCGCGGCACGGTGGTCTGCCCCTGATGGTACTGGGCGAGCACGTAGCGCCGGAGTTCGGGGCCGAAATGGCCATCCACCCCGCCCGGCAAGCGCGCAACGACCAGCCGCCCCTCCGGCGTCAGCCAGCGCTCGCGCCGGTAGCACACCGCCTCCGTCCGCATGATGAGGTCCTGCACCAGGAAGTCCTGGTAGCCCTGGAACCGCGAGCCGGGCGGCACCGTGGCCCGCAGCACCCGCGCCTCCACCGCCACCCGCGGCACCACCTTGCCGCGGCCACGACGGTCGGGGCGCTCGCGCGGCGGCGTCGGCTCGCTCGCCTGCTCCATCCCGCTCGGCTTGATCGCGGGCCGACCCTTCAGTCCCTTGAGGCGGGCGATCTCCTCGCGCTGCGCCGCCACAATCCGCTCGAGCTCCGCCACCTCGCCGAGCAGGGCGCTGACCAGCGCCTTCAGCTCGGCCGGCGACAGCGTGTCAGGATCGGCAGGCGGGACCATGCTCCCGAGGGAATCAGACCAGCCGACACCTGGGAAGGGCAAACCGCACCCTCGCAACAGGTTTTGCCCCACTTACGGTGGGGCTTCCTAGCCCATTGTTTCCGGCGCGTTTTCCGGGGCGATCGGCTTACCCTTCGCCGGGAAATGCTCTAAGCCGCCGCCTATGGTGCAGGCCACGAGGATCCCCATGCCCAATGCCCCGAAACCCGTGATGCTCGTCGTCCTCGACGGATGGGGCTGGCGCGAGGAGGTGGCGGACAATGCCGTGCGCCAGGCCCGCACGCCGGTCTTCGACGCGCTCTGGGCCGCGGGGCCGCATGCCTTCCTCCGCACCTCCGGCCAGGCGGTCGGCCTGCCGGAGGGGCAGATGGGGAATTCCGAGGTCGGCCACCTCAATCTCGGCGCCGGGCGGGTGGTGATGCAGGACCTGCCGCGCATCGATGCGGCGGTGGCGGATGGCTCCATCGCCCGGCTGCCGGCATTGCAGGAACTGATCGCGAAGCTGCGGGCCTCCGGCGGCACCTGCCATCTGATGGGGCTGCTCTCCCCCGGCGGCGTCCATAGCCACCAGAAGCACGCGGCGGCGCTGGCCCGCATCCTTTCGGAAGCCCGGATTCCGGTGGCGCTGCACCTCTTCACCGATGGTCGCGACACGCCGCCGCGCGCCGCGCCCGGCTATGTCGGCACCCTGATGGCGGATATCGCCGGCCTGCAGGATGTCCGCATCGCCACCGTCACCGGCCGCTACTTCGCAATGGACCGCGACAACCGCTGGGACCGCGTCGCCAAGGCCTATGCGGTGATGGTTTCGGCCGAGGGGGGAGCAGGCGCCGGACGCCATCGCCGCCGTCGAGGCCGCGCATGCGCGCGACATCACCGATGAATTCGTCCCCGCCACCCGCATCGGCGATTACGCGGGGATGCGGGACGGCGACGGCATCCTCTGCTTCAACTTCCGCGCCGACCGGGTGCGGGAGATCCTGGCGGCGCTGCTCGACCCGGGCTTCCAGGGCTTCCCGCGCGGCAGGACCATCCGCTTCGCGGCGGCGGCGGGGATGACGGAATATTCCACGGCGCTGAACGCCTTCCTCAGCACGCTCTTCGCGCCACAGAGCATGGTGGACATCCTCGGCAGCGTGGTGGCCGATGCCGGCCTGACGCAGTTGCGCATGGCGGAGACGGAGAAGTATCCGCATGTCACCTATTTCCTGAACGGCGGCGAGGAGCGGCCCTATCCCGGCGAGGACCGCATCATGGTCCCATCCCCCAAGGTCGCCACCTATGACCTCCAGCCCGAGATGTCGGCGCCCGAACTGGCCGCGAAGGCGGTGGAGGCCATCAAGACGGGGAAGTACGACCTGATCGTGCTGAATTTCGCCAATCCCGACATGGTCGGCCATACCGGCAGCCTGCCCGCCGCCATCCGCGCGGTGGAGACGGTGGATGCCGGGCTTGGCCGCATCCTGGAAGCGGTGCGCGGCCAGGGTGGCGCGCTGCTCGTCACCGCCGACCACGGCAATTGCGAAATGATGCGCGACCCGGTGACCGGTGGCCCGCATACCGCCCATACCACCAACCCGGTGCCGGTGCTGCTGGCCGGCGGGCCCCCTGGTGCCCGGTTGGCGGATGGCAGCCTGGCCGATGTCGCACCGACCCTGCTGGCATTGCTCGGCCTGCCACAGCCGGCGGCGATGACCGGGCATTCGCTGCTGCGGGAGGGGTGAGCGCCGGGCGCCGGATCGGCGCGGGCCTCGCCCTGCTGCTGGCGCTCGGCGCGGCGCCGATCCTCGCCCAGCCGAGCCCCGGCGCCGTGCAGGATGCCCAGCGCGCCGCGCGGGCCGAGCAGGCCGCCTCCGAGGCGGCGGCCCAGGCCGCCCGCGCCGCGGCGGCCGAGGAGCACCGCCTGGCGGAGCGGCGGGTGGAGGCGGCCAGGCGGCTCCAGGCCGCGGAACAGCGCCTCTCCGATGCGGGCGACCAGTTGCGGGCCGCCGAGGCCGCCGCCGCCGCCGCCGGGGCGGCGCTGCGGGAGCGCATGGCGGCGCTCTCGCCCGCCATTCCAGTGATGCTCCGCCTCGCTCTCTGGCCGGCGGAATCCCTGCTGGCGGTGCCCGCCCCGCCGGAGGAGGCGCTGCGTGGCTTGCTGGTCCTGCAGGGCCTCTCGCGCGGACTGGCGGCGGAGGCGGTGGCATTCCGCCGCCTGGCCGGGGAGGCCGAGCGGCGCGCCACCGAATCCACCACCCGGGCGGCCGAATTCGGCCGGGCCGAGGCCGCCGCCCGCACCGCCGCCGCCGCGCTGGAGGTTGAGTTGCAGGCGGCCCGCGAAAACCGGGCCGAGGCGGAGGATGCCGCCACCGAGGCGGCTCGCCGCGCCGCCGCCAGCGCCGCCCGCGCCAAGGACCTCGGCGGCGCCCTGGCCCGGTTGCAGCGGGAGGAGGCACGGCGGGAGGCCGAGGCGGCCCGCGCCGAGGCGGCACGGGCCCGGGCGGAAGCCCGCGCTGCGGCCGAGCGGCCTTCCCCGGAGGCCCGGCCCGAGCCGCGCACCGCCGCCGCCCGGCAGGCCGAGCCGCCGGAGCCCATGGCCCGCGGCGGCCGCGCCGTGCCGGTCGCCGGGCGGGTGGTGCGGGAATACGGCGCGGTAGGGGAGGGCGGGCCGGCCCGCGGCCTGACCTTCCAGGCCCCCGCCGGGGCCCGGGTGGTGAGCCCCTGCGGCGGCCGGGTGGTTTTCGGCGCGCCTTTCCGCAGCTACGGGCTTTTGTTGATTGTGGATTGCGGGGACGGCTACCATTTTGTCCTGGGCGGGCTGGACCGGCTGGATGCCTCGCCCGGCCAGCGAGTATTGGCCGGGGAGCCGGTCGGGCAGCTTGGCGACGGGGCGGAGCCAAGTGGCAAGGCCTCGCTCTATGTGGAGCTTCGGCGCCGCGGCAAGCCGATCGACCCGCGTGGCTGGCTCGCCGCCCGGGGCTGACGGCCCGGCTTTGATACCGGGGCCGGTTCGGATGGGGTGCGCTTAACTCGCCCTTCGGGCCGGCTGGACTATAGGATGCGGGGCTATTGGCAGGGCGCGGCCAGGATGGCGGCGCCGCAAAGGGATCAAGGTGGTTATATGAAGCGCAGGGGTCGGACGGCAGGTGCGGTGGCGGCGGCATTCGTCGCCGGGGTCGTTATCGGACCGGTGGTCGCCATTCCCGTCGTGCAGGCCGTTGCGCAGGAAGGCGGAAGGGCGGAGACCTATCGCCTGCTCAACCTGTTCGGCGATGTCTTCGAAAGGGTCCGCGCCGAATATGTCGAGCCGATCCAGGACCGCGACGCGATCGAGAACGCGATCAACGGCATGCTGACCGGGCTCGACCCGCACAGTTCCTACCTGAACCAGCGCAGCTACCGCGACATGCAGGTGCAGACGCGGGGCGAATTCGGCGGCCTCGGCATCGAGGTGACGCAGGAAGGCGGCTACATCAAGGTCATCTCGCCGATCGACGAGACGCCGGCGGCCCGCGCCGGGGTCAAGGCCGGCGACCTCATCACGCATCTCAACGGCCATTCCGTGCAGGGCCTCTCGCTCCAGGAAGCGGTGGAGCAGATGCGCGGCGAGCGCGGCACCTCCATCAAGATCACCATCCGCCGCGAGGGCGCCGACCGGCCGATCGAGCTCTCCCTGACGCGGGAGGTGATCCGGCCGCAGGTAGTGCGCTTCCGCATGGAGGGCGGCGATATCGGCTATATCCGCCTCACCTCCTTCAACGAGCAGACCGATGCCGGGCTGCGCCGCGCGATGCAGTCGCTGCGCAGCCAGGCCGGCGCCAACCTGAAGGGGCTGGTGCTGGATCTCCGCAACAATCCCGGCGGGCTGCTCGACCAGGCCGTGCAGGTGACCGACGACTTCCTAGACCACGGCGAGATCGTCTCCACCCGCGCTCGCCGGCCCGAGGATGCGCAGCGCTGGAACGCCAAGCCGGGCGATATCGCCCAGGGCCTGCCGGTGGTGGTGCTGATCAATGGCGGCAGCGCCAGCGCCAGCGAGATCGTGGCGGGCGCGCTGCAGGACCACCGCCGGGCCATCGTGCTGGGCGTGAAATCCTTCGGCAAGGGCAGCGTGCAGACCGTCATGCCCATCCCCGGCAATGGCGCCATCCGCCTCACCACGGCGCGCTACTACACGCCCTCCGGCCGCTCCATCCAGGCCACCGGGATCGAGCCGGATATCGAGGTGCTGGCGCAGCGCCAGGAGGCCACCGCCACCATCCCGCGGGAGCGGGAGGCGGATCTGCGCCGCGCCCTGCGGAATGAGAGCGGCGTGCAGCAGCCGGCCGGCGCCGCCATCCCGCCGCTGCAATTGCCGCCCGGCATCGTTGAGCGCGTGACGCGGCTGCCGGCTGAGGGCGCCCCTGCCTTCGATGCGACCAAGCCGGAAACCGACTTCCAGCTGCAGCAGGCGACCCAGTTGCTGCGGAACCTGGCCGCGGCGAATACCCCGGCGCGCCGCGCCGCCGCGCGCTGAGGGCCGCCGACACCGCGCCGGTCATGCGGGAGGAGGGCGCCGAAGCGGGCCCGCCTTTCCGCTGGCGGCTTCCTGTCGTTTCGGGCTGGGCAGGGCTGCTGCTGTTCTGGGCGGTGCTGCTGGCGTTGCTTGGCGGCGGCGCCGGGCTGCTGGCCTGGCTGGGTCCGCCGGAGGCGCCGGTCGCGGCCACTGCGCCGGCCCTCGGGCCAGCCGTCGTGGAAGCGGCGCCAGCCCAGGTGGCGGCCAGCCTCACGGCCCCCGAACCGGCCGCTGCCCCAGCCCTTCCCCTGGCGGCTTCGTCCGCCAAGCCCGCCGCGCCACCGGCGGCACCGGCGCCTCCGCCGCTGCTCGATGCCGCCCTCCGCGTCCCGGCCCCCGCCCAGTCCGGCCGGCCCATCCCCGCCGCCGATCCGGCCCTGCTGGAGCCGGGGCCGCATGGACCGCTGCCGCGCATCGGGCCGGAGGGCCGCACCGCCATCCGCACCTATGGCCGCCCCTTCGACCGGCAGGACCCGCGGCCGAGGCTGGGGCTGATCGTCGGCGGGCTCGGCATGAACGCGGCGCTGACCGAGGAGGCGGTGCGCCGCCTGCCCGGCGGCGTGACGCTCGGCTTCAGCCCCTATTCCCCGCATGTCGCCCTGCTGCTGGACCAGGCGCGGGCCAAGGGGATGGAGATCCTGGTCGGCCTGCCGCTGGAGCCGCCAGGCCACCCGAACCTCAACAATGCTGGCGACCGCGCCCTGCTGACCGGCCTGCCGGCGGCCGAGAACGCGGACCGGCTGGACTGGGTGCTGTCCCGCTTCACTGGCTATGTCGGCGCCATCGGCGCGCTCGGGCCGATGCGGGGCGAGCGCTTCGCGGCGCTGCCGGAGAGCATCGGCGCGGTGCAGGAGGCGCTGTACCGGCGCGGGTTGCTCTATGTGGACCCGCGCCCGGCGGAGGGCCGGGCCGCAGCGGTGCGCGGAGCGGAGCGCGCCTGGGGCCGCGCCGTGGACATCGTGGTGGATGAGCCGGCGACCCGCAGCGAGATCGAGCGGAAGCTGGCGGCGCTGGAACGCCTGGCGCGGGAGCGCGGGACGGCCGGCGCGCTCGGCTATGCCGGGGAGGCCTCGCCGGTGCTGGTGGACCGTATCGCCGCCTGGGCCGGCGGGGTGGAAGGGCGCGGCCTGGTGCTGGCGCCGGTTTCCGCCATGATCCGGCGCCCCGAGGCCGCTGTCGGGACCACCGCCGGGGCCGGCACCGAGGCCGCGGCGCAGCCTGCCCGCTCCACCCGCACCCCCTGAAGGCGCATCCATGGACCTGCCCTATCGCGACAATGTCGGCGCGGTGCTGTTCAACCGCGCCGGCCTGGTGCTGGTGGCCCGCCGGGCCGACCTGCCGAATGCCGAGGGTGCGGCCGGCGGCTGGCAATTGCCGCAGGGCGGGCTGGACCCGGGCGAGGATCCCCGGCTCGCGCTGTTCCGCGAGTTGGAGGAGGAGATCGGCACCGCCCGGGCCGAGATCCTGGCCGAACACCCGGAATGGCTCCGCTACGACCTGCCGCCGGGGCTGATCGGCCGGGCGCTGGGCGGGCGCTATCGCGGCCAGCGGCAGCGCTGGTTCGCGCTGCGCTTCACCGGCGAGGATGCCGATATCCGCCTCGACCTCGACCCGCATCCGGGAATTCGAAGCCTGGCGCTGGGCGGCGCTGGCCGAGTTGCCGGGGCTGGCGGTGGATTTCAAGCGGCCGATCTACGAGGTGCTGGCCCGCGATTTCGCCCGCTTCACGGCGCCGGCCGGATAGGGGAAGCAAGGACGCGGTCGCTGCCGGGGCGGCACCCCGGCAGCGGATGGGCCTTCAACCCGGGGCCGCGGTCAGAAGATCGAAATCTCGCTCTCCGCCGCGGCGTGCAGGCCACCGTGCAGCATTGCCATTGTTGATGGAGAGCCAGAATCCTGCCCCGGATGGGCTGCCCAGTCCGTGGCCGCCTCGGCATGCAGCGCGGCGCTGACACTGTCGGCGGCATCGGCCTCCCGGATCGGGACGAAATCGAGGCCATCGCCGTGGCCCCGACCATGGTTGCCCTGGTCCAGCGCGATCTCGATGGCGGCGACTTCCACCTGTTTCGTCTGGCCGGGCGGATCGCCGTGGTCCTGGCTGTTGCCGGGTCCGTTGACGGCGACTTCCACCTGTTTTGCTTGGCCGGGCGGGTCGCCATGGTCCTGGCTGTTGCCGGGTCCGTTGACGGCGACTTCCACCAGCTTCGTCTGGCCGGGCGGATCGCCGTGGTCCTGGCTGTTGCCGGGTCCGTTGACGGCGACTTCCACCTGTTTCGCCTGGCTTGGCGGATCGCCGTGGTCCTGGCTTTGGCCGGGTCTGGTGACGGCGACCTCCACCTGTTTCGCCTGACCGGGCGGATCGCCGTGGTCCTGGCTTTGGCCGGGTCTGGTGACGGCGACCTCCACCTGTTTCGCCTGGCCTGGCGGGTCGCCGTGGTCCTGGCTTTGGCCGGGCCCGTTGACGGCGATTTCCACCTGTTTCGTCTGGCCGGGCGGAACGCCGTGGTCCTGGCTTTGCCCGGGCCCGTTGACGGCGACCTCCACCAGCTTCGCTTGGCCTGGCGGATCGCCGTGGTTCTGGCTTTGCCCGGGCCCGTTGACAGCGACTTCCACCTGTTTCGCCTGACCGGGCGGATCGCCGTGGTCCTGGCTGTTGCCGGGTCCGTTGACGGCGACTTCCACCTGTTTCGTCTGGCCTGGCGGATCGCCGTGGTCCTCGCTTTGGCCCGGTCCGTTGGCGGCGGCGATCGCTTCCAGCTTCCCCTGGTCCGGGGTTGTGCTCCCCATCCGGTCCTGATTCTGATCAGACCTGGGTTCGAGGCTGGCGAGCTTTTCCGTCGGGGTCTGGTTCCCGTCGTCCTCCCCCTGGTTCTGGCCCCGGCCAGAATCGGCAGCGGCGAGGTTGCCTGGCCCTGGTCCCGCCTGGTTCGCCTCGGCTGCGTTCGAAGCCCGGCTGGCAGGCGGTGCCGTGGTAGGGATGGCCTCGGCTTCGGCGGAGGCGGCATCGGCAGGCAGGTGCCTGACCGGGATGAAGAGCTCGGCCTCGCCCGGCGCTGGTTCGGCCCTGTGGATCGTCGTCGCCTCGGCAGCCTGGCCGCTGCGGGAATCCGCGCTCGCCATGACCTGGCTCGGCGAGAGTTGCTCGCGCTCATCCACGGCGCGGACGAAGGCTGTGGGGATGATCGTGGTGCCCGGCATGAACTTCCGGATTTCCGGAACACTGTCGCCGGTATCCGGGATCGGGTCGTCCAGGCCGGTTGCCGCGGCGGCATGCGCCTGCCCGGGGTCGGCCGGCGTCTCGGCCCGGGCGGGCCGGATGCCATGGTCCTGCCCGCCAGGCAGCGGATCCTCCGCCACATCGCCATAGGGCCGGTGATAGCCGAGCAGCGTCGCCAGGGCGGCCGCATAGATGCCGGCCGCGGCCTTCTCGGTATTGGTCACGACACCGCGCAACCGCTGCCGGGCCAGCGCGCGGGTCCAGCGCGCATGGCTTTCGGCCTCCTCCGCCGGGCTGATGGTGGCACGGATGGGCGCCGATGGCGCGGCGTGCGCCCTCTCCTCAAAGAAGGGCGCATCGGCCCCCGCGCTTGCTTTTTTCCAAAAACCGAACCGGCCCAGGCGGCTGGATGCCATGGCGCGTCCTTCCCTTCCAATTGCCGGCCCCACCCACAGGCAAGGCCGGATGTCACCAGGTCCTGGCCGCCGGGGGCGAGCAGGCAGCCGGACCCGCGCCGGGCCCTGCCTGCCTACGCCTCGCGGCGGCTCGGGCCATAACGAAGCGGCGCGGGAATAGTATACGACGCCTTGACCCGGTCTCCGGCGTCAGCGCGAAAATGGCGACCCGATCGCGGGTTGGTGATGGAGCCTCCGCCGGCCCGTGGAGCCTCGCCTTTGCATCTGCGGCTGTTGCTCCGCCCTGCCCTGGCACCGCATTCTCTCCGTCCTGGGGAGGGGGAGTCGCGGATGTTCAACTGGACCCTGCGGGCGCCGCAGGATGGGGTGGTCATCGGCCCGGAGGAACGCCTGCCCTGGCCGCAGACCTGCATCCTCGGCCTGCAGCACGTGGTGGCCATGTTCGGCTCCACGGTGCTGGCGCCGGTGCTGATGGGCTTCGACCCCAACCTCGCCATTCTCATGAGCGGCATCGGCACGCTGATCTTCTTCACCGTGACCGGCGGCAAGGTGCCGAGCTATCTCGGCTCCTCCTTCGCCTTCATCGCGGTGGTGATCGCCGCCACCGGCTATGCGGGCGGTGGTGGGCCGAACCCGAACCTCGGGCTGGCGCTGGGCGGCATCATCGCCTGCGGTGCCTGCCTGGCGCTGATCGGGCTACTGGTCATGGCCGGCGGCACCGGCTGGATCGAGCGGCTGATGCCGCCCGTCGTCACCGGCGCGGTGGTGGCGGTCATCGGCCTGAACCTGGCGGCCATTCCGGTGAAGACCATGGCGCCGACCGGCTTCGATGCCTGGATGCAGGCGCTGACCATCCTCTGCGTCGCGCTAATCGCGGTGCGGGCGCGCGGACTGCTGCAAAGGCTGCTGATCCTGGCCGGGCTGCTGCTGGCGAGCCTGCTCTACGCGCTGCTGACCAATGGGCTCGGCATGGGCCGGCCGCTCGACCTTTCCGCGGTGGCGGCGGCGCCCTGGTTCGGCCTGCCGCGCCTGGCGGCGCCGGTCTTCGAGACCCGCGCCATGCTGCTGATCGTGCCGGTGGCGATCGTGCTGGTGGCGGAGAATCTCGGGCATCTGAAGGCGGTGGGCGCCATGACCGGGCGCAGCATGGACCCGCATATGGGCCGCGCCTTCCTCGGCGACGGCTTGGCCACCATGGTGGCCGGCGCGGCGGGCGGCACCGGCGTAACCACCTATGCCGAGAATATCGGGGTGATGGCGGCGACCCGCATCTATTCCACGGCGCTTTTCGTGGTGGCGGCGCTGGTGGCCGTGGGCCTGGGCTTCTCGCCGAAATTCGGGGCGCTGATCGGGGCCATCCCGCTGCCGGTGATGGGCGGCGTCAGCATCGTGGTCTTCGGGCTGATCGCCGTGGCAGGGGCGCGGATCTGGGTGGAGAACCGGGTGGATTTCGCCGAGCCGCGCAACCTGATGGTGGCGGCCGTCACGCTGATCCTGGGCACCGGGGATTTCACGCTGCGCTTCGGGGAGTTCGCGCTGGGCGGGATCGGCACGGCGACCTTCGGCGCGATCCTGCTGCATGCGCTGCTGGGCGGGCGGCGTTGAACCTGAAGCTGCTACCCCTTATTGCGCCGGGATCGTGATGACCGGGGTCGGCTGGCGGCTGCTGCTCTCCGCCAGCACCTGCAGGACATAGGCGAAGGCGAAGGCCGCCTTGGAGCGGTAGTCGCCGGCCTCGATCCAGAACCAGCGGTCGCGATAGGGGATGGCGGCATAGGCATCCGACGGCGCGCGCGGCCCCTGGTGCACGCGGACCAGGCGGTCCCGCGGATCCGCCGCCGCCGCATCGGTGGCGGGGGTTTCGCCGCGCCGGACATCCGCCGCCGGCACCTCGATCTGCGAACCGAGCTCGTGGAGGATCTGCAGCACCGAGCGCGTCAGCACCGCGACCTGGCCAGGACCGCCGGGGTTGCGCCCATAGACGACCTCGACCTCGCGCGCCGCCGGCCCGATGCCGAGCAGCCGCCGGGCCTCGCGCACCGCCGCCCCGCTGCGCGGGTCGCCGCCATCGAGCAGCAGATAGACCCGGCCGGCGGCCGGATGGCGCTCGAAGCGCAGGCTCACCGCGCTGGTGGCCTGGATGGCACGCAGCGCGCGCATCAGCTCCTGGAAGCCGCCGGAAGCCTGCTGCGACGCGCCACCGCTTGTCGCGCCATTCGGCAACCCGTTCACCGACTGGACCCCGAGCCGGAACAGCAGGTCGATCGGCGCGCCGCTCTGCGCCAGCGAGAGCAGTTCCACCGGGGCGAGCGGCCGCAGGTAGGATTGCGCGAATTGCTCCCCCGTCACCGGCGTGAAGGTGAAGGTGGGGCGGCTGGTATATTGCACCGTGCCGGACAGGGTGGCGAAATTGCCCGGGGCGGCATTCGGATAGGCGTTGAGCCCGGCCTGCGCCGTGCCTTGCACGGTATAGCCGGAGATGAGCTGGCTGACCGAGAGGAAGGTCGGCACATCCGCATAGCGCAGGCGCACCATGTTCAGCAGCATCTGCCGCTTCAGCCCTTCGCCCAGGGTGGCGGCATAGCCCATCTGGTCCACCTCCAACTGCTGCGGCCCGACCCCGGCGCAGCCGGCAAGCAGCAGCAGCGCGGCGCGCGCGAGACGGGCAGCGGCGCCAAGCATCATGCCGACCCTGGTCCTGAAGGCAGGCTGCAACAGAGGAGCGGAGCGCCCCGGCCGGGCCGGGGCGGTGGGGTTTGCTGGCGTCATTCACGTCCCTGCAATGCGGCAGCGGACCGGCGGGCCACTGCCAGGCCGCCGGCGGGACGACCGATTTCAGGACAGGCCGATAGCCCAAGGCCCTGCTTCCATCCATACCGGCCTTCAGCGCTGGCGGCCATCCGCCAAATGGCCGCGCAAGCCCTGTTGCGGCGGCCCGCCCGGGATGGCGCGCGGCAGCTTCGCCGCGCCGGGCGCCTGTTTGCATCTTGCGGACCGGTTCACGCCCTCCGGCTGCGCCTGCGGACGGCCGGGCCACTTGTATCCTGCGGACCGATTCACGCCCTCCGGCTTCGCCTGCGGACGACCGGGCCACTCAGCCCCGTGGGCAGACCGCCCGCACCGCCTCGACAAGCTGGGAGGGCAGGAAGGGCTTGGCCACCAGGCGTTCCCAATCCTCCAGCGGCCTGCCGCGGTCGATGACCCATTCGGGATTGCCGGTCACATAGACAACGCCGATGCGCGGCAGGCGCCGCCGCATCTCGGCCGCGAGGTCGAGACCATTGAGTTCCCGCGGCCCGAGGTTGAGGTCCGTCACCAGCACCGCCTCCTCGGTCAGGCGGCGTGCGGCGATGCCGAAGGCGCATTCGGCGTTCCAGGTCTCGGCGACCGCCATTCCCTCATCCAGGAGGCAATCGCAGATCAGGAGGCGGACGAGGGCCTCATCTTCCACGACCAGGACATCCGCTTCGGACCCGTTATCTGCAAGGACCATGATCGCGCCTATCGCTGCATGCTATTGCATGAGCTTGTTACGCTTCGTCGCAACCCTGGGATGCAGAAGTGAATCGCACAATGTCGTGGTCTGCTACCGTTGGTTGCATTAGCCCGCGCGTGCTCCGGTAGCCTGCAGGATCGGCTCCCACTTCTCCGCTTCGGCGCGGAGGAAGCGGGCCGCCTCGGCAGGGTCACCCTCCAGCGGCTCCAGCCCGGCCTCGGCATAGCGCTGCTGCACCGTGGGTTCGGCCAGGGCGGCGCTGGCGGCGCGGGAGAGCCGCTCCAGGATGGCGGGCGGGGTGCCGGCGGGCGCCTGCAAGGACTGCCAGGAGGAGGCCGCGTAGCCCGCGACCCCCGCCTCCGCCAGGGTCGGCAGGTCCGGCAACAGGCGGGAGCGCGTGGGGGTGGTGACCGCCAGCGCCCGTACCCTGCCATCCCGCGCGAGCGGCGCCAGCAGGGTCTGGCTGTCGATCATCAGGTCGGCGCGGCCGGCCACCAGATCCGTCACCGCCTGGGGCGTGCCGCGATAGGTGACGGTGGTGAATTCCACCCCGGCCAGCCGCTTCAGCAATTCGCCCGCGAGGTGCGAGGCGGCGCCGATGCCGGTCGTGGCGAAATTCGCCTCGCCCTTGCGCGCCCGCAGCCAGGCGAGCAGCCCCGGCACATCCCGCGCCGGCACCGAGGGATGCACCGCCACCACGAAGGGCTGGTTGCCGAGCAGGGCGATGGGCGCGAAATCCGCCAGCGGATCGAAGCCGAGATCGGGATAGAGCGCCGCCATCACCGCATGCGCGGCGCCCGAAAGCAGCAGCGTGTAACCATCCGGTGCCGCCCGGGCCACTGCGCGGGCGCCGATGGTGGCGCCGGCGCCGGGCAGGTTCTCCACCACCACGGGCTGGCCGAGCTGGCGCGTCATCGGCTCGGCCAGGATGCGGGCGACGACATCGATGATGCCGCCGGCGGCGAAGGGCACTACCACCCGCACCGGGCGCGCGGGGTAGCCCTGCGCCCGCGCCAGGCTGGGGGCGGCGAGAGGCGCGAGCAGCAGCGTCCGGCGATGCATGGCAGGGGCTCCTTCGGTGACGGCCCCGCCATGCTACCGGGTTTCGGCTCCGCTATTCGATGCGGATATTCGCGTTGCGGATCAGCGCCGCGTAGCGCTCGGCATCGCGCCGGAGCAGGGCGGCGGCGTCGGCGCTGGTGCCGCCGCCGGGCAGGAAGCCGGCATCGCGGATGCGCGGGCGCATGGTCGGGTCCGCCAGCGCCTTGTTCACCGCCCCCGCCAGCCGCTCGCTGAGCGCTGCCGGCAGGTTCGGCGGGCCCATCAGCATGTACCAGACATTGGCGTTGAAGTCCGGGGCGCTGAAGCCCTCGAAGCGGGATTCGGCGATGGTCGGCACCTCGGGCAGCCATTCCACGCGCTGCGGCATGGTGGTGGCCAGCACCCGCACGCGCCCGGCGCGGATATGCGGCAGGTAGGTGGGGAAGGTGTCGATGGCGAGGTCGATCCGC
Source organism: Siccirubricoccus sp. G192 (assembly GCF_019084075.1). Lineage (GTDB taxonomy): Bacteria > Pseudomonadota > Alphaproteobacteria > Acetobacterales > Acetobacteraceae > G192. The sequence continues at coordinate 1,723,224 of NZ_JAHREN010000001.1, forward strand.
CCGGCCAGGATCTCGTTCACCGCCTGGCCGGTGCCGCGGAAGGGCACATGCGTCATCTGGATGCCGGCCCGGCTCGCCAGCAGTTCGGCCGCCAGGTGCTGCTGCGTGGCGACGCCGGAGGAGGAGTAGTTGAGCTTGCCCGGATTGGCCCGCGCATACTCGATCAGCCCCTTCAGGTCCTGCGCCGGCGAGTTCAGCGGCACCACCGCCACCAGCGGGACGGTGGCCGCCAGCACGATCGGCGTCTGGTCGCGGTAGATGTCGAAGGGCGGCGGGTGCATCTGCGGCGGCACCACGGCGGAGGCGCTGACCGTGGTCATGAACAGCGTATAGCCGTCCGGCTGGGCGCGGGTGCCGGCCAGCGCCGCGATGGTGCCGCTGGCGCCCGGCCGGTTCTCCACCGCGATCGGCTGGCCAAGCTCCTGTTGCAGCGCGGGTTGCAGCAGGCGGGAGATGATGTCGGTGCCGCCGCCGGGGGCGAAGCCGACCAGCATGGTGATGGGGCGGGTCGGATAGGCGGCCTGGGCGCGGGCCAGGCGCGGCGCGGCGAGCAGCGCGGCGCCGGCAAGCAGGGGGCGGCGGGTGAGCATGCGTTTCTCCGGTGGTGCGGTCTTGGTCTTCAGGTGCCGGTCCAGACAGGCGGGCGGCGGGTGAGGAAGCTCTCCACGCCTTCCCGGAAGTCGCGGCTGGTGAAGCACATCGCCACCAGGTCGTCACCTGGCACCTGGCGGGCGGCGAGGCGGAGCCGGCGCATCGCCTCCTTGGTGGCGCGCATGGTGAGCGGCGCATTGGCGGCGATGCCGCGCGCCAGTTCCTCGGCGCGGGCCTGGAGCGCGGCGTGGTCCGGCAGCACCTCGGAGAGCAGGCCGATGGCCTTGGCCTCCTCGGCGCCGATCAGCCGGGCGGTATAGATCAGGTCGATGACCCGGGCCGGGCCGATCAGCGCCGCCAGACGCCCGTAATTCGCCATGGAGAGGCAATTGCCGAGGGTCTTGGCGATGGGGAAGCCGATGCGGGCATTGGCGGCGCCGATCCGCATGTCGCAGACCGCGGCAATGGCGGCGCCGCCGCCGGTGGCCGCCCCGGCGATGGCGGCGATGGTGGGCTTCGGGCAGTCCTCGATGGCGGTCAGGACGCGGTCGATCCGTTCCTCATAGGCCAGTGCATCCTCGGCGGTGCGGAAGCTGGTGAACTGGCCGATATCGGTGCCGGCGGCGAAAGCCTTCTCGCCGCTGCCGGTGACGACCAGGGCGCGCACCGCGGGGTCGCCCGCGATCTCGCCGCAGATGCCGGCCAGGCGCTCATACATCGGGAAGGTGAGGGCATTGCGCGCCTGCGGCCGGTTCAGGGTGACGAAGCCGATGCCGTCGCGCAGCTCGTAGAGCAGGTCTTCCATCGGGCGCCCTCCTGGCCTGTGATTCGGGCCAGTCTAGACCAGGCTTGCGGGGGGGCGACAAAGCGGCCTGGTTGCCGCCGCAGCACGAAGCGGTCCCGTGTTCCAGCCGGGCAAAGCCTGGTCTAGCATTGCCGGCAAGCCCCTGGGCTCCGGGCCCGGGAGCGCGGAGGCCCATGCCATGACCATCGCCGATTCCTATGCGATCCCCGGCACGCCGCGGCGCTGGGACGTGCCGCAGGATTATGTCACCTGCTTCAACTGGGAATTCGCCCCCGAGCGCACCCGCCTGCTCGGCCTCTATGAGCGCGGCAAGACGATGCAGTGGAACGCCACGGACCGCATCGACTGGAGCCAGGAGCTGGACCCCGAGAACCCGCAGCAATTGCCGCCGGAGATGCTGCCGATCAACGCCGCGCCCTTCTTCCAGCGGATGGCGCCGCGCGAGCAGAGCGAGATCCGCCGGCACCACCAGGCATGGGGGATCAGCCAGTTCCTGCATGGCGAGCAGGGGGCGCTGATCTGCGCCGCCAAGATCGTGCAGCAGGTGCCCGACATGGACGCCAAATTCTACGCCGCGACCCAGGTGATGGACGAGGCCCGGCACGTCGAGGTCTACAAGAAGCTGCTGGAGAAATTCGGCACCGCCTATCCCATGACCAGGCCCCTGCAGACCCTGCTGGACCAGGTGCTGCAGGACCGGCGCTGGGACATGACCTATCTCGGCATGCAGGTGGTGATCGAGGGGCTGGCGCTGGCCGCCTTCGCCCGCATCCGCGACCACGCGCAGAACCCGCTGGCCGCGGCGGTGAATGCCTATGTCATGGAGGACGAGGCGCGGCACGTGGCCTTCGGCCGGCTGTCGCTGCGCGATTACTATCCGCAGCTCACCCAGCATGAGCGGGACGAGCGCGAGGAATTCCTGGTCGAGGCCTGCTACCACATGCGCGACCGTTTCGACGCGCTGGGATTGTGGGAGAGCCTCGGCCTGCCGGTGGAGGAATGCCTCCGCTACTTGCAGGAAAGCGGCGTGCAGGCCGCCTTCCGCAGCCGGCTCTTCACCCGCATCGTGCCGACGGTGAGGGATATCGGCCTCTGGGGCGAGAAGATCCGCCGCGGCTACGAGCAGATGGGCGTGCTGGACTACGCCAAGGTGGATATCGAGGCGCAGGGCGCGGAGGACGAGCGGGTGGCGCGGGAGCATGATGCCCGCCGCGCCCATGTGGAGGAGGTGATCCGCGCCGCGGAATAGGGGGGCGAACCCACCCCTTGACCTGCCGCCGCCGGGCCAGCACACCGGCGCTGGCGCGGAACGGAAGGACCAGACCCATGCGGATCGTCGCGGTCAAGGATGCGGTGGTGCCGATCGCCTCCGCCATCGCCAATGCCTATATCGACTTCTCGAAAATGACGGCGAGCGTCGTGGCCGTGACGGTGGAGAGCGGCGATGGCCGCCGCGCCACCGGCTATGGCTTCAACAGCAATGGCCGCTACGCCCAGCCCGGCCTGCTGCGCGAACGCTTCATCCCCCGCCTGCTGGAGGCGCGCGGCGCGGCGCTGGAACACCCGGATGGCGGGCTGGAGCCGGCCGGCGCCTGGGCGGCGATGATGCGGAACGAGAAGCCCGGCGGGCATGGCGACCGCAGCGTGGCGGTCGGCGTGCTCGACATGGCGCTCTGGGACGCGGCGGCGAAGCTGGCCGGGCTGCCGCTCTGGCGGCTGCTGGCCGACCGCTTCCGCGGCGGCCCAGAGGGCGTCGAACTGGATGAGACCGCCTGGATCTACGCCGCCGGCGGCTACTACTACCCCGGCAAGGGGCTGGAGGAGCTGGTGGCCGAGATGCAGCGCTACCTCGACCTCGGCTATTCCGTGGTGAAGATGAAGATCGGCGGCGCCCCCGGCACGCCGATCAAGGAGGCGCTGAAGCTCGATATCGCGCGGATCGAGGCGGTGCTGAAGCTGCTGGGTGGCGACGGGTCGCGCCTCTGCGTCGATGTGAACGGCCGCTTCGGGCTGCATGCGGCGCTGGCCTATGGCGCGGCGCTGGAGCCCTACCGCCTGCGCTGGTACGAGGAGCCGCTGGACCCGCTGGACTACGCCACCCATGCGACGCTGGCCGAGCATTATGCGCCGCCCATCGCCACCGGCGAGAATCTCTTCTCCATGCAGGATGCGCGGAACCTGATCCGGCATGGCGGGCTGCGCCCGGACCGCGACATCCTGCAATTCGACCCGGCGCTCTCCTATGGGCTGGTGGAGTATCTGCGGACGCTTGCCATGTTGCAGGCCCATGGCTGGAGCCCGCGCCGCTGCGTGCCGCATGGTGGCCACCAATTCGCGCTGAACATCGCAGTGGGGCTGGGGCTCGGCGGCAATGAGAGCTACCCGGAGGTATTCGCGCCCTTCGGCGGCTTCGCGGATTCCACCCCGGTGCAGGACAGCCGCATCCGCATGCCGGACCTGCCCGGCATCGGCTTCGAGGCCAAGGCCGACCTTTGGGACGTGCTGCGGGATCTCGCCGCGTAAAACGACGTGCGGGTGGTCTTCGCCGATGGGCGGGCGGAGGAACGGCGGCAGGTGGATACCTGCTCGATCACCGACATGACGTTCCGCTGAAGCCCCTCCGGTGCCCCCTTGTATCTTCGGCCCGATTCAGACCTCCGGGCCATGCGGCCATGCGGCCATGCGGCCATGCGGCCATGCGGCCATGCGGCCATGCGGCCATGCGGCCATGCGGCCATGCGGCCCTGCGGTCATCGGGCCACCTCAGCCGTCCCGGTCGAGCGTCGCGCGGGTGAATGCCTCGATATAGTCGAGCAGCCGGTCGGAGGCCGCGGCGGCCGCCTCCGGCTGGCCGGCCGCGATCGCCCGTGCGAGGTCGGCATGCACCGCCGCCGCCTGCGGAAGGTCGGCGCTCCGCCGCCAGTGGATGAACCAGAAGCGGCGCGACAGCCCATGCATCAGCGCCATGGCGGCGGCGGCGAATTCGTTCCGCGCCGCCTCCAGCACCAGCAGGTTGAGCGCCCGGTCCTGGCGCAGGAAGCCGGTCTCGTCATTGGTCGCCACCGCCTGGTCCATGCCCTCAGCGATGGCGCGGAAGCGGGCGCGCTGCGCCGCATCGGCACGGCGGGCGGCGGCGCTGGCGCACATCCGCTCGATCTCGCGCCGCACTTCCAGCAGGCGAAGCTGTTCGCGCACCTCGACCGCCGCCACCACGATCCCGCGGCGCGGCAGGATGCGGACCAGCCGCTCGCGCGCCAAGCGTTGCAGCGCCTCCCGGATCGGTGTCCGGCCGATGCCGAGGCGGTTGGAAAGTTGCGCCTCGCTCACCACCTCCCCCGGCTCCAGGGCGAGGGTGACGATCGCTTCCTCCAGCGCGCGATAGGCGCGTTCGGTGAGGGGTTCCTCCGCCTCCGCGGCGGCGCGGTGGGTTTGGGTGGCATCGGGCATGGCGCAGATTTGGCGGGAAGTCGGCGGCAGCGCAACCGCGGCCCCTGACGGGGATCGTTGACAGGCCGGGGCGGCGCCCTCCAGACTGCGATGCGACAGATATATCAAGCCGGCGACAGGCGGCGGAGGGAGATTGCATGCCCAAGCTGCTCACCCAGGCCGCGGTCGATGCCTTCTGGAAGGAGGGCTTCCACTTCCCCGTCCGGGTCCTTTCGGCGGAGGAGGCGCGTTCCATCCGCGCCAGGCTGGAAGCGCATGAGGCCGGGCAGGGCGGGCCGATCGCCAGCAACATGCGCCACAAGGTGCATCTGCTGTTTACCTGGGCGGCGGAACTGGTGCGGCACCCGAAGGTCCTGGATGCGGTGGAGGACCTGCTCGGCCCCGACATCCTCTGCTGGACCACGAATTTCTTCATTAAGGAGGCGGCGAACCCCGCCTTCGTCTCCTGGCACCAGGATGCTACCTATTGGGGGGCTCGACCCGGATGACGTGGTCACCGCCTGGGTCGCGCTCTCGGACGCGCCGGTCGAGAGCGGCGCCATGGAATTCCTCCCCGGCAGCCACCGCGCCGGGCAATTGCCACATGCCGATACCTTCCATGAGCACAACCTGCTTTCGCGCGGCCAGGAGATCGCGGTGAAGGTGGATGCGGAGAAGGCGGTGAAGGTGCCGCTGCAGGCCGGGGAGATGTCGCTGCACCATGTGAAGCTGGCGCATTATTCCGGCCCGAACACCACGCCGGACCGCCGCATCGGCCTCGCCATCCGCTACATCCCGCCGCATGTGCGGCAGTTGAAGGTGCGGGATTCCGCCAGCCTGGTGCGCGGCCGCGATACCGGCGGACATTACGACCTGGAGCCGCGGCCCCTGGCGGATCTGGATGCGGCGGCCTGGGCCGCGCATCGCGACGCCGTCGCCCGCCAGGTGGCGGCGCTCTATTCGGGCACCGAGAAGACGGGATTCCGCGCGTAAGACGCGGGGATTTGGGGAGGAACACGCCGATGCCAGCCACCCGACGCAGCCTGCTTGCCGGTGCCGCGGCGGCCCCGCTCGCCGGGCTGCTGCCGATGCCGGCCATCGCCCAGAACCGGCCGCTCCGTGTCGGCATCATCGCGCCGCGCGCTGGCGTTGCCGGCACGGTGGGCGAGGTCGGGCTGCGCGGCGTCGAATTCGCGGTGGAGAAGATCAACGCCGCCGGCGGCGTCGCTGGCCGCCGCGTGGAACTGGTGATCGAGGAGGAGACCAGCCCGCGCGAGACCACGGAACGCGCCCGCCGCCTGGCCTTGCAGGAGCGGGTGGATGTCATCCAGGGCATCGTCTCCTCCGGCGTCTCGCTGGCGCTGGGGCCGGTGCTGGAGGAAAGCCGCATCCTGACGGTCTATTGGGACGGCACCACCCAGGACGGCGTGAACGAGACCATGCCGCGCAGCCGCTGGGTCTTCCGCAGCACCGACAATGAATGCGAGGCGGTGATGGGATCGCTGATGGCGATCAAGCACTGGCGCGGGCAATTCGTGACGGTGGCCGGGATCAACCCGGACTATTCCTATGGCCGCAACAATTGGGCCGCCTTCATCGCCTTCCTCAAGCGCTTCAACATCGAGCACCGGATCGTCGCGGAGCAATGGCCGCGGGTCGGCGGCATGGACCTCACCGCCAATGTCGCGGCGCTGAAGGCGGCGAACCCTGATCTGGTCTTCTCCTCCATGCTCTTCGCCGACCTGCCGGTGCTGATGCGCCAGGGCCATGCGGCGGGGCTGCTGGAGGGGCGGAAATGGGTCTTCCCCGCCGCCGGCTTCCAGCATACCAGCCTGAAGCGCGAATTCACCCCGGCGGGCATGATCTTCGGCCACAATACCCTGTATTTCGCCGATCCCCAGGCCAGCCCGCTCGCCCGCGAATTCGTGGAATGGTACCACGCCAAGACCAATGACTGGCCGCATTGGGAGGCCGATCGCGCCTTCTTCGCCATGGAGGTCTGGCGCCGCGGCGTGGAAAAGGCGGTGCAGGCCAAGGGCGCCAGTGCCTGGCCCTCCAATGCCGAGATCGCGGAGGCGATGCGCGGCATCAAGGTGGTCTCGCTCGGCGGCCCCGGCCGGATGCGGCGCGACGGTATCGCCGAGCAGACCTTCACCCAGGGGCCGACGGTGCACGACCCGCGCTACGACTTCCCCATCCTCGACCCCGCGAAGATCACCAAGCTCGACGGCCGCGGCTTGCAGAAGCCGGAGGGCGGCGATTTCTGGAAATGGATCGCCGAGGCGCAATTCGATATCTGATCGAAGCCACGCATGGGTGCTTTCATCGAAGTCACCACCGCCGGGCTGTTCCATGCCGCGGTGCTGTTCCTGGTGGCGGCGGGGCTGCAACTGGTCTTCGGGGTGCAGCGCATCCTGAACCTCGCCTGCGGCTCCTTCTACGCGCTCGGCGCCTATTGCGGCGTGACGGCGGGCAGCACCGCGCTCGGCCTCGGCGTGCCGCCGCTGCTGGCGCTGCCGGTGCTGCTGCTGGCCGGCGGCGCCATCGCGGTGCTGGGCCCGCCGGTGGAGCGGGTGCTGCGCCTGGTGCAGGACCGCGACGAAAGCCTGCAGCTCCTGCTCACCTTCGCGCTCGTGCTGATGCTGCAGGATGCGGTGCGGATGGTCTGGGGCTCCTCGCCGCGCCAGGTGGATGGCATCTACCTCGCCTATGGCCAGGTGCAGGCGCTGGGCGCGCGGGTGCCGGTCTGGAACCTGCTGGTGCTGCTGGCGGCGCTGGTGGTGGCGCTCGGCCTCGGTGCCTTCCTGAAGCGCACCAATTTCGGCCGGCTGCTGCGCGCCACGGCGGAGAACCGGCGCATGGCGGCCTCGCTCGGCGTCGATACCGGGCGGGTCTATGCGGTGGTCTTCTCGCTCGGCGTGGCGCTCGGCGGCATGGGCGGCGCGCTGGTGGTGCCCTCCTCTGCCGCCACGCCGGAAATGGCGGTAGAACTGGTGGTGGAAGCCTTCGCGGTGGTGGTGATCGGCGGCCTCGGCTCCATGGGCGGCGCGCTGGCGGGGGCGGTGATCGTCGGGCTGCTGCGGGCGGTGGCGCTGGTGGTCTGGCCGGAGCTTGAGTTGATGGCAGTCTATGCCGTGGTGGTGGCGGTGCTGCTGCTGCGCCCGGCCGGGCTCTTCGGGAAGCCGGCGGCATGAGTGGCGGCTTGCGGCGCGCGTTGGTTGCGCTCGCGGTGCTGGCGGTGCTGGCGGCGATGCCCTTCGCGCTCGGCGAATACCGCACCACGCTGCTGCTGCCGGTCTTCGGCTATGCCATCGCGCTGCTCGGCATCAACCTGCTCTTCGGCTATGGCGGGCTGGTCTCCTTCGGCCATGCGATGTTCCTGGCGATCGGCGCCTATGCCGCGGCGGTCTCCGGCACCGTGCTGCGGCTCGCCAGTTTCGAGGCGGCGCTGGGCCTCGGCGTGCTGGCGGCGCTGGCGGTGGCCATTCCGGTGGGGGCGCTCTGCGCGCGCTACACCAAGATCTTCTTCGGCATGCTGACCCTGGCCTTCGGCATGTTGTTCCACTCCTTCCTGTTCAGACTCTACGACATCACCGGCGGCGACCAGGGGCTGCGGGTGCGCCGGCCGACCCTGCTGGGCTTCGAATTCGAGGATCTCGACAAGACCGAATTCCTGATCGGCCCGTTCTACTGGTACTGCCTGGCCCTGGCCGCGCTGCTGGCCTGGCTGATGTGGCGCCTGGTGCATTCGCCCTTCGGCCTGATGCTGCGGGCGCAGCGCGACAATCCGCGCAAGGCGGAATATCTCGGCGTCGAGGTGGCGCGCACCCGCTTCATCGCCTTCCTCGTCTCCGCGGCCTATGGGGCGGTGGGCGGCGCGATGCTGGCGGTGCCGACCGGCCTCGCCGACCCGGAACTCGCCTATTGGACCCATTCGGGGACCCTGATCTTCATGACCGTGCTGGGCGGCTTCGCGCATTTCGCCGGGCCGCTGCTCGGCGCGCTGACCTATGTGCTGCTGCAGGACCAGTTGATGACCTGGACGCCCTATTGGCGGCTGGTTCTGGGCGTGGTGCTGGCATTGATCGTGCTTGGTTGCCCGCAGGGGCTGATGGGGCTGCCGGCGCTGCTCCGCGCCCGCTTCCGCCCTTCTGCCACCGCGCGCCCGGTGCCGGCCGAATGAGCGCGCCGCTGCTGCACGCGCACAACCTCGGTCGCCGCTATGGCGATTACGTGGCGCTGCATGGTGTCACCATGGAGGTCTGGCCGGGCGAGACGGTGGCGATCGTTGGCCCGAACGGCGCCGGCAAGACCACCCTGGTGAACCTGCTGACCGGGCTGCTGGTGCCCTCCGAGGGGCATGTGCGCTTCCTTGGCTTCGACATCGCCGGTGCCGGGCCGGTGAAGCTGGCACGGCTCGGCTTGGCGCGCGCCTTCCAGCTTGTGCAGGTCTTCCCGGAACTGACTGTCGCGGAGACCATCGCGGTGGGGGCGTTGGCACAGCTCGGCCGCGGCCGCCGCATGCTGGCCTCGCTCGGCGCCGACCGCAGGATTGCGCGCCCGCGTCGCGGACACCGCGGAGGTCTTCGGCCTGGCCGGGCTGCTGCACCGGCCGGCGCGGGAATTGCCGCAGGGGCAGAAGAAGCTGCTGGATGTCGCCTCCGCCTTCGCGCTGCAACCCTCGGTGATCCTGCTGGACGAGCCGACCAGCGGCGTCGCCACCGCCGACAAGCACGGCATCATGCGCACCTTGATGGAGGCCGCGCGCCGCGCCGGCGTGCAGGCCATGCTGCTGGTGGAGCATGACATCGACCTGGTGGAAACCTATGCCAGCCGCGTGGTCGGATTGCGCGGCGGCGAGGTGCTGGCGGACCTCCCGGTGCGCGACTTCTTCGCCGATGCCGAGGTGACGGCCGCGCTGGTCGGCCGCCGCACCGCCAAGGTGGCGCAGTGATGCTGGAGATCCGCGACCTGCATGTGGATATCGCCGGCAGCCGCATCCTGCGCGGCATCTCGCTGGTGGTGCGGCCGGGCGAGCTGGTCTGCCTGCTCGGCCGCAACGGCGCCGGCAAGACCACGACCCTGAATGCGGTGATGGGCCATCGCTGCCCTGTCGCTGGCGGCATCCGTTTCGGCGATGCCGACCTCGCCATGCTGCCGCCGCACCGCATCGCCCTGCTCGGCATCGGCTTCAGCCCGGAGGAGAGCGAGGTCTTCGCCGACCTGACGGTGGCGGAGAACATCGCCATGCCGACCTGGACCCGCAAGCAGGGCCGCCCGGCGGCCGAGCGGATCGAGCGCGCCTATGCGGTCTTCCCGAAATTGCGGCAATACACGGCGCGCGGCGGCGCGCAGCTTTCGGGCGGCGAGCGCAAGATGGTCTCCATCGCCCGCGCCCTGGCGCTCGACCCGGAATTGCTGCTGCTGGACGAGCCCTTCGAGGGGTTGTCGCCCCTGGTGATCCCGGAGATTGCGCAGGGCATCGGCGCCATCCGCGCCGATGGCCGCGCCGTGCTGATCGCCGAGAGCAACCTGCACCACATCCCGGACCATGCCGACCGGGTGCATGTCATCGAACGCGGCGAGATCGTCTTCTCCGGTCCGCCCGAGGCACTGGCGCGGGATGCGGCGGCGATGGCGATCGTCGCTGCCGTTTAGGCCCTGATCCGCGCCAGCGCCGCCTCGATATCCTCGCCCGTCAGCATCCAGGCATTGTCGAGGTCGGCGACCACCTCGCGCATGAAGGGCTCGGTCAGCGCCAGCGCGCGTTGCGGGTCGCCGAGATGGTCGCAGAGCAGCGCCAGCGCCAATTGCCGGGGACCATCGCCCTCATAGGTCCATTCGAAGCCGGCGGGGGAGAAGCGCTTCACCTCGAAGCGCGGGTCGAGCGGCGCCCCGTCCACCGTCACCGTGGCGCCGGCCAGGCCGCGCCCGCCCTCATAGGTCTTCATCGCGGCAACTCCCTAGTCGAAGATGATGACGGAACGGATGGCCTCGCCACGCTTAAGCGCGGCGAAGCCCTCATTGATCTCCTCCAGCCGGATGCGCGCCGTCACCAGGCTGTCGAGGTCCAGCCTGCCGTCCAGATAGGCGCGTGACATGGCCGGGAAGTCCTGCTGCGGCCGCGCGCCGCCATAGCTGCTGCGGGTGATGCGCTTTTCCTGCATCAGTGCGCCCCAGCGGAACTCCACCGGCTCGTTCACGCCGGTCTTGCCGAGCCAGACCACCTGGCCACCCGGCCGCACCGCCTCCACCGAGGCGCGGAAGGCCGCCGGCACGCCTGCCGCCTCGATCACCACATCGGCGCCGCGGCCCGCGGTGAGCGAGCGCGCCAGCGCCGCCGCATCCTGCGCCGTCGGATCGCAGAGCACCGCGGCGCCAGCCCGCTGCGCCATGTCGCGCCGCGCCGGGTTGGGATCGACCGCAATGATGCTGCCAGCACCCGCCAGCCGCGCCCCCTGGATGGCGGCCAGCCCCACCGCGCCGGCGCCGATCACCATCACCGTGGCACCCCATGCGATCTGCGCGATATGCGTCGCCGCGCCGAAGCCGGTCATCACCGCGCAGCCGAGCAGGCAGGCGCGGTCGAGCGGCATGGCGGCGGGCACCCGCACCGCCGATTGCGCGGGGACCACGCAATATTCCGCGAAGCCGCCGAGATACATCAACTGGTGCAGCACCCCGCCATCATCGCAGGCGAGGCGCGGCCGGCCGTCGAAATGCACGGCCTTCGGGCCATTGCCCAGATACTGTTCGCAGAGGATCGGCTGCGCCGCGTCGCAGTAAAAGCAATGGCCGCAATGCGGGTTCCAGGACAGCACTACCGGGTCGCCAACGGCCAGGCCGGTGACACCCTCGCCCAGTGCCGCTACCATCCCCGCCGCCTCATGCCCGAGCACGGCGGGCAGCTTCAGCGCCAGTTGCCCCTCGATGACCTCGAGGTCGGTATGGCAGAGCGAGGCGGCCTTGATCTCCACCAGCACATCGCCGGGGCCGACCGGGCCGATCCTCACCCGCTCGATCGCCATCGGCCGGCCGACCTCGCGCAGCACCGCCGCGCGCGCCTGCATCCGCTGCATTCCGTCCGGCATGGCCGCCCTCCCCGAAGCGTGCCGAGCCTAGCCGTTCTGCGGCTGATATGTCACGCCGGCGATCGGCTCCAGCCGCGCCGCGCAATATTTGAAGCCGGGGATTCGCCCATCCGGATCGAGCCGCGGATCGGTCAGCAGATTCGCCGCCGCCTCGCGATAGGCGAAGGGGATGAACAGCAGATCCTCCGACATGCCGGGGTCTGCCCGCAACCGCAGCGTCACCGCGCCCCGCCGCGTCACCACCCGTGCCGCGCCGCCGGGCGCCAGGCCGAACCGCGCCAGCGTTGCCGGTGCGACGGAGACGGTGGGTGCCGGCTCCAGCGCATCCAGCACGCCGGCGCGGCGCGTCATGGCGCCGGTATGCCAGTGCTCCAGCTCGCGCCCGGTGGTGAGCACGAAGGGGAAATGCGCATCCGGTGCCTCGCCTGGGCTGGTGACGCCGGCAGGCACGAGCTGCGCGCGGCCGCTGGCGGTGGGGAAGCTCTCGGCGAAGACGATCGCCGCGCCCGGCGCATCCGGCGCCGCGCAGGGATAAGTGACGCTGTCCTCGCGCTCCAGGCGTTCCCAGGTGATGTTGGCGAGGCTCGGCATGGCCTGCCCCATCTCGGCGAAGACCTCGCGCGGATGCGTATAGTGCCAGTCCAGGCCAAGCCCGCGCGCCATCGCCTGGATGATCGCCAGGTCCTGCCGCGCCTCGCCGGGCGGCGTCACGGCGGCGCGGCCCATCTGCACCTGGCGGTTGGTATTGGTGACGGTGCCGTCCTTCTCCGGCCAGGCGGAGGCGGGCAGCACCACATCCGCCAGCGCCGCGGTCTCGGTAAGGAACAGGTCCTGCACCACCAGATGTTCCAGCCCCGCCAGCGCCGCCCGCGCATGTGCGAGATCGGGGTCGGACATCGCCGGGTTCTCGCCCATGATGTACATGCCGCGAATGGCGCCACGCTCTGCGGCCTGCAGGATCTCCACCACCGTCAGGCCCGGCGCGGGGTCGAGCACGGCGCCCCAGAGCGCCTCCATCCGGGCGCGCGCTGCCGCGTCGTCGGTATGCTGGTAGTCCGGCAGCATCATCGGGATCAGCCCGGCATCCGAGGCGCCCTGCACGTTGTTCTGGCCGCGCAGCGGATGCAGCCCGGTGCCCGGCCGCCCGACCTGGCCGCAGAGCAGGGCGAGCGCGATCAGCGCCCGCGCATTGTCGGTGCCATGCACGGATTGGCTGACACCCATGCCCCAAAGCACCAGCGCCGCGCCGGCCCCGGCAAAGAGCCGCGCGACACGGCGGATCTGCTCCGGCGCCACGCCGCAGAGCGGCGCCATCACCTCCGGCGTGGCCTCGGCGACATGCGCGGCGATGGCGGCGAAACCATCCAGCCGCGCGGCCACGAATTGCCGGTCGTACAGCCCCTCGGCGACCACCACATGCAGCAGCGCGTTCAGCAGCGCCACATCCTGGCCCGGCGCGAAGCGCACCACCTCCTGTGCGAAGCGGTCGAGGCCGTTGCCGCGCGGGTCCATGACGATGAGCGAGGCGCCGCGCGCCGCGGCCTCCTTCAGGTAGGTGGCGGCGACCGGGTGGTTCTCGGTGGGCCGGGCGCCGATCACCAGGATCACATCGGCCTCGCGCGCCGCCATGAAGGGCGCGGTCACGGCGCCGCTGCCGATCCCCTCCAGCAGCGCCGCCACGCTCGCGGCGTGGCAGAGCCGGGTGCAGTGGTCGACATTGTTGGTGCCGAAGCCGGTGCGCACCAGCTTCTGGAACAGGTAGGCTTCCTCGTTGGAGCCCTTGGCGGAACCGAATCCCGCCAGCGCATTCGGCCCCTGGCGGTCGCGGATGCGCGCCAGCCCGCCGGCGGCCAAGGCCAGCGCCTCCTCCCAATCGGCCTCGCGGAATTTCGCACGTGCCCGCGCCGGATCGAGGCAATCCGCCGGGTCCTTGGGGGCGATCCGCACCAGTGGCCGGGTCAGCCGGTCCGGGTGGCGCAGGTAGTCGAAGCCGAAACGGCCCTTCACGCAGAGCCGCCCCTGGTTCGAGGGGCCGTCGCGCCCCACCACCTCGGCGATCGCACCCTCGCGCACCCGGAATTCCACCTGGCAACCGACGCCGCAATAGGGGCAAACGCTCGGCACCCGCGTCTCCGGCGCGGTGCCGCGGTGGCCGGCCGCGTCCAGCACGGATTTCGGCAGCAGCGCGCCGGTCGGGCAGGCCTGCACGCATTCGCCGCAGGCGACGCAGCTTGAGGCGCCCATCGGGTCCGCCAGGTCGAAGACCACCTGCGTCGCCATGCCGCGCGCCGCCATGCCGATGACATCGTTGTGCTGCACCTCGCGGCAGGCGCGTTCGCACAAGCCGCATTGGATGCAGGCATCGAGCTGCACCGCCATTGCGGGATGCGAGAGGTCGGGCGCCGGCCGCGCCGCCTCCGGCGCGAAGCGCGAGACGGTGACGCCGAGCCGCGCCGCCCAGCCCGCGAAGCCGCCCGTGGCATCGCGCGGCGCCGCATCGGCCAGCAGCAGCTCGAAGATCATGCGCCGGGTGGCCTGGGCGCGGGCGCTGCTCTCGCTCCGCACCACCATGCCCTCGCGCGGCGCGCGGATGCAGGCGGCGGCGAGCACCCTTTCGCCCTCGATCTCCACCATGCAGGCGCGGCAATTGCCGTCCGGGCGGTAGCCCGGGCGGGGCAGGTGGCAGAGATGCGGGATCGCCACGCCGGCGCGCTGCGCCGCGCTCCAGATGCTCTCGCCCGGCGCCGCCGTGACGGCCGCGCCATCCAGCGTAAAGTGGATCACGGCACCGCCTCCGGGAAGTGGCGCAGCAGCGAGCGCACCGGATTCATCGCCGCCTGGCCGAGGCCGCAGATCGAGCCATCCGCCATGGCCCCCGCCAATTCCTCCAGCAGGGCGCGGTCCCAGCGCGGCGCCGCCAGCAGCCCCACCGCCTTGGCGGTGCCGACGCGGCAGGGCGTGCACTGACCGCAGCTTTCGTCGCGAAAGAAGCGCAGCAGGTTGCGCGCCGCCGCGGGCAGGTCGTCCTGGTCCGACAGCACCACCACCGCGCCGGAGCCGGTGAAGCTGCCGAACTGCTCCAGCGTGCCGAAATCCAGCGGCAGATCGGCCATGGAAGCCGGCAGGATGCCACCCGAGGCGCCACCCGGCAGGTAGGCGGCGAAACGGTGCCCCGGCGCCATGCCGCCGCAGAATTCCTCGATGAGTTCCGCCGCCGTGATGCCGGCGGGCGCCAGCACCACCCCCGGCCGCCGCACCCGCCCGGAGACGCTGAGCAGCCGCATCCCGACGCGCCCGCGCCGCCCGGTGGCGGCGAATCGCGCCGCGCCTTCCGGCGTGCCGAGCAGTTCCGGCAGCCACCACAGCGTCTCGACATTGTGGATCAGCGTGGGCAGGCCAAACAAACCCGCCTCGCCCGGGAAGGGTGGCTTGTGGCGAGGCCAGCCGCGCCGTCCCTCCAGGCTTTCCAGCAGCGCGGTTTCCTCGCCGCAGATATAGGCCCCGGCGCCGCGCCGCAGATGCACCGGCATGCGCGCCAGCCCGGAGGCCTCCAGCGCCGCGATCTCCTGCCGCAGCATGGCGTGCAGCGGCGCGTATTCGTCGCGGAGGTAGATCCAGCAGGCCGCCGCGCCGATCGCCTCCGCCGCCAGCAGCATGCCCTCCAGGACCTGACGCGGCCCGGTTTCCAGGCAGTGGCGGTCCTTGAAGGTGCCGGGCTCGCCCTCATCGGCATTCACCACCAGGTGGCGCGGCGCCGGCTGCGCCAGCACCAGCCGCCACTTGCGCGCGGCCGGGAAACCGGCCCCGCCCATGCCGCGCAACCCGGTCTGCTCCAGTCGCGCCAGCATGGTGGCGGCGGAAAGCCTGCCCGCCTGCACCGCCCGGAGCACGGCATAATCGCCGGGGGCGGCGAGGTCGGGAGATGGCGGCACGCCCTCCGCCAGCGCCTGCGCCACCGCCGCCGAGGTTGCGTGTTCCAGCAGCCCATGGCCAAGCGCGCAGGCGGGCGCATGGTGGCAGGCGCCCATGCAGGGGGCGCGCAACACCCGCAGGCCGGCCGGTGGCGCCGCCTGCAATTCCGCCAGCAATGCGTCCGCCCCGGCCATGGCGCAGGGCAGCCCGTCGCAGATGCGGATCGTCAGCGGCGGGGGCTGCGGCGCGGCATTCTCCAGCACCTCGAAATGCGCGTAGAAGCTGGCGACCTCGAAGACCTCGACCGGCGCCAGGCGCAGCAGCGCGGCCAGCGCCACCAGATGCCGGGCGCGCAGCGCGCCATGGGCATCCTGCAAGGCGTGCAGATGCTCGATCAGCAGGTCCCGCCGCAGGGGCAGCGCGCCAAGCGCCGCCTGCACGTCCGCAAGCGCCTCGGGCTCGGCGCTGCGGCCGCGTGGCCCCGTGCGGGGCCGGCGCTCCCGTGGCGCCGCCGCCTCGTTCATGGCGTTCCTTCAGCGCCGTTTCCCGGCGCATTTCCCTGGACGCTACACTTGGGCAGATGCGGGCCGCGGGCAAGATGCGGCGCGCGGACCGCATCGAAGCCCCTGCGTCACATCACCCGGCGCCGCAGCGCACCAGCCCATCCACCGCAAGGCAGCCCCAGGGGCCGGCGATGAGCGGGTTGATCTCCGCCTCCTGCAATCGCTCCCCGGCGCCGGCGGCAAGCTGCGAGAAGGCGGCGACCGCCTGCGCCACCGCCACCACATCCGCCTTGGGGGCGCCGCGGAAGCCATCCAGCAGCGGGAAACCCTTCAGGCTGCGGAGCATCTCCATGGCGCGTTCCGGCGTCACCGGCGCCAGGTCCAGCGCCACGTCGCGCCAAAGCTCCGCCTGCACGCCGCCGGTGCCGACCAGCACCATGGGGCCGAATTGCGGGTCCCGCCGGGCGCCAAGGATCAGCTCCACGCCTTTCGGTGCCATGCGCTGGACCAGCACGCCATCCACGCGGGCCTTTGGCGCGTGCTGCCGCACGGAGTCCATGATGCCCTGGAATCCGTTCCGCACCGCCGCCGCATCGGCGAGGTTGAGCTTCACGCCGCCGACTTCCGTCTTGTGCGCGATATCCGGGCTGTCGAGCTTCAGCACCACGGGGAAACCGAGCGCGGCAGCGGCCTCGGCGGCAGCCTCGGCGGTGGCGGCGCGGCGTTCCTCCACCACGGGCACGCCGATCCGGGCGAACAGCGCCTTGGCCTCGGCCTCCATCAGCACCGCCTCGCCGGCGGGCAGCGAGGCCACGGCTTCTGCTATGCCCGGCGGTGCGGCGGCCTCCGGCATCGGCTTCGCCTCCGCATGGTCCAGCCAGAGGCGGATGGCATTCATCAGCCGCCGCATGCTGCGGAAGAGCGGCAGTTCCGGCGCCGAATCCGCGGCGACCGCGCCGGGGCCCTCCAACTGTTCCGGGATCCAGGCGATGCAGATCGGCTTGCCGTGCTTGCGGGCATGCGGCCGCATCGATTCCATCCGCACCTGCGTGGAGGCATGATGCGAATAGACCACCGGCATGACGATGACGCCGTATTGCTCATCCGCCAGCATCGCATCCATGCAGGTGTCGAAGCTGGCCGGGTTGCTCGCCACCTGCGCGGTGAGGTCGCAGGGGTTGCGCGGCGCGCCGAAATCCGGGATCGCGGCGCGCAGCACCGCCTCGGTCGCCGGGGCGGGCTGCGGCATGTCTAGGCCGAGCGCCTCCGCATGGTCGGCCGCCATGATGCCGGCGCCGCCGGAAGGCGTCACGATGGCAACGCCCCGTGCCTTGGGCGACGGCGACTTGGCGAAGAGGCCGGCGGTTTCCAGCAGCGCGTCGAAATCCTCGACCTCGATCATGCCGGCGCGCCGGAAGGCCGCGGTCCATGCCGCGGCGCTGCCGGCGAGCGAGCCGGTATGGGAAACCGCCGCCGCCGCCCCGGCCTCGCCCCGGCCGAGCTTCAGCACCACGATCGGCTTGCCGGCCTTGCGCGCCGCCTCGCCCAGCAGCGCCAGGCGCCCGGCATCGCGCAGCCCCTCCACCGCCAGCGCCACGCTGCGGCATTCCGGCATGGCGAGCTGATAGGCCGCCAGGTCGCAGACATCGAGATCGGTGGCATTGCCCACCGTGGTCATGTGGCAGACCGAGAAGCCGCGCTCCGCCGCCTGCATCAGCGCATAGCCGAGCGCGCCGGACTGGCTGGTGATGGCGACGCCGCCGGGAGGCGCCGTCAGGCGCGGATATTCCGGCATGAAGGTGACGCCGGCCCGCAGCACGTGGTCCACGATGCCGAGGCAATCCACGCCCACCAGCGGCAGGCCGAGCGTGCGCGCGGTGTCGCGCAGCACCTCCTCCTCCGCCACGCGGTCCGGAAGCCCGGTCTCGCCATAGCCTGACGCGTAGATGATGGCGCCGCCGGCGCCCTTGGCCGCCGCCGCCTGCACCGCCGGCAGCACGCCCTGGCGCGGCACCGCCAGCAACACACAGTCCGGCGCTTCCGGCAGGTCGGCCAGCGAGGCGAGGCAGGGCCGGCCGTGCAATTCCTGGCCGGCATATTTCGGGTTCACCGCCCAGACCTTGCCCGCGAAATCGCACAGGTTGGTGACGGTGCGCGCGCCGAAGCCGGTGGGCTCGGCGGAGACGCCGACCACCGCGACGCTGCGGGGCGAGAGCAGCCGGCGCAGCGCCGCCGGGTTGCGCAGGGCTTCCGGCGCGCTCATCGGCCCGTCCCCTGCCACAGGGTTTCCGGCATCGGGCACGTCATCCGGCGTCCCGTGAAAAGCTGCTGTTGCAACCGCCCCTCCCAAATCCGCACGCATTGGCGCGGGTTCTTGACTGCTGTTGCGACCGCGCTGCCGCAGGTCGCGTCCGGGGCAGGGTAACGGCGGCCCATCGGGTGAACAACCCGGCCCGGTTGCCCGGGCGCACCGCGGGTGCCTAGCATCCGGCCCAATTGGGTTGGAGCGGGAAATGATCCGGGAGGGCGCAGGGCAGGGCTGGCCGGTGGCGGGCGGGTTCCAGGCGGCCTGGCAGGCGGCAGCGGCCGAGGACTCGGTGCTGCGGCGCTGGGGCCGCCAGGCCAGCCTCCGCTTCGCGCTGGAAAGCTACGGCGTGCCGGTGGAATTCGCCTTCGGCGAGGCGGCGCCCGCCCCCGCCTTCACCCTGGCCGCGCCGGCCGCGATCTGGGCGAAAGCCCTGCAGCCGCTGCCGCCGCGGCACCACCACAGCCTCTTCGCGCTGCGGATGCGGGTGCCGGAATTCCGCATCCTCGGCGCCGAGCTGGCCTTCATGCAGCACTGCCACCTGGCCCGCCGCGTGCTGGAGATCGGCCGCTGGCTCGCCGCCGGCCACGCCCTGCCGGTGCCGGAGATCCCGCGCCCCGCTTTGGCGGAGCCGGAGCCTGCCGAGATCCTCGGCCGCTATGTTCCGGTCACGGCGGATGGCACCGCATACCGCATCCATTGCGAAGCGGCGGGCGAGGGGCGCGACCTGCTCTGCCTGCACACCGCCGGCGCCGATGGGCGGCAATTCCACCGGTTGATGGCGGATTGCCGCATCACCCGGGACTGGCGCCTGACGGCCTTCGACCTGCCCTGGCATGGCAGGAGCCCGCCGCCTTCGGGCGCCGCCCCCGGCACCTGGCGGCTGGATACGGAGCGCTATGTGCAACTCATCATGGGCGTGGTCCGGGCCGCCGGGCTGCGGCGGCCGGTGGTGCTCGGCGCCTCCATGTCGGGGGGAAATCTGCCTGGAACTGGCGCTGCGGCACCCGGAGGAATTCAGCGGCATCATCGCCTGCGAGGCCAGCGACCATATCCAGGGCCGCCAGGTGGGATGGGCGGATCACGCCCAGGTGAACCAATCCATCTTCGTGCCCGAATGGATCGAAGGGCTGATGGCGCCGCACTCCCCCGCCGCCTGCGCCGCCGATATCTGGTGGCACTACAGCCAGGGCGGCCATGCCACCTTCGCCCGGGACATCGAATTCTACTCCGGCGAATGGGATGCGCGGGGGCGGGTGCAGCGGATCGACACCACGCGCTGCCCGCTCTTCATGCTGACCGGCGAATACGACTATTCCTGCACGGTGGAGCATTCCGCCGCCACCGCCGCCCGGATCGCCGGGGCGCGGTTCCAGCCGATGCCCGGGATGGGGCATTTCCCCTTCGCCGAGAACCCGCCACTCTTCGCCGAATACCTGCTGCCGATTCTCGCCGCGCTGCGCGGCGCGGGCTGACCGCAAGAAACCTTTGGGAGAGCGACATGAAACACTGGAAGGCGCTGGCGCTGACCGCGCTGCTTGGCCTGGCGCCGGCAACCTCGCGGGCGCAGGTCTCGGACGATGTGGTGCGGATCGGCGTGCTGAACGACCAGAGCAGCCTCTATGCCGATATCGGCGGGCAGGGCTCGGTGGTGGCGGCGCGGTTGGCGGCCGAGGAATTCGGCAACCGCATCCTCGGCCGGCCGATCGAGATCATCTTCGCCGACAACCAGAACCGCGCCGATATCGCCGCCGGCACCGCCCGGCGCTGGATCGACAATGAGCGGGTGGATGTGCTGGCGGATGGCTCCGCCAGTTCCTCGGCGCTGGCGATGCAGGAGGTCTCGCGCGAGAAGCGGCGGATCTTCCTGGCCTCCGGCCCGGCCTCCTCGGACATCACGGGGAAGTTCTGCAGCCCCTTCGGCTTCCATTTCACCTATGACACCTATGCGCTCGCCAATGGCACCGGAAAGGCGCTGACGCAGCAGGGTGGCGACACCTGGTTCTTCATCACCGCCGACTACGCCTTCGGCCATGCGCTGGAACGCGACACCGCCGGCTTCGTGCGGGAAGCCGGCGGCCGCGTGCTGGGCGCCGTCCGGCACCCGCTGAACACCGCCGATTTCTCCTCCTTCCTGCTGCAGGCGCAGGCCTCGCGCGCCAAGGTGGTGGGGCTGGCCAATGCCGGGACGGATTTCGACAACGCGCTGAAGCAGGCCGCCGAATTCGGCCTGGTGCGGGGCGGCCAGCGCATGGCGGGGCTGCTGGTCTTCATCACCAATATCCACGCCCTGGGCCTGCCGGTGACGCAGGGGCTGGTGGCCACGACCAGCTTCTACTGGGACCGCGACGAGCGCACCCGGGAATGGCACCGCCGCTTCGCCGCCGCGCATCAGGGCCGCGCCGCCACCATGGTGCAGGCCGGCACCTATTCCGGCGTGCGCCACTACCTGCGCGCGGTGGAGGCCGCCGGCACCGATGATGCCGAGACGGTGGCGGCCATGATGCGCCGCATGCCGGTGCAGGACATGAACAACGACAACGTGCAGATCCGCGCCGATGGCCGCGTGCTGCACGACATGCTGCTGGTGCAGGCCAAGAAGCCCGAGGAAAGCCGCGGCCCCTGGGACTACTACACGATCCTCGCCCGCATCCCCGGCGCCGAGGCCTTCCGGCCGCTGAACCAGAGCGAGTGCCCGCTGGTCCGGCGCTGACCTGGCAAGACGGGTGCCGCCAGGGGTTGGCGGCGCCCGGTTTCCCGAAGGTTGTCCTGGCGCCTCAGCCGCCACGCTCGGCGGCGATGATCGCCTTCATGCGGCGGATCACCGCGGGCATGCCCTCGAAGACGCTCTGGCCGATCAGGAAATGGCCGATGCTGACCTCCGCCACCTCCGGCATCGCCGCGATGGGGCCGAGGCTGTCATAGGCCAAGCCATGGCCGGCATGGCAGAGCAGCCCCGCCGCCCGCGCCGCCGCCGCGCCGCTGCGCAGCCGCGCCAGATGCGGCCCGCGCGCCTCGGGCGCTGCATCCGCATAGGCGCCGGTATGCAGCTCGACCGCCTGGGCGCCGAGTTGCGCCGCCGCGGCGATCTGCGCCGGATCGGCCTCGATGAAGATCGAGACCTCGATCCCGGCGCCGGCCAGCCGCCGCACCGCCTCGCCGAGATCGGGTGCGGCGCGCAGCACGTCCAACCCGCCCTCGGTGGTGAGTTCCTGGCGCTTCTCCGGCACCAGGCAGCAGGCCGGCGGGCGCAGCCGGAGCGCGATGCCGACCATCTCCGCGGTCGCCGCCATCTCGAAATTCAGCCGCGCCGGGACCTCGGCGGCGATGCGCTCCAGGTCGCGGTCGCGGATATGGCGGCGGTCCTCGCGCAGATGCACGGTGACGCCATCGGCGCCGGAATCGATGGCCAGCCGCGCCGCCGCCACCGGGCAGGGGAAGCTGCCGCCGCGGGCATTCCGGAGCGTCGCGACATGGTCCACATTCACGGAAAGGCGCATCGGCAGCATCCTTCGGTCGGCCGGTTCAGGGTTTCGCGGCATCCGGCGCCGGGCGGCGGGCACGATTGGCCGCGATCCCGGCCGCCAGGCGCAGCGCGGCGATGAGGCTGGAGGGATCGGCCTGGCCGGTGCCGGCGATATCCAGCGCCGTGCCATGGTCCGGGCTGGTGCGCACGATGGAAAGGCCGAGCGTCACATTCACCCCGCCCGCCATGTCGAGCGTCTTGATCGGGATCAGCGCCTGGTCGTGATAGAGGCAGATGGCCGCGTCGTAGCCCGGCCGCGCCTTGGCGGTGAACATCGTGTCGGGCGGCACCGGGCCGCGCGCCTCGATCCCCTCGGCCCGGAGCGCCGCCACGGCGGGGGCGACGATGTCGCGGTCCTCGGTGCCGAGCGTGCCATCCTCCCCGGCATGCGGGTTGAGCCCGGCCACCGCCAGGCGCGGCGCCGCGATGCCGAAATCCCGCACCAGCGCGGCGGCGGTGGTGCGCGCGGCCGCCACGATCATGGCCGGCGTCAGGCGGGCGATGGCCTGGCGCAGCGGCTCATGGATGGTGACCGGCACCACCCGCAATTCGGGGCAGGCCAGCAGCATGACGGGGGGGATGCCGGTGCCGGCCAGCTCCGCCAGGTATTCGGTATGGCCGGGATGCGCGAAGCCGGCGGCGTAGAGCGCGCTTTTCTGGATCGGATTGGTCACCACGGCCGAGACGCGCCCGGCCTTAGCCAGCGCCACCGCCTCATCGATCGAGGCGATCACCGCCGGCGCATTGGCGGGGTCGATCCGGCCCGGCACGGCGGGGCGGGGCAGGGGGCGGTGCAGCACCGGCAGCGCCGTAGCGAAGACCGCCGCCGCCTGCTCCGGCGCCGCGATCCGGCGGACCGGCACGCCAGTGAGGCGATCGGCATCGTCGATCAGCAGGAAGGCGGGGCCGGTGGCGCGCAGCGCCTGCCAGGCACCCCGGGCGATCTCGCCGCCGATGCCGGCGGGCTCGCCCATGGTGAGGGCCAAGGGGGACAT
Source organism: Siccirubricoccus sp. G192 (assembly GCF_019084075.1). Lineage (GTDB taxonomy): Bacteria > Pseudomonadota > Alphaproteobacteria > Acetobacterales > Acetobacteraceae > G192. Next base: position 1,746,378 of record NZ_JAHREN010000001.1, read on the forward strand.
GCATCGGGTGTAGTCCCGCCCGGCCATCCTGCCCAGCAATTGCGCCGCCTCAAGGACAGGGCGGCCGGACCGCGTTAACCTTTGCCGCATGTTCGCCAATTGCCTGCATAGCCTGGCCGCCCTCGGCCCCGGCGGCCTCGCCGCGCTGATGGGCGCGCTGTTCCTGGCCGGGCTGGCCGGCGGCGCCACTCATTGCGCCACCATGTGCGCCCCCTTCGTCCTGGCCCAGGCGGCGGCGGGGGCGGACCGCAGCGCCGGCGGCGGGGTGCTGCGGCGGCTCTCCGGCGCGGCGCTGCTGCCCTATCATTGCGGCCGGATGCTCGGCTACGCGGCGCTCGGCGGGCTGGCCGGCGGCGCGGCGGGGCTGGTCGCCATGGCGAGCGGGCTGCGCCTGGTGCTGGCAGCGCTGCTGGTCCTGGCGGCGGTGCTGATGCTGGCCCAGGCGTCGCACCGGCTGGCGGCCTGGCTGCCGCGGCCGGCCCCCCGGCTCACCCCGCGGCTTCCTGCCGTTCTGGAGCGGCGGCTCGGCGCGTTGCTGGCGGCGCCCGGCGGCGGGCGCGGCGTGCTGCTGGGGCTGCTGCTCTCGGCGCTGCCCTGCGGGCTGCTCTATGGCGCGCTGGCGGCGGCGGCGGCTTCGGGCAGTGCCCTGGCCGGGGCGTTGGCGATGGCGGCCTTCGTGCTCGGCACCATGCCGGCGCTGATGGCGGTGGCCCTGCTCGGCCGCTTCTTCGGGCGGCGCCAGGGCCCGGCGCTGCGGCTGGGCGGGGCGATGCTCTTTGCCTTCAACGGCGTGGTGCTGCTCAGCATGGCGGTGCGGCTGGTGGCCTGAAGGCCCGGAAAGCGGCGGCACAGGGAAATCTCGTATCACGAGATAATCTCCATTCAAGAAGCAAAAACCTATTTCCGCGAAATTCGGATCATTATGCGGGATTCGGAGCGAAAATATGCGAATCATCAGGATTTCCGGGATGCTGCCCGCCAGCATCATCGAGGGCAGCCTGCCCGGCGACTGGACCGCCTCCCTCAGCCTCGCCGGCGATATCGGCGGCCTGCAATCGATCGAGGCGATCGGGCCGCAGGGGCTGTTCTTCGCCGTCGCCTATGATCCGGCCCTGGCCCTGGCCACCCTCCGGCCCGCCGCGCGGCTGGACTACGAGGCCTTCGCCGGCCCGGTGCCGCAGGCCGCCTTCACCCTCCGCTTCAATTTCACCGATGGCAGCCATCTCGACGACACCACCCCCTTCCGCGTCACCGTGCTGGACCGGGACGACACGCCGCCGACCGCGCTCCGCTTCGCCAGTGGCGGCAGCGTCACCGCCGGGGCGATCGGCAGCATCATCGGCACACTGCTGGTGACCGACCCGGATTCCGCCGGCCCCTTCCACTTCACCTTCCCCGAGGAGGATGCCTGGCGCTTCGAGGTGGTCGGCAATGTCCTGAAGCTGCGCGACGGCATCAGTCTCGGCCTCGACGACATGCCCAGCCGGCCCTTGTTCATCCAGGTCTCGGACGGCCAGCAGAGCGCCGGCTTCACCCTTGACCTCACGGTCAGGGACCCGGCCGCGCAGCAATCCTCGGTGCAACTGCTCGGCCCCGGCGAGACCCGGGCGGGCTTCACCCAGACCGCCCCGGACCAGGTCCTGGCACTGCATGGCGTGCAGCAGGCCGCGGCGGTCAATCTCTGTGGCGGGGAGATCCGCCAGGTAGTGCTGCAAGGTGGCGAGGAGATCTGGCTTGGCCCGGTGCAGCGACTGCAATTCGCGGATGGTTGGCTCGATTTCGCACCCGATGGGCTGGCGGCGCGGGCGGCCTCGCTGCACCGCGCGGTGCTCGGCCAGGAGGCGACTGGGGCGGAGCTGGCGCGGGAGGTCGGGCTGCTGCAATCCGGCGCCGCCTGGGTCGAGTTGGCGCAATCGCTGCTGACGGGCGCCGGGGCGCTGGACGATGCGGGTTTTGCCGCGGCGCTGCACCAGGCCGCCTGCGGCCGCGCGGCCGATGCGGCGGAACTGGAGCTGCTGGCCGGGCGGCTGGCCTCCGGCACCTCCCGCGCGCAGCTTGCCGTGGATGTCGCGCTCGGCGCCGAGGCCATGGCGGAGCTGGCCGCGGCCCGGCCCGACGGGCTCTGGGTCTTCCAGCCCTTCGGCCGTGACGCCGCGGCAGCAGGGCCCGATCCCGGCGGCCTGCCAGGCATGGGCGGGCCGGCCGCGCCGGATGCCGCGGCGGCGATCGAGATGGGCTGGTTCCTGTGAACCCAGTCCCTTCGCGGCGACAGGAATATCTGGCCGCGTCGCCGCGTTAGGGCGCCATCACCGAGCCGCCCTGCCATGGCCCGGATTGAAGCGGGATGCATCGCGCATGGAGCAACGCTGGCCTGACCACCTCTGGATCGTCCGCCACGGCGAGAGCAGCGGCAATGTCGCGCGCGACGCCGCCCAGGCCGCCCGGCTGCCACTGATCGACATCGCTGGCCGCGACGTGGATGTGCCGCTCAGCCCGCTCGGCGAGCAGCAATCCACCGCGCTCGGCCACTGGTTCGCCGCCATACCCGGGGAGCGGCGGCCGGATGTGGTGCTGACCTCGCCCTATCTGCGGGCCCGCCAGACCGCCCTGCTGATCGAGGCCGCCGGCGGGCTCTGCACCGAGGCGCCCGGCTTCATCGTGGACGAGCGGCTGCGCGAGAAGGAATTCGGCATCCTAGACCGGCTGACCCGCTACGGCATCGAGCAGCATCACCCGGAACAGGCGGAGATGCGCCGCATCCTCGGCAAATTCTACCATCGCCCGCCCGGCGGCGAGAGCTGGTGCGACGTGATCCTGCGGCTGCGCAGCGCGCTCGACACCATCAGCCTGCACCATAGCGGCTGCCGCGTGCTGATCGTGGCGCATCAGGTGGTGGTGCTCTGCCTCCGTTACCTGCTGGAGACGATGACCGAGGAGCAGATCCTGGCGATCGATGCCGCGCATGATGTCGCCAATTGCGGCGTCACCGAATACGCCTTCGACCCCGCTCAGGGGAAAGGCGGCAGGCTGGTGCTGCAGACCTATAATTTCGTGGCGCCGCTGCTACAGGAAGGCGCGCCGGTTACGGCGGCGCCGGACGCGCCGGTCGCCGCCCGGTGAGCGGCCCGACCCGCGTCACCGAGGCGCTGCTCCGCACCATGCCCCTGCCGCGCCATGCGGAGGGCGAGGACAAGGACCAGCGCGGCCGCGTCCTGGTCATCGCCGGCAGTGTCGAGGTGCCTGGCGCCGCCCTGCTGGCCGGCATCGCCGCGCTACGGGCCGGCGCCGGCAAGCTGCAGATCGCCACCTGCCGGAGCGTGGCGCCGCATCTCGGCCTCGCCGTGCCGGAGGCGCTGGTGCTCGGCCTCGACGAAACCGCGGCCGGCGGCATCTCGGCCGGGGAGGCGGAGCGCCTGGCCGCACGCATCGCCCGCTGCGACGCGGTGCTGGTCGGCCCCGGCATGATGGACCTTGACGCGGCCGCGCTGCTCACCGCGCGGCTGCTGGAACGGGTGGAGGGCAGCCCCGGCTTCGTGCTGGATGCCGCCGCGCTGCTGCGGCTCGGCGGCTGCGCGGCGGTGCTGCGGCGACATGGCGGGCGGGCGGTCATCACCCCGCATGCCGGCGAGATGGCCGGGCTGCTCGGCATCCCGCGGGAGGAGGTGCTGGCGGACCCGCTCGCCGCCGCGCGCCGGGCGGCCGCCGCGCTGCATGTGGTGGTGGCGATGAAGGGCGGCTGCACCCAAATCGTTTCGCCTGATGGCGCCGCCTGGTCCTGTGACCAGGGCAATGTCGGGCTGGCGACCTCGGGCTCCGGCGATACCCTGGCCGGCATCATCACCGGCCTGCTGGCCCGCGGCGCCACCCCTGTGGAGGCGACGCTCTGGGGTGTCTATCTGCATGGCGAGGCCGGCAACCGGCTGGCGGCCTCGCGCGGGCCGGTCGGCTTCCTGGCCCATGAATTGCTGGCGGAGATCCCGGCGATCATGGCCGGGCTGAACGGGGCCTACAGTGGCGTGCCGAATTGATGGTTCGGCACGCCACTGTAGGCTGTTGTTCGTAGAGCAGATTCACGCCTCCGGGCGGTTCCGCCCTGCGGCGATCTGCTCTAACCGGCTGCCGGCTCCGGGGCCACCAGGTCCCGGTAGGCGTGCCAGGTGGCATGGCCGATCAGCGGCAGCACCACCAGCAGGCCGAGGAAGAAGGGCACCAGCGCCAGCCCGGTGAAGACCACGATCAGCGCCGCCCAGAGCAGCATCGGCCGCCAATTCTCCAGCACCGCCTGGATGCTCACCGTGACCGCCTCCAGCGCGCCGATGTCGCGCTCGATCAGCATCGGGATCGAGACGGCGGAGATCGCGAAGCTGCCGGCCGCCAGCAGGAAGCCGAAGCCGGTGCCGATGACCAGGAAGGGCAGCAACTGGTCGGAGCGCAGCATCGCCATGGGAAGGGATTCGAGGGCCGGCAGCCCCTCCGTGCCGAAGAACAGCATGAAGAGCAGCCCGGCGATCCGCACCCAGAACAGGTGCAGCACCAGCAGCACCATGCCGAGCACGGCAAGCTGCCCGCCATTGCGCCGATAGGCCAGCATGGCATCGGCTAGGCTCGCCCTTCGGCCCTGTTCCCGGAGCCGGCTCACCTCATAGAGTCCGGCGGCGACCAGCGGTCCGACCAGGAAGAATCCCGCCGTCGCCGGCAGGACCGCCCAGAGCGCGCCGGCCTCGAACAGCAGCAGCGCCAGCACCCAGCCGGCGACGCAGAGCGCCCCGCCATAGGCCAGGCCGATCGCGGGGTTGGCCAGCAGGTCGCGCCAGCCGGCGGCGAGCCAGACCCAGGGCCGGTCCGTGGCGACCTGGCGGATCCGGGAGGCGGGCCGGGCGGCCAGGGGCGCGTCGGGGGCGATGTAGGTGGTCATCGGGCTTCCTCCCCGGCTTCCGGGCTCACCGCGCCAGCTTAGCCCAGATGCCGAAGGCGCTGTCCTTGATCCGGATCAAGGACACTGCTGTCCCAACCATGGTTCTGTCCGGCGCCGCGCGGGACCGCCCGCCATCCCATTCCCCCGGATGGCCCGCCCGCGCCTTGAGGAGACCCTTCCCATGGCCGCAGCGGGCTATGCCGCCGCCGGCGCCGGTCACGCACCGCTGCGCCAGACAGACTACGTGGAGGCGCCGATCCGCGCCTTCGCCATCGCCACCGTCTTCTGGGGCGTGGTGGGCTTCCTGGCGGGGGTGGTGATCGCTTCCCAGCTCGCCTGGCCGCTGCTCAACCTCGACCTGGAATGGACCACCTTCGGGCGGCTGCGGCCGCTGCACACCTCGGCGGTGATCTTCGCCTTCGGCGGCAACGCCCTGATCTGCACCAGCCTCTATGTCGTGCAGCGCACCTGCCGGGCGCGGCTCTTCGGCGGCGAGGAGATGGGCTGGTTCCTGTTCTGGGGCTACCAGTTCTTCATCGTCGCGGCGGCGCTGGGCTATGTGCTCGGCGTCACCCAGGGCAAGGAATATGCCGAGCCCGAGTGGTTCGTGGACCTCTTCCTCACCGTGGTCTGGGTGACCTACCTGGTGGCCTTCGCCGGCACGATCGTGAGGCGCGAGGAGCCGCATATCTACGTGGCGAACTGGTTCTACCTCGCCTTCATCATCACCGTGGCGATGCTGCACCTCGGCAACAACCTGGCGCTGCCGGTGAGCCTGGGCTCGGCCAAGTCCTATGGCGCGGCCTCCGGCGTGCAGGATGCGATGATCCAGTGGTGGTACGGCCACAACGCGGTGGGCTTCTTCCTGACCGCCGGCTTCCTCGGCATGATGTACTACTTCATCCCGAAGCAGGCGGACCGGCCGGTCTATTCCTACCGGCTGTCCATCGTGCATTTCTGGACGCTGATCTTCCTCTATATCTGGGCGGGCCCGCACCATCTGCACTACACCGCGCTGCCGGACTGGGCGCAGACGCTCGGCATGGCCTTCAGCATCATGCTCTGGATGCCCTCCTGGGGCGGCATGATCAACGGGCTGATGACCCTCTCCGGCGCCTGGGACAAGCTGCGCACCGACCCGGCGCTGCGCTTCAGCGTCACCGCGGTGGGCTTCTACGCCATGGCCACCTTCGAGGGGCCGGTGATGTCCATCAAGGCGGTGAACGCGCTGAGCCACTATACCGACTGGACCATCGGCCACGTGCATTCCGGCGCGCTCGGCTGGAACGGCTTCATCACCTTCGGCGCGATCTACTACCTGTTCCCGAAGCTCTGGAACAAGCCGGCGCTCTACAGCACGAAGTTGGTGTCTTGGCATTTCTGGATCGCGACGCTGGGCATCGTGCTCTACATCACCGCCATGTGGGTCTCGGGCATCATGCAGGGGCTGATGTGGCGCGCCTATGACGAGCTGGGCTTCCTGCAATACAGCTTCATCGAGACGGTCGCTGCGATGCACCCCTACTACGTCATCCGCATGCTGGGGGGCGTGCTCTACCTCACCGGCGCGCTGCTCATGGCCTACAACCTATGGATGACCGTGCGCACCGAGAGCCCGGCCGAGGAGGCGCCGCGCGCGGTGCCGGCCGGGCTGGTTCCCGCGGCGGCCGAGTGAAGGAGGGCCGCATCATGTTTAAATGGCTCCGCGACCACGGCATCATCGAGCGCAACCTGGTGCTGATGGGCGTCCTCACCCTCATCACCGTCTCGATCGGCGGGCTCGTGCAGGTCGTGCCGCTCTTCGCCGTCGAGACCACGATCGAGCGGGTGCAGGGCGTGCGGCCCTATACCCCGCTCGAACTCGCCGGCCGCGACATCTATGTGCGGGAGGGCTGCTACACCTGCCACAGCCAGCAGGTGCGCCCCTTCCGCGACGAGGCCGAGCGCTATGGCCACTACTCGCTCGCCGCCGAGAGCATGTTCGACCACCCCTTCCAATGGGGCTCGAAGCGCACCGGGCCGGACCTGGCCCGCGTCGGCGGCCGCTATTCGGATGACTGGCAGGCGGCGCATCTGCGCAGCCCGCGCGCGGTGGTGCCGGAGAGCGTGATGCCGCCCTATGCCTTCCTCGATCGGCCGCTGGAGATCGAGGGCATCGCCCAGCACCTGCGGGCGCTGCGCGCGGTCGGCGTGCCCTATACCGACGAGATGATCGCCAATGCCCGCGCCGACCTCCTGGCGCAGGCGCGGCCGGAGGCGGATGGCGCCGGCCTCGCCAGCCGCTACGCCCGGGCGCGGCAGGGCAATTTCGACGGCGACCCGGCCCGGGTGACGGAGATGGATGCGCTGGTCGCCTACCTGCAGATGCTGGGCACGCTGGTGCAGTTCCGCGACGTCACCCCGGACCAGGTCCGGCAGCAATAAGGGGGGCGGCCATGGACAGCCTCATCGCGCTCTACCCGCTGCTCAAGTCCCTCTGGGTGGTGTGGTTCTTCCTGCTCTTCCTCGGCATGGTCTTCTGGGTCATGCGCCGGTCGAAGAAGCGGCATTACGAGCAGCTCGGCACCATCCCGTTCAGGGATGACCCGCCCGGCCCGCCCCGCTAGGAGCATCCGACGATGCCGACCAAGATCGAGAAGGATGCCGTGACCGGCATCAACACCACCGGCCATGAATGGGATGGGCTGCGGGAGCTGGACAACCCGCTGCCGAAATGGTGGCTCTATGTCTTCTACGCCTCCATCCTCTTCGCCCTGGCCTGGGTGGTGCTCTATCCCGCGCTGCCGATCCGCGGCTATACGGGCCTCACCGGCTGGACCGCGCGCGGTGCCATCGGCCCGGTGCTGGAGGGCGAGCGCGCCCGGCAGGAGCCGATGCTGGCGCGGCTGCGCGGGGCCACGCCGGAGCAGATCGCCGCCGACCCGCAATTGCGCGCCTTCGCCCTGGCCGGCGGTCGCATCGCCTTCGCCAACAACTGCGCCGGCTGCCATGGCGCCGGCGGCCAGGGCGCGGCGGGCGGCTTCCCGAGCCTGGCCGATGACGAATGGATCTGGGGCGGCAGTTTCGACGCCATCCAGCACACCATCCAGCACGGCGCCCGCAACGGCGAATCCGACGATGCGCGGGCCACCCAGATGCCGCGCTTCCTGGCCGATGGCATGCTCACCGCGCCCCAGGTGAGCGATGTGGCAGAGCATGTGCTCTCATTGACCGGCCGTGCCACCGACCAGGCGGCGGCCGGCCGCGGCGCTCCGCTTTTCGCCGAGAACTGCGCGAGCTGCCATGGCGAGCGCGGCGAGGGCAACCGCGACCTCGGCGCGCCCAGCCTCGCCGACCAGATCTGGCTCTATGGCAGCGACAAGGCCAGCGTGGCGCGCAGCATCAGCTATAGCCGCGGCGGTGTGATGCCGGCTTGGAACGGCCGCCTGGACCCCGCCATCGTCAACATGCTCACCGTCTATGTCCATGCGCTCGGCGGCGGTGAGTGACGGAGCCTGCCATCATGAGCAAGCTCGACAGCCCTGATCGCGTGAAGCCGGCGGCGCCCCCGCCGCCGGCCCCCGCGCCGCTCTATGCCAATCGCACGCGGATCTATCCGAAGGCGGTCACCGGCACGGTGCGGCGGGCGAAATGGGCGATCCTCGCGCTCTGCCTCGGCCTCTACTACACCGTGCCGCTGCTCCGCTGGGACCGCGGGCCGGCGCTGCCGAACCAGGCGGTGCTGGTGGATATGCAGAATGCCCGGCTGTTTTTCTTCTGGATCGAGATCTGGCCGCAGGAGGTCTATTACCTCACCGGCCTGCTGGTGCTGGGGGCGATCGGCCTCTTTGCCGCGACCTCGCTGTTCGGCCGGGTCTGGTGCGGCTTCGCCTGCCCGCAGACGGTCTGGACCGACCTCTTCATGTGGGTGGAGCGGCGGATCCAGGGCGACCGCAACGAGCGCATGCGGCTCGACAAGCAGAACTGGAGCCGGGAGAAGCTGCTGAAGAAGGGCGCCACCCATGCCGCCTGGCTGGCCATCGCGGCCGCCACCGGCGGCGCCTGGATCATGTATTTCAACGACGCGCTGGCGATGACGCGGGACTTCTTCACGCTGCGGGCCAGCGGCACCGTCTATTTCTTCTTCGGCCTCTTCACCGCCACCACCTACCTGCTGGCCGGCTGGGCGCGGGAGCAGGTCTGCACCTACATGTGCCCCTGGCCGCGCTTCCAGGCGGCGATGCTGGATGAGAGTTCGCTGGTCGTCTCCTATCGCGGCTGGCGCGGCGAGCCGCGCGGCAAGGCCAAGGCGGCAGGGGTCGGCGACTGCGTTGATTGCCGCGCCTGCGTGAATGTCTGCCCGACCGGCATCGACATCCGCGACGGGCTGCAACTGGAATGCATCGGCTGCGGCCTCTGCATCGATGCCTGCGACGACATCATGGCGCGGCTCGACCGCCCGAAGGGCCTGATCGCCTTCGAGACCTTCGCCAATATCGCGGCCAGCGAGGCGGCGGCGAAGCCCCTGCCGCCCGGCCCGGCGCGGCTCGCCTGCGGCATGCAGGCCCGCACCCCGACGCGCTTCCTCAGGCCGCGCACCTGGCTCTATCTCGGCGTGCTCGGCCTGGTCGCCGGGATCATGGCCGGCAGCTACATGCTGCGCGAGACGCTGAGCCTCGCGGTGATCCGCGAGCGCGCGCCGTTGTTCGTCCGCCTCTCCGATGGCGGCATCCGCAACGCCTATGCGCTGAAGCTCGCCAGCAAGACGCGCGAGACGGAGATGCTCTCGCTGGTGCTGGACGGCCCGGCCGGGCTGCAAATGCTGGTGCAGGACGCCGAGGCCGATGCGCAGGGGCGGCCGGTGCTGGTGACGCGGCCGGATGGCATCACCCAATGGCGTGCCCTGGTGACCGCGCCGCCCGGGTTGCGCCTGCCGGAGAATATCCCCGTCACCTTCCGCCTGATCGACGCCGAGGGCCGCATCGCGGTCTCCGAAGCCAGCGTCTTCCTGGGACCGAAGCCATGAGCGCGACTTTCGACCCCCGCCGCAGCCGCTGGATTCCCTGGGCCTTCGCGGCCGGGATGCTCACCGTGGTGGCGGTGAACGGGGTGCTGATCACCTCGGCGCTCTCCACCTTCACCGGCGTCACGGTGAGCCAGTCCTATGACCGCGGCCGGGCCTACAACCAGGTGCTGGCCGAGGCCGCCCGGCAGGAGGCGCTGGGCTGGCGCGCCGAGGTGACGCTGGGCGAGGGCGCGCTGCGCGTCATGGTGCTGGATGCGGCGGGCCAGCCCGTCCGCGGCCGGCTGGAGGGCGTGCTGCGGCGGCCGCTGGAGCGGGAGGAGATGCCGCTCGACCTCGCCGCCATAGCGCCCGGCGCCTGGCTCGCCCCGGTGGCGTTGCGGCCGGGCCAGTGGGAGGCACGGCTGAGCCTCGCCGGCGCCGAGGGCCAGCACCTCGACATCCGCCAGCGGCTGGTCGTGCCGTGAGCCTGATCGGCCGCGTCACCCCCGAAGCCGCGCCCGCCAGCGCCGCCGCCTGCCTGCATTGCGGCGCCGTGCTGCCGCCCGGCGCCGGCCGCTTCTGCTGCACCGGCTGCGAGGGCGCGCATGCATTGGTCGCCGGCCTCGGCCTGGATGGCTTCTACCGGCGCCGGGCCGCGGCCGATGGCGCGCTGCGCCCGGCGGTGGAACCCGCCGCGGTGGATTTCGCCGGCCATGCCCGGCCGGGCCGCGAGGGCGAGCACAGCCTGGAATTGATGATCGCCGGCCTCGCCTGCGGCGCCTGCGTCTGGCTGGTGGAACAGGCGCTGGCCGCCGAGCCCGCGATGCTGCGCGCCCGCGCCAGCCTCGCCACCCGCCGCCTGACCCTCGCCTGGCGCGGCCCGGCGGCGCGGGCCAATGATTTCGCGGCACTGCTGGCCCGGCTCGGCTTCCGCGTCGCGCCCTGGTCGCCGGCCTGCCTGAGCGCCACCGAGGATGCCGAGGGCCGCACCCTGGTGCGGGTGCTCGGCATCGCCGGTTTCGGCGCCATGAATGTGATGCTGGTCTCGGTCGCCGTCTGGGTCGGCGCCGATATGGGCGAGGCGACGCGCGGGCTGATGCATTGGCTGGCGGCGCTCATCAGCCTGCCGGTGGTGCTGGTGGCGGGCATGCCCTTCTACCGATCCGCCCTCGCGGGGCTGCGGGGCGGGCGGGTGAACATGGATCTCGCCGTCTCGATCGGCGTGCTGGCCACCACCGCCATGTCCCTGTCGGAGACCATCCGCAACGGCCCCTTCACCTTCTTCGACGGTGCCGTGAGCCTGCTGGCACTATTGCTGGCCGGCCGCGTGCTGGACCGCGCCGCCCGCCGCCGCGCCCGGCAGGCGGTGGCGGAACTGCTTGCCTTGCAGGAGGGCAGCGTCTCCCTGTTCGGCGAGGATGGTGGCGTCAGCGCGGTGCCGGTCGAGAGCGTCCGGGCCGGCCAGCGCATCCTGGTGGCGGCCGGCGAGCGGCTGCGGCTCGACCTGCTGCTGGAGGCGGGCGAGGCGCTGCTGGATACCGCCGCCACCACCGGCGAGAGCCTGCCGCGCCGCTTCGCCGCCGGCGCGCCGCTGCCGGCCGGGGCGGTGAACATGGGCGCGGGCTTCACCGCCCGGGTCGCCGCCGCCGCCGCGGATGGCTCGCTCGCCGCCATGGCGCGGCTGCTGGAACGGGCGGAGGGCGCGCGCGGCCGCTATGTCGATCTGGCCGACCGGGTGGTGCGCTATTTCGTGCCCACCGTGCTGGCCGTGGCGCTGGCCACCTTCCTCGGCTGGTGGCTCTGGGGCGGGCTGCATTGGCAGGCGGCACTGGTGCCGGCGGTGGCGGCACTGATCGTCACCTGCCCCTGCGGCTTCGCCATCGCCATCCCGGCGGTGCAGGCGGTTTCGGTGGGAGCGCTGTTCCGCCGCGGCGTGCTGGTCGCCAGCGCCACCGCGCTGGAACGGCTGGCCTCCGCCGATCATGTGGTGCTCGACAAGACCGGCACCCTGACCGAGGGCCGCCCCGCCCTGCTGCCCGGCGACTGGACCGAGGCCGAACTCCGCGCCGCCGCCGGCCTGGCCCAGGCCAGCCGCCACCCGCTCTCCCGCGCGCTGGCCGCCGCCTGCCCGGAGGCGCCGGCCGCCGAGGGCGTGGAGGAGCTGCCCGGCCGCGGCCTGCGGGCCGGCGGGCGCCGCCTCGGCAGCGCCGCCTTCCTCGGCATCCCCGGCGAGGATGCCGGGATGACGCTCTGGTATGCGGCACCCGGCCAGGCGCCGGTGGCCTTCCGCTTCGCCGACCGGCTGCGCGCCGATGCCACCGCCATCGTGGCGGAGCTTCAGGCGCTCGGCCTCTCGGCCGAATTGCTCTCCGGCGATGCGCCCAATGCGGTTGCCGCCGTGGCCGGGCAGACCGGTATCACGGCCTGGACCGCCCGCGCCACGCCGGAAGCCAAGGCGGCGCGGATCGAGGCCCTGCGCGCCGAAGGCCGCCGGCCGCTGATGGTGGGCGACGGCATCAACGATGCTGCGGCGCTGGCGCTGGCGCATGTCGCCGCCTGCCCGGGCGATGCCACCGACCTCGCGCAGACCGCCGCCGACCTGGTGCTGCAGGGCGAGGGGCTGGCGGCGCTGCCGGCCGCGATCCGCAGCGCGCGGCGGGCGCAACGCCTGGCACGGCAGAACATCACCTTCTCGCTCGCCTACAACCTGGTGGCGGTGCCGCTGGCGGTGGCCAATATCGTGACACCGCTGCTGGCGGCGCTGGTGATGGCCTCCTCCTCGCTGGTCGTCACCCTGAATTCGCTGCGTGCCGAATCCGGCAAGGAGAGCCCCAGATGGACGCGCTGATGCTGCTGGTGCCGCTGTCGCTGCTGCTGGCCTTCCTTGGCCTGCTGTTCTTCCTCTGGACGCTCCGCACCCGCCAGTATGACGACCTGGAGGGCACCGCGAGCCGCATCCTCTTCGACGACACCCCCCGCAAGGAGCCACGCCCATGACCGGCAGCAGGATCTTCTTCACCGCCTTCGCCGCGCTGCTCGCGCTGGTCGGGCTTTTCGCCGCGGCGGCCAGCCGCGACTACCTGCATGTCTTCGGGCTGATGCTCTTCGCCTTCGGCGTGGTCTTCGCGCTGTCCTGCGTGAAGCGGCATTTCGACGAGGCCGAGGCGGCGCGGCGCTGACCTGCGCCGCCGCCGCGACCATCTGACCCATGAAACGGTATGGATGAGCCTGGGCCGCTCATCCAATCGTCAAGTCATGGCCCTGCCTGAAGATCTGCGGGCGGCAAATCATTTCTGGCCTATGGCTCGCCACGGGCCCAGACTTCAGGCGACCGGGAAGTGTCAGTGCTCCAGCCGCGCCGCGCGCAGGGGGGGCGAATGTCCGATCCCGACCGGCCGCACGCCGAGATCCGCAACCGCCTTCTCACCGCGCTGCCGCCTGACGAACTGGCGCGGCTCCGGCCCAGGCTGGAGCCTGTCGAGCTTCCCTTCAACCAGACCCTCTACGCGGCGGGCAGCCGGGTTGATGCCGTGCTGTTCCTCGAGAGCGGCATGGTTTGCATGCTGGCGACGCTGGGGGATGGCGGGCAGGCCGAGGTCGGGATCGCGGGCCGGGAAGGCATGGTTGGCCTCGCCACCCTGCTCGGCGTCGACCTCTCGCTGACCGAGGCCAGGGTGCAGATGGACGGCACCGCCCTGCGGATTGGCGTGGCGGCATTCCGCGAGGCGCTGGACCGGAGCGCCGGGATGCGCAGCCTGCTGCTGCGCTACGCCCTGGCCTTCCATGGCCAGGTGGCGCAGATCGCCGCCTGCAACGCGCATCATGCCATCGAACGGCGCCTCGCCCGCTGGCTGCTGATGGCGCATGACCGTGCCGAGGCCGACGAATTCCCGATGACCCATGAGTTCGTCTCGATGATGCTCGGGGTGCGCCGCCCCGGCGTCTCGGTCGCCGCCGCAATGCTCCAGAAATCGGGGCTGATCCACTACGCGCGGGGCCACTTGCGTATTGTGGATCGGCCGGGGCTCGAGGCGGCCTCCTGCGAATGTTACGTGGCCTCACAAAACTGCTTCGAGAACGCACTCATCCGAGGACCGGAAAGGCCGCATGGCTAGGTTAATTCCATGCAAGCCACGGTTCGGTACATCCCGCGGGTCGCCGCGGCATTCGTGGTCGGGAGCAATGGCGGCGGTTTCGGTCACATGGCAGGACCGTAATATGCTCTGGCCTGCAATCATCGATGTCCGAAACCGGACAGACATCCAGCGCCCAGCTCGTTTGATGCTGCGCCGTGGTCGCCTGAGTGTGAACCCCCCATGCGGGTTCGATATCGGCTTGGACAACCATGGAAATTGCAGGATAGCGCCATGCATATGGGAGCAATTCTGAGCAACGGGGCCATGCTCCGGAACCGTCGCATCCTTGTCGTCGAGGATGAGGCGCTGGTGGCGATGATGGTCGAGGACGAATTGCGCGAAGCCGGCGCCAAAATCCTGACCGCCGCGACCGTCGGCAATGCGCTGCGACTGATCGAGGCGGCCATGCAGGATGGCGGGCTCAGCGCGGCCGTGCTCGACATCAATCTCGGCGGGGAGATGGTGACGCCGGTGGCCGATGTGCTGGCCAGGCTCGGCGTGCCCTTTCTCTTCGCCACGGGTTATGGCGAGGGCTGCGACAAGGGCGGGCATGACGCCGTGCCGATGCTGCACAAGCCCTTCGAACCCCTTGATCTGGTCGTCGAGATCAAGGCTCTCGCCCCCGCCGGCGACGCCTGGCAGGAGGTCACGGCGCTGGCGTCCAGCTCTGCTTCAGGCAGCGCAGCGTGAAGCTGGTGCGGGTGTGGCGCACGCCGGGCAGGCGGTACAGCTTCTCCCGCAGCAGCCGCTCATAGCCCGCCGTGCCGCCGACCGCGGCCTTGATGACGTAGTCGTATTCGCCGGTGACCAGCCAGGCCTCGATCACCTCCGGCATGTCGGTGACGGCCTGTTCGAAGCGGCGCAGGCTGTCCTCGTCATGGTGCTCCATCATCACCTCGATGATGACGGTATCGGGCAGGCCGAGGCTGGCCTGGTCCAGGATGGCGACATAGCCCTGGATCACCCCGGCCTGTTCCAGCCGCCGCACCCGGGTCCAGCAGGGGGAGGCCGATAGCCCCACCTCCTCCGCCAGTTCGGCATTGGTCAGCCGGGCCCGGCGGTGCAGGGCGCGCAGGATGCGGCGGTCTGTTGCGTCCATATCGGGGCCTCCGGGCAGAAGCTTCTGCCGTCCTTTCGGCGCCGCACAACAGAATTCGAAAGCACCCTTTGCCCTTCCCTCGGCATCCTGCCGGCCCTAGGTGTAGGCCGAGGGAGTCGATCATGGGCAATATCCAGCGGCCGGACGTGACGCTTGAGGACCGGTGGGAGAGCACCGGGCAGGTGACGCTGCTCACCGGCATCCAGGCGGTGGTGCGTATCCCGCTGCTGCGCCACGCGCTGGATGCGGCCCAGGGCTGGAACACCGCCGGCTATATCAGCGGCTATCGCGGCTCGCCGCTCGGCACCTTCGACAAGGAACTGGGCAAGCAGGCGAAGCGGCTGGCCGAGGCCAATATCGTCTTCAACCCCGGGCTGAACGAGGATCTGGCCGCCACCGCCATCGGGGGCAGCCAGCAGATCGCGCTCTATCCCAATGCGAAATACGAAGGTGTCTTCGGCATCTGGTACGGCAAGGGGCCGGGGGTGGACCGCAGCGGCGATGCGCTGCGCCATGCCAATAGCGCCGGCACCGCGCCGCGCGGCGGCGTGCTGGCCCTGGCGGGAGATGATCCTTCCGCCAAATCCTCCACCGTCACCAATACCTCGGAATATGCCTTCGTCGATGCCGAGATCCCGATGCTGGACCCCTCGGGCGTGGCGGAGGTGCTGGAATACGGCCTCAAGGGCCTGGCGATGTCGCGCTATGCCGGGCTTTGGGTCGGCATGAAATGCGTGGCGGAGACCATGGATGGCGCCGCCACGGTGCGGATCGACCCGGCCGCCTATGCCACGGTGGAACCGAAGGATTTCCCGCTGCCGCCGGACGGCGTGCATATCCGCGCCAAGGACACGCCGCTGGCGCAGGAACAGCGGCTGCGCCAGGTGAAGCTGCCGGCGGCGGTGGCCTTCGCCAGGGCCAATGGCATCGACCGGGTGGTGCTGGACAGCCCCACCGCGCGCTTCGGCATCGCCGTGCGGGGCAAGGCCTATGCCACGCTCCGCCAGGCGCTGCGCGATGCCGGCATCACCGAGGAGATGGCCCGGCTGGCGGGCCTGCGCCTCTGGAAGGTCGGCCTCGCCTGGCCGCTGGATGCCGAGGGCGCCCGCGCATTCGCCCGGGGCCTCGAGGAAATCCTGGTGATCGAGGACCGCCGGCCGCTGCTGGAGCCGCAGCTTCGCGACGCGCTCTACCACTTGGCCGAAAGGCCGCGCGTGGTGGGCAAGCGGGACGAGGCGGGGCAGCCGCTGGTGTCGGACCTGACGGAGCTCGACACCGCGCAGGTGCTGCGGGCGCTCGCCGCCCGGCTGCCGGAGGCGCTGCGGACCGAGCGGCTCCGCGCCCGCATCGCCGAGCTGGACGCCCTCACCACCCTGGCCGCGCCGCTGCATGAGCGCGCGCCCTATTTCTGCCCGGGCTGCCCGCATAACAGCTCGACCAGGGTGCCGGAGGGCAGCATCGCGCTGGCCGGCATCGGCTGCCACTACCTCGCGCGATTCATGGACCGCGACACGGAGATGTTCACCCAGATGGGCGGCGAGGGCACGCCCTGGCTCGGCCAGAAGGATTTCGTGGGCGACCGGCACGTCTTCGCCAATATGGGCGACGGCACCTATGCCCATTCCGGCAGCCTGGCGATCCGTGCCGCTTTGGCCGCCAAGGCCGACATGACCTTCAAGATCCTGGTGAACAGCGCCGTCGCCATGACCGGCGGCCAGACTCCGGAAGGCGAGATGACGGTGCCGCATATCGCGGCGCAGATGGCCGGCGAGGGCGTGGCAAGCATCACCGTGGTCTCCGACGACCCGGACCGCCACCGTGATTCGCCGATGATGCCCCAAGGGAAGACGGTTGGTATCGCCTTCCACCACCGCTCCGAACTGGATGCGGTGCAGCGCCGGCTGCGGGAGACGCCGGGCGTGACGGTGCTGATCTACGACCAGGAATGCGCCACGGAACGCCGCCGCAAGCGCAAGCGCGACCTGGCGCCCCAGGCCACCCGCCGCGCCATCATCAACCCCCGCGTCTGCGAGGATTGCGGCGACTGTTCCCGCGCCTCCAACTGCCTGGCGGTGGAGCCGGTGGAGACGCCCTTCGGCCGCAAGCGCCGCATCGACCAGAGTGCCTGCAACCAGGACCTCTCCTGCGTCGATGGCTTCTGCCCCTCCTTCGTCACGCTGGTCGGCGCGCAGCCGGCGAAGCCGCCGGTCAAGGCCCTCAGCTTCACCGGCACCTTGCCGGACCCGGTGCTGCCGCAGCCGCGCGAGGGCGAATCCGCCTGGAACATCCTGCTGGCCGGGGTGGGCGGGCAGGGGGTGACGGCGCTTTCCGCCATCCTCGGCATGGCGGCGCATCTGGAGGGCCGGCCGGTGCGGTCGGTGGATATGCTCGGCCTCGCCCAGAAGGGCGGCGGCGTCTATGCGCAGCTCCGCATCGGCCGCGTCGGCGCGGCCCCGGATGACATCGCCGCGCCGCGCATCGGGCTCGGCCAGGCGGATCTGCTGCTGGCGGCGGATATGGTGGTGGCGCATGGCCGCACTGCGCGGCCGCTGCTCGGCGCCGGGCGGACAGTGGCGGTGCTGAATGCCGACCTCGCCCCCACCGCGGAATTCGTGCTGGATACCGCCACGCGTTACGACAGCGCCGGGATGCTGGGGGCCATCCGCGCCTCCTGCCGGGAGGTGGTGGCCCTGCCCGCCGCGGCGCAGGTGGCGGATGCGCTGGGCGACCTGATCTACCTCAACGTCTATCTGCTCGGCATCGCGTATCAGCGCGGGCTGGTGCCGCTTTCGGCCGAGGCCATCCTGCGCGGGCTGGAACTGAACGGGACGCAGGTGGAGCGCAACAAGGCCGCCTTCACCGCCGGCCGCGCCGCCGCCCTGGCGGAGCCGGAACCGAAGCCCGAGGCCGAGACGCTGGATGCGCTGATCGCCCGCCGCGTCGCCGATCTCACCGCCTATCAGAACGCCGCCTATGCGCGCGACTACCTGAGCTTCGTCAACCGCGTGCGCATCACCGAGAAGACTGCGCTGGCGAGCGAGGAGCGCCTGACCCGCATCGTCGCCACGCAGCTCTACCGGCTGATGGCCTACAAGGACGAATACGAGGTGGCGCGGCTGCACAGCCTGCCGGAATGGCGGGCGCGTTTGGAAGGGGGCTTCACCGGCACGCAGCGGGTGGAGTTGCATCTGGCGCCGCCCATCCTGGCGAAGCGCGACCCGGTCACCGGCCTGCCTGCGAAGATGGCATTCGGCCCCTGGATGCTCCGCGCCATGCGGCTGCTGCGGCATGGCAAGCGGCTGCGCGGCACCAGGCTCGATCCCTTCGGCCGCACCGAGGAGCGGCAGGCGGAACGCGCCCTGCCGGGCGAATACCGCGCCGGGATCGAGCGGCTGCTGCGCCGCCTCTCGCCGGCCACCCATGCCCGCATCTGCGACTGGGCCGAGGCCGCCGCCGGCATCAAGGGCTTCGGCCATATCAAGGCGCGCAACCTGGAAGCGGCGCGGGCGCGCATGGCGGAGATCGAGGCGGGGATGGACGCGCCCGCCGCGCAGCCGGTGCCGGTGGCGGCGGAATAGGCTCCCCCGGCCCGGCTCAATAGGGGACGGCGTCGTCCTCCTGGCTCGGCCGCTGCGGCGGCTGCTGGAAGGGCTGCATCGCCATCGCCACCTGCATCGCCTGGGTTTGGTCCACATTGACCCGCAGGATGATTTGCCGAATCTGCCCCGGCGTCAGGGTGCGCGGGGCGACGATGACCGCCTGGCGGATTCCCAGGGCGCCGCCCGAGGGATCGCGGACCGTGAGCCGGGTGACGTCGAGGCCGCTGCGCTCCAGGGCCGCGATCATGCTGGCGAATTCCCGCTCGACCTCGGGGATGTCGATGCCGCCGGCCCCCAGCTCGCAACTCCGCCGCGGCTCGTTCCAGATCAGCAGGGTGCGCAGCCCGGCGGATGGCCGCAGCCAGGCGCGGATCCCCGGGTTCCGCAGCGCGGCCGGCATCGGGCTCGGCTGGCGCTGCGGGTCGAAGGCGACGAAGCCATAGGCCTGCGCCTGCTGCACGACATCCTCGGTCTGCAGCTTGCCGCAGATGGCGGCGAAGGCGCGCACCACCGAAGCCGAGGGGGAGGCGGTTGCCGCCGGTTGCGACGCGCAGCCGGAACAGATCGCCAGCAGGAGGGCGGGCAGCAGGGCCTTCCGGGCGCGTCCCGCATCTGTCGCCGGAGGTTGCATGCTGGCTATCCTTGTCTCGCCGATCCCGGAATCGCTGCGCCCGGTGCCGCTGCGCCGGCCGGGATGGCCTTCATGGCCCGCGAGTTTCACCGCGGGCTGCGGCGAGGGCAAGCCGGCGCCGGCCGCGCAAACCCGCCGCTTTCCTGGCTCGGGCGCCGGTGCACGCAGGTTTGCGGAGCCGGCCGGGGCGGCTGCCGGCATGTCCCGGCGCTGGACGCGACCATGGCTGCCCGGCGATGATGCGGGCCGGAGGACAGGACATGCCGCTCGACCAGCCAGGTGCCTTCGACCTGCCCGAGGCCACGCGCGAGCTGCGCGACACCGCGCTGGCCTTCGCCCAGGAGACCCTCGCGCCGCGCGCCCTGGAATGGGACCAGGCCAGGCACTTCCCGGTGGCGGAGCTGCGCGAGGCGGCGGCGCTGGGCATGGCCGCGCTCTATGTCCGGGAGGAATCGGGTGGCGCCGGCCTCACGCGGCTCGACGCCGCGGTGGTCTTCGAGGCGCTGGCGATGGGCTGCCCCACCATCTCCGCCTTCCTTTCCATCCACAACATGGTCGCCTGGATGATCGACCGTTTCGGCGATGACGCGCAGCGCGCCCGCTGGCTGCCGGAACTTGTGCCGATGCGGCTGGTCGCCAGCTACTGCCTGACCGAGCCGGGCTCGGGCTCCGATGCCGCCGCGCTGCGGACCCGGGCGCGCCGCGAGGGCGATGCCTATGTGCTGGACGGCAGCAAGCAATTCATCTCCGGCGCCGGCGCCGCCGACCTCTACCTCACCATGGTGCGCACCGGGGGCGAGGGGCCCGGCGGCATCTCCGCGCTGCTGGTGCCGAAGGAGACGCCCGGCCTCTCCTTCGGCAAGAACGAGGCGAAGATGGGCTGGAACGCCCAGCCGACCCGCAGCGTGATCTTCGAGGGCGCTCGCGTCCCGGCCGAGGCGCTGCTCGGCGCTGAGGGGGGAGGGCTTCCGCTTCGCCATGGCGGGGCTGGATGGCGGGCGGTTGAACATCGCCGCCTGCTCGCTCGGCGGCGCCCAGGCGGCGCTGGAGAAGGCGCTGGCCTATGTGCAGGAGCGCCGCGCCTTCGGCCGCGCCATCGCCGATTTCCAGAATACCCAGTTCCGCCTGGCCGATATGCAGACCGAGCTGGAGGCGGCGCGCAGCCTGCTCTGGCGCGCCTGCGCCAAGCTGGATGCCAAGGCGCCGGATGCCACCGCCTTCTGCGCCATGGCCAAGCGCTTCGTCACCGACACGGCGCATCGCGTGGCCGATGACGCGCTGCAATTGCTCGGCGGCTATGGCTACCTGGCGGAATACGGCATCGAGAAGATCGTGCGGGACCTCCGGGTGCACCGCATCCTGGAGGGCACCAACGAGATCATGCGGCTGATCGTGGCGCGGCAGATGCTGGGCCGGCGGGCATGATGCAGCTTTTCGGCTATTTCCGCTCCTCCGCCGCCTGGCGGGTGCGGATCGCGCTGCATCTGAAGGGCATCGCGGCGGAGCAGCAATTCCGCCACCTCCGCCGCGACGAGCAGCGCGCCCCGGAATTCCTGGCGCTGAACCCGCAGGGGTTGGTGCCGGCACTGCGGCTGGCGGATGGCGCGGTGCTGACGCAGTCGCTGGCGATCTGCGAATACCTGGAGGAGACGCATCCCGCGCCGCCGCTGCTGCCGGCCGAGGCCGCGCCGCGCGCCCGGGTGCGGGCCTTCGCCCAGGCCATCGCCTGCGAGATCCATCCGGTGCAGAACCTGCGGGTGCTGAACCGGCTGAAAGCCCTTGGCCTCAACCAGGACCAGGCCAATGCCTGGGCGCATGACACCATCGCCGAGGGGCTCGCGGCCTGCGAGGCGCTGGCGCGCGCCGATGGCGCCGGCCCCTTCTGCTTCGGCGACCGGCCTGGCCTGGCCGATCTCTGCCTGGTGCCGCAGATCTACAATGCGCGGCGCTTCGGCGTGGAACTGAACGCCATGCCGCGGCTGCTGGCGGCGGAGGCAGCCTGCCTCACCATGCCCGCCTTCACGGAAACCGCGCCGGAGCGGCAGCCGGACGCGGAATAGCCGATTCCGCCAGGGCGAAGACCCGGAGCGCGCTGGCCAGTGGTTGCGCGGGGTCGGCCCGCGCCGCGTCCAGCACCGCCACCAGCCCGGCCAGGCTCTGGCCGCGCCGCCCCGCCGCGGCCTCCAGCACGGCCCAGAATTCCGGCTCCAGCGCCACCGAGGTGCGGTGCCCGGCAAGCTGGAAGCTGCGCTTGCGGAGGTGGCGGGCGGCCCCGCTCACCCGCCCCCGTCCAGCGTGGCGCCCGGTTCCACCATCTCCTCCGGCCGTACCCAGCGGTCGAAGTCCTCGGGCTGGACATGGCCGAGCTGCGCCGCCGCGTCGCGCAGGGTGAGGTTCTCGGCCAGCGCCTTCTTGCCGATCGCCACCGCCTTGTCATAGCCGATGCGCGGGTTGAGCGCCGTCACCAGCATGAGCGACTTGGCCAGGTTCTCGGCGATGCGCTCGCGGTTCGGCTCCAGCTTCGCAACCATATGCGTGGCGAAGCTCTCGGCGGCATCGGCCAGCAGGGTGGCCGATTGCAGCACGGCCTGGATGATGACCGGCTTGAAGACATTGAGTTCGAGGTGCCCCTGCGCCCCCGCCACCGTGACGGTGGCGTTGTTGCCCATCACCTGGGCGCAGACCATGCTGAGCGCCTCCGACTGGGTCGGGTTGGTCTTGCCGGGCATGATGCTGCTGGAAAGCCCATCGGCCGGGATCACCAGCTCGGCGAAGCCGGAACGCGGGCCGCTGCCGAGCAGGCGGATGTCGTTGGCCAGCTTGTTCAGCGAAACGGCGATGGTGTTCATCGCGCCCGACAATTCCACGAAGGCGTCATGCGCCCCCATGCCCTCGAACTTGTTCAGGTTGGGCGTGAAGGCGAGGCCGGTGCGCCCGGCGATGATCTCGCAGAAGACCCGGTCGAAATCCCGGTGCCGGTTGAGCCCGGTGCCCACCGCCGTGCCGCCCTGCGGCAGCGCCAGCAGCCGCGGCAGGACATCGCGCAGCCGCGCCTGGCCGAGTTCCACCTGCCGCGCCCAGGCGCCGAATTCCTGGCCGAGCGTCACCGGCACCGCATCCATCAGATGCGTTCGGCCGACCTTCACGATCCCGGCCCATTCCTCCGAGCGTTTCCACAGGCTGGCATGCAGCCGGCCGAGCGCCGGCAGCAGCCGCCCCTCCACCATCTCCACCGCGGCGATGTGCATCATGGTGGGGAAATTGTCGTTGGAGGACTGGCCGCGATTGACGTGGTCGTTCGGATGCACCGGCTTGCGGCTGCCGAGCGGCTGGCCGAGGATTTCGTTCGCCCGGTTGGCGATGACCTCGTTGGCGTTCATGTTGGTCTGGGTGCCGCTGCCGGTCTGCCAGACCGGCAGGGGGAATTCGGCGTCGCGCTTGCCGTCCGCGATCTCCTGCGCCGCCTGCTTGATGGGCTCCGCGATCTCCGCGGGCAATTCGCCGAGCCGCTGGTTCGCCTCGGCGCAGGCCCATTTCTGCAGCCCGACGGCGCGGATCAGCGCCGGCGGGAAGCGTTCCGAGCCGATGCGGAACAATTGCCGGGCACGTTCGGTCTGCGGCCCCCAGTAGCGGTCGGCCGGGATTTCGATGGTGCCCAGCGAGTCGGTTTCGGCGCGGGTGGTGCTGCCTTCGCTCATCGCGCATCCTCCATCCCGCATCGCGCGGGCCTAGCCTGAATAGGTGGAGATCTCGATCAGGTTTCCATCGGGATCGCGGCAATAGACCGACATGATGGGGCCGAGCGCCCCCACCTTGGCCACCGGCCCCTGCTCGATCATCACGCCGCAACCATGCAGGTGCCCCACCACATCGGCGGCATTGAAGGCCACGATGAAGCAGAGATCCTGGGTGCCCGGGCGGCACTCCGCCGCGGCGATCCATTCCTCCGCCGGCGCGTCATGCGGCCGCAGGTTGAGCTTCTGGCCGCCGAATTTCAGGGCGGTGCGGCGCCCTTCGCCGAAGGCCTCGCGGTCCATGCCCAGCACGCGCTGGTACCAGGAAGCCATGATCTCCACGTCGCGGCAGTTGATGACCAGGTGGTCCAGGCGGTCCACGGCAAAGCGCATCTTTATGGGTTCCCCTGCGGCAGGCGGGCCGTGACCTCAATCTCGATCCGCATGGCGTCGGTCTGCAATCCGGCATGGATGAGGGTGGAGGCCGGGCGGGCCTTGCCCAGCCACGTCTTCACCACCGGCCAGCAGGGCTGCCAATCCTCCCGCCGCGGCACGATGAAGAGCACGCGCACCACGTCGTCGAGGCTGGCGCCGGCCTGGGCGAGCGCTTGCTCGATGTTGCGGAAGCACTGCTCGGCCTGCGCCACCACGTCATCGGCGATGGTCATGGCCGCATAGTCGTAGCCCGTGGTGCCGGAAACCCAGACATGGTCGCCATCCACCACGGCACGGCTATAGCCGATCTCCTCCTCGAAGCGGCTGCCGGAGGAGATGCGGCGGCGGGTCACTCCAGCCCCTCGTAGAAATCATTCCCCTTGTCGTCCATCACGATGAAGGCCGGGAAATCCTCCACCTCGATCCGCCACACCGCCTCCATGCCGAGTTCCGGGTATTCCAGCACCTCGACCTTGCGGATGCAGTCCTGCGCCAGCCGCGCCGCCGGGCCGCCGACGCTGCCGAGATAGAAGCCGCCGTATTTCTGGCAGGCATTCCGCACGGCCTTGCTCCGGTTGCCCTTGGCCAGCATCACCAGGCTGCCGCCGGCGGCCTGGAAGGCCTCCACATAGCTGTCCATGCGCCCGGCGGTGGTCGGGCCGAAGCTGCCGGTGGCATAGCCTTCCGGCGTCTTGGCCGGGCCAGCGTAATAGACCGGGTGGTTCTTCAGGTAGTCCGGCAGGCCCTGGCCGGCATCCAGCCGTTCCTGCAACCTGGCATGGGCGATGTCGCGCGCCACGACCACGGTGCCGGTCAGCGAGACGCGGGTCTTCACCGGGCATTTCGACAGGGTGGCGCGAATCTCGCTCATCGGCCGGTTCAGGTCGATCCTCACGACCTCGCCGCCCAGGATGCCGTCCGTGGCTTCCGGCAGGTATTTCGCCGGGTCGTGCTCCAACTGCTCCAGGAACACGCCCTCCGGCGTGATCTTGGCCTTTACCTGGCGGTCGGCGGAGCAGGAGACGCCGATGCCGATCGGCAGGCTGGCGCCATGCCGGGGCAGGCGGATGACGCGCACATCATGGCAGAAATACTTGCCGCCGAATTGCGCGCCGATGCCGAGGTTCTGCGTCAGCTTGTGCACCTCCGCCTCCAGCGCCGGGTCGCGGAAGGCGTGGCCGGACTTGTCGCCGCTGGTCGGCAGCGCATCCAGCCAGCGGGTGCTGGCGAGCTTCACCGTCTTGAGGTTGGTCTCGGCCGTGGTGCCGCCGATGACGATCGCCAGGTGGTAGGGCGGGCAGGCGGAGGTGCCCAGCGTCTTCACCTTCTCCTCGATGAAAGCCAGCAGCTTCGGCTTGTTCAGCACGGCGCGGGTCTGCTGGTAGAGGAAGGTCTTGTTGGCGCTGCCGCCGCCCTTCAGCACGAACATCAGGTGGAACTCGTCCGCATGATGCTCGCCGGGCGCGGCCATGATGGAGAAGTCCACCGGCAGGTTGTTGCCGGTATTCACCTCCTCGAACATGGAAAGCGGCGCCATCTGCGAATAGCGCAGGTTGGTCTCGGTATAGGTGCGGTGGACGCCGTAGCTGAGCGCCTCCTCCTCGTCGCCCTGCACCCAGACCCGCTGGCCCTTCTTGCCGAAGACGATGGCGGTGCCGGTGTCCTGGCACATGGGCAGCACGCCACCGGCCGCGATATTGGCGTTCTTCAGCAGGTCGAGCGCCACGAAGCGGTCATTCGCGCTGGCCTCGGGGTCCTGCAGGATATTCGCGAGCTGCCGCAGATGGCCCGGCCGCAGCAGGTGGGACACTTCCTTGCAGGCCTGGAAGGCCAGCGCCTCCAGCGCCGCCGGCGTCACCTTCAGCACGGGCCGGCCCTCGACCTCGATGGTGGAGACGCCCTCGATGGGCAGTTTCCGCCAGGGGGTGGTGTCCTCGCCGAGCGGGAACATCGGGCTGTAGAGGAAGCCGGCCGGGCGGGCCGGGGCGGCCGCCTCGGCGGCATCAAGCGGTGGGGTCACGGGCGGTCTCCGCGAACTGGCGCCGCCTGGTGGGGCGGCGCGGTCAGGTCACGCGGGGCTTACAGCAGCGCAGCCCGCAAGCCAACGGGCCAGGCGGCCGGGCGGGCCGGCCGCCGAGTCAGTCCCGGGCGGGCCGGCGCCGGAAGGCGTCCAGGCTGACCACCTGCGGCTTGGGCTCGGGCTTCGCTCCGTCCGGCGCCGGTTCGGACGCGGCCGGCTCCTCGGCGGCTGCGATGTCCGGCGCGGTGCCCTGGAAGCGCAGGCCGAAGCGCACATGCGGGTCGGCGAAGGCGGTCAGCGCCGCGAAGGGCACGGTCAGCATGGAGGGCACGCCGCCGAAGGACAGGCCGACCGAGAAGCTGCCCGCCGCCTTGTCCACCGCCAGGTCCCAGAACCGGTGCTGCAGCACGATGGTCATCTCCTTGGGGTAGCGCGCCCGGAGATGGCCGGGGATGGAGACCCCGGGATGGTCGGTGCGGAAGGTCAGGTAGAAATGGTGATCGCCCGGCAGGCCATGCTTGCCGACATGGACCAGCGCGTCCTGGACCACGGCGCGCAGCGCCTCCTCGGTCCATTGGGCATAGGGCAGAAGGCTCTCGGTCGGGGCAGTATTGTTGTCGCTCATGAATCCACCTTCCCGCTGACCATAGGCGAGAATCCGCGTTCGCGAAAGTGGGAGCGTGAAATTCGGCGAAAGTGGGGGGGCTTCTGTTGCCCGGTGCCCCCCCGAACCGCGCTTACCTATTCCTAGGCAGCGAGTGCGACAGCCTCGCGGCTGTTATCGTTCGCACTTATCAATGGCCCGATGACGGCGGAACCATGCCGGGCAAAAGCGGCCTCTTTACCACGCGCGTCGAGCCTGTTTCGCCCCCATGCCGCCCCGGAACCGAGGGGCTGAATGGTGGAGGCGCCGGGCACTGCCCCCGGGTCCGCAACGCTTAT
Organism: Siccirubricoccus sp. G192; assembly: GCF_019084075.1. Classification (GTDB taxonomy): domain Bacteria; phylum Pseudomonadota; class Alphaproteobacteria; order Acetobacterales; family Acetobacteraceae; genus G192. The sequence continues at coordinate 1,772,873 of NZ_JAHREN010000001.1, forward strand.
GCCAAGCCGTGTTTATCGCCATAGCCGCCGAGGCGGCGAAGTGAATATAGGTGGTCCCGTGCCGGAAATCGAGGGGGGCTCGATGCGTCGTCCCTGTGGCGCAGGGCGCGCCCGCGCGCTATGCCTCGCCGCCGTTTCGCATCCAGGGGACCTCGCGCATGGCGCTGACGACCGAGCAGCAGCAGGAGATCGAGGCCGCGCGCGATGCCCTGGGCCAGACGCGCCGCCCCACCGTCCCGGCGCTGGAAGCCTTGCTGTTCCAGCCCCTGCCGGTGCTGGACCACGGCTTCCTCAGGGTGATCGACTACATGGGCGACGATGCGGCGGTGGTGCAGGCCGCCCGCGTCTCCTATGGCCGCGGCACCAGGGCGGCGAATGAGGACCGCGGGCTGATCCGCTACCTGATGCGGCACCGGCACTCGACCCCCTTCGAGATGTGCGAGATCAAGTACCATGTGAAGCTGCCGATCTTCGTGGCGCGGCAGTGGATCCGGCACCGCACCGCGAACATCAACGAATACAGCGCCCGCTATTCCATCCTGGACCGTGAATTCTACATCCCGGCGCCGGAGCACCTGGCCGCGCAATCCGCCAGCAACCGCCAGGGCCGGGGCGAGGTGCTGGCCGGCGCCGAGGCCGCCCACGTGCTCGACCTGCTGCGCCAGGACGCGACCCGGACCTACGACCATTACGCCGAGATGCTGAACGAGGACGCGGAGGGCAACCCGCTCGACCCCGCCCGCCAGGGCCTGGCGCGGGAGCTGGCGCGGATGAACCTGACGCTGAACACCTATACCCAGTGGTACTGGAAGACCGACCTCCACAACCTGTTCCACTTCCTCTCGCTCCGCGCCGATGCCCATGCCCAGCACGAGATCCGCGTCTATGCCGAGGCGATGCTGCAGACCGTGCAGGCCTGGGTGCCGATGGCCTTCGAGGCTTTTCGCGACTACCGCATGGGCGCGGTGAGCTTCTCCGCCCAGATGCTGGCCGTGGTGCGGCGGATGCTGGCCGGCGAAGCGGTGGCGCAACCGGGCAGCGGCCTTTCCAAGCGGGAATGGCGGGAGTTGATGGAGATGCTGGAGCGGGAGGGATAACGGCGCATGGGCTGGATCCTGCTCGGCCTGCTGCTGGTATTCGGCTTGCCGGTGGCGCTGCTGGTCATGGGGATGGCGCTCGCCATCTGGGTGACGCTGGCGGTGGCCGGCGCGGTCTGGGGGCTGGTGACCTTCCTGTTCGGGGCGCCGGTGCTGGGAGTGGTGCTGGCGCTGGTCCTCGGCATCGCGATCGGCCGGGCCATGGCGCACCGGCCGGTCCCGTGACCGCCGCCCGCCGCGCGGTACCCCGTGCCGCGGCCCCGCGCCCCGCGGCCCGGCCCCGCGCCAAACCCGCGCCCGCCGCGCTCAGCCGCCGCGCCCGCTGGGTGCGGGTGGCGTTGCTGGTGGCGGCGGTGCTGCTCGGCCTGCCGCTGGCGCATGCGATGTTCGGCGAGGTGGTGGCGCTGCTCGGCGGCACCTTGATGCTGGGCTTCTGGTTGGGACGCTGGACCATGCCGGGGCGCTGACCGGCGGGCCTTAGCAGGCCGGCTCGGGTCAAATCCGGAGCCCGTTCCGCGGATCGCTCCGGAACGGCGCCAAGGGACCGCGCGTTGCGCGCCTGTTCCCCACCCCGTCCGGACTGGCCTCCGGCCCGCGAGTCCCTGGAAGGCAAGCCCCATGCCCACCCAAGCCACGCCCCAAGCCGAGCCGGACCGGGTGACGATCACCCTCACGGTGAACGGCAAGCCCCGCTCCCTGGCGCTGGAGCCCTGGACGACGCTGCTCGACCTGCTGCGGGAGGAACTCGGCCTCACCGGCACCAAGAAGGGCTGCGACCATGGCCAGTGCGGCGCCTGCACCGTGCTGCTCGACGGCCGGCGGGTGAATTCCTGCCTGGCACTCGCCGTGATGCAGGACGGGGCGAGCGTCACCACCATCGAGGGCCTCGCCGCCGCCGATGGCACGCTGCACCCGATGCAGACGGCCTTCATCGAGCAGGACGCCTTCCAGTGCGGCTATTGCACGCCCGGCCAGATCTGCTCGGCGATCGCCCTGCTGGAGGAGGACCACGCGCAGAATCCAGACGAGATCCGCGAGCTGATGAGCGGCAATATCTGCCGTTGCGGCGCCTATCCCAATATCGTCGCGGCGATCGAGCAGGTGATGGCTTCGGGCGGGGAGCCGGCGCCATGAACCGCTTCACCTATGCCCGGCCCGCCGACCTGGCCGGGGCGCTGCGCGAGATCGCCCGTGATCCCGGGGCCAGGTTCATCGCCGGCGGCACCAATCTCGTCGACCTGATGAAATACGATGTCGAGCGGCCGACGCGGCTGGTCGATGTCACACGCCTCCCCGGTCTCGATGCGATCGAGGAAACCGCGGCGGGCGGGCTGCGGATCGGTGCGCTGGTGAGCAATACCGCCATCGCCTATGATGCGCGGATCGGGCGCCGCTACCCGCTGCTCGCCAGCGCGGTCCTGGCCGGCGCCTCGCCGCAGCTCCGCAATGCCGCCTCCACCGGCGGCAACCTGCTGCAACGAACGCGATGCTACTACTTCTACGACGCCGCCACGCCCTGCAACAAGCGCGAGCCCGGCTCGGGCTGTCCCGCGATCGGGGGCGTCAACCGCATCCATGCCATCCTCGGCACCAGCGAGCATTGCATTGCGACGCATCCCTCCGACATGTGCGTGGCGCTCGCGGCACTGGAAGCCGTGGTGCAGGTCGCCGGACCAGGTGGCGAGCGTGCCATCCCCTTCGCCGAGTTCCATCGCCTGCCCGGCGACCACCCGGAACGCGACACCACTCTCTGCCAGGATGAGATTATCACCGCCGTCGAATTGCCGCCGGAGGGCTTCGCGGAACACCACACCTACCTGAAGCTGCGCGACCGCCTCTCCTACGCCTTCGCCCTGGTCTCCGTCGCCGCCGCGCTGGAGCTGGATGGCGGGCGGATCGCCCGGGCACGGATCGCGCTCGGGGGCGTGGCGCACAAGCCCTGGCGCATGCCGGAGGCGGAGGCGGCGCTGGCGGGCCAGCCGGCGGAGGCGGCGAGCTTCGCCCTGGCGGCCGACCGGCTCCTGGCGGGCGCGCAGGGCCATGGCCACAATGATTTCAAGATCGATCTCGCCCGGCGGGCGATCCTGCGCGCGCTGTCCCAGGCCGCGGCAGGCACGCCGCAATCCCAGACCGACAAGCGTATTCGATAGGATATCGGCCATGCTCAAGGAACCGCATGTCGGCGCCCCGCGCAGCCGCGTGGATGGCCGCGCCAAGGTGACGGGCGAGGCGAAATACGCCGCCGAATTCCCTGCCCCCGGCCTGGCCCATGGCCATGTCGTCTCGGGCGCCATCGCCCGCGGGCGGATCACCGGCATCGACACCACGGCGGCCTGCGCCGTCCCCGGCGTGCTGGAGGTCTTCACGCATGAGAACCGGCCGCGCACGGCCTGGTTCGACTACAAGCACCGCGACGAGGTGGCGCCGCCCGGCTCCCCCTTCCGGCCCCTCTATGACGAGACCATCCTCTACAGCGGCCAGCCCGTGGCGCTGGTGGTGGCCGAGGATTCCGGCACCGCCCGCCACGCCGCCTCCCTGGTGCGGGTGGAATACGAGGCCGGGGCGCATGAGACGGATCTGCTGCGCGCGCGGGAGGATGCCTATGTGCCGCCGAAGCGGCGTTCCGGCATCAGCCCGCCGCCGAAGCCGCGCGGCGATGCGGTCGCGGCGTTGGCCGAGGCGCCGCTGCGGGTGGAGGCGGAGTACCGGATCGCCACCGAGCACCACAACCCCATGGAGATGCACGCCACGACGGTGGTGTGGGAGGGCGGCGGCAAGCTCACCGTCCATGACAAGATCCAGGGGGTGCTGAACAGCCAGGGCTATATCTGCAATGTCTTCGGCCTGTCGAAGGAGGATGTCCGGGTCGTCTCGCCCTTCGTCGGCGGCGCCTTCGGCTCGGGGCTGCGGCCGCAATACCAGCTTTTCCTCGCGGTGATGGCGGCGCTGGCGCTGAAGCGCTCGGTGCGCGTGGTGCTGACGCGCGACCAGATGTTCACCTTCAGCCACCGGCCGGAGACGATCAACCAGGTGGCGCTCGGCGCTGCGGCGGACGGCATGCTGCGCGCCATCCGGCACGATGCCATCGGCGCCACCTCGCGCTTCGAGGACCACCAGGAGGTCGTGGTCAACTGGTCCGGCCTGCTCTACCACTGCGACAATGTCGAACTGGGCTACAAGCTCGCGCAGCTTGACATCCACACGCCCGCCGACATGCGCGCGCCGGGTGCCCCGCTCGGCGTCTTCGCGCTGGAATCCGCCATGGACGAGCTGGCAGACAAGGCCGGGATCGATCCGCTCGAACTCCGGCTGAAAAACTACGCGGAAACGGACGAGAACGAGGGCAAGCCCTATACCAGCAAGGAACTGCGCGCCGCCTACCGGCTCGGCGCCGAGCGCTTCGGCTGGTCGCGCCGCAGCGCCGCCCCCCGCTCCATGCGCGAGGGCCGCGAGCTGGTCGGCTGGGGCCTGGCGAGCGGCGTGTGGGAGGCGCAGATGCAGCAGACCAGCGCCCGCGCGGTGCTCACCGCCGATGGCCGGCTGGAGGTGGCGACCGCGACCGCCGATATCGGCACCGGCACCTATACCATCCTGGCGCAGATCGCCGCCGATGCCTTCGGCCTGCCGATGGAGAGCGTCACCGTGCGGATCGGCGACAGCTCATTGCCGAAATCGCCCATCGAGGGCGGCTCCTGGACCGCCGCCTCGGCCGGCTCCGCCGTGCAGGCCGCCTGCCATGCGGTGCGCGAGACGCTGTTCCGGCACGCGCGCGGCGCCGAGGGCTCGCCGCTCGGCAATGCCGATCTCGACCATGTGGCCTTCGTGGATGGCCGCATCGTCCTGGCCGCCGACCCGGACCGCGGGATCGGCCTCATCGAGGCGATGCGCGCCGGCGGCGCCGAGCGCATCGAGCACGAGCAGACCGCGAGCCCGGACAAGGCCAACCAGAAGCGCTACTCCTCCTATACACATTCCGCGATCTTCGCCGAGGTCCGGGTGGACGAGGAGCTGGGCGTCCTCCGAGTCACCTGCATCGTGACGGCGGTGGCGGCGGGGAAGATCCTCAATCCGAAGACCGCGCGCAGCCAGGTCATCGGCGGCGTGGTCTGGGGGATGGGCATGGCACTGGAGGAGGAGACGCTGGCCGACCACCGGCTCGGCCGCTTCATGAACCACAACCTCGCCGAGTACCATGTGCCGGTGAATGCCGATGTCCATGATATCGACGTGATCTTCGTGGAGGAGCAGGACAGCAGGACCAGCCCGATCGGCGTGAAGGGCCTGGGCGAGATCGGCATCGTCGGCACCGCCGCGGCGATCGCCAATGCCATCCACCACGCCACCGGCAAGCGCATCCGCGACCTGCCCATCACGCTGGACAAGCTGCTGGAGCGCCCACCGGCGGAGCGCGCGCGTTAGAGCATGCTGCGTTCACCTTCGTTCACGCATCATGCTCCAGGCCTTTGTTTGATCGCGTGATTCACGCTTTTCGGTGCGAGCACCTCAAGCGATCACGCTCTAAAGCCAGGCGGCGCTACTCCACCACGATCCGCGGTCCCGCCGCCGCGCCCTCGCCCTGCAGCTTCGCCCAGAGCCGGGCCGCGATGGCCCGGTAGGCCGCCGCCTCCTCGGTCTCCGGCCGGGCGGCGACGATCGGCGTGCCGGCATCGGCCAGCTCGCGGATCGCCAGCTTCAGCGGCAATTCGCCGAGGAATTCCACGCCCAGCCGCTGCGCCTCGGCGCGCGCCCCACCATGGCCGAAGAGCTCCGCCCGATGCCCGCAATTCGGGCAGCAGTAATAGGACATGTTCTCGACCACGCCGAGCACCGGCACGTTCACCCGCTCGAACATCTTCACGCCCCGCCGCGCATCCAGCAGCGCCACGTCCTGGGGCGTGGAGACGATCACCGCGCCGGCCAGCGGCACCCGCTGGCTCATGGTGAGCTGCGCGTCGCCGGTGCCGGGCGGCATGTCCACCACCATGACATCCAGCGCGCCCCACTCCACCTGGCCCATCAATTGCTCCAGCGCGCCCATCACCATGGGGCCGCGCCAGATCATCGGCGTCTCCTCATCGACCAGGAAGCCGATCGACATCGCCTTCAACCCCCAGCGCTGGAGGGGGATGATGCGCTGGCCCTCGGTGCGCGGCTTCTCCCGCGCGCCCAGCATCTGCGGCAGGGAGGGGCCGTATATATCGGCATCCAGCAGCCCGACCCTGAGGCCCTGCGCCGCCAGCGCCACGGCGAGGTTCACCGCCGTGGTCGATTTGCCGACGCCGCCCTTGCCGGAGGCCACGGCGATGATCTTCCCCACCTCGGGCAGCAGCATGGCGCCCTGGCCGGCCGGGGTCCTGGCACCGTGGCCATGGGCGCCATGGCGATGCGGCGCGGGTGCCGCGGGTGCCGCTGCCCCCGCGCCGCCCGGCCGCGGCCCCTGGGCCTCGCGATGGGCGGTCAGCACCACCGTCGCGCTCAGCACGCCCGGCACCGCGGCGGCGGCGCGCTCCGCCGCCTGGCGCAGCGGCTCCATCTCCCGCGCCCGCTCGCGCGGGACGGCCAGGGCGAATTGCACCATCCCGTCGCGGGCGGCCAGGCCCTGGACCATGCCGGAGGCGACCACATCCAGCCCGCCTGCCGGATCACGCACCGCCCGCAACGCCGCCCGCACCGCCTCGACCAGTTCTTCGCCCATCGCTTGAAAGAACCTCCCAACCCAACAATATCGCTGCCGTCTATGGCATGCCGCGCCGTGCACGGGTATGCGTTGCCCGGCCGGGTGTGTCATATGGCCGGGCACCGTCCTGCATCCAGCCCCCGGCCCGCCGGGGGGCGGGCGCCGGCGGGACGAAGCGACCAATACCGAACGACAGGCAGCGGAGGCCGGCACAAGCGATGGCGTTGAACAACGGCGGACCCAGCCCCTGGGGCAATCCTCGCCCGGGCGGGCCGTGGGGATCGCCGCCACCGGGCCCACCCGGTGGCAATCGCGGACCCGATCTCGACGACATGATCCGCCAGGCGCAGGAGGCGGTGCGCCGCGTGTTGCCGAGCGGCACCGGCGGCGGGCGGGGCCTGGCCATCCTCGGGGTGATCGTGCTGGGGCTCTGGGCGGCCAGCGGCTTCTACCGGGTCCAGCCGGACGAGCAGGGCGTGGTGCTGCGCTTCGGCGCCCTGAACCGCGTCGCCACCCCCGGCCTGAACTACCACATTCCCTGGCCGGTCGAATCCGTGCTGACGCCGCGCGTCACCACCGAGAACCTGGTCTTCATCGGCTTCCGCTCGGGCGAGGCGACGCCGTCCCGCACCATCTCGGCGCGCGACGTGCTCGAGGAAAGCCTGATGCTGACCGGCGATGAGAACATCATCGACATCGATTTCGTGGTCCGCTGGCGCATCCGCGATGCCGCGGAATTCCTGTTCAATACCCGCAATCCGGAGAACACCATCAAATCCGCCGCCGAAAGCGTGATGCGGGAGGTGATCGGCCGCACGCCGATCCAGCCCGCGCTGACCGAGGCGCGCGCCGAGATCGAGACGCAGGTGGCGCAGGGCCTGCAATCCGTCATGGACCAGTACGGGGCCGGCGTCGCGATCACCCAGGTGCAATTGCAGAAGGTGGACCCGCCCGCCGCGGTGATCGAGGCCTTCCGCGACGTGCAGCGCGCCGCCGCCGACAAGGAAAGGCAGCGCAACGAGGCCGAGGCCTACCGCAACGACATCATCCCGCGCGCCCGCGGCGAGGCCGAGCGCATGGTGCAGGAGGCCCAGGGCTTCCGCGACAGCCAGGAAGCCCGGGCACGCGGCGAGGCGGGGCGCTTCCTCAGCGTGCTCGGCGCCTATCAGCAGGCGCAGGACATCACCATGCGGCGCCTCTATCTCGAAACCATGGAGGAGATCCTGCGGCGCAACCCGAAGGTGCTGGTCGATGACCGGCTGCAAGGGCTGGTGCCCTTCCTCAACCTGACCGAACCCGCCGGCGGCCGCCCGGCCGGCCAGCGCCCGGCCACGCCGCCGGCCACCTCGGCCGCGCCGCCGATGCTGCAGCAACCCAGCCGGCCCAGCCCGGGAACCGGTGGGGGGGTGCCGCGATGAACCGCCTGATCGTCCTGGCCGGCCTCGGCTTGGTCCTGCTCTTCGCGGTGGCGTCCTCGGTCTTCACCGTGCACCAGACGCAGCAGGTGCTGATCACCCAGTTCGGCGAGCCGATCCGGGTGGTCCGCCAGCCCGGGTTGAGCTGGAAGCTGCCCTTCATCCAGACCGTCATCGGCTTCGACCGCCGCCTGCTCGACTATGACGCGCAGGGCCAGGAGGTGATCCTGGGCGACCAGCGGCGGATCGTGGTGGATACCTTCACCCGCTACCGCATCACCGACCCGCTGCGCTTCTTCCAGACGGTGGGCGCGACCGAGGGCGGCATCCGCCTCCGCCTCCAGCCGATCGTTTCCTCCACGCTCCGGAACGTGCTGGGCAGCGAGCAATTGCTCTCCGTGCTCTCGGCCGACCGGGCCCGGATCATGGGCGAGATCCGCCAGCGGGTGAATGAGGAGGCGAAGAATTTCGGCATCGAGGTGGTGGATGTCCGCATCCGCCGCGCCGATCTGCCGGAGGAGAATACCCAGGCCATCCTCTCCCGCATGCAGTCCGAGCGCGAGCGGGTGGCGCGGGAACAGCGCGCCGAGGGTGCCGAACAGGCGCAGCGCATCCGCGCCGCGGCCGAGCGCGACCGCACCGTGCTGCTCGCGGAGGCCCAGGCCAGCGCCGATATCCTCCGCGGCCAGGGCGAGCAGCAGGCGATCCGCATCTTCGCCGAGGCCTTCCAGCAGGACCCGGAATTCTTCCGGTTCTGGCGCACCATGCAGGCCTGGCGGGAAGCCTTCTCGGAGGGCGATGCGCGGTTCCTGCTGAGCCCGGAATCGGATTTCTTCCGGTATTTCCGGTCCATCCCGGAGCATACCGAGCCCTCCCAGCCGGCGCCTCCACGGCAGCAGGGGGGGCGGCTGAAGCGCCTGGGGTGGGGGGAGGGTCCCCACCCCGCCCACAATCGGGTGAGGCCGGGCCGCCTACCCATGGCCGCGGGCCCTGCCCGCGCCCAGTTCTCCTGGACTTCGGCTCTCCCTGAACGGCGCCGCGCCTCGCGGAGCTGCCCATTGCAATCGAGGTGTCCGCGATGCGCCTGCCCCATCTCGCCCTGGCCGCCCTGATCGCCAGCCCGGTCGCTGGCCTGCCTGGCGCGCCCCTGCTGGCCCAGGCTCCCTCCCAGCCGGCCCAGATCCAGTCGCCGCCGCCCCTGCCGCTGCCGGCCCCGCCCGCCGGGACCGCCACGCCCCAGGCAGCGCCGCCGGCCACCCCGATGCGGGACGCGCCCCCCAGCTTCGCGCCGCTGGCCCGCCAATTGCTGCCGGCGGTGGTGAACATCTCCACCAGCCAGAACGCCCAGGCGCGCAACAACCGGCCGGATGCGCCGGACATGCCCCAGGCCCCGCCCGGCAGCCCCTTCGAGGAATTCTTCCGCGACTTCTTCAACCGCAACCGCCCGGATGGCCAGGGCCAGGGCCAGGGCCAGGGCCCGGGCGCGCGGCCCTCGCCGGAACGGCCGCGCCGGGCGCAATCTCTCGGCTCCGGCTTCATCCTGGATGCCTCCGGCATCGTCGTGACCAACAACCACGTCATCGACGGCGCCGACGAGATCAACGTCATCCTGGCCGACAATACCTCGATCCGTGCCGAATTGGTGGGCACCGACCCGCGCACCGATCTCGCCGTGCTGCGGATCAAGACCGACAAGCCGCTGCATGCCGTGCAGTTCGGCGACAGCGACACCGCCCAGGTGGGCGACTGGGTGCTGGCGATCGGCAATCCCTTCGGGCTCGGCGGCACCGTCACCGCCGGCATCATCTCGGCCCGCGGCCGCGACATCCGCCAGGGCCTCTATGACGACTTCATCCAGACCGATGCCGCCATCAACCGCGGCAATTCCCGGCGGACCGCTGTTCAACCTCGAAGGCAAGGTGGTGGGGATCAATACCGCCATCTATTCGCCGAGCGGCGGTTCCATCGGCATTGGCTTCTCCATTCCCTCCAACCTGGCGCGCAACATCGTCGCCCAGTTGCAGGAGGGCGGGAAGGTGCGCCGCGGCTGGCTCGGCGTGAACATCCAGCAGGTGACGGACGAGATCGCCGAGAGCCTCGGCCTCCAGGGCGGCGGCCGCGGCGCGCTGGTGGCCCGGGCGCAGGAGGATGGGCCGGCGGCCAAGGCCGGCATCCGCAACGGCGACGTGATCCTGCGCTTCAACGGCCAGGAGGTGCGGGAAATGCGCGCCCTGCCGCGCATCGTCGCGGAGACGCCGGTCGGCCGCGAGGTGCCAGTGGTGGTCTGGCGCGACGGCCGCGAGCAGACGCTGACCGCCACGATCGGCGAATTGCCGACCGAGCCGCAGCAGGCCGCGGCAACCCCCGGCCCGGAGGCGCGGCCCACCGAACTCGCGGGGCTCGGCATGAGCGTCGGGCCGATCTCGCCGGAGGCGCGGGAGCGCTTCGGCCTGAAGCCGGACCAGCGCGGCGTGGTCATCACCGAGGTCACGCCCGGCAGCCCGGCGGCGGAACGTGAACTCCGCGCCGGCGACGTTATCGTCGAGGTGCAGCAGGAACGTGTGACCACGCCGCAGGAATTGCTGGCGCGGCTGGAGACGCTGCGGCGGCAGAACCGCGCCACCGCGCTGTTCCTGATCGAAAGCCAGCAGGGCCAGCGCTTCGTGCCGCTGCGGCTGCGTGGTGGCGAGCGGGGCAGCCCGGGCTGAAGGAAGGGTGGGGGCGCTGCCCCCACACCCCGCCGGGGGGCAGGATGCCCCCCCGGACCCCGTCAGTAGGACGTGGCGATCTCCGCCGCCCGATAGCCCTGCGCAAACAGCAGCGCCCGCAGATCCGCATGCTCCACCCGCGCCCGCGCCGCGGCGGCCACCACCGGCTTCGCCCGGAAGGCCACGCCGAGCCCCGCGGCCTGGATCATCGCCAGGTCGTTCGCCCCATCCCCCACCGTCAGCGTCGCCGAGAGTGGCAGGCCGAGTTCCGCCGCCAGGCGCTTCAGGGTGGCGAGCTTGGCGTCGCGGTCCAGGATCGGCTCGCCGACCCGGCCGGTGAGCTTGCCATCCTCCAGCAACAGGGTGTTGGAGTAATGCGCATGGAAGCCCAGCCGTTCCGCCACCCGCCCGGTGAAGAAGGTGAAACCGCCGGAGACGAGGACACAATGCGCGCCATTCGCCCGCATGGTCGCCACCAGCTCGGCCGCGCCCGCGGTCATCGCGGTCGCCTCCCAGGTGCGTTCCAGCGCCGAGACGGGCAGGCCCGCCAACATGCCGACGCGCTCGATCAGCGCGGCGCGAAAATCCAGCTCGCCATTCATGCTGCGACGGGTGATTTCGGCGATCTTCTCCTTGAGCCCGGCATAGGCGGCGATCTCGTCCAGCGTCTCGCTGGTGACGATGGTGCTGTCCATATCGGCCAGCAGCAGCCGCTTGCGCCGGCCCTCGGCGGGCTGCGCGATGGCATCCACCAAGGCATCGCCCAGCGCGGCGCGGGCGGCGGCGGTGGCCTGTTCGGGGGAGAATTCGTCGAAGGGCAGGTCGGCCGCTTCCTCCGGGGCCAGCCAGTCCGGCGTGCCGGCGGTAGCGCCGAGCTCCTGCAAGGCGCTGCGGATACGGGCGAGGAGCGGGGCGGAGAGGCCGCCCGCCGGCGCGATCAGGGTCAGGATCTGGGACATCAGGCGCGGACCATGCCGCCCCGCCTCGCATGGTGCAACCGGGCATGACGCAACCACCGGCCGCGCTGATCGTCGCCGGCCCCACCGCCAGCGGCAAATCGGCCCTGGCGCTCGATTTGGCGCGGCGCTTCGGCGGCAGCGTCATCAATGCGGATTCGATGCAGCTCTACCGCGAACTCTGCATCCTCACCGCCCGCCCGAGCCCGGCGGAGGAGGCGGTGGCGCCGCACCGCCTCTATGGCATCCGCCCGGCCGCGGAACCCGCCAGCGTCGCCTGGTGGCAGGAGGCGGCGCTGGCCGCCATGGCGGAGGCGGCGGCGGTGGGGCGGCTGCCGATCCTCTGCGGCGGCACCGGCCTCTATTTCCTGTCCCTGACCCAGGGCCTCTCCGCCCTGCCGCTGGTGCCGCCGGAGGCGCGGGCGGAGGCGCGGGCGCTGCTGGCGGAACGCGGCGCCCCGGCGCTGCATGGCATGCTCGCGGCCGCGGACCCGGAGACGGCGGCGACGCTTCGCCCCAGTGACAGCCAGCGCCTGGCCCGCGCCTATGAGGTCTGGCGCGGCACCGGCCGCGGCTTGCTGGCCTGGCAGCGGGAGGGCGCGCATAGCGGCCCGGCGCCCTGGCGCTTCGCGGCCCTGCTGCTCGACCCGCCCCGGCCGGCGCTGCGCGCGGCCATCACGGCCCGGTTCGGGGCCATGCTGGCGGCCGGGGCGCTGGAGGAGGTGCGGGCGCTGCTGGCGCAGGGCCTCGACCCCGCGCTGCCGGCCATGCGGGCGCATGGCGTGCCGGAACTGGCGGCGCATCTCGCGGGCCGGATGGGGCTGGAGGAGGCGGAGCGGCGGGCCGTGCTGAATACCGGCCAGTACACCAAACGCCAGGCCACCTGGTTCCGCCACCACGCATTGGCGGACCCCTCGCGGGCGCATATCATCCATGCGCGCTGCGAGGGCATGGCGCAATTTCAGGAAAGCGAGCGGCGGGAAATCTTCGCGTTTGTTGAATCCTGGCGTTGACGCGGTGCAGCAAGGGGTCTAACCCTGGCCGCCTTGTCGCTGCTGCCCCAAGGAAACCGCCCCCCCGATGTCCGCCACCTCCGCCGCCACCCCCGCCGAAACCCGCATCATGACGGGCGCGGAGATCGTCCTGGCCGCGCTGAAGGAACAGGGGGTCGAGGTGATCTTCGGCTATCCCGGCGGCGCCGTATTGCCGCTCTATGACGCGCTGTTCCAGCAGAACGCCATCCGCCACATCCTGGTGCGGCATGAGCAGGCGGCGGTGCATGCCGCCGAGGGCTATGCCCGTTCCACCGGCAAGGTCGGCGTGGTGCTCGTCACCTCCGGCCCCGGCGCCACCAATGCCGTCACCGGCCTGGTGGATGCGCTGATGGACAGCATCCCGGTGATCTGCCTGACCGGCCAGGTGCCGACCCACCTGATCGGCAACGACGCCTTCCAGGAGGCCGATACCACCGGCATCACCCGGCCGGCGACCAAGCACAACTACCTGGTCAAGGACATCACCAGGCTGGCCGGGGTGGTGCACGAAGCCTTCTACGTGGCGAAATCCGGCCGGCCCGGCCCGGTGGTGATCGACCTGCCGAAGGACATCCTGATCGGCAAGGGCCCCTATTCCGAGGCCCCGCAGACGCCGCACCGCAGCTACCGGCCGCCGACCGAGCCGGAGGCCGACCCGATCCGCCAGGCAGTGCGGCTGCTGAAGGGGGCGAAGCGGCCGGTCATCTATGCCGGCGGCGGGGTCATCAATTCAGGGCCGGAGGCGTCGCGGCTGCTGGCGGAATTCGTGCGGCTGACGAATTTCCCCTGCACCAATACGCTGATGGGTCTCGGCGCCCTGCCGGCGAGCGACCCGCATTTCCTCGGCATGCTGGGCATGCACGGCACCTATGAAGCCAATTTGGCGATGCATGGCTGCGACGTGATGCTGAATATCGGTGCCCGCTTCGACGACCGGGTGACGGGGCGGCTGAACGCCTTCGCGCCGGGTTCCCGGAAGATCCATGCCGATATCGACCCCTCCTCGATCAACAAGAACGTCAAGGTGGATGTCGCCATCGTCGGCGATGCCGGGCGCATCCTGGCGGCGCTGATCGAGTGCTGGAAGGCGGATGCGGCGCCGCAGGATCGGCCGGCGCTGACCGAATGGTGGCGCCAGATCGATGCCTGGCGTGGCAAGGACTGCCTGCGCTACCGCCAGGAAGGCAGCATCATCAAGCCGCAGCACGCGGTGCGGCGGCTTTACGAAATCACGAAGGACGCTTCCGTGAAGGATGGGGGCCGCGAGACCTTCATCACCACCGAGGTCGGCCAGCACCAGATGTGGGCGGCGCAGTATTTCGGCTTCGAGAAGCCGAACCGCTGGATGACCTCGGGCGGGCTCGGCACCATGGGCTATGGGCTGCCGGCGGCGATGGGCGTGCAGATCGCGCATCCGGATGCGCTGGTGATCGACATTGCCGGCGAGGCCAGCATCCTGATGAACATCCAGGAGATGGGCACGCTGGCGCAGTACCGGCTGCCCGTGAAGGTCTTCATCCTGAACAACGAATACATGGGCATGGTGCGGCAGTGGCAGGAACTGCTGCATGGCGGCCGCTATTCCGAAAGCTATTCCGCCGCGCTGCCCGATTTCGTCAAGCTGGCGGAGAGCTTCCACGCGACGGGGCTGCGCGCCACCACCGCCGACGACCTCGACCGGGTGATCCGCGAGATGCTGGCGATCGATGGGCCGGTGATCGCCGATATCTGCGTGGCCAAGGACGAGAATTGCTTCCCCATGATCCCCTCCGGCGCCGCGCATAACGAGATGATCCTGGGGCCGGATCAGGAAGGCGGCGTGGCCGGCGTGACCGATGAGGGCAAGGTGCTGGTCTAGCCGCGCCCCGCGCGATCCCCTATGGCGGGACGGAGCCACCGTCCCGCGCCCCGCCCTCCCGCCCGTAATCGAGCCATGCCCGACCCTTCGGAAACCACGCTCCGCAACGCCACCATCGCCGTGCTCGTCGAGAACGAGGCGGGCATCCTGGCGCGCGTCGTCGGCCTCTTCTCCGGCCGCGGCTACAATATCGAGAGCCTCACCGTGGCGCCGGTGGATGCGGCGCGGCGCCTCTCGCGCATCACCATCGTGACGTCAGGCACCGACATGGTGATCGAGCAGATCAAGGCGCAGCTCGACCGGCTGGTGCCGGTGCACAAGGTGGCGGACCTGACGCTGGAGGGGCCGCATCTGGCGCGCGAGATGATGCTGGTGAAGGTGGTGGGCGGCGGTGAGCACCGCATGGAGGCGCTGCGCCTGGCCGATGCCTTCCGCGCGCGGGTGGTGGATGCCACCACGGAAAGCCTGGTGTTTGAGATGACCGGCGCCGGCGAGAAGCTGGATGCCTTTATCAGTTTGATGCAGCCGCTGGGGCTCAAAGAGGTGTCGCGTACCGGAGTTGTGGCGATCGCACGCGGCGTAAGTTCTTTAACTTAACATGATTATGGACCAAAAAGACGCTGCAAAGGCATTCGTCGATGCTAGCTTCCGAGCCATCATCGACCAGAGTGCTGAGATTCGCGAAGCGGAGCGATTAAGCTTGCAAGCGCTTACGATCTTTGTCGCTGCAATAATGTCGCTCGCGCTGCTTTCAGCGAACGTTGTCTTCGCCTTTACTATGAATAGAATCCCGGCTGATGTGCACTTGCTCTGGCCTCCGATCACGGCTCTTGGGATCCTTGGGATGATCGTGGGAGCCATTGGCTTAAAAGCGCATTGGCGAGCACATAGCGCCGCGACACGAATCCTTGAAATAGAAAAAATTCCTCGTCGCACAGTTTGCACTTGATCGAAACTGGCTTCGCGCTGTGAGGCCAATTGAAGTGCACGAGAAATCCTGGTGGCGGTCGAAGATCGACACCTTCATTGCGGGAATGTGTGCTCTTTTAGGCATTGGGACCGCTATTCAGGCGTTTTTCTGGCTTGTGGAAATGGTTAACCAGTAGGAGTTGTTGCTAAAATGCGCGTTTACTACGACCGCGATGCGGATGTGAACCTGATCAAGGCCCGCAAGGTGGCCGTCATCGGCTTCGGCAGCCAGGGCCATGCGCATGCCATGAACATGCGCGATTCCGGCCTGGCCGATGTGGCGATCGGACTGCGGCCCGGCGCCTCCGCGCAGAAGGCCGAGGCCGCCGGCTTCAAGGTGATGTCGCCCGCCGAGGCGGCGAAATGGGCCGATGTGGTCATGGTGCTGACCCCGGATGAGGGCCAGGGCGACCTCTACCGCGAGCATCTGCACGCCAACATGAAGGAAGGCGCCGCGCTGGCCTTCGCGCATGGGCTGAACGTGCATTTCAACCTGCTCGACCCGCGCCCCGACCTCGACGTGTTCATGATCGCGCCCAAGGGGCCCGGCCATACCGTGCGCAGCGAGTATCAGCGCGGCGGCGGCGTGCCCTGCCTGGTGGCGGTGGCGCAGAACCCCTCCGGCAATGCGCTGGAGATCGCGCTCTCCTACGCCTCCGCCATCGGCGGCGGCCGCGCCGGGGTGATCGAGACCACCTTCAAGGAGGAATGCGAGACCGACCTCTTCGGCGAGCAGTCCGTGCTCTGCGGCGGCCTGGTCGAGCTCATCAAGGCCGGGTTCGAGACCTTGGTGGAGGCCGGCTATGCCCCCGAGATGGCGTATTTCGAATGCCTGCATGAGGTGAAGCTGATCGTCGACCTCATCTATGAGGGCGGCATCGCCAACATGAACTACTCGATCTCCAACACCGCGGAATACGGCGAATACGTCACCGGCCCGCGCATCATCACCGCCGAGACCAAGGCCGAGATGAAGCGGGTGCTGGACGACATCCAGAGCGGCAAATTCGCCCGCGACTGGATGCTGGAGAACAAGGTGAACCAGGCCAGCTTCAAGGCCACCCGCCGCCGCCTCTCCGAACACCCGATCGAGGAAGTGGGCGAGAAGCTGCGGGCGATGATGCCCTGGATCAAGAAGAACGCGCTGGTCGACAAGACGAAGAACTGAGGCCGGCCCGCAGCGCAGGCCCGGGCGGCCGGCATCCCCGGGGATGCCGGCCGCTGCCGTTCAGGCTACCAGGAAATGCTCGGCGGTGATCGCCTTGTCGGCACCGATATGGGCGAAGACGATAGCCGCGCTGCCGCCCAACCCGTCCGCATCATAGCGGAGCTTGCCGCCTTCGGCGTCGTAGAGGATGCGGGTATCGGCATCCAGGGCGCGCCGGCCATAGGCGAAGGCGCCGGGATCGAGCAGGCCCACGAGCCCAAGCGCGGTGAAGACGGCCTGATCCAGCACGATCATGTCCTCGGCTTCGGAGAAATCGACGATGCGGTCGATCTCGCCAGGGGCAAGATGGCTGAAGACGAAGCTGTCCCTGCCTGCGCCGCCGACCAGGCGGTCCGCACCGCTGCCGCCATCCAGGACATCATCGCCGCTGGCGCCGACGAGGGTATCTGCCCCGGCACCGCCCGACAGCGTGTCACCCCCGCCGCCCCCGGCGAGCTGGTTGTCGGCACCATTGCCGATGATCCGGTTGGTCAGGGCATTGCCGACACCGTTGCCCGCCTCGCTGCCGGTCAGGACCAGGCTTTCCAGGCCGCCACCCAGCCTCCAGCCGATGC
The DNA here is from genome assembly GCF_019084075.1 of Siccirubricoccus sp. G192. Taxonomy (GTDB): domain Bacteria; phylum Pseudomonadota; class Alphaproteobacteria; order Acetobacterales; family Acetobacteraceae; genus G192. Next base: position 1,790,369 of record NZ_JAHREN010000001.1, read on the forward strand.
TGGCGAGGACCGTGTCGCTGCCCTGGCCGGCCTGCTCGACAATGATGTCGCCGATATTGTCCACCACATAGGTATCGTCGCCCAGGCCGCCCGCCATGCTGTCCGCGCCGGCGCCGCCATCCAGGCGGTTGTCTGCGGCATTGCCGGTGATGGCGTCATCGCCGGCGCCGCCCATGGCGTTCTCGATGACGGCGCCCTTGGCGATGGTGAATCCGCCTATGATGCCTGCGATGCTGGAGACATGGCCGCCGGCATGCTCGCCGGTGAGGGGCGCTTCGCGCAGGTCGATCGTGGCATTCCCGGCGAGACCCTCGGCGCTGATGGTGTCCAGGCCCCCGGCATCCCAGATGCAGGTCCAGAAGGTGCCGGCCCCATTGGTGCCGGGCAGCGCATAGGTGTCCTCGCCGGTGCGCGTCGTCATGTCGGCGCCGTAGAGGGTCTGGATGGCGGCGATGTCGAGCGCCATCGGCGTGGCCTCGTAGCCGAACTCCAGTCCCGCGGAATGGCCCGGGAAGGCGGTCTGCCACCCGTCATTGTAGCTCATCACGGTCCAGATGCCCTGGTTCATGGCATGGAGGCCCAGGCCGCCATCGCCAGCCCCCGGGAAGATCTGGCTGCCGCCGCCATCGTCGTGCGGGTGGGCAAGACCGAGGCCGTGGCCGATCTCGTGGATCAGGGTGATGAAGCTGTAGCCGCCCTGCTGCAGCACGGCCTCGTTCCACAAATTCGGCGCGGCGTTGAAGACGCCAAGCAGGGGCGCCGGACTGCTGCCGTCCGGCGTCATGTGGAAGCCGAGGGTGCCGGTATCATCCACCAGCTCGGCCATCACGGAATCCGTGACCAGCACGTAATTCAGGTCCAGGTCGGGCGTGCCAGGCGCCATCTCGGTGAAGGAGAGGCCGGAAACCTCGTCCCAGAGTCGGAGAGCCAGGCGCAAGGCATCAAGGCCCGTCTCGTCCCAGGAAAGACCGTCGATTGTCATGGTCTCGACCTGGCCGGTGTCGGGATCCGTCTCGCTCATCTCGGCGGTGGTGACCACCGACCAGGCGAGGCTGGCCGGGGTGCCAAGCGTACCGGTCCAGGCACCACCCCAGAACAGGGCGTCGACATAGATGAGGCCGGTCGGAGAGCGGGTGAGGTCTGGAGTGATGATGGCCATGCTGCTATCCCGGAATGATGCGAAAGCATGGGATAATCGGCGCGATGCCGGCATGAACGCAATACGATTAATTCATTAGGAGTTAATATACTTCTGATTTAGAATAGCGGCACTTCCAGTTGACCTCGGGCGGAGCGTCGCGGAGAATTCCGTGCATGAGCGCGCCGCCCCACCTCCTCGCCGCCGAGACCGAACACCCCCGCGATTTCCAGGGCTACGGCGCCCATCCACCCGACCCGCGCTGGCCCGGCGGCGCCCGCCTCGCCCTCTCCTTCGTGCTGAATTACGAGGAGGGCGCCGAGAATACCGTGCTGAACGGCGATGCCGGCTCGGAGGTCTTTCTCCAGGAAACCCCCGGCGGCGCCCCCGTGCCGGGCGAACGCGCCATCACGGTCGAGACGCAATATGACTACGGCGCGCGCGCCGGCGTCTGGCGCATCCTGCGGCTTTTCGCGGAGCGCAACCTGCCGCTCACCATCTATGCCTGCGGCCGCGCGCTGGAACTGAACCCGGCCGTCGGCCAGGCTTTCGCCGCAGCCGGGCATGAGGTGGCCAGCCATGGCTGGCGCTGGATCGACTACCGCACCGTGCCCGAGGCCGTGGAACGCGCCGAGATCGCGCGCTGCGTCGAGGTGATCCGGCGCACCACCGGCGCGGCCCCGGTGGGGTGGTATACCGGCCGCGTCTCGCTCCGCACCCGCCGCCTGGTCGCCGAGCATGGCGGCTTCCTCTATGACAGCGACAGCTACGCGGACGACCTGCCCTATTACGTGCGGGCGGCGGGCAAGCCCCTGCTGGTCATTCCCTATACGCTCGACAACAACGACATGAAATTCGCGGTGCCCCCCTGGCTTCACCGCGAATGACGGTTTCACCCAGCACCTCAGGGACAGCCTGGATTTCCTTCGCCGGGAGGGGCGCAGCCAGCCCAAGATGATGTCGGTCGGGCTGCATTGCCGCCTGGCCGGGCGCCCTGGCCGGGCCGCGGCGCTGGAGCGTTTCCTCGACCATGTCGCGCGCTGCCCCGATCTCTGGGTCTGCCGCCGCGCCGAGATCGCCCGGCACTGGCTGGCCACGCATCCGCCAGGGGCTTGAAAGCGGCATTGCGGCCGGGGCCGGGACCGGGGCAGCATCGGCCGGAAGGAGCATTGAGGGAGGGCAGGATGTCCAGCGCCGCATGGCTGACGCGCCGCAGCGCCCTCGGGCTGGCCGCCGCCCTGGCGCGCCCGGCCCTGGCGCAGCCCGGGCGCGGCACCAGCCGCATCATCGTGGGTTTCCCGCCCGGCGGCAGCGCCGATACCACGGCGCGCCTGGTGGCGGAGCGGCTGCGCGGCAGCTATGCGCCGAATGTCATCATCGAGAACCGGGCCGGCGCCGCCGGGCGCCTGGCGGTGGAGGCGGTGAAGGCGGCCGATCCCGATGGCACCACCATCCTGCTGACCCCCGCCAGCATGCTGACGATCTTCCCGCATCTCTACCAGCGCAGCCTGCGCTACAACCCCTTCACGGACCTGATCGCCGTCTCCCCGGCCGGCGAGTTCCCCTTCGGCATGGGCGTCGGGCCGCTGGCCCGCCAGGCGGCGAGCCTGACCGCCTTCATCGCCTGGGGCCGCGGCCGGGCGGAGATTCCCTATGGCAGCGCCGCGGCCGGCTCGGTGCCGCATTTCATGGGCGTGCAATTCGCCAGGGCGGCGGGGCTGGTGATGACGCATATCCCCTATCGCGGCTCCGCCCCGGCGATCCAGGACCTGATCGCGGGGCGCACCGCCTGCAGCTTCCATCCCATGGTGGATCTGGCGCCGCATGCGGCGGGCGGGCAGGTGGTGCTGGCGGCGGTCTCCTCGCCGCAGCGGCTGCCGCACTTCCCGGAGGTGCCGACCTTCGCCGAGCAGGGCTTTCCGCAACTCACCGGCAGCGAATGGTTCGGCCTCTTCCTGCCCGCGCGCACGCCGCAGCCGGTGGTGGAGGCGCTTAACCGCGCCATGGCCGAGGCCTCGGCCACGCCAGACTACCAGGAGGCCCTGGCCCGGCTGGAGATGCGGCCGCTGCCCATGTCGCCAGGTGATTTCGCGGCGCGGCTGCGGGCCGATCACGCCAAATGGGGCCCGATCATTGCCGAAAGCGGGTTCAAACCAGAGGAGGGATAGGTTTCCCATGGCAAAAGCAGGCAGCTACCCACTGGAAGGGCGGGAACTGATCGCCGAGGCGCCTGGGCTCAGGATGCAGATCCTGACCGTGGCCGCCGGGCAGGAAGTGCCCTGGCACTGGCATTCCGAGGTGACGGATACCTTCTGGTGCATGGAAGGCCCGATGGTCATCGAGACCCGCGCGCCACGCGAGGTGGTGGGATTGCAGCCCGGCCAGATGCATGCGGTGCCGGCGCGGCGGGCGCATCGGGTCACCGGCAAGGATGGCGGGCGCTGCCGATTCGGCATCCTGCAGGGCGTCGGGGTCTATGATTTCCAGCCGGTGGGCAGCTAGCCCGCGATCGTCCTGGGTGGAAACACCCGGGGCGATCCGGGTCTAGACTCGTCCTGGCCTGACCGTCTTGTATCTTGCGGACCGGTTCACGTCTTCCGGCTTCGCCTGCGGACGACCGGGCCACTCAGGCCGGCGCGACCTCCAGGACCTGCGGTGCGGTTTCCGCAACTGGGCTCTCCAGGGCCAGGACCATGCCGACCGGCACCACCGCATCCGCCGGCGGGTCGGGCAATTGCTGCACCTCGACCAGCCGCGCCTGCGACCAGGGCAAGCCGCCGCAGTCCGGCGGAACGCCGCCAGGGCAGACGGGAAGGATGAAGGCGCCATTGGCATATCGCCGTGCCGCTTCGGCACTGCTGGCGGCAACCTGGCAGCATCCGCGGTAGCGGCTCAGCATCCATGCCGGATCATTGAGCTGTTCCTTCGCAGGTCGCAGACAGAAGATCGGCATTGCTGAGCCCGCCCTGGAGCCTGTGTTGCGGCGCAAGGTGCAACGGCCGATGGCCCGTTGTCCTGCAACAGACAGGTGATGCGCGGTCACGATCATGCGGGCGGCAGGGGGTCCCGTAGATGTCAGGGAGCGTGGCGCCCTGCGGCACCGGCCACGGCAGGGCGCGCCGCACACCGACCGGAGCCCAGGCCGAGAGTGCAGCTTCGGCGCATGCATCCCGGCCTGTGCCCGGCGGAGCGGGGCGCTACCGCCCCTGTTCCCGCGCCGCCAATTGCTGGATCTGGTTGCGCATCGCCGTCAGCAGCGCCGCGATCTGCCCGTTGTTGCGCTGGATGACGGAGGAATACTCGCTCCTCTGCGTCAGGCGGAGCGAGGTGCCCTCGGCGATCACATCCACCACCCGCGGCTGACCGCCGACCTCGCCGACCCGCCAATCCAGGGAGAAGGGCGCCTGGTTCGGGCGTTCGATGATGGTGTTCACCAGCACGTCGTCCTCGGTGCGCTGCTGGGTGCGGCCGAGCGAGAAGCGCACCCCCTGATACTCGCCGAAGCGGGCGGAGAGGTTGCGGATCAGCGTCTCCTCGAAGAGCCGCAGGTATTCCTGCTGCTCGGCCGGCGAGGCCTGGCGCCACCAGCGGCCGAGGATGAAGCGGCCGACGCCCTCCACATCCACCGCGCGGCGCAGGATGGCGGCCACCTGCTGCCGCCGCTGCGCCACCGGGGCATTGGAATTGATGGCGGCCACCATCTCCTGGCCGGTGGCCTGGATGAAGGCGGCGGCGCGGCCGGGATCCGGCTGCGCCCGGGCCGGGCCGGCAGGGCCGAGCATGGTGCCGGCAGCCGTGCCGAGGCTGATGGAGAGCAGGGTGCGGCGATGGGTCATGGTCATACTCTCTGGCATCTCCGAGGGCGGCGGTTCAGCGTGCCGGGGCTTGGCCGGTTCCGACGCCGAAGCCGGTGCTGGTGGCCGCGGCGGGGGCCGCCTGGTCCAGCCGGTTCTCGATCTCGGCCTGGCGGCGTTGCCGGTAGGCGCTGCGGAGGGTGGCATAGGGGTCGAGCGAGCTGCGTTGCAGGTCGTCCAGCGGCTCGATCAGCCCCTCCCGCGTATCCACCACGGTCACGCCGGCCCGGCTCCAGCCCAGCGCATCCACCACCGCCCCCTGGCCCAGCCAGACGAAGGGATCGGCGGCGACGCCGAGGCCGAAACCCGTCAGGTCGCGCGGGTTCGAGGGGCCGAGCACGGGGATGAATAGATAGGGCCCGTCCCGCAAGCCCCAAACCGCCAGGGTCTGGCCGAAATCCTCGGTATGCCCACGCACGCCGAAGTGAAGCTGGGCGACATCGATGATGCCGCCGAGCCCGGCCGTGGAGTTGATGAGGAAGCGGCCGAGCGTGTCACCGGCGCGGCGCGGCTCACCCTGCAGCATGTCGTTCACCAGGATCACCGGCGTCCGCAGATTGCCCAGCACGTTGCGGATGCCGAGCCGCACCGGCTCCGGCACGACGGCGCGATACCCGACGGCGACCGGGCGCAGCACCACCTTATCGATGCCCTGGTGCACGGAATACATCGCCCGGTTGAAGGGCTCGGCAGGGTCGTTGGTCTGGCGGAATTCCGCCACCGCCTCCGGATCGGAGGGGTCGGGGCGGGTGGCGCAGGCCGAGAGCAGCAGCAGGGCGACCAGCGCGGCGGCCCCAAGGCCGGCGCGGGATGCGGTCAGGCGGGTGGTCAGGCGCATGGGTGGGACCTCTTGCGTCCTAATGTCGAGGCGGGGCAGGGCGGTGGCCGGGGGGCTGCACCGCAAGGCTGGGTTCGAATGCGGCCATAGCACCGTTTCCGGCATGGTTGTAACGCCCGAAACTGTCCCGGGTCGCAACGCTTGCGATCGCTGCCTGAAATGGGCAGAGAAGGCGGATGGACCATACCCCCCCCTGGCACCCTGCAGCGCTGGCTGACGGGTCCACGTTTCGGTGCGCTGCCGGCGCCCGCCGGCCTGCCCGCGCCCAAGCTTTCCTTCGAATTCTTCCCGCCGAAGACGGATGCGCTGGAGACCCAGCTCTGGTCCTGCATCCGGCGGCTGGAGCCGCTGCGGCCGCGCTTCGTCTCGGTCACCTATGGCGCCGGCGGCACCACCCAGGCCCGCACCCATGCGACGGTGGCGCGCATCGTGCAGGAAACCAGCCTGACGCCGGCGGCGCACCTCACCTGCGTCGGCGCCTCCCGCGCCGAGGTGGACGAGGTGGCGCGCGCCTATTGGGCGGCCGGCGTGCGGCATATCGTGGCGCTGCGGGGCGACGCGCCGGCCGGCGCCCAAGGCTACGTGCCGCATCCGGAGGGCTATGCCTATGCCGCCGACCTGGTGGAGGGGCTGGCGCGCGTCGCCCCCTTCGAGATCAGCGTCGCCGCCTATCCGGAGGGCCATCCCACCGCGCTTTCGGCCGATCACGATCTCGACAACCTGAAGCGCAAGATCGATGCCGGCGCCACCCGCGCCATCAGCCAGTATTTCTTCGACAGCGAAATCTATCTCCGCTTCCTCGACCGCTGCGCCGCCGCCGGCATCCGGGTGCCGATCGTGCCCGGCATCCTGCCGGTGACGAATTTCGCCCAGGTGCGGAAGTTCTCGGCGATGTGCGGCGCCGGCGTGCCGGACTGGATGGGCCGCCTCTTCGAGGGGCTGGACGAGGATGCGGAGACCCGGCGCATGGTCGCCGCCGTGGTGGCCGCCGAACAAGGTGCGGCTGCTGCAGGCCAATGGCGTGGACGAGTTCCATTTTTACACGCTGAACCGGCCGGACCTGGTCTATGCCATCGCCCATATCCTGGGCGTGCGGGCGGCGCCCTCGGTGCCAGCCGCGGCCAGCGGCGTGGCGGAGGAAAAGGCGGCGCCGCAAAGCCCGGCCTGAGTCAGGGCCTGCGCAGGCGGTCATAGACCGGCCGCAGCAGGAAGGGGCTGAGAAACAGCGGGAACTGGCAGAGCGCGAAGAACAGCAGGATGCTCGCATCCGTCGTTTCCGGCAGCACCGCCAGATACAGCGCCATGTTGCGGTTGCCCGAGAGCAGCCCGGCCGAGAGCGCCACGCGCTTGCCGGCCGGGGCGAAGGCCAGCGTGGTCAGGATGTTCAGGCCGAAATTGCCGGCGAAGGCGAGCGCGATGCCGCCCGCCACCCAGGCTGGCTCCGCCAGCAGCCTGGCCTGCATCCCGTCCATCACGCCGAAGCCATAGAGCACCACCAGCAGCACCACCGCGCCATCCACCGCCCGGCCGATCCGCGCCAGGAGCTCCGGCCCAAGCAGGCGCCGGAGCGCGATGGAGAGCAGCAGCGGCAGCCCCACCACCAGGCCGAGCCGCGCCATCAGCCCGCCCACCGAGATCGCCAGGTCGATGCCGAGCAGCCCCAGCGCCAGGGGCGGTGCGGTGAAGGGGATCAGCAGGGTGGAGAGCACCGAGGCGACCAGCGCGATCTCCCCGTCCAGCCCGACCAGCCGCGCGAAGGCGGGGGAGGAGGTGGCGGCGCAACCCGTCGCCATGATGACCAGCGCCGCCCCCAGCGGCCCGTCCAGCCCAACCGCGCGGACCAGCACGAAGGCGATCAGCGGGCAGGCCAGCAACAGCCAGGCCAACAGCATCAGCACCAGCAGCGGCCGCCGCAGATAGCCCAGCACCTGCGCCGGATCGACGCGCAGCAGTACCAGCGTCATCAGCCCGGCCACCACCGGCGTCACCACATCCCGGGTTGCCGCGGCCAGCGGCGGCACTGCCACGCCGACGAAGATGCCGGCGGCCAGCAGCGCGCCGCCGCGCCACGCCGACCATTCGAGAAAACCCAGGAGGAAGCGCAGCGGAGGAAGCCGGAACGGTTGGAGGAGTTCGCTTCCCGTTCTATATCGCCCCTGTGCGCACGCCAATCCTGCTGCTTCTCCTCCCCCTGCTCCTGGCCACTCCGGCCCATGCCTCCTGCACCAGCCAGCCTGGGCCGGGCGTGGACTGGCGGCGCTGCCTGATGGATGGCCGCGACCTGGCCGGGGCCGATCTCACCGGCGCGGTGCTGCGCGATGCCTCGCTGAGCCGGGCCAAGCTGGCGGGGGCGCAGTTGCAGAAGGTGGATGGGCTGAATGTGCGATTCGGCTTCGCCGACCTCACCGGCGCCGATCTGCAAGGCGCCGTGCTGAGCAATGCCGAGATGACCCGCACCGTGCTGCGCGGCGCGCAGTTGCAGCATGCCGACCTGCGCCGGGCGCGGCTCTTCGCCGCCGACCTCAGCGGCGCCGATCTCACCGGGGCGCGGCTCGACGGCACGGACCTGCTGAATGCCACGCTGGACGGCGCCCGCTGGACGGATGGCAAGCGCATCTGCGACACCGGCTCGATTGGAAGCTGCCGATGAGCGTCCCGGCCCCGCAGCCCGACTACCTGGCCCGCCTCAACCCGGAACAGCGGGAGGCGGTGGAGACGCTGGACGGCCCGGTGCTGGTGCTGGCCGGTGCCGGCACCGGCAAGACGCGGGTGCTGACGACCCGCTTCGCGCATCTGCTGATGACAGGCCGCGCCTTTCCCGGCCAGGTGCTCGCCGTCACCTTCACCAACAAGGCGGCGCGGGAGATGCGGGAACGGGTGGCGGCCATTCTCGGCCGGCCCGCGGAGGGGCTCTGGCTCGGCACCTTCCACGCGCTCTGCGCCCGGATGCTGCGGCGCCATGCGGAGCTGGTGGGGCTGACCTCCGCCTTCACCATCCTGGACACCGACGACCAGTTGCGGCTGCTGAAGCAGGTGATGGAGGCGGCGGCGGTGGACCTCAAGCGCTGGCCGGCGCCGGGGCTGATGGCGGCGATCCAGCGCTGGAAGGATCGCGGCCTGGCGCCCGGCAAGGTCACGCCGGCCGAGGACACCGACTACGCCAATGGCCGCGCCAGCGCCCTCTATGCCGCCTACCAGGCGCGGCTGCGCGACCTCAATTGCGCCGATTTCGGCGACCTGATGCTGCATATGGTGGAGATCTTCCGCGGCCACCCGGAGGTGCTGGCGGATTGGCAGCGCCGCTGCCGCTACATCCTGGTGGACGAATACCAGGACACCAACCTGGTGCAGTACCTGTGGCTGCGTCTGCTGGCGCAGGGGCATAGGAATATTTGTTGCGTAGGCGATGATGACCAGTCAATTTATTCCTGGCGCGGCGCCGAGATCGAGAACATCCTCCGCTTCGAGAAGGACTTCCCGGGCGCCAAGGTGGTGCGGCTGGAGAGCAATTACCGTTCGACGAAGCCGATCCTCGCCGCCGCCTCGCATCTCATCGCGCATAATGCGGGCCGGCTCGGCAAGACGCTGCGCGCCGGGCGCCGCGATGCCGAGGGGGAGAAGGTGCGCGTCGTCTCGCTTTGGGACAGCGAGGAGGAGGCGCGCATGGTGGGCGAGCGGATCGAGGCCGCGCGGCGCTCCGGCCATAGCCTCGCCGAGATCGCCATCCTGGTCCGCGCCGGCTTCCAGACCCGCGCCTTCGAGGAAAGGCTCATCACGCTCGGCCTGCCCTATCGGGTGATCGGCGGGCTGCGCTTCTACGAACGCCAGGAGGTGCGCGACGCGCTCGCCTATCTCCGCGTACTGGCGCAGCCGGCCGACGACCTCGCCTTCGAGCGGATCGTGAACCTGCCGAAGCGCGGCCTCGGCGATACCTCGCTCCGCGCCATGCACCAGATCGCGCGCGAGGGGCGCATGCCGCTCTATGCCGCCGCCGAGCGCCTGGCGCAGACCGACACGCTGCGCCCGAAGCCGCGCCAGGCGCTGCGCGAGCTGTTCCAGGGCTTCGCCCGCTGGCGCGAGGCGCTGCCGCGCGACGGGCATGTGGTGGTGGCCGCCACCCTGCTGGACGAGTGCGGCTATACCGAGATGTGGAAGCAGGACAAGTCGCCCGAGGCGCCCGGCCGGCTGGAGAACCTGAAGGAGTTCATCCGCGCGCTCGGCGAGTTCGAAAGCCTGGCCGGCTTCCTCGAACATGTCGCGCTGGTGATGGAGAACGACGAGAACGCCGAGGGCGACCGGCTTTCCATCATGACCCTGCATGGCGCCAAGGGGCTGGAATTCGACATGGTCTTCCTGCCCGGCTGGGAGGAGGGCCTCTTCCCGCATCAGCGTGCGCTGGACGAGGGCGGCGAGAAGGGGCTGGAGGAGGAGCGGCGCCTCGCCTATGTAGGCCTGACCCGGGCGCGCAAGCAGGCCATCGTGAGCTGCGCCGCCAATCGCCGCATCTACGGCAATTGGTCCAGCTCCATCCCCAGCCGCTTCCTCGATGAGCTGCCGCCGGACCAGATCGAGCGCGAGGGCAGCGGCGCCATGGCGCGGAACCGCATGGCGCAGATGCCCTCGGTCTTTGCCGGCGGCGGGCTGATGGCACGCAAGCCGCGCGTCATCGAGGCCGGCGCCTGGGAGGTGCAGGAACGCCCGGTGCGGGCCGAGGCGATCGGTATCGGCCAGCGCGTCTTCCACCAGAAATTCGGCTATGGCCGCGTCACCGCGGTGGAGGACGACAAGCTGGAGATCGATTTCGAGAAGGCCGGGCAGAAGCGCGTGCTCGACCGTTTCGTGGAGAAGGCGTGATGCCCGCCACCGGCCCCGAATGGCCGACCCCGCTCTCCCGCCGCCGCACCGAGCCGCTGGAGGCGCTCTCCATCGAGGGCCTGCCGGAACAGGCCGTGCCGGCCTTCGAGGCGGCCTTGCAGACGGCCTGCGCCACGGTCGGCTATTTCCGCGACGAGGCCACCGACACCTGGCGCGTGGATGGCCTGCGCGAGGCCGGGGCCGGCGATGCGGAACTGGCCGGCGCGCTGGCCCTGGCCGCCCTGGTGGCGGGCATCGACCCACCCGCGCTGCATTCCGCGCCGATCGAGGCCGAGGGCTGGCTGGCGCGCACGGTGGAGAGCTTTCCGGAACAGCCCATCGGCCGCCGCTTCCTGGTGCGGCCGACGCATCTGCCCAACCCTACCGTCTTCGGCCGGGTGGTGCTGCGCCTCGATGCCGGCCTGGCCTTCGGCAGCGGCGAGCACAATTCCACCCGCGGCTGCCTGCTGGGTTTCGAGCAGGTGGCGCATCGGCGGCCACGGCGGATGCTGGATCTTGGCACCGGCTCCGGTATCCTGGCCATGGCGGCGGCGAAGCTGCTGCGCCGGCCGGTGCTGGCGACGGATATCGAGCCCTGGTCGGTGCGCGTCGCCGCCGAGAATGCGCGGCTGAACGGGGTGCAGCGGCTGGTTTCGGCGCGGCTTGCGGATGGCTGGCGGCACCGGATGCTGCGCGGCCGGCGCTACGACCTGATCTTCGCCAATATCCTGGCCCGGCCGCTCTGCGCCATGGCGTATGACCTGGCGCAGCACCTGGCGCCCCGCGGCACGGCGATCCTGGCGGGGCTGCTCGGCACCCAGGCGCGCATGGTGCTGGCGGCGCATCGGCGGCAGGGGTTGATGCTGGAGCGGCGGCTGGATATCGGGCCCTGGACGACGCTGGTGCTGCGGAAAGGCTGAGCCGGCGGTTTTATCTTGCGGACCGGTTCACGCCCTCCGGCTTCGCCTGCGGACGACCGGGCCGCTCAGGCCATCACCCGCTCCGGCGGCCGCGCCATCCAGTTCATCATGGTGGCCGCCAGCCCCACCAGGATCATCACCGGCCAGAAGATGGCGTAGCTGCCCATCACCTCCAGCAGCACCGCCCCGGCCCCGGCGCCGAGGAAGCCGCCAAGCTGGTGCGACAGGAAGCACACCCCGTAGAGCGCGCCGAGGTCCACCACGCCGAAGCGCCGCGAGATGGCCGCGCTGGTCAGCGGAATGGTGCCCAGCCAGACGAAGCCCATCACCGCCGCGAAGACCAGCGTGCCGAACTCGCTCGGCGGCGCCAGCATGTAGCAGGCGATGGCGACCGAGCGCAGCAGGTAGATCCAGCCCAGCGCCAGCTCCGGCCGCATGTAATTGCTCACCCGGCCGCAGAGCCAGCTTCCGGGGATGTTGAACAGCCCGATCGTCATCAGCGCCATGGCGCCGAGCCCCGCCGGCAGGCCGCAGAGCGTGACATGGGAGGGCAGGTGCATGGTCAGGAAGGCGAGCTGGAAGCCGCAGGCGAAGAAGCCCGCGGTCAGCAGCGCGAAGTCGCGGTCGCGCAGCGCCATGCGCGCCAGATCCGGCAACCCGGCGAGCCCCGTCGGCGCCGGCCCGGCCTGCTGCGCCGGGGGCCCCCATTCGATGCTGCGCGCGACCGGCAGGATCACCAGCATGGTCAGCGCCAGGATGCCGAGCGTCACCACCGCGCCGAGGCTGCCGAGCAGGCTCTGCGCCAGCGGCACCATGGCCGCCTGGCCGAGCGAGCCGCCGGCGCTGGCCAGGCCGATCATCTCGCCCCGCCGCTCCGGCGGCACGGCGCGCCCGACCGCGGCCAGCGCCGCCCCGGTGCCGGTGCAGGAGACGCCGAGGCCGGTCAGCAGGCCGATGCCGAAGAGGATGGTGAAGACGCCGGGAAACAGCGCCGGGAGGGCCAGCCCGGCCGAGAAGAGCAGCGCGCCCCCCGGCCATGACGCGGCCGGCGCCGTGCTTGTCGGCCAGCGCGCCGGTGAAGGGCTGGCTCAGCCCCCAGACCAGGTTGTGGAAGGCGACCGCGGTGCCGAGAACGGCGGGCGAGAGTCCCTGCTCGGCCGCCAGTGGCAGCAGGAACAGCCCGAAGGTCTGCCGCGCCCCGAGGGCGAGGCTGATGGAGGCGGCCGCCGCGGCGACCACGGCCCAGATTGCGAACGGCATTGCATCATGAGAGGGCCGGGCGCGCCCCGGCGCAACCGCAAGGAGCGCCGACCCTGCCATGCGTTACGCAACGGTCTCCTGTCCGACAGCCGGAGGGGCGCAACGGCCGCCGGCCCTCAGGCCGGAAGCGCGGCGCCCTTGCCCAGCCGGGCGCGGGAGGGTGCCGGCGCGGCGGGGCGGGGCGCCACCGGCATGTCCAGCACGCGGGCAAAATCGCCGCGGGTGAGGCCGATATCGGCCAGCTCGCGCGGCGAGAGGGCATTCAGCTCCGCCAGCAGCCGCTGCCGGCGCGGCCAGGCGAGCAGCCGGTCTCCGATATGGGCGAGGGCGAGGCGAAGGGTCCCGGCGAGGGAAAGCTCGGGGGTGGTGCGGCGGGCGTCCATGTTCAGCGTTCCAGCATTCGCACGGGTCCGTTCGGCCCGGCGGCGCGATCCGGCCTCTGCCGCATCGCACCGGGATGACATAGACCCGGCAGCGCAGCATTCTCCGCGCCAAGCCGGCAGCCGAGCCATGCACGGGACGCATGATATTTCGTGGGTGCCAGCTTTTTCGATTAACCTGATGGCAAGGAATCGCCCGACGTGACCCCAGCCAGCCGCCTCGCCGCGCTCCGCGCCGAACTCGCCACGCTAGGCGTCGATGGGTTCCTGGTGCCGCGCTCCGACGAGTATCTGGGCGAATATGTCCCGCCCTCCGGCGAGCGCCTGGCCTGGCTCACCGGCTTCACCGGCAGCGCCGGGCTGGCCGTGGTGCTGGCCGACCGCGCCGCGGTCTTCACCGATGGCCGCTACACCACCCAGGTGGCGCAGCAGACCGACCCGGCGCTCTGGGAACGTCGCCACCTCACCGAGGAACCGCCCGCGGAGTGGCTGAAGCAGCACGCCGCCGGGCGCCGCATCGGCTACGACCCCTGGCTGCATTCGGAGGCCGCCCTGAAGCGGCTGGAGGCGCCGGGCGTGACGTTGGTGCCGCTGCCGGAAAATCCGCTCGATGCCATCTGGCAGGACCGGCCGGCGCCGCCCGCCGCGCCCGCCCTGCCGCACCCGATCGACTATGCCGGCAAGCCGGCCGCCACCAAGCGGGCCGAGGCCGCCGCCCTGCTGCGCGAGGCAGGCGAGGATGCGGCCGTGCTCGCGGATGCGCATTCCCTGGCCTGGCTGCTGAACATCCGCGGCGGCGACCTGGCGCATACCCCGCTGGCGCTCGGCTTCACCCTGCTGCGCGCCGACGGCTCCGCCGAGGTCTATCTCGACCCCGGCAAGGTGCCGCCGGAGACGCGGGCGCATCTCGGCAACGACGTGGTGGTGCGGCCGCGTGCCGAACTCGCCGCGGCGCTGCGCGGGTTGGCCGGCAAGCGCGTGCGCCTCGACCCGGAGGCCACGCCCGCCTGGTTCGCCGCCACCTTGCGGGAAGCCGGGGCCGAGGTGGTGCCGGGCGAGGATCCCTGCCGCCTGCCGCGCGCCTGCAAGAACCCGGTGGAGCAGGAAGGCGCCCGCGCCGCGCATCGGCGCGATGCGGTGGCGCTGGCCCGCTTCCTCGCCTGGTTCGCGGCCGAGGCGCCGCAAGGCGGCCAAACCGAGATCAGCGCTGCCGACCGCCTGCTCGCGTTCCGGCAGGAGGTGCCGCTGTTCCAGGCCGAGAGCTTCCCGGCCATCTCCGGCGCCGGCGAGGACGGCGCCATCATCCATTACCGCGCCACCCCCGGAAGCGACCGGCCGATCCGCCGCGATGAATGCTACCTGATCGACAGCGGCGGCCAGTACCGCGACGGCACCACGGATGTGACCCGCACGCTCTGGACCGGCCCCGGCGCGCCGCCGGCCCTGCTGCGCGAGCGGTATACGCGCGTGCTGCGGGGCCATCTCGCGCTCTCGGTGCTGCGCTTCCCGAAGGGGGTGGCGGGGCCGCACCTCGATGCCATCGCGCGGCAGCCGCTCTGGCAGGCGGGGCTGGATTACGACCATGGCACCGGCCATGGCGTCGGCAGCTTCCTCTCGGTGCATGAGGGGCCGGTGGCCTTCAGCCGCGCGGCGAAGCCGGTGCCGATCGCGCCGGGGATGATCCTGTCCAATGAGCCCGGCTATTACCTGCCCGGCCAATACGGCATCCGCATCGAGAACCTGCTCCTCACCCGCGAGGCGGCGGCGCAGCCGGACCAGGTGAAGCCATTCCTGGAATTCGAGACGCTGACCCTGGCCCCCTATGACCGGCACCTGATCGACCCGGCGATGCTGACCGTGGCGGAACGCGCCTGGGTGGATGCCTACCATGCCCGCGTGCTGGCGGAGGTTGCCCCGGGCTGCGATGCGGCGACGGCGACATGGCTGCGCGGCGCCTGCGCGCCGCTGTAACGGAGGGGGATGCCGCGCTTGCCGCGCGCCTCGCCGGCTGCCGCGTCCTGCTGGCCTATGGCCTGCTGGGCGAGGTGGTAGCGCGCTTCCGGCGGTTCGGCCTGGATTACATGGGCGCGCAGCGGGACTGGCTGTGCGGCCTCGGCATCCCGGCGGCGGTGGTGCTGGTGCCGACCGCCGCGCCGGTCGCGGAGAATGCCCGGCGGCTGCGGGCGGCGCTGGCGGCCGATCCCCGCCCGGCCGTGCTGGTCGCGCATAGCAAGGGCGGGCTGGAGGCCCTGGCGGCACTGCTGGACCCGGAAGCCTCCGGGCCGTGCCGTGCCTTCATCGCCTTGCAGTCGCCCTTCCTCGGCTCCCCCCGTCGCGGATGCGCTGGTCGCCGCCCGCCCCCTGCATCGGGCTGCCGGGGGCATCCTGCGCCGCCTGGGCCTGGGCGGCGGCGAGGGGCTGCATGACCTCACGACGGCAGCCCGCGCCGATTGGATGGGCGCAAATGCCGCGGCGGTCGCCACGCTGATGCAGCGGCTGCCGGTGCTCTGCTGCGCCACCCGGCTGGAGGCGCAAACCGCCCAGGGCCCGGACCGGCGGTATTTGCCGCTGGCCCGCTGGGTGGAGCGGCGCGGCGGCGGGCCGAATGACGGGTTGGTGCCGGTGGCCTCGGCCCTGCTGCCCGGCGCGCGGCATCTGCTGCGGGCGGGGGCGCATCGGGCGCTGGTCTCCACGGGCAAGGGGCGCGATCCGGTGGGGGCGCTGCGGCAGGCGCTGGGGGTGGTGCTGGAGTGACCTCGCCTGGCGTCCGGGAAGCGACCTGGATCACGGCAATATCGCAACGGAAGCGACGTATCGGAGATGGGCTGCTCCTTCGGGCAGCCAAAGCGCGGCTGCGGGAAGCGGTCTCCGTCTCGCGGTCGTGACGGGCGGCGCGGCGATGGGGCCGGGTTGCGGTTGACGCTCGGCGATGCAACCAAGGACAGTCGTATCGGGCGGCCGCCGCCCGTGACCTGAAAGGCAAGCCGCCATGCGCCGCAGGACCCTCGTGCTCGCCGCCGCGGCCCTGCCCGCCGGCGCTGTCGCGCAGCCCGGCGCCGGGGCGCCCGCCGACCCCGCCTTGCAGGCGGCGCTGCGGGACTATGCCGCCCTGCCCGACGAAACCACCCTGCTGGTCGAGGCGGAAGCCCCGGCCGGTGCCTGGCGCTTGGCCCACCAGCCGGACCGGCCGGCCTTCGTCGGCAGTTGCTTCAAGACCTTCGTCCTCGCCGCCTGGCTGCAGGAGGTGGAGGCCGGCCGCCGCAGGCTGGCGGAGCAGGTGGCGATCGATGACGAGGTCCGCTCCCTCATCAGCCCGGTCTTCGACCACCTCTCCGGCAGCACCACCGCGCGCTCCGTGCTGGAAGCGATGATCACCCATAGCGACAATACCGCCACCGACGCGGCCATGCGCGTCATCGACGTGGATCGGGTGCGCGCCGTGGTCGAGCGGGCGGGGCTGCGGGCCACGCGCATCCCGGCCTCGACGCGCCGGATGTTCACCGCCATGGCCGGCGCGCCGCCCGGCGCCGATCTCGGCTGGGTCGGCGTCCAGCGCGCGCTGGAGCAGCCCGTCGGCCCGCCGCGCCCGCCGGTGAACCCCTATGAGACGAGCGTCAGCACCGCGGCGGAGCTGGTCGGCTGGTATCAGCGGGTCCTGGCCGGGGCCTATTTCCAGCGGCCGGAGTCGCTGACGGAATTCCGCCGGGTGCAGGCGATGGGCGATGCGATCGCCATGGTGGTGCCGCCCGGCATCGCCGCCTATGCCAAGGGTGGCAGCATCTTCTGGCAGGACAGCAACGCGGTGGCGGTGGCCGGGCAGATGGTGGTGTGCGGCCGCCCCGCCACCTTCTGCTTCACCCTGACCTGGAGCGGCCCGGAAGCCGGGAACGCGGCCCGGCTGGATGCCTTCAAGGACGCGGTCGCGGCGGTGCTGCGCCGCACGGTCGAGATGCTGAGTTGATCAGCCGAGCCCGGCCATCTCCCGCCACTCGGCCTCGCTCAGCACCCGCACCCCAAGCTCCTGCGCCTTCGCCGCCTTGCTGCCGGCATCGGCGCCGACCACGACGAAATCCGTCTTCTTCGAGACGCTCTTCGTCACCTTGGCGCCGAGCGATTCCGCCCGCGCCTGGGCTTCGTCGCGGGTCAGCGTCTCCAGCGTGCCGGTGAAGACCAGGCTGCGGCCGGCGAAGGGGCCGTCGGCCTCGGTCGCGGCGGGGGCGGCTTCGGGCGTCACCTCGGTGGCGAGGTCGTCCAGCGCCGCCAGGTTGCGCGGCTCGTCGAAGAAATCCACCAGTTCCTGCGCGATGGCGGGGCCGATGCCCTGGATGCTGCCCAATTCCTCCCGCGCCTCGGAGCCGATGACGCGCGCCGCCAGCATCGCCTCCCGCCAGGCCGGAAAGGAACGGTAGTGCCGCGCCAGCAGCTTGGCATTGGCTTCGCCGATGCGGCGGATGCCAAGGGCGAAGATGAAGCGCTCCAGCGCCGGGTGGCGGCGGGATTCGATGGCGGCGAGAAGGTTCGGCACCTTCTTCGATTCCTCCGGCCGCTTCGCCTTGGCGCCCCAGCCTTCCCATTGCCGCATCCGCGCGGCATGCGGCGCCAGGCGGAAGATATCGGCCGGGCTGCGCACCAGCCCCTCGTCGAAGAGCTTCTGGATGTTCTCCTCGCCCAGCCCCTCGATATCCATGGCGTTGCGGCTGACGAAATGCCGCAGCCGCTCCACCGTCTGGGCCGGGCAGATGAGCCCGCCGGTGCAGCGCCGCACCACCTCGCCCGGCCCCCGCACGGCATGGCTGCTGCAGGCGGGGCAGGTCTCGGGGAAGGCGAAGGGCGTGCTCCCGGCCGGCCGCTTCTCCAGCACGACGGAGACGATCTGCGGGATCACGTCGCCGGCCCGTTGCAGCACCACCGTATCGCCGATCCGCACATCCTTGCGGGCGATCTCGTCCTCATTGTGCAGGGTCGCATGCATCACGATGACGCCGCCGACATTCACCGGCTGCATCACCGCCCGCGGCGTCAGCGCGCCGGTGCGGCCCACCTGGATCTCGATGCGCTCCAGGGTGGTGGTGGCCTGCTCGGCCGGGAATTTCCAGGCGATGGCCCAGCGCGGCGCCCGGCCGACGAAGCCGAGCCGCGCCTGCCAGTCCAGCCGGTCCAGCTTGTAGACGACGCCGTCGATGTCATAGGCGAGGCCGGCCCGCGCTGCCGCCATCTCCTGCTGGAATTCCGCGGCGGCCTCCGCATCGGGCAGCAGGCGGGAGAGCGGGTTCACCTCGAAGCCCCAGTCCCGCAGCCGCGCCAGATAGTCCCAATGCGTCGCCGCCGGCGCCTCGCTCGCCGCGCCCATGGCATAGGCGAAGAGCTTCAGGGGGCGCTGGGCGGTGATCCCGGGGTCGAGCTGGCGCAGGCTGCCGGCAGCGGCATTGCGCGGATTGGCGAAGACCCTGAGGCCGCGCTCGCCGGCGGCGATGCGTTCCGCCTGCTGTGCGTTGAAGGCGAGGAATTCGGCCTTCTCCATGAAGACCTCGCCGCGGATCTCGATGCTGTCGGGGCAGGGGCCGGCCAGGCGCTGCGGCAGGCTGCGCAGCGAACGAAGATTCTCGGTGACATCCTCGCCCACCGTGCCGTCGCCGCGCGTCGCGCCGCGCCGGAAGCGGCCGCGCTCATAGAGCAGGTTGACGGAAAGCCCGTCGATCTTCGGCTCGCCCACGAAGCGCAGCACCTCCTCGGCGGGCAGGCCGAGGAAGCGGCGGATGCGGGCGCAGAATTCGGTGAAATCCGCCGCATCGAAGGCATTGTCGAGGCTGAGCATCGGCACGCCATGCCGGCTTTTCGCGAAGTGCTCTGCCGCCGCCCCGCCCGGCCGGCGGGAGGGGCTGTCCTCCCGCAGCAATTCCGGGAAGCGCGCCTCGATCGCCGCGTTGCGGCGGAACAGCGCGTCGTATTCGGCATCGCTGACGGTGGGCGCGTCCTGCTCGTAATAGGCGCGGTTGTGCCCGGCGATCTCGGCGGCCAGCGCGGCCAGTTCCTCGGCCGCCTCCGCCTCGGTCAGCGCCTCGGGCGGGCGGCTGCGCAACACCGCGGCCGAGGTCACAGCAGCCCACCCGTCAGTAAACTATCCGCTGCTGCCCGCGCTGCATCCGTCACCCGCTCGCCGGCCAGCATCCGCGCGATTTCCTCCCGCCGCTCCCGCTTGTCCAGCGGCTCCACCAGGGTCGCCGCGCGCTCGCCCTTCAGGCGCTTGGCCACGCGCAACTGCTGCGCGCCGCGCGCCGCCACCTGCGGGCTATGCGTCACCACCAGCACCTGCAACCGCTCCGCCACCCGCGCCAGGCGGTCGCCCACCGCCGCCGCCGTGGCGCCGCCGATGCCGGCATCCACCTCGTCGAAGATCAGCGTCGGCACCGGCGAGCCCCGCGCCAGCACCACCTTCAGCGCCAGCATCAGCCGCGACAGCTCGCCGCCCGAGGCGATCTTTTCCAGCCGCCCCGGTGCCTGGCCGGGATTGGTCGAGACCAGGAAGGTGACGCGGTCCAGCCCATCCGCCGCCCAGCCGGATTCCTCGCGCGCCGCCACCTCCACCACGAAGCGGGCGCGGTCGAGCTTGAGCGGCGGCAATTCCTTGGCCAGCGCCGCTTCCAGCCGCCCCGCCGCCTCCCGCCTTGCCTCGGAGAGCGCCTGGCCGGCGGCGAGATAGGCAGCGCGGGCCGCCTTGGCCGTGGCTTCCAGCGCCGCGACCCGGCCGGTGCCGGCATCCAGCGCGCCCAGCCGCTCCTTCAGGCTGGCCAGCAGCGCCGGCAATTCCACCACCGGCACGCCATGCTTGCGGCCGGCGGCGCGCAGGCCAAACAGCCGGTCCTCCAATTGCTCCAGCCGGCGCGGGTCGGGGCCGCCTTCCTGCAACAGGCGCTCCAGCAGGGTTTCCGCCTCCGCCAGCGCATCCTGGGCAATGGCGAGATGCGTCAGGATCGGCTGCGCCTCCTCGTTCGGCGCCGGTAGCCGTTCCAGCGCCCGGGCGGCCCCGCGCAGCGCATCGCCGGGGCCGCCGCGGCGGCGGTCGCGCGGCTGCAATTCGGACATCGCGGTGGCGATGGTCTCGTTGCGCCGCTCGCCCTGCTGCAGGCGCTGGCGTTCCCGGGAAAGCTCCTCCTCCTCGCCCTCCTCCGGGGCGAGGGCGGAGAGTTCCTCCACCGCATGGCGGAGGAATTCCTCATCCCGCTGCGCCGCGGCGATCGCGGCCCGCGCCTCGGTGAGCGCCCGCTCCGCGTCCCGCCAGGCGCGCCAGGCGGTGGCGACGGCCTGGCGCCGCGGCTCCAGCCCGCCGAAGGCATCCAGCAGCCCGGCATGGGTGGCGGGGTCGGCCAGGCCCACCTGGTCGTGCTGGCCCTGCACCTCGACCAGCGTGGCGGCCAGTCGCCGCAGCAGCGCCACGGCCACCGGCTGGTCGTTGACGAAGGCGCGGGAGCGGCCATCGGCCTGCACCACGCGGCGCAGCACCAGCATCTCCTCCGGTTCGATCTCCTGGTCGGCGAGCAGGCTGAAGGCCGGGTGCCCCTCCGGCGGCAGGAAGCCGGCGGCGACCGAGCATTGCGACTGGCCGAGCCGCACCATGCCCGCCTCCGCCCGCATGCCGCAGGCGAGGCCGAGGCTGTCCAGCAGGATGGATTTCCCGGCCCCGGTCTCCCCGGTCAGCACCGTGAGGCCGGGGCCGAAGGAGAGATCGAGCCTTTCGATCAGCACGACATCGCGGATCGCGAGGGAGGCCAGCATCGCGCGGCGCGGCCTGGCGCCGCTAGAAGACCCAGTTCCAGGCGCGCCGGGCGAAGCCTGGACGGTCCTGTTCCGCCGGCGGCGCGCCCTCTACCAGCAGGGCGTAGCTGTCCTGGTACCAGGGGCTGCCGGGGGAAATTATGGCCAAGCACCGAGGCGGTGCGCCGCGCCTCCTCGGTCAGGCCGAGGGTGAGGTAGAGCTCGGTCAGGCGGTGCAGCGCCTCGGGCACATGGTTGGTGGTCTGGTATTCCTCCACCACTCGGCGGAAGCGGCCGATCGCCGCGGCATAGAGCCGCTGGCGCTGGTAGAAGCGGCCGATATTCATCTCCTTGCCCGCCAGGTGGTCGCGGCCGAGATCGATCTTGAGCCGGGCGTCGCGGGCATAGGCGGTGTCGGGATAGCGGTTCACCACATCCTGGAGCGCCGCCATGGCCTGTTCCGTGCCGCGCTGGTCGCGCTGCGCATCGGCGATCTGCTCGTAGTAGCAGAGCGCGCGGAGGTAATAGGCATAGGCGGTGTCGCGATGCGCCGGATGGAGCTGGATGAAGCGGTCCAGCGCGCCGATCGCCTCGGTGTAGCGGTTGCGCATGTAGTCGCCATAGGCCGCCATGATCTTGGCGTTGGTGGCCCAGGTCGAATAGGGGTGGTCGCGCTCCACCTGGTCGAAGAGCTCGACCGCCTGCGGGTAGCGGCGGGCCTGCAAGGCCTCCACCCCCGCGGCGTAGAGCCCCTCCGGCGACTGGTCGAGCGTCGCGTTGGCGGCGCCGCGCGGCGCGTTGAGCGAGGTCATGCGCCCATCCCAGTTCTGGAACCAGGAACAGCCGGGCAGGGCCGTGAGGCCGAGGAAAAGCGCGAGCAGGGGTATGGAGCGTCGGATCATCATGGTCCGGTCGGTCGGGGAGGGGCCGGCTCTATAGCATGATGCCGCGTCGGTCCACATGGGCCGGCCGCGCAGGTGCTGGCTTCAGGCGACCGCCGGGGCGGCGGCGGCCGGCAGCCGGGCGGCGGCACCCTCGGCCATGTGGCCGGGCACCGGGCGCCAATTGGCCGGGTCCGCGAAGAGGGCATGCAGCAGCCGGTTGTTCAGCGCATGGCCGGAACGGTGGCCGCCGAAGCGGCCGCGCAACGGCGCCCCGGCCAGCGCCAGGTCGCCCACCACATCCAGCAGCTTGTGGCGCACGAACTCGTCCGGGCGGCGCAGCCCGCCCGGGTTCAGCACCAGCGGCCCATCCACCACCACGGCATTGTCGAGCGAGCCGCCTTGCGCCAGTCCGGCGCCGCGCAGCCGGGCGATGTCCTCGGCCAGAGTGAAGGTGCGGGCATCGGCCAGCGCGGCGCGGAAGGCATGCGGCGTGAGCCGCAGCGAGAGCGACTGGCGGCCGATGGCGGTGGTCGGGAAATCGATGGTGAGGGAGGCTTCCAGCCGCTCCCCGCCCGAGGGGGCGAGTTCGGCCCAGGCGGCATCCGGGCCGCTGCCTTCCTGCACCCGGACCGGGCGCAGCACCTCGATCGCCTCGGCGGGGCCGAAGCCGGCCTGGGCGGTGAGGCCGGCGCAGTCGATCAGGAAGACGAAGGGGGCGGCGGAACCATCCAGGATCGGCACTTCCGGCCCATCCAACTCGATGATGGCGTCATCGACGCCGCAGCCGGCCAGCGCCGCCATGACATGCTCGACCGTGCCGATCCGGTGCTCCGGCGCCTCGGAGGCGCCGAGGGCGGTGCAGAGGCGGGTATCCACCACCTGGTCGAAAAGCGCGGGAATCTCGATGCCGATATCGGTGCGGCGGAAGAGGATGCCGGTGCCGGAGGCGGCCGGACGCAAGGTCAGGGCCACACGCCGGCCGCTGTGCAGGCCGATGCCGACGCAGCCGATAGCGGCCTTCAGCGTCCGGCGGCGGCCTGTCTCAAGCGGAATATACCCGTCCATGCGCGACCCTGTCTCCTTGGAGCGCCATGGCAGGCAGGGCACCCGGGGGGATAAGTGACACTTCGCCCCCGGGTCCGCGAGTCAAGCCTTGTTTCCTCATATTACGCTGCAAGGCTTTGTTTTTGCTGGATTATTGCAGCGCAATATCGCCCGGACAGTATCAGTTGGACTGGCGCCGCAGGAAGGTGGGGATGTCGAGCCCCATCTCATCCTGCTGCGGCGGCCGCGCCGCGGGCCGGGCCGAGGAGGGCACGGGTTCGAGGCGCGGCGCCACCGGCGCCGGCTCCGGCAGGGGCCGCCGCAGCAGGCCGCCGCCGGTCACCTGCTGGAACAACCCGCGGATGACGCCGGTGGGCGTCTGCGGCGCCGCGGTCGATACCGCGGGCCGGCGCGGCGCCTCGGGCGCCGCCACCTGGATCGGCCCGAGATGGACGGGAGCCTGCGGCGCGGGCTCGGGCTCCTCCTGCACCGCGACCGGGGCCAGGACCGGCGCGGCCGGGGCGGGGCCCGTCGCATGCGGCATGGACGGCGTGCGCAGCACCGCGCCGGCGGCGCCACCCGGCATGGGCCGGCGCGCGATCGGCTGCGGCGCGGCGGGGGCGGGGGCGGCGGCCGCCGGGCGGGGCGCCGGGCGGCCGCCGGCCACCACCACCAGCCCCTCCGGCTTCGCCGCCTGGACCGGCAGCGCATCGATGCCGGTGGCGACCACGGAGACGCGCAGCCTGCCGTTCAGGTCTTCCTCGACCGAGGAGCCGAAGATGATGTTCGCTTCCTCGTCCACCTCGCGGCGGATGCGGTTGGCGGCCTCGTCGACCTCGAAGAGGGTCATGTCGTAGCCGCCGGTGATGTTGATCAGCACGCCGCGGGCGCCGCGCAGGCTGGCATCGTCGAGCAGCGGGTTGCTGATGGCGCGCTCCGCCGCCTTCACGGCGCGGTCGTCGCCATCGGCCTCGCCGGTCCCCATCATCGCCTTGCCCATCTCCGCCATGACGGTGCGGATATCGGCGAAGTCGAGATTGACCAGGCCCGGCTTGATCATCAGGTCGGTCACGCCGCGCACGCCGTCATAGAGCACCGCATCGGCCATCTTGAAGGCCTCGGCGAAGGTGGTGCGCTCATTGGCCATCCTGAACAGGTTCTGGTTCGGGATGACGATCAGCGTATCGACGACGGATTGCAGCTCCTCGATGCCGGCATCGGAGGCGCGCTTGCGCTTCGGCCCCTCGAAGTCGAAGGGCTTGGTCACCACGCCCACCGTCAGCACGCCCCGCTCCCGCGCCATGCGGGCGATCACCGGCGCCGCGCCGGTGCCGGTGCCGCCGCCCATGCCGGCGGTGACGAAGACCATGTGGCAGCCATCGAGGTGGCGGGCCAGTTCCTCGGTCGCTTCCTCGGCGGCGGCGCGGCCGATCTCGGGCTTGGCGCCGGCGCCAAGGCCCTGCGTCAGATGCGGGCCAAGCTGCACGCGCCGCTCCGCCTTGCTGTGCACCAGCGACTGCGCATCGGTATTGGCGACGACGAATTCCACGCCGTCGAGGCCCATGGCGATCATGTTGTTGACCGCGTTGGTGCCGCCGCCGCCCACACCGATGACGGTGATGCGGGGGGCTGAAATCGGTGTGCTGGGCAACAGGCAAGGTGAGGTTGAGGGTCATGCGGGGAGTCTCCTCAGGCGAGGGTAAGCGGCTGCGGCGAGTCGCGTCTCGGGGTTGAAATGAAAGAAACCGGTTAATCCACAGGTTTCTGGTCCGTGCAGAGCGGGATGCCATGCGGGATGTGATGCGTGCTGCATCACGCGCGGTCCCGAAGCCAGTTGACGAAGCGGCGGAAGGCGCCGGGCCGGCGCTCCAGCCCGGGCAGCAGGTCGAGCAGCGGCCGGCCCTCGCCGGAGGCCCAGCCGAGCAGGCCGAGCGACGCGGCGAAGGCGGGGCCGGAGGCGGTCTCGGGCAGGCCGCGCACCACATGCGGGCGGCCGAGCCGCACCTGCCGGTCCAGCACCCGCGCCGCCAGTTCGCGCACCCCGACAAGCTGGCTGCCGCCGCCGGTCAGCACCACGCGGCGGCCCGCATCCTGGCTGATTCCGGCGGCTTCCAGCCGGTCCTTCACCAGTTCGAAGGTCTCCTCCAGCCGCGGCTGGATGATGCCGACCACCATGGTGCGCGGGATGCGGGCGATGTGGTCCTCATCCTCGCCGACCAGCGGCACCGGCAGCCATTCCTTCTCGTCCCCCGGCGCGCCGAGCACGCCGCCATGCAGCGTCTTCAGCCGCTCCGCATGCGCCAGCGGGGTGGAGAGGCCGCGCGCCAAGTCGTTGGTGACGTTCCAGCCGCCCACCGGGATCTGCGCGGTGTGCAGCAGGTGCCCCTCGGCGAAGACCGCGAGGGTGGTGGTGCCGCCGCCCATGTCGATGACGGTGGCGCCAAGCTCCTTCTCATCCTCGACCAGGGTGGCGAGGCCGGCGGCGAAAGGGGCGGAGACCAGCTCCTCGATCTCCAGGTCGCAACGCATCAGGCAGGCGCCGAGGTTGCGGAGGCTGGCCTGCGCCGCATCTACCAGATGCAGCCGCGCGGCGACGGCATCGCAGATCATGCCGCGCGGGTCGTTGACGCCCGGGGTCGCATCCACGGTGAAGCCGAGTGGGAAGGCATGCACCGTCTCCCGCCCGTCCTCGGCGCTGCGGCGGTGGCCCTCCTGCAGGATGGCGCGGAGATCCGCCTCCGTCACCGCGCGGCCGCCGATCGGCCACTGGATGTGCAATTGCCGCGATTCCGGCTGGCCGCAGGAGAGGTTCACGATGGCGCCGCGCAACTGCGTATCCGCCATCTCCTCCGCCTGGCCGACCGCGGCGCGGATGGCGCGTTCCGCCTCCTCCAGGTCGACGATGCTGCCGGCCTTCACGCCGCGCGCGCGCTGCCAGCCGAAGCCGAGCGCGCGGGGTTCGCCATCCCCCTCGATGCGGGCGATGATGCAGACGATCTTGGTCGTGCCGATGTCCAGCACGCCGAAGATGCCGCTCTTGGCACCGCGGCGGCGGCGGCCGGGCGCTGGCGGCTCCACCGGCGGGGGCAGGCGCGCGAGCTGGTTCATCCGCGGCCGCTCCGGACACGCTGCACGGTGGGGGTGGGTTCCGGCGCCTGCGAGGCCGGCAGGCGCAGCACCAGCTTGTCCGGCTGGCGCAGATCGATGGCGGCGAGCGGCCGGTCGAGCAGCCCCTGCTTCGCCTGCAACTCCACGAGGCGGGCGATCGCCGCCGGCTCCTGGCCTTCCGGCAGCAGCACGTCGGTGCCGTTGCGCAGCCTGAGGTTCCAGCGCCGCTCGCCGACGCGGACCAGCGCATGGGTGCGCTCCTGCACCACCGGCATGGTCTCCAGCAGGTCCACCATGCCGGCGGCGGCACGTTCGGCGCCGGTGCCGACCACCAGGGGCAGCCGGCCGAAGGCGCCGATATTCTCGCTCGCCACCACCATCCCCTCGCGGTCGATCACCGCGAAGCGGCCGTCGCGCTGCCAGATGGCGAAGGGCCGGCGCTCCTCGATGCGGACGCGGATGAGGCCGGGCAGGTGCCGCTCGACATGTGCATGCTCGACCCAGGCGATCATCTCCAGGCGTTCCTTCGCCTCCTGCGGCGAGAAGGCCAGGATCGGGTCGCCGCGGCGCACCGAGAGCGCCTCGCGCACCAGTTCGGTCGGGGTGTAGCGGCTGCCCTCCAGCACCACCTCCTGCACCGTCAGCCCGGCATCGCCGGCGATCTCGGCCGCGCCTTCCCAGGCGGCGGCGAGGCGGCCATAGGGGTCGGCGGCGATCACCGCGAGGGTCGCGGCGGCCAGCAGCCCGGCGCCGAACAGGCCGAGCCCGGCCGGGCGCAACAGCCCGCGCCGTCGGCGCAGCCAGAGCCGCAGCCGGCTCGGGCGGGAGGGCGTGGTCTCGGCGGCGCGGCTGCGGCGGCTGACATCGTCGCGGCGGAGGCGCGCGGGGCTCGGCGGCTCGCGCCGCGCCCGGGGGCGGGATCATGCGCCATGGCGGGCCTGCTCCACCATCCAGGCGCAGAGCTGCGGGAAGGGGATGCCGCAATGCGCCGCCTGTTCCGGCACCAGCGAGGTGCGGGTCATGCCGGGCTGGGTATTCACCTCCAGCAGCACCAGGCGGCCGGGCTCGCCCGCGGTGTCGTCGTAGCGGAAATCGGCGCGGGAGACGCCGCGGCAGCCCAGCGCCCGATGCGCCGCAACCGCAACCTCCATGGCCTGTGCCGCAACAACCGGGTGGACCGGCGCGGGGATGGCGTGGCGGCTGCCGCCCTCGGCGTATTTCGCCTCGTAGTCGTAGAAGGCGAGGTGGGTGGCGATCTCGGTCACGGCCAGCGCCCGGTCGCCCAGCACGGCAACCGTCAGCTCACGGCCGGGGATATAGGCTTCCGTCATGATGCGCGGGCCATGGGACCAGTCGCGGGCGATCTGCGCCCGGCGGTTGTCGCCGCCGCGGATGATGGTGACGCCGACCGAGGAACCCTCGTTCGGCGGCTTCACCACATAGGGCAGGGGCAGCGGGTCCTCCGCCTCCAGCTCCTCCGGCGTCACCAGCCGGTGCGCGGCGAGCGGCAGGCCGGCGGCGGCGAACATCGCCTTGGCCGCCACCTTGTCCATGGCCAGCGCCGAGGCGCGCAGCCCCGAGCCGGTATAGGGCAGGCCGAGCCAGTCCAGCACGCCCTGGATGCAGCCATCCTCGCCGTAGCGGCCGTGCAGCGTGTTGAACACCGCATCCGGCCGCGCCTCGGCGAGTGCGGCGAGGACCACGCCGAGATCGGCGCCCACCTCGATCGGCGTCACCGCGAAGCCGGCCTCGCGCAGCGCCGCGATGCATTGCCCGCCGGAGGCCAGGCTGACCTCGCGCTCGGCCGAGATGCCGCCATAGAGGACAGCGACGCGCTTCATGGACCCGTGATTCCCTGTGCGGCAAGGCCGATACGCTTGATTTCCCACTCCAGCGCCACGCCGCTATGCGCCAGCACGCGCGCCCGCACCGCCTCGCCCAGCGCCTCCAGATCGGCCGCCGTGGCACCGCCGGCATTGAGCAGGAAGTTGCAGTGCTTGCCGCTGACCTCCGCGCCGCCAAGGCTCAGGCCGCGGCAGCCGGCGGCGTCGATCAGCGCCCAGGCGCGGTGGCCCGGCGGGTTCTTGAAGGTGGAGCCGCCGGTGCGGGCGCGCACCGGCTGCGTCGCCTCGCGCGTCGCGCGGATCTCCTGCATGCGGGCGGCGATCGCGGCGCGGTCGCCGGGCGCCGCGCGCAGGCGGGCACGGATCACCACGGCGCGCTCCGGCAGGGCGGCGTGGCGATAGGCGAAGCCGAGGGCGGCGGCGGGCAGGCGCCTGATGCCCTCGGGCGTGGCGATCTCCGCCCAGTCCAGCACATCCTTGATCTCGGTGCCGTAGGCGCCGGCATTCATCGCCACGGCGCCGCCGATGCTGCCGGGAATGCCGCAGAGGAATTCGAGGCCGCCGAGCCCCGCCGCCGCCGCATGCTCGGCCAGCGTCGCATCCAGGCAGGCGGCGCCGGCCACCACGCCATCCGCCTCCACGCTCACAGCCCCGAAGGCGCCGCCGAGCCGCAACACCACGCCGGGCAGCCCGCCATCGCGGATGATGAGGTTGGAGGCGGCGCCGAGCACCGTCAGCGGCATCGCCGCCGGCAGGTCCCGCAGCAGCGCCACCAGATCCTCGGCATCCACCGGCCGCACCAGCCATTCCGCCGGCCCACCGGTGCGGAACCAGGTGAAAGGCGCGAGCGGCGCCCCCGCCTGCACGCGGCCGCGGATGGCCGGAATGGCGCGATCCACCATGCGCACGCTCATGTTCCGGCGCGCCGCAGCGGGGTGACGCGGCCGCCGGCGCCCGGCTTCATCAGTGCGGCCATCTGCTCCGGCAGGGCATGCGCCCATTGGGTGATGCTGCCGGCGCCGAGGCAGACCACGTAGTCGCCTGGCTTGGCGATGGCGGCCAGCATCTCGGCCAGGCTGTCCGGCCCCGGCAGCGGCACCACGCTGCGGTGCCCGCGCGCCCGCAGCCCGTCCACCAGGCTGTCCTTGTCGCAGCCCTCGATCGGCGCCTCGCCGGCGGCATAGACATCGGCCACGATGACGGTGCCCGCATCGTTCATGCAGGTGCAGAAATCCTCGAACAACGTGGCGAGGCGGGAGTAGCGGTGCGGCTGCACCACCGCGATCACGTCCCGCGCGCCGCCCTGCCGTGCCGCCTTCAGCACCGCCGCGATCTCCACGGGATGGTGGCCGTAATCGTCGATGATGCTGATGCCGCCCACCTCGCCGACCCGGGTGAAGCGCCGCTTCACGCCCTTGAAGCCGGCGAGCGCGCTGCGGATGGTGGCCTCGTCGATATCCATCTCGACGCCGACCGCGATGGCGGCCAGCGCGTTCTGCACGTTGTGCTGGCCGAGCATCGGCAGGCGGAAGGGCTTCATGCTGCGGCTGCGGCCGGTGGCGCGGTCCTGCACCGAGACCTCGAAGGTGGCGCCCATGCGGTCGGTCAGCAGCTTCTCGCCGCGCACATCAGCCTGGGGCGAGAAGCCGTAGGTGACCAGGCGGCGGTCTAGCTTCGGGATCATCGCCTGCACCTCGTGGTGGTCGAGGCAGAGCACCGCGAAGCCGTAGAAGGGGATGTTGGAGACGAATTGGGCATAGGCCTCCTTCATCGCCTCCGCCGTGCCCCAATGATCCAGGTGCTCGGGGTCCATGTTGGTGACGATGGCGACGACCGAGGGCAGGCGCAGGAAGCTGCCATCGCTCTCGTCCGCCTCCACCACCATCCAGTCGCCCTCGCCGAGGCGCGTATTGGTGCCATAGGCATTGACGATACCGCCATTGATGACGGTGGGGTCGATCTTCGCCGCCTCCAGCACCGCCGCGACCAGGCTGGTGGTGGTGGTCTTGCCATGGGTGCCGCCCACCGCGATGGACCATTTCAGCCGCATCAGCTCGGCCAGCATCTCGGCCCGCCGCACCACCGGAATGAGCCGCGCGCGCGCCGCCTGGACCTCCGGGTTGTCGCGCTTCACGGCGGTGGAGACGACCACCACCTGCGCGCCGCCCAGGTTCTCCGCCGCATGGCCGACCGAGACGGGGATGCCGGCGGCGCGCAGCCGCGCGACATTGTAGCCCTCGGCGATGTCGCTGCCCTGCACCTGGTAGCCGAGGTTGTGCAGCACCTCGGCGATGCCGGACATGCCGATGCCGCCGATGCCGACGAAATGGATGGGACCGATGGTAAGCGGCAGGGCGCGCATCAGGGCTGTTCCGTCACGCCGGCGGCGTGTTCCAGGGGGATGGTCGGTCCGCGAACGGACCAGCGAGAGAACGAGATCGGCGAGTTTCCGCGCCGCCTCCGGCTGCGCCAGGCGCCGCGCGGCGGCGGCGGCGGCGGCGAGGCCGGCGGGGTCGCCCAGCAGCGCAGCCAACTGCGCCGCCAGCGCCGCCGGGGTGGCCTCCGGCTGCCGGAGGATCACCGCCGCGCCGGCCCCGGCCAGGGCCCGCGCATTGGCGCTCTGGTGGTCGTCGATGGCATGGGGCAGCGGCACCAGCAGCGCCGGGCGGCCGGCGCAGGCCAGTTCCGCCACCGTGCCGGCACCGGCCCGCGCCACCACCAGATGCGCGGTGGCGAGCCGCCCCGCGACATCGGGGAAGAAGGGCGAAAGCTCCGCCGGCACGCCGGCTTCGGCATAGGCGGCGCGGACCCGGTCGAGATCCTCCGGCCGGCATTGCTGCGTCACCACCAGGCGGCGGCGCAGCGGGGCGGGCAGGGCGGCGACGGCCGCCGGCACCACATCCGCGAAGACCCGGGCGCCGAGCGAGCCGCCGAGCACCAGCAGCCGCAGCGCGCCATCGGTGCCCTGGTAGTCCTGCCCGGCCAGCGCGGCCAGGGCCGGCCGCACCGGGTTGCCCACCACCTCCACCCGGCAGCCCTGCGGCACCCGTGCGGTGGCGGCGAAGGAGAGGGCGAGGGCATCGGCGCGCGGCGCCAGCAGCCGGTTGGCGCGGCCGAGCACCGCGTTCTGCTCATGCAGCACCGTCACCGGCCGCCGGCCCAGCAGGCTGAGCGCGGCGAGCAGCGGCGGCACGCTGGCATAGCCGCCGAATCCCACCACCGCCGCGGCCTGCAATTGGCCGAGCCGGCGGCGCGCCTGCACCGTGCCGGCGGCCAGCGCCAGCGCGCCGCGGGCCGCCCGCATCGCGCCGCGCCCGGCCAGCCCGGCGCCCCGCAGCACGAAGCGCTCGGCGCTGGCGAAGGCGGCGCTGTCGAAGGCGGCGGAGCGGGCATCTGTCATCAGCGCCACCCGCTCGCCGCGCGCCAGCAATTCGGCGGCCAGCGCCTCGGCCGGGAACAGATGCCCGCCGGTGCCGCCGGCGGCGATGACGATGGGATGCACGGCGGGGCCTCTCATGCTGCCCTCCGATCGCCGGAGGGCGCAGCCCGGAGGCGTGAATCGGCGGGCCTCATGCCGTTCCTCCGATCGCCGGAGGGCGCAGCCCGGAGGCGTGAATCGGCGGGCCTCATGCTCCCCCCTCCGCGCGCGATCCGCGCCGCCGGGTCAATGCCAGCAGCATGCCCATGCCGAGCGCGATGGCCAGCACCGAGGAGCCGCCATAGGAGACCAGCGGCAGGGTCATGCCCTTGGTCGGGATCAGGTGCAGGGAGGAGGCCATGTTGACGAAGGCCTGCAGCCCGAATTGCGCCAGCAGGCCGGTGGCCGCCAGCACCACGAACATGTCGGTCTCGCCCAGCAGCCGCACCAGGCCGCGCACCACCACGAAGGCAAAGAGCAGCAGGATCAGCAGGCAGATGATGAAGCCGAATTCCTCGCCCGCGACGGCGAAGACGAAATCCGCATGCGCGTCCGGCAGCGCGTTCTTGACCCGGCCCTCGCCGGGGCCGCGGCCGAACAGCCCGCCATTGCCGAAAGCCTCCAGCGCCTTGGTGATCTGGAAGGTGTCGCCGGAGGCGGGGTCGAGGAAGCGGTCCACCCGGCTCTGCACATGCGGCAGGATGAAATAGGCGCCGATGCCGCCGGCCACCACCATGGCGCCGATGACGCCCACCAGCAGCAGGTTCAGCCCGGCCACGAAGAACTGCGCCAGGAAGACCGACATCACCACCATCAGCATGCCGATATCCGGCTGCGACTTCAGCACCACCGCGACGAAGCCGAGCAGCAGCATCGCCAGCGCCGGCCACAGCAACTGCCCATGCAGCAGGCCGAGCCCGGGGCGGGCCGAGGCCGCGCGCAGCGCCGCCGCGGCCTTGCCCTCGGCCAGCAGCCAGGCGGTGACGACCGCGAGGCAGGGCTTGAGGAATTCGGAAGGCTGCATGGTGCCGAGCAGCGGGAAGGCCAGCCAGCGCCGTGCGCCCTTGGTCTCGAAGCCGATCACCAGCGTCGCCGCGGTCAGCGCCAGGGCGCCGAGGCAGCCCAGCAGGGCCAGGCGCCGCACCGCGCGCGGCGAGAGCAGCGAGACCGCCACCATCAGCGCCGCGGCCAAGCCGAGGAAGACCACCTGCTTCAGGAACAGGAGACTGCGTGCCGCCGTGCCGATGACCCGCTCCGCCACCGCCGGCGAGGCCGCCAGCATCATGACGTAGCCGAAGCCGATCAGCATCAGCAGCGCCGCCAGGGTCCAGCGATCCACGGTCCACCACCAGCGGCCGAGGGTGGAGGTATCGGTGCGCGAGACGGCCATCAGGCAGCCCTCCCGACCGCCAATCCGCGCACCAGCTCGCGGAACCTGTCGCCGCGCGCGTCGAAGCCGGAGAATTGGTCGAAGCTGGCAGAGGCCGGGGAGAGCAGCACCACCGGCGCCTCGCCCTCCAGGGCGGCGGCGGCGGCGGCGGGCACGGCAGCCTCCAGCGTGCCCACCACCGCATGCGGCACGCCATGCGCGGCCAGCGTCGCGGCGAAGGCGGGGGCGTCCCGGCCGATCAGGAAGGCGCGGGCGATACGCGGGAAATATGGCGCCAGGCCCTCGATGCCGCCTTCCTTTGCGATGCCCCCGGCGATCCAGACCAGGCGGGGGTAGCTCGCCAGCGCGCGGGCGGCGCTGTCGGCATTGGTGGCCTTGCTGTCATTGATGAAGCGGATGCCGGCGATCTCCGCCACCCGCTCCTGCCGGTGCGGCAGGCCGGGATAGCTCCGCAGCCCAGCCGCGACCTGCGCCCGCGTCAGCCCGAGATCGAGGGCGCAGGCGGCGGCGGCAGCGGCATTCTGGGCATTATGGCTGCCGGGCAGGGCGGGCGCCTCGGTGAGGTCCAGGATCGGACCGGAATCATCGCGCAGCAGGCTGCCCTCGGCCCAGATCCCACCCGGCTGCGGCGTGAGGCCGGAGATCGGCAGGCAGCGGCCGAGGCCGGTGCCGCGCAGCCCGCGGCTCCAGGCATCGTCCATGCCGAGCACGGCGAGGTCGGCTGGCTCCTGCCGGGCGAAGATCCCTGCCTTCACCGCAGCGTAGCCGGCCATGTCGCCATGCCGGTCGAGATGGTCTGGGGACAGGTTCAGCATCACCCCATGGTTGAAATGAATCGCCGCGATTCGCTCCAACATATATGACGACATCTCGATGCTGTATACGCCTGCATCTCGCAAAATCGTGAGGGAAAGTGCCGCGGGCCCCAAATTCCCACCGGCCTCGGCGGTCATTCCGGCCTTGCTCAGCAGATGATGGATCAGGGCGGTGGTAGTGGACTTGCCGTTCGTTCCGGTGATGCCGATGAACCGCGCCCGCGACCCCGCCGCCCGCACCGCGCGGAACAGGTAGTCCACATCGCAGAGCACCGGCGCGCCCGCCTGACGGGCCGCCACCGCGGCCGGATGCGGGCGCGGCAACAGGTGCGGAATCCCGGGCGAGAGCAGCAGCGCATCCCAGCGGAAGCGGCCGGAAGCGGGATCGGCCAGGGCGAGCCCCGCCGCCTCGGCCGCCGCGCGGGCCTCCGGCCGGTCATCCCAGCAGGCGACCTCCGCCCCCCATCCGGCCAGCCGCCGCGCCGCCGGCAGCCCGGCCCGGCCGAGGCCGACCACCGCGATCCGCTCCCCGGCGAAGGGCTGGAACGTGCTCATCGGATCTTCAGCGTCGAGAGCCCGACCAGCGCCAGCACCATGGCAATGATCCAGAAGCGGATCACGATGGTGGGTTCGGCCCAGCCCTTCTTCTCGAAATGGTGGTGCAGCGGCGCCATCAGGAAGACCCGCCGGCCCGTGCGCTTGAACCAGAAGACCTGGATGATGACGCTGACCGTCTCCACCACGAACAGCCCGCCGACGATGGCCAGCACGATCTCATGCTTGGTGGCCACCGCCACCGCGCCCAGCGCCCCGCCCAGCGCCAGCGACCCCGTATCGCCCATGAAGACCGCGGCCGGCGGCGCATTGAACCAGAGGAAACCGAGCGCGGCGCCGATCAGCGCGGCGCAGAACACCGTCAGCTCGTTGGCGCCCGGCACGGCATGGATCTGGAGGTAGTCGGCGAAGATCCGGTTGCCGACCAGATAGGCGATCAGCGCGAAGACCGCCGCGGCGATCATCGCCGGAACGATCGCCAGCCCGTCCAGCCCATCGGTCAGGTTCACCGCATTGGAGGCGCCCACCATCACCAGCATGCCGACCAGCGGGAACAGGATGCCGAAGGGGATCAGCACCTCCTTGAACATCGGCACGGCCAGGCCACCCGCGAGGGCCGGCGGCTGCAGCGTGGCGATCCAGATGGCGCCGACGAGGCCGATCGCCGCCTGCACCACCAGCTTCATCCGGCCGGACACGCCCTTGGTGTTGCGCTTCGTCACCTTCAGCCAGTCATCGGCGAAGCCCAGCAGGCCGAAGCCCACCGTCACCAGCAGCGTCGCCCAGACCAGGCCGCTGCGGAGGTCCACCCAGAGCAGGGTGGCGAGCACCAGTGCCAGCAGGATCAGCACGCCGCCCATGGTGGGCGTGCCCTTCTTCTCGATCAGGTGGCGCGCCGGCCCGTCCTCGCGGATCGGCTGGCCGCCGCGCTGGAAGCCGCGCAGCCAGCGGATCACCGCGGGGCCGAGCACGAGGGAGAGCACCAGCGCGGTCAGGCAGGCGGCCCCGGCGCGGAAGGTGGTGTACCGCACCAGGTTGAACAGCGCGAATTCCTCGGCGAGAGGCGCGAAGAGGTTGAAGATCATGCGGCGCCCCTGTGGTCCTGTTCCGTGAGCGCCCGGACCACCACCGCCATGCGGCTGCCGAGCGCGCCCTTCACCAGGATCACGTCGCCCGGCCGCAGCGCCGCCTGCACGATGGGGGCCAGCGCCGCGGAATCGGGCGCATGCGCGCCACGCTTCCCCGGCGGCAGCGCGGCATACAGATGCGCCATTTCGGGGCCACAGCAGAAGACGCGATCCGCTGCCGAATCGGCTTCGGCGGCGAGGTCCCGGTGCAGCGCCATGGCGAAGCCGCCAAGCTCCCGCATATCGCCCAGCACCGCGATCCGCCGCGCCCCGGGCCGCAGCGCCAGGCTCGCCAGGGCCGCCCGCATGGCCGGCGGCGCGGCGTTGTAGCTTTCGTCGATCAGCAGCGCGGTGCCGCCACCCACCGCGATCTCCCGCGGTGCGCCGCGGCCGGCGCCGGGGGCATAGCCGGCCAGGGCGGGGGCGGCGCGGGCCGCGTCCTCGCCCAGCGCCGCCACCACGGCCAGCGCGCAGCAGGCGTTCTCGGCATGGTGCAGGCCGAGCGCGGGCATTGCGATCGCGACCTGCCGGCCCTGGACCGCGAGGCTGGCCCGCGTGCCCTCCGGCCCCGTCACGGCCTCCAGCAGCCGGATCTCGGCCGCCGGATCGCGGCCGAAGCCGATGATCCGCACCACCCCCGCCGCCCGCGCCTGCGCCGCCAATTGGCCGAAGAAGGCGCTGTCCCGCGGCAGCACCGCGATGCCGCCGGCAACCAGGCCGGTGACGATGCTGCCCTTCTCCGCGGCGATGGCCCCGAGCCCGCCCATATGGCCGATATGCGCCTCGCCGATCGCGGTGACGGCGGCGACCTGCGGCCGGGCCAGGGCGGCCAGCGGCGCGATCTCGCCCGGGTTGTTCATGCCGATCTCGATCACCGCGAAACCGGCCTCCGCCGGCATCCGCGCCAGGGTCAGCGGCACGCCCCAATGGTTGTTGTAGGAGGCCATGGCCGCATGGGTCGGGCCGATGGCGGCGAGCAGCAGCCGCAGCATCTCCTTGGTGCCGGTCTTGCCGACGCTGCCGGTGACCGCGGCCAGCTTCCCCGCGAAGCGCGCCCGCCCTGCGGCGCCGAGCGCGGTGAGGCCGGCCAGCGTATCGGCCACCCGCAGCAGCGCCGCATCCGGCGCTACGCCCGGCGGCGCCCGGTCCACCATGGCGCAGGCGGCGCCGCGCGCCAGGGCATCGGCCACGAAATCATGCCCGTCCCGCGCGTCGCGCAGCGCCACGAAGAGATCGCCGGGCGCCACGCTGCGGGAATCAATGGAAATCCCTGAAATGGCGGGTTCGGCGGCCAGGCTGCCGCCGGTCGCGGCGCGCAGCGCCGCCGCGGTCCAGAGCGGGGTCATGCCGCCGCACTCCCGGCGGTGCGCCGCACCACCTCGGCATCGTCGAAGGGGAGCGTCACCCCGGCCACGGTCTGGCCGCTCTCATGCCCCTTGCCGGCCACCGCCAGCACGTCGCCGGGGCGCAGCGCCGCCATGGCGGCGGCGATGGCACCGGCGCGGTCGCCGATCTCGGCGGCACCTGGGCAGCTTGCCAGGATGGCGGCGCGGATCGCCGCCGGGTTCTCGCCGCGCGGGTTGTCGTCGGTGACGATGCAACGGTCGGCGAGGCGGGCGCAGGCGGCGCCCATCAGCGGTCGCTTGCCGGGGTCGCGGTCGCCGCCGGCGCCGAACAGCACATGCAGCCGGGCGCCGGGCGCCACATGCGGGCGCAGCGCGGCCAGCAGCCGCTCCAGCGCATCCGGCGTATGAGCGTAGTCGACATAGACGGCGGCGCCATTCGGCAGCCGCGCCGCCAGTTCCATCCGGCCGCGCACGCCCTGCAGCCGCGGCAGCAGCGCCACCGCCTGGCCGGCCGGCATCCCGGTCGCCACCGCCAGCGCCAGGGCCAGCAGCGCATTGTCCGCCTGGAAGCGGCCGGGCAGGGCCAGGTGCAGGCTGTGGCGGGCGCCGAAGGCCGCGATCTCCAGCGCCTGGCCGTCCGGCAGGGGGGGTCTGGCGCAGCAGCCGCACCGCCTCGCCGGTCTCGCCCACCGTGAGCAGGTTCAGCCGCCGCCGCGCGGCGATGGCCCGGAGCGCCGCCAGCGTCTCCGGCTCCATATCCGCATTGGCGGCGGCGGGGGCGCCCTCGGCCAGCAGCGTGTCGAAGAGGCGGAGCTTGGCGGCGCGATAGGCGGCCATGTCGCCGTGGTAGTCCAGGTGGTCACGCGTCAGGTTGGTGAAGCCCGCCGCCGCCAGCCGCACGCCATCCAGCCGCCGCTGCTCCAGCCCATGCGAGGAGGCCTCGATCGCCGCCCGCCTGATGCCGCCACGCGCCAGGGCGGCGAGCTGCGCATGCAGCGCCACCGGATCCGGCGTGGTCAGCGAGGGGCCGGGATCGAACTCCTCCGCCAGCAGCCCGAGCGTGCCGAGCGAGGCCGCGCGCGTGCCATCCAGCGTCCAGAGCTGGCGCAGGAAATCCACGGTGCTGGTCTTGCCATTGGTGCCGGTGACGGCGACCACGGCTTCCGGCTGCGCCCCCTCGAAGGCGGCGGCCAGGCGGGCCAGCGCCCGGCGCGGATCGGCGGTGGCGACCAGCGGCCGCAGCGGCACGCCCTGCGGCCAGGAGGTGCCGGCGGGCGCCAGCACGGCCACGGCGCCGCGCGCCACCGCATCGGCGATGAAGGCGCGGCCATCGGCGCGGGCGCCGGGCAGGGCCGCAAACACGAAGCCGGGCCGCACGGCCCGGCTGTCTGCGGTCAGCCCCTGGATGGCAGGATCGGCCCCCCCGGGATCGGACACAGGCTTGGGCGGCGATGGCAGCCCGCCCGCGCGCAGGAGGTCGTCAAGCCTCGGGGCCCGGCATGGCTCAGCGGGTCGCAAGGGCTGCGTCCCGCGCGAGGGGCGGCGTGGCGACGAAGATCGGCTGCACCGGTGCCGCATCCGTGCGGCGGAGCAGCGGCGGTTCCATGGCCCGGGCCGGAACCGGCAGGGGCTGGGCCCGCGGCGCGGCTGCGCCGGCAGGGGCGGGGGCCGGAGCCGGGCGGGCCGCCGGGCTGGAGGCGGGCGCCACGGCGCGGGGCGGCGTGGCGGCGGGCGGGGTGGCGGCGGCCGTGGGCGGCGCGGCGCGGGCCGGCCGGCCGGGTTGCAGCGGGATGGTGATGCTGGCCTGGATCTGCGGCGCCCGCTCGGTCTCCGGCACCATGCCGAGGATCGGCGCGATGCGGCGGATCACCCCGCCGGCGGCCGGTGCCGCGACCCAGCCGGCGGTGGCATAGCCATGGCTCCGCGCATTCGGCCGCGGCTCATCCACCATCACGTAGAGCGCGTAGCGTGGCGCGTTCATCGGGAAGGCGCCGACGAAGGCGGCGATGCGCTTGTCCTCCAGATAACCGCCGCGCGGCCCGGTCTTCTGCGCCGTGCCGGTCTTGCCGCCGACGAAATAGCCCGGCACCTCGGCGCCCTTGCCGGAACCGTCCGTCACTACCAGCCGCATCAGCCGGCGCAGGGTCTCCGAGGTGCGCTCGGAGATCACCCGCACCCCTTCCCGCTCGGTGCCTGGGGCCTGCGCCACGAGCGTTGGCTGCCGCAGGATGCCACCATTGGCCAAGGCCGAGACGCCGGTGACGACATGCAGGGGGGTGACGGAGATGCCATGGCCGAAGGAGATCGTCATGGTGTTGATGTCGCGCCAACCCTGGGCGGTGGGGGCCAGCGGCCGCGCCGTCTCCGGCAGTTCCACGCGCAGGCGCTGCAGCATGCCCATGCGGCCCATGAACTCGCGGTGCCGCGCCGGGCCGACGCCCATGCCCATATGCGCGGCGCCGAGGTTGGAGGAATAGGCCAGCACCTCGGGCAGCATCAGCGAGCGGTTCTTGCCCTTGTAGTCGCTGATGGTGAAGCGGCCGTAGCGGATCGGGTGGCGCGCGTCGAAGCTGCTCCAGATATTGGCCGTGCCGTATTCCAGCGCCATGGCCGCGGTCAGCAGCTTGAAGGTCGAGCCGGGCTCATAGAGGCCGACGGTGGCGCGGTTGAAATGCGGGTCCTGGTCCGGGCGCGGCGCCTGGCCGGGACGCTGCGGGGCGCGCATCAGGCTGGAGGGGTCGGAGATGTCGAAATCCGGCAGGCTGACCATGGCCAGCACCTCGGCGGTGTTCACGTCCATCACCACCCCGGCGCCGCCGACGCCGTTGAAGTCCTCGATCGCCTTCTGCACCGCCTCGCGCAGCGCCACCTGCACCCGCACGTCGATGGACAGCCTGAGCGCGTTGCGGTCGTTCCGCAGCCGCTCGTCGAAGCTCCGCTCGACCCCGGCGATGCCGTGCCCGTCCACATCGACCGCGCCCAGGATATGCGCCGCGGCGCTGCCCTGCGGATGGAAGCGGCGCTCGGCGGGGCGGAAATGGAAGCCGGGGATGCCGAGGTCGTTCACCGCCTGCTGCTGCCGCGGCGGCAGGTTGCGGGCGATATAGGCGAACTCCACCGCGCGTTCGGTGCCCGGCACCACCCGCTGGGTGAGCCGGGCGACCAGCCGCTCCCGGTCCAGGCCGGGCAGCACGCCGAGCAGCCGGTCGGCCGCGGCGACCGGGTCGCTGATCTCCTCCGGGTTGGCGTAGAGCTCCGTCACCTGCAGGGACAGGGCCAGCACCTCGCCGTTGCGGTCGGTGATGGCGGCGCGGCCGATGGTCGGCTCCCCGGTCGGCACCCTTGGCGCGGCGCGCAGCCGCGGCGTCGCGGGGTCGAGGATGGTGGCGAGGGTGAGCTTCATGCCCACCGCGGTGAAGAGCGCGGCGAAGCCGCAGGCGGCGATCACCAGCCGGCCGCGCGTCCGCTCCATCTGCGCCCGGCGGGCGAGGTCGGGGGCGGCGACCCGCACCATGGCGCGGGAGCCGCCGGGCTGCGCCAGGGCCGGCCGCTCGGGCATCGGCCGGCCGGCCGGCGCCGCATCCGGCGAGGGCGGCGGCCGCAGCGGCTCGAAGGGCGGCAGGGCGCTCATCGCAGCGCCATGCCGGAGCCGTTGTAGCTGGCGGCATTCGCCGGGCTGAAGGCAACCGGCGGCGGCAGCAGCGGCCGCCCGCCCGCAAGCGCGCTGCCGAGCGAGGAGCCGAGCGGGATGGCGGCCTCGGCCATCCGCGGCGGCGGCGCGGCGGCTACCTGGGTCACGGGCGCGCGCGGAGCGGCGACGGCCACCTGCGCCACGGCGGCGCGGACCGGCGGCGGCAGGGCGGCGAATTCCGGCGCCGGGCGCGGCACGGGCCGGGGCGCCGGGCGCGGCTGGGTGGCGCGGGCGATATCGGCCAGGGCCGGGCGCGGCTCGACCGCGCGCGGCTCGGCCGGGCGGCGCTCCACGATGCGCGACTCGGCCGGCGGATGCTCCACCATGCGCGCCACAGGCGCCGGCGCGGCGGGCACAGCGGCGAGGGCGGCCGGCGCCGGCGTGGCGGGGCGCGCCTCCGGCAGCAGCGGGATGGCCGCGGCGGCCACGACTGCGGGCGCGGCGGCAGGCTCGGCCGGGATTGCGGCGGGGGCGGCGGGCGGCGCCGGTTCCGGCTCGGCCCGCGCCAGCATGGTGGCCGCCGGGACCGCGGCTGGCGCGGGGGCCAGGGGCGGCAGCAGGGCGATGACATCGGTGCCGGCCGGGGCGGCCGGCTCGCGCGCCGCGAAGAGCGCGGTCGGGCCGGAATAGGCCGCCACCGCCGGCAGCCGCCGCTCAGCCTCGGTCATGCGGAGGAACTGCGCCGGCTGCATCGGCTCCAGCGCCAGGTGGCGCTGCGCCAGGCCGCGCAGCCGCTCCTGCTCGGTCAGCCAGGCCCATTCGGCCTGAAGGCCCTGGGTGCGGGCCTCCGCCTCCTCGATGCCGCGCGCCAGGCCGCGCAGCTCACGGTCGAGCAGCGAGACCGCGTGCTTGGTGTTGTAGACGTGCAGCCCCGCACCGGCGGCCGCAACGAGGCAAACGAGGGTGAGCGGGCGGATCATGCGGCGTCCTGCAGCGCGAGGCGTTCGATGGCGCGCAGCCGGCCGGAGCGGGCGCGCGGATTGGTGTCGGTCTCGGCCGCGCCGGGGCGCAGCGCGCGCGGCGTGACCAGGCGGAAGGAGGCGCGGGCCTGGCCGCGGCCGAGCGAGGCGGGATCGTGGCGGGAGGCGCCGCTGCCGCGGCCGGCGGCGCCGGCCATGAAGCGCTTCACGATCCGGTCCTCCAGCGAGTGGAAGGCCACCACCACCAGCCGCCCGCCCGGCGCGAGCAGCGCGGCGGCGGCGGCGAGGCCGCGCTCCACCTCGCCCAGCTCGTCGTTCACCGCAAGGCGCAGCGCCTGGAAGCTGCGGGTGGCGCGGTCGATGCCGGAGGGGTCGCGCGGCGTGACCGAGCGGATGATGGAGGCGAGGCGGCCGGTGGTCGTGATCGGCGCCTCGCGCCGGGCGGCGACCAGGGCACGGGCGATGCGGCGGGCATGGCGCTCCTCCCCCAGCTTGAAGAGCATCTCCACCAGCTCCGACTCGGATAGCGTGTTCACGAGGTCCGCGGCGGATTTCCCGGCCTTCTCCATGCGCATGTCAAGCGGGCCGTCGGCGCGGAAGGAGAAGCCG
This sequence comes from Siccirubricoccus sp. G192, assembly GCF_019084075.1. Classification (GTDB taxonomy): domain Bacteria; phylum Pseudomonadota; class Alphaproteobacteria; order Acetobacterales; family Acetobacteraceae; genus G192. Next base: position 1,832,116 of record NZ_JAHREN010000001.1, read on the forward strand.
CGCTCCGCCTCGTCCAGTTGGAAGGAGGAGACGCCGAGGTCGAGCACCACGCCATCCAGCGTGGTGACGCCGCGCCCCTGCAGCAGCACCAGCATGTCGCCGAACCGGCCCTCGACCAGGTGCAGCCGGCCGGGATGGCGGGCGGCCAGCGCGGCACCGCGGGCGATGGCGTCGGGGTCGCGGTCGATTGCGTAGAGGGTGCAGCGCGCGGCCTCCAGGATGGCGCCGGCATAGCCGCCGCCGCCGAAGGTGCCGTCGCAATAGGTGCCGCCGTCGCGCGGCGCCAGGGTTTCCAGCACTTCGGCCAGCAGGACGGGCAGGTGGCCGCTCATGCCGCGGGCTCCCGGCGCTGGTGGGGCTTGCGGCGGGCGGCGGCGCGCTCGTTCCAGACCGATTGCGACCAGATCTGGAAGAATTTGTCGCGGCCGATGAACCAGATTGCAGGCTCGAGCGGCACCGCCGCCGCCAGGTCCTTCGGCAGGACAATGCGGCCCTCGGCATCCGGGCGGAGGCTGTAGACCTCGACCGTCAGGTCGTCGGTGAGTTCGTCGTAATCGGCGTCGAAGGGGTCGGCCTCGCCGATGCGCCTGCGAACCTCGGCCTGGAAGGCGGGTTTCGCCCAGCCGTCGATGCAGGGAGAATGGCTGGATGGGCGGAGGATGATGTCCTGCGCGTGCTGTTCGGCAAGGATCGTGCGGAATGCGGCAGGCACGGAGAGCCGGGCCTTCTTCGCATCGAACGTTCCCGGTTCCTTGCCCGCAAAAATGGAACCCGCCCCCCCCTGCGCCCGCCTATAGGCTGCGTGCCGTCCCCGGGGACCCATCCCGCGGGGACAGCGGCCGGCGGGGCCCCCCCGACCCCGCCGACTCGCCCGACCATCCCGCTTCGAACCACCCGCCCCCCCCAGGCGTCTCGGTCCGTCACGAGATGACCTGGGATAGCACGGGAAAACCTGGGACAGCAAGGGAGAAAGCCATTACGGCCGAAAAAGAATTTCGGCCGAATTGCTGGATTTGCAGGGTCTTAGGTGCCGAAAAGCGCCAATATGCAGAACATACCCGTGAGGTCCAGGCCCACTGTGCTTCGTTTTTTAAGCGCATCGGAGCCGCTGGGGACAAGCCTGTGGAAAGGCTGTGGACAGAGTGCGCCAGGCGGCCTGTAAGCCGGGTTCTGTCCACCCCCTGGAATTATGGGGATAGGCGACCATTCCTCTGGGACGTGCCTTGCGGCACGCCTCGCGCGGCCAACCCGGGCGACGGGGCAGGAATGCCCCCGCTTCCACCTGCCGGGGAATGACCCCCGGCAAGGCTCCGCCGGCCGCCCCTATTCGGCCTTGCTCCCGGTGGGGTTTGCCATGCCGCCCCCGTCGCCGGGGGGCGCGGTGCGCTCTTACCGCACCCTTTCACCCTTGCCCGGCGACCTCGCGGTGGCCGGGCGGTTTGCTCTCTGTGGCACTTTCCCTGGGGTTTGACCCCCGCCGGCCGTTAGCCGGCACCGTATTCCTGTGGAGCCCGGACTTTCCTCCAGCCCCCGCCTGCGCGGGAACCAGCGGCCGCCCGGCCACCTGGCGCGCGGTGCAGATGCGCCCGGGCGTGCCCCGCGTCAATCGCCGGCCGAGAGCCGCGCCACGGCGGCCAGCCGTGCCAGCGTGCCGGCATCGGCCAGCCCGTCCACCCGTTCCGGCCGCCAGCGCCGCTGGAAGGCGGTGAGCAGCATCGCCGGCGGCAGGTCGGTGCGATAGCCGATGGCGCCCAGCAGCGGCACGGCGCGCGCCAGGCCATCCGGCGGCAGCGCCGCATCCTCGCCGGCGACGCCTTCCGGCCAGAGGCCGACGCCATTCGCCGCCAGCCCTTCCCAGTCGAAGAACTCGCCCGGGTCCTGCTTGCGGTCGGGGGCGATGTCGCTATGCGCCACCACGTCGCGCGGCAGGATCGGGTGGCGGGCCAGGATCTCCAGGCAGAGGTCGCAGGCCGCGGCCATCTGCAGGGCGGGGAAGGGGCGGTAGCCCCATTCGTGGCCGGGATTGACGAGTTCGATGCCGATGCTGCGGCCGTTCAGCGCCTCCCGCCCGCGCCAATGCGAGATCCCGGCATGCCAGGCCCGCCGCGCCTCCGGCACCAGGCGCCAGACGGTGCCGTCCTCCTCCACCACGTAATGCGCGGAAACCGCGGCGGCGGGGTCGCGGAGCCGCTGGATCGCCTCCCCGGCGTTGCGCATGCCGGTATAGTGCAGCACCAGCGTATCGACCGGCCCACCTTCCGGGCGGGCGTCGTGGTTCGGGCTCGGCGCCTCCCGGATGCGGAGCGTCATCGGCGCCTCACAGGCCGCGTTCGCGCCTGGTGCTGGCCCTCACAACCCGCGCTCACGTTTGATCCGGTCCCAGGCGGCGTTGATCCGGGCCACCTTGTCGGTGGCGCGCCTGACGAATTCCGCCGGCACGCCGCGCGCCGCCAGGCTGTCCGGATGGTTCTCCCGCATCAGCCGCCGCCAAGCCTGGCGGATATCGGCATTCGCCGCCTCCCGCGTCAGGCCGAGCACCGCATAGGGGTCGGGCCCGCCCGGCGCCTCGGCGGTGGCGCGCCGGCCGTCGCGGGCGCGTTCCCAGGCGTTGGAATCCAAGCCGAAGCGCAACTGCACCCCTTGCAGGAAGGCGACCTCGGATTTCGTCAGCGGCCCATCGGCGCGGGCGATCTGGAACAGTGCCGTCAGCACGTCCTCCAGCATGCCCTTGTTGTCGGCGAAGGCCTCGCCGAGGCGTTCGGCGAAGCGCTCATAGCCTTCGGCGCTGTCGCGGGCCTGGTCAAAGAGGTGGCCGACCTCCACCAGGCTTTCCGGGGGGATGCGGAACATGCGCTTGAAGGCGTCGATCTCCTCCCGCTTCACTGCCCCGTCGCATTTGGCGAGCTTGGCCGAGAGCACCACCACGGAGATGGCGAAAAGCTGCTCCCGCGATCCCAGCAGCGCGGCAAGGTCGGCGGCATCGCCCGGCGAGGGGCGGCCGAACAGCCCCTGCGGCAGGGCACGGGTGGCGCGGCCGATCGCCCCCTCATCCGCCGCATGGCCGAGCGCGGCGCCCACCACGGCGCCGAGCGGCCCGCCGGTGACGAAGCCCGCCACGCCACCGATGATCTTGCCCCAGACGCTCAAACCCGGTCCCCTTCCACTCGGCGGCAAGGCTAGCATGCGCGCGGGGCGGCGGGGAGGCGCGGCGCTCGGCCTGCCCCTCATGCCAGCCCGCCCCAGGGGGCAACCCTGGCGGGCCGGCATTCGTTTCACTGCCGCCCTTGCCCCTTGCCTGGGGGGGCGGTAATGCGGCCGCGGCTTCCTTGCGCGCCCGGCTTGCCGCGCCGGCCTCGCCCCCTGCGGAGTTTCCCATGGCCGGCTGGCAGTTCTGGATCGATCGCGGCGGCACCTTCACCGATATCGTGGCGCGTGACCCGGAGGGGCGGCTCACCACCTCCAAGCTGCTCTCGGAGAATCCCGGCCGCTACCGCGACGCCGCGGTGGCCGGCATCCGCGCCTGCCTCGGCCTGGCGCCGGGCGCGCCGATTCCGCCCGGCACGATCGAGGCGGTGAAGATGGGCACCACGGTCGCCACCAATGCGCTGCTGGAGCGCAAGGGCGAGCGGGTGCTGCTGCTGGTCAACCGCGGCTTCGCCGACCTGGCGCGGATCGGCAACCAGGCGCGGCCGCGCCTGTTTGACCTCAATGTCCGCCTGCCCGACCTGCTGCATGAGCGGGTGGCCGAGATCGGCGGCCGCATGGCGGTGGATGGCACCGAGCTGGAACCGCTGGACGAGGCCGCGGCGCGCGCCGCCCTGGCCGGGGCCTTCGCGGATGGCATCCGCGCCGTCGCCGTGGTGCTGATGCATGCCTGGGCACATCCGGCGCATGAGCAGCGCCTCGGCGACATCGCGCGCGAGGCGGGCTTCACCCAGGTCTCGCTCAGCCACCAGGCGAGCCCGCTGCCGCGCATCGTGCCGCGGGGCGACACCACGGTGGTGGATGCCTATCTCTCGCCCATCCTGCGCCGCTATGTGGAGCAGGTGGCCGGCGAGATGCCGGGGGTCCGGCTCTATTTCATGCAATCCTCCGGCGGGCTGGCCGAGGCCGGGCATTTCCAGGGCAAGGACGCGATCCTGAGCGGCCCGGCCGGCGGCATCGTCGGCGCCGTGCGCACCGCGGGCATGGCGGGGTTCGACCGGATCATCGGCTTCGACATGGGCGGCACCTCCACCGACGTTGCCCTCTATGCCGGCGAATTCGAGCGCGCCTTCGAGACGCTGGTGGCCGGCGTCCGGATGCGGGCGCCGATGATGGCGATCAACACGGTGGCGGCCGGCGGCGGCTCCGTCCTGGGCTTCGACGGCGCGCGCTTCCGGGTCGGGCCGGAGAGCGCCGGGGCGGTGCCGGGCCCCGCCTGCTACCGCCGCGGCGGGCCGCTGACGGTGACGGATGCGAATGTCATGCTGGGCAAGATCCAGCCGCGGCATTTCCCGGCGATCTTCGGCGCGGATGGCGACCAGCCGCTCGATGCCGAGGTGGTGCGGGAGAGGTTCGCGGCGCTGGCGCGGGAGATCGCGGCCGCCACCGCTATCCCCACGGGCCAGCCGCAGGACCCGCGCGCGGTGGCCGAGGGCTTCCTTCGCGTCGCCGTCGCCAATATGGCCAATGCCATCAAGCAGGTCTCGATCCAGAAGGGCCATGACGTCACCCGCACCGTGCTCGCCTGCTTCGGCGGCGCCGGCGGCCAGCATGCCTGCCTGGTGGCGGATGAGCTTGGCATGGAGACGGTCTTCATCCACCCCTTCGCCGGCGTGCTCTCGGCCTATGGCATGGGCCTGGCCGACCAGACGGTGATCCGCGAGGCCGCGGTGGAGGCGCCGCTCTCGCCCGATGCCATGCCCGATCTGGCACAGCGGCTGGCGGCGCTGGCCGAGGAGGGCCGTGCTGAATTGCTGCGCCAGGGGGCCGAGGCCGGGCGGATCGGCGCCGCGCTCCGCCTGCATCTCCGCTATGCCGGCACCGACAGCTTCCTGCCCGTGGCTTTCGGCGGGCATGACGCGGTGCTGGCCGCCTTCACCGCCGCGCATCGCAACCGCTTCGGCTTCGCCACGCCGGAACGCGAGGTGGTGGTGGAAGCCTGCATCGCCGAGGTCACGGCATCAGGCGAGCGGGTGGAGGAAGCCCGGCTGCCCGAACGCCCGCCGGGCGAGGCGCCGGCCGCCCTCGACACCGTGCCGCTCTGGACCGAGGGCGCGGCGCACCAGGCGCCGGTGCTCGACCGCGAGGCGCTGCTGGCCGGCGACCGCATCCCCGGCCCAGCCCTGATCCGCGAGGCCAATGCCACCACGGTGGTCGAGCCCGGCTGGACCGCCGAGGTGACGGCGCTGAACCACCTGGTGCTGCGCCGGACCGAGCCCCGCGCCGCGGCGCGCATCGCCGATACGGCCCGCCCCGATCCGGTGATGCTGGAACTGTTCAACAACCTCTTCATGAGCATCGCCGAACAGACCGGCGCGGTGCTGCAGAACACCAGCCTTTCCGTGAACATCAAGGAAAGGCTGGACTTCTCCTGCGCCATCTTCGATGCCACCGGCGCGCTGGTGGCGAATGCGCCTCACGTCCCGGTGCATCTCGGCGCCATGGGCGAGAGCGTGCGCACCGTCATCCGGCTGCGCGGCGGGACGCTGCGGCCGGGCGACGTGGTGGCGCTGAACAACCCCTATAACGGCGGCACGCATCTGCCGGATGTCACCGTCATCACCCCGGTCTTCGATGACTCCGGGGCGGAGATCCTGTTCTTCCTCGGCTCGCGCGGCCACCATGCCGATATCGGCGGCCTCACCCCCGGCTCCACGCCGCCGGTCTCCCGCACGCTGGAGGAGGAAGGCGTCGTCATCGACAATTTCCTGCTGGTGGAGGGTGGTCGGTTCCGCGAGGCGGAGTTCCGCGCCCTGCTCGCCGCGGCGAAATACCCGGCCCGCTCGCCGGACGTGAATGTCGCCGACATCAAGGCGCAGGTCGCGGCGAACGAGAAGGGCGTGCAGGAGCTGCGCCGCGCGGTGCGCGACTGGGGCCTCGGCACCGTGCGCGCCTATATGCGGCATGTCATGGACAATGCCGAGGAGAGCGTCCGCCGCGTGATCGATCGGCTGGCGGATGGCGAATTCCGCACCACCATCGACGACGGCACGCCGCTCTGCGTGGCGGTGCGGGTGGATCGCGCGAATCGCCGCGCGGTGATCGACTTCACCGGCACCGGGCCGCAACGCCCGACCAATTTCAACGCCCCCGCCGCGGTCTGCCGCGCCGTGGTGCTCTATTGCTTCCGCGCCCTGGTGGGCGAGGAGATCCCGCTGAACGACGGCTGCCTGAAGCCGCTGGAGATCCGGGTGCCGGAGGGCACCTTCCTTTCGCCGCGCCCCGGCGGCCCGGGCGGCGGCGCCGCGGTGGTGGCCGGCAATACCGAGGTCAGCCAGATGACCTGCAACGCGCTGCTCGCCGCGCTCGGCGCCTGCGCCTCGGCCCAGGCGACGATGAACAACGTCCTGTTCGGGGATGACCTGTATCAGTACTACGAGACGGTCTGCGGCGGCGTCGGCGCCGGGCCGGGATTCGACGGCTGGGGGCCGGTGCAGACGCATATGACCAATACCCGCATGACCGACCCCGAGGTGCTGGAACTCCGCTACCCCGTGCGGCTGGAGGAATTCTCCATCCGCCGCGGCTCCGGCGGCGCCGGCCGATGGCATGGCGGCGATGGCGCGCGGCGGCGCATCCGCTTCCTGCGGCCGATGCAGGCGGTGGTGGTGGCCTCCCGCCGCAATGTCGCACCGCATGGGCTGCGCGGCGGGCAGGATGGCGCGCCGGGCCGGCAATGGGTGGAACGCGCGGATGGCCGCATCGAGCCCATCCCCGGCAATACCGGCGCCGCCGAGCTTGCCCCGGGCGATACGCTGGTGGTGGAGACGCCCGGAGGCGGCGGCTGGGAGCCGCCGCCGACTTCTGCAAACAACGCTGGCGGCGGCTGGGAGCCGCCGACCGCGGCGGACAATGCGGGGAAGCCGGCGTGACGGGTAGCGCGTCCTGCCGTCCTGCCGGAATGCCGGCTTGCAGCGCAGGGCAGGGCGTGCGGCGCCCGGACTCCTGATGCGGCGCATCGCGGCGCCGCTGCTGCTGCTGGTGCTGGCGCTGCTCGGCGCCGGGTTCTGGATCGGGCCGCGCCTGGTCGATTGGGAGCCCTGGCGGGCGCGGCTGGCCGAGCTTGCCGCAACCCAGCTCGGCCGGCCGGTCGCCTTGCAGGGGCCGATCACCCTGGCGCTGCTGCCGCAGCCGCGCATCGAGGCCGAGCAGGTCGCGATCGGCGCCGCGGAGGATGGCGTCACCGTCACCGCCCGTGCCATGCGGCTCCGCCTCGGCCTCGGCGCGCTGCTGGCCGGGCGGCTGGAGCCGCGGGAGATCGCGTTGGTCGGCGGCGAGATCCGCCTGCCCTGGCCGCCCTCGGCGCTGCCGAGCTTCCGCCCGCCCGCCTGGCTCACCATCCTGGAGGCGCGGCTGGAGGATTGCCGGCTGCTGCTCGGCGGGCTGGAACTGGATGGGCTGAATGCCACCCTCGTCACCGGCGGCGTCTCGGAAGCCCTGGTGGCGGAGGGGCATTTCGCCTGGCGCGGCCGTGCCGTGCGCTTCTCCGGCCAGCTCGGCCGCGCCGGCTTCGACGGGGTGGCGCCGCTCGACCTGACCCTGGCCTCCTCCGGCGCGACCTTCGCCGCGCGCGGCGTGCTCGCCCCGGGCGGCGGCTTCGAGGGGCGGCTGGAGGCGGCGGGGAACGACTTGGCCGCATTGCTGCCGGCGCCCGCCGTGCCCTTCCGCGCCAGCGGCCGCCTCACCGCGGCCGCCGATCTGCTGGCGGCCGGCGACCTGGCGCTCGATCTCGGCGGCCAGCCGGCGCGCGGCGCGGCGACGCTCCGGCTGGCGCCGGAGCCGCGGCTCGACATCGCGCTGGCGGCCGGGCGGCTCGACCTCGATGCCTGGGTGGCGGCGCTGCGCCAGGCCCGGGCGCAGGCGGGGGGGGCATCGGGTGCCGGTCAGCATCGACCTTTCCGCCGAGGCCACCAGCTTCGGCCCGCTGCCGCTGCGCCGGCTGCGCGGCGCGGTCTTCCTGGAGGGCGAGCGGCTGACCCTCTCCGATGTCTCCGCCCTGCTGCCGGGGGAGACGGAGCTGGAGGTCGCCGGCGCCACCGCCGGGTCGCGCATCGAGCTGGCCGTGCATTTCACTGGACGGAACCTGCGGGAGACCCTCGCGGCGCTTGGCCTGGACCTGGCCGGGACCGATCCGGCCCGGCTGCGGGTCGGCGAGGGCCGCTTCCGGCTGGTGCTGCAGGAGGGGCAGGCCGAGGTCTCCGACCTGGCCGCGGTGCTGGACGGCAGCCGCATCTCCGGCGCCGGGGTGCTGCGCCGAGGCGCGCGGCCGGCCATCGGGCTTGGCGTCACCATGGACCGGCTGGACCTGGACGGGCTGCTGCCGCCGATGCCGGACTGGCCGGCGCTCTCGGCGCAGCTTGCCGGCTTCGACCTCAACCTGCGGCTCGCGGTGGAGGAACTGGCCTGGCGCGGCCTCGGCGCGCAGCGGGCGACGCTGGACGCCACATTGGAAGCTGGCAAGCTCTCGCTGCGGCGGCTGGCGCTGCGGCTGGGCGAGCTGGATGCCGCCGCGTCCGGCGTCGCCCTGCTCGGCCCCCCGCCGCGCTTCTCCGATCTCACCCTGGAGCTGAACGGCACCGGCAGCCCGGCCCTGACGGCCCTGCTGCTGCCGGACTGGATGCCCGACTGGGCGGGGGGGCTGGCGGGCCACCCCATCGCGCTCCGCCTCACCGGCGGCGGGGCGCCCGAGGCGGTGGCGCTCAAGGCCGAGGGCGATCTCGGCGAACTCCGGCTGGAGGCGGCGGCGACGCTCAATGCCATCCAGCAGCGCGGCAGCGGCACGCTGACCCTGCGGCATCCCGGGGCGCCGCGCCTGCTCGCGCCACTGCTCGGGCCGGAGGCGGTGGAGTGGCTGGGGCATGGGTCCCTGGCGGTGATCGCCAGCCTCGCCGGCACCTTGCAGGGCGGCGGCACGATCGGCGCCGAGTCCCTGGATGTGGTGGCCGGCGGGCTGCGGGCGCGGGGCCAGCTCAGCCTCGCCCTGGGCGGCGCCCGGCCGCGCCTCTCCGGCCGGATCGCAGCGGAGCGGCTGCCGCTGCCGGGCCCGGCGCTGCGCGGCGCGGAGCCGCTCGGGCTCGACCGCCTGGCGGCGCTGGATGCGGAACTGGCGCTGGAGGCGGCGCGGGTCGAGCCGCTGGGCGGCCCGGTGCTGGAACAGGCGACCGCCGTGCTCCGCCTCGCCGATGGCTCGCTGCGGCTGGACGGGCTGCTGGCGCGGCTCGGCGGCGGCACCCTGCGCGGCGGCGTGGCGCTGGAGGGCAGCGCCACGCCGCCGCGCCTGGCGCTGGACCTGACGCTGGAGGATGCCACCATCAGCGGCCCGCTGCTCGACCTGCCGCTCGATCTCGGCGCCGGGCGGGCGGCGGGGTCAGTGCGGCTGGCGGCCTCCGGCCACAGCATGGCGGCGCTGATGGCGACGCTGGAGGGTGGGTTCAGCCTGAATGTCAGGGACGGCGTGCTGATCGGCTTCGACCTCGCCGGTTTGCAGGCGGCGGCCGGGCAGCCGGCGCTGGCGGAGGCGGCGCTGCGCCAGGCGCTGGCGGGCGGCGCCACCGCCTTCGAGGTGCTGGAACTCGCCGGGCAGGTGACGGAGGGCCGGGCCACGCTGACCACGGCGCGGCTCACCACCGAGGGCGGCGGCAGCGCCACCGCGAGCGGCGCGATCGATCTCGGGCGCGGCGCGCTGGACCTCCGCCTCGCCGCCCAGCCGGTGGCGGAGGCTCCGGAGATCGGCCTCCGCCTCACCGGCCCCGCCACGGCGCCGCAGCACCTGCCGGAACTGGCGCCCTTCCTGCGCTGGCGGGCGGAGCGGTAGGGCCGATGGACCTTGGCGCCGGGCCGCGCGATGCTGCGGCCGAACCCGATCCGGAGCCCGGAACCGCCATGCCCACACGCGAGGGTGCGCTCACGCGCGCCGCCAGCTTCTTCGATGCCGGCGACTACAAGGCGCTGCTGACGCGGCTGGTCGCCATCCCCTCCACCGCGCAGGAGCCGGGCTTCGAGCCGGAACTGGACCGCTACCTGCAACAGGCGATCCGCCCCTGGCTGGAGCGGATGGGCTTCCAGGTCGCGATCCACCCGAACCCGCTGGAGGGCTTCGGCCCGATCCTCACCGCCGAGCGCATCGAGGATCCGGCTCGGCCCACCGTGCTGCTCTACGGCCACGGCGATACGGTGCGGGGCCTGGATGAGCAATGGCGCGCCGGCCTCGCCCCCTGGACGCTCACCGAGGAGGGCGACCGCTGGTATGGCCGCGGCACCGCCGACAACAAGGGCCAGCACGCGCTGAACCTGGCGGCGCTGGAGGCGGTGCTGGCGGAGCGCGGCGGCCGCCTCGGCGCCAATGTGAAGCTGGTGCTGGAAATGGCGGAGGAGCGCGGCAGCAAGGGGCTGCGCGAGTTCGTGGCCGCCCATGCGGCGGAATTGGCGGCGGATACGCTGATCGCCTCGGATGGGCCGCGCGTCACGCCCGAGGTGCCGACCATCGCCACCGGCACGCGCGGCACCTACCACTTCGACCTCGTGGTGAAGCTGCGCGAGGGCGGCGTGCATTCCGGCCATTGGGGCGGGCTGACCACCGACCCCGCCATCATCCTGGCGCAGGCGCTGTCCAGCATGATGGACCGGAACGGCAGGATCCTGGTGCGCGACTGGCTGCCCGGCAATGGCGTGCCTGCCGCGGTGCGCGGCGTGCTGGCGGGCTGTCCGGTCGGCGGTGGCGAGGGCGCGGCCAGCATCGACGAGGGCTGGGGCGAGCCGGGCCTCACCCCGGCCGAGAAGATCTATGGCTGGAACAGCCTGATCGTGCTGGCGATGCTGAGCGGCCGGCCGGAGAACCCGGTGAATGCCGTGGCGCCCGATGCCCGCGCGCATTGCCAGATCCGCTACACCGTGGACAGCGACCCGGCGCGGTTCGAGGCGGCGCTGCGCGCGCATCTCGACGCGCATGGCTTCCCCGAGGTGCGGATCGAGGGCGCCTTCGTGCGCATGGCGGCCAGCCGCACCGACCCCGACCACCCCTGGGTGCGCTGGGCGCAGGAGAGCATGCAGCGGACGCTGGGCAAGCCGGTGCAGATCATCCCGAACAGCTCGGGCGGGCTGCCGGGGGATGTCTTCGTGGACCATCTCGGCGTGCCGCTGGTCTGGGTGCCGCACAGCTACAATGGCTGCAAGCAGCACGGGCCGGACGAGCACCTGCTGATCGCCCCGGCGCGGGAGGGGCTGCTGGCCTTCACCGGCATGTGGTGGGACCTGGGCGAGGCGGGCACGCCGGGGCGCGGGTGACAGGTGCCGCGGGCGGGGGCATGGGCCGGGGATGAACCCCGGCCCGGCCGGGCGGTTACGCTTCCTCACGCTTCGGGCGCCGGGCCGCAACGCGCCTGTTACATGCGGCCTCCATCTTCAACCCGTCGGCCGTATCCGCCGGCCATTGGGAGATATCCGATCATGAGACTGCTCCGCACCGCCATCATCGGCGCCGCCACCCTGGCCGCCGCGCTGCCGGCCCTGGCCCAGCCCGGCCCCGGCGCCGGCCCTGGCGGCGGCCCGTCCGGGCGCGGCCTGACGGCGATCTTCGAACAGATCGATACCAACAAGGACGGCCGCGTGGTCTGGGACGAGGCCTGGGTCTTCGTGCAGCAGCGCTTCACCGCGGCCGACGCCAACCACGATGGTGGCCTGACCCAGCAGGAATTGCAGGCGATGCGCCCGATGGGCCGCCGCGCCGGCGAGCCCGGCCGCCAGGGCGCCGCGGCGCAGGGCAGTGATGCGCAGCGGCCCGGCGGGCCGGATCGCGCAGGCCGGCACAGCCAGTTCGCGGGCATGATGTTCCGTGCCCTCGACGCCAACCGCGACGGCAAGGTGACGCTGGAGGAGATCCGCCCCGCCGCCGAGGCGCGGTTCCGCGCCTTCGACGCGAATGGCGACAATGCCGTCACGCGGGACGAATTGCCGCAGGGCCACCATCGTGGCCAGCGCGGCCCGCGTGGCCAGGCCGCCCCTGCGACACCGGCCCCCACGGCCCCGGACAGCAGCCCGGCCCCCGCCACGCCGCGCTGAGCCTGACGGGTTCCCCTTCCCCTGATGCGGGGAGGGGGAACCTCCTCCGGCCTATGCCGCCGGCGCGCCGGCGGGTTCCCTGGCCTGGAGCCGCCATGCCTCCGTGCTGGCATAGATGTCGCCGGAATTGGCTTCCGGCGGCAGGGCGGCGAGCCAGGTGGCCATGGCCGGGGCGGAAACCGGGGCCGCCGCCACGAATTCCCATGCTCTCGCCGAGGCAGGCATTGAAGGTGCGGTAGCCGAGGCCAGTGAGCCGTTCCAGGCATTCCAGCGCGACGCCGCGCTGGATGGTGGTGAATTCGAAGGAAAGCGCGCGCGGCGCGAAGGAGAGGCCCGCCAGCGCCGCGGCCTCGAAGCCCTCGATATCCAGCTTGATGAAATCCGGGCGTCCTTCGGCGGCGGCCAGCGCATCCAGCGTGGTGACGGGCAGCCGCAATTCGGCGTCCCATGCCTGGCCCTCCCAGCCCGGCGCGCCTGCCGCCGCGGCGATGAAGGCGGCGCTGGCGCTGGCCACGGTGGGATTGGCCAGGTTCAGCCGCAGCACCGCCTCGCCCGGCGCCGCCCCGACCAGGGTGGCGAGGCGGGTCACGCCGGGGTCGCGGTGGAACAGCAGTCGCAGCAGCCGGTCGAGGCGCGGCTGCGGCTCCACCGCCACCACCCGGGCGCCGAGGCGGCGGAAGCTGGCGGTGCGGTCCCCGGCATGGGCGCCGATATCGAAGCCCAGTTCGCCGGGGCCGAGGAAGCGGCGGTGGAAGGCATCCAGCAGCAGCCCCCGGCCGGGGGCGTGATAGACCCGCAGCGAGTGGCCGATGGCGCGGGCCGAACTCAAGGCGCGAAGACCAGCGCCGCGCCCCCCGCGCATTCCGGCGGCACCAGGATGCCCGCCGGGATCTCCGCCACCGGCAGCCCGTGCAGGACGCGCCGCGCGGCGGCATTGCCGTCGCCGGTGCGGATCACCATCCCCGCCATGAAGGGCAGGCTGGGCACCTCCACCCCCGGCAGCAGGCGGGGGGAGGGCGGAGGCCCCCAGGATGCGGATGCTGGTGGGCAGGGCCGGCGCCTGCGGCCCGGCGGCCCCCCGCGGCGCCCGGCAGGGACAGCCGGAAGCCGCCTGCCGGATCGGGCTCCAGTGGCAGGCCGGCCAGGCGGGAGAGGCGGGCGCCGGTCTCGGCCGGGCTGGCCACGGCCAGGATCAGCGTCTCCAGCGCCACCGCCTTGTTGGCGTGGTGCATCCAGCGGGGCTGCCAGATCAGCTCCGGGGTGAGGTGGCGGATCAGTTGCAGCCGCCCCTCCGGCGCCTCCGGCAGGGGCAGCCGGGCGAAGCGCGCGATGGGGCCGCCCGCTTCCACCGGGCGCTCCAGATGCGCGATGCCGGGGACCGGCACGCCGGCCCGGCGCAGCCGTTCCAGATTGCCCTGCTCGTCCTGCATCGCCAGCGCCAGGATATGCAGGCCGGCATAGCGGGCGAGCCAGGCCTCCAACCCATTGTCGAAACGCGCGGGGTCCAGGATGGCGATCAGCTCGATATAACCGTGCCGCAGGAAGGCGCAGCGATTGCCGCTGCCGAATAATTCCACCGGCCCGCCGGGGCTGCGCCGGCCGCTCTGCTGCGCCACCGGGCTGAGGGCGAAGCCCAGCCGTTCGTAGGTGGCGGCCAGCGGGCCCAGATCGCGCGCCGCGACGCCGACATGATCCAGGGCGAGGGCGGTGCTCATGGCGCGTAGCCGGCCGGGGCTTCGTATTTGTCGAGCAGCCAGGCCGCCGGCTCGGCCAGCGCCTCGGCATACCAGCGCGCCAGGAGCGGATGCGCCCGCACCGCCGCCACATAGTCCCGCGTATCGGCGGCGATCTCCGGCTGCCAGGTGAGGAAGCGGGTCACCACCGGGGCGAAGATCGCATCCGCCAGGCCGAGCCGGGGGCCGGTGAGGAAGGGGCCGCCGGAGGCGGCGCGGACCTCGCGCCACAGCGCCTCGATCCGGGCGATATCGGCCAGGGCCTCGGGCGTGCGGCCGCCGCCAGGGAATTCGCGGCCGAGATTCATCGGCATGGCCTGGCGCAGCCCGCGGAAGCCGGCATGCATCTCGGCGGCGATGGAACGGGCCGCCGCGCGGGCGACGCGGTCCTCGGGCCAGAGGCCGGGGGCCTGCTCGGCGCAATATTCGGCGATGGCGATGCTCTCCCAGACCCGGGCGCCGCGATGCTCCAGATAGGGCACCAGCCCATGGGGCGAGGCGGCCCTGATCGCCGGGGTGCCGTCCGGCCCCATGGGGATCACCACCTCCTCCACCTCCAGCCCGGCCAGGCGCACCGCCAGCCAGCCGCGCAGGCTCCAGGAGGAGTAGCGCCGGTTGCCGAGCACCAGCCGGCCATCTGTCATCTTGCCATCCGGCATCGCAGCAGCCTTTCCATGGTCCCGCGGGGTCCCGCGGGTTCGGGCGCCGGCAAGCTGGCATGGTTGCGGTGCGCAACCAACCATTGGCGGCAATGGTTCCGCGGTGATAAGGCCCGAGCGTGACCCATATCAACCCACAGGCCGACCCCGTGTCTGAGATCCGCGTGCGGCTGCGGCAGCAGGAGCTGATCGGCGAGCTCGGCCGCTTCGCGCTGGCGGAGCATGATTTCGACGAATTGCTGGCCGAGGCCGCCCGGCTGGCGGCCGAGGGGCTGGACACGCCGCTCGCCAAGGTCATGCAATACCGGCCGGGCGAGGATACGCTGCTGGTGCGGGCCGGCATCGGCTGGCGGCCGGGGGTGGTGGGGGTGGCCCGGCTCGGCACCGATCTCGCCAGCCCGGCCGGCTATGCGCTCAAGACCGGCGCGCCGGTGATCTCCAACCACCTGGCCGGGGAGACCCGTTTCCGCACCCCGGCGCTGATGGTCGAGCATGGCGTCCGCCGTGCCGTCAATGTCGTGGTGCGCGGCCAGCGGGAGCCCTTCGGCGTGCTGGAGGCGGATAGCCGCGACCCCGGCGACTTCTCGCCCCGCGACGTGGTGTTCCTGGAGGGGCTGGCCAATGTGCTCGGCCTGGCTGTGGACCGGGAGGCCGACCGCGCGGCCCGCGACGCGGCGCTTCGCGACAAGGACCTGCTGATGGTGGAGATCCACCACCGCGTGCGCAATTCGCTGTTCCTGGTGCAGAGCCTGCTCAGCCTGCAGGCGCGGGCCGCCACGGATGCGGCGGTGCGGACGCAGCTTGACGAGGCGGTCAAGCGGGTAGCGACCGTCGCCGCGGTGCACCGGCGGCTCTATTCCGGCGATACGCTGGGCGAGATCGATGCGGCGGACTATCTCGGGGCGCTGTTGCGCGACCTCGGCGAGCAGGCGCCGGGCCGGACCGTGCGGCTGGAGGCTGCCGCCAATATCCTCTGGTCCGCGGACCGGGCCACCGCCTGCGGCCTGGTGGTCACGGAACTGGTCATCAATGCGCTGAAATACGGCGCCGGCACCATCACCGTGCAGGTCGAGGCGGAACCTGACGGGGCGGTCCGCATGGCGGTGGAGGATGAGGGGGGCCGGCCCGCCGCCGGGCTTCGACCCGGCCGCCACCACCGGCCTCGGCATGCGCATCCTGCGCGCCCTGCTGCGCGGCGGCAGCATCGTGTTCGACCGCGCGGCGCCGCGCACCCGTTTCGTCGCGACCCTGCCGGGTTAGGTCCCGGAGCGCGCTTGCCCTGGCGTCGCGCCCGGTGTTCCCTGGCGCCTGCTTCGCCGGAGTGTCCCTGATGAACGAAATGCCCGTCTCGCGTCCGAACAACCTGGACGCCTTCTGGATGCCCTATTCGGACAACCGGTATTTCAAGTCCAACCCGCGCATGCTCGCCCGCGCCGAGGGCATGAGCTACTTCACGCCGGATGGGCGGGAGATCCTGGACGGCACCGCCGGGCTCTGGTGCTGCAATGCCGGGCATGGTCGGCGGGAGATCACCGAGGCCATCCAGAAACAGGCGGCGGTGATGGATTTCGCGCCGACCTTCCAGCTCGGCCACCCCATCGCCTTCGAGGCGGCGGCACGGCTGGCGGAGATGACGCCGGAGGGGCTGGACCGCGTCTTCTTCACCAATAGCGGCAGCGAAAGCGCCGATACCGCGCTGAAGATCGCGCTGGCCTATCACCGGGCCAGAGGCGACTCCGCGCGGGTGCGGCTGATCGGCCGGGAGCGCGGCTATCACGGCGTCGGCTTCGGCGGCATGTCGGTGGGCGGCATCGGCGGCAACCGCAAGCAATTCGGCGCCCTGCTGCCCTATGTCGACCACCTGCCGCATACCCATGGGCTGGCGGAGAACCTGTTCGCCAAGGGCCAGCCGGAGCATGGCGCGTATCTGGCGGACACGCTGGAGAACCTGGTGGCGCTGCATGGCGCCGAGACCATCGCGGCTGTCATGGTGGAGCCCGTCGCCGGCAGCACCGGCGTGCTGGTGCCGCCGCGCGGCTACCTGGAGCGGCTGCGCGCGATCTGCGACAAATACGGCATCCTGCTGATCTACGATGAGGTCATCACCGGCTTCGGCCGCCTCGGCACGCCCTTCGGCGCCGAGCGGCTGGGCGTGGCGCCCGACATCATGACCATGGCCAAGGGCCTGACCAATGCCGCGGTGCCGATGGGCGCGGTGGCGGTCCGCAACGGCATCTACGACGCGATCGTGGACGGGGCCCCGGCCGGGATCGAGTTGTTCCATGGCTATACCTATTCCGGCCATCCGCTGGCGGCCGCGGCCGCCATCGCCACGCTGGACCTGCACCGGAGCGAGGATCTCCCCGGCCGTGCGCTTGCGATGGAGCCCTATTGGCAGGAGGCGGCACATAGCCTGCGCAGCCTGCCCGGCGTGATCGATATCCGCGATTTTGGCCTGATCGCCGGCATCGAGTTGGCGCCGCGGCCGGGCCAGCCCGCGGCCCGCGCCATGGATGTCTTCCGCCGCTGCTTCGATGCCGGGGTGCTGGTCCGCGTGACCGGCGACATCGTGGCGCTTTCGCCGCCGCTGATCGTGGAGCGGGGGCATGTGGACCGGCTGTTTGGCACGCTCTCCGACGCCATCACGGCGGAAGCGGCCTGAGGCATGGCAGCCGCCGCCTTCCCTCGGTCACGGCGGCGGTGCTGCTTGGCCCGGAACGGCTGCGGGAACGGGATGCGGCGGTGATGGCCACCGTGGTGCGGGCGCTCGATGCGCCGCCGGAGTGGCGGCCGGCGCCGCTCTCGGTGCTGGTGACGGCCAGGACGGCACTGCGGCGGGGCTAGGAAGCTTGTCGGCGCAGGGCCGGCCCCTCTCCCCTGCCGACCCCTGCCCTTTGCCGCCCGTGCCAGCCGGCCCATATTCCCGTCCGATCCCCCCTATCCTTTTCCCGCCCCCTGCGGAGACCCCCTTCGAATGAGCGACCCCGTTCCCGTTCCCGTCACCGTGCTGACCGGCTATCTCGGTGCCGGCAAGACCACCCTGCTCAACCGCATCCTCAGCGAGAACCACGGCAAGAAATTCGCCGTGGTCATCAACGAGTTCGGGGAGCTCGGCGTGGACAACGACCTCGTCGTCGATACCGACGAGGAGGTCTTCGAGATGAACAACGGCTGCATCTGCTGCACCGTGCGCGGCGACCTGATCCGCATCATCAACGGGCTGATGAAGCGGCGCGGCCGGTTCGACGGCATCATCGTGGAGACCACGGGCCTCGCCGACCCCGCCCCCGTGGCGCAGACCTTCTTCGCCGATGAGGACGTGAAGCGCGCCACCAGGCTCGATGCCATCGTCACCGTGGTGGATGCCAAGAACCTGCCGGCGCGCCTCGCCGACAGCAAGGAGGCCGAGGAGCAGATCGCCTTCGCCGACATCATCCTGCTGAACAAGATGGACCTGGTGGAGGAGGCGGAGGCGGAGGCGCTGGAGCGCCGCATCCGCGGCATCAACCCCTATGCCGAGATCCGCCGCAGCACGAAATCGGCGGTGCCGATTGAGGCGGTGATCGGCCGCGACGCCTTCAACCTGGCGCGCATCCTGGAGCGGGAGCCGGAATTCCTCTCCGGCGAGGATGCGCACGAGCACGACAGCGAGGTGATGTCGCTTTCCTTCGAGGTGTCCCGCCCGATCGACCCGGAGCGCTTCAACGCCTGGATCAGCCAGTTGCTCGCCAGCAAGGGCCAGGACCTGCTGCGCACCAAGGGCATCCTGCACTACCAGGGCGAGGACCGGCGCTTCGCCTTCCAGGCGGTGCACATGATCGCCGATGGCGACTTCATCGGACCCTGGAAGGAGGGCGACCCGCGGCACTCCAAGATCGTCTTCATCGGCCGCGACCTGAACCGGCCGCAGCTCCGCCGCGGTTTCGAAGCCTGCCAAGTCGAGGACACCGCCGCCGAGGCGGCGCGCTGAAGCGCTGACCAAGCGGTCCGGGCCGCCCGCGGGGGGCGGCCCGGCCCGTTGCCCTCAAGGGCGCTCCCCCCAATAGGCTTGGTTGGCCGGTGGCCGGTTTTCCCGGCTGCGCGGCGCCCATTCCACCCTTGCCGCCTCGACCAGCCCCGCCACCGTGGGGCAGGCCAGCAGCAGCGGCAGCGAAAGCCTGGCGATCCTGCGGCCGAGCGCGCTGTCGCTCGGGTAGTGCATCCCGAGCACCTCCCGATTGCGCGCGACCCGCTCCGCCATGCGCCAGAGCGGGCCCCGCTCCTCTCCGGGCTGCCTGATCGCCTCGGGCATCACCTGTTCCAGGCAGGCGGCGAGCAGAAAGGCCTCGGTCGCATGGCCGCTCGGGTAGGCGGCGTGGCCGGGCGGGTCGATCGGCGGCATCAGCCGCGGCGACAAGGCCGTGGGCCGCGGGCGGGCGAATACCATCTTCCAGTGCATGGCCTGGAATTGCGCGACCCGCAGCGCGATCATCGCCAGGTCGAAGGTAGCGCGATACGAGTCCCGATCGAAGCTCAGCACGCCGCGGAAATAGCCGAGGATGTTGTTGCGCTGCGCCATCGCCTCGGCGATGACGCCGGGCCGGTATTCCGCCAGTTCGGCAAGCTGCCGCAGCTCCTCCGCTACATCCACGTGCTTGTAGTGATCCTTCTCCCGGTCGAGGAGGGTCGCCCAGCCCGGCTGCTGCGCGAATTCGGCCAGGCCCGCGATCGAGAGATGATACGCGGACCAGCCCTCGCGCCGGAAGTGGCCGGTCTCCGGCATCAGCGGCCAGCCGGCGGCATCGCCGGGGGGCCATTTATTGCCGCGCAGCCAGGATTCCATCTCGCCGGTCTCGTCCCGCTGCGGCGCCAGCGCCGGCGAGACGCCGATGGGGCGGAGCATCTCGGCGCCGGCGCCGGTGCCAGCCGCCACCTGCATGCCGTCCATCCCATCCATTCCGTCCATGCCGTCCATGCCGTCGGCAACCCCGATCGCACCGCTCATCGTCCTTCCTCCTTCTTGCCCCGGCCGCTTCCCGGCCTTGCGGTCATTCCGGCAGGCCCGCCTTGCGCAGGTGCTCGGCGCAGCGCGCGCGCAGCGTTGGTTCGAGATAGGGAATCCTGGTGAGCAGGTACTCGCCGATGCGGAAGCCGGGCTCCAGCCGCAGCAGCCGCGCCGCGGCCTCGCGCGCCTCCTCCAGCCGGCCGAGCGCCGCCAGGGAGACGATGAGCACGCGCAGCGTCGAGGTATAGGACGGGTTCTCGCTGGCCGAGAGGCGGGCCCAGCGCACGGCTTCCTCGTAGCTGCCATTCGCGTAATGGGCGATGCCGAGGAACATGTGCTGGAAGTACCGCACGCGATCCAGCGGCGAGAGCTGCATGCCGCGCTCGGCGTGCCGCACCGCCTGCTCGCCGCGGCCGAGATAGCTGAGCGTCGCGCTCGACAGGGTCCAGGCCAGCGCGCTGCTCGGCGCGGCGGCCAGGGCCCGGTCGAAGCAACCGAGCGCGGTGTCGCAGTCGTGGAACAGGAAGGAGCGCGCATGCCCATAGGTGGCAAGCGCCAGCGCGTTCTGCCCGTCGAGGCCGATGGCGCGCTCCGCCAGCGCGGAGCCCTGCAGCGCATCGGCCTGCGCGTCGCTCGACCAGCCCTGGCCGACATGCAGGCTGTGCCAGCGCGCCGCCCAGGCGACCGGCATGGCGAAGCCGGGGTCCTCCGCCATCGCCTGGTCGAGGCAGGCGCGCGCCTTGCGGAAGGTGTCCCGGTCCAGGCTCTCCATGGCGTGCAGGGCATAGAGGGTATGGTCGTAGGCGGTGAAGCTCTCGGGCCGCTTGCGCATGGCGCGGTGCAGTTCCGCGGCCCGGACATTGGGGGCGATGCCGCGCACCACCTGCTGCACGATGCGGTCCTGCGCCTCGAACAGCTCGCCGGGCGAGACCTCCATGCGGTCGCCCCAGAGGATGGCGCTGCTCTGCGCGTCGCAGAGCTGCACCGCGATCCTGAGCGCCCGGGAGGAGCGCCGGAGGCTGCCGGTCAGGGCATAGCGCACGCCGAGCGCGCGCCCCACCTCCCGCGGGTCGCGCGGCCGCCCGCGAAAGGGCAGCGTCGAGCCGCGGGAGATCACGAAGAGCTCGTGCAGCCCGGCGAGCGAGGTGATGATGTCGTCGACGATGCCATCGCTGAAATAGTCATCGGCGGGGTCGCCGCCCATGTTCTCGAGCGGCAGCACGGCGATGGAGGGCAGCAGGCCCGGCGTCGGCAGGCTCGGTGCCAGCGCCCGCGATGCCGCGACCTCGAGCGCATAGGCGCGCCTCGGCTGGGCGATGTTCTTGAGCTGGAGGAAGCCGAGGTCGCGGATCTCGGCGCCGAGCGGGCCGCGCACCAGGCCGTGCACCTCCTCCGACAGCACGATGCCCCCCTGGCACGGCGTGTTCCTGCAGCCGCGCGGTCAGGTTGACCGCGTCGCCGAAGAGCAGCCCGTCCGAGACGAACACCTCGCCGAGATGGATGGCGATGCGCAGCACGATCGAGGGATTCGCCTCGGGCATCAGCCGCAGCCTGGATTGCAGGTCGCGCGCCCACTCCACGGCATCCAGCGCGCTGGTGAACTCGACCACGATCCCATCGCCGGAGATCTGGATGAGGCGGCCGCGCCAGTGCTGCACCGCCGGCCGGATGACCTCGCCGAGCAGCGCCATCCAGCGCTCGTAGGTCCGCTGCTCCGCCGCCGCCATCAGGATCGAGTAGCCGGCGATATCGGCGAAGGCGATCGCCACCAGCCGCCGCTCATGGGGCTGGTCGCCAGCCTCCGGTGGCTTGCCGAGGGGCGAGGTGGGCATGGCTCTGCGTGCCGGTTCGGGATGCTTTGCCGCAGTATACCATCCCATTATGCTGTCACGCACCGCAAGGGCCAGAACGGCCCGGGGAGGCAGGCATGCGCACGGGTCAGAAAATCCGGCATTATCTTGCGCTCAGTGCCAGGGGCGAACTCCTCGCCGCCTGCGAAAGGGATCTGGCGGCCGCCGAGGACGACCTCCGGAACATGCTGCGGGCAGCGGCGAAGGGCCCGCTGCCGTTGCGCTTCAAAGTCGTTTCGCGGGTCGTGCTTGGCGCGCCCTTCGCCGCTTCGGTTCGCCGGGAGCCAGGCGCGGACACCGAGGCGAAGCGCATCGTGCTCAGCCTGGAGTTCGACGACACGGGCACGGTCGAAGCCTTCCGGGAGGCGCTCGCCGGCTACCTGGAGCAGCGGCCGGACGCCGGACCCCATGCCGGACCCCAGGGCAAGCCATTCGGCCTCGGCGTGGATCTGCCCATCGCGGCCGCGGATTGCTGGTGCCCGGGCGAGGCGGCGGCGCCGCTCTTCGGCACGCGCCGGGCTGCGCTGGCGCTGATCGGGGAACCCGCCCTCGGCCCGCTCCGGGGGCAGGGGGTCAATGTCGTGGTCGTGGATCAGGGTGTGGATCTCGGCCGCCTGCCGGCGGCCAGGCGCGGCGGGGCCTGGCGGAAGGAGGACGGGAAGTGGCGCTTCGAGGATCGCCGAAGCGCCATGCCGGCGCCATTGGCCGGTACCCGGAATGCCGACCCGCGCCGCTCCCATGGCACGATGGTGGCGCGCAACGTCCTGGCGGTCGCGCCCGAGGCGCGAATCTTCGACCTGCCCCTGCTGCCGCCCGAGATCGGGAACCAGCGGGCCTTCCTGAAGGACGCCCAACTCGCCGCCGCCGCCGTCTACGAGGATATCGACAGGTTGCGGTCCGCAGGCCGGGCGAGCGAACGCTGGGTGATCGTGAATGCCTGGGGGGGTCTATGACCGGCGGATGGAGCATGCCCATCCCGGGATGCCGTGCTCCTGCCACAGCGACAGCGCGGAGCACCCCCTCAACTGGCGAATCTGGCGCCACGACCAGAGCGGGTTCGACGTGGTCTTCGCCGCCGGCAATTGCGGCGGCTTCTGCCCCAAGAGCCGCTGCGGGCCGGACGACCGGGGACCGGGCCGCAGCGTCCACGGCCCGAATGCACGCCCGGAGGTGCTGACGGTCGGCGCGGTGCGCGTGGACGGAACCTGGCTCGGCTATTCCTCCCAGGGGCCGGGGCCGCGGCCCGAACCGCCGGAGCAGGCCGGCTATGCCTCTCCGTCCCAGGACCACCCGCCCCAGGGGCCGGAAGCGGCGCGGCTCGCGCATGACAAGCCCGATCTCTGTGCGCCGAGCCAGTTCGCCGATGACGAGGATGCCGCCGGCGCGAATACCGGCACCTCCGCGGCCTGCGGCATTGCGGCCGGGGCGGTGGCGGCGCTGCGGAGCGGCTGGTCCCCCTGCGATCTGCCGCCGGCCATGCTGCGCGAGTGCCTGCGGCGGCAGGCCCGCCGCCCAGCCGGCGCCGCCTGGAACAACCGGCTGGGCTGGGGAATCCTTGACCTGGGCGCGACGCTGGCCGAGATCACGCGGCGGATGGAGTAGGGGGCCGCCAGGATGGCCCTGGACCACGCCGAATGACCGCCTTGAGGAGCATGCCCGATGTCCGCCACCGCTGAAGCCGATTTCCTGCTCGCCTCCCGCGGGGTCGGGCGTGAACTGGGCGCCTGGGTGGTGGGCATCGCCTTCGCGCGGAACGGTGCCGGCTGCGCCTTCGGCCTCGGCGACGGCATGCTGCGCCTCGCCCCTCCGGGAGCGCCGGAGGCGGAGTGGGCGAGCGTGGCGGCGCATGACGGCGCCTGCCTCGATCTCTGCGCCGATGCGCGGGACGGCTTCCTCACCGGCGGCGATGACGGGCGGCTGGTTCGCACGGCGCCGGATGGCACGGTGACGGAACTGCTCCGGCTCGGCGCCATGAAATGGGTGGAGCATGTGGCCGCGCATGAGAGCGGGTTGCGCGCAGCCTCCGTCGGCAAGCTGCTGCACCTGCTGGATGGCAGCGGCCGGACGCTGAAGACGCTGGCGCATCCAAGCTCGGTCGGCGGCATCGCCTTCGATGCCAAGGGCAAGCGCGTGGCGGCCAGCCACTACAATGGCGCCTCGCTCTGGTTCGTCGGCGCGAAGGAGGACAAGCCGCGGCTGCTGGAATGGAAGGGCAGCCATGCCGGCATCGCCATCAGCCCGGACGGGGGGGCATGTGGTGACGGCGATGCAGGAGAATTCCCTGCATGGCTGGCGCCTGGCGGATGGCCAGCACATGCGGATGTCGGGCTATCCCTCCAAGACGCGCTTCCTCTCCTTCACCGGCAAAGGCCGCTGGCTGGCGACCAGCGGCGCCGACAGCGTGGTGATCTGGCCCTTCTTCGGCGGCGGCCCGATGGGCAAGGCGCCCACCGAGCTGGCCGGCGGCGACGGGGTGATCTGCACCGCCGTCGCCTGCCATCCGCAGCACGAGGTCGTCGCCGCGGGCTTTGCCGATGGGTTGGTGCTGCTGGCCGAGATCGGCTCCGGCAAGGTGGTGCCGGTGGCGCCCCCGGGCCATGGCGGGATTTCCGCCCTGGCCTGGAATCCGGCCGGCTCGCATCTCGCCTTCGGCACCGAGACGGGCTTCGCCGGGCTGGTGGACCTGTCGCGCCGCTAGGGCGGTTTCCAGTCGCTTCCCCGGCGCGGCAGCGGGAGGATCCGAGGGCGGCGGCGTCGGTGCTGGAGGCCGCCGGCCTGGAGGCGCTGGCGGCGCTGCCGGAGGGGCGCCGCTTGGTCAACCCGGCTTTCGCGCGGATTGGGCGACTGATCGCGCCTCAGCTTCGCCGCACCGGCCCGACCGCGAGCCAGCCCGTGCCGACCCGGTATGCCGGCAGCGCGGTTTCGGCGCAGGTGTAGAACGCGTGCATGAAGCCGTCCGTGGCCACCCCCAGCGGCATGGGCGCAGAAGCGGGGGGGCGCCGGGCTGGGGCGCTTGGCGGCCTGCCGGTCACGCCGCGCGGCCCGTGGCTTTTCGGCCCGCACGCGTTCGAACAGGGCGGCGCCGGCGACCATCGGGCCGCAGCCGATGCCCGAGCCAGGCAGCGCCAGCCGCTCCGTGGCCTCGGCCGTCGCCGCCGCGGGCCCAGCGAGCGGCAGCGCCACCACGGCCGCTACCAGGGAGGCGCCAAGGATGCGCGACCATGTCGACAGGCTTGCGCTAGCGTTCTCCATCGGTTAAAAGCCTTCCTTGCAGGATTTTCTGAAGCTGTCCGTTCTGGCCCGGGTCAACGCCCCGGCCCGGCGCATCGTTCCCGACCACCCATCTGCGGTGCCGAGGGAACCACCCGCCGCCCTGCCGCCTTACGCGAGCATCCCGAGGGGGTAGCGATGGCGGACCAGCCCGACGACGACGATGTGGATCTCGGCATCAGCCTGGAGACGGTGGCGACCGTGGTGGACTTGGCGCGGGCCATCCAGGGCAAGGAGGAAACCGAGCCCGAACAACTTTCCGAGGACGAGAACAGCGAGGCGGCGCTGCTGCAGGATAATCCGGACGACATCACGGATGACGCGCTGCTGCTGTTCATCAACGAGCTGAACGACGACGAGCAGGCGGCGCTGATCGCCCTCGCCTGGACCGGCCGCGGCGATTACGGCCCGGAGGACTGGGCCGAGGCGGTGCGCCTGGCCGCCGAGCGGAACGAAGGCCACGACGCCGGCACCTACCTGATGAACATGGACATGCTGGGCGACCTGCTGGCCGAGGGCGTCGCCGCCTTCGGCCTGTCCATCGAGGATGTGGAGCGCTGAGCCGGCCTCTGGTGCCTGCCGGGCCGCCTGTATCTTGCCGGCCAACCGGGCCGCTCAGCCCATGACCGGCCCCGGGAGGGCGGCGATCTCGCGGATCAGCTTGCGCTTCACCGCATTGCCGAAGCTCTGGAAATCCTCGACCACGATGACGAAGGCGCCGGGGCCGCCGATCACGCTGTCCCGGTAGTACTCGTCGAGCGGCAGGGGCGGCAGCCGGCCGAAGGTCGGGCGGTCGTTGATGATGGGCAGGCCGTTGATGGTGATGCCCTCCTCGACCAGCCGGTCGCGCGCCGCCTCGGCCGGGCCGCCGCTGTTGTTCACCCCGTCGCCGGAGACATCCACCACCCGCCGCGTCGCCTCGAAGGGCGCCTCCGCCAGCACGCCGCGCGAGAAGTCCAGCGCGGCGGAGATCGAGGTCCAGGAGAGCGAGGCGCGCGGTGCCTCCGCCAGCCGCTCGGACCAGGCGGTGGCATCGGCCTGGCCGCCGATGCGGGTCCAGGGCAGCACCAGGCGCTGGTACTCCGCGCCGGCCCATTCGACATAGGCCAATGCGATGGCGCCGATCATGCCGCCGCGGATCGCCTCCACCACCGCGGGGTCGGAGACGGCGGCGCGGTAGCCTTCCCGCTGCAGCCGCGCCTCGTCCTCATCGACCGAGCGGCTGACATCCACCGCCAGGACCAGCAGCATGTCCACCGGCTCCTCGGCCCGCGCGGGCCTTGGCCGGGGCAGGATCGCCGCGGCACCGGCCGCGGCCAGCAGGGAGCGCCGGCGCATGCCAGACCCCTTCGGATTGAACCACCCGAATGCAGCCGGGATGGGGAATGCCGTCGCGGCCATCGGGCGGTTGCAACGCTACGCCTCTTGGAAGCCTGCCGGGGGCTCCCGGTTCACCGGGAGGCGCAATTTTGCGAAGGGTTACAACCCGGACAGGACGGCAGCGGCGACCCGCTCCACCTGTGCCTCCGTCAGGTAGGGGTGCATGGGCAGGGACAGCACCCGCCCGCACAGCGCCTCGCTGACCGGCAGGGGCGGCGGCCCGCCCGCCAGCGAGCCGGCATGGGCGGCGGCATAGGCCGGCTGATGGTGCAGCGGCTTCGGGTAGTAGATGGCGGAGGGCACCCCGGCCGCCTGCATCGCCGCCTGCACCCGGGTACGGGAATCGGCATCGGGCAGCAGGATGGAATAGATGCCCCAGGCGCTTTCCGCCCCCGCGCGCCCCTGCGGCGCCACCACGGGTTCCCGCAGCCGCTCCGCATACCAGCCGGCGGCGCGGGCGCGGGCGGCCAGCTCCGCCTCCAGCAGCGGCAGCTTGGCGAGCAGGATGGCGGCCTGGATGCTGTCCAGCCTGCCGTTCATGCCGGTGCGCAGCACCTCGTAGCGGGACTTGCCCTCGCCATGGGTGCGGAGCGAGCGATACAGCTCGGCCCGCGCCGGGTCGTTGGTGATGATGGCACCGCCATCGCCGTAGCAGCCGAGCGTCTTGGTCGGGTAGAAGCTGCAGGCCGTGGCATGGGCGAAGCCGCCGAGGCGCCGCCCCTCCAGCCTGGCGCCGAAGGCCTGGGCGGCGTCGTCCAGGGCGAACATGCCGTGCCGGGCGCAAAGCGCCTCGATCGCCGGCCAATCCGCCGGCAACCCGTAGAGATCGACGCCGATCACGGCGCGCGGCCGGAGCCGCCCTTCCTTCGCCACCAGCGCGATGCGGCGCTCCAGGTCCGCGAGGTCGAGATTGAAGCTGGCCGGCTCCACATCCACGAAGACCGGCGTGGCGCCGAGCAGCAGCGGCACCTCGGCGGTGGCGGTATAGGTGAAGGCGGGCAGGAACACCGCATCGCGGGGGCCGATGCCCTCGGCCATCAGGGCGATCTGCAGGGCATCGGTGCCGGAGGAGACGCCGACGCATTCCGCGGCGCCACAGAAGGCCGCCAGCTTCGCCTCCAGCGCATCCACCTCCGGCCCCTGGATGAAGCGGCCATGCTCCAGGATGCGGGCGATGCCGGCATCGATCTCGGCCCGGATCAGCGCCTGCTGCGCCTTCATGTCGAAGAAGGCGATGGGGGAGGGGGCAGGGGTGGGGGCAACGGCGGGGGTGATGCTCATCCGGGGCCTCGATTGCAGCGGGGGTGGCTTTAGACCCGGGGGCGCGGCGGCGCAAAACACGCCCGATGTCGCGGTGCAACATGCGGCGCCCCCGCGGCCTCACGCCGGTTCCATCCAGCGGCTGATGCGGCGGCGGCCGGCGCAGAGGCGGAGCAGCCCGGAGAGGCCCCGCAGGGCGCCGCGTGGCGGGCGCCAGCCGGGGTGGCGGGCCAGGTGATTGAGGACGGCGGGCAGGAGCGGCAGCAGCCTTTCGGACAAATCCGGGTCGGGCAGCAGCACCGCGGGCGCGGGCAGGGCGGAGTGGAGCCGCAGCCGACGGGCCAGCAGGATGGCGCGCAGCCCCATGACGCGGACCGCGCGGCGGAAGGCGCAGCAGATGAGATAGGCGAGGTTTCCCAAAGCCGGCGGGCAGGTCGGGCAGGCGACCTCGGCCAGCAGCCGGGCCCAGAGATGGGCGCGGGCCCAGCGGCGATGGGTGCGGGAGACGGTATCCGGCTTGCCATGCTCGGGCGGCAGTTGCGCCCAGGCGCCGCGGCCGCCGCGCGGGTGCTTGAGCGTCACGGCGCGAAAGATGGCGTCCAGCCGGGCGCGGGTGTCCTGGGGCGGGCGGCCGGCGCGGCGGGTGAGGCTGAGGCCGCAGCCATGGGCGGCGAGGAAGGGGGCGATGGCCTGCCATTCGGCATCGGTGAGCGGGGTCCAGGGGCGGGGCGGGGTGCGGCAGCGGATCGGGTCGAGGGAGAGGCGGTGGACCAGGTCGAGCCGGGTGGGGAAGGCTGGGGGGGAGGAGGCTGGGCATGGGTGGGGGCATCCGCGGGGCAGGGATGCGGAGAGTAGCAGGAATATATTCCATATTGCAAGGGGAATGAAGGCGGCGGGTGGTGCCGTGGCCTGGATTACGACCAGGGCGGATGGCCCGAGACTTCCTCCTGTCGGCAAAGGCTCGCACGCTCTTCCTGCTGGCACCGGCCGAACCGGGCGCCGCATGGCCTGGCAGCGGCTGCCACGCCTGGGCATCGCGTGTCGCGGGTATGGTCTGGATACTGGCAAGGGGCGACCATCCAGCAGTTGCGGAGGCGCCTCACAGTGCCTAGGCTGTTACGAAAGTGGCCCTAAACCGGGTTCCACGGGTTTCGTTCCTGTAGTCTTGACAGGATCAGCGCCCATGCCGAACCGTGACCGGACGGGTCGGTCGAGCCAGGCCCCCCCAGCGATACCAGCGATAAGGGAGGCACGCGGGAATGGCGGCTGGCGCTGATATCCAAGGGAGTCCAACCGATGTGGCGGCATCAGGTAACTCCGCGCAAAACACAGGCACACAGATCTATCACCGCGTTGAAACCCCAACGCAAACAGCCGCGACAGCACGCAAGCAGGCGCTTTCCGGCGAGGTTTGGGGGCGGCCTGCCCGGGGCAGCGGAATACCATCCGTGAAAGCCTATTTTGGTCCCCTGGTCCCTGGTCAGCGGGGCATAGAGTTCACCACGCCGGTGCCGCACGACCCGAATTACAGCTATCCTTTCGAGGCGCGCTGGTATTACGGGCATACACCGGGCGTCCAGCTTAACAACTACGGCTTCGCGTTCATACCCGCAGTCGTGACAAACAAGCAGGTGCCGTGATGATGCGGCCGACCAACCTTGAAGAATTACTGCAAGAGCGGGAGTTCATTCCACAGGCTATCTTGCTTCGGCCCATATCCGATTTTGCACGCCGCCTGGATATCCAGGCCACCGAAGGCGACGATGACCTGGATTATTACCAGGGAGTTGGCCTCCTGCTCGAAGGCACGATTCCTGTAGCGATCATCTGCTATCGTGGTCATCCGCCCAACACATCCACGGTGTATCTCCCATTCGAGATGCGCGACCCGAAGCTGATCTCCGCGATCATCGGGATGATCACGAACGCCTTCGACATCCCTGCCGAGGCGGTT
Source organism: Siccirubricoccus sp. G192 (assembly GCF_019084075.1). Lineage (GTDB taxonomy): Bacteria > Pseudomonadota > Alphaproteobacteria > Acetobacterales > Acetobacteraceae > G192. The sequence continues at coordinate 1,861,467 of NZ_JAHREN010000001.1, forward strand.
TCGTGGCAGCGGTCGAGCAGCGGGGAACACCTGGCAAGCTAGGCGTTTCACTCCACCAGTCCACACGCGACCGCCTTGCCCGCATTCCCTGCGCTCCGCACGGTTCCAACCTTGCACTGGTGCCGCTGTGCCTGCCGCGTGATCTCCCGCAACACGAACTGCCCCGGCCCTTGCGCCAAAGCGCCTTCGAGTCCGCCCGGGGACATGCGGCCTGCCGGACCATCAGCCGGATGGAAGCCGGCGTTTGCCAGAGGATCGGCATCCGCCATTCCCGCCGGCTTGCCCCGGCGGCATCCTCGCCCAACCTTCCCTCGCAAGGGCCATCCGCAGCGGGTAAGGATTATGCCGTTCCGCCCGCCCGGCCCGGGGCCGTGGCACCCGCAACAGCCGCCGAGGAAACATGCCCGACGCCGCGCCTCCCCCTTTCGACCCCCTCGCCGCCGGCTGGAAGCGCATGCGCGGGGATGGCTATCCGGCGCTGATCGGCCCCTTCCTGGCCAGGCGCGAGGGCGAGACCTGGCGCTATGGCTTCCTCGCCGAGCCGCGCCACCTCAATATCGGCGGCGTCGTGCATGGCGGCATGCTGACGAGCTTCGCCGACGACCTGCTCGGCATGACGGTCTGGGAGGCGGCGGGGCGGCAGGCCTGCACGACGGTGCAGCTCAATACCCAGTTCATCGCCCCGGTCCGGCCGGGAGAATTCGTCGAGGGCCGGGCGGAGGTGCTGCGCCGCACCCGCAGCGTGGTCTTCGTCCGCGGCATGCTGGCCGTGGGCGAGCGCACGGTGCTGCATGCCGATGGGGTGTGGAAGATCCTCGGCGCGAACTAATAGCAAGGGAGAAGGCCACCATGCGCTCAGCCGTCATCGTCTCCACCGCGCGCACGCCGATCGGCCGCGCCTATCGCGGCGCCTTCAACGACACCCAGGCCCAGGCGCTGGGCGGGCATGTCATCGCCGCCGCGGTGCAGCGCGCCGGGCTCGACCCGGCGGAGGTCGAGGATGTCATCCTCGGCGCCGCGCTGCAGCAGGGCAGCCAGGGCAGCAATTTCGCCAGGCAATGCGCGCTGCGCGCCGGCCTGCCGGATACCGTGCCGGGCATGAGCGTCGATAGGCAATGCTCCTCCGGCCTCATGGCCATCGCCACCGCCGCGAAGCAGGTGATGGTGGATGGCATGCAGGTGGCGGTGGGCGGCGGGCTGGAATCCATCTCGCTGGTGCAGAACGACAAGATGAACCGGCACCGCACCCGCGACCCCTGGCTGGTGGAGCATGTGCCGCAGCTCTACATGTCCATGCTGGAGACCGCCGAGATCGTGGCGGAACGCTACGGCGTCTCGCGCGAGGCACAGGACGAATACGCGCTGCGCTCGCAGCAGCGCACCGCCGCGGCCCAGGCGGCCGGGCGCTTCGATGCCGAGATCGTGCCCATGCCCTCCGTCATGGCGGTGGCGGACAAGGCCACCGGCGCCATCTCCCAGAAGCCGGTGACGCTCACCAAGGATGAGGGCAACCGGCCGGAGACGACGCTGGAGGGCCTTTCCTCCCTCAAGCCGGTGCTGGCCGAGGGGCAGCGCATCCAGCAGGGCCGCTGCATCACCGCCGGCAATGCCTCGCAGCTTTCGGACGGCGCCTCGGCCGCGGTGCTGATGGAGGAGCAGGAGGCGTCACGCCGCGGCCTACAGCCGCTCGGCATCTATCGCGGCATGGCGGTGGCGGGCTGCGACCCGGCGGAGATGGGCATCGGCCCGGTCTTCGCGGTGCCGAAGCTGCTGAAGCAGCACGGGCTGAAGGTCGAGGATATCGACCTCTGGGAGCTGAACGAGGCCTTCGCCTGCCAGGTGATCTATTGCCGGGACCGGCTCGGCATCCCGGATGACCGGCTGAACGTGGATGGCGGTGCCATCTCCATCGGCCATCCCTATGGCATGAGCGGCGCGCGCATGACCGGCCATGCGCTGATCGAGGCGAAGCGCCGCAGCGGGCGCTTCGTCGTCGTTACCATGTGCATCGGGGGCGGCCAGGGGGCCGCGGGGCTCTTCGAGGTCGCCTGAACCGCGCGGCGGGCCACAAGCAAAACCCGCTCCGGTGCATCCACCGGAGCGGGGTTCAAGCCAAGGCGATGGCGGCCGGATCTAGGCCCGGGCGGCGCCCTGCACCTGCCGGGCGCTGATCTCGGCCAGCAGGGTCCAGACCCGGTCGGGGTCCATGCGCACTTCGGGGTCGTTCAATAGCCGGTCCAACTCGGCCAGCTTGGCCTGGAACTCTCGTTCGGTCATCGGGTCCTCGTTCTCGCACCGGGCCGGCCAAGGAAGGGGCCGGCCTTGTAGATCATGGGAAAGAACGTGGCGAAATCCGGCGGGTTTCCTGGCATTTCCGCGACCGGTCGCGGTTGGCCGGCCCTCATCACATCGAGGAGAGAATGGCCGGCGCCAGCGCCGGATACCGGGCCGCCGGATGGCCCTGGTTGCGGAAGCGGAGATCCCCCCTCGGCGCCATCCGGCCGCGACGCCCCGAACAATTCCAGCCGCGAGGCGCAGGAAACCGCCACCACCCGCCGGGCCACCGGCGCGGTGAGGAAGCGGCGCACCGCCCCTTCCAGTTCCAGCCGCTCGCGCAGCGCCTGCCATTCGGTGCGGTCCACATCCTCCAGCAGGACCGAGAGGATGCCGGGTTCCCGGCCGGAGAGCCGGCGTTCCGCGGCCAGGGCCAGGCGGCGGCAGACCGCGGCGGCGATCTCGTTCTCCCGCGTGACGCGGGCGGCCATGACGAAGACGCTGCCGCTGCCGCTATCGGCGGTGACGGCCAGATGCGCCTCCGGCCCGAATTGCGCGCGCAGCCGGGCAGGGAGGCCGCCCGCCTGATCCTGGGCCTGGGCGCCGGCCAGGATCAGCGGGTCGAGCTTCAGCACCGCCTGGAGGCCGCCGGCATCCTGCTGCCGCTCCGCCGCCAGCAGCCCGCTGATCCGCTGCTGCAACCCGGCCAATTGGTCGGGGCCGCCGATCCCCTCGGGCAGGGTCATCTTCAGCAGGTAGCGGCCGGGATGGGCGGCCAGCCAGTTCTGCAATCCCGGATTGATGCGGTCGACCAGCGCGTACCAGTCGCCGCGATGCAGCGGGCGGCCCTCCTCGGCGGAGACGGTCTCGCAGGCCACCGCGGCGGTGGCGCCGTCCCGCTCCACCAGCAGGTCGTGCGGCGCGCCCTCGGCCAGCCCGGCGAAGCGCACGGCGAAGCCGCGGCTGCGGAACTGGGCGGCGGTGCGGAGCAGGTGGAACAGCGGGATCAGCGTGCCCTCGCCGGTCAGCCCGGCCAGGATCTCCTGCCGCAGCCTGTCGCGCGGGATGGGGGGCAGGCTTTCGGCCAGTTGCACCGCCTCCCCGGCGAAGGCGCAGAGCCGGCGTTCGGCCAGGCTGGCGCGGGCCAGGGCCCTGCGGTCGTCCAGGACCTTGTCGCAGAGCCGGGCGAGGGCGAGTTCCAGCGCATGGCGGTGCTGCGCGGCGCGGCCGCTGAGGGAGCCGGACCGGGCGCGGCTGCCGAGATCCGCCAGCCGGCCGCGCCAGGCGGATTCGCCGCAGAGCGCGATGAAGGCATCGAGCGCGGCCGCGGAAGGCTGCGGGTCGGCGAAGGGCATGGCCTTCTCTCGTCTTCCTCGTTGCTGCTTCCTAAAGCCGTCCCGTCCGGCGCCGTCAAGTATCGGGCCGGCGCCTTGCATCCCCGGGCCGATTCAGGCCTCCGGGCCGGGCGGCCCTGCGGCCATCGGGCCGGCTCAGTTCCGCGGCAGCCGGGCCTCGCTGGGCGCGTCCGGGTTCTGGGCGCGGTGGCGCAGCAGGTGGTCGGCCAGGACCAGGGCCAGCATCGCCTCGCCCACCGGCACCGCGCGGATGCCGACGCAGGGGTCGTGACGCCCCTTGGTCAGCACCTCCACCTCCCGGCCCTGCCGGTCCACCGCCTGGCGCGGCGTCAGGATGGAGGAGGTGGGCTTCACCGCGAAACGCGCGACGATGTCCTGTCCGGTGGAGATGCCGCCCAGCACGCCGCCGGCATGGTTGGCCGCGAAGGCCACGCGCCCATCCCGGCCCATGCGCATCTCGTCCGCATTGGCCTCGCCGGAGAGGGCGGCGGCGGCGAAACCCTCGCCGATCTCGACGCCCTTCACCGCATTGATGCCCATCAGCGCCGCGGCGATATCGGCATCGAGCTTGCCATAGACCGGGGCGCCGAGGCCGGGGGGCACGCCCTCCGCCACCACCTCGATGACGGCGCCGAGCGAGGAGCCGGCTTTCCGCACGGCGAGCAGCCGTTCCTCCCAGCGCGCGGCGGCGACGGGGTCGGGGCAGAACAACTCGTTGGCCTCGACCGCCGCCCAAGCCCAGCGGGCGCGGTCGATCCGGTCATCGCCCACTTGCACCAGGGCGGCGCGGATGCGGACCTCCGGGCCGAGCACCTTGCGCGCCACGGCGCCGGCGGCGACGCGCATGGCGGTCTCCCGCGCCGAGGAGCGGCCGCCGCCGCGGTAGTCCCGGATGCCGTATTTCAGCTCATAGGCCAGGTCGGCATGGCCCGGGCGGAAGCTGTCCTTGATCTCGCCATAGTCGCGCGAGCGCTGGTCCTGGTTCTCGATCTGCAGCGCGATGGGCGTGCCGGTGGTCAGCCCCTCGAAGACGCCGGAGAGGATGCGCACCTGGTCCGGCTCCTGCCGCTGCGTCACGAAGCGGGACTGGCCGGGGCGGCGGCGGTCCAGATAGGGCTGGATATCGGCCTCGGTGAGCGCGAGCCGCGGCGGGCAGCCATCCACCACGCAGCCGATGGCGGGCCCATGGCTCTCGCCCCAGGTGGTGACGCGGAAGAGGTGGCCGAAGGTATTGTGGGACACGCAAGCCTCAGCAAACCGCGGCAGACTATCCGCTTCCGGGGCATCTGTCACTTTGCGGAAAACCGCCCCGCAGTCCCGCCTTGCCGGCACCTCGGCGGTCCGCCTGGCGAACCCGATGCGGCCCGGGACGGCAGGCTGTCTCAGCGGAGCGGCAGAAGGTCTCCGGTCGCCATCCGCGTGATCGGCGTGGAGCAGGTCCCGTCGCAGAGGTGCCGGGTCAGGTCCTCGTCCGGCAGGCCGTGCCTGCGCCGCCAAATGGCTTCGTCCATCAGCGGCCGGAATAGCTGGAGATCGACCTGGCCATGCCGCAGGCCCCATGGCGCGCCCCTGCCGTCGGGCAGGCGGCGCCCGCGCTCCTGCAGGATGACCTCGAGGACCTGGTTCTCCCAGTCGACCACCGTGTCCGGGTGCCCGTTCTCTCCCCTTTCGTCCGCGGGCTCGAAGGGCCGGGCGAAGGCGACGAAGGGGCCATGGATATGGTCCGCCGCGGCGAAGAAGACGCGCTGCCTCTCGCCGTCGCACCCCTCTCCCTTCGGCAGGAAGCAGACGCCGACCATCAGGTAGTGCCGGTCGTCGAGGCCGATGACCTGGGTGCCCTCGGGGCACCACTCGTAGACGCACCAGCCTTCCTTCACGTGCCGCGGCTGGTTGTGGAACATGATGTCCCGCATCTCGAGGACGAGCCGGGGCTCCGACCATCCTGCGCGGGACGGGCCGCGTTCCCGCAGCATCAGGTAGATGTCCCCCATCGCCTCGTGCGGCGATCGCGGGTTCATCCGCGTGATGCCGGTGAAGGTCAGGCAGTCGTGCATCCGGCCCTCCACCGTGACCCGCGAATAGCTGGGGTCGTAGACGCCGATGAGCGGCCGCCTTGCCTGGACGGAGGCCTTCGTCACCAGGGGCTCCGGCCTGCCCCAAAACGTCACCCCGTCCGTGGAGTCCGCCTCCATGATGACGCCGCCTGGCTCGAAGCAGGCGGTCTGGATGTAGAGGCTGTAGCGGGGCTGGCCGTCCTCGAACTCGTACTGGAGGGCCGGGGCGCAGAGCTGGGGCCCGGAGAGCCCGATCAGCGTCGGGGACTCCAATTCCTGCCACGCCCCGCGCAGGTCGTTGGTGCCGTACCGCGCCAGCTTCCAACGCTGGTTCACCGATTCGCCGGAGCTCGTGTACCCGATGTAGCGGTAGGGGGTGACCGGGTCGCTCAGGTAGTCCTCCCGGACGCGCTCGATGAAGGAGGGGTCCTTCTGCTCGGGGCGGCAGGCTGCCTCGCCGGGCAGGCGGTTCAGGAGGAGGGGTGTTGTGCCTGGTCGAGATGTCGCCGTCCGAAGCATCGTGATCTCGTCTTCGAATGCTGCCGCGAATGCCGTGCGCTACGGGGCCCGGGACCGCTGGCTTCGTTCGGGGACGGCTGGTCCACGGAGCACCCTGTCGCTGCGGGGTCGGCATTCACCTACTCGCGGTTGAACTGCCATGGCTCCCCTTGCGCTGCGGCTGCCCCCGTCCGAGTTGCCGGACGGGAAGGCTAGCACGGGACCTCGGGCTCCTGGCATGATTTCGAGTGGTCCCTGAACCGCATCTCGACGCGCGGTGGCCGCGCAGCAACGGTGCGGCATGTCCGCCCGGGGCCGCAGCCAAGCATCGTTCAGGGTCGAGTTCGGCGGTGCGACGGACGGGACGCGAAGGTCCGTCTCGTTCCGGTCAGTCCGCGAAAGCCGCCTGTCGGTTTCCGGTCAAACCACGCCGCCGGATATGAGCCTGGGCGGCCTGCGTCCATGTCCGGCTACGAGGGTGGAGCAGACATCCGGGTGCCGGGCCTTCCACGGCCGCCAACCACCCGGACCCGTCATTCCCCGGGGCGGCTGGCACTACACCGTGGTGATATCCGGCGCGTCCACCGCCTTCATGCCCACCACATGGAAGCCGCTATCCACGTGATGCACCTCCCCGGTCACGCCGGAGGCGAGGTCGCTCAGCAGGTAGAGCCCCGCCCCACCCACCTCCTCGATTGTCACGTTGCGCTTCAGCGGGCTGTTGTACTGGTTCCATTTCAGGATGTAGCGGAAATCGCCGATGCCGCTGGCCGCCAGGGTCTTGATCGGCCCGGCGCTGATGGCATTCACCCGGATGCCGACGCCGCCGAGATCCGCCGCCAGGTAGCGCACGCTGGCCTCCAGCGCCGCCTTGGCCACGCCCATCACGTTATAATGCGGCGTGACACGCTCGGCACCGAGATAGCTCATGGTCAGCAGCGACCCGCCCGGCTTCATCAGCGGCACCGCGCGCTGGCAGACCGAGACGAAGCTGTAGCAGGAGATGTCGAGCGCCTGGGCGAAGGCGTCGCGTGGCGTATCGAGGTAGCGGCCGCGCAGATACTGCTTGTCGGCGAAGCCGATGGCATGGACCAGGAAATCGAGCCCGCCCCAATCCGCCTGCAAGGCCGCGAAGGCGGCATCCACGCTGGCATCGTCGGTCACGTCGCAGGGCAGCACGTGGCGGCTGCCGACGCTCTCGGCCAGCGGGCGGACGCGCTTCTCCAGCGCCTCCCCCTGATAGGTGAAGGCAACCTCGGCCCCCTGCGCGGCCACCGCCCGGGCGATGCCCCAGGCAATGGACCGGTCATTGGCGACCCCCATGATGAGGCCGCGCTTGCCGGCCATGAGCGTGCCGGTTGGGGCGTCTGCGAGCGGCGCGTCTGACATTGTGCTTGGGAAACCGGCTGGTTGCGAACAGTGGGTCGTGGTGGCACACCCCCGTTCGCCGGGCAAGGGGCACAGGCTCCCGGTCGTGTCCCAGTTCGCCCCCAACTGCCGCGGGCGGTGACGCTCCAGCCGGGCAAACTGCGACACTTGGGGCTCCCGCGCCCCCCCTTGGAATCCATGCCATGGACAGCACGATCCCCGATCCCATTGCGCAATCTGAGGCCTGGATGGCCGAGGCCACCGCCGCGGAACCGAACGACCCGAATGCCGTCTGCCTCGCCACCAGCACGCCGGAGGGGCGGCCCTCGGCCCGCATGGTGCTGCTGAAGGGCGTGGAGCGGGCGCCGCATCCCGGCGGCTTCGTCTTCTACACCAACCTCGAAAGCCGCAAGGGCGAGGAGCTTCTGGCCAACCCGCAGGCAGCGCTCTGCTTCCACTGGAAGAGCCTCCGCCGCAGCATCCGGGTGGAGGGCGCGGTGGAGCGGGTGATGGAGGCCGAGGCCGATGCCTATTACGCCACCCGCCCGCGTGGCAGCCGCATCGGCGCCTGGGCCAGCCGGCAGTCGCGGCCGCTCGAAGGGCGTTTCGCGCTGGAGCGGGCGGTGGCGGAATACACCGTGAAATTCGGCATCGGCGAGATCCCGCGCCCGGAATTCTGGTCCGGCTTCCGGGTGGTGCCGGCGCGGATCGAATTCTGGCGCGACATGCCCTTCCGCCTGCATGACCGCCAGGTCTTCCACCGCGAAGGCGCTTCGTGGCGGCTGGAGGCGCTCTACCCGTGATCCCCGCGGCGCAGCAGCCGGTGGCAGCGCTGCTGGCGCGTCTGGCCGGCGCGGCGCCGATCGAGACGCATGTCTCGGCGGTCTTCGTCGGGCCGGACGCCGCGCTCAAGCTGAAGAAGGCGGTGCGGCTGCCCTTCCTCGACTTCACGGAGCTGGCGGCGCGGGAGCGCTTCGTGCGGCGGGAGCTGGAGATCAACCGGCCCTTCGCGCCGGATCTCTACCGCGATGTCCTCCCCGTCACCCGCGCGGCGGATGGCAGCCTGGCGCTGGCGGGCGCGGGGGAGGTGGTGGACTGGGTGCTGCGCATGGCGCCGGTGCCGGCCGATGACTTCCTCGATGCCGTCGCGGCCCGGGGCGCGCTGGGGCCGGAGCTGCTCGACCAGGTGGCGGATGCGGTGGCCGCGCTGCATGAGGCGCTGCCGCCGCTTGCCGGCGAGGATGCGCCGGCGGCGATGCGGGCGGTGCTGGACGGGAACCGGCAGTCGGCGCTCTCGGCCGGGCTGCCGGCGGCGCGGGTGGAGGCATGGGCCGCCGCGGCCGGCGCGACGCTGGCGCGGCTTTCGCCCCTGCTGGCGGCGCGGGCGGCGGCGGGGCGGGTGCGGCGCTGCCATGGCGACCTGCATCTGCGGAACCTCTGCCTCTGGCGGGGCCGGGTGACGCCCTTCGACGCGCTGGAATTCGACGAGGCGCTGGCCCGCACCGATACCGGCTACGACCTCGCCTTCCTGCTGATGGACCTGGAATGCCGGCTGGGCCGCGCCGCCGCGAACCGGGTGCTGAACCGCTACATCGGGCGCGGCGGCGATGCCGGGCTGGTGGGCGCGCTGCCCATTTGGCTCTCGCTCCGCGCCCTGGTCCGCGCCCATGTGGAGGCGGCGCGGGGCGCCGCGGGCCTCGACTACCTGGCGCTGGCGGAGGCGGTGCTGCAGCCGGCGGCGCCCCGCCTGGTGGCGATCGGCGGCTTGCAGGGCACCGGCAAGAGCCGCCTGGCGCGGGCGCTGGCCCCCGCGCTCGGCGCCGCGCCGGGGGCGCTGGTGCTGCGCTCCGACGAGATCCGCAAGCGCCGCCACGGCCAGGCGCCGGAAGCGCCCCTGCCGCCGGCGGCCTATGCGCCGGCCGAAAGCGCGGCGGTCTTCGCGGAACTCGGCCGGCTGGCGGGCGAGGCGCTGCGTGCCGGCCATGCGGTGATCGCCGATGCGGCCTTCCTGCGGCCGGAGGAGCGGGAGGCGATCGAGTCGGTCGCCCGGGACTGCGGCCTGCCCTTCACCGGGCTCTGGCTGGCGGCGCCGCTCGATGTGCTGCGGGCGCGCATCGCTGCGCGGCGCGGCGATGCGTCGGACGCCACCATCGCGGTGCTGGAGGCGGCCGCGGCGCGGGAGCTTGGGCCCCTGCGCTGGCAGGCGCTGGATGCAGCCGGTGATCCCATTCCCGCCGCGCGCGCGCTGTTGCGGTTGCGGGATCAGGCTTCGTGCTAGAAACTCCGGCCATGCGTTCCCAGGGAGACGCGCCATGGCCTATCGTCGCCTCTTGCTGCCGCTGACCGGCACCGCCGCTGGTGAAGCGGCGCTCGCTACCGCCCTGATGGTGGCGCGGATCTGGCATGCGCATGTCCATTGCCTGCATGTCCGGGTGGATGCGCGGGATGTCGCGCCGCTCGCCGGGGAGGGGCTTTCCGGCGCCATGATCGAGGAGATGATGGCCGCGACCGAACGCGAGAGCGGGGAGCGCGCCAGCCGCGTCCGCACCCTGTTCGAGCGCTTCGCCGAGCAGGCCGGCGACGTGACCCTGGCCGATAGCGCGGAAACCGCGCGGCGGGCCGATGGGCCCACCCTGTCCTTCGAATCCATCGCGGGGCGCGAGGAGGACATCGTCGCGCAACGCTCGCGGCTTTATGACATGGCGGTGGTGCCCTCCCCGGAGGCGGAGGAGGATGTCTCCTCCTCCGACGCGCTGCATGCGGTGCTCTTCGACAGCGGCCGGCCGGTGCTGATCGCGGCCAGGGAGCCGCCGACCACCATCGGCACCCGCGTCTGCTGCGCCTGGAACGGCTCGGCCGAAAGCGCGGCGGCGATCGCGGCGGCGCTGCCCTGGCTGCACCGGGCGAATGCCGTGCGCATCCTCTATGCCGATGAATACCAGCGCCGGGGGCCGGATGTGGACGGCATCCTGCGCTACCTGCGCTGGCATGAGATCACCGCCGAGAAGGCGCTGTTCAAGCCGGCGACCAAGGATGTCGGCGCGGCCCTGCTCGGCGCGGCGCGGGATTTCGGCGCCGACCTGCTCTGCATGGGTGCCTATAGCCATTCCCGGCTGCGGCAATTGATCCTGGGCGGGGTGACGCGGCATGTGCTGGAGAATGCGGACATGCCCGTGCTGATGTGCCGGTGATGACCTCCGCCGGCCATTGCCGCCGTGAATGGCGGCGATGGCCGGCAGGCATGGGATAAAGCCGCGGGGCGACCCCATCTGCCTGCCCGAACGGCCGCCCTTCGCGGCCCCGATGCAGGGAGTTCCCTCCATGATCGATGTCAGGCCCTTCGGCAGCCTCGGCGGTGCCGACCATGGCTGGCTCAAGGCCCGCCACCATTTCTCCTTCGCCGGCTATCACGACCCCGCCCGCATGAATTGGGGGCGGCTGCGGGTCTGGAACGACGACGAGATCGCCCCCGGCCGCGGCTTCGACCCGCACCCGCACCGCGACATGGAGATCATCACCTATGTCCGGCAGGGCGCCATCACCCATCGCGACAGCATGGGCAATGAGGGCCGCACCGAAGCGGGCGATGTGCAGGTAATGTCCGCCGGCACCGGCGTCACGCATAGCGAGTTCAACCGGGAGCCGGGGACCACCACCCTGTTCCAGATCTGGATCGTGCCGGATGTGGCGCGGGCCAGGCCGGGCTGGGGCGCCCGGCAATTCCCGAAGGAGCGGCGCGAGGCGGGGTTCGAGGTGCTGGCCTCCGGCCGGCCGCAGGATACCGGCAAGGGCGCGCTGCCGATCAACGTGGATGGCGCGGTGATGGCCGCCCGGCTGAAGGCCGGCCAGACCTTGCGGCAGGACCTGGCCCCCGGCCGCGCCGCCTATCTGGTGCCGGCCACCAGCGCGGTGACGGTGAATGGCGTGCCGGCGGCGAAGCGGGATGGCGTGGCGATCCGCGACGAACCCGCCATCGAGATCACCGCCGCCGAGGATGCGGAGCTGGTGCTGGTGGAGGTGGCGGCGGAATAAAGCGTGAATCACGCGATCAAACAAAGGTCTGGAGCCTGATGCGTGAACGAAGGTGAACGCATCAGGCTCCAGGCCTGGGGGCGCGGCCCTGCGGGACCAGACCCGCAGCGCCGCGCCGCTCCCCGCCGGCCGGGCGCTACTCCACCCGCACCACCAGCTTGCCGAAATTGGCGCCCTTCAGCAGGCCGATGAAGGCCTCCGGCGCGGCCCGCAGCCCCTCCACCACATCCTCCCGCCACTTCATCCGGCCTTCCCGCATCCAGCCCAGCATCTCGGCGCGGAATCGCGGGTAGCGCTGCCAGCCGCTGTCGCTGACGATGAAGCCCTGGATGCGCAGGCGCTTGCGCACCACCGGGCCGAGATTGGGGCCGGGCGGCGCGCCGGAGGCATCGGCGCCCGGCGCCTCGTTGTATTGCGCCACCATGCCGCACATCACCATGCGGCCGAAGTCGTTCAGCCGCGGCCAGACCGCCGCCTGCACCGCGCCGCCGACATTCTCCCAATAGACATCGATGCCCCCCGGGGCAGGCGGCATCAAGCTGCGCGGCCAGGTCGCCGTGGTGGTCGGCGCAGGCATCGAAGCCCAGCTCCCCGGTGACGAAATCGCATTTGGCCTTGCCGCCGGCGATCCCCACCACGCGGCAGCCGCGGATCCTGGCGATCTGCCCGACCACCTGGCCCACCGCGCCGGAGGCGGCGCTCACCACCACCGTCTCCCCCCGCCTTGGGCTGGCCGATATCCTCAAGCCCGACCCAGGCGGTCAGCCCCGGCATGCCGAGCACGCCGAGGCTGGCGGAGAGCGGCGCCTCCTGCGGGTCCAGCTTGAACAGCCGCTCCGGCTTCACGCAGGAGAAGCGCTGCCAGCCGAAGCCGCCCAGCACCGTATCGCCGGGCGCGAAGCCGGGGGGGCGCGGGAGGCCACCACCTCGCCCACCGTCTGCCCCTCCATGACGGCGCCGAGCTGCACCGGCTGGGCATAGGATTTCGCATCCGACATGCGGCCGCGCATATAGGGGTCGAGCGAGAGGAAGCGGGCGCGGACCAGCACCTCGCCCTCCGCCGGCTGCGGCACCGGGGTCTCGGTGATCTCGAAATCCCCGGGCACGGGCGCGCCCTGGGGGCGGCGGCGCAGCAGGACCTGCAGGTTCATCTCGGGCATGGCGTCTCTCTCCGGGTCTGGTGGGGCGCAGCATCGCCATGGAGGGGGTGCATGGGAAGGGCCGGCTTGCGGCGGGACCATCCGCCCGGCGCCATCCCGGCCGCCGCGTCAGGGCCGGTGACGCAACCGCGACCGAAGCTGGCGCGGGCGTGACTTTGCATACGAAGCGTCGCGTATACGGTGCCGGCCTGGAGGATTGCGATTCATGGCGGACCCGCTTCTCGGCGACCTCGGCGACGATACCCTCATCGGCACCGGCGCGCCGGACCTGATTGCCGGCGACGGCCTCTCCCTCGACATCCTGCAACGGGGCGGCAACGACACCATCCTGGCGCTCGGCGGCAACGACACCGTCTATGGCGACGCGCCGGCCTTCACCGGCGCCCTCGGCGGCGACGACACGATCCATGGCGGCAGCGGCGACGACCAGCTCTATGGCGATGCCGACCGGCTGGGCTTCCTCCCCCGCAGCGGCCCGGACCTGCCCCCGCCCACCCGCGGCGGCCAGGACCTGGTGGAGGGCGGCGCCGGCAACGACACCATCTGGGGCGATGCCGGCCTCCTCGGCCCGCCCACCGACGCCTATGCCACGGACACGCTGCGCGGCGGCAGCGGCGACGACGTGATCTTCGGCGATTTCCAGAGCGGCGCCAGTTTCGTCCATCCCGTGCCCGGCGACCTGATCGAGGGCGGCGCGGGCAACGACACGCTCTATGGCGACAGCGAGTTCAGTTTCTTCAATGTCCGGTTGACGCCCGAGGCCAGCAACACCATCCGTGGCGGCGCCGGCGACGACGAGATCTACGGCAATGCCCGCAGCCACCTGTTCTTCGCCGATGGCCAGCGGGGCGATCCCGGCGACGTCAACGACCAGGGCAGCAGCGACGCGCTGCATGGCGGCGCCGGCAACGACCTGATCGTCGGCGACTATGGCGTGGACGCATTCAACGGCAATGGCGACGACACCATCACCGGCGGTGCCGGCGACGACACGATCTATGGCGACGGGGTGGACCAGCAGGTCGCCCGCATGGGCAGCGACAGCATCGAGGGCGGGTCGGGCAACGACCTGATCTATGGCGACACCGCCTTCGCCGCCTTCCTCCTGGCGCCCTTCCCCGGCAGCACCGGGCTGGGCCCCTTCAATTTCCCCGGCGCCGACCTGATCCGCGGCGGTGCCGGGGATGACACGATCTGGGGCGATGCGCCGGAATTCTCCCCCAACCCGATCACCGGCCCGCCCGACAGGCTCGTCCTCGCCGGTGCCGACGACACGCTGGAAGGCGGCGCCGGCGACGACGTGCTGCATGGCGAGGGCGGCGACGACTGGCTGGTCGGCGGCCGCGGCAACGACCACCAGGAGGGCGGTGCCGGCGCCGATACCTTCGTCTTCCGCGCGGGCGACGGCCCGGACTGGCTGGCCGATTTCACGCCCGGCGAGGATGTGCTGCGCTTCGAAGGGATCGACGCCCTCACCGTCTCCAGCGCGCCGCGAAGCTATTTCGGGCAGGAGGGGCTGGAAGTTTCCTACGGGACCGAAGGCGACACGCTGTTCCTGGTGGGAGTCGCCGCGCTGGGGGCGGAGGACATCACCTTCGCCGCCCCGCCGGGCCAGCCGCCGCCGGAGGTGGTGGACTGGAATGCCCTGGCGGCGCAGGTCATGGCCAATTTCGAGGCCACCGGGCAGTGGTTCGTCTGACCCTGCCCGGCGCGGACCGCCGCGGCCTTCACCCCGGACGGGTCCGGGTCAGCGGCGTGGGTCCTGCGCGCCGCCGCCCAGGATGTGGCTGAGCAGCCCACCGAGGCCACCCGACCCCAGATCCTCCTCGCGCTGCGGGATGCGCCCGCCCGGCGTCATCCGGTCCACCGCGGTGGGCAGCATCCGGCTGAGTTCGCTGAGCACGGTGTCGCGGTCCGTCCCGGCCTGGCGCGCCGCCTCGTCGAGATCCGCGGGGTCGATGCTGCGCTGCAACTCGCCCGGCGACACCTCCTGGTTCTGGCCCGGCGAGACCCAGGAATCGACCTGCTGGCCGAGGCCATGGCTCCGCAGGCTGCCGAGCAGCCCGCCCAGCCCGCTGAGCGCCCCGCTCGACAGCAGCCCGCCGAGCAGGCCGCCACCGGACCCCGCGCCGCCTTGCTGGCTGCCTTGCGACTGGCCGCCTTGCCCGAACAACCCGCCGAGGATGCCGCCCAGCCCGCCACCCGAGGGCGCGGCGCCCGAGGCCTCGGCGCCGGAGGGCGCCTGCCCGGACCGGGCGTGCTTCATCAGCAGGTGCAGCAGCAGCCCGGCCGCCGCCAGCTTCACGCCGGTCGGCAGGTTGCCCGCGATGCCGCCGGAACCATGGCCCGATGAACCGCTCATGTCGCCGCCTCCCTGTCCTCGGAGGCCATAATGCCCGGCCGGGTCCGGCGTTCCCGCGTCGGAGGGCCGGGCGCGTCAACCCTCCGCCTGCTGCTCCCGCAGCCAGTCCTCGGAGGTTTTCGGCGCCGGCCGCGCCGGCCCGGCATAGGGGTCGACGCCGCCCAGGGTGGCCTCCACCGCGCGGCAATCCTCGCACATCTCCAGCACCGCCAGCCGCGCCGGGTCGGCGAACATCCAGTGGCCACTGGCCGTGAGCTTCGCCTTCACCCGCTCGATCGAGGCGCGTGTGCCGAAGGGCCTGGCGCAGCGGGTGCAGCAGAAGGGCGCCTCCTGCTTCACGATGGCGGGCTGCGCCGCCGCCGCGCTGACATTCAGCCGGGGATGCAGGGTGATCACCCGCTCCGGGCAGGTAGCGGCGCAGAGGCCGCATTGCACGCAGGCATCCTCCAGGAAGCGCAGTTCCGGCGCCTCCGGATTGGCGGAGAAGGCGCCGGTCGGGCAGACCATGGTGCAGGCGAGGCAGAGGGTGCAGCCCTCCGCCGCCACCCGCGCCTCGCCGAAGGGCGCCCGCTCCGGCATCGGCACCACCTCCGGCGCACCGGCGCCGGCCGCCGCATGCAGGCTGCCGAGCGCCAGGCGCAGCACCTCCCGCGGAGTGCCGAGCGGCAGGAAGCTGGCGGGTGCCGAAGGGGCGCGAAGCGCCAGCGCGGGGGCCAGCGCCTCGCCCAGCGCGAAGGGGTCGTCGGTCTCGATCGCCGCGGCGCGGGGCAGGGGCGCGGCCAGCCCCAGCCCCTCCAGCGCCGCGCCGATGTAATCGAGGTTGCGGAACAGCCCCTCGGTCCCATGCCCGCGCCGGGCCGGCAGCAGCGCGCGGATGCCGGCCGCGCCCCAGGCGAGGCCGGCGGCGAGCGTCGCCAGGTCGAGCTGCGACACCGCATTGACCTTCAGCGGCAGCACCCGCGCCGGCAGCCCCTCGCCATGCCGGGCGAGGGCGTCCAGCAGCGGCTCCCCCCTGTGTCTCGTCATGCAGCAGCAGCACGGGGTCGCGGCCCCCGGCCGCCGCATGGGCCAGCAGCAGGGCGCGCAGCCGGGCGAGGGTGGTGGCGGGCGGCGGCAGGGCATAGGTGGCGGCACCGGTCGGGCAGACCGCGGCGCAGGCGCCGCAGCCGGCGCAGATCTCGACGCTGATGACCACGCTCTCCTTGCCCGGCGTGATCGCGCCGGTCGGGCAGAGGTCGAGGCAGCGGGTGCAGCCGGTGCGGCGGTTGCGGGCATGGGCGCAGAGCCCGGCCTCGAAATGGATGAAGCGCGGCTTGTCGAATTCGCCGACCAGCCCCGCCGCCTCGCCGAGGGCGCGTTCCACCGCCGCCGCGTCCTCGGGATCGGCGCGGAGATAGCCCTCGCGGACTTCATGCGCCGGGAAGAGCGGCGGGTCGCCGGTGAGGTCCAGGATCACGTCGCAGCGGCTGCGCGCCCCGTCCCGCGCGGCGCCCCAGCGATATGAGGCGCGCGAGGCGGGAGAGGGCGCGGCATAGCCATCCACCACCACCTCGAATTGGCCGAGCCAGCCGGTGGCCGTGCGGGCGCGGCCGCGCAGGATGGGAAAATCGGCGCGGCGCGGCGGCGTCACCGGCTGCGCGCCGGTGAGCAGCAGGGTGAGGTCCAGCCGGTCGCGCAGCCGCTCGGCCGCGGCGATCGCCGCCTCGTCGCGGCCGAGCACCAGGGTCACGCCGCGGCTTTGCAGCGGCACCAGCGGCACCGGCGGCAGCGGGATGGCGGCGGCGGCGAGGAGCGCGGCCATCTTCGGCCCGGCCGCCGCCGCCTCGCTCGACCAGCCGGCCTGCTCGCGGATATTGACGAAGGTGAGGGGCAGCGTGGCGCCGGCCGCCTCGGCCTCCTGGGTGAAGAGCGGCGCCTCCTGGGTGCAGGCGACGGTGAGGGGGCGGCCCTCGCCCAGCGCCGCCAGGAAGCGGTTGAGCTGGCTGCGGCAAAGCTGCTCGGCGGTGCGGAATTCGGTGCCGGGACAGCCGCGCGCCAGGGCGCGGCCATCGAGCGGCATCGTGTCCTCGCAACTGCAGACCAGGCAGATGCCTGCGTCCTTCTGGCTCATCCGCGCGTCATTCCCGGCTGGGCAGGGTTGCCCATGGTCCATAGGTAATTTACCTATATTACATACATAAGCTACAAAAACCCAGCAAAACCGGGGCTTCCCGGTGTGTAGGAAGTGTGCAGGAAGGCCCGTTTGTGCAGGCAATTCCCGGCTCCCGCCCACCACCCGGACTTCAGGCCCCGCTAAGCCAGGATATTATAGTGACCGACACACCTGAGACCTATGCCATCGAGGTGCCCGCGCGCTTCGTCCCCATGCCGAAGTTCCGCCGCTGCGCCTTGGCCCGGTCAAGTGCGAGATCGCGCCCCGCATCCTGAGCACCACCATGGGCCTGCCGAGCGTCGTCGAAGCCCGGTTGGTCCCGCGCCTGCTGTTCCGGGACAGGCCAGCGCAGCAACAATGTGATTGTTTTGGTCCTGGCCGAGCCTTGACCTCCCTCGGACCCGGCGGCACGCTGCCGTAACAACGGGGGGAGGTCACCATGCGTCTGGCTGCACTAGCTACTGCTGCACTACTGGCCCTGAGCACGGCACCCGCCAGCGCCGCCCTGGTGACGCAGACGTTCCTGTTCCACATCAACGATTTCGTGCCCGCAGAGCCGGTGTATGGGCAGCCCCCAGGGCCACCATCGCCTCCCGTCACCGGTCAGTTCACCGTGACCTATGACACCGCCACGCCTAGCGTTTACCCCGGTAGCTCGGGTGTAGCCAACTTCACCAACCTCAGCATCGACAGCATTAATCAAGACAACATCCGATTCGTTTACCAGATGGGAGACAATCTCTACGTCGGCACTCTCGGATGGATAACGCACGAGAACAACGACTTCGCGGATATGTTATTCGTCATCAATGATGTTTCGACCAACCCGACGCCAGTTCAATTTGTCTACTACAACGGCGTCAACACCTATGCGTGGTTCCCGAACGTGGGGGACATTGTGTTCCAGCAATTGCATGTCCCGGAGCCCACGACCCTCTCGCTGCTGCTGGTCGGGATGATGGGGCTGGGTGTGGCCAGCCGGTTTCGTCGATCTTCTGCCGCTGCCGTGGCAGCCTGACGGGAGCGAAGTTGCCATTGATTTGATCAACCCAAGGGCGTATACTGAGAGGGTCAAGCACGGCTTCTGAATCCTCGTCTGAAATGAAAGTGCCCCTGGGGAAGTCTCAGGGGCATTTCTCGTTTCAGCCTTCGCTGCGAATAGTGTCGTAGACGCCCAAGCCGGCAACCACCAGTGTTGCAACGGCCTACACCCCCGCATCGGAAATAGTCACACCCAAGACGATGGCCAGGATGGTGGTGAGCCCGCTGTAGGCCTAGGGCTCGCGCAACTTCTTCATGAGTTTTTCCATGGTGTCCCTCCCAGAGCCTAATATTTATGGACTAAATAGAGGTGAGGACTTTGGTCATCCCCTTACTGAGTTCTCTGGGCTGCGCTGCTGTGGCCGCTTGCGCAGCCCTACCGACCCGCGCGCTGATCAGGCCGTAGATCTGCCGCGCTGTCTCCTGCAGCCGGGTGAACGCCACATCATCCCTGATATGCTCAGGGCCGCAAGCTTGCGAAGCTGCGGAATGGGAAAGCCCTTGCCGACTGGCCTGACAGACCTGCCCAGCCTCTTCTCGCCGGTGATGCTGCGGGAGGGGGGGGCGATGCGCTCTCCCGCGCCGTGGCGCTGGCGCCCCTGCGCGGCGCCGGCACCCTGGTCTGGGTGCGCGCCTATGGCCGGGCCGAGGCGGCGGTGGTGCTGGAGCCGGAGATGCCGCTCGGCCCCGCGCGCCTCGCCTTCCATGCCGCGGCCAATGCGCTGGCCGATACGCTGGCGGCGCAGGGCCCGCCCGAGATCACGCTGGGGCTGCGCTGGCCGGACCGGGTGCTGCTCAATCTCGGCGCCTGCGGCCAGGTCCGGCTGGCGGTGCCGCCCGGCGCGAGCCTGGAGGCGGTGCCGGACTGGCTGGTGGTGGGGATGGAATTGCGCCTGGCCTTCCCGGAAGGGCATGAGGCCGGCCACGACCCCGGCACCACCTGCCTGGCCGAGGAGGGCTTCGAGGAGATCACCGCCGCCGGCCTTACCGTGAGCTGGGCGCGGCACCTGATGGCGGGGCTCGATGAATGGCAGGCGCGCGGCGCCCGGCGGGTGGCGGAGCGCTACCTCGCCCGGCTGCTGGACGAGGCGGAGACGCCCGGGCTGCGCCGCGGCATCGACCCCGCGACCGGCGACCTGGTGCTGGAACGCGCGGGCGCGCGGGAGCGCCGCGCCCTGCCGGAGATGCTTTCGGCATGACCCGCCTGCCCCGCACGCTCCGCCTCGATGCTTCGGACGGCGTGGTCTTCGAGCGCGCCGCCGCGCCCGGCGAATGGGCGGTGCCGGGCGGCTTCGCCTTCTGGGACGAGGACCCCGCCGCCCTCACCGGCAAGCGGCGCCAGGCCTTCCGCGCCGGGTTCCTCGGCCTGGAGAGCTTCGGCTGGTCGAGCCTGGTGGAGGTGGCGGAGGCCACGCCGGATCAGCGGGAGGCGGCGTTGGCGGCGCTGGCCCGGCATATCCAGGCCGCATACGGCGCCCCGGATGCGGCGGCGGCACGGGCGGCGGCAGCGGAGGAACTCGGCTTCGCGGAATCCCTCTGCGAGCATCCGCCGGGGACGGTGCTGGCGCTCAGCCGCAGCATCGAGGCCGGCGCCGTGCGGGAGCGCTTCCGCACCCTGCACCGCCGCGCCGGGCCGCCGCGCGATGCCGGCGCCCTGCCGGTCTTCAGCATCGTCGAGGTCACGGGCGAGGAGGCGCCGAGCCACCCCGACCTCGCCGCCCTGGCGCGGGAGCATCCATGAACGAGCTGCTGCTGCCGGGCGATATCTGGGTCGCCTCCGGCCACCATCTCTGCGACCGCGACGCTTCCGGGCGGCTGGTGGCGACGCCCGATCTCTGGCGCGCCTTCCTCGCCCGGCCGGAGCTGGTGCCGCCGGAGGAAGCCTGCGCGGCCGAGCGGGCGCTGCATGCCGGGCTGCTCGCCGAGCCGCTGCGCCCGGTGCTGCCAGCCGCGGTCGCCGCCTTGGCGGATGCGGATGCGCGGGAGAATTGGGCGCATTTCCTCGGCTTCCGCGACCGCGTGGCGGCACGGCCGACGCTGGAGGCCGCCTGGCTGGCGCTGTTCCGGGGCGGCGTTGCCGGCATCCCGCCGCTCTTCCTGCAGATGCTGACGCATCTCGTCACCCGCGCCGCCATGGAAGGTGTGGGTGATGCCTTCACGCTCCGCGCCGCCGAGATCCTGTTCCGCACCCAGCGCGCCGCGATCCATCCCGGCGCGCTGCTGCTGGCCGATGAGGACTATCTCGATGCCCGCGCCGGCGACGGCGACCTCGGCGCCATCGGCCGGCTGCTGACCGAAGCGGGGGCGAAGCCGCGCGAGGTGGGATTGGAGGTGCTGTCGGAGACCAACGCGGCGGGCTACGCGCGGCGCTCGGATGCGCATGACCTGGCGCTCGACATCGCCGAGGGCCGGCCGGGGCAGCACGGCCTGGCCCGCGCGCTGGAAGGCTTCATCGGCCATGTGATCGGCGAGGCGGTCGCGATCCGCCCGGTGCCGGTGATCGAGGACGCGAATTGGACCTGGCATGTCGGGCTGGATGCCGAAGCCACCTCCATCGCCAATGACCTCTGGCAGGGCAAGCAGGTGAAGCAGGCGCGGCTGGCGCGCATCCTCTGGCTCGGCGTGCTGGGATTCGCGGGCACGGCGCGGGTGCTGCCGCGCGCGGCGGGGCGGCCGGTCTATCTGGCGTTGGCCATGGATGCGGCGCAGCGGGTCCGGGCCAAGCCGCAGAATCTGGTTGCGGGCCTGCCCTTGGTGGCGGCGGAGGATGGCGCATGAGCCGGCTGGAAGTCCCCGGCACCCTCCGCCTGCCGGTGGCGGTGCTGGCGGAACGGCGGCCCGGCACGACGCCCTGGGCGGAATGGGCCTGGCGCGCCGTGGAGGTGCTGGAGGAGGCGCCGGAACTCCCGCCCTGGACCGTGCTGCGCGAGGCCGAGGGCCGCACCCTGTTCCTGGCCGGCCATGCCGAGGTGGTGCTGCACCCCACCGACACCACCAATTACCGCGAGAACCTGATGGCCGACCCGCCCCGCATCTGGGTGGTGCTGCGCCCGGTCGAGGCCCCGCCCGGGCTGGCGCTGCATTGCGTCACCGTCGATGCGGGGGGAGGCGGAGCTCTATGCCGATAGCGGCGCCGACCTGCTGGAATCCCTGCCCCTGCCGCCCGGCCTGCGCGCCGTGACCGAAGCCTTCGTGGCGCAGCACCATGTCGAGCGCAGCTTCCACAAGCGCCGCCGCGACCGCGCCGACCCCGAGGCGATGGCCGCGAGGCGCAACCGCCGCGGGCCTGGCGGGGAGGGGGGCCGGATGAGCGGCCGGGAGGAAGGCTTCCTCTCCCGCTGGTCCCGCCGCAAGCGCGAGGCCGCCGAGGGCCATCCGCCGGAGCCCGCTGCCGAGGCGCCGGCCGCCGAAGTGCCCGTCGTTGATGCGCCCGCCGTCGAGGCGCCCGTCACCGAAGACGCGCCGCCGGAATTCGACCCCGCCAGCCTGCCGCCCGTCGAGAGCCTGACCGCGGAGAGCGACATCGCCGGCTTCCTGCGGGCGGAGGTGCCGGCGGCGCTGCGCCAGGCGGCGCTGCGGCGGATCTGGACGCTCGACCCCGCCATCCGGGACTTCGTCGGGCCGGCCGATTACGCCTGGGACTTCAATGCCCCGGACGGGGTGCCGGGCTTCGCGCTGGAACTGGGCGGCGATGTCGGGCGCCTGCTGGCCCAGGCGATCGGCCTGCGGGAGGAGGAGGCGCCGGCACCGGAGCCGCCGCCCGCCGCCGATTCGGCCGAGGCCGCCGCGCCGGAGCCGCCGCCCGCGATCGCCGAGGCCGCGGCGGACCCGCCGCCCGCCCCGCCCGCCCCGGACCCGCCCGCCCTGGCCCCGCCCGCCCCGGTGCCGATGGCGCGCCGGCATGGCGGCGCGATACCGTCCTGAGCCTCGGCGGGCCGATGGTTCCGTCCTGCACGCAGTGTGAAGTTCCCTTCACGTAATGCCTGTGCCAAGCTGGCGGCAATGACGGGACGGCCGGGACTGGAAGGCGAGGACGGGCTGGATGCGGAGCGGGCGCGGCTTTTCGCGCTGCTCGGGCGGCTGCTGGCCGCCCCGCCGGATCAGGCGCTGCTCGCCGGGCTGGCCGGGCTGCGCGGCGACGACACGCTGCTCGGCCGCGCCTTCGCCGGGCTGGCGGCGGCGGCCGCGGCGACCGGGCCCGCGGCGCTGGAGCGCGAATTCTTCGAGCTGTTCATCGGCGTCGGCCGCGGCGAGCTGCTGCCCTATGCCTCCTGGTACCTCACCGGCTTCCTGCATGAACGGCCGCTGGCCGATCTGCGCGCCGAGCTGCGCCGGCTGGGCGCGGAGCGGGCGCCGGGCCTGGCCGAACCCGAGGACCACATCGCCTTCGAATGCGAGGTCCTGGCGGGGCTGATTGAGGGCCGCTTCGCACTGGCGGGGCCGGAGGCAGCGGGCGCCTTCTTCGCCCGCCATCTCCGCCCCTGGGCGGGGCGCTTCTTCGCCGACCTGGAAGGGGCCGCGGCCGCGCGCTTCTACCGCGCGGTGGGCAGCCTCGGCCGGACGGCGGTCGAGATCGAACAGGCCGCGGCGGAACTGCCGGGCTGAGACAAGGATGGGGGGCTTGCCATGAACCACCGTGACGACCCGAAGCCGGCCCGGCGCGGCGTGCTGCGCGCCCTGGGGCTGGCTGCCGGCGCGGCCACCCTGCCTGCCACCCTGCCTGCCTTGGCGCAACGGGCGGATGCCGTGCCCCCCCGGCGAGGCCCGCAAGGAAAGCGCGGCCCAGCGCATCGCCCCCCGCTACCGGGAGAGCGAGCATGTGCGGGCCTACTACCGCACCAACCGGTACGAAAACTGAGACGGGGAGGGAGCGCCGCGATGCTGCTCAAGCGATCGGATGGCCGGGCCGCGAAACAGCGCCTCGCCTCCGCCTATCAGGGCCTGTCGGGCGGCGGGCTGGACCGCCGCGGCTTCCTGCGCCAGGCCGGGCTCGGCGGCGCCGGGCTGGCGGCGCTGGGCGGCATCGGCCCCGGCGCGGTGCGGCCGGCGGCGGCCGGGCCGACCAATTTCGGCGCGCCGATCGAGCGGCGGAAGAATGTCTGCACCCATTGCTCGGTCGGCTGCACCGTCATCGCCGAGGTGCAGGAGGGCGTCTGGGTCGGCCAGGAACCCGCCTGGGAATCGCCCCTCAACCGCGGCACGCATTGCGCCAAGGGCGCCTCGGTGCGGGAGCTGGTGCATGGCGACCGCCGGCTGAAATACCCGATGAAGCTGGTCGGCGGCGAATGGCGCCGCATCGGCTGGGACCAGGCGCTGGACGAGATCGCCGACAAGCTGATGGCGGTGCGCCAGGCCTCCGGCCCGGATTCGGTCTTCTGGCTCGGCAGCGCCAAGATGTCGAACGAGGGCTCCTACCTGTTCCGCAAGCTCGGCGCCTTCTGGGGCACCAACAACACCGACCACCAGGCCCGCATCTGCCATTCCACCACCGTCGCCGGCGTCGCCAATACCTGGGGCTACGGCGCGATGACGAACAGCTACAACGACATCCGCAACAGCCGCACCCTGGTCGTCATGGGCGGCAACCCGGCCGAGGCGCATCCGGTCTCGCTGCAGCACCTGCTGAGCGGCAAGGAGACCAACCGGGCGCATCTGATCGTCATCGACCCGCGCTTCACCCGCACCGCCGCGCATGCCACGGAATATGTCCGCATGCGCCCGGGCACCGACATCCCCATCATCTGGGGCCTGCTCTGGCACGTCTTCCAGAATGGCTGGGAGGACAAGGAGTTCATCCGCCAGCGGGTCTACGGCATGGAGGAGGTCCGCAAGGAGGTCGCGAAGTGGAACCCCCCGGGAGGTTGAGCGGGTCACCGGCATTCCCGAGGCGCAGCTCCGCAAGGTGGCCGAGACTTTCGCCACGCAGAAGCCCGCCACCCTGATCTGGTGCATGGGCGCGACCCAGCACACGGTCGGCACCGCCAATGTGCGCGCCTTCTGCATCCTGCTGCTGGCCACCGGCAATGTCGGCGGCAACGGCAACGGCGCCAATATCTTCCGCGGCCATTGCAACGTGCAGGGCGCGACGGATGTGGGCCTCGATGTGGTGACGCTGCCCTTCTATTACGGGCTGGACGAGAATGCCTGGCGGCACTGGTGCCGGGTCTGGGACGTCCCCTTCGAGAGCATGGCGGCGCGCTTCGACACGCCCCAGATGATGGGCGTGCCCGGCATCCCCACCACCCGCTACTTCGACGCGGTGCAGATGCCCGGCCAGGGCGCGAAGCGCGAGGGCGACGAGAACTATCTCCAGCAGCGCGACAGCCTGAAGGCCATGGTGGTCTTCGGCCATGGCGGCAATACCGTGACCCGCATGCCGGAAGCGGCTAAGGGGCTGGAGAAGCTCGACCTGCTGGTGGTGGCCGACCCGCATCCCACCACCTTCGCGGTGCTGGCGAACCGGCGCGAGAACACCTACCTGCTGCCGATCTGCACGCAGTTCGAGACCAGCGGCAGCCGCACCGCCTCCAACCGCTCGCTGCAATGGGGCAGCAAGGTGGTGGAGCCGATCTTCGAATCGAAGGACGACTACGAGGCGATGTACCGCCTGGCCGGGGCGCTGGACCGCGCGGCGGAGCGGCGCGCCATGCCGGTGCGCTTCCAGGCGGAGCTGTTCAAGCATATCGAGGTGCAGGGGCAGCAGCCCTCGGCCGAGAGCATCCTGCGCGAGATCAACCGCGGCTCCTGGAGCACGGGCTATAGCGGCCAGTCGCCGGAACGCCTCAAGCTGCACATGGCGAACCAGCAGCATTTCGACCTGGTGAGCCTCCGCGGCAAGGAAGGCACGCCGGTGGCGGGCGATTTCTACGGCCTGCCCTGGCCCTGCTGGGGCACGCCGGAGATGAAGCATCCCGGCACCCACATCCTCTACAACACCAACCTGCATGTGAAGGACGGCGGCGGCACCTTCCGCGCCCGCTTCGGCGTGGAGCGCAACGGCGAGACGCTGCTGGCCGAGGGCAGTTGGCCCAAGGGGTCCGAGATCGAGGACGGCTACCCGGAATTCACCGTGGCGGTGCTGAAGCGGCTCGGCTGGTTCGACGAGTTGACGGCGCCCGAGAAGGCCAGCCTGGAGCACCATTTCGGCGCCAATATCGACCGCGCGAGCTGGTCCACCGACCTTTCCGGCGGCATCATCCGGGTGGCGATGGAGCATGGCTGCATGCATTACGGCAACGGCAAGGCCCGGGCCAATGCCTGGAACCTGCCGGACCCGGTGCCGGTGCACCGCGAGCCGATCTACACGCCGCGCACCGACCTCATCGCGCAATACCCGACGCTGCCGGACCGGCGCGGCTTCCGCCTGCCGCATCTCGGGCAGAGCGTGCAGGCGCGCTCCAATACGGTGGGCCGCGACTTCCCCATCGTGCTGACCACCGGCCGGCTGGTGGAATACGAGGGCGGCGGCGAGGAGACGCGTTCCAACAAATGGCTGGCCGAGTTGCAGCAGGACATGTTCGTGGAGATCAATCCGGGCGATGCGCAATCGCGCGGCATCCGCGACGGCCAATGGGTCTGGGTGACCGGGCCGGAAAGCAATAGCCGCGCCAGGGTGAAGGCGCTGGTGACGGAGCGGGTCGGGCCCGGCGTCGCCTTCATGCCCTTCCATTTCGGCGGCTGGTTCATGGGCGAGGACCTGCGGGGGAGGTATCCCACCGGCACCGACCCGATCGTGCTCGGCGAGAGCGCGAACACCATCACCACCTATGGCTACGATCCCGTGACCTTCATGCAGGAAACCAAGGTCACTCTTTGTCAGATCAGGAGCGCCTGACCATGGCTGCGATCGAGAGGCGTCGCATGGCGCGGAGCGTGAATCGCAGCCACTCCCGGAGGGAGACACACTGATGGCAAGGCTGAAATTCCTCTGCGACGCCGACCGCTGCATCGAGTGCAACGCCTGCGTCACCGCCTGCAAGAACGAGAACGAGGTGCCCTGGGGCATCAACCGCCGCCGCGTGGTCACCATCAACGACGGCAAGCCGGGCGAGCGCTCCATCTCCATGGCCTGCATGCACTGCACCGACGCGCCCTGCGCCGCGGTCTGCCCGGTCTCCTGCTTCTACGGCACCGCGGATGGGCTGGTGCTGCACGACAAGGACCTCTGCATCGGCTGCGGCTACTGCTTCTACGCCTGCCCCTTCGGCGCGCCGCAATACCCGCGGGTGGGGAATTTCGGCGGCCGCGGCAAGATGGACAAGTGCACCTACTGCGCCGGCGGGCCGCAGGCCGACAACTCGGCGGTGGAATACGCGCAATACGGCGCCAACCGCCTGGCCGAGGGCAAGCTGCCGCTCTGCGCCGAGATGTGCTCGACCAAGGCGCTGCTGGCCGGGGATGGCGAGATCATCGCCGCCATCTACAAGGAACGGGTGCAGCGCCGCGGCTATGGCTCCGGCGCCTGGGGCTGGCGCACCGCCTACAAGGAGGGCCTGGCCGTATGATGCGCCGCATCCTGCCCCTCGCCCTGCTGCTGCTGGCAGCGCCGGCCACCGCCCAGGACCGTTCCCCGGGCCTCTCCGGCAATCTCCCGGCCGGGGCGCCGGAAGTGCAGGCGCCGGTGCCGGAAGTGGGCGATGGTCGCGGCGGCCAGCCCGCCGGCCAGCCCCCCGCCACCACCGAGCAGGCGCCGCCGACCGGCGCGCCCGCGCCCGCCGTGGCCCCCGTCGCGCCGGCGGCACAGCCCGCGCGCCCGGCGCCGGCCACCGATGCCTTGCGCGGAGAGATCTCGGCCGAGGAGCTGGGATTGCAGCGCGCCCTGCAGGGCGGCCGCATCGAGGGCCGCATCACCATCCCGGACCGCCAGGCGGCCAGCCTGATCCAGCCCGAGGGCAGGGAGTGGCGCGTCTTCCACAACCGCACCCTGGCCTGGACCGGCGGCATCGCCGTGCTCGGCATGCTGGGCGTGCTGGCGCTGTTCTACCTGGTGCGCGGCCGCATCCGCATCGAGTCCGGCTGGTCCGGCCGCAGCCTGCTGCGCTTCGACCTGCTGGAGCGGGCGAACCACTGGATGGTGGCGAGCAGCTTCATCGTCCTGGCGCTCTCCGGCCTGAACCTCACCTTCGGCCGCTACCTGCTGCTGCCGCTGATCGGGCCGGAAGCCTTCACCGCGCTGAGCCATTACGGGAAGCTGGCGCATAACTTCCTGGCCTTCCCCTTCACCCTCGGACTGGTGGTGATGCTGCTGCTCTGGGTCAGGGACAATCTGCCGAACCGCATCGACCTTGCCTGGCTCCGCGCCGGCGGCGGCTTCCTGGGCCGCGGGCATCCGGCCGCGGAGCGGTTCAATGCCGGGCAGAAGCTGGTCTTCTGGATCACCGTGCTGGGTGGCGGGCTGGTCGCCGCCTCGGGCTTTGTGCTGCTCTTCCCCTTCGCCGTCACCGATATCGGCGGCATGCAGTGGGCGCAACGCATCCACGGGATCCTCTCCGTGCTGATGATCGCGGCCATGCTGGGGCATATCTATATCGGCACGCTCGGCACCGAAGGCGCCTATGAGGCGATGGGCAGCGGCCGGGTGGACTACAATTACGCCAAGGAGCATCACAGCCTGTGGGTGGACGAGGAACTGGCCAAGGCCCGCGAGACGGTGGCGCCCCCCGGCGGCGCCAGGGTGGCGGGGGCGGATTAGCCCGCGATTGTCCCGGGTGGAAACACCCAGGACGTGAATCGCTGGCTCAACAAGGGCCAGAGCCATGCGGCTGATCGGCCTCGCCGGCTGGAGCGGGGCCGGGAAGACCACCCTGCTGGTCCGGCTGATCCCCTGCCTGGCCGGGCGCGGGGTGGGGGTTTCCACCATCAAGCACGCGCACCACGCCTTCGATGTGGACCGGCCGGGCAAGGATTCCTGGGAACACCGCCAGGCCGGGGCGCGGCAGGTGCTGGTCGGCTCCGCGCTCCGCTGGGCGCTGATGACCGAGCTGCGCGGGGCGCCGGAGCCCGATCTCCGTTTCCTGCTCTCCCGCCTCTCGCCGGTCGATCTGGTGATCGTGGAGGGGTTCAAGCGGGACGCCCACCCGAAGATCGAGGTGCATCGCGGCGCCAATGGCAAGCCCTGGCGCCACCCGGAGGACCCCGCCATCGCCGCCATCGCCAGCGATACCCGCCCCATTGGCACGGATCTGCCCTGGGCGCATCTGGACGATGTGGAGCGGATCGCC
The DNA here is from genome assembly GCF_019084075.1 of Siccirubricoccus sp. G192. Lineage (GTDB taxonomy): Bacteria > Pseudomonadota > Alphaproteobacteria > Acetobacterales > Acetobacteraceae > G192. Next base: position 1,889,983 of record NZ_JAHREN010000001.1, read on the forward strand.
GATCTGGTGCTGCGATACGCGGTGGACAGCACGGAATTCTAGGGGCGCTCGATCATGGCGCAGCTATCGGACGACTGCTTCGCCTTCGGCGGGCCGCTGCTCTCGGTGGAGGCGGCGGCGGGGCTGATCGCCGCGCGCATTCCGCCGCTCGGCGGCGCGGAGGAGGTGCCGCTCGGCGCCGCCACCGGCCGGGTGCTGGCGCGGGACCTGCGGGCGCCGCTGCCGCTGCCGCCCTTCTTCAACGCCGCGGTGGATGGCTATGCCTTCCGCCATGCCGATCTTCGGTCCGGTGCCGGGCCCGATGCGCCAACCCCCCTGCAACTCGGCGGCCGCGTGGCGGCGGGCCAGGCGGCGGCGGCGCTGCGGCCGGGCGAGGCGGCGCGCATCTTCACTGGCGCCCCCATGCCGCCCGGCGCCGATACCGTGCTGATGCAGGAGGATGCCCTGCTGGAGGCCGGCGCGGTGCTGGTGCCGCCGGGGCTGACGCGCGGCGCCAATGCCCGCCCGGCCGGCGAGGACGTGGCGCAGGGCGCCCTGGCGCTGGCCGCCGGGCGGCGGCTCCGGGCGCCCGAGATCGGCCTGGCCGCGGCGCTCGGCCAGGCGCGGCTGCCGGTGGCGCCGCTGGTCCGGGTCGGCGTCTTCTCCACCGGGGATGAGCTGGCCTCGCCGGGCCAGGCGCTCGGCTCGGCCCAGACCTATGACAGCAACCGCTTCACCCTGCTGGCGCTGCTCGCCGGGCTGCCGGTGGCGGCGAGCGACCTCGGCATCCTGCCGGACCGCGCCGAGGCGACGGCGGCGGCGCTGCGGCAGGCGGCGGGCTCGCATGACCTGCTGCTGACCTCGGGCGGCGTCTCGACCGGGGAGGAGGACCATGTGCGCGCCGCCATCGAGGCGGGCGGGCGGCTGGTCTTCTGGCGCCTGGCGGTGAAGCCCGGCCGGCCGGCGGCGATGGGGGTGGTGGGGGGGCACGCCGGTGGTCGGCCTGCCCGGCAACCCGGTGGCGGCGGTGGTGACCTTCCTGCACTTGGCCCGGCCGCTGGTGCTGCGCCTGGCCGGCGCGGCGCCGGAGGCGCTGCCGCGCTTCCCGGCCCGGGCCGATTTCGCCTACCGCAAGAAGGCGGGGCGGCGCGAATACGTGCGGGTGCGGCTGCTGCCTGGCGCGGCGCTGCCGGTGGCGGCGAAATTCGCGCGCGAGGGGGCGGGGCTGCTTTCCTCCCTGACGGAGAGCGACGCCTTCGCCGATTGCCCGAGGATGTCACCGCCCTGGCGCCCGGCGACACCGTGCAGGTGCTGCCCTTCGCCGCGCTGTTCTAGGAGGCACCATGTCCGAGCATCTCCGCACCAGCCTGGAGGGTGGCGTGCTGACGCTGCGCCTCGATCGGCCGGCGAAGAAGAACGCGCTGACCCGCGCGATGTATGGCGCCCTCTCGGCCGGGCTGGCGATGGCAGCGCGCGACGATGCCGTGCGGGTGGTGCTGCTGGCCGGCGGCGCGGATTTCACCGCCGGCAACGACATCGGCGATTTCGCCGGCCCGGCCGAGGGCGTGCCGCGCGTCTCCGCCGCCTTCGACTTCCTGGAGGCGCTGGCGGGTTTCCCGAAGCCCCTGGTCGCCGCGCTGCGCGGCGTGGCGATCGGCGTCGGCACCACGCTGCTACTGCATTGCGATGCCGCGGTGGCGGCGCGCGATGCGCGGCTGCAGATGCCCTTCACCCGCCTGGGTGTCGTGCCGGAGGCAGGGTCGAGCCTGCTGCTGGGCGGCTTCCTCGGCCAGGCGCGGGCCTCCTGGCTGCTGCTGAGCGGGGAGCCGATGGATGGCGCCACGGCCGCCGCGGCGGGGCTCGTCACCCGCGCGGTGGAGGATGCGGAGGTGGAGGCCGCGGCCGCCGCCATGGCCGCGACCCTGGCCGCCCTGCCGCCCGGGGCCGTGGCGGAGACCAAGCGGCTGATCCGCGCCCCGCACCGCGCGGCGCTGGCCGCGAGCATGGCAGCGGAGCGGGAAGCCTTCGCGGCCCGGCTGAAGACCGCGGAGGCGCAGGCGATCTTCGCGGCCTTCCTGGCGAAATCCAGGGGCGGCTAGGGCAGGGCAGCGTTGCTCACGGCCTATCCGCAGCGGGCTCCGGTGCGGCGCCGGCCGGCGCGAAGGGGCTGAGCACGAACCAGGAGCGGAAGGCGGCCACGTCCTGGCGCGAACCGTCGAGGCGCAGCCAACCCTCCCGCAGCGCCTGGTCGATGCTGACATGGCCGAGCCAGATCTGCGTCAGCACGCGCGGGCTGGCCGCGACGAAGAGGTCGACCTCGAAGCCCGGATCCCTGTAGCAGAGATCCACGGCATCGGGCTCGAAGACCAGCCACCAGCGCTGCCGCCGGGGCAGCGCGCCGGCCAGGTGGAACTCCGCCACGAACCGCCCGCCGCCGGGCCGGGCCCGGTTCGTCACGGTGCGGCGGATGTCCCACATCAGCAGGTCCGGATCGAGGTTCGCGGGCCCGGTCAGGTCATGGCGCATCCAGCGCTGCGCCCAGAGCCCCATCCGCTCGACGATCGGGAAGAGGTCGTGCCCGGCCGGCGTCAGGTGGTACTCCGATCCGCCATGGGCACTTGGCCGCCGCTCCACGATGCCGGCGAATTCCAGCTCCCTCAGGCGGCGCGCCAGGAGCGAGGAGGACATGCGCGGCACGCCGCGTTGCAGGTCGTTGAAGCGGGTGCTGCCGAGCAGCAGCTCGCGGATCACCAGCGGCGTCCACCGTTCCGCCAGGACCTCGGCGGCGATGGCGACGGGGCAGAACTGGCCGTATCCCCGCGTCTCGGTCATGCGGAACCCTATCAGGGGCAGGGGGGGGCGCGCCACTTCACATATTGCAGTTGTTTCCCCGGCGCCCCGGGCCGAGCCTGCCGCGGCGGATCGAACCGGGAGCTACGGCCATGAAGGGCAATCTCGACCTGCAAGCACTCGTGGAGGAGATCGGACCACGCTTCGCCGAGGGCGCGGCCGAGCGCGATGCCGGCGATGTCTTCGCCGCCGGCAATTACGACCTCCTCAAGCAACACAAGGTATTCTCCGCGCTGGTGCCGGCGGAGCTCGGCGGCGGGGGGCGAGCTACGGCGCCATGTGCGCCTTCCTCCGCCGCCTCGCGCATTTCTGCCCCTCGACGGCGCTCGCGCTTTCGATGCATCAGCACCTCGTCGCGGCGGCGGCCTACAACCACCGCAACGGCCGGCCTGGCCGGGCGCTGCTGGAGCGGGTCGCGGCGGGCGAGGTCGTGCTGGTCTCGACCGGCGCCGGCGACTGGATGGAGTCGAACGGCAGGGTGGAGCGCGCCGAGGGGGGCTTCCGGGTCAGCGCCAGGAAGCCGTTCTGCAGCGGCGCGCCGAGGGGCGGCGTGCTGGTCACCTCGGCCCCCTTCGAGGATCCGGCGGAGGGCTGGCAGGTCCTGCACTTCCCGGTGCCCTTCTCCGCGCCGGGGCTCTCGCTCGCCGATGACTGGCACACCCTCGGCATGCGGGCCACCGGATCGCAGACGGTCGTCCTCGACGGGGTCTTCGTGCCGGAGGAGGCGATCGCCCTGCGGCGGCCGCGCGGCCGGTTCCACCCGGCCTGGAACGTCATCCTGACGGTGGCGATGCCGCTCATCATGTCGGTCTATGCCGGCCTGGCCGAGGCGGCGGCGGGGATCGGCCGGGAACAGGCGCGGCGGCGGCCGGGCGATCCCGTCCTGCCCTGCCTGCTCGGCGAGCTCGGCAACCACCTGACGATGGCGCAGCTCGCCGTGGACGACATGGTCCGGCTGGCGCGGGACCTCGACTTCACCATGGACCTGGAGCTGACCAGCGCGATCCTGACGCGCAAGACGATCGCCGCCGAGCATGTCCTGGCCACCGTCGAGAAGGCGCTGGAAGTGGCGGGCGGCGCCGGCTTCTACCGCGGCCCCGGGCTCGAGCGCCTGCTGCGGGACGCGCATGGGGCGCAGTTCCACCCGCTGCCGGCCAGGCGCCAGCAGCGCTTCGCCGGCCGGGTCGTGCTCGGCCTCGATCCCATTGCGGAGGTCGCCTGACGCCGGGCGGCGCGGAGGCGGCAGGAGGATCAGACCGGCAGTCGCAGCCTGGCCCTGAGCCCGCCCAGCGGGCTCTCCTCCAGCATGATGTCGCCGCCATGCGCCCGCACGATGTCCCGCGCGATGGCGAGGCCGAGCCCGGTGCCGTCCGGGGCGGAGGTGGAGAAGGGGCGGAAGGCGCCCTCCCGGTCGTCCACCGGGATGCCCGGCCCATCGTCATCCACCGTCACCTGCGCCCAGAGATGGCTGCCCTCGCCGCGCGGCCCGGCCAGGCCGCCGCGCGGCACCGCCTCCACCGCCACCGCGATCCGCTGCGCATGCCGGCGGGCATTGTCGAGCAGGTTGCCGAGCACGCGCCGCACCGCATCGGGGCGGAGCGGCATCAGCAGCGTCTCCGGCGCCGACACCTCCACCTCCACCGCGGTGCCGGAGCGGCGCGCCTTGGCGGCGACATCCTGCACCAGCGCCACCAGGTCGGCCGGGCGGGTCTGCTCGGTGCCCTCGCCGCGGGCAAAGGTGAGATAGGCGGCGATCATCCGCTCCATCTCCTCGACATCCTGGGTGAGCGCGGCCAGGTCCTCCTCCAGCTCCGGCGCGCGCGGCAGCATGGCCAGCGCCAGCCGCATCCGGGTGAGCGGCGTGCGGAGGTCGTGGCTGATGCCGGCCAGCATCTCGGTGCGCTGGCCGACGAAGCGGCGGATGCGCTCCTGCATGCGGTTGAAGGCCGCCGCCGCCTGGCGCACCTCGATGGCGCCCTCCGGCTTGATGCTGCCGACATCGCGGCCGAGCCCGAACGCCTCCGCCGCCACGGCGAGGCGGCGGATGGCGCGCACCTGGTTCTTCATGAACAGCACCGCGACCCCCGAGAGCAGCAGCGCCGAGCCCACCAGCCAGATGACGAAGAGATAGAGCGTCGCGGTGAACAGGCGCTTGCGCGGCGCCTCCACATGCAGCACGCCATCCGGCAATTGCACGCGGATGATGACGCTGCGCGGGTCGCTCTGCCAGTCGGTGTCGAAGGCGGCCCGCACCCGCTCACTGAGGGCGCGGTCGAGGTCCTCCTCCAGCGGCAGCAGCGGCATGCTGGCGCGGCGCTCCACCACCTGGAAGCGGGCGCCCTGCTCGAAGGCCAGGTTGAGGTCGAGCCGCCAGGCGGCCTCGCGGAAGATCCAGGGGCGGTTCTCCGGCGGCTCCCGCCGCAGCAGCTCGACCATCATCGCCACGTCCCCGGCCACGCCGCCGGCGAGCCGGCGCGAGATGACGTCGAGATGCCCGCCATAGAACAATTGCAGCGCCACCGCCTGGAGCACCAGCATCGGCACCAGGATGATGAGGATGGAGCGGCCGAGCAGCCCGCGCGGCAGCACCGCGCGCAGCACCCGGTTGAGCGGCCTGCCGGCGGCGAGCGCCACGCCGTCGCTCACGGCCCCGGCCGCAGCACGTAGCCGCGGTGGCGGACGGTGTGCAGGAAGCGCGGCTCGCGCGGGTCGGGCTCGATCTTGCGCCGGAGCCGCGTCACCTGCACGTCGATGGCGCGCTCCCCGGCCTCGGGCGTGCCGAGCGCGGTGGCGATCTCCTCGCGCCGCAGCACCTCCCCGGCGCGGCGGGCCAGCGCCGAGAGCAGCGCCGCCTCGCCGCCGGTGAGCCGCACGGTGCCCTCCGGCCCGCGCAGTTCCGAGCGTTCCGCGTCGAACCAGCGCGGGCCGAGCTGCACCGGGGCCTGCAAGAGCGGCTGCGGCGGCGGCGTCGCGCGGCGCAGGATGGTGCGGATGCGCAGCGCCAGCTCGCGCGGGTCGAAGGGTTTCTGCAGGTAGTCGTCGGCGCCATGCTCGAAACCGGCGACGCGGTCGTCCGGGGCGCCGCGGGCGGTGAGCATCAGGACGGGGACATTGTTGCCCTCCTGGCGCAAGGCTTCCGCGAGTTCCAGGCCGCTTTCGCCGGGCATCATCACGTCCAGCACCACCAGGTCGAAGGCGACGGCGGCCAGCGCCGCCCGTGCCGCGGCGGCATCCGGCGCGGCGCTGACGCGGAACCCCTGCTCCGCCAGGAAGCGTTGCAACAGGGCGCGCAGCCTGGCGTCGTCATCGACGACCAGCAGATGCAACACATCCCCGGCCTGGGCTTCCGCTGACATCCTCCCCTCCTCGGTTCAACCGGTCCGCGCCAGAGGTGGGGTTGATGCGCGCAAAGGGGAGGGGGTCTCCCGCGCTTCGGTGCGGGCGAGCTGCGCCCGCGCCTCCGGCCCCATCAGCCCGCGCATCACCCGGCGGAACCCCTCCACCGCCACTGGCCCGGCCTCGCGATAGGCATGCATGACCCATTCGCGCTGCCGCTCGAAAAGCCGGCGCTCCAGCGCCTCGCCCTTGGCGGTGAGGGAGAGCAGCCGCTGCCGCCGGTCGTTGCGGCCGGGCGCCTGCAGCACATAGCCCTGCTCCACCAGCGGCGTCAGCACCCGGCCGAGCGACTGCTTGGTGATGCCGAGGATCAGCAGCAGGTCGCCCACCGTGATTCCCGGCCGGCGGCCGACGAAATGCAGCACCCGGTGATGCGCCCGCCCCATGCCGAGCTCCACCAGGATGGCATCGGCGCCGGCGGTGAAGTCGCGATAGCCGAAGAACAGCAGGTCCTGGGCGAGGCGCAGCTCCTCCTCCCGCAAGAACAGCAGGTTGCGGCCGGCGGCGCGGCCTTCCCGGCGCGGGGCTTCCGGCGCCTCGGGCTCCGGCCTGGTTTCAGGACTTTCCGGCATGGCTGCCATGTCGCGACCGATCCCCAGCTTTGGTCAGCATCATTGACACATCTGGCGCAAGGATTCTAGCTTGCCGGTGCTGCACGAAAGGAAATTGCCCAAACCGGGCATATTTTGGAGGTAAGCCCCATGGCCCTGGTTCCCTACGACGATCGCGACGGCTGGATCTGGTGGGACGGGGAGTTCGTGCCCTGGCGTTCGGCCCAGCTGCATGTCCTCAGCCACGGCCTGCATTATGCCAGCGCGGTCTTCGAAGGCGAGCGGTGCTATTCGGGCCATATCTTCAAGCTGCGGGCGCATACCGAACGCCTCATCGCCTCCGCCCGCATCCTCGGCTTCGAGATTCCCTGGACCGCCGAGCAGATCGACGCCGCCTGCACCGAGACGGTGCGGCGGAACGGCTTCACCGATGCCTATGTCCGCCCGATCGCCTGGCGCGGCGCCGAGGAGATGGGGGTCGCGGCGCAGCACACCAAGGTGCATCTGGCGATCGCCACCTGGGAATGGGGCGCCTATTTCGGCGTGGAGCAGCGCATGAAGGGGGTGAACCTGGCCATGGCCAAGTGGCGCCGGCCGCACCCGGAGACCGCGCCCACCGCCAGCAAGGCCGCCGGCCTCTACATGATCGGCACCATGTCGAAGCACGCCGCCATGGACCAGGGCGCCGACGACGCGCTGATGCTGGACTGGAAGGGCGACGTGGCGGAGGCGACCGGTGCCAATATCTTCTTCAACATGGGCGGCGAGCTGCATACGCCCACCCCGATCTGCTTCCTGGACGGCATCACCCGCCGCACGGTGATGGGCCTGGCCAAGCAGCATCAGGTGAAGGTGGTGGAGCGCACCATCGCCGAGTCCGAGATGAAGGATGCCAACGAGGTCTTCCTGGCCGGCACCGCGGCCGAGGTGACGCCGGTGCGGCAGATCGGCGACCTCACCTTCACCCCGGGCAAGCTGACCGAGACGCTGATGCGCGACTACGAGGCGCTGGTGCGGCTGAGCCCGGAGGAAGTGGCGCGGCGCGGCGCCTGAAGGATGCGGCGGGACCGGCGTAATCCGGTCCCGCGCCCGCGTCACCCCAGGTTCCGCAGCGCCAGATAGAGGCCGAGCACCAGCAGCAGCACCTGCACCACCTGGCGGAACCGCGCCTCCGGCATGCCCTGCCGCAGCCGCCGGCCGATCGCCATGCCAAGGAAGGCCGGCGCCAGCGCCGCGACGGAGCCGAGGCCGAGTTCCGGCGGCAGCAGCCCCTGCCCGGCGAGCGCCACCGAGAGGCAGACCGTCGCCACCACGGCGCCCAGGCCGAAGCCCTGCACGAAGACATCGGGCGGCAGCCGCAGCGCCGAGAGCCAGGGCGCGGCCGGCACCATGAAGCTGCCGGTCAGCCCCGCCAGGATCCCGGACAGCCCGCCCATGACGGGCGAGAGCCAGCGCTCCTTCCTCGGCGAGGGCACCGGCCAATGCGGCCCGAACAGCGCCACGGCGGCGGAGGCCACCAGCACGACCCCGAGCAGGCCGGCCAGGATGCGCGCATCCGTCCGGGAGAGCATGCCCGCCGCCGCCAGGGTGCCGATCGCCGCCGCCAGCAGGAAGCCCCAGAGCCGCCGTAGCGCCGGGCGCAGCGCGCCGCCGGCCAGCGCCTGCCAGATATTGGCGGCGATGGTCGGCACCAGGACCAGTGGCATCGCCTCCGGCAGCGACCGGGTCAGCGCCAGAAGGCCGAGGCTGATGGTGGGCAGGCCGAAGCCGGCGATTCCCTTCACCAGCCCGCCCAACAGGAAGATGCCGAAGACCAGCAAGGCGTCGGCGAGGTCGATCGAGAGGCTCACCCTTGCTCCTTATGCCGATGCTGCCGGATCATTCCTGATCTGCGGCCCGGGCCCGGTCTTAGCCCGGATCGCGCTTCCATGTTGCGGTCGCGGGCGAAACCTCGGCCAGGCCAGCAGCCCGGCCAGCGGCAGCAGCCAGGCGATGCGCGCCTGGTAGCGGTCATGCGGACCGCTCAGCGCGCCGGTGGCCGCGGCATTGGCGACCAGCCCGGCCAGGACGCAGAGCACCAGGCCGAGCCGCCGCGTGTCGCCCGCCCGCGCCGCGCGCCAGCCCGCCAGCAGGGTGGCCAGCGTGCCGAGCAGCAGCACCGCCCGGTGCGGCCAAAGGAAGGGCGCCGCCGCCGCCGGCAGCAACCCGCGCGCCTGGAGGGACTGCGCGAAGCGCTCCTGCTCCGCCGCCGGAAAGCCCTGCGCCAGGCGCAGCCCGACCGTGGCCTCCAGATGCTCGGGCCCCAGCACATCGCCGACCCCGGCCATGCCGAGTTGCCGCAGCGTATTCGCCACCCCGCTGCGCAGCACGCCGAGCGGTTCCCGCCACAGCGTCTGCCGGATGATCTCGCCGGCTTCCGGCGCCAGGCTGATGGGGCCGCCGGGCCTGGCCCCATCCAGCCGCGGTGCCCAGACCGGGCCATCGCCGCTCCAGAGGAAGACGTCCGAATCCACCGGCAGCCGCCCCGCCCAGCGGCAGAGGTGCCAGCCGGCGCCGGGGCAGCGGGCCTCGATGGTGCGCGCCGCCGGCCCATCGGCCACCAGCCGCGCCAGGGCGAAGACCGCGCCATAGGGCGAGAGCGCGAGCCGCCCATGCCCCACCCAATTCGTGCCGAGCAGCAGCAGCAGCGCACCCGCCAGCGGCGTGGCGGCGGCCAGCACCGGAGGCCAGCGCCGGCGCAGCAGCGCCACCGGCAGCAGCAGCGCCACCGCGACCGGCAGGTGCGACAGATGCGCCGCGACGGCGAGCATGGCCACCAGCCCGAGCCCGCATCGCTCCGCCGGCGCCAGCCGGTCGCCGCCGAAGCCGAGCAGGAAGACCGCCAGCACCAGCGCCGGTGCCAGGATGTCCGGCATCAGCAGCGCCGTGAACCAGGGCGCGGCGGTGAGGGCGGCGAGCCCGGCGCAAAGCAGCAGATGCGCGCCCAGAGCGGATCGCGGACAGGCGTGAACCTCCGGGAGCGTGAATCTGCTCTGCAAACAAACAGCTACGGCGGATTGGCGTTCAGGAATGAACGCAATCCGCCGTAGCCCGGCCCGGCCCCGCAGCACCCGCTGCACCAGCCAGATCAGCCAGGACAGCAGCAGCCCCTGCGCGACCGCCGGCAGCCAGAGGCTGGCCCGCCAGTGGAAGGCATGCAGCAGCGGCCCGAAGACATAGGGCTTGTCCCAGACCACCAGGCCGAGCAGGGTCTGCGCCAGGAAGGCGCCGGTATCGCTGAAGACCAGCGGATAGCCGTTCAGCAGCGCCGGCCAGAGCAGCAGCGCCGCGCCGCCCGCGATCGCCGCGGCGGCGGTCTGCCGGCTCTCCGGCTGGCTCATTCGGCGATGGAGAACAGCTCGATCACATTGCCCTCCGGGTCGGCGATCCGCAGCAGGCGGGGTGGCGCGCCGCCGGCGCCGGGCGCCTCCAGCACGGCGATCCGCGCCGTCATCATGCGGCGGTGCCAGCGGTCCAGCTCCGCATCCGTCACCGGGAAGGCGAGCAGGGTGCCCGCCTCGCAGGGGGGCTCGCGGAGCTGCGGGAACAGCGCATCGCCGCGCGGCCGCAGCACCAGCTCCACCCCGCCCAGCGCGAAGCTCGGCGGGCCCGCGGGGATCGCCACCGGCCCGGAGGGGCTGAGGCCGAGGATGCGGGCGTAGAATTCGCGCTGCCGGCGCGGGTCCCGGCAGGCCAGCTCCACCCGGGCCAGCGGGCCGAGGGTCAAGTCCCACCGTCCGGGGGGGGCGCGGACCAGCGCGCGGCGGCCGCGTCATCCGCCGATTTCGCCTCCACCCAGCGGTCCCGGCCGCCGGCGAATTCCTCCCGCTTCCAGAAGGGCGCGCCGGTCTTCAGCCAATCGATCAGGAAGGCGCAGGATTCCAGCGCGGCGGCCCGGTGCGTGGAGGCGGTGAGCACCAGCACGATCGGCGCCCCGGGGGCCAGCCGGCCGACCCGGTGGATGACGGTGCAGCCGGAGAGCGGCCAGCGGGCGCAGGCTTCCGCGGCGATGCGGGCGATGGCCCGCTCGGTCATGCCGGGGTAGTGCTCCAGCACCAGCGCGGCCAGGCCGTCATCGGCGCGGCAGAGGCCGACGAAGCTGGCGAGGCCGCCGATATCGGTGCGCCCGGCGGCCAGCGCCGCGCTCTCCGCCGCGAGGTCGAAGGGCGCCTCCTGCACCCGCACCGTCACCTGGCCCATGCGCCGCCCTCCCTACAGCGGATTGCGTTCATTTCTGAACGCCAATCCGCTGTAGCTCTTTGTTTGCAGAGCAGATTCACGCTTCCGGACGTCCACGTCCGTCCGCGATCCGCTCTATCCACCGGTCACCGGGGGGAAGAAGGCGACCTCATCGGCCGGGCCCACCGGCTGGTCCGGGGCCGCGAAATCCTGGTTCACCGCGGCGCGGATCTGCCCCGCATTGGCGAAGGCCGCCGCATGGCCGGGGCTTTGGCGGCTGAGCCAGGCCATCAGCCCGGCCACATCCGCGACCTCCGGCGGCGGCGCGACCTCCTCCTCGGCGATGCCGACCTTCTGGCGAACCCAGGCGAAATACAACACGCGCATTGGATGTCCCGCTCCGGAGCAATATCGCCATGGCTGTGGCCGGGCGGCGATTCCGCGGCGATCAACTTGCTCGTGAAGATCAGGCCGGGGCCCGTCGGCGCCAGCCTGTCGTGTTTCTGGCCGGCCAGGCCCTAGCGCGGCACCGGCACCACCTGCACCTGGCCGTCCGGGCCGATGATGGTGGCATTCGGCCCGTCGCGGTGGATGACGCCGCTGCCGCCGCCCGGCCTGGTGAAGCTCTGGATCCGGTCGGTGCCGCCGCTGGTCACTGCCGGGCCCTGCGGGGTCGGGATGACTTGGCCCTCGACGCGCGCCGGCGGCCGCTCGGGCAGCGGCGGCAAGGGACGGGCGACGCTGGGGCTGGGAAAGTCGGGCTGGTCGAGCGGCGGCGGCGGCGGCGAGGAACTGCCCCGCAACCGGCTGGGCACGCCGCGCCCGGTGGTCGGCGGCAGGTCGCGCGGCTGGATGCTGGGCTGGTAGCTCGGGATGCCGCGCAGCGCGGCATCCGGATTGGCCAGGGTGGCGCGCGGCGCCTCCTCCGCCGGCCAGACATTGCCGGGCTCGGTCTGCAGGGCCTCGACGGTGGAGGGCAGGCCGCGCACCCGCTGGATGGTCGTGCTTTCCTCCGGGGTGCCCGGCCGCATGCCGCCCCAGGGCGCACCGAAGCGGGTGCCGGTGTTGGAGAGCGCATCCGCCACGCCGTAGCTGGCATTGTCGAACCAGGTGCAGCCGCCGAGCAGCAGCGCCATCCCCAAGGCCGGGACGCCCAGCACCACCGATCCTGCCCGTCCGCCGTTCCGTCCCATAGACAACTCCTGACGCCCGGAACCGCCGGGCGATATGCGGAAGATGCGCCGCCGCCGCCCGCGCCTCAAGGCCGCAGCAGCGGGCCGGGGCGGCGTTCCGGGGCAGGCTGCCCGGCCGGGTTGCCGCCGGGCTTCCCGGTATCCTGCTCCGCATGGCGCAGCCCGGCCAGCAGGTAGTCCCATCCGGTCAGCAAAGTCAGCGCCGCCGCGGTCCAGAGCATCGCCTCGCCGATCAGCGAGACCGGCAGGAAGCCCAGATGCAGCACCGAGGCGGCGGTATCCCCGGCCAGCAGGGTGCCGAGCGCGCCCATCTGGAAGCCGGTCTTCCACTTGGCCAGCCGCGTCACCGGCAGGCCGATTCGCAAGCCCGCCAGGTATTCGCGCAGGCCCGAGACCAGGATCTCCCGCAGCAGGATGACGATGGCGGGGTAGAGCGCCAGGCCCGAAAGCCGGTCGTGCCCGGCCAGCAGCATCAGCGCCGCGCCGACCAGCAGCTTATCCGCGATCGGGTCCAGCATACGGCCGAAGCCGGTGATCTGCTGCCGCTGCCGGGCGATCTTGCCATCGAAGTAGTCGGTGATGGCGGCGACCGAGAAGACCGCGCAGGCCGCGACATCGCCCCAGGGTTCGCGCAGCGCCACCAGCACCACCAGCAGGGGGATGGCGGCGATTCGGGAGAGGGTCAGCAGGTTGGGCAGGTCGGTCGGCATGGCCAGGGGCAGGGGCTTCCGTGTTGCGGCACCCTTTAGAGCAAAAGCGCCGTGACTGAAATCGTGCAAGCGATTCCAGGGTAATGAATTTGCTCAGGAAACCAGAGCGGCGCGGGCTCGCCGGAGGTGAATGCGCGCCTGCGCCGCCTCCGTCCGCGACCTGCCCTCAGGCATTCTGCGCCGCCGCGCCGTGCTGGGCCTGGCCGGGGTGGAAATGCCCGTGGATGCGGCGCGCCATGCCGGGGCCGATGCCGGGGCAATTCTCCAGATCCTCCAGCCCCGCCTGCCGCACCCCGCGGGCCGAGCCGAAATGGTTCAGCAGCCGGCGCTTGATGGCGCTGCCGACGCCGGGAATCTCGTCCAGCTCGCTTTTCGTCAGCGCCCGGGAACGGCCGGCACGGTGGGTGGTGATGGCGAAGCGGTGCGCCTCGTCGCGCAGCCTTTGCAGATAATAGAGCACCGGGTCGCGCGGCGGCAGTTGCAGGGGCTCGTGGCCGGTGCGGTGGAACCATTCGCGGCCGGCATCGCGGTCCGGCCCCTTGGCTACGGCGACCAGCGGGATGTCGTGCACACCAAGCTCGGCCAGCACCTCCCGCGCCGCGCTGAGCTGGCCCTGGCCGCCATCGATCAGCACCAGGTCCGGCCAGGTGCCGCTTTCCCGCTCCGGGTCCTCCTTCAGGGCGCGACCGAAGCGGCGCTCGAAGACCTCGCGCATCATGGCGAAGTCGTCACCGGGCTTCAGGGGACCCTTGATGGAGAATTTGCGATAGGCCTGCTTCAGGAACCCGGCCGGGCCGGCGGCGACCATCACCCCATAGGCATTGGTGCCCTGGATATGGCTGTTGTCATAGACCTCGATCCGCTCCGGCGTGGCCGGCAGGTCGAAGACCCGCGCCACGCCCTGCAGCAGCGCCTCCTGCGCGGTGCCCTCGGCGAGCTTGCGTTCCAGCGCCTCCCGCGCATTGGTTTCGGCATGCTCCACGGCGGCGCGCTTGTCGCCGCGCTGCGGCCGGTGCAGCTCCACCTTGCGGCCGGCCTTGAGCGTCAGCGCCTCGGCGATCAGTTCGCGTTCCGGCGGCTCGTGGCTGAGCAGCACCAGGGGCGGCGGCGGCAGGTCGTCGTAGAGTTGGGCGAGGAAGGCGCCGAGCACCTCTTCCGGCGGCTGGTCCTGTTTCGCGTGGCTCAGGAAGAAGGGGCGGTTGCCGTTGTTGCGGCCGCCGCGGAAGAAGAAGACCTGCACACAGGACTGCCCGGCCAATTGGTGCAGCGCCACCACATCGGCATCGCCGATGCCATCCATGTTGATGCGGTCGCGCCCCTGCACATGCGTCAGGCCGCGGATGCGGTCGCGCAGCGCCGCCGCCCGCTCGAATTCCAGGCGCTCGGCCGCCGCCTCCATCTCCCGTGCCAGGTTCTGCTGGATGGAGGGGGTCTCTCCGGAGAGGAACTGCCTCGCCTGGCGCACCAGCTCGGCATAGTCCTCCTGGCTGATGCGGCCGACGCAGGGGGCGGAGCAGCGGCGGATCTGATAGAGCAGGCAGGGCCGGTCGCGGCTCTCGAAGACCGTGTCGCGGCAGGAGCGCAGCAGGAAGACCCGTTGCAGCGCCGCCAGGGTCTGGTTCACCGCCCAGACCGAGGCGAAGGGCCCCCAATAGCTGGCCCCCTTGCGCCGCTCGCCCCGGTGCTTGGCGATCTGCGGATAGGGGTGGTCCTCGGTCAGCAGCAGCCAGGGATAGGATTTGTCGTCCCTGAGGACGATGTTGTAGCGCGGCCGCAACCGCTTGATGAGGTTGGCCTCCAGCAGCAGCGCCTCGGCCTCGCTGGCGGTGGTGATGATCTCCAGGCTGCGGGTCTCGTGCACCATCCGGCGCAGCCGCTCCGGCAGGCGGGCGATCTGGGTATAGCTGTAAACACGCTTCCTCAGCGCCCGCGCCTTGCCGACATAGAGCGCATCCCCCTTGGCATCGAGCATCCGGTAGACGCCGGGGGAGAGCGGCAGGGTGGCGAGCGCCGCCTCGATCACCCGGACGCCGTCGATGACGGGGGCGATCTCTGGAGCTTCGGCGGAAACCGCGGGGCCTTCTGCTTCGGTGGGGGTCATGGCGCTGGATTAGGGATGGGCGGCCCCCAGGGGCAAGCGCGGGTTCTCCACGGAAGCTGTGGAAAACTCTGTGGATGCGGGCCGGTGAAGGGGTCGAAAATGGCTGTCATCCGCCAGTCACAAGTGATTGCCCAAAGATGAGGCATATAAATCTTGTTTCGAATTTCCAGTGGCTTAGCCGAAAATCCCCTGTCTGGAATAAGTCAACGGCAACAAAACCCTTGACGCCAGGATGAGTCCTCTCGGAACCGTGATCGCAGTGGACAAGTTACGCCAGGGAACTGTTTCAACTGCGCGTCCGCTCGATGACAACGCCCACGGTCGCGACGTCCGGGAAGGCATCGGGCTTCTCCACGGAAACCCGGGCCCGGAGAACGCGCGGGTCGGCCAGCGCGGCGGCCGCGATCCGCTCCGCCAGCGTTTCAACCAGAAATGTGTGTTCCTTGGCGACGGCGGCCTGGGCGGCGCGCACCACCCTTTCGTAGTCCACCACTCGGCGCAGGTCGTCGGCGCCGATGCCGGCCGGCGCCGCCTCGTCCTCCACCGCCAGTTCCACGCCGATGACCACGCGCTGCGGCGCCGCCTTCTCGTGCGGATGCACGCCAAGCCGGGCCTGCAAGGCCAGGCCGCGGACAAAGACCAGACGTTCCCGCGCCGTGGCGCTGGGGGCGCTGAAGGGGCTGCCTGAGGGACAGCCGGTCATTCGCCGAGGGGGTCCGTGGCCATGGCAGGGCTCCATTGCAGGTGCTGCC
This sequence comes from Siccirubricoccus sp. G192, assembly GCF_019084075.1. Lineage (GTDB taxonomy): Bacteria > Pseudomonadota > Alphaproteobacteria > Acetobacterales > Acetobacteraceae > G192. The sequence continues at coordinate 1,905,733 of NZ_JAHREN010000001.1, forward strand.
CGCCATCGAGGGCGATCATCTGGCCGGTCATGGCGGGCAGCGCCAGGATGGCCAGGGCGGCACGCGCCACCTCCTCCGGACCGGAGCCGCGGCGCAGCGGCACGGAGGCGCATTGCCGGGCGAATTGCGCCGGCGTCTGGCGCGGGCTGGGCAGGGCAGGGCCGGGGCCGATGGCATTCACCCGGATGCGCGGCGCCAGCGCCAGCGCCAATTGCTGCGTCAGGGCCCAGAGCCCGGCCTTGGACAGGCTGTAGGAGATGAAATGCGGGGTCAGCGACCAGACCCGCTGGTCCAGCATGTTCAGCACCAGCCCCTCCGCCGCAGCGGGCAGGGCGCGGGCGAAGGCCTGGGCCAGCACGAAGGGCGCGCGCAGATTGGGCTCCAGGTGGCGGTCCCAGCTTTCCCGCGTGGCATCGTGCCATTCGTCGCGCTCGAAGGCGGAAGCGTTGTTGACGAGCACGCCGATGGGGCCGAGCGCCGCCATGGCGGCCGGCAGCAGGGCCGTGACCTCCGCCTCCCGCCCCAGTTCGGCCCGCAGGGTCACGGCGCGGCGGCCGAGGCGCCGGATGGCGGCGGCGGTTTCCTCCGCCTCCGCGGCGCTGCCGCCGTAATGGATGGCCAGGTCGAATCCCGCCTCCGCCAGGCCGAGCGCGATGGCGCGGCCGAGGCGCCTGGCGCCGCCGGTGACGAGCGCGGCGCGGGGGATGGTGGGGGGGGATGGGGAGCATCACGCCCGCCCTGTAGCGCGGAGCCGGGGCGGCGTCACGCGCCGGCATCGGCGGCCCGCCGCACCTCCTCCCGGATATCCGCCATCAGCCGGGCCTTCAGCGCGCCGAATTCCGGCGTGGTCTTCACCGTCCAGTCGCGCGGATAGGGCAGCGGCACCGGCACCTCGGCCTTGATGCGGCCGGGCCGGGCGGACATCACCAGGACGCGGCTGGCCAGGAACACCGCCTCGTCGATGTCATGCGTCACGAAAAGCACCGTCTTGCGGCCGCCGGCGGCCTCGGGGTCGTCCCAGATCTCCAGCAGCAATTCCTGCATCAGTTCTCGGGTCTGGTGGTCGAGCGCGCCGAAGGGCTCGTCCAGCAGCAGGATCTCGGGGTCGTTGGCGAGCGCCCGGGCCAGGGCGCAACGCTGCTGCATGCCGCCCGAGAGCTGGCGCGGCCAATGGTTCTCGAAACCGCGCAGCCCGGTGCGGGCGATGAAGCGGGCGGCGATCCCGCGCTGCTGCGCCTCCGGCAGGCCGCGCTCGCGCAGCCCATAGCGGATGTTCTGCTCGACCGTCAGCCAGGGAAACAGGGTGTAGGACTGGAAGACCATGCCGCGGTCCGGGCCGGGGCCGGTGACGGGCAGGCCGCCGAGCGTCACGCTGCCACCGCTCGGCCGGTCCAGCCCAGCGACGATGCGCAGCAGCGTGGACTTGCCGCAGCCGGAGGGGCCGAGGATGGCGACGAACTCGCCGGGCGCCACGCTCAGGCTGGTTGGTTGCAGCGCGAGCGTCGGCGCGGCCCGTCCCTGCCCGGGGAAGGTGCGGGTGACGCCCTCGATGCGCAACTCACGCTCGCTCATGCCTGCTGGTCCGCCGCGCATCCAGCCGCCACACCAACCCTGGCTGCGCGGCGGAAGGGGGGCAAAGCCCCCCCTGCACCCCCCATGGCGCGTCACAGCGCAGCCCACGGAAACAGCCAGCGGTTCAGCGCCTTGAACAGCACATCCGTCGCCAGGCCGATCAGCCCGATCACCACGATGCCGAAGATCATCTGCCCGGTATCCAGCAGCCGTTGGCTGTCCATGATCATGTGGCCGATGCCGCTGCTGGCGCCGATCAGTTCGGCCACGATCACATAGGTCCAGGCCCAGCCGAGCACCAGGCGCAGCGTCTCGGCGATCTGCGGCGCCGCGGCGGGGATGATGACGCGGCGCAGGATGCCGGTGCTGCGGGAGCCGAGCGTATAGGCCGCCTCCACCAGGTCCGGCCGGGTCGCGCCGGCCACCAGCGCCACCATGATGACCACCTGGAAGAAGCTGCCGATGAAGATCACCGCGAGCTTCTGCGCCTCCCCCACCCCCGCCCAGAGGATCAGCAGCGGGATGAAGGCGCTGGCCGGCAGGTAGCGGGCGAAGGAGATGAAGGGCTCGAAGAAGGCCTCGACCCCCTTGAAGGCGCCCATCATCAGGCCGAGCGGCACGCCGAGCGCGGCGGCGATGGCGAAGCCGCCGAAGACCCGCCAGACGGTCACCGCGATATCGCCGGCGAAGCCGTATTCCGTCAGCAGCGACCAGCCGGCCAGCAGGGTCTTGCTGGGCGAGGCCAGGAACAGCGGCGGCACCAGGCCGGACCAGGTCATCAGGCCCCAGAAGGCGATGAACACGCCGAAGAACCCGGTGCCGAGCACCAGGCGGGCGCCGGGGGAAACCGGCTTCAGCGGTTGCATGGCAGGGCGGTGGAGGGAGGCTGCATGGCGCCTTCCTAGAGCGGATCGCCGCAGGGCGGAACCGCCCGGAGGCGTGAATCTGCGCTGCAAACAACAGGCTACAGCGGCGTGCCGAACCACTGATTCGGCACGCCGCTGTAGCGTCGCCGGGCGCCCCGGCAAAGCGCCGAGGCCGCGCCGCTCAGCGCCGCATATGCTCCAGCGCCCGCCGCAGCGGTTCGTCCGATACCGCGAGGAGGCCGCGGAAGGGCCGGTCCAGCTCGATGATGAGGAACATGGCGGCGGCGATGGAGGCGGTGCAGAGCAGCAGGGTGACGACCACGGTGCGGTTCGGCGGCGCATTGTAGCCGAAGCTCGCGAAGATCAGGGTCAGCCAGCCCACCAGGATGGCGAGGAAGGGGGCCGAGAGGGTGGCGCCGGAGCCCTCGATGATGGTCCAGCGCTGCTGCTCCACGCCGCGGAGGCGGCGGAGGGCCCCCCGCTTCAGCGCCCGCTGCGCCTCCTCCGCCGCGGGCAGCGCCAGCACCGCCCGCTCGACCTCGTTCAGCAATTCGCCGGTGGCGTGGTTCTCCAGCCGGATCGGCGCGCCGCCCTGGGGCCAGGTATCCTCCCGCGTGGCCTCAGCATAGCGGCGCAGCAGGGCGCGCGCCTCCGCCGCCGGCGGCCCGTAGAGGTGCAGCGCGCGGTCCAGCAGCACCACCTCGGAAGCCAGGCGGCGCACGCTGCCATCCATCGCGTCGAAGGAGGCCTTCACCGAGCCCGTCAGGATGCCGAGCAGCAGCGAGGTCATCACCACGATCATGCCGACCGCCAGCCGGACGATATCCTCGGTCCGCTGGTCCCGCTGCCGCTCGGGCAGGCGCGGATGCAGGGTGAGCGCCGCCATCGCCGCCCCGAAGAGCAGGGCGAAGATGCCGAGGCCGAGGGCGGCGCCGCTCACCCAGGGGGGCCTTCAGCCCAGGAAGCGCGTGTCCAGCAGCTTCGACAGGTCGACATCCTGGCGCACCACCCCGCTCTCCCGCTGCACGGCAAGCGCCTTGCGCTGGAACTCGGGCAGGCCATTCGCCACGTAGTCGCGGTTCTTCGCCTGGTCGAGCCATTCGATGTATTGCGCGCTGTCGCGGAAGGCGGGGCCGGCCATGTTCACCCGGCGGCCCATGATCCCATAGGCCCGGTCCGGCTCGCTGCCGATCAGGGCGATGGCGTCGAACCAGGATTTCACCACCCGCCGCACCGCCTCGCCATTGCGCTCGATGAAGGCGGGCTGGAAGGCCAGGGTGTCCACGATGCAGGGGTAGTCCAGGGTGGTCGCCAGGATCCTCCCCTTGTCGGCGCCCATGGCACGGACCTGCGAGAGATAGGGTTCATAGGTGGCGCAGGCATCGAACTGGCCGGCGACGAAGGCCTGGGCCGCGGGCTGCGGCGCGAGCGCCGCGGTCTGCACGTCGCGGACCGACATGCCGTTCTCGCGCAGCATGTAGGCCAGCATGAAATAGGGCGAGGTGCCTGGCCCATCCACCGCCACGGTCTTGCCCTTGAGCCCGGCCCAGCCGCCGATCGCCGGCCGCACCGCCACGCCGTCGCCGCCATGCGAGCGGTCCAGCACCAGCACCTGCACCAGCGGGATGGTGCTGGCCCAGAGGATCATGGTGTCCACCGTGGTCACCACGCAGTTCAGGGCGCCGGAGGCGAGCGCCAGGTTGCGCTCCCGCTGGGGGACGAATTTGGTTTCCACCTCCACGCCATTGGCGCGGAACAGCCCGGCATTCTCGGCCAGGCTCAGCGGCGCGAAGCCGGTCCAGCCGGACATGCCGATGGTGATCTTCGGCAGCGCCTGGGCCCGCAGCACGGCGGGGGCGGCGAGCAGGCCGGCGGTGCCGGCCACGAAGCTGCGGCGAAGCATGATGTTCCTGTCTCCCTGCCGGATCCCGGCAGACCCTATCGGACCGCCCCGGCAGCGCAAGGATTTCCTGCGCCGCAACGAAATGGCGGTTCAGCCGCATTCCCCGGATGAAGCGCCGATGCGGCGGTCCGGTGGACCCGGCTGTCGTGCCGCTCCTTTGCGGCCAATGCCGTCCGGCGGCAGCTGCACGCGCTCGCCTGCAACCTCGGCACCTTTCCCCTTGGGCGGAGCTACCGTGTGGCCGTTATCACATGGGCCCTGATCCGGCCGATGACCGGCCCGGAGCCGTAGCGCGCGGCGATCGCGGCGGCCGCGACCCTGGTCGCCGCGGCCAGGGCCTCCGCACCCTGGGCCTCGATCTCGTTCCGCATCGGCGTGCCCTGGCAGTATCCGACGGCCACCGAGAGCGCGCTTGGCGACCTGCTTTCCCGCGCAAGGGTCTCGACACGCGTCGACCCGAACCCAGCGGTCCGGAGTTGCGCCTCCAAAGCCGCGGCATCGTGGTGGCCATGCGGCGTGCGCGCCAGGAACATCGGCGGATCCTGCGGGAACAGCGTCGCGACCGCCGCCACCACAGCATCGGCGAACTCATTCTCCTCGATGCGGTCCCAGACGCTGAGCAGGAAACGCCCACCTGGCTTCAGGACGCGGAATGCCTCGGCGAAAGCCCGGGGCTTGTCCGGGAAGAACATCACCCCGAACTGGCACGCCACGGCGTCGAACATGCCATCGGGGAACGGCAGCATCTGGGCGTCCGCTTGCTGCCAGGTCACCCTCTCGGAGGAGAGCTGGCTCGCCGCATGGTCGAGCATCGGTTGATTGAGGTCGGTCGCAACTATGGAAACATCCTGGGGCAGGGCGGAGACCAGAGCGCGCGTGGCCACGCCAGTGCCAGCGGCGGTTTCGAGGACGCGGCCGTGCTCCAGGCCCGCCAGTCTCGCCGCCAGATCATCCGCGTAGGGCGAGAAGATCATCGGCCCAAGGTATTGATCATACAAGGCGGGGACTGATCCCCGGAAGACCCGATCGGTTTCCACGTCAACGGCCTCCTCGCTTCGCGCCCTGCTCCGCCGCAAGCCCACCGCCGGCACGAAGTATGACGCCTGCCGAAGTCCAGTGCGAATGTCCGGTGAGGGGCCGGTGCCGCCGATCCGCAAGCCCGAGCGTCCGCTTCGACGGCGGCTGCCCTGCCTGCGACACAAGCCAGGGACACCGGCATTCTCACCGGACCGAGCCCGACCGACCGGACCAGGCGGGGCACCGAGGGCCACGCCGCGTTGGATGGGGACGGCGTGCCGGCCGCCGGCGCCGCCATGGCGGCCAAGGTCAACGACGCGCTCGTCGTCGGGCGCCTGTTCCTGGCCGCCTTCGGTCATGGCCCGCATCCGCACGGTGTTCGCCGACAAGGGAGACGACGCCGTCTGGCCGGCTTGCGGGGGTGGCGATGGCCGAAGCGCATGGTGCCGGGGGCTATCCGGATTCAGATGTCCGGGTTCAGGGTGGCGCTGCTGCCGAAGGGGCGGCTGTCCGGCAGGTCATCGGCGCTGCGGGTGGTGTCCTTGTCGGCCGCCGCCTCGCCCGGAGCCCCCTCGCAACAGGCCTTGATGCTGCCGAGGGTGCGCTCCATCGCCACCCGCATGGCGTGGTCGACATTGCCGTGATGCGCCTGCATCCGCCGCGCCACCTCGGGCCCCGGCGTCAGGTGCAATTGGAGATGCACCTCGCTGCGGTCCCTGGGGCCGTGCTCCACCCGCAGCGCGCCGCGGTAGCCGGGCGGGTCGTCGGCGCCCCATTCCATCCGGCGCGTCTCGGCATCCATGCGCAGCCAGCCTTCGGCGCGCCAGCCCCGGCCATCGGCCTCGCCCTCCATCACCACCCGGTCCTGGGCCTGGCCTTCCTGACGGACGTGGCGGACGCTGGGCAGGTAGCGCGGCATGTTGCGGATATCCGCGAGGGAGGCGAAGACCTCCTGCGCCGGTCGGCCGATCTCGATGCGGCCGGTATAGTCGCCCATGGCTGCGCCCCTCCGATTGTGACCGGAGGGGAAACGCCGGGGGCGGCGGCGCGGTTCGCCTGCGGGACTCAGCCCCGCGACAGGTAGAGGTAGCCGAGCCGGTTGCCGAGCTGGGCCAGGCAGGCTTCGGGCGACAGCCTGCCGGTCAGGCCGGCGGGCTCGATCAGCGCCAGGCTGAAGCCCTGCCGCGCGAAATCCTGCAGATAGGCCAGCGGACCCGGCGAGGCCGCGATGCCGCCAGCCATGAACTCCACCACCAGCGTCACCTGGGGCGAACGGGCGAGCAGCGCGGCGGCGCCCTGGATGGCCTCGGGCTCGGCGCCCTCGACATCGATCTTGAGCACGTCGACCGAGGACTGGTCGGCCAGCAGCAGGTCAAGCGGTGCGGCGCGCACCCGCACCCGATGCGTCTCCCACTGTCCCGGTCCGCCGGCGCCGATCGCGCCGCCGCCCGAATATTCATGCACGAAGGCGAATTCCAGCTCCGCCTCGCGCGAATAGACCGCGACGTCGAAGACCGTGGCGCGGTCGTCGAAGCCATTGATCGAGACCGATTTCCGCAGCTTGCGGCAGATGTCCGGATTGGCCTCGAAGGAGAAGACCCGGCCCTGCGGCCCCACCCAATGGGAGCCGAGCAGCGTGTAGTAGCCGAAATTGGCGCCGACATCGGCGAAGCGCATGCCCGGCTTCACCGTCTCCCGCAGCACCGCCTCGATCCAGGGCTCCCAGCGCCCCTCCAGCATGAGGTGGGAGCAGATGCCGACATCGCGGGTGTCCACATAGACGCGGTGCCCAGTATAGAGCCGCGTCAACGCTTCATGGTCGCCGAGATAGATGGTCTGGCCATTCTTGAGGCTCTGCACCTCCTGAGTCAGGACTGCCACCTGGGCCTGCAATGCCGCGATATGCTTTCCAAGCGGCTGGAGAATGCTGAGCAAGGAACCGGGCGTATCGGACATCGTGAATCTCTGCACAGGAGCGAGTATGGTCGGACACTAGAGCCCTCGGCCTGTGCGAACAACCATTGATGGAGCCACGCGCCCTTGTTTCGCGCGAAAGGCCGCAGTGCCTCGGGCGTGGTACCCTGCCGTGCCGGCCTGCATGGAATTCCGGAGCCGCCCGCGGCCGCATCGTCTAAGGAAGCCGCGTAGCCCGACGGTGTCACGAGGCGTCCGTGGGGCCTTTCAGGTCATTCGCCGGGGCAATCGAGAAGGCGCTTACCGCCACGCTGCGCATCGGAAGCTCGGGCGCTTCGGGCGGTGCAATCGCACGCTGCCCGACAATTTCGATCTCAGCGAAGCCGGCACGGTCCCGGAGCAGATTCTCAGGCACCGTGAAGGCGAGCCTGACGCCGCTCTCGCTTCCGGAACAGAGTGTTTCAAGACGCTTCCCGTTCCCGAATACTTCTATATCCTGGGCTGCGAAACCTGCCGTGCCGATAATCTTCATGCCAAGCCGGCAGGGCCGGCAATGCGGCGAATGCGCGAGCAGCCGCGCCGAACGGCCATCAGTCCACCAGTAGTTGGCATCGGACATCCCGTCCGCCGCAGGCATCCAGCGTTGCGGCTGCCAGCCATCCACAAAGGCCAATTCCAGTTCGGCGCTCCGGGCGAGGACAAAGGGACGCGGCGTGCCGAACCGGGTTCCACGCAGCAGCAGATTCTCCACTCGATGCAGGCGGCTGTCGCGCCGATAGCCTTCCATCTTCTGCTGCGCCATGCGGTACAGGGCGAGGTCGCCGGAAAACTGCGCCAGGAACTCCTCCTGCATCAGCAGGGCGCGGCAATCTTCGTGCTCGGCCTTTCCAGTCTGCGAGACATTCTCCCGAGCCAGGGGAAACAAGGGCAGTGCCAGCCTCTCGGATAGCAGATGGAGGGATTCTCCGAGCCGGTCGGTGATGCCAACAAAATCGAAGCGTTCGTCGAGGATCGCCCGAACGGCCGCTAGCCGCCTGTCGTCCGTGAGGTTGGAGGGCTCCGGCGGAATGGCGAAGGCATTGGCCAATGTGCGCGCCTGCCGGTCGGGCAGGTAGTCGGGAATGCGCCGCATGAACTCGTCGATCCGGAGTGTCTTCGCTGCCTCGTGGTGAGGCAGTTCCGGATCCTGCCGGGCATAGAGATAATGCGAGACAAGAAGGCTGACCGGCTCGCGGATGAAGGTGATTATCCGCATCCGGTCCAGTGGCAGTTCGTTCACGAGATTCCAGCCAACGTGGCCATGGATATATTGCAGCCCGTCCAACAGTTCGCGGGCGCGTTCAAGATCGTGACCTTCAATTGTCAGCTGCGGCGGAGGCGGAAACACGGACTCGACCGGAAGGAAGGAGAGAAAATAGGAATTTACGGTGTTGCCGCCGGTCTTTTCAATGTGCAGGAAGAACACTGGGCGATCCATCCCGCCCGCCTGAATCCGCATCGTTCTTCCTGCGCCATATCTTTGCGCCGCTGTCAGAAGCTTGCGCGCCGCACATCGTCTAGAAAGGCGATCAGGATGCGGCTGTCAATCGAGGGTTGGAGCGATGGGGGCCACAAGAACCAGGCACCGGCATCCTGAGGCGCCGGCCCACCTCTCAGCCATCATTAACCCGTGAGCGCCGCGAACCGCCGCGCTTCGCCTTTTTCGGCTCATAGCCGCCGCCGCCCGGCCCCATCGGCTTCGGCTTCCAATCCTGGCGGGCACGCGGCACCGCATCCTGCAGGGAGCGCCCGGCGAGGTTGGGTTCCAGCCCGAGTTCCAGGCTTTCCAGCCGCTTGATCTCGTCGCGCAGCCGGGCCGCCTCCTCGAATTCCAGGTCGGCGGCGGCGGCGCGCATGCGCTTCTCCAGCTCCGCGACGGTGGCGCGGAGATCCTTGCCCACGAATTCCGCGGCGGTGTCGCCCGGCACCGCTTCCACCGTGACGTAGTCCTGCTCGTAGACGCTTTGCAGCACATCCGCGATCTGCCGCTTGATGGTGGTGGGCGTGATGCCATGCGCGGTGTTCCAGGCCACCTGGCGGGCGCGGCGGCGGTCGGTCTCCTCGATGGCGCGGCGCATGCTGTCGGTCATGCGGTCGGCATAGAGGATGACGCGGCCCTCGGCATTGCGGGCCGCCCTGCCGATGGTCTGGATCAGCGCGGTGGTGGAGCGCAGGAAGCCCTCCTTATCGGCATCCAGGATCGCCACCAGCCGGCATTCCGGGATGTCGAGCCCCTCGCGCAGCAGGTTGATGCCGACCAGCACGTCGAAGACGCCCTTGCGCAGGTCGCGGATGATCTCGATGCGTTCCAGCGTGTCCACGTCCGAATGCAGGTAGCGCACGCGGATGCCGGCCTCGGTCATGTATTCCGTGAGGTCCTCGGCCATGCGCTTGGTGAGCGTCGTCACCAGCACGCGGCCGCCGGCCTGCATCGCCTCGCGGCATTCGGCCAGCAGGTCGTCCACCTGGCCCTCGATCGGGCGGATCTCGGTCTCGGGGTCGATGAGGCCGGTCGGGCGGATCACCTGCTCGGCGAAGACGCCGCCGGTGCGCTCCATCTCCCAGGGCCCGGGGGTGGCGCTGACGAAGACGGTTTCCGGCCGGTAGGCTTCCCATTCCTCGAATTTCAGCGGCCGGTTGTCGGTGCAGGAGGGCAGGCGGAAGCCGAACTCGTTCAGCACGGTCTTGCGCGCATAGTCGCCGCGATACATGCCGCCGATCTGCGGCACGGTGACGTGGCTCTCATCCACGATCAGCAGGGCATTCTCGGGCAGGTATTCAAAGAGGGTCGGCGGCGGCTCGCCGGGGTTCCGGCCGGTCAAATAGCGGCTGTAATTCTCGATGCCCTTGCAGCTTCCCGTGGTCTCCAGCATCTCGATGTCGAAGGTGGTGCGCTGGCCGAGGCGCTGCGCCTCCAGCAGCTTGCCCTCGGCCTCCAATTGCAGCAGCCGCTCCTGCAACTCCGCCTTGATCTGCCGGATCGCCTGCTGGAGCGTGGGGCGCGGCGTGACGTAGTGGCTATTGGCATAGACGTTCACGCGTTCCAGCTCGGCGGTGATCTCGCCGGTTAGCGGGTCGAATTCGCGGATGCCCTCCACCTCGTCGCCGAACAGGCTGATGCGCCAGGCGCGGTCCTCCATGTGGGAGGGCCAGATATCCACCGTCTCGCCGCGGATGCGGAAGGTGCCGCGGGCGAAGAAGCTGTCGTTGCGGCGGTATTGCTGCTCGACCAGCCCCTTCACCAGCACGTCGCGGTCGATCCGCCCGCCGCGCTCCAGCTTCACCACCATGCGCGAATAGGTCTCGACCGAGCCGATGCCGTAGATGCAGGACACCGAGGCCACGATGATGACGTCGTTCCGCTCCAGCAGGGACTGCGTGGCCGAGTGGCGCATGCGGTCGATCTGCTCGTTGATCTGCGCGTCCTTCTCTATGTAGGTGTCGGTGCGCGGCACATAGGCTTCCGGCTGGTAGTAGTCGTAGTAGGAGACGAAGTATTCCACCGCGTTCTCGGGGAAGAAGCTCTTCATCTCGCCGTATAATTGCGCCGCCAGGGTCTTGTTCGGCGCCAGGATCAGGGTCGGCCGCTGCACCGCCTCGATCACCTTGGCCATGGTGAAGGTCTTGCCCGAGCCGGTGACGCCGAGCAGCACCTGGTCGCGCTCCCGCCCCTCCAGCCCCTCCAGCAGGGTGCGGATGGCCTGGGGCTGGTCGCCATTCGGCTCGAAGGGCGAGACGACCTGGAGCCGGCGCTCCGGCGGCGGCGCCGGGCGCTTGGGCGGGAAGAACAGGACGGGGGCGAGGTGGTTCATCGTGGCCCTATCTGGGGTTCCGGACCGCTGCCGTCGAGCGCTGGCGGGCGCAGGGCGGCCATGCTGACATGCCGCGGAGAGGAATGGAGGATCTGCCATGGCATGGCATCGCCGCAACCTGCTGGTGGGGGTGGCCGGGGGGCTGGCGCGTCCGGCCCTGGCCCAGCCCGCGGGGCGGCCGATCCGGCTGATCGTGGCCTTCGCGCCCGGCGGCGCCACCGATGTCGCCGCCCGGCTGCTGGCCGAGCGGTTGGCGGAGGGGCTCGGCCAGCCCGTGGTGGTGGAGAACCGCGCCGGCGCCGCCGGCATCATCGGCACCGAGGCCGCGGCCCGCAGCCCGGCCGATGGCCTGACCCTGCTGATGGGCACCATCAGCACCCAGCGATGAATGTGCCGCTCTATGGCAGGCGGCTCAGCTACGACCCGGTGCAGGATTTTGCCCCGGTCTCCCGCGTCGCCACCGGGCCGAACCTGCTGGTGGTGCATCCCTCCGTGCCGGCCCGCAGCGTGGCGGCGCTGGTGGCGCTGGCCAGGGCGAGGCCGGGCGGGCTGGCCTATGGCTCCGGCGGCAACGGCACCTCGACCCATCTGGCGGCGGAGATGTTCAAGGCCATGGCCGGGGTGGACCTGCTGCATGTGCCCTTCCGCAGCACGGCGCCGGCGGCGACCGCGCTCGCCGCCGGCCAGGTGCAGGTGATGTTCGACACCATCATCTCCGCCCTGCCCCTGGTGCGGGAGGGGCAGGTGCGCGCCCTGGCGGTCACGGCCTCGGCGCGCCTGCCCGCCCTGCCGGAACTGCCGGCGGTGGCGGAGACGCTGCCCGGCTTCGAGATGGGCATCTGGGTCGGGCTCTTCGCCCCTGCCGGCACGCCCGCGGCGGCGATCGCCCGGATCGACGCCGCCACCCGGGCCGCCCTGGCCATGCCCGGCCTGCAGGCCCGGCTGGAGGGGATCGGCGCGCAGCCCTTCCCGGCCGCCGGGCCGGAGGAATTCGCCGCCTTCCTCCAGGCCGAGATCGCGCGCTGGACCCAGGTGGTCCAGGCCGCCCGGATCACCGCGGATTAGGCTGCTGCCACCCGCCCGCTACCGCCGGCGGCCGCTGTTGAGCAGGCTGGCCACCACCCAGGTCGCGGCGACCGCGATGCCGATGGCCACCAGTGGCCGCGCCCTGGTCGCGGAACGGAGCTGGTCGGCCACGTCATAGGCGATGTCGCGGCCATGCGTGGCATAGCTGCCGGCCACGCGGGCGGCATCCTGCGCCGCCGGGGCGACGTTCCGCTCGACCACATCCTCAAGCTGCGACCAGAGCCGGCGCAGCTCCCCGCGCGCATCGCCGCCGCGCTCCCGCACGGTTTCGGCGGCACGGCTGCCGTAATCCTCCGCGGTGTCGCGAACCTCATGGGCCCGCCGGCCAAGGCTGGAGAGAAACCCGTCCGCCATTGGAAAATGCTCCCTGATCTGATTGCAGGGCACCAACGTCCGCCCGGCGCCAGGGTTCGCGGCCCCGGCCTTGGCAGGTCGCGCCAAAGCGCCCAAGGACGCGCTGCACCGCCGCCCGGGGGAGACGCCGCGTGACCAGGATTCCACCTGTCGAGCCCGATTTCTCCGGTGAGCCGGGCGCCGCGCGGAGCGTCGCCGTGATCGGCGGCGGGCCGGCCGGGCTGATGGCGGCCGAGGTGCTCGCCAGGGGCGGCGCCAACGTCACCCTGCTGGACCGGATGCCCTCGCTCGGCCGCAAGCTGCTGATCGCCGGGCGCGGCGGGCTGAACCTGACGCATGGCGAGGCGCTGCCGGCCTTCCTCGCCCGCTATGGCGAGGCGGCGCCGCATCTGACCCCGGCCATTGCCACCTTCCCGCCCGCGGCGCTGGTCGCCTGGTGCGAGGGGCTGGGGCAGGAAACCTTCACCGGCAGCAGCGGAAGGGTCTTTCCGCGAGCGCTGAAGGCCTCGCCGCTGCTGCGCACTTGGCTGGCGCGGCTGGCGGGGCTGGGCGTCGCGATCCGCACGCGGCATCGCTGGCTGGGCTGGGACGCGGCAGGCGGGCTGGCCTTCGCCACGCCGGAGGCGACCGGGACGCTTGCATCTCGCGGACCGATTCACGCCTTCGGGCGAAGCCCTCCGGCGACCGGACCGCTCAGCCTGCGCCCGGCGGCCACGGTGCTGGCGCTGGGCGGCGCCTCCTGGCCGCGGCTCGGCTCGGACGGGGCCTGGACGGCGCTGCTGCCGGGGGTGGCGATCGCGCCGCTGCGCCCGGCCAATTGCGGCTTCACCATCGCCTGGTCGGAGGTCTTCCGCCGCCGCTTCGAGGGCCAGCCGCTCAAGCGCATCGCGCTCGGCTTCGGCGGCAGGGTGGTGCGGGGCGAGGCGGTGGTCACCGCCACCGGCATCGAGGGCGGCGCGGTCTATGCCCTGTCCGCCGCCTTGCGGGAGGCGATCGCGGCCGGCGGGCCGGTGGTGGCCAGCCTCGACCTTCGCCCGGATCTCAGCGCCGCGGCGCTGGCCGCGCGGCTGGATGGGCCGCGCGGCGGGCAATCCCTGGCCAACCACCTGCGCCGCGCCGGGCTGCCGCCCATCGCCATCGGCCTGGTGCAGGAGGCCCTGCATGCCGGGGAGACGGCGCCGCTCTCCCGCCTGGTGAAGGCGATGCCGCTGCGGCTGCTGGCGCCGCAGCCCATCGCGCGGGCGATTTCCTCGGCAGGCGGCGTCGCATGGGCAGAGCTGGATGCGCGCTTCATGCTGCGCGCCCGGCCGGGCATCTTCCTGGCCGGGGAAATGCTTGACTGGGAGGCGCCGACCGGCGGCTACCTGCTGCAGGCCTGCTTCAGTACCGGCGCGGCGGCGGGGCGGGGGGTGCTGGATTGGCTGAGCGGGCGATAGGGCGGATCGCGGACGGAGATGAACCTCCGGGAGTGCGCCACGGCGGCAGGTCCTCACGGCCCGCCACGCCCGGGCGATAGCGCAGGCCGCGCTATTGCTTCGGGAGGCCGGCCCCCGCGTCGAGCGCATCATCGACGCGGACGAGAAGGGTGGCGGAGATCCGCAGGATGGACCGATTGCGGCCGGTGCGCCGGCTGAGCACCGCGAAGCGCGTGCCGAAGCGGGCCTTCAGTTCAGCGACCGCGGCCTCGACAGCAGCGAAGTCGGCACCCTCCAGGGAGAGTTGCACACCGCGGGCACCACCGAGTGGCAGTTGCGGATGCGGCATTGCGGGCGCGGCTGGCGGTGCCAGTTCAAGCTGCGCCGGCTTCTTCTTCCTGGAGGGCATGGCATTCCAATGGCAGGGGCGCAGTGGTCCACCGCGGCCTCGCCCGCGGCAGGTCCGATCATGGCGGCGGCGCTCTCTCGCATGGTTCCGCTGCCGGGGCACGCGCAGAATTCGACATCGCTCCTGCGGCTGCAATTATCCACATCGGCGTGCGTAAGTCTGGGGATGACCCTCTCGATAACGCTGCGCATCCCTTGCTGCGCAAGCGCCCATGACCAGGTTCGCAGGCCGTTCTCCTGACGGCCCGGAGCGGAGAAGGATTGCCGGTGGACAGATGCCGCCGCACCACAATCAGGGGCCGATGCCGCATATTCTGCGCGGCGGCCCGTTGACACGCGCTTGGTGGATTGCCCGCGCGCCAGGAGTGACGGCAGCCTTCGGCGCCCGGTCGAGCGGCAAGCGACGATGCGGGCGTGAGGCCCTGATCGGCCCGGCGCGGCATGGGGACCAGGGACCTGGCCGCGCTCACTCATCCGCCAGGGCAAACAGCAGCAGCAGCGTCCGTTGCAGCATGTTCTCGTTGTCGTCCGAGAGCAGCGCCACCAGGGTGCGGCCGCCATGCCGGGCGACGCCCACCGCCTCGTAATTCTCGGGCGGCACCGGGCGGGAGAGGCGAAGGATCACCTCGCCCTCCAGCACCGCACCGGGCGCCGCGGCCCGCAATTGCGGCGCGGTGAGCCGCAGCAGCCGGCCGCCGAAGCCGGCGAAGACGGAAAAGCTGCGCTCCAGCACCAGCGCCCCGCCATCCGGCAGCGGCGCCGCATCGGCCGGCAGGAAGCCCTCGCCCGGGCGGTAGAACAGCGAAACCCAGGCACCGGGGCCGCCGAGCCAGGCGCGCCGCAGGTCCGGCGCGCCCTCCGGCGCCAGGGATTCGGCGATGGCCAGCCAGCGGCCATCGGCCAGCACCGCGAGGGATTCCAGCCCGCCATTGCCGGGCGCGCGTTCCAGCCCCGGCGGCGTCTCGACATAGCCGCCCGGCCCATCCAGGCGGGGATAGGCGCGGATGCGGTGCCAGCGTTCGAAGCCCACCAGCCAGGTGCCATCCGGCAATCGGGCCAGGGCTTCCGAATCCCCGCTCCAGCCGCGCGAGAGCGGCAGCCCGGCGCCGTCCCGCAGGGCGCCGGTGCGGAGCCCGGTCAGCCCCACCGGCACGCCTGCCCGCAGCACCAGCCGCGCCTGCATCCACTTCGCCAGGTCGCTGATGGCAGTGAGCTGCAGGTCGTCCGAGAGATGCAGGCCGGACAGGCCGCCGAAGCCGAGCACCGATTCATCCAGCACCAGCCCGCCCAGCGCCTCCAGCCGGCTGCCCGGGGGCAGGGGGTGCAGGGCCAGGGGGCGGGCGAGGGGAGCGCCCTCGCGCGCCTGCGGCGAGGCGCAGGCGGTGGAGGCGAGCAGCCCGGGCAGGCCGAGCAGCAGGGACCGGCGGCCCAGGCCGAGGGCCGGCCCTCCCCGCCCGCGGGGGAGGGGGGAGGCGTCATTCGGGGAGGCGAAGGCGCCCGGCCATCCTCACGCCACCAGCGGCGCGCGTTCAGCCGCGGCGCGGTGCCACGCCTCGGCGGCGTCCTCGTCGAACAATTCCGCCAGCTTCTTCATCATGGTGCCGCCAAGCTCCTCGGCATCCACGATGGTGACGGCGCGGCGGTAGTAGCGGGTCACGTCATGGCCGATGCCGATGGCGATGAGCTCCACGTCGCCGCGGCCCTCGATATCGGCGATCACCTTGCGCAGGTGCCGTTCCAGGTAATTGCCGGGATTCACCGACAACGTGCTGTCATCCACCGGCGCGCCATCCGAGATCACCATCAGGATGCGGCGGTGCTCCGGCCGGCCGCGCAGCCGCTTATAGGCCCATTCCAGCGCCTCGCCGTCGATATTTTCCTTCAGCAGCCCCTCGCGCAGCATCAGGCCGAGATTCTTGCGGGCGCGGCGCCAGGGCGCGTCGGCGGATTTGTAGACCACGTGGCGCAGGTCGTTGAGCCGCCCGGGATTGCGCGGCTTGCCGTCCTGCACCCATTTCTCGCGGCTCTGCCCACCCTTCCAGGCACGGGTGGTGAAGCCCAGGATCTCGGTCTTGACGGCGCAGCGCTCCAGGGTGCGCGCCAGGATGTCGCTGCACATGGCGGCGACGGTGATCGGGCGGCCGCGCATGGAGCCGGAATTGTCGATCAGCAGCGACACCACCGTGTCGCGGAAATCCGCCTCCCGCTCCCGCTTGTAGGAGAGCGCCAGCATCGGGTTGGCGACGATGCGGGCGAGGCGGGAGGCATCCAGCATTCCCTCCTCCAGGTCGAATTCCCAGGCCCGCTGCTGCTGCGCCAGCAGGCGCCGCTGCAGGCGGTTGGCCAGCTTGGAAACCACGCCCTGGAGATGCGAAAGCTGCTGGTCGAGCTGCTGCCGCAGCCGCGTCAATTCCTCCGGGTCGCAGAGGTCGTCGGCTTCCACGATCTCGTCGAACTGGGTGGAGAAGGCGTGGTAGCGGCTGGCGTCGTCGGTGACGGGAACCTCGCGCCGCTGCTGCGGACCGCCGGGCTTGTCGTCGCCCTCGGCGGCGGCGCCTTCCTCCTCGCTGTCCTGCGCCTCCTCCTCGGCGGCCTCGCCCTGCATCGCCTCGGGCTGGGCGCCGAGCATGCTTTCCTGGTCCTGCGCCTGGGCCTCGCCCTCGCCGGACTGGTCCTGCTGGGAGGATTGCTCGCCGCTTTCCTCGCCATCCTCCTGGTCCTCGGCCTCGGATTCCACCTCGGCCTCGGCCAGGTCGAGCGCCGCCAGCAGCTTGCGGGAGGCGCGGGCGAAGGCGTCCTGGTCCTCGGTGGTGGTGGCCATCTCGGCCAGCGCCGCCTCCGCCTTCTCGCCGAGCGCATCGCGCCAGAGATCGAGCACGCGCTGGGCTGCCGGCGGCGCCGGTTCGCCGGAGATGCGCTCGCGCGCCAGCAGGGACAGCGCCGCGGGCAGCGGCAACTGGTCCTTGCGGGTCATGCGGTCGAAGCCCTCGGTCTCGCACATGTCGGAGAGCCGGGCGCGGAGATTGGCGGCGACGCCGGACATGTGGCGGCTGCCCACCGCCTCGACCCGCACATCCTCCAGCGCGTCGTAGACCTCCTTGGCCTCGCGCCGGGCGGGCAGGCGGGCGGCGTGCAGCGCCTCGGAATGGTGGCGGAGCCGCAGCGCGGCGGCATCGGCGGCGCCGCGCAGCTTCGCCATCTCGGCCGGCGGCAGGCTGCGGGTCGGCAGCGGCAGGCGCACGCGCTTGCCGCTGACCCCGCCGGGGCCGGGCTGGAAGGCCACCTGCACTTCCGAATTGACATGCGCGATGGCGCGCAGCGTGCCGGCAGTGGCGCGCTTGAACTCTTCCTGGCGCGTGAGGTCCTGCTTGGTCATGCCATCCGTTCCGTCAGGCTGCCGGCTCGCCCGGCGCCGCCCTGTCCTTGGCCTGCGCCCGGGCCAGTGCCGGCCGCCCCTCCAGCGCCCCGAGATAGGCCGCGAGGGCCGGTCCCGGCGTGAGTTTCCCCCAGCCCACCACCCATCGCACCATGCTTCCCACCATGAGATCGGCGGCCGAGAAGCGCGCGCCCAGCAGGAAGGGCCCGCCGGCGCCGAGCGCCGCCTCGACGCGCGCCACCGCGGTGGCGAAATCCGGCCAGCCGATCGCCGAGGGCGGCGGCGGCGCGGCGCGGGGGAAGACCTGGTCGGCGAATGCCGGCTCCAGCACCGCACCGGCATAGGCCATCCAGCCGGCATAGGCCGCCCGCTCCGGCGTGCCGACCGGCGGCGCGAGCCCCGCTTCGGGCAGGGTATCGGCGACATAGGCGCAGATGCCGGCGCTTTCGGTGATCGCCACGCCGCGCCATGCCCCGTCCGGGCCGCGATCCTCCAGCACCGGGACCTTGCCGAAGGGGTTCAGGGCAAGGAAGCCTGGCGCCTTCTGCGTGGCGCGCGAGAGGTCGTGCCGCAGCAGCGCGTAGTCCGCCCCCGCCTCCTCCAGCAGCCAGAGGATGCGGAAGGAGCGGGACTGCGGCGCGTGGTGCAGAAGGAAGCGCGGCTGCGCCATGGCCCCCGGCCTTCAGCCCGCCTTGCGCAGCAGCGTGCCGGTGGAGAGCTCCTCGTTGAAGCAGCGCTGGTAGTATTCCGCCACCGTGCTGCGCTCCGCCTCGTCGCATTTGTTGAGGAAGGTGAGGCGGAAGGCGAAGCCGATATCGCCGAAGATCTTGGCGTTCTCGGCCCAGGTGATGACGGTGCGCGGCGACATGACGGTGCTGATGTCGCCGGCGATGAAGCCGGCGCGGGTCAGGTCGGCCAGCGCCACCATCGCCTCCACCTGCTTCTTCATCTTCGCATCGCCCTCGGCCTGCAGCTTCGCCAGCACGATCTCGGTCTCCTGCCCATGCGGCAGGTAGTTCAGCGTGGCGACGATGTTCCAGCGGTCCATCTGGCCCTGGTTGATCTGCTGCGTGCCGTGATAGAGGCCGGTCGTGTCGCCGAGCCCCACCGTATTCGCCGTGGAGAAGAGGCGGAACATCGGATGCGGCCGGATCACCCGGTTCTGGTCGAGCAGGGTCAGCTTGCCCTCGACCTCCAGCACGCGCTGGATCACGAACATCACGTCGGGGCGGCCGGCATCGTATTCGTCGAAGACCAGGGCGCAGGGATGCTGGAGCGCCCAGGGCAGGATGCCCTCGCGGAACTCCGTCACCTGCTTGCCGTCCTTCAGGACGATGGCGTCCTTGCCGATCAGGTCGATGCGGCTGATGTGGCTGTCCAGGTTGACGCGGATGCAGGGCCAGTTGAGGCGCGCCGCCACCTGCTCGATATGCGTGGACTTGCCGGTGCCGTGATAGCCCTGGATCATCACCCGCCGGTTGAAGGCGAAGCCGGCGATGATGGCCAGCGTCGTCTCCCGGTCGAACCGGTAGGCGGTGTCGATCTCCGGCACGTGCTCCGTGCGGGTGGAGAAGGCCGGCACGGCCAGGTCGATATCCAGGCCGAATGCCTCACGTGCATTGACCGTGATATCGGGGGTGTCGATCGCCGAGGTTGGACGAAGCTCGGCGAGTGTCGCGACCTTGTTCATCGGCATCCGCTCAGTTTCTCGTTGGTGATTCTAGGACAGGGCCGGGCGGGAGGCTACCCGGGGCGGGCGAATTCCGCAAAACGGCCCCGCTTTCTTGATATCCAGGGCGTTTCAGGGGCGCGCGCCTGCCTCCGCCGTGGCAAGGCCGACGCGGGCCGCACCAAGACGCTGGCGCAACAGGCTATAGGCGCGGTTCACATCCTTCAGCCGGTCTTCCGCGCCGCGGTCGCCGCCATTGGCGTCCGGGTGGAAGCGCTTGGCCAATTCCTTGTAGCGGGTCTTGAGCGCCGGCTGGTCCAGCGGCCATTCAAGGCCGAGAACGTCCAAGGCGGCCCGCAGTTCGGGCGGTGCCGCCGCGGGATCCGCGGCTTTCGCCCGGCGCTTCGCGTGCAGCGGCGTATCGCGCAGGATGCCCAGGGGGTCGCGCAGGAATCCCGGAGCGAAGCGTTGGTTGCCGCCGAGCCGGCCCAGCGGCCAAGTGGGCCGCTGCCAGGAGGTGTCGTTGCGGAGATTGGCCTCGATCTCGTTCGGCCCCATGCCTTTGTAGTAGTCCCAGGCTTGGTTGTATTCCCGCACATGCGGCAGGCAGAACCACAGGTAGTCATTCAGGTGGGAACGGGATCTCGGCGCCCGGAACTCGCCCGCGGCGCAGCAGCCCGGCGCATCGCAGGCACGCGGGGGGAGCATCGGGTTCCACTTGCGGGGCATGGGCGCGGGCGCCTCGGCGGGACATGCCGGAGTTATGGGCGTGGCGCCGCGGCCGCGCAAGACGGGCCGGGGCGGTGCCGGCAGCCGGGCCGGCGATGCTGCCATGCCTTGGCATCCCGGCTGAAACCGTTGAAAATCCAGCCCATGCAGAACCGAGCCGAACGCATCCGCCAGGCGCTGGAAGGCGCCTTCCCGCCAGCAGAAGTCCAGGTCACGGACGACAGCCACCGGCATGAGGGCCATGCCGGGGCGCGGCCGGAGGGGGAGACGCACTACTCCGTGCTGGTCGTCTCGCCGGGCTTCGCGGGCATGAACCGGGTGGCGCGGTCCCGCGCGGCGCATGCGGTGCTGGAGGCGGGATTCGGCACCGGGCTGCATGCGCTGTCGCTCCGGTTGCTGACGCCCGAGGAGGCGGGGCGGGGCTGACAGGCGGCGGCCCGGCCTTCCCCGGGCGGAACAGTGTTGTGATCGGGGCGATGCACCGGATGGTTCCGGCGCCGGCGGGCCTGTGCTCAAACCGCTCGGCACGCCGGGGACAGAACGAGGCCGCCATGATCCGCAAGAGGAACCTGCCCTCCCTGTTCCTGGCCACGGTCCTTGCCCCGCCGCTGGTCGCGGGCAACCGGGCCGGGGCCCAATCGGCGGCGCCGCGCCGGAGCGATCAGCAGATCCTGGTCGATAAGGGGGTGGGGGTCCTCGCGACGATGCAGGGCGATTCCGCCTTCGCCTCGCGGGACCTGCTGCGCCGCGCCAGGGCCGTGATGATCGTGCCCGAGCTCACCAAGGGCGGGTTCATCCTGGGCGGTCAGGGCGGCGCGGCCCTGCTGCTCGGGCGCCTGCCCGGGGGCGGCTGGAGCTTCCCGGCCTTCTACTCGATCGGCGGCGGGACGCTCGGGTTGCAGATCGGCGTGCAGCAGTCGCAGATGGTCTTCTTCATCATCAGCGAGCGCGGGCTCCAGGCCTGGATGCGCGACCAGGTCACATTCGGCGGCCAGGACGGCATCGCGGTCTTCATCGAGGGCCAGGGAACCAGCCAGAACGCCATGGCGCAGAACCGCGCCGATGCCGTGGTCTGGGCGCGTGCCGTCGGCGCCTATGCCGGGATCACCGTGGAGGGAACCTCGGTCTCGTTCAATCGCGACGACACGGCGCGATACTACGGCCGGGCATTGACGGCGGAGGAGATCCTCCAGCGCGGCCTCGGCCAGGATCCCGGCGCGAACCAGTTGCGGAACGCACTGATGGCCGAGGGGCGTGGTTGATCCCGAGGGCCAGAATGCCGGCCGCTCCGCCCAGGCCGAGCCGCATGGCCGGGAATGCCGCCTATGCCGGGCCCGGGGACGGCGGCTCCCGCCCGGCCCCGGCCGGGCGGCGCAGGGCCAGCGACACGGCCGCAAGCCCCAGGGCCGCGGCGCCGTAGAGCAGCCAGGGCGGCAGCACCGGCAGCAGCACCCCTGCCGCCAGCGGCCCCAGCCCAGCGCCGAGGTCCCGCCAGGTGGCGAGTCGTGCCAGCGCGGCGACCCGCTGCGGCCCCGGCGCAGCGGCCGCGGCCACCGGTGCCGGCAGCGGCTGCAGCAGGCCGCGCAGCAGCACGACCGAGAGCGCCCCGAGCCACAGCGCCCCGCCGCCGATCAGGGCCAGCCCCGCGGCGGAGCCGAGGGAGAGCAGGACCAGCGTGCGGGAGGCGCCGAAGCGTTCCCCCAGCGCCCCGCCGGCCGGGCCCAGCACGATCTCCGCGGCGTAGCGGAGCGCCAGGGCGGCCCCGGCCGCCAGCGCGGCGCCCTCCGGCAGGGCCGCCGCCGCCAGGACCGAAAGGCCGAGGACGAAGAGCCCATCCAGCGCCAGCCCCTGGACGAAGGACCAGAGATCGAGGCGCGCCGGCAGCCCGAAGCGCGGGCCACCCCGCACCTTCTCCCCATGGCCGCCGGGCAGGCGCCACGCGAAGGGCAAGGCGAGCAGCGCGACCGCGGCCAGGGCCAGGAAGACGGCCTGCGGCCCCGCCGCCTCGGCCAGCAGGGCGCCGCCGATCAGGCCCAGCATGGGCCCGGCCGCGATGATGGCGCGGCTGCGGCCGCTCCGCCGCGCCGCGCCCGCCGCCTCCGCGGTCGCCAGGGCCTGGGTCGCGATGTTCATCGCCGCGAAGGAAAGGCCCCAGACCAGGCGGGCCGCCAGGAGCCACCAGACCCCGGGCAGCAGGGCATAGCCGAGCGAGGAGGCGGCCGAGCCCAGCACGGCGGCGCAGCAGGCGATGCGGGGGCCGTGGCGCTCATAGCTGCGGGCCACCCAGCCATAGCCGAGGATGCGCACCAGCCGGTTGGCGGCCAGCAGCAGCCCCGCCTCCGCCAGGTTCACGCCGAAGGCGGCGGTATGCAGCGGCAGGAGCAGGTAGAGCACCGTGTCGGTGGGCAAGGTCAGGCCGAGCATGACCGAGGCGTCACGCGAGACCCGGTCGGCCTGCGGCAGATCGGGGGCAGCCGCATCGCGGGAGAGGCCGGGCAGGACCTGCGCTTGGGACTCGGAGGGCATCGGCGGGACGGTGCCGCAAGCCGCGAAGTGTGACAAACGGATGACCAGGGGGCGTTGTCGCCGTAAACGGCTTCGCACCGGCCGAGGCCACACCCAGTAAGGACCACACCCGATGTTTCGCTGGTTCCGCCGCCTGATGCCACGCGAGGAGCATTTCTTCGACATGTATGCCCGCCACGCCGACACCATCGTCCGCGGGGCGGAGGAACTGCGCGGCATGTTGCAGGGCGGCGAGGCGGTGCGGCGCCACTACCCGGCGGTGCTGGCCGCGGAGGACGATGCCGACGCCATCACGCGGGAGGTGGTCCAGGCGGTCCGGCGGACCTTCGTCACCCCCTTCGACCGCGGCGACATCCAGACCCTGATCGGGCGGATGGACGACGCGATCGACCAGATGAAGAAGGCGGCGAAGGCCATCGTCCTGTTCGAGATGACGGAATTCGACCCGGAGCTGCAGCGCATGGGCGACGCCATCCTGCGCTGCGCCGGCCTGCTGCGGGAGGCCGTGCCGCTGCTGGTCCGCATCAGCCCCAATGCCGCCCGGATCAACGAGATCTGCGAGCAGATCCGGCAGATCGAGGGCGAGGCGGATGATGTGCACGATGTCGGCGTGACGGAGCTGTTCCGCCGCTGCCGGCCCGACGACGCCCTGCGCTTCATCGCCGCCCGGGAGGTCTTCGACCAGCTCGAAAAGATCGTGGACCGCTTCGACGATGCGGCGAACGAGATCGAGGGCATCGTGATCGAGCACGTCTGAGGCAGGCCGCCAGCATGGACGCCACCCTCGCGCTGCCGCTGCTCTACGGCCTGATCGCCGTCGCGCTGCTCTTCGACTTCCTCAATGGGCTGCATGATGCGGCCAATTCCATCGCCACCATCGTCTCCACCCGCGTCCTCAGGCCGCAATACGCCGTGGCCTGGGCCGCCTTCTTCAATTTCATCGCCTTCCTGTTCTTCGGGCTGCATGTGGCTCAGACCATCGGCACCGGAATCGTGGATGCCGCGGTGATCGACCCGCGGGTGATCTTCGGCGCGCTCACCGGCGCCATCGTCTGGAACCTGGTCACCTGGGGCCTGGGCATCCCCTCCTCCAGCTCGCATGCGCTGGTGGGCGGCATCCTCGGGGCGGGCACCGCCAAGGCGGGGTTTGGCGTCATCGTCTGGTCCGGGCTCGGCAAGACCCTGGCCGCCATCGTGCTCTCCCCGGCGCTCGGGATGGTACTGGCGCTGGTCCTGGTGCTGATCGTCTCCTGGGTTTTCGCGCGCACGACGCCCTTCACGGTGGACAGCACCTTCCGCTGGCTGCAATTCGTCTCGGCCTCGCTCTACTCGCTCGGCCATGGCGGCAATGACGCGCAGAAGACCATGGGCATCATCGCCGTCCTGCTCTACTCGCAGGGCCTGTTGCAGGGCGGGTTCCACGTGCCGCTCTGGGTGGTGCTGTCCTGCCAGGCCGCGATGGCGCTCGGCACGCTCTTCGGCGGCTGGCGGATCGTCCATACCATGGGCTCGAAGATCACGCGCCTCACGCCGGTGCAGGGCTTCTGCGCCGAGACGGGCGGCGCCATCACCCTGTTCCTGGCGACGGGGCTGGGCGTGCCGGTCTCGACCACCCACACCATCACCGGCGCGATCATCGGCGTCGGCGCCGCACGCCGCACCTCGGCCGTGCGCTGGGGGGTCGCGGGCAATATCGTCATCGCCTGGGTCGTCACCCTGCCGGCGGCCGCCCTCATCGCGGCCCTCGCCTATGCCGCCGCCGGGCTGTTCGGCTGGGCTGCGTGACCGAGCCGGGCATCCGGCCGCTTCCCCTCCGGCCATCCCAGGGCGGGAGCGGGGATGCGCATCGGCGTTCCGCCCGGCAGCCAGCCGACCAAGCAAACCCGCCAGGGACGGCGCCCGGTGGAGGCGAATGCGCGCTGTCGGAATCGGTTGGCACCATGCAATGCTGCCACGTGTTCCTGCCCGCCGCGCAGCGCGAGGCCGGGCGGCGGGCCGTCATCCGGGCGATCACCAGCCAGTAACCGGGGAGGAGCGCATGCTGGACCTGCCGAAGCCGAGGACCTGGATCATCTCGCCGCCGAAGACCTTCGCCGATATCGAGGAGATGGCGAAGGCGGAAGCGGCCGCGAACGGGTGGGCCGTCAAGATCGAGCGCGTCGCGGTGGAGGGGCAGGAGGCCGCCCTCGTCGCCTTCAGCGTCGTCGCGTCCGAAGGCGCGGCGGCCATGATCGCCGGGGCGGGCGGAATGGCCATGGCGGAGGCGGCCGGGATTCCGGTCGCCGCGATGGTGGCCAGGGCGGCGGTCCTGACGCATCCCATAGCGGCCGCGGCCGATGATGGCAGCCTGGCGCATCTCTCGACGCTCGCCGGTCCGGTGCCCATCAGCGAGCTCGACGAGGTCAGGCTGAAGGAGCTCCAGAGGGCGCTCGGCCGGCTCGGCTATCCGGTCGGCACGATCGACGGCCTGTACGGCCCGAAGACGCGGAGCGCATGGGCGGAGTTCAAGACCGATGTCTATCCCGGCAATCCGTCCCTGATCGGCCCGGATTCGGTCCTCGTCCTGAAGGAGAAGCTGCAGGACCTGGCTGGCGCCAGCGCCGGCATCAGCGCCGGCGTGTCCGATGTCTGGAGCAAGGAGGCCACGATCATGGCCATCAGGAAGGCATGCCTGGCCCAGGGCATCGGCCTTCCGTCCCAGGTCGCCTATGTCCTGGCCACCACGCAATGGGAAACCGCCCAGACCTTCAGGCCGGTCAAGGAGGCATTCTGGAAGGACGAGGTCTGGAGGAAGAAGAACTTCAGGTACTTTCCCTATTATGGTCGGGGCTACGTGCAGTTGACTTGGAAGAACAACTACGAAGCCTATTCCCACCTGCTCAACATCGACCTTGTCAACAATCCCGACCTGGCCCTTGAACCCAAGGTCGCGCTCTTCGTGCTGGTGCATGGCTTCAAGACCGGCACCTTCACCGGCCGGAAAATCACGGACTACATAAACGAGAACAGGACCGACCTCGACGGGGCGCGGCGATGCATCAACGGGACCGACCGGGCGCGTGAGATCGCCGATCTCGCCCAGAAATTCCTGGCTTCGGCCTGAGCGGTGGCGGCAGCCGGCCGCCCCGGGGATCGTCACCGGATTCGCGGCTGACCAGGCGAGGCGGGGGTGGCGGGGAACAGACGCGATCCCGGCGGCGTTCCCTCGGTGGCCCCACCCCGCCCTGCGGACAAAGGGCGCGGGGCCGTTGCAACGGCGAGAGGGAGAGGCCGCATGTCGAGGAAGAACCACGCCGCGGGCGCCGGTGGCGGCAAGGAGAAGGGCCGCTCGGCCGGCGACCAGCAGACCGGCGGCGTCACGGGCGGCAAGCTGGGCGGCGCCGGATCGCTCCGCTACCACACCGATGCCGGGAGCCGCGCGGAGGAGGCCGGCCGCTCGGGCGGACAGGACCGGCGCGGCACGATGCGGGAGAGCCATCCGCCTGCCGATACCGAGCAGGAAAAGCTCAGGAAGGCGAGGATCAAGAAAGGATAGGGCGGCGGCAGGTCGCCCGCCGGCCCTCGCATCGCGACATGCGGTG
The DNA here is from genome assembly GCF_019084075.1 of Siccirubricoccus sp. G192. Classification (GTDB taxonomy): domain Bacteria; phylum Pseudomonadota; class Alphaproteobacteria; order Acetobacterales; family Acetobacteraceae; genus G192. The sequence continues at coordinate 1,932,000 of NZ_JAHREN010000001.1, forward strand.
ACCTTCCGCGATGCGCTGCCGGCTCACTCGGGAAGGCCCGCCACGCGTGCAGCCGCGGCGGTGAAGGCCGCGGCGTCCTCCGGCAGCATCAGCCGGTCGCGCATGAGCGCCTCCGCCGCCCTGCGCACCGCCTCCCCGTAGCGGTCGCGGCTGCCGTAGCGCTCCGCCAGGGAGGGACGCGGGTCACCCGCCCCCTCGCGCGCGGTGCGGTCGGCGGCGAATGCGGCGAAGCTGCCCTCGCGGTCGCAGAATTCGCCGCGCAGTCCTTCGGCCGCATACATGTTCCAGCCCGTATAGGTCCCGAGCGGCACGGCGATATCGGGTAGCCGCACCCCGGCGTGCTCGTTGCCATCGGCATCCACCGCCGGCACCAGGGGATGCCAGGCGCCCTCGGGCCCGCGCGTGCCGGCAACCCAGTCCGTGACCGGCGCGATGGGATTGGCGAAGCCCGGGCGCAGCAGGCCGGGGATGGCGGGGAAGGCCTCCAGCGCCGCCTCCGCCGGCAGCAGCGTGCCATCGGCGATGCGGGGCACGCGGCTGGCGGGCGGCGCCTCGCCGCGCGTCGCCCAGGCATCGAGCGCGACCAGCAGCGCCCGCAGCAGCGGGCCGGAGGAATGCGGATTGTTGGGGTTGGCGCAGATGCCCGGCGCCGTGGTCGCGCCCATGCGCCCGGCATGCTTGGTCCCGGTCACCAGGTAGTGGCGGACGCCCGCCGGCTCGGGCAGGTCGCGCGTGCCGGCCGGGTCGGTATGGATCAGGCTGGCGCCCTTCTGCCAGTATTCGGTGGAGGTATTGACCTCCATCACCAGCGGATCGGTGGCGGGGGCGCGCAGCAGCGCCGCGCTGCGGCCGGAGATCGGGTCGGTCGTTGCCGCATGCGCCAGCGGGAACCAATTCTCCGGGAAGGCGTGGTCCTCGTGCCAGGTCGAGGTGCGGCCGGGCTGCGCGAAGCGCTCATTGGCGAAGACGCGGCCGGCGCCGCCGATATGCGCCAGCACGCCGTCGAAGACCCGCCTGTCCTGCTCGTCGGCATTCATGCCGAGGTCGAGGTGGTGGCGCAGGTAGCGCCCCGATTGGGAGATGCCGATGGCGAGCACGGCCTGCACGCGCAGGCCATCCAGCGGGCTCCGGCGGCCGGCCCCGTCCGCGCTCTCGCGGCGCAGGAAGGCGGTGATGTCGCGCGTCGCCGCATAGCCCAGGCCGAAGACTGCAGGATCGCGCGCGGGATAGCGGAACTCGTAGATGCTGCCCGGCTCGAAACGCGTCCCTTCCGGCAGGAGCCGGATGGCGCGCGGGCCGGCATAGGCCCAGGCGTCGCGCGGCACCTCCCGCGGCGGCTCGGCGCGGGTGCGGCGCAGCGTCAGGGTAGCCCGCGCCGGGTCCGGATCCGCGACCGCGAAGGAGAGCGGTGCCTGCGGCCGGTCGGCGGGGTTCACGCGCGTGCCGAAGACGATTCGTCGCGGACCGTGCCGGTCACGCCCTGCAGCACCGGCGCCTCGAGCAGCAGGTTGTTGCCGGCGCGGGGCGCGGCCGGGTCCCAGCCGTTCCAGAGCAGGACATGCCCCTGCGCCAACGGCAGGGCGCTGCCCACCGCCCGCGCCTCCCGCAGGTCGTTCAGCACCGCCTGGGGCACGCCAGCCGCATCATAGAGGTAGCTGAACAGCAGCTTGCGGCCGCGGTTGGTCACCTCATGCAGCATCCGGCCGCTGGCCCGCGCCGGGTCCGCCGGGCGGAGCAGGGTGAATTCGGTCGAGTACTCCACCAGGCCGCGCGCATTGCGCGGCGCGCGGTCGAGGTCCAGGATCCCGGCATTGTGCGGATCGGCGGGATCGAGCTCGCCGCGCGCCCTGCCGGTGACGCGCAGATAGGGGCCGGCGCCGAAATCCTGGCCTTCGGCAAAGGGCCCACTGCTCTCGACCTCGACCAAGACGATGCGCGCATCGGCAGGCACCGCCGCCGCGACGGCAAAGGCGGCCACGGCCGCGAGGATCAGCCTGGGCATCGTCTTCCTCCAGCGCGGGTCCCTGCCCGCTTATGTCACCGAGATTACCGGCGGGGCGGTGCGGGTGGAAGCCGCGATACCCGCTTCACCTGCCGGCGGTCATGGTGGCGCCACCCCGGCGATGCGGGCCTGCAAGGCAAGCAGCGCCAGCGCGGCGTCGATCGCCGGTGTCTCCAGCCCGGCGATCTCCCGCATTGCGGCGATGGAATCGCGCAGCACGCCGTATTCCAGGATGCGGCCGCGCTCCAGGTCCTGCAGCATGGACATGCGGTGGCCCGCGGCGGCCAGGGTCCAGGCGATGCGGCGCTCCGCGGGCGCGGACAGGGTGGCGCCCAATGCGCGCGCGACCGCCTCGGCCTCGCCCATCATGGCCCGGGCCAGCGCGACCACGTCGGGCGCCGTGCCGATCTCGCCCAGCGTCGCCCGCGTCAGGGTGGCGATCGGGTTCCAGACCAGGCTGTTGATCATCTTGGTCCAGATCTCGCCGCGGATATCGTCGCGGATCGGCGCGCGGAGTCCCGCTTCGGTCATCACCCGGTGCAGCCGCAGCAGGCGGTCGGAGCGCGTGCCGTCCGGCTCGCCGATCGGGAAGCCCGCGCCGGTGCCCTCCTGCCGCACCGTGCCCGGCCCGAGCGTATCGAGGCCGACCCAGAAGGCGCAGCCGATGGCGCGCTCCGGCGTCAGCACCGCCCATTGCCGGCCGCCGGGGTCCAGGCGTTCCAGCCGGCGGCCCTCATGCGGCCCGGCCAGGCGATGGAAATACCAATAGGGAATGCCGGTCGTCGGTGGGACCACGGCGGTTTCCGGGCCAAGCAGCGGGGCGATGCCGGCCAGCGCGCCGGAGAGCTGATGCGCCTTCAGGGTGATGAAGACCACATCCTGCGGCGGCAGCGTGGCTGGCGCATCGGTTGCCTGCACCGTGATTTCCGTGCTGCCGCCGGCGGTCTCCAGCCGCAGGCCGCGCTCCCGCAGCGCGGCCAGGGTGGCGCCGCGGGCCACCATGGTCAGGGAGATGTCCGGGACACGGGCGAGATGCGCGCCGAGATAGCAGCCGATGGCGCCGGCGCCGTAGATGCAGATCCGCATGCGATGCCTCATCCCGCCATTCCGCCTGGGCCGGCCAGGGCCATTGTTGACGCCTGGCCCGGGCGAATCCTACCGTCGGGCGGCACCAGCAGGGAAGAACGCCATGTCCAGCACTGCCCGGCCGCGCTTCGCCTACCAGATCGGCGCCGTGGGCGAGCCTGGGCTGACGGACCGGCAGCTCTACCGGGAGGCGATCCTGGATGCCGAGCTGCTCCTCACGCTGCGCTACGACGCGGCCTGGATGGTGGAACACCATTTCAGCGACTACTACCCGCAGCCCAACCCGCTGCTCTTCCTTTCCCATGTCGCCGCGGCCTGCCCCGGCCTCGGCCTCGGCACCGCGGTGATGGTGCTGCCCTGGTATGATCCGGTGCGCTTCGCCGAGGACCTGGCGATGCTGCAGACCCTGACCGATGGCGAGCTGCATATCGGCATGGGCCGCGGCACCGCGAAATCCGAATACGATGCCTTCGGCATTCCGATGGAGACCGCCCGCGAGCGCTTCCGCGAGTGCTGGGAATTCACCCGGCGCGCCATGCAGGGCGGGGCCTTCACCTTCGAGGGCCGCTACGCGCGCTTCACCGAACCGACCACGCTGCGCCCCGCCTTCGGCGACCGGCGCCCGAATTTCTACGGCGCCATCGGCAGTATCGAGAGCGCGGCCATCATGGCGGATCTCGGCCTGCCGCCGCTCTGCCTTTCGAGCTTCCCGGACCATCTGCTGCGCAAGATCCTGGAGACCTGGAAGGCGCGCAGGCGCGAGGTCGGCGGCGAGACCGAGGTCACAACGCCCCTGTCCCTCAAATGCTTCGTGGCCCGCACGGATGAGGAGGCGCGCGAGCAGGCGCTGGCCTACCTGCCGAAATTCTTCGAGCTCCAGGTGCGGCATTACCGGTCCGACGACGCCCCCTGGGGCAACATCGCGGGCTACCAGCAGTTCAACAAGATGTTCGGCAATCTGCGGAGGCTCTGCGATCCCGCGAATCTCGGCACCTATATCGAGCAGAACCTGGTGGGCTCGCCCGCCACGGTGGCGCGGCGATTGCAGCAATTGCGTGAGCTTGGCTTCAACTACTTCCTCGTCTCCAACGCGACCTATGGCGTGCCGCGCGCGGCGCGGCACGAGGCCATCCGCCTCTTCGCCGAGGAGGTGGTGCCGCAGGTCCTGGAGAAGCTGCCCGCGGCGGCGGAGTAGCCGGCCGCAGCAAGGCACCGAACAACCACCGGAGGGAACCGGCCATGCGCTTCCAGGACAAGGTCGCCGTGATCACCGCGGCGGCGAGCGGCATCGGCCGCGCCACCGCCGATATCATCGGGCGGGAGGGCGGCACCGTCATCGCCGTGGACAGCAACGGCGAACGCCTGGATGCGGCGGTGAATGCCATCCTCCAGGCCGGCGGCCAGGCGCATCCCTGCCACGCCGATGCGCTGGACGAAGGCCAGGTGAACGGCCTGGTTGCCGATGTGGTGAAACGCTTCGGCCGCATCGACGTGCTGGTGAACGCCGTGGGCGGCAGCACCATCATCGCCGATCCGGGTGCGACGACGGAGGCGCTGACGCTCGCCGAATGGCAGGCCCTGCTGCATTTCAACCTGACGGGGACCTTCCTCTTCACCCATGCCGTCATCCCCGCCATGAAGCGGCAGAAGCAGGGCAAGATCGTCAACCTGGCCTCCATCGCCGGCCGTGGCCTGAGCGAAGCCAGTTCCTCCGCCTATGCCACGGCGAAGGGCGGCATCATCGCCTTCACGAAGAAGCTTTCGATCGAGCTGGGGCCGCATGGGATCAACGTGAATGCCGTCGCGCCCGCCACCACCCTGACCGAGCGCATCCGCCCGCGCTGGGAGCAGCGGCCGCCCGAGGCGCGGGCGCGCGACCTGGAGGCCACGCCGCTGCGGCGGATGGGGGAGGCGGTGGACCAGGCGAAGGTGATCTGCTTCCTCGCCTCCTCGGATGCGGATTTCGTCACCGGCCTCACCATCGACGTCACGGGAGGACTCTAGCCATGGCCGGGAAGACTGGTTTCATCGGCCTGGGGAACATGGGCGGGCCAATGGCGCGCAACCTGCTGCGCGCGGGCTTCCCCCTCGTCGTGCACGACCTCGATGCGCGCAAGGTGCAGTCCCTGTCCGAGGCCGGCGCCGAGGTCGCCGCCACGCCCCAGGCCCTGGCGCGCGAGACCACCCGCTCCATCTGCATGGTCGAGACGACAGCCCAGGCGGAGGAGGTGATCGCCGGCGCCGCGGGCCTCGTGCAGGACGCGGCACCAGGCCATGCGGTGATCTGCATGAGCACCATCGACCCCTTCGCCTTGCGGCGGATGGGCGAGGCGCTGGCGGCCCGGGGGATCGCCCTGCTCGACGCGCCGGTCAGCGGCGGGACCACGGGTGCCGAGGCGGCCACGCTCTCGGTCATCGTCGGCGGGGCGGCGGCGGATTTCGCGGCCTGCGAGGACCTGTTCCGCGCCATGGGGCGGAACGTCTTCCATGTCGGCGGGCTCGGCAATGGGCTGGCGATGAAGCTGCTGAACAACATGCTGTTGCAGGTGAACACCGTCGCGGTGGCGGAGGCGATGGTGCTCGGCACCAAGGCCGGGCTCGACCCGCGGCAGATCCAGGAGGTCATCGGCGTCAGCACCGGGCGGAGCAATGCCTTCGAGCGGAGCGCGCCGCGCATGATCGGGCGCGACTTCTCGGCCTCCGGCACCACCGACATCTCCTTCAAGGACCAGGAGCTGGAGACGGGCTTCGCCAAGGCCCTCGGCGTGCCCATCCTGCTCGCCAACGTCACGCAGCAGGTCTATCAGATGGCGCGCGCCGCGGGCTACGGGAAGGAGGACGGTTCGGCCATCGTCAAGGTGCTGGAGAGGCTGGCGGGCGTGACCGTGGGCGGCGGCCGCTGAAGGCCGGCCCGGACTTCCCGCAACCACGCCAGGGACGGAGCATCCCATGACCGAGCCAAGCAACCACTACGGCGCCACCGCCGCCCGCGCCCATGGCCGGCCGGGGCGGGAGACGCGGCCCGCCTCGCTCACCGTGGACATCCACGCGCATGTCGCGGTGCCGGAGGCGGCGGCGATGGTGGCGCCGCATCTCGACCGTGCCGCCATGCCGATGGCGCGCTTCGCCACCCCGGAGACCCAGGCGCTGAATCGCAGGCAGGAGGCCGACCGGCGGGAGATATCCACGAACCTCGCGGCACGGCTGGCGGCGCTGGATGCGATGGGCATCGACCTGCAGCTCTGCGCGCCGCCGCCGCCGCAATGCTACTACACGGTCGCGCCCGAATACGCCGTGCCGGCGACGCGCGTGCTGAATGACGGCATCGCGGCGTTCTGCGCCGGGAGGCCGGACCGCCTCATGGGCCTTGGCGGCGTGCCGATGCAGGAGCCGGCGGAGGCAGTGGCGGAGCTGGAGCGCTGCATGGGGCCGCTCGGCTTCAAGGGCGTGCAGGTGCTGACCAATGTCGCGGGGCGGGAACTCTCCGACCCTGCCTTCGAGGGATTCTGGGCGGCCGCCGAACGGCTCGGCGCGCTGGTGATGATCCATCCGAACGGCTTCACCGAGGGCCAGCGCTTCAGCCGCTTCTACTTCAGCAATGTCCTCGGCAACCCGCTGGATACCACGGTGGCGCTGCACTACCTGATCTTCGATGGCGTGCTGGAGCGCCATCCCGGCCTCAAGCTGCTCGCGGTGCATGGCGGCGGCTACCTGCCGGGCTATTCCGGGCGCATCGACCATGCCTGGGGCGCGCGGTCCGACAGCCGCGGCGCCCTGCCGCAACCGCCGACGCATTACCTGCGCAAGGTGTATTTCGACAGCATCGTCTTCACGCCGCACCAGTTGGAATACCTGGTGCGGGTCTTCGGCGCCGACCGCATCCTGATGGGGACGGATTTCCCCTACGACATGGCGGAATCCGACCCGATCGGGCATATCTGCGCGGTCGAGGGCTTCGATCCGGCGACGCGCGCCGCGCTCGCTGGCGGCAACGCGCAACGGCTGCTCGGGCTGTAGATCGGATCGTGGGCTGGTCTGAACGCGCCAGCGCTCAGGCGCCCGCGTGAATCCGATCTTCCGATCTGTAGATCGGCGTCAATCCGCCGTGGCACCGGAGGCGCGGATGATCGGGATCCACAGCGCGAGCTGCGCATCCCAGAATTCCGCCAGCTCCGCCGCGCCGGTGCCGCGCGGCTCCACCCCCACATCCGCCAGGCGGCGCATGGTGGCGGGGGCGCGGATGGCGGCGATGGTGCCGCGCTCCAGCCGCTCCCGGATCGCGGGCGGCACCGCACTGGCGGCGAAGACGGCGTGCCAATTGTAGGTCTCGTAGCCCGGCAGCCCGGCCTCCTCGGCGGTCGGAACATCGGGCAGCACGGCGGCGCGGCTGCGGGTGGACATGGCCAGGGCGCGCAACTGCCCGCTGCGCACGAAGGGGATCACGGTGGGCAGCGTGTCCACCATCATGTCCACCGTGCCGGCGATCAGGTCGTTCATGGCGGGGCCGGAGCCGCGATAGGGCACATGCACCATCTCCACCCCCGCCATGCTCGTCAGCAGGTGGCTGGAGAGATGCACGATGGTGCCGGCGCCGGAGGAGGCATAGCTGTGCCGCCCCGGCTCGCGCCGCAGCAGCGCGATCAGCTCCTGCAGGCTATGCGCCGGCACGCGCGGATTGACCACCACGATGTTCGGCACCGTGCCGACCAGCGCGATGGGGGCGAAGGCCCGGTGGATATCGAAGCTGAGGTTGCGGTAGAGCCCGGCATTCAGCACCGCCGAGGACATGCTGTGGAAGATGATGGTATAGCCGTCCGGCGCCGCCGCCAGCGCCGCCTCGGTGCCGATCACGCCGCCGGAGCCGCCCCGGTTCTCCACCACGACAGCCTGGCCCATCTCCTCCTGCATGCCCTGGGCGGTGATGCGGGCGACGAGATCCGCGGCGCCGCCGGCGGCGAAGGGCACCACCATGCGGATCGGCCGGGAAGGGTAGGGCGCCTCGGCCTGCGCCGAAGCGGCGCCTGGCAGCAGCGAGGCGCAAAGCAGGATGGGCAGCAGCAGGCGGCGCATGGATGGTCTCCCGGGTTCGACCCTTGGCCTGGAGCCCCGCCCCCGGGCATCAGCCGGAAACAAAGGCTCGTGTTCCCCATCCGCAGGGCGCCGCGGCACGGCACGCTTCGAATCGGGAACATTACCGCCACCATGCCGCAGGATGCGGCCCGCGGGCGGTAAATCGGGCGCGCGCAGCGCCAGCGGGATCACAGCCGGGTGCTGGCGTCGGCTTGCCCCTTTCCGAAGCGGGCGCCGCCGGCTAGAGGCGGCCGCATGGACAACCTGATCGCCGGCTACCGCCGCTTCCGCGAAACCGCCTGGCCGGAGCGCCGCAAGATTTTCGAGCAGCTGGCCGAGCGCGGGCAGCGGCCGCGGGCCCTGGTGATCGCCTGTTCCGACAGCCGTGTCGACCCCGCCATGATCTTCGATGCCGGGCCGGGCGAGATGTTCGTCGTGCGCAACGTGGCCAATCTGGTGCCGCCCTATGAGCCGGACGGCGTCCATCACGGCACCAGCGCCGCCGTGGAATTCGCGGTCTGCGGCTTGCAGGTGCCTGATATCATCGTGCTCGGCCATGGCATGTGTGGCGGCATCCAGGCGCTGCTGCAGGGCGTGCCGGCGCCGCTCGGCGATTTCGTCGGCCCCTGGATCCGCATCGCCGAGCGTGCCCGCAAGCGCGTGCTGGAATGCGCGCCGGCCGAGCCGCAACTGGCCTGCGAGCATGAGGCGGTGCGGCTTTCGCTGGAGAACCTCATGACCTTCCCCTGGGTGCGGGAACGCGTGGCGGATGGCCGGCTGCGCCTGCATGGCGGGCATTTCGACATCCGCTTCGGGGTGCTGGCGATGATCCGGGCGGATGGGGAATTCGCGCCCGCCTGACGCCTCCCGTCAGGCCGCCGCCACGGCCTCGGCCGGGGCCCGGCCGCGGATGCGGTCGGCGGATTTCTCGGCGATCATCAGGGTGGTGGCATAGGTATTGGCCGAGGGCATGTTCGGCATGATGGAGGCATCCACCACCCGCAACCCCTGCATGCCATGCACCCGAAGCTCGTCATCGACCACGGCGGTCGGGTCCGAAGCCGGGCCCATGCGCGCGGTGCCGATCAGGTGATAGGTGGTGGAGCCGTTGCGGCGGGCGAAATCCAGCAGCTCGTCATCGCTCTGCACCTCCGGCCCGGGCAGGGTCTCGCGCTCGACATAGGGGGCGAGTTCGGGGGTGCCGAGCATCCGCCGCACCAGCCGCATGCCGCCGAGATGCACGCGCCGGTCCATGGGGTCCGAGAGGTAGTTCGGCTGGATCTCCGGGTCCTCGAAGACATCCGTGCTGCGGGCGCGCACCCAGCCGGTGCTCTCCGGCCGGTGCTGCCAGGCGCCGGCGGTCATGCCGGGATAGTCGTCCAGGATATAGGCGCGGCCTTCCCGATAGCTGCCGGGGGTGAAGACGCATTGCAGGTCCGGCGCGTCCAGCCCCTCGAAGGATTTCCAGAAGACATGTACATGCGAGGGCGCGGTGGCCAGGATGCTCGGCCGGCCCAGCCCCCAGCGCGCGATCTGCGCGCCAAGCCGCAGGCCGCGCGAGATCTCGTTCAGCGTCGGCACGCCGGGCCTGGCGCGCATGACCATGCGGGAGGCGTAGTGGTCGCGGAAGTTCTCGCCGACGCCGCGCACCTCATGCACCACCGGCACGCCGAGCCGCGCCAGCAGCGCCGCCGGGCCGATGCCCGAGACCTGCAGCAGCCGCGCCGTGTTCACCGTGCCGCTGCTGAGGATCACCTCCCGCCGCGCCCGCACCTCCCGCGCCGGGCCGCCGCGCCGGTGCAGGTAGCGCACGCCCACCGCGCGCTTGCCCTCAAACAGCAGCATGCTGGCGCGGGCATTGGTGCGGAGGTCGAGATTGGGCCGGGACAGCGCCGGCTTCAGGAAGGCGCGCGCCGCGCTGATGCGGCGGCCGCGCAGGATGGCGCGCTGGAAATAGCCGACGCCGGCCTGGTCGCCGCTGTTGTAGTCCGGGTTGCGCGGAATCCCCAGGCCGACGCAGCCGGCGATGAAGGCTTCCGAGAGCGGGTGGATCCAGTCCATGTCGGTGACGGGGATGCCGCCCTCGCGGCCGCGCGCCGTCTCGCCGAAGCCGATGCGCCGCTCGCTCCGGCGGAAATAGGGCAGCACATCGGCGTAACCCCAGCCGCGGTTGCCGCGCTGCGCCCAATTGTCGAAATCCGCGGGCTGGCCGCGGTTATAGACCATGCCGTTGATCGAGCTGGAGCCGCCGAGCGTGCGCCCCTGGGTCGTGGCGATGCGGCGGCCGCCGGTATTCTCGGTGGGCTCGGTCTTGAACTGCCAGGTGCAGGAGGGGTCGAAGAGCGTCTTGATGAAGCCGGCCGGGATATGGATATAGGGGTTGCGGTCCGGCGGCCCGGCCTCCAGCAGGCAGACCGTGGTGCCGGGGTCCTCGGTCAGCCGGTTGGCGAGCACTGACCCGGCGGCGCCGGCGCCGACGATCACATAGTCGAAACTGTCGGCGGCAGGGCGCTTGTTCATCATCGCGGTCCTTGTCCTCCCGGCACCCCATGATCCAGGCAGCCGGGCCGGCAGGCAAGCCGGATCGCGCGGGCCGCACCAGCGGCATCGGTTCCTGACCAATGCCAGGGCCGCTTCTGCGGCTCTTGTCCAGACGGCCGGCTTGGCGCGACACTGGGACCAAAGCGCCAGGAGGGAACAGGATGTCGGGCAACCATGCCGCAACGGCCACCAGGATGGCAGCCGCCCCGGGTGGCGGAACGCTCCGCCTCACGCCGCTGCATCCGGTGATCGGGGCGCGGGCGGAGGGCATCGACCTGCGCCGGCCGCTGACCACGCAGGAGGCAGCGGCGATCGAGGCGGCGATGGACCGCTACGCCGTGCTGGTCTTCCCGGACCAGCAGCTCGACGATGCGGCGCAGCTCGCCTTCGGCAGCAATTTCGGCGAGGTGGAGGAGACCCCGAGCCTGGTGGACCAGGCGCGGCGGCGGCTGCCGGAGAACCGCATCAACGACATCTCCAATCTCGGCGTGGATGGGCGGATCCTGGCCGCGGATGACCGGCGCCGGATGTACAATCTCGGCAACCTGCTCTGGCACAGCGACAGCAGCTTCAAGCCGACCCCGGCCAAGTATTCCATGCTGCATGCGCGGGTCATCCCGCCGAGCGGCGGCGAGACGGAATTCGCCGATATGCGCGCCGCCTGGGACGCCCTTCCGGACAAAATGCAGGCGGAGGTGAAGGATCTGGTCTGCGAGCATTCGCTGATCTTCTCCCGCGCCCAGCTCGGCTTCGAGGAATTCACCCCGGAGGAGCGCGAGCGCTGCACGCCGGTGCCGCAGCGGCTGGTGCGGCGGCATCCCGGGTCGGGCCGGCTTTCGCTCTATCTCTCGGCGCATATCGGCCGCATCCGGGGCTGGCCGACGCCGGAGGCGCTGATGCTGATCCGCGACCTCACGGAATCGCGACGCAGCGGCAATTCGTCTACCAGCATGCCTGGTCGGTGAACGACCTGGTGATCTGGGACAACCGCTGCACCCTGCATCGCGGCCGGCGCTACGAGGACAAGACCTATCCGCGCGACATGCGGCGCGTCACGCTTCAGGATTCTGCGCCGACCCTGGCGCAGCCGGTCTAGCTGTTCCAGCGGGATGTCGAGGGCGCGGATCACCGCGCCCCAACACTCGTGGTCTAGGCGCTGCCGGCCGGGTTGCCGCCCTCAACCTGCCATCCGGTAGAAGACCAGCCCGCCGATCTCCGCCGTCGGCACCTGGCCCAGCGCCCAGCCGGGCAGCTCCGCCGCGTCGTGGCAATGCGTGGCGCCGGCGGTGGGGTCGGGCAGGCTGCCGGAAGCGGCGCGGGCGGCGATGCGGCGGCAGATGGCCAGGGCCGGGTCCGCCGGCGGCGCCTCGCCCAGCGCGGCGTGGCGGGGGTGGCGCGGGTTCCAGCAGGCAAAGAGGAAGGGCGCGCGGCAGACCCGGCCGAGCAGCAGCGGCCAGGACCCGGCCGGCGGGCCACCCGGGGCGAAGCGGGCGCAGGCGGCCGCCCCCCTGCGCCGCGAGCCGGGCGCGGTTCGCCACCAGCGAGGCCAGCGCCTCGATCGCCCGCACCGGCCGCGAGCCGGCCTCCGCCCAGAGGGTCAGGGCCAGGGTTTCCGCCGCCTGCCCGGCCGCCATCGCCGCCGTGCCCGCCAATGCCGCGCTCATGCCTCGTCTCCCGTCTGGATGCGTTCGCGCGGCCGCGCATGCGGCGGGGTGGCGCGGGTGAATTCCTCGATCTTCCCCTCGATGCGCAGCAGCTGCTGCGAGAGGCGGCGGTCCACGTCGCGGATCAGGGAGAGCGGCACATAGGTGCGCGCCACCTCCAGCTTGAATTCCGCCAGGTCGTCGCGGGTGCGGCTCACCGCCTCGCTCTCCCGCTGGTCGCTGCGGTCGATGCGCTCCTGGAGGTCGCGCCTGAGGCCGTGGATCATGTAGAACAGGGCGGCGACGATCGGCGCCTCGACGGCGCTGATCCACCAGGTTGGTTCGATCTGCATGGGCGGGGCTCCTCGCGGCCTCCTTGAAGGCGGGGGTGAAGGGGGCCACCCTGGGGGTGGCACCGGAAGACGAGTGATGCGGATGATGTGGCAGGAGCCCTATCTCGAGACCTGCTGCCGCTCGGCGCTGCACCGGCTGACGCTGGTGGGCGCGGGCGGACGGCCCGATGGGCTGAAGGACGAACCCTGCCTGCGAAGGCTGCAGGGCATGGGCCTGGCGCGGCAGCGCCCGGACGGCCGCTTCGAGATCACGGCCGAGGGCGGCACCCGCCATGCACGGGAGATCCTGCGGAAGGCGGGTTAGAGCAGATCGCCGCAGGTTGGAACCGCCCGGAGGCGTGAATCTGCTCTACAAACAACGGGCTACAGCGGCGTGCCGAACCATCAATTCGGCACGCCGCTGTAGCCGGCCCGCCAGCCCGCCACCCGCGGTGCCGCGGGCACCAGCGGCAGCCGCACCGGCTCGGCCAGCAGGCAGCCGGCCAGGGCGTCCAGCGCATCGTCGCGGGCGCCGCGCGCCTCCGGCCGCCAGGCCGCCATCTCCGCCGGGAAGGGCGTGCGGAAGACGGCCTCATGCGCGTGCAGCCGGCGCGCCGCCAGCGCCGGTTCCAGCGCCGCCAGGATGCGTTCCGACTTGCCGCGGTGGCTGTTGTGCTCCAACACCGCGCAGGGCGCGCCGGCCCGTGCCATCTCCCGCCGGAGCAGCGCCGGCAGGAAGCGGCCGAGCCCATTGGTCTCCACCCGCACCACCGGCAGCAGCAGCTCCCGCGCCAGCGCCGCCACCGCCTTGCATTGCTGCGTGGCGGGATCGATCGGGCTGTCCGGGTCATGGGTCAGCCAGGCCAGGCGGTGCAGGAAGTGGTTGCCCTCGCCATCCGCATAGGTGGCGGCCAGCACCGAGGCGTCGCCGCTGCCAGGGCGGCCATAGGCCGGGTCCCAGAAGCCGCCGCCGGAAAGCAGCCGGCGGCCGAGCAGCGAGAGATGCGCGCGGCCGCCGGCCTCGCGGTAATCCGGCTCCTCCGCGTAGCGCACCAGCAGCGCGGGATCGAGCCGCGCCGCCGCCTCCGCCACCGATTGCAGCAGCATCTGCCGGGCGAAGCGCAGCGGCCCGACGCGGCTCCGCAGCGCCTCGATCTCCGCCAGCGCGAAGCGTTCCGGCCAGGCGCTGCCGCCATCGGCGCCGAGCAGCGGGATGCTGAGGCGGCGGTAGCCCGTCAGCCAGGCATCGGCGCTGCCGGGCGGCAGGTAAAGCGTCTCCGCACAATGCGGCGTGCCGACATAGAGGATGCTGCCGCCGGGGGTGAGCACGAATTCCCGTCTCCGCCAGCCGCGAGCGCAGCTCGGCGCGCTTGTCCGGCGTGTCGCAATTGCCGGCCACCTCGACATCGTCGCAGATGATCAGCTCGGCCCGCGCCCCGGTGATGTTGCCGCCGAGCCCCTGCGCCAGCATGGAGGGATCGCGCAGCACCGCCTGGCGCGCCACGGTGAAGCGGTCCATCGCCCAGGACCCCGGCGCCTCCGGCAGCAGGTGGCGGCAGAGCGGGTGGCGTTCCAGGATGCGCCGCACCGTCGCCACCATCTTCGTGGCCAGCGGCTGGTCGGCGGCCAGCACCAGAATGCGCGCATCCGGGTCACAGAGCAGCCACCAGGCGCAGAACAGCCCGACCATGGTGGATTTGCCGCAGCCGCGGAAGGCCATCAGCAGCAGGCGGCGGTCGCCCGCCTGCCGCCGCAATTGCAGCCAGCGGGCGATGCGCCGGTGCACCGCCGGTGTCGCCTGGTTCTGCGCCGCGTTCCAGATCCAGGCGAATTCGACGAAGTCAGCCTGCGGCGCCGTCGTCATCGGATGGGGTCTCCTCATTCGCCAGCGAGGGCATCCTTTCGCGCCAGGCGGCCATGTCGATTTCGACGGGCTTCGCCTCGCCCGAATCGCGCGCCAGCTTCAGCACATGCTCCAGATGCGCGAGCGCGGCGCGGGCCGCGGCGTGCCGGGCACCGAAGGCCTTGGCATCCTCCTCCGTGTCGCCCTGGAGGAAGGACCGGTATTCCTCCAGCACGAGTTGCGCCGCTTCCGTGAGATCGGCATCGAGGGGCGCGTTCCGCCGCGCCCTCACGACTTCACCAGCCGCACGCGCACGGTGCCCGGGTTGAGGTCCACGGCGGCGCCGCTGCGGTTCCAGGCGGTGACGGTGACGGCATCCGTAGCCCCGACCTGCGCCAGGAACACGACGCCCGAGGTGGCGAGGCTGAAGGAGGCCTGCACGAAATCCCCCGGCCGCGCGCCCGGCAGCGGCACATTGACCTGCGCCGAGCCGCCGGCGGCGATGGAGGGCGCGTCCCACACCGCCTCCGCCTTCATCTCCCGCAGGCCGAAGGGCAGGTCCGGCAGGCCCCAGAGCACCGCCGGCGATTGCGACGGATCGCAGGCGAGGCGCAGCGCCCGCACTTCGTAGTCCCGGCCGATGCGCGCGAGGCCGATGATGGCATAGGCCACCTGGTCGGCCAGGCGCACCACCTGCAACCGGGTCAGATCCGCATCCGTCATGTCGGCGGAGCCCTGCCACCAGCGCGGCGTCTCGGCCCACTGCATGGACATGCCGGAGGCGCGGACCATGGGGCCTGAGGCTTCGGTCAGCAGCGCCATCGAGGCATCGAAGCACTGCACGATGAGGCGCGGATTGTCCGCATCCACCGCCAGCGCGAATTCCTTGCAGGCCCGCGCATCCACCACGAAGCCGATGCCGCGGCCGCCGGTGAGAAGCAGCCCGCGATCGCTCAGCACATACTGGTCGAGCCCCGCGAAGGTGAAATGCGGCAGATGCGTCGGCGCGCCGGAGACATTGGTGGAGAGGCAGGCGAGGCGCTCGAATCCCAGCTCGGTATTGCTCTGCCGGAAGGCGGCGGCGCGGATATTGGGAACGGAGATGAGTTCCCGCACCGCCTCCCGGTGGCCCGCCGCCTGGTGCAGCGCCCGCACCACGGAGCCGACGCGCGTGGCGCTCGGCGTGTAGTCGATGCCGATGCCGTAGCCCTGGCTCGCCCAGGCCACCTCATAGACATGGTCCTGCGCACCGCCGGTATGCCGCGCGACGAAGGGCGAGCAGCCCTCCATGCGGATGCCGTTCGCCACCACGGCGCGGCTGCTCACCTCCGACAGGAAGGGGATGCCGGTGATGGGCTTGTCGCGCGCCTGCAATTCGAAGCCCGGCCCGTGGAACAGGTGCCGGTTATGCGCGACATAGGCGCCCGGCGCGGCCGAGAGCCGCACGCCGTAGCGGTCCTTGCCGGGATTGACCGTGCTGCCGATGGCGAAATGCCCGCCATAGTAGCGGACCGAGGTGTTCCAGGCGCCGGCGGAGGCGGTGCGGATATCGAGGCCGATGCCGTTGTTCACGATACGGCCGAGGATCAGCGTCGTGTCCTCGAAGCCGCGCCCGTCGCCCAGGGTGCGCAGCCCGATGGTGAAGCCCTCGACCTGGCGCAGCTCGACCAGGCTGGCATCGAGGTTGCGCGCCACGATGCCGATGTCGTTCTCGTCCAGCCAGTCCGAGATGCTGGCGCGCAGCACGCGCAGGCCCTGGTAGAGCTTGGCCGCGTTGCGCACCGTGCCGCCATCGCCGAGCGTCAGCGCCGTGCGGCCGCCCGGCCCGGCATAGAGGATGGCGCCGCGCATGGTGAGCCCCGCCGCCGCGCCGGGCAACGTCAGCGGCATGGTGGTGCGGAAGCTGCCCTCGGTGATCTCCAGGTGCTTGCCGCTGGCGGCGGCGGCATTCATGGCGGCCTGGAGCGCCGGGCCGTCATCCGTGACGCCATCGCCCATGGCGCCGAAATCGCGGGAGGAGAGGCGCTCCGCCAGCTTGTCCTCCACGGTGCGCGGCACCGCGCCGGCAAAGGGCAGCGAGAGCAGCCCGGCATCCCGGTTGAAGACGGTGACGCCACCGGCGCTGTCGAAGCCCAGCACCTTGTTGGAACGGGCGGCGCGCACCGGCAGGGTGGTGATGCTGCCGACCTCGGAGGGGTCGAGCCGGAGCGCGCTACCGATCTCCTCCTTCACCTCCTGCAGGGCGGCCACCTGGTAGTCCAGCTCGTCGTTCAGGGTGCGGGCACGCAGCACGCCGTTCTCCTGGAAGTCGCTGTTGCGTGCCACCACCAGGTTCCGCCGCAGCGTGACCCGGGTGCGGGCCGGCGGCGGCGCGATGAAGGTGACGCTGCCGCCCTCGGAATGGCCGGCACCCAGGACGGTGAAGCCGCCAGGCTGCAGCAGGTCGTCGAGCCGCACTTCGAGATCGGCCGCGGTGAAGATCGGGAAGGGATAGGTGAAGCCGGTGCGGATGCCATCGGCCAGGTATTGCACCCGCGGCGCGACGTCACCGATTCTGATATGCTCGTCCATGCTGGGACTCCGGGATATGGAGGGGGCATGCCCCTTGTGCCTGGCGGCCCGCCAGGCGCTTCAGTCGAGCAGGTTGCGCGCCGCGGCGCCGAGGCTGCGGCCGGATTGCAGCAGCGCGGTCAGCGTGCCATCCGGGTTCAGCAGGCTGGCGCGGCCCTGGGCGAGCCGGCTGCGGAAGGTGGCGTCGTCGGCGCCCTGCTGGGCCGCGGCATCCTGCCGCAGCCCAGCGGTGACGGCGCCGGCGGAGCCCTCATCCGGCACCAGCCCATTGGCGGCGAGGCGCGCGCGGGTGGCGGCCAGGGTGCGGGCCAGGCTCTGGCCCCGCGCCGCCGCCTCCTGCTGCTGCTGCGCGGTCAGCGCCTGTTGCCGCGCCACCTCCTGCTGCTGCGTCTGCTGCGCCTGGGCGCGACTCATCGCCTGGGAGGTCTGCGCCTGGCGCACGCTGCCATAGAGCGTGGCACCCGCGCCGACGATGGTTGCGATCGAGGCAAGAGCGCCCATCAGTCTGTGATCCTCGTCTCGGTGGTGACGGAAAGCAGGGTCATCGGCAGCGGCGTATCGTCCTCGATCCGCCAGAGCGGCCGCAGCGCATCGCGCTGCCAGCCCAGCGCGCGCAGCCGCACATCCCCGGTGAAGCGCGGCGGCGGCGCGTCCAGCAGCGGCGTGTCCAGCCGGCGGAACGGCACCGGCGCCGGACCGCGGCCGAGATCCACGGCAAGCGCCGCCGTCTCCAGCACCCGGAAGGTGACGGAGACCAGCCTGAGCGGCGCCGCGCGGACGCCGAGCGCGGTGGCGAGATCCGGCGGCAGCGGCTCCACCACATGCCGGAAGGCGAGCCCGACCTGTACGCTGCCGGCCGGCGGATCGACCGTGACCGCGCCGCCCGCGACCGTGGCGCTGCCGCGCGGCGCGCCATTCGCCAGCACGCCGACGCTGCTGCCCTCCAGATGGCCAAGGCCGGTCCAGCGGTCCTGCGGCACGGCGGCGCTGCCGGTCAGGGCGGCATCGAGCGCCAGGGCATCGTCGAAGCGTTCGAGGCGGGTGGTGCCGCCACGCTCCACCGTGGCCCAGACGGTGCCCTCGATCTCGGCCAGCGCGCGGATGGCGCCCGCCGTCTCCTGCCGGGTCCAGGCGGTGACCTGCTCGGCGCGATAGAGGGTGAGGGTGGCGAGCGTGCCATCCGCCATCGCCACATGCAGCAGGCGCCGCGTCTGGTCGTAGCACATGGCCACCGGCTCGCGGACCAGGTGCTGCGCCGCCAGCGCCAGGTCGTTCGCCTGGTAGAGCTGCTGCAGGTCGGTATAGGTGAATTCGAAGATGCCGCGCCCGCTGCGCGCGGCGAAGATGGTGGAGCCGTCCACATCCACCGGCGGCAGCATGCGCCCGACCAGCGAGCCCACCCGGGTCTGCCGGTTGAGCTGGATGCTGGAGGGGGTCAGCGGCGTGCCGGTGACCATCCATTCGGCGCCCGAGGTGAAGACCTGCAAATGCTGGCCGGAGAAGACGCCGCGGATGGCGTTCACCTGGTCCGAGACCAGCCCGAATTCGATCCCCTGGTCATCGAGGCCGGTGCCGGTATCGAAGTTGAACAGGTCGCCGGATTGCGAGAGCCAGAGCCGGTTCGGCAGGTCGCGGGAGCCGCCGATGACCAGCCTGTCCTGGTGGAAGCAGACGCAGACCGGCCAGCCGCGGGCCGCGGAGAAGGCGGCTTCGTCCCAATCCGTGGTGAGGTTGGTGCCGGCCAGGGTTTCCTCGACGCTGGCGGTGGCATGGACCGCGGAATGCACCGCCGTGACCCGCACCCGCCTGCCGCCGATGCGGAAGCGCGCACCGACATGGCCGGCCTGGAAGAACAGGTCGGAGGCGCTGAGGTCGATCTCGCCGGCGACCCCGCTCGGCTCCAGCGCCACCGCAGCGCCGGCGAAGCGGTAGAAGGGCTCGCGCAGGAAGACCCAGGGCAGCACGGTCCAATTGGCATGGCCCGTGCGGGTGACCTTCTGCGGCACCATGTCCGGATGGCAGAGCAGCAGGGTATCCGCGCTCTGGGTGAAGGCGATCTGCGGCAGCATCGCCGTGCTCCAGGGGCCGGGGGCCTCCGCCACCTGCGTGTCGCCGATGAAGATCTGCATCCTGCCTTCGGTCAGGACCAGCAGGTAGCTCTGCTCGGTATTGAACTCGAAGGCGATGAGGCGGGCCGGGCCGGGCAGGGGCACGATATGGCGCAGGCCGGGGCGGCGGGTGACGCCACCGGTCGGCTGGATGAAGACGTTGCGCAGCAGCCGCGCGCCATTGGCCCAGGCGCGGAGGTCGGGCCGGCCCAGCAATTCGGGCGCGACCTCGCCGGCGGTGAAGCTGGTCTTCAGCGTGCGGGACTGGGCCATGCCTAGCGCCTTGCCGCGAGCAGCGGGAAATCCTCGATCGCGCGCGGCGTCGCCTGCTGGCTGTCGGCCAGGCGGGCGGCGCGCAGCTCGCTCTCCGCCAGGCCGTAGAGCATCTGCGTGCGGCTGGTATTCTCGGTGAGCGGGATGCAGAATTCCGCGGCCAGGCGGGTGGCGAGCGCGGCCGCGAAGAAGGGCGGGAAGGCGCTTTCCTCCGGCCGGAACACGTAGGAGAGCGTGACCTCCTCCGCATTGCAGTGCAGCCGGTCCTCCAGCAGCCGGTAGCTGAGGCCGCGCCCGGCGCCGGGGCTGCCGGCCGAGAGCGCGCGCAGGAAGCCGGCCGGCAGTTGGAAGGCATTGGCGAAATCGGCGGCGGGCCTGGCGGCCAGGCGCGGCAGGCTGGCCTGGGCCGTGGCGAAGCTCCAGGGATGGAGGGAGAGCAGCGCATCCCGCACCGCGGGGTAGAGGTTGGCGGCGACTTCCGCTTCGGCCGTGCCCTCGTCGAGCGAGGCAATGGGCTGCGCGCCGATCTTCAGCAGCGCGCGCGAGCAGAGCGCGAGGGCGGAGAGGGCCATCGGGGACTCCGGTGCAGGGGGGTTTTGGTGCGAGGAGAGTCCCGGCCTCTCCGCAAGCAGGAGAGGCCGGGATTGGGGGCGCGCTACTCCTTCGCGCGCATCCGCGGTTATTCTTTCGCGCGCATCCGCACGACGCCCGTGCCGTCCACCAGCACCGCGCCCTGGCTCATCATGGTATTGACGAAATGCGCAGCGCGGTCGCCGTGCCAGGTGACATCGGTGGTGATCTCGGCCGCCGCGGCATGGCCGATCGCCGTCTTGTGGTAGAAGTAGCAGTAGCGCAGCGTGGCGTTCTTCGTCAGGCCGCTATGCGGCACCCAGAGGGCGCCGAGCCAGCGCTTCGCCTGGGTGCCCTTCCAGGGCAGCTCGTCATTGCCGACATACTGGGCATTGGCGAATTCCTGGATCTGCAGCAGCTCCGACCACTGCTTCCAGCCCACCACCGCGTAGCGCTGGCCGTCATCGGGCACATCCGCCTCGCCCAGCATCTCGAAGGCCAGCAGCACCTTGGCGCGGGTCAGCCCGTCATTGTCGGTCTGGCCGGTGGCGGTGCCGACCGCCTCGGCGGTGGCGCTGTCGAAGGCGGCGATGATGAGCTCGTCGGTCTTGCGGCCCAGCGCATAGGCGCCGGCATTCGCCGCCACCTGGCGCTCGTCCATGTTGGTCTTGAGCTCGTCCATCCGGTCCACCCAGTCGCCGGCGTAGTAGTCCTGGAGGAAGCACTCGACATTGGAGTGGTCGAGGTTCATCACCGGCACCACGCCGTTGCGGGCCTTCGCGGCGGCGGTGCCGCGGCCCACCTTCTGGAAGATGGTGGAGGCGCCGCGCACCTCGGTCTTGGAGCGCACGGTGGGGCGCAGCTTGCTGCCCTGGCGCTGATAGGCTTCCTGAACCTCGGCCTGGTACTGCTTGATGAAGGCCTGGTCGATCGAAGCGGACATGGGTGGGCTCCTGGGCATTGCGGGGTTGAAGGCGCGCGGGCGGTTGGCCGCGGCAGCGGGCCGCCCGGGCGCCGAAGCGGCCGCGGCCCCATGCGGGGTTGGTCGCGGCCGGAAAGGGCAGGGGCGGGGGCGAGTGCGCGGTCCGGGACCGCGGGCTCAAGCCCCGCCGCGATCGCCGGCTAGCTGCCCACCAGCCGGCGGAAGCCATCGGTGACGCGGCGGACGAATTCCGGCTCGCGCGAGCGCCAGTAGCGCGGGTCGCGCATCATGGCGCGCAACTCGCCCTCGCTTTCCGCCGTGGGCGGGGCGGCCTCGCGGGCCAGGCCCGGCTCGCCCTTCTGCATCATCCGCTCCAGGGCCATGACGCCCTCGGCGGTGCTCGACAGCGCCTCATAGACCGGTGGCGGAAGGTGGCTGCGGCCCCAGGCGGAAAGCTGCGCCGCCACCTGGCGGAAGCGCTCCTCGCCGCCGAAATGCGCGGCGAGCTTCTCGCGCTGCCGGTCGGCCTCGAATTCCGCCGCCGCCTCGGCGATCAGCGGCAGCAGGCGCTCGGCCGCCAGGTCATAGACCAGTTGCGCCTGGGCATTGCTGAAATGCGCCTGGTGCAGCCGGCCATTCACCTCCGCATCGGCGCAGCAGAGCTCGTGCGGCGGGGTGATGCTATAGGCATCCGGCGTCTCGGGAATGCCCATGGCCTGGCGGAAGCGCAGCAGGTCCTCAGCCGGTGCGTCGCTGCCCGGGGGCGCGGCGCGCTGCGACAGGCGGCGCTCCAGCTCGCGGTAGGATTTCAGCAGCGCCTCGGCACGCAGGGTGCCGGTCTCGGCATCCCAGAACTTCTCCGGCACATCGGCGGGGCGCGCCCCCGGCTTGGGCGCATCGGCGGGCGGGGCTTGCAGCAGGTCTTCGGGCATGCGGGGTTCACTCCCGGTTGGGAAGGGGTGGGGTGGCGGGGACCAGCACCTCGGCCGGCGCGCCGAGGGTGCGGGCCAGCCAGCGCGTCGCGGCGGCGGCATCGACCTGCGCCGCCGCATCGCCGCCGATCTTGCCGACGGCCTGCAGGAACAGCAGCGTATTCGCCGCATCCGCGCGGCCCTGCACGCGGGCCAGCGGGCTTTCGTAGCGCAGCACCACCTCCCGCCCATCGAGCAGCAGCGGCGGCACCTCGCCGCGCCGGCGCAAGATGGCGAGGCAGCGCGTCACCAGCGGCGTCAGCAACTCGGCCTGCAAGCGGCCATAGGTGGCGCCGAGCAGCCGCGAGGTCTGCGCGGCGCGTTCCAGCACCTCGGTCGCGGTCATCTTCGCGTCCTGCTGCGGACCCAGGCGGTCGGCCAGCATCGCGGCCCGGATGCGGCTCCGCAGGTCCTGCAGCACCAGTTGCGAGATGTCGAAATTCCCCGGCGCGGCGAGCGGCGTGAGGCCGGCGCTGCCCGGCGCCTTGGGGATGATGCTGCCCGGCACCAGCTTCACGGTGGCCGGGTTCAGCACCCCGTCATCCTCCGCCTGCCAGATGCCGGTGACGGCGATGGAGGCGTTCTTCAGCACCATCTCCACCACGGCATTCGCGGTACGGATATCGGGCAGCGCCTTCATTACCGGGCCGCGGCCATAAGTCTCGCCCGGCGCCTTCAGCCAGCGGAAGGCGATGCAGGGGCTTTCGGCGAAACGCCCCTCGGCCAGCACCACCGGGCGGTCGGGCTCGCTGGTCAGCAGCGCGGCGTAGCGAAGGCCGTTGCGCTCCGGCCAGATCGCCTCCAGCACCGGATGCAGCGCCGGGTCATCGGCGGCGGCGGCGCGGAGCAGCTCGGGCGGCAGTTCCGCGCCAAGGTGGCGGCGGCGGATCTCCGCCGCGGTGAGCCGGGCCTGGCGGAAGACGGTGTCGAGTCGGCCGGAGACGCCTTCCTCCAGCACCGCGCTGCGCAGCGGCACGGCGGTGAAGCGGAAGGCGGATGCCTCGCCGAGCGGCGCCTCCTCCACCAGCAGCAGGCCGGTGCCGGCCACCACCAGGTCGAGGAAGGCCTGGTGCATCTCGATCGCGAAGTTGGAGCGGTCGAAATGCCCTTGCAGCGTGGTGGCCGCATCGGCCAGCGCCTCGGCCGTGGCACGGCCCTGCGGCGTGTCCGCCACCGGCCGGGCCGGGGTCAGGCCGAACCAGCGCGACCAGGGCGGGGTGAGTTCGGCGAGCAGCGAGGCGGCAAGCTGTTCCGCCGCATCCGCCGCGGTGGCGTCGAACAGCGCCGGGCCGCCGGCGGGGGGCGGCAGGGCATGGTCGTAGCAGGACTGCCAGACGGGTTCGAGCGGCCGGCGCCGCTCCAGCGCGCGGGCGTGGCGGGCGAGGATGTCCGTGGGTTGCACCGGTCTATTCCCCCAGCAGGGATTTGCGCCCGGTCATGGGCAGCGCCTCCAGCACCCCGCGGGGGGAGGTGGCGATGGTCCCGGCCAGGCCACGGGCGGCGCGGGAGCGGGATTCCTGGCGGGCCTCCTGGCCGGCCTGCTCGGCGGCAGCGGCGGCGACGGCCGGGGCCGCGGCGGGCGGTGCCGGTTCGGGCTTTGGCGCTTCGACGATGGTCGGCTTCGGGGCGCTGAACAGGCCACCCATGCGCGTCACCTCTTCTGTGGCGGAAGCCCCCGATCCATGGCCCGAAAAAGCCGCGGGCCCGGCCCTCGGTGAGGAGGACCAGGCCCGCGCAGGTTGGAACAGGGAGGGAGGAAGCCAGTGGGCGCAGATCGCCCGTTGGCAGGAGCTTTCTAGATCGAATGCCGCGGCATAGTCAAGATATTTTTCCTAGTATCGGTACGATTTCGCAGCGCCCGGAACAGGCCGAAGGGCGTCAGCGCGAAGGGCGCCCGCGCGCCCAGCACGGCCCGGCACAGGGAGACGCAGGTGAGGGGTGCGAGGGGCGGCAACAGCCGGCGGCGGGGCCCGCCGGGCTGGAACGGGCCCAGCACCACGAGGCCGGCACGGCGGTAGAAGCTCGGCAGGTCGAAACCCTCCGGCAGGTCGAGTCGCGCCACCACCAGGTGGCCCGAAAGCGGGTCCAGCACGGTCCAGCCGGCCGCATCGGCGAGGGCCGCGAAGCAATGCCGGAAGCCGGGGCGGAGCAGCCGCAGCCAGGGCTGGTCCGCCTGGCCGCCGAAGACGATGAAAGCCTGCTGCGCCGCCGCGGCCACGGCACGGCGATGCGCGGGACGAGCGGGGGAGGTCATGCCAGGCTGCCCGGGAAGGGCAGGATTTCCGCCTCCGCGGCCGGTTTCAGCGCATTGCCGGCGAGGATTCCCTTGACCCGCAGCGGCCAGTCGAGCCGCGCCATCGCCTCCCGCCACAGCCGCCAGTCGCCCCGCTCCATCGGCGCCCGCGGATCGGGCGCCTGCTGCCGCTCACCCCAGATCCGCAGGATGCGGGCGTGCTGGAGGTCGATGCGGCGCTGGCGGTAGAGCCGGTCGAGGCATTTGATGACATCATCCGGCTCGCAGGGGCGCGCCGCCTTGCCGGCGCCGGAGACGATGCGCGCGCCGTCGCGCCGGGCCATCAGCGCGGCCATGGTCCAGAACCAGGCCTCGTCGGCGCTGGCGAAGGGCTCGGCGGCGGTGGCGGAAGCGCGGAAGGGGGCGTGTCCGGGGCGGGCGGCGCTTGTCATGGGCGTTTATCCTGCTCTTCAGAGGATGAGAACATTTAGAGAACATAAACCTCAGGTTGTATCGTGCGCAAGTGGCAACGAGGAAAATTCGCCTATTGATCTTGTGGGCCAGACCTAGGATGTTATGCCCATGAGCCGAAAAGATGACTGGCCCGCGCCGCGCGGCACGCCCTTCCCGGGAGAGCGCCATGCGGCATGACGATGTCTGGCGCGCACTGGATGCCCTGGCGGCTGAGCATGGCCTCTCCGCCTCCGGGCTGGCGCGCAAGGCAGGGCTCGACGCCACCGCCTTCAACCCCTCCAAGCGCATCGGCGCGGATGGCCGCGCCCGCTGGCCCTCCACGGAAAGCGTGGCCAAGGTGCTCTCCGCCACCGGCACCGGCATCGAGGCTTTCGCCGCCCTTGTCACCGGCATGCCCGCCCTGCCGCGGGCGAGCCGCACGCCGATCTCCCGGCGGATTCCGCTGATCGGCTTCGCCCAGGCCGGCAGCGACGGCTATTTCGACGATGGCGGCTATCCCGTCGGCGGCGGCTGGGACGAGATCGCGGTGCCGGAGGTCGGCGATCCCAATGCCTATGCGCTGGAGATCTCCGGCGAGAGCATGGAGCCGGTGTTCCGCGACGGCGACATCGTCATCGTCTCGCCCTCCGCGCCGGTCCGCCGCGGCGACCGCGTGGTGGTGCGCACCCAGAAGGGCGAGGTGATGGCCAAGGAGCTGAAGCGGCAATCCGCCCGGCGGGTGGATCTGCGCAGCCTCAACCCGGCGCATCCGGATTACGGCTTCGACCTCTCCGAACTCACCTGGATGCACCGCATCGTCTGGGCCAGCCAGTAGGGGGGCAGGCCGGCCGGTTCAGGCGGCGCGCGGCCGCGCCTCCGCCTCCCGCAGCAGGGCGGGCGGCAGCAGCGGGCGCAACCTTTCCAGGTCGCGCTCCGCCCGGCAGGCGAGGAAATACCGCGGCGTCTGCTCAGGCCCTGTCAGCGGCACGGCGGTGAGGCCGATATCGGCATAGATCCGCAGCAGGTTCGGCCCGACGCGCCAGAAGGCGGCATCCACCCCGGCCCGCTCGCAAAGGTCGCGGAAGCGCCAGATGGCGGAGATGGCGTCCTGCCTCTCCCCCGCCGGATCGCCGAGCGCCAGCCACACCCCCTCCCGCTTCAGGAAGCCGAGGCCGGCCCGCCCGGCCTCGCCGAAGACCGCGCCATCGGCCTGGGCCGGCGCCAGCGCGCCCAGCGCCTGCAACCGCGCCCGCGTCTCGGCATTCCATTCCACCGCGCCGAGGCGCGCCGGGCGCAGCAATTGCACCATGGCAATCAGCAGCAGCACGCCGGTCAGCCCCACGGTGAAGCGTAGCGAATCGGGGGCGAGGGGGGAGAGCACCACATCCCACCAATTCTCCTCCGATACCCGCCCGCCATAGGCCACCAGCGCCAGGGTGATGCCGCAGGCGGTCACCGCCAGCAGCGGAACCAGCGCCTCGCCCGAAAGCGGCTCCCGTATCAGCCGCGCATCGCGGTAGAAGGCGGCGCGCAGGCTGGAGAGCAGCACGGCCAGCAGCAGGAAGGCGCCCCAGAGCCACCAGGCCTCGCCGCGCAGCCAGGCGATGACGGCGCCGTTCACCAGCAGCAGCAGCGCCCCCCACCAGGCGATGGAGAGGCGCCGCAGCAGCCCGAAGGCCATCACCAGCAGGAGCGAGCCCACCACCGAGGCGGCGAAATGGCTGGCGATGGCGGCGGCATGCCCCGCCCATTCCTCCAGGATCGTGCCCTTGGTGGGCAGCGCCCCCAGGAAGATCAGCAGCGCCCCGGCCAGCGCCACCAGCGAGGCGATGGCCGGCACCTCCAGCGTTTCCGTGCCGCGGCCCACGGCGGTGAGGCGGGCCAGCACGGCGCGGCGCTGGCCGATCTCGAAGCCGGCGAAGAGCGAGCCCGCGATGAAGAGCGGCACGATGTAGTAGTACAGGCGGAAGACGAAGAGCGCGCCGATCACCTCCGCCGCCGGCATGTAGGGTTGCAGGCCGAGCAGGATGGCACCGTCGAAGACGCCGAGGCCGCCCGGCACATGCGCCAGGATCCCCGCCGCATAGGCCGCCAGGTAGATGCCGAGGAAGCGCAGGAAGGTCAGCCCCTCGGCCGCGGGCAGCAGGGTGTAGAAGATCGCCGCGGTGAGCGCGACATCGACGGTCGCGAGCGTGGTCTGCATCACCGCCATGCGCGGCCCGGGCAGGTCGATCTCGTGCTTGAAGATCCGCACATGCCGCACGAAGCGGCTGAGCACGACATAGCCGATCACCACGCCCCAGAAGGGGATGGCCAGCGACTGCAGGACCCAATGCGGCAGATGCGTGCCCAGCCAGGGCACCACCTCCGGCTCCAACAGCAGCACCAGCCCGCCCAGCGCCAGGCCGCCAAGCCCGAAGGTCAGGCTGGTGAAGCCCACCACCTTGGCGATCTCGAGCGGCGTCAGCCCCCAGGCGGAATAGAGCCGGTAGCGCACCGCCGCGCCCGAGACCGCGGCGAAGCCGAGGTTATGCGCCAGCGAATAGCCGCAGAAGGAGGCCAACAGGGATTTCGGCCAGGAAACCGGCCGCCCCGCATAGATCGAGCCGAGCTTGTCGTAGATCGCCAGCACCAGGTAGGCGAGCACGGTGAGCCCCGCCGCGATCCAGAGCGAGGTTGCCGGCAGCGCCGCCATGGCCCGGCGGATATCGGCCACCGACAGGTCGCGGAATTCCCGCTGCACCACATAGAGCGCGCCCACCAGCAGCGCGACGCCGAAGACCGGTGGTCCGTTCCGGCGGAGCCAGGCCAGGCGGCCGGCCACTAGGCGGAAGCCTCCCGCGCCAGGGCCGCCTCGATCAGCCCGATCGTGCCGGGGATGCCATAGAGCGCCACGAAGCCGCCGAAGCGCGGCCCTTCCTGCTGGCCGAGCAGCACCTGGTAGAGGCAGCCGAACCAGTCGCGCAGGTTCGGGAAGGCGTGCCGCTTGCCGATATCATAGAGCAGCGTCTGGATCGTCTCCGCATCGGCATCGGCCGGCAGGGCGCGGAGCGCATGCAGCAGGTCTTCCAGCGCGGCGCGTTCCAGGACGGTGGGGGCGCGGTGGCGCTTCTGTGGCTCAACAAAATCGCTGTAGTATGCCACTGCGTGCTTGCAAAGTCTCTCAAACATAAGCGCCTTGTCTGGACGAGCTATTTCAATACCCGTATCGAGATCTCGATTTGGTTTAATCGTTATTGCTTCAAGGCGGTTAAGTGACCACTCCTGAAACTTTCGAACCCTTTCACTTGATCTTTCTGAACCCGTTGCCAAGTCCCGCTTTATGTAATTTCCGAAATATTGCAACAGCTTCAAGGGGTCATCGATCCCGGCAGCAGAGACCAGATTGAGAAGCATCGAAAACGATGCTGGGCTTCCTGGCTCATCAGGCGCTTCACCATCGTGAATGTACCAGGCCGGGTTGGTGGGCTCCGGTGCGGCCCGCAGCTTTTCCAGATTGGCCAGGTAGTCGTCCACCGCGCGCGGGATCACGTCGAAGAACAGCCGCTTCGCCCGTTGCGGCGCGCCATACATGAATTGCGCAAGGGATTCCGGCGGCGCATAGCGCAGCCATTCCTCGATAGTCAGGCCATTGCCCTTGGACTTGCTGATCTTCTGCCCCTGCTCGTCCAGGAACAGCTCATAGGTGAAGCCCACCGGCGGCTGCCCGCCCAGCACCCGGCAGATCTGGCCGGAGAGCCGCACGCTGTCGATCAGGTCCTTGCCCGACATCTCGTAATCGACGCCGAGCGCATACCAGCGCAGTGCCCAATCGGCCTTCCATTGCGCCTTGCAATGCCCGCCCGTCACCGGTGTCTCGAAACGCTCGCCGGTCTCGGGGTCGCGCCAGACCAGCGTGCCGGAGTCCGGCCGGGTTTCCTCCATCGGCACCTGCATCACCACGCCGGTCCTGGGGTGGATCGGCAGGAAGGGGGAATAGGTGGCGCGGCGCTCCGGGCCGAGGGTCGGCAGGATCACCGCCCGCACCTGCTCATGCACCTCCAGCATCCGCCGCAGCGCCGCATCGAAGCGGCCGGACCGGTAGTAGTCGGTGCTGCTGGCGAATTCGTAGTCGAAGCCGAATGTGTCCAGGAAGGCGCGCAGCCGGGCGTTGTTGTGTGCGCCGAAACTGTCATGCGTGCCGAAGGGGTCGGGAATGGCGGTCAGCGGCCGGCCGAGGAAACCCTCCAGCATCGCCTTGTTCGGCACGTTGTCGGGCACCTTCCGCAGCCCGTCCATGTCGTCGCTGAAGGCCAGCAGGCGGGAGGGCAGGCCGGTGATCCGCCCGAAGGCCCGGCGCACCCAGGTGGTGCGCGCCACCTCCCCGAAGGTGCCGATATGCGGCAGGCCGGAAGGGCCGTAGCCGGTCTGGAACAGCGCCTCCCCCTTGCCGGAGGCGGCGACGCGGTCCGCCACCTTGGCAGCCTCCTCGAAGGGCCAGGCCTTGACGGTGCGGAGGGTGGGGTCGGCAGTCATCATCGGCGCCTGAGTGCTCACGGATTGCAGAACGGTCATCTCGGGCGGCCGTTATAGGCGCCACGGCCGGGCCATGCGACCCCCGTGCCAGGTCCTCTCGGGAGGAAGCCAGCCATAATTCCCTCATGCCCCTGCCATGGCCCGTTGCAGGGGCAAAGCGTCCCGGACCGCCGCCGGTTCATCGCCGGCGGGATGCCGAAGGTGGCCGGCAACCGCCACGACCCGGGCGATGGCGACGTGGAATTCTTCGCGTGCAGCCTCGCGGAGCCGGGGCCTCAGGCTTTGAGGCGCGGCGGCTTCACCCCCACCAGCTCGCATTGCGCATCCAGCATGGCCGAGAAGTCCCGCCGCCCCCAGCCGCGGGCGCGGGCGCTGCTGAAGGCTTCCCGCGCCGCGGCCGCCACGGGCAGCGGCACCCGCGCCGCATTGGCGGCCTGCACGATCAGCGACAGGTCCTTATGCGCCAGGTCGATGGCGAAGCCGGGCTCGATATCCCCGGCCAGCGCCTTGTTCGGCCAGTTCACCTTGAGTTGCCCATTGGTGGCGGTGGTGCCGTGCAGCACCTCCAGCGTCTTTTCCAGATCAAGGCCGAAGGCGGTGGCGAGGGACAGCGCCTCGGCATTCAACTGGCACAGGATGATCGCGAGGTAGTTGTTCACCAGCTTGCTGCGGGTGCCGGCGCCGGGCGCGCCGCAATGATGGACGGTGCTGCCCATCGCCTCCAGCAGCGGCTTCACCCGGGCGAAATCCGATTCGCTGGCGCCCACCATGAACAGCGATTCGCCGCGGTCCGCATGCCAGGCCAACCGCCCGACCGGCGCATCGACGAAGCCGATGCCGCGCGCTGCGCAGGCCGCGGCCAGGCTGTCGGTGGTCTCGGGGTCCACCGTGGACATGTCCATCACCAGCCCGCCGGGGCGCAGATTGGCCAGGATGCCGCCGTTGCCGAGCACCGTCGCCGCCACCTCCCGCGGCCCCGGCAGCATGGTGATGGCGATGTCGCTGGCCCGCGCCACGGCGCCGGCATCCGCCGCCGTCTCCGCCCCCAATGCCTCCAGCGCCGCCAGCGGCTCGGCGGCGATATCGAAGACGGTCATCGGGAATTGCCGGCGGCGGATATTGGAGGCCATGCCGCGCCCCATGCGTCCGAGGCCGATGAAGCCCACTTTCTCGCGGGGCTGGTCCATGGCGAGGCTCCTGTCTCTGTTCATCAAGGGGGGGCGGGAGACTGGCACCGGGCGTGGGCTGGCGGAAGCCATCGCGGCGTTGCGCGCCGCCGGCTTTTCCGGGCACTCTGCCCGGCAATGCAACGTCCCTGAAAAGGAGTCCTGAATGGATCGCCGCCGCCTCATCACGAGCGGGGCTGCCGGTGCCGCCGGTGCCGCCGCCCTGGCCACGCCGAACCTGGCCAGCGCCCAGCCGCGCATCCGCTGGCGTTGCCCCGGCAGCTTCCCGAAATCCCTCGATACGCTGTGGGGCACGCAGGAACACTTCGCCCGGCGCATCTCCGAGATGACCGATGGCGCCTTTCAGATCCAGGTCTTCGGCCCGGGCGAGGTGGTGCCGGCGTTGCAGGTGATGGATGCGGTGGGCGGCGGCACGGTCGAATGCGGCTTCACCAGCGGCTACTACTACCTGGGCAAGGACCCGAGCCTCGCCCTGGTCACCTGCCTGCCCTTTGGCCTTTCCAGCAAGCAGCACTGGGCCTGGCTGACCCATGGCGGGGCGCGGGAACTCTATGCGCCGATCTATCGGGACCTCGGCCTGGTGGCGATCCCGGCGGGCAATACGGGGTCCCAGATGGGGGGCTGGTTCCGCAAGGAGATCAAGAGCGTCGAGGACCTGAAGGGGCTGAAATTCCGCATCGCCGGCTATGGCGGCACGGTGCTGCAGAAGCTCGGCGTGGTGCCGCAGCAGATCGGCGGGCCGGATATCTACCCGGCGCTGGAGCGCGGCGTGATCGATGCCGCCGAATGGGTCGGGCCCTATGACGACGAGAAGCTCGGCTTCAACCGGATCGCCCCCTTCTACTACTACCCGGGCTGGTGGGAATATTCGCCGAGCGTCGACCTGATGATAAATGCCCAGGCCTATGATGCGCTGCCGGCGCAGTACAAGGCGGTGCTGGAGGCGGCCTGCGCCGAATCCTGGCACTGGATGTCGGCGCGCTACGATGTGCTGAACCCCGCCGCGATGCGCCGCCTGATCGCCGCCGGCACCCAGCTTCGCGCCTTCCCGCGCGAGGTGATGGCCGCCTGCTACCGCGCGGCGCAGGATTTCTACGCCGAGGTCGGAGCGCAGAATCCGCGCTTCAAGGCGATCCATGCGCAATGGGACCGCTTCCGGGTCGAGCAGACCCAATGGGCGCGGGTGGCCGAGGATTCGCTCGCCAATTTCCTGGCGGTCAGCACCGCGTCGCGCTGACGGCGAAAGGGCCGCCGGGGCATCCCCCGGCGGCCCTTTGCCTGTTTCGCGGCCTCAGCGCGGCTGGATGCGGAAGCGGCGGAGCTGGATGTAGTTGTCCGCCGTCTGCACGGCCTCCACATTCTGCCGCGCCGCCCAGACGATCTGCTGCTGGTGCAGCGGGATATAGGCGACATCGTCACGCAGGATGGTGGCGGATTCGCTGATCAGGCGCTGCCGCGCCGCCGGGTCGGTCTCCGTGGCGACGCGATTGA
Source organism: Siccirubricoccus sp. G192 (assembly GCF_019084075.1). Classification (GTDB taxonomy): domain Bacteria; phylum Pseudomonadota; class Alphaproteobacteria; order Acetobacterales; family Acetobacteraceae; genus G192. Next base: position 1,963,811 of record NZ_JAHREN010000001.1, read on the forward strand.
TCAGGTCGTCCATCCGCGGGTTGCTGTAGCCGCCATTGTTGAAGACGCCGCGGGTGCCGTCCCGCGTGCCGAGCAGGTTGAACAGCGCGTTGTGCGCGTCCGAGGTCGCCGGGGTCCAGCCCAGCAGGTAGAAGCTGGTATTGTAGCGCGGCGCGTTGATCTCGGCGAAGTAGCGGGCGCGGGTCTGCGCGGCGAGCGTGACCCGGATGCCGATCCGCGCCAGCATGGCGACGGCGGCGGTGCAGATCGCCTCGTCATTCACATAGCGGTCGTTCGGGCAATCCATCGTCACGCCGAAGCCGTTGGGGTAGCCGGCCTCGGCCAGCAGGCGCTTTGCCCCCGCGACATCGACCGGCAGGCGGCGGTCATCCTCCTCCCGGAAACCGTTCACGCCGGGGCCCCAGAGCAGCCCGGTCGGGCGGGACTGGCCGCGCATGACGGTGCGATGGATCGCGTTCACGTCGATCGCCTGGTAGAAGGCGCGGCGGACCCGGACATCCTGGAAGGGGTTGCGGCCCTTCACATCGCTTTTCAGCAGTTCCGGCCGCATCTGGTCGAAGCCGAGATAGATGGTCCGCAGCTCCGGCCCCTGGATGATGCGCACCCCGGCCGAGCGGGAGATGCGGTCCACATCCTGCGGCGGCACGGTATAGACGAAATCCACCTCGCCCGAGAGCAGCGCCGCGACGCGGGTCGCGTCATTGGCGATGATGTTGAGTTCCGCCCGCTGGATATTGTGGCGCGGCGTGTCCCACCAGTCCGGGTTGCGCTCCAGCACCGTGCGCCGGTCGGGCTCGCGCAGGACCAGGCGGAAGGGACCGGTGCCCATGGCGTTGCGGGTGGCGAAATTCTCCTCCCGGGTCGTCAGGTCGGCGGGGCGGGTGGCGTTGTTCTGCTCGGACCACGCCTTCGACATGATGCCCCAGTTGGTGATCTCCTGGGCCAGGATGGGGTTCGGCTGATGCGTCTCGAACTCCACCGTGTGGTCGTCGATCTTCCGCACTTCCTTCACGCTCGCCAGCACGGACTGCAGGTTGGAGCCGGGAGCGCGGACGCGCTGGGCGCTGAACACCACGTCATCGGCGGTGAAAGGCGTGCCATCGGTGAATTTCACGCCGCGGCGGAGATGGAAGCGCCAGACGGTGGGGGAGGGCTGCTCCCAGCGCTCGGCCAGGGAGGGTTCCACCTCCATCCTGTCGTTCCGCCGCACCAGTGGCTCGTACATGTGGGAGTTGAAGGCGAGCAGCAGGGTTTCCTGCCGCGTATAGGGGTCCATGGAATTGACGTCGCCGTCATTGGCCCAGCGGAGGACCTGCGCCTTCGCTGGGGCCTGGACGGTGAGCGTGGTGCCGGCCAGCAGGGCGGCGGCGAGGGCAAGGCGGCGCATATCCCGATGATCTCCCCAATTCCGGCGGGGAGGCTAGCCCGGAACCGGCTTGCCACAAAGCGAAACGGGGGCCCGAAGGCCCCCGTTCATCAGCCCCGCAATGGGGAAAGCCTCATCTTGCACCGCCTAATTCAGACCGTCGGGCCGTTCGGCCCCTTGGTCATCGGGCGGCTCAGGCGCGCAGCACCCGCGGCAGTTCGGCCACGGCGCGGTCGATGAGGGCGGCATCGGCCGTCGCATCCATCCGCTCCGCGATCACGCTGCGGGCCGCGGCGGTGGCGATCTCCGCCGCCGCGCTGCGGACCTCGGCCAGGGCCGCACCCTCCGCCGCGCCGATGCGGTCCATCGCCATGCGCTCGCGCCGCTTCGCCGAGGCCTCGGCCTCGGCCGCCGCCGCGCTCGCCACCCGCTCGGCCTCGGCCCGCGCATTGGCGATCATCTGCTCGGCCTCGGCCAGCGCCGCGGCGCGGTCGGCTTCGGCCTGCCGCAGCAGGGCCTCGGCCTCGGTCCGCAGCCGCGCGGCCTCGTCCAGCTCCGCCCGCACCCGGTCGGCGCGCGCATCCAGCATGCCGGTGAGCTTGCCCCAGGCAAGGCGGCCGACCAGCAGCAGGAAGATGACGAAGCTGACCGCGACCCAGAATTTCGGGTCGAGCCAGAAATGCTCGTAATGGTGCTCCATCAGGCCCGCCCCCGCTGCGCGAGTTCACGGTCCACCGCCCGGTCCACCAGGGCCCGGCTGGTGCCCGCGCCGATCAGGCGGCTGACCAGCGCCTCGGCCGTCTCGGCCGAAACCTGGCGCAGCGCGCCCATGGCGCTGTCGCGGGCCGCGGCGATGCGCTGCTCCGCCGCCTCGATCTGTGCGCCGAGCTTCGCGTTCACGACCTCGGCCTTGGCGGCGGCCTCTTCCTGGGCACGCTGCACCGAGGCGTTGATCGCGGCCTGCGCCTCGGACCGGGCCCGGGCGGTGGCGCTGCGGTGCTCGGCCAGCGCGCCATCGGCACGCAGCTTCGCCTCCTGCGCCGCTTCGAGGTCGCCCTCGATGCGGCGGCGCCGCTCCTCCAGCACCGCGGCCACGCGCGGCAGCGCGACATTGGCCATGATGTAGTAGAGCAACCCGAAGATGATCAGCAGCCAGACGACCTGGGCGATGATCAGCGGGTGGCCGAAATTGAGCTGCGGCATGCCGCCGCCGCTGCTGCCCGGATGCTCGGCCGCGACCTGCGCCGCCGCGGGGACCGCGGCAAGGGCCATGGTCACCAGGGCTGGCACGGCCGCGAACCGGATGCTCTTCCTCATAACCGTCTCCCCTGCATGCCGATGGGGGGCGCGGCCGGCCTCCGGCGCGCGCCCCGCAATGCCGGCAATGCTCAGGTGAAGAGGATGAGGAAGGCGATCAGCAGCGCGAACAGCGCCACCGCTTCCGTCAGCGCGAAGCCCAGGATGCCGATCGGGAAGACGGCGTCGCGGGCGCCCGGGTTGCGGGCCACGCTGGAGACCATGGAGGAGAAGATATTGCCGATGCCGACACCGACGCCGGCGAGCGCAATGACGGCGAGACCGGCCCCGAGGGCCTTGAAGGCGGCGACGTAAGCAATCGGATCCATCGGAACTGTCCTTTCTCAGGAATGGGATATGGCGAACCGCCGACGTCTCAGTGCAGGTGCACCGCGTCGTGCAGGTAGATGCTGGTCAGGATGGCGAAGACATAGGCCTGCAGGAAGGCCACCAGCAATTCGAAGCCGATCAGGGCGACATTCACCGCCAGCGGCAGCGTCGCGCCCAGGATGCCGAGCAGGCCGGCGGCGGAGCCGATCATCACCACGAAGCTGGCGAAGACCTTCAGCATCACGTGGCCGGCGACCATGTTGGCGAAAAGCCGGACCGAGAGGCTGACCGGCCGCGACAGGTAGGAGATCAGCTCGATCGGGATGATGAGCGGCGCCAGCGCCTTGGGCGCGCCCTCCGGGAAGAAGTAGGTGAAGAAACGCATCCCGTGCATCGCCAGCGCCACCAGGGTCACCAGGATGAACACCACCACGGCCAGCGCGAATGTCACCGCGATATGGCTGGTGAAGGTGAAGGCATAGGGCAGCAGGCCCAGCAGGTTGCCGAACAGGATGAACATGAACAGCGAGAAGACGAAGGGGAAGAACCGGCGGCCCTCGTCGCCGATCTGGCCGGCCACCATGTCCTGCACGAATTCATAGGCGGATTCCGCCATGGCCTGCAGCCGGCCCGGCACGACGGCGCGGCGGCCCATGCCCCAGATCATCAGGGCGCTGATGAGCCCCACGGCCAGCAGCATGTACAGGTTGGACTGGCTGAAGCCCACAGCCTTGCCCACGGCACCCAGCACCGGCGTCAGCTCGAACTGGCCCAATGCGTCGATCGACTTGCCTTCGGCGGCCACAGGCGACTCCCCAAGCTCAACGACACATCAACTCCGCCGGCCGCGGCGCGGATCGAACAGGCGATAGACGTTCAGGACCCCGGCGGCCGAGCCTGCCAGGAAGAACAGCAGGAAGAGCCAGGGCCAGGTCCCGAGCCAGCGGTCCAGCAGGTAGCCGATGAGAATACCGACCACCAGGGCCGATACCACCTCGACACCCGCGCGGAACCCGATGCCCCACGGACCCGTCGGAAGGCCAGCACGGTCATTCCCGGTCGGCTTGTCCAGACCCTGCCGGGTCCGGGCTTCCCGGAGTCGCCGCTCGAAGCCGTCGCGCTCGTCCACCCTCGCTCCTCCTTTGGTTCCCCGCCGGAAGGCAACGGGCTGGTAAGGCCCCCCCCGCGGCGTGTCAAGCAAGCGCGGGCAGTCCCGGCGGCCTTCCCGCCCGAATTGCCCCTGCCTGTGCCGTTCCGGGGCTGGCGGCTCAAGCCTCCGCGAAAGCCCCGCTCTGCTGCTGCCAGAGCCTGGCATAGACCCCGCCGCGGCGCAGCAGGCTCTCATGCGTGCCCGCCTCGGCGATGCGGCCATGCTCCAGCACCACCAGCCGGTCCATCCGGGCAATGGTCGAGAGCCGATGCGCGATGGCGATCACGGTCTTGCCGGCCATCAGCGCCGCGAGCTGCTCCTGGATCGCCGCCTCCACCTCCGAATCGAGGGCGCTGGTGGCCTCGTCCAGCACCAGGATGGGGGCGTCCTTCAGCAGCACCCGGGCGATCGCGATCCGCTGCCGCTGCCCGCCCGAGAGCTTCACCCCCCGCTCCCCCACATGCGCGTCATAGCCGGTGCGGCCGCGCCAATCGGCGAGGTCCCGGATGAAGCCATCCGCGGCGGCGCGGGCGGCGGCGGCCTCGATCTCGGCCTCGCTCGCCTGCGGCCGGCCGTAGCGGATATTGTCGCGGATCGAGCGGTGCAGCAGCGCGGTGTCCTGCGTCACCACGCCGATGGCGGCGCGGAGCGATTCCAGCGTCACCGCCGTGATGTCCTGCCCATCCACCAGGATGCGCCCCTCCTCCGGCTGGAAGAAGCCGAGCAGCAGGTTCACCAGCGTGGATTTCCCGGCCCCGGAATGGCCGACCAGCCCGACCCGCTCGCCAGGCGCGATATGCAGGTCGAGCCCCTGCAGCACCCCCGTCTCCCGACCATAGCCGAAGCGCAGGCCCTCCACCCGGATCTCGCCCCGGGTCACCCGCAGCGGCACCGCGCCGGGCGGATTGGGCGCGGTGGGCGGCACCGCGATCGAGCCCATCGCCTCCTGCACCACGCCCAGATTCTCGAAGATCGAGGTGACGTTGAAGGCCACCCAGCCGGAGATATTGGCGATCTGCCAAGCCATGGGCAGCGCCGTGGCGATGGCGCCGAGCCCGATCCGCCCCTCCGTCCAGAGCCAGATCCCGGTGGCGGCGGTGGCGGTCAGCATGGCGGCGTTGAGGCTGGCGAGCAGGAAGCCGTTCAACGTCACCAGCCGCATCTGCCGGCGGAAGGCCTCGTTCAGCGCCACCACCCCGTCGCGGACGAAGGCATCCTCCTCCCGCGCCCGGGCAAAGAGCTTCACCGTCTGGATATTGGTGTAGCTGTCGACGATCCGGCCGGTCAGCAGGCTGCGCTGCTCGGAAGCCTTGCGGGAGCGTTCCCGCATCCGCGGCACCAGCACCCTGAGCAATCCCGCATAGAGCAGGAACCAGACCGCGATCGGCAGGGCCAGCCGCCAGTCGGCGCCGGCCAGCAGCGCCAGCGCCGCCGTGCCATAGACCAGGATGTACCAGACCGCGCTCACCACCTGGACCACGCTCTCGCGCAGTGCCGGGCCCGCCTGCATCACCCGGTTGGCGATGCGGCCGGAGAAATCCTCCTGGAAGAAGGGCAGGCCCTGGCGGATCACCCCCCAATGGCTCTGCCAGCGAATCAGCGAGGTGAAATTGCCGTTGATCCCCTGCTGGGTGATGAGGTTCTGCGCCAGGATGCCGAGCGGCCGGCAGACCAGGATGATCGCCGCCATCCCCAGCAATTCCGGCCAGGCCGCCTGCCACAACGCCTCCGGCGGATGGTCGGAGAGCAGCGCGACCAGCCGCCCGATCATCGCCGGGATCGCCGCATCCAGCAGCGCCACCACCAAGCCGGCCAGGAACAGCGCCACGAACAGGGCGCGGGCCTGGCGGATGAAGTGCCAGTAGAAGCCGAGCAGGCGGCGCGGCGGCGGGGCCTGCGGCACTGGGCTGCCGAGCAGGCGGGCGGCGGGTTCTCCCGGCGCGGCCACCGGGTCCAGGAGACGTTCGAAGAGACGGAAAGGCATGATGCAGCAACCGCCCGCCCGGGCCGAAGGTCAAGCACAAGCCTGTGACGCGCAAGCCGGCACGGCCATCCTATGTTCGGATGGAACCGGAACGGCAAGGAACCGCGCGATGGCGGAGCCCGATCAGGACCCCCGCGCGGCAGGCGCCCCAGGACGGCCCCGCCCGCCGGCAAGGCTGGAGGAAAACCTGGCGATCGGCCTCAGCCTCGGCTTTCTCGGGCTGGCGCTGCTGCTGCGGCTGGCCTGAAGGCTCGCGCGCGGATCAGCCCTTCCCGCCCGCCATCGCCTGCATGCGGCGCTGGATCTCCTCGGGCGGCACATCCTCGACATGCGTCGCCAGGTGCCAGACATGGCCGAAGGGGTCGCGGAGGGTGCCGCTGCGGTCGCCATAGAACTGGTCCTGTACCGGCCGCCGCACCTCCGCCCCGGCCGCCACCGCCCGCGCCACCACCGCGTCCACGTCCCTGACATAGAGATGCAGCGTCACCGGCGAGCCGCCATAGGCCGCCGGCGCGCGGGCATCCATCTCGGGACACTCATCCGCAAGCATCACCCTGGAATCGCCGATCTCGATCTCGGCATGGCCGATCCGGCCGCCCGGCGCCGGCAGCCGCATCACCTCCCGGGCACCGAAGGCGCGGGCGTAGAAATCCAGCGCTGCGGCGGCGCCCTCCACGATGAGATAGGCGGTGACACTGCTGTATCCCGCCGGAACCGGTTGCACCTTCGCCGCCATCCTGCTACCCTCCCTGCTTCGGAGCGGGCAGGGTGGACCCGCGGCGGCGCCGGCATCAACGCATTCCGCGTGACATCCGAGGCGCCACCCTAATCCTTCTGCCCATCCTTGCCGGACCCGTGCAGGCGCAGCGTCACTGCCGTGATCGCCGCGATCACCACGGCGACATCATAGACCCCGAGCCCCACCGCGATGCCGATCGCGCCGGTGGCCCAGAGCGCGGCCGCGGTGGCGGTGCCATGCACGCTGCTCTGGCCCTTCAGGATGGCGCCGCCGCCGATGAAGCCGATCCCGGTGACGATGCCCTCGACGATGCGCGCCATGGCTGCGGGCTCGCTCCGCAGCAGCCCCTCCGTCGCCTGCACGAAGCCGCAGCTCGCGATCGCCACCAGCGGGAAGGTCCGCAGCCCGGCGCTGCGCGCCGCCTGTTCCCGCTCCCAGCCGATCGGGAAGGCGAGCGCATAGGCGATCGCGATGTCCCGCAGATGCGGCAGGATGGCGAATTGGTCCAAGCCGGGCCTCCGTTCGGGGTAGGTGAGGACAACGAAACAGACCGGCTCCGGCTGCATCGCGCCCCGGAGGCCGGCGGGCTCGCGCCTCAGCCCGCCCCGGTCCCCTCCGCCATCTCCACCGCCCGCCCTAGATCGACGCTGAGCAGCCGTGACACGCCCCGCTCCTGCATGGTCACGCCATAGAGCCGATGCATCCGCGCCATGGTCAGCGGGTGGTGGGTGACGATCAGGAAGCGGGTGCCGCCACGCCCATCCGGGCCTTCCGCCGCCATGCCGTCCAACAGGTCGCAGAGCCGCTCGACATTCGCGTCGTCGAGTGGCGCATCCACCTCGTCCAGCACGCAGACGGGCGCCGGGTGGCAGCGGAACACGGCGAAGATCAGGGAAAGCGCCGTCAGCGCCTGTTCCCCGCCCGAAAGCAGCGACAGGGCCGAGAGCTTCTTCCCCGGTGGCTCGGCATAGATTTCGAGGCCGGCCTCCAGAGGGTCCTCGCTGCCGACCAGGGCCAGATGCGCCCGGCCGCCGCCGAAGAGCCGGCCAAACAGGCCGCGGGAATTCGGCATCCACCCGGTCGAAGACCACGCGCAGCCGCTCCCGCCCTTCGCGGTTCAGATGCCCGATCGAGCCGCGCAATTTGGCGATGGCGGCGCCGATCTCCTCCCGCTCGCGGGTGATCTGGGCGATCCGGGCCTCGATCTCCGCCATCTCCACATCGGCGCGGAGATTGACCGGCCCCATCTCCTCGCGCTCGCGGGCCAGGCGTTCCAGCTTGCGCCGCGCCTTGTCCTCGGCGGCATCCGAGAGTTCCTCGGGGGGCGGCAATTCGGCGGCTTCGCCCAGCCTTTCGGCCACCCGCTCCTCCACCGCATCGGCGGCGGTGGAGGCCTGTTCCGCGGCGCTTTCGGCACGCAACTGCGCCTCGCGCGCCGCGGCGAAGGCGGCATCGGCGGCGCGGCGGGCCTCGCCGCTCGCCCGGCGTTCCGCCTCGGCGGCGGTCAGCGCGGCGGCGGCGGCGGTGTGGGCGGCCTCGACCTCGGCCAGCAGGGCGCCGGCCTGGCGCTGACGGGCGGCGGCGGCGTCCGGCGCCTCGGCCAGCGCGTCCCTTTCGGCGGTGGCCTCGGCGGCGCGCTGGCGGAGTTCCTCCAGCCGTCCGGCGGCATCGGTGCGGCGGCTGGCCCAGTCGGCGCGCTCCGCCGCCATGGCCTGGCGCCGCGCGGCCAGGCGCTCGCGTTCCGTCCGCAGCGCCGCATGGGCGTCGCGGGCCGTGACCTCCTGCATCCGGGCGGCGGAAAGCGCCTGCCGCGCCGCCTCGACCCCGGCGCGGATCGCCGCCAGATCGGGCAGCGCCGCCTGTGCGGCCTGGGCCGCCTCCAGCAGCAGGGCGGCCTCGGCGGCCTCCGCCGTCAGGCGTTCGAGTTGCGGGGCGAGGGCGGCGATGCGGCTTGCGGCCTGCGCCGCCTCGGTGGCCAGACGGGCGGCGGCGGCGCGGGCCGCCTGCAAACCGGCCTCGGCGGCGGTCCGGGCCTCACGCGCCGCGGCTTCTTCAGTGAGCGTGGCGGTTTCTTGCGCCTGCGCCAGCTCGGCGGCCTTGCGCAGCCCGGCGAGATCGGGCAGGGCCGCCATGGCGACCTGCGCCCGGGCCAGCGCCGTCTCCGCCTCCGCCCTTTCGGTGCCGAGCCTGTCGAGTTGCGGCGCCAGGGCGCCGATGCGGCTTTCCGCCCGGGCGACGGCGGCGGCAAGGGCCGCGGCGTCGCTGCGGCCGCGCTGGAGGTCCATCTCCGCCTCGGCACGGGCATCGCGGGCGGCGGCCTCCGCCTCGGCGGCGCGAGTTTCCGCGGCGGCCGCCGTGTCATATTCGGCGATGGCGGCTTCGGGCCCAGGCAGGGCAGCCAGTGCCCTTTCGGCCTCGGCCGCCGCGGCCGCCGCCTCCGCCGCCTCGGTGGCGAGCCTTTCAAGCTGCGGCTCCAGCGCGCCGATCCGGCTTTCCGCCTCGGCGGCGGTGGCTGCGAGGCGGCTGGCCTCGGCGCGGGCGGTTTGCAGCCGCGCCTCGGCGTCCCGCCGTGCCTCGCGGGCCGTGGCTTCGGCGGTGGTGGCGGCGGCCTCGGCGGTCTCGGCCTCGGCGCGGGCGGCGGCGGCTCGGCTGGCGGCCTCGATGGTCGCGGCCAGGCGCGCCTCGGCTTCGCGCAGGCGGTTGCGCTGCTGCAGCCGGACGGCGCCGGGATTAGGTGCATCGGCGCGGGCGGTATGGCCGTCCCAGCGCCAGACTGCGCCATCCCGCGCCACCACCGCTTGGCCCGGCGCCAGCGCCGCCTGCAAAGCCGCGCCATCGGCGCCCTCGGGCAGCAGCCCCACTTGCGACAGCGCGCGGGCCAGGGCCGGCGGCGCCTGCACCAGCTCGGCCAGTGAGGTCAGGCCGGCGGGCAGGGCCGGCCCGCCCTCCAGGGCTGGCAGGATGCGCCAGTGGCGGGCGGCGGCGGGATCGGCCGGGCTTTCCAGCGCCTCCCCCAAGGCGGCACCGAGCGCGGCTTCCAGGCCCGGCGGCACGCGGACGGCATCCAGCACCGGCGGCGCGGCGCTGCCGGCGCGTTCCCCGGCGGCCAGTGTCTCGGTGAGCGCCCGCACCTCGGCGCCGGCCGCCGCCTGCTCGGCCTCGGCCCCGGCCGAGTGGCGGCGGGCGGCGGCATGGCGCTCGGTGGCGGCGGTGCGGGCGGCTTCGGCCGCCTCCACCGCCTCCCGCGCCGTGGTCAGATGCGCCTCGGCAGTGGCGGCGGCCTCCTGCGCGGCGGCGACCTGCTCGGGCGGCAAGCGGGCGGCCAGCGCCGTATCGCGTTCGGCGGCAAGGCGCGCATGTCCCTCGCGCAATTGCCGGGCGCGCTGGGCGGCGCTGGCCTGTTCAGCGGCGGCGCGCTCCCGCGCGGCCTCGGCATCGGCGATCCGGCGGCGGGCGGCGGCATGCGCCTCCTGGCTGGCGGCGCGGGCAGCCTCGGCGGCCTCCAGCGCGGTGCGCGCCTCGGCCAGCCTGGCTTCGGCCGCGGCGGTGGCGGCCTCGGCGGCGGCGAGGCGCTCCGCCGGCACCCGCGCCGCCAGGGCGGCGGCATGTTCGGCGGCGAGGCCCTCATGCTGCGCCGCGACCCGCCCGGCGCGTTGCTTCGCCTCGGCCTGGGCGGTGCCGGCGCGGCTGGCCTCGGCCTCGGCCGCGGTGGCATCGCGGCGGGCGGCAGCATGCGCCTCCTGCGCGGCGGCACGGCCGGATTCGGCTGCCTCCAGCGCGGCGCGGCTGCTGGCGAGCAGCGTTTCGGCCTGCCGCGCCGCCACCTCCGCCGCTTCCAGCGTCTCGGCCGGGATGGCGGCGTCCAGCGCCGCGGCATGCTCCGCCGCCAGCGCGTCCCGCTGCGCCGAAAGCCGGCGCGCCCGAGCCTCGGCGGCGGCCAGTTCGGCCGCGGCCTGGTTGGCGCGGGCAGCGATGGCGGCGGCTTCCTCGGTGGCCGCATTGGCGGCACGCTCAGCGACGCGGGCGGCGTCGGCGGCCTCGTGCAGTGCCGCCTCGGCGGCGGCGAGGCGGTCCGGCAGCGCCGCCTCGGCCTCGGTCAGGGCCTGGTCCTCGCGGGCCAGGCGGGTCTCGGCGGCGGTGGCATCCGCCGCCACCCCTTCGGCATGGGCGAGGTCGCGCTCGATCCGGGCGAGGCGTTCGGCCGCGGCGGCCAGCGCCTCCCGCGCCCGGCGCTCCTCGGCCTCCAGCCCCTCGGCCTCAACCCGGCGGCGCTCCAGCGCGGTGCGGGTGGCGGCCTCGGCCTCGCGCGGTGCCGGCAGGGCGCGTTCGGCCTCGAAGCTGCGGATGGCGGCCGCCTCCGCCTCGGCCTCGGCACGTCGCGTCGCCGCCGCGGCCTGGTCGAAGCCGGCCTGCGCCACGGCCAGCGCGGCCTGGGCGCGGGCGCGCAGCAGGGACAGCCACTCCGCCTCGGCGCCGCGCACCATGCCGGAGAGGTTGCGGTAGCGGTTGGCCTGGCGCGCCTGGCGCTGCAGGGAGCCGCGCTGCACCTCCAACTGGCCGAGCAGGTCCTCGGCGCGGGTGAGATTGGCCTCGGCCTGGCGCAGCTTCAGTTCGGCCTCGTGCCGGCGGGCGCGCAGGCCGGAGATGCCGGCGGCCTCCTCCAGCACCTGCCGGCGTTCCTCGGGCTTGGCGCCGATCATGGCGGCGACCCGGCCCTGGCTGACCATGGCGGAGGCGCGGGCGCCGCTGCCGATATCGGCGAACATGGTCTGGACGTCGCGCGCCCGGACCTCCTTGCCGTTCACCCGGAAGGCGGAGCCCTCGCCTCGGGCGATGCGGCGGATGATCTCCAGCTCCTCGCTCGCCGCATTGGGCGGCGGCGCGAGGCCGGCGGCCTCCTCCAGGAAGAGTGTCACCTCGGCCAGGTTGCGGCCCGGGCGGGTGGCGGTGCCGGCGAAGATGACGTCGTCCATCTCGCCGCCGCGCATGGAGCGGGCGGAGGTCTCGCCCATGGCCCAGCGCAGCGCCTCCACCACATTGGACTTGCCGCAGCCATTCGGGCCGACGATGCCGGTGAGGCCGGGCAGGACCTCGACCGTGGTGGCCTCGGCGAAGCTCTTGAAGCCGGCGATCCTCAGCCGCGCCAGGGTGGCGCGGAGCGGCGCGCGGTCGGCATCCGGCAGGTTCTCGTCGGCCGATGTATCGGGCGCACCGGCCTCCGCGGCATCCGGCGGCTCACCTCCCGGCGCCTCGGGAGAAGCTGTCGCTGCCTGGGATGCCTCGGCGGTTTCCGCCGGCGATGGCGGGGCCGCAACCGCCTCCATGTCGCCCGACTCAGGCGCGCGCTGCGTCAAGCCCGGCCCTCGACCAACTGCTTGAAGCGGTCGAAGGACATGCTGCCGGACTGGTTGCGGGTCTGGCCGCCGCGGATGAAGGCGAAGCTCGGGGTCGCCTGCACCTGGTATTCCCGCTCGGCGAGCTGGCGCTGTTCCAGGATGGCGCGCTTCAGGCCCTCATCCTGCTGCACCGCCTCGAATTGCGACCGGCTCATGCCGGCCAGCCCGGCCATCTTGGCCAGTTCCTCCTGCGGGTTGCCGCTGCGGGTGAAGGCCCAGCGGTCCTGCGAGGAGAGCAGGGCGCCGATGAAGCCCTCATAGCGCTCCGCCGGCAGGGAGCGGGCCACGGCGGCGGCCAGCAGCGCCAATTGGTCCAGCGGGAAGTCGCGCCAGACCAGGCGGATGGCGCCGGTCTCCACCAGGTTCCGCTTCACCTGCGGGAAGGTCTCGTGGTGGAAGGCGGCGCAATGGCTGCAGGTGAGGGAGAAGAATTCCAGCACCCGCACCGGCGCATCCGGGCGGCCGATGCCGCGCTCGGCCAGCCGCGGGTCGGCCGGGGCCTGGGCGAAGGCGGGGACAGCCAGGACACTGGCCGTGGCGGCGAGAAGGGTTCGGCGGGGCAGGCGCATGCGGGTTCCCCAAGGAAGGATGGCGGGATGATATCAGCCTCGGCTCCGATAAACGCCCCGGCCGAGCTTTGCCAGCGCCTCCCGCAATTCCTCGCCTGGAATGCCGGCGACGGCGGCCTCGACGGGGGCGGGAAGGGGGGCGTCCGGGGCGGGCCGGGGGCGGGCGGGGGCGGGGCCGGCGGCTTGCTGGACGAAGCGCAGCCGCTCCACCGCCTGGCGGCCGAGATGGGCATTGATCCGGGCGATGAGCTGCGGCGCCAGATGCGTGAGCTCCATCGCCACCGGCCCGGCGCAGGCGATGGTGAGGCTGCCGGCGCTCAGCCGGCGGGGGGTGGTAACGGCGGCGAGGGAGGGCCCGACCACCTCCGCCCAATCGGCCATCAGCAGGGCCCCGGCGGGGCTTTTTTTGCGGAAGACCGGCCGGGTCAGGCGCGGCATCAGGATGCCGAGCGGGCGTGGCCCGAAGACGAATCGCGGATCGTCGCTATCTTTCGCCATGCATGCCCCCAGATCCTGCCCCCTTGCCGCCCGCCCCCGCCCTGCTCGCCTGGTATGACCGGCACCGGCGCAGCCTGCCCTTCCGCAGCGAAACCGGCGTGGCGGACCCATACCGCGTCTGGCTCTCCGAGGTGATGTTGCAGCAGACCACGGTGGCAGCGGTAGGGCCTCGATTCGCCCGTTTCCTTGAACGCTTCCCCACCGTAGAGGCGCTGGCCGCGGCGCCCGAGGCGGCGGTGATGGAGGAATGGGCGGGGCTCGGCTACTACGCCCGTGCCCGCAACCTGCATGCCTGTGCCCGGGTGGTGGCCGCGGCCGGGGGCTTCCCGCGCGAGGCCGGGGCGTTGCGCGCCCTGCCCGGCATCGGCGCCTATACCGCGGCGGCGGTGGCCGCCATTGCCTTCGACCAGCCCGTGGTGCCGGTGGATGCCAATGTGGAGCGAGTGGTCGCCCGGATCACCGCGGTGGAGGAGGCGCTGCCCGGCGCCCGGCCGCGCCTCGCCGCCCTGGCCCAGGGCTTCCTGGAGCAGCCGGCGGTGCGGGCACGGCCGGGGGATTTCGCGCAGGCGCTGTTCGACCTCGGCGCCACAATCTGCACGCCGAAGGCTCCGGCCTGCGCGCTCTGTCCCTGGCGCGGCGATTGCGTGGCGCAGCGGCGCGGCATCCAGGCGGAATTGCCGCGCAAGGCGCAGAGGCGGGCGCGGCCGCTGCGGCATGGCACGCATTTCCTGCTGACGGATGCCGGGGGCGGGGTGCTGCTCCGTCGCCGCCCGCCGCGCGGCTTGCTCGGCGGCATGCTGGAACTCCCCGGCACGCCCTGGCAGGAGGCACCCTGGGGGGGAGGCCGAGGCGCTGGCGCAGGCGCCACTGCCTGGCCTGGAATGGCGCCGCCTGCCCGGCCTGGCGCGGCACGGCTTCACGCATTTCGAGCTGGAGATGGTGCTCTACGCCGCCTCCGTGCCGCTTCTGGCTCCGCCGGCGGGGATGGAGTCGCGGCCACTGGCCGAGGTGGCCGCCGCCCTGCCCACGGTGATGCGCCGCCTGCTGGCGCTTGCCGAGGCGGCGGCAGCCGTGCCACACGCGCCGCCCCGCCTGCCGGAGAGTCCTGAATGAGCCCCGCCCTCGCCACCCCCCGCGACACCCTGCGTTTCTGGGGCCTCGCCCTGCTCGGCTCCGCCGTGCTGGCGGCCAGCGCGCAGGTCAGCCTGCCGCTCTGGCCGGTGCCGGCGACGCTGCAAAGCCTGGCGGTGCTGCTGCTGGGGGCGCTGGGCGGGGCGCGGCTGGGGATGGCCTCGGTGGCCGCCTATCTGCTGGAGGGTGCGCTGGGCCTGCCGGTCTTCGCCGGTGGCCTGGGCGGGCCGGCGGTGCTGGCGGGGCCGACCGCCGGCTATCTGCTGGGCTTCCTGCCCGCCGCCTGGATTGCTGGCCAAGCCGCGCGCGGCGCCTGGTGGCGGCAGGCCGGGTGGCTGCTGGCGGCGCATCTGGCGCTCTTCGTCCCGGGCGTGCTGTGGCTCGGCGGCTTCGTCGGGCTGGAGCGGGCCTGGATGGCGGGCTTCCTGCTCTTCCTGCCGGCCACGCTGGTGAAGACGGCGCTGGCCCTGGCGGTGCTGCGCGCGGCGCGGCGCTGAGCCGGGCCGGCCTCGACTCTCCAGCGCTCCGCAGGGGAGGCCTCAGCCCATCCCCGCCACCGCCAGGATCGCGGCGAGGCCGGCGGACATACCGCGCAGGCTCTCGCCCCTCTCCACATCGATCCATTCCTCCAGGGAATGCGCCCGGCCGCCGCGCCCGCCGCTGCCGATCTTGATGGCGGGGATGCCGAGGCTCATCGGGATATTGGCATCCGTCGAGGAGGCCTCGTGCTTCGGCGTGAAGCCATGCGCGGCGATGGCGGCGGTGGCGAGCTGCACGATCTCGCTGCCCGCCGGCGTGCTGCCGGCCGGGCGATCGCCGATCGGCCGCAACTCCACCGTCACCGGGCCCTCGCGGCAGGAGCGCGCGGCATTCTCCGCCGCCACCGCGGCCTCGACCCCGGCCCTGAACCGTGCCTCCAGCCGCGCCAGTTCGGCGGCGGATTCGGAGCGGAGATCCACCTCCATCCAGACCTCGTTCGGGATGGCGTTCACCGAGGTGCCGCCGCCGAGCACGCTGACGCAATGCGTGGTGCGCGGCGCGCGCGGCGCCTCGATCTCCGCCAGGGCCAGGCTGGCGCGGGCCATGGCATAGGCCGGGTTCACCAGGCCGAAGGCCGCGAAGCTGTGGCCGCCCGGGCCGCGGAACACCACGCGGAAGCGCTTGCTGCCGACGCCGCCTGTCACGATGCGGTCCATCTCCGGGCTGTCCACGGTGAAGAAGGCGCCGATGCGGTCGCGGTGCCGGCCCTCGGTGAAGAGGTGCCGCACGCCGCGCAGGTCGCCCAGCCCCTCCTCGCCGACATCGCCGACGAAGAGGATGTCGCTGCGGGTGCGGATGCCGGCCTGGTCCATGGCGCGGATGAAGGCGAGGTTCACGGCCAGGCTGCGGGTGTCGTCGCCGACGCCGGGGGCAAAGAGCTTCGTCCCCTCCCGCCGCACCCGCACATCGGTGCCGGCGGGAAAGACCGTGTCGAGATGCGCGGCCACCACGATGAGCGAGCCGTTGCCGGTGCCGCGGCGCAGGCCCATGACGTTGCCGGCGGCGTCCTGCTCCACCTCCTCCAGCCCATGCGCGCGGAGCATCTCCAGATAGGCGGCGGCGCGCGCTTCCTCGCCGAAGGGCGGCGAGGGGATTTCCGTCAGCGTGACGATATCCTCGACGGTGCGGTCGTGCTCGCGTTCCAGGACCGCGACGGCGGCCTGGAAGCGGGGGTCGGCAAGGATGGTGGCGATGGTCTCGGCGGCGGTGCGGGGCATCTTTCCCTCGACGGTCGGTGGTGCGTGATCGGACAGCCACAGAGGGTCCGTCAAGAGATGCCGCCGCGCGGTCGCGCCCGGTCGTCAGCCGGGCTTCAGACGAACCAATGCCCCGTGGCGGCGAAATTGGCCTGCACCTGGGCAGCGAGCGCGTTCCAGTCCACCTCTCCGCCCGGTGTCGTCGGCAGCGGCGTCAGGCTGCCGAACAACCCGTGCGTCTCCTCCTGCGGCCCGGCAGTGAAGTAGACCCTGTTCGGGTCGCCGCCATTGCCGCCATTGCCGGTGATGAGGGCCCAGAGGCCGTCGATCTGCACGGGTTGCCCATCGGCGCCTTCCAGCTTGCCGGCAAAGGCATTGGTCTCGCGGTCGAAGACATTGATGGTGCCGTCGCCGAAATTCCCGATGAGGAGATCGCCCGCCAAGGTCCCGAAGCTGTCCGGCGCGATGGCGAGGCCCCAGGGCGAATCGAGCGGCCCGTTCGCCGCCACCCGCTCCAGCAGATGGCCGCTGAGGTCGAATTCATCCACGAAGCCATGGCCGGGACCGGCCACGTCGTCGTGCTTCTCGTCATCCTGCTGCGCGAAGGTGACGAAGAGGTGCCCGTCGAGCACCTGCACATTGAACGGGGCATAGTCCTTCGGCACGAAGGGATCGGTGAAGCTGTTCACCTGCTTGAAGCTGCTGTCGAAGACGTCCACCGTCCCGTCGTGGAAATTGGCGGCGTAGAGCTGCTCGCTCCCATCCGTGCTGGCAATGGCGAGGCCCTTGTAGACGGCGCCCGCATCCGAATTGTCGACGGCGAGGATCGCATGATTGTCGACGGCGAGGATCGCATGGGTGCCATCCACCGTCGGGTTCCAGCCGGAGATGGTCCCGTCCTCGGTGGCGAAGAGGAAGACCGCGGAACCGGACCTGCCGTCCTCCGACACGGTGAAGCCGCTGGCGGTGGTGTTGAATACCTGTCCGGTCGGCGTGGAATGGTCGGTCTGGCCGGGCGGCGAGGGGATGGTGACCACAAGCGGGCTGGCCAGCGGGAAGGAGGCACCGGCGCCATTATAGAGCGTCGAGACCCCGGTGCCGTTGTCCGACACCCAGAAGGGGCTGGTCGCGCTGTGGGAGACGCCCCAGGGATTGACCAGGTTCGGATCGGTATGGTCCGCCGGCACGAAGCCGTCAGAGACCAGGTTGGCTTGCAACACGGGGACCATCTGCACGCGTTCGTCGTTGGAGAGATCATCTGACAGCATGGCAGGATTCTCCCTTGCGTTTCCGGACGGTCCGCCACGGTGGACAGGGTTGTCCGTCGCCCATGCGCGTCAGCGTGGCGGCACGTGGAACACAGGATTAACCGCTGGACCCGGCCAGGCATTCCAGGCTGTAGGAAATTTCAGGTAAGGGCGGCTGCCCGCTGCCGCTTCGCCGTGGTCTTCTCGGCGGCGCGGATCTCAACCCCGCCCGGTGATCTCCGCCCGGAATGCGTCCAGCACGCGCAGCCCGCCCTCCCGCGTCTCGACATGCCAGAAGGCCCAGCCATTGCAGCTCGGCGCCTCCTGCACCTGCGCGCCCACCTGATGGATGGAGCCCTGCGCCTTGCCGCAGCGGAGCGAGCCATCCGCCACAACCGTCGCGCGCCAGCGCCGCAGCCGGTCCACCAGCTCCGTGCCGGGTGGCACCAGCCCGCGCTCCACCAGCGTGCCGAAGGGGATGCGCGGCTGCTCCCGCTTCATCGGCGTCACGCTCGCCGCCGCCTCCGACAGGGGCTGCACCGAGGCGATGCGGGCGGCGGCGGCATTGGCGTAATTCTCGTCCCGCTCCAGCCCGATGAAGCGGCGGCCGAGGCGGCGCGCCACCGCCCCGGTGGTGCCGGTGCCGAGGAAGGGGTCCAGCACGACATCGCCCGGATTGGTGCAGGAGAGGATCACCCGGTGCAGCAGCGCCTCCGGCTTCTGGGTCGGGTGCAGCTTGGCGCCGGCGCCGTCGCGCAGCCTCTCGGCCCCGGTGCAGAGCGGGATGAACCAGTCGCTCCGCATCTGCAGGTCCTCGTTCAGCGACTTCATGGCGGCGTAGTTGAAGCGGTAGCGGCTCTCCGGGCCGCGCGCCGCCCAGATCAGCGTCTCATGCGCATTGGTGAAGCGCCGGCCGCGGAAATTCGGCATCGGGTTCGCCTTGCGCCAGATGACGTCGTTCAGCACCCAGAATCCCAGGTCCTGCAAGGCGGCGCCGAGGCGGAAGACGTTGTGGTAGCTGCCGATCACCCAGATGGTGCCGTCCTTGCGCAGCACGCGCCGTGCCTGGGTGAGCCATTCGCGGGTGAAGGCGTCATAGGCGGCCAGGTCGTCGAAGCGGTCCCAGGCGTCATCGACGCCATCCACCAGGCTGTCATCCGGCCGGCGCAGATCGCCCTTGAGCTGGAGGTTGTAGGGCGGGTCCGCGAAGATCGCATGCACCGAGGCCGGTGGCAGGCTCTGCATCAAACCGATGCAGTCCCCGACCAGAATCTGGTCGAGGGGCAGATCGAGCCCCGTCCCCACGCTGGTCTCCCTCGCAAATCCCCCGAGGGCCAGCATCGCTGCGCCGAGTCCCCGGGTCAACTGAAGCTTATAAGCGCCTGTTCCACGGGTGAGAATCCCCTGCGGTGATGCGGGCAGGGGCCATGCTTCGCCAGGGCCTCCCGGTGCCGGCCGGTCGGGTAGCCAGCATGGGCGGCGAAACCATAGGCCGGCCAGCGCGGGTCGAGCCGCGCCATGGCCCGGTCCCGCACCACCTTCGCCAGGATGGAGGCGGCGGCGATGGAGAAGGAGGCCGCATCGCCGCCCACCACGCAGCGCACCGCGCAGCCGAGGCGCGGCGGCTGGTTGCCGTCCACCAGGGCCAGTGCCGGGGCAAAGGGCAGCCTGGCCACCGCGCGGGCCATGGCGAGATGCGTGGCGCGCAGGATGTTGAGCCGGCCGATCTCGGCCACCGAGGCGGCGGCGATGGCGAATTCCACCGTGCCCACCGCGGCGGCGGCGCGCAGCGCGGCGAAGGCGGCCTCGCGCGCCGCCGGCCGCAGCCGCTTGCTGTCATCGAGCAGCAGGGCGAGCGCCGGCGGCACCCCGGCGGGGAAGACCACGGCGGCGGCGAGCACGGGGCCGGCGAGGGGGCCGCGCCCGGCCTCGTCCACCCCCGCCACGCGGCCGCCTGCCGCCGCCTCAAGCGCGAAGTCGGGCATGCGGGCGAGGGTAGCGCGGCACGGGCGATTGGCGAAGGGCGGTGCCTGGGGACAGCGGGGCCGGTTGCGGTCTACAGCGGATTGCGTTCAGGAACGAACGCAATCCGTTGTAGCTCTTTGCTTGCAGAGCGGATTCACGCTCCCGGACGTTCACGTCCGTCCGCGATCCGCTCTAGGCTTGCCCGCAATGCCCATGGAGGAAGCCGCCATGCCCGTGATGCAGCGCCTGCTGGCCGACGAGCCCTCGCCGCCCTCCCGCTACGTCGATGCCGCGCATCTGCCCTGGGAGGCCACGAAATTCCCCGGCATCGAGATGAAGTTGCTGTTCAGCGACCCTGCGACCGGCATGTCCACCATGCTGTTCCGGCTGGCGCCCGGCGCGGTGGTGCCGCTGCACGAGCATACCGGCATCGAGCAGACCTACATGCTGGAAGGCAGCCTGGTGGATGACGAGGGCGAATGCGGTCCCGGCAGCTTCGTCTGGCGCCCGGCCGGCAACACGCATCTCGCGCGCTCGCCCCAGGGCGCGGTGTTCCTCTCGGTCTTCATGAAGCCCAACCACTTCGCGGAGGGGCACGAATTCTTCACCGGACAGGCCCCGATCAGGGAAGGAGCATGAGCATGGCGGCGAAAGGCTATTGGATCGCGCAGGTCGATATCAGCGACCCGGAGGGCTACAAGGCCTATCAGGCGGAAATCCAGACCTCGCTGCGGAAATACGGCGGCCGATTCCGGGTTCGCGGCGGCCGGTCCGAGGTGGTCGAGGGCCAGGGCAGGTCGCGCCTCGTGGTGATCGAATTCCCGGATTACGACGCGGCGCTGCAATGCTACCGCTCGCCCGAATACGCGAAGGCCAAGGCGCTGCGCCAGGGCAAGGCCACCGCCGACATCGCCGTGGTCGAGGGCTATGACGGGCCGCAGGCTGCCGGACAATAGGCCGGGCTGGGCCACAGCCTTTCAAGCTGTGGCCCAGCCTCATGGATCGACCAACTTTGCCGTCCCGACTGGAATCGCAAGGCGATTCCAGTCGGGACGGCGTTGGACTACAGCAGCGCGAGCTGCGCCTCCGGCTGGCGCTGCCGCGGCGGCGGCGCCTCCGGCCGCTCGCCCACCGGCACCTTCGCCCGCGGGGCCGCATCCGGCACGGCGAATTGCCCGCAATCCAGCCCCTGGGTACGGACGTCGGTGCGGTTCAGGCCGAGCCGGCTGCTCGCCACCCGGAAGCGGTCGGCCAGCATATCGGCATAGGCGCCGGTGCCGGTCTGGCGGGTGCCGAAGCCGCTGTCGTTCATCCGGCCCGCCCGCGTCTGCCGCACCAGCGCCAGCACCCGCGCCGCGCGGTCGGGCAGATGCGTGCGGAGCCAGTCCTCGAACATCTGCCGGATCTCGAGCGGCAGGCGCAGCAGCACATAGCCCGCGCGGGTGGCGCCGGCCGCGGCGCAGGCGGCCAGGATGCGCTCAAGCTCGGCGTCGTTGAGGCCGGGGATCATCGGCGCCGCCAGCACGGCGGTGGGGATGCCGGCCTGCGCCAGCGCCTGGATCGCCGCCAGCCGCCGGGCCGGCGCCGCGGCACGCGGCTCCATGCTGCGGGCAAGCCCGTTGTCGAGCGTGGTGACGGAGAGGCAGACATGCACCAGGTTGCGCCGCGCCAGGTTTTGCAGGATGTCGAGGTCCCGCAGCACGCCGGCGGATTTGGTGACGATGGTCACCGGATGGCCGAAGCGCTCCAGCACCTCCAGCACCTGCCGGGTGAGCGACAGCGTGCGCTCCACCGGCTGGTAGGGATCGGTATTGGCACCGAGTGCCACCGGCCGCGCCACATAGCCGGGCTTGCGCAGCTCCCGCTCCAGCAGCGCCGGCAGGTCCGGCTTGAAATAGAGCCGGGTTTCGAAGTCGAGGCCGGGGGAATGGCCGAGATAGGCATGGGTCGGCCGCGCATAGCAGTAGATGCAGCCATGCTCGCAGCCGCGATAGGGATTGATGGACCGGTCGAAGC
The DNA here is from genome assembly GCF_019084075.1 of Siccirubricoccus sp. G192. Lineage (GTDB taxonomy): Bacteria > Pseudomonadota > Alphaproteobacteria > Acetobacterales > Acetobacteraceae > G192. Next base: position 1,985,234 of record NZ_JAHREN010000001.1, read on the forward strand.
CGATATCCGGCGAGGCATTCCAGGCCATCGCCGTCCTCGCGCTGTCCTTCAGCAGCGTGGTCGGCAGCGGCGGCAGATCGGCCAGGTCGGCCAGCGACCCCCAGCCATCGTCGAATGCCTCCCGCGCCGTGGCCTCGAAGCGCACGGCAGGGTTGGAGACGGCGCCCCGGCCCTTGCGCGGGCCGGGGAAGATGGCGGAATCTGGCTGCAGCAGCCCGTCCGGCATGGCCCCGTTCCTTCTCTGTTCACGGACACCGTGCCAAACCCCCGAGGCGGCTGTCAAGAACAGACAAAGAACTATTGGTTAATGCATACTTGGAACAAAGCCTGACCATCATCATCCCGACCCTCAACGCCGCCGGCTGCCTGGAGGCGACCCTGGCCGCCTGCGCGGAAGCGCGGGCCTCGGTGGTGGTGGTGGATGGCGGCAGCCGGGACGGCACGCCGGACCTCGCGCAAAGCCTCGGCGCCACCGTGGTCCGCAGCCCGCCGGGCCGTGGCCTCCAGCTTGCCGCCGGGGCCGCGGCGGCGCCCGGCGAATGGCTGCTCTTCCTGCATGCCGATACCCGCCCGGCGCCCGGCTGGGCCGCCGCCGCGCGCGATTTCATGCGGGTTCCCGGCAATGCCGGCCGCGCCGCCTATTTCACATTCGCGTTGGACGATGCCACGCCCGAGGCGCGCCGGCTGGAACGGCTGGTGGCCTGGCGCTGCCGGGTGCTGGCGCTGCCCTATGGCGACCAGGGGCTGCTGCTCTCCCGCACGCTCTACGACCGGATCGGCGGCTTCCGGCCGCTGCCGCTGATGGAGGATGTGGACCTGGTCCGCCGCCTCGGCCGCCGCCGCCTGGTGGCATTGCCGGTGGCGGCGCTCACCTCCGCCGAGCGCTGGCGGCGGGAGGGTTGGCGCCGCCGCTCGGCCCGCAACCTGGCCTGTCTTTCCCTCTGGTTCCTCGGCGTGCCGCCAAGCCTGATCCGGCGGCTCTACGCATGAGGGGCGACACGCTGGTGATCTTTGCCCGTGCCCCGCGGCTCGGCCTGGTGAAGCGGCGGCTGGCGCGGGGCATCGGCGCGGTGGCGGCGCTGCGCTTCTACCGTGGGCAGCTTGCCAGCCTGGCCCGGCGCCTCGCGCGCGACCGGCGCTGGCGCACCGTGCTGGCCGTCACGCCGGACCGGGCACGGGCGCGCTGGCCGGCCGGCCCGGTCCGGCGGCCGCAGGGCGGTGGCGATCTCGGGGCGCGGATGCAGCGGGCGCTGGCGCCGCATCGCCGCGCCGTGCTGGTGGGCAGCGACATCCCCGGCCTCGGCCCCGCCGACATCGCCGCCGCCTTCCGGGCGCTGGGCCGCGCGGAGGCGGTCTTCGGCCCGGCGGAGGATGGTGGCTATTGGCTGGTCGGCCTCGGCCCGCGCCGGCCGGAGCGGCCCTTTGCCGCGGTGCGCTGGTCCAGCGAACACGCGCTCGCCGATACCCTGGTGAATTTCCGGGGGAGGCGCGTGGCGCTGCTCCGCCGCCTGCGGGACGTGGACACGGCGGCGGATCTCGCGGCGCTGCGCTGCGCGGCGCCTGCCGCTTCGCGCCTGGCGCCAGCCATGCCAGCATCGCCAGCGCAACAGGGAGGAACGCACCCATGACCGGAACCCTCGAGATCGGCTTCCTTCTTTTTCCCCGCCTCACCCAGCTCGACCTCACCGGCCCCTTCGAGGTGCTGAGCCGCCTGCCCGGCGCCCGGGTGCGGATGCTGTGGAAGACGCTCGACCCGGTGCGCGCCGATAGCGGCCTCGGCCTGCTGCCGGACACCAGCCTGGCCGAATGCCCGCAGCTCGACGTCATCTGCGTCCCCGGCGGCCCCGGCGTGGCGGCGCTGATGGAGGACCAGGAGGTGCTGGAATTCCTGCGCCATCAGGCGGCAGGGGCGCGCTACGTCACCTCGGTCTGCACCGGCGCGCTGGTGCTGGGCGCGGCGGGGCTGCTGCGCGGCCGGCAGGCCACCACGCATTGGGCAAGCCATGATTTCCTCGCCGCGCTCGGCGCCAGGCCGGTGCAGGCGCGGGTGGTGCGGGACGGCAAGCTTTTCACCGGCGGTGGCGTGACGGCCGGGATCGATTTCGCGCTGACCATCGCCGCCGAGATCGCCGGGCCGGCAGTGGCGCAGGCGATCCAGTTACAGATCGAATACGCCCCGGCGCCGCCCTTCAGCGCCGGCACGCCGGAGACCGCACCGGCCGAGGTGCTGGCCGGCGCGCGGCAGCGCGGCGCCGGCATGCGGGCGGAGCGCGAGGCGCTGGTGGCGCGGGTGGCGGCGCGGCTGCCGGCGGGGTGACGGACGCCCGCACGATGTGTTCGTGCGCACAGTAGCGGACCAAACCGCCGCGCCAGGCTGCGATCGATGGAGCGGACAGGCGTGCATCCCGGTGTCAGGTCCGGCCGGATGGTGCATGCTGGAGTCCTGCTGGACCTCCCGAGGGTTCATCCGATGCAGCCCGAACTGCCTGATCGCCTGGCAGCCCTGCCTTTCTTCCACGGCGCCGATCCCGCGCTGCTCTCCGGCTTCGACCGGCAGGCCTCCTGGCGGAGCTGCGGGCCTGGCGACGTGCTCCTGGATTTCGAGGACCGCTCCACGGAGGTGCAGTTCGTCGTCTCTGGCCTGGCGCGCGTCATCATCCGCACGCCGTCCGGGCGCGAGATGATCCTGGCCGACCTTGCCGCCGGGGAGCTGTTCGGCGAGATCGCGGCGATCGACGGCCGGCCGCGCTCGGCGAATGTGACGGCGATCACCCGCTCGCGCATTTGTGCTCTGCCCGCCGCCACCTTCCTGGCGATCATCCATGCGGTGCCGCCGGTCTGCGACAGGCTGCTGCGGTTGCTGGCCGCCAAGCTGCGCCTGCAGACCGAAAGGGCGCTGGAGCGGGACGCCCTCTCGGTCCGGCTCCGGCTCTGCGCCGAGCTGCTGCGCCTCTCGCGCGAGCAGCGGGGCAAGGTGAGCAGCGAGGCGCCACGCATTGTCAGCCCGCCGCCGCCGCAGCACGAACTGGCCGCGCGCATCGGTGCCCGGCGCGAGGCGGTTTCGCGCGAGATGACCGAATTGTCACGGGAGGGGCTGCTGGCCCGCACCGGCGGCGGCATCCTGCTGCCGCAGCCAAGGGTGCTCCGGGCGCTGATCGACGCCGGAATCCGCGACGGCCCCGATCCCTGATCGGCCGGTCCGCACCGCAGGGCCGGAGCGGCGCATCCCGCTGGTGCGGACTGCGGCCGTTGCAACTGACGGCCGTGGACGCCCGAGCCACTTCCCTATCGCCGCGGCAGTCCTGTAAGGTTTTGCATACCAATTCCCTCAGGGCTGATCGGATGCGCGCGCGCCCTTCTGCAGCGGCCGAATCTTGAGCCCCGCCGAGCGCCGCCTCGTCGCCGTGCTGGCTGCCGACGCGGCCGGCTACAGCCGGCTGATGGAAGCCGACGAGGAGGGCACGCATGCCCGGATGATGCGGCTGTGGTTCGAGGTGATGCAGCCCAGCATCGCGGCGCTGCACGGCCAGGTCATCAAGCACACCGGTGACGGCTTCCTCGCCATCTTCGGCAGCGCCTCCGAGGCGGCGCAATGCGCGCTCTGCATCCAGCGGCAGGTGCAGGAGCGGGAGGTGGCCGAGCCGCCGGACCGGCGCATCGGCTTCCGCATGGGCCTCAACGTCGCCGATGCCATCATCGAGGCGCACGACATCTTCGGCGATGGCGTCAACATCGCGGCCCGGCTGCAGACCTATGCCGAGCCGGGCGGCCTGGTGGTCTCCGGCGCGGTCGCCGAGCAGATCGGCGGCCGGCCGGGGATCGCGGCCGTGGATCTCGGCGACTTCTTCCTGAAGAACCTGACCCGGCCGGTGCGCGCCTACAGCGTGCGCCACACCGCCGGGCTGGCGGCCTCCGCGCCCGCGCCCGGCCCCGCGCTGCCGGAAGATCGACCCTCCATCGCGGTGCTGCCCTTCCGGATGCAGCGGACCGACCCCGACCAGGCCTATTTCGCGCATGGCATCATCGAGGGAATCGTCCAGGTCCTCTCCGGGCTGGAGGGGCTTTTCGTCATCTCCCTCAGCTCGACTCTCGGCTATGGCAACCAGAGGACGGATGTGCGGGCGGTGGGGCGGGAGCTCGGCGTGCGCTACGTGCTCTCGGGCAGCGTCCTCCAGGCCCGCAACCGGCTGCGGATCGGCACCGAGCTGGCCGATACGGAAACCGGCACCGTCATCCATGCCGACCGCCACGACGGCGACATGGAAGACCTCTTCGAGGTGCAGGACCGGATCTCCACCCAGGTCGTGGGCGCGATCGCGCCGCATGTGCGGCAGCGGGAGCTGCTGCGGGCGATGCGCAAGCACCCGGACAACCTGACCGCCTACGACCTGGTGCTGCAGGCGCTGGACCAGTTCCACCGGCTGGACCGGGAATCCTTCGCCCGCGCCCGCGGCCTGCTGCAACAGGCCATCGCGCATGATCCCGGCTATGCGCCGGCGCATGCCTATGCCGCCTGGTGGCACGCGATGCGCATCGCCCAGGGCTGGTCCGCCGATCCCATGGCGGACCATGCGGCGGCCGCGCGCGCCGCCGCCGCAGCGACCGAGCGCAATGGCAACGACGCCCTGGCGCTGGCGGTCCAGGGCTATGTCGCGGGATACGTCCAGAAGGACTACGCGGCCGCGGCCCAGCTTCTTGACCATGCCCTGGCGGTCGGCCCGAATTGCGCCCTGGCCTGGGCCTTCAGCGGCGCCAATTGCTGCTTCCTGGGCGAAGGACCGGGCGCGGTGCAGCGCGCCGAACGCGGGCTGCGCCTTTCGCCCCTCGATCCCTTCGTCTTCTTCTTCGAGCACATCCTCTCCCAGGCGCATTACACCAACGGCGATTTCGAGGCCGCGGTGGTCTGGGGCCGGCGCGCCGTGGCGCAGAACCCGCGCCACCAGCCGGCCACCCGGGCGCTGATCGCCAGCCTGGTGGCGATCGGCTGGCAGGAGGAGGCGTGCGCTACCGCACAGCGCCTGCTGCAGATCGATCCCAGCTTCTCCCTCGCGGCCTTCGCCGCGCGGACACCGCTGCGCGGTGCGACCCGCGAGCTATTCGTCGAGAGGCTCCGGCAGGCTGGCCTGCCGGACTGACCCTGGCCGGGCCTGGCCAGGCCACAGGAGGAGGGACGGCGCATGACGGGCAATACGGGGAATACCGGCAATACGGGCAATACCGGGAATACGGGCAATATCGGCAATCTCGGCAGCGGCATCCTGGTATTCGCCGACCGGGTGGATCTGCCCTTCGTCGCCACGTCCGGCCTCGCGCAGCAGCAGATCGACAATGCGGTCTTCCCGGAGAGCCTCTGGCGGCAGGACCTGCTGGCCTGGCTCACCCTGGCGGATTTCGCCACCGCCGGATGGGCGGGCACCATCGTCGTGCCGCCGCCGGCCGCCGGCGCCCCGGCAGGTGAGATCGCCGATCTCGTGGTCGCGGCGGAGGATGAGCGGGCCGATGCGCTGGGCGAGATCCTGATGCAGGATGACGGCTTCACGGCCTATTTCATGGGGCTGCTCGGCATCACCGTGCGCTCCCATCCGGCCACCCGCCGGCTGCTGCACATCGCGGAACTGGTCGGGCTGATGACCTCCATGCACTTCAAGCGGGAGTTCAACCGGACCCGCCCCTCGCAATACTGCCCGGCGCTGCTGCCGCCGGTGCCGGTGCCGGGCCACGCCTCCTATCCCAGCGGCCATGCCACCCAGGCGCATCTGATGGCCGCGTGCATGAAGGCGGTTTTCAACGTCGATCCGCCCCGGGACCAATGGGCGGCGCTGCTGGACGCGCTGGCCACCCGCATCGCCCGCAACCGGGAGATCGCCGGGCTGCATTTCGAAAGCGACAGCACGGCCGGCAAGAACCTGGCCCTCGCTGCCTTCGGCATACTGAATGACCCGAACAGGATGCCGCATCCGGTCGGCGAGCCCGACCGCTTCGCCGAAACCCTGGCCGAGGCGCGGGGGGAATGGCCATGATCGAGGATCCTCGCTTCAGGCTCGCCGAAAGGACGCAGCAGGAGGCCGAGCGGCGCCACCAGCAGCTTCCGACGCCGCCGGAAGGCTTCGACCCGCTGACCGCGAGCCGCGAGAGGCTCGAATTCTTCGGCCTGCCGGAGCGGCCCGATCCTGAAGTGGAGCCGGAGTGGTACGCACTCTGGCGGCTGGCCTTCTCGAAGCCGCTGCGCTTCGTCGAGCCGGAATTCTCCTACGACGCCAAGTTCCAACTGCGCCAATCCCACATCTCCGCAGAGATGGGCGAGGGGGGAGCTGCGGACCGGCCGCGCCGACATCGCCATCTCGCGCCTGGAGAAAAGCCTCAATTGGTCAGGCGCCTATGTCACGCCGAGCCATGGCCGCCGCCTGATCCATGCGGCCGGAGTCTGGCGCGTGCCGGAGCCGAAGCCGCGCCCGGCGGATGCGGAATATGCCTGCTCCGCCTGGGTGGGGCTGGATGGCTACCGCCGCTGGGTGGCCGGGCTGCCGCAGATCGGCACCGTGCAGAGCGTCACGGTCACGGGCGGCCAGGCCGGGCCGCCGGTGACGCAGAGCTGGTGGCAATGGTGGGTGCGCGGGCAGGAGCTGCTGCCGGTGATCCTCAAGAACGTGCCGGTGCGGCCGGGGGACGAGGTGATTTGCATCCTCCGCGCCATGACGCCCGACCTGGTGCGCTTCCATATCAAGAACCGCAGCAGCCCCGGAGTCTTCGCCACCATCCAGGTGCTGGCGCCCAAGTACCAGCCAGAGCCGAATGGGCCCTTCGTGACTGCCAGGGTTCTCGGGACCACGGCGGAATGGATCATGGAGCGGCCAACCGTGCCCGGCAGCGCCCGACTCTACCCGCTGCCCGATTATGGCACCGTCGAGTTCGCGGACTGTGTCGTGCGGTCGCGCCACCCGCCCGCCGCCGCAAGGCGCCAACTGCTGCGCGGCGCCGGGCTGATCCGGATGTACGAGATGCTGCCGAATCCCTCCCGGGTCGCCGTCATCTCGGTGCCGAAGAAGCTCGACCAACGCACCGCCGAGGTGCGCTGCCAGCAACGCTGAAGCGCGCGGCCCGGGGGCGGGCCCGGATTGCGCCGCGCCTGGGCGCGGCGCATCATGCCCCGGATGGCGCCCCACTCCGCTGACCCGCCGCAGCGCATCCGGCGCCTGATCCTGCTTCTCGGCCTGGCCTCCTTCGCGGGTGCGCTCACCGCCCGCGTCACCGATCCCTTCATCGCGGCGCTGGCAGCGGAATTCGAGGTGACGCCGAATCGGGCGGCGCTGCTCGCCACCGCCTATGCGCTGCCCTTCGCGCTGATCCAGCCGGTGCTCGGCCCCTTCGGCGATGCGCTGGGCAAGCGGCGCATCATCCGGGTGGCGCTCTGTCTGCTGGCGGTTTTCACCCTGGCGGCGCCCTTCGCCCCGGACCTGACCAGCCTGATCCTGCTGCGCGGCCTGGCCGGCGCGGCGGCGGGCGGCATCATGCCGCTGACCCTGGCGGCGGTGGGCGATGCGGTGCCGATGCGGGAAAGGCAGGTCGCGCTCAGCCGCCTGATCGTCTTCGCCATCGGCGGGCAGATCGCCGGCGGCGCGCTGGCCGGGCTGCTGGCCCCGCTGATGGGCTGGCGCGGAGTGCTGGGCCTTTGCGGCGGCCTGGCGCTGGCCGCCGCGCTGGTGATGCTGCTGGCGCCGCCACCGGGACCGCCCGAGCCGCGCAGCCGCTTCGACCCGGTGCGGGCGGTGAGGCGCTATGGCGCCATCCTCCGCCTGCCGGCGGCACGGCTGCTCTATGGCGCGGTGCTGGTGGAGGGCGTGCTGATCTTCGGCTCCTTCCCCTATTTCGCGCCCTGGCTCCAGGCGCGCGGCCTCGGCGGCACGCTGGAGGCAGGGCTGGCGGTGGCCGCCTTCGGCTGCGGCGGCTTCGTCTATGCCGCGGTGGCGCGGCCGCTCCTGGCCCGGATCGGCCAGTCACGCATGGTGGTGCTTGGCGGCGCGCTGGCCGGGCTGGCGCTGCTGGGCTTCGCCCTGGCGCCGCTGGCGCTGCTGTTCATCGCCGCGGGGCTGCTGCTGGGGGTGGGATTCTACATGGTCCACAACAGCATCCAGACCCGGGTGACGGAGGTGGCGCCGGAGGCCAGGGGCTCCGCCGTGTCGCTGCATGCCTTCCACTTCTTTGTCGGCCAGTCGCTGGGGCCGGTGCTGGTCGGCTTGGCGAGCGGAGCACTGGGCCAAGCCCCGGCGCTGGCGCTCGCCGCGGCGGTGATGCTGGCGCTGGGCCTGCGGCTGGGGCGGCGGGGGTAGGAACCTACCGTCCCGGCAGCCGCCCCGCGTCGCGCCGCTGCTCATAGGCCTTGGCGTGGAGATAGGCCGCCTCATGCGCCTCCTCCGGCACGCCGGCCTTGCGCGCCGCCTCCAGCAGGAAGCCCAGGATGTGGTCGGACTCGATCCGCCCGCCGGCCTCGAGGTCGCGCAGCATGGAGGTGGCATAGGCGCCGGCCGGGTCGGCGAAGAGAGCGCGGAAATCCGCCAGGTAGCCCTCCCGCATCGCATGCCCGTTCGCCGCGGCGATGGCAGCGTTGCGCGCCAGCACCCGGTGCATGAAGGCCACGCCACCGGGGGCGCGGGCGATCTCCCCGGTATTGGCGCGCATCAGCACGGTGCCGATGGCGCTGGTGCCGAGATGCACCAGCTTCTCCCACATCCGGAACATCACATCCGGCACCGCCTCCGCCACCACGCCGGGGGCGCGGGCGCAAAGCTCTGCCAGGGCCTGGACCCGGGGGCTCATGGTTCCGTCGGTCTCACCGAAGGTGAGGTAGCGCCAGTCGTTCAGGTGCCGCACGGTGCCGTCCGGCGCCAGCGTCGCCTGGATCTTGGCGATGCCGCCGAGCACGTGCCCGGCACCGAATTCGCGTTGCAGGGTCTCGATATGGGAAAGCCCGTTCAGCACCGGCAGCACCGCGGTGCGGGCATCCACCGCCGGGCGGATGGTGGCGATGGCCTCCTCCAGGTCGTAGGCCTTGCAGGTGAGCAGCACCAGGTCCCAGCCCGGCCCGGCCTCCCCCGGCGCCAGGGTCGCCACCTGGCGGCGCAGCCCGCCGAAGGGGCTCTCGATCACCAGTCCATCGGCGGCAAGCTGCGCCTGCCGGCGGGGGCGGACCAGGAAGGCGACCTCCGCGCCCGCCTCCAGCAGCCGCCCGCCGAAATAGCCGCCGAGCGCGCCGGCCCCGAGCACCAGGATGCGCATCGTCCCATTCCTCCCCAATTCTGCAACAGGAGGGTTACACCGGCTCTCCCTGTGCAGGAAGCCATGCGCCGCGCCCTGACGCGCCGGCACCACCGCCTGGCCGGCCCGGCGGGGCGCATGGGGCTCGACCCGATCCTGGTGCTGCGGCAGGACCGACGCCACCGATGACCGGGGGCACCTGCGCCGGGCGGCTTGAAGCGGCTGGCGCAAGCAGACCCTCCCCCGCCTTGCGGGGGGAGGGGAACAGGGATTCAGCCGGTGCCGGACTTCAGGTGCTGCAGGATCTTCTCCGTGGCGGCCACCTTGTCGTTGCGGTCGATGGCGGCGACCTCGGTGGCCAGGCGGTCCAGCGCCTGCTCGTAGATCTGCCGCTCGGAGAAGGACTGGTCGGGCTGGCCGGCATTGCGGTGCAGGTCGCGCACCACCTCGGCGATCGCCACGGGGTCGCCGGAATTGATCTTCGCCTCGTATTCCTGGGCGCGGCGGGACCACATGGTGCGCTTGATGCGCGCCCGGCCCTTCAGCGTGTCCAGGGCCTCCTGCATGGCCTCGGTGCTGGCGAGCATGCGCAGCCCCGAGGAGGCGGCCTTGCCCACCGGCACCCGCAGGGTCATCCGGTTCTCGTCGAAGGTGACGACGATGACCTGCAGCGCATAGCCCGCGGCATGCATCGTCTCGATGCCCTGCACGGTGCCGACCCCGTGGGTCGGGTAGACGACGTGATCGCCGGCCTTGAATCCCACGACTTTCGAATGCGGCCTTGGATGGAGATGAGGTGGACCTTCGCGCCGCTGCATGGGCGGCGCGGAGGCTGTGGGGCTTGCCGCGACAGGCGCGGGCGGAGGGGCTGGTGGCATGGGTGCGGCGGCCTGCATCTCAGCCAGGCCAGGGCCCGGCGAGGCTGCGGTCGCGGATTTGGGCGGCGCGGGGCGCCGGGGTTCGGGCTTCGCCTCGGGCTGCGGCTTCGCCGGCGGCGCGGCGGCAGGCCGGAGGACGGCGGCCGGCTTGGCCTGCTTCGGCGCCACTGCGGCCGGTGCCTGGCCGGATGTGCCGGCCTCGTGCCTCGGCGGCGCCGCGGGCCTGGCAGGCTGCGTCGGGGCCTTGGTGGCGGGCGGGACGGCTTGCTTCGCGGGCACCGGGGCCTTGGCATTCGCGGCCGGCCTGGTGGCAGGCTTCGGCGCGGGCTTGACGGCCTGCGGCTTCACCGCCGATTGCTTCATGGCCGGCTTGGCGGGAATCTTGGCGGCAGCCGATTTCGCCGGGACCGATTTCGCCGGAGCCGATTTGGGTGCGGCGGTTTTGGGTGCGGGCGGCGCGGCGCTGCGGCGCGGGGCGTCAACCTTCTTCGCCTGGGCGGAGGGGCGGCGAACCTTGTCCTCGCTGCCTGCCGAAGCGGGGCGCTTGCCGGATGCCTTGGCGCGGGCTGGGGCGCGGGCGGGTGCCTTCATACCAGACAACTCTCCTGCGGCATTGGCCGCATGCTGACAGGCGCCAGGCATCTCCCGCCCCCCGCCGGCCATAGCCACATCAATTCGTCGACCTGGGGCCGGTCCGATTCACCCTGCGCGCCATCGGTCCCCATATGGTGCGCCGAAGGACTGGCTGCCAGCCATGGGCAACCCTCCAGAAAGCAACATTCCAGGATCGGCTGACTCTTCTATCATCCTGGAAACGATAACATTAATTGGAAGCGGAGTCACCACCCCTCCGCATCCCCCAGGTCAGGGCTTGCCAGGCTCCGGGCTGAACAGCTCCCGCTTGCCGGGCTTGTCCTTCCATTCATCCGCATCCACCGGCGGCTCACCCTTGCGGGTGATGTTCGGCCATTGCGCTGCATAGGCGCGGTTGAGCTCGGCGAATTCGGCGGCGCGGTCGTCGCTGTCCGGCACGATCGCCTCGGCGGGACATTCCGGCTCGCACACCCCGCAGTCGATGCATTCGTCGGGATGAATCACCAGCATATTTTCACCGACATAGAAGCAGTCCACGGGACAGACTTCCACGCAGTCCATGTATTTGCATTTGATGCAATTTTCGAGAACGACATAGGTCACGGTTCGGTGGTTCCTTGCACGGGCCGTCACCGGGCGGCGGGCCGAGACATGGACCGTGGCCACGGCGCTGGCAAGCCGCAGTCGGCGGGCGGGTCAATCAGGGTGGTGCCGAAAGGTCTTCATAAAGCATGCGGGCCTCGGGCGCCGGGCCGCGCCGGCCACCCAGCGCCAGCACCCGCCAGACCCGCACCACGCCCCGTTCCGCCGAGCCAAGCGCGAAGGTCAGCACATCGCCAGCGCGGAGCCGGGCATGCGGCTTGGCCACGGGCTGGCGATTCACCCGGAACCCGCCCGCCTCGACCAGCCTGGCGCAGGCGGCCCGGGTCTTCGCCACCCGCGCGCACCAGAGCCACTTGTCCAACCGCTGCCAGTCCTGATCCTCGGCCTCGGCCGCCATCATTTGCTGTCCCACCCCGGAAGGTGCCACCCTTGCGGCCCGGTCCGGGGAAGGGCAGGCCAGCACGACGAGGAGAATTCCGCCCCGGAGAGCGACATTCCTGCAACGCGGTCCGGGGTGCCGCAGTGCAGCGCACCCCTGGGGCAAAGGCCCGTGATCCGGGATTCGTCGCCGGCAATGCAGGGCGGCGCCGCGGGACCGGATACCAGTGGTCGGATCCTGACGCCGGCCTCCAGGCGCCAGGTGAAGCGGCCCACCAAACCAAGGCTGGCGGTGCAAATCCTCCGGGCCCTTCCGTTGGATTTGCGCCACTACAGCGGCGTGCCGAATTGATGGTTCGGCACGCTGTTGTAACCTGTTGTTTGTAGAGCAGGTTCACGCCTCCGGGCGGTTCCGCCCTGCGGCGATCCGCTCTAGCGTAGCTTGAGCTTGGCCAGGATGGCGAAGGGCGAATCCGGGTTGATCCGTGGCTCCGGCGGCTTGCGCGGCTCCCCCCTGCCGGGCGGGCCCTGCCTTTGGTCGCGGCCCTGATAGGGTTGGCGCGGCTGGTCCTGCCTCGGGCCGTGCCCGTGGTCGCCACCATGCCCGGCCCTCTGGCCCTCGCCCCGGCCCTCCTGGCCCCCGCCATGCCGTGCCCCGCCATGCCGCGGCTGCCCCTGCCAGGGCTTGCCGCCATGCCGCTGGCCGTGCTCCGGCCGCGGGCCGCGCTGCGGCCGCAATTCGGGCGGGATGGGCGGGCCGTAGAAGGGCGATTCCCGGCCTGGCCCGGCCGTTGCCGCCTCGGGCCGGCCCTGAGCCTGGCCGCCCCGAACCTGGCCGTGCTGCGGCCGGCGCTCCCGCTGCGGCCGCCCCTGGCCCTGCGCCTGCTGCGGCGGGCCGCCGGGGCGGGAGCCGCGATGGTGATGGTGCTGCGGCCGCGGCTGCGCCACCCGGAGCGGCGTCGGCGGGCCATGCAGGCCTTCCTCGAGCGGCACCGGCTCCAGCAGCCGGAAGCCGAGCGCGGCCAGCGTCACCCCCAGCGTATCCGCCTTGACCCCGAGCCGGCTGGCGAGGTCCGACGGCGGCGGCGCCGGGGCGCGGCGGGTGAGGAAGCCGAGTTCGGCGGCGATCCGCTCCGCCACGTCCAGCCGCAGCAGCACCGGCCCGGCGGGCAGCCAGCCCATGGCCTGGGCGAAGCCCTGGGGCCAGCCGGCGGGCGGCGGCGGATTCGCCTCGCCCTCGGGCGGCTCGCGGAGCTGCAGCGCCACCAGCCCGGGCGCCGGCAGCGCCGGGGTCGGGATGTCGCGCGCCAGCGACCAGATCTGCGCCCGCAGCGCCATGGCGCGCGGCTTCAGCGCCTCCGGCAGGAACAGCGCGAAGCGGCCGGCGCGGACGCCGATGCTCTTCAGCTTCTGCCTGAGGTCGGAGCCGATATTGGCCTCCGTCCCGCCCGGCGCGATGCCGAGGGATTCCCGCAGCAGGAAGGCCGGGCCGCGCAGCGCGCCCTCGGCTTCCGCCTTGGCCTCAACCGCGGCGATGGCGCCGAGCTCGCGGGCCACCAGGGTCTCGACGAATCTGGCCAGCCGCGCCCGCACCCGCTCGCGCTGCGCGCCGTCCAGGAATTCGGAGGCGATCACCTCCACCTGCGGCTTGGCGGGCTCGGCCCCGGGGCGCAGCCGCGCGACCTCGGCCGGCTCGGCGCCGGTATGGGTCCAGGTGATGCCATGCCCGGGGGTGAGGGCGAAGGCGTCGTCCTTGGCGACTTCCAGGCTGGCGACGCGGCGCGGCATCTCCTCGCGCAGCGCGCGGCGGGCGGCGCGCAGCACCAGGCGGCGCTCGTCCTCACTGGCGGCCTCGCTCTCCGGCTGGAACAGGAAGCCCTGGATGCGGCCCACCGCATGGCCTTCCACCACCACCTCGCCCTGGCGGGTGACGGCGGAGAGCAGGTCGTCCTCGGCATCGTCCAGCCGGCGGATCAGATGCGCGGCGCGGCGGTCCACGAAACGGGCGGTGAGGCGTTCATGCAGGGCGTCGCTGACGGCATCCTCGGCCTTGCGGGCCTCGGCCTGGAAGCCGGCGGCGTCCTTCACCCAATCGGCGCGGGCGGCGACATAGGACCAGACCCGGATATTGGCCAGCCGCGCCATCAGCGTATCGAGGTCGCCCTCGGTATTGGCGCAATGGGCGATCTGGCCGGCAACCCAGTCATCCGGCAGCACGCCATCCTCGGCCATGTGCTTGAAGATGCGGCGGCAGAGCTGGACATGGCTGTCATCGGCCAGCTTGCGGAAATCCGGCACCTGGCAGACTTCCCAGAGCAGCCGCAGCCGGCCGCGGCTGGTGGCCAAGGCCCGGATCTCCGGCTCCCGCGCCAGCATGGAGAGGGTGATGTGGTCGGTCGCGTCATGCCCCTTGCTGAGGCCGGGGAGGGGCGGCGGCCTGGCCAGGCTGTCCAGCAGCGCGTCGATGCCGGTGAAGTCGAGGTCGCTGTTGCGCCAGGCCAGGGTCTGCAACGGCTCGAAATTGTGGTTCTCGATCTTGTGGACGATCTCATCCGGCAGGGGCGGGCAATCGCCGGTCACGCCGAAGGTGCCGTCCCGCATGCCGCGGCCGGCGCGGCCGGCGATCTGCGCGGCCTCCTGCGCGGTCAGCGCCCGGGCCAGGTGGCCGTCGAATTTGTTGAGGCTGGCGAAGGCCACATGGTCCACATCCATGTTGAGGCCCATGCCGATGGCATCCGTCGCCACCAGGAAATCCACTTCCCGGTTCTGGTAGAGCGCCACCTGGGCATTGCGGGTGCGCGGCGAGAGCCGCCCCATCACCACCGCGCAGCCGCCGCGGCGCCGGCGGATGGCCTCGGCGATCGCATAGACCTCGCTGGCCGAGAAGGCCACCACGGCGGAGCGTGGCGGCAGCCGCATCAGCTTGGCCGGGCCGGCATGGGAGAGCTGGCTGAGGCGCGGCCGGGTCTCGACCTCGGCGCGGGGCACCAGGCGCATCAGCAGCGGCCGGATGGTCTCGGCGCCGAGGAACATGGTCTCGACCAGGCCGCGGGCATTCAGCAGCCGGTCGGTGAAGACATGGCCGCGATCGGGGTCGGCGCAGAGCTGGATCTCGTCCACCGCCACGAATTCGGTGCGGCGATCCAGTGGCATGGCCTCCACCGTGCAGGCGAACCACTTCGCCTCGGGCGGGACGATCTTTTCCTCGCCGGTGATGAGCGCGACATGGCGCTCGCCCTTCGCGGCCACCATGCGGTCGTAATTCTCGCGCGCCAGCAGGCGCAGCGGAAAGCCGATGATGCCGCTGGAATGGGCCAGCAGGCGGGTGATGGCCAGATGGGTCTTGCCGGTATTGGTGGGACCCAACACGGCGCGAACCCTGGCATCGAACATGGGGGGGATATTGGTCCGGCATACGGGGGCCATGTGTGGGCCGGGACGCGCGGATTTGCAACCGCGCCCATGCCCGGGGTAGTGGGCGGGCATGCCGCAGGCCCACCTCCACCACGCCCGGATGCCGACCGGGCGGGCCGGGTAGGCCGCCCCGCATGTCGGCACAGCTTCGCTTCGCGCTGCTCTTCGCCGCCCAATTCGCCGCCATCGGGGTGATGATGCCCTTCCTGCCGGCGGTGCTGGCCGGGCATGGGCTGGGGCCTTCCGAGATCGCCCTGGTGCTGGCCGGCGGCTCGGCGGTGCGGCTGCTGGCGGCGCCGGTGATCGGCCGCGGCGCCGATGGCCTGGGCGATCCGCGCCGTGTGCTGGTGCTGGCGGCGCTGCTGGCGGCCGGCGCCGTGAGCGGCTTTGCGCTGGCACAGGGCTTCGCCGCGCTGCTGCTGGTGAACCTGCTCTATAGCCTGTGCATGGCGCCGGTGGTGCCGCTCTCGGATGCGCTCTGCCTCGGCGCCTCGCGCCGGCTGCGGTTCGATTACGGGCGGGTGCGCTCGGCCGGGTCGGCCAGCTTCATCCTGGCGGCGGTGCTGGCGGGGCAGGCGGTGGCGGGTTTCGGCGTGAATATCGTCGTCTGGCTCTTCGCCTTCTGCCTGCTGCTGACCGCACTCGCCGGGCTTGGCC
The DNA here is from genome assembly GCF_019084075.1 of Siccirubricoccus sp. G192. Classification (GTDB taxonomy): domain Bacteria; phylum Pseudomonadota; class Alphaproteobacteria; order Acetobacterales; family Acetobacteraceae; genus G192. The sequence goes on from NZ_JAHREN010000001.1 coordinate 2,001,010, forward strand.
TGCCGGCCGAACCCACGGAGGCGCGCGGCCGCGCCGGCTTCGCCGCCCCCTTCCGCGACCCGGCCTTTCCCTGGCTGCTGCCGCTCTCGGCGCTGATCCAGGGCAGCCACGCCCTCTATTATGGCTTCGCCACCATCCATTGGCAGGCGGCGGGGCTCTCGGCCGGGATCATCGGCCTGCTCTGGGCCGAGGGGGTGGTGGCGGAGGTGGCGCTGTTCCTCTGGGGCCGGCGGCTGGCGGACCGGCTGGGGCCGGCCGGGCTGGCGGCCATCGCGGCCGGCTGCGGCGTGCTGCGCTGGGGGGTGACGGCCGAGACCACCTGGCTGCCGGCCCTGGCCGCGGTGCAGGTGCTGCATGCCGTCACCTTCGGGGCGCAGCACCTGGCGGCGATGCGGGTGCTGGGCGGGCTGCCGCCGAACCAGGCGGCGACGGCGCAGACCCTGCATGCCTCGCTCGGTGTCGGGCTGGCCTCCGGCCTGCTGACGCTGGCCTCGGGGTCGCTCTATGCGGGAATTCGGCGGCCGGGCCTTCTGGGCCATGGCGGGGCTCTGCCTGCTGGCCCTGCCGGTCGCGGCGCTGCTGCGGCGGGCGCTGCGGCACCGGATGGTGCCGGAGGCGGCCGTCCCACAGGGTTGATCCTGCCGGGCTGGACGGGCCGCCCTTCCAGACCGCAACATCAGCGTCACGAAGACGGCGGGTGGATCGCGGGGAGGGCGGCAACCATTCTGTTCCACGGCATCCTGAACGGGCTGATCCGGCACGGCCGGCTGACCGTGCAATACCCCTCCGGCCGCGTCTGCCAATATGGCGGCACGCCGGGTCCGGAAGCCGGGATGCTGCTGCGCTCGCAGCGGGCGGAGCGGCGGATGGTGCTCAACCCGGCCCTGGCGCTCGGCGAGCTCTACATGGAGGGCGAGCTGGAGCCGACCCACGGCTCCCTCTACGACCTGCTCGACCTGCTGGTGACGAATCTCTGGTCCGGCGGTAGCCACCCGATGGAGGCGCTGCAGGCCGGGCTGCGCCGGCTGCGCTGGCTGGACCGCTTCAACCCGGCCCCCCGCGCGCGCCGGAACGTGGCGCATCACTACGACCTCGATCGGCGGCTCTTCGGCCTCTTCCTCGACCGCGACTGGCAGTATTCCTGCGCCTATTTCCCGACCGGCGAGGAGACGCTGGAGGAGGCGCAGGTGCTGAAGAAGCGCCATATCGCGGCCAAGCTCAGGCTCGACCGGCCGGATCTCGAGGTGCTGGAGATCGGCTGCGGCTTCGGCGGCATGGCCCTGACCCTGGCGCGCGACTGGGGCGCCCGGGTCACCGGCCTCACCCTCTCGACCGAACAGCTTGAAGTGGCGCGGGCGCGGGCCGAGGCGGAGGGCCTGGCCGACCGCGTCCGCTTCGAGTTGATGGACTACCGCGAGTGGCACCGCCCCATGGACCGGGTGCTCTCGGTCGCCATGTTCGAGGCAGTCGGGGTGCCGCATTACCGGGAATTCTTCCAGGTGGTGCGGCGGTCGCTCAGGCCGGAGGGGGTGGCGCTGGTGCATGCGATCGGCCGCGCCTCAGGGCCGGGCACCACCAATCCCTGGCTCGCCCGCTACATCTTTCCGGGCGGCTATTCCCCGGCCCTGTCCGAGGTGCTGCCGGCGGTCGAGAAATCCGGCCTCTGGGTGACCGATATCGAGATCCTGCGGCTGCATTACGCCGAGACGCTGCGCCACTGGCGCCGGCGCTTCGCCGCCAACCGGGACGCCATCCTCTCGCTGCATGACGAGCGTTTCTGCCGGATGTTCGAATTCTACCTGGCGGCCTGCGAAGTGACCTTCCGCCGCACCGACCACATGGTCTGGCAGATGCAGCTTGCCGCCTCGATCGACGCGGTGCCGCTGACCCGGGACTACATGCGGGAGGCGGAGCAGGCGGCCAGGGGGGCGGGTTTCGGCCTGACAAGCCCGCGGGAGAGCCGCGGGCGGAGAGCGTGGCCCGCCGGCCACGGAGGGGAGGGGGAGCATTTCGGTCCCCATGATCCACAGCCATCCCCGTAATCCACAGGGGCCGCTTTGCGCTAAGGTCGCATCATGAACACGATCGATGCGCCCGCCCCCTTCGGGGATGCCACCGGCGGCCTGCTCGGCCTCTCGCAGCGCGTGCCGCCTTCCAATCTGCAGGCGGAACAGGCGCTGCTCGGCGCCCTGCTGGCCAATAACAAGGCCTATGAGCGGGTCTCCGAATTCCTGGCGCCCGAGCATTTCGCCGACCCGGTGCATGGCCGCGTCTTCCGTGCCATCCAGCGCCGGATCGAGGCCGGGCAGCTCGCCGATGTCGTGACCTTGCGGGCGGAATTCGAGCATTCCGGCCTGCTGGACGAGGTCGGCGGCCCGGCCTACCTGGCGCAACTGCTCTCGGCCATGATCGGCATCATCAATGCCGGCGAATATGGCCGGCTGGTGCATGACTGCTGGCTCCGCCGCCAATTGGTGGATGTGGGCGAGGAGGTGGTGAACCGCGCCTTCGGCGCCGAGCCCGAGCTCGACGCCAAGCAGCAGTTGGAAGCCGCCGAGCAGCGGCTATTCGATCTGGCCAAGGATGGCGGCTCGGAGGGCGGCTTCGTCACCTTCGAGCGCGCGCTCACCGATGCGGTGCTGGCGGCGGAGCGGGCCTTCTCGACGCCCGGCGGCGTCTCCGGCCTGTCTTCCGGCCTGCGCGACCTCGATTCCAAGACCGGCGGGCTGCATTCCTCGGATCTGCTGATCCTGGCCGGGCGGCCGGGCATGGGCAAGACCGCGCTCGCCACCAAGATCGCCTTCGGCGCCGCCCAGGCTCTGGTGCGGGAGGCGCAGGAGAAGGGGGCGGATACGCTGCCGCGCGGCACGGTGGCGATCTTCTCGCTGGAAATGAGCGCCGACCAGCTCGCCACCCGCCTGCTCAGCGAGGCCTCCCGCATCTCCGGCGACAAGATCCGCCGCGGCGACATCTCGCAGCGCGACTTCGACCGCTTCGTGGAGGTGAGCCGCGAGCTTTCCACCCTGCCGCTGGTGATCGACGACACTCCGGCCATCACCATCTCCGCGCTCCGCACCCGCTGCCGGCGGCTGAAGCGCACGCGGGGGCTGGAATTGGTGGTGGTGGACTACCTCCAGCTCATGCGGCCGGCGGCCGGGACCCGGCCGGAAAGCCGGGTGCTGGAGATTTCCATGATCACCCAGGGGCTGAAGGCCATCGCCAAGGAATTGGCGGTGCCGGTGATTGCCCTGTCGCAGCTCTCCCGTGCGGTGGAGAGCCGGGAGGACAAGCGGCCGCAGCTTTCGGATCTCCGCGAATCCGGCTCGATCGAGCAGGACGCCGACATGGTGATGTTCGTCTACCGCGACGAATACTACGAGGCGCAGCGGGCCCCGAAACAGGTGGGCCATGAGAGCGAGGAGAAATTCCAGGACGCGCTTAACCAGTGGCAGCACCGCATGGAGCAGGTCCACAACAAGGCCGACCTCATCATCGCCAAGCAGCGCCACGGCCCGACCGGCACCATCGCCCTGTTCTTCGAGGCCGAATTCACCCGCTTCGGCGACCTCGATGTCCAGCACCAGGGCCATGACGGGTATTGAGCGGCCCGGTCGGCGGAGGGCGCTTGCGCCCACAGCCGTGAATCGGCCCGCAAAATGATGGCACCCCAGGCGATACTGACGGTGGATCTCGGCGCCATCGCGGCCAATTGGGCGGCGCTGGCGGCCCGGCATCCGGGCGGCGCCGTGGCCGGGGTGGTGAAGGCGGATGCCTATGGGCTCGGCGCCGCGCCGGTGGCCCGGGCGCTGCTGGCGGCCGGCTGCCGGCATTTCTTCGTGGCGCATCTGGCCGAGGGGGTGGCGCTGCGGGCGGCGCTCGGGCTGGGGCCGATGGTGGCGGTGCTGAACGGCTTCCCGCCCGGCGCGGATGCGGGGGCGGGGCTGCTCCCGGTGCTGAACGGGCTGGCGGATGCGGCAGCCTGGACCGCGGCGGCGCGGGCCGCCGGGCGGGCACCGCCGGCCATCCTGCATATCGATACCGGCATGGCCCGGCTCGGCCTGGAAGCGCGGGAGGTGGCGCGGCTGGCGGCGGAGCCCGCGCTGCTGGCCGGCCTCGATCTCCGGTTCGTGATGACACATCTGGCCTGCGCCGATGAGCCGGAGCACCCGCTGAACGCCCTCCAACTGGCGCGTTTCGAGGCGGCCTGCGCGCGGCTGCCGCCAGCGGCGCGGGAGGCGCCGCGCAGCCTGGCCAATTCCTCCGGCCTCTTCCTCGGCCCCCGCTTCGCCAGCGACCTGGCCCGGCCGGGCTGCGCCCTCTATGGCGTCAACCCGACCCCCGGCGTGCCGAACCCGATGCGCCAGGTGGCCTCCCTGGTCGCGCCGGTGCTGCAATTGCGGGAGGTCGCGGCCGGCGAGAGCGTCGGCTACGGCGCCACCTGGGTGGCGGCGCGACCCAGCCGGATCGCCACGGTTGCCGCGGGCTATGCGGATGGATACCTTCGCGCCCTCTCGGGACGGGCGGCCGGTAGCTTTGCCGGCCAGGCCGTGCCGCTGGTTGGCCGGGTATCCATGGACCTCACCACTTTCGACGTGACCGACGTGCCGGGCATCGCCCCTGGCGACAGGATCGAGCTGATCGGGCCGGACAATACGCCGGACGATGTGGCGGCGCGTGCCGGCACCATCGGCTACGAGATCCTGACCGCCCTCGGCGCCCGCTACCGCCGCGAGTATCGCGCGGCTTGATGGGCGCCCTCATCCTCGATCCGCTGGCGGCGCTCGGCCGCGCGGTGCTCGGCGCTTGCCGGGTCGCGGGCGATGTCGGGCTCTTCGCGCTGGAGGCGATCAGCCATCTGCTCCGCCCGCCCTTCTACTGGCGGCTGTTCTGGCGTGCCTTCGTGGAGGTCGCCTGGTTCTCGCTGCCGGTGGTGGCGCTGACCGCGATCTTCACCGGCATGGTGCTGGCGCTGCAATCCTATACCGGCTTCGCCCGCTTCAACGCGCAATCGGCGGTGGCGAGCGTGGTGGTCATCAGCCTGACGCGCGAGCTGGGGCCGGTGCTGGCCTCGCTGATGGTGGCCGGGCGGATCGGTGCCGCCTTCGCCGCCGAGATCGGCACCATGCGCGTCACCGACCAGATCGACGCGCTGACGACGCTTTCCACCAACCCGATGAAATACCTGGTGGCGCCGCGCCTGCTGGCGGCGACCATCGCCCTGCCGCTGCTGGTGCTGGTGGCGGATATCCTCGGCGTCATGGGTGGCTGGCTGATCGGCACCTTCAAGCTGGGCTTCGTCTCGGCGGCCTATCTGAAATCCACCTTCGACTACCTGGAGGCGGATGACGTGATCTCCGGCCTGGTGAAGGCCGCGGTCTTCGGCTTCATCGTGGCGCTGATGGGCACCTGGTGCGGCTACAACAGCCGGGGCGGCGCGCAGGGCGTGGGCGGCGCCACCACCACGGCGGTGGTGGCCTCCTCCATCCTGATCCTGGCGCTGGACTATGTGCTGACCGAGATCTTCTTCGCGCAATGAACGCTTCCGATGACCGCAGGGCGGCGGCGCGGCCGGGCACCGGAGGTCCGGACCGGAGCGGCCGCGCGGGTGTGCCCAAGATCCGGCTGCGCGGGGTGCGGAAGGCCTTCGGCGCCAAGCAGGTGCTGGATGGCGTCGATCTCGATGTCGAGGCCGGGCATTCCATGGTGATCCTGGGCGGCTCGGGTTCCGGCAAATCCGTCACCATCAAATGCATCCTCGGCCTGATCGAGCCGGATGCCGGCAGCATCGAGATCGATGGCCAGGACGTGCTGCGCCTGCCCCGCCGCGAGCGGGAGGCGATCGGCGACCGCATCGGCATGCTGTTCCAGAACGGCGCACTCTTCGACAGTCTGCCGGTCTGGGAGAATGTCTGCTTCAAGCTGCTGGCGCAGGGGCGCATCACCCGCGGCCAGGCGCGCGACCGGGCGGCGGAGGCGCTGGCGCAGGTGGGCCTCGCCGCCTCGGTGGGCGATCTCTACCCGGCGGAGCTCTCGGGCGGCATGCAGAAGCGCGTGGCACTGGCCCGCGCGGTGGCGGCGCAACCCGACATCATCTTCTTCGACGAGCCGACCACGGGGCTCGACCCCATCATGGGCGCGGTGATCGACGGGCTGATCGTGGATTGCGTGAAGCGGCTGGGCGCCACCGCCGTCTCCATCACCCATGACATGGCGAGCGCGCGCCGCATCGGCGACATGGCGGCGATGATCCACAAGGGGCGCATCAGCTGGACCGGCCCAGCGGCGAGCCTCGGGCATAGCGGCAATGCCGTGGTGGACCAATTCGCCAATGGGGAGCGGGAGGGGCCGATCCAGATGGAGTTGCGCAGGTAGCGGCAGGCCGGCTCGCCTGGCCTGCCTCCGGCACACAGCGGATTGTATCTCCCCCGGCTCCGCCCGTGCCGGATTTCCTGGCCCCGGCGAGCCACGCTGACGCATCCTCCCGGCCACGGACCGCCACCGCATGGCAGGCGTTCCGCAAGAAAGGTCCTGGGAGGAACAAAGATGGATCATTTCACCCGCCGCGGCACCCTCGCGCTCGGCGCCGGGGCGCTGGCCGCCACCGCGCTGCCGCGCCCTGCCGCTGCCGCCATTCCGCGCGCCGACATCCCGCCGCCGCGCCTGCCCATCGAGTCCGGTGCCAGCCTCCGCGTCATCCGCCCCGCCCGTTTCGTCGAGCCGGACGAGGTGATCTTCCGCGAGAACGCCGCCCGCTTCGCCGAGCAGCACAAGGTGCCGGTGCGCGTCGACTTCGTGGGCTGGGAGGATATCCGTGCGCAGACCGCGGTGGTGGCCAATACCGGTTCCGGCCCGGAGGTGGTGATCGGCTGGGGCGACGACCCGCATGTCTATACCGACAAGCTGATCAACCTGAACGATGTCGCGGAGTATCTCGGCCAGCGCTACGGCGGCTGGGCCTTCCTCGCGCAGAAATACGGCAAGCGGCACGGCACCAATGACTGGATCGGCATCCCCTTCGGCGGCAGCGCCGGCACTATCGTCTACCGCACCTCCTCGGTGCGGGAGGCGGGGTTCGACCGTATCCCGGACGACCATGCGGGCTTCCTCAGGCTCTGCCAGGGGCTGAAGCGCATCAACAAGCCGGCCGGCTTCGCGCTGGGCAATGCGGTGGGCGATGGCAACGGCTTCGCCAATTGGCTGCTCTGGTCGCACAACGCCTCGGTGGTGGACGAGGAGGGCAAGGTCTGCATCAACAGCCCCGAGACGATCGAGGCGCTGAACTACCTGCGGGAACTCTATCCCACCTTCGTCTCCGGCACGCTCTCCTGGCTCGACCCCAGCAACAACCGGGCCTATTCCGCGCAGGAGGTGCATCTCACCAGCAACGGCGTCTCGCTCTATTTCTCCCTGAAGAAGGACCCGCAGACCGCGGCCATCGCCGCGGATACCGAGCACGCGCCATTGCCGAAGGGCCGCGCGCCGGTGGCGCCGCAGGCCGCCACCGTGCTGAACGCCATGGTCTTCCGCCATGTCCGCTACCCGAATGCGGCGAAGGAGTTCATCCGCTTCATGCTGGAGGCGGAGCAGTACGACCCCTGGCTCACCGGCTGCCTCGGCTACTGGTCGCAGCCGCTGGAGGCCTACCGGCAAAGCGCGGTCTGGGAATCCGACCCCAAGATCCGCCTGTTCCGCGACGGCATGAACAACCGGTACTGGGCCGGCTACAAGGGGCCGATCAGCCAGGCTTCCGGCGCGGTCAATGCGGATTACGTGCTGGTGCAGATGTGCGCCTCCGTCGCCTCCGGCCAGCAGACGCCGGAAGCGGCGGCGCGGGAGGCGGAACGCCGCGCCCGGCGGCATTACCGGAGCTGACAGGCCCCTGGGGGGCGGCACCGGCGCGGAATGGCTCCGCGCCGGCTTGACCGGCCCGGCCCGGGCGGCGTTACCATGGCCGCCTGCCGGGTCGCCAAGGATCCGAGTGAGCCGGCGCGGCAATCCGCCGGCCGGCACAGGGCCAGCCGAATGGCCAGGAGGAAACAATGACGCTGCAGCTCACCCCGCTCCATCCGCTCTTCGTTGCCGAGGTGCGCGGCATCGACCTGCGGCAGACCCCGGGGCCGGAGCTTTGCGCCGAGATCGACCGCGCCATGGACCGGTACGCGGTGCTGGTCTTCCCCGGCCAGGAGATCACCGATGACCAGCAGATGGCCTTCGGCGAGGCGCTCGGCCCGCTGGAGCAGACGCGGGGCGTGGTGGATGTCCACAAGCAGCGCCTGGCGCACCGGCAGATGGCGGACATCTCCAATATCGACCTCGACGGCAAGCTGCTGGCCGCCGATGACCGCCGGCGGATGTTCAACCTCGGCAACCAGCTCTGGCACAGCGACAGCAGCTTCAAATCGACGCCGGCCAAGTATTCCATGCTGCTCGGCCGCTCGATCCCGCCCGAGGGCGGCGAGACGGGAATTCGCCGATATGCGCGCCGCCTGGGATGCGCTGCCGGAGAAGATGAAGACCAAGGTCAAGGATCTGGTCTGCGAGCACAGCCTGATCTTCTCGCGCGGCCAGCTCGGCTTCAACGAATACACGGAGCAGGAGCGGCGGGACTTCGCGCCGGTGCAGCAGCGGCTGGTGCGCTGGCATCCGGGCTCGGGCCGGCATTCGATCTACCTGTCCTCGCATATCGGCCGCATCCTCGGCTGGCCGACGCCGGAAGCCATGGCGCTGATCCGCCAATTGGTGGAATCGCGACCCAGCGGCCCTTCGTCCATACCCATCACTGGCGGCAATGGGACCTGGTGATGTGGGACAACCGCGCCACCATGCACCGCGCCCGGCCCTATGAGGACCAGACCTATCCCCGCGACATGCGCCGCGTGACGCTGACGGATGTGGCGCCGACCCTGGAGCAGCCGGTGCCGGAGCGGCAGGCGGCCTGAGGCATGGCGCTGCATCCCGGCGCGGGCCTGCGCATCCCGCACCTCGCCCGGCCGTTCCCCCTGTACGGGCCGCATCCCGCGGCCCGGGAGAGAAGGGGATGCGCATGGTCGAGACCGGACAGATCCGGGAGCACATGCCGGTGGTGGGCTCCGATGGCGGGCATGTCGGCACCGTGGACGGGTTGGAGGGCGGCCGCATCCGCCTCACGCGCGGGGATGATCCGGGCGGCGCCGGGGAGCACCGCTTCCTGCCCCTCCGACTGGTGGCGGCCTCCGAGGGCGGGCAGGTGCGCCTGACCCTGCCGGCGCAGGACGCACGGGCGGTCGCCTTCGGCGCGCTCCGCATCGACGAGGCGGACGAGGCTGCCGCCCCGGAGGGTGGGCAGGTCGCGAACCGCGCGGACCAGGGGATGCCAGACATGATCGGGCAGGCCGGCGGCGGCAGCGGCATGGTCCATGGCGGCGGCATCACGGCCCATGGCGGCTCCGGCCTTGGCGATGAGAAGCCGCATGGTGGCGGCACGGGCGGCGGCGGCACGACCCGGCATGGCCATCTCGGCAGCGGCCCGGGCATCCCCGACGACCCCAACATGAACCCAGGTGTGGCCAAGAATCCGGGCGCCTGATCGGGGCGCCGCTTTTTCGCTTGGAGCGGCGCGCCGCAGCCGCTACACCACCGGCATGTTCACGTTTCGTGCCGAAACTCGCCTCCCTGCCGCGCCTCGCGGGCGGCGGGGGCTGGGCCGCGGCTAGGAAACCGCCCCATCATGGCCAAGGACCGCACCCGCTTCGTCTGCCAGGCCTGCGGCGCCGCCCATCCGAAATGGGGTGGCCGCTGCGATGCCTGCGGCGAATGGAACACCATGCAGGAGGAAGCGCCGCCCCCGCGGCCGAGCGGCCCCACCGCCAAGGCCGGCGGCGGCCGGCGCGTGGAATTCGTGGGCCTCCAGGGCCAGTCCCGGCCGCCGCCCCGCCTCCCCACCGGCCTCGCGGAACTCGACCGGGTGCTGGGCGGCGGCATGGTGCCGGCCTCGGCCATCCTGGTGGGCGGCGATCCCGGCATCGGCAAGTCCACCATCCTGCTCCAGGCCGCCGCCCGCATCGCCGCTGCCGGGAAGCGCGTGCTCTATGTGAGCGGCGAGGAGGCGGTGGAGCAGGTGCGGCTCCGCGCGCTCCGGCTCGGGCTGGAGAAGGCGCCGCTGGCGCTGGCGGCGGCGACGGCGCTGCGCGACATCGCCGCCAGCCTGGAACAGGAAAGCGACGCCGCGCTGGTGGTGATCGACAGCATCCAGACGCTCTGGCTGGACGCGCTGGATTCCGCGCCGGGCACCGTGGCGCAGGTGCGCGCCTGCGCCGCCGAGCTGATCCGCCTTGCCAAGACCCGCGGCTTCGCCCTGGTGCTGATCGGCCATGTGACGAAGGAGGGCACCCTGGCCGGGCCGCGCGTGCTGGAGCACATGGTCGATGCCACGCTCTATTTCGAAGGCGATCGCGGCCACCAGTTCCGCATCCTCCGCGCCGTCAAGAACCGCTACGGCGCCACCGACGAGATCGGCGTCTTCGAAATGACCGATCGTGGCCTAGTGGAGGTGCCGAACCCCTCCGCCCTGTTCCTGGCGGAGCGGCGCGGCAATGTCTCGGGCAGCGCCGTCTTTGCCGGGATCGAGGGCACCAGGCCGGTGCTGGTGGAGGTGCAGGCGCTGCTCTCGCCCTCCTCCGGCGGCAGCCCGCGGCGCTCGGTGGTGGGCTGGGACCAGGGGCGGCTCTCGATGCTGCTGGCGGTGCTGGAGGCGCGCTGCGGCCTCTCGCTCGGCGCCAATGATGTCTACCTCAACATCGCCGGGGGGCTGCGCATCGCCGAGCCGGCGGCGGACCTGGCCGTGGCGGCGGCGCTTGCCTCCGCCGCCACCGATAGGCCGACCGATGCGGAGACCGTCTATTTCGGCGAGGTCGGCCTCTCCGGCGAGGTGCGCCAGGTGGCACATGCCGATCTCCGGCTGCGGGAGGCGCAGAAGCTCGGCTTCGCCGCCGCCGTGCTGCCCCGCCGCCTGGCCCGCGCCGGCCGCGCCCCGGCGGCGCTGGAGGGGCTGAAACTCACCGAGATCGGGCATATGGCCGATCTGGTGGCGCCCTTCGCCGAACGGAGTGTCAAGCGCGAGGCCGGCCGGGGCGGCGCCGCCGCAGCGGTAGGGGCGGCGGCGAAACCGGCTTGAGCGGCAGCCGCCGCCGGCCGCATCCTGCCGGGCAACAAGCCCCAGGAGGAAACCCCATGACCCCAAGCCGCCGCGCCGTCCTGGCGCTGGCGGGCGCCGCCCCGGCCGCCCGCCTGCTGTCCCGCCCGGCCCTGGCCGCGAGCTACCCGGAGCGCCCGGTCCGGCTGGTGGTGCCCTATGCCCCCCGGCGGCAATTCCGACACGGTGGCCCGCGTGCTGGCGCCGCGCATGGCGGAGGTGCTGGGCCAGCCGCTGGTGGTGGAGAACCGGGCCGGGGCGGGGGGCAGCGTCGGCGCCACCCAGCTCGCCCGCGCCCGGCCGGATGGCTACAACCTGCTGCTCGGCTCGAACGGGCCGATGACGGTGAACCCGAATGTCCAGGCCAATCTCGCCTATGACCCGTTGCGGGATTTCACGCCGATCGGCCTGGCGGTGCGCACCCCGCTTACCATCACCGTGCATCGCAGCCTGCCGCCGCGGAGCGTGGCGGAGCTGATCGCCTATGCCAAGGCGCGGCCGGGGCAGGTGGGCATCGGCTCCTCCGGGGTCGCCAGCATCTCGCATCTGGCGCTGGAGGTGTTCAATGCCATGACCGGGGCCGGGCTGCTGCATGTGCCCTATGGCAGCGGCGGCGCGCTCACGCCGGATCTGGTGGCCGGCACGGTCGGCGGCGCCTTCACCGAGATCTCCACCGCCCTGCCGTTGCACCGGGACGGCGCGGTGCGGATCCTCGGCCTCTCCGCCGCCCGCCGCTTGGCCCTGGCGCCGGAGATCCCGACGGTGGAGGAGGGTGGCGTGCCCGGCTACCGCGCCGCGGCCTTCATCGGCATCCTGCTGCCGGCCGGCGCCCCGCCGGAAGTCACCGGCCCCTTGCAGGCGGCGCTGGCGGCGGCGGTGGCGGATGCCGGGGTGCGCCGCCGGCTGGAGGAGATGGGCAGCGAAATGGCCGCCCCGGAGGAAGCCACCCCGGCCGGCTTCGCCGCCTTCCTGCAAGCCGAGACGGAATGGACCCGGGCGGCGGCGGAACGGGCAGGGCTGCGGCCCTGACTCAACCGCCCCCGGCGCCGCGCCTGGCCTTCATATAGGCGCGCAGCACGGCGTTCATGCGTGTTTGGTAGCCGGGGCCCTGGGCACGGAACCATTCCACCACATCCGGGTCGAGGCGGAGCGAGAGCAGCCGCTTGGCACCGGGGCTGACCGGCACGGCATCCTTCCACCAGTCGCGGGGGACATCCCGCCAATCAGGGTCGGAGGCGATTGCGGCCTCCAACTCCGCCTCCGTCATGGCGTCCACGCGCGCCCAGTCCGTTTCCGTCTCGCCGCGCGCCACCATGTCGCGCAGTTCCTCAGCCGTATATTGCTTGATATGCTCGCCGCTCATTCTCCCGTGCCCTCCGCATCGAGATCACCCTGACTGCACCCTCGCGTCGGGTGAGGATTACGGCCACCATGCGGCCGAGAACCATTCCGATCGCCTTCTCCCGCAACTCGTCGCCGACCGGCCGCGCCGGCTCCAGGATATAACCGCCATCGAAAACCAGGATGGCGAGGCGGAAATCTAGCCCGTGCTTGGCGAGGTTGGCGGCGCGCTTCCGTTCATCCCATTCGAACCGCATTCCACCCTGCGAAGATTTGTACTGCATTTGTAGATACAAGGCAGCACCTTCGCAACCTCCTGTGCGTGGGGTGACACCCCCACCCGCTACCGCTATACCCCGGCCCAGAATGACCTGGGTCGATGGCGTGGTCCTGGCGGTGCTCGCCGTCTCAGCGGTGGTCGCCTTCCTTCGGGGGCTGGTGCAGGAAGTGCTGGGGGTCGGGGCCTGGGTCGGCGCCTCCCTTGCGGCGCTCGCGCTGCGGCCGGCGATCGTGCCCGTGCTGCGCGACCTGCTGCCCGCGGATTGGCCGGATTGGGTGGTGGATGGTTTCGCCATCGGCGGCGTCTTCATCCTGCTGCTGATCATCCTGAAGGTCATCATCGCCGGCATCGCCCGCTGGGTGCAGGATTCCGTCCTCGGCGGCACGGATCGCGCGCTCGGGCTGGTTTTCGGCCTGGCCCGGGGTGCCTTTCTGGTCATCCTTGCCTATATCCTGGGCGGCATGGTCCTTCCCGCCACCGAGCGATGGCCGGAGGCGGTCCGCGACGCCCGGTCGCTTCCCCTGGTCATCGAGGGTGCGGACTGGCTGGTCGAGCAACTGCCCCCGGACTACCGCCCCCGGGTGGCCACGCCCCCGGCCCGCCCCGGACCGACCATGGACGACCTGCTGCGCCCGCCCGCGCGAAACCGGACGTGAGGACCCCTATGCCCGACCTGTCCACCCGTCCGCATGCTTCTCCCACATGCTCTCCGCATGATGACGACAAATTCCACGAGGAATGCGGCGTCTTCGGCGTCTGGAACGCCAATGACGCCTCGGCGCTCACCGCGCTCGGCCTGCATGCGCTGCAGCACCGTGGGCAGGAGGCGGCCGGGATCGTCAGCCTGGATGAGGGCGGCCTCTTCCATGCCCATAAGGGCCAGGGGCTGGTCGGCGACAATTTCAGCGATGCCAAGGTCATGGGCCTGCTGCGCGGCCGCGCCGCGCTCGGCCACAACCGCTATGCCACGACAGGTGAGACGGCGCTGCGCAACGTGCAGCCGCTCTATGCCGATTTCGCCTTCGGCGGCTTCGCGGTGGCGCATAACGGCAACCTCACCAACGCGCATGTCCTGCGCCGCAACCTGGTGAACCGCGGCTGCCTGTTCCAGAGCACGACGGACAGCGAATGCTTCATCCACCTCATCGCCATCAGCCTCTATTCCACCGTGGTGGACCGGCTGATCGACGCGCTGCGCCAGGTGCAGGGCGCCTATAGCCTGGTGGCGCTGCACAATGGCGCGCTGATCGGCGCGCGGGACCCGCTCGGTGTGCGGCCGCTGGTGCTGGGCCGGCTCGGCGGCGGCGAGGCCGGGCCGACCTGGGTGCTGTCGAGCGAGACCTGCGCCCTCGATATCGTCGGCGCCGAATTCGTGCGCGACATCGACCCCGGCGAGATCATCGTCATCGACAACCAGGGCGTGCACAGCATCAAGCCCTTCGGCAAGCACCAGAGCCGCTTCTGCATCTTCGAATACATCTACTTCGCCCGGCCGGACTCGATCGTCGAGGGCACGCCGGTCTATGAGACGCGCAAGCGCATCGGCGTCGAGCTCGCCCGCGAAAGCCATGTGCCGGCGGATGTCGTGGTGCCGGTGCCGGACAGCGGCGTGCCGGCGGCCATGGGCTATGCGGTGGAGGCCGGCATCCCCTTCGAGCTCGGCATCATCCGCAACCACTATGTCGGCCGCACCTTCATCGAGCCGACCGACAACATCCGCAATCTCGGCGTGAAGCTGAAGCACAGCGCCAACCGGCCGATGCTGGAGGGCAGGCGGGTGGTGCTGGTGGATGACAGCATCGTCCGCGGCACCACCAGCCGCAAGATCGTGGAGATGGTGCGCGCCGCCGGCGCCAAGGAGGTGCATATGCGCATCTCCTCGCCGCCCACCACCCATTCCTGCTACTACGGCATCGACACGCCGGAGCGCGGCAAGCTGATGGCGGCGCAGCACGACCTGGCCGAGATGGCCAGCATCATCGGCGTGGACAGCCTGGCCTTCATCTCGCTGGACGGGCTCTATCGCGCGCTCGGCAAGCCGGGGCGGGACGTGGCGAAGCCGGCCTATTGCGACGCCTGCTTCACCGGCGACTACGCCATCGCGCTCACCGATCAGCAGGACAATTCCGAGAAGCAGCTTTCGCTGCTGCAGGCTTCGCAGTGACGCCGTCCGATGACCAGAGGGCGCAGCCCGGCGGTCTGAATCGGCCGGCGCAAACCGGCGCGCCGCTGGAGGGCAGCGTCGCCCTCGTCACCGGCGCCTCGCGCGGCATCGGCGCGGCGGTGGCGGTGGAACTGGCGCGGCTCGGCGCGCATTGCGTGCTGGTGGCGCGCACCCAGGGCGGGCTGGAGGAAACCGACGACGCCATCCGCTCGCTCGGCCGCCAGGCGACGCTGCTGCCGCTGGATTTCGCCAAGGCGGCCGAGAAGCTCGATATGCTCGGCCCCTCCATCGTCGAGCGGTTCGGCCGGCTCGACATCCTGGTGCATGCGGCCGGCGTGCTCTCGAAGCTGACGCCGGCGGCGCATATCATGCCGAATGACTGGCAGGAGGCAGTGGCGGTGAACCTCTCCGCCTGCTGGCACCTGATCCGCACCTGCGACCCGCCGCTGCGCGCCGCCCCCGCTGGCCGCGCCGTGGTGCTGACCGATGCCCGGGTGGCGGAGCCCCACGCCTATTGGGGCCTCTATTCCGCCGGCAAGGCGGGGCAGGAGAACCTGGTGCGGGCCTGGGCGGAGGAGGTGGCGCGCACCCCGCTCCGGGTAAACCTGTTTGATCCGGGCCCGGTCAATACCAGGCTGCGCCGCGCGGCGATGCCCGGCGAGGACCCGGCGAGCCTGCCGCAGCCGCGCGACGTGGCCCCGGCCATCGCCGCGCTCTGCCTGCCGGGCGAGGCGCGCAACGGCGCGGTGCTGCGGGCGGGGCAACATGTGGGGCAACACGGGGCCGCGTGAATTACCGCCACGCCTATCATGCCGGGAATTTCGCGGATTGCATGAAGCACGCGCTGCTGGTCTGGCTGCTGCGCGCGCTCGCCCGCAAGCCCGCGCCCTTCCGCGTCCTCGACACCCATGCCGGGACCGGTGCCTATGACCTGGCGGGGCCGGAGGCCGGGCGCACCGGCGAATGGCAGCGCGGCATCGGCCGCCTGCTCGATATCACCGAAGGGCCGCTGGCGGAGTATGTCGCGCTGGCCCGCGCCGCCGGCGCCCCGGCCCGCTACCCCGGCTCGCCGGCCCTGATTCGCGCCCTGCTGCGGCCGCAGGATGCGTTTGCCTGCGTGGAACTCCACCCGGAGGACCATGCCGCGCTCCGGGCGCATTTCCGTGGTGACCGCCAGGTCGCGGTGCATCGCCGCGATGCCTGGGAGGCGCTCCGTGCCCTCACCCCCTTCCCGGAGCGGCGCGGCCTGGTGCTGATCGATCCGCCCTTCGAGCAGGAGGGCGAGTTCGAGCGCCTGGCCGCCGGCATGGCGCTGGTCGGCGGGCGCTTCCGCGCCGCGGTGCAGGCCTGCTGGTACCCGATCAAGCACCGCGCCCCGGTGCGGGCCTTCCATGCCGCCCTCCAGGCCGGCGGGCCGCGCGACCTGGTGGCGGCCGAGCTCTGGCTGCGGGAGCCGACCGACCCGCAGCGGCTGAACGGCTGCGGCCTGCTGGTGGCGAATCCGCCCTATCGTTTCGAGGCTGAAGGCGGCACCATCCTCGCTGCCCTGCTGGACCGGCTGGGCGAGGGCGAGCCCGGCCAGGGCTGGTCCATGACCCGCATCGCGGAGGAGTAGCATGCCGCATCATGCCAAGATCTGCGTGCTCGGGGCCGGGGCCTGGGGCACGGCACTCGCCATCCAGGCGGCGCGGGCGGGGCTGGCGGTGGCGCTCTGGGCGCGCGACCCGGCGCGGGCGGCGGCGGTGTCCAAGGCGCGGGAGAATGCGCGGCACCTGCCGGGGGCGCGGCTTTCCCCCGCCATCACCGTGACCGGCGACTTGGCCGCGGCGCTCTCCGGGGCGCTGATGGTGGTGGTCGCGGTGCCGGCGCAGCATATGCGGGTGGTGCTGGAACGCCTGCCGGAACCCGCGCTGCCGCTGGTGATCGGCGCCAAGGGGGTGGAGCAGGGCACCCTGAAGCTGCCGCTGGAAGTGGCGGCGGAGGCGCGGCCGGAAGCCACGGCCGCCGTGCTCTCGGGCCCCAATTTCGCGCATGAGGTGGCCAGTGGCCTGCCCGCCGCGGCGGTGGTGGCCAGCCGGGATGCGGCCCTGCGGGAGCGGGTGGGCGACCTGCTCGGCTCGCCGGGCTTCCGGCTCTATGGCGGTGACGACCCGATGGGCGTGCAGGTCGGGGGGGGCCGCGAAGAATGTCATCGCGATCGCCGCCGGGGCGGTGATCGGCGCGGGTCTCGGCGAGAATGCGCGGGCGGCGCTGGTGACGCGGGGCCTGGCCGAGCTCTCCCGCCTGACGGTGGCGCTGGGCGGCCGGGCGGAGACCGCCTCGGGCCTCTCCGGCCTGGGCGACCTGCTGCTGACCACGACGGGGCCGGGCAGCCGCAACACCTCGCTCGGCACCGAACTCGGCCGCGGCCGCAGCCTGGCCGAGGTGCTGGCCGGGCGGGTCGGCGTGGCGGAGGGGGTGGCGACTGCCCCGGCCATCGTCGCCCGCGCCGCGCAGGCCGGGGTGGAACTGCCGATCTGCGCCGCGGTGGCGGACCTGCTGGCGGGGGATCTGACGGTGGGCGACGCCATGGGCCGGCTGCTGGCGCGGCCGCGCCGGGACGAGTAGCGGGGGCGCTACCCCGCCAGTTCCCGCCGCACGATCGCCGCACCCTCCGCCAGCGCCCGCAGCTTGCCGAAGGCGCGGTCGCGGGGCAGGTATTTCATGCCGCAATCGGGCGCCGCCACCAGCCGCTCGGCCGGCACATGCGCGAGGCCGAGGCGGAGCCGCGCCGCTACCTGCTCCGCCGTCTCCACCTGCGTGCTGCCGAGATCGATCACCCCGAGCAGGATGGTCTTGCCGGCAAGGTCCCGCAGGATGCCGAGGTCGAGATGCGGCTGCGCCGCCTCGATCGAGATCTGCTGCGCGATGCAGTCGGCGAGTTGCGGCAGGAAGGAATAGCCGGCATTCGGCTTGTCCTTCACCGTATGCGCATAGCCGAAGCAGAGATGCACCACGGTGGGGCCGGCCACCCCCTCCAGCGCCCGGTTGATGGCGGCCACGCCATAGCGCATCGCCGCCTCCGGCCGCGCCTGCAACCAGGGCTCGTCGAGCTGGATGACATCGGCGCCGGCCGATTTCAGGTCGCGCGCCTCCTCGGCGACGGCGGCGGCATAGGCCAGCGCCACCGCTTCCTCGTCGCGGTAGTGCTCATCCACCGCCTGCTGCGAGAGGGTGAAGGGGCCGGGCAGGGTGATCTTGATCTGCCGGTCGGTATTGGCGCGGAGGAATTCCACGTCGCGCCGCTCCACCGGCCTCTGCCAGCGGATCGGCCCGGTGATCCTCGGCACATGGGTGGGCTTGCCGCCGCGGCTGATGATCTCGGCCGGGTTCTCCGCATCGATGCCGCCGAGCGCCAGGGCGAAGCGGTTGGAATAGCTTTCGCGGCGGATCTCGCCATCGGTGATGATGTCGATGCCGGCGCGCTCCATGTCCAGGATCGCCAGCCGCGTCGCATCGTCCTGCGCCGCTTCCAGCAGCACCGGCGGCACCCGCCAGATCTCATGCGCATGCACGCGCGGCACCAGGCGCCCGGCCAGGATGTCGCGATGCACCAGCCAGTCCGGCTGCGGATAGCTGCCGACGACGGTGGTGGGCAGGAGCGGGAGGGCCATGGGGCGTCCTTCGGCGGGGCGTGTCGCCGGCATGGTGGCATTCCGCCCCCAGGTGTCAAACCCTCAGCGATGGGTGGTCACGCCGACCTGCCGGCATTGCCGCAGCAGCAGGCAGGTCGAGCATTTCGGTCTTTCGCCGGTGCAGACGGATTTGCCGAAGGGCACCAGGCGTTCGTTGATCTCGATCCAGTAGCGCTCCGGCAGGACCAGGGCGAGCGCCTGCATGCTGCGCTCCGGCGTCGAGGTCGCGACATAGCCCCAGCGGTTGGCGATGCGGTGGACATGGATATCCACCGAGATGGCTGGCCGCCCGAACCCCACCCCGAGCGTCAGCGCCGCGATCTTGGGGCCGACGCCCCGCAGCGCCGTCAGCCCCTCCATCGTATCGGGCACCGCGCCTGCCTCGGCGATGCGGGCCGAGAGCGCCCGGATGTCGCGCGCCTTGGGCTCGGGGAAGGTGGCGCCGTGCAGCGCCTCGATGATCATCTCCTCCGGCAGGGCCGCCATGGCCTCCGGGGTGCGGGCCAGGGCGAAGAGGCGGAGGCAGACGGGGATGGTGGTCTCGTCCCGCGTGCGGGCGGAGACCAGCGCGGCGACGAGCTGCTCGAAGGGGCTGGCGAAGCCGCGGTCCCGCAACTCGAACATCGCGGCCTTCGGCAGCCCCGCCACGGCCTGGCGCAGCAGGCGGAAGACCAGGTCGATGTCGAAGGGGTCCTTGCCGGGCACGGGCAGGGCGGCAGGCGGCGCGGCGGCGGGGCGGGAGGGGGCCATGCGGGCTGAACGCGCGGGCGCCGTCCCGGATACTGGCCGATTCAGCCCGTCGAGCGTTCCGGCAGCAGGCCCGGCAGCAGGTCGTCGGCCTCGCCGGCGGCGCGGCGGCGGCGGGCGGCGCCGGACCGCGCCGCTTCCGCCCGCAGCCGGATCAGCTCATCCAGCAGCCGGTCGATGGTTTGCCACAGCGGCTCGTCGCCCTGCCGCTCGCCCATGACGAAGCGATGCGCGGCCAGGGTCACGTTCAGCGTGCCGCGGGTGGATTCCGGACGCGGGCTGCGCATCTGCACCAGCGCCTTCTCCACCTCCTCGATCGGCACGCCGAAATGGCTGGCGATGGCCTCCGGCGCCTCGCCGCGGCGGCGCAGCGAACGGGCCTTGGCGGCTTCCTGCGGCGTCAGCGCGATGGCCGGGCGCAGCGCCTGGGTGCGCCGCGACATCTCGCCCGATCCGCTGCCCGGCGGCTTGCCCTTGAAGGCCATGCGGCACCCCCGTTCTTCTGGCCCGTTCTTCTGGCCCGTTCTGCTGGCCGGCATCCGCGGCCCCGGCAGGAGGCCGGGCGCGGGCCCGGGCACAGGATAGCGGCGATGGGCGCCGGGCGGGCTGCCCGGTGGCATCACATCCTGGCGCCCGATGGCAGGCGCGCTATTCCGCCGCCTGCCTCTGCTCCTGCGTCGGACCCTGCGTGGGCCCCTGGGCGGGCCCCTGCGCGCCGGGCCGCCGCAGGCGGAGCCGGCGGATGCGGCGCGGATCGGCCTCCAGCACGCGGAATTCGAGGCCCGAGGAATGGCTGACCAGTTCCCCCCTGGCCGGCACCCTTCCGGCCAGGGTGAAGACCAGCCCCCCCCATCGTATCGATATCGGCGGCGCGTTCCTCCTCGGTCAGCACCGGGCCGAACCGCGCCTCGAAATCCTCGACCGGGGTGCGCGCATCGAGTTCGAGCGTGCCATCCGGCTTCTCCACCATCTGCGGCGGGCCGGGTTCGTCGTGCTCGTCCGAGATGTCGCCGGTGATGGTCTCGACCAGGTCCTCGATCGTCACCAGCCCGTCGATGCCGCCATATTCGTCCACCACCAGCGCCATGTGGATGCGCGCCTGGCGCATCTGCAGCAGCAGGTCGAGCACCGGCACGCTCGGCACCACGAACAGCGGCTTGCGCAGGATGGCCTTCATGTCGAAGGGGCCGTCGCGGCCCACCACGGCGAAGACATCCTTGATGTGGACCATGCCGACGATCTCGTCGAGCTGGCCGCGATAGACGGGGTAGCGGCTATGGCCGTCGCGCTGGATCAGGCGGATGGCCTGTTCCAGCGTGAAATCCTCCGGCATCGCCATGATGTCGGCGCGCGGCACCATGACATCGACCGCCGACTTGCCGCGCAGCTTCAGCACGTTGCCGAGCATCGCGCGTTCCTGCGGATCGAGGTCGGCATCGCCGGGCCGCGCCTCGCCGTCGCTGCGCGGCGCGTCGGGCTGCTCGATCAGCTCCTCCATGCGGTCGCGGACGCTTTCCGCCTCGCGCCGCCGCAGCAGCCCCTGCAGGCGCCAGATCAGGCTGTTGCGCTGCGCCTCCGTGGTCGCGCCGTTGCGCGGCTGGCCATTCGCCGCGCTCATGGTGCGCCCCCCCGCCGCGTGGCTTCTTTCCACGGGTTGGGCAGCCGCAGCCGGTGCAGCGCGCGGGCCTCGGCGCGTTCCATCCGGCGGGCCTCGCCGGCGGTGATGTGGTCATGGCCGAGCAGGTGCAGCGTGCCATGCGCGACCAGATGCGCGAAATGCGCCGCCGGCGGGCGGCCCGCCGCCCGCGCCTCCCGCCGCACCACGCCGAGCGCCAGCGCGATATCGCCCAGGTGGTCCGGCCCGGCGCCCGGGAAGCTCAGCACATTGGTGGGCTTGTCCTTGCCGCGATGCTCGCCGTTCAGCCGCTTCAACTCGCGGTCATCGGCCAGCAGCACGGTCATGCAGCCATCCGCGACACCCGCCTCGCGCAGCGCGGCCCGGGCGGCCCGGCGGGCCAATTGCTCGGCCCGCGGCAGGATGCGGCGCCAAGCCGGCTCCGCCAGGATCACGTCGATCCCGGCGTGCCAGCCATCCTCTTCGATCCCGGCGGCCGTCCGGGGCATGCCCCACGTGCCGCCGGGGGTACTACTTCCCGGCTCCATCTCTGTCCTTCTTCCCCCGCCGGTCGCCCTGTTCGGCGCCCCGGCTCTCCACCCTCTGGCCCTCGGCCCTGGCATAGGCGGCGACGATCTTCGCCACCAGCGGATGCCGCACCACGTCGTTCTCGTCGAATTGCGCCACGCCGATGCCGGGAACCCCTTCCAGGATGCCCAGCGCCTCGACCAGGCCGCTGCGCTGCCCCGGCGGCAGGTCCACCTGCGTCGGGTCGCCGGTGATGACCATGCGGGTGCCCTCGCCCATGCGGGTGAGGAACATCTTTATCTGCGCCGGCGTGGTGTTCTGCGCCTCGTCCAGGATCGCATAGGCATGCGCGAGCGTCCGGCCCCGCATGAAGGCCAGTGGCGCGATCTCGATCTCGCCCGAGGTGATTCGCCGGGCAACCTGTTCGGCGGGCAGCATGTCGTGCAACGCGTCATAGAGCGGCCGGAGATAGGGGTCCACCTTCTCCTTCAGGTCGCCGGGCAGGAAGCCCAGCCTTTCCCCGGCTTCCACGGCGGGGCGGCTGAGGATGATGCGGTCCACCCGCCCGGCCTGCAGCAGCGCCACGCCCTGCGCCACCGCTAGGTAGGTCTTGCCGGTGCCGGCCGGGCCGATGCCGAAGACCATCTCCTGCCGCGCCAGCATCTCGATATAGGCGGCCTGGGCGGGGGTGCGCGGCGCGATGGCGGCCTTGCGGGTGCGGATCTCCGGCCGGTCCTGGAGCGGCAGGCGCGGGTCGCCCTCCGCCTCGCCCTCGGCCATGCGGAGCGCCGCCTCCACCTCCGCCGTGCCGACCGACTGGCCCTTCTCCAGCCGTCGCCACAGGGCGCGCAGCACCGCCTCCGCCATCTCCGTCCGCTCCGGGGCCCCGGCGATGGTCAGCCGGTTGCCGCGGGAGCCGAGCCTTATCCCCAGCCGCTGCTCGATCCGCGCCAGGTTGCGGTCGTGTTCCCCATAGAGCAGGGGAAGCAGGGCGTTGTCGTCGAACTGCAGGGTAACGCTCCGCTGTTCGGGGAGGGAGGGGGAGGGCCGCAGCATGGCGCGACCTTCTCCGGGCCGGAGGGCGATGGCGGCGGTGTTCAAGCGGGCGCAGGCTCCTCTTCGCGCTGGACGGTCGGGTCCGCTTCGCCGGCCGCCAGCAGGCCGGAGAGCGGAATTGCTATGCGCCGCCAACACCGTGACCGGCGCGACATGCCCGGTGAGGGAGGCGGGGCCGTGCAGATGTACCGGCTGCAACCAGGGGGAGCGGCCGAGCATCTGGCCCGGATGCCGGCCGGGCCCGGTGAACAGGACGGGAAAGGTCATGCCGACCCGTGAACGGTTGAACCCGTCCTGCTGTTCCCGCAGCAGGGCCTGAAGCTCCGCCAGCCGCGCGTCCTTCTCCGCCTCCGGCACCTGATGTGGCGCGCCGGCGGCCGGCGTTCCAGGCCGGAGGGAGTATTTGAAGCTATAGGCCAGGGCGAATCCCACCTGCCGCACCAGGGCCAGGGTCGCGGCGAATTCCGCCACTGTCTCGCCGGGATGCCCCACGATGAAGTCGGAGGAAAGGGCGAGGTCCGGCCGCGCCGCCCGCAGCCGCTCCACCACGCCGAGGAATTGGCCACCCCGTGGCCCCGGTTCATCGCCGCCAGCACCCGGTCGCTGCCGGATTGCACCGGCAGGTGCAGGAAGGGCATGAGCTGCGGCAAGTCGCGATGAGCGGCGACCAATTCCTCATCCACATCGCGCGGATGGCTGGTGGTGTAGCGCAGCCGCAGCAGGCCGGGGATCTCCGCGAGATCGCGCAGCAGCCGGCCGAGCCCCCGGCTCCGGCCATCCGGGCCTTCCCCGTGATAGGCGTTCACGTTCTGCCCGAGCAGCGTGATCTCCCGCGCGCCGCCTGCCACCAGGCGCCGCGCCTCGGCCAGCACGGCGGCCACGGGGCGGGAGTGCTCGGCGCCGCGGGTATAGGGCACCACGCAGAAGGAGCAGAACTTGTCGCAGCCCTCCTGCACGGTCAGGAAGGCGGTCACGCTGGGCGGCGCGGAGGCTTCGGGCAGGTGGTCGGATTTCGCCTCGGCCGGGAAATCCGTCTCGATCACGGCGCCGGCGGCGCGGCTGGCGCGGGCCACCATCTCCGGCAGGCGGTGATAGGTCTGGGGGCCGAGCACGATATCCACCCAGGGGGCGCGGGCGGTGATCTCGGCGCCCTCCGCCTGGGCGACGCAGCCGGCCACCGCCAGCACCATCCGGCCGCCCGCCGCCTCCCGCCCGCGCTTGGTGGCGCGCAGCCGGCCGAGTTCGGAAAACAGCTTCTCGCTGGCCTTCTCCCGGATATGGCAGGTGTTGAGGATGACCATGTCGGCCTCCTCCGGCGCGCCCGCGGGGGCATAGCCGAGCGGCGCCAGCACATCCGCCATGCGGGTGCTGTCATAGGCATTCATCTGGCAGCCCCAGGTGCGGATGAACAACTTCCGCGCGGGCGGGGGGGGCGCCAGGGGTTTCGGGAAGGGGGGATGCAGTCATGCCGGGGGTCAGCTCCGCCAGCCCGGGCGCGATCCGGCGCCGGGTTCCGCGCGGCACATGCGGGGCGCGAGGGCCGGGGTCAAGCGGCTGACGGTCCCGGGGGCAGCCCGGGGAGACGGACGAATCGCTCCACTTGGTCAGCGTCCGCCACCCAGGCCGCGCCGGTCAAGCGACGCTTTCGTCAGCCGGGGTACTTCCGCCGGGGGGCGGGTTTCGGGCAGGGCGGCGGGGCTGGGGAGCGGCCCGATCGGGCGGTTCTGCCGCAGCCCGGCGGCGCCGGCCGAGACGATGCGTCCGGCTTCCGCCGCCAGCGCCTTGCGGTTCGGCAAGGCGGCCGGGCTGAAGGGTTCGTGCAGCAGCACCGTGGCGCGGGTGCCGCTGCGCCGGGCGAGGCGCCAGAAATGACTGCCGATCTCCATATCCCCGTACCAGGCGAAAAGCGGCCGGTCCCGCCGGCAGGCCGGCAGCCCGCCCAGCCGGTCATAGACCAGGGAGACCGGCTGCACCTGCCGCGCCGCATCGGCGGTGGCCAGGAAGGAACTGCGGAAGGGCAGCACGCGGGTGCCGTCGTTGCTGGTGCCCTCGGGGAAGAGGACCAGGCTGTCCCCGGCATTCAGGCGGCGGCGCATCTCATCCGCCTCCCGCCCCGTGGCGCCGCGCGAGCGACTGACGAAGACGGTGCGGCCGAGCCTGGCCACGGTGCCGATCAGCGGCCAGGTCCCGACCTCGGCCTTGGAGACGAAGCATGCTTCCAGCACGCTGCCCAGCACCAGGATGTCCAGCCAGGAGGAGTGGTTGGACAGGAACAGCACGGGCTTTCCCTCGGGCGCTTCCGTGGCGGGCCTGCCCACCACCCGGACCTCGAGCCCCAGCAGCCGGCAGAGCGTGGCGTGGTAGAAGCGTGGGAAGTCGAGCTTGCCGCGGCCGGGCAGGCAGACCAGCACCGCTTGCACCGGGATCGCCACCAGGGTCCAGAGCAGCAGCAGCACGGTCCGCCGGATGGCGCGGAGCCGCCCGCCCTGCGGGCGTTCGCCGAAGATATCGGCGAAGGTGTCGCCGGGCAGCGCGGCGCGGAAGCGGAGCGGGCTGCGCCGCCGCGGTTGGAGGGCTTCGATCGGGTCGCGGGCCACGGCTTGCATCACCCGGCTGCGATAGCCCGCGCCCGGCGGCACCGCAATGACAGCGGCGCGACGCCTGCGTGAAAGCCTGCGTGACGGGCCGGTTCAGCCACTGCCCCGGGCGGTGCCACCGCCCCGGGCGGCATTGCCTCCGGCGCCTCCGGCGGCATCGCCCGGCAGGACCAGGCTGGAGCGGGTCGGCGCCAATTGGTCCCGCTCCAGCGCCCGCAGCACGATGCCCTCCGTCAGCACCTGGGGCAGCAGGGCGGGCGCGCCGCCGCCGGCGGGATAGAGCAGGTACATCGGCACCCCTTCCCGCCCGTGTTCCCGTAGCAGGGCGCCGATCGCCGGCTCGCCATGGGTCCAATCGCCCTTGAGGTAGCCGAGCCTGTTGGCGGCGAAGGCGGCCTGCACCGGGGCCGAGCGCAGCACCAGCCGCTCATTCACCTGGCAGGTGATGCACCAGGCGGCGGTGAGATTGACGAAGACCGGTCTGCCCTCGGCCTGCAAGGCGGCGACGCGGGCCGCGGACCAGGGCTCGGCATCGCCTTCCCGGAGGCCCGCCGCGGGGGCAGGCACCGCCGCCAGTCCCGGCAGCAGCGCCAGCGCCGCCAGGGTCGCGGCGACCGCCGCCGCCCGCCCGGCGATCCTGCCGCCGCCGGCGCTGCGCTGCGCCACCCCGAGCGCCCAGGCGGCGAAGCCGAGCAGCACCGCGCCGCCGAGCAGCAGCGCCAGCCCCTCCGGCCCCGCCTGCTGCGCCAGCACCCAGGCCAGCCAGGCGGCGGCGCCATACATCGGGAAGGCCAGGCCCTGGCGCAGCCGCTCCATCCAGGCGCCGGGCCGCGGCAGCAGCCGGGCCAGGCCGGGGGCCAGGCCGAGCGCCGCATAGGGCAGGGCCAGGCCCAGGCCCAGGGCGGCGAAGACCGCCAGGGTCGCGGCCGGCGGCATGGCCAGCGCGGCGCCCAGCGCGGCCGCCATGAAGGGTGCGGTGCAGGGGGTGGCGACCAGCACCGCCAGCGCGCCGGTCGCGAAACTGCCGAGATGCCCACCCCGCCCGGCCAGTCCGCTTCCGGCGCCGACGGTGCCGCCGAAGCCATAGACACCCGAAAGGTTCAGCCCCACCGCCAGCATCAGCCAGGCCAGCGCACCGACGAAAGCGGGCGCGGTGAACTGGAAGCCCCAGCCCGCCGCCAGGCCCGCCGCCCTGAGCGCCATCAGCCCGGCGCCCAGTGCCAGGAAGGTGGCCAGCACCCCGGCCGTATAGCTGGCCGCATGCGCCCGCACCGTGCCCCGCGCCGCACCGGAGAGCCGGGCCAGCGCCATGGCCTTCATCGCCAGCACCGGGAAGACGCAGGGCATCAGGTTGAGCAGCAGCCCGCCCAGCAGGGCGAAGGCCAGGGCCTGCGCCAACGGCAGGCCCGAAGCCGCCTCCGGGAGGCCGCCCACCGGCGCCGCCACCGCATAGGCCGAGCGCACCCCGGCGGCATCGGTGAGCGCCACCACGCCGCTGAGCACCTCCGGTGCCGGCGCCCCTTCCGGCCGGGTCAGGCCGAGGGTCAGGGTGCCGTTGCGCAAGGTGAGGGGCTGCGGCGCGGCATTGTCGATCAGCCCGCCCTGCTCCGGGAAGAAGAAGGCCGAGCGGATGGCGTTGGCGGAGAACCCCTCGCCGGCGAGGGTCAGGCTGCCGCGCCCGCCGGAGAGCGCCGCCCGGGCCGGCCAGGGGGGAGGGGCGGGGCTGCATTGCCTCGGCGGCGGTGAAGAGCGCGGCCAGTGCCGGGTCCGGGCGGGGCTTGGCCTCCACCGGCAGGGCGAGGCGGAAACTCGCCTCCTCCGGGATGCAGAGTTCCTTGCAGACCAGCCAATTGGCCGCGGCCTCGATGGGGAAGCCCTCGCCGGGGGCCAGCCCCGCGGGCGGCGTCACCACCACGGGCAGCAGCACCTCGTTCTCATAGCCGTAATTCACCAGGGGACCGTAGGGGATGCGGCTCGGCGCCGGCCATTCGATGCCGCCGGCGCTGGCGCCTTCCGGCAGGGTCAGCGCGATCTCCGGCGGCGCCCCGGCATCACCTGGATTCTTCCAATAGACATGCCAGCCCGGCGCCAGCCGCAGCCGCAGGCCGAGCCGGAAGCCCTGGCCGGGCGCCACCGCGTCCTGCTCCGCCACCAGGCTCGCCACCGAGCGGGGCGAGGATTCGGCGGGGCTTTCCGCCGCGCGCGGGGCGGAGGCAGGAAGCAGTAGCAGGGCGGCAAGGAGAAGGCGGTGCATGATGGCCGCATAGAACGGTTGCCGGTGCTACCAAAGCAAGCCCCGTAAATCCCTGGTCGGCTTCACCGTAACGACCGGCGGCCCGGGCCGCGCTACCGGGCGCGGTTCCCGCCGGGCCGGGCTTGCTCTAGACCCGCGCCATGCTTCCTGACCTGCCCGTCACCGAGGCGCTGCCGGCGCTCACCGCCGCGCTGCGCGCCGGCTCCAATGCCGTGCTTATCGCCCCGCCCGGCGCCGGCAAGACCACGCTGGTGCCGCTGGTGCTGATGCGCGAGCCCTGGGCGGCGGGGGCGAAGCTGCTGGTGCTGGAGCCGCGCCGGGTCGCCGCCCGCGCCGCCGCCCGCCGCATGGCCGACCTGATCGGCGAGCAGCCGGGCCAGACCATCGGCCTCGCCACCAGGCTCGATCGCGCGATCTCCGCCGCCACGCGGGTGGAGGTGGTGACCGAGGGGCTGCTGGTGCGCCGCCTGCAATCCGACCCCGGCCTGGAGGGCGTCGCCGCGGTGCTCTTCGACGAGGCGCATGAGCGCAACCTCGATACCGACCTGGCCCTGGCGCTCTGCCTCGACCTGCAACACGCGCTCAGGCCGGAGCTGCGGCTGCTGGCGATGTCCGCCACCCTGGATGGCGCCGCCTTCGCCGGGATTCTCGGGGAGGCACCCGTCATCGAGAGCCTCGGCCGCGCCTTTCCCGTCGAGGTCGCGCATCGCGCCCGCGACCTGGCCGACCCGCGCGACCTGCCGGAGGCCATGGCCGGCGCCATCCGCGCCGCGCTGCGCGAGCATCCCGGCGATGTGCTGGCCTTCCTGCCCGGCTGGGGCGAGATCCGCCGCACCGCGGAACGGCTTGCGGGCCTGGACGCTGAGGTGCTGCCCCTGCACGGCGAGATGCCGCCGGCCGAGCAGGATCGGGCGCTCGGCCCCTCGGTGCAGCGGAAGGTGGTGCTGGCGACCTCGATCGCCGAGACCTCGCTCACCGTCCCCGGCGTCCGCATCGTGGTGGATGGCGGCTTCCGGCGGACGCCACGGCTCGACCCCGCCACCGGGCTCGGCCGGCTGGCGACCGTGCGCATCTCCCGCGCCGCCGCCGAGCAGCGCGCCGGGCGGGCCGGCCGCACGGCGCCGGGGGTGGCGATCCGGCTCTGGTCGGAGGCGCTGCATCGCGGCCTGGCGCTGCAGGACCGGCCGGAGATCCTGGAGGCGGAGCTTTCCGGCCTGGCGCTCGACCTCGCCGCCTGGGGCACGGAGCCCGGCGCGCTCGCCTTCCTCGATCCGCCGCCCGCCGGAGCGCTGGCGGCGGCGCGGGCCCTGCTGCGCAACCTCGATGCGCTGGATGCGGAGGGGCGCATCACCGCCACCGGCCGGCGCATGGCCCGGCTCGGCACGCATCCGCGCCTGGCGCGGATGCTGGCGGCGGCCGAGGGCGAGGGCGAGCGGGCGCTGGCCGCCGACCTCGCCGCGCTGCTGGAGGAGCGCGACCCGATCCGGGGCAAGGAAGCGCCCGCCGACATCACGCTGCGCCTCGACCTGCTGCATGGCGCGGATGATCCCAACGCTGATCGCGCCGCCCTC
Organism: Siccirubricoccus sp. G192; assembly: GCF_019084075.1. Classification (GTDB taxonomy): domain Bacteria; phylum Pseudomonadota; class Alphaproteobacteria; order Acetobacterales; family Acetobacteraceae; genus G192. Next base: position 2,030,007 of record NZ_JAHREN010000001.1, read on the forward strand.
CACCGCATCCGCCGCGCCGCGGCGCTGCACCGGCGGCGGCTCGGCCTGCATGGCACGGCGCAGCCGGAGGGCGATGCCGGGGCGCTGCTCGCCGCCGGCTTCCCGGACCGGATCGCGGCCAGGCGCGGCGTGATGGATGGGGCCTTCCGGCTTGCCGGTCTTGGTGGCGCCGGCTCCGCCGGGGGACAGGGCGCGCGGCTGCCGGCCACCGACAAGCTCTCGAAATCCGCCCTGCTGGCGGTGGCCGATCTCGAACTCCAGGGCACCGAGACGCGCATCCGCATGGCCGCGCCGCTCGACCGCGCCACCTTGGAGGCGCGCTTCCCCGACCGCTTCCTGCGCGAGGCGGGCGCCGCCTTCGATCCCCGCACCGGCACCGTGCAGGCCCGCCGCCGCCTCCGCTTCGGCCCGCTGGTGCTGGAGGAGGCACCGCTGCCGCCGGGCGACCCCGCGCATGACCCCGCCGCCATCGCCGCCGCCCTGGCCGAAGCCGTGGCGGAGCGCGGGTTGCGCGACCTGCCCTGGACCGCCGCCGCGCGGCAGTTGCAGGCGCGGCTGGGCTGGATGCGCCATGCCGAGGGGGCAGGGGCGGCGTGGCCCGACCTCTCGGATGCGGCGCTGATCGCCAGCGTGCAGGATTGGCTGGCGCCGCATCTCGCGGGCCTTTCGCGGCTCGCGGAACTGGCCGGGCTGAACCTGCCGGAGATCCTGCTCGGCGCCCTGCCCTGGGAAGAGCGGCGGCGGCTCGATGCCGCGCTGCCCGCCAGGCTCGCCCTGCCCGCCGGCCGCAGCGCCGCCATCGACTATGCGCGGGACACGCCGACCCTGGAGGCGCGGCCGCAGCACCTGTTCGGCCTGGCCAGCTTGCCGCCGCTCGCCGAGGGCCGCGTGCCATTGCAGGTGGCGCTGCTCTCGCCGGCCGGGCGGCCGATCGCCGTTACCGGCGACCTGGCCGGGTTCTGGCGCGGCGGCTGGGCGGAGGTGCGGAAGGAGATGCGCGGCCGCTACCCGAAACACGCCTGGCCGGAGGACCCGGCCAGGGCGCAGCCCGATCCGCCGAAGCCCCAAGGGCCGAAACAGGGGCCGAAACAGGGAAGGGGGCATGGATGAAGCGACGGCGCAGAGGTTGCAGGACCGGGCCGTCCTGCCCAGACTTGGGTGAAACGCCACGCCGCCCGCCGCCGCACCACCCCGAGGATCACCCCGCGCATGTCCACTGCCCCGCCACGCCGCCGCTTCGGCCTCGGCCTCACCGGCCTGCTGCTGTCGGCGACGCTGCTGCCCCTTTCGGGCTGCGCCGGTCCCGCCGCGGCGCAGCGCGGCATGGTGCTGGTGCCGGATTTCGCCGACCTCGCCGAAAGGGTCCTGCCCGCCGTGGTCAATATCGCCGTGACCAGCGAGCAGGTGGCGCAATTGCCGCCCGAGCTTCGCGGCACGCCGCTGGAGCGCTATTTCCGCGACCGGTTGCGGAACCGCCGGCAGGAAGTCTCGGGCGCGGGCTCCGGCTTCATCATCGACCCGGCCGGCTTCGTGGTGACCAACAACCATGTGGTCGGCAATGCGACGCGGGTGGTGGTGTCCCTGCAGGACGGCACCGAGCTTCCGGCGCGAGTGGTCGGCACCGACGACCTCACCGACCTCGCGCTGCTGAAGATCGATGCGCGGAGCAGGCTCCCCAGCCTGGCCTGGGGCAGTTCCAGCCAGGCGCGCGTCGGCTCCTGGGTGCTGGCGGCGGGCAATCCCTTCGGGTTGGGGGGCAGCGTCACCTCCGGCATCGTCTCGGCGCGCGGGCGCGAGATCGGCGCCGGGCCCTTCGATGACTTCCTGCAGACCGATGCCGCCATCAATCCCGGCAATTCCGGCGGGCCGGTCTTCAACATGGCGGGCGAGGTGATCGGCATCAGCACCGCCATCTACTCGCCCTCCGGCGCCAGCGCCGGCATCGGCTTCGCCACGCCCTCGGACCTGGCGCGGCCGGTGATCGAGCAATTGCTGCGGGATGGCCGGGTGGAGCGCGGCTGGCTCGGCGTCTCCGTGCAGGACCTGGTTCCGGAGGATGGCCGCGCCGCCCGCCGCGGCGTGCTGGTGGCGGGGATCGAGCGCAACAGCCCGGCTGGCCGCGCCGGGCTGCGGCCGGGCGACGTGGTGGTGGCGATCAATGGCGAGCGGGTGGAAACCTCCCGCGCCCTGGTCCGCAATGTCGCCGCAGTGCCGCCGGGCCAGACGGTGCGCCTGACCGTATTGCGGGAGGGACGCGAGCGGGAATTGCCGGTACAGGTGGGGCGCCGGCCAGGGCAGGGATAGCTTGCGGGGATAGCTGGGCAGGCATAGCCGGGCAAGGACAGGGAACGATGCGGATTCTGCTGGTCGAGGATGATGCCGAGGTGGCCCGCTTCGTGAAGAAGGGGTTGCAGGAGGCGGGGCATACCCTGGAACACGCGCTGAATGGCCGTGACGGGCTGTTCCTCGCGGCGTCCGAGCAATTCGACATGCTGGTGCTCGACCGCATGCTGCCCGGCGGCGTGGACGGCGTGCGCCTGGTGGAGACGCTGCGCAGCCAGGGCAACCGCACGCCGGTGCTGTTCCTCTCGGCGCTTTCGGCGGTGGACGAGCGGGTCAAGGGCCTGAAGGCCGGTGGCGACGACTACCTCACCAAGCCCTTCGCCTTCGCCGAGCTGCTGGCGCGGGTGGAGGCGCTGGGGCGGCGGCCCTCGGTGGATGCGCCGGCCACCAAGCTGCGCGTCGCCGACCTGGAGCTCGACCTGCTGTCGCGCAGCGTGACCCGCGCCGGCCGCCGCATCGAGGTGCAGCCGCGCGAGTTCCGGCTGCTGGAGCACCTGATGCGCCATGCCGGCCAGGTGGTGACCCGCACCATGCTGCTGGAGAAGGTCTGGGACTACCATTTCGACCCGCAGACCAACGTGATCGACGTGCATGTCTCGCGGCTCCGGCAGAAGCTGGACAAGGGCTTCGACCAGCCGCTGATCCACACGGTGCGCAATGCCGGCTACATGATCCGGGCCGAGCCGTGAGTGTGGCTGCCGGGATCGGCGCGGCCAGGACCGGCACGTCCTGAGCGGCGGCCTCGCGTCCGGCAGCGGGCTCGGCCCGCCGCGGCTGCTGCGCAGCGCCGGGTTCCGCTTCGCGGTGCTTTTCGTCGCGATGTTCGCCAGCGCCGCCATCGCGCTGGTCGCCGTGCTGTGGTGGGCGACCGCGGGCGCGCTCGACCGGCAGACCGACATCGCGATCCGCGCCGATGCCACCGCGCTGGCGGAACGCTGGCGGGAGGCGGGGCCGACCGGGGTTGCCGAGGCGATCGAGGAGCGCCTCGCGGTCGATGCCGACAATGAATCCATCTACCTCATGATGGATGCGGCGGGGCAGCGCCGGCTGGCCGGCAATCTCAGCCACTGGCCGGCCGTGGCCTCCGAGCCGGGGGCCTGGATTCGCACCCGCGTGCTGCATGACGGCGCCGAGGCGGAAGCGCGGCTGCACCGGCTGGACCTGCCGGGGCTGCGCCTGCTGATCGGCCGCGACGAGACGGAAAGGCAGCAATTGCGCCGGCTCATCACCGAGGGCGTGCTCTGGGCCTCCGGCGCGGTCATCGTCTTCGCGCTCGCTGGCGCCTGGCTGATCCGCCATGCGCTGCAGCGGCGCATGCGCCCGGCCTTCGCCACCGCCACCGCCATCGCGGGGGGGCAACCTGTCCTCGCGCGTCGCGCTCTCCGGCCGCGGCGACGAGTTCGACCGGCTGGCGGCGACCATGAACACCATGCTCGACCGCATGGGCACGCTGATGGAAGGCGTGCGCGGCGTCTCCGACGCCATCGCGCACGACCTGCGCACGCCGATCGCCCGGGTGCGGGCGAAGCTGGAGGATGCGCTGGAAGCGGCCGGGGGGGCGCCGCGCGAGGGTGCCAATGGGGGCGCCAATGGCGCCGCCAACGGGGACGGCCCGGCGGAGAGCGTCCCGCTGCGCGCGGCGGTGGAGCAGGGCATCGCCGATCTGGATGGCATCAGCCGCATCTTCCAGGCACTGCTGCGGATCGCCGAGGCCGAGGCGGGCGCCCGGCGCGCCGCCTTCGCCACCTTCGACCTGGTGCCGGTTCTGGCCGATGCGGCGGAACTCTACGAGGCGACGGCGGAGGCGCGCGGCCAGCGGCTTACCACCAGCCTGCCGGAACGGCTGGAACTGGTGGGCGACCGCGACCTGCTGCTCCAGGCGGTGGCCAACCTGCTCGACAACGCCATCAAATTCACGCCCCCGGGGGGGCACCGTGGAGCTTGCCGCCCGCACGGTGCCGGGGAGCATCGAGGTGGTGGTGGCCGATGATGGGCCGGGCCTTTCGCCCGAGGACCGCAGCCATGCCGGGGAGCGCTTCTTCCGCGCCGACAAGGCCCGTGCCACGCCGGGCTCCGGCCTCGGCCTCTCGCTGGTGCAGGCGGTGGCGCATCTGCATGGCGGGCAGGTCCGGCTGGAGGATGCGGTGCCGGGGCGGGAGCCGCCGGGCCTCAGGGTGGTGCTGCGCCTGCCGCTGCCCTGACCCGATCCTTGCCGGAACCTCGCCATGACCGAAGCGTCATGCACTGCCCACTGCGGCTTGAGGCCGTGGCCGGCATTCTGCTGCGCCATGCGTGGTCTGCTGATGCCCCCTGTCCTGATCTTCGCCCTCGCGGTCTCCGCCGCGGCGGAACCCGATCCGCGGATCACCACCGATACCGCCGAATATTGCGGCAGCCTCGCCACCCGGCTGGCCTCGCTGCCGGCGGCCCGGCGCGAGCCCTCCCGCTCCCTGGCGGCGGAGGGCGTCAAGCTCTGCGGCAATGGCCATGTCCGCACCGGCGTGGCCAAGCTGCGCCGCGCCATCCGCGCCGCCCAGGCCTCCACCACGGTGATGCCTTCGCAGTGATCCCGCGCCCCCGGCTTGAGGGGGGCGGCACGGGCCCCTAAGCTCGCCTCCAGCGTATGGAGGAAGCGGGCATGGACGGGGGAGTGAACCTCGCCGTTGCGGAGATTTCGCCAGGGTTGCAGGCATTCCGGCGGGAAGTGCGGGAATTCCTGCGCGACGAGATCGCAGAGGGCCGCTTCACCCGGGGTGCCGGTGGCTGGGCCCGCTGGGACCCGGAATTCTCCAGGCGGCTCGGCCAGCGCGGCTGGCTCGGCATGACCTGGCCGAAACGCTATGGCGGGCATGAGCGCAGCGCGCTGGAGCGCCATGTCATGACCGAGGAGATGCTGGCGCATGGCGCCCCGGTGCGCGCGCATTGGGTGGCCGACCGGCAGAGCGGCCCCACCATCCTCCGCTTCGGCACCGAGGAGCAGAAACAGGCCTTCCTGCCGCGCATCGCCGCCGGGGAGATGTATTTCTGCATCGGCATGAGCGAGCCGGACAGCGGCTCCGACCTCGCCTCCATCCGCACGCGGGCCACCCAGGTGGAGGGCGGCTGGCGGGTGAATGGCCGCAAGATCTGGACCAGCAACGCGCATCGCATGCACATGATGATCCTGTTCGCCCGTACCTCGCCGCTCGGCGAGGACCGGCATGCCGGGGTCAGCCAATTCCTGGTGGACATGAAGTCACCGGGCATCAGCATCCGGCCGATCATCAACCTGGCTGGCGGGCACGACTTCAACGAGGTGCTCTTCGAGGATGTGCTGATCCCGGAGGACCGGGTCATCGGCACCATCGGCAATGGCTGGAAGCAGGTGACGAGCGAGTTGGTCTATGAGCGCAGCGGGCCGGACCGCTGGCTGAGCTCGCACAGCGTGCTGGTCGGGCTGCTGGACCACCTGGGCCCGGAGGCGCCGCCGGAGAGCGATGGCGCGGTGGGGCGGCTGGTGGCGCAGCTCTGGACCTTGCGCAACATGTCGCTCGGCGTGGCGCAATTGGTCGAGCAGGGCCAGCAGCCGCAGGTGGAGGCGGCGCTCATCAAGGACCTCGGCACGGTCTTCGAGCAGGAGGTGCCGGAAGTCGCGCGCCGGCTAGTGGGCGAGGAGGCGCTGGCCGGACTGCCGCAGGGCGACGACTACGCCAAGGTGCTCGGCCATGGCGTGCTGCACGCGCCGAGTTTTTCCATCCGCGGCGGCACCAAGGAAGTACTGCGCGGCATCATCGCCCGGGGGCTTGGCCTGAGATGAGCGACACCACCAGGCTGCTCACCGAAACCGCGGACCGGCTCTTCGCCGAACACGCGACCCGCGCCACGCTCGACGCCGTGGAGGCCGGGACCTTCCCGCAGGCGCTCTGGGCGGCGATGGAGGAGACCGGCCTCGCCCTGGCCGGGGCGCCGGAGGAAGCAGGCGGCGCGGGATTGGCGCTGGACGACCTGCTGGCGCTGGTGCGCGTCGCCGGCGCGCATGCCGTGCCGGTGCCGGTGCAGGAGACGCTGCTGGCGCAGCATGCGCTGGCGGCGGCCGGGCTGGCGGCGCCGGAGGGGCCGCTCGGCATCGCCCCGGTGCTGCGCGGCGATGTGGCGGGCTTCGCGGGGGGGGCGGCTGGCTGGCCGGATGCGGCGGGTGCCCTGGGCTCGGCATCTCAGTGGCCTTGTCGTTGTCGTGCCAGGCCCGGAGGGGGCGCGCACCGTGCTGGCCGGGGCGCCCGCGGTGGTGGAGCAGGCGCGGAACCATGCCGGGGAGCCGCGCGACACGGTGGACCTGGCGGCGACACCGGTGCTGGCCGCCGGGGCGCCGGGCACCGGTCTCACGCCGGAACGGCTGCGCGGGCTGGGCGCCCTGTTCCGCGCCAATGCCATGGCCGGCGCCTTGCAGCGCATCACCGACCTCACCCTGCGCTATGCGCAGGACCGCGTGCAGTTCGGCCGGCCGATCGCCAAGTTCCAGGCGGTGCAGCATCAGATCGCGGTGCTGGCCAGCCAGGCCGCCGCGGCGCGTGTGGCCGCCGAGGTCGCCGCCCGCGCCGCCACCGCCGGCCCGGCAGGTTTCGAGATCGCCTGCGCCAAGCTGCGGGTCGGCGAGGCGGCGACCCTGGGGGCCGGCATTGCGCATCAGGTGCATGGCGCCATGGGCTTCACGCATGAGCATGTGCTGCATTTCAGCACGCGCCGGCTCTGGTCCTGGCGCGACGAATTCGGCAGCGAGGCCGAATGGGCCGGCGTGGTCGGGCGCATGGCGCGGGCGGTGGGGAGCGAGGGGCTCTGGCCGCTGCTGACGGACGGGGCGCTGCCGCCGGGCTTCGCCGCCTGATGCTCGACCGATTCCTGAACCCGCGCCGCATCGCGCTGATCGGCGCCAGCGAGGGCACGGCCAAGATCGGCGGCCGCATCCTGCACACAATGCTGGCGGTGGGCTGGCAGGGCGCCATCCATCCGGTGAACCGCAAGGGCGGCACCATCCACGGCCTGCCTGCCAGCCGCAGCATCGCGGAGGTGCCGGGGCCGGTGGATCTCGCGCTGATCGCGGTGCCGGCGCCGACCGTCGCCGCGGCGCTGGAGGAATGCGCGGCGGCCGGGGTGCCGGGCGCGGTGGTGTTCTCCTCCGGCTTCGCCGAAGCGGGGGAGGAGGGGGCGCGGCTGCAACGGGAGCTGGCCGAGGTGGCACGGCGCCTCGGCATCCGCGTGGCGGGGCCGAACGCCGAGGGTTTCTCCAACATCCATGCCGACCTCGCCGCCACCTTCAGCCCGGCGGTGCATGTGGAGAAGGGGCCGGACCGGCCGGGGCGCAACATCGCCATCGCCTCGCAGAGCGGCGGCCTCGGCTTCGCCTTCTACCAGCGCGGGCGGGGGCTGGACCTGTCCTTCAGCCACATCGTCTCGGTCGGCAACCAGGCGGACCTCACCATCGCCGATTTCGCGCGGCACTTCGCGGAGGACCCGGCGGTGGGCGTGGTGATGCTCTATCTGGAGGGCATCCGCGACCCGGCCGGCTTCCTGGCCATGGCGCGGGCGGCGGCGGCGCGGGGCAAGCCGGTGGTGGTGGCCAAGGCCGGGCGTTCCGAGGCCGGGCGGCAGGCGGCGGCCTCGCATACCGGGGCGTTGGCGGGCACGACCGCGGCCTGCGACGCGGTGTTCCGCCGCCACGGCATCCAGCGGGCGGATGACCAGGACGAGCTGCTGGATATCGCGGCGGGGCTCTCACGGCATCCGCTGCCGAGCGGGCGGCGCGTCTGCCTCATCACCACCTCCGGCGGCGTGGCGGTCTGGATGACCGATGCCTGCGGCCGCTTCGGGCTGGAGGTGCCGGGAATTGCCGCCCGAATTCCAGGCGCGGGTGCGGCAGGAGATTCCGCATTACGGCGCGGCGCGGAACCCGGTGGATGTCACGGCGCAGGGCATGAGCGGGCTGCTCGGCTGCCTTTCCATCCTGTATGACGCGCCGAATATCGACGCCTTCATCATCGCCGGCTCCTTCGCGCATGAGGGGCGGCTGCTGCGCGAGGGCGCGGGCCTGGCGGAGATCGCGCGGCGCGGCGGCAAGCCGGTGCTGTTCTACAGCTATTCGGTGATCTCCGAGGCATCGAAGCGCCTCTTCGCCGAACTCGACCTGCATTGCTTCCCCAGCATGACCGGCGCCGTGCGGGCGCTGCGGGCGTTGGTGGACCAGGCGGAATTCCAGGCGCGCGGCCCGGTGCCATTGCCGGAAGAGCCGCCGCTGCCGGAAGCGGCGCTGCGGCTGTTGCAGGGGCAGGGCGCACTGACGGAACATGCGAGCCGCGCCCTGCTCGCCGCCTGCGGCCTGGCGCTGCCGCCGGAACGCCTGGCGCGCGATGCGGCGGAAGCGGCGGCGGTGGCCGGGGCGATCGGCTTCCCGGTGGCGCTGAAGATCCAGTCCCGCGGCATCCCGCACAAGACCGAGGCCGGCGGCGTGGCGCTCAACCTCGCGGATGCGGCAGCGGTGCGCGACGCCTTCACCCGCATGATGGACTCCGTGCGCCACCATGCGCCTGACGCGGTGATCGAGGGCGTGTCGGTGCAGCGCATGGCGCCGCGCGGCGTGGAATGCATCATCGGCCTGACGCGGGATGCGGATTTCGGGCCGATGGTGCTCTGCGGCCTCGGCGGCATCCATGCCGAGGTGCTGGCCGATACGGTGCTTGCGCCCTGCCCGGTCAGTGTCGTGGAGGCGCGGGAGATGATCCTGTCGCTGCGTGGCGCCAGGCTGCTCACCGGCGCGCGCGGCGCCCCGCCTGCGGATGTCGAGGCGCTGGCGGCGCTGCTGGCGCGCATCTCGGAGATCGGCGTCGCCGCCGGGCCGCGCCTCAAGGAACTGGACCTGAACCCCGTCATCGTGCACCCGGAAGGCCAGGGCGTCTCCATCGCCGATGCCCTCGCGGTGCTGGAGGAAACCGCATGAGCGAGCTTCTGTTCGAGACCACCGGCGGCATCGCCACCATCACCCTGAACCGGCCGGATTCCGGCAATGCCTTCACCACCGAGATGCTGGCCGCCTGGGAGGCCGCGCTTCGCGAATGCATCCTGGATGACGCCATCCGCGCCGTGGTGCTGACCGGGGCGGGGCGCATCTTCTGCTCCGGCGGCGATGTGAAGCGCATGGCGAAGAATTCAGCCGGCGGGCAGCAGCCCTGGGACCGGCGCAAATACCTCACCGACCATGTGCACCGCATTCCCTTGACGCTGATGGAGCTCGACAAGCCCTATATCGTCGCGGTGAACGGCGCGGCCACGGGGGCCGGCATGGACATGGCGCTGATGGGCGACCTGCGCATCGCCGCCGAGAGCGCGCGTTTCGCCGAGACCTATATCAAGGTGGGTTTCGTCGCCGGCGATGGCGGCGCCTGGATGCTGCCGCGGCTGATCGGCCAGCCCAAGGCTCTGGAAATGCTCTGGACCGGCGATTTCGTCTCGGCGCAGGAGGCCGAGCGGATCGGCCTGGTGAACCGCGTGGTGCCGGATGCGGGAATTGATGGACGCCACCCGCGCCCTGGCCGAGCGCCTGGCCAATGGCCCGACCGTGGCGATCCGGCTGATGAAGCGCATGGTGCAGCAGGGCGCCGGCAGCGATTTCCGCAGCGCGCTGGACTTCGCCGCCTCCTGCGCCGCCATCGCCGCCAGCACCGAGGACCACCGCGAAGCGACCCGCGCCTTCGCCGAGAAGCGCAAGCCCGCGTTCACGGGCCGATGACCCGCCGCACCCTGGCGGGGAATCCCGCCCGGCCCCAGGACTTCCCGACCATCTGAGGACAGGAGAACCCAAGCGATGCTCGACAGCACCGAATACCGAATCCCCTCCATGCGCCACAAGGTCAGCGCCGCCGAATGGCAGGCCCGGGTCGATCTCGCCGCCTGCTATCGCCTGGTCGACCTCTACCACATGAGCGACCTGATCGCGAACCACGTCTCTGTCCGCGTGCCGGGCGAGGACACTTTCCTGATCAATCCCTACGGGATGCTCTATGAGGAGATCTCCGCCTCCTCGCTGATCAAGATCGACTATGACGGCAACGTGGTGCTGAAGCCGGAATTCCCCGGCACCGATTACGGCGTGAACCGCGCCGGCTTCGTCATCCATTCGGCGATCCACAAGGCGAAGCACGAGATCGCCTGCGTGGCGCATACCCATACCTGGCCGGGCATGGCGGTCTCGACGCTGGAATGCGGGCTGATCCCGAACACCCAGACCAGCATGCGCTTCGCCCATATCAGCTATCACGACTTCAACGGCGTGGTGCTCGACCTTTCCGAGCAGGAGCGGCTGGTGCGCGACCTCGGCGACAACAACGCCATGATCCTGCGCAACCATGGCCTGCTGACGGTGGGCAACACCATCCCCGAGTGCTTCAACGCGCTGCACCGGCTGGAACTGTCCTGCAAGACGCAGATCGCGGCGATGTCCTGCAACAGCCCGATGATCAAGTTGCCGCAGGATGTGGTCGAGAAGACCTACATGAACTACCAGCCGCAGACCCGCCGCCCCTTCGGCGTGCTCGACTGGCCGGCACTGCTGCGCAAGCTGGACCGGATCGACCCGAGCTATCGGGACTGATGCCGTCCGATCGGCGGAGGGCGCCATGCCCGGAGCCGTGAATCGGCCGGCCACGGGCGCCTTGCAGGTTCTGCTGTCCGATGTCGCGGCGCGGCGGCATGGCGAGGCGATCCTCGCCGCCGCGCCGGGGGCGGTGCTGCTGCCGGCGGCGCCCGAAGGGGCGCTGCCGGACACCGCCGGCGTCGAGGTCGCCTTCGTCTCGCGCGACCTCTTTGTCGGCGGCACGCGGCATCAGCTCACCGCGCGCTTCCGCCGCTTCATCGAGCTGCTGAAGGCGGCGCCCGACCTGCGCTGGGTGCAGACCTTCTCCGCCGGCACCGACATGGTGGCCTATCAGGAGATGCTGGCGCGCGGGCTGCTGCTCACCAATGCCGCCGGCGCCAGCGCCCCCGCGGTGGCGCAGACGGCCGTCACCGGCCTCATGGCGCTGGCCCGCGGCTTCCCGCGCGCGGCGGAGGCGCAGCGGCGGCATGCCTGGGAACCGCTCTATACCGGCGCGGAGCCGCGCGATGTGGAGGGCCAGGCGGCGCTCGTCATCGGCACCGGGCCGATCGGGCAGGAGATCGGCCGGCTCTGCCGCGCCTTCAGGCTCCGCACCACCGGGATGCGGCGCGATCCTGCGGCGGGCATCCCGCCGGGCTTCGATGCCGTGGCCGGCTTCGCCGAACTGCCGGACCTGCTGCCGCGCACGGCATGGCTGATCCTCGCCTGTCCGCTCACCGAAAGCACGCGCGGCCTGATCGACGCGTGCGTGCTGGCCCTGCTGCCGCGGGGCTCGCATCTGGTGAATGTCTCGCGCGGCGGCGTGGTGGTGGAGGCGGATCTGCTGGCGGCGCTGCGGTCCGACCAATTGGCCGGCGCCTTCCTCGATGTCTTCACCATGGAGCCGCTGCCGGCCGAGAGCCCCTTCTGGGACCAGCCCAATGTCATCGTCTCGCCGCATAGCGCCGCCGCCTCGGACGGGCTGCCGGCGAGGGTGGCAAGGATCTTCTGCGACAACCTGGCGCGCTGGCGGCGGGGCGAGGCGCTGCGTAACCTGGTGCCGCGCCCTGCGGGAGTTTGAATGCCGGCGCTGCGGAAAGCCGCCTAGGCTGCGCCCGGACAGCCCCTGATCGGAAGGCCGAGGATGCACGCCATGCAGCGACGCCATGTCACCGCGGCCATGATCGCCCTGCTCGGGGGAGCAGGCGCGATGGCGCAGGAGGCTTTCCCGAACCGCCCGGTCCGCCTGGTGGTGGGCTTCCCGCCGGGGGCCGCGGTCGATCTCGGCGCGCGGCTGCTGGGCCGGGCCTTGCAGGGGCCGCTCGGCCAGCCGGTGGTGGTGGAGAACCGGCCCGGCGCTGCCAGCGGCATCGCCGCCGAGCAGACTGCCCGCGCGGTGCCGGATGGCCATGCGATCTTCACCGCCAATGTCGCCAATGCCATCAATGCCGTGCTGCAGCCGAACCCGGGATTCGAGCTGCTGCGCGACCTGCTGCCGGTGGCCGGGGTCGGGCAGGTGCCGAATATCCTGGTGGCGCATCCCTCGCTCAACCTGCGCAGCGTGGCGGACCTGGTCGCCGCGGCGCGGGCGCGGCCGGACGGAATCTTCTTCGGCTCCTCCGGCATCGGCACCTCGCCGCATCTCTCGGGCGAGCTGTTCAACCAGATGGCCGGGGTGCGGCTCAGCCACGTGCCCTATCAGGGCAGCCCGCAGGCGGTGACGGATCTGCTGGCGGGGCGGGTCGGGGTGATGTTCTCCCCCGCCTCCAGCGTGCGTGGCGCCATCGAGTCCGGGCGGCTGGTGGGGCTGGCCTCCACCGCCGCCGCCCGCAGCGCCGCGGCGCTGGATCTGCCGACCATCGCGGAGTCAGGCTTTCCGGGCTTTGAAAGCTCGGTCTGGTTCGGGCTGATGGTCCCCTCCGGAACGCCGGCGCCGATCATCGCCCGGCTTGCCAGGCTGGTGCAGGAGGCGCTGACGGGGTCGGAATTGGCTGCGCAATTCGCCGAACAGGGGATCGATCCGCTGCCCCTCGGGCCGGACGCCTTCGGGCGTTTCATCGCGGCGGAGATGCGGAAATGGGCTGAAGTCGTGCAGGCCGCGGGCCTGCGCGCGAAGTGAAATGATGCAGGCCACGGGCCTGCGCGCGAAGTGAAGGAGGCAGGGTGATGGCGAAGCTGTTCGCGGCGGAATGCCGCGCATTCATCCAGGCGGTGGTGGAGAAGGCGGCGGCGATGCGGGTGCCCGTCTCGGTCGCGCTGGTCGGGCCGGAGGGCCACCTCATCGCCCTGGAACGCATGGACGAGGCCGGCTGGATCACCCCGGAAACCGCCTGGGCCAAGGCCCATACCATGTCGGCCTTCCGCAGCATGAGCCCGCGCTTCCAGGACGGGCTGGTGACGCAGCAATGGCTGCGCGAACGCAACCCGCAACTGGCGGTGAATGCCGCGGTCTTCACCGGCGGCAAGATCTTCATCTCCGGCGGCGCCGCGCCGGTCTTCAAGGGCGAGGAGATGGTCGGCGCCTATGGCATCAGCGGCGGCACCTCCGACCAGGACGAGGTGATGGGCCGCCATGCGCGGGAGAAACTCGGCTGGCAGCACCAACCCGCGACGGATGACACGCCGCAGGAGGTGAAGGACCACATCAACGCGATCTATGAGCGCGTGGGGCTGGGCGAGCGGAAGCTGTAGTCCAAACCGCTACCCCGTCCGCGCCAGCAGTTCCTGCACGGCGCGCTGCCAGGCTTCCCAGGCGGCATCGGCCGTGGCGCCGGCGCGTTCCGCCGCCAGGCTGGCCTGGTTCAGGCGGCGGCGGGCTTCCTCGCGTTCCGGCCCGGTGCGGTCCTCGGCGGCGGCGCGGGCGCGGGTGAGCACGGCCTCGGCGGCGAAATATTGCCGGATGGCGGCGCGGGCCGCATCCAGCAGGCGCCGCGTCTCGGCCAGCGACTGCACCACCCCGGCCAGCGCCGCGCGGCCCGGCGCCTCGGCGGGCAGCCGCTCCAGCACCGTTTGCAGCGTCTCCAGGCTGCCGGGGCCGCCGGGCAGGCGGCGCAGGCTCTGCTCCAGGTCGATATCGCGCCAGCGCAGCAGCACCGGGTCGCCGAGGCCGGCATCCCAGAGCGGGATCTCCTGCCGCCCCTCGCGCTCCCAGGTGAAGCGGAGCGTGGTGGCGCTGCCGTCCAGCAGGGCCTCGTGACGGAGGCCGAAATCACCCTCGGCGCTGACGGTGAAGCGCGGCGTGGCGCCGGCCCGGCGGGGCAGGTCCACCACCAGCCGGCCCTTCGCGCCGTGCGGGTCCACCGCCAGTGCCACCTCCTCCCGCCGGACCGTGCCCACCACCACCAGGCTGCGCCGGAGTTCCACCCGCACGGGGCTCTCGCTGCGGGCATTGGCGGCGGAGAGCAGCACGTCACGGTCCCTGGCGAAGGCCAGGATGCGGCTCTCGCCCGGTGCCACGGCACGGATCTCCGCATCGCCGAGATAGCCGCCCGCTTCCGCCCCGGCCGCGCCATAGACCGTGGCCAGCCCGTCCGGCAGCACGGCGCCGCTGGTGTTCCGCAGCCGCACCGCCTGCAAGGGGTTCCGCGCCGCGAGGTCCTGCACCCACCAGAGGCGTTCGGCCGGCAGGGACGCATCGAGGAAGGGGAGGTTGGCCGTCTCACCGCTGCGCAGCGACACCGGCGCCGGCAGGGTGAAGGCGACGCGGCCCGCCGAACTGGCCGCCGCCGCCGGCGGCACCGCCGCCAACTGATCGGCGAAGCGCGCCTCCGCCATGCCGGCGCCGCGGGCGGCCATGGGGCCAGGGGCGGGGGCGGCGGACATCGCCATGGCAGGAGGCGGCGGGCGGGGACCGGTATCGGGCTGCACCGCCACCCGCTCCGCGGCCCGCACCGGCAGCACCGGGCGCTCGACCAGGATCGGCGTATAGAGCGGCTGCCGGAAGGCGGCCGGATTGCCGGAAACCAGCGCCAACCGCACCGCCTCCCAATCGGCGCCGGAGCGGTTCTCCACCACCGCCCAGCCCTGCAGCCGCGCCTCGCCCTCGCCGGCGGGCACCACCAGCCGCCAGGACGGCTTCCAGAGCGGCGCCCCGGCGACATAGGCGAAGCCCACCTCCCGCGCCTGGCCGGCGCCACGCAGGCGGATCTCGACCAGGCGCTCATCGGCGCTGCGCGAGGCCGCCAGCGCCTCCGCCGCGCGGCCGAGCCGGAGGGCGAGGCCGGCCTCCACCAGCCGCACCTCCTCGCCCTCCCGCAGCACCAGCAGGCGGAGGCCCTGGGGCGTGACCAGCGCGATGCGCAGCCCGGCCTCGACCTCCTCCGCATCCGCCAGCCGGCCGCTGGCGCCGCCGGCCTCCACCGCCTGGCCGCGGAGTGCCCGCAGCAGAGAGGCGCGGTTCTCGAAATCCGCGGGGCGCAGCGGCAGGCCGCGGAAGGCCTCGGCTTCCAGGTCCTGGGCGGGCAGGCGTACCCCCTCGACCTGGCCGAGCGGGTCGCGGACCAGCAGGCTTTTCAGCAGGTCGTCCACATCCTCGACCGGGACGCGGAAGGTGATGGCGGCATCGGGCGCCAGGCTGCCCAGGCGCCCGATCTGCATGAGGCCGGCATTGGAAAGGGTCACGCTGCGCACCGGCAATTCCACGGCGCCGGCCGGCAGGGCGAGCCAGATGGCGAGGCATGGCAGGAGGGGCAGGGTGCGACGCATGCGAAGGGGCCTTGGCCGGTGGCGGGACAGCGAGGCTAGCACCGGACTGTGGCGCTTGCTTGACCGCGGGGCCCTGGCGCGGCTTGGCTGTCGGCACAACGAAATCCGGGAGGAATGCCATGCCCCTAGGCTGGACCGCGCCGCTGCTGGCGCTGCTTGCCCTGCTCTGGCCTGTGCCGGGGCCTGCGCAAACGCCGCCAGCCTGGCCCACGGAACGCCCGGTGCGGCTCATCATCGCCTGGCCGCCCGGCGGCACCACGGATTTCGTGACGCGGCTCTATGCCCGGCAATTGGGCGAGGCGCTGGGCCAGTCCTTCGTGGTGGAGAACCGGCCGGGTGGCGGCGGCAGCATCGCCTGGCGGGCTGTGGCCGGGGCACGGCCGGATGGCTACACCCTGCTGCTTTCCGAGAATTCGATCGCCACCGCGGTGCCGCTGATGCCCGATCTCGGCCTCGACATGCGCCGCGATTTCACGCCGCTCGCCCTGCTGGTGGACTACCCCTCGGTGCTCGCCGTGCCTGCCGCCTTCCCGGCCCGCAACCTGGCGGAGTTGCTGGCGCAGGCGCGCAGCCGGCCGGGGGAGCTGAATTTCGGCTCCATGGGCAATGGCAGCTCGCCGCATCTCTACATGGAGGTGCTGCAGGACCTGGCGCAATCCCGCATGACGCATGTGCCCTATCGCGGCATGGGCCCGGCCTTCAACGACCTGATCGCCGGGCGGCTGCAAGTGGTGGTGGCGGCGCCGCCCACCGTGCTCGGCGCGGTGCGCGGCGGCACCGTGCGGGTGCTGGCCATCGGCACCGCCGGCGGGCGGATTCCGGCGTTGCCGGATGCGCCCACGCTGCGCGAATCCGGCATCGATTTCGCCTATAGCTACTGGTACGGGCTGTTCGGCCCGAAGGGGCTCGACCCCGCCATCGCCCCCCCGGGTGCTGGCCGCGGTGCAGGCGGTGAATGCCCTGCCGGAGGTGCAGGCGCGCTTCGCCGAACAGGGCGGCGTGCCGATCGGCCAGGACGGCGCCGCGCTCGGCCGCGTGCTGGAGGGCGAGCTGGAACGCTGGTCGGCGCTGGTGCGGGAGAAGGGCATCACGCCCTGAAGGTCATGGGCGAGGCACGGCAGCCGCACGGGGCCGGCGCGCCAGTGCCGCCGCGGCGGTGAAAGCGGCGAGGGAGAAAGCGAGTCCCGCGCCGAAGACCGCCGCATGGCTCTCCCCCGTCGCGGCAAACAGCGCCGCCAGCGCGAAGGCCACCGCCGCCTGCACCACCGCGAAGGCCGCCGTGCATTGCACCCAGATCGCGGCCGGCTGAGCCGGCGCCAGCAGCCGCGTCACGGTCAGGGTCACGGTGGTGACGCCGATCGCCGCGAAGCCGGCGATGACGGCGGCCGGCAGCACCAGCCAGGGCACGGGCGGCAGCGTGAGCGCCAGCGCCAGGACCTGCAACCCGAGCCAGAGCAGCAGAGTCGGCAGGCCGCCGATCCGGTCGGTGACGCGGCCGCTCAGCACGCCCCCGGCCATGCCGCCCAGGCCGAAGCAGAGCCAGGCCAAGGAGCCATAGACCACGCCGAGCCCGCGGCCGCGCGCCGCCAGATCCGCCAGATAGACCATCGGCGGCACCATGCCGGCGCCATGCAGCCCATAGGTCAGCAGCAGCAGCCGGGCGCGCGGCGGCGCCTCGGCCGCGATGCCATGCAACGCCATGTCCGGCCAGCGCGGATGCGCGAAACCCCAGAGCAGCAGGGTGAGGCCCGCCAGCCCCAGCCAGGTGGCCGGCAGCCCGGCGGGCAGCAGGGTCGGCACCAGCAGCGCGCCGGTGGCGATGCCGATGCCCACGCCGCCGATCACCACGCCCCCCGCGGTGCCGCGCAGTTGCGGCGGCACGCTGGCCTGGGTCGCCGGCCCGGCCAGCGCCATCAGCAGCCCGCCCGCCACGCCGGCCATGCCGCGCCAGGCCATGAACCACCAGAAGCCGCCATTCCAGGCGCAGGCCGCGACCGAGAGCGCCACCAGCCCCATGCCGAGGTCGAGCGTCCCCGGCACGCCGAGGCGCCGCGCCGTGCCGCGCCCGGCCAGGGTGCCGAGCAGGTAGCCGGCCAGCGCCGCCGCGCCCAGCATCCCGGCGCCGCCGCCATCCACCCAGCCGGCCGTGACCATGGCCGGGAAGATCGGCACATAGGCGAAGCGCGCCAGCCCGTTGCCGGAGCAGGTGGCGGCGGCGCCGGCCAGGGCCGGGCGGAGGAGCTGGCGCATCAAAGCCCGGCGAAGAGCTCGGTCGAGAGGTAGCGCTCCGCGAAGCTGGCGGCGATGCCGACCACCAGCCCGCCTTCCAGCTTCGGGTCGCGCGCCGCCGCCAGCGCCGCATGCAGCACGGCGCCGGAGGAGATGCCGATGGGCAGCCCCTCCAGCGCGGCGCAGCGGCGGGCGGCGGCGAAGGCATCGCGTTCCGCCACCCGCTCCACCGCATCGAGCAGGTCGAGTTCCAGCACGCCGGGCGTGAAGCCGGCGCCGATGCCCTGGATGTCGTGCGGCCCCGGCTCGTCGCCCGAGAGCACGGCGCTCTCGGCCGGCTCCACGCCGATGATGCGGAGGCCGGCGCGGCGCGGCTTCAGCGCGCGGGCGATGCCGGTGAGCGTGCCGCCGGTGCCGATGCCGCCCACCACCGCATCCACCAGGCCGCCGCTATCGGCCCAGATCTCCTCCGCCGTGGTGGCGGCATGGATGGCGGGATTGGCGGGGTTGTCGAATTGCCGCGGCATCCAGGCGCCCGGCGTGGCTTCGAGGATCGCCTCGGCCCGGGCGATGGCCCCGGCCATGCCGCGCCGGGCGGGGGTGAGTTCCAGGGTGGCGCCCAGCAGCCGCATCATCTTGCGCCGCTCGATGCTGGCGCCATCCGGCATCACCACGATCAGCCGATAGCCCTTGGCGGCGGCGACGAAGGCGAGGGCGATGCCGGTATTGCCTGAGGTCGGTTCCACCAGCGTCGATTCGCCGGGGCGGATCAGCCCCTCGCGCTCCGCCGCCTCCACCATCGCCAGCCCGATCCGGTCCTTCAGCGAGCCGAGCGGGTTCTGGGATCCCAGCTTGAGGGCCAGCCGCGCGGCCAGCCCCTCGGCGGCCTCGATCCGCGGCAGGCGGACCAGCGGCGTGCCGCCGATGACCTCCAGCACGCTGCCGTAGAGGCGGCCGCGGCCAGGGGCGGGGGCGGAGGGAGGGTCGGGCTGGGGCATATCGCAGCATGGATTACCACGATCCGCTGGCGTATTTCAGTCCCGTTCGCCTGGAGAATCGCCCTGTGCTGCTGCGCCAAGACCGTGCCCTGACCGCCGTTGCCGTGGCGCTGGACATCGCCTTCCATGCCGGGCGCAGCGGCCAGCTCGCCGGTGCGGCCGAGGTGGCGGAGCGGCTGGGCACGGCGCGGCGCGGGTTGGAGCCGGTGCTGCAGGCGCTCTCCCGCGCCGGCTTGCTGGAGAGCCTGCGCGGCCCGCGCGGCGGCTACCGCCTGGCCCGCCGCCCCCGCGACATCCGCCTGCTCGATATCCTGGCCGCTTTGGAGGGAGGGACGGAGGCGCCGGAGGAGGGGCTTTCCGGCAGGCTGCAAGCCCTGGTGGTGGTGCCGCTGTGGCAGGAATTGGACACGGGCCTGCGGCAGCGGCTGGCGGCCCTCACCCTGGAAGACCTGCTGCGCCGTGCCCAGGCGGCCGGGCTGAAGCGGCCCGCGGCGGAGCCGCTGAACTTCACGATCTAGGCGGAGCCGCTGAACTTCACGATCTAGGCGGAGCCGCTGAAGGTCGTGATCCGGGCCCGCGCCGCTCAACTTGCCGAAGCCGGTCTTGCAGGTGGCCAAGGCGCCGGAACCCGGCCGCGTTTCCCGGCTTTGTGGCGGCATGGTGGATCAGGACGAGGCGGGCCGGGAACGGCTGTTGGCGCAGCAGACAGCCCTGGCACGCTTCGGCGAGCTGGCGCTGCGCTCCGATGATTTGCAGGAGATCCTGGACGACGCCTGCCATCTGGTGGCCGAGGGGCTCGGCACCGATTTCGCCAAGGTCATGGAATTGCAGCGGGACGGCCGGACCCTGCTGGTCCGGGCCGGCACCGGCTGGCGGCCCGGTGTCGTAGGGCAGACCACGGTGCGGGCCGAGGAGACCTCCTCCGAAGGCCATGCGCTGCGCACCGGGGAGCCGGTGATCTGCACCGACACCGAAGCCGAAGATCGCTTCAGCATCCCCGCCTTCGTGCGGGAGCATGGGGTGCGGTCCCTGGTGAATGTCGTGGTGATCGGCGCCGAGGGGAAGCCGCCCTATGGCGTGCTGGAGGTGGACAGCCGCGAGGTGCGGGAATTCACCGCCGATGACATCGCCTTCCTTCGCACCTACGCCAATATGCTGGCCTCGGCGGTGGAGCGGCTGGGGGCGGCGGCGGAATTGCGGCGCCGGGCGGACGACAACGAAAGGCTGCTGCGGGAGTTGCAGCACCGGGTGAAGAACAACCTCCAGGTCATCGTCGGCCTGGTGGCGGTGCAGCAGCGCCGCGCCCGGCACCTGGAGGCCCGGCAGGCGCTGCGCGCCATCGGCCAGCGGGTGGAGGCGCTGCGCCTGCTGCATGACAAGCTCTATCTCGGCGGCGAGGTGGATCGCGTTGATCTCGGCGCCTATCTCACCGAATTGGCGGGCAGCCTGCTGCGCTTCCATGAGGAGGACGGCACCCGCATCCGCTTGGTGCTGGAGGTGAAGAAGCTCACCATCTCCCCGGAGCAGGCGGCGCCGCTCGGCCTGATCGTGAACGAGTTCATCACCAACAGCCTGAAATACGCCTTCGAGGGCGAGCAGGGCACCATCGGGCTGCGGCTGGAGACGCTGAAATCCGCCATGGCGCAGCTTACCCTCTGGGACGATGGCGGCGGCTTGCCGCCGGAGCCGCTCGGCGGCACCGGCATGCGCATGATCGAGGGCCTGGCCCGCCAATTGTCCGCCACCGCGCATTGGGACGGAACCGGCGGTGGAACCAGGCTGACCCTGACGCTCCGGCACGGCCGCGTGTGATCCAGGCGCCGCGGCCCGCCTTCACCTCGACATGGCGGAGAGAGGGCTTCCGGGCCTCCCAGCCCTGCGGGAACATGCCGCGGGGCTGCTCGTCGGGGATCGAGGGCGGGATGATGGCGAGCTCGCCGGGCTGCCAGTTCACCGGCGTCGCCACCTTGGCGCGATCCGTCAGTTGCAGGCTGTCGATCGCCCGCAGGATCTCCTAGAAGTTCCGCCCGGTGCTCGGCGGATAGACCAGCATCAGCCGCACCTTCTCCGGGTCAGCGATCATCGGGAAGCTCACGGCATGGCCCCACGCCGCGCCGCAGGGGGCTGACCCATGCGCCCCTGGCGCTTCCCGCGAGGGCTGATAGGCTTCCCCGCAAAAGCCTGGGGGGAGGGCTGCTTCGCCTTCGGCGGCCTTCACCCATGCGGAGGTGCTGTGCAGCGTCAGGCTGCTTGCCACGGAAGCGATGCCGGCGCTACGGGAGCAGCGCCGGGAAGCTGCCTGAAACGACACCGAGGGAGAAACGCCATGGCCTTCCCATTGCCCGAATCCAATCCCGAGGCGCTCGGCCTCGACCCCCGGCCGCTGGAGCGGCTCTGCGGCATCATCGAGCGCCATATCGCCGAGGGGCACCATCCCGGCGCGCAGGTGGCGGTGGCACGGCATGGCAGGCTCGCCCTGTTCCGCAGCTTCGGCCAGGCGGCCGTGCAGCCGGCCAGACCGGCCGATGCGCGCTCCCTCCTCCTGCTCTATTCCAATACCAAGGTGATCACCGCCGCGGCGGTGTGGATGCTGGTGGAGGATGGCAAGCTGCGCTTCAACGACACCATCGCCCAGCATGTCCCGGGCTTCGAGGTGCATGGCAAGGGCGGGATCACCGTCCTGCAACTGCTGACGCATCGGGCCGGCTTCCCCGGCGCCGTGGTGCCGGAAGCGGCCTGGGCCGACCACGACCTGCTGCGCCGCACCGTCTGCGACTTCAAGTTGGAATGGCCGACGGATTCCAAGGTGCAGTACCACCCGGCCTCGGCGCATTGGACCGCGGCGGTGCTGATCGAGGCGCTGACCGGCCAGGATTTCCGCGCCTTCATCCGCGAACGCGTCATCGCCCCGCTCGGCCTGGAGGATGAGCTTTTCGTAGGCCTGCCTGAGGCGCAGCAGGACCGCGCCGCGGTGATCTACGACCCGCCGGAGGGCGGCCGCTTCACCCCGCGCCTGCCGGAAGCCACGCCGGCCGGGCGGCTGGCCGGGATTCCGGGCGGCGGCGGCTATGCCTCGGCCCGCGCCATGGCCGCCTTCTACCAGATGCTCTCCCAGGGCGGGGAATTCGGCGGCGTGCGCGTGCTATCGCCGCGCATGATCGAATTCGTCACCCGCAATTTCACCGGCGACCGGGTGGACGAATACATGGGCATCCCGATGCATCGCGGCATCGGCCCGCACTCGCGGGGCGAGACACCGGTGGCGCGCGGCCTCGGCACCATCGGTCATCCGCGCACCTTCGGGCATGGTGGGGTGGGCTCCTCCTATTGCTGGGCGGACCCGACCTCCGGCGTCTCCTTCGCCTTCCTGTCGAATTGCCGGCAGACCGAGGAATTCCACAACCGGCGCATGGATGTGCTGAGCAGCCTGGCGCACGCCTCGATCCTGCCGGGATAGGGCTACTCCCCCCCGGAGCGCCGCCCCCGCCGCCAGCGGCGCGAGCGGCAGGGCGGCGGCGACCAGGGCGGCGAGCAGCAGCAGATAGGGCCGCGGCGTGAGATCCGCCGCCGCGGCCTCGATCCCCGCCGCCCCGAAGATCACCGCCGGGATCGCCAGCGGCAGCACCAGCAGCGGCAGCAGCACCCCGCCACGCCTGGCGCCGAGCGTCAGCGCCGCGCCCACCGTGCCGAGCAGCGACAGGAAACCCGTGGCCAGGCCGAGCGCCGCCATCGCCGCCGGCCAGGCACCCACCGGCAGGTTCAGCAGCGCCGCCGCCACCGGCGTTGCCACCAGCAGCGGCAGGCCGGTGGTCAGCCAATGCGCCGCCGCCTTGGCCGCCGCCACCGCGGCGGGGCCGAGGCCCGAGAGCAGCAATTGGTCCAGCGAGCCATCCTCCGCATCCGCGCCGAACAATCGGTCGAGTGGCAGCAGCGCGGCCAGCAGGGCGGCGGCCAGCAGGGCCCCGGGGGCGATCCGGGCCAAGGCCTCCGGCGCCGGACCGATGCCGAAGGGAAAGAGCGCCGCCACCAGCACGAAGAACAGCACCGCTGCCAGCGTATCCGCCGGATGCCGCAGCGCCAGGCGCAGCTCGCGGCCGAGCAGGGCGAGCCAAGCCGTCACGGCTGCAGCGCCGCTGCGGGAGTCAAAGCCGCAACTCCGTGGCCTGCGGCAGCGGCAGCGGCAGGTGGGTGGCGGCGATCACCATCCCCCCCGCCCGCCCGGTGCCGCGCCAGCAGCACGCCGAGCCGCCCGACCGAGGCGGTGTCCAGCCCCACCGTAGGCTCATCCAGCAGCCAGAGCGGTGCCGGCGCCAGGGCCAGCCGCGCCAGGGCCAGCCGCCGCCGCTGCCCGGCGGAAAGCACCCGGGCCGGCAATTCGGCCAGCGGCCCGAGGTCGAGCGCCGCCAGCGCCGCATCCACCTCGCCCCCCCAGAGCCGGGCGAAGAAGAGCAGGTTCTCCCGTGCGGTCAGGGCCGGTTTCAGCGCATCCTGGTGCGAGAGGTAGCGCAGCCGCCTGGCATGTTCCGCCCGGTCCGCCAGCGCGGGCCCGCCCCCCCCCAGAGCAGCGCCCCCTCGGCCGCCGGGAGCAGCCCGGCCAGCAGCCGCAGCAGGCTGGACTTGCCGGCGCCGTTCGCGCCCACCAGCAGCAGCGCTCCGCCGGCCTCCAGCCTGAAGGACAGGCCGGCGAAGACCACCCTCTCCCCCCCTGAGGCAGGCGAGTTCCCGCGCCTCCAGCATTTCCGGCAAATCCCCCGATTTCCCTGCCCCGTGGACCGTCAACCCCCGCCATGCTTAAACCCCGCTGGTGACGCGCCAGTGCGGCGCGCGACAAGCAAGAAGGTTCCGGATCATGCGGATGATCGGGCAGGACAGCCTGAAGACCCGCCGCACCCTCGCGGTGGACGGCAAGACCTATCACTACTTCAGCCTGCCCGAGGCGGCCAAGGCCATCGCTGCCCCGGGCGTCGACCTCGCCCGGCTCCCCTTCAGTCTGAAGGTGCTGCTGGAGAACGTGCTGCGCTACGAGGACGGCCGCAGCTACACCGTGAACGACGCCAAGGCGATCGCCGGCTGGCTGCCCGCCGGCCATTCCGAGAAGGAAGTCCCCTTCCGCCCCGCCCGCATCCTGATGCAGGACTTCACCGGCGTCCCCGCCGTGGTGGACCTGGCGGCGATGCGCGACGGCATCATCAAGCTGGGCGGCGACCCGCGCCGGGTGAACCCGCTGGTGCCGGTGGACCTGGTGATCGACCATTCTGTGATGGTGGATTACTTCGGCACCACCAGCTCTCTGCAGAAGAACGTGGATGTCGAGTTCGAGCGGAACGGGGAGCGCTACGAATTCCTCCGCTGGGGCCAGTCCGCCTTCGACAATTTCCGCGTCGTGCCGCCGGGCACCGGCATCTGCCATCAGGTGAACCTGGAATACCTGGCCCAGGTGGTCTGGACCGCCCAGGATGCCGGCGACACCTATGTCTACCCCGATAGCTGCTACGGCACCGACAGCCACACCACCATGGTGAATGGCCTCGGCGTGCTGGGCTGGGGCGTCGGCGGGATCGAGGCGGAGGCGGCCATGCTCGGCCAGCCCATCGCCATGCTCATCCCCGATGTCATCGGCTTCAAGCTGACAGGCAAGCTGCGCGAGGGCGTGACCGCCACCGATCTGGTGCTGACCGTCACCCAGATGCTGCGCAGGAAGGGCGTGGTCGGGAAATTCGTGGAATTCTACGGTGCCGGCCTGAATGACCTGGCGCTGGCGGACCGCGCCACCATCGGCAACATGGCGCCCGAATACGGCGCCACCTGCGGGTTGTTCCCGGTGGATGCCGTCACGATCGGCTACCTTCGGCTCACGGGCCGCGACGAGCACCGGATCAGGCTGGTCGAGGAATACGCCAAGGCGCAGGGGATGTGGCGCGATGCCGATACCCCGGACCCGGTCTTCAGCGACACGCTGGAACTGGACCTCTCGACCGTCGAGCCCTCGATGGCCGGGCCGAAGCGGCCGCAGGACCGCGTCGCGCTGTCCAATGTCGCGGTGTCCTTCGGCAAGGAATTGGCCGCCGGGACCATGGGCGTGCCGGGCGACGAGGCCGGAAAGCGCGTGCCGGTGGAGGGCGCCGATTACGATCTCGGCCACGGCAATGTGGTGATCGCCGCCATCACCTCCTGCACCAATACCTCCAACCCCTATGTGATGGTCGCGGCCGGGCTGGTGGCGCGGAAGGCGGCGGCGAAGGGGATGCGGACGCAGCCCTGGGTGAAGACCTCGCTGGCGCCCGGCTCGCAGGTGGTGACCGAGTATCTGGACAAGTCCGGCCTGACCAAGGACCTGGATGCGCTCGGCTTCCAGACGGTCGGCTATGGCTGCACCACCTGCATCGGCAATTCCGGCCCGCTGGCGGACCCGATCGTGGATGCGATCGAGGACAACAAGCTGGTCGGGGTCTCGGTGCTCTCGGGCAACCGCAATTTCGAGGGCCGCGTGCATGCCAATGTGCGCGCCAACTACCTGGCGAGCCCGCCGCTGGTGGTCGCCTATGCGCTGGCCGGCAGCATCACCAAGGACCTGACGAAGGAGCCGGTCGGCACCGGTTCGGACGGCAAGCCGGTGTCGCTCAAGGACATCTGGCCGAGCCAGTCCGAGGTGAACGAGGTGGTCCACGGCGTGGTGACGCGCAAGATGTTCCAGGAGCGCTACGGGGACGTCTTCAAGGGCCCGAAGCAATGGCAGGCGATCAATGTCGCGGCCGAGAGCGACACCTACCATTGGAACTCGGGCTCCACCTATGTGCAGAACCCGCCCTATTTCGAGGATATGACGGCCGAGGTGAAGCCGCTGTCCTCCGTGCATGGCGCGCGGGTGCTGGCGGTGCTGGGCGACAGCATCACCACCGACCATATCTCCCCGGCCGGCAATATCCGCAAGGCCAGCCCGGCCGGCGAATACCTGCTGGAGCACCAGGTCCGGCAGAACGACTTCAACAGCTACGGCTCCCGCCGCGGCAACCACCAGGTCATGATGCGCGGCACCTTCGCCAATATCCGCATCAGGAACGAGATGGTGCCGGGGATCGAGGGTGGCATCACCAAGCACCATCCCTCGGGCGAGGTGATGCCGATCTACGACGCCGCCATGCGCTACAAGGCGGAGGGCGTGCCGCTGGTGATCTGCGGCGGCAAGGAATACGGCACGGGGTCGTCGCGCGACTGGGCGGCGAAGGGCACCTTCCTGCTCGGCGCCAAGGCGGTGATCGCCGAGAGCTTCGAGCGCATCCACCGCTCCAACCTGGTCGGCATGGGCGTGCTGCCGCTCACCTTCCTGAACGGCCAGGACCACAAGTCGCTCGGCATCACAGGCGAGGAGGTGATCGACATCCTCGGCCTTGAGGAGTTGCGCGCCCGGATGAAGCTGGAACTGGTCATCCACCGGCCGAATGGCAGCGTGGACAAGACCCAGGTGCTGTGCCGCGTCGATACCGCCGACGAGGTCGAGTACTACAAGAACGGCGGCATCCTGCACTACGTGCTGCGCGGGATGGCCAAGGCGGCGTAATCCGCCGACCGTTCAGGGCTGAAAGGGGCGCGGCGCCGCAGGGTGCCGCGCCCTTTTCCTGTCCACCCGGCAGCGCCCGGGAATTGCGAAGGGGGCCTCGCGGCCCCCTTGCATCGTCCAACCCGCCGGGCTGTCCGGCCCTATTCGCGGTCGTCCATCGCCGCGCCGATCTCGGCCCGCAGCTCGTCCTCAAGGCTCGGCTCCTCCTCGCGGGCGATCTCCTCGCCGCGGCCCTGCTTCTCGGCCTCCTCCTGGGAGCGCGCCACGTTCACCACGACCGGCACATGCACTTCCGGGTGCAGTTCCACGCGCACCGTGGTGAGGCCGAGCGTCTTGATCGGCGCCTCCAGCAGCACCTGCTGGCGCCCCACGGTCAGCCCGGCTTCCTTGCAGAGATCGGCGATGTCGCGCGCCGAAACCGAGCCGAAGAGGCTGCCGCTCTCGCCCGCCGAGCGGATGATCACCACGCTGAGGCCGGCCACCCGCTCGGCCACCCGCTCCGCTTCCTCGCGGCGCTTCAGGTTCTGCGCCTCAAGCTGCACGCGGTCCTGCTCGAACCGCGCCAGGTTGGCCTTGTTGGCGCGGATCGCCTTGCCCTGGGGCAGGAGGAAGTTGCGGGCATAGCCGGGGCGGACCTTCACCACCTCGCCCATCTGCCCCAGCTTTTCGACGCGCTGCATGAGGATGATATCGATCACGGCAAAAGCCCTCTGTCTTTCATTATGCGGGCCGGTTCACGGCGCCGGTTCAGCCTTGTTGCGGCGCGCGGCGCCGCCGGAATTGGTCGTAGAGGCCAAGCCCAACCAGGGCCGGGCCGATCACCTGCAGGAACAGCACCAGCAGCACATAGAACAGCGCCAGCATCGGCGTCCTTCCCTTGCGGCCCTGGGCCCGGAGATGGACCCCGGCCAGCCCCTGCAGGAACAGCGGGATCAGCAGCATCAGCAGTGCCGAGAGCGGCACCGCGTCGCCGCCCGGCTCGCCATCCCCCGGCATCGCCAGGAACAGCCCCGCCGCCACCGCCGGCAGGACCGGGTACCAGCCGGGCAGCCGCACCGCCGCCCAATCGGGCCGCGGCACCAGCGCCAGGCCGCGCCGGGCCAGGAAGGCCTGGGCCGCGGCGGCATTGGCCAGCAGCGCCAGATCGGTCCAGAAACCGATCGCCGCCGCCTTCACCCGCACCAGCTCCGCCACCAGCAGGTCCGGGGCCGGCATGCCCATGCGGGCCAGCGCCGCCTCCACCGCGTTGCGCATCGCCGCCTCCAGCCCGCCCTCGACGGGCAGCAGCAGGGCGGCGGCGAGCAGCACCGCGACCGGCCAGAGGCCGAGCAGCGCCACCGGCAGCGCAAGCGCGAAGCGTCCCGGCTGCAGGCCCGTGGCCAGCAGCAAGGGCACCGGCACGGCAAATAGCACCAGGAAGACCAGGGCCGGCAGCCCGCCGCCGGCGAAGCCGACCAGCAGGGTTGCCAGCGCCGCAGCCAGCACCGCCGCGCCCGCCCCGAAGCCAAGCCCCGCGGCGAACAGCGGGAAGGGTGCCATCCAGAACAGCGCCGTGCCCATCGGCAGGCCACGGAAGGCCCAGAGCGCGGCAACCGCGGCGGCGAACCCGGCCGCGCCCGCGGCCAGAAGGCCCGGACTGCCCAGCACACCCTGTTGCCGCGGCTGCATCGCCGTCACCCCTCTCACGCTCCGCCGCCCCGCCGGGGCGCCGTCCTTCGTCGTTCGGCCCTAGTCGTTGATGACGTAGGGCAGCAGCGCCAGGAAGCGGGCGCGCTTGATGGCATTCGCCAGTTCGCGCTGCTTCTTCGCGCTCACCGCGGTGATGCGGGAGGGCACGATCTTGCCGCGCTCCGAGAGGAAGCGGGACAGCAGGCGCACGTCCTTGTAGTCGATCTTCGGCGCGTTCGGGCCGGAGAAGGGGCAGGACTTGCGGCGGCGGTAGAAGGGACGCCGGGCGCCAACGGCGGGGCGGCGGGCGGCGGGGCTCAGGTCGCCCGCGGGGCCCGCGGGAGTGGTCGTCTGGTCGGACATTCTGGCTTACTCCTCGCCGCCCGTGGCAGGCTCGACCTCGTCGCGCGGCCGGGCGCGGAATTCCTCGCGGTCGTCGCTGCGCTCGCGGGTGCGGCCGGAGGTGAAGCGGCCGGCCGGGCGCGGGCCGCGGAAGCCGCGGTCACGCTCCCGCTCCTCGCCACGGCGGCTGAGGATGGCGGAGGGGGCTTCGTCGATCGCCTCGATGCGCAGCGTCATCTCGCGCAGCACGTCCTCATGCAGGCCGAGCTGGCGCCCGACCTCGCGCATCGCCGCCGGCTGGGCGTCGATGCCGAGCAGCATGTAATGCCCCTTGCGGTTCTTCTTGATGCGGTAGGCCAGGCCCCGCAGACCCCAGTATTCGCGCTTCTTCACCTCCCCGCCCTGTTCGGCGAGGATGGTGGCGACCTGGTCGGCGATGGTTTCGACCTGCTGCTGCGTCACGTCGTTGCGTGCGATGAACACGCATTCATAGAGCGGCATGGATACTCCCCTATGGCTGTCTCAGCCCCGGGGCCCCTCCGGCGGAATGCCGATGGGCGCGAACGGGCATAGCCGCGCGCGATGCCTTCGCGGGCGGCAGGGAAGCGCGCCGTAAAGCACAGGCGCCGGGTGGGGGCAAGGGCCGGGCGCCGTTGCGGGGCGGGAATCTATCCGCCGGGCACCCGCCCCCCGCCCGCCTGCACCCGGGCCAGCGGTAGCGCGATTTCGCAGATCAGCCCCGGCCTTTCCCATTTCTGCTCCAATCGGCCGCCGAGCTGGTCGTGCAGCGTGGCGGCCAGCAGGCGCGAACCGAAGCCCCGCCGCGTCGGCGGCGCCGGGATCGGCGGGCCGCCGCTCTCGGCCCAGCGCAGCCGGCAGAGCCCGGCCGCCGGGTCCAGCGCCCAGGAGACCGCCACCCTGCCGCCGGGCACCGAGAAGGCGCCGTATTTGGTGGCATTCGTCGCCAGCTCGTGCAGCGCCATGGAACAGGCCTGCGCCGCGGCGGGCGAGAGCATCAGCTCCGGCCCCTCGATCGAGACCAGCGGCCCCCGCGCTTCCGGCCGGCCGGGCAGGAAGGCCGCCAGCTCCGCCTCCGCCACCGCCCGCAGCGGGGCGCCGGACCAATTCGCTGCCGCCAGCAGCGTATGCGCGCGGGCCAGCGCCATCACCCGCCCCTCCACGGCACGGGCGAATTCCCGCGGGTCGGTCTTGGGCGTGAGGCGGAGCGCCGCCTGCACCACGGCGAGCACGTTCTTGGCGCGGTGGTCCACCTCCCGCGCCAGCAGCGCCAGCCGCGCCTCCGCCGCCTTGCGGTCGGTGATGTCGAAATGCGCGCCATAGCTCACCTTGCGGCCGCCGAGCCGGACGCCGCGCACCCGCACCAGCACGTCGCGGACCGCACCGCTCTTCGTGCGGTGCTGCGCCTCGAATTCCTGCGTGCCGGGGCGGATGGCATGGGCGCGCCCGCGTTCGCGCAGCAGTTCGGGCTCGCCGAGCACGTCGATCTCGCCGATCGACATCCGAAGCAGCTCCTCGCGGCCATAGCCGTAATCTGCGCAGACCTGGTCATTCACATCCAGGATCCGGTGGCTCATGGGATCGATGACGATCACCCCGAAAGGGGCCGCCTCGAACAGGGTGCGCTGCCGCGCCTCGGCCTCGCGCAGCGCCGCCTCCGCCGCCTTGCGCTCGGTGATGTCATAGGTGACGCCGGCGGCCTGGAGCGCCTGGCCGGTCTCCGGGTCGCGCCTGGTCACCCTGCCCTGCGAACGCAGCCAGCGCACCCTGCCATCCGGATCGGTGACGCGGAACTCGACCGCGTCGAATTCCTCCTCGCCCGGTGGCCGTGCCATGGCGCGGAGGATCGTTCCGGCGGCCTGGGCGCGATCCTCCGGATGCACCGCTTCGATTACCGCCGCACGGGTCGCCAGGGTTCCGGGTGGGCGGCCGTAGAGGGCCTCCCGACCCGCCGAGCCGACAATCCTGTCGCCCATGGCATCCCAATCCCAGGTCGCCATCCGGGCGGCGTCGAGCGCCAGACGGAGCTGGGCCTCGCTGGTCTCCAGGGCGGCGCGGCTCGCCGCGAGCCTGGCATTAACCTGCAGCAGCGCCGCATTCGCCGCCTCCGCGGCCGCCAGCTCGGCGCCCTGGTCGGCTGGGTCCCGCTTCGCCTTCGGCGTGCGGCGGAGGCGGGGCTTGCCGGGCCGGTCAGGGCGATCGGGCATCGGCAGGGCGCAGGCATCGCGCGGCCGCGGGAAGCCCGCGGCACTGCCGCGCCGGCAGGCTTCGCCTCGACACCCCGGACCGCATGGCCACATGCATCGGCGCCGCTCCTGTGCGCATTCCGCAGGGGGGCGGCAGGATACAACCCCCAGGGTCCGACCAGGGCGAGTGTTTCATGCGGCAGCCGGGCGCGGGGCCTACATCCGCGTGATAGGCCGGGGTCCATGCCGCGGCCCGGGCTACCAAGCCGGCTGGCGGCCCGGCTGCTCGTGCTCCGCAGGCCGATGCAGGGCTCCGGGCGGTTCAGGCTGCCGGCGCGCGGGCCCGCCGCTCCGCAACCGGGATCGCCTCGGTGCCGATGACGCCCGCCTCCGCCAGCCGCGCCAGCTCCGCCGGCGACAGCCCGAGCAGCCCGCCCAGCACCGCCGCATTGTCCTGGCCAAGCGTGGGCGCCGCCCGCCGCACCGGATAGGGGCCGCGCCCCGCCTCCCGGAAGGGGGCCGAGGGCTGCTCATGCGGGCCGAGATGCGGCCGCTCCGTCACCTGCCAGAAGCCCCGCGCCGCCAGATGCGGATCCCGTTTCAGCGCCGAGGGCCAGGGTAGGGCGCCCGCCGCGATTCCCGCCGCCTGCAAGCCGAGCATCGCCGCCCCCGCCTCCCGGCCCTGGGTCCAGGCGGCGATGGCGGCGGCGAGCTCCGCCTCCCGCCCGCGCCGGCCCGCCGCTGTGGCCAGCGCCGGGTCCGCGGCCAAGTCCTCGCGGCCGATCACCGCGCAGAGCCGCACCCAGGCGGCGTCATCCACGACCGCCACCGCGACCCAGCCCTCCCCGGCGCAGGGGAAGCAGCCATGCGGCACCTGGGCCGGATGTCGGTTGCCCCAGCGCGGACCGGGCGAGCCGGCGATGGATTGCGCGAGGATCCAGGGCGCCGCCAGCGGGAACATGCATTCCACCTGGGCGAGGTCGATATGCTGCCCCTCGCCGGTCCGCTGCCGGTGCAGCAGTGCCGCCAGCGCGGCGGCGGCGTTCAGCCCGCCGATCGGGTCGCCATGCGCGATGTGGTTGGTGGTGGGCGGCCAGTCCGGCTCGCCCGCGACGCTGGGTAGGCCGGAAGCATGTTCCAGGGTGGAGCCATAGGCACGCGCATCGCGCCAGGGCCCCTCGGCGCCGAAGGCCGGCATGGAGACCATGACCAGGTCCGGCCGCTCCAGGGCCAGCACGGGGTAGTCCAGCCCGAGTTTCGGCAGCACCTCCCGCGCGTAATTCTCCACCACCGCATCGGCCTGGCGCACCAGGCGCCGCAGCAGCGCCGCGCCCTCGGCGGAGGCGAGGTCGAGGGTGATGCCGAGCTTGTTGCGGTTCAGCACGGCGAAGCGCATGTCCTGCTCGTAGCGGCGCTCCGCGAAGAAGGCCGGGCGCGGGTCGACGCCGCGCCACCAGTCCGGATACTGGATGGCCTCGACCTTGATGACCTCCGCCCCGAGATCGGCCAATTGCCGGGTGCAGAGCGGCCCGGCCCAACCCATGGAGAGGTCCACCACCCGCAGCCCCGCCAGCGGCAGCGTCCCCGGCCGGGCGGCGGTGCCGAGGCGCGGGCTGCGCGGCGGCGGCGCGGCGTGCTCGCCGGCGAAGGGGGCGGTGCCGCCGGCCAGTGGTGGGGTGCGGGTCAGGCGTTGCGGCAGGGTCGGACCCTCGAAGCGGGCCTGGCCCAGCCGCACCGTGCCGAAGGCGTCGCGGGCGCGATGCACCGGGTTCCGCAGCAGCATCGCCATGTCGGGCACGATGGCGAGCGGCAGGCGCCGCGCCAGGGCCTCGGCGAACCATTCCTCGGCGCTGCGCTCCAGCAGGCGGGGGGCGAAGATCGCCTCCAGCGCATCGGCATGGCGCAGCCGGTCGAAACCCACCACGAAGCGCGGGTCATGGCCCAGCTCCGGCGAGCCGATCATGTCGCAGAAGCTGCGGAACTGCGCCGGGGTCACGATGGTGACGCCAAGCCAGCCCTCGCGGCAGCGATAGACGCCGAGCGGCGAGGTGGGGGCGAAGCGATTCACGCCATGGCGGCGCTCCACCTCCGGGTTGGTGACGCTCTGCGTCACCTGGTATTCGGCGAGCGCGATATTCGCCTCATGGATGCTGAGCTCAAGGCGCCGCCCGGCTCCGCCGAGCAGCGCGGCGGCCAGGGCGTTGAAGGCCGCGATCCCGCCCACCACCTCGCCGGCGATGCCGCCCAGCATCGAGGGCGGCCCCGCCTCCGGCCCGGTGCAGGTGAAGACCCCGGCCATGGCGCGGCAGACCACGTCGGTGGCCGCGAAGTCCCGGCAGGGGCCGCTCTCGCCGAACCAGGAGAGGTCGGCCACGACCAGGCCGGGCATGGCCTGGCCGAGCGGCGCCGCTTCGCGCGCGGCGGGCGGCCTGGCATCGATCAGCACGTCGCAGCCGGGGAGGATCGCCGCCGCCGCCCTGGCATCGCCGATGATGCTGCGCTTGCTGGTGTTCAGCCAGGCGAAGAGGGCGGATTCCGTGCCACGCCCGGTCTCGACCAGGGGCGGTTCGCGGCGCAGCGGGTCGCCGCCGGGCGGCTCCAGCTTCACCACCTCGGCCCCGAAATCGGCGAAGAGCTTGCCGGCATAGGCGGCTGCCACCCCGCCGCCGAGTTCCAGCACCCGGATATGGGCAAGCGGCAAGGGTGCTTCGGGGCTCTGCGGCATGCTTCGGCTTTCCTCCCGCGCCCGGCCCCTTCGCCGGGGGCGGTGCGCCAATCTCGGTCACGACATCCTGCGGCAATCTACCGGCCGGGTCGGGCGAGGCGTCAAGCGCGGCACCCCGCCCCGCGTTGACAGGGCGCGACCGGGTCTGGATTGTCCGCCGCAGCCAAACTCAGGAATGCGGGGGGAAACACCATGGCCGGGATCAAGGTCGTCACGGAAATTGCCGCCTCGGTCTGGAAGATCGAGGTCGCCGCCGGCGCGGCGGTGGAGGAGGGCGACACCATCCTGCTGCTGGAATCCATGAAAATGGAAATCCCCGTCACTGCGCCCCGCGCCGGCCGGGTGGCCTCCTTGCTGGTGGAGGAGGGCGAGCAGGTGGCGGAGGGCCAGACCGTCGCGATGCTGGAGGGCTGATCGGCCATCCGGGCTGGCGAATTCTCACATACGATTGAAACCTTTCCGTGGCCGGCAGGGCTGATCTGTGCCGCAACGACAAGGGAAATCGTCTAGAATGATCTCCACCGCAACCGTTTAGGAACGCGTCTCATGCGCTGGATCGCCAGTGGAATCGGCGTGCTCGCCCTCCTCGCAACCACGGCCTGTCAGCAGATGCCGACCGGCCCGACGGCTTCCGAGGGGATGTACAACTCGCTGGTGGCGCAGTGCAGCGCCCAGGGGGGCAAGGATCGGCACGGCCAGAACGCCTGCGCGCAGGCGAATTCCCTCGCGATGCAGGTCTCCGGCGAGCGCGCCATGCGCGACCAGCAGGCGGCAAGCGTAGCGCAGAACAATGCCGTCACGACAGGCGTGGCGGCCGGCGCTGCGGGCCTCCTCGGCGGTGCCGTTCTCGGAGGCGCCTTCTCGGGGCCGCGCTATGGCTACGGATACCGTGGATATCGCTGCGGCTACGGGTGGTGCTAACCGCAATACCGTTCAGTTCGGGCATCTTCCGGCCAAGTATGCGCGGGGCGGCCTGAGCGAAGGGTATCGGGGTCAGACCGCCCGCATCCAGCCGCCATCCACGTCCAGGATCGCACCCTGGATGTAGCCGGCCTCTTCCCCGGCCAGGAAGGCGACCATGGCGGCTATCTCCCCCGGCTCGCCGAACCGGGCGACCCCGGTCTGTTCGGCCAGCGCCCGCGCGGCGGCTTCCTGGTCCAGGCCGCGCTCCGCCGCCAAGGCGGCGATGCGGCCGGTGAGACGCCCGGTGCGGATGCTGCCGGGATTGATGCAATCCACCCGCACCCCCTCCGCCACGCCGCGATCGGCCAGGGCCTTGGTGAGGTTCATCAGCGCCGCATTGACCGAGCCGCCGATGGTGAAATCCGCCCCCGGCTGCCGCCCGCCGACCCCCGCGATATGCACGATCCCGCCACCCGCCGCCCGCAGATGCGGCCAGGCGGCGCGCGAGAGCCGCACCGCGCCAAAGAGCTTCAGCGCATAGCCATCCGCCCAGGCGGCATCGTCCAGCGCCAGGAAATCGCCGCGCTGCGTTGCGCCGGCGCAGTTCACCAGCAGGTCGAGCCGGCCGAATGCCCCGACCGCCGCCGCCACGGCCTGCGAGGCCGCCTCCGGCTGCCGCAGGTCGGCGGCGAAGGCGGCCGCGCCGGGCAGCCTTGCCGCCGCCTCGCCGATCCTGTCGGCGGAGCGGGCGACCAGCAGCACCCGCATCCCCTCCGCCGCCAGCCTTTCGGCGATGGCGAGGCCGATGCCGCGGCTGGCGCCGCTCACCAGCGCGGCCTTGCCCCGCAGGCGCAGCTCCATGGCTTGTATCCTGCGGACCGATTCACGCCCTCCGGCTGCGCCTGCGGACGACCGGGCCACTCAGCCCCGGCCGGCGCGGGCAGAGCGGGCCGGGCGCGCCTCGGCCGGCGGCACCGCGCCCGCCGGGCGGCCGGCATCGAAGCCGAGGAAGCCGATCTCCGGGCTGGCCGAGCCACCATCCCCGGCCCAGAGCCGCGGGTTGCGGACCGCCGCCGGGGCAGCGGCTTCGGCCGCGGCCTGGCGTGGCGCGGGCGGTTCCGCCACCCGGCGGGCGGAGCGCTGCGGCGGCGGCGGCGGGGCGGCGGGCGCTTCCTCGGCCTGGCCGCCGCGGCTGCCGCTGCGGACCGACAGCAGGTAGAACATGATCTCGGTGCGGCCCTGGTCCACGGCGGCATCCACCGCCGTGAGGCCGAGCACGTTGCGCGCCTCGGTATCGGCGCCGCGCGCCACGGCCTCCCGCGCCGCCGGCAGGTCGCCGCGGTTGATGGCATCGAAGAGCGCGGCATTGGGGGCCAGGTTCTGGGTGGGATCCGCCGGGATCGGCTCCGGCGCGCGGCGGCTCTGCAAGCCGGGCAGGGCCGGCGGCGGGGGCCGCACCGCAGGGGCCTGTTGGGCACGGGGGGCGGCCCGGCCGAACTGCGCCGCGGCCTCCGGCACCGGCAGCGCAAGGAAGGCGAGCAAGGGCAGGAGCGGCAGGGTGCGGCGCATGGCGTCCTTCTCAGGGTTCGGCCCAGGGTTCGGGCCGGTCCGGCCACGGGCCCGCCCTCCGGCTCCCGGGCGGGGCAGGGCGGCGGTGCGGCCGGGGGCTGGTCTAGACCAAGCCGGGCCGGACTGGAACCGCGTGCCGTTCAGCGGGGAGATGGATTGCCGGCCCACCGGGGAAACCTTCGATGACCTGCTCAGCGGCAGCCATCGCCGCGGAAGGTGAAGCTCTCCACCCTCGCGTGGCGCAGGGTGAAGGTGATCTCGCAGACCCGCTGGATATAGCTCGGTGCCGGCGGGAAGATCGGCCCGAACCGCCCATAGGGGGGATACCAGTAGGGGCCGGCCGGCTGGATCGCCGTATGGAGTTCCTCGTATTGCAGGAATTTCCGGTCATCGGCCTGGTAGGTGCGGACCGGCACGCCGAAGGCGGCGACCAGGTCGCCCTCGCTCCGGCCGATGAAGGGGAAAAGCCGCGCCTCCAGCCCCGGCCCGGTGGCGCAGCCCGCCAAGGGGAGCAGCATGGCAGGCAGCAGGGGAAGCAGTCGAAGCGGATGTCGCATCAGCGTCCCTCCCTCCGCCAGGCCAGCACCGCCAGCCCCAGCACGAGCGGCAGCGCCAGCCAGGGCGGCAGCAGCGGCAGGGCGGCGATGCCGGTCACGGTATGGTCGCCGCGGCGGACCAGGCCGATCCAGCCACCGCCCTCGGTATCCCGCCCCGGCCCGACCCGGCGCAATTCCGGCAGCACCGGCTCCTCCCCGCCGCCGAGCCAGCGCTGCGCCCCGCCGGTCGCGGCCAGGATCGGCTGCAGCCGGGCGGGGTCGGAGCGGAGATCGGCCACTTCGGGCGGATTGGCGGCGGCGGCGGCGGCGAAGGCGTTGCGCTGGCCATCCGAGGCCTGCCAGACCCCGGGCTGGTCCGCCGGCAATTCGAGCATCGCCTTGCCGCCGCCGCGAGGGTCCAGCGCGTGGCGCGAGACGGCGCCATCCGGCGCGGTGACCGTGACCTCGGGCGGCGGCCCGGCCTCGACGCTGCGGCGCTGCACGGAGAGGTGGCCGGCTTCGATCCGAGCGGCGAGGTCCTCCTCCTCCAGCTCCGGCTCGCGCATCAGCCAATGCGCGGTGCGGCGCAGCAATTCGGCCTGCGGACCGCCGCCGTCATGGCCGCGCGACCAGAGCCAGATATGGTCCGAGAGCAGCAGCGCCACGCGACCCTCGCCGACCCGGTCCAGCAGCAGCAGCGGCGCCCCGCCGGCCGCCTCCATCACCGCCGTGCCGCTGCGCTGGTCGGCCCGCATGCTGCGGTACCAGCGGCCCCAGCCCGGCTCCGCCGAGGGCTGACCGGGGGCCGCTTCCGGGTCATTGGCGCCGGTCAGCCCCTCCGTCACCGGATGCCGGGCACCGAGGGCGGAGATGCGCGGCCGGAAGGCGCCCTCGGCCGCGCCGCTGCCCAGCTCCCGCGGGCCGGCCGCGGCGGCGGGCCGTGCCGGCAGCACGGCGCCGAGCGGGGTGCTGGCCAGGCTGGTCGGCCCGGCGAATTCCGGCCCGACCGAGAGCAGCAGCGCGCCGCCGCCCCGCACGTAATCGGCGATGTTCCGCAGATAGGCCGGCGGCAGGATGCCGCGATTGGCGAAGCGGTCGAAGATCACCAGGTCGATTCGCGCAGCTTCACCTGGAACAGCTCCCGCACCGGGAAGGCGATCAGCGCCAGCTCGTTCAGCGGCGTCAGGTCGTCCTTCTCCGGTGGGCGCAGGATGGTGAAATGCACGAGGTCGACGCCGGGATCGGCCTTCAGCAGCCGGCGCCAGGTGCGCTCCCCGGCATGCGGCTCGCCGCTCACCAGCAGCACGCGCAACCGGTCGCGGACGCCGGTGATGGTCACCACGGCGCGGTTGTTGAGGTCGGACACCTCCCCGGGGCGCGCCTCGGCGGCGAGTTCCACCACGGTGGGGCCGCCGCGCTCGATCGGGATGGTGATGCGGTGCTCGCGCCCGACAGGCACGCTCTCCACCCGCGGCGCGGCGCCGTCGCGGCGCACCGAGAGCCGCGCGGCGCCCCTGGCGGGGCCGGGGATGCCAAGGTCCTCGACCGCGACGTGCAGTTCCACGCTGCGGCCGACGATGCCGAAGCCCGGCGCCTCGATGACGCGCAGCCGCCGGTCCACCTCCCCGGGCCGGCCGGGCAGCAGGGCATGGAAGGGCGCCTCGATGGAGGACTGCGCGGGCACGTCATGCACCTGCCCATCGGTCAGCGCGATGACGCCGGCCAGCCGGGCGCGGGGGATTTCCGCCAGCGCATGCTCGGCGGCGGCGAAGAGGCGGGTGCCCTGGTTGCCGGCCTCCGGCACCTCGACGGTGCGGAGTTCGAGTTCCGGCAGCCGCGCGGCGCGGGCCTCGATGGCGGCGCGGGCCGCCTCGATCTGCGCGGCGCGGGTGCCGATGCGGGCGCTGTCGCTGCGGTCCACCACCAGCAGCGCGATGTCGGGCCGCGTCTCTCGGGTTTCCTCCACCAGCCGCGGATTGCCGAGCGCCAGCAGCAGCAGCGCGAAGACCAGCGCGCGCAGCGGCGCGCCGCGGGCACGGCGGAGCAGGGCCGGCACCAGGGCGAGCACCGCCAGCGCGCCGAGCGTGGCGAGGAGCCAGAGCGGCAGGACCGGGGCGAAGTCGATGCCGGAGATCGCCTGCTGCATCAGGTGCCCCTGGCGATGGCCTCGGCCATCGCGCCATGCTCACCAGCGATGGGCTTGGCCATCGCGCTCCTTTCCCGTGCGATGGGCTTGGCCATCGCGGTCAATTCCCCAGCCTTTCCAGGATGGCCGGCACATGCACCTGGTCGCCCTTGTAGTTGCCGGTGAGCGCGTACATCACGAGGTTCACCCCGAAGCGATAGGCCAGGATGCGTTGCCGGGTGCCGCCAGGAATGGCGGCGAAGGGGTTCTGCCCGCGTGCATCGATCGCCCAGGCCCCCGCCCAGTCATGCCCGCCGATGATGACGGGGGGAGACGCTGTCATTCGCCCGGTCCTGGTCGCGCGCCACCCAGACCTGGCCGCCCGCGAAGCGGCCCGGCAGGTCCGGCAGCAGGTAGAAGGCGCGTTTCAGCACATGGTCCTCGGCCACCGGGGCGAGGGGCGGGATGGCGAGGTCGCGCGTCACCCGCCGCAGCGCCGCGCGGGCGCCCGGCGCATAGCCCTCGCCGGACCCCTCGTCGCGGGTGTCGAACAGGATGATGCCGCCATTGCGCATGAAGGCATTGAGCGCCGCCGCCGCCGCCGCATCCGGCGATGCCGCCTCCGGCGGCACGGCCCAGTAGAGCAGCGGAAAGAGCGAAAGGTCGTCCTGCCCCGGCACCACCGCCGCCGGCTCGGCCAGCGCCGCGGCGGTGCGGCGGTTCACGAAATCCGAAAGCCCGACCAGGCCCATCCGCATGGTCTCGTCCAGCGAGGCATCTCCGGTGACGACATAGGCGAGGCGCGTTGCCAGCGCGTGGATACCGTCCGACTCGGATCCGGCCTGGACCTGGGCCAGGGCCTGGGGGGCAAGCGCCGGCTGCGCCAGCAGCAGGGCCAGGGCGGCCAGCCGCGCCGGCCGCAGCAGGCCGCGCAGCCGCAGCCCGATCAGCAGGTCCGCCGCCAGCAGCAGCAGCGCCGCAGCCAGCAGCCAGGGGCCGAGATCGCGTTCCGCCGGAATGCCTGAGATGCCGAGCCGGGTGGCGCCCTCGGGTGGCGGCGGCGCGGCACGCGGCACCGGCGCGGCACCGCCGAGGTTGAGCGCCCGGCGATAGGCCGCCTGCGCCGCGTCCTGCGTCACGGCTTGGCCGGGCGTGCCGTACCAGCCCGGCGGATGCCGGGGCGAGGGCAGGGTGGTCTCGATCTCCGCCGCCGGCAGCGCGGCGGCGGCGGGCGGCGCAGCGCCCAGCCGGCCGAAGCCGTCCAGCGTCTCCAGCGGCGCCAGCGGCGCCCCGCCCTCCTGGCCGGAGATGCCGGCGGAGAGCGCCACGATCCGCCGCAGCATCTGCACGAATAGCCCGGAGAGCGGCAGGTTCGACCATTCCGCCGTGGCCGTGACATGGAACAGCACGACCCTGCCGCGGCCGCGCGCCTCGGCCGTGACCAGCGGCGTGCCATCGGCCAGCCGCGCCCAGCTTCGCTCGGTGAGGCGGGGCGAGGGTTCGGCCAGCACCTGGCGTTCCACCGTCACCTCCTCCGGCACGGGAAGCCCGGCGAAGGGCGAGGTGTCCGGGAAGGGGGCGAGGTGCTGCGGCTGTTCCCAGGAGAGCGCGCCGCCCAATTGCCGCTCGGCCCGCAGCGGCACCGGCAGCAGCGGGTCCGGGCGCTCGGCCAGGCGCGGGCCGGCGAAGCGCAGCAGGGTGCCGCCCGCCTCCACCCAGCGGGTCAGCGCCTCGCGCTCCGGCCCCTCCGGCACCGGGCGGTCGGCCAGGGCCAGCACGGCGATGGGGCGGGCCAGCAGCCGGTCCAGCGGGCCGCGGCGGATCTCGACGAAGGGGGCGAGGGCACGGTCGAGGTAGAACAACTCGCCGATGAGAGGCGCATCCGCGGCCTCCTCCGCCCCCGGCAACAGGCCGACGGGGCGACGGCGGAAGCGTTCGTCCAGCAGCACCACGCCGCCGGCGCCGGTCTCGCCCTCCAATCCCAATCGCACCACCTGGTTGCGGATTTCGAGCGGCAATCCCAGCACCGCCTCGCCCCCGGCGGCGCCGGCCGGGATCGGCACGGTCGCGGCGGCAAGCGCCCGGCCATCCCCGGTGCGGGCCAGCACCGTGGCCTCGGTCTCGGCCGCCAGCGGCACCTGCTGGACCCGGACCCGCAGTTGGTCGGCCTCGGCCACCGGTGGCGGCAGCAGGCGGATCGGCCGGCCTTCCGCCAGCGCCACGGTGAGCGGTCCGGCCCCGGCCAGCGCCGCTTGCAGCGGCCCGGCGGCATCCGCCTCGGCCAGATGCTCCACCCCGTCCCAGACCAGCAGCGTGGCCAAGGGCCCGGCATCGGCGCCGCGCCAGGATTGGAAGGCGGCGAGCGCCGCGGCGCGGTCCGGCGCCCAGGGCTTGGGGCGGAGCGCCGCCAGCCGGGCGTGGAGATCCTCGGCCGGCATCGGGCCGATCACCCGGGGCGGCTCCGCGGTTTCGGTGGGCGCGGTCGCGAGCAGGGCGGCGCGGCGGCCCTCCCGCCCGGCGCGGTCGAGCGCGGCAGTGGCGGCGGCCATGCGGGCCGGCCAGTCGGCGGCGGCGGCCCAGCCGTCATCCACCACCAGGAGCAACGGCCCTTCCCCACCGGCCCCGGCGCCGGGGCCGAGCACCGGCCGCGCCAGGCCGAGGATCAGCAGCGCCGCCGCCAGGATGCGGAGCAGCAGCAGCCACCAGGGGGTGCGGGCCGGGGTTTCCTCGGCCACCGGCAGGTCGCGCAGCAGGCGGATGGGCGGGAAGGCGATGCGGCGCGGCGCCGGCGGCGTGACCCGGAGCAGCCACCACAGCAGCGGCAGCGCCGGCAGGGCCAGCAGCAGCCAGGGCGCCGCGAAGGCGAGGGGGCCGAGGGTCAGCATGCGGAGGTCAGCATGGGGGGCTGGGCATCATCGGACCAGCATCTGGGGCCGGGCATCGTCACCGCCATAGCTTGCACCCTATTCTGGCGCGAGCGCCTGCCACAGTGCCAGCAGGGCCTGGCCCGGCGGCTGGTCGGTGCGGTGGGTGAGGAAGCCCCAGCCGGCCGCCGCGGCGATGGCTGCGACCCCGGCGCGGTGCTGCCGCAGACGCTCCGCATAGAGGGCGCGGATGGTTTCGACGCGCGGCACCAGGGTGGGTTCCTCCGCCTCCAGCCCCTCGAAGCGCACACGGCCGAGATAGGGCAGCGTCTCCTCGGCCGGGTCCAGGATCTGCAGCAGGTGGCCGCGCACCGGCCGGGCGGCCAGAGCCGCGACGGCACGCTGGATCTCCGGCAGCGGGGCCAGGAAATCGCCAAACAGCACGGCGCGGGCATGCCGCGGCAGGCCGGGATCGGGCTGCGGCAGTTCCGCATCCGGGCCGTCGTTGCGAAGCAGGCCCTGGGCCAGCGCCTCCAGCCCGGCGCGGCCGGCATGGGAGCGGCCCGGCCCGCCTATCAGCCGCACCCGCTCGCCGCCGCGCAGCAGCAGGGAGGCGAGCGCCAGCAGCAGCAGCTCCGCCCGCTCCCGCTTGGGCGGCATGGCGGGGGAGGAACGCCAGCCCATGGAGGCGGAGCCGTCCCGCCACAGCGCCACGGTCTGCGCCGCCTCCCATTCCGTCTCGCGGATGAAGAGCCGGTCCGACTTCGCGCTCTGCCGCCAGTCGATGCGGGTGGCGGGGTCGCCGGGCAGGAAGGGCCGGAATTGCCAGAAGGCATCGCCCTGGCCGGCGCGGCGGCGGCCATGCACGCCCTGCAGCACGGTGGCGGCCACGCGGTCGGCGGCCACCACCAGCGGCGGCAGGCGGGCGCCCAGCGCCTCGGCGCGGAGGGTGGCCGCCGCCCCGGCGCGGCTGGCGGTGGGGGGGCTTAGGCAAGCTGCGCCTTCAGGGTGCCGATCACCTCCTCAAGCCGGATGCCATCGGCGCGGGCCGAGAAATCCAGGGCCATGCGGTGCCGCAGCACCGGCTCGGCCAGGGCCAGTACATCCTCGACCGAGGGCGAGAGCCGCCCGTCCAGCACCGACCGCGCCCGGGTGGCGAGCATCAGCGCCTGGGCCGCGCGCGGCCCGGGGCCCCAGGCGAGCTGCTGCCGCACCGCCTCGATCTGCGAGGTTTCCGGC
Organism: Siccirubricoccus sp. G192; assembly: GCF_019084075.1. Taxonomy (GTDB): domain Bacteria; phylum Pseudomonadota; class Alphaproteobacteria; order Acetobacterales; family Acetobacteraceae; genus G192. The sequence goes on from NZ_JAHREN010000001.1 coordinate 2,072,613, forward strand.
CGTGCGCCCCGGACCAGGCGGAGGATGGCCTCCAGCACGCCCTCGCCCACCGGGATGCGGCGGATCAGCGCCTGCGCGGCGATCAGCTCCGGCCCGCTCAGTGCCTGGACCGGCCTCGCCTCGCGCGCGCCGGTGGTGGCCAGCAGCATGGCACGCTCGGCATCGGCATCGGGATAGGCGACCTGGACCTCCAGCAGGAAACGGTCGAGCTGGGCCTCCGGCAGGGGATAGGTGCCCTCCTGCTCGATCGGGTTCTGCGTCGCCAGCACATGGAAGGGGGCGGGCAGGGCATGCACCTCGCCCGCCACCGCCACCCGGTGCTCCTGCATCGCCTGCAACAGGGCGGACTGGGTGCGGGGGGAGGCGCGGTTGATCTCATCGGCCATCAGCAACTGGCAGAAGACCGGGCCGCGCAGGAAGCGGAAGGCGCGGCGGCCGTCGCCCGCCTCCTCCAGCACCTCGGAGCCCAGGATATCGGCCGGCATCAGGTCCGGGGTGAATTGCACGCGCTTGGCATCCAGGCCCAGCACCGCGCCCAGGGTCTCCACCAGCTTGGTCTTGCCGAGGCCGGGCACGCCGACCAGCAGCGCATGGCCGCCGGAGAGCAGGGTGATGAGCGTCTGCTCCACCACCTCCTGCTGGCCGAAGATGACACGGCCGACAGATTCGCGGACCTTCTGCAGCCGGTGGCCAAGGGATTCGGCCTCCGCCACCAGGGTTGCGGGGTCATTGGCATCCATCGAGGGGTCCGCCACTTCAATCATCCCAGTCACGATCCCTATATTGGCGCCGGCGCGTCGATGGCGACGTCCCGGAGCTACGCCGTCACATGGACGTGCGGAACCAGAGAAGCCTATGGCCGGACAGGGCGCGGACGAAGCGATGAATGAAAATCAGCGAATGTCCGGGCGCGGCCCAGCGAGTTTGGGGAGGATGGCGTGCAGGACGGGTTGATGCGCCAGGCCACGTCGCCACGGGAAAACGCGGGGCCGCAGGCAAGGGCGGGCAATGTCCCGGCCTTCCCGCGGACCACGCGGGATTGCGGCAGTTTCGAGATCCGGATCGACCGCAACGGCACCTGGTACTACCGGGGCAGTCCGATCGGCCGGAAGGAGTTGGTGTGCCTCTTCGCCAGTGTGCTTCGCCGCGAGGCGGATGGGAGTTACTGGCTGGAGACGCCGGTGGAGCGCGGCCGGATCGAGGTGGAGGACGCGCCCTTCATGGCCGTCGAGATGTGCTGGCGGAACTGCGTGGCGCCGGAGCTGGCCGCCGGCCGGCCGCGCCAGTGCCTGACCTTCCGCACCAATCTCGACGAGATCGTGACCGCGGATGCCGAGCACCCGATCCGCGTGCATCTCTGCCCCACCACGCGCGAACCGCGGCCCTATGTGACGGTCCGGCCGGGCCTGGAGGCCAAGATCAACCGCGCCGTCTTCTACGAATTGGTGGCGCTGGCCCAGCCTGAGACCATCGATGGCCGGCAGGTGCTCGGGGTCTGGAGCGAGGGCGTGTTCTTCCCGATCGACGAGATCAACGCGCTGGACACGGCCGCCGAGTGACGCCGCCGTTCCTGGCGCCGGTGGCATGAAGGCCGAGCAGATCGCGGCGCGGCTGGCGGACCGGGAGGCGATGGCGGGGCTGCCGCCGGCCTTCGATGCCACCGCCATCGGGCTCCGGCCGGAGGCGATGATCGCCGCCGCGGTGCTGGTCCCGATCGTGCTGCACCCGGCGCCCACCGTGCTGCTGACGCTCCGCGCCGCCCGGCTTTCCGCCCATGCCGGGCAGGTGAGCTTCCCCGGCGGCCGCATTGAGGGGGGCCGAGACGCCCGAGGCGGCGGCGGTGCGGGAGGCGGCGGAGGAGGTGGGACTCGACCCCCGCCTGCCGGAATTGCTCGGCCGCCTGCCGGACCACATCACCGGCACCGGCTACCGGATGACACCCGTGGTGGCGCTGGTCCCGGCGCCACTCAACCTCACGCCCCATCCGGGGGAGGTGGAGGAATGCTTCGAACTGCCGCTCGCCACCGTGCTGGACCCGGCGGCGCCGGAGCGGCGGGGCGCGGAATGGAAGGGGCGAAGGCGCGGAATTCTGGGTCTGGCCGCATGAGCGCCACTACATCTGGGGCGCGACCGCGGCGATCCTGGTGAACCTGGCGCGCATCCTGCGGGGCTGAGCCGGCCCGATGACCGCAGGGCCGCATGGCCCGGAGGTCTGAATCGGGCCGGAGATATAAGGCGGCCCGATGACCGCAGGGCCGCATGGCCCGGAGATCTGAGTCGGGCCGGAGACACCAGGCAGCCTCTTCCTTTGCCGCGCGACGCGGTGAATTTCAGAGGCAGGCCGCTGGCATGGCATGATGCGGCCCCATGGCGTGGCGCCCCGATGCCCTATCTGTTCGAAATCATTCTGTTCCTGCTGCCCTTCGGGCTCTATGCGCTGTGGCGCCGGCTGAACCCGGAGGCGGAGCCGGACTCACGGACAGTGCTGCTGGCCCTGGTCGGCATCGGCCTCGGGATGGCGGGCGCGGTCTGGTACGGGCTTTCCGTCAGCGCCGGGCCGGAGGTGGTCTATGTGCCGGCGCGGATGCAGGATGGGGAGGTCGTGCCGGGGCACGCGGAACCAAGGGGGCCGGGGCATGCGGAACCAAGGGGGCCGGGGCACGCGGAATCAAAAGGGCCGGGGCATGTGGAACCCAAAGGGCCGGGGCACGCGGAGACATCCCGGTGACGGCGCCGGACCCGCCTTCCACGGTGATCCCGCCACCGGACTCCCTGGCGCGCGAAGCCCCGGCGGCGGTGCTGGCGGCGCTGCCCGAGGCGCGGGCGGTCGGCGGCTGCGTGCGGGACGCCCTGGCCGGGCTGCCGGTGCATGATGTGGATATCGCCGCGCCCCTGCCGCCGGAGGCGATCGTCGCGCGGCTCCGCCAGGCCGGGCTGAAGGTCTTCGCCACCGGGCTTTCGCACGGCACCGTCACCGCCGTGCTGGCGCATCAGCCGGTGGAGGTCACCAGCCTGCGCCGCGATGTCGCCACCGATGGCCGCCATGCCGAGGTGGAATGGACCACCGACTGGCGGGAGGACGCGGCGCGGCGGGACTTCACCATCAATGCCATGTCGCTCGGCGCCGATGGCCGGCTCTGGGATTATTTCGGCGGATGCGAGGACCTGGCGGTGGGGCGGGTCCGCTTCGTCGGCGACCCGGCGACCCGGCTGCGCGAGGACTACCTCCGCGCCCTGCGCTTCTTCCGCTTCCAGGCCCGCTATGGCAGCGGCGCGCCCGATCCGGCCGCCATGGCGGCGATCCGGGCGGCGGTGCCGGGGCTGGCGCGGCTTTCGGCCGAGCGGGTCTGGATGGAGATCAAGCGCCTGCTGGAGGCGCCGGACCCCGCCGGCGCGGTGGCGCTGATGGCCGAGGCCGGCGTGCTCGGCGCCGTGCTGCCGGAGGCCACGGAATTGCCGGCCCTGGCCCGGCTGGTAGCCCTGGAGGCGCCGCGCGAGCCGCTGCTGCGCTTGGCCGCGCTGCTGCCGGCCGGGCTGGAGACGGCCCCGCTCGCCGCCCGGCTGCGGTTTTCCGGCGAGGAGGCGGGCCGGCTCGCCGCCTGGCGCGGCCCGTCCCCTGACCCGGCGGCGGCGGGCGACGACCTCCGGCGCCTGCTGGCGGAACGGGCCGGCGCGCTGCTGGCCAAGCTGGCCTGGCTGGCGGAGGCGCGCGGGGTGGCGGGCGACTGGGCCGGCTTCCGTGCCCGGGTCGCGGACCGGCCAAGGCTCGATCTGCCGGTGCAGGGGCGTGATGTGCTGGCCCTCGGGGTGCCGCCCGGCCCGGCGGTCGGGCGGCGGCTGGCGGCGCTGCGGGCCTGGTGGAAGGCCGGGGGGTGCAATGCGGACCGGGCATCCTGCCTGGAGCGGTTGCGCGAACTGGCCGCCGCGGGCCGGGTCTGATACGCCCCGCCGCCATGCCTGTCCCCTTGGCTGATACCCCCTCCCGCGTCCTGGTCCGCCGCCTGATCCGCGACTACCTGCGGCACCATACCCGCGGCATCGCGCTGGCCATCGCCTGCACCGTGCTGCTGGCGGGGCTCACCGCGCTCTATCCCATCGTCATCCAGCAGGCCTTCGACCGGTTCAGCGCCGGCGATCCCTCCATCATCTGGCTGCTGCCGCCGGTGATCGTGGCCGTCACCTGCGCCAAGGCGCTGGCGCAATTCGGCCAGGCGGTGGCGGTGCAATCCGTGGTGCTGCGGGTGATCGAGGGCTTGCAGGGCGGCCTGTTCCGGGCGCTGACCGAGGCCGATCTCGCCAGCGTGGTGCGCGACGCCCCGGCCCGCCATGCCAGCCGCTTCACCGTCGATGCGGCGGCGATCCGCGAGGCGCTGACCAAATCCATCAACGGCGCCGCGGATGTGCTGACCATCATCGGCCTGGTCGGCTCCATGGTCTGGCTGGACTGGCAGATGTCGCTCATCGCCGCCGCGCTCTACCCGGTGGCGGTGGTGCCGATCCTGCGGCTCGGCAAGCGCATCCGCCGCGCCTCGGGCGGCATGCAGGAGCGCATGGGGGAGACGGCGGCAGCCCTCACCGAAAGCTTCGCCGCCGCCCGCGTGGTGCGCGCCTATCGGCTGGAGGCGCAGGAGGAGGCCCGCGCCGCCCGCGCCTTCGCTGGGCTGCGGGCCTCGCTCTTCGGCATCGCCCGCACCCGCGCCAGGCTCGACCCGACGCTGGAGGCGCTGGGCGGGCTGGCGGTGGCGGCGGTGCTGGGCTTCGTCGGCTGGCGGGTCTCGGCCGGGCAGGGGACGGTAGGCGAGTTCACCGGCTTCGTCGCGGCGCTGCTGATCGCGGCGCGGCCGGTGCGCTCGCTGGGCTCGCTGAACGCCGCCTTGCAGGAGGGGCTGGCCGGGCTCGCCCGGGTCTTTGGCGTGATGGACACGCCGCGCCGCATCCTGGAGGCACCGGCGGCGCGGCCCCTGCCGGCCGGGCCGGGGCGGGTGGCGTTCGATGCCGTCGGCTTCCACTACGAGGGCACGCCCGATGCGGCGCTGGGGGGGGCTTTCCTTCACGGCGGCGCCGGGGGAGACGGTGGCGCTGGTCGGCCCCTCGGGCGCCGGGAAATCCACCGCGCTGGCGCTGGTGCCGCGGCTCTATGACGTGACCTCGGGCGCGGTCCGGATCGATGGCGCGGATGTGCGGGACGTGACCCTGGCCTCGCTGCGCGATGCCATCGCCTATGTCGGCCAGGATGCCGTGATCTTCGACGACACCGCCTTCGCCAATATCGCCTGCGGTCGGCCCGGTGCGACGGAGGCCGAGGTGCAGGCCGCCGCCCGCGCCGCCGCCGCGCATGACTTCATCGCTGCCCTGCCGGAGGGCTATGCCACCCCGCTCGGCTCCGGCGGCAACCGGCTCTCGGGCGGGCAGAAGCAGCGCATCACCCTGGCCCGCGCCCTGCTGCGCGACCCGCGCGTGCTGCTGCTCGATGAGGCGACCAGCGCGCTCGATGCCGAGAACGAGGCGGCGGTGCAGCGGGCGCTGGCGACGCTGCGGCGCGGGCGCACCACCCTGGTGATCGCGCATCGGCTGGCGACGGTGCGGGACGCCGACCGGATCGTGGTGATGCAGGCCGGCCGCGCCGTGGAACAGGGCAGCCATGCCGCGCTGATGGCGGCGGAGGGGCTCTATGCCCGGCTGGTGCGGACCCAGGCTTTCGGCGGGGCCGAGGCGGTACCGGCCGCCTGACGCGGCGCGTCACCCACGCCGCAGCAGCAGCAGTCCGCCGGCGGCGATCAGCAGCGCGCCGGCCAGCGCCTCCGGCGGCGGCAGGCGGCCGAAGAGGGTGGCGTCCATCAGCAGGGCGAAGACCAGGCGGGAATAGTGCCAGGGCGCCAGCACCGAGACCTCCGCTCGCCGCACCGCGGCGGCCAGGGCGCCGAGCGCCGCGCTCTGCACCGCGGTGTAGAGCAGCAGCAGCAATAGGGTTGGCGCATCCGGGTTGCGCCAGACCAGCAGCATGGGCGGCGCCAGCAGCACCAGGCCGATGATCGCGCCCTGCACCATGGCATCCCTGGCATCCGCTGCCCCGCGCAGCCGGCGCACCAGCACCTGGTACAGCGCATAGACCAGCGCCGCGGCCACCGGCACCAGCGCCTCCCAGCGGAACAGGCTGCCGCCGGGGCGGATGATCACCAGCATGCCGGCGAAGCCGATGCCCACCGCCAGCCAGCGCCGGGGCGAGACGCGCTCGCGCAGCAGCAGGGCGCCGAGGCCGGTCAGCAGGATCGGCCCGGTGAAGCCGAGGGTGGCGGCCTCGGTGAAGGGCAGCAGCGCATAGCCCGCGACGCTGATGGTGGTGGAGGCGATCAGCGCCACCGCGGCAAGCCGCTGGTCCCAGGCGCGGGGCGGGGCGGCGGCGTGCCGCCAGGCGCCGGCCGGGTCGGGCAGCCGCGGGGAAAGCCCGGCGGCGGCCAGCAGCACCAGGCCGCTGCGAAGGAAGGTGATCTCCAGCGGGTTGAGATCCACCGCCAGGACTTTCGCCAGGGCATAGCCGATGGCATAGAGAAGATTGCACAGCAGCGCGAAGAGGATGGCGTTGGTCATCGGTCCGGGCGCTGCCAGGGATGCTGCATCCCAGGGTGTCGCGCGGCGCCCGTCAATCCAATCAATGCCGGGAGCGTGGGAATGGCCTGGGTATGGCTCGGGGTGGCTGGCCTGTTCGAGGTGGTCTGGGCGATCCTGCTGAAATACACGGATGGTTTCAGCCGGCTGTGGCCGAGCCTCACCACCGTGGCCGCCATGGCGGTGAGTTTCTACTGCATGTCACGGGCCCTGCAGGTGATCCCGATCGGCACGGTCTATGCGATCTGGACCGGAATCGGCGCCGCGGGGGCGGCGATCTGGGGCATGGCGGTGGAGGGCGACCCGGCCACGGCGGCGCGCATCTTCTGCCTGGCGCTGATCCTCGGCGGAGTCGCCGGGCTGAAGATGGCAAGCTGAGCCCGCCGGCGCGCCGCAAGTGGCAGCCGGGACACCACGCGTCAGCCCAGCCCCTTCCAGAGCGCCAGGGCTGTCGCCGCGGCGAGGAGCAGCTTGTAGAGCAGGTCCACCCAGGGCTGCAGCCGTTGCGCCAGCGGGGCGCGCGGCGGCCGGGTGGGAGGGGGCGGGTCGGTGCGGGCGGAATCGGGCATGGCGACAGGATAACATTCCTATGCACCTTTGGCCCATCCTTCCGCCCGCGATGCCGTGCAATTGACGCTTCCCCGCGCGGGCACCATAGAAGGCAGGGACGATGCGCCAGGGGAGGGTTCGGCTGCCCGGGCGCCACGCAGCAGGCCCGGAGAGTAACCACCCCATGCCCATCATGCAGGACTCGCGCGACGCGGACATGCTCGGCCGCCGCACCGACGGCTCGACCGTTCGCCGGCCCCTGTCGCCACACCTGCAGGTCTACGACATGCTGCAGATGTCCAGCGCGATGTCGATCGCCGGCCGCATCACCGGCGTGGCCTGGAGCGTCGGTGTCCTGCTGCTGGTCTGGTGGCTGGTCGCCGCCGCGGCCGGCCCCAGGGCTTTCGCCCAGGTGCAGTGGTTTCTCGGCTCCTGGCTCGGGCTGCTGATTCTCGTCGGCATGACCGGCGCGGCCTGGTTCCACACCCTGAACGGCATCCGCCACCTGGCCTGGGATGCCGGCCACGGCTACGAAATTCCCACCATGTACCGCAGCGGCTGGACGGTGCTGATCGCCACCGCCGTGCTGACGGTGCTGACCTGGCTCGTCGCCATTATCGCCTGGGCCTGAGGAGGCAGATCATGGCCAATGAATATGCCGACCACACCACCATGCGCTCGGCGCTCGGGCGCGTCCGCGGCCTCGGCTCCGCCAAGGGCGGCACGGATCACTGGTGGATGCAGCGGATCACCTCCGCCGCGCTGCTGCCGCTGACCCTCTGGTTCGCCCTCGCCGCCGCCTCGCTGGCCGGGGCTTCCTATGCGGAGACGGTGGCCTGGATCGGCCGGCCCTGGAACGCGGTGCTGCTGCTGGCCACCATCGGCCTCACCTTCCACCACATTGCGGCAGGCATGCAGGTGGTCCTTGAGGACTATGTGAATCAGGAGTGGGCCAAGATGGCTGCCATCCTGGCGGTGAAGGCCATCTGTTGGCTGCTGGCCCTGGCCTCGGCCCTGGCGGTCCTCAGGATCGCGGTCTGAGGCGGGGCTGAAAGGAAAACCGGACGATGAACGCGATCACCATGCCCTCCAACGGCGCCTACCGCATCGTGGACCATACCTATGACGTGGTCGTGGTGGGCGCCGGTGGCGCCGGGCTGCGCGCCACCTTCGGCATGGGTGCGGCGGGGCTGACGACGGCCTGCATCACCAAGGTCTTCCCGACCCGCAGCCATACCGTGGCGGCGCAGGGCGGCATCAGCGCCGCGCTCGGCAACATGGGCGAGGATGACTGGCGCTGGCACATGTACGACACCGTGAAGGGGTCGGACTGGCTCGGCGACCAGGACGCCATCGAATACATGTGCCGCGAGGCCGTGCCCTCGATCATCGAGCTGGAACACTACGGCATGCCCTTCAGCCGGACCGAGGACGGGCGGATCTACCAGCGCCCCTTCGGCGGCCACATGCAGCATTACGGCAAGACGCCGGCCATGCGCGCCTGCGCCGCGGCGGACCGCACCGGCCACGCGATGCTGCACACGCTCTATCAGCAGAGCCTCAAGCATAATTGCGAGTTCTTCGTCGAGTATTTCGCCCTCGACCTCATCATGGACGAGGAAGGTGCCTGCCGCGGCGTCATGGCCTGGAACCTGGAGGATGGCAGCATCCACCGCTTCCGTGCCCAGACCGTGGTGCTGGCGACGGGCGGCTATGGCCGCGCCTATTTCTCCTGCACCTCGGCCCATACCTGCACCGGCGATGGCGGCGGCATGGTCCTCCGGGCCGGGCTGCCCTTGCAGGACAACGAGTTCGTGCAGTTCCACCCGACCGGCATCTACGGCTCCGGCTGTCTGGTGACCGAGGGCGCGCGGGGCGAGGGCGGCTACCTGACGAATTCGGAGGGCGAGCGCTTCATGGAGCGCTATGCGCCGACCGCCAAGGATCTTGCCTCCCGCGACGTCGTCTCCCGCGCCATGTCCGTGGAAATCCGCGAAGGCCGCGGCGTCGGCCCGCACAAGGACCACATCTACCTGCATCTGGAGCATCTCGGCGCCGACCTGCTGCATGAGCGGCTGCCCGGCATCTCCGAGACGGCGAAGATCTTCGCCGGCGTGGATGTGACGAAGGAGCCGATCCCGATGCTGCCGACCGTCCACTACAACATGGGCGGCATCCCGACGAACATCCACACCGAGGTGCTGAACCCGACAGCCGAGGACCAGGACCGCGTGGTGCCCGGCCTGATGGCGGTGGGCGAGGCGGCCTGCGTTTCCGTGCACGGCGCCAACCGGCTCGGCACCAATAGCCTGCTCGACCTGGTGGTGTTCGGCCGCGCCGCGGCGCACCGGGCCGCCGAGATGTTCAAGCCCGGCGCCTCCCAGCCACCGCTGCCGCCCAAGGCCGGGGAGGCGGCGCTCGATCGCCTGGACCGCGTCCGCCATGCGAAGGGGGGCACCTCGGTGGCCGACCTGCGCGTCACCATGCAGCGCACCATGCAGACCCATGCCGCGGTCTTCCGCACCTCCGAACTGCTGAAGGAGGGGCTGGAGAAGATGCACAAGGTGCAGGCCGGCTATGGCGATATCCACATCGCCGACCGCAGCCTGATCTGGAACAGCGACCTGATGGAGGCGCTGGAGCTGGACAACCTGGTCGGCAACGCCATGACCACCATCGCCGGCGCCGAGGCGCGCAAGGAAAGCCGCGGCGCCCACGCGCAGGAGGACTACCCCGAGCGCGACGATCAGAACTGGATGAAGCACACCCTCGCCTGGGTGGACGAACGGGGCAATGTGAAGCTCGACTACCGCGACGTGAAGATGCGGACCCTGACGAACGAGGTCCAGGTCTTCCCGCCCAAGGCGCGCGTGTACTGAGGGGACGATATCCGAATCATGGCCACCTTCACGCTGCCCAAGAACAGCACGATCCAGCCCGGCAAGACCTACAAGGCCGCGCCGGATGCGAAACACGTCAAGGCCTTCAAGATCTACCGCTGGGACCCGGATACGGGCGCGAACCCGCGCACGGATACCTATGAGATCGACCTCGACAAGTGCGGCCCGATGGTCCTGGACGCGCTCATCAAGATCAAGAACGAGGTGGACAGCACGCTGACCTTCCGGCGTTCCTGCCGGGAGGGCATCTGCGGCTCCTGCGCGATGAATATCGACGGGCTGAACACCCTGGCCTGCCTGAAGCCGATCGAGGATGTGAAGGCCGATATCCGCATCAGCCCGCTGCCGCATCTGCCTGTGGTGAAGGACCTGGTGCCGGACCTCTCGCAGCTTTATGCCCAGCTTCGCTCGATCGAGCCCTGGCTGAAATCCGATACGCCGCCGCCGCCGGATGCGGAGCGCCGCCAGTCCAAGGAGGAGCGGGCGAAGCTGGACGGGCTGTGGGAATGCATCCTCTGCTTCTGCTGCTCCACCGCCTGCCCCTCCTACTGGTGGAACGGCGACCGCTATCTCGGCCCGGCGGTGCTGCTGCAGGCCTATCGCTGGATCGCCGACAGCCGCGACGAGGCGACGGGCGGAAGGCTCGACAACCTCGAAGACCCCTTCCGGCTCTATCGCTGCCACACCATCATGAACTGCACCCGGACCTGCCCGAAGGGGCTCAACCCGGCGGCGGCGATCGGCAAGATCAAGCAGATGATGGTCGAGCGGCAGAGCTGACCCTGGCTACGCCCTCCCCTCGCCGGGGGAGGGTACATCCCGCCGCAGACAACCCGCCGGACCTGTCCTAAGCTCCCGCGAAAGCCGGGAGAGACAGGATGCCAGGGACTATCCGCAACACCACGCTGATCGGCACGCTGGCCGCCGCGCTGGCGCTGCCCGCCGCCGCCATGGCGCAGACGCTCACCATCGGCAATGCCGCGGTCGTCACCACCATCGACCCGCACTACCACAACCTCGGCCCCAACAACGCCACCGGCATGCATATCTTCAGCCGCCTGGTGGAGCGCGATGCGCGCGCCCGGGCGCGGCCCGCACTGGCCGAGAGCTACCGGGCGCTGTCCGAGACGGTCTGGGAGTTCAAGCTCCGTCGCGACGTGAAATGGCACGATGGCCGCGACTTCACCGCCGATGACGTGGTCTTCACCTTCGAGCGTGTGCCCGCCGTGCCGAACAGCCCGGGCGGTTTCGGCGGCTTCCTGCGCTCCATCGCGCGGGTGGAGGTGCTGGACCCGCATACCATCCGGCTGCACACCCATCGGCCGCATCCGCTGCTGCCCCTCGACCTCGCCTCGGTCAGCATCATCGCCCGCCATGCGGCGGAGGGCGCGGGGACGGAGGACTACAACAGCGGCAAGGCGGCCATCGGCACTGGCCCCTACCGGCTCTCCGCCTATCGTTCCGGCGACCGGGTGGAGCTGGCCCGCAACGAGGCCTATTGGGGCGAGCGCGAGCCCTGGGAGCGGGTGGATATCCGCTTCCTGCTGAATGACGGCGCCCGCACCGCGGCGCTGCTGGCCGGCGATGTCGACCTCATCGAGCAGATCCCCACCAGCGACCTTTCGCGGCTGCGGCGCGATCCGCGGCTGGCGGTGACGGAGATCGCCTCGCTCCGCACCACCTTCATTTCGCCCGACTATTCCCGCACCGGCGCCACGCCTCTTGTCACCGACAATGCCGGCACGCCGCTGCCGCAGAACCCCTTCCGCGACCTCCGGGTGCGCCGGGCGCTCTCCATGGCGATCAACCGCGACGCGCTGGTGGAGCGAGTGATGGAGGGCGCCGCCACGGCCACGGCGCAATGGCTGCCGCCCGGCGCCTTCGGCCATAATCCGGAGGTGCGGCCGATGCCCTTCGACCCCGATGGCGCCAAGCGCCTGCTGGCCGAGGCCGGCTTCCCGGAGGGCTTCCGCCTGACCCTCGCCTCGCCGAACGACCGCTGGCCGAATGACGGACGCATCAGCCAGGCCGTGGCGCAGATGTGGACGCGGATCGGCGTGCGGACCCAGGTGGATGCGATGCCCTTCGCCGCCTTCGTGCCCCGCCGGTCGCGGCAGGAGCACGCGATCCAGCTCGGCGCCTGGGGCAGCTCGACCGGCGAGGCCTCGAATTACCTGGTGAGCATCGTCGCCACCTATGACCGTCAAAAGCTGACCGGCGCCTCCAACATGACGCGCCATTCCGACCCGAAGCTCGACGAGATGCTGGCCCGCGCCGCCGCCACCATGGATGACGAGATGCGGGAGGCGCAGTGGCGGGAACTGGTGGTCTACTATGCCGAGCAGATGCCGATGCTCCAGCTCCTGCAATACGTGAATACCTGGGCGCATCGCCGCGACCTGCGCCACGATCCGCGCATGGATGAGCGGACCGTCGCGATGGGGGTGCGGCCCGCCGCGCCGGGGTCCGGGGCGGCGCGATAGGGCGCCGCCAAGCCCATCTCGCCCTGACTTCGGGCAGGGCGAGATGGGCCTGGCCTTTGTTGAGCCTGCGATTCACGCCCTGGGCATTTCCACCCAGGACGATCGCGGGCTATTCCTGCTGGATGCCGGCGCGCTGGATCAGGTCGCGCCAGAGCGGCACCTCGCGCCTGATGCGCTCGGCCAGGCCCTCGGGGCCGCGAGCGCGCAGGCCGAAGCCGGCATTCTGCAGCCGCATCCGCGTGGCCGGCTCGCCCAGCGCGGCGACCACCGCGGCGGCCAGGCGCTGGATAATCGGCGCTGGCGTGCCGGCCGGGGCGAGCAGGCCCTGGAAGGTCTCTGAGACGAAGCCCGCGAAACCCGCCTCCTGCATGGTCGGCACTTCGGGCAGGTCCGGCCAGCGTTCCTCGCCGGTGATGGCCAGCGCCCGCAGCGCGCCGGACTGGATATGCGGATGCGCCGGTGGCAGAGCGGTGACGCCAACCGACGTCGTGCCGCTGAGCAATGACTGGATGGCCAGCGCCGCGCTGTTGTGCGGGATCTGCACGAAGTCGATACCGGCGCGCAGCCGCAGCAGCTCCGCGGTGAGATGCGGCGTGGAGCCGGTGCCGGGATTGGCGAAATTGAGGCCCCCCCGGCTCCGTCTTCGCCCGCGCGATCAGCCCGGCGACGCTGTCGATGCCGGAATCAGGCCAGGCCAGCACGACATTGGGCGAGGCGCCAAGCTCGGTGATCGGCGCGAAATCGCGCACCGGGTCGTAGCCGGGGTTGCGGAACAGGCTCGGGTTCACGACGAAGCCGGTGGAGGTGACGAGCAGCGTGTAGCCATCCGGCGCGGCGCGGGCGACATGGGCCACGCCGACATTGCCGCCGCCGCCCGCGCGGTTCTCCACCACCACCGCCTGGCCGAGCGCACCATTGAGGCCATTGGCGACGACCCGGGCCATGACATCCGTGGGCCCGCCCGGCGCGAAGGGGACGACGATGCGGATGGTGCGGTTGGGATAGGGCTGCGCCGCCGTCTGCCCCCGGGCGCTGTTGCCGGCCAGGACAGCGGCGGCCAGCCCAAGAAGCAGGCGCCGGCCCATCGCCGCGCCCCTGCTGTGCTCTGCCGCCACGGCCCCGCCTCCTCCCCACCTGCCGCCTTGCCTGGCGGCCATCGCCACGGAGGATGCTGAGCCGTGGAGTCCCGAGTCAAGCAGGGTGCCGGCCGGGCGGCGTCACGGCCTGAAACCGCCCGCCGCTTTGTATCTTCGGCCCGATTCAGACCTCCGGGCCATACGGCCCTGCGGTCATCGGGCCGACTCAGCCCCCCCTTCGGCCGGAAGGCCAGGCAAACCGCGGGGTCCGTCTCCAGGCGCGGGCCGCCGATCAGGTCGATGCAATAGGGTATGGCCGGGAAGACCGCGCCGAGGCATTCGGCGATGGCGCTGGGCTTGCCCGGCAGGTTGAGGATCAGGCTGCGCCCCCGCGTGCCGGCCACCTGGCGCGACAGGATGGCGGTCGGCACGCTCCGCAGCGAGACGGCGCGCATCAACTCGCCAAAGCCGGGCAGCATCCGGTCGCAGACCGCTTCCGTCGCTTCCGGCGTGACATCCCGCGGCGAGGGGCCGGTGCCGCCGGTGGTGACGATCAGCGGGCAGGCTGCCGCATCGGCCAGGTCGTGGAGCGCAGCCTCGATCAGCGGCCGCTCATCCGGCACCAGCCGGCGCAGCGGGTGCCAGGGGGGTGACCAGGATGCGGTGCAATTCGGCCTCGATGCCCGGGCCGCCCCGGTCCACATAGACCCCCTGGCTCGCGCGGTCGGAGACCGTCACCACGCCGATCGGCACGGCGCCCATCCGCTGGGGCTCAGGCGCCGAATCGGGGGAAGAGGACGGTGTTCTCCAGATGGATATGCGCCGTCAGGTCCTCGGCCAGCTTCCGCGTGCCGGCATAGAGCGCCCGCCAGGTCGCGCAGGCACCCTGGGGGATCGCGCCATCCCGGGTCAGCGCCTCCAGCCGGAGGAGCTGCGCGTCGTGGCTGTCATGCTCGGCGCGCATCGCGCCGATCGGGTGGGCGATCATCGGGTGGCCGCCACGGCGCATCAGGGGGAAGAGCACCTGCTCCTCCTTGGCCATGTGGGATTCCAGCTCCTCGGCCATCTCCGTGAGCAATTGGGCGAGGCCGTGCGGCGCGTCCGGGTGGTTGCGATGCACCGTCTCGACACGGCCGGCGAGGCGGATCAGCTCGGGCAATTCGCGGCGGTGGGTGGCGTGGTAGCGGGTCTCGATCAGCTCGATCAGGGCGTCGGTATCCTGCGGCGGGGCCGTGGCGCCGGTGGCCAGCGCCGCCAGCTCCGCCTCGATCTCGGCGAGCGCCAGGCCCTGCGCGGCAGCGGCCTCGGCCAGCTTCGCCTGGCCGCCGCAGCAGAAATCGAGCTTCCGGCGCCGGAACACGGCGGTCGCGCCGGGCAGGGCGGCGGCGATCTCGGCCACGCTGCGGCCGGCGAAGCGGGAGTCGGTGCCGGGAGAGGGGGGCGAGGGTCTCGGTCATGGCTGCTCTCCTGTGCCGCGGCGGGTTTGGCCGGGCTTCCGGGTGAGGGAATCGGGCCCAGGCACCGGGTCGCGGCCCAGCCTGGCCTGGCGCCGCTGCATGCCGGCCCAGGCGGGGGCGGTGCGATGGGCAGGCGATCCGGATGGGGCTGGGCGCGGCTGCAAACTGGTATCTCCGATACCAATTACATTGAAAGGTTATTGTGGTATCGTCAATACCAGAATCGAGGTCCCGATGCGGCTGCTTGCCTCCACCGACTTCGCGCTGCGCGCCCTGATGCGGCTGGCCGCCGAGCCGGACCGCCACATGAACACCGAGGAATTGGCGCGGGAGATCGGCGTGCCCCGCAACCACCTCCAGAAACTGGTCCAGGCGCTCGCCGAGGCCGGGCTGGTCCGCACCCTGCGCGGCGCCCGCGGCGGCGTGCTGCTGGCGATGCCGGCGGCCGAGATCCGGCTGGGCACCGTGGTGCGGTGGCTGGAACGGGACCAGGCGCTGGTGGAGTGCTTCCGCCCGGATGGCGGCACCTGCTGCATGACTCCAACATGCCGGTTGAGGGGGGGTCCTGGCCCGTGCGCGCGAGACGTTCCTGCGGGAACTCGACAGCACCACCCTGGCGGATTGCATTCCGGTCCATGCCATCGCCTGAGAACCACATTTAGTGGTTCACAAGCAGAAGGTCATACCATATATTGCTGAGACCGACTCGCCTGTGGTGGCGAGGGGTAAGGATGGTCCAGCATGGATGGTTCCCTGGCCGGCGCCCGCGTGGTGCGGCATCTCCCGATCCTCCCGTCTCCCGGTGCCAGTTTCGGCGAGGCGCCGCTGCCGGCGCGCCCGCTCGACCCCGGCATGGGCCTGGCGGTGGCGCGCCGCACCGTGTTCCGGCCCGAGGACGGGGATGATTTCGGCCGGGTGGCGGACCGCGTGGCCGCGGGGAACATGGCGCTGCTCGGCCGGGTGGCGGGCGTGGCGGAGCAGGTGGAGCAGGCGCGGCTGCGCAATGCCATCGCCACGGGCGCCCTGCTCACCTCCGGCCGGCATCTGCAGCATGGCGACGCGCAGCAGTCCGGGCGCAACATGGAGGTCTTCACCAATTGCGCCTCCGCCATAACCAGCTTCGCCAAATTCTATCTGCTGCTGAATGGCAGCGGCGTCGGCCGCGCCTATGACGATGAGCTGGTGGCGGTGGATTGGGGCCAGGCCCCCGCGCTGCTGCTGCATCTCGACCCTGGCCATGTGGATTTCCCGCAGAACCGGCAGGATCTGCACCGCTTCGGCGCCGAATTCGGGCTGCTGCCCTGGGGCACCTCGCTCGATGCCTTCTCGGAGGCGCAGGAGGCCGAGATCCGCGGCTGGATCGCCCGCGAATTCCTGGCCGACCCGGCGGCCGCGCCGGCCAATGCGCTGCGGCTTCGGGTGGAGGATAGCCGCGAGGGCTGGGCCAAGGCCGTGGAATGGCTGGAAAGCCTCGCCTTCGCGGGCGCCCGCGGCAGCACGCTGCTGCTCGATTTCTCCGCCATCCGCCGCCGCGGCGCGCCGATTGCCGGGATGCAGGGGCGGCCGGCCTCGGGCCCGCTCTCGCTCATGCGGGCCTTCGTCAACCTGCGCCAGCATGTGATCGAACCGGCCCGGCACCGCGGCCCCGATGACGAGGCCCTGCAGCCCTGGGAACAGGCGCTGCTGGTGGACCACTATCTCTCGGTCGAGGTGCAGGTGGGCGGTGCCCGCCGCGCCGCACGCATGGCCACCAAATCCTGGCGCGACCCGGGCATCTTCCGCTTCATCCGCGCCAAATCCGAGGGCGGGCTCTGGACCGCCAACAACTCGGTCATGGTGGACCGCGAATTCTGGGACCGTGTCGCGGGCCGCGGCGCGGCGGACCCGCTGACCCGCCAGGCCCAGGCGGTCTTCGAGGAGGTGACGCGCTGTGCCTATATCAATGGCGAGCCCGGCTTCATCAATGGCGACCTGCTGAACGACCACCGCACCGGCCAGGCCTGGGAGAAGCCGGTGCATGCGGATGGCCGCGACTTCCGCTCCGCCCGCTACCAGGCGGACCATGCCGGCGCCCTGCTGGCCGAACTCTCCCGCCGGGCCGGCAAGGCGCGCTTCCCCGTCACCACCAACCCTTGCGGCGAGATTACCCTGCACGTCACCGGTGGCTATTGCGTGATCGCGGATTTCGCGCCGCTGCTGGCCTGCCCGGTGGAGATCGCCGCGCTCCGGCCCGGCGAGATTCCGGCGGAGGTTGCCGCCGAATGGGATGCGCGGGTCGAGGACAGCGTGCGGCTCGGCGTGCGCTTCCTGATGCGGGCCAACCTGATGGATGCGCTCTATGGCGAGGAGGTGCGCCGCACGAACCGCATGGGCATCGGCCCGACCGGCCTACAGGAATGGGCCTGGATGCGCTTCGGCCTCGGCTTCGAGGACCTGCTGGACGAGGATCGCGCCGCGCCCTTCTGGGCCATGCTGGAGCATCTCTCGGAGGCAGCGAAGGCGGAGGGCGATGCCTATGCCGATGAGCTCGGTCGCGTCCGCCCCTTCACCGTCACCACGGTGAAGCCCGCCGGCACCACCAGCAAGCTCTTCGGCCTGACCGAGGGGGCGCATCTGCCGGCCCGGCGGCAATACCTGCGCTGGGTGCAGTTCAAGGGCACCAGGGACGAGGCCGGCACCTGGTCCGCGGATAGCGACCCGCTGCTGGCGGAATACGAGGCGCGCGGCTATCCGGTGCGGACCTTGCGCAGCTTCCCCGGCATGTCGATCGTCGGCTTCCCGACCCTGCCGCTGATCCAGCGCCTCGGCATCGGCGAGCGGCTGGTCACCGCCCCGGATGCCGGGCCGCGCGAGCAGTATCGCTGGCTCGGCCTGCTGGAGCGCCACTGGATCGGCGAGGCGCGCGGCAACCAGATCTCCTACACGCTGAAGCTCTACACGGACCGGCACGACCTGGCGGGTTTCCGCGACATCGTGCTGGAGAACCAGCCCGGCGTGCGCTGCTGCTCCATCCTGCCGAGCCGGCCGGACCATGAACTCGGCTATGAATACCTGCCGGAGGAACAGGTGCCGCTCGGCCGCTTCGCCGCCATCGTGGAGGGCATCCGCGACCCGGCGCTGCATGAGGCGATCGACATGGCGCATCTGAGCTGCGCCTCGGGCGTCTGCCCGATCTGATCCGCATCAAGGACGCGCGCGGACCCGGCCTATGGCCGGATTCGCCGTGCTTCCCTGGGGGATGTTCCTGCATGCAATTCGATGTCGCCATCGTGGGTGCCGGCCCGGCCGGCCTCGCCTTCGCCCGCGCCCTGTCCGGCTGCGGCCTCCGCATCGCCCTGGTCGAGAAGGCCGGCGAGCGGGACCTGGCCGCGCCCGGCTTCGACGGGCGCGAGATCGCCCTGACCGGGCGCTCCGCCCGGCTGCTGCGGGAGATGGGGGCTTGGCAGCGCATCCCGGCGGCGGAGATCGCGCCGCTGCGCGAGGCGCGGGTGCTGAACGGCGCCTCCGGCTTCGCGCTGCGCTTCGCGCCCGAGGGCCGGCAGGGCGATGGCCTCGGCCACCTCGTCCCGAACCACCGCATCCGCCAGGCCCTGTTCGAGGCGGTGGCCGGGCTGCCGGACATCACCCTGCTGGCCGGCACCGCCGTGGCGGCGGTGGAGACGGGACCGGAGGCGGCGCAAGTGCGGCTGGCGGATGGGCGGGACCTCCGCGCGCATCTGGTCGTGGCGGCCGACACCCGCTTCTCGGAGACGCGGCGGCGCCAGGGAATTGGCGCCTCGATGCGGGATTTCGGCAAGGCGATGCTGGTCTGCCGCATGGCGCATGAGGTGCCGCATGAGGGCATCGCCACCGAGTGGTTCGGCCATGGCCAGACCATTGCGATGCTGCCGTTGAATGGCGACCTCTCCTCCGCCGTCGTCACCCTGCCGACGCGCGAGACGGACCGGCTGCTGGCGCTGGCGCCGGAGGCTTTCGGCGCCGAGATCGCGCGCCGCTACGGCCACCGGCTGGGCGCGATGCAACTGGTCGGCACCCGCCACGCCTATCCGCTGGTGGCGGTCTATGCACACCGCTTCGTGGCACGGCGCTTCGCACTGGTGGGGGATGCGGCGGTCGGTATGCATCCGGTTACGGCGCACGGCTTCAATTTCGGCCTCAGCGGCGCCGATACCCTGGCGCGCGAGATCCGTGCCGCCCTGGCACGCGGCCAGGACCCCGCCGATCCCGCCGCGCTGCAGCGCTATGAGCGCAGGCACCGTCGCGCGACCTGGCCGCTTTTCACCGCGACCAATGCCATCGCCGGACTCTACACGGATGAGCGGCTGCCGGCGCGGCTGCTGCGGCATGCGGCGCTGCGGCTCGGCGCCGCGCTGCCGCCGGTGCGGCGCCTGGTGACGGCCCGGCTGATGGAGGCGGGGCCGCCGTCCCTGCGCCTGGCGGGCTGAAGCCCCGGCGCATCTGCGCTGACCGGGCGCGTGGCGATGAAGCCGCCGGCGCCCGCCATGCAGAGCGTCGCCCCGGTCAGCGCCAGCGGATCACCAACCATCAGCAGGAGAAAGCCCCAGCCGGCCAGCAGCAGCACCAGCGCCCGCGCCCTGGTGCCGCGCGAAAGCTCGCCCCGTTCCTGCCAGGCCCGCAGCGCCGGGCCGAAGCGGCGGTTCCGCCGCAGCCGCTCCGCCAGGGCCGGCGAGGCGCGGGTGAAGGCCCAGAGCGCGAGCAGCAGGAAGGGCGTGGTCGGCAGCAGCGGCAGCACCAGGCCAAGCGCCGCCGCCGTCAGGCTGGCATGGCCGAGCACCAGCAGCGCCAGCCGCCGCATCGCCGGTCAGCCCGGCTTCCCGTCCGCCCTGGCGCGGAGCAGGATCGGCGCATAGACCCAGAGGAACAGCAGGAAGGCCGCCACCAGCAGCGCCGCGGCCAGGACCAGCGGCAGCAGCCCCGGCACCAGGCTCGGCCCGAAGGCCCGCATCGGCGCGGCCAGCGCCAGCAGCACATAGGCCAGCACCGTCGGCGGCGCCGCCACCAGCGCATGGCCGGTATGGCCGAGGATCGCCCGCGTCATCACCGCCAGGATCATCATCGCCAGCGCCCCGGCGCCCTGCAGGTGCAGCCAGTGCATCGCCCAGGGCGCCCCCGCCAGCAGCCACACGGCCTTGGTGGCCAGCGCCAGCGGCACGAAGGCATAGGCCAGGTGCAGCACCCAGAGGATCGGCTGGTCCAGGGTCCGCAGCCCGTGCCAGCGCGACAGCCGCAGCGCCACCAGCACCGCTGCCACCCCGGCGACCACGCCCGCCACGGCGCCGCCCGGCGCCACCAGGTCCACCACCACCACGCCGAGCAGCGACAGGATCGCCGCACGATCCACCCCCGGCAGCGGCCGCGGCTCCGCCGGGCGGCCGGATTTGCGCAGCGCGTTCAGGGTGAAGGAGGGAATGATGCGGCCGCCGATCAATACGACCAGTGCCAGCGCCGTGTTGAGGGAGAGCAACTGGCCGAAGCCCCAGGTCTCGGCCGCCCACCAGCCGGCGGCCTCGCCCAACATCAGCAGGTCGCCGGCCCAGAAGACCAGCACCAGCACCGGCGGGCCGAAGAGCCGGGCGCTGCGCGCCTTCACCAGGGCCGGCAGCACCAGCAGCACCAGCGCCGGCAGGAAGGCGAGGGCGATCGGCGCCGCCACCCCCGCCGGCAGGGGCGAGCCCGGCAGCAGCGCCAGCCGGCCGGCGAGGTAGATGGAGAACAGCCCGACCAGCGGCGCCCCGGCATAACCGCGCCGCCCCGTCCAGTTCGGCACCGCGGTCAGCACGAAGCCGCCGAGCGCCGCGGCCACGAAGCCGGCCAGCATCTCATGCGCATGCCAGCGCAGCATCGGCAGCGGCCCCTCCGGCACCGGCAGCCCGGCCAATGCCGCGACCCAGAGCGCCACGCCGAGCGGCGCCCAGAGGCCGGCCATCAGGAAGAAGGGGCGGAAGCCATAGGCGAAGAGCGCGAAGCCGCGTCCCGTCGAGGCCTGGCTGGGAAGGTGGGGCCGCGTGGCGGACCCGGCGGGTGCGGTGCTCATCTCAGCCTCCGATCTCGCGGAACATCTGCTCGAAACGCTCCCGTACCCCGGTGGATTGGCGGGCGGTGCGCAGCAGCGCCGGCTTGCATACCATGGCACCGGCTTCGCCGCGGTCGGGCATGTGGATCCAGCAGGGCGGCGGTCGGCGCGAGGCCGGCCAGGCCGTTGCTCGGCAGTCTCATGTCAGTCTCCGTCCCACGCCCCGGATGCGTCCCGTCCCGGATGGCGCGGTGGGTGGACCCTATGGGCGCTGCGCTGCGCGGTCCTTGTCCCCCGACAAGCTGCATCACGTCCCGGCGCGGACCGCACCGCTGGCGGTTCGCCGACGAGGATGGCAGGCGATCTCCGCGCCAGGGCCCGGGGAGTTGGCGGCGGACAAGGACGCGTTCCCGCCGCCGCGGCACTCTCCCGCGACCGCTCCGTGGGATTCGAAGGCCATGCGTGAGAAACCCATCACCCTGGACATGCCGGTCGAGGAGGTGATGCGCTACTTCCCCGGCACGATCGGCGTGTTCCTGCGCCATCGGATGCATTGCGTCGGCTGCGCCATCGGCCCTTTCCACAGCGTCGCCGATGCGGCGCATGAATACCAACTGGTCGCCGCCAGCCTGCTCGAGGAGCTGCGGGAGGCCTCCGGCCGGCCGCCGGCTGATGGTTAGAGCAGATTCACGCTCTCGGACGTTCACGTCCGTCCGCGGTCTGCTCTAGCCTGGAAGACCGCGATGCTAGCCCTCGGCGATCCGCACCAGCGCATGCGGGTCCTGCACCACGATGCGCATCCGCCCGCCGGCCAGGATGCCGGCCTGTTCCCAGCCGCTCAGGATGCGGCTTGCGGTATGGAGCGTGGTGCCGGCCATCTCGGCCAGGTCCTGCCGCGCCACGGGGAAGTCGATGCGCACCGCGCCGCCTTCCTCCCGCACGCCCGATTGCCGCACCAGCCGCAGCAGCGCCAGGGCGAGCCGCCGCTCCACCCGCTCCGTGGCCGCCTCGCGCAGCCGGGCATGCACCTCCTGGCTGCGGCCGCCAAGGACGCGCATGGCATTGACGACGAGGGTCGGATACCGGCGCTGCATCTCCTGCAGCACCGGTCCTTCCCAGGACAGCACCACGCAATCCACCACCGCCGCGACGGTCGCCGGATAGACCTGGCCTGGCCCGAGCAGCGCGAAGACGCCGGCCAGGTCATTGGGCCCGACGAAGCGCACCACGATCTGCTGCCCATCCGCGCCCGCCTGCACCACCTTGAGGCGGCCCTGCAGCACTACATGCAGCGCGGTCGCGGGCGCCGCCTGCTCGAACAGGGCCGCATCCTTCAGCACCCGGTGCGTGCGTCCGGCCTGGACCACATCGGCCAGCGCGGCGCGGTCGAGATCCGCGAAGAGGGGCACGGCCTGCAGGGCGGTGGGGTCGAGCCGCCCGCCCGGCGCGGACGAAGGCTCTGTCGGGGTCGTGGGCATGCTGGCCTCACCTGGGGGTGGCATCCCTGCAATGCAGCGGCGGCCGGGCGCGGAAGTCCTAGGGCGGGAGCATGGCAGCCGCAAGGCAGCGGAGCACCCGGAGCCGGGCCGCGCCGGGGCTTGGCCGGTTCCCGTTGCGCAACAGCGCCGCAGGGAGCAGGAGAAAGGTGGCGATCATGTCCCTAGGGGGTGCCGGGAAACCCGCGTGGATTGCCGCGCCCTGGCCCGCTCAAGTAAAGTTTTGCGGCCAATCTCAATAAATGACGGCGATCTGAACAAGGGTTGTCGCATTCGATGATTAATATCCTCTTTATCGAGCCTGATCTGGTTGGGCGGGACGCGATTGCCGAGGTGCCAAGCGGAAGCGCGCATGGCCCCCGACGCCGAAGGTGGCGTCGCGACCGCTCAGGGAAAATTAACGCGAAGCGGTGAATTCCGTTGCGCGGCGGATGCAATGCAGGGAGGTGCCGGTGCTGGCTCGCCTCGATGATTTCTTGATGAACCGCGTGTTCCAGCCTGCGGCGAATGCCATGGCCGGCGCCATGACGCCTGCCGAGGCGGCGCGTTTCTGCATGACCGGGGCGATGGTCTTCGTGCTGGGCCGGATGCTGATCGCGGCCACGGAGGCGCTGCCGGACTGGACCGTGCTGCTCGATTTCCTGGCGCTCTGGGCCGGGATGGCGCTGCTGCAGGGGCTGGCGATGATACCGGACACACGGTCCAACCCGCTGAGGGACCAGTTCAGCCTGGCACGTCCCATCCTGGCCGCGACCGCCATCGCCATCCTGCTGCTGGGGGCGCCGACCCTGAAGGCCAGCTTCGGCTCCATGCAGGTCGCGCTCTGGTGCATGACGCTCTATTTCGCCTCCTGCGAACCGCCGGCGCGTATCCGCACGCGGGAGGGCATGAAGGGCCCCATGCGGGTGCTGTAGGTCCCCGGCCTATTCCCCGGCCTGCGGCACCGCCTGGCGCGGGCTCCGGCGGCCGTCGAGCAGCGCCACCGCCACGGTCAGCAGCATGAACCCCACCACCGTGGCGAAGACCAGCTGCGGCGCGCCCCGGTCCATCAGCCAGCCATAG
This sequence comes from Siccirubricoccus sp. G192, assembly GCF_019084075.1. Classification (GTDB taxonomy): domain Bacteria; phylum Pseudomonadota; class Alphaproteobacteria; order Acetobacterales; family Acetobacteraceae; genus G192. The sequence goes on from NZ_JAHREN010000001.1 coordinate 2,096,276, forward strand.
AGCATCGGCCCCACCGTGCCGCCGATGTTGAAACCCGTGGTGACGATGCCGAAGACCCGGCCGACCGCCCCGGGCGGCGCCGCGGCGCGCACCAGCATGTCGCGGGAGGGCATGATCATGCCCGCCAGGAAGCCGGCCAGCCCCATCACCAGCACCAGCGGCGCCGGCGGCATCGGCACCAGCCCCACCAGCAGGATCAGCCCCGCCGTCATGCCGAAGCCGAGCGCCGCCACTTCGCCATGCCGCCGGGTGCGATCGGCGATCACGCCCCCGGCCAGCACGCCGAAGGCGCTGGCCAGCAGGAAGGCGGTGAGCGCCACATTGGCGGCGGCGAAGGAGACGCCATAGCCCTCCACCAGCGCCACGACCGAGAAGCTCTGGATGCCGCCGGTCGAGAGGTTGAGCAGGGTGAAGAACAGCGTCAGCATGATGACCGCCGGCGTCAGCACCGAAGCCGTGGCGCCCGCCGCCGTGGACGCCTCGGCGGCCCGGCGCGGTGCCGGGCGCGCCTCGGCCGGCGCGGCGAGGACCAGCGGGACCGCCGCCAGCAGCCCGGCCAGCCCCGCCACCACCAGCGCCGCCGAAATCCCGGCCAGCATCGCCACGCCCAGCATCACCGCCGGCGCGATGGCGCCGCCGAGGAAGCCCGCGAAGGTATGGATGGAGAAGGCCCGGCCGATCCGCGCCTCGCTGATGCCGCGCGACAGCATTTCGTAATCCGCCGGGTGGTAGACGCTGTTGGCGATGCCGAGCAGCGCCGCCGCGGCCAGCAGCCAGGGATAGCTGGCAAAGCCCGCCAGCAGCCCGAAGGCCACCGCCGCCAGGCAGAGCCCGCCCACCAGCACCGGGCGGGAGCCGAAGCGGTCCACCGCATAGCCCATCGGCGTCTGCGCCACGCCGGAGACGACGTTGAACACCGTCAGCGCCAGGCCAAGCTCGACGAAACCCACCCCCAGCCAGTCCCGCAGCAGCGGAAACAGCGGCGGCAGGGCCAATTGGTGCAGGTGGCTGACCAGATGCGCCCCGGAGACCAGGATCAGGGTCCGCAATTCGGCCGGTGTCCAGGCGCGTGCGCCGTCCTGCGGCATGCGTGGCGTCCTCTCCCAGGGGCAGGGGCCGCGGCTCCGGCCTTCCCGCCATGGTCGCGCCGATTCGGCTTGCGGGGGAAGCACGCCCTGGACCTCCGCCCGCCCCGGCCGCAGGATCATGGCAAGAGACATGTTTGAGGGGAGGGCGCCATGGCCGGCACCGCTGAGCCGCCGCGCACAATGTTCGAGAAGATCTGGTCCCGCCACCAGGTGCTGGAGCGCGAGGACGGCCAGACCCTGCTCTATGTGGATCGGCACCTGCTGCATGACGGCGGCGCCACCGCCTTCGACATGCTGCGCAAGCGTGGGCTGAAGCCCCGCGCGCCCGAGCGGGTCTTCGCCACGCCCGACCATTACGTGGCCACCGACAGCCGCAGGCTGGAGGAGATCCAGGACCCCCGCCACCGCGAGATGGTGGAGAAGCTGGCCCGCAACACCGCCGAGCATGGCATCCGTATGTTCGGCCTAGGCGGGCCGGACCAGGGGATCGTGCATGTGGTGGGTCCGGAGACCGGGCTCTCCCAGCCCGGTCTGCTGATGGTCTGCGGCGACAGCCATACCTCGACCCATGGCGCGCTGGGGGCGCTGGCCTTCGGCATCGGCAGCACGGAAGTCGCGCATGTGCTGGCGACGCAATCACTCTGGCAGCGCAAGCCCAGGACCATGCGGATCAGCGTGGAGGGCCAGCTTGGCGAGGGGGTGACGGCGAAGGACGTGATCCTGGCCATCATCGCCGAGATCGGCGCCGCCGGCGCCACCGGCCATGTGATCGAATATGCCGGCAGCGCCATCCGCGGGCTTTCGATGGAGGGACGGCTGACGCTCTGCAACATGTCGATCGAGGCCGGGGGCCGCGCCGGCATGGTGGCGCCGGACGAGATCACCTATGCCTATATGCAGGGCCGCGAATACGCCCCCAAGGGCGCCGCCTGGGAGGCCGCGCTGGAGCGCTGGCGGGCCCTGCCGAGCGACCCCGGCGCCGTCTTCGACCGGGAAGTCACGCTGGACGCCGCCGCGATCGCCCCCATGGTCACCTGGGGCAACAGCCCGGAGGATGCACTGCCCATCAATGGCCGCATCCCGAGCCCCGAGGACGCGCCGGATGCCGAGCGGCGCGAGGTGGTGAGCCGCATGCTGGACTATATGGGCCTTACCCCCGGCACGCCGCTGGACGAGGTTCCGGTGGAGCGGGTCTTCATCGGCAGTTGCACCAATAGCCGGATCGAGGATCTCCGCAGCGCCGCCGCCGTGGCGCGCGGCCGCCAGGTCGCGGCGGGCGTGCGCGCCTGGGTGGTGCCGGGGAGCGAACCCGTGAAGCGCCAGGCCGAGGCGGAGGGGCTGCACGAGGTCTTCCGTGCTGCCGGCTTCGAATGGCGGGAGCCGGGCTGCTCCATGTGCCTCGGCACCAATGGCGATATCGCGGCGCCGGGGGTGCGCGTCGCCTCCACCTCCAACCGCAATTTCATGGGGCGGCAGGGGCCGGGGGCGCGGACGCATCTGCTGAGCCCCGCCATGGCCGCCGCCGCCGCCGTCACCGGTCGCTTCACCGATGTCCGCCGCCTGATGCGGGGAGACGCCTGATGGACCCCTTCCTGCATCTGGAAGCGGTGGCGGTGCCGCTGCCACGCCCGAATATCGACACCGACCAGATCATCCCGGCGCGCTTCCTCTCCCGCCCGCGCGAGATCGACCATGGGCAATTCCTGTTCCACGACGCCCGCCGCCTGCCCGGCAGCCCCGAGGAACGCCCGGATTTCCCGCTGAACCGCCCGGAATGGCGGGAGGCGAAGGTGGTGGTGGGCGGCCGCAATTTCGCCTGCGGCTCGTCCCGCGAAAGCGCGGTCTGGGCGCTGCATGATTACGGCGTGCGCTGCGCCATTGCGCCGAGTTTCGGTGACATCTTCTACAACAACAGCCTGAAGAACGGGCTGCTGCCCGTGGTGCTGCCGGCGGAGGCGGTGGCGGAGCTGACGGCGCAGTTGGAGGCGCGGCCCGGCGCCACCCTGCGGGTGGACCTGCCCGCCCAGACCGTGACCTTCCCGGATGGGCAGGTGCATGGCTTCGAGATCGACCCCTTCGCCAAGCACTGCCTGCTGGAAGGCGTGGACGAGCTTGGCTTCACCCTCACCTTCGAGGAGGATATCGCGGCCTTCGAGCGCCGCTACGGTAGGGAGAATACGCGATGAAAATTGCCGTTCTCCCCGGCGACGGCATCGGCCCCGAGGTCACCGCCCAGGCGGTGAAGGCGCTCCGCGCCCTCAGCGCCAATAGCGGCCCGCAATTTGAGATGGCGGAGGCGCTGATCGGCGATGCCGCCTTCGACAGCGCCGGCGACCCGTTGCCGGAGGCGACGCTCGACATCGCGCGCCAGGCCGATGCCATCCTCTTCGGCGCCGCCGGCACCTATGCCAGCGACCTGCGCCCGGCCGAGAGCCGCGGCGGCCACGGCTTGCTGCGGCTGCGCAAGGCGCTGGACCTCTTTGCCAATTTTCGCCCCGTTTTCGCCTTCCCCGAATTGCTCGGCGCCTCCACCCTGCGGCGCGAGGTGATCGAGGGGGTCGATCTGGTGGTGCTGCGGGAACTCACCGGCGACATCTATTTCGGCACGCCGCGCGGCATCTCCCGCGAGGCCGGTGGCCAGCGCATCGGCATCAACACCATGCGCTATACCGAGCAGGAGGTCGCCCGCGTCGCCCGAGCCGGATTCGAGGCGGCGCGCAAGCGCCGGGGCAAGCTCTGCTCCGTGGACAAGGCGAATGTGCTGGAAACGAGCGTGCTGTGGCGCGAGGTGGTCACGGAGGTGGCCCGCGACTTCCCGGATGTGGAGCTGCGCCACGAATACGTGGATGCCGCGGCGATGCACCTCATCCGCCGGCCGCGCGATTTCGACGTGATCGTCACCGGCAATATCTTCGGCGACATCCTCTCCGATGCGGCGGCCATGCTCACCGGCTCCATCGGCATGCTGCCCTCCGCCTCGCTGAATGCCGAGGGGCGCGGGCTCTATGAGCCGGTGCATGGCTCCGCTCCCGATATCACGGGGAAGGACCTGGCCAATCCGCTCGCCTCCATCCTCTCGGCCGCCATGCTGCTGCGCCATTCCGGCGGGCAGGAGGCGGCGGCGGCGCTGGTGGAGCGCGCGGTGCGCCAGGTGCTGGCCGCGGGCTGCCGCACGGGCGACATCATGGAACCGGGCGCCACCCTGCTCGGCACCGAGGCGATGGGCGATGCCGTCGCCGCCGCCATCACCAGCCTGAAGGGGCAAGCCGCATGACCCGCATCCCCCGCCGCGCGGCGCTCGGCCTCGCGCTCGCCACGCCCTTCGTGGCGCGTGCGCAGGAGAATTGGCCCAACCGCACGATCCGCTGGATCGTCGCCTTCGCGGCCGGCGGCGCGGCGGATACCGCGGCGCGGGCGATCGGCGCCAGGGTGCAGGAGATCATCGGCCAGTCCGTGGTGATCGACAACCGCACCGGCGGCAATGCGCTGATCGCCGCCAATGCGCTGCTGCAATCGCCGGCCGATGGCTATAGCTTCCTGGTGGATGCGGCCAACCAGATCACCAACCCGCTGCTGATGCGGGATCTGCCCTTCGACTACCGCACCGCCTTCGCGCCCGTCACGCAGCTTGCCAGCTTCCCGCAGGTGATCGCGGTGAAGCAGGATTTCCCGGCGCGGACCCTTGCGGAGTTCATCGCGCTGGCCAAGGCGCGGCCGAATACCATCAGCTACGGCACGCCTCCCGCCGCCGGCATGGGGCATCTGGCCGGCGAGTTGTTCCAGCGCCTGGCCGGCATCCGGCTGGTGCATGCGCCCTATCGCGGCGGCGCCGATGCGGCGCGGGACATCACCGCCGGCGTGGTGGATGCGGTGCTCATCACCACCTCCTCGATCCGGCCGCCGGTACAGGCCGGGCGGGCGCGGATTCTGGCCGTCACCAGCGCGCGGCGCGCGGCCTCCCTGCCCGATGTGCCGACCATCGCGGAAAGCGGCTTCCCGGGCTATGAGATGAACGACTGGAACGGTCTTTTCGCCGCCGCCGCCGTGCCCGCCCCCATCGTCCACCGCCTGGCCGCCGCGGTGGCGGAGGCCTGCCGCGACCCGGTGGTGCGCGCCCGCATGGACCCGCTCGGCGCCGAACTCATCGGCAATCCGCCCGAAGCCTTCGCCGCCTGGCTGGAGGCGCAGCGCCCGGTGGTGACGCAGGTGGTGCGGGAGGCGGGCATCACGCTCGGCTGATGCCGTACCCGGCCCGGCCTATGCTGCCCGCCGCGCCCGCCAGATATGCAGGCCGAGCCCGCCCAGCACCAGGCCCATGATGCCGAGGCCGATCACCCCCGCCCATTCCTCCACCAGATGGAACTTGTCCTCCAGCGCATAGCCCGCCAGCGCCAGCCCGCCGGTCCAGAGCAGCGTGCCGAGCATGGTCCAGATGTAGAAGACCCGTCGCGGCAGCGCGACCAGCCCGGCCGGGATGGAGATGGCGGTGCGGATGCCGGGCATCATGCGCGCCAGGAACACCGCCGCCGGGCCGTTGCGGCGCAGCGCCGCCTCGCCCTTCAGCACCTCGGCGCGGCCGAGCCCGGCCCAGCGCCCGTAGCGGTCCACCAGGCGGCGCATGCGCTCCGCCCCGAAGGCTCGGGCCAGCTCGAACCAGGCCGCATTGCCCACCACCGAGCCCGCCACCCCGGCCGCGATCACGCCCAGGATCGACATCTGCCCACGCGCCGCGGTGAAACCGGCCAGCGGCATGATGACCTCGGAGGGCATGGGCGGAAACAGGTTCTCCGCCACCATCAGCAGGAAGACGCCCGGCAGGCCGCCGGCCACCACGATGCCCGCCGCCCATTCGATCATTCCGGGATCCTGAACAGGATCAGCGTCACCCAGCGCCCCCGGGAATAGTTGAAGCCGCCCACCGTGCCGATTTCCTCAGGCGCCAGGGAAAGCGCCGCGGCTTCCCGCCGGAAGGCGGCTTCCGCGCGGTCGCCAACCGCCACCACGCGGCCGGGGGCGGCGGCAAGGAAGCGCGCGGCATCCTCCCCGGTCCGCAGGAGGTTGGTCTTCCCGCCGACGGCAAAGAGCACGGAGGGTTCCGAATGGCCGGTGATGCCGAAATCCCCTGCCGCCAGCCCCGGCGCCCGCGCCGCCAGCACCGCCTCCAGCCGTGGCGCGATCCAGAGCGGCGCGAGGCGCGGCGCCACCCCCTCCAGCAGCGCCGCATGCAGCGGCATCGCCAGCAGCACGCCGAGCAGGGCCGCCCGCCCGTAATCGCCCGAAGCCCGGCCGGACCAGGCCGCGCGCAGCACCAGCACGGGCAGGGCGATGGCCAGCACCAGCGCCAGCAGCCCGCCCGGCAGCAGGCGCTGCAGCGCGAACCAGGAGGCCGCCTGCGCCGCAAGCCCGATGCCGAGCGCCACGCCCACCAGGGTTGCCACCGCCAGCCCGCGCCACCAGCGCCGCGGCAGGCGCCGCAGCGGGTCCATCGCCCAGGCGGCGCCGAGCAGCATCAGCGCCGGGTAGAGCGGCAGGGTGTAATGCGGCAGCTTGGTCTGCACCGCCTCGAAGACCAGCCAGGAGGGGACGATCCAGGCCAGCAGGAAGCGGGTCGGCGGGTTCAGCCGGTCGCGCCAGGCGGCAGGCAGCGCCATCAGCACGATCCAGGCCGAGGGGAAGGCGGCGATCCCGAAACTCAGCAGGTAGTAGCCCGGCGGCCCCCAGTGCTTCTCCTCGCCCGAGCCGATCTTGGAGAGCATGTCGCCGCCCACCGCCTCGGTGAAGAAGCGCCCCTCGGTGGCGATGCCGATCGCGATGAACCAGGGCGCCGCCGCTGCCAGCATCAGCGGCACGCCCCAGAGCGGCCGCAGCGCCCGCAGCCAGGGCGCGCCCCGGTCCGTCAGCGCCAGGGTTATGCCGGCCAACAGCGGCACCATCGGCCCGATCGGCCCCTTCAGCAGCACGCCGAGGCCGAGCGCCAGCCAGAACCCCGCCGCCTGCCGGGCGGTGAAGGCGCCGGGCCGCAGATAAGCCTGGCCGAACAGCCCCATGGCAATGGCGATGCTGGCCAGCAGCGCCGCATCGGTCTTGGCGATATGCGCCTCCACCACCAGCACCAGGGAGGAGGCCAGCATGGCGGCGCCGAGGAAGGCGGCCCGCCGCCCGACCAGCGCCCGGCCCCAATGGAAGGTGGCCAGCACCGCCAGCAGCGCCCCCGCCAGGCTCGGCAGGCGATAGGCCCAGATATCGGCGCGGCTGCCGAGGCCGGCGGCCTCCAGCCCCAGGACCGAGGCGGATTGCAGCCAATGGATGCCGGCCGGCTTCTTGTTCCGCTCCTCGGCCCCGAAATGGATGCGCACGGGGTCGCCGCTTTCCACCATCTGCCGGCTGGCCTGGGCGAAGCGGGCCTCGTCGCGGTCGGTGGCCGGCAGGGTGAAGAAGCCTGGCAGGAACAGCAGCAGGCACAGCAAGGCCAGCGCCAGGCGCGGGCGGCGTTGCAGCGCATCCGGCACGGTGCCGAGGGAACGGTCCGGGCCGGCGGGTGCGGAGAGATGCATGGGCCGGCGCACTAGCACGCCAGGGGCCGGGGGGCCATAAAGCCGAGCCTCATGCCCAGACCCCCTCGCGCCCCCGCCGCCTCCGCCGGTGCCTCCCCTGGCGCCTCCCCCGCCCGCCGGGCCGCGCTCTCCCTGCTGGAGGCGGTGCTGACCCGCCGCCGGCCGCTGGAGGAGGCGCTGGATGCCCTGCCCGGCCAGATCGAAACCCGGGACCGTGCCGCCGGCCACCGGATCGCCGCCATGGTGCTGCGCCGCGCCGGCTCGCTCGATGCCGTGCTGGAGCCCTGGCTGCGGCGGGAGCCGCCGGAAGTGGTGCGCCACGCGCTCCGCATCGGCGCCGCCGAATTGCTGCTGCTCGGCACGCCGCCGCATGCCGCCGTCGGCAGCGCCGTGTCTCTGGTGCCGCGGCCCTTCGCGGGGCTGACCAATGCCGTGCTGCGGCGGGTGGCGGAGGCCGGGCCGGCGGCGCTGGAGGGGCTGGATGCGGAGCGGCTCGACACCCCGCCCTGGCTCTGGGCCGCCTGGCACGCCGCCTATGGCCCGGCGGTGCGCGGCATCGCCGCGGCGCACCGGCAGGAGGCGCCGCTCGACCTGACCCTGGCTCCCGGCGCCACCCCGCCCGAGGGCGGCGAGGCGCTGCCCACCGGCAGCCTGCGCCTGCCCGCCGGGACGCGGGTGACGGAATTGCCCGGCTTCGCCGAGGGCGGCTTCTGGGTGCAGGACGCCGCCGCCGCCCTGCCGGCGCGGCTGCTGGCGGTGCGGCCGGGGGAGCGGGTGGCCGATCTCTGTGCCGCGCCAGGCGGCAAGACGGCGCAGCTCGCCGCGGCCGGCGGCCAGGTGGTGGCGGTGGAGCGCGACCCGCGCCGGGCGCTGCGGCTGCGCGAGAACCTGGCCCGGCTGCGCCTCGCCGCCGAGGTGGTGGAGGCGGATGCCACCGGCTGGGACGCCGGCGGCGCCCGTTTCGATGCCGTGCTGCTGGATGCGCCCTGCACCGCCACCGGCACCATCCGCCGCCACCCGGACGTGCCGCACCTCAAGCGCCCGCGCGACGTGGCGCCGATGGCGGCGGTGCAGGCGGCGCTGCTGGCGGCGGCGGCGCGGCTGCTGGCGCCGGGCGGCCGGCTGGTCTTCGCCACATGCTCGCTGCTGCCGGAGGAGGGAGAGGCGCATCTGGCCGCGGCGGCGGGGCTTGGACTGGTGCCGGACCCGGTGCGGGGAGAGGAGCTGCCGGGGCTGGCGGAGGCGGTGACGCCCGCCGGCACGCTGCGGACCCGGCCGGATTTCTGGACGGAGCGGGGCGGGATGGACGGGTTCTTCGTCGCGCGGTTCCGCGCGCGGGGATAAAGGGCGGTTCCGCGCGCGGGAATGGCGGCATTGTTCTGCACGCTTTGGTTGCGCTAAAACCGAAGTCGGAATAAACCTCAACTCCAGAAGCGCTGGAGGCGGACCAGAATGGACGTCGAAGGCGGATTTGGAGCCCGGCTATCGCATCGCTCTGCCAGGGGCGCCCTCCGTGCTGTTTGCAACCAGCGCGGTCCCGGTCGCCAGACTGGCCCCGCCAGCCCATCGACCGGTTGGGCAGGGCCTCCATGTTGCCCAACCCCGCGACGGAGAGGCTGACGGGTGGATCGTGCAACGCTGGCGGTCATGGGTTTCTGTTCCCGTGAGCCTGTCCCTGTCGAGTTCCGCCGCCCGCGCATCGACTCGCCGCGCCGCCTTCCCCCCCGGCACCCCCCGCGGCTAGAACCGCCCCGATGTCCCCCGCCCGCATCCGCATTGCTCCCTCGCTCCTGGCCGCAGACTTCGCCCGTCTGGGCGAGGAGGCCCGCGCCGTCGCCGCCGCTGGCGCCGACTGGCTGCATCTCGACATCATGGATGGGCATTTCGTGCCCAATATCAGCTATGGCCCGGTGGTGGTGGCGGCGCTCCGGCAGCACTGCGCCATTCCCTTCGACGTGCATCTGATGATCGCCCCGGCCGACCCCTATCTGGAGGGCTTCGCCAAGGCGGGCGCCGATCTCATCAGCGTGCATCCGGAGGCCGGGCCGCACCTGCACCGGACGCTCCAGACCATCCGGGGCCTGGGCAAGCGGGCCGGAGTGGTCCTTAATCCTGCAACATCCGTGGCGGCGGTGGAGAATGTGCTCGATCTCTGCGACCTCATCCTGGTGATGTCGGTCAATCCTGGCTTTGGCGGGCAGTCCTTCCTGGACAGCCAGCTTCCGAAGATCGCCGCGCTGCGCCGCATGATCGACCAGTCCGGGCGGGAGATCGCCCTGCAGGTGGATGGCGGCGTCACCGCCGCCACCGCGCCGCGCTGCATCGCCGCCGGCGCCGATGTGCTGGTGGCCGGCACCGCGGTCTTTGGGGCGCCGGACTACGCGGCGGCGATCGCCGCCCTGCGTGGCGAGGGGGGCGGCCGCTGATGCGCGAGATCCTGCGGAATACCCGCCGCTTCCTCTCCGGTCTCAAGCCGGTGAAGGTGCCGGATGCTCCGGCGCGCTCCTTCCGCGACCTCTGGCCGGGCGATGCCGCCCGCGGCGCCCGGCTGCTGCGGGGCGAGTTCGAATGCCTCGGCACCACCCGCCGGCTCGACCCCGCGGCCGAGGGCAATGCCGATGCCGCCGAGGGCTGGGACCCGGCCGCCGGCCCGCTGACCTGGCGCTGCGCCGCGCATGGCTTCGCCTGGCTGCGCGACCTCCGCGCGCTCGGCACCGATGCCGCCCGGATGCGGGCCCGCGACCTCACGGAAGACTGGCTGGCCCGCGGCGCCGAGCAGGATCTGGCGCAGGCGCCGGAGGTGGCGGCGGCGCGGGTTTCCGCCTGGCTCGGCCACTGGGACTTCCTGGCCGCCACCGCCGAGGACGGGTTCCGCCGCAAGCTGCTGATCCGCCTGGCGCAGGATGGCCGCGCCGTGGTCGCCTCGCTGCCGGCCGAGGCGCTGCACCGTGGCGCGCTGGTGACGCTGAAGGGCGCCATGGCCGCGGCGGTGGCGCTGGAGGAGGAGGCCTGGATGACCCGGGCGCTCCGCTTCCTGCCCGGCGAACTGGACCGGCAATCCCACCCGGATGGCGGGCATGTGGAACGCTCGCCCGGGCAGTTGCTGCTGGCGCTGCAGGACCTGATCGAGATGCGGAACCTGCTGCATGGCGCCGGGCTGAACCCGCCTCCCATCCTGGCCGCGGTGCTGGAGCGGGCGGGCCAGGCGCTCCGGCTCTTCCTGCATGGCGATGGCGGGCTGGCGCTGTTCAACGGCACGCGGGACGAGGGTCCCTCGCTGGTCGGGCTGGTGCTGACCCAGGGCCAGGCCCGTGGCCGCGCGCCGATGCTGCTGGAGGAAAGCGGCTTCCACCGCCTCCAGGCCGGCCGCACCCTGGTGATCGCCGATGGCGGCGCGCCGCCCCCCGGGCGGGCGCGGGATGCCGCTTCCGGCCTGCCGCGCGGGGCGGACCGCTTCTCCCATGCCGGCACCCTGAGCTTCGAGATGTCGGTCGGCCGCGACCGGCTGATCGTCAATTGCGGCGCGGCGCCGGCGGCGGAGGCCGAATGGCGGGACGCGCTGCGCGCCACCGCCGCGCATTCCACCATGGTGCTGGCCGATACCAACAGTTCGGAGCTGAAGGAGGAGGGGCTCGGTCGTCGCCCCGAACGGGTCGAGGCCGACCGGCACGAGGCCAATGGCGCGCAATGGCTGGAAGCGAGCCATGACGGCTGGCGCAAGCCCTTCGGCGCCATCCACCGCCGCCGCCTCTATCTGCACGAGAGCGGCGACGACCTGCGCGGCGAGGACATGCTGGAGATGCAGGAGGGCAGCGGCCGCCGCCCCGGCTTCCTGGTGCGCTTCCACCTGCACCCCGCGGTGACGGCCAGCCCGCAACAGGATGGCGAATCCGTGCTGCTCCGCCTGCCTTCCGGCCATGGCTGGCGGCTGCGGGCCAAGGGCGCGAAGGTGGCGGTGGAGGAAAGCCTCTATCTCGGCGCCGAGGCGCGGCGGAGCAGCCAGATCGTGCTGCAGGCCGAGCCTGACGAGGACACGGTGCAATGGGCCATCAGCCGCATCGTCGCCACGGCGCCAGGTGAGCCGGCGGAGGGCTGACGCCCCGCGCCAGCCTGCCGCCGTGAAACTCGCCCCGACGTGAAAATCGCCGAGGTCATCAATGTCGATTTCTCGCTGCGGCATTTCCTGCTGCCGCTGATGCGCGGCGCGCGGGCGCGCGGGCATGAGGTGGTGGGGCTCTGCGCCGAGGGGCCGCTGCTCGACCAGCCGCGCGCCGAGGGCTTCCGCGTCATCCCGGTGCCGATGGCGCGCAGCCTGAACCCGGTGGCCCAGGCGCGGGCCTTCCGGGCGCTGCTCGAGGTGTTCCGGGAGGAGCGCTTCGACCTGGTGCATGCGCATATGCCGATCAGCGGGCTGCTGGGGCGGGCGGCGGCCCGCTGGGCACGAACGCCGGCGGGGGTGCCGCGCATCGCCTATACCTGCCACGGCTTCCTGTTCAACCAGCCCGGGCCCTTCTGGCGGCGGGGCCTGTCGCTCGGGCTGGAATGGGCGGCGGGGCGGATCACCGACACCTATCTCACCGTCAGCGAGGAGGAGGCCGTCGATGCGCGGCGCCTCGGCATCCATGCCGGAGCCACCGCCGTGCTGAACGGGCGCGACCCGGGCGTGTTTCACCCGGACCCCGCGGCGCGGGCGGCGCTCAGGGCTGAATTCGGCGCGACGGAGGCAGATTGCGTGGTGGTCGCCGTCTCCCGCCTGGTGCGGCACAAGGGCTACCCGGAATTGCTCGAAGCAATGGAGGCGGTTCCGGGCGCCACGCTCTGGGTGGTGGGGGAGCGGCTGGCCACCGACCATGGCGAGGACCTGGAGCCGCATTTCGCCCGGGCCGAGGCGGTGCTCGGGCGCCGCTTCCGCCGGCTCGGCTATCGGGCGGATGTGGCGCGGGTGCTGGCGGCGGCGGATGTCTTCTGCCTGCCCAGCCATTTCGAGGGGCTGCCGATGTCGGTGATCGAGGCCATGCTCACCGGACTGCCGGTGGTCGCCACCGATACGCGCGGCCCGCGCGAGCAGGTGGTGCCCTGCGGCCAGAGGCCGCCGGGAGGCTCCGAGACGGGCTTCCTGGTGCCGCCCATGCAGGTGGCGCCGCTGGCCGAGGCGCTGGCGCGGCTGGCGGAGGACCCGGCGCTGCGGGCGCGCATGGGAGAGGCGGGGCGGGGGCGGGCGCTGGAGCATTTCGACGAGGCGAAGGTGGTGGGGCGGACGCTGGATTTGCTGGGCCTATAGGTCTATGCCGCGGGCCTCCGCCGGAGTGCCCGAAATGACCGACCTCGTCCCCATCCGCCGCGCCCTGCTTTCGGTGTCCGACAAGACCGGGCTGCTGGAATTCGGCCGCTTCCTGGCGGGACGGGGCGTCGAGATCCTCTCCACCGGCGGCACGGCGAAGGCGCTGCGGGAGGCGGGCATCGCGGTGAAGGACGTGTCCGAACATACCGGCTTCCCGGAGATCCTGGGCGGTCGCGTGAAGACACTGGTGCCGCAGGTGCATGGCGGGCTGCTCGGCCGCCGCGACCTGGCCGAGCATCTGGCGCAGATGCAGGCGCATGGCATCGCGCCGATCGACCTGGTGGCGGTGAACCTCTACCCCTTCGAGGCGACGGTCGCGAAGGGCGCGGGCTTCGAGGACTGCATCGAGAATATCGATATCGGCGGCCCCGCGATGATCCGCAGCGCCGCCAAGAACCACGCGCATGTCGCGGTGCTGACCGAGCCGGCGCAATTCGCCGAGGTGCAGGCGGAGATCGAGGCGCAGGGTGGCACCACGCTGGCGCTCCGGCGGCGCTGCGCGGCGGCGGCCTATGCGCGCACTGCGGCCTATGACACGGCGATCTCCCGCTGGTTCGCCGAGCAGGAGGGCCAGGGAATTCCCGCCGCGCCTGGCCCTGGCGGGCGTGCTGCGGCAGACGCTGCGCTATGGCGAGAACCCGCATCAGCGCGCCGGCTTCTACACGGATGGCACAACGCGGCCCGGCATCGCCACCGCCGAACAGGTGCAGGGCAAGGAACTGTCCTACAACAACCTGAACGACACCGACGCCGCCTTCGAATGCGTGGCCGAATTCGAGCGACCCGCCATCGTCATCGTCAAGCACGCCAATCCCTGTGGCGTGGCCATCGCCGATGATTTGGCCCTGGCCTGGGACGCGGCACTGCGCTGCGACCCGGTCTCGGCCTTCGGCGGCATCGTGGCGGCGAACCGGAAGCTCGACGCGGCGGCGGCGGAGCGCATCGCCGCGATCTTCACCGAGGTGGTGGTGGCACCCGATGCGGATGAGGAGGCCCGCGCGGTTTTCGCGCGGAAGAAGAACCTTCGCCTGCTGCTGACCGGCGGCCTGCCGGACCCGGCGGCGCCGGGCCTCACCTTCCGCTCCGTCGCCGGCGGCTTCCTGGCGCAGTCGCGCGATGCCGGGCGGGTGGCCGAGGCCGACCTCAAGGTGATGACGCAGCGCGCGCCGACGCCGCAGGAGATGGCCGACCTGCTCTTCGCCTTCCGGGTCTGCAAGCATGTGAAGTCGAATGCCATCGTCTATGCCAAGGAGTTGGCGACGGTGGGCATCGGCGCCGGGCAGATGAACCGGGTGGAGAGCAGCCGCATCGCCGCCTGGAAAAGCGAGGCCGCGGCCAAGGCGGCGGGGCTGCCGGAGCCCCTGGCCAAAGGCAGCGTGGTGGCCTCCGACGCCTTCTTCCCCTTCGCCGACGGGCTGGAGACGGCGGCGGCGGCCGGCGCCACGGCGGTGATCCAGCCTGGGGGGAGCATCCGCGATGCCGAGGTGATCGCGGCGGCGGATGCGGCGGGGCTGGCGATGGTCTTCACGGGCATGCGACACTTTCGGCACTGATAGGGCGCGACTCGGGGCGGCTCTGGCTTGACCGGTGACGGGCGCCGAGGTCCGGCGCGGCAACCGGGCATCGCGGCACCGATGTCGTGAAAGGCATCTCGCTTGTCGGATTGGGTCTTGCCGCTGCTGGTGCCGCTCGCCGCCGCCCTGGCGGGCGGGCTGATCACCGCCGCGCTGCTGGCGCTGCGTCCGCGCGGCGGCGGCGAGGGCGTGGCGCTGCTGGCCGACCGCATGGAGGCGCTCTCCGCCCGGCTCGACGGCGCCGTGGCGGCGCAGAACGAGCGCCTGTCGCGCGCGCTTGCCGAGGGGGCGGACCGCACCCAGGAGAGCGCACGGCGCATCCATGAACGGCTCGCCGTCATCGACGCGGCGCGCGCCAATCTGGAGGCGCTGGGCGGGCAGGTGCAGTCCCTGGCCGCCATCCTCGGCAACAAGCAGGCCCGCGGCGCCTTCGGCGAGGTGCAGTTGCGCGACATGCTGGCGGACCGGCTGCCCGCTGATGGCTTCGCCTGGCAGCACACCCTCTCCAACGGCACGCGCTGCGACTGCCTGATCCATCTGCCCTTCCCGCCGGGGCCGATCGCGGTGGACAGCAAATTCCCCCTCGAAGCCTGGCGGGCGCAGCGCGAGGCCACGAACGAGCCCGCCCGCGCCGCCGCCGCCCGCCGCTTCGCCGCCGATATCCGCAAGCATGTGGAGGACGTCGCCACCAAATACATCCGCCCCGGCGAGACGGCCGAGGGCGCGCTGATCTTCCTGCCCTCCGAGGCGCTGCATGCCGAATTGCACGGCTCCCATGCCGCGCTGGTGGCGGAGGCCGCGCGACGCGGCGTCTATCTCGTCTCCCCCGGGACGATGTGGGCCGTGCTCGGCACCATGCGGGCGCTGATGCGCGACGTGCGGCTGCGGGCCGAGGCCGGGAACCTGCGCCGGGAAGTGGCGCGGCTGGTGGAGGAAACCACCCGGCTCGACCGCCGCGTCGCCAGCCTGAAGCGGCACTTCACCGAGGCGCAGGGCGACCTGCACGGCATCGAGATCACCGCGCAGAAGATCACCACCGCCGGCGCCCGGATCGAGGCGGTGGAGATCGATGTCCCGGGCCCGATGCGGGCCGCCGAGTGAGCCTGCTCCAGCTCCAGGCGCTGCTCGGCCTGCCCCTGCTCTGCCTGCTGGCCTGGGGCCTCGGCGGCTGCCGGCGCGGGGTGCGGCCGCGGCTGGTGGCGGCCGGGCTGCTCGGCCAATTGCTGGTGGCGGCGGCGCTGCTGCACATCCCGCCGCTGCGCGCCGGCTTCGCCCTGGTAGGCGATGCGGTGGAGGCGCTGGCGCGGGCTACGCGGGCGGGCACCGCTCTGGTCTTCGGCTATCTCGGCGGCGCGCCGCTGCCCTTCGCCGAACTGGCGCCCGGCGGCAGCTTCATCCTGTTCTTCCAGGCGCTGCCGCTGGTGCTGGTGGTGGGCGCACTCTCGGCGGTGCTGTATCACTGGCGGGTGCTGCCGGCGGTGGTGGCGGGGCTGGCACGGGGCTTGCGCTGGCTGTTCGGGCTGTCCGGGGCCTGCAACCTCTCGGTCGCCGCCAATGTCTTCGTCGGCATGGTGGAGGCGCCGCTGCTGATCCGCCCCTGGCTCGCTGGCCTCACCCGCGCCGAGCTCTTCGTGGTGATGGTCGCGGGGCTTGCCACCATCAGCGGCAACATGCTGGTGGTCTATGCCACGATGATCGCGCCCGTGGTGCCGGATGCGGCGGGGCAATTACTGACCGCCAGCCTGGTCTCGGCGCCGGGCGCCATCCTCGCCGCGATGCTGATGCTGCCGGAGCGTGCGGCGGGCGGCGCGGCGGCGCCGGAAGGCCCGGCGCCCCGCCTCTATGACGGCACCATGGATGCGGTGGTGCGTGGCACCGCGGATGGGCTGCAATTGCTGCTCGGCATCATGGCCTCATTGATCGTCTTCGTGGCGCTGGTGGCGCTGGCGGATGCGATGCTGGAGCCGCTGACCGGCCTCACCCTGCAACGCATCGCCGCCTGGGTCTTCTGGCCGCTGGCCTGGGCCATGGGCGTGCCGGCGGCGGAGGCGGGGACCGTCGCGCGGCTGCTCGGCGTGAAGGTGGTGATCAACGAATTCGTCAGCTACCTGGAACTGGCGGCTTCGGGCGGCGCTGGCCTGGCGGAACGCTCGCGCCTGATCCTCACCTATGCCCTGTGCGGCTTCACCAATTTCGGCTCGGTTGGGATCATGGTGACGGGCATGGCGGGGATGTGCCCGGAGCGGCGCTCGGAGATCGTCGCGCTCGGCCTGCCCAGCCTGGTGGCGGCCAGCATCGCCTGCTGCATGGCGGGGGCGACGGTGGGGGTGCTGACGGCGCCCTGAAGGAAGGAGGCGCCGCGATGGTCCGGGACGGAACCTACCCGCCGCTCGACACGCCGAAGCCGGTGGCGCCCGGGGTCTGGGTGGTGGATAGCGGGCCGCAGCGCGTGTTGGGCCTGCCCTTCCCGGTGCGGATGACGGTGCTGCGGCTGGAGGATGGCGGGCTCTGGCTGCATTCCCCGACCCGGCACAGCCCGGGCCTTGCCGCCGCGCTGGCGGAATGCGGCCCGGTGCGCCATCTGCTGGCGCCCGGCACCGCGCATTGGACGCATCTGCCGGGCTGGCAGGCGGCCTTCCCCGAGGCCCGGCTCTGGGCCGCCCCGGGGGTCGCGGAACGGGCTCGGCGCCAGGGCGCGGCACTGCGCGTGGATGGCGTGCTGGCCGAGGCGCCGCCACCCGACTGGGCCGGGGAGATCGAGCAGGCGGTGCTCAGCGGTCCGGGTTTCGTGGAGGTGGCCTTCCACCACCGTCCGAGCCACAGCCTGGTGCTGACCGACAGCATCCAGGCCATGGAACCGGCGCGCCTGCCGTTTGCCATGCGGCTGCTGGTCCGCGCCCTCGGTGTGGCTGGGCCGGAGGGTGGCACGCCAATCCAGCTTCGCCTGCTGCTCGGCCGGCGGCGCGCGGCGAACCGCGCGGCCGCGGCACGGCTGCTCGCCCTGGCGCCGGAGCGGGTGATCTTCGCGCATGGCGCCTTCTACGCGGCGGATGGCAAGGCGCAGTTGCGGCGGGCCTGGGGGTGGCTGCTGGATTAGGCCCGGTCGGGCCTGGAGCATGATGCGTTCACCTCGTTCACGCATCATGCTCCAGGCCTTTGTTTGATCGCGTGATTCACGCTTTTCGGTGCGAGCACCTCAAGCGATCACGCTCTAATGGACCGGGTCGAGGAAAGGCATCCCCGGCTCCGTCACATAGACGATCAGCACCCGCAGCGGCGCATCGGCGCTGCGGTTGTAGCCGGTCATGCGCACGCCCGGCGGTTCCACCATTGCCTGCCCGGCGCGCACGGTGACGGGTTCGCGGCCTTCCATCTCCAGGGTGAAGGCGCCTTCCAGCACATAGACGGTCACCGGGAAGCGATGGGTATGGAACGGAGTGCGGTCGCCGGGGCGGATGGTGGCGGTCATCACCTGCACCTCCTGCCGCTCGCCGCGCGGCATCCCCTCCACCACCTCGCGGAGCACCAGGTTGGGGCGGGCAAGGCCGGGTTCCTGGGCCGCGGCCGGCAGGCCAAGGGCGCACAGGCTGGCAAGCAGGGCAGGGGCGAGGCGCATGGGTTCGGTCCTCCAGCCGGGAACGCTACCGCAGGCTGGCCGGCCCTGGAAATCCTGCCTTGCGCCGCCGGGCACCGCATGGATCATGGCGCCCTTGTCCGCCGGAAGGACCCGCCATGAGCCACCTCGTCCATCGCAGCCTGCGCGCCGATCCCCCCATCGCCGTGCGTGGCGAGGGAATCTACCTCTATGACCAGGCGGGGCGGGAGATCATCGACGGCTCCGGCGGCGCGGCGGTGGCCTGCCTCGGCCATGGGCACCCCAAGGTGATCGCCGCCATCAAGGCGCAGCTCGACCGGCTGACCTATGCCCATACCAGCCTCTTCTCCTGCGAAAGCGCGGAGCAACTGGCCGATATGATGGTGGGCCATGCGCCGGGCGGCCTGACCCATGCCTATTTCTGCTCCTCCGGCTCCGAGGGGAACGAGGCGGCGCTGAAGATGGCGCGGCAGTATTTCCTGGAGATCGGCCAGCCCCAGCGCACACGCTTCATCGCCCGCCGGCAGAGCTACCATGGCAATACCCTCGGCGCGCTCGCGGCCGGCGGCAACGCCATGCGCCGGGCACCCTATGCGCCGCTGCTCTCGGACGCCTTCAGCCATGTCTCGCCCTGCTATGCCTATCGCGACAGGCGTGACGGTGAAAGCGACGAGCAGTATGTGGCGCGGCTGGCGGCGGAGCTGGAAGCGGAGTTCCAGCGCCTCGGGCCGCAGAATGTCATCGGCTTCATCGCCGAGACGGTGGTGGGCGCGACCCTTGGCTGCGTCACCGCGCTGCCGGGCTATTTCCCGGCGATGCGCGCGGTCTGCGACCGGCATGGTGCCCTGCTGATCCTGGACGAGGTGATGAGCGGCATGGGCCGCACCGGGACGCTGCATGCCTGGGAACAGGAAGGCGTGGTGCCGGATATCGAGATCGTCGCCAAGGGGCTCGGCGCCGGCTACCAGCCGATCGGCGGCATCCTCGTCTCCGGCCGGGTGATCGAGGGGCTGCGTGCCGGCAGCGGCGCCTTCATGCATGGCCATACCTACCAGGCGCATCCGGTCGCCTGCGCCGCCGCCGTCGCGGTGCAGCAGGTGATCGCGGAGGAGCATCTGCTGGAAAACGTCCAGGCCATGGGGCGGCGGCTGGAGGCGGGCCTGACCGAGCGCCTTGGCAACCACCGCCATATCGGCGACATCCGCGGCCGCGGGTTGTTCTGGGCGGTGGAATTCGTGGCCGACCGCGCCAGCAAGGCGGTCTTCGACCCGGCGCTGAAGCTGCATGAGCGGGTGAAGCAGGAAGCCTATGCGCGCGGCCTGGCCTGCTACCCCATGGGCGGCACCATCGACGGCAAGCGGGGCGACCACGCCATCCTGGCGCCGCCCTATATCGTGGATGCGGCGCAGGTCGATGCCATCCTGGACCACTTCGGCGCGGCGATCGACGCCGCGCTGGCCAGCCTGCCCGCCTGACCTTTTCTGGAGGAAATCGAAGCATGAGAACCTGGCTTCTGGCTGCGGCGCTGGCCGTGGCGGGTGTGGCGGGCGCTGCCGCCCAGACCCCGGCATCGCAGACCCTGGCCGCGGTGAAGCAGCGCGGCCAGTTGATCTGCGGCGTGTCGCAGGGCTTTGCGGGCTTCTCCGCGCCGGACAGCCGTGGCGAGTTCCGCGGGCTGGACACGGATTACTGCCGCGCGGTCGCCGCCGCGGTGCTGGGCGATGCCACCAAGGTGCGCTTCGTGCCGCTGACCGCGCAGGCGCGCTTCACCGCGCTGCAGACCGGCGAGATCGACGTGCTGTTCCGCAATCCCACCCAGACCTTCCTGCGCGACACCTCGCTCGGCCTGAACCAGGGGGGCGGTGAATTTCTACGACGGCCAGGGCTTCGCAGTGCGCCGCGATGCCAATGTCGGCAAGGTGCAGGAACTGGATGGCGCCACCATCTGCGTGGCGCAGGGCACCACGCATGAGTTGAATCTCGGCGACATCTTCCGCGCCCGCAACATCCGCTTCCAGCCCGTGATCTTCGAGCGCATCGACACGATGTACGAAGCCTTCTTCGCCGGCCGCTGCGACGCCATGACCCAGGATGCCAGCGCCCTGGCCGGGGCGCTGACGGTGGCGCGCGACCCCGCCGCCTACCAGGTCCTGGAGGAGACGATCAGCAAGGAGCCGCTCGGCCCCTTCACCCGCAATGGCGATGAGCAGTGGTCCAACATCATCCTGTGGGTGCATTACGCGCTGGTCGAGGCGGAGGAGCTTGGCGTGACCTCCGCCAATGCGGAGGAGCAGGCGCGCGGCCAGAACCCGACCGTGCAGCGCCTGCTTGGCACCAGCGGCGAATTCGGCGCCCGGCTCGGCCTCGACAATCGCTGGAGCTTCAATGCCATCAAGGCGGTGGGGAATTACGGCGAGGTCTTCGAGCGGAATGTCGGCCAGGCCAGCCCGCTGAAGCTGCGCCGCGGGCTGAACGGGCTCTGGACCCAGGGCGGCTTGATGTACGCGATCCCGTTCCGTTGAAGGGGCGTGCCGGGGAGGGGCGGGGCAACCCCCCGGCCCTTCCTGGCGTTCTACCCCCGAAGCCGCCGTGCATCGCGGCGTGCATCCAGAGGAGCACGGGAATGGACAAGGACCGCATCGAAGGCGCCGGCAAGCAGGTGAAGGGCGCCGTCAAGGACGCCGTCGGCAGCGTCACCGGCGACAGCAAGATGCAGGCCGAGGGCAAGATGGACAAGGCCGAGGGCAAGGCACAGAACGCCGTTGGCGGGGTCAAGGACGCGGCCCGCGACGCGGTGAACAAGGACCGGAGCTGAGTTCAACCAGGGCGCGGCGCGGGTCGCGCCCTGGCCTTCCTAAACCGCGCGCCGGGCTTTCAGCGCGGCTGCCAGGGTTCCCTCATCCAGCACATCCAGCGCGCCGCCCATGGGCACGCCCTGGGCCAGTCGCGTTACCGGCACGCCAGCCGGTTTCAGCCTGTCCGTAAGGTAATGCGCCGTCGTGGCGCCATCCACTGTGGCCGGCAGCGCCAGGATCACCTCCTCCACGCCGCCTTCCGCGATCCGCGCCAGCAGCGGCTGCACCGCCAGATCCTCCGGCCCGATGCCGCCCAGCGCCGAGAGCGTGCCGCCCAGCACGTGATAGAGGCCGCGATGCGCATGCGCGCGTTCCAGCGCCCAGAGCTCGGCAACGCCCTCCACCACGCAGATCACGCCATGGTCGCGGTTCGGGTCGCGGCAGATGCCGCAGGGATCGCGCGCATCGAGGTTGCCGCAGAGCCGGCAGCGCCGCACCGCCGCCGCCGCATCGCGCAGTGCCGCGGCCAACGGCAGCATGGCCTGTTCCGGCTGCATCAGCATCCTGAGCACCGCGCGCCGCGCGCTGCGCCGGCCGAGGCCGGGCAGCTTCGCCAGCAGGCCGATCAGGTGCTCGACGGGATCGTGTTCGATCATCGGCAATGGCACGGCGCCTGGCGCCGGCCCCGGTCTAGAAGGGCAGCTTGAGGCCGCCGGGCAGGCCGCCCGGCAGGTTCAGCCCGGCGGTGGCCTTCTGCATCTCCTCGGCCATCTGCGCCTCGACCTTCTGCTTGGCATCGGCATGGGCGGCGACCAGCAGGTCCTCCAGCACTTCCCGGTCATCGGCGACCATCAGGCTGGGGTCGATGGCGACGCGCTTCAGGTCGCCCTTGCCGGAGAGCGTGACCTTCACCATGCCGCCACCGGCCGCGCCCTCCACCAGGGTGGCGTCGAGCTTCGCCTGCATCTCCTGCATGCGGGTCTGCATCTGCTGCGCCTGCTTCAGCATATTGCCGAGGTTCTTCATGGCATTGGTTATCCGTCTTCGGGTGGGGGGATGTCGTCGTAGTCCGGCGGCTCGGCTTCGGTTGCCTCGGCCTCCTCCGCATCGCGCGGCGGCGTGGCGGGCAGCGCATCCAGCGGCAGGCCATAGGCATCGGCGCCGGCATCGCGCACCGCCTCGATGCTGGCGCCGGGGAAGGCGGCCAGCACCGCCTGCACCAGCGGGTGGCTCTCGGCCAGGCTGCGCCGCCCGGCCTCGGCGACGCGGCCCTGTTCGGCCAGGGTCGGCTCGCCCTCGGCATTGCTGAGCGCGATGGTCCAACGGTCGCCGGTAAGCTCGGTGAGCAGCGCGCCGAGCTGGGCGGCCAGGTCGCGCGGCGCCTCCGGCAGGACCCGGATCTCCAGCCGGCCCGGGGCGAAGCGCACGGGGTGGACGCTATGCACCAGATGCGCATGCAGCATCGGCCGGCGGCCGGAGGCCAGCGCCACCACCTCCCGATAGCTTTGCGGATTGGGCGCGGCGACGGCCTCGGCGGCGGGCTGGGCCATGACACCGCCGCCCGCCACGGCGCGCATGCCGGCGGGGCCACCATTGCCGCTGCCATTCGGTGCCGGCCGAGGCGCGCCGGCCGTGGCGCCGCCCTCGGTCAGCCGCCGCACCAGGTCGCCCGGGGTCGGCAGGTCCGCGACATGCGCCAGGCGGATCAGCACCATCTCGGCGGCGGCGCGGCGGTCCACGCCATCCTGCTGCACCTCGGCCAGGCCCTTCAGCAGCATCTGCCAGGCGCGGCCCAGCACCGGCACCGAGAGCTTCTCCGCCAGCGCCGCGCCGCGCGTCCTTTCGCCCTCCGTCAGCGAGGGGTCGTTGCGCAGCGCCGGCACGGCGCGCAGCCGCGTCAGGGTATGGGTCAGTTCCAGCAGGTCGGAGAGCACCACGGCGGGATCGGCGCCACGCTCATGCGCCCGGTCCATGAGGCTGAGGGCGGTGGCGATATCGCCCGCCATCAGCACCTCCATCAGCTCCAGCACCAGGGCCCGGTCGGCGAGGCCGAGCATGTCCCGCACCGCCTCGGTGGTGACGCTGGCCTCCGGGCCGCCCAGCGCGATCGCCTGGTCCAGCAGCGAGAGCCCGTCGCGCACGCTGCCATCGGCGGCGCGGGCGATCATGGCCAGCGCCTCCGGCTCCACCGCCACCGCTTCCTTCGCGGCGATGCCGGCGAAATGCGCGCGCAATTCGGCCTGCGGCACGCGCTTCAGGTGGAAGGTCTGGCAGCGCGACAGGATGGTGGCCGGCACCTTGCGCAATTCGGTGGTGGCGAAGATGAACTTCACCGCCGGCGGCGGCTCCTCCAGCGTCTTCAGCAGGGCGTTGAAGGCCTGCGTGGAGAGCATGTGGACTTCATCGAGGATATAGATCTTGAAGCGGGCGCGGGCCGGGCGGTAGCGCACCGCCTCCCGCAGCTCGCGCACGTCGTCCACGCTGTTGTTGGAGGCGGCGTCCATCTCCACCACATCCGGGTGGCGGTCGGCCAGGATCGCGGTGCATTCGGCGCAGATGCCGCAGGGCTCGGGCGTCGGCCCGCCGGTCCCGTCCAGGCCGATGCAGTTCAGCGCGCGGGCGATGATGCGGGCGGTGGTGGTCTTGCCGACGCCGCGCACCCCGGTGAGCATGAAGGCATGCGCCACCCGCCCCTGCGCGAAGGCGTTCCGCAGCGTTCGCACCAGGGCTTCCTGGCCGATCAGCTCGGCGAAATTGCTCGGGCGGTATTTCCGGGCGAGGACCCGGTAGGGGCTGCCGGCGGGGCCGGGCAGGGGCACCGGCACGGAAGGGACGGAAACGAGAGGCACCGGCGCGGCTTCGGCCACCGGCGCATCGCCGAACAGCCCCGGCCCGGCGGGCGGAGGCGGCTCGGGCAGGCCCTCCGGCAGGATGGTTTCGGCGGGGGGGGGCTTCGGTGCCGAACAGGTCGCTGGCCATGCTCGCGCGGGATGTCTCGGGGCATGCGGGCCGCCGAAGCAGCCGGGAGGGGGTCAGGGCGACCCCGGCGAAAAAAGAGCGGGTGGAAGACCGGAGAAGCGACCCGGGCGGAAACTCGTTGCGGCTGCTTCCTTCCGGACCTGACCGGTTTGGCGAGGCGCCCGTCCGTCCCCGGCCTTCCGAGAGCACCATATCATGCCTCGGGCGCCCCTGCACAATGCCCCAGGGCGTAACGGCTGCGGCGAAGCGGGTTCAGGGCTGCCCTGCCTTGCCATGTGTCGTTGCCCCTGGTCTGGTGTCCTGATTCCGAAGTCCTCTGGCCTTCGCTCTCAGGCCACCAGCCTTTGTTTTCAGTGACCTGGTTTTCAGTGACCTGCTGATCCGCTTCGTTCGCTGGTGGATCCAGCGAACTTCGCGGGCAGGACACCAGCGGATACTCCAGGCACGCGGATGGTTGCCGCCCCGGCGCTGGCGTGGCAGCGTCCCTGCCGCATGCTCTCCTTTCCCGCCAGCCGCCCCAACGCCTATACGGGCAGCCCCCTCGACCGCGCTTCGAACCGCCGCGAGGACGTTGAATTCATTGCCGCCGCGCTCGCCCACCCGGAGTCGCTCTTCGTCCCGGTCTGGCGCGCCCGCAACCTGATGAAAGGGGTGAAGGAGGGCGCGCCGGAAGCCGTGCTGCTCACCGGCGCCGCGGCGGAGGCGGTGCGCATGGCCGGTGGCCCCTGGGCCTTCCTTGGCCTCTGGGAATCCCGCCCGGTCTTCGCGGTGGATTGTTCCGGTGCCGAGGACCCGTTGCCGCTGCTGCCGGAGGGCATGGGCGGCTTCACCGATCTCCGCGCCGTGGCCGGGCTGCTGCCGCCGGGCGAGGCCTCGGTGCTGGCGCATGCCCGCGGGCTGATGCACTGGCGCACCAAGCACCGTTTCTGCGGTGTCTGCGGCGGCGCCTGCGAGCCGCGCTCGGCCGGCAATGTCACTGCCTGCACCCGCCTGCGGCGCCCAGCACTTCCCGCGCACCGACCCGGCGGTGATCATGCTGGTGGTGCGCGGCGACCGCTGCCTGCTCGGCCATTCCACCCGCTTCCCCAATGTCACGATGTATTCGACCCTGGCCGGCTTCGTGGAACCAGGCGAAAGCCTGGAGGAGGCGGTGCGGCGCGAGGTGGCGGAGGAGACCGGGGTGGAAGTGGGGGCGGTGCATTACCATTCCTCGCAGCCCTGGCCCTTCCCCTCCTCCATCATGCTCGGCTTCCATGCCGAGGGCCTTTCGGACGCGATCACCATCGACCCCGAGGAATTGCGCGACGCCCGCTGGTTCAGCATCGACGAGATGCGGAACCACCAGGCGCACGGCTTCGCCCTGCCGCGCGCCGATTCCATCGCCCGCCGGCTGATCGAGGACTGGATGGCCCAGCAATGAGGGCTGGGCTGCGGCGCTCGGCGCCGCTGGTCCTGCTGCTGCTGGCCGGCTGCAGCCTGTTCCGCACGGCGCCGGTGGCCCCCGAGGACGATACCCCGGAGCACCGCGCCTGCCGCGAGGAAGCCCGGACCGGCCCGGCGGCGCGCGCCCTGGACCGGCAGCGCAACCCGAGCAACGACTTCAACACGACGCGGCTGGACCAGGAGCAGCGGCTGGTGGAAATCCGCGCCTATCGCGACTGCCTGCGCCGCCACGGTCTGACGCTGCCCGGCGGCGTGGAGCCGCTTCGCAGCCGCTGATACCGAGGGGCCGGGCCGAAGCGCAGAACAGTCCGGCCAGATCTCAGGCCGCGCCCTCGGAGGCGGCCTCCAGGGTCGCCAGCCTGGCGATGCGCTCTACCAATGTGGGCAGGTCATAGGGCTTGGCGATCACCTCGAACCGGTGGCTGGTGGTTTCCGGTCCGGTGCCGGCATAGCCGGTGGCCAGCAGCACCGGCAGGCCAGGGTTCAGCCGCCGTGCCTCCTGCGCCAGCTCGATCCCGGTCATCCCGCCCGGCATGACGATGTCGCTGAACAGTAGGTCGCATGGCTCGCCGCGGCGCAGCAGGGCCAGCGCCTCCTGCCCATCCCTGGCCGCGACCACCCGGAAGCCGGCGTCGCGCAGCGTCTCCGCCGTGACCTCGCGCACCCGTTCGTCATCCTCGGCCATCAGCACGGTCGCGCGCGCCATCATGGCCACGCCTTCCGGTGCCGGCGCGGCAGCCGGCGAGGGGGTGTCCTGCCGTTCCTGGCGCGCCGGGCCCGCGGTATCGACCGGCAGGAACAGCGTCACCGCCGTGCCCTGGCCCGGCGCGGTGTCGATCAGGATATGGCCGCCCAATTGCCGGATGAAGCCGAAGACTTGCGACAGCCCGAGCCCGGTGCCCTTGCCGATCGGCTTGGTGGTGAAGAAGGGCTCGAAGGCGCGGTCGCGCACCTCCGCCGGCATCCCCGTGCCCTCGTCGCGCAGCATGATGGCCAGGTAGTCGCCCGGCTTCGCATCCGCATTGCCGTCCAGTTGCTCCTTCTCCAGCCGGGCCGGACGGGTGCTGAGCGTCACCGTGCCGCCGCGCGGCATGGCGTCGCGGGCATTGATCGCCAGGTTGAGCAGCGCCGCCTCCAGCTGCGAGGCATCGGCGCGGCAGGGCGGCAGGGGGGTGCCGAGGGCGAGGTCTAGCGTCACCGCCTCTCCCAGCGCGCGCTGGATCAGCGGCGCGAAGCCCTGGACCAGCTCATTGGCATCGAGGCTCGCGGTGTCCAGCTTCTGCCGGCGGGCGAAGGCCAGCAGGCTGCCGTTCAGCCGGGCGCCGCGATTCACCGCATCCCGCGCCGCGCCGAGCAGCCGCCGCACCCGGTCATCCGCGGTGGCGCCCAGGTGCCGGTCCAGCAGATGCACCGTGCCGAGGATGGCGGTGAGCAGGTTATTGAAGTCATGCGCCACGCCACCGGTGAGCCGGCCCAGCGCCTCCAGCCGCTGCGACTGGCGGAGCCCGGCCTCGGCCGTCTCGCGCCGGGCAATCTCGGCGCGCAGCTCATCGGCGGTCTCCCGCAGCCGCAGCAGCACCAGCTGCTCGGACTGCCAGCGGCGGATCGCCAGCAGGGTGGCGAAGCCGAGCGCGGCGGCGGCGAGCAGGCAGAAGAAGGCGGTCACAGCGGTGTCCCGCAGCCATTCGGCCCGGATGGCGGCCAGCGGCACGGAGACGCTCACCGCCAGCGGGTGCTGGCCCAGGCGGCGGAAGGTGCTCAGCTCGTCCGCCAGGGTCTGCCCGGCCTGCCGGGCGCCGGCGGCGATCCGCCGCAATGCCGGCGGCACCTCCGCCGCGGCGGGCGGCGTGGCCGGCGGGTCCTCGGCGGCCGGGTACTGTGCCAGCACCAGCCCGTCCAGCCGGGTCAGGCGGAAGGTGAAGCGGCCCTCCGGGTCCAGGGTGTGCCAGTGCTGCTGGAAATAGGCCGGCAGCAGCGAGCCGAGCAGCATGCCGTCGAACTGGCCATCCGGGCCGCTCCGGGCGCGGGCCATGGTGAAGGCGAGGACGCCGCTCAGCCGGCCGCGCATCGCCGGGCCGAAGCGCAGCACCTCGCCGCCCCGGGCGTCGCCCGCGGCCAGGCTGCGGAAATCCTCGCGGCCGGCGAGGTTGATGGGCGGGGTCGGCCAGGCGATGCTGATCAGCGCGAGCCGCCCGTCCGGGCGCACCAGATGCAGCGAGGTGATCTGCTCGATCCGCTGGTCGAGCGCCACCAGGTCGCGCTGGATCGCCTCGCCCTCCGCCTCGATGCTGGCCCAGTCCAGGCCGCGCACCCGGTCCTCGATGCGGTCGAGCACCAGGGCATTGGTCTCCACCACCTTGAGGGCGTGTTCCCGCGCCACCGCCGAAAGCTGTTCCAGCGAGGCATCGGCATTGGCCGTGAGCCGCTGGTGGTTGACCCAGGCGGCAACACCCAGGAACAGCGCCGGCACCAGCAACGACGCGGCCAGCATGAAGCGGAGCGACCTTGGCGGCCGCCGCCTGCCAGGCGCCGGCCTGGCGCTGGTGCCGTCCATATCTGCCTCTCTGTCTCGCGACAGTATTATGTCGTGCGGGGCAGGGACATTGCAACTTGATCGAAGGCGGTCCGATACGGGAGCTTAATGCGCCTCCGCCCAGCTTCGGCCGGTACCGACCTCGACCGCCAGTGGAACCCGCAAGGTGGCGACGCCCTCCATCACCCGCCGCACCAGGGCGGCGGTGGCCTCGACCTCGGCCTCCGGGACCTCGAACACCAACTCGTCATGCACCTGCAGCAGCATGCGGGCGCGGAGCCTGGCCTCCCGCAGCGCCGCCGGCAGGCGGACCATGGCGCGCTTGATGACCTCGGCCGCGCCGCCCTGGAAGGGGGCGTTGATGGCGGCGCGCTCGGCCCCGGCGCGACGGGTCATGTCGCGGGCGGCGATATCCGGGATCCAGAGCTTGCGGCCGAAGGAGGTGGAGACGTAGCCGCGCAGCCGCGCCTCCTCCTTCAGCCGCTCCATGGCGTCGCGGATGCCCGGGTATTGCGCGAAATAGGCATCGATGATGCCGCGCGCCTCGCCCGGGCCGATGCCGAGCCGCGCCGCCAGGCCGAAGGCGGACATGCCGTAGATGATGCCGAAATTGATGGTCTTGGCGCGGCGCCGGGCTTCCTTGTCCACCTGGTCCGGCGGCAGGCGGAAGATATCGGCGGCGGTGCGGCTGTGGATGTCCTGGCCCTGCTCGAAGGCTTCGCGCAGCGCCGGCACATCGGCCAGATGCGCCAGCAGCCGCAGCTCGATCTGGCTGTAGTCGGCGGCCATCAGCACATGGCCGGGCTCGGCCACGAAGGCGCGGCGGATGCGGGCCCCTTCCTCCGTGCGGATGGGGATGTTCTGCAGGTTGGGCTCGGTGGAGGAGAGCCTTCCGGTGGAGGTGCTGGCCATGGCGAAATCGGTGTGCACGCGGCCATCGCGCGGGTCGATCTTCGCCGCCAGCGCATCGACATAGGTGGATTTCAGCTTCGCAAGCTGCCGCCAGTCCAGCACCTTGCGGGCCAGTTCCACGCCCTGCGCGGCGAGTTCCTCCAGCACCGCGGCATCGGTGCCCCAGGCATTGGTGAGGCGGGATCGCTTGCCGCCGGGCAGCTTCATCTCATCGAACAGGATCTCGCCCAATTGCTTCGGCGAGCCGACATTGAAGGGGCGGCCGGCGAGGTCCTGGATCTCGCGTTCCAGCACCGCCATGCGCTGCGAGAAATCCTCGCCGATGCGCGCCAGCTCGCCGCCATCGACCTTGATCCCGGCCAGTTCCATGTCGCGCAGCACCGCGATCATGCGGCGCTCCACCTGTTCATAGAGCGCGAGCGCGCCGTCCTCGCGCAGCCGCGGCCGCAGCAGGTGCCAGAGCCGGAGCGTCACATCGGCATCCTCGGCGGCATAGGCGGTGGCCTTGTCGAGCGGCACCCGGTCGAAGCTGATGCGGGCGCGGCCAGTGCCGCAGACCTCCTCGAAGGCCACCGGCCTGTGGCCGAGATGCAGGACCGAAAGTTCGTCCATGCCGTGCCCGTGCCGCCCGGCCTCCATGGCATAGGAGATCAGCATGGTGTCGTCCACGGGATGGACGGCGATGCCGCCATTCTCCGGGCGGACCAGCACCTCCGTGTCGTATTTCGCGTTCTGCAGCACCTTCAGCACGCTGCCGTCCTGCAGCAGCGGGCGGAGCGCCGCCATCGCGTCATCGAAGGGGATCTGGGGTGGGGCTTCCGGGGGCGCGGCCAGCATATCGGCCTGGCTGGCGGCCCCCGGCGCCACATGCCGCAGCGGGATGTAGCAGGCGCGGCCCGGCGCGGTGGCGAGGCAGACGCCGACCAGCCTGGCACGCAGCGCGTCCAGGCTGTCCGTCTCGGTATCGAGGCCGACCACGCCGGCGGCCTCGGCCTCGGCGATCCAGGTGGCGAGGGCCGGCAGGGTGGTGACGGTCTCATAGGGGCCGAAGGGCGCCTCGCCCGGCTGGGCCTGCAAGGGCCGGGCGGCCGCCACCTGGGCCGCGATGGCGCCGTTGCGGGCGCGGGTGGTGGCCTCGCCGGCCGCCTCGCCCAGGCCCATGCGGGCGAGCAGGCTGCGGAAGCCCTGGTCGCGGAGGAATTTCTCCAGTGAGGCGCGTTCCGGCGGCCGCGCCAGCAGCGCCTCCACCGGCGCGGGCAGCGGCGCGGCATCGTCGAGCGTCACCAGGCGCTTCGAGATGCGCGCCTGCTCGGCGTGCTGGATCAGCGATTCCCGCCGCTTCGGCTGCTTGATCCCGGGCGCCGCGGCCAGCAGCCCCTCCAGGTCGCCATGTTCCAGGATGAGCTGCGCCGCGGTCTTCACGCCGATGCCGGGGACTCCCGGCACATTGTCCGTGGGGTCGCCGGCCAGGGCCTGCACATCCGCGACCCGGCCGGGCGGCACGCCGAATTTCTCGGCCACCTCCGGCTCGCGGATCGGCTTCTGCTTGATCGGGTCCAGCATCTCGACCCCGGGCCGGACCAGCTGCATCAGGTCCTTGTCGGAGGAGACGATGGTGACGCGGCCGCCGGCCTCCACGAAATTCTTCGCATAGGCGGCGATCATGTCGTCCGCCTCGAAGCCCGGCTGCTCGATCTTGCAGACGCCGAGCGCATCCGTGGCTTCCCGGATCAGCGCGATTGCGGGACGAGCTCGGGCGGCGGGTCCGGGCGATGCGCCTTGTAATCGGGGTAGATGTCGTTGCGGAAGGTGATGCGGGAGGCATCGAAGACCACGGCGATATGGCTGCCGCGATGGTCCAGCAGGAATTTCGCGATCATCTGGGTGAAGCCGAAGACGGCATTCACCGGCACCCCCGCCGGATTGTTCATCGGCGGCAGGGCATGGAAGGCCCGGAAGATATAGCCGGACCCATCCACCAGGATCAGGTGGCGCTGGTCCGGGGGGTGACGGGGACCGCCTCGGTGGCTGCCCCGGGGGCTGCCACCTCGGCGTCAGTGTCCGTCGGTGCCACCCGCGCCCGCTTTCAACACATAGGTGATCGAGCAATAGGGGCAGGTGATCTCCCCCCTGGTCCGCCGCGATCCGCATCCAGATGCGCGGATGGCCGAGGCCGGGCACCGCGATCTCGCCATCGCAGGGGATGCTGTGGCTCTCCACCTCGATGCGCTGCACCGGGGTGACGCCTTCGATAGGCTTCGGCGCGTAGCCGGTCTGGTTGCCGTCGCGCATCGGGCTCCTCATGGATATCGGGGGATCGCGGCGCAACATAATCGCGCCGGGCCGGCGGGGCCAGAGCGGTGCGCTGGCCTGCCGGCAGAAAGACGGCCCCTTGATCGGGCATATCCCCGCCCCGGCCGGTGCCGGAGGCGGGCCTCTGCCTCGATGCCAAGCCGGCCGGCACCCGGCGGCCCTTACCCCGCCAGGCGCGCCCGGTCCGTTGTGCGCAGCAGCGCCGGAAGGATGAGGCCCACGCCGATGCCCCAGGCGCCGTTGATGAGCACGGAAATTAGTATCCGCTGCGGCACGAAGCCCGCCGCGACCGGCTGCCCTTTCAGTGGCGCCACGATGAACCAACTGACCAGCGCAGCCACCAGCCCGAGCCCGAGCCCGAGCAGCCAGGTGGGCACTTGCCGCGGCGGCCGCGGCAGCAGCAGCCCGAAGACCAGCCCATAGAGCCCACCCCAGAAGCACAGGCTGAGGATCAGCGGCACCCCGAAGGGCGAGGTGGGCAGCATCGGGAAAGGGGCGCGCGGCAGCATGCCGGCGGCATAAAGCAAGGCCCACATACCCTGGTGGAAGGTGAGCACGGCAAGCACGGCGGCGATGAAGCCGAACAGGGCGCGACGCGATGCGGTCATGCGGTGGCTCCTGCTTCGTGGGTGCCGCTCCGGCGGCGCCTGGGGATCACATCACCGGACCGCCGTTCCGGCAAGCCCGGCGGCCAGGCTGGCGGATTCCGGTCAATCCGCCCGAGGATGCGCCTTCCGCCAGGTGGCCAGCAGGGCGGTGGCATCCACCGCCGTATAGCGCTGGGTGGTGGAGAGGCTGGCATGGCCGAGCAATTCCTGGATGGAGCGCAGGTCGGCGCCGCCGCCCAGCAGATGCGTGGCGAAGGAATGCCGCAGCGCATGTGGCGTCGCATGTTCCGGCAGCCCGGCCAGGCGGCGGTAGTGCCGCAGGGAGCGCTGCGCCACCGCCGGGTCGAGCCGCGCCCCGCGGGCCCCCAGGAACAGCGGCTCGGCCGGGCTGGCACCGGGCCGCAGCCGCAGATAGGCGGCGATGGCGGCGCGCACCGCCGGCAGCACCGGCACCAGGCGCTGCTTGCCGCCCTTGCCGGTGACGCGGAGCGCGGCCGCCTCGCCCTCGGGCGGGGCGTCCCGCACATCCAGCGCCAGGGCCTCGCCCAGGCGCAGCCCGCAGCCATAGAGCAGGGTAAAGAGCGCCACGTCGCGTGCCGCCTGCAATGCCGGCAATTCGGCGTGGTTCGGGTCGTGGACGCTGCCGACCTCCGCCGCCACCTCCCGCGCCTGGGCGGGGGTGAGGGCGCGCGGCACCGGGGGTTTCAACCGCGGCCCGCGCATGCCGGCCAGCGCCACCGGCGGCAGCCCCTGCGCGCGGGCCAGCCAACGGAGGAAGCCGCGGATGGCGGCAAGCTGGCGGGCGCGGGTGGCGACCCCGGCGCCGGCGGCGGCGCGGGCGGCGAGGAAGCCGCGCAGATCCGCTGGCCGCAGCGCGCCCAGCGCCGCCAGGTCCGGCTCCCCGCCGAGATGCCCGGCGAGGAAGCCGAGGAAATCCGTGAGATCGGCGCCATAGGCCTCGACCGTATTGGTGGCCGCGCGGCGCTCCTTGGCGAGCCAGTCGAGATAGCGGGCGCGCGCCTCGGCCGCGGTCATCCCGGGGCGCGCCCATCCCGGCCCTTCCCCGCCCGGTGGGGGCAGGGCGGGGTCTGCATTAGCGTGCCAGGGCCGCCGCCACGGCGCGGCCGAGGAAGGCGAGGGTGGCGGTGGCCTGCCGCGCCGGCAGCGCGCCGGGGTCGCGGGCGCCGATGACGAGCAGGGTCGGGTGGCCGGTCCAGACCGGCACCCGCGCCAATGCATCGCGCGTGACCAGCGCTGCCGCCTCCTGGTGCAGCAGTTCGGTCTCGGTCAGGGTGTTGCGCACCAGCGCGTCCTTGCCGGGGCCGAGCAGCCGGGCGACCATGCCGCGCGGCAGCCGCACCACGCCACGCCGGTCCGGCACCTCGCCGAGCAGGGTGCAGGTCTCGATGCCGAGCAGGGCGGGCAGTTCCTGCGTCACCGTCTCCACCACGTCCTGGCAGCGCATCAGCGCCAGCACGGCCAGGCGGACGCGGATGGTGAGCCCATGCCCGGCGCGGCCGGCGGTGACGGCGGCATCCATCTCCGCTTCCAGGGAGCGGACGCGCCGGCGCTCGGCATGGAGCATCGCCGCCATGTGGTCGGCCAAGCGTTCGCCATGGATGCGCCGCGGCGGGTCGAGCAGGCGAAAGAGATCCGGCCGCTCCGCCAGGAAATCGGGATGCGCCTGGAGGAAGGCGGTCACCGCCTCCGGGGCGGGCAGCGCGGCGACGGCTTCGGCGAGGGGGCTCGGCCCGGTCTGGATTGCCTTCACAGGATGCTCTGGCCCGTCTTGCGCCAATCGGCCAGGAAGGCGTCTAGCCCCCCTGTCGGTCAGCGGGTGTTTCAGGAGTTGGCGGATGACGCCGGGCGGCAGGGTGGCGACCTCGGCGCCGAGCTTGGCGGCCTCCACCAGATGCATGGGGTGACGGATGGACGCGACAAGGACTTCTGTCTTAAGATGCGGGTAATTACGGTATATTTTCAGGATGTCCGCAATCAATCCCATGCCATCGGTGGCGATATCGTCCAGCCTGCCGACGAAGGGCGAGATGAAGCTGGCGCCGGCCTTGGCCGCCAGCAGCGCCTGGGCGGCGGAGAAGCAGAGGGTGACATTCACCATGGTGCCCTCCGCCGAGAGCGCCCGGCAGGTCCGTAGCCCGGCTTCGGTCAGGGGGCACCTTCACCGCGACATTGCTGGCGATGCCGCGGAGGAATTTGCCCTCGGCCAGCATGCCCTCATGATCCGTGGCGGTGACCTCGGCCGAGACCGGCCCGGGAGTGATGGCGCAGATCTCGGCGATCACCTCCGCCATCCTGCGGCCGGACTTGGCGATCAGGCTGGGATTGGTGGTGACGCCGTCCACAAGACCGGCCTCGGCCAGGGAGCGGATTTCCGATACCTCGGCGGTGTCCACGAAGAACTTCATGACTGGGGACCTTGCTGGCCGCATCGATGCGGTTCGTTGCAGGTTTGTTCTTGTGCAGGATAGCCGATGGGTCAGGGTTCCGAAAAGCGCCGCGTCATGAAAGACACGCCACGCGTTGCATCAGTGCCACGGGTCCGGGTTCTTTTGCCTCTCCCCCTCGCCGGAGCCTATGATTATCGCATTCCCCTGAATGTGCATCTGAATTTAGGTGAATTCGTCGCGGTTCCTCTCAACCAGAAGGAGATAACCGGCGTAGTGTGGGATTTCGGCAACGGTGTTGCGGATGGCCCGGTGGTGCCGGATGCCCGGCTGCGGCCGGTACTCCAGGCCCTGCCCGCGCCGCCCATGACCGAAAGCCTGCGCCGTTTCGTCGATTGGGTGGCGAGCTACACGCTGAGCCCGCCCGGTGCCGTGCTGCGCATGGCGATGAGCGTCCCCGCGGCGCTGGAGCCCCCCGCCCAGCAGGCCGGCTGGACCCTGGCCGGGCCCGGCGGCAACAGCCAGCCGCGCCTTACCCCCGAACGCCGGCGCGTGCTGGCCGCCATGCAGCCCGGCCAGGTCCATGCCGGCGCCCCGCTGGCCGAGGCGGCCGGCGTTTCCCTCGGCGTATTGCGTGGCATGGCGGATAACGGCCTGATCCGCCCCGCCCTGCTGCCCCATGCCCGCCGTTTCGCACCACCGGACCCCGACCACCCCGGCCCCGTGCTCGGCCCCGAACAGGCCCGCGCCGCTCGGGCGCTGGAGGAGAAGGTGGCGGCACGCGGCTTCGGCGTGACCCTGCTGACCGGCGTCACCGGCTCGGGCAAGACCGAGGTCTATCTGGACGCGGTCGCCGAATGCCTGCGCCAGGGCCGGCAGGCGCTGGTGCTGCTGCCGGAGATTGCGCTCTCCGCCCAGTGGCTGGACCGGTTCCGGGCGCGGTTCGGCGTGGCGCCCGCGCTTTGGCATTCCGAGGTGGGCTCCCGCACCCGGCGCGACACCTGGCGGGCGGTCGCCGCCGGCGAGGTCAGCGTGCTGGTCGGCGCCCGCAGCGCCCTGTTCCTGCCCTTCCCCGATCTCGGCCTGGTGGTGGTGGATGAGGAGCACGAAACCGCCTTCAAGCAGGAGGAAGGCGTGGTCTACCACGCCCGCGACATGGCCGTGGTGCGCGCCCGGCTGGCCGGGGCGGCCTGCGTCCTGGTCTCCGCCACGCCTTCCCTGGAGACGCTGACCAATGTGGAGGCCGGGCGCTACGAGGCGGTGCATCTGCCGCAGCGCCATGGCGGCGCCAGCCTGCCGGCGGTGGAGACGCTGGACCTCCGCCGCACGCCCCCCCGAGCGCGGCCGCTTCCTGGCGCCGCCGCTGGTCGAGGCGGTGGCGGCGACCCTGGCGCGTGGCGAGCAGGCGATGCTGTTCCTGAACCGCCGGGGCTATGCGCCGCTGACCCTCTGCCGCCATTGCGGCCACCGGATGCGCTGCCCGAACTGCACGGCCTGGCTGGTGGAGCACCGGGCGCAGCGGCGCCTCACCTGCCACCATTGCGGCCATGCCGAGCCGCCCCCCGCCGAATGCCCGGAATGCGCCACGCCCAATTGCCTGACGCCGGTCGGCCCCGGGGTGGAGCGCATCCTGGAAGAAGCCAAGGCGCTCTGGCCGGAAGCGCGGCTGCTGGTCATGGCCTCCGACACCATGCCGGGCCCGGCGGCGGCGGCGGCGGCGGCGCAGGCGATCCAGGACCGCGAGGTGGACCTCATCATCGGCACCCAGATCGTCGCCAAGGGCTGGCACTTCCCGCACCTGACGCTGGTCGGCGTGGTCGATGCCGATCTTGGCCTGGCGGGCGGCGATCTCCGCGCCGCCGAGCGCACGGTGCAATTGCTGCACCAGGTGGCCGGCCGCGCCGGCCGCGCCGAGGCGCCGGGGCGGGTGCTGCTGCAGACCTTCAGCCCCGACCATCCGGTAATGCAGGCGCTGGTCTCCGGTGACCTCGATGCCTTCATGCAGGAGGAGGCGGCGATGCGCCGGCCCGGCGGCTGGCCGCCCTTCGGCCGGCTGGCGGCGCTGATCGTGAGTTCCGAGGATGAGCGGGAGGCCGACCGCACCGCGCGCGACCTCGGCCTGGCAGCGCCGGGCGGGGAGGGGGTGCAGGTGCTCGGCCCGGCCCCGGCGCCCTTGGCCCTGCTGCGCGGCCGGCACCGGCGGCGCCTGCTGCTGAAGACCCGCCGCGACATCGCGGTGCAGCCGATGCTGCGGGAGTGGCTGGCGCGGGTGGAGGTGCCGAACAGCGTGCGGGTGCAGGTGGATGTGGACCCGGTGGGGTTCCTGTGAGTTATCCTCCCGCCCGGAGCCGATTGCCGATGCCCGACGACCTCTACCACCGCGACATCCTCGCTTGGTCCAAGGCCCAGGCCAGCCGCCTGCGCCGGATCGCGGCCGGCGAGCGGGTGAATGACGTGGACTGGGAGCATGTGATCGAGGAGGTCGAGGATGTGGGCCGAAGCGAACTGAAGACGGTGCGCAGCCATTTCCAGAATGCAATGCTGCATGCCCTGAAGGTGCTGGCCTGGCCGGAGCATTCGGCGCGACGGAAATGGCGGAACGAGATCACCAGCTTCCTCGGCCAGGCCCGCAACCGCTTCGAGCCGGGGATGGCGCAGCACCTCGACCTGGAGGACCTCTACGCGGAGGCGCTGGCCCTCCTGCATGACCTCGATATGCGCGCGCCGCCTGCCCCATTGCCGGACAGGATCACCCTGGCCCCGGCTGAGATCGCCAGCCGTGGCTTCGGCGCCGAGGATCTCCTGGCCCGCATCCGCGCCGCCCTGCCACCAGCCTGAGCGGCCACTACAATTCTGCTACCCCCGCCGTCCGGCCGCCAGCACCGCCGCCGCCGCCAGTTGCAGCAGGCCGGCCGCGACAGGCGGCGCGGAGGGGCCGAAGACCTCCAGCAGCGTCCCGAAGACCCCGGGGCCGAAGGCATAGAAAGCCTGGTTCACCGCCGTGACCATGGCCACCACCCCCGCCACCTGCTCGGCCGGCCATTCGCTCTGCGCGATCAGCGGAGGCAGCGACAGCAGGTTGCCGATGCCGAGCCCGAACAGCACGGCACCGAGCAGCAGCAGGGGGGCGGAAGCCCCCGCCGCCAGCGCCAGGATCGCCGTCCCCACCGCCTGCATCAGGAAGTTCAGCACCCCCACCAGCCGCCGGTCCATGCCCACCGGCAGCAGGGTGCCGACCACGGTGCGACCGATGATGGCGCAGGCGGTGGTGAGGCTCATCGCCAGCCCCGCCCCCTCCTGGCCGAGTGCCGGCACCATGATCGAGAACAGCGTGGTCAGCAGCCCCATCTGCGCCGTGAGGCCGAGGGCGAAGGCCATGGACAGGCTGCGGAAGGCCCTTTGCCGCCGGAGTGGCAGGGGTGGCCGCGCGGCCGGGCGGGGCGGCGGCGGCGCCCCGGCCCCATCGGGATGCAGGCCCATGGACCCGGGTGTCGGCCCGAACCAGCGCCCGGCCATGGGCCAGGTGACCAGCAGGGTCGCCGCCGCCACCGCCAGGGTCGCGCCCGCGAAGCCGAGGCCGCCGATCAGCAGGGCCCAGACCGGCAGGAACACCACCCCGCCGGCGCTGGCGCCGTTATAGGCCATGGCCAGCGCCGCCGGGCGGCGGCGGTCGAACCAGGGGGGCGACCAGGGCATTGATCGCGGCGCCGCTGGTCACCGCCCAGCCGCAGGCGGTCAGCAGCGCCGCCGGCACCAAGTGCCAGGGCGCCGCGGCGAAGCCCCAGCCCAGCACCCCCACCGAGCAGGCCAGCATCCCCGCCCGGGTCACCGGAACCAGGCCGAATCGCCGGTGCAGCGCCGGCAGCCAGACCACCAGCGCGGCGCTGGCCAGGAAATGCAGGGTGATGGCGGCGGAGATGAGGCTGAGCGACCAGCCCTCCCGCGCATGCAGGGCATGCAGGAAAACCGAAGGCCCATAGAAATTGATTCCCCAGGAGAACAGCGCCAGCACGAAGGCGGCCGCCACCACCTGCCAGCCGAAAAACCCCTCGCACCGCCGCATGCATCCCCCCGGGCTTCCCGGCCAACCTAACCCAGGCTTTGGCGGAATCCCTTCGCGGCCCGGCGAATTGTTCGGGGCCGGCTCGGTTGCGGGGGCGTGAACCCTATGGTAAGGCCGCGCCGCCATCCGGGGACGCCTGCGTCCGCGGCATGGATCCGCGCTCACCACGCCAACAGGAACAGGACCGGGACTGCCCGTGGCCTCCGCCGAGACCGTCGCCTCCGCCTCGCCCCATGTGCCCAGCTCCAGCGGCATCGCCAAGCGCTATGCGCTGGCCCTGCTGGCCCTTGCCGATGACAAGCGCCAAGGGGGACCAAATCAGGATCCGGGCAGCACGGACCGTATCGCCGCCGATCTGGACCGGCTTTTCGCGCTGTGGCGCGACGATGCGCCCTTCCGCGCCTTCGTCGCCGACCCGCGGCTCGATGCCGTCGCTCAGCGCAAGGGGGCCTTCGCGGTGCTCGACCGCGCAGGCATCGGCGGCGAGGTCCGCAACCTGGTCGGCGTGCTGATCGCCAACCGGCGGCTCGCGCAATTGCCGCAGGTGGCGCAGGCCTTCGGCGACCAGCTCGCGGTGCGCCGCGGCCAGCAGGCCGCCACGGTGATCAGCGCGCATCCCTTGTCCGGCACGCAGCGCACGCAGCTCGCGGCGCGGCTGACGGAAGCCGGCTATTCCGGCGTCAAGCTTTCGGAGCAGGTGGATCCTTCGATCCTCGGCGGGCTGATCGTGCGGATCGGCTCCCGGCTCTATGACAATTCGATCAAGTCCAAGCTGCAGCGCCTGCAGTATGTGATGAAGGGGGCCGCCTGACATGGACATCCGTCCCGCCGAGATCTCTGAGATCCTCAAGCAGCAGATCGCCGGCTTCGACGCCGATGCGAATGTGGCCGAGGTCGGCACCGTGCTGACCGTGGGCGACGGCATCGCCCGCGTCTATGGCCTGCAGAACGTCATGGCCGGGGAGATGGTGGAATTCCCCGGCGCCGGCGTCCGCGGCATGGCGCTGAACCTCGAAACCGACAATGTCGGCATCGTGATCTTCGGCAGCGACCGTGACGTCAAGGAAGGCGACACGGTGCAGCGCACCGGCGGCATCGTGGACGTGCCGACCGGCCGTGGCCTGCTCGGCCGCGTGGTCGATGGCCTCGGCAACCCGATCGACGGCAAGGGGCCGCTCACCGATGTCGTGCGCAAGCGCGTCGAGGTGAAGGCGCCGGGCATCATTCCGCGCAAGTCGGTGCATGAGCCGATGCAGACCGGCATCAAGGCGATCGACGCCCTGATCCCGATCGGCCGCGGCCAGCGCGAGCTGGTGATCGGCGATCGCCAGACCGGCAAGACCGCCGTCATCATGGACACCATCATCAACCAGAAGGGCATCAATGCCTCTGGCGATGAGTCCAAGAAACTCTATTGCATCTATGTGGCGATCGGCCAGAAGCGCTCCACCGTGGCGCAGCTGGTGAAGACGCTGGAAGAGAACGGCGCGCTGGAATATTCCATCGTCGTCGCCGCCACCGCCTCCGACCCGGCGCCGATGCAGTTCCTGGCGCCCTATACCGGCTGCACCATGGGCGAGTTCTTCCGTGATGGCGGCATGCATGCCGTCATCTTCTACGATGATCTGTCCAAGCAGGCCGTCGCCTATCGCCAGATGTCGCTGCTGCTGCGCCGTCCGCCGGGCCGCGAGGCCTATCCGGGCGACGTCTTCTACCTGCATTCGCGCCTGCTCGAGCGCGCGGCGAAGATGAACGACGATTTCGGCAATGGCTCGCTGACCGCCCTGCCGGTGATCGAGACCCAGGCCGGCGACGTCTCCGCCTATATCCCGACCAATGTCATCTCCATCACCGATGGCCAGATCTTCCTGGAGACGGAGCTCTTCTACAAGGGCATCCGCCCCGC
The DNA here is from genome assembly GCF_019084075.1 of Siccirubricoccus sp. G192. Lineage (GTDB taxonomy): Bacteria > Pseudomonadota > Alphaproteobacteria > Acetobacterales > Acetobacteraceae > G192. Next base: position 2,136,385 of record NZ_JAHREN010000001.1, read on the forward strand.
GGTGAATGTCGGCATCAGCGTCTCCCGCGTCGGCTCCGCCGCGCAGATCAAGGCGATGAAGCAGGTGGCCGGGCGCATCAAGCTGGAGCTGGCGCAGTACCGCGAGATGGCGGCCTTCGCGCAGTTCGCCTCCGACCTCGACGCCTCCACCCAGGCGCTGCTGGCGCGCGGCGCGCGGCTGACCGAGCTGCTGAAGCAGCCGCAGTACAAGCCGGTGCCGGTGGAGGACCAAGTGGTGGCGATCTTCGCCGGCACCCGCGGCTACCTCGACCGGATCGAGGTGTCGCAGGTGGGCGAGTTCGAGCGGCGCATGCTGTCGGAGCTGAAGGCGACGCAGCCGGCCATCATCGACGCGATCCGTACCGACCGCGAGATCAAGAAGGAGACCGAGACGAAGCTCGTCGCCTTCCTCGACGGTTTCGCCAAGTCCTTCGCGGCCTGATCGCGGCTTAGGAAACAGCGGTCATGGCCAGCCTGAAAGACCTTCGTGGTCGCATCAACAGCGTGAAATCCACGCGGAAGATCACGCAGGCGATGAAGATGGTGGCGGCGGCCAAGCTCCGCCGCTCCCAGGCGCAGGCGGAAGCCGCGCGCCCCTATGCCGAGCGGATGGAGCGCATGCTCGCCTCGCTCGGCGCGGCGGTGGCGTCCTCGCCGAATGCGCCGCGCATGCTGGTCGGCACCGGCCAGGAACGGGTGCACCTGCTGGTCGTGGTCACCGCCGACCGCGGCCTGGCGGGTCCCTTCAACACCAATGTCGGCCGCCTGGCCCGCACCCGCATCCGGGCGCTGGAGGCGGAAGGCGGGACGGTCAAGATCCTCTCGGTGGGCCGCAAGGGCGCGACCTACCTCAAGCGCGAGTTCGCCAGCCGCTTCGTCGGCGAAGTGAGCTTCACCGGCAAGAAGCGGGTGGAGTTCAGTGATGCCGAGGCGGTGGCGCTCCGCATCACCGAGATGCTGGAAGCCGGCGAATTCGATGTCTGCAGCCTGCTCTACAACCGCTTCCGCAGCGTCATCGTGCAGATCCCGACCGACCAGCGGCTGATCCCGGCGCCGCTCCCCGAGGATGCCGCGGGCGCGCCGGCGGCGACGGGGCCGCAGGCGCAGTATGAATACGAGCCGGCGGAGGAGGAGATCCTCGCCACGCTGCTGCCGCGCAACCTGGCGATCCAGCTCTATCGGGCGGTGCTGGAGAACGCGGCCGGCTTCTACGGCAGCCAGATGAACGCCATGGACAATGCCACGCGCAATGCCGGCGAGATGATCGACAAGCTGACCTTGAACTACAACCGCACGCGCCAGGCCAATATCACCAGGGAGCTGATCGAGATCATCTCCGGGGCCGAGGCCCTCTGAGGAGCTACGGGACGATGAAGAACAATGTCGGAACCATCGCGCAGGTCCTGGGCGCCGTCGTCGACGTGCAGTTCCCGGGCGAGCTGCCCTCCATCCAGAACGCGCTGTCCACGAAGAACGGCGACAATACGCTGATCCTCGAAGTGGCGCAGCACCTGGGCGAGCGCACCGTCCGCTGCATCGCGATGGACATGACCGATGGCCTGGTCCGCGGCCAGGAAGTTGTGGATTCGGGTTCCGGCATCACCATGCCGGTCGGCCCCGGCACGCTCGGCCGCATCCTGAACGTCATCGGCCAGCCGATCGACGAGCGCGGCCCGGTGCCGCACGAAAAGACCTACACCATCCACCGCGAGGCGCCGCCCTTCGACGAGCAGGCGACCAGCACCGAGATCCTGGCCACCGGCATCAAGGTGGTGGACCTGCTGGCTCCCTATTCCAAGGGCGGCAAGATCGGCCTCTTCGGCGGCGCCGGCGTGGGCAAGACCGTGCTCATCCAGGAGCTGATCAACAACATCGCCAAGGCGCATGGCGGTGTTTCGGTCTTCGCCGGCGTCGGCGAGCGCACCCGCGAAGGCAACGACCTGTATCACGAGATGATCGATGCCGGCGTCATCAAGCTCGGCGAGGGCACTACCGAGGGTTCCAAGGTGGCCCTGGTCTATGGCCAGATGAACGAGCCGCCGGGCGCGCGTGCGCGCGTGGCCCTCTCCGGCCTGACGCTCGCGGAGTACTTCCGCGACGAGCAGGGCCAGGACGTGCTGTTCTTCGTGGACAACATCTTCCGCTTCACCCAGGCTGGCGCCGAGGTCTCGGCGCTGCTCGGCCGCATCCCCTCGGCGGTGGGCTACCAGCCGACGCTGGCCACCGACATGGGCGCGCTGCAGGAGCGGATCACCAGCACGAAGAAGGGCTCGATCACCTCGGTGCAGGCGATCTACGTGCCGGCCGACGATCTGACCGACCCGGCGCCGGCCACCTCCTTCGCGCACCTCGATGCTACCACGGTTCTCAGCCGCCAGATCGCCGAGCTCGGCATCTACCCGGCGGTGGATCCGCTGGATAGCACCTCCCGCGCGCTCAGCCCGCAGGTGGTGGGCGAGGAGCATTACCGCGTCGCCCGCGAGGTGCAGCGCATCCTGCAGACCTACAAGTCGCTGCAGGACATCATCGCCATCCTTGGCATGGACGAGCTTTCGGAAGAGGACAAGCTGGTCGTGGCGCGCGCCCGCAAGATCCAGCGCTTCCTCAGCCAGCCCTTCCACGTGGCCGAGGTCTTCACCGGCTTCCCCGGTATCTTCGTGAAGCTCGAGGACACGATCCGCTCCTTCGCGGGCATCGTCTCCGGCCAGTACGACCACCTGCCGGAAGCGGCCTTCTACATGGTGGGCACCATCGAGGACGCGGTGGCGAAGGGCGAGACCATGAAGGCGGCGGCCTGAGGCCGCAGGCGGGAGCCCCCTCATGGCAACCTTCCAGCTCGAACTCGTCTCGCCGGAGCGGCTGCTGCTCGCGCGCCAGGTGGAGATGGCGACCATCCCCGCCGTGGAAGGCGAGATGGGCGTCCTGCCCGGCCACTCGCCAATGATCGTCGCGCTGCGCGGCGGCGTCATCCGGGTGCGGGAGAATGGCGCGGAGAGCGAGCGGCTCTTCGTCGCCGGCGGCTTCGCCGAAGTGGCGCCGGACCGCTGCACCGTGCTGGCCGATGAGGTCACACCGGTCGCCAGCCTCTCCCGTGCCGAGGCGGAGCGCCGCCTGGCCGAGGCCGAGGCGGCGATGGCCGGCATCACGGGCGAGGACCCGGCGGAGCGGCGCGACGCCGCCCTGGCCCGGGTGCTCTCCATGCGGGCCATGCGCGACGCGGCCGAGGCCGCTTAGGAAACCTTCCGGGCTGCGGCCCGGCCGCCGCGCTTCCGGGCATGGCGGAGGGGCAACGCCTGTCGCTTTTCTGCCATGCGGCGCCGTGGCCGCCGGGCAACACTGCTTGATTCCCAGCGCCGCCCGCCGAACATTGCCTCGGCGGGCGGCGTTGCCGCATTGGCGCCACGGAGTCGGGCCGGCAAGGGAGCCGCGGGATAATATGAAACATTGGCGCATCGAGCAGGTGGCCTGGGACCGCTTCGATCCGTCGAAAGTGGACCCGGAGATCGTGCCGCTGGTGAAGGCCGCGGCGATGGTCGAACGCAATGGCGGCGACTATGCGCTGTATCTGAACCGGGTCTTCGCCGATGATCCGGTATTCCAGCAGGCCGCCGACTACTGGTCGGTGGAGGAGATCCAGCATGGCGACGCGCTCGGCCAATGGGCCTCGCTGGCCGATCCCGGCTGGGACTATGCGGAATGTTTCGAACGCTACCGCGCCGGCTACAGGATCGACATCAACGCCGATGCCTCCATCCGCGGCAGCCGCACTGGCGAGCTGATCGCCCGCTGCATGGTGGAAACCGGCACCAGCAGCTATTACACGGCGCTGGCCGAGGCCACCGAGGAGCCGGTGCTGCAGCAGGTCTGCCGGTTGATCGCGGCGGATGAATTCCGCCACTTCAAGCTCTTCTACGACCACCTGAAGCGCTATCTGGCGCGGGAGAATCTCACTTTCCTGCAACGCCTGCGCGTCGCCGCCGGGCGGATCGGCGAATCCGAGGATGACGAACTCGCCTTCGCCTTCCATTGCAGCAATGAGGATCCGACGCTGGGCTACGACCACGACCGCTGCATCGCGGGCTATATGGGTCGCGCCATGGGCTTCTATCGCTACCGCCATATCGAGCGGGGCATGGGCATGGTCTTCAAGTCGGTGGGACTGGAGCCGCGCGGCCGGCTTTCCGATCTCGCCGCGCGGGGCGCCTGGCGGCTGCTGTGCTGGCGCCGGGACCGGTTCCGCAACACGCTGCTCCGCCAGGCCGCGCCCGCCGCGGCTGACCTGGCGCGGGCGGCCTGACGGCGCCCAGGGAATAGGCATGGTGGCAGCGCTCCGCCCGGGCCGCCGCCATCTTCTGGCCGCGGCAGCAACCGTGGCGGGGGCATTGCCGGCCCAGGCCACCGAAGGCTTGCGGAGTATCGCCGCCAGGCATGGCGTCACCTATGGCTGCGCCGTGCAGGCGGACTGGCTGCAGACCGATGCCGTCTATGCCGCGGCCATCGCCCGGGAAGCCGCCGCCCTGGTGCCGGAAGGCGGCGCGAAATGGTGGGATCTCCGCCCGGCGGAGGGCCGCTTCGACTTCAGTGCCCTGGATGCCATCACCGGCTTCGCCGCGAAGCATGGCCAGGTGGTGCGCGGCCATACCCTGGTCTGGCACGCCGCCATGCGCCCCTGGACGGAGGCGGCGCTGGAGGCGGGGCCCGCCCGCGCCCGGCGGGAGCTGGAGGCGCATCTGGACGGCGTGCTCGGCCATGCCGCCGGCAGCATCCGCGACTGGGACGTGGCGAACGAGGCCGTGGCCGATCCCTGGAACTCCACCGAATTGCTGAAGGACAGTCCCTGGCTGCGCGCCCTTGGCCCCGCCTATCTCGATCTTGCCTTCCGCTTGGCCCGCGCGCGCGACCTCGGCCTCACGCTCACCTACAACGACTATGGCTGCGAGCATGACACCCCGCATGATGCGGAGAAGCGCCGCCGCGTGCTGGCGCTGGTGCGCGGCATGCTGGACCGGGGCGTGCCGATCGATGCGGTGGGGTTGCAGGGCCACCTGCACCGTGATGCCGCTTTTTCCGCACCGGCGCTGGCGAGCTTTGTGCGAAGCCTGCGCGATCTCGGCCTCGCCGTCCTCATCACCGAACTTGATGTGATCGAGCCACCGGAGCCCTCGGACCCGGCGCCGCGCGATGCAGCGGCCGCGGCCATCACCCATGCCTTCGTCTCGACGGTGCTGGAGGCCGGGGGACGGGCGGTGCTGACCTGGGGCATCACCGATCCCTATAGCTGGGCCAATACCGAACCGGCCATGGCCCGGGCGGATGGGCTGCCGGGGCGGCCGCTGCCGCTCGACGCCGGCTTTCGCCCGAAGCCGATGTGGCACGCGCTGGCCCGCGCCTTCGCCGGCCAGCCCTGGCCCTGACGGATTTGGCCCGGCACCCGCCGCCGGGACGGAAACGCCGTGGAGGATGGCCCTGATGCTCTCCACCTTGCCCGGCGCCGAGACGCCCGCGGCGCAGACGGCGCGCTCCAGCGGAGGATGCATCCGGGCCGCGGGAAAGCTGCGGCACGCGACCGCCGCACCATAACGGGCTTGCCGCCGGCCTATTCCCGCCCGCGCAGCGGCACCTCGCGCAATGCGAGCGCGAAGCCCAGCGCCACCGCCAGGATCGCCGAGGCCACGCCGAAGACCAGGGAGAAGGTTTCCCTCGCCGTCTGCCGCAGCGCCTGCAGCAGCGCCGCATCCACCCCGCCGTCGTGCCCCGCCCGCATCAGCGCGAGCCCCGGGCTTTCCCCGAGTGCCGCCGCGCCGCCCAGCGCCTCCGCCCCCGCGGCCAGCCCGCCAAGCAGGATGGCCGAGAGCAGCGCCACGCCGAAGGCGCCGCCCATCAGCCGGAAGAACATCATGCAGGAGACGCCGATGCCGCCATCCTTCGGCTCCAGCGCGTTCTGGACGGTGACCGTCATCGGCGAGAACTGGCAGCCGAAGGCGAGGCCCAGCAGCAGCGTCACGGCGGAATCCAGCAGCAGCGAATGGCCGAGGCCGATCAGCGCGATCAGCGCGCTCATCAGCGTCGCGACCGAAGTGCCCATGATCGGCAGGAAACGGTAGCGCCCGGTCCACGTCACCGCCTGGCCTGCCAGGAAGGAGCCGGTGACGCTGCCGAGCGTCATGGCGATCATCCGCAGGCCCGCCTCATTGGGGGAAAGCCCGGATACCAGCTGGTAGTAGAGCGGGATCAGGATCACCAGCGCCGTCATCATCATGGAAGCGAGGCAGGTGATGACGATGGCCACGGTGAAGATCGGATTGCGGAACAGGTGCAGCGGCAGCATCGGCTCCGGCGCGCTCGCCTCCTGCACCAGCAGCGCCGCCAGGAACACCGCGCCGAGCACGAAGCAGCCAAGCGCCGCCGGCGAGAGCCAAGACCCGGCGCGCTGCACATAGGTGATGCCGAGCAGGAAGGGCGTGAAGGCCAGCAGGATCAGGACCGCGCCCAGCCAGTCGATCCGCGGCCGCCGCGTCGGCCGCGGCAGCCGGCGCAATTGCAGATACGTCATCGCGAAGGCAGCCGCGCCCAGGGGCAGGTTGATCCAGAAGATCCAGTGCCAGGACAGATGGCTCGAGAACAGCCCGCCCAGCACCGGGCCGATGACATTGGCGGTGGCGAAGGCGGTGGAGAGGTAGCCCTGCACCCGCCCGCGCTCGCGCGGCGGCAGGATGTCCCCCACCACCGCCAGCGACACGGCGCGCAGCCCGCCGCCGCCCAACCCCTGCACCACGCGTGCCGCGATGAGCGCCAGCATCGTGGGCGCCAGCGCCGAGAGCATCGATCCCCCCGACAAAGACCGCGACCGAGACCAGCAGCACCGGCCGCCGCCCGAAAAGATCCGAGAGCCGCCCATAGATCGGCGTGGTGACGGTGGAGGCGATGAGATAGGCGGAGACCACCCAGGGCATCAGATCCCAGCCGCCGAGATCCTGGGCGATGGAGGAGAGCGCGGTCGCGACGATGGTCTGGTCGAGGCTGGACAGGAACAACGCCAGCATCAGCCCGATGACGATGGTGCGCACCTCCCGCGGCGAGAAGGCAGGGGCGGGGAGGGCGGCAGGGTTCGGGGTGTCGCGCAAGGCGGAACAGTCTAGTGGCGGACGGCCCCGGCGCCAAGCCAATGCGCGTTGACGGGCCGGGATGTCCTCGCCGGGCTTCCCGGAAGGCCAGGCTTTCCGCAAGGCCGGACCGATATGCTGCTCGCCATCCTGCCCCGATCCGCTCCGCCCGCACCTTGCCGGAGGCCCTCGGAACCGCGCCGGCGCATCCGCGGTTTGCGCCCTGACAAGGACGGACAGCCGGCCGCGGGCTAGTCCCAAGGCCAGAATTGGAAGGAAGCCTGCACATGCCTGGACGACTGGAGAGCAAGACGGCCGTGATCACGGGCGCGAGCAGCGGCATCGGCCGGGCGATCGCGCAGCGCTACTTGGAGGAAGGCGCGCGGGTGGTGCTGTTCGGGCGCAACCGCGCCGGGCTGGAGGAGGTGGCATCGGCGGCGCCCGGCCGGGCGCATGTCGTCGTCGGCGACGTGACCCGCCCCGACGACCTGCGCCGGCTGGCCGAGGAGGCCGGACAGCGCTTCGGCCGGATCGACATCGCCCTGCCCAATGCCGGCATCGCGCGCGTCCTGCCCTTTGCGGAGAGCACGCCCGAGGCCATGGACGAGCAGTTCCGCATCAACCTGTTCGGCGCGGTGGAGACGGTGCGCCTGCTGCTGCCGCTGTTCGGCGAGACGGGCGGCGCGGTGCTCTTCATCACCACCTTCCTTGCCCGGGTCGGCCTGCCCGGACTTGCGGCCTATAGCGCGAGCAAGGCGGCGCTTGGCTCCTTCGCGCGGACACTGGCGGTGGAACTGGCGCCGCGCGGCATCCGGGTGAACGCGATCGCCCCCGGCCCCATAGAGACGCCGCTCTGGGGCACCGTCGGATTGCCGCCGGAGGTTCTGGCCGAGACGGCGCGCCAAGTGACGCAGCGGCTTCTGCCCGGCCGCTTCGGCAAGCCGGAGGATATCGCCGAGGCGGCGGTCTTCCTGGCCTCGGATGCCGCGCGCAACATTTTCGGCCAGGAGATCGTCATCGACGGCGGCTATACCGTGGGCTGACCCATCTACGGCGCGGGCGGGCCGGGGGCACCGGGCGCAGGGCCTGGCACCAAGGGAGACCGGTCCGGGCCGCCGAACGGCGCCCGCGCCGTTTGCCTGTATGGCGCGCACCCCGCATCATGCGCCGCCACCCCTGGTCAGGAGGAAGCCTGCCATGCCCGCCATCCCGGAAAAGCCCGTCCTGCTCACCGGCGCCGCCGGCAATCTTGGTCGCGTGCTGGCGCGGGAGCTGGCGGCGATGGGCTGGACCCTGCGGCTCACCGACATCCATTCCTTCCCCGAGGCGCTGCCGCCGCGCGCCGAATTCATCCGCGCCGACCTGAACGATGGCGTCGCGCTGCTGCGCCAGGCGGAGGGCTGCGGCGCCATCCTGCACTTCGGCGGCATCAGCGTGGAGCAACCCTTCGAGACCGTCTTCGGCCCCAATCTCCGTGGCCTCTATCACGTGTATGAGGCAGCGCGGCGGGAACAGGCGCGGGTGGTCTTCGCCAGCTCCAACCACTCCATCGGCTTCCATGAACGCCCGCAAGGCAACGAGGCCAGGATCGATGCCGACTGCGCCTTCCGGCCGGATGGCTATTACGGGCTGTCGAAAGCCTATGGCGAACTGATGGGCCGGCTCTACTGGGACAAGCACGGGGTCGAGAACGTCAATCTGCGCATCGGCTCCTGCCTGCCGGAGCCGCTGGAGGCGCGGATGCTCGCCACCTGGCTCTCCTATGCCGACCTGGTGCGGCTTGCGGCGGCGGCGGTCATGGCGCCGCGCACCGGGCATTGCGTGATCTGGGCCTGCTCCGCCAACCCCGCCAGCTTCTGGGGCGAGGACCATCGCGCGCGCATCGGCTGGCAGCCGCAGGACACGGCGGAGGCGTTCCGCGCGCGCATCGCCGGCAAGCTTTCCGGCGATCCGGTGGTCGAGCGCTACCAGGGCGGCGCCTATGCCGGCATGGACTACACGCGGGCGCAGCCCTCGCCGCGCGACCACTTCGCGCTGGACGAAGCCGCCGGGAGCGCGGGGAGCTGAACCAGCCGCGCCTGGAAAAACCGGCTTGCTGAGCCTGGAGGGCGGCGGCTGGACCGCCGTGCTGTTGCCGGAGCAGGGCGGCGCCCTGGCCCAGCTGGGCTTCCATGGGCGGGAGGTCTTGGCGCCGCTGCCGCTCGGCGCCGATCCCAATGCCAGTTTCGGCGGCGCCTTCCTCATGGCGCCCTGGGCCAATCGGCTGGATGGCGGGCTGCTGCCGGTGGCCGGCATCGCATACCACTTGCCGGTGAACCGGCCGGAGGACGGCACCGCCATCCATGGCCTGGCGCGCGAGCATCCCTGGCAGGTGCTGGCGGCCTCGGCATCGCGTGCGATGCTGGTGCAGGAACTGGACGCCACCGCGCTCGGCCTGCCACTGCGCTATGCGGCGCGGCTGGAGGTAATGCTCGGTCCGCTGCATGCGCATATCACGCTGTCGCTGACGAATGCGGGTGACCTGCCCTTTCCCTTCGGGCTCGGCTGGCATCCCTTCTTCGCGCGGCCGGCGGGGACGCGGCTCCGCTTTCGCGCCGACACGCTCTTCGCGCGGGACGCGCGCAGCCTGCCCGTGGCGGCGCAGCCCAGCCCCGGCGTCGATGGCGACGAGGCCGCCTATGCCGGGCTGGACACGCATTTCGCCGGCTGGGACGGCCTGGCGGAGATCAGCCGCCCCGATCTCCTGCTGCGGCTGCAGGCCACGGGCGCCTGGTCGCGCAACCTGCAGGTCTTCGCGCCGGCCGGTGGTGACGTGCTGTGCGTGGAGCCGGTGAGTCATGTGCCGGACGCGCCGAACCGCCCCGGATTCGCCGCGCATGGATCGCTGACCATGCTGCCGCCGGGCGATGCGCTGGTGGCGCGACTCGCACTCGCCGCGGAAATCTGACGCGCGCTTCGTGTTTGCGTGCAGGCGCGCGGGAACGCGCGGCGCTGCGTGACGTTGCCTGCCGCAACCGGAACGCAAAGGTCACGGCATGGCAGGCACCGCGCGACTCCGACCCGAAGCTATGTGGGCGGGTGCAGGCGCGCGTCACCCCCGCGGGGCATCCGGCGCGACCGCCAGCACGCCGGATACCGGGCCGCCATCTGGGCCAGCGGCGTGCCGGCGACAGCCCCGGCGAATGGATGCAAGGTCATCGAGGCGCCGGTTCCGGCTGTCTCTCCACCATTAACATCCCTGAAGGGAGGCGCAAGAGAATGAGCGAGAGCCCGTACCGCCCTGCCGAGGCGGACAGTTCGGACGCGCTGCAGGTTTTCCGCCGCCTGGTCAACATGCAGGCCGCAGAGTTGCGCGACTGGCTGGAGACCGAGCAGAGCCGCAGCGCCGGCTGGACCGATGAAGGCGAGGATGCGGCGGTGGACCACCAGTCCGGGCGCCGCGTCCTTGTTCTGCTGGAGCGCGGCGATGCGCCGCAGGCCGAAGCGGAGCAGGAATTCCTGCGGCAGGTGGTGGGCTTCATCCGCCGCCGCCTGGCGCAGCGGCCCGAGGACGACACCGCGGCGGCGCGCTGGCGCCATTCCCTGATGAATTGGGGACATGATCCGATGAAGGACGAGGCAGAGGAGACCGCCATGCAGGATGACGACACGCCGCACCAACCCGAACAGGACTCTGCCCAGGAGGCCGGCCAGGAGATCGGCCAGGAGGAAGGCGGCCAGCAGGAGGCGCCGAAGCGCGGCCGCCGCGCTGGCGCCTCCACCGGCACGCGGACCCGGCGCAGCAGCGCCGGCACCACCGAACGGGCGAGCGGCACAAGGAGTGCCGCCGGCACCGGTGCGAAGCGCGGCGCCGCTGGGCGCACGGCGGCGGCGGCGAAGGGCGGCAGGGCAAGCGCCGGCAGTCGCGGCAAGGCAGCGGCGGGCAGCACCACGCGCAGCAGCGCGACGGGCACCGCCAAGCGTGGCGCCGCCGGGCGCACGGCGGCGGCGGCGAAGGGCGGCCGGGTGAGCGCCGGCAGCCGTAGCAAGGCGGCGGCCGGCAGCACCACGCGCAGCAGCGCGACGGGCACCGCCAAGCGTGGCGCCGCCGGGCGCACGGCGGCGGCGGCGAAGGGCGGCCGGGTGAGCGCCGGCAGTCGCGGCAAGGCAGCGGCGGGCAGCACCACGCGCAGCAGCACGACGGGCACCGCCAAGCGCGGCGCCGCCGGGCGCACGGCGGCGGCGGCGAAGGGTGGCCGGGCGAGTGCCGGCAGTCGCGGCAAGACGGCGGCGGGCACCGCCTCGCGCGGCAGCGCGACGGGCACTGCCAAGCGCAGCGCCGCCGGGCGCACGGCGGCGGCGGCGAAGGGTGGCCGGGCGAGTGCCGGCAGTCGCGGCAAGACGGCGGCGGGCAGCACCACGCGCAGCACGGCGTCGCGCAGCACGGCTTCGCGCAGCACTGGCACCCGTGCAACCGGCACGCGCACGGCCAGCCGCAGCACCGCCGCGAAGACCACCCGCAGCACCGCCAGCCGGGCAGCGCAGAGCGAGGGTGGCCGCAAGGGCGGCAGCGCGCGCACGCCGCGCAAGGCAGCGGCGGCGCGCAGCAATGGCGCCAAGGGCGGCGCCGCCCGCAGCACGCGGACCAGCACCGCCGGTGGGGCGAAGCGCGTCACGGGCACGGCCGCCAAACGTGGCACGGGTACGGCCGCGAAGCGCGGCACCGGTGCCACGCGCGGCGCCGCCGGGCGGACCACTGCGGCAGCGAAGGGCGGGCGCACCTCCTCCGGCGGGCGCGGCAGCACCCGCAGCCGCGCCTAGGTCCCGCTCCCTTCCTTCGCCGTGCTGTGCGATGGAGGGGGGGATGGGCGGATTGCTGAGAAGGGCCGGAGCATGCCAGGCATGCTCCGGCCCGGTTCCTTCCTGATGGGCCTTGCGCTGGCGGTTCCGGGCGAGGTGGCAAATCCGGATGCCGGAAAGGGGCCGGACCGGGAGGGGCCCCCTCCGTCCCATGAAAGCCCGGTTGCAGCCGGTTCGGGTGGCCGGCCGCCGCGATCCCGCCAGGGCTTCCCGCTTCCGGCCCGGCCTTCCCAGGCGTGGCGGGATGCATTGGCGCCCCATGGCCGGCGGCCGCGGCGCGATCCTGGGGAGCCTCGCCCTCTCCGGCGCCTGCTGGAATATGCTACGGAACTGGACCCGCGCCCTGGCCCGCCGGCCGTGGCGCCAACCCGCCAGCATGAAGGCCAGGCCGCATGAGCCACGCGATGACCACCCCGGCCGAGGACCTGCTCTTCGGTCTCACCCGCCTCGTCGACCTGCCCGGCCTCACCGCCGCCGCCGGCGCGCCGCTCGGGCCCGAGGATATCGGCGCCATCATCGAGGAGGCTGCGCGCTTCTCGCGCGAGGTGCTCTGGCCGAATGCCCAGGCCGCCGACCGGCACGGCGCGGTCTATGAAAATGGCGTGGTCCGCGTGCCGCCCGGCTACCAGGACGCCTATCGCGGCTGGGTGGAGGGCGGCTGGCAGGGCCTGCCCGCGCCGGCCGAGGTACAGGGCGTCGCCACCGGCGGCCAGGCGCTGCCGCAATCCCTCTGGATGGCGGTGCAGGAACTGGTGACGGCCGCCGACATGGCCTTCAGCCTCTGCCCGCTGCTCACCGCCGGGGCGATCGAGGCACTGGTGGAATACGCCACCCCGGAACAGGCGGCGGCCTGGCTGCCGCGGCTGGTCTCCGGCGAATGGACCGGCACCATGTGCCTGACCGAGCCGCAGGCCGGCAGCGACTTGGCGCTGCTGCGGACCCGCGCCGAGCCGGCGGGCGAGGGCCGCTACCGGCTGCATGGCCAGAAGATCTTCATCACCTATGGCGAGCACGACCTGACGCCGAACACGCTGCACCTGGTGCTGGCCCGGCTGCCGGATGCGCCGCCCGGCACCCGCGGCATCAGCCTCTTCGCCGCGCCGAAGGTGCTGCCGGATGGCAGCCGCAACGCGCTGCGCTGCGGCGGCATCGAGCGCAAGCTCGGCATCCACGCCTCGCCCACCTGCATCATGCTGTTCGAGGGGGCGGAGGCGGAGCTGATCGGGGCGCCGCATCGCGGGCTGAACGCCATGTTCACCATGATGAACGCCGCCCGGCTCGGCGTCGGCATCGAGGGGGTGGCGCAGGGCGCCCGGGCGCTGGCACTCGCCGAAGCCTATGCCGCCGAGCGCATCCAGGGCGGCGGCCCGATCGCCCGCCACCCGGATGTGGCGCGCATGCTGGCGGAGATCCGCGCCATCACCCTGGCCGGCCGGCTGCTGGCGCTGGAGGCCGGGGCCGCGCTCGACCGCGCCCGGCTGCTGCGGGAGGAGGGGGCGGAGACGCGGGTGGCGCTGCTCACCCCCATCGTGAAATCCTGGTGCACCGATCGCGGCGTGGATTGCGCCTCGCTCGGCATGCAGGTGCATGGCGGGATGGGCTTCGTCGAGGATACCGGCGCCGCGCAGGTGCTGCGCGATGCCCGGATCGCGCCGATCTATGAGGGCACCAACGGCATCCAGGCGATCGACCTGGTGGCGCGCAAGCTGTTCCGCGATGGCGGCGCGGCGATGCGGGGGGCTGATCTGGGAAGTGCGCAGCGCCGACCAGCGCCTGGACGCCGCCGCCGATGCGCTGGAACGCGCCACTGCCTGGATGCTGGACCAGGGCCAGGCCAATCCCGATGCCGCCCAGGCTTCGGCCAGTGCCTATCTGGATGCGGCGGGCTGGACGCTCGGCGGCTGGATGCTGGCCCGCGCCGCCGCCGCGGATGATCGCTACGCCCCGATCGCCGATTTCTACCTGCGGCGCCTACTACCCCGGGCCGCGGCGCGGGTGGCGGAGATCGAGGCTGCGGAGGCGGTGCTGGCGCTGCTGCCGGGCCAGGGCGCGACCGCCTCGGGCTGAAGCCGGCCGGCACGGCGGATTGTTGCGCTGTGCCGCCCTTGCGGATGGCGCATGTCACCGCATCTCCGCGGCTGCATATCGTGACGGCCGTGCATGAACGCTCCGCTTGCCACCCCCTCGCTGCGGGCCACGCATCCTCGCGTTGCCGTGATTGGCGCCGGCCCGGGCGGCTTGGCCGCCGCCATGCTGCTGGCCGCCGCCGGGGCGCGGGTGACGCTGCATGAGAAGGACGCCGTGGTCGGCGGCCGCACCCGCACGCTGACGGCCCCCGGCGGCTATCGCTTCGACCTCGGCCCCACCTTCTTCCTCTATCCCCGCATCCTGTCGGAGATCTTCGCGGGCTGCGGCGCGAGGCTGGAGGAGGAGGTGGAGCTGGTCCGCCTCGACCCGCATTACCGCTTGGTCTTCGAGGGGCATGGAAGCATCGAGGCCACCGCCGATCCGGCACGGATGGAGGCTGAGATCGCGAAGCTGTGCCCCGCCGATGCAAGGGGCCTGCGCCCTTTTCTGGCCGAGAACCGACGCAAGCTGGAAGCCTTCCGGCCGGTGCTGGAGCGCGCCTTCTGCTCGCCCGCCGATGTCCTCGGCCTCGACATGCTGAAATCGCTACGCCTGCTGCGGCCGCACCGCAGCGTGGATGCCGACCTGTCGCGGCATTTCCGCGACCCGCGCGTGCGCCTCGCCTTCTCCTTCCAGGCCAAGTATCTCGGCATGAGCCCGTTCCGCTGCCCGAGCCTCTTCACCATCCTGAGCTTCCTGGAATACGAGCATGGCGTGTTCCACCCCATGGGCGGCTGCGGCGCCGTCTCCGCCGCCATGGCGCGGGTCGCGGAGCGGAACGGGGTGGAGATCAGGCTGAACTCCCCCCGTGGAGCGCATCGCCTTCGCCGGCCGCCGCGCCATCGGCGTCGAGACCGGCGGGCAGCACCATGCGGCGGATGCGGTGGTGGTGAACGCGGATTTCGCGCATGCCGTGCCGCGCCTGATCCCGGATGCGCTGCGCCGCCGCTGGACCGACCGGCGCATTGGCAGGGCCCGCTATTCCTGCTCCACCTTCATGCTTTATCTCGGCATCGAGGGGACGCTGCCCGGCCTGCCGCATCACAGCATCCTGCTGGCCGAGGACTACCGCCGCAACATCCGCCAGATCGAGAGCGGCGAGATCCCGGATGTGCCGAGCCTCTATGTGCAGAATGCCGGCGCCACCGACGCCTCCATGGCGCCGCCGGGCCATGCCAGCCTCTATCTGCTGATCCCGGTGCCCAATCTGCGCCATGGCACCGACTGGGCGGCGGAGGCACCCGGCTACCGCCGCCTGGCGCTGGACCGGCTGCGCGGCCTCGGCATCCCCGATCTCGAATCCCGCATCCGCCATGAACGCATGGTGACGCCGCGGGACTGGCAGGAGGAATTCGCGGTGGGCCATGGCGCCACCTTCAACCTCGCGCATGATCTCGGCCAGATGCTCTGCTTCCGGCCGGGCAACCGCTTCGCGGATCTGGAGGGGGTCTATCTGGTGGGCGGCGGCACCCATCCCGGCAGCGGGCTGCCGGTGATCTATGAGGGCGCGCGCATCACCAGCGGCCTGCTGGCGCGCGACCTCGGCCTGGCGCCGGTGCCGGCGGGCAGCGGTTTCGCGCAGGGAATGGCGCCGGCCTATGGGGTGGCGGGTTGAGGGCCGTGAAAGGATCGGGCATGGGCGCGCAGGTCGTGGTGGTGGGCGGCGGCCTCGGTGGGCTGGCGGCGGCCTGCGTGGCGGCGGCGCGCGGGCATCGCGTCACCCTGCTGGACAAGAACCCCTGGCTCGGCGGCAAGGCGGCGGTGCTGCACCTGCCGGCGCCCGATGGTTCCGGTGGGTTCCGCTTCGACATGGGCCCCACCATCCTCACCGTGCCACGCGTGCTGCGCCGCATCTATGCCGAGGCCGGGCGCGACCAGACGCGCGAATTGCCGCTGATCCGCCTCGACCCGCAATGGCGCTGCTTCTTCGCGGATGGCAGCCGGATCGACCTGGCCGAGGATGTCCCGGCCATGGCCCGCACCATGGAGGATTTCGCGCCGGGCAGCGGCGCCGGCTATCGCCGCTTCCAGGAGGTGGCGCGGCACCTGCACGGGGTCTCGGAGAAATTCTTCTTCTGGAAGCCGGTGGAGGGCCTCACCGATACCATCGACCTCCGCGCCAATCTGCGCGCCGGCACGCTGCGCGACGTTGCTGGCGCTGCGCATGGGCCAGACCGTGGCGAAGGTGATCCGCGGCCATGTGCCGGATGCGCGGCTGGCGCAGATGCTGGACCACTACTGCCAATACGTCGGCTCCAGCCCCTATCTGGCGCCGGCGGTGCTCTGCTCGATCGGCGACATGCAGGCGAGCGAGGGCGTGTGGTACCCCGAGGGCGGCACCCGCGCGGTGGCCGAGGGGCTGGCCCGGCTGGCCGGCGAGCTTGGCGCCGATCTCCGCACCGGGGTCGATGTGACCGGCTTCGATATCGAAAACGGCGCCGTGCAGGCGGTGCGGACCGCCTCAGGCGAGCGCATCGCCTGCGATGCCGTCATCTCCAACATGGATGCCATCCGCACCTACAAGGAACTGGTGGGTGGCGATGCCGGGCGGCGCTACGCGCGGAAGGGCTTCGAGCCCGCCTGTTCCGGTGTGGTGCTCTATCTCGGCCTGAGCCGGCGCTACGGGCATCTCGCGCACCACGACTTCGTCTTCTCCCGCGACGCGGAGGAGGAATTCGACGCCATCTACAAGCGGGGCGAGCCGGCCGCCGACCCTACCGCCTATCTCGCCGCCCCCTCCGGCACCGACCCTTCCGTGGCGCCGGAGGGCGGCGAGGCGCTCTATGTGCTGGTCCATGCGCCGCATCTGCGGCCCGGGCAGGACTGGGCACGGATGTTCCCTGCCTATCGCCAGGTGATCCTGGACAAGCTGAAGCGCTGCGCCGGCCTCGGCGATATCGAGGAACGCATCGTGGTGGAGCGGGCGCTGACGCCGCAGGACATCCACGACCGCTACCGGGTGCTGGACGGGGCGATCTATGGCCTGGCCTCGCATGGCGCCTTCCTCGGCGCCTTCAAGCCGGGCAACCGCTCGCGCGCCGTGCGCGGGCTTTATCTGGCCGGCGGCGCGGCGCATCCGGGGCCGGGCATGCCAATGGTGATGATGAGCGGCTGGATCGCCGCCGATGCGCTGGACCGCGATCTCGGCGGCCGCGGCATGTCGCCGGAGGCCGAGGCGGCGGGCCAGCGGGATGCGGCGCGGGCCGCGCTCGCGGCGGAATGAGCGGCGCGGGCGGCGAGGGGCGCAAGTCAGGCCGGGCGCCCGGCGCCGCCTCGCCGGTCGCGCTGCACTCGCCCTGGCGGCACGCCTTCTTCCACCGGGTCTTCACCCGCTTCGCTACCAAGCACCTGCGGGCCGTGCGGATCGCCCGCTGGGGCCTGCCGGCGCCGCTGCCCGGAGTGCCGCTGGTGGTCTTCGCCAACCATCCCTCCTGGTGGGATGGCGTGGCCTTCACGCTGCTCTCCACCCGGTTGTTCCCGGATCGGACCATGTATGTGCCGATGGAGGCGGCGGCGCTCGCCCGCTATGGCTTCATGCGCCGCCTCGGCGTCTTCGGCATCGAGACCGGCAGCCCGCGCGGCGCCGCCGCCTTCCTGGCCGTGGTGCGGGAGGTGCTGGCTTCGCCCGACCGGATGCTCTGGATCAACGCCCCCGGCCGCTTCTGCGATGCACGAAAGCGTCCGGTGCCGGTGGTGCCCGGCCTGACCCACCTGCCGGAACTGGCGCCCGAGGCCCAGTTCCTGCCACTGGCCCTGGAATACCCCTTCTGGAACGAACGCGCCCCCGAGATGCTGGCTGGTTTTGGCCCCCCGGTTTCCGCCGCCACCCTGCTGGCCATGCCGCGCGAGGCCCGCGCCGCGCACTTCGCCGCCGCGCTGGAGGCCAGCATGGACCGCCTGGCCGGGGATGCGCTCTCCCGCGACCCCTCGCGGTTCGAGACGCTGCTGCGCGGGCGGGAGGGCATGGGCGGAATCTGGCAGGGCTGGCGGCATCTCGGCGCGGCGCTGCGAGGCCGGCGCTTCGATCCACGGCACGATCCGGGGGCAGGGGCGTGATGGGCATGGCTCGCGGAGCGCCGGCATGAGCCTCGACCCCGCCCTCCTGGCCTTGGCCCTGGCCGCCATGCCAGCGGCATTCGGGCTGGTGAACCTGCTGTTGCTGCCATGGGCGCGGGGCGTGCCGCCGCCCGGCACGCGCGTCTCCATCCTGATCCCCGCCCGCGACGAGGCCGGCAATATCGAGGCCTGCCTCCGCGCCGCCCTGGCCAGCGAGGGCGTCGAGGTGGAGGTGCTGGTGATGGATGACGGCAGCCGCGACGGCACGCCCGGGATCGTCCGCCGCTTCGCCGCCGGGGATGCCCAGCTCCGGCTGCTCTCGGCGCCGCCCCTGCCGCCCGGCTGGACCGGCAAGGTGCATGCCTGCGCCCGGCTGGCCAAGGCCGCCACCGGCAGCCATCTGCTGTTCATCGATGCCGATGTGCGCCTCGCCCCCGGTGCCGCCGCCGCGCTGGCCGCCCATGCGATCCGCCACCGCCTCGCCATGGTGAGCGGCGTGCCGCGCCAGGTGATCCGCTCGCTCGGCGAGGCGCTGACGGTGCCCGCCATCAACCTGCTGCTGCTCGGCTACCTGCCCGGCGGCGGCCGTGGCTTCACCCGCCACCCGGCTTTGGCCGCCGCCTGCGGCCAGCTCGTGCTCTGCGACCGGGCCGCCTATGCGGCGGTGGGCGGGCATGGCGCGGTGCGGGGCGTGCTGCATGACGGGCTGGCCCTGGCCCGGCGATTCCGCGCCGGGGGCCACCGGACCGAGGTGGTGGATGGCGCGCCGCTCGCCACCTGCCGGATGTATCGCGGCTTCCGCGAGGCCTGGCCCGGCTTCCTGAAGAATGCGCGGGAGGGGATGGCGACCCCGCTCGGCCTGCCGGTCTGGACCATGCTGCTGGCCGGGGCGCATCTCTGGCCCTGGGCACTGCTGCCGGCGCCCTCCGCCATCGCGGCGCTGGCATTGGTATTCGGCCTGCGCGCCGGCATCACCTGGCGGGCGCGGGAGCCCTGGTGGACCGTGCCGCTGCACCCGCTGACGGTGCTGGTGGCGCTGGCCATCCAGTGGACAGCCCTGGCCCGCTGGCTGCTCGGCCGGCCGGCGGGCTGGAAAGGCCGCGCATATCCAGCCACAAAGGCGGCATGAGCAGCGCCGCCCTCTCCGCCACGCCTTCCCGCGACCACGACACGGAGAATTTTCCCACCGCCTCGCGGCTGCTGGCGCGGCCGGTCCGCGCCCAGGTGATGGCCTTCTACCGCTTCGTCCGCACCGCCGACGACATCGCCGATAGCCCGGATCTCGCGCCCGGAGAGAAACTCGCCCGGCTGGAGGCGATGGAGCGGGCATTGGATGACCCCGGCACCTCCATGGCGGAGGCGCGGCGCCTGCACGAGCTGGCGGTGGGCACGGAGGAGGCGCGGCTGATGCTCTCCGCCTTCCGCCAGGACGCCACCCAGGCCCGCTACGCCGATTGGGCGGCGCTGGAAGATTACTGCCGCCGCTCTGCCGACCCTGTCGGGCGGATGCTGCTGCGCCTGCATGGCGATGCGGCGCCGGGCGCCATCGCCGCCGCGGATGCGCTCTGCACCGCGCTGCAGGTGCTGAACCACCTGCAGGACCTGGTGCCGGACCGCGCCGGGCTCGGCCGCGTCTATCTGCCGCTGGCCTGGATGGACCTCGCGGGCGGCGAGGCCGGTTTCTTCGACCCCGCGAATGCCGCGCGGCGCCGCGAGGTGCTGGATGCCGCGCTCGACCGGGTGGAGGCGGCGCTCGACCGTGCCAGCGCCCTGCCGCGGCTGCTGCGGGCGCGGCGCTTGGCCTGGCAGAGCACCGTCACCATCGCGCTGGCCCGGCGGCTGCTGGCGCGGCTGCGCGCCGCCGACCCGGTGGCGGGGCGGGTGGCGCTGGGCCGGGCCGATTTCGCCCGCGCCTTCCTTGCCGCGCCCGGCCGCGGCCCACGCGACGCGGCGCTGGTGCGCAGCCGGGTCGCCCGCGCCGGCTCCTCCTTCGCCCGTGGCATGGCGGCGCTGCGCGGCGAGCGGCGGCGGGCGCTCTGGGCGGTCTATGCCTTCTGCCGGGCGGTGGACGACATCGCCGATGGCGCCATGCCGGAGGCCGAAAAGCGCCGCTTCCTGGCGGAGTGGCGCGGCAAGCTGGAGGTCCCCGATTGCGCCCTCTCGCGCGAACTGGCCTGGGCGCGGTCGGCCTATGGTGTCCCGCCTGCCGAATGCGAGGCGATGATCGCCGGCATGGAGACGGATGCCGCCGACCGGCTACGCCTGCAAAATGGAGGCGATCTGGACCTTTACTGCCGCCGCGTCGCCGGCAGCGTGGGCGCCATGGCGGTACGCATCTTCGGCGCACCGGAAGCGGAAGGCTTTGGCTTGCGCCTTGGGCATACCATGCAACTCGTAAACATTCTCAGGGACATCGATGAGGATGCAGCGCGTGACCGCATCTACATCCCACTCAACTACCTCGGTCGGCAGAACATCACGGATGGGCCTGCGCCGGAGGTCGTCGCTCACCCAAGGATTTCGGTGCTGTGCGGCATTCTGGCGCGCCGTGCAGCCGAGGGTTTTGCCAGCGCCGAGCGGGACATTCACCGGTTCGACCCAAAGGTTATGCGTCCGGCTGCCGTGATGATGTGGGGCTACAAGCGCCTGCTGGAACGCATGCTAGCGCGCGGTTGGGAACCTGGCGCCCGCCCGCGGCCGCGCCTCACGAAAGGCGAGAAGCTCCGCATGGGCTGGATGGCGCTGGGCTCCGGCGCGCCGTGATCGGAACTGGACCAGGGATCGCGGCATGACCGTGCATGTCGTTGGCGCCGGCGTCGCGGGCCTCGCCTGCGCGCTGCGGCTTGCCGAGGCCGGCCATGCCGTGGCGCTGCACGAGGCCGCGCCCCAGGCCGGCGGCCGCTGCCGCGCCCTGCCGGACGGCACCGACAACGGCACCCATGCGCTGATCGGCGGCAACCGCGCGGCGCTCGGTTTCCTGGACCGGATCGGCTCCCTGCCGGGCTGGGTGGAGCCGGAGCCCGAGGGCCTGCCGGTCTTCGACCTGGCGGATGGGACGGCCCGTCTGGTGGCGCTCTCGCCGCTGGGCTGGGTGGTGCCGGGGCGGCGGCCCGCCGGCTTCTCCGCGGCGGCGCTGCTGGCGCTGGCGCGGCTCGCCCTGCCGCTGCGCGACCGGACGGTGGCGGAGGTGATGGCGGGCAGCCCGGGAATTCCATCGCGGCTTCGTCGATCCGCTGGTGGTGGCGGCGCTGAACACGCCCTCCGTCGAGGCGTCCTCGCGCCGGCTCGGCGCCGTGCTGCGGCGGATGCGGGGCAGGGGGGGCGACGCGGCTGCTGGTGGCGCGGCAGGGGCTTGGCCCTGATCTCGTCGCCCCGGCCCTGGCGGCGCTGGAGCGTGCCGGCGTGGCGATCCGCTTCGGCGCAAGGCTGCGGCGGCTGGAACGACGGGAGGGCCGCCTCGCCGTGCTGGACTTCGGCGAGGATGCGGTGGCGCTCGGCCCCGGCGATGCCGCGGTGCTGGCGACGCCGCCCTGGGAGAGCGCGCGCCTGCTGCCGGACCTGCCGGTGCCGGCGGAGCATGCGCCGATCGTGAACCTGCATTTCGCGCGCCCCGGCCCCGGCCCGCTGCGCTTCATCGGCCTGCTGGACGGGCTCTGCCAATGGGTGCTGGTGCGGCCCGCGGGGGTGAGCGTGACGGTCAGCGCCGGGGATGCGGCGGCGCGGGAGGACCAGGCGGCCCTCGCGCCGCGCGCCTGGGCGGAGTTGCGCCGGGCGGCGCTGGGCTTCGGCCTCGCGGGCGGCTGGCCGGAAGCCCCGCCGCCCTGCCGCGTGGTGAAGGAGCGCCGCGCCACGCCGCGCCACACCCCAGGGGCCCCACCCCGGCCGCCCCGCCTGCCTGCCCCGAACCTGGCCCTGGCCGGCGACTGGACCGACCCGGTGCTGCCCGCCACCATCGAGGCCGCGGTGCTGAGCGGCGAGGCCGCCGCCCGTGCCTTGGCCGGGCTGGCGCCGCACTGAGGGCCCCGGCCGGCGGGCCTGCCGCATCGTCGAAGGGCGGCAGGGACGCCCGGCCTCGTGGCCTTTGGGCCTTGCGGTCCCTGCCGGAACAGGGCCTATGCCTGTCAGGCCTGGAGCGGCAGCGGCTTTGGGAATCCGGTTTTCCCCTCCACGCTCCAGCCCTGACGCCTTCATGCGGAGGTGATGATCCTGTCGAGGTGCGGAAACATGCCGGGCGACACTGACCAGGACAGCCCGGCGGCCGTGCCGGCGGGTGCGGATTGGGGCCCGCTTTCGAGCCTGCCGGGCAATCCGATGATCTGGATCCTGATCCTCGGGGAGCTTCTCGTCTTCGGGGCCTTCTTCATGGTCTTCGGCATCGAGCGGGCGCGGGACCCGGCCCTTTTCGACAGTTCGCAATTGCATCTCGACCGGACCATCGGCGCGGCGAATACGCTCGTGCTGATCACCAGCGGCTGGCTTGCCGCGCTCGGCGCGCGGGCCGAGGCATCGGGCAGGAACCCGCGTCGCCTGCTGGCGGGCGCCGCCGCGCTCGGCCTCCTGTTCCTGGCGATCAAGGCCAGGGAATACGCGGTGGAGATCGATGCGGGCTTCACGATCGAGACCAATACCTTCTTCACCCTGTACTACCTGCTCACCGGCTTCCATGCCCTGCATGTGGTCATGGGCGTGATCCTGCTGGTCATCGTCGCCTGGCTGCGCGGGGAGGAGAATGTCGAGACGGCCTGCGCCTTCTGGCACATGGTGGACCTGATCTGGGTCATCCTCTACCCGCTCATCTACCTGATCCGCTGACCCTGGACGGACGGAAGACCATGGTGCTGACCCGGACTTGGCTGCTGCTTGTCGGGCTCACGCTCGTTGCCCTGTTCTTCGGGCGGCCTGGCGGGCACAGCTCGCTCGGGGCCGGGGTGGTTGCCCTGGTGCTCCTCGCATCCTGCTTCAAGGCCGTGCTGATCCTGCGGGATTTCCTGGACCTGCGGCGGGCCGGATCAGGATGGCAGGCGTTCTTCTACTTCTACCTGGCCGTCATCGCGGCGGGTCTGCTCGGCGCCTATGTGCTGGCCGAGACGGGAGCGGTGGTGAGAGTGCGCTGACCTACCTGGCGGGGGCGGAGCACGCTGCGGCGGCCCGCAAGGGCGGCCGGGTGACGACGGATTAAAGCCGCGCCGCCGGGGCCGCGGTTTCGGGGCTGGGCGCCTGCCGCAGCAGTTCCAGCGCCTCTTCCACCCCGGGCACCACCTCGAACAGCCGCCGATGCGCGGGGGCGACGAAGCCGCCCTCGATCAGCGCCTCGATCAGCGCCAGGAAGGGCTGCGCCCAGCCGGCCACGTCCAGCAGGATGATCGGCTTCTCGTGCAGGCCAAGCTGCCGCCAGGTGATGATCTCCACCGTCTCGTCCAGCGTGCCGAGGCCGCCCGAGAGGGTGATGAAGGCATCCGCCAGCTCGAACATGCGGGTCTTGCGGGTATGCATGCTGCTGGTGATCTCAAGCTCGGTCAGCGCCGCATAGGGCCGTTCCATATGCGTGAGGAATTCCGGGATGACCCCCCCGCACCCTGCCGCCCCCGGCCAGCGCCGCCTCCGCCGCCAGGCCCATCAGCCCGATACCACCGCCGCCATAGACCAGCGTGATCCCGGCCCGCGCCAGGGCGGTGCCGAGTTGCCGGGCCGCCGCCGCATGGGCCGGATCGGTGCCGGCGCGGGTGCCGCAGAAGACGGCAACGGAACGGATATGCTTGGGCATGGCGGACTCCTGCTGCATGCCATCCCAACGCGGCGCCGCCGTTACGGTCCCGCCTTCAGGAAAAGGCAAAAGCATGTCATGATGGCAACCAGTGGTTGGGAAAGGAAGTTGCGGATGCGGATGCGGATGCGGATATGGGTGGCGGCGCTGGGAATCGTCGCGCTGGCGGGGACGGCCCTGGCGCAGGGGGACGTCATCGCCCAGCGGCGCGAGGGGTTGAAGCGCATGGGCGGGCATATGGATGCAATGAAGGGCCTGGTCGCGTCGCGCGGCGATACCCGCCCGGCCGCCGCCCGGGTGGATGACATGATAGCTTGGTACCGCGGCTTCCCGGCGCTGTTCCCGGCCGGGTCCGACCGCGGCGACACCAAGGCCCTGCCGGCCGTCTGGACCGACCGTGCCGGCTTCGAGACGGCGAATGCCAACCTGCTCCGCCAACTCGATGTGCTGAAATCCGCCGCTGCCTCCGGCGACCAGGCCGCCTTCGCCGCCGCCTACCAGGCCACCGGCCCGCAATTCTGCGGCGGCTGCCACCGGCCCTTCCGCGCCCGCTGAGCGCCTGCCGGGCACCACTGGAGCCTCAACCCAGCCGGCTGACGCCATAGACCAGCAGCGCCGCCGCGCCGAGCAGCGCGGCGGCGAGGCGCGGCGAGCCCATCCGGGGCGCCGCCGCCGTCGCGGGCAGGGGCTTCATCCCCGTGACCATCGGCCGCACCAGGTTCTGGCCCTTCAGCACCCGGTAGGCCAGCACCGCCAGCACATGCAGCCCGGCGGCGGCCAGGATGAGGTTGAAGCTGCGGTGGTGGATGCCGGTCAGCCAGTCGCTGGTCGCGCCCGAAACCCGCTTGGCCAGCGGGCCATAATCGCCATAGCCGCTATCGGCAAAGAGGCCCGTCAGGGCCTGGGTCAGCAGCAGCCCGAGCAGCACCAGCACCATCCAGCCGCCGGCGGCGTTGTGGCCGATCTCCGTATCCGGCTCCCGCCGCCGGAGCCTTGCCACATGCCGCAGCGCGGCCAGGGGCGAGCGCAGGAAACGGGCGAAGCGCGCGGTGTCCGAGCCGATGAGGCCCCAGCCCAGGCGGAACAGCACCAGGGTCAGCACCGTGTAGCCGGAGAGGAAGTGCAGTTGCACGCGGTTGGTCTGCATCGCCCACCAGGACAGGCCGATCAGCAGCACGATCGCCCAATGCACCAGCCGGATCCAGAAATCCCACACCTTCACCGGCCGCATCTGCATGCCATGCTCCCCCTGTTCCGCCGCCCAGCATAAGGAACGACGGTGCGGGCGCGAATGGTTTGCGGCAGCATGGCGGGATGAATCTCGATTCGCTGTGGCATCAGGCATTGCCCTGGCAGGGCGCCGCGGCGGCGCTGGGGATGGCGCTGCTCTGGGCCCTGCTGCTGCGGCTGGCCGGGCGCCGCGACCTGGCGACGCTGGGCGCCGGCGCCGGCCTGGCGCTGGGCTGGGTGCTGACGCTCGGCCTGCCCACCGCCTCGCCCCGGCAATTGCCGGAACGCCTGCCGCTGCTGGCGCTGGCCGGGCTGCTGGCCGGGCTGGTGCTGGCGCAATGGGGCAGGGGCCGGACCCGGCTGACCGGGGTCGGCGCGGCGCTGCTGGTGCTCGGGGCCGGCTGGTGGCTGGCCGGGGCACCGCAGGCGCCGGCCGATCTGCGCCGTGGCGCCCTGGCCCTTCTGGCGCTGTCCCTGCTGGCTGGCGGGGCGCTGCTGGAACTGCGCTCGCCCGGGCGGGCCGCGGCGGCGCTGGCGCTGCTGCTGGCGGGGTTCTGGCTGGCGGCGCCGGCCGGGCCCTGGCTGGTGCTGGCGGCGGCGGCATTGGCCGCGGCGCTTGGCGGACTGGCGGGCGGCCCGGCCTGGGGCACGGCGGCCGCCCTGCCGGTGGCGCTCGGCCTGGCGGGGCTGGCGGCGGGGCCGGTGCTGGCGCGCGGCGCGGCGGCGGACTGGATCGCGGCGGCGGCGCCGCTCGCCGCCCTCTGGCTCGGCCCGGCGCTGGCGGCGCGGATCGGCGGCCGCTTCGCGCTGCCCCTCGGTTGGGGGCTGGCCGGCGGGTTGCCGCTGCTTTTCACATGGCTGATGGTCCGTTGATCGTGATCTGTCCCTTGCGGTGCAAGGGGGCTCGCGCCTAGTTACGGAGACATGGCGGAGGCGACAATCGCTCGGCGAGTCGGGTTGGTCGGCCTGATCGCGTTTGCCGCGATCGGCACGGCCTGGATCATGCTGCCCGAGGCCTTTCCCTCGCTCCGCTCCCGTCCCTCCCTGCAGCCCGCCGGCCTGAACCCCGCGGCGCGGGCGCCCGCCCCGGTCGGCCAGGCACCCGCCGCACCGGCCGTGGCGGAGGCGCCGCGCTTCGATGTCGCCCGGGTCGGCGCCCGCGGCATGGTGGTGACCGCCGGACGGGCGGCGCCGGGTGCGGAGGTGATGCTGCTGGAAGCCGGGCGGGAGCTTGGCCGCGCCCGCGCCGATGCCCGAGGCGAATGGGTGATCCTGCCTGGCGGACCGCTGCCCTCCGGCGCCCGCGAATTGGCCCTGGCGGCCCGCAGCCCCGGCGGCGAGGCGGTTCCGGGGCAGGAGACGGTGCTGCTGGTCGTGCCGGAAGCACCCGTGGCGATGGCCCGGGCCTTGCCCCAACCTTTAGCTGGCGGCGAAGCCGGCACGCCGGGTCCGCTCGCGGTGTTGCTGCCGCAGGCCGGCGCCACCGGGGCGGCGCCACGCATCCTGCAGGGTGGCGCGGCAGCGGCCGAGCCCGGCACGGCGCAGCCCCGCCAGCGCCTCGGCCTCGATGTGGTGGATTACGACGATGCCGGTGCCATGCGCTTCGCCGGCAGCGCCGTGCCGGGGGCCACGGTGCGGCTCTATGTCGGGCAGCGCCATGCCGGCGATGCGGTGGCCGATGCCGCCGGCCGCTGGCAATTGACGCCGGCCGGCCAGCCCACCCCCGGCCGCCATACGCTGCGGGTGGACCAGCTCGCCGCTTCGGGCACGGTGGCGGCCCGGATCGAGGTGCCCTTCCAGCGCGACCAGATGGCCGGCGACCTGGTGCAGGATGGCAGGCTGATCGTGCAGCCCGGCCAGAATCTGTGGTGGATCGCCCGCCGGGTCTATGGCCGCGGGCTGCGCTACACGGTGATCTACCAGGCGAACCGCGAGCAGATCCGCGACCCCCGGCTGATCTATCCCGGCCAGGTCTTCGCCGTGCCGGAGGCGCAGGCGCCGGCGCAGGCGGAGTCCAGCCGGTCCAGATAGGGGTCGAGCGCCAGGGCGAAGCGCACCATCAGGGCGATCAGCGCCGTGGCGGTGGGCGGCGCTTCCAGGGGTGCATCCGCCTCCAGCCGGATCCGGTGGTCGGGCAGCAGGCTGAGGCGCCAGCCGGCGGGCAGGCTGCGCGGCAGCGCCGCCAGTTCCGCGAAGGCACCGGGCCGGTCCACCCCCGCCTCGGCGGTGGAGGGGATGCGCGCGGCAATGGCGGCAAGCTGCACCGCATCGCCGGTGAGCGCCGCCTCGCAGGCGCGGCCGCGCCAGGCGAAGCGAAGCGCGGGATGCGATCCGGCCTGCCGGGGCTGCAATGCGCCGTCCCGGGCGACGGCGAAGGAACCGAGGGTGATGGGCTGCATGCCGGGCAGGGTTGCCCAGGGGTGATGAAGACACCATAAACCCGCGCCATGGCACTCGGACAAAGTTTGCGGCTCGTGCTGGCCCCGCCGCATCCGGCGGGCCGGCCCTTCATCATCGCCGGCGTGGTGGTCGCGGTCCTGGGTGGGCTGCTGCTCGGGGCATGGGCCTTCTGGCTCGGCCTGTTCTTCGCCAGCTTCTGTCTGTATTTCTTCCGCGATCCCGCGCGCGTGGCGCCGGCGCGGCCCGGCCTGGTGCTGGCGCCCGCGGATGGCAAGGTGGTGGGGGTGGCGCCCGCGGTGCCGCCGGCCGAGCTCGGCCTCGGCCCCGCGCCGCGCTGGCGGGTGGCGATCTTCCTCTCGGTCATGGACGTGCATGTGAACCGGGTGCCGGCGGATGGCACCGTCACGCGCATCGCCTATCGCCACGGCGCCTTCGTCAATGCCAGCCTCGATAAGGCGAGCGAGGACAATGAACGCAACGCCATCGCGCTGCGCCTGCCGGATGGCCGCGACATGGCGGTGGTGCAGATCGCCGGGCTGATCGCGCGGCGCATCCTCTGCGACATCCGCGAGGGCGATACGGTGCAGGTCGGCGAGCGCTTCGGCATCATCCGCTTCGGCAGCCGCACCGACCTCTATCTGCCGGAAGGCGTGCGGCCCTGGGTGGCGGAGGGCCAGACCATGATCGGCGGCGAGACGGTGATCGCCGATCTCGCCACTGGCCAGGTGCCGGTATGAGCCCGCCTCTGGGTGGGCCTTCGCAGGAGGGCGCGGAGCAGCCGCGCGGCGCGCCGAGCCTGCGCGGCCGGCTGCGGCGGTTCCGGCCGCGCACCAGGCCGCGCTACAGCGGCCCCTCCTTCAACCGGCTGATCCCGAATATCATGACCATGCTCGGCCTCTGCGCCGGGCTGACGGGCCTGCGCTTCGCGATCGAGGGGCGCTGGGAACATGCGGCGGCGCTGATCGTGGTGGCCGGCGCGATCGACGGCATCGACGGGCGGCTGGCGCGGCTGCTCAAGGCCACCTCGCGCTTCGGCGCGGAATTCGACAGCCTTTCCGATTTCCTCTGCTTCGGCGTGGCGCCGGCGCTGGTGCTCTATCTCTGGACCCTGCACGACGTGCGCTCGCTGGGTTTCGCGCCCTGCCTGCTCTTTGCCGTCTGCTCGGCGCTGCGCCTGGCGCGGTTCAATGCCTCCATCATCGAGGCGCCGGCGGTGCCGCTGGCCGGGCCGCCGCCCAAGCCGGCCTATGCGCAGAGCTTCTTCACCGGCGTGCCGGCGCCGGCCGGGGCGGGGCTGGCGCTGTTTCCGCTGTTCGCCGCCCTCGCCTTCGAGGGCTGGGGCTGGAGCGGGCTGGCGAATGCCATCCGGCATCCGGCGATCTCGGGCCTGCTGCTGGTCGTGGTCGGCGGGCTCATGGTCTCGACCCTGCCGACCTGGAGCTTCAAGAATTTCAAGGTGCGGGCGGATGTCGTGCTGCCGCTGCTGCTCGGCATCGGCACCTATGTCGCGGTGCTGCTGACCGAGCCCTGGGCGGCGCTGGCCGTGACCGGGCTGATCTATGGCGGCATGCTGCCCTTCTCCGCCCGCAGCTACCTGCGCCTGAAGCGCGAGGCGGAGTCGCTGCTGGAGCCGAACAGCGGCGCGTAACCCTTCCGCCGCATCCCGCCCCGCCCCAGGCCAAAGTCCCTTTGGCCTGGCTGCATGGGACCGGCCAACTTTGCCGTCCTGACCGGAAACGCGCGCGTTTCCAGTCAGGACGACGTTGGACTAAGCTCGCGCCCAAGCGGCGGCCGCGCAAGGTCCGCCCGGCAAGCCGGTGTGGAGGGGCGACGATGAAGCTGATGTGGTTCCACCTGATGCCCTATACCGAGCTGCCGGAGGACTTCCGGGAGCGGCATCCCTCGGTCTGGGTGGATATCCACTCCTCGCTCTTCGACCCGAAGCGCGCCCACCACATGTACAACGACTTCATGGATGAGCTGGAATTCGCCGCCGATTGCGGCTTCGACGCCATCTGCGTGAACGAGCACCATTCCAACGGCTATGGGCTGATGCCCTCGCCCAACCTGATCGCCACCGCGCTGGCGCGTCGCACCGATGATGTCGCGCTCTGCGTCATGGGCAATTCGCTGGCCCTCTATAATCCGCCGACGCGGGTGGCGGAGGAATTCGCGATGATCGACGTGATCTCGGGCGGCCGGCTGATCGCCGGCTTCCCGGTGGGCACGCCGATGGATACCTGCTTCGCCTATGGCCAGAACCCCTCCATGCTGCGCGAGCGCTACCTGGAGGCGCATGACCTGGTGCTGCGTGCCTGGACCGAGCGCGAGACCTTCGCCTTCAACGGCCGCTTCAACCAGCAGCGCTACGTGAACATCTGGCCGCGCCCGGTGCAGCAGCCGCATCCGCCGATCTGGATCCCGGGCGGCGGCTCGGTCGAGACCTGGCAGTGGTGCGCGCGGATGGACTACGTCTACTGCTATCTCAGCTACTACGGCTACAAGGCCGGCAAGGCGACCATGGACGGCTTCTGGGCCGAGATGCAGCGGCTCGGCAAGGACCGGAACCCCTATCGCGCTGGCTTCCTGCAATTCGTCGGCGTCGCCGAAAGCCGCGAGCAGGCGATCGAGCTCTACAGCGAGCCGGCCGAGTATTTCTACGGCCGCTGCCTGCATGTCGATCCGCGCTTCGCCGCGCCGCCCGGCTACAGCACGGAGGCGACGCAGCGCGCCGGGCTGGAGAGCCAGGTGAAGCAGGTGGCCAGCGCCCAGACCCTGATCGCCGAGCAGCGCCGGCAGCGCACCAGCGTGACGATGCAGGACATCGTCGATCGCGGCTATGTCGTGGTCGGCACGCCGGACCAGGTGGTGGAGCAGTTGCGGGAGGTGGCGGGCAGCCTCAATGTCGGCCACCTCATGCTGCTGCTGCAATTCGGCAACATGAACAAGGACCTCACCCAGTACAACACGCGGCTCTTCGCCGAGAAGGTGATGCCGAAGCTGAAGGGCATGTTCCCGGACTGGGAGGATCGCTGGTGGCCGCGGCCCATGGCACGGGGCGAACGCGCCGCGCCGGCCGCCCTGGCGCCGCGCCTTGCCGCCGAATAGCCATCCGCAACGGCCCCGGAGCGCAGCGTGAGCCAGCCTGAAACCATCACCCTCGACCTCAACGGCTTCCCGACCCGCATCTGGCGCAAGGGGCAGGGTCCCGTGCTCGGCTTCCTCGCCGGCTTCGGCGGGCTGCCGCGCTGGGTGCCCTTCCTGGATCGCCTCGCCGAGCGGCGGACCGTGATCGTGCCCTCGCTGCCCGGCTTCCCCGGCGGCGACCGCGGCCACAGCGTGCTGGACAGCCATCTCGACTGGTTGCTGGCCACGCGGCAATTGCTGGTGGCGGCGGGGCTGGAGGGGGCCGATCTGGCGGGCAGTTCGGTCGGCGCCTCGCTGGCCGCGGAGATGGCGGCGGTCTGGCCGCAAGCGGTGCGGCGGCTGGCGCTGATCGCCCCCTTCGGCCTCTATGACGAGGAGGATCCGCCCGCCGACCCCTGGGCGCAGCGGGCCGAGGTGCTGCCCGGCCTGCTCACTGCCGACCCGGAGACCTGGCGGGCGCTGAAGGCGCTGCCCGAGAGCGCCAATTCGGTGGAATGGCCGATCGAGCAGACCCGCGCGGCCGAGGCCGCGGCGCGGATCTTCTGGCCGCTCGGCAATACCGGGCTGGAACGGCGGCTGCCGCTCATCAAGGCGCCGACCCTGCTGCTCTGGGGCGCCGAGGACCGTATCATGCCGCGAAGCTATGCGGCGCGTTTCGCCGCCCGGCTCGGCGGGCCGAACGAGACCCGCATCATCCCCGGCGCGGCGCATCTGGCGGAACTCGACCAGCCCGATGCGGTGGCGCGCGCCATCCTCGATTGGACGGAATAACCAGCCATGCCGCTTGATCCCGGAGCCCAGCGCGTCCTCGACCTGATCCGCGAGACCGGCCGGCCGCCGATCCATACCCAGACCCCGGCCGAGGCGCGCGCCGCCAGCGCCGCCGCCCGTGCCGTGCTGCAGCCCGAGCCGCCCGAGGTGGCGGAGGCGGAGGATCTCACCTGCCCCGGCCCCGCCGGGCCGATCCGGCTGCGGCGCTACCGCGGCGCCGGCACCGCGGCGGGCGAGGCGCTGCCCTGCCTGCTGTTCCTGCATGGCGGCGGCTGGGTGTTCGGCGACCTCGAAAGCCACGACCAGCCCTGCCGGAGCCTGGCGAACCATGCCGGCTGCTGCGTGATCGCGGTGGATTACCGGCTGGCGCCCGAGCACAAATTCCCCGCCGCCGTGGAGGATGCCGCCGCGGCGCTGCGCTTCGTGGTGGCGGAGGCGGCGCGGCTGCGGATCGACCCCGCGCGCATCGCGGTGGGCGGCGACAGCGCCGGCGGCAACCTGACCGCCGTGCTGACGCTGCTGGCGCGCGATGGCGCGGTGCCGATGCCCGGCTTCCAGCTTCTGCTCTATCCCGCGACCGATCTGGCCTGCACCGCGCCGGCCTATCAGCGCTTCACCGAGGGCTATATCCTGGTGGCGCAGACCATGCATTGGTTCATCGGCCACTACCTGGCCGAGCCAGGGCAGAAATACGATTGGCGCGCCTCGCCGCTGCGGGCCGCGAGCCTGGCCGGATTGCCGCCCGCCTATGTGATGACCGCGGGCCACGACCCGCTGGTGGATGAGGGCGCCGCCTATGCCCGGCGCCTGGATGAGGAGGGCGTGCCGGTGACGCATGTGCATGTCGCCGACCAGATGCATGCCTTCCTGACGATGGGCGGCTTCATCCCCGCCTCGGATCTCGCGCTGCGCCAGGCGGCGGCCTCGCTCCGCCACCACTGGCGGCGGGGCGCGGGCGCATGACGGGGATCCTGGACGGCAAATCCGCGCTGGTGACGGGCGCCGGCTCCGGCATCGGCCGCGCCGCGGCGCTGGCCTTCGCGCGGGAGGGGGCCTGGGTGGCGGCGGCCGATCTCGTGTTGGAGGCGGCGCAGCAGACCGCAGCGATGATCGAGGCGGCGGGCGGCCAGGCGGTGGTGATCGCGGTGGATGTGGCCGATGACGCGGCGGTGGCGGCGATGGTGGAGGCCGCGGTCGGTGCCTTCGGCGGGCTGGACTGCGCCTTCAACAATGCCGGCATCGCGCCGGCAACGGTCGGCGCCGGGATGCAGAAGGTCTGCGACATGGCGCCGGAAGCCTGGGACCGTATCCTGGCGGTGAACCTCACCGGCGTCTGGCGCTGCATGCGGCATGAGGTGGCGCAGATGCGCGGGCAAGGGGGGGGCGCCATCGTCAATACCGCCTCGATCGGCGGGCTGGTGGGGTTGCCGGGTTCCAATGCCTATACGGCCAGCAAGCATGGCGTGGTCGGGCTGACGCGGGTGGCGGCGGCGGACCATGCGGCGGAGAATATCCGCGTCAATGCCGTCTGCCCCGGCTATGTCGAGACGCCGATGGTCGAGGAGATGCTGGGCAAGCGCGGCGGCCGCATCCTGGCCCGGGTGCCGATGGGCCGCATCGGTCGGCCGGAGGAGGTGGCGGAGGCGGTGGTCTGGCTGTGTTCCGACCGTGCCTCCTTCGTCACCGGCGCCGCCTGGACGGTGGATGGCGGCTATACCGCCATCTAGGCCGCAGCCTGGAAGGCCGTGGCCTGACCGGCCCGGTGGCGGCGTTCAGACCTGCGCGCCCTCGATGACATTGCCGAAGCGTTCCCAGGTGCTGCCGGTCCAGCGTTGCAACTGCATGTGCCGGATCGGGTGGTAGTTGGTCGGGCTGGTATTCACCCGGATGCCGGGCAGCAGGGTCGGGATTTCGAGATTGTTCAGGCTGGTCGCCTGCTTCATCACGTTCTCCCGCGAGAAATCCGTGCCGCATTTCTGCAGCACATGCAGCATGGTCTTGCTGACGCCGTAGGAGAAGACGGTGTTGCTGTCGGTGATGTCGCCCTCCGGCATCCAGCGCTGCATGAAGGCGCGGAATTCCTGCATGCCGGCATCGTCCTGCCAGGCCGGGTCCGATTGGTCCTTGAGATAGGCCGAGGTGATGATGCCGACGCCCTTCTCCGGCCCCGCCGGCTGCATGACGGCGGAAACCGAGAGCGAGACATTGGTCAGGTAGTTCAGCGGCTTCCAGCCGAGGTCATAGACCTTGCGGATGGCCTGGGCGGCGAATTTCGGCGTGGTCGCGGTCAGCATCGCGTCCGAGCCGCTGGCCTGGAGCGAGACGATCTGCGAATCGATGGTGGGGTCGGTGACTTCATGCGAGACGGTCTTCACCATGCGGTCGAAGCGGTCGCCCAGGATGTCGCGGACGCCCGCCACGTAGTCCTTCCCGAAATCGTCGTTCTGGAACAGGATCGCCAGCCTGGCCTCCGGCTTCTGCTCCAGCAGGTGCTTGGTGTAGATCTGCGCCTCGGTCCGGTAGCTCGGCTGCCAGCCGATGGTCCAGGGTGCGTCCTGGTAGTTGCCCCATTTGTCGGCGCCGGTGGCCAGGAACAGGTGCGGCACCTTGCGCTGGTTCACGTAGCGCACGATGGCGGAATTGGTCGGCGTGCCCAGCGTGTTGAACAGGAAGGCGACGCGGTCCTGCTCGATCAGCCGGCGTGCCTGTTCCACGGTCTTGGGCGGGCTGTAGCCATCGTCATAGCTGATGAAATTGATGCGCCTTCCGCCGACGCCGCCCCCCTCATTGACCATGCGGAAGAAGGCGGTCTCCAGCTTGGAGATGACGCCATAGGCCGAGGCCGGGCCGCTATATGCGTTGATATTGCCGATCTTGAGCTCGGTCGCGGTCACGCCGGGCGTGGTCTGCGCCCGCAGGATGCCGGGCGCTGCAAGGGTGGCGGCCGAGGCGGCGAGCAGCGTGCGTCGGTTCAGCATGGCCTGGTCATCTCCCGTCTTGATTGGTGGTTGCGCCGTCCCGCCAGCGCCGCAGCAGCGGCCCGGCGAGGCGGCGCAGGAAGCCCGCGAAGCCGGTCGGCAGGATGAAGAGGAACAGGATCAGGATGACGCCATAGATCACCCCTGGCGCCGCCTTCGAGATCTCCTCCGCCAGGTTCGGCACGAAGACCACGAAGAGCCCGCCGAAGACCGCGCCGAGGATGGAGGCGATGCCCCCCACCACCATGCCGACGAAGAGCGTGATGGAGAGCATGACGGAGAAGCTGTCCGGCGAGACGAATTCCACCGCGATGGCGCTCAACGCCCCGGCGATGCCGGTGATCATGGCACTCACTGCAAAGGTGCGGGTCTTGAGCCGGGCGATGTCCATGCCCATCGCCTCCGCCGCGATGGGCTGGTCGCGGATCGCCATCATCGCGCGGCCGATGCGGCTGCGCAGCAGGTTCCAGGACAGCAGGAAGATCGCCACCGCGATCACCGTGGTAAAGAGGTAGAGCCACTGGTCGGCATTCAGCGGCAGGCCGAAGGGGGCGTCCGGCTTGGCGATGAAGACGCCCTGCACGCCGCCGGTCCATTCCTCGAAGGCGTGGTATTTCAGGATCTGCGGCACCGCCACCGCCAGCGCGAAGGTGGTGAGCGCCAGATAGAGCCCGCCGAGCCGCAGCGCCGGGAAGCCGATGGCATAGCCGAGCCCGGCGCAGATCAGCGCGGCGATCGGCAGGGTCGCCCAGTAGGGCATGCCGAAGCTCGCCATCATGATGGCGGTGGCATAGGCGCCCACCGCATAGAAGGCGCCATGCCCCAGGGAGATCTGGCCATTGTAGCCGGTGACGATATTGAGGCCGAGGATGGCAACCGCGTAGATCACCGCCAGCGTCAATTGGAACAGCCGGTAGCCTTCCACCAGGAAGGTCGGCGCCAGCGCTAGCAGGGCCAGGCCGAGGATCGCCAGCGGCACCAGCGGCCGGCTCTCCGCCCTGGCCGGGGCCGTCGCCACCGGCACGCTCTCGCTCCCGCTCATTCGCCTAGACCCGGCTCACGACCACGCGGCCGAACAGGCCGGAGGGCTTGATCAGCAGCACGGCGATGATGATGACAAGCGCCAGGGTCAGCTTGAGTTCCGTCCCCACCAGATAGGCGCCGCCCAGGTTCTCGATGACGCCGACCGCGAAGCCGCCCAGCACC
This sequence comes from Siccirubricoccus sp. G192, assembly GCF_019084075.1. Taxonomy (GTDB): domain Bacteria; phylum Pseudomonadota; class Alphaproteobacteria; order Acetobacterales; family Acetobacteraceae; genus G192. Next base: position 2,172,006 of record NZ_JAHREN010000001.1, read on the forward strand.
GCGCCGCCCGGATTGTCGATGCCCCCCAGCAGCGCGCCGGCGAAGGCATAGAGCAGGATGCCGAGCATCATGTTGGGCTCCAGGAACACCACCGGCGCGATCATGATGCCGGCCACCGCGCCGATCGCCGCCGCCAGCCCCCAGCCCAGCGCCAGCATCCAGCCGACGCGGATGCCGACCAGCCGGGCGGAAACCGGGTTGTAGGCCGCCGCCCGCATCGCCAGGCCGAGGCTGGTGTAGCGGAAGAACAGGAAGACCAGCAGCAGCACCGCGAGCGTCACCGCGGTCGAGCCCAGCTCATGCCCGGAAACCAGCCCGCCCAGCATCGGCCCGCCCGCCTCGAAGGGGCTCGGGAAGGCCTTCACCGTGTAGTCGAACATCCAGCCGCTGAGATTGCTGAAGACCAGAAGCAGGCCGATGAAGATGCCGACATGGGTCAGCACCGGCGCATCATGCACGGGCCGCAGCAGCACGCGTTCGATCACCACGCCGAGGACGAAGGAGATCACCAGGGTGGCGAGGAAGGCCACCCAATAGGGCAGCCCCGCCTGGATCAGGGTGAGCGCGATATAGGTGGAGAAGGTCGCCATCTCCCCCTGCGCGAAATTCACGTGGTGCGTCGCCTGGTAGATCATCACCAGGGCGAGCGCGACCGCGGCATAGATGCCCCCGGTGGCGATGCCGGCGACCAGCTGATGCGCGAGACCGTCCATGCTTCCCTCAGTAGCCGAGATAGGAGCGGCGGATCGCCTCGTCCTGGCGGATCTCCGCCGCGGGGCCGGAGATGACGATGCGCCCGGTTTCCAGCAGATAGGCGCGGTCGGCGATGTCGAGCGCCAGGTTGGCGTTCTGCTCCACCAGCAGGATGCTCACCCCCTGGTCGCCGCGAATGCGCTGCATGATCGCGAAGATCTCCTGCACGATCAGCGGCGCCAGGCCGAAGGAGGGCTCGTCCATCAGCAGCAGCCGTGGCCGCAGCAGCAGGGCGCGGGCGATGGCCAACATCTGCTGCTCGCCGCCCGAAAGCGTGCCGGCCTGCTGCCGGAAGCGCTGCCTGAGCCGCGGGAAATAGCCGAAGACCCGCTCGAAATCCGCGGCCACCTCGGGGTCGCGGCGGGTATAGGCGCCGAGGCGGAAATTCTCCTCGACGGTCAGCTCCATGAAGGTGCCGCGGCCATCCGGCACATGCGCGATGCCACGCCGGGCGATGTCCTCGGTGGCGAGCCCGCCGATGCGCTGGCCGGCGAAATCGATCTCGCCCCCCGTCCGCACCATGCCGCAGATGGCGCGGAGCGTGGTGGTCTTGCCCGCGCCATTGGCGCCGAGCAGGGCGGTGACGCCGCCCTGGTCCACGACGAAATCCAGCCCGTGCAGCACCGCGGTCTGGCCATAGCCGGCGGTCAGCCCCCGGACATCGAGGATGGGGGCCTCAGGCGGCGCGGTCATGCGGGGCCTCTCCCAGATAGGCCCGGATCACCTCGGGTTCGCTGCGGACCTCGTCCGGCGTGCCGTCGGCGATCTTCTTGCCGAAATCCAGCGCCACCACCTTGTCGGAGACGCGCATCACCAGGTTCATGTGGTGCTCGACCAGCAGGATGCTGAGCGAGAATTGCCGGCGGATGTCCTGCAGCAGCGCGGCCAGCCCATCCACCTCCCCATGATTGAGCCCGCCGGCGGGTTCGTCCAGCAGCAGCAGCTTCGGGCCGCTGATGAGGGCGCGGGCCAGTTCCACGCGCTTCTGGGTGCCGAAGGGCAGGGAGGCCACCGGCACCTCCGCCACCGCCTCCAGGTCCAGCAGGCCGAGCAGGTGGTGCAGCCGCGCTTCCGCCTCGGCCGCTTCCCGCCGGGCGCGCGGCAGGCGCAGCGCGCTGGCCATGAAGCCGGCATGGCCCAGGCAATGCGCCCCGGCCAGCACGTTGTCGCGCACCGAGAGGCTGCGGAACAGCGCCAGGTTCTGGAAGGTGCGGCCGATGCCGAAGCCCATCATCCGATGGCGCGGCGCGCCGGTGATGGTCTCCCCCTCGAAGCGGATCTCGCCCTCGGTGGGGCGGTAGATGCCGCTGATGCAGTTGAAGAGCGTGGTCTTGCCGGCGCCGTTCGGGCCGATCAGCCCGCAGATCTGGTGCTGGTCCACGGCGAAGGACACGCCGGCCACCGCGGTGACGCCGCCGAAGCGGACCACGATGTCGCTGACCTCGAGAAGTGCCGCCACCGCTGCCGCTACCGGGCCGCCTGCCGCAGCATCATGCGCCATGCCTTTGCGACACAGGTGCGGAACGACGCCGAGGCACCCTGGCGACCATGCAACCTCCCTGGACCGGTCCGCTTCGGATGCGGACGCAAGCTTCGTTGTATCGGCCTGTTCGCGCCCATATCACCGGCGCTACCGCATCTCGGCAAGTCAAATCAGGGGGGGTCACGGCCTATTTCCGAACCGCATCGGCAAGGGCTGGTCCAGTCCCCGCCGCGATCCCTGTCGCTACGCGTCCTGCTTCGCCTGCGCGGCGGCGGCAACCTGGTGGAAGGCCGCGATCGCCGCGAAGGTCTGTTCCGCGATGTCGGAGGGCGGGTCCGTCAGGCGCGCGACGATGAGGTAGAGGCGGTCGCGCCCCGCATCGCCGCGCGATGGATCTTGGAACAGGGTGGCGCTGGGCGGTGCGCCATGTTCCGTGAGATCGGCTGCCGTGAGGGCCCGCCTGCCGATGCGCTTGCTGTCATACCATTGCCGCAGGACGAAGGTGTCCCCCTCGACGGAACGGCCGAAGGCGCCCTGGTTGTTGCGGTCGAGCGGTGTGAAGGATTTCGACCGGTAGTCGAGCTTTACATGGAAATCGAGCGAAGCAGTCATGCCCTTCGGCCGCAGCGTGGCACGCCACGCGCTGATGGCCTGCTCGGCATCACCGCTGGCGAGCGGTGCCGGTTCGCTGTCGGGCTGGTCAGGGCCGTCTTTGTCCAGCACCGCCTGCGGCAGGAACCTGTTGCTGCCGCCCTTGAAGCGCGAGTCGGCGAGCAGGGCCCCGCGCCACAGCGCGAAGAGCCGCTGCACCTCCTGCGCATTCTCGATCGCGCGCAGGTCCAGCAGTTCGGGTTCCGCCGGCGTGGTGCCGGTCACTTCCGCCGCGCCTCCACCAGCACCCCGCTGGCCCGGAGCGCCTTGATCTCCTCCGCCGAGAAGCCCCCCTCCGCCAGCACCGCCTCGCCATGCTCGTTGAAGCGCGGCGGCGCCGCCCGCGTGCCGCCCGGGGTGCGGGAGAGCTTGATCGGCGTGCCAAGGCCGCGGAACTCGCCGAGCTCGGTCACCATCTCGCGGTGCGCGGTATGCGGGGCCGCCATCGCCTCGTCCACATGCATGACCGGGCCGGCGGGCAGGCCGGCGGCGAGCATGCGCTGGCAAAGCTCGTGCCCGTCCTCTCCGGCGAAGCGCTCGTCCAGGATGGCGGCCAGCGCGTCCCGGTTCACCACGCGGGCGCCATTGGTGGCGAAGCGCGCATCCTTCGCCAATCTGGGGAAGCCGAGGAAGTCGCAGAATTTGCGGAAGGCCGGGTCGTTGCCGGCGGCGACGAAGATCTCGCAGGTGGCGGTCCGGGATTTGGAATAGGGCGCCAGGTTCGGATGCGGGTTGCCGGTCGGCTTCGGCCGGATGCCGCTGAGGAAGTAGTTGGCGGCATGGGGATGCAGCAGCGCCATGCCGCAATCATGCAGGGTCATGTCGCAATACTGGCCCTTGCCGCTCCGCTCCCGCTCCTGGAGCGCCATCAGGATGGCGATGGTGCTGAACAGCCCGGTGGCGATATCGACGATCGGGTTGCCGAGCCGGGTCGGGCCGCTGTCCAGGGTGCCGTTGATCGACATCAGCCCGACCATCGCCTGCAGGACGGCATCATAGCCGGGGAAGCCGCCCAGCGGCCCATCGCCGCCGAAGCCGGAGACGCGGCAATGCACCAGGCGGGGGAAGCGTTCCGCCAGCACCGCCTCATAGCCGAGGCCCCAGCGCTCCATGCTGCCCGGCTTGAAATTCTCGACCAGCACGTCGGCGCCTTCCAGCAGCCGCAGCAGCACCTGCCGGCCTTCCGGCTTCGACAGGTCGAGGCCCATCGAGCGCTTGTTGCGGTTGATGCCGATGAAGTAGCTGGCATCGCCCGCCTCGTTGAAGGGCGGGCCCCAGTCGCGCACCTCGTCGCCCTGGGGCGGTTCCAGCTTGATGACCTCGGCGCCATGGTCGGCGAGGACCATGGTGCAATAGGGACCGCCCAGCACGCGCGTCAGGTCGATCACGCGCAGGCCGGCGAGCGCGCCGGCGGATTTCGCCAGGCCCTTGCCCTCGGGCAATGCGTCAGTCATGCGGCAGGTTTCCTCTCAAAGACACGGGCGCAGAATTCGGGGCAGGCTTCCAGCATCTCATCTCATCTCATCTCATCGCAGACCGGGCCGCGCAGCAGTGCTGGCTTCTGCGGGCACCGAAGCGGCCATCGCCTCCAGGCTGGTCGGGGTCATCGGGGCAATCCTCTCGTCCGCAACCTAGAGCAGACCGGGCGCGCGCGCGAAAGGGGGGTGGGTTTGGAGGCTTCCCGCTCCGCCCCGCCGTGGTAGCGTTCCGGCAACAAGAACGGCGCCGCGGCGCCAGGCTCAAGGGGAGGGCGCATGGCCGATGCAGGGCCCGGTCCGCGCGGGTGCGCGGCCATGGCGGGGGCGGAGGCCGGGCCGGTAGCCGCGGCGCGCCGCCTGATCCCATTGCTGGAGGCGGAAGGGCCGAAGATCGAGCGGCTGCGGGAGCTCACGCCGGCAGTGCTGGAGGCGCTTTATGCCGCCGACTTCTTCCGCCTGCTGACCCCGCGGGAGATCGGCGGCGCGGCCCTGCCGCTGCCCGATTTCGCCCTTGTGACCGAGGCGCTGGCGGAGGGCGATGCCAGCGCTGCCTGGATCATCTGCCAATCCAATGTCTCCGCCATGTCCTCCGCCACGGCCCTGGCGCCGGAGGTGGCCCGGGGCTTCTTCGGCGACCGGCGGAGCGGCCTGGCCTGGGGCGCGCGCAACGGCACCGCCCGGGCCGTGGCGGTGGCGGGCGGCTACCGCGTCACCGGCGCCTGGGATTTCGGCAGCGGCAGCCGGCATACGCCCCTGCTCGGCGCGCATGTGGCGGTCTTCCTGCCGGATGGCACGCCGCGCCTCCGGCCCGATGGCAGCAGGGACGACCGCACCGTGCTGTTCCCGCACAGCGCCGCGCGGATCATCGACGACTGGCAGTCTATCGGCCTCCGCGGCACCGGCAGCGACAGCTACGGCGTCGAGGACCTGTTCATCCCAGAGGCCCATGCCTGCATGCGCGATCGGCCGGAGGCGCGGCGGCAGCATGGCACGCTCAGCCTCTTCGCCTCGAATCTCTGCTATGCCAGCGGCTTCTGCGGCGTCTCGCTCGGCGTCGCGCGCGGGCTGCTCGACCGCCTCATGGCGCTGGCGCGCGGCAAGACGGCGCGGGCCGGGACGCAGGCCATGTGCGACGACCATGCTGTGCAATTGCAGGTGGCGGGGCTGGAGGCGCGCTGGCGTGCCGCGCGCCACTACCTACACGGCACGCTCCGCGAAACCTGGGCGGCGGCGGAGGCGACGGGGGCGCTGACGCTCGACCAGCGCATGGCGCTGCGCCTGGCCACGACCCATGCGATCGGCGAGGCCACCGAGGTCTCGGTGGCCTGCTACCGCGCCGCCGGCACCACCGCCGTGCTGGCCGGCAACCCCTTCGAGCGGCGCTTCCGCGACGCGATGAGCGTCTCGCAGCACCTCCAGGGCACGCCCTGGCACATGGAGATGGTTGGGCGCCACCTGCTGGGCGTGCCGAATGCGGTGCAATTCGTATGAACCAGGGCGGATCGGGAATGCGCAGGTCCGCCACGTCGGCCTGGAGGCGCCCATAGCGGAACTCACCGCAATGCGGGAGACCTGTCTGAAGCTCTGGCGGGAGCGGCCCTGGATCGAGTAGCCGCCCCCGCATTGTGGATGGGCCTCAGCCCAGCACCCGGGTCAGCAATTCGGCCGAGCGGCCATCGGCGATGGTCGCCGCCCGCGCATCATAGGAATGGCCGCCGCGGCGGGAGAAGGCGTGGTCGGCCCAGGGGTAGACATGGCATTCCACCTGCTTGTTGCCGCGCAGCCCCTCCTGGATCTTCGCCTGCGCCTCGGGCGGCACGAATTTGTCGCGGCCGGCGATGTGCAGGAGCAGCGGCGCCCGGATCTTGCCGGCCTCGCCCAGCAGCCCGTCCAGCCCGACGCCGTAATAGCTGATGTTGCAATCGGCATCGGAACGCGTGGCCATCATATAGGCGAGCCGCCCGCCGAGGCAGAAGCCCATGGTGCCGACCTTGCCATTGGCGCCCTGCATCCTGCAGGCATGGGCGACGCTGGCCTTCAGGTCCTCGACTGCCTTGTCCTGGTTCATGCCGTTCATCAGCGCGAAGGCCCGGTCCCATTGCGCCTGGCCGGCATCGGGGTCGAGCTGCACGCCCGGCTCCTGCCGCCAGAAGAGGTCGGGGCTGACGGCGATGAAGCCCATCTCGGCCACCCAGTCGGACAGTGCCCGCATGGCGCTATTCACGCCGAAGATCTCCTGGATCATCACCACCGCACCGGCGGGGGCGGTGTCGGGCATGGTCTTCGGCATCGCCACATAGGCCATGAACTCGCCGCTGCCATCGGATGCGGCGATCTTGATCTCGGGCATCGTCCCCTCCTTCTGTTGGGCTTCCCAGGGGGCATCTAACCGCAGATGGGTGTGCTTGGCATGTCCCTGGCCCCGGCCGTGACATCCGCTGCCGCACCGCCCAGATCCCGCCCCGCCGGGCTCGCGCGGCGGGCCGACCTGGCCGGTGGCCTCGGGAGCGGGTCGCCGCCGGTTCAGGATATCGCGATCGGTACCGGGATCGATGCTGCGCGCAGCCGGGTGGCGGCGCCCGCGTCACGCCCTGCCCTTGGTGCATCACCCGGCCGGAACCGCCAGCGCCTCGGGCGTTCTGGCCCGGCAGGGGAGATTCAGCCGGCATGCGCGATGCGCCAGCCCTGGCCGATGGCGGCCGATTCGAGAGCGATGTGCCGGCCAGGCTCGACCGCCTGCCCTGGAGCCGCTTCCATTGGCGGGTGGTGGTGGCGCTCGGCATCACCTGGATCCTGGATGGGCTGGAGGTCACGCTGGTCGGCTCGCTCGCCGGCGCCATCCATGAAAGCAGGAGCCTCGGGCTCTCCGAGGTGGAGATCGGCCTGACCGCCTCAGCCTATCTGGTGGGCGCCGTCACGGGTGCGCTGGGCTTCGGCTGGCTGGCCGACCGCTGGGGGCGCCGCCGGTTGTTCTTCGTCACGCTGGTTGTCTACATGCTGGCCAGCATTGCCACCGGCTTGGCCTGGGACTTCTGGTCCTTTGCCGCCTTCCGGGCGCTGACCGGCGCCGGCATCGGCGGCGAATATGCCGCGGTGAACTCGGCCATCCAGGAACTGATCCCGGCGCGGCGGCGCGGCACCACGGACCTGGCCGTGAACGGCACCTTCTGGGGCGGCGCGGCGCTCGGCTCCATCATCTCGCTGGTGGTGCTGAACCCGGCGGTGATCGACCCCGAGATCGGCTGGCGCGCCGCCTTCGTCGTGGGTGGCGCGCTCTCGGTGATCGTGATCTTCCTGCGCCGCTTCCTGCCGGAAAGCCCGCGCTGGCTGATGATCCATGGCCGCCATGCGGAGGCCGAGCGGATCGTCGGCGAGATCGAGCGTGGTGTCCGGGCCGAGCATGGCACGCTGCCGCCCACCACCTATGGCCCAGTGGTGCTGCACCGCCGCGGCCATACCGAGTTGCGCGAGGTCTGGGCCAGCATGATCCACCACCACCGGCCGCGCACGGTGCTCGGCCTGACGCTGATGGCCTGCCAGGCCTTCTGCTACAACGCGCTCGGCTTCACCTATGCGCTGGTGCTGACGAAATTCTACGGCATCCCCTCGGGCAGCGTCGGCTGGTACATGCTGCCTTTCGCGCTCGGCAACCTGGCCGGGCCACTGCTGCTCGGCCATCTCTTCGACAGTGTCGGTCGGCGGCCGATGATCACCCTCACCTATGCCCTGTCCGGCCTGCTGATGGCAGCCACCGGCTATGCCTTCGCCGCGGGCTGGCTGACCGCCTGGGAGCAGACCGCGGCCTGGACCGTGATCTTCTTCTTCGCCTCCGCCGCCGCCTCCGCCGCCTATCTGACAGTGGGGGAGAGCTTCCCGCTGGAGATGCGGGCGATGGCGATCGCGCTGTTCTATGCCATCGGCACCGCGGTCGGCGGCGTCGCCGGTCCCACGATCTTCGGCTGGCTGATCTCCAGCGGCGACCGCGATGCCATCATGTGGGGCTATCTGATGGCGGCCGGACTGATGCTGGTGGCGGCCGCCACGGAATGGCGCCTGGGCTTCGCCGCCGAGGGCAAGCCGCTGGAGGAGGTGGCGGCCCCGCTGGCCACGGTGGCCAGGCCGCACTGACGCCGCCCGATGACCGGAGGGCCGTGCGGCCCGAAGGTCTGAATCGGCCGGCCCGATCTACCGCCGCCCGATGACCGGAGGGCCGCAAGGGCCGGAGGCATGAATCGGCCCACCCCAAGTCTGTGCCTGGCGGCACCCCCGTTCCCATCGGCGCAGCGCATGCTTAACTGGTCGTCATCAATGGGGCGCAGCGCTTATGTCCATTTCCCGGGAGGAATTCCGCAATGCCATGGCCCGGCTGGGCGCCGCGGTGAACATCATCACGACGGGCGGCCCCGCCGGCCGGGCCGGCTTCACCGCCAGCGCGGTCTGCAGCGTGACGGACGACCCGCCGACCCTGCTGGTCTGCATGAACCGCAACGCCTCCTCCGCGCCGGCGCTGAGGGCCAATGGGGTGCTCTGCGTCAATACCCTGGCGGCCGGGCAGAGGGATGTCGCGGCGGTCTTCGCCGGCGTGACCAGATGCCCGCCCGGCGAGCGTTTCGAGGCCGGGACCTGGGCGCCTCTCATAACCGGCGCGCCGGCGTTGCAGGGCGCCGTGGCGGCCTTCGACTGCCGCGTGGCCGAGATGGTGGAGAAGGGCACGCATATCGTGATCTTCGCCGAGATCCTGGCGATCCGGCAGGGCAGCCGGCATGACGCCGGGCTGATCTATTTCGGCCGCGACTACCATCCGGTGGGGACGGAGGGGTAGAGCATCCATTGCAGACCGGATTTACGCTTCCGGGCGCTTCCGCCTTGCAGCGACCCGGTCCGGCTACCACTCGCCGAAGAAGACGCCCGCCTTCTTGTGGCTGTCGGTGCGCTGCTCGGCCTCCGCCCAGGTGATGGTGGTGCGGCGCTTGAGGCCGGTGAACCAGGCGAGCAGGCGGGCACGCATCGCCTCCCGCACCTCCGCCAGCGCCGGATCGGCGCCGAGGTCGTGGGATTCCTGTGGATCGGCTTCGAGGTCGAAAAGCTGCGGCCGGTAGCCATCCGTCCAGTGCACGTATTTCCAGCGCGCGGTCCGCACCATCCAGGCATGGTGCTGGCCGCTGGGCAGGCCGAGCCGCCGCCGCGCACCCTTGAAGGTCCAGTCGAGCTCGCTGAAGGCGGCCTCGCGCCAATCGCCCTGCGCGCCGTGCAGCAGGGGCAGCAGCGAGCGCCCCTCGATCAGATGCGGCACGGGGTCGAGGCCGAGCGCGTCGAGGATGGTCGGTACGGTGTCGATCGCCTCCACCAGCCGCGCATCGGTGCTGCCGCGCGTGGCATCGGCGGCGGGGGAGGGGTCATGCAGCAGGAAGGGCACGCGCTGGATGCAGTCGTGGAACAGCTCCTTCTCGCCGAGCCAGTGGTCGCCGAGATAGTCGCCATGGTCGCTGGTAAAGATCACCAGCGTGTCCTGCCAGCGGCCCAGCCGTTCCATCGCCGCCCAGACCCGGCCGAGATGGTCGTCCAACTGGCGGATCAGCCCCTGATAGGCGGGGCGGACCGTGGCGATGGTCTCGTCGCGCTGGAAGTTCCGCCCGACCTCCTCCTCCTGGAAGGCGCGGAAAACGGGATGCGCGGCCGCGCCGCGTTCCTCCGGGTGGCGCTGCACCGGCAGGCATTGCCCGGCCGTGTACATCGCGTGGTAGGGTGCGGGGGCGATATAGGGCCAGTGCGGCTTCACATAGGAGAGGTGCAGCACCCAGGGGCTGTCGCCCTGGGCGGCCATGAAACCGATCGCCTGGTCGGTGGTATAGGCGGTCTCGCTGTGTTCCTCGCGGACGCGGGCGGGGAGGCGGGCATTGCGCATCTTCCAGCCGGAATGGACCTGGCCCTGCGCGTCCTCCACCGCGATGACGTAGTCCGTCCAGGGATCGCGGCTGTCATAGCCGCGGGCGCGCAGCCAATTCGCATAGGCGCTGTCGGGCTCGGCATGGTGGCCATCATGCCGGTCCACCAGGGTGAACCAGCCCTCGCGCAGCAGCGCGGCCAGGTCGTTCTGGCCATCGAGCGCCAGCCGCCTCATGCCCCGCGCATCCGGCAGCACATGCGTCTTGCCGGCGAGCGCCAAGCTGCGGCCGGACTCGCGCAGGTGCCAGCCGAGCGTGACCTCGCCGAGGGAGAGCGGCACCCGGTTCTGCGTGGCGCCATGCGAGGAGACATAACGCCCGGTATAGAAGCTCATGCGGGAGGGGCCGCAGATGCCGCTCTGCACGAAGGCATTGGCGAAGCGCACCCCGCGCCGGGCCAGCGCATCGATATTCGGCGTCTGCAGGAAGGGATGGCCGGCGCAGGAGAGATGGTCCCAGCGCAACTGGTCGCACATCACGAAGAGAATGTTGCGGATCGCCATGCGGGGAGACTAGCGCAGCCCCGGAATTGCGGAAGGCCCCGGCGGTATCCCGCCAGGGCCTTCCCATTGGTGGTCGGCGGTTGTCCGCCTGCTTCGGCTAGGAAGCCGTCCCCACAGTGGCGGAGACGATGATCCAGGCCGCGGCCGCGGCACCCGCCTTCACACAATGAGACACTGGATCACCTCCTTTCGGTTGTTGACGATGAGGGAAGGATGGCGATCCGCACTCCGCTTTGCAAGCACTTCCGGGGACAGTTCCGCCAGCCTCACATCTCGGCGTAGCTGCCGTTCTTCCAGACATAGAAGACATAATCCGGCTTCGTGACATCGCCCTTGCGGTCGAAGCTGATCTCGCCGAGCACGGTCTGCCAGGGCCCCTGCGCCTTCATCGCCTCGGCGATCCGGCGCGGGTCGAGGTTGTTGATCTTGGCCGCCGCTGCCGCCCAGATCTGGATCGCCGCATAGGTATAGAGGACATAGCCCTCGGGATCGATGTTGCGGGCGCGGAAGCGCTGCACCACCTCGGCCGCGGTGGGGCGGCGGCGGGGGTCGCTGCTGAAGGTCATCATCGCGCCTTCGCCGGCGGCGCCGGTGATCTGCCAGAACTCGTTCGTCACCAGCGCATCGCCGCCGATCAGCGTGACATTCATCCCCTGCTCCTTGGCCTGGCGCAGGATCAGCCCGGCTTCCGTGTGGTAGCCGCCGATATAGATGACATCGATATTGGCGTTCTTCAGCCGGGAGACCAGCGCGTTGTAGTCGCGCTCGCCCGGCGTATAGGCGGCATAGAGCGTCTCCTGCATGCCGGCGGCGTTCAGCGCCTTTTTGGTCTCGTCCGCCAGGCCCTTCCCGTAGGCCGTGTTGTCGTGCAGGATCGCCACCCGCTTGCCGGGAAAGGCGCGAGCGATATGCGTGCCGGCCACTTGGCCCTGCTGGTCGTCGCGGCCGCAGGTGCGGAAGGTGTTCCAGCCGCCCTCATCGGTGAAGCGCGGATTGGTGCTGGCGGGGCTGATCTGCAGCACGCCCTCCTCGGCATAGACCTTGCTGGCGGGGATGCTGGAGCCGGAGCAGTAATGCCCGGCCACGAAGCGGATGCCGCGGCCGGCGAGCTGGTTCGCGACGCTCACCGCCTGGCGCGGGTCGCAGGCATCATCGGCGACCTCCAGCGCCAATTGGCGGCCCATGACTCCGCCGCGGCCGTTCAGATCCGTCACGGCCTGTTCGGCGCCGGCCCGCATCTGGGCGCCGAAGGCGGCGTATTGCCCGGTCATCGGCCCGGCAGTGGCGATGCGGATCGGGCCGCCCTGCGCCCGCGCCCCCGCCGTGGCGGCCAGCGCCGTCCCCAGGATCAAACGTCTCGTGAACATGCCTGCATCTCCCCGAATCTGCACCAGCCTAGCCTAAGCAAAGCCGCCGGCCTGGGCACGGATATTGCGCCTGCCGCGCGGTGGAACGAGAGGTGGCGCTGGAGCGTTGCGGCGGCGGTCCGAGACGGCGAGGAGAGGCCATGACCAGCAGGAGCAACCCGCCTTCCAGCCTCGATCCTGGCACCCTGCCGCCGGAATTGCGGCATGTGGAGGCGTTGCTCGGATTCCAGCGCCGCAGTTGGCGGGTGGAGCGGCTGGGCTGGCTGGCCATGCTGGGGTTGGTGTTGGCCGGGTTGCTCGGGGCTTTCGGCGGCTCCGGCTGGCTCGCCGGCGCCACGGCCACCACGCCGGATGGCGCGCTCCGCATCACCTATGACCGAATACAGCGGCAGATGCTGCCCACGGTCTTCCGTGTCGAGGCCCTGCGGCCCGTGCCGGATGGCCGGCTGCAACTGCGCCTCGGCGATGCGCTGCCGGCGCATTGGCGAGTGCGGAGCCTGCTGCCGCACCCGGCGGAAAGCCGCAGCGATGCCGGGGATCTGGTGCTGACGCTGCAGGCCGGCAGCCCCGGCCCCCTCGTGGCGCTGGAGGCGGAACCGGAGGGCGCCGGCATCTTCCGCCTGGCGATCGGCCTCGCGGATGGCCCGCCTGCCATCCTCCGCATCCTGGTCTGGCCCTGAGGCGCCGCCATGGAAAGCGTGCTGCGCGCCTTCGCCATCTATGCGGTGCTGCTGCTGCTGTTCCGCATCAGCGGCCGGCGCACCCTGCGGGACATGACCGCCTTCGATCTCGTGCTGCTGCTCATCATCAGCGAGGCGACGCAGCAGGCGATGATCGGCGATGATTTCTCCTTCACCAATGCCGTGCTGGTGATAACCACCCTGCTGCTGGCCGATATCGGCCTGTCGCTGGTGAAGGCGCGCTCGCCGCGGGTGGCGCGGGTGCTGGAGGGGGTGCCGACCCTGCTGGTCGCGCATGGCAGCCCGCTGCCGGGCCGGCTGGAACGGGCCCGGCTCGACGAGCAGGACGTGCTGAGCGCGGCGCGCGCATTGCAGGGGCTGGACCGGATGGAGCAGATCCGCTTCGCGGTGCTGGAGACGGATGGCCAGATCAGCATCGTGCCGGAGCGGAAGTAGGATTGGCGGGATCAGGGTTCAGGCCGCGACGCCGCCGCCGAGATAGGCGTCCCGGATCTCCGGCCGGGCCAGCAGCGCCAGCCCTGGCCCCTCCATGGTGATGCGGCCATTCACCAGCACATAGCCCCGATGCGCCAAGCGCAGCGCCAAGTTGGCATTCTGCTCCACCAGCAGCACGGTGAGCCCGGTTTCGGCGTTCAGCCTGCGGATGGCGCCGAAGATCTGCTTCACCACCAGCGGCGCCAGGCCGAGTGAGGGCTCGTCCAGCAGCAGCAGCCGCGGCCGGGACATCAGCGCCCGGCCGATCGCCAGCATCTGCTGCTCGCCGCCGGAGAGCGTGCCGCCGCGCTGCGCCAGCCTTTCCTGCAGGCGGGGAAACAGCGCGAGCACCTCGGCCAGTTGCGGTGCCGGGTCGCCCCGGCGCAGGGCCTCCGCACCCATCAGCAGGTTCTCCCGCACCGACATGCGCGGGAAGATGCGGCGGCCCTCCGGCGCGTGCGCCAGGCCATGGCGCATGATGGCATGGGTGGGCAGGCCGGTGATCTCGGCGCCGTCCAGGCGAATGCGGCCGGCGCGCGGGCGCGGATTGCCGCAGATGCTCATCAGCAGCGTGGACTTGCCGGCGCCATTGGCGCCGATCAGGGTGACGATCTCGCCCGGCATGACATGCAGGGAAACATCGGTCAGCGCCTGCACCGCGCCGTAGCCGGCACTGATGCAATCCACCTCCAGCAGGGGGCAGGGATCGCCGCTCACGCGGCCTCGTCCTCGCCGCCCTCGCCGAGATAGGCGGCGATCACCCGCGGCTCGGCGCGCACCACGGCGGGGGTGTCGTCGGCGATCAGCCTGCCATGGTCCAGCACCACCACCCGGTCACTGATTCGCATCACCACGCCCATGTCGTGCTCGATCAGCAGGATGGAGGTGCCCTGGCCGCGGATCAGCAGCAGCAGCCGCGCCAGGTCGTCGGATTCGCGCGGGTTGAGGCCGGCGGCGGGCTCGTCCAGGCAGAGCAGCGTGGGGGAGGTGCACATGGCCCGGGCGATCTCCAGCCGCCGCTGCGCGCCATAGGGCAGGGCGCCGGCCGGGTCGTCGGCGCGGTCGAGCAGGGTGGTGGCCTGGAGCCAGCGCCGCGCCGTCTCGACCGCCTCCCGCTCCGCGCGGGGATAGCGGGAAAGGCCGAGCACCGCGCCGATGCCCCAGCCGGTGGCGGCCATCAGGCGGTTGTGCTGCGCCACCAGCAGGTTTTCCAGCGCCGTCATGCCCGGGAACAGGCGGATGTTCTGGAAGGTGCGGGCCAGGCCGGCGCGGGCGATGCGGTAGCCGGGCAGGCGGTGCAGGTCGGTGGGCAGGGCGCCGGGATGATGCAGCCGGATGGCGCCGGCGCTCGGCCGGTAGAAGCCGGTGATGCAGTTGAAGACGGTGGTCTTGCCGGCGCCGTTCGGGCCGATCAGCGCGGTGATCTCGCCATGCAGCGCGGCGAAGGAAAGCTGGTCCACCGCGGTCAGCCCGCCGAAGCGCATGGTGAGCCCGGCGACCTCCAGGATCATGTTGCGGTGGATGCGGGGGGGGCTGATCATCCGCGTCCCTCGCCCACCAGGTCGCCGCCGATGGCGCGCCGTTCCCGGAGCGCGATGGAGGGCGTGCGGGTGCCGACCAGGCCGCGCGGCCGCAGCACCATGATGACCACCATGGCGCCGCCGAAGACCAGCATCCGCCATTCCTCAAGGTCGCGGAACAGCTCGAACCCGCCGATCATCACCAGCGCCGCGACCGCCACGCCGACCTGGCTGCCGAGCCCGCCCAGCACGACGATGGCCAGGATGATGGCGCTTTCGATGAAGGTGAAGCTTTCCGGGCTGATGAAGGCCTGGCGGGTGGCGAAGAAGGCGCCGGCGAAGCCGCCGAACATGGCGCCGAGCGCGAAGGCCGAGAGCTTGGTCGTGGTGACGTTGATGCCGAGCGCCCGGCAGGCGATCTCATCCTCGCGCAGCGCCTCCCAGGCGCGGCCGAGCGGCTGGCGGCGGAGCCGGATCGTGACCCAATTGGTCAGCAGCGCCAGGCCGAGGATCAGGTAGTAGAGGAAGATCACCCGGTGCACCGGCGAGGGCTCCAGTCCGAAGAAGCCGGCGAATGTTCCCTCGCCTCCTGCCATGGAGAAGGGCAGGCCGAAGAAGCTCGGGCGCGGGATGCCGCCGATGCCGTTGGGGCCGCCGGTCAGGCTGGCCCAATTGATCAGCAACACCCGGATGATCTCGCCGAAGGCCAGCGTCACGATCGCCAGGTAGTCGCCGCGCAGCCGGAGCACCGGGAAGCCCAGCAGGATGCCGGCGAAGGCGGCGAGAATCCCGGCCAGCGGCAGGCCGATCCAGAAGGAGAGGCCGAAATGCTGCGCCAGCAGCGCATAGGCATAGGCGCCGACCGCGTAGAAGGCGACATAGCCGAGGTCGAGCAGCCCGGCCAACCCGACCACGATGTTCAGCCCCCAGCCGAGCATCACATAGGTCAGCACCAGGATGCCGAGGTCGAGCTCGTAGCGGCCGATGCCGGGAATGGCGGGTAGCACCAGCGCCGCCGCCAGCATGGCCGGCGCGAAGAACCGCCCTGCCTGTTGCAGCCGCGCGGTCCAGGGGCCGGGCGCGGTGGAGGGGCGCAGCCCGCGCCGCCCGGTCCAGAGCACCAGTGCCAGCCGTCCGGCGAAGACCAGGCCGCAGAGGATCGCCACATCCGCCCAGCGGGTCCGCAGGAACAGCCCGCCGCCCGGCGCCACATCCGTGCGCAGCCCGACCAGGGGCGCGAAGAGGCCGAGCGCGACCAGGGCGCCGAGCGCGGCATCCTTCAGCGCGGCGGGGAGGTTCATACCTTCTCCACCTCCTGCCGGCCGAGCAGGCCCGTCGGCAGGAAGATCAGGGTGAGGATCAGGATGGAGAAGGCCGCCACATCCTTGTACTGCACGCTGAAATAGGCGCTCCAGAAGGTCTCGATCAGGCCGATCAGCAGCCCGCCCAGGACCGCGCCGGGCAGGCTGCCGATGCCGCCCAGCACCGCGGCGGTGAAGGCCTTCACCCCCGCGAGGAAGCCGATGTAGAAATCGATCACTCCATAGCGCAGCAGGTACATGGTGCCCGCCACCCCGGCCAGCGCGGTGCCGATCACGAAGGTCAGGCTGATGGTGCGGTCGGTGTCGATGCCGAGCAGCGCCGCCATCCGCTGGTCCTGCTCGCAGGCCCGCATGGCGCGGCCGAGCGGCGTGCGCGTGACCAGCAGGGTGAAGATCGCCAGCACCGCCAGGGTCACGCCGACGATCAGCATCTGCACATAGGAAAGTTGCACCACGAAGCCGCCTTCGCGGAATACCTCGATGCCGCCGGGCACCAGCGGCTCCAGCGGCTTCACCCGCGCGCCCTGGCTCACTTGCACGTAGTTCTGCAGCACGATGGACATGCCGATGGCGGTGATCAGCGGCGCCAGGCGGAAGCTGCCGCGCAGCGGCCGATAGGCCACGCGCTCCAGCGTCCAGCCATAGAGCGCGCTGAAGGCCATGGAAAACAGCAGCACCAGCAGGATCGCCGCCGGCCCGTCCATCAGCCCGCCGAGCTGCAGCAGCAGCACCGCGATCAGGGCGAGGAAGGCGCCGATCATAAAGACATCGCCATGCGCGAAGTTGATCATGCCGATGATGCCATAGACCATGGTGTAGCCCACCGCGATCAGGCCGTAGATCATACCCAGGCTGATCCCGTTGATCAGCTGCTGCAGCGCATAGGCCAAGCGGCTCTCCCGGCGCGTGATTCCCTGTCCGGCAAGGCTAGGGCAGCGGGTGCGGCTTGCGAAGGGGAAGTTGCCGTGTGCCTGGCGCGGGGCGATGATCCGCCGGAGTTCCAGTGGGAGGAAACGGCATGGACCACCTGATTCCAGCGGATACCGGCGAGCAAGGGCGGCTGCCGCCCCTGCCGGCCGAGCAATTGACGCCCGAGCAGCGGCGGGTGGCGGATGGCATCGCCGGCGGGCCGCGCGGCGCGCTCCGCGGGCCTTTCCCGGCCATGCTGCGCAGCCCCGAGGTCGCGGACCGCTTCCAGAAGGTGGGCGAGTATCTCCGCTTCAACAGCTCCATCCCGGCCGACCTGAACGAGATGGCCATCCTGATCACGGCCCGGGAATGGTCCGCGCAATTCGAATGGTACGCGCATCACATCCTGGCCATGAAGGCCGGCCTGCCGCCCGGGATCGCCGCGCAACTGGCTGAGGGCAAGCGGCCGGAGGGCATGACCGAGGACCAGCGGATCATCTACGACTTCTGCACCGAGCTGCACCGCACCCGCTTCGTCTCGGACGCCACCTATGCCGCCGCCAAGGCCCGGTTCGGCGAGCAGGGGGTGGTCGATCTCATCGCGGTCAGCGGCTACTACGTGGCGGTGGCGATGACGCTGAACGTGGCCCAGGTGCCGCTGCCGCCCGGCGTGGCCCCGCCGCTGGCGCCCCTGCCGGGCCGCTGAGCCCGAGGCGGCGCAGCACGGCCAGCCCCGCCAGCGTCACCAGGGCCAGGTGCCCGAAGCCCAGCCCCCAGGCCAACACGGCATCACCCGCTGGCCCCACCAGATCCAGCATCAGCCCGACGCCGAGCGGCCCGAGGAAGCCGCCGGCATAGCCCGCCATGCTGTGCAGCCCCATGGTGGCGCCGCGCAGCCCCGGCCCCGCCGCTTGCACCGTGCCGGCGGTCAGCGCCGAACTGTCCAGATAGATCGCCATGTTCCAGAGCAGCAGCAGTGCGAGCGCCAGGCCGAAGGACAGCCCCGCCATCCAGCCGGTGAGCAGCGAGAGCGCCGCTGCCGCCGCCATGGCCACGGTCACCACCCGGCCGCGGCCGAAGCGCTGCGCCACCTCGTTGCCGGTGATCGAGACCAGGATGCAGGCCAGCCCCACCAGGGTGAAGAGCACGGTCGGCCCCGGCATCCAGCCAGGCGCGCCGCCCTCCACCGCCGCGACGGTCAGGAAGGTCACGCCCCAGGCCCGCGCCGCCGCCAATTCCCAGGTATGCACCGTATAGCCGGCGATCCAGGCCATGGCCCGGCGATTGGCGAGGACCGGCCGGAAGTCCAGCAGCGCCCGCTTCGGCCCGGCCTCGCGCGAAGGCGGCGCGGCCGGCAGCACCGCCAGCGCGATGCCGAATCCCGCCGCCGCCGCCAGGGCGCCGAAGAGGAAGGCGGCCGGCGGCCCGGCCAGCGCGTCGAAGAGCCCCGCCACCAGGAAGGAGCAGGCGCCGGCGATCCCCACCCCCGCCGCATGCCAGGAGACGGCGCGGGATTGCGCCGCGCCCTCCAGCGGATCGGCGATCGCCTTCAGGCCGGGCATGTAGCAGCCGGCCCAGCCGATGCCGGCGACCGCGCGCAGCGCCAGGCCGGACCAGAAGCCCTCCGCCACGGTGGCGAAGCCGAGATGCGAGAGCGCCGTCAGCCCCGCGCCCAGCAGGTAGATGCGCCGCGCCGGCAGGCGGTCCGTCAGCGCCAGCAGCACCGGCACCGCCACCACATAGGCGGCGAAGAAGATGCCGATCAGCCAGCCGGCCTCGGTGCTGGTCAGCGACCAGGCATTGAGATAGGCCGGCAACAGCGCCGGCAGGGTGAAGGCGCCGATCTGCACCAGCACCTGCGCCGCGACGATGGCGGCGACGAAGCCCCGGCTGCCGGGTGGAGGCACGAGCCTAGCCGGCAATGCCCTCCAGCCGGTAGAAGCGCGCCGCGGTGCCGGCGAAGAGCGCCGCCTTCTCCTCGGTCGAGGTGCCGGCCGCCAGCTTCTTGCAGGCGTTCCAGAACACGCCGTAGCCGTAGCTGCCCTTGTCCACCGGGAAATTGCTCTCGAACATGCAGCGCCTCGCGCCGAACAGCCCGATGGTGGTGTCGATCCAGGGCCTCCAGGCTTCAGCCAGGGTGTCGGAGGAGGGCGGGTCGGGCTGCTCCTCGAAGCCCATGCCGTTGATCCGCATGCCGAGGCCGCCGAGCTTCACATGCACGTTCGGGCAGGTGGCGAGCTCGGTCATCCCTGCCTTCCAATCGGCGAAGACCTCGTCCCGCCTGCCGGCATAGCCGTGGATGCCGAGCGGCCCGCCGACATGATCGAGCACGATCCGCGTCTCCGGGAAGGCGCGGGCCAGGGCGGTGAGGTCCGGGATCTGCGGGTGGTAGAACCAGGCGTCGAAGGACAGGCCGAGCGGCGCCAGTTGCGCGAAGCCCTCGCGGAATTCGCGGCGGTGCAGCATGTCGCGCGGCGGCTGGTAGGCCGGGTTCATAATGACCGGGTCGGGGTCCCAGGCGGAGATGTGGCGGATGCCGCGGAAGCGGCCGCCGCCGGCCTGGACATGCGCCTCCAGCACCTCGCGCGCGCGGGCGCCGATCATCAGGTTCACATGGCCGACGATGCCGGCGGCGACCTTCGTCTCGCCATAGCCGCCACTGGCGCTCATTGCCGCGATGCCGTTGACGAATCCCGTCTCGCCCACCGGCCTGAATTCCTCCGGCCCCTCGGCACGGTGCATGGCGCGGCACTGCACGAAGACGGTGGCGGTGATGTTGTGGCCCTGGTTGGTATCCGCCAGCAATTCCGGCAGCAGGTAGCGCCAGCCCGGCCGGTCCCAGAGGTGATGGTGCGGATCGACGATCGGCAGGCCGGGCTCCAGTGCCGCCTCGCTGCGGCGGGCGAGCCAATCCTCCCGGACCGGCACGTAATGCACATGGGACGGGCTGATGGTGCTCATTGCGCATTCCCTGGACGTTGTTCGGCCGAAGGATAGGCCCGCTTCGCGCGGGTGCCCAAGCCCGCATCTGGCCAGCCGCCACGCCCCGCCCCTATGCTGCCGCCCGAGCAGGAGGGAGGGGATGCGCATGGTGCTGCCGCTGGAGGGGCTCAGGGTGATCGAGGTCGGGCAGGCCCTGGCCGGGCCGCTGGCCGGCGTCATCATGGCCGATATGGGCGCCGATGTTATCAAGGTGGAGAAGCCCGATGGCGGCGACGATGCCCGCGCCTGGGGGCCGCCCTGGGGGCCGGAGCTTGGCGGCGAGACCTCGCTCTATTTCCACGGCCAGAACCGCAACAAGCGCTCCGTCACGCTCGACATCAAGTCGCCGGAGGATGTGGCGGCGCTGCACAAGCTGGTGGAGGGCGCCGATATCCTCATCCAGAACCTCCGCCCCGGCGTGGTGGAGGAGCTCGGCATCGGGCCGGAGGCGATGCTGGAACGGCACCCGCGGCTGATCTACTGCTCGGTCTGGGCCTTCGGCTATCGGGGGCCGATGCGCCTCAACCCCGGCTTCGACCCGCTGTTGCAGGCCTATGGCGCGATGATGTCGCTGACCGGCCGCGCCGAGGACCCACCCACCTTCTGCGGCGCCTCCATCAACGACAAGGCGACCGGGATGTTCTGCGTCATCGGCGCGCTGGCGGCACTGCGCCGCCGCGACCGCACCGGCCAGGGCTGCGTGGTCGATACCTCCCTGTTCGAGACCGCCGTGCATTGGGTGGAGGGGCCGCTGAACGGCTATCTCGCCACCGGCAAGGTGCCGCAGCGCCATGGCACCGGCGGCACCGTGATCGTGCCCTACCAGGTCTTCGACACCGCCGACCGGCCGATCTGCCTGGCCGCGGGCAATGACCGCCTCTGGGCCCGCTGCGCCAGGGTGCTCGGCCACCCGGAATGGGGCAGCGACCCGCGCTTCGTCACCGGGCCGCAGCGCGTGCATAACAAGGCGGCGCTGATCCCGCTGATCGCCGATGTGTTGCGCGGTAATACCCGCGCGCATTGGCTGGCCGGGCTGGAGGCAGCGGGGGTGCCGAGCGGGCCGGTGAACGACATCGGCGAGCTGGCGGCGACCGAGCAACTCGCCGCGGTGGAGATCCTGCAAAGCCTGCCCGATGGTGGCCCCAGGGTCGTGGGCCTGCCGATCTCCTTCAACCGGCAGCGCCCGCGCTCGCAGCGCGGCGCGCCGAAGCTTGGCCAGCACAACAGGGAGGTGCTGGGCCGCGACTGATAGCAACGGATCGGTCCCTTGACCGGTCCGAGGCGCCAAACGGCGCCCGCCGGTTACGCCGTAGGCGCGCCTCCGGCATGGCTCGTGAAGCGTGCCTCCGGCACGACGCGATTGAGGACAGGGAAAACCATGCCAGCGGTCGATGAAATCGACCGCTGGGCTCAGCCGCCCTCGAAGCTGATGCCCAGCCGCTTGATGAGGTCGCGCTCCACCGGGATGCGGGCCGCGACCCATTTCTGGAAATCCTCGCCGGTCATGTAGAGGGTCGGCATGTCGAAGCGGGCGAGCATCGCCTGGTGCGCGGGGTCGAAGACCGCTTTCTTGAAGGCATCGTGCAGCACCTTGACCACCGCCGGGTCCATGCCCTTCGGCCCGGCCAGCCCATAGGGCGCGATGCCGCCGATATCGTGGCCGAGTTCCTTGATGGTCGGCGCATCCGGGAAGCGCTTCGCCCGGTCATTCGACCAGATCGCCAGGATGCGCATGCGCCCGGCATCCACATGCGGCGCCCAGCCGCTTGAATCCGCGATGGCGTCCACCTGGCCGGAGAGCAGCGCGGTGGTGGTCTCGGCCACGCCGCGATAGGGCACGTGCAGCCATTGCGTGCCCTCGCGCTCCATCACCTGCGCCATCACCAAGTGGCTGAGGCCGCCGACGCCCGAGGTGCCGACGCTGACCTGGCCGGGATTGGCGCGCATATGGTCCATCAGCGACTTCCAGTCCTGCCACGGCGCATCGCTGCGCACCACCAGGCCGGAGAGATAGCCGGTGATGGCCAGGATATAGGTGAAATCCGTCGCCGCATCCCAGGTCGCGGAGCGGGTCATGAAGGGGTGGCTCAGCACGCCCGAATGGATCTGGCCGATCGTATAGCCATCCGGCCGCGCCTGGCTGTGCAGCATGGCGGCGCCGAGCGTGCCGCGCGCGCCGGGGCGGTTCTCGATGATGACCGGCTGCCCCAGTTCCCGGCCCGCGATCTCGGCCAGCGCGCGCATCTGCCCATCGGTCGAGCCGCCGGGCGCCCAGGGCACGATGAGGCGGATCGGTCGCTCCGGGAAGCCCGCGGCCCGGCCCAGGGAGGGCACGAGGGATGGTGCGGCAAGGGCGGTGGCGGCGAGGCCCAGCAGGCCGCGCCGCGACGGGATGGCGGGTTCGCGCATCGGTTTCTCTCCCCTTTCCGGCGCATCGCCGGGTGCCGAGGAGGATAGGATGATCCGCGCCGGGCCGCGAAGGGTCAGCCCGCCAGCACCGCCTCCGCCTCCCGCACCACCCCTGCCAGGGCGCCTGGGGCGAAGGGCGAGACCAGCCCGGCCGAGGCCAGCAGCCCCTGGAAGGGCATGGAGCCGCCGCGGCCGCAGAGCGCCACGTAATCCGCCAAAGCCGCCTTCGCGTCCTGCCGTGAGCGCACCCAGAACTGCAAGGCGCAGCAGAGCGCCAGGGTGTAGTCGATGTAGTAGAAAGGCGAGTTGTAGATATGCTGCTTCGCCTGCCAGCGGCCGCCCTTCGCCGGGTATCCCAAGTCGCCGTAATCGGTCCAGGGCATGTAGCGCTGCTCCAGCCGCTGCCAGATCGCGTGGCGCTCGGCGGGCGTCGCCTCCGGGTTGGCATAGACCTCGTGCTGGAAGTGATCCACGCAGACGCCATAGGGCAGGAAGGCGAGCGAGGTGATGAGGTGCATGCGGCGGAACCGCTCCGCCGCATCCTCGCCCACCAGCAGGCCCATCTGCGGATGGGTCAGGAATTCCAGCCCCATGGAGTGGATCTCGGCCGCCTCCATGGTGGGCCAGAGGTAGTCCAGGCCGGGCTGGTCGCGGCTTTCCCAATTCTGGAAGGCGTGCCCCATCTCATGCGTGAAGACGCCGATGTCGTGATGCGTGCCGTTGAAATTGGCGAAGATGAAGGGCACGCCATGGGTCGGGAAGGAGGTGCAGAAGCCGCCGCCCGCCTTGCCCGGGCGGTTCCTGAGATCGAGGAAGCCGCCCTCCAGCATCATCCGGTAGAAATTGCCGAGGCGCGGGTCCATGCGGTCGAACATCTCCCGCGCCCGCGCCACCAGCACGTCGTGGTTACCCACCGGCTTCGGGTTGCCTGCCGGGTCCACCAGCGCCTCGTCCCAGAAGCGCAGCCGGTCCCAGCCATTCTCCTGGCGCCGCGCCTCCAGCAGCCGCGCCACCAGCGGCACCACATGCTCCGCCACCTGGTCGCGGTAGCGGGCGACATCGGCGGCATCATAATCGACGCGCCTGAGCCGCCGGTAGCCGAGCGGCGTGTAGTCGGCATAGCCCAGCTTCCGCGCCATGCCATGGCGCAGCCGCACCAGCGAATCATAAAGGCCATCGAGTTCCTCGCCATGCCTGGCGAAGAAATCCCAGCGCAGCGCCTCGGCCTGGTGGCGCATCGCGCGGTCCGGGCTTTCGGCGAAGGGGGCGAGTCCGGAGAGGTTCACGCTCTCCCCGCCGATCTCGGATCGCGCCGCGGCCAGCAACTCGGTGTAGCGGGCGCCGAGCCGCGCCTCCTCCTCCAGATCCGCCGCGATGGCGGGGTCGAAGGTGGTGATGTCGCTCTCCCAGAGCCGCAGCGCATGCGCCCCCGCAAGCGCCTCCAGCCCGGCCCGGTCGGGGTCGGCGAGCAGCCGGCGCTTGAGCGCGACCTCATGCTCCGTCGCCACCGGCGAGAGCGCATCGGCATATTCGCGGGCCGATTTGGCCTCGGTGCTGGTGGTGTCCTGCGCGAAGCGCAGATGCACCAGCGCGCTCCAACTGTCGTAGTCCCGCCGCAGCCGGTCCCAGCCGGAAAGCGCCTCCGCCCGTCCGGCGGCATCGCCACGGTCGAGCAGAGCGTTCAGGGCCGCATAGGCTTCGGCCAGGCTTTCCCGGCTCGGCGTCGCGACGGCGATATCGGCGAAGCGGATCGGCATGGAGGGTCAGCTCGTGCGGCGCTTGGCGGCGCCCCAGGCGCCGCGGGGCCGGCCGGGGCCGCGCTTGATCACCTGCGCGCCACGGGCCGAGCCTTGTTCCGCGGCCATCGCCACGGCGGTTTCCACATCCGCCGCGACGGCCTCCTGCAAGGTCTCCACCACGGCGGCGGGTTGGCCCTTGGCCTCGCCATCGATCAGCCGGGCGATGGCGCCATGCGTCTCCCAGACCGTGCCATTGCGCGAGCCGACATGCGGCTGGCCGTCCGGCAGCAGGAAGATGCGGCGCTGCATGGTGAGCCGGGCGACCTGCTCCGGCGTCGCCGGCTGGAATTCGATGCCGCCTTCCTTGGCGGCGCGAAGCTGTTCCTGGGTCAGTTGCACTGTCTTGTCTTTCCCCTCAATCGGGCCGGGCCGCGCGGGACCCAGGCCTTATTCAAACACTGTGGAACCCGGCCCTGTCAGGCCCGGCGCGGACCGCGCGGCGCCGGCTTCTGGTGGCGCGGCGCGGCGGATCTCGGCGCCCCATAGGGCGCGGCCGGCCGGGATGGACCGGATCGCGGCGCGGCGGAGCGTGGCCCGCCATAGGGCGTGGCGCGCGGTGCCTCGGCCGCCTCGATGCGGATATGCTCGTCCTCCTCGCCCGGCTTGCGCGCGGCGGCGGCGAAGCGGCTGGCGGCATAGGGCGCCACCTCGAAGCGCGTCTCCCGGTCCATCACCCGGATGCGGCCGATCTCCTGCCGCGTGACATGGCCGCGGCGGCAGAGGAAGGGCAGGATCCAGCGCGGATCGGCATTGCCCTGGCGGCCGAGATTCATCTTGAACCAGACCCCCTCGCCACCCGGCTCCCGCGGCTCGCGCATCGGCGGGGGCGGGCGGTCGGTGACCTCGGCCAATTCCTCCGGCGCCGGCAGCGGCCCGCGCATCACCCGCACCAGCAGCGCCGCCAGCGCCTCCGGCGGGCGTTCGGCCAGCAGGCCGCGGGCCAGGGCCAGATCCTCCTCGCCCACCTCCTCCTCGGCCATCGCCAGGGCCTGCGCCGCGATGCGCTCGCCATCCCGGGCGCGGATCGCCTCGGCGGTGGGGGCCGGCGCCCAGCTTGCCTTCACCTTCGCCGCCTGCAACAGCCGCTCGGCAGCGCGGCGGCGGTTGTGCGGCACCAGCAGCGCACTGACGCCCTTGCGCCCGGCCCGGCCGGTGCGGCCGCTGCGATGCAGCAGCGTCTCCGGGTCCTTCGGCAATTCGGCATGGATCACCAGCGCCAGGTCGGGCAGGTCGATGCCGCGCGCCGCCACGTCGGTGGCGACGCAGACCCGCGCTCTGCCATCGCGCAATCCCTGCATGGCACGGTTCCGCTCCGCCTGGCTCAACTCGCCGGAAAGGGCCACGGCGGAGAAGCCGCGCTCCGCCAGGTTGCCATGCAGCCGCGCCACCGCGGCGCGCGTCGTGCAGAAGACCAGGGCGCTGCCGGCATCGTGGAAGCGCAGCACGTTCACCACCGCGCGCTCGATCTCGTGCGGGGCGATCAGCAGCGCCTGGTAGTCGATATCGCCATGCTGGTCGCCCTCGGCGGTGGCGGCGATGCGCAGCGCGTCGCGCTGATAGCCGCGGGCCAGCGCCGCGATGCCGCGCGGCACGGTGGCCGAGAAGAGCAGGGTGCGCCGCTCGGCCGGCGTGGTTTCCAGGATCGCCTCCAGCTCCTCGCGGAAGCCGAGGTCGAGCATCTCGTCGGCCTCGTCCAGCACGACGACGCGCATCGCCTCCGGCCGCAGGTTGCCGCGTTCCAGATGGTCGCGCAGCCGCCCCGGCGTGCCGACCACGATATGCGCGCCATGCCCAAGCGCGCGGCGCTCCGCCACTGGATCGGTGCCGCCGACGCAGGCCACCACGCGGCCGCCGGCCTTGGCATAGAGCCAGGCGAGCTCGCCCTGCACCTGCAAGGCCAGCTCCCGCGTCGGCGCCACCACCAAAGCGAGTGGTGCGGCGGCCTGCGGCAGGCGCTCGGCCTCGCCCAGCACCTCCGGCACCATCGCAAGGCCATAGGCGACCGTCTTGCCGGAGCCGGTCTGGGCGGAAACCAGCAGGTCGCGCCCGAGCGTCGCCGGCTCCAGCACCGCGGCCTGCACGGCGGTGGGCTCGGCATAGCCGCGTTCGGTGAGGGCGGCTTGCAGCGGCGGGGGCAGGGGGGGGGAAGGGCATTGCGGAATCCAGTGTCAATTCAGGCGACGAGCCGCGAGCGGCGCTGCTGCCGCAATACATCCTCGATCCAGCGGTCGAGCCGGGCAGTTTCCGCCTCGGCCTCGGCGCGGTCGGGATAGGCCTCCTCGAAGCGGAGCGACAGCCAGCGCCAGGCGACCAGGCGCTTATGGGTCTTCTCGGCGCGCTCCAGCTCCTCGCGGGTGGCGCGTTCCGGGGCGGGCAGGCGGCCGGCGGTGGGGGGCGCCACCGGGCGGCCGCCGCCATGCTCCACCGCCCAGCGGGCGAGGCGGGAGACGCCGTTGTCCCGCTCATCCACCGGACACAGCGCATAGGTCCAGCGGTCGAGCAGACCGAGGCCGCCCACGCCATCCACCGCGGAGGCCACCGCCAGCGCCTGTTCCATGTCGGCCAGGCGGTAATTCGGGTCATCGGTGCGGAGCACGGCGCGGCGGATTCGGGAGAGCACGCCGTAGAGGCTGTCCGAGCCGATCTCGGCCGCGACGGCCGCGACGATATCGGCATCCGGCTGCACCTGCGGCCGCAGGTCCTGCGGCACCGCGGGCGGCGCGTTCAGCATCATGCGCACGAAATCCGGGCTGCCGCCGCCGGCCAGGACGGAGACCACGCCTTCCTCGAACCGCCCGAAGCGGCCGGCGCGGCCGCCGATCTGCTTGATCTCCTGCGCGTTCAGCTCGCGCTTGCCCTCACCGTCGAATTTGCGGAGCGTCGAGAAGACCACGCGGCGAATCGGCAGGTTCAACCCCATGCCGATGGCATCCGTCGCCACCAGCACATCGGCATCGCCATCGCGGAAGCGGGCGGCTTCGGCGCGCCGCACCTCCGGGCTGAGCGCGCCATAGACCACGGCGACGCGCTTGCCGCGCTTCACCAATTCGGCGCGGAAATCCAGGACGTCGCGGCGGGAGAAGGCCACCAGCGCATCACCGGATTTGAGGTCGCCGAGCGCCACCGGTTTGGAAGCCGGGGTGAGCGGTCCCTTGCGCTCCAGTGTCACCTCCTCCATCGGGTCGCCGCAGAGGCCGGCGATACGGCGCACCAGGGTCGCGCATTCCGGCGCTCCGAGCACAAACACGTCCCGCGCCGGGGCGCCCATGATGGCGGCGGTCCAGGCGGCGCCGCGGTCGCGGTCCTGCAGCATCTGCGCCTCATCCACCACGGCGACATCGACCGGGGCCTGGAAGGGGCACATCTCGACCGTGGCGGCGAGGTGCCGGCTGCCCGGCACCGGCATCCGCTCCTCGCCGGTGGAGAGCGAGGCGGCGATGCCGCGGCTGCCGAGCGCCTCGCGGGATTCATGCGCGAGCAGGCGGAGCGGCGCCAGCGCCAACCCGCTTTCCGCCTGGGCCAGCCGGTCCAGCGCGGTATGGCTCTTGCCCGAATTGGTCGGGCCGGTGACCAGGGTGATGCGCCGGTTCAGGGCGCGCGCCGTGGCGAAATGCCCGGCATAGCGATCGAGCGCCGCGACCCGCGCCACCGCGGCATTCGCACCACGGCCGAGCTTCAGCGCCGGCGCGGCGGGCTTGCCGCGCTTCCTGCCGGTGGCCGGTGGCTGCTCCGTCTCCCGCCAGGTGATGACCTGGGGGCGCAGCTTCACCAGTTCAGCGGGGTCGGATTCCCAGCGCTCCTGGCCCTTGCCGCGGGCGGGGATGCGGCGGGCCACCGGGATCAGGTTCAGCCCGATCCAGCGCAGCGCCTCCTTGTCGGAACAGCCGAGCAGGCCGGGCACCTGGCGGAATTCCACCAGGCTGCGTTCCCATTCCCGCAGCCGCGCCTCCTCCTCGCGCCGCAGTGCGCGGGCGGCGGCCTCGGCGGCGCGGTGCTCCTGGCGGCGGCGGGCCTCGACCTGGGCCACGGCACTGACGAAGCGGGTGGCGGCGGGGCCTTCCAGCCCATGCGCCGCGGCGATGGCGCGGGCCAGTTCCTCATGCCGTTCGGCCGGCAGCGGGCCGAGCCCGGCATCGGCGATCTCGGCCACCACGCTCTCGATGGCCGCGCCGGGCTTGGCGCCGGCGGCGCGGAAGCGGACGGCCAGCACGGCATCGAGCGCCGCCAGTAAGGCGCCATCATCGGCCAAGGGATCGGTGATGGCGGCCGCGGCAGTGGTGGAATCGGCCCGGCGCACCCAGATGCGGCCGGCCCGGTTGGCCAGGTCGTTGAGCCGGGCGGTCCAGCCGCGGCGGCGCACCTCGCAGAGCGCCTGGCCAATCGAATCGGCATCGGCGGGCATGCGCCGCTCGACCAGCCGGATCAGCATCGGCATCTCGCGCGGCGTGACGGTGAAGGCGCCGGTCTCGATGGCGGCCTCGATCGCCGCTTCGGCGGGGGAGGCGCTGGGGCGGCGCGGTTCCAGGAAGGCCACGGGCGTGGCAAGGCTGTCTTCCGGGCTTTCGCCCAGACTGGGGAAAACCCCGGTGGAGTCGTTCAAACCATGATCTCCGCGGCCCGATCGGGGCTGCGTTGGGAGTGTGCCGGTGCGCCTTGGGCCTGCCCCGGCTGGGGCTGCGGCGTCCGGCGAGTGGGCCTGGATAGGCTTCTGGATGGCGGCGCCGGGACGAAACCCTGCCCGAGGCCGCAACGGCCAGTCCGGCAGGCAGCCGGTTCGTCGGCGCGGCTGGGCAGGATGTAGTGTATCCTGCCTGGAATTGCCACCACCGCCTCCGGGTTCCATGTTGCGCCGCGAAAAATTGGCCGGGCGGGGTAAAGAGCAGAGGTGAAGGACGATCTTGGGACCCCGCCGCCGGCGGCTGTCACCTGGCGGGGGCCCGAGCGCCGCCTGCTGCTCGGCATCCTGTTCATCTGCCTGGCGGGGCTGCTGTTTCCGGTGATGGGCGGCTTCGCCAAGATCCTGGGGGCCGACTATTCCTCGCTCCAGGTCTCCTGGGCGCGGGCCTTCGGCCATATCCTGTTCATGCTGGCCACATTCCTGCCGCGCTACGGGCCCGGGATGCTGCGGACCCGGCGGCCGGGGCTGCAATTGGCGCGGTCGGCGACGCTCTTCACCTCCAATCTCTGTTTCTTCTATGCCGTCACCTTCATCCCGCTGG
The DNA here is from genome assembly GCF_019084075.1 of Siccirubricoccus sp. G192. Taxonomy (GTDB): domain Bacteria; phylum Pseudomonadota; class Alphaproteobacteria; order Acetobacterales; family Acetobacteraceae; genus G192. The sequence goes on from NZ_JAHREN010000001.1 coordinate 2,201,521, forward strand.
CCCAGGCCGCCTCGATCAGCCTCACCGCGCCGCTGATCGTGGCCATCCTGGCCTGGCCGATGCTGGGGGAGCGCACCACGCCGGGGCGGGTCGCCGCGCTGCTGGTGGGCTTCGCGGGCGTGCTGATCGTGATCCGGCCGGGGATGGCGGTGTTCCACTGGGCCTCGGTCTTCGTGCTGGCCAGCGCGACCTCCTACGGAATCTACCAGATCCTGACCCGGCGGATCGCCGGCACCGACCCGCCGGAGACCTCGGCCTTCTACAGTTCCGCCGTCGGCGCCTTCGGCATGCTGCTGGTGATCCCCTTCGTCTGGAAGACGCCGGCCACCCTGTTCGACCTGGCGCTGTTCTGCGGCACCGGGGTGCTGGGCGCGCTCGGGCATTACTGCGTGGCGCGGGCGATGACCTATGCGCCGGCCAATATCATCTCGCCCTTCCAGTATTTCCAACTCCTGGGCTCGGTGGCGGTGGGCTGGCTGTTCTTCGCCGACCTGCCGGATGCGGCCACCTGGCTCGGCGCCGGGATCATCATCGCCGCCGGGCTTTATATCGGCTGGAGCCAGACGAGGGCGAAGCCACCGGCGGCGTGATGCCGCGCCGGGAAATGCAGGCCCGCCTGCGGCGTTGTCCCGGCCATGAAGCCCGATGACGCCAATGGCAGGCTGCCGCCGGACCAGCGCCCCTTCCGGGTGCTGCTGATCGCCGGCTCCAACCGGCGGCAATACAACTGCCCCGGGGTGGATTCGAAATCCCGCGCGCTGATGCTGCGCATGGCCGGGCGCCTGCCGCAGGACTGGGAGACCGACTACGAGGATCTCGGCAATGTCTATGGCCGGGCGCGCATCCAGAGTTGCAATGCCTGCGTCTCAACCGCCATGGCGCTCTGCGTCTGGCCCTGCAATTGCTACGAGCCGGGCAACAAGGACGAGCCCGACCTGATGTGGGACCTCGACCTCTATGCAAGGCTCGACCTGGCCGATGCCTGGGCGGTGATCGGACCGGTGAATTGGTATGCGCCCAGCAGCAACCTGAAGCTGATGTTCGACCGCCTGGTCTGCATGAATGGCGGCAACCCGCGCGAGGAGCTGATCCGGCACAAGGACCCGGAACTCGCCATGAAGCTGGAACGGTCGCCGGAATGGGAGGCGCTCAGCCTCAACCACCTGGAGGGCCGCACCGCCGGGTTCTTCTGCTACACCGATGACGGGGCCAATGAGATCGGCGCCACCGGCCGCCCGAAGATCCTGCGCCACAAAGACTGGTTCGACCCGGCGCGGGAACCCTTCGAGGACGAGCGCCAGGCCTATGCGCCGCTGGTCTGGCAATGCCGCTATGGCGGGGTGGAGGTGCCGGATGCGCTCTGGGCCCATGCCCGTACCGGGGTCGGCCTGCCCTATAGCCAGAACCAGGCCGAGGACATGGTGCGCGAGGACGGCTTCATGCGCGCCTTCGATGCCTGGACCGGCCGCTTCGCCGAATTCGTCGCGGCCAAGGGCAGGGTGGAGCCCGGCCAATGGCGGGCCTATGGCCACCGGGTGCCGGGCCACCGCTTCGCCGATCTCCGGCTGAAATGGCGGGAATGGCGGATGGGCCTCGGCCTGCCGCCCGCCGGTTCCTCCCCGGCGGAGCAGCAGGCGGGCGGGCTGAACCAGGACGCGACGCTGCGGCCGGCAACCGGCGAGGGCGAGAAACTGCGGCGCTGAGCCTCATCCGATCAGGCGGCGCAGCCCGGCGGCATAACGCGCGGCGGCGGCGCCGAGCCGCGAGGCTTCCGCCGGCCAGGCGCCGCAGGACGCGGCGGCCATGCTGCAGGCACCCATCTGGAAGGCCAGGTAGCAGATGCCATAGAGGCGCAGCAGGTCCGGGCTGATCGGCCGGCCGGTGTCCCGCTCCAGCGCGGCGCGGAGGGTCTCGGCATCCAGGCCAAGCTCCACCACCGCCCCCGCGATGTCCCAGGCCAGGTCCTGGCAGCCCAGCAGGTCGTGCCCGGCATGGTGGTCCACCGCGTCCGATTTCAGCAGGCGCCCATCGGGCAGGACCAGCCATTCCCAAGGGTGCAACCTGTTGTCGGTGGCGATGCGCCGGACCGTGGCCTCAAGGCAGGGCAGATCGGGCTCGCGCCGGCGCAGGGCATGGGTGGCGGCTTCGCCCAGGGCCTCGGCGGTGTTCCGGCGGGCCATCTCCCAGAGCAGGGCGAGCGGGGCGCCGGTGCCAGGCCCGGCCGGGAAATGCCGGGCGCGGAAGCCGAGATAGCGCAGCAGCGGCGCGAGGAGGGCCGCCGGATCGTGGGGGCACTGGTCCAGGCCGCGGGCTTCGGGCAGGAATTCCTCTACCAGGAAGCCGTGGCGGCGGCCGGCCACCGGGGGCGACAAGCCGGCCTCGGCGAGGGCGGCCGCCATGCCCGCCTGCCGCGCCGCATCCGCACCCAGCCCGGTGAATTTCAGCAGCCAGGGACGCCCCCCCAGCCCGCAGCAGGAATTTGCGGCGCTCCTGCTGCGGATTCACCGCGGGCCACTCGGCTTCCGAGGCATAGCGGAGGGCGCGCCAGCCGCCGCCGGAAATGTCACGCAGCGGCGCCTCGGCCAGGCCGGTCAGATCGGCCACCCAGGCAGGCAGGCGGTGCCGCGGGTCGGGGGCCTCCAGGACCAGCGCATCGAAGCTGGTGAGGTGGCGCGGCGCGGATTGCCAGCGGGCGCGGTGGCGCGGGCTGGCCATGGGGCCGGGATCACCGGCATGGCCCGGGAAGAAATGCAGGCGGCCTGGGGCGACACCGCCATCCTCCAGGAAATCCGCGACCGCGCCCATGGAACTGCCGGAAAGGCCCGGCCCCTCATCCACGATGGCGAAATCGCCGGCGCCCTCCAGCAGCGCGGCGGCGGCCGATGGCGAGAGGGCAAGCTGCCGCCCGAAGGGATGCCCCACCGGCCGCAGCGTGACCGGCGGTGCTGCGCCCAGCGCGCTGGCCACCAGGCTCGCCAGCGGCGCGCCGATGCTGCGCAGTCCGATGACCCGGGTTTGCGGGCCAAGCCCCGCCTTGGCCGCCGCGTCCAGATAGGCTTCGGGATAGAGGGCGTAGAAGGCGAAGCCCTCGGCGCGTTTCGGCGCGATGGTCTCCGGCAGCGGCCCTGGCAGCACGGGTTCCGGCAGCGGCGGCAGCCGGGTGAAGGCGCTGGACCAGGAGAGCCCGATGGCCTCGGCCAGGCGCAGCAGTAGCGCCATCGCGGCATCCTGCAGCGGCGATGGCGCGTCATGGCCGCGCTGCTCGAACTCCGCATCCGCCAGGCCCTGCGCCAATTCCCCGGCGGCCACGAAGGCATCGGCCAGGGCGCCGTGGCGGATGATGCCCGGCGGCATCGCCGCTGTATCGCGCAGCGCCTGGGCGAGGGCGGCCAGCAAGGCCTGCGGTGGCTCCCGCCGCGGGGCGTCACCGAAGACCAGCATCCGCGCGGCTCAGCTTCCCACGAGGCGCCGGACGGCGGCGGCGGGCTGGAGCTGCGTCTTGCGCTCCCGCGCCTCGATCAGATGCGCTTCGAGTTCGGCGGCGCGATGCGCGGCGGTATGTTCCGCCAGGACGCGTTCTCGCGCGGCTGACGCCTGGCTCCGCCGGGCGGCCTCGGGGCGGTCGCGCAGGGCGGCGAGAACCTGCTCCGGCGTCTCGGCCAGGGTGATCTCCCGGCGCGGGTCGAACAGCGTCCCGATGCCCTCCCATCGGTCGGAGATGAGGGGCGTGCCGCAGGCCGCGGCCTCGAAGAGCCGGACGCTGGGGCTGTAGCCGGCGCGGATCATGTCGGCGCGGGTGACATTCAGCGTGTAGCGGCTGGCCGCATAGAAGGCGGGGTGGTCGGCGGGGGGAGACATGCTCCAGCCGCTCGACATTGGCGGGCCAGTCGATTTCGGCCGGGTATTGCGGCCCGGCCACCACGAAGCGCAGCGCCGGCGCGCGGCGGGCCGGCTCCAGCAGCAGGCGGTCCAGGGTCGGCTGGCGGTCGGCGCTATAGGTGCCGAGATAGCTGAGGTCCCACCGCGTCGGTGCCTGCATCGGCCGATAGGCCGCGGCATCCACCGAACAGTAGAGCGGCCGCGCGGCGGGCGAGCCGTAGCGGTCCATCAGCCGCCGCAGCGTCGGGCCGCCGGTGAAGGAGAGATAGAGGTCGTAGCCCGGGATCAGCGCCGGCGAGAGGTATTCCTCGTCGCCGCGCTCCAGCTTGGCCAGCGTGACCGGCGTGTCGATGTCGTAGAAGGCGGTGACGCCATGCGCCGCATCCTGCACCAGCCGGCCGACCGCCACCCCCTCCGGCACATAGGAGCCGAGGATGACGGCATCGGCCGCGGCGATGGCCCCGCGCCAGGACTGCAGCGCGGCCAAGTCCGGGTAGAATTCCAGGCGGCAGAAGTCCGGCGCGGGCAGGTCGCGCTCCGCCGCGTACCAGGGCACGTCCCGCTCCAGGAACAGCACGCGGTGGCCGCGGCCGGCGAAGGCTTTCAGCAGGGCGCGGAAGGTGGTGGCATGGCCATTGCCCCAGGCCGAGGAGAGGCTGAGGCCGAGCACCACGACATCGAGCGGCGGCTGCCTCATGCGGCGCTCCTGCCTGCCTTCCGGACCGCCTCGTCCCGCAACAGCGCATCCACCTCGGCGCCGCGCCGGGCATAGGTATGGCCGGCGAGGATGCGGGCACGGCCTGCCGCGCCGATCGCCCGGGCGCGTTCGGGGGTCAGCGCCGCGACATGCGCGGCGACATCCTGGGCGTCGCGCGCCACCAGCACCTCCTCGCCCTCCTTCAGGAACAGCTCCAGCCCGACCCAGGCATCGGTGATGAGGCAGGCGCCGCCGCCCGCTGCCTCGAAGACCCGCGTCGCCGGCGAGAAACCGGTCGCCGCCATGCTGTCGCGGGCGATGTTGAGCACCGCGAGCGGCGTGCTGTTGAAGGCATTGTGCTCGCGCGTATAGACATGGCCGAGCCGACGCACATTCGGCGCCATCTCCTTTGTCTCCCAGCCATTGCCGCCGATCAGGAAGCGCCGCTCCGGCAGCCGTGCCGCGGGGTCCAGGAAGAACTGCTCCACCCGCGCCTCCCGGTCCGGCAGGCGATTGCCGAGGAAGGCGAGGTCGGCGGCGAAGCGCGGCTCGGGCGGCACGGGATGGTGCGTGGCGGGGTCGAGCGCGTTGTAGACCGGCACGCAGCGGCGGGCGCCGAAACCCTCATAGGCTTCGACCACCGGCGGGCCGCCGCCATAGGTGAGCACGAGGTCCAGCGCCGGCAGCATGCGGCGCAGCGGATGCTCCGGGGCGGCACCGATCTCGGCCAGGGTGGCGGGCGCATCGACATCCCAGAAGATGCGGATGGCCTCCGGCCGGGCCGCCGCCATCGTGCCTTGCAGCAGCGCATCGTCGAAGACGCCGACGCCGCTGGCCTTCACCACCACATCCGCGCGCGCCGCCGCGGCGACGACGCCGCGCAGCGCCGCCTCGGTCGCGGGGTAGACCACCACCTCGGCCCAATCGGGGGGCTCCATGTCGCGGTGCTGCTGCCGGTCGAAGGCATCGGGTTCGTAGAAGGTGATGGCATGGCCGCGCCGCGCCAGGTCGCCCAGCATCCCGCGGTAATAGGTGGCTGCGCCGTTCCAGTAGGAGGAGAGCAGGCTGGACCCGTAGAAGGCGATCTTCATGCGGCGTTCTCCGTCACGTCCCGCTGGCGGAGGCTGGCCAGGATGCCGAGCAGCTCCTGCACCCGATGCGCGCAACTGTGGCGCGCGCGGATGCGCTCCAGCCCGCTGGCGACCAGCGAGGCGCGCAGGCCCGCATCCTGCCGCAGCGCTTTCAGATGGCGCAGCATCTCCGCCTCGTCGCGGGCCAGCAGGTAGTCCTGGCCGGGGCGGAACAGGCCCTCGCTGTCCCGCCAGGGCGCGGAGACCAGCGGGATGCCGCAGGCCAGGGCCTCGAAGACGCGGATGGTGGGAATCCCGGGCAGGAGATCGACATAGAAGCGGCGCGGCACATGCACCGTGGCCAGGTAGCGCGCGAAGGTCTCGGGGGCGCGTGCATTGGGCAGCCAGCCCCGGTATCGCGCGCCATGCCGCGCCAGCATCGCCAGCGCCGGTCCGGGGTAGCGCACGCCATGGATGTCGAGCGGCAGGCCGGCCGCCCGAGCGGGACGCAGCAGGAAGCGCTCCAGCTCCTCGCTGCGCTCGCCATCGCCCCAATTGCCGATCCAGACCAGGCCCTCCCTGTGGCCCTCCCGGGCGGGCGGGTGGAAGCGGCGGGTATCGGCGGCCTCGTGCCAGACCCAGACCCGGCCCTCCCAGCCCCAGCGCCGATAGACCTGCGCCAGCGCCTCGCCGAAGGCCAGCACGCCGTCATAGCCATCGAGGTCGAAGGCGCGGATGGCCTCGGGGTCGCTGACGGCGCGGTGGTGGGTGTCGTGGAACAGCAGGGTGAAGCGCGCCCCCCCGCCGCCGCAGCCGGCCGAGGGCGGCGATCAAAGCAGGGTCGTTCCATTCATGGACGATCACCAGATCGGCGCCTTCCAGCACCGGCTCGACCGCCGCCGCATCGGTGAAGCGGCGCGACCGCAGGGCGGGATAGGCGGCGTGGAAGGCATCGAGGCCAGAGGCGCCGTGGTCCTGCAGCAGGTTCTGCAGGCTCCAGGGCTCCGCCGGCTCCAGGGCGACCACCTCGTCGCCGCGGTCCTGGAATTCCTGCAGCACGCCGCGCAGGAAATGCGCATTGCCGTGGTTCCAGCAGGAGGCAAGCGAATGGGTGAAATAGACGAGCTTCACAGGCCGATCCTTCGCCGTGCCGGCTGCGCCAGCAATTCCCGATACAGGGCGAACGTGCCGGCGACCATGGCCTCCACCGTGTAGCGGGCGGCACGGGCGCGGGCAGCGGCGCCGCGCCGCCGGCGGAGATCCGGGTCCCGCAACAGCCGCCCAATGGCGCGGGCATAGACCGGGCCGGCATCCTCCGCGACATAATCGGCGGCATCGCCCCAGATCTCGCGGAAGGAGGGGATATCCGACAGCACCAGGGCGCAGCCGGCCTGGGCCGCTTCCAGCACCGCCAGGCCGAAGGGTTCGTAGCGCGCGGCGGAGACGAAGACCGGGCGCGCGGCAAGGCAGGCTGCCACCTCCGCCGCGCCCAGGGGACCAAGGCTGCGCAGATGCGGCAAGGCGGTCTCGGCGCCATTCGGGCCTCGCAGCGGGCCGGCGGCGATGACGGGCGCATCCAGCAGCGCGGCGGCATCGTCCAGGACCCGCAGGTTCTTGCCTTCGTCCCAGAGCCGGCCCGCGGTGAAGGCGCAATCCGCCGGCAGTTCTGCCGGGGGCAGCATGGCTTCCTGCCGCGTGCGGCCATTATGCACCACACGCGGCGCCTGGCGCAGGCCATAGGCCGCGGCGGTCGCGGCAGCGAAGGCGGCGCTGGGGCAGATCAGCAGATCGGCGGCCTGGTAGCCGGCCGCGACCAGGTCGCGGCGCCAGCGGAAATCCGGCGGCAGGGCACCGCCGCGCACCGCCTCCCACCAAGTGGCGACGCAGGAATGGCAGGCCGCGACCAGCGGTGCCGCAAAGCCAGCGCCGGCAGCGAGGGCGGGGCTGTTCAGATGCACGATATCGGCACCCTCCGCCGCGGCCAGATCGGCGAGTTCCCTGGCTGCCGCCAGCACCGAACCCGCATCCGGCGCCAGCCATTCCAGCGGCAGGCCGGTCGGCACCAGGCGCAGATGCCGGATGGCGGCGGCTTCGGCGAGTTGCGCGGCATCGGGCGCCGGGCCGAGGATGGCCAGCGTCACCTCGGCCGCTTCCGCGGCAAGGCCGCGCGAGAGATCCAGCGCATAGGACCAGACGCCGCCGACCGCATCTGCCGTCATGAAGACGCGGAGCAGTGTATCGCAGGGCATCCTCGGCTGGGCCGAGGCGCCGGCCGGCTCGTGGTCTAGTCGTGGAAACACGCGGCCTCCAGGTCGCGCAAGGCAAGCGGCCGCTCTTCCTGGATGTCGCTGAAGCTGCTGAACTGGCCGAGGTAATGCGCATGGGCGCGTTCCCAGGCGGCATCATCCGGCGCGCCCCAGAGCTTCCGGTAATCGGGGGAGCTGGGATAGGGGTAGAGCGGCACCGGATCATTGGCCCAGACGCCATGGCGTTGCAGCCGGCCCCGCCAGTCGGCGACCATCTGCGGATCGTCGCCATCGGTCTTGATGAGGTTGGCCTGCACGAAGGGCACCGAGCGCCGCGCATGGATCAGCCTATCCGCCAGCTCATCCGTGGAGGCGCGGCAGTCCTTGTCGAGCGCGGCGCGGCCCTCGACGGTCAGGCTCTCGACCCCCGCCTCGATCGAGACGCAGCCGGCGGCGCCGAGCAGGTCCAGCATCTCGGGCTTCCAGAGGTCGATCCGGGTCTGCACGCCGAAGCGCAGGTGGCGCGGCACCAGCGCATCCAGCAGCGGCCTTTGCGGCAGGAAGATCTCGTCGATGAAGTAGATGTATTCGACGCCCTGGGCGATCAGCCCATCCACCTCCTGCAGGACCAGGCCGAGGTCGCGGCGGCGGTACTTGTCGCGGAAATCCGTCTTGGCGCAGAAGCTGCAGGTATAGGGGCAGCCGCGCGAGGCCTCGACCTCGGCGCCCGGCCCTTCCGGCGCCGCCTCGAAGCGGTGGTGGTGATGGGTGTGGCGGCGGATCCACTCATCCGGCCAGCGCAGGGCGGGTGCCCGCACGAAACCCGCGGCCGCCGGCCCGCCGGTGACGCGGATTTCCGCCTGATCCCGGAAGGCGATGGAGGGAATCCCGGCCAGTGCGCCGCCACCGGCGAGTTGCCTGACGATCTCCTCGCATTCCCCGAGCACCACGACATCGGCGCCAAGCTTGCGCAGCGCGGCGCGGGGGGTGGCGGAGCCATGCGGGCCGACCGCGACCGTCCGCCCGCCGCGCCGCCCGAGGCTTGCCAGGAAGGCATGCGGGATGCGCAGCTCCGGCTGGGCGCAGCGCCAGAACAGGTAGCTGGGCGCGGTCGTCACCACCGTCATGCCGGGCTGGAACTCCGTCACGGCCTGCACCAGCGCGGCCATGGGAGTGCCGCAGAGATGCGCGTCCAGCATCAGCACCTCATGGCCCGCCGCTTCCAGCTCCGCCTTGCAGTAGCCCAGCTCAAGCGGCAGATGCGGTTGCCGGCAGCCGAAATAGATGCTGTTCTCGAAGCTCCAGGGCGGGTTGACGAGGGCGACCCTCATGGCAGCGCCTCCACCGGCCTGGCGGGCGCCGGCGCCGCATGTTCCTCCCGCAGCCAGCGGGCCAGGGCGGCGATCCCGACGGGCCAGGGGGTCGGCGGGCGCAGCCCCAGCTCGCGCATCGCCAGGCTGGTGTCGGAGACGTAATAGCGCTGGTCGCCGGCGCGCCAATCGGCGTGGCGCGTCTCCACGCGGTGCCCGACCAGGTCCTCGATGCAGGCGATCACCTGGCGCAGGCTGACCGCATTGGTGGGGCCGCCGCCCAGGTTGAAGGCCCGGCCCTGCACCGCGCCGATGCGGCGCCAGGCGGAGAGATAGGCCTCCACCGCGTCGTTCACATGCAGCACGTCGCGCACCTGGCAGCCGTCGCCGAAGATGCTGATGGGCTCGCGGCGGAGCGCGCGGATCAGGAAATGCGCGACCCAGCCCTGGTCCTCGGTGCCCATCTGCCGCTGGCCGAAGATGCAGCTCATGCGCATGACCGCGGTGGGCACGCCGAAGCTGCGGGCGAAGTCCAGCACATACTGGTCCGCCGCGCCCTTGGAGCAGCCATAGGGTGTGTGGAAGTCCAGCGGGCGGGACTCCCCGATGCCCCTGGCGCGGATTGCCGGATCGGCCGGCGCATAGCAGTCGCCGCGCCGCTCCAGCGCGATGTCCAGCAGGTCGCCATAGACCTTGTTGGTGCTGGCGAAGACCAGGGGCACAGGCTGCCCTCGCCGGCGCAGCGCATCCAGCAGGGTGAAGGTGCCGCGCAGGTTGATGTCGAAATCCTCGCGCGGATCGACCAGGCTGGTGGTCACCGCCACCTGCCCGGCGAGATGGAACACCGCCTGCGCATCGGCGGCGGCATCCACCACCGCCGCCTCGTCGCGGATATCGGCGATGCGGGTGGAGATCCGCTGCGGGTGGCGGCGCTTCAGCCAGTCCAGGTTGGCCTCGACCCCCGGGCGGGCCAGGGCATCGAAGACCAGGACATCATGGCCCTCCCGTGCCAGGCGGTCGGCCATGTTGGAGCCGATGAAGCCGGCGCCGCCGGTGATCAGCACGGGCTGCCGCCCGCCGATCGAGGGCAGGGGAAGCGGCATGTCCACCCCGTTCATGCGACCAGTCCCCGCGCCTCGAGTTCCCTGCTGGCTTTCTGCACGCGGTCCTCCGCCTGCTGCCGTGCGACCCATTCGGCCAGTTCCGCGAGGTCGCGCCCGAAGTCGCGCTCCACGCTGAAGCCCAGCTCCCGCTGGATCTTGCGGATATCGGCGATGTTGTGGCGGATGTCGCCGCTGCGCGTCTTGCCGGTGACCTCCGGCGTCAGCTCCGGCCGCCCCATCGCCGCGGCCAGGGCGCGGGCGACCTCCTCCACCGTGCGGTCATGGCCGCTGGCGACGTTGTAGACCTGCCCGGCCGCCCTGGGATGCTCCAGCGCCAGCACGAAGGCGCGCGCCACATCCCCGACATGCACGAAGTCGCGGCGCTGCCGGCCATCTTCGAAGATCATCGGGCGCTGGCCGTTGTGCAGGCGGGAGGCGAAGATGGCCAGCACGCCGGTATAGGGATTGGACAGCGCCTGCCCCGGCCCATAGGCATTCCAGAGGCGCAGCGCCACGCCCTCCATCCCATAGGCCGGCGCCAGGGTCAGCGTCAGGCGCTCCTGCACGAATTTGGTGATGGCATAGACCGAGGCGAGGTTGGGGCGCTTGCCCTCGGGCGTCGGCACCGGCCTGAGTGGTCGGCCCTGCGGGTCGAGCGGATCCCAGGGGTCGTCCGGCCGGCTGCGCGGCAGGCGCACCACATCCTCGTGCAGGGCGCCGGCGGCGTCGCTGTAGAGGCCCTCGCCATAGATGCTCATGGAGGATGCGACGACCACGCGCCGCACCGGGCGCTCGATCAGTTGCTGGAAGAGGCAGGCGGTGCCGCAGTCATTGACCGAGACATAGCGGTCCACCGCATACATGCTCTGGCCGACGCCCACTTCCGCCGCCAGGTGCACCACCTGGTCGACGCCATGCAGGCAGCGCTGCAATGCCGCCTGGTCACGCACGTCGCCGGCGACGAACTCGGCCTCGGGGTCGAGCTGGGACGGCATGCCCGAACTGCCGTGGACCTGCTCGATCAGGCTGTCGAGCACGCGAACGCGGTAGCCGCGCTCGAGCAGGGCCCGCGTCACATGGCATCCGATGAAGCCGGCGCCGCCGGTGATCAGGACCGTCTCTGCCACGCATTCCACTCCATTCGGCCATGGGTCTTCTTCTGCTGCGCACGGCCCTTGCGGCTGCGGAGCACGAGGGCAGCAGGAAAGAACAAGATGAACAACCCTCGCCGGCGGAAACGGTTTCATGTCCCGGTGCGAGGAGATTCGAGCGCCGGTCCGCCTGCCCCGCTGGCCCGTCCTTCCCGCGCGCAGCCTCGCCCGATCCAGGCTGCAGGCCGGTCCGGCGGCGCCAACGCGTCATCATGACGGCGGATTCACCTGCGGGGCGCATCGGCCGCGCACTACGCTGTGATCGGGTGGAAAATCCCGTTTCCAAGGAACAAGGAAGCTGCAATGGCGTTCCATGGCCACGTCGCGCATAACGCGGTGCGAGGGACGCAGGCAGGGACAGGAGCAACCATGCGCCAATCACGGTTCCACGACGCTCCGCCTCGCATGCGGCCGCGACCGGCACCTGCCAGATCTTAGGAGCCAGGTCGGATGCGGGTTGGCATTGTCGGCGCGGGGAATTGCGCCTCGTCCCTGGTGCAGGGGCTCGCCTTCTATCGCGAGGCGTCGGCGAATGACCTGCCGCCCGGGCTAATGCATGCGGATCTCGGCGGCTACCACGTGCGCGACATCGAGGTCTCGGCCGCCTTCGACGTGTCGGCCGCCAAGGTCGGGCGGGACCTGGCGGAGGCGCTGCTGGCGCCGCCGAACAACACGCATAATTTCACGGAGTTGCCGCCAACCGGAGTGCGCGTGGAGCGCGGGCCGACGCTGGACGGGCTGGGCAAATACCTGCGCATGGAGATTGAGGAAGCGGAGGCGCCCTGCGCCGATGTGGCCGGCATCCTGCGGCGCAGCGAGACCGATGTGCTGGTCTCCTACCTGCCGGTCGGCTCGCAACGCGCGACCGAATTCTATGCGGAGCAGGCGCTGGAGGCGGGATGCGCCTTCGTGAACTGCATCCCGGTCTTCATCGCCTCCAACCCGGCCTGGCATGGGCGCTTCAAGGCCAGAGGGCTGCCGATCATCGGCGATGACATCAAGAGCCAGGTGGGCGCGACCATCCTGCACCGGGTGCTTGCCAACCTGTTCCGCGAGCGCGGGGTGCGGCTGGACCGCACCTATCAATTGAATTTCGGCGGCAATTCCGACTTCCAGAACATGCTGGAGCGGGAGAGGCTGGAGTCCAAGAAGATTTCCAAGACCCAGGCCGTCACCAGCCAGTTTGGCACCCCGCTGCCCGCGAGGGACGTGCATGTCGGGCCCAGCGACTTCGTGCCCTGGCTGGGCGACCGGAAATTCGCACATATCCGCATGGAAGGAACGGCTTTCGGCGGCGTGCCCTTGAATCTGGAGCTGAAGCTGGAGGTCTGGGATTCGCCGAACTCGGCCGGCATCGTCATCGATGCGGTGCGCTGCGCGAAGCTCGCCCTCGACCGGGGCATCGGCGGCGCGCTGACCGGGCCCTCCAGCTACTTCATGAAATCCCCGCCGCAGCAATTCACCGATGGCGAGGCGCGGGAGCGCACGCAACGCTTCATCGACGGGCTGGACTGACCGGGGCTCCGATGGCGACGACCTTCTTCCTGCTGCGCCATGCGGCGCATGATCGGGTGGGCAGCGTGCTGTGCGGCAGGATGCCGGGCGTCGCCCTGAGTGCACGGGGCCAGGCGCAGGCGGCGCGGCTGGCGGAGCTGCTCGGCCGGGAGAGCATCGCCGCTGTCCATACCAGCCCGCTGGAACGCTGCCGCAACACCGCCGCGCCCCTGGCCCGGCGCCTGGGGTTGCAGCCGGTGGTGGCGGAGGAGATCAACGAGATCGATTTCGGCCTCTGGACGGGCCAGGATTTCGACATTCTGGAGCGCGACCCGCGCTGGCGGCGCTGGAACCAGGCGCGCGACAGCGCGGAGGCCCCGGGCGGAGAGAGCATGCGGGCGGCGCAGGCCCGTGCCGTGCGCCACATCGAGGCATCCCGGGCGCGCCATCCGGATGCGGGCCTGGCCATCGTCAGCCATTGCGACGTGCTGAAGGCGGTGCTGGCGCATTACCTCGGGCTGCCGCTGCAGGCCTATGAGCGGATCGAGATCGGCCCGGCCTCGGTCAGCCTGCTGGTGGCATGGGAAGGTGGCGGCAAGGTGATCGGCATGAACGACCTCCGGGCGGCCTGAACTGCGGGGAAGACGCGGCATGGACAGTAAGCGATCGCGCGACGAGATCCGCGCGGGTGCGGCGGCGCTGGGCGAGTGGTTCCACAATATCGACCTGCACGGCGTGCGCACCGCGCCGGAGCATTTCCTGGGCGACTACCCGGCCACGGTCTGGCAGCATTTCGCGCATGCCCTGCCGCCGGACCTGACGGGAAAGAGCGTGCTGGACATCGGCTGCAATGGCGGCTTCTTCTCCATGGAGATGAAGCGCCGCGGCGCCGCCCGTGTGCTTGGCATCGACTCGGACGAAGGATACCTGGCGCAGGCGCGCTTCGCCGCGGAAACGCTGGACCTCGACATCGAATACCGCGAACTGTCCGTCTACCAGGTCGGCTCGCTCGGCGAGCGCTTCGACATCGTGCTGTTCATGGGCGTGCTCTATCACCTGCGGCATCCGCTGCTGGCGCTCGACCTCATCCATGAGCATGTCGTGGGCGACCTGCTGGTCTTCCAGACGATGCAGCGCGGCGCGCCGGAGATCGGTCCCGTCGAGCCGGACTATCCCTTCGAGGCGACGGCGCAATTCGACCTGCCCTCCTGGCCGAAGCTGCATTTCATCGAGCATCGCTATGCCTGCGATCCGACCAACTGGTGGGTTCCCAACCGCGCCTGCGCGGAGGCCATGCTGCGCAATTCCGGCTTCGAGATCCTCGCGCATCCGGACCGGGAGGTCTATCTCTGCCGCCGCGGCGCCGCCCCCTGCGAGGCGGCCGCGGTCTATCCTGCGAGGGGTCCGCGCCGATGATCGAAGCCGCGATGATCTGGAACGAGCCGAACAACAAGTCGCACTGGGACCCCGAGATCGACCCGGACTGGGTGATCTTCGCGGAAACCGCGCGGCTGGCAGGCCAGGCCATCCGCGCCGAGAATGCGCGGCTGCCGCGGGTGCTGGGCGGCATATCCCCGATCGATCCGTCCTTCATCGCCAAGATGGGCCAGCGCGGCGTGCTGGCGGAGATGGAGGCGGTGGCCGTGCATGGCTTCCCGCTCGACTGGAATCTCTGGCAGATCCAGGAATGGCCCGCGAAGCTCAAGGAGATCCAGGCCGTCACCGACCTGCCGGTCTGGGTCTCGGAGGTGGGCGTCTCCAGCTTCGGCGCCGAGGAGGTACAGGCCTGGGGCGTGAACCGGACGGCGGAGCTTCTGCTGGGGCAGGCGCCGCGCATCCATTGGTACAGCCTCTATGACCTGCCCCGTAGCTGGGAGGCGACGACGCGGCACCGGGAAGCAGAGGGCTCCTCCTACTACCGGCATTTCCACATGGGCCTGCTCCGCGAGGATGGCAGCCCGAAGCTGGCGCTGGCGGAATTTGCCAGGCATGCGGGGGCGATGGGGATTTGCCAGTGGTTCCATTACCAGGACCACCGGCTGGACGACGCGGTGGCCTGGATGAAGCGGCTGGGCGTCAGGCATCTGCGCACCGGCCTCTCCTGGGCCGACAGCTTCCGCCCGGATGCGCTGGCCTGGTTCGACCGGCAGATGCAGGCGCTGCGGGACCTGGAGGTGACCGTCACCTTCTGCTTCACCCCGGAGCACCGGGGCATCGCGCCGCACCATACCAGCCCGCCCCAGGTGAAGGAGGAATTCGCGGGATTCTGCGCCAGCATGGTCAGGCGCTACGCGGGCTGATGCCGCCCGGCGGCGCCGCTGTAACCTGTTGTTTGTAGAGCAGATTCACGCCTCCGGGCGGTTCCGCCCTGCGACGATCTGCTCTATTGCCGCGCCGCCACCACCCCGGCCCGCCGCGGGTCCCAGAGCCAGGGCGGGTCCGGCCGCACCGTGACGCCGCCCTGGGCGCGCGGCGGCGGCCGGTGCCGCGCCTCTCCCGCCAGAACCGCCTGGCCGCGCGGCGTCAGCACCAGCGGCGCCGCGCGGGAGATCAGCCGGTTCGGCCCGCTGCCCAACCGGCGCAGCACGTCGCGGGTGATCAGATCGGTCACATGGAAGATCGGGTCGGCGGCGCGGAGCGCGCGGAACACTGCCGCCTCCGCCGCGCCATCGCGCACCGCCCGCAGCGCCAGCCGCTCGGTCTCGGCCAGCCCATCCGTGGTCCAGGGCAGGTCGCGCAGGTGCCGGCGCAGCGCGGCGCCGAGGAAGGGCAGGGCCAGGGCACGGCGGGAGAGCCGGTCGAGCGCGACCGGGTCCGGCGCCGCGAAGGCGCTCCAGGCTTCCGCCGCCTGTTCCAGTTGCAGGCGGGTGAGCGGTGCCGGGCGGAGCGCCGCAAGCTCGGCATCATCGAGTTCGGGGAAGCTGCGCCTGCCATCCGCCGGCAACAGCCAGAGCCTGCCCTCCAGCGCGCGCTGCTCCGCCAGCAGCGACAGCACGCGGATCAGCGCGGCCTGGTCCCAGAGGTCGTGCTCGAACCACAGCCACACCGCGTCGTATCGGTGCAGGTCCTGCAGCGCCGCGTATTCGCGGCCGAGGCGCTGCCGCGCCTCCGCCGCATCCACCCCCGCATGCAGCGCGACGAAGCGCGCCCGCAGCGCCAGGAAATCCGCCAGGCTGCCGCTGTCCCGGGCCGGGCCCTGGCAGATGGGGTCGGCGAAGCAGAGGTAGTCGCCGGCCAGGCCGGCGCGCGGCAGGCGCTCCCGCAGGTCGTCGCCGCAGCGGAGATGCAGCCTGCCGCTCATGCCGCTTTGAGGCCGAGTTCCTGCACGATGCGCCGTGCCTCCTCGGCCTGCACGGCGGCATCGGCGGTGAAGTCCTGGCTATCCAGATAGCGCACCGGCATGTCGAAGCGCGCCAGCACGGCGAGATGCGTGGGGTCGTGCACCGCCTTCCGGAAGGCGTCATGGATGGTCCGCACCACCTCCGGCTCCATGCCGCGCGGGCCGGCGATGCCATAGGCGGATTCGCCGATCACGTCATAGCCCAATTCGCGGAAGGTCGGCACGTCAGGGAAGCGCTTCACCCGTTCGGACATCCAGACCGCGAGCGGCCGCAGCGTGCCCTCCAGCGCCATGTCGGCCCAGGCGCTGGTTTCCGCTGAGAAATGGATCTGCCCACCGAGCAGCGCCTGCAGGTTCGGCGCGGCGCCGCGGAAGGGCACGGGCACCCAGTCCACCGCCGCCGCGCGCGCCAGGCGCTGCATCTGCACCTCGGTGGTGTTCACGCCCGGCGTGCCGTAATTCAGCGCCCCCGGATGGGCGCGGGCATGGTCCAGCAGCGCCGGCATGTCGCGCCAGGGCGCATCCGGCCGCACCACCACGCCGCCCATGTAGCCGACCATGCGGATGATCCAGGTGAAGTCGCGCAGCGGGTCCCATTGCGGCCGTGCCACCATCGCCGGCATGCGGAACACGCCGTTCGGCATCTGCGACAGCGTATAGCCATCCGGCTTCGCGTCCTTCACCGCCAGCGCGCCCAATGTACCGCTGGCGCCGGGCCGGTTCTCCACTACCACCGGCTGGCCGAGATGGCGGGAGGCGGCCTCGCAGACCGCGCGCATCTGGATGTCGGTGGCGCCGCCCGGAGTCCAGGGCACCAGCACGCGGATCGGCCGGTCGGGGTAGCGGGGCTGGGCGAGGGTGGGGCGGGCCAGGCTGGCGGCACCGGCGGTGGCCAGCAGGATGCGGCGGCCAAGGACCATCGTCATTCGGAATGCTTCCTCCGTGATCGCCGGCCTGCCGCGGCCGGTCCCATTGGATGGAACTCTCCCCGAAGGGCCAGTGCCGTGCAACCGGTGCGGGTGGTGCGCCAGGCTTCGCCGGTCACGCCTGCGGGCGCGGCGGCATGGGGTACCGGTTCGGTATCGTATCCAGACTGGCCCGCCCCCGGTTGTGCCGCCGGGCCTTTCGGCCCAAATACCGCCCGTGAACGGGCCATCCGATTGGCCCGGCAGGCCGGGAGAGAGTATATCGTGACGAATGGATTTCTGGTTGGCCGCCGCGCCGCCCTCATGCTTGGCGCGGGTGCCACCTTTGCCCGCCCTGCGCTCGCCCAGGGGAATTTCCCGGATCGGCCGATCCGCCTGATCGTCCCCTGGCCGCCCGGCGGATCGACGGATGGGCAGATGCGCTCTCTCGCCGAGATCGCCTCGCGGAAGCTGGGTCAGACCATCGTCATCGAGAATCGCCCCGGCGTCGCCGGCACGCTCGGCGCGCTGGCGGTGAAGGATGCGCGGCCCGACGGCTATACCCTGACCCAGATGCCGATCTCGGTCTTCCGCCTGCCGCAGATGACGGACCGGCCGAATTTCGACCCGCTGAATGACTTCACCTACGTCATCCACGTCACGGGCTATACCTTCGGCGTGGTGGTGAAGGCCGACCGTCCCTGGAAGACCTGGCAGGAGTTCCTCGCCCACGCCAAGGCGAATCCGGGCAAGGTCACCTACGGCACGCCGGGGGTGGGCAGCAGCCTGCACATCACCATGGAGCAGATCGCGCAGCGGCACGGCATCGATTGGGTGCATGTGCCCTTCCGGGGCGGTGCCGAGAACCAGCAGGCGACGCTCTCCGGCACGATCGACTGCACCGCCGATTCCACCGGCTGGGCGCCGCTGGTCGAAGGGGGGCTGCTGCGGCTGCTGGTGGTCTGGACCGCGAAGCGGACCAAGCGCTTCCCGGATGTGCCGACGCTGCGCGAGACCGGCACCGATATCGTCTCCGCCTCGCCCTACGGCTTCGCCGGGCCTAGGGGCATGGACCCCGGGGTGGTGAAGATCCTGCACGACGCCTTCAAGGCCGCTCTGGAGGATCCCGCGCACCAGGTCGTGCTGGAGCGCTACGATATGGAGCCCGACTACATGAACTCGGCGGACTACACCGCCTTCGTCCAGCGCCTGTACAAGGAAGAGGGCGAGATGATCCGCAAGCTCGGGCTGAAGATGAACTGAGCGGCCCGGTCGCCCGCAGGCGCAGCCGGAGGGCGTGAACCGGTCCGCAGGATACAAGCGGTCCGCCTCTCCGGTCCCCGGCCCGGCGGATGTCACCGCCGGGCCGGAATCTGCGCGATCGGGTTGCGGATCAGTTGATCTTCAGGCCCAGCTTCTCGATCATTGCCCGGTCCTCCTCCATCTGCTGCCGGGCGAAGGCCGCATACTCCTCCGGCCCCTTGTACATCACCGGCATGTCGTAGCGGTCCAGCACTGCCAGATGCGTGGGGGCGTAGAGCGCCTCCTTGAAGATGTCGTCCAGCGCCTTCACCACCCCGGGGTCCATGCCCTTCGGCCCGGCGAAGCCGTAGGGCGAGGCAGAGACGATATCGGTGCCGGTCTCGCGCAGCGTCGGCACGTCCGGGAAGCGCTTCGCCCGCTCCGCGGTCCACACCACCAGCAGCCTGACCTGGCCGCCCTGTACCAGTTCCGCCCAGCCGGAGGTGTCCACCGTGGCGTCGATCTGCTTGCCGAGCAGCGCCTGGATGTTCTCGGCGAAGCCGCGGAAGGGGATGTGGGTCCAGTCGATGCCCTTCTCCTCCGCGATCCGCTCCATGGTGATATGCAGCGAGGTGCCGACGCCGGGCGTGCCGTAATCGACCTTGCCTGGGTTCTTCTTCGCGTAGTCCAGGAATTCCTGCCAGGTCTTCCAGGGCGAATCCGCCCGCACCACCACGCCGAAGGTGTAGCCGGTCAGGTGGGTGATGTAGGTGAAGTCCTTCATCGGGTCGAAGGGCGGGCGGGAGGACATCACCGGGTAGCGGAAGACGCTCACCGGCATCTGCGACAGGGCGTAGCCATCCGGCTTCTCGGTCAGCAGCGCCTGCGCGCCGAGGATGCCGCCGGCGCCGGACTTGTTGTCCACCACGACAGGCACGCCGGCCTTGCGCGAGGCCGCGTCGCAGAGGGCGCGCATCTGGATGTCGGTGGTGCCGCCGGGCGCCCAGGGCACCAGCATGCGGATCGGCCGGCTGGGGAAGCCCTGCTGCGCGATGGCGGGGCGGGCGAGCGGCGCGGCTGCGGCCAGGGCCAGCAGGCCACGGCGGCGAAGCGTTGTGGCAGGCATTGGCATCTCCCGAGGTCATGGACGTTGTCCGGACCTCAACGGGATCGGGGCGCAGAAGATGCGGCGGGGGCCGTCCATGACAGCGCCCCACCAGAGCCCCGCCGGCGGCGCCGCCGGGCCGTTCAGATCGCCCGGAAGAAGTAATCGCCCAGCGTCTTGAAGCCGATATGGATCAGCACGACGGTATTCGCCGGGTAGAGCTGCTGGGTCGCCAGATCCTGGGCGAAGCGCTTGACGAAGCGGCCCTCGATGATGAAGCACTCGTCCTCATAGCCAACCGCGCCCTGGATCAGCACCGGCCGGTCCAGGCCGAGATCGTATTTCCCGCTGACGCCGGCCCGCCAGTAATCGCCGATCCGGGCGGTGAAGCCGGCGCCGACCTCCTCGCGGGTGCGGCTCGGCACCAGGTAGGGCAGCGGCGGCGAGTAGAGATAGCCGGCCGAAAGCGTCACCGGGCCGAGCGAGAGGTTTCCCACCGTGTCCACCAGCCGCCGTTCCAGCGGCCGCTCGCTGTCGGTGCGGACCCGGCCGATGGTCTCGAACCAGGACACCGGCGCCACCCTGAGCCGCGCCACGTAGTCGGAGGCGCGGTGCTCCAGCCCGGAGCCCGGATAGGGATTGAAGCTGTTGTCGTCGAACCGGTAGGACCGGCCGACCAGCCCCTCGACCTGGCCGCCATTGCGGAAATCCCAGGCGCCGCGCAGCGCCATGTCGACGCGTGAGCCGCCCTCCTGGCGGTCGCGGCCGGTGAAGCGGTTCAGCGCGAAGAGGTTGGCATCGGTGAATTCGAAATCGATGCTGTCCTCGTTCGGGATGCGGCGCTGCGGCCCCATGCGCGGGCCGGTGACGAACTGCACCCGCGGCTCGATGGTCTGGCTGCCCCAGTCGCCGGCGTCGCGCACGAAGGGCATGCGCCAGTCCACCGCGGCGCGGATATTGCCGACCGAGCGCGTGCCATTGGCATCGGGCAGGTTGACCGGCGGCTCCTGCTGGCCGCGGGCATAGTAGCCCAGCGCGTCGCCCTGGACCTTGAAGGTCCAGAGATCGCCGAGCGGCCCGATCTCCGGCCGGTTCCAGGTGACGCGGCTGGCGATCCGCTGGGTCATGGTGCCGATGTCGCGGTAGATGCCGAAATAGCCGGCATCGACCGTCAGGTTGCCGCCCAGCACGCGGCTCCGCGGCGCGTAGTCGGTATAGAGGTTGGGCAGGACATAGGGGATCTGGCTGATGTTGTCGGTGGACCGCAGCCCCTGGTAGACGCGGCTGTCGATGCGGGCATAGCGCTCGGTGCCCCAGAACCCCTCGGCGTAGATCTGCGAGGTCAGCACCCGCCGGTACTCGTAGCGGAAGGTGCGGAGATAGAGCTCGTTGCTGGCGCGGTTCAGGTCGAAGCCGACGCGCCAATTCTCGTCGATGCTGAAGCGGCCCTTGGCGAAGATGTGGCCGGCCAGTTCCTGCTTGCCGTCGACATCCGTGCCGTTGAAGCCGCCGATCGAGGCATCCGCCTGGATCTCGCCGGAATTGAACAGCTTGCGGTATTCGAATCCGACATTCGGATATTGCCGGGCCGAGAACATGGGCGAGATGGTAAGGTCGGAGGTGCCGTCGATCGCCCAGAAATAGGGCGTCTCCACGAAGGCGCCGAGGAAGCGCGTGATGCCCAGCGTCGGGAACAGGAAGCCCGAGGCCCTGGGCGCCGAGGGATCGGGATGCGAGAAATAGGGCGTGTAGAAGGCCGGCACGCCGGCGAGCCGGATGGTGGCGTCGCGGTAGGTGATCCGCTGCCGCTCCTTGTCCTGGGTCGCGCGCCGCGCCTCCACCTGCCAGAGCGGCGGGCGGGTCGGGTCTTCCGGGCAGAGGTCGCAGGAGGAATAGACCACCCGCGACAGCTCGTTGATGGTGCCGCCGGTCCGCCGCGCGCCATTCGCCGCCATGCGGGCATTCGCCGCCAGCAGCGCCCGCACGCCGGTCAGCACGCCGTCGCGGAACCGGTCCTTCAGCTCCGCCTCATCGGCGAAGAGCACCTGGCCATCGGGCTCCAGCAACTGGACATTTCCCCGGGCGGTGGCGATGCCGGTATTGCGGTCATAGGTGAACTCCTCGGCCCGCAGCACCCGCTCGCCCTGCCAGGCCTCGACCCGGCCGCGGGCGATCACCAGGCCGCGCGCCCGGTCGTATTCCACCTCGTCGGCGGTGAAGGTCACCGGCGCATTGGGGTCGACGCCGGGGCCGCTGGCGGCGAAGCCGGTGAGCGGGGTCTGGCTCCGCGGCCGCGATGCCCCGGTCAGCGGGGAGGAGTCGCGCGGCGTGACCATCGGCGCCTCGACCTGCGCCCGCGCCGGGGCGGCGGCGAGGCCTAGCCCGGCGGCCAGCGCCGCCATTGCCAGCAGGCGCAGCCCCGGCACCGCCGCCCCGAGGGTCATTCCGCCGCGCCGGGTGCCGTCTCTCATCCATCCTCCAGGTGCAGCAGCAGGGCGAGCGCCAGCAGCAGGCCGGCAATGGTGGGCGCCCAGGCGGCGAGCTGCACGGGCAGGGTCCCGGCCTCGCCGAACTCGCCGGTGATCCGGTCCAGCATGAAGAGCGCGAAGCCGGCGGCGACGCCGGCCCCGATCATCTGCGCCACGCCGCCGCGGCGGGAGGGGCGCATGGAGAAGCCGGCGGCGAGCAGCGCCATGGCGGCGGCCAGCACCGGCAGGCTCAGCAGGCTCTGGAAATGCAGCCGGTGGCGCACCGCCGAGAACCCCGCCTGCTCCAGCACCGCGATGAAATCCGGCAGCGCCCAGAAGCTCAGCGTATCCGGGGATGCGAAGCTGTTCTCGATCCGGTCCGGCGTCAGGTCGGTGGGGAAGCTGAGATCCTGGCGCGGCCCGGCGCTGTGGTCGGCATTGAAGGTGACGGCCTCCTCCAGCAGCCAGCGCCCGGGCAGCAGCCGGGCCCGCGGCGCCTCGATCCGCGCCAGCGGCCGGTCATTGGCGGAAAGGCGCCAGAGGCTCACATCGGTCATGGTGAAGTCGGTGCCGGGCCGGAGCCGCCGCTCCGCCTGCGGCCGGCCGGAGACGATGGCCACCCCGCCGGGCTCCAGCCCCCGGTCCGCCTGGCGCAGCCAGAGCCGGCCGCCGGCCAGCGCGGTGAGGCCGGCGGTGTTGCGGAGATAGGCGTAGTCCAGCCGCTCCGCCCGCGCCAGCATGGCCGAGGCGAGCGGCGAGATGCCAGCGGTGCCGAGGATGCCGAAGGCCAGCGCGACCAGCACCGGCCCCGAGAGGAAGCCCCAGGCGGAAATCCCCGCCGCCCGCGCCACCACCAGTTCCGAGGAGCGGGTCAGCCGCCAGAAGGCCAGGATGCCGCCGAGCAGGATGGCGAAGGGCAGGATCTGCAGCGACACATAGGGCACGCGCAGCCCGGCGATCGAGGCCACCAGGGCGAAGCTCGCCTCCGGGCGGGTGCTGGCGCGGCGCAGCAGCTCAATGAAGTCGAAAAGCCCGATCAGCAGGGTCAGCCCGGCCAGCATGGCGAAGGTGGCGCCGAGGAAGCGCCGCGCCACGTAGAGGGTGAGGGTGATGGCCATGGTCAAAGGGCACCGCCTCGCGCCTGGGGAGTCACAGGCCACTGCCCTGCGGCTGGGCGACGGCGCGGCGCGGGTGCCGCAGCGCCTGCGGCAGGCCCGGCATGCCGGCCAGCACCCAGACCGCGACCAGGCCCGGCGCCAGCGCGTTCAGCCAGATCAGCGGGATCATGCTGTTCTGCCGCGCCGCCAGGTTGCCGGTCATCAGCCCTACCGCCAGCAGCACGATCACCACGGCGATGCCGCCGAAGAGCCGGAACCCGCCGCCATGCCGGCGGAACTGGCCGGTCAGCGCCGTCGCCATGGCTACCAGCCCGAAGCCGAGCGCGTTCAGCGGCCCGGCCAGCCGCTGATGCGCCTCCGCCTTGAAGCGGCGGAGGTCGCGCTCGGGGATGTGCTCGGCCGGATCGGGGTGCAGCAGTTCGTCGATGGTGCGTTCCTGGGCGTTGCGATAGCGGTTCTCCTCGCCCCGCGCGGCGCGGGCGAGGTCGACGCTGTTCTCGCTGAAGCTGAGTACCGAGAGCCGGGTGGTGGCGGGCGTGCCGGGGGGCGAGCCGGGCGGCGGCGGCACCCGCTCCACCTGCTGCCGCTGGCCGTTCTCCAGCGTGACGCGCGGCCCCTGGGGGGTGACGGTGATGCGCCCGGCCTCGGCCAGGATGGTGATCGGGGCGCCGCGCTCCCGCGCGTCATGCACCAGGATGCCGCGGAGCGTGCCGTCGCGGTCGCGCAGCCGGGCATAGACCGTCAGGTCGTCGCCGACCGAGCTGAACACGCCTTCCTGCAGCAGGATCGCGGCCAGCTCGTTGCGGATCTCGAATTGCCAGGCGCGGAAGGCGGCCTGGCTGGCCGGCACCATCCAGAGGTTCAGCGCGTAGCAGGTCCCCACCGAGATCAGCGCCAGCCCGATGGCCGGCCGCGCCAATTGCCACTGCGAGAGCCCGGCGGCGCGCATCACCACCAGCTCCCGGTCGGTGGAGAACCGCACATAGACGAAGAGCGTCACCACGAAGGTGGTGATGGGCAGGATCACCGCGAAGAAGCTCGGCAGCAGCAGCCCGGTGAGCTCCACGAAGACCAGCAGCGAGAGGCCGCGGTCCAGCACCAGCTCGATGAAGCGGAGCGACTGGGTCAGCCAGACGAGCGCCGCCAGCCCGACCGTGACGGCGAGCAGGGCGGCAACCAATTGGCGGAAGATGTAACGGTCGAGGCGGGTCATTCGTTGCGGGCCTGGCGCTGCTGGCCTTGGAGGGCGGCACCCTAGACCAAGGATGCCCCGACTGGAACCGCGAGGGCGGCCTGCTCGGCACCGGATCGCACCGGCCGCCTGGAACGGCCGCGCCTTCTGGCTGTTGTTGCCACGGCAGGTGCTGCCTGGAGGCCGACCAGGGCAACCGCCCCAATGCAGGAGCAGCGCATGAGTGACGCCAAAGGGCCGGGCAGCCCGCCCCGCAATGCCAGCGGCAGCCCCGATGACGCGATACGCCAGGCGGGCAACGAGGTCCGCTCGGCCGCCGCCGGGATCGGTGCCGAGGCCAGGCAGGCAGCCGGAGCGCTGCGCGAGGAGGCCTCGCGCACCGTCGAGGAGGTGAAGGCGGAGGGCAGCAAGGTGGCCGAGGCGGCCCAGGAGCGCGCGCTCGGCTTCGCAGAGGAGCAGAAGAAGGCGGGCGCCGAGCAGGCGGAGGGCTTGGCCCGCGCCGTCCATCGGGCGGCGGACGAGTTGCAGGGCGCCTCGCCGCAGATCGCCCGCTATGTGCATGAGGCGGCCGCCTCCGTGGACGGCATGGCCCGCGCGCTGCGCGACCGCAGCCCGGGCGAGCTGATGGGCCAGGTCGAGGATCTGGCGCGGCGCCAGCCGGTGGCCTTCTTCGGCGCGGCGGTGCTGGCCGGCTTCGCCCTGGCGCGATTCGCCAAGAGCTCGGCCGAGCACCAGCACCATGGGGACCACTGGGCGAGCCATCGGGCGGAACTGGGCCACCAGGGCGGCATGGGCCGTTCCGGCGGCATGCAGGGCACCCCGGGGCATGGCATCGCCACGCCACGGCCAAGCGCCATGGGCGCGCCGGGCTGGGTGCCGGAAGGCGGGCAGCCGAAGGATGGCGCCATCCCGGCGGCGCGGCCGGCCACCATGGCCGCGGCGACGCTTGGCGGCGCCGGGGCGATGCCGGCGGCCGGCAACCGCAGCGGCCCGCAGGACCCGGTGACCTGAAGAGGGAACGGCCATGCCATCCGACAGCAACCGTTCGGTTCCGGAACTCTTCAGCAGCGTGGTGGGCCAGATCTCCACGCTGTTCCGCAAGGAGATCCAGCTTGCCCGTGCCGAGATGGGCGAGAAATTCGGCCAGGCGGCCGGCGCGATCACCCCGCTGGTCGCGGGCGGCGCCCTGCTCTTCGGGGCGCTGATCATCCTGCTCTTCGCGCTGGAATCGCTGCTGGTCCATTTCGGCATCGCGATCGGCTGGTCGCGGCTGATCGTGGGCGTCGTCGCGGCGCTGGTCGGCTATGCGCTGCTGCACAGCGGCCTGTCCAAATTGAAGACATCCAACCTCATGCCCGAACGCACCGCCGAGCAGCTCTCGCGGGATGCGCAGGTGGCGAAGGAGCAGGTACGATGAGCGGCAGTGCGACAGACCCGGGCGACCGTTCCAGCGCCGAGATCGAGCGCGAGGTGGAATCCACGCGGGCCCGCCTCACCGGTACGCTGGAGGAGTTGCGCGATCGCGCCTCCCCCGGCCAGCTCTTCGAGCAGGCGCTGGACTACATGCGCGAGTCCGGCGGCTCGGAATTCGCCCGCAACCTCGGGCGGCAGGTGCGCGACAACCCGATGCCGCTGCTGCTGATCGGCGCCGGGGTGGGCTGGCTGATGCTCTCCGGCAATCGCCCGGCGAGGCGGAGCAACGGCGACTACTACCAGCGCGCCCTGCCGGCGCCCGACTATGCCAGCCGCGGCTACCAGGGCGGGAACTACCGGGGCGCCGCACGGGTCTATGGCGGCGAGGCGGATGGGCCATCGCTCACCGAACGCGCCGCCAATGCCGCGGGCGAGGCGAAGGACCGTGTCGGCGAGGCGGCGGAGGGGTTGCGCGACAGCCTGGCCGGCGCCGCCGACCGGGCCGGCGAGATGGCGGGCCAGGCCTATCGCTCGGTCGCGGATGCCGCCTCCGGTGCCGCCGACAGCATGGGTTCCGCCGCTGCCTCCGCCGCGGAACGGGCGCGGATGGCCGGGCATGATGCGCGGGAGGGCATGGGCCGGCTCGGCGACAGCATCGGCTCCGCCACCGCCTCCGTTGCGGAACAGGCCAGGACGGCCGCGCATGATGCATGGGAGGGCATGGACCGCCTCGGCGACAGCACCCGCCAGGGATTGGGCTGGCTGATGCGCGAACAGCCGCTGGTGCTGGGCGCGATCGGACTGGCCCTCGGCGCCGCGGTGGGCGCCCTGCTGCCGGGCACCGAGACCGAGGACCGGCTGATGGGTGAAACCCGCGACGACCTCGCGGAACGGGCCAAGGCCACCGCGCAGGAGGGCTACGAGCGGGTGAAGGAAACCGCGGGCGAGCATCTCGAACAGGCCAAGGACCGGCTGGGCGGCGACAACCTCTCGCTGGGTCGCGTCGGCGAGGCGCTGGGCGAGGCGGCCAAGGAGGCGCGCGAAGCAGTGCATGACGTGGTGCGGGATGCCGCCGGCGAGGCGAAAAACGCCCTCGGCAGCGGCGACGATGCGACGCCCCGCCCCGCGGAACAGGCTGGCCAACCGCACCGGACGGGCAGCCCCGGCACGGCGCCCGACGCGGCGCCCACGCCGAACCCGACCCGGCCCGGCCCGGTCTAGCCCGGCACCGTCCCGGCTGGAGCCGTCCCGGTGGTTCCAGCCGGGGCGGCGGGTCCGCCTTGGCCTGGCGTTCAGCCGCCGGGCAGCACCTTGCCCGGATTCATCAGCGCCTGCGGATCCAGCGCTGCCTTGATCCGCCGCATCACGTCCAGCTCCGCCCCGCCGCGCCAGAGCGGCATCATGTCGGGCTTGAGCCGGCCAACGCCATGCTCGGCGGAGAAGCTGCCGCCGAGGTCGCGGACTACCTCGTTCACCGCATCCATGATGTCATGTCCGCGGGCGAGGAACTCGGCCGGGTCCATCCCCTCCGGCTGCTCCAGGTTCATGTGGATGTTGCCGTCGCCGAGATGGCCGAAGGGCACCGGGCGGCTGCCGGGGATCAGCCGGCGGCAGGCTTCGGAGGCGCGGCGGATCAGCTCGGGTGCCTTGCTGACCGGGACGGAGACGTCGCTCTTCACCGAGGCGCCCTCGCGCTTCTGCGCCTCCGGGTGCTCCTCGCGGATGCGCCAGAGGGCGGCGCGCTGCGCCTCGCTCTCGGCCACCGCGGCGTCCAGCACCTCGCCCGCCTCCAGCGCCTCCTCCAGCACGGATTCCAGCAGGGGGCGCAGCCCCGCATCGGGGCGGGAGGAGGCGAGGTCCACCAGCACGTAATGCGCGGCCCGGGTCGCCACCGGCAGGGTCACGCCCTCGATATGCCGCACGGCGAAGCCCACGCCGGCGCCGGACATGTATTCAAAGGCGCGCACCGCGCCCTCGTCGCGGTCCCGGAAGCGGCGGAACAGCGCCAGCGCCGCATCCTCGTCGGCCACGGCGCAGAAGGCGACCTCCGTCTCGCGCGGGCGGGGGAACAGCCGCAGCACGGCGGCGGTGATGAAGCCGAGCGTGCCCTCGGCGCCCACGAACAGGTGGCGCAGCGCATAGCCGGTATTGTCCTTCCTGAGCCGCCGCAGGCCGTTCCAGACCTGGCCGTCCGGCAGCACCACCTCCAGCCCCAGCATCAGCTCGCGGGCATTGCCGTAGCGCACCGTGGTATTGCCGCCGGCATTGGTGGAGAGCACGCCGCCGATCGTCGCCGTGCCCTCGGCGCCGAGGCTCAGCGGAAACAGGCAGCCCGCCGCCGCTGCCGCCTCCTGCGCCGCCTTCAGCACCAGCCCGGCCTCGGCGGTCATGGTCATGTCCACCGGGTCGAGGTCGCGGATGCGGTTCATCCGCGCCATGGAGACCACGATCTGCCCGCCCGCCTCATCCGGCGTGGCGCCGCCCACCATCGAAGTATTGCCGCCCTGCGGCACCAGCGGCACGCCGGCCTCAGCGCAGAGCCTGACCGCGGCCGCCAGCTCGGCGGTATCGGCCGGGCGCAGCACGCAGGGGGTGCGGCCCTGGTAGAGGTTGCGCCAATCCACGAGATAGGGCGCGAGATCGCCGGGCTCGGTCAGCAGCCCGCGCGGGCCGAGCAGCGCGGCGAGGCGGCTGAGCAGGGGAGCGGGCAGGGGGGTGGCAGGGGCGGTTTCGGTGCGGGACATGGCGGGAGAGTCCTGCGGAAGCCGGCCGGGGTCAATTTCCTGTCGCGATGCGTGACGGCCGCGGGCCGATCCGGCATAGGAAAGGCATGGCCCGGCGCGTTCCTCCCATCCTGACCCATCTGCTGGCCCTGCTGCTGTGCCTGCAGTGGGGGATGGCCTTCGGGCATTGCCTGGCGCCACTCGGCCAGGGCGCGGGCCTCGGCCTCGAGATCTGCACCGCGGAGGGGCTGCGGACCCTGCATCTGGAGGAAGGCGAGCCCCCGGCACCGGGCGAGGCGGCGCATGACGCCTGCCCGGTCTGCCCGGCCGCCGCGGCCCCGGCCCCGCCCGTCCCCACCCTGCCGCCGGCGCCGGTCGCCTATGCGGCATTCCTGACGCCGCCGATCGCCGGCCTGCCGCCCGCCCCGGCGCGCGCGCCGCCGCAGCAGCCCCGCGCCCCTCCTGCCGCCTGACGACCACCGCGCCGCAAGCCGCGCCCCCCGTGTCGTTCAGGAGAGTCCCATGCCACCCCATCCCCGCGCCCCGCGCGGCATCACCCTGCTTGCCCTGGCCGCATCGCCGGCGGCCCTTGCGCAGCCCGCGCCCATCGCCACCGAGCCCGTCGCCACGCTGCCGGCCATCGAGGTCACGGGACAGCGCCCCGAGGCCCTGACGGCACCAGGGATCGAGGCGCAGCGCCGCGCGCTGGAGCAGACTCCGGCCGCCGTGCGCTTCGTGGACGGGCGCGCCTTCGCCAACCGCTATGCCTTCACCCTGCGTGACATGCTGGCGGATACGCCCGGGGTCTTCGTGCAGAACCGGTACGGCCAGGAATTGCGGCTTTCGGTCCGCGGCTCCGGCATCGGCCGCGGCTTCCACCTGCGCGGCGTCGAGGTGCTGCAGGACGGCATCCCGGTGAACCTGGCCGATGGCAGCGGCGATTTTTACCAGATCGACCCGCTGGCGGTGCGCAGCGCCGCGGTCTATCCGGGCGGCAATGCCCTGGCCTTCGGCAGTTCCACCCTGGGCGGCGCGATCAATTTCGTCACCCCCACGGCGCAGACCGCCGAGGCGCCGAACATCCTGCGCGCGGAGGGCGGCACATTCGGCACGTGGCGGCTTTCCGGCCAGGTCTCGCGCCAATGGGGCGACTGGGACGCGCTGGGCAGCGCCACCGTGGCGCATGCGGATGGCTGGCGGCAGCATTCCCGCAGCCAGTACGAGCAGTTCAACGCCAATATCGGCTACCGCGTCTCGGAGAATATCGAGACGCGCTTCTATGCCGGCGGCTATATCGTGCGGCAGCAGCTTCCCGGTTCGCTCAGCCTGGAGGATGCGCTGCACAACCCGCGCATCGCCAGCGCCGCGGCGCTCTCCGGCAACCAGGCGCGCAACGTCTGGGCGGAGCGCTTCGCCAACCGCACCAGCATCACTACGGAATATGGCCGCTTCGACCTGGACAGCTGGTTGATCCACAAGCGGCTCTATCACCCGATCTTCCAGGTGATCGACCAGGACGGGCTGACCTGGGGCGCCGCGCCGCGCTTCAGCACGAGCTTCGACCTGGCGGGGCTGCGCAACGACCTGGTGGTCGGGACGCGCTACTTCGCCGGCAGCAACACCGCCCTGCAATACGTGAACCTGCATGGCTCGCGCGGCCAACAGACGCTGAATTCGCGGCAGAATGCGCAGAACTACGAGGCTTTCGCCGAGAACCGGCTCTGGCTGCTGCCGGAATGGGCGCTGGTCGCCGGCGCCAAGATCTTCCGCAACGAGCGGGACTACGAGGATCTCGGCCGCGGCCTGTCCTCCAGCCGTGGCGCCGTCTCGCTCGGCCGGACCTACGACGGCTTCAATCCGCGGCTGGGCGTGCTGTGGCAGCCGCGGCCGGAGGTGCAGGCCTTCGCCAACATCACCCGCAGCGCCGATGTGCCGGATTTCACCGACCTCACCCAGACCCAATCCGGCGGCGCCACCGGCTTCGTGCCCTTGCAGGCGCAGCGGGCCTGGACCGTGGAGGTCGGCACCCGCGGCCGCTTCGACCGCTATGGCTGGGACGTGACCCTGTTCCGCTCCAATATCCGCGGGCAATTGCTGCAATCCACCACCGACCCGAGCATCCCCGCCAGCACCTTCAATGCCGGCCTCACGGTGAACCAGGGCGTGGAACTGGCCGGGCGGGTGGAATTGGCCCGTGACTTGGCGGGTGAGGGGGACCGGCTGACGCTCGGCCAGATCTGGACCTTCAACGACTTCCGCTTCCGCGGGGACCGGCAATATGGCGGCAACCGCATCGCCGGCCTGCCGCCGCATGTGCTGCGGACCACGCTCTCCTACACAAGGCCGGAGGGTTTCTTCGTGACGCCGGTGCTGGACTGGGTGCCGCAGGGCGCCTGGGCCGACTACGCCAATACGCTGCGCGCGCCCGCCTATGTGAAATTCGGGCTGGAGGCCGGGCTGACCCTGGCGTCCGGTGTCTCGGTCTTCCTCGATGCGCGGAACCTCACCAACAAGCGTTATGTCAGCGACCTCTCCACCATCACCGATGCGCGGAGCGTCGGCAGCGCGGTCTTCTATCCGGGGGGAGGGGCGGAGCGTGTATCTCGGCACGCGGGTGAGTTTCTAGGAGCAGCGCGGATGCAGGGGATCGTGGCGGCGGTGTGCCGCGGCGTGACGCATGATTTCAGCAAGCCGGTGCGGGACGCCATCTGGCTGGTGCCGGGCCTGGGGATCGAGGGCGACGCGCATCTGGGCGCCAGGGTGCAGCACCGCTCCCGCGTGGCGCGCGACCCGACCCAGCCCAATCTCCGCCAGGTGCATCTGCTGCATGAGGAACTGCATGCGGAATTGCGGGCCGCCGGCTTCGCCGTCGCGCCCGGCGAGATGGGCGAGAATGTCACCACGCGCGGCCTCGGCCTGCTGGGCCTGCCGGCGGGCACGCTGCTGCATCTCGGCGAGACCGCGGTGGTGGAGGTGACGGGGCTGCGCAACCCGTGCCGCCAGCTCGACCATTTCCGGCCGGGGCTGATGGCGGCGGTGCTGGGCCGGGACGCCCAGGGCCGGCTGGTGCGGAAGGCCGGCATCATGGGGATCGTGCTGGCCGGCGGCGTGTTGCGGCCGGGCGACCCGATCGAGGTCCGTCTGCCGGCGGCGCCGCACCGGGCGCTGGAACCCGTTTAAAGAAAGACCAGCCCCAGCACCGCGCCGCCCGCCAGGACCCAGAGCGGGCTGTAATCCGTCCGCCAGACGAAGACCGTGGAGATGGCCACCACGACCAGCGGCAGCACGCCATGGCCCTGCGCCGCCTGCGCCATGGTGACGCCGGCGGCCAGGATCAGCCCGATCGCCACCGGCACCAGCCCGGCCTGGGCCGGCTTCAGCCAGGGGGCGCCGCGCAGCCGCTGCGTCAGCCCGGCCATGCCCCAGGCCAGCACCGCGGAGGGCGCCAGCATGCCGAGCGTCGCCATCGCCATCCCGGCGCCGCCGGCGATCCGCCAGCCCATGACGCTGGCCACCAGGATATTCGGCCCCGGTGCCGCCTGCGCAAGCGCATAGAGCTGGGCGAAGGTGGCGTCGTCCAGCCAGCCGCGCAGTTCCACGACCTGCCGGTGCATCTCCGGCAGCACCGAATTGGCGCCGCCCACCGCCACCAGCGACAGGATGGAGAAGGTGGCCAGGATCTGCAGCAGCAGGGTCATCGCGCGCCCGCCTCGGCCGGGCGCCGCGCCCGTCGCAGCGCCAGGGCAATGGAGACGGGTGCCAGCACCAGCACGATCAGCGGCAGCGGCAGGCGCCACAACGCCGCGGCCAGCGCCGCCAGCACCAGGACCAGCAGCGCGTCCCATCGCAGCCTGAGCCGCCCGGCCATCTTGAAGGCGGTGCCGATCACCATGCCGGCCGCCGCCGCGGCGATGCCCGCCATGGCCGGCGCCACCTGCGGCAATTGCCCGTATCGGTCATAGAGCACGCAGAGCCCGATCAGGATGAGCAGCGGCGCCAGGTAGATCCCGGTGGTGGCCAGCAGCGCCCCGGCCAGGCCATGGAAGCGGCGGCCGATCATCACCGCCGCATTGCCGACATTCGGTCCCGGCAGCACCTGGCCGAGGCCCAGCACCTCGGCATATTCGAGCTCCGTCAGCCAGCGCCGCTCCTCGACGATGACATGCCGCGCCCAGGCGGCGACGCCGCCGAAGCCGAGCAGGCCGATCTTGAGATAGCCGAGGAACAGCTCCAGCCGGCCGGGGACCACGGTGGCATGAGGGGCGGTGGATTCAGGCAAGGCAGCTCTCCGGTGGCGGCCCGCCATGCTCGCCGGAAAGCGCCGCCGGGTCCATCCGGGGCACGGCCTTGCCGCGGTGCTGCCGCGCTGGTCTAGTCCCCGGAAAGCAGTGGGGAGAGGGACCGATGGAAATGGCGCTGGACGGGCTGATCGTCCTCGACCTCACCAATTTCCTCTCCGGCCCCTATTGCACCATGCTGCTCGGCGACATGGGCGCCGATGTCATCAAGGTGGAGCGCCCTGGCACCGGCGATGATGCCCGCCGCATGCCGCCCTTCGTCGATGGCCGCAGCGCCCCCTTCAGCCTGTGGAACCGCAACAAGCGCAGCATCGTGCTCGACCTGAAGTCGCCGGAGGATGTCGCGGTGCTGCGGCGCCTGGCGCTGCGCGCCGACGTGCTGGTCGAGAATTTCCGCCCCGGCACGCTGGACCGCGTGGGCCTCTCCCATGCCGCGCTGGATCAGGAGAATCCCAGGCTGATCTACGCCTCCATCTCCGGCTTCGGGCAGGACGGTCCCTGGGCGGCGCATGGCGGGCTCGACATGATGGCGCAGGGGATGTCCGGGCTGATGGCCGGCAATGGGCCGCCGAAGGGCGAGCCCTATCGGCTGCCGATCGCCGTCACCGATGTCACGGCGGGGATGTTCACCGCCATCGCCATCCTCGGTGCCCTCGCGGCGCGGGGCCGGA
The DNA here is from genome assembly GCF_019084075.1 of Siccirubricoccus sp. G192. GTDB lineage: Bacteria > Pseudomonadota > Alphaproteobacteria > Acetobacterales > Acetobacteraceae > G192. The sequence goes on from NZ_JAHREN010000001.1 coordinate 2,234,946, forward strand.
CCGGGCGCGGCCAGCGGATCGACCAGTCGCTGCTGGAATCCGGCCTGGCGCTCGGCGTCTATGAGGCGGCGCATGTGCTGAGCCAGGGCACCCGGCCGGAGCGGCTGGGCCAGTTGCATCGCGGCTCGGCGCCCTACCGGGTCTTCCGCACCCGCGACGGCTGGATCACGCTTGGTGCCTCGAAGGAGAAATTCTGGCGCGCGCTCTGCGGGATCATCGGCCGGCCGGAACTGGCCGAGGACCCGCGCTTCGCCGTCAATGCGCAGCGGGTGGCGAACAACGCGGCGCTGATCCCGATCCTGCAGGACTGCCTGGCGCGGCAGGACAGTGCGCATTGGCTGGCCGCCTTCAGCCAGGCCGGCATCCCCTCCGAGCCGGTGCTGGCCTATGACGAGGCGCTGGCGCATCCCCAGGCGGTGGCGCGCGGCGTGGTAGCGGAGATCGAGGACCCGGAGCACGGCACCATCCGCACCCTGGCGCCGCCGGTGCGGCTGGAGGGCACGCCGGCCCGGCTGCGGCGAAGGGCACCCGACCTTGGCGAGCACGGCGCGGAAATCCGCGCCTGGCTGGAAGAAGGCTAGTGGTCCGATCCTGACACTTGGTTCCCAAGTGTCAGGTGGATCGGCCCACAAAATGAACGGCTAGTGGTGCGTGCCAGGCGGTAACAACCGTCTGGCACGCACCACTAGGCCGCGTCGCCGGACGCCCGCTTCGCCCCCTGGCTGTCAGGCAGCGGCAAGGTCGTGCCGGATCCACTCGACGGCCGAGCCATGCCGCGGCGTCCAGCCGAAGCGGCTGCGCGCGCGCTTCCCGCGCACCCGGCTGTTCGAGCCGAGCGAGAACACGGCATGCGCGCGGCCCCATTCGGCGATGGCTGTCTCGGCCGGCAGCGACACCGCCGGGCCCAGGTGCAGCGCCTCGCCGATCGCATCCGCCATGTCGCGGAAGGCCGATTCGCCGTTCTCCACGAAGCAGAAGGCGCCGGCCTCCGCCTGCTCGACGGCCAGGCGGTAGAGTTCCGCGACATCGGCGATATGGACCGTGGACCAGCGGTTCAGGCCGCGGCCGATATGGCCGGCCCTACCGCTCCGGCGCGCCCGCGCCACCAGCCGGGGCAGTTGCACGCTCTCCGCCGGCACGCCGAGCGAATGGCCGTAGATGAGGCTGTTGCACAGCACGACCGGGCGCAGGCCCGGCGCGCCGAGGACGAAGCGGTCCAGCGCCACACGGGCCGCCTTGTCCGGCGCGGGGGTAAATTCCCGTCTCCTCGTCGAAGACCCGCTCGGAGGGCTCACCCATCGCCTCGTCGCCGACGATGCTGCTGCCGCTGGTATGAACGAGCGGCCTGCCCGAGCCGGCCAGGCCCGCGACCAGCGCCTCCACGGCGCCGCGATGGTCGCTGCTGGCGGCATTGACCACGGCATCGGCCGCCCGCGCCTCGCGGGTGAGGAGCGCCGCGTCGTCCAGGGTACCGATCACCGGCTCGACGCCGATCGCGCGGACCGCCGCCGCTTTGCCGGGGTCGCGGAGCAGGCCGCGCACCCCATGCCCGGCGGCGATCAGCCGCGCGGCGACGGAGCTGCCGATGAAGCCGCTCGCGCCCGTCAGGAAGATGTTCATGGGTGATCCCCGGGTCCGGCCATGCGGATGGATGCCCCCGGATGATCCTCAGGCCGGCACGGCGGGGCCGTGCGGGTCGTTGTGGATGCGGCGCAGGCGCCAGCCGAAGCCGATCAGCAGCACCCCCATCATGATCGCCTGCAACCCTACCAGCCAGATCAGCGCCAGCAGGCCGGGCCCCGGGGCGGCGATCAGCCAGGCGCCGATGAGGATGCTGACCGCGCCGAGCAGGCCCATCCACAGGCTGCCCATGCGGAAGGCCATGACCAGCCGCATCACGCCGATGACGATGCCCCAGACAGCGACCACCAGCACCAGGGCAAAGGCCGAGGCGACAGGCGAGAACAGCAGGAAGGCCGCGGCGGCCAGGGAGACGATGCCATCCACCCAGACCCAGAACCCATGCCGCCCCGAGGTGCCCTTGGCCGCCTGGTAGAGCGTGGCCACGCCCTCCACCGCCATCCAGGCGGCCAGGAAGCCCAGGATGACGGCGAGGCCGAGCCCCGGCGCCAGGAAGGCCAGCACCCCGAACAGGATCGCCGCCACGCCGCGCAGCAGGAACAGCCACCAGCCGCGTGCCAGCATCCGCACCATGGCGAAGCGTTCGGTCGGTTGGGGCGTAACCAGGGGGGGTGTCCGACATGGCGAAGCGCATCCCGAGCAGGACCGGCGCCGGCATCAGGCGGCCGTCATTCCCCTGCTAGACCGGGCGGGCCGCCCATTCCAGGAATGAAGCCCGGGGGGCACGTCAACTTGAAGGACATTGCGGAAGGCGGGCGGTGGTGGAGCTGAGCGGGATCGAACCGCTGACCTCGTCATTGCGAACGACGCGCTCTCCCAACTGAGCTACAGCCCCGCGCCACCCGGCGCCAGGATCGCCGGCGCCACCGGCACCAGGATCAACCGCCCTGCGACGGCCGGCTAGATGCCTCCGCCCCGGGGCGAAGTCAAGGGTGCCGGCGCTGCCGCCGCGCTTGTCCCACCGCCGCGCCGCCACTAGGTTGCGGCGGCGTTCCCAGCGGGGTTGATGATGTTCCTGGATGCGGTTTTCTTCCTGGTCAGGGCGGCGCTCGACCTGTTCTGGTGGGCGGTGCTGCTGGCGGTGATCGTCCAGATGCTCATCAGCTTCAACGTGCTGGATACCCGCAACCGTATCGTCTGGACCGTGGCGGATTTCCTCTACCGCCTCACCGAGCCGGCCTTCGACCGGGTGCGGCGGGTGCTGCCCAATTTCGGCCCCGTTGATCTCTCGCCGCTGGTGGTGCTGCTGCTCATCACAGCCGCCGAGATGCTGGTGAATGCCCTGCAGAACCGCCTGATCCTGTCCGGCGCGTATTTCTAGCCGGTGTGGTGGAAGGCCGGGCCGGGGGGGCGTCACGGTGTGGGTGAAGGTGCAGCCGCGGGCGCGGCGGCCGGGCCTCGGCAGCGTGGTGCCGGCCGCCAACGGGCCGCGGCTCCGCCTCGCCGTCACCGAGCCGCCGGAGGATGGCCGCGCCAATGCCGCCGCCTGCGCCGCGCTGGCCCGGGCGCTCGGGGTGCCGCCCTCGGCCGTTTCGGTGGCGCAGGGGGCCGCGGCGCGGGAGAAGACCCTGATGGTGGTGGGCGACCCCGTTGCCCTGGCGGCAAGACTGGAGAGTTTCGCATGACAGCCAGCATCATCGACGGCAAGGCCGTGGCCGCCCGGCTGCGCGCCAGCCTGGCCGAGCGCGTGGCGCATCTGCCCTTCCGGCCGGGGCTCCGCGTGGTGCGGGTCGGCGACGACCCGGCAAGCGGTGTCTATGTCCGCAACAAGGACCGCGCCGCCGCCGCCGCCGGCTTCGACAGCGCCACTCTGCAACTGCCCGCCGACACGGATGAGGATACCCTGGTCGACCTGGTGGCCGAGTTGAACACCGATCCGGTGGTGGACGGCATCCTGGTGCAGCTCCCCCTGCCGCCGCAGATCCGCCAGGACGCGGTGATCGCCGCCATCGACCCGGCCAAGGACGTGGACGGCTTCCACCCGCTGAATGCCGGGCGCCTGGCCATGGGCGCGCCGCTGCACCGGCCCGCTTTGGTGCCCTGCACGCCCAAGGGGGTGATGCACCTGCTGCGGGAGGCCGGGGCCAGGCTGCCGGGGGCGCGGGCGGTGGTGCTCGGCCGCAGCCAGATCGTCGGCCGGCCGATGCTGCAATTGCTGCTGGCCGCGGATTGCAGCGTGACCGTGCTGCATTCCCGCTCCCGCGACCTTGCCGCCGAATGCCGGCGGGCGGAGATCCTGGTGGCGGCGGTCGGCCGGCCGGAACTGGTGCGCGGCGACTGGATCGGCGAGGGCGCGGTGGTGATCGATGTCGGCATCAACCGGCTGCCCGAGGGCCGGCTGGTCGGCGACGTGGCCTTCGCCGAGGCGCGGGAGCGGGCCGCCGCCATCACCCCGGTGCCGGGCGGTGTCGGCCCCATGACCATCGCCTGCCTTTTGGAGAATACGCTGGAGGCGGCGCTGGCCCGGCGCGGCGCGGCGGGCTAGGGGCGCGCCGCCGATGGCCGGCTTCGGCCTCGGCCTGTTGTTCGTGGCGATCTGGGCCTCGGCCTTCACCGCCATCAGGGGCGTGGTGCCGGAATGGCAGCCGCTAACCGCGCTGGCCGTGCGCTTCGTGATCGTGACGCCGATCCTGGCGGCGATCGTGCTCTGGCGGCGGGGGCGCTGGCCGGGGCGGGCGGATGCGCTGCGGCTGGTGGCTATGGGGGTCTTCGGCACGGCGGGCTACCTGGCCGGCGCCTGGATGGCCGGGGCCATCCTGCCCACCGGGCTGGTGGCGCTGCTTTGCGCCACCGCGCCGTTGTTCGTGGCGGCGGGCGAGGTGCTGGTGCTGCGCCGGGAGCTGCCGGGGCTGGCCTGGCTCGGCCTCGGCCTCGGCTGGCTGGGGGTGGCGGTGCTCGGGCTCGGCCGGGCCATGGAGGCGGGGATGCCGGGCGGGCTGGCGACGGCGGCGGGCGGGCTCGGGCTGCTGCTGGCGCTGGGCGGCGCGCTGTCCCAGGCGGTGGGCATCCTGGCCTTCGCCCCGGCCCGCGCCCGGCTCGACCCCTGGACCGTCAATGCGGGGCAGAGCGGCGTGGCCGCGCTGGCGCTGCTGCTGCTGGCCGTGCTGGCCGAGCCGCATTGGCCAGGCCCGCCGAGCCTGACCCTGGTGCTGGCCATGGTCTGGTCGGTGCTGGTGGTGGGGGTGGGCGGCTATGCGCTGTATTTCGTCATGCTGCGGCGGCTGCCGCCGGCCAGCGCGGCTTCCCTGCAATTGCTGGCGCCGCCGCTGGCCGCGGTATTCGGCTGGGCGCTGCTGGGGGAGCGGCTGGGCTGGTGGGACGTGGCGGGCGGCGCGGTGACGCTGGCGGGGCTGGCGCTGCTGTTCCGGGCGCGGCGGGTTTGAGGAATTTTATTCAAAACGGCCTCAGGCGCGGCGCCGGGGTGGCGGCGGAAACCCAGGCGGGCGGCCGGCGCGGGGGCGCCGGCCGTTTTAGGATTTTGGGATTTTAGCGTTTTACCGGGGCCGCGTTCCGGGGGGCGGGCGTGGTTCGGATGGTGATTCTTGGAACGTATCAGGAACTCTCTGCCAACGCCAGGGTTTCCGGCAGCGGCCACGCATCCGCTGTTTCATAAAGTCGGCAAAGCTCGATCGAGAAGGCGCGGCGCAACGCCAATGCCTCCCTCTCCGGCAGCCAGCGGGCGACAGAATGGAAACGCATCTCGGCCAGTGCGGAGCGTGTCAGGTTTGGCCAGGGCAAGGCTTCCGCGGCACGGACCTGCGCCAGGGTGGACTCCAACTCACCCCTGATTCGCTGGATAAAATCCTCTGGTGGGGGCGCGGCGCCCTCTGCCCCATGGCCCTGATCGAACAGGTCGGGTTGAGGGGCAAACAGGTCGGGCTGCCGACCGAGTCGCTGACCGATCATGATCCCATCCTAGACACTCACCAAACCGGTGAACAGGGTTGTCAGCTTCGTAACGTGCACGCATCCTCGCCGCATGTCCGAGCATTGGCGTCAACACGAATTGCCTGATCTGGTTGCGCGCCTCGCCGCCCGCCCGGGTCATGAAGCTGTCAGGACCCTGGTGACAACCCTGCTGGTCCAGGGGCTTGGGGTGCGGTGGGAGGAACTGGACCACGAAGTCCGGATGCCGGAGATTCGGGGCCGCGCCGATACCCTGTTCGGCGCCACCGTGTTCGAGTTCAAGCACGACCTCCGCGCTGAAATGCGTGACGTGCAGGCCAGGCTGCCTGACTACCTCACAGAGCGGCAACGCCAATCCGGCCGTGGCATCATCGGCATCGCCACCGATGGGGCGAGTTTCATCGCCTATGAAATGCGGAATGGGCAGCTTATCGAATTCAGCCGGCATGAGCCGAGGCCGGAGCGGGCGGAGGCGCTGCTCGCCTGGCTGGAACCCGCGCTGACCACACGTGACGACCTGCCGCCCGAACCTTTGTCGATCCAGCGGGAACTGGGCCGGGAAAGCCTCACATTCGGCCGCGCCCATGCGGTGCTGGCCGCATTGTGGGAGAGGCTCGGCAATCATCCCGAGGTGCGGCTGAAGCGCCAGCTTTGGGATGGGTTGCTGCGGGAGGTCTATGGCGCCCCGGCCGGCGATGACGTGCTGTTCCTGCAACACACCTATCTGACCATCGTCGCCAAGACGGTGGCTGCCCGAGTGCTGGGCCTGCGCACCACCGATGCGGCGGCGATCCTTTCCGGCCAAACCCTGCGAGATGACGGCATCCACGGCGCCGTGGAGAGCGACTTCTTCGATTGGGTCCTGCAAGTGCCCGAGGGGTGCGACCTGGTGCTGCGCCTGGCCCGGCAAGCGGCGCGGTTCGACCTGCGGCGGGCCGAGGTCGATGTGCTGAAGGCGCTGTATGAAAGCCTGATCGACCGGCGGGACAGGCATGGCCTCGGTGAATACTATACGCCGGACTGGCTGGCCGCGAAGGTGACGGCGCGGGCCGTGGCGGCGCCGCTGGACCAGCGCGTGCTGGACCCCGCCTGCGGCTCGGGCACCTTCCTGTTCCATGCGGTGCGGCGGTTGCAGGCGGCGGCGCGGCAGGCGGGGTGGCCGGCCGCCCGCATGGTGCGGGCGGCCACCGAACAAGTGCGTGGCATCGATGTGCATCCCGTGGCGGTCATCATCGCCCGGGTCACCTGGCTGCTGGCGCTCGGCGACGACGTGGCGAATCGCGAGGGCGAACTGCATGTGCCGGTTTTCCTGGGCGATGCGATGCAGTGGAACCTGCGCGAGACGGTGAGCAGCCGGGACGTGGTGGTGCAGGTGCCGGATGGCAGGCCACTGCATGTGCCGGCTGGCCTGGCGGAGGATCAGGCCCTGTTCGACCGCAGCGTGGGCGCCTTGACCGAGGGGTTGGCTGACGACGCATCGGCCGAACAGATGGAGCGGCGGCTGCGGCGGCTTCCCGGCGTGGCGGAGACGGACGCGGCGGCGATGGCCGCGACCTATGCCCAGCTTCAGGTGCTCTACCGGGCGGGGCGGGACGGTATCTGGCCCTTCGTGCTGCGCAACCTGGCGAGGCCGCTCTGGCTCTCGCGGCCGGAGCAGCGGGCGGATGTGGTGCTGGGCAACCCGCCCTGGGTCGCCTATCGGCATATGAGCGCGGAGATGCAGGCGCGAATGAGAAGCGCCTGCGAGAGGCTGCGGCTCTGGGTGGGCGGTGCGCTGGCGACGCAGCAGGACCTCTCGGCGCTGTTCTGGGCCAGGGCCGCGCATCGCTACCTCAAGCCGGGCGGGACCATAGCCTTCGTCATGCCACGCCCGGCGCTCAACCGGCCGGCCTTCGCCGGGTTGCGCAGCGGCGACATGCGCGATGTGCGGGTGCGGATCGAGGAGGCGTGGAGCCTGGACAACCAAGATGTCTCGCCGCTCTTTCCGGTGCCGGCCTGCGTGCTGATCGGGCGGCGGGATGCGCTCGGGCCGCCGCCGCAGCGGATCATGCGGGTGGTCGGCGCCCTGCCGGGCCGCGATGCGACGGAGGCCATGGCGGACCGGGTGCTGGAATGGCGGGACGCGGCCTGGCCGGCGGGTCCGACCCTGGCCGCCGCCTCGCCCTACCGGGCGCGATTCAAGCAGGGCGCGACGATCGTCCCGCGCCGCTTCTTCATCGTGGAGCGCGAGGCGGGCGGGCGGCTCGGGCCAAGCCGGGCGGCGCCGCGGGTACGTGGGCGGGCGGGTCGGCTGGACAAGCGGCCCTGGACCGGGGTCGAGCCGCCGAGCGGCCCGGTGGAGGCGGCGTTCCAGCGGCCGGTGCTGCTGGGCGAGGGCATCGGCCCCTTCCGGCTGCTGCCGCGCGAGGTGCTTGGCGTGGTGCCGGTGGATGCCGAGGGGAGGGTGCTGGATGCCAAGGCGGCGGCGCGCGAAGGGCACCGCCACCTCGCCGCCTGGCTGCGTGACGTGGAGGCGAAATGGGCGGCGCATGCGGCGCAACGAACCGATGGGACGCTGCGGATGACCTTGGCGGAGAGGCTCGACCATCTTCGTGGCTTGTCGCAGCAGGTGCCGGTGGCGGGGCTGCGGGTAGCCTACAGCAAGGCGGGCATCTTCCTAACCGCCGCCATCATCGAGGATGCGACGATGATCGTCGATCACATGGCGTACTGGACCGCGGCATACAGCATGGCTGAGGCGCGCTATCTTACTGCGGTGCTGAACAGCGAGACGGTGCGCGCCCGGGTGGCACCGTTGCAGTCGCGCGGCGAGGGCGGCGCCCGCCACTTCGACAATCTGGCCTGGGAACTCCCCATCCCCCTCTTCGACCGGGGCAACTCCCTGCACCGGGACATGGCCGAGGCTGCCGCGAGGGCGGAACACGTTGCCGCCGCCGTGGCACTGGACGAGGGCGCACATTTCCCCCGGCAACGCCGCGCCATCCGGGATGCGCTGGCCCTGGACGGCATCGCGGCTGTCATTGATGACTTGGTCGAGCAATTGCTGGCTGCGCCCTGGCGGGCTGCGGCGGCGGAACTCCGTCCGGCAGGAGGGCACGGCTGAAGCGGCACTCGGCCGCTCCCGCCTACTCCCCTCGCGCCACCGCCCGCATCGCCGCCGCCGTGGCGTGGTCGCGCGGGTGCTCGCTCGCCTCCAGCCCGGCGATGGCGCCGTCGCGGTCCTGGGCCGGGCGGTTCTGGCTGAGCTTGCGCTTGCCGGTCAGCCGCTCGATCCGCAGCGCCAGGCCGACGATGCCCTTCAACTGCCCCGCCACGAAGGCCGCGGGCGCATCGGCCACCTGCCAGGGCCGCGGCTGCGCCGCCTCCTGCGCCTCGGTCAGGCCGCGGACGATGCCGAGCAGCCGGGCCGGATCCTGGATGATCTCGACCGGGCCCTCGGCCTGCACCACCTCGTAATTCCAGGTGGGCACCACTCGGTGGTGCTCGGCCTTGGAGGGGTACCAGTTGGGCGAGACATAGGCATCCGGGCCGCGGAACACCGCGAGGGCCCGGCCGGCTTCCGCCAGCGCCCGCCAATGCGGGTTGGCGCGCGCCACATGACCGAGCAGCAGGCCCTGCGGCCCTTCCTCCGGCAGCAGGGTCAGCGGCAGATGCGTGATGTCGGGCACCCCGCCGGCGCCGTTCGAGACCAGCAGGGCCAGGCGGGCCTGGCGGATCAGGGCGTGCAGGATCTCCGGGCGGTCCTCCCGGAAGGCGGGTGGTTCGTAGAACATGGCGGCAGGGTGGCCGTTTCGCCGGCGCCCCGCAACCGCCAGGGGACGACACCTGATGCCTATTGGGGCCGCCCGGGGTGGGGCTTGGAGTCCTGCTCGGTCTTGGCGGCGGCCTGTTCGGTGGCGGCGCGGTCGTCGGTGGGCCGGCCCTTCGGCTCCGCTTCGCCGGCCGCGCCGGCGGATTCGCCCTGCGGCGTGCCGCGGGCCTTCTCCTGCTCGGTCCAGCCCGGCTTGGTGGGTTCATCCTTCTGGCCCGCGGGCATCGTCACCTCCGGTCAAGCGAAGCCGAAGCGCGGGGCCAGGGGGGTGGTTCCTTGGGCGTGGCGCCATGCCGGCTTGACGCGGGGCGAAGCCGCGCCTTCCCTTGCCGCAACGTCCAGGGAAACACCGGGCCATGACATCAGGAAGGAACGCCATGCCAGGGCGCCGCGGGCTGCTCGCCGGCCTCGCACCGCTGCTGGCCGCGCCGCGCCTGGCCGTGGCCCAAGGGGAGCTATCGGGGGAGCCGGCCCCAGGTGCGCAGGCCTGGCCGAACCGGCCAATCCGCGTCATCGCGCCCTATTCGCCGGGCGGCCAGTCCGACACCGTGATCCGCATGCTGCAGGCGCGGATGCAGGAATTCCTCGGCCAGCCGATCGTGATCGAGAACCGCACCGGTGCCGGCGGCACCATCGGCGCCGGCATCGTCGCCCAGGCGCCGCCGGATGGCTATACGCTGCTCTTCGAGAGCTTCAGCTTCGTGGTGGTGCCCTTCATCGCCAAGGGCCTGCACTTCAACTACGAAACCGCCTTCGTGCCGGTGGCCCAGGCGGTGGCGCTGCCCTATGTGCTGATCGTGCGGCGCGACTTCCCGGCCCGCGACTTGGCGGGTTTCGTGGCAGCGGCGAAGGCGGCGCCGAGCCCCGTCACCTACGGCACCCCCGGCATCGGCACCCCGGGGCACCTGGCCGGCGCGCTGCTGGCCTCGCGCGCCGGCATCCGGCTGGAGCACGTGCCCTATCGCGGCGGCCAGGACGCGGCGCGGGACCTGGTGGCCGGGCAGATCGACGCCGCCATCAGCACCGCCAATACGCTGCGGCCGCTGGTGCAGGATGGCCGCGCGCACGGCATCGCCCTGACCAGCGCCGAGCGGCGCGGCAGCATGGCGGAACTGCCGACCATCGCCGAAACCTATCCCGGCTTCGACATCACCAGTTGGAACGGGCTGTTCGCGGTGGCCGGCACGCCGGAGCCCATCCTGCGGCGGCTGGAGGCGGCGGTGCACCACGCCAACGCGGACCCCGAATTGCGCCGCCGCCTGGCGCTGACCGGCAACGACGCCGTCACCGAAAGCAGCGCCGATTTCGCCGCGCGCATCCGGCGGGAACGCGAGGTGGTGCGGCGGATCGTGCAGGAGACCGGCATCCGCATCGAGTAGCGCAACCGGCAGCGGCCCCGGGCGGTTAGGCTTGCGGCGGGGCATTCCGCGGCCGCGCCGGAGGGTTCCGCATGCTTGCCCGCTGGCGCCAATTGCGCGCCCATCTCGCCGAGTCCTTCTGGCCACGCCCCGCTTTGCTGGTGCTGCTGGGCCTGTTCCTCGGCTGGCTGACGGAGCGGCTGGACCGCGCGGCCACCCTGCCGGACTGGCTGGGCGACCTGGTCTATTCCGGAGGCGCGGAGGGGGCGCGGGGGCTGCTCGGCGCCCTGGCCACCGCCTCGCTCGGCGTGGCCGGGACGATCTTCTCCATCACCATCGCCGCGCTCTCCCTCGCTTCCGGGCAGATGGGACCGCGGCTGCTGCGCAACTTCACCAGGGATGCCGGCAACCAGGTGGCGCTCGGCGCCTTCCTCGGCACCTTCGCCTATAGCCTGATGGTGCTGCGGACCATCCGCAGCCCGGCGGAGGGCGGCTTCGTGCCGCATCTCGGCGTCACCCTCGGCGTGGTGCTCGGCCTGGTCTGCACCGGCGTGCTGGTCTGGTTCGTCCATCATGCGGCGGAGGGGATCAATCTCGACCGGGTGGTGGAGGACGTGGCCGCCGATATGGCGAAGACCCTCGATGCCCATAGCACCGAGGCAGCGGAACCGCCGGCGCCGCTCATCCCGGCACCGGCGGCGACGGGCTGGGCCGGGGCCCTCGCCGTGCCGGCGCCGGAGGAGGGCTATCTGCAACAGCTCGATGCGGAGGGGCTGGCCGACTGGGCGGCGGAGCAGGGCTGCGCGGTGCGGCTGCTGTCGCGGCCCGGGCATCGGGTGCATCCCGGCCTGCCGCTGGCGCTGGTGCAGCCCCCGGTGGAGGGTGCCGCGGCGGCGCTTGGCCGCGCGGTGGCGATCGGCGCGCGGCGGACCCTGGCGGACGACCCGGGATTCGCGGTGCGGCAATTGACCGAGATCGCGGTGCGCGCCCTCTCGCCCGGCATCAACGACCCGAATACGGCGATGACGGTGCTGGACTGGCTGGGCGCCGCGCTCTGCCGCCTGGCCGGGCGGGAGCTGGAGCCGGGGGTGGAACTGCGCGAGGGGCAGATGGTGCTGGACTGGCCCACCACCGACTATGCCGGGCTGCTCGATGTGATGTTCCACATGATCCGCCAGAGCGCCGGCGGCAGCCCGGCGGTGATCATCCGCCTGCTGGAGACGCTCACCGTGGCGGCGCGGCTGGAGCGGCGGCCGGAGCGGCTGGCGGCGCTGGCCCGGCATGCGGCGCTGGCGCGGGAGGCGGGGCTCGCCGGCACCACCGACCGCGCCGGGCGGGAGGGCATCCTGGAGCGCGAGCAGCGCTTCGTGGAGGGCCTCGCCGTGGATGCCCGCCCGGGCGCGTGATCAGCCTTGGCCCTCGTCCGGGATGTGCAGCACCACGCCACAGGCCTTGCAATGCACCGCATCCGGCTCATGCCGTTGCAGCCCGCAGGAGGGGCAGGGGAAGCGGATCTTGTTCGGCCGGAACAGCGTCTGCGCCAGGCGCAGGAACAGCGTGACGCCGGCCAGCATGATGAGCACCGAGAGCAGCCGCCCGGTGGTGCCCGGCAGGGTGACGTCGCCATAGCCCGTGGTGGTCAGGCTGGTGACGGTGAAATACAGCGCATCGGCGTAATTGCCGATGCCGGGATTGGTGCGGTGCTGCGTCTCGAAGACCAGGCCGGTCATGACGAAGATGAAGACCACGAGCTGCACCGCGGCCAGGGTGGCTTCCTCGTTGTCGCGGAAGAAGGGCAGGTCGCTGCGGAGCGAGCCGACCAGCCGCACCGAATGCAGCAGCCTGAGCGTCCGCAGCACCCGCAGGAAGCCGAGCGCGCCTTGCAGCAGCGGCGCCAGCAGCAGGGAGGCGATGGAGAGCGCATCCGCCACGCCATAGGGATGCAGCAGGTCGCGCCATGGCCGGCGGCTGGCGATCAACCGCAGCACCAACTCGGCCAGCAGCACGGCGCCGAGCGCGACATCCGCCGCCAGGATCGGCGGCGAGACCTCCAGGAAGGAGACCAGCACGATCCAGGCGATGCTGGCGAGGTCGAGCCCAAGCAGCCCGTAGCGGAAGGCGCGGGCCCGCGGCGCGCCGCTTTCATAGAGGTAGCGCAGCCTCGCGCGCAGCCCGCCGCGGTGCCGGCTGGAGGCGGCGCGCCGCATCGCCCGCCCCGCCCCGTTCAGCCCGGCGTCAGAGGGCGCCGCCGCGCCGCCCGGCCATGGCGCCGAGCCGCAGCCTGAGCGCGTTCAGCTTGATGAACCCTTGCGCGTCGTACTGGTCGTAGGCGCCCTGGTCGTCCTCGAAGGTGACGTGCTTCATCGAATAGAGGCTGTGCGGCGACTTCCGGCCGGTGACGATGGTATTGCCCTTGTAGAGCTTGAGCCGCACCGTGCCGGTGACGCTGTGCTGGCTCTCGTCCACCAGGGCCTGCAGCATGCGGCGCTCCGGCGAGTACCAGAAGCCGTTATAGACCAGCTCCGCATAGCGCGGCATCAGGCTGTCCTTGAGATGCGCCGCCTCGCGGTCCAGCGTGATGCTCTCCATGGCGCGGTGGGCGGCATGCAGGATGGTGCCGCCCGGCGTCTCGTAGCAGCCGCGCGACTTCATGCCGACGAAGCGGTTCTCCACCAGGTCGAGCCGGCCGATACCGTTCACGCGGCCAAGCTCGTTCAGCCGGGTGAGCAGGGTGGCGGGGGAGAGCCGCTCGCCATTGATGCCGATGGCGTCGCCGCGCTCGAATTCCATGGTGATCTCGGTGGCGGCATCCGGGGCGTCCTCGGGCCGGATGGTGCGCTGCCAGACCATTTCGTCCGGCGCGTCCCAGGGCTCCTCCAGGATCTTTCCCTCGCTGCTGGAATGCAGCAGGTTGGCATCGACCGAGAAGGGCGCCTCGCCACGCTTGTCCTTGGCGATGGGGATCTGGTGCTGCTCGGCGAATTCGATCAGCGCGGTGCGGCTGGTCAATTCCCATTCGCGCCAGGGGGGCGATCACCTTCACATCCGGTTTCAGCGCGTAATAGGCCAGCTCGAACCGCACCTGGTCGTTGCCCTTGCCGGTGGCGCCATGGGCGACGGCATCGGCCCCCACCTGCTCGGCGATCTCGATCTGCCGCTTGGCGATCAGCGGGCGGGCGATGGAGGTGCCGAGAAGGTATTGGCCTTCATAGAGGGCATTGGCGCGAAACATCGGGAAGACGAAGTCGCGAACGAATTCCTCGCGGAGGTCGTCCACGAAGATCTCCTTCACCCCGAACATCTCGGCCTTTCGGCGGGCGGGCTCCAGTTCTTCCCCCTGGCCGAGATCGGCGGTGAAGGTCACCACCTCGCAGCCATAGGTGGTCTGCAACCATTTCAGGATGACGCTGGTATCGAGCCCGCCGGAATAGGCGAGCACCACCTTCTTCACATCCTTGACGCGCATGGTCGGGTTCCTGAGTAAAGTAGCGGGGCGGCCTGGCTTGGCCACCGGGGCGGGAGGGTTATTGGCCGCCGCGCCAGAGGGGTAAAGAGGATAAAGAGCGCTGTTGCGCGGCGCGCCCGCTTCGTGTTTCCATCACGAGGATGGCACCTCACGCGAAATTGTGCATGGCCGTCTCGATCGGCCTTTTCGCCGCGATCGCCCTCGGCGCGACGCCGCGCGCCTCCCTGGGCGACACGGCGACCGGGAGCGTGGCGAGCCCCGCCCTGCGGCCGCCCGCGGTGCTGGATGCCGCCGCGGTGCCCTACCTGCCCGAAGCGGGGCGGGCGGATTACCGCCGCTTCGTGCAGCAGGCGACCCCGCGCGCCTTCGCCGTCAGCCCGGACGGCTCCTGGGGCTGGGCGGCCTCGCTGGAAAGCCAGGCGGCGACGGATGCCCGCGCCGTCGAGATCTGCGCCCATTGGGGCGGCCAGGGCTGCCGGATCTATGCCCGGGACCTGGAGGTGGTCTGGCCGGGGCGGGAAAGCACCGCGCCGCTCGCCGCCGAGGTGCCGCTCCGGATCGGCATCGGCTGGACCCTGGTGCCGGATGGCCGTTTCCTCTGGCAGGGGCCGGAGGCGGCGCGCGGCGCCTATGTCTGGGCGCATGGCCGGGCTGCCGGCGGCCAGGACAGCCGCGGCAGCCAGCCGCAGCCGCATGTCCGGGTCTTCAACAATGCCGGCTACGACGTGCTGCGCTTCGACCGCGACCCGCTGACCGACGAGACCGACGATGCCGCCGCCTGGTTGCAGGGCGCCCTGAAGTCGCTGCGCGCCCGCGGCTATCGCAGGGTGGTGGTGGGCGGCCAGTCGCGCGGCGCCTGGAACGCCTTGCAGGCCCTGGCCGAGCCGGGGCTGGTGGATGGCGTGGTAGCGGTGGCGCCGGCCGCGCATGGCGCCACCGGCAGCCCGGCCTGGGCCTGGGCACTGTCCGATCTCCGCCAGGTGGTGGAGGCGGCGCGCAGCCCCGCGGCGCGGGTGGCGATCGCCGCCTTCCGCGGCGATGAATTCGACCCGGACCCGGAAGGCCGCGCCAGGATCTTCCGCAGCTTGGCCGCGCCTGCCGCCACTCCAAGGGTCGGCGGGCTGCTCTTCCTGGACCGGCCGGCCGAGGTGCAGGGCCATGGCGGCGGCGCCGATGCCCGCTTCACGCTCCGCTACGGCCATTGCCTGCTGGATTTCGTGGAGCGGCGGGTGGAGCGCTGCGGGTAGGGCAGGCCCGATGACCGCAGGGCCGCATGGCCCGGAGGTCTGAATCGGGCCGGAGATACAAGGCTGCCCTGGCTCACCCACGCACATAGCATTCCCGCCCGAACCGCGGGAGCGGAACCCCGCGCGGGGCGGTGACGTTTGCCGCATTGCAGCATCAAGGGCAGGGCAGCCCGGTCCCTGCATCACCGGCCAGGCGCCACGCTGGTTCCGCCGAAACACCCGCCTGGAGCCGGCAAGGAGTTCCCCATGAAAAATCCGTGGCTCAAGAAGAACCCGCTCATGAGCATGTGGCTGAGCGGCGCCAATGCCGTGGCCGGCAAGGCGCGCAGCCAGGCCGCGGCGGCCGCGGGCCGGCAGAAGGCCAGCCTCACCCGCCAGGCCGGCCGCCTCTGGACCGATGCCTGGCTGGCCGCCCTCAAGCCGCCCCGGCGGCGCCGTTGATCCTGCAGCCGGGCATGGCCCTGCCCGGCGGGGACTAGGCAGGCATGTTCTTCGCGCGCCGGCTTGGCCATGCCGCCCTTGGCCTGAGCGATGCGATGCAGGCGGCCCTGGCCCGGACCGCCATGCTCGGCCGGGTGGTGGAGGTTTCCGGCTTCGGCTCCAATCCCGGCGCCTTGCGCATGCTGGCCTATGCGCCGCCGCGCCTGCCGGCGGGGCGCCCGCTGGTGGTCGTGCTGCATGGCTGCGGCCAGGATGCCGCGGGCTTCGCCGCGGATGCGGGCTGGCTGGCCCTGGCGCAGCGGCTCGGCGTGGCGCTGCTGCTGCCCGAGCAGGGCAACGCGAACAACCGCGGCCGCTGCTTCAACTGGTACCGCCCGGCCGATGTCCGGCGCGGCGGCGGCGAGGCGATGTCGATCCGGCAGATGCTGCGGGCCGCCATCGGGCGTTACGGCTCCGACCCGCGCCGGGTCTTCATCGCGGGGTTCTCCGCCGGGGGCGGCATGGCAGCGGCGATGCTCGCGGCCTATCCGGCCGTCTTCGCCGCCGGCGGGGTGGTGGCGGGCATGCCGGTGGGCTGTGCCGGCACCTCGCTCCTGGCCCTGCAGCAGATGCACCGGGCCGGTGGCGCCTGGCGGAGCCGGCGCGACCTGGCCGATGCCGTGCGGGCGGCAACCCCGCCCCGGCCCGGCCGGCCCTGGCCGCGGCTTTCCATCTGGCAGGGCGGGCGCGACCGCACCGTGGACCCCGCCAATGCCGAGATCCTGGCGGCGCAATGGAGCGAATTGCACGGCTGCGGCGCCGAGCCGGCCACCGAGGCCGAGGTGGCGCCCGGCCTGCGCCGGCTGACCTGGGGCCGGCCAGGGGGCAAGGCGGCGCGGCCGGCGGTGGAACTGTGGCGGCTCGCCCGCCTCGGGCACGGCTTTCCGGTCGATCCGCGGGGCGCCGGCGGCGGCCGCGAAGGCGCCTGGGTGGTGGATGCCGGCCTCTCCGCCGCGCAGAGGATGGCGGAGTTCTGGGGCATCAGCTCCGGCAGGCGCTGAGCCCGCTGGGCGGTTCCTCCGCGGGATGCCGCGGCACCAGCAGATTCGCCACCAGCACCTGCACCGGCTCGTTCTTCTGGTTGAAGGTGGTGGTGCGGGCCTTGACCAGCCCCTGCTCCGGCCGCGAGCGGGAGGGCCGGACCTCCAGGATCTCCGTCTCGGTCCGCAATTCGTCGCCGGGCCGCACCGGGCGGGGCCAGCGCAACTCGTCCATGCCGGCGCCGATCAGCCCGCCGGCCAGGCGGAACTCGCCCTCCACCTGCAACCGCATGGTCAGCGCCGCGGTGTGCCAGCCGCTGGCCGCCAGGCCGCCGAACAGCGTATCCCGCGCGGCCTCCGCGTCCAGATGGAAGGGCTGCGGGTCATAGGCGGCGGCGAAGGCGGTGATCTCCGCCGCCGTCACCACGCGCCGGCCGGAGCGGTAGACTTGGCCCGGCGCGAGGTCTTCCAGATAGAGCCGTTCCATCCCTTGCTTCTCCCTTTCCTATCCAGCACTGGCACGCGGCCCCTGGCGCGCCCAGACCGCCAGCGCCACCACCCCTGCCGCCGCCAGGGCGAAGGCGCCACGATAGCCCACCGCCAGCAACCCCAGGCCGAAGGCCAGCGAGCCCGCGCTCTGGCCGAGGAACAGCGCCATGGCGAAGGCGCCCACCGCGGTACCGCGGGCCCCCGGCAGCGCCTCGGTCGCCTGGGTCTGCAGCACGCCGTGGAACATGTAGAAGACCAGGCCCAGCACCATCTGCACCAGCATCACCACCGGCCAGGAGGGGGCCATGGCCAGCGCCGCCAGCGCCAAGGCCAAGCCGCCGCCGCCCAGGCCCAGCAGCCCCCGCTCCCCCCGAAGCGGCGCAGCAGGCGCCGGGCCAGCCGCGTATAGGCGAAGGCGCCGAGCCCGAAGCCGGCGACGATCACCCCGGCCTCCGCCGCATTGCGCCCGAAACCCTCGATCAGGAAGGAGCCAACATAAGGGAAGGCGCCGCCAAACAGCAGGAAGCCGTCGAAGAAGGCCACGCCCAGCAGCCAGCGCCCGGCCGGGCGGCGCAGCAGCTCGGCATAGCCGCGGAGGCCGCGGCCCGCCGCCTCCGCGCCCGCCGCCGGGCCTCGCCACAGCGCGGCGGCGAGCCGCCAGGCGACCAGCCCGCCCACCGCCAGGGAGAGCAGGCCGAGCACCAGGAAGGGCAGGCGCCAGCCTGCCGCCTCCGCCAGCACGCCGGAGACCGGGCCGGTGACGAGCTGCGCCATCACCATGCCGGTGGTGAAGCGGCCGATCGCCACCTGCCGCTCCTCATAGGGGAAGCTGTCGCCGATATGCGCCATCAGCAGCGGGATCACCGCGCCCGCGAAGCAGCCGCAGAAGGCGCGCAGCGCGATCAGCATCGGCAGGTCGGTGGCGAAGGCGCTGCCGATCAGGCCGAGCCCGTAGAGCAGCAGCGCGAAACAGGCGATGCGGATCTTGCCGAAGGCATCGCCGAGCGGCCCGGCCGCCAATTGCACCAGCCCATAGGGCAGCACGAAACCGGCCACCACGCCGGTGGCGCCGGCCACGGTCACGCCGAGATCGGCGGCCAGCAGCGGCAGCAGCGGGTCCAGCATCCGCATGCCGGAGCCGGTGGTATAGCCGGCCAGCGCGAAAAGCGGGATCGGGAGGGAAGCGGCCACGTCGGTATGGGGCGGTCGATGCCGCGCCGCGTCAAGCGGCGGCGGGGCCCGTGCTCCCCCGCGGGTCAGGTCAGGTCCCGGCAGAATTCCTGGATGCGGCCGCAGGCTTCGGTGAGGCTGGCCAGGTCGGTGGCATAGGAGATGCGCATATAGGGGCTCATGCCATAGGCCGCGCCCTGCACCGCCGCGACGTGCTTTTCCTCCAGCAGGGCGAAGACGAAGTCGGTGTCGGTCTCGATCCTGCGCCCGCCCTTGCTGGTCTTGCCGAGGCAGCCGGCGAGGTTCGGGAAGACGTAGAAGGCGCCTTCCGGCTTGTGGCAGGAAATGCCGGGGGCGGCGTTCAGCATCTCCACCACCAGGTCACGACGCTGACGGTATTCGGCGGCGCGTTCCCGCACCAGGTCCTGCGGCCCGTCCAGCGCCGCCGCCGCGGCTGCCTGCCCCACGGTGGAGATGCCGGAGGTCGCCTGGCCCTGCATGTTGAACATGCCCTTGATGAGCTTCGCCGGCCCGCCGCCGAAACCGACGCGCCAGCCGGTCATGGCATAGGTCTTGGAGACACCATTCACCGTCAGCACCCGGTCCTTCAGCCCCGGCTCGACCTCGGCGATGGTGCAGAATTCGAAGCCGTCATAGACCAGGTGCTCATACATGTCGTCCGTCATCACCCAGACCTGCGGGTGGCGCAGCAGGACATCGGCGATGCCGCGCATCTGCTCGCGGGTGCAGGCGGCGCCGGTGGGGTTGGAGGGGAAGTTCAGCATCACCCATTTGGTCCTGGGCGTGATGGCCGCTTCCAGATCCTCCGGCCGCAGCCGGAAGCCGTTGTTCTGTGGGCAGGGCACCGTCACCGGCACGCCGCCCGCCACCTTCGCCATGTCGGCATAGCTGATCCAGGCGGGGGTGGGGATCACCACCTCGTCGCCCGGGTCGATGGTGGCCATGAAGGCGTTGAAGATCACCTGCTTGCCGCCATTGCCGACGATGATCTCGTCCAGCGCGTAGTCCAGGTTGTTGTCGCGCCTGAACTTGCGCTGCACCGCCTGCTTCAGCGCCAGGGTGCCGCCCTGCGGCGGGTATTTGGTGTCACCGGCCAGCGCGGCCTGGTAGGCGGCCTCGATGGCGTGGCGCGGCGTCGGGAAATCCGGCTCCCCGGAGGAGAGGCTGATCACCTGGATGCCGCGCGCACCCATGTCCCGCGCCCGCGCGGTCATGGCGGCGGAGGCGGAGACCTGCACATCGGCAAGGCGCTGGGCGAGTTCGGGCATGCGTGCGACGGGTCCGGGATGAGGGCGGCCCAGCTTAGAGCGGATCGCCGCAGGGCGGAACCGCCCGGAGGCGTGAATCCGCTCTGCAGAGAACAGGTTGCAGCGGCGTGCCGAACCATCGATTCGGCACGTCGCTGCGGGCAGCGTGCCGCGGGGCGCCAACCCCCAAGCGGCAACCGGGCAACCGCCGCCTCGGGCGGGGCGTTCGGATCGGCGGCCCCATTCGCGGTGAGCCGGGCATAAGCGCCGCCGGGCGGGGCCGGACACAGGAGACTGGGCATGAAGGCAGGATTGCTTGCAACCGCGGTCATGGCGGGCTTGTTCGGCACCGCATCGCTGGCGCTGGCGCAGGGGCAGCCGGGCAGCATGGGAACGGGACCCGGCAGCCCGTCACCGCAGGGCCAGGTCATCACCGAGCCGCCGCCTGAGCCCAGCCTCTCCATGGACCGGCTGCAACGGGCGACGGAGGATCTGCGCAAGGCGATCCAGGCCATGGCGGAGCAGCCCGCCGGCGACCGGCGCAACGAGGCGATGCGGACAGCCGAGCGCGCCATCCTGGAAACCCAGGAATCCATGGTGCAACTGCCGGCCAGCCTGCGCACCAGCCAGGAATACCGCGACACCCAGGCGCAGTTCGAGGAGACGCACCGCCTGCTGCGGGACCGGAACAGCGATCCGCAGCAGACCAAGGCCGCGGCGGACCGCCTGGCCGAGCATATCCCCCGGCTGAAGCAGCAAGGCGGCAATCACGCGACCGGCACCCAGGGGAATACCCCTCCGGCGAGTTCCGGCGGCACGGCGGGCCAGCCGGCGCCGCACCGCTGATAGGCAGGTGATGGGCGGCCGGCGCGGCACCGGGCCGCGCCGGCCGCCGCGGTTCAGCGCATCCCGGCGCAGAAGCGCTGGATGCGGGTGCAGGCTTCCTTCAGTGCCGCGTCGCTGGTCGCGTAGCTGATGCGGAAATGGCCGGGATACATGAAGGCGGCGCCATGGACGGTGGCGACGCCTTCCTCCTCCAGCAGCGCGGTGCAGAAGGCCTCGTCGTTCTCGATCCTGCGCCCGCCGGCGGTGGTCTTGCCGATGCAGCCATGCATGTCCGGGAAGACGTAGAAGGCGCCTTCCGGGGTGTGGCAGCGCAGGCCCGGCGCCTCGTTCAGCATGGCCACCACCATGTCGCGGCGGCGCTTGTAGACCGCCACCATCTCCTGGATGGAGTCCTGCTGGCCGACCAGCGCCTCGACCGCCGCGGCCTGGCTGATGCTGCTGGTGTTCGAGGTGCTCTGGCTCTGCAGCTTGTCCATGGCCTTGATGAGCGCGACGGGCGCGCCGGCGAAGCCGATGCGCCAGCCGGTCATCGCATAGGCCTTGGAACAGCCATTCATGGTGATGGTGCGGTCGCGCAGCCGCGGCTCCACCTCCAGGATGGTGGCCGGCTTGAAGCCGTCATAGGCCAGCTTCTCATAGATATCGTCGGTGAAGATCCAGACATGCGGATGCCGCATCAGCACATCCGTCAGCGCCTTCAACTCGGCCGCATTGTAGGCGGCGCCGGTCGGGTTGCAGGGGTTGTTCAGGATGAACCATTTTGTCTTGGGCGTGATCGCCGCTTCCAACTGCTCGGCACGCAGCTTGAAGCCCTGGTTCTGGCCGCAGGGAACGATGACCGGCTTGCCCTCGGCCAGCTCCACGATATCGGGGTAGCTGACCCAGCAGGGGGCGGGGATGATCGCCTCGTCGCCCGGGTTGATGGTGGCGAGCAGCGCGTCGAAGATCACCTGCTTGCCGCCGGTCGCGACCAGGATCTCCTCCGGCTTGTAGTCGAGCCCGCTGTCGCGCTTGAACTTGGCGCAGACCGCGGCCTTGAGCTGCGGCGTGCCGGAGACATCGGTGTATTTCGTCTCGCCGCGCTCGATGGCGGCGATGGCCGCGTCCTTCACGTTGCGCGGGGTGTCGAAATCCGGCTCGCCCGAGGACAGGCCGATGACGTCCTTGCCCGCCGCCTTCAGCGCCCGCGCCTTGGCGGTCATCGCGATGGTGAGCGAGGGGGAGATGCGTTCGAGGCGGTCGGCGACGAGGTTCATTGCGGCCTTCGGGTCTGGCGGAAGGGCTGCGACCCTAGCCCCCGCCCCCTGCGGCTTCAACCCGGCCCCGAGGCATTCCGCCCCAGAATCCACCCCGCCAGCCCCAATGCCAGCCCCGCCACCGCCAGGATCACCGCCCCGAGCGCATTGATCTCCGGCGTCATGCCCATGCGCAGCGCCGAGAAGACCAGCATCGGCAGGGTGGTGCCGGCCGGGCCGGAGACGAAGCTCGCCACCACCACGTCATCGAGCGAGAGGGTGAAGGCCAGCAGCCAGCCCGCCGCCAGGCTCGGCGCGATCAGCGGCAGGGTGACGGTGCGGAAGACCGTGAAGGGGCCGGCGCCGAGATCGGCCGCCGCCTCCTCCAGGCTGCGGTCGAAGCCGGCCAGCCGCGCCTGCACCACCACCGCCACATAGGCCATGCCGATGGAGGCATGCGCCAGCAGCACGGTGGTGGCGCCGCGGTTTTCCGGCCAGCCCAGCGCGCCCTGCAAGGCGACGAAAAGCAGCAGCAGCGACAGCCCCGTCACCACCTCCGGCAGCACCAGCGGCGCGCCGGCCAGCGCCCCGAACAGGGCGCGGCCACGGAAGCGCCCGAAGCGGGCCAGCGCCCAGCCGGCCAGGCCCCCCCCAGCAGCACCGCCAGCGAGGCCGCGCCGGCGGCGATGCGGAGCGAAAGCCAGGCCGCCTCCAGCATCCGCGCATTCCCGGCCAGGGCGGCGAACCAGCGCAGCGAGAAGCCGCCCCATTGGAAGGGGATGCGGTCGGCGCTGAAGGCATAGCCCACCAGCAGCAGGATCGGCGCCCAGAGGAAGGCCAGGCCCAGCGCCAGTCCAGTGCGCCGCATTTATCGGACCGACCGTATGGCGCCCCTAGCCGGGACAGCATAGACTTCCGGCAAGCGCATTCCTCCAAAAGACTGGAGACGCTTAAGGATCAAGATATAGACCGACAAAAACACGGACGCATCATTAATGGTATTGGCAGGTGCGGAGTTCCTGGTGCCGGCCCACTTTCAGCATCCTACGGAACGCTTTAGCGGGCCGGCACACGCTGCGTTAGGCGTCGGAGTCGACCATGTGGGCCGCTCCAACGCTTCCGCCCTCTTTGGCCTCAAGCAGCGTGCTCTGAAGCTTGGCTAGCGCTTTCCGCTTCGGCAACCCAAGCTTCCAGCGAATCATGTCCCCAAGGTGCCGCTGGATGTCGTTGTGCTTGGCGCCGAAGCGCATGACTTGGTTCGTATGGTCGAAATTGCCTAGATCGAGGTTGAAGCCGGCCTCCTCCGGCGTGATCGCATCCTTCAGGCCCGGGCAGACGCGCTCTTGCTCCTCAGGAGTTAGCTCGAAATACCGCCACATCGGGTTCGCATGTGAGAAGTCGATCACGCCACGCTCGACAGCAGAAAAAATGCGCTCGAGGTAGATGGCATTCTCATCCCGCCCATAACCAAAATCATAGACAAGCTTTGCAAGAGCCTTCAGGACTACCGGCTGGGCAGCGATGGTATTTTTCTTGGCACCAGGCTCGCCCCAGTAGGGAATTTGAGCAATCGCGCCCCAGAACCGGCACCCGTACTCCTCCTTCGCATTAATGTCGGCCGGCGAGGCGCCATTGATTGTCGTCTTGTTTAGGAACAATAGAGCGTTGATGGCGATGAGGTCCTTGCGGGAGATCACACCCTCATCTTTATGCCAATCATGCGGGTTGTCCGTGTCCACGACTTTCGCCTTAAGAATGTCGTTGCCCAGCAGACGCTCCTTAATAAAGCGATTAACAGGATTCGAGTTATCGAACTCGTAGACGAGGCTACTCTCTACCGTTTTGGCAAGATTGTTGAGGTCATGGAAAAGTTGGCGTTCTTGCTCGAAGTTTAGCCCGAGATGCGTCTCGACGACGACAGTGGAGTCGCCACGAGCGATCTCAAATACGTAGGACCAAACTTGGACCTCTTCCGGTGTCGGCTCCCGCTTTGAGTCGTCCGCCGGGACGTAGAGGGCAGGCTTACGCGGGTATTTTCCATTGATAGTGATCGTCTTCAAGAATTCGAAGACTAGATGCATCGCAAATCGC
Source organism: Siccirubricoccus sp. G192 (assembly GCF_019084075.1). Lineage (GTDB taxonomy): Bacteria > Pseudomonadota > Alphaproteobacteria > Acetobacterales > Acetobacteraceae > G192. Next base: position 2,258,934 of record NZ_JAHREN010000001.1, read on the forward strand.
CGGTGCTGCCCGTCGATGATCCACAGCACGTGCTTGTCCGAGAGATAGACGGTGATAGTCCCTCCGGTACGCACGAAGCGTAGACCCTCACCACCTGGCTTGCAGTTCCGAATATTGGCAACGATCGGTTGCATAGAAATGTAAGGCTGGGAGCCGAGGTCCTTCTGGATGGCGAGCAAAGCGGCTGGTACCGGCCGACCAGCGCGCTCCAACTTGCGACGTGCGGCGTCGAGCAGCCCCTTTAGAATAAAGACAGCGAGCTTCTTCGCATGCCCTTCATCCAGCCGTCGCTGGGCAACAGGCAATTCACGATGCGATGGCATCGCGTCTAGGTTATTGCGATTGGCCACCTCTGATATTTCATAAAAGGTCGCCATCGGCACACTGATGACCAACGTGCGGTTGCCCATGTTGGCGCCTACCAAAACGTTGAAGGGGCGGCCCGAGTGGTCCCCCTCAGTCAGAAGATCATCAAGGCTGTTAGTGACAACCTGGTCTGCAGCATCTATATCTTGTGGAAGCACGGCTAGCTCCTTTCCGCCTTCTGGCGGGTCGAGTTGTGGCCCGCGCGACCGTTGGTTCCCCAACCGCTCCCGGTCGCGCGGCTTTGCTAACAAAGGCCTGCCCTGCTGGGGCAGGCCGTTAGCCTCTTCTAACGATGTTATGCCAAAACATGTTCCTCCTTTCCGCTCTGAGCGAGTTCGGGTTGCGGCTGCGCATGCTTCGGTTCCCCAACCGCTCCCGCATGCGCAGCGGGTTTGTGCAATAAGACGCCTGGCGTGTCAATTGGAAAAGCCTGGCGCCTCAGGAAAATCGCCTGGCCAAATCATGGGACGCAACGATACTGGGTGTTGGCAACGCCGGGCCGCTTCCATGTAAGTTTTAGGAACGGCTGTATTTCGTTGAATCTGATGTACTCTGCGTCCCCACCGCGAACGCTGCCATCACCTGGACTCCAGCCGCTGGAACAGCCGGATCGGCAGCAGCAGCGCCGCCAGCAGCGCCAGCGCCAGCGCCGCGGCGAGCGGCCAGTCGCGGTTGCGGAAGAATTCCTCCCACAGCACGCGCCCGACCAGCCGCGCCTCCGGTGGCCCCAATAGCTCCGGGATCACGAATTCCCCCGCCGCCGGGATGAAGACCAGCAGGAATCCCGCCGCCGCCCCGGGCAGCGAAAGCGGCAGGGTCACGGTGCGGAACACGGTGAAGGGCGTGGCGCCGAGATCGGCCGCGGCCTCCTCCACCGCCGGGTCCAGCCTGAGCAGCGCCGCCACCAGCGGCAGCACCGCGAAGGGCAGATAGGCATGCACCATGCCAAGCAGCAGCGCGCCCTCGGTATAGAGCAACGGCACCGGCGCCTCGACCAGCCCGAGGCGCAGCAGCAGCCCGTTCACCCAGCCGCCATCCCGCAGCAGCCCGATCCAGGCGCCGATGCGCGGCAGGAACCCGGTCCAGAAGGGCAGCAGCACCAGCAGCAGCAGCGGCAGCCGCCGCGAGGGCCGGGCCCGGGCGATGCCCAGCGCCATCGGATAGGCCAGCAGCAGGCAGAGCGCCGCCGAAAGCCCGGCCACCCGCAGCGAGCTCAGGAAGGCCGCCAGATACCAGTCATCCTCGGTGAGCGTCGCCAGGCTGGTGCCGCTGCCCTGCCATTCCGGCCAGGTGCCCCGCCAGGCGATGGGCGGCAGGAAGGGCGGCACGCCCTCCGCCGGCTCGGCCAGCGCGATCAGCGCCAGGATCAGCGCCGGCGCCGCGACGAAGAGCAGCAGCCAGAGCCAGGGCGGCGCCAGGACCAGCAGGCGACGCATCAATCCTCCAACGGGATATTGGCCTCGGCCGGCCATTCCAGCGCCACGGCGCTGCCGGGCGGGGGCGGGCTGGCCTCGGCAGGGAGGGTCACGCGCAAGGTCTGGCCGCCGGGCAGCGCCACCACCGCCACCCAGCCCTCGCCGCGATAGGCCAGGTCGCGCAGCACGCCGGCCGCGCCATTCGCGGCGGGCGGCGCGGTGCCGGGCAGCAGCCGGATGCGCTCCGGCCTGAGCGCCACCGTCAGCGCCTCGCCCGCCGCGCGGGGGGCGGTTCGGCGAGGTGCAGGGTGCAGCCGGCCACGGCGCAATCCACCGAACCATCCGGCGCCACCCGCCCCTCCAGCAGGTTGGCGGCGCCGAGGAAGCCCGCGACCAGCCGCGTCGCCGGCCGTTCATAGAGCGCCCTCGGCGGGCCGAATTGCGCGAGCCGCCCGGCCTCCAGCACCGCCACCTGGTCGGCCAGCGCCAGCGCCTCGGCCTGGTCATGCGTCACCATGACGAAGCCGGCACCGGTGGCGCGTTGCAGGGCGCGCAGCTCGAAGCCGGTGCGTTCGCGCAGCCCCGCATCCAGCGCGCCGAGCGGCTCGTCCAGCAGCAGCAGCGGCGGCCGCTTCACCAGGGAGCGCACCAGCGCCACCCGCTGCCGCTGGCCGCCGGAAAGCTGGTGCGGCCGGCGGCGCTCGAAGCCCTCCAGCCCCACCAGGGCCAGCGCCTCCGTCACCCGGCGGGTGATCTCGGCGCGCGGCCGGCCCTCGCGGCGCAGCCCATAGGCGATGTTGTCGAAGACCGAGAGATGCGGGAACAGCGCGTAGCTCTGGAACACCATGCTGACGGGCCGCGCATGCGGCGGCAGCCCGGCGAGGTCGCGCCCCTGCAACAGGATGCGCCCAGCATCCGGCGCATCGAACCCCGCCACCAGCCGCAGCAGGGTGGATTTGCCAGAGCCGGAGCCGCCGAGCAGCGCCACGAATTCGCCATGGCCGACCGCCAGGCTCAGCGCATCCAGCGCCAGGGTCGCGCCGAAGCGCCGGGTGACGCCCTCCAGCCGCAGCAGTGGTTCGGTCACGCGGCTAGCGGCCTGCCTTGAAGCGCGCCCAGAGCCGGGAACGGGCGCGTTCCGCCGCGGCGGGCAAGGTGCTGGGCAGATAGGCGCCGGCCAGCGCCGCCTCCGCCGGATAGACATTGGGGTCCTGCCGCACCGCCTCGGCCACCAGCGGGCGGGAGGCCGGCACGGCATTGGGGTAGCGAACATGGCTGGTGATGGCGGCCATCACCTCCGGCCGCAGCAGGAAATCGATGAAGGCATGCGCGGCTTCCGGATTCGGCGCATCGGCGGGGATGGCCAGCATGTCGAACCAGAGATGCGCGCCGCCGCGTGGCGCCGCATAGGTCAGTTCCACCCCGCGCCCCGCCTGCCGCGCCCGGGCCGCCGCCTGGATGACATCGCCGCTATAGGTCAGCGCCAGGCAGATCTCGCCGGTTGCCAGCATGTCCACCAGCGCGCCGGAGCCGGGAATGGCGCGGAGATGCGGGCGGATGGCCAGCAGCGCCGCCTCCGCCGCGCGGAGATCGGCGGCATCGGTGCTGTCGGGCGAGCGGCCGAGCCAGTGCAGGACCGAGGGCAGCACATCGGTGACGCTGTCCATCACCGCCAACCCGCAGCGGGCCAGCCGCGCCGCATTCTCCGGCCGCAGCAGCAGATCCAGCGAATCGAGCGGTGCATCGGGGGCCAGCGCCCGCATCCGGTCCGGCTGGAAGCCGAGCCCCACCGTGCCCCAGAGATAGATGACGCCGTGCCGGTTGCCGGGGTCCACGGCGGCGACGCGGGCCATCAGCGCCGGGTCGAGGTTGCGCCAATTCGGGATCAGCGCCCGGTCCAGCGGCCGCAGCGCCCCGGCCCGGACCAGCCGGGCGAAACTCGGCTCGCTGGAGGGCACCACCAGGTCATAGCCGGAGCGGCCGGCGGAGAGCTTTCCTTCCAGCGTCTCCAGGCTGTCATAGACATCGTAGCGGATGCGGATGCCGGTTTCCTGCTGGAAGCGTTCGATCACGCCGGGGTCTATGTAATCGGTCCAGTTGTAGACGTTCAGCACCGGCTGCGCCCGAGCGGGCAGGGCGAACAGCGGGGCGATGAGCAGGGCGGCGAGGATCAGGAGGCGGCGCATCTCGGTCCGGCGGGCAGGGCAGGGGCGGGGAAACTAGCATGAAGAGCGCGCGGCGCGTCCCGTGCGGAAACTAGGACCGTTTTCCTTGACACGGGCAGAATGATCCGCTACTCCCGCCCTTGCCGACGGGCGAATTGCGCCCGGCGCCCTTCCCGCACAATCCGCAGCCGCCCGCCCCTCCGGCGGTGTCCCCGTCCTCCCCAAAGGCCGGGCGCGCCGCCGTTCGCGCGCGCCTCGAGACGGAGGACCCCGTGCCCTTCAGTTCCGCCAATCTCGGCGCCCTCATCCAGGGCAATGACTTCACTCTCTGGCACTACCGCACCGCCGATACCCGCGTGGCGGTGACCACGGCCGGCTATTTCGCCCCGGTCGCCGGCCGGCTGCGCGCCGGCGACCTCATGGTGCTGCAAACCGCGGATGCCATGGCGCTGCTGCCGGTCCGGGTCGGGCCCGGGCTCGGCACCGGCATCACACTGGATGGCGCGGTCGGCCCGCTGAACACGCTGCGCAGCGTGGCGCAGGGCTTCCGGCTGAGCCAGGCCGCCTCGGCGGTGGTGCGGACCCTGGTGCTGGCGCCCTTCGCCGCCAGCATCCTGGTGGGCTCCACCATCCCGGTCTCGGCCACCGTCACCGGGCCGGTGAGCCAGGTGGCCTTCACGCTGCGCGACGGCAGCGGCGCCGTGGTGCCGCCGGTGCGGCTGGTGACGGTGAGCAATGGCCGCGCCCTGACGGCCTTCACCGCGCCCGCGGTCGGCACCGGCTACCGCATCCGCGCGGAGGATGCCTCCGACCCCTCGGTCGGCGTCACCTCCCGCAGCTTCAATGTCGGCGCCGACCTGAAGCTGCTGCTGCAGGAGGATGACACCCGCCTGCTGACCGAAGCCGGCGCCCGCCTGAAGCAGTAGCCCGCCCGCCGCCTATCCCTTCTGCCCCCACCGCTCCCGTAACGCCCCCGGCCCCGCCGGCGGGCGGCGCGGCCGCAATCCCGGAACGGAGCCCCATGCCCGACGCGAAAATCAGCGAGCTTCCCCTCGCCACCATCCTCGGCGATGCGGATTTCGCGCCGCTGGTCCAGCCCAGCGGCGCCGGCGGCGAGACCCGCCGCGCCACCATCGCGCAGTTGCGCGGCGCCGTGCTCGAAGGCCGCGGCGCGCATGTGCGCGACTACGGCGCCAAGGGCGACGGCACCACCGATGACGCCCCCGCCATCCAGGCGGCGATCGACGACCTCAAGGCCAAGGGCGGCGGCACGCTGAGCTTCGGCGCGCGCAGCTACCGCATCGCCTCCCCCATCCTCATCGAGGGAGCGACCATCCGCCTCCAGGGCGCCGGCTTCAACGAGGGGCCGAGCCCCGGCCAGGGCACCTGGCTGGTGATCGACAGCACCGGCTTCACGCCGCTTCGCTTCACCGGCGGGCTGGCGCGCGGCTCCGCCATCCGCGACATCGCGGTGTCGCAGAGCCACAGCGCCAGCTTCACCCCTGGCTGGGCGCCCACCCCCTACGACTTCGTGGTGCGGGTGGAGGACTGTTTCGGCGGCATCGACATCGACAACCTCTATCTCTGCAACGTCAACCGCGGCATTTATTGCCGCAACTCCGGCCGGCTCGACATCCGCCGGCTACGCGGCCAGGTCTTCACGGCAGGCGTCGAGATCGACGAGTGCTACGACGTGCCGCGCCTGCACAACATCCATTTTTGGACCTTCTGGAGCAGCGACCAGAATGTGGTGCGCTGGCAGCAGGCCAATGGCGACGCCATGGTGTTCCGCCGCAGCGACGGCGTCTTCATCGACCAAGCCTTCGCGCTCGGCTACCGCAGCATGTTCCGCTTCGCCGCCTCCGCCGCCGGCGTGACCAGCAAATTCTACATCGGCCAGGCCTATACCGACTTCACGAAATACGGGGTCTGGATCGAAGGCATTGGCACCGACGGGCAGATCGCCAACCTTACCACCCAAGGCGAGATCTTCGAGGGCGGCGGCGCGCCGCTGGCCGGCTCCTGCGGACTCTATGTCACCGCCACCAATACCCGCGTGCAGATTGGCAACCTCCGCATCGACCGGGTGGAGGACAACCCGGTGCGGCTGGAGGGCAGCGGCAACCGGCTCGACCTGTTTGCGCTGCGCTGCGTCAACTTCAACAGTCGGGCGAATGGCGCCGCGGCGCTGCATCTGGCGGATAGCGGCGCGGCGGCGCCGAATGCCGCCTATCTCGGCTCGCCGCCACTGCTGGAAGGCGCGGGCGCCGGGCCGCTGGTGAATGCCGGCGGCAACGGCATCCTGGCGATGGCGGCACCGGCCGGCCGGGTCGCGCGCCCCGGGCTGATGCTGGGTAGCCCCGATACCGGCCTCTTCGCCCCCAGCCCCGGCATCCTGGCCGGCGCGGCCGGCGGGGCGGAGGTGCTGCGCGCCACCGCCGCCGGCACCGTCACCCTCGGCGGCGCGCCGGGCGGCCATGCGCTGGAGGTGGCGACGCCGCTCGCCACCGCGAACCGCCTGCTGGTGAGCGGCGGCGCCACCGGCGGCGCGGTGGCGCTGGCGGCGCAGGGCGCGGATGCGCATATCGACCTCAGCCTGGCGGCCAAGGGCAATGGCCTGCTGCGGGTGCAGTCCGGCGCCGCCATTGTCGCGCCGGTGCTGGTCGGCGCGGCCGGCGGCAACCTGGCCCGGCTGGCCGGCGCCGCCGCGGGCGGGCCGGTGGTCGTCGGCGCCGAGGCCGGCTCGGCGGATGCCAATGTCGGGGTCGCGCTGGTCTCCAAGGGCACGGGCGCCTTGATGGCGGCGGTGCCGGACAGCGCCGCGGCCGGCGGCAACCCGCGCGGCACCAACGCGGTGGATTGGCAGAACAGCCGCAGCGCCGCCAGCCATGTGGCCTCGGGCATCAACGCGGTCCTGGCCGGCGGCACGGGCAATACCGTGTCCGGGAACAACGCCGCCCTTGGCGGCGGCCAGGGCAATACCGCCTCGGCCGCCAATGCCGCCTGTGCGGGCGGGCAGTTCAATCTCGTCTCCGGCGTCTTCAGTTGGTGCCCCGGCGGCGGCCTCGGGTCCACGCGCGGCGTCTTCGGGCGCGGCGCCTGGGGCTCCGGCAACTTCTCGACTGTAGGCGATGCGCAGGCCGGCGAACATGTGCTGCGCGGCCAGGGCAGCAGCGCCACCCCGGTGCGCCTGACCTCGGACGGCACCGCTGCCGGCAGCGCCAATACCATGAACCTGCCGAACAACGGCACCTACATGGTGCAGGTCATCGCCGTGGCGCGGCAGACGGGCGGCGGCGCCGGAACCACCGGGGACAGCAAATGCTGGCGGGCGGATATCTGCCTGAAGCGCGGCGCGAATGCCGCCGCGACCGGTGTCGTCTACAGCTCGACGCCGCTGGCCTCCGGCGACGCGGCCACGGCGGGCTGGGTCCTGGCCTTCGCCGCCGACACCGCGAATGGCGGCCTTGCCGTCACCGGCACCGGCGAGGCCGGCAAGAGCATCAATTGGGTGGCGCGCGTGATGTCGGTCGAAGCGGTGAGCTGACCCTCCGGCACGGCTTGCGGCCACCGCAATCCGTCCGGTCCCCAACCCAGCCGCCGCGGCGGGCGGCGCCCCGCCGCAGCGGCGTTGCAGCAAGGAACTCCCCATGGCCTTCCTGAAGCCGATCGAGATCGGCAATACCGGCCTGGTCGCCGCCTATTGGCGCCTGACCCACAGCCAGGTCGACCACGCCGCCGGCATCGCCGAGTTCCGCCTGCACGGTTACCCCAGCCGCGATGCGCGGGTGGCCGGCAAGGCCCCGCTGCCCGCCATCGCCTATCGCCTCACACCGGAGGAGCTTGGCCTGCCGGACCTGCACGCCGTCACCACCGCCGCGCTCTACGCGGCGGCGCGGCAGCAGCCGGCGGCCGATGGCACCGTCTGGTTCAGCGATGCCGAAGACTGCTGACCCTACAGCGGGTTGCGTTCATTCCTGAACGCCAATCCGCTGTAGCTCCTTGTTTGCAGAGCAGATTCACGCTCCCGGAGGTTCACCTCCGTCCGCGATCTGCTCTAACCCCGAACCCTGCGGAGTCCCTCCATGCCCGACCTGACCGATTACGCGAAGAACCTGCTCGGCCGCGCCCTCTGCGCCCGGGCGCCCGCCCTGCCGAGCCAGGTCTTCCTCGGCCTCGGCACCGGCGGCAGCGACGCCACCGGCCTGGTCGGCGAGCCGGCTGGCAATGGCTATGCCCGCCAGCGCGTGACCTTCAGCGGCACCGGCACCCAGCAGAACGCGGATGCCGTGCGCTTCACCTTCACCGCCGCCGGCGGCACCCTGACCCATGTCGGGCTCTTCGACGCGGCCACCGGCGGCAATCCGCTGACCTGGTCGGCGCTGGCCCAGGCGGCGGTGGTGGCCGGCGCCGGGACCGTGACCATCAACCCCGCCAGTCTCGTGCTGAGCGCGGGGTGAATGATGGGCTGAGTGCCGGCTGACACCCGGCAAGGGGGGGCGGGCCGCGGAATCCGGCCGGCCGCCCCCATCCGGCCGGGAACCGGCGAAGGCTTGGCTTGAACCCGGGCGCCGCAGTCGGTAAGCGGGGGCTGAGCCTCCGCCGGAGACCGCAGTGAGCCCGTTTGACGCCCCGCGTCGCCTGCAACCCGATGCCGGAACCCAGGGTTGCGAGACCTGTGGCAGCCGCGTCGCCGGGCTGTGCCGGCCGCTGGACGCGGCGGCGCTGGACGAGGTCTCGGCGGAAGCGCAGCAGATGGCGCTGCCCGCCCGTGCCTGCGTCTTCCGGGAGGGCGACCCCGCCGGCCGGGTCTTCACCCTGATCGAGGGCACGGCCAAGCTCACCCGGCTGCTGCCGGACGGCAAGCAGCAGGTGGTGGGCTTCCGCTTCGCCGGCGACGTGATCGGCTATACCACGCGCGAGACCTATTCCTTCGATGCCGAATTGCTGACCGATGCGCGGATCTGCCGGCTCGACCGGCCGCAGCTCGATGCGCTGCTCCGACGCTACCCGATGCTGGAGCACCGCCTGCTGGACCTCTGCGTGCAGGAACTGACCAGCACCCAGGAGCAACTGGTGACGGTGGGCCGCCGCTCCGCCGAGGCGCGGGTCGCCGCCTTCCTGCTCTCGCTGGTGGAAGCGCGGCGGCGCCGTGGCGGGACCGGGCGGGTGCTGGAAATGCCCATGACCCGGGCGGATATCGCCGATTTCCTCGGCCTGACCCTGGAGACGGTGAGCCGCTGCGTCACCGCCTTCCGCAAGCGCGGCTGGCTCCGCGAGCCGGCGCACCAGCGGGTGGAATTGCTGGACACCGGCGCCCTTGCGCGCCTGGCCGAGGGCACCGAGGAGGACTGACCGGCCTGATGACCGTAGGGCCGCATGGCCCGGAGGTCTGAATCGGTCCGGAGGAGGCAAGCCGCCCTGCCGGAGCCCTGTGGACGCGGGGATGGGCAGTCTGATATATCAGCGCCACGGCACCTGCCGTGGAGGATTCCCCCATGGACGGCACCCCCGCTTCCAACACCCTGTCCGAGGCCGAAGCCGCCAGGCGGGCGCGGCTGTCGCGCCGGCAGCAGGCCTTCCGCGAGGATTTCCGCGCCAGGATCGGCCGGCTCTACCATGGCTGGGCGCATGTGGCCCTGATCTTCGCGATCGGCGCCGCCGCCATCTGGTATTTCGCCCGCCAGGTCGGCTCCCCCGCCTGGTATGAATGGCTGGTCGTGCCGGTGGCCTTCGCCTTCTCGAACGTCTTCGAGTGGTGGATCCACAAATACGTCATGCACCGCCCGGTGCCCGGCTTCCTGGGCATCTACAAGCGGCATACCCTGGCGCATCACCAGTTCTTCACCGAGAACGAATACACTTTCGACAATGCGCGGGACTTCCGCATCGTCTTCTTCCCGCCCTATGCGCTGATCACCTTCATCGCGCTGTCCCTGGTGCCGGCCTTCCTGCTGAACCTGCTCGGCTTCGCCGATGCCGGCTGGCTGCTGCTCATCACCAATACCGCGCTCTACCTGAATTACGAGCTGTTCCACTATTTCTGCCACGTGAAGGACGACCGCATCGTCCGCCACATCCCCTTCGTCAACAGCATCCGCCGCCACCATGCCGCGCACCACAATACGGCGATCATGATGGAGCGGAATTTCAACCTCACCTATCCGATCGCCGATTGGTTCTTCGGCACCAGCGACCTCCGGCGCGGCATGCTCGGGCACCTCTTCAACGGCTATGACACCACCCATGTGCGGCAGGACCTGAAGCGGGTGCGGCACACGCTGGACGACCCGCGCGCCGGTGCGCCGAAGCCGCGCGCGATGGCGGCGGAGTAGCGGCCATGGCACTCGCGCGCCTCGATGGCGGCGGCATCAAGCGCTCCCGCGCCTCGCTGGTCGGCGGCATCGCGGTGGGGATCGGCGTCTTCGCGCTCTGGGCCGCCATCGCCCGCGACCTGGCGGCGGATGGGATCGGTCTGCTGGCGCTCGGCGCCGTGGTGGCGGGGCTGGTCGGGCTCTGGATCTGGCGGGCGGATCTGTAGAGCAAACCTCGCTCACGCGGCATCTTCCTGCCATCAATCGCGTCGTGCCGCAGGCACGTCTCCGGCGTGATGCGCAAGCCGCCGGTTTGCCTGGCTTCGCGATCCGCTTGGCGCGAGCGCCGTTCGGCGCATCGGACCAGTCAAAAGACCGGCCCTTTGGCATCACGCGAGCGACGGATGCTCCAGGGCGGATCGCGGGCGAGGGTGAACCTCCGGAGGGTGAATCTGCCCGGCCAGCGCCGCCTCAACCCTCGCCGAGGAGGCCGGCCGCGGCCGCATCCCCCAGCGGCACCTCGATGTCGCAGACCAGCCCCGCGGCTTCCCAGGCAAGCGACACCGTGCCACCGAGCTGGCCCCGCACCGTGCTGTCCAGCACCCGCGAGCCGAAGCCGCGCCGCCCCGGTGGCCCCGTCACCGGCGGCCCGCCCGCCTCGGCCCAGCGCAGCCGCAGCGTCCCCGCCGGCCCGCCGTCCAGCCGCCAGGATACCGAGACGCGGCCCGCCGGCGTCGACAGTGCGCCGTATTTCACCGCGTTGGTCGCCAATTCGTGCACCGCCATCGCCAGCGGCTGCGCCGCACCGGTCGGCAGCGCCACCACGGGCCCCTCCAGCCCGGCTCGCGGTCCGCCCATGCCATTGTCGTCGAGGAAGGCCGCCAATTCGCCGCGCAGCAGGACCCGCAGGTCGGCGCCGGCCCAGCGATCCTCGGCCAGCACCGCCTGCGCCCGCGCCAGCGCGCCCACCCGGCCCTCGATCGCCCGCATATAGGTCGGCACGTCCGAGGCCTTGGTCAGGCGAAGCGCCGCCTGCACCACGGCGAGCGCGTTCTTGGCGCGGTGGTCCACCTCCCGCATCAGCAGCGCCTGCCGCTCCTCCGCCACCTTGCGCTCGGTGACATTGAGGAACAGGGCGGCGAAGCGCCCGGGCTCGGTGCGGTAGGCGAAGACCTCGAACCAGCGGCCGAGCGCCGCGACTTGGTATTCGCAATGCACGGGCTCCCCGGTCTCCGCCACCCGGGTGTAGGTATCGGTCCAGAATCGCTCAAGGCCGGGGATGGCTTCGCTGGCGAGGCGGCCGATGATCGCTGCCGGCGGGAGGCCGGTCAGCCGCTCCCACGCGGCATTGACCTCCAGGTAGCGGAAGTCGGCTGCCGCGCCGCCCGGCCCATGGACGATCTCGCACAGGGCGAAGCCCTCGTGCATGTTCTCGAACACGGCACGCCAGCGCGCCTCGCCGGCGCGCAGCGCTTCGCGCGTCAGGTGCTCCTCGGTGACGTCCTTGCAGACGACGAGCACGCCGCCGACCCCGCCGGGCCGGGTGTCATCGTCGATGGGGCTGTAGCCGTAGGTCCACCAGACATCCTCGCGCCGGCCGTGCCGCGTCACCGGCACGAGCTGGTCCTCGTGCCAGGTCGCGCCCCGCCCGGCCAAGACGAATTCGATCTGCGGGCCGATGGTGTCCCAGATCTCGGCCCAGCACTCCCGCCCGGCTTGTCCCAGGGCCGAGGGGTGGCGCTCGGGCCCCATCGTCTGGCGATAGGCGTCGTTGTAGAACTGGGTCAGCTCGGGGCCCCACCAGATGAACATGGGGTGGCGGCTGTTCAGCAGCAGCCGGACCGCCGTACGGAGGGTCTGGGGCCATGCGCCGGGCGGGCCGAGCGGGGTCGCGGCCCAGTCGAAGGCTCGCATGAGCGCGCCCATTTCCCCGCCCTTGGCAAGGAAGCCTTTTCCATCCGGGGCGGCCTCATCGTCCATGCGGCACCGCGTCCTCGGCAAGGGGTGTGCCTGCCTGCCCCCGGCTCGGGGCGGCGCGGTCCGGCGCGCTGGCACGGCGGTGCCGGCCGGTTGCGGCCCGCCCGCCGGTGAAGGCTCCGGGTTGGAGCGTGCGGGGCGGATAACGGGTCTTGCGGGGCAGCATCGGCGCCATTCCGGGGTCGATGCCGCAACCGTGTCAATGCCTGGCGCCGGTTGTTTCGCGCCCTGGCCCGGCATTCGGCGGAGGCCAATCTCCCCGGCCTTGCGGGGGGAAGCGCCGGCCGCCTAGGCTTCCCGCAACGCGCGGGGGAAGGCGGTGCGGCTCTGGTACCAATCGCTGACGCGGGCCGATGCCTGGCCCGCCTATGCCGCGGCGCTCCGGCGCATCCTGGAGGCGGCGGCCGATCCCGGAACCACCCTCGCGATCCATGGCATCACCGGCCGCGGCGGCATCGGCGACCAGTACCGCAGCCTGGAGTTCATCGAGACCATCGAGGTGCTGGAGAATGTGGCGCGCGCCGAGGCCGAGGGCTTCGATGCCGTGCTGCTCGGCAATATCACCGACCCGGGCCTCCGCGCCGCACGGGAAATGGCCGGCATCCCGGTGCTCGGCCTCTGCGAGACGGCGCTCCTCACCGCCTGCCAGATGGGGGTCTCGATCGGCCTGGTAGTCGCCAATGACAAGCACCATGCGCGGGTGGCGGAGAATATCGCGCTGAGCGGCCTCGGCACTCGCGTCGTGGCGGTGGAGCGGATGCGGGTGGACCGCCTGCCCGACCTCGACACCGCCTTCACCGGCGGCGCGGTGCGCGACCGCATCATCGCGCAATTCCCAGGCCGCCGCCGCCACCTGCGTGGAACGCGGCGCGGAGGTGGTGATCCCGGCCGCCGGGGTCGCCATGCTGCTGCTGGCCGATGCCGGCATCACCGAAGCCGGGCCGGATGGCGGCCCGCGGGCGCCCGTGCTGAATGCCGCCGTGGCGCTGCTCAAGCAGGGCGAGACCACGGTGAAGCTGAACCGGCTGATGGGCGGTCGCTTCACCAGCCGTCGCGGCGCCTATGCCCGGCCGCCGCCGGACCAGCTTGCCGAGCTGCGCCGCGCCTATGGGCCGATCTTCCCCGGGCTGCAGGAGGGCTGAGCATGGCGCGCTATGACGGCAAGCTGATCGTGGTGACCGGCGCCGCCGGCGGCATCGGCCGCGCCACCATCCCAATCCTGGCGGCGGAGGGTGCGCGGCTGCTGCTGGTGGATGTGGCGCGGGGGCCGCTGGAGGAGATCGCGGCGGCGCTGCCGGCCGGCCAGGCGGTGGCGCATGAATCCGACCCCGGCTCGCTCGCCGCCTGCCGGGCGGCGCTGGAGGCGGCGCCCGGCCCCATTCATGGCTTGGTGCATCTCGCCGGCATCTTCGTGCCGCATGAACTGGACGACGCGGCGCCGGCCATCTACCAGCGCACCCTGGCGGCGAATGCCACCAATGGCTTCGACCTGGCGATCGCCGCCGCGCCTCGGGCAGGGCAGCCGCATCGTCTTCGTCAGTTCCCTGGCCTTCCGCCGCGGCTCGCCGGACCATATCGCCTATTCCATGGCGAAGGGCGCGCTGGCCGGGCTGACCCGCAGCCTGTCGCGCCGGCTGGCGCCGGAGAGGGTGCTGGTGAACGGCCTCTGCCCCGGCGTCATCGAGACGCCGATGCCCGCCCATGTCATCGCCGCGCGGGGCGAGGCCTATCGCGCCAGCGTGCCGCTCGGCCGCTTCGGCCGGCCGGAGGAGGTGGGGTCGGTGATCGAGTTCCTGCTCTCCCCGGCCTCTTCCTACATAACCGGGCAGTTGATCAACGTGGATGGCGGCATGATCAACGGCTGAGCGCGGCGGGGCAGGGCTGCAACCCGCCCGCCCCCTGGCCGTTCTGACCAGTAATTGGTTGTGATTCCAGGGGGGATGGGTCCAAGGGACTGGCCATGGACGATGACATCAGCGTGCCGGGCACGCCGCGGGGTGCGTCACATGGAATGTCCGGCGCAGCCGCCGAGGCCCCGCATGAGGCCGTGCAGGCCGCGGCGAGCGAACGGCTGCTCCGGGCTGCCCTGCCGCCCGGCTGGTCGGTGCTGGGCCGCTGCCGCTTCAGCACCGCGAGCCCCGGTCCCTTCGCCACTGGCTGCCACGCGCTGGCGCATCCCGGGATCGGGATCGCGCTGATCGACATCGCGCCGGATGTCACGCCCAATGCGGAGTCCCGGCTGCGCCGCGCGCTCAGCGTGGTGGAGTTCTGGCCCGATTTCCCCGGCACGCTGCCGGTCCTGCACGAACGGGTCGAGGCGGCGGCGCTGCGTGACCTGGAGCCGCTGCTGCGGCAGGGTTTCGCCACCCTGCCGGGGCTGACCGTGGCCGGCGGCCCGGCCTGGGTCGCCGCGGTGCGCCAGGCGCTGGCGGAGGACCACGCCTGGGAGGTGGCGGGCCAGCCCCGGCGCATGCCCTCGCCAGCGCCGTTGACGGAACTGGAGACGGAACCGGAGGCGCGGCCACGCCGGCGCCGCCGCGGCCCGCTGCTCTTCCTCGGCTTCCTCGCAACCTTCGTGGTGGGCCTCGCCACCGGGGTGCTGCTGCTGGCCGGGCCTGTCGCGCCGGAGCGGCCGGCGCCCGCCGCCCCCGCCCTGGCCACCCCCGCTCCGCGGGCGGCCCCGGGCACCCCCGCTCCGCGGGCGGCCCCGGCCGCCGTGGCCAGCCAGCCGCCCTCCATGCCCCTGACGCTGCCCAGGTCGCTGGCCCTGCCGGACATGCCACCCGTCACGGCACCGGAGCCCGCGTCGTCGCTCGCCGGCACGGATGCCCCGGTGCCCGAGGCGGCGCCCGCCGCGGTACCCGAGCCGCCGCCCCTGGCGGCAACCGCGCCGCCGCTGCTGTCCGGCATGGCAGCGGACCCGGTGGCCACTGCCGCGCCGCTGCCACCCGAGCCTGAGCCCATGACGGCCGCGGCCGCCGGCCTCGTGCCACAGCCGCCGGCCGATACCCTGGCCGGCGCCAACGCGGTGCCGCTGCCGGCCGAATTGCCGCCCTCCGACATGGCGGAGGCGCCGGATCAGCCGCCCCTGCCGCCCCCGGCGGCGCCGCCCGCGCCCGCCGTGCGGGCCGCCGCGCCGGCCAGGCCGCGCGCCGCCCGCCCGCTCACCATCGACCGTGCCTGCAGCCTGGCCCTGTTCCGCTTCCAGCAGGGCCAGGCGCTTTCGGCGGCCGAGCAGGCCTATGTCCGCGATGGCTGCGCCAGCCGGCGCTGAGGACGCCGCCGGCGCGGCTTGCCGGATGGGCCGCCCGGTGCTGCGATGCGGGCCGCAGCGGGGCGGGGGAAGAGGGCATCATGGCAGGCATCCGGCTCGGCAACCCGGTGAAGGACAAGCTGGCCGCGGGGGGAGGTCGCGCTTGGCCTGGGGGTGCGGCTGTCGCGCTCCGCCGAGATCGCCCGCATCGCCAGGGCCACGGGGCATGACTTCCTCTTCATCGATGTCCAGCACAGCCTGTTTACGCGGGAAACCATCGGGCACATGGCACAGGCCGCGCTCGCCCTCGGCATCGCCCCGGTGGCGCGGGTGCGGGGGTGGGCGACAGGGATGTGCAGGCGCTGCTCGACAACGGCGTCACCGGCATCGTCTATCCGGACGTGAATACCGCGGCGGATGCGGAGCAGGCGGTGGCGGCGGTGCGCTTCGCCCCGCTCGGGCGGCGCTCCGTCACCGGCGGCTACCCCTATTTCGACTTCCGCGCCGTGCCGCTGGCCGAGGCCGTGCCGGCGGTGGAGGCCGCCACCCTGCTGGTCTGCATGATCGAGACGCGGGAAGGCGTGGCGAATATCGAGGCGATCGCCGCCACGCCGGGGATCGATGTGATCCATATCGGCATGAACGACCTGCTGACCGACATGGGCAAGCCCGGCCGCTTCGACGACCCGGAATTGTCCGAAGCGCTGGAGCGCGTGCTGGCGGCCTGCCGCGCCCATGGCAGGCATCTCGGCTGCGGCGGCAACCGCGACCCGCGCCGCCAGGCCGAGATCATCCGCAAGGGCGCCCGCTTCCTCACCACCCAGACCGATATCG
This sequence comes from Siccirubricoccus sp. G192, assembly GCF_019084075.1. Classification (GTDB taxonomy): domain Bacteria; phylum Pseudomonadota; class Alphaproteobacteria; order Acetobacterales; family Acetobacteraceae; genus G192. The sequence goes on from NZ_JAHREN010000001.1 coordinate 2,275,258, forward strand.
GCCTGCTCAGCGCCGGCGCCGCCGCCTGGACCCGCGACCTCCGGGAGGCGCTGGGGTAGTTGGGTTGAGAGCCTGTCCCGGTAGACATTGGGTCGGCCATGGAACGGGGAAAGCGGAGAGACGTTCGTCCTGCCTCTGGAGCGTGATCGCTTGAGGTGCCCGCACCGAAAAGCGTGAATCACGCGATCAAACAATGGTCTGGAGCATGAGCGCGCTGTTCTCGCCGCTTCGGGTCGGCGGTCTCGAACTGACGAACCGAATCGTCATCGCGCCGATGTGCCAGTACTCGGCCGTCGAAGGGCGCATGACCGACTGGCACCTCATCCACCTCGGCCATCTCGCTCTTTCAGGCGCGGCGCTGCTGATGATCGAGGCGACCGCCGTCCTGCCCGAGGGGCGGATCACCTATGCCGATGTCGGACTATGGGACGACGCGACGGAAGCGGCGATCGCCCGTACGGTGGAGGGCATCCGTCGTTGGTCCGACATGCCGATCGCCATCCAACTGGCGCATGCGGGCCGCAAGGCCTCGACAGAGGTGCCGTGGAAGGGTGGCGCGCAGATCCCGCCCGGCCACGCGAACGGCTGGCTGACGGTCGCGCCCACCGCGGTCCCCTATGAACAAGGCGAGCATCCTCCAGCCGCACTCGACCGGGAGGGCCTCGCGCGGGTGAGGGATGCCTTTGCCGAGGCGACGCGGCGCGCGGCTCGGCTGGGGATCGAAGCCGTACAGGTCCATGGCGCGCATGGCTACCTGCTGCATCAATTCCTCTCGCCGCTCTCCAACCAGCGCGATGACGAGTATGGCGGCAGCCTTGAGAACCGCATGCGCTTCCCACTCGAAGTCTTCGACGCGGTGCGCGCCGCTTTCCCCGCGGACCGCCCGGTCACCATGCGCGTCTCGGGAACCGATTGGGTGCAGGGCGGCTGGGACATCGAGCAGACCCAAGCCTTCGCGCGGGCGCTCGAGGCGCGCGGCTGCGCCGCCATCCATGTCTCGAGCGGGGGGCTTGATCCCGCCCAGCGCATCCCGGTTGGTCCGAGCTACCAGGTGCCTCTTGCGCGCGCCGTGAAGGCGGAGACGCGCATGCCCGTGATAGCCGTCGGGCTCATTACCGCGTTCGATCAGGCCGAAGCCATCGTGGGCACCGGCGACGCAGACCTGATCGCGCTCGCGCGGACGGTTCTCTACAACCCGCGCTGGCCCTGGCACGCCGCCGCCCATTTCGGCGCACAGGTGAAAGCGCCGGAGCAGTACCTGGCGGCACGGCCACGGGAGCACCGCGACCTGTTCGACCTCGGGCATTGAGGCCTGGGGCCGGCCGGTCTGGCACCCGCGGGTAGTGGCAGCCCGGCGGGTGTGGTGGCCGCGGCGGCAACAACCGCTCCATCCTGGCCCAGAGCGCGTCCGGTAGCCGCCAGCCGTCGTCCCGGACACGCCATTTCGTCGCTTTGCGTGCAGTCCCTCTCGCCATCCCAGATAGATGGTGGCTCGACAGGTATTTCCCCTACCGGGATAGGCTCCAAGCCGGATCTAGGGCCGGACATCCTCCAGGAAACCGGGGGAATAGATCCAGCCCACCGGCTCAGCCTCGCCCACCTGGACCCAGCCGCCGGGCGCCCGGTCATGCACCCGGAAGGTCTCGCCCCGCCGCGTGGTGCGGATCACGCTGGTATTGGTGCCCGGCCCGGTCCTGAGATTGACCGGCGATTTCACCACCACCCGCGGCGCCTGGTCCTGGCTGCCGGGCGGCGGGGCTGCCTCGGGCGGCACGGGGCGGGCAGGGGCGCTGCCGGGGGCGCTGGCATTGCGGTCCGGCACCGCGGCGGGTGCTCCGGCCGGTGCGGCGGCTGGCGCCCTGGCCGGCACGGCGGCCGGTGCGGCCTGGCGCGGTGGTGCGACAGGTGCTGGTGCCAGCGCTGAGGCCATCGCGGGGGCAGCCGGGGCAGGTGGCGTCGCGCCCGGCAAGGAAGCGGAATCCGAGGCGGTGGCCTGGCCGCCCTGGCCGGACGTGACCGGATGCGGGGAAGGCGCGGCAGCCCGCGCGGGCGGGCGCTCCACCGCCGGCGCGACCTCGGAGCCCGATCCGCCGACCATCACGGCGGCCAGGGCCGAAAGCCCGGCCAGGGTCGCGAGCCCGGCCGCTGCCCAGGCCCAGGGGCGGCGGCGCTGGGTGGCCGGGGCCGGCCAGTCGCCGGAGATCTCGGCGGGGGATGCTGCGGGGAGGTCGGCCGGGGCCGGCTCGGCGCTGCCCGCCGGCTCCGCCAGCGGCCCCGGATTGGCCGGGCGGGGGGGGCGGGGTGCGGTTGAAGACGGGGCGTGCGAAGAGGCCGGAGGCGCCCGGGGCGGGCGTGTCCAGTTCGGCCATGTGGCGCTCGACCAGATGCGGCTCGACGGCCCGGGGTTCCGGTGCCGAAGCCCCGAGCGGCGAGGCGGAGCGGTTCGGGTCGCGCGGTGACAGGGCCCGGCGCACCACGCTGACCCAGGCATCCCCACCCGGCACGGAGAGCGGCGGCAGGGCCGCGAAAGCCTCGCCCAGCAGGCTGTCGATATTGGGCAGGTCCTCCGGCGCGATGCGGAGATGGACCACCGGCAGGTGGCCGGAGAAGATCCCCTCGAACCGCGCGGCGGTCAGGCGGTGGCGCAGGATCGCCTCCGCATCCTGGGTCTCGGCCGGTGCCACATCCAGCAGGGCGATGCCGATCTCCGCATGCAGCAGCACGTAGCGCATCGGGGCGGGCCGGTTCAGGACGCCGCTGATGTTGCAATCCTGCAGGCAGAGCCAGCCGGAGGGCAATGGCGCCTGGATGCTCTGCGCGATCGGCCCCGCCTCGCGCTGGGGCTGCGGCGTGTCGAGGCGGTAGGAGGATTCAGGCTGGCGCATGATGGAAGGAATTCGGCCCCTGATGGATGGTTCCCTCCGCCAGGCTGGGGCGCGGCGGGGAGGGGGCCTCGTATACGCCAACTCGATGGGGAGCGCAGCCCTTCGCTTGCGCCGCCGGGGTCCAGGCGCCGGCCTCTGCCGGGAAAATCTTGTGGAAACAGCAGGATAGGGCGGAAATCGCCTTGCCTTGCGTTATGCCTTCGGCTTTCGGCGGGAAGACCACCCGCGCCTTCATGGCATTCTCGGGATGTCCCGGGGCCAAAAGGTCCGGGAGGCGAAGGAGGGCAGGGGGCTGTCGCTCCTGCCCTCCTCTGCCGGGGTCAGGCGGCCGCTGTCATGCCGGCCGCCTGCCTGTAAGGTTTCCCGACAGTGCCCTCAGGCGGCGGCCTGCCTGCGCCCCCCGGCGGACCGCGGCGAGGCCGAGCAGCCCTGCGCCGAACAGGGCGAGGGAGGCGGGCTCGGGCACCGCGGTGGCGGCGGTCGTGGCGGAGAAGGTGGTCAGGTTCCTGCCCTGCGCGGTGAGGGTGAAGCTGGCCGGCGTGTCATCGAAGCCCGCCAGCCTGAAGATCCCTTCTCCGGAGATGGAGAGGGAGGATTGGCCCGCGCTGGTCCGCGTGATGTCCGTCAGGGACAGCAGATCGAAGTAGAGGGTCGGGCCACCCGTATTGATGGTGTAGAAGCTCTCGATCGACAGGGCACCCAATACCAGGGAGCCGGCCGGCAGGTCCACGATCGTCCCGCAGCCGCCCGCAGAGGCCGCCAGGGTGCAGCCCGCGAGGGTGAGCAGACCGGCGAAGCTGCCGGTGGGCGCTGCATTCAGGGCGATGGTGCCGCCTGTCGTGCCGGCAATACCCGAGTTCAGGAAGTCGAGGCCGGTCGCCATGCTGATCTTGCCGCTGCCGCCTGCTCCCAGGGGATCCACCCCTCCGGTGATGGCGATCTGACTGCCTTCCAGGATCGGGGCAGCGGAGGCGGAGGCCATGCAGGCCAGCCCGAGGGCGGCTCCCAGCAGGCATGCTCTGATCGATATCATAACAGTGTTACCTTTCCCGGTTGCCAATTCGCCTTGCTAGAAGCCTAACAGGCGTCCTCAACTTGCAATCCTCATGCCAGTGAGGGATTTGGCCGGTTTCTGGGGAGGCCTGCGGTGTTGGGATCGGGACCGTAAGAATTTCCGACAAATGGATCAAAAAAAGCGCCGCAGAATGTGATCGCATCCGTATCGATGTGCCCGAAGCGGTTCCTTTAGGACTTGTTCGCAGCGCGTAGTTCCTGGTTCCGCCGCGCTGACGGCCACGGGCAGGTTCCAGGCCGGGTGAATGGCCGGTCCGGGGCCTGGATGGCTGCAAAAGCCACCGCTCTACGGCAGCGGCATGGCGCGCTGCCTGTCCGGCACCATGGGGCGGCCCGATGGCAACCCAAATACAGGGAAAACCCAGGGAGTGGCGCGCCCTGGAGGGTGTCACGGATCTGACCAGCGGTTGTGACCTGGCGCGGACCGGCCTCAACCTGAACCGCCAGGGCGATCCTGAGCAGACTCCGCCGTCGTGAGACGAGGCGGCCTTGGCCCCAGCCTCGCTCCTGCTATCCCCTTGGGGCCGTCACCGTGGCTTCTCGAGCTGCCAGGTCAGGTGCGAGCGCACCGTGGGCCACTCGGGCGCCGTGACGCTGTAGACGCAGGTGTCACGGAGCGTGCCGTCCCGCATGCGCTGGTGGTGGCGCAGCACGCCGTCGAGCCTGGCGCCGAGGCGCTCGATGGCACGGCGGCTCGCGTGGTTCATGACATGCGTGCGGAACTCGACGGCGAGGCAGCCGAGCCGGCCGAAGGCGTGCGCCAGCAGCAGGAGCTTGGCCTCGGTGTTGAGCAACGTGCGCTGGACGCGGGCGGCATACCAGGTCGAGCCGATCTCCAGGCGCGGCCCGGCGGCGTCGATGTTCATGTAGGTGGTCATGCCGACGGGTCGGCCACCCGGGCCGTCCAGGACAGTGAAGGGAAGCATGGAGCCCGCCGCCTGGAGGCCGAGACGGCGGTCGATCTCGGCCGCCATCGCCTCCGGCGAGGGAATGGCCGTGTACCACAGCCGCCAGAGTTCGCCGTCCCGCACGGCCTCGGCGAGAGCACCGCGATGCTCCCGCGACAAGGGGACGAGTTCAACATGCCGCCCGGAAAGGGCGACGGGCTCCAATGCCATCGGTGCAACCTCGCAAGCAACGCGCGCCAAGCAGGTCCGTAACGCGCCCCTAGAAGCGCCAGCCGGTATGGATCGCCACGATCCCGCCCGCTAAGCTGCGGTGCGCCACCCGTTCCAGCCCCGCCTCGCGCAGCATGGCGGCGAGCGCCTCCTGGTCCGGGAACATGCGGATGCTCTCGGCGAGGTAGCGGTAGCTCTCGGCATCCTGCGCCACGCGGCCGCCCAGCGCCGGCAGCACCCGGAAGGACCAGGCATCATAGAGCGGCGCCAGCGCGGCCACCTCCACCCGGCTGAATTCCAGGCAGTGGAAGCGCCCGCCCGGCCGCAGCACGCGCCGCGCCTCGCGCAGCACCGCGGGCTTGTCGGTGCAGTTGCGCAGGCCGAAGGCGATCGAGATCTTCTCCACGCTGCGGTCGGGCAGCGGCAGGTGCTCGGCATCGGCGCAGAGGAACATCAGCCCGGTGGCGAGGCCCCGCTCCAGTGCCCGCCCCTGCGCCACCTGCAGCATGGAGGGGTTCACATCCGACAGGATCACCCGGCCGGCGCCATGTTCCAGCGCGCGGAAGGCGATGTCGCCGGTGCCGCCGGCAAGATCGAGCAGCGTCTCCCGCGGGCTGGCCCCGATCGCCGCCACGAAGGCGCGTTTCCAGGCGCGGTGCAGGCCGAGCGACATCAGGTCGTTCATCAGGTCGTAGCGTGGCGCCACGCTGTCGAAAACCTGGCGCACCAAGCCTGCCTTGGCGTCCCGGGGCACCTCCCGGTAGCCGAAATCGATGGTATCGGGTTTGGGTTCGCTCATGCGGGTGCCACCTTAACGGGGCGGCGCCAAGGGCGCGAGCCCAGGGGGGAAAGATGCCTGAACTGCCGGAAGTGGAGACGGTGATGCGCGGCCTGGCCCGCGTGCTGGAAGGCCGGGTGATCGCCCGCGCCGCCATCGGCCGGCCGGACCTCCGCTGGCCCTTCCCGCCGGGCCTCGCGGAGCGCCTGGCCGGCAGCCGGGTGGAGGGGTTCCGGCGGCGCGGCAAATACATGCTGATGCGGCTTTCCGGGGGGGATTCCGTGCTGATCCATCTCGGCATGTCCGGGCGGATGCTGGCGCGGCCCGCCGCCGACCTGCCCAATGCCCCCGTGGCGCATGAGCACCTGGTGCTGGAGACCACGGATGGCACCCGGGTCGGCTTCGTCGATCCCCGCCGCTTCGGCTGCATCGATTTGATGCCGACCGCGGCGGAGGATGCGCACCGGCTGCTCGCCGGCATGGGGCCGGAGCCGCTGGAGCCGGGCTTCACGCCCCCGGTGCTCTCCGCCGCCCTGGCCGGGAAGTCCACGCCCATCAAGGCGGCGCTGCTCGACCAGCGGGTGGTGGCGGGGCTCGGCAATATATACGTGTCGGAGGCGCTGCACCGCGCCGGCATCTCCCCCGGCGCCTGGCGGCGAGCGTCGCGGGGGGCGCGGGCGGCGCGGCTGGTGCCGGCGATCCGGGCGGTGCTGGAGGACAGCATCGCGGCCGGCGGCTCCTCGCTCCGGGACTATGTGCAGGCGGATGGCGGGATCGGCTTCTTCCAGGAGCGGTTCAAGGTCTATGACCGCGCGGGCCAGCCCTGCGAGGCCTGCCCCGGGCCGCCGCGCTGCCCGGGCATCCAGCGCTTCGTGCAGGCCGGGCGCGCCACCTTCCATTGCCCGCGCTGGCAGCGTTAGAGCGGATCGCGCAGGGGCGGCATCGCCCCGGAGCGTCAATCCGCTCTACCTAGAGCAGCCGCGAAGCGGTAGAGGGGCCGTAACGCGGAGGGCGCAAGCATGGCCGAATACGGAATGATCCTGACCGAGACGCAGGGGAAGGTGGCGGTGATCCGCCTGAACCGCCCCGCCGCGCTGAACGCGCTCTGCGACCAGTTGATGGACGAGCTCGGCCAGGCGCTGCGTGGCTTCGACGCCGACCCCGGCATCGCCGCCATCGTGCTGACCGGCAGCGAGAAGGCCTTCGCCGCCGGCGCCGACATCAAGGAGATGCAGGCGCGCAGCTACCCGGCGGTCTATCTCGACGACTTCATCGGCAAGCGCTGGGAGGCGGTGACGCATGTGCAGAAGCCGGTGATCGCGGCGGTGGCCGGCTATGCGCTGGGCGGCGGCTGCGAGCTGGCGATGATGTGCGACATCATCATCGCCGGCGAGAATGCGCGCTTCGGCCAGCCCGAGATCAACCTCGGCATCATCCCCGGCGCCGGCGGCACCCAGCGCCTGACGCGGGCCATCGGCAAGTCGAAGGCGATGGAGATGATCCTGACCGGCCGCATGATGGATGCGGAGGAGGCGGAGCGCGCCAACCTGGTGGCCCGCATCGTGCCGACCGAGCAGGTGGTGGCGGAGGCGGTGAAGCTCGGCGAGAGGATCGCGGCGCTCTCCGGCCCGGCGGTGGCGGTGGCCAAGGAGGCGGTGAACCGCGCCTTCGAGAGCACACTGAGCGAGGGCGTGCGGTTCGAGCGGCGGGTCTTCCAGGCATTGTTCGCGACCGAGGACCAGAAGGAGGGCATGGCCGCCTTTGCCGCGAAGCGGAAGCCAGCCTTCCGCAACCGCTGATACCGGCCAGGCGCCGCTTGCTTGACGGCGGCGCGCGGCGGGCGGTAGAAGCCCCCTCCCTGCGCGCCGCGGGCGCGCTCCCTTTTCACCCTTTGCTGAATCGAAGTCAGAACGCCATGGCGAATACGGCCTCCGCCCGCAAGCGCATCCGTCAGACGGAGAAGCGCACCATCCGCAACCGCGCCCGGAAGTCCCGCGTGCGGACCTTCCTGCGCAAGGTGGAGCAGGCGATCACCGGCGGCGACAAGGGCCTGGCGCAGGACGCGCTCCGGGCGGCGCAGCCGGAGCTGCAGCGGGCCGCAACGAAAGGTGTGTTCCACAAGAACACCATTTCGCGGAAGATCTCCCGCCTGTCCTCCCGCATCAAGGCCCTGGGCGCTTCCGCCCAGGCCTGAAGGCGTCCCTGCGCAAGTATTTCCGGTTCCCGTCAAGTTCAGTTCATTCCTGGGGGAAATAATGACAGGGCACCGTTGTGGCCCTGCCAGGACCTGAGGCGGTGAGCGCCGCGTTTTTGGCGATACTACTCACTCTTTGCTTCAACCAGCGGCGGAACCGGAAAGTTACTATTTGCCGCGACTGTCACGTCGCGGTAAGGTCCACCCGGCAAGCCCGCCGGGTGTGATATCCTCCCCCGAATATCAGTGCCCTCGCGGGCTTGTTGGAACGGCCGGGGCGCGCCAGCGCCCGGCATCGGCTGCTTCATGCCGGCAAAGTGGCGGGTGCGAGGGATGGAACAGGAGGCCAGCGGTTTGTCCCCTCAGGCGTCAGGACAGATGGCTGCCAGTTGGGCCCGCATCCGCGGCCGCCTGCGTGGCGAGGTCGGCGATGTCGAATACACGAGCTGGCTGCGGCAGATGACGCTGCTGGGCATCGAGGGTGACGAGGCCGTCATCCTGCTGCCCACCCGCTTCCTGCGCGACTGGGTGAACAGCCATTACGGCGACCGCCTGCGGGCGCTGTGGCAGGCCGAGGACCCGGCGGTCCGCCGCATCGATATCCGCGTGGCCCAAGGGCCTGCTGCCCTGGGGGGGCGGCGCTCCGGCTGCCGAGGCCGCCGCGCCGGAGGGCCGCATGCCGGCCAGGGCCGAGGCCACCGGCCTGGCCGAGAGCCTGGCCCCGCGCCCGGACGGGATGCGACCCGATGGGGTGCGCTCGGACTGGGTGGTGCCGCTGGAGGCGCGCTTCACCTTCGACAGTTTCGTGGTCGGCAAGCCGAATGAATTCGCCCATGCCTGCGCCCGCAGGGTGGCGGAGCGGCCGGCCTCGCCGGGCTTCAACCCGCTCTTCATGTATGGCGGCGTCGGCCTGGGCAAGACCCACCTGATGCATGCCATCGCCTGGGCGATCCGGGACAATTCCCCGTCCCGCACCGTGGCCTACATGTCGGCCGAGAAGTTCATGTACCGCTTCATCGCGGCGCTGCGCAGCCAGAATACCATGGAGTTCAAGGAGACGCTGCGTGCCGTCGACGTGCTGATGATCGACGACCTGCAATTCCTCATCGGCAAGGACAATACCCAGGAAGAATTCTTCCATACCTTCAACGCTTTGGTGGACCAAGGCAAGCAGATCGTCGTCTCCTCGGACAAGCCGCCCTCCGACCTCGCTGGCATCGAGGATCGGCTGCGAACCCGGCTCGGCTGCGGCATGGTGGCCGATATCCACGCCACCACCTATGAGCTCCGCCTCTCCATCCTGGTGACCAAGGCGGCGGCGGCGCAGGTGGAGGTGCCCCCGAAGGTGCTGGAATTGCTGGCGCACAAGATCACCGCGAATATCCGGGAGCTGGAGGGGGCGCTGAACCGGCTGGTGGCGCATGCCAACCTCTTTGGCCGGCCCGTCACCCTGGAAGGCGCGCATGAGGTGCTGCACGACGTGCTGCGCGCGCATGAGAAGCGGGTCTCGATCGAGGAGATCCAGCGCAAGGTGGCGGAGCACTACAACCTCCGCCTCACCGACATGTCCTCGGCGCGCCGGGCGCGCAACGTGGCGCGGCCGCGGCAGGTGGCGATGTACCTGGCGAAGCAGCTCACCCAGCGCAGCCTGCCCGAGATCGGCCGCCGCTTCGGCAACCGCGACCATACCACGGTCATGCACGCCGTCTCCCGCATCGCCGAGCTGATGGCCGAGGATGCCGGCTTCGCCGAGGACGTGGCCCTGCTGCGGAAGATGCTGGAGACCTGAGGGCAGGGCCGGGGGCGCCCGCGGCCAGGGGGGCCGGGGCCGCCGAAACCGCATCTTACCGATGCCTCACGGCGCTGGTAGAATGGCCGACCGCGCCGCCCCGGGGGCGATTCTGGCTCCTGGCCAGGCGGGCGGCAGGGCATGGCGGCGCGAAGGCGGGGGAGCCTGGGTGGCATGAAGTTCACGGTCGAAAGGGCGGTCCTGCTGAAGGCGCTCGCGCATGTGCAGAGCGTGGTGGAGCGGCGGAACACCATCCCCATCCTGGCCAATGTGCTGCTGGCGGCGCAGGACGGCACGCTCCGCCTGACCGCCACCGACATGGAGATCGCGGTGGTGGAGGAGGTGCCCGGTGTCCAGGTGGCCCGCCCTGGCCGCACCACGGCGCCCGCCGCCACCCTCTATGACATCGTCCGCAAGCTGCCCGAGGGCGCCAAGGTCGAGCTGGACCATGCCGGCGGCGAGGCGCCGCTGAAGCTCCGCGCCGGGCGCTTCCATACCGACCTCGCGGTGCTGCCGGTGGATGACTTCCCCTCCATGACCGAGGGCAAGCTGCCGCACCAGTTCTCGCTCCCCGCCGGCCAGTTGCGCGACCTGGTGGACCGCACCCGCTTTGCCATCAGCACCGAGGAGACGCGCTACTACCTGAACGGCATCTACCTGCACGCCACCGAAAGCGAGGGCGCCCCGGTGCTGCGCGCGGTGGCGACCGATGGCCACCGCCTGGCGCGCGTCGAGGAGGCGCTGCCGGATGGCGCCGGCGGCATGCCGGGGGTGATCGTGCCGCGCAAGACGGTGAACGAGCTGCGCAAGCTGGCCGAGGAAACCCAGGACGAGATCGCGGTGCGGCTCTCCGACACCAAGATCCGCTTCGATATCGGCACGGTGCAGCTCACCAGCAAGCTGATCGACGGCACCTTCCCGGAATACGACCGGGTCATCCCGCGCGGCAACGACAAGATCCTCACCGTGGACCGCAAGGCCTTCGCCGATGCGGTGGGCCGCGTCGCCGCCATCAGCAGCGAGCGGTCGCGGCCGGTGAAGCTCAGCCTCGATGCCAACCTGCTGCGGCTTTCCGCCACCAGCGCCGAACAGGGCACCTCGCAGGAGGAGCTGGAGGCGGATGTGCTGAGCTACAGCGCCTCGCCGCTCGAGATCGGCTTCCAGGCGCGCTACCTCAACGACATCACCGACCTCATCAACGGCAAGGTGGTGTTCAAATTCGCCGATGGTTCCGCCCCCACGGTGGTGCAGGACGAGGACCGGCCGGAGGCGCTCTTCGTGCTGATGCCCATGCGCGTCTAGCCCGCATCCGGCCTGCGGATGCGGGCCGAGGATCGGTTGGCGGGCGGCGCGACCAGCGGCCCCAATCCCCCGTACCGAGGCAGGCGGCGGGCCGTATCGTTCCCTGGCGACACCGGACCGCCAGCGTGCCTATAATCTCCCCTCCGCAGCAAGGGCCGCCGCCCCACAGGCGACGGCCCGGATGCGTAGGGGCCCTTGGTCTGCCGGGACAGGGCACCGCCGTCGTCTCCAACCGGGGAAACGTGCAATGACCTGGTCGCAAGTCTACGACCCGATGAACAGCATGTGGCTCTCGACGCTGCTCGCGGCCGTGCCGGTCGTGGTGCTGCTCGGTGCCATCGGCCTCTTCGGGATCAAGGCGCATATCGCCGCCGCGCTCGGCCTGGTCGCCGCGCTCGCCATCGCCGTGATCGGCTTCGGCATGCCGAGCGGGATGGCCGGCATGACCGCCCTCTATGGCGGCGCCTATGGGCTGCTGCCGATCGGCTGGATCATCCTCAACGTGATCTTCCTCTACCGCCTGACCGATGAGGCGGGGCTCTTCACGGTGCTGCGCGACAGCATCGCTGCCATCACCGAGGACCGGCGGCTGCAACTGCTCTTCGTCGCCTTCTCCTTCGGCGCCTTCTTCGAGGGCGCGGCGGGTTTCGGCACGCCGGTGGCGGTGACGGGCGCCATGCTGATCGGCCTCGGCTTCGCGCCGCTCGCCGCCTCCGGCCTGTCGCTGATCGCGAATACGGCGCCGGTGGCCTATGGCGCGCTGGGGACGCCGGTGATCGCGCTCGCGGCCGTCACCGGGCTCGACCTGTTCGACCTCTCCGGCATGATCGGGCGGCAATTGCCGCTGTTCTCGCTGATCGTGCCGTTCTGGCTGATCTGCGCCTTCGCCGGCTTCCGCGGCATGGCCCAGATCTGGCCGGCGCTGCTGGTCAGCGGCCTGGCCTTCGCCGTGCCACAATACCTGATCTCGAATTTCCATGGGCCGTGGCTGGTGGATGTGGTCGCGGCCATCTGCTCGATGGCCTGCCTCACGGGCTTCCTGCGCCTCTGGCACCCGCGGGAATTGTGGCTGGCCACCGGCCGCAGCACGGAGCCGGGCATGGAGGACGTGCCGGCCATGCCCCGGAAGTCGGTGGGCGCCGCGGCGGCAGAGCGCAGCAGCGGCGAGGTGTTCCGCGCCTGGCTGCCCTGGGTGATCCTGTCGATCTTCGTCTTCGCCTGGGGCGTGCCGCAGGTGAAGGCCTTCCTCGACGGCCTCTGGATCTGGCGCCTGCCGGTGCCGGGGCTGCACAACATGGTCATGAAGGTGCCGCCGGTGGTTGCGGCGCCGCATCCGGAGACGGCAGTCTACAGCCTGAACCTGCTCTCGGCGACGGGCACCGGCATCCTCTTCGCCGCCGTCGTCGCCGGCCTGGTTATGGGCCACTCGCCGCTCGCCCTGCTGCGCGCCTATGGCCGGACCTTCTGGGTGATCCGCTACTCGCTGCTCACCATCGCCGCGATGCTCGCGCTGGGCTTCGTGACCCGCTATTCCGGCACCGATGCCACGCTCGGCCTCGCCTTCGCGCAGACCGGCTGGATCTACCCGCTGTTCGGCACGCTGCTGGGGTGGCTCGGGGTGGCGCTGACGGGCTCGGACACGGCCTCCAACGTGCTGTTCGGCGGCCTGCAAAGGGTGACGGCGCAGCAGATCGGCCTCTCGCCGGTGCTGATGGCGGCGGCCAATTCCTCGGGCGGCGTCATGGGCAAGATGATCGACGCGCAGAGCATCGTCGTCGCCTCCACCGCGACCAAGTGGTACGGGCATGAGGGCGATATCCTGCGCTACGTGTTCCTCCACTCCATCGCGCTGGCCGTGCTGGTCGGGCTGGTGGTGATGCTGCAGGCCTATGTCTTCCCCTTCACGCTGATGGTGCCCTGAGCGCAGCGATTGATGCGACCCTGAGCGCAGCGATTGATGGTGCCCTGAGCGCCAGGATGCCTGCGCCGGTCCCGGGGTTGGACGGGGAGTCCGCATCCGGCTAGGGTCGGCGCGTCTGGCCCCCCCCGCCGGGAGGCGCGGCAAAGGGAGAGAAACGCAGGTGTCGATCGAAGCCAGCCTGATCATCCGTGGCGGCACCGTCGCCGATGGCAGCGGCGGCGAGCCGCGCGAGGCGGATATCGCCATCGCCGGCGGCCGCATCCTGGAGGTCGGCCGCATCGCCGCCCGCGGCGCCGAGGAGATCGATGCGCGCGGGTTGCTGGTGACGCCGGGCTTCATCGACGTCCATACCCATTACGACGCCCAGGCCACCTGGAGCAGCCGGCTCAACTCCTCAAGCTGGAACGGCGTCACCACGGCGCTGATCGGCAATTGCGGCGTCGGCTTCGCGCCCTGTCTGCCCGAACGCCGGGAGATGCTGGTCAAGCTGATGGAGGGCGTGGAGGACCTGCCCGAGGTGGTGCTCACCGAGGGCCTGCCCTGGAATTGGCAGAGCTTCCCCGAATTCATGGATGTGCTGGCTGCCCGCCCCTTCGACATGGATGTGGCGACGCAGGTCCCGCATGCCGCGCTCCGCGTCCATGTCATGGGCGAGCGTGGCGCCGAGCGGGAGCCAGCCACTGCCGTGGACCGAGCCGAGATGGCGCGCCTCGCGGCCGAGGGCATCAGGGCCGGCGCGCTCGGCTTCTCCACCTCCCGCGCCATTGCGCACAAGACGCTGGACGGGCGGCATATCCCGACGCTCGGCGCCGCCGAGGCGGAACTGGCCGAGATCGGCCAGGCGCTGCGCGGCCTTGGCGCCGGCTGGTTGCAGGTGATCTCGGATTTCGACGAGCCGGAGGAGGAATTCGGCCTGCTGCGCCGGCTGGCCGAGAGTTCCGGCCGGCCGATGACCTGCTCCCTGTTGCAGCGCGAGCAGCGCCCCTGGCTCTGGCGCTTCCTGCTGGAGCGGATCGAGGCGGCGAACCGCGACCAGGCGCGCATCATGGGCCAGGTGATGGGCCGGCCGATCGGGCTGATGTTCGGCTTCGAGCTCAGCCAGCACCCCTTCTTCGCGCGGCCGAGCTACCAACGGATCGCGCATCTGCCCTTCGCGGCGCGGATGGAGTTCCTGCGCCAGCCGGCGTTCCGCGCGCAACTCCTGGCCGAGCCCACCAGCGACCCGATGCTGGAGCACCGGCTGAACACCTGGGAGAAGCTGTTTCCGCTCGGCAGCCCGCCGGATTACGAGCCGCCGCCAGAGGCCAGCATCGCCGCCATGGCCGCGCGCCGCGGCATGGCGGCGCAGGACCTGGCCTATGACCTGATGCTGGAGCGCGGCGGCAAGGCCATCCTGAACCGGCCGATCATCAACTACGCCGATGGCAACCTCGATGCCGTGAAGGAGATGGTGGAGCACCCGAACACCATCATGGGCCTCGGCGATGGCGGCGCGCATGTCGGCTTCATCTGCGATGCCAGCGCGACGACGCATATGATCACCCATTGGACGCGGGACCGCAGCCGCGGCAGCCGCCTGCCGCTCGGCTTCGTCATCAAGCGGCTGACGCGCGACAATGCCCTGGCGCTCGGGCTGGCGGATCGCGGGCTGATCGCGCCGGGGCACAAGGCGGATCTCAACATCATCGACTATGGCCGCTTGCAGGTGCGGCCGCCGGAGATGCGCTACGACCTGCCGGCCGGCGGCAAGCGGCTGGTGCAGGGGGCGGATGGCTATGTCGCCACCATCGTCTCCGGCGTGCCGGTCTATCGGGAGGGCGAGGCCACCGGCGCGCTGCCCGGGCGGCTGGTGCGCGGAGCGCAGCAGGCGGCGGCGTAGGGGCGGCAGGCTTCCGGAAGCCGGCTGGGCACCGGGAGGGCACTGCCCTCCCATACCCGCTTCTGCCGAACAGGTGAACGTGCTGAGAAGGTTGGTTCTCAGCGGGTCCGGGGGCTGGTTGACCCCGCCTGCGCGGAGCATGGCCAGCAGGTCGCCGGCCAGCTCGATGCCGGGCGGTCCACCGTCCTCGCCGGGCGGGTGGACGATGACCTTGTCGATCAGCGTCCGTGCCGCCTCGAGGGCGGCCGGCGCGTTGCCGGCGGTCAGAGCGCCCTGGAGATTGGCAACCCGAGCGCGATAGATTCTGGCAATGTTCGGGTGCAGGGCCGGTGCCGAGGGTGGTGCGGCGGCGGCCTCGGCCACGAGGCGATTCCACTCACGGGTAAACTCCGCAACGAACTCGGCGGTCAGGTCCGGATCCAGCAACTGGCGGCCGAGGGCCTCCAGCACCCGGGCTTCGACGCGGCGCAGCGCAGCGGTCGCTGGAGGCTGCGCATCGTCGGGCGCGCCAACGCCACCCAAGGCTTCGTCGTGCTGCCGAAGCGATGGATGGTCGAACGGACGCTGTCGTCGCCTCGCGCGCAACCTCGAGAACCTCGCAAGGACCTCCGGCGCTCTGATCCGCCTTGCCATGATCAAGCTCATGGCAAGCCGTTTGGCACGCTCATAAACTTCGTGGACGACCTCTTAAAGGATGAAGTCGGCCGCCACGAAGGTGTGCTGGCCGGCGACGTTGAAGAAGTACTCCGCTCCTGCGTCGCCGTCGGTATTCAGTTCGACGCGGGTGACGTCCTTGCCGGAATCGTAGATGGCCCGAAGCTGTCCCGCCTTGTTGCTGCCGAAGGCGGCCTCGCCGATGAAGACGAATGCCTGGTCACCGCTCTTGCTGGTGTCGGCGTCGATGAGCTTGAGGTCGAACTTGTCGGCGCCGTGCGTGAAGTCCATGAAAATGTCGACTTTGCCGCCGCCATCCATGTCGCCACCGCGGCCGAAGACGAAGACGTCATTGCCGGCGCCGCCCCAGACGGTGTCGCCGCCGTCGCCGGCGTCGATAGTATCGTTGCCCAAGCCGCCCTTGATCACATCATCGCCGCTCTTGGCCACGATCTTGTTGCCGAGGTCGTTGCCGATGATGATCTCGCTCTTGCTCGAACCGGTGAAGCCGGTGCCGGAGAAGGTTGGCTGCTCGGCCGGCGTTGGGCCGGATTCAGGCTCTGGATTCGGCTCCTGGTCTGGCGTCGGAACTGGGGCCGGCTCGGGGGCCGGGTTCGTCCCATCGTGGCGGGCGATCCAATCGGCCTTGGCGTTGTTCCAATAGTCGCGCGCGACCTGGCCTTGCAGGATCGTCCAGCCGGCCGGCGGCGTAGGATAGTCTTTCGGCAGCGGCGTATCGGACAGGTTCAGGAAGACATTGCCTTTGGACTCGATGGTGTTCGCCCAGGCGTCGAACATGCTGCGGTAGCTGTGGTGCTCGACATCCTCGATGGCGAACACATTGTTGATGAAGCGTAGGTTCGGCGTCACTGTGCCGGGAGTGGCCGAGTCCGTCTTGATCATCGACGAATGCGTCATCTCGCCTTCGTAGAGGAAGGGCTGCATCCGCATCAGGACGCCATCGAGCGTTACGGTATTGTCGTGGCCATCGACCGGGCTCGCCGAGGACGGGTCGATGCTGATGCCGCCGAACACTCCATCGAACAGGCTGTCGCGGATGGTGCCGCTCTGCAGCCGGTCGTTCTCGACCGCATCGTCACGGGCATTCGTGACCCACACGTCCTCGATCAGGAAATCAGGGCTGTTCCACGAGACGCGGACGGCATCCCAGGTGTCAGTGATGCGCCAGTCGCGGATGACGACGTTCGGCGTGTCCTCGGTTCTGATGGCGGCGGAGTTGCCATAGTCGTAGACGGTACGCCACTCCGTCGTCAGATCGATGTTGCCCTTGATCGTGCCGCCATCAAGAATGACGCTGGGCGCCTTGTAGATCGCGAACGGGTACGGGTTGCTGCTGCCGTCACCGGCGTAGTTATCCTGAATCCAGGATGCGGCGTCAGCGTTAATAATCGTGCCAGCATCGAGTCCGCTAATTTTATATGGCGTATATCCATAAGCATTGTTCAAAGTAATACTATGGCTCATTTGTACCCCTTAATGACATTTTATTGGTTGTGAAAGCAAAAATTCAGCTTTTTAGACTCATCCGTCCATCATCACGGCCTGTCTAGCTCCATAATCAAACTGCCTCTTGCGGTCAAATCTGATTTTGTAAAAAATCCCTCCGATAGGGGATGCCTACCAAGGAAGGCGGAACAACGAGGTTGGTGGCGGGTGCTTTGCTGCCAGTTGTAGCGGCGCCCTGAGCGCTCGTAATCCGGGGTAGTATTGCCCCGTGGTGCCGACCCGCAGTTTCATGATGGAGCAAGGCTCCGGCAGGAAGGGCATGCGGCGGGCGCTGTCGAACCGACCGAGGCTGCCGATCTCGGCGACGACCGTCGCCGCCATGGCGAGCCGAATGCCACGTAGCTGCTGCAGGGCCCCTGCGAGAGGCGCCAGCGACCATCCCGGCATGAACTAAACAGATGGCTACCTTAATACACTCCAGCCGCTCCCTCGCGTGGCCATTCTGCCTGCCCAGGTCCGTGGCCCAAGAGCCATGCTGGCCTGGACACGGGAGCAATTGTCGGAAGCGAGTTGGGTGCCGATGCGGACCCGGACCCGCCTTGAAGGCGGCGTCCGCCTGACCCGGGAGGCGGCATTGCGGGAGGCGGTGGCGGTGGCGAAGGGGAAGGGGAAGTAGGCGCTGGCGGATCAGCCCGCGTCGATGCCGCCACACCCACGCCATCCACGGCATCCAGCGAGGCGAGCGGCAAGCCATCGGCTGGTATGGTCGAGCCGGCGAGTTGATAATGGTACAGCTTCGGGCATTGGGGAAATGATGGCTCTCACTGACGCGGTGTGTGTCCTCCGGCCGGCCGCTTGGGCCTGCGTCGTCGTCCTCGCCTTCCTATCGCTTCTACCGGCCGACGACATGGTCCGCACCGGGATTGGAGGCCATGCCGAACACGTCATGGCCCATGCAGGTACCGCATTCCTCCTAGGCATCAGCTATCAAGGACGCAGGCTCCAGCGGATCGCTGGCTTATTGATCGCCTACGCCGGCATTTTGGAGCTACTGCAACACCTCTCTCCGGGTCGTCGTCCTGGCCTCGATGACTGGACCGCGAGCACAGTCGGGGTGTTGATCGGCACCTTGGCCGCGTATTGGGCCTTGACACTCTACGCGAGAGGCCGGGATGCGCGTTGATCCATAATCAGCCTGCTCTGTTGCGCAGCCTCCGCCGGCGGCATGTTGCCAATCGGCTCGAGGAGGCGGAGGTGATGAACAAGCCGATGACGCTCTCGGCGAGGGCGTTGTCACAGGATTCGCCGACACTGCCGACCGACGGCTCGATCCCGACCTCGACCAGGCGCTCGGTGTAGCGGAGGCCGTCGGCGTCCTGGATGTCGGCCGCATGCATAACCACACCAGGCAGCGGCCCGTCCGTGTCCACCGCGATACCGTCAACGCGCCGGAGATGATCACGGCCATTTCCAACACATCCCGCGCCGGCACCGACCGATGCCGCCCCGGTCCGGTGCTGATCACAACCGCCTCGCTGCCCGCGACCTTCCGCCCGACGACGGTCACCGGCCTCGCCGCCTCTCCGCAAACGGCAAAGGCGGGCGAGGCCGCAGGCTTGCCAGCTATGCGATCAACAGATCACTGAACAGGTTGCCCGGATTGATCTCGATGAGACGCCCGTCCATCTGGTGGCTATTACCGAAATCGGCCACATAGATGTGGGTCTCCCCACTACCGTCGCTTGCCGGCGCAACCTCGATGTCCTTCACGCTGGTGCGGATCGAGCCCGAGGGAGCGCTGGTGTGGGTGTTCCGGTAGGATTGCAGAAGGGTGAGGGTCTCGAGAGTGTCGCCATGCCGGTCGACCACCCAAATATTGGCGCTGAATCCGCCACCGACCAGGAAGACATCGTGGGCGGCATCATAGGCAATCGCCTCCGGGTCTATGATCGAGGGATCGCTCAGTACGAATGAGTCGACGAACGAGACCGTATGGTTGGTCTGGTCGACGGCGATCTCCTGGATCGTGCGCGAGAAGCCGTTCGTAATGAAGAGGTGATGCGACACGGGGTCGACCGCCACGTCCTCGGGGTCCACATTCTCGGGGTTGCTGTCGCCGAGGCCGCCGAGATTGGTGTGGAATGACCACTGCGCTGTTGAAGGATTGGCCGGGTCCACGACGAACACATTACCGAGGCCCTTGGCGTCGTCGTCCGAGATGTACATCACGTTGCGGCCGGGATCGATCGCCAGGCCCGTGGGTTCGGTCGTGTAGTTCGGGAGGAATCTGGTGATGAGCGTCCCGTCCAGATTGAACGAGAAGATGTCCCTGAAGTCGTTGGGGGGGGAACTCCTCGATCTCCGAGTCGGAGAGCATCAGCTGGCCGTTGGCGGGATTGTAGGCGATCCCGGAGGGATCCGGGATCCCAAGCTCCCACATGTTGTGAATGGCGACCACGCTCGGGTCGGGATCGATAATGGTCGCCAAGGCGGTGGCCGTGCCGAGCGTCAGGGTTTCGCCGGTGGATGCGACCCGCGCGGAGTCGATCCGCAGTGAGAAATTCTCAGGCCCCTCGACCACGCCATCCGCAGCCACGTCCACCGCGACATAGGCCGTGGTCTCGCCGGCCGGGATGAGGAGTTGTGCCCCGGAGATACCGGTGAAATCGCTACCTGCGGTGGCGCTGCCATTTGCCGTTCCGTAGGTCAGGACCACGTCCTGGTACCATGGCTGCGACAGCTCGACCGTGAAATAGGCCTTGCCCAGGTCCTCGGGCTGGGGATCCGACGAGAAGGCGGACACGGACGCGGTCGGGAGCGTGGAGATGATGTCGAACTGGTTGCTCGACACCACCACGCCCGAGGTGAAGGTGGCCAGGGTAACCGCAGCCTGGCTGCCGGTGCCGTCCGAATCCCATTTGAGGGTAGGGGTCGTACCGCTCGTGAAGATGAACTGGCCATGGCCCGAAGCCGTGGCCGATGTACCGGAGACGAAGTAGCTCGGATCGAGGTGGCCGCCGGTCAGGCCGCTGCCCTCCGCCAGCCCGAACTCGCGGGCGTAGATGCCGATCCGGTCCGCCGCCTCGAAGTCATTGACCTTATCCGGGTCGCCCTGGTTGAGGCCGAACACGAAGGTGTCCGCGCCGGGCCCGCCAAAGAGGGAATCCTTGTCGCGCCCCCCCGATCAGGACATCGTTGCCGTCCAGGCCGGTCAGCGTGTCGTTGCCGATGCCGCCGAAGAGGACGTTGGCTCCCGTGTTCCCCTTGAGATTATTGGCGAGTTCATTGCCGGCGCCGTCTATGTCCGCGCTGCCCTGCAGTTCGAGCCGTTCGACGAACCGGCCCAGATTGTAGCTGATGGAGCCCAGAACAGTATCCGTCCCGCCGGCATCTGTGCCGGGCGAACTCTCCTCGCTCACGACATCGCCGGCATGGTCGACGACATAGATGTCGTTCCCCGAACCGCCGAGCATCGTGTCGGCTCCGGCGCCGCCGTCGAGACGGTCATTGCCGGCACCTCCGTCAAGCAGATCGTTGCCGCCCTGCCCGTAGAGGCGGTCGTTTCCACCAAAACCGAAAATCGAGTCGGGCCCGCCTGTTCCGATCAGGTCTTCCCCGTTGTCAGTCCCGTTGATGCCGCCCGGCTGGGCCAGGGCCGCTGTATTGGCCAGGGGCGTTGCATCGAGGGTCGCGAAGTAGCCCGTGTCGAGCTGGTCTCCCGGCCGGTGTTCGTCAGTGGCGATGCGGGGATTGGTCCTGAGCGATGTATCAGGGACCAAGAGGTTGCTCGTGTCGTGCTGGTCGCGGGTCAGGCCGTGGGCCACGCCGCGGCCCTCCGCCAAGCCCGCGTCTTGCTCACCGTGGGTCAGGCCGCGGGCCAAGCCGCGGCCCTCCGCCAACCGGCCCTTACCGGCGTAGGTGCCAAGCTGGTCCGCCACTTGGTCCGCCGACCTGAGGTCAACCTGGTCCGGGCGGCCCTGGTCAAGGCCGAACTCGGAGTTTCCAGGACGATTGGAAATCGTTCCACTCATGGCTAAACCCTTGGTTCTCTGAACCGCGTGGACCGAAGCGCCCCCGACGCGATCCTGTCTTGGGCACGCATTCCACCATTTCGGGTGCAGTGCGCCATGCGCTTCGAATTTTTGATTGGGCTATAGTTTCTTGACTCGCGCCAATGATCTGTAGAGGTAATCCTTAAGGGGAATATCCGCATCAAGGCGCCGGCGCGCTGCCATGGTCTTCCCGATCCCGCGCTCATGCAGCAGGTCGAGAATCTTGCGGAGGGGCGCTCTCTCGAAACCTGCCGCATCGCCCTCTGCCGCCAGCCGGGATCGGGATCCCGTTGCGCCCGCCATGCCACTGCTCTCGAAGGCCCGCCGGTCCTCATCGGTTTCGAACACTGCAGCGGCACTGCGATGCTCCGCGGCGGAGCATCACCAAGGCACCCGGCTTCAGGCAGAATCGCCGACGACCAACCGGCGGGTGGCCGGGGGCGATCCCGGCCTTGCGGTGCGTCCAGGTGCCGCTGGCGTCCGTCCCGCTATGATGCGGGATGACGGTCATCGCCATTGCCGCTGCGAGCCTATGCAGGGCGGTTGCAGACGCGCCGCTGAGGGAGACCGGCCATTCCGCCTGTGCCGTCAGCTCCCGGCATGGCGCGCCACCGCCCGATCGGTTCCTATCGCTGGGCGGCGGCGAGGCGTTTCGGTCAGAAGTTCCTCATACAATGCCGCGTAGCGAGCGACCGTGAGGCTGAGGCTGAACTCTCGCCTGACCAGCTCTGCGGTGCGCTCGCCCATCGCCCGCGCGGTCATCCGGTCGGTCAGCAGCCCGAGGATCGCCTGCGCCATGGCGCGCGGAGTGTGCGGCGGGACGAGAATGCCGGTGCAGCCGTGGCTGACGACGTCGGTGCAGCCGGGCATCCGGGTCGCCACGATCGGCAGGCCAGCGAGCCCCGCCTCCAGGAGCGCGCGAGGGACGCCTTCGCGAAACTCGGTGGGAAACGCGAAGACATCTGCGAGGGCGAGCAGCGAAGGCACGTCCGCACGCTTGCCGGTTGCGATGACATAGGGGGGCATGGGCATCTATCTCGGCCTGCGACACGGCGAGCGATCCTTCGCTCTGGCGCGGTCCGACGAGCAGGAAGCGCACCTCCGGCCGGACGGCGTGAACCAAGGATGCGGCCTGCAGCAGGATTGGGATGCCCTTTTGCCGCGTCAGGCGCGTCACCGTCACGACGACCTCCGATCTCCCGAGGCCGAGCTGCTCGCGAAGTTGGGCGGGAGACGGACCGGCTGCCAAGGCCCTGGCGAACGCCTCGACGTCGATTCCAGAGCCGGGGATCAGCCGGCTGAGGCTATCACCCACCATCCGGCGCCGCTCGAAAAAGGCCTTGTCTTCGCGGTTCTGGAAGACCGTGGCTACAGTCCAGCGCGCGGCGATCCGGTTGAGCGCGTAATAGATGGGGCGCAGTGCCAGGGCGAGCGGGGCATTCGACGAATGCAGCCAGCCCATCCCGTTGATCGTGCGGACCACCCGCATGTCGCCAGCGCGGCGAGCCGCCAGAGGAACGAGGAAATTCGGTTTCGTGTCGAAGCACTGGATCAGGTCGGGCCGCACCTCATCGAAGAGGCGTGTGAGCGTGGTTATCGCGCGCCAATCCGCCAGCGGGCTGGCGGACCGGTCGAAGTGAAAGGGGTAATAGGCGAGACCTGCCCGCGCAAAGGGTGCCGGGTCGCCGGTCCCGGCTGCGGATACACGGAAGCCCTGGCTGCGCAGCGCCAGGAGGAATTGGATCCGGAGATCGTGGTCCTCGCCTCCCACGAAAAGCAGGTGCGCGCTCATGAGATCACCGGCATCACGATGCGCGACCGGGGTGATGACGGTAGCCGTTCACGACCACGCCAATGCCGGCACCCGAGCTCAGGACCGATATCCCAATCGACCATTTGCAGATCCCCGTTCACGACAGCGCTTCGCTCTTGACCACTCGGCCAAACGGCCACGGTGGGCCAGAGAGGAGCCATAGGAGAGTCCCGCCTCGGCCAGGATCGGGACCGCCCATCTGGCGATCGGGGGCACGGGCACGGTAGCCCGCTGCCGGGGGCGCCCGTGAGATCCTTGATACGCTCCCTGGCGCGGAGCATGTCGGCGCGAAAGGCCGCATGGACGAGATTGGCGACCTTAGAAGGCCGCCTGGTATTCGGCCTAGGCGATGGCGCAGACCGGTCGCGGCTGGCGGTCGGCGGGCCAGTCCAGGACGTGGAAGGTTGTTTGCGCCTGGTGCTCCCTGAGGGTCTTGAGCACGCGCATCGTGTTGCACTCGACACCCGGGACTCACAGAGAACCCAAGTGCTTCGCTCGATGGCGCCCTTGGTGCTCTCGCAGTGGGACCAGCCTCCATGCCGATGGCTGTGGCGGCCACCGGTTCCGGAAGCGGTGATCGAGCGGATGTATCGGGTCGTTGCGGCTGCGCGCGCGTCACTCCCTCGTCCTCCCGGTCGCTGGCCTCAGGCTAGGTGCCTTGCAGCAACGATCAGGATAGGCGTAGGGGGTGGCCGAAAAGAATGACGCAGCCGTACTACCCCGCCCGGTTGAGGTGGTCCCTATCCATAGGGCAGCTTGACGGTCTGGGTAAGCTCGGTCCTAGTTTCCGTCAGGCGGCCAATGTCGTCACCCCATCTGCCCCGTGCCCAGTTGTGAGGCCTCCTTGCTCTGTCGCGAGGCTCAGGCGGCGTCTTCCAGGCGAACGAGACGCTGGATGTTGTAAGATCAGGCCCACTTCAGCCAGACGCGCTGGCCCCTGTGCCGCTTCGCGCGCCACTCGAAGCAGCGCGAGGGGTGCGTGAGAAAGAGGCCGGTGGAATCGAGCGCGACCTGGGATGCGCACCCGACGTCTCCTCGGGCGCAGTGGACGGTCCAAATCGTGAGTGATCTGGGACGCCCGGAGGCCGAACACGTGGCGGCGCGGACGGTATTTGTCAAAGAAGTTGTCCGGTGCCCATCAGGCGGCGTCTCTGATTTCGTGGTCGCTGATGTCGCGCTCGGGGTTGAGGCAGACGTCGCCGACCGGCGCCCAGTTTCGGATTTGGCGTGACCACCGCGCGGGGTTGGCGGCGCGAGCTTCGGTATAGAGCTCGGTCCGACGCTCGAGGAGCGCGCGATCCTCACCTGCATGCCGGGCGCTGGGCGTGACGAACTGGATCGCGCTGTGGCGGTGCTCGTGGTTGTACCAGGCCACAAAACGGGCGACCCAGTGTTGCGCGTCCTCCCTGCTGGCGAACCCCGATGCTGGCCAGTCCGGCCTGTACTTGCAGGTACGGAACAGGGCTTCGGAGAACGGGTTGTCGTCACTGACGCGGGCGGCTGTAGGAGGCGATGACGCCGAGCCGTTCGAGGGTGGCCTTCATGGTCGCGCCCTTCATCGGGCTGCCGTTGTCGGCGTGCAGGACGAGAGGGCGGGTGAGGCAGCCCTCGGCCCAGACCGCGCGGCGCACGAGCTCGGCGGCCAGCTCGGCGGCTTCGCGCTCGTGGACCTCCCAGCCGACAATCTTGCGGCTGTAGACGTCGAGGATGAGGTAGAGATAGAAGAACCCGCCCCGGATCGGGCCGGGCATCCAGGTGATGTCCCAGCTCCAGACTTCGCAGGGGCCGCGGGCGCGGTGACTGGTCGGCGGTTGGCGACGCGCCGGCGGCCTCGCCCGGCCACGGTGGTGCTGCTGACCCTCAGCCCGCAGGATGCGGTAGAAGCTTGCTTCCGAGGCGATGTAGCGGCCCTGGTCTGCGAGGCGGGGCACGATCTGACTTGGCGGCAGGCTCTTGAAGGCCTGGCTGTTGCAGGCCTCCAGCACGGCCTGGCGTTCCGCCTCGGACAGCCTGTTGCCCGGTGCTGGCCGAGGCGCCGTCGGGCGGCGGTCTTCGGGCGCGCCGTCCCGGGCCCGCCAGCGGCGACAGGTCCGTTCATCGAGCGCGAGTTCCGCACAGGCCTGGGCGCGGCGCGCGCCGGCCGCGACAGCCTGGTCGATCAGCGCCATGGCGTTCTGGCGATCTGGGGTGCTGATCATGCGTCCTCGCCGTCCCCCCCAGATCGCCGCGGCGTTTTTTCGCAGCACCAGCAGCGCCGCCGCCTCGGCCAGCGCCTTCTCCTTGCGCGCCAAGTCCCGCTCGATGGCCTTGATGGTAAGCGGCCGTTTGAGGCCCGTCTTCCCGCGATGTGGGTGAATGTGCTGGGTCAGTCTGGAGCAGCAGGCTTCCGGGTGACGTTATGGATAGCGTTAAGGACGACGCGAAGGGTGTCGGTTATCGGCGGGTCGAAGTTCTGACGGGGCCTGGCCGGCGGCGGAGTTGGTCTGACGACGAGAAAGCGAGGATCGTCGCTGAGACGGCGGAGTCCGGCGCGAAGGTGACCGAGGTTGCCCGTCGTTGGCAGGTAAGCCCGCAGCAGGTCTTCGATTGGCGCCGGCAAGCGCGTCGTGCGCTGGCGGAGGCCACTGCGCCGGTGACACCGAGCTTCGTGCCGGTCGTCTCCGGACCACCGGCCCCAACTCTTGAAGCGGGGGGTGCAACGGTGCGCCAGGCGCCCTCGATCGAGTTGCAGCTGGCCGGCGTGGTGCTGCGCATTGCGCCTGACACCGATGAGGCTCTGCTGACGACGGTGCTGCGCGCGATCCGGGCCTCGGCGGCATGATCGCGCTGCCGGCCGGTGTGCGGATCCTGCTGGCGAGCAAGCCAGTGGATTTCCGGAAGGGCGCCCACTCCCTTGCAGCGCTGGCAGCCGCGGAACTCGGCACCGATCCATTCTCGGGCGTGGTGCTGGTGTTCCGCTCGAAGCGATCCGACCGGGTGAAGATCCTGACCTGGGATGACAGCGGCCTGGTGCTGATCTGGAAGCAGCTGGAGGCAAACACCTTTCGCTGGCCGCCGATCGTGGATGGCACGCTGCGCCTGACCGCAGTCGAGTTCGCCGCGCTGTTCTCCGGGATCGATTGGCGACGCGTGCAGGCGACACGGGAGATTCCCAAACCGAGCGTGCCCGCATAGAATCGGCGGTACGATGCGCGCCGCGGACAACGACACGCCGACACTGCCGGAGGATCCCGCAGCACTGCGCGCGCTGCTGGTCGAGACACGGGTGCTGGTCGACACGCTGACTGCCGAGCGCAACACGCTGTCATCCAGATGCGGCAGCGTGACCGCCGAACGCGACGCGCTGGTCGAGCGGAACGAGCGTCTCCGCCACCTGCTGCTGAAGCTGCAGCGCCGGCAGTTCGGGCGGAAGTCGGAGCAGCTGACCGACGAGCAACTGCAGTTCGCCTTCGAGGAGATCGAGGCGACGCTGGCCGAGAATGCCGCGGAGGCGGGCAAGCAGTCGCCGGCGACCCGCGAGCAGCAGAAGCAGCGCCGCCGGGCCGGCCGCGGCCGCCTGCCCGCGCACCTGCCGGAGATCGAGCAGGTGCTGGCGCCGGAGGCGACGACCTGCCCCTGCTGCCAGGGCCCGCTGGTCGAGATCGGCAGCGACACCGCCAGGCGGCTGGACGTGATCCCCGCCCAGTTCCGGGTCCTCGTGACCAGGCGCCCGAAGCTGGCCTGCAGGGCCTGTCCCGGCGTCGTGCTGCAGGCGCCAGCACCCGCCCGCCTGGTCGAGGGCGGCATGCCGACCGAGGCGACGGTCGCGCATGTCCTGGTGTCGCGCTACGCGGATCACCTGCCCCTGTATCGGCAGGCGCAGATCCTGGCGCGCCAGGGGATCGAGATCGGCCGCGCGGTGCTTGCCGACTGGCTCGGCACGGCAGCCCGCGAGATCGCGCCCGTGGCGCGACGTATGCACGAGCTCCTGCAGACCTCGCCACGCCTGTTTGCGGACGAGACCACGATGCCGGTGCTCGACCCGGGGCGCGGTCAGACGAAGAAGGGCTATGCCTGGGCAATCGCCCGCGATGACCGGCCCTGGGGCGGCACCGATCCACCGGCTGTCGTGTTCCACTACGCGCCAGGCCGCGGCGCCAAGCATCCGAAGGCGCTGCTGGCCGATTACCAGGGCATCCTGCAATGCGATGGCTACGCCGCCTACAAGACGCTGGCCGCGGCCAAGGAGGGCATCACCCTCGCGTTCTGCTGGTCGCATGTACGAAGGGGGTTCATCGAGCTGGCCAAGGGCAACACCGCGCCGATCGCCACCGAGACGCTGCAGCGCATCGCCGCGCTCTACGCCATCGAGGCCGAAATCCGCGGCAAGCCGCCGGAGACCCGGCAGGCCGTCCGCCGGGCAAAGACCAAGCCACTGGTCGATGCGCTGTTCGCCTGGTTCGAGGACCAGCTCGCGCGCCTGCCCGGCGGCAGCCCGACCGCCAAGGCGATCCGCTATCCGCTGAACCACCGCGAGGGCCTGATCCAGTTCCTCGACGATGGCAGGATCGAGCTCGACACCAATGTGGTCGAGCGCGCCATCCGGCCCGTGTGCCTGAGCAGAAAGAACTCACTCTTTGCGTCCGGCGATGACGGCGGAACGCGGTGGTGCGCGGCAGCCTCGCTCGTCGAGACATGCAAACTGAATGGCGTCGACCCGCAGCGCTACTTCACCGACCTGCTTACCCACCTGGTCAATGGCTGGCCCAACGACCGTATCGACGAGCTGATGCCCTGGTGCTAGGCCGACTCGCAGGAGCCGCCCTCCTCAGCTGAGGGCGCCAAGGGTCCGTAGCCGCCGCTTACCCTTGATGCGCTTCTTCTCCTCCTTAGTCGCCTGGCCCAGCCGCTGGCTGCTGGCGCGGTCCCAGTCGTTGGCCTGCTCGCAGGCGGTCCGCCAGGCTTGGATCTGCTCGGGGTAGAGACCCCGCTGGCGGCAGTAGGCGGCGAGATCGGCCTCGTTCAGGGCGGCGGTCTCGAGAACGGCGGCGAACTTGTCGCGCGACGTCCAACCCTCCGGGCCGGCGTCGGCATCGGGCAGGAGCCGCCCCTGGCGGCGAGCCTCGCGGCGCCAGGTGTGCAGCGTTGCCTCGGAGATCCCTTCCTCCTTGGCCAGCTGCCGCAAGGGCACCGCGTTCGGCGGCTCCAGCTTCCTCAGAACCGCCGCGCGGCGTTCCGTCGAGTAGGCCAAATCATCCCTCCGTCCCGCCCCTCTGGAAATGAGAGATCATCTCAAGGCGCCGGACAACTTCCCTGCCATAGGGGGCGGACCCGAGAACTGCAGGAGGTCTTCCAGCCGGCGATAGGTCAAGCGCAACCGCTCGCGCGGCAGAAGCACGGCGAACAGGGCGGCCAGGCAAAGCGGTTCGGCGCCAGGGCCACGCGGCGGGCCACCGCCGTTGCGAGGCGGGCGAAGCGAAGCCATTCATCGTCCAGGATCCCAGACAGATGGGGCTTCGCGCCTCATCCCGCTCAGGTTCTCAGTTCGTCTGGGCCTTTGAAAGCGGGCAGGTAATTTCGGTATACGAAGCCACGGCCTCGGATCAAATCTGCCATGATGTGCATGTAGAGCGTGGCCTCGCGCCACCGCTTGAGCCACACCAGGATGAACCGCCCATTCAGTGATTTTGATAACGGAAGTACCTCACAGTCAAACAGGTCGTTCAACTCCATAAAATACAGGATGACCTTTTTATCGGCATCCTTGACCCGGAAGCGAACACGCTTGGAGATGCCAAGACTGTTCCAGTTGACCTGATTGATGCACATGAGGAAAACACGCGCCTGGGCGTGGATTTGAATCGGATTATCCTGATCATTCCAGCTATCGAGCTTGCGCCACCGCCTTCGGTAGAGATCCAGCTCGTAGGCTGAATCGCCCGCGTCGTTGTGTGCCACCAGCGTGATGGGTTTGCCCCGGAAAAGCCGCCGAATGACGAAGGGAGTTCCTGAGAAGAGCTCCTCAGCATATCGTCCGACCGAACTTTCCCGAAGGACGGCTTTGGCCTCCCGCCGAGCTGTCTTCTCCAGGGTGGTTGCCTTGGCCTGCTTATAGCGCTCCAGGTGGCCGCCCAAATCCGTATACCAATCCGTATCGCCCAGAATAAAACCAAGCTCATCGTCCCAACCATCACCGGGCGCGCAGACTACACATTCGGGCTCGGTGATACGGTGTTCCTCGAAATGGCGTTTTACGTTAATGCCTAGGTTGAGATATTTATTGAATTTCTCAGTTTCCGGATGAAGATAGCAGTTATTGCTGGCAAATGGGATGGCGTAGGTTGCCCTCACCGCCTGAGCAAATTCAGCGAATTCCGCGCTGTACTTTTTCTGGTCGTCGAGATGCCCGCCACCTCGGTCCATGATCTCGAAACACAGCCTTGCATTGGCCGAGCTGTGGCTGCGTAGCAGGAAGTCGATTTTGGGATGATTGCGCAGGATCTGCTGCAGCGGAGGCCCCATGATCTTGCAATCATTGGCATTCATGATCGTCTTGCCGTCCACTTCGATCATCAAGACGGAATCCGGGAAATACCCGAATTGATAGCTGGTGATCTGGAAATTGTCGTCAATCCGGAAGGGTTTGGCGTGGGCCAATTCGGTTATCCGGCTGAATCCCATTGCCTTCAGATCGTTGTAGATACGTCGGTCGGGTGTTTTAGGAACCAGGATATGGCGATCAAGACCTAATCTTCGGAGGGTTGGGCCGTGGAAATGATCCCAATGCATATGAGTAATGTAAATGAAATCAGGTTTGAGCCTCTCCACCAGACCGTCCGGAACAGGAGGGTAATTCCACCACGAGCGCCAATATGCTGACCCGACAAGCCAAGGATCGCATAATAGGCTGGTCTTCGAAGCTGCGACATTGAGGCATGCGTGACCAAGAATCCGGAACCTCATCGCCCGTTCTCCTAGGCTTTCAGCGTCTGGCCGGCCGCGCGAAATAGGCGGAAAAGACCGCGAGCAGATCCGGATGGTCACGGCCGTCCGCCATGGCGAGGCTCGGGCAGGCGCTTCGGGCCTGCGGCCCCCAGGAATAGGTCATGTCGAAAGGGCGGCGCGCGGGGGGGAACGAGTTCGTCCCAGACGGCGAGCATGGCCCGGGCCTCGTCCTCGGTGGGCAGGCGTTGATAGCCTGGCGCCGACGTGGTGCAGGACTGGCCGAAGGCCTGGAAGACCGGCACGATCCGCTCGGGCGCGATCCCAGCGGCCAGGGCCTGTCCGATGCGCTCGCGCATGGCTCCGAGGTCGCAGCCCGTCCTGACGTTCTTATGGTTGCAAGGATAGGGATTGATGCCGATGTAGTCTGCTGAATCCTTCAGAGCTGCGATTCGCCCGGGTAGCGCGACCCGTTGAGCACCACGATGAAGGTCTTGGCGCCGGGATGCATGGAGCGGATCAATGCACTGCGCTCGGCTACCCGCCGGGGCGCCTCCGGGCAGATGGACGGGTGCGGCTCATCGGCGATGAAGTAGATTCCGCTGAATCTCGGATGGCCGCGGACCGCCATGACAGCCGCCTTCAGCTGGGCATCGTCGAGGCGCCAGCTACACTCGTTTCGGCGACCATTGAAGCCGCTGCGGAGCCAGAGCACGCCCTTCATGCCCTCGGGCAGTCTGTCGAGGGCGGCGGGTGAGCTGATGTCTGCGAGATTGAACCCGACCCTGGCCGCACTTCCGTAGGCGCCGCGGAGATTAACGGCGTAATGCTGCCGTGGCCCGGGCTCGGACCGGGACGTCGCCGAACCTGTCAGGGACAGGATCAGGCCCGCAATGCCGAGCATTCCGATCCGTACGGGATTGCGTCGTGCAAGGCTCCGCACCGCATTCCTCCCTCATGATGATGAGCAGGAGCGCTGTTTCCCAGAAAGGAAAACGGCCCTGGGGACTGTGATCAGGCGGCAGGCGGCGGATGCGGGCCCGCAAGTCGGGCACGGCCGCGACCGCGCCGACCCCGACCAGGCTCGCCAGGGCATCAACCAGGCTCGGGTCGCGTCCGGGCGGGAAGTACTGGAGCCCCTCCGGAATGGCCGAGGCAGCAGAGAGGAGTGGGCTCCCCCGTGCCAGCGCCCCGATCGAGCGGCCGGCGGCCCAGTCCCGCAGGCAGCGTATCGCTCCGAGGCAGAAGCTGGCCCGGACGCCGTGGAGCGACAGCACCCGCCGCAGGGCATACGCGGGCGAACCTGCCTCCCCCCGCAAGCGGCATGCGGAGATGCCGGATTTCCGTGCACCTCGGAGGGAGGGGGGCGGTGCGCCACCTGCTCGGTTCGGCCCATTCGATCCGATCCCCTATGAGGTGCCCGCGCTGCTGCGATCCGGGGAGGCAGTGGGATACCGGCGGGCAGGATCGCCGGCACCCGGGTCGGCGCTCGGCATGGAGCCGTAGGTGGCGTGCCGGCGCAGATCGACCTGGGTCAGCACCGCACTCAGCGCCACGGGCTCGCCGCCCAGATGGCCAGCCTTGCGGATCTCCCGCATGGCGGCCTGCACGGTGTCCAACTCGGTCGCTCCCCATTTCAGAGCCAGGATCACATGGTCGGCGAGCGCGGCGAGCACCTGCGCCTCCGCATTGCCGATGAGCGGCGTGCCATCGATCACGATGCAGTCGTAGCGGCCCCGCATCGTGTTCAGCAGTTCGCGCAGCCGCTCGTCGGCTGTGAGGAGCAGGGGATCCACCTGTCCGCGCGACAGGGGAAGGTAGTCGATACCGAATTCCGAATTGCTGCGGATCGCCTCGGCCGGGGGCGTGCCTTGCAGAACCTCCAGCACGCCCGGGCCGGTGCCTGCCCCCAGGAGCCGACCGATCCCGGGACGGCGGAGGTCGAGATCGATCACGAGGACACTGCGCCGCAACAGCGCCGCATAGGCCGCAAAGCTGACCGCCAGAGCGGTCTTGCCCTCCCGGTCCACGCTAGAGGTGAAGAGGATGACCTTGCCGGGCCGGCGCTCCGCTGGAAGCCCGAGCATGGCCACCGTAATCGAGCGGATCGCCTTGGTGTAGGGTGCGAAGGGCTCAAGCAGCAACGCCCGCAGCGAGCGCAGTCTGCCGATGCGGCGCACCCGCGGCACCACGCCGATGCAGCGTAGGCCAAGCGCCGTCTCGACGTCGTGCTCTTGGCGCACGCGCCGGTCGGTTCGCTCGCGCAGAATGGCGAGCAGGCCGCCGGCAATGATTCCGGCCACGAATGCCGGCGGCACGAAGAAGATCGGATCCGGGGAACTCAGCTCATCGGGAGGGGCGGCGAGGGAGACGATCCTGACCTCCGGCCGGATGGTCTCGTCGCGCAGGTCTGCCTCTTGCTTCACCAGGGCCTCGTAGACCTGCGCTGCAGCCGCTGCCTCCAGGCGCAGTTCGCGCAGCCCCGCCTCCGCACTGCGGGCCCGGGCGCTCGCCTCCTGGAGGACGGCGAGCCGCTCTGTCAGATAACGCATGCGAGACGCAAGGATGACCGCATCCGCATCCAATTTCTGGGGAGGGCCGGAACCGCGCTGGCTGTCAGCGGGCCGCCCACCCATCACCGGCAGCATGACCTGGGGCCCACCGGGCAAGCCGTGGGTCGCCAAGTTGGAACTCGTGATCGAGAGGTGCCGGTTGATCTCGGCGATCTGCCCGTCGATCTGATCGATCCGGTCCGCATCGGCGAGCCCGTGCTCGACCCGGTACCCAGCCAGCGCTTCGGAGGCCCGTTTCAGGTCGGCACGCGCCTGGGGAATGCGTTGGCGCAGCGCCTCGAGCGCCCGGCCGCGGTCGAGCCGCCGGGCTTCGAGATTCTGCTCCAGGAAGAGCGTTGCGCTGCGGTTTGCGATGGCCGCCGCGAGGTCCGGGTCGGTCCAGGTGAAGGTGACGGCCACGACCCGCGATTGCCGCTCCTTGTAGGATTTCAGCTTGAGTCCGAGCTGATCCAGTTCCGGCATCTGCCTTGCCGGCGCGGAGTCCTCGGCCACCCCGGTGGGTGACTGCGGCTGCGCGTCTGCGAAGAGCCCAGCGAGGGTCCCCCATGCGGCTTCGGCCGCCACGGTCAGGATCGGCCTGGCAAACTCCGTGGGGGCAGGGTCCACCGGTTCGGCGACGAGACTGTCGTACAGACGCCGCAGATGCCCTGGGGAAACCAGGAGTTCGACCCAGGTCTCGACCGCGGCATCATCATAGCTATCCACGCGCTGCGCTACCTGCTGATCGAGAAGGAGTTGCGCCTTCGCCGTGTAGCGTGGTGGCAACAGCACGCCGAGCGTGAGACCGAGCGCGGTAAAGGTCAGCGTGGTGGCGGCGACCGCCCGCCAGCGCCGGCGCAGAATCTTCGGAATCTGACTGGTATGCGCCTGCACACTGTAGGTCTGGATCATGGCACCGCTTCCTTGCGGGCTACGAGAGCCCATGATCCCGGCTTCGTCGTCGTGCACGCCGATTCCAGGAGGCACAACACCAGACCGAACCAGAAGACCGGCTGGCGCACGATGAGGTGGAACATGCTGAAGGCCAAAAGGCCGCATAGCAGGCCTGCCATGCCGGCCAGCCGTGCGCGCCAGACGTCCCGGAACGTCGACAGGGAAAGCCAGACGAAGGCGCCGACGGCCAGGAGGCCGCCTTGGACGAACAGGTCGAGCAGCGTGTTGTGCGCCTCCCACTTGTTGGGCGGCGGGAGCTTGAAGGACTTGCTGACCAGTTGCGGTCCTGGGCCGAGGCCGATGAACCCCGAGTACACGCCGCGCTTGAGCGCCTCCTGCCAGAGGTCAAGCCGGGTGTCGCCCTGGTCGTTGTTGCTGTAGACGGCCTCCGAACTCTCCTCGATGCGCTCCAGCGTGGCCGCCGCAAAGGGCGCGAAGGCGGCAGCGGCGAGTGGCACAGCGAGAAGTCCGAACAGGACCGAAGCGCCCCGCAACGTCACCCCTGCCTCGAGGGTACGACTCCAGGCAAGGGCTGTGATCGCGACCCAGACCGAGCCTCCGATCAGTAGCGCCACTACGAAGGAATCGCTCTTCGTCGCGATTCCGACTGCGAGCGCCACGCCCGCGCAGACGAGCCCGGCGGCCGTCTCGCCGACCGAGCGCGCGGTCTGGATCAGGTACAAGGAGGCGAAGGTCGGGAAGACCACGACGAAGCCGAGTTGGTTGGGGTTTTCCGACCAGCCGCGGAAGCGGTCGTAGTTCCAGTATTCCAACCCCGGCAGGGGCAAGAGCCCGAAGCCGCCGGCGAGCTGCAAGAACAGGAATGCCGCGCCCAGGCCCGTGACCAGCCAGCAGGCGCGCCGACGGCGCCGGGCGTCGGCAAGTTCGAGGGAGATCATCATCCCAAGCGCCAGCATCAGGGAGTAAGCGAACACGTCGTGCAGCATCCCCGACACGTCCTGAAAAAGCTCGCCCGCCAATCCGGAGAGGAGTCCGATGGACTCGGCCAGTCCGAGTAGCGCCCAGAAGACCGCGATGCGCCGGAGGGCCGGATTGCCTGGGCCTGGCCCGCGGAGGAACCGGCCCATCGCGGAGAGCCCAAGCCAGGCGATCAGGAAGAATTCGCCAAAGCCCAACGGCACGCCATCCAGGCGAAGCTGGGTCGCCGGATACAGAGCCAGGCCGAGGCCAAGCAAGGCGTCACGGTACAATGCCGGTCTCCGTCGTGCCGCCGCAGGATCGATTGCGGAGCCAAGGAGCGTCGCACCATCGTTGGCGTCGGGACATCATTCTCCCGAGGTTCAAACAGGCTAAGGCGAAGTAGCCCGTTGGAAGTAAGCGGAGTGCGCGGCACCTCCACGGGATTTCCGGCAACCTGCCCCTCAGTGGCAATGATTACTGACGGCGTTCGAGCCTAAGAATACGACTCCGCGCCATTTCCTGGGCGGCACACCACGGAAGCTCCAAGGGAGAGGCAATCATGAAAGTGGTCATTCAATGTGGCGGTAAAGGGACACGTCTGCGCCCCTATACCATGGTGCTGCCCAAACCCCTGATGCCGGTCGCATCGAAGCCGGTCCTGGAGCTGCTGCTCAACTGGCTGCGTCGCAACAACGTCCGGGATGTCTACATCACGACCGGGTATCTCGGGCACCTTATCAAAAGTTTCTGCAACGGTGGGGAGCAGTGCAACCTGCGGATCAAGTACACCGCGGAGAAAGAGCCGCTTGGGACCATCGGGCCTTTGTCCATGCTCAGGGAGGAGCTCAACGAAACCTTCATGGTCGTCAACGGGGACGTGCTGACGGATCTCAGCATCAACACCTTCCTGGATTGCCATCGGCGCCATTCCAATTTCGTGACGGTCGCCACTGCTCTCCGCCGGACCAAGATGGATTTCGGCGTCATCGAGCAGACCAACGGGCACATTACGAATTTCAAGGAGAAGCCCGTGCTGACGAATCTGGTGAGCATGGGCATCTACTTGATGGAGCCGGAGGTCCTTTCCCACATTCCGGATGGCGTGCCCTTCGGCTTCGACGACCTGATCCTCTGCCTCCTCTCCGAGGGCATACCCACTGGCACCTTCCTGCATGACGGGCTGTGGCTCGATATCGGACGCCTGGAGGACTTCCAGACCGCGCAGAGTCTCGCCTGGGATGAGCAGCCACCCGCCTTCGAGAACGTCGCGGTGGTCGCCTGAGCGGGGCTCCCACACCAGCGGACCTCGCAGGAGAAGATGAAGATAAGGAGGAGGCGTCGATGTTGCTCGTAGCCCAGCCGGAACTCGGTGCCGCGGAAAAGCGCGCCCTGTGTGAGACGATCGATAGCGGATGGATCACCATGGGGCCTCGGGTTCAGGCCTTCGAGGAGGCCTTCGCGGCCCGGCACGGTGCCGCCGATGCAGTCGCAGTCGGCTCCTGCACCGCGGCTCTGCACCTGATCCTGGCCGCGCTCGATATCGGGCCGGGGGACGAGGTTCTGGCGCCTTCTCTCACTTTCGTAGCGACCACCAACAGCATCCTCTATGTCGGGGCGACGCCGGTCTTCGTCGATATTGACGCCCTAGATCGCCCCCTCCTCTCCCTGGCGGAGGCGGAGGCCAAGGTGACCCCGCGGACCAAGGCCATCATCCTGGTCCACTTCGCCGGCCGCCTCGCCGATCCCGCGCCCTGGCGCGAATTCGCCGAACGCCACGGCCTGTACCTGGTCGAGGACGCGGCACATGTCATCGGCGTCGAGGGGGTCGGGACATATGGTGAGGCCGCCGCCTTCAGCTTCTACGGCAACAAGAACATGACCACGGCGGAAGGCGGGATGGTGCTGTCGCGCTCACCCGAGCTTCTGGAGCGCATCCGCCGCATGCGCGGCCATGGCATGACGAGCGGCACCTTCGAGCGCGTGAGCAAGCGCGAGGCGGGCTACGACGTAACCATGCTTGGCTACAACTACCGCATGGACGAACTCAGGGCCGCAATCGGCCTCGTCCAGCTGGAGCAGCTCCCCGCCTGGAACGAGCGGCGGCGGGCCCTGCGGGCCGCCTATGCGAATGAGTTGGGGCGGGTCTGCCCCGCGGTGCTCGTCCCCTTCGACGATGATGGCCCATCGGCGAACCACATCATGCCGGTCCTGCTGCCGCGAGGCGTCTCGTCCCGGGCCGTCGCGGCCTTCATGCGCGAGGCCAAGGTGCAGACCACGATGCACTACCCGGCGATCCACCAGCTCTCCTATTACCGGGACCGCTTCCCGGGCCTGTCCCTGCCGGTGACCGAGGAGTTCTGCGAGCGCGAGATCACCCTGCCGCTCCACCCGAGCATGGGGCAGGGGCAGGTCACGGAGGTCGCGGAGATCCTCGCTGCGGCGATTCGGGGCCAGGGGTGACAGCGCCATGTCCCCGTCCCCCCATTCGCCTCGCCCCGCCCCCACGGGGAGCCGCGCGCTTGATCTGGTGGCCGCCGGACTCGGCATCCTTCTCACCGGCCCGCTGATGCTACTCATCATGCTGACGATCCTGGTCGAGAGCGGATCGCCCGTCTTCTTCACCCAGACCCGGCTGGGGCAGGGTGGCCGGCACTTCCGGATCCTCAAATTCCGCAAATTCGGGAAAAGCTCCGAGGAGGCCGGGCTGCCGCTCACGATGCACCAGGACGCGCGCCTCTCGCATGTCGGCCGTCTCCTGGTGGCGAGCAAGCTGGACGAGCTGCCGCAGCTCTTCAATGTCCTGAAAGGCGATATGTCGCTCGTCGGCCCGAGGCCGGAGAGCCTCACCTTTTCGGACTGCTTCGCCGGCGATTACCGAGCCGTGCTCGCCTATCGCCCGGGCATCTTCGGGCCGAGCCAGGTCGCGTTCCGCAACGAATGCACGCTCTATCCGCCGAATTCGGAGCCGACCCGCTTCTATCGGGAGGTCCTGTTCCCGCACAAGGCCCAGCTCGACCTGTCCTACTACCCGCATCGCACGCTCCGTTCCGACTGCGCCTGGATCGCGCGCGGTGTGCTCGCCGTGGCGGAACTCGACCGCGGTCCGGCCGCCGTGCCCCTCCTCGTTTTCCCTAACGGCAACTCCCTTGCGGAGGGCCGCGCGGGAACGGGCGAGCGGAGCTGATGCGGCTCTCGGTTCCACACGGCGAATCCCGGGGGAAACCAGAATGGACGAGATCATCAGACAACTCGCGGTGGGCTATAAGGGGCTGAATGTCCTGGTCACGGGCGCCGATGGCTTCATCGGCTCCCACCTCGCCGAGCTGCTGGCGCGCTGCGGCGCGAATGTCACGGCGCTCAGCCTCTACAATTCCTTCGACACGCATGGCTGGCTGGACGACCTGCCGGCGGAGGTGCGCGACGGCCTCCACGCCGTGCGCGGCGATGTGCGCGACGCGGCCTTCATCCACCGCCTGGTGGCCCATCAGGACATCGTGTTCCATCTGGCGGCGCTGATCGCCATTCCCCATTCCTACGCGGCCGCCCAATCCTATGTGGAGACGAACGTTCTCGGGACTCTCAACGTGCTGGAGGCCGCGCGGGCGCATGGCATCATGCGCGTGGTCCACACCTCCACGAGCGAGGTCTATGGCACCGCGCTGACCACGCCGATCGCGGAGACCCATCCGCTGCAGGGACAATCCCCCTACTCGGCCTCGAAGATCGGGGCCGACATGATGGCGGAAGCCTATGCCCGCTCCTTCGGGCTGCCGGTCGCGATCCTGCGCCCCTTCAACACCTTCGGGCCGCGCCAGAGCGAGCGGGCCGTCATCGGGAGCATCCTGCGCCAGGCGCTCGATCCACGAGTGCCGACGATCCGGGTCGGCGATCTCTCGACGATCCGCGACTTCACCTTCGTCGAGGATACGGCAATGGCTTTCCTCACGATCGGGAACGATCCGCGGGTCGAGTGCGGCACTCCCTACAACGCCGGCAGCGGACGCGCCGTGACGATCGCCGAATTGGCCGACCTGACGGCCGAGGTGACCGGCAGCAACAAGCCGATCGAGACCGAGCCCCAGCGGGTGCGGCCCGAGCGGTCGGAGGTGCGCGAGCTCCTGGCCGATGCGAGCCGCTTCGCAGCTGCGACAGGCTGGCGCCCGCGCATCAGCCTGCGCGAGGGCTTGGCCCGTACGGCGCAGTGGTGGCGCGGCCGGCTGGAGAATGGGCGCGTGCGCCGCGAGCGGGACTACGTCACCTGACCTGTCCCGCCGCTCCCTCAAGAGGGGTAGGCACGCCTACCCCCGAAGTCCCGTGGCGGCACGGATTGGCCGATCTAAGCTTGCCCCCTCGCAATCATGCCGTGCTGCGGCAGATTTTTGGGATCGTGCGCATGACCATCCCGCCTCGTCCCGGCCTCCGTCCGGTCCCGCATTGGTCCCTCCGCTCCGCCGGCCTCCGGGAACCTGCTGTGGGACCTTCGCGCGCTCTTCTGTGCAGCTCGGTCTGCCTCGCCGCCCTGCTTTCCCTGGTGCCTCTGTCCGCCCGCGGCGCGGACTACCGGTTGCAGGCCGGCGATGTGGTCGAGATTTCCGTAGCAGGGGCGCCCGACCTTCGCCAGCGCGTGCCGGTGCAGCTCGACGGGACCCTCGCCCTTCCAGTGGCCGGTCGGATTCCCGCCGCGGGCACAACCCTTGCCGAGGTGCAGGCGCGCATCCAGATGGCCCTGGCCAGCACGGCATTGCGCAGCTACACGGCGGACGGGCGAGAGATGCTGCGCATCTTCGAGCGCGACCAGATCTCGGCCTCGGTGGTCGAGTACCGGCCGGTTTTCGTCAGCGGCAACGTGGTGCGTCCAGGCGAGCAGGCATTCCGGCCTCGCATGACGGTCCGTCAGGCATGGGCCTCCGCGGGCGGCTCTGCCACAGGGCGGCTCGAGGCGGGAGCGGCCGGCGAGGCCGCCCAGCTACGCGCGGACTATGTTGCGAACTGGATCAGCCTCGCGGCGTGGCACGCCCGCGTCTGGCGCCTCAAAGCGGAGCTCGGGGAAGAGACCGCCTTCGACCGCGCCGCCCTGCCTCCGGCACCGGTATCGGAGCCGATCCTGGAGCAGCTCCTGGCGCGGGAAGCGGAGTATCGCAAGACCCGCCAATCCGACCGCGCTCGCGAGGAAGCCTATCTGCGTGACGCCATCGCGGAGGCGGACAGGCAGATCGCTGCGCTGACCTCCCGGCAGGGTCAGGAGGAGGAGGGTGTCGAGGCCGATACGGCGGAATTCCAACGGGCGACGCGGCTCCTGAGGCAGGGTCTCCTCACGAATTCCCGGGTGGTCGATACCCGCCGGGTCCTGCTGTTCTCCTCGACCCGCGAGTTGCAGACTGCGGTCCAGCTCATCACCGTCCGCCGCCAGCGCATCGAGCTTCAGCACGATCTCGAACGGGTTGACGATCAGCGCCGGATCCATCTGCTCGAGGAACTCCAGGAAGCTTCGCTGAAATTGTCGAGCGACCGCGTGCGTCTCGAGGCTGTGGAGGAAAAGCTCAGGCTCGCCGGCATGCCGCTCCCGCGCGGCAGTGAAGCGGGTGATATGACGATCACCCTGGTGCGGACGGGCGAGAACGGCTCGATCATGATCCCGGCAAACATGGACACCGAGCTGCAGCCGGGCGATGTCGTCGATATCGGCCGCGGCCCGGGGCCGGCGGAGCTGCTCGGAGAGGGGCAGCTCGCCGAATCGCGCCGCAGGCGGTCAATGCTGGCCGCCGCCGGCCCGGATACCCCGGGCGCCAGCCGCGAGTCCGCCGGCGCACCACACCGGCCGGCACCGCCATCCCTCGCCGTTACTGTGGCGATGGCATCCGAGGCGTCCCCTGGCACTGCGCCACCTCCGGCCAGGATGGCCACCAATGCCAGGCCGCCAATGGTGGCGGCGGGCGCGACCGCCGGGGCCACGGCACCGGTCCCGAGGGCGGACGAAGGGCCGCCCAGCCTCGCCCCCAGGGAAACGGGCATGGCTCGTCGGCCGAAGGCAGCGCCGATGGCCTCCGCTGACACCACTGCCTCCGCCGGAGCGGCCCCGGCACAGCCCTCAGCTCGGGGGAAGCCGGCCGATCCGGCACCAAAGGCAGCCGCGCTCCCGCTCGCTTCGGCCGTGGGCCACGTGCGGCCGGAGCCGGCGGCGGATCAACCCAGCCGCTCCGAACCGGAACAGGCCA
Organism: Siccirubricoccus sp. G192; assembly: GCF_019084075.1. Taxonomy (GTDB): domain Bacteria; phylum Pseudomonadota; class Alphaproteobacteria; order Acetobacterales; family Acetobacteraceae; genus G192. The sequence continues at coordinate 2,315,747 of NZ_JAHREN010000001.1, forward strand.
TGATCGCTGCGCTGCTCCGGCGAGGCCATGCCCTCCTCGCGCTCGGCGATATCTCCGGCGCACGGCGCTTCTTCGAGCGCGCCGCCCTGTCCGGCAGCGCCGAGGGAGCGCTCGCTGCCGGCGGCACGCATGATCCGATCGCCCTTGGGCGCCTTCGTGCTGTCGGCATCCAGCCCGATCCGGCGGCCGCCGCCGCCTGGTACCGCCGCGCCACGGAGCTCGGCGCGGCGGATGCCGAGATTCGCCTCGCCGCACTCAACAGGGCGATGCCGTGACTGCGCCAAGGCCGCGTCGCATCCTGCTCCAGGCATTTGCCCTGACGGTCGCAGCGGGTGGGCTGGCGAGAACGGCCCGGTCATGATCCCGGCGGACATGGACACCGAACTGGGGCCGGGCAACGTCGTCGATACCGACTGCGGCCCGGAGCCGGGGAGATGCCTGGAGAGGGGCCGCGCACCGGACCGCGCGACACGGGTGATCGAGGCACCTGCACTGACGCCGCGCTGAGGGGACGAAGCGGAGTGACGAGCATGACAGGTCTGATCGACATCCGGGGTGGTTCCGCCGGCTCGGCACCGCTTCGATATCCGCCCCTGAATCGCTCCGCAGACCTGCGGCCCGTCGTGGTGGAGCTCTTCGGTCCGGCGGCGTCCGGCAAGACGACACTTGCGCATGCGCTCCATCTTGCCCTCGAGGCCGCGGGCTGCCGGAGCGAGCTTGTCGCCAGCGCGCGCCCTGCCGAGCGCGCGGGGAACGGTTCTGAACCGGCGCATGCAACCCGCCGCAGGCTTACCGGTCCATTGAGTCGGGCGGCCAAGATTTTTGGCGCGATTGCCGAGCTTGGATCGCAGGACGCGGTTGGCGCGCAGCTCCTCACGCTTTTTCCGCCGCGCTCTCCGCTCTCGCAGCTGCGCCACCGGCGCTATCTGGCGCGGCTCAACCGAGCCCTGGCAGCGGACCGCCCCTTGGCCGAGATCCTGATTCTCGACCAGGGCTATCTATCGGCCCTGTGCTCGCTTGCGGCCCGGTCCGGGCTTGCGCAGGCGACCGATGCCAGCAGCATATTGACGCGCGCCCTCGACCTCACACCGCCGGCCGATCTCGTGGTCTGGGTGGAGACCCCCCGGGCGGCGCTGGAAGAGCGCCTTGGCAAACGGCTGGCGCGGCAGACGCCCCTCGAACGGTTCTTCGAGCTGGACCTCTCCACCACCATGGAGCAGGCGCGGCTGGCGGATGTCGTGCGCGGCCTGCTGCGGGCCCGCGGGCGCCCGGTCGTGCAGGTCCTCGGGCTCGGCCCGGCCCAATTGGACGACGCGGTCCGACAGGCCTTGGGGGCGGTCGGCGCCTTGCTCGCGGAGCATGCCGCATGACAGTGACAGGCGACAGGACCTGGACTCGCGCAGTCCCGGCCGCAGATGGCCGCGTCTGGACGGGAGCGGCGTCATGAGGGAGGAGCTCTCGGCCGCCCTCCCGCTCCCCGCCTCCATGCGCGAGGCCCATCCGAAGCGCCTCCTGCGCAGCCGGGTTTCGCAGCTTGCAGCGGCAAGCGGAGGCTCCCTCGTAGTGTACATCGTCGGGGCCGGGGTGAGCTACCTCGCACAGGTCGCGACGGCACGCCTGATCGGGGGCACAAGTTTCGGAGTCTATGTCTACGTTCTGGCCTGGACCACGCTCCTGGCCAATGCGGCCACCCTTGGCTTCCATACCTCCCTGCTACGGCTCCTCCCCGCTTACCGCGCCGCCCAGGACTGGCCGCGGGCAAGGGGACTCGTGCGCTTCTCGGCCTGGGGCACCGCCTTGTCGGGCTGCATCGCCGCGGGAGTCGGGGTCGGCACGGCCGTCTTCGTCCTCGGGACCCACTCGGAACAGGCACAGACCTTTCTGATCGGATTATGGGCAATTCCCATCATCGCCCTCCTGCTCGTGGTCGCCACGAGCGTCAGGGCCTGGGGCGGCGTCGTGTCGGCCCTCATTCCCGGGCACATCCTCCGCGACGCTCTGGCGGTCGCCGTCCTGGGGACAGTGCTGGCAGGCGGCTTGCTCGCGCCTGGCGCCCCCGCCGCCGCGGTGGCCCTGGTCGCGGGAACATTCGGCGCGCTCGCGGCCAGCTATGGGCTGCTGCGCCGCAGGAGGCCGCCGGAGCTCGATACTGCGCGGGCGGCCTTCGCGCTCGGTGACTGGCTTCGTCCGACCCTGCCCCTGACGGCCTTCATGTTGGCCGATGTGCTGATGAGCCGGGCGGGGGTTCTGGTACTCGGCTCCGCCGGTGCCACCCGTGAGGCAGGCATATTCGCGGTCGCGTACAGCCTCGCACTCCTGGCCGCGCTGCCTCGGATGGCCATCGCCTCCGCCTTCGCGCCGACGGTTTCGGACCTTCATGTGCGCGGCGAGCGGATGCGCCTTCAGCTCCTCTCGGCCCGCGCCTCCCGGCTCTCGCTGATGACCACCCTACTGGTCGCGGTTCCGTTGGTGCTGGCGGCCAAGCCGCTTCTGTCGCTGTTCGGGGCGGGGTTTGCGGCGGGCGCGCCGGCGGTGGTCGTTCTTGTCCTTGCCCAGCTCTTCGCCGCGGCATGCGGCCCGCAGCAGCACCTGCTGACTATGACCGGAAATGAGCGGGCGGCGGCTCTCACCCTGGCCGGTGCCGCGGGCGTGAACTTCATCTGTGCCCTGCTGCTGGTCGATGCCATGGGCCTTTTCGGAGTGGCCCTGGCCTCGGCAGGAAGTCTCGTCGCCTGGAACCTCTCCATCCTCTCCGTCGCGTGGCGCCGGCTTGGGCTCCGGCCCGGACTGGCGGTCGCCATGCGCAACGAGACGTCGGACGAGGGGGCATCCGCATCCCGGATCGGAGAGGCCAAGCCATGAACATGCAGCATGCCATTTCCACCGCGGAGATTGCAGGAGAGGCGATTCGGGACGCCGCTCCGCCGACCCTGTCCCAGCCGCTTCATGCTCTCCTCGCCGCCCTGGACGGGAGAGGCGTTCGCTACTGCCATTGGAAAAGCAATATCCGCCTCGCTCAGGCTCTCACGGGGAAAGAGGACCTCGATCTGCTGGTGCATCGGGAGGATGCCGGCCCGTTCCAGGCGGCGCTGGCCGAGGCCGGTTTCAAGCGCGCCGCCTCCCGCGCCGGCCTGGGCCACCCCGGCGTGTTTCACGCCCTGGCCCTCGACGAGGCGATGGGTCGGCTCGTGCATGTGCATGCCTATGTCCAGATCGTGGGCGGCGACAGCCTGGTGAAAAGCTACCGGCTGCCGATCGAGACGCTGCTTCTCTCCGACCGCCGCCTCCTGCATGGATTGCCGGTCCCCGCCCCTGAGGTGGAACTCGCCGTCTTCGCGTTGCGAATCGCCCTCAAGCATGCAGGCCCGGTCGAGGCAGCGATGGCGAACCGGGATTATCGTGGAGTGGTCGAGGAACTGGCCTGGCTGCGCGGGCAGGCTGACGAAGAACAGGCCAGCCGCCTGTTCACGGCGCTGGTGCCGGAGGCCGGTCCGGCGCTGTTTTCCAGGCTTCTGGAGGCGATCGGATCCGAGCGGGCGCTCGGGCGCCGTCTCCTGCTCGGATCCTTGCTCGCCTGGCGGCTGCGCGGCCTGCGCCGGCTCGGGCCGGTGGCGGCCATCCGGTCGCGCCTGCGTCGAGTGGCCGCCTTGGCGGCACGCCGCCTGTCGCGCCGCAAGGACATGGTCCTGGAGACGGGGGGGCACCATCGTGGCCCTGGTGGGATCGAAGGCGACCGGCAAATCGACTCTGGGGAACGGCGTCGCGCAGCGGCTTGCACAGCAACTCGACGTGGTGCGGATCCACGCCGGGAAACCGCCGGCCACGATCCTTTCGGCAGTGCCGCGCTTGTTCCTGCCCCTGGCACGCCGCTTATTTTCGAACGAGCGGCCCAGCGCCTACGAGGCCTCCGAGCGGCGCCGGGAGCACAGCTATTCGATGCTCTACGTTCTACGCATGACGCTTCTGGCCTATGACCGGCGTAGGCTGCTGCATCGGAGCCGGCGGGCCGCGGCGGCTGGCGCCATTGTGGTCAGCGACCGCTATCCGTCCGAGACCGCCGGGACGAGCGACAGCAGTTGCTTCGACCAGGCTGCGCTGGACGCTTGCCGCTCGCCTGTCAAGCGGTGGCTCATGCGGCTGGAGCGCAGGCTCTATGCTGCCCTCCCCCGTCCCGGACTCGTCCTGCGGCTCGAGGCGCCGGTGGAGACGACGATCAGGCGGGACGCGGAGAGGTCAAAGCCCGAAGGCCCGGATGCCGCGGCAGTGCTGCGACGCTGGGATCTCGAGACGCGGGCCGAATTCGCCGGCTCGTCCGTGATCCGGCTGCGCACCGACGCTCCGATCGAGGAAACCTTGCGCACGGCGGTTCGAGCGGTCTGGAAACATCTCTGACCCGGTCATGCGGCTTCCGGCTACCAACCAGGCCATCAAACAGGTAGCGCTACTGTTGGCGAAGCCGGCGAGCGGGGGGGGCGCGATGGTGCAGGGTGGGTGTCCCGCTCCGAGGCCGGCCATGTCGCTCCGCCCGCAGCCGCCGCTCCCGCCTGTCCCCGATGGCACCGCCCGCATTGCCCGCGCGGTGTTCCGCCGTGGCAATCCGTATGTGCTCCTGCGTGACCGGCTCGGGTTAGCGGGGAGCGCCAAGCCCGTCGCCTACCGGAGTGGCTTCCCGGTGATGCCGACCATCTTCTTGAGGCATTCAATCGTGGCTTTGCCAGCCGCCGGACCACGATCGCCGGTAAGGCCGCCCCTTGCCCAGCGGACAAGGTGAACCGGCACTTCCAGGCACCGCATCCGAACGCCCTGTGGGTGTCGGACTTTACCTATGTCGCCACCTGGCAGGGCTTCGTGTACGTGGCCTTCATCATCGACGTCTTCGCCCGCCGCATTGTCGGCTGGCGGGTATCGAGGACGGCGCATGCGGACTTCGTCCTCGATGCCCTCGATCAGGCGCTGCACGACCGCCGTCCGCTGAAGGGCGGCGTCATTCACCACTCGGATCAGGGGTCGCAAGGTGGATTCAAGTGGTCGTCGCAACACCAAGGCGGAGGGTGGTTACGATGGCTGGTCGGCGGCGTTCGGATTGGGCTTTGCGGGCGAAGTCTCCTTCGCCTGGCCGCCCGGAAGTAGCCTGGCGTGAGGACCGGCGGCGCTTTTGGACGTTGATTGCGGCGGGACAGTCGAGCTGGGACGCGGCGATCGGCGTGGGGGTGTCGGAGGCGGTTGGGTCCCGCTGGTTTCGGGAGGCGGGCGGGATGCCACCATCGACGCTCGGGCGGTCGTCAAAGCCGCCTTCGGGACGATACCTGTTGTTTGCGGAGCGCGAGGAGATTGCGTTGCTGCGAGCCCAGGGCTGTGGAGTGCGAGAGGTTGCCCGGCGGCTGCGACGGGCGGCATCGACGGTCTCGCGCGAGCTACGGCGCAATGCGGCCACGCGCAGCGGCAACCTGGAGTACAGGGCCACGACGGCGCAGTGGCATGCTGAGCGGGCGGCGCGGCGTCCGAAGCCGGCGAAGCTGGTGACGCACCCGGCGCTGAGGGCGTATGTGCAAGATCGGCTGGCGGGTGCCGTGGTCTCTCCAGGCGGGGCTACGGTGCCCGGACCGGCGGTGCCGTGGAAGGGCCGGCGGCATGGACCGAGGCAGCCTCGGCGCTGGGCGAGAGGATGGAGCCCGCAGCAGATCTCGCGGCGGCTGCGGCTCGACTTTCCTGGCGATGGTGCGATGCGGATCAGCCATGAGGCCATCTACCAGTCGCTCTACGTCCAGGGCCGCGGCGCGCTGCGCCGCGAGCTGACGGCCTGCCTGCGAACCGGGCGGGCGCTGCGCGTGCCGCGGGCGCGGAGCCGGGGGCGCGGCAAGTCGCATGTCGCGCCCGAGGTGCTGATCAGCCAGCGCCCGGCGGAGGCGGACGACCGGGCCGTGCCGGGGCATTGGGAGGGAGACCTCATCCTTGGCCTTGGCAGCTCAGCAATCGGCACCCTGGTGGAGCGCACGACACGGTTCACGATGCTGCTGCACCTGCCCCGCATGCCGGGTCATGGAGAGGGAACGCGCGTCAAGAACGGCCCGGCGCTGGCCGGGCATGGGGCGGAAGCGGTGCGCGACGCCATCACGCGCACGATCACCACCCTGCCGGAGGCGCTGCGGCGGTCACTCACCTGGGATCAGGGTGCGGAGATGACGGAGCATCCGCGGCTGCGGATCGACACCGGCGTGCAGGTGTACTTCTGCGAGCCGCACAGCCCGTGGCAGCGTGGCACGAACGAGAACACCAACGGGCTGCTGCGGCAGTACTTCCCGAAGGGGACTGACCTGAGCGCGCACGGCGCCGATGACCTCGCGGCCGTGGCTGCGGCGCTCAATGGCAGGCCTCGCAAGACGCTCGGCTGGAGAACGCCAGCCGAAGCGCTTGACGAGGCGCTGCGATCGGCTCAGGCAGGCGTTGCGACGACCAGTTGAGCCTGGGCAGTACGTCGCAATTCGGTATACAGAGCGCCTGCTCGAGGCCGGGATCGAGCCCTCCGTCGGCAGCGTCGGCGATTCCTACGACAACGCGCTGGCCGAGACCGTGATCGGTCTGTTCAAGACTGAGGTGATCCGGCGGCGCGGCCCGTGGCGCAGCATGGAGGCGGTCGAATACGCCACCCTGGAGTGGGTGGACTGGTACAACAACCGCCGCCTCCTTGAGCCGATCGGCAACATCCCACCCGCCGAGGCCGAGGCGCGCTACTATGCTCAGCTCGAGGCTCCCGCCTTGGCGGCGTGACCCAAGCCAACCAGCCTCCGGCAAACCCGGGGCGGTTCAGATCGCCAGGCCCGGCGACCTCACCGATCTGGCCGGCCTGGGCCTGACCCTGGCCGAGGGCAAGCGGCTCCTGGCCGGCGTCCAGCGGGAGGTCGTCGCCGCGCAGGCGCGGCTGCATGCCGTGCGCCGGCCGGCGTGCCGCGGCTGCGGCGCGGCCTGTCGGATCAAGGACTACCGGCGGCGCATTCTGCTCGACGCTGGCGTCGATGGGCTGCCGATCCTGGACTGTTGGGGCGGACGGCCCCTGCTTCGGGCACTTTGGTGCCGTAAGGTGGCTGTTGGCAGGCGCCGCAGCGGAAGGAGCCGTCCATGGCAGAGATGCGCACGATCGGGCTGGACCTGGCGAAGAACATCTTCCAGGTCCATGGCAACGACGCGGAAGGCAAGGTGCTCGTGCGCCGTCGGCTGCGCCGCGCCGAGGTCCTCGAGTTCTTCGCCAACGCTAAACCATGCTTGGTGGGCATGGAGGACTGCGCCGGCGCCCACCATTGGGCGCGCGAGATCGCCAAGCTGGGCCATGAGGTCCGGCTGATGCCGCCGGCCTACGTGAAGCCGTATGTCAAGCGCGGCAAGACGGACGCGGCCGATGCGGAGGCGATCGCCGAGGCGGTGACGCGCCCGACGATGCGCTTCGTGCCTGTCAAGACTACCGACCAGCAGTCGGCTCTGATGCTGCACAAGACGCGTGACCTGCTCGTCCGCCAGCGCACGGCGCTGATCAACGCGCTGCGCGGCCACATGGGCGAGCTCGGCATCGTCGTACCGCAGGGTGCGCAGAAGGTGCCTGGGCTCGTCGAGGCGCTGCGGGCGGCCGGGGATGAGGTGCCGGAAGTGGCCTGGCCTTCCCCCGCTTTCACGGCTCTTCCGCAGGAAGCGTGGTTGGTGCTGGCCGGTGCGCTGCGGCTAGCTGCGGCGCCGCCGGCCGGGCGGTAATATTCGGAATGACGGACCTTTATCTCCTGCCAGGATGCCGCATCCGGGAGGTCACCCACCCGGACGCGAGCAACATCCAAATCGCTGCTGAGGCTCGGCAGCGGAACGGCCATTGTCCGGATTGTGGTGAGGCGAGCCATGCTGTCCACAGCCGCACGGTTCGGCACCCTGCCGACCTGCCCTGCCTTGGCCGCCAGGTACGCCTCCAACTTCAGGTGAGGCGCCTGTACTGCCGCAATCCGGCATGCTCGCGGCGGACCTTTGTTGAGCGACTGCCCAGCCTGATCGCGCCGCGGGCGCAGCGCACTGACCGGCTGGCGACGGCGCAGGGACGGGTTGGCGTTGCCATGGGTGGCAAGGCGGGCGCGCGCATGCTGCAGCAAATTGGGATGCCGACCAGCGGCGACACGGTGCTGCGCCTGGTGCGCCGCTTGCCCCTGCCGCGTTGCCAGGCTCCGCATGTGCTTGGTGTTGACGACTGGGCCCGGCGCAAGGGCCAGACCTATGGGACGATCCTGGTTGACCTGGAGCGGCATCGCGTCATCGACCTGCTGCCGGACCGGAGTGCCCCGACGCTGACCGACTGGCTCCGGCGCCATCGCGGGATCCGGATCGTCGCGCGTGACCGCTCGACCGAGTACGCCCGCGGCATTGGGCTCGGGGCGCCCCGGGCCGTGCAGGTTGCCGATCGCTGGCACCTGCTGCTGAACCTTCGGCAGATGGCCGAGCGCTGGCTGGCCGGGGTGCATGGCAGGCTCCGGCGCCTGCCGCCCATCCCGCGTCGGCCGCCTGGCCCGGCGCGGCGGACGAGCGCGTTCCCACGCAGCCAGGCCGAGCGGGCGGCCAGCGCCGATAGCCGGGCGCGCTGGAAGGCGCTCTACGATGAGGTTCGGCGCCGCATCGCGGCCGGCGAACCGCTGCTCACCATCAGCCGCCGCATGAGGCTGGCTCGCGGGACGGTGCGGAAGTTCGCCGATGCCGAGAGCTTTCCGGAGCGGGCGGTCCGGCCTCCCGGTCCCAGTATTCTGGATCCCTACCTCGACCACCTGGAGGCACGACTTGCGACCGGATGCGAGAACGCGATGGCGCTGTGGCGCGAACTGCGTGACCGCGGATTCCGCGGAACGGCGAGACAGGTCCACCGCTGGCTGGGCCCGCGACGAACGACACGCTCGAAACACACGCCACAGCGCGCAGGAGGAGCGCTGCCGGCCGCGCCATCTCCTGGGGATGACAGTGCACCGGCGCTCCCCCCCTATGGCAGGGAAGTTGTCCGGCGCCTTGAGATGATCTCTCATTTCCAGAGGGGCGGGACGGAGGGATGATTTGGCCTACTCGACGGAACGCCGCGCGGCGGTTCTGAGGAAGCTGGAGCCGCCGAACGCGGTGCCCTTGCGGCAGCTGGCCAAGGAGGAAGGGATCTCCGAGGCAACGCTGCACACCTGGCGCCGCGAGGCTCGCCGCCAGGGGCGGCTCCTGCCCGATGCCGACGCCGGCCCGGAGGGTTGGACGTCGCGCGACAAGTTCGCCGCCGTTCTCGAGACCGCCGCCCTGAACGAGGCCGATCTCGCCGCCTACTGCCGCCAGCGGGGTCTCTACCCCGAGCAGATCCAAGCCTGGCGGACCGCCTGCGAGCAGGCCAACGACTGGGACCGCGCCAGCAGCCAGCGGCTGGGCCAGGCGACTAAGGAGGAGAAGAAGCGCATCAAGGCCATCGAGCGGGACTTGGCGCGCAAGGAGAAGGCGCTGGCCGAGGCGGCGGCGCTGCTGGTGCTGCGAAAAAACGCCGCGGCGATCTGGGGGGGACGGCGAGGACGCATGATCAGCACCCCAGATCGCCAGAACGCCATGGCGCTGATCGACCAGGCTGTCGCGGCCGGCGCGCGCCGCGCCCAGGCCTGTGCGGAACTCGCGCTCGATGAACGGACCTGTCGCCGCTGGCGGGCCCGGGACGGCGCGCCCGAAGACCGCCGCCCGACGGCGCCTCGGCCAGCACCGGGCAACAGGCTGTCCGAGGCGGAACGCCAGGCCGTGCTGGAGGCCTGCAACAGCCAGGCCTTCAAGAGCCTGCCGCCAAGTCAGATCGTGCCCCGCCTCGCAGACCAGGGCCGCTACATCGCCTCGGAAGCAAGCTTCTACCGCATCCTGCGGGCTGAGGGTCAGCAGCACCACCGTGGCCGGGCGAGGCCGCCGGCGCGTCGCCAACCGCCGACCAGTCACCGCGCCCGCGGCCCCTGCGAAGTCTGGAGCTGGGACATCACCTGGATGCCCGGCCCGATCCGGGGCGGGTTCTTCTATCTCTACCTCATCCTCGACGTCTACAGCCGCAAGATTGTCGGCTGGGAGGTCCACGAGCGCGAAGCCGCCGAGCTGGCCGCCGAGCTCGTGCGCCGCGCGGTCTGGGCCGAGGGCTGCCTCACCCGCCCTCTCGTCCTGCACGCCGACAACGGCAGCCCGATGAAGGGCGCGACCATGAAGGCCACCCTCGAACGGCTCGGCGTCATCGCCTCCTACAGCCGCCCGCGCGTCAGTGACGACAACCCGTTCTCCGAAGCCCTGTTCCGTACCTGCAAGTACAGGCCGGACTGGCCAGCATCGGGGTTCGCCAGCAGGGAGGACGCGCAACACTGGGTCGCCCGTTTTGTGGCCTGGTACAACCACGAGCACCGCCACAGCGCGATCCAGTTCGTCACGCCCAGCGCCCGGCATGCAGGTGAGGATCGCGCGCTCCTCGAGCGTCGGACCGAGCTCTATACCGAAGCTCGCGCCGCCAACCCCGCGCGGTGGTCACGCCAAATCCGAAACTGGGCGCCGGTCGGCGACGTCTGCCTCAACCCCGAGCGCGACATCAGCGACCACGAAATCAGAGACGCCGCCTGATGGGCACCGGACAACTTCTTTGACAAATACCGCTCCCCTCGCCGAAGCAACTCGCCTGGTATCTGACGCGGCCGAGGGACCAGCTCAGCGAGGAGGAAGCTGCGGCCATCGCCCGCTTGGAGCAGGACGCCGAAGCTGCCACCGTCGCCGGGCTGGTCCGCCGGCTCGCAGACCTCCTGCGTAGCTGCTGTGTCAGCGCCAAGACGCGGTGCGGCGCACCGATTACCACCCTCGACGGCTGGCTCCGGGACGCCAGGAGGAGCGGTGTGGCCGCCATCACCACCTTTGCCGCCAGCCTTCAACAGGACGGGGCGGCGGTGAAAGCCGCTCTCACTACTTCATGGAGCAGCGGACAAACGGAGGGACAGGTAGGCAAGCTGAAGATGTTGAAGCGCCAGACCTTCGGACGCAGCAGCTTCGATCTCCTCAGGCGCCGCGTGCTCCTCGCCGCTTGAACCACGCTTCCTGCGGAAGAGCCGCTTTCACGGACAGTGTTACGCGGCTGAAGCAGCCGCCTGGAACGCCGCCACCTTCTGCTCTGGTGTGATGTAGCCCAACGCAGAATGAAGGCGGCGCTTGTTGTACCATCCCTCCAGGAACTGAAAAATGTCAGCCCTGGCTTCGGCGTGCGTCAGGTAGTCGCGCTGCTCGACGAGTTCGCCCTTCAGCGTGGCGTAGAAGCTCTCCATCGGTGCGTTGTCCCAGCAATCGCCCTTGCGGCTCATGGAGCACAGCATGCCGTGCTGCTGCAATCGCTTGCGGTACTCATGCGCTGCGAATTGCTCGAGTTCAAGTGGTCGTCGCAACACCTGTGTGCGCCGATCTCAGCAACTCGTCAAAGGCTTCGGCCGGCGTTCTCCATCCGAGTGTCTTGCGCGGCCGGCTGTTGAGCGTTGTGGCCACCGCGGTAAGGGCTGCCGCGCTGTGGTCGCTCAGGTCCGTGCCCTTCGGGAAATACTGCCGCAGCAGCCCATTGGTGTTCTCGTTCGTCCCGCGCTGCCAAGGGCTGTGTGGGTCACAGAAGTAGACCTGCACACCGGTATCGATTCGCAGCTGCGCGTGCTGGCTCAGCTCCGCACCTTGATCCCAGGTCAAGGATTGTCGCAGCTGCTGGGGCAGCGTCCTGATCGAGCGCGTGATGGCGCCGCATACCGCCACGGCACCATGGCCCGCCAGGGCAGGCCCGTTTTTCACCCGATCACCCCCCCCCCCGTGTCCCGCCATGCGCGGCAGGTGGAGCAACAGGGTGAACCGTGTCGTCCGCTCGACCAGCGTGCCGATCGCCGAACTGCCCAAGCCGAGGATCAGGTCCCCCTCCCAGTGGCCTGGCACCGCCCGGTCGGCCACCTCCGCCGGCCGTTCGCTGATCATGACCTCGGGCGTGACATGCGACTTGCCCCGTCCGCGGCTGCGCGCCCGCGGCACCCGGAGCGCCCGCCCGGTCCGCAGGCAGGCGGTCAGCTCACGCCGCAGCGCGCCGCGCCCCTGTACGTACAGCGCCTGGTAGATGGCCTCATGGCTGATGCGCATTGTCTCGTCACCAGGGAAGTCGAGCCGCAGCCGTCGGGCAATTTGCTCGGGGCTCCACGCCCTCGCCCACCGGCGGTGCTGCCGGCGCCCGTGCCGACGGCCCCTCCAGGGCACGACGGGCCCGCCAACCGAAGCCCCGCCCGGACCGGCAACCGCACCCGCGAGCCGGTCCTGAACATACTTCCGCAACGTCGCGCGCACAGCCAGCTTCGCCGGCTTTGGCCGACGCGCCGCCCGCTCGGCATGCCACTGCGCCGTCGTGGCCCGGTACTCCAGACCGCCGCTACGCGTGGCTGCGTTCCGTCGCAGTTCACGCGAGATCGTCGAGGCGTCCCGCCCCAGCCGCCGGGCCGTCTCCCGCACCCCACAGCCCTGCGCCCGCAACAGCGCAATCTCCTCGCGCTCCGTGAACAACAGGTACCGCTCCGAAGGTGGCTTCGCCGATGGTGCAAGTATCTTTGGTGGCATGCCGCCCGCCTCCCGGAACCAGCGGAAGCCTACTGGCGGCGACACGCCTGCACCAATCGCCGCGTCCTCGCTCGACAGGCCCGTCGCAATCGCCGCCCAGAACTGCCGCCGGTTCTCGCGCTGAGCCACGCCTGGCCGCCCAGGTGACCGCCCCAACACCGCTCGCAGTGCTCGTTCCGAACGCCGCCGACCTGCCATCACTGACCGTCCCAACCAGAGTGTTGCGACGACCACTTGAATCCACCTTGCCCGCCCCGGTCGCTATGATGGATGAGGCCGCCCTTCAGCGGACGGCGGTCGTGCAGCGCCTGATCGAGGGCATCGAGGACGAAGTCCGCATGCGCCGTCCTCGACACCCGCCAGCCGACGATGCGGCGGGCGAAGACGTCGATGATGAAGGCCACGTACACGAAGCCCTGCCAGGTGGCGACATAGGTAAAGTCCGACACCCACAGGGCGTTCGGATGCGGCGCCTGGAAGTGCCGGTTCACCTTGTCCGCCGGGCAGGGCGAGGCCTTGTCGGCGATGGTGGTCCTGGCTTCCTTGCCGCGAACGGCGCCGCGCAGGCCCATCCGCCGCATCAGGCGTTCCACCGTGCAGCGGGCCACCGTGATGCCCTCCCGACCGAGCTGCCGCCAGACCTTGCGCGCGCCGTAGACCCCGAAGTTGGCCTCGTGCACCCGCCGGATCTGCGCCATGAGCACCAGGTCCTGCCGGGCGCGCGGCGAGGCTTTGGCTGGATCGGCCCGCTGCGCGACATGGGCGTGGTAGGTCGACGGGCGATCGGCAGCACCCTGCAGATCGGCTCGACACCGTAGACCTCACGATGTCCGTCGATGAAGGCGATCATGGCTTCGAGCGGCGGTCGAGCTCCGCCATCGCAAAATAAGCCGACGCCTTGCGCAGGATCTCATTGGCCTGGCGCAGCTCACGGACCTCGCGCTCCAGGGTCTTGATCCGCTCGCGCTCCTCCGTCGTCGCACCGGGTCGCTGGCCGCTATCACGCTCAGCTTGCCGAACCCACTTGCGCAACGTCTCGGCCGTGCAGCCGATCTTCGCCGCGATCGAGCCGATGGCCGACCACTGCGAGGCGTGGTCACCTCCGTGATCCAGCACCATCCGCACCGCCCGTTGCCGGATCTCAGGCGAAAACCGATTCGACGTCTTCTTCGTCATGACCCCATCCTCTCAACAGGTAGGGCCTCCGGCAAACTCGGGGCGGTTCACGCCGGCTTCCTCCAGGCTGTCGGCCACGGCTTGGCATTTCAGCCGCCACTTGCGCAGAAAAGCCCGGCGGCGGGCCTCGATCTCCTTCGCGGTCGCGGCGTAGATCAGGTCCGTGTAGTCGGCCGAGATCTCCTCATGCAGCCGCTCCGGCGCGTGGGCCAAGGTCGCGCCCCTGGGCGTGGTGTAGGAGATCGCCACCGTAATGGTGGCGGCCATCGTGGTGGTCCTGGGTAGGGTTGGGTTGTCGAGACCTGCACCCCGAACCTTGGACACCCACGATGACCGACGACAGGATTGCCCTTCGGGAGCTTCTGGAGAAGGGCTCTGATGCGAGCTTCCTCCGCGAGATGATCGGCTTTGCCGCCCAGAGGCTGATGGAGTTGGAGACCGATGGCCTATGCGGCGCCGCCCATGGCGAACGCAGCGCCGAGCGGATGAACCAGCGCAACGGCTATCGGGACCGCGACTGGCAGACCCGGGCGGGGACAGTCGAGCTGCGCATTCCCAAGCTCCGGAAGGGCACTTACTTCCCGGCCTTTCTGGAGCCCCGCAGGACGGCGGAGAAGGCGCTGACGGCGGTGATCCAGGAAGCCTACGTCCAGGGCATCTCGACCCGCTCGGTCGACGACCTGGTCCGCGCCATGGGCATGGAGGGGATCAGCAAGAGCCAGGTGTCCCGGCTGTGCACTGAGATCGACGGCCGGGTGCAGGATTTCCTCTCCCGGCCGATCGAGGGCGATTGGCCCTACCTGTGGCTCGACGCCACCTACGTGAAGGTGCGCGAGGCCGGGCGCGTGGTCTCGGTGGCCGTCACCGTCGCGGTGGGCGTCAACAGCGATGGGCGGCGCGAGGTGCTCGGCATGGCGGTCGGCGCCTCCGAGGCGGAGACCTTCTGGACCGACTTCCTGCGCGGCTTGTCGCGTCGCGGCCTGCGCGGGGTGAAGCTGGTGGTCTCCGACGCCCACGAAGGCCTAAAGGCGGCCGTCAGCCGCGTCCTGCGGGCCACTTGGCAACGCTGCCGGGTGCATTTCATGCGCAACGCCACCGCCCATGCCGGGAAGACCCAGCGCCGCATCGTCTCGGCCTGGATCGGCACCGCCTTTGCCGAAGCCGACGCCCCTGCCGCGCATGCGCAATGGCGGACCGTCGCCGACCAACTCCGCCCCAAGGTGCCGAAGCTCGCCGCCCTGATGGATGCCGCCGAGGAGGATGTGCTGGCCTTCATGGACTTCCCGCCGCAGCACCGCGCCAAGATCCACAGCAACAACCCAATCGAGAGGCTGAACGGCGAGATCAAGCGGCGCACCGACGTCGTTGGCATCTTTCCAAACGACGCCGCCGTCGTTCGCCTGGTCGGCGCCATCCTCCTCGAGCAATCCGATGAGTGGGCAACCCAACGATCCCGCTACATGACCCTGGAGACGATCGGCACTCTCAGCGATACTGCCGTCGTCAGCTTGCCTGCCGTGACAACCTGACGCGGCGATCAGGCCCGCCCAGGAGCACCGCTCCTACACCACGACGGGGGACACGACCTGGGCCAAAAGATTCCGATGCTTATGAACCGTACACGTAAGTGGGGCAAAACCTGTTGCGAGGGTGCGGTTTGCCCTTCCCAGGTGTCGGCTGGTCTGATTCCCTCGGGAGCATGGTCCCGCCTGCCGATCCTGACACGCTGTCGCCGGCCGAGCTGAAGGCGCTGGTCAGCGCCCTGCTCGGCGAGGTGGCGGAGCTCGAGCGGATTGTGGCGGCGCAGCGCGAGGAGATCGCCCGCCTCAAGGGACTGAAGGGTCGGCCCGCGATCAAGCCGAGCGGGATGGAGCAGGCGAGCGAGCCGACGCCGCCGCGCGAGCGCCCCGACCGTCGTGGCCGCGGCAAGGTGGTGCCGCGGGTGGCGGTGGAGGCGCGGGTGCTGCGGGCCACGGTGCCGCCCGGCTCGCGGTTCCAGGGCTACCAGGACTTCCTGGTGCAGGACCTCATCATGCGGACGGAGGCGGTGTGCTACCGGCGCGAGCGCTGGCTGACGCCGGAGGGGCGGCTGGTCGTTGCGCGCTTGCCGGGCGGGGTGGATGGCCATTTCGGCCCCGAACTCCGGCGCTACGTGCTCGCCCAGTACCATCAGGGGCAGACCACCGTGCCGCGGCTGGTGGCGCAGCTGTGGGCGGTTGGGATCGCCATCTCCAAACGGCAGGTCATGCGCCTGCTGATCGCCGGTCAGCAGCCGTTCCTGGACGAGAGCCAGGAGGTGCTGCGAGCCGGACTGGCGAGCGCGGCCTGGATCACGGTTGACGATACGGGCGCGCGGCACCGGGCGGTGAACGGCGCCTGTACGCAGATCGGCAACGCCCACTTCGCCTGGTTCGGCACCACGGCCAGCAAGAGCCGGCTGAACTTCCTGGAGCTGCTGCGGGCCGGGCACGGCGACTACGTGGTGAACGCCGAGGCGCTGGCCTACATGCGCGAGCGCGCCCTGGCCGGGCCGGTGATCGCCCGCCTGGAAGGCCATCCGCAGCGCGTCTTTGCGAACCAGGCGACCTGGGCCGCGCACCTCGAGCGGCTCGGCATCCGCAGCATGGAGGACAGCCTCGCGCCGGCGCGCCTGGCCACCGAAGGCGCGCTCTGGGGTGCCATCAAGGCACATGGCCTGCTGCCGGGGACGGTGATCGTCAGCGGCGATGCCGGCCAGTTCGCCGTCGGCGAGCACGCGCTCTGCTGGGTGCATGCCGAGCGTCTCGTCCACAAGCTCGACACCTTCACCGACCAGCAGCGGACTTCCCAGGCGCGCATCCGCGAGCTGATCTGGTGGTTCTACGCCGACCTGAAGGCGTACCAACGAGAGCCCAGCCGGCGCCGCCGGGCCGAGTTGCGGGTACGCTTCGAGCGCATCTTCAAGCGCCGCACCGGCTTCGTCGTGCTCGACCGATTGCTCGAGCGCCTGCACGCCAACAAGGCGGAACTGCTGCAGGGGCTGGACCACCCCGAAATCCCGCTGCACACCAACGGATCGGAAAACGACATCCGTGCCCAGGTCACCCGGCGCAAGATCAGCGGCGGCACCCGAAGCGACATGGGGCGCGACTGCCGTGACGCCTTCCTCGGCCTGGCCAAGACCTGCACCAAGCTCGGCCTCAGCTTCTGGGACTACCTCGGCGCCCGGCTCGGCATCGCCGGCCAGCCCACCATCCCGTACCTGCCCGACCTGGTCAGAGCGCGCTGCCAGAACGCCTGAACGCCACAGGTTTTGCCCCACTTACCCAAAGTCGAGCTAAGTTATTGAAAAGAAAGGTGCCCAGGGGCGGAATCGAACCACCGACACTGCGATTTTCAGTCGCATGCTCTACCAACTGAGCTACCTGGGCCCATCGCTGCGTCCCGCGGGGCGGGGCGCCGGTAGAGGCCGCGGGACATAGCGGAACCACATCCGCCTGTCCACCCGCTCAGGCAAATCCTTCAGACATCCTCCTCCTGATCCCTCGCCGGCTCGGGCTCGGCCGGGATGGCGTAGTCGCCGGCCAGCCAACGGCCGAGATCCACCTGCCGGCAGCGTGCCGAGCAGAAGGGCCGGAAGGCCGCGACCGCGGGCTTGCCGCAGATCGCGCAGGGCCGCGCCGGGCGGGGACGGGTTGGGGCTGGGGGCTGGGGTTCATCCGCCATCGGCGCTCTCCTCGATCACCTCATCGCCCGGGAAACGCCGTGGGTCCGGGCAAGGCACCAGGGCACGCCCGGCGGCGGCCGTGAATTCCTCCATCGCTCCCGGCAGGCCCTCCAGTGCCGCCAGCACTGCCGGGGCGGCGCGCAGCCCGAGTCGCTGGCCAGGGCTGGCCGCCACCTCCCGCAACGCCCGCCGCAGCGCTGCCAGCCCATGGGTGAGCGGCGAGGGCGGCCAGCCCAGCACCTCATGCAGCGGCGGATGCACGCGGCTCCGCAGGATCTCGAACAGGCCGAGCGGGCCGAGGCCGAGCAGCCGCGCCAGCGGATCCGCCACCAGGGCCTGGGCCAGCGCCGGCGCCAGCGCCTCCCGCCGCTTCGGCGTCAGCCCGGCGAGGTCGAGCAGGATGGGCCCGGCCAGGTTGCGCAGCCGGATCTGCCGTGCCGCCTCCGCCACGGCCACCTCGTTGAGGCGGAACTGCGCCTGCGGGTCGCTGCTGCCGGCGGCGGTGCCGGCATCGACATCGATCGCCACCAGCGCCGGGGTCGGGTGCAGCAGGATGCGGCCGCCCCCGGGCAGCGGCGCCTCCGGCCCGGCCAGCGCCTCGAATTCCGCTTCCAGCGCGTCATCGAAGACCGGGCGGGGGCTGAAGGTCATGCGGTCCGGCCCGAGCACGGCGCGCAGCCGGGTGGCCAGGGCGGCGCCATCCGTCAGCACCGGCGCCGAGGGAAAGGCCCGCGCCAGGCGCAGCGCCGCCTCCGGCCCGCGCGCCAGCAGCCGGGGCGCGCCGGGCGGAGCTGCCGCCGCCAGGGCTGCCTCCTCGGGCGTCAATCGGGCCGTCACGCGCGGGCCCTTGCCGCCCTGGGCTGCGCGGGTGACGCGCACCGGCAGGATCAGCCCTTCCTGCACGGAACGGGCGATGGGCTGCCGTGCGCCGGCGGGCCCGGCCGCGGATTCCGGCAGGAAGCCGGTCTGCTCGCCAGCGAGGGCCAGGAAGGCGCCGGCCATGGCGGGGGCGAGGGCGCTGACCCGAGCGCGGTGCAGGTCGCCGACCCCGTCCGGCCGGGCCGGGCGCTCCACCCAGGCCGCTTCCAGCACCTCGCCGCGCAGCAGCGCCACGCGCACTTCCCCGGGCGAGGCGCTGGCCAGGATGCGTGGCGGCCCGGTCACGGCCTGAGCCAGCCCACCCCGCGCAGCAATTGCGCCGTCTCGAAAAGCGGCAGGCCCACCACATTGGAATGCGAGCCGGAGAGGAAGCGCACAAAGACCTCGGCCCGGCCCTGGATGGCATAGCCGCCGGCCTTGCCGCGCCATTCGTCGCCGGCCAAGTAGTCCTCGACCTGCGCCGCGGTCAGGCGCTGGAAGGTGACGGCAGAGGCCACCAGGCGCTGCATCCGCCGGCCCTCCGGCGTCAGCAGTACCACGCCGGTCGTCACCTGGTGCCGCCGGCCGGAGAGCAACTCAAGGCAGCGCCGCGCCTCCGCTTCCGTCTCGGCCTTGGGCAGGATGCGGCGGCCGAGGCCGACCACGGTATCCGCCGCCAGCACCAGTGCGCCCGGCGCCAGCAACGCGGCGGCGGCGGCCTTTCCGGCGGCCAGCCGGGCGGCGAGCAGGCGCGGCAGTTCCGCCTTGCGCGGTGCCTCGTCGATCTCGGTGGGGAGGGTGCGGTCCGGGATCACGCCGATCCGGGCCAGCAGGTCCAGCCGCCGGGGACTGGCCGAGGCCAGTACCAGGGGCGGTTTTCCAGCACTCATCCGGGCAAGCGGAGCAGCCCCGGTGCGGAGCGCGTCACTTGAACCGGCCCAAGCGCGCAGCGCGTCACTTGAACCTGAATGTGATGCGGCCCTTGGTCAGGTCGTAGGGGGTCATCTCGACATTCACGCGGTCGCCGGCCAGGACGCGGATGCGGTTCTTGCGCATCTTCCCACTGGTATGGGCCAGCACCATGTGCTCGTTGTCGAGCTTCACCCGGAACATTGCATTGGGCAGCAGTTCGGCGACCGTGCCGCTGAACTCGATCATATCCTCTTTTGACATTGAGCCTCTTGGGTACCGTTTGGGGTCAGGCCGTGGCCGACGGCCGCGACGTGGGGGGTTGACGGATTGGCCGCAAGATGATCGCGCGCCTGTTCCGGGTCAAGGATAGGGGGTCAGGGAGGGGCGCCGGGCAGCCGCAGCGCCACGCTGCGCCCATGCGCATCCAGCCCCTCGGCCCCGGCCAGCGCCACCGCGACCGGGCCGATGGCGGCAAGGCCGGCCTCGCTCGCCTCCACCCAGGTGGTGCGCTTGAGGAAGTCGAAGACCGAGAGGCCGGAGGCGAAGCGGGCGGTGCGGCCGGTGGGCAGCACATGGTTCGGCCCCGCCACGTAATCCCCCAGCGCCTCCGGGCACCAGCGGCCGAGGAAGGCGGCGCCGGCATGGCGCACCTGGCCGAAGACCGCGGCCGGATCGGGCAGCATGATCTGCAGGTGCTCCGGCGCCAGCCGGTTGGTGAGCGCCACCGCCTCCGCCCAGTCCCGCACCAGGATCACCGCCCCGTTCCGCCGCCAGCTCTCGCCGGCGATGGCCCGGCGGGGCAGGTCGCAGAGCGCCGCCTCCACCGCCCGCGCCACGGCATCGGCGAAGCCGGGGTCATCGGTGATGAGGATGGATTGCGCGCTTTCGTCGTGCTCGGCCTGGGCCAGCAGGTCCATGGCGACATGGCGCGGGTCATTCGCGGCATCGGCCAGCACCACCACCTCGGAGGGGCCGGCGATGCTGTCGATGCCCACCTGGCCGAAGACCTGGCGCTTGGCCTCGGCCACATAGGCATTGCCGGGGCCGACGATGCGGTCCACCGGGGCGATGCTCGCCGTGCCGAAGGCCAGCGCCGCCACTGCCTGCGCGCCGCCGATGCGGTAGATCTCGTCCACCCCCGCCCGCCGCGCCGCCGCCAGCACCAGCGGGTTGAGTTGGCCGCCTGGGGCCGGCACGCAGATCGCGATCCGCGCCACCCCGGCGACCCGGGCCGGCAGCGCATTCATCAGCACGGAGGAGGGATAGGCCGCCTTGCCGCCCGGCACATAGAGCCCGACCGCATCCAGCGCCGTCCAGCGCATACCGAGGGTCAGGCCGGCCGGGTCCGGCATGGTGAGGTCACGCGGCATCTGCGCCGCATGGAAACGCTCGATCCGCGTCGCCGCGAGATCGAGCGCCGCCAGCAGGTCGGGCGCGATGCCGGCGGTGGCGGCCGCAATCTCGGCTTCGGTCACGCGCAGCCCGGCGGCATCGGCCGGGGCCGCGCCATCGAAGCGCGCGGTGAGGTCGAGCAATGCCGCGTCGCCGCCGGCGCGCACCGCGGCGATGATCTCCGCCACCGCCGCATCGACCCGCGCCGTGGTGTCCCGCGCCAGGTCCAGCAGCGCCCGGAAGGCGGCTTCGAAGCCCGGATCGCTGGTGGCGAGCCGCCTCACGGGCTGGCCGCCAAGGCGGCACGGAAGCGGGCGAGCCAGGCGCCGATCACCTCCGGCCGGGTCTTGAGCGCGGTGCGGTTGATGATGAGGCGGGACGTGACGCGGGCGATCACCTCGGTCTCCACCAGCCCATTGGCCTTCAAGGTGCTGCCGGTCTGCACGAGGTCCACGATCAGCCGCGAGAGGCCGAGCGAGGGCGCCAGTTCCATCGCGCCGTTCAGGTGCACGATCTCCGCCTGCACGCCGCGCGCGGCGAAATGCCGGTGCGCGATGTTGGGATACTTGGTTGCCACCGCCACCCGCGACCAGCGGCTGGGGTCATCCGCCCCCGCGGTCGCCACCGGCTCCGCCACCGAGACCCGGCAGCCGCCGATGCCGAGATCGAGCGGCGCGTAGATCTCGGGGTAGTCGAATTCCATCAGCACATCGGCGCCGCAGACCCCGATCTGCGCCGCGCCATGGGCCACGAAGGTGGCGACATCGAAGGGACGGACACGCACCACATCGAGCGCCGGATCGGCGGTTTCGAAGCGCAGCCGCCGGCTGTCCTCATCGCTGTAGTCGGCCGCCGGATGGATGCCGGCGCGGGCCAGCAGGGGGCCGAGTTCGGAGAGGATGCGGCCCTTGGGAACCGCGAGCACCACGGTCCCGGCATCGGCCGGCGCCGTGGCAAAGGGAGTGGCAACAGGCAGGTCCATGGGATGCCTTAGCACCGGGCCGGGGCCTGGAAAACGCACAGTTTCATGTCAGGCTGGTTCATGTCAGGCGGGCAGCCTCTCGATATCGGCACCCACCGCCGCCAGCTTCGCCTCCACCCGCTCATAGCCGCGGTCGAGGTGGTAGACGCGGTTGACGATGGTCTCGCCCTCCGCCGCCAGCCCGGCCAGGATCAGGGAGACCGAGGCGCGGAGGTCGGTCGCCATCACCGGCGCCCCGGAGAGCCGCGGCACCCCGCGCACGATGGCCGAGGCGCCATGCACATTGATGCGCGCGCCCATCCGGTTCAGCTCCGGCACATGCATGAAGCGGTTCTCGAAGATGGTCTCGGTGACCATCGCCGCGCCCTCGGCCACCGCCATCAAGGCCATGAACTGCGCCTGCATGTCGGTGGCGAAGCCGGGGAAGGGCTCGGTCATCACATCGACGCCCTGCAACCCGTCGCGGCGGGTGATGCGGAGATCCTCGCCCACGGCCTCCACCTCCACCCCGGCCTCGCGGAGCGTGCGGGCCACGGCGCCGAGATGCTCGGCCCGCGCGCCCTGCAGCAGCACCGAGCCGCCGGTGATGGCGGCGGCGCAGGCATAGGTGCCGGCCTCGATCCGGTCCGGCACGATGCCATGCGTCGCGGCGCCGAGGCTGCCGACGCCCTCCACCACCAGCCGGTCGGTGCCCACCCCCTCGATCTGGGCGCCCATGGCAATCAGGCAGCGCGCCAGGTCCTCGATCTCCGGCTCGCGCGCGGCATTGATGAGTTGGGTCTCGCCCTCGGCGAGGCAGGCCGCCATCAGCAGGTTCTCGGTGGCGCCGACCGAGACCTGGGGAAATAGGATGCGGGCGCCCTTGAGGCCCCGCGGCGCCGCCGCCTCGATATAGCCGGCATCGAGGGTGATCTCCGCCCCCATCTGCTCCAGCCCCTTGAGGTGGATGTCCACCGGCCGGGTGCCGATGGCGCAGCCGCCCGGCAGCGAGACCCGCGCCCGCCCGTGCCGCGCCACCAGCGGCCCCAGCACCAGGACCGAGGCGCGCATCTTCCGCACCAGGTCGTAGGGCGCCTCCAGGTTGGTGGCATTGCCGGAGAGGGTGAGGCTGCGCGCCACCCGGTCATGCTCGACCGCCAGCCCGTGCTGTTCCAGCAGGCTGCCCATGGTGGCGATATCGGCGAGGTCCGGGGCGTTCCGCAGCACCAGCGGCCCGTCCGAGAGCAGGGCGGCGGCCATCAGCGGCAGGGTGGCGTTCTTGGCGCCGCTGATCGGGATGGTGCCCTCCAGCGGCCGGCCGCCGCGGATGCGGATGCGGTCCATGGCCTGCGCCCCCTAGAGCTTCGGCAGCGCGACGCCGCGCTGGTGCATGTATTTCCCGGCCCGGTCGGCATAGCTGACCTCGGGCGGGCTCTCGCCCTTCAGGAACAGGAACTGGCAGATGCCCTCATTGGCATAGATGCGGGCGGGGAGGGGGGTGGTGTTGGAGATCTCGATCGTCACCTGCCCCTCCCATTCCGGCTCCAGGGGAGTGACGTTCACGATCAGCCCGCAGCGGGCATAGGTGGATTTGCCGAGGCAGATCACCAGGATGTCGCGCGGGATGCGGAAATACTCGATCGTATGCGCCAGCACGAAGGAATTGGGCGGCACGATGCAGGTCTCGCCCTGCCTTGTGACGAAGCCGGCTTCCGAGAAATTCTTCGGGTCCACCAGGGCATTGTCCACATTGGTGAAGACCTTGAACTGGTCCGCCACCCTGGCGTCATAACCATAGGAGGAGAGGCCGAAGGAGATCGTGCCCTCCCGCCGCTGGCTTTCCACGAAGGGCTCGATCATGCCGTGTTCCGCCGCCATCCGGCGGATCCAATGGTCGGACATGATGGGCATGGCGGTGGGCCTTCGGCGATGCGGGGCGTGGCGGCACCGCCGGGCCTGGCAGGCCCCGGGCCACGGCACCCCGGATGGGCCGCCCCTCTAGCCCAGCCGTCGCGGCGGGGCAACCGCCGGGTCGGGGTCGGGGTCGGGGCCGGTGGCGGGCGGGTCGGCTTCCGGCGTCGTCTGCGGCGGGCCGGGGGGTGGCGCCTCCCGTGCCCGGGCCTGGGCCTTGCGCCGGCGCAGATTGGCCCGGAGCGCCGCAGCCAGCCGCGCCTCGCGCGCCGCCCGGGCGGAGCCGGGCTTGGGTGCCGGAGGGTCGCCAGGGGGCTGCGCCATGGTGGTTGCTTCTCCCCCGCCGTGCCGGGGCGGGCCTGACGCCTGATCTCTCCGCGGCGAGCCTCGCCGTCAAGGCCCGGCCGGGCCGAGGGGTGCCGGCCCGCGGGACGGACCCGCCCCTACCGCGGCCGCTGCCAGCGCCGGACCAGCGGCAGCAGCAGGGCGCGGGGCAGCAGCGGCACCGCCCTGGCCGTCAGCCAACTGAGCGGGTCCGGCAGGATGATCCGCCGGCCGCGCCGGAAGCCCCGCCAGCCGCGCTCCGCCACCTGCCGCGCCGCCGCCTTGGGCAGCAGGCGGAACAGCCGCGCCCGGCCGATGCCGGCCCGCGCCAGGAAAGGCGTGCGCACCGGCCCCGGGCAAAGGCAGGAGATGGCGACGCCGCTGCCCCTTGCCTCGGCCCAGAGCGCCTCCGAGAGCGAGCGCAGATAGGCCTTGCTGGCGTAATAGACCGCCATGTTCGGCCCCGGCAGGAAGCCGGCGGTGGAGCCGACATTCAGCACCCCGCCCCGGCCGCGCGCCAGCATTCCCGGCAGGGCGGCCAGGGCGAGCGCCGTCGCGGCGCGGAGGTTGAGGTCGACGATGCCAAGCTGCGCCGCCGCATCGAGCCCGGCGAAGGGGCCGAGCAGCGCATAGCCGGCATTGTTCACCAGCACCTCGCAATGGAGGCCCCGCGCCGCCAGCGCCGCCCCCAGCGCGGCGGGTGCGGTCGGCGAGGCGAGGTCGAGCGGCACCACATGCGCCGGCATGCCCCCTGCCCGAAGCTCCGCTGCCAGGGCCTGCATTGGCGGGGCGGAGCGGGCCACCAGCACCAGGTCCAACCCCTCCCGCGCCGCCACCCGGGCCAATTCGGCGCCGATGCCGGAGGAGGCGCCGGTCACGACGATGGCGGGGCGGCCGGCCGCTGGCCAGGATGCGGGTGGTTTGGTCATGCCGGCGAGAGTCTCGGGCCGCGCGGCGGGGATGGCAACCGGCGGCGGCCAGCGCTATCCGGGGGCATGATGCAACGGGCACGGAATGGCGGCAGGGGCAGGCAGGCGTGAAGGGGCGGTGGATTCCGATCTCCCTGCCGCGCCGGCTCATCACCGATTTCTCCTATCTGGCGCAGGGCTCGCCGCGCGGTACCGTGCATGGCCGCATCGATGTCGCGGCGGTGGCGGTGGCGCGGGCGGCGGCGGCGCCG
Organism: Siccirubricoccus sp. G192; assembly: GCF_019084075.1. Classification (GTDB taxonomy): domain Bacteria; phylum Pseudomonadota; class Alphaproteobacteria; order Acetobacterales; family Acetobacteraceae; genus G192. The sequence continues at coordinate 2,340,785 of NZ_JAHREN010000001.1, forward strand.
CGCCCCTCCTGGCCGGCGCTCTTCGCCAAGGCGCATGCCCTGGCGGCGCGGGAGCTGCCGGCGCTGCGGCGGGCCTATGTGAAGCTGCCCTGGCCGCATTTCCACGAAACGCCGGCCAGCGTCGCCTGCATCATCGTGGAGCGCGAATGGCGCGGCGAGGCGGCGCTGTTCTTCGGCCGCATCAAGGATCCGGCCGCGATGCCGCTGCCGGCCCTGCAGGCGCGCATCGCCGAGGCCAAGACGGCGCCGATCGAGAGCGTGAAGGATTACCGCCTGGCGCTGCGCCTGGCCCGGCTGCCCTGGCCGCTGCGGCGGGCCGTGCTCTGGCTCGGCCTCAATCTCGGGCGGCAGGTACCGATTACTTCGGCAGTTTCGGGCTCTCGGTGCTGGGGTCGCAGCGCGTGGCCATCACCTCGGTGGTGGCGCCCTGGACCAGCTTCCTGAATTACGGGCCGATCGGGGCGGATGGGATGGTCGATATCCATCTCGGCTTCGACCATCGCGTGCTGGACGGCGCCCTGGCGGCGCAGGCGGTGCAGGCGCTGGAGCGGATGCTCCAGGGCCCGGTGCTGGAGGAGCTGCGGGGGCTGGCGGCGTAGCTATCCCACCTGACTTTCCAGGGTGCCGAGCCGCTCGATCTCAACGCGGCATCACTCCGGCTTCAGCCCGGCCAGTTCGGCGGCATGTCTGGCCCGCGCCAATTCCTCGCGCAGGAACTCCGCAAAACCCGCCGGCGTCACCTCCGCCCCGCTGGCCGCCACGGCGCCGAGCGAAGCCAGCCGCGCCTGCACCGCGGGTTCGGCCAGGGTCGCGGCCAGGGCGGTTTGCAGCGCGCCGGCCACCTCGTCCGGGGTGCGGGCGGGCAGCATCATCCCGCCATAGCTGGTGGCGGTGAAGCCGAGGACGCCCGCCTCGATGAAGCTCGGGATTCCGGGCAGTTGCGGCCAGCGCGTCGTGGCGGCCACCGCCAGGATGCGCGCCTTGCCGTCCTGGTGCAGCGGCAGGGCGGTGGTGAGCTCCAGGATCGCCGCATCGACATTGCCGGCGATGAGGTCCGGCACCAGCGCGCCGCCGCCGCGATAGGGCACATGGGTGAAGCGGGCACCGGTGGCCTGCATCAGCAGCTCCAGCGCCAGATGCCCGACGCTGCCGGTGCCGGGCGAGGCTATGGCGATGCCGCCCGGCTGCGCCCGCGCCGCGGCCTGCACCGCCGGCCAGTCCTCCTGCCGCAGCCGCGGCCCGGCGACCAGCACCAGCGGCACCTTGCCGATCAGCCCGACCGGCCGGAAGTCCCGCTCCGCGTCATAGGGCAGCCGCGCCTGGAGCACCGGATTGGCGGTGAGCGTCCCGCCGGAGCCGAGCAGCACCGTGTAGCCATCCGGCTGCGCCCGTGCCACCGCCTCGGCGCCGATGGTGCCGCCGCCGCCCGGCCGGTTCTCCACCACCAGCGGCCGGCCGAGCCGCGCCGCCATGGGTTCCGCCACCAGCCGGGCCATGACATCGGTATTGCCTCCGGCGGTGAAGGGGACGATCACCCGGATCGGCCGCTCCGGCCAGGCGGCGCGGGCCGGCGCGGGCCGCAGCAGCGCCAGGCCGGGCGCGGCCAGTGCGACGAAGGCACGACGGGTTGTTGGCGCGCCTGCGGCGCGACGGGTTGTTGCCATGAACCTGTCCTCCGTGCCCGGCTCTGCCGGCCGGATGAGGGCCATGATCGCTGGCCGGAGATGGCAAGGCCAGGGGCGGTGTCTGACGTCCCGCCCTTGTGCGCTGCAACACCGCAATATTGCGGAGAACGCGAAGATTACAGGGGGTCCGTTGCGGCGCTGCCGGGGTTGGGGCAAGCTTCCCCGGCCCGAAGCCGGGCAGGGAGAAAACGGGGAATGGATAACGCGGTCGCCGTGACCGCCGGAGCCATGGACGGGACCCTTCGAGGTCCCACCCGCCGCGCCTGCCCTCATCCGGGCAGCGCCGGGATTGGGCCCGGCGCGCCGAGTCACCATCTTTGACAGCCCTGGCTTTGACAGCCCTGGCGCTGGCCATCACCCGATGCACGGAACCGCTCGATTGAAGCCGACCGACGCCACCAACCCCGACTATTTCCACAAGGTCGTGGACTGCCAATGGGCCTGCCCGGCCCATACGCCGGTGCCCGAATACATCCGGCTGATCTCGGCCGGGCGGTATTCCGACGCCTATATGGTCAACTGGCACTCCAACGTCTTCCCGGGGATCCTCGGCCGCACCTGCGACCGCCCCTGCGGAGCCCGCCTGCCGGCGCGGCAGGGTGGAGGAGGAGCCGGTGGCGATCTGCCGCCTGAAGCGCGTGGCGGCGGACAACAAGGATGACATCCGCGCCCGCCTGACACCGATCCCGGCGGAGCGCAACGGCAGGCGCATCGCCTGCATCGGCGCCGGCCCGGCCAGCCTGACGGTGGCGCGGGACCTCGCGCCGCTCGGCTACGAGGTGCATGTCTTCGATGGCGAGGCGAAGGGCGGCGGCTTCATCCGCAGCCAGATCCCGCGCTTCCGCCTGCCGGAGGAGGTGATCGACGAGGAGGTCGGCTACATCACCGACCGCGGCGGCGTGGTGACGCATTACGGCCAGTGGGTGGAGAGCCTGAAGGGACTGCTGGCCGAGGGCTATGACGCCGTCTTCGTCGGCTGCGGCGCGCCGCGTGGCCGCGACCTGGACGTGCCAGGCCGGGTGGAGGCCGCGGCCAATATCCATATCGGCATCGACTGGCTCTCCTCCGTCTCCTTCGGCCATATCGAGCGGATCGGCCGGCGGGTGATCGTGCTCGGCGGCGGCAATACCGCCATGGACTGCTGCCGCTCCGCCCGCCGCCTCGGCGGCGAGGCGGTGACGGTGGTGGTGCGCTCCGGCTTCGAGGAAATGAAGGCCTCCCCCCTGGGAGAAGGAGGATGCCATGGCCGAGGGCATCCCGATCCTGAACTTCCTGGTGCCGAAGGAGGTGCTGCACGAGGATGGCCGCCTGACCGGCATGCTCTTCGACAAGGTCAGGGCCGAATACGACGCCAGGGGCCGGCGCCAATTGGTCCCGACCGGCGAGGAGCCGGTGCATATCGAATGCGACGATATCCTGGTGGCGATCGGCCAGGAGAATTCCTTCCCCTGGATCGAGCGCGACATCGGGCTGGAATTCGACCGCTGGGGCCTGCCGAAGCTGGACGAGGCCAGTTTCCAGTCCAGCATCCCCAATGTGTTCTTCGGCGGTGATGCCGCCTTCGGGCCGAAGAACATCATCTGGGCAGTGGCGCATGGGCATGAGGCGGCGGTCTCGATCGACCGCTTCTGCCGTGGCGAGGACGTGACGCAGCGGCCGCCGCCGCTGGTGGTGATGTCCGGCCAGAAGATGGGCATCCATGAGTGGAGCTACGACAACGGCGTCTCGCTCGATCTCCGCTACAAGGTGCCGCATCGCGACCCCTCGGTCTCGCTGCGCGACATCAAGGCCGAGGTGGAGCTGGGCTTCGACCGGGAGCTTGGCTTCAAGGAGGCACAGCGCTGCCTGAATTGCGATGTGCAGACGGTCTTCACCACCTCGCTCTGCATCGAATGCGATGCCTGCGTCGATATCTGCCCGGTGGATTGCATCACCTTCACCGAGAATGGCGAGGAGGGGGAACTGCGCCAGCGGCTGAAGGCGCCGGCGGAGAACCTGACGCAGGACCTCTATGTCATGGACGGACTCAAGACCGGCCGTGTCATGGTGAAGGACGAGGATGTCTGCCTGCATTGCGGCATGTGCGCGGAACGCTGCCCCACAGGCGCCTGGGACATGCAGAAATTCCTGCTGGAGTCAGCAAAGACCTATCTGAACGGAAATGGTGGGCACGCATGCCGCAGCCGATAAGCGCGACGAACGACTTCGTCGTCAATTCGCCAATGTGAACGGGTCCGGCTCGGCGAGCGCCAACCAGCTCTTCGCCAAGTCGATCCTGCGCATGGGCATCCCCATCGCCTCGCGCAACATCTTCCCCTCCAACATCCAGGGCCTGCCGACCTGGTTCGAGGTGCGGGTCAGCGGCGAGGGCCATCTCGGCCGGCGCGGCGGCGTGGACCTGATGGTGGCGATGAATCCGCAGACCTGGGACCGCGACGTCGCCGAGATCGATCCGGGCGGCTACCTCTTCTACGATTCCACCAAGCCCCTTCCGCAGTCGAAATTCCGGGCCGACATCAATGTCATCGGCGTGCCGCTGACCCAGATGTGCAACGCCGCCTATACGGATTCGCGGCAGCGGCAATTGTTCAAGAACATCATCTATGTCGGCGCGCTCTCGGCCCTGCTGCAGATCGAGCCGAAGGTGATCGAGACGCTGCTCACCGAGCAGTTCAAGGGCAAGGAGCGCCTGGCGAAGTCGAACCAGGACGCCTTCCACATGGGCCGCGACTGGGCGCTGGCCAATCTCGAATGCCCGATCGGGCTGCGGCTCGCGCCCTCGGACAAGGTCGGCGACCGTATCTATGTGGATGGCAATAGCGCCGCCGGGCTCGGCGCCGTCTATGGCGGCGCCACTGTCTGCGCCTGGTATCCCATTACCCCCTCCACTTCGCTGGCCGAAGGGTTCGAGCGCTACTGCAAGCGCTTCCGCACGGAGCCGGAAACCGGCCGGAAGCGCTACGCCATCGTGCAGGCGGAGGATGAGCTGGCCTCCATCGGCATGGTGATCGGCGCTTCCTGGAACGGCGCGCGGGCCTTCACCGCCACCTCCGGCCCCGGCATCTCCCTGATGCAGGAATTCGTGGGGCTTTCCTATTTCGCCGAGATCCCCTCGGTGATCTTCGACGTGCAGCGCGCCGGCCCCAGCACCGGCATGCCGACGCGCACCCAGCAATCCGACGTGCTGGCCGCCGCCTATGCCAGCCATGGCGACACCAAGCATCTCGTGCTGTTCCCCGAGGACCCGCGCGAATGCTTCGAGATGGGCGCGCAGGCTTTCGACCTGGCCGACCGTTTCCAGCAGCCGGTCTTCGTGCTGCTCGACCTCGATATCGGCATGAATGACTGGCTTTGCGAGCCCTTCGCCTGGGACGACAGCCGCCGGATGGACCGCGGCAAGGTGATGACGGCGGAGGAGCTGGAGGCCGGCCAGGTCTTCGGCCGCTACCTGGATGCGGATGGCGACGGCGTGCCCTACCGCACCTATCCCGGCACGCATCCCTCCAAGGGCGCCTTCTTCACCCGCGGCACCTCGCGCGACCGCTTCGCGAAATACACCGAGCAGGGCGCCGCCTATGTCGACAACATGCAGCGCCTGCTGCGCAAATTCGAGACCGCCAAGGCGCATGTGCCGCGCCCGGTGGAGCGCCCCGCGGCGCAGCCGGCCCGGGCCGGGGTGCTCTATTACGGCTCCTCCTCGGCGGCGATGACCGAGGCGCTGGCGGCACTGGAGGCGGAGGGCGTGCATCTCGATGCGCTGCGCATCCGCGCCTTCCCCTTCCACGACGACGTGCTGGATTTCATCGCCCGCCACGACAAGGTCTTCGTGGTCGAGCAGAACCGCGACGCGCAGTTGCGCACCCTGCTGATGACCGAGGGCGGTATCGACGCCGCCCGCCTGGTCCCCATCCTCCATTACGACGGCACGCCCATCACCGCGCGCTTCATCCATGCGGCGATCGCCGACAAGGCGCCGGTGCTGAACGTCGTGCCCATGCGGAAGGCCGCGCCATGAGCTTCCTGCCCAAGCCCAAGCTGCACCACCCGAAGCTGCCGACCAATGCGCTCGGCTTCACCCGCCGCGACTATGAGGGGGCGATCAGCACGCTCTGCGCCGGCTGCGGCCATGATTCGATCAGCGCCGCCATCATCCAGGCCTGTTTCGACCTCGACATCGAGCCGCATCGCGTGGCGAAGATGTCGGGCATCGGCTGTTCCTCGAAGACGCCGGATTATTTCCTCGGCGCCAGCCACGGCTTCAATTCCGTGCATGGGCGCATGCCTTCGGTGCTGACGGGCGCCAACCTGGCGAACCGGGAGCTGATCTACCTCGGCGTCTCGGGCGACGGCGACAGCGCCTCGATCGGCCTCGGCCAGTTCGCGCATAGCCTGCGGCGCGGCGTGAACATGACCTATATCGTCGAGAACAACGGGGTCTATGGGCTGACCAAGGGGCAGTTCTCCGCGACCTCCGACAAGGGGTCCAAGGCGAAGAAGGGCACCATCAACGCCGATGAGCCGATCGACCTGGTGGGCATGGCGCTGCAACTCGGCGCCACCTATGTCGGCCGCGGCTTCTCGGGCGACAAGGATCAGCTTGTGCCGCTCATCAAGGGCGCCATCCGGCATGGCGGCGCCGCCTTCATCGACTGCATCAGCCCCTGCGTCGCCTTCAACAACCACGAAGGCTCCACCAAGAGCTACGACTTCGTGCGCGAGCACAACGAGGCGGTGAACCGGCTGGATGTGATCCTCGGCCGCGCCCCGATCACCACCGCCTATGGGCCGGGCGAACTGCGCGACGTGGTGCAGCATGACGGCTCTGTGCTGCGGCTGCGCAAGCTGCACAGCGACTACGACCCCACCGACCGCGTTGCCGCCATGAACTATCTGCAGGAGCGGAAGGCGGCGGGGGAGATCGTGACCGGGCTGCTCTATGTGGATCCCGAGCCCTCGGACCTGCATGCCAGCCAGAATACGGTGGCGCTGCCGCTGAACCGGCTGGACGACGCGGCACTCTGCCCCGGCGCCGCGGCCCTGGCGCGAGTGAATGCCGGGCTGCGCTGACAGGGCGCGCGCATGGGGCGCCCTGCCAGCGCCCGCCTCAGTGGTTGTGCCGGCTCTCGCCCCGCGTCTCCAGGATGTTGATGTAGAGCGTCGCCGGCTCCAGGCAGGCGCCGGTGCCGAGCTGGCCGATCATGCTGCGCTGGATCTCCTCCCAGGGGGTCTTGTTCAGGAGCTTCGGCGGCGTCCAGGCCGCGCGGCGCGCCGCCAGCTCCGCCGCCGGGATCAGCACATCCACCTTGCGCGTATTGAGGTCGATGCGGATCGGGTCGCCCGATTTCAGCAGCGCCAGGCCGCCGCCCACCGCCGCCTCCGGTGAGATGTTGAGGATGGAGGGGCTGCCCGAGGTGCCGCTCTGCCGTCCGTCGCCCATGGTGGGCAGCGTGTCGATGCCTGCTTTCAGCAGCGCCGCCGGCGGTTGCATGTTCACCACCTCGGCGCTGCCAGGATAGCCGATCGGCCCGCAATTGCGGATGACCAGCACGGTATGCTCGTCGATGCCGAGGGAGGGATCCTCGATGCGGTCGTGGTAGTCCTCCGGCCCCTCGAAAACCACCACCTTGCCCTCGAAGACGCCCTCGGGATGGGAGAGGAAGCGCTCGTGGAAGGCGCGGTCGATGACGCTCACCTTCATCACCGCATTATCGAAGATGTTGCCGGAGAGGATGGCAAAGCCGCCATGCTCCTTCATCGGCCGGACATAGGCGCGGATCACCTCGCGGTCCGGCTCCGGCAATTCGGCGACGTTCTGCGCCACCGTGCGGCCATTCACCGTCAGCGCCTCGCCGTGCAGCTTTCCGGCGCCCAGCAGTTCCCGCATCACCGCCGGCACGCCGCCGGCATTGTAGAAACCCTCGCCCAGGAAGCGGCCGGCGGGCTGGCAGTCGACCAGCAGCGGGATGTCATGGCCGATGCCCTCCCAATCCTCGATCTTCAGCTCCACGCCCATATGGCGGGCAATTGCGATGATATGCGGCGGGCAATTGGTGCTGGCGCCAATGGCGCTGGCCAGCACGATCGCGTTCTCGAAGGCGGCGCGGGTCATGACATCGCTCGGGCGGAGATTGTCCTGCACCATCTCCACGATGCGCCGGCCGGTGGCATGGGCCATCTGTCCGCGCTCCCGATAGGCGGCGGGGATGGCGGCGCAGCCGGGGAGCGACATGCCCAGCGCCTCCGCCAGGCTGTTCATGGAGAGCGCCGTGCCCATGGTGTTGCAGTGGCCGACGCTGGTGGAGGAGCTCGCCACCATGTCCATGAAGCCGTTGTAGTCCAGCTTGCCCTCGGCCAGCAGCTTGCGCGCCTCCCAGACGATGGTGCCGCTGCCGGTGAGGCGGCCCTGGTAGTGCCCGTCCAGCATCGGCCCGCCGGAGAGCACGATGGCCGGGATGTTCACCGTGGCGGCGCCCATCAGGCAGGCCGGGGTGGTCTTGTCGCAGCCGGTGGTCAGCACCACGCCGTCGATCGGGTAGCCATGCAGCACCTCGACCAGGCTGAGATAGGCGAGGTTGCGGTCCAGCGCCGCGGTCGGCCGCTTGCCGGTTTCCTGGATCGGGTGGATCGGGAATTCCAGCGGGATGCCGCCGGCATCGCGGATGCCGGCCTTCACCCGCTCGGCCAGCGCCAGATGATGGCGGTTGCAGGGCGCGATGTCGCTACCGGTCTGGGCGATGCCGATGATCGGCCGGCCCGATTGCAACTCGCCCCGGGTCAGGCCGAAATTCAGGAAGCGTTCGACATAGAGCGCGGTCATGCCCGGGTCTTCCGGGTCGTCGAACCAACGCTGGCTGCGCAGCCTGGAAGCTCTTCTTGGTCTGGTCACTACCGGCCATGGCGGGTTCCCCTTGGACGTCACGGCATAGCTGGGCGGGCAGGGCGGGGGCTGTCAACCGCGGCACGGCCGGCGCTGGCTGCCGCGGCATGCCTTGGCGTAACGGCAGGGGTCCTCGGCAGGTTCCGTTCGATGCCGTGCCTCGGGCTGCCTGCTGCCCTTCTCGCGGCCGCCCCGGCAATTGTCACCTGATGATGATGGACAGGAGCAACCGCCAGGTGGCGCAACTGGTGCAGGATCGGTCGGCGGAGAAGGGGCTGTGGCGATTGCGCCCGGCCTGACCGGCAAGGGGAGGGCGTGATGAACCAGGCGATGCGGTTTTCGCTTCTGGCGCCGGCGGCGCTGTTGTGCCTCGGGCTTGGCCGTGGGGCATGGGCGCAGCAGGCCAATCCCGCCGAGATGAGTTTCTTCGTCACCAGCACCGGCTCCGGCAAGGGCGCCGATCTCGGCGGGCTGGCGGGGGCGGATGCTCATTGCCAGTCGCTGGCGCAGGCGGCCGGCGCCGGCAGGCGGACCTGGCACGCCTATCTCAGCACCAGCGCTTCCGGTGGCACGCCCGCCGTCAATGCCCGGGACCGGATCGGCCGCGGGCCCTGGCGGAATGCGAATGGCGTGGTGATCGCGCGCGACGTGGCGGAACTGCACGGCAGCAACAACCTCACCCTGCAAACCGCGGTGAACGAGCGGGGCGAGCCGGTGAACGGCCGCCGTCAGCAGCCCAATACGCATGACATCCTCACCGGCTCGCAGCCGGATGGCACCGCCTTCGCGGGCAGCGAGGACCGCACCTGCGGCAATTGGACGCGGAGCGGCGCGGAGGGTGCCGCCATGGTCGGGCATCATGACCGCGAGGGCCTGCGGGATGACGAGCCCTCGCGGTCCTGGAACGCCTCGCATCCCTCGCGGGGCTGCAGCCAGGAGGCGTTGCGGAGTTCCGGCGGCGCCGGCCTGCTCTACTGCTTCGCGGTGGATTAAGGCTGCGGACCTGGGGCGGCCTTATCCGGTGATCGGGCCGCCCCGGATCCTACGCCTCAGGGAAAGACCAGGTCGGTGATGCTGCAGGTATTCACCCGCCGCCGCTCCGATGCCTGGCCATTGTCATAGACCACGCGGATATCGTTCACGCATTGCCCGGCCGGCAGGCGCAGCACATAGGTGGCGCCGGAAGCGAGGGTGCGGTCGCCCAGCCGGTCGGCGCCCCATTCGTTCACGGTGGCGGAGGAGACGTAGATCTCGTTGATCGTCGTCGGGCTGTTGTTGGTCAGCCGGAAGGAGGGGTCGTTGGTCTGCGCCTCCGCCAGGCCGCTGGTCAGGGCAAGGCCGGCGAGCGCGGCAAGGATGGTGAGGCGGCGGGTGCGGGCCATGCGGGCAGAATCCTTTCTCATGCGGCCCGGGCCGGGCCGTGGCACAAGCTATCGTTCCAGCCGCAGGTTTTCCACATTCCAGGTTGAATAATTGTGAAGACCTCTCGCTAATCCGGCTTGATGTCCCCGGCGCGGATCACCGCCGCCCATTTGGCGATCTCGCTGGCGGTGAAGCGGGCCAGATCCTCCGGGCTGCCGCCGCCCGGCACCGCCCCTTGCGCCGCCATCGTCTCCTGGAAGCGCGGCGAGGCCAGGATGCGCCCGACCTCGGCATTCAGCCGTGCCACCACCGGGGCCGGCGTGCCGGCGGGGGCGTAGAGCGCGGTCCAGGTATAGGCGTCATAGCCGGCCAGGCCGCTTTCCGCGATGGTCGGCAGGTCCGGCCAGGAGCCGACGCGGCTCGTTGTGGTGACCGCCAGCGCCCGCAGCCGCCCGCCCCGCACCTGTGGGCCGGAGGAGAGCGCGCTGTCGAACAGCACGTCGCATTCGCCGGCGATCGCCGCCGTCACCGCGGGCGCGCTGCCGCGATAGGGCACATGCGTCATCTCGATGCCCGCCATGGACTTGAACAACTCGCCCGCCAGATGCGAGGGCTGGCCGGTGCCGATGGAGCAGTAGTTCAGCCGCCCCTGGCTGGCCCGCGCATGGGCAATGAACTCCGCCACCGTGCCGGGCGCGCGGTTGGTCGGCGTCACCATCAGCATCGGATAGACCACGGTGAGGATCACCGGCGCGAAACCGCGCACCGGGTCATAGGGGATGGAGGGAAACAGGCTGACATTGATGCTCTGCGTGCCGGAGGAGCCCATCAGCAGGGTGCTGCCATCCGGCGCGGCGCGGGCTGCCACCTCGGTGCCGATCATGCCGGAGGCGCCGGAGCGGTTCTCCACCACCACCGGCTGGCGCAGCGCGGGGGGAGAGCTGCTCGGCGATCATGCGCGACACCACATCGGTGGAACCGCCCGGCGGGAAGGCGACGATGATGCGGATCGGCCGGTCCGGCTCCCATGGCGCCGTGGCGGCCTGCCCGAGGGCCGGGCCGGCCGCGAGCAGCGCCAGGGCGCAGGGGATGGCCGGCAGCAGGCTGCGCCGTGGCAGGGGCCTTGGCATGGGCGTGGTTCCTCCCTCGCAAGCGGCGCCTTGCCCGGATCGGGCGGCGCCTTGGCGGGGAGCATGCGATGCCGCGCGGCGTGGCGGCAACCGGGCCCAGACCCTTATCGGCGATTCACGCCCTCGGTGCTTCCACCTCGGGCGATCGCGGCCTACGCCGCCGCTTCCTCCAGGAAGACCTGCACCGCCTGGAACAGGGCGCCGCGGTTGCGCTCCATCCACATGCCATGCGTGCCCTCACCCAGGATCACCAGGCGCTTGCCGGGCGAGTTGGCCAGCAGCGGGAACAGCGTGTTCGCCATATAGGGCGGCGTGTCCTGGTCCCATTCCCCGAGCACCAGCAGGGTCGGCGCGGTGATCTTCGCGGGATCGAAGAAGGGCTTGCCGGCGCCCCAGTATTCGCGCCCATCGGCGACCGAGCCATTGGGCGCGCGCAGCGCCGGCGGGTTGCGGCGCATGGCATCGGGGTCGGTGGCCCAGGTCACGCCGGACCAGTGCTCGAACCAGCCGGGCGGGACCAGGCCCTCGCGCTTGCCCTCCGGCACGCCGGCGCCGCGCCGCCGCCGCGCCGCCTCCATCGTGACCAGGCGATAGGCGCCAAGCTGCCCGCCGGGATCGGCCAGGCTCGGCGTCTGCCGCAGCCAGACCGGGGCGTAGAGCACCAGCCGCTCCACCAGCGCCGGATTGTCGGCGGCGAAGCGGCCCATCAGCGCGGTGCCCCAGGAATAGCCGAGCTGGGTCAGCCGCGGCAGCCCCCGCCGCTCCCGGATGAAGGCGGCGGCGGCGCCGATATCGGCCACCGCCGTCTCGCCCCGTGCCACCGGGGGATTGGCCTCGGGCGGCTGCGCCATCTCCGGCGGCCGGGTGCTGCGGCCATAGCCGCGGATATCCATGCACCAAACATCGAAGCCGCGGCCGGCGATGTAGTCCATCCAGGACAGGCCGCCGAGCGGCAGGTCGAAGGCGGTATGCGCCGGATAGGTGGCGCCATGCACCATCAGCAGGCTGCGGCCGGGGGTGAAGGCGTTCAGCGTTTCCGGCCGCTTGTTGCGGAGGAACAGCTCGATCCCGGCATCGCCGGAGGGCACCATGTGCTCCTCGGTCACGATCTGCGGCGTGGCCTGGCCCGCCCCCTGGGCCACGGCAGGTCCGGCGGCGAGGAGCGGGCCGGCGATGGCCGGGGCGGCGAGCAGTGCGCGACGTTGCATGGCGTCTTCCCTGGAGGCTTGGGGCCGCAGGCTAATCCAACCGGCCCCGGGCGGAAACGCCCGGCGTGCTTCGGGCGGCCTGCCCGGGCACGGGCAAGCGGAGAGCGGCGGTGGGCCGCTTCTGCTACAGGGGGCGCATGGATGGAACCGGGGAGGGCGTGCCCGCCATTGGCGCAGCGGCGCGGCTCCGTGCCGTTGCGCCCTGGCGGGTGGAAGCGCGGGCGATGCTCGGCCTCGCCTGGCCGATCGCGCTGACCAATCTTTCGCAGATCGCCCTGCTGCTGACCGATACGCTGCTGCTGGGGCGGCTGGGGACCGAGGCGCTGGCGGCGGCGACCCTCGGGGTCAATCTCTATTGGGCGTTGCTGGCGCCGCTGTTCGGCCTGGCGCAGGCGGCGGCGCCGATGCTGGCGCAGGCGCGCGGCGCGGGGCGGCGCACCGACGCGCCGCGGCGCGGCTGGATACGGGAGATGCGCCGCAGCGCCCGCCAGGCGCTCTGGGCGGTGGCGCTGCTCACCCTGCCGGTCTGGGCGGTGCTGTGGCATGCGGAAGCGCTGCTGCTGGCGCTCGGGCAGGAGCCCGGGTTGGCCAGGCTCGCTGGCGACTACATCCTGGCGCTGATGTGGGGGCTGCCGCTGTTCGGCACCTTCGTGGTGCTGCGCGGCTTCCTGGCGGCGATGGAGCGGCCGGAGGCGGCGCTCTGGGTCTCGCTGGCCGGATTGGCGGTGAATGCGCTGCTCGGCTGGCTGCTGATCCTGGGTGGCTGGGGCGCGCCGCGGCTCGGCCTGGTCGGGGCGGGGCTGGCGAGCACGCTGGCCAACCTGTTCATGCTGGCGGCGCTGCTGCTGGCCATCCGGCGGGACCGACAACTGCGCCGCTTCCGCCTGCTCGGGCACCTCTGGCGGCCGGACTGGCTGCGCTTCCGCGAGGTGTTCCGCATCGGCCTGCCCATCGCCGGGCAGATGTGGCTGGAGATCGGGCTGTTTGCCACGGCGGCGCTGGTGATGGGCTGGCTCGGCGCGGTGGCGGTGGCGGCGCATGCCATCGCGGTGCAGATGGCGACCACCACCTTCATGGTGCCGATGGGCATCGGCCAGGCGGCCACCGCGCGGGTCGGGCTCGCGGCCGGGGCCGGCGATGCGGCCGGCGCGGAGCGGGCCGGGCGGGTCGCGATCGTCATCGGCGCCGGCTTCATGGCGGCGATGGCGGGGCTGCTGGTGCTGGGCGCCGAGGCGCTGCCCTGGCTGTTCCTGAATGCCATGGATCCCGGCGCGCCGGCAGTGGCTGCCGCCGGCGCAATGCTGCTGGTGATCGCCGGGCTGTTCCAACTGGCCGATGGCGTGCAGGTGGTGGCGGCGGGCGCGTTGCGCGGGCTGAAGGACACGCGCGTGCCGATGCTGCTGGCCGCGGCGGGTTATTGGGGGCTTGGCCTGCCGCTCGGCCTGGTGCTCGGCTTCCCGCTCGGCCTCGGCGCCACCGGCATCTGGATCGGCCTGGCCGCGGGGCTGGCGCTGGTCGCCGGGCTGCTGCTGCTGCGCTGGCGCCGGCTGGCGGGCGCCAGCCTGCGATCGGCCCGGGTGGAAACACCCGGGGCGTGAATCGCCGGCGCAAGCGTGGCTCAGTCGCTCTCCGGCGGGATGACGTTGGTGCGCTTCCCCTCCACCAGCACGTCGCGCATGGTCTCCACGCCCTTCACCCGGATGTCCTGCCAGGCCTCCGGCGAATGGAAGGCGATATGCGGCGTGATCACCAGCCGGCCGGTCAGCCATTCCTCCCGCGCGCGATAGGCGCGGAGCAGGGCGGGAACGGGCTCGCGCGGCGGCTCCTCCGGGATCACGTCGAGCCCGGCGCCCGCCAGGTGGCCGTCGCGCAGGCAGCGCTCCAGCGCGTCGATATCCAGGATCGGGCCGCGCGCCGTATTCACCACCACGGCATTGGGCGGCAGTAGCCGCAGCTCCCGCTCGCCGATCAGCCCGCGCGTGCCGCGGGTGAGCGGCGCATGGATGGAGAGCACATCGGATTGCCGCAGCAATTCCTCCAGCGTGCGGGCGCGCTGGATGCCCACGGCACGGTCATAGCCATTCGGCAGATAGGGGTCGTGGAACACCACGCGATAGCCGAGCGCCTTGGCCCGAAGCGCCGCCGCGGTGCCGATGCGGCCGAGGCCCAGGATGCCGAAGGTCTGCACCTCCTGCCGGCGCACCAGCGGCGAGGGCCGCACGCCCCAGGGGGCGGGGTCGGGGCCACGCTGGGTATCGTGATAGAGCATCAGCCCGCGCCGCAGCGACAGCGCCAGCAGCAGGGCGAATTCCGCCACCTCCTGCGTGCCGTAATCCGGCAGGTTGCAGACGGTGATGCCGCGCTCCGCGCAGGCGGCGCGGTCCACCCGGTCATAGCCGACGCCCATCCGCACCACGACCTTCAGCTTCGGGAAGCGCGCGATCTGCTCGGCCGGCACCGCCATGCGGAGGGTCATCAGCCCGTCCACCTCGGCCAGCAGCGAATCCGGCAGTTCGGCCAGGCTGGATTTCGCATTGCCCTGCAGGATGCGCACGCCGGGGCCGAGAATCCCCTGCTCCAGCGCCGTATCCGCATAGAGCCCCTCGGGCTCGAGCACCGTCAGCGTCACGCCAAATCCCCCCCTGCACGTCAGGGGGCGGAGGATGCGGGCAGGCGGGGGCGGGCGCAACCCGCCCCCGCCTGCCATCTCAGAACAGCGCCGAGGGCGCCACCGTGCTGCCGGTGCCGCCCTTGATCTTCAGCGGCTGCACCATCAGCGCGAATTCGGACTGGCGGCGCTGTGCCAGCACATCCAGCTTCATGTTCTCCAGCAGGTGCACTCCATTCACCACCAGCGCGATCTGGTGCACCGGCAGCGAGGCGCCCGGCATGGTCTTGCTGGGCGCGCATTCCACCGGCCAATTATCAGCGCCCATCAGGATCGGGTTGCGCTGGATCACCCATTCCGCGGCCGCCACGCCAATGCCAGGGCAACTGCGGACATAGCGGGCATTGTCGCGTGCCCAGAGCGTGCCCCAGCCGGTGTGGAAGATCACCGCATCCGCTTCCTCGACCCGGATGTTCTGGCGCTGCTGCGCCTGCTCGATATCGGCCACTGTGATCTCGTAGTCGTCGCCCAGCACCGGCACGCCCTTCAGCGCCGCGATATCCAGCATCACGCCGCGGGTGAAGATGGTGCCCACCGTATCCACGCCCATTTCGGTGAAGCCGCCACGGCTGGTGATGGAAGGAACGTTGACGCAGTTATAGGCCTCGTCGCCGATATTCTGGTGCGGGAAGGCGTCGAGCTGGGTGCCGACCTGGCCGATCTCGGTGACGACCAGCTCCTCGTTCGAGCCGCGCCGGTTGGCCTCCGGGTTCATGAAGGTGCGCTTCAGGTGCACGTCGAAGCGGCGGGTGCCGAAGAAGGGCATGTCCTGCGCCAGCACATGCCCGAGTTCCACGATCTCGCCGGTGCGGATCAGGCCGGCGGCGCGCTTCGCCCGCTCCGGCGTCATCAGGTTCATGGCGCCGCGGCGGTCGTTCGGCCCCCAGCGCGAGGGGCAGCGCTGCGCTGCCGCGGGCGGGCTCCAGCCTGCGGCGCCTTGCGCCTGCACCGGCGTGGCGGTCAGGCCGAGATGCGCTCCCCCGCAGGCGAGGCAGCCGGCAGCCCCGAACAGGCCGCGGCGCGACAAGGTCTTCATGCTGTTCTCCCGGATGCTATGCTGATTGGCGGCGATCCCTGCCGCGGGAACATCCTGGCATGGGGCGCGGGGGAAGGGGAGACGGATGACAGCACGGAAAATCGCGGTGACCGGCGCGGCCAGTGGCATCGGCGCCGCCACCTGCCGCGCCCTCGCCGCACCGGGGACCGCCATCCTGGTGCATACGCGCAGCAATCGCGAGGGTGCCGAGCGCACCGCCGCCGCGGTGCGGGAACGCGGCGGCGAGGCGCATGTCCTGCTCGCCGACCTGCTGCAGCCGGAGGCGGCCGCCAGGCTGGTGGAGGCGGCGGTCGCGACATTGGGCGGGCTGGACGTGCTGGTCTCCAATGCCGGCTTCGCCGACCGCACGCCGGTGGCGCAGCTCTCCGATGCGGGTTTCGCGCAAAGCCACGAGACCATCGCGCTGGCCTTCCTCCGCCTGGCCCGCGCCGCGCATCCGCATCTGCGGGCGGGGGCGGCGCCGCGGCTGATCGCGGTCTCCTCCTTCGTGGCGCATGTCTTCCGCACGGATACGCCGACCTTCCCCGCCTCCGCCGCCGCCAAGGCCGCGATGGAGGCGCTGGTGCGGGCGTTGGCGATCGAATGGGCGCCGGCGGTCACGGTGAATGCCGTGGTGCCCGGCTATACGCGCAAGGACCCCGGCGCGCATGCCGCGCTCGCGCCGCAGCAATGGGAGCAGACCCTGGCGCGCATCCCACTCGCCCGGCTCGGCACGCCGGAGGACCTGGCGGCGGCGATCGCCTTCCTGGCCTCGCCGGGGGCGGGCTACATCACCGGCCAGTGCCTGCATGTGGATGGCGGCATCACGGCCTGACGGCCCGCGGTCAGGCCGCCACGCAGCCCTGCGGCTTCACCTTCCGCAGCGTGCTGGCCGGATGCTTCGCCAGCCGCTCCGCCGGGCGCACCGGCCGCCGCACCAGCTCGCCCGTGCAATTCGGACAGCGCCCGGCCAGCACCCCCTCCGCGCAGCCGCGGCAGAAGGTGCATTCATAGGAGCAGATGCGCGCCTCCAGGCTCTCGGGCGGCAGGTCGGTGCCGCAGCATTCGCAGCAGGGGCGGAGTTCGAGCATGGTGGGCCTCCCGTTTCCGCCAGGGTCGGCGCCGGCCGGCCGGAAGGTCAATAGCTGATTGGACTTGCCCGGCTTTGCTGGAGCAGTGGCTCCGCATCCGGCGGTTCGGATGCGCGGCTTGTTGCGCATCTGCCGCAATGCCTGCCTTCCCGGGCCAATGCGCAGAGGCGGCGCCGGAACTCCAGCGCCGCCTTCATCGCGGTTCCCGCGATCCGCGCACTGCCGGTCATGCGGGAGTGGACCAGGCTAGTCGTTCTTGTGGCTCTTGTGGCCGCCCTTCCGGCCCGCTTCGGCGGCGCGGGCGGGATCATTGGCGAAGTTGTTCGGGTCGTGCGCCTTGCCGCTGCCCACGGTTTCCTGCGACACGCCCTTCTTGCCTTCCGCTGAAGGGTGGCCGTGGCCCTTTTTCGCGTCCTGCTTGTGGGACTGGTCGTGCGCCATCGGCTCGCTCCATCTGCCCGACAGGCAGGGGCACCTGTCAGTTCAGCCGGAAGAAACGTCCCCCGCGGCGGCAGGTTCGATGCGGCGCGGGCTCCACGCCATTGATTCGCCTATTCGAGTTCGATTCCGGCGCGGCGCATGAGTTCCCGGTTCAGCGCCGCGTCGCGCGTGATGCGCTCGCGCATCGCAGCGGCACCCTGCGGCGGGCGGACCAGGCCGAGATTATCCATCAGCGTGCGGGCGGCAGGCTTGGCGAAGGCCGCGGCGGAGGCCCCTTCCAGCACCGCGAGCACGGGTTGTGGCGTGCCCGCGGGTGCCGAGAGGCTCCACCAGGCGCTGACGAGGAAGTCCGGCTGGCCCAATTCGATGAGGGTCGGGACATCGGGCATGACGGGCAGACGCTCGCGGGCCGGCGTGGCCAGGGCGCGCAGCCGGCCCTCCTGGACATGCGGCTTCGCCGGGGCGAGGGTCGAGAACATCAGATCGAGCCTGCCGGCAAGCGTCTCGGTCAGCGCCGGGGCCGGGCCGTTATAGGGCACATGCAACATCTCGGTCCCGGTCCGCCCCAGGAGATCCACCATCAGCAGATGCGCGGTCGAGCCGACGCCCCAACTCCCGTAGGAGAGCTGGCCAGGGCGGCGCTTCGCTTCCTGCAGCAATTCCTCGAAGCTGCGCCAGCGCGGATTCGCGACCAGGAGATAGAGCGATTCGGCAAGCAGGGTGATATGCGCGAAGTCGCTGTCCGGATCGAAGCCAAGGTTGCGGAGCGCGAATGGCGCCTGCGCGAAGGTCGCATTGGTGCCGAGCAGCAGGGTATTTCCATCGGGGCGGGCGCGCGCCACATGCCGCGCGGCGAGCGTCGTCGTGGCACCCGGCTTGTGTTCCGAGACGAAGGTGCCGCCGAGTTGCTCGGCAAGGCCGTCGGTGAGAATGCGTGCCACCACATCCGTGCCACCGCCGGGCGCATAGGGCAGGATGACGCCGACCGTCCGGCTGCCGGGGTAGCCCCCCCCTGGGCACGTGCGCCGCGGGAGCCGGCCAGGGTCAGGGCCGAGGTCAGGGCAGCGGCCCCGCCCAGGATGGCGCGCCGACCCGGCTTCGCATTCCCCTGCTGCATCTTCTTCGTCTCCTCCCGGTATTCTGTCGCTGGTTCAGCTCCTGGATTGCGGCGCCGGAAAAAGCGGCGGCAGCCAGGGCGAGGCCAGGATGATCGAGCCGGCAGCGCGCAGCAAGGTGGCCGAGGCGGGCTTCTGCACCGGCGCCGGCTTCGACATCAATGGCGGTGCGCTGATGATCTGAAGCGCGGCCGCAATGCGTGGTATGATCCTGCCCATGGGTCCACGACTGCAATCGGTTCCGGAGCTTCCCGCAGAGCGCGGTGCTGTCGAAGGGCCCCGCGCCTTCGCCCAACCAGGAAGGAGCGGCGAACAACCCCATCCATCCCCGACCGCAAGGCGGGGCACTCCACCAACGCCAGGCAGGAAACCGAAGAGATGAGCCTCGTCGAGACCGAACGTCACGGACAAGTCCTTGTGGTGCGGATGAACCGGCCCGAGCGGCTGAATGCCCTCAACCACGAATTGCGCAGCGGTCTCGCGGCGGTCTGGACCGATTTCCGCCGGGATGAGGGGCTCGAGGTCGCGATCTTCACCGGGGCCGGCCGGGCCTTCTGCGCCGGCGAAGACATGAAGGAGTCCCTCCAGGACGGTGCGCCCGGCGGGCGGCGTCCGGCGCAGGAAGATCCCTTCATGTCCGGGGCGCTGGAGAAACCCGTCATCGCGGCGGTCAATGGCTTCGCGATGGGGGGCGGCTTCATGCTGGTGGAGCGCACCGATCTGCGGGTCGCGGTGCGCGGGGCGGTCTTCGAGGTCTCCGAGGCCAAGCGGTGGCTCCTCGGCGGCTACAATCACGGGCATATCGCGAACCTGCCCTATCCCATCGCGATGGAGATGGCGCTCGGCTTCCGCTTCACGGCCGAGCGCTTCCACGAGCTCGGCTTCCTCAACCGCCTAGTGGAGCCGGAGGCGCTGATGCCGAGCGCCCTCGAAATGGCCAGGCACCTCCTGACACTGCCGCCTGCATCGCGCGTCAACACCGTACACATGATGCGCCAGATGCGCCCGGCCGTGGGGCCCGATTTCCTGCGCCTTGCCGCCGCCCTCCACGACCACGGCGCGAAGAGCGACCTGATGGAGTCGCGGGCGGCCTTCGCCGAGAAGCGCGCGCCCCGATTCAAGGGCTGGAACGACCCGGAAGACCGCTACCGGCTGCCTTCGCTCGACGCGGCGGAATCGTGAGCGCGGCTTCGCGCGCGAGGCAAAGGGGGGGAGCAGTCCATGGCAGATGTGCTGGGCAGCGGGGAGTATCGCTACGAGCCGGTTCCCGGCTGGGGCCGGCTGCCCGAAGGCTGGTCCCTGAAGGAGGTCGGGGCCGTCGCCGTGGACAGCCAGGACCGCGTCTATGTCTTCAACCGCGGCGAGCACCCGATGGTGGTCTTCGACCGCGACGGCAACTTCCTCGCCTCCTGGGGTGAGGGCCTGTTCAGGCGCGCCCATGGCCTGCACATCGGGCCCGACGACATGCTCTGGTGCACCGATGACGGCGACCATACCGTGCGCAAATGCACGCCCGATGGCCGCGTGCTGCTGACGCTCGGCCTGCCGGACCGGCCCTCCCCCTATATGAGCGGGCGGCCCTTCAACCGCTGCACCCATACCGCCCTGTCGCCGGAGGGTGACATCTACGTCTCCGACGGCTACGGCAATGCCCAGGTCCATAAATTCTCGCCCGAAGGGAGGCACCTGTTCTCCTGGGGCGGCTCGGGGACGGAGCCCGGGCAATTCAACCTGCCGCACAATATCTGCTGCGATCCCGATGGCTGGGTCTATGTGGCGGACCGCGAGAGCCACCGGGTGCAGATCTTCGACGGCCAGGGCCGCTACCAGACGCAGTGGAACAACCTGCACCGGCCGTGCTCGCTGTTCCTCGGCAAGGGCAGGTGCCCGGTCTGCTATGTCGGCGAATTGGGGCCTGCGCTGGCGGTGAACATCAAGGCGCCGAATCTCGGGCCGCGCATCAGCGTGCTCTCGATGGAGGGCAAGCTGCTCTCGCGCTTCGGCGAATTGGGCGAGGCGCCGGGGCAGTTCTACTCGCCGCACGGCCTGGCCGTGGATTCCCGCGGCGACATCTATGTCGGCGAGGTCTCCTTCACCGCCTGGCCGCGCTACCACGACGGCAACCCGCCACCGTCCGAGGGCGTGCGCAGCTTGCAGAAGCTGCGACGGGTCTAGATGGCGGCGCGGATGGCCGAAGCGGCATGCGGCCCCGGTGCCGGAATCTCCGCCAGGTTCAGGCGGCGGGTGGCATGGTGCCGGCCAGCGGCGGCAGCTTCACCACCCGCCCGTACCAGGCTTCCAGCTTCGGGTGGCCGGGGCGCCAGGGCTCGTTCGCATAGCGGAAGTCGAGGTAGCCGAGCGCGCAGCCGATGGTGATCTCGCCGATCGTGGTCAGCGCGCCAAGCGTGGCGGCCTCCGCCTCCAGTACATTCAGCGCCCGGCTCACCTTGCCGCGCTGAAGGGTGATGTAGCCGACGCGGCCCTCGTCCTGCGGCAGGGCGATCTCCCGCCGGCGAGGCTGGCTGGCATCCATGATGCCGTCGCCCAGCGCCTGCTGGCGCAGCGCGGTCCAGCGCGCCGGACCGGCCGCGGGGAAGAGCTTCGGCGCATCCCCGAGACTGTCCAGATACTCGCAGATCACCGGGCTGTCATAGAGCGCCGCGCCATCATCGGTCATCAGCGAGGGCACCTTGGAGAGCGGGTTCACCGGCAGCAGCGCGGGGTCGGTCGTGCCGACGGTCCATTTCTCGATCCGGCCATCGAGGCCACGGGCGATGGCGCAGGCCATGACCTTCCGGACATAGGGGCTGGCTGGCGAATAGGCGAGCTTCATGGCGTGGCGTTCCCTCGGTGGAGCAGGCGCGACTGTCCTTCACCGCGCGGGTTCCGGCAAGCCGACCGAGCCCGGACGGACAGATGGGGCGGCCGATCCGTGCCTGCATTTCCAGGCCCTGCCAGCCCTGCTACGAATGCGGCAGCGGAGGGACGCCATGATCGAAAGCACCTTGGACATCGCGACCAGGGATGGTGCGATGGAGAGCTTCATCTGCCGGCCGGAGCGCGGCGGCCCCTATCCTGCCGTGCTGATGCTGATGGATGCTCCCGGCATCCGCGAGGAGCTGCGCGACATGGCGCGCCGGCTTGCGACCGTCGGCTTCCACGTCGTGCTGCCGAACCTCTACTACCGCGCCGGGCGCGACACCCTGTTTGGGCCAGGCGTGCTGCAGCAGGGCGATCCCGAGCGGGACCGCATGCGGGCCATCCGCACCCGCATGACCATTCCGCCGGTCATGGAGGATATCGCCGCCATGCTCGCCTTCCTCGATGGGCAGCCGGAGGTGAAGCCCGGTCCCGTCGGCTGTCACGGCTATTGCATGAGCGGCCCCTATGCCCTCGCCGCGGCGGCGCGCTTCCCGGACCGCATCGCGGCCGCCGCCTCCTTCTATGGCACCTGGCTGGTCAGCGATGCCGAGGAGAGCCCGCACCTTTCGCTCGGGCGGGCCAAGGGCGAAGTCTACATCGCCTGCGCCGAGCACGACGAGCTCGCCCCCCTGCCGATGGTGGAGGAGCTGCGTGGGCTTCTCGATCGCTCCGGCGCCGCGGGCGAGCTGGAGATTTATCCCGGCGTCCATCACGGCTTCGCCTTTCCCCAGCGCTGGTGCTTCGACAAGCCGGCTGCCGAACGCCACTGGGAACGCCTGATCGCGCTCTACCGCCGGCGGCTCGATCGCGGATGATCCCATCCGCCTGCCTGATTCCGGTCAGGTGATCCGGCATCGGGCAAGCGGTCGCGCCTGCATTCCTGCCCTTCAGCGTGCCCGGGCGGGCAGGGCAGGTTTCGGTGTCGCGGCGGCCTCCCGCAGCATGGCGGCAAAGCTGCGCTTCGCCTTGTGGCGCAGCAGCAGGGATTCGACATAGTCCTGGTGCAGGGCTGTCTCGCCACGGGCGGCGCGCAGCCTCGCCATGCGCGCAATGAGGCGGCAGGCCTCGGTGTAGCCGGGCTTGCTGGTGAGCCCGATCTGCTGCTCGACCAGCCGGGCATAGACTGCCAGCGCGTCCTCCGGCGCTTCCGTCTCGCTCGCCATGGCCAGATGCAGCCATGTGGCCGCGGCGCAGCCATGCTGCCGCGCCGCGGCCCAGGCCGCCGGCAGGCGGTGCTCCCGCAACAGGATCTCGACCAGCAGCCCGGCCATATCGCCGCGCAGCAGCGCAGCCTGACCTTTCCTCGCGGCAAGCCGGGCCTCGACCAGGGCAATGGCCCGGTCGGCGAGTGCGCGGCGCGCCGCGGCACCGGCCTTCCGCGCCTTGGCCATCGCCTCATAGAGCCGCATTGAGGGGCGCCGCTCGAAGCCCGGCCACAGCACCGCCTCGGCCTCCGCCAGGCGACCGGCGGCCCGGTGCCGGTCGGCGAGGAACAGCAGCAGCGGTTCGCCCGAGATGTCGTCGAACAGCCAGGCGGCCTCTTCCGCCCGGCGCAGCGCTTCCGCCTCGCGGCCCTGGGCCAGGCAGAACTCGGCCAGCCGCAGGTGGTCGTGCGCATGGACAAGCCCGGCCTCGCGCAGGGCGATGCGGCGGTCGATATCGCCGTCACGCTCGGCGAAGCAGTCCAGGATGGGGAACAGCCGATAGCGGGCGAGGCCCTCCTCCTGCTCGGTCGCCAGCCCGCCGCGGCGCTGCCGGGTCTTCGGCAAGCTGTCCCCGGCGGTCTCGGCCAGGCGGCGATACTCGGCCAGGCCGGCTATGCCGAGCAGATGGCCATAACGGTCGCTCGCGCCCTGGAAGGTGCCGAACTCCTCCGTGGTTTCCAGCCGGAAGAGGGCATTGGCCAGGACTACCGGGTCGGGCCGCGCGGCGTTGCAGGCGGCCAGATGGAGGGCGGCGGCACGCTCCAGGATCTCGCTGCCGCCACCATCGGAATCGTCCACATTCTCGATCGCGGTGGAAAAGCGGGCGAAGAACTCCTGAAGCAGGTCCAGGACCAGGGATGCCTGGCCGGCGCCGATCAGGGGCTCGACCTGATCGAACACATCGAGCACGCCCTGGGTCCAGCCGCCGGCCTCGGCATAATCCACGAACCGGCCGGTGCGCAGCGCGCGCTTCAGGGCCGCCCGGCAGCGGGCGCCCAATTCCGCCGGATTGCCGGCCGCCGCGGCCGCTGCCAGGTCCAGCCGATCGAGCAGAACCGGGTCGCGCTCGGCCAGGTCCAGGATCAGCCCGACCAGCCGGTCGATGCCCTGGCTGCGGAGATGCGCGCGGATGGTGCCGATGCGGTCCGGGACGACTTCGCCCGACGCGGCCATGGCATTGGCGGCCAGGGCGGTGGCGACGAGATGCTTGCAGAAGCCATGATCGGTGAAGGCGGGGCAGGAGCATTCGCCGCTGATCCGGCTGCCGCGGCCGCGGAGGTCGACGCGATAGATCTCCGTGCCGGCCACCCGGGCCCGCACGCGCTGCCCATCGTCCGAGATCAGTTCGACCTGGCCGGACCTGTAGTAGCTCTCACCGCGCGCGTAGACAGCCTCGCCGGCAAGGTCGCGCAGCATTGCCGGATCGAAGCGCGGCGCCGCGCGCCGCCTCTGTTTGTCCAACACCCGATTTCGCCCGATGCATCAGGAAGGGCAGCCCCGACGATGGGCTGCCGCCGGGGTGGCGGCAAGATCCCGGACCTGCGTGAAGCACCCCATGCGCTGATGGAGGTGCCTTCGGGCGGCGCCCCAATGGCAACGAGCGCGGCTCAGGGCGAGCCGCGCGGATCAACGGGCTGGCGCGCAGGCTGCCGGCTGCCGCGGCGGCCTATAGCCTGCGCTCCCGGGACGCCTTCCCGCCGTCCGGGCAGCGCGATCCAGGCCTGGCGGCTAGGCCGCGGCCCGCTGGTCCTCGGCAGCCGCCTCGCTCATGACGCTGCGGAGCCCGGCCAGGTATCCTTTCCCCGCCGCGGTCTGCTGAACCAGCACGCTGCGGCGGTCCATCGGGTCCACCTTGCGGCGCGCCAGATCCAACTCGCCCAGCCGGTCCAGGGCACGGGTGATGGCCGGCTTGGAGACGTTGAGTTGCGCTGCCAGCCCGCGCACCGTATGCGGCCCGTCCGTCAGATAGACGGTGAGGAAAACCGCGAGTTGGCGGGCGGAAAGGTCCCGGGTGTCCTGCCTGACCATTTCCGCCACCGTGCGGCGCAGCAGTTGCGTCAGCGCCTCACTGGCCGGTGCAGCATGTTCCATTGCAGATGTCATCTTCGCCGCTCCCTCTCGCCATCAGCAGAATATGTTATCCACCGCGAAGTGTAGATCGCATACGATACGATGTCGTGTGGTAACGTAAGGTTGTGGAAAAGTCTACAGCACTCTCATCGGTTGTGATGGTGCTAAAGATGAAGTGACAGGATGCCGGAGGGCCGGCGCAAATGCGCCGCTGGCATGCGGTTCGGCTGAACCCGGCGGCGCCGCGGCGGGATTGCCGGAACCTCAATCCCCCGCGAGGGAAGCCGAAGGGCCCGATGCCGAGGCTCCGAAGAAGGGGAGGAGGCAACAGCGATTCGCGGGCCAGCAATGCCGTGTCCTGCCTCTCCCGCCAGGGGCCGCCGAGGCGGGAGGCTCGCGCGGGGTGCCGCATCGCTACCGCGCCAGCGCCTCGATGATCTGCATCCGCAGCCAGGCCTCGGCCGGGTCATGGTCGAGCACCGCACGCCAGGCCATCCTCACGACTGATTCCGGGCATAGGAAGGGCGGCGGGTCGGCGACCAGCCCTGCCTCGGCGATCGCGCCGAGCACCGCGTCCGCCAGGGCATCGGAAACCGTGCAGAGCAGGTCCGTGCCCAGCAGCACCCGGCGCAGCAGGCCGAAATCCGGCAGGCCGAGCACGATGCGCCGGCTGCGGCCCAGCCGCTCCAGCGCCGCATCGGCGAAGCCGGTGAGGTCGCCGCGCGCCGTCACCAGGACATGCGGCCGGGCGCAATAGGCGTCGAGGTCGATCGGGCCGGGTGTGGCGGCGTCCCGCAGCACGCGGAAGCCGCCGCGGCGCAGCACGCGCTGCTTGGCGGTGGCCGGCAGGCCATCGCCCATGAAGCCGACGGCGGTGCCGATCTCCCCCGTCTCCAGCATGCCCGGGATGGTGCGGAAATTGGCGGCGCGGATCACCACCCGGCAATGCGGCGCGGCCTGGCGCAGCCGGGGCAGCAGCGGCATCGCGGCGATCGCCACATCGTCGCTCCAGCCGATCCGGAAGGTGCGGGAGTCGGTTGCCGGGTCGAAGGGTGTCGCACCGGCCACGGCCCCGGCCACGACCTGCAATGCGGGTCCCAGCTCCGCCATCAGCGCCTCGGCGCGCGGCGTCGCCTCCAGCGCATTGCCGTTGCGGATGAACAACTCGTCGCGGAAGACCGCGCGCAGCCGCGCCAGGGCGGCGGAGGTGGCGGGCTGGGACAGGAACAGCGCCTGCCCGGCGCGGGTCACGCTGCGCTCCCGCATCAGGGCGAGGAAGACGGGCAGCAGGTTCAGGTCGAGCCGGCGCAGGCTGGACTCGTCGGGGCGAAGGGGCATGTCGGCCGATCTGCGGATCAGGGGAGGCCAGGGTGCAGCCCTCCGCCGGCGCGGTCCAGCGCGCCATCCATCGCATGGATGCCCGCAGATGTCCGGTTTCGCCGGGCCGGCAACTCGACCCGCCTATATTGGCCTGCCTATCTTGGCTGCACCCTGGGGTCGCCGCCGGGCGTGCCGGGCGGCGGGATCACCGGCGTGGTATTCGGCACCGGCACCGGCACGGGCGCCTGGATGCCGGGGTCCACGCCCGGCGGCGGGCGGACGACGCCCCGCGGAATGCCGGTCCGCTCGTCGACAGCGCCGCTGCCTGCCGGACCGCCGCTTCGCGGTGGCCGGGGCGTGGGCTCGACCCGCTCCGGCGGTGCAGGGGGAAGCGGTGGCTGCTCCTGCCGCGGCGGAACCGGCGCTGGCTGGGCAAAGGCGGCCCCGGCAAGCCCACCCAATACCAAGAACGCAGCGAGGGGCAGGATGGCGAGAGCCGCCCCGCCCATCATCCGATCGCTGGTTCGGCGCAGGTGACGGCCGGATCCGGGGCCCATCATGGGGCGCCCCCTTCCTTCCGGTCCGCGGCACATGGAGGCGACCCCGTATTGGCGCCGTTGGCGTGTCCGTCAGATCCCGCCATAGGGCAGGCCGTAATGGACGTAGACATCGCGCCCGTAATCGGGATTGCCCCAGGGCGTCTCGTCCCGGGCGTAGCTCGGGGCCCGCTCCAACTGCTCGCGGCTCACATCCACCACATAGCCGCCCAGGCCGGTGTCGTAGGTGAGCATGCCCCAGGGGGAGCGGGTGGTAGCGCTCGCCGATGCCGAGGAAGCCGCCGAAGCTCATCGCCGCATAGGCGACCTGCCCGGTGAACTTGTCGATCATGACATTATAGACCGAGCCGAGGTGATGGCCCTGCCGGTCGTAGACCGCGGTGCCCTCGACCTTGTCGGAGGCGATCAGCCGCTCCGTCTCATTGACCGCCACGCCGCCATTGCCGCCGCCCGTGCTGGTCGTTGCCGTCGTGCCTGACATGGCTGCCTCCCGAAGAAGCCTTGCATCCCGCAAAAACGGGAGAGGGCTGAGGGGAGTTCCGGTGGCACGGCGGCGGCCCGGCACGGATGATGGAGGCCCTCGCTGCAGGACCCTCAGCGCAGCGGGGATGGCCCGCAACCGCCCGCCGTGCCGCCCCCGTATCAGCGGAAGGGCGGCTCGTCGAAGCTGCGCAGCTTGCGCGAATGCAGGGAGCCGAGCTGCCCCCGCAGGAGGTCGAGGGTGGCGAGGCCAATCGCCAGGTGCTCGCCCACCGCCCTCTGGTAGAAGGCGCTGGCGGCGCCGGGGAGCTTGATCTCGCCATGCAGCGGCTTGTCGGAGACGCAGAGAAGGGTGCCATAGGGCACGCGCAGCCTGTAGCCCTGGGCCGCCAGCGTTCCGCTCTCCATGTCCACCGCGACCGCGCGCGCGAGGTTGATGCGCCGCCGCTCCTGCGACCAGCGCAATTCCCAGTTCCGGTCGTCATAGGTCACCACCGTGCCCGTGCGGAGGCGGCGCTTCAGCGCTTCGCCGTGGTCCCCCGTCACGCGTGCCGCAGCCTCCTGCAGGGCCTGCTGCACTTCCGCCAGCGCCGGGATCGGCACCTCGGGCGGCACCAGGTCGTCCAGGATGCGGTCGCGGCGCAGGTAGCCATGGGCGAGGACGTAGTCGCCGATCTGCTGGGATTGCCGGAGGCCGCCGCAATGCCCGACCATGAGCCAGCAATGCGGCCGCAGCACCGCGAGGTGGTCGGTGATGGTCTTCGCGTTGGAAGGGCCCACGCCGATGCTGATCAGCGTGATGCCCTGCGCCTCGGGGCGAAGCAGGTGGTAAGCAGGCATCTGGAAGCGGTTCCAGGGGGGCGGCCGCGATCGCCGCCGCGGCTGCGGCCGGATCGTCGCCGCGCCGGACGCAACCGCCGCCCGGCAGCATCAGGCGGTCATAGGGGCCTTCCGGCCTGGCCAATTCGGACAGCGCCCACTGGACGAATTGATCGACATAGCGGTGATAGTTAGTCAATAGGATCCAGGGCTGGATGGCCTGCCAGCCGGTGCCGGTGTAGTGCACCAGCCGGCGCAGGGAATAGTCGACGCGCACCGCATCAAAAAGCGCGAGCGGCCGCGGCTGCCCCGGCGCGAATTCCCACAGGCCATCCGCCACCTCGTCACCGACCGCGGACAGCAGCGGCGCAGGGAAATGGCGCGCGAGGTCGGCCGCCGAGACGGTGCCGCGGGAAAGCTCATCGCCCACGCCTTCCATGGCATAGGGATAGGGCACCTCCTGCTCGCTGACCCTTACCTGGATGCTGGCGCCGAAATCCTCCACCAGCGGCCGAAGCTGCTCCAGCAGGTAGCGGCGGAAGAAGCCGGGCTGCGTGACCGTGGTGGCATGGATGCCGGGCGTCTGGAACTTGGCCCAGGCGCGCCGCGGCATGGCCCGGGTGCCACCGCCATGCCAGGTGACCCGGAGTTCCGGGTAGCGGAAACGGGCGCGCTCCGCGGCGCTGGGCGGATCGCCGCCGCCGAGAAACCGCTCGAGCGCCTCGCGCAGCGCGCCGAAACCCGCCGCGTGCAATTCCACAAGCCGGTCGACGGCCTCCTCAGGCGTCAGGGAATGGCCGGGTGGCTCCGAGAGGGTGGCCGGCACGCGATTCTCCAGGGCTGCTAACGTGGTTCCGGATTCGGCGCGGGCGGCTGCCGGGGCGCGTCCAGGGTTGCCAGCGCCTGGGCGAGATCGGCGATCAGGTCATCCGCATGCTCGATGCCGACGCTCAGCCGGATCAGGCCCTCCGTGACGCCGATGCGCGCCCGCACGGCAGCGGGAATGCCGGAATGGGTGGTCGAGGCAGGGTGGCAGGCCAGGGACTCCGTGCCGCCGAGGCTGACCGCCAGCTTGAAGACACGCAAGCCATTCAGCACGCGGAAGGCCTCCGCCTGGCCGCCGCGAAGCTCGATGCTGAAGGTGGACCCGGGACCGCTGCACTGGGCATCATAGACCCGGCGGGCGGCGCCATCGCCGGCATGGCGGCCGAGCGCGTGGACCGCGGCGATGCGGGGGTGGTCGGCCAGGAAACCGGCCACCGCCTCGGCATTGCGGGCCGCCGCGTGCATCCTGAGCGAGAGCGTCTCCAGTGAGCGGCCGAGCATCCAGCAGGAATGCGGGTCGAGCTGCGTGCCGATGGCGCCGCGCAGCAGCCGGATCGGCCGCAGCCGCCCGCGGCTCCCGACCGCGGCGCCCGCGACCAGGTCGCTATGGCCGCCGACATATTTGGTGAGTGAATAGACGACGACATCGACGCCATGCGCGAGCGGCTGCTGGAAGACCGGACCCAGCAGGGTGTTGTCGCAGACGATCACGGGGCGGTGCCCCTGGGCGGCCTCGATCCGGTCCGCGGCGGCGTGGATCAGGGCGAGATCAACCAGGGTATTGAGCGGGTTGGAGGGGGTTTCGAGCATGAGCACGCTGACCCGGCCGCGTTCCATCGCGCGCCGCGCGGCGTCCTGGATAGCTTCGGCGCTGGTGCCGTCGACGAAGCCTTCGGCGGCGATGCCGTATTCCGCGAAGCTGCGGGCGAGCAGCGTCTCGGTGCCGCCATAGAGCGGCTGGCTGTGCAAGACGACATCGCCCGGCCGCGCGAAGGCCAGCACGGTGGTGGCGATCGCCGCCATGCCGGAGCCGAATACCAGCGCGGCCTC
Organism: Siccirubricoccus sp. G192; assembly: GCF_019084075.1. Lineage (GTDB taxonomy): Bacteria > Pseudomonadota > Alphaproteobacteria > Acetobacterales > Acetobacteraceae > G192. The sequence goes on from NZ_JAHREN010000001.1 coordinate 2,370,646, forward strand.
GCCGCCCTCATGGATTGCCAGCCGGTCCTCGACGATCTCGCTGTTGGGGTGGTTGAAGCGCGAATAGACGAGGCCGGCCCCGCCCTCCGGCGCCTCCCTGCGCCCGGCAACCACGTCGAAATAGTCGCGCCCCTCCTCGGCGGACCGGAAGACGAAGGTCGAGGTCAGGAAGACCGGCGGCTTGACCGAGCCCTCGGACAGGGCCGGGTCGTAGCCATAGCCGAGCATCAGGGTCTCGGGCCGGAGGCGGTGGTTGCCGATATGGGTGTTGTGGCTGCGGTCCTTGGCCATCGCGGAGGGTCCCTGGCGCCGACGCATGCCCAGAACGCAGCCGGTATCCATCCGGTGCCTCCTTTCCGCTCTGCTGCGGGGAGGCCGAAGAAGTGCTTTCGGTGCAGGGCAGCCATTCTCAACCATAGATAGCAATAAGCCCGCAGCACGCGCGATACGGGGGAAGGCGACGCTGCGGCGGGCCGGGGATGGTGGGACATGGTTGCCGATATGCTGGTTGGCCTCTGCGGGGCCTGGGGACTCGCGGGGTCCTTGGCGTGGTCCTTCGCGCGGACGCGGCGGGCCATGCTCGCGGTCCAGATCTCGACCGCGCCGGGCTTCATCCTGCACTGGGCCCTCCAGGACCACTGGACGGCGGCGGGCATGACCGTGCTGACCATGCTGCTCGCCTTCGTCTCGGCGGCGCTCGATGGTCCGCCGGACGGCCGGGGCGTCCGCCTCGCCCGCGCCCTCTACTTGGTCGCGCTGCTGCCGGTGGCGGCGCTGGCGGCCTGGTCCTGGGAGGGCTGGCACTCGTTCTTCGCGGCGCTCGGGACGGCGATCGCCTGCTGCGGTCGCTGGCAGACCGACAAGGCCCGGTTCCGCGCCCTGATCCTCGCCTGCTCCGTGCCCTGGTTCGTGCACAACCTGGCCGTCGGCTCGGTCCCGGCGATGGCGTCCGACCTGTTTCTGATGGGTCGTGGGGCCTGGCTCGCCCTGCGCCGCGCCCCCGTTGCGCCAATGGCCGCATCCGCCGCCTGACCGGAATACCGGCCCGGGCTTCAAGGGGTGCGGACGTGCCTCCAGGGAGGGCTCAGCGCGAGAATCCGCGCATGGGCCGGGCAGTCCTCGGCATGCGCACCCGGAAGGTAGCCGAGGCTCATCAGGAAGGAGCCCACGATCTCGCCGCCGGTGAATTTGAAGGTCTTTCGGAACAGCTTCACCCATTCCTCCCTGGAGCGGGGGTGGTGGGCGTCGAGCCAACCGGCGAAGCCGCCATGGCTGTTCCGGAGCCCCTGCACGCGCTGCGCATTCCCGATGACGGCATCGAGTTTCAGCCGGTTGCGGATGATGCGGGCATCGGTGAGCAGGCGGCTGCGGTCATCGGCATCCATGGCCGCCACAGCGTCAACCTCGAAGGCGCGGAATGCCTCCCGCAGCCCGGGGCGACGCCGCAGCACCAGTTCCCAGGACAGGCCGGCCTGGAAGATCTCCAGGCAAAGGCGCTCGAACAGGACGGTCTCGTCCCGCTGCGGAAATCCATACTCCTCGTCGTGGTAGGGACCATGGAGGTCATGCCCCAGGGCCAGGCGGCAATAGCTGCTCATGCGCCCTCCTCTCGCTGCATCGGGCCCGGGCATTGCCGGAGACTTGAGGCCAAAGAGCCCGGTGCCGCAACGTGCAAATCGCCATGGCTCCGGCCGACTTGGCGGCTGGCCTGCAAGCCACCATCTGCCCGCTCAGGGCCGACCGGCCGCAATCGCCGTCCGAAGCAGAGGAGGTTCCGGCATGAGAGCGCTCGTGATCGACAAGCCGGAGGGTGGGCAGGCGGCAGCGGCGGCGTTCCGGGATTTCCCCGAAGCGGAACTGCCCGAGGGCGATGTGCTGGTGCGCGTCAGCCACTCGACGGTGAACTACAAGGATGGCCTCGCGGTGACCGGGCGGGCGCCGGTGGTGCGGCGCTTCCCGATGATCCCGGGTATCGACCTCGTGGGGACCGTCGAGGAGTCGTCGCATCCGGGTGTCATGCCGGGCCAGCGGGTGGTGGTGAATGGCTGGGGCCTGGGCGAGACGCATCCCGGCGGCTATGCGGAGCGGGCGCGCCTGCGCGGCGAGTGGCTGGTGCCGCTGCCGGAGGGCATGGCCCCCGCCGAGGCGGCCGCGATCGGCACGGCGGGCTACACCGCCATGCTGTGCCTGATGGCGCTGGAGCGCTACGGACTCACCCCCGAGCGCGGCCCGGTCCTGGTCACCGGCGCCGCAGGCGGCGTCGGCTCGGTCGCAATTGCGCTGCTTTCGCGCGCGGGCTGGCATGTCGCCGCCTCGACCGGACGGCCGGAGGAGGCCGACTACCTGCGGGGCCTCGGCGCGGCCGAGGTGGTGCCGCGCGACCGGTTCTCGGGTGGGCCTGCCAGGCCGCTGGGCAGGGAGAATTGGGCTGCGGCGGTGGATACGGTGGGCTCCCGTACCCTCGCCGCGGTGCTTTCCGAGATACGCTATGGTGGCGCGGTCGCGGCCTGCGGCCTGGCGCAGGGGATGGACCTGCCCGGCTCGGTCGCGCCCTTCATCCTGCGGGGTGTCGGTCTGCTGGGGGTGGATTCCGTCATGGCCCCGCGGGCGCGCAGGCTGGAAGCATGGTCGCGGCTCGCGCGGGAATTGGACCGGACGAAGCTGGCCGCGATGACGAGCACGGTCCCCCTGGATGAGGTGCCGCGCATCGCCGAGGAGATCCTGGCCGGGAAGATCCGCGGCAGGGTGGTCGTCGAGCTGGGCTGACCGATCCCGCCAAGGCGCCTGAAGCTTGCCTGCCCCTGGCCGCGGCGGCCGCGCGGCCACTGCGTCACATGCGCCGAAACCGCGAGCCGACGCCCGCCCCGCCGTGCTGCACCGAGCCGGTATAGTCGCGGTTGGGCGCGGCCAGCGTCGCAAGGTCATCCTGCCCGGCCAGGTTGACGCTCATCGGCCCAACCTGCCGCGCAGGGACGGTCAGACGCGATAGGCCTGCCGCGCGAGCAGCTTCCAGTCACCGCCCTGCTTCTGCCAGACCTGCAGCACCCCGATCCTCACGGGCGTGACCTGGCCGGCCTGGTTGGCGGTCTCGCCGGTGAAGAGGTGCCGCACGATGGCATCATTGCCGGCGATGGAGATCGTCTGGTCGCTCAGGTTGATCGACCGGAAGGCGTTGCGCCGTGACAGCAGATTCTCGACGAACTGCGCCTTGTTCTCGATCCGCCCCGCCGAGTGGCCGTAGCTCAACTGGTCGGCGGTCAGCGCCTCCAGCTTTGCGCGATCGACCTCGAGCATGGCCTTGGTCAGCGCCTCGACCGCCTGGGCGACGGCCCGGTCGTCGCCGGATTGGGCCTGCGCAGGCCGTCCCGCAACGACGGTGACGCCGAGGAGCGCCGCCGCCCCGGTGAACGCAATGTGTCGCCGTTGTATGCCCATGGCTTCCTCCCGCCGCGAAACCGGTTCTGGTTGGCGCCAAGGCTACGCCCGCCGATCTGTCCGGTCCACCGGATATCCCTGCTGCCCTGGCAAGCCTGCGGCCGGGCCTCGCCGCCGGGCTGGAGCCGCACCGCCCGCAGGCGCGGCGCGTTGCCGATGCCGAGCTCAATGCCATCGCCAGCGCCGCCACCACCGGCCTGAGCATGATCCCGAGGAAGGGACAGAGCACGCCCGCGGCAATCGGCACGCCGGCCGCGTTGTAGACGAAGGCGAAGAACAGGGACTGCCTGATGTTGCGCATCACCGCGCGTGAGAGGCGCTCCGTGCGCGCGATTCCCGCCAGGTTGCCCTTCACCAGTGTGACCCCGGCGCTCTGCATCGCCACATCCGCTCCCGTTTCCAGGACGATGCCGACATCCGCTTCGACCTCCGGCCGAGCCGCCCCGCGGCGGCATGCCGGGCATGGGCGGCCAGGGGATACACGGCGGCGCCCAGGGCGGCATGTCCGGGATGATGAGCGGCGACATGGGCCAGGTCATGTAGATGATGCAGATGATGCGCCGGCGAATGGCGGCCCAGGGAATGACGGGTGGTCCCACCGCCATGCAGCACTTTCGGCGCAACTCGACCCGGCGAGAGCCATGGCGGCTGCGGCGCAACCACTCTACATGGGACTGTCGGAGAAGCAGAAGCGTACCGCCGATGAACTCCTGGCGGAGCATCTGCACGAAATGTGGAGGCTCGGGCTGTGAGCGATACCGGCGCAACTCGGAACGCGGTAACCAGGCGGGGAGCGTTGCTCCTCGCCCTGGCAGCACCTGGGGCGGTGACAGCGCAAGCCGCCCCGGCGCTTCGGGTGGAGGTCTGGCAGGATCCCAATTGCGGCTGCTGCGAGGGCTGGGCCCGGCACATGCGGGCCGCGGGGTTCGAGGTGGCGGTCCATCAGGTCGCGGATGTCAGGCGGGTCAAGGTTGCCAGGGGCATCGCCGAGGCGCTGTGGTCCTGCCATACGGCGGTCGTGGAGGGCTACACCGTCGAGGGGCACGTCCCCGCCGCCGATGTGCGGCGCCTGCTGGCCGAGCGGCCGCGGGCACAGGGCCTGGCCGCCCCGGGCATGCCCGCCTCGGCTCCGGGCATGGACATTCCCGGCACGCGGTACACGGTTGTCCTCTTCGGCACGCCGGACGGCGACCGCACCTGGGCGCGGCACTGAGCGCCCCGACGAACAGGGCCGGGGGACACCGGATCGAACGGCTTGCTTCGTCCCGGTGAAGGGGTGGGGTGGCCACCCCGGCCAGGGCTCGAGCATGATCCGCACCGGTATGCCCGGCGGAAGCGCCGGCGCGGGCCCGGCCCCTGGCGTGGCGGCCTGACGCCACGGCGGGACCCGGCGGCATTCGAGAAGGATTCCCGAAGTGACCCAGCTTCCCCCCTCCCGCATCCCGGTCATCGTCGGCATCGGCGAGGTGAAGGACCGTCCGGCCGCGCCCGACCAGGGCCTGGAGCCTTTGGCGCTGATGGCCGAGGCGCTCCGCCGTGCCGAGGCCGATGCGGGGGCGAAGCTCCTGGCGCGGCTGGACGCGCTCGATGTGGTGCATGAGGTGTCCTGGCCCTATGCCGACCTGCCCGCGCTGCTCTGCGAAGCGCTGGGGTTGGCGCCGCGGCACCGCGATTACGGCCCGATCGGCGGCGAGACGCCGGTACGCTTCCTGCATGAGGCTGCCCGGCGCATCGCCGAGGGCCAGTCCGCCATCGCCGCGGTCTGCGGCGGGGAGGCGCAATACACGGTCAACGCGGCGCAGAAGGCGGGCATCGCCCTGCCCTGGACGCCCAGGGACCCGGACGCGAAGCCGCGCAACCGCGACTACCTCGCCGAATTGGCGCGGCGGCATGGCATCGACCAGCCGGTCAAGGTCTATCCGCTCTACGAGAACGCCACGCAGGCGGCCTGGGGCCAGGTGCCGGAACAGGGCCAGGCGGAATCGGCGCGGCTCTGGTCCGCCTATGCCGAGGTCGCTTCCCGCAACCCGAATTCCTGGCTGCAACGGCGCTTCACGCCGGAGGAGATCGCCACCCCAGGCCCGGGCAACCGGATGATCGCCTGGCCCTACCCGAAGCTGATGACCGCCAATCCGCAGGTCAACCAGGGCGCCGCGGTGCTGCTGACCAGCCTGGAGGTGGCGCGCGCCGCCGGCATCCCGGAGCACCGCCTGGTGCATCCGCGCGGCGGCGGCGCCGCGAATGAGCCGAAGGACTACATGCAGCGCCCGCATTTCAACGGCGCCCCCGCCATGGACGTGGTGCTGGAGGCGGCGCTGGAGATGGTGGAGGGCGACGCGCGGCGCTTCGCCTGCCGCGAATTCTACAGTTGCTTCCCCTGCGTGCCGAAGATGGCGCGGCGCAAGCTGGGCCTGCCCGAGGACACCCCGCCCACGGTTGCCGGCGGCCTGACCTTCCATGGCGCGCCGCTCAACAACTACATGCTGCACGCCGCCTGCGCGATGGTCCGGGAGCTGCGCAGGGAGCCCGGCGCGCTCGGCCTGCTCTATGGCCAGGGCGGCTTCGTGACCAACCACCGCACGCTGGTGCTGGGCGCGGGCGGCGAGGCAGGGCAGGCGCTGGTCTCGCGCGACCTCCAGGCGGAGGCCGACCGCCGCCGTGGCCCGGCGCCGCGGCTTGCCGAGGACCGCAGCGGCGAAGCGACGGTCGAGACCCATACCGTGGTCTTCCGCAACGATGGCACGCCGGATTACGGCGCCGTGATCCTGCGCCTCCCGGATGGTGCCCGGACCATGGCGCGGGTGCCGCGGGAGGACGAGGCGACGCTTGCCGCGCTGATGTCGCCCCGGCGCTCCGCGGTCGGGCTGCGGGGGCGGCTCGCACCGGCCAGGCAGGGATTGCAGGAATGGGTGGCCTGACGCGTCATCCGCCGACCAGCAGCTCCTCCAGCGGCAAACGCCGCGGCGTCTCCCCGTCCCGCGCCCGCAGCGCGCCGGCGGCGGAGGCGAAGCGCATGGCCGCCGCCACCTCCTGTCGCTCGGCGATCGCCAGCGCATAGGCGCCGTGGAACACGTCGCCGGCCCCGGTGGTATTGGTGGCCTCCACCGGGAAGGCCGGCGTCTCCCGCGGGGTCGGGTCTTCCCGCGTCAGCCATAGCGTGCCGGCCTCGCCTCGTGTCACCGCCGCGACCCGCGCGCCCGAGGCCACGGCCCGGCGCAGCCCCTCCGCCGGCGCCACGCCGGGGGCGAAATTCTGCAAGCCCGGCGTCGAGAAGATCGCATGGTCCACCAGCGGCACGAGCTGGCGCAGAATGCGGGTTTCGCTCTTCTCGCCGTCCAGCACGCTGGGGATGCCGCGCTGCCGCGCCGCCAGCAGGGCCTGCTCGGCGCCCTCCAGCCAGCGCGGGTCGCAGAGCAGGGCGCTCGCCGCCGCCAGCGAATCCAGGGGCAGCCAGGTCGGGTCGAGGCCGAGGCCCTCGCCACGGTAGTTGAAGATGCTCCGCTCCCCCATCCGGTCCACCAGCACCGCGGAGACCGGGGTGCGGCCACCCGGGACGTGCCGCAGTTGCGACATGTCCACCCCTTCGGCGGCCAGCGCCTCGGCCAGGGGCCCGCCATTCATGTCGTCTCCCACCCGGCCCCAGAACAGCGCCCGGCCGCCGAGCCGCACCACCGCGATCGCCGCATTCGCCGCCATGCCGCCGGGGCCCAGGCGATAGGCCCGGGCGATGTTCTTGGAGGGAGGCTGCTCCACCTCCTGCACCGAGAAGGTGTGGTCGGCCACCAGGTTGCCGAGGCAGACCACGAGCGGAGGCAGGGCAGCGGGAGCATCTGTCATGCCGGGCCATGGGACAGCACCTGCCCGGCTTGTGCAACCAGCCAGCGGCCGTGGTCCGGGCCGCGACTCAGGGCATGCAGCACTTCTTGAATTTCTTGCCGCTGCCGCAGGGGCAGGGATCGTTGCGGCCGACACCGCGGAACGGGTTCACGACCGGTTGCGGCACTGTCCAGTCCTCCGTGGTTGCACTGCGGGTGCCGCGCCTGGCCTGGTCCCGCTTGAATTCATCCGAGAAACCGTACCAGCCCGACAATTCGGCGATTGCGTCCTCGATCGGTGAAATTCGCTGGGTTGCGAGGAAGGCAGCCGGATCGGTGCTGGCCTTGGCGGCGGCAAGATCCTTCAGGAAGTCCTCGAACCCCATGATGGTCGGGTCGATGAAGCGGTGCCCGAAGGCGTCCTCGACCAGCGGGCTGAGCCCGTCCAGGCCGAGCAGCGCCACCGCCCGCTGCCAGCCGAACCAGGCGAAGGAGGTTGCCTGCGGCCGCATCGAGCGATGCAGCCCTTGCAGATAGGCTGCCGTCGCCACCCGCGGCACCGCGCCGGTCGCGGTGAGCCAGGTCAGCGCGTCGAAGGCTGCGGCGCGGGCGAACTCGTCCGCCGCCTCCTGCTCGATCACCGCCTTGAGGCGGTCCAGCTCGCCGTCAAAGGTGCCGATCAGGATCTGTGCGAGACTCTCCGTCGTACCGTCACCCAGGGTCTGCTCCAGCGCCTCGGCATCCATGGCCAGCCGGCAGAGTGCCGGAAAGGCCCGTCCTTCGCGTGCCTGCGCCGCAAGGTGCAGGATGAAGAACACGGCGGCGGCCGCCTCCTCCGAACGGTCCCGGCCCTCGGCATAGGCATCGAGCAGGGCGAGCAACGGCGGCGCCGCCTCGTCCCAGTTCTGCAGGGCCTGGCGCATGGCCTCCCGGGGCAGGTCGTTGCCCGCCTGCGCGAGCACGCGAAGGATGTCGTCCATGCCTATGCGCCCTCCTCCACTCCCCCGCCCTGCCGCTGGCCGAAGCCGGTGGTGAGGGCCGCGGCGACGCGGCGCGCGAAGGCGGCCGGGTCGCGCGGGCTGTCGCCATCCTGGACGCAGGCGAGATCGAACAGGATGCCCGCGGCCTCGGCCATGTCGCCGCCCGCCTCGGCCTGGCCGGCAAGGCTGCGGATCAGCGGGTGGCGGGGGTTGATCTCCAGCACCGGCAATCCGGCACCGATGCGCCGGCCCGCCCGGCGCAGCAGCCGCTGCATGTGCAGGTCCGGCCCGCCCTCCGGCGCGGCGAGCACCACGGCGCTCTCCACCAGGCGGTCGGTGGCGCGCACATCGGAGACGACGCCTTCCAGGGCCGCCTTCAGCAGGGGCAGCAGGCGCGACAGGTCGGCTGCCTCCGCCGCCGCACCGGCCTCGGGCGCAAGCTTCGAGAGATCGACCGTGCCCTGGCTGATGCTGCGGAGCGGCTTGCCCTCGAAGCGGTCCAGGCGCTCCGGCCAGAAGGCGTCCACCTGGTCCGGGAGCAGCAGCACCTCCAGGCCGCGCGCCCGGAATCCCTCCAGTTGCGGCGATGCCGCCAGGACCTCCGGATCATCGCCGGCCAGGGTGAAGATCGCCTCCTGCTCCGGCTTCATCCGCGCGACGTAGTCGGGCAGGGAGGTCCAGCCCTCCACCGCGGAGGAGCGGAAGCGCAGCAGCGGCGCGAGGTCCTTGCGGTGCTCCGTATCCTCCCAGACGCCCTCCTTCAGGATCGGGCCGAAATTCTCCCAGAATTTGGCGTAGTCCTCGGCATCCCTGGTGCGGGCCTTCAATTCCGAGAGCACCCGCCCGGTCACGGCGCGGCGGATGCGCGCGAGCACCGGGGTCGATTGCAGCATCTCGCGCGAGACGTTCAGCGGCAGGTCCTCGGTATCCACGACGCCCTGCACGAAGCGGAGCCAGGGCGGCAGCAGCCCGGCCCTGTCGGTGATGAACATGCGGCGCACATGCAGGCGCAGATGGCTCTCGCGCTCGCCCTCGACCGCCTGGAAGGGCTTCATGCCGGGGATGAAGAGCAGCGCCGTGTAATCCAGCACGCCTTCCGCGCGCCAGTGCAGCGTGGCCCAGGGCTTGTCGAACAGGTGTCCGAGATGGCGGTAGAGTTCGGTGTAGCTCTCCTCGCTGATCTCGGATTTCGGCCGGCGCCAGAGCGCGGTGCCGGTATTGGCCGGCTCGTCCTCGCCGTCCCGGGCGATGGTGATGGGGACGGTGATGTGGTCCGCCCATTTGCGGACGATCGTCTGCAACCGGAGCGGCTCCAGGAATTCCTCCGCATCCGCCTTGATGTGCAGCACGACATCGGTGCCGGCTTCGCCGCGCTCGGCAGGTGCCAGGGTATAGGCGCCATCGCCTTCCGAAGCCCAGGCCCAGGCCGCCTCGCCGCCGGCCCGGCGCGAAATGACCTCCACCCGGTCGGCGACCATGAAGGCGGAGTAGAAGCCGACGCCGAACTGGCCGATGAGGTTGGGCCGGTCGGCCGGCTGCGCCTCGGCCAGTGACTGGGTGAAGGCGCGCGTGCCGGAACGGGCGATGGTGCCGAGGTTCTGCGCCAGATCCTCCTTGGTCATGCCGATGCCGGGGTCGGAGATGGTGAGCGTGCGGGCTGCCTTGTCCGGGACGATCCGCACCTTCGCGTCGGGCGGCAGCGTCGGGCCGGCCTGGGTCAGCGCCTCGAAGCGGCGCCGGTCGATGGCATCGGCCGCATTGGCCACCAGCTCCCGCAGGAAGATCTCGCGCTCGGAGTAGAGCGAATGGACAACGAGGTCCAACAGGCGCCCCACCTCGGCGCCGAACTCGTGCCGCTCCGCTGTCTCGCTCACCGCTGCCCTCCCGTTGCAACTGGCCACGCCGCCGCGCGATATGCGGCCCGCTGCAAGGCTTTTCAACCGAATCCGCGGGTGCGCCCGTTCAGATGGAAAGGCCGGGGATCACGAGGCCCTCAAGGGCGATGCGGGATTCGCCGTCCATCGCCACGGCCTTCCGCGTCGCCAGGTCGAAGGCCACGCCGACGGCCTCGGCCGCGGCAACGGCGGCGCCGCTCTCGCCATCGAAGAGCCAATGGGTCCAGGTCGTGGTCTTGCTCCCCACGGCCTTCATGCCGCTATGGACCGTCAGCAGGTCGCCGGCCCGGACCGGGCGGAGATAGGCCAGCCGGTATTCGAGCGCGGCGCTGCCGAGCTTCCCGGAAGCGCGGGCCTGACGCCGTGCGCCGCGGGCGGGCGAGTTGGGCACGCCGTCCCAGACGCGCGCGATGACGCCATCCGCGCGCATCAGCCCGTGCTCGTTGCATTCCTCAACCTGGACCGCGCCCTTCTGGATTTGCGTCAACCCGAGTTCCTTCGCGCGCGCCAGGCTCAGCGGGTCGCCAGGGGGGATCGAAGCGCAGGCCTCTGGGCGCGGCATGGTCCGGCACCGCCACTGCGAGCCTTGTCATGGCCTGGTCGATGCCCGAGGGCAGGGGTCGTGGCGCGCCGGTTCGCAGGTCGCCGAGCATGGCATCCGTCACGATGGTGGCGGCGACGGCTTCGGCCGAGGCGTTCCGGATCTCCTGATAGAATCGGAGGGTCTGCTCGCGCCGGCCGATGACCCCTCCCCATACCGTGAACGGCGTGCCCGCCGGCAATTCGCGGAGGAAACGGATATGCTGGTCCACAGGCACCAGGCCGGCGCCGTGGTCGCGCGCGTGGCGCGGGCCAAGGTCGAGTTCCAGCCCGAGCCAGGCGAGCGCTTCGAGGCTGCGCGACACGTAGTGCCGGACATTCATGTGCCCCATCACGTCGCACTCGCCGATCTGCACGCTGCCCATCCCGATCCCGATCAAAGCCCGCCCCCTTCATGTCCGCCCATGGCCCGCGGGAACAGACACCACGCCACCGCCATCATCGCAACAGACGGCTGGAAGGATGCGGGAGCGGCATCATCCGGAAGCATGATCCATCTTCGAGCCAGTCCTTTGCCACAACCGCTTGTGAAGGCGACGAAACGGAATAGAACTTGGAATAGAAAATCAGGGGCTGCATTTTTGCCGTGCCGTTCCCCCCCAACGGCGGCCTGCGCCGAATTCCGGCCAGGAACTCCGAGGAGCATCCCCCATGCCACTCGACACAGCCGGCTCCTTCGATCCCCGCCCGGCCCGTCCCTCCCAGGTGCCCTGCCTGGACCTTGCCGAGCGCCAGGCCGCGGCGAATTTCGGCCCCCAACTGAAGGCCGCCCTGGCGGAAATGCCGGAATCCGACCGTCCCCTGGTCGTATTGGCGCGGCTCTCCTCCACCCTTGCCGGCACCCGCTTCCGCCTGGCGGCCCAGGGGGAGTCGGAGGCCATCCCGCTCCCGGGCGAGATGGCGGTCGCCTGCCTGCCAAGCGGCCTGCCGCGCTCGACGGCGGAGCGCCGTGCGGTGACGGTCCGGCTCGCCTCGGCCGCCGCGGGGGCCTGGCGGCAGCGCTGCCAGATCCAGCGCCTCGGCCTGCTTGCCGCATAGCGAAGCCGTGCTGGCGGCTGGAGCCGCCTGTTGGCCGGGACCGCCATGCCGGGCACCGCCCTTCGGTTCAGCGCCCGGGCATGCCACCGCTACCCGGAACTCCATGGACAGCGCGGTGACCAACCGCGCCCCACAGGGGTTCCGGCCGGCGCGCCTGTGACCGGACAGCCTCACCTGGTCTCCCGGCCTTTCTTCGGCCTGACGACATAGCTGCGCACCCGGGCCCGCCTGCGCTCGGGCTCGGGCCGCATTGCCGACATCGCGAACCGGCCCAGCAGGCCGGCAGGGGTATTGTCATGGTGGTGCCGCGGGATATGGCCCAGCACCGCATCCTCGCCATAGGTGGCGAAGCCGATATCCTCGTCGTGGCCGGTGCCGCCGGTCTGGCCCGGCTCGCTCACCCAGCCCGCGCCGCGCCAGTCGGCCGCCCGCGCGTCGAGATCGGCGGCACCGTATTCCTCGAAGACATCCATGGCGCGGTCGGCCTGGGATTCCTTCACATGCGCCACGACAACCGCGCTGTTGCGGCGGATACCCTCCCGGAAGATCGAGCGATCCTCGGCCGGCAGGGCTGACCTGTCGAGTGCGTCCAGTGCATGCTGCGGCTCCCGTCCGCTGTCATCCCCGCCGGCGCCGTGGATCTCGATGCCGGCGGGATCGACGCGGAATTCCTGGATCAAATGCTCGACCGTCCGCTCCGCATCGCCACGGTTGTCGAAAAGACCAAGGATGATACGGGTCATGCCTGGAACTCCCTGCCTGTGCATCCGGCCCAGAGATGGGGCGGGAAGGCAGGAGCGCCATGCCCCCCGCATGACGGTTTGAGACAACAGGCTCCTGCCGGCACCGATGCCACCGACGCGGTGCTGCCGACGAGCCGCGAGGCCGGGGGCATGGCGGCTGCCCGGGACCATCGCCGGCCAGCCGGTTCCCGCCGTAGGCAGCAGCCTGCGGCGGCGGCGCATCCCGCAGGCGCGCCGGACCCCGCGGGTTCCCCGCCTGATGCATGCGGAATGCGCTGGGTGCCGAGCGGCGCTTGCTTGACCATCTCGATCTCCGCCCGCAACCTCGGCGAAATATCGAGAGGAAAAACCATGCTCACCCGCCGGATGCTGGGCGCGGCCGCCTTGGCCACGCCAACCCTGCTCCATGCCCGGCCCGGCCGGGCCCAGGCGGCCTGGCCCGCGGACCGGCCGATCGAGGTGATCGTCCCCTATCCGCCCGGCGGCGGCGTGGACATCATGGCGCGCATCGTCCTGCCCTTCGTCGCCGAGCATCTGCCGGGCGCGCGCTTCGTCGTGACCAACCGCGCCGGCGCAGGTGGGCAGGTCGGCTTCGAGGCGTTGTTCAACGCCGCGCCGGATGGTCATACCCTGGGCGCGCTGGCGGTGCCCGCCATCAGCACCTTCCCGCTGGAGCGCCAAGTCCGCTACCGGCCGCTCGACTTCAGCTTCCTCGGGAATGTCGTCGACGACCCGAACACCATCTATGTCGCCGCCAATTCGCCGCTCCGCAGCCTGCAGGACCTGGTGCAGGCGGCCAAGGCCCGGCCGGGGCAGATGAATTACGGCACCACGGGGGTCGGCTCGGACGACCACCTGCTGATGCTGGGGCTGGAAGGCTTGGCCGGGTTGCAGCCGATGACCCATGTGCCCTTCGCGGGCGCGGCGCCGCTGCTGGCGCAGGTGCTGGGCGGGCATATCGAACTCGGCGTCGGCAACATGGCGGAGATCCTGGCCGCGATGCGGGAGGGCAGGGTCCGCGCGCTCGGCCAGGCCGGGCCGCGGCGCTGGGATGCGGCGCCGGAGGTGCCCACCTTCCGCGAGCAGGGCTTCGACCTGATCGGCGGCTCGGCCCGCGGCATCGCCGGACCGCCCGGCCTGCCGGCGCCGATCCGCACCAAGCTTGAACAGGCCTTTACCGCGGCACTGGCCGATCCCGGCTTCCTGCGGGAGGCGCAGCGGGTATCGCTGCCGCTGCGGCCCCTGGTCGGCGCGGCCTATCGCGACATGGCGGCGGAGGTGGAGACCTCGGTGCGCGCGCTCTGGCAGCGCCGGCCCTGGAGTGGCTAGGGCAAGCGGCGCTGATGGAAAAGGAGCGGGAGAGATGAAGATCAAGCGCATCGAACACGTGGCCATCGCCGTGAAGGACCTGGACGCCGCGCGCGATACCTTCGCCAAGCTCGGCATCGCCTGCGACTACGAGGAGACGATGGCGGAGAACGGCATCCGCCTGGCCATGCTGCCGGTCGGCGAATCCGCGCTGGAATTGCTGGAGCCGCAGCGCGAGGGCACCCGCACCGCCGAATGGATCCGGGAGAAGGGCGACAGCCTCTACCACATCTGCCTTGAGGTGGAGGATATCGACGCCGCGCTGGTGGAGTTGCGCGGCAAGGGTGTGGCGTTGCTGGACGAGGTGCCGCGCACCGGCCATGGCGGGCACCGCATCGCCTTCCTCAACCCCGCCAGCACGGCTGGCATCCTGGTGGAACTGGTGGAGATGACGGGCCACCCCTGAAGGGCAGGCGCCGGCCCGCGCCCGGTCAGCGCGCTGGCGATGCTTCCCGCGGCCTGATGCTCCGGCTGTCGAGGTAGCGTTCCAGCCTGGCCGGGCTTGCCTCCGGGTCGGCCAATCCGACATAGCCGTCGGGCCGCACCAGATACACGGCGCCTTGCGTCAGGCCCGCCCGGCCCGCCGCGGCGGACCAGGGGAAGATCCGGAGGGCCAAACCCCGCCGCTGGCAGAGATCGGCGATCCCCGGCGCCGCCTCGCCATAGATGTGGACCTGCCAGTCCAGCGATTCGAGCGGCGTGAAATTGTCGGCCTGCTCCGTCGCGGCCGTCTCGGGTGCGGCCCAGGGCAGGCGGTCGCCGCCCCGGACGCGCCTGGCGCGGCCCTCGCTCAGGCGGCTGCTCCGGTACTCCACCGCCGTCTGGGAGACGGTGCGGAACATGAAGCGCCGGGCGACCGCCGACCGGAACAATGCCGGAAGCAGGCGCGGCACGACCCGGAGCCGGAGGAACCGGGCGAGGCGGCCGGGGCTGGTCACTGCCGTGAAGGCCCGGTCGGTCGTCGCCACCAGGCGTTGTGCGAAGGCGACCCGCTCCGGCTCGTAGGTATCGAGCAGCGCCGGCGCGGCGCGCCCCTGCAGCACGGCGGCCAGCTTCCAGGCGAGGTTGACGGCGTCGCCGAGCCCCGTGTTCATGCCCTGCCCGCCGACGGGGCTGTGGATATGCGCCGCATCGCCGAGCAGGAAGGCGCGGCCCTGCCGGAAACGGCCGGCGACGCGGTGATGCACATGGTAGGTGGAGAACCAGTTCACCCGCTCAACGTGAACATTCAGGCGCTCGAGCAGGTTCTTGCTGACATCCTTCCAGGCAAGCGCCTCATGCCGGTCCCCGGACGCCTCGGCCGTGCCGATGAGGCGCGCGCGCCCCGCCCCCCGCAGCGGGAAGGCCGCGAGGAAGTCGTTGTCGTCGAGGGCGAGATTCAGCTCGCCATTCATCACGGGACCGCTGGCCTGGGTATCGGCGACATAGAAGAGATGCGCATAGGTGCCGCCCGGGAAGCCGGTGCCCAGGGCATCGCGCACCTCGGAGCGGGCGCCGTCGCATCCGGCGAGATACTCCGCTTCGCAGACCTCCTCGGCCCCGCCCGGCCCGCGCAGCCGCGCCCGCACGGAATCGCCGGCATCCTCGAATCCGAGGAATTCGACCGGGCGCTCGACCGCGACGCCCAGTTCCGCGAGACGGTCGATCAGCAACCGCTCATGCTCGTCCTGCGGGAAGATCACCATATAGGGGAACGGGCTGATGCCCTTGCCGATGGCGCCGAAACCGACGCGCGCCACCCTTCGGCCACGCACCCAGAGATTGGCGGCGGTGAATTCGAGGCCCCGGCCGACTACCGCTTCCGCCAGGCCGAGCTGCCTGTAGAATTCAAGCGTCCGCGCATGCACCACCAGCGCCCGCGAGGTGGTTCCGGGTTCCGCCGCCTTGTCGATGATGCGGAGCCTGACGCCAAGCCGGGTCAGCCAGAGGGCCAGGAGCAGGCCCGTGGGGCCGGCCCCGACGACGAGAACCTGGGTGCTGGACATGGGCGGCCCTCTCCTGCGGCAGGCCGATGCTACAGAATCCAGGGGCCGGTGCGTGGCCCGCCCGGCATCGCCCGGTCAGCCCGGTTTTGCCATCTCCGCATGGACCCCGGCCAGGATCTCGAAGGATTGCCGGCGGGCGCCATGGTCGAAGATCTGCGCCGTGACCATCAGCTCATCCGCGCGGGTGCGCGCGGCGAAATCCTGGAGCCCGCGCCGCACCGTCTCCGGCGCGCCGACGATGGAGCAGGAGAGCGCATTGTCCAGCATCGCCCGCGCATAGGGGTCGAGCCGCGACTCCAGGTCGTCCACGGGCGGCGGCAGCTTGCCGGGGCGGCCGCTGCGCAGGTTCAGGAAGGCCTGCTGCAAGGATGAGAAGAGGCGCCGCGCCGCCGCATCCGTCTCCGCCGCGAAGATATTGACGCCCAGCATGACATAGGGCGCCGCCAGCCGCTCCGAGGGCCGGAACCGCGCGCGGTAGGTCGCCACGGCATCCGCCATCTGCGCCGGCGCGAAATGCGAGGCGAAGGCATAGGGCAGGCCGAGCATGGCGGCGAGCTGGGCGCCGAAGGTGCTCGACCCCAGGATCCAGACAGGCACATCGAGGCCGGCGCCCGGCACCGCCTGCACCGCCTGGTCCAGTGCGGCGGGGCGGAAATAGCCCAGCAGCTCCACCACATCCTGCGGGAAGCTGTCGGCATCGGCGGCCAGGTTCCGCCGCATGGCGCGCGCGGTGATCTGGTCGGAGCCCGGCGCCCGGCCGAGGCCGAGGTCGATACGCCCCGGATGCAGCGCCGCCAGGGTGCCGATTGCTCGGCGATGAGCAGCGGCGCGTGGTTCGGCAGCATGACGCCGCCGGCGCCGACCCGGATGCTGCGCGTGCCGGCGGCGACATGGGCCAGCGCGACGGCGGTGGCGGCGCTGGCGATGCCGGGCATGTTGTGGTGCTCGGCCATCCAGTAGCGCTGGTAGCCCAGCGCCTCGGCATGTTGCGCCAGATCGAGCGCATTGCGCAGCGCCTGGCCGGCATCGCTGCCTTCCGGCACGGGGGCGAGATCGAGGATCGAGAGCGGGATCATGCCCGCCATATGGGCACGGCCTGCCCGCCCGGAAGCCCGGCCGGCGCTCCGGCGACTTGTATCCTGCCAGCCGGGCGGCTTAGCGGGCGCAGGCGAGCAGCGGCTGGATCTGCGCCACCCGCCGTTCGATGAGCGCGGCCCGCTGCCGCAGATGCGGCCCGGGCGCATCGGCGGACCAGCCAAGCGGGTTCGGCAGCACGGCGGCGAGCCGGGCCGCCTCGTGGCGGGAGAGGTCCGCGGCGGGCTTGCCGAAGAAGGCCCGCGCCGCGGCCTCGGCGCCATAGAGGCCGGGGCCGAATCGACGATGTTCAGATAGACCTCCAGGACCCGGCGCTTCGGCCAGAGCAGGGCGATCTGCGGCGTGAGCCAGGCTTCGAGCAGCTTGCGGGCCGGATCGCGGCCGGGCCAGAGCAGCAGGTTCTTCGCCGTCTGCATGGTGATGGTGCTGGCCCCGCGCGGCCTTTCGCCGTCCCACCAGGCCGCGACCTGGCCGCGCAGGGCCTCGAAGTCGAAGCCCAGGGCCTGGCGGCAGAACAGGTTGTCCTCCGCCGCGATCACCGCCTCGGCGAGCGCCGGCGCGATGCGCTCATAGGCCACCCAGTCCTGCCGCAGCGGCTGGCCCTCGATCAGGCGGATCACCATCAGCGGCGTCACGGGCGGGGGCAGGACGCGGAAGGCCAGGATCAGGGCCAGGGGAGCGCCGACCAGCAGCAGGAGGACAAGCCTGACCACGCCGCGGAGCCGCCCCCGTCCCCGGCGGCCCGGCTGTTCCTGCCCGGGGAACGCCACCGGCGCCGGGTCAGTCCAGGCCACCGCACGGTCGCGCAACGGGCGATCGGCAGGGGCAGGCATCCGGAAGGGCGGCGGCGGACATGCGCAACCTCTGTCGGCAGGAGGAAGCCGCGTCAAGGCGCGCCGCTTTCGCCATGCCGGGTCGTGCCGCCGCCCTGGCGGCAGAACCGCCTTGCCGCCTCCGGCAGATCAGATCTTCCGGCGCCCGGCCAGGGGCGCAGCGGAGCGCCTGTTGTACCAGAAGGCGGCCAGGATGACGGCGGCTGCCAGAACCTGCCCCACGGTGCCCTGCAGGGTCGGATGGATCCCGAGGAGATCCAGCCGGGGGACGGCCGCCAGCGGCTGCACCCCGAGCACGCCGGCTTCCTGCAACGCCATGATGCCCTTGCCCACGAGCACGACCGCCAGGACGGCCATGAGCACCGAGCTCCAGGCGAAGAACCGCTCGATCGGCAGCCTCTGGCTCAGGCGCAGCATCGACCAGGCGATCACGGCGAGCACGACCAGCGCCAGGCTGATGCCGGCCAGGATGGCGCCACCATCGCCCTGGCTCCAGAGCGCCGCGTAGAACAGGATGGTCTCGAAGGCCTCCCGGTACACGACGATGAAGCTCAGCAGGAACAGGAACCACGCCGAGCGCCGGGACAGGGCGCGGGCCATGGTGGCCTGGACATAGTGCTTCCACGCCTCGGCGCGGCTCTTCCCGTGCATCCAGATGCCGACCGAGAGCAGCACCGCCGCGGCGAGCAGCGATCCGAGGCCCTCCGTCAACTCCCGGCCCGCACCGCTGATGGAGATCAGGGTGGTGGCCGCGAACCAGGTGAGCGCCCCCGCCGCCAGCGCGGCGGCCCATCCGCCATGGACGAAGGGCATCAGGTCGGTGCGCCCCGTCTTGCGCAGGAAGCCGATGATGGCGACGACGATGAGCAGGGCCTCCAGACCCTCCCGCAGCAGGATGGCGAAGGCCCCGATGAAGGTCGACAGGGGCGTGGCCTGGCTCGCCGCGAGCGCATCCTCGGCCTCGCCGAACAGCCCATCCACCACCCGGACCTGTGCCCGCACCTCCTCCACCGGGCTGCCGCGGCTGATCCTGGCGCGCAGCTCGCCCATGGCTCCCTCGATCCGCGCCATCAGCGTGGCGTCGCGGATCGCCAGCATCGGCTCCATCGGCTCGAAGCCGTCCAGATAGGCGGAGAGGGCGAGGTCCGTCGCGTCCCGGCGATGGCCGGCCTCATAGGCTGCCGTGGCCTCGGTCAGCTTCCGGCGGGCCAGCGCCAGGGAGCCGTCCGCCCCCGGCATGACGACCTCCGGATGGCGACGCAGATAGGCCATGAGGGCCACCGCCTGCGCCTCGCCGACCCGGCCGGCCAGCGCGGCCGGCGTTGCGCGGGTCAGCGCCTCGAGGGTCGGGATGCTCTGGCGCAGGCCTGCCTTATCCCGCCAGAGGCGCTCGCCCTCCTGCGCCTCGCCTCCCGTATAGGCCATCCCGCTGATGTGGAAGGCCAGCGCCCAGCGATCCTCCGCCGGCAGGTCGGGGAAGCCGGGCATGGAGGTTCCTTCGACCCCCTGGAGGATCACCTGGTAGAGCGCGAAGACGCTGCGCTCCCGCGCGCGTTCCCGGTCGGTGAAGGCGATGGGCGGCGGGTCCAGGGACGCCGCGGCGGGGCCGTCGCCGGCGCCGGCGGCGCCATGGCATGAGGCACACCGCTCCGCATAGAGGATCCGTCCCCTGTCCGGCGCGGGCGCGGCGGACGGGGCAAGCGGCACGGGATAGGCCGCGAGCAGGGCATCGGCCAGGCCGCGGGCCAGATCCGCCACCTGGGCCGGCGGCGCCTTCTGCATGACCACGGCCTGCAGCCTCTCGGCTCCTTGCGACAGCGCGTCGCGGGCTCGGTTCGGCGGCAGGGCGGCGATGCGCTCGCGCGCCGACCCCGCGAATTCCATCATCTCCGCGTATTCGGCCTCGTCGATGACGGTCCCGTCCGCGACGGCGCCGGCATAGTCCACCGCCAGGTAGTCCAGCAGGCGCCACGCCGTCTGGGCCGCCTTGTCCGCCGCATGGGCCTGGTGTGGCCAGATCAGCCCGGACAGGCAGAGGGCGAGCACCGCGAGCAGGTGTGCGGGACGATGCATGAACAAGCCTTTCCACAGATGCCGATGGTGTGTCCCGCGCTTCGCCTGTGCTTGCGCAGTGGGGCTGGAATTGGGTGGAATGAGCCCTGCGCCAGCGAGGTCCGTCCTGCTCATGGTTCCTTCCGGCGATTCTGGCCGAATGCCGCCGGCATCGGGCCGCCCCGGCTCCTCCGGCCAGGCATTTTGCCTCGCCCGAATTTCGATCATGGTGCCCCAGCCGCAACGGCAGGAGCGTCGATCTCTGCGACTTATTCGCAATTGCATTGTTAACGCAAATCATTCGCACTAGACAAGGCAGGTCAGGTTGGGGATGAAGGGATGTGTTCCCGGCAGGGGCCGAGGCGGTCCGGAAGGCGCCGCCTGGGCCTCCGGAGGTGTTGCCGGCCACGCCAAGCATGGCCGCTGACACACGGATGCGGCCGGAACGCCGGCCGTGGCTGTGATGAACCCGGCGCAGGGTGGCTTCGCAACCTGTAGCCGCAATTCCCGGGCGGCAGGTCCACCGGGCCCGCTGCCCCGACGAGTAGAGGTCCATATGACGCCTGGCCGCCCGCTTCTTCTGTCCTGGCCCTTCCTTGTCCTCACACCGGGCCTCCTGGCCGCCCAGGAGATCGGTCCCGCGGCGGCGCCGGACGGTGAAGCGATTGCGGCATCCGCCATCGGTAGCGCCCTGCTCCCGCATGACCTGTCGCCCTGGGGCATGGTCATGAATGCCGACCTGGTGGTCCAGGTGGTGATGGCCGGGCTGGCCCTTGCCTCGGTGCTGACCTGGACGGTGGCCCTGGCGAAGGGCCTGGAACTGCTCTCCGCCGGGCGCCGCGCACGCACGGGCCTGTCGGTGCTCGGCACGGCGGACAGCCTGGACGAGGCGGCGGCGCAATTCGCGGGCAGGGCGGGACCCTGCGGCGCCATGGTCCGCGCCGCGGCGCGGGAATATCGGCTGGCCGCCCAGTCCAGCGGAAAGGAGGGCGCCAAGGAGCGGGCCGCCTGGAAGCTGGAACGCATCGTCGCCGCGGCCGGACGCAGGGCGGGCCGCGGCACCGGCATGCTCGCCACGATCGGCGCCACCGCCCCCTTCGTCGGCCTGTTCGGCACGGTATGGGGCATCATGAACAGCTTCATCGGCATCTCGCAGGCGCAGACCACGAATCTCGCCGTGGTTGCCCCCGGCATCGCCGAGGCGCTGCTGGCCACCGCCATCGGCCTCGTCGCCGCCATTCCCGCCGTGGTGATCTACAACTTCTTCGCCCGCATGATCACCGGGTACAGGGCGCGTCTCGCCGACGCGGTGGCCGAGACGATGCGTCTGCTCTCCCATGATCTCGACCGTGACGGCCGGGCGCGGCCCCGGGCCGCCGCGGCGGAGTAGGCCGGATGGGCATCAGGTTGAACGGGGGCGAGGACGACCTCGCCGAGGTCAGCGAGATCAACGTCACGCCCTTCATCGACGTGATGCTGGTGCTGCTGATCATCTTCATGGTGGCGGCGCCGCTCGCCACCGTGGACGTGCCGGTCGAACTGCCGGCCTCCACGGCCCAGCCGCAGCCCCGGCCGGACAAGCCGATGTTCCTGACTGTGCAGGCGGACCGCACGCTCGTGCTGGACGAGACGGCCGTGGCCCCCGGGTCGCTTGGGCCCGTGCTCGACCGGGTTTCGGGCGGCGACCGCGGCCAGCGCGTCTTCCTGCGCGCCGACACGAGCGTGCCATACGGCGCGCTGATGGAGGTGATGAACGCCTTGCGCGCCGCCGGGTATCTCAAGGTGGCCCTGGTCGGGCTCGACGCGAGTCAGCGGCCTTGAGCGCCACGGCGATCCCTTTTGCCCCCCGGGAGACAGGGGCCGACTTCGCCCGCTGGACGGCATGCCTGGCGCTCGTGCTCGGACTGCACGCGGCCACGGTGCTGCTGCTGATGCGGCGCATTCCGATTGGACCGGCGGGAATGCCGCCCGAGGCGGTCATGCTCGATCTCGCGCCGGAACCGGGCGTGCCTGTGGCCGAGCCCGCGCCGCAGCAGGAGGAGACATCGCCCCCCGCCTGAGCCGGTGATGGAACCCTTCCCGGAGCCGGAGCCCCTGCTGGAGCCGGCGCCGCCCGAGCCCTTGCCCGAGCCCTTGCCCGAGCCCTTGCTCGAGCCCTTGCCCGAACCACCGCCGCCCGAGCCCGTCGCCGAGCCGTCCGAAGTGGCCCTTCCCGTTCCACCGCCGCCACCGCCCCGCCCACCGACGCTCCGTCGGCCGCAGCGCCCGGTTGCCGAGGTGCCGAGGGCTGCGGCCCCACCAGCGGCCTCGGCACCCATCGCCGCAGCCGCTCCGGTGCCGAATCCGGCTCCGGTCTCGAATGCGGTTCCCACCTGGCAGGGGCAGTTGCTCGGCCGGCTGCAGCGCTTCAAGCGCTACCCGGATCACGCGCGGTTCCGCCGTGAGGAAGGTGTCACCTACCTCACCTTCTCCATGGATCGGGCTGGCCATGTGCTCTCGGCCGCCATCGCAAGAACCTCCGGCTCCACGGCGCTGGATTCCGAAACCCTCGCCCTCGTCCGCCGTGCCGAGCCCCTGCCGGCACCGCCGCCCGAGATGCCGGGCGATGCCATCACCCTGACCGTGCCGGTGCGCTTCTCCCTGCGTTGAATGGCCGTGCCGCGCTGGCCGCGGCTCATCCCTGGCCGCCTCGCCTCCGCTGCCCGGGGCGCGAGGGGCGGGTGACGATGAAGATGCCGACCAGGGCCATGCAGCCCCCGGCCAAGGCCGAGGCCACTGGGTCGCGGAACGCCAGCACCACCAGCATCCAGCTCAATGCCATCGCCAGCACCGCGGCCCGCTTGGCGCGCGGGCTGATCGCCCCGTGCTGCTCCCAGTCCCGCAGCGCCCCGCCGAAGCGGGGATGGGAAAGCAGCCGCTGCCTCAGGGCCGGCGAGGCGCGTCCGAAGCACCAGGCGGCGATCAGCAGGAAGACGGTCGTCGGCATCAGCGGCAGCACGGCGCCGATCGCGGCGAGCGCCAGGCTCGCGTAGCCGGCACCCAGCAGCAGCACGCGCTGCGGCCGCCGTGACTCCGCCCCGTTGCTGCCTCGGCGCAGGCCCATGCGGGTCGGCCTAGCGCGCCAGCCGCCGCATTGCGGGGGCACACCGCCGGTCCGGCGATGCGTCGTTCGGAGTTCCAAACAGGGCTTCAGCCACCCCGCGCCGGCGCGAGTCAGGACGGACGCATTCTCCGCCCGGCAGAACGAAGGCCACCGGAGCCCGTTGCCGCGCTGCGATGCCATGTGCCGCCATCAGCGTCGGCACGCACAGGGATTGGTGATGTTCCATGGCCATCCTCCGCATCGGCGCGGCAGGTGCGGTACGGCTGCGTCCAGGCACCGAATCCATCGACGGTCGGACCCTGGTCGTCGCGCAGCGCGCGGCGCGGGAAGACAGGATGCGCGCCCGTGAACTCCCCGCCAAGGCCCTTGAGCGGACCGGGCGAACCCGGCCCCCGGATGCGGAGGGCATGCCGCCTCAAGGGCGCGACGGTCACAGCACAGGCGCGGCATCCTGCCTGCATCAGCGTGCCGGTCCCGCGTGGCTTTCGTCCATGGGATTTTCCGAGTGGGATTCCTACCAGTTCGACCGGCAGGTCGTCGGGGAGCGCTGGCAGCGGCCAGACGCGCAGGATCATCTGCGCGACTGCCGCGCCGAGCCTTTCATGTCCGGTGCTGCACCAACTCGGGCAGGGCGACCGCGGCGGCCTCGGTAGAACCCGCCGCCTCAGCCGCCTTCGGTCCACGGACCGGCACCCTCACGCAACGCTCCTGGAGGCCGGGCCGGTTGAAGCCTCGGCCGGGACGACCCGCTCAGGCGAGCGACGCCCGGGCATGGCCAGGCGGCGCCGGTTCCGGCGTCGCAGCAGCCAGGCGGCAAGGCCGGTAGCGAACAGCACCGGCATCGCGAGGCCGGAGAGGAAGACCAGGATCCGCCCCGGCATGCCGAGCAGGGCGCCGCCATGCAGCCAGCGCTGCAGTGCGATCGCCTCGGCCGCCGCGTCACGTGTCCGGGGGGCCACGCTCCTCCAGGACCTCGGCGGACCAGGGATCGAGCGTGATGAAGGTCCGCCCACGGACTTCCGGGTCGCTGTCCGCGGGCCGGAGGGTGACGGTCCAGACCGGCCGCTGGCGCGACGGCAGCATCACGCCCGTGGCCACCTGGCCGGGCAGGTGCGCGAGCGCCGCGGCGGCCGCAGCATCGGCATCCAGCCGCATCGGCCCCGCCCCCGGCCGCGCCGGCGGCGGCTGCGCCGGCGCGGCGACGCCGAGCAGCGGGCGGAACCAGCCAGGGAAGACGATGACGACGCCGGAGAAGGCGACCACCGCCAGCACCGCCGCCATCCAGATGCCGATGACGCGGTGCAGGTCGAGGTTCAGCAGCAGCATCGGCCGCCGTCGGATCAGGACCAGCGCCCGGCCGAACGCCCCGTCCCGTGGCCACCAGAGCCAGATGCCGGACAGCGCGAAGATCAGGAGCAGCACGCCGAGCCACCCGACAGCCTCACGCCCGCCCCAGGCACGCAGCAGCAGCGCCTCATGCAGTTGCCGGGTGATGCCGATGAAGCTGCCGCGGGAATCGCGCTCGCCGAGCAATGCGCCGGTCGCCGGGTCGAAATGGGCGGTGGTCGCGCCACGTGCTCCGCGCGGCGGGGTGACCACCCAGACCGGCCAGATGCTGTCCGGCGGGCGGATGTTGCCGGGTGGGCGGCCGGTCGCCACCTCCGCAAGCCGCTGGATGGCGCTGTAGGACAGGGCCGGGTCAGGCGGCCCGCTTGCCCGGAACAGCGCCGGGTTGAGCACGGCATCGATCTCGCGCTGGAAGGACAGGATGCTGCCGCTCACGCCGATGACGACAAGGACGAGGCCGAGCACCAGCCCGGCCCAGCGATGGGTCAGCAGCAGCGCCCGGCGGAAGGTCATGCGTGGCGGTGTCATGCATCGGCCCAGCGGCGCAGCAGGTTGTGGTACACGCCGGTCAGTTCGGTCGGTGAGCGATGGCCGGCGGGCAGGTCGTCGCGCAACCGGTTGATCGCCATGTCGAGGTCGAAGAGCAGGCTGCGCTGGCCGTCATCGCGCACCATGCTCTGGATCCAGAAGAAGCTGGCGAGGCGGGAGCCGCGCGTCACCGGCGCGACGCGGTGCAGGCTGGTGGCGGGATAGATCACGGCATGGCCGGCCGGCAGCTTCACCCGCTGTTCGCCATAGGTGTCCTCGACGATCAGCTCACCACCATCGTAAGTCTCGGGGTCGGACAGGAAGAGCGTGCAGGAGACATCGGTGCGGATGCGATGGGGCGTGCCGGTGATCTGCCGGATCGCATTGTCGACATGCGCACCGAAGGTCATGCCGGGATCATAGCGGTTGAACAGCGGCGGAAAGACGCGGAGCGGCAGCACCGAGGAAATGAACAGCGCATTGCGCTCAAGCGCCGTCAGAATCAGGCCGCCGAGTTCCCGGTGCTCAGGGCACCCTTCGGGGACCTGAAGGTTGTCCTTCACCTGCGCCGACTGGTGGCCGGCGGTCACCCTGCCATCCACCCAGGGCGCACGCTCCAGGAGGCGCCGGGCATGCGCCACCTGCTCCGCGGTCAGGAGTTCCTCGATCTGCAGCAGCATGTCCTGGCCTCTCGGGCTGTGGCGGCCGGCGTCAGAAGCGCGCGGCCATGGTGAAGACGAAGGTGCGGCCGGCCCCCGGCACGACCTGGCCGCCGGTGACCTGGTCGTAGTAGCGGCGGTCGGTGAGGTTCAGCGCATTGGCCTGCAGCCGCAGGCCGCGGAAGGCGCCTTCCCGAGGCTGCCAGGCGAGCGCGGCGTCGTAGCGGGTATAGGCCGGCGCCCGGTTGGTATTGGTGGTATTGGAGAAGCGGCTGTCGACATAGAAGGCGCCGCCGCCGATCTGCAGGTCGTAGGGCAGGTCGTAGGTGGTCCATATCGTTGCCGTGCTGCGCGGCGTATTGGGCGTGCGGCGGCCAACCTCGGCCGGCACCGCGCTCTCGACGATCTCGCCGTCGAGGTAGGTGTAGCCGGCCAGGATGTTCCAGTTCCGGGTGACGCGGCCGAGCACTGAAACCTCGAAGCCATTGACCCGCTGGTTGCCGGCGAGGCTGGTGATGCCGGTCGCCGGATCGGTGGTGCGGGCATTCTCCTTCTCCAGCCGGAACAGCGCGCCGCGCAATTCGAGCTGGCCGCCGATATCATAGGAGGCACCGATCTCGTAGCTCTGGTTCTTCTCCGGCGCGAGGTCCGCGGTGGTGGCCGAGAGCGTCAGGAATTCGGCCGAAGGATTGAACGAGGTGCCGGTGGAGAAATAGGTGCGCAGCCCAGGCAGGGGCTTGAAGACCAGCGCGGCACGGTAGCTGCCGACATTGTCGTTGCCCTTCAGCCGCACATTGTCGAGCCGGCTGCGGTAGTCGGTCTCGAAATGGTCGAATCGGCCGCCGAGCAGCACCTCGAACATCTCGCCGAGCTTGATCTGATCGACGGCGAAGACCGCGGCGGTATCGGAGCTGACATCGACCCGCGAGGTCACGCTGCGGGTCAGGTCGGAGGGGATGAAGAATTCTGGGAACAGCAGATCCGCATTCGGCCGCGTGGCCGCGTAACGGGTGGTGGTGTTGAGATCGCGGCTCAGCTCGGCGCCGATGATCGCCGAATGCTCCAGGACGCCCGTGCGGAAGTTCAGCACCAGTTCCGAGAGGTTGGTGTAGCTGGTGTCGGTGGCATCACGGAATTGCGCCTGGCGAGTGACCTCGATCGCCGAGAGCGGCGTGAGCGGGGTCGGCGTGCCGAAGATGCGCGGCGCGGTGGCATCGAGGTCGCGGTCGTAATTGGCGAAGCGAAAGGTGTTGCGCAGGGTGATCCCGTCGCTGACGCGGTGCGACAGCCGGGCGGTCAGCACGTCGGTTGTCAGGCGCTCGTGGTCGACGCCGCTGGTGCCGTAGAAATTGCTGCGCTTCACCGGCGCCGGGCGGCCGAACAGCCATGGCAGGCCGTAATCGGGGATGTTGTCCTCGTACTGGTGCAGGTAGTGCAGGGTGAGCTGGGTATTGGTGCCGAGCCCCCAGGTGACGGAGGGAGCGACGCCGTAGCGCCGGTTCTGGACATGGTCGCGGTCGGCGATATCCTGCGTCATCCCCATGGTGTTCAGGCGGACGCCGACGGTGCCGGCATAGAGATTGACGTCGCCCGTGGCGCGGATGCCTGCCGGCGACATGGCCTGCAGGCTCAGTTCGCCGAAATTGCGCGCCTGCGGCAGGCGCAGGGTCTGGTTGATGACGCCGCCGGTTGAACCGCGGCCGAACATGATGGAGGAGGGGCCCTTCATCACTTCAATGGAGTCGAGGTAGAAGGGATCGCGGGTGTATTGCCCGGTGTCGCGCAGCCCTTCGATGAAGAAGTCGCCACGGGCGCTGAAGCCGCGCAGCGTGAGGTTGTCGCCGGAGGCGCCACCCTCGCCGCCGACCAGGCTGATGCCGGTGACGTTGCGCAGCGCCTCGCGCAGCGAGGTGCCGGCGCGCTCGTCGATCAATTCCCGGGGAACGACGTTTATGGTCTGCGGCGCATCGGCGACGGAGGTTGGCAGGCGGGGCGCTGGCTGGGCGTCGCGGCGATAGGGCGAGGGTGCATCGGCCGAGACACCGATTTCCGGTAGCGCGACATCGACCGGGGGGTCTGCGCCGCGACCGGCAGGGTGCCGAGCAGCGAGAGGCCAGCAAGGCCGAGACTTGGCTGGAGGCGAGGAAGTGGCGGTCGAAGAGGCATGCAGGGTCGCTCCCGGAAAGCTGGAGTCCGGGATAGCGCTATTGAGAATGACTCGCAATAGCGATTGGGCTTCGGTGCGCGCTACCGGGCCCGTTCCAGCAGTGCCGATCCTGGAGACGCGCGCCGCGTTCTCCACCCGTAGGACCCACAACCACATCGGCCTCGCGCTGCACTGAGGATATGCCCGCATGGCGGACCTGCTTCGAGACCTTGTTGGCGCCAGGGCCGAGGCGCTGCCACCGATCGCCGATGCCGATGCCTTCGGCGCCGCCTTCGACCGCTTCGCCGGGGCCCGTGTCGTCCTTCTCGGCGAGGCAACGCACGGCACGAGCGAGTTCTACCGCGCCCGCGCCGCCATCACCCGCCGCCTGGTCGAGCACCACGGCTTCACCATCATCGCCGTCGAGGCCGATTGGCCCGACGCGGCGCGCATCGACCGCTGGGTGCGCCACGACGGCGCCCCGCGCCCGGAGGAGGGCCCCGCCTTCGCGCGCTTCCCGACCTGGATGTGGCGCAATGCAGAGGTCCGCGAGCTCGTCCGGTGGTTGCGCATGCACAATGCCGACCTGCCGCGCAGGCGGCGCACCGAGTTCCGTGGCCTCGACGTGTACAGCCTCGGCTCCTCCATCGCCGCGGTGCTGGCCTATCTCGACGCGAACGACCCCGAAGCCGCGAAGGCGGCGCGCCGGCGCTATGCCTGCCTGACGCCCTGGCAGATGGAGCCTGCCGATTACGGCCGCGCCGTGCTGTTCGGCGCCAGGGAGCCCTGCGAGGATGCCGCCGTGCAGCAGTTGCGCGAATTGCTGGAGAGGCGGATGGGGGACATGACCTCCGAGGCTGGCGAGGCGCTGTTCGACGCGGCGCAGAACGCCCGTGTCGCACTTGGCGCGGAGCGATACTACCGGCTGATGTACCATGGCGGCACCGAGAGCTGGAACCTGCGTGACCGGCACATGTTCGATACGCTCCGTGCCCTGCTCGACCGCCGTGGGCCACAGGCGAAGGCGGTAGTCTGGGCGCATAACAGCCATATCGGCAATGCCGCCGCCACCGAGATGGGCTGGACGGGCGAGTTCAACATCGGCGAGCTCTGCCGCACCGCCTTCGGTGAGGAGGCGGCGCTGATCGGCTTCGGCACCGACCGCGGGACCGTCGCCTGCGGCTCCGACTGGGGCGGCGGGATGGAGATCAAGCGCGTCCGCCCGGCGCGCCCGGACAGCCACGAGGCGCTGTTCAACGCCGCCGCGCTGCCCTGCTCGCTTACCGACCTGCGCCCGCATGCCGCGCCCGAGCTGCGCGCCGCCCTGGCCGAACCGCGCCTCGAGCGCGCCATCGGTGTGATCTACCGGCCGGAGACCGAGCGCCAGAGCCACTATTTCGAGGCGGTGCTGCCCGAGCAGTTCGACGCCTTCGTCTGGCTCGCCGAGACCCGGGCCGTCACGCCGCTGCCGGGCGCCGAGGAGGGTGGCGGCACCGGGGAGGCGGAGACCTTCCCCTTCGGCCTATAGGCCCGCTCCCGACAGTGCCGCGCCACCGGCCCTATCTGGCCGGCGCTGGCAGGGCAGAGGGCCGCCGGGCGCTGGAGAGCCGGTCGAAAGCCAGGTAGACGGCGGGCGTGGTGTAGAGCGTCAGCAGCTGCGACAGGATCAGCCCGCCGATGATGGCGATGCCGAGCGGCTGGCGCAGCTCGCTGCCCGGGCCGCTGGCCACCACCAGGGGCACCGCGCCGAACAGCGCCGCCAGAGTGGTCATCAGGATGGGGCGGAAGCGTTCGCGGCAGGCTTCCAGTATGGCGCGCATGCCGCCCTCGCCGCCCTGCCGCTCATGCTCCAGCGCGAAATCCACCATCATGATGGCGTTCTTCTTCACGATCCCCATCAGCAGGATCACGCCGATCAGCGCGATGACGGTGAAGGGCGTGCCGGTGATCAGCAGCGCCAGCAACGCGCCGATGCCCGCGGTGGGCAGGGTGGAGATGATGGTCAGCGGATGCACCAGGCTTTCGTACAGCACGCCCAGCACGATGTAGATGCTGGCCAGCGCCGCCAGGATCAGCAGCGGCTGCGCGGTCTGCGACGCCTGGAAGACCCGCGCATTGCCGGCGAACTCGCCGCGGATCGAGCCCGGCATGCCGATCTCCGCCGCCGCCTGCTCCACCGCCGCCGAAGCCTGGCCGAGCGAAACGCCGGGTGGCAGGTTGAAGGTGATGGTGGCGGCGGGGAATTGCCCTTGGTGCCGCACCGTCAGCGGCGCCGAGGCGCGTTCCAGCCGCGTCACCGCACCGAGGGGCACCGGCTCGCCGCTGCTGCTGGGAAGGTAGATGCGGCTGAGCTGGGTCGGGTCCTCGGTGAGGCGGGGGTCCACTTCCATCACCACGCGATACTGATTCCGTGCGCGGTAGATGATCGAGACCTGGCGCTGCGAGAAGGCATCGTTCAGCGTGGCGTTCAGCGCCTGCACGCTGATGCCGAGCCGCGCCGCCGCCTCCCGGTCGATCACCAGCCGCGTCACCAGCCCGGCGCGCTGCTGGTCGGAGGAGACATCGGCCACCTCCGGCACGCTGCGCAGCCGGTTCACCAGGGTTTCCGACCAGCTCTGCAATTCCGCCAGGTCCGGCGAGAGCAGGACGTACTGGAACTGCGCATTGCCGGCGCGGCCGCCGACATTGATGTCCTGCACCGCGCGCAGGAAGGTCTGGGTGCCCGCCACCGCGCCGAGCGGCCGGCGCAGGCGGTTGATGACGTCCTGCGCCGTCGCGCCCTCGCGCTCGGCCAGCGGCTTCAGCGAGATGAACATGCGGCCGGAGCTGACCGAGCCGCCGCCACCGCCGCCGATGGAGGTGCCGAGGCTGGCCACCGCCGGGTCCCGCATGACGATGCCCACCACCTGCTCCTGCAGGTCGCGCATGCGCTGGAACGAGGTGTCGGGGGCGGCCTGGATGAAGCCGACGACCAGGCCGGTATCCTGCTGCGGGAAGAAGTCCTTCGGGATGACGATGTAGAGCCAGACCGTGACCCCCACCAGCGCGGCCGTGAACACCACCACCAGCGCCCGGAAGCGGAGCGTGACGGCCAGGCTGCGCATGTAGCCGCGCAGCAGCCAGCCCATCACGGCCTCGAAGCTGCGCGTCAGCAAGCCGGGCGGGCGTGGCACGGCATGGCCCAGCCGCGCCGCCACCATCGGCGTGACAGTGAGGGAGATGACCGCCGAGAGCGCGACGGCAATGGCGAGGGTGGCGGCGAATTCCCGGAACAGCCGGCCGACCACGCCAGGCATGAACAGCAGCGGGATGAAAACCGCGATCAACGAGACGGTGATGGAGATGACGGTGAAGCCGATCTGCCGCGCTCCCTCCAGCGCCGCCTGCATCGGCCGCATGCCGCGCTCCATCAGGCGCTGCATGTTCTCGATCATGACGATCGCGTCATCCACCACGAAGCCGACCGAGATGGTCAGCGCGATGAGCGACAGGTTGTCGAGCGAGAAGCCCGCCAGCCACATGACCGCCAGGGTGCCGAGCAGGGAGAGCGGCACCGCGATGCCTGCCGCCAGCACGGCGGCGAAGCGGCGCAGGAACAGCGCCACCACCAGCACCACGAGGGCGATGCTGATGAGCATGGCGTGCTGCACCTCGGCCACGCTGGCGCGGATGGTCTCGGTGCGGTCGCGCACCGTGTCGATGCGCACCCCCGCGGGCAACCAGCGTTCCAGGCTGGGCATGAGGGCGCGGATGCCGTCCACCACCTCCAGGACATTCGCGTCCGGCTGCTTGAAGATGATGAGCAGCACGGCGGGGCGGCCGTTGTAGCTGCCGCCCTGGCGCCGGTCCCGCACCCCCTGCTCCACCCGCGCCACGTTGGAGACACGCACCACCGCGCCATCCACCACGCGGACGATCACGTCGCCGAATTCCTGCGGCGTCACCAGGCGGTCGTTCACCGCGATGGCAGCGGATTGCGCGGTGCCGTCGATCAGGCCGGTGGGTGCGGTGACATTGGCGCGCGACAGCGCCAGGCGAACATCCTCCAGCGAGACACCGGCCGAAGCAGCGGCGGCGGGGTCCACCTGCACGCGCACAGCCGGCTGCTCGGCGCCGCTGATCGCCACCTGGGCCACGCCCGGAACCTGGGCGATGCGCGGCAGGACGATGGAATCTGCGGCGTCGTAGACCTGGCCCGGCGTCACGGTATCGGAGGTCATGGCCAGGATCAGCACCGGCGCATCCGCCGGATTGGCCTTGCGGACCGAGGGCGGGTTGGGCAGCGGCGGCAGGTCGCTGCCCGCGGCGTTGATTGCGGCCTGCACATCGCGCGCCGCATCCGCTATGCGGCGCGACAGGTCGAACTGGACCACGACCGAGGTGCTGCCGAGCGAGGAGGATGAGGTCAGTTCGCTCACCCCGCCGATGGCGCCGAGGCGGCGTTCCAGCGGCGCGGCGACCGAGGCCGCCATCACCGCCGGGTCGGCGCCGGGCTGGCTGGCGCTGACGACGATGGTGGGGAAGTCCACCCGCGGCAGCGGCGCCACCGGCAGCGCCAGATAGGCGGTGATGCCGGCCAGCGCGATGCCGAGGGCGAGCAGCGCGGTGGCGATGGGCCTGCGGATGAAGGGGCCGGAGATCGACACCGCTATTCCGCCGGTGCCGCCGCCGGCGCGCGGCCGAAACGCTCCCGCAGCCGCTCGAAGCCGAGATAGATGACCGGCGTGGTGTAGAGGGTGATGGCCTGGCTCAGCAGAAGCCCACCGATGACCGAGATGCCCAGCGGCATGCGCAACTCGCTGCCGGGGCCGTGGCTCAGCACCAGCGGCACGGCGCCGAGCAGCGCCGCCATGGTCGTCATCATGATCGGGCGGAAGCGCTTGAGGCTCGCCTCCTCGATGGCGTCGCGCGGGCTGCGGCCGCCTTCGCGCTGCGCCTCCAGCGCGAAGTCGATCATCATGATGGCGTTCTTCTTCACGATGCCCATCAGCAGCACGATGCCGATGAGCCCCACCACCGAGAGATCGAGCCCGAATGCCCAGAGCCCGAGCAGCGCGCCGATGCCGGCGGAAGGCAGGGTGGAGAGGATGGTGACAGGGTGGATCACGCTCTCATACAGCACGCCCAGCACGATGTAGATCACCACCACTGCGGCCAGGATCAGCCAGGGCGCGCTGGCCAGCGAGCGGGTGAATTCCGCCGCGTCGCCGGAGAATTGGCCGCTCACCGTCTCCGGCAGGCCGAGTTCCGCCTCCGCCGCGCCGATGGCGCGCACCGCGGTGCCGAGCGAGACGCCGGGCGCGAGATCGAAGCCCAGGGTCACGGCGGGGAACTGGTCCTGCCGGTTCACCGTCAGCGGCCCGGCGCGGCGGGAGATGCTGGCGATCTCGGCCAGCGGCACCTGCGCGCCATTGGCGCCCGGCACCCGCAGCAGGCCGATCAGCGCCGGATCGTCGCGGATGCCGGGCGTGGCTTCCAGCACCACGCGATACTGGTTGGACTGGCCATAGATGGTGGAGATCTGCCTTTGGCCGAAGGCGGAATAGAGCACATCATCAATGGACTGCATGCTCACGCCGAGGCGCGAGGCATGGTCACGGTTCACCTGGAGCGCCACGCGCAGCCCGCCCTCGCGCTGGTCGGTCGTGACGTTGCGCAATTCCGGCAGCATCTGCAGCCGGGCCAGCAGGCGTGGCGCGGCCTCGGCCAGCACCGCGGCCTCGGCATCCAGCAGGGTGTACTGGTATTGCGTGCTGCTGATGCGGGCGCCGATCTGGATATCCTGCACCGGCTGGATCTGCACCGCCACACCGGGGATGCGGTCCGCCGCCGGGCGCAGGCGGGCGGCAATTTCGGCCGCGCTCTCCGCGCGCTCGCCGCGCGGGCGCAGCACGGCGGTGATGCGGCCGGTATTGGCGGCAGGGTTCACCGTGCCGGCACCCACCACCGAGGTGACGGCCGCCACGGCCGGATCGGCGCGGATCGCCTCCGCCACCTCGCGCTGCATTTCCGACAGCCGGCCGAAGGAGGCGTCCTGCGGCGCCTCCACCGTCACCGCCAGCAGGCCGGTATCCTGCGGCGGCAGAAAGCCCTTGGGTATCAGGATATAGAGCGCGACGGTGCCGGCGACGGTCAGGGTCGCCAGCAGCAGCATCAGCGCCTCGTGCCGCAGCGCCCAATGCAGGGTCACGGCATAGCCGCGCAGCATGGCGTCGAAGCCGCGCTCCGTCTGGCGGGAAACCCAGCCCGGCCGGTCGTCCTGCGGGCGGCGCAGCATGTGGCCGGTCATCATCGGCGTCAGCGTGAGCGAGATCACCATGGAGACGAGCACCGAGATGGTGAGCGTCAGCGCGAATTCGCGGAACAGCCGGCCGACCACGCCCTGCATGAACAGCAGCGGGATGAAGACCGCGATCAGCGAGAGCGTCAGCGAGACGATGGTGAAGCCAATCTGCCGCGCCCCGGCATAGGCGGCGGCCAATGGCGCCTCGCCCTCCTCCATGCGGCGGACGATGTTCTCGATCATGACGATGGCGTCGTCCACCACGAAGCCGGTGGCGATGGTCAGCGCCATGAGCGAGAGGTTGTCGAGCGAGAAGCCGCAGAGCGCCATCACCCCGAAGGTGCCGATGATGGAAAGCGGCAGCGCCACCCCTGGCACCAGGGTGGCGCGGGCGGTGCGCAGGAACAGGTAGATCACCGCCACCACCAGCACGACGGAGAGCAGCAGCGTGTGCTCCACCTCCGCCACGCTGGCGCGAATGGTCGCGGTGCGGTCGGTCACCACCTCCAGCCGCGCGCCGGCGGGCAGGGCCGCTTCCAGTTGCCGAAGCTGCCCGCGCAGCCGGTCCACGGTTGCGACGATATTGGCGCCGGGCTGGCGCTGCACATCCAGCAGCACGGCGGGGTGGCCATTGAACCAGGCGGCGTTGAGGGTATTTTCCAGATCCTCCCGTGCCGTGCCGATATCGCTGAGCCGCACCGGCGCGCCGCCGCGCCAGGCTATGACGAGGTTGGCGAAGCCCTCGGCGGTGCCGAGCTGGTCATTGGCCATGATGGCGGAGGCCTGGCGCGGCCCGTCCAGCCCGCCCTTCGGCCCGGCCTGATTGGCCTGTGCCACTGCGGTCCGCACATCCTCCAGCGAAAGCCCGTATGCCGCCAGCCGCGCCGGGTCCGCCTGGATGCGCAGGGCAGGGCGCATATTGCCCTGCACCGTGACCCGGCCCACCCCCGTGACCTGCGACAGCCGCTGCGCCAGCAGCGTGTCCGCGGCATCGGAAAGGCGCGGGATGGGCAGGGTCTCGGAGGTCAGCGCCAGGGTGATGATCGGCGGATCGGCCGGGTTCACCTTCGCATAGGTCGGCGGATAGGGCAGGGTGGCCGGCAGGGTGCCGCGCGCGGCATTGAGCGCCGCCTGCACGTCCTGCGCGGCATCGTCGATGTCCCGCCCCAGGTTGAATTGCAGCGTGATGCGGGAGGTGCCGGGGCCGCTGACCGAGATCATGTCCACCAGCCCGGCGATCTGCGCGAGCTGGCGCTCCAGCGAGGCGGAGATCAGCACCGCCACCGTCTCGGGCGAGGCGCCGGGAAGCTGGGTGCTCACCTCGATGGTGGGAAAATCCACCTCCGGCAGGGCGGAGACGGGCAGCCGCATCCAGCCGAACACCCCCCCCAGCAGCACCGCCACGGCGAGCAGGGCCGTGGCGATGGGTCGCGCGATGAAGGGCGCGGAGATATTCACTGCGGCGTGCTTTCCGGCCGCCGTCGGCGCGGGCCGCGCTGGCCGTCGCCGCGGCCCTGGCCCGCCTCCCCGGCGCGCGCCTCGCCCCGCTCCCCGTCGCGTTGCATCACGGTGATGGCCTGGCCAGCCGTCAGGCGCAGCGCGCCGGAGGTGACGACGCGCTCGCCCGCCGCCAGCCCGCGCCGCACCACTGCATCCGTCGTGGTCAGCGCACCGAGGGCGAGCGGCCGCTGCTCCACCGTGTCGTCGGGCCGGGCAACGAAGGCATAGGCGCCCTCCGGGCCGCGCTGCACCGCAACCAACGGCACGGTCAGCGCATCGACTAACGTGTCCACCCGGAGCCGCACCGTGACGAAGGCGCCGGGCCAGAGGCGGCCGTCCTCGTTCGGGAAGCTGGCCTTCAGCCGGATGGTGCCGGTCGCCTGGTCCACCTGGTTGTCGATGGTCAGCAGCATGCCCTCGGCCCGCACCGTGCCATCGGTGGCGAGGGCCTGCACCGCTACCGCCGTCCCCTCTGGGCCGCGCGCCATGGCATCCAGCACCGCCGGCAATTGCTGCTGCGGCAGGGTGAAGATCACGGCGATGGGCCGGGTCTGCGTCACCACCACGATGCCGGTGGTGTCGCCGGCGCGGATCAGGTTGCCGGGATCCACCAGCCGCAGCCCGACCCGGCCCTCGATGGGCGAGCGGATGATGGTGAAGTCGAGCTGGATCTGCGCCGTCTCGATCGCCGCCTGGTCGGCCTGCACCTGCGCCTCGAGCTGCGCCACCTGGGCGCGCTGGGTGTCCGCCTGCTGGCGGGAGACGCCCTCGTTCCGCGCCAGGGTGGTGTAGCGCTGGAGGTCGAGCCGGGCATTGGCCAGCAGCGCCTCGTCCTGCGCCTTCTTGGCCTGGGCCCCGGCCAGCGTCGCGGCATAGGGGCGCGGGTCGATGCGGGCGAGGATATCGCCGGCCTTCACCTCCTGCCCTTCGCGGTAGGCGACCTCGATGAGCCTTCCCTCGACCTGCGGCCGCACGGTGATGGTGGCGATGGCCTGCAAGGTGCCGAGTGCGTCCAGCGTGATGGGCACGTCCTTGCGCATGGCCGGCGTTACCGTGACCGGAACCGGGCCGGCCATGCCGCGGCGGCCCCGCGGCTCCTGCGCCGTGCCGCCCGCGCCGGTGAGCTGCGGCCAGTACCACCAGGCGGCGCCGCCGGCCGCCCCCAGCAGCAGCAGCAGGGCCAGCCAGCGCAGCAGGCGCCGGCGCGGGCGTGATGGCCGGAGGCGCGGGGGCGGCAGGGCTTGGCGCGTGTCCTGCGGCAGCGGGGTGTCGGGCATCCGGTCCGGTTCCTCAGCGCCAGCCGCCGCCCAGGGCGCGGAACAGCCCGACCGCGGCCTGAAGCCGGGCGAGCCGCGCCTGGACGAGCTGGTTGCGCGCGTTGAACAGCGCGGTCTGGGTGATCAGCAAGGTGATCAGGTCGATGGTTCCCGCCTGCAACCGCGCCTCGGAAATGGCATAGGCGCGTTCGGCGGCGGCGGTGGCCTCGGCCTGGAGACGTTCCCCATCCGTGGTCTCGCGCAACGCAACCAGGGCATTCTCCACATCCACCAACGCGTCCAGGATGGCCCGGCGATAGAACTCCAGCAGTTCCTCGGCCCGGCCGCGCTGTGCCTCCACCGCGGCGCGCAACTGGCCGTACTGGAAGACCGGCTGCACCAGCCCGGCCGCCAGGGTATAGAGAACCGAGCCCGGCTTCAGCAGGTTCTCCAGCACCAGGGACTGCACCCCGCCGTTGGCGGTGAGCTGGATGGTGGGCAACAGCGCCGCCCGCGCCGCCGCCACATCCGCCTGGGCGGCGGCCAGATTGGCCTCCGCGAACCAGACATCCGGCCGGCGCACCAGCACCTCCGAGGGCAGGCCGGCCGAAACGGGGGGCACCTGCAACCGGGCCAGGGGCTGCGCCGGCATCGGCACGGCTTCCGGTGGCTGGCCGGTGAGGGTGCCGAGCGCGTTGCGGTTCTGCTCCACCGCCTGACGCAGCGGCGGGATGGCGGCGCGCTGCTGCGCCACCAGTGTCTCCTGCTGCGCCAGTTCCAGCCCCGTGGCGGTGCCGACGGCGACGCGCTGGCGGATGACATTCAGCACCCGGCTCGCGACGGCCAGGTTCTGCTCCTGGATCGCCAACTGCTCCTGCGCCGCCAGCACGGCGAAATAGGTATTGGCCAGGGCCGCCGTGGTGGTCAGCGCCACGGTTCCGGCATCGAAACGGTTGGCCGAGGCGGTCTGCTGCGCCGCCGCCACCGTGTTGCGGGCGCGGCCCCAGAAATCCACCTCGTAGCTGGCGCCGAGACTGGCGGCGAAGCTCTCCCGCTGGATGAAGCGGCTGCCGCCACCGAAGGCGGTGCCGGTGGCAGGGTTGGTGCTGGTGAGCCGTGGCGTCTGGGTCCGCTGCGCATTCAGGGAGAGATTGCCGGTGGGCAGCAGGGATTGCGCAGCGATGCGTACCTGCGCGTCGGCCTGGCGCACCCGGGCGGCAGCGGCGCGGATATCGGTATTGGCGCCGATCGCAGCCTGCATCAGCGCATCAAGCTCGGCCGAGCGGAAGCCGCGCCACCAGGCGGCATCGGGCCATTGTGGTGCTTCCGGCGCCGGTTCCGCCCGCAACTGGCCGGGCAGCGCCAGGCCGGAGGAGAGGCCCTCCGGGACCAGACCGCAGCCGCCGAGCCCCAGGCCGAGCAGCAGCACCGCCCGCCGCTCGGCGCAGCATGGATTGGGCCGCTTCCGGGGAGCGGGGGCCGGGTGATCGGGCATCATTGCGATCCATATAGGTCCGCCACGCCCCTCGGGCAGCACACGTTACTTTTCGTAAACCGAACAGCATGTGCGCTGCCAGGCAATGCGCCGCCGGTTGGGCAGCCGGTCGGGAGGGAGGAGGTCGCCGGTCGCATTCCGCCGGGACAGGCGCTGCGCGCGGGCGGGACGGCACTGCCAAGTTGGGCGGGGCCTGGCGGGGTGGCACCTGAACCGCCCCGCTTGCGCCGCGGCACAGTGGACGCCGCCTTGGCAGGGCCCCGCCACGCCCGGGCGGGGCGGGCGACGGTGCGACCCGCCATCCGGCAGGGGCCGGCGCCTCGCGCCGGAGGACAAACCCGGGCCGCGCTGTCAGGCGCGGTGGACCACCAAGGCCCGGAGTTCGATGCTCTCGCGCGGTAGGGCATCAGCGGGGGCGGTCGGGTCGATGAAGGCGCTGTGCGGCACGAAGCGGGCGCGCCCGTCGGTCGCGCTGTCGAAGCATTTCAGCAGCAGCATCTCATCCGGCGGCATCGCGGGAAGGAAGAACCAGCGGTGCGCCGGGTTGTAGCGCGCATAGTAGAGCTCACCGGCCCGGTCCGGGTAGACGAGGTCGGAGGGCACCAGGTCCTCGGGGGAAACGCTCCGGGCATCCGCCACCGCGAGCGGCGCGTCGAGGACCGGGCCGCGGATCGGCCGCCACAGGTTGATGATCTGCACGCGGCCGCGCAGCAGGCGCTCGGCTTCGTCGGGCAGCAGGTCCCGCACGCGCTGTGGCCCGGAGCGCTCGGTCTGGTCGACATGGACGCGCGTCACGGGCTGGCGCTGCCCTCCGCGGCGGTCCTCCTGGCCAGGGACCCGGCGGCGCAGCGTATGGTCGAAAATATGGACGCGGTCGGCCCCGGTGACCTCCTGCAGCAGGCGCGCCGCCTCGGGGTAGGCCACCCGGCGGATGGCCGTCTCGTCCTCGTAGCCTGGCATCGAGGAGCGATGACGGACGACGCCGAAGCCATGCTCGTCCAGGGAGACCTCCTCGGCGAAGGGGCGGAGGTCGCGGATCGGTACCTCGCGCGGGTCGGGGATGGCGTTGCTGCGCGGCTCGCCCCCGGGCGGGTCGTAGGTATAGGTCCGAAGCCTTGCCCCGGCGGGCATGACATAATTCAGGACTGCCCGCAGGGCGTCCGTCCCTGCCAAGCCTGCCATTGCCGTGCTCATGCATCTTCCTCCTCTCGATGGGGTTGGCGTAGGTACGAAGGCGGGCCGGTCGACGCCCCTAATCGCGCCAGGGCAGTTTTCGGTACTCGAAGGCGACGTCGTAGGCGGTAAGGCCGGCGTCGCGCCGCTCCCGCTCGCTGAGCCCGCGCATCTCGTCGCGCTCGCGCAGCCGGGCCAGCCAACGGCCCAGCGCCTTCTGCCAGGGTGCCTGAGCGCCGCTCGCCCGCGCCCGGGCGTCCGGCAGCCCGGCGATGGGAGGGAGGGCGGGGTCAGGCAGGATGGTGCGGACATGGGACATGGGTGGGTCCTCCTCGCCGATCATCTTGCCCTTGGGATCCCGGGTGATAATCGGCTATTGAGGACCCGGATTGCTGAACCGGAGTCCGGAATGGGCCAGTCCGATGAGATGGCCGCCTTCCTCCGCATCATCGACCGCGGTGGCTTCGCCGCGGCGGCCCGCGGCTCGGCCCTCACGCCCTCCGCGCTCTCCAAGCTCGTGCGGCGGCTGGAGGAGCGGCTCGGTGTCCGGCTGCTGACCCGCACCACGCGCCGGATTGCCTTGACCGCGGAGGGCGAGGCCTATGCCGCGCGCGCCCGCGACATCCTGGCCATGATCGAGGCTGCAGAGGCTGAGGTGACGGCCGGCCGCGGTCGGCCGCGGGGCCATTTGCGCGTCAATACCGGCACCGCCTATGCGCGCCACCGGCTGATTCCCATCCTTCCGGCCTTCCTCGAGCGCTACCCCGACATCACGCTCGACCTCGCGTTGACCGACCGGCGCGTGGACCTGATGGAGGACGGCGCCGACGTGGTGCTGCGCACCGGACCGCTTGAGGACTCCTCCCTGGTCGCGCGCAAGATCGCCGATGGCCGCCGCGTGATCTGCGCCGCGCCCGCCTACCTGGCCCGTCGGGGCGCGCCAGGACGGCCGGAGGATCTGCTGCGGCACGATTGCGTCGTGCTGCATGGACTCGCCCGCCTCACCGCCTGGCCGTTCCGGGGCGCCGGCGGGATCGTGACCCTGCTTGTGCGCGGGCCCGTCACCACCGACAGTGCCGAGGCGCTGCGGGACCTGGCCTTGGCCGGGCTCGGCATCATCCGCGTGAGCGAGGTTCTGGTGCGTGGCGCCATCCGGGACGGCCGGCTGGTCCCGCTGCTGGAGGCGGAGCACGCCTCGGAGGAGGTGCCGGTCTGGGCGATCACCGCGCCGGGGCGGCACCGGATGCCGCGCATCCAGGCCTTCGTCGATTTCGTGGCGGCGCATGCGGGCGAATAGAGCGGATCGCCGCAGGGCGGAACCGCCCGGAGGCGTGAATCTGCTCACCAAACAACAGGCTACAGCGGCGTGCCGAACCATCAATTCGGCACGCCGCTGTAGCCCGGTGGAGCCGAGGCTGGAAGCGCCCGGTCGCAACACCACATCTCCGGCATGACCGAACGCCTGCAGGACCGCGCCGATCCCCCATCCGCCCCGCTGCTGCATGCCCTCTGGCTCGGTCTGCGCGGCGAATGGGCGTCTGCTCACGAGATCGTCCAGGCCAATGGTGGCGCCGATGCCGCCTGGGTCCATGCCTGGCTGCACCGCATCGAAGGCGATGGGCCGAATGCCGCCTATTGGTATCGCCGCGCCGGGAAGGCGGTTGCCGAGGGCAGCACCGAGGCTGAAGGCGAGGCCATCGCGCGGGCCCTCTCCGCAGGCTGAACGCGGCGGCGCTCGACGCAGGCCTGCCCACCAGGGGCATCACCCCGGTGGCACAGCCTGTCCGGGCCCCTGATGCCCGGGGCCCCGGCTTTTCCGGTGGCTTATGCCCGGATCCAGGTCTCCGAAAATGCCAGCATCGCCGTGCTGATCCGATGGCCGGCAACCTCGCGCGGCACCGGTGCGCCAAGCAATGCGCGCCCGTTGACCTTCACCATGGCGTTGTCGCAGCCGACGAAGAGGCTCGGCATATGGTGATGGCCGGTCGCGGATTTGTCGGGCGGCAAGGCGAAGCAGAACGGCTCACCGAGCCCCTGCCAGGTCAGCTCCACGGTAAGGTCGCCCGACCGCACCGTCTCGGTATAGGTGCTGCCGGGGTCGCCCGAGGTCGTGACGCCGTCCAGCTTCCGGTAGGTCAGGCCTTGCAGTCCCGGCAGCCCGCGGAAGGCGCCGAAATTGGAAACGAAGTTTCCGACAAGGTAGCGAGCCAGCGCCTCGTTGTCATGCAGGCAGAGATTCGCCTGCTCCGGTGCCGGATTCGCCTCCTGCGGCGACCTTAGCAGCACGAGGACATGTCCCCGCCCATGCGGCGACAGCACGACCCGAAAGAAGCTTGCAAGCGTCGTAAAGGGCCCGTCCGCCTGCTGCTTGAGCGAGATTCCGGGGTTTTCCCCCGACCACTCCACCCGTCCAGGAAACACCATCGTGTCGGCCATAGCGTCCTCCCCGCCCTGTGGCGCCGTAGCGCACGGAACCCTGCGCCATTGCATCACCCTGTTCAACATCCGGAATGCCGCGCCGACGCACCCCGCCTACCAGGAATCCACGTTCGGTCGCTTCTTGCCGCTGCGCGGCGCCGCCTGGGGCGCCGAGCGCAGGCCACGCATGATCCAGCGCCGCGTCTCCGCCGGGTCGATCACGTCATC
The DNA here is from genome assembly GCF_019084075.1 of Siccirubricoccus sp. G192. Lineage (GTDB taxonomy): Bacteria > Pseudomonadota > Alphaproteobacteria > Acetobacterales > Acetobacteraceae > G192. The sequence goes on from NZ_JAHREN010000001.1 coordinate 2,412,621, forward strand.
GAGGCTGAGGAAGCGGGCGATGTTCAGTGCCTTTCCGCGCTCGTAGAGGTCGGCCACCAAGGCCTGGTAACGGGCCTCGCGCTCCGCGGGGTCGGAAATGGCGGCGAGCTCATTCCGGTAGGCGAGCTGCACCGCGCCCTCCAGGCCCATCGCGCCGATCTCGCCGGTCGGCCAGGACACGGTGAAGATGTTGTTGCCATGGAAGCCGCCGCCGCCCATGGCCTGGCCGCCGAGCCCATAGGCCTTGCGCAGCACCACGGTGAAGTAGGGAATATCGATGCTGGCACCGGTGACGAACATCCGGCAGACATGCCGTACCGCCGCCCGCTTCTCCGCCTGCGGCCCCACCATGAAGCCGGGCGTATCGCACAGGGACAGGACCGGCAGGTCGAAGGCATCGCAGAGCTCGACGAAGCGGGAGGCCTTGTCCGCCTCATCCGAGTCGATCGCGCCGCCCTCGTGCATCGGGTTGTTGGCGATGACGCCGAGCGGCCGTCCCTCGATGCGGATGAGCGCGGTGACCATGCCGCGGCCGAAGTCCCGCCGCAGTTCCAGTACCGAGTCGATATCGGAGAGTGCCTGGATGACGTCCCGGACCTCGTAGGCGCGCGTCCGCCGCTCCGGCACCACATGCCGCAGGGCACGCTGATCGGCGCATTCCCAGCTGGCGAGCGGCCCCTGGAAATAGGCGAGGTACTTCTTCGCCACGGCAACCGCCTCAGCCTCGTCCTGCACGAGGATGTCGATGACGCCATTCGGCGCCTGGACGGAGACCGGGCCGACCTCCTCCGCGGCATGGCGGCCGAGGCCACCGCCCTCGATCATGGCTGGGCCGCCCATGCCGATGGTCGCATTCGCCGTGGCGATGACCACGTCGCAGCAGCCCAGCAGCGCCGCGTTGCCGGCGAAGCAGCGGCCCGAGACGATGCCGACCAGCGGCACCAACCCGCTGAGCCGCGCGAAGTGCCAGAAGCTCATATTGGCGAGGTTCACCGGCGCCGGATTGTCCACTTCCCCTGGCCGGCCGCCGCCGCCCTCGGCAAAGACCACGAGCGGCAGGCGCATGCGCTCCGCCAGTTGGAGCATGCGGTCCTTCTTCTTGTGGCCGTGGAAGCCCTGGGTCCCGGCAAAGACCGTATAGTCGTAGGCGAGCACCATGCAGCGGCTCTTCTGGTCGTCGAACAGCGCGCCGTTGACGCTGCCGAGGCCGGCGACAAGGCCGTCGGCCGGACTCATCTCGACCAGTTCCTGCAAGCTGCGCCGGGCACGCTGCGCTGCCAGCGTCAGCGCGCCATATTCCACGAAGCTGCCGGGGTCGCAGAGGTCCTCGACATTCTCCCGCGCGGTGCGTTGCCCGGTCCTGCGGCGGCGCGCCACGGCCTCCGGCCGCGCGGCGTCAAGCGTCGGCGCATGCGCGGCGAAGACGGCGGCGAGGTCCGGGCGGATGAAGTCGAGGTCGATGCTCTCCTCGGTCGCGCGGGTCTCCGTATCCTGCAGGATCGGCTCGATCAGCAGCAGCGGCTGGCCAGGGTCCACCGCATCCCCCGGCGCGACGAGGTGCCGGGTCACCCGTCCGGCAGTTCCGGCCGGCAGGGTATGCTCCATCTTCATTGCCTCGAGCACCGCGACGGTGCTGCCGGCCTGCACGAGGTCGCCCTCGGCCGCATACATGCTGAGGACCCGCGCACGCATCGGCGCCGTCACGACTGCCGCGCCCATGGGCACCGCGACCGCGGCTGCCCCCGAGGCAGCCGCGGGCATGGCGGGGGCCGCTTCCGGGTGGCGCCTGCGGTGACTGTTCCCCTCAGCGGGAGGGGACAGAAGCGCGGCGATGTTCTCCTCGACGAACCGGGTGTGCACCCGGCCGGCGATGAAATCCGGGTGCCGCAGCAGCGCCTGCAGGAGGCCGATATTGGTGCGCACGCCCTCTATCCGGGAATTCGCAGAGCGCCTGGTAGGCCTTGGCAACCGCGTCGGTGAAGCGCGGGGAGCGCGAATGGGCGATCACCTTGGCGAGCAGCGAGTCGAAATGGTCGCTGGTCACGTAGCCCTGGTAGCCGAAGCTGTCCACGCGCACGCCAGGGCCGGATGGTGGCTCGAAATGCACCAGCGTGCCGCCGGTGCCATAGGCATTGCCCGCAGCGTCCAGTGTCTCCATGTTCACCCGGAGCTGAATGGCGAAGCCGCTCGGCGTGGGCGGCGGGCGGTCCGCATCGAGGCCGAGTTCGGCCAGTGTCCGCCCCGTGGCCAGCGCGATCTGCGTCTTCACCAGGTCCACGCCGGTGACCTCCTCGGTCACGGTGTGCTCCACCTGAAGGCGAGGATTGGCCTCCATGAAATAGAATCCCGGCGTTTCGCCGGCGGCCTCCTCGACGAGGAATTCGAAGGTGCCGAGGCTGTTGTACCGGATGGCGCGGGCCATGCGCAGCGCTGCCTGCGTCACGCCCTCGCGCTTAATGGCGGAGAGGAAGGGGCTCGGGGCGAATTCCACCAGCTTCTGGTGGCGGCGCTGGATGCTGCACTCACGTTCGCCGAGATGCGTGACCGCAGCATCCGCGTCGCCCAGGATCTGCACCTCGATGTGCCGGGCGCGGCGGATCAGCCGCTCGACATAGACATCGCCCCGGCCGAAGGCGGCCTCTGCTTCGGAGCGGCAGCGCGCATGGGCCTCCGCCAGGGATCGAGGATCGGAGACGGCCCGCATGCCGCGGCCGCCGCCGCCGGCCACGGCCTTGACCATCACAGCGCCGCCGGGGCCGAGCGACGCGAGGAATTCCCGTGCTTCCTCAAGGCTGGTCGGACCTCGCGTGCCGGGAAGCAGCGGCACGCCCAGCCGTTCGGCCAGGCTGCGCGATTCCACCTTGTCGCCAAAGAGCTCCAGGAGTTCCGGCCGCGGTCCGACAAAGACGATGCCGGCATCCGCGCAGGCGCCGGCGAAACCTGCATTCTCGCTGAGGAAGCCGTAGCCCGGATGGACCGCGTCGCAGTTCTCCTCCCGCGCCACGGCCACGATCCCGGGAATGTCGAGATAGGCGGCGGCCCCCTTGCCCGGCAGAGACCGCGCGGTGTCGGCCCGAAGCAAGTGGAGGGAGTGGGCATCCTCCGGGGCGAAGATCGCGACGGTCTCGATACCCATCTCGGCGGCCGCGCGAGCGACACGGATGGCAATCTCGCCACGATTGGCGATCAGCAGTCTGCGGAACATGCTTGTCCTGTCGTTGGGCGCGGCATCGCCGCCACAGTCGCGCTACTGCATCTCGATCCCGGCGGTGCGGATGATCTCGGCGTTCTTCTCGATGTCCTGGGCGATGCGCTCGCGGAAGCGGGCCGGATCGAGCACGCTGATCTCGCCCTGCGGGATCAGGAGTTGCCGCGTCGCCGGCATCTGGGACGCCTCCAGCACCGCCTTGTACAGGCGGTCGATGATCGGCGCTGGAGTATTCGCCGGCGCGACAAGTCCGTTCCAGTAGGTTGTGACGAAGGCCGGGTAGCCGGATTCGGCAATTGTCGGCACCTCCGGCAGGTCCCGCCAGCGCTCGGGGCCGGAGCAGGCGAGCGGCTTCAGCACGCCGGAACGGAAAATGGGCGTGGCGGAGGGCGTGTCGAAGACGACATCCACATCACCGGCCACCAGCGCGTTCTGCGCAAGCGCAGCGCCGCGATAGGGCACGTGCAGCAGCTTGATACCGGCGATCTTGCTCATGAGCTCGAAGGACAGATGCGCGAGGTTGCCATTGCCCGGCGAACCGTAGGTGATCCCGCCCGGCTGCTGCTTCGCCAGCGCGATGAAATCCTGGAAGGTCTGGACCGGGCTGGTCCGCGGGTTCTTGGGGTTGATCGCCAGCAGGAAGGGGCTGGCGGTGATGCTGGCGACCGGCAGCAGGTCGCGCAACGGGTGGTAGCGCGCGTCGCGATAGAGCAGATGGTTCACCGTCATGGTGCTGGCATTGCTCATGAGCAGCGTGTAGCCGTCCGGCGGGGCCGCGGCGACGGCGGCGGCCCCCACGGAACCATTCGCGCCCGTCCGGTTCTCCACCACGACGGGCTGGCCGAGGCGCACACGCAGATCCTCCGCAAGGATCCGCCCCACCAGGTCGGTCGAATTGCCCGCCGGGAAGCCAACGATGAAGCGGATGGGACGGCTGGGATAGGTGTCAGCGGCGGCATGGCGGCCGACCACGGCCAGCATGCCGATAGCGGGAAACAGAGCGCGCCGGCCTAGGCGGCTTCCGATCCGGACTGGCTCCGGCATGGGCCGTCTCCTCCCTGTTGCTGCCGCTTCTCCGTGTTGCGCGGAGGCGGCATTGCTGGACGTTCCAGGGAGATCAAACCAGCTTCGCGCGGGCACGTCCAGTTGCCGCCGGACCCTCTGCACATGGCGCGGTTTGCCAACCGGGCAGACGGCTTCTACCCTCGGCTCCGCCGGGCCGATCGCGGCCCGATTGCACGAGGGTGCGCGCATGCCGGAAGGTGCTCTCGATGGCATCCTCGTGGTTGACTTCACCCGTGTGATCGCCGGGCCGCTCTGCACTCAGATATTGGGCGATCTCGGTGCGGAGGTGGTGAAGATCGAGCATCCCCACGGCGGGGACGACACGCGGGCCTTCGCGCCGGTCGCCGATGGAGAGTCGGCTTTCTTCCTCGCCTACAACCGCAACAAGCAGAGCGTGGCGCTCGACCTCTCCGTGCCGGCGGGGGCAGAGATCGCGCGCGCGCTGATGGGCCGTGCCGATGTGGTGGTCGAGAATTTTTCGACCGGCGTGATGGAACGGCTCGGGCTCGACCTGCAGGCCGCGCGCCGCGCCTCTCCGCGGCTGATCACCTGCTCGATCTCGGGCTATGGTCGCACCGGGCCGGTGGCCGACCGGCCCGGCTACGATCCGGTCGTGCAGGCCGAGAGCGGCATCATGTCGGTGAACGGCTTCCCGGACCGGGAGCCGATCCGCTCCGGCCTGCCGATGGTGGACATCATGACCGGCCTGACCGCCGGCAACGCCATCCTGGCTGCGCTGATGGCACGGGAGCGCAGCGGCAAGGGGCAGCATGTCGAGGTGGCGCTGTTCGACACCGGTGTCGCCATGACGACGCACTTGGCCATGGGCTATCTTGTCGCCGGCGTCGAGCCGCAGCGCGTTGGCAATGCGGGCATCGCGACCGAGCCGGTCGGCGTCTTCCACGCGGCGGACGGCGCCTTCCAGATGACCATTTCGGGCGAGCGCGCATGGCGGAAGCTGGCCTGCGACGCGCTGGGGCGCCCCGAACTCCTGGACGCCCCCGACTTCGCCACCAATCTTGCCCGCCTGGCAAACCGGGAGGCGCTGCACGCGAGGCTCAATGCCATCTTCGGCACCGAATCACGGCAGGCATGGATGGCCCGGCTGCGCGCGGCGGCCGTTCCGGCAGGACTGGTGCGCAGCATTGGCGAGGCGATGGCATCGGAGGAGGTGAAGGGGCGGCAATTGGTCGGCACGGCCCCCCATGCACGGCTCGGCACCGTTGCCAACCTGCGGAGCCCGATGCACCTCTCCGGGACGCCCGTGGGCGAGCCGGCAGGCGCGCCGACGCTCGGCGAGCATACGGCGGCGGTGCTCGAAACCGTGCTCGGGTTGTCATCCGCGGAGATCGCGGCCCTCGCTGCTGCTGGCGCAGTCCGAGGATCAGCCGCCTGACAGGAACGATCGACGAGGAGGGCGCCCCGATGAACAAGTGGCTACGCACGACCGAGCACCTCACCTTCGAGGTGGAGGGAGCTGTCGCCCTGGTCACGCTGAACCGGCCGGAGAAGCGCAATGCGCTGAACCGCCCATTGCTGCGGGAGCTGCGCGAGGCGATGCTTGAGGCCGACGACCGGCGAGCGATCCGCTGTGTCGTGCTCCAGGCCGCGGGCAAGGACTTCTGCGCGGGCTATGACATGGCGGCCGCCGGCACCCCGGCTGCTGCGCGGGCCGGTGCTTCGGCGGAGGCGGCCGGCTACGACTCCGATCTCTACCGGCAGGGTGCCGCCACCGTGGACGACGATATCTGGCGCCTGGAGCGCAACCAGGCGGATATCCTGACGATCTTCGACATGCACAAGCCCGTCGTCGCCGCGGTGCACGGCCACTGCGTCGCCGGCGGCACCGACCTGGCGCTGTCCTGCGACATGGTCGTCGCAGCGCAGGATGCGCGCATCGGGTTCCCCGCGACGCGGTCCCAGGGCACGCCACCCATGCACATGTGGCTGCACAATGTCGGCCCGCAATGGGCGAAGCGCCTGCTGCTCACGGGGGACATGGTCTCCGGCCGGGACGCGGCGCGAATCGGCCTGGTGCTGCGGGCGGTGCCGGCAGCGCGGCTCCGGCAGGAGGTCCGCGCGCTGGCGGAGCGCATGGCGCTGATCGACGCCGACGTGCTGGCAGCGAACAAGCGGATCGTGAATATGGGCCTGGAATTGATGGGAACCCGCACGCTGCAGCGCTTCGCCGCGGAGACCGACGCGCGCGGCCACCAGGCGGCGGCGGCCCGTGAATTCGCACGGATTGCACAGCAGGAAGGGCTGTCGAGGGCGTTCAAGCTCCGCGACGCGCCCTTCGGCGACGGCATGGCCCGCCTGGACGAGGATCATTAGACCCGAAGCGGCTTGCGATGCGGCGCGGCGCCGGTCCATCCGCCGCATGCGCAGACGCCTTCCCGAGGCTCTCGCTCGCCTGGCGCAGTTCCCGGTTCTCCCGTTCCAGCGCCTTGAGCCGCTCGCGCCCATCCGTTGCCGGCCCGGCCCGCCGGCCCTGGCCACGCTCGGCCTGCCGCACGCACTTGCGCAATCTTCCGGCCGCGCAGCCGATCCTGGCCGCGAGCGAGTCGGTGACGGTTCACTGCGAGGCGTGCTCGCCCCGGTGGTCGAGCACCATCCGCACCGCAGGCTGCCGGGCCTTCAGCAAAACCGGCGCGGTTCGATGCCTCGCTGCGGCGTGATGTGGGAGCATTGTGGGAACGCGACAGGCAAGGCCGGCCCCACATGGGCGGGCCGTTCCGAAATGCCTTTGTTTTCAAGCGCATGCAGGTGGATTGGCTGGGGGACCTGGATTCGAACCAAGGCTGCCCGGGTCAGAGCCGGGAGTTCTACCGCTAAACTATCCCCCAAGCGGGCTGCGGCACAGGGCAAAGCCCAAAGGCCGCGGCGGAGCGGGGTGCTACCATCTCCCGATCCGGGCCGCAACCGCCCCATGCAGGAAAGCGCTTGCCCGAGGGGCCACATCACCGGATCATGCAGGTTCGGGGACCGCTCATGCGGCACCCCGCCGGAGGGGACCCCTCAGCCCTTTGCGATGCCCGACGACGCCGCCCCCCACTCCCTCACCGAGCCGCCGCCCCTGGCGGCGCGTCCGGATGATTGCGCCGTGCGATCACCGGGGCTGGACGCCCGGCGGGGCGGCTTCGGCGCGCGGGCGGGTTGCGGTCCTGGGCTCAGCTATGCCGCGCTGGATCTCGGCACCAACAACTGCCGGCTGCTGATCGGCGCCCCGGCCGGCGGCGGGTTCCGGGTGGTGGACAGTTTCAGCCGGATCGTTCGGCTGGGCGAGGGGCTGGCCGCCACCGGCCGGCTCTCCGAGGATGCCATGGACCGGGCGGTCGCCGCGCTCTCCGCCTGCGCCGACAAGCTCACTCGCCGGCCGGTGCGGCAATTGCAGGCGGTCGCCACCGAAGCCTGCCGCCGCGCCGCCAATGGCGCCGCCTTCCTCGCCCGGGTCGAGGCCGAAACCGGCCTTCGCCCCCGTATCATCTCGGCGCGGGAGGAGGCGGAGCTGGCCATGGAAAGCTGCTCCCCCCTGCTGGAGGAGGGCGACCGCCGCGCCCTGCTGTTCGATATCGGCGGCGGCAGCACGGAAATCGCCTGGATCCGCGTGCCCCCCCCGAGGCGGCCCCGGCCGGCAGGCGGCAGTGGAACTGATCGGCTATGTCTCCCTGCCGCTCGGCGTTGTCACCCTGGCCGAGCGCGCCGGTGCCTCCTGCTTCACCGAACAGGGCTTCGGCGAGGTGGTGGAGGAGGTCGCGGCGCAGCTCTTCGGCTTCGAGCGGGTGCATTGCATCGGCCAGGAGATCCGCGCCGGCGGCGTCAGGCTGATCGGCACCAGCGGCACCGTGACGACCCTGGCCGGGGTGGCCCTGGCCCTGCCGCGCTATCGCCGCCCCCCTTGTGGATGGCTGCACGCTCACGGCCGGGGTGGCGGACCAGGCACTGGGCGATCTTTTCGCGCTGGGCCGCGCCGGGTTGGCCGCCCACCCCTGCGTCGGGCCGGAGCGGGTGGAATTCGTCCTCCCTGGCTGCGCCATCTATGCCGCCATCCGGCGGGTCTGGCCGGTGCCGACCTTGACGGTGGCGGATCGCGGGCTCAGGGAGGGGATGCTGCTGCGGATGATGCGCGGCGACCGTTCCGGCGGGCGGGACCAGCGATTCCCCTCGTCCCGCCGCCATCCCCCCAGCCTTTAGGATCGATGCCGGCATGAAGGGACCATCGCCGGGGGGCCGCGGCCTCACCACGCGGCTGCGCACCGCCAAGGGCCGCACCACCGCCAGCCAGAAATGGCTGGAGCGGCAGTTGAACGACCCCTATGTGCGGGCGGCGCAGGCCCGCGGCCTGCGCTCCCGCGCCGCCTTCAAGCTGATCGAGATCGACGAGAAATACCGTCTGCTGAAGCCCGGCGCCCGGGTGGTGGACCTCGGCGCCGCGCCGGGCGGCTGGACCCAGGTGGTGGTGCAGAAGGCGGGGCCGCGCGGCAGGGTGGTGGCGCTCGACCTGCTGGCCATGGACCCGCTGCCCGGCGCGACGGTGCTGCAGGGCGATTTCCAGGACCCGGCGGCGGAGCAGGCGGTGCTGACGGCGCTGGACGGGCCGGCCGACCTGGTGCTCTCCGACATGGCGCCCAATACCACCGGCCATGGCGCCACCGACCACCTGCGGATCATCGGCCTGGCGGAACTGGCGCTGGATTTCGCCATCAAGGTCCTGGCGCCCGGCGGCGGCTTCGTCGCCAAGGTCTTCCAGGGCGGCAGCGAGAAAACCCTGCTGGAGGCGCTGAAGCGGGATTTCGCCAGCGTCCGCCATGCCAAGCCGCCGGCCAGCCGCAAGGACAGCAGCGAGCTTTATGTGGTGGCCATGGGGTTCCGCGGCGAAGGGGCGAAGTAGGCCGCTCCGCGGCGGGGCGGGATAGGCCACAACGGTTTCGCCGCTTGCCCCATCGCAGGGTTCGGGTTTAAGGGGGGGGGCCGCCAAGGTCGCGGATCGCGCCTGAATGCGGAAGGTCCCCCATGGCACCCGACTCCCCCCCAGGATAGTGGCTCCCAGGCGGTTGATACTGCCGTCCCCGGCGTGTCCGCCCCCACACTGCCCGCGCAAACCCGCAGCATCACCATCGAGGACGCCTTCGCCTTCGACGACGTGCTGCTGGTGCCCGCCTATTCGGCGGTGCTGCCGCACCAGACCGATACCCGCACCCGGCTGACCCGGGAGATCGCGCTCAACATTCCCCTCGTCGCCGCCGCCATGGATACGGTGACGGAGGCCAATATGGCGATCGCCATGGCCCAGGCGGGCGGCATCGGCGTCGTCCACAAGAACATGACGCCGGAGGAACAGGCGGCGCAGGTCCGCCGGGTGAAGAAATACGAATCCGGCATGGTGGTGAATCCCGTCACCATCCACCCCGACCAGACCCTGGCGGATGTCCGCGCCCTGCAGGACGCGCATCGGATCAGCGGCGTCCCGGTGGTGGAGCGCGGCTCCGGTCGCCTGGTCGGCATCATCACCAACCGCGATGTCCGCTTCGCCACAGACCCCGGGACCCGCGTCTATGAGCTGATGACGCGGGACAACCTGATCACCGCCGATGCCGACATCACGCCGGAGGCCGCGCGGGCGCTGCTGCACCGCCACCGGATCGAGAAGCTGCTGGTGGTGGACGAGGCCGGGCGCTGCGTCGGCCTCATCACCGTCAAGGACATGGACAAGACCCAGGCCAATCCGAATGCCGTAAAGGATGGGCTCGGCCGGCTCCGCGTCGCGGCGGCGACGGGGGTGGGCGAGGATGGGCTGCGGCGGGTCGAGGCGCTGGTCGCGGCGGAGACCGATGTGGTGGTGGTGGATACCGCGCATGGCCATTCCGGCGGCGTGCTGGCGGCGATCGAGCGCATCAAGCGCATGTCCAACATGGTGCAGGTCGTGGCCGGCAATGTCGCCACGCCGGAGGGCGTGCAGGCGCTGATCGCCGCCGGCGCCGATGCGGTGAAGATCGGCATCGGCCCGGGCTCGATCTGCACCACGCGGATCGTGGCCGGGGTTGGCGTGCCGCAGCTCACCGCGGTGATGGAATGCGCCGCGGCGGCGCGTGAGAAGGGCGTGCCCGCCATCGCCGATGGCGGCATCCGCACCTCGGGCGACATCGCCAAGGCGATCGCCGCCGGCGCCGATTGCGTGATGATGGGAAGCCTGTTTGCCGGCACGGACGAGGCGCCGGGCGAGGTCTTCCTCTACCAGGGCCGCTCCTACAAATCCTATCGCGGCATGGGCAGCCTCGGCGCCATGGCGCGGGGCAGCGCCGACCGCTACTTCCAGCAGGAGGTGCAGGATACCCTGAAGCTGGTGCCGGAAGGCGTCGAGGGACGGGTTGGCTACAAGGGGCCGGTGGGGAATGTCATCCACCAGATGGTGGGCGGGTTGCGCGCCGCCATGGGCTATACCGGCAATGCGACGATCGCCGAGATGCAGGGCAATTGCCGCTTCCGCCGCATCACCGGCGCGGGGTTGCGGGAGAGCCATGTGCATGACGTGGCGGTGACGCGGGAAGCGCCGAACTACCGCCAGGAGGGGTAGGGCAGGGGGCTCGCCCCCCGCCCCGGCCACCCTCAGGGCTGCATATGCGAGCCGCCGCTCACCGACATGTTCTCGCCGGTGATGTAGCTGGCCGCGTCGGACAGCAGGAAGCAGATCAGCGGCGCCACCTCGGCCGGGGTGCTGATGCGGGCGAGCGGGATGCGCGCCATGGTCTGCTCGATGAATTTCGGGCCGCGAACCACCTCGGTCATCGGCGTCTCCACCGTGCCGAAGCCCACGCTATTGGCGCGGACGCCGTAGCGGGCCCATTCCCGCGCCGCGCTCATCGTCATGCCATAGAGCCCGGCCTTGGCCGAGGAATAGTTGATCTGGCCGATGCTGCCGCGCTTGCCGGCCACCGAGGAGATATTGACGATCGAGCCGGTGGTGCCGGCCGGCTGCGGCATCTCCGCCCGGGCGCGGGCCAGCATGTGCCGCCCCACCGCCTGCAGCATGAGGTAGCAGCCGGTGAGGTTCACATCGATCACCGCCTGCCACTGCTGGAAGCTCATCTTCTCGATCATCGCCGGGCGGGTGATGCCGGCGCAATTGACCAGGCCATGCACCGCGCCGAAACGCTCCACCGCCTGCGCCACGCAGGATTCGCCGAAGCCTTCCTCCGCCACATTGCCTGGGACCGCCAGGCTGCGCGCCTGATCCACGCTGCCCGCCACCTCGGCCAGGGTTTCCGGGTTGCGCTCGACCATCACGGCATTGCCGCCGAGGTCGAGCACCAGCTCGCTGATGGCGCGGCCTATACCCTGGCCGGCGCCGGTCACGATCACCGTCCGGCCGGTGAGCTGCATCGGGTTCCGCATGGTCTTTTCCCCCCTTGGGTTGCCTCAAGGGGGCAGTCTGCGCGCTGGTGCGGCTCTGGCCAAGCCGGGCACCGCATATCCATCCGTCACCCGCTGCCCTACAAGCGCGGGCGCCGCGGCCGGGCACGCCCGGCCCGGCCCGCCCGATGCAGCCGGAGACCCGCCATGCCCCGCCAAGCCGGAACCGCCACCAAGGCCGTCATCTTCGACGCCTATGGCACGCTGCTCGATATCCATGCCGCGGTGGGCCGCCATGCTCCGCGCCTCGGCCCGGCGGCGGCTTCCGTCTCGGCGCTGTGGCGGGCCAAGCAGCTGGAGTTCAGTTGGATCCTCTCCGCCACCGGCGCCTATAAGGATTTCGCGGCGATCACCGACCGCGCCCTCGGCCATGCCCTCGCCCTGCATGGGCTGCACGACCCGGCGCTGCGGGCGGACCTGCTTGCCGCCTACCAGGTGCTCGACGCCTATGCCGAGGCCGCGCCGCTGCTGGCGGCGCTGCGGCAGGCGGGGTTCGCCACCGGCATCCTCTCCAACGGCTCGCCCGACATGCTGGAGGCCGCAGTGCGGGCCGCCGGCCTGGTGCCCCTGCTGGATGCCGTGCTCTCCGTGCATTCGCTGCGGTGCTACAAGCCCGATCCGCGCGTCTATGCCCTGGTGACGGAACGCTTCGCCTGCCAGCCGCATGAGGTGGCTTTCGTCTCCGGCAATGCCTGGGACGCCTATGGCGCCACGCGCTTCGGCTTCCGGGTCTTCTGGGTGAACCGCGCCGGCGGCCCGCCGGAATACTGGCTGGACCGGACCGCCACGATCATCCCCGGCCTCGCTGCCCTGCCGGGGCTGCTGGCATGACCCCCGCCGCGCGCTTGGCCGCCGCCAGCGACCTGCTGGATGCGCTGGAGGCCCAGCCGAAACGCCCGGCGGATGGCATCGCCAATGATTTCTTCCGCGCCCGCCGCTATATCGGCGGCGGCGACCGCCGGGCCATCGCGGAGCTTGCCTGGGGCGTGGTGCGGCAGCGGCTGCGGCTGGACTGGTGGCTGGCGCAGGCGCGCGCCCGGCCCACCGCCCGGATGCTCCTGGCGGCGCATCTGTTGCTGGCCGAGGGGCTGGAGATTCCGGCCGTGCTCGCTGCCTTCCCGGGCGGCCAATACGCCCCCCCCGCCGCTGACCGTGCCGGAGGAGCGGCTGCTGCGCGCTCTGGATGCGCTGCGGGCGCGCAGCGGCGCCACCGGGCTGATCCACCCCGAGATGCCCGAAGCCGTGCGGCTGGACCTGCCGGATTGGGTGCTGCCCGGCTTCCGTGCCCGCTTCGGCGACCGCCTGGCGGAGGAGGCGGCGGCGATGGAACTGCCCGCGCCGCTCGACCTCCGCGCCAACCTTTTGAAGGGCACGCGCGAGCAGGCCGCGGCGGCACTGGCGGCGGAGGGGATCGAGGCGGTGCCGACCCCCTGGTCCCCCTGGGGCCTCCGCCTGCCCTCGCGCCGGCCCGTCACCGGCACCGCGGCTTTCGAGCAGGGCCTCATCGAAGTGCAGGACGAGGGCAGCCAGCTCATCGCGCTGCTGGCGGATGCGCGGCCGGGGATGCGGGTGGCCGATCTCTGCGCCGGGGCCGGCGGCAAGACGCTGGCCATGGCCGCCAGCATGGGCAATCGCGGCCGGATCACCGCCTGCGATGTCTCGGTCCCCCGGCTGGAAGGCGCGGTGCGGCGGCTGCGCCGGGCCGGGGTGGACAATGCCGAGCGGCATCTGCTGGTGCCCGGCGACCGTTGGGCCAAGCGCCGCGCCGGCCAGTTCGACCGGGTGCTGGTGGATGCGCCCTGCACCGGCACCGGCACCTGGCGCCGCAACCCTGACGCGAGAATCGGGACCGGCCCTGCCGATCTTCAGGAACTTTCCGTCAAGCAGGCGGAAATATTGGCAACCGGCGCGGAACTCGTGCGTCCTGACGGCTTGTTGATCTACGCTACCTGTTCACTGCTGCCCGAAGAGAATGAGGTTCAGGTTCGGGCATTCCTTGATCGAAGGCCGGATTTCGTGCCGCTGCCCCTGCCGGATGCTTGGCGGCAGGCAGGCGGCTCAGGCCCTCCGCCGGCGGAGGGTGAGTTCCTGGCGACCAGCCCGGCCCGGCATGGCACGGACGGGTTCTTCGCCGCCGTGCTGCAACGAAGGCCCTGACCGGCCGGATGGGGAAAGGAAGCGCGCCGAATGATCTGCATCCGCCGCGCCCGGCCTGACGATGCCGCGGCCATCGGGGCTGTGCATGTGGCCACCTGGCGCAGCACCTATGCCGGGATGCTGCCCGACAGCTACCTCACGGGGCTCTCCACCCTCCGCCACGCCGCCGGGTATGAGCAGGCGATCATCGAGCGCCACAACAGCCATGCGGTTTTCGTCGCGGTGGCCTCGGGGCCCGAGGCGCCGCCGGATGGGCAGGGCCAGGAGGGCAGCGGGGTGGTGGTCGGCTTCGTCTCCGGTGGCCGGGCCCGCCGCTTCGGCCTGGCGCAGGCGGAGGTGGAGACGCTCTACCTGCTGGACGACTACCGCGACCGCGGCACCGGGCGGCGGCTGATGCGGGCGATGGCGGCGCATCTGGCGGCGGTGGGATGCCGCTCCGCCATGCTCTGGGTGCTTCGGGACAACCCGAGCCGCTGGTTCTACCAGCACCTGGGCGGCCGCCCCGCGGCGCGGGAGGTGATCCGCTTCGCCGGCCAGGAGATGGAGCAACTGGCCTTCGTCTGGGACCCGATCGACAGCCTGCTGGCCGCCACGGCGCCGGCCAAGGACCACTGAAGCCGGCTGCCTGCCACGCTGCTTGCCCTGGCCGCCGCCCTATGCTGGAAGGCGCCATGAACGCCCCCGCCTCGCCCCAGCACGACCGCATCCTGATCCTCGACTTCGGCAGCCAAGTGACGCAGCTGATCGCGCGCCGGCTGCGGGAATCCGGGGTCTATTGCGAGGTCTGGCCCTATACCGCCAGCGAGGCCCGCATCCGTGCCTTCGCACCACAGGGAATCATTCTCTCCGGCGGCCCGGCCAGCGTGACCGAGGGCGAGAGCCCGCGGGCGCCGGAGGCGGTCTTCGGCATGGGCCTGCCGGTGCTTGGCATCTGCTACGGGCAGCAGGCGCTGGCGCATCAGCTCGGCGGCACGGTGGAGGGCAGCGACCACCGGGAATTCGGCCGTGCCTTCGTGGATGTCACCGGCGAATGCGCCCTCACCCAGGGGCTCTGGGCGCCGGGGGCGCGCGAGCAGGTCTGGATGAGCCATGGCGACCGCATCACCGCGCTCCCGCCCGGCTTCCGCGTGGTCGCCAGCAGCGAGGGCGCCCCCTTCGCGCTGATCGCCGACGACCAGCGCCGCTTCTACGGCACCATGTTCCACCCGGAGGTGGTGCATACCCCGCACGGCGCGCAGCTCCTGCGGGATTTCACGCATCTGGTCTGCGGCTGCCGCGGCGACTGGACCATGGCCGGCTTCCGCACCGAGGCGATCGCCCGCATCCGGGCGCAGGTGGGGCAGGGGCGGGTGATCTGCGGCCTATCCGGCGGCGTCGATTCCTCGGTCGTGGCGGTGCTGCTGCATGAGGCGATCGGCGACCAGCTCACCTGCATCTATGTCGATCACGGGCTGATGCGGGCGGGCGAGAGCGAGCAGGTGGTCTCCACCTTCCGCGATCGGTTCAATATCCGCCTGGTCCACCGCGACGCCAGCGACCTCTTCCTCGGCCAGTTGTCTGGCGTCACCGATCCGGAGGTGAAGCGCAAGACCATCGGCCGGCTCTTCATCGAGGTCTTCGAGGAGGAGCAGAACCGCATCGGCGGCGCCGACTTCCTGGCCCAGGGCACGCTCTACCCGGATGTGATCGAGAGCGTCTCCACCACGGGCGGGCCGAGCGTCACCATCAAGTCGCACCACAATGTCGGCGGCCTGCCGGCCGGAATGCGGATGCGGCTGGTGGAGCCGCTGCGCGACCTGTTCAAGGACGAGGTGCGCGCGCTCGGCCGCGAGCTCGGCATGCCGGAGGCGATCATCGGCCGGCATCCCTTCCCGGGGCCCGGCCTCGCCATCCGCATCCCGGGCGAGGTGACGCGGGAGAAGGCGGACCTGCTGCGCAAGGTTGATACGATCTACCTGGAGGAGATCCGCAACGCCGGCCTCTATGACGCCATCTGGCAGGCTTTCGCGGTGCTGCTGCCGGTGCGGACGGTGGGCGTCATGGGCGATGGCCGCACCTATGACATGGCCTGCGCGCTGCGCGCCGTGACCAGCACGGATGGCATGACCGCCGATGTCTATCCCTTCGACATGGGCTTCCTGAGCCGCGTCGCCAATCGCATCGTGAATGAGGTGCGCGGCATCAACCGCGTCACCTACGACATCACCAGCAAGCCGCCCGGCACGATCGAGTGGGAGTGACCAGGGAGTAATGCGGATACGCAGGGCTGACCCAGGATACGAATGACCTGCCCCACTGAAGAAATTGCGGGTGATAGTCTCTGAATGTCTCGGGTAGCTGGACGAGGCTCACGCCGTACTTGTCCACAAAACCTGAGGCTGCAAATGACCCCCCCCAACCTCTCGTCGATTTGCGCATTGAACAAATTCATCCGGTCAAGCGCCGAGCCAGCGAAATGATCTTGCAAGAAAGGCATTCCCGTTCGCGCGCGGCCACTCGCCGTGAGCCACAATGACGCGTTGACAATTCCAGTTCAGCGCCTTGTCGCGCGCCCGGCGCGCCGGTGCGCGGTTTATAAACGATAATCGCCATTCGAGCGGCGCACAGGCTTGGTCCTGAGTGAGGCCATCGAGGCGCGCCAGGAAGCGCCACAAACCCCAATTTTTTCGGAGAAAGTGATCGCTGAACGTCTGGATCAGATCGGCGACGATTACGGTGGCCGAGGGGCGGTGAAGAAAGACAATCTCGTCCATGGCGAACGAACCGCGGAACCATGCCTGGTCGATATCGGGAAGCCATTCGGGCGGCGGGCTGTCCTTCAGCGCTTCGCGGAAGGAGAGGTCGGAGCGTTTCTTGATTGTTGATTGCGGCCCCCATAGCAGTGCCTCGGGATAGGCCGCCTTCCACTCCTGCAGATAGAGGTGATGGAGTTTGTTGGGGCTCACGAGGTGACGAACAGAGCCCAGACGATCCACTTCGGTACGCAGATCCGCAGTTAGCTTGACTGGCGACCATACCCACAGATCGCCGTTCTCCAGTCGGGCGATGACGGAACGCGTCGAATAGGGAATGCCAAAGAAGCTGACATTCTCTCCTTCAGCGACCCAAAGAGCCTCATGCACTTGCTTGAGCATTTCTTCAGCCTCGGCGCTAACAGTTAAACGGCGCTGGCTTGGGTGGATTCAAGAGCATTGCCGTCCGCAGGTCTTCTCATTTCATTGAGTGCATCTACGCAATGTTGGCACGGACCCCATGACCACTTATGCTGATTTTCACCACCTTCGGCCATAACATTGTTCAATCCCGAATGTTTAGAGGCAACAACCGTCGCGCGGAGGCGTGATGTCGGTCAGGACTGACGGTCTTTTTTCAACGAGGCCGATGAGACCGCGCTTGCTGGAAACTTCGAGAACTTGACCGATCAGCGTCTATAGCTGCTGAAACCAAGCAGGTTCTGAATCGACAGAATTTCCTGTTGAAATCAGAAGCGCAAATTTCTGACTTCTCAAGGAGACGGTCTTTGATCGTGCGTGGGAAATTCTTGCTGTTAGATCAAGGCGTTATAACGACCTAAATTATCGAGTGGGAATAGGCCTGGGCAGGCAGGGCTGCCCCGTTACTGCCAGTGTCTTCCGGTAGTTCTGCGGCTGCGCGGACCTCCGCTTCCCTGGCGAAGCAGACCGTGGCTGTTGCATGACGCCCGCCGCGGCCCCGCGTTTCGCCGGTCCACCCGCAAGTGGCTGCCGCCACTCGCTTGACACCCGGAGCCGCATCGGCCGACCCTTCCGCTTCAACGCGCCGGCAGCAAGACCGGCGGACGGGAGGTTTGCATGAGGCCCATGCTTCCAGCGGCGGCACTCGCGGTTGCCATGAGCCTTGCCGGTGCCACAGAGGCGCCGGCCCAGCGCGTATTGACCATCGGCGCGCAGACACCGCCCAGCGCGCTCGACCCGCACTACCACAACACCACCAACAACACCTCGGCGGTGCGCCATATCTTCGAAGGGCTTTTCGAGGTGAGCACGGAGGCCAAGCCCGAGCCGCGCCTGGCCGAGAGCCTGCGCCTGATCGATGACCTTACCTGGGAGGTGAAGCTGCGCGCCGGCGTCCGCTTCCACGACGGCACGCCCTTCGAGGCCGAGGACGTCGCCTGGACCTTCGCCCGCGTGCCCACCGTGCCGAACAGCCCGGCGCTCTTCACCCCCAATGTCCGCAGCATCGCCAGCATCGACATCATCGACCCGCAGACGATCCGCATCCACACCCGCGAACCCAATCCGCTGATGCCCTTCGACCTGGCTGGCCCGGCCATCCTGTCGCGCCGCGTGCACGGGCCATCGCCGGCCACCTCGGATTTCAACAGCGGCAAGCTGGCGATCGGCACCGGGCCGTACCGCTACGGCGCCTTCGCTCATAACGAGCGGCTGGAACTGGCGCGCAACACGGAATACTGGGGCCCGGCCGAGCCCTGGGACCGCGTGGTGATCCGCTACATCGCGCAGCCCGGCTCCCGCAGCGCGGCGCTGCTGGCGGGCGAGGTGGACATCATCGACTACGTGCCGGTGCAGGACGTGCCGCGGCTCGAACGCGACCAGCGCTTCGCCGTGTTCAAGATCGACAGCCTCACCTATGTCTATCTCTTCCCGGATTCGATGCGCGACACCTCGCCCTTCGTCGCCGACAAGCAGGGAAGGCCGCTGCCGCGGAACCCGCTCGCCGACCGGCGGGTGCGGGAGGCGCTGTCGCTCGCCATTCCGCGCCAGGCCATTGCGGAGCGGCTCTATTCCGGCCTGGCGCGGCCGGCCGACCAGTTCGCCGCCCCCGTCGCCGAGCACCGCATCCCCGACCTGCCGCCGCTGCCCTACGACCAGGCCCGCGCCCGCGCCCTGCTGGCCGAGGCCGGATATCCCGACGGGTTCCGCCTGACCGTGCATGGGCCGAACGGCTTCTTCCCCTCCGACGACAACCTGCTGCAGGCCCTGGCCCAGGCCTTCACCCGCATCGGCGTCGAAACCCAGGTGGAGGCGCTGCCGCCGGCGACGCTCTTCACCCGCGCGACCAACCGCGAATTCTCGCTGTTCATGACCTATTTCAGCAGCGCCTTCACCCTGAACCCGCTGCGCCAGGTGGTGATGACGCGCAATGCCGAACTCGGCCACGGCCCCTTCAACCGCCAGCGCTACTCCAACCCGGCGGTGGATGAGCCGGCGCAGCAGGCCCTGGTCACCATGGACCCGGAGCGGCGCGAGGCGCTGACCCAACAGGCGGCCCGCGCGCTGCTGGAGGACAAGGGCGTGGTGCCCGTCATCTTCCTCCGCAACACCTGGGCGACGCGCCGCGACCGCGTGGTCTTCGACCCGGACCCCTACAACCGCACCAGCGCCCTCTATGCGCGGCCGGCGCAGTAGCGACGGCGCTTGACGGCACCCCGGTTCCGGGCCGAGGCTCGTTGCAGGGCAGCAAGGGGCCGGGACCGGATGCGCCGTTTTCTCCGGCTTGCGGGCGCCACGCTCGCCAGTGCCGCGCTGGGCCTCGGCGGCCCAGCCGCGGCGCAGAACCGGGTGCTGACCATCGGCGCGCAATCCGCGCCGAGCGCGATGGACCCGCATTTCCATTCCTCGAACAACAACAATGCCATCCTGCGCCAGGTCTTCAATCCGCTGGTGGATTTCAACACGCGGGGCGAGCTGGTGCCGGCCCTGGCGGAAAGCTGGCGGGCGGTGGACGACCTCACCTGGGAATTCCGTCTGCGGGAGGGCGTGCGCTTCCATGACGGCACGCCCTTCGAGGCGGATGATATCGCCTTCACCTTCGCCCGCGTCCCCACCGTGCCGAACAGCCCGGGCCCCTTCACCCCCTTCGTGCGCACCGTCGCCGGGGTCGAGGTGGTGGATGGCCGCACGGTTCGGATCACCACGAAGGAGCCCAACCCCTTCCTCGACTGGGACCTCTCGCTGGTCATGATGCTGTCGCGGCGGCTGCATGCCAATGCGACGACGGCGGATTTCAACTCCGGCCGCGCCATGATCGGCACCGGCGCCTATCGCCATGTCTCCTATGCGCTGGGCGAAAGGCATGAGATGGCGCGTAACCCGGATTACTGGGGCGGCGCCGTGCCCTGGGAGCGGGTGGTGATGCGCTTCATCCCGAATGCCGGGGCAAGGGTCGCGACCTTGCTCTCCGGTGATGTCGACCTGATCGATTTCGTCCCGACCCAGGACGTGGCGCGGCTTTCCGCCGATCCGCGCATGGCGGTCTTCGGGGTGGACAGCCAGGGCACCGCCTATCTATTCCCGGATGCGGCGCGCGACCAGGCACCCTTCGTCTCCGACAAGCAGGGAAGGCCGCTGGAGCGCAACCCGCTGCGCGACCGGCGGGTGCGCCAGGCGCTGTCGATGGCGATCAACCGCGGCGCCATCGTCGAGCGGCTGCTCTCCGGCCAGGGTTCGCCGGCCGAGCAATTCGCCGCCCCCTCGGTCGGCGACCGCGTGCCGGACATGCCGCCGCTGCCGCAGGATATCGACCGCGCCCGGCGCCTGCTGGCCGAGGCCGGCTACCCGGACGGCTTCCGCCTGACCCTCCACGGGCCGAATGGCTGGTTCGCTGGCGATAGCGACGTGTTGCAGGCGATCGCCCAGGGCTTCACCCGGATCGGCGTGGAAACCCGCGTTGAGGTGCTGCCGCCGGCGAATTTCTTCACCCGGGCGACCAACCGCGACTTCGCCCTGTTCATGACGACCTATACCAGCAGCATCGCCGCCAATACGCTGCGCCAGGTGGTGATGACGAAGAATCCCGCGACCGGCGCCGGGCCCTTCAACCGGCAGCACTATTCCAACCCCGCGGTGGATCAGCCGCTCGCCGAGGCGCTGCGGACCATGGACCCCGCGCGGCGCCGGGATCTCACCGCCCAGGCGATGCGCGCCACCATCGAGGACATGGGCGTGATCCCGGTCTTCTACCTCAAGGTCAATTGGGCCGGGCAACGAGCGCGGGTGCGCTACGACCCGAGCCCCGCCTGGTACACCAACGCGCTGCTCGCCACGCCGGCCGAATAGGGACCCATCGATGCCTGACGCCTCCGTGCTTGCCCGCCTGACCGCCGCGGTCGAGGCAAATTTCGAGCGTGAGACCGCCTTCCTGGCCGATCTCGTGCGCTTCCCGAGCACCCGCGGCAACGAGGCGCCGCTGCAGGACTGGATGGCGCGGCAGCTTGCCGTCCGTGGCTATGCGGTGGACCGCTATACCCTCGCCGACGTGCCGCTGGCCTCGCATCCCAAGGCCAGCCCGATGGTGGATGCGGACCCGGCGCGATCCGTGCAGGTGGTGGCGACGCATCGCGCCGCGAACCCCACCGGCCGCAGCCTGATCCTGCAGGGTCATATCGACGTGGTGCCGGAAGGCCCGGTGGAGATGTGGACCTTCCCGCCCTATAGCGCCACCATCCGCGACGGCTGGATGCATGGCCGCGGCGCGCATGACATGAAATCCGGCGTCGCCAGCATGGTCTTCGCCATGGACGCGCTGCGCAGCGCCGGGCTGGAACCCGCCGCCGACGTGCATCTCCAGACCGTCACCGAGGAGGAGAGCACCGGCAATGGCGCGCTCTCCACCCTGCTGCGCGGCTATCGCGCCGATGCGGCGCTGATCCCGGAACCCACCGGCGGCACCATTACCCGCGCCCATACCGGCACGCTCTGGTTCCGCCTCAAGCTGCGCGGCGTGCCGGTGCATGTGGCGGTGGCGCAGTCCGGCAGCAATGCCATCCTCTCCGCCTATCATCTGGTCCAGGCGTTGCAGGCGCATACCGCGCGGCTGAACGAGGCGGCGCGCAGCCACCCCTGGTACCGCGACATCGACAGCCCGCTGAAATTCAACCCCGGCATCATCCGCGGCGGCGACTGGGCCAGCAGCACCCCCGCCTGGTGCGAGGTGGATTGCCGCATCGGCCTGCTGCCGGGCACCGAGGTGGCGGAGGCGCGGCGGGGTGTCGAGCAATGCGTGGCGGAGGCCGCGAAGGGCGACGGCTTCCTCGCCAACAACCCGCCCGAGGTGGAGTGGCACGGCTTCCTTGCCGATGGCTATGTGCTGGAGCCGGGCAGCGAGGCGGAGCGCGTGCTGGCCGCGGCGCATGCCCGGGTCTTCGGCGGGGAGATGCCGGCGCGCATCACCACGGCGGTGAACGACACGCGCTTCTACGGCCTCTATTTCGGCATCCCCGGGCTTTGCTACGGGCCGAAGGGGGAGGGCGCGCATGCCTTCGACGAACGGACCGATCTGGAGCACCTGCGCAAGACCACCCTCGCCATCGCCTGCTTCATCGCGGAATGGTGCGGCGTGCGGGAAGTGGCGGCATGATCGGCCGCCGGACGCTGCTCGCGGCGGCTGCCGCGGTGCCCGCCGCGGCCCGGGCGCAGCCCGCCGAAAGGCCGCTGCGGATCGTCGTGCCCTTCGCGCCGGGCGGCTCCTCCGATGTCCTGGCGCGGCTGTTGCAGATGGGCATGCAGTCCGTGCTCGGGCAGGTCGTGGTGGTGGACAACCGCCCCGGCGCCGGCAGCCTGCTGGGGTCGGAGGCGGTGGCGCGCAGCGCGCCGGACGGCACCACGGTGCTGCTCGCCGACCTGCCCTTCGTCATCGTCCCGGCGGTGCAGGACCGGGTGCCCTATGACCCGGTGGCGGATTTCTCGCCCGTGACGCTGCTGGCCGTGGCGCCGCTGATGCTCTTCGTGCATCCCGCGGTGCCGGCACGGAATGCCGCCGAATTCGCGGCGCTGGCGCGGGCGCAGCCGGAGCGGTTCAGCTACGGCTCGGGCGGCATCGGCGCCGCCTCCCACCTGATGGGGGAGTTGTTCCAGCGCGCCACCGGAACCCGGCTCGCCCATATCCCCTATCGCGGCGGCGGCCCCGCGGTGCTGGATACCGCGGCGGGGCAGGTGCAGGCGGTCTTCGTCTCGCTCGCCTCCGCCGCGCCGCAGGTGCAGTCCGGGCAGGTCCGGGTGCTGGGCGTCGCCGCCGAGACGCGGCTGCCCGGCCTGCCCGAGGTGCCGACCTTCCGCGAGCAGGGCATCGACCTGGTCGTCGAGCATTGGTGGGGCCTGCTGGCGCCCGCCCGCACGCCGGAGGCCGCCATCGCCCGGCTTTCCAATACCGCGGCGACCGTGATGCGCTCCCCCGAGCTTGCCCCGCGGCTGGAGGCCCTGGCGCTGCTGCCGCGCACCGAGGGGCCGGCGGCCTTCGGCGCCTTGCTGCGCGCCGATCTCGAACGCTGGGGCGGCGTGGTGCGGGCCGCGGGCATCCGCGTCCAGTGACGGCGGGTCTCGAAGCCTTCCTCGGCCGGCTGGCCGCAGATGCCGGGCTCTGGGCCGATTTCACCGCGCTCTGCGACTGCGGCGGCAGGCTGGCGGGCACGGAGAGCGAGGCGCGCGCCTTCGCCTGGACGGAATCGCGCCTCGCGGCGATCGGCCCGGTGCGCAGCGACCCCACCCCCTATGCCGGCTGGCGCTGCGGCCTGGCGCGGGTGACGGACCTCGCCAGCGGCCGTGACCTCGGCTGCGCGCCGCTGCTCGGCACTGCCGCGACCCCGCCGGAGGGACTGGTGCTGGAGACGCTCGATCTCGGCCGCGGCGCGCCGGAACAGGTGGCGGCGGCCGGGGAGGCGCTGCGCGGCCGCGCCGTGCTGGCGCGGCACGAATATCCCTTCGCCGCCTGGACCGTGCATCGGCGGGTGAAATTGCAGGCGGCGACGGCGGCCGGTGCGGCGGCCTTCCTGATCGTGCAGCCGGAGCCGGGGGTGGGGCCGGTTTCCGGCTCCTCCGGCCGCAATGGCGGCGCGGGCATCCCGGCACTCGGGATCTCGGCCGAGGCGGGGGCGCTGCTGCGCGAGGGGCGGCGCATCCGGCTGCAAGTCCAGGGCGAGGACCTGGCCGCCACCACGCCGACCCTGGTGCTGGACCTGCCGGGGCGCGGACCCGACCGGGTGGTGCTTTCGGCGCATCTCGATGGCCACCCCCTGGGTGAAAGCGCGATCGACAATGCCACCGGCCTGGCCGCCGCGCTCGCCCTGGCGCGGGCGGTGGCGCCGGTGGTGGAGCGGCTGCCGCGCGGCCTCACGCTCTGCGTCTTCGGGGCGGAGGAATGGGCGCTGTCCGGCTCCCGCGCCTGGCTGGCGGCGCAGGGGGAGGCGGCGCCGGCGCGGATGGCGCTGAACCTGAACCTCGATTCCATCGCCGGCGGGGCACGATTGACGGCGCTCACCAGCGGCTTTGCCGGGCTCGGGCCCTGGCTGCGGCGGGCGGCGGCGGGAATCGGCGTCGATCTCGGCATCCACCTGCCGCTGATGCGCAACTCGGACCATGCGAATTTCGCCGATCACGGTATCCCCGCGCTCCGCCTGGTCGCCGGATTCGATGCGCCGGAGAGCGCGCTGCGCTTCCTGCTGACCGGCGCCGATACCCGCGCCCTGGTGCCACCGCAGGAGCTGAAGGCGGCGGCGCTGACGGCCGGCGCCCTGCTCTGGGCCGCCTTGACGGAGGGGGAGGCGGCGTTGGCGGCGCTGCGCGGCTGAGTCCCTGGAATCCCTTGCCACCGCGGCGGCTTTCCTGGGATGAGATGCGGAATGAACTGGGGGAAGCCCGCGTGACCTTCGCATGGCGCCTGGGCTCCGCCAGCCAGGCATGGCTGATCCTGGCGGTGCTGCTGGCCGGGCTGTTCGGCGAGCCAGGGCATGGCCGGGCGCAGGGGATCGAGGCGCCGGCCCCCGGCCGCCCGGCCTTGCCCGAGCCGCGGCATCTGGCGCCGCTGCAGGTGGAGCCAGGCGATTTCTGGGCCGATACCCGCGGCTGGCAGGCCCCGCCGCGCGGGCGGAGTCCGGCCGCCGCGACGGAGCGGCGGGCCATGGAGGCCGAGCCGCCCCGCACGCCACAGCGCGGCACGGCCCGGCCGCCGCGGGCGGAAGGCGGTGGGACTTCGCGCACCGGTGCTTGCAGGCCGGGGACCGCCGAAGCCAGGACCCGTGCCTGCCGGGATGCCGGCCAGCGGGGGCGTGGCGCGCCTGGCTGAGGCGCGGCCCTCCGGGCGCACCGCGTTCCGGTCACCGGGCGGCGTCACCGCCGGCGGCAGATCACCTCGGTCGGCACCACCCGCGCCTCCTCCAGGCTGCGCGCCAGGTTGCGGAGGATGGCGGGGTGGTCCGGGCCGAACAATATGGCGATCGGGCTGGGCTTCGGGCCCTCGCGCCGCTGCCGCTCGCGCTGCGCGGCCAGCCAGGCGCGCGCCTCCGCGCCGCTCTCCCGCCAGGACAGGATCTCGAATCCGGCCTCCTGCAAGGCGCCGCGCAGCGCCTCGGGCGTCACCAGGAAGCTGGTGGCGGGGTCGCGTGCCCAGGGCACCGGGAACAGCACCTCGCCGCCCGGCCCCTGCAGCAGGTCATAGAGACCGAAGCGCGCGCCCGGCTTCAGCACCCGATGGATCTCGGCATAGAGGCGCGGCTTGTCGGCGATGTTCATCGCCACGTGCTGGGTATAGGCGGCGTCGAAGCCGGCATCCGGGAAGGGCATGACGAGCGCCGATCCCTGCTGGTAGGCGACCCGGTCGGCCAGGCCGAGCCGCTCGGCCAGCGCGGTCGCGACCCGGCAGTATTCCTCGGTCAGGTCGATGCCGGTAATGCGGCAGCCATGCGCGACGGCGAGATGCCGCGAGGGGCCGCCGATGCCGCTGCCGATATCCAGCACCTGCTGCCCCGGGGCGAGGCCGAGCGCGCGGCCGAGCTCCGCCGTCGGCTCCCGTCCGCGGACATGGAATTCATCGAGCGGCGCGAGGTCCTCCGGGCGTGGATGCTCCGGGTCGTGGCCGGCCTCGCGCAGGGCGGCCAGGATCGCGGCGAGCAGGTCGGGCCGGGCATAGTGGCGGGCGACGCTGGGTTCCAGTTCCATGACGCACCTCAAAGTCCCGGGGGCGGCGCCACCGGCAGGGAGGCTGCATAGGGCTCGATGCGCAGCGCGTCATTGCGAAGGATCGCGACCTGGCCTTGCGGGGCGAAGCGGGTGCCACCATCCGGTGCACAGCCGACGATGTAGCGCCAGGCGGTCACCCGGCCATCGGCGACCAGGGTGCGGGCGATTCGCTCCACCTCCGGGCCGCTGCCGAGGCGCTGCAATTTGGTCTCCGTCAGGCCGATGGTCAGCTCATCACGCGGGCCGATGGCCTTGAACAGCCGAACGCCCCCGGTGGTGCCTTGGGACCGGGCGGCGGGGGCGGGGATGCCCGGCGGCGTCCGGCTGCGCGAGTCGCTGCCCGTCCCGTGGCCGCGCACCCCCCCTGTGGATAGCGGGGACGGCAGTGGATATCGGGGAGCAACCGGCGCCGGCGCGACAGAATGGATGCGCCCGGGTGTGGCTTCCGTGCATGCTCCGGCGCCGGGATTGCGGCCCCGCTTGGCTGAACGAAAACGGAACATTGGCGGTTTGCCTAGGCCTCACGGGTTCGCGAAATCCTGGAACCAGACACCCCATCTGGTGTTAGCCTGGAGAGACCACGGCAATATCTTGTGTAGAGGCCATTCGCCATGCATGCTGCGAACCGGGGGATTGAGGGGGGTGTTGCCTTGTTCGATACGGTGCAGCTTGAGGGGCATCATCAGGTCCAGATCGACCGTTCGCGGGATGCCCTGCTGACGGATTTCGGCAAGGCGACGCTGGACGACCGCTACCTGCTCCCCGGCGAGAGCTACCAGGACCTGTTTGCCCGCGTGGCCTCCGCCTATGGCGACGATGCCGCGCATGCGCAAAGGATCTACGACTACATCTCGCGGCTCTGGTTCATGCCGGCCACGCCGGTCCTGTCCAATGGCGGCACCACCCGCGGCCTGCCGATCTCCTGCTTCCTGAACGAGGCGGATGACAGCCTGGACGGCATCGTCGGCCTCTGGAACGAGAATGTCTGGCTGGCGGCCAAGGGCGGCGGCATCGGCAGCTACTGGGGCAACCTGCGCGGCATCGGCGAGAAGGTCGGGCGCAACGGCAAGACCTCCGGCGTGGTGCCCTTCATCCGGGTGATGGACAGCCTCACCCTCGCGATCAGCCAGGGTTCGTTGCGGCGTGGTTCGGCGGCGGTCTATCTGCCGGTGAGCCATCCGGAGGTCGAGGAGTTCATCGAGATCCGTCGCCCCACCGGCGGCGACCCGAACCGCAAGGCGCTGAACCTGCATCACGGGTTGCTGGTGCCCGACGCCTTCATGCGCGCGGTCGAGGCCGATGAGGAATGGCCGCTGACCAGCCCGAAGGACGGCGCCATCGTCCGCACCGTTTCGGCCCGCGCGCTCTGGATCCGCATCCTCACGGCGCGGATCGAGACGGGCGAGCCCTACCTCGTCTTCTCCGACCATGTGAACCGGGCGCAGCCGGCGCATCAGAAACTCGCCGGGCTGGAGGTGAAGACCTCCAACCTCTGTTCCGAGATCACCCTGCCCACCGGCCGCGACCAGCATGGCAAGGATCGCACCGCGGTGTGCTGCCTCTCCTCGCTGAACCTGGAGACCTGGTTCGCGTGGAAGGATGAGCCGCGCTTCATCCCGGATGTGATGCGCTTCCTCGACAACGTGCTGCAGGAGTTCATCGACGGCGCGCCAGATTCCATGGCCAAGGCGAAATACAGCGCCATGCGGGAACGCAGCGTCGGCCTCGGCGTGATGGGCTTCCACAGCTTCCTGCAAGCGCAGAACGTGCCCTTCGAGAGCGTGATCGCCAAGGTCTGGAACAAGAAGATGTTCAAGCACATCCGCGAACAGGCGGATGTCGCGAGCCGGCTGCTGGCGGAGGAGCGCGGGCCCTGCCCGGATGCCGCTGAATACGGCTTCATGGAGCGTTTCTCGAACAAGATGGCGATCGCGCCGACCGCCAGCATCAGCATCATCTGCGGCGGCGCCTCCCCGGGGATCGAGCCGGTGGCGGCGAATGTCTACAACCACAAGACGCTGTCCGGCAGCTATATCGTCCGCAACCCCTATCTGAAGAAGGCGCTGGCGAAGCACGGGCGCGACGATGACGAGACCTGGACCAGCATCACCGTCACCAAGGGCAGCGTGCAGCACCTCGACTTCCTGACCGAGCAGGAGAAGGCCACCTTCAAGACCGCCTTCGAGCTCGACCAGCGCTGGGTGGTGGAGCATGCGGCGGACCGCGCGCCCTTCATCTGCCAGAGCCAGTCGGTGAACCTATTCCTGCCGGCCAATATCCATAAGCGCGACCTGCACCAGATCCACATGATGGCCTGGAAGCGCGGCGTGAAGTCGCTGTACTACTGCCGCAGCCTGTCGATCCAGCGCGCCGATACGATCAGCGCCAAGGTGGTGGGGCAGGGCGATGTGATGGCGGCGCATGTCGCGACCGCGGCGGATGCGGCGGTGCCACTGGCCGCCAGGGCGGCGCAGGGCGTGACGGATTACGAGGAATGCCTGGCCTGCCAGTAGGGCGGTCCTGTCGCTCCAGCCGCAGCGCCTGAAAATGGCCGCGCCCTATTTCCTCATCGTTCAGGTCGTGATGGCCGGAGTGGTGGGGGCGGGCCGATTCCAAGGCATCAGGCGCAGCACCCGCGCCAAGCCGCAGGTGCCGGTGACGCCGGCAAAGACCAGGCCCGCGCCGACAAATCCCGCCAGCCCATAGAGCCAGGGCGAAACCAGCGCGCCGAGCAGGACGCTGAGCACGACCATGGAGCCTGCCGCGATCTGCACCTGCCGCATCAACTCCAGCGGCCGGCGCCGGTCCTCGGCCACCGGCAGGCCGGCACGCTTCCAGGCATCCAGCCCGCCCTCGACAACATAGGCTGCACGCAGCCCCGCCTTGGCGGCGAGTCGGGCCGCATTGTCCCTGGTGCGGGCGCCGCTGCGGCAGTGGAACAGCACCGGCCGGCCTGGTGGCACCACCTGCTCGATCTCCTCCAGCCGCGAGAGCGGCAGGTTGCGCGCACCGGGGATGCGCTCGCGCGCATATTCGTCCGGCTCCCTCACATCGACCAGCGTGGCGGCACCTTCCCGCATCAGGTGGGCGGCCGCATCAGGGGCGATCGTCTGCAGCATGACCTTGTCCGCCGATGGTTAAGCGTAATCGTAATGGGTGAGCCCCCATAGGAAGTTCAAGCCCTGTCCGGGGCGGAGCAGAATGCAATGCCCTATGCGGGAAGCCGGTCCGTCTCAGCCCGCCGGCAGCAGGCAGCGCGCGACAGCGGGCAGGAAATGCGCCACCGGCGGCGTTGGCAGGCCCGGCACCTTCGCCGCCTCGTCGAAGCGGCGAAGCTGCACCGCCGCCGCGGCCTGCGGCAGGGCGCGGAAGGCGGCGACCTCCGCATCCGACATCGGCCCGCCCTGGAGCCGCAGGCTGAGCACCGAATCCGGCGCCAGCCTGGCGAAGTAGTCCGGCTCGGTGGCGCAGAGGAAGCGCTTGGCGGCGACATGCAGCCGCACCGGCTCCGTAACCTCCGGCCCGAACCAGGCGGCAAGGTAGCGGTGGCCGAGTTCCTCATGCCGGTCATCCACCCCCGCCCCGGCCGGATTGTTGCCGAGGTCATGCACGAGATGGCCGATGTCATGCAGCAACGCGGCGACGACCAGCGCCTCCGGGCAGCCCTGCTGCTCCGCCGCCAGCGCCGCCTGCAGGGCATGCTGGCGCTGGGTGATGGCCTCCAGGCCGTAGCGCCCCTCCGCCTTCCGCTCCAGCAGATCGGCGATCTCGGCCAGTCGCGGGTCCGTCATGCCTGGAGTCTCCGGGTCGGGGCCAGCCTAGTGTCCTGCCCGCGAAGTTCGCTGGATCACCAGCGAACGGAGCGGATCGGCAGGCCACTGAAAACACAGGCTAGTGGCCTGAGAACGAAGGCCAAAGGACTTCGGAATCGGGACACTAGGCAGGCGGCGCAGGCAGGGCAATGATCGCATCCCCGCTGCACAAGCGGCCCCGGCACCCTATCTCTGCGCGGCATGGCAGGAGATGGCGGCATGAGCGGGACGGGGAAGGCCGGGGTCGAGGTGGCAACCCTGGGTGGCGGGTGCTTCTGGTGCCTGGATGCGGTCTATCGCGACCTCAAGGGCGTGAGCCAGGTGGTCTCGGGCTATGCCGGCGGCCATCAGCCGAACCCCACCTATGAGCAGGTCTGCGGCAAGCGCACCGGCCATGCCGAGGTGGTGCAGGTCAGCTTCGATCCGGCCGTCATCAGCTATGCCGACCTGCTGCGGATCTTCTTCACCATCCACGACCCGACGACCAGGGACCGCCAGGGCGCGGATGTCGGGCCGCAATACCGTTCGGTGATCCTCTACCATTCGGAGGAGCAGAAGCGGACCGCGGAGGCGGTGATGGCGGAAATCACCAAGGCCGGGCTCTGGGATGCGCCGCTGGTGACGGAACTGGTGCCGCTCACGCAATTCTGGCCGGGCGAGGCGGAGCACCAGGATTATTTCACCCGTACCCCGGGCAGCGGCTATTGCCGCGCGGTGATCGCCCCGAAAGTGTCCAAATCCCGCAAGAGCTTCGCCGACCGGCTGAAGCGTCCAGCCGCTTAACGGCACTTGAGGAAACAGCGGCAAGGGAATCGAGAGATGGCATTCTTCAGCAGGGACAAGGCGCCCGAGGCCGAATACCCCGTCCGGAAGTCCGAGGAAGAGTGGCGCGCCGAGCTCAAGCCGGAGCAGTTCCGCGTGCTCCGCCAGCATGGCACGGAGCGCCCGGGCACCAGCCCGCTCAATGCCGAGAAGCGGCCGGGCACCTTCGTCTGCGCCGCCTGCGGCCATCCCCTCTTCGATGCCGGGACCAAATTCGAGAGCGGCACCGGCTGGCCGAGCTTCTGGGCACCGCTGGAGGAGGGCGTCGGCACCACCAGCGACCGCAGCCTCTTCATGGCGCGGACCGAGGTGCATTGCGCCAGATGCGGCGGGCATCTTGGCCATGTCTTCCCGGATGGCCCGCCCCCCACCGGCCAGCGCTACTGCATGAACGGCGTGGCGATGCGCTTCGACCCGGCCGGCTCCTGACTGGAAGCCCGGCGCGGTTGCGCCCAGAATGTCGGCGCCGGCCTGGCAAGGCACCCTGCCGGGCCGGCGCTGCTGCGGAAGCTGTCCGCCCCTGGTCCTGAAAGCTTCTCCATGCGGCTGCCCCGCCCCCTGTTCGTCCTGCCCGCCCTGCTGGTGCTCGGCCTCGCCGGCACCGCCAGGGCCGATCTCGTCTATGTGCTGAATTCCGGCGATGCCTCGATCAGCGTGCTCGATGCCCGCACCCGCGAGGAAACCCAGCGCATCCCGGTGCTGCGCGAGGTCCACCACCTGCTGCTGACGCCTGACCGCAGCGCCCTGGTGGTAGGCGATTCCGGCGCCAACGAGTTGCTGTTCCTCGACCCTGCCACCGCCGAGGTGACGCGGCGGGAGCGGATCAGCAATCCCTACCACCTGGAATACACGCCGGACGGCAAGCTGCTGGTCATCACCAGCCTGCGCCGCGACCAGGTGGATATCTACGATGCCGCGACGCTCAGCCTGCTGCAGCGGCTGCGGGTGCCGGACAAGCCCAGCCACCTGGCCTTCTCGCCGGACAGCCGGGTCGCCTATGTCACCCTCCAGGGCGTGAAGCGGCTGATGGCGATCGACCTGATCCAGCGCAAGCCGCTCTGGACCGCGGAGGTCGGGCCGCAGCCGGCCGGGGTGATCTGGCACCGCGGCCGGCTGCTGGTCGGCATCATGGGCTCGGACCATGTGGCGGTGGTGAACCCGGCGGATGGCAGGGTGGAGCGCACCGTCCCGGTCGGCCGTGGCGCGCACACGATTGTCCCCGCCCCGGATGGCCGTGCCCTCTATGCCACTTCGCGCGTCGATAGCCGCATCAGCCTGCTCGATCCCGAGACGCTGGCGGTGACGGCGCGCTGGGAGATTCCAGGCGGGCCGGACTGCATCGCCTTCGACCGGGATGGGCGGCTCTGGGTGACGCTGCGCTGGGTGGCACGGGTGGCGGTGGTGGACCCGGCGACGGGGGAGGCGGAGACCATCCCGGTCGGCCGTTCCCCGCATGGGATCTTCGTGCAGCCGCGGCGCGACGAGGCGCCGCCGCCGGCGGCCGCCGTGCCGGCCCCCGGCTCGCCGATGGCTGCCACCCCGGCCGCAGCCGAGCCGGCACCTCCCGCCGCCCAGCCCGCGTCGCAGCCGGCCCCGGTACAGCCGGCGGCGGCCACGCCTGAGCAGCGTTCAGGCTGGCGGCGCCTGCTGAGCCGATGACGCCGTTCCCCCCGCAGGCTGCTGCTGGCGGCCCTGGCGGCACCGGGCCTGGCCCGCGCCCAGCCGGGGGGTGGCCTGGCGGCCCCTGCCATCCCGCCCGCCTGCCGCGGCACAGTCCATCTCACCATCGATACCGGCTGGGGCAGGGAGGCCGAGCAGATCGCCGGGATCCTGCGCCGCCGCGGGGTCCCGGCCACCCTCTTCCTGGCGGATGAGCCGAGCTTCCGCGGCGACCGCACCCTGGACGAGAGTTGGGCGCCCTTCTGGCGTGCCCGCGCCGCCGAGGGCCATGCCTTCGCCAGCCATACCTGGCGCCACTGGTATTTCCGCGGCGACCCCGCGCCGGGCCGGGTGCGCTACGCCTCCCGCCAGGGCGGCGGCACGGAGGTGCTGGACCAGGCCGGGCTCTGCGCCGAGCTGGCGCGGCCGATCACCAGGCTCAGGCAGATGGTGCCGGGGGCGGTGGTGCTGCCGCTCTGGCGGGCGCCCGGCGGCATCACCACGCCGAATGCGCTGCGGCTGGCCGCGGCCTGCGGGCTTCGCCACCAGGGCTGGACCGCCAATGGCTTCTGGGGCGACGAACTCGACAGCGCCGCCCATCCCAATGCCGCGCTCGCCCGCCGCGCCATCGAGCGCACCCGGGACGGCGAGGTGGTGGTGCTGCATTGGGGGGTCCGCAGCCGGCGCGAGCCCTTCGCCGCGGTGCTGGAGGAGGTGATCGCCGGCCTCCAGGCGCGCGGCTTCTGCTTCGCCCTGCTGCCGCCGCAGGGGCGGTGATATAGGCACGCCATGCTTGAGGATCTCTACGCCGCCACCACCGGCTGGCTGTTCGAGACACTGGTCCAGCCGCCCCTCTATGCCCTCGGCCTGATGGACTGGGCGGAGGACCTGCATGACTGGCTGGATTTCGCCGTCTTCGGCCTGCTGGGCATCGCCGTGGTCTATGCGGTCTGCCGGCCGCTCGAGGCCTGGCGGCCGGTGGAGCATTGGGAGGGCAGCGGCCGGGTGGTCAGGACCGACATGGTCTATACCTTCCTCACCCGGCTCGGCCTGCTGCCGCTTCTGGCCTTCGTGGTCCTGGCCTCGCTGCAATCCCTCTGGGAGGGCTGGCTGACCGAGGCCGGGGTGATGCCGCCGACCCTTGAGATGCTGGTCCCGCCGCTGCGCGACCACCCGCTGCTGGCGCTGGCGCTCTATGTGGTGATCCTGGATTTCGGCGAATACTGGCGCCACCGGGCGCAGCACCGCTTCGGCTGGTGGTGGGCGCTGCATTCCGTGCACCATGCGCAGCGCCGGATGACCTTCTGGACCGATGACCGCAACCATGTGCTGGACGAGGTCATTGCCGCGCTCTGGTTCGGCGGCATCGCGCTGCTGATCGGCGTACCGCCGGGGCAGTTCCCGCTGATCCTGCTGTTGATGCGCCTGGCCGAGAGCCTCTCCCACGCCAATGTCCGGCTGGATTTCGGCCGGCTGGGGGAGCGGCTGCTGGTCTCGCCCCGCTTCCACCGGCTGCATCACGGCCTGCTCTCGGCCGGCGAGCATGGCCGCAACTATGCCGTGCTGCTGCCGGTCTGGGACTGGGCCTTCGGCACCGGGGATTTCCGCCGCGATGTCTATCCCCGCACCGGCGATCCCGGCGCGCCGGAGGCCTTGGCTTCCGGCGGCTGGCTGCGGCAGCAGGCGGCGGGGTTCAGGCGGCTGCTGGCGGCGCTGGCTCGGGAGCGGGGCTGAGGGCTGGCGCCTCCGCCAGCGCGGCTTCCAGCATCCGGTGGGCGATCTCGCGCTCGCCCATCACGGCCAGCGTGGCGCCGAGCCCGGTGAGATGCGCCACCGCCTCCTCGGAATGGGCGCGGGCCAGGATCTCCAGGCCGGGATTGAGGGCACGGGCCTGCTGGATCACCTGGCCGGCCTCGAAGGCGTCCGGGATGGTGACGAAAAGCCGGCGCGCCGCGGCCAGGTTGGCGGCGGCCAGCACCTCCGGGTCGGCGGCATTGCCCACCACCACCTCGGCGCCCATGCCCCGCGCCGCCTGCATCCGCTCGTCGGTTTCCTCGAAGACCAGGAAGGGATGGCCGGCGGCGGCGAGGCCGGCGCCGAGGATGGAGCCGACCCGGCCATAGCCGACCACCACCTCATGCCCCTCCAGCGTGGTCACGGCGGGCGGCTCGCTGGCCGGGGCGGGCGGCGGCGAGGCGGGTTCCGGCTCGGCGCGCTGCGGTTCCGGTGCCTTCCGGGCGCTGGGCAGGATGGTGCGCGGCAGCAGCCGCACCCGGCCGCGCTCCAGCGCCGCGATCAGGAAGGGGTTCAGCAGGATGGACAGGATGGCGGCGGCCAGGACCAGGTCCCGCCCCTCCGGCGGCAGCAACCCCATGGTGACGCCAAGCCCCACCAGGATGAAGGAGAATTCGCCGATCTGGGCGAGGCTGGCCGAGATGGTCAGCGCGGTGCCCATCGGATGGCCGAAGGCGCGGACGATCGCCATCGCCACCAGCGGCTTGCCGATGACGATGATGCCGAGCGTCGCCAGCACCGCCCAGGGCGCCCGCAGCAGGACATGCGGGTCGAACAGCATGCCGACCGAGACGAAGAACAGCACCGCGAAGGCATCGCGCAGCGGCAGCGCCTCCTCCGTCGCGCGCTGGCTGAGCTTGCTCTCGCCCATCACCATGCCGGCGAAGAAGGCACCGAGCGCGAAGGAAACGCCGAACAACTGCGCCGCCCCGAAGGCCACGCCGAGCGCCACCGCATAGACCGCCAGCCGGAACAGCTCGCGCGAGCCGGTATGGGCGGCGTAATGCATCACCCAGGGGATCACCCGCCGCCCGGCCAGCAGCATGATCGCCACGAAGGCTGAGACCTTGGCCAGGGTCAGCGCCACCAGCGCCCCGAATTGCCAGGGCGACAGGCTGGTGCCCGCGGCAATGGTGGGCCCGATCGCCGGCAGCAGCACCAGCGCCAGCACCATGGCGAGATCCTCGACGATCACCCAGCCGACAGCGATGTGGCCGCGGTCGGTCTCCATCAGCCGCCGCTCCTGCAGCGTCCGCAGCAGCACGACGGTGCTGGCGACCGAGAGCGCCAGGCCGAAGACCAGCCTGGCGCCAGGCGGCCAGCCGAAGGACCAGGCCAGCGCGGTCCCGAGCAGGGTAGCGGTGGCGATCCCCGCAATCGCCCCGGGCACCGCGATGGCCCGCACCGACATCAGGTCCTTGAGCGAGAAATGCAGGCCGACCGCGAACATCAGCAGGATCACGCCGATTTCCGCCAACTCGTTCGCCAGCTCCTGGTCGGCGATGAAGCCCGGGGTGAAGGGGCCGATGGCGATGCCGGCCACCAGATAGCCGACCAGCGGCGAGAAGCGCAGCCGGTGCGCGGCCAGGCCAAAGATGAAGGCGAGCATCAGGCCGACGGCGATGGTGGCGATCAGCGGCGTGTGGTGTTCCGGCAAGCGGATCTTCCTCGGCTGCCTCGGGCGACCTCCGGTATCACCCCATCAGGGACTTCACCGCCAGCCCCGAAACCGCCGCGACCGCCAATGTCGGCACCACGCCGAGCTTCAGCCGGAACAGGCAGAGCGCCGCCAGCGCCGCCAGGGCCAGCGCCACCCCATCCAGCGTGGCCGCGACAGGCATGTCCAGGGCGAGCGGCCCAAGCGGCACCTCGCGCACCTCCGCGAAGAGGACCCGGAGGCCGAACCACAGCGCCAGGTTGCCGATGACGCCGACCACCGCCGCCGTCACCCCCGCCAGCGCGCCCTTCAGCCGCGGCTGGTTGTGCAGCCGCTCCACATAGGGGGCGCCGAGGAAGATCCAGGCGAAGCAGGGCGCGAAGGTCACCCAGAGCGTGAGCAGCGAGGCCAGCGTGCCGCCCCAGACCCCGCCCCAGGCATGGCCCGCCATGAAGCCGGTGAATTGCAGCACCAGGATCAGCGGCCCGGGCGTGGTCTCGGCCAGGCCGAGCCCCGCCAGCATCTCCCCGGCGGTCAGCCAGTGGTAATGCTCCACCGCCTGCTGCGCCACATAGGCGAGCACGGCATAGGCGCCGCCCACCGTGACGACCGCCATCTTGGAGAAGAACCAGGCGATATCGGCCCAAGGGGACGTGGTTTGCCCGCCCTCCGCCAGCAGCAGCGCCACCGGCCAGACCCAGAGCGCCAGGGTGGCCAGCCCCGCCCGCCGCGCCGCGCCGGTGAGCCGAGCGATCCGCTCCGGCTCGCGCGCCAGCAGGGCATCCAGCAGGGCGGGCGGGCCCTCCTGCGCCGCGCCATGGCCGCCGCCGACGAAGGAGTCTGGCTGCCAGTAGCCCAGCAGGGCCGCGGCCAGCACCACGGCGGGGAAGGGCAGGCCGAGCAGATACAGCGCCAGGAAGGCGGCCACCGCCACGGCCCAGGACACCGCACCCTTGAGCGCCCGTCGCGCCACCCGCAGCAGCGCCTCCACCACCAGCACCAGCACCGCGCATTTCAGGCCGAAGAACAGCGCCGCCACCAGCGGCACCTCGCCCAGCGTGGCATAGAGGATGGAGAGCCCGAGCATCACCACGGCGCCCGGCAGGACGAAGAGCAGCCCGGCCGCCACCCCGCCCTTCACCCCATGCAGCAGCCAGCCGAGATAGGTGGCGAGCTGCGTCGCCTCCGGCCCCGGCAGCAGCATGCAGAAATTCAGCGCATGCAGGAACCGGGCGTCGGAGACCCAGCGGCGCTCATCCACCACCTCCCGGTGCATCAGCGCGATCTGCCCGGCGGGGCCGCCGAAGGAGAGGCAGCCGACCCGGAGCCAGACGCGGAGCGCCTGGGCGAAGCTCGGGAAGGCGGCGGCATCGGGCGGCAGGACATTCATCGGGCAGGCACCTTTGAGGCAGGCAGGTCAGGCCGCGGCGGCGGGCTGCCAGCGATGTGCCTCGCCCTGGAGGTCACGGCACCAGAGATAGAGCGCGTCATAGAGCGGAAAGGCGTGGCGCAGCAGCACTTGGTCCTCGGCGATCAGCGCCGAGAAGCCGAGCGCGGCGGCGAAGAGCCCGCCGGAAGCCGGGTGCAGATCCGGCCTTTCGGTATCGGCGCCGCGGATGATGCGGGCCAGCAGGGCGAGGGCCGGGTCCTCCGGCCGGTGGCGCGCCAGGAAGGCATCGAAGCTGCAGCCCTCGCCCTCATGCGTATAGGGGGGCGCCGGGGATGTCGAAGGCGGTGCCGCCCGTGGCCCCCGCCACCCGCGCCACCTCGGCCGGCGGCACGAAGAGGATGCGCGCATCCGGGTCGACGAAGCGGCGCAGCAGCCAGGGGCAGGCGACGCGATCCACCTTCGGCCGCGCCCGCGTCACCCAGACCGAGGGGCGGCCGGGCTTCGCCGCCAGCGGCAGGCCGAGCGAGGCCCAGCCCTCGATCCCGCCTTCCAGGTAGCTGGCCGCCAGGCCGCGGGCGCGAAGCGCCGCCGCGACCTCCTGGCTGACCGCATGGCCATGCAGGCAATAGGCGACGACCGGCCGGTGCGTCTCCAGGGCGCCGGCCCAGGCGGCGACGGCTTCGGGATCGCGCCGGAGGGCGCCGGGCAGGGCGTGCTCGGCGGTGCCGAAGGCGGCCTCCCGCCTCATGTCCAGGATCTGCGGGCCGGGGAAGCCGAGGCTGGCGGCGAGCAGGGCTTCGGGGGAAATCGAAACGGCGTCCATGAGCGCCTCCGTCAATGCCGCGCAGTGGTGCGGCTGAAGGGGCGCAGGCTTGGACGCGGGGGGCCGCCTCTGACGGCGCGCCTGCGGATGGCGCCGATGCGGGCGAGGCTAGTCCCGCCGTCGGGCGGCGGTCAATCGGCAGGTTGCGCCCTGGGGGCCGATGGGCTAAGGCCCGCGGCGCGCCGGCACCCCTGGAGGCCGGCGCGCCTGAATTCGGGCGGCCGCGACCATTCGGGGCGCCGCGACCCGGCCAGGCCATTCCATAGCCAAGCGAGGTACGACCATGGTCCAAACCATTCGGATCGAGGCCGAGGCGCGTGGGCGTTCCGGTAAGGGGGCGGCGCGCGCGACACGGCGAGAGGGGCTGGTCCCCGCCGTCATCTACGGTGCGAAGCAGGAGGCGACGCTGATCGCCCTCGACCCGCGCGACGTGATGAAGGAATTGCAGAAGGGCGGCTGGCAGGGCCATCTCTATGAGGTGGCGGTGAAGGGCGACGGAGGAAGGACCGAGCGCGCCCTGATGCGCGAGGTGCAGTTCCACCCCGTGACCGACCGGCCGCTGCATGTCGATTTCCAGCGCCTGGCGGCCGGACAGATGATCCGGGTGAAGGTGCCGGTGGTCTTCGTGAATGAGGATACCTGCCCGGGCATCAAGGCCGGAGGCGTGCTGAACGTCGTGCGCCGTGACATCGAGGTGCAGGCCGACCCGGACAACGTGCCGGGGGGGCTTTGAGATCGATCTCGGCGCCGCCGGCATCGGCGACAGCCTGCGCTGGTCCGCCGTGCGCGACCAGTTCGGCACCAAGTCGGTGATCGTCCGCGACTTCGTGGTGGCGACCATCGCCGCGCCGACCGTCGCCGAGGAGACCCCCGCCGCGCCAGTCGCCGCCGCCGCGCCCGAGGCGACCAAGCAGAAGGCCCCGCCCGCCGGCAAGGCGCCAGCCGCCAAGGCCCCGGCCAAGAAGAAGTAGGCCAGAGCCAGGGCAAGGGGCGCTGCCATGCTGCTTTGGGTCGGCCTGGGCAATCCCGGGCCGGAACATGCCCGGCAGCGCCACAATATCGGCTTCATGGCGATCGAGGCCATCGCCCGCCGCCACGGGTTCGGCCCGTGGCGGCGGCGCTTCAAGGGCGAGGTCGCCGAGGGCAGCATCGCCGGCGTGAAGGTGCTGGCGCTGAAGCCGATGACCTACATGAATGGCAGCGGGGACGCGGTGCAGCCGGCCGCGGCCTTCCACAAGGTGCCGCCCGGCGACATCACGGCCTTCTACGACGAGCTCGACCTGGCACCCGGCAAGGTGCGGGTGAAGCAGGGTGGCGGCGCGGCGGGGCATAACGGCATCCGCGACATGCAGCGCGCGTTGGGCACGCCGGAGTTCCAGCGGGTGCGCCTCGGCATCGGCCATCCCGGCATGAAGGAGAAGGTGACCGGCCATGTGCTCGGCAACTTCGCCAGACCCGACCTGCCCTGGCTGGAGACGCTGCTCGACGCCGTGGCCGAGGCCGCACCGCTGCTGGCCGAGCGCCGGGCGGAGGATTTCATGACGCGGGTGGCGCTGCTGACGCAGGAGACGCGCTGATGGAGGAGGCGGAAGCCGATTTCACCGCAGGCATGGGCGGCCCTGGCGCCGAGGACTTCGCCAATGGCGCCGCCGCCCTGGCCGCCGGCCTGGTGCGGGAGGCGCGGGCGCTGGCCGAGACCGCTGCCGCCCTCCGCGCCGCCGTGGCGGTGGTGCCGGGCGACCCCTCCGGCGGGCCGCTGGCCGATGTGCGGCGCCAGCGCACCGCGCTGCATGCGGCCGGCGAGGCCGCGCTGCGCGCCGCGCTGCTGCTGGAGGCCGCCGAGGTGCTGGGCGGGGGCGGCGACAGCGCGGCCCAGGCCGGGCGGATCATCGCCGCCGCGCGCCGCGCCGGGCTGCCGCCGGCCGGGCTCGCGGCGCCCGTGCTGGCCGCCTCGCTCTCGCTCGATACCGACGATGGCGCGGCCCGCATCGCCGCCACCATTCTCGCGCAGCGCCTGGCCGGGCTGCTGCGCGGCTGATTGTCAGGAGGTTCCCTTGGGTTTCAATTGCGGCATCGTCGGGCTGCCGAATGTCGGGAAATCGACGTTGTTCAACGCCTTGACCGCGACCGCCAGCGCGCAGGCGGCGAATTACCCCTTCTGCACCATCGAGCCGAATGTCGGCCGGGTCGGCGTGCCCGATCCGCGCCTCGACATGCTGACCCGCATCGGCAAGAGCCAGAAGACCGTGCCGACCAGCCTGGAATTCGTGGATATTGCCGGGCTGGTGCGCGGCGCCTCCAAGGGCGAGGGCTTGGGCAACCAGTTCCTGGCCAATATCCGCGAGGTGGACGCCATCGTCCATGTGCTGCGCTGCTTCGAGGACAGCGACGTGACGCATGTGGAGGGCAGCGTCGACCCGGTGCGGGATGCGGAGACGGTCGAGACCGAGCTGATGCTGGCCGATCTCGATGGGCTGGAGAAGCGCCAGGTCGGGCTGCAGAAACGCGCCCGCTCCGGCGACAAGGAGGCGGCGCAGCAACTGGTGCTGATCGACCCGATCGTCGCCGCGCTCCAGGCCGGGAAGCCCGCCCGCACCGCGGTGCCGAAGGGCGAGGAGGAGGCGGCGCGCCGGCTGCAGCTGCTGACCACCAAGCCGGTGCTCTATGTCTGCAACGTGGAGGAATCCGCGGCGGCCACCGGCAATGCCCATTCGGCGAAGGTCTTCGAGCGGGCGGCGGCGGAAGGCGCCCGCGCGGTGGTGGTCTCGGCCGCCATCGAGGCCGAGATCAGCCAGATGCCGGATGCCGACCGGCCGGATTTCCTGGCCAGCCTCGGGCTTGAGGACAGCGGCCTCGACCGCGTCATCCGCGCCGGCTACGCGCTGCTCGGCCTGGTGACCTACTTCACCGTGGGACCGAAGGAGGCGCGCGCCTGGACCATCACCCGGGGCACCAAGGCGCCCGCCGCCGCCGGCGTGATCCATGGCGATTTCGAGCGTGGCTTCATCGCCGCCGAGACCATCGCCTATGACGACTACGTGGCGCTCGGCGGCGAGCAGGGCGCCAAGGAAGCCGGCCGGATGCGGGTCGAGGGCAAGGAATACGTCGTGAAGGATGGCGACATCCTGCTGTTCCGCTTCAACGTCTAGGCCGGGCCGGGGCCGCCTTGCCCGCCTTCCCGGAGGATGCCCTTGCGGTCCTGCTGGCCTTCGCCCTCGGTGCGGCCATCGGGGCGGAGCGGGAGTGGCGCCGGCATCCCGGCGGGCTGCGCTCCGCCGCCCTGGTATCCGGGGCGGCCTGCGTCTTCGCCCGCATCGCGGTGGCGCATGGCGGGGATAATCCGGGGGCGGCGCTCGGCGCCATCGCCACCGGCATCGGCTTCATCGGCGCCGGCGTGATCCTGCGCCGCGGCGGTACCGTCCGCGGCCTTTCCACCGCCGCCACCTTCTGGGCCCTGGCCGCCATTGGCGCCGCGGCGGGGCTGCTGGAAATTGCCCTGGCCACCGCACTGACGGCGCTGGTCCTGGTCGCGCATGTCGTGATGCGGCCCGTCTCCGCCTGGATCGAGCGGCGGGCGCCACCCGAGGATCCGGGGCCGCGCTGACCCGCGACGGCCCGCTTCAGCTCCGCTTGGTCATCTGCACGGCGTAGTGGCAGAGGCCGTTCTTGTGCTCCCCCCCCGGAAGCCGTTCTCTGTGAAGAGGCCGGAGGTGGCGATGGTACGGTCGACCCGGTCCGCCATGCGGGCCGAGCCCTCCGGCCCGACCGTGCCGGTCAGCACCTGCCGGACCTGCGGATTGAAGGCGAAATTCACCTGGCCATTCCGCACCGTGATCTCCCGCTCCTGCGTGGGGCCTTCCGGGCAGGCGCGGGTGCGGTCCGGCAGCAGGGTCACGGTGCCGGTATAGCGGCCGTCGAAGCGGGTGACCGGCCCGCGGGGGGGCGGCGGTGGCTCCGGCGCGGCGGCCGCCGCGCCGGTGGCCGGCGGTGGCGTGGCGGCGGGCTCGGCGCAGGCGGCCAGCAACGCGAGGGCCGCAAGGCCGAGGACCGGGATTCGAACGGTCATGGTGACGCTTCCTGTTGTTGGGGTT
The DNA here is from genome assembly GCF_019084075.1 of Siccirubricoccus sp. G192. Lineage (GTDB taxonomy): Bacteria > Pseudomonadota > Alphaproteobacteria > Acetobacterales > Acetobacteraceae > G192. The sequence goes on from NZ_JAHREN010000001.1 coordinate 2,454,460, forward strand.
GGTCCTGCCGGGCTCAGCCGGGCGGCGGGTCGTCCGCGCCGGGGCCAGGCTGCCGGGCGCCGTCCAGCAGCGCCTGGCGCCGCGCCTCCGCGGCCCGGTCATTGGCGCGTTCGGCCTTGCCGCGGCCATGCTTCATCCGGTTGGCGGCGGCCTTCGCCGTGGCCTCCTGTCTGGCCCTGGCCTTCCGCGCATGGTTCAGGTTGACGATATCGCCCATCCGCGGAGGATAGCGGCGGGAGACGCGAAGGGAAACGCCATGACCATCGAACTGACCACCGCCGACGGCCATACCCTCTCCGCCTACACCGCCGGTCCGCGGGATGCGTCGCGCGCCCTGGTGGTGGTGCAGGAGATCTTCGGCGTGAACCGCCACATGCGCCGGGTCTGCGACGATTTCGCGAAGCAGGGCTATGCCGTGATCTGCCCGGCCCTGTTTGACCGCACCGAGCGCGGGGTCGAACTCGGCTACGAGCCCGCCGATGTGGCGCGCGGCCGCAAGCTGCGCGGCACCATCAAGGCCGAAAAGACGGTGCTGGACATCCGGGCCGCCGCCGCCGCCCTGCCGAAATCCGCGAAGCGCGGCATCGTCGGCTATTGCTGGGGCGGCACCGTCGCTTGGCACGGCGCCACCCGGACCAGCGACTTCGCCGCCAGCGTCGGCTGGTATGGCGGCGGCATCGCCGCCGACCGCGAGGAGAAGCCCCATTGCCCGGTGCAACTGCATTTCGGCGAGAAGGACGCCTCCATCCCGATGAGCGATGTGGAGGCGGTGCGCGCCGCGCGGCCGGAGGTCGAGATCTTCGTCTACAAGGGCGCCGGCCACGGATTCGGCTGCGAGGAGCGCGGCAGCTATGTGCCCGCCGATGCCGCCCTGGCGCAGGAACGGACCCTCGCCTTCTTCGCGAAGCACCTGGGATGACCTCCCCGGGAGGGGCCGGCATCCTGTAACCAGCCGGTTCCCTCCCGCCATGGACTGGCGCTAGTCTCTCCCCGAGCCGGCGGCACAGCCGGCCGGCACGTCCAAGGAGAGACCATGTTCCGCAGGGCCCTGCTGGGTGGCGCGCTGGCCGCGCCCGCCCCTCCTGTCCATCCCGGTGCGCGCCCAGGGTGCCATCACCCTGAACGGCGCCTCGCAGTTCAACGACGAGCACGCCTTCACCCGCAGCATGGCGCGGTTCGAGGAACTGGTGCGCCAGTACTACGGCAAGCCGATCAATTTCGTCCTGCACAAGAACAGCAGCCTCGGGCTGGAGAAGCAGTATTTCGAGTACATGGCCCAGGGGCGGGCGGTGGACTATGCCATCGTCTCCCCGGCGCATATGTCCACCTTCTCCCGCGCCGCCCCCTTCATCGACGCGCCCTTCATCTTCCGCGACCTCGAGCATTGGAACGGCGTGCTGGACGCCGACATGTTCAAGCCGGTGGCCGATGAGATCGAGCGGCGGGCGCGGGTGATGCTGATCGGCTATGCCGGTGGCGGGGTGCGCAACATCTTCGCCAACAAGCCGCTGCGCAGCATCGCGGAACTGCGCGGGTTGAAGGTGCGTGTCCAGGGCGCGCCGATCTGGAGCCGCAGCTTCGCCGCCATCGGCATGTCGCCCACCGTGATCGCCTATAACGAGGTCTATAACGGCATCCAGAACAACGTCATCGATGCCGGCGAGAACGAGGCGGCGGGCGTCGAGCAGATGCGCTTCTTCGAGGTGGCGCCGCAACTGGCCCTGACCCGGCACGCCATCACCATCCGGCCGCTCTGCTTCTCCTCCGCGAGCTTCGCGCGGCTGCCCAACGACCTCCAGGCGGCGATCCGCCGCGCCGGCAAGGAGGCCGGGGCCTTCGGCCGGCAGATCGAATCGAGCGAGGACGAGGCGAAGCTGGAGGTGCTGGAGAAGGCCGGGAAGCTGCACCGGGTCGAGTTCACCGAACGCCCGCAGATGAAGCGCCTGGTGGACCCGATCATGCAGGCCTATGCGAAGGAGATCGGCGCAGAGGCGATCCTTGGCCGCATCAACGCGCTGAACGCCTGACCTCGCCGGCGGGGCGGCCGCGCGGCCGCCCCCAATCCCCTCCCCATCCGGAGTCTCCATGACCCAGGCACCAACCGGCGGCGCCCTTGGCGTGCTGCGCCGCGTGAACCGCGCCGTTGCGCAAGGCATCACCGTGCTGCTTCTGTTCAGTGTCGCGATCCTGGTGCTGCCGGTCAGCCTGCAGATCTTCTCGCGCTACACCTCGATCATCCCCTCCTACATCTGGACCGAGGAGCTGGCGCGGTTCTGCCTGGTCTATTCGGTGATGCTCGGCGCCATGCTGGCGGTGCGGGAGGGCACGCATTTCGTGGTGGATGTCTTCCCCCGCCTCTCGCCCAAAGGCGAGGCATGGATGGAATTGCTGGCGGGCAGCTTCGTGCTGCTCTTCGCCTTCGTCTTCCTGTGGTGGGGCTGGGAGTTCACCGAATTCGCGATCTACCGGATCAGCGAACTGGCGGAATTGCCGCTCTGGACGATCCACATGGTCTGGCCGGTCGCCGGCCTGGTCTGGATGCTGTTCGAGGCGGAGCGCATGGCCGATGCGGTGGCGGTGCTGCGGGGCCGGGCGTGATGGGCGGCAATGTCCTCACCGCGGTGCAGGCGGCGGAGATCCTGTTCGGCGTCTTCTTCACCCTGCTGGTGCTGCGGGTGCCCGTCGCGGTGGCGCTCGGCCTCGCCTGCCTGCCGATCCTGCTGATCGAGCCGCGGCTCTCGCCCATGATGCTCGCGCAGGAGACCTTCAACGCCTACAACAGCTTCATCCTGCTGGCGGTGCCCTTCTTCCTGCTCACCGCCAACCTGATGAATATCGGCGGCATAACCGACCGGCTGATGAATTTCTCCCGCTCGCTGGTCGGGCATTTCCCCGGCGGGCTCGCGCAGATCAATGTGGTGCTGTCCTTCTTCTTCGCCGGGATCTCCGGCAGCAGCACCGCCGATGCCGCGTCGCAATCGAAGATCTTCATTGAGGCGCAGCGGAAGGAGGGTTATGATGACAGCTTCTCCGTCGCCATCACCGCCGTCTCCGCGGTGCTCGCCGTCATCATCCCGCCCTCCATCCTGATGATCGTCTGGGGCGGCGTGCTGACCGTCTCGATCGGCGCGCTGTTCCTGGCCGGCGTGATCCCCGGCCTGCTGATCGGCCTGGTGCAGATGGGAACCGTGCATGCCTATGCGAAGGCGCGCGGCTACCCCACCTATCCGCGCGCCACCCTGGCGCAGGTCGTCACCGGGTTCATCGTCTCGATCCCGGCGCTGACGACGCCGCTCATCATCGTCGGCGGCAAGATCTTCGGCTGGTTCACCGCGACGGAAAGCGCCTGCATTGCGGTGCTCTATGCCGGCTTCCTCTCCTTCTTCATCTACCGGGAGATGGACTGGAAAGGGTTGCTGAATGCGCTCGGCGATACCGGGCGGCTGGCCGGGATCACGCTGTTCTGCGTCGGCACGGCAAGCTGCTTCGGCTGGCTGCTGGCCTTCTACCAGATCCCGGAGGTGCTGCTTTCCGGCGTGAAATCCTGGGGGATGGGGTCGATCGGCACCGGCTTCTTCGTGGCCTTGGTCTTCCTGGTGGTGGGCTGCTTCCTCGACGCCATCCCGGCCATCATCATCGTCGGCGCCATCCTGCAGCCGCTGACCCTGGGCGTCGGCATCGATCCGGTGCATTTCGCGATGATCGGGATCATCTCGCTCGCCTTCGGGCTGGTGACGCCGCCCTACGGGCTCTGCCTGATGATCGCCTGTTCGGTGGCGGGGATACGGATGTCCGCCGCCCTCAAGGATACCTGCCTCATGCTGCTGCCGATGCTGACCGTGCTGGGGCTTATCATCGTATTCCCGAGCATCGTAATGGTCCTGCCCAACATGATCTCGCCGGAATCCCTGCGCTGAAACCCGGAGCCACCGCACCCGCACAAGGACGCGGCAGCCTGCAACCGGCGCGGCGTGGCGACGTTCCCTGCCCGTATCGGCATCCTGCCGGGAGGGCATTCCATGAGCTCCATCGTCCTGGTCGTCATCCTGATCATCGTGCTGCTCGCCGTGCTGCCGGCCTGGCCCTATAGCGGCGGCTGGGGCTACTACCCCTCGGGCATCGTCGGGCTGATCGTGGTGGTGCTGATCGTCCTGGCCTTGATGGGCAGGCTTTAGAGCGGATCGCCGCAGGGCGGAACCGCCCGGAGGCGTGAATCCGCTCTACGGACAACAGCCTGCAGCGGCGTGCCGAACCATCAATTCGGCACGCCGCTGCAGGCCGGTGCCGTGCCGCCCGGGGCCGCGCGCGGTTCCGGGCAGGCAGGTCCGGCGAGGTTCAGCCTTCTTGCTGCCGCGCCTCCAGCAACCGGGTGAGCGCGGCGTCGCGCCGGCGCGCCAGTTCCTGCACGCTGGCGCCGCCGACCTCCTCCTGCACGCCCGCGATCAGCGCCCGCTGCAATTCCGGCACCACCTCCGGGTTGCCGAGGCTGCTCCACCAACTCGTCACCGCCGGCATCAGGTGGTGCATGAAATGCGCATAGCCGCCCTCGCCGCCGGCCAGGTGGAAGGTGGCGTGCGGCCCCATCAGCGCCCAGCGCAGCCCCGGCCCCTCGGAGATCGCCGCATCGACATCGGCGACGCTGGCCACGCCCTCCGCCACCAGATGCACCGCCTCTCGCCAGAGCGCCGCCTGGAGGCGGTTCGCCAGATGCCCGGGAACCTCCTTCCGCAGCAGGATCGGGTGCTTGCCGATCCGGCGGTAGAATTCCCATCGCGGCCTCCACCGCCTCGGGGCTGGCGGTGGTGCCGCCCACCACCTCGACCAACGGGATCATGTGCGGCGGGTTGAAGGGATGGCCGATCACCAGGCGGGCGGGATGCGTCACACCCTCCGACAGGCGGCTTACGAGCAGGCCGGAGGAGGAGGAGGCGATCACCACATCCGCCGGCAGCACCGCGCTGATGGCGCGGAGCAGGGGCTGCTTCACCTCATAGCGTTCCGGCGCATTTTCCTGGATGAAGTCGCAGCCCTTGGCGGCGGCGGCGGGATCGGCCTCGAAGCGCCAGCGCGCGGGGTCGGCATCGGGCGTCGCGCCGAGCCGCTGGAGGATCGGCCAGGCATCCTCGACCATGCGGCGGATCAGGTCGGGCGCGCCGGGGGAGGGGTCGCTGGCCACCACCTCCAGCCCGCGGCTCAGGAAATAGGCGGTCCAGGAGGCGCCGATGGTGCCGGCGCCGATGACGCCGACCCGGCGCACGGGACGATGGGGGGACTGGCTCATGCGTGACCTCCTGCCTCTTGCTTGCTGTGCCAGCGCCCGGAATGACAGGGCGGGGGGTTTCGCCCGCATCCTGGCCGCCATCGGCCAGAAGGGCCATGGGGAAGGGATCAAGGATGGCGGAACAGGCAGGCGGGGCGGAACGCAGGGTCACGATCGCCGGGCGGCGGTGGCGCGTCGCGGGCGACCCGGCGGACAGCTATTTCCAATTCGTGTCGCAGCACGCACGGAGCGTGGCGCCGCTGCATTCCGTCGCGGCTGCGGTGCTGCCGCCGGATGGGGTGGCGGTGGATGTGGGGGCCAATATCGGCCTCACCGCGCTGGCGCTCGCGGCGCTGCTGCCGCAGGGGCGGGTGGTGGCGGTCGAGCCCTCGCCGCGCACCCTGGCGGCGCTGCGCCGGACCATCGCCGCCAATGGCCTGGAGGCGCGGGTGGCGGTGGAGGGGGCAGCGGTCGGCGCCGCGCCCGGCGAGGCCGAGTTCCACGATTCCGAGCATTCCGCCGGCAGCCACCTGCTCGCCGCCGGCACCATGCGGGCGGAACAGCTTGGCCGCGTGGTTGTGCCGGTGACGACGCTCGACCGGATCGCCGAGGCGCAGGGGCTGCAACGGCTCGACCTGCTGAAGATCGATGTCGAGGGTTTCGAGACCGAGGTGCTGGATGGCGCCGCCGCCACGCTGGCCCGCTACCGCCCGGTCTGCATCGCCGAGTTCAACGCCTGGACCATCATGTGCAACCGCAACCAGAACCCGCGCGAGGTGCTGGAGGACTGGCTGCGCCGCTTCCCCGTGGTGCATGCCCTGCGCGGTGCCGCACCGCCGGAGCGGGTGCGGCGGGACGACCTGCTCGGCTTCCTGCACGACCACCTGGTGGAACGGCGCTGCGCCGACGACCTGGTGCTGGGCTTCGACGATGCCTGGGTCGCGCGGTGGCAGCCGCCGGGCGGGCGGTCAGTGCGCTGAGGCCATCGCCGCCTCGGCCGCGACGCCGAGGCATTCCTCCAGCGCCGCCCGCAGCCGGCGGAGGTTGCGGTGGCGGGCGAAGCTCAGGCGCAGCGCCTCCCGCGTCTCCGCCGGCAGCACGGGCAGGTCCTGCGGCGTGCAGCCCATGTCGCCGGCGATGCCGCCGAGCAGCCCGGCCATCACCGAGGGGAAGGCGCTGGCCGGCGGCGGCTCCACCTGATGCACCGAGAGGCGCGAGAGCAGGGCCGCCGGAATGCCCCGCGTCTCATTCGCCGCCATGATCCAGAGGGCGTGGCGGAGATCGGCGGTGCTGCGGAGGCATTCATCGAACCAGGCGGCGGCGCTTTCCGGCTCGATCATCGCCAGCAGCGTGTCATGCGCGCGGCCATTGCTCTCGCGCTGGCCGCCGGCCTTCTCCACCTCGTCCAGGAACAGCACCGGGTTGGGGGCCGAGAGCCGGGCCATCTCCGCCACCGGCCAGGCCGGGGTCGCGGCGCTCCAGCCGCGCGCGGTGCCCTGGAGGCAGCGGTTGTCGGTGGCGCCGCCGAGGTTGAGGCTGGCGAAGGGCAGGTCCAGCGCCTCGGCCAGGCGGCGGGCGAACCAGGTCTTGCCCACCCCCGGCGCGCCCACCAGCAGGATCGGCCGGAGCCGCGGCGAGGGCCGCCCGGCATGCGCCGCCAGCGCCAGGGTGCGGCGGATCTCGGCCAGCGGCGCGGCGAAGGCGGGCGCCGCCTCGGCCAGGGCGCTGAGGCGCCGCCCGGCATCCCGCGGCACCCGGCGGAGCGGCAGCGGCGCGGTGAGGGGCTGGTAGAGCTGCCATTCGGCCCGGTCGTTCGGCGGCTCGAAGGGGCCGAGCACGGTGACGCCGGGGACCGTGGCCGGCGGGGGCGCCGAGGCGGCGGTCGCGGCGGCGGGGGCGGCCGCGGGCGCCTTCACCTCCAGGAATTCCGCCAGGCGGCTGGGCAGCGCCCGGCCGGTTTCGGTGCCTGGGACGAAGCGCAGCCAGAGATCGGCGGCCAGCCGGGCGGCCAGGACGAAATGGCGGAGCCCGGCGGAGGGCGCCTCGGCCAGGTTGCGCGCCTCCCGGTGCAGGCGGTGCAGCAGCGCCTCGACGCAGGCCAGCGCCGCTTGGCGGCAGAGCGGGCCGCCGCGCTCGGCGACGATGCGGGTGGCGGCCAGCACCAGTTCCGGCCCCTGGGCGAAGCGGGAGGCGATGGGGGCGAAGCCGGCCGCGAATCCCAGCAGCCCGGCATCGTCGCCCGGCCGCACCAGCCGCTCGCCGGCACGCACGGGAAACAGCGGCGAGCGCAGATGCGCCAGCAGGGCCGTCTCCAGCGCCGCCACCTCCTCCCGCTCCAGCAGCAGCCAGAGCCAGAGGGGCGGCGTGTTCTCATCGCCGAAGAGCAGGGCCGTATCGGAGGCGCTCACCTCCGGCATGGCGGGGGCGGCAGGGAGGCTGTGGCTGTCGAGGATGGTGTCGGGCAAGGTCCAGCTCGTTTCACAGTGCTCACGGAATAGAGAGCAGATGAACATTGTATTCATCGGTTTGTGAATACCTAACTGCGGCCTGCCCACCGATCCCCCCGGAGGCGTGGCCGATCTGCCCCGTTTTGCCCCGCAGTCGAATCGGTTACGGCAGGCTGGTGCCCAGCAGCCGGCCCGCCACCGCGTCCAGCTTCGCCAGCAGCGCCGGGTCGCGCATCTCGGGGGCGGTGATGATGGCGTTGTCGAGCGCCCGGTCGCAGCCGGCGGGGCAGGGGCCGCGCGGGGCGCCGAGGCCCGGCACGACCGCGCGCACCAGGGCCCGGGCACGGTCGGCATTGGCGAAGAGCACCTTCACCACCTGGTCGACCGTGACATGGTCGTGGTCCGGGTGCCAGCAGTCGAAATCCGTCACCATGGCAACGGTGGCGTAGCAAAGCTCCGCCTCCCGGGCGAGCTTGGCCTCGGGCATATTGGTCATGCCGATGACGCTGCAGCCCCATTGGCGGTAGAGCTCGCTCTCCGCCTTGGTGGAGAATTGCGGCCCCTCCATCACCAGGTAGCTGCCGCCGCGCGTCACCGGCAGGGAAAGGCCCCGCGCCGCCGCTTCCAGCGCATCGCCGAGCCGCGGGCAGACCGGGTGGGCCACCGAGACATGCGCGACGCAACCCGTGCCGAAGAAGGATTTCTGCCGGGCGAAGGTGCGGTCGATGAACTGGTCCACGATGACGAAATGCCCGGGCGGCAGGTCCTCCCGCAGCGAGCCGACGGCGGAGAGGGAAATGATCTCGGTGACGCCGGAGCGTTTCAGCGCGTCGATATTGGCGCGGTAGTTGAGGTCCGAGGGCGGGGTCGGGTGGCCGCGCCCGTGCCGAGGCAGGAAGACGCAGCGCACGCCGGCCAGCCGGCCGAAGAGCAGCGCGTCCGAGGGCTCGCCCCAGGGGGGTCTGCACCCGGCGCCACTCGCGCTCCTCCAGCCCGTCGATGTCATAGAGGCCGGAGCCGCCGATCAGGCCGATGACGGGGGTGATGCTCTCGGGCATGGGGGGAACTCCAGCTTTGGGGGCGGGCGGGTTCTATTCGCTGCGCGCGGGCCTGCCCAGGGGAGGCCGGGGATGGCATGATCGCCCATCGAGTCGCGCCCAGGCGGGACCCCGGCCAAGGAGAGCCCGCATTGCCCCGATTTCCCGTGCTGCCGCCACAGCGGATTGCGTTCATTCCTGAACGCCAATCCGCTGTAGCCCTTTGTTTGCAGCGCAGACGCACGCTCCCGGGCGTTCACGCCCGTCCGCGATCTGCTCTGGCCCTGCTGCTCGCCCTTGGCTTGGCTGCCTGCGGCCCCTCGGCGCCGCCCGGCGGCGATGCGCAGATCGAGCGCGGCACCGCGCTGCCCCCGCCCGGCCTCACCCCGCCGCCCGCCCGGCGCTGAGCCGCAGCCGGCCGGAATTGCAAGGGCCGCCCGAGGGCGGCCCTGCAAAGGGGGTGAGCGCCCCCGGTCCGCGCGGAACCGGTTGATTCCGCGCGTGCCGGACCTCAATGCACCTTGGCCCAGACCTTCCGCTTCACCGCATAGGCCAGCCCGCCCAGGATGGTGAGGAAGAGGATCATCTTCACCCCCATCGCCTTGCGGCCCTCCATCTCCGGCTCCGCCGCCCAGGCGAGGAAGGTGGTCACGTCGCGGGCCATCTGGTCGACGGTCGCGGTGGTGCCGTCATGGAAGGTCACCTGGCCCTCGCCGGAGAGCGGCGGCGCCATGGCGATCTGATGGCCGGGGAAGTACTTGTTGTAGTTCATCCCCTCCATCAGCTCGACGCCCTCGGGTGGGTTCTCCTCGTAGCCGGTGAGCAGGGCATGGACATAGTCCGGCCCGTTCTCCCGCGCCTTGGTGATGACCGAGAGGTCGGGCGGCAGGGCGCCGTTATTGGCCGCCCGCGCCGCCTTCTCATTGGCGAAGGGTGCGTGGAAACGGTCGGAGGGGCGGCCCGGCCGCTCGAACATCTCGCCATCGTCATTCGGGCCGTCCGTCACCTGCACGGTGGCGGCGATGGCCCGCACCTCGGCGTCGGACAGGCCGAGTTCGCGCAGGTTGCGGTAATAGAGCTGCCGCATGGAATGGCAGGCGGAGCAGACCTCCTTGTAGACCTGGAAGCCGCGCTGCGCGGAGGCGCGGTCGAAGGTGCCGAAGAGCCCCTCGAAGGAGAAGCGGGCGTCGGGGAGGTGGACCTCCTCCCCGGCCGCGAGCGCCGGGGAGGCACCGAGGCCGCCACCGGCCAGCAGGCCGGCCGCGACGGCCAGGGCCCTCAGGGCCGAACCGGCCCCGCCGCGAAGCGGAGAGCCAAACCCTCCGCGGAGCGGAAAACCAAACCCAGCCATCAGGCCTTCTCCATCGGCTTGCTCACGGCACCGGCGGGCAGCGGACCGCCGCCGCGCAGCACGGGCCTCGCGATGCTCTCCGGCAGCGGCAGCGGGCGTTCGACGCGCCCGAGCAGCGGCAGGAGCACCAGGAAGTAGAGGAAGTAATAAGCGGTGGAGACGCGGGCGAGCACCACATAGATGCCCTCCGGCGGCTTGCCGCCGCAGTACATCAGTACGAAGAAGGCCACCAGCCAGAGCAGCAGGAACCACTTGGCGATCGGCCGGAAGCGCATGGAGCGCACCGGGCTGGTATCCAGCCAGGGCAGCACGAAGAGCACCGCGATGGAGCCGAACATCAGCAGCACGCCGCCGAGCTTGTCCGGCACCGCGCGCAGGATCGCGTAATAGGGCAGGAAGTACCATTCCGGCACGATATGCGGCGGCGTCACCAGCGGATTGGCCGGGATGTAGTTGTCGGGGTGGCCGAGGTAGTTCGGCAGGAAGAAGACCAGCACCGCGAAGACCACGAAATACACCACCAGGCCGACGCTGTCCTTGAAGGTGTAGTAGGGGTGGAAGGGCAGCGTGTCCTGCGGACCCTTGGGGTCGATCCCGAGCGGGTTGTTCGAGCCCGTGATGTGCAGCGCCGCCACGTGCAGGAAGACCACGCCGAAGAGCACGAAGGGCAGCAGGTAGTGCAGGCTGAAGAAGCGGTTGAGCGTGGGGTTGTCCACGCTGAAGCCGCCCCAGAGCCAGGTCACGATGCTCTCGCCCACCACCGGGAAGGCGCTGAAGAGGTTGGTGATGACGGTGGCGCCCCAGAAGGACATCTGGCCCCAGGGCAGCACGTAGCCCATGAAGGCGGTGGCCATCATCAGCAGGAAGATCACCACGCCCAGCATCCAGAGCAGCTCGCGCGGCGCCTTGTAGGAGCCGTAATACATGCCGCGCCAGATGTGGATATAGGTCACGATGAAGAACATGCTGGCGCCGTTGGAGTGCACGTAGCGCAGCAGCCAGCCGTAATTCACGTCGCGCATGATGCGCTCGACGGAATCGAAGGCATATAGGACATGCGGCGTGTAGTGCATCGCCAGGAAGATGCCGGTGGCGATCATGATCAGCAGATTGACCATGGCCAGGGCGCCGAAATTCCAGAAGTAGTTGAAGTTCCGGGGCGTTGGGAACGACCCGTACTCCTTCTGCATCATGGTGAAGACCGGGAGGCGCGCGTCGATCCAGCGCACCACCGGGTTGGTGAAATCGCTCTTGTGCAGGCCGGTGGCCATGGGCCGCTCCTTGTCTGCGGGGTCGCTCGACGCCTTGGGCCTGGACCTTGGGGGCCAGGCCCTTGGCGTCCGGGCCCGCTAGCCGATCCGAATTTGCGTGTCGGAGGTGAAGACGTATTCCGGGATCACCAGGTTGGCCGGTGCCGGTCCCTGCCGGATGCGCCCCGAACTGTCATAGGCGCTGCCGTGGCAGGGGCAGAACCAGCCGTCGAAGGGGCCCTTGGGATCGGTCGGCTTCTGGCCGAGCGGCACGCAGCCGAGATGCGTGCAGATGCCGACCATCACCAGCCATTCCGGCTTCTTCACCCGGCTCTCGTCGGTCGCCGGGTCCTTCAGCTCGTTGAGCGGGACGGCGCGCGCCTCGTCGATTTCCTTCTGCGTGCGGTGCCGGATGAAGACCGGCTTGCCGCGCCAGACCACCGTCACGGCGGCGCCGGTGGCGACCGGCGCCAGATCCACCTCGGTGGTGGACAGCGCCAGCACGTCGCGCGCCGGATTCATCGAGCTGATGAAGGGCCAGACAATGGCGCCGACCCCGACCGCCGTGAAGGAACCCGCCACCAGGAACAGGAAGTCCCGGCGGGTCTCGCCGTCCTGTGCGGCGGGGGGCGCCCCGTGGGACACCATACTATCGGCCATGCCTCTCCGTCCCTGATCCCGGCCGCGCCCGCATCCCGGAGCGGGACCGGCGGGGGCCGAATGCGACACTCGCGGCGAGGGAGGATCGGGTCCGGACAAGCCGGGACCTGCGCTGCCCTCAACGCGCCGCGCCGCATATAAAGCCAGGCTGTGCAGGGTGGCAATCCGGTGGCAATCCGCCGGGGAAGCGAAGAACCGGGCCGCCCGCCTGGCCGCCGAGGAGCATGACGTGACCGAAGCCCCCCCCCTCCGCCGCCGATTCCGGGCCGGAACCCGCCGCCCACCCCTTCGCCGGCCCGGCCCGGGCTTGGTTCGAGGAATTGCGCGACCGCCTCTGCGCCGCCTTCGAGACGATCGAGGCGGAAGCCGACAGCGGTCCGCATGCCAGCCTGCCCCCCCGGCAGGTTCGAGCGCCAGGAATGGTCCCGCCCCGGCGGCGGCGGCGGCGTGATGAGCGTCATGCGCGGCCGGGTCTTCGAGAAGGTGGGGGTGAACGTCTCCACTGTGCATGGCGAATTCTCGCCGGAATCCCGGGCGCAGATCCCGGGCGCCGAGGCCGATCCGCGCTTCCTCGCCACTGGAGTCTCCCTGGTGGCGCATATGCGGAGCCCCCGCGTGCCGGCGGCGCATATGAACACCCGCTTCATCGCGACCCGCCGGGCCTGGTTCGGCGGCGGCGGCGACATCACGCCGATGGACCCGGCGGCGCCGGAGTCGCTGGAGGACGCGGCCCGCTTCCACGCCGCCTTCCGGGCCGCCTGCGACCGCCACGACCCCGGCTACTACCCGCGCTTCAAGGCCTGGTGCGACGAGTATTTCTTCCTGCCGCACCGTGGCGAGGCGCGGGGCCTCGGCGGCATCTTCTTCGACTGGCTCGGCGACCGCACGCCGGGGCACGGGATAGAAGCGGATTTCGCCTTCGTCCGGGATGTCGGCCTGGCCTTCCTCGAAGCCTATCCCGGCATCATCCGGCACCGGATGCGGGAGGGCTGGACGGCGGCGGAACGGCAGCAGCAACTGGTCCGCCGCGGCCGCTACGTGGAGTTCAACCTGTTGCAGGACCGCGGCACCCTCTTCGGCCTGAAGACCGGCGGCAATGTGGAGGCGATCCTGATGTCCCTGCCGCCGGAGGCGGCCTGGCCCTGAACGGCCCGGTCGTCCGAAGGCGAAGCCGGAGGACGTGAATCGGCCCGCAGGATACAAGCGGCCCGGTCGTCCGCAAGCGAAGCCGGAGGACGTGAACCGGCCCGCAGGATACAAGCGGGGCCGGATGCAATCGCGGGAAGCTGAGGCCGGGGCCTGGGGAAAGCGTTGCCCTTCGCCCCGCGCTCCCTATCCTGCCGCGCAAAGGGCCGCGCCAGGCGGCCGGGAGGCGAGGGCATGATCGAACTCACCATCAATGGCGAGGCGAAGCAGGTGGAGGTCGAGGCCGATACGCCCCTGCTCTGGGTGCTGCGCGACACGTTGGGGCTGACCGGCACCAAATACGGCTGCGGCATCGCCCAGTGCGGCGCCTGCACCGTGCTGGTCGATGGCCAGCCCGCCCGGTCCTGCTCGCTGCCCGTGGAGGCGGCGCAGGGCACCCGCATCACCACCATCGAGGCGATCGAGCAGGACCCGGTCGGCCGCCGCGTGGTGGCCGCCTGGGTGGCGGGGGACGTGCCGCAATGCGGCTATTGCCAGTCCGGCCAGGTGATGGCGGCCACCGCCCTGCTCCAGGCCACGCCGCGGCCCGGCGAGGCCGAGATCCAGGCGGCGATGACCAATATCTGCCGCTGCGGCACCTACAACATGATCGCCGCCGCCATCCGCCAGGCGGCGGAGGCGGCCTGAATGGCCCTGAAGGAAGGGAGGCGCTGGCCATGACCGTCGAAGACGCGCTGCTGGCCCGGATCAAGGCGGGCGAGACGCTCAACCTCTCGCGCCGCGGGCTGCTGGGCGGTGCGGCGGTGGCCGGGCTGCTGCTCGGCGCCGGCATCCCCGGCCGGGTGGCGCGCGCCCAGGCCACCAGTGGGCTGCAACATGCCACCAAGGTGGCCGCCTACCTGCATATCCGCGGGGATGGCGGCATCGAGCTGCAGAACCCCTTCGTCGAGGGCGGCCAGGGTATCGACACCGCCATCGCCCAGATCGTCGCCGAGGAACTGGATGCCGACCCCGCCCGCTTCACCGTCACCTGCGCGCCGGCCGGTGCCGACTACCTGGTGGTGGCGAATGGCCAGCGGCGGCTGACCGGTGGCAGCCTCTCGGTCCGCTCCTCCTTCGGGCATTTCCGCAAGCTCGGCGCCACCGCGCGGGCCATGCTGGTGCAGGCGGCGGCGGCGCGCTGGTCGGTGCCGGCCGCGGAACTCACCACCGAGCCCGGCCGCGTGCTGCACCAGGCCAGCGGCCGCGCCGCGGAATATGGCGAACTGGCCGAGGCGGCCGCCGCGCTGCCGCCGCCCGCCGATGCGCCGGTCAAGGACCCGAAGGACTTCCGCCTGATCGGCAAGCCGGTGCCAAAGCTCGGCATGCGGGAACGCTCGACCGGCCAGGTGCGCTACGCCATCGACCTGAAGGTGGAGGGCATGCTCCAGGCCGCGGTGATGCATGCGCCGCGGGCCGGGGCAGAGCCCGGCGAATTCGGCAACGAGGCCGCCGTGAAGGCCATGCCGGGGGTGCATTCGGTGCATCGCCTGCCCGGCGCCATCGCCGTGGTGGCGGACAGCTTCTGGCGGGCGCGGAAGGCGGCGGAGAGCCTCCAGGTGATCTGGACCGCGCTCTCCGGCCCGGTGCTGGGGGAGGACTTCTCCTCGGCCGCCATGCTGGCGCGGCTCAAAGCCGCCAAGGGCCAGCCCGGCAATGCCGCCGAGCAGGAGGGCGACGTGGAGGCGGCGCTGCGCGGCGCCGCCCAGGTGCTGGAGGCCGAATACGACGCGCCCTATCTGGCGCATGCGCAGCTCGAGCCGCCCTCGACGCTCGCGCGCTTCAACGCCGATGGCACCCTGGATGTCTGGGTGCCGAACCAGGCGCCGGAGATGTTCCAGGCCATCGCGGCCCGCGAGGCGGGGATCGAGCCGGGCCGGGTGCGCGTCCATTCGCCGCCGATCGGCGGCTTCTTCGGCCGGCACTTCACCTATGGGCCGGGGGTGCCGATGCCGCAGGCGATCCGGCTGGCCAAGGCCACCGGCCGCCCGGTGAAGGTGATCTGGACGCGGGAGGAGGAATTCGCCCGCGACGCCTATCGGCCGCTCGCCTTCGCCAGCTTCAGGGCCGGGCTCGACAGCCAGGGCGATCTGGTGGCGCTGCATGCGGCCGGGTTCGGCGAGGGGCCGATCACCCGGCATTTCGGCCCCGCCCGGCTCGGCAACCCGCCGGTGGATGGTTCGATCATGGAGGGGCTTTCGGGCAAGCCCTACCGGGTCGCCAGCAAGCGGGTGGAATTCGTGCCGGTGCCGCACCCGCCCGGGGTGAATCTCGGCTTCTGGCGCTCGGTCGGGCATTCGATGAACGACTTCTTCTTCGAATCCTTCCTGGACGAGGTGGCGCAGGCGGCCGGGCGCGACCCCTTCGCCTTCCGCCAGGCCCTGCTGCAGCACAGCCCGCGGCACCTGGCGCTGCTGCAGGCGGTGGCGGAGATGTCCGGTGGCTGGCGCGGCATCCCCTATGCCGCGCCGGATGGCACGCGGCGCGCGCGCGGCATCGCCATGGCCTCGCCCTTCGGCTCGGAGGTCGCGACCATCGCCGAGGTCTCGATCGCGGCGGGCGAAGTGGTGGTGCACGACATCTGGGTGGCGATCGACCCCGGCCGCGCGGTGAACCCGCATATCATCGAGCAGCAGGTGCAGTCGGCGGTCGCCATCGGCCTCTCCTCGGCCCTGACCGAGGAGGTGGTCTTCGAGCGCGGCCAGCCGCAGGCCCGGATACGACACCTACCTGGTGCTCCGCCGCGACCGCATGCCGCGGGTGCATACGCGGGTGGTGGAAAGCGGCGCGGCCATGGGCGGCGTCGGCGAGCCCGGCACGCCGGGGGTGCCGCCGGCGGTGGCCAATGCGGTGGCGGCGCTCGGCGGCCCGCGCATCCGCAGCCTTCCCTTCAGCAAGACGAGACTGGGACAAGCCTGATGCAAGCGGTCTGGTACGACAGGAACGGCGCGGCGGCCGAGGTGCTGGTGCATGGCGAGATGCCGACGCCCTCGCCCGGCGCCGGCGAGGTGCTGGTGCGCCTCGCCACCTCGGGCGTGAACCCCTCGGACTGGAAGACCCGGCTGGGGCGGAGCCGGCCCAAGCTGTTTCCGCGCGTCATCCCGCATAGCGACGGCGCCGGGGTGGTCGAGGCGGTGGGGGAGGGGGTGGACCGCGCCCGCATCGGTGAGCGGGTCTGGATCTGGAACGGCCAGTGGAAGCGCCCCTTCGGCACCGCGGCGGAATACATCGCGTTGCCGGCGGCGCAGGCGGTGCGGCTGCCCGATGGCACGGATTTCGCGGCCGGGGCCTGCCTCGGTATCCCGGCGCTGACCGCGCTGCATGCCCTGCTCACCGATGGCGGCGTCACCGGCCAGCGCGTGCTGGTGACGGGTGGGGCCGGCGCGGTCGGGCATTACGCCATCCAATTCGCCCGGTTGCTCGGCGCCGCGCAGGTGCTGGCGACGGTGAGCGGCGAGGCCAAGGCGGCGCATGCCATGGCGGCCGGCGCCGATGCCACCATCAACTACCGCACCGAGGATGTCGCTGCCCGCATCGCCGAGCTGACCCATGGCCGCGGCCTGGACCGGGTGGTGGAGGTCGATCTCTCCGGCAATGCGAAGCTGCTGCCCGCCATCCTGGCGCCCGGCGGGATCTGCGCCGCCTATGGCGCCAACGAGGCGACGGCTACGATGGGATTCGGCCCGGCGATCGTGAAGGGGATCAGGCTGCGCTTCTTCATCGTCTATGAGCTGACGCCAGCGCAGCGGGAGGTCGCCATCGGTGCCCTGACCGGCTGGCTGGAACGCGGCGTCCTGCGCCACAGCATCGCCGCACGGCTGCCGCTCGCGCGATGCGTCGAGGCGCATGAGGCGGTGGAGCAGGGGCGGCATATCGGGAATGTCGTGCTGGAGTGCTGAGGCGCCCCGATGGCCGCAGGGCCCGGAGGTCTGAATCGGGCCGGAGATGCAAGGCGCCCCGATGGCCGCAGGGCCGCATGGCCCGGAGGTCTGAATCGGGCCGGAGATACAAGGCGCCCTAGCTTCCCGCCTGGCCCGCCACGAAGGTGGCCGAGAGGCGTGGCGGGCTGCCATGGACGACATGGAGGAAGCGCCCGTCCTCCAGGACCTCGCCGCAGCCGCGGCGGGAGGTGCAGAGCCGGTCCCCTTCCACCCACCAGCGCAGTTCCGCGATGCGCCGTTGCGGGCGATTCAGGTCGAGGTGGTACAGCCTGCCGCCACGGTCCCAGAAGGCGTAGACATTGACCCGGGGGAACCATTCGGTGGCCCGCAGCCGCCGCCCCGTGAAAGCCTCCCTGATCTCCTCGCCGGTGAGATGGCGGCCGCGCGGGATGATGAGGGGCTGGTCCTTCGCCAAGGCCTGCATGATCTGCTCGGCGGGCCAGCCGGTGGCGCAGGCATAGGCCACTTCCATGCCGCGGCTCGATGTGTGGTGGAAACTCGGCCCGCCGCCAAGCTCGCGTCTTTCGTAGCCGGTGATCTCCGCCACATCGACATGCATACCCGCGCGCCGCGCCGCGGCCACCCAGCGCGCCCAGGCGGAAGCCGGCACCTTGCGGTCGCGGTGGTCGCCTATCACGAAGATCGGCGTGTCGAGGCGCCTGGCCGGGATGGCGCGCATCGGGTCGGCGAGATCGCCGCGCAGGGCATAGCTGTCCGCACCCACCCCGCCCGGTGTCGAACGGTAGTACTCGGCCAGGTCGAGCGGCGCCGAGGCCATCACCGCGCAGCGGATGTCAGTGCGCAGCGCCAGGAGATTGGCGAGGATGGTTCCACCGGAGGAAAAGCCGAAGAGCGTGAAGTCCTGCAAGCCATAGCGTTGCCGGAGCTGCGTCAGGGCGCCGTTCAACAGCTCGACCTCATCCTCGCTCTGCCTGTCCTCCGCATGGTCGCCGGAGGAGCCGTGCATACCCGGGCGTGCCAGGTTGATGACCGGCAGCCCCTGCATGGCGCCGCTCAACGCCTCCACGCCGTAGCGCCGCGTTTCCGGCGACAACTGGTAATACTCGCTCACCTGGTCGACATAGAGCCTGCCCGCCGCGTAACGGTAGGAAACGCCGCCGGGATCGCCGGGGATATAGACCAGCGCCGTCCTCGCTGGCCGGTCCACGCCCGCGGCCGCGTAGCGGATGCATTCCTGCCGCCTGCCGGTATCGACCCAGAGCCCGTCCGGCAGGGCGCGGCACCCCGGCTCGGTGGCGGTTGCGCCGCTGATAAGCCCGGCGCGGGTGAAGGTATCGGCCGAGAAGCCTGGCGGCGCCGTTGCCGGCGGGGCGGGGCCACCCTGCTCCACCGCGCAGCCCGCGGCCGCCAGGGGCAGCAGCAGCGCCGCGGCCAGGCGCGGCAGGCGGAGTGACGGCAGGTAGGACGGGGGATGTGCCACGGGGCAGCGTCCTGAAGCTCTGTGCGGCCAGAGAATGATGTGGTGTGCGATCCTGCCGCGGGCCAGCGCTGTGACCACCAGAGTGGCATCACGCTCACGTGGTCCGGGCGGCATCCCTGGGATAGCGGGCCGACGCGGCTGTAAGTCGGCGCCATGTCGCACAAAATGATGATGGTGCAACCGCACGAAAGCCACGGCGGTTGGATATCGTTAAAGTGAAGATCGCGAGGATGCGCCCAGGAGGACTCACCATGGCCCGGCCTGAAACGCATTATGCCCGGAGTGGTGGGGTCCATGTAGCGTACCAGGTCCATGGCAGCGGCACGACGGACCTCGTCTACATACCCGGCATCATTTCAAATCTTGATGTGCAGTGGGAGGAACCAGGCTTCGCCCGCCTGCTGGGCCGGCTCGGTGCCTTCTCTCGCCTGGTCCTGTTCGACAAGCGCGGCACCGGGCTTTCCGATCCGGTTGCGGAAGCGCCCTCGCTGGAGACGCGCATGGACGACGTGCGCGCGGTGATGGATGCCGCCGGCATGCAGCAGGCTTTCCTTCTCGGCACCTCCGAGGGCGGGCCGCTGTCCATGCTTTTTGCGGCGGCCTATCCGGAACGCACCCGTGGCCTGATCCTGTATGGCACCTATGCGTGCTTCCACACCGCCGTGCTGCTTCCTGAGCAGTTGGAGGATTTCATCCGCCGGATCGAGGCCGGATGGGGCAGCGGCGCCTCGCTGCAATATTTCGCGCCGGGCCGGGCCAATGACCTGGCGTTCCGCGAATGGTGGGCGCGCTTCGAAAGCCTCGGCGCCAGCCCCGATACGATGGTCCGCCTGGCGCGCATGTGTGCCCCGGTCGATCTCCGCCATCTGCTGCCAGCGATCGGCGTGCCGACGCTCGTGCTCCACCGCGCCGGCGACGTGCGGGTGAAGGTGGCGGCGGGGCGGGAACTGGCAGCCTGCATCCCTGGCGCGCGCTATGCCGAATTGCCGGGCACCGATCACCCGCTCTTCACCGGCGATCTGGATGCGGCGGTGGACGAGATCGAGGAGTTCATCACCGGCCTCCGCCCTGCACCCAGCGTCACGCTGGGCCGCGTCCTGGCCACCGTGCTCGCGGCCGAGGTCGCGGATGCGGAGCGGGTTGCGGGCGCGCTCGGCGATGATGGCTGGCACGAGCGCATGGAGCGCTGGCGCTCATTGACGGCGGCGGCGGTGGCCAGGTTCCAGGGCCGCCCCTTGGGGTTGATGCGCGCGGATGGCGCCTGGCTCGCGGGTTTCGACGGCCCGGCACGTGCGGTGCGCTGCGGAATGGCGCTGCGCCAGGCAGCCGAAGCGGCGTTGGATGGCTGCATGCTTCGCTGCGGCGTCCATACCGGCGAGATCACCCCGCCCAAGGGGAACGAAGATCTTGGCGGCCTGGCGGTGAACCTGGCCTTGCATATCGCCGCGCTGGCCCGGCCGGGAGAAGTGCTGGTGACCGGCACGGTGCGCGACCTCGCCGCCGGCTCCGGCCTGCGCTTCCGGGAGCGCGAGCAGCGCCTGGCGCTGCCGCGCGAGGCCGGCGGGACGCAGCTTCGGCTATTCGCCCTGGCCGGCGACGACCGACAGACGGCACCAGCGGAAGCCCATGCCCACCCGCTCTCCGCCAGGCTGTCCAGCCTCTCGGCGCGCGAGCGGGAGATCCTGCGGCTGGTCGCACGCGGCCTCAGCAATTCGGCGATCGCCGCGGACCGCGCCTTGTCCGAGCACACGGTGAAGCGGCATGTCGCCAATATCCTGACCAAGCTCGGCCTACCGACCCGCGCGGCGGCGGCGGCCCTGGCGGCGCGCGCCGACATCATCTGACGCCCCGCGCGGAACCGCCGATTGCGGCCCGTCTCAGCCGGTCCTGACCCGATCGGGCCATGCATGTTCCGCGAAGAACGGGGGAAGCGGCCCTGCGTGACGGGGTGCAGGCTGCACTTTGCGAACAGCGCTTCGCAAGGGAGGACGCTACAATGCGGAAGATCCTCATCATCGGCGCAGCCGGATTGGCCGCAACGCTCGCGGCCGGGACCGTGCAGGCGCAACGCGCCAATGACTTCGGTTATCTGGCACCCGATGTCGGCAATGTGGTCGGCGGCGGCAGCGCCACGATCTCGGGTGGTGGCGAGGACATGGTCATCACCTATGGCAGCGGCGGAGCCGGCGGCGGCGGCGGCCGCCCGGCGCAGCCGGGCTGGTTCGCCCAAATCATCGGCAATCACGGCGACGGGCCGGAGCTCGGGCATGTCGGACCGCCACCCGCCGGGAGCGGCCGGGAAGCCTGGCTGACAGGCGGCGGCGACGACAATCTTCAGGTGGTATATTCCAACCCCGCCACGTCGCGGCGGTGACGGCTTCCTGCCCCTGGCCTTGCTGAAGGCCAGGGGCAGTCAGGGTGCCAGGCTTCGCCTCCTGGATTGCCATTACCGGCTAATTCCGCGTTACGCCGTTCCCGCCGCAAACCTGCGGGCCGGGGCGCCCTGCATGCAAATTGCGACATTCGGCATCCGCCGCCGGGTCGTGCGGTGCCCGGCGATCCGCGCTAGGCTGGCCGGACAACAAGATTCCTCTGGAGGATATGCCTTGCTCCGCCGTCGCAGCCTGATCGCCGCCCCGCTTGCCACTGCCTTGCCCATGGCCGCCCTGTCCCGCCCCGCTTTGGCCCAGACCTCCTGGCCGGACCGGCCGCTCCGCATCGTGGTCGGCTATCCGCCAGGAGGCTCGCTGGATGTGCTGACGCGGGTGCTGGCGGAACAGCTCGCGCAGCGCCTCGGCCAGCCCGTGGTGGTGGAGAACCGGCCGGGTGCCGGCGGCAATATCGGCGCCGACGTGGTCGCCAAGGCGACGCCCGACGGCTACACCATCGCCTGTGCCGGCATCGGCATCTGGGTGATCAACCAGCACCTCTATCCCAGCATGCCCTTCGAGGCGCAGCGGGACCTGCTGCCGCTCTCGATGACCTGGGAATTCCCGAATGTCGCCGTCGTGCCGGCGCAGCATGTCCCGGCGCGCAACGTGCAGGAATTCGTCGCCTGGGCGAAGCAGCGGCGCGACGGCATCAGCTACGGCTCCCCCCGGCGTCGGCACCACGCCGCATCTCTCGGCGGCGCTGTTCATGGAGCGCACCGGGGTCAATGGCGTGCATGTCCCCTTCCGCGGCGCCGCCCAGACCATCCCGGCGATGCTCTCGGGCGATGTGCAATTCGCGCTCGACAACCTCGCCTCCTATGTCCCGGTGATCCAGGAAGGACGGATGCGCGCGCTGGCGGTGACCAGTGCCGAGCGCTGGCCGACCCTGCCGGACGTGCCCACCATGAAGGAGGCGGGGCTGGATGACTTCGTCGTCGCCTCCTGGACCAATTTCGCCGTGCCCGCCGCCACGCCGCGGCCGATCGTGGACCGGCTGAGCACGGAGATCCGCCGCGTCACCTCCGACCCGGCGCTGCGGCAGCGGGCGCAGGGCATGGGCGCCAAGCTCCTCGGCTCCACGCCGGAGGAGGCGCTGGCCTATGTGCGGTCCGAACTGCCGAAATGGCAGGAGATGGTGCGGATTTCCGGCGCCCGGATGGATTAGGCCGGCAGATCGCGCACCGGCCTCAGCGGCTTCCGTTCAGGCCTGGACGGAAGCCACTCCCGGGTGATCTCCGGGAGGGCGCTTCACGCGGGCGCCCGGAGGCTGGCGTATTCAGGCCAAACCGCGATCCGGCCTAGCTTTTGGTCTTCGGGTCGTGGGTATGGTGCCGGTCCCGCTCGCCGCCGCCGCCGGAGACGCGGGCTTGGTCGGGGTTGGTGGGCTCGCCCGGATCAGGGGCTTGGTCGTCCCGCACCCGGTGGGCGCTGCCATGGGCGCCGCCCTGGTGGCTGCTGCCGGGGCCACCCTTGTGGCGGCCCACCTCATGCTCGCCGCGCTGCTGCTTCATGGGATCACCGGTCCTGCTGATAGCCCTGGTTATGCGTGTTCTGCCAGGTATTGCCCTGCCGGCCCTGCTGCTCGGTCTTGCGGTTCTTCGATTCGATGTTCTCCTTGGCCTGGTCGGGCGGCAGCCGGCCCTCGGCGGTGCCGGCATCGCCCTGGGGGCTGCGGTTCGCGGGCGGGACAGGCGGGGGATGGGCTTTTCCGGTCATCAGGGGGGGTCCCTTCTCCATCCTTGGGGTGACAGGACAACGCCCGGCCTCGCGCGGGCGTTCCTGCCGGTGCCGCTTCCCAGCCCGGCTTGCCCGGTTCCAGCCGGCCGGGGTCTGGTCCCTGTCGAGCCGGCGATTCACGCCCTGGGTGTTTCCACCCAGGGCGATCGCAGGCTAGACGGCGCCCGATGCCCGAACCCTCACCCCCGCCCCGCCGCGCCGCCTGGCTGAACAGCCTCTTCGTGGACCATGCCCTGCTGCGGCTGCCCTGGCGCAATTGGGGGGTGGTCGAGAGCGGCCGGCTCTACCGCTCCAACCACCCGCTGCCCTGGCAATTGCGCCAGGCGGCGGCGCGTTTCGGGCTGCGCACCGTCATCAACCTGCGTGGCCAGCGGCTGGAATGCGGCTCCGACCGGCTGGGCCGGGCGACGGCGGCGGAACTCGGCCTGGCGCATATCGACGCGCCCTTCGAGAGCCGCGGGGCGCCGCACCGGGACCGCATCCTGCGCCTGGCCGAGATCTACCGGCACATGGCCGAGCCGGCGCTGATTCATTGCAAATCCGGCGCCGATCGCACCGGGCTTGCCGCCGGGATCTGGCTGCTGCTGCAGGGCCACCCGCCGGAGGCGGCGCTGGACCAGCTTTCGCTGCGCTTCGGGCATCTTCGCCAGAGCCGCACCGGCATCCTCGACGCCTTCTTCGCCCTTTATGCGGAGGCGCTGCGGCAGCGGCCCAAGCCCTTCCTCGACTGGCTGCGCGAGGATTACGACGAGGAGGCGCTGCGGCGGAACTTCCAGTCCCGCGCCTGGGCGGACCGGCTGATGGACGGCATCCTGCGCCGCGAATAGAGCAGATCGCCGCAGGGCGGAACCGCCCGAAGGCGTGAATCTGCTCACCAAACAACAGGCTACAGCGGCGTGCCGAACCATCAATTCGGCACGCCGCTGTAATACCGGCGTCAGCCCAGCAGCCCGAAGCGCAGGCCCAGCCGGTGGATCGGGCCGACCAGCAGGTTGCACAGCACCGTCCGCGTGAGGTGGAAGCCCAGCACCAGCGGCACCGCCAGTTCCAGCGCCTTGGCGGTCAGCGCCATCTCCGGCATGCCGCCCGGCGCCAGGCCGAGGATCAGCGCGGCGACGGGCAGGCCCGTGGCCAGCGCCACCGGCACCGCGATGAGGCTCAGCAGCACCGACAGCACGGCGGCCGAGATCGTGGAGGCGAGCACCAGCCGGTGCGAGGCCAGGAGGAAGCTCCGCGTCAGCCTGGTGCCGAGCGTCGCGCCCATCGCCACCTGCGCCGCGTCCACCAGCGCCACCGGCACGCCGGAGGGCAGGGTGCCGCTGGCCGCCAGCGCGATGGCGAAGCCGCAGGGGCCGAGCATCCAGGGATTGGCGAGGCCCAGCCGTTGCAGCGGCCAGGCGACCAGCAACCCGCCGGCGGCCATGGCGGCCAGGCCCGGCAGCCAGAAGGCCTCCTGCATCGCGCCGAAGGCGCCGAAACTGCCATGCGGCGCCAGCCAGCCGAGCAGCGGCGGGAAGGTCAGCACCACCACCAGCACCCGGAGCGTCTGCGCCAATGTCACCGTGGCGACCGAGGCCCCCGCCTCCTGCGCCAGCACCGCCATCACCACGATGCCGCCGGGCACGGCGCAGAAGAAGCCGGTCTGCCGGTCCGTCCCGGCCAGGCGGGTGAAGAGCCGCGCCACCACCAGCCCGCTGCCGATGGCGACCAGCCCGCCCAGCAGCAGGACCGGCAGCGCCCCCGTCACCGCCGCCAGCACCGGACCGGAAAAGGTGCTGCCGAGCGCCAGGCCGAGGAAGACCAGCCCTGCCGGCCGCAGCCAGCCCGGCACCGCCACCGGCAGGTGCCAGGCCAGCGCCGCGGTGCCGAGCATCGCCCCGATCATCCAGGCCAGCGGCACATGCAGCAGATGCAGCCCCGCGCCGGCCAGGGTCGCGACCAGGACGGTGCGCAACTGGATGCGGTTCGGGGCCAGGGCAGGGAGAAGGGGCGGGAGCGGCGGCAAGGGCCGGACCTTCGCGCCCTCCGGCGATGGCGTCAAACCGCAAACGGCTTACGGATTCTTAACCTCTGTCGCGCCACATGGGACGCGATTGCCATGCCTGACATACCGCAGACCTCCCTGCTCCACCTGCCTGGAGCGCCGCATGCCGCGGCACCCGGCCGTGCCCCTGCGCCTCCGGGCGAGGCGGTGGCGATTCCGGCATCCGCCCCCGCCTTGCCGAATCCGGCGCTGCGGCTCGACCCTGGGCTCGGCATCGTGGTCCTCGAATTCCGCAGCGCGCATGGGCCGGCCGCCGAGACCATCCCGACCCGGCGCGAGCTCGATGCCTATCGCAGCGCCGCCCGCACCGCTGCGCCGCCCGGCCAGGCTCAGGCGAGCAACCCCGCGAGCCAAGAGGTCGGCGCCGTGGAGCCGCTGCTCGCCGCGGCCACCACGTAGCGTTCGGCCAGCTTCGCCACCTCCCGCGGGTTCTGCAGCTTGGCGATGTCGACCCGGCTGGCGATGGCGCGTGCCTGGGTCTCCACCGGCTGCACCGCCATCTGCTGCGGCAGGCCGAGCGCGCCGGTGACGACGCGGCGCAGCACCGGGTCGCCCAGCACGTCATAGGCCGTCTTGGCATTCGCCGCGCGCTCGCGGAACAGCATGGCGTCGCTCAGCCCGGGCTGGCCGGCATCGAGCTCCCCCTGCCAGGTGACGCGGCGCAGCCCCTCGGCCAGCCGGGCCTGCACCTTCGGGTCGCGCAGCGCCGCGATGCCGCGCTCCGCCAGGTTGAGCGCCTCGGCGGCGGATTTCCAGCGGCGGTCGGGAAGCCTGGCCAGCAGCCCCGCCTTGTCCTTTGGGTCGGCGGTCAGCGCCCGCAGGGCCAGGCCGGGCTGCGACACCCCATCCGCCAGGCCAAGCGCCGGCAGCACCACGCCGAGCACCCGCGGGTCGCGCAGCGCCGCCTTCAGGTCCGGCGCTTTCTCCAACGCCCTGGTGAATTGCTCCAGCCGCCGGGTGATCTGCGGGTCGCGGGCCAGCCGCGCCAGCGCCCGTTCCTCGACGCCGGCGGCCAATGCCTGGCGCAGCGCCGGAACCGCACTGGCGGCGTCACCCGGCATGGCCCGCGCCCATCTCCGTCAGGGCCGGCCGGCGCGCCGCCTCCTGCCG
The DNA here is from genome assembly GCF_019084075.1 of Siccirubricoccus sp. G192. GTDB lineage: Bacteria > Pseudomonadota > Alphaproteobacteria > Acetobacterales > Acetobacteraceae > G192. The sequence goes on from NZ_JAHREN010000001.1 coordinate 2,480,355, forward strand.
GGCCGAGGCGGGGGCCGCCAGGCCGAGCACGTCCTGCTCATGCAGCATCACGCGGCGCGCCAGCTTCAGCGCCTGGTAGCAATCCTCGCCCTCGGCCAGGGCCAGCGCATGGCGCAGCATCTCCCGCGCCAGGGCGGAGGTGGTGGCCTCCTGGAATTGGCTGATCAATTGGCGAGCGGCGTCGAGGCCGCCGGCGCGCTCCTCATCCGTGCCGATATAGGCGGTCTGCAAGGCGAAATAGATGCGCCGCGCCGGCGTGGTCGCGGCTTCGGGCGGCATGATCTGCTTGCCGAAGAGGAAGCGCGCCTTGGCCGCCAGCTCGATCCGGGTGCGGTTGCGGAAGCGGATGGGCGCGCCGTTGACGACCATCATGTCGCCCTGACGGAGTTCGAGCACGAGCGTGGACATGTTTTTTCCTTTCGCAGCCGCGCCGCGGGATACCGGCGGAGTCTCGCAGACGCCGCTTAACGCCGCCTGAAGCCGGCTTCACCGCAGGAACTGCGCGAGCGAGAGCGAACCGAGCCGGCCGATCGCGCTGTAGCTTGCCTGCAATGCCGTCTCCGTTGCCTTCAACCGGGTCAGCACCGCCGCCAGGTCCACCTCCTGGATCCCGGCAAGCTGCGACTGCACCGTGGTCTGCACCGCGGCATGCCGGCTGCGCGTGTCCTCCAGCCGGGCCTCGGTCAGGCCGAGCGCGCCGGCCTCGTCGGCCAGCGCGGCGGAGGCGCTTTTCAGCCCATTGCGGATCACCGCGGCGAGGTCCCGGAAATCCTGCGGCGAGGTGGCCTGCGCCGGGGTCAGCGCCGCCAGGCTGGCGAGGCCGCGCAGCAGGTCGCGCGCCCAGGAGCCGGCAGTCTCGCCGCTGGAGGTCGCGGCGGCGTTGCGGTTGGCGAAGAGCCCGTAGGGCACCACCACCCCATCCTCCGCCGGCACGCCGCGGCGCGGCTCGGCCAGGCCGGTGGCGGGGTCCGAGGCGAAGGCGGAGAAGGGCGTCACGCCGGCGGCGTCGCTCTGCGCGGCGGATTTCGTGGCGGCGGCGACCGTCGCGGCATTGCCGCCGCCCAGGGTGCCGATGGCGGTGGCGATCTGGCCGGCGAAGCCGCTGGCCGGCAGCCCCGCCGGATCCGGCACCGGCGGCCGGCCGAAATCGGAACCGCCGAAGAGAAATTCCCCCCACATGCTGCGTATTGAGCAGGTTGCCCACCTCGATCATCGCGGCGCGCGCGCGCTCGGCGGTGAGCGGGATGGATTGCGGGTCGTTCGGGTCGAGCTTCATGGCGGCGCCATCGCCGGATTCGCGGGCGATCTCGCCGAGCCGCCTGAGCGCCCCCTGCGCCACCTCGGTGCGGCCGAGCGCCTGGCCGATGGCCTGCCCATAGGTGTCGCGCCGCGCCGCCTCGGCGCGCAGTTCCAGGGCCCGAGGCAGTTGCGGCGCGAGGTCGCCCGGCGCCTCGCTGCGCAGCCCGGTGCTGACCTGGCGCGTCAGCGTCTCCAGCCGCAGCCGCAGCAGCGCCGCATCCGTGTCGAGCCGCCCGAGCATGTCGATCCCGACCATCCCAGCCCTTCCTCAATCGTGCCGTGCGGCCGGCATCAGCGCACCGCCGCCAGCAGCGAATCCCACATGGATTGCAGCGTCCCGAGCACCCGGGCATTCGCCGCATAGGCATTCTGCAGGGCCACCATGCCTGCCATCTCGGCATCGACATCGACGCCGGAGGCCTGGCCGAAGCGCGCCTCCAGCGTGGTCCGCAACCCCTCCGCCTGCTGCCTCGCCGTAGTGGCGGCGGCGCGGTCGCCGGTTTGGGCGGCCAGCATCCGCCCGGCCTGCGCCTCCAGCGTCGCCCCCGCCGCGAAGGGGGAGGTGAGCGAGGCATCCGGGCCGAGGCCGCCGGTCTGCATGGCGGGCCAGGGCGCGCCCGCGGCGGCACTGTCGCCGAAGGTGAAGCCCAGCACGCGGTCGATCAGGGTGGTGAAGCCGGCAGGCCCGCCGGCCGGGTTGGGCGTGAAGGCGGTGGGGCCACCCGCCGCCGCAGCCACGGCATGGGTGCCGTCGCGCAGCGGGGCGGGGTCGGCCTCCAGCGCCGGGTTCAGCCGGAGCCGCCCGGCCAGGCCCATCTGCGCGCTGCCGGCATAGGGCAGCGTGTTGTCCGGCACCGTGCCATCCGCATCGGTGAAGAGCCGCAGCCCCTGCCGGTCGAAGCGGTTGGCCAGGGCGGCGGCGGCGATATCGGCCTCGGCCTGGAAGCGCGGCAGGGTGCGGTCGCGGAGCGTGAGGTATTCGCCGAGCCGGCCGCCGGTGAGCTGGCCGGTGATGTCGATGCCGTTCAGCGTGATGCCGGGCAGGGTGCCGGCGCCGCCATGGAAGCTGCCCGGCGCCATCGTGGCGGCCGCCGTCGCCAGCACGTCCCGGTCGGGGGCGAGCGGCAGCACCACGCCGCCGCGCGCCACCAGCAGCAGGTCGCCGCCGGGCTGGCGCACCGCGCGCACCTCCAGGCTCTCGGCCAGCCGGGCGATGGCCTGGTCGCGCTGGTCCTCCAATGCCGCGGTGCCGCCATCGGCGCCGGATTTGATGCGAAGCGTCAGGCCGGCGATCTCGCGCAGCGCCGCATTCGCCCCCGCCACCTCCTGCACGATGCCGTCCTGCGCCTGCTGCCGGGCGCTGCCGATCGCCCCGGAGACGGCGTTCAGCCGGCCCGCCGCCTCCCGCGCCTCCTCCAGCACCGCGCGCTGCTGCCCGGCATCGGCGGGCGCGTCGCGGAGCGCCAGGAAGCCGCTGCGCAGCGCGGCCAGCGCATCGGCCAGCGAGCCGCCCTCCGCCGTGCCATGCGCCTGCTCGACCCCGGTGAGCAGCGCCTCCCGCACCGAGGCTGCCGCCGCCGCCGCGCGGCTGGCATCGAGGCGGGCGACCAGCGCCGCCTCCACCTCCCGCTGCGCCTCGGCGGTGCGGAGGCCGGCGGGGCGGTCCTGCACCGTGACCGCCTGCTGCGCCACGGTCTTGCGCGTATAGCCCGGCGTCTCCGCATTGGCGATGTTCTGCGAGGCCTGCGCCAGGCCGCGCTGCACGGCGAGCAGCCCGCTGCGGGCGATACCGAGGGCGAGGTCGAGGCTCATGGTGCATCCAGGATTGCGAGACGCGGGTTAAGGAAGTGCTATCGCGCCAGTGTCCTGCCCCCGAACTTCGCCGCGCTTCGCGGTGAAGGGCGGGGATGAGCAGGCCACTGAGAACGATGACTATCGCCGCATGTTCAGCGTGTCCTGCAGCATCTCGTCGCTGGCGGTCACCACCTTGGTATTGGCGGTATAGGCGCGCTGCGCCACGATCAGCTTGGTGAACTCCGTGGCGATATCCACGTTCGACCGCTCGATCGAGCCAGTGACCAACTTGCCGACGCCGTTGGAGGCCGCATCCGTCACCCGCGCCTCGCCGGATTCGACGGTGCGCATGAAGGCTTGGCCGTCCAGGCGTTGCAGCTTTTCCGGGTCGTTGAAGGCCACCAGCGGCACGCGGGCGATGATCCGGCTCTGGCCATTGTCGTAATTCACCGCGACATCGCCATTGCCCCGGATGTCGAGCCCGGCATAGGCGCCGAGCGGCACGCCGTCCTGCGCCAGGTTCCGCACCGCGAATTCATTGCCGGAGAATTGCGTCAGCCCCTGCGCCCGGCCGAACTGGCCGAGCGCCAGCGTCACGGTCTGCGCCCCCTCACCGAAATCCGCGGTGAAGCTGAGGGAGGCCGGGGCACCGGGGGCCGCGGCGGCCGCGGTGATGGAGCCAGTCGCGGCCGTGAAGCCGCCGATCGTGCCATCCGCCACCGCCGGCGTCGCGGTATTGCCGAATTGCAGGCTTACCGTGCCGCGATTGGCGCTGGCGACATCATCCGGCACGTTCAGCCCGAGCGACCAGGTATTCGCCGCCGTCGCGGTGAAGGTGAGGTTCACCGTGTGCAGCCGGCCGAGCGAATCATAGACCTGCGCCTGGGTGCTGATCGGCGTGGTGGTGGCATCCGCCGGCAGGTTGGCGGCGAGCTGGATATTGCCCGTCGCTACCGGGTTGAAGACCTGCTGGTTCAGCCGGATCGGGGCGAGGGTGGTGCGGTCCGGGTTGCCGGCGGCATCGGCCGGCCAGCCTTGCAGGAAATAGCCGGAGCCGTTCACCAGGTAGCCGTCCTGGTCCAGGCCGAAATCCCCGGCGCGGGTGAAGAACTGCCGCTCATCGAAGATGGGCAGCCCGTTCAGCGAGCCCTTGGTGCCGGCGACGCTGAAGAAGCCCTGGCCGCCGATGGCCAGGGCGAGTGGTGCCTCCGACTGCTCGATCGTGCCCTGCACGGAATTGGTGTAGCTCGGCCGGGCGATGACGGCGCCGGGCGTGTTGTTCGTGTTGCTGGATTGCGTGATGTAGGACACGAAATCGGTGTCCACCCGCTTGTATCCGACGGTCTGGCTGTTCGCGACATTATCCGAGATATTGCCGAGCGCGCGGCTCTGCGAGGTGAGGCCGCTGATCGCGGCGGTGAGCGAGCCGAACAGGGACATGGGCGGGGCTCCGGTGGCAGGGGCGTGGCGCGTGGTTGCGGTTCTGGTGCAGCGGCACTGCATGCGCCGTGCCAGGCAAGCGGCCCGGCGGCAGGGACCATGACGCGCCGTGCCTGCCGCCCCGCCGGCAAAACCTGCCGCCAGCCGGGCGGAGCTTGCCGCCTGGCTTGGCCCGGAGGCTGGCGCGGCATTCGCAAGGGCTCCGGCGGACCCGGATCGCACCGCCATGGAAACTCCCTTTGCCAGCCCCTCCCAGGCCCCGCCGCGGGCCGCCCCCACGCTGCAAGGCGTGAGGCCCCATGCAGCGCCGCAAGGCACCGGACCCGCTGCGGTGGATCGCGGATTCGCGGCCGAGCTGCGGCGCGTGGCCGGGACATCTCCGCAGGAGCCCGCCGCAGCGGCGCCGCCAGGGCCGCCGGCTGGTCCGGAGCCTGGCTCCGGGGAGGCGCCGTCCGAGGCGCCCGTCCTGGCCGCGACCTTGCCGATGGAGATGCCAATACCACCGCCCCAGCCGGTGAAGGCCGCGGCCCTGCCGCCCGAGCCGGTGCCATCACCGGAGGGGCCGCAGACCGGCGATGGCACGTCGCCCGACCTTGCGCCGGAAGGGTCGTGCCCGGCCGCGCCCGGGGTGGAAGCGGCGCAGCCTCTGCCGCCCGAAGCCGCATCCCCGCCGCCGGCGGCACCGACGGTGGGGGGAATTCCATCCCTGGAGGTGCAGGCCCTTGCCGCGCCGGCCGCCTTGGCGGCGGCCGGCTTATCTCCCGCGCCGAAACCCGCTGACTTGCCGCCGGCCCTGGCCGGGGGCGGCCGGCCTCCCGCCTCCGTGGCCGATGGCACGCCTTCGGCGCGGCAGGGCGGGCGCGCCGATGCGCCCGCGATTCCCGCCCGTGAGAGCACTCCGGCGCCGACGGAAGGGATGGCGGGGCCGCAATCCGCCAGCCCGCCAGCCCAGGATGCGAAGGAGGCGGCATCGGCCGAGCCGCTGCCGCCCCTGCCGGATCATCCGGGCGGGGCCGAAACCCTGCCGGCGCCGCCCGGCCCCGCCACCATCCCCCCCGGGCAGCCCATCCGCTGCCGCAGCGGCCGGGGCGGGGCTGCCCGGGGCGCCGGGCCTCACGCCCCAACCCACGTCCGCACCGGCAGCGCCGGAGGCGCCCGCGCCCCGCCCCGGCTTTGCCGTGCCGGTCCGGCAAGTGGCGCCGATCGTCATCGCCCTGGCCCAAGCGCCCGGCCAGGCGCCGCGGCTGACCGTGGCGCTGGAGCCCGAAGAATTGGGCCGGGTGGAGATCCGCATCGAGCGCGGCGCCGAGGGCGAGGCCGCCACCGTGCAGGTGATGGCGGAGCGGCCGGAAACCCTGGCCCTGCTCGCCCGCGACCAGCGCGAGCTGGACCGCGCCCTGCAAGGGGCTGGCGTGGCGATGGCGGAGGGTTCGCTGCGCTTCAGCCTGGGCGGCCAGGATCGGCCAGGAGGACAAGCCCAGGGTCAAGCCCAGGGCCAGCAGGGGGGCGGCGGGGGCGCGCGGCGCGACCAGGCCCCGCGGGACCCCCTGGCCCAGTCTCGCCCCGCGACCACCAGCCTTTCCCTGCTCGATATCGCCGTCTGACCGGAGGCAAGCGATGACCACCGTCACCCCGTCCAATACCGCCGCCGCCAATGCCGCCGGCACCACCGCCGCGGTATCCAACAGCCGGGCGACCGGCTTCGGCGGCGATTTCAACACCTATCTCACGCTGCTGACGACACAGTTGAAGAACCAGGACCCGACCAAGGCCATGGATGCGCAGCAGATGACGGCGCAGCTCGTGCAATTCGCCCAGGTCGAGCAGTCGATCGCGATGAACACCAATATGTCGAAGCTGATCGGCCTGCAACAGGCGGCGCAGCTCACCGCCGCGGCGCCGCTGATGGGCCGGACGGTGGAGGTGGCGAGCGACCGGCTCTCCCTCCAGGACGGCCAGGCGGTGCTGCGCCTGCCGGCAGCCGGCACGGCGCGGGCGGCGCAGATCGCCGTCTTCGACAATGCTGGCCGCACGCTCCACCAAGCCACCGTGGCGCTCGGCCCGACCGCCGCCGCCTGGAACTGGGACGGCAAGGACGCCACCGGCCGCCGGCTGCCGGACGGCGCCTATGGCTTCAGCGTGACGGGTGTCGATGGCTCCGGCGCGGTTTCGTCCCTGGAGGCCACGGTGCGTGCCCGCGCCACGGCGGCGGAGCGCGAGCCGAACGGCAACCTCAAGCTGGTGCTGGGCGGGCTGGTGGTGGGCTTCGATGCGGTGCGCAGCGTGGATGGCGGTTAGGCTGCCTCACCGCGGCGCGGCGGCGCTCTCCGGCAGCGGGGTGGCCGGTGGCGCGGCGGGCGGCTCGGCCGCGGGTGCCTGGGCATTGACGATCACCGTGCGCACGCCGGCCGAAGCCTCCTCCGCCGCGGCATAGGCGATATCGCCCCAGAGCCGATCCAGCCGCCCGGCGGGCACCTCGTTGATCTGCACCACGCGGCCGAGCTCCTCGCCGTCGCGGCGGCTGACGATCCATTGGATCTCCACCCGCTGCACGCCACGGCCGGCGGCCGCCACCGCGACATCTGCCTCCAGGCCATAGGCGGCGCCATCCGCGGCATCCTGCACCACATAGCCCTGGTTCCCCAGGAACTCCCGCATCCGGGCGCCGAGCGATGCATTGCCGTCGCCCGGCGCGCCCCGCACCCCGGCGAGCCGCACCCGCCGCGGCCCGGCGCCCAGGGCCTCGGGATCGGTGGATTTGCGCGCGGCCTCGACCCGCAGCAGCAATTGCGTCAGGGCCGGCACCGCCTGGGTCGCCACCCGGTCGAGCAATTCGGGGGAGGCGCCGGCCCAGTCCTGGACCGGCACCGGGGCGCCGTCGCTCGCGGCCTGCAAGGCGCCATCGGCATTCACCATGCGGAAGCGCGGCAGGATCATCGCGCCCTGCCGCTCGGCCAGGATATCCACCCGCCAGTCCAGCGGCAGCGGCGCGGCGACGGCGACCGCCGGCACATCCTCGGCCTGTAGCGCGGCGGCGACCCGTTCCGCCAGGATGCGGGCGGAGGCATCGGGCAGCAGCGCCTGTTCCGGCGGCGGCACCGCCAGCCGCATCGCCAGCGGCACCGCCAGGCGCTCCGCCTGCTGGCCGGGGCGGCCGCGGAAGGGCTGCGGCAGGCCGGTGCAGGCCGCGAGCAGCAGCGGCAGGATCAGCAACAGCCTAGAGAAGGACACAGGCCACCAGGATGGTAAGCAGGGTAAGGACCATGAACTGGACGAGATAGGGCATCGGGGCATCGCTCAGCCGGCCAGGGCGATGGCGGACAACTGGTGACCGATCGGCCCCTCGCCAGCCAGGGTCCGCCGCCGGTGGCTGAAGAAGGTGTCCCCCTTCGCCAGCGTGTCCTGCGCGATATCCTCGACAGCCGCCAGCCCAAGCCCGCCGAGCCGCGCGGCGCAATAGCCCGCCAGGTCGAATTGCCAGCGGTCCGCGCTCCGGCCGGGGGCGAGGAAGCGCGCATCCCCGGCGGCCCGGGCCAGCACCGCTTCGCGCAGGTCGCGCCCGACCTCGTAGCTCGCCTGGCCGATGCAGGGGCCGATGCCGGCGGTGATCCGGTCGCGCCGGGCGCCGAGCCGCTCCATGGCGGCGAGGGTGGCCTCCAGCACCCCGGCGACGGCGCCGCGCCAGCCGGCATGGGCGGCGCCGATCACCCCGGCAGCGGCATCGGCGAACAGCACCGGCGCGCAATCGGCGGTGACGATGCCGAGCGCCACGCCGGGGCGGCGCGTCACCAGCGCATCGGCCTCCGGCCCCTCGCCTTCGGCCCAGCCGGTGGCATCCACCTCGGCCACCGCGACGCCATGCACCTGCGTGAGCCCGTGCAGCGCCGCCGATTCCAGCCCGAGCGCCGCCGCCGCGCGGCGACGGTTCTCCCGCACCCGCTCCCGCTCGTCCCGGCCGGAGAGCGAGCAATTGAGCGAGGCGAAGCCGCCCACCGAGACGCCGCCCCGGCGGGTGAAGAAACCATGGCGCAGGCCAGGGGCGGCAAGCGCGGGAAGGGTCAGTGGAATTGTCATGCTGGCTCGAAGCCCGGAGGGACCGGGAGCGCGGGATGGCACAGACAGAGCGCCTTGAACAGCCGTCCCATGCCTTCCGGCGCCACCAGCCGCTCGGCGCCCGAGAGGATCAGCCCGGCCTGGCCAGGCTTTCCGGCCAGTTGCGCGGACCGGGCGAGGATGGCGGCGCGGCTCATCAGCCCCAGCCTTTGCAGGAAGATCCCCTGCGGCAGCGGCCCATGCACCGCGGCGCCGGCGCTGCGGGCGGCGGCAGCCATGGCAGCGAAATCCACATGCGCGGTGAGGTCGACGCTGCCGGCCGGCGCCAGCGGATCGGCCGCCGCATGGCCGCGCATGGCCTGGAGGCTTTCGCCCAAGCCGCCCGCGGCCGGGCCGTAATCCAGCAGCAGCGCCGCGCCGCCCTGGGTGACGAGCCGCGCCGCCAGGGCCCGGATCAGCGCCTCGCCGGCCTCGGAGACCTCCTGCACCGCGCCCTCCGGCGCCGCCACGGGCAGGGGCGGCGGGTTCTCGGCCGGGGCTTCGAGGAAGGCGCCTTCCTGCACGAACCGCTCCGCCCAGCCGGTGCCGCGGCGGATGAACTGGCGGATCGGCAGCGCATCCAGGAATTCATTGGCAAGAAGGATGGCGGGGCCGGGCGGCAGACTGGCTGCGTCGTCGTGCCAAGTGACCGCATCGCCGAGCCGGGCGCGCTGCGCTTCCCGCAGTCCCGGCGAGGCTTCCACCAGATGCAGCCGCAGCGCGGCGCGGAAGGGGGCGGCGACCTCGGTGATGGCACGCAGCGCGTCCTGCATCAGGGTGCCGCGGCCGGGGCCCAGCTCCACCAGCAGCACCGGGTCGGGCCGGCCCAGCATTTCCCAGGTCACGGCGGCCCAGAGGCCGAGGCATTCGCCGAAAGCCTGGGAGATCTCGGGCGCGGTGGTGAAGTCGCCGGCCCCGCCGAAGGGGTTGCGCGCCGCATAATAGGCGGCGACGGCGCGGGCCATGTAGCGGTCGAGGCGTTCGGGGGCGGTCATGGCGCAGGGTGGGCCGGCCGGGCGCCGGCGCCAGCTTGGCGTGCCCCGTGACGTTTCGGACAAATCGCCCGGGGGTCGCCTGGCAGGGTGCGGAGGGGCGTGAATGGCGGTGATCGCCTGGGTGCAACGGAGGCGAAGGCGATGCCGGGTTTCGGACAAATCCGGCCCGGGGCGTTCCAGGGGCGGGCACGGTGGCGCGGGGAGGTGGCTGCTGGGGTAGCGGGCAGGCGGCAAGCGGCGGAGAGGGCGGCAGGCGCTGTCCCGGCGTGGCAGGGCATGGACAGGAGAGGGGAGAGAAGGGGCCGATCGACGCGCATGAGGGTGGGGCCTGGGCGAGAGGGAATTAGAGAACAATAACAGAACGAATCTGAAAATTCAACCTTCTCGGGAGGTTGGCTGGGGCAGCAAACGCTTCGGGCCACTGCTGCTGTCGGCCCACAGCGAGTATCGAGGCGGGGGAAGCCGCTCGGACAACCTCAGCTACGCATTCCCGGTGACGGCCAGCAGGACGCCGGCAACGGCCGTGAGGGCCACCACCAGCCAGGCCGGCACGCGCCACAGCACCAGTGCGGCGAATGCCAGCAGCGCCACCGCGAAGTCGCCCGGCCGGTGCACGCTGGAGGTCCAGATCGGATCGAACAGCGCGGCGGCGAGGACACCCACCACGGCGGCATTGACACCTTGCAATGCCGCCCGCACGCGCGGCCGGTGGCGCAGCTGGTCCCAGAAGGGCAGCATGCCATACATCAGCAGCAGGCCCGGCAGGAACACCGCGACCAGTGCCAGCGCTGCGCCGGCCACGCCATTCGGGGATGGACCCTGCACCCCGCCGAGGAAGGCGGCGAAGGTGAAAAGCGGCCCCGGTACGGCTTGTGCCACGCCGTAGCCGGCCAGGAACTGATCGGCCGTCACCCAGCCCGGCGGCACCAGCGCGCGCTCCAGCAGCGGCAGCACGACGTGGCCGCCGCCGAACACGAGCGAGCCGGCGCGGTAGAAGGCCTCGAAGGTAGCGACGGCGTGCGGGCCGGCCGCCGCCAGAGGCGGCAGGCCGAACAGCAGCAGCGCAAACAGCATCAGGGAGGCGAAGGCCAGGCGGCGCGGCACGCGGAAGGGCAGCATCGCCGAGGCCGGCCCCATCTCCCCGCCTCGATAGAGGATCAGCCCTGCCAGGCCGCCGGCCAGAATCACGCCCACCTGCGTGAGCGCGGAGGGCATCAGCAGCAGCGCCACGGCGGCGAGGACGGCGATGGTGGCGCGCGGCCGATCCGGGCAGAGGCTGCCCGCCATGCCCCAGACCGCCTGCGCCACCACCGCGACGGCGACCAGCTTGAGGCCGTGCACGACACCGGCACCCGTGCCGCCGGCGGCGAGATCGACGCCGTAGGCGGCCAGCAGCATCACCAGGGCCGATGGCAGGGTGAAGCCGAGCCAGGCGGCGAGGCCGCCGGGCAGGCCGCCGCGCAGCACGCCCAGCGCGAAGCCGACCTGGCTGCTGGCCGGGCCGGGCAGGAACTGCCCGAGCGCCACCAGATCGGCGTAGACCTGCTCGCCGATCCAGCGGCGGCGGGCGACGAACTCCTCCCGGAAGTAGCCCAGATGCGCGATCGGCCCGCCGAAGGAGGTCACGCCGAGGCGGAGGAACACGCCCAGGATATGCAGGAAGGACGCACGCGGCGCGGGGATGGCGACCGTGTTGCCGGCTGCCTCGCTGGCCTCGCTCATCGGCGGCCCGTCAATCGGAGGGTGGTGGATCGCCCGCTCCTTCCACCAGCACCTCGCGGAACAGCTCGCGCAGCCTCTCCCTGGCCAGTGCCAGCGCTTCCTGGCCGAGCGGGGTGGCGCGGTAGAGCCGCCGTCGGGAGCGGCCGGCCCGCTCGTGGCGCGAGATCAGGTAGCCGCGCCTCTCCATGGCATCGAGCATGGGATAGAGGGTGCCCGGGCTGAGGCGATAGCCGTGCCGCGCCAGCTCCTCGATCATCCATTGGCCGTACAGCTCGCCCTCGGCTGCATGGTGCAGGACGTGCAGGCGGACAAAGCCGGAGAGAAGTTCCTGATGCTCCATCTTGCTCGCGCATCAATTTTTCAATCCGCAGAATCGCATCCCGATATCGGAAACCGAGGATATGGACGGAAGTTAGGAAGTCAAACGCAGGAGGGCGCCATGACCAGCCCGGACGAGCGCAATCCGCAGCACCACACCCGGAAGATGCGGCAGCGGCTGGAAGAGACGATCCAGCACCTGCGCGTAGACATCGGCAAGGTCGATGAACCGCAGCTGAAAGCCCTGTTCGAGACCTCGGCCGAGGTGCTGGGCGGCCTGGTGAAGGCGTTCCAGGACTACGAACGCAAGAACGAGCAGGCCTGGAAGCGGTGACGCCATGGCATCCCCGCCCTTCTCCCAGGACATGGCAGCGCAGGCCGAGCCTGGTGATCCGGCCCGCCGCCGCCTCATCGCAGCGGGCGCCTCGGCCGCGCTGATCGCCACGGGTGGCCTGCTGGTGCCGGCCCATGCGGCGGAAGCATCGGCCGGCGGCGAGGATGTGTCCGCGACCGAGGACCTGATGCGCGAGCACGGCGTGCTCCGTCGCACGCTCATCGTCTATGCCGAGATAGCGGGCAGGCTGCGCAGCAAGCCGGCCGAGGTGGATGGCGGAGCACTGGTCGAGGCCGCCAGGCTGTTCCGCGCCTTCGGCGAGGAGTACCATGAGCGCTCGCTGGAGGAGCGGTTCATCTTCCCCGAAGTCCGGCGCGCGGGCGGCGGGCCGGTGCGGCTGGTCGAGATCCTGCTGGCCCAGCACCAGCGTGGGCGCGAGATCACCGACTACATCCAGGCCACGGCCCGAAGCGGCCGGATCGGCACGGGTGATGCGGAGCCGCTAGCCCGCGCCCTGGAGGGCATGGCGCGCATGTACCAGGCGCATGCGGCCTGGGAGGATACGCTGGTCTTCCCCGCCTGGAAGAAGACCCAATCCGCCGACCGCCTGAAGGAGATGGCGGAGAGGTTCGAGGAGTTGGAACACCAGCAGTTCGGCAAGGATGGCTTCGATGATGCCGTGGAGCGCATCGGCCGCATCGAGCAAACCCTGGGCCTGGCCGACCTCGCCCATTACACGGCCCCCTCGCCGCGCTGACGCGGCAGGGGGCCTCGCCCGGCGGTCAGCCACCCCCACACGCGCCGCACCCTGCATACCCCTCAGCGCGCCACTTCCGTCACCCCCGCCACCGGCCGGCTGCGCGCCATCAACCACACCCCCGCCAGCACCATCGGCAGCGACAGCAATTGCCCCATGGTGATGCCCGCCACCAGGAACCCCAACTGCGCATCCGGCTGGCGGAACAACTCGCCGACCAGCCGCGCCAGGCCGTAGCCCACCAGGAAGGCGCCCGCCACGAAGCCGCGCCGGGCGCGGATCGCCGGCCGCCAGACCAGGATCTGCAGCAGGACGAACAGCGCCAGGCCCTCCAGCCCGGCTTGGTAGAGCTGGCTGGGGTGCCGCGGCTCCGGCCCGCCGGTGGGGAAGACCATGGCCCAGGACACGTCGGTCACGCGGCCCCAGAGCTCGCCATTCGCAAAATTTGCGAGGCGCCCCAGGAACAGGCCGATCGGCACCACCGCCGCCACCCGGTCGGCGAAGGCCAGCAGGTCCAGCCGTTGCTGCCGACAGAACAGGAACAGCGCGACGGCGACGCCGAGCGCCCCGCCATGGAAGCTCATGCCGCCCTGCCAGACCGCCAGGATCTCCGCCGGGTGCTCCAGGTAGTGCCCGGGCCGGTAGAACAGCACATAGCCGAGCCGCCCGCCCAGGATGATGCCGAGCGTCACCCAGGTGACGAAGTCGTCCACCTGCTGCGGGCTGGCCGCCACCGGCGGCAGCGCCACCAGCCGCCGCGCCAGCCGCCAGCCGAGCACGATGCCGGCGATATAGGCCAGCGCGTACCAGCGGATCGCCAGCGGCCCGATATGCACCAGCACCGGGTCGATATGCGGGAAGGGAATGGCTAGGAGCATCAGCGATAGGGGTCCTCGGTGGCGAGGAAGTCCTGCACGTAGCGGCGCACCCCTTCCTCCAGCGGCGTGGTCTGGGCATTGAAGCCGGCGGCGCGCAGCCGGTCGAGCGGCGCCTCGGTGAAATACTGGTACTTGCCCAGGAGGTCGGCCGGCATGTCGATGAACTCGATCCGTTCCGGCTGGCCCAGCGCGGCAAACAGGGCGCGCGTCAGGTCGAGGAAGCTGCGGGCGCGGCCGGAGCCGACATTGAACAGGCCCGAGACCTGCGGATTGTCGAGCAGCCAGAGCATCACCGCCACGCAGTCGTCCACATGGACGAAATCGCGCATCTGCGCGCCATCGACGATATCGGGCCGGCCGGAGCGGAACAGCGTCGCCGCCTCGCCGCGCCGGATCTGCTGGAATTTGTGCCAGGCGACGCTGGCCATGCGGCCCTTGTGGTATTCGTTCGGGCCATAGACGTTGAAGAATTTCAGCCCGGCCCATTGCGGCGGCGGCGCCGCGCCGCGTTCCAGCAACTGCGCGACCCGCCGGTCGAAGGCATGCTTCGACCAGCCATAGAGGTTGAGTGGTCGGAGTTGCGCCAGGGCCTCGGGCGTGAACTCATCCTCGAAGCCCGCGCTGCCATCGCCATAGGTGGCGGCGGAGGAGGCGTAGAGGAAGGGCACCTCCCGCTCGGCGCAGGCGCCCCAGAGCCAGAGCGGCAGGGTGAAATTGGTGGCGGCCACCAGGTCGCCGTCGCGCACCGTGGTCTCGCTGATGGCGCCCATGTGCAGCACGGCCGTGACTGGCGGCGCGGCGGACCAGAAATCCTCGATCTCCTCGGGCGGCAGCAGGCCGGCGATCGGGTGCTTCGCCAGGTTGCGCCACTTGTCGCCGGTGCCGAGGCGGTCCACCACCATGACCTCCTCGCCACGGGCGCAGAGGGCGGCGACCAGATTGGAGCCGATGAAACCGGCGCCGCCGGTGACCAGATACATCGGCGCGACCCCCTGCCTGACCGCGGCGCGGTGGCTGCGCCGGCCGGGGCGGGGTATAGGCCGGGCAGGCCGGGATTGTATAGGCGCGGGCGCGCGCCGCCGCAGGGCAAGGAGATGGGTGGATGAGCGAGACGGGCGGCGGCGGCCGGAAGCGCGGCGGGTTGTTCGATGATCTGGCCGGGGTCGCGGGCGGGGCCTTCTCGGCGCTGGCCGGGCTCAGGACGGAAATGGAGGCCATGGCGCGCAGCCAGGCCGAGGCCCTGGTGCAGCGCCTGGAGCTGGTGCGGCGGGAGGAGTTGGACGCCGCCCTCGAGGTCGCCCGCCGGGCGCGGGAGGCCGGGGAGGCGCTGGAGGCCCGGGTGGCGGCGCTGGAAGCGCGGCTCGGCATGCAGCCGCCCCTTGGACCCGAGGCCGCCGCCATGGCGGCGGGCGAGACGATCCAGCCGCCGGAAGCCTCGGGGGCGGCGGGGGTTGCGGCCACGGCGCCGGAGGATACGGTGCCGCCGGTGGCCCGGGACCCCGGCCCGGTCGCCTGACCGGCGGCCCGGATTCGCCGGCCCGGGCTGCGGGCGTTGGCCGGAACGCCAGGCGGACCCGTTGCAACCCGGGGTCTTGCGGCGGCGTTTCGCAACTGCGTAGTCTATAGGTGGTGGTGGCCCTGCGCCGATTCCCCCAAGACTCGGTATCGGGAAAGCCACCACGACGAGAGAGGAGGTGCCGCGATGTCAGGCTTGCTGGCCCATGACCGCGAGCGTGCGACCAACCCCCCTCGACGTTCTCGAACAGATCGTCGCCGCCAACGAGTGGGCCTTCGAGCGCCGCTCCGATGGCGAGATGGCGGCCGAGGCGCCGGGCAAGTGGTGTGACTACGGGCTGTTCTTCTCCTGGTCGCCGGAGATCAGCGCCATGCATTTCTCCTGCGCCTTCGACCTGAAGGTGCCGCCGGAGGGCCGTGGCAAGCTGTTCGAACTGCTGGCCATGGCCAATGAGAAGCTCTGGATCGGCCATTTCGGCCTGGAATCGGAGGATGGGGTGCCGGTCTTCCGCCACTCCGTCCTGCTGCGCGGCGCCCCCGGCGCCTCGGCCGAATCGCTGGAGGACATGGTGGATATCGCGCTGACCGAGTGCGAGCGCTTCTTCCCGGCCTTCCAATTCGTTCTCTGGGGCGGCAAGGCGCCGGGGGATGCCTTGCAGGCGGCCATGCTCGATTGCGTGGGCGAGGCCTGAGCATGGCCGGGGGTGGACTGCCGCCGCTGCTGCTGGTCGGCTGCGGCAAGATGGGCGGCGCGATGCTGGCCGGCTGGCTGGAACGTGGCCTGACGGAAGCTGTGGTGGTGGAGCCGAATCCCGCCGCCGCCGCGGCTTTCGCCGGCAAGGTCACGGTGGTCCCGGAGGCCGGCGCCATTCCGCCCGGCTTCCGCCCCGCCGCCGTGGTGTTGGCGATCAAGCCGCAGGAGGCGGCGGCGACCCTGCCGGGATTCGCCCGCTTCGCCACCGGCGATACGGTCTTCGTCTCCATCATGGCCGGCCGGCCGGTGGCCGGGATGCGGGCGGCGCTGGGTGGCGGGGCGGCAGTGGTCCGCGCCATGCCGAATACCCCGGCGGCGGTGCGGCAGGGCTTCACCGTCGGCTTCCCCGGCCCCGGCGTGACCGCGGCGCAGCGGGCGCTGGCGGATTCGCTGCTCGGCGCCATCGGCGAGGTGGCCTGGGTGGAGCAGGAGGCGCTGATCGACCCGGTGACGGCGGTCTCCGGCGGCGGCCCCGCCTATGTCTTCCTGCTGGCCGAGGTGATGGAGGCGGCGGCGATCGAGCAGGGCGTGCCGGCCGACCTCGCCCGCCGGATGGCGCGGGCCACGGTGGCCGGCTCCGGCGCCCTGCTGGCGGCCAGCACCGAGGATGCGGCGGCGCTGCGCCGCGCCGTCACCAGCCCCAAGGGCACGACGGAACGGGCGCTCCAGGTGCTGATGGGGCCCGATGCCTGGCCCGCCCTGATGTCCCGCGCCATCGCCGCCGCGACGGAGCGGTCGCGCGAATTGGCGGGGTGAGGCGGGGCCGGGCCTGCGGCGCGGGGCAGGGTCGCCCTTCCGATCCGGCCGCGCAGGCCCATACTTGCGGGCGGGCCGAGCGGCACCGTGGGTGAATCGGCCAGGCAACAGGATACCGGCATGAGCGAAACCGCAACCGACCCCGAATCCCGCCTGGTCGCCGCGCTGTGGCAGGTGGTGGCGGAGCATGGCTGGCACGGGCTGACCATGCGCCGCATCGCCGCCGCCTCCGGCCTGCCGGTGGCCGAGCTCCGCCGCCGCTGCCCGAGCCCGCTCGACCTGCTGCGGCTGCATGGCCGGCTGATGGACCAGGCGGTGCTGGAAGGCACCATCGAGGGCCAGGGCGGCCAGGCGCGGGACCGCATCTTCGATGTGCTGATGCGGCGGATCGACGCCATGCAGCCGCATCGCGCCGGAATTCTCCGGCTGCTGGAGGATCTGCGCCGGGACCCGCTGCTCGCCCTGCTGCTGCTGGCCGAACTTCCCCGTTCGATGGCCTGGATGCTGGAGGCGGCGGAGGTGGACACCGCCGGGCCGGCCGGGCTGCTGCGGGTGAAGGGCCTCGCCGGCGTCTGGCTGATGACGCTGCGCGCCTGGATGCGGGACGAGACGGTGGACCTCGGCCCCAGCATGGCGGCGCTGGACCGGGCGCTGGACCGGGCCGAGCAGGCGGCGCGGACCCTCCGGCTCGATCCGGGGGGCTGACCGGAAGTTGACTTTGCTGCATCGCAGCAACGCCTTTGACCCAACGTCGCGATCTCGTAGGATCGCCCGGGGACCCGAACCGGGCCCGGCAGGAGGCGATGATGGCGGATCCGAGCGGCAAGCCTGAAACGGACCTGATGCGCATGCTGGCTGATTTCCGCCTGCCCGGCATGCCGGACATGGAAGCGCTCGCCGCGGCCCAGCGCCGCAACATCGAGGCGCTTTCGGCCGCCAACCGGGTGGCGCTGGAAGGCGCCCAGGCGGTGGCCCGGCGGCATATGGAGATCCTGCAATCCTCCATGGCCGAGATGACCGAGGCCATGAAGGCGATGAGTTCGCAGGAGGCGCCGCAGGCCAAGGCCGCGCGCCAGGCCGAGATGATGAAGGCCGCCTATGAGAAGGCGGTGGCCAACATGAAGGAAGTGGCGGACCTCATCCAGAAGTCCAATACCGAGGCGCTTTCCGTGCTCAACCGCCGCTTCACCGAGGCGATGGACGAGGTGAAGGCGCTGGCCGGCAAGCAGGGCAAGGCCTGATCCCGCCCCGCCCCGGCGCGGGCGCAGCGGCCCGCGCTGGCCCGGCCTTCCTCAGGCCCGGGTCGCCAGGGCGATGGCCGAGGCCTGGCGGAGCGGTGGCCGGTGCCCCGCCGCGCCGTAGCCGGGGCCGGTGTTGCGCGGCCGGGCGGCGCCGGCGATGGTCTCGATCACCCGCGACTGGATGGTGATGGCGCGTTCCAGCAGGCGCCGGTTCTCGGTGCCGAGATGCTGCAGCCGCGTCGCCAGGTCCTCGGCCGTCTGGCGCACCGGGCCGGCCGCCTGCGCCCCGATCTTCGCCGCGGCGGCATAGGCGGCGGCGAAGGCGTCGGAAGCCTGTATTTTGGCGGTGGCGAGGCCGGCGGCGCGCGGCAGGTCGAGCGCGATCAGCGCCTCGTTCTCGGCCCGCAGGGTCTCGGCCAGGCGGAGGCCGGCGGTGAGCAGGGCTTCCATCATCATGTCGGATTCTCCGGAGGGGTTGGGGTCTCGGCCGCGGCTTGCAGGCGCAGCATCTCGCGCAGCACCATGTCGGCGATGCCGACGCCCTGGGCGCCCGGCGGGCCACTGCGCGCGGCGGCGCCGGCCATGGCGTCCAGCAGCATCGGCCGCCACTGGCTCTCCGCCGCGCCGCCACCGAATGCGGAGCGGCTCATGTCCACCGTGGCGAAGGCCGGGGCGAGCAGTTGTGAGAGGGCCTGGGCCTCGAAGGCCTGGGCGGCCTGGCGCAGCCGCGGCGGGGCGGCGGCAAGCTGGGCCTGGGTGATCGGGCCGGGCATCAGCGCAGCTCCGGTTCGGATTGCCGCGTAGCCCGGCGCAGCCGGGCGAAGCCCAGACAACGTGTCGCCCGGCGCGGCCGGGCGAAGCCCTGGAGATAGCGTTGCAGGCCGGGCATCAGCGCAACTCCAGTTCGGACTGCAACGCGCCCGCGGCCTTGATGGTCTGCAATATGGAGATCAGGTCGCGCGGGCCGACGCCGAGCGCGTTCAGCCCGCGCACCAATTCCTGCAGGGTGATGCCGCCGCGCAGGACGCCGAGGCGGCGTTCCGCCTGGTCCTCCACTTCTATGTTGGTGCGCGGCACCACCACCGTGTCGCCATTGCCGAGGGGGTTCGGCTGGCTCACCTGCGGCGTCTCGGTGACGCGGATGGTGAGGTTGCCCTGGGCGATCGCCACGGTGGAGACCCGCACATTGGCACCCATCACGATGGTGCCGGAGGCTTCCTCGATGATGACGCGGGCCACCTGGTCCGGCTCCACCCGCAACTGCTCGATCTCGCCAAGGAAGCTCACGGGGTCGCGCCCCGCCAGGGCGAGGGCGACGGTGCGCGGGTCGGTCGCGGTGGCGAGCTGGGCGCCGGCGGCGCGGTTGATCGCGGCGGCGATGCGGCGCGCGGTGGTGAGGTCGGGGTTGCGGAGCGACAGCCGCATGCTGGTGCGGCCGGCCAGCGCATAGGGAATCTCGCGCTCGACGATGGCGCCATTGGCGATGCGGGCGCTGGTCGGCACGCCGCGCTGGAGGCTGGCGCCGGCGCCGCGGGCGGCGATGGCGCCGGTGGCGACGGCGCCCTGGGCCACCGCGAAGACCTCGCCATCGGCGCCGAGCAGCGGCGTGACCAGCAGGGTGCCGCCCATCAGGTTGGTGGCATCGCCCAGCGCCGAGACCGCGACATCGATCCGGCTGCCCGGCCGGGAGAAGGCGGGCAGGTTGGCGGTGACCATCACCGCGGCGATGTTGCGGGTATCGAGCTTCGCCTCGTTGTCCCGGGTATTGACGCCGAGGCGCTCCAGCATGCCGACCAGGGATTGCCGGGTGAAGATGGCGGTGCGCAGCCGGTCGCCGGTGCCGGCCAGGCCGACCACCAGCCCGTAGCCGACCAGTTGGTTGTCGCGGACCCCCTCCATATCGGCGATGTCCTTGATCCGCACGGATTGCGCCGCGGCGGGGGCAACAACCGCGTGGAGGGAGAGCAGCGCCATCATGGCCGCTGCCGCCAAGGCGGTCTTCGCCCTTGCGAAAGCAATTTTGGCCACGCTGTCCTCCGTCCCGCAGTCGGGGAGGGTGGTTTGCAACCGGCGTGCCAGGCTTCGGCCCGGCCGGGCGGCCATCGGGGCGGCGGGAGATGCCTCCGGGGCGGCAGGAAGTGCCGCCGCGGGGGCGCGGTTTGCCGCCACCCGGCAAGCACAGGGGGTAGGGCGCAGGAGGCGCGGAGATGCGTGGAGTGGGCAGGGTATCAGGCGGCGGCATCGCCTCGGGGGCGGCGCGGGGCAGTGGCCGGGGCGGCGGCTTCTCGGTGGGGCTGGCGGCGGGCGGGGCGATGCGGGGCGCGGCGGCGGCCGGGGCGGTGGTGCCGCTCGGGCTCGGGATGCTGTCCTTGCAGGAAAGTGGCAGCGGCGCCGAGCGCGATGCCGCCGCGCGCCGCCGCGCCGAGTCGCTGCTGGACGAACTGGACGGGTTGCAGGCGGAGCTTCTGGACGGGCGCCGGGACTCCGGCCGCCTGGCCCGGCTGGCGGCGCTGGAGGAGGGGGAGGCGGGGGCCGATCCAGGGTTGCGGGAGGCGGTTCAAGCCATCGTCCTGCGCGCCCGGATTGAATTGGCCCGGCGCGGCTGGAACGAATCTGCGTCAGTGACGTGAAAGCCGCGCCATTTCAGCAATTTGCCACAAGGCTCCCCTTGGCGTTGGCGCTTTTCCCCCTGTATGGTCCGCCCGACTCCGGGACCGGGTTCCGGGGGGATTGGGGCCGTCCAAACAATGCTCAGCACGTTGCCGCCGGACTACCGTCCTTCGGACGATGAAGAGTTCATGAATCACCAGCAGCAGGCCTATTTCCGCCAGAAGCTGCTGCGCTGGCGCCAGGATCTGCTGCGGGAAGCAGGGGATACCCTGGCCAGCCTTTCGGCCGGCGGCATCGCCGAGGCCGACCTCACCGACCGTGCCAGCGTCGAAACCGACCGGGCGCTGGAGCTTCGCACCCGCGACCGGGCACGCAAGCTGATCTCGAAGATCGACCAGGCACTGGAGCGGATCGAGAACGGCACCTATGGCTATTGCGAGGAAAGCGGCGAGCCGATCAGCCTGAGACGGCTGGAGGCACGGCCGATCGCCACCCTGTCGGTCGAGGCGCAGGAGCGCCACGAGCGCATGGAGCGGGTCCACCGCGACGATTGAGCGGCCCGGTCGTCCGAAGGCGGAGCCGGAGGGCGTGAACCGGCCCGCAAGATACAAGCCGCGGTAGGCGATATCCGCCCCGGCCCGGAGGCGCCAGCCCCGCTGATCCCGCGTGGGATCAGCCGGTGCGGATGTTCCTGGCCCGGATGATGTCGCCCCATTTCCGCGATTCCTGCGCCAGATAGGCGGGCCAGGCTTCCGGCGGGGCGCCGACCAGATTGAGGCCGGCGGCGTCCAGCTTCTCCTTTACCTCCGGCGCGCGCAGGGCCGCGCTGGCCGCCACATAGAGCTTGCGGATTACTGCATCCGGCGTTCCGGCCGGCGCCAGCAGGGCGAAATCGGTCGAGGACTGGAAGCCGGGCAGCCCCGCCTCCGCGATGCTCGGCACATCCGGGGCCAGCGGCGCACGCTCCGTGGTGGAGACACCGAGCGCCCGGATCTGGCCGGTGGCCAGGAAGGGCAGGGCGGTGATGACATCGATGAAGGTCACCTTGGTCTCCCCGGCCAGCAGCGCCTGCGCCGCCGGCCCGCCGCCGCGATAGGGCACGTGCAGCATGCTGATCTTCGCCATGGACATCAGCATTTCGGTCGCCAGGTGGCTGGTGCCGCCGATCCCGGAGGTGCCGAAGGTCAGCACCCCCGGCTGCGCCCGCGCCAGCGCCAGCAACTGCTCCAGGTCCCGCGCCGGCACCGAGGGATGCACGCAGAGCAATTGCGGGCTGGTGGCGAGCAGGCTGATGCCGGTGAAGGCGTGGTCGCTGTCATAGGGCAGCGAGGCGTAGAGATGCGGCGCGATGGCATAGGTGCTGTTGGTGCCGAGCAGCAGCGTATAGCCATCCGGCCGCGCCCGCGCCACGGAGCCATGGCCGAGCGTGCCGGTGGCGCCCGGCCGGTTCTCCACCACGAAAGCCTGGCCGAGATCGGCGGAGACGCGCTGCATCAGGATGCGCGTGAGGGAATCCGAGGAACCGCCGGGCGGCCAGGGATTGACCACCGTCACCGGCCGGTCCGGGTAGCCGCCGGCAGTGCCCTGGCTGCGGCCGGGGCGGGGCAGGGCGGCGAGCATCGGCAGCGCGGCAAGGACGGCGCGGCGGCTGGTTCGGGCGGCGGGCATGGCGCGGCTCCTGCGGGCAGGGGGGGCGGCGGGCGGTGGCGTCGTTACGGCAAGTCCAGCACCAGATTGAGCTGCGCGTCCACCGTCACGCGCGTGGCGGGGCCGATGACGCAGGTGGATTCGCGTTCCTCGACCAGGGCCGGGCCCTGGAATTCCATGCCGGGGCGCAGCGCGTAGCGGTCGTAGACGCCGCATTCCAGCGGGCCATGCCCCTCGAAGATCACGCTGCGGTGGCCGCGCGGCGCGGGGGCGCCGCCGCCCGTGGCCGGGGCGCCGCCGATGCGGATGTCCTGGCCGGGCGCGGCGCAGACCAGGCGCCAGGACAGCGCCTCGATCGGCGCCTCCTCCACCACCCGGCCGAAACGCTCGCGGTAGCTGGCGAAGAAGCTGGCGCGGATGGCCGCCGC
Organism: Siccirubricoccus sp. G192; assembly: GCF_019084075.1. Lineage (GTDB taxonomy): Bacteria > Pseudomonadota > Alphaproteobacteria > Acetobacterales > Acetobacteraceae > G192. The sequence continues at coordinate 2,502,935 of NZ_JAHREN010000001.1, forward strand.
ATCGGCCTCGCCAAGCGCGATGCCGGGCAGCGGCACCGGGATCTCGAAGCCCTGGCCGACATGGCGCATGTCGGCGGCCGGTTTCAGCACGATCTCCGCCGGGTCGGCGCCGGCTTCCTCCAGCAATTGCCGGCCCTCGGCCGCCATCTCGGCGAAGAGGGCATTGACCCGCGCCCAGTCCAGCCGCTCCAGCCGGCCGACATGGCTGCGCACCATGTCGGTGGCCGGCGGCGCCACCAGGAAGCCGAGCGCCGAGGCGACGCCGGCGCCGAAGGGCACCAGGATGCGCCGGATCTTCAGCAACCGCGCCAGGTTCCAGGCATGCACCGGCCCGGCGCCGCCGAAGGCGATGAGCGCGTATTGCCGGGGGTCGCGCCCCTTCTCGGCGAGATGCATGCGGGTTGCCGCCGCCATGGTCTCATCGACGATGCGTTGCACGCCGAGCGCGGCATCGAGCGGCGCCAGGCCGAGCTGCTCGGCGATGCCATCGGCGAAGGCGCGGCGCACCCGGTCCGGGTCCAGCCGCATCTCGCCGCCGAGGAAATAGGCGGGGTCGAGCCGGCCGAGCAGCAGGTCCGCATCCGTCACCGTGGGCTCGGTGCCGCCGCGGCCATAGCAGACCGGGCCGGGCTTGGCGCCGGCGCTGCGGGGGCCGACCTTCATCAGGCCGGAGCCGGGCTCGACCCGCGCGATGGAGCCGCCGCCGGCGCCGATCTCAATCATGTCCACGACCGAGACCTTGAGCGGCAGCCCGCTGCCCTTGACGAAGCGACGGACGCGGCCGGCCTCGAAATCATATTTGTGGTCGGGCGCGCCATCCTCCACCAGGCACATCTTCGCCGTGGTGCCGCCCATGTCGTAGGAAACCACGCGGTCGAGCCCGGCGAGCTTCGAGAGGAAGGCGGCCGCCATGGCGCCGGCGGCGGGACCGCTCTCGATCAGGCGGATGGGGAATTCCTTCGCCTCCCGCACCGCCGCGATGCCGCCGCCCGAGAGCATGACATAGAGCCTGCCGCCGAAGCCGATACCGGTGAGCTGTTCCTCCAGCCGATCCAGGTAGCGGCGCATGCGCGGCTGCACATAGGCATTGGCGCAGGCGGTGCTGGTGCGTTCGTATTCGCGGATCTCCGGCGCCACCTCGGCCGAGAGGGTGAGGGCGAGATCGGGATAGATTTCGCGGATGATGGCGCCGGCGCGCCTCTCGTGCCGCGGGTCGCGGTAGCTGTGCAGGAAGCCGATAGCCAGCGCCTCGATGCCGCCCGTCTCCACCAGGTCGCGCACTTCCCGCCGCACCGCCTCCTCGTCCAGCGGCAGGAGTTCATTGCCATCGGTATCGAGGCGTTCGGGGATCTCGCGGCGGAGGTGGCGTGGCACCAGGCTCGGCGGCGCTTCCAGGAAAAGGTCGTAGAGGTCGTAGCGGATTTCCCGCCCGATCTCGATGGAATCGCGGAAGCCGGCCGTGGTGAGCAGCCCGACCCGGGCGCCGGTGCGCTCGATGACGGTATTGGTCACCAAGGTCGTGCCATGCACCATGCTGTGCAGGTCGGCCGGGGTGAGGCCGACTTCGCGCAGCACGCGCTGCGTGCCCTCGATGATGGCCTCGGCCGGGTCGTCCGGCGTGGTGAGCAGCTTGCCGGTATGCACCAGGTCGCGCGCCGGGTCGTGCAGCACGAAATCGGTGAAGGTGCCGCCGACATCGACGCCGATGCGGGCGCGGGGCTTCTGAATGGCCATCGCCTCAACCCCGCCCGTAATGGCGCTGCGCTGCGCCTTCGGTGACATAGCCATCGCGCAGGTCGGCGGCCAGCGCCGCGGCATCGCGCTGCGAGGGCGGGCCATAGCCGCCGCCGCCGGCATAGCGCATCACCAGCCGCGTGCCTGGCGCGATCATGGTGCGCGATTTCGGATGCGGGCGCGTGCCGTCGCTCATGCTGATCTCGGCGGCGCCGCCGGAGGCGCCGCCCAGCACGCCGGAGGCCGGGTGGTCGCGCCGGTCCGAGAGCAGCGAGAGGCGGAGCGGTTCGGGCGCGCGCACCTCGATCACCGCCTCCTGGCCGAGGCCGCCGCGATAGCGGCCGGCGCCGCCGGAATCCGGGCGCAACTGCTTCCGCCACACCACCAGCGGCGCGACGCTCTCAAAAGCCTCGATGCTGCCGGCGCCGGCATTGGTGGGGAAGGCGGTGGTGGGCAGCCCGTCGCGATGCGGGCAGGCGCCCATGCCGCCCGAGGCGAAAAGGATCTGGCTGAACCGGTCGCCATTGCGGTCGAGGCCGGAGAACAGTGCCCGCATGGTCGGCGCGCCGCCGCATTCGGCGATGACCTTGTCCGGCAGCACATCCGCCAGCGCCTTGTAGATGGCGCCTGCCAGCAGGTGGCCGGTCAATTGCCGGGCGCTGCAGGGCGCCGGGAAGCGCGGGTTCAGGATGCTGCCCTCGGGCGCCAGCACCTCGATGGCGCGGTAGCTGCCCTCATTGCGCGGGGTGAAGGGATCGAGCGCGCATTTCACCGGATAGACCGAATAGGCATGGGTATAGTTCAGGACGCAGTTGATGCCGCGGTCGATCTGCGGCGAGGTGCCGGCGAAGTCGATCACCATGCGCTCGCCGCTGACCGTCACCGCGCATTGGATGCGGGTGATCGCCTCGTCGAATCCATCCGCCTCGATGCTGGAACGGTAGGTGCCGTCCGGCACGGCGCCGATCGCCAGGCGCATGGCGCGGTCGGCCCTGGCATGCAGGGCGCGGCCGAGGCCCTGGAGGTCCGCGAGGCCGGCATCCTCCAGGAATTCCGCGACGCGGCTGGCGCAGACCTGGTTGGAGGTGAGCTGCGCCTCCAGGTCGCCCATCACCTGGTTCGGCACCCGGACATTGGAAAGGAAGAGCTCGACCAGCTCCTCGTTCCGCACGCCTTCGCGCAGCAACCGCGTCGGCGGGATGCGGATGCCTTCCTCGAAGACCTCCCGGCAATCGGCGGACCAGAGCGCGCCGCCGACATCCGGCGAATGCGCGATGCAGCCGGCGAAGCCCACCAGCCGGTCGCGGTGGAAGATCGGCGTCACCGCGGTGATGTCGGGCAGGTGGCCGGTGGCGAGCCAGGGGTCGTTGGTGATGACGCAATCGCCGGGGCGCCAGGTCCCGGCCGGGAATTTCGCCAGGAAATGCTTGGTGGTGCGCGGCAGGATGCAGGAGGAAGCTGGCGATGCCGCCGGTATTCTCCGTCACGCTGTCGCCATTGGCGTCCATCAGCACCGTGGCGAAATCATTCGATTCACGGACGATGGTGGAGAAGGCGGTGCGAAGCAGTGCTGCCGCGGCCTCATCGGCGATGGAGATCAGGCGGCTCCAGAGGATTTCCAGGGTGATCGGATCGAAGCCCTCATCGGTGCCGTCTGCCATCGCGCATCCCTCCGTCGCCACGGGGAGGCTAGAACCGCCGCCCGGGGCCGGCAAGGCGGGTAGCGCCCTCGCGCGAAGCTGCTAGGCTGCGGCGAAACCGGCCTGCGCGCGGGAGGAAAAGCCATGCCGACCATCGAACCCACGGGGCAGATCCTGGGCGCCACCGTGCGCGGCCTCGACCTGGCGCAACCGCTCTCGGATGCCGATTTCGCCGTGCTGCTGCGCGCGCTCGGCGAACATGGCGTGCTGCGCATCCCGGAGCAGCGGATCGAGGCGCGGCATCTCCGCGACTTCTCGCGGCGCTTCGGCCCGATTCAGACCGGCATCGGCGGCAAATTCCACCACAAGGAGGTGCCCGAGGTCGGCATCCTTTCCAATGTGGTCGAGAATGGCGAGCCGATCGGGCTGGCCGATGCCGGGCAGGATTGGCATACCGACATGTCCTATACGGACACCAAAGGCTTCGTGAACGTGCTCTATGCGGTGAAGGTGCCGCAGCGGGACGGCAAGCCCTTGGGCGACACGCTGTTTGCCAATATGCACGCCGCCTATGCCGACCTGCCGCAGGAGGTGAAGACGCGGCTGGCCGGGATGACCGCCACCCACGACTTCAACAAATTCTGGGAGGAGATGCGCCGCCGCCCCGGCAGCGCCCGCGCCCCGCTCACGCCGGAACAGCGTGCCAAGCGGCCGCCGGCGGTGCATCCGGTCTTCATGACCCACCCGATCACCGGCCGCACCGTGCTCTACTGCAACCCCGGCTATGCCGAACGGATCAACGAGCTGGACGAGGCCGAGAGCCAGCGCATGCTCGACTTCCTCTTCGCGCATCAATTGCAGCAGAAATACCTCTATGCGCATCACTGGGCGGTCGGCGACCTGCTGATCTGGGATCATATCGGCACCCTGCACAACGCCATCCCCGATTATGGCCCGGAGGAGCACCGGCTGATGCTGCGCTGCCAGGTGATGGCGGAGAAGGTCTTCGACCCCGCCTTCCAGCGGCAATGGCTGCGCGCGGCCTGAGGGGGAGGCAGGGATGCGCATCGTCAGCTTCGCCACCGCCGCCGGGCCGTCCTTCGGCCTGGTCTCGGGCGAGGGGATCATCGATCTCGGCCGCCGCCTCGGCGCGCGCTTCAGCGGCGTCAAGGCCGTGCTGGAGGCCGGCGCGCTGGACCAGCTCGCGGCGCATGCCGGCGCCGCGCCGGACCTCGCGCTGTCGGAGGTCAGCTTCCTGCCGGCGGTGCCGCAGGACCGCAAGGTGCTGGCGGTCGGGCTGAACTACCGCGCGCATGTGGCGGAATCCGCGGGCCGCGAGGTGCCGGAGAATCCGCGCATCTTCGCCCGCCTGGCCGATACCATCATCGGCCATGGCCAGCCGATGTGGCGGCCGCGCAACTCCACCCACTTCGACTATGAGGGCGAACTCGCCGTGGTCATCGGCAAGCCCGGCCGGCACATCCCCGCAGCGCGGGCGCTGGAGCACGTCGCCGCCTATACCTGCTTCAACGATGGCAGCGTCCGCGACTTCCAGAAGCATTCCGTGACGGCGGGGAAGAACTTCCCGCATACCGGCCCGCTCGGCCCCTGGCTGGTCACGGCGGACGAGATCCCGGACCCGGCCGCCCTCACCCTGGTGACGCGGCTGAACGGCCGCGAGATGCAGCGCACCGGCACGGGCGACATGATCCTCTCGGTGCCGGAGCTGATCGCCTATATCTCCGCCTTCACGCCGCTCTCGCCCGGCGACGTCATCGCCACCGGCACGCCGGAGGGCGTGGCGCATGCCCGCAAGCCGCCGCCCTGGATGGTGCCCGGCGATGTGGTGGAGGTGGAGATCTCAGGCATCGGCATCCTGCGCAACCCGGTGGTGGCCGAGGAAGACGCAGCGTGAATGCCATCGCCCGTGCTGCCCTGCTGGGCTGCGCCGCGCTGCTCGCCTGCGGCCCGGCGCGGGCGCAGAGCCTTTCCATGGCGGTGGGGGCGCCGGTCACTTCCATCGACCCGCATTTCCACAATGTCGGGCCGAACAACACCGTCGCCTCCATCCTCTTCGACAGCCTGCTGCGGATGGATGAGCGCTCGCGGATCGGGCCGGGCCTGGCGGAAAGCTGGAAGCCGGTGGAGGATGGCTGGGAGTTCAAGCTGCGCCCCGGCGTGCGCTTCCACAATGGCGCCGAGCTCACCGCCGATGACGTGGCCTTCACCCTGGCGCGGCTGCCCGATGTGCCGAACAGCCCAGGCCTCTTCACCGCCTATACCAGGCAGATCCAGGCGGTGGAGATCATAGGTCCGCTGACCCTGCGGCTGCGCACCGCCGGCCCGGCGCCGCTGCTGCCGGCCGATGTCTCGCAGGTGGCGATCCTGAACCGCGCCACCCATGCCGGCGCGACCACCGAGGATTTCAACAGCGGCCGCGCCGCCATCGGCACCGGCCCCTATCGCCTGGTCTCCTGGCGCAGCGGCGAGCGGCTGGAGCTGGAGCGGAACGAGCAGCATTGGGGCCCGCGCCCGCATTGGCAGCGGGTGGACTACCGGCTCATCCTGAACGATGCCTCCCGCGTCGCCGCGTTGCTGGCCGGCGATGTGGAGTTCATCGACCAGGTGCCGACCGGCGACATCGCCCGCCTGCGCCGCGACCAGCGCCTCAAGCTGACGGAAGCCGCCAGCCTGCGCCTGGTCTACCTCGCCTTCGACCATCTGCGCGACACGGCCACGCCCTTCGCCACCGACAACGACGGCAAGCCGCTGGCGCGGAACCCGCTGAAGGATCGCCGCGTGCGCCAGGCCCTGTCGCTGGCGATCGACCGCAAGGCGATCGTGGAGCGGGTGATGGAGGGGGTGGCGATCCCGACCGGCCAATTCATGCCGCCCGGCGCCTTCGGCTACAACCCGGATATCCCGGTGCCCGCCGTGGATCTGGAATCGGCGCGGCGGCTGCTGGCCGAGGCCGGCTTCCCGCAGGGCTTCCGTGTGACGCTGCACGGGCCGAACGACCGCTACCTGAACGATTCCCGCATCATCCAGGCGGTGGCGCAGATGTGGAGCCGCGCCGGGGTGCGCACCGCGGTGGAGGCGGCGCCCTATGCGCCCTTCATCAGCCGCGCGAGCCGGCAGGAATTCTCGGCCTTCCTGGTCTCCTGGGGCAGTTCCACCGGGGAGCCGCTGACCGGGCTGCGCGCCACCATGGGCAGCTATGATCGGAGCCGCAGCCTCGGCGCCGTCAACCGCAGCCGCTACTCCAACCCGGCCTATGACGAGGTGCTGCAACAGGCCTCCGTCACCATCGAGGATGCGGCGCGGGACCGCCTGCTGCAACAGGCGACGCAGTTGGTGATGGAGGATGCCGCGATCCTGCCGCTGCATTTCCAGGTCAATGTCTGGGCCATGCGGCGCGGCCTCCGCCATGCCGGAAGGGTGGATGAGCGGACCCGGCCGCAGGATATTTCGCTGGAATAGTGCCCGGCGCCGCCGGGGGCCTGACAGCCGCGCCGCCAGCGTCCAGAATGGCGGCGGAGGATCGCATGACCACATCTTTGATCGGCCGCCGCCCCCTGCTCGCGGCGCTCGCCGCGCCGGCCCTGGCCGCGCCGCGCCTGCTGCGGGCCCAGGGCGGCACCGGGGGCGGCACCGGTTCCGGCTGGCCCAACCGCCCTGTCCGCATCGTCGTGCCCTTTCCGCCCGGCGGCTCCAATGATGTCGTGGCCCGGCCGCTGGCGGAGCGGTTGCAGGCGCGGCTCGGCCAGCCCTTCGTGATCGAGAACCGGCCGGGCGCCGGTGGCGCCATCGGCGCGGGGCAGGTGGCGCAGGCGCCGGCGGATGGTTACACGCTGATGGTCACCTCCTCCTCCTTCGCCACCACCTCGGTGCTGCAGAAGACCCCCCTGGGACCCGGAGGGCAGTTTCGACGCGGTGGCCCTGCTGGCCCGCGCGCCCTTCTTCATCCTGGCCAATCCGAATTTCGCGCCGCGCACCGTGCCGGAGATGGTGGCGCTGGCCCGTGCCAAGCCAGGCAGCATCGATTACGGCACCTCCGGCGCCGGCGGCATCAACCACTTCATCACCGAGTATTTCTGCCTGCGCGCCGGCATCCGGATGAACCACATCCCCTATCGCGGCACCGCGCCGGCGGTGACGGACCTGATCGCCGGGCATATCCAGGTGCTGATCACGACGGTCGCCAGCGCCAATTCCGCCATCCGCGAGGGCCGGGTGCGGGTCATCGCCGCCACCGCGCCGGGCGGCGGCCTGCCCGAGGGTGTCGCCCCGGTGCCGACGGTGAAGGAGCAGGGGGTGGATTACGAGGTGGCGATCTGGTGGGGCCTGCTGGCGCCGCGCGGCCTGCCGCCGGAACTCCGCGCCGCGGTGCATGGCGCGGTCAATACCGCGCTCGCCGACCCCGCCATCCAGCGCATCTACGATGCCGAGGGCGCCCGCCCCAGCCCGGTGGGGCCCGAGGAATTCCCCGCCGTGCTGCATGCCGACCTGGCCCGCTGGCGGGAAGTGGCGCGGGCCGCAAATATCCGCGCCGAATGACCATGCCAGCGAACGCGCCCGCACCGCACCGCAAGGGCTTCGACCCCGCCGCCACCGGCGCCCTGCGGGGCCTCCGCGTGGTGGACCTGTCGCGCCTCGTCGCCGGCAACATGCTGACCAAGGTGCTGGCCGACCATGGCGCCGAGGTCGTCAAGGTGGAGCCGCCGGAGGGCGACACGCTGCGCGCCTGGCGTATCCGCGGCGTCTCCACCACCTGGAAGACGCTCAGCCGCAACAAGCACAGCATCTGCCTCGACCTCCGCAGCGCCGAGGGCATCGCCGTGGTCAGGGCCCTGGCGCGGGACGGGGCGATGCTGGTGGAAAGCTTCCGCCCCGGCGTGCTGGAACTGATGGGCCTCGACCCCGCCCTGCTGCTGGAGGCCAATCCGCGGCTGGTGATCGTGCGCGTCAGCGGCTGGGGCCAGGACGGGCCGTACCGGCACAAGCCCGGCTTCGGCACGCTGGTCGAGGGCTATTCCGGCTTCGCCGCGCAGAACGGCTTCGCCGACCGGGAGCCGGTGCTGCCGCCGATGTACATGGCGGATGGCTATGCCGGGCTCTACGGCGCCGCCACCGCCATGATCGCGCTGCGCCATGCCGAGGCGACCGGGCAGGGCCAGGTGATCGACCTCTCGCTCTTCGACCCGATCTTCACCATGCTGGAACCGCAGATGGCGAATTGGCGGCTCACCGGGCAGGTGAAGCCGCGCACCGGCAGCCGCAGCACCAATGCGGCGCCGCGCAACGCCTACCGCACCAGCGATGGCGGCTGGGTCTGCCTCTCCGCCTCGACCCAGGGCATGACCGAGAAGCTGTTCATCGCCATGGACCGGCCGGACATGATCACGGACCCGCGCTTCCGCAGCAATGCGGACCGGGTGCGGCACGGCATCGAGCTCGACCGCATCGTCGCCGAGTTCATCGCCGCGCGCAGCCTGGAGGAGACGCTGGCGCATTTCGACCGGGCCGGCGTCACCATCGGCCCGATCATGGATGCCGAGCGGCTGGAGCATGACCGCTACGTGATCGAGCGCGAGGCGGTGATCGAGGTGCCGGATGCCGAGATGCCGGGCGGCTGGCTGCCCATGCATGGCCAGGTGCCGCGGCTCTCCGGCACGCCCGGCATCCTGGCCCGCCCGGCGCCGCGCCTCGGCGAGCACAATGGCGCCATCCTTGGGCCCGTGCTGGGGGAGGCGGAGCTGGCCCGGCTGCGCGCCGCCGGCGTGGTGCGCGACCCGGCAACGGAACCGGCGGCGCCCTGACAGGCTTATCGCCGCATCCGGGGCCGGAACACCGGCGGCCGGGGCAGGAGATCGGCCATGCGGCTGGGCGGCGAGCGCGAAAGTGGCAATATCGAGGACCGCCGCGGCGGCGGGGTGCCGATCGGCGTCGCCGGCGGCGGCATCGGCACCATCGTGCTGGTGGTGCTGGCGCTGCTCTTCGGCGTCGATCCGCGCGTGGTGCTGCAGGGCGGCGACGACACCGGGCAGATGCAGGCCCCGACCGCCCGCTACGATGCGCCGCCACCGGCGGGCCAGCAGGACGGGATGCGGCGCTTCGTCGCCCAGGTGCTGGCGACCACCGAGGATGTCTGGGGCGCCGTCTTCCAGGCCAATGGCCGCCGCTACGTGCCGCCGCATCTGGTGCTGTTCAGCGGCGCCGTGCAATCGGCCTGCGGCACCGCGAGCACCGCGGTCGGGCCCTTCTACTGCCCGGGTGACCAGAAAGTGTATCTGGATCTCGGCTTCTTCCGCGACATGGAGCGCAAGCTGGGCGCCCCGGGCGATTTCGCGCAAGCCTATGTCATCGCGCATGAGGTCGGGCACCACGTGCAGACCCAGCTTGGCATCACCCAGCGCGTGGAAGCCCTGCGCGCCCGCGCCGCCTCGCCGGCGGAGGGCGCCGCGCTTTCCGTGCGGGTTGAATTGCAGGCGGACTGCTTCGCCGGCGTCTGGGCCAACCACGCCGACCAGGCGCGCAACATCCTGGAGCGCGGCGATATCGAGGAGGGCATGAACGCCGCCGCCGCGGTGGGCGACGACCGCCTGCAACGCCGCGCCCAGGGCTATGTCGTGCCGGAGAGCTTCACCCATGGCAGTTCCGCGCAGCGGGTGCGGTGGTTCCGCCGCGGGCTGGAAACCGGTGAGGTTCGCCAGTGCGACACCTTTGGCACGGACCGGTTGTAACGGAACGCTTCGGCTGACCGCCCGTTAAGGGAGCCTCTGGCGGGCAAGGCCCGCGACGGGAAATGTCACACGGGAGAAGAATGATGCGATCGACGATCCTTCGCCTCGCTTTGCTGGGCGCAGCGGCTGCCCTGCCGGCCTATGCGCAGACCTCGCCGGCCACGCCGGACCGCAACCCGCCCACCGCCGCGACCGAGAACAGCACCAGGCCCGGCATGACCGCGCCGGCACCCGGTGTCGCGCCCTCGGCCACCACGCCCTCGGCCGATCGCAGCGGCGCCACCACGCCGAACACGGGCACGGAGCGCAGCCAGCGCGCCGTCACCACCGATGACGGCACCCGCACCGCCAATGCGCCGGTGCCCGGCGCCAACAGCTTCACCGAAGGCCAGGCACGCAGCCGCATCGAGGCGGCGGGCTTCAGCGGCGTCGGCGAGCTGCGGAAGGACGACCAGGGAATCTGGCGCGGCCAGGCGCAGCGCGGCGGCCAGTCGGTCGGCGTGGCGCTGGACTACCAGGGCAATGTCTCGACCCAGTGACGGATAGGCCCGGCGGCCGTCCCCCGACCAGCGGCCGCCCCACCGTCCCCAGCACAATGGAGAATCCCCCCCATGGCGACCCGTACCACCGCCCGCCTCTTCGACAGCTATGCCGATGCCTCCGCCGCCGTGCGCGACCTGGAAGCGGCCGGCTTTTCCCATGACAATGTCAGCCTGATCGCCAATACCACCGGCAGCGATTCCGTCACCGGGGCAGCCGGCGACACCGTGGCGGACCGTGACGGCGAGACCAGCACGACCAGCGGCGCCGGCACGGGCGCCACGATCGGCGCTTTGGTCGGCGGCGGCGCCGGGTTGCTCGCCGGGATCGGCGCCTTGGCCATTCCGGGCCTCGGCCCCGTCGTCGCCGCCGGTTGGCTGGTGGCGACCCTGACCGGTGCCGGCGTCGGCGCGGCAGCGGGCGGCCTGCTGGGCGGCCTGACCGGGGCCGGCATCAGCGAGGAACATGCCCATGTCTATGCTGAGGGCGTCCGCCGCGGCGGCACCCTGGTGACGGTGCGCACCGACGAGAACCGCGTCGCCGAGGCCGAAGCCATCATGGCGCGGCACAATGCGGTGGATACCGAGGAGCGTGCCACCAGCTACCGCTCCGGCGGCTGGACCCGCTACGACGAGACCGCCGAGCCCTATTCCGGCATCGGCACCGCCGCCGGTGTTGGCACCACCACCGCCGCCGGCATGATGGGCACGCGGACGACGCCCGGGACGCGGACCGACGCCGCCCTCGGCACCGGCGCGCCGGACGGCACGCCGGGCAATCCGCGGGGCACCATGGTGTCGCGCGGTGTCGACGAGGTGGCGGGCACGAATATCAGCGGCGCGCATCCGGAGAATGAGCGGCGCGGCAGCCTGAGCGGCGCGCCGGATGGCACGCCGGGCAACCCGCCCGGCACGAAGCTGTCGCGCGGCGTCGACGAGGTGGCGGGCACGAATATCAGCGGTGCGCATCCGGAGAATGAGCGGCGCAGCAGCCTGGGCGGCGCGCCGGACGGCACGCCGGGCAACCCGCCCGGCACCATGGCGTCGCGCGGCGTCGATCAGGCGGCCGGCACCAATGTCAGCGGCGCCTATCCCGGCAATGACCGGCGCACCGGTGCTGGCACGTCCACCAGCGCCCCGGACGGCACGCCGGGCAACCCGCCGGGCACGAAGCTGTCGCGTGGCGTGGACGAGGTCGCGGGCACCAATATCAGCGGTGCGCATCCGGAGAACGAGGATGGCACGCGCCGGAACCCGCCCGGCACGGCGGCGGAGCGGGCCACGGACCGGGCGCTCGGCACCAATACGAGCGGCACGAACCCGACCCGGAACCCAAGCCGGTAGAAATCGGCCAGGACGAGAGGCGGCCGGCGGAGCGATCCGCCGGCCGTGTCGCGACCGGCACCCAATCCGGCGCGCGCGAGCAACCCGCGGGCTCGCACCCTTTCAGGCGCGCGAGCAACCTGCGGGCTCGCACCCTATCCAGCGCGCGCGAGCAACCTGCGGGCTCGCGCGACCACCGGCTCATCGATCATCTGACCCTCGAAGCTAACGGCGCCGATGCCGCGCGCGATGGCGGCGTCGAAGGCGGCCACCATGCGCCGGGCGCATTCGACCTCCTCCGGCCGCGCGCCGTATTCCTCGTTGATCACCGCCACCTGCGAGGGATGAACGCAACTCGCGCAGGCGAAGCCGAGGCTGCGGGAGCGGCGCAGCATGGCGCGGTAGCCCTCCGGGTCCGACAGCCCCGCCACCGTGCCGATGAAGCCGAGCGGCAGGATGCCCGCCGCCCTGGCCGCGATGACGCAGAGCATCTTCGGCACATAGAGCGCATCCGGCGTCGGCTCCATGCCGAGATCGGTGGCGAGGTCCTCGCCCCCGGCGCCGAGCGCCGCCATGCGCGGATCGGCCCGCGCGATCGCCTCCATGGCCGAGAGCGCGGCGGCGGTCTCCACCAGGCCGATCAGCCTGATATGGCCCTGCGGCACGCCGGCGGCGGCCTCGGCCTCGGCGACATGCTCCGCCAGCAGGCGCACATGGTCCGGGCCCATCAGCTTGGTCAGGATCAGCGCATCGGCACCGGCGGCCACCGCCGCGTCGATATCCGGCACCGCCAAGCGCAGCGGCTGGTTGATGCGCACGCAGACCTCAGCGCCGCCCTGCCGCACCATCGGCACCGCCGCGGCCAGCGCGGCGCGGGCGGCGGCTTTCTCACCGGGGGCGATGGCGTCCTCGAGGTCGAGGATGATCGCATCGGCGCCGCGGGTATGCGCCTTGGCGACGAATTTCTCCTGCGTCGCGGGCACGTAGAGCAGGGAACGCCACTGGGGCAGCTTGCGCATGGTCAGTCCTTCAGCATTTCGGAGCCCGGCACCAGGCCGGGCGGCAGGGTGGCGACATGGCGGGCGAGCGCGCCGGGCCGCGTCACCCAGAGCCGCTCGCGCTGCGAGAGGATGTGGCGCAGCGCCTCGCGCAATGGCCGAAGCCGGAAAGGCTGGCCGGTGATGAAGGGGTGCAGCACCACGCTGCAGACCAGCGGGCGGTGGCGCGACTGCTCCAGCATCTCGTCGAACTGGTCCACGATCATCTCGGCGAATTCGCGGCCGGAATGCTGGCGGAAGACCAGGGCCGGGCTGTCGTTCAGCTCGACGGAATAGGGCACGGAAAGGATCGGCCCGGCGCGCGTCCGCATCCAGAAGGGCTGGTCGTCCGCCGGCCAGTCCATGACATAGGAGAAGCCCTCCTCCCGCAGCAGGTCCAGGGTGGCGGGGCTCTGCGCGATATAGGGGCCGAGCCAGCCGGCGGGCGCGCTGCCGCTGTGGCGGCGGATGCCCTCGCGGCTTTCGGCGATGAGGCGGCGCTCATCCTCCTCCCACAGCCCGTCCTGGCGTTCGGCATTGGTGCGGCCATGGCCGACGAACTCGTCGCCGCGGGCCAGCAGGGCGGGGGCGATCTCTGGGCAATGGTCCAGCACGGCGGTATTGACGTTGTGCGCGCAGGGCAGATCCAGCTCGTCCAGCATCTCCAGCAGGGACCAGAGGCCGACGCGGTTGCCGTAGTCCCGCCAGGCATAGTTGCGCTGGTTCTGCGCCGCGCCGGGCTGCGCGCTGTCGCTGCCGAGGCCGGCGCGGAAGGCGAAATGCTCGATGTTGTTGCAGACCAGCAGCGCCAGCCGCGTGCCGTTCGGCCATTCATAGGCGGGGCGATCCTTGATCGCGCTATGGGCATAGCGCCCATGGGCCGGCAGCTTCACGCGGGCTCTCCCTGGATCAACGGCCACCCGATGACCGGAGGGCCGCATGGCCCGGAGGTCTGAATCGGCTGGCGATACCGAACGCTATGGCCCGCCAGGGGGCGGCGCAACCTGCCCCCGTCTGGACCCCGCCGCCCACCCTGCTAAAACCTTCCCGACCGATCTCGCGGGAGGAAATGCCTATGCCGGCCGATGGTGCGGGTGCCGCCGACAATTTCGACGTCATCGTGGTGGGTGGCGGCAATGCCGCCTTCTGCGCGGCGCTCTCGGCGCAGGAACAGGGCGCCCGGGTGGTGGTGCTGGAACGCGCGCCGGAGGAGGAAGCCGGCGGCAATACCCGTTTCACCGCCGGCAACATCCGCTTCGCCTATCGCGGCGTCGAGGATCTGCGGGAGATCATGCCGGATCTGACGGATGCGGAGTGCGCCATCACCGATTTCGGCACCTACACCGAAGACCAGTTCTTCGACGACATGTTCCGCGTCACGCGGAACCGCACCGACCCGAACCTCTGCGAGATCCTGGTCCGCCGCAGCCTCGAGACGATGAAGTGGCTGAAGGACAAGGGCGTGAAATTCGCCCCGATCTGGGGCCAGCAGGCCTTCAAGGTGGAGGGAAGGTTCAAGTTCTGGGGCGGCCTGACCGTCGCCGCCTATGGCGGCGGACCCGGCCTGGTGCAGGCCGAGACCGAGGCCGCGAAGAAGCGCGGCATCGAGATCCGCTACGCGACCCGCGCCCAGGAGATATTGTACGACGGCTTCCGCGTGCAGGGGATGCGGGTGAAGGCGCCCGGCCGCATCTACGACATCAAGGCACCCTGTGTGGTGCTGGCCGCCGGCGGCTTCCAGAGCGATGCCGAGATGCGCACGCGCTATCTCGGCCCGGGCTGGGAACTGGCGAAGGTGCGCGGCACCCGCTTCAACACCGGCGACGGCATCAAGATGGCGCTGGCGATCGGCGCCTCGCCCTTCGGCAACTGGTCGGGCTGCCATGCCGTGCAGTGGGACTTCAACGCGCCGGGATTCGGCGACCTCGCGGTCGGCGACGCCTTCCAGAAGCACTCCTACCCCTGGTCGGTGCTGATCAATGCCAATGGCCGCCGCTTCCTCGACGAGGGCGCCGATTTCCGCAACTACACCTACGCCAAATACGGCCGCGTGGTGCTGGAGCAGCCCGGCAATTTCGCCTGGCAGGTCTTCGACCAGCAGGTCGTCCAGCAGTTGCGCGACGAGTACCGCATCAGGCAGGTGACCAAGGTGAAGGCCGAGACGCTGGAGGAGCTGGCCGGGAAGCTCGATGGCGTGGACGGCAAGGCCTTCCTGGAGGAGATCCGCGCCTACAACGCCGCGGTCCGCCAGGACATCCCCTTCAACCCGAACATCAAGGACGGCCGCTGCACCGAGGGGCTGGCCGTCAACAAGTCCAACTGGGCCAATACCATCGAGAAGGGGCCCTTCGAGGCCTACCAGGTCGGCTGCGGCATCACCTTCACCTTCGGGGGCCTGCGCATCGACACCGAGGCGCGGGTGCTGGACGACGACCAGCAGCCGATCGCCGGCCTCTATGCCTGCGGCGAGCTGGTGGGCGGCATCTTCTACTTCAACTACCCGGGCGGTTCCGGCCTCATCAACGGCGCGGTCTTCGGCAAGCTGGCGGGCGCGACGGCGGTGGCCGACCTCAAGACCAATGCCGGGGGCGCGGCCGCGCCGGTGCCGGCTTGAGTCTGGTCGGGGCGGGGTTGGACCCCGCCCCGGCTGCTATTCCTGCTTCAGCCCGGCAGCCTTCACCACCGGGCCCCAGCGGTCGAATTCCTGCCGCACGAAGCGGTCGGTCTCGGCCGGGTCCATGTAGATCGGCTCGCTGCCCATCTCGGTGAGCCTGGCGCGGGTCGCCGGCGCATCCAGGATCTCGCGCAGCGCGGTGGAGAGCCGGTCGATCGCCGGCCGCGGCGTGCCGCGCGGCGCGAAGAGCCCGGTCCAGGACCGCACCGCATAATCCGCCACGCCCTGCTCCGCCACGGTCGGGATATCCGGCCGGCTCGGCACCCGGTTCTCGGTGCCCACGGCCAGGATGCGGACCAGGCCGGCCTCGGCGGGCGGGAGCATGGTCGGCAGGTTGAGGAAGACCACCGGGATGGTGCCGGAGATCACATCCGCCAGCGCCGGTCCGCCGCCGCGATAGGGCACATGCGTCATGTCGAGCCCGGTCCGCAGCCGGAACAGCTCCCCGGCCAGATGGTTCGAGGAACCGACGCCGGAGGAGCCGAAGCTGATCCCGTGCGGCAAGGACTTCACCTTGGCGATCAGTTCCTGGATGTTGGTCACGCCAAAGGCGGTATTCGCCGCCACCACATTCGGCACATCTACCAGCATCGCCACGCCGTGGAAGGCCTGGCGCACATCGTAGCCGAGATCGGTCGCGATCAGCGCATGGAAGACATGGTTGGAGGCGGAGGAGACCAGGAAGGTCAGCCCGTCCGGCCGCGCCCGGGCGACCAGCCCCATGCCGACGGCACCGCCGCCGCCCGGCCGGTTCTCCACCACGAAGGGCTGGCCGAAGCGCGCTTCCAACTGCGGCGCCAGCAGCCGCGCCGCGACATCATTGGAGCCGCCGGGCGCCCAGGGCACCATCAGCGTCACCGGCCGGTTCGGCCAGCCATCCTGCGCCCGGGCAGCGGCGGGGAGCAGCAGGGCAGGCGCGGCCAGGGCCGAGGTGATGATCGCGGCGCGGCGGGTCAGGCGGGGCATCGGGCTCTCCGGCGGGTCTTGCTTGGGCTGGATTCTAGAGCGGAACGCGCGGCGGTGGAACACGCTCCCCCCCCCTGGCCAGACGTGGCCAGGTATCCGACATTCCGCCGCGACGGACTTCAGCAGGGGAATCGATTCGCATGCGCCTTATCGTGCTGCCCGGCGACGGCATCGGACCGGAGATCACCGATGCGACGCTGGAGGTGCTGCAGGCCGCCTCCGCCCGCTTCGGGCTCGGCCTCGACCTGGTGCCCATGGCGGCAGGCCGCGCCACCCTGGAGGCGCAGGGCGAGACCATCCCGGCCGGGGTGGATGCCGCCGTGCGGGCGGCGGATGGGCTGATCCTAGGCCCGATGGACACCCATGCCTATGCCGGCCAGGGCGGCGGCGCGGTGAATCCCTCCGCCTTCTTCCGCCGCGGACTCGACCTTTTCGCCAATATTCGGCCGGCGCGGACCTTCCCCGGCCTCCGTGCGCCGACCGGCGCGGAATTCGACCTGGTGGTGGTGCGGGAGAATACCGAGGGCTTCTACGCCGACCGCAACATGGAAGCCGGCAATGCCGAGATCCTGGTGACGCCTGACGTGGTGGTCTCCATGCGCCGCATCACCAAACCCTGCTGCGACCGGATCGCCGCCGCCGCCTTCCGCCTGGCGGCGCGCCGCCGCCGGCATGTGACCTCCGTGCACAAGGCCAATGTGCTGACCCGCGGCGACGGCATGTTCCTGGCCAGTTGCCGCGCCGAGGCGGCAGCGCATCCCGACATCGCCTATGACGAGGTGATCGTGGATGCCATGGCGGCGCATCTGGTCCGCAAGCCGGAGCGCTTCGACGTGGTCGTCACCACCAACATGTTCGGCGACATCCTCTCCGACCTGGCGATCGAGCTTTCCGGCAGCCTCGGCCTCGGCGGCTCGATCAATGCCGGGGAGCATGGCTGCATGGCGCAGGCCTCGCACGGCTCGGCGCCGGATATCGCCGGGCAGGGCATCGCCAACCCGGCCTCGCTGATCCTCTCGGCCGGGATGCTGCTCGGCTGGCTGGCGGAGCGGGGCGGCGGCAATGCCTATGCCGCGGCGGCGGGGGCGATAGAGGCGGCGGTGGCGGGCAGCATCGCGGCGGGGGAGGGGACGCGCGATGTCGGCGGCCGGCTCGGCACCGCCGCCATGGGGCATGCCGTGGCGGGGCGCGTGACGGGCGGCTGACACAGCAAGGCCGGCTTCAGCCCTTGAACAGGCTGAGCAGCGACTGCGGCGCCTGGTTGGCGATGCCGAGCGCCTGGGTGCCGAGTTGCTGGCGGATCTGCAGGGATTGCAGCTTCGCCGATTCCTTCGCCATGTCGGCGTCGATCAGGGCGCCGAGGCCGCTTTCCTGCGCGTCCAGGATGGCCTTATTGTAGGTGATCTGGCTGTCGACATAGTTCGAGTAGCTGCCGAAATTGTTCAGGGTGGTCAGCGTGCTGGTGATGGCCTTGCCGAGCGCGCCGGTCTTGGTGAGCGCAGCGGAGGCATCGCCGCGGGTCCAGGCATTGGCGCCCGAGACCGCGTTGAAGATGTTGGTCGCCGCCTTGGAGCCGTTGAAGGTGTAGTAGCTGCCGGAGCCGTTGCTGACGACCTTCACCGGCAGCGTGGCCGGGTCGTTCAGCACGTTCACGCCGTTGTAGCTGGCATCCTTGATGAAGGACTGGACGTTGTTGGTCAGTTCCTTCGCCTGCGACTGGTACTGGGTGCGCTGTTCCGCGGTGATGGTGCCATCGGCCAGCTTGATCGCCACCTCCTTCAGCTTGGACAGCGTGCCCGAGACATTCTCCAGCGCGGTGTTCGAGACATCGAGCAGGCCCTTGACCCCGCCAAGCTGCTGATTGGCGGAATTCGTGGCGGCGACATCGCTGCGGATGCGCTGCGCGACCGCGAAGGCCGCGCCGTCATCCTTGGCATCCGCCACGCGGTAGCCGGTGGAGATGCGCTTCTGGGTCGCCGCCAGGTCGTCGGAGGTGCGGTTCAGCGACTGCAGCGCCACCATGGCGCCGGTGTTGGTATTCACCGAATTCAGCGGCATCGGGCTTTTCCCCTGCAATGGCCCCGATCCTGGGGCGGCTGAGCGACAGGTTGCACAACCGGGATGAAGGCGAGGTTAAGCGCGGCGAGTGAATTCCGTGCCGGCTGGCCGGAGGGGGATCCCCCCTGGCACCTAACGGGTATACGAGAGCGCTTGACTTCAACCATAGATTGTCTACTGATTGGACCGGCAGCGGGAAGCCGCCGCATTCCTCCAGCTTTGTCGGATCCAGGTCCCGGGGTGCTCGATGCTCGCGCAAATCTTGAAGGATGCCCCGCCTCTCGCCTCCGGCAATTTCCTGGCGCTGGGATTGGGCATGCCGGGCCCCGTGCTGGTGGAGGCACGGCGTTTCGGCGACCACCGGGGCTTCTTCCTGGAAACCTACAGCGCGCGGGACTTCGCCGCGCTCGGCATCATGGATGGCTTCGTGCAGGACAACCACTCGCTCTCGGCGCGGCCGGGCACGGTGCGGGGCCTGCACTTCCAGCTCCCGCCGCGGGCCCAGGCGAAGCTGGTGCGGGTGCTGCGGGGCTCGATCCTGGATGTGGCGGTGGACCTCAGGCGGTCCTCGCCGGGCTTCGGCCGGCATGTGGCGGTGGAGCTGAGCGCCACCAATGCGCGGCAGCTCTATATCCCGGCCGGCTTCGCGCATGGCTTCTGCACCCTGGAGCCGGATACCGAGGTGGCCTACAAGGTGAGCGAGGTCTATGCCCCCGACCTCGACCGCAGCCTCGCCTGGGACGACCCGGACCTGGCGCTGCCCTGGCCCTTCGAGGCGGCGGCGGTGCAGCTTTCCGACAAGGACCGCCGGGCGCCGCGGCTCCGCGACCTGCCCGACTGTTTCGATTGAGCATTCCCATCATGCGCATTCTCGTCACCGGCGGCGCCGGCTTCATCGGCTCCGCCCTTACCCGCCACCTCGTGCTGGCGCGCGGCGCCGCGGTCCTGGTGGTGGACAAGCTCACCTATGCCGGCGACCGCCGCAGCCTGCGGGACTGCGAGGGCCGGCCGGGCTTCGGGTTCCTCGAAGCCGATATCGCCGACCTGCCGCGGATGCGCGCGGCCTTCGCCGAATTCCGGCCCGAGGCGGTGATGCACCTGGCCGCCGAGAGCCATGTCGACCGCTCGATCGCCGGCGCCGAGCCCTTCATCCACACCAATATCCAGGGCAGCTTCGCCCTGCTGGAGGCGGCGCGCGGCTACCATGCCGGGCTGGAGCCCGCCGCGCGCGAGCGCTTCCGCTTCCTGCATGTCTCGACCGACGAGGTCTTCGGCTCGCTGGGAGCCGGCGGCGCCTTCGATGAGGCGACGCCCTATGACCCGCGCTCGCCCTATTCCGCCAGCAAGGCGGCCTCCGACCACCTGGCGCGGGCCTGGCGGGAGACCTATGGGCTGCCGACCCTGGTCACCAACTGCTCGAACAATTACGGCCCCTTCCACTTCCCGGAGAAGCTGATCCCGCTCATCATCCTGAATGCGCTGGAGGGCCGACCGCTGCCGGTCTATGGCGATGGCGGGCATGTCCGGGACTGGCTCTTCGTGGACGACCATGTGCGTGCCCTGGTGGCGGCGGTGGAGCATGGCCGGCCCGGCGAGACCTATTGCATCGGCGGCCGCAGCGAGCGGCGCAACCTCGATGTGGTCGAGACGGTCTGCGACCTGCTCGATGCCCGCCGCCCCGGCCCCGCGAGCCTGGCCGGGCAGCCGCGGCGGTCGCTGATCCGCTTCGTGCCGGACCGCCCCGGGCATGACCGGCGCTATGCCATCGACCCCGGCAAGATCGAGCGCGAGCTGGGCTGGCGGGCGGCCGAGAGCTTCGAGAGCGGCCTGGCCCGGACCATCGACTGGTATCTCGCCAATGAGTGGTGGTGGCGGCCCTTGCGCGAGCGGGTCTATGGCGGCGAGCGGCTCGGCCTGCTGCCCAGCGGGGAGGGTGCGTGATGCGGGTCCTGGTGGTGGGCCGGCTCGGCCAGATCGCAACCGATTGTGCCACCGGCTGCCGGCGGCGGGCCATGCGATCCTGGCCGGCGAGCCGCCCGAGCTCGACCTGACCAGCGCGGCCAGCCTCGATGCCGCGCTCGCCGGCTTCCGGCCGGACATCGTGGTGAATGCCGCCGCCTATACCGCGGTGGACCGGGCCGAGGACCAGGCCGAACTGGCCTTCGCGGTGAATGCCACCGGCCCCGGCCTGCTTGGCGAGGCAACGGCGCGGGCCGGCATCCCGGTGGTGCATTTCTCCACCGACTACGTCTTCGACGGCAGCCTCGGCCGGCCCTATACTGAGGCCGATCCGCCGGCCCCGGCCAGCGTCTATGGCGCCTCCAAGCTCGCGGGTGAGCGGCTGCTGCTGGCCGCCAATCCGCGCGCCCTGGTGCTGCGCACCGCATGGGTCTGCTCGGCGCATGGCGGCAATTTCGTCAAGACCATGCTGCGGCTGGGCCGCGAGCGGGCGGAACTCGGCGTGGTCGCCGACCAGCAGGGCGCGCCCAGCTTCGCCGACGACTTGGCCGATGCGGTGGTCAGCCTGTTGCCGCGCCTGGTAGCGGCGCCGGCCGGCGACCCCGCCTTCGGGGTCTTCCACCTGACGGGCGCGCCGCATACCACCTGGCACGGCTTCGCCCAGGCGATCTTCGAGGGTGCCGCGGCGCGCGGCCAGGCGGCGCCGCGGCTCGCCGCCATCACCACCGCCGACTACCCGACCCGGGCTAGGCGGCCGGCCGACAGTCGGCTGGATTGCCGCCGCAGCGCCGAGATCCTCGGCATCGAGGCGGCCGACTGGCGGGCCGGGCTGGCGCGCTGCCTGGACGCGCTGCTGCCACGGAAGGAGGCCAATGCGGCATGAAGGGCATCGTCCTCGCCGGGGGCAGCGGCACCCGGCTGTTCCCGGCCACGCTCGCGGTCTCGAAGCAGTTGCTGCCGGTCTATGACAAGCCGATGGTCTACTACCCGCTTTCGGTACTGATGCTGGCCGGCATCCGCGAGATCCTGCTGATCTCGACGCCGCATGACCTGCCGCTGTTCCAGCGCCTGCTTGGCGATGGCAGCCAATGGGGTATCCGCCTGGAGTTCCAGGTGCAGGAGCGGCCGAACGGCATCGCCCAGGCCTTCATCCTCGGCGAGGAATTCCTGGCCGGCGGTCCCTCGGCGCTGATCCTCGGCGACAACATCTTCCACGGCCACGACCTCGACACCCGCATGAGCGAGGCGCAGGCGCCCCGGGGCGCGGCGGTCTTCGCCTATCGCGTCGCCGATCCGGAGCGCTACGGCGTGGTCGAGTTCGACCAAGAGGCCCGCGCCCTCTCCATCGAGGAGAAGCCCGCCGCGCCCCGCTCCAACTGGGCGGTCACCGGGCTCTATTTCTACGACGGCCGCGCGCCCGCCATCGCCCGCGCCCTTGCCCCCTCGCCGCGTGGCGAGCTGGAGATCACCGACCTCAACCGGGTCTATCTGGAGGAGGGCAGCCTGCGCGTGGCGCAGCTCGGCCGCGGCTATGCCTGGCTCGATACCGGCACCCACGACAGCATGCTGGAGGCCGGCGAGTTCGTCCGCGCCATCGAGAAGCGCACCGGCCAGAAGGTCGCCGCCCCCGAGGAGGTCGCCTGGCGCAAGGGCTTCATCTCCGACCAGCAATTGCGCGAGGTCGCCAGGCCGCTGCGCAACAGCGGCTACGGACGGTATCTCGAACACCTCATCCAGGCGGGCTAGGCTCAGGGACCAGGCCGCAGCATGACCGGCGCCCTGCCCACCGGCCGCGTGGATGTGGTGAATGCCTATCGCGCCCTGCTCGGCCGCGAGCCGGAGAGCGATGCCGTCATCGCCGAAAACCTGCCGCGCCCGGTGCCGGAGATCGTGGCGGCCCTGGCGCGGTCGGGCGAATTCGATGCCGTGCTCGCCACCCTGGCCAGTGGCGCGCTGCCACCCCATGCCGGGCTGACCGAGGCGGCACGGCAGGAAGCCTGGGACTGGGCCAGCCGCCAGGACCTGCTGCGCGCCACCCCCGGCCTGCCCCGTTCCGCCGGCACCCTGCCCGGCGCGCTGCTGCACGCGGCGCCGGTGGCTGCCGCCATCGCCCGGCAGCCGGAATCCCGGCAGGAGGTTCTGCGCGGCTTCCGCGACCGGCCGGAGCGATGCCCGGCGCATCTGCTCACCCTTCCCGCGGAGGCGCGGGACCGGCTCTGGCTCGGCCGCCTGCTGCATGGCGAGACGGCCGATGCCGGGCCGGCAGAGACGCCGGCCGGCACGCTGCTGCAATTCCTGGCCGCCGAGATCGCCACGCCCCGCTTCCGCGCGGAGGTTCTGCGGCCGGTCATCGAAGGCGGCTGGCTGCCCGCCTGCCGCCTGCCGGCCGCGGCGCTGGCTGGCTGCGCCGCCTGGCTGGAGGATCGGCTGGGGGTGCGGCCGGATGCCACCGGTTTCTACGGCACGCTGCTCGCCGCGCTGCTGACCCAGCCCGCCCTGGCGCCGCTGATCGAAGCCAGCCACCCGGCGGAACACGCGCCGCTGCTGGAGGCCCTGCCGGACCTCGCCTCCGGCCTGCTGCACCTGCGCGCGGCCAGGGTCGGTGGCGAGGATGTGGCGATGGCCTATCTCGCCGTGCTGGGCCGCGAGGCGGAGAGCGAGGCGGTGCGGCGCAGCCATGCCGGCGCGCCGCTCTGGACCCTGATCGCCACCCTGTTCGGCTCCGAGGAATTCCGGACGCAGACGCTGCACCGCCTGATCGGCGGCGGCGATTCCCCGCATTTCCACCTGCCGCTGGAATTGCGGCGGCAGGCCGGCGCCTGGCTTGAGGAACGCCTGGCGCTGCCCCTGCAGGGCGTGGCGCCGCTGCACCCCGCCGCGCTGCTGCTGCGGTTGGTCTCCCTGCCGGCCATCGCGGCGGAGTTGCAGCGGGCGCATGACGTGCTCTGGCAGGATGCGCGGGCGGCGCTGGCGGCGCTGCATGCGGCGGCCTCCCAGGGCGCGACCGGGGCGATCGACTATGTCACCGGCGATGTGGTGGCCGGCTGGGCGCTGGACCGCGAATCGGCCGAGCCGATCGAGATCGAGATCCACTGCAATGGCGAGCTGGTGGGCTTCGGCCGCGCCGACCGGCCGCGCGCCGAGGCCGCGGAGGCAGGGGCGGAGCGCGCCGGCTTCCGCATCCCCTGGCGCGGCCGCTCGCGGATGCGGCCGGCGGAGGGCTTCCGCTTCCAGATCATTGCCGCGCGCAGCGGCCAGCCGGTCGGGCCCGCCTTCCTGCTGGATGCGGTCTTCACCGATGCCCGGTCCAGCATGCAGCGCATGGCCGCCGAATTGGCCGAGATGCGCGGCACCCTGCGGCGTCTGGAGGCGATGCTGCCGCAGTTGGAAAGCTTCGCCGCCTGGCCGCCGGACCTCTATGCCGCCTTCCGCCGCCAGCATGCCGTGCCGCCGCCGCCGCGTTTGCCGGCGCAGCCCCTGGCGGTGCGGCTGGTGCTGGATTGCGATGCGGTCTCGACCAAGGGGCTCCGCCGCACGCTGGACAGCCTGACCGGCCAGCTCTGGCCGCATTGGACCGCGGTGCTGCTGACCGGCTCGGCGGAGCGCCAGGCCCTGCTGGCGCAGGCGGCGGCGCGCGACCCGCGCTTCCTTCCCTGGCCGCTGGCGGCGGGCGAGGCGATGGCAGCGGCCGAGCGGCGCGCGGCGGCGGCGGGCGAGGAGCCGCTGGTGCTGCTGGCGCCCCCCGGCAGCGTCTTCGCCGAGGCTGCGCTCTCCTGGTTCGTGCATGCCGCCAGCACCGGTGCGGCCGGCTTCTATTGCGACGAGGATGCCCTGACCGAGCCGGTGCGGCATGTCGACCGGCACGAGGCGCCGGTCTTCCGCGCCTGTTTCGACGAATGGACGCTGCCCTTCCGCAACCCCTGCGGCGAGCTGGTCTGCGCCCGGCGCGAGGCGCTGCTGGCGGCCTGGCAGGCGGTGCCGCCCGATAGCGCCGGCTTGGCGGAGCGGCGCTGGCTGCTCGCGGCCGCCCTGGCGCGTGCGGGCGTGGTGGCGCATGTGCCGCGGGTGCTGTTCTCCGTGCAGCGGGACGAGGTTGCGGAGGCGCCGTCGGGCGCGACGCCCGCCGCATTGCGGCCGCTGCTGCGGCGGCCCTGGCTGCTGGATGCACCGAGGGAGGGGCCAGGGGGCCGCATCACCGCCATCGTGCCGACCCGCAACGGCGGCGCGCTGCTGCGCGGCGCGCTTTCGAGCCTGGTCGAGAAGGCGGCGGAGCCCGGGCGGATCGGGCTGCTGGTGGTGGACAATGGCAGCGACGACGCTGCGACCCTGGAATTCCTGGCCGAGGGCAGGGCGGCGGGCCGGTTCGCCGTGCTGCGGGTGGAGGAGCCCTTCAACTGGTCACGGCTGAACAATCTGGCCGCCCGTGAGGCGCGGGACGGGGCGCTGCTGTTCCTGAACGACGACACGCGGATGCTCACGCCCGGCTGGGACCGGCTGCTGGAGCGGCTGCTGGCGGAGCCTGAGGTGGGTGCTGTGGGCGCGCGGCTGGTCTATGAGGACCTGACGCTGCAGCATGCCGGGGTGGTGATGGGCGCCGAACGCCTGGCGGCGCATGAGGGTGTCGGCGCGCCGATGCAGGAGCCGGGGCCGCTCGGCCGCTGGCAGAGCCTGCGCGCGGTGGGCGCGGTGACGGGCGCCTTCCTGGCCTGCCGGCAGGAAAGTTTCGCGCGGGTGGGCGGCTTCGACGAGCATGGGCTCGGCATCACCTTCAATGACGTGGATTTCTGCCTGAAGCTGCGCGCGGCGGGGCTGCGGGTGCTCTACGAGCCCGGGATCGCGCTGGTGCATTTCGAGTCGAAGAGCCGCGGGCTGGACGACCAGGACGCCGGCAAGAAGGAACGGGCGGAATTCGAGGCCCGCAAGCTGGCGGAGCGCTGGGGGGAGGGGCTGCTGCGCGACCCGGGATTCAACCCGCATTGGAGCCGCTGGACGCGGCCCTTCGCGGCGATCCGCGAGCCCTCGGCGGCGGAGATCGAGGCGCATCTGGTGGGCTGCGCGGCGGTGGATCCTTGGAGCTGGGACTTGTGACCCCAGGGCGGGAGTTTCGGATCGCTGCGGACGCCTGAAGGAAAATCTTTGGACGGTTGAGCATCCGGTATACTCTTGACCACTATGTGGCGACACAAATACAAGCGAGCATGCTTGGGACAGGTCTAGCGCGTCATCCCTGTGCTGCCTGTGTTGCTGGCCCTGCCGACGGGGTGCCGTCGACTGGGATTAATAATACGGATAGTATTCAGTAAGGAGTGGGGCGATTGCAGGCCGGATTTGTCGAAATCCTTTCGACTGAATTTGTCTCAGGCTGGGCCTCGGACTCTGAGCTTGATCCCATGCTGCCCGTAATGGTTGCCAAGTTGGGCGACGAAATTCTCGGCTGGTCCGTTTGCCGATTTGCTCGCCGGGATCTTCCGGCGGGCGCCGCTTTTGTAATTCCTTTTTTGCGGACTATCGACAAGGCGCAGGTTTCGGAAGTTGAGGTATTTCATCTGCGATCCATGACGCCGCTTAAGCGGGGCATGGCCGCCAGGATCGAGGCCAACCCGCCGCTGCAGGTTTTCGTCGTGGGATCGCCGCGGTCCGGCACATCGCAGCTTGGTAAGTGTATTTCCGAAGTCTTTTCTCTCCCCTGGTTCGGCGAGGGCCATGGCGCTCCCGCTCTGGGCGAGGCTTGGAGGGTGATCCCGCATAACCTCCCTGCCAATACCTTCGCTTCCGTTATGGCGAAGCTGGATCTGGGTGGGCAGATTCTGTCTCTGGCAAGAGAGGGGTATTATTTCGCCCACTCTTCTGCCTCGTTCCTCGACAAGACGCCGGGAATCGAAATGATTCATTCGATTCCCATGCTTCAGGCAGCTTTCCCGAAGGCAAAGATTATTTTTGCGAAGCGTAACGGTGTTGCCAATGTTCTCTCGAGGATGACCAAGTTCGGCGGAAAAATTCGAGGCGCACTGCAATGACTGGAGTGCAGCGATGCGGGCCTGGATCGAAGTCAAATCCTCGGTGCCGACCGCGCTCGAGATTGACCAGGAGGACATGCTTTTCGAGCCGGCCGAGATCGCTGCAATGATCAGTGGGTATCTCGGCCGAGCGGATGCGGCGGGTGCCCTCCACGCAGCTCTGACAACGCATGCCATGGAGCGCACCGGTGCAGGCATCGGTCGCAACCGTCTCAGGGACACCGGCTGGGCGCCTGAGGAGTTGGCAGCGTTCACCGAGCGCTGTGGTCCGATGATGCGGGCGTTTGGCTACGAGATGTAAGGCCGGTTGCCGCTGGGTGTACGCCCCGCTGCTTTCTCGTGGTGCGGCCGGGTAAGACAGCGGCCACTAGCCAGTGCGAATGATCTTGCGGGCCTGAAATTCCCAAGCTTGCCAATTTGTTTCGTAAAAGTTTCGGATTGTGGCGACGATCTGCGATTTAATTCGCGCTCGAATGCAATCAAGGGTTGCTGATTCCAGGTGCTAGCATTAACATATGATAGCAATCACAGCCCGTTTAGGTGCATCAGCGCCTAAGGGTGCGCCAACAGTCACCCGGTGCCAGACAAGTAGCGGCGATCTGTTTCGTTTTCAACGCGAGTGCCAGGATGTCGGACAAGGTGCTTAAATATTCCACCCACGAGCCGCACCACGATCAAGACTTGGCGCTGCTTCCCTTCGCCGAATGGGCGAGGGAGGGTGATCTCCGCCTGATGGACGGTTCAAAGATGATGGCGGTAAGCCGCCCTCTCTTCATGGCTTTGCTGCGTCCCAAGCTGCGTAAAATAAAATTCGATGCAAGCTATTATCGCCGGGCGAATCCTGACCTTCTTCAGGCTGAGACGGCTGGCATCGTGAAGGATCTTCACGAACATTATATTGAATTCGGTTATTTCGAGAGCCGGCTGCCTTCGTTTGTGGAGGTGGATGGGGCCTTCTACGGCAGGGAATATCCCGATGTCGCGGTTGGTGTTCTGGAAAGAACGGTCAAATCGGCCCAATGGCATTTCGAAACCATTGGCTTCAAGGAAGGGCGACTGCCGCGCCGGGGCTGGTCGTTCAGCGAACTGATTGACAGCAACTGATTCGCACCGCGGGCCGAATGCAAGCCGGCGTCATCAGCCGGCTTTCCGACCATGTCCCTCTCTGAGGTTGGGTGATGAGCGATACCTTGGTCGCCGAAGATCTCGATTACCTGCGCCGCTACCCGGATGTGGCCGGCGCAGTGCAAAGCGGCCGCTTCGGCTCGGCGCGTGAGCATTTCGAGCAGCACGGGCAGTTCGAGGGGCGGCTCTGGCTGGAGCGTCCGCCCGAGACCGCGCCGCCGCTGATCGGCTCCTGCGATGTCCTGATCCTCTCCGAGGACAGCTTCTTCCTCGAAGGATGGACCGACGACCGGCTGCGCTCCGTCGCCGGCTTCGATGTCGTGGACATGAATACCGGGCTGCGGACCGCCTCCGCCGCCTATCGCTGCCGCCGCATGGATGTGGAGCAGCATCTCGGCGCGCCGCATCCTACCGAATTCGGCCTCTGGACCGCGGGGCTGCTGCCCTCCCCGGGCCAGGCCGAGGGGCTGGCCTTCGCCCTGGTCTATGGCAACGGCGCCATGAACCCGCTGGAGCCCTCCCGGACCCTGCGCCTGGCGCGGCGCGAGTTCTTCGAGCATCTGCTGGCGCATTACGGGCGGCGCTCGCTGCTGAGCAACGTCACCGCCCGCTCCTTCGAGGAGATGGACGGAAGGCTGGGCCCGCTGGTCACGGATCTCTACGGCCGGATCCGGGCGACCCGCCGCGTCACCACCCGCGCCGGCTTCGGTGGCGGGCAGGGCCGGCCGAAGCTCAGCCTCATCACCGTGCTCTACGGCATCCCGGACTTCCTCTATCTGCAGGTGGCGCAATTCGCCCGCTTCGCGGATTTGTCCGAAATCGAATTCCTCTTCGTCTCCAATAGCCCCGAATTGGAGGAGGTTCTGCTGCGCGATGCCGAACTGGCGGCGCATGTCTTCCGCACCACCATCCGCGTCATCTCGCTGAACCAGAATTGCGGCTTCTCCCACGCCAACAACATCGGCATCGAGGAAGCCGCCTGCGACACCATCGTGGTCATCAACCCCGATGTCTTCCCCTACAACGCGGCCGCCATCCAGCGGCTGTTCCGCTATGCCGGGCGCGGCATGGAACGCAGCATCGCCGGCGGCAAGCTCTACTACGCCGATGGCAGCGTGATGCATGACGGCATGTTCTTCGAGCCGGAGCGGAAGCTCACCGCGCTCTGCCGCGCGCCTGTCTGGACCGTGGAGCATTTCCGCAAGGGCTTCGCCGATCGGCCGGGCCAGGCAGCGCGACCGGTGCCGGCGGTGAGCGGCGCGCTGATGGTCTTCGACCGCCGCTTCGGCCGCGAGCTTGGCCTCTTCGACGAGGATTTCGTCTATGGCCATTACGAGGATGCCGATCTCTGCCTGCGGGCGCGGGGCGCCGGCGGCAGCGTCATCCTCGATCCCGACCTGGCCTTCTGGCACTACGAGGGCAAGGGCTCGGTGAAGCGGCCCGAACATGCCGGGTCAGGCCTCTACAACCGCTGGCTCTTCTCGCAGCGCTGGGCCGGCAAGCTTGAGGATGCGAACAATGTCTGAATCGCCCCGCATCCTCTTCATCAGCGTCTTCCACCCGGAGATCTTCCGCGGCGGCGCGCAGCAGGCGGCCTATGAGCTGTTCCTCGGCGCCCGCGAGGCCGGGCTCGACGCCACCTTCCTCGCCTCGGTCGAGCCCGGCCAGGCGCCGGCGCTGTTCAAGCCGGGCGCCATCTTCACCGGCTTCGACGGGCGGCCGAACGAATACCTCTTCCTCTCGGACAGCTACGACCACGCCTGGCACCGCAACCTGAACATCCGCGCGCTGCGCTGGTTCGAGGAATTCCTCCTCGATCTCAAGCCGGACATCGTGCATTTCCACCACTTCATGACCATCGGCCTCGACCTCTTCCTGGTCGCGCGGCGGGTGCTGCCGAAGGCGAAGCTCGTGCTGACCCTGCATGAGTTCCTCGGCATCTGCATGGCCAATGGCCATATGGTGCGGAAGAACGAGAAGGCACTCTGCACC
Organism: Siccirubricoccus sp. G192; assembly: GCF_019084075.1. Taxonomy (GTDB): domain Bacteria; phylum Pseudomonadota; class Alphaproteobacteria; order Acetobacterales; family Acetobacteraceae; genus G192. Next base: position 2,532,742 of record NZ_JAHREN010000001.1, read on the forward strand.
AAGGCTTCGCCGGTGCGCTGCCATCAGTGCTTCCCGGACCTGACGCCGGAGAGCTTCCAGCTCCGCGAGGATTGGGTGAAGCACGCCTACAGCGTCTTCGACGCCTTCATCACGCCGACCGAATTCGTCCGGCGCCGCTACATCGAATGGGGCCTGGCGCCGGAGAAGGTGCATACCGTCACCAATGCCCAGGCGGATTACTCGCTGCGCGACTATCGCGTGAAGATCCCGGCCTCCACCGCGCCGCGGGTGCCGAACCGCTTCGGCTTCTTCGGCCAGTTGGTGGATGTGAAGGGCCTCGGCGTGGTCTTCGACGCGCTGGACCACTATGCCCGCACCTATGAGGAGCCGGTGCAGCTCCATATCAACGGCGCCAATCTGGGGCACGCCACCGAGAAATTCCCAGGCGCGCTTCAAGAGCTTCCTCGAGAATGCGAAGGCGCTGGAGCCGGTGGTGCAGGTCGAGTACCACGGCCCCTATTCCATGTCCGATCTGCCTGCCCGCATGGGGCGCGTCGACTGGGTGCTGGTGCCCTCGATCTGGTGGGAGATCTTCGGCCTGGTGGTGTCCGAGGCCTTCATGTTCCGCCGCCCGCCCATCTGCAGCAATATCGGCGGCATGGCCGAGCGCCTCCGCCATGACGAGGACGGGCTGCTCTTCGAGGCCGGCGACCCGATCAGCCTGGCCGAGACGCTGCACCGCTGCGTCACCGAGGAGGGGCTGCAGGCGCGGCTGGCGGCGAATTCCCCGGGCGTGCCCCCGGTGAGCGACGTGGTCCGCAGCCATTGCGAGGTCTATGGCATCGGCGGCACCGCCCCGGCCTCCGCCACCAAGGGCCGCAACCGCAAGCTGGTGGCCGCGGTCGGCGCCTGACGGGGCTTCAGCGCCCGCGCCACAGCCCCGCCCTCACCGCCGGCCGGTGGCGATGCGGCCTTCCTGCCGCCCGATGGTCAGGAAATGGAGCAGTGCCGGCACCTGCGCGGCCTGCACATCCGGGTAGCGTTCCAGATAGGCCCGGCCATCGAAGGCATCGCTTGCCCGGCGGCCCTCGGCATCGCCCTGGCGGATGAAATGCGCGAGGCCGCGCAGCGCATCGAGCGGCACATCCGCATGGGCGCGCACATAGCCGATGGGGTCGAGGAAAGGGTTGGGCCGCAACCCCGCGGCCAGCCCTTCGGCCAGGAAGTGGCGGAACAGCCCACCGCCCGCAGTGCCCGCCTCCAGGCCGCGCCGCGCCAATTGCGCCGCGTAATGCGCCGGGTCGAAATAGGCGCTGGGCTGCACCCGGTCCTGGTCGAGCGCATCGCATAACTGCCGCACCGGGTCCTCGCCGGCCAGGATGCCGGGCCGTTGCGCCTCGATGAAGCGCGGGTCGATCAGCGGATGCGGCATCCGCCCCTCGGCCGCGCCATGCTCGACGAAATGCACCAGCGGGTCGGTGCCGGAGCCGGTGATGTCCGGGTGGGCTTCCAGGTAGAAGTGGCGGTCGAAGTAGAAGGAGAGGTCCGGCCGGTATTCCGGCGGCAGCCGCGTATAGAAGGCCGCCGCCGCCAGGGCCTGGTCCTTGCGGAGGCCGCAGCGGCGCAGCAGCAGGGCCTCATGGATCAGCGGCCCCGCCAGGATCGCCGGAAGATTGGACTCGATCACGCAGTCTCCCATCCGGCCTGGCACCGTGCCCGGGCCGTCCTCGGCAACCAGCCGCCATTTTAGCCCGCATCCCGCCCGGAGGAAATCGCCCGGGACCACGGGCGCAGGCCGCTCCGCATCGACAAGCCCGGTGGCCCCGCCCTATCCTCCGCCGCAAGCCCGCCCGGCAGACCGCCTCCGGTCCCGCAGCGGCGGAGACCTTTGCCCGATGCCCGATCAGCCCCTCGACCTCGCCCCCGACGTGCCGCAGCCTGGGGAGGTGCGCGTGTTGCAGCCCGGACTGCTGCGCGCCCGCATGCCGCTGCCCTTCCCGCCGAGCCATGTGAATATCTGGCTACTGGAGCATGATGGCGGCTGGCTGGCGATCGATACCGCCATCGCCGGCCGCGCCACGCGCGCCCTGTGGGACCAGGTGCTGGCGCAACCGGAACTGGGGGGCAGGCCGCTCACCGCGCTGCTGGTCACGCATTTCCACCCCGACCATATCGGCCTCACCGGCTGGCTCTGCGAACGGTTCGGCATCCTGCCACGGATGACCCGGATCGAATGGCTGACGGCCCGCGCCCTCTGGTATGATTCCGGGCCGGACATGATGGCGCAGCAGATCGCCCATTACACCCGCGCCGGCTGCACCGCCGAATACCTTTCCTTCGTCGAGGGCCGCGGCGCGCTCTACCAGCGGGCGGTGGGCGGATTGCCGCGCGCCTTCCATGCCATCAAGGACGGCCGCGCCACCCGCATCGGCGGCACCGAATGGATGGTGATGACCGGCGCCGGCCATGCCCCCGACATGGCCTGCCTCTACAGCGCGGAACGCGGCGTGCTGATCTCCGCCGACCAGATCCTGCCGCGCATCTCCCCCTATATTGGCCTGCATGCGGGGGGAGCCGGAGGCCGATCCGCTGGGCGATTTCCTGGCATCCAACGAGCGTTTCCGGGCGTTGCCGGAGGATACGCTGGTGCTGCCCTCGCATGGCGAGCCCTTCAGCACGCTGCACCGCCGCCTGGACACCCTGGCCGGGCACCATGCCGAACGCCTCGACACCCTGGCCGAGGCCTGCCGCGAACCACTCACCGGCTTCGAGGCGGCGCAGATCCTGTTCCCCCGCGCGGCGCAGGAACTGACGCAGATCGGCTTCACGGTCGGCGAGACCCTGGCGCATCTGCGCCGGCTGGAACGCCAGGGCCGGCTGGCGGTGCAGCCCGGCCCCGGCGAGGCGGTGCGGTTCCGCAGCCTGTAGGGCGCGCATGGGCACCTCTGACCCCGATGTCGTCGTGGTCGGCGCGGGTGCCGCCGGGATTGGCGCGGCGACGACCCTGGCCGGGCACGGCCTTGGCTGTGTGGTGCTGGAGGCGGGGGATCGCGTCGGCGGCCGCGCCTTCACGGATACGGAGGCGCTCGGCGCGCCCTTCGACCGGGGCGCTTCCTGGCTGCATGAGGCGGCGGCCAATCCGCTGACGCCGCTGGCCAGGCGCCTCGGCTTCACCCTGCGGGACGAGGGCAGGCGGCGCCGGCGCGATATCCTGCTCCTCGGCGGCCGCCCCGCCACCGAGGCTGAGCACGCCGCCCATGCGGCTGCCTGCGACGCCTGGGAGGCCGCCGCCGAGGCGCGGGCGGGTGCGGGCCTGGATATGCCGCTGGCGGCGGCGGTGCCGCAGGCCGGGCCCTGGGATGCCACCGTGGCGCATTGGTTCGGCGCTATCATCAATGGCGCGGAGGCGGATCGCACCAGCCTGCTGGACTATGTTGCCACCGCGCTCGGCGGCCAGAACCTGCAGGTGGCGGAGGGGCTCGGCACCCTGGTGGCGCGGCTGGCGGAGGGGTTGCCGGTGATGCTCCGCACACCGGTCTCCCGCATCCGCTGGGATGGGCTAGGCATCACGGTCGAGGGGCCGCGCGGCGTGCTGCGGGCGCGGGGCTGCATCGTCACCGCCTCGACCGGCGTGCTGGCGGCGGGCGGCATCCGCTTCGACCCGGCCCTGCCGGCGCCGGTGCAGGCGGCGATCGGCGGCTTGCCGCTCGGGCTGCTGAGCAAGGTGGCATTGCGCGCGGCGGGGGCGGACCGGCTGGGCCTGCCCGCCTTCGCCCGCCTGGCCCGCCAGGTGGAGGGCGCGGCGGACCGGCCGATGTCCTGGATGCTCTGGCCCTTTGGTCGTGGCCACGCCATCGGCTTCATCGGTGGCGAGGCGGCCTGGGCGCTGGCCCGGGAAGGGCCGGCCGCGGCGGAAGCCTATGCCCGGGCCGAACTCGCCCGCTATTTCGGCCCGGAGGCCGTCTCCCTCGCCTTCGCCCCCGGCGCGGTGGTGACGCGCTGGGCGGAGGACCCGCTTTTCCTCGGCGCCTATAGCCATGCCCAGCCGGGCCAGGCGGGCGCGCGGGCGGTGCTGGCCGAGGCGGCGCTGGCCGGCGGCCGGCTGCGCTTCGCCGGCGAGGCCTGCCACACGCGCTATGCGGGCACGGTCGGCGGCGCCTGGGACAGCGGCGCGCAGGCAGCCCGCGCCCTGGCAGCCACGCTGGGCTGACACGCGGCCCCCGGCGGGTTGCGGGCGGCACGCCTTGCCGCCACCCTGCACGGGCCGGGAGACTGCGATGCCGAGGGATGACGACCACCGCGCGGCAGCGCAACGCGTGAATTTCGCCGCCATCACCGGCGCCAGCGCCACGGTCCGGGCCATGCTGTGGATGGCCGTCAGCGGCGTGCTGTTCATCCTGTTGAATACCGTGCTGCGCATGATGGCGCAGCAATTGGACCCCTTCCAGACGCAGTTCCTGCGCTACCTCTTCGGCGTGCTGGTCATGCTGCCCTTCATCCTGCGCTCGGGCCTGGCCAGCTACCGTCCGAATGGCATCGCGGGGCAGCTCTGGCGCGGGGTGGTGCATACCGCGGGGCTGCTGGTCTGGTTCGTCGCGGTGCCGCATGTGCCGCTGGCGGAGATGACGGCGCTCGGCTTCACCTACCCGATCTTCATCATGCTGGGCGCCATGGTCTTCCTTGGCGAGCGCATGGTGGCGGCGCGCTGGGGCGCGGCGCTGGCGGGTTTCGCCGGCGTGCTGGTGGTGGTCTGGCCGCAGCTTTCGGGCGCCGCTGGCCCCTATAGCCTGGTGATGCTGGCCTCGGCGCCGCTCTTTGCCGCCTCCTTCCTCATCACCAAGGCGCTGACCCGGCGGGATTCGGCGCAGGTGATCGTGGTCTGGCAGTCCATCACCGTTTCGCTGTTCAGCCTGCCCTTCGCGCTGCTGCACTGGGCCTGGCCGAGCCCGGCGCAATGGGGCTGGTTCCTGCTGGCGGGCATGCTCGGCACCGCCGGGCATATCTGCCTGACGCGGGCCTTCGGCCTCGCCGACATGTCCGTGACGCAGCCGATCAAATTCCTGGAGTTGCTCTGGGCCTCGCTGCTCGGCCTGCTGGTCTGGGGCGATGTGCCGGGCCCGGCGACGCTGCTGGGCGGTGGCATCATCTTCGCCGCCACAAGCTGGATCGCGCGGCGGGAGGCGCGGGCGGCGCGGCGGGCGTGACCTACAGCGGATTGGCGTTCATTCCTGAACGCCAATCCGCTGTAGGTCTTTGTTTGCAGAGCGGATTCACGCTCCCGGACGGCCACGTCCGTCCGCGATCCGCTCTATTCGGCGGCGCGCAGCCCGCCATCCGGCACGGCGCCCTCGAGGGCCGGCATGACCTCGCGCGCGAACAGTTCCAGCGCCTTGCGGGTCAGTTCATGCGGCAGGGTACCGAAATGCAGCCCGGCCATGACGATGTTGAAGCCGCCCCTGCGCTGGTAGTCGGCCAATTGGTCGATCACCGTCTGCGGGCTGCCGCAGATGAAGGTGCCCTGCTCGATCATCTGCTCCATCGTGCGGGTGCCGCCGGTGATGGTCTTCTTCGCCTGCATCAGCCCCTTCATCGAGGCCAGCGAGGAATAGCCCGGCGGCAGCAGCATCTCCTGCGGCATGCGGAGGAACTTGTTGGCGAAAGCCTCGATATGCGGCTTCGCCTCGCGCCGGGCGATCTCGTCGGTCTCGGCGACATAGATCTTCACCGACCAGCCGAGCTGGTCCGGGCTCGATTCATAGCCGCGCCGCAATGCCTCGTCGCGATAGGCCTGCATCGTCTTGAGCAGGGTTGCGGCCGGCGTCGCGGTCTGGAGATAGACGTAGCGGCGGGCTGGGTCGGCGGCGAATTCGATGGTCTCGCGCGAACCTTGCGACGGAATCCAGATCGGCGGATGCGGCTTCTGGTAGACGCGCGGCCAGAGATTCACATGCGGGAAGTGGTAGTATTTCCCCTCGAAGGGGAAGGGGCCGGGGCGGGTCCAGGCCTGCACGATCAGGTCGTGGGCTTCCTGGAAGCGGGCATGGCTCTCGGTGGGGTTCACCGCGAGGGAGTGGTATTCGGCGCCGATGCCGCGCACGAAGCCGGTGATGATCCGGCCGCGCGTGACATTGTCCAGCACCGCGAATTCCTCGGCGACCGAGAGCGGATTCGCCAGCACCGGCAGGGCGCGGCCAAGGATCGCGATCTTCGCCGCCGCCGGAATGCGCCGTGCCAGCATGCCGGCGAAGACATTCGGGCAGGGCATCAGCCCATAGGCGTTCTGGTGGTGCTCGTTCACGCCGATACCCTCGAAGCCGAGCTCCGCGGCGTATTCCAGCTCGTCCAGATAGCGATTGTAGAGTTCCGCGCCGAGCTCCGGGTCGTAGTAGCTGTTCGGCAGCGTCACCCAGGAGGATTTGTGCGTCTTGTCATAATCCGGGTCGAGCGGCGCATAGGGCATCAGGTGGAAGAAGAAGAACCTCATCGCGCAGCCCTCCCCAGGAAGGATTCCATGGCGGCGCAGAAGGCGTCCGGCCGCTCGATCTGCGGCAGGTGGCCGCAATCCCCGATGATGGCAAGTTCGGCGCCGGGGATGCGCCCCGCCCAGCGATGGGCATAGTCCACTGGCAGGATGCGGTCCTCGCGGCCCCAGACCACCAGGCCGGGCACATCGATGCGGTGCAGCCACTTCTCCAGATGCGGGTCATGGCCGCGCGGCGACCAGGCGATGCGCGCCGCGGCGAAGCGGTTCTTGAGCTGCCGGTCGATCTCCGCCTCTTCCGGCGGAGCGGCCAGCGCCTGCTCGGCCAGGGCGGGGTCGTGGTAGAGGTTCCGCACCGCCTCCTCCGGGGTCCAGAGGAACTCGTCCGGGCGCGGCACGCCCTTCAGGTGGATGCCCGAGGCGCCGACCAGGGTCAGGCTGGCGAGGCGCTCGGTGGAGCGCACCGCGACCTCCGCCGCGATCCAGCCGCCGAGCGAGGCGCCCACCAGATGCAGGCCGCTGAGGCCAAGCGCCTGCAGAAAGCTGAGATAGAAATAGGCGGTGTCGTGGACATTATCGAACCAGTCCGGCGTGTCGCTGCCACCGAAGCCGGGATGATCCGGGGCGATCACCTGGAAGCGGCGCGACAGGCGTTGCAGGAAGGGCGGCCAGGCGCCGCCGTCCTGGGCGCCGTGCAGGAACAGCAGGGGCGGACCTTCGCCGCCGCGCAGCAGGCGGGTGCGGCAGCCGGCAATGGCGACGAATTCCTCGCGTTGCATGCTCATGCCGGGTCGCGCTCGATATGGGCCCGGATGGCGCCGGCCTCGTTTACCCAGCCCTGTTTCGCGGCGAATTCCACCATCTTCGCGAAGCCGGCCTGCCACTCCGGGTCGGCAGCAAGGCCGGAGGCGCGCCGCAGCCAGTCCGGCGCGATCCAGGCATGTTCGCCCTCCAGCCTGCCGGCCTCGCCCAGCGCCCGGGCCAGCGCCTCGCCCGCGATATCGCCCTCGACCAACAGCTTGAAGCGCTTCAGATCCTCGGGCGCCTCAAGGCGCAGGGCGTGCTCGCGCGTCACCCGGATCAGCATGCCGTTTCCTCGTCTTCCGCCCCTGCCGACGGTAGCAACGGCCGGGGAAGGGGCGCAACGCCCGCCCTGGCCAGCCTCCGGCCGGTCCGCTAGCCTCCCCCGAAAGGCAAGGGAGAGAGCGGCCATGCAGGCGCTGACGCAACGGCTGAACCGGATCTGCGAGGAACAGCCCTTTACCACCAGCTTCTTCGTCAGGGACCTCACCACGGGCGCCGAGGCCGCGCGGGCCGGCGATGTCGTGGTGCCTTCCGCCAGCACCCGGAAGACCTCCATCCTGATGCATGCGCTGGCCGCGGTGCATGCCGGGCGGCTTGACCTGAAGGAGCCGTGCACGGTGGAGGCGCGGCTGCAGAAGGACGTGGCCTCCGGCACCTATCAGCACATGACCCCAGGCACGGTGCTGCCGCTGCGCGATGCCATGGTGAACATGATCATCACGTCCGACAATGTCTGCACGCAACTCGTGCTGGAGCGGCTGGACCGGGAGGCGCTGAATGCCTGGTGCCGCAGGATCGGCATGGCGGGCACCACGCATCGCGCCAATATCCCGCCGGCCGGCCTGGCCTGGGACCATCCGCTGGAGGCCACCGCCACCACCACGCCCGCGGACCAGGCGCGGCTGCTGGAGCTGATGCTGCGCGGCGCTGAGGATGCGGAGGCCGCGGCGGTGCTGGGCTGCTCGCCGGAACTCTGCCGGCTGGGCCTCGACATCCTCTCCTGGCAGCGGCTGCGCAACCTGATCCCGAGCCTGCTGCCGGCCAGCACCAAGGTGGCGCACAAGACCGGGCGGGATGCACGCGGCCGCAGCGATGCCGGCATCGTCTATCGCGATGGCCGGCCACTCTTCATCCTCGCCGCCTATGCGGACCGGGTGCCGGAGGAGATGCCGGACGGGCTGCCCGGCTTTGCCACCGCCTATGCCACGGTCGGAAGGCTGGCGCGGGCCTGCTGGGACGGCATCGGCAAGTAGGCGAAGGGGGGGCGGCACGGCGCCGCCGCCCCCCCAGTGCCTCAGCCCCGCGCCTTCGCCTCGCGCCGGCGCGCATGCAGCACGAACTCGGTATAGCCGTTCGGCTGCTCGCGCCCCTTCAGCACCAGGTCGCAGGCGGCCTTGAAGGCCGGGCCGTCGAAGCCTGGCGCCATCGGCTGATAGGCGGGGTCGCCGGCATTCTGGCGGTCCACCACGCCTGCCATGCGCTTCATGGTCTCCATCACCTGCTGCTCCGTGCAGATGCCGTGCCGCAGCCAATTGGCGATGTGCTGGCTGCTGATGCGGAGCGTCGCGCGGTCCTCCATCAGCCCGACATCGTTGATGTCCGGCACCTTGGAACAGCCCACCCCCTGGTCCACCCAGCGCACCACATAGCCGAGGATGCCCTGGGCGTTGTTGTCGAGCTCCGCCTGCACATCGGCGGGCGACCAGTTGGTATTGGCCGCCAGCGGCACGGTGAGGATGTCATCGAGCTTCGCGCGCGGGCCGCCCTTCGCCAGCTTCTCCTGCCGCGCCGCCACATCCACCTGGTGGTAGTGCAGCGCATGCAGGGTCGCGGCGGTGGGGGAGGGCACCCAGGCGGTATTGGCGCCGGCTCTGGGATGCCCGACCTTCTGCTCCAGCATCGCCGCCATCATGTCGGGCGCCGCCCACATGCCCTTGCCGATCTGCGCCCGGCCGCGCAGCCCGCAGGCCAGGCCGACATCGACATTGTTGTCCTCATAGGCCTTGATCCAGGCGGCGCCCTTCATGTCGTTCTTGCGGAGCACGGCGCCCGCTTCCATGGAGGTGTGGATCTCGTCGCCGGTGCGGTCGAGGAAGCCGGTATTGATGAAGACCACGCGGTCCCTGGCGGCGCGGATGCATTCGCGGAGGTTCACCGTGGTGCGGCGCTCCTCGTCCATGATGCCCATCTTGAGCGTGGTGCGGGGCAGGCCGAGCGCATCCTCGACGCGGGCGAAGAGCGTATCCGCCCAGGCCACTTCCTCCGGCCCGTGCATCTTCGGCTTCACGATATAGACGCTGCCGGCGCGGCTGTTCAGATGCTTGCCGCGCAGGTCGTGCAGCGCGATGGCCGCGGTGCAGAGCGCATCCAGGATCGTCTCAGGCACCTCGGCGCCGTCCAGCGTGACCACATCCGTCATCATGTGGTGGCCGACATTGCGGACCAGCATCAGCGAACGGCCATGCAGGGTCACGCCGCCGCCCGCCGGCTTCAGGTAGATGCGGTCCGGGTTCAGCCGGCGGACCAGGGTGCTGCCGCCCTTCTCGAAACTGGCCTCCAGGTCGCCGCGCATCAGGCCGAGCCAGTTGCGGTAGACCAGGACCTTGTCCTCGGCATCCACCGCGGCGACGGAATCCTCGCAATCCATGATGGTGGTGACGGCGCTTTCCATCAGCAGGTCGGCGACGCCCGCCGGGTCGTCCTTGCCGATCGGGTGGCTGCGGTCGATGCGGATCTCGGCATGCATGCCGTTGTTCACCAGCAGGATGCCGGTGGGCGCCGAGGCATCGCCCTCATAGCCCACGCATTGTCCGGGCCGCGCCAGGCCGGTGCTGCGCCCGTCCAGCAGGGTCGCCTCCAGCGCGCCGGCGGTGATGGCATAGGATTTCACCTCGCGGTGGGAAACGCCGCCGGCCAGCGGCGCCATCTGGTCCAGCGCGTTGCGGGCGAATTCGATCACCTTCTTCCCGCGTGTCGGGTTGTATCCCTTGCCGCGCGTGGCGCCCTCCGTCTCCGGGATCGCATCTGTGCCGTAGAGCGCGTCATAGAGGCTGCCCCAGCGCGCATTGGCGGCGTTCAGCGCGTAGCGGGCATTGGAGACGGGCACGACAAGCTGCGGCCCGGCGATCTGGGCGATCTCCGGGTCCACCCCGGTGGTGCCGACATGGAACTCCGGCCCCTCCGGCACCAGGTAGCCGATCTCCCGGAGGAAGGCGGAATAGGCGCCGAGGTCGATGGGTTTCGCCGGATTGGCCCGGTGCCAGGCATCGATCTTCGCCTGCAATTCGTCGCGCCTGGCGAGCAGCGCAGCATTCCGGGGGGCAAGATCCCGGATGATGCCGGCCAGCGAGGACCAGAACCGCGCCGGTTCAACACCCGTTCCGGGCAGCGCCTCCTGCTCCATGAAGTCGCGCAGCGACCGCGACACCTTCAGCCCCGCAACCTCCACCGAATCAGCCACGCCGGTTCTCCCGCTTTCAGTCCAGGCCCCGGGTTCCGGGGCGCGATCCGGCTACCTAGACCAGATCGCCGGAAGGCGGAAACGCCTGGAAGCGTGAATCTGGTCCGCAAACAACGAGCCGGAGCATTTGCCGTGAGCGCGAGCGAACGAAAACTGCTCCGGAGGGCAAATGCGCCGGGCGCAAAGGGCCCGGCGCAAAGGGGCAGCCGCCGCCCTACAGCCCCGCCCGGTCCAGCCGCAGGATCGCCCGGGCCATGGACTGGGCGCGCGGCACCAGGCTGGTGATCTCCAGGTATTCCTCCGGGCTATGCGCCTTGCCGCCCACCGGGCCCACCGCGCAGATGGTCGGCGCCCCCACCGCCGCGGTGAAGCCGGGATCGGCGCAGCCGCCGGAGAACTCACCCTGGATATTGAGCCCGCTCTCCTCCGCCGCCGCGCGATACATCTCGAAGAGCCGGCCGCTGGCGGGGGTCTGCGTCAGCGGCAGGAATTCGCCGCGGATTGTCAGCTTGGCGCGTGTCCCCGGCACGAAGCTGCGGCCGATGATCTCGTGGATCTTGCCCATGATCTCGTCGCGATCGGCGGGCTCGATGTAGCGCAGGTCGATCTGGCCCTGCGCCCAGGGCGCCACCGTGTTCACGCTCTGCCCGCCGCTCACCAGCCCGACATTCAAGGTGATGCCGCGCTTGAGGTCGGTCAGGGCATGGATCGCCTGGATCTTGCGGGCGAGTTCCTCGATGGCGCTGATCCCGGCCTCGAAATTGCCGCCGGAATGCGCCGCCTTGCCCTCGATCTCGAAGATCGAGAAGACGCCGCCCTTGCGCCCCGTGACCACGCCGCCGGAGGGCCGGCCCGGTTCCGAATTGAACACGACGCGCGCCTCCCGCGCCGTTGCCTCGATCACTTCGCGCCCCTCGGGGCTGCCGATCTCCTCATCCCCGGTGAAGAGGCCGAGCAGGGGGCCAGGCGCACCGCCGAATTTCCTGAAGGCGGCGAGGACGAACATGTTCATCACCAGCCCCGCCTTCATGTCGGCGACGCCGGGGCCGAAAGCCTGGCCGTCCCTGATGGTGAAGGGCCGCCGCGTCGGCTCACCCTTCGGGAAGACCGTGTCGCGATGGCCCATCAGCACGATGTTCTTCTTGGTATTGCCGCCGGAGCCGAGGGACTCCCCGCCCTCCACCCGGGCCTTCAGGCAATCGCCGTATTTCTCCCGCGGCACCACCTCCACCGGGATGCCCTGGGCCTCCAGGAAGCGCCGCACCTCTGCGCCGACGGCATCGACGCCGGGCTTGTCGTAGCTGCCGCCATCGGTATCCACCATCGCCCGCAGGGTATCGAGCATCGCCTCCTGCTGGGTGGCGAGCCAGGCGGTGATCTTCGCTTCGGTGCTCTCGCTGGTCATGCGTGTTTCCCCCTTGCATTGAAGCCGGCCGATTCACGGACGGCGCTATTCCACCTTGCCGATGCGCCGCACCGCGCGCTGCAATCGCGCGCTGTCGGTGCGGAAGAACTGCTCGAAGGCATCGCCGTCCCGGTAGTCCAGTGTATTGCCGCTGGCGGCGAGGGCGCGCCGCACCTCCGCATCCGCGGCGACGGCGGCCATGGCCTGGCGCAGCGCCTCCCGCAGCGGCGCCGGCGTCGCCGCCGGGGCGAAGACGCCGGCCCAGATGTAGAATTCGGCTTCCGGGAAACCCTTCTCGATCAGGGTCGGCACTTCAGGGAATTCGGCAAGGCGGCGGGCGCCCCAGCAGGCCAGCGCGCGCAGCCTTCCCTCGCGGATATGCGCCGCGGCGGGGCCCGGCCCGGTCGCCAGCGCCTGCACCTGGTTGCCGAGCAGCGCGGTCAGCGCCGGGGCGCCGCCCTGGAAGGGCACATGCAGCAGGTCGATCCCCGCCGCCCCGGTCAGCATCGCCATCGGCACATGCAGCGCCGAGTAATTGCCCGAGGAGGAATAGCTGATGGCTCCCGGCCTCGCCTTGGCATCGGCGATGAACTCTTCCAGCGTCCGCCAGGGCGCGGCGGCCGGCACCACCAGCAGGGTCGGGTCGGCGGTGAAGAGCGCGATCGGCGCCAATTGGTCCAGCTCATAGGCCGGCTGCCGGCCGAACAGCCGCGCCGCCTCCGGCAGGATGGCGAGGGAGGAGAGCGCCATCAGCAGCGTATACCCATCCGGCGCGGCGCGGGCGACCGAGGCATTGCCGATCTCGCCCGAGGCGCCGGCCCGGTTCACCACGGGAACGGGCTGCTTCCAATGCCGCTCCAGCGCCGCCGCCACGGGGCGCGCCACCACATCCGCCTGGCCGCCCGGCGGGAAGGCCACCACCATGGAGACGCCTCGGCTCGGGAAACCGCCGGTCTGCGCCCGCAGGGGCCGGATCAGGGCCAGGGCGCCGGCGGCGCCCAGCATCACGCGGCGTTTCATGCCACCTTGTTCTCCAGCACGCCGATCCCTGCCACCTCGATGCGGACCACGTCGCCCGGCTTCAGGAATTTCGGCGGATTGAAGCCGATGCCGACCCCGGCCGGCGTGCCGGTCGCGATGATGTCGCCCGGCTCCAGCGTGATGCCGGCGCTGATGCATTCGATGAGTGTCGGGATATCGAAGATCAGGTCGGCCACCGACGCCGATTGCCGCTGCTCGCCGTTCACCGAGGTGGTGAGGCGGAGCGCCGCCGGGTCCGGCACCTCATCCGCGGTGAGGATGGCGGGGCCCATCGGGCAGAAGCCGTCGATGCCCTTGCCCAGGATCCATTGCCGATGCTTGTGCTGCAGGGTGCGGGCGGTGACGTCGTTGACGATGGTGTAGCCAAAGACATGGCTGAGCGCCTCCGCCTTGCGGATGCCGCGGCCGGGCTTGCCGATCACCACCGCCAGCTCGCCCTCGTAATCCACCGAATTGGTCGGGTCGAGGAAGGAGGGGATGCTGTCGCCCGGGCCGCTGACGCTGGTGGGCGGCTTGCTGAAGACCACCGGCGCCTCCGGCACCACCTCCTTCGCTGTGGCGTCGAAGCCGGAGCCGGCGAATTCCCTGGCATGCTCGTGGTAGTTCTTGCCGACGCAGAAGATGTTCTTGGCCGGGCGCGGGATGGGAGCGCAAAGCACGGCGCCCTCCATTACCGGCGCCCGCTCCGCGGCGGCGCGGGCGCGCTTCAGCATCGCTTCGCCGCCGGCGATCACGGCCGGCATGCTGGTCCAGGAGACCGCCGGATCGGCTGCCGCCAGGTCCAGCACCGCGCCATCCGCGCGCAAGGCACCGATGCGGCTGCCGACCCAGCCACCATGCTTGAATGTCACCAGGCGCATCCGTCTCTCCCACGATCCGTTGGGGCTGAGTAGGCCGGTCAGGCCGGCTCCGCCAGGGGGGCACCGGCCGGCACCTCCGCCGCCCGTTCCAGGGCCCGGGCGGCGCGGAAGGCCAGGTCGTCGCGGTAGAGCGCCGCCGCCACCTGCACCGCCCGCGGCATCCCCGCCTCGTCCAGCCCGATCGGCACGCTGATGGCGGGCTGGCGGGTCAGGTTGAAGGCGAAGGTCCAGGGCGCCCAGTCGCGCCACAGCGCTTCCGTGGGGCGGATCGTCGGCTGGTCGGCGGCGAAGGCGGCGGTGGGGGTCGCGGCGGTGAGCAGGATGTCGAAGCGCTGGTGGAAGCGGGCCATGGCGTGGGCCGCCTCGATGCGCAGCGCCTCGGCGCCGAGGAAGTCCACGGCGCTCATGCCGCCCTCGCGCTCCGCCACCTCGGCCAGCCCCTGGTCCAGCAGCGCGCGCTTCTCCGGCGGCGTGGTCGCCACCAGCCGGGCCAGGGCCACGCCCCAGACCCGGCCGAAGATGGCGCGGGTATCGGGCAGGCCGGGATCGGCCTCCTCGACGATGGCGCCCTGTTCCTCCAGCATTTTCGCGGCACCGAGCAGCGCCGCCTCGCCATCCGCATCCAGCGGCGGTTCGAAGCCGAGCCGCCGCACCACCGCGACGCGCAGCCCGGCGACGCCATCCTCGATGCCCTGGCGCCAGTCCCGCGGCTCGTCGGGCAGGCAGAAGGGATCCCGCAGGTCGTGCTGCGCCATGGCCGAGAACATCAGCGCCGCGTCGCGCACCGTCCGCGTCATCGGCCCGGCGCAGGCGACATGGGCGAAGGCGCCGAGCGGCCATTGTGGAATCCGCCCGAAGCTCGGCTTCACCCCGACCAGGCCGCAGAAGGCCGCCGGAATCCGCACGGAGCCGCCGGCATCGGTGCCGATATGCAGCGGCCCGAAACAGGCCGCGCCCGCCGCCCCGGCGCCGCTGCTGGAGCCGCCCGGCGTCCGCTCGCGGTTCCAGGGATTGCGGGTGATGCCGTGCAGCGGGCAGTCGCCGGGCGATTTCCAGCCGAATTCCGTGGTGGTGGTCTTGCCGAGGATCACCGCCCCGGCCTGTTTCAGCCCGAGCACCGCGGGCGCATCCTCGGCGGCGGGGGCGGCATCGGTGGTCTTGCTGCCGCGCCGGGTCGGGAAGCCGGCCAGGTTCAGCAGGTCCTTCACCGTGCTGGGCACGCCATCCAGCAGGCCCATCGGGCGGCCGGCCATCCAGCGCGCCTCGCTCTCCCCGGCCGCCACCAGGGCCCGCGGGTTGAGCGCCGCGAAGGCGTTCACCCAGGGGTTGTAGCGCGCCACCCGCTCCGTCACCGCCCTGAGCGTCTCCACCGGCGACAGGGCGCGCCTGGCATAGAGGGCGAGCAGCGTCTCGGCGGACATCAGTGCGGGATCGGTCGGGGGGCATCGGGACTTCCGGTCAGGACTGCAGGGGGGGCAGCATGGGCCGGCAAGGACGGGAGCGAAACCCCATGCCGGCCAACGGGACGAAACCGCAGCCCTGGGAATTGGCGGAGCCGGAATGGCGCCGCATCACCGGCCGCGCCCGCGCCGGCCGCAACCTGCGGCCGCATGCCTGGCCCGGCGGCGCCCGCTGCTGCGTGGCGCTTTCCTTCGATGCCGACCATGAGACCATCCCGCTGCGCGACGGTGATGACAGCCCGATGCGGATCAGCCAGGGGCAATACGGCAACCGCCAGGGCGTGCCCCGCATCCGCGCCCTGCTCAGCCGCCACGGCATCCGCGCCAGCTTCTTCTACCCCGCCGTCTCGGCGCTCCTTTACCCGGAGGAGGTGCGCGCGGTGGCCGATGAGGGGCATGAGATCGGCCTGCATTCCTGGATCCACGAGGCCAATACCACCCTGCCGCCCGGCGCCGAGCGCGACCTGACCTTGCGCGCCGCCGATGTGCTGGAACGCCTGGCCGGCCGGCGCTGCTGCGGCATCCGCACCGCGAGCTGGGACTTCTCGGTGGAGACGCTCGGCATCATCCGCGAGCTTGGCCTGCTCTATGACAGCAGCCTGATGGCGGATGACGACCCCTATGAGCTGACCGATCAGGGCGAGCCCACCGGCATCGTGGAACTGCCGCCGGAATGGATCCGCGACGATGCGGTCTATTTCAACATGCGCTACGGCAGCGCGCTCCGACCCTATACGCCGCCCTCGGCGGTGGAGGAGATCTTCCGCGCCGAATTTGACGGCGCCCATGCCGAGGGCGGGCTGTTCCTGCTGACCATGCACCCGCATATCATCGGCCATCGCAGCCGCATCGGGCTGCTCGACCGGCTGGTGCGGCACATGCGCGACCAGGACGGCGTCTGGTTCGCCACCCATGCGGAGGCGGCGAAATACTGCCGGGACGAGGCGGGGCTGTAGGATCGGACCGCGAATCGGGAGCTGTGTGCGGGCGCACAGCGGCGGCCGTACCCCTTTGCGAAAGTGCCGGGGCGCGATGGCGGCCGGCCAGGGATCTTCCGGTCGCGGGCGGCCATCGCGGGACCGGAGCGCCGCCCAATGGCCCCTTCGAACCTCGTCCCCCCTGGCGCTTTTCCGTGCCGCCCCTGCCTGGCTGCGGCGGCCCCTGCTGCGCGCCGGCCTTGGCTGGCGACGCGCCCGGCGCAACGCGACCATGGCCGCCGCCCGCGCCGCGGCCGCCGCCATCCCGATCGCGCCCCTTGCCGGGCCGCGCCACTGACGGCCGCCGGACTATCCGCGATCCGCGCTACCCCTGCGCCACCGCCGCGCTCCAGGGCGACATCGCGTCGCTGATGCCCACCACCGACCCGTCCGCGCCGCGCCGGATCAGGTTCGGGCAGGCGAAATTCAGCGGCATGACGCCATGCTCCACCACCTCCAGCGGCGCCTCGGCGGCCAGCGCCTGCAACACGGCGGCGGGCAGGCGGCGATCGGCGGTGACGCCGTCGGGGCCGGAGACGTCGATGCGCGGATGATGCGCCGCCGCCTCCGGGTCCATGCCGAAATCAGCGACGAAGGAGAGCATCTGGAAGACCGAGGCCAGGATGCGCCGGCCGCCCGAGGCGCCGAGCGCGATCTCCGGCCCGCGGTCCCCCACCGCGATCACCGGGCACATGTTGTTCAGCGGCCGCTTGCCCGGGGCCATGGCATTGGGCGTCCCGGGCTGCGGATCGAACCACATCACCCCGTTGTTCATCAGCACGCCCGAGCGCGGCAGCACCACGCGGCTGCCCATGGAGGAGAGCAGCGTGGTGGTCATCGCCACCATCATCCCCTCGCGGTCGCAGACGGTGAGGTGGGTGGTGCAGCTATCCGCGCCCTTGGGCTCGGCATCGCCAAGCCCCGCCAGCCGCTCCGCATAGGCGCCGCGCATGGCGCGGGAGAGCTGCGCATACCAGGCGGCGGAGGGTTCGGTGCCGAGCGGCGCCGATGCCATGCCCTCCAGCACCCGCATCAGGGTGGGCGCGGCGGTGAGGCCATTCACCAGCATCAGCCGCCGACCGCGCCAGGGCACGCCGATGGCCGGCAGCACCCGGGCGCGGCACCCCTGGAGATCGGCGGCCGAGAGCAGGCCGCCCAGCTCCCGCACATCCTGCGCGATCCCTGCCGCGATCTCGCCCTCGTAGAAGTCGCGCAGCCCGGCCTGCTGCAACCGCTCCAGCGTGGCGGGCAGGTTGCCGAGGGTGAAGAAGCCGGGGGTGCCCTGATAGGGCGCGACCGGCGGCAGCCCGTTCGGCAGGTAGATCCGCGCGCTCTCGGGATAGAGGCGCAGCACGGCGGCGGAGGCGGCGACCTTCAGCGTGGTGTACCAGTCCTGCGGCAGGCCGCGCCTGGCCAGCGCTACCGCCGGCGCCAGCACCTCGCGGAGCGGCAGCCGGCCATGTCTTTCATGCAGCAGCGCATAGCCGGCGACGGAGGAGGGAATGACGAAGGAGAGCGGGCCGTGGATGTTGCGGTCGCCCTCCACCTCCGGCCAGGCAAAGAGATCCTGCTTCATCCGGCCGGTCAGCGGGAAGGCGGAGGGGTCGAGGCCGGCCGGCGCGACCGGGCCGAAATCGAAGGTCTCGCCCTGCGCCATGCCTGGGGCCATGACCTGGGCGAAGCCGATGCCGCCGAGGCCGCTGTTCCAGGGCTCCAGCGCGGCGAGGGCGAAGGCGGTGGCGACCGCCGCATCGGCGGCGCTGCCGCCGGCCTCCAGCATCGCGACCCCAGCCTCCGCCGCCGTGCCGACCTGGGACGCCACCATGCCGCCACGGCCGCGCGCCGCGGCTTTGCGGATCTGCCAGCGCTGGGTGGTATGGGGGGCAGGGGTATAGGGTTGGGGCATGGCGGGTCCTCCGGGGCGTTCAGCCTTGCGGCATGGTCCCGCCGTGCCGCCCCGGCCGCAAGCCCCGCCGAATGGGCCGGTCAGCTCGCCGGCTGCCGGCGCCGCTCGGCGACCACCGCCTCGAAATCATGGTGCTGGTGCCAGTTGATATGCTCGGCGAGCGCGGCAACGGCGGCCGCCTCGTCGCCCGCGGCCAGCGCCGCCAGTAGCGCCGCATGCTCGCCTTCGGCGATGCCGGGGGCACGGCCCTGCTGCGCCAGGCCCCAGATCACCGCGAGCTGCCGCGCCAGGCTCTGCCACAGCGCCACCAGCGGCGCATTGCCCGAGGCCCGGAGGATCTCGCAGTGGAACTGCTCCTCCGCGGCGACGATCAGGGCGGGATCGCCGCCACTGGTGGCCAGCGCGAATTGTGCCCCGGCCTGCTCCAGCGCAGCGAAACGCTCGCGCCCGCCGGGCCGGCGCAGCGCTTCCTGCACCGCCAGTGTCTCCAGCGCGAGGCGCACCCGCATGAGGGCGGCGACGCCCTGGTTGTCCACCTGCATCAGGCGCATGCCCTTGTAGGGCGTGCTGACCACGATGCCCTGGGATTCCAGCAGCCGCAGCGCCTCCCGCACCGGGACGCGGCTGATGCCGAGGTCGCGGGCGATCTCGGCCTCCACCAGACGGTCGCCGGGCAGGAAGATGCCGCGCGCGGCGGCGGCGACGATGGCCGCGGCCGCCTGCTCGACCATGGTGCGGGGCTGCACCGGCAAGAGGCGCCGTGGTTCGATGAAGGCGGGGCCGATCGCTGCCGGCGCGCCGCCCCGCGCCCGCTGGTCCCGAACAGCCACGTCCATAGGCCCCTTCTATCTAACGAAGAAGCCTAGCATAAATTCAACTTATTGGTTTTGAAAGGGACTGCTCGGCGGGTCCGCAACGATCGGCCAATGCAATCGGGCAGCCAGTCCCCGCGGAGTGGTCTCGGGGCATGTGGCCGGCAACCGGCCAAGCGTTTCAGGCATCCGGTGCCGGGTGAGCGGAATCCAGAAATCCCAACGGGTTGTGTGCATACAATCACAACCGGTATTCGCATAGGATATCCCGATGCCCGTGCTCCCGGAGCCCTCCGAGGCCCTTAGCAGCCTATGCTGCAAAAATACCACATCCGGGCATGAAATCGGACACGCCGGTGGACGGTATGCCTTCACTCCTTCCAGGGGCGGCGCTGCCAGAGGCTTCGCAGCCCCGACTCCATCTCCGCAATCATTTCCCGGTAAGCGGCCCCGACCAAGGGCCTGAGCGGCAGGGCCAGGCGGTCCGCCTCGCGCAGGAAGGCCGGGTCCGCCAGGGCCGCGCCGAAGGCGCTTTCGAGGCGAATCCGCAATGGGTCCGGCAGGCCGGGCGGCGCGACGATGCCGCGGCTCGCCCCGGCCACCAGGTCGAAACCCTGCTCCCGGAAGGTCGGCACTTCGGGCAGCGGGGCCCAGCGCTCCGCCATGGCGCCGCCGAGATAGCGGATGCGGCCCTCCCGGACGAGGGCGATGCCGTCGCTCATGTTGCCGACCGCCAGGTGCAGATGGCCGCCCAGCAGCGCCTGCATCACCGGGGCGCCGCCGGGGAAGGGCACATGCACCAGCGGGGGCAGGCCGGCCAGCGCCTCGAAAGCCAGCATCACGATATAGTCGTCGCTGCCGACCCCGGTGGTGCCGTAATTCAGCGCCCCCGGCCGCGCCCGCGCCGCCGCGACCAGATCCGGGAGGCCGCGGACCGACGAATTGGCCTGCACGAAGAAGCAGTTGGGATCCTCCACCACATTGGCGAGGAAGGTGTAATCCAGCGCCCGGTAGCGCGCCGGCCGCTCGATCGGGATCGCCTGGAGCACCGGGGCGGTGACGGCGCCCAGCGTGAAGCCATCCGGCGCCGCGTTGAAGATGGCCTCGTAGCCGAGCTGTCCGCCGGCGCCGGAGCGGTTGGTGATCACCGTCCGGGCGCCGCCGCCCAGATGCCGCGCCACGATCGGCAGCAGCAGCCGGGTCATAACATCCACGCCGCCGCCGGGCGGGAAGGGGACGATGGTCTCGATCGGCCGCTCGCCCGGCCAGGCCGATGCCGCCGGCCCCTGGGCGCGGGCGATGGCGGGTACGGCCAGCGTGGCGAGGCTCGCGGCGATGCCGCGGCGGGTCAACATGGCATTCCTCCCAGGTATCGTTGCCGGAAGGGTGCGGCCTCGGCCCTTCGGCCGCAAGCCTTCACATGGGGCAAGCCCTGGCCGGTCAGTTCCGCCAGGGCCGGCGCTTGTAGAGCTCCCGCATCGCTGAATCCTCGCGCAGCACCGCGGCGCGATAGGCCTCCCCAGCCGGGGCTGCAGCGGCAGGCCGAGCCGCTCCGCCTCCGCCAGGAAGGTGGGGTCGGCCAGGGTGGCGGTCAGCGCCTCCACCAGCCGCGCCTGGATGGCGGGCGGCAGCCCGGGCGGGCCGACGAAGCCGCGCGAGGATCCGACCACCACGTCGAAACCCTGTTCGCGGAAGGTCGGCACATCGCCCGCCTGCGCCCAGCGCTCCGGCGCCGCGTAGCCGAGGCAGCGGATGCGGCCCTCGCGCATCAGGGTCAGCCCCTCGCTGATATTGAAGGAACCCACCTCCACCGCGCCCGAGAGCAGATCCCGGATCACCAGCGCGGTGCCGTTATAGGGCGCGTGCAGGGCACGGAATCCCGCCGCTTCCTCGAAGGCCAGCAGCAATTGGTGGTCGTCGGAGCCGACGCCGGCCGCGGTGCCGATGCTGACGCTCTCCGGCGCCGGCCGCACCGCCGCCACCAGGTCCGCGAGGTTCTTCAGCGGCGAGCGTGGCAGCACCCAGAGGCCCGAGGCGTCGTCCACCACATTGGCGAGATAGGTGAAATCCGCGATCCGCCAGCGCGCCGGCCGCTCCAGCGGAATGGAGGCCAGGCTGCCGGTGGCGACGCAGCCCAGGGTATAGCCATCCGGCGCCGCGTTGAAGACCGCCTCGTCGCCGAGCTGGCCGCTGGCGCCGGCCCGGTTGGTGACGACGAAGCGGGCGCCGGCCAGGCGCGGCGCCAGGTGCTGCAGCACCATGCGGGCCAGGATGTCCACGCCGCCGCCGGGCGGATAGGGCACGATCACCTCGATCGGCCGGTCGGCCGGCCATTCCGCCGCCCGCGCCGATCCGGGCAGGGCCAGGCCGAGGGGCAGGGCGAGCAGGCTGCGGCGCAGGGGCATGGGGGGCGACTCCGTCCATCGGGTGGGCAAACTGCCCCCCGGGCCTGCCGGCGCGTCCAGCCGGGCGGCTTCCGGTGGCGCGCCGGCCGGCCCACTATGCCGGCTGCAACCGGCAGGAGGCGGGGATGACGGAGGAGGATCGGGCGGCCTATGGGATCGAGGGCGAATGGCCGGTGCTGCGCCGGCACCGCATCCGCTGGGCCGAATGCGACATGTACGGGCATGTGAACCACGCCGCCTACCTGACGCTCTGCGAGGATCTGCGGGTGGCGCATTGGCTCTCGCTCGGCGGAGGCTTCGCGCCCGATGCGCCCGGCCCGGTGGTGGCGCAGCTGGAGGCGCGCTACCTCCGCCCGCTCGGCTTCGACGACGCGGTGGCGCTGACCCTCCGCCCCGGCAGCGTGCGCCGCACCAGCTACACGCATGACTATGCCGTGTGGAAAGGCGGCCTGGTCTTCTCCGGCAAGGCGGTGCTGGTGGTGGTGCGGAACGACACCGGCGAGCGGGTGCCGGTGCCGCCCGAGGCGCGGCGCATGCTGGTCGCGCAGGGGGCGAAGGACGAGGCGTAGGGACGGCAGACTACAGCCCGCGTTCCCGGCGCGTCGCCGCCAGGTCCTCGGCGATGAAGCCCTGGACGATCTCCTCCAGCGATTCCTGTTCGGAGAAGCCGAGCAGGCGGCGGGCGCGCTCGGCGGTGAAGGCGGCCGGCCAGCCGCCGACGATGGCCTCGATCGTCGGGTCGGGCGCGGGCCGCACCAGGGCGCGGGCGGCGGGACCGGCGACCGTCTCCAGCGCCTGCAACAGCTTGGCGACGGTGGCGCTCCGCCCCGGCGGGTTGATGCCGCGGTCGAGGCCGAGCGGCGCCGTATCCATGGTCATCGCGTGCAGGAACCAGTCCACGGCGCGGCGGGGCGAGCAGATCCAGAGGGCGAAATCCTCGCCGACCGGCAGTTCCGTGGGCAGGCCCAGCAGCGGCTCCCGCAGGATCGCGGAAACGAAGCTCGACGCCGCCTTGTTCGGCCGACCCGGGCGGATGATGACGGTGGGGAGGCGGAGGCTCACCGCATCCATCAGCCCGCGGCGGGTGGCGTCCTGGAGCAGCAATTCGCCGATGGCCTTCTGCGCCCCGTAGCTGTTGCCGGGAAGCTGGCGGGCATCATCCGGCAGCACCGCCTCCTGCCCGCCGCCGAAACTGGCGACGGAGGAAGTGAAGACCACCCGCGGCGGTTGCTGAAGCGCCCGGCAGGCCTGCAACACGGCCAGCACCCCCTGGATGTTCACCCGCAGCCCGAGATCGAGATCGGCCTCCGCCTGGGCGCTGACCACGGCGGCCAGATGCACCACCACCCGCGTCCCCGGCGGGATGGCGGCCGCCACGGCGGCGGGGTCGGCGATGTCGCCGGCCAGGCAGCGCACGGGGAAGGGGGGCTTCCGGCGCCGGTGGCTCGGCCAGATCGAAAAGGGTGAGGCCCTGGATCGGCTGGCCGCCGAGCCGCCCCTCTTGCGCCAGGCGCTGCGCCAGCTTGCGGCCGAGGAAGCCGCCGCCGCCCAGGATCGTGATCGTCATCGCTTCCCTCCTTTTTTCGCCCAGCCCGCAGGCCGGGTGTGGCGGCTGCCGCCGTAGCGCGCAATATAGTCGCATGATCGCCAGGCACCGCTTCCAGCTCCTGCTCAACCGCCATGCCGGGACCCCCGGGGTGGTCGTGCTTCCCGAGGGCGGCTTCCGCCGGGCGCGGGAGGAGATCACCTTATGGCCCGGCTATGCGCCGACGCCGCTGATCTCGCTGCCGGATGTGGCGCGGGAGGCGCGGGTCGCGGCGGTCTACTGGAAGGACGAGGCCGGGCGCTTCGGCCTCGGCAGCTTCAAGGCGCTGGGTGGCGCCTATGCGGTGATGCGGGTGCTGACGGTGGAACTCTCGAAGCGCGGCATCGCCAACGCCGTCACCTCCGCCGAGTTGCTGGAGGGCAAGTATCGGGAGGCGACAGCGGGCATCACCGTCACCTGCGCCACCGATGGCAACCACGGCCGCAGCGTCGCCTGGGGCGCGCAGCGCTTCGGCGCACGCTGCGTCATCTTCGTGCATGAGACGGTGAGCCAGGGCCGGCGCGATGCCATCGCCGCCTATGGCGCCGAGATCCGCGTGGTATCAGGCACCTATGACGATGCCGTGCGCGCGGCGCAGCGGACCGCGGAGAAGGAGGGCTGGTTCGTCGTCTCCGATACCTCCTATGCGGGCTATACCGAGGTGCCGCGGGACGTGATGCAGGGCTACCGGCTGATGGCCGAGGAAGCCGCGGCGCAGCTTGCCACCGCGCCGAGCCATGTCTTCATCCAGGGCGGCGTCGGCGGGCTCGCGGCGGCGGTCTCGGTGCAGATGCGGACCAGCTATGGCGCCGCCGCGCCGCATCTGGTGGTGGCGGAGCCCGACCAGGCCGCCTGCCTGCTGGCCAGCGCCGAGGCCGGCGAGCCCGTTGCGATCGAGGGCGAGCTGGACACGCTGATGGCGGGCCTCGCCTGCGGCGAGCCGAGCCTGCTGGCCTGGCAGGAGCTGGAACGCGCCGCCTTCGCCTTCATGGCGGTGCCTGACCAGGCGGCGGTGGACTGCATGCGGCTGCTGGTACGGCGCGAGTCGCGGGTGGTGGCGGGGGAGAGCGCGGTGGCCGGCCTCGCCGCGCTGCTGCTGGCGGCCCGCGACCCCTTCGGGCGGACGGCGCTCGGCCTGACGGAAGCAAGCCAGGTGCTGCTCTTCGGCACCGAGGGGGCGACCGACCCGGTGCTCTACGCCAGGCTGGTGGAGGCGGCGGCCTGACCCGCCTTGCCCGGGACACCGGGCTTCCTCTATCTGTTGCCAATCTGGCACGTGGCCGCAACGCAGGCGGGCTAGGTGGCTGCCTGCGTCAACGACATCGGGGAGTGTTCACGCCATGAAGCGCCGATTCCTGGCTGCCGCCGCGCTCGGTCTCGCGGCCCTGGCCGGCCTGCTGCCCCGGCCTGCCGCGGCCCAGGCCCAGCCGGTGGAGATCCAGTTCTGGCACGGGCTGGCCCAGCCGCTCGGCGGCCAGCTTGAGCAGATCGTGGCGGATTTCAACGCCTCGCAGCCGCGCTACCGGGTGGTGCCCTCCTTCCGCGGCGGCTATGCGGAAACCATGGTGGCGGCCATCGCCGCCTTCCGTGCCAATGCCGCGCCGCATCTGGTGCAGATGTTCGAGGTCGGCACCGGCACCATGATGGCCGCCGGCCGCGCGGTGAAGCCGACCTACGGATTGCTGGCCGAATCGGGCGTGGAGATCGACTTCGGGGACTACCTGCCGCCGGTGCGCGGCTACTACCAGGCGGCGGATGGGCGGCAGATGAGCCTGCCCTTCAATTCCTCCACCGCCGTGATGTTCTGGAACAAGGACCATTTCCGCCGCGCCGGCCTCGACCCCAACGCGCCGCCGCAGACCTGGCAGGAGGTGGAGCAGGCGGCGCGCAAGCTGAAGGCGGCCGGCCTCGCCTGCCCGCTGACCACCGCCTGGCCCGCTTGGGTGCAGGTGGAGCAGATGAGCGCCCTGCATGACGTGCCGATCGCCACGCTCGGCAACGGCTTCGGCGGCCTCGGCGCGGAAATGCGGGTGAACAACCCGCTGATGGTCCGCCACATGAACAACCTGATCGCCTGGCAGCGCGAGGGGCTGTTCAAGTATGGCGGCCGCGACGCCGCCGCCGATGCACTCTTCCCGAACGGCGAATGCAGCATCTACATGGGTTCCTCCGGGGTGCGGAGCCGCATCATCCGTGAGGGCCGCTTCGAATGGGGCACCGCCATGCTGCCCTATTACAGCGATGTCGCCGGCGCGCCGCGCAACTCAATCATCGGCGGCGCCAGCTTCTGGGCGCTGAACCGCGGTCCGCAGGGCGGGCGCAATGCGGAGGAGTGGAAGGGCGTGGCGGAGTTCTTCCGCTACCTCAGCCAGCCCGAGGTGGATGCGAAATGGCACATGGAGACCGGCTATGTGCCGGTGCGCCGCGCCAGCTACGCTATTGCCGAACGCGAAGGCTACTACCAGAAGAACCCCGGCGCCGAGATCCCGATCGAGCAATTGCTGCGCGGCGGCGAGACCACCGAGAATACCCGCGGCATCCGCCTCGGCGGCTATGTCGAGATCCGCAACATCATCCAGGAGGAGATGGAAAAGGCCTTCCAGGGCCAGCAGGACGGCCAGCAGGCGATGGATGCCGTGGTGCGCCGCGGCAACCAGGTGCTGCGCAACTTCGAACGCGCGAACCGCCAGTAGCCCGGCCGGCGGCGGCGCCATGCGCAAGAAGGTCATCTTCAAGGGCGTCGCGCTGCCGCTGCTGCTGCTGGCGCCGCAGCTTGCCATCACCTGCGTCTTCTTCCTCTGGCCGGCCGGCGCGGCGATCTGGCAATCCGTGCTGCAGCAGGATGCCTGGGGGTTGCGCACGGAATTCGTGGGCCTGCGCAATTTCGAGGAGGTGCTGGTCGACCCCGCCTGGCGCGAGGCTGCCTGGAACACGCTGGTCTTCTCCGCCGCCGTCGCCACCAGCGCCATGGCGGTGGCCCTGTTCCTGGCGGTGCAGGCGGACAAGTCGATCCGTGGCGCCAATCTCTACAAGACCCTGCTGATCTGGCCCTATGCGGTGGCGCCGGCGGTCGCCGCCGTGCTGTGGTTGTTCCTGTTCCACCCTTCGATCGGGCTGATCGGGCGGGCGCTGAACCAGGCCGGCATCCTCTGGGACTACAAGCTGAATGGCGGCCAGGCGATGCTGCTGGTCATCATCGCCAGTGCCTGGAAGCAGGTGAGCTATAACTTCATCTTCTTCCTGGCCGGGCTGCAAAGCATCCCGCGCAGCGTGCTGGAGGCCGCCGCCATCGACGGCGCCCGGCCGACCCGGCGCTTCTGGACCGTGGTCTTCCCGCTGCTCTCGCCCACCACCTTCTTCCTGCTGGTGGTGAACCTGGTCTATGCCTTCTTCGATACCTTCGGCGTGATCCATGCGCTGACCGGCGGCGGCCCGGGCAAGGCGACGGAGACGCTCATCTACAAGGTCTATGTCGAGGGGGTGCAGAACACCAATCTCGGCTCCTCCGCCGCGCAATCGGTGATCCTGATGGTGCTGGTCATCGCCATGACCGTGGTGCAGTTCCGCTTCATCGAGCGCCGGGTGCATTACTGATGCCGCCGGACACCACCCTCGCGGCCCCGGTCGCATTGCTGCCGCAGGATGCGACGCTGGCGGTGCGGACCGCACGGCGGCAGCGGCGCGAGCGCTGGCTGACGCATTTCTGGCTGCTGCTCGGCGTGCTGGTCTTCGCCCTGCCGATCTGGATCACCCTGGTCGGCTCCACCCATGATGCCTCCACCATCGGCCGCGGCGATGTGCCGCTGCTGCCGGGCACGCATGGGCTGGAGAACTACGCCGCCGCCTTCGCCACCGGCGGCAGCGGCCGGTTCCGCGCCAGCCCGGCCGGATTGATGCTCTGGAACAGCGCGCTGATGGCGATGCTGATTGCGACAGGCAAGATCGCGATCTCGCTGCTCTCGGCCTATGCGGTGGTGTTCTTCAGCTTTCCCGGGCGGATGCTGGCCTTCTGGACCATCTTCCTCACCCTCATGCTGCCGGTGGAGGTGCGGATCATCCCGACCTACCAGGTGATCGTCGATCTCGACCTGTTCAATCCCATGGCCGGGCTGACCATCCCATTGATCGCCAGCGCCACAGCGACGCTGCTGTTCCGGCAATTCTTCCTCACCATCCCCGACGAATACGTGGAGGCCGCGAAGATCGACGGCGCCGGGCCGCTCCGCTTCTTCCGCGACATCCTGCTGCCGCTCTCGGTCACGAACATCGCGGCGCTCTTCGTCATCCTGTTCATCTATGGCTGGAACCAGTATCTCTGGCCGTTGCTGGTGGTGAATGACCGTTCGCTGGAAACCATCGTGGTCGGCCTTGCCAAGATGATCGGCTCCGGCGATGCGCAGAACGAGTGGAACGTCATCATGGCCACCGCCGTGCTGGCCCTGCTGCCGCCGGTCCTTGTCGTGGTGCTGATGCAGCGCTGGTTCGTCAAGGGCCTGACCGAGACCGAGAAATAGGCGGGTGATGGCGTCCCTCGAACTCACCGGTATCCAGAAAGCCTTCGGCGCCACCCAGGTGCTGCACGGCATCGACCTCGCCGTGGCGGAGGGCGAGATGATCGTCATCGTCGGCGCCTCCGGCTGCGGCAAATCGACCCTGCTGCGGATCGTGGCGGGGCTGGAGACGCCGAGCCAGGGCAGCGTCCGCATCGCCGGGCGCGAGGTGACGGGGCTGGAGCCGGCCGATCGCGACATCGCCATGGTGTTCCAGAATTACGCGCTCTACCCGCATATGAGCGTCTTCCAGAACATGGCCTATGGGCTGAAGATCCGCGGCACGCCCAAGGCGGAGATCACCCGCCGCGTCGGCGAGGCGGCCGAATTGCTCGGCATCGCCGCGCTGCTGGAGCGCCGGCCGCGCCAACTCTCCGGCGGGCAGCGACAGCGGGTGGCGATGGGCCGCGCCATCGTGCGGCAGCCCAAGCTGTTTTTGTTCGATGAGCCGCTCTCCAACCTCGACGCCAAGCTCCGCGTGCAGATGCGGGCCGAGATCCGGCGGCTGCAACGCCGCCTCGGCGTCACCAGCCTTTTCGTGACGCATGACCAGACCGAGGCGATGACGCTCGGCGACCGGCTGGTGGTGATGCATGCCGGCCATGCCGCACAGGTGGCCACACCCATGGAGATCTGGGCGCGGCCGGCCGATACCTATGTCGCCGGCTTTATCGGCAGCCCCGCGATGAATTTCCTGGAAGGCGTGCTGGTCGAGGGCGGCCGCGCCGTGCTGCTGCGCGCCGGGCCGGTGCTGCACTTCGCCGATGGGCCGCGCGCCGGGCCGGACGGCCAGCGCCTCATCATCGGCATTCGGCCGGAGCATATGCGGCGCGATCCGGAAGCAGGGCTGGGATTGGCGCTCGACCTGGTGGAGCCGCTCGGCTCGGAGACGGTGCTGCATGGCCGGCTTCCGGGGGGCGAGGCGCTGACGGCGAAGCTGCATGGGGCGGTGCCGGCGGCAGGCGGCGCGCTCCGGCTGGCGATCCCGGCGGCGGAACTGCACGTCTTCGACGCCGCCAGCGGCCGGCGGCTCGATGCCGGGCCGTGACGGGGCGGTTGACCGCAGGCCGGGCTGGCCCCAATTCCCGTCCGAACCGAAACAGAGGCGAGCAGCCTCGCAATCCGGGAGTAATCCGATGCGCCGTCGCAGCCTGCTTGCCCTTTCCGCCCTCGGCACCGCCGCGGGCAGCGGCCTGGCCTGCCCGGCCCTTGCCCAGTCCTCCTGGCCGAGCCAGCCGATCCGGCTGGTCGTGCCCTTCGCCGCCGGCGGCCCCACCGATATCCCGGCGCGGCTTTTCGCCGAGGAACTCTCGAAGATCCTGCCGCAGCGCGTGATCGTGGAGAACCGCACCGGTGCCGGCGTGGTGGTGGGCACCGACGTGGTCGCCAAGGCACCGAAGGATGGCCATACCCTGCTCTACAACACCATCGCGCATTCGGTGCTGCGGGCGCTGTTCCCGCGCCTGCCCTTCGACCCGGTGGCGGATTTCCAGCCGGTGGCGCTGATGGGCGTGATCCCGATGGTGCTGCTGGTGAACAAGGACCTGCCGGCGCAGAACCTGGGCGAGCTGGTGAAGCTGTTCCGCGAGAATCCCGGCAAATACGATTACGGCAGTTCCGGCAATGGCGGCGCCGTGCATCTGGCGACCGAGCTGTTCCTCAAGCGGGCCGGCGACCTCAAGGTGAACCACATCACCTATCGCGGCTCCTCGGCCGGCATGCCGGACCTGCTGAGCGGCCGGCTGGCGATGTTCATGGATGTGGCGGCGGGTGGCCTCACCTATGCGCAGCGCGGCGATGCCCGGGCGCTCGGCATCTCCGCCGACCGCCGGCTGCCACAGGCGCCGGAAGTGCCGACCTTCGCCGAGGCCGGCGTGGCGGATGCCGAATCCTACACCTGGCACATGGTGCTGGCGCCCTCCGGCACGCCGGAGCCGGTGGTGCGGGCCGCCAATGCCGCCTTCAACCGCGTGGCAGCGCTGGAGCCGGTGCAGCGGCGCCTGACCGAGATGACCATGACGGTCCGCAGCGACACCACGCCCGAGACGGCGACGAAATGGCTGATGGACGAGATCGCGAAATGGGAGCCCATCATCCGTGATGCCGGCATCAGGATCGATTGACGCGCATTCCGGCCAGGGATCCGCGCCCGGGCGCGGAAGATGCGCCCGGGAATAAGCAATCCGCCGCTGGGTTCCAGGGCGGGCTGGAGACGGCCCTCGGAGTCCTGGATGCTGCCCGCTTCGTGAACGGCACCGTGGCGACGGCGGGTTTCGGCCAGTTCCTCCATGACCGGCCAAGCGGCGCGCGCCGCTGGGATGTGGACGGAACCGGCACGGCGGCGGTGCTGGCCATCTTCGCCAATACCCCGGCGCTGCTGGCCAGCGGGATCCGGGTGATCGCCTGAGCCTGGCGGGGGTCTGGCGGCCGCTCAGGCGACCCGCTGGCTCCCCTCCGTCATCCCGGCAGGATGCGCCGCGAGCCAGGCCGCAAGCCTGGCCTCGATCGCCTGGAAATGCCGGGCGAAGAATTCATGGATGGCGAAGTCGAGGATGTTCAGCTCCTGGACACGCCGCATGGCATCCAGCGTCGGCACCACCGCCTCCCCGTCCTCGTTCACGCGCCGGCGCTCCTGCGGATTGTGCGGCTGGCCGGCCACCAGCGCGGTCAGGGCGCGGAAGGAGAGCGCGTAGCTCTCCTGCAGGCCGATGAAGGCGTAGCGCTCCATGATATAGCCGATGCTGTCCTCCACCTGCTCGCGCCGCACCATCTCGGCCGGCACCAGGTGCCGCGCCATGCGGTTGCGCTGGCCGGGCAATTCCGTGAAGGCCGCGAAATCCGGCACCCGGCGCCGCACCTCCTCGTTCAGCGGATGCATCGGCGAGCGCTGGTAGCGGTAGTCCGAGACGATGCGCGACATCGGGCGGCGCAGCATGGTCACGCAGCGCAGCCCCGGCAGGGCGGCCCGGATGCGCTCCATGTGACGGTTCTGGATATGGCCGGAGGCGGAGCGGAAGGGCGTCCGTCCCGCCTCGGCCAGGAAGGCGTCGACGGCGGCATCGTAGCGCTCCGGCCCGGGGCGGGAGCGGTCCAGATGGTCGATATGGATGTTGTGGTAGGGCGGAATCAGCCCCGCCAACTCGCTGCTGAGGGAGCTGCCGGCGGTCTTCGGCACATGCACGAAGAGCCAGGTGCCGGCATCCTTCCGCGCGGCCTCAAAATAGGCATCGAAACGGCCGTCGAGGAGCAGGGACAGGACCATGGGGAAACCTCGGGCTGGCTGCTGCGGGGCAGCGACACCCGGGCGATTCCAGGCGAGGCTATTCTATCGAGGGGCGAGATGTATACAATGGGGGCCGCCGTCACATTCTGTAACGGTCGGGCAGGCGATCCCGCCCCAAGCCTGTGCTAAGCCTGCTGCATGTCCCGTTCTGTGCATGTCGCCGCGGTTCGGTTTGGCCTCGGGCTCCGGCTTGGCGAGGCGCCGCCGGATGATGCCCTCGGTTGGCTCGAATCCCAGCTTGGGCCCGAGGCGCCGCTGCCCCCGGGCCATAGCGCCGCGGAGGGGCTGCGCGCCCGCAGCGAGGATCTGGCGGAGCGGGAGCGGAATGCCGGCGATCTGGAGGGGCAGGGCCGCGTCGTCCCGCTCGTCCGGGCCGAGACGCTGGCCTGGGCCCGCCGCCGCCTGACGGCCGAGCAGCCCTTCCGCGAGCGCCTGGTGGATTTCTGGATGAACCACTTCACCGCCAGCCGCCGCGCCGGCCTGGTGAACCCGGTGATCGGCGGCTTTGAGCGCGAGGCGATCCGGCCGCATGTGACGGGGCGCTTCGCCGATATGCTGGTGGCGGTGGTCCGCCACCCCGCCATGCTGCTCTATCTCGACAATGCCGGTTCGGTGGGGCCGGGCAGCCCCTTCGGCCTGCGCAGCGGCCGCGGGTTGAACGAGAACCTCGCGCGGGAGGTGCTGGAGTTGCATAGCCTCTCGCCCGCCGGCGGCTATACCCAGGGCGATGTGCAGGAGCTTGCCCGCATCCTGACCGGCTGGAGCGTCGCCCTGCGCGCCGAGCCCTTCGGCTTCCAGTTCCGGCCACAGACCCATGAGCCCGGCTCCAAGCAGTTGCTCGGCCAGGAATTCGGCCCTGGAGAGGCCGGGGGCGAGGCGGCGCTGCGGTTCCTCGGCACGCATCCCGCCACCTTCCGCCACCTTGCCTTCCGCCTGGTGCGGCATTTCGTCGCCGATGCCCCGCCGCCCGAGGCGGTGCGGGCGGTGGGGGCGAGCCTGCGGGACACGGGCGGCGATCTCGGCGCCGCCGCGCGGGTGCTGATCCGGTTGCCGCAAGCCTGGGAGCCGCCGCTCGGCAAGTTCCGCGCGCCCATGGATTACGTGCTCGCCGCCTGCCGCGCCCTTGGCCTGCCGCCGGAACGGGCCGAGGCGGTGCTCAATGGACTCGGCGCCCTCGGCCAGCCGCTCTGGAACGCGCCGCAGCCGAATGGCTGGGCCGATACCGCCGCAGAATGGGCGGCGCCCGAGGCGCTGATGCGGCGCCTGGACTGGGCCTTCACCCTCGCCGGCCGCTTCGGTCGCCTGGACCCGCGGGAGGTGGCGGAGGCGGCGCTCGGCCCGCTGGCCCGCGCCGAGACGGTGACCGCCGCCTCCCGCGCCGGCTCGGTGCGCGACGCCATCACCCTGGTCTTCGGCAGCCCGGAGTTCATGCACCGATGAGCCTGCACCCGAAGGGGCCGCATGCGACCCGGCGCGGCCTGCTGCTCGGCCTCGCCGCCTCGCTCGCGCTGGGCCGCACGCGGGTGGCTTTCGCGCAATTGCCGGGGGAGCGCCGGCTGGTGGTGGTGATCCTGCGCGGCGCGCTGGACGGGCTCCATGCGGTGCAGCCCTATGGCGACCCGGCGCTGGCCGGGCTGCGGGCGCCGCTGGTATTGCCGGAGCCGGGCCAGGAGCCGGGGCCGGAGGGCGCGCTGCTCGATCTCGGCGGCTTCTTCGGCCTGCATCCGGCCCTGCCGGCGCTGCATGCGATGTATGCGGCGAATGAGGCGCTGGTGCTGCATGCGGTGGCCGGCCCCTACCGCAGCCGCAGCCATTTCGAGGCGCAGGACCTGCTGGAAGGCGGCGCCACGGAACGGCTCACCAGCGGCTGGCTGAACCGCGCCCTGGCGGCGGTCCCGAACCCGGCACAGGCGCGGGCGGGGCTCGCCATCGGCACCGGCGTGCCGCTGCTGCTGCGCGGGGCGACGCCGATCGGCGCCTATGCGCCGCCGGGGTTGGAGCGGCCGGCCGCCGACCTGATCTATCGCATCGCCGAATTGCAGGCGGCCGACCCGCTGCTCGGCCCCGTGCTCGCCGAGGGGATGCGGGCCCGCGGCTTCGTGGCCCAGACCATCGGCGCGCCCAGCCCGCAGGACCGTGACCGCAACGCCTTCCCGCGCCTGGCCGCCGCCGCGGCACGGCTGCTGGCCGCCGCCGACGGGCCGCGGGTGGCGGCCATGGAACTCGGCGGCTGGGACACCCATGCCGGGCAGCGGAACCGCATCCTGCCGCTGCTGCGCGCGCTGGATGACGGGCTGGCGGCGTTGCGCGACGGGCTCGGCGCGCATTGGGCGCGGACCGCCGTGCTGGTGGTGACGGAATTCGGCCGCACCGCGCGGGTGAACGGCAATCTCGGCACCGATCATGGCACGGGCGGCCTCGCCTTCCTGCTCGGCGGTGGCGTCGCGGGCGGCCGGGTGGTCGCGGATTGGCCCGGCCTCACCGAGGGGCAATTGCACGAGGGGCGCGACCTCGCGCCAACCCTCGACCTCCGGCGGGTCGCCAAGGGGTTGATGCGCGACCATCTGCGCCTGCCCGAGCCGGCGGTGGCGCTGGCCTTCCCGGGCAGTGCGGAGGCACCGGCGCTGCCGGGCCTGCTGCGGGGCTGAGCGGCTGGCCGGCCGCGCGGCACGGCGCGGCCGGCCGGGGCCTCAGGAATGCGCCGCCATGGTCGTGGGCGCGCAGGCCGGCGGAGCGGTGGCCGCATCGAGGGCGGCGAGGCCGGGCTCGGGCCGACCGCCGAGCCCTGTTGCCCGGACCAGTGCCTCGGTGAAGCATCGTGCCGCCGACCAGCGCAGATGGATCGCATCGGTGAAGGCCGCCGTGCCGAAGCCTGCCCCGCGGGGGGCCGGTCCAGAGCGTGGCAGCATTGCCGGCGCCGGCGATGGCCTGGTGCAGCCGCGCCTCGAATCCCGAGAGCAGATGCCCTTCCGGATCGAAGCGTGCGCTCCAGCCCGGGTTGATCGGCGTGATCGCCACCACCAGCCTTTGCCGTGCGGCTGCCAGCGTCCCGGCCAGGTCATGCAGCGCCGCGAAACAGGCCGGGTCGAAGCCGGCGATGCCGCCATAGCCGAGATCGGCCGTCTTGTCGGTATCGAGCGGCGCATCGCCGAAGCGGGTGAAGACCAGGGGGTCCCGGGTGTCCTCGCCGCTGCGCTGGGCGGCAATGTGGGCGGCATTGCGCGCCAGGGAGACGGGATCGAAATAGCGCAGGTAGAATCCAGCCGGCCAGCGGCGGTGCGCAAGGAAGGCATCCACATCCGCGGGGTCGAAGAGCCGTGCCGGCACCTTGCTGCAATCCTGGAAATCCTGCGGCGCGACGATCGCCACCACCTCCCGCACGCTGGTGAGGCGGGCCAGGAGATAGTCGGTGACGAAGGCGGTCTGGTGCATAGCCAGGCCGCAGAAGCCGCCGTTCAGGGGCCAGGCGCCGGGGACGCGGCGCAGCACCGCCTCGCCGTCGAAATGCCGCCAGGCCACCGAGGAGCCGACCACCAGGATGCTGGGCGCCGCCGTGGGATGGTCCCGGAGGAAGGCCAGCTTCTCATCCGCGCAAAGGCTGTTCGTCAGGGCCGGCGGCGGCAGGTTGCCGGTGCGCTCCAGCGCCTGGAGCGTGCCGAGGAACAGCAGCAGGCTGCAGACCGCGCCGAGCAGGACGGCGATGGGGTAGGAGTACCGCTTGGCCGGCATCCGCGTCAGCCCGCCGCCTTTGCCTGGATCAGCGCGACGAAGTCGCTGACATTCTTCAGGCTCTCCAGCTCTGCGGTGCGGAACCGGATGCCGAAGCGCATCTCGGTCGCGACGATCAGGGCGATGTGGCTCTGGCTGTCCCAATCCGGGATATCGGCGGCGGTCGTGCCGGGCCCCACCTCCAGCGCGGGATCGTCGAAGACCTCCCGGAACACCTCGTTCAGCCGGGCATAGATCTCGGGTTCGGTGGTCATTCGGCGGAAACCTTCATGAAGTGCCGGGGGGGCTGGGCGATGGCGATGTCATAATGCCAGAAGCTCGCCTCGGTCCCGGCTCCGGCGGGGGCAGGTAGCGGCGTGAAGCCGAGATCCGCGTAATGCGCGCGCACCAGGGCATTGCGCGGGGTCGGGCGATACTCGCCGATCAGCGCGGTGGCGCCGCGCCGCGCCGCGGCGGCGGCAAGCACGCCGAGCGAGGCCGCCTCCACGCCCCGGCCGAGCACGCGGCAACTCATCAGCCAGGTGTCGATCAGCAGCGCGTCCGCCGGCCAGGCGGGGTCGGGCCGTGCCAGGATCACGCCGATCAGGCCATTGTCGCCGAAGCGGTCCAGCAGCCGGAAGCGCAGCGCCAGGCTGGCCGGGTCCGCGGCCAGACGCTCCACCTCGGCCTCGGTATAGCGGCGCGTCGTCAGGTTGAACTGGTTGGTCTTGTTGATGAGCTGCGTCACCCGCGGCAGTTCGGCGGCGCCGACCGGCCCGGCGACCAAGGTCATCTCCAGGCCGGCCAGGTAGCCGGCCATGTCGGTCGCCTGGTCCAGCGCCGCACGGCGTTCGGCATTCGCGGCATAGCTGCGGGCGCGGGTGGCATCGTCCGGGGTGAAGCTCGCCGCCTCGAAATACCCGGCATTGGCCAGGCAGGCGGGATAGCCCGCGACATCCTCCGGCAGTTCCGGCACCGCCACCTCGGGCAGCTCGCGGCGGATGATCTCCCGCTCCGCCGGGTTGTCATCGACGAAGACCAGGCTGTCGAGGCCGATATCCAGGGTCCGCGCGATGTCGCGGAGGTTGCTGGCCTTGTCGTTCCAATTCGCCACGAAGGCGGCGATGTCGCTCCGCCGCAGCGCCATCTCGGCATGGCTGGTGAAGGCCGCCTCGGCGATCGCGGGGTCGTTCTTCGAGCAGATGGCGAGGATCACGCCGCGCCGCGCCAGCAGCGCCGCATGGCGCTGGAAGGCGAGGAAGGCCTCGCCGGTGGCGCTGCCCTGGCCGAGCAGGATGCCCTCCACCCCGTCATCGCCGACGACACCGCCCCAAAGCGTATTGTCGAGGTCGAGCACCAGGCATTTGCGGGAGAGGCCGGTGGCAGCGGCGAGGACGCGGGCCAGCAGGTCGCCATAGAGCGGCGCCAGCATGGGGCTGACCAATTGCTTCGCCTGGTGCCAGCGCACCGGGTCCGCCCAGCCTTCCAAGCGGTGCTGGTTCACCTGCCAGGCCAGGTCGAGCAGCAGCACGCCATCCTCCCGCGCCGCCTCGCGGATGCCGCGGTTCAGCCGGTCGACCAGCGCGCCGGGCGAGCCGGGGATGAGCCCTTCGAACCCGCCGAAGACGGGTGGGTCGCCGCCGATCAGCGTCTGCTGCACGATCCGCGCGCCGAAGCGTTCGCGCGCCCGGCGCCAGAGCTGGCGTAGCTCCGCCAGCCGGCCGGCAACGGCCGCCTCCACCTCGTCGGGCGAGGCCTCCAGCCCGACATCCAGCGGCGCGTCCCAGGCATCGAGCGCCAGCACCACGACCTGCGGCCGGAAGGCATCGAGCGGCGAGCGCTCCTCCAGCAGCACCTGCCGGTAGAGCCCATAGGGCGCCACCTCGATATCGAGCGCGAGCCGGCGGTCCAGCGCGGCGACCCGGATGCCGCCTACCAGATGCTCCACGCTATGCGAGGCCAGCAGGGCGACGCGCAGCGGCGTGAGGCCGAGTTGGGGCAGCCGCCCGCGGACTTCCGGCGCCGCCAGGCAGGCCGCGATGATCCGGTCCATCCGGTCGGTGGCGAGGAAATCGCGGCGGAAGCCGGCGAGCTTGGCCAGTGCCGCGAGCCGCGCCGCCGGCTCCGGCAAGGCGCGGGCGGCGGCGAAGGCGGCGCGCAGGTCAGGATGCGCCGGCAGCCAGGGGAGGAGTTCCATGCAGACGCCTCAGAACTGGAAGTAGAGGAATTCGCTTGGCGCGACGGAGAGCGCCCGTGCCAGGGCGAAGAAGGCGATCACGCCCACCAGGGCACCGCAGGCCAGGCTGGGCCGCCAGACCACCAGCGGCAGGGCGGGAAACCGTTCGAGCCAACTGGCGCCCGGCCTGGCTTCCAGCGCGGTGCGGTAGTGGCGCATCCATTGCTGGGTATTCGGCAGCGCCCAGACCACCAGCAGCAGCAGCGCGAGGACCAGAGCTTGCGGCAGCCGGAACAGCGGGTCGACCGTGAGCGGCAGGCCAAGGAGCGCGATCACCCCGTGCAGGCCCCGCGTCTCGTAGAAGCTGTAGTCGACCACCACGCCGCCCAGCCCCGCCATCCCTTCCAGGATGCGCAGCGCCGTCGGGATATCGGGGGCGCGGAAGAAGACCAGGCCGACGATCACGCAGACGAAGGTGAGCAGCACCGCGGCCGCATGGCCCAGCCAGCCGCCGCCCTCGGCCGGCCAGCCCCAGCGCGCCTTCAGCGCATGCCAGGCATGGGCGACCGTGATGAAGGCGCCGTGCAGCAGGCCGAAGACGATGAACTGCCAGCCGGCGCCATGCCAGAAGCCGGAGACGAACATGGTCAGGATGGTCGGGAAGGCGACCATGCTGGCGAAGGCCCCGGCCGTCATCCTGCCCCGCCGCGGCAGCGGCTTGCCGGCGCGCATCCGCGTCCGGGTCAGGCGCAGCACGAGGGGATTGTAGATATAGGCGGTCAGGAAGCGCGTCAGCGTCATGTGCCAGCGCGACCAGAATTCGATGATGTTGCGCGCCTTGTAGGGGCTGTCGAAATTCGGCGGCAGGCTGATACCGAACAACAAGCCGAGGCCGATGGCCATGTCGGTATAGCCGGAGAAGTCGAAATAGATCTGCAGCGCATAGGCCACCGCGCCGCCCCAGGCGGGCAGCAGGGTCAGCGGCGCCTCCTGCCCTGCGGCGAAGACCGGCGCGACATAGGCGGAGATCTGGTCGGCGATCATCACCTTCTTGAACAGGCCGAGCAGGAACAGCGTGCCGCCGACCACGAAGCCATCGAGATGCGGCCGCAGGATCGCGCGGTCCGCGATTGCGGCAGCATCTCCCGGTGATGGGTGATCGGGCCGGCGATCAGGTGCGGGAAGAAGGTGACGAAGAGGCAGTAGTTCAGGAAATCGTGTTCCACCGCCACGCCGTCATGGGCATCGCTGAGATAGGCGATCTGCTGGAAAGTGAAGAAGGAGATGGCCAGCGGCAGCACGATATGCGGCACCGCCCAGCCCAGCCCGAACAGCCCATCTACCGTCTCCGCAGCGAAGCCGGTATATTTGAAGTAGCCGAGCAGCAGGACATTGGCGCCGATCCCGGCCAGCAGCAGCGCCTTCGAGGGATGCCTGCCGAGCCGCCGGCCGATCAGGTAGTTGGCCCCCATGCTGGCCAGCAGCAGCGGCACATGGACCGGGTTCCACCAGCCATAGAACAGCACCGACATGAAGGTCAGCCAAGCCAGGGCGGCACGCTGATGGCCCCGCATGCCGAATGCGAAGAAACCAAGCAGGCAGGCTGGCAGGAAGGCCAGCAGAAAGACGCCGGAGTTGAACAGCAACTTTGGTTTTCCCGATGCGAAGGGGCACCCGCCGGGGCGGATAGGCTGCGGACTTCTTGGACAGGGACCTTCCCGGCGGAGTATCGGGGGGGCATGAGCCCTCCGCGAAAGTAACAGTCCTGTAGGGCAATGGGCCTTGCCAGAATTTAATGAAACCGCAAATCGAATGCCAATTCGCGACCACCACCGCGATGTCATCCCGGCTGCCGGAATGCCGGGGACAGGGCCGAGGCGACCGTTGCATTCGTGGCTCCTTCCGTCCCTACTGGGCCAGAGACGGGCCAGAGGCGCCCGGCCGGGAGGGAATCCATGAGCCAGACCGTAAGCATGACGGTCAACGGCCGCGCCGTGAGCGTGACCGTCGACCAGCCCCAGATGCCGCTGCTCTATGCGTTGCGGAACGATATCGGCGTCACCGGGCCGCATTTCGGCTGCGGCCTCGGCCAATGCGGCGCCTGCACCGTGCATGTCGAGGGCGAGGCCGTGCGTTCCTGCCAGATGCCGGTGGGTGAGGCGGCGGGCAAGCGCATCACCACGCTCGAAGGGCTCGGCACGCCGGAGCACCCGCACCCGGTGCAGGCCGCCTTCATCGCCGAACAGGCGGTGCAATGCGGTTACTGCACCAATGGCATGATCATGCAGTCCGCCGCTTTCCTGACAAAGACACCACGCCCGACCGAGGTCCAGGTGAGGGAGGAACTCGCCAACAACATCTGCCGCTGCGGCACGCATCCGCGCGTCGTCGCTGCCGTGCTGCGCGCGGCGCGGGGCTGAGGGGAGGGGGCCATGAACGCGATCATCGACCGCCGCTCCCTGCTGCGCGCCGGCGGCGCCATGCTGGTGGCCTTCAACCTCGGCCTGCGGCCGCGGGATGCCGCCGCCTGGGCGGAGAAGCCCGTCGCGACGGATGAGGTGGGCGCCTTCCTCTCCATCGATGCCGAAGGGGGCGCCACGGTCTTCGTTGGCAAGGTCGATCTCGGCACCGGGGTCCGTACCGGCTTCATGCAGATCGCGGCGGAGGAGCTGGACCTGCCGCTCGGCCGCATCCGCGTGGTCGAGGGCGACACGGCGCTGACGCCGGACCAGGGCGCTACCTATGGCTCGCTCTCCATCCAGAATGGCGGCGTGCAGTTGCGCGCCGCGGCGGCGACCGCGCGGCGCGAGCTGCTGCGCCAGGCGGCGGAGCGGCTCGGGGCCGATGCCGCGCGGCTCCGCATCGAGGAGGGCGTGGTGATCGCCCCGGATGGGCGCCGCGCCACTTTCGCCGAGCTGGTGGGCGGCCGCGCCTTCACGCTGAAGGTGGACGCCAATGCGCCGATCAAGCCGCCCGAGGCACGGCGCATCGTCGGCCAGGCCGTGCCGCGCGTGGACATCCCGGACAAGGTCTTCGGCCGGTTCCACTACGTACACGACTTTCGCCTGCTGGGCATGCTGCATGGCCGCCCGGTGCGGCCACCCACTCTGGGCGCGACCGTGGAGGCGGTGGACGAGGCCAGCATCCGCGGCATCCCGGGCGTGGTGCGGGTGGTGCATCAGGGGGCCTTCCTCGGCGTGGTGGCGGAAACCGAATGGGCCGCCATCCGCGCCGCGCGGGAGCTGAAGGTGCGCTGGTCGAACTGGGCCGGGCTGCCGGAGCAGGCGAAGCTCTGGGAACATGTGCGGGCGACCCCGGTGGCGCAGGTGC
The DNA here is from genome assembly GCF_019084075.1 of Siccirubricoccus sp. G192. Taxonomy (GTDB): domain Bacteria; phylum Pseudomonadota; class Alphaproteobacteria; order Acetobacterales; family Acetobacteraceae; genus G192. The sequence continues at coordinate 2,572,946 of NZ_JAHREN010000001.1, forward strand.
AGGTGACCTCGGATCGCGGCAATGCGGCGCAGGCCATCCAGGGCGCCGCAAAGCGCCTCTCCGCCAGCTATGATTTCGCGATTCATACCCATGGCTCCATGGGCCCCTCCTGCGCCGTGGCGGAATTCAAGGACGGCAGGCTCACCAGCTGGAGCGCCAGCCAAGCGACGCACAACCTGCGGAAGCAGCTTGCGATGATGCTCGGCCTGCCGGTGGAGCAGGTGCGCTGCATCTACATGGAGGGCGCGGGCTGCTACGGCCGCAACGGGCATGAGGATGCGGCGGCGGATGCGGCGCTGCTGGCCCGCGCGGTGGGCCGCCCGGTGCGCGTGCAATGGATGCGTGCCGATGAGCATGGCTGGGACCCGAAGGGCCCGCCGCATCTGGTGGACCTCCGCGCCGGGCTGGATGCAGAGGGGAATGTGGTCGGCTGGGAAAGCGAGGCCTTCATCCCGAAGGGCGCCGGCGGCAATGTGGACCTCACCGCGGCGGAACTCGGCGGGCTGCCGCGGGAGAATCAGCTCAACCCCGGCAACATCATCCACAACCTGGCGGTGCCCTATGCCTTCCCGGCAGTGAAGACGGTCTGCCACCGGCTGGAGACCACGCCCTTCCGCCCCTCCTGGATCCGCACGCCCGGGCGGATGCAGAACAGCTTCGCCAATGAAGCCTTCCTCGACGAGTTGGCGGCCGAGGCCGGCGCCGACCCGTTGGAGTTCCGTCTCCGCACGCTGCCACGGGACGATCCGCGCGGCAGGGAGGTGCTGGAACGGGTGGCGCGGCTGGCGAAGTGGCAGACCCGCCCCTCGCCGCAACGGGTGCGCGAGGGGGAGATCCTGCGCGGCCGCGGCGTGACCTTCGTGAAGTATGAGCTGGTGCGGACCTATCTGGCCGGGGTGGCGGAAGTGGAGGTGAACCGCCGCACGGGTGCGATACGGGTGACCCGCTTCTTCTGCACGCATGATTGCGGCCAGATCATCAACCCGGGCGGCGTACGCTCGCAGATCGAGGGCAACATCATCCACACCCTGTCGCGTACGCTGAAGGAGGAGCTCACCTTCGACCGGGGCGCGGTGACCAGCCTCGACTGGGGCAGCTACCAGGTCATCACCTTCCCGGAAGTGCCGGAGATTGCGATCGAACTGATCGACCGCCCCACCGAGCGCCCCTGGGGCGCCGGCGAGCCGGCGGCAGCGATCGTGCCCTCCGCGGTGTCGAATGCGGTCTTCGACGCCACGGGGGTGCGGCTGCGCTCGGTGCCCTTCACCCCGGCCAAGCTGCGGGCGGCGCTGCAGGGGGTTTGACGCGGTCCGATGGCCGCAGGGCCAAATGGCCCAGCGGTCTGAATCGGCCCGCGTGACAGGCCAGGTCCCCCGGGCGGCGGCGATGCGCGCCGCCCGGGTTGCCGGATGCAGGCGAAGCTGGGAGACTCGGCGCAAGCAAGGGAAATGGGGAAGCGCCGTGAAGGCATCGCTGTTCTACCTGCCGAGCATCGGCAGCCGCGCCGAGATCGAGGCCGGCATGGCCGGGATGCGGGGCGACCTCTATCAGCGCATGCTGCGGGAATTGTCGGAGCAGATCCGCCTGGCGGATGATCTGGGCTATGATTCCGTCAGCTTCACCGAGCATCACTTCCATATCGAGGGGTTCGAGATATCGAACAACCCGGTGCTGCTCGACCTCTATTTCGCGATGCAGACCAGGCGCATCCGGGTGGGGCAGCTTGGCATCGTGCTGCCGGCCGCCAACCCGATCCGGGTGGCCGAGGACATCGCCATGCTCGACCACATGACCGGCGGCCGCGCCTGCGCCGGCTTCGCCCGCGGCTACCAGCGCCGCTGGGTGGATGTCATGGGCCAGCAGGCGCATGGCATCCACGGCGCGCTGCCCAACCAGCATGACGAGATCGACGCCGCCAATCGGGAGGCATTCGAGGAGAATTTCCGCATCCTCAAGAAATGCTGGACCGAGGAGATGCTGACCCATGACGGGAAGTTCTGGCGCATCCCGGCGGGCCCGACACCCTGGACGCTCGACACCACGGAGAAATGGGGGAAGGGGGTCGAGGGCGGCATCCTGACCTCGGTCGGCGTGGTGCCGAAGCCGCTGCAGAAGCCGCATCCGCCACTGTTCCAGCCCTTCGCCAGTTCCGAGAACACCATCCGCTTCTGCGCCAAGGAGAACATCACGCCGATCCTGCCGCCGATGCACCCCTCGCACGAGGACAAGCTCTACAGCGTCTATGCCGAGGTCGCCGGCAAGCCCCAGGGCGTGGGCATGGGCGTGCTGCGCGATGTCATCATCGCCGATACCGAGGAGGAGGCCATGGCGCTCTGGCGCGATTCCGGCCAGTTCTCCGGCCGCGCCTGGTTCGAGCCCTTCGGCTTCCGCAAGGGGTTGCAGGACCCCGCGACCGGCCGCTTCCCCACGCCCGAGGAGGTCATCGCCAGCGGCTATGCCTATGTCGGCACGGTGGACAGCGTGCTGCGCGCCATGGAGGCATCGGAGCGGCGGCAGCCCGTGGATTGGACCTTCTGCTACACCTATAACGGCCTGGTGCCGCATGACATCCTGATGCGCTCGATCGAGCGGTTCTGGACCAAGGTGATGCCGCGTTTCGCCTGAAACTGGCGGGAGGGGGACGCTCGCGGGGCGCCTTGCGTAGGGCCGGCGCGTCCAGTGCGGGGGGGTAGGCCTTCACCCGACCTCGGCTCCGCCACCGGCACCCGCTCGGTACTGCGGGCACGGCAGGGTAGGCTTGTGGTGGCGCCGGCGCCGATCTCCTTCCAGGCGCCGCTCACCATGGACGCGCCGCGCCGGCATCCGCGCTGATTTCTGGGCTGGGCCGGCGAGGTGGGTTGCCCCCCCGCCGGGTGGTTGACTATGGTCCGCCGCCCTTGAGGCGGCAGTCCGGCACACCGGGCGCGACTCCTGGGCTTTGGATGGGTGGCCGAGCGGTCGAAGGCGCGCGCCTGGAAAGTGCGTATACGTCAAAAGCGTATCGTGGGTTCGAATCCCACCCCATCCGCCAGATACCCAGGACATCACCTCGGCAATGGCTGCAACGCCGATCCGCATTCTGGCGGCGCAGGTCGGGCGGGATGCAGGGGGGTGACAGCCAGCAGCCCTGGTCTGCAGGACTTCTCCGGTGCGCGACCCCATGGCAGGCTGCGGCGCAGGCTAGAGCGTGATCGCTTGAGGTGCTCGCACCGAAAAGCGTGAATCACGCGATCAAACAAAGGCCTGGAGCATGATGCGTGAACGAAGGTGAACGCATCATGCTCCAGAGACAACGGGGAGGAAACATCCGCATGCTGCAACGCCGTTTGCTGATCGGCGCAGGGATCGCCGCGCTTGTCGCCAAGCCCGCCATCCTCCGTGCCCAGGGGAACTGGCCGGACCGCCCGGTCCGTGTTGTCGTGCCCTGGCCGCCTGGCGGCTCGACCGATGTGCTTGTGCGGATCTACGCCGAGCGGTTGCAGGCCATGCTCGGCCAGAGCTTCGTGGTGGAGAACCGCCCCGGCGCGGGGGGGCAATATCGGCGTTGACGCGGTGGCGAAGGCGGCGCCCGACGGCTACACCATGGGCATCGCGGCCGTCTCGCACTTCTCGATCAACCCCTTCCTCTACACTCGCCTGCCCTACGACCCCGACAAGGACCTGATGCCGGTCGGCGTGGCATGGGAATTGCCGAACGTCGCCGTGGTGCCGGCGGAGCACAACCCCTCGCGCAGCCTGCAGGAATTCGTGGCCTGGGCGAAGGCGAAGCCGGGCGGAATCACCTATGGCTCGCCGGGGGTGGGCACCACGCCGCACCTCTCGGGCGCACTCTTCGCGGCGCGGTCGGGGTTCGAGGCGACGCATGTGCCCTTCCGCGGCGCGGCACAGGCCATTCCGGTGATGCTCGTGGGGCAGCTCGACTTCGCCCTCGACAACCTGGCCTCCTATGTGCCGGTGATCCGGGACGGGAAGCTGCGGCCGCTGGCCGTCACCTCGGCCGAGCGCTTCCCGACCATGCCGGAGGTGCCGACCATGGCCGAGGCCGGGGTGCCGGACTTCGTCGTGACCTCCTGGCAGAGCTTCGTCTTTCCCGCCGGCACGCCGCGCGCCGCGATCGAGCGGCTGAGCGCGACGCTGAAGCGCATCAGCGAGGACGAGACGATCCGGCGCCGCTTCCTCGATACCGGCGCCGGCATGGCCTGGTCCTCACCCGAGCAGGCGGTCGAGCGCGCCCGGCGCGAGCGACCGATGTGGCAGGAGGCGGTCCGGATCTCAGGCGCGAGGGTGGAGTAGGGGCGATGCAGGGCCCCTCGGCGCTCCATGGATATCCGCGGCCCGGTCCTGCTGGACGCCGATGGCCAGACGCGGAGTAGGCATGGCGCGACGCATGCGATAGCGTGCCCGCAACAAGAACGCCTTGCGGGAGAACGCCTGATGGGATGCCGCGTCCTTGCCCTGCCTGCCCTGGCCGATCATGCGGTCGCCCAGGCGCAGGTTGCCTGGCCAGGCCGGGCGGGGTCCACTGCTCGGATCAGCGAGCAGGGAAGGCGCAGGACGCAAGGCACGCCGCTCGGCTGACCAACCATTCCAGGAAGCACCGGAACCGTCGAATGTCCCCAGAAATTCTCTCCCAACTGGCCCCGACAGGGGTTCTTCGCGCTGGCATCAACCTGGGCAACTTCCTGCTCGTGACCGGCCGCAGCGCCGCCGGCGATCCCGAGGGCGTATCGCCCGGCATGGCGCGCGCGATCGCCGACCGGCTCGGCGTGCCGGTTCGCTACGTGCCCTATCCGAAGCCCGGCGAGCTTGCGGATGCCGTGGGCAGCAATGCCTGGGACATCGGGCTGATCGGCGCGGAGCCGCAGCGCGCCGAGAAGATCGCCTTCACCGCCGCCTATGCGGAGATTGAGGCAACCTACCTGGTGCCCGCCGGCTCGGCCATTGCCACGCTCGCCGAGGTCGATCGCGCCGGGGTGCGGATCGCGGTCACCGCCAGGTCGGCCTACGACCTCTGGCTGGAGCGCAACATCCGCAACGCCACCCTCGTGCGGTCGAACAGCATCGATGGCGCCTTCGAGCAATTCGTGGCGGAGGGGCTGGAGGTTCTGGCCGGACTCCGCCCCCGCCTGCTGACCGATGCCGAGGCGCTTCCCGGCTCCCGCATCCTCGATGGCAGCTTCACCGCCGTGCAGCAGGCCATCGGCACGGCGCGCGGCAACGAGGCCGGCGTGGCGTTCCTGCGCGACTTCGTCGAGGAGGCGAAGGCCTCGGGCCTCGTCGCCAGCCTCATCGAGCGGCACAAGGTGCATGGCCTTTCGGTGGCGCCGGCAGCCCAGGGCGGGTAGTTCCTGCCGGGGGCAGGCGGCCGGGCGAACCCCATGGCGAGCCTCACTCCCCCGGCCGCGCGGCGGCACGCCCGCTGGCCTGGTCCGGAATCAGGCCAGGGCCAATTCCGCCAGCGCCTGCGCCAGCACGCGGGTGCCGCGCGCCAGTTGCGCCGGGCCGGCATATTCCGCCGGATTGTGGCTGATCCCCTTGCGGCAGGGCACGAAGAGCATCCCGGTCGGGCAGACCGGCACCATGAATTGCGCGTCGTGGAAGGCGCCGGAGGGCATCCGCAGCGCGCCGAGCCCCTGCGCCGCCGCGGCCCGCTCCACCGCGCCGCTCACCAGCGGGTCGAACTCCACCGGCAGGGCGTGGAACCGCTCTGTGACCCTTGCCGCGCAATTGCGGATCGCCCCCCCGGATGGTGGCCTCGATCGCGTCGCCGCGGGCCAGCAGCACCGCCTTGTCGGGGTGCCGGAAATCGATGGTGAAACGCACCCGCTCGGCCACGCTGTTCGAGGTATTGGGCGAAACCTCGATGCGGCCGACCGTGAAGCGCAGCACATCGGCAGGGTCTTCCATCAGCCCGTTCAGCGCGGCGATGGCGCGCAGCATGTCCTGCACCGCGTCGCGGCGGAGCGAGAGCGGCGCCGTGCCGGCATGCGCACTCTCGCCTTTCAGCTCCACCAGGAACCAGCGGCTGCCCTGGATGCCGGTGACCACGCCGATATCGAGCCCCTCGGCCTCCAGCCGCGGCCCCTGCTCGATATGCGCCTCCAGATATGCGAAGGGCGCCGGGCCATCGACCACGCCAAGCCCGCGGCGCGGGATGTCGGCCTCGGCCGCCAGGTGTTCCCGCAGCGCGGCGGCAAAGGTGGTGCCCTCCGGGTCCTCCACCGCATCCCAGGCATCGGCCGGCCTGAACCCGGCATAGGCCATGCTGCCCATGCAGCCCGGGGCGAAGCGGCCGCCCTCCTCATTGGTCCAGGCCACGACCTCGATCGGGCGGCGGGTGGCGATCCCGGCCTCGCGCAGCGCCTGCACCGCCTCCAGCCCGGCGATGACGCCATAGATGCCGTCGAAGCGGCCGCCATTGGGTTGGGTGTCCATATGGCTGCCGGTGATCACCGGCGCGGCGGCGGGGTCGCTGCCCCGATGCCGCAGGAAGAGGTTGCCGAGCGCATCCACCGAGGGTTCCAGGCCAAGCGGGCCGGCCCAGGAGAGCAGCAGCCGCCGTGCTTCCCGGTCCAGCGGCGTCAGGCAGGCGCGGTTCACGCCCTCGCCGGGGATGGCGCCGAGCTTCGCCATCTCCATCAGCCGGTCCCATTGCCGCGCCTCGTCCACCGCCGCGGCGGCCTTGGCCCCATCCGTCCCGCTCATTCCGGCTCTCCCCGCTTCCGAGGGATTTAATCGGCGGAAGCCGGGCCGAAATCAACGCCAACGCCAATCGCACCAGGAAACCAACGAGTAGGCCCCCGGATGCCGCCCATCCAAGTTCCGGCCTCCTGGAGCGGCCCTGCAACGCCCGCGCCGCTGCCACGCTAGAAGGCCGATCCCAGAGGATGGAGGGCTGTGATGACCAAGATCCTGGTGCTCTATTATTCCATGTACGGCCATATCGAGCGTATGGCGGGGGCCGTTGCCGAGGGTGCCCGCGGCACCGGGGCCGAGGTCGCGGTGAAGCGGGTGCCGGAGCTGGTGCCGCGGGAGGTGCTGGAGAAATCCGGCGCCAGGCTGGACCAGCCGGCGCCGCTGGCCAGCCCGCAGGAGCTGGACCAGTACGACGCCATCATCATCGGCTGCCCGACGCGCTATGGCCGGATGGCGGCGCAGATGGCCAACTTCTGGGACCAGACCGGCGGGCTCTGGGCGCAGGGCAAGCTGATCGGCAAGGTGGGCAGCGGCTTCACCTCCACCGCCAGCCAGCATGGCGGGCAGGAAACCACGCTGATTGCGATGCACACCATGATGTTCCACCACGGCATGGTGCTGATGGGCCTGCCCTATAGCGCCGCCGGCCAGATGCGGCTGGACGAGATCACCGGCGGCAGCCCTTATGGCGTCACCACCATCGCCGGCGGCAAGGGCGAGCGGCCACCTTCCGAGAACGAACTGGAGCTGGCCCGCTTCCAGGGCCGGCATGTGGCGGGGATCACGGCGAAGCTGGCCGGTTGATACGGGGGCACCCGCCGGTCTGCGGCCGGTGCCAGGTCGCCCTGCTTCCTTTACAGGCCTCCCCCGTCCTTAGCGCTTGCAAATCGGGCGCGGATTGCGCATCTGTCCCGCCCGATACCAACGGCAACCCCTTCGGAACCTTAAGGGCGGGCGGCACGGGGCAGGAACCCCGGGGTCAGGCCCGCTTTCGCGTATGGAGGCCCATCGTGGCGCGCACCCCGCTCGACAAGATCCGCAACATCGGCATCACCGCTCATATCGATGCCGGCAAGACCACCACGACCGAGCGGATCCTGTACTATACCGGGAAGTCGCACCGGATCGGCGAGGTGCATGACGGCAATACCACGACCGACTACATGGACCAGGAGCGCGAGCGGGGGATCACCATCACCTCCGCGGCCGTGACCGCCATGTGGAAGGACCACCGGATCAACGTCATCGATACGCCCGGCCATATCGACTTCAATATCGAGGTCAACCGGTCCTTGCGTGTCCTCGACGGCGCCATCTTCATCATTGAGGGCGTGGCCGGCGTGCAGCCGCAGTCGGAGACGAATTGGCGCCTGGCCGACCGCTACAACGTGCCGCGCATCATCTTCATCAACAAGATGGACCGGACCGGCTCCGATTTCTACCGCGCTGCCGCCACGCTGACCGAGAAGCTCGGCATCACCTGGGTGGCGCTGCAACTGCCGATCGGCTCCGAGGACACCTTCAAGGGTGTGGTGGACCTGGTCGAGATGAAGGCGCTGATCTGGGAAGGCGACGAGCTCGGCGCCAAGTTCCACGACGCCCCGATTCCGGACGACCTGGCCGAGAAGGCCGCCGAATACCGCAAGCTGCTGGTCGATACCGCGCTGCTGGTCGATGACGACACGGCAATGGAAGAGTATTTCGACAAGGGCGATGTCTCGGTCGAGACGCTGAAGCGCTGCCTGAAGAAGGGCACCATCGAGGGCACCTTCCGCCCCGTGCTCTGCGGCACCTCCTTCAAGAACAAGGGCGTGCAGCCCCTGCTCGACGCCGTGCTCGACTACCTGCCGAGCCCGGTCGATATCCCCGGCATCAAGGTCGCCGCCGAGGAGGGCGCCGATGAGGATGCACCGCGCCGGATCATCAAGGCGGATGAGAACGCGCCCTTCGCCGGCCTCGCCTTCAAGATCGTCAACGACAAGTACGGCAACCTGACCTTCGTGCGCGTCTATGCCGGCGTGGCGAAATCGGGCGACATGGTGATGAACACCACCAAGGGCCAGCGCGAGCGCATCGGGCGGATGTTCCAGATGCATGCCGACAAGCGCGAGGAACTGAAGGAGGTCCATGCCGGCGACATCGTGGCCTTCGTCGGCATGAAGGACACCGGCACCGGCGACACGCTGGCCGATGCATCCGATCCGGTGGTGCTGGAGCGCATGGCCTTCCCGGTGCCGGTCATCGACATCTCGGTCGAGCCCAAGACCAAGGAGGGCATCGAGAAGATGACGCTCGGCCTGCAGAAGCTGGCGGGCGAGGACCCGAGCCTGCGGCTGCGCACGGACCAGGAAACCGGCCAGACCATCCTCTCCGGCATGGGCGAGCTGCATCTCGAGATCATCATCGACCGGCTGCGGCGCGAGTACAATGTGGATGCCAATATCGGCGCGCCGCAGGTGGCCTATCGCGAGACCATCACCAAGCCGCATACCGAGATCTACACCCACAAGAAGCAGTCCGGCGGTTCGGGCCAGTATGCCGAGGTGAAGATCACCTTCGAGCCGAAGGAGCGGAACACCGGCATCGAATTCGCCAATGCCGTGGTCGGCGGTTCGGTGCCGCGGGAATACATCCCGGCGGTCGAGAAGGGCATCAAGGTCCAGGCCGATACCGGCGTGCTGGCCGGCTTCCCGACGGTGGACTTCAAGTACAGCCTGGTGGACGGCAAGTATCACGACGTGGACTCCTCGGCGCTCGCCTTCGAGATCGCCGCCAAGGCCTGCTTCCGCGAGGGCATGAAGAAGGCCGGCCCGGTGATCCTGGAGCCGATCATGGATGTGGAGGTGACCACCCCGCAGGACCATGTCGGCGACGTGGTGGGCGACCTGAACCGGCGCCGCGGCGTGATCCAGAACCAGGACATGGCCGGCACCTCGGTCATCGTCCGGGCGCATGTGCCGCTGAAGGAGATGTTCGGCTACATCTCCAACCTGCGGGGCATGACCAAGGGGCGCGCCAGCTTCTCCATGCAGTTCCACCATTACGATCCCGTGCCGCGCCAGGTGGCGGACGAGATCATGGCGAAGAGCGCGTAAGCGCCCTTCCAGGCCGGAACCGGATGCGGCGGCGCGGGGGCTTCCCCCGCGCCGTTTGCGTTCCAGGGCCAGGCAGGTCTATCTGCGGCCATGCTCGATTTCGCCGGCACCCGCATCCTCGTCCTGGGCGATGTGATGCTCGACCGCTTCCTGTATGGCGAGGTGAACCGGATCTCGCCGGAAGCGCCGGTGCCGGTGGTGCGGCTGCGCCGGACCCATGCCATGCCGGGCGGCGCCGGCAATGTGGCGCGCAACATCTCGGCGCTGGGCGGCCAGGCGGTGCTGGTCGGGCTGCTCGGCCGGGATGCGGCGGCGGCGGAGTTCCGTGCCCTGCTCGCCGCCGATCCCGGCATCGCCGATGCCACGGTGGATAGCGCCAGCCGCCCCAGCATCTGCAAGATGCGCGTCATCGCCGGCACGCAGCAGGTGGTCCGCCTCGATGACGAGGAACCGAAGCCGGCCGATGCCGCGGAGGCCGCGGCGCTCACTGCCGCGGTGGCGGCGGCGCTGCCCGGCTGCCAGGCGCTGGTGCTCTCCGACTATGCCAAGGGCGTGCTGGCGCCGGCCGTCATCGCAGGGGCCATCGGCGCCGCCCGGGCGCGCGGCATCCCGGTTTTCGCCGATCCGAAAAGCGACGATTTCGGCCTCTATCGCGGCGCCGACTGCATCACCCCCAATGCCCGCGAGCTCTCCCGCGCCGCCCGGCTGCCAGCCGGCACCGAGGCCGAGGTGGTGGAGGCCGCGCGGCGCGTGATGCAGGAGGCCGGGCTGCCCGCCCTGCTCTGCACCCGCGCCGAGAAGGGCATGGTCCTGGTCCGCGCCGAGGGCGGCCATGCCAGCGTGCCGGCCGAGGCGCGGGAGGTCTTCGATGTCTCCGGCGCCGGCGATACCGTCATCGCCACCCTTGCTCTGGCGCACGCCGCCGGCAGCAGCCTGGAGGCGGCGATGCGCATCGCCAATGCCGCGGCCGGCATCGTGGTCGGCAAGCTCGGCACCGCGACGGTCGGTGCCGATGAGTTGGCGCATGCGCTGCGGGCCGAAGGCGGCTCCGCCCCGGATGAGGGCCTGGCGCTGGACTGGGCGGCGGCGGCACGGCTGGTGGCGGATTGGCGCGCGCATGGGCTGCGCGTCGGCCTGACCAATGGCTGCTTCGACATCCTCCATGCCGGCCATGTCGCGCTGCTGCGCGCCGCGCGGCGGCGTTGCGACCGGCTGATCGTGGCGCTCAACACCGATGCCAGCGTGGCCCGGCTGAAGGGGCCGGCGCGGCCGATCAACCCGCTGGCCGACCGTGCCGCGGTGGTCTCGGCGCTCGCCGCCGTGGATGCGGTGGTGGGCTTCGCGGAGGACACGCCGCTGGAGTTGATCCGGCACCTGCTGCCGGATGTGCTCATCAAGGGCGCCGACTATACGCCGGACCGGGTGGTGGGCGCCGACCTCGTGCAGGCGGCCGGCGGCGAGCTGGTGCTGATCGACCTGCTGCCGGGCCGCTCCACCACGGGCATCGTGGCACGGGCGAAGGGCGGTGCCGCTGGACCCGCCTCGGGCTGACAGTCGCCAGCCCGAGGCAGATCCAGCCCTGTCAGAGACCGCGATTCACGCCCTCGGTGTCTCCACCTCGGGCGATCGCGGTCTACCGCTTGAGGAAATGCGTTCCCAGGATGTCCAGCACCACCACGCCATCGCTGGTGCGGGTGCCGAAGTAGCGGATCTTCGCCACGCCGCGGTCGGGCTTGCTGCGGCTCGGGATCAGCTCCTCCACCCGGGCCGAGACGGCGATCTCGTCGCCCGGCCGCACCGGCGCCGGCCAGCGCACCACCTGCTCGGTGCCGCCGAGCGAAACCTTCTCGAACAGGCCGGTCCGCAGGATATGGCCGAAGGCGGCGGCCTGGGTATGCAGCCCGCTGGCGATCAGCCCGCCGAAGATGGTGCCCTTGGCCCGCTCGGGATCGACATGGAAGGGCTGCGGGTCGAAGCGGCGGGCGAAATCCAGGATCTCGGGCTCCGTCATGGTGAAGCTGCCGAATTGCAGCTCCTGGCCCTGGGACAACTCGTCGAAGGAGTTGAGCGGCTGCATCATGGTGCCTTTCCGATGGGTGCGGGCGTCAGATCAGCGACTGCATGTCGCCATCCACCGCCAGGGCCTGGCCGCTGATGGCGGCGCCGAAGGGGCTGCACAGATAGAGCGCCATGTTGGTGATGTCCTGCGGCGTCACATAGCAGCGCAGCGAGACGGCGCGCAGCAACTCCGCCTCCTGCTCGGCGAAGCTGATGCCCTTCGCCTGCGCCTTGGCCTCGATGACGCGGCGGATGCGGTCGCCGGCGACCAGGCCGGGCAGGATGGCGTTCACCCGGATGCGCTCCGGCCCCAACTCGATCGCCAGCGACTTGGTGAAGCCCACCACCCCCCCCATTTCGCCGCGGAATAGGGGCTGCGGAGCGGGAAGCCGAAGCGGCCGGCCGCGGAGGAGAGGTTGATGATGGAGCCGCCCCCGGCCTGCCGCAGCGCGGGCACGGCGCGGCGGGCGCAGTGGAACATGGATTCGAGGTCGATCTTCAGCGTGCGGGTGAGGGCGTCGGGCGGCACATCCTCCACCCGCGCGGTCGGCCCGGCGATGCCGGCATTGTTCACCAGCACGTCGAGGCCGCCGAGATGGCCCAGCGCCGCATCCATGTAGGCGTCGCAGCCCTCGGCGGTTTCCATGTCGGCTTCCATGTGCGGGTGCGGGCAGACGGCCAGCGCCTCCCGGTCCACATCGCAGAGGAAGACGCGGGCGCCGCAGCCGGCGAAGCTGTCGGCCATGATGCGGCCGATGCCGCCCGCCCCGGCGCTGATCGCCACCCGCAGCCCATCCAGCCGCACCGTCAGCGGCGCCATATTGCCCTGCATCCCGCATCCTCCATGGCCTTGTCGGCAGGATAGGCGGGACCGGGCCGGGCGGGAACCGGCGACCGGTGTCGTGCCGCATGCCTCGTGTTAGTATCGTGCCGCACCCGTTACGGAGCGCCTGATGTCCGCCACCGAGATCGTCCTTGTCGTCCTGCTGCTGCTGGCGGTCATCACCGCCTGGAAGGGCATCAAGACCATCCCCCAGGGCGAGGTCTGGACAGTGGAGCGATTCGGCGCCTTCACCCGCCTGCTGCAGCCGGGGCTCAACCTCATCATCCCCTATATCGACAATGTCGGCCGCAGGATGAATGTGCAGGAGGTGGTGCTGGATATCCCGGAACAGTCCGTCATCACCCGGGACAATGCCACGGTGGCGGTGGACGGCATCGTCTATTACCGCGTCATGGACCCGGCCAAGGCGGCCTACCAGGTGCAGAACCTGACCGGCGCACTGGAGGCGCTGGCCATGACCAATATCCGCTCGGTGATCGGCGAGATGGATCTGGATGCCACGCTCAGCGGGCGGGAACGCATCAACGTCACCCTGCTCAAGACGCTGGATGGCGCCACCGACCCCTGGGGCGTCAAGGTCAGCCGGGTCGAGATCCGCAAGGTGGAGCCGCCGGAGAACCTGGTGCGCGCCATGAACCTGCAGATGACCGCGGAGCGCGAGCGTCGCGCCACGGTGATGAAGGCCGAGGGCGACCGCGCCGCCGCCATCCAGCGCGCCGAGGGCGAGAAGCAGGCCCTGGTGCTCGCCGCCGAGGGCCGCCAGCAGGCCGCCATGCGCGATGCCGAGGCGCGGGAGCGGCTGGCCGAGGCCGAGGCCAAGGCCACGCAGATGGTGGCGGAAGCCGCGGCCGGGGCCGGTGAGGCGGCGCTCCGCTACTTCATCGCCGACAAATACGTGAAAGCCTTCGAGGCACTGGCCGGCAACCCCTCCAGCAAGCTGGTGGTGGTGCCGATGGAGGCCTCGGCGCTGGCAGGAGGCATCACCCAGGCGGTGGAGTTGCTCCAGGCGGGGCGGGGTGCGCCACCGCCCGGCGCGGCGCCCCTGGCGGGAGGGAGCCCATGGAGCCGGGGCTGATCTGGATTCTCGGCGGGATGGTGCTGCTGGCGGCGGGAATTGGCGTTGCCGGGGGTCTTCCTGCTTTGGGTGGGGCTGGCGGCGATCGGCACCGGCCTGACGATCCTGCTGGCCGCGCCTGGCTTCGCGGTGGTGGTGGTGGTGTTCCTGCTGCTGCTCGGCGCCGGCATCTGGACCGCGCTGCGGCTGCGCGGCCGCCACCGGCCGACGCCACGGGTGAATACCCCCAGATCCGGCCTGGTCGGCCGCAGTGGCACGCTGTTGCCAGCCCCAGGACCGGGGCTCCGCGTGCGGATCGGCGATTCCGAATGGCCGGCCCGGCTGCCGCGCGACATCCGCGTCCCGGAAGGCCCGATCGCGGTGCGGGTGGAGGCGGTGGACGGCACCACGCTGGTGGTGCGGCCGGAATGACGCCGCGCCCAAATTGATCTGGCGCATTTCGCCCCGGCTCCGTTTGCATGATCCTGCGCCGAAGCGGGAGCCGGAACGCAGATGCGCATCAGGACCATCGTGCTGGGACTGGGCTTCGCCGCCGGGGCGGCCGGGGCGGCTTTCGCGCTGCGCCACCATCCGCTGGATGTCCCGGTGGCGCGGCAGGAGCAGGACATCCCCGTGCGCGTCTTCGGCCTCGGCACCATCGAGGCGCAGGTCAGCTCCCGCATCGGCTTCGAGGTGGCGGGCACCCTGGTGGAGGTGCTGGCCGACCATGGCGATCGGGTGCCCGCCGGCACGGCGCTGGCGCGGCTGAACCCGGCCTTCCAGCAGGCCCGCCTTGCCAAGGCCGAGGCCGGCATGCAGAGCGCCGAGGCGCAGCAGGGCCGGGTCGCCGCGGCGCTGGAACGGGCGACGGCGCAGCTTCAGCAGAAGCGCACCCTGGCACAGCGGCGGCGGGAATTGGCCGGGCGCGGCACCACCTCCGTCGAACAGGCGGAACTGGCCGAAACCGAGGCCGCTGTCGCCGCGGCCGATCTCGGCGTGGCCCGGGCCGATCTCGCGGTCGCCCGCGCCGCCCTGGCCGATGCCCGCGCCAACCTGCTGGCGGAGCAGACCACGCTCGCCAAGCACAGCCTCACCGCCCCCTTCGATGCTCTGGTGATCGCCCGCCACCGGGAGCCGGGGGCGGCGCTTGCGCCGGGGGAGGCGGTCTTCACCCTGGTCGCGCCCGGCAGCCTATGGGCGCTGGCCTATGTGGATGAGGGGCGCGCCGGTGCCATCCGCGAGGGCCAGCCGGCCGAGGTGCGGCTCCGTTCCCTGCCCGGCGAGGTCTTCGCCGCCCGCGTCGTGCGCATCGGGCTGGAGAGCGACCGGGTGACGGAGGAACGCCGCATCCATGTCCGCTGCGAGCGTTGCCCGGCCCAACCCATCATCGGCGAGCAGGTGCAGGTGGAGGTGGAGACCGGCCGCCTGCCCGCCGGGCGCCTGGTGCCGGAAGCCGCGGTGGAGGGCTTCGACGGCGCCAGTGGCCGGGTCTGGCTGGTGGAGGATGGCCGGCTGCGGCAGCAGGAGGTGCGCTTCATCGCACGCACCCTGGATGCGCGGCTGGCGCTGGACCCGGCGCTGCCGGAAGGGCTGGCCGTCGTCACCCGCGTGCCCTCCGGGGCACGCGAGGGCCGGACGGCGAGGGCAGCCCCATGAATCTCGCGCTGCGCGACATCCGGCACAATCTCGGCCGCTTCCTGCTGACCTGCCTCGGGCTTGGGCTGCTGCTCGGCGTGGCGCTGGCCATGGTCGGCATCTACCGCGGCCTGGTGGATGAGGCGCTGTCGCTCGCCCGCGGGCTGCAGGCTGATCTCTGGGTGGTGGAGGCCGGCAGCCGCGGCCCCTTTGCCGAGGCCAGCCGCATCCCCGGCGATGTGCGCGAGGCCGTGGCGCGCCTGTCCGGGGTGGTGGCTGCCGGCAGCCTGACCTTCCAGACGGTGGAGGCCCGCCATGCCGGCGGTCCCGGCAGCGACGCCGCCCCCACCGAGGACGTCGTGCGAGAACGCGGCGGCGAAGCGGGGCGGCCGCGCATCGGCGCCGTGCTGCGGCTGCAGGTGGTGGGGCATGAGCCCGGCCGCCCCGGCGGCCCGCCCGGCCTGGTGGCGGGGCGCGGCATCGGGCGCGGGCGGCTGGAGATGGTGGCGGACCGCAGCAGCGGCCTGCCGCTCGGCGCCATGGTGGAGATGGCCGGCACGCGCTTCCGGGTGGTGGGGCTGACGGCACGCACCGTCTCCACCGGCGGCGACCCTCTGGCCTGGATCACGCTGCGCGATGCCCAGGAATTGCAGTTCCGGCTGTCGCCCCCGGCCGCGCGGCGGGCGCAGGCGGGCGGTGGCGGCGGCCAGCCGCAGGATACGGTGAATGCCGTGGTCGCGCGGCTCTCCCCGAATGCGCGGGCGGAGGAGGTGGCGTCCGTCATCCGCCGCTGGAAGCATTTCTCGGCCCTCACCGCGGCGGAGCAGGAAAATGTGCTCACCCGCAGCGTGGTGGAGCGCGCCCGGCGGCAGATTGGCCTGTTCACCGCGGTGCTGCTGCTGGTCTCGGCGGTGATCGTGGCGCTGATCATCTACACCCTCACCATGGACAAGATGCGGGAGATCGCGACGCTGAAGCTGATCGGCGCGCCGGACCGCAGCATCGTCGCGCTCATCATGCAGCAGGCGCTGATGCTGGGCGGCATCGCCTTCGCCGGCGGCACGGCGCTGCTGCTCTCCGTGAAGGACGCCTTCCCCCGCCGCGTGCTGCTGGGGCCGGAGGAGGTGGTGGGCTTCGGCCTGCTGGTGCTGATGATCTGCCTCGCCGCCAGCCTGCTCGGCGTGCGCTACGCGCTGCGCATCGAGCCGGCGCAGGCACTGGGTGGATGATGCCGGCGCCGCTGGTGGAACTCATCGGCATCGCCAAGGGCTTCGGCCAGGGCGAGGCGCGGGTGCAGGCGCTGGAGGGCATCACCCTCTCCGTCGCGCCGGGGGAGGTGGTGGGGCTGCGCGGCCCCTCCGGCAGTGGCAAATCCACCCTGCTGAACCTGGTCGCCTGCATCCTGGAGCCCGATGCGGGGGTGCTGCGGCTGGCCGGGGAGACGGTGTGGGAGGGTGGCTGGCGGCGGCGCGACCTGCGGGCGCTGCGGCGCGAGAAGATCGGCTTCATCTTCCAGTTCCACAACCTGCTGCCCTTCCTGGACGCCACCGACAATGTCGCCCTGGCGCTGACGCTGGCCGGCATCGAACTGCCGGAGGCACGGCGCCAGGCACGGGCGCTGCTCGATCACCTCCAGGTAGGAAAGCGCGCCACCGCCATGCCGGCCAAGCTCTCGGGCGGGGAGGCGCAGCGGGTGGCGATCGCTCGCGCCCTGGCCAACCAGCCGCGCATCATCCTGGCCGATGAACCGACCGCGGCGCTCGATTCCGAGCGCGCCGGGGTAGTGATGGACCTGCTGCGCCAGGTCGCCCGGGAGCAATCCGCCGCTGTGCTGGTGGTGACGCATGACGACAAGATCTTCGCCCGCTTCGACCGCATGGTGAGCCTGCGCGACGGCCGGATCGAGGCGGCAGGCTTGCCCGCAGCGGCGCTGACGGCAGTGTGATCCAGCCCGCGGCGCCACGGCTGGCCGGCTCGGTCATTCTCGTGGCCCCCGGTGTCAGGCGGGGAGCAGCAGGCAAGCGGGGAAGAGTGGCGTGATCGGGGACGGCCACGGCCACTCTGCAAACCCGCAGCTTCCATGCCGGCCAGGCTTCTGGCCGCACCAGCCGCTTGCATCCTGCGGGCCGGTTCACGCCCTCCGGCTTCGCCTCCGGCCGACCGGGCCGCTCAGTCGCGGTAGCGGATGCCCGGCGCCGTGCGGAACTGCTCGCGCGTCATGTCGGCGGCGACGCGGCGGCCCTCGCCGAGATGCAGCCGCTGCAGCGGCACGGTCACGTATTTCTCCGTGAAGCCGAGCCGGCTCTCGACTTCCACCACCACCGAGACGACGCGGCCGGACGCTGGCTCGATCACCAGATCCTCGATCTCGCCGATCTCGGTGCCGTCACTGCTGTAGAGATCGCGATCGATCAGGTCCTTGGCGCGGATCTGTCCGGCGGCGAGGCCGGTGGCGGAACCGGCGGCCGGGCTGCCTGGCGTCCCTTGGGCACGGGCGTCACCCAGACTGAAGGCGGCGGTGGCGCCAAGCAGAAGGGCGGCAAGGCTGCGGCGTTCCATGGGACGTTCTCCGTTCTTCCCATGCCCCTCAACGAAACCCCTTCACCCGCGTTGCAGGGGCTTTCGGAGGGCCAGGGCCATGACGGCAGGGGAACGCAAGGCGCAGGACCAGCGGCGGGAGGTGGAATCCCCGGCGGATGCCGGAATGCATCGCTGGTTCGTGGTGGCCAATGGCAGCCGGGCGCGGGCCTTCGTGCAGCGCATCGGCAGCCCGGGCTACGACCAGGTGCGCGACTGGGACGACCCGGAGGCGCGTTTCAGCGGCGCCACCGACCTCCGCCCGCACGACCCCGCCGCGCCGGAAGCCACCGCGGACACACCGCGCGACCTGCGGGAGGAATTGGTGCGGGACCTTTCCCATGCGGTCCGTTCCGGCGAGGTGCGCGGCTTCTACCTGCTGGCGCCGGCCGGCTTCCTGCAGGAACTGACTGCCGCCCTGCCGAATGACATCAAGGCGAAGCTGGTGGCCGAGGCCAGCGGCGACCTGACGCAATTGCCGCGCGCCGAAGTCTTCGCCCGGCTGGATACGCTGCGCCGCCAGGCGCCGGAGGGCGTGCCGGAGGATGCCCCGGCAGCCCTCCGCCACCCTACGCCGGAGCGTGCATGACACCAGAGCGGTCTTGAACCTGGCGGGGCCCCGGGCAACATCCCCGTCATGGAGAACGACCGGCATCCGGGCCACCGCCCACCCATCCTGGACATGACCCCGGAGGGCGAGTTCCGCGAACCCGCGCCTTCCCGCCGCAACTGGCTGGACCGGGCGCTGGCGCGGGTCGGCGGGGTGGCGCTGCTGGTCGCGGTGGCGGCCGGCGGGCTGTTGTTGGTGGCCTTGGCCGTGCTGTTCCTCGGCCTGCTGCTGCCGGTGGTCATCGGGGCCGGGCTGATCGGCTTCGTCAGCCTGTGGTGGCGGGCGCGGCGGCTGCGTGGCCAGGGCGGAGCGCAGGGCGGGCCGGGCGGCATCCGCTTCATGGT
This sequence comes from Siccirubricoccus sp. G192, assembly GCF_019084075.1. Lineage (GTDB taxonomy): Bacteria > Pseudomonadota > Alphaproteobacteria > Acetobacterales > Acetobacteraceae > G192. The sequence continues at coordinate 2,591,859 of NZ_JAHREN010000001.1, forward strand.
GATCCGCCGCTGAGGCGGATGCCGGAACAACATTTCCCCATCGACCCCTCCCGCCTCTACGAGGTGGGACGGGATGGCATCCCCCATACCGATACCGGCCAGGCCCCGGAATGGCTGGGGCCGCGGCATCGGCGCATCCTGGCCTGGATGGCGCTGGGGGCGGTGGTGTCCGGCGGCTGCGCCGGGCTGACCCTGCTGTGTTTCCTGGCCGGCGCGCGTCTGGCCGCGGCTTGGTTCGCGCTGGCGACGCTGGCCACCGCGCCGCTGCTGCTGGTCGGACCGGCGGAGGACTGGTGGCGGCACCGCCGGCCGCGCCGCCGACGGCACCGGAACCGGCCGGGGGGAATTTCCGGGCGGCTGAGGCGAGCTACTCCGCCGCCTCCCGCAGCGGTGCCGCGCGCAGCCCGAAAGCCTCGGCCAGCAACTGGTAGGACCGGCGGCGGGCGGCGGGGTCGTGGCAGGGGGAGAGGATCGCCACCTCCTGCGCCGCGTGCCGGGCTGCCAGCGCCTCCAGCTTCGCCTTCACCTGTTCCGGGGCGCCGACCATGACATTCGGGCGCAACCGCTCGAGATGGGCGCGTTCGGCCTCGGAATAGGAATAGGCTTCCGCCTCCTCGACCGAGGGCAGGGGCGGGAAGCGGCCGCTGTCGCGGAACAGCCGCCATAATTCGCGGGACCTGTAGAGGCGCCAGGCCGCCGCCTCGGTATCTGCGGTCAGCGCGAAGACGCCGAGCGCGCCATGCGGCGTGGTGAGCCGCCCGGGGGTATCCGGCTTCGGCTGGAAGCCCTCGCGGTAGATCTGCATCGCCCCTTCGCTGCCGCGATCGGTAATGAAATGCGCGAAGCAATAGGGCAGGCCGAAATAGGCCGCCACCTGCGCCCCGTAGTCGCTGCTGCCGAGGATCCAGACCTGCGGCCGGGTCGGCACCACCGGCGAGGCCGTGATCATGCGGAAGGGGTGGTTGGCCGGCAGCCCCTCGCCGAGCCAGCCGAGCACCTCCTGCACCTGGTTCGGGAAGCGTTCGGCCGCCTCATTGGCATTGGGGTTCAGCGCGAAGGCGGTGCGGCCATCGCTGCCCGGCGCCCGGCCGAGGCCGAGATCGATCCGCCCGGGCGCGATCGCCTCCGCCACCCGGAACTGCTCGGCGACCTTGAGCGAGGCGTAGTGCGGCAGCATCACCCCCGCGGTGCCGACCCGGATGCGCCGCGTGGTGGCGGCGATGGCGGCCACCAGCATCTCAGGCGCCGAGCCGGCATGGGACTGGCTGTTGTGGTGCTCGGCCAGCCAGTAGCGGCCATAGCCCCAGGCATCGGCGTGGCGGGCAAGCTCCAGCGTCTCCCGGATCGCCTGGTCGGCGCCGCGGCCGGAAGCGATGGTGGATTGGTCGAGGATGGCGAGGCTGAGGGGCATCGGGCTTTCTCCAGCCGGGGAGAGTGGGGCCTCGCCGGCTAGAACGCCACCCGGCCGAAGATTGCCGTCAGCAGCGCGAACAGCGCGCCGCCGGCCAGGAAGCCGACCAGCGTGCCGTTCATGCGGACATATTGCAGGTCACGCCCCACCCGCAGCTCGATCTTTTCCGTCACCTGCGCCGTGTTCCAGCCGGCGACGACGCTGGCGATGAAGGTGGAGAGCTGGGCGCGGGCATTGGGCAGCATCGGGCCCAGCACGCCTTCGATCGCCCGGTTCAGCCTGGCGCGGGCGATGGGATCCTCGGCCAGCAGCGTGCCGATATTGGCGAAGGCGCCCTCCAGCAGCGCCACGGTGCGGCCTTCCGGATTGGCGGCATCGGCCTCCAGCGCCATGCGCAGCCGTACCCAGACATCGGCCAACCAGGTGGAGACGGCGGGATGCGCCATCGCCCCGCGCAGGGCGCGGCCCACGGCCGCCATGCGCTCCGGGTCGGTCTCCATGCGGTCGATCTCGGCGCGCAGCCAGATCTCGAAGGCGTGGCGGAGGTCGCTGTCCGAGGGTTCCACCTTCGCCAGCTCGCCATTCACCGCCGAAAGCAGGCGCCGGGCCACGGTGGCACCGGCCAGCCAGCCGATCAGCGCGCCGCCCTCGGCCCGCACCCGCGCCTCGATGGCGGCACGGAGCTGGTCCTCCTTCGCCGCCAGCAGGGTGCGGAACTGGGTGATGGCGAGGTCGAACACCTCCTGGTGCCGCCCGCCCTCCACCAGGGCGCGGAGCGCGCGGGCCAGCACCCGGGCGCCGGCCGGGCCACCGGCGATGCGCGGCAGCAGGCGGGCGAGCAGCCGGCGGGCGCGGCCATCCTCCAGGCTGGCCAGCACGCGGGGCAGGGTGGCGGCCAGGGCCGTGGCGGCGGGGCGGGCGGCGGCGGGGTCGGCCAGGAAGCCGCGCAGGATGCCTGCGAGGTCCAGTTGGCCGAGCAGGCGGCGCACCTCTGCCTCGGTGAAGACATGGTTGGCGACGAAGCGGCCGAGCCCCTGGCCCAGCCGCTCCTTCTGGTTCGGGATGATGGCGGTATGCGGGATCGGCAGGCCGAGCGGCCGGCGGAACAGCGCAGTCACCGCGAACCAGTCGGCGATGCCGCCGACCACCCCGGCCTTGGCGGCGGCCTGGAGCAGGTCGGTCCAGTAGCCGGGGGGCAGGCGGTAGGCAAGCAGCATCAGCGCGGCCATGCCGAGCAGCAGCCCGGTCGCGATGCGCCGATGCCGCGCCAGGGCGACGCGGAGCCGGGCATCCGGGTCGGGCAATGCGGCCCCGGGGACGGCGTGGGGGGCGGCATCGATGAGGGGGGGTGGGCGGCGGGCGGCCGGCGGGACGACATGGGCGCGGAAGGTAGGCGCCCGCGCCGGTGGTGGCGAGGGCCGCGGGCGATGCCGGCGGCCCCGGCGGGCTCACGCCTCCGCGGGGTCGGGGCCCCTTTCGAAAATGGCGGAATTGCCGCCATGTTCCTTCACCTCGACCAGATCCAGCCAGACGCGGCCGGCGGTCTGCTCCGCGATGAAGCGCGAGAGATGGTCGAAGACATATTCCGCCGTGGCCTCGCAGCCCACATTCGGCAGCACGCGGAGATCCACCAGGCCCTTCTGCGCGAGGTCCCGGAAATCCGGCAGGTTGGGATCGTCCTCGGCCACCAGCATGGTATGGTCGAACATCTCGTGCAGCCAGGCGCGGATCGGCTTCAGGCCGCCGAAATCGAAGCACCAGTTGTTCTGATCCAGCCGGTGCGTGGCGAAGACGAAGCGGAAGGCCAGGGCATAGCCATGCACCAGCCGGCAATGGGAATGCGCCGCCCGCCACTGGCGGAAGCAGCAGGACAGGCCCTCGCTGTGGTCGTAGGACTTGGTCGAGCGGTAGATGGGGCGGGCGGCACCGGGCTGGCGCATTGCCGGCCGGCGGGGCGCCGGATCGGCGCCGGCTTCGCCGGAGGGGGCCTCCGGGCGGACTTCCGGGGCCTGCCGGGCCTCGAGCAGCGCAGTTGCTGTCGTCATCCTGCAGGGCTCCGTTCCAGCGCGATGCATTCCTGCTGGAACTGCCCGCGGAGGCCGTGGTCGCTGGCGAGTTCGCCATGGTAGAAGCTATTCACCATGCGGCTGCGATGGCTGGCCCGCACGCCGCGATGCGTCTTGCACATGTGCACGGCGCTCACCCGCACGGCGAGGCCGCGCGGCGCCGTCGCCTCGACGATGTATCGGCCGATCTGGTTCACCAGCTCCTCCTGCATCTGCAGGCGGGACGCGAAGTGGTCCACGATCCGGTCGTATTTCGAGAGGCCGATGATCTTCCCGGAGGCCGAGGGGAGGATGCCCACATAGGCCTGGCCGTAGATGGGCATCATGTGGTGCGCGCAGGTCGAGCGCAGCTCGATCGGGCCGGTGACGATGAGCTGGTCGAAGCCCTGGACGTTCTCGAATTCGGTGATGGGCGGCGGCGCGTCGTAGCGCCCGCGGAGCGTTTCCTCGACCAGCATCTTCGCCACCCGCCGGGGCGTGTCGCGGGTGTTGTGGTCGTTCCGGTGGTCGATCCACAGCACGTCGAAAAGCTCCTCGAGCTTTTTCGTGGCGGCGGAAACCATGGCGGATTTCTCCGACTGGTCCGGGAACCGATCGACAGCCTCATTGCCGAGGCTTGAGAGCCGCAGCCTGTGAAGGGTTGTGCTCACAGTTTAAAGACGTATTGCATGGGAATGCCCCGCGAGACCTGTCGAATTACCGCATGAATCATGGCATGTGGCGCTTGATCGCGCAACTGGGAGTTGATATGCTGACGGCAGGCAGGGAAATAGTCCGTTGACCGTGAGTGCGGTGCGGCCAGGCGGCATCTCGGCGGCCATGCCGCATCCGCCAATCTGCGCAAGGGCGGAAGGGGTCGGGAAGATGGGCATTGCATTGACCGGACGCGCCATGGGCCGGCGCGCCTTCGGGGCGCTCCTGGGCGGCGGGGTCATTGCAGCCTCGACCGGCGCCCGCGGAGCATCCCTGCCCCTGCCGACGGAGCGGCCGATCCTGACGATCTCGGGCAAGATCGCGAATTTCAACCGCGACGAAACGGCGGTCTTCGATCGCCCCATGCTCGAAGCCCTGGGAATGTCAGGGTTCGAAACCAGGACGCCCTGGTATGACAACCCCGTCCGTTTCGACGGCGTGCGGATGGACCGGTTGATGGATGTGGTCGGCGCCTCGGGAGAGCGCGTGCTGGCCTATGCCCTGAACGACTACAGCACCGAATTGCCGGTAAGCGACTTCACGAAATACAAGGTGCTGCTCGCCCTGAAGCGGGACGGGCAATACATGCCGGTGCGCGACAAGGGGCCGCTTTTCATCGTCTATCCCTTCGACAGCGATCCGGAACTGCGGCACCAGCGCTTCTACAGCCGTTCGGCCTGGCAGCTTGCCCGCATCGTCGTGCGGTAGCCGGCCCGCCGGCGACGCAGGGCACGCGTACCCCTAGATGCCCCTTGCTGGGCTCCTGCCGAGTGGTTCCGGGGAAGGGTGGCGGACGCGCGCCGTCCGGCTGCTGCTCATCGGCGTCGCGGTCTTCTTCGTCCTGGCGGCCGGCTATACCTCCTCCCTGATCGTGCAGCGCCAGACCGCGCTGCGGGAAGTCTCGCGTTACAATGTCGCCTGGCTGGCCAGCCAGGCCGTGGTCGAACTGGCGAAGCTGCAGCAGCGGGTCGCTACCCACGCGCTGAGCCGCAGCGAGGCCGATGCGGACGAGGTGCAATTGCGCCTCGACATCCTGGCGAACCGGGCCGCCCTGCTGCGCCGCGGCGAGGTCAAGGAGCTGGTGGCCAGCGACCCCGACCTCAGCAGCACCATCGCCGAACTGGCGGCCGCCGTGGAGGCCGCGGGGCCACTGGTGGCCGCGCTCGGCGACTCGAAGTCCTGCGGCCTGTTGATCGAGCTGCTCGCGCCGCTGGAGCCGAAGCTGGCCAGGCTGGCCTCGGCGGCGAACGTGCTTGGCGGCGACCATGTCGCCGAGGACCAGCGGCAGCTCAGCCGGCTGCACTGGATCTTCTCCGGCATCCTGCTGGCCCTGGCCACCTGCGGCCTCGGGCTCTTTGCCCTGCTGCTCTGGCACAACCGGCTGTTGCAGCGCACCCATGGCGCCCTGCTGGCGCGGACGACCGAGCTGCATACCCAGAACGAGCGCTTCGATGCCGCGCTCAACAACATGTCGCAGGCGCTCTGCATGGTCGATGCCGAGCAGCGGCTGATCGTCTGCAACCGCCGCTACATGGAGGTCTTCGGCGTGCCGCCGGCCCTGGTGAAGCAGCGCACGCCGATGCAGGACATCCTGCGCGCCATCATCTCGGCCGGCGGCCATCCGGCCGAATTGGCCGAGGTCATCCATGAGGAGCAGCAGGCGCTGATCCGCGACCGGCTGCCGGCGAATTTCTTTCGCGAGCACAGCAGCGGCGGGGCGCTCGCGGTGTCGCACCAGCCGATGCCTGGCGGCGGCTGGGTCGCCACCTATGAGGACATCACCGAGCGGCGGCGGGCCGAGGCGCGGATCGCCTTCATGGCGCATCACGACGCGCTCACCGGGCTGCCGAACCGCCTGCTGCTGCGCGAGAGGCTGGACCAGGAGCTGCGCTGCCTGGACCAGCAGGGTGGCTGGCTCGCGGTGCTGTGCCTCGACCTCGACCAGTTCAAGCAGGTGAACGACACCCTTGGCCACCCCGCCGGCGACACGCTGCTGCAACTGGTTTCACAGCGGTTGCGGGCCTGCGTGCGGCCGACCGATACGGTGGCGCGGCTCAGCGGCGATGAATTCGCGATCCTGCAACCCTCGACCGACCAGCCCGCGGATGCCCAGGCCCTGGCCGAACGGCTCGTGAAGGCGATCGGCGCGCCCTACGACCTCGGCGGCCACCGCGTCATCGTCAGCGTGAGCATCGGCGCCGCCCTGGCGCCCACCGATGGCGACAATGCCGACGACCTGCTCAAGAACGCCGACATGGCGCTGTATCGGGCCAAGGCGGATGGCCGTGCCACCTTCTGCTTCTTCGAGCCGGAGATGCACCTGCAATTGCAGACGCGCCATGCGGTGGAAATGGACCTGCGCGATGCGGTGGAGAAGCAGCAACTGGAGCTGTTCTACCAGCCCCTCTTCAATGTCGAGGCCGGGAGGATCAGCGGCTTCGAGGCGCTGCTGCGGTGGCGCCATCCCGAGCGCGGCCTGGTCTCCCCCATACAATTCATCTCCCTGGCCGAGGAAACCGGCCTGATCGTGCCGATCGGCGAATGGGTGCTGCGCCAGGCCTGCGCCGATGCCATGCGCTGGCCGGCCCAGGTGAAGGTCGCCGTCAACCTCTCGGCCCTGCAGTTCAAGAGCCCCAGCCTGGTCCAGGCCGTCTCGGATGCGCTGGAGGGGGCCGGGATGCCGGCGAGCCGCCTCGAACTGGAAGTGACCGAATCCGTGCTGCTGCAGGACAACGAGGCGATCCTGGCGCTGCTGCACGAGTTGCGCGGGCTGGGCCTGCGCATTGCGCTGGATGATTTCGGAACCGGTTATTCATCCCTGAGCTACCTGCGGATCTTCCCCTTCGACAAGATCAAGATCGACCAGTCCTTTGTCCGGGAAATGGCCGACCGGCCGGATTGCGCCTCGATCGTCAACGCGATCGCCGGGCTTGCCGTCAGCCTCGGCATGACCACCACGGCGGAAGGGGTCGAAACCCGCGAACAGTTGCAGCAACTGCAACGCGCCGGCTGTACCGAGGTGCAGGGCTATTATTTCGGCCGGCCGATGCCGGCCGGCGAGGTCGCCGCCTTCCTCGCACCCGGCACGAAGCGGACCGATCTGGCCTGTGGCTGGCCCCCTGGCTTGCAAAGGGCTGGCCAGGAAGTCGGCTGAGCCAGCCCCGGCCCGAGGGAAGCCGCCCGGCCACTCCCATCATCTCCGCTGCCGCCCCGCTTCCATCCGCGCCCCGCCATCCCCATCTCCCCGCGGCGGACGACCCGGCCCTGCGCTGCTCGGACTTTCCCGCCTGGCTATCCCGTCTGGTTGCCCTGGCTGCCAGACCGGGCCCTCCGCCACGGCTTTCGCAGCCCCACCGCCTCCGGGCGGTGCCCGAGGGAGGGACCACCATGGCCAATGCATGGACGACTGCCGACCCAGCCAGCACCCAAGCCCAGCCCCGCATCCGCCACATCACCACTGCCGACCTGCGTGATGCGCTGGCCCGGGGCTGGGCGGATTTCCAGGCGATTCCCACCCAGTTGATCTTCCTCAGCATCCTCTATCCCATCATCGGCCTCATCGCCGCCCGCGCCGCCTGGGGTGGGCCGCTGATGCCGCTGCTCTGGCCGCTGGTCTCCGGCTTCGCGCTGGTGGGGCCGGTGGCGGCGCTCGGCATCTATGAACTCAGCCGGAGGCGGGAACAGGGGCTGCCGACCAGTTGGCTGAATGCCTTCGACGTGCTGCGCTCCCCCTCGATCGGCGGGATCGTCTTCCTCGCCCTGATGCTGGTAGCGATCTTCGTCGCCTGGCTCGGCACCGCCCGCGCCATCACGCATCTCACCATCGGCCCGGTGGCGCCGGACTCGATCGGCGATTTCCTCGGGATGGTCTTCGGCACGCCGGAGGGGCAGCGGCTGATCCTCATCGGCAATGCCGTGGGCTTCCTCTTCGCAGTGCTGGTGCTGATTCTCACCGTGGTGTCCTTCCCGATGCTGCTGGACCGGCCGACCGATCCGGGGGCAGCGATCCGCACCTCGGTGCGGGCGGTGCTGGCCAATCCGGTGCCGATGGCGCTCTGGGGCCTGATCGTGGGCGTGCTGCTGCTGCTGGGCAGCATCCCGGCCTTCGTCGGGCTGGCGGTGGTGGTGCCGGTGCTGGGGCATGCCACCTGGCACCTCTACCGGAAGCTGGTCGCCTGGTGAGGCGGCCCTACAGCGGCATGCCGAATTGATGCTTCGGCACGCCGCTGTAACCTGTTGTTCGTAGAGCAGATTCACGCCTCCAGGCGGTTCCGCCCTGCGGCGATCTGCTCTAGCCGTAGGCGATGGCGGCTTCGGCGCCGCGGGCCATGCCGGGCAGCATCGCCTGCCCGGTGAGGCTGAGCGCCACCGCCTCCGCGACGCGGATGCCGTCCACCCCGGCGGAGAGGATGCCGCCGGCATAGCCCGCGCCCTCGCCGGCCGGGAAAAGCCCAGGCGTGTTCACGCTCTGGAACCGCGCGTCGCGGCGGATGCGGATGGGGGAGGAGGTGCGCGTCTCCACCCCCGTCAGCATCGCATCAGGCATGGCGAAGCCGGCGATCTGCCGGGCGAACGCCGGCAGCGCCTCGCGGATGGCGGCGATGGCGTAGCCGGGCAGGCAGGGCGCGAGGTCGGTCGGTGTCACCCCGGGTCGGTAGCTCGGCACCACCTCGCCAAGGCCGGAGGAGGCGCGGCCGTCCAGGAAATCGCCGACCCGCTGGCCCGGCGCGGCATAGCCGCCACCGCCGGCGAGGAAGGCCTGGCGCTCCCAGTGCCGCTGGAATCCCACCCCGGCCAGCACGTCGCCGGGGTAATCCTCGGGGGCGATGCCGACCACGATGCCGGCATTGGCGTTCCGCTCGGCCCGCGAATACTGGCTCATGCCATTGGTCACCACGCGGCCCGGCTCGCTGGTCGCGGCCACCACCGTGCCGCCGGGGCACATGCAGAAGCTGTAGACGCCGCGGCCGTTGGAGGCGTGGTGCACCAGCCGGTAATCCGCGGCGCCGAGCAGGGGGTTGCCGGCATTCGGCCCGAAGCGGGCGCGGTCGATCAGCGACTGCGGATGCTCGATGCGGAAGCCGATGGAGAAGGGCTTCTGCTCCAGGAAGACGCCGCGGTCGCGCAGCATGGCGAAGGTGTCGCGGGCGCTGTGGCCGATGGCCAGCACGACATGGTCGGCCTCGATCTCCGTGCCGTCCTGCAGCACCAGGCCGCGCAACCGGCGGCTGCCATCGGGGCGCGTCGCGATCGCCAGGTCGGCGACCCTGGAGCGGAAGCGGTATTCGCCGCCCAGCCGCTCGATCTCCGCCCGCATCGCCTCCACGACAGTCACCAAGCGGAAGGTGCCGACATGCGGCCTGGAGACATACAGGATCTCCTCCGGCGCCCCGGCCGCCACGAACTCGGCCAGGACCTTGCGGCCGTAATGCCGGGGGTCCTTGATCTGGCTGTAGAGCTTGCCGTCGGAGAAGGTGCCGGCGCCGCCCTCGCCGAATTGCACGTTGCTCTCCGGCTCCAGCACGCCGCGGCGCCAGAGGCCCCAGGTGTCCCTGGTGCGCTCCCGCACTGGCTTGCCACGTTCCAGGATGATCGGCCGGAAGCCCATCTGCGCCAGCACCAGCCCGGCGAAGAGGCCGCAGGGCCCGGTGCCGATCACCACCGGCCGCCGCGGCGGCGGCTCCGGCGCGCGGGCCGGGGGGCGGTAGTGGGTGTCAGGGGCGGCGGCCAGGTTGCGGTCGCCGGCCAGGCGGCGCAGCACCGCCGCCTCGTCCCGCAAGGTGAGGTCGAGGGTATAGACCAGCATGATGGCGCTGGGCTTGCGCGCATCATGGCCGCGCCGGACCACCGAAAGCCCCAGAAGCTCCGCCTCCGCAAGGCCGAGCCGGCGCAGCACCGCGGCGCGCAAGGCCGCCACCGGATGGTCGAGAGGCAGCCGGAGTTCGGTCAGTCGCAGCATCGGGGCCAGGGGGGTCCAGCGGGCAGGAGGTGGGGCGAGGGGCCAAGATAGGGTGTGCGGGCCCAGGCCCCAACCGGCAGCCGCGGTTCCCCTCGCGGCCGAACCGCTCCATGCTTGGCCCAAGCAGGGGCCGATAGGGGAGAACGCCGCCATGGACTACCGCAGGCTGGGCCGCACCGGGCTCAAGGTTTCGGTCCTGGGCTATGGCGCCGGGGCGGTGGGCGGGCTGATGGTGCGCGGCAGCCCGGCCGAGCAGGAACGCTCCGTCGCCCGCGCGCTGGAGGCCGGCATCACCTATTTCGACACCGCGCCCGCTTACGGCAACGGCGAGTCGGAGCGCAACCTCGGCCGGGTGCTGAAGGCGCTGGGCGCGGATGTGGTGCTCGGCACCAAATTCCGCCTCGGCGGCAGCCCGCGCGGCGATCTCGGCGCCGCCATCACCGCCTCCCTGGAAGCGAGCCTGGCGCGGCTCGGCCGCGACAGCGTGGACCTGCTGCAACTGCATGACCCCGTGAGCCTCTCCGGCCAGGGCGGCTATACCATGCGGCAGATGCTGGAGGAGGCTGTGCCGGCGCTGGAGCGGTTGCGCGCCCAGGGCAAATGCCGCTTCCTCGGCATCACCGCGCTGGGCGAGGCCGAGGCGCTGCGCGAGGTGCTGGGGGCCGGCGTGCTGGACACCGCGCAGATGCCCTACAACCTGCTCAACCCGAGCAACCTGGACCCGCTGCCCGCCGGCCTGCCCGGCCAGGATTTCCAGGGGCTGATGCGGCATGCGGCGGCGCAAGGGGTGGGGGTGATCGGCATCCGCATCCTGGCGGCGGGCGCCCTCTCGGGGGAGGCGGCGCGGCACCCCATCGCCATGCCGGAGGTCGCGCCCATCGCCTCCGGCGAGAGCTATGCCACCGACCTCGGCAATGCCCGCCGGCTCTTGCCACTGGTGGCCGAGGGCGCGGTGGGAAGCCTGGCCGAACTGGCAATCCGCTTCGCCATCACGCCCCCCGAGATGGGCAGCGCGCTGATCGGCACGGCCTCGCTGGAGCAGCTTGAGGTGGCGATCGCGGCGGCCGGGAAGGGGCCCTTGCCGCCGCCGGTCCTGGCCCGGATCGCCAACCTTTGGGCGTCGCGCCGCTGAGTTGGGGCGCGGTCCGCCTTGCCCGGCGTGGTGGCGCGGCCATACAGTCACGCCATGATGCCCCGCTGGACCGATCCGCTCGCGCTTTCCTCCGGTGCGGGAGCCCGCCTGGTGCTGGCGGCGGCGGTGGCGGCCGGGCTCTGGGCCGCCGTATTCTGGGCGCTGGCGGCATGACGCCGCCGGGAAGCCCGGCAAGGACCAGCTTCGGCCATCCCGCCACTGGCCAGACTGCCCGCCCCTGACCCGGCGGTGCGCGGCCCGCTCGGGCAACCCTGGTGCCGCCGCGATATCCTGTCCCGCATCGAGATCCCCAAGCGGAGGAGCCGACATGCCAGATCCCCAAGGGTGTTTCGTCTGGTACGAGTTGATGACGACCGATACGGAAGGCGCCAAGGCCTTCTACGGCCAGGTGGTCGGCTGGGGCACCCGGGATGCGCCGGGCGGCCTGCCCTATACCCTGTTCACCACCGGGGAGATGCCGGTGGCCGGGCTGATGGACCTGCTGGAGGAGGCTCGGGCGATGGGCGCGCCCCCGGGCTGGATCGGCTATGTCGCGGTGGCCGATGTGGATGCCGTTGCCGAGCGGGCGAAACGCCTCGGTGGCACCGTGCATGTCCCGCCGCGGGACATCCCGGGTGTCGGCCGCTTCGCGATCCTGGCCGACCCGCAGAGGGCAGTCTTCGCGCTGTTCAGGGGGGCGGATTCCGGGAAGTTCGAGCCTCCCGCGCCGGGGGCGCCGGGCCAGATCGGCTGGCATGAGCTGCTCGCCGCCGATTGGGAGAGGGGCTTCGACTTCTATGCCGCGCTGTTCGGCTGGCAGAAGGCCGATGCAATGGACATGGGCAATATGGGCACCTACCAGCTCTTCGCCGCCGGCGGACCGCCGATCGGCGGCATGTTCAACAAACCCCCCAATGGTGCCGGCCCCCTTCTGGCTCTACTACTTCCGCGTCGGCGACATTGATGCGGCGGTCGGGCGCGTGACGGGCGGTGGCGGCCAGGTCCTCAACGGCCCCATGGAGGTGCCGGGCGGCGACTGGATCATCCAGGGCATGGACCCGCAGGGCGCCATGTTCGCGCTGGTCGGCAAGCGGGGCTGATGCGCGACCCCTGTGTTCCGGCGGCGTGATCGCCGCGGCGGGCTGGGCTGGGCTGCCGGATACTTGGCGGGCGCCATCTGCGATGACCGCCCTGCCTCCCGCATTGCACCCGTCCCGTCCTGCGGTTATGCTATAACATCATGCTTCGCTGCCTTCCCGTCCCCTCCGCCCTTGCCGCCGGCGCGCGCCATGCGCGGGCCGTGGCGCCGCGCGCATGACTGCCGCCCCGGAGCTTCGCCTTACCGACCTCACCGTCTGCCATGAGCGGCGGCCGGCCGTGCATCATGTCTCCGGCCGCTTCGCCCCGGGCAGCCTCACTGCCGTGGTCGGACCGAATGGCGCCGGCAAGACCACCCTGCTCCGGGCGCTGGCCGGCCTGCATCGCCCGCAGGAGGGACGGATCGAGGCCGCGCCGCCCGGCGTCGCCGCCCGTATCGCCCTGCTGCCGCAGCAATCGGCGCTGGACCGCGCCTTTCCGCTCGGCTGCCTGGATGTCGTGCTGTTCGGCCTCTGGGGCGAATCCGGCGCCTTCCGCGCCCTGCCGCGCGATGCCCGGGCCCGTGCCGCTGCGGCGCTGGAGGCTGTGGGGCTCGGCGGCTTCGAGCGGCGGCCGGTCGGCAGCCTCTCGGCCGGGCAGTTCCAGCGCGTGCTCTTCGCCCGGCTGCTGCTGCAGGATGCGCCGGTGATCCTGCTGGACGAGCCCTTCAACGCCCTCGATGCTCGCACCGCCACCGACCTGCTGGCCCTGGTGCGGCGCTGGCATGGCGAGGGGCGGACGGTGGTCGCCGTGCTGCACGACCTTGACCTGGTGCGCCGCGAATTCCCGGAAACCCTGCTGCTGGCGCGGGACTGCCTCGGCTGGGGGCCGACCGAGCAGGTGCTCTCCGCCGCCAACCGCCTCCTCGCCCGCATGATGGCCGAGGCCTGGGTCGCGGAGGCCGAAGCCTGCCCAAGGAGCGAGGCGGCCTGATCCTCGATCTTCTGTTCGGGCCCTTCCTGGAATTCGGCTTTCTCCGCCGCGCCTTGGTGGGCTGCCTGGCGCTTTCCGTCGCGGCACCACCGCTCGGCCTCTTCCTGATGCTGCGGCGGATGAGCCTCACCGCCGATGTGCTGGCGCATGGCATCCTGCCCGGCGTCGCCGCGGGCTTCCTGCTGGCCGGGCTCTCGATGCCGGCGCTGGCGGCGGGGGGGCTGGTGGCCGGGCTGGCGGTGGCGCTCGGCGCCGGGGCGCTGTCGCGGGCCACGGGCGGGCGGGAGGATGCCTCGCTCGCCGCGCTCTACCTGGTGGCGCTGGCCCTGGGCGTGGCGCTGGTCTCCTGGCGCGGCGGGGCGGTGGAACTCACGCAATTGCTCTTCGGCAGCGCGCTCGGCGTGGATGACGCGGCGCTGCTGCTGATGGCCGGCACCGCGACGCTCACCCTGGCCGCCCTGGCGCTGGCCTGGCGGCCGCTGGTGCTGGAATGCTTCGACCCCGGCTTCGCCGCCGCGGTGGGCGCGCGCGGCGGCTGGTGGCATATGGGCTTCCTGGCGCTGGTGGTGCTGAACCTGCTGGCTGCCTTCCAGGCGCTCGGCACGCTGATGTCGGTCGGGCTGATGATGCTGCCGGCGATCGCCGCGCGGCACTGGTCACGCGGGGTCGGCGGCATGGCCTATGCGGCTTGCGGCATCGCGGCGCTGGCCTCCTTCGCCGGGCTGCTGCTCTCCTTCCATGCCGATGTGCCGGCGGGTCCCGCGGTGGTGCTGGGCGCGGGGCTGGTCTGGGCGGTCTCGGTGCTGGCGGGGCCGGTGGATGGGCTGCTGCCCCGGCTGGTCCGGCGGGCGCATCTGGCGGGGTGAAGCGGGTTGCCGCCGACCCTGCATGCGCCGTGGTGTGGCGATGCGCGTTGGACGGCCAGCCTGGACCGCCCCCATCCCAGTTTTCGGTATACATTCCAGGCGCAAGAGCGGAATCCTGTGCCCCTGCCTGACTGCGCGGCGCCTCCGAGAGGCTGCCTCCAGGGAGGGACGTTGCCATGAAGCGGAGCAGCATGCGCGTGGCTGGGCCAGCCACGCGCGATGGAAGTCCGGGGCAGGACGGGGCGCCGCTCCCTGCCTAGCCCCGTGGCCCTCCTGGGCGGGCGCTGCTGCCTGCCCCTTTGCCTCGCCGCAAACCAACCCTGAGGGGGGACCGCACCCCATGAGAGCCCGAAATGCTCCCCACAGCTCGCGCTGCGGCGGCCATGCGATGCTGCTCGCCACGGTGGCCGCCGCCGCGCTGACCATCACCAGCGCCCCCCGCAAACGCACAGCAGGGGGCACATCACGGCATGACCGTGCCGGGCACCGGCCGGGCGGAGCTGGGCGGCTATGCCCGCGACCTGCCGCGCGGCGCCGCGGCACCCAGCAACGACGCACGGCCGTCGCTGCAAGCTGACCTCGGCAGCCTCACCTGGCCCGCAGGCACCAGCAACCCGGAGGCCCAGGCCTATTTCAACCAGGGCTATCGCTTGGCCTGGGGCTTCAACCATGCCGAGGCGGCGCGGGCCTTCCGCGCGGCGCAGGCGCTGGACCCAGGCTGCGCCATGTGCCTCTGGGGCGAGGCCTGGGTGCTCGGCCCGCACATCAACTACCCCATGGAGGCCGATGCCAATCGCCGGGCGCTCGCCGTGCTGGAGCAGGCGCGCCGCCTGACGCCCTTCGCCGGCGAGCTTCGCACCGCGCTGATCGAGGCGCTGGCGGAGCGCTATTCGCCCGACCCGCAGGCCGATCGCAAGGCGCTCGACCACGCCTATGCCGAGGCGATGGAGGCGGTGCAGCAGCGCTTCCCCGCCGAGCCCGAGGTGGCGATGCTGACCGCCGATGCGCTGATGAACCAGCAGCCCTGGGACTATTGGGAGGCCGGCGGCCATGTCCCGAAGGGCGCCACCGACCGCATCCTCCGCCTGATCGAGAATGTGCTGGGCGTGCGGCACGGCTCGCCCATCGCGGCGAATCCGCTGCACCCCGGCGCCATCCACCTCTACATCCATACGGTGGAAGCCTCGGCCGAGCCGGAGCGTGCGGCGCCGCATGCGGCGCGGCTGGCGGCGCTGATGCCGGGCGCCGGGCATCTCGTGCATATGCCCAGCCACATCTGGTACCGCCTGGGCCTGTGGCGGGAGAGCCTGGAGGCGAACCGCCAGGCGGCCGTGGCGGATGAGGCGCTGCTCGCGCGCGGCGGCGCGAGCCTGCTCTATGCCCAGGGCTACTACCCCCACAACCTGCATTTCGTCATGGCCTCGGCGCTGATGGGCGGTGATGGCCAGGCGGCGGTGGGGGCGGCGGAGCGCCTGGCCGGCATCGTCTCCGACCGCGCCCGGCGCGAAGTGCCCTGGACCCAGCCCATCGCCGCCGCGCCCTATGTGGCGCATGCCCGCTTCTCGGCGCCAGAGGTGGTGCTGGCGCTGCCCGCGCCGGGGGCCGATTTCCCCTTCGTCCGCGCGCATTGGCACTATGCGCGTGGCGAGGCGCTGGCCCGGCTCGGCCGCGCCGGGGAGGCGCGCGGCGAGGTCGCCGCGATCGGCGAATTGGCGCAGACGCCAGGCATCGCGGAACTCGGCAGGCTGGGCGTGCCCGGCACCGATGTGCTGGGTATCGCCGCCAAGGTGGTGCAGGCGCGGCTGGCCCAGACCGAGGGCGACCATGCCCGGGCCGCCACGCTCTTCGCCGAGGCCGCGGCGGCGCAGGACCGGTTGCCTTATATGGAGCCGCCCTTCTGGTACTACCCCGTGCAGCAATCGCTCGGCGCCGCGCTGCTGGCGGCCGGCCGGCCAGGGGAGGCGGAGGCCGCCTTCCGCGAGGCGCTGCGGCGCAGCCCCAACAATGGCTGGGCGGCCGCCGGGCTGCTGCGCGTCGCAGAGGCGCGGGGCGATGGCGATGGCATCGCGGCGGCACGGACGCTGCTGCAGCGGAACTGGTTCGGCAACGACCTGCCGGCGCTCGACCGGCTCTGACACCGGCGCGGGCGGCGGCCCTCACGCCGCCGCCCGGCCCTGCGGATCGGAGTGGCGCAGGCATCCGCACGCCCGCGCCCGGGCCGGCCCGAAAAAGAACACCACCGGCAGAAAGCGGCTGGCCAGGATCGCCTGGGCGAGTATCGAGAGCGGGGCCCCGCCCGGGGCGCGGGCGAAGGAGGGTGGCGGCATGGCGATGATCCAGAGGCTTGCGGAGGAGGAGCGTCTCTCCGGCGCGGTGGTGCATCGGGGTGCTTCGGGCGGGCTGGTCTGGCTGGCCGGCCAGGTGGCGGATGACCCGGGCCTGGATGCCGAGGGCCAGACCGCCGACATCCTCGCCCAGATCGACACGCTGCTGGCCGAGGCCGGCACCGACCGGCGGCACCTGCTCTCCGTCACCGTCGTGCTGGCCGATATCCGCGACGCCCCGGCGATGAACCGTGCCTGGGACCGCTGGCTCGACCCCACGGCCAAGCCGGCGCGCATGACCATCCAGGCGCCGCTGGTGGATCCCGCCTGGCGGGTGGAAATCACCGGAGTCGCCGCCTTGCCGGACAGGCGCGGGGCGTGACCAGCCGCCATTGCCGCACCGCTTTGCATCGGCCTGGCCGGATCGATTCGCTGCGGTTTCCCGGAGGCGCCGCATTCCGGTGTGGTGACTCTCCCCGCCCTCGGTCGTGGCGACATGCCTCCGGTGGATGATGTGATGCGGCTGCTGGCCCGACTTCCGCTGCTCTGCCTGAGCACTCGCGCATAGATCATGCTGCCGAAGCGGCCGGGCCGGGGCATTCTGTTGCGGAGGCGGGCGCGCCCCGGCGCCGCCGGGGAGCAGGCATGCTTCCGCCTTATTCACCAGGGCAGGATGACACAGCGGCGGGCGGGTTCCGACTCCGCGCGCAGGATGAGGATGCAGGATCGATGACCGAGGCCGAAGGGGCCGATTTCTGGCGGGGCAAGCGCGTATTGGTGACCGGCGGCGCCGGTTTCCTCGGCAGCGGGCTGTGCCACCACCTGGCGGGGCTTGGCGCGCGTGTCACCGCGCTCGATGTCATGTCCGAGGAGGGCGGCGCCAATATCGCCAATCTTGAGGGTGCCTCCGTCCTGCTGGTGCGGGGCGACATCCGGGACGCGGAGCTGCACAGCCTCTGCCAGGACGTGGACGTGCTGTTCAACATGGCGGCGCAGACCAGCCATATGGGCGGCCAGAAGGACCCGGTGGCGGATATCGCGATCAATGCCGTGGCGCAGGTGCGCCTCATCGGCGTGATGCGGGAGGCGGCGCCGCGCGCCACCGTGGTGCATGCCTCCACCCGGCAATTCTATGGCCGGCCACTGCGCCTGCCGGTGGATGAGCTGCATCCCGTGCAGCCGCCGGACGCCAATGGCGTCTCCAAATTCGCCGGCGAGCAGTATTGGCTGCTGGAGCAGCGGGTGCACCAGCGCCCCGTCGTCTCGCTGCGCCTGACCAATTGCTATGGCCCGAGGCTCCGCATCCGCGATGCGCGGCAGACCTTCCTCGGCATCTGGATCCGCCAGGTGCTGAAGAACGAGGGCTTCGAGGTCTGGGGTGGCGAGCAGTTGCGCGACCTGGCCTATGTGGAGGATGTCACCCGCGCCTTCCTCATGGCCGCCGAATCCGCGGTGCGGCCCGGCGTCGCCGGCCATGCCTTCAATCTCGGCGGCGCGCCGCCGGCCTCGCTGCTGGAACTCGCCGAGCGGCTGATCGCCGCCAATGGCGGCCGCGGCCATTACTCGGTGCGCAGGTCCCCCGCCGACCGCGCGCCGATCGATATCGGCAGCTACCATGCCGACGACCGCGCCTTCCGCGCCGCCACCGGCTGGGCGCCACGGGTCGGGCTGGATGAGGGCCTGGCCCGCACGCTCGACTGGTATCGCGCCAGGCTGGCCGACTACACCTGATCCCGCACATCCCTCACGCCGGCGCGTGACCAGGGCGCCCCGCTGGCGCAGACTGGTCGCCTCGGCCAGCCAGAGCTTCAGGACCGCAGCATGACCGCTTCCCCGACCATCATCCCGCAGGCCGATCCCGGCGCCGGCTACCGTGCGCAGCAGGCCGAGATCGACGCCGCCGTGGCGCGCGCGCTGTCCAGCGGCTGGTACATCCTAGGCCGTGAGGGCGAGGCCTTCGAGCAGGAATTCGCCTCATGGCTCGGCACCTCCCGGGCGGTGGGCTGCGCCAATGGCACGGATGCGCTGGCGCTGATCCTCAGGGGCCTCGGCATCGGCGAGGGCTGCACCGTCGCCACCGTCTCGCATACCGCGGTCGCCACCGTGGCGGCGATCGAGATGGCCGGCGCCACGCCGCTGCTGCTCGACATCGACCCCGATACCTACACCATGGACCCGGACGAGCTGACCGCCGTGCTGGAGGACCCGCCGCCCGGCCTGCCGCCGATCCGCGCCGCCATCGCCGTGCATCTCTATGGCCAGGCCTGCGACCTCGACCCCATGCTGGAAGCCTGCGCCACCAATGGCGTGGCATTGATCGAGGATTGCGCGCAGGCGCATGGCGCCTCGCTCGGCGGGCGCCGGCTCGGCACCATGGGGGCGGCGGCGGCCTTCAGCCTCTATCCCACCAAGAATCTCGGCGCGCTCGGCGATGGCGGGGTGCTGGCGACAGATGATTTCGAACTGGCTGACCGCATTGCCGCCATCCGCCAATATGGCTGGAAGGAGCGCTACGTCTCCGCCATGGTCGGCGTGAACAGCCGGCTCGACGAGGTGCAGGCGGCGATCCTGCGCGCCAGGCTTCCGCATCTCGATACCGGCAATGCGCGGCGGCGGGAGATCGCAGCCGCCTATGACGCGGCGCTGGCGGGCGGGCCCATCGCGCCGCCGGCGCGGCGCCCCGGCGCCGAGCATGTCTTCCACCAGTATGTGCTGCGCGCGCCGGACCGGGCCGCGATGCAGGCGCGGCTGCGCGAGGCGGGGGTGGGGACCGGCATCCACTACCCGGTGCCGGTGCATCTGCAGGGCGCCTATCGCGGCCGGGTGCCGCTCGGCCCCGCCGGCTGTGGCGAGACGGAGCGGGCGGCGCGGGAGGTGCTGAGCCTGCCGATGTATCCGGAATTGACCGAGGCACAGGTTGAACAGATCTGCGGCGCGCTCAGCCGATTGTAGAAATTGCCTCTGGCCAGTCGTTAAAATTCCGGGATTATAAGTCTCCACACGCAAGGCGTGCAGGAGGCGGGCGATGGGGCTGGACAGGATGTTCGGCTGGCTGAGGCGGCATGCGGCGGGCGAGGGCGGTGCCCTTCGCCCGCCTCGCCGGGCGCGTGAGCCGCAGCGGTCGATCGACTCCAGCCGGGCCTGGCCGGGCCAGGCGACCGAGGGGGGATTTTGCCCTGGCCGGCTTCGCCGAAGCGCCGCAAGCCTTCCCCGGCACCGGGCTGAGCGGGCCGGTGCCGGCCCCGCATGTCCCCGACCGCTCCTTCACCCCCCGGGAGGGTGTGGCGCCGCCCTTCCCGAGCACCGGCCCGCACGGCCATCGCGGTCGGATGCGGGAGAAGCTGCTGGAGCGCGGCCCGGAGGCGCTGGCGGATTACGAGCTGCTGGAAATGCTGCTCTTCTTCGCCTTCAAGACCGGCGACACCAAGCCGATGGCGAAGTCGCTCATCAACCGCTACGGCAGCTTCGCCGCCGTGCTGGCGGCGCCGCAGCAGACCCTGCTCGACACACGCGGGCTCGGGCCGCACAGCGTCGCCGCCATCAAGCTGGTGCGCGCCGCGGCGCTGCGCCTGGCCCGGGCGGAGGTGATGGACCGGCCGGTGCTGAACAATTGGGACCGGCTGGTGGACTACCTCACCGCGGCGCTGGCGCGGGAGCCGGTGGAGTGTTTCCACGTGCTCTACCTCGACAGCCGCAACCGGCTGATCGCCGATGAGGCGCAGGCCCGCGGCACGGTGAACCACACCCCGGTCTATCCGCGGGAGGTGGTGAAGCGCGCGTTGGAGGTGCAGGCCACCGCCATGATCCTGGTCCATAACCACCCGAGCGGCGACCCGACGCCCTCGCGCGCCGATATCGAGATGACGGCGGAGGTGAAGGCGGCGGCCGGGGTCTTCGGCATCGTGCTGCACGACCACCTGATCGTCGGTAATGGCAGGCAGACCTCGCTGCGGCGGGAGGGGCTGCTGTAGAACCCTATCCTGCGGCGATGCGCGGGGCGGCGAGGCTGTTCCACCTGGTGCGCTGCCAAGCCGTGCGGGCGCTGCCCGCATAACCGCGGCGCGGGGAAGGATGGCCGGCAGCGGCAGGCCGGCGTAGTCAGACTGCCTTTGCGACCATGGGGGCACTGGCCAGGGAAGGCGATCCCGGGCATCGAAGACGCGTTGTGGACTGACGGAACTGCCTGACCGGCAAGCCTTGAGGAGGAAACCCATGCCCCACGCATCGCGCAGACGCCTGGCTGCGTACCTGGCCGGCCTTGCCGCGTCGCCCTTGCTGCGAGCCACGCCTGCCCTGGCCCAGCCCGCCTTCCCGTCACGGCCCGTCACCATCGTGGTGCCCTTCTCCCCGGGCGGCAGCACCGATGTGCTGACCCGCCTCATGGCGGAACGGATGACGGAAGCGCTCGGCAAGCCGGTGCAGATCGAGAACCGGCCGGGCGGCAATACCATTATCGGCGCCGAGGCCGTGGCCCGCGCCCAGCCGGACGGGCACACGATACTGATGGCCGCGGGCACGACGCTGACCATCAATCCGGTGATCTACCGCAAGCTGCCCTACAAGATGGAGGATTTCGCGCCCATCACCCTGGCCTCGGTCTTCCCCTTCGCGGTCATCGCCCGCAATGACGGGCCGGCCGATATCGCGGCGATGATCGCCGCCGCCCGTGCCCGGCCGGGGGAGATCACCTATGGCACCAATGGCCCGACCACGCTGACCAATGTGGCCATGCTGATGGTGCTGGAACGCCTCGGCCTGACGATGCAGGACGTGACCTATCGCGGCGACGCGGCGCAGTTGAACGATTTCATCGCCGGCAACCTCGACCTTCTGGTGGTGGCGGGCAGCACCGCGCTGCCGGTCTACAACAACCAGCAGGGCCGCATCCTCGGCTGGACCAGCGCCGAGCGCGTGCCCTCCACGCCCGATGTTCCCACCTTCGCCGAGGCCGCCGCGCCGGGCCTCGTCGCGCAGAGCTGGTTCGGCCTGCTGGCGCCGGCACGCACCCCGGCCGCGGTGGTGGAGACGTTGAACGCCGCCGCGGTCCGCGCCCTGCAGGACCCGCGCATCCGCGAGCGCCTGACCAATGACGGCCAATTCGTGAAGGGCGGCACGCCGGAGGAATTCGGCACCTTCCTGCGCGACGAGGCGGAGAAGTGGCGGCCCATCCTCAGCCGGCTGGACGTGCCGCAGAACTGAGCCCGCAAGGGGAAGCTCAGGCCACCGCCGCCTCCGGGTCGCCCGGCGCGGTTTCCCAGCCGAGGCCGGCGATGGTGACGATCCGCCGCCCGGCCAGGTCCGGGCGGCAGAAGATCGCGCCCTGCTCCTCCATCCAGGCCAGCACCCGCCGCGCCCGGCCGAGCGAGCGGCTGCCATAGGCCAGTGCGATGGCGGCGTCGGAGGGGCAGGGCGCCCCCTCCAGCGCGCTGCGGGCCAGGAGCAGGTAGACGCCCTGGAGATCCTCGGGCAGGGAAGGCGCCCGCTCCACCGCCTGCTGCCACTCCGGCCGTGCTGCCGCCGCCTCGCCGATGCCGGCCCTTCCCACCGCCAGCAGCCGGCGGAAGGCGGCCATGTCAGGCGGCTTGCCGGCCAGGCCGCGAATCCGGCAGCGCACCAGGAAATCCTGGTAGAGCACCGGCACCGGGCGATAGGCGGAGTCCGGCTCGGCCAGCACCTCGCGCATCACCTCCTCCAGTCGGAGGCGGCGTTCGGCCACCTCCTCCGGGCTCTGCGGCGCGGGTTCGGCGGCATCATGCAGGGCGGCCGGGCGGGCCTGGGCCAATTGCGCCAGCAGGTCCGGCTGCGGCAGGGGCGGCGGGCGGCGGGCGGCGGGGCGCGGCGGGCCCGGCTCCGGCGGCTTCAGGATCAGCTCCCGCGCCTCCGCCACCGGGGTTTCCGGCAGGGGGGTGAGCTTCGGCCCGGCGCCGCGCGATTCCGTCTCCACCGCGCCGATCCGCACCGGCAGCGGGCGCCGCGCGAGCGCCGGGCCGAGCGCCAGGAAATGGCCGCGCTCCAGCTCGCGGAACTGCTCCGCCTGGCGTCGCTCCAGGCCGAGCAGGTCGGCGGCGCGGGCCATGTCGATATCGAGGAAGGTGCGGCCCATCAGGAAGTTGGAGGCTTCCGCCGCGACATTCTTGGCCAGCTTGGCCAGGCGCTGGGTGGCGATGACCCCGGCGAGCCCTCGCTTGCGGCCGCGGCACATCAGGTTGGTCATGGCGCCGAGCGAGAGCTTCCGCGCCTCGTCCGAGACCTCGCCGGCCACGGCGGGGGCGAAGAGCTGCGCCTCGTCCACCACGACCAACATCGGGGTCCAGGCGTCGCGCTCCATCTCGAAAAGGCCGCCGAGGAAGGCGCTGGCGCGGCGCATCTGGCCCTCGGCATCCAGCCCCTCCAGGTCCAGCACCACCGAGACGCGGTGCCGCCGTACCCGCTCCGCCGCCAATTGCAGCCCGGCCTCGGAATGCGCGGCGGCGTCGATCACCAGATGGCCATGGCGCTCGGCCAGGGTGACGAAATCGCCCTCCGGGTCGATCACCGCCTGCTGCACCCAGGGGGCGCTCTGCTCCAGCAGGCGGCGCAGCAGGTGCGACTTGCCGGAGCCGGAATTGCCCTGCACCAGCAGCCGGGTGGCCAGCAATTCCTCAAGGTCGAGCAGGGCGGGCTGCCCGGCCTCCGTCCGTCCCAGATCGACGCTGACCGTCATCCATCCCCCACCCCAGACAAGGGAAGGGAATAGGGCAGGGCGGGGCGCGGCTCAACCGGGACGGGGCGGATCGGTTGACAGCCGCAACCACCCCGCCGAGGCTTTTCCGGGCGATGGGAGGAGGCCGAAGATGCCGACGCCGCTGGAGGACAAGGATGCGATCCGCGAATTGCTGGCGGAATACTGGGTGGATTCAAGTGGTCGTCGCAACACCAAGGCGGAGGGTGGTTGCGATGGCGGGTCGGCGGCGTTCGGATCGGGCTTTGCGGGCGAAGTCTCCTTCGCCAGGCCGCCCGGGAGTAGCCCGGCGTGAGGACCAGCGGCGCTTCTGGACGTTGATTGCGGCGGGACAGTCGAGCTGGGACGCGGCGATCGGCGTGGGGGTGTCGGAGGCGGTTGGGTCCCGCTGGTTTCGGGAGGCGGGCGGGATGCCACCATCGACGCTCGGGCGGTCGTCAAAGCCGCCTTCGGGACGATACCTGTTGTTTGCGGAGCGCGAGGAGATTGCGCTGCTGCGAGCCCAGGGCTGTGGAGTGCGAGAGGTTGCCCGGCGGCTGCGACGGGCGGCATCGACGGTCTCGCGCGAGCTACGGCGCAATGCGGCCACGCGCAGCGGCAACCTGGAGTACAGGGCCACGACGGCGCAGTGGCATGCTGAGCGGGCGGCGCGGCGTCCGAAGCCGGCGAAGCTGGTGACGCACCCGGCGCTGAGGGCGTATGTGCAAGATCGGCTGGCGGGTGCCGTGGTCTCTCCAGGCGGGGCTACGGTGCCCGGACCGGCGGTGCCGTGGAAGGGCCGGCGGCATGGACCGAGGCAGCCTCGGCGCTGGGCGAGAGGATGGAGCCCGCAGCAGATCTCGCGGCGGCTGCGGCTCGACTTTCCTGGCGATGGTGCGATGCGGATCAGCCATGAGGCCATCTACCAGTCGCTCTACGTCCAGGGCCGCGGCGCGCTGCGCCGCGAGCTGACGGCCTGCCTGCGAACCGGGCGGGCGCTGCGCGTGCCGCGGGCGCGGAGCCGGGGGCGCGGCAAGTCGCATGTCGCGCCCGAGGTGCTGATCAGCCAGCGCCCGGCGGAGGCGGACGACCGGGCCGTGCCGGGGCATTGGGAGGGAGACCTCATCCTTGGCCTTGGCAGCTCAGCAATCGGCACCCTGGTGGAGCGCACGACGCGGTTCACGATGCTGCTGCACCTGCCCCGCATGCCGGGTCATGGAGAGGGAACGCGCGTCAAGAACGGCCCGGCGCTGGCCGGGCATGGGGCGGAAGCGGTGCGCGACGCCATCACCCGCATGATCACCACCCTGCCGGAGGCGCTGCGCCGGTCGCTGACCTGGGACCAGGGGGCGGAGATGAGCGAGCACGCCCGGCTGCGGATCGACACCGGCGTGCAGGTGTACTTCTGCGAGCCGCACAGCCCGTGGCAGCGTGGCACGAACGAGAACACCAACGGGCTGCTGCGGCAGTACTTCCCGAAGGGGACTGACCTGAGCGCGCACGGCGCCGATGACCTCGCGGCCGTGGCTGCGGCGCTCAATGGCAGGCCTCGCAAGACGCTCGGCTGGAGAACGCCAGCCGAAGCGCTTGACGAGGCGCTGCGATCGGCTCAGGCAGGCGTTGCGACGACCAGTTGAGCCTGGGCTGCTTCTGCCTCGACGAATGCCGCTTCGGGGAGATGGGCGCTCTCTTCACCGAGACCGCCGAATGGGGCCCGAGCCGCATCCCGCAGAAGGCCCGCGGCCCGCGCGAGATCGCCGAACTGGCGCGCAGCATCGTGCCGGTTGCGGGCGAGGGGCCGGTGCGGCGGCACCTCACCACCAATATCGTCATCCGGCTGGAGGGCGACCGCGCCCGGGTGAAGTCTAATTTCCTGATGGTGCGGGAGAGCGAGGCCGGGCCGCTGCTGGCCCTGGCCGGCACCTATGAGGATGTGGTTTCCCGCACGCCGGCGGGCTGGCGCTTCCAGTCCCGCGAGATCCGCAACGACATCGCCGGCGATCTGGGGCTGAAGCGGTGAGGCGCCAGGCGCTGCCGGCGGCGCTGAACGGGGCGGTGGGCCGTGCCTTGGCGCGGCCGGACGTGCGGGCGGCCTATGCCGCGCTGGGCTCGGCGGCGGAGAGTTCGACGCCAGAGGCATTCGGCCGGCTGATCGCCGGGGAGGCGGCGAAGTGGCGGGCGGTGATCGAGCGGATCGGGCTCAAGCCCCAATAACCGGAGGGTCGAATGGCCAATCCGGGCCGTGCCGAGCCTCGCCTAGCACGCGCCGCAGGTTCTTGCCGATGCGGCCCAGGGCTTCCTCCCAGGGCAGCACGGCGAAGGCATCGAATTCCGGCAACCTGGTGCCGTCAGCATGGCGGAAGAAGGAGGTGCAGCGCAGCTCCTCCGGCGCCGGCATCTCCGCGCGGCGCCAGAGGAACAGCGCCAGGTCCTTGGCCGGCAGGTAGCGATGCAGGCCGAGCGGCACCAGCGCGCCGGGCGGGACACGGAGGCCGGTCTCCTCCCGCAATTCGCGCGCCGCCGCCACGGCGAAATCCTCGCCCGGCTCCGCCAGGCCCTTCGGGATGTCCCAGAGCACCGCCCGCGCGAAATGGCCGAGCAGCAGCCTCGCCCCGTCGGTCACGATCACGCCGCAACTGGTCCGGCGCATGCCGCGTCTCAGGCGGCCGCCGCCAGCAGCACCACCCCGCCGCTGATCAGCGCGATCGCCGCCAGTTTCTGCGCCCCCAGCGCCTCGCCGAACATGAAATGCCCGATGATGGCGATCACCACATAGCTGGCCGCGGTGCAGGGCAGCGCCACCGACATCGGGATCTTCCGCAGCGCCACGATATAGAGCAGCGCCGCGCCGCCATAGAAGACCAGGCCAATCATGGTGGCGGGCCGGAAGAGCTGGGCGAGGAAGCCGCCCTCGCCGCCCGCCCCGGTCTTCAGCAGCACCTGCCCGACCAGCGAGGTGCAGATCGCGGCGCCGAGCGCCAGCCAGAAGGGGGTCACGAGAGCGCATCCTCCCGCAGCCGCGCCGCCGGCTGGATTTCCGGGGCGGCTGGGCCGATCACCTGCCGCACCACGCCCTGCGGCTTGCCGTTGGCTGAGAGGAAGGCGCGGCCGACATATTCGCCGAGCACGCCAAGGATCAGGAACTGCACGCCGGCGATCAGCAGCATCATGGTCATGCTGGACGCCCAGCCGGAGGGCGGCGCGCCGGTCAGCGCCTCCGCCATCACCAGCAGCGCGCCGAACAGGCCGAGCACGCCCATGCCGACCCCGGCGAAGATCGCCAGCCGCAGCGGCAGCACCGAGAAATTGGTGGCCAGGTTCAGCCAGAGCCGCACCAGCCGCACCAGGGTGTAGTTGGAGCGGCCTTCGAGCCGGGCCAGGTGCAGCACCTCGACGCTGTCGATCCGCTTCGTCACCTGCATGATGAGCCCGTCCACATAGGGGTAGGGGCCGCGGTATTTCGTGACCTCCCGCACCACCAGCGCATTCATGCAGCGGAAGGAGGAGAGATACAGGCCCTTCGGCTTGTCCAGCAGCGCATCCGCCACCCGGTTGGCGAAGCGGGAGCCGAGGTTGCGCCAGCCCTCGTGCCGCTTCTCGGCATAGCGGGTATAGACCACGTCCCAATGGCCCAGGCGGGCGTGGTCATAGAGCTTCAGCACCTCCTCCGGCGGGTTCTGCAGGTCATCGTCCATGGTGATGACATAGGCGCCGCGGGCATGCCGCAGCCCGGTCATGACCGCGTTGTGCTCGCCGAAGTTGCGGGCATGTTCCAGGTAGGTGAGCGGCACGCTGGCGCTGGCGGCCAGCGCCCGGCAGACATCGCCGGAATTGTCCGGGCTGCCGTCATTCACCAGCACGATCTCGAGCCCGCCCACCGGGGCAAGGGCGGAGAGCGCCTCCACCAGCCGGCCCACGGTGGCGGCGCCGCGATAGACCGGGACGACGATGCTCAGACCTACCGGATACCCGGAAAGCGTGTCGCGCGGGGATTCAGGCATGATACGCAAGGATTCTCCGGTCAGGGACGGTGGCATCAGGGACGCAGGGCAGTGGCAAGCACCGAGCCGCCGGCGGGGAAGGGCAGGCCGCCCACCATCAGCCGCCGCTCCAGCGCCGTCATCGCCCAGAGGCTACGGTTCAGCCAAGGCGGAAACGGGGCAACATCGGAGCGGTTGTCGGGCGCGCGTGCCAGCAACTTGCGCTGCACCACCATCAGCGGCAGCAGCAGGGCGTTCCAGTAGCGCGGGCGGATCGCCTGGAAGCCGGCGCCGGCCAGCAGGGCGCGGGCGGTGCCGGCGGTGAAGCGGCGGGCATTGTGCACCCTGAGGTCATGCGCCGAGTGCAACCATTCGAAGGCCGGCAGGTTCACCAGCAGCAGCCCGCCCGGCCGCAGCACCCGGAACATCTCGGCCAGGGCGCGGTCCGGCTCCACCGCGGCGTGGGAGAGCACATCGAGGCTGATCAGGGCGCCGAAACTGGCATCCGCGAAGGGCAGGGCATTCACCGTGCCGACCGCGACCGGGAGCCCGGCCTTGGCCCGGGCCCGGGCGGCGGCCTCCGGCATGTATTCCAGCCCGGTGGCCGGGATGTCGGGCCGGGCCTGGCGCAGCCGCGCCAGGAAGCCGCCGGTGCCGCAGCCGGCATCGAGCAGCCCGCCCCAGGGCGCGGTTCCGGCCGGGCGGGCGGCCTCCAGCGCACCGAGGGCCTGGGCATGCAGGGCGCGATACCACCACATGCCGTCCTCGGCAGCGTCCATCAATTGATATTCGGCGGGCTCCACGCCCCGTTTCTGGCATGCGGCCGGCGGGGGCGACAAGGCGCGGCAGCGCAACAAGCGCGTGGGGTGAGGCATCGGGCGCAGTTGCCTCGCCGCTGCCGCATCCCGGCCGCAATGGCATTGCAGGATCGGTGCGGCGCGACAAGGATGTGCGCCCTGCCATGATGCCCTCGGACCCTATCCCGCCGCATCCGCCTGTTGCCACGCCCCTGGCCGGGGCCACCGATCCAGCCCTGGCGGCGCGGCTGCTCCGGGTCGCCGCGCTGCTGCCGGCCCTGGCCTATCTGCTGGTCGCGCTGTCGCCGCCGCTGAACCATGACGTGGCGGCGGTGCTGGATTTCGCCGAGCGCTGGATCGCCGGGGAAAGGCTCTATGCCGACCTGATCGACGTCAATCCGCCGCTGGTCTTCGTCCTCAACCTGCTGCCGGCGGCGATCGGCGCCTGGACGCCGCTGGATGCGGTGCAGGGGCTGCTGCTCTGCGTCTTCGGGCTCTGCGCCCTTTCGGCGGGCATGGCGTTGCGGTTGGTGCGGCTCGGCGGGGCGGGGCCGATGGAAGCCGCCTGTCTCGCCGTTACCATCCCGTTGCTGACCATCGCCGCCGGCTATGATTTCGGCCAGCGCGAGCACCTCATGGCGGTGGCCGCGATCCCCTATCTGCTGCTGGCGGCGCGCCGCATCGAGGGGGTGCCAACCGGGCGCGGCCTCACCCTGGGCTGCGCCGTGCTGGCCGGGCTGGGCTTCGCGTTGAAGCCGCATTTCCTGGCGGTGCCGGCGCTGGTGGAGGGGTGGGTGCTGCTCCGCCGCGGCCCGCTCCGGGCGCTGCGCGACCCGGTGCCCTGGAGCATGGCGGGGATCTGGCTGCTCTATCTGGCCAGCCTGCCGGTGCTCTTCCCGGAATACCTGGGCTACGTGCTGCCGCTGGTCTGGGACTACTA
The DNA here is from genome assembly GCF_019084075.1 of Siccirubricoccus sp. G192. Lineage (GTDB taxonomy): Bacteria > Pseudomonadota > Alphaproteobacteria > Acetobacterales > Acetobacteraceae > G192. The sequence goes on from NZ_JAHREN010000001.1 coordinate 2,620,797, forward strand.
CCTCGACCTCGGCGGCTTCGCCTGGTGGCAGGTGATCCTGACCGAGCGGCTCGGCACCGCGCTGATGCTGCTGCTGCCGCTGATGGTGGTGGCCTTCCGGCCGGCGGGGTTCCGGCACGAAGCGCGGGCATTGCCGCAGGTGCTGGCGCTGGCGGCGCTGGGCGCCACGGTTTCCGCCGTGGTGCAGCACAAGGGCTGGTCCTATCACGCCCTGCCGGTGCGGCTGCTGACCGGGCTGCTGGCGGTGGTGCTGGCCGCGCGCTGGCTGGACCGGTCCCTGCCGGGGATGCGGGCGCTGCGTGCCGCCCCCGCCGCCGCGGTGATCGCCGCCTTCGCCATCGGCATCCATAATTTCGCCGGTGCCGAGGCGCCCTGGCGGCAGATCACCTGGTCCTGGTCGCGGGCCGGGGCGGTCTCCGACCTGCTGAAGCGGGAGGCCTATGGGGAGCGGCTGCTGGTGCTCTCGCCCGACATCTTCCCGGTCTATCCGGCGCTGAACTATGCCCGCGCGCAATCGACGCTGCGGACGATGAACCTTTGGCTGTTGCAGGGGGTCTACAACCGCTGCCCGGCCAATGGCGCGCGCTACCGCGAGACCTGGGAGATGCCGCGCGCCGAATTCTTCGTCTACCGCACTGTGGCCGAGGATTTCTCCCGTGCGCCGCCGGCCGCGATCCTGGTGTCACGCAACCCGGGCATTCCCTGGTGTGGCCGGGAATTCGATTTTCTGGAATATTTCTCGCGCCATCCCCTTGTTCGCCGAGACCTTCCGGCGGTATCGCCCAGCGGCCGAGGTCGAGGGCTATCGACTGTTTCTGCGGGAAGACTGATGACCCACCAGGATTATGTCGGCCGCACCGAGACGCGGGAGGACCGCGTCGATCCCAGGCTGGTCGAGGGGCTGGCCGCCACGCTCGGGCGGCCGGTGCCGCAAGGGGCGCTGCCGCCCCTTTGGCACTGGATGCTCTTCCAGGACTGGCGGAGGCCCGAGGAGCTGGGGCCGGATGGCCACCCGAAGCGCGGCGGCTTCCTGCCGCCGGTGCATGACCTGCCGCGCCGCATGTGGGCGGGCGGTCGCGTGACCTTCCATGCCGCCGGCCTCCAGGCCGAGGACCGGCTGCGCCGCACCAGCACCATCCGCAAGGTGGACGAGAAATCCGGCGGTTCCGGCCGGCTCGTCTTCGTCACCGTGCACCATCTGGTGGAGGGGCCGCGCGGCCCGGCGCTGGAGGAGGAGCAGGACCTGGTCTATCGCGGCACCGAGGGCGCGGCGGTGCGCGCCGCCGAACCGGCGCCCGAGATGCCGGGTGCGGCCACGGCCAGCCTGGTGCCTGACAGCGTGATGCTGTTCCGCTACTCCGCGCTCACCGGCAATGGCCACCGCATCCATTACGACCACCCCTATGTCACCGGGGTGGAGGGCTATCCCGGCCTGGTGGTGCATGGCCCCTTGCAGGCGACCTTGCTGGCGCAGCACGTGCTGGACCATGCGCCGCCCGGCGCCCGGCTCGCCCGCTTCGCCTATCGCGGACGCCGCCCCTGTTTCGACGGGCGGCGCCTGACCCTGCTCGGCACCTTCTCGGGCCAGGATGCCCGGGCCGAGACGCGGGACGAGGATGGCGCCACCTGCATGCAGGCCGAGGCCGTGCTTGCCTGAGCGAAGGCCGCGCTGATGCCGGAAAGTCCCGGCGCTCGCCTGGCTGCGGCCGGGCCGGCGCCGTTGCCCTCCCGCACCGCCTCGCACCTTGTGCCCACGGGCGAGGAGGCGATGCGCGGGCTGCTGCTCGTGGCGCTGGGCTATGCCGTGATCTCGGCGGCGGATGCCTCGGTGAAATGGGTGCTGCCGGAGATCGGGCCGGCCGCCGCCATGGTCTGGCGCGGGCTGATCGGCGCCATGACAGTGGCGGTGCTGGCGCGTGGCCGCGGGCTCAGGCCGGTGCGCTGGCGACTGCTCGGGCTGCGGAATGTCCTGCATACCAGCGTCTCCGCCGCCTGGTACCTGGCCTGGATGCTGGGTGTCTCGCTGGCCGACAGCTATGCCGTGGCGGCTGCGGCGCCGCTGCTGATGACCCTGATGGCCATCCCGATGCTGGGCGAGCGGATCGGCTGGCGGCGCTGGCTCAGCACCGCGATCGGCTTCGGCGGCGTGCTGTTCATGCTCCAGCCTGGCGGCGAGTTGTGGCGATGGGAGACCGGGATGCTGCTGGTCGCCACCGTGGTGATGGCGCTCACCCGGATCTGGACCCGCGTGCTAACCCGCACCGATACGCCCAGCGCCATCGCCTTCTGGCTGATGGTCGCGCATATCCCGGTGGGGCTGCTGCTGCTGATGGTCCCTGCCATGTGGCCCGCCTCCGGCCCGCCGCCGCTGCTGCCGAGCTGGGCCGGGTTGCTGGCCCTGGTGGCTTTCGGCATGGCGAATGGGGTGGCGCATATGCTGTTTGCGCGCGGCTTCGGCCTGGCGCCGATCTCGGCCATCGCGCCCTTCGAATATTCACCGCTGCTCTGGGGCATCCCGCTCGGCTTCCTGATCTGGGCGGAGGTGCCGGCCTGGACCACCCTGGCCGGCGCCGCCATCGTCATCGGCGCCGGGCTCTACAACGTGCATCGCGAGAGGGTGCGGCGGGCGCAGGAACGCGCGGCGGCGAAGGCGGGCTGATGCCGCTCCGGCATGATATCCGCCGCGGCGCGCTCTGCATGCTGCTGGCGCATCTGCTCTTCACCGGCATGTCGGCCATGGTGAAGGAACTCGGGGACCGCATCCCCTTCGTCGAACTGATGTTCTTCCGCAGCTTCTTCGCATTGCCGGTGATAGGGCTGATCGTCGCCCGCAGCGGCGGCGCTAGGCTGCTGCGGACGCGGCGCTTCCCGGGGCATTTCCTGCGCGCCATTACCGGCACCATGGCGCAGGGTTGCAGCTTCTTCGCTCTCACCGTGCTCTCCTTGGCCGAGCAGACGGCGCTCGGCTACACCACGCCGCTTTTCGTTACCATACTGGCCATTCCCCTGCTCGGCGAGAAGGTGGGGCGGCATCGCTGGTCCGCCGTGCTGCTGGGCTTCTGCGGCGTGCTGGTGATCGCGGCGGGGCAGGGGGTGTTCCATGGCGCCGGGCCGGTCAGCGCGCTGATGGTGGCGGGCACCGTCGCCGCGGTGTCGCAGGGGCTGTTCTCGGCGCTGACCACGCTTCTGGTACGGCAGTTGTCCGCCACCGAGACCTCGACCACCATCGTGCTCTGGCAGTCGCTGCTGATGACCAGCTTCACCCTGCTGGTGCTGCCCTTCGTCTGGGTCACGCCCACCTGGCCGGATCTCGCCATGCTGGTGCTGATCGGGCTGGTGGGCGGCGGCGCGCAATGGCTGCTGACCGAGGCCTATGCCAGCGCCCAGGTCTCGGCGCTCGGCCCCTATTCCTATTCCTCGCTGCTCTGGTCCATTGCGCTGGGCTGGATGGTATGGGGGGGATGTGCCGACGCCCTGGATGCTGGCAGGCTCCGCGCTGATCGTCATCGCCGGCCTCTATATCCTGCACCGGGAACTGGTGCGCCGGCGCATGGCCGCGGCCGAAAGGAGCGAAGAATGAGCATCCCCTTCCGCAGGGACGACACCTTGGCCCCCGGCGCGGTGGAGGAGACGGCGCCGGGCGTGCGGCGCATCCTCTGCAACAACCCCTCGGCCTTCACCTTCCGCGGCACCAATACCTATGTCATCGGCCGCGGCGAGGTGGCTGTGCTGGACCCCGGGCCGGTGGATGCGGCGCATCTGGAGGCCATCCTGGCGGCCGTGCGGGGCGAGCGGGTGACGCAGGTGATCGTCTCCCACACCCATCGCGACCATTCGCCCGGCGCCCGCGCGCTGGCGGCGGTGACCGGGGCGCCGATGCTGGGTTTCGCGCCGCACATGACCCCGGCCGCCGAGGGGGGGCGAGGGTGGCGACCACGATTTCATCCCGGATATCCGCGTGCCCGATGGCGGCAGGGTGGAAGGCGGCGATTGGCGCCTGACCGCGCTGCACACGCCAGGGCATTGCGGCAATCACCTCTGCTTCGCGCTGGAAGGGACCGGCGTGCTGTTCAGCGCCGACCATGTGATGTCCTGGTCCACCAGCGTGGTCAGCCCGCCGGATGGCGACATGGCCGCCTATATGCGCAGCCTGGCGCGGTTGCAGGCGCGCGAGGACCGTATGCTGCTGCCCGGCCACGGCCCCGCCATCACCGAGCCCGCCCCCTTCCTGGCGGCGCTGGCGGCGCATCGGCAGGAGCGGGAGGAGCGGGTGGTGGCGGCGCTCGACGCGAAGGGCCGGGCGACGGCGGCGGAACTGGTCGGCCCGGTTTATGGCCCGCTCGATCCGCGCCTGGTCGGCGCCGCCGGGCGCAGCCTGCTGTCCCACCTCATCAAGCTGGAAGCCGAGGGTGTGGTGCGGCGGGAGGGCGAGACCTGGATGCCTGCCGCATAACGGTCAGCCTGACTCCGGCAGCCGGTTGTCCATGCCGCGGAAGCAGATGAGCTGACGCTGGCGTCGCTGCTCCGGCGTCATCGCCAGCCAGGCACGGAATTCGGCCAGCACCTTGGCGGTGATGGTGGCGATCTTGTGCCGGGCGGCTTCCTCCACCCCGAAGAAGCGGAGCTCCTCCAGTTCACCGGAGCCGCGGATAGGACCGGTCGCGGCCTCCGCGGGGGCGATCAGGAAACGGGCGTTGAAGCGCATGAAGCGGTTGGGCGGCGTCACCGCGCGGCAGAGATAGTCGAGCGCGGCGAGGTCGGGCAGCACGTGATGGCCCTCGCCATGGCCAAGACGGAGATTGGTCTCCTCCAGCAATTCCCGCACCGCGGCGATGCCGAGCGCGCGGGCCAGCGAGGGCGGCGCCTGGCGTTCCAGGCAGGCGCGGGTGGACTCCGCCAATTCGGTGACGGATTGCGCGCGGTAATCGGCGCGATCCACCCGGCCGCCGGGGAAGACCAGCACATTCGGCATGAAGCGGTGGTTGGCGTGGCGCATGCCCATCAGCACCTCCGCCCCCTGCCTGCCCTGGCGCCAGAGGATCAGGCTGGCGGCATGGCGCGGGCGCACCACGCGCGGGCGGGCGCGGATCTCGGAGGCCGGGCCGCCGGGATTGTCGTCGGTCGGCGCATCCCGCGGGGGTGCATCGTCAGTCAAGCGCGATACCCCGCAGCCGCAGCCAGGTGCGGAGGCCGAAACGTTCCGGCACGGAGAGCTGGCGGGCGCTGTTCTCGCTCCAGCCGCAGCCCTCGGGCTTCCGGCCCAGGATCTCGGGGTAGCGCGGCTTGGCCGGAGGGCGCAGCGCGTCATAGGCGGGCAGCGCCGCTTCTAGCCCGCTGTCGTCATAGCGCTCGCGGTGCACCACCACGGATTGCGGCAGGCGCGGCGAGGGGGCGTTGCGCGCCACCGGCCAGCCGAGCGTCAGCCCCGCCACCGGGAAGACGCCCTTCGGCAAGCCGCAGAGCGGCCCCACCTTCTCCACATGGTTCCTCACATAGCTGATCGGGCAGGTGCCGAGCCCCGCCGCATCGGCGGCCAGGATCAGATGCGCCATGGCCAGGGCCGCATCCGCGGTGGCGTTGATGAAGGTATCGACCGAGTCGTTGGCGTATTCCCGCCCCTGCAATTCGCAGAGCCGCCGGCCGCGCCGGATATCGCCGCAGAACAGCAGGAAGATCGGCGCGTCCTTGATCCAGGGCATCGTGCCGATCCAGTCGGCGATGGCGGCGATCCTCGCCGGGTCCTGCAACAGGATGATGGAGTATTGTTGCAGGTCGGATTTGCTCGGCGCCGATTGCGCGGCGGCGAGGAGAGTCTGCAACAGAGGCTCCGGCACCGGCTCCGGCCGGTAGCGCCGCGTCACCCGGCGGTCGAGGATGGCGGCGAGGCCCGGGGCAAGCTCCGCGGGCGGCGCGAAGGGCTGCTCGCCATAGCGGGCCTGGATCAGCGCGGCGGGGTCGGTGGTCATGCCGGGCAGGGTGGCATCCGGGACGCCGCGGGGGAAGAGGGGTGACTCGTATCCCCTGGCCGATTCAGACCTTCGGGCCATGCGGCCCTTCGGTCATCGGGCAGCCTCAGCGGCGCGGCACCACCCAGGCATCGGCGACCGTCACGCCTTCGCCCTCCGGCCCGATGATGAGCGGGTTGATCTCCGCCTCTGCGATATCCTCGCGGGCGGCGAGGCGGGAGACGGCGACGACGGCGCGGGCCAGCGCCGCCAGGTCGCCGCGCGGCAATCCGCGCCAGCCGGCGAGCACGCGAAACCCGCGCACCTCGGCGATCATCTCCTGCGCCTCCACCTCGGTGACGGGGGCGAGGCGCAGCGTGACGTCGCGGAAGAGTTCGGCGGTGATGCCGCCGGCGCCGAGCAGCACCACCGGACCGACTTCCGGGTCGCGGCGGAAGCCGAGAATGGCCTCGCCCAACCCCTTCGCCATGGGCTGCGCCAGGAAGCCGGTGAGCTTGGCCTGCGGCGCCAGGCGGGCAACGCGATGGTGCATCGCCGCCGCCTCCTGCTTCAGCGCCGCCGCATTGGCGATGTTGAGGCGCACGCCGCCAAGCTCGGTCTTATGTGCGAGATCGGGCGAAAGGATCTTCAGCGCCACCGGCCAGGCGAGATCGCCCGGCGCATCCTGCGGCGTCCGCAGCACCACGAAGCGGCTGTCCAGGCCGAGCGAGGCAAAGAGCCGCCGCGCATCCGCCTCATCCGGCGCCTCCGGCAGCGCATGGGTGATGGCGGGCGCCGCGGTGGTGCTGCGCGGCAGGCGCCAGTCGCACCAGGCGCGGATGCAGTCGGCGGCGGATTCCGGGGTGCGGAAGGCGGCAATACCGGCCTCGGCCAGCAGCCGCAGCGACTGCGGCGCCTCCGGCACCAGGAAAGCGGCGAGTGGCTTCTCCACCCCGGCCGCGCGCGCAGCATCGCGGGCGAGCAGGATGCCGGCCACGGAATCCTGCGGCCGGAACTGCGCCGAGGAGCCGATGACCGAGAGCGCCAGGTCAGTATCCTCCGCCACCTGGAGCGCGCCGAGCGCGGCGGCCACGCGATCGGGCTTCGTCCCGGCGAGCGTCACATCCAGCAGGCGGCCATGATGCGGGAAGCCCGCCGCCTCCAGCGCGGCGGCGGCCGACGCATCCGGCGCGCGGGCCTCGATGCCGGCGACACCGAGGCAATCCACCGCCATGGCGCCGCCGCCGCCGGTGGTGGTCATCACCCCCACCGCGCGCTGCGGATGTGCAAGGGGCCGGCGGCCGATCAGCAGCGCGGGCAGTTCCAGCAGCGCCTCCAGCATGCTGACACGGGCGATGCCATGGGCGCGGAAGAAAGCCTCGGCGGCGGCATCGGAGCCGGCCAGGGCGCCGGTATGGCTCGTGGCGAGTTCCGCGCCGAAGGGGCTGCGGCCAAGCTTGTAGGCGATGACCGGCTTGCCGGTGGCATGGGCGCGGCGGGCCAATTCGGCGAAGTGCTCGGGCGCGCGGATTGCTTCGAGGAACAGCAGGATGGCGTCCACATTCGGGTCGTCCACCAGCAGCCCGGCCACTTCGCCCGCGCTGAGATCGGCCTCGTTGCCGGTGCCGACCAGATGCGAGAAGCCGATGCCGCGCGCCGCGCCGCGCGACATGATGGCGCCCATCATGGAGCCGGATTGCGAGACCAGCGCGATGCGCCCGGCCGGCAGGCTCTCGGCCTCCAGCGCCGCATTCACGCTGCACGCGATGCGGGCATTGAGGTTGATGACGCCCATGGAATTCGGGCCAAGAATGCGGAGCCCCGCGGCGCGGGCGGTGGCGAGCAGCCGAGCTTGAAGGGCTACGCCTTCCGGCCCGGATTCCGCGAAGCCATCCGCCAGCACGCAGGCGGCGGGGATGCCCTTGGCGGCGACCGCATCCACCACCCCCTCGACCTGGCCGGTCCCAAGCAGAATATAGGCGAAATCCACGGGACCGGGGATCTCGGCGACGCTTGGATAGGCGCGTTCGCCGAGCACCTGAGCCTCGCGCGGATGCACCGGCAGGATGTCGCCGGTGAAGCCGTGCTTGCGGAGATAGAGCTGTGCCCGCGCGGTGAGACGCGTGCGGTCGGCGGAGGCGCCGATCAGGGCGATGCGGCGCGGCTCGAACAGCGCCTGGTGCAGCGGGCTCATTTCGGCGGCCGCTGCGGGAAGCTGCGGCCGAAGACGCCCTCAGCGATGCGGTTCTTCAGGATCTCCAGGCTGCCGCCGGCGATCATCCAGCCGCGGCAGCGCCGGACGCAGTATTCGATCAGCAGGTCGCGCGAATAGCCGGTGCCGCCCATGACCTGCATGGATTCATTGGAAGCCAGCCAGCCCGCCTGGTTGCAGGCGTATTTTGCGATGGCCACCTCCTGCGCATCCGGCAGGCCGTTCCCGCCATTCACCGCGGCGCGGTAGAGCAGCAGCCGGGCGCCATCCAGCGCCACCCGCATCTCCGCGAATTTCCATTGCAGCCCCTGGAATTCCGACAGTGTCCGGCCGAATTGCCGGCGCGTCTCGGCATGGGCCTTGGCCTGCTGGAAACAGTATTCGCCAAGCGCCAGCGAGCGGGTGGTATTGCCCACGCGCTCGACATTGAAGCCGGCGATCTGCTTCTTGAAGCCGCCGGGGCCGAGCAGCACCATCTCCGGCGCGATGCGCACATTGTCGAAATAGAGCGCCCGCCAGATCTCGTCATTCATGTATCTGGTGGGCGGGCCGAGGGTGAAGCCCTCCATGCCGCGTTCCACCAGCACGCTGCCGATATTGCCGACACCGGGCCCGAAGCGGCAATAGATGACGAAGACGCTGGCATCGTCGGAATTGGTGGTGAAGATCTTGCCGCCATTCAGGCGCCAACCATCGCCATCCGGCGTGCAACTGGTGGTGAGATCGGTGAGTGCGGAGCCCGCATCCGGCTCCGTCATGCCGACCGCGGCGATCGCCTCGCCACGCAGCAGCGGGCCGAAATACTTCTCCTTTTGCCAGGGCGAGGCGTATTCGGCGAAGGTGCGGAAGGCGCCGAAATTGCCGGCCTGGATCACATCGGCGCTGCGCGGGCAGACCAGCGCCACCTGCTCGATGGCGAGCACCGCGTCGAACAGGCTGCCGCCCTGGCCGCCATCCGCCTCGGGCAGCATGATGCCGAGCAGCCCCTGCTCCGCCATCAGCCGCGCAACATCCCAGGGGAAGCCATCGGCATGCGCGCGCTCCACGGCGCCGGCAGCGAGGTTGCGCTCCGCGAAGGCGCGGACGCTGGCCTGGAAGGCGCGCTGTTCCTCGGTGAGTTGGAAATCCATGGGGCCCGCCATTCATGCCAGGTAGAAAAAGCCGGCCCCGCCTGTGCGGCGGGGCCGGCCTGGTCTCAAGGGATCACAGCGGATCCCAGCTGAACACCTCGCCGCTCCGCTCCAGCGGCACGAAGGAGCCGCGCAGCGCCGGCAGGGCGTGTTCGGCGATGCTCTCCGGCGTCCAGCCCTCGGCTGCATGGATGCTGCGGATCGGGCGGTTCTGGCTGAACAGGAACAGCTCGTTCATGCGTGGGCCGAAGATCTGGCCGTTCACTTCCTTCGCCGCGTCGGAAGCCAGGAAGACCGCCAGCGGCGCGTTCTTCTCCGGCCCCATGCGCATGATCTTCTCGACCCGCGCCTTCTGCTCCGGCGTCTCCGCCGGGATGGAGGAGGTCATGCGGCTCCAGGCGAAGGGCGCCAGGCAGTTGGAGCGGACATTGTAGCGCTTCATGTCGAGCGCGATCGACTTCGACAGCGCCACGATGCCGAGCTTGGCCGCCGAGTAGTTCGCCTGGCCGAAATTGCCGATCAGGCCGGATGTGCTGGTGATATGCACATAGGCACCGCTCTCCTGCTTGCGGAAATGCGTGGCCGCATGGCGGGAGACGTAGAAGCTGCCGTTGAGATGGACCCCGATCACCGAGTCCCATTCCTCGGGCGTCATGCGGTGGAAGATCTGATCCCGCAGGATCCCGGCATTGTTCACGACGATGTCGATGCGGCCGAAATGGTCCATCGCCGCCTGGACGATCTTGCCGGCGCTCTCCCAGGAGGAGACGCTGTCGGTATTGATCTCGGCGCTGCCGCCGCGCTGCTCGATGATGGCCTTGGTCTGCTGCGCCGGCGTCGCCGACTGGCCCTCGCCGGAGAGCGAGGCGCCGATATCGTTGATGATGATCTTGGCGCCGGCCTGGGCCATGGCAAGCGCGATTTCGCGACCGATCCCGCCGCCCGATCCGGTGACGACGGCAACCTTGCCTTCAAGCATCATGGCGTTTCCCCTTCCTGGCTGATGAGCCCCCTGTTTCTAGCCTCCCGTCCGTCGCGCGGGAAGCCGGGGGACGCGATGCGGAATGGTTGCATGGCGTGGCGCGACCGGGGCATAGAGGGGCCACCAGAGGCGGCAGGCCCCAGGGCAACGAAATCCGCCGCGGAGGGGAGGCTGGAGCATGGCAGCGCAAGCGATCGACTGGCCGGAGAAGACGCGGGAACTGCACAGCCATCATTTCGACTCGACGGTCTGGAATGATTTCCGCTTCCGGGACGATGACATCGTCATTGCGACCTATGCCAAATCCGGCACGACCTGGGTGCAGCAGATCGTGTCGCAACTGCTCTTCGGCGGGGTCCCGGATATCGAGGTTGCAGAGATCTCGCCCTGGCTCGACCTTCGCGTTCCGCCGAGCGAAGTGAAGCTGGCGGCGCTGGAGGCGCAAACGCATCGGCGCTTCATCAAGACGCATCTGCCGGTGGATGCGCTGGTCTATTCGCCGCGGGCGAAATATCTCTATATTGGCCGCGACGGGCGGGATGTGGTCTGGAGCCTCTACAACCACCACGCCAATGCCAATGAGTTCTGGTACCAGGCGCTGAACGAGACGCCCGGCCTGGTCGGGCCGAAGATCGGCAGGCCGCCGGAATCCATCCACCAGTATTTCCTGGATTGGCTGGAGCGGGACGGTTTTCCCTTCTGGCCCTTTTGGGAGAATGTCCGGAGTTGGTGGGAAATCCGGCATCTGCCGAACCTGATGCTGCTGCATTTCGCCGATCTCCGATCGGACATGCCAGGCGCGATCCGGCGGATCGCCGCCTTCCTCGACATCCCCATCGATGAGCGCAACTGGCCCGCGATCCTGGAGCATTGCAGCTTCGACTACATGAAGGCCCATGCCACCAAAAGCGTGCCGCTGGGCGGCGCCATGTGGGATGGCGGCGCCGAGACCTTCGTCCACAAGGGCACCAATGGCCGCTGGCGCGACACCCTGACCGAGGAAGACAACCGCCGGTACGAGGAGATGGCACGGCGGGAGCTTGGCCCGGACTGCGCCGAATGGCTGGCGCGGGGCGGCCCGATGGGTTGAGCCTGACGATCCCGGCAAGCATTCCCGGCGCGATGCCGCTATGCTGGCGGCATGGCTGCCATCGCCCTGATCGCCCATGACACGCGCAAATCCACCCTGGTGGATTGGGTCGGTCGGCATCTGTCCGTGCTGGCACCGCACCGGTTGATCGCCACCGGCACCACCGGCGCTCGCATCCTGGCACGCTTCCCCGAACTCGACCTTGAAACCATGCTGAGCGGGCCGGAAGGCGGCGACCAGCAGATCGGCGCCCGCATCGCCGAGGGCAGGGTCGCGGCCGTGGTGTTCCTGTTCGACCCGCTCTGGGCGCAGCCGCATGAGCCGGATGTGCGGGCGCTGATCCGCATCGCCGCGCTGCGCGACGTGCCCATTGCGGTCAATCTGGCGACGGCGGAATTGCTGGCGGCGGCGCTGCCAGGGCAGGGAAGCTGCGGTTGCGAGGCCAGCATTCCCCGGTCTGGCGCCCCGGATGGATGCCCATGAGAATGCCCGGACGACACCGCATGGTCGATTGCCGATCCTGGCCCGGCCTGGGGCGGACCAGCTCGGCCGAATTCCTTCAGCGGGCTGCTTCGAGCGTGCCCGGCAGGGAGTTCAGCAGCGCCGCGACCTGGTCTGCGAGTTGGGCGCCGGTAACCGGCTTGCGCAGCAGGGCGAAGGTGCCGCCCACCGCAGTTCCCACGGCAAGCGCCGCCGCATCGCCGGCATAGCCGGTAATCAGGATGGCGGGCAGCCCGGGTTGGCGACGCTGTGCCTCGCGGATCAGCGCGACGCCGTCCAGGCCGGGCATTGCCAGATCGGAGACGAGCAGGTCGAAGGAGCCGCCCTGGTGCAGCAGGTCGAGCGCGGCCGACCCGTTCTCCCTCTCGGCCACATCGTAGCCCTCCTCCGCAAGCTGCGCCGCCAGCACCTCGCGTACGATAGGCTCGTCATCCACCAGAAGCACGCGGGGGCGCCGCGTGGGCCCGGTCGGCTTGGGCGTCTGCCTTTCCCATGTCGGGGCGACATTGCTGCCAACCCTCCGGTTCGTGACCGGCAGCCAAAGCGATACACTTGTGCCCTGGCCTTGCTCGCTGGTGATGGCCAGGGCGCCGCCCGACCCATGGGCGAAGCTGCGCGCCATGGCCAGCCCAAGCCCGGTGCCCTGGCCCAGGGGTTTGGTCGTGAAGAACGGCTCGGGCGCGGAGGCGAGCGTGGCTGCGCTCATGCCCTCACCCGTGTCGGCCACAACGAGGTGTATGTAGGCACCGGGCGCCAGGCCGTCCACCTCGCCTGCATTCCCGGCCTGCACGGCCTTGGCCGAGAGCACGAGCCTGCCGCCATCCGGCATCGCGTCGCGCGCATTGGTGGCCAGGTTGACCAATACCGTTTCCATCTGGCCTCGATCGGCCAGGACAGGCGGCAAGCCGGGTGCCGCCTCCACCTCCACCCTGATCTTTGCGCCGAGCGTGGCAGAGAGTACTTCGCGCAGGCCACCGAGCAACTCGCCGACGTCCAGGGTGTCGGCGCGGAGTTCCTCGCGTCGAGCGAAGGTCAGCAGGCGGCGGGTGACCGATTCACCGCGCCGGGCCGCATCCTCGATCATGCCGGCCATGCGCTGGATGGCGGCGGCATCGCCGGCGCGGCGGCGGATCAGGCCGACACCGCCCAGGACCGCCTGGAGGATGTTGTTGAAATCATGCGCGATGCCGCCGGCGAGCTGGCCCACGGCCTGCACCTTCTGCGCCTGAAGCAGTGCCGCCTCGGTGTTCCGTCGCTCCGAGATCTCCGCCTGAAGCCGGTCATTGGCGAGCACCAGCTCCCGGGTCCGCTCCGCCACGCGGGCCTCCTGCGCCTCGGCATAGCCACGCAGCTCCTCCTCGCGCCGCTGCAGCGCCGCGGCCATCGCGTTATAGGCCACGGCGATCTGGCCGAATTCCGAGCGCCGGTCGCAATCCGGGGCCCGCGCCGCAAGATCGCCCTCCCGCCAGCGTTGGGCAACGGCCAGCAGGGCCTCGGTAGGCCGGGCGATGAAGCGGCGCGCCACCAGCAGGGTAAGGCCGAACACCACAATGCTCACCGCCCCGAGCAGCAACGCGCCCTGCAGCAGCGCGTGCTCGATGTCGCCCATCAATCGGGTTCGTGGAAGCCGACGGCAACGGCGAGGTTGTGGCTGGCCGGGGTCGGTGGGGTGTAGCCCACCACGCGTTCGGTCCCGTCCATGCTGCGCAGCCGGAGGATGCCAGGCGTCGGGGAGCGCACAATGGGCATCGCCGCGGGCGGGAAACGCTGGCCGACGAACTCCGCATGCCGGACATCCCGGCCGAGTATCACTCCTTCCGCGTCGGCGACGGTCAGGACGCCGCTGACCAGGAAGGGTGAACCGGCCCGCTTGAGGCGGTTCAGGTGCCCCTCCAGCCAGGTGAGGTCGAGCGCGGCGACGAGTGCGCCGCCCTCCGTGGTTTCGCTGCCCGCGAGCGGCAGATAGAAAGGCAGGAAGCCGCCGGGATGGCTTGGCGAGCGGGTGAACTGGCCGGCGGTGAAGGCCGGTGCCAAAGGCGCGCTTCGGGCCCAGCCGGCGCCGTCTTCAGCGCCGACGACAGCGAGGTCGGACGCGCACCGGACCTGACCCGCGTTATCGACGCGCGCGACGAATGCGAAGCCAGGCGCATTGTCCAGGAGGCGGGCAAGCCTGGTGCTGCACTCGTTGCCGATGGTGCGGACCTGACGGAATTGCGCGGTCGTGCCGAGCAGGATGCGGGCACCTTCAGCGATGCTCCCCACATCCCCCGCCAGCAGCTGGGCCTGGTGGAGGGCGAGGTCACCGAGCTGTGCCTTGCGCTCGGTCCACTGGTTCCAGCTCGCGGCAATCTGCAGCCCGATTGTCGGCAACAGGCAGGTGGCGATGATCAGCATGAGGCGGGTGGAGACGCGCATGCCCAGGGCAGCCTTGCGCCAGCGGCGCGGGGCGCCAGGCTCAGGCTCTCTCGCCAACCGGCGATTCACGTCCGGCACCGGGATAGGCTGAGGCATCGCTTCTTGAGCCTGTTTTGCGGGAGTGGCGCGCGAGTGGCGCCAGATCTCCATGGGCTCCGGAACCTCACGCTGCTGCGAGAAGATCTACCGAAAGCTCGCCTGATTGTCACCAGATTAGATATGCAACTTTCATGGCCGAACGGCTTCGTCACATAGGCCAATTCAACTTATTGTCGTGCATGCCGGGTTGAATATCAGCAAATGCGTTCAGGCGGCGCCGGTGTCAGTGTGCCTGCGCAATCCTACCCGGGAGGTGCTGTTCGGTGCCGCCAGGGTACTGGCGCGGCGAACCGCCAGTGTGGCTCAAGATCAATTCAGTACCCTGCCGAGTGGTCATTGCCGGCATCGGGAATTGCCGAATGAGCAAGCTCGTTGTCTCGACGCTCTCCGAACTGCTTCCCGGCGGCCGCAGGCTGGCGGTCATCAAGAACCGGTCCATTGCGGTGTGCAATCTCGGCCTTTCCGGACACGCCGTTCCGGCACCAGCGCCAGGCCGCGACGTACCACCGCATCCGCTGGCAACCCGTCCACCCGTTCGCCGCCAGGCCGAACCTCGGCCGCGCGGGCCGCACGAGTCCTGTGGCCGCGCGCTGAGCGAGGCGCCCTGCACCGTCAGAACGCCACCGTAGCCGGCCCCGATCCCACGCAGTTCCAGCGTTACGCGCCGCGTCCTCGGGATAGGCGGCGACCGCCGCGGGATCGCGTGCCCATACTCGCGGAGGGACGGCTGCTCGCCTTCGCTGTCAGCCTCGCCCACCGGGCCGATATCGGCGGCGGCTGCCCCAGCTTTCATGTCGCCGCGACGATGGAAGCATTGCAGGAAGCGCTGCGCATCTTGCCGCTGCGCCTGTTCACGGCGGAGGGGCCGGATCCGGAGTAGATCGCCATCAGCATGTCCAGCACCCGCGGCCCGGCGGAACGCGAGGGCGACCTTTTCGCCCAGGTCGCCGCGACGCGCGCGGCGGAACAGCGCCTGCTCGTCCTCCGCGCGGAGCATGCGACGGCGTCGATTGAGGCAGCAATGGACGTACTGCATGACCGGTCTGAGGCAGCGATGCGCGAATACGTCATCCTTGCGTCCGAGATGTCGCTGACGACGATGTTCGAACGCCGCATCTTTCCACCCTGGGGCCTCGCTGGTGGCAAGGCTGGCGCGCCCTTCGGCTGCGAACTCCGCCGCCCGGACGGTTCACGCGTGGAATTGCGCGGCAAGCAGAACCGCATGGTCCGCGAGGGGGAGGGCATTGTGCTCTCCAGCAGCGGCGGTGGCGACTATGGTCAGACCCAGGTGTAGCGCGCCCGACCTGGGGGAGGGACTTCGTAATCCAAAATCAGCATGCAACACGACGGCGCGCCCGGCATTCTGCCTGCGTCATCGTTTCGGCTCAGAGTGCAGTATGAAATGCAACTCTTGATCCTATGCGTGGCACGGCCTAGTGAAGTCCGGCTCGCGGTGATCTGATTCCGCCGAGCGGACTGAGAGGCAACAGCAAGGGAACCGAGGCTTGGACGACAACACGCTCAATACCTGGTCTGCTGATGCTCCATGGAATTCCGAAGATAATGGAAGCCTTGGTGCTCGGATCAGGAGAGCGGTGCTGCCGCACCATCCCAGGCAGGCGGCGCGATTGGCGACCGGCTGACCCCTGATGCCGTCACCGGTTCGGTGATGGCACAGCACCAGACCACCGACGCATGACTGCCGTCGGGCACTAGGTCACATCGAGCATAAGAACACTCGCCGCAGGGCGGACACGCATCCTGCATCAGTCCTATGGCGGGTGATGACACGGGTTTGCCCGGCCGCTGAAGGATGCGCCGCGATCGTGGTGCATCCGGCGCCAAGCACGGTTGTGCCGTGCGCGGTCGCGGCATGACATCTGCATATTGGGGGATTAGGGAATTCATGGCGATCACCGAAAAGGCGCTCAGCGAGAGCTTCGACAACGGTTTTGGCACGCTGGGCAATGCCTGGAATGTCGATCATTCGGTCAAGGGCGAGATCAAACTCGCCGGCCATTCGGGCATAATGGAGTGGGCCACCGGCAGGGATGCCGGCCATGGCTACGGCACCTACACCGTCAACGCCAAGGTCGACGGCAACCAGCCGGGCCCCGGGATCGTGTTTTGGCCTGGCAACGACCAGTGGCCGGGCCAGGAGATTGATCTGCTCGAGGTCACGCCCGACGGATCCGGCCGGCAATACGGCACCGTCCACTGGAACGAGGGTGGCTCGGATGCCTACGAGACGCGGATTTTCGAGGGCGTGGAGAGTGGCGTCTTTCACGACTACCAGATGATCTGGGAGCCGGGCCGGATCACCTTCAAGGTCGATGGTGCCGAGAAGGGCGTCATCACGGACCATGTGCCGCTGGACTTTGCTTCCGGCGGCATGAACAACACCATCGGCTTCCTGAACAACAACCATGACACTTCTCTCACCGTCAGGCACGTTGAGTTCACGCCGCTCGGCGAAACCGCCCCGGATTCCGCGCCCGCTTTCACTCCGGAGTTCGGGCCGATCATCCTGCCTGCGCCGGAGGAGTCGGTCATCACGCCCGACGTCGCATCCCACGACGGGCCGGTGGACTGGAACGCGATCGCCGCTCAGGTGATGGCGAACTACGCTGCCACGGGAAGCTGGCACCTCTGACCAGCGAGCGGCGGGAGGAACGACCTCCTCCCGCCGCATTGCGCGAAGCCGAGGGGCGCCCCTGCGGCTGCCCCGAGTGGCACGGATATCAGTGCTATCCGGCGGTGGAGTACATGCCCAGCAAGTCACGGGCATCGTTGCTGCCGAACTGGGACAACCTGCGCCAGCGTGCCGGGGCGCCTTCTCACTGGCGGCCGAGCTGCCGGTCAAAGTGCTGGCGCAGCCGCTCCTGCGACCAGTGTTCGCGCCGCATGCCCTGGTGCCGTGGCTGGGGCCGCCCTTCCGGGCGCGCCCATTCCCGTCGATGCTGTTCCCGGTAGCTTGGAGCGGCATGGTAGCGCGGGGTGCCGTAGTAGCGCGGGGCACTGTAGTAACCCGGGCCGGTGTAATAGCTGGGGCCAGCATAGGCATGTGGCCCGCCGTAGTAGCCGGGGCCGCCCCATTGGGGGCCGGCGGGTGCAGCGCAGCCGGCCAATCCTGTTGCGAGCAGGACCGCGAGGCAGGCTACCGTAAGGAAGCGCGGCGTCACACCGATTCTCTCCTTCAGTTTCCCGAAGCAACGCCGTTGTTGGAAGGCGGCTCCCGGACCGGGGTGCCGGGAACGGCTGGAGTCGGCAGTGGTGGTGGTGCCGGCGCGCCGGGTGCGCCCTCAAGGATTGCGCCTCCGCCCCGATGGGCGCGGTTCGCCTCCGGAGTATTGGGACCACGGTCAATCGGCCCGTCCGCGGAACGCGAAGTCGGGTTGGCCCCTTCACTCGCCGCGTCGGCCAAGGGCGGAGTAGGGCCTGTGCCCTGAACGGTCTGGGCGAGCATTGGGCCGGCGAGCAGCGTGGCGCCCAAGGCAATCAACGCGACCCTCCGCATGACAACCCCCGTGCTGCGATGGCGCCGCAGGAGCAAGGTGTGGATCGGGTGCCCCTCAGGCGATGCGTGTGCCAGAACGCTGTCGCAATGGGATGGTTGCGTTGTGGCCGAAGGTTGGCGAACTGCCGGAACGGGCGTCGGGAAAAGACCCGGCGGGACAGTCAGAATGCCCGCGGTGGCATGGTTCAGAACGGGCTGGCACGCGCGCAGGGGAGGGGATGACCCGCCGTTGCTCAACGCCAATTTCGCTACGGGAAGGCGCTACGAAATAGCGCCCGCATCGCACCCAACTTCTTGGAAAAATGCGCGGTGGCGTCCCCAACGGGATTCGAACCCGTGTTACCAACGTGAAAGGCTGGTGTCCTAGGCCTCTAGACGATGGGGACGTAACGCGAACCACAGCGGCTCCCCGCGAACCGAGCCAGGCAACCGACGGATGGCGGCCGCTCGCACGATGCGGGAGGGCCGGGTCACTACACCGGCTCGGCGCGGACGTCTAGCCACCAGCGGCATTCGAAGATCCGCTCATTCGCCCGCGCCGCCCGGCCGCACCGGGGCGGCGTCCACCACATGCAGGCAGGCCGTCACCTGGTCGTTCCATCGTTCCGCCCGCAACTGGCCGCAAAGGTGCAGTGGCATGCGGTCGCGGCCGAGCAGCGCCTCGGCCAGCGGCCCGTCCTTGGCGCGGAAGCAGATGGCCTTGAGCCGGCCGCCGGCCTCGCCCTCCAGGAAGGCGCGGATGGTATTGCCCTCCTTGCCGACGCGGTCGGCACGGATCACCCGGGCGCGGGCGATGGCGAAGACCGGTTCCTCATTGCCGGCACCGAAGGGCGAAAGACGCTCGACCTGGCCGGCGAATTCGGCAGTCGCGGCGGGTACCGCGAGGCTGCCTTCCACCAGCAGGTCGGCGGCACCGGGCAGGTCTGCGGCGCGGGCCAGGCGCTCATCCAGGAAGGCGTGCAGCTCCGCCTGGCGGCCCGCCACGAAGCTGAAGCCGGCCGCCATGGCGTGGCCGCCGCCGGTCTCCAGCAGGCCCGCCTGGCGCGCCGCGATCACTGCCGCGCCGAGATCCAGCCCCGGCACCGAACGGCCCGAGCCCTTGGCAAGCCCCCCCGCCACCCCGGCGACGCAGGCCGGGCGATTGAACCGCTCCTTCATCCGGCCGGCGACGATGCCGACCACGCCGGGGTGCCAGCCCTCGCCAGAAACCAGGAGCACGGGATGGCCCTCGGCGACCTGGGCCTCGGCGGCGGCCAGCGCCCCTCCCAGCACCTCGGCCTCCACCTCCTGGCGGCGGCGGTTCACGGCATCCAGCCGCTCCGCCATGGCGCGGGCCTCGATCGGGTCGTCGCAGAGCAGCAGGCGCATGCCGAGATCGCATTCATCGATCCGGCCCGCGGCATTGATGCGCGGGCCGAGCACGAAGCCCAGCGAATGCGCGGTCGGCGCGTCCCGCACCAGCCCGACCTCCAGCAGCGCGGCGATTCCGGCACGGCCGCGCTTCCGCATCACCTTCAGTCCCTGCGCCACCAGGGCCCGGTTCACGCCGGTGAGCGGCATCACGTCGCAGACCGTGGCCAGCGCCACCAGGTCGAGCAGATCGAGCAGCCGCGGCTCCTCCGCCTGGGCGAAATGCCCGGTGCGGCGCAGCGCCCGGTGCAGCGCCACCACCGCCAGGAAGGCCACCGCCGCGGCGCAGAGGTTACGCAGGCCGGAGGTGCAGTCCAGCCGGTTCGGATTGACCACCGCCGCCGCCCGTGGCACCGGCCCCTCCGCCTTGTGGTGGTCCAGCACCACCACATCGGCGCGACCCTCGGCCTCGGCCAGCGCCGCATGCGCGGCGATGCCGCAATCGACGCAGACGATCAGCGTCGCGCCCCTTTCGCAGAGCGCACGGATGGCGGCAGGATTGGGGCCATAGCCCTCGCGCAGCCGGTCCGGCACGTAATGACTGACCTGGCAGCCGAGTGCGCGCAGCGCGCGGACCATCAGCGCGCCCGAACAGGCCCCATCCACATCATAGTCGCCGAAGACCGCGATCCTTTCCCCTTGGCGCACGGCGCGGGCCAGGCGCTCCGCCGCCGCATCCATGTCGAGCAGCACGGAGGGGTTGGGCAGCAGGGCACGCAGCGTGGGATCGAGGAAATCCGCCGCCACTTCAGGCTCGACGCCGCGCGCCGCCAGCAGCCGCCCCACCAGCTCCGGCAGCTCTAGCCGCTGCGCGATGGCGAGGCCGGTGCGCGCATCGCCCTCACGCCAGACCCAGCGGCGGCCCAGCACGCTGCGGGCGACCCCGAGGACAGGCCCAGCCGGGCGGAACCCGTCCATCATGGAATCAGGCGACAAAGGCGGTAGGCTTCAGCGCGAAATTATGATGCCCCTCGACATAGCGGACCGTGCCCGACTTGCTCCGCATGACGATGGAATGCGTCACCGCGCCACCGGCGAAGCGGCGCACGCCGCGCAGCATCGGCCCGGTGGTGACGCCGGTGGCGGCGAACATCACCTCACCGCGCGCCATGTCGAAGATGCCGTATTTCCGCTGCGGGTCGGTGACGCCCATGTCGCGCGCCCGGGTGATCTGCTCCTCGTTCTCGAACAGCAGCCGGCCCTGCATCTGGCCACCGATGCAACGCAGCGCCGCGGCTGCCAGCACGCCCTCCGGCGCGCCGCCGGAGCCGAGATAGATGTCCACCCCGGCCTCCGGCTGGCTCACCGCAATCACCCCCGCCACATCGCCATCGCCGATCAGCATGATGCGGGCGCCGGCCGCGCGGCAGGCCTTGATGAGATCGCGGTGGCGGTCGCGGTCGAGGGTGCAGACCATCAGGTCGCCCACCTCGCATTTCTTGGCCCGCGCCAATTCGCGCAGGTTGGTCTCGACCGGCGCATCCAGATCGACGACGCCCTCCGGCAGGCCGGGCCCGACCGCGATCTTCTCCATGTAGATGTCGGGGGCGTGCAGGAAGCAGCCATGCTCGGCCAGCGCCACGGTGGCGATGGCGTTGGGGCCGCCCTTGGCCGTGATGGAGGTGCCCTCCAGCGGGTCCACCGCGATATCCACCGAAGGCCCGCCAAGGCCGATCCGCTCGCCGATATAGAGCATCGGCGCCTCGTCCATCTCGCCCTCGCCGATCACCACGGTGCCGGAGATGGCGACGGTGTCGAAAGCCTTCCGCATGGCATCCACCGCGGCGCCATCGGCGGCATTCTTGTCGCCCCGGCCGATCCAGCGGGAGGCGGCCAGCGCCGCGGCCTCGGTGACGCGGACCAGTTCCAGCGCCAGGTTGCGGTCGGCCACCAGGCCAGCCTTCGGATCGATCTGCGCCATCACGGCCTCCCTGCGTTCCAGGCACGACTATAGCGCAGCCGGAGGCCGCCGGAAGCTACAGTGGCTCGATCCGGATCAGCGCCGGCCGCTCCAGCACCGCGTCCAGGGCGGCGATGCGGGTGAGCGCGGCCCGCATCGAGGCTTCCTCGCAATCATGCGTGGTCAGCACCACGGGCACGGCCTCGCCGGGGGCGCGGCCGCGCTGCAGCATGGCTTCCAGGCTGATGGCGTGGTCGCGCAGCACGCCGGTGACATCGGCGATCACCCCGGGCCGGTCCAGCACCATCAGGCGGAGGTAGTAGCAGCCCGCATGCCGGTCCATCGGCACGGTGGGCGCGGCTTCCAGCGCGCCGCTGGCGGCGCCCCAGACCGGGGTGTGGCGGCCGCGCGCCAGGTCGATGAGGTCGGCCACCACCGCGCTGGCGGTCGGTCCCGCCCCGGCGCCGCGGCCTTCCAGCATCACCGTGCCGACGAAATCACCCTCCGCCACCACGGCGTTGAAGACGCCATCGACCCGGGCGATGGGGGCGGCGGCCGGCACCATGCAGGGATGCACGCGGGTGGAGATGCCCGCCTCGGTCCGCCGGGCAATGCCGAGCAGCTTGATGCGGTAGCCGAGCTCCTCGGCCAGCGCGATGTCGAGCGCGGTGACGTCGCGGATGCCCTCCACATGCACCGCGCCGAAATCCACCGGCCGGCCAAAGGCCAGCGCCGCCAGGATCGCCAGCTTGTGCGCGGCATCGATGCCGTCGATGTCGAAGGCGGGGTCGGCCTCGGCATAGCCGAGCCGCTGCGCCTCGGCCAGCACCTCGGCGAATTCGCGCTTCTGCTCGCGCATGGTGGTGAGGATGTAGTTGCAGGTGCCGTTCAGGATGCCGGCGACCCGGCCGATGCGATTGCCGGCCAGCCCCTCGCGCAGCGCCTTGATGGCGGGGATGCCGCCGGCCACCGCCGCCTCGAAACCCAGCGCCACGCCCTGCGCCTCGGCCAGTTCGGCGATGGCGGCGCCATGCACCGCCAGCAGCGCCTTGTTGGCGGTGACCACCGGCTTGCCGGCCCTGAGGCTGGCTTCCACCAGGCTGCGGGCGGGGCCGTCGCTGCCGCCGATCAGCTCCACCACCACATCCACCTGCGGGTCGGCGGCGAGCAGCGCCGGGTCGTCGTACCAGCGCAGCGCCCCGAGCGGCACGCCGCGGCTGCGGCTGCGGTCGCGGGCGGAGACGGCAGTGACGACGATGGGCCGCCCGGCTCGCGCCGCCACGATATCGGCATTGTCGGAGAGCAGCTTCAGCACGCCGGCGCCGACCGTGCCAAGGCCGGCGACACCGATGGACAGCGGGCGGGTCATGCCTGGGCCAGCTCCTTCTTGGGCTCGCTCGGGCCCAGATTGTCGCCCTGGAGGAAGCCCTTGATCCCGCGCAGCGCCTGGCGGATGCGGTGGCTGTTCTCGACCAGCGCGATGCGGACATGGGCATCGCCATGCTCGCCGAAACCGAGGCCCGGCGCGACCGCGACCTTGGCCCTGGCCAGCAGCAGCTTGCTGAACTCGACGCTGCCGAGATGGCGGAATTTCTCCGGGATCGGCGCCCAGACGAACATGCTGCCCTCCGGCGAGGGCACCTCCCAGCCGGCATTGCGCAGCCCGCGCACCAGCAGGTCGCGGCGTTCGCGGTAGAGCACCCGCATCTCCGCCACCGTGTCCTGCGGCCCGTTCAGGGCCGCCGCGGCGGCGATCTGGATCGGGGCGAAGGCGCCGTAGTCCAGGTAGGACTTCACCCGGGTCAGCGCGCCGATCAGCCGCTGGTTGCCGGCGGCGAAGCCCATGCGCCAGCCCGGCATGTTGTAGGTCTTGGAGAGCGAGGTGAACTCGACCGTCACCTCCTTCGCACCCGGCACCTCCAGCACCGAGGGCGGCGGGGTGGCGCCGAAATACAGCTCGGCATAGGCAAGGTCGGAGAGGATGAACAGCTCGTGCCGCCGGCACAGCGCCACCAGATCCCGGTAGAATTCGATGCTGGCCAGATGCGCGGTGGGGTTCGAGGGGAAATTGACGATCACCGCGGTCGGCTTCGGCACCGAATGCCGCACCGCGCGGTCGATCGCGGCCAGCATCTCGTCATCCGGCGTGCAGGGCAGGCTGCGCACGGAGGCGCCGGCGATGATGAAGCCGAATTGGTGGATGGGATAGGAGGGGTTCGGCACCAGGATGGTGTCGCCCGGCGAGGCAATGGCCTGGGCCAGGTTGGCCAGCCCTTCCTTGCTGCCGAGCGTCGCCACCACCTCGGTCTCGGGGTCGAGCTTCACGCCGAAGCGGCGGCCGTAATAGCCGGCGAGGGCCTTCCGCAGCCCCGGGATGCCCTTCGACATGGAATAACGGTGGGTGCGTGGGTCCTGCACCGCCTCGATCAGCTTGGCCACGATATGCCGCGGCGTCGGGCTGTCCGGATTGCCCATGCCGAGGTCCACGATGTCCTCGGCCGCCGCTCGCGCCTTGGCCTTGGCCGCGTTCACCTCGGCGAAGACATAGGGCGGCAGGCGGCGGATGCGGTGGAATTCCTCGGTCATCGACGGGGTCCGATCGTGTTGGACCCACCGCCCCGGGCGGCTGGCTACCGCCCCGGGCGTTGGGCCGTCCCGTATAGCCGAGCCCGTCAGCGGGGGCGAGGCGGCACGAGCAGATCGGGCGAAGGTGGTGGCGGCAGGCCGAGCAGATCGGGCGGCGGCGGGGCCGGTGCCATCTCCGGCACCGCAGGCGCCTGTGGCTCGGGCACAGCGGATGCCGGCGGCTCGGGCTGTGGCGTTGTGCCGGCCGGCACCGGCCGATTCGGGGCGGGACGGCTCGGGGCCGGGGCTTCCGACCAGGGGATGCGCGGCGCGGCGGCCAGGGCAGGGCGCGGCGGCGGCGCGGCCGGCATGCCCGGAGCCCCGGGGACCAGGCCGGCGGCGGCCGGGGCGGGCGTGGTACGGAGGGCCAGGGGCTCGCGCGAATTGGCCCGGTCCTTGGCTAGGTCTGCGAAGATCGCCGCCCGGCTGGCGGCGCTTGGCCGCTCCGGCCTTGGGGGAACGCTCGCGAGGTTCGGGCGGGGGAGGTCCAGCCCCGGCGGTGGCAGCCGGCCCGCATCGGCCTCGCCGCTGATCTCGCGGTAGATCACCACCGGGTTGATCTCGTCCGGCACCTGGCAGCCGGTGAGCGCCAGGCCGGCAAGCAACGCCACGGCCCATGGCCGGAGCCTTTCCGGGCCCGTGCCCTGCGGCTTCCCTGGTGCTTCGCCCCGCGGGCGTGATGCCGGCATTCCTGCTGCCCTTGTTGCGACGCCAGGGTTAGCCCGGAACGCGCCGCCGGGGGAAGCCCGACGGCTGCGGAACCGTACTGGAGGACCGGCCGTTCCCTGGGCTAGACTGGCGCATGGACCAGGAAAACTTGCCCGAGTCGCGCCACTTCCGCCTGCCCGATCCGGCGCTGGTGACCCGCACCATGGCGGAGGTGGCGGAGCGCGGCCAGCGGATCGTCAGCGACTTCCTGAAACGCCAGTCGGAGGCGGGGGGGCAGCCCGGACCCGCTGAATATCGGCAGCGCCTTCATGGAGATGACGACGCGGCTGATGACCAACCCGGCCCGGCTGATGCAGGCGCAGCTCGGTTTCTGGCAGGACTACCTGACGCTCTGGCAGAACACCGCCCGCCGCATGATGGGCGCGGAGGTGGGCCCGGTCATCGCCGAGGACCCGCGCGACCGCCGCTTCAAGGATGATGCCTGGCGGGAGAACGAGGTCTTCGACTTCATCAAGCAGTCCTACCTGCTCTCGGCCCGCTTCTTCCAGAACGTGGTGGGCGGGGTGGACGGGCTCGATACCAAGACCGCGCAGAAGGTGGATTTCTACACCCGGCAGTTCGTCGATGCGATGAGCCCCACCAACTTCCTGATGACCAATCCGGAAGTGCTGCGGAAGACCGCGGAGACGGGCGGCGAGAACCTGCTGAAGGGCCTCTCCCATCTGCTGGCGGATCTGGAGCGCGGCCGTGGCCAGCTTCGCATCCGCATGTCCGACGACAGCAAATTCCGCGTCGGCGAGAATATCGCGGTGACGCCGGGCAAGGTGGTCTACCAGAACGACCTGATGCAACTGATCCAGTACAACCCGGCGACCGAGACGGTGCTGAAGCGGCCGTTGGTGATCTTCCCGCCCTGGATCAACAAATTCTACATCCTGGACCTGCGGCCGCGGAATTCCTTCGTCCGCTGGGCGGTTGAGCAGGGCCACACCGTCTTTGTCGCCTCCTGGGTCAACCCGGACGAGACGCTGGCCGAAAAGGGCTTCGACGACTACATGCGGGAGGGCGTCTACGCAGCCCTCGACGCCATCGAGCGTGCGACCGGCGAGCGCCAGGTGAATGCCATCGGCTACTGCCTCGGCGGCACCCTGCTGGCCACCACGCTGGCGCATATGGCGGCGAAGCGCGACACCCGCATCAAATCCGCCACCTATTTCGTCACCATGACCGATTTCGAGGAAGCCGGGGAACTCGGTGTCTTCATCGACGAGGAACAGTTGAAGTCGCTCGAGGAGAAAATGGCCGCGCGCGGCTTCCTCGAAGGCAGCGAGATGGCCACCACCTTCAACATGCTGCGCGCCAACGACCTGATCTGGTCCTTCGTGGTGAACAACTACCTGCTGGGGCAGGAGCCTTTCCCCTTCGACCTGCTCTACTGGAACGACGACAGCACCCGCATGCCGGCGCGCATGCACAGCTTCTACCTGCGCCGCATGTACCAGCAGAACGACCTGGTGAAGCCCGGCGCGATCGAACTCGACGGGGTGAACATCGACCTCCGCAGGATCAAGGTGCCGAGCTACCTGATCTCGACCCGCGAGGACCATATCGCGCCGTGGAAATCCACCTACCGCGCGACGCAGATCTACCAGGGGCCGGTGCGTTTCGTCCTCGCCGCCTCGGGCCATATCGCCGGCGTGGTGAACCCGCCCGAGAGCGGCAAATACAGCCACTGGGTCAACGACAAGCTGCCGCCCGACCCCGACGAGTGGTTCGCCGGCGCCACCGAACTGGCCGGCTCCTGGTGGCCGGACTGGCAGCGCTGGGTCACGTCCCTCTCGAAGGAGCAGGTGCCGGCGCGGGTGCCGGGCAGCGGCGGCCTGCCGGCGCTGGAGGATGCGCCGGGCAGCTATGTTAAGGTGATGGCCACGGATTGAGGCCGCCGCGGCGGTGGTCCCGGCTCAATATCCGCCGCCGGTCCCCCCGCCCAGGCCGAAGGTGGTGATGGAGCGGCCGGAGGCATCGACCGGCCGGTTCCCCAGCCAGCGGCCCTCCGCATCGAAGCGCGCCACCTCCTGTG
This sequence comes from Siccirubricoccus sp. G192, assembly GCF_019084075.1. Lineage (GTDB taxonomy): Bacteria > Pseudomonadota > Alphaproteobacteria > Acetobacterales > Acetobacteraceae > G192. Next base: position 2,647,372 of record NZ_JAHREN010000001.1, read on the forward strand.
CCGCCAGACCGGTGGCGATCGCCACCTGCGGCAGGGGGCCTGCGTCGCCGAGCCGGGCGACCGAAGCCGCGCCACCCGGGCGGAACATCGGTGCCGGCAGGGCGGCCGCGGCGGCGCTCCGGTTGCCGGCGCGCAGCGCCCGCGCGGCCGCCAGAAGGGCCGGCACCACCGCATCCGGCTCGGCCTCCTCCGCCACGCCGATGGCGTCCCGGAGTTCGGCCCTGGCCAGCAGCAACTCCCGCCGGATGCCCTCCGGCATTGGCGCCCAGCGGGGGTCGCGGGGGATCGCCGCGGTGGCATATTCAAGCTGCGCCGCCGCCTGGGCCAATGCGGCGGGCTGCCCGGCCAGGCCCGCGCCACGATCCGCAAAGGCCGCGGCGGTGGCGAGGATGGAGGCCCGCACGGGTTCCGCCGCCTCGCCGACGAGATCGGCTGGCGGCGGCGGCGCGGGTGCCCGCGTCAGTTCAGCACAGCCTGCGGCCGCCAGGAGCAGCAGCAGGCAGGCCCGGCGCATCAGAATCGGCCGCGGCCCTGGCCATCCTGGCGGCGCAACGTGTCATTCGCCTCCACTGCCGCCTGGTTGGTCAGCGGCAGGGCCGGCAGGGCGGCCAGCCGGGTCAGCGTGGCCGCGCCGCCCTGCGGGAAGACGCTGGGCGGCAGGGCGGCCGCGGCCGCCTCGGTCTGGCCGGAGCCGAGGGCACGGGCGCTGGCATAGAGTGAATCGATCACCCTCTGTGGCGCCGTCCCGGCCGGGATGCCGAGCGCGCGGCGCCATTCCTCACGTGCCCGCGCATACCGGGCCGGCGAAATCGATACCTCCCCTGTGAAGCGTGGGTTTGTCTCCATCTCAACGGCGACGAATTCCATCTGCGCCACCGCGCGGGCGGCCTGTTCCGGCTGGCCCGCCAGGCGGTTGGGCGAGCTGAAGGCGGTGGAGGTGGTGGCGACGGCCGAACGCAGGGGGTCACCCGCCCCAATCACCGCGTCATAGGGCAGCCGGGCATTGTGCTGCGGCTGCTGCGCCGCGCAGGCGGCAAGCCCCAAAGCGGCGGCGAGGGAAAGCATGGTCCGGCTGGTCATTCAGATGTCCTTGCAAGTCTTGCAATACCAGTGATCCGATCCTGACGCTTGGTCCCCAAGTGCCAGGTGAATCGGCCCACCAAACCAAGGCTAGTGGTGCAAGTCCAACGGTCCTTTCCGTTGGACTTGCACCACTAGTCCTTGCCGCCATCACCGCCGTCGGCGAAGCGCCCGTCATTATCGACCCGGGTCATCTCCTGGTTGGTCAGCGAAGTGGCGATCCGGGTGCGGGGCAGCGGCGGCAGGCTGGCGAGGCGGAGAAGCGTGGCCTGGCCATCCCGGAACACCGGTGCCTGCAACGCCTGGCCCGCGCCCGCCTGGTCACCGGCCCGCAGCGCGCGGGACGCGGCGTAGAGCCCATCCACCACGGCCTGTGGCGGGGCGGAAGGGGAAATGCCGAGGGCGGTGCGCAATCCATCCCGCGCCGCGGCCAATTCGGCGGTGATCGAGGGGTTGAACGCGTACCAGCGGGGGCCGCTCGGGATTTCGGTGGCGAGGTATTCCACCTGCGCCGCGGCGCGGGCCGCGGCATCGGGGCGGCCGGCGACCGATTCGGGGGCCGAGAAGGCATAGGCGCTGCCGATGATGGCGGCGCGGGTGGGGTCGCCGGCACCGACTACGGCATCGGCGGGCAGGCTCGCGTAGGGCGGCACCGCACTGCAGGCCAGGACCGGCAAGAGCGCGGCAAGGCTGAGCATCCGTCGCATGGCGAGGTCTCCTGTCGGCAACAGAATGGAGCGTGCCGCCGGCCGGATCAATTCGCCTTCGCATGGCAGCTTGGCAAGGGGGCGGCTCCTCTGGCCAGCAGGGAACCTCACCGGCCGAAGCTGGCCTCCCCGAGCATGTCCCGCGCCGCCCGCAGCGCGCGGCGCAACGGCCCGGGTGGATCGAGGGCCGCCAGCGTCGCCCAGGGGCTTGCGCCGGGCCTGGCCAGCGGCGCCAGTGCCGCTTCGGCCGCCGCGGCATCACCCCGGCGCCCGGCCGCGGCGGCGGCGAACAGGGCATCGGCCGCGGCCTGCGGCGGTGCCTCGGCTTCCAGGCCGATCATGGCGCGCAGCGGCGCCCGGCCCTCCCGCAGCAGCCGGGTGACATGGCGGCCGTCGGCATGGCGCCCGTCCTGGAAGGCGGTGGCGAGGTATTCGACCAGCGCTGCCGCGAAAGCGGCCTCGGCCGGCCGGCCGGACAGATCCTGCGGCCGGTCGAGCAGCAATGCCCCGGCCTGGGCCAGGGCCCAGCGCTGTGGCTCCGTGGCGCCTTCCGGCAGGCCGGGCGGCAGCCGCACCGGCGGCTCCGCCTCCCAGGCATCGCAGGCGGCCAGTCCGAGCAGCCAGGCCAGCCCGCGCCGCGGCACGGGCCGGCTCAGTAGCACCCGGCCAGGCGGGCGCGGGTGCGGAGCAGGGCGAGCACCGTGCGGCAGGTCGGCGCCGGCAGGTCCACCATCTCGGCCAGTTCCACGATCACGCCGAGCAGCGCATCGATCTCCATCGGCCGGCCGCGTTCCAGGTCCTGCAGCATGGAGGTCTTGTGCACGCCGACCTCGGCGCCGCCGGCGATGCGCTTGTCCACATCGATCGCGAAGCGCACCCCGAGCCGCTCGGCGATGGCCTGCGCCTCCAGCATCATGCTGCGGCAGACTTCGCGCAATTCGGCCTCGCCGGTGATGATGTCGAGCGTCGCGCCGGTGAGCGCGCTGAGCGGGTTGAAGGCCAGGTTGCCCCAGAGCTTCACCCACATCTCGTCGCGGATGCGCGGCCGCACCGGCGCCTTGAAGCCGGCGGCGACCAGGGCGGCGGAGAGCGCATTGGCCCGCTCGCTGCGGCTGCCATCCGGCTCGCCGAGGGTGAAGCGGTCGCCATAGGTATGCTCGATCACGCCGGGGGCGCTGACCTCGGCCGCCGGATAGACGATGCAGCCGATGGTGCGGGAGGGGGGCAGCGTCTCCCACAACGAGCCATCGGGATCGACGCTGGCGATGCGGCGGTCCTCGAAGGGGCCGGGAAGCTTGTAGAAATACCACCAGGGAATGCCATTCACCGCCGAGACGATGGCGGTTTCCGGCCCCAGCAGCGGCTGCATCTGCCGCGCGGCGGCGGGCAGCGAATGCGCCTTCAGCGTCACCACCACATAATCCTGCGGCCCCGCCTCCTCGGCGCTGGCGACGCAGCGGGGGCGGGCGGTGATCTCCCGCCCCTCGCTCAGCAGCGTCACGCCATTGGCCTGCATGGCGGCGAGATGCGGGCCGCGGGCGATGAAGGTGACATCGACATCCCCCCTTGGCGGCGAGCTTCGCGCCAAGCAGCCCGCCGATCGCGCCGGCGCCGAAGATGCAGAGCTTCATGTCTGGCTGATCCGATTCACGCTACGCTCCTCGCTGGTGCTGCGGTGCCCCGTGGCCGGATCAGGTGGTAATTCCGAGCTTCTGCGCCAGGCCGATGCGCATCAGCTTGCCGGTCGCGCCCTTCGGGATCTCCGGCAGGAACACCACCTTCCGCGGCACCTTGAAATCCGCCAGGTGCTTCGCCGCGAAATCGCGCAGCTCCCGCTCGGTGCACTCCATCCCCTCGCGCAGCACCACGGCGGCGCCGACATCCTCGCCCAGCATGGGATGCGGGATGGAGAAGGTCAGCGCCTGCGCGACCGAGGGATGCTCGGAGAGGATGCCGTCCACCTCCAGCGGGCTCACCTGCTCGCCGCCGCGCTTGATGAGTTCCTTCAGCCGGCCGGTGAGTTGCAGGTAGCCATCCGCGTCCAGCATCCCCTGGTCGCCGGTGCGGAACCAGCCATTGGTGAAGGCCTTGGCATTGGCTTCGGGATTGGCCTCGTAGCCCTTGGTCACATTGGGGCCGCGGATCACCACCTCGCCGATCTCGCCCTGCGGCAGGATGCTGCCGTCGTCATCCATGATGGCGATCTCCGGCCCGGCGGCCAGGCCGACGATGCCGGGCTTGCGCGGGCGCGGCGGCAGGGGGTTGGAAGCCATCTGGTGGCTGGCCTCGGTCATGCCATAGGCCTCGATCACCGGCGCGCTGAAGGTCGCTTCAAGGTCGCGCATCACCTGCGCCGGCAGGGAGGAGGAGGAGGAGCGCAGGAAACGCAGCTTCGTGCGGCCGATGATCTCGGCATTGCGCTCCGCCCGCGCCAGGATCGCCTGGTGCATGGTGGGGACGGCCGTATACCAGCTCGGCCGCTCGGCATCGAGCCAGCGGAAGAAGTGCAGCGCGTTGAAGCCCGGCGTGCAGACCACCGACCCGCCGGCGGCCAGCGAGGAGAGCGTCGCCGCCATCAACCCGTGGATGTGGAACAGCGGCATGACGTTGAGGCAGGCATCCTCCGCCGTAAGCGCCAGCGTCCGCCTGATATTGCCGGCCGAGGCGGTGACGTTGCTATGGCTCAGCGGCACGATCTTCGGCCGCGCCGTGGTGCCCGAGGTATGCAGCACCAGCGCGACGTCATCGGCCTCCGCCATGCCCGGCCGTGCCGTGGTGCCGGGCGTGCCGCCCTCCAGCGTGAAGCTGCCGGCGCCCGAGGCGTCCGGCACCAGTTCCACCACCGGCACGCCCAGCCGGGCGGCCACGGCGCGGGCCGGGCTCTCCATGCCCTGCAGGATGACCAGCGCCTTGGCCTTCAGGTCGGTCAGGTAGAACTCGAATTCCTCGTCCTTGTAGGCGGGGTTCAGCGGCGCGGTGGTGGCGCCGGCGGCGATGGTGATGAAGGCCGTCGCCATCTCCGGCCCATTCGGCAGCACGATGGCCACGCGGTCGCCGCGGCCGATGCCGATGCGGTTCAGACTGGCGACGGTGCGGCCGACCAGGTCGCGGAGCCCGGCATAGGTCAGCGGCGCCCGTTCCGGCGCGCGGATGGCGGGGTGGCCGGCCTCCCCGGCTGCCAGAAGGTCCGCGACGGTGCGATATTCGCTCATGTGCTGCTTCCTCTCTCCCCGCCGCCCGCGGGTGCCGGGCCGGGACCGGCTGCCGCGGGTCCGTGCCGCTAGCATCTGCATCAGCCGGCGCGGTCCGGCAAGCCGGTCCATGGCCCACCGGCACCGGGAGCGGCACGACCCCGGGCCGTCCTCGCCAGGCGCAGCCTAATCGCAGCGCGGCGCCCGGGGACGGTCGGCGGTGCCGATCAGGTCGAAGCGGAAGGGCGTGGTGGCCGGCATGGCGAGCAGCAGGGCCAGCAGGGCAAGGCTTCGCATCGGAGGGGGACTCCCTGCCCAGGGCCGGACATGCAAAGGGGCGGACCCTCGCGGACCCGCCCCTGCCGTTACCGCAAGCGGCTGGCGGCTACGCCATCGCCTTCTTCAGGTTCTCGTCGATCTTCGCCAGGAAGTTCTGGGTGTTGAGCCAGGGCTGGTCCTTGCCGATCAGGATGGCCAAGTCCTTGGTCATGGCGCCGCTCTCGACGGTCTGCACGCAGACCCGCTCCAGCGTCTCGGCGAAGGCGGTCACATCGGGCGTGTTGTCGAACTTGCCGCGATAGGCCAGGCCCCGCGTCCAGGCGAAGATGGAGGCGATCGGGTTGGTGCTGGTCTCGCGGCCCTTCTGGTGCTCGCGGTAGTGGCGGGTGACGGTGCCATGCGCCGCCTCCGACTCCACCGTGCTGCCATCGGGCGAGAGCAGCACCGAGGTCATCAGTCCAAGGCTGCCGAAACCCTGCGCCACGATGTCGGACTCCACGTCGCCGTCGTAGTTCTTGCAGGCCCAGACATAGCCGCCTTCCCACTTCAGCGCCGAGGCCACCATGTCGTCGATCAGCCGGTCCTCGTAGGTCAGCCCGGCCGCCTTGTACTTCTCGGCGAATTCGGTGTCGAAGATCGCCCTGAAGATGTCCTTGAACTGGCCGTCATAGGCCTTGAGGATCGTGTTCTTGTGCGAGAAGTACACTGAATAGCCGCGCGCCAGGCCGTAGTTGAGGCTGGCGCGGGCGAAGCCCTCGATGCTGGCGTTGGTATTGTGCATCCCCATCAGCACGCCGGGGCCCTTGAAGTCGGTGACTTCGAGGCTGATGGGCGTGCCGCCGCCGGCCGGGGTCCAGGTGAGGGTGGCCTTGCCGGGCCCGGGGATCTTGGTCTCGGCGGCGCGGTAGATGTCGCCATAGGCGTGGCGGCCGATGACGATCGGCTTCGACCAGTGCGGCACCAGGCGCGGCACGTTCGAGCAAATGATCGGCTCGCGGAAGATGGTGCCGTCCAGGATGTTGCGGATGGTGCCGTTCGGGCTCCGCCACATCTTCTTCAGGCCGAACTCCTTCACCCGCGCCTCGTCCGGGGTGATGGTGGCGCATTTCACGCCGACGCCATACTGCTTGATGGCATTGGCGGCATCGACCGTGACCTGGTCATCGGTCTGGTCCCGGTATTCGATCCCGAGATCGTAGTATTTCAGGTCCACATCCAGGTAGGGCAGGATCAGCTTGTCCTTGATGAACCCCCAGATGATGCGGGTCATCTCGTCCCCGTCGAGTTCGACGACCGGGGTCTTCACCTTGATCTTGGCCATACCTGTCCTCGTGGTCTCCCGCGCCGGGGTGCCGGATGCGGCGCCGCCGGGGGTGGTGGAAAGCGGCCGGAACATCGCACCGGGGCGGTGGCGGGGCAACCCCGGCCTGGGGCGCCCCGCCGCCGGCGGTTCAGGCCGCCCGCTTCTCCGCGATCAGCCCCTGCGCCACCAGCGCCTCGGCGATCTGCACCGTGTTCAGTGCCGCGCCCTTCCGCAGGTTGTCGGAGACGCACCAGAAGGCCAGGCCATGCGGCACGGTCGGGTCGCGCCGCAGCCGCGAGACATAGACCGCATCCTCGCCCGCCGCGTCGAGCTGGGTGACGTAGCCGCCATCCTCGCGCTTGTCGATCACCTGCACGCCGGGCGCGTCGCGCAGCGCGTCCCAGGCCTGGGATTCGGTGATCGGGCCTTCGAATTCCACATGCACCGCCTCGGAATGGGCGATGAAGACCGGCACCCGCACGCAGGTGGCGACGACGGCGATGTCGGGGTCCAGGATCTTCCTGGTCTCCGCCGCCATCTTCCACTCCTCCTTGGTGAAGCCGTCATCCATGAACTTGTCGATATGCGGGATGCAGTTGAAGGCGATCGGCTTGGTGAACTGCTCGGGCCTTGCCGGGTCGTTCACGTACATGGCGCGGGTCTGGTTGAAGAGCTCGTCCATCGCCTCCTTCCCGGCGCCGCTGACCGACTGGTAGGTGGAGACGACCACCCGCTTGATCCGGGCAATCTCATGCAGCGGCTTCAGCGCCACCACCATCTGGATGGTGGAGCAATTCGGGTTGGCGATGATGTTCCGCTTGCTGAAATTCTTCAGGTGCTGCGGATTCACTTCCGGCACCACCAGCGGCACATCCGGCTCCATGCGGAACTGGCTGGTATTGTCGATCACCACGCAGCCCGCGGCCGCCGCGCGCGGCGCATGCACCGCGGAAACCGAGGCGCCTGGCGAGAACAGCCCGATATCGGTGCCCCGGAAGTCGAATTTCTCCAGGTTCTGGACCTTGAGCACGGTTTTCTCGCCGAAGGACACTTCCTGCCCCGCGGACCGGCCGGAGGCGAGGGCAATGACCTCGCTCACCGGGAAATTCCGCTCCGCGAGGGTCTTCAGCATCTCGCGCCCCACCGCACCGGTGGCGCCGACGACCGCGACCCTGTAGCCCATGACCTGCTCCTGAAACGACCAAAACCCCCATTCCCGCGAGGGCCAGGGTTCCATAGGGCGGCCGGGCCGCGGGTTCAAGGGAAGTGCGGCAGGGCCACGCCGCCGGGCCAGGCGCCCGGCGCCAAGCCTCCGGCCGACTGCACAGCCGCGCGAGCATGCCACCGGACCATGGCTTGGCCCCGATCTGGGGCATGCCGGCGCTTGATCCGCTGCCGCCACGGCCCCACACTCCCCTGGGTTGCCCCATCAACCGGAATGGAGACGGTAATGGCCTGGAAGAAGCCGCGCGTGACCGAGGTGTCTCTGGCACTCGAGATCAACAGCTACGCCTGCGCCGAAATCGGCTGAGGTGAAGCCGCCGGCGGCAATCCGCCCGGCGGGTTCCCCAGGATCATCCGGTGCTCCGGGCCGGTGCATCCGGCGCAGGACGCCGGCGCATTCGGCTGAAGAGGCGGCATGCTCCGCGCCCTAGTCCTTGGCGCCAGCGCCGGCGGTGGCTTTCCGCAATGGAATTCGGCCGGGACGGGCTGTCTGCGGGCGCGGGCGGGCGATCTGCAGGTTCTGCCCCGGACGCAGACCTCGCTCGCCGTCTCGGCTGATGGCCTGCGCTGGGTGCTGCTGAACGCCGCGCCCGATCTTCGCGCCCAGATCGAGGCCAACCCGGCCCTGCATCCCCGGCCCGCCGCCGGGTCGATCCGCCATTCCCCCATCGCCGCCGTGGTGCTGACCGGAGCCGAGGTGGATACCATCGCCGGGCTGCTGACCCTGCGGGAACGGCACGCCTTCACGCTTTACGGTGCCGATGCGGCGCTGGCGGTGCTGGCGGAGAACCCGATCTTCAACGCGCTTGCCCCGGGCCTCGTGCCGCGCCGGCCGCTGCCGCTGGACCATGAACTGGTGCTGGGTGACGCGGCAGGGGCGCCGCTCGGCCTGGTGCTGGAGGCTTTCGCCGTGCCGGGCAAGGTGCCGCTGTTCCGGGAGGGCGACAATGGCGCCGATCCCGGCCGGGCGGATGATGGCGAGACGATCGGGCTCCGGCTTTCGGCGGGGGAGGGCGGATCGCTGTTCTTCATCCCGGGCTGCGCCGCCATGACCGATGCCCTGCGCGCCCGGCTGCGCGGCGCCGCCTGCGTCTTCTTCGACGGCACGCTCTGGCGTGACGACGAGATGATCCGTGCCGGGGCCGGCCCCAAGACCGGCACCCGGATGGGGCATATGAGCATCGACGGGCCGGAGGGCACGCTCGCGGGTTTCGCGGATCTGGAGGTGCGCCGGCGCATCCTGATCCATCTCAACAACACCAACCCCGTCCTGCTGGCGGACAGTCCGGAACGCGCCATGGTGCAGGCGGCGGGCTGGGAAGTGGCGGAGGATGGCATGGAGATCAGGCTGTGAACGAGGCCGAGCCGCTGTCGCCCGAGGAACTGGAGCGCCGCCTGCGCGAGATCGGCGAGGAACGCTACCACATCCACCATCCCTTCCATCACCTGCTGCATGGCGGCAAGCTGGATCGCGGCCAGGTGCAGGCCTGGGCGCTGAACCGCTACTACTACCAGGCCAGCATCCCGGCGAAGGACGCCTCGCTGGTGGCCAGGCTGCCGACGCCGGAGCTCCGCCGCGAATGGCGCCGCCGCCTGGTGGACCATGATGGCGACGGCATTGCGCCGGGCGGGGTCGAGCGCTGGCTGCGGCTGACGGATGGGCTCGGGCTGGACCGCGACTATGTCGTGTCGCTGCGCGGCTTGCTGCCGGGCACGCGCTATGCGGTGGAGGCTTACGTCAATTTCGTGCGGTTCCGCTCGGTGCTGGAAGCCGTGGCCTCCTCGCTGACCGAGATGTTCTCGCCCAACATCATCTCGCAGCGCGTCGCCGGCATGCTGCGGAACTACGATTTCGTCAGCGAGGCGACGCTCGCCTATTTCACCCCGCGCCTCACCCAGGCGCCGCAGGATGTCGCCTTCGCGCTGGACTACGTGAAGCAGCACGCCCGCACGCGGGAGCAGCAGGAGCAGGTGCTGGACGCGCTGCGCTTCAAATGCGACCTGCTCTGGGCGCAATTGGACGCGCTGCATTTCGCCTATGTCAGCCCCGGCCTGCCGCCGCCGGGCGCCTTCCGGCCGTGCTGACCGCCGCTTCCGTCCCGCGCCTCGCCCGCGGCATGCGGCTGCGGGAGGACAAGACGCGCGGCCGCTGGGTGGTGATGGCGCCGGAACGCATGTTCATCCCGGACGAGACGGCGCTGGAGGTGCTGCGGCTGGTCGATGGTGTGCGCAGCCTGGAGGCCATCGCCGAGATCCTCGCCACCCGCTTCGCCGCGCCGCGTGAGGAGATCCTGGCCGATACCCTGGCGATGCTGGACGAGCTGGCCGGCAAGGGCGTGATCGCGTCATGAGCCCGCACGAGGCCCCGCTGGCGCTGCTGGCGGAACTCACGCATCGCTGCCCGCTGCGCTGCCCCTATTGCTCCAACCCCACCAGCCTGACCCGTCCGGGCGAGGAGCTGGACACCGCCACCTGGGCCCGCGTCTTCCGCGAGGCCGCGGCGCTGGGCTGCCTGCAGGTGCATCTCTCGGGCGGCGAGCCGACCGCGCGGCGCGATATTGCGGAGATCACCCGCGCGGCCAGCGAGGCCGGACTCTATACCAACCTCATCACCGCCGGCGTGCTGCTGAACGAGGCGAAGCTGGGCGCGCTGGCGGCTGCCGGGCTCGACCACGTGCAGCTTTCGGTGCAGGATGCGGAACCCGGCTCGGCCGACCGCATCGGCGGCTATGCGGGCGGACATGCGCGCAAGCTGAGGGTGGCGCGGCTGGTGCATGCGGCGGGGCTGCCGCTGACCCTGAACGCCGTCGTGCACCGGCAGAACCTGGACCGGCTTCCGGCACTGATCGCGCTCGCGCTTGAACTCGGCGCCGGCCGGCTGGAGGTGGCGCATGTGCAGTATTACGGCTGGGCGCTCAGGAACCGCGACGCGCTGCTGCCGACCCGGGCGCAGCTCGAGGCCGCGACCGCGACGGTGGAGGCGGCGCGGCGCGACCTCAAGGGCCGGCTCGTCATCGACTATGTGGTGCCGGACTATCATGCGAAGCGCCCGAAAGCCTGCATGGGCGGCTGGGGGCGGCGCTTCCTGGCGGTCTCCCCCTCCGGCAAGGCGCTGCCCTGCCATGCCGCGGAAAGCCTGCCCGGCTTCGCCTTCCCGAATGTGCGGGAGACCTCGCTGCGCGAGGCCTGGGAAGGGTCCGAAGCCTTCAACCGCTTCCGCGGTACGGGCTGGATGTCCGCGCCCTGCCAGGGCTGCGAGCGGGCGGAGCTGGATTGGGGCGGCTGCCGCTGCCAGGCTTTCGCCTTGACCGGCGACGCCGCCGCCACCGACCCTGCCTGCGCCCTGTCGCCGCGCCACGGCCTGCTGGCCCTGGCGGTGGAGGCGGCGGCCGGGGGCGGCGAGGATTTCATCTGGCGGGAGCCGCAACGTGCCGGCGGCTGAGCCTTGCCCTGGCGGCGGTTCCGCCCAATTCCTTGATTCCTGACAGAACGGAGACGACCCATGCTGCTGCGCTGCGCCACCATGGCCACGGGCGTGATGATGACGGGGGTGGCCTTTGCGGCCGGGCTGGGGCTCGGTGTCGCGGCCGTGGGTGGCGCCTGCTTGGCCCGCCGCGCCATGAAGCAGAGGTCGCAATGGCGGGACGAGGATCGCGCCATGGCGCCGGACGCGCCGGTGCAGCGCGATGACCTCGGCGTCTCCGACGCGATGCCGGGGTAGGCTGCCAGGGCGGTCCTCTCAATCGGGCAGCAGCGCCGTTGCGTCGATTTCCACCTTGGCTTCAGGCTCCACCAGGGCCGCGACCTGCACGAGCGTCATGGGCGGGAAATGCCTGCCCATGGCGGCGCGATAGGCCGGGCCGAGGGCCGGCAGGCTGGCCCGGTATTCCTCCATCTCCACGACATACCAGGTGAGCCGCGCCACATGCTCCGGCCCGCCACCAGCCTCCGCCAGCACCGCCAGGATATTGTGCAGCGCCTGCCGCGTCTGGGAGACGAAATCGGGCGGGAAGTGGCCCCGTGCGTCCCAGCCGACCTGGCCGCCGATCATCACGATGCGGCCGCGCCCCATCATCCCGTTGGTATAGCCCTTGGGCGCCGGCCAGTCGGGTGGCTGCAGGATGGTCAGGCCCGTCACGCGATGCATCCTTCGCTGTTGCCGCTGGCGGATGTGCCCGCAAGCGCCAGGCTGCGCAAGGCGAAGCGTTGCAGCTTGCCGGTCCCGGTCCGCGGCAGGGCCGGCAGGAATTCGATGGCGCGCGGGTATTTATAGGGGGCGATCTCCGCCTTCACATGGTCCTGCAAGGCGTGCACCAACCCGGCTGATGCGGCGACGCCGGATCGCAGCACGACATAGGCCTTCACGATCTGCCCGCGCTCCGCATCCGGCGCGCCGACCACGCCGCATTCCGCGACCGCCGGATGGGTCAGCAGTGCCGCCTCCACCTCCGGCCCGGCGATGTTGTAGCCGGCGGAGAGGATCATGTCGTCGCTGCGCGCCTGGAACCAGAAATAGCCGTCCTGGTCCTGGATATAGGTGTCACCGGTGATGTTCCAGCCGGCCTCGACATAGCGCGCCTGGCGCGGATCATCGAGGTAGCGGCAGCCGGTCGGGCCGCGCACCGCGAGCCGGCCGGGCTGGCCGCGCGGCACGTCCTGGCCGGCCTGGTCCACCACCCGCGCCTCATAGCCCGGCACCGGCAGGCCGGTGGCGCCGGGGCGGATCTCCTGCTCCCGCGCGGCGATGAAGATGTGCAGCATCTCGGTCGCGCCGATGCCGTCCATCAGCGGCAGGCCGGTGGCCGCCTGCCACGCCTCGAAGACTGGCTTCGGCAGCGTCTCCCCGGCGGAGACGCATTTGCGCAGGCTGGAGAGGTCGAAGCCGCCGGCGCGCGCGGCCATGGCGCGCCAGGCGGCAGGGGTCGAGAAGCAGATCGTGGCGCGGTGCCGCTGGATGGCGGGCAGCAATTCCTCCGCGCTGGCCTTCTCCAGCAGCACGGCGCTGGCGCCGACGCGGAAGGGAAACAACGCCAGCCCGCCAAGCCCGAAGGTGAAGGCCAGGGGCGGCGAGCCGATGAAGATGTCGGAGGCTTCGGGCCGCAGCACCTCCCGCCCATAGGTGTCGCAGACCGCCAGCAGGTCGCGGTGGAAATGCAGGGTGCCCTTCGGCTCGCCTGTCGTGCCCGAGGTGAAGCCGATCAGGCAGACATCCTCGGCCGCGGTGTCGCAGGCGGCGGCATCGGGGCTGGCCGCGTCGCAGAGCGATTCCAGCCCGCCATCCCCCCCAGAGCAGGACATGGCGAAGCTCCGGCGCCTGCGTCGCGGCCTGCTGCAATTCCCCGGCCAGGCGCGCATCGCAGAGCGCGTGGCTGATGCGCGCCTTGCGCAGCATCTGGCCAATCTCATGCGCCCGCAGCAGCGGCATGGAAGGCACCGCGACGCCCCCCGCCCGCAGCACGGCGAAGCAGGCTGCCAGCATCCAGGCGGTATTGGCGCCGCGCAGCAGCACCCGGTTGCCGGGCACCAGGCCGAGGCGCCGCAGCAGCACATCGGCGATGCGGTTCACCCGCTCCGCCAGGGCCTGGTAGGTCAGGGTCTCGCCCGGTGTGACGATGGCGGGATGCGTGCCGTGGCCGCAGTGCAGGTTGCGGTCCAGCAGTTCCACCGCGGCATTCAGCCGTGGCGGGTAGCGAAGCTGCGGCAGGGTGAAGCGAAGCTCGGGCCAGGCGTCCCGTGGCGGCAGGTTCTCCGCCGTGAAGCGATCGAGATGCGCGCTGCCCGCCTCGGCACCAGGCCCGTCCATCGCAGCCTCCGTCACACCGCCGTTCAGTCGCCCCTGAAAACCGGGCGCCGCTTCGCCACGAAACCCGCATGCGCCCGGCGGAAATCCTGGGTGGTCATGCAGAGCGCCTGGGCTACCGCCTCGGCCTCGATCGCCTGTTCCACCGACATGGCCCATTCCATCTGCAACATGCGTTTGGTCATCGCATGGGCGAAGCCGGGGCCGGCGGCGATCTCCTGCGCCAGCGCGGCCGCTTCCGCCTCCAGGGTTTCCGGGGGTGCCAGCCGGTTGAAGAAACCCCAGGCGAGCCCTTCCTCGCCCGACATGCTGCGGCCGAGATAGAGCAACTCGCTGGCCCGCCCCTGGCCGATGATGCGCGGCAGGATGGCGCAGGCGCCCATGTCGCAGCCGGCCAGGCCGACGCGGTTGAACAGGAAGGCCACCTTGGCGCGCGGCGTGCCGAGCCGGAGGTCGGCCGCCATGGCCAGAATGGCGCCCGCGCCGGCGGCGATTCCATCCACCGCGGCAATGATCGGCTGCGGGCAGGCGCGTATGGATTTCACCAGCTCGCCGGTGAGCGCCGTGAACTGCATCAGCCCCTTGGTGTCGCGCTCCAGCAAGGGGCCGATGATCTCATGCACGTCGCCGCCGGAGCAGAAATTGCCGCCCGATCCGGCAAGGACGAAGACCCGTGTTTCGCTGTCCTGCGCCGCGGCGCGGAACAGCCTGGCGAGTTCAGCGTAGCTTTCGAAGGTGAGCGGATTCTTCCGCTCTGGACGGTCCAGCGTGACCGTGGCGACACCACCCGCCACCGCAACGCTCAGGTGCCGCGCAACATGGCCGGCGAGCGGGGTCATGGCGGGGCCTCCTGCAAGGCGGCCCGCAAGCCGGCCTTGGCGCGGCCGAGCAGCCGGTGCAGCGTGGCGCGGTCGGCGGCGGAGAGGCCGCCGAGCAGTTCCGCGATCCAACCCTCATGCGCGGCGGACTGGCGCGCGAATTCGCGCCGCCCGCGCTGCGTCAGCCGGAGCGTCTGGGCGCGCCGGTCGGCGGGGCTGGTGCGGCGCTCGATCAGTCCTTCCGCTTCCAGCCGCGCGGCGAGGCCCGTGACATTGCCGTTGCTTACCATCATCCGGCGGGAGATCTCGCCCAGGGTCAGTCCGCTGCCGGCGCGCTCCAACTGCGCCAGCAGGTCGAAGCGGGGCAGGGTGGTTCCGAAGGCCAGGCGCAGCCGCCGGCGGATCTCGGTCTCCACCAGCGTCGTGCAGGTGAGCAGCCGCAGCCAGAGGCGAAGCTCGTCCTTATGGCCTTCCGGCGCGCCGGCCAGCGCGGTTTCGGCATCCACCGACGAGGCCAGGCCCTCGGGCGCGGTCATGCCTCGCCCCCTGCGACGGGAATGGCGGCGCCGTTCACCGCCGCAGCCTCCGGCAGGCAGAGGAACAGCACCGCCGCCGCGACCTCCGCGGGCTGCACCAGCCGGCCCTGTGGGTTGTGCCGGGTCAGTTCGGCCCGCGCCGCGGCCTCGCTGCGGCCGGTCCTGGCCATGATGCGCTCGATGCTTCCCGCGAGCAGCGCGGTTTCGGTGAAGCCCGGGCAGACGGCATTCACGGTGACGCCCTGGCCGGCCACCTCCAGCGCCAGCGCGCGGGTCAGGCCGAGCAGCCCATGCTTCGCGGCCACATAGGCGGTGACATAGGGATAGCCGCGCAGCGCGGCGGTGGAGGCGATGTTGACGATCCGCCCATGTCCTGCCGCCAGCATGCCCGGCAGCACGGCACGGATGACGGCGGCGGCGCCGAGCAGGTTCACCGCCAGCATGCTTTGCCACAGCGCCGCATCGGATCGCAGGAAGGGCGCGCTTTCGGCGGCACCGGCCGCGTTCACCAGCAGATCGCAGGCTGGCAACTCCGGCAGGGGGGCCGCGGTGATATCGGCCGTGACGAAGCCATGCGCTGCGCCTTCCGCGACCGCCTGCCGAAGCCTCGCCTCCCGCCGCCCCAGCACCGTCACTACCGCGCCGGCCGCGGTCAGCGCAGTGGCGCAGGCCAGCCCGATGCCGCTGCCGCCACCGGTGATGAGCGCCTGGCGTCCGGCCAACGGCGCGTCGACCCGACCCTGCCCGGATGCGGTGGCCGCATTCATGGGTGCCCTGGGCCTCCTTGACGTTTGAAGCTTAAAGCATTGCCGACAGCCGGCGCAAAGCCCAATCCTCGTTGCCGCACGGATGGTTGAAGCCTAAACCATTGGGGTCGGCGAGGAGGGTGCGGGATGCACATCGCGGTGATCGGCGGCGGGCCCGCCGGGCTCTATTTCGCGATCCTCATGCGGCGCGACTTCCCGCAGGCCCGGGTGACGGTGACGGAGCGGAACCAGCCCGGCGACAGCTTCGGCTTTGGCGTGGTCTTCAGCGACCAGAGCCTCGACATGATCCGCGAGGCGGATGCGCCGAGCTATCGCGCCATCACTGAAAGCTTCGCCTGGTGGGACGATATCGAGATCCATCTGCGCGGCACGGTGCATCGCATCGGCGGCAATGGCTTCTGCGGCTGCTCCCGGCGGGGATTGCTGCTGCTGCTGCAGGACCGCGCCCGGGCGCTCGGCGTCGAGTTGCGATACGGCCAGGGTGCCGCGCCGGAGGATTTCCCCGATGCCGACCTGATCGTGGCGGCGGATGGTATCAACAGCCCGATCCGCTCCCGCTTCGCCAGCCATTTCCAGCCGGAAATCGACCTCCGCCCCAATCGCTTCGCCTGGATGGGCAGCACCCGCCCCTTCGATGCCTTCACCTTCTTCTTCAGGGAGCGGCCGGAAGGCATCTTCATCGCCCATTGCTACCAGTACGAGGCGCATGCCAGCACCTGGGTGTTGGAAACCGATCCTGAGACATTTGCCCGCGCCGGGCTGGAGGCCATGGACGAGGCCGCAAGCGCCCGCTTCCTGGAAGGCATCTTTGCCGAGGAATTGGGCGGCCACCGGCTCATTACCAACCGCTCGCAATGGCGGCGCTTCCCGGCGATCCGCTGCACCCGCTGGGTGCGGGGCAACATGGTGCTGTTGGGCGATGCCAAGGCCAGCGCGCATTTCTCTATCGGCTCCGGCACCAGACTGGCGATGGAGGATGCGATCGCGCTGCATGCCGCCTTCCGCGCCGGCGGCGGCGTGGCGGCATCCCTCGCGCGCTTCGAGGCGAGCCGGCGCGAGGAGGTGGAGCGCACCCAGCACGCCGCCGATGTCTCGCTGGTCTGGTTCGAGCAGGTCTGGCGCTTCTGGCGGATGCACCCGACATGCTTCGCCTTCGGGCTGATGACCCGCAGCAAGGCCATCACCTGGGACAACCTGGCGCTCCGCGCCCCGGAATTCGCCGCGGAGACGCAGCAGGTCTTCGCCGAGGAAGCCCGTGCCGCCGGCCTCCCGGCCGAGCCCGCGAAGCCGCCGATGTTCCAGCCCTTCCGGCTGCGCGGGATGCCGCTTGCGAACCGCGTCGTCGTCTCCCCCATGTGCATGTACAGCGCGGTGGAGGGCGTCCCTGGCGACTGGCACCTGATGCATTACGGCGCCCGCGCGGTGGGCGGCGCCGGGTTGATCTTCACCGAGATGACGGATGTCTCGGCCGAGGCGCGCATCTCCCCCGGCTGCACCGGCCTCTGGAACGACGCGCAGGAGGCCGCCTGGACCCGGATCACCGGCTTCGTCCATGCGCATGGCGCGGCCCGCATCGCCCTCCAGCTTGGCCATGCCGGGCGGAAGGGCGCGACGAAGCTGATGTGGGAGGGGATGGATCGGCCGCTGGAGGAAGGCGCCTGGCCGGTCCTCTCCGCCAGTCCGCTTCCCTATTTCCCGGACAGCCAGGTGCCGCGGGAGATGTCGCGCGCCGATATGGATGCCGTCACCGCGCAATTCGCCGCCGCCGCCGCCCGCGCGCTCCGCTGCGGATTCGACATGCTGGAACTGCATTGCGCCCATGGCTACCTGCTGGCGAGTTTCCTGAGCCCGCTGACCAACCACCGCAGCGACGAATACGGCGGCAGCATCGGCAACCGCCTGCGCTACCCGCTGGAAGTCTTCGACGCGCTCCGCGCCGCCTGGCCCGCCGAGCGGCCCATCTCGGTCCGCATCTCGGCCACCGACTGGGCGGATGGCGGCATCACCGATGCCGATACCCTTGCCATCGCCCGCGCCTTCGCCGCGCATGGCTGCGACCTGATCGATGTCTCCACCGGCCAGACCGTGCAGGATTCCGCCCCGGTCTATGGCCGCATGTTCCAGCTTCCCTGGTCCGACATGATCCGCAACGAATGCGGCATCGCCACCATGTGCGTCGGCAACATCACCAGCGCCGACCAGGTGAACACCATCCTGGCCGCCGGCCGTGCCGACCTGGTGGCACTGGCCAGGCCGCATCTCACCGACCCCTGCTTCACCTTGCGCGCCGCGGCGCAGTATGCTGTGGGCGACCTCGCCTGCCCGCCGCAATATGCCCCGGGGCGCGAGGCGCTGATGCGCAATGCGGCGCGGGAACGGGAGGAGCTGATGGAGCTGAAGCGCAAGGCCCGGCCGCGAGGCCATATGCCCGCCCCGCTGCCGCGCGCGGCGGAATAGGCCATGCGCATCCTCATCGCCGGCGGCGGCGTCGGCGGGCTGACGCTGGCGCTGTCGCTGCGCGAATGCGGCATCGCCTGCACGGTCTTCGAGGCGGCGGCGGAGGTGCGGCCACTCGGCGTCGGCATCAATACCCTGCCGCATGCGATCCGGGAACTGACGGCGCTCGGCCTGCTGCCGGCCCTGGATGCGGTAGCGATCCGCACGCGCGAGTTGCGCTACCTCAACCGCTTCGGCCAGGAGATATGGGTGGAGCCGCGCGGCACCTGGGCCGGGCATGACGTGCCGCAATTCTCCATCCATCGCGGGCGGCTGCATGAGGTGCTCTGGCAGGCGGCCGAGGCCAGGCTGGCCGGAGCACTGCGGCCCGGCCACCGGCTGGCCGGCTACACGCAGGATGCCGACGGCGTCACTGCCCGCTTCGCCCGCGCCGATGACAGTCTGGTGGAGGAACGCGGCGATGCGCTGATCGGCGCCGATGGCATCCATTCCGTGCTGCGCGGCCTGCTGCATCCGGCGGATGGCGGCATTCGCTGGCAGGGCATCCAGATGTGGCGGGGTGCGCTGGACTGGCCGGATTTCGAGGGCGGCGACGGCATGGTCATCGCCGGCGACATGGCGGAGAAGCTGGTGCTCTACCCGATCGGCCCCGGCAGCACGCCCGGCACGCGGCTGACCAATTGGGTGGTCTGCGCCAGGCTCGGCGATGGCACGCAGCCGCCGCCCCGGCGCGAGGACTGGTCGCGTGCCGGCAGGCTTGCGGATGTGCTGCCGCATGTCCGGCGCTTCCGCATCCCCTTCCTGGATGTCGAGGCGATGGTGCGCGCCACGCCGCAATTCTTCGAATACCCGATGTGCGACCGCGACCCGCTGCCCTGGTGGACGCAGGGGAGGGTCACGCTGCTCGGCGATGCGGCGCATCCGATGTATCCGGTGGGCTCGAACGGCGCCTCGCAGGCGGTGCTGGATGCGCGCTGCTTGGCATCGCTGCTGGCCAGGTTGCCGGCGCCTGGGGCGCTGGCGGCCTACGAGGCGGAACGGCGGCCGAAGACCACGGAAATCGTCCACAGCAACCGCCGCGGCGGACCGGAGCGGGTGGTGGACGTGGTCAGCGAGCGCGCGCCGGAGGGTTTTACGCGGATCGAAGCGGTGATCGCGCGGGAGGAATTGGCGGCCATCGCCGGGGGCTATGCGCAGATGGCGGGCTTCGCCGTCACGCGCTAATTCCCGGTCCGGTCATGGGAGGAATGCGTGATGGACGGGCAGGGCGAGATCCGGGTGGAGTTGCGGCAGCGGCCGGAGGGTGGCGAGGATGCCCTCGTCACCATCGCGCATGAGCGCAAGCTCAATACGCTGAATGCCGGGCTGATGCGGAGCCTCATCGCCGCCATGGCGGAGCTTGCCGCGAAGCCCGACCTGCGCGCTGTGGTGCTGACCGGTGCCGGCGGCAAGGCTTTCGTCGGCGGCGCCGATATCGGCGAGATGGCGACCATCACGGATGGCGCCGGCGGCCGCGCCTTCATCGAACTGGTGCATGGCTGCTGCCGCGCGATGCGGGACTGCCCGGTGCCGGTGATCGGCCGGATCAATGGCTGGACCCTGGGCGCCGGGCTGGAACTCGCCGCCGCCTGCGACCTCCGCATCGCCGCCGAGGGCGCGCAATTCGGCATGCCGGAAGTGCGCGTCGGCATTCCCTCGGTGGTGGAAGCGGCGCTGCTGCCCGGACTGATCGGCTGGGGCCGCACCCGCCGCCTGCTGCTGCTGGGCGAGACCTTCACGGCGGCGGAGGCGCTGGGCTGGGGCTTCCTGGAACGGGTCGTGCCGGCGGCTTCGCTGGATGCGGCGGTGGAGGAATGGCTGGCCCATATCGGCGCGGCGGGGCCGCTGGCGATCCGCAACCAGAAGGCCCTGATCCGGCAATGGGAGGACCTGCCGCTCGGCAAGGCCATAGCCGCCGGCATTCCCGCCTTCGCCCGGTCCTGGGAGAGCGACGAGCCGCAGCGCCTGATGCGGCATTTCCTGGATCGCCCCCGCCACCGCTGAAGCGCCGGGCCGCATAAGAAGACCCGCCGTTGCGCAATGAACGGCGGGGGTGCCGCCTTGCCAATATATCGCCTTTCTTTGAGGCGATTGGCGCCATCATGGATCCCATATTGAGTGGTCCATGACCATGCGGCGCGGATGCTTCCGGAGGCGGGGGATCTTGTGGCGGACCTGAAGGTGCTGAGGGTGCAAGGACTTGCTTCGGCCGTCCCGGTCCAGCCCGCGACGGACCCGCCCCCCGGGCTGGATGGGCTGGGGCGCGGCTGGCGCATCCTGCGGAAATGCCGGCTCGGGCATGGCGAGGGCCTGCCCCTGGCGCTGCTGCATCCTTCGATCGGCGTCGCCTTGCTGGACCTGCTGCCGGGCCGTACCGAGGGTGCGGTCGAGGCGCTGCGGGCGCGGCTCGACCTGGCGCGGTTTCCAGCGATCTTCCCGGGCCATCTGCCGGTGGTGCATCTGCGCCTCTCGCCGCGGGAGTTGGAGACGCTGCAGGGCCGGTTGGAAGCCGCCTTCGCCGCGGTGCCGCCGCTCAGCCTGGCGGGCGGCGATGCCTGGGTCGGCGCTGTCGCCCGCGCCCTGATGACCGAGCCGGCGGTGCCCCGGCTGCAATCCCGGCGCCTGCGGCGGCGTGGCCGCTCCGCCGGTCGTCACCGGCTTGCCGGCGGCGCGGTCCTGGCGGCGGTGGGGTTGGCAGTGCTGCTGGCGGTGGCCGGCGGGGGGCGGCCCACCCCGCCAGCAGCCCCCGCCACGGATGCTACCGGAATGAGCGCGAGCCTACCTGCTGCTGAGGCGCCCGCCGCGCCGCCCGGAGGGCAGGCAGAAGCACCGGCCCCCGTGGCGCCGCAGGCAGTGGCGCCACCGCTGCCGAGGGTGCAGGTGGAGGCACCGAACTCCGTGATGCCGCCGGTGGAGGCTGTTGTGCCTGCCCCACCACGGCTGGTTCCTGTATCGCCGCCCAGGGTGCAGGTGGAGGCACCGGCGCCTGTGGCGTCCCAGGCCGCTCCCCCGCCGGCCACTCAGGCCGAAGCCCCATTGCCGGATTCGGGGCCGGCACGCATCTCCCGCCCGGTGGAGCTGCGCCCCTATGTGCCGCCCCGGCGTGGCGCTGCCAACGAGGCAGCACCCCGCACGACTGCGCCCGGGTTGCCGCCCATCGCCGCCCGCCGCGCCGCGCCAGCCATCGAGCCGGAGGAGGCGACCGCGAAACCGCCCCCGGCACCGCCGCCACGCCCGGCCTATCCGGAGGCCAGCCGGCGGCCGGCGCTGCCGCCCATTGCCGCCCCAGCGCCATTGCCACCCATCGCCATGGCCCAGGAACCGCCCCCCGAGCCGCTGGGGCTGCGCTGCCGGCGGATCGTGCAGCTGGTCGGGCAGGGGGTGCTGCTGCCGGAAGGCGAGTTGCGCTTCTTCCAGCAGGCCTGCGTGCGCCGGTAGGTCAACCGGGCGGCGGCAGGAATTCCACCTCGTATTCGCTGGCGATCCGCACCACCTCGCCGGGGTCGGCGACATTGTGGATGCGGGTGAACAGCTCATAGAGGCCGCGGCTCGGCGCCACCCAGAACAGCGCCCGCACCGGCTGCCCGGATTTGTTGAAGATGCCGTGCGGGAGGCCCATGGGCAGGCGGATCAGGTCGCCGATGCCGGCGAAGCGGGTCTGGCCGTCCAGGAACAGCTCGAATTTGCCGTCGAGCATGTAGATGAACTCGTCCTGGGTGGCATGGACGTGGGGCGGCACGAAGGTGCCGTCGGGGAAGAGCGTCTCGAAGGCGAAGGACGCCTCGGAATGCTGCATGGGCTTGTAGGTCTGGCCCAGGATGTTCCAGACAACGCCGCCCTCGCCCTCGCCGGCCCGGGTGATCCCGGCGGTCATCTTCGGCTTGGCCACTATGGTGTGCTCCCTATCCTAGACGTGCAGGTATTTGTCGCGCAGTGCGGGCTCCGCCGCCAGCGCCGCGCTGCTGCCGGTCCAGACCACGCGGCCCTTTTCCACCACCACATGCCGATCGGCCAGGCGCAGCACGGCGGCCAGATTCTTGTCGATGAGCAGGATGGCCTGGCCCTCCCGCCGCAGCCGCGCCAGCACCGCCCAGATCTCGGCGCGGATCAGGGGCGCCAGCCCCTCGGTGGCCTCGTCCAGGATCAGCAGTTTCGGGTTGGTCATCAGCGCCCGGCCGATCGCCAGCATCTGCTGCTCACCGCCGGAGAGCCTGGCTCCGAGGTTCCGCCGCCGCTCCGCCAGGCGGGGGAACAGGTGGTAGATGGCGGGCAGGGTCCAGCGCGCAGGGCCACCACCCCGGTTGGCCGCGGTGGCGGTGAGGTTCTCCTCGACCGTGAGGGTCGGGAAGACCTGCCGCCCCTCCGGCACCAGGCCAAGCCCCTGCTGCGCCACGCGATGCGGCGGCAGGCCGAGCAGGTCGGTGCCGGCGAAGGCGATGCGGCCGGACAGGATGCGCCCGCCCAGCCCGGGCAGCAGCCCCATGATCGCCCGCACCGTGCTGGTCTTGCCCATGCCGTTGCGGCCGAGCAGCGTCACCACCTCGCCGGCCCCGACCGTCAGCGTGACATCCGCCAGCACCTGGCTCTGGCCATAGGCGGCGGCGAGGTTCTCGATGGCCAGCATCAGCCCTCCTCCTCCCCGAGATAGGCGGCGCGGACCTCGGCATTGCCGCGGATTGCCGCCGCGGTGCCGGTGGCGATGACCCGGCCTTCGGCCAGGACCGAGATGCGATCGGCGAGGGCGAAGACCGCCTGCATGTCATGCTCGACCAGCAGGATGGTATAGCGGCCCCGCAGCCCACGCAGGATGCCGACCAGCCGCTCCGTCTCCTCCGGCCCGGCGCCGGCGAGCGGCTCGTCCAGCAGCAGCAGGCGGGGCCGCATGGCGAGCGCGATGGCCAGTTCCAACTGCCGCCGCTCGCCATGGCTGAGCGCCCCCGCCGGCACCCCGGCGCGGCCGGCAAGGCCGAGCTGGTCGAGCGCCGCCATGGCCTCTCCGTTCAGCGCCGCCTCCGAAGCCGCGACGCGCAGGAAGCGGAAGGAGGAGCCGGAGCGCGCCTGCACCGCCAGCGCCGCATTCTCCAGCGCGGTGAAGCCCGGCACCACCGAGGTGATCTGGAAGCTGCGGGCCAGTCCAAGCCGGGCGCGGCGCTGCACCGGTAGGCCGGTGATGTCGCGCCCGCCGAACAGGATGCGCCCGGCATCGGGGCGGAGCGTGCCGCTGATCTGGTGGATCAGGCTGGTCTTGCCGGCGCCGTTCGGGCCGATCACCGCATGGATGCTGCCGTTCGTCACCGCCAGCGAGACGCCATCCGTCACCGCGAGGCCGCCAAAGCGCTTATACAGCCCCTGCAATTCCAGCAGCGCCTCAGCCATGGCGGCGCGCACCGCGAAGTCGCGCCGGCAGCCCAACCAGCCCACCCCGCAGGAACAGCACCGCCAGGATCAGCAGCGGGCCGAAGATCAGCCGCCAATGCTCGGTGATATGGCCGAGCCATTCCTCCACCAGCACGAAAGCCAGCGTCCCCAGCACCGCCCCGAAGGGCGAACCGAGGCCGCCCAGGATCACCATGAAGAGGAGGTCGCCGGACCGTTGCCAGGCGAGGAAGGAGGGGGCCACGAATCCGGTGGCATTCGCCAGCAGCATGCCAGCGAGCCCCCCCGATGCCGCCGGCGATGCCATAGGCGACCAGCCGGTAGGGATAGGGGTTGAACCCCACGGCCTGCACCCGCAGCGGATTCTCCCGCGCCGCCCGCAGCACCCGGCCGAAGCGCGAGGCCAGCAGGCTGCGGCAGAAGGCCAATGCCAGCACGAGCAGGAGAAGGCAGGCATAGTGGAAGACCAGCCGGTTCTCCAGCAGCCGGGTGCCGGCGAGGGTGGAGCGGCCATAGAGGGTATAGCCGTCATCCCCGCCATAACCTGCGAGCGAGGCCGCGGTGAAGAAGGCCATCTGGCCGAAGGCCAGGGTGATCATGATGAAGTTCACGCCGCTGGTGCGGATCGCGACGGCGCCCGTCAGCAACGCGAAGCCGGCCGCCGCGGCCATCGCCACCGGTGCCACGATGGCGGCCTCGGTGATGCCCGCGGCGTCCAGCACCACCACCGCATAGGCGCCGAAGCCCAGCATGGCGGCATGGCCGAGGCTGATCAGCCCGGCGCCGCCCACCAGCAGCGAGAGGCTTACCGCCGCCATGGCCAGGATCATGGCGCGGGCCAGCAGGGTCATCGAATGGCCCTGGCCGAAGCCGATGAAAGGCGCCGCCGCCAGCAGGCCGAGCACCAGCAGCGGCAGCGCGCCATCCCGCAAGGCGGCCCGCATGGCGCGTCAGCCCGCCCGGACCGGAAACAGCCCCTGCGGCCGCACCGCCAGGATCGCCGCCATCGCGATATAGACCAGCATGGAGGCGATCGCTGCCCCCGCCTGCCGCGCCGGGGAGGGCGCCATGAAGAGCCGCATCAGATCCGGCATCAGGGAGCGCCCCAGCGTCTCGATCAACCCGACCAGCAGCGCCGCCAGGAAGGCGCCACGGATGCTGCCGATGCCGCCGATGACGATCACCACGAAGGCCAGGATCAGCACGGTGTCGCCCATCCCTGGCTCCACCGAGAGGATCGGCGCCGCCATCACCCCGGCAAAGCCCGCCAGCATCGCCCCGAAGCCGAAGACCAGCATGAAGAGCCGCCGGATATCGACGCCGAGCGCCGCCACCATCGGCGCGTTGCTGGCGCCGGCGCGGACCAGCGCGCCCATCCGCGTGCGCTCCACCAGCAGCCAGAGCAGCCCGGCGGTGCCGAGCCCGGCGCCGAGGATCGCCAGCCGGTAGACCGGGTATTGCAGCCCAGGCATCAGCGCGATGCCGCCCGAAAGCGCCTCCGGCATCGGCATCTGCAAGGGCGCGGTGCCCCAGAGGGCGCGCACCGCCTGGTTCAGGAACAGGATGACGCCGAAGGTGGCCAGCACCTGGGACAGGTGGTCGCGCCCATAGAGGTGGCGAAAGACCAGCACCTCC
Source organism: Siccirubricoccus sp. G192 (assembly GCF_019084075.1). GTDB lineage: Bacteria > Pseudomonadota > Alphaproteobacteria > Acetobacterales > Acetobacteraceae > G192. The sequence goes on from NZ_JAHREN010000001.1 coordinate 2,672,584, forward strand.
AGCGCCAGGCCGCAGGCGAGGGCGGCCGGCAGCGCCAGCGCCAGCCCGGCCCAGAAGCTGCCGGTCCAGGCGGCGAGGCTGGCGCCGAAATACGCGCCCAGCATGTACTGCACGCCATGCGCCAGGTTGATGAAGTCCATCACCCCGAAGACCAGCGTCAGCCCCGCCGCCACCAGGAAGAGCAGCACGCCGAATTGCAGGCCGTTCAAGGTCTGCACCAGCAGTAGTTGCGTGGTCATGGGCGCGGTGGCTGGCGTGTTGCCGGCCGGGTGTCACTACGCCTGCGCGGCATCAGCGCATCCGGCATTCGGCGGCGTAGGGATCGATATTGTTCTCCAGCACCTTGCGCACCGTCTCGGTCTGGAATTTGCCGTCGGCGCGCTTCGCCACCTTGCAGAGCCAGAAATCCTGGACCGGGTAGTGGTTGGTGCCGATCGGAAATTGCCACGCACGGATTGGAAATCGGCGGCGCGGATCGCCTCCCGCAGCGCGTCCTTGTTGCCGAGATTGCCGCCCAGCTTGCGGATGGCGGAATCCAGCAGCATGGCGCCGTCATAGGATTGCGCCGCATAGCTGCCGGGGACATAGGCATGGGCGGCCTCGAAATCGCGCACGAAGCGGCGGTTCCGGTCATTGTCCATGTTCGGCGCCCAGGGCGCGGCGGAGAAGAAGCCCAGCGCCGCGTCCTGCTGCGCCGGCAGGGTCGCCTCATCCACGGTGAAGGTCGAGAGGAAGGGGATATTGGCCAGCCCGGCCTGGCGATACTGCCGCACCAGGTTCACGCCGAGCCCGCCGGGCATGAAGGTGAAGAGCGCATCCGGCCTTGCCGCCGCGATCTTCGCCAGCTCGGCCGAGAAGTCGAGCTGGGTGAGGGGCACATAGACCTCGTCCACCACCTCGCCCTTGAAGCGGCTCTTGAAGCCGGCGACGGCATCGCGGCCGGCCTGATAGTTCGGCACCATGACGAAGACCCGCTTGTAGCCCTCATCCTGCGCCGCCTGGCCCATCACGGAATGGACCTGGTCGTTGTTGTAGCTGGTGGTGAAGAAGAAGGGGTTGCAGCCGCGGCCGGCGAAGGTGGAGGGGCCTGCATTGGTCGAGATCAGGAAGGTATTGCTCTCCGTCACCGGCCGCATGATGGCGGCCAGGATATTGGAGAAGACCACGCCGACGACGAAATCCACCCGGTCGCGCTCCAGCGCCGCGCGCACCTTGGTGACGGCCACTTCCGGCCGCAGCTCGTCATCGATATCCACCACCTGGGCGGTGAGGCCGCCGAGCTTGCCGTCCAGGTGCTTCAGCCCTTGCAGGAAGCCGTCCCGCAACTGGGTGCCGAGCGCCGCCTGCGGCCCGGTCTGCACCGCCACCAGCCCGATCTTGACGCCCTGCTGCTGCGCCCGCGCCCGGACCGCCGGCATGGCCAGCAGCCCCGCCGTGCCGGCCAGCACCCCACGCCTGCCGATGGCCATCATCCCCAGCACTCCCTTCGTTTCCCTGCGGACCCTTCTTGGCCCGGACCGTCAGCCCGCGGCAAGCCGTGCCGTCATGGCGGCGGCGCGCCCGACCAGCGGATGGCCCGGCTCGGCCAGCGGGTTCAATACCGTGAAATGGTTCGCTTCGGGAACCGCTTCCCAGGTGCCACCCCAGGCGGCGGCGAAATCCCTGGTCTGACGCAGGAACTCGCCGCTTTCGGCACCGCCCGCCACCGCATGCAGCACGGCGCCGGCGGGCGGTGGCAGGTGGCGCGGCGAGAGGCGGCGGGCCTCGGCCGGTGTCAGGCCCAAGGGGGAGGCGATGCTGGTGGGCAGTAGCGGCTCCAACTCGAAGACGCCGGAGATGGGCAGGCCGGCCGGCACGAGATCGGGCGGCAGTGTGGCATCCAGGGCGGGCCACTGGGTTGCCATCAGCATCGCCGCGAGATGCCCGCCGGCCGAATGACCGATGGCCAGGATGCGCCGGCGGTGGCGGCGGAACAGGAACGCCGCGGCCGCCTGCATCTGCGTCACGATGCGGGCGAGCGGCACTGCCGGGCAGAGATCATAGGAAGGGATGGCCACCGCCACCCCATGCGCCAGCAGCCCCCGTGCCATATGGCTGCAGAAGGAGCGGTCGAGCGCCTGCCAGTAGCCGCCATGGATGAAGAGCGCGAGGGGCCAGCCGGTGCCCGCTTCCGGCCGGAACAGGTCGAGCCTTTCCCGCTCTCCCGGGCCATAGGCCAGACCGAGATCGGCTGTGTTCCATGCCGCCCGGAAGGCTGCCGCGTCGTGGGCCCAGCCGGCGATGATGCCGGGGTGCTCCGGGACCCGGGCGCGGTTGTCGTATTCGGCCTGTGCATCCATGCCGGCATTGCACGCCGCACGCGGCCCGCCGGCAACCGGATTCCCAGTGCGGCAATTGCCGCGGGGGGCGCCGAATCTGTTGAAAATCCATGCGAACCTCCCATATTGAGCGAGGCATTCCGGTCTTTCCTGGGAATTGCGGGACGGAATCCGAAAATGACTGGCATTCGCCCCTTGGGTCCCGCTACGCAACGAGGCGGCGCCTTCACTCATCCTCAATCCCAGGCGGACCAGACTGGCGGCATGCGGATCTATCTGGCAGGGCCCGAGGTCTTCCTGGCCGATGCGGCGGCGATCGCTTCGGCGAAGCGGGCGATCTGCGCCCGGCACGGGCTGGTCGGGGTCTTCCCCACCGACCATCCGGACCAGGCACCGGAGGACGGCGAGCCGGGCTGGTACCGGCTCTATCTGGCGAATGAGGCGCATATCCGGGGCTGCGATGCGCTGATCGCCAATCTCACCCCCTTCCGCGGCCCCTCCGCAGATCCCGGCACGGTCTATGAGCTTGGCTTCATGCGCGGGCTGGGTCGGCCGGTGCTGGGCTATGCCAATGCCGCCGCGCATTTCGGCAGCCGCACCCTCGCCGCGCTCGGCCCCGCCGCCCGCCGCCGGGCCGATGGCGCCTGGGAGGATGCGGAGGGCATGGCGGTCGAGGATTTCGACCTGCGGGACAATCTCATGCTGGATGGCGGCATCCGCGCCGCCGGCGGCATCTTCGAGACGGAGGCGGTGCCGCCGGCGGCGCGCTGGCGCGACCTCACCGCCTTCACCCGCTGCGTCGCGGCCGCGGCGCGGCTGCTGCGGGGTCAGCCGGCTTCCACGTCCAGCGCATAGCCGGCGGAGCGGACGGTGCGGATGACATCCTCCTCGCCCGTGCCATTGATGGCCTTGCGGAGCCGGCGGATATGCACATCCACCGTGCGCGGCTCCACATGGATGTCGCGGCCCCAGACCGCGTCCAGCAACTGCTCGCGCGAGAAGACGCGGCCGGGATGCTGCATGAAGAATTCCAGCAACCGGTACTCGGTCGGCCCCAGATGCAGCGACCTGCCGTTGCGCGAAACCCGGTGCGCATCCTGGTCCATGGTGAGGTCGCGCCAGCCCAGCGTGCCCTTCGTGGCGATGCTGCCGGAGCGGCGCAGCAGCGCCCGGATGCGCGCCAGCAGCCCGTCCATGGCGAAGGGCTTGCTGATATAGTCGTCGGCACCGGTATCCAGCGCCCGCACCGCATCCTGGTCCTCGGTGCGGGCGGTCACCATGATGATCGGCAGGTCGCGCGTGGCGGGCCGGCGGCGCAACTGCCGGCAGACCTCCAGGCCGGAGAGCGCCGGCAGCATCCAGTCCAGCAGCACCAGGTCGGGCTGCGCCTCGGCGACGCGCAGCAGCGCTTCCTGGCCATCCGCCGCCTCCTCCACGCGGAATCCTTGCTTCTCCAGGTTGTAGCGGAGCAGCGTCAGCAGCGGGGCCTCGTCCTCGACCACGAGGATGGTGGGCCTGGCGACGCCTGGCAGCATGTCGGGCATCACGCCGATCTCCCCGGCATCAGCTCTGCGGCCGGACCACGGCGGAGGCCGAGACATCGGCCTTCGGGCGTTCGCCGGCCAGGTTCTCGCCGCGCACGGCGTAGTGCACCGTCTCGGCGATATTGGTGGCGTGGTCACCGATCCGTTCCAGGTTCTTCGCGATGAACAGGAGATGCGTTGCGGCGGTGATGTTGCGTGGGTCCTCCATCATGAAGGTCAGCATCTCGCGGAAGATGCCGTTATAGACCTCGTCCACCGGCTGGTCGGCAGCCCAGACCTCATCGGCGCGGGCGGCATCATGATGCACCAGCGCGTCGATGGCGCCCTTCAGGTTCTGTTGCACCAGCAGCGCCATCCTCAGGAAGCCGTTCAGGCTGCCGAGGGCAGGCTGTTGCGCCACCACGATGGCGCGCTTGGCGGCGTTGCGGGCATAATCGCCGATCCGCTCGATCCCGTGGCTGATCTTGAGCGCAGCGATGACCAGCCGGAGATCCTGGCCCACCGGCTGGCGCAGGGCCAGCAGGCGGATGCAGAAGCTCTCGATATCCTGCTCCAGCGCGTCGATCTCGGCATCGCGCCCCACCACCTCGGTGGCGAGGTCGGCATCGCGCCGCACCAACGCGTTGGTGGCGTCCGCCACCTGCCGCTCGGCCAGGCCGCCCATGCGCGCGATCATCTCGCGCAGCCGGCGCAGTTCTTCGGAATAGCTGCGGACCGTGTGCTCGGGCCTCTGTTCCATGAATCTCGGTCCCTGCATGGTGTTCTCGGGCCGATTCAGACCTCCGGGCCATGCGGCCCTGCGGTCATCGGACCACGTCATCCGAAGCGCCCGGTGATGTATTCCTGGGTCTTGAGGTGGCGCGGCGCGGTGAAGAGCTGCGCCGCCGGCGCCACCTCGATCAGCTCGCCCAGGTAGAAGAAGGCCACCTGGTCGGCGCAGCGCGCCGCCTGCTGCATGTTGTGGGTGACGATGGCGATGGTGAAGTCGCGCTTCAACTCGTCGATCAGCTCCTCGATCTTGAGTGTGCTGATCGGATCGAGCGCGGAGGTCGGCTCGTCGAAGAGGATCACCTCCGGGCGCACCGCGATGCTGCGGGCGATGCAGAGCCGCTGCTGCTGGCCGCCCGAGAGGCCGAGCGCGCTGCTGTGCAGCCGGTCCTTCACCTCGCCCCAGATGGCGGCGCGGGTCAGCGCCCATTCCACCCGTTCCTCCATGTCCGGCTTGGAGAGCCGCTCGTGCAGCCGCACCCCGAAGGCGATGTTCTCATGGATGGTCATGGGGAAGGGGGTGGGCTTCTGGAACACCATGCCGACCCTGGCGCGCAGCTCGTTCAGGTCGATGTCGGGGGCGATGATGTTGCGGCCGTCCATCATCACCTCGCCTGTCGCGCGCTGGCCGGGATAGAGGCTGTACATGCGGTTCAGCACGCGCAGCAGCGTGGACTTGCCGCAGCCGGAGGGGCCGATCATGCCGGTCACCTGGCGTTCCGGCAGGTCGAGGTCGATCGCCTTCAGCGCCCGGTTGTCACCATAATAGAAGTCCAGGTTGCGCATTGCGATCCGCGGGGTGGCGTTCAGCGCCTCGGAGGAGCGCGCCTGCATGCCGCCGAAGCCTTGCGGGGCGATGGCGGAGGCTTCGGAGGGGAGGGCGGTTCCGCTCATGGGGGTCTCTGTCATTTCTGCCGGAAGACGCTGCGGGCGAGGATGTTCAGGCCCAGAACGCCGAGGGTGATGATGAGTGCGCCGGTCCAGGCCAGCGCGATCCAGTCCTCATAGGGGGAGCCCGCATAGGCATAGATGGCCAGCGGCAGGCTCGGATAAGGCCTGGCGAGATCGATGTTCCAGCCGTTGTTGCCGAGCGAGGTGAAAAGCAGCGGTGCCGTCTCGCCCGCCACGCGTGCCAGGGCCAGCAGGATGCCGGTGATGATGCCACTCATCGCCGCCCGCCAGCAGACCAGGGTGACCATCTTCCATTTCGGGGCGCCGAGCCCGATCACCGCTTCGCGGAGGGTATTCGGGACCAGCGAGAGCATGTCCTCGGTGGTGCGGACCACGATGGGGATGACGATGATCGCCAGCGCCACCGAACCCGCCCAGCCGGAGAAGCCGCCGAAGGGCACCACCATGATCTGGTAGACGAAAAGCCCGATCAGGATCGAAGGGGCCGAGAGCAGGATGTCCGAGACGAAGCGCACCGCATTGCCGAGCGCCGAGCCGCGCGCATATTCGGCAAGGTAGGTGCCGACCAGCATGCCGATCGGCGTGCCGACGGCCGTGCCGATGCCGACCTGCACCAGGCTTCCCACGATCGCGTTCAGCAACCCGCCTTCGGAGCCCGGCGGCGCGGTGACTTTCGTGAAGACAGTAAGGTTCAGCGCTCCGAGGCCCAGCCAGAACAGGGTGGCGAGGATCGACACCAGGAAGACCAGGCCGAGGAGTGTCGCGGCAAAGCCGAAGCCTCGCAGCAGCAGGTCGGCACGGCGCCGGCGGGCGCCGAGGCGCGCGGCGGCGGCCGGATCCTTTCGCGGGCCGGGTATGGTCGTGGCGGACATGCGTCAGGCCCTCAGCCGGGACCGCAGCAACCAGCGCGACAGCGCCAGCACCACGAAGGAGATGACGAAGAGGATGAAGCCCAGCGCCAGAAGCGCCGAGAGCTTCAGGCTGCCCAGCTCGCTCTCGCCGAATTCCAGCGCGACCAGCGAGGCGATGGTATTGCCCGGTGCGAAGAGCGAGGGCGTGATGCGGTTGGCATTGCCGATGACGAAAGTCACCGCCATCGTCTCGCCGAGCGCCCGGCCGAGGCCGAGCATGATGCCGCCCACCACCGAGATCCGGGTATGGGGAATGACGACGCCGCGCATCACCTCCCAGGTGGTGGCGCCGAGGCCATAGGCGCTTTCCTTGTAGACCGGCGGCACCTGCTCGAAGACATCGCGCATGGTAGCGGCGATGAAGGGCAGGATCATGATGGCGAGGATCAGCGCGGCGGTGAAGAGCCCGGTCCCGAAGGGCGGCCCCTGGAACAGCAGGCCCACCAGCGGCAGTTCGCCCGCCGTGTCGATCACCGCCGGCTGCACGTATTGCGCCATGATCGGCACGATCACGAAGAAGCCCCACATGCCGAAGATGATGGAGGGTATCGCGGCGAGCAGCTCGACCGCCGTTCCCACCGGGCGGCGCAGCCAAGCCGGCGCCAGTTCGGTCAGGAAGAAGGCCACGCCGAAGGCCATCGGCACGGCAAGGATGATGGCCAGAACCGCGGTCAGCAGCGTGCCGTAGACGGAGACGCCGGCGCCGAAGACTTCCTGCACCGGATCCCATTCGGTCGAGGTGACGAAGCCAAGGCCGAAGGTGCGGAAGGCATCCCAGCCGCCGATGAACAGCCCGGCAATGATGGCGCCAAGCAGCAGCAGCACCAGGATGCCGGCACCGCGGCACAGCATCTCGAAGATCCGGTCGCCGGTCTCGCTCGCGCGGCGGCGTGGCGGCGCGGCGGCGGTCGGCATCGCAGCCATGGCTTGGGACAAGCTGGGCTCCCCTGCGGCGGGCTAAAGCATTTTCCGTTCGCATTGGCTCACGGAATCCGCTCTAGCCTTTTGTTTCGGCGAGCAAATACTCCGCTCGGGTGATTCCACCCGGACGGAGTTTGCTCTGGCGGGCGGCAACCCGGGCGGGAAAGCCCCGCCCGGGTCGGTCCTGGTTCAGCGGCCGGGCCAGACCGGCTGGCCCCCGGCGACGATCTCCCGGGTCCAGGCGGCGCGGACGGCATCCTTCACCGTGGCCGGCAGCGGCACGTATTCCAGCTCCCTGGCGATGCTGTCGCCATTGGCGAAGGCCCAGTCGAAGAAGCGCATCACGCTGCGGCTGCGCCCCGCATCCTGCGGATTCTTCGGCAGCAGGATGAAGGTGGGCGAGACGATCGGCCAGGAGGTGGCGCCCTGGGTATCAACCAAATCGGCGGCGAAGTTGGGCACCGACCAGTCGGCGTTCTGCGCCGCGGCAACGAAGCTTTCCGGCGTCGGCGAGACGAATTGGCCGGCCTTGTTGCGGAGCTGGGTGGAGATCAGCTTGTTCTGGATGGCATAGGCGTTCTCGACATAGCCGATGGCGCCGCGCGTGTTGCGGACGGTGCCCGCCACGCCCTCATTGCCGCGGGCGCCGGAGCCGGTCGGCCAGCGCACCGAGGTGGCGACGCCGACGCGCTGCTTCCATTCCGGGCTGACCGCGGCCAGGTACGACACCCAGACGAAGGTCGTGCCCGAGCCATCGGCCCGGTAGACCGGCGCGATGGCGAGGCTCGGCAGGGTCAGGCCGGGATTGAGCGCGGCCAGCTTCGGGTCGTTCCAGCGGGTGATCTTGCCGAGATAGATCTCGGCCAGCACCTCCCCGGTCAGCTTCATCTGGTTGTCCGCGACGCCGGGCAGGTTGACGATCGCGACCAGGGAGCCGAGCACGGTCGGGAATTGCAGCAGGGTGTTCTCCTGCAACTGCTGCGCCGTCATCGGTGCGTCGGAGGCGCCGAAATCGACCGTGCGGTTGCGGATCTGAGCCTGGCCCGCGCCGGAGCCGACCGATTGGTAGTTCAGCGTCACGCCGGTCGCGGGGCGGGCCGCCTCGGCCCATTTCTGGTAGACCGGATTGGGGAAGCTCGCCCCGGCGCCGGTGATCGTGGCTTCCTGCGCCAGGGCCGGGCGGTTGGCGGCCAGGCCGCAGGCGAGGAGGCCCGAGGTCAGCAGGAATGAGCGTCTCTGCACGCGTCTCTCTCCGTCCGTATTCGGCCCGGGGCGGTACTCCCCGGGCGGCTGCGGCCTTACTAGTCAGCCCAAAAGACCGGAGGGTTGCAGTTCGATGAAGCTTCGATGACAGAAACACCGGACAACCCATGCCGGTTGTCTGGTGCCCTGCATTTAACATCCGTGGCCGGTGCCGCAACAAACCGGCATCAGCGGTACCAGGCCGGCCGCCGCTTCTCCCGGAAGGCCCGCAGCCCCTCCTTGCCCTCGGCCGAGGCCCGCGCCATCCAGCTTTCATGCGCCAGCATCGCCATCTGCCGCGCATCGAGCTTCAGACCGTTGGCGCCGAGGAAGCTGTCCTTGGTCACCGCCATCGCGCCGGGGGCGGAATGCATGGTTTCCTCCAGGATCTCGGCCAGCCGCTGCTCCACCGCCTCTGGTGCCACGACCTCATGCACTAGGCCGATCCGCAGCGCCTCCTCGGCACCGAACCGCTCTCCCGTCAGGGCATAGCGGCGGGTGTGGCGGAGGCCCATGGCATGGACCATGTGGGTGGAAATCGGGGTCGGGGCCACGCCGACCCGCACCTCGGTCAGGCCGAAGAGTGCCTGGGGCGTCGCCAGTGCCACATCGACGCAGCAGACGATGCCGCAGCCGCCGCCGAAACAGGCGCCATGCACCAGGGCGAGGGTGGGGCGGGGGGAATTCATTCAGCTTCTGCATGGCCGTGGTGGTGGCCATGGAAGCCTGGAAGGCGCGTTCCGGTCCGTATTCTGCCGCTACCGCCAGCCAGTTGAGATCGGCCCCGGCCTGGAAATGCTTGCCGGCGCCGCGGATCACCAGCGCCCGCACGGCAGGGTCGGCCCGCAACTGGTCCAGGCCCTCGATCAGGGCATTCAGCAGGTCCTCGTTATAGGCATTGCCGAGCTGCGGCCGGTTCAGGGTGGCGGTGGCGATGCCGCGCTTATCGATGCTGAGCAGGACCGGGGTTTCGGTCATGGGCTGGTCTCCTTGCAGGATCGGGCCGGCATTCTCGCCCGATCGGGCCATGGTTGACAGAGGGGGCGCCCGGCGGAACCCTCCCAGCTGCGGCCCGCCAGCGCGCGCCGGCAGGGGAGAAGCGCCGATGTTCGCAACCCGTCCCACCCTTTATGGCACCCGCCACGCCGTCTCCGCCGGCCATTACCTGGCCGCCGCCGCCGGCTTCTCGGTCCTGGAGGGGGGTGGCAATGCCATCGATGCAGGGTGTGCTGCCGGGATCGCGCTCGGCGTGCTGCTGCCGGACCTGGTGAATGTGGCGGGGGTGGCGCCGATCCTGATCCGCAAGGCGGATGGCACGGTGGAGACCATCGCCGGCCTCGGCCCCTGGCCGCACTCCATTCCGGCCGACCTTTTCATGCGCGAGCATGGCGGCAGCATCCCGGGTGGCGTGCTGCGCACCGTGGTGCCCGCCGCGCCCGATGCCTGGATCACCGCGCTGGAGCGGCATGGCACCATGGGTTTCGGCGATGTGGCGGGCCATGCGCTGCGCTTCGCCCGCGATGGCTTCGCGGTCTATCCCCTGCTGGCCGGGAATATCCGCGACCATGAGGCCGAATACGCGCGCTGGCCGGGCAATGCCGCCATCTTCCTGCCCGGGGGCCGCCGGCCGGAGGTGGGCGAGCGCTTCGTACAGAGCGACCTGGCCCGCACCCTGCAATACATGGTGGATGAGGAGCGGAAGGCCGTGGGGAAAGGGCGGCTGGCCGGCCTCGCCGCTGCACATGCCGCCTTCTACCGCGGCGACATCGCCCGTGAGATCGCGGCGTTCATGCAGCGCGAGGGTGGCTATCTCACCATGGAGGATCTGGCCGGCTACCGCTCCCGGCTGGAACCCGCGGTGCGGCGGATGTGGCGCGGGCATGAGGTGCTGACCTGCGGCCCCTGGTGCCAGGGCCCGGCCCTGCTGGAGGCGCTGCTGCTCTTCGAGCGGGCCGGTTTCGACGGCCTGTCGCACAACAGCCCGGATTACCTGCACCTCCTCACCGAATGCGTGAAGGCGGCGATGGCCGACCGGGAATACCATTTCGGCGACCCTGCCTTCATCGACGTGCCGCTCGACCGGCTGCTCTCGGAAGCACATCTTGCCGCGCGGCTGCGGGAGATCGACCCGGCCCGCGCATTGGCAGGGATGCCGGGTCCACTGCTCGGCCCCGGCACCGCGCTGCCGGGCACGACGGAGGCGGCGGCGCCGATGGTGGAGGCCGATACCTCCTACTGCGCCGTGGTGGATCGCTGGGGCAATGCCTTCAGCGCCACGCCCTCGGACGGGTCCTGGAATTCGCCCGTCGTGCCGGGGCTCGGCATCATCCCCTCCAATCGCGGCAGCCAGAGCCGGCCGGACCCGAAGCATCCCTGCGGCGTCGCGCCGGGCAAGCGGCCGCGGCTGACGCCCAATCCGGCGATGGTGGTGACGAAGGATGGGGGCGTGATGCCCTTCGGCACGCCGGGCGGCGATGTGCAGATCCAGGCCATGCTGCAGGTGATGCTGAACATCCTGCATTTCGGCATGGAGGTGCAGGAGGCGATCGAGGCACCGCGGGTCGCCAGCTACTCCTTCCCCTCCTCCTTCGCCCCCTTCGAATATTTCCCCGGCCGCCTGGCCATGGAAGCGGGCATCCCGCAGGCGACGCGCGATGCCCTGGCGGCCCGCGGCCACGAGGTGAAGGACTGGCCGGAGCGAAGCTGGCTGGCCGGCACGGTGGAGGTGGTGCTCAGCAACCCGAAATCCGGCATGCTGGCCGCCGGCGCCGATCCGCGCCGGCCGGCCTATGCGATCGCGAGCTAATTCGCGGCGAAGAATTCCAGCACGGCGGCGTTGAAGGCCGCCGGGTTGTCGTTGTTCAGGCCATGCGTCGCATTCGGGATGGTGCCACGCTGCACATTGGGCATGGCGCGTTCCAGCGCATCCAGGTTCGCCACGAAATTCGGCAGGGTATTCGCGCCCGCCAGGAGCAGGGTGGGCGTGCGGATGCTTTCGGCCGCGGCGCGCGAATAGGGGGGCGCGCCGCTCATGCACCTGGCCGAGCAGGGTGCGCGCATTGGCGCGTGAGATAGCCTTGCGCGCCTCCGGCCGCCGCTCCCAGGCCCCGGGGCCGCCGGTATGCTCGGCGACGCGGCGCAGCCCGCCCTCGATATCGCCGGCGGCGATCAGCGCGGCGGCCTCGGCGAAGGCGCCGGCCTGGCGGCCGGTGGCGGCGGGGCGGCCACCCAGGCTTTCGTCCAGCTCGCCGCCGGGCTCCGCCAGCACCAGGGCGCGCAGCAGCGCGGGGTGGCGCTCGGCGACGCGGAAGGCGATATGGCCGCCGCGGGAATGCCCGACCAGGCGCACCGGGCCGGCGCCCAGGGCCTCGATAAAGCAGGCCACATCGGCGACATGGCGGTCGATGGTGAAGTCGCCACCTTCCTCCCAGGTGCCCGGCCAGCAATGCCGCATGCTCAGCGCCAGCACGCGGAAGCGCGCGCCGAGCGGCTCCATCTGCGGCGCGAAGCTCCGCTGGTCGCCCAGCGTGCCATGGATGAGAAGGACGGGATCACCCGCGCCCGCCTCGGCATAGGCAATGTCATAGCCATTCACGCGCAGGCTGGGCATCCGCATCCTCCTGGTAGTCGTTCCGCCCATTCTGCGCGCGTGTAGGGCCGCGGCCAATCCCATCCCCTCGGTTGATCCTTGGCGGTGGGAATGGCATCCGCCCCGGCAGGATGAACCCGGCGGGGCCTGCCGCGTCTTTGTTCCGGGCCGCGTATCCCACGGCGGCTGGAGAAAGCGGCGATGACCCGTTCCCGTGCGACACGATGGCTGGCCTGGCTCGGCCTGCCGCTGCTGGCACTGGGCCTGCTTATCGTCTTCTGGTCCTGGGACTGGTTCATTCCCCTGGTGGAAAGCCGCGCCAGTGCCGCGCTGGGCCGCCCGGTGACAATGGCGCATCTGCATTTCGGCCTCGGCCGCATCACCACGATTGCGGCGGATGACATCCGCATCGGCAACCCGGAGGGCTTTCCTGAGGATCCACCTTTCGCCCGGGTGCCGCGCGCCACTGTCGAGCTGGACCTGAAGGCGTTGCTCAGCGACCGCAGCCTGGTGCTGCCCTCCATCACGCTGGAGCGGCCCATGGTGGAGGTGCTGGGCCGGGAGGATGGCAGCCGGAACTACGCCTTCGACCTCGGCGCACCGGCCGGAGAGACGGGCGAGCCGGCCGCCGCCAGCCCGCGCATCGGTGCGCTCCGCATCCTGGAAGGCCAGGCGCATGTGGCCATCGCCTGGCTGCGGTCGGATTTCGCCCTGACCATCGCGACCCGCGACGCGCCGGGGCAGGAGCCGGCGATCGCGGTCGAAGCGCGCGGCACTTATGCCGCCCAGCCCATCACCGGCCAGATGCTGGGCGGCGCCATCCTGACGCTCCGCGACGAATCGAAGCCCTGGCCGGTCGATCTGCAATTGCAGAACGGCCCGACCCGGCTCGCCCTGCATGGCACGGTGCAGGACCCGCTGCATTTCCGCGGCACCGATCTGCGGTTGCAACTCGCGGGGCCGGACATGTCGCTGCTGGAGCCGCTGATCGGCTTCGCCATCCCGCCGACAACGCCCTATGAGCTGGCCGGGCAGCTCGACTATGCCGAGGGGCGCATCCGCTTCCGCGAGGCCACGGGGCGGGTTGGTCACAGCGACCTGGCCGGGACCATCACGGTCACGACCAGCGGCGCACGGCCTGATGTGACCGCGGATCTGCATTCCCGCCGCGTCGACCTGGCCGATCTCGGCGGGTTCATCGGCAGCCAGCCCGGCCGGGCTTCCACCCCCGGCCAGACGCCGCAGCAGCGCCGGGCGGTGGCGCGGGCGGAGGCGAGCCCGCGCCTGCTGCCGACCACGCCGGTCAGCCTGCCGCGGCTGCTCGGCGCCGATGTGCGGCTGCGCTACAAGGCCGAGCGGATCGAGGGGCGGGACATGCCCTTCGACAGCCTGGAAACCGAGATGGCGATCCGGGAGGGCGTCATCACCCTCCGCCCTGTCAGCTTCGGCATCGGCCAGGGCCGGCTGGGCGGCAGCTTCGTCCTGACGCCGCGGGAGGACGGCGCTCTGCAGGCGCAGGGCGAGATCGAGCTGCGACGGGTTGATCTCTCACGGCTGCTCGGCGCGGCGGGGGTAGGGGGTTCGGGCACCCTGGGTGGCGTCGGGCGGATCGAGGGCACCGGCCGCTCCTTCGCGGAGATCCTCGGCCATGGCGACGGGGCGCTCACGGTGGTGACGGTGGGCGGCAATATCAGCGCCTTGGTCGTCGATCTCTCCGGGCTGCAATTCGGCAATGCGCTGCTCTCGGCGCTCGGCATCCCGGCGCGGACGCGGATCGAGTGCCTGATCGGCGATTTCGCCCTGCGGCGCGGCACCTTGACCAGCCGCACCCTGTTCCTGGACACCGAGGACTCCGTCGTGAACGGCGAGGGCAGCATCGACCTGGCGCGGGAGCGGCTGGACCTGTGGTTGCGGACCGAGGCGAAGCACTTCACCGTGGGCTCGCTGCCGGCGCCGATCCACATCACCGGGACCCTGAAGAACCCCGGGATCGGGCTGGACGCGGCAGAACTGGCGGCGCGAGGCGGCGCCGCGGTCGGGCTCGGCGTGCTGCTGCCGCCACTGGCGCTGCTGCCCACCATCCAGCTTGGGGTGGGCGAGAACAGCCAGTGCGAGGCGCTGGCCAGCGGCTCGCAGCGCCGCCGCGCCCCGGCGGAGGGTGGCGGCGCGCGGCGCTGATCAATCCGCGCGGATATTGGCGGCGCGGATCACCTCGCCCCAACGCGCGCGGTCTTCCTGGATGGTGGCGCGGAAGGCGTCCGGGCCATCGATCAGGCTTTCCATGCCGTTCTCCGTCATGCGGCGCTGGAAGAGCGGGTCGGCATTCACCTGGCGCAGCGCCGCCACCCAGCGGTCCAGCACCGCTTTCGGCAGGCCGCCGGTGCCGGCGACGCCGAACCAGTTGCGGACCTTGAACTCGGGCAGGGTCGCGCTGATCATCGGCAGGTTGGGCAGCAGCGGGCTTGGCTGCGGCGCGCCGAAGGCCACGGCGCGCAGCCCGCCATCGCGGATCTGGCCCATGAATTCCGGCAGGTTGCCGAACATCATGTCGGTGCGGCCGGCGGCGATATCGACGATGGCCGGCGCGCCGCCGCGATAGGGCACATGCAGGATGTCGACCCCCGCCAGGCGCTTGAACAGCTCCGAGGCCAGGTGCTGGCTGCCGCCATTGCCGGCGCTGGCATAGGTAAGGCCACCCGGCTTCGCCCGCGCCATCTCGATCAATTGCGGGACGCTGCGGATCGGCCCCTGCGGGCTGACCACCAGCACATTGTAGATATTGGCGACATTGCTGATCGGTGTGAGGTCACGGTCCACATCGAAGGGCAGCCGCATGCCGGGCATCTGCGGCTGGATGGTATAGAGCGCCATGGTGGCGAGCAGCACGGTATGCCCATCCGGCGTCGCCTTCGCCACCGTATCCGCGGCGATCAGGCCGGAGGCGCCGGTGCGGTTCTCCACCACCACGCGCTGGCCGAGGATGGGCGTGAGATGCTCGGCCAGGATGCGGCTGAGCAGATCGCAGGTGCCGCCGGGCGCGAAGCCGCACAGGAAGCGGATATCGCGGCTGGGGAAATCCTGGGCCCGCGCCGGCAGCGCACTGGCCAGCAGCAGCAGCGCCGCCGCAAGAAACCGTATCATTCTTATTCCTCCCATGATGACGCGGTGGCGCTACACGTAGCCCGGCCCCTCGATCGCCGGATGCGCCTTCAGGAAACCCTCATCCACCTCGACGCCGATGCCGGGTGCTTCCAGCGGAAGTACATTGCCGTCCCGTCCGATGCGCCAGGGCTCGCTGCCGAGCTTGTCGCGGAACAGGTTGTTCTTCGAGACATCGGCCTCGAAATAGCCGCTGTTCTCGATGGCGGCGAGCAGGTGGATGGAGGCCGCCTGGTTCACCCCGGTCATGGAACTGTGCGGGTTGATAGGGATCTTGAAGGCGCTGGCCATGGCGGCGATGCGTAGCGTCTCGGTGATGCCGCCACATTTGGAAAGGTCCGGCTGCCAGATGGTGATGACGCGGTCTTCGAGCACGCGGGTGAATTCGAAGCGCGTAAAGTGGTTCTCCCCGGCCGCGAGCGGCGTGCGGCCATAGCCATGCGCCTGGGCATATCGGGCATGGTCATGCGCCGGGAAGGGCTCCTCCAGCCAGCCGATATCGAGCTCGTCCATCGAGGGCATGACGCGGCGCGCATCCTCGATCGTATAGCCGGTATTGGCATCGGTCAGGATCGCCAGGCTGTCGCCGAAGGTGGTGCGGACCGCCTCCATTCGGGCGATGTCGTCGCGCACCGTGTCGCCGATCCTGAGCTTCACGGCCTGGTAGCCGGCCGCGATCAGCGGCTCCGCCTCGTCGATCAGTTGCGCCGGCGGCTGGTAGCCGAGCGCGACACCGCCGGCATAGGCCGGCACCGGCCGCCGGCTGCCGCCGAGCAGCCGCCAGAGCGGCCAGCCCACCGCCTTGCCCTTGATGTCCCAGAGCGCCATGTCGATCCCCGACATCGCCATGGCGCAGCCGGCGCCCATGCCGTGGCTGCCGAGTTGGTATTTGTAGATCCGGGCCCAGATGCCGGTCGTGTCGCTGGCATCCATGCCCATGATGAGCTGCGAGAGCGTGGTCTCGATGAGCTTGGCGATGGCGGTATGGGCGCGGCCGTGATGGCTCTCGCCCCAGCCGACCAACCCATCCTCCGTGGTCACCTTCACCATCACGCAGTCGCGCTTCACGGCCTGGCCGATGCCGAGCCGCACGCCGCCCTCCTTCGGCAGCGGGAAGCTGGTGGGATAGGCCTTGATCTCAACGATTTTCATGGCTGCCTCGCGTGGCGTTGCAGGAAATCCTCGCGGATGGTGATGCCGAGACCGGGCCGGTCCGGCACCGCCACCATGCCGTCCTCGACCGGGAAGCGCTCCTCGATCAGGTCATGCAGCATGGGGTTGTGGCCCAGCGAATACTCCAGGATGAAGCCGGCGCTGCTGCTGGTCGCCAGATGCAGCCCGGCCGCGAAGGCCGGCGCGCCGGACCAGAGATGCGGCGCCAGGCGCAGGTTGAAGGCGGAGGCGATGGCACCGATCCGCAACCCCTCGGTGATGCCGCCGGCGATGGCGAGGTCCGGCTGCAGCACATCCGCGGCGCGAAGCTCCGCGATCTCCCGGAAGTCGTGGCGGGTGAATTCGCTCTCGCCGGTGGAGATCGGCACGGCGCTGCTGCGGCGGACTTCCGCAAGGCCCTGCTTGTCGTCGGCGGTGACCGGTTCCTCGAACCAGAAGAGGTCCTGGTCCTCGACCATGCGGCAGAAGGCTTTGGCCTCGGCCACGGTCCAGGTGCCATGCGCATCGGCCATCAGCTTCACCTCCGGCCCGATGGCGCGGCGGGCGGCGCGGACCCGGGCGGCGGAGCGGGCAGGGGAGCCATCCATGATGCCGACCCGCATCTTCACCGCGCGGAACCCCGCTTTCTCGATATAGCCGTTCAATTGCGCGCCGATCCCGGCCTCATCCGCCCAGCCGCCCGAAGCATAGGCCGGCATCCTTTCGGCACGCCGCCCGCCGAGCAGGCGCCAGACCGGCACGTTCAGCGACTTGCCGAGAATGTCCCAGAGCGCCAGGTCGACACCCGCGATGGCGCTGATGGACAGCCCGCGCCGGCCGAGCTGCGGAAAGACATGCCCTTCCGCCAAGGCGAAGCCCTGGCGCGGCATGTTGTAGAGCACGTCCCAGAGCCGCGAGATGTCGCGCGGGTCGTCGCCCAGCAGCAGCGGGGCGAAATCCTGGTTGACGATTGCGGCGAGGCCGGCGCAGGCGGCCGTGCTGGCGACGCCGGCCTTGGCCTCGCCCCAGCCGGTGATGCCGACATCCGTCTCGATCCTGACGATGACGCTGTCGAAGCTCGGCTGCCGGCCGAAATCGCTGATATGCTGGCGCTCGGCCGGGATCGGCACATGCACCCAGTTAGCCTCGACACGGGAGATCCTCATGGCGTGAGGCCCAGGCGCTGCCGGCGCGCCTGATGCGCCCCCCAGGCTTCCGGGTTGATGAGGTTCACCGGCCGCTGCCCGCGCAGCACGCGCACTACCTCCTCGGTCGCGACCTGGCTCATGCGCATGGCGGATTCCCGTGAAAGCCCGGCGACATGGGGCGAGAGCACGGTATTCGGCAGGTCGCGCAGCGGATGCCTGGCGGCCAGGGGCTGTGCCGCATAGACATCCAGCGCCGCACCGCCGATCCGGCCCTGCCGCAGCGCCTCGACCAGCGCCGGTTCATCCACCGTGCCGCCACGCGAGACATTGCAGAGCCAGGCGGTCGGCTTCATGCGGGCGATCAGCGCGGCGGAGGCCAGGCCGCGGGTCTCCGGCGTCAGCGGGCAGGCCAGCGCGATGTAGTCGCTCTCGCTGAACAACTCCGGCAGATCGGCATAGGTGACGAAGCCCGGCAGGGCCTCACGCCGCCGCTGATGGCCCAGCACCCGCATGCGGAAGCCGTGATGCGCGATCTCCGCCAGCCTGGTGCCGATGGCGCCGACGCCGACGATGCCGAGCGTGCGCCCGGTGAGTTCCGTGGCCCGGGCCGCCATGGCGCGGGCCGGCTTCCAGCCCTCGGCCAGATGCCGGACATGCATGGCCTGCAATTGCCGGGCGGCGGCCAGCATCTGCGCCACCACGAATTCCGCCACCGCATCGGCGTTGGCGCCGGGCACATTCGTGACCAGCACGCCTGCTTCGGTGCAGCCCTCCACCGGAATGAGATCGACGCCCACGCCATGCCGCGCCGCCACCAGCAGCTTCGGGCAGGCGGTTGCCAGATCGTCGGGCAGCTTCTGCCGCACGATCACCGCATGCGCCTCGGCGCAGAGCGCGCGCAGCGCCGCCGGACTCTGCTCGCCGCCCGGCCCTTCGATCACCTCCAGCCCGGCCTCCCGCAGGATGGCCATGCCGACCGGCTCGATCGCCTCGGTCAATACGACTTTCATATATCAGGCCACCTTGAAGCGGTTGAGGACCTCGCGGTCCACCTCGATGCCGAGGCCAGGGCCTTCCGGCACCCTGACGATGCCGCGCTGCTGCACGATCGGTTCCTTGGCCAGGATGTCGCGCAGCGGGTTCGGCGTCTGCTCGAATTCCAGCATGGGCGGCATCGGCCGCAGGGCCGGCGGCTGGTCCGGCAGGGCGGCGAGGAACTGGATGGTGGCGGCCAGCCCGATCGTGCTGCCCCAGGCATGCGGCACGCATTCCACCCCGAAGGCCGAGGCCAGGGTCGCGATCTTCCGCATCTCGCTGATGCCGCCGGCGGCGCAGACATCGGGCTGCACGATGTCCATGGCCTTCTTCGCAATGATGTCGCGGAAGCCGAAGCGGGTGAAGTCGTTCTCGCCACCGGCAACCGCCAGGTCCAGCGCCTGCGTCACCTGCGCGTAGCCGTCATGGTCCTCGGGGCTGATCGGCTCCTCGAACCACATTAGATCGAACTCCTCCAGCATGCGGCCGAGGCGGATGGCCTGCGGCACGCTGAAGCAGTGGTTGGCATCCACCGCAAGCTGCACATCCGGGCCGACCGCCTCGCGCACCGCCTTGACGCGGCGGTAATCGAGCTTCGGGTCGCCGAGGCCGATCTTCATCTTGATGGCCTGGAATCCCTGTTCCTTGTATTCCAGCGCCTCCTCCACCGCTTCCTCGACCAGCCGGTCCATGTCGATGAAATAGAGGCCGGTGGCATAGGCTTGCAGTTCCTTGCGGTAGGCGCCGCCGATCAGCTTGTGGATCGGCTTCCCCGTCGCACGGCCCATCACGTCCCAGAGCGCGATGTCGATGCCCGATAGTGCGGTGATGGAGAAGCCGGAGGGCCCATAGTCCTTGATGCGGTTGTAGAGGTCCTCCCACACCACCTCCACGTCGAAGGGGTCACGGCCGATGACGCGGGGCGCGTATTGCGTTTCGATCAGGGTCTTGTTGACGGCAGCCGGACCGTAGCACTCGCCCCAGCCGGTGATGCCGGCATCCGTCGCGATCTCCACGATGCAGGAGGCGCGCGTGGTGTAGAGCCAGCCGCGGGCCGAGGTGAAGGGCTTCTCCACCTTCGATTGCAGCAGGTGGCAGGTGACCGCGGTGACTTTCATCCGGACGCTTCCTCGGACGGCTTGCTTGCGGCAAGGCTGCCACGCGCTGCCCGATGCGGCAAGAATGCGAGGGCCCCTTTGCCGAAGGGCCGCAACCGCGCCAGGATGCACCCCGGAAGCCAGTTCGAGGGGCATGGGACATGGAACCGGAGCTTGTCGCGCCGACGATGGAGGCGATCCGCCGCTGGAGCGGCGTCACCCTGCCGAATGCCGCCGCACGGCACGGCTTGGCCGATATGGCGGGGCTGATCGCCGAGCTGGACAAGCTCCGCGGCACGCTGGTCTTCGAGGATGAGCCGAGCAGCTTCGAGGCCGCGCTGCAGGACTGCAAGGAGCCCGCGCGATGAACGCCCCCGTCAGCCCCGCCAGCCTCGCCGATCTCTCCATGACCGAGGCGGCGGATGCCTTCGCCGCCGGCGAGGTGAAGGCCGAGGCACTGGTCCGGGCCTGCCTCGCCAGGATCGATGCGCATGACCGCCAGGTAAATGCCGTCATCCGCCTCGACCGCGATGCCGCGCTCGCCGCGGCGGCCGCCGCCGATGCCGCGCGTGCCGCCGGCACGCGGCCCGGTTCCTTGGCCGGCGTGCCGATGATGCACAAGGACATGTATTATCGCGCCGGGAAGGTCAGCACCTGCGGCTCGAAGATCCGGCGCGATCATGTGCCCGAGGTGACGGCGACGGTGCTGGAGCGGCTGGATGCCGCCGGCGCCATCGACATGGGTACGCTCAACATGGCCGAATTCGCGCAGAACCCCACCGGCCACAACGCGCATTTCGGCCATTGCCACAACCCGTGGAGCCTGGACTACTGCACGGGCGGTTCCTCCTCCGGCTCCGGCGCCGGGGTGGCGGCGCGGTTCTTCTACGCGGCGCTCGGCAGCGATACCGGTGGTTCCATCCGCCTGCCGGCCACGCTCTGCGGCGTGACCGGGCTGAAACCCACGCAGACCCGCGTCTCCCGCGCCGGGGTGATGCCGCTCTCCTTCTCCGCCGACAATGTCGGGCCGCTGGTCCGCACCGCGCGCGATGCCGCGCGCTTCCTGGCGGTGACGGCGGGGCATGACCCGAAGGACCCGACCAGCGCGCGCGAGTCCGTGCCGGATTACGAGGCGGCGCTGACTGGGGATATCCGCGGGCTGCGCATCGCCGTCTGCGACACCTATTTCTTCGATGGCGCCGATAGCCCCGTGACCGCAGCCTTCGAGGCGGCAATGGCGGTGCTGCGGGCGCGCGGCGCCATCGTCACGCGCATCACGGCGCCCGTCCTGCCGGCTGTTGCCGCCTATACCGCCATCATCAGCCGTGTCGAGGGCGCCGCCATCCATGCCAATTGGATGCGCGAACATCCCGGCGACTACGCCACCCATCTCAGCGCCCGGCTCTATGGCGGCTATGCGATCCCGGGGCATTACTATGTCGAGGCGCTGTCCCGCCGCGGCCCTCTGCTGCGGGAATTCGTGGCCCAGGCGCTGACCGGGTACGACCTGGTGGCGACGCCGACGCTCCGCACCCGGGTGCCGAGCCTGGCCGAGACCGACATAGACGCCGACCCCGAGAACTGGTCGCGCTTCATGGCGGTCTCCGCCAATACCAGGCCCTTCAACTATCTCGGCCTGCCGACCATCAGCATCCCCTGCGGCTTCGATGATCGCGGCCTGCCGATCGGCCTGCAACTCGCCGGCCGGCCCTTCGCCGAGGCGCGGGTCTTGCAGGCCGCCGATGCCTTCCAGCGCGATACCGACTGGCACCGGCGGGTGCCGGCGCTATAGGCCGGCACCGCCCTTCTACCCGCGCAGGGCCTTGATCTGCGCGGGGTAGCTGCCGGGATCGACCAGCACATCCACCACCACCGGCCCCTTCGCCGCCAGCGCCTGGTCGAGCGCCGCGGCGTATTCGGCCTCGTTCCGCGCTCGCAGTCCGGTGCCGCCGACCGCCTGCATCACCCCGGCGAAATCCGCCATTGGCCAGCCGAGCGCGCCCTCCGGCAACTCGCGCCCGGTCTTCTTGATATCGATCAGCGAGAGCGTGCTGTCGTTGAACACCACCACGACCAGCTTCACCCCCAGCACTGCCGCCGTGGCCAGTTCGCCCAGCGCCATCAGCAGCCCGCCATCCCCGGTGAAGGCCAGCGCGCCGCGCCCGGGATCGTGCAGCGCCGCGGCGATGCCGGCCGGCAGGGCGAAGCCCATGGTGGCGAGGCCATTCGAGATCAGCAGGTCGCCCGGCCGCTCCGCCTGCCAGAAGGTGGTGGCCGGGAACATATGCGCCCCGGCATCGACGGCCACGCGCGGGTCGGCGCTCGCCCGGCGGCAGGCGGCCTGCGCCATCGCCACCACCGCCTGCGGGCTGATGCCGCGATTGCCCCCCCGGCGCATTGGCCAGCCGCGCCAGCCAGGCGGCACGATGCCCGGCGATGCCCTGCGCCGTCCAGTCCCCGGGCCCGGCGCCCTCGGCCAGCGCCGCTAGTGCCGGGGCGAGTGGCCCATAGAGCGCCGCCGCTGGGTTGCGGTATTGCACCGGCCGCGGCGCGGTGCCGCAATCGATGATAGGCGCCGCATAGCGCCAGGGCTGCGGGATGAACTCCACCGGGTCGGCGCCGGCCAGGAGGATGGCATCCGCCTCGGCCAGGATCGGCGCCTCGGCCTCGCCGCCGGTGAAGACGCCGCCGAACAGCGGATGCGCGTCCGGCACCACACCCTTGGCCTTGTAGGTGACGAGAGCCGGGCAGCCCAGCGCCTCCACCAGCCGGTGGAGCGCGGCGCAGGCTTCCGGCTCGACCGCTTCCAGCCCGGCGATCACCACGGGGCGGCGGGCACGGGCCAGGATGCCGCGGGCCGCCTCCAGCGCGGCGGGTTCGGGCAGGGCCGGGCCGGTGGCCAAGCCAGTGACCGGCAGCGCCGAGGCCGGGCCACGCGCCGCGGCGCCGGAGAGTTCCAGCAGCACCGGGCCACGCGGCGCCGTCATGGCGGTGGCGAGCAGTGTGGCCGCGATCGGCCCGGCGGCGGCACCCGGCGCCACCACCTGCGCCGCGCCCTTGCTCACCGGCGCAAGCATCGCCGCGTGGTCGAACCACTGGTGATTGGCATAGGCGCGCTCGCTCGCCGTGAACCCATCCGCCAGCAGCAGCAGCGGCGCCCGGTCCAGCGAGGCATGCGCCACGCCATTCGCCGCATTGCCGACGCCGGGGCCGCGCGTCACCAGCACCGCGCCGGGCCGCCCCGCCAGCTCGGCCGTGGTCGCCGCCATGATAACCGCCGCTGTCTCGTGCCGGGCCAGCACGAAGGGGATGCCGCGCGCCTTGGCGGCGGCGATCAGGTCGAGGCTGGAGCCGCCGCCGGGCACGCCGAACAGCCGCGCCACCCCGGCGGCCTGCAGCGCCTCGGCCACGGCATCGGCGCCGGTCCCCTGATCCGCGGCGGTATCCTGCGACGGCATCTGCATGGTCTTCCCCTTGTCCATCGCCCGGGCATCGGTGCCGGCTTCCTCGGCCAGGGGCTTGCGCCCCGGCGCATTCGCCTTATTGCATCCTGCACAAAAGGCAACGGGAGGATCGCATGCCGCAGCGCCGGGAGCTTCTGGTGGGACTCGCCGCCCTGGCCGCCTGGCCGGCGCGCGCGCAGGCTTGGCCCTCCCGCCCCATCCGCATCGTCGTGCCCTTCGGGCTCGGCGGCTCCGCCGATGTCGCGGCGCGCTTCCTGGCGGAGCCGCTGTCCCAGGCCCTTGGCCAGCCGGTGGTGGTGGAGAACCGGCCCGGCGCCGGCGCCGTCATCGGCACCGATGTCGTGGCGAAATCCGCCCCCGACGGCCATACGCTGCTGCTGATGTCGAATACCCATACGGCGAACGAGACGCTGCTGCCGAACCGCCCCTATGTGCTGCTGCGCGATCTCGCGCCGGTGGCGGCGGTGAACATCGCCCATCACGTGCTGGCGGTGCATCCCTCGGTCCCGGCGCAGACTTTGCCGGAGCTGATCGCTTATGCGAAGGCCAATCCGGGCCGGCTCGATTTCGCCTCCTCCGGCCCCGGCACGCCCTATCACATCGCGGGCGAGGTCTTCTGCGCCATGGCCGGCATCCAGATGAACCACATCCCCTTCCGCGGCAGCAACGAGGCTCGCACCGCGCTGATCGCTGGCCAGGTGCCGGTGATGTTCGACGCCATCCCCACCATGCGCGAGCAGATCGCCAGCGGCCGGGTGCGGGGCCTGGCCACCACCGCGCCGCAGCGCTCCCCCCTGCTGCCGGAATTGCCGGCGGTTGCGGAGGTGGTGCCGGGCTACGAGGCCTCCATCTGGCTCGGCCTGATGGCGCCCACCGGCACGCCCGCGCCGGTGATTGCGCGCCTGCATGCCGAGATCGGCCGTATCCTTGAACTGCCGGCGACGCGGGAGGCGCAGGCGCGGGCAGGCGCGGAGCCCATGGTGATGCCAGTGGACGCCTTCGCCGATTTCCTGCGGCGCGACATCGAGCGGCAGCGGGAGTGGATCCGCATGGCCAGGATCCAGGTGAACTGAAGCCCCCGGCCGGGCGAGCCTTGCCGAACCGGGCCGGGCGGGGGAGGCTTGGCCGGTGATGGGAGAGAAACGGATCATGGCCGGACGGCGCCCGCTGCTCGGGAATACCCCGTTCGCCGGATACGATGCCTGTCTCCGCCACGATGTCGAAACCCTGGCCAGGCTGGCGCGCGATGCCGGCTTCCGGCCGGATTGAGGTGCAGATGCCCGCCTTCACCCTGAACGGCGCCGCCGTCGCGCCTGACCTGCCCGAGGATGCCTCCCTGCTGCATGCGCTGCGCGGACCGCTCGGCCTCTCCGGCACGCGCTTCGGCTGCGGCACGGAGCAATGCGGCAGTTGCATGGTGCTGCTGGAGGGCGCGCCGGCCTATGCCTGCACGCTGAGCCTCGCCACCGTCGCGGGCCGCAGCGTAACGACGGTGGAGGGGCTCGGCACGCCGGCCGCGCCGCATCCGTTGCAAGCGGCCTTCCTGGCGGAACAGGCCGGGCAATGCGGCTATTGCCTCTCCGGCATCCTGGTCAGCGCCGCGGCGCTGCTGGCGGCGAACCCGGACCCGGACGAGGCGGCGATCCGCCGCGCGCTCGACCCGCATCTCTGCCGCTGCGGCAGCCACAACCGGATCATCCGCGCGGTGCGCCGCGCCGCCGCCGCGATGCATGGAGCAACCGCATGAGCCACGGTTTCGGCGCCGCACTGCCCGCGGAGGATGGCAGGCCGCGCCTGCCCGGCAGCCTGCATCTCAACCGCCGCCTGTCGCAATGGCTGGAATTCCACGCCGATGGGCGGGTGACGCTCAAGCCCGGCAAGGTGGAGCTGGGGCAGGGGATCCTCACCGCGCTCAGCCAGATCGCGGCGGAGGAACTCGATATCGGCTTCGGCCGCATCCGGGTGCAATCGGCGGCGACGCCGGACAGCCCCAATGAGGCCGTCACCTCCGGCAGCCTCTCGGTGCAGGACAGCGGCAGCGCCATCCGCCATGCCTGCGCCGCGGCGCGGGCGATCTTCCTCAGCGTCGCCGCGCAGCGCAGTGGCGTGCCGCTGGAGGCGCTCCGGGTGGAGGACGGCGCCTTCCTCGGCCCTGCTGGCGAGGTCGGCTCCTATTGGGTGCTGGCGGATTCCGGGCTGCTGGAGACCGAAGCCTCGCCGGAGGCCAGGCCGAAACCGCCGGAAGCCCGCCGCATCGCCGGCACCTCGGTGCCGCGCATCGACCTGCCGGACAAGGTCTTCGGCGCGGCGCGCTACGTGCATGACCTGCGCCTGCCCGGGATGCTGCATGCGCGGGTGGTGCGCCCGCCGGCGCGCCGTGCGGTGCTGCAATCCGTGGCGGAGGGGCCGCTGCCGGAGGGCGTGCAACTGGTGCGGGACGGCAGCTTCCTCGCCGTGCTGGCCGAGGCGGAATGGCAGGCCGAGGCCGCCGCCCGCATCGCCAGCCGCGCGCTCTGGGCTGCGGAGGACACGCTGCCGGAGGAAGCCACCCTTGCCGCCTGGCTGCGCGAGGCGGGCGGGCGCGGCGAGCACAGCCTGGTGCTGGAACGCGCGGACAGCGCGGCGCCCCCCGCGCAGACCATCCGGCGCAGCTTCCACCGCCCCTATATCGCGCATGCCTCCATCGCGCCCTCCTGCGCCGTGGCGCGCTGGGAGGGCGAGGCGGTCGAGGTCTGGTCGCATAGCCAGGGGCCCTACAACCTCCGCGCCGACCTCGCCAAGACGCTGCGCTGCGCGCCCGAACAGGTGGTGGTGCGGCATGGCGAGGGGGCCGGCTGCTACGGCCATAACGGCGCCGACGACGTGGCGCTGGACGCCGTGCTCGCCGCCCGCGCGGTGCCGGGCCGGCCGGTGCGCCTGCTCTGGAGCCGGGCCGAGGAGTTGGGCTGGTCGCCCTTCTCCTCCGCCATGCTGGTGGATGTGGAGGCGGATCTCGATGCCGCGGGCAATCTGCTCGGCTGGCGCAGCGACATCATCAGCAATGGCCATTCCTCGCGCCCCGGCCGGGCGCCGGAGCCGACCCTGCTCGCCGCCTCCATGCTGGCCGAGCCCTTCCCGGTGAAGCCCTCCATCAACCCGCCCTTGGTCGGCGGCGGCGGCGCGCAGCGCAACGCCATCCCGGTCTATCGCCTGCCCAACCTGCATGTCGGGCTGACCAGGTTGCTGGAAATGCCGATCCGCACCTCGGCGCTGCGCGGGCTGGGCGCGCTCATCAATGTCTGGTCGATCGAAAGCGTGATGGATGAAGCGGCGGCGCTGGCCGGCGCCGATCCGCTCGACTACCGCCTCCGCCACCTGGATGACCCGCGCGCCGCCGAGGTGCTGAAGCGTGCCGCCGCCATGGCTGGCTGGGCCGGGCGGGTGAAGCGGGAGGGGTTCGGGATGGGCCTCGCCTTCGCCCGCTACAAGAACAGCGGCGCCTATGCCGCCGTGGTGGCGGAGGTGGAGGCGGCCGAGCGGGTCTTCTGCCGCCGCCTCTGGATCGCCGGCGATGTGGGCGAGGTGGTGAACCCGGATGGCGTGCTGAACCAGTTCGAGGGCGGCGCCATCCACGGCGCCTCGGTGGCGCTGCTGGAACAGGTGCGCTTCGACCGCCAGCGCATCACCAGCGACGCCTGGGAAACCTACCCGATCCTGCGCTTCTCCGAGGCGCCGGCGGTGCAAATCGAGCTCATCGCGCGGCCGGAGGCGCCCTTCCTCGGGGCCGGCGAGGCCACCATGGGCCCGACCATTGCCGCCATCGCGGCCGGCATCCAGGACGCGCTGGGTGCCAGGCCGCGCGCCTTGCCCTTCACGCCGGAGAATATCGCGGCCGCCATGGAGGCCGCCCCGTGACCGCACGCCTGACCCTGACGCTGGCCTGCGCCGCCACCGACCGGACGCGGCCGGTGCTGGATGGGCGCGTGGCGGTGCCTGGCGTCGATCTGCTGCCCCTGACCGGCGAGCCGGAGGACATCTTCCGCCGGGCGCTGCGCGACCGTGCCTTCGAGATCACCGAACTCTCGATGGGCAGCCATATCGTCACCACGGCGCGGGGCGACAGCCCCTATATCGGCGTGCCGGTCTTCCTCTCCCGCGCCTTCCGCCATTCCGCCATCTATATCCGCACCGATCGCGGCATCGCCTCGGCGGCCGATCTCGCCGGGCGCCGCATCGGCCTGCCGGAATACCAGCAGACCGCCGCGCTCTGGGTGCGCGGCATCCTGCGCGAGCATTACGGCGTGGCGACGCGCGGCATCGCCTGGCGCACCGGCGGCGAGCGCGTGGCGATCACCCTGCCGCCCGGGCATGACGTGCAGCCGCTGGGCGAGGACCTGCCCACGGCCCTCGCCGAAGGCCGCATCGATGCGCTGATCGCGCCGCGCCCGCCCGCCTGTTTCACGGATGGCAGCGCACCGGTGGGCCGGCTCTACCCGGATTACAGGGCGGAGGAGATCGCCTGGCACCGGGCGAGCGGCTTCTTCCCCATCATGCATTGCCTGGCGGTGCGGAAGGATGTGGCGGAACGCCATCCCTGGCTGCCGCTGGAACTCTTCCGCGCCTTCGCCAAGGCCCGCGCGCTGTCGCTCGCGGAACTGCAACTGGTGAATGTGCTGCGCGTCTCGCTGCCCTGGATCGCCGCCGCCTATGAGGAACAGGCCGCCATCATGGGCGGCGATCCCTGGCCCTATGGCTTCGCCCGGAACCGCGAGGAAGTGGCGGCGATGATCCGCTACGCCGTGGCGGATGGGCTGGCGGCCGAGGCGATTCCGCCGGAGGCGCTGTTCCACCCCAGCACCTTGCAGGAACAGGCCTGATGGATCCGCTGCTGGTCGCCGGCGGCGGCATTGGCGGGCTCGGTGCCGCGCTGGCCCTGGCCCGCGCCGGCTACCCCGTGCGGCTCTTCGAACGCAGCGCCGAATTCCGCGAGCTTGGCGCCGGCATCCAGCTTGGCCCCAATGTCTTCCACATGTTCGACCGGCTGGGTATCCGTGAGGCGATCGAGGCCGATGCGGTGCAGCCCGATGCGCTGGTGATGCGCTGCGCCATCCATGGCCATGAGATCACCCGCGTGCCGCTCGGCGAAGCCATGGTGGCGCGCTTCGGCAACCCCTATGCCGTGACCCATCGCGCCGACCTGCACGCCACCCTGCTGCACGCCTGCGAGGCGGAACCCGGCATCGCGCTGGAGACCGGCCGCAGCGTCGCCGGCTTCCGCCAGGATGCGGCGGGCGTGACGCTCCGCTTCGAGGATGGCGCCGAGGCGCGGGGCACCGCGCTGATCGGCGCCGATGGGCTCTGGAGCCGCATCCGCCAGCAGGTGGTGGGCGATGGCCCGCCCGTGGTCTCCGGCCATATCGCCTATCGCGCCGTGCTGCCGATGGCGCAGGTACCGGAGGCGCTGCGCCAAGCCCGCGTGGTGCTCTGGGCCGGGCCGCGGCTGCATCTCGTGCATTACCCGCTGCGGCGGGGCGAGCTGATGAACCTCGTCGCCGTATTCCATTCCGACCACTACGAGGAGGGCTGGGACCAGGCCGGCGACACTGCGCTGCTCTGGCGCCATTTCGAGGGCACCCGGCCCGAGGTGCGCGCCATGCTGGAGCGCATCGAGACCTGGCGCTTCTGGGTGCTCTGCGACCGCGAGCCCAATCGCGGCTGGACCCAGGGGAGGGTCACGCTGCTCGGCGATGCCGCGCATCCCATGCTGCAATACCTGGCGCAGGGCGCCAACATGGCGCTGGAGGATGCGGTCTGCCTCGCCGACCAGTTGCGGCTGCAGGACGACATCCCCACGGCGCTTTCCGCCTATGAGGATCTCCGCGTGCTGCGCGCCGGCCGCGTGCAGGCCATGGCGCGGGTCTATGGCGAGATCTACCATGCCGCCGGAGTGCGCGCGGAGTTGCGCGACATCATGCTCGCCGATCGCGACCCGGTGGCGGCGCGGGAGGCCATGGCCTGGCTCTATGAAAAGCCGCTCTGGCCGGGCGCCCCCGCCTGAGAATTGCAACGGCCGCCAGGGGCGGCCATGCCGGAGGATAGAGGATGCCCAAGCCTACGCGGCGCACCGTTCTGGCGGCGCTTCCCGCCCTTGCCGCTCCGTCCCTGCTGCGCGCCCAGGCGGCATGGCCGAACGGGACGGTCCGCATCGTCGTGCCCTTCGCCGCCGGCGGCTCCACCGATGCGGTGGCGCGGCTGGCCTCCTCCGGCCTGCAACCGCGGCTCGGCGTGCCTGTCGTAGTGGAGAACCGCAGCGGCGCGGCGGGTTCCATCGGCACCGATGTGGTGGCCAAGGCGCGGCCGGATGGCCAGACCTGGCTGCTCACCTTCGACAGCCACGCCACCATGCCGGCGCTGCTCGGCAACCTGCCCTTCGACCTCACCCGCGACCTCGACCCGGTGATGCTGGTCGGTGGTGCGCCCTATGTCATCGCCACCCAGACGGCGAAGCCCTACCGGACCATGGCGGATCTGCTCGCCGCGGCGAAGGCCCGGCCGGACGGCGTCAGCTATGCCTCCACCGGCAATGGCACGATCGGGCACCTGGCAATGATCCTGCTCAGCGCCCGCGCCGGGGTCCGCATGGCGCATCTTCCCTATCGCGGTGGCGGGCTGGCGGTGAATGACGCAGTGGCCGGGCATGTGGACTGCATGATCGGCAGCGCCGCGCTGGTGGCGCCGCAGATCGCCGGCGGGCAATTGCGGCCGCTGCTGCAATTCGGCACCGAGCGCCTGCCCGCCCTGCCGGAGACGCAGACCGCCGCCGAGGCCGGCTTCCCCGGGCTGGAGGCGGTGGCCTGGTGGGGCGTCTTCGCCCCGCATGGCACGCCGGAGGCGATCGTCGGCCGCTTCCACGCCGCGCTGCTGGAGACCTTCCACGAGGAGCGCATCCGCCGGCAGATGGAGGAGACGCAGCAAGCCCGGCTGGTGCTGAGCAGCCCGGCGGAGCTGCGCCGCTTCCTCGATGCGCAGATCGAGACCTGGGGCCGCGTGGTGCAGGAGAACCGCATCCGCGCCGATTGAGGCGCGGCCTGGAGCGTGATCGCTTGAGGTGCCTGCACCGAAAAAGCGTGAATCACGCGATCAAACAAAGGCCTGGAGCATGATGCGCGAACGAAGGTGAACGCATCATGTTCTAGGCTTCGGTTGGCACGACCACCACCGTGCCCCGCTTCCCGCCCGCCTCGACCAGCGCATGCGCCGCTGCCGTCGCGCCGAGCGGGAAGCGCCCGGCGATGCGGTGCAGCCGCCGGCCCTCGCGCAGCCAGCGCGTGATATCGGCCTGCGCCTGGCGCCGCGCCGCGGCCGGTGCGCTGTTCAGCAGCACGCTGCGGAGGTTCACGTTGCGGCGCATCAGCGCGGCGAAGGGGATGCGCGGCGAGGCCTCTCCCTTCGAGGCATAGCCGATAACGCTGCCATTCAGCGCCACCACCGCCGGCCACAGCGCGATATTGCCGCCGACATCCACCTCCACGATCCGGTCCGCGCCATGGCCGCCGGTGGCGTCCATGATCCTTGGAGCGGCATCCGGCTGGCGGTAATCGATCACGGACTCGGCGCCGGCCGCCAGCGCGTCCTCGCTTTTCCAGCCGCCGCTCGTGGTGGCCAGCACCTGTGCCGCCCCGCCCCAGCGGGCAAGTTGGATGGCGTAATTGCCCACCGCGCCGCCACCGCCAGAAACCAGCACGCGCAGCCCCTGCACCGGTCCATCCGCGAAAACGCAGCGATGTGCCGTCATGGCAGGGATGCCGAGGCAGGCGCCCGCCTCGAAATCCACCTCCTCCGGCAGATCCGAGATATTCTCCGCCGGCACGCAGGTGAACTCGGCAGCGGTGCCGAAGGGCCGCCCGCGCTGCGCGTTGTAGAGCCAGACGCGGCGGCCGAGCAGTTCCGGCGCCACGCCCTCGCCCAGCGCCTCCACCAGGCCAGCGCCGTCGCTGTTCGGGATGACCAGCGGCCATTCCATGGGATAGCCACGGCCGGCGCGGCGGTTGCAATCCGCCGGGTTGACGCCCGAGGCCAGCAGCCGCACCCGCACCTCGCCCGGCCCGGGCTGCGGCACCGGCCGCTCGCCCTGCATCAGCACCTCGGCGGCTGGTCCCGTCCTTTCATACCAGATGGCGCGCATGGTGGGGTTTCCCTGTGACTGGCTCAGTCCAGCGCCGCGATGCATTCGATCTCGAGCAGGAATTCCGGCACCGGCAGCGCCGCCACCACGCAGGTGGTGCGTGCCGGCAGATGCGCGGCGGGGAAGGCCGCGGCATAGAGCGTGTTCATCTCGCGGATGTCGCCCGCCCGCGTCAGCAGCACGGTGGTCTTCAGCACGCGCGTCAGGTCGGCGCCGGCGGCGGCCAGCACCTCCCGCAGGTTCTGCATCACCTGGGCGAATTGCGCCGCGAAGTCGCCCGCCGCGATCCGCCCCGCCGCGTCATAGGGCGCGACCCCCGAGACATGCAGCGTCGCGCCATGCCGCACCGCGAGCGAGAGCGGCGGGAAGCGGCGGCCATCCGCCGGCGGGGCGAAGCGCTGGATATCGGCCATCGGTCGAGCCTCCCTTGGGTTCCGGCGCATTCTGGCGCGGCAGCGGCTTGCTTGACAGGGCCGGCGAAGGGCGGAGGCCACCTCCGCAACAGAGTCCGGGGGGCACCGCCATGGCCAGGATTCCGCGCCGCCCGCTGCTCGGCCTGTTGGCCGCCGCGGGCGCGCCCGGGCTGCCTGGCCCGCTCGAAGGATCCGCCCCGTCGTGCCGGAGCCGGAGCAGCGGTTACGCCGCGCTCCGCACCAGCCGCCCCGGCAAGGCGCCCGTCGCCTCGCCATCGCGGTAGGTGACGGCGCCGGCGACGATGGTGGCGTCATAGCCGCGCGCCCGCTGCAACAGGCGCCGCCCGCCGGCCGGCAGGTCCCAGCGCATCTCCGGCCGCTCCAGCCTGAGCGCGTCGAAATCGATGACGTTCACATCCGCGCGCATCCCCGGTGCCAGCACGCCGCGGTCCAGGAGGCCGGCGGCGCGGGCGGTGTCGGAGGTCTGGCGGCGCACGAGATCGGCGAGCGGCAGCGTGCCCTCGCGCCGGTCGCGGCCCCAATAGGCCAGCAGGAAGCTCGGGAAGCTGCCATCCGAGATGAAGCCGACATGCGCGCCGCCATCGGAGAGGCCGACGATGGTATTGGGGTGCCGCAGCAGTTCCGCGCTCGCATCCAGCGTGTAGTCGGCATAATTGGTCAGCGGTGCGAAGAGGAAGCCCTGGCCGCCATCCGCCAGCAGCATGTCATAGGCGGCCGCCTCCGCACTGATGGCCTGGCGCGCGGCGATGGCGGCGATGGAGTTCTCGCGCGGCGGCGCATAGTCCGGCGGATCGCCGAAGGGGAACATTCGGTCGAAGCTGAGCCGCGTGATCAGCGGGAAATTGCTGCCCTTGATGCGGTCTTCGGACAAAATACGCGCCCGCATCGCCGGCTCCCGCATCGCCGCCACCCGCTGCTCCAGCGGCAGATGCGCGATGGATTTGTAGCTCTCGGTGCCGCTGAACGGGTTCTGGCTGCCCTGAAGGCCGAGCAGGATGCCGATCGGCCGTGGCGGGAAGACCGGGCGGATCGGCAGCCCATCCGCCGCCGCCTGGTTCGACAGCGCCAGCAACTCGCGCCAGGCCTCGGTGCGGTCATGCCGCGCCGTCAGGGAGAAGACGATCGGCCGGCCGCTCCGCTCCGCCACCCGCCGCACCATGGCGAATTCGGTGGCGGGGTCGGGCGTGTTCCAGTCCGAGACGAGTTCCAGCAGCCCCGTGCCGGCATCGCGCAGGCCAAGGGCGATGCCAGTGAGTTCATCCTCCTGCGCGCGGAGCGTGGGCGTCGGGTCGCCCTTCAGGGTCTTGTGGCTGATGGTGCGGGAGGTGGAGAAGCCGAAGGCGCCGGCCCGCACCGCATCGCCCACGATCTGCCGCATGGTGGCAATCTCGGCCTGGTTCGCCGGCTCCAGCTCCAGCGCGCGGCGGCCCATGACATAGACCCTGACCGCCGCATGCGGCACCAGGGCGCAGATGTCGATGTCGCGCGGCTTCGCGTCCAGCACGTCGAGGAACTCGGAAAAACTCTCCCACTGGAAATCGAGCCCCTCGGCGAGTGCCGGGCCGGGGATGTCCTCCACCCCCTCCATCAGCTCGATCAGCGTGTCGCGGTCGCCGCTGCGGACCGGGGCGAAGCCGACGCCGCAATTGCCCATTACCGCCGTCGTCACGCCATGCCAGGCGGAGGGCGCAAGGTGCTGGTCCCACACGGCCTGGCCATCGTAATGGGTATGGAGGTCGACGAAGCCGGGGGTGACGATGCGGCCCTTCGCCGCGATCTCCTCGCGGCCGCTGCCCGCGACCTTGCCGACCGCGGTGATGCGGCCATTGGTGATGGCGACATCCGCCTCGAAAGCCTCATGCCCCGTGCCGTCGAGGACGGTGCCGCCCCGGATGACCAGATCGGCCTCGATGCCCATGCGCCGCTTCCTTCCGCTACCGCCTTGAATTGCCCGGCAGGGTAGGGGGTTCCGGGCCGGTGGCCAACCCTGGGGGTGTGGACACGGACGGCCCCGGGGTTAGCCTCCGTCGCAGACAGAGGAGTCCCTCGGATGCAACTCGCCGCCCTCGGCCAGGAATTTGCCACCATTACTGCCACGGAACCATCCGCCCAGGTGCTGGCCGTCACGCTGAACCGCCCGGAACGCGCCAATTCCCTGACCACCCGCATGGCCGAGGAACTGCTCGTGATCTTCGGCGCGCTGGAGGCCGAGCCCGATGCCTATCGCTGCGTCATCCTCACCGGCGCCGGCGACCGCGTCTTCTGCGCCGGCGCCGACCTGAAGGAGCGGGACGGCATGAGCGATGCCGATTTCACCCGGCAGCACTACCTCTATGAGCGCTGCTTCCGCGCGCTGCTGGCCTGCCCGCCGCCGCTGATCGCCGCCATCAACGGCGCCGCCGTGGCGGGCGGGCTGGAAATGGCGCTCTGCTGCGACTTCGCCTATGCCGTGGACACCGCACGCTTCGCGCTCACCGAGGTGACGCGCGGCATCATGCCCGGCGGCGGCGGCACCCAGAACCTGCCCCGCAGCATCGGCGAGCGCCGTGCCAAGGAGGTGATCTTCACCGGCCAGCCCTTCACCGCCGCGGATGCGCTGGCCTGGGGCGTGGTGAACCGGCTCTGCGCGCCCGGCACGGTGATGCAGGAGGCGCTGCGCACCGCCGGGATCATCCGCGACAATGCGCCGCTCTCGGTCCGTCAGGCGAAGAAGGCCATCAGCCAGGGCCTCCAGATGGACCGCGCCAGCGGCATGCTCTTCGAGATCGAGGCCTATTACCAGTTGATCCCCACCGAGGACCGGGTGGAGGGGATCAAGGCCTATGTCGAGAAGCGCCGGCCGGTGTTCAAAGGGCGGTAGCACCGGCCGGGGTTCTCAAGGGCCGCGCGCCTCAATCGGCGGGGATCGCCGCATCCTCGAAGGCCGGGAGGCGGGCGGTGCCGTTGCGCAGCGTGGCGCGAAGCTGCCCCAGCATCGCCTGCGCCGCGTCACCGAGTTCCGCCTCGGGCCCTGCCACGGACTCCACCGTTGCCAGGGCGCGGCTGCGGTCGGCGGGTTTCGGCAGCAGTTTCGGCAGCGCGGCCAGGGCCTCGGCGGGCGCCATGGTGCAGATCACCGTCTGCTCCCGGATCAGCGCCTGGCGGGCGGCCGCGGTCATCTCGGCGAAGGGCTTCGCCTCGCGCAGCAGCGTGTCGGAGCGGACCAGCCGGTTGCGCCGCACGCCGCCGCGCGCCTGGGCCAGCAGGATCATCATCCGCACCACGGCCTCGGCATAGCCGCCGGTGGCGATGCGGGACAGCGCATCCCGCACCTCCGGTGCCTCGGCGAGGGGGCTCGCCTGCGGCTCCGCGACGGTGCCGGCCCCGGCCACGCCGAGGGCCGCCAGCCAGCCATAGACGCCGTGGAAGGCGGTCTCGGTCCAGGCATCGCGCATGTCGCGCCAAGCGTCGAAGCTGCGTTCCACGCCATCGGCCCAAAGGCGCTCCCAGGCGAGGAAAGGGTTGCCGGGGCTGGCCGGCGCCCGCCTCTCGCGCACCATCCCGGCCAGCGGCGCCACGGGTGCCATCAGCGGGTTGCTGTCGCTGAAGGCGTGGCGGCGGGCGCGCATCGGGTGCATCTGGCGCCGCAACTCGGCGGTCCGCTCGGTCGTGAGCTGGCGCACCAGGGGCGCGGCGAACATGTCATAGAGGCCCTGGTTCAGCGCCGCGATCTTCGCCACCGCCGGGAAGGCCTCGTTCTTCGCCTCGCCGGACCGGGCGCGGATGGCGGCGATGCTGCGCTCCTGCAACTCCACCTGCCACTTGCCGCCGGCATCGGCGGTGATGACCATCTCGTAGAGGCCGGGCGCCACGCTGTCGATCAGTTGCAGGGTCTCGGCGATCTCCGAATGCTCCTTCAGCGCCACCGCGCCGGAGACGAAGATGCCGAGATGGCCGATCTCGTCATGCATCAGGTAGACGATGGTCTGGCCGAGCGTCTTGATCTCCTGCTCGTCGCGATAGACATCCGCGATCCAGCGCAGCGCCTGGCCGGGCGGCGTGATGTTGTCGCCGGCCGAGGCGAAGACGATCACCGGGCTGCGCACCGCCCGCATGTTGAAGGTGGCACCGCTGCCGGCGGAGATCTCGCCGCGGGCGAAGCGGTCGCCGATGAACAGGTTCTCGACGATCCAGAGGATCTCGTCGCGGTTCATCAGGAAGAAGCCGCCCCACCAGCGGTCGAATTCCAGGAAGCGCGGCGCCTCGGAATCCACCTTCTCATAGAGGTTGAAATACTTGCGGAACCAGGTGTTGCCCGGCGACAGCGCCTCGAAATTCATCGCCAGGTTGGCGCCGTCGAATTTGCCATTGCCGAGATCGGCCAGCAGCGCCGCCGGCCAGGAGCCGCCGGCCAGGCCGCCCAGGTAGCGCATCGGGTTGCGGCCGCGCTCGCCCGCCCAGTAGGAGAGCGGCGCGCCATTCAGCACCAGGGCACCGCAAAGCTCGGGCTGCGAGGCGGCCAGCATCATCACCGCCCAGCCGCCCTGGCAATTGCCGACCACGACGGGCTTCGGCGCCTCCCGGTGCAGGTCGTGGATGCGGCGCAGGAAGGCGGTTTCCGCCGCGGTGATGTCGAGCACGGTCTGGCCGGGCTCCGGGTCGCGGAAGAAGATCACGAAATAGACGGGATGGCCGCGCCGCAGCGCGACGCCCACCTGGCTGTCCGACTTGAAGCCGCCGATGCCGGCGCCATGCCCGGCGCGCGGATCGATGATGACGAAGGGTTGCAGCTTCGGGTCGGTGGGCCGGGCGCCCTCGGGCACCTTGATGCGCACCAGGGCGTAGTTGCAGGGGCGTGGCAGGCTGCGCCCGTCCAGCACCATCTCCCAGTCGAAGACCAGGACTGGCGGGCAGCCCTCGGCCTCATGCTCGACGAAGGCATTGCCGGCCTGGCGCATGGTGTCCCAGAACAGGATGGCGCGCTGGCTGGCATCGATGGCGTATTCCGCGGCGTCCCGCGCCAGGTTGACGGGATCGGCGGGCAGGCGCGGCGGCGCCGTCGACGCGGCAAGGGCGGGCAGCAGGTTAGTGGCCTGCCGGTTGGCCACATCCGCCAGCGCCCGGGCCTGGCCAAGCACGCGGGTCATGGTCTCGGCGCCGCGGAGCAGGAATTCGCGGCCAGGTGGCGGGGTGACCATCGTCATGCGGGATGGATCCTCATGGAACAAACTATGTTGCATCGCGGCAGGGATCAGGTCCAGCCCCGGAACGGGAGGGCATCGGCCATCTCAGGAATTCAGGGCCATGGACCTTGCTCGGGCTTGGTGGCCGGGCGTCAACGCCGGGAAGCGCTCCGGTTTGCGCAGAAGCAAGGGCGGAATTAAAAATAATATCGCAGTGCAGCACCCGATACGGGGTTCCCAAATGCGGGAGTTGACCATTTTCCTATAAGCCGAAGCGACGGCGCCCACAAGCCATCTGAACTGAAAAGTTGAATTCGAAACATTGAGTTACATAGTGGAGCGACAAGTCGAGCGGCTGGTCAATCCGCGCATTGCCCTGCCGCCCGCGGAAGAAGCCCGGCCTCGGCGGCGGGCCGGCACGCTCGGCTGCTACGGCAGCCGCGCCACTGCCCCGCCCCGCCTCAGGCCGCGGCCGCGCGAGGCAGGCGGAACTCGTATTCCAACCGCAGGTCAGGGGTTTCGCCGCGCCGTCTGGCGGCCTCGAAATCAGCCACCAGGGAAGCCTTCACGCCGAAGACCGCATCCTCCTCCAGGTAGCGGTCGCCGGCCGCGAAGACATGGGTGACGAGGTCGCGGTAGCCCTCCCGCCTGATCCAGAAATGCAGATGCGCCGGCCGCATCGGGCCGCGGCCCATGGCGGCCAGCATGCGGCCGGCGGGCCCGTCATGCGGCACCGGGTAGCTGGCGGGGGCGATGGTGGTGAAGCGCACCATGCCATCGGCGCCGCTGCGCAGCCGGGCGCGCATGCTATGCGCCTCGCCATCGCCGATCTGGCTGTCGTAATATCCCTCCGGCGAGGCGTGCCAGACATCCACCTGCGCATCGGGCAGCGGGTTGCCCTCGGCATCGGCGATCCGCGCCACCACTTCCAGGCGCTCGCCCGCCATGCCGGGCGCGATATCGGCGCCATCCGGCAGCACCGGCGGGTTCTCCCGGTGGAAGGGGCCGAGCACCGTGGTCTCGGTGACATTCCCGTCGCCGGCATGGGCGATGGCATCGACCAGCATGGTCACGCCGAGCACGTCCGAGAGCAGGATCACCTCCTGCCGCTTGTCGTCGCACCATTTCCCGAGTTCGGTGAGGAAGGCCACGCCCTGGCCCCATTCCTCCGGGGTGAGGCGCACCTCGCGCACGAAATCATGAGTGTGGCGGATCAGCGCGGCCATGATCTCGGCCATGCGCGGGTCGGCATCCGGGCGGATGCGCCCGAGCACGGCCTGGGTGAGGTTGGCCTCGGTATAGGTGACATGGGCCTGGTCCATCACGGCGTCTCCTCGCTTGTGGACATGGTCAGGACGACCCGGCCGGGGTGCCCGCGCCCAGCATGGCACAGGCCCCACGCGACCGCCCCGGCGGAACGCGATCACGGGTGGCGGAGAGGGGGGATCACGGCGCCCAGGCGGTCTTGGTGCGTAGGTATTCCAGCCGGTAGAGGCCGCGCTGGAACGGGCCGCGGGCGCCGGCCGCCAGCATCGCC
This sequence comes from Siccirubricoccus sp. G192, assembly GCF_019084075.1. GTDB lineage: Bacteria > Pseudomonadota > Alphaproteobacteria > Acetobacterales > Acetobacteraceae > G192. Next base: position 2,711,141 of record NZ_JAHREN010000001.1, read on the forward strand.
ACTTCCGGCAGGAGGGGCGCCAGCGCCGCGGTATCCGTCGCCTCGACCAGGGCAAACCAGGTGGGCGGGGCGCCGATATCGGTGCGGCCGCGCTTCTCTTCCGTGACCACGCCGCTCGCCCCCGCATCGGCGGTGCAGAGATGCGCGCCGGTGATGCGCGGTGCCGCCGCGGCCTCCCGCAGCAGGGCGGTGATGGCGGGCTGCGCATCGGGCGCGGCGTCGAAGCGGAGCGTCAGCAGCACGCCGCCCACGCCGGGGCCATGGCTCGCCACCACCCGCGCCAGGCCGCGGGAGGTGTCACGCGAGAATTGGCCGGCGGCGCGGGTCCAGGCGGTGGGGGCGTTCAGGCGGTTGGTATAGTCCTGGCCCTGCGTCACCTGCATGGTGTCCACCTCATAGAGCGTGAAGAGCGCCGGATGGGTGGCGGCATCCATGGCGCGGTAGCGGCGGCCGCGGTTGAAGCCGGGGATGCCGACGCGCTCCGGCACGTGTTCCTGCAAGTGCCAGGCGTAGTTCGTCTCCCAGCCTTCTTCCGCGACCCCGTTCCAGATCGCCACCACCGCCTCGCCCGCCAGCATCGCCGCCTCCCCTGATGTCCTTGGCGTGATGATGCGGGGCGGCCGGGTGGCGCGCAATGCGGGCGCCGGCTTGACCCCGGGAGCCCGCGCGGCCAGCCTGGATGCGGAGGAAACATCCATGCGCCCTGCCATCCGCGCCTCCCGCCGCGCGCTGCTGACCGCGGCCGCCACGCTCGCCATGGGGCCGGCACTCGGGCAGGGCTTTCCGACGCGCCCCATCCGCATCGTCTCTCCCTTCACCCCGGGCGGCGGCACCGATACCACGGCGCGGCTGCTCGCGCCCGGCATGGGTGAGTTCCTCGGCCAGCCTGTGGTGGTGGAGAACCGCCCCGGCGGCGCCGGCTCGATCGGCGCGGCATCAGTGGCGGAGGCGCCGGCGGATGGCCATACCTTGATGGTGGATGCGCTCAATCATGTGGTGAACCCGCATCTGCTGCGCGGCCTCCGCTTCGACTATGCCCAGGCTTTCGTGCCGGTGAGCCTGCTGACCGTGCTGCCGCAGATCATGGTGGTGCCGCCCGCGCTGCCGGTGACGACGCTGGCCGAGTTCATCGCCTGGGCGCGGGCGCGGCCGGGGCGGCTTTCCTATGGCTCCTCCGGCAATGCCACGGGGGCGCATCTGGCCGGCACGCTCTTCCTGCGGGAGACCGGGCTCGACATCACGCATGTGCCCTATCGCGGCGGCTCGGCGGTGCTGCCGGACATCATCGCCGGCAATGTGGTCTTCGCCTTCGCCACAGTGAATTCGGCGACGCAACTGATCCAGGATGGGCGGCTGCGGGCGCTCGCCATCGCCTCGGCGCATCGCGTGCCGTCGCTGCCGGAGGTGCCGACCATGGCAGAGGCCGGGCTGCCGGCGGTGGTGCTGGATGAATGGAACGGGCTCTATGCCCCCGCCGGCACGCCGCCCGAGGTGCTGGCGCGCATCCATGCCGCGGTGCGCCATGCGCTGTCCCTGCCTGCGGTGCGTGACCGCTTCGCCGCCATCGGCGCCATCCCCGTCGGCAGCCCGCCGGAGGCGGCGGCGCGCTATGTGGCGGAACGGCGCGAGGCCATGGGCCGGCTGGTGCGGGATGCCGGCATCACCATCGAATAGGAAGCGCCCCGATGTTCGCCGCGCCGCCCGAATTGGCTACCCGCGTCTTCGCCGAGCTGCCGCCGGAATATCGCCAGCCCGGCCGCCGCTCCGACTGGTTCTTCGGCAAGGATGACCAGCAGGCGCATTCCTTCCTGGAAGGCCCGGCGATCGACCGCGAGGGGCATCTCTGGGTCAGCGACATCCCCTTCGGCCGCCTGTTCCGCATCTCGCCGGACGGCGCCTGGTCGCTGGCGCTGGAATATGACGGGGAGCCGAACGGGCTGGCGCTGCATCGCGACGGCCGCGTCTTCATCGCCGACCACCGCCGCGGGCTGCTGGCCTTCGACCCGCGCAGCGGCAGGTTGGATGCGGTGCTGCCGCGGCTCCGACGCGAGGGCTTCCGCGGCCTCAATGACCTCACCTTCGCCGGGAACGGCGACCTCTACTTCACCGACCAGGGCCAGAGCGGCTTGCAGGACCCGAGTGGCCGGCTCTACCGCATGCGCGCCGCCACCGGCGCGGTGGATTGCGTGCTGGAGGGCATCCCGAGCCCGAACGGCCTGGTGCTGACGCCGGATGGGCGGCACCTGCTGCTGGCGGTGACGCGGGCCAACCAGGTCTGGCGCCTGCCGCTGCACCCGGATGGCAGCACCAGCAAGGTGGCGGCCTTCCTGCAACTCTCGGGCGGGCTGGCGGGACCAGATGGGCTGGCCGTGGATGCCGAGGGCAACCTCGCGGTGGCGCATTGCGGGCTCGGCACGGTCTGGATCTTCTCGCGGCTGGGCGAGCCGATCTTCCGCATCCGCTCCTGCCGCGGCCTCTCCACCACCAATCTCTGCTACCGCGGGAATACGCTTCTCATCACGGAGGCGGATAGCGGCTGCGTGCTGGCGGCGGAACTGCCGGTGGCGGGGCAGGGGCTCTATTCGCACGTGGAGGGCTAATTCCGGATCAGGATGTAGTTGATCGTCAGGTCCACCGTCACGCCGGAGGGATCGGCGCCGGGCGGGAAGGGCGGCAGCCTGGCGCCGCGGAACAGCGACAGCGTTCCCGCATCCAGCCAGACCGAGCCCGAGCGCCGCAGCAGCCGCGCCGAGCGCACCCGGCCATCCGGCTCCACCAGCAATTCCACCCGGGTGGTGCCCTGCTCCCCCACCACGCGGGCATTCTCCGGATAGTGCTTGTTCGCCTCCAGCCAGGCGCGGAAGGCATTGCGCCAGTCCGGGCCGACCCGGGCGCCGCGCACCTCCGCCTGCGGCTCCGGCGTGGCGCGGCCGATCGCCGCGAGGCTGTCGAGGCTGAGATCGAGGCTGGGGCGCGCCGTGCGGGGCCGGGCGGCCTGGCGCGGCGGCGCCAGGGCGAAGGCTTCGGGCATATAGACCCCGGGCAGGCGCTGCGGCTGCGCCTGGCGCGGCGGGGCGGGGGCCGGCGGGGGCGGGGCTGGCAGGGCCGGGGCCAGGGGCGATGGCGGCAGCGCCGCCTCGGCCTGCGGCTGTTCCTCCGGGCGTGGCGGGGCCGGCGGCGGTGGCGGCAGGGGTGTGGCCAGCAGGGGCGGGGCGGGCGGCGCAGCCAGGGAAGGCGGCATGGGAGGCGGCGCGGGTGGGGCTGGCACGGCCTCCGGCACCGGTGGTGGCGGCACCGGCGCGGCCTGGGACTCCAGCTGGGCTGGGCGGTCCGGGGAGCCGGATTCGGATCCCACGGCGAAGGCGGGCGGGGGCAGCGGCTCCGGCGGCCTTTCCCTTTGCAGCGCCGCCAGCACCACCAGCACCACGAAGCCGAGATGCAGCAGGATCGAGGCGACCAGCCCCGGCCGCAGCACTCTCCAGCCGCGGGGTGGCCGCCGCCGCAGCCCGGCCAGCGAAGCCCGCACGCTCCCGGGTCAGCCCGGGCCGGGCTTGCCGCCCGATCCGCCACCCCCGCCCGGGGTGAACATGCGGAACAGGTTGGTCATGGCCTGCTGCATCTGCTCCGGCGTCTGCGGCAGCAGCGGCATCCAGCCCTTCAGCAGCGCCTCCGGGGAGGCGGCGGAAACCGCGTTCAGCATCTGCTGCTGCAGCCTGGCCATCACCGCCTCCTGCATCGGCCGGAGATCGGGCAGGCCGAGGAAATGGCGGGCCTCCTCCGGGGTGCAGTCGATCTCGACATTGATCTTCATGGGCTCTGCGGTCTCATCCGATGCCGGGCGATATGGGCCGATTGCCGGGCCGCGGCTAGACCGGGGCTGTCCTGATCCCGGTTTGGCCCGGCCGCCTTGTGCCAGCGTATCCACACCACGCGGTTGCCGTTGACCGTTTCGAAGGCGTCCAGGCAGCGTCGCAGGGCTGGGACAGGGAAGCACCAGGGAGGATCGCATGGCCGACGAAGCGACGCTGCGTGACATGCGCGAGGTCAACCGGATCTTCGATGAGGTGGTGATCCAGCAGGGCGACTTCGCCGCCCTCGACCGGGTCTATACCAGCGACGCGATCATCCTGCCGCCGGGCGGCGAGATCGTCTCCGGCCGCGACAGTATCCGCCGGTTCTGGCAGCAGGCGGCCAGGGAACTCGGCGCCACCTCCTGCCGCCTCAACCCCTTTGAGGTGGAGGTGGTGGGCGATATGGCCTATGAGGTCGCCCGCGGCGAGGTCGGCACCGCCAATGGCGCCATTCCCATCAAATACATCGTGCTCTGGAAGCGCGAGGGCGGCGCCTGGAAGTGGCACCGGGACATCTGGAACGCCTCCGCCTGAATGATCCGGCTGGCGGAGGGCACAGCAGGGCCGGCCCTGTGGGCGGGATCGGCCGTGATGGCCGCGTGGCGTCCGTCTCAACGCCAGGGGCTGCGGCGCCAGAGCGCGCCGTAGTGCCGGTCCTGCGCCTGCACGAATGCCGTCATCGCGGCCTGGTCCATGTGCCGGACGATCAGGTAGTCGCGCGCCGCCTGGGCCTGGAATCCCGGATCCTCGGCGGTGCGCCGGATCGCTGCCTCGAAGCGCCGTAGGATCGGCTCCGGCGTGCCGGCGGGCAGGGCGAAGCCGCGGGCGGAGCCGGCCTCCACCGCGAAGCTCTGCTCGCGGAAGGTCGGGATGTCAGGCGTGCGGGCCCAGCGCGCCGCATCCATCAGGCCGAGGATACGCACCTGGCCCTCCTGGTGCTGCTTCACCGTCAGGCTGACGGTGGAGACAGCGCCCGCCGCATGCCCGCCCTGCACCAGCGTGAGGGCCTGCGCCGCGCCCTGCATGGGCACCCAGGTGAAGCGGATGCCCGCCGCCTGCTCCAGTTGCTGGAGGGCAAGCTGCGGCGCGCCGCCGGCGCCGGCCCCGGCGATCGTGATCTCCTCTGGCCGGGCGCGCGCCGCAGCCACCAGCTCGGCCAGGCTGCGATAGGGCGTGGCGCCGCCGACGAAGAGCGTATAGGGCTCGTCGGTCAGCAACCCGACATAGGCGAAGCTGCCGAGCGTGTAGCGCGGTGCGCTGTCATGCAGCGCGGTGACGAGGGCGGGGAAGGAGACGAAGGCCAGCAGATGACCGTCCGGCCGCGCCGCCGCCGCCTCGGCCAGCATGATCGCGCCGCCGGCGCCGGGCCGGTTCACCACCGTGATCGCCGCGCCGCCGAGGTGCCGTTCCAGGAAGGGCGTGGCCAGGCGCGCGGCGATGTCGATATTGCCGCCCGGCGCGAAGCCCACCAGAAGCTGGATCGGCCGGTCCGGCCAGGCCACGGCCGGCACCGGCAAAAGCAGCAGGAAGGCGAGCAGGATCGGGCGCAAACCCATGCGACGGCTCCGGGCGGTCCGTGCAAGCCTAGCACCCCATTGCCCGGCCGCTGCAAGCGGCCCGGTTGCCGCGTCGCGCATCTCCGCTAGGCTCTCCCCGCCGCAGCCCGCACGGAGACGCCCATGCTGAAGTTCAGCAACTTCCTGTTCCCCGAAAGCCGGGAGCCGGAGAGCGATGCCCGCGTCATCCGCGAAAGCCTGGAGGAGGCGAAGCTCTGCGACGAACTCGGCGTCGAGGTGCTGTGGCTGGCCGAGCACCATTTCGACGGCAATTGCGCCTATGTGGATCCCGTCACCTTCGCCGCCGCGGTCGCCGCCTGCACCCGGCGAATCCGGATCGGCTTCGCGGTCGCGCAGGTCTCGCTGCACCACCCGATCCGCCTGGCCGAGCAGATCGCGCTGCTCGACAACCTGACGGAGGGAAGGCTGATCGTCGGGCTCGGCCGCGGCACCGCCTATAATGTCTATGAATACCAGGGCTATGGCATCGACTGGCAGGAGGCGGGGCCGCGCTATGCGGAGGCCGAGGGCATCATGCTGCAGGCCTGGACCAGCACGGAAGGCTTCGAGCATCACGGCCAATTCTGGGACCTGAAGGTGCCGCGGCTGCGCCCCGCCCCCTTCACCCGGCCGCATCCCACCGTGCTGCGCGCGGCGTCTTCGGAGGAAGGCGCGCTGCACCTGGCGCGGCGCGGCCTGCCCTTCCTGATGAACGTGCAGTCGCTGGAGGCGACGCGGGCGCGGCTGGCCGCCTATCGCGCCACCCTGGCGGAGTCCGGCTTCGACGCGGCGCATGTCGCGGACTGCATGGCGAACAGCTGGGTCTGGCGCAATGTGGTGGTGGCGGAGACGGATGCCGAGGCGGCCCGCATCGGCATCCCCGCCTTCGAAGCCATGCAGGAGCATCGCCGCGCGCTCCGCGAGCGGATCTATGCCGAACAGGGCATCCGCATGGTGCAGGAAGTGGCGCCGCCGGCCCGGGTGCAGGTGGACCACGCGCTGATCTACGGCTCCCCGGCCACGGTCGCCGCGAAGATGGCGGAGATCGACGAAACCGGGGTTGGCGGCGTGATCTGCTCCTTCCGGCTCGGGCCGATGCCGGCGGCGGCGGCGCGGGACTCGATCCGCCTCTTCATGACCCATGTCGCGCCCGCCTTCCAGGCGCGGCGCAGCGCGGCGGAATAGAGCGCGATCGCTTGAGGTGCTCGCACCGAAAAGCGTGAATCACGCAATCAAACAAAGGCCTGGAGCATGATGCGTGAACGAAGGTGAACGCATCATGCTCTAGCGGCGAGTCACTCCGCCGCCTCCGGCCAGAACAGCCAGAGCAGCAGCAGCGCCGTGCCCAGCCAGGCGGCGACCACCAGCCCGGCGGCAAGCCGGCTGACCGGCCGCGCCGCCGCCGCTGCCGCCGTGGCGCGATGCTCCGCCAGCAAGGACGGCGGCACCAGCCGGATGGCCAGCAGGATGCCGAGCGGCAGGACAACCAGATCATCCAGGTAACCCAGCACCGGGATGAAATCCGGGATCAGGTCGATCGGCGAGAGCGCATAGCCGGCAACCAGCGCCGCCACCAGCTTGGCCGGCCAGGGCACCCGCGGGTCGCGTGCCGCCAAATACAGCGCATGCACATCCCGCTTGAGGCCCTGCGCCCGGAGGCGAAGCCGCGCGAGCACCGCCAGCCCTCACTCCGCCCGGGCGCCGGAGATCTGCACCAGTTCCTCCCAGCGCGGCCGTTCCCGCGCCGCACGGTCCATCGCCTCCTCGATGCTGGTGCCGCGAAGCCGTGCCGCCGCCTCCTGGAAGCGGGCCTGCATCGCCGGGTCCTCGGCGATCCGTTGCAGCGCCTCCGACAGGCGCTGCACCACGGCGCGCGGCGTGGCGGCGGGGAAGGCGAAGGCGCCCCAGCTTGTCAGCCCGAATTCCGGCATGCCCAGTTCCTTGAAGGTCGGCGTCTCCGGCACCAGGGGCGAGCGTTCGGCCGAGGTGATGGCGAGCGTCCGCACCTGGCCGCCGCGCACCAGCGGCAGGTAGCTGGCCAGGCCGTCGATCGCGAAATGCGCGTCGCCCCGCAGCATGGCGGGCATCGCCTCGGCGGCGCCGCGGAAGGGCATATGCGTCACCGCCACGCCATAGCGGCGCCCGAACAACTCGCCCAGCAGATGCGCCGTGGTGCCGATGCCCGGTGTCGGGAAGACCAGCCCGCCCGGCTGCTCCCGCGCCCAGGCGATGAACTCTGCCACGGTCCGCGCCGGCACATGCGCGCTCGGCACCACCAGCACATTGGCGAGCTCCCAGGTGACGGAGGCCAGCACCAGGTCCTGCGACGCGTCGAAGGGCATCTGCCGGTAGAGGAAGCTGTTGACGACATACTGCGTCACCGTCGCGGCGCTGACCGTATAGCCATCCGCCGGTCCCTTCGCCACGCTGTCGACGCCGAGATTGCCACCGGCACCGGGCCGGTTCTCCACCACGAAGGGCTGGCCAAGCCGGGCCCGCAGCGGCTCCGCCAGCAGCCGTGTCAGCACATCGGTGGAGCCGCCGGGCGGGTTCGGCACCACCAGCCGCACCGGCCGATCCGGCCAGGGTGTCGCGGCGGGCTGCGCCAGGGCGGTGCGCGCCGGGGCGAGGGCGGCGGCCAGCATGGCGCCGGCGAGCAGGGCGCGGCGCGGCCAGTCCATGCGCTGCCCCAGGGGGGGCTGCCGGGCCGGCACCGGCAGGCAACAAGGAATGGCGGGGGAGCCGCATCGCAACCTCCTGCATCGCACCGGGCTGCAAGCGCTGCCCGATGGCGAGGAGATCACGGCGCGGGGTGGCCAGGAAGCATCCTTTGCAGGACTCGCGAAAGGGGCGCCGGGGCGGTGAGTCCCGGCGCCCCCGGCTGCGCCGCGTCAGGAACGATGCCCGCCACCACCGCTATGGCTCTGCTGGCCGCCCTTGCGGCCGGCTTCGGCGGCCTTCTCGCGGTCGTTCGCGAAGTTGCCGGGGTTGTTCTCCTTGCCCTGGTGCTGGCCACCCATGCGGCCGGCCTCGGATGCCTTCTGACGGTCATTGGCGAAATTGCCGGGATTGCTTTTGCCGCCGCCCGAGCTGCCGCCACTACCGCCGGATTTCTGGTTCGCCATGGTCATTTCTATCCGTTTCGTGTGTCGCGGAGCCCCCGCCATGAGGGCCCGGGATACGAACGCCGGGTGCCGCTGCGGTTTCCCGCCCGTTCCGCCCGCGACCGCGACATCAACGGAGGTCGCGACGCAGGCTTCGCGGCGGCCCCGCATCGGTCCTACTCTGCCGACGAGGAGAAGGAGCCGGCGATGACGCGGGAGCAGATGCAGGATTTCGCCCGGGCCTGGATCGCGGCCTGGAACCGCCGCGACCTGGAGGCCGTGCTGGCGCATTTCACCGAGGAGGCCCGGTTCCGCAGCCCGAAGGCCCTGGCGCTTACCGGCAGCGCCGATCTCCAGGGCAAGCCGGCGCTGCGCGCCTATTGGCAGGCGGCGCTCGGCAGCATCGGCGAGATCCGCTTCGTGCTCGACCGCGTGGTGGCCGATCCGGCGGCGCGGGAGATGGTGGTGCTCTATGAGGGCCATGTGGACGGCCGCCGCACCCGCGCCGCGGAGGCGATGCGCTTTGATGCGGCCGGCCGGCAGATCGAGGGCGAGGCGCTCTACGGCGCGCCGCTCTGAACGAGGAGGATGCAAGAATGGCGGACCCCACCCCCGGCGAGATCCTCACCACGCTCTGGCGCCAGGCCGGGCTCGGCGAGAGCGGGCCTGATCCTGTCGCGCTGACCGGCACGGAGCCGGCGCTGCCCTCCTCCTTCCGGGTCGGCGCCGCAGCGCAATCCACCGTCGCGGCGGCCACCGCGGCCGTGGCGGAGATCCATCGCCGCCGCAGCGGCCAGGCGCAGCAGGCGAGCGTGGACATGCGCCACGCCACCCTCGAATTCCACAGCGAGCACTATATGCGCCTGGCCGGGCAGGGGCCACGCGACCCCTGGGACAGCATCGCCGGCACTTACCGGTGCGGGGATGGGCGCTTCGTGCGGCTGCACACCAATTTCCCGCATCATCGCGCCGGCGTGCTGCGCCTGCTCGGCTGCGAGGGCAACCGGCAGGCCGTGGCGGCGGCGCTGCAGGGCTGGACCGCCTTCGCCTTCGAGGATACCGCGGCCGAGGCCGGGATGTGCGTCTCCGCCATGCGCAGCTTCGCCGAATGGGACGCGCATCCGCAGGGCCAGGCGGTAGCCGGCCTGCCACCGCTCAGGATCGAGCGCATCGGCGAGGCGCCGCCCACGCCCTTGCCCCCGGCAGCGGCGCGGCCCTTGCAGGGGCTGCGCGTGCTGGACCTCACCCGGGTCATCGCCGGCCCGGTCTGCGGCCGGACGCTGGCCGCGCATGGCGCCGACGTGCTGCATGTCAGCGCCGCGCACCTGCCCTCCTTCGACCATCTGCTGGTGGATACCGGCCGCGGCAAGCGCAGCACGCAGCTCGACCTGCGGAGCGAGGCGGGGCGCGCCGCGCTGCGCGGCCTGGTGGCCCAAGGGGACAAATCGGCGGATGTCTTCCTGCAGGGCTACCGGCCCGGCGCCATCGCTGGCCAGGGCTTCGCGCCGGCCGAGCTGGCGGCGCTCAGGCCGGGCATCGTCTGCACCTCGCTCTCGGCCTATGGCGAGGTCGGGCCCTGGGGCGCGCGGCGCGGCTTCGACAGCCTGGTGCAGACCGCGACCGGCTTCAACCATGCCGAGGCCGAGGCGGCCGGCACCGAGGGGCCGAAGGTGCTGCCCTGCCAGGCGCTGGACCACGCCTCGGGCTATCTGCTGGCCTTCGGCACACTGGCGGCGCTGCTGCGGCGGGCGGAGGAGGGGGGAAGCTGGCTGGTCCGGGTCTCGCTGGTCGGCACCGGCATGTGGCTGCGGCGCCTCGGCCGGCTGCCCGGAGGCTTCGCCGCCACCGTGCCGGGGATCGAGGATATCGGCGACCTGCTGGAGGAAAGCGGGAGTGGCTTCGGCCAATTGACCGCCATGCGCCATTCCGGCCGGCTTTCCGCAACGCCGCCGCATTGGGCGCTGCCCTCGGTGCCGCTGGGAACGCATCCGCCCGTCTGGGCGGAATAGGCGCAAGGCCCCACATCCGCCCCGGTGCTTCCGCCCGGACGGGGCTTGCCCTGGCGCAGCACCTAGGCCGGCGCCTCCGGGCGCGGCTGGGTCAGCAGTTCCGGCAGGCGCGGTGGCGCGATCCAGGGCCGCAGCGGGGCCAGGGCTGCGGCCCGGCGGTGCGGGCAGCCTTCGCAAGAGCCGGTCCGGCCCTCCCAGGACCGTCTTTCGGTCTGGTATCTCGCGGTGGCAGGCGGGTGCGGCTGCATGGAAGGCTCCGGCGGCTGCGGGCTGCGCGGGAGGGCTGCGCCACGGCATCCTGCCCTTGCGCCGCGCGGCAGGACTGTGGGCCAGCGCACACCACGACGGCGGGGCCCATGGCAGCCGGGGCGGCATCGCAGACCGGCATCCAGGGATGCCGGAAGCGCGCGGACTGTACCGGCCCGCCTTCAACGCATCGTCTTTTCCTGGTCCACCACGATGTCGAGCCGTTCCGCCAAATGCGGGTGACCTGACACGCGGGCATGGGCGGCGGCACTCCGTCCATGCCTGTCCCGCCGTGTTGGATCGGCCCCGCATTGCAGCAGCAACTCCACTACATCCTGGTGGCCGCAGGCGGCGGCGACCATCAGCGGGGTCAGGCCATTCGGCAGGCCGGCCGAGCAGTCGTCCTTCGCGTCGCCTGCGGGCGAAAGCCGCGCACGCAGCCCCGCAATGTCCCCGGCACAGACTGCGGCAATCAGATCGGTTTCATCCTGCGTGCTCATGGCCGATTCCTCCTGCCGGGGGAACGCGGCAGCGGCGGCCCAAGGTCCGAACGACAATGAAAATGTCCCGGGACAGGCCGCCGGCTTCAGGCCGCGCCCACCCGGCGGCGCAGCATGTCGAGCAGCATGGCGTTGAAGGCCCCCGCCGCCTCATAGGCCACCCAATGCCCGGCGCCGGGGATCACCCCGGTCCAGGCCTCCGGCTGCACCGCGCGCAGCGCCTCGAAGCGCCGCTCCAGCTCCGGCCAGGCGATGGCGTCGCGTTCCCCATAGATCAGCGCGACCGGCGCGCGCGCCTTGGCGATGGCCTCCCGCAGCGAGGCGCCATGCGCGAAGCCGCGGCTGCGGAAGCGGCCATGCTCGGTGTTCCATTCCTGCACCAGCAGCGCCAGCGCATCGATCTGCCCGGAATCGGCCAGCATCAGGGTGGCCAGGTTGTGCCGGTGCGCGGCGATCCGCGCCTCGCCCTGCTTGTCCCGCACCTTCAGCAATTCGGTGCGCGGCCGCGGCAGGCCGAGCGCGCCGGCGCCGATCAGGGTCACGCTGCGCAATCCCGGCCCCGCCTGCGCCGCCAGATGGCCCGAGATCAGCGCGCCGAAGGAGAAGCCGGCCAGGTCGTAGCGGGTGCCTTCGCCCAGCATCTCGGTGAGGCCCTGGCGCACCAGCGTGGCGATCGGCGCCGGGGTCTCGGCTGGCGGCGGCATCGCGCTCTCGCCGAGGCCCGGCAGGTCCGGGCAGACCACGCGCCGGTGCCGCGCCAGCGGCTCGATGTTGCGGATCCAGTGGCGCCAGGAGCCGGAGCCGCCATGGAACAGCACCAGCGGCTCGCCCTCGCCCCAGCTCCGCCAGACCATCAGGCCATCGCCGCAGGGCGTCTCCATCCGCCGCGCCGCGGCATCCAGTCGGGCCAGCAGGGCCTCCGGCGCTTCCAGGGTTCCGGCCATCGCCTGCTGCATCACTCCGCGGTCCCGCTTGCTGTCACGCCGCATTCTCTGCGCCGGCGGGGCGGGGCTGGCAATGGGCCGCGGCTACTTCCGCGGCGCGCCGCCCCGGTTGGTGAAGCGCGCATTGCCGAGGCCGGTGCCGATGGTCAGCACGCCCCAGCGCGCCACATCCTGCATCCAGGGCGTCTGGCTCAGCCCCTGCACCACCGCGTCGTTGTGCAGCACGACCACGGTGTCGTGGCCGTCGATCTCCGGCAGGGCCTCCTGGATGCGGGCGGGCAGGTTGAAGCGGCTGCTTTCCCAATTGCCGGGCAGATTCTGCGCCCCGGCCTCGATGCCGCCATCCTCCGCGATGCGGCCGGGGCAGCCGATGCCGATGAAGGGCGCCAGCCTCATGCCGCGCTTCGCCGCCTTGCGGACCAGGTCCTGCAGCATCCCCGCCAGCCGGTCGATCGCCGCTTCCCGCCCCGGCTTCTCCTCCGCATGGCGCCAGAGTTCGGCTTGCCAGAGCTCGGCGGCGCCGAGGTCCGGCGATTTCCTCAGGTTGGGCCGCACCACGCCGGCGCGGATATTGGAGCCGCCGATATCCACCGCCAGCACCCCGTCATGCCCCTGGAAGATCCAGGGCGGCGCCAGGTGCAGGCCGCCGATCAGCCCGGCCTCGTCCGGGTCATGGCGGATCGCCACGAGTTCCACCGCGCAATCCTCGCCGCGCAGCAGCATGGCGGTGCGGCCGATCGCCAGCTCGCCGACGCGGCTGGCCCGCATGCCGCCGCCGATGACGATCCGCTCGGTATCCTGCCAGTCCTTGAGCCGCAGCAGGCGCTTCACGACCCCGGTCAGGGCCTGGGCGAATTCCTCGACCACGCCGAGCACCAGCCCGCCCACCTCGGGGCCGCCATTGGCGAGAAGCTGGTCGAGCTGGGCGCGGCTGACCTCCTCGGTCCGGGTCTTGCCGAGCGGGTCCTCATCGGTTTCCCGCAGCTTCTTCCGCCAGTCGTCCAGGATGGACTTGAAGGCGCGGCTATTGGCGCGGTCGCCGAGGAAGCCCTCCGGCGTCCGCAGCTCCGCATTATAGGCATCGACCGTCACCGCGGGCAGCGCGGCGGCGCCGTGGCCGGTGAAGGCGGGGGAGCCGGCAGGAGCGGGGGGCCGTTCGGCCTGATCCGGCATGGGGACCTGTCTGCTGGTTGCTGCCGGGGAACGCCGCGTGCCCCGCAATGTTTCCGTGCCGTGCGATCACCCTTCGGGATAGCAGATCGCCAGCACCTCCAGCGTCTCGATCCCCTGCGGCGCGCGCACCCGAACGAGGTCGCCGGTGCGGGCGCCGAGCAGGGCGCGCGCCACCGGGGACACCCAACTGATATGGCCGTGGGCCAGGTCGGTCTCGTCGATGCCGACGATGGTGACCGTCACCTCCTGGTCGTCCTCCCGGGCATAGGTGACGGTCGCGCCGAAGAACACCTGGTCGCGCCGCGCCTGCCGCCCCGGGTCCACCACCTGCACCCGCTCCAGCCGCTTGCGGAGGAAGCGGACGCGGCGGTCGATCTCGCGCAGCCGCCGCTTGCCGTACTGGTAGTCCGCGTTCTCGCTGCGGTCGCCGAGCCCGGCGGCCCAGGCGACCAGTTCCACCACCTTCGGCCGGTCCTCGGACCAGAGCCGGCGCAACTCCTCCACCAGGGCGGCATGGCCGGCGGGCGTCATGTAGAAGGGGGTGCCGGGCGGCAGGCCGGGCGGGCCTTCCTCCTCCTCGTCGGACGCGCCGCTCAGCGCGGGACGGCGCGGATGCGCCCCTCCGGCGCCATCGCGATGGTGCCGGCGCGCGCCGCCGCATCCGCCACCACCGAGACCAGCAGCATGGCGCCGCTGGCATCCACCAGCACCCGGGCGGATTTCAGCACGTCGTAGCCATCCTTGCCGCCCTGGAGGTAGTCGGTGGTGGCCAGCCGGTAGCGCCGGGCAGGGTCGAGCGGCTGGCCGCCGACCCTCACCTCGCGGACCCGGTTGGCCGCGGGCGCCTGCGGGTCATAGGTCATGGTCAGGCCGGAGACCTGCGGGAAGCGGCCATCCGCCTCCTCCACCTTGCTCACGCCGTTCCGCAGCGCCGTCAGCAGGTCGGCGCCGCTGATCTCCAGCAGCATGACCACATTGCCGAAGGGCATCTCGCTGACCAGGTCGCGCCGGGTCAATTGGTGCCCGGCCGGGTATTCGCGGTTGCCGCGCAGCCCGCCGCCATTGATGAGCGCGACATCGGCCCCGAAATGCGCCCGCAGCGCATCCGCCACCAGGTTGCCGAGCGCTGCCTCCCGGTTGCGCACCGTGCTGGTCCGGCTGTCGAGCGGCAGGGCGAGCCGGGCCAGGGGCTGCCCCAGCGCCTGGTCCAGCTGCGACTCCACCGCCGTGACCAGCGGCAGGATGGCGGGGGAGGGCGGCAGCCCGATGACCGGCACCATACGCCAGCCGATGCTGCGGATCGCCGCCGGCTTCCCCGGCTGCCGCTCCACGGCCAGTTCCACCACGCCGAGCCAGCGGGCGTCCGACCCCGCCTTCAGCAGCAGCACGTTGCCTTCCAGCAGCGCCGCCGGGTCGTGGTCGTGGCCGCCGAGCACCAGGTCCACGCCCGGGACCCGCTGCGCCTCGCGATCGCGGGCCAAGTCCAGATGGGTCAGCGCCACCACGAGATCGGCGCCCTGCGCCCGCAGCCCCGCCGCGGCCTGGCGCAGCGCCGGCAATCTGGGGGTGAAGGTGATGCCGGGCGCGCGGGAGACGCGGGCGGTCTCCGGCGTCAGCACGCCGACGAAGCCGATCCTGAGGCCCCCCCGCCTGCCGCATCACCGTCGCCACCGTGCCGCCGAAGGGCCGTCCATCCGGCCCCAGCACATTGGCGCCGAGCCAGGGGAAGCGCGATTCGGCGATGCGGGCCCGCGTCACCTCCGGGCCGAAATCGAATTCATGGTTGCCCAGCACGGCGACATCGGTGCCGAGGGCATTGAAGATCCCGATCATGTGCCGCCCCTCGGTGATGGAGGAGGCGAGGGAGGGTGAGATCAGGTCGCCACCGAAGGTCGTGAAGACCGGGCCCCGCGCCGCGGCGCGCTCCCGCTCCAACAGGGTGCCGAGCTCGGCCAGGCCGCCCTGGCCGTCCTTCGGCAGGTGTTCATAGACATCATTCACATGCAGGAAGGTGAGGCGGGTCGTCTCCACCGGCACCGGCGCCACCACCGGCGCGCAGGAGGCCAGCGGGACGAGCAGCGCGGCGCGCAGCAGGAAGCGCCGGGTCAGGCCAGGCATCATGCGATCCTTCGTGGTCGAGTCGGAATGGATGGACCGGCATGGTTCCTGCCGCCGTGCCGGGGGTCAAGCCATGCGGCCAGCGGACGAGCAGGAGGCGATCAGAACCGCTGGAACTGCGAGGCCCCCTCCCAGCGGCTCCGCCTCGGCGCCGGCGGTGGCTGCGCCGGGTTGAACCGGGTCCAGCCCGGAACCTGCGCGGCCAGGTTCACCTCGCGCCATTTCGGATGCCGCGGCGGCTGCTGGAAGCGGGCGAATTTCTCGAAGAAGGAATCGACGAAATGGGCCACCTTGCGGTGCCGCTCGGTGCCCGGCGCCCAGGCATAGACCGCCATGACGGCACCGACCGCGATGGTCTCGACCGGCGCCGCCTCGGGCACCAGCGCCGGATAGTCGGCATGGGAGAGGCTGGAGGGCAGGTAGGTCTCCAGCAGCGCATCGGTCATCGGCACGGGCAGGAAGCGCAGCCCGGCGTCCGGCGGCACCCCGGCGAAGAGCCGCGCGGGCTTCCCGGCGACATAGACCAGCGCCGCGATCTCGCCCCGCCGCAGCCGCTCCAGCGCCTGGTCCTGCGGCTCATGCGCCGGGCGGATCGGGATGTTGAGTCCCTCGAAGAGCAGCGTCGCGGTCATGCTGGTGCCGCTGCCGTTGACATCCACGTTCACCGCCTGGCCGGCCAGCTCGTTCAGCCGCGTCACGCCGGGCTTGGCCAGGATATGCACCTCCTCGTCATAGAGCTTGGCGATGTACTGGATCAGCGTATCGAGGCCGGGCAGCAGCCTCTCCCGCCGGGCAAAGGCCAGCACATCCGACTGCACGATGCCGATATCGACGCCGCGCAGCACCAGGATGTCCCGGATGTTCTGCAGCGAGCCCTTGCCCAGGATCGGCAGTACCCGCAGCGCGTCCCCGTCATCCAGCACCGAGGCGAGGTCGGCGCCGATGCGCGCATAGGTGCCGTCGATCCCGCCGGTGATGACGCCGACCGTGCCGGCATTGGCGCGCTGGCTCAACGCGGCGAGGGAGGGCGGTCCACCCTGGGCCATGGCCTGCCGGGCGGCGGTGGCGAGCAGAGCGCCGAGCAGCAGGCTGCGGCGGGCCAGGCGGGGGGCCATGGGCGGGGTCATTTCGGGGCTCCGGAGTCCTGGGGCAGGCCGCGCTCCGCCGCCCAAAGCGCCGCCGCGCGGCGATACCAGGCGGCGGCAGCCTCGGGGTCGGGCTGGATGCCGCGCGCGCCGAGGGTGGCGAGCGCGGCGGGATCATAGGTGCGGGCAAGGGCCTCGGCGGCCTCGGCGCTACCGGATTCGGCGGCACGTTCGTAGAAGCGCCGCGCGCCCGAGACATCGCCGAGCACCAGCAGCCCGTTGCCGCGCCGCAGCAGCATGGCGAGGAGGGCGGGATTGGCCGCGGGGCGGGCCGGGGCCGCCAGGGACGCGGCCGGCGCCGGCACGGGGCCGGCCGGCGCGGGCTTGCTGTCCACGGTGGCGTCCGGCGCCCTGGCCGGCGGCTTCGGCGGGGCCGGCTGGCCGGCTGCCGGCGCGCTGCCGGGCGGGGCCGCGCCGGCGGCATCCTGCATGTGCCCCGGCCCGGTGGGCGGTGACTCGGCGGGTTGCGGAGGCTCGGCCGCCGCGGTGTTGCCGGGCGCGGTCGGCGGTATCGCGGCAGGGGGGGCAGCCTGCGCCTCGGCCGCCGGAAGGGGATCAGGGGTGGGATGTGGCGGCTCAGGCGGCGCGACCCTGGGGGGTGTCGCCGCCTCGGTTGGGGCTTCTGTCCGGTGCTCCAGGGCCTGATGCGGTTCCGGTGCCGGGCTGGCCCTCTCCGCCTCCGGGCCCGCCGCCGGGGCCGGGGCAGGTGGCAGGGGCTGCGGGTCGGTGCTTGCCGCCTGCGCCGGGGCGAGGGGTGGTTCCTGGCCGGCTGCGTCCGGCACCGGGGTTTCGGCGCTGGCCCTTTCCTGGTTGTCCCCGCCTGCCGCGAGGCCATCGGGGCGCGAGTGCGGCTCTGCCCTGGGCGTCTCCCATGCGGTCGCGGGTGGCGGGCTGCTGCCCGGGAGGTCCGCCGGAGTCAGGCCGAGGATCGACGCGGGGGCCGGGGCGGGTGCTTCCAGGGTAGCCGGCTTGCCACCGCTTGCAGCGATCCCCGCATTCTCCGCATCGGGCCGCAGCACCGCTTCGGCCATATCTCTCCCGGCCGCTGCCCCTGGTGCGGCGGATACTGGTTCGCTGCCCGCCAGGCCTGCCAACTGCCTGCCGGGATCGGGCAGTGGTTCCGGCGCGGCCGGGGCCTGGATGGCCGCTTCCCAGCCGGCCGCGCCTGCCGTGACCTTCCCGAAGTCAAGCCATGGCCCCGGTGGGGGCATGGCCTCGGCTGCCATGGCCAGCGGGTCGCTGCCCGAGCGGTCCGTCAGACCAGGGCCGGGGGCCGGCTGCGCTTCCGCGGCCCGTGCCGTCCCGAATGCGGGTTCCTCGGCCATGCCCACCTGCTGCGGCTCCGCCGCGGGCATGGCTGCCGCTGCCGCGGATGCCGGCTCGTCGCTGCCGGGGTCTGCCGGCTCCGCGCGCAGGACCCGCTGCGTTTCCGCCGCAGGCGCCGCAACGCCATCGGCCGCGCCCAGCATGGCGCCCGCGGCGGGAGGCTGCATCTCCTCCGCTGCCGGCAGGGCGCCGCTTGCCCTGGCTGGCGCTTCGCTGCCGACCAAGTCCGCTTGCTGCGCGGCTGGAGCCGGGCCGGGGTCCGGGGCCGGCGCCGCGGCGGCAGTGGGGTTCCCGCCATCCATGGTTGCCAGGCTGGATTCCAGGGCGGATTGCGGTTGCCACATGGGCAATTCCCGCGGTCTCCGCCTGCTGAAGCGGTTGCGATCCGGCCGCGAACGCCGGCTCGTCCTGGCCCATGGCCGCGGTCGCGCTCTCAGGCGCGAGCTGCGGTTCCACGGCAGGGCCTGGCAGTCGCGCTGCCACTTCGGCCGGCTTGCCCTCCTCCGGGTCGGGCGCCATGGCGGGTGCGGGCGTGCTCGCGGCCATGCCCGATGTGGCGCCCTCGGGGCCGGGCTCTGCCGCGGACAACGGCGCCGATGCCGGGATCGCGGCGGTCGAGCCGGCCTCCGCGCCCAGGCCAACCCCGGTATCGGGCATGCCGCCCTGCGGCGGCGGGCCGGCCGCCAGCGCCTCGGTTTGGGATTCGGGCGTGGCTGGCGGTGTCGCCGCCTCCGCGGCATCCATCGCCGGGATGGTGCCTGCCCAGCCAGCGGTCTGTCCGGCCCAGGTCAGGCCCTCGGCGGACCCGCTGCCGGAGTCCGGCGGGACATCCGTGGCATCCGTCAGGACAAGGCCCATGGCATCGGCGGAACCGCCCCGCTCCGCCTCCATTACCGGCCCCCCCTGGCGCGGCAGCAGCGCCAGGGCGGCCAAGCCGCTGGCCAGAAGGGCGAGCCCGGCCACCGCCGGCAGGATGCGAGGCCTGGGCTTGCCCGTGGCCCTGCGGGGCTGCGGTGCAGGCTTCCCGGCCTGCCCGGGCTGGCCCCTGACTTTCTGGAGCCAGGTCGGGTCCAGTTGCACCGCATCCACCAGGGCGCGCCGCACCGCCAGGGTCCAGGCATCGCCTTCCGGCACCGAAATCGGCGGCTGGCCGGCGAAGCCATCCGCCAGCATGCGGGGCAGGTCCGCCAGGTTCTGGCGCTGGACGCGCCGATGGACCACCGGAAGATGGCCCGGAAAGATGGCCCCGAAATGCGCCATCTCCAGCCGCCGCAGCAGCTTGCCCGTGGCATCCGGCGTCCAGCGCGGCGGCAATCCCAGCAGCACCACGCCGATATCGGGATGCAGCAGCGCCATGTCGATCCGCACCGGCGGCTCGGCGGGGCCGCCGATCACGCAGCCACGCAACAGGACCCAGCCCGCATCGAGCCCATCCAGGATGCGATTTGGGCCCGGTGCCGGCGGGGTGGGATCCGCGGCGGCCGTCTGGCCAGGAAAGGGGTTGGTGGCGGACAGTATCTGAATTCCTGTGTCCCGGCTCGGTCAAACAGTATACAAAAAATGACGAAACATATTCACGCCGAGCAATCACGGGTTAGCGAGCAAACGGCATTGCGGTGCCTGCCTCCACCACCTGCCGCAGCGCGAGGCCGACCGGTACCATTCCGGGAATCACCTGTCGGGTGAACCGTTTAACCACCTCCAGCACCGCCGGCCCATGCCCGCCCGGCACCTCGCCCGCCAGCGTCAGGCCAGGGCGCAGCGCATCCGCCTCCCGCTCCGCCAGCCGGATCGTCGCGTCGCGTGCCGCGGCCAGCGCCGCCGGGTCGAGCAGCGGGTCGAGCCAGGTAGGCAGGGCGGCGAGCAGCCCCGGCCAGTGGCCGAGATGCAGGTAGAGGCTGGGGATGACGCCGCCCTCCAGCCTGCCATGCCGCGCCGCCAGCCCGCGCGCCAGCGCCAGGGTCGCCCCGGGCAGCGCCTCCGCCCGCGGCAGGGGCGGCGGGGCGGGCAGTATGGCGGGGGTGGAAGCGCGACGACGGCCGGCGCCCCTTCCAGCGGCACCCCTTCCAATGAACGGCGCAGCGCGGTCAGCAGGATGAGGTTGGTCAGGTTGCCGCGGTTGTAGACCTCGGCCAGCGCGGCGATGCGGGGGCGGTCCGCCGGCGCCAGCCCGGCGGCCTGCCAGGCTGCCTCCGGTATCAGGCCGAGCGGCGGCAGCGGCAGCGCGGCGGCAAGCCTTTCCCGCGCGCCGGCCAGGCTGCCATCCTGCAGCGGCGGGCGGATCGCCTGCCAGACCCAGGGCAGCACCCCGGGCAGGGTCGCCAGATGCCGGTGGATCAGGTTCACCAGCGGCACGCCGGTCGCCTGCCGGAGCGCAGCGTAGAGCGCCGCGATCTCCGGTGGCGCCTGCTCTTCCCGCAATCCCGCAAGCGCCATCCGCCGGCTCCCCGCTGGACCGGTCAGCCGAGCGTGGTCACGTTCATCGGCGCCGGGATCCATTCATACCCATCCCCTTCCTTCGCCACATGGCCGAGGCCCGGCCAGGGGAAGTGGTAGGACAGCACCGCATGCCGCTCCGTCGCCAGCCGCTCCAGCATGCGGCTGCGCGTCTGCGCCGATTGCTTCGGGTCGGTGTCGAAGGCGAATTCCCAGAGCGGCTTGCGCAGCAGCAGCACCGGGTGATGCGCCAGGTCGCCGCTATTCGCCAGCACCTGGTTGCCCGAGGTGATGAAGAACATGTGGTGCCCCACCGTATGGCCCGGCGTTGCCACGGCGGTGACGCCGGGCGCCACCTCCTGCCCATCGCGCAGCATCACCATGCGGTCGCGATAGGCGCTGAGGTTCTTCTTGGCGCCGTCGATGAAGGGCACCATGAAATCCGGGCCGCGCTTGTTCGCGTCGTCGGTCCAGAATTTCAGGTCGGCCTCGCTGACCGCCACCTGGGCATTCGGGAAATTGCGCTTGCCATCGGCATCCACCAGCGCCCAGCAATGGTCGCAATGCGCGTGGGTGAGCGCCACCAGGTCGATCTGCGCGGGCTCGATGCCGGCGGCGCGCAGATTGGCCAGCAGCCGCCCGGTGGTCGGGCCGAACATCTTGCTGGCCGCGCCCATGCTCTCGCCCATACCGGTATCGAACAGGATCAATTGCCGGCCGGTGTTCAGGACCAGCGCATTCTGTTCCAGGGTCGCGGCATCGGGGGGCAGGAAATTCGCCTGCAGCAGCGCGTGGATCTCCTGTGGCGGGGAGGCCGGGAAGGCCGGTTCCGGCTTGCCGAGCGGAAGGGTGCCATCGGAGACAACCGTCAATTCGTAGTCGCCCAGGCGGAAGCGGTGCCAGGCCGGGGGCAGGTCGTTGCGGAAGGGCGCGGCGGCCCCTGCCACCCCGCCGCGCAGCAACGGCAATGCGGCGGCGGCGCCGAGCAGCATCCGGCGGCTGAAATCGGGCATGTCCCATCCTCCCCTATTGGCTTGCTTCGGCCGCCTCGGGCGGCCGCAGCCCCAGGCTGGCACAACCGGGGGCGGTATCAGCCTTCACATCTGCAAGCGCGCGACGAAGCGCTAGTGGTCCGATCCTGGCGCTTGGTTCCCAAGCGCCAAGTGAATCGGCCCACCAAACCAAGGCTGGTGGTGCAAATCCAATGGTCATTTCCATTGGGTTTGCACCACTAGCGCGGCGGCATCCGCAGCGCGCCATCGAGGCGGATGGTCTCGCCGTTCAGATAGGGGTTCTCCAGGATCTGCATGGCCAGCATGGCGTATTCCTCCGCCACGCCGAGCCGCGCGGGGTTGGGCACCGAGGCATTCAGCGCCTGCCGCACCGGCTCCGGCAGCCGGCCCAGCAGCGGCGTGTCGAAGATGCCGGGGGCGATGGTGCAGACCCGGATATGCCGGCTGGCCAGGTCGCGCGCCGCCACCAGGGTCAGCCCGATGACGCCGGCCTTGGAGGTGGCATAGGGCGACTGCCCGATCTGCCCCTCATAGCCGGCGATGGAGGCGGTCATGATGCAGACGCCGCGCTCGACCCCGCCTTCGCCGGCGACCGGCGCGGTCCGCGCCATGGCGGCGGCGGCGAGGCGCAGCACGTTGAAGCTGCCGGTGAGGTTGACGCGGATGATCTCCTGGAAATGCTCCAGCGGCATCGGCGCGCCCTCCCGGTCCAGGATCCGCTTCGAGCCGCCGCGGCCGGCGCAATGCACCAGCACGCGCAGCGGCCCCAGCCCCTCCGCCATGGCGACCGCCGCCTGCATCGAGGCTTCGTCGGCCACATCCGCCGGCGCGAAGCGGGTGCCCTGGCCGAGCTCCGCTGCCACATCCGCCCCGCGCGAGCCGGGCAGGTCGCAGAGCACCACCCGCGCGCCCCGCGCGATCAGCCGCCGCGCCGTGGCGAGGCCGAGCCCCGAGGCGCCGCCCGTGACCAGTGCCGCAACATCCCTGACATCCATGGCCGCTCTCCCTTTGCGCCGAGCCTCCTATGTGGCGGCGTCCCGGTCAAACGCGGGGCGGCCAGATTGACGCCACCCGCGCCGCCACCCCACCTTGGCGGCAAGGGGCAGGAGGATCGGGCGATGGCGCAGCTCTCGCATTGGGCCGCACGCAATCCGGGGAAGGTCGCGTGCCACTTCCTGGAAAGCGGCATCGCGCTGACCTATGGCGCGCTGGAGGCGCGGGCGAACCGGCTGGCGCAATGGCTGATCGGCCTTGGGCTGCAGCCTGGCGACGGCATTGCGCTGCTGCTGGAGAACCGGCCGGAATTCCTGGAGATCGCCTTCGCCGCGCGCCAGGCCGGGCTCTGCTATACCCCGCTCTCTATCCATCTGCGGCCGCGCGAGGTGGCCTATGTGCTGCGCGACAGCGGTGCCAGGCTGCTGCTGGTGAGCCCCGCCCTGGCCGGGCTGGCAGCGGAGCTGGTGGCGGAGGGCGCCGCCGGCGACCTGCCGCGCTTCGCCCTGGCCGAAGGGCTGCCCGGCTATGCCCCGCTGGAGGCCGCGCTGGCCGAATACCCGGCACCGGCGCCGCTGCCGGAGCGGCCGATCGGGCGCGAATTCCTCTATTCCTCCGGCACCACCGGCCTGCCCAAGGGCATCCGCCGGCCGCTGATCCCCTATGCCGATCGCGACAGGCCGGAATGGGACATGACCTGGAAGTCGCTCTACGGTTTCGGGGAGGACACGGTCTATCTCTCGCCGGCGCCGCTCTACCACGCCGCGCCCAACCGCTACGTCACGCGGACCATCGGCGCGGGCGGCACCGCCGTGGTGCTGGGCCGCTTCGACGCCGCCGCCGCGCTGGCCGCGATCGAGCGTTTCCGCGTCACCCACAGCCAATGGGTGCCGACCATGTTCGTACGCCTGCTGGCCCTGCCGGAGGAACTGCGGCAGCAGCACGACCTCTTCAGCCATCGCTGCGCCATCCATGCCGCGGCGCCCTGCCCGGTGGCGGTGAAGCGGGCGATGATCGCATGGTGGGGGCCGATCCTCTGGGAATACTATGCGGGGTCGGAGGGTGTGGGCACCACGGTGATCGGCAGCGAGGACTGGCTGCGCCGCCCGGGTTCGGTGGGGCGGCCGGTGAATGGCGTGACGGTGCATATCTGCGACGAGACGGGCCAGGGATTGCCGCCCGGCGAGGTCGGCCAGATCTGGTTCGAGGGCGGGCCGCGCTTCGCCTACCACAATGCGCCGGAGAAGACGGCGGGGTCCTACAATGCGCGCGGCTGGGCCTCGCTCGGCGATCTCGGCTCGCTGGACGAGGAGGGCTTCCTGTTCCTCTCGGACCGCCGCGCCGACCTGATCCTGTCGGGCGGCGTGAACCTTTATCCGCAGGAGATCGAGGCGGTGCTGGCGCAGCACCCAGCGGTGGCGGAGGTCGCGGTGGTCGGCGTGCCGCACCCGGAATTCGGCGAGCAGGTGCGCGCCGTGGTGGTGCCGCGCGACCCCGCCGCCGCCGGCCCGGCGCTGGAGGCGGAGCTGGTGGCGCATTGCCGGGCGCATCTGGCCGGGCCGAAGCTGCCGCGCAGCATGGAATTCGTGGCCGAACTGCCGCGTTCCGAGGCCGGCAAGCTGCTGCGGCGCATCCTGAAGGAGCGCTACCTCAGCCCTGCCTGAGCCCGAGCCGCGCCACCCGCCTTTCCTCCATGTCGATCGTCTCGGCCATGTTGCGCGCGTAGTCGGCGCTGTTCAGGTATTCCAGCGTCTGGTCGAGGCGGTCGAGCGCCGCCAGGTGCTGCGGGTCGTGCAGGGCCTTGCGGAATCCCTCATGCAGGGCCGCCAGGATGGCGGGGTCGAGGCCGAGCGGCCCGACCAGCCCATAGGGCGAGGTGATGACCATGCCGTCATAGCCGAGTTCGAGCAGCGTCGGCACCTCGGGCCAGCGCCGCAGCCGCTGGCGGGTCCAGAAATTCAGGAAGCGCAGCTTGCCCTCATCCACCAGCGGGCCGCTGCCGGTGCCGCCGGACGAGGCCTCGATATGGCCGCCGAGCACGGCCGGCGTCGCATCCGCCTCGCCGCGGAAGGGCACATGCACCACATCGATCTTCTCCCGCTCGGCGAGGTCGATATTGGTGAGGTGCGGCGTGCCATTGGCGCCGGTATTGCCGATCCGCACCTCGCCCGGCCGGCGGCGCGCATCCGCGACGAAATCCTGCCAGGTCTTGTAGGGGCCGTCGGCGCGGACGATCACGCCGAAGGTATAGCCGGTGAGGTGGATGATCGGCGTGAAATCCTTGCGCGGATCATAGGTCATGCGCTGCATGAAGGGCAGGCGAAGCCCCGGCAGGGTCATCTGCGCCACCACATAGCCATCCGGCCGGGCGCGGGCCAGCGCGGCGACGCCGAGCGTGCTGCCGGCGCCGGGGCGGTTCTCCACCAGCACGGTCTGGCCGAAATGCCGGGTCGCCGCCTCGGCCAGGGCACGCATCTGCACATCGGTCGCGCCGCCAGCGGGGAAGGGCACGAGGATGGTGATGGGCCGCTCCGGGAAGCGCCCCTGCGCGCGGGCTGCGGCCGCCGGCAGCAGCGCCGGAGCGGCAAGGGTGGCGAGCAGCGTGCGGCGCCTGGTGCCTGACATGCGGTGTCCTCCCGGTTGGTCTGGCCGCGACCTTCAGGGGGCCGCGTCGCGAGTATTTGCATGCCTTGACATGCAGCCCCGCCCTGGCGTGGCGCCCGGCCCTGGACGGGCCATGGTTGAACCCGGCGGCGGCGCCGACTAGCGTGCCACGCAACCGATCGGCTGGCCAACAGCCGCAATGAAACGAACGGGAGGAATCACGGATGATGCTGGCAAGAGGCGCCCGCGGGGCCGCGGTTGCGGCCATGGCTGTCACCTTCGCGCTCGCCGCCGCGCCGGCCCTGGCGCAGCGGACGCTCACCATCGCGACGATCGTGCCGCCCAGCGCGCTCGACCCGCATTTCCACAATACCAGCAACAACAACCAGGCTTTGCGGCAGATCTTCGACAGCCTGGTCCAGTTCGACAACGAGGGAAAACTGCATCCCGGCCTGGCGCTGAGCTGGCGCCCGCTCGACGAGCTCACCTGGGAGATCAAGCTGCGGCCGGGCGTGCGCTTCCATGACGGCACGCCCTTTGAGGCCGATGACGTGGCCTTCACCATCGCCCGCGCGCCCAATGTGCCGAACAGCCCGGCCGCCTTCACCCCTTATGTCCGCAACATCGCGGCGGTGGAGGTGGTGGACCCGACCACGCTGCATATCCGCACCAAGGCGCCCAATCCGATGATGGACTGGGACCTGGTCTTCGTGCTGATGCTCTCCCGCAAGGTGCATGGCCCCGAGCCGACCACCGCCGAGTTCAACAGCGGCCGCCTGGCCATCGGCACCGGCCCCTACCGACACGTCTCCTTCACCCCGAACGAGCGGCACGAGATCGCCCGCAACCCGGACTACTGGGGCGAGGCGCAGCCCTGGGACCGGGTGGTGACGCGCTATGTCTCCAACCCCGGCGCCCGCGTCGCCACCCTGCTCTCGGGCGAGGTCGATCTGATCGATGGCGTGCCCTACCAGGACGTGCCGCGGCTTTCCGCCGACCCGAATATCGCGGTCTTCGGCAGCGACAGCATCACCTCGGTCTACATGTTCCCGGATTCGGTACGCGACCAGGCGCCGCATGTCAGCGACCGCGCCGGCCAGCCCCTGGCCCAAAATCCGCTGCGCGACCGTCGGGTGCGGGAGGCGCTGTCGCTCGCCATCAACCGCCAGGCCATCGTCGAGCGGCTGTATCAGGGCCAGGGCCGGGCGGCCGATCAATTCCCCTCGCCGCCGGCGCTGCATCGCCTCCCCGACCTGCCGCCGCTGGCCCATGATCCGGCGCGCGGGCGGAAGTTGCTGGCCGAGGCCGGCTATCCCAACGGCTTCCGCATGACCATCCATGGGCCGAACGGCTTCTTCAGCGGCGACGACAACCTGTTGCAGGCGGTAGCCCAGGGCTTCACCCGGATCGGCGTGGAGACGCAGGTGGAAACCCTGCCGCCGGCGCCCCTCTTCACCCGCGCGACCAACCGCGAATTCGCGCTGTTCATGAGCTATCTCAGCAGCGACACGGCGATCAACTACATGCGCCAGGTGGTGATGACGCGCGATGCGGCGCGCGGCACCGGCCCCTTCAACCGCCAGCGCTATTCCAACCCGGCGGTGGACGATCCGGCGGCCGAGGCGCTGCGCACCATGGACGAGCCGCGCCGCGCCGAACTGACCCGGCAGGCCGGCCGCGCGCTGCTGGAGGATATGGGCGTGATCCCGCTGCTCTATCTCCGCTACAACTGGGCGGCGCGGAAGGACCGCGTGCGCTACAGCCCCTCGCATCGCGGCTATACCAGCGCGATGTGGGCGACGCCGGCGCAGTAGCCGGCGTCGCTGCACCTACAGCGTGCGGCCGTCACGCCTACAGCGTGCGACCAATGATCTCCCGCATGACCTCGCTGGTGCCGCCATAGATGCGGCCGACGCGGGCATCGGCCCAGGCGCGGCCGATCTCGTATTCGGCCATGTAGCCATAGCCGCCATGCAGTTGCAGGAAGTCGTCCAGCAGCCGGTTCTGCATCTCGGCGCCGAGCAGCTTGGCGGTGGCGGCCAGTTCGACGGTGAGCTCGCCGCGCAGGTGCAGCGCCAGGCAGTGGTCGGCGAAGACGCGGAACATGGTGGCCTCGGCCTTGGCATCGGCCAGCTTGAAGCGGTTGTGCTGGAAGTCGATCACCGCCTGGCCGAAAGCCTGGCGGTCCCTGGTATAGGAGACGGTCTTCTCCAGCATCACCTCCATGCTGGTGGCGGCGCGGATGGCGATCACCAGCCGCTCCTGCGGCAGGTTGCGGATGAGGTAGGAGAAACCCTTGTTCTCCTCGCCCAGCAGGTTCCCGACCGGCACCCGCACATCGTCGAAAAAGAGTTCCGAGGTGTCCTGCGCGTGCAGCCCGATCTTCTCCAGGTTGCGCCCCTTGGTGAACCCGGGCGTGCCTTCCTCGACGCAGATCAGGCTGATGCCCTTGCGCTCCGCCGCCGGGTCGGTCTTCGCCACCACGATGACGAGGCCGGCATTCTGGCCGTTGCTGATGAAGGTCTTGGAGCCATTGATGACGTAGTGGTCGCCATCCCGCCGCGCCGTGGTCCGCACCGCCTTCAGGTCGCTGCCCATGCCGGGCTCGGTCATGGCGATGGCACCGATGATCTCGCCCCGCGCCATTCCCGGCAGCCAGTCCCGCTTGCGCTCCGGTGTGGCGAGGTCGGCGATATAGGGCACCACGATGTCGGAATGCAGCGGGAAGCCGGGGCCGCTGCAATTGCTCCGCGCGATCTCCTCGATGATGATGGCGGAATAGCCGAAATCGGCGCCGGCGCCGCCATACTCCTCCGCCAGCATCGGGCAGAGCAGCCCCTGCGCCCCGGCTTCCAGCCAGAGGCCGCGCGGCACGATGCCGTCGCGTTCCCATTGCCGGTGATGCGGGACGATGTGCTTGTCGAAGAAGCGCCGCACCTGGTCGCGGAACAACTCATGCTCGGCGGTATAGACCGTGCGCGGGCCGGCCAGGCCGCGGCCGGGGGCGAGGTTGGTATCCATGGCGGATGCTCCGTTCAGGCGCCGGGGATGGCCCCGGCCTGTTGCAGCGTGGCAATCTCGGCGGCGGCGAAGCCCCAGTCCCGCAGCACCGCCTCCGTATGCTCGCCCCGGAGCGGTGGTGGCAGGCCCGGTGTCGCGGGGGTGCGGCTGAAGCGGGGGGCGGGCGCCGGCTGGATCGCACCCTCGCGGGTCTGGAAGGTGCCGCGCGCCGCATTGTGCGGATGCGCCGGCGCCTCGGCGAGGTCGAGCACCGGGGCGATGCAGGCATCCGTGCCCTCGAACAGCGCGGCCCAGTCATCGCGCGTGCGGCTGCGGAAGATGGCGGCGAGTTCCTCGCGGAGCGCCGGCCAATCGCCGGCTCCATGCGCCCGGCGAAACGGGCGGGATCGAGCCCCAGCTTCTCGGCCATCAGCGCGAAGAATTGCGGCTCGATCGGCCCGACCGAGAGGTAGCGGCCATCGGCGCATGCATAGGTGTCGTACCAGGGTGCCGCGCCATCCAGCATGTTCGCGCCGCGCTCGTTCCGCCAGCGGCCGCGGGCCAGCATGGCGTAGATCGGCGCCATGAGCATCGCCGCGCCATCCACCATGGCGGCATCCACCACCTGGCCGCGGCCCGATCCCTTCGCCTCCAACAGCGCTGCCAGGATGCCGAAGGCCAGCAGCAGGCCGCCGCCACCGTAATCCCCCACCAGGTTGAGCGGCGGCACCGGGTTTTCGCCTGGCCGCCCGATGGACCAGAGCGCGCCGGTCAGTGCGATGTAATTGATGTCATGCCCTGCCGCCTGGGCCAGTGGCCCTTCCTGGCCCCAGCCGGTCATGCGGCCATAGACCAGGCGCGGGTTGCGGGCGAGGCAGGGCTCCGGGCCTAGCCCGAGCCGTTCCATCACCCCGGGACGGAAGCCCTCGATCAGCGCGTCCGCGCCCTCGATCAACCGCAGCGCGGCGGCGACCGCCGCCGGGGATTTCAGGTCGAGCACCACCGAGCGCCGGCCGCGGCCGACGAAATCCTGCCGCGTGCCGGGCGGGCCGCCCCTGCGGTCCAGCCGCACCACCTCCGCACCGAGATCGGCCAGCAGCATGCCGCAGAAGGGACCGGGGCCGATGCCGGCGAATTCCAGGATGCGGAGCCCCTTCAGCGGCCCGGCCGGTGCGGCTTGATCTTGCGGTGCCATGCGTCTCTCCCTCCGGCCCAGCCTAGCAGTCCGCACGGGGTTTGACAGCAGGCCCGCCCGGACCGACGCTCGGCGCAACGTCCAGCACAAGCCAGAACGAGGTCCCGCATGGCCCGCCACAGCGCCGCCCATTATTTCCTTGAGGGGCTTTGCGACATCGGGATCGACTACCTCTTCTGCAATCTCGGCACCGACCATGTCTCGCTGATCGAGGAGATGGCGCGCTGGGACCAGGGCAACCGCCCGCGCCCGCCCGCCATCGTCTGCCCGCATGAGAATGTCGCCGTCCACATGGCCGGCGGCTATGCGATGATGACCGGGCGCGGCCAGGCGGTGCTGGTGCATGTCGATGCCGGCACAGCCAATGCGGCCATGGCGCTGCACAATCTCTGCCGCGGCCGGGTGCCGGTCTTCCTGATGGCCGGGCGCGCGCCCTTCACCACACGCAACGAGCTCACCGGCTCACGCGACACCTATGTGCATTTCATCCAGGACCCCTACGACATCGCCAGTATCGTGCGGCCCTATGTGAAGTGGGAATACTGCCTTCCCTCCGGCGTGGTGGCGAAGGAACTGCTCTCGCGCGGCGCCGCGGTGATGCAGAGCGAGCCCACCGGCCCGGTCTTCCTCACCCTGCCGCGCGAGACGCTGGCCGAGGAGATCGAGGAGGAGAAGGTCCAGTCCTTTCCGCCCGCGCGTTTCGGCCCGGTGGCAGGCGGCGGCGCCGATCCGGCCGTGGCGGAGGAGATCGCGCGGCAGATCATGGCGGCGGAGAACCCGGTGGCCTTCACCGGCTATCTCGGCCGCAAGCCGGAAGCGGTGGCGGCGCTGGAGGCGCTGGCGCGGGAGGCCGGCATCCGCGTGGTGGCGCATGCCCCCATCACCCTCAACATCAGCACGGAGCACCCCTGCTTCGCCGGCTTCGACCCGAAGCCGCTGCTGGAGGAGGTGGATCTCGGCCTGCTGCTCGATACCGATGTGCCCTGGATCCCGAGCAGCATGCCGGAACGGCCGGAGACCCGCTGGATCCAGGTGGATGTGGATGCGGCGAAGCGCGACCTGCCGATCTGGAACTTCCCCGCCGATCTCCGCGTGCAGGGCGATTGCGCCATCGTGCTGCGCCAGGTGCTGGAGGTGATCCGCGCGCGCGCCGATGATGCCTGGCGCGACAGGATCGCCGCCCGCATCGCCGGCTGGGAACCCGCGCGCCAGGCCCGCGCGCAACGTCTGGCGGCGGCCGCCGCACAGCCGGGCGAGGCGGATGCCATCGGGGTGCCCTTCCTGATGGATGCGCTGAACCGGCAGCTTCGCGCCGACGACATCGTGCTGAACGAGGCCATCCGCAATGGCGGCGTGGTGCAGGACCACATCACCCGCACGGAGCCCGGCAGCTTCATCGGCTTTGCCGGCGGGGGGGGCTTGGCTTCTCCGGCGGCATGGCGCTCGGCGTCAAACTGGCGCGGCCGGAGAACCGGGTGGTGCAGATCGTGGGCGATGGCAGCTACCACTTCTCGGCCCCCGACAGCGTCTATGCCTGCGCCCAGACCCATGGCCTGCCGATCTTCACCATCGTGCTGGACAACCGCGGCTGGTCGGCGGTGAAGGAGGCGACGCGGCGGGTCTATCCCAAGGGCGTCGCGGTGGCGCAGGAGCAGTACATGGCGCGGCTCGACCAGCGCGGCGAGCGGCGCTTCGAGGATGTGGCGAAGGCCTTCGGCGCGCATGCCGAAAGGGTGACGGAGGCCGGGCAGGTGGAAGCCGCCATCCGCCGCTGCCTGGAGGCGGTGGAAGGCGGCCAGGCGGCGGTGCTGACGGCCCGCGTCACGCCGCTTTAACCGGGCGGCGCGGCAGGGACGCCGCCAGCAGCGCCCGTCAGTCGAGCCTGGCGCCGGAGACCTCCACCAGGTCGCGCCAGATCGGGTCCTGGGCGCGGATGAAATCGGTGAAACCGGCCGGGCTGTCATCGGTGACGGCGGTGAAGCCGAGCGGCAGCAGCCTCTCGCCATAGTCGCGCGTGCGGGCGGCGCGCACCGTCGCCTCGTGCAGCCGCTGCACCGCCGCTGGTGGCGTGCCGGCGGGGGCGGAGATGCAGTACCAGAACTCCATGTCCATGCCGGAGTCCGGCAGCAGCTCCGCCATGCCCGGCACCGCTTCCAGCCCCGGCACATAGGTGACGCGCCTGGCGCTGCCCACCGCCAGCGCCCGCAGCCTGCCCTCCCGCACATGCGGGATGATCGCCGGGATGCCATCGAAGAGCATGTCGACAGTGCCGGCCAGGAGGTCGTTCAGCCCCGGCGCCAGGCCACGATAGGGCACATGCGCAACCTCCACATGGGCGCTGGCCATCATCTTTGAGATCGAGAGGTGGCTGATGGTGCCGAGCCCGGAGGAGCCGCTGGTGATCCTGCCCGGCTCCCGCCGTGCCGCCGCGATCAGTTCCGCGAAGCTCTGCCAGGGCCTTCCGGCATTGACCACCAGCAGCGTGGTGCCGACCGAGACCCGCGAGACATGCGCGAAGTCCCGCATCGTGTCGAAGGGCATGGCGCTGCGGTAGAGGTACTTGTTGGCGCAGAAGATGGTGGCGCCGCCGAGGAAGACCGTATGCCCATCCGGCGCCGCGCGGGCCACCGCCTCGGCCGCGATATTGCCGCCGGCGCCCGGGCGGTTCTCGATCACCACGGGCTGGCCGAGCAGGGGCGTCATCTGTTCGCCGAGCAGCCGCGCGGTCAGGTCCGCCGCGCCGCCCGGCGGGAAGGGCACCAGGATGCGCACGGGGCGCGAGGGGAAGGGTTGCGCCCGCGCCAGGCTTGGCATGGCAAGGGCAGCGCCGAGCAGCGCGGCGCGGCGGGGGAGTGGGAGCATCGGCACGTCCTCAGGCCGAAGGTTCGAGATCGAGCCGCACCGCGATGCCCTCCAGCCCTGCGGCGGCCGGGTAGCGCCGCATCACCTCCGGGTCGTGGCCGGGTACGATGTGCCGGGGCGAGGGGGCCAGCGCGGCCAGGGTCTCGAAGCCCTCCAGCATCTCGCCGACGTGGAAGGCGGTGCTGAAGGGGCGGCCGGCCTCCATGTTCTCGTAGAAATGCGTGACGTCGGAGGCGAGCACGACAGGGCCGCGCGCCGTGTTCACCTTCACGCATTGCAGCCCGGCCGAATGGCCGCGCATCAGGTGCAGGGAGACGCCGGGCGCGATCTCCGCCTGGCCGTTGTAGAACCTCACACGACCCTTGAAGTTGAGCTTCACCATGCCGGCGATGTCGTCCGGCTCGAAGGAATGCGCGAGCTTCGGGAAGCGCATGAAGCGGCCGCAGGCGTAGTGCATCTCGGGTTCCTGGAGGTGGAATTCGGCCTTCGGGAATTTGTGGAAGCTGCCGACATGGTCGTAGTGCAGATGCGTCAGGATCACGTCTTTCACGGTCTCAGGATCGAGGCCGATCAGCTTCAGGCTCTCCGCTGGGCAGCGCAGCCAGTTGCGCTTGCGGCGCTTGGCCACTTCCTCGGTGAAGCCGGTGTCGATGACGAAGCTGCGGCCGCCGCCGATGGCGGTCCAGACGAAATAGTCCATCGGCATCGGCGCGTCATGCGGGTCGCCGCCGATGAAATGCTCGTGCCGCCGCGCATCGCGCCAGGCATAGCGGATGGCGTAGATTTCATAGGTCGGGGTCATGCCCTCATTCCTCCCGCTTGCTGGGCCGGCGCGGCGCGCAGCCCGATGGCCAGGCCGACCATCCCTGCATCGCGCAGCACCGACATGAAATCGCCGGGCTGGTTGGCATCGCCGACCAGCGCATAGGGGATGCCCGCCGCCTCCACCGCCGGCACGGCATCGCGGTTCGGTATGGCGCCGATGGCGGCTACCACATGCTCGACGCCTTCGATCGAGTGGGCCTGGCCGGCTACGGTGAATGTCAGTCGCCCCGCGTCGCAACGCAGGTCGCGTACGCCGGTATGAAACTCCACACCGGCCGCGCGCAGCCGCAGCATCAGGTCGGTGCGGTTGTTGCGTGCCATGGCGGGGGCGATGCCGGGCAGCGCTTCCAGCACGGTGATCCGGCAGCGGCGGAGCGCCAGCATATCCGCCGCCTCCAGCCCGACGATGCCGCCGCCGATGATCGCGACGCGCGCACCTTCCGCAACCCGCGCCGGGTCGGCGATGACATCCCAGGCCTGCAAGGGCACCGCATCGCCTGGCAAATGCAGTGGCCGTGGCCGCGCTCCGGTCGCCACCACCACCTGGTCGGGCGCGAAATCCCGGATCGCCGCGGCCGTGGCGGTGACGCCCAGCCGCACCGGGACACCCAGCGCCTGCAACAGCGCCCAGCGATAGGCCCAGACCGGCCGCACCTCCTCCTTGTCGGGCGCCGCCACCGCCAGGTGGATCTGCCCGCCGGGGCGCGCGGCCTTTTCCCAGATCTCCACCTGATGGCCCCGCGCGGCGGCCATCCGCGCGGCCTCGATCCCCGCGACGCCGGCGCCCAGCACCAGCACGCGCAGGCGTGCCGCGGGCGGCAGCGCCGGATGGGCAGCGCTGGGCTCGGCGAAATCGGGCTCCTCGAATTCGGTGCCGAGCATCGGGTTGGTCACGCAGGCGACGTCGCGCTCCAGGGTCAGCCGCTCGAAGCAGATATTGCAGGAAATGCAGGCACGGATGGGCGCCGCCACCTGGCCCAGCGCCTTGCGCGGCCAATGCGCATCGGCGGTGAGGGCGCGGCCGAGCGAGATATAATCGGCGCTGCCATTGGCCAGCACCACCTCCGCATCCCCAGGGGTGATGATGCGCCCGGCGAGGATGGTGGGGATCCTCACCGCCTCCCGCACCGGCCGCGCATGAGGTTCCAGGCAGCGGCGTGGCATGGAGGGCGGCTGGATGCAGAAGCGCGAGAGCTCCGGGCTCTCATTGGTGCCGCCGGAGAGGTCCAGCGCCGAGACACCCGCCGCCTCCAGCATCCGCGCCAGCGCCAGCACATCCTCGATCGGGTAGCCATCCCCGCAATATTCCGTGCAGGAGAGCCGCACCCAGAGCGGGAAGTCCGGCAGCGCATCGCGAACCCGCGCCACCGTCTCCAGCAGCAGCCTGGCGCGGTTCTCGACCGAGCCGCCATAGGCATCCGTGCGGTGGTTGATGCGTGGCGTGAAGAACTGGTGGAACAGGTAGCCATTGGCGGCGTGCAACTCCACCGCGTCGTAGCCGGCTTGCCAGAGCCGCCGCGCGGCGGCCACGAAATCCTGCTGGATGGCGGTGATCTCGGCCCGCTCCAGCGGCCGCACCGCATCGCCGGTATTGGGGTTGGTCCAGGGCGAGGGGCCCACCGGCTCCATGTTGAGCACCATCCGCCGCAGCAGCGCGCCGCGATGGTTGAGCTGGCCGATGGTCAGGCAGTCATGCGACTTGATGGCTTCCACCAGCCGCGCCAGGCCGGGGATGAAGCGGTCGTGGTAGATCCAGAGCGAGTTGTTGTGGGCGCGGCCACCCTCGCTGACCGCCATCGCCTCGGTGACGATGGCGGCCACGCCGCCGCGGGCGCGCTCGGCATAGTAGTGCCGGTCGCGCTCGGTGGAGAGCCCGTCGCTGGTGCCGAAGTTGGTCCCCATCGGCGCCATGATGAGGCGGTTCTTCAGCCGGAGCGGACCGATCCGCCCCGGTTGCGCCAGCAGCATCCGGCCCGCCCCTATTTGCCGCCGTCCAGCACCGCCTGTACCGCCTTGGGGTCGCATTCGATCTTCACCCCCGCGCGCTCCTGCTGCAGCACCATCGGGACGCGGCTGTCGCGATGCGCCCAGCCGCGGTTCAGCGCCTCCGTCATCTCCTCCATGACGAGGTGCGAAAGCCGCATCGGCACGCCGACCTCGCGCCCGAGGCCGACCGCCAGTGTGACATCCTTATGCGCCAGCTTCAGCGAGAAGGCCGGTGGCTCGTATTTGTTCACCAGGAACTGGTCGGCGATGCGGTCGAAGGTGCGGCGGCGGCCGAGCGAGCCCTGGCGCACCGCCTTCCACAATTCCAGCGGGTCCATGCCGGCCTTCACGCCCATGGTGAAGACCTCCGCCATGACGGTCTGGATGGCATAGCCGGAGAGGTTGTGCACCAGCTTGGCGACGGTGGCGCTGCCGATCGGGCCGATATAGGCGGGCTGGTCGCCGATCGCGTCCAGGATCGGTTTGTGCTTGTCATAGGTGGCGCGATCGCCACCCACCCAGATCGCCAGCCTGCCGCTCTCGGCGCCCTTGGGGCCGCCGCTGACCGGTGCGTCGAAGGCTTGCGCGCCGCGTTCCGCCATGGCCGCATGGACGCGGCGCATCAGCGCCTGGGAATTGGTGGAGAGGTCGAAATGCGCCATGCCGGCATGGGCGCCTTCCAGTAGCCCGTCCGGGCCGAAGACCACCGCCTCCACCTCCGGCGGGCCGGGCAGGGAGGTGAAGACCACCTCGCATTGCGCTGCCACCGCGCGCGGGCTCTCGCCCCATTCGGCGCCGGCCGCCAGGTGCCGCTCCGCCGCTTGGCGCCTGATGTCATGCACCACCAGCTTGTGGCCGGCCTTCTGCAGATTGGCGGCCATGAAGGCGCCCATGGTGCCGAGGCCGATGAAGCCTATCTTCATGGCGCGTCACTCCCCCTTGGCGTCGGCGGCTTCGAAGACATCGCAGGCGACATGCGCCGCGGTCATCGCCGCCGGCCAGCCGGCATACATCGCGAGATGCGTCACCACCTCGCCGATCTCCTCGCGCGTCACGCCATTGGCCAGCGCCCGGCCGATATGCGAATTGAGCTGCGCCTCCCAGCCCAGCGCCACCAGCGCCGCGACGGTGATCAGGCTGCGGTCGCGCTTGGAAAGCTCCTTCCGCTCCCACACATCGCCATAGACATAGGAATGCGTCATCTCCACCAGCTTGGGGAAATGCGGGTTGATGCGGTCGCGACGGGCTGAGGGCGGGGCTGCCATGGTCTTCTCCGTTTCTCTCCAATTGCGGAACCTGCGTTGCAGCGCCCCGATTGCCGTGATCCTGAAGCCTGAGTGGAGACCCCGCAAGCCGGAGGAGGAGAGGCATGATCGAGAACCGGGAAAGCGCGGGCCGCGACCTCGCCGCGCGGCTGGCCCTGCCGGGTGTGGCGCCGCCGGTGGTGCTGGCCCTGCCGCGCGGCGGCGTGCCGGTGGCGGCGCCCATCGCCGCGGCATTCGGACAGCCGCTCGACCTGCTGCTGGTGCGGAAGCTGGGCGCGCCGGGGCAGCCGGAACTGGCGGTCGGCGCCATCCTTGACGGCGATCCGCCTGGCCTGGTGCTGAACCGGGACATCATTGCCGAGCTCGGCATCAGCGACGCCTGGATCGCCGAGGAACGGGAGCGGCAGCAGCGGAAGCTGGCCCGCCAGCGCGCGCAGTTCCTGGGGGACCGGCCGCCCCCGGCGCTGGCCGGGCGTGGCGCCCTGGTGGTGGATGACGGCGTCGCCACCGGCGCCACGGCCGAAGTGGCGCTCCGCGGCGTGAAGGCCGCCGGCGCGGCGCGGGTGGCGCTGGCGGTGCCGGTGATCGCCGCCGATGTCGCGGCGCGGTTCCGCGCCGAGGGGGTGGAGGTGGTCGCGCTGGCCGAGCCCCGCAGGCTCGGCTCGGTCGGCGCCTTCTACCGGGATTTCCGGCAGGTCTCGGATGAGGAGGTGCTGCGGCTGCTCGGGCGCCCGGCCTGAGCCGGGTTCCGCATCAGCGCCGGCCGGCCTGCGGCGGCGGCATCTCCCGCGGGCCAGGCGGGCTGGTGGGTGGCAGTTCCGGGCCGGGCCCCGGCCCCGGTCCGGGTTCCGGCGCCGGTCCGGGCGAGGGGGGGCATCGGCGGAATTTCCGGGCCAGGGCCGCCAGGGCCGGGAATGCCGGGGCCGGGTGTGGGCGTTGGGTCGGATGGGGGCATGAATGGCCTCTTCGCTGGGGGAAGCTGCGGCAACGCCCGGAGCCCGCCGGTGTTGCCGCCACTCCGGCGAATGTCCGGACGCCGGCCGGCAGCCCGTGAATCCGCCGGGGCGCGGTTCAGCTCTTGTCGCTGTAGCTTTTCGCCATGCCCTCGCCGGGATCGGCCTGGGGGCCATAGGGCATGATCGGGTAGCGCAGCCCGGCCTTGGAGAGGCCCTGCAATCCCACGATCGCCCGGGTGAAATCGGCGGGCGGGCAGGCCATCAGCAACTCATCGTCGGCCACCCCGCCATAGCGGCGCTCCGCGTAGCAGGGGATGGAGAGGCTCACCTCACGGGTCTTCAGCGCATGGCCCCAGCTATCGGCGCAGGCGCTCTCGCCGGTGATGGAGAAGTCGTAGCGGCGGTAGCTCTTCCACTGCAACCCGTTGATGAACAGGATCATCTGCGCCGGGTTGGCGTAAAACAGGCAGATATCCGGCGGATCGAGCCGGGCGCTGCGCAGCGGCGAGACGACCAGGCCGTGATAGCGCCCCGCTGGCACCCGCGGCATCTGCGCCTGATGCGCCGCCGAAGCCTCGCGGTTCTCGAACCATACCCCCTCCATCTTGCGGCCGGAGAGGTAGAGGTCCGAGGGCTCGTTCAGCCCGATGACGCCGCCGCAATTGGAGAAGGCGGGCACGTTCTCATGCGTGATGCCGAGGGTGAAGCCGGCGATCCGCGCCTGGGTCACGAGCTGGCAGGTGGAGAAGGTCTTGCCCTTGGCGGGGCGGCGGAGGCTCGGGATGCGCTCCATCTCCTCCAGGCTTTCAAAGAGCTTCATGCCGATGGGCAGGGTGCGCAGCCGCAGCAATTGGGTGAGCTGCTCGGCCATCTGCGCCAGCGCCTTGGCGTCCGGCTGGGCGGGCTCCACGAGCCCCGGGGCATCGTCCATGGTGGTTTCCTCCATCTCGCTTCCACCCATCCTAGCGCAGCCTGGCGCTGGGTCGAATGGGCTTGCCCCGGGAAAGGCGGCGACGGCAAGCTCGCCCCGGCAACCGAAGGGGGAGGGACCGATGGGTTTCCTGGCCGAGGACGAGATCGCCGCGCTCCGGCCGGCGCAGGAGGCGATGTTCCCCTCGCCGATCCCGACCCAGGTGGTGTCCTCCGACGAATTCGCGCCGATCCCGCAGACTCCGGCGCAGCGCCGGGTGGAGGCGCGGATCAAGGAACTGGCGGACGAGATCGGTCCGCGGCAGAACCTCTCCCGCCGGGGCTTCCTCGCCAGCGCCTCCGGTATGGCGGCGGCCTTCCTGGCGATGAACGAGGTGCATGGCCCGGTCTTCGGCGTGGCCCGCGCCGAGGCGCAGGAGCCGGACCGCGCGGCGGCCCGCGCCGCTTCGCTGCGCGACCAGTTCATCATGGATGTGCATACGCATTTCCTGCGCGAGGACACGCGGCTGATGGGCTTCGTGGAGATGCGCAAGGCGGTCGGCCGCGCCGGCTGGAACCCGGCGCTGAAGCCGCAGGAGCAAACCATCGACAACCTGATGTACGCCAACTGGTTCAAGGAGGTCTTCCTCGACAGCGACACCAAGGTGGCGCTGATCAGCGGCGCGCCCTCGGACGAGCCGCAGGACTGGTTCCTGACGAACGAGATGAAGTTCAACGCCCGCCGCCGCATCAACGAGGCCGCCGGCACCCGCCGCTGCATGAGCCACGCCATCTTCACCCCCGGCCAGCCCGGCTGGATGGACCAGGTGGAACGCGCCATCGAGGAACTGAAGCCCGACAGCTTCAAGGACTATACAATCGGCGACAACACCAACAAGCACCTCGCGCAATGGCCCTGGCGGCTGGATGACGAGCGGCTGATGTATCCCTTCTATGAGCGGCTGCTGAAGGCGGGCCACAACATCGTCTGCATCCACAAGGGCCTGTTCCCGCCGCAGATCGAGGCGCGCTTCCCGCATCTGCTGCCCTATGCGCGGGTCGATGACCTGGGCAAGGCCGCGAAGGACTGGCCGCAGATCAATTTCGTCATCTACCACTCGGCCTACCGCTTCGCCGGCGGCGGCAGGGCGGAGCAGGGGCTGGAGCAGTTCGAGCGCAGCGGCCGCGTCGAATGGACCAGCGACCTCGCCGAGATTCCGGAGAAATACGGCGTCTCCAACGTTTTCGGCGATCTCGGCCAGATCTTCGCCCAGACCACGGTGGTGCAGCCGCGCCTGGCCGCGGCGCTGATGGGCATCCTGGTGAAGGGGCTCGGCGCGGAGAAGGTGGTCTGGGGCACGGATGCGGTCTGGACCGGTTCGCCGCAATGGCAGATCGAGGCGTTGCGGCGGCTGGAGATCCCGGAGGACATGCAGGCCCGCCACGGCTTCGCCCCGCTCGGTGCCGCGGATGGACCGGTGAAGACGGCGATCTTCGGCGGCAATTCCGCGCGCATGTACCGCTATGACCAACGCCGTGCCGGGCTGGAGACGGATGGGGTCGCGCGCGTGCAGGCGGCCTACGCCGCCACCGGCGGGCAGCGCAGCAATCTCGCCTACGGATACGTCGCGGCCGGCTGAAGCCCTTGCCTACTCGATCCTGAGCCCGGCGCCACGGATCACCGTGCCCCATTTCTCCAGCTCCGCCCGGATCAGCGCGGTGAACTGCGCCTGGTCCTGCGTCCAGACCGTGGCGCCGGCGCGGCGGATGCGCTCCGCCGTCTCGGGGCCGGTGACGATGCGGGTGATGGCGGCGGAGAGCCTGTCGCGGATCGGCTGCGGCAGCCCTGCCGGGCCGACGAAGCCGAACCAGACATAGACCTCGTAGCCCGGAAGCCCGGCCTCCTGGAAGGTGGGGATATCGGGCATGGCGGGGTCGCGTTCGTTGCCCGTCACGGCCAGCGCCCGCAGCTTGCCGGCCTGCACCTGCGCCAGCACATTCGGCAGGTTGTCGATGGTCAGGTCGACGCGGCCGGCGATGAGGTCCGCCATGGCCGGCGCGCTGCCGCGATAGGGCACATGGGTGATGTCGATGCCGGTGCGGTGCTTCAGCAATTCCCGCCGAGAGATGCGGGCTGCTGCCGGCCCCGGAACTGGCATAGCTGAGCTTGCCCGGCTGCGCCTTGGCCCGCTCGATCAGTTGCGCCAGGCTGGTGATGCCGCTGCCCTCCGGCACCGCCAGCGCATTCATCAGCCGCGCCGAGACGCAGAGCGGCGCCAGGTCGCGCAGCGTGTCATAGCCGGTATTGGCAAAGAGGAAGGGGTTCATCGCCAGGTTCGCCGTATTCGCGACGGCAATGGTGTAGCCATCCGGCGCCGCCTGGGCGGTGGCGGCGATGGCGATGGAGCCGCTGGCGCCCGGCCGGTTCTCCACCACGCCAAGCTGGCCGACAGCCTCGGTCAGCTTCTCGCCCACCAGCCGGGCCAGCGTGTCGTTGAAGCCGCCGGGGGTATAGGGCACCAGGATGCGGATCGGCCGGTCCGGCCAGGTCTGGGCGAGGGCGGGCGAGGCCGCCAGCAGGGCAGGGGCGGCGAGGAGATGGCGGCGGCGCAGGGTCATGCTTGGCCTCCCGATGCGGCCCTCGGGATGCGGGGCCGTTCCGGGGCAGCCTAGCAGCATCATTCCGCGGCGGGAGGGGGCGTGTCGCGCAGCCGCTGCCGCAACTCGAATTTCTGGATCTTGCCGGTGGAGGTCTTGGGCAGCGGCCCGAAACTCACCCGCTTCGGGCATTTGAAGCGCGCCAGCCGCTCGCGGCACCAGGCGATGACCTCGGCCTCGGTCAGCGCCTCGGCGCCCGGCGTCAGTGTCACGAAAGCGTGCGGCACCTCGCCCCATTTGGCGTCGGGCTGCGCCACCACCGCGGCTTCCATGATCCGCGGATGGGCATAGAGCACCTCCTCGACCTCCAGGGTCGAGATGTTCTCGCCGCCGGAGATCACGATGTCCTTGGCCCGGTCCTTCACCTCGATATAGCCGTCCGGATGCAGCACGCCGAGGTCGCCGGTATGGAACCAGCCGCCGGCGAAGGCGGCCTCGGTGGCATCGGGGTTGCGGAGATAGCCCTTCATCACCGTATTGCCGCGCAGCATCACCTCGCCGAGCGTGGCGGCATCGGCGGGCACCGGGCGCATGGTGGCGGGGTCGAGGACCGTCGCCTCCTCCAGCATCGGGTGGTTCACGCCCTGGCGCGCCATGAATGCGGCTTTCTCCGGCAGCGGCAGGTCGTCCAGCCCCGGCTGCCAGAGGCAGATGGTGGCGGGGCCGTAGCATTCCGTCAGCCCGTAGAGATGCGTCACCGCGAAGCCCATCTCCTCCATCCCGGCGATCACCGAGGAGGGCGGCGCGGCGCCGCCGGTGGCGATGCGCACCGTCTGCGGGAAGGGGCGGCGGTGTTCCGCGGGCGCATGGATCAGCATGGTCAGCACCACGGGCGCGGCGCACATATGCGTCACGCCATGCTCGGCGACCGAGGCGAAGATCGCCGCCGGCTCCACCCGCCGCAGGCAGACATGGGTGCCGCCCTGCAAGGTGACGGCCCAGGTATAGGTCCAGCCGTTGCAGTGGAACATCGGCAGCGTCCAGAGATAGACGCTGCGCGGCGAAAGCTCGAAGGCCAGGGCATTGCCGCAGGCATTCAGATAGGCGCCGCGATGATGCGTCACCACGCCCTTCGGGTCGCCCGTGGTGCCGGAGGTATAGGAGAGCGCGATCGCCTCCCATTCGTCCTGCGGCATGCGGAAGGGCGCGGCCGCGCCGCCGCTGCCGAGGAAGCTCTCATACTCCATCGCGCCGAGGGGCTCACCGCCCGGCGCCTCGGAATCGACGATCTCGATGACCTGGGGCGGCGATGCCATTCCGGCCAGCGCCACCCGCACCGTTGCCGCCCATTCGCGGTCCACCAGCAGCAGCTTCGCGCCGGAATGGGACAGGATGAAGCCGATGGCCGCGGCGTCGAGCCGGATATTGATGGTGCAGAGCACGGCGCCCGCCATCGGCACGCCGTAATGCGCCTCCAGCATCTCCGGGAT
Source organism: Siccirubricoccus sp. G192 (assembly GCF_019084075.1). Classification (GTDB taxonomy): domain Bacteria; phylum Pseudomonadota; class Alphaproteobacteria; order Acetobacterales; family Acetobacteraceae; genus G192. The sequence goes on from NZ_JAHREN010000001.1 coordinate 2,753,245, forward strand.
ATTCGGCGCCAGCACCGCCACCGTATCGCCCGGCGCGATGCCGGCGCGGGCCAGCGCCGAGGCCAGGCGGCGGCAGCGTTCGAACATCGCCGCATAGGTCAGGCGGCGCGCGCCATGGATCACCGCGACCCGCTGCGGATAGACCCGCGCCGCCCGTGCCAGGAAGGAGAGGGGCGAGAGCGGCACATGGTTCGCTGGCAGCTTCGGCAGCGTGTCGTACCCACTCATCATGCCGTCTCCTTCAGCCGCCAAGCGCCCTGGGCGCGCTGACCGCGCAGCGCAGCCGCACCATTTCGGCGAGCGCCGCCGCCAGCGCAGCATGGCCTGCCGTGCCGGGGTCGTGCGCCCCGGCGCGGATCTCCCGGGCGAGCCGCGCCAGCAGCGCCTCGGGCGCCGCATCGGGCAGGGTCAGGGCGGCGCGCAATTGCGCCAGCGCCGGTGCCGGGTCCGCGGTCGCCTCCCGCCGGGCGATGGCCATGGCATTGGCGACCATGCGCGCCTGGTAGCGCTTCGCCTCCGGCAGATGCGGCAGCAGGTCCTGCAGCAGGACGTCGCGCGCCACTTCCAGCAATTCCGGCCCGTCCGGTCGCTCAAGCATGCAGCGCCCCCGTCATCCGCAGGATGTCCATCTCGAGTTCCGGCACGATATGCCCGGTCAGCGCCAATTCCAGGTTCACATCCTTGCCGGAAAGGTGCCGCGCCGCCTGGTCGGCGGCGATCACCGCCCAGCGGAGGGTGCCGGCCAGTTCCCACCAGGTGACACGGTCATGCTCGATCCGGCGGCCGCTCCCGGCCTCGTAGCCGGCGTAGAACTCCGCGCGCGGCCCCAGGCCGCCGGCCTCCAGCGCCAGGTTGCCGAAGCGCCAGCAGGGCGCGCAGAGCCAGCCGAGATCGGCATGCGGGTCGCCCCATCGGGCGAATTCCCAGTCCAGCACCCCGGTCACGCGGCAATCGGCGACCATGAGGTTGCCGGTGCGGAAGTCGTTGTGGTTCAGCACCACCTCGCCGGGCGGCGGCGCGTTGCGCTCCAGGTGGCGGAGGCCCCATTCCAGTACCGGGCGCGGCGTGCCGGCGGCATCCAGCGCCGCGCGCTGCCGGGCGATGAATTCCAACGCCGGATCGGCCGGCGGCTCTCCCAGCATGGCAAGGTCCGGGCGCGGCGGGCGGATGGTATGGATGCGCGCCAGCTCCTGCCCCAGCGCCAGCGCCAGTGATGTGTTGCCGCCCATGGCGGCGGCCTGCCGCGCCAGCCGATGCGCCTGCGCCAGCCCCGCCACTCGCTGCATGACGAAGAAGGGCGCCCCGGTCACTTCGCGGCTTTCGCAGCAGAAGAGCGGCTGCGGCACCGTGACGCCGGCGGCATGGGCGGCGCGCAGCAGGGCGAATTCCGCCGGGCGCGGCAGACTGACGGAGAGCACGGCGGCATTGTCGGTGCGCAGCACCCAGCGCTGCTCGGTGCCGCCCAGGGCGACATCCAGTGCCCAATTCTGCTGGATGGCGCCGCCCGAGAGCAGCGCCATGCGCGTGATGGCGACCGGCGCGCCCGCGGCCCCGCTCAGCCAGGCTCCCAGGCGCGTGCGGGCCGCCTCATCCATGCGCGGCGCCCCAGGCGAAGAAGTCCTTGCCCTCGCGCCGCAGCATATTGGCGAGCACCATGCGGTGCACCTCGCTGGCGCCATCCACCAGCCGGGCCTGGCGGGCGTAGCGGTACATCCATTCCACCGGCGTGTCCTTGGAATAGCCGCGCGCGCCGAGCAATTGCAGCGAGGTGTCCACCGCACGCTGCAACGCATCCGCCACGACCACCTTGGCCATGGAGACCTCCTTCCGCGCATAGCCGCCCTGGTCCAGCACCCAGGCAGCGCGCATGGTCAGCAGCCGGCCGATATCGAGCTCCATCGCCGCCTGGCCGATCATGCCCTGCACGCTCTCCTTCTCGATCAGGGCGGAGCCGAAGGCGTGGCGCGTCTCGATCCGCGCCATGGCGATCTCCAGCGCCCGGCGGCCCATGCCGGTCCAGCGCATGCAATGCGTGAGGCGCGCCGGGCCGAGGCGGATCTGCGTCAGTTTCAGCCCGTCGCCGATGCCCATCAGCCGGTCCTCGTCGGGAATCTCCAGCCCATCGAATTCCAGCTCGCAATGCCCGCCATGCTCCTCCGGCCCCATGATCGGGATGCGGCGGACGATACGCCAGCCCGGGCTGTCGGCATGGAAGAGGAAGGCGGTCAGGCCCTTGCGGTTGTCATCTGAGGTGCGGGCCATGAGGATAAAGTGCTTCGCCTCGCCGGCACCGGTGATGTAGTGCTTGCGGCCATGGATCACCCAGCGGTCGTTGCCGCGCCGCTCGGCCCGCGTATAGGTCATGGAGGGGTCGCTGCCGCAGCCATCGGGCTCGGTCATGGCGAAGGCGGACTGCACCTCGCCATCGATGATGGGTTGCAGCCAGCGCGCCTTCTGGTCCTCCCGCGCCACCTGTTCCAGCACGCGCATGTTGCCGTCATCGGGGGCGGCGGCGTTGAACACCACGGGGCCGAAGATGCTGCGGTTCATCTCCTCGTAGCAGGGTGCGATGCCGACCATGGAGAGGCCGCCGCCGCCGCGCGCCTTGGGCAATGACAGCGCCCAGAGCCCGGCCGCCTTCGCCTCGGCGCGAAGCGTCCGCAGCAGGGCGGGGGCGATGTTCTCGTGCTCGTCATAGCTGGCGCGGTCGGCCTCCAGCGGAATCAGGCGATCCTCGACGAAGGCCCTGATCTTCTGCCGGATGGCGTCCACTTCGGGCGAAAGGCTGAAGTCCATGATGCTGGTCCTATGGCTGTGCCGAGGCTGGGCACCCTAGAGCGGGTTCACGGAATGGCCGCCATCGACGACCAGGGTCGCGCCGGTCATATGCGCGCCGGCGGGGGAGGCAAGCAGCAGCAGCGGGCCGGTGAGATCCGCCACCTGGCCGAGGCGCCGCTGCGGCACCCGCCGCACCATGGCCTGGCCGGGCTCGGAGGCGAAGAAGTCGCGGTTGATGGGCGTCTCGACATAGCCGGGAGCCAGCGCATTCACCCGGATGCGGTGGCGCGCCAGCTCCACCGCCAATTGCCGGGTCAGTTGCAGCAGCCCGGCCTTGGCGGCGGTATAGCCGGCGACGCCGGGGATGATCCGCTCGCCCAGGATTGAGGCGATATTGATGATCGCTCCTGGTTGCCCCGCGGCAACCAGGCGCCGCGCCGCCTCGGTCGCCACCAGGAAGCAGCCGCGCAGGTTCACGCCCAGCACGCCGTCCCAGTCCTCGGCGGTCTGTTGCAGCACCGGCTTCGTCACCGCGATGCCGGCATTGTTGATGATGATGTCGCAGGGGCCGAAGCCGAGCGCCGCCGCATCCTCGAAGGCGCGGGCGATGCCGGCGGCCTCGGTCACGTCGAGCGCCACGGAAGCGGCGCGCTCGCCCAGCTCCGCCGCGAGCGCCGCCAGCGCCTCGGTCCGCCGCGCGGCCAGCACCACCCGCGCCCCGGCGCCATGCAGCACGCGCGCGAAATGGGCGCCGAGCACGCCGGAGGCGCCGGTGACCAGGGCGGTGGAGCCCTCCAGGGAAAAAAGCCGCGCCGATTCCGCCATGCCTGCCCGGGGCCGCGCGCATCCTGCCGCGCCGCCCGCCTCCCTCGCTGCGTTCCGTCGGCCGCAATTGACCACCGGCCCCACGCAGGGGCAAGCCAGGGCCGCGTCAGCCCGGATTGAGGTTCATCGCCGCCACCACCGGGGCCCAGCGCGCCACCTCCGCCCGCACATGTGCCGCGGCGGCGGCGGCGGAGGGGTCGGGCCAGGTCTCCACATTCGCCTGCCGCAGCCTGGCCCGCACGCCGGGATCGGTCACGGCGCGGCGGGCCGCGGCTTCCAGCACCGCCAGGATCTCCGGCGGCGTGCCGGGGCGGGCGAAGAGCACCTGCCAGGCGGTGAGGTCGTAGCCAGGGACCCCGGCCTCCTGCAGCGTCGGCAATTCCGGCATCTGCTCCGACCTTTCGGCGCCGCTGACCGCCAGGGCGCGCAGCCGGCCGTCGCGGATCAGCGGCGCCATCATCGAGGGGCTGTCGATGGAAAGCTGCATCCGCCCGGCCACCAGGTCCTGCACGGCATTGGCAGCAGTACGGTAGGGCACGATGGTGAAATTCACGCCCGCCTGCTGCCGCAGCAGCTCGCCGGCCATGTGGTTGGTGGCGCCGGGATTGGCCGAGCCGTATTCGCCGCCTGCCCCTGCTGCCGTAGCCAGGCCAGCAGCCCGGCCACGTCGCGCGCCGGCACATCCGGATGCACCGCCAGCACGAAGGGCTGGCGGCCGATCAGGGCGAGGGGGGAGGAAGTCGCGCACCGGATCATAGGGGAAATTGGGGTAGATCGCCTGCATCACCGGATGGTTGTTGGTGCCGATGTAGATCGTGTAGCCATCCGCCGCCGTGCGCTGGAAGGCGGCCGCGCCGACCGTGCTGCCGGCGCCCACGATGTTCTCGGGCACCACCGGCCGGCCGAGCGTCACTGACATGTGCTCGGCGATGATGCGGCCGACGATATCGGTGACGCCGGCCACGCCCACCGGGATGATCAGGCGGACCGGGCGGTTCGGATAGGCTTCCTGCGCTGCGGCGGGCCAAGCGGCAAGCATCGGGGCGGCGAGCAGCGGGGCGGCGAGGATCATGCGGCGGCTGGGCATGGGCGGTCCCTCCGGCGGAGGTCCGCATCATGCGGCAAAGTTGTTGCCGCGCAAGGATTGCGCCACCCTGGCATCATCCAGCTTCGTCGGAGACGGCCCATGCAGCCCGTGACCCTCCAGGAACCCTTCCGCGCCGTCTTCTACGCGCCCTTCTACGCGGCGCTGGCCCGCGGCGCCTATGCGGCGGAGGGGGTGGAGGTGCGGCTGCTGGCCGGTGCCGTGCCGTCGCTGGCCAAGGATTCCGTGCTGTCCGGCCAGGCCGATCTCGCCTGGGGCGGGCCGATGCGCGTGCTGCTGGCGCATGATGCCGATCCCGCCTGCCCCTTGCGCAATTTCGGCGCGGTGGTGATGCGCGACCCCTTCTTCCTGGTGGGCCGCGCCCCGCGCCCCGGCTTCCGGCTGGCCGACCTGGCCGGGCTGACCCTCGGCACCGTCTCGGAAGTGCCGACGCCCTGGTGGACCCTGCAGCAGGATATCCGCCTGGCCGGGCGCGACCCCGATACCCTCCGCCGGATCACGCATCGCAGCATGGCGGAGAATGCCGAGGCCGTGGCCGATGGCACGCTCGACCTGGCGCAGCTCTTCGAGCCCTTCGTCAGCCTGCTGGAGCAGCGCGGCGCCGGCCATGTCTGGCACAGCGCCGCGGCGCGGGGCCCGACCGGCTACACCACCTTCATCAGCACCACGGAGCGGTTGCAGGCCCGCCGCGCGGAGTTCAAGGCGATGCTGCGCGGCCTGGCGAAGACCCTCACCTGGGTGGCGGCGACCCCGCCCGCCGCGCTGGCCGAGACCATCGCGCCCTTCTTCCCGGAGATGCCGCAGTCGCTGCTGGCCGCCTGCCTCGCCCGGTACACATCGGTCGGCCTCTGGACCGCCGATCCCTTCTACCCCGAGGAAGCCTTCATCCGGCTGGAGACGGCGATGCTTTCCGCGGGCGCCATCCGCCGCAGGCCGGGCTTCGCCGCAACCGCCGACAATGCGGTCGTCGCCGAGGCGCTGGCGGAAGCCGGGTTGCCCGCCCGCTGAGCGGGCGTCAGACGTCCACTTCCTCCGCGTCCATCTTCGCCGCGTTGTCCTGGATGAATTTGAAGCGCAATTCGGGCCTGCGGCCCATCAGCGCCTCCATCAGCTCGGCGGTCCGGGCGCGTTCCTCCTTGGGCAGCACCACCTTCAGCAGGGTGCGGCGCTTCGGGTCCATGGTGGTTTCCTTCAATGAGGCCGGCGGCATCTCGCCCAGGCCCTTGAAGCGGCTGACCTCCACCTTCTGGTTCGGCTTGAACTCCCGCTTAAGCAGCCGCTCCCGGTCGGCATCATCCCGGGCATAGAGGCTCTTGCCGCCGGCCTGCAGCCGGTAGAGCGGCGGCTGGGCCAGGAAGACCCGGCCCTCCCGCACCAGCACCGGCAATTCCTTGTAGAAGAAGGTCATCAGCAGCGCGGCGATATGGGCGCCGTCCACGTCGGCATCGGTCATGATGACGACGCGGCCATAGCGCAGCCGGGCCAGGTCGAAGCGGTCGCCGGCGCCGCAGCCCAGCGCCTCGATCAGGTCCTTGAGTTCCTGGTTCTGCCGCAGCTTGTCGGCGGAGGCGCTGGCCACGTTCAGGATCTTGCCGCGCAGCGGCAGCACCGCCTGGGTTTCGCGGTCCCGCGCCTGCTTGGCGGAGCCGCCGGCCGAATCGCCCTCCACCAGGAAGAGTTCGGTGCCCTCGGCGGTCGCGCGCGCGCAATCGGCGAGCTTGCCGGGCAGGCGCAGCTTGCGGGTGGCGGATTTGCGCGGCGTGTCCTTCTGCTCGCGCCGGCGGATGCGGTCCTCGGCACGCTCGATCGCCCAGGCCAGGAGGTTGTCCGCGGTGCCGGGGTCGCCGGCCAGCCAATGGTCGAACTGGTCGCGGAGCGCCGCCTCCACTAGGCGGGCGGCCTCCGGGCTGGTGAGTTTTTCCTTGGTTTGGCCCTGGAATTGCGGGTCCCGGACAAATACCGAGAGCATCCCGGCCATGCCGCCAAACAGGTCCTCGGCGGTGACGGTGGCGGCGCGCTTCTCCTTCTTCAGCTCGCCCCAGGCGCGCAGCCCCTTGACCAGCGCGGCGCGCAGCCCGGCCTCATGCGTGCCGCCCTGGGAGGTCGGGATTGTATTGGCATAGGTGGAGAGGAAGCCCTCGCCCTGGTCGAGCCAGGTGATGGCCCATTCGCAGCGGCCGGCATTGTCCGGGAAGCCGGTCTCGCCCGCGAAGGGCGCCGGTACCACCCCGGCGCGGCCCTCGATGGCGGCGGCCAGGTAGTCGGAAAGCCCGCCCGGGAAATGCAGCACCGCGCTGGCCGGCGTATCGCCCTGGGCCAAAGCGGGGTCGCAGGACCAGCGGATCTCGACGCCGCGGAACAGGTAGGCCTTGGAGCGGCAGAGCCGGTGCAGCCGGGCGGCCGAGAATTCCAGCTTGCCGAAGATCTCGGGGTCCGGCCGGAAGCGGATGGTGGTGCCGCGGCGGTTGTGGATGGAGCCCGCGTTCTTCAGCTTGCCCAGCGGCTTGCCGCGCGAATAGGCCTGGGTCCAGAGGGTGCGGTCGCGCGCCACCTCCACCTCCAGCCGCTCGCTCAGTGCATTCACCACGGAACTGCCCACGCCATGCAGGCCGCCCGAGGTGTCATAGGCCTTGCCGGAGAACTTGCCCCCCCGAATGCAGGGTGGTGAGAATCACCTCCAGCGCCGAGAGCTTGGGGAAGCGCGGATGCGGGTCGGTCGGGATGCCGCGGCCATTGTCCCGCACGGTCAGCCAATTGCCGGCCTCCAGCGTCACCTCAATGCGGTCGGCATGGCCGGCCACCGCCTCGTCCATGGCATTGTCCAGGACCTCGGCGGCCAGGTGGTGCAGCGCGTTCTCGTCGGTGCCGCCGATATACATGCCGGGCCGGCGCCGCACCGGCTCCAGCCCCTCCAGCACCTCGATGTCCTTGGCGGAGTAGCTGGCCGCGGCAGCGGGCGTGACCGAGGCGGCGCCCTTCTGCGGGCGCCGCCCGCCGAACAGGTCGTTCATGTCTTGTTCCCCTGATGCCGCCAAGATAGCCTCCGGGGAAGGCGGATACAACACGGTCCGGCGAGTCGGACTCGAACCGACCGCCGGCCGTGTCATTCAATCCGCGGTTGCGGTGTCAGCGCGCCGTATCGGGTGTCAGATGCGCCTCCAGCATCCAGAGCATCTTGTCGACCGCGCGGGACTGTTCGGTCAGCAGGTCGGCGGTATCGGCATCGCCTGCCTCGTCGGTCTGGTCGATGCCCTCGCGCAGGGTCTTGGCGACCATGGCGTAGCGGTCCGCCAACTGCCGCACATGGTCCATGCCGGCATAGAGGTCGGTCGGATAGGGCGGCAGGCGGGTCTGGCTGGCCAGGGTCTGAGTGGTGCCGTTGGCGGTGCCGCCAAGCTGCACGATCCGCTCCGCCAGGTCGTCCGAGCCGGTGTGGAGAATGTTGTAGAAACCCTCGAACAGCACATGCAGCGCACCGAAATGCGGGCCCTTCACGTTCCAATGCGCCTGACGGGTTGCATTGTAGAGGTCCACCGCGTCCACGAGGCAGCCCTGCAACACGTTGATCGAAACCTGTTTCGCATTGTCCGCGACATCGTTGCGGGTCTGCATGGTCTTGCCGGCCTTGTCGGCGGATTTCGCCATGGTGCTTCTCCTCGTATCGTTGCGGCCTGGAATGTAGGGCGCCGGGCATGGGTGGCCAGCCCCACGGCGCCAAAGGGTGCATTGCGGCAGCGCCCGAGGCGGCCTTGCGCCGCATGACAAACGCGTGCGCGGGTCGCCGGGCGGCTTTTCTCCTGCCGGTCGGTTCACGCCCTCCGGCTGCGCCTTCGGGCGACCGGGCGGCTCAGGGCTGCACGTTCAGGTAGCGCGCGGTCTCGGGCAGGGCCTCGCCCCGGTGCAGCGCGACGGCGCGGGAGAGCGTGGCCCGGTCCTCCTCGGTCAGCCGCTGTTCCTCGCGCAGATGCTCGGTCCAGCTTGCCACCGCCCAGAGCTCGACCCAGCGTTCGGGATGCGCCACATCCTCATAGAGCCGCCAGGTCATGGCGCCGGAGCGCAGCCGCACCCGCCGCACTTCCTGCATCACCGCCAGGAAGTCCGGCCGCTCGGCGGGGTCGATGCGGTAGCGCACCGCCTCCAGCACCCGGCCGGACCGCTCGCCGAGCAACTCCACCAGCTCCGCGGACGGCGCCTCCGGCTGCGGCGTCGGAGTGGCGGCGCGCTGCTGCTGCACCACCGTATCCAGTCGCCAGGGCCGCACCAGCACCGCCGCCACCGCCCCCGCCGCCGCGGCCGCGCCCAGTGCCGGCCCCACCCCGAAGCGCCCGCCGAGCCAGCCCGCCAGCGCCGCGCCGAGCGCCATCATGCCGAAGAAGCTCAACTGGTAGATCGCGATCGCCCGCGCCCGCACCCAGGCCGGCGCGGCCAATTGGGCGGCGGCCGCCAGCGTGCTGCCGGCGGTGATCCAGGCCGCGCCATAGAGCAGCATCCCGAGCGCCGCCGGCAGCCAGTGGCGCGACACCGCCAGGATCGCCATCGCCACCGAGGCCAGGACCGAGGCCCAGAACACCATCCCGCTGGCATCCAGCCTGCCGCGCAGCGCCGGCAGGGCGAAGCCGGAGGCCACCGCGCTGAACCCCATCACGCCCAGCATCAGGCCGAAGGCTTCTGGCCCCAGGCCCAATTGTTGCCGCACGAAGAGCGGCAGCAGGCCCCAGACCGCGGCGGTGAAGAGGAAGAAGGTGCAGGCGCGCAGGATCGTCGCCTGCATCGCCGGGCTGGCCGAGACGAAGCGCAGCCCCGCCCGCATGGCGGAAACCAGGTGCTCCTTCGGCAGCCTCCCGCCGATGCCGGGGCGGCGCCAGGCGAAGAGCGCCAGGATCAGCACCAGGAAGGCCACGGCATTGAGGGCGAAGGCGGTCTCCGGCCCGGCCGCGGCGATGGCGAAGCCGCCGATGGCCGGGCCCACGGCGCGCGCCAGGTTGAAGCCGATGCCGTTCAGCGCGATGGCCTGCACCAGGTCCTCGCGCGGGACCAGTTCCGGCGTGGTGGCCGCCCAGGCCGGGAAATTCATGGCGCTGCCGGCGCCGATGGCGAAGGTCAGCGCCAGCAGCCCCCAGGGGCCGAGCGCATCGGCCGAGGTCAGCGCCGAGAGGATGAGCGCCATGGCCAGGATCCAGGCCTGGGCGCCGATCAGGAAGCGCCGCCGGTCCACGATATCGGCCAGCGCCCCGGAGGGCAGGGCGAGCAGGAAGACCGGCAGCATGGAGGCCGCCTGCACCAGGCTCACCATGAAGGGCGAGGGGTCGAGGCTGGTCATCAGCCAGCCGGCGCCGGTGTTCTGCACCCACATGCCGATATTGCTGGCAAGCGTCGCCAGCCAGAGGGTGCGGAAGGTGGCGTGCCGCAACGGCGCGAAGGCACGCGGGAGGGGAAGGGAGCGGGACAGGGGCATGCGGCCACCCTGCCAGCCTGCCCTGCCGGCCGAAAGCGAAAGCCGCGCGATTGGCCGGACCCGGATGCGGCACTGGAAATCGGCGTGGCGCCGCCCCAGGATCGGTGCCATGACCAGCCGCTTCGCCAGCTTCGAGGGCTTCTGGCCGCATTACCTGCGCGAACACGCGCGGCCGGCCACCAGGGTGGTGCATGTCGCCGGCACCCTGGCGGCCGCGGCGCTGCTGCTGCTCGGGCTTGCCACCGGGGAGTGGTGGCTGCTGCTGCTGGCGCCGGTGGTCGGCTATGGCTGTGCCTGGATCTCCCACCTGACGCTCGAGCGCAACCGGCCGGCGACCTTCAGCCACCCGCTCTGGTCGCTGCGCGGCGACCTGCGCCTGGCTTGGCTGGCGGTGACCGGGCAGCTGGGCGCCGAGTTGCGGCGGCACGGGCTGTAGCCGGGGCCTGCGCGGCTTTGCCCGGGCCGCGCCACGCAGCCTAGTCTCGCGGCGGCGAGAGGGGCGATTCGGCTGATGGAGCGGTTCTTCGGCTTGGCGGCGCGCGGGACGACGGTGCGGCGGGAGGTGCTGGCCGGCGCCACCACCTTCCTGACCATGGCCTATATCATCGTGGTCAATCCCTCGATCCTGGCGCAGGCGGGGATCGATCCGGGCGCCGCTTTCGTCGCCACCTGCCTCGCCGCCGCGATCGGCTCGGCGCTGATGGGGCTGCTTGCGGATTACCCGATCGCCCTGGCGCCGGGCATGGGGCTGAACGCCTATTTCGCCTTCTCCGTGGTGCTCGGCCTGGGCATCCCCTGGCAGGTGGCGCTGGGCGCGGTCTTCGTCTCCGGCTTGGTCTTCCTGGCGGTGTCGCTGCTGCGGCTGCGGGAATGGCTCATCAATGGCATCCCGCTGTCGCTGAAATTCGGCATCGCCGCCGGGATCGGCTTCTTCCTCGGGCTGATCGGGCTGAAGACCATGGGGCTGGTGGTGGACCACCCGGCGACGCTGGTGGGGCTGGGCCGGCTCGGCGAGCCCGCGACCCTGCTCGCCTGCGCGGGCTTCCTGCTGATCGCTGGGCTTTCGGTGCGGCGGGTGCCGGGGGCGATGGTCATCGGCATCCTGGTGACGGCCGCATCAGGCATCCCCTTCGGCCTCACGCAATTCCAGGGCGTGGTGAGCCTGCCGCCCTCATTGGCGCCGACCTTCCTGCAGATGGACATCGGGGGCGCGCTCAGCCTCGGCCTGACCGGCATCGTCTTCACCTTCTTCCTGGTGGACCTGCTGGACAATGCCGGCACCCTGATCGCCACCACGCATCGCGCCGGGCTGATGCGGCCGGATGGCACGGTGCCCGAGCTTGGCCGGGCGCTGCTGGCGGATAGCGGCGGCGCCATCATCGGCGCCTCGCTCGGCACCTCCACCACGGTCAGCTACATCGAGAGCGCGGCGGGCATCCAGGCCGGCGGGCGCACCGGGCTGACGGCGCTGACCGTCGCCGCGCTGTTCCTGCTGGCGCTGTTCCTGGCGCCGCTCGCCGCCTCCATCCCCGGCTTCGCCACGGCGCCGGCCCTGGTCTTCGTTGCCTGCCTGATGGCGCAGGCGCTGCGCGGCCTGGATTGGGATGATGCGACGGATTACGTGCCGGCGGTGATTACCGCGCTGGCGATGCCCTTCACCTTCTCCATCGCGACGGGCATCGGGCTCGGCTTCATCACCCATGCGGTGCTGAAGGCGGCGGCGGGGCGGGCGCGGCAGGTGAGTGGCGCGGTCTGGCTGATCGCGGCACTCTCGGTGGTGAAATTCGCGCTGCAATGAGGGGCGACGCGCCCCATCTTCTCGGAGGAGTCCAGTCCATGAACCGCCGCACCCTGCTCGGCGCCGCGCTGGCGCTGCCCGCCTTGCCTGCCGCCGCCCAATCCGCCTGGCCGGACCGCCCGGTGCGGCTGGTCGTGCCCTTCGCCGGCGGCACCACCACCGATATCCTCGGCCGCCTGGCCGCCGCCTTCATCGCCCGCGACATCGGCCAGCCGGTGGTGGTGGACAACCGCAGCGGCGCCGGCGGCACGGTCGGCGCGCTGGCCGTGGCGCAGGCGGCACCGGATGGGCATGTGCTGCTCTTCGGCACCTCCGGCGCCATGGCCACCAACCCGATCCTGATGCCCGGCCTGGCCTATGACCCGCTGCGCGATTTTGCCCCCATCGCCAGCTTCGCCCGGACTTCCGTGGTGCTGGGCGTGCGGCCGCAGCTCGGCGTGGCCTCGGTGGCGGAGTTCCTGGCGCTGGCGCGGCGGCGCAGGCTCAGCATCGCCTCGGCCGGCACCGGAACCACCGGGCATCTGACCCAGGCGCTGATCGACCTCCGCAGCGGCGTCACCACCACCCATGTGCCCTACCGGGAGGGCGGCCGCGCCATCGCCGACCTGCTGAACGGCACGGTGGATGCCATGGTCTACCACCCGCTCGGCTTCCTGCCGCATATCCAGTCCGGCGCCATTCGCCCGCTGGCCGTCACCGGCGAGGCGCGCCACTTCATTCTGCCCGAGGTGCCGACCATGGCCGAGGCCGGGCTGCCCGGCGTGCTGGTCGAGGGCTGGTGGGCGATCTACGCGCCGGCCGGCACGCCGGCCCCGATCATCGCCCGGCTGAACGCACTGGTGAACGGCGCCCTGGCGGACCCCGCGACCCTGGCGGAATTGCGCCGGCAGGGGCTGGAGACCATGGGCGGCACGCCGGAGGCGCTGGCCGCGCATAACCGCGCCGATTGGCGCGGCAGCGGGAGGTGGTGCAGGCGGCGGGGATCACGGCCGGGTAGGGCGCGCGCCTCACGGCAGCAGCGCCGCCGCCTCGCTCCAGAGCCGCTGCACCAGTTCCGCCGCCGGCTCGGCGCGGGTCATCGCCGCGCCCTGGCCGGCCCAGGCCTGCATGCGGCTGGCATCGCCCGCCGCCTCGGCCGCCGCCCGGACCTTCACCATCATCGCCCGCTGCACCGGATAGGGGGGGCGGGGGTGAGGTCCCCCGCGAAAGCCTCCGTCACCTGGTTGCGGATGCCGCGCGCCAGGCGGCCGGAGAAGCCGCGGGTCAGCACCGTATCCTCCGGCTTCGCCTGGCCGATCGCCGCGGCCCAGGCGGGGTGGATGGCGGCCTCCGGGCAGCGGAGGAAGGCGGTGCCCATCTGCACCGCGCTGGCGCCCAGCGTCAGCGCCGCCGCGATGCCGCGCCCATCCATGATGCCGCCCGCCGCGATCACCGGCACCGAGACCGCATCCGCCACCTGCGGCAGCAGGGCGAACAGACCGTTCAGCGTGCGCTCGGCCTCCGTATTGTCGAAGCCGCCGCGGTGGCCGCCGGCCTCGGCGCCCTGCGCCACCACCGCATCGGCGCCGGCGGCCTCGGCGGCGCGGGCCTCGGCCACCGTGGTGGCATTGGCGATCCAGGCAATGCCCTGGGCCTTGAGCCGCGCCACCACCTCGGCCGGGAAGAGGCCCATGATGGAGGAGACGATGGGCGGCGCCGCCTCGATCATCGCAGCGCATTGCCCGGCGAAATCCGCCACGAAGGGACCCGGGCCGGGATCGGGCACCTCCAGCCCGGCGAGGCGCGACAGCACCTCGCGCACCCGCGCCTCATGCGCCGCGTCGCGGGTGGGCGGCGGGTCGGGGATCCACAGGTTGATCTGGAATCCGCCATTGCTGCGGGCGCGGAAGTCGGCGGCCCAGTCGCGGATGCCCTGGGGCGTGCTGTTCAGCGCGCCGAAGCCGCCGAGGCCGCCGGCATTGGCCACGGCGGCGGCGAGCGGGGGCGGGCAGGCGCCGGCCATGGGGGCCTGCAGGATGGGCGCACGCAGGCCGAAGCGCTGGCAGAATTGGTCGGCGCGGGTGCGGGCCTCGGCCATGGTGTCTTCTCCCTCTCGATACGCCTATGCTTGCGGGGAAAGCCGCCGGGCGCAATTGGCTCAGAACCCGGCGAGGCGCTCCGGCACCGCCGCGATCGCCTCCAGCCCGGCATTGGCGAAGGCCAGCCGCAGATGCCGCTCCTGGCCGAGGCCGAAGAAGGGGCCGGGCAGGCCGAGCAGGCCGCGCTCCACCGCCATTCGCTCCGCCAGTTCCAGGGCATCCGGCCCGCCCTCTGGCACCCGGAGATAGGCGAAATAGGCGCCGAGCGCGTCCAGCCGCCAGCCCGGCAATTGCCCCGCCACCCGGCGGAAAGCGGCGGCGCGTTCCGCCATCAGTGCCTGGTTGCCGGCGCGCCAGTCCCGCAGCGCCGGCACCGCCCAGGCCAGCGCCGCCTGGGCGGGACGCGGGGCGCAGATCTGCATGGTGTCGAGCGCCTTCAGCAGCCCGGCCCGGAAGGCGCTGCCGCCGGCGATGGCGCCGACCCGGTGCCCCGGCACGCAATAGGCCTTGGAGAAGGAATAGAGGTGCACGAAATGGTCCCGCCAGGACGGGTCCTGGAACAGCCCATGCGGCGGCACCTGACCGGGCGCGAGGAAGTCCCGATAGGTCTCGTCCAGCACCAGCCAGGCGCCCTGCGCGCGGCAGGACGCGGCGCAGGCTTCGATCAGGGCGGGCGGATAGGTGGCGCCGGTCGGGTTGTTGGGCGAGACCAGCACCAGCGCCCGGGCGCCCTGCGCCAGCAGCGCCGCCACGCGGCCGGGGTCCGGCAGGAAGCCGTCCTCGGCGCGGCAGGGCAGGGGGATGGCGCGGATGCCCAGCATCTCCAGCGCCATGCGGTGGTTGAAATACCAGGGCGCGGGCAGCAGCACCGCATCGCCCGTGCCGGCCAGCACCGTCATGGCCATGGTGAAGGCCAGGTTGCCGCCGGAAGTGATGGCGATATCGGCGGTGCCGATGGGCGCGCCGTAGCAGGCGGCCATATCCGCGGCCAGCGCCTCGCGCAGCGGCGGCTCGCCGTCGATCGGGCCATAGCCGGCATGGGCCGGGCTGCCGGCGGCGCGCGCGAGTTGCTCCAGCAGGCTGGGTGGCGGCGGATAGCCGGGCACCGCCTGGGTGAGGTCGATGGTAGGGCCGGCGCCGCCGGCATAGCGCGCCGCCCAGGCGCGGGCGGCGGGGATCGGCGGCGCGGCGGTGGCCGCGATGCGGGGCGAGAGCCTGGGCAGCATCGGCTTCAGCCGCCGCCCAGCCTGACGGTGCCGCGCGCGGCCATCGCCTCGATCGCCGCCTGGTCATAGCCAAGCTCGCCCAGGATTTCCGCCGTATGCTCGCCGAGCCGCGGCATCGGGCGCCGCACGCTGGCGGGGGTCCTGGCGAAGCGGGTCGGCGGGCGGGCGTAGCGGAGCCGGCCCTCGCTCGGGTGGTCCATGTCCTGGAACAGGCCGACCGCCTTCAGATGCGGGTGTTCCGGAAGATCCTCCAGCCGCGAGAAGGCGGTGGCGGGGATGTCGAGCTCGTCGCAGAGCGCCAGCCATTCCGCGGTGGTGCGGCCCGGCGCGATCTCGGCGCAGGCGGCATAGATCCGGTCGATATTGGCGTTGCGCGTCACCGGGTTCTCGACGCCGAGTTCCTCGATCAGCTCCGGCCTGCCGGCGGCGGTGAGGAAGGCGCGCCAATGCGCCGCCGTATAGGGCAGCAGGGTGATATGCCCATCCGCGGTCGGCACCGGCTTGCGGTGCAGCAGCCGCTTGTAGCCCGGCTCGCCCTGCGGCGGGTCGAAGGTCAGGCCGCCCAGGTGCTCGACGGCGACGAAGGCGGTGAGCGTCTCCAGCATCGGCACCTCGACCAATTGGCCCTCGCCAGTGCGTTCCCGGTGCAGCAGCGCGGCGAGCGTCGCGGAGAGCAGGGCCATGCCGGTGATCTTGTCGGCGACGAGGGAGGGCACGAAGGCGGGCGGCCCATCCTCCCCCACCACGGCGGCGAGGCCGCTGGCGGCCTGGATGATCTCGTCGAAGGCCGGGCGGGCGCGGTCCGGCCCGTCCTGGCCGAAGCCGGTCGCCACCGCATAGACGAGGCGCGGGTTGAGCGCCGCGCAATCCGCATAGCCGAAGCCGAGGCGGGCCATGCCGGCGGGGCGGATATTGCTCACCAGCACATCCATCGAGGGGATCAGTCGGCGCAGGATTTCGGCCCCCTCCGGCGTCTTCAGGTCGAGGCAGAGGGAGCGCTTGTTGCGGTTGACGCCGAGGAAGACCGAGGCCATGCCGGGATGGCGATACACCCCGGAATTCCGCACCAGGTCGCCCTGCGGTGGTTCCAGCTTGATGACCTCGGCGCCCCAGTCGCCGAGCGTCTGGGTGGCGAAGGGGCCGAGCACCACGCCGGTGAGGTCGAGCACGCGGATGCCGTGCAGGGGGCCGGTGGCGGTGGTGGTCTCGGGCATGGCATTCCTCTCCCATTAGATCTGGGAAGCATAGGAAAGGCGGCGCCCTCTGGCGATCCGGCGCCGGGTCGGCTATTCGCCGTCTAGCGTAAGGCAGTGCTGCGGCAGGCAGGATGGCCGGCGGCACGCGCTGATGCCCATCCGATACGCTGGTGCGCTCCGTTGAAGCCGGCGTCCGTCTCGGCAAGGTTGTGGTGCATATCCTGTCGCGCGGACCAGGGCCAGAAGCATTGGCAGATGCTCGAGTCGCCATTCCGCCGCGGTCCGTGTGACTCCGCTGCCTTCTGCGCCACCTCACACCAGCGGCTCTGTTGGATAACTGCGTCCTCCAAAATCATCCAGCACACATTCGTTTCTTGCAGCATTAACTGGACTGTGTGTATCTCATTTGTTAGTAAGAATGATATTCAGTTGCCCGGAACCTGGGCGCGGCAGTCCCTCCGTTTGGGTATTGGGTAAAGGTCAACTTGGATGCGGCGCGCTTTGGAGAAACGTTCATTGGCGGCGAAAGATCAATTTCCCGAGAGTGTTGCTGAAGATAGCACGGTGTGCGACACATTCAGAGCGTTTGGAGGTTGGAGTCGCTCGGCTTGGTGTCCGATTTCCATCGCAAAAGATGTAAAATCAATTGAGCATTGCTTTAACGAAGTTATAACGGATAGCCCATTCGGCTTCTGTTGTAGTAGGGCTGGGCTTGAGGATGCCGTTAAAGCGGTAAGTAGGGATAATTTTTGCTTGCCGGGTTGGTGGATTGATTTGGCTGCGGCCGCGCCGGTTACAAAATTTCATGCACTTAGGCGCCGAGTGATTTTTTGGCCAGATCCCCCCATCCTTCTTTTTGTCCAATTGCCCAGAGATGCATTGGGCATTCGGCGAGCGAATCAAGTCCGTAGAAAAGCCAGAGCATCCAAAATGCTTGCTTGTGTGCTCGACGTTGGCGACCAAGCAATCAATCTTCTATTCTGGCACAAAGAAGAAAAGAAAATAACTGCGAATGTCCTAAATGCTCAGCCAAATATGCCCCTCCGTATGCTACAGCCGGAGCCAATTCGGAAGCAGCGCAAGCCAGCAAGCAGGCCAAACTCCACTTCAGATTTTGATGCGATCTCGGAATATAATACCAGACCGCAGTCCGAATTTTATCCCAATCAAATTGAGGTGGATAGCATTCGAGCTGAACGCGATTTAGCATTAGCTAAGCATGACGCAGTATTGGCAGAAAATAACGCAATTTTGGAGGAAATCTTTCGGCTAAAGACTGAGTTAAAGAGAATCAGAAAAAACCAAACATCCACAAGTGCGATGGCGCAGCTTGGATTAGACGATGCTCGACTCAAAGCACTGCTATTCCTGCTCCATCCAGACAAGCACGGCAATTCTGAAGCTGCTACGGAAGCCGCAAAATGGGTGAACGGCCTTCGTGACGAACTGAAACGGAGTCGGCTCTCCGAAGGATAGACAAAAAAGAACATAACATTCGCACGTCCTCTGCGGCGCCATCGAAAAGGGGCTACCCTCTCACCCCGGAACCCGCACCGCCCCCGCACCCCGCCTGCCGCGCCGCAGCAGCCACCCCTCGAACTGGTCCACATAGCTATAGGCCGCCGGCACGAAGACCAGGCTGAGCAGGGTCGAGGTCACCAGCCCGCCGATCACCACCAGCGCCATGGGCGAGCGGAACTCGCTGTCCGTGCCGATGCCGGCCGCGATATGCGCCATGCCGGCGCACATCGCGATGGTGGTCATCACGATCGGCCGGGCGCGCTTGCGCGCCGCCTCAACGATTGCCGCCTCGCCGGAAAGGCCCTGCTCGCGCCGCGCCAGCACCGCGTATTCCACCAGCAGGATCGAGTTCTTCGCCACGATCCCCATCAGCATCAGCACGCCGATCACCGCCGAGACGCCAAGCGCCTTCTGCGCCAGCAGCAGCGCCAGCAGCGCGCCGCCGAGCGAGAGCGGCAGCGCCGACATGATCGTCAGCGGCTGCAGGAAGCCGCCGAACAGCAGCACCAGCACCAGATAGATCAACAGCACCCCGGAGCCGAGCGCCACCGCGAAGCCGCCGAAGAGCTCCGCCATGATCTCGGTATCGCCGGTGGCGCGCTGCCGCACGCCCTCCGGCAGGTGCTGCATGATCGGCAGCGCCGCCACCAGCTTCGTCGCCTCGCCCAGCGGCAGGCCGTTCAGCTCCGCCTCCACCATGGCCTTGCGCACGCGGTCGAGCCGGTCGATCTGCGCCGGGCCGGCGCCGTGCCGGATCTCCGCCACCGCATCCAGCGGCACCGCCAGCCCGGCGCGGCCCTCGACCCGCAGCATCCGCAACTGGTCGAGGTCGCCGCGCGCGCGCTCGTCCAGCATCACCCGGATCGGGATCTGCCGGTCCGGCAGGTTGAACCGCGCCAGGCTCTGATCGATGTCGCCGATGGTGGCGATGCGCGCGGTGGTGCTGATGGCCGCGACCGAGACACCCAGCTCCGCCGCCCGCGCCTCGCGCGGGATGATCTGCAGCTCCGGCCGCACCAGGCTGGCGGTGGAGCGGGCACCGGCCAGGCGGGGCAGGCCGCGCATCTGGCTCTCCAGCTCGCGGGCCGCCTGGGCCAGGGCCTCGGCGTCATCGCCCACCAGCGTCACCTGCAGGCGCGAGCCGCTCTGGCCATCGGCACCGAACTTGACGCGCGCACCGGGCAGGCGTTCCAGATCCGGCCGCACCAGCGCCTCGAAACGCTGCTGGCTGATGCCGCGCTCGGCCCGTGGCACCAGGGTGACGATGAGGTTCGCGGTGCGCGGGTCGCCGGCCTTGGTGGTATTGCCCAGCGCCGGGCCGCCCGCCGCGCCGCTATTGGCGGTGCCGAGCGAGGCGAAGACCGATTCCACCTCCGGCCGCTGCCGCAGGATGCGGGTGGCCTGCTGCACCACCGCCTCGGTCTGGGAAAGGGTGGCGCCGGGCGCCAGCTCGATGGAGAGCGCGGAGCGGCCGCGATCGGCGCCGGGGACGAAATCCTGCGGGATGAAGGGCACCAGCGCCACCGAGACGGCGAAGAAGCCGAGGCCCCCGAACAGCGTGACCAGGCGGTGCCGCAGGCACCAGCGCAGCAGCCGCAGGTAGCGGCGGCCCACCGCGCCATCGCCGACCTCCTCGGCGTGGTCCTTGCCCCCATCCTTCAGGAAATAGGCGCCGAGCAGCGGCGTCAGCAGCCGCGCCACCACCAGGGAGAAGGCCACGGCGGCCGCGACCGTCAGGCCGAACTGGCGGAAGAACTGCCCCGGGATGCCCGGCATGAAGGCCACCGGCACGAAGACGGCGAGAATCGCCGCGGTGGTGGCGACCACCGCCAGGCCGATCTCCGCCGAGGCATCCAGCGCCGCCCGATAGGCGCCGGCGCCGGGATTGGCGCGCATGTGGCGGACGATGTTCTCGATCTCGACGATGGCGTCATCCACCAGCACGCCGACCACCAGGGTCAGCCCCAGCAGCGTCACGTTGTTCAACGAGAAGCCGAGCCAGTGCATCACGAAGAAGGTCGGCACCAGCGAGAGCGGCATGGCCACCGAGACCATGGCGGTGGCCCGCCAGTCCCGCAGGAACAGCCAGACCACCACCATCGCCAGCACGGCGCCGACGGCCAGGGCCTCGAGGGCGGCATGGTAGCCGGCCAGCACGAAGCTCACGGTGGAGGTGACCTGGTGGATCTCGAGGCCGGGATGCTCCGCCGCCAGCAGCCGGGCGCGTTCCGCCACCTGCCCGGCGACCCGCACCTCGGAGGAGCCGCGCGTGCGCATCACCTCGAAACCCACCACCGGCCGGCCGTCCAGCCTTGCGGCGGTGCGGATCTCGGCGGTGGCATCGGCCACCTCGGCCAGCTCGCCGAGCCGGGCGGTGCGGCCGCCGGGCAAAATGATGCTGCGGGCGCGCAGCGCCTCGACCGAAGGCGCGGAGCCGAGCGTGCGGATGGCCTGCTCGCCGGCGCCGACCGTGCCGCGGCCGCCCGGCAGGTTGACGTTCAGGTCGCGGAGCTGCGCATTCACCTGGTTGGCGGTGATGCCGAGCGCCAGCAGCCGGTCCGGCCTGAGCGCGATGCGGATCTCGCGATCCACCCCGCCCACCCGGTTCACCAGCGCGACGCCGGGCACCGAGAGCAGCGCCTTGGCCACGGTATCGTCCACGAACCAGCTTAGCTGCTCGTCCGACATCCGGGGCGAGGCGACGGTATAGGTGACGATGGCGCCGCCGGTGGCCTCCACCCGCGTCACCACGGGTTCGCGCACGCCGGCCGGCAGGAAGGTGCGGATCTGCGCGACCTTGTCCCGCACATCATTGGTGGCGCGGTCGATATCCTTGCCGAGCACGAATTCGATCACCGTGGTGGAGGCGCCATCCACCACGGTGGAGGTGATGTGCTTGACATCGCCGAGCCCCGCCACCGCATCCTCGACCCGCCGCGTCACCTGCGTCTCCAGCTCGGCCGGGGCGGCGCCGGGCTGGGCGATGGTCACCACCACCGCCGGCAGGTCGAGATCAGGGGTATTGTTGATGCGGAGCCAGGGGAAGGCGACCAGCCCCGCCACGGTCAGCAGCAGGAACAGCACCATGGTGGCCACCGGGTTGCGGATGGCCCAGGCGGAGATGTTGCGGTATTCGGGCGCGCTGCTGCTCATGGGGCCGCCGCCTGACGCTCAGCGGGCGGGGCGAGGGCCACGCGGTCGCCATCGCTGAGGAAGCCGGCGCCGGTGAGCACGATCCGCTCGCCTGGACGCAGGCCCGATGCGACCTCGACCATGCCCTCCTGGCGGGCGCCGGTCTCGATGCGCCTGAGCGCGACGCGCTCGCTCCCCTCCGGCAGCACGAAGACGGCGGGGGCGCCCTCGCGGAACACCACGGCCTGCTGCGGTACGGCGATGGCGCGCGGCGCCTCCGACCGGATCTCGGCCCGGGCGAACATGCCAGGGCGAAGGCCGGAGCCCTCCGGCAGGGCGACATGCACCAGGCCGAGCCGCGTCTCCGCCGCGACAATCGGCGCCACCATGCGGACCCTGGCCTCGATCATCCGCTCGCCATGCAGCACGCGCACCGCCTGGCCGGGGCTGACGCCGGCGAGGTCGAGTTCCGGCACCCGCGCATCCAGTTCCAGCCGGTTGTCGCGGATCAGGCGGAACATCTCCTGCCCGGCCGGGACGACGGCGCCGAGCAGGGCGCTCCGGCGCGAGACGGTCCCATCGGTCGGCGCCACCACGCGGGTCTGGGCCAACCTGGCGGCGGTCTCGTCGCGGCGGGCCCGCGCGGCGAGCAGCCGTGCCTCCGCCTGGCGCGCCGCCGATTGCCGCTGCTCCAACGTCTGCCGCGTGGCGATGGCGCTGCGGGAGAGCTGCCGGGCCCGCTCAAGGTCCAGTTGCGCGATCTCGAGGGCCGCCTCCGCCTCGGTCACGGCGGCCTCGGCCTGGGCGAACTGGGCGGCCAGCACCGCATCGTCGAATCGGGCCAGGAGCTGGCCGCGGCGGACGCTCTCGCCCTCCTCGACGGCAACCTCGACGACGCGGAGCCCGCCAAGCTCGGCGCCGATCACCAATTCCTGCCAAGCCACCACCGAACCATCGCCGATGACCACCCGCAGCATGGGCCGGCTCTCGACCGGCGCCACCGCGACCGTCAGCGCCGGCGGGGCGACCATGGCCTCCCGGGGCGGCGCGGCGGGGGTTGGCGCGGTGGCGCCGCGGAAATGCAGCAGCCCGGCCCCGGCCCCGAGGGCCAGCACCGCCGCACCGGCCAGCAGCCAGCCGCGCCACCGGCGGCCAGCCGGCGGGGCGGTCCGCGGGGTCGGGGCGGTGGTTTCGCCGAAGGGCGTGGGGTTGGGATTGTCGAGCATGGGCCTTGCCGGCACTCCGCGAGACTACCGACTGGACGGTCAGTAGCGGATGCCTATATGGTCCCTTACTGGCCGTTCGGTCAATAAGGGAGCATGACGCAGGCGATGGGAAAGCCTGGGCAGGTGGCGGTGGTAGGGGCGGAGGGGCGGCAGCGGCGGCAGCGTCTGGCGCCGGCCGAGCGGATGCCGCTGATCCTGGCGGCGGCGATCGAGGAATTCGCCGAGCGTGGCTATGCCGGCGCCGGGATGGCGGCCGTGGCCAGCCGGGCCGGCGTCGCCAAGGGGCTGCTCTACCACTATTTCCCGGGCGGCAAGGCCGACCTCTTCATGGCCGCGGTGCGCGGCTGCGTGGCGCCGAAGCTCGACGAGGCGGCGCGGCTGATCGCCGGCTTCCAGGGCCCGCGGCGGGAGATGCTGCGCCGCCTGATCACCACCGGCTATGCCCGGATGGCGGAGAATCCGCGCGAGCAGGTGCTGTGCAAGCTCATCATCGCGGAAGCCGACCGTTTCCCGGAACTGGCGGATTTCTACAGCCGGGAGGTGCTGGCCCGCGCCACGGAGATCGTCCGCGCCGCGCTCCGCGCCGGGATCGAGACCGGCGAATTCCGGGCCGATGCGGTGGACCAGCCGGGATTGGTCCATGTGGTCCTGGCGCCGGCCATCATGGGTTCGGTCTGGCGGATGATGCTGGGCGAGGACCGGGCACCGGATCTCGGCGCGATGCGGGAGGCGCATATCGACATGGTCCTCCGCGCCCTGGCCCCGGCGGCCCAGAACATGAAGAATAATTAACATTCCAAGCATTTTCACGTGATGCGTATACAGCGTAATGTCCCTTCACGGAAACGTGAGGACAGGACAATGCCTGTTAGCCGCAGCCAAAACCAAGGCAGCACCACTCAAGCCGATACTCCTGCCGCCAAGAACGCTCCCGGCGCCGCCTTCCGTGCCGCCGCCGATGGCCGCCGCACCATGCTGGCCCATATGCAGCGCTGCCGCGCCCTGGGCCGCCCCACCGAGGCCGAGGTGGCGGCCATGGTCGCCGCCTTCGTCGCGCGCGGCGCGCAGATCACCGCCTGCCGGCCGGCGCATGCCATGTCCATCCAGAACGGGGCCGGCCGCGATGCCGCCGGGTGGACCATTTGAGCGCCGCGGCGCTCATCCCCGGCCAGGGCTCCGGCTCCGGGCCCCTTGTTCCGCTTCGACGACCTGGCGGGCCTTTGCCAGAGGCTGGAGCAGATTCCGGTCCTGGCCGGGGAATGCACCAGCGAGCACGACCTGGACGCGGTCTGCGAGGCGGAGGCGCAAATCCTGCTATCGCTTGCTGCCCTGCGCGCCCGCAGCATCGGCGATCTCGCCAGCAAGGCGGAAATTCTGGTGGCGCGGCTCACCGGCGACGGCACCGATGCGGAGCTGTGCAGCGGCGAAGCGGCCCTGCTGCGCTCCATGCTGCGGGATCTCCGCGCCCTGGCGCGCTCCGCATAGGACGGCCTTGCCCGGCGGCGGGCCGCGGCGCCCGGCGCCGTGACCCGGCCCGCAGGATAAAGGCGGCATCACCCGGAACGACGGGCCTGGCCGCCGCGGCGGCAGCCCGTGGGGGCCGGATTTGCGCCGTCAGGGGGATTCACAGCGGAATCCGCGTGGGGCTACCCTGCGGCTCCTTCCCCGGTGACGGACGCCCCCGCCCGCCATGCACCGCCCGCTGCGCAAGCATCAGCGCCTGGTCGCCGGCATCGTGGCGGCGATCGCCAGCGGGCAGACCGACCTGGTCGATATCCTCGCCGCGGTGACGCCGGGCGGCGGCAAGTCGCTGCTGCCGGTGATCGCCGCGGCACGGCTGATCGAGGCGGGCGTGGTGGACCGGGTCTGCTGGATCGTGCCGCGCGACAGCCTGCGCCTCCAGGCCGAGGAAGCCTTCGCCGACCCGGCCTGGCGCGCCGCGCTGGCGCATGGCGTCTCGCTCCGCGCCGCCGAGAATGCGCCCGACCTCTGCCGCGGGCTGCAGGGCTACATCACCACCTATCAGGGCATCGCGGCGCAGCCCGACCTCCACCTCGCCGAGCACCGCCGCCACCGCTACCTGCTCGTGGTGGACGAGGTGCATCACCTGCCCTCATTGGCCGAGATCGACCCCCCTGGCGCCGGATGACGAGGCTGCCTGGTCCCGCGCCATCCTGCCGCTGCTGGAGGTGGCGCGGGTGCGGCTGCTGCTCTCCGGCACGCTGGAGCGGGCGGATGGCAGGGCGATTCTCTGGCTGCCCTATCGCCGCGGCCAGGCCGCCCGGACGCGGGAGGTGGCGCTGGAGGCGCCCGGCTGGGCCGTGGTGGGCTACAGTCGCGCCCAGGCCTTGGCCGAGAAGGCGGTGCTGCCGGTGGATTTCGGCGCGCTCGATGGCGAGGCGGAATGGCTGGACGAGGAGCGCCGCCGGCTCGGGCCGCACCGCATCTCCGGCAGCCCCGAGGTCGCCAGGCCGGCGCTCTTCACAGCGCTGCGGACCGGATTCGCCCGCGACCTGCTGCGCCGCGCCTTCGAGGCCACCCGCGACCTCCGCACCGGCCGGCGGGAGCGACTCGGCATCCCGCCGCGCGAGGCCGCCATGGGGCTCGGCAAGCTGCTGGTGGTGGCGCCGGACCAGGAGAATGCCCGCAAGTATCTCGGCTGGCTGCGCGGCTGGGTGCCGCGGGTGCAGGCGGAGCAGGCCGTCCGCATCGCCACCTCGGACGAGCGCGACGCGCAGGAGACCCTCGCCGCCTTCCGGCTGCGGCCCGAGCCCTCCATCCTGGTCACCTGCGCCATGGCCTATGAGGGGCTGGACGCGCCCTCGGTCTCGGTCTGCGCCGCGCTGACCCATATCCGCTCCCGCGCCTGGCTGGAGCAGATGATCGCCCGCGCCACCCGGGTGGACCCGGCCGCCGGCCCCTATCAGGAACAGTCGGCGCTGGTGCTGCACCCCGACGACTTCCTGTTCCAGCGCTTCCGCGAGCGGATCGAGCGCGAGCAGGGCACGCTCGCCCGCGCCCGCAAGCCGCGCCGGCAGGGCGAACTGCCGATGGACGATGGCCGGGAACGCTTCGACCCGATCGTGCCGCTGGCCTCCAATGCCACCGCGCTGCGCTGGGCGCGCCTCGCCCCCGGCCCCGATTTCGCCGCCGCGCGCAGCGAGCAGGTGCTGACCCGGCAGCCCGACCTGCTGGATATCCCCTCGCGGCGCGAGCGCGAGTTGCGGCTGCGGGTGGGTCGCATGGTGGCGGCGCAGGTGGTGGAGGATGAGGGCGCGCTGCACATCCCGCGCGGCGCCGGGGCGCATCATGCCTATTCGGCCGCCCTCAAGCGGGTGATGGGGCGGGGCCGCGCGGAGATGTCGCTGGCTGAGCTGGAGGCCACGCTGGCCTGGCTGGAGCGCAACCGCATCGCCGACCACCTGCACCTGCTGGAGGGCGATGCGAAATACGCCTGGACTGCCCGGCAGCGGCGGCTCGACCTTGGCCCGGCCGGTCCGGTGCCGCGGCGGCGCGCGGCGGCGCGGCGCGGCTGAGTGCGGGCTGCCGTGGGCTGTTTTGGCGGCGGTGTTGGCCTTTGGGCCTGTGATCTTCACATTGGGCTGAGAATCCCCCTTGCCGGCTCGTGCGGCAAACACTCAATTGCAATACTCGTTTTGCGCGTATTGTTGATTCGCCCTGCGCGGTCCTGGCCTTGGCCGGTCGGCTTCCGCAATCGCAGGATAGAGGGTGGGGGACCCGCACCATGGCCGAGCGCCTGACGAAAGCCGCCACGCGCAACATCTTCTACGGGGGATCGGCCTTCTTCCTCGTGGTCTTCGTCGCGCTGACGGTGCACAGCCATCTCTACATGAACAGCACGAGCGCGCCGGTCTCGACGATGAGCGAGGGGGTGGTGCGCGGCAAGCATGTCTGGGAGCGCCACTCCTGCATCAACTGCCACACGCTGCTCGGCGAGGGCGCCTATTTCGCGCCCGAGCTCGGCAATGTCTGGAAGCGCTATGGCGGGCACGAGGACCCGGAGGGGGCGCGCGCGGTCTTCGCCGCCTGGATGGCCTCGCAGCCGAGCGGGGTGCCGGGCCGGCGGCAGATGCCGCAGTTCCACCTGACCGAGCAGGAGGTCAGCGACCTCGCCGATTTCCTGGGATTCGTCAGCCGGATCAACACCCAGGGCTGGCCGCCCAACGACGCGGGCTGAGGGGACACGAGTGTCATGAAGTATGCCAGCCAGAAGGTCGCCCATGTCTATTTCCTCGGCGCCCTCGGCCTGTTCGTGGTGCAGATCCTGTTCGGCCTGCTCGCCGGCACGGTCTATGCCCTGCCGAATTTCCTCGCCGAACTGCTGCCCTTCAACATCATTCGCATGATCCACACCAATGCGCTGGTGGTGTGGCTGCTGATGGGCTTCTTCGGCGCCGCCTACTACCTGGTCCCGGAGGAGGCGGAGCGCGAGCTGGAGAGCCCGCTGCTCGCCTATGTCCAGTTCGCGCTGCTGCTGGTCGGCGCGCTGGCCGCGGTGGGCGGCTACCTCATGGGCATCCATGAGGGGCGGGAGTTCCTGGAGCAGCCGCTCTGGATCAAATGGGCGATCGTCGTGGTCGCCGGCCTCTTCCTCTACAATATCGGCATGACGGTGCTGAAGGGGCGCCGCACCGCGATCACCAACGTGCTGCTGCTCGGCATGGTCGGGATCGCGGTGTTCTGGCTCTTTGCCATCTGGAACCCGGCGAACATCGCGGTCGACAAGCTCTACTGGTGGTATGTGATCCATCTCTGGGTCGAGGGGGTGTGGGAGCTGGTGATGGCCTCCATCCTGGCCTTCCTGGTCCTCAAGATGACCGGCGTCGACCGCGAGGTGGTGGAGAAGTGGCTCTATGCCATCGTCGGCCTGGCGCTGTTCTCCGGCCTGCTCGGCACCGGCCACCACTACTACTGGATCGGCGCGCCGGGCTACTGGCAGTGGGTCGG
Organism: Siccirubricoccus sp. G192; assembly: GCF_019084075.1. Lineage (GTDB taxonomy): Bacteria > Pseudomonadota > Alphaproteobacteria > Acetobacterales > Acetobacteraceae > G192. Next base: position 2,780,553 of record NZ_JAHREN010000001.1, read on the forward strand.
CAGCATCTTCTCGACCTTCGAGGTCGCGCCCTTCTTTGCCATGGTGATCTTCACCTTCAGCATGGTCTGGCGCGGCCGGCGCGACCACCCGAACAAGGCGGCGATGCTCTGGGCGCTGGGCTGCACGGTCGGCGCCTTCTTCGGCGCCGGGGTCTGGGGCTTCATGCACACCCTGCACGGGGTGAACTACTACAGCCACGGCACCCAGATCACCGCAGCCCACGGCCACCTCGCCTTCTTCGGCGCCTATGTGATGCTGAACCTGGCCATCATCACCTATGCCATGCCCTATCTGCGCGGCCGCCAGCCCTACAACCAGGTGCTCAACATGTGGAGCTTCTGGATCATGGTCTCGGCAATGTTCTTCATGACCATCGTGCTGACCTTCGCCGGCGTGGTGCAGGTGCACCTGCAGCGGGTGATGGGCATGATGTACATGGAGGTGCAGGAGCAACTGCTGCTGTTCTACTGGATGCGGCTCGGCGCCGGCGCCGTCGTGGCGGTTGCCGTGCTGCTCTATGTCTGGTCGGTGCTCGGCCCGGTGCATGAGGAACGGCCGGCGCACATGGCCGCCGAACCGCAGCCCGCCGAATGAGCCGCACCGCCCAGGGGACGGGCCAGGGGACGGGCCAGGGGACGGGCCAGGAGAGGAGCCAGGGGACGGGCCAGGAGGCGGGCGAGGGAATGGCGCCCGCCATCCCCTACTACGCACCCACCGGCGAGGAATGCTCCCTCTTCGAACAGGCCTTCCGCTCCGAGCCGCACGCAACACGCCCCCTTGCCTCCTCCATGGCGTGGCAGGGCGAAGGCCGCCCCGATTCAGGGCTTCCGCTGCTCTGCCACGATGCAGGAAAAGGCGGCGGCCGGCTGCTCAGGTAAGCAACCGCGGCGCCAGGCCGGGTTCCGAGACGATGGCCCGCGTCGCCCCGGCCCGCCGCAGCAACTCCACCCTTTGCTCATGCGCAAGCAACGTCATGGCCGTGGCCAGCGCATCGGCAAGTGCAGCGCCCGGCGCGACCACCGAAGCGGCACGATCGGCCGGCGGGAACCCGCCGCTGCGGGGATCGATGATGTGGTGGCGCCGCGCATCCACCGTGAAGGGGCTGCCGCGGCCGGCGGAGGTGGCAAGGCCCGCATCCTCCAGCGTGATCGTCGGGCCGCCGCCGGGCATGGCGGGATGTTCCAGTCCGACGCGCCAGGGCCCGCCATCGGGCCCGGTGCCGGAGCCGCGCAACTCGCCGATATCGACGAGCACATCCGCCATGCCCGCCTCGCGGAGCAGGCCGGTGACCCGGTCCGTGATGTAGCCCTGGGCGATGCCGTTCAGCGTCACCGCCATCCCTGGCCGGGCCAGGCGCAGGGCCGCGGTGCCGATCTCGATCCCACGATAATCCACGAGGGCGCGTGCGGCGGCGATGGCGGCCTCCGGCGGGTCGCCGGCGCAATCCGCATGCAGGCGCCAGAGCGGCTGGATCGTCACGTCGAAGGCGCCACCGGTGAGGTCGCCCAGGCGCTGCGCCTCCGCCAGCAGGCGCCGCAGGTCGAGCGAGGGCCGCTCCAGCCTTCCGTCGCGATTGAGACGGGACAGTGCCGACCAGGGACGGAACAGGCTGAACTCCTCCTCCAGCCTGTCGATCTCGGCAACCACGGCAGCGAGCGTGGCGCGGGCCGCCATCGGATCGCGGTGCCGCAACAGGATGCGCGCCTCGGCGCCGAGCGCGGCGCCGCGCCATTCCACGGTCGCGGCCGATGCCTGCCGCGCCCCGCCGCGCAGCAGTGCCGCCACGCCGCCGAGGGCGGCGGCGCCGGCGAGGATGCGCAGCGCCCGGCGCCGTGGCATGCGGCGGAGGTGGCCTGCCGGTCGCTGCCCGATCATGTCCGGCCTCCGGTGCCCATCGCGGCCCGCTCGCGCTGCTTGCGCTGGATGGCGAGGGCCGGGCAGGTATGCTCATCGTAGTAGAGGGTCTGGCATTTCAGGCAGTTGATGCATTCATTCGGGTTGATCCGGCCCTCCGGATGGATCGCCTGGACCGGGCAGGCCCGCGCGCAGATCTGGCAGGGCTTGCCGCACTGCTTGTGCCGCTTCAGCCACTCGAAGATCCGGATGCGGGCCGGCAGGGCCAGTGCGGCGCCGAGCGGGCAGAGGTAGCGGCAGAACATGCGCTCGATGAACAGCCCGCCCACCAGCAGCGCCAGCGCATAGGCCACGAAGGGCCAGGCCCGCAGGAAATGCAGGATGATGGCGGTCTTGAAAGGCTCGACCTCCGCTGCGGCGAAGGCCAGTTCGATCGGGCCGAGGGAAAGCCCGAGCAGGCCGAGGAAGATGATGTATTTCACCGGCCAGAGCCGCTCATGCAGCGCGAAGGGCACCGTCACCTGCGGCAGGCGGAGCCGGCGCGCGAGCAGGTTCAGCAGTTCCTGCAACGCGCCGAAGGGGCAGAGCCAGCCGCAGAACACGCCGCGCCCCCAGAACAGCAACGCCACGGCAACGAAGCCCCAGAGCACGAAGCCCAGCGGGTCGAGCAGGAAGGGCTCCCAGCTGAAATCCATGCGCAGCGCCGCGGTGAAGGAAAGGAGATTGACGATCGAGAGCTGCGCCCCCCGCATGCCAGCCGAGCCAGGCCAGGGTGAAGACCAGCCCCGCGAAGCGGAGCCCCCGCCACAAGCGCGGCCGCCGCGACACCGGGTCCTGCAGCATCAGCGTGGCGAAGAGCGCCAGCAGCGCCAGGGCAAGGACGGTAAGCCGCCCGGATTGCGCCTCCCAGGCGCGGTGCCATGACGGCGTGGCCCCCCTCGCTCTCCTCCGGCATGGCCTCGGCGGGCGGCGCCGGGCGGAAGTGGCGCTCCGGCAGGGTATAGGGCAGGGCGAAGATGGCCATGGCGGGGCCGCCCTCCGGCCGCCGCTCGGTGATGGCGAGTTCCAGGCGCCAGGGCGCGGCCGGGTCGAGGCCGCTTTCGGGCGACAGCACGAAGATGGCGGCCTCGCGCAGCTCCGGTGCGCCGGCGGCGCGCAGGCGTTCGACCTGGTGGTGCTGCGCGGCGACCAGCCCGATGGTGCGCTCGCCCTGCACGATCTGCACCCGGTCGAAGACGCCGCTCCGGACCCAGGCGGTGCCCTTGAAGGAATAGGCGCCCTCGCCGCCGATGAAGACCAGGTTCGACCCCGGTGCCGCGTCGGCGAGCAGCCGGGCATGCTCCGCCTGGCCGAGCAGGTTGGCGCCGATCTGCGCCGGCGTGGCTAGGGCGGTGTAGAGCGTGGCGTAATTCGCCGCGGGTGGCAGCAGTGCCGCCGCTGGGTTGGGTGCCCCCGCCCGGCGGAGCGCCGCCGCGGCCTCCGCTGCGGTGATCCGCAGCCGCGCGATGGAGCCGTCCTCGCGCAGCGCCTCCCACCCCTCCGGCTGGAAGGCATCGAGCTCGATCCGCGCCGTGCCGCCCCCGCCTCCGAGGGCGCAGGGCAGGCCACGCCCGCGCGCCACCGCCCGCGCGGCGCCGAGAATCGCGTCATGCAACGCGAAGGAACTGATCGTGGCGCGGCTGATGGCCTGCACCGATTGGCCCTCCGCGGCGGCACCGATGCGGATGCGGCGGGCGACATCGAGCCCGGCATATTGGCGCACGAAACCGGCAAGTGCCCCGGGCCCGAGGCCGAGCATCAGGATGGGCTCGTGCTGCTCCAGCAACTCGGCGCCGGTGATGCGGCAATCGAGCCCCAGCCCCACCAGCACATCCAGCGGCCGCGTGCCGTAGCCGCCCCCGCCCGTCACCTCCTTCGTCGAGAGGACGTAACCGAGCAACCTGTCGCCGTCATAGGCCGGCATGGCGGGCGGCGTATCCTCGGGCGCGCCGAAGCGATCTGCCGCCGGGAAAACCTGGCGCAGCACGGCATCGCCCGGCGCCCCGGCCCCGCCGGCCAGGACGAGCAACAACACGAGAAAGAGAACCCTGGCCGATTTCCAGGCCCGGTGGTTCCACATCCAGCGCTTTACCGGCCTAGGGTGCATTCCGGGTTCGTTGCCAAAGTGGCTGATGTCGATTTTAACGAAGGCAAGGTTTCAAATACTTGCGCTGGATCAAAGGGGGATGGCAAGTTTCCTGCGTAGGGTTCGCTCTGTGGCTCGAAAAGCGGGGGACGAAGACACGATGCGCCTGCGCCAAACGCTCTATTTGACTGCGGCGGCCATTGCGCTGTCGGCCGGGTTCACCCTGTCAGAGCCCTGGGCTCAGCAGCAGCCACGCCAGGCGATGCCGCAGGGTCCGGTCCTGTTGCCGGGCATGCCGCCGACCCAGCCCGGCGCCGGCGTGCCGGTGCCGCCCCGGCCCGCCGCAGCAGCCCCGCAGGGGCAGCAACCCCCGGCCTCGCAGCAGCAGCAGGCGGCGCCACCGCCGCAGCAGGCCTCGCCGCCGCCGCAGCAGGCGGCACCCGCCAGCCAGCCGAGCTTCGCGCCGACCCCCTGCAGCCGGACACGGCGGCCGGGCCCGTGCCGAACCCGCGTGAAACCCATGTCACGACGCCCGGGGGGCAGTACCAGCCGAGCATGGATGTGCTCGAGCAGTCGCCGGCGCGGCAGCCCGGGGTGGTGCCGGGCGTCCCGACCCTGACCGCCGAGGAATTCAACGAGGCGCGGCAGATCTACTTCCAGCGCTGCGCCGGCTGCCACGGCGTGCTGCGCCGCGGCGCCACCGGCAAGGCGCTGACCACCGACATCACGCGCGAGCGCGGCCTGGAGGCGCTGCGCGACTTCATCAATTTCGGCTCGCCGGCCGGCATGCCGAACTGGGGCACCTCGGGCGACCTGACCGACCGTCAGGTCGACATGATGGCCCGCTACCTGCTGAACGAGCCGCCGCAGCCGCCGGAATTCGGCATGGCGGAGATCCGCGAGACCTGGCGCGTGAACGTGCCGGTCGAGCAGCGGCCCACCAGCAAGCAGAACAACATCAACATCGAGAACCTGTTCTCGGTGACGCTGCGCGATGCCGGGCAGATCGCCCTGATCGATGGCGACACGAAGGAGATCGTGACCGTCATCACCACCGGCTATGCGGTGCATATCTCGCGCTCCTCCGCCTCGGGCCGCTACCTCTACGTGGTCGGGCGCGACGGCAAGGTGAACCTGATCGACCTCTGGATGCCGGTTCCCGATTCGGTGGCCGAGGTGCGGATCGGGCTCGAGGCGCGTTCGGTCGAAACCTCCAAGGCGCAGGGCTACGAGGACCGCTTCGTCATCGCCGGCGGCTACTGGCCGCCGCAATACGTCATCATGGATGGCGCGACGCTGGAGCCGCTGCGTGTGGAATCGACCCGCGGCTACACCGTCGACACGCAGGAGTTCCATCCGGAGCCGCGCGTGGCCGCCATCGTCGCCTCGCACTACCGGCCGGAGTGGGTCGTGAATGTCAAGGAGACGGGAAAGATCCTGCTGGTCAACTACGAGGATCTGCGCAACCTCCGCGTCACCAGCATCAATGCCGAGCGCTTCCTGCATGACGGCGGCCTCGACCGGAGCGGCCGCTACTTCATGGTGGCCGCGAATGCCCGCAACAAGATCGGCGTCGTGGACACGCGCGAGGGGCGATTGGTATCCCTGATCGATGTGAGCACGACGCCGCATCCCGGCCGCGGGGCGAATTTCGACCACCCGCGCTTCGGGCCGGTCTGGGCCACCAGCCATCTCGGCAGCGACGTGGTATCGCTGATTGGCACCGACCCGGAGGGGCACCCGCAGCAGGCCTGGCGCGTGGTGCAGGAACTAAATGGCCAGGGCGGCGGGTCGCTCTTCATCAAGACCCATCCGCGCTCGCGTAACCTCTATGTGGACACGACGCTGAACCCCGAGGCGGAGATCGCCTCCTCCGTCGCGGTCTTCGACATCGACAACCTGGACAAGCCCTATGAGGTGCTGCCGATCGGCGAGTGGTCCGGCCTGACCGAGGGCCAGCGCCGGGTCGTGCAGCCCGAGTTCAACCGCGATGGCACCGAGGTCTGGTTCTCGGTCTGGAATTCCCAGGCGCAGGAATCGGCCATCGTGGTCGTGGACGACCGCACCAGGCGCCCCATCCGGGTGATCCGCGACCGGCGCCTGGTGACGCCGACGGGCAAGTTCAACGTCTACAACACGCAGCGCGACGTGTACTGACGGTCCGATCCTGACGCCTGGTCCCCAGGCGGCAGGTGGATCGGTCCACCGAACCAGGGTTGGTGGTGCGGATTCGCACCACCAGCGGCCGCGGCACGACCCGGCGCCATCGAGCAACCAACCCGCGCGACGAGGTATGGCCATGCCGGAGGGCACGATGAAGATGGGCGCCACCGGCCCGGTCCACCTCGTGGGTGCCGGGCCCGGCGACCCGGATCTGCTGACGGTCCGGGCGCGCCGGTTGGTCGAGACGGCCGAGGCGGTGGTCTTCGACCGCCTCGTGGCCGAGGAGATCCTGGCCCTGGTGCCGCCGGACGCGCTGCGCCTGGATGTGGGCAAGGCGCCGGGCCAGCACCGGATGACGCAGCCGGAGATCAACGCGCTGCTGGTGGACCTCGCCCGCAGCGGCCTCAGCGTGGTGCGGCTGAAGGGCGGCGACCCCTTCACCTTCGGGCGCGGCGGCGAGGAGGCGGAGTATCTCCGCCGCCACGGCATCACGGTTGAGGTGGTGCCCGGTGTCACCTCGGCGGCCGGCTGCGCCGCCGCGATCGGCGTGCCGCTGACACATCGCGGACTGGCGCATGGCGTGCGCTACGTGACGGGGCATTGCCAGGATGGCGGCGCGCTCGACCTCGACTGGGCGGGGCTGGCCGATCCCGACACCACGCTCATCGTCTATATGGGCTTCGCGCAGATCGGCGGGATCGCCGAGCGGCTGGTCGCGGCGGGGCTCCCGGAGACGACACCGGTGGCGGCGGTGCAGAGCGGCACGACGCCGCGGCAGCGCCACATGCTCGCTACCCTTGGCAGCATCGGAGAGACGGCGGCGCTGGCCGGCGGCCCCGTACTGTTCATCATCGGCCGGGTGGTGGCGCTCGCCCCGGCGCAGGCGGAATGCCATGCACTGGCCCCGGCCTAGGCTGGCCGCCCTGCTGGCCGCCCTTGCCGCGCCGCTGCCGGCCGCCGCCGACGCCGGAATCCCGAAGGCACGACAGGACGAGCTGCGGCACCTGCTGCTGCACGACTGCGGCTCCTGCCACGGGCTGACGATGCGCGGCGGCCTCGGCCGGCCGCTGCTGCCCGAAACGCTGGCCGGCCGCAGCGACGATGCGCTGGCGGAGGTGATCCTGCAGGGCATCCGCGGCACTGCCATGCCGCCCTGGCGCGACGAGCTGACCGCCGGGGAGGCGCTCTGGATGGTGCGCGATTGCGCAGGGGAGACGTGCATGAGCACTAGGCGGGACGTCCTGGGCGGGCTGCTTGCCGCAGGCACGCTGACAGGCGGCGCGGCGCCGGCCGCGGTGGTGGAGCGCGGCACCGGCGATCTCGGCATTGTCGTCGAGCGCGCCTCCGGCAGCGTGCAGATCGTGGAGACGACGGGGCGAAGCGCGCTCGGCCGCATCACCGGCCTCGGCGATCTGTCGCACGCCTCGGCGGTGTTCTCGCGCGACGGGCGCTACGCTTTCGTCTTCGGCCGCGATGGGGGGTTGAGCAAGCTCGACCTGCTGCGCGGCGTGCTGGCCCAGCGCATCATGCAGGCCGGCAATTCGATCGGCGGCGCGATCTCCGATGACGGGCGGCTGGTCGCGGTCGGCAATTACGAGCCCGGCGGCGTGCGGATCTTCGACGCCGAGACCCTGGCGCCGGTGGCGGAGATCCCGGCCGCCCATGGCCCCGACGGAGCGGCCCGCTCCAAGGTGGTGGGGCTCGCGGACCTGCCGGGGCGCGGCTTCGCCTTCAGCCTCTTCGACGCCGGCGAGATCTGGATCGCCACCATCCCGCGGGAGGGGGCGCCGGAGGTGCGGCGCTTCCGCGATGTCGGTCGGCAACCCTATGACGGCTTCGTCACGCCGGACGGCCGGCACTACATCGCAGGACTCTTCGGCGAGGACGGGCTCGCGCGCATCGATCTCTGGCAGCCGGAACTCGGCGTGCGGCGCGTGCTGGACGGCTATGGCCGTGGCGAGGAGCCGCTGCCGGTGTTCAAGATGCCGCATCTGCGCGGCTGGGCGGCGGCCGGCGAACTGCTCTTCCTCCCTGCGATCGGCCGCCACGAATTGCTGGTGGTGGATCGGCGCGACTGGACGGAACGCGGACGGGTCGCGACGCATGGCCAGCCGGTCTTTGCCGTGGCCCGGCCCGGCGGGCGGCAGGTCTGGGTGAATTTCGCGCATCCGCGCAACGATGTGGTGCAGGTGGTGGATACCCAGAGCCTTTCGGTCATCCATGCCTTCACCCTCGGGCGCGGCGTGATGCACCTGGAATTCACCCCGCGCGGCGAGCAGGTCTGGATCTCGGTGCGCGACACGAACCGGGTGGAGGTCTTCGACACGCAGAGCCTGGCGCGGATCGCCTCGCTTCCGGCCGAGAGCCCGAGCGGCATCTTCCTCACCGCCCGCGCGCAGCGGATCGGATTCTAGCCGTGCTGCCGCTCGACGGGATCGACCGCCTGCTGCTCGACGGCTTCCAGCGCGATCTGCCGCTGGAGCCGCGGCCCTTTGCCGCCATCGCGCGCGACCTCGACCTGACGGAGGACGAGGTGATCGCGCGCCTCGCCGCCTTGCAGAAGGCGGGCGCTGTATCGCGCGTCGGCGCCGTGGTGCGACCGAATACCGCCGGGCGCAGCACCCTGGCGGCGATGGCGGTGCCGGCGGGACGGCTGGAGGAGGTGGGCAGCCTGGTGGCCGCGCAGCCGGAGGTGAATCACTGCTACGAACGCGAACACCGGCTGAACCTGTGGTTCGTCGTCACCGCCGCCGATGCGGCAGGAGTCGCGGCGACGCTGGCGCGGGTGGCGGCATCGACCGGCCTGCCCGTGCTCGACCTGCCGCTGGAGGCCGAGTACCGCATCGACCTGGGATTCCCCCTGCGATGGACGTGATGGCGCAGGAACGCGCGCTGCTGGCCGCGCTCGCGGACGGGCTGCCGCTGGAACCGCGCCCCTTCGCGGCGCTCGGCGAGAGGCTGGGGATGACGGAGGCAGAGGTGCTGGAGGCGCTGCGCACCCTCGGCGAGCGCGGCGTGGTCCGCCGTTTCGGGGTGGTCGTGCGGCACCATGAATTGGGCTACCGCGCCAATGCCATGGTTGTCTGGGACGTACCGGATGACAGGGTGGACGCCACCGGCCGGACCCTGGCCACCGCGCCTGGCGTCACGCTTTGCTACCGGCGGCCGCGCCGTCCGCCGGACTGGCCTTACAACCTGTTCTGCATGATCCATGGCCGCGACCGGGAGGCCGTGCTGTGCGCTGTGGAGCGGGCGGCGGAACTGGCAGGGCTGGAGGATATGCCGCGCGCCGTGCTTTTCAGCGGCCGGCGGTTCAAGCAGCGCGGCGCGGTCTTCGGCCCGACACCTTCAGGAGAAGCGGCATGGACGATCTCGACCGCCGCATCGTGAACGCGCTGCAGGGCGGCTTCCCGGTCTGCGAGCGGCCCTTCGCCGTCGCCGCCGAGGGGCTCGGCATGGATGAGACGACGCTGATCGCGCGTATCGCCGCGCTGCGGGCGGAGGGTGTGCTCTCCCGCTTCGGCCCGCTCTACAAGGCCGAGGGGCTGGGCGGCGCCGTTACCCTGGCCGCCATGGCGGTGCCGGAGGACCGCTTCGAGGAGGTCGTCGCGCTGGTGAACGCGCATCCGGAGGTGGCGCACAACTACGCGCGCGACCACCAGCTCAACATGTGGTTCGTGCTGGCGACGGAGGACGAGGCCCGCATCGCCGCCACAATCCGCGCCATCGAGGCGGAGACCGGGCTTGCGGTGCTGAACATGCCGCGGCTCGCCGAATACCATGTCGGCCTGCGGCTGGAGGCATGAGCCGGATGGACGCCGCAGATCGCCGCATCGTCCAGGCAACCCAGGCGGGGCTGCCGCTGGAGCCGCGCCCCTACCATGCTATCGCCGAGGCCACGGGCCTGCCGCCGGCCGAGGTGATGCAGCGGATGGAGCGCATGCTCGCCGAGGACGCCATCAGGCGCATCGGCGCGGTGCCGAACCACTACGCGCTCGGCTACCGCGCCAATGGCATGGTAGTATGGGACGTGGCGGATGAGGTGGTGGATGCGCTTGGCGCGCGCATCGCCGCGCTTGGCCTCTCCAGCCATTGCTACAGGCGGCCGCGCCACCCGCCGCACTGGCCCTACAACCTCTTCACCATGGTGCATGGGCGCGAGCGTGCCGAGGCGATGCGGGCGGTGGAGGCGATCGCCGCGGTGCTCGGCCCGGCGGCGCGGGCGCATGAGGTGCTGTTCAGCACCCAGATCCTGAAGAAAACCGGGCTGCGCCTGGCCGGCTAGGGCCAGGGCGCGAGAGGAGAAGGCGATGCTGCGACTGTCCCAGTTCATGCGAGACCTGGCCGCGCCGGAGGGGGCAGCGCCCGTCGCGCCATCGCGCGCCCGGCCCGTGGCCCGGCCGGGGCCGCCGCGCCCGGTGGTGATCTGGAACCTGATCCGCCGCTGCAACCTGAATTGCCGGCACTGCTACTCCATCTCCGCCGATGTGGACTTCCCGGGCGAGCTCTCCACCGCCGAGATCTTCACGGTGATGGACGACCTGCGAGCCTTCGGCGTGCCGGCGCTCATCCTTTCGGGCGGGGAGCCGCTGCTGCGGCCGGACATCTTCGAGATCTCGGCCCGGGCGAAGGCGATGGGCTTCTATGTCGGGCTGTCCTCGAACGGCACCGCGATCGATGCCGTGATGGCCGACCGCATCGCCGGCATCGGCTACGATTACGTCGGCATCAGCCTCGATGGGCTGGAGGCCACGCATGACCGCTTCCGGCGGCAGAAGGGCGCCTTCGTCGCCTCGCTCGCCGGGGTTCGCCATTGCCGCGACCGCGGGCTGAAGGTGGGGCTGCGCTTCACCGTCACGCGGGACAATGCCGCCGAATTGCCGGCGCTGCTCGACCTCGCCGAGGCGGAGGAGGTGCATAGGCTCTACCTCTCCCACCTCAATTATGCCGGCCGCGGCAACCGAAACCGCGGCGACGATGCCGAGCACGCCATGACGCGCAAGGCCATGGACCTGCTCTTCGACCGCTGCTGGGACCAGGCCCGGCGCGGGGTGGAGCGGGAGGTGACGACCGGCAACAACGACGCGGATGGTGTCTACCTGCTGCACTGGGCGCGCCGGCGCGTGCCGGAGCGGGCGGCGCGGCTGGAGGCGGCGCTGCGGCGCTGGGGCGGCAATTCCTGCGGCGTGAACATCGCCAACATCGACAATCTCGGCCATGCCCATCCGGACACGATGTGGTGGCACCACAGCCTGGGTAATGTGAAGGAGCGGCCCTTCTCGGAGATCTGGTCCGACCTGTCGGAGCCGCTGCTCGCCGGGCTGCGCGCCCGCCCGCGCCTGGTAACGGGGCGCTGCGGCGCCTGCCGTTACCTTGGCATCTGCAACGGCAGCAGTCGCGTGCGCCCCTTCCGTGCCACGGGTGATGTCTGGGCCGAAGACCCGGGCTGCTACCTCACCGATGCGGAGATCGGGCTGGAGCCGGCGGAGGGCAGGGATGCGCTGGCGCTGGCCTGACGCTTGGGCATTGCTGCTGGGGTTGCTGCTGCTGGCCGGCCCCGCCGCGGCAGCGGAAGATGCGGCGGCGCTCTATTCGGAGCATTGCGCCTCCTGCCATGGCGAGGCGCGGCTCGGCGGCCGTGGCCCGGCGCTGCTGCCCGACAATATGGGCCGCCTGCGCCAGCCCCAGGCCGCTGCGGTGATCGCCCGCGGCCGGCCGGCGACGCAGATGCCCGGCTTCGCGGAGACACTCTCGCCGGCCGAGATCGAGGCGCTGGCCGCCCATATCTTCCAGCCCGCTCCCGCCGACCTGCGCTGGGGCGCGGCCGAGATCGAGGCGACGCGCAGCGTGCTGGTGCCGCCCGGCCAGTTGCCTGCCCGGCCGGTCTTCGATGCCGACCCGCTCAATCTCTTCGTCGTGGTGGAGACCGGGGACCACCACGCCACGGTGCTGGATGGCGACCGCTTCACGCCGATCCACCGCTTCCCGACCCGTCCGGCGCTGCATGGCGGGCCGAAATTCTCGCCCGATGGCCGCTTCGTCTACCTGATGTCGCGCGATGGCTGGGTGACGAAATACGATCTCTACAGCCTGCAGCCCGTGGCCGAGGTGCGGGCCGGGGTGAACAGCCGCAACATCGCGCTCTCCAGCGACGGACGCTTCGTCGCCGTCGCCAACTACCTGCCGCACAGCCTGGTGCTGCTGGATGCCGGCGACCTCTCGGTGCGCCGCGTAATCCCGGCAGTGGCGCTGCGTGGCGGCGCGACCTCACGCGTCAGCGCCGTCTACGACGCACGGCCGCGGCGCAGCTTCATCGTGGCCATGAAGGACATCCCGGAGATCTGGGAAGTCTCCTATGACGACAACGCGCCGCCGGTCTTCACCGGCTTGGTCCATAGCCATGAGCGAGGCATGGAGGAGGGGCTGGCCGCCAGCGCCGGGCTTTTCGCACTGCGCCGGATCGCGCTGGAGGAGCCGCTGGACGATTTCATGTTCGACCCGCCCTATCGCAGCCTGCTCGGCTCGACGCGGGAGGGCGGGCGAACGGTGGTGGTGAACCTCAATGTCGGCCGGCCGGTGGCGACCGTGCCGCTGGAAGGGTTGCCGCATCTCGGCTCCGGCATCACCTGGATGCGGGAGGGGCGGCGGCTGCTGGCGACGCCGCACCTTAACCGGCCGCAGCTCAGCGTGATCGACACCGCGGACTGGAGCGTGGTGGCCCGCATCCCGACGGATGGACCCGGCTTCTTCCTGCGCAGCCATGAGCGCACGCCCTATGCCTGGACCGATTCCATGATGGGCGGCCCCGGCGCGCGGGATACGATCCAGATCATCGACAAGCGCAGCCTGGAGGTGGTGCGCCGGCTCCGCCCCGCACCGGGCCGCACCGCGGCGCATGTGGAGTTCACCCGCGACGGCCGCCATGCCCTGGTCAGCATCTGGGAGGATGACGGTGCGGTGGTGGTCTATGACACCGAAAGCTTCGAGGAGGTGGCGCGGCTGCCGATGCGCCGCCCCTCCGGCAAGTACAACGTCTTCAACAAGATCTCGCTCTCCGAGGGGACCAGCCATTAGGCCCGCCCCCGCCGCGCGGCCGGGTCTCCTGCTGGTCGGCCATGGCGCGCCGCGCCTGCCGGAGGCGCAGGCGGCGGTGGAGGCCCAGGCCCTGGCGCTGCGCCGCGGCGGCGCCTTCGAGGCGGTGGCCTGCGCCTTCCTCTCCATGCCGCCCTCGCCGGCCGAGGCGCTCGCGGCGCTGCGCGGCGACCCGGTCTGCATCGTGCCGCTATTCATGAGCGACGGCTATTTCGTGCGGGTCGCCCTGGGGCGCGCGCTGGCAGCGGATGGCGCGCGGGATGGCCGGCACGTCTGCCAAGCCAAGCCCATCGGCCTGATGCCGGGCCTCACCGAGGTGATCGAACAGCGTGCCCTGCGGGCCTGCGCCGAGGCCGGGCTGGTGCCCGGGCGCTGCGGGCTGCTGCTCGTGGCGCATGGCTTCACCGGCAGCGCCGCCTCGCGCGAGGCGGCGGGTTTCCATGCCGGGACCCTGGCCGAGACAGGGCGTTTCCGCTGGATCGACACCGCCTTCCTGGAGGAGGAACCGATGCTCCCCGACCGGCTCGCGGCGCAAGCCGGCGACATGGTGGTGGTGGGCCTCTTCGCGGCGCCCGGCGGCCATGCGGCGGGGGATGTGCCAGCGGCGCTGGCCGCCGATCCCTACCGGGGCGAGCGGCGGACCCTCTATACCGGCGCGATCGGCGCCGATCCCGCGGTGGCGGGGGTGATCGGTGCCGCCGCGGCAGCGGCCCTGGAAACCGGCGGGGGCGCGGCGTGATGCGGGCGCAGCCTGATGCCGATATCGCCGCGACGGAGGGGGAGCACCCCTTCGCTACCTATGTCCGTACCCTCGGCCGCGGGCCCGGCCGTTCCCGGGCCCTGACGCGGCAGGAGGCGCGCGAGGCGCTGCGCATGGTGCTGCGCGGCGAGGCGGACCCGTATCAGGTCGGCGCCTTCCTCATGCTGCTGCGCTTCCGCGGCGAGGATGCGGAGGAGGTCGCCGGCCTCACCGAGGCGGCGCGCGAGGCCGCCGGCGCCGGCCCGGTGCCGGCGGGCATGGCCCCGGTGGATCTCGACTGGCCCTCCTACGGGGCCGGGCGGACGCGGGGCGCCCCCTGGTTCCTGCTCGCCGCCCTGACCCTGGCGCGGGCAGGGGGGGTATCGGGTGCTGATGCATGGCTCCAATGAATTCTCGCACGGCACGCCGGTGCCCGAGGCGATGGCGGCGCTCGGCCTGCGCCCGGCCCAGGACCGCGCCGATGCGCTGCGGCAGTTGGAGGCCAGCGGCTTCGCCTATCTGCCGCTGGCGGCGATGAGTCCCGGCCTCGACCGGCTGCTGGGGCTGCGGGCCCTGCTCGGCCTGCGCTCGCCCATGAACACGGTGGCGCGGCTGCTCGACCCCTGCGATGCGCGGGCCGGCGTGGATGGGGTCTTCCATCCACCCTATATCGCTCTGCATCTGGGCGCGGCGGAACGGCTTGGCCGGCCGCGGCTCCTGGTGGTGAAGGGCGGTGGCGGCGAGGTGGAGCGGAATCCCCTGAAGCCGGTGGCGGTGCATATCTTCGACCGGGCGACGGGGCAGGCGGAACTCGACCTGCCGGCCATCTCGGCCGCTCGGCCGGATGGCACCGATCTTCTCCGGGTCTGGCGGGATGACCGTGGCGCCGAGGCGGAGGCGGCCGTGGTCAAGGCGACCATTGCCCTCGGCCTGCTTGCCCTGGGCGCCGCTGCGGCAGGGCAGGCGGATGCCCATGCGGCCGAACTCTGGAGCCGTCGGCACGGTCGCTGAGAGCCGGGCGCCTCCAGCGCAGGATGTCCGCCAGGTCGCCGGGCTTCCTGGCGGGCTGGCGAAGCCTCGCCTTTATTCGGCATCGCTCCCGCGCGGCTTGGCCCATGCAGGGATCACGCCAGCGGCACCGACGATCGGCACATCGCCCTGCGTCGGTGCACCGGTGCCCGGCGCAACGCTCCACGCCCCCCCCGTGGTGGAACCGCCCCCATGGTCCGGCGCTGGTTGTTGCGGCGGCTGTGCCTGCCGATATGAGTGCCCAGAGGCAAGGATCAGAAGCATGCGCGATCCGGTTCAGGTCGTATGTCCGCATTGCGATACGACCAATCGCGTTCCAGCCGAGCGTCTGGCCGATGCGCCGCGATGCGGCGAATGCCATGCGCCGCTCTTCGAGGGCCGCCCCGCCGCCTTGTCTGAAGCGCGCTTCCGCCGCCATCTCGGCCATAGCGGCATCCCGATCCTGGTTGATTTCTGGGCCTCCTGGTGCGGCCCCTGCCGCGCCATGGCACCCGACTTCGAAGCCGCGGCAGGCGCCCTCGAACCGCGGCTGCGCCTGGCGAAGGTCTCCACCGAGGAGGCTCCAGGGCTGGCGGCCGAGTTGCGGATCGCCAGCATCCCGACCCTGGCGCTCTTCGCGGGCGGACGGGAGGTGGCGCGCCGCGCGGGCGCCATGCCGGCCCGCCAGATCATCGACTGGGCATCCCGCGCGGCGGGCGGCACCTGAAGCGATGCAGAACTGCGATCCGCGGACTAATGGACGGCCTGTGTCCAGGCCCCGTTCACCTGGCCGAGATGTAACCGGCCACCATGGCTTCAGCCCTGACTGTCGCGCTCCTGGCCATTGCCACGTCGCGGTGCCTCGCCCCCGGCGACGCACCAATCCCCAGCATGGGCGGGCCTGTCCCGTGAGGCGGTCATGAAGAACCCCTACGAGATCCTGGGCGTGAAGCCCGATGCTTCGCAGGACCAGGTCCGCAGCGCATATCGCGGTCTGGCCCGGAAGCTGCACCCGGATCTCAATCCGGGTGACAAGACATCCGAGGAGCGGTTCAAGGAGGTGTCGGCGGCCTACGACCTGCTCGGCGACGCAGAGAAGCGTGCGCGTTTCGACCGTGGCGAAATCGACGCCTCGGGTGCCGAGCGGCCACCGCAGCCGCATTTCTACCGCGATTTCGCAGAGGGCGCCGCCGGCGGCCCGCACCCCTATGCGAGCGATGCCGGCTTCGCCGACATGGCGGATGCGGATGATCTGCTGGCCGAATTGTTCGGCCGTGGAGCCGGCGGGCGCGCCAGTGGACGGGGCGGTGCCCAATTCCGGATGCGTGGCGGCGATCTGCGTGGCCGCCTGGCGCTGGAATTCCTGGAGGCGATCAACGGCACGACCAAGCGGCTGACCCTGCCGGACGGTTCGACCGTGGACGTCACGGTGCCGCCCGGGACGCGCGACGGGCAGGTGCTCCGCCTGCGGGGCAAGGGCGGTGCCGGGATCGGGGGTGGGCCACCGGGCGACCTGCTGGTGGAGGTCGAGGTGGGCGAGCATCGCCACTTCACCCGCAAGGGCGACGACATCCATTTCGATCTGCCCATCAGCCTGCCCGAAGCCGTGCTCGGCGGCCGTGTCCAGGTGCCGACGCCCGCCGGGACGGTTGCGCTGACGGTGCCCAAGGGCTCGAACACCGGCACGGTGCTGCGGCTGAAGGGAAGGGGCGTGCGGCGGCCGGACGGCTCCCATGGCGATGCCTATGCCACGCTCCGGGTCGTGCTGCCCGACCGGCCGGACCCGGCGCTGGAGGAATTCGTCACGGGCTGGGACGCCGGCAAGGCCCACAATCCGCGCTCGGGAATGGAGGGGTGAATGTTCGAGGGTGGCGAATTCCTGCTGCGGGCGCGGCTCGACGCCGCTTCGCTGGAAGCCTGGATCGAGGCAGGCTGGCTGGCGCCGGGCCGGGCCGGGCCGGAGCCCGCCTTTTCGGAGATCGATCTCGCCCGCGCCTGCCTGATTCGCGACCTGCGCGACGCCATGGGCGTGAATGACGAGGGCATCGCCGTCGTGCTCGACCTCCTCGACCAGATGCATGGGCTCCGCCATGCGCTGCGCCGGCTGAGTGGGGTGCTGCATTCCGTGCCGGAACCGCTGCGGCGGGACGTCCTGGCAAGGCTCCAGGCGGGCACGGACGATGCGCCGATGGCAGGCCCCGCCGAGGGCGCGCCGCCCGGCAGGAACTGACAGGGGTTAGGCGGAACGCGGACGTCAACCGTAAGAGATCGTCAGTGTTTCCAGGGGCCTGGCAGGCAGCCGCCAAAATTCACAAACCCGGAATACCAAGTCGCTCCTGGGGAACACCGCCCAAGGTGTACACATTTGGCGGAATCCCTGTCTAAAAGGGCAGCAGCGCATCCAGCACCTGCTGGCCATAGCGGGGCTGCTGCAGGTCCGACAGCGTGCCGCGCCCGCCATAGGCGATGCGCGCTTCCGCCAGCCGGTCGTGCCGGATGGTGTTGTCGCTGGCGATATCCTGCGGCCGGATCACCCCCTGCACCGCCAGTTCCCGCAACTCCGCGCTCACCCGCACCTCCTGCCGGCCGGAGACCACGAGGTTGCCATTGGGCAGCAACTGGGTGACGGTCGCGGCCAGGCGCAGCGTGACGGTCTCGTTGCGGCGGACGCTGCCATTGCCATCCGAGACCTGGTTGCCGGAGGTGCTGAGCAGCGTCTCCGGGCTCGCGGCACGCGGCAGCCAGCGTGTCTGCATGCCGAAGAGCTGCGGCATGCCGAGCGAGTCGCTGCCCTGGCGCGTGCGCTGGGTGCGGTTCTGCAACTGCGCCTCGTCCTGGATGCTGACCAGCACCGTGATGAGGTCGCCCACCTGCGCCGCCCGCTGGTCGCGCAGGAAGGTGCGGCTGCCGGGGCGCCACAGGCTGTTCGCTACCATCGGCGGGTCCTGTGCCGCCGGCATCGGCATGGCCACGGGCCGCCAGGCCGGGTCGGCGGTGGGATCCGTCACCGCCGACATCTCCGGCGGCCGGCCGATCCGGGAGAGGCGTTCGGCGGTGCCGCAGCCGGCGAGCGCGAGGGGCAGCAGCAGCAGGACAGGTGCAAGGCGCATGATCCGGGACCCTCTCAACGGCTGATGGGCGTGGCGCCCATGGCGACGCGCACCCGGTTCGGGCCGATCACCTGGCCTTCCACGATGCTGCGGCTGGCGAGATTCATCACCGGCACCAGCCCGCCGCGCGGCGCCGCCTCCAGCGCCCGGCCCTGGGCGCTGAGCGAAAGCCCCGGCGCCTCCAGCAGCATGGTGACCAGGGCGTTCTTCTCCACCAGCGAGGGCGCTGCGAGGTCGGCCGCCATGAAGGGCATGTCGCCCGCCATCGGCCGCCGCAATTGCCGCCCGACGACCTCGCCCGGGTGCTGCGCGGCGCCCGGCCGCACCCGCTCCGCCCGCAGCCGCACCAGCCGCAGGTCGCCGGGGCCGATCACCTCGCCAAGCGCAAGGCGGCGGGTGGCGAGCACCACGGGCTGGGTCGCCAGCGCACGCCCGGCCAGACGGAGGCGGGCGGTGGGCATGCCCTCCGCCATCACCACCAGGATGGCGGCGAAGCGGTTGCTGGTGGGATCGAAGCTCGCCGCCTCGATCGCCAGTTGCAGGGCGGCAGTGGGCGGCACCATGGGTGGCGGCAGCGTGCCGAGATCGAGCTCCGCCTCCGGGTCGAGGCCGAGGCGCAGCAATTCGGCGCGAAGCATGGCCTCGATCTCGTCCCGCGGCACGGCGCGGCCGGGGCGTTCCACCACCACCCGCTCATGCGCCGAAAGCGGCCGCCAAATGAGGCCATGAGCGCGGGCGAGGGCGAAAAGCTGCGGCGCCTCCAGCACCAGGCGGCGCCCCGGCGCCGGGGCGGCACCGATCGGCTGGCCGGCGCGGGCGCCCGCGCCCTCGAAGAGGTCGCCGAGCCGGAGCATCGGCTCCTCCACCACTGCCAGCGGCCGCAGCGCGGCAAGCTCCTGCGCTGGCGCGGGGCAGGGCAGGGCGGCAAGCAGCAGCACCGCGCAATGCAGCAAAGGGCGCATCACCGCATCCTCGACAGGGTGGAGAGCATCTCGTCGCCCGCGGTGATGACCTTGCTGTTCATCTCATAGGCACGCTGCGCGGTGATGAGGTTGGTGATCTCCTGCACCACGTTCACGTTGCTGGTCTCGATGAAGCCCTGCATCACCTGGCCATGGCCCGGCTGCCCCGGCGCCGAGAGCTGGGCCTGGCCGGAGGCGGGGGTGGCCAGCAGCAGGTTGTCGCCCACCGCCTCCAGCCCGCCCTCATTGGCGAAGATGGCGGTCTGGATCTGGCCGACATTCTGCGGCGCCACCTGACCGTCGAGCTTGGCCAGCACTTCGCCCGTGGCATTGATGGTGACGTCCCGCGCCGCCGCCGGGATGGTGATGCCGGGCTGCACCACGAAGCCCTCCGCGGTGACGATGACACCCTCCGGCGAGAGGCCGAAGGTGCCATCCCGCGTATAGGCGATCTCGCCCGAGGGGAGCTGCACCTGGAAGAAGCCATTGCCGCGCACCGCCAGGTCGAAGCGGTTCTCGGTCTGGGACAGGCTGCCCTGCTCGCCGATGCGGTAGATGGCGGAGGTCTTCACGCCAAGCCCGATCTGCGCGCCGGAGGGCAGGATGCTGCCGGTATCGGAGGACTGCGAACCGACGCGGCGCATGTTCTGGTAGAGCAGGTCCTGGAACTCCGCCCGCCGGCGCTTGTAGCCGGTGGTGCTCATATTGGCGATGTTGTTCGAGATCACCTCGACATTGGTCTGCTGCGCCAGCATTCCCGAGCCGGCGATCTGCAGGGCGCGCATGCGTCTATCCCTTGTCCATGGATCAGGAGCGGCGGCGGAGGATGCGGTCCACGGCGGTCTGCAGCCGTTCCCCCTCTCGCTCGGCGAATTGCGCGGCGAACTGGGATTCCCGCAGTTCGGCGGTGAGCTGGGTGAGTTCCAGGACCGGGCGGACATTGCTGCCCTCCACCGCGCCCTGCACCAGGTTCGGCCGCTCCACCGGCTGCGCTGCGTCGTCGCTGGCGAACAGCCGGTCACCCTCGGCGCGCAGGCGCTGCGGGTCATCGAAGCGGACCACCCGCAGGCGGCCGATCACGCCATTCTCGCTGCGGATGGTGCCGTCACCCTGGATCTCGATGCGGCTGTCATTCGCGGCGAAGGCCAGCGGCGTGCCGCGGGCATCCAGCACGGGATGGCCTTCCATATCCGTGAGGCGGCCATCCTGGTCCAGGGTGAAGCGGCCGGCGCGGGTATAGCGCTCGCCCTCCGGCGTCTCGACCGCGAAATACCCCTCGCCGCGAATCGCCACATCCAGCGGGTTGCCGGTGCTGCTCACCGGCCCCTGGGCGGTGTCCCGCCAGGTTGCGCGGTCGGTCGCATAGGCGACGCTGGTCTGGCCCTTGGCGACGTCGCGCTGGGACTGCAGATGCTGGGCGAAGACCGCCCGCGTCGCGCGATAGCCCGGGGTCTCGGCATTGGCCAGGTTGTTGGCCAGGACCTGGGTTGCGCGAAGCTGCGCGCCGAGGCGGGAGAGGATGACATAGCCGGGCGAATCCATGGGGCTCCCCTTCGGGCGGTCTGACGTTCTTGCGCCGTCCTGGCGCCTGGAACGTAGGGAACCAAGCAACCCCCGTGCCAACGGATTCCGGCCGAAAGCCTGGCGAAACCGGCCCAAAGGGCGGCCCGGATTGCCGCAGGGGGCAGGATCTGCCGGGCAGGCCGGCGAGGTCTGCCGCGCAAGGCTTCCTTAATCCATGGCTGGGACACTGCCGGCATCGGGCATCCGGGGGGAGCCATGGCGGAACAGGCGAAGGAGGTGAAGGGCAGGGGATGCGGCAAGCTGCTGCTGATGGCCCTGCCCTTGCTGCTCGGCGCCGCCGGGACGGGGCTCTGGTTCAGCGGCGTGGCTTCCGGCCTGCTCGGCGGCCATCCTGCGGAAGCCGCCGCCGCACCGGCACCGCGCCCGCCGGTCTTCCTCGACATGCCGGAGATCGTGGCCAATCTGAACGCGCCGGGGCGCCGCAGCAGCTACATCAAGCTGCGCAGCAAGCTGGGAATTGGCGCGCCCCGAGGATGCCGCCGTGATCCAGGCGGCGATGCCACGGTTGCTGGATCTCTTCACCACCTATCTGCGGGAGATGCGGCCGGAGGAGTTGCGCGGCAGCATCGGCACCCACCGCCTGCGGGAGGAGCTGATCGCCCGTGCCAACATGGCGGTCGCGCCGGCAGCGCGCGCGGATCAGCCGCCCACCCGCATCGCCGACGTCCTGTTCGTGGAGATCCTGCTGCAATGACAGCGCCGGGGGAAAGCGAGGAGGACCTCGCTGCCGCCTGGGGCGATGCCCTTGCCCAGGAAACCGCGGCCCCCGCCGCGCCGGCCCCGGATTCGACCCGGGTGCTGAACCAGGCGGAAATCGACAGCCTGCTCGGCTTCGGCGACTCGCCGGAGGAGGAGGGCGACCAATCCGGCATCCAGCGCATCGTCAGCGCCGGCCTCGTCTCCTATGAGCGCCTGCCGATGCTGGAGATCGTCTTCGACCGGCTGGTCCGCATCATGTCCACCAGCCTGCGCAACTTCACCAGCGACAATGTCGAGGTCTCGATCGACAGCATCGTCTCGCTGCGCTTCGGGGATTACCTGAACTCGGTGCCGCTGCCGGCCATGCTGGCGGTATTCAAGGTGGAGGAGTGGGACAATTACGGTCTGCTGGTGGTGGATTCGGCGCTGATCTACTCGATCGTGGACGTGCTGCTCGGCGGCCGCCGCGGCACCGCCGCCATGCGCATCGAAGGGCGACCCTACACCACCATCGAGCGCACCCTGGTGGAGCGCCTGATCACCGTGGTGCTGCAGGATCTCTCGGATGCCTTTGGGCCGCTCTCCCCCGTGCAGTTCCGCTTCGAGCGGCTGGAGGTGAACCCCCGCTTCGCCGCCATCTCCCGCCTGTCCAATGCCTGCATCCTGTCCCGGCTGCGGGTGGACATGGAGGATCGCGGCGGCAAGATCGAGCTGCTGCTGCCCTATGCCACGCTGGAGCCGGTGCGGGAGCTGCTGCTGCAGCAATTCATGGGCGAGAAATTCGGCCGCGACTCCATCTGGGAGACGCATCTGGCCGAGGAGCTCCGGCACACCGAACTCACCCTCGATGTCGTGCTGGACGAGCAGACCATGCCACTTGCCTCGGTGCTGTCGCTGCGGCGTGGCGACCGGATCACGCTCAACGTCGCGCCTGGCGCGCCGGTGCGGCTCCGCTGCGGCGACGTGTCGCTCTACGAGGGCGAATTGGGCCGGCGGGAGAACCGCCTGGCGGTGCGCATCGAACGGGAATTGCGACGGCAGCAGGAGGCATGAGGCGATGACCTGGCTGGAATGGACGCTGCAACTCGCCCTGGCTGGGCTGCTGGCCGGTGCAATGCCCTTCGTGCTGCGGCTGGAGCGCGAATTGCGAGCGCTGCGCCGGGACCGCGGCGCGCTGGAGGGCGGCGCCACCGACCTCAACGAAGCCACCCGCCTGGCCGAGGCTGCTTCCTTCCGTCTGCGTGCCGCGGCCGAGACGGCGGGGCGGCAGGTGGCGGAGAAGCTCGCCGTGGCGGAGCCGCTGCGTGACGACCTGCGCTATCTGGTGGAACGGGCGGAGGCGCTGGCGGACCGGCTCGAAGGGCTGGTGCGCATGGCCCGGCCGGCCGCCGCCGAGGCCCCGCCTGCACCGCAACCGGCCGGCAGCCAGGCCGAGCGCGACCTGCTGCGCGCGCTGCGCCTCGCCCGATGATGCCGCGCCCCCGCCTTCTGCCAGCCTCGCTGGCCGCTATGGCCCTGCTGCTGGCCGCCAAGCTGCACGGGTTGGTTCTGGGCTTGCCTGCGACGGCGCCGCAGGTCGGGCTGGTCGGCACGGCTCATGCGGTCAGCACCGAGACGCGCCCCGCCGGCGCCATGCCACCCCCCACGGCACCAGCGGCAGCGCCCGATCCGCCGCCACCGGAACAGCAGGCAGAGCGGGCGGTGCTGGAAGGGCTGCGCGCCCGCCGCATCGAACTTGATACGCGCGAACAGGCGGTCGCGGCACGGGAGATGGTGCTGGCGGCCACCGAGCGCCGGCTTGGCCAACGGATCGAGGAATTGACCGTGCTGCAGCAACGGCTCGCCGCCGCCGACCAGGCCCGCACGGAGCGGGAGGAGGCGGGCTGGCGCCAGATGGTGAAGCTCTATGAGGGCATGCGGCCGCGCGATGCCGCGGCCATCTTCGACGATCTCGACATGCCGGTCCTGGTGCAACTCGTGGACCGGATGCGGGAGGCGAAGGCGGCGCCGGTTCTCGGCGCCATGCGTCCGGAACGGGCACGGCTGCTGACGGCGGAACTTGCCCGGCACCGCGCCCGCCCCGCCGATTGAAACAACCGAGGATATTCCGCCCAGCGCCCTGGAAGGCCCGGCCGGAGATCTGCACGAAGGAGGCCGCAGCATGGCAATGGACAAGACGACCAACGTTCTGATCGTGGACGACTACAAGACGATGCTCAGGATCATCCGCAACCTGCTCAAACAGCTCGAATTCGACAATGTCGAGGAGGCGACCGATGGTCAGGAGGCGCTGGCCAAGCTGCGCGCCGGCCAGTTCGGCCTGGTGATCAGCGACTGGAACATGGCGCCCATGACCGGGCTCGACCTGCTGAAGGAGGTGCGGGCGGATGCCCGGCTGCGCGATACCCCCTTCATCATGATCACGGCTGAAAGCAAGACCGAGAACGTCGTGGCCGCGAAGCAAGCCGGGGTCTCCAACTACATCGTGAAGCCCTTCAACGCCGAGACGCTGCGCGACAAGATCGAGAAGGTGATGGCGCATGCCTGACGGGAGCCAGGACTCCGGCGGCTTCCGGGCACCCATGCCCGGCAGGCTGCACCCACCGCCGCATGGCGGCGATCCGATCGAGGCCGCGGTGCGCGCCGTCCTCGGCAGCCTTTCCGGCGACATGACGGTCACCGAGGCCGCGCTGCTCGCCGAGCTGGAGGCGCTGGGGCGGGAGGTGATGCGCGCCAAATCCGAGATCGCCGCGCTGCGGGTGGACGACATCAACGCCAGCCATATCCCCGCCGCCACGGACGAGCTGGACGCGGTGGTCCACCACACCGCAACCGCGACCAATGAGATCCTCGACAGTTGCGAGACGCTGGAGGCGCTGCAGCCGCGCCTCTCCGGCCCGGATGCGGAGGCGCTGTCGAATGCCGTGACCCGCATCTACGAAGCCTGCAGCTTCCAGGACATTACCGGCCAGCGCATCGGCAAGGTGGTGTCGGCCCTGAAGGCGATCGAGGGCCGCGTCGCCGCCGTCACCGCCGCCTTCGGCCGTGGTGCCGGCCCATCGCCGCTGCCCGAACCCGCCACCGTCGCACAGACCGAGGGGCAGGCCCTGGCAAATGGGCCGCAGCTTCCGGCGGCCGCCGCGTCCCAGGCGGAGATCGACCGGCTGCTGGCGAGCTTCGACTGATGCGGGGCGCATTCCGCTGCACGATGGCGGCACTGCTCGGGCTGGCGATGCTGCGCCCGGCGCTGGCGCAGGAGCGTGTCGGGGTGCGTGCCGGCGAACATCCGAACCACGGCCGACTGGTCTTCGATTGGCGCAGCCCGCTGGACTACAGCCTGGAACAGCAGGGCAACCAGGTGCTGCTCCGCTTCCCGCCGGGGACCGAGCTGGATCTCTCCGGCCTGCGCCGGCTGCCACGCAACGTCACCGGCCTGGCCATGGGCAGCGAGGGCGCCGAGGTCGCGATGCGTCCGGGGGCGCGGGTCCGGCATTTCCGGCTTGGACCGCGAGTGGTGGTGGATCTGCTCGACCCGGCCCCGGACAGGCCGGCCGCCGCGCCGCCGGCAGTCCGAACGGCGGCGGCACCCGTATCCAGGGCGCCACCGGTGACCGCACCCGCTGCGCCAGCAGCGCTTGCGCCCGATGCGCCTCCGGTGCCCATGCCCAGCCCACCCCAGGCGCTCACGCCCGACGAACCAAAGGCGCGACGCCCGGCTGCGGCAGCGCCATTGCCGCAGGATGCCGTCCAGCCGGCGGCGCAGCCTGTCCGGGGTTCCCCCATGGCAGCGACGGTGCGCGGATCGGTGGCGGCCAGCGCCCTCGAGCCATCGGCACCCAGCCCCGCCGCCCTGCCGGTTCGGCTGGTGGTCGCACCGGGCCGGCCGCGCGCCCTGCTCATGCCTTTCCCTGCTGGCACCGGTGCCGCGCTGCTGCGCCGTGGCGATGCCATGCTCGCGGTCTTCGATGCCGCCCTGCCGCTCGATCTGACGGCGCTTCGCCGTGACCCGGTCCTTGCGGGCGCCGAGGCCGTCGCCCTGCCCGGCGCGACGCTGCTCCGGCTGCCGCTGGCACCGCCCGCCACGCTGCGGGCCCGGCGGGAGGGGAGTGCCTGGCTGCTGGAAGTCTCGGGGCCCGCAGAATCCCGGGAGGGCCGGCTGGCGCCCGAGGATCGCACCATTGCATTGGAAGCCGAGGCGGGGGCAGCCCCGCGGCTCCTGCTCCGCGCTGCGCAGCCCGGCCGCGTGGTGCCGATGACCGACCCTGAAAGCGGCCTGCCGCTGCTGCTCGGCACGGTGCGGGAGGCCGGGCAGGCGATGCCGGTCGGGCGCCGCCTGCCGGAACTCGACCTGCCGGCCACCCTGCTCGGCACCGCCGTGCTGGCCCGGGCGGACAGCGTCACCATGCAGGGCGGCATCGACCGCTTCACCGTCACGGCGGCGGGTAGCGCTCGGCTTGCGCTGGATCCCGCCGCAGCCCAGGCGGCAGCCGGGCCGGCGATGACCCGCCTCTTCGACCTGCCGGACCTGCCGGCAGCACAGCTTCTGGAGCGGCTGCGATCGCAGCAGGGCGGCATCGTCGGGGCGCCGCCGCTGGCACGGCTGGCGCAGCGCCAGGCGGCGGCGGAAAGCCTGCTCGCCCTCGGCCTGCCACAGGAGGCGCAGGCAATGCTCGCCCTTGCCCTGGCCGAGGACCCACGCGCGCCCCAGCACCCGCGCCTCGCCGCGCTGGCCGCCGCCGCCGCCCTGCTCGCCGGACGACTTCAGGAAACGGCCGGGCTTGGCCACCCCGATCTGCCGGAGAATGACGAAATCACCCTCTGGCGTGCCGCCCTGGCCGCGGCGCGGGGCGAGCCACGCACCGCCGCGCCCGGCCTGGCCGCCACCCTGCCCCTGCTGCTCGCCTATCCTGAGGGCCTGCGTTCCCGCCTGTTGCCCCTGGCCGCGCGGGCCCTGGCCGAGGCCGATGAGCGGGAGGCGCTGCGTCATCTACTGGCCGCCGCCCCGTCGGGGTCCGACCTGGCCCTGCCGCGCGCCATGCTGGCCGAAGCCGAGGGCCGGGTCGAAGCGGCGCTCGCCGGCTATGACACGGTGGCGCAGGGGCGGAACCGGCTGGAGCGGGCGCAGGCGCTGCGCCGCGCGGTGGAACTGCGCCTTGCCACCGGCCTCCTGAATGCCCCGGCCGCGGCGCGGGCACTGGAGGCTGCGCTATTCGCCTGGCGCGGCGATGAGGGGGAGGTGGCGGCGCGGCTCCGCCTCGCGCAACTGAAAAGCGCCGCCGGCGATCCACGCGGCGCCTTGGCGCTGCTGCACGAGACGGAGGCGATGGTGCCGGACCGCGCCGCGCAACTCCGTCCAGAGCTCATCGGAGCTTTCCTGGCGGCACTGGAGCACGATCCACCGCTGGCCGCAGTCACGCTATACGATGCACATCCCGAATTGCTGCCTGCCGATTCGCGTGGCGAGGCAACCGCGGTGCTGCTGGCCGACCGGCTGATCGCGCTTGACCTGACGGAGCGTGCCGCGGCGCTGCTCGGCCAGGCGGCATCGCGTGCCGCGGGTGCGGCACGGGCGGGACTCGGGCTGCGGCTGGCAGCGCTGCACCTGGCCGAAGGCGATGCTGCCGGCGCCCAGGCCGCGCTCGCCGCCAGCATGGCGCCGAACCTGCCGCCCGTGCTCGCGCAGGAGCGTGCGATCCTAGAGGCACGGGTGGAGGCGCGGCGCGGGCGCTTGCCACGGGCGGTGGCCGCGTTACAGGCACTTGGCCCGGCGGGTGCGGAGCCGCTTTCGGAATTGCTGGTCGAGGCGCAGGACTGGTCCGGCGCCGCGGCGGCGCTCCGCCGGCATCTCCGCACGGCCCTGCCAGCGGTGCCAGCGCCGCTTTTGGAACAGCATCGTCGCTTGGTGCTGCGCCAGGCCGCGATCCTGGCCCTGGCCGGGGAGGACGCGGCGCTGGCGGCGCTGCATGCCGAGCATGCGGCGCGGATGCAGGGCGGCGCGCTGGCCGAGGCTTTCACGCTGCTCACCGCCGATCCGCTGCGTGGCATGGGCGATCTGCCGCGCCTCCAGCGCGAACTGCAACTCTTCCGCAACTTCCCCGTGCGGCTGGAGGCATTGCGGGCGGGTGGGCCGGTTACACGCTGAGTCCAGCGCCGGGATCGGGGGGGCAGCGGCAAAAAATTTCGGCAAAAGGGGGGGAGAATTCGCTTGCCTTGCTGGTCCGCGTGCCCCATATGCGCCGGCCATTGACCTGATCGATCCCCGATCACCCTGGTCATCTGCTGGTGGGAAGGAGCCCGCAATGGAAGCTCTCGTCCAACTGGGGATGGTCTCGGAATTGCTCCCGAGCGAAGCCCAGAATTCTGCAACCTCGGAGAGCGAGGCCAAGGATTATTTCGTTACCCGTGACGGCGTCCGTTTCGCCGGCACGCATCTGATCATCGATCTCTGGGACGCCACCAACCTGGCGGACCCGGAACATGTCGATGCGGTATTGCGCGAGGCGGCCATCGCCACGGGCGCCACCATCCTGCACGGGCACTTTCACCATTTCGGCCCGAACAGTGGCGTTTCCGGCGTGCTGGTGCTGGCGGAGAGCCATGTCTCCATCCACACCTGGCCGGAGCGGGATTATGCGGCGCTCGACATCTTTGTCTGTGGCGACTGCAACCCCTATCTCGCCATCCCCGTTCTCAAGAAGGGCTTCCTTCCGGGACGGGTGCAGCTGGCGGAGCACAAGCGCGGCATGGTCGGCTGACGCGGCGCCGAATGTGACGGAACCAGGGGCGGGATCCCAAGGATCCCGCCCTTTCGCTATGTGGAGCCTGCCATGGCAATCGATTCCTGGGTGCATGAGACGCTCTATGCCGGATGGGGCCAGCGCTTCCTGGTGAAGCGGGAGCTCGCCCGGGTGAAAAGCGCTTTCCAGGACATCATGGTGTTCGAGAGCCACTCGCATGGCCGGGTGCTGCTGCTCGACGGCGTGGTGCAGATCACCGAGGCGGATGAGTTCGTCTACCAGGAGATGCTGGCGCATGTGCCGCTGCTGGCGCATGGCGCGGCGAAGCGGGTGCTGATCATCGGTGCCGGCGATGGTGGTGTGTTGCGGCGCGTGCTGCAGCACGGCACCACCGAGCGTGCCGTCATGGTCGAGATCGATGGCGAGGTCATCCGCCTGGCCCGGGAGTTCATGCCCGGCATCGGTGGTGATGCCTGGACCGACCCGCGCGCCGAGGTCATCGTCGGCGATGGCATCGACTACGTCCGTCAGGCACCCGCCGCCAGCTTCGATGCGGTCATCGTCGACAGCACCGACCCGATCGGCGTCGGCGAGGTGCTGTTCACCGACGAGTTCTACGCCAATTGCGCGCGGCTGCTGACCGGGCGCGGCCTGGTGGTGAACCAGTGCGGCGTGCCCTTCATGCAGGCGGACGAGCTGCGCGAGACCAGCCGGCGGCGCGCCAAGTCCTTCCCCGATGTCTTCGCCTATGTGGCCGCCGTGCCGACCTATGTCGGCGGCTTCATGACGCTCGGCTGGGCCGCGAAGGATGCCGGGCTGCGGGAGGTCGGGGTGGAGGAGATCCGGCGCCGGGCCATGGCCGCGGGCATCCTCGGCACCACGCGCTACTGGACGCCGGAGATCCACCAGGGCGCCTTCAACCTGCCGCCCTACATCGCCGAGCAGCTTTCCGGCCGCTGAGATCCGGGCTCAGGCCGCCGGCACGGCCGCGGCGATGCTCGCCTGGCCAGGGGTCAGGCTGCGCAGCCGTTCCGGCCGGAAGCGTTCCCCGAAGACGTCATAGAGCGAGGTCTGGAGTGCGGTGCGCGCGCGGTCGAAACCCAGCCGCGCTGCCGGGTCTTCCGGCTTGGCCAGGGTATCGCGCTCCGCCTCCCGCAGCAGGCGCACCTCCTCGTTCAGGCGCTTGGCGGCCTCGCGCGGCAGGGCCTTGCCGGCCACATAGACGATCTGGCTGATGCCGATGAGCGCATTGAGCTGGGGCGGGATGCGGAACTGCTCAAGGTCGGTGGCGCCATACCAGACCAGGGCGATGGCGGCGAAGGCGCTGAAGGCGAGCGCCTGCACCCGCGTCACGTCGATCTCGCCCTCGGCGCTGAGCAGGTCCTGCCAGCGCGGCCGGCGCGGGCGGTTGTCCAGCACGCCCGTGGCCAGGAGCCACAAGCGGTTCGGCGCGCTGAGGACCTGGCTATCGGCGACATTCGCGAGGGTGGAGCCGGTCAGGGTGATCCCGAGCAGCACCAGCACATCCTCGGACAGGGCCGAGAGCTGCCCCGTGCGCACCAGCACATAGGCGTAGACACCGACGACGGCCAGCGTGAAGAGCAGCACCTGGAAGCGGGACAGGCTCGCGGCGCCGAAGGCGTCCTGGCAGATGATCACCGGGCTGAAGGCGCGCAGCAGGGCGGGTTTCGGGCGGCGCTCGTCGCTGGCCGCCTCCTGCGCCACGAGCTCCAACTGCCGGGCATGCACGCCACGCGCGGTGAAGGCGATCAGGACATAGAGCAGGATCACGCTGCCGAGGCCTGCCGCGACCGAGAGGCTGTAGCTGGAGACCGTGACCTCGGTCAGCCCGAAACGTTCCGGCGTGCCGTCCCGGCAGCCGATGATGGCCACCTGCCAGGCGGTGGGCGCGTATCCGTCGGGCAGCGTGAATTCGGCCCGGATCGGCGTGACATCGGCGCCGGGGGAGGGCGGCATGACATAGCCAAGGAAGACCCGGGCATCATCGGGGGGGCGTTGACGCATCGCCGCGCGATAGGCGATCGCGGCGAAGGAGGTCCTGCGCCACTCCTCCTCCTCAATCCCGTCCGGCTTCCGGATCTCGAAGGAGAGGGTGGCGCGGGCATGGGAGGTCTGCTTCGGACTCAGGACGATCAGGCCGTCCATGGGATTGCTGCGGACCCATTCGGCCAGCGCCTTCTCGGCACCTTGCGGCAGGAAACAGGCACCCTCGGCCGGGCTTGCCCGCTGCGCCAGGGCGATTTCGCCGGAGGTCAGGAGCAGCAGCAGGGCGAGCATTCCGCGCAGCATGGCAACCACCGGAGGTGCGATGGTGGAACGGTGCCACGCGTGCGGGGCGGAAGTCCAGCGCGCTCAACCGCTGGCGAAGCCCTGCACCAGGCTGCCCGCCACCAGCCGCCAGCCGTCCACCAGCACAAAGAAGATCAGCTTGAACGGCAGGGAGACCACGCTGGGCGGCAGCATCATCATGCCGAGGGACATGA
The DNA here is from genome assembly GCF_019084075.1 of Siccirubricoccus sp. G192. GTDB lineage: Bacteria > Pseudomonadota > Alphaproteobacteria > Acetobacterales > Acetobacteraceae > G192. The sequence goes on from NZ_JAHREN010000001.1 coordinate 2,811,131, forward strand.
GCAGGCTCGCCACCACCATGTCGATCACCAGGAAGGGCAGGAACAGCAGGAAGCCGATCTCGAAGGCACGTTTCAGCTCGCCGACCAGGAAGGCGGGCAGCAGGGCACGCCAGGGCAGTTGCTCCGGCCGCGCCTGCTCCATCACCGCCTGCGGCAATCCCGCCAGGTCGAGGAACAGCGCCAGATCGGATTCGCGCACCTGCGCCGCCATGAAGGTCCGAAAGGGTTCGGCCGCGGCGGAAAGCCCTTGCAGCTCGCCGATCCGGCCTTCCATCAGCGGCGCCAGCCCCGCCTGCCAGCTTTGTTCGAGAACCGGCTGCATCACGAACAGGGACAGGAACAGCGCGAGCCCGATCAGCACCGGGTTGGGCGGCACGCCCTGGGCGCCGATGGCGGTGCGGAGCAGCGACAGCACGATGGCGATGCGGGTGAAGGCGGTGGCCATCACCAGCAGCGAGGGTGCCAGGGAGAGCACGCCGATCAGCGCCGTCAACTGCACCAGGCGCGAGGTAGCGCCAGCCTCCCCGGCGGCGCCGAGATCGATGCTGACGCTCTGCGCCACCGCCGGCAATGCCGCGAGCGTCAGGAGCAGGGCCGTCGCCAACGCCTTCGTGGCGCATCCCGCCATCGTCTTCATGGCGCGTCCTGCCCGGGCAGCCAGCCCAGCATCTGGTCCTGGCTGCCGCCGGTCAGCAGCAGCACCTCCCGCCCATCGCAGCGGAGCAGCAGCAGGCGCCGGCGCGCATCGATCGCCAGCACCTCCTGCACCGCCAGCCGGCGGCCCTCCCGCGCCGCCAGGCCGGAAGCACGGAGGCCGCGCGCGGCGAGCCAGGCCAGCAGCAGCACACCGGCGAGCGCACTGCCTGCCTGCAACCAGATCGGGGAATCGAGGGTCATCACGCGGCCTTTTGCCTGCGTTGCGGGAGTTCAGGTGGTGCCGGGCGGCGAGGGCAAGGCAGCGGCAAGCCCGTCCACCTCCCGCGCCAGGGCTTCGAGCGCCGGGCGGAGCGGCCGCGCTGCGCCCGCCGGCAGCAATGCCACCACGGTGCAAAGCGTCGCGGCCTCGGCATCCAGTCCGGCGAGGTCGATTCGGCGGCCGCTATCCACCAGCGCGCGCGCCATGCGGATGGTGTCGTGCAGCGCCTCGACCGCGGCGAGGGCCGGCATGGTCTGTGGGCTGGCTGGGGTGCCTCGGGTCATACCCGAAGCGTCGCATCGGGAAGGTTAACAGGGGCTTACGGTCCGGTTCCGGCCGCATCGCCCCACCGCTTAACCGAATCTTCAGCGCCGCACGGGCATTGAGGAGGTCATGGACCCGACGCGCACCACCCCCGTTACCCTAGCCGAACGCCGCCTCGCCTGGCTTGAGGCGCGGCAGCGCGTGCTGGCGCAGAACATTTCCAATGCCGATACGCCCGGCTACCAGCCGCGCGACCTGCGCCCCTTTGCGCAGGTGCTGGCCGGCGCCGGGGGCATGGCGATGGTGAGCACGAATGCCGGGCACCTCGCCCCGACCCGCGGCGGCGACCCCCGCGCGCGGCCGGACCGCCTGCTCACGGAGCGGGCGCCGAACGGCAATGGCGTGACGCTCGATCGCGAGGCGCTGCGGGTCGCGGACACCGACACGGCCCATGCGCTGGCGACCGGGCTGCACCGCCGCTATCTCGGCCTGTTCCGCACGGCGCTCGGCCGTTCACAGTAGAGGGGGAAGGCAGGCAATGGATCTCGATCATGCGCTGCGCATCTCGGCCGCTGGCATGGAGGCGCAGTCGGCGCGGCTCCGGGTGGTGGCGGAGAATCTGGCGAACCGCGACAGCACCGGCGAATCACCCGGTGCCGATCCCTACCGGCGGAAGACAGTCACCTTCGGCAATCGGCTCGACCGCGCGCTGGGCACGCAAACGGTGCGGGTCTCGCGTATCGGCACTGCACCCGGGGAGTTCCCGCAGGTGCATGATCCCGCGCATCCGGCGGCGGATGCGCGGGGCTATGTCAAGCGGCCGAATGTCGACAGCCTGATCGAGATGATGGACATGCGGGAGGCGCAGCGCAGCTACAGCGCCAATCTCTCCGTCCTGGAAACCACGCGGGGCATGCTCACCCGCACCATCGAGGCGCTGCGCTGATGGCCCTGCTTGTTGCGCCCGCCCAGGTGGCGGCGGCCTATCGCACCACTTCCGCTCCGGCCGTGGGCGGTGCGGTTTCCGTGGTGCCGGGGAGCGGCTTCGGCGCCACCCTGCAACGCGCCGTGGAGGGCGCCGTGGAGGTCGGCCGCAGCGCCGATGCCGCGACCACCCAGGCGCTGCTCGGCCAGGGCAGTGTCGCCGATGTGGTGATGGCGGTCTCCCGCGCCGAGCTCACGCTGCAAACCGCGGTGGCGGTGCGCGACCGTGTCGTCTCCGCCTATCAGGACGTGATGCGCATGCCGATCTAGCCCGCGGCGGCTGTTCCGTGGCGCTGTCCGCAGGAGGCGGGCGATGACCGAGGATCCGGTGGCCTTCGCGGCGCAGGAAGCGCTGTGGATGGCGATGCAGCTTGCCGGCCCGCCGCTGCTCGCCATGCTGGCGATCGGCCTGGTGGTATCCGTGCTCCAGGCACTAACCCAGATCCAGGAACCAACGCTGGCCTTCCTGCCCAAGCTGGTGGCGATGGGGCTCGTGCTGCTGCTGCTCGGCCCCGCCATGGCGGGCTCCCTGCGCGGCTATGCGGAGGGGCTGTTCGACCGCGTGGTCGCGGTTGGCGGCCTGCCGTGAGCCCGGTGGAACTGCCCCTATTGGCCTTCCATGCGGCGCTGGTCTTCGCGCGCGTCGGGGGCGCCATGCTGCTGCTGCCGGGGCTGGGCGAGGCGGATGTGCCGGCCACCATCCGGCTCAGCCTGGTCCTGGCCCTGGTCGCGCTGCTGTTGCCCGGCCTGTCGCCGGCGCTGCCGCCGGTGCCGGGCACGGTGCCGGAGTTGCTGCGCCTGGTGCTGATCGAAACTGGGATAGGGCTTTGGCTCGGCCTGCTGGCGCGGCTGCTGGCACTGGCCATGGCGCAGGCGGGGCAGATGGCGGCGCTGATGATCGGCCTGGCCAGCCCCTTGCAGACCGATCCGCTGCTGGGCGCCCAATCCACGGCGACCGGCCGGCTCTTTGGGCTTCTGGCCGCAGCGCTGGTGCTCGGCAGTGGGCTCTATGCGCTGCCGCTGCGCGCCCTTGCCGGCAGCTATGCCCTGCTGCCGCCCGGTGGGGACTTGCCGTTGGGCGCCGGGGCCGAATCGGTCGCGCTGGGAGTGGCGGAGAGTTTCGGCCTCGCCCTGCGGCTGGCGGCGCCGCTGGTGCTGGCGGCGGTGCTCGGGCAATTGGCGCTTGGCCTGCTGGCACGGCTGGCGCCGCAGGTACAGATCTTCGCCGTCGCGGCGCCGGGGCAGCTTCTGGCGGGGTTGCTGCTCCTGGTCCTGGTGTTGCCGGCCTTGCTCTCCACCTGGGCGACGGCGACGCGCGAGGGTTTCCTGGCCCTGCCGGGACTGCACTGAACCATGGCGGAAGGCGGCGCGCAGGAAGGCGAGGACCGCACGGAAGCCGCAACCCCGAAGCGCCTGGAACGGGCGCGGGAGCAGGGGCAGGTGCCGCTGTCGCGGGAGGCGGTGGGCTTCGCCACCCTGCTCGGCGCCACATTGGCGGCCGCCTTTGCGCTGCCGCTGCTCGGGATGCACTGGCTGCGGACCATGCGGGACCTGCTGAGCGTGGCCGATCCGGGCGGGACCGCGGCAGTGGCGCTCAACCTGCTGCGGGCCGCGGCACTGGCTCTGCTGCCGGTGCTGGCGGCCACCGCGCTGGCGGCCATCCTGGCCACCATGGCGCAGACCGGCGGATTGGTCCGGGGCAAGGCACTGGTGCCGGATGCCTCGCGGCTGAACCCGATTGCGGCACTGAAGCGGCTATTCGGCCCCAAGGGGCTGGCCGAATTGCTGAAGACCCTGATGAAGCTGGGCTTGGTTGGGTTGGTGCTCTGGCGGGCGGTGGACCTGCGGGGGTTGCAGGCGGCGCTGCATCTGCCCGCCGGGGCGCTGCTGGAGGAAGCGGGGCGTGGCGCCCTGCGGCTGCTGGTGGCCATGCTCGGCGCCTTCGCATTGATCGCCGCGCTCGATCTGGGCTGGGTGCGCTGGCAGCACCATCGGCAAATGCGCATGAGCCGGCAGGACATGCGGGAGGAGATGCGCGAGAGCGAGGGCGACCCGCAGGTGAAGGGCCGGCTCCGGCGGCTGCGCGAAAGCCGGGCGCGGCGCCGGATGCTGGCGGCGGTGCCGAAGGCGGCAGTGGTCATAACGAATCCGACCCATTACGCTGTCGCCCTGGCCTATGACCAGGCGCAGGCGGCGGCGCCGCGGCTGGTGGCCAAGGGGGTTGATGCGATGGCGGCACGTATCCGCGCGGCGGCCGAGGAGCATGGGGTGCCGATCGTCGCCAGCCCGCCACTGGCCCGGGCCCTGTACCGGCTGGAGACGGATACCGAGATCCCGCCGGAACACTGGCAGGCGGTGGCGGAAATCATCGCCTATGTCTGGCGCCTGCGGGGCCAGGCCGGGATTCGTGCCGGTGGCTGAGCACCGCCTGTTCCGCCGCCGCTCGCCGCCTGCCGCCGCCGGAGCCTTCCGGCTGTTGTTCGAGGCCGCGCCGGAGGGCATGGCGCTGCTGGACCCAGAGGGCCGCATCCGCATGGCCAACCCGGCGCTCGGCCGCCTGGTTGGGCCGACAGTGGCTTTGCGGCCGGGGCTGCCTGCGGTGCAGTTGGTCGCCCTGCCGCAGCGCCAGGCGCTGGCCGCCCGGATCGCCGCTGCCGGAATGCCCGAAGCGGCGCCGCTGCTGGTGGTGCCGGCCGACTCGGCGGCGCCCGAGGATACGGAATGGGCACTGCATTGCGAGGCCCTGCCGGCGCTCGATGGCGACGGCCCCGCCCTGCTGCTGCGCGTCACCGACCGGACCCCGCAGCGCCGGGCGGAGGCGCGGCTCGCCGGTGCGGCACGGCTGGAGACGGTGGGCCGGCTGGCCGGCGGGATCGCGCATGATTTCAACAACCTTCTGGCCGCCATCCTGGGCAGTGCCGAGGCGATGCGGGCCGCCGGCCTGCCCGCCGCCGCCGCCGCGGAACTCGGCCGGATCGAGGATGCAGCGCAGCGCGGCGCGGGGCTGGTCCGGCAATTGCTGGCCTTCGCCCGGCAGCAGCGGCTGCAGCCCCGCATCCTCGACCTGAACGCGGCGGTCTCGGGCCTGGCGCCCTTGTTGCGCCGGCTGCTGGGCGAGGGCGTGCAACTCGACCTGGCGCTGGAGGTGCCGGGGCGCTGCGTGCGCGTCGATCCCGCGCAACTCGACCAGGTGATCCTGAATCTGGCGGTGAATGCGCGGGAAGCGATGCCGGGGGGCGGGCGGCTCCGCATCGCCACGGGTCGTGCCGTGGTTCTGCGCCTGGAGGGCGAGGGGCCGGCCGGCCTGCCGCCGGGGCGCTATGCGGTGCTGGAGGTTTCGGATACCGGCTGCGGCATTCCGCCGGAGACGCTGCCGCGCCTCTTCGAGCCCTTCTTCACGACCCGGCCGGACAAAGGCGGCACCGGCCTTGGCCTGGCCACGGTGCAGGGAATCGTCGCGCAGTCCGGCGGCCATATCACGGTCGAGAGCCGGCCGGGCGAGGGCAGCACCTTCCGTATCCATCTGCCGCGCCAGGAGGCCGTGACGGCACCGGTGGCGCCGGCGCCGGCCACCCCTCTCGCTGGCAGCGGTGGCGGGCGCATCCTGCTGGTCGAGGATGAGGCGCCGCTCCGGCGACTGGCGGCGCTGCTGCTGCAGCGGGCGGGGCATGAGGTGCTGGCGGCCGAGAGTGCCGAGGCCGCCTTGGGATTGCTGGCGGATTCGCCACCGCCCGATGCGCTGGTCAGCGATGTGGCGATGCCGGGCCAGGATGGGCTGGAGCTTGCCCGCGACCTCCGCTCCCGCTGGCCGGGGCTGCCGGTGGTGCTGCTGTCGGGCTATGCCGAATCCGCACTGGGCCATGATCCGGAGGGTGAGGGGATGCGGTTCCTGCACAAGCCCTATGCCCCGGCGGAGCTTCTGGCGGCCCTGGCATCGGTGCTCCGACCAGCCTCGGCAGCGGCCGCATGAGGCTGCGGCGAGAGGCTTCGTGTTTCCTAAATGTTCTTGTTTTCGGGCGGCGATGGGGGCATATTCCTGGTCTTGCCTGAGATTGGGCATGCGGGATTCGGGCCTGCCCCTGTTCCAGCACCACGCGTCGGCGTGCTAAGGTGATGGGTAATGCAACCCTGATCCTTTCGCGTAATGGTTGAGGCGTGCGGCGGTTGGGACAGGGGCGACCCCAGAGGCGGGATATCCAGAATGGACAAGGGAAAGGCGCTCGACGCCGCGCTCGGCCAGATCGAACGGGCCTTCGGCAAGGGCTCGATCATGCGCATGGGCGCGCGGCAGGCGCAGGATGGCGAGATCGAGGTGATCTCGACCGGTTCGCTCGGCCTTGACATCGCGCTCGGCATCGGTGGCGTGCCCAGGGGCCGCATCATCGAGATCTACGGGCCGGAAAGCTCAGGCAAGACCACGCTCGCGCTGCATGTGATCTCGGAGGCGCAGAAGAAGGGCGGCACCTGCGCCTTCATCGATGCCGAGCATGCGCTCGACCCGGGCTATGCGAAGAAGCTCGGCGTCGATGTGGACAATCTGCTCATCAGCCAGCCCGATGCTGGCGAGCAGGCGCTGGAGATCGCCGACACGCTGGTGCGCTCGGGCGCGGTGGATGTGCTGGTGGTGGACAGCGTCGCCGCCCTGGTGCCCCGCGCCGAGCTCGAGGGCGAGATGGGCGACAGCCATGTCGGCCTGCATGCCCGGCTGATGAGCCAGGCGCTGCGCAAGCTCACCGGCTCGGTCTCGCGTTCCAACACGCTGCTGATCTTTCTGAACCAGATCCGCCTGAAGATCGGCGTGATGTTCGGCAACCCGGAGACCACCACGGGCGGCAATGCGTTGAAATTCTACGCCTCGATCCGCATGGAGATCCGCCGCACCGGCTCCATCAAGGACCGCGACAACGTGGTCGGCAATTCCACCCGGGTGAAGGTGGCCAAGAACAAGATGGCGCCGCCTTTCCGGCAGGTGGAATTCGACATCATGTTCGGCGAGGGCATCTCCAAGCTCGGCGAGCTGATCGATCTTGGCGTCAAGGCAGGCGTGGTGGAGAAGTCCGGCGCCTGGTTCAGCTGCGACGGGCAGCGGATCGGCCAGGGGCGGGAGAATCCCAAGCAGTTCCTGCGGGACAACCCGGAAGTGGCGCAATCCATCGAGGCCCGTATCCGGGCCCAGGCCGGGATCGTGGCCAATGCCATGCTGGTCGGCGAGAATGAGGAGAGCGACGAGGCCGCGGCCGCCGAGTAGCCGGGCCGCGGAAGCTCCGCCGAAGCGAACGGGCGCCCAAGGGCGCCCGTTCCGAATTCACGCCGCCCCGCGACCTGGCCTCACGCCGCTCCGCGGCTGCGGCCGGACGGGTCGTTTGCCGCTTTCTTGCCCATCGCAGCCGGGTTGACCTCCCGCTCGGCCAAGCCTGTCAGCAACTCGTCGGTGTCCTTCTCCTCCTGCAGGGTCTGCCCCAGCAGCTCGGCAGCCTTGGTCTCGCCCATGGCCTTCAGCATGGCGCAGAGCGTGCCATAGGCGGCGATCTCGTAATGCTCCACCTTCTGCGCGGCGGCGATCAGCGCGGCGTCGAGCACCGGGCCCTCGTCGATCGTCGATGATCTCCTCGCCTTCCTCCACCAGGCCCTCCATGGCCTCGCAGGTTTCCCCCTCGGGCTCGATCCCGAGGATCTTGCAGGCTTCTTCCAGCCGCTCGACCTGCTTCTGGGTTTGTTGCAGGTGCTTCTGGAAAGCCTGTTTCAGGCTTGGGGTCGAGGCCGCCTCCTCCATCTGCGGCAGGGCCTCCAGGATCTGTGTTTCGGCGCTGTAGGTATCCTGCAACTCCATGGTCAGCAGGTCCTTGATCGTGTCGGCCACGGGCGATCTCCTATCCAGGCTCTTTGGGATGCGACAGGGCAAGGGCGCCGGCCTGACCGGGAGCCCTGCCCCCGCCCGGGGTGGAACGGGCCGCGCCGCGGGGGGTTGCGGCGCCCGGCGGAACGTCACGCGCCGGCGGCCCCGGCCTGAACGGGCGGCGCCCCTCGACGCCCCCGGCGCCGCAGGCTAGAGGCAGGGTGCCCCCATCGCCGAGACTGCGGTGGGGCCAAGGACGGGACCCCAAGGGGCGAAGAGCGACCGGCGATGACCAGCAGCAACGATATCCGCGCGACCTTCCTCGATTATTTCGCCCGCAACGGCCATGCGGTGGTCGAGAGCTCGCCACTGGTGCCGCGCAACGACCCCACGCTGATGTTCGCCAATAGCGGCATGGTGCAGTTCAAGAATGTCTTCACGGGGCAGGAGCGGCGCCCTTATGTGCGGGCCACCACGGCGCAGAAATGCGTCCGCGCCGGCGGCAAGCACAACGACCTCGACAATGTCGGCTACACCGCCCGGCACCACACCTTCTTCGAGATGCTGGGCAATTTCAGCTTCGGCGACTACTTCAAGGAACAGGCCATCGCCTATGCCTGGGAGCTGCTCACAAAGGACTTCACCCTGCCGAAGGACCGTCTGCTGGTCACGGTCTTCTCCGAGGATGAGGACGCCGCCGCCTACTGGAAGCGGGTCGCCGGCCTGCCGGACAGCCGCATCATCCGCATCCCGACCTCCGACAATTTCTGGCGCATGGGCGATACCGGCCCCTGCGGCCCCTGTTCCGAGATCTTCTTCGACCACGGGGAGACGATCCCCGGCGGCCCGCCTGGCAGCGCGGATGAGGATGGCGACCGCTTCGTCGAGATCTGGAACCTGGTCTTCATGCAGTTCGAGGAAGGCCCGCCCGGCACCCGCGTGCCGCTGCCGCGCCCCTCGATCGATACCGGCATGGGGCTGGAGCGCTTCGCCGCCATCCTCCAGGGCAAGCACGACAACTATGATACGGACACGCTGCGCGCCCTGATCCTCGCCTCCGCCGAGGCCACCGGGACGGACCCCGATGGCCGCTGGCGGATCAGCCATCGCGTGGTGGCCGACCACCTCCGGGCCGGCGCCTTCCTGATCGCCGATGGCGTCCTGCCCTCGAACGAGGGCCGCGGCTATGTGCTGCGCCGCATCCTTCGCCGCGCCATGCGGCATGCGCATATGATGGGCTCGCGCGAGCCCCTGCTGCACCGGCTGGTCCCGGCGCTGGTCCGCCAGATGGGCGCCGCCTATCCCGAACTGGTCCGCGCCGAGCCGCTCATCACCGAGACGCTGAAGCTGGAGGAAACCCGCTTCCGCTCGCTGCTGGAACGCGGGTTGCACCTGCTCGGCGACGAAACCGCGCGGCTCGGCGAGGGCGGCACCCTGCCCGGCGATGTGGCCTTCCGCCTCTACGACACCTATGGCTTCCCGCTCGACCTGACGCAGGATGCGCTGCGGAGCGAGGGCCGCGCCGTGGATGTCGCCGGCTTCGAGGCGGCCATGGCCGAGCAGCGCAGGCGCGCCCGCGCGGCCTGGGCCGGCAGCGGCGAGGCGGCGACCGAGAGCCTCTGGTTCGACGTGAAGGAGCAGGTCGGCGCCACCGAATTCCTCGGCTACACGACGGAGACGGCCGAGGCCGAGATCCTGGCCCTGGTGATGGACGGCAAGCTGGTGGAGAGCGCGCCGGTCGGGGCCGAGGTGGCGGTGGTGCTGAACCAGACGCCCTTCTATGCCGAAAGCGGCGGCCAGGTCGGCGATGCCGGGCTGATCTCGGCCGGCGAGGCCTGCCGGATCGTGGTGCGCGACACCCAAAAGAAGCTGGGCGATGTCTTCGTGCATCTCGGCACCGTCGCCCATGGCGAGGCCCGGCCGGGCCTGGCGGTGCAGGCGGAGGTGGACCACAGGCGCCGTGGCAGCATCCGCGCGCATCATTCCGCGACGCATCTGCTGCATGAGGCGCTGCGCCGCCGCCTCGGCCCGCATGTCTCGCAGAAGGGCAGCCTGAACGCGCCGGACCGGCTGCGCTTCGATGTCTCGCAGCCGACGCCGATGGCCGCCACCGACCTCGCCTGGGTGGAGGCGGAGGTGAATACCCGCATCCGCGAGAATGCCGAGGTCGTCACCCGGCTGATGACGCCGGAGGCGGCGGTCGAGGCCGGTGCCATGGCGCTCTTCGGCGAGAAATACGGCGAGGAGGTCCGCGTCGTCGGCATGGGCCATGATCCGGCTGCCGCCGAGAAGCACGGCGTCTATTCGCTGGAGCTTTGCGGTGGCACGCATGTGCGGCGCACCGGCGATATCGGCCTATTCAAGATCGTCTCCGAGGGCGCCGTCGCCGCAGGGGTCCGCCGGGTCGAGGCGGTGACGGGCGAGGCCGCGCTGGCACTGGTGGAGGCGGCCGAGCAGCGGCTGCAGGACACCGCGGCGGCGCTGCGGGTCCCACCGGCCGAGGTGCCGGCCCGCGTCGCCGCGCTGCTGGAGGATCGCCGCAAGCTGGAGCGCGAGGTGGCGGAGCTTCGCAAGAAGCTCGCCACCGGCGGCGGCGCGGCCGAGGTTGAGCAACTGGCCGGGCTGCGCGTGGCGCTCAGGAACCTCGGCGAGATTCCGGCGCGTGATCTGAAGGGTGTGGCCGAGGCCATCCTGAAGGGCGGCACCGCCGACCTGGCGGCGCTAGTCTCGACCGCCGAGGGCAAGGCCAGCATCGTCGTCGCAGTGGGCGAGGCGGCGCGCGGCCGGGCCGATGCCGTGGCCCTGGTGCGGGCCGCCAGTGCCGCGGTCGGCGGCAAGGGCGGCGGCGGCCGGCCGGACATGGCGCAGGCCGGCGGACCGGAGGCGGAGAAGGCCGATGCGGCGCTGGCGGCGGTGCGGGACCTGCTGACCGCCGCCTGATCCGCCGGCAAGGCATTCTTCATCCCTGCCGGTGCAGAAGCCTTGCCGGCATGGTGGAATTGCTTGGCATCCTCCTGGCGTTGCTGCTGGCCGGGCTGGCTTCGCTGGGGCTCCGCCTGCTGCGCGCGCTGCGGCGGCGCTTGGCTTGGCTGCGGCGTGGCGGGACGCCCCGCTGCGAAGCATGGCGTCGGACGGGGCGGCTCGGCACGGCGCGGGCGCTCGGCCGTTCCCAAGCTGCGCGTATCGCTCTGCTGACGGCGGAACTGGAACGCACCCGCCTTGCTCTGCGGCTGGCGGAGGCCGACCGGAGGCGGGGGAACGAGGCCATGGCGAATGACCGGTTCCGCCGCGCCAAACGCGCCTTCGCGCTGCGCTTCCACCCCGACCGTTTCGCCGCCTCCGGCCCCGAGCGGGCCCTGCGCCGGGCGATCTTCCAGGAGTTCTGGGCCGAGCTGCGACGGATCGAGCGCGGCTGAGCCGGATGCTATCTTTCCTGCAAGGCCTCCCGCACCACCGAGCGGAATTCCCTGCGGTGCAGTTCCTGCACCACCCAGAAGGTCGCGGCCATCAGGGCCAGCGGGTGCAGCAGCCAGGCCAGGGCGGCCAGGCCGAAGTAATAGGCCCGCAGCCCGGTGTTGAAATGGCGGGCGCCGCGGTTGGCGACCTTCGCCGCCATCTCCGCATGCAGCAGCGCTCCCGCCCCTTCCGGGCCGGCGCCGATGCCGCCGATCACGATGGAGCAGTAGTTGAACTGCCGCAGCGCCCAGGTGAGCTCGAAGAAGGCGCGGACGAAGATCAGGATCAGCAGCGCCACCTTCACCTCCCAGGCGGCGGCATCCGGCACCGCCGCGAAGGGCAGGGCGCCGAACACGCGCGCGCCGAGTTCCGGGCTGCCGAGCATCGCCACCAGCCCGCCCAGGATGAAGATGGCGGTATTGGCCAGGAAGGAGGTGCTGTTCATCAGGTTGCCGATGATGTTCGTATCCATGATGCGGTTGTCCCGCGTCGTCATGGTCCGCATCCAGCGGCGGCGATGCTCGTCCATTGCGGCGATGACGCTGCGGTGGTGGATGCGTGGGATGCGGTCGACCAGCAGCGCATAGCCGGACCAGCAGCCGACGAAGACCAGGAAGGCGGCCCAATCGAGCAGCGAGAGCGACAGCATCGGGCGGGTCCGGCCTTCCACATGGGCGGTTGGTGGCCGCATCCTGGCGATGGGCCGCGGCCTTCATACCGGTGGCGCAGCACAACCGCATCGGGAATCGCAAGGGCGGCGGAAGCGCCATCCGCCGCAGCCGACGCGTCATGCCACTGTGCGGCAGAGGCCCGCTTCAGACCCGCCGGTTCACGCCGAAGGAGGTCTGCCCCGCCGGACCGGGCGCCTGGCCGCTCTGCCCGTGTTCCCGCTCGCCCTTCGGGCCGCCATGGGCATGGGCGCGGCTGCCATGCGGCGCCCCGTCATCGGGCCGGCCGAAGGCGGCCCCTGCATCGGGGTCCAGGGTGAGGCGCCGTGCCACCTCCACCTCATCGAGCCAGGCCGATTCCGCCTGCGCCGCCGGCATCGAGAGCCGGACCACGCCGCCATCCAGCCCGGCGACGGTGGAGAGCGGCAGCCAGTGATGGCCACCGCCGGCGCCGGGGTCGTTCCGCATCAGCTTGATGAAATCGCCCTCCACCCGGTCCACCGTGCCGAGCGGCCTTCCGTCGCTGCCGGTGACGGGCATGTGGTCCCGGATCTCGCCGCGGGCGATCCGTGCTGCATCGGCCATGCTGTTCCTCCTGCCGCCGGGGTCCCTCCAGAACGGCGCCAGGCCCGATGGGATGCAGGAGCGGAGGAATCTTGTCAGCCCGCCTCCGCCGCCCGCAGCCGCGCCAGCATCGGCGCCGCCGCCTCACGCGGCAGGAAGTAGAAGGTGAAGACATAGGGATCAGAGGCTTCGAAGACCGCCGGATTCGGGCTGGCGCGCTGCATGGCGGCGCGGTCGAAAGCCGCCATGGGCCGCCAGTCGCCCCAGAATTCCCAGAAGCCCTCATAGCCCAGCGCGTCCAGCCAGGCCGGCACCGCCCAGGTGGAGCCCGGCCGGTGCCGCTCCTCGATCTCGATGGAGAGGATGGGGCGGCAGCGCAGCAGCGTCTCCCGCCCGCCACGCAGCACCTCGTATTCCCCGCCCTCGGCATCCAGCTTCACGGCGGTGAGGTCGATGAGGCCGAATTCGTCGAGGCGGCGCAGCGGCACGGTATGGCGCTGCTCCGTCACCCGCGCATCCTGGAGGCCGGCATAGCCCTTGGTGGTGGAGGCCCATTGCTCCTGCGGCACGCCATCCAGCACCGGCAGGGTCAGGGTGATCTCGCCGCGATGGTCGCCCAGCGCCTCCTGCCGCAATCCCACATTCGCCGCCGTGCCGACCGCCGCGCGAAGACGGACGAAGGCGCTGGGCAGCGGCTCGAAGGCCAATACGCGGGAGGCGGGGAGGGCGGCGAAGGGCAGGGTGAAGGCGCCGTCATGCGCGCCGACATCCAGCAGCGTGCCGGGGCGGTGGAGGGTGCGGTGGAAAGCGAGTTCGTCCATCAGCCCTGTTTCGCCCGCAGCACGCGGTAGCGCCCGGTCTCGATCTGCGCCCCGGTGACAAGGCCGGTGACGGCGCTGCCGCCATCGAGATTGAGCCGGCCCTCCGCCAGCACATGCGGATCCTCGAGGCCGGTGAAGGGGCGCTGCTTGGCCGGCGGGGTATGGCCATGCACCACCAGGCGCCCGCCGAACCCGCCCTTCCAGTCGAGGAAGCCGCCCGTGATCCAGGCCCAGTGGCGCGGCTTGGCCGCGAGGGTCTTCCAGGGCAGGGCGAGGAAGGCCGCGCTGTCCTGCGCCGGGTCCAGCCCGCCATGCACGAAGACCAGGTTGCCGAGCGCGAGATGGGAGCGGAGCGCCCGCAGCCGCGCCACCACCGCCTCGCCAAAGGCATCGCGCAGCAGCGTGGCATCGGGCATCGCTGCCGATCGGCCGGCCTCGGCCCGCATCTCCGCCAGCATCGTGCCGCCATCCAGCGACAGCCACAGATCGCGTGCTGCCGCTGCTGCCTCTGGCCCCGCCTCGCCGCAGGCGAGCAGCAGAAGCTGCTCATGATTACCCATCAGCCGCTCGACCCGGGCGATGCCCGGTGCGGGCTCCACCGTCGCCCAGCGGCGGAGCGCGCCGATGCTGTCCGGACCGCGGTCGATGAGATCGCCGAGGAAGACCAGGCGTTTCGGCGTCCCGAGTCCGGCGGCGAGCAGCGGCGTGCAGCCATGCACGTCGCCGACCGCGAAGACGGTCTCGCCCCGGGTATCGGTGGGCGCCTCGGTCCAGGGGCCGATAGCGAAGGCGGTCATGGCACGGCGGCCGAGATCGCCGCATTCATGGCGCGCACGCCGGCCGCCGGGCCTTCCGGGTGGTTCCAGACCGCGCCGATCACCGCCAGGAAATCCGCCCCGGCCCGGACCAGCGGCGCGCAATTCGCCGCGGTGATGCCGCCGATGGCCACCGAGGGCAGTTCGAACATCTCGCTCCACCATTCCAGGATGTCCGGGGCGGCGTGGTGCTGGACCTGCTTGGTATCGGTGGGGAAGAAGGCGCCGAAGGCGACGTAGTCCGCACCCACCTCGCCCGCCTCCATGGCCAGGTGGCGGGAGGCGTGGCAGGTGATGCCGAGCATCCGGTCCGGCCCCAGCAGGCGCCGCCCCTCCGCATGGTTGCCGTCCTCCTGCCCGAGATGCGCGCCGTCGCAGCCCGTCGCCACCGCGAGATCGGCACGGTCGTTCATGATCACCGCCACGTCGCGGGACCGCGCCACCGGCAGCAGTGCATCCGTGGCGCGGCGGATGGCGTCGTCATCCGCCGCCTTCAGCCGGATCTGCAGCGCCGCGACATCGCCGGCATCGAGCGCCCGGGCGAGATCCCCGGCGAAGCGGGCGGGCTCGAAGGCGGGCGGGGTGACCAAATACAAACGGCAGCGCGGGGTCTCCGCGCTGCCGTTCGCCGACCCGGACGGGCCGCCCGGCATCAGCCGACCGGAGACTTGTAGATGTCGATGATGTCGGCCAGCAGCCGCAGCGCCTCCGGCTTCGGCCGCTGGAAGGTGTTGCGGCCGATGATGGAGCCGTTGCCGCCGCCCTTGTGGATGCCGCGGGCCATGTCCTGGATGCTGTCGGCGGTGCCGGCCTCGCCGCCCGAGAAGACCACCAGGCGCCGGCCGCCGAAGCAGGCCTGCACCACATGCGCGATCCGGCCGGAGAGGCTGCCGATCTCGGGCACCGGGCTCTTCTCATAGGTCTTCTTGGCGGCATCGAGGAAGATCGCCTCGGTCGGCGGCTTCACCTTGATGATATGGGCGCCCAGCAGCGCCGCCATATGCGCGGCATAGGCGCAGATATCGAGGGCGGTCTCGCCGGTCTTGTCCAGCATCGGGCCGCGCGGATAGCTCCAGACCACCACGGCGAGGCCGACCGACTTGGCCTCCTCGGCCAGTTCCCGCAGCTCCTCCATCATCTCGAACTGGTATTCACTGGAGGGGTAGATGGTGAAGCCGATGGCGGAACAGCCGAGCCGCAGCGCATCCGACACCGAACCCGTCACCGCCTGGTCCTTGGTGGTGGAGAGGCTGTTGCTGCTGTTCACCTTCAGGATGGTCGGGATGGCGCCGGCATAGCTGGCGGCGCCGGCCTCGATCATGCCGAGCGGCGCGGCATAGGCGTTCAGCCCCGCCTCGATCGCCAGCTCGAAATGGTAGCGCGGGTCATAGGCCGCCGGATTCGGCGCGAAGCTGCGGGCCGGGCCATGCTCGAAACCCTGGTCGACCGGCAGGATCACCATGCGGCCGGTGCCGCCGAGCCGTCCTTCCATCAGGATGCGGGCGAGATTCGCCTTGGTGCCGGGATTGTCGCTCTCATACCAGGAGAGGATCTCTTTCACCTTGGGCGTGAGCTGCATCGGAACATCCCTTTCCTTGGGCGCAAGGCCACCGTTGATTGGATTTAGCCGAGGGTTGCCGGATTGTCACCGGCCCCCCCCGGCCAACCATGCCGCGAGCCTCCGCCGCCCGCCCGGCCGCCCCGGATCGGACCGCCCGAGGTCGAGCGAAGCGGGCCGCGCCGGCCAGACCTTCGCCCCGGTTTCCGCCGCCGCGGCGGCGACCGCAGCGAAGCCTGGGCAGGCGGGATCGAGGATCAGCAGCCTGGCCCCGGCCCGCAGCGCCGCCAGCGCCTGGCCCGGCGCATCGCCGCAATCCAGCGCCGCCCGGTGCGGCACCCCCGGCTGCGCCGTGGCGGCGTCAGCGATCATGGCGAGGAACCACGGCGCCCCGAGGCTCCCCGCCGCCCCCGGTGCCGAGAGCAGCAGCACGCCGCCCGGGACTCCCCCCTGGCCCGCCGCCGCCAGCGCCGCCGCGGCCTGCGCCACCGAATGCACCGTGACAGCCGGTGCCGCCCCCTCCTGGCGTTGACCCGTCCCGGCGCCCATGCGAAGGCTTCCAGCATGCCGGAAGGCCCGCGTCCAGCGTGGCGCGCCGGCCGATCCGGTCTGATTCAATCTTCGTCTGCGGGGTCTGCGGGAACGGGATGAGCGAAGGCGGCAGCAGCCCATCTGGGGATCCGACCATGCAGGCGGCGGCACGGCTGGAAGCGGCGGTGGAGCGCTTGGCGGCGGCCCTGCCGGCCGCCCTGGCCCGGCCCCGCCCGGCCGGGCAGCCCGGCGGCGACGCGGATAGCGTGCCGCGCGCCGAGGTCGCCGCCCTGGCCGCGCGGCTCGATGCCACCATCCTGCGGCTGCGGGCCGCCATGCAGGACGAGCTGCGCCAGGCCGACGAGCCGGGCGAGGAGGACTAGGGCGTGGGGCAGGTCTCGGTCCGGGTGAACGGCTACAGCCATACCATCGGCTGCAAGGATGGCGAGGAGGGCCACGTCCTCGATCTGGTCGCGCAGATCGAGGACAAGGTCCGGCTGATCCGCGCCATGGGCGGCCAGTTCTCGGAATCCCGCATGCTGCTGCATGTGGCGCTGCTGCTGGCCGACGAGGTCGGCGATCTGCGGGGCGAGATGCGCCGGCCGGGCACCCATGCAGCCGCCGGCCCAACCACCGCCCCGGCTGCTTCGCCCGACCCACAATTGGCGGAACGGCTGGCCCGCATCGCCGAGCGGATCGAGGGCATTGCCCAGACGCTCGACCGTCCCTAATTATCATGGGCGGAGCTGCCCGGCGCGTCAGGCAATTCATCCCCAGGGCCAATAAGCATCCTCCGGGAACTGGCTCTGTCCGGATCTTGGTCCGGGTATCCGGTGCCCACCTGCTCACGCAGGCCTTGGGAGGATGAGACGCCAACGGCCATGGCGGCTCCGCACTTGACCCTTTCCCCCGCAGCCCAGGCGCCGGCCGATTCCGGCGGCCTCTGGTGTCCCGTGCTGCTGCGGGACCTGAAGGCAGAGGCGCGCCAGGCGGCTTTCGCCCGCCGCGCCGGCTGCGACCCCCGCGCCGGCATCCGGCTGGCGGGGCATGTGCTTGCCGCCTGCCCGCCACCCCCCGGCGCCGTGGTCGCCGGCTTCTGGCCGATGGGCCCCGAGATCGACATCCGCCCGCTACTGCTGGCCCTGGTCGGGCGCGGCCATGCCATCGCGCTGCCGGTCACGCCCCGGCGTGGCCAGCCGCTCGGCTTCCGTCGCTGGCGCTGGGGCGAGCCCCTGGCCCGCGGCCCGCTCGGCACCCGCCAGCCGGCCTCTGGGGAGGCGCTGCGGCCGGACTGGCTGCTGGTGCCTCTGCTGGCCTTCGACCGGGCTGGGCGGCGGCTCGGCTATGGCGGCGGCTATTACGACCGCACCCTGGCGGCGCTGCCCGGCGCCATGGCGCTCGGCTGCGCCCATGCCGCGCAGGAGGTGCCAGCAGTGCCGGCGGGGCCGGAGGATGTCCGGCTGCCTGCCGTGGCGACCGAGGCGGGGGTGATCCGATGCGGAGCATAAGACCTTGAGAATCCTGTTCCTCGGCGATGTGGTCGGCCGTTCCGGCCGGGACGCGGTAACGGCCGCCCTGCCGGGGCTCCGGGCACAGCTCGGCACCGACCTGGTGGTGGTGAACGGGGAGAATGCCAGTCACGGCTTCGGCCTGGCACCCGACATGGCGCGGGCGCTGCTGGAGGCGGGCGCCGATGTGATCACTCTCGGCAACCACACCTGGGACCGGCGGGAGATCATTCCCTATCTGGAAACCGAGCCGCGGGTGATTCGCCCGATCAATTTCCCCGCCCGGCACGCCGGGCCGCGGCGCCTATGTGGCCGAAGTGGCCAACGGGCGCCGCGCCCTGGTGGTGAATGTCATGGGCCGGCTCTTCATGGACCCGCTGGACGATCCCTTCCGCACCGTCCAGGCGGAGATCCAGAAATACCGGCTGGGCGCGGGCGGCAGCATCCAGGCCGCGGTGATCGACGTTCATGCCGAGGCGAGCAGCGAGAAGGCAGCCTTCGGCCACAGCTTCGACGGGCTGGTGAGCCTGGTGGTCGGCACCCATACCCACACGCCCTCGGCCGACCACCAGATCCTGCCCGGTGGGACCGGCTACATGACCGATGCCGGCATGTGCGGCGACTACGACAGCGTCATCGGCATGCAGAAGGCCGGCGCCTCGCTCCGCTTCTGGCGCAAGGTGCCGGGCGAGCGCCTTACCCCGGCGGAGGGCGCGGCGACGCTCTGCGGCGTGCTGGTCGAAACCGATGACACCACCGGCCTGGCCCTGCGGATCGAGCCGCTGCGGCTGGGCGGCCGGCTTTCCCAGGCCATGCCGGCGGCGTGAGCGGTCCGATCATCCGGAGGCGAAGCCGGAGGGCGTGAACCGGCCCGCAGGATACAAGGGGGCCATCCCCGGCGGCGGCCTCGGCACAAGCGCCAGCGTCGGGGCGTATTGGTTCTGTTCTTCACCCGGATGTCATCACGGCGCGCCGCCTGCCTGGTGCACAATCCCCGGTAGTAACTCGGGGAGAGGGTGATGGACGGTACACCGTTCCGCTTTCCGGCCGGAAGCTCGGTGCTCGGCGGTGCCGCGGGTGGCTTGAGCTATGAGGGCGCGCTGCGCGACGCCCTGGCCGTCGAGGAGCGGGACCGCCGCCGTGAGGCCGGCCGTCGGCGGGAAGCGCCGCAGGCCCAGCCGCGCCGGCGTGAGCCGGAGCGGCGGAAACCGGCAGCGTAACAGCCCGGCTTCAGTACAGCGTCTCGGCGAGCCGGCCCGGCGCCTCGGCGTCATAGCCTGCCGGGTCCACCAGCCCGCCGCTATGGGCGGCGAGCAACTGGCCCATGCTCGGCACGCCCGCCGGCCGGGCCCGGCCGGACCAAAGCCCCGCCCGGGTCACGGCCTTGGCGCATTGCATGTAGATCTCGCGCACCGTCACCAGCACCACGGTCGCGGGCAGCTTGCCGCGCACCGCGAAACGCTCCCGGAGCGCCGGGTCGGCGGTGATCCGGGCGGTGCCGTTGACCCGCAGGGCCTCGCCGATGCCGGGCACCAGGAAGAGCAGGGCCACGGCCGGGTTCTCGATGATGTCCCGCAGCCCATCCAGCCGGTTGTTGCCGCGGCGGTCCGGCAGGGCCAGGGTCCGGTCGTCCAGCGCGGTGACGAAGCCCGGCGCATCGCCCCGCGGGGTGCCATGCACGCCATTCGACCCCGCTGTGGAGAGCAGGCAGAAGGGGGCGGCGGCGATGAAGCCCAGCGTGCTTGCCTCCAGCCGGTCCGTGACCTTCCGCAGCACCAACTCCCGCGGCGGGTCGTAGAGCGCGGCCAGTTGCTCCAGGGAAGCAACGGCGAAGGGGTCGGTGGCGGTGAGGCTGTCCATGGGGCCGGCTCCCGGGGCTGCGGGACGGCATCCTGCCCCGATCCTGGCCGGGAGGTCCAGCCAGCCTGTGGCGCTCGGCGGATCGGGGCGCTATAAGCCTGTCCTCAACCGGAATCTCAGGAGCGATGCCGGCCGATAGTCGCGGGGCGGAAAGGCCCCGGGGTGCGCCATCGGTCGGCGGCAGGCGGGGATGCCGCTCGATGCAGGCGGGGCATGGGGGCCCGCGGCTTCGGCTCGGGCGGCGCAGGACAGGGAAGTGCGGCCATGGCCGGCCATTCGCATGCCAAGAACATCATGCATCGCAAGGCGGCGCAGGGCGCCAAGAAGGCGCGCGCCTTCGGCAAGCTGATCCGCGAGATTTCGGTCTCGGCGAAGCTCGGCCTGCCCGACCCGGCGGCCAATCCGCGGCTGCGCGCGGCGGTGAAGGCGGCGCTGACGGCGAACATGACGCGCGAGACCATCGATCGCGCCATCAAGCGCGCCGCCACCAGCGGCCAGGGTGAGGACTGGCAGGAGGTGCGCTATGAGGGCTACGGCCCGAACGGCGTCGCCCTGATCGTCGAGGCGCTGACCGACAACCGCAACCGCACCGCCGGTGAACTGCGCTCGGCCTTCGCCAAGGCTGGGGGCGCGCTCGGCGAGACCAATTCGGTGGCCTTCCAGTTCGAGCGGAAGGGCGTGATCCGCTACCCGGCCGGCGCTGCCACGGCCGATGCCATGCTGGAAGCCGCCATCGAGGCCGGCGCCGAGGATGCGGAAAGCGACGCCGAGGAGCATGAGGTGACCACCTCGGTCGAGGATTTCTTCACCGTGCGCGACGCGCTGGAAGGGCGGTTCGGCACGGCGGATTCGGCGAAGCTGGAATGGCTGCCCTCCACCACCGTCGATCTCGACGAGGACCGCGCACGGGACGTGCTGAAGCTGGTGGATGTGCTGGACGACAACGACGACGTGCAGAATGTCTATGCCAATTTCGAGGTTTCCGAGGCGGTGATGCAGCGGCTCTCGGCGGCCTGACATGGTGCAGGGCGGCATTCGCCTGCTGGGGCTCGATCCCGGCCTGCAGCATACCGGCTGGGGCATGGTGGAGAGCGCCGGCAGCCGGCTCAGGCATCTCGGCGATGGCGTCATCTCCACCGATGCGGCGCAGGCGCTGGCGGAGCGGCTTTCCTGCCTCTACCGGGCGCTGCATGCGCTGCTGGAGCAATGGCAGCCGGATGAGGCGGCGGTGGAGCATACCTATGTCAACAAGAACCCCGGCGCGGCGCTGAAGCTCGGCCAGGCGCGCGGCGTGGTGCTGCTGGCGCCGGCGCTGTTTGGCATCCCGGTCGCCGAATACCAGGCGATGGAGGTGAAGCGCGCCGTGGTCGGCACCGGCCATGCCGAGAAGCCGCAGGTGGAGGCGATGGTGCGGCGCCTGCTGCCCGGCGCCACCATCCGCCGCGCCGACGCCGCGGATGCGCTGGCGGTGGCGATCTGCCACGCGCATCACCGGGGGACCAGGCTGGCCCTTGCGCGCGGATATGTGCCGGCATGATCGGCAAGCTTACCGGCCGGCTGGATGGCACCTTCGAGGGCGGCTGCATCCTCGACGTGAATGGCGTGGGCTATCTGCTCGCCTGTTCGCAGAAGACGCTGGACCGGTTGCAGGGCGTCGAGGGCAGCGTGAAGGTGCTGGTCGAGACGCATGTGCGGCAGGACGCCATCCTGCTCTATGGCTTCGCGCTGGCGCAGGAGCGCGACAGTTTCCGCAAGCTCACCTCGATCCAGGGAGTCGGGCCGAAGCTGGCGCTCGACATCCTCTCGGCCTTCGGGCCGGAGGATCTGGCCGCGGCGGTGCGCGCCGCCGACCGCGCCGCGCTGCGCCAGGCGAATGGTGTCGGCGCCAAGCTGGCGGACCGGCTGGTGACGGAACTGCGCGACTGGGCGGGCGGCATCGCGCCGGCCTCGGGCGTGGCGCTGCCGGCCGCCGTAGCATTGGCGCCGGAAGCGGGGGCGGAGGCGGATGCGGTCTCGGCGCTGGTCAATCTCGGCTGGAAGCGGCCCGAGGCGCAGGCGGCGGTGAACCGCGCCCGGGCCAGGCTCGGCGAGGGCGCCGGGCTTGAGGGGCTGATCCGCGACAGCCTGAAGGAATTGGCGCGGATATGAGTGTCGTGCGGGAAGCGCGCCGATGAGTGTCGTGCTGGAAGCGCGCCAATGAGTGACGACCGGATCACCACGCCGATCCGCACCGAGGAGGATGCCGCCGAGGCGACCCTGCGGCCGCAGACCCTTGCCGATTTCACCGGCCAGCAGACGCTGCGTGAGAATCTCGCCGTTTTCATTCAGGCGGCAAGGGTGCGCGGCGAGGCGCTGGACCATGTGCTGCTGCATGGCCCGCCAGGCCTCGGCAAGACCACCCTGGCGCAGATCGTGGCGCGCGAGCTTGGCGTCGGCTTCCGCGCCACCTCCGGCCCGATCCTGCAACGGGCCGGCGACCTTGCTGCCATCCTGACCAATCTGCAGCCGCGCGACGTGCTCTTCGTGGATGAGATCCACCGGCTGCAGCCGGCGCTGGAGGAAACCCTCTATCCCGCGATGGAGGATTTCCAGCTCGACCTCATCATCGGCGAGGGGCCGGCGGCGCGGACCGTGCGGATCGACCTGCCGCCCTTCACCCTGGTCGGCGCCACCACCCGCGCCGGGCTGCTGGCCACGCCCTTGCGGGACCGTTTCGGGATTCCGCTGCGGCTGCAATTCTACACGCCGGAGGAACTGTTCCAGATCGTCCGGCGCGGCGCGCAGAAGCTGGGCTTCGCGCTGTCCGAGGATGGCGCGCGGGAGATCTCCAGGCGCTCCCGCGGCACGCCGCGCATCGCCGGGCGGCTCCTGCGGCGGGTGCGGGATTTCGCGCTGGTCTCCGGCAAGGTGGCCGATCGCGCCATGGCGGATGGCGCGCTGGCGCGGCTGGAGGTGGACCGGCTCGGCCTCGATGCCATGGACCGGCGCTATCTCCGGCGCATCGCGGGAATCCCACAATGGCGGACCGGTCGGGGTCGAGACCCTGGCGGCGGCGCTGGCGGAAGCGCGCGACACGCTGGAGGACGTCATCGAGCCCTACCTGATCCAGGAGGGGCTGGTGATGCGCACCCCGCGCGGCCGGGTGCTGGGCGAGCCGGGCTGGCGGCATCTCGGCATGGCGCCGCCGGCGGGGCTGGCGATCCAGCCGGACCTGCTCTCGCCGGGGTCTTCCGAGCCATGATCGAAACGCCTGATGCGCCGGCGCATTCATTCCCCATCCGCGTCTATTTCGAGGATACGGATGCCGGCGGCATGGCCTACCACGCGACCTATCTCCGCTGGGCGGAACGGGCGCGCACCGAAGCCTTGCGCGACATGGGCATGCCGCACCAGGCGATGATGGAGCGGTACAATTCAATACTCGTGGTGCGCCGCATCAAAGTGGAGTATTGGCGGCCCGCCCGGCTTGATGACGCAATCGTGGTCGAGACCCGGGTTCTGGCCGTGAAGGGCGTCACCATCAGCCTCGACCAGCGGATGCGGATGGATGGGACGGTGCTGGCGGCGCTCGGCGTGGAACTGGCCTGCCTGGACCGTACCACGCTGCGCCCGAGGCGAATTCCCGAACCCTGGCGGCGGGCCCTTGGCGGCGCTTCGGCGTCCGGGTCCGTGCCGGCGGCGGAGCAGTAGAGGAGAGTGGCGGTGGATCGCAGCGTGAGCGCGACGGATCTGGGTGGGGCGATGCACGACCTTTCGCTCTGGGGCTTGTTCCTGCAGGCCGATTGGGTCGTGAAGCTGGTGATGATCGGGCTGCTGCTGGCCAGCATCTGGGTCTGGGCCATCGTCTTCGAGAAGGTGACGAGCATCCGCCGCGCCAACCGCGAGGCCGATGTCTTCGAGGACAGCTTCTGGTCGGGCGGCAGCCTGGACGAGCTCTATCGCCGGGAGGGCGAGCAGCCCACCCACCCGATGGCCGCGGTCTTCGTGGCCGCCATGCGCGAATGGCGCCGCAGCGCCCAGCGCCTGGCCGGCGGGGAATGGATGGCGGCCGGCCTGCGGGAGCGTGTGGATCGCGCCATGGCGGTGACGGTGCAGCGGGAGATGGACCGGCTGGAGCGCTGGATGGTGTTCCTGGCCTCGGTCGGCTCGGTGGCGCCCTTCATCGGCCTCTTCGGCACGGTCTGGGGCATCATGAACAGTTTCGCGGCGATTGCCGGCATGCAGAACACCAACCTGGCGGTGGTGGCGCCCGGCATCGCGGAGGCGCTCTTCGCCACCGCCATCGGCCTGGTCGCGGCCATTCCGGCGGTGCTGGCCTACAACAAGATCAGCTCCGACCTGGCGCGCTTCGCCGCGCGGCTGGAGGCATTCGCCGCGGGATTCGGCGCCATCCTGTCGCGCCAGACCGAGACGGCGATGGGCGCGGCGGATGCCGCGCAGGTGCCGGCCCCGGTGGCGGAGTAGCACGATGGCGGTGTCCCTGGCCGGCCGCGGCAAGGCGCGCGGCCGCTACAAGCCGATGGCCGAGATCAACGTCACGCCCATGGTGGACGTGATGCTGGTGCTGCTCATCATCTTCATGGTGGCGGCGCCGCTGATGACCGTCGGCGTGCCGGTGGACCTGCCCAAGACCCAGGCCAGTGCGCTCAACCAGAACAATGAGCCGATCACCATCACGGTGGACCCGGAAGGCAGGATCTTCCTCCAGGAGACCGAGGTGCCGCTGGAGGGGCTGGTGGCGCAGCTCCAGGCCATCGCCGGGGAGCAGGCCCAAGGGGCCGCGGCCGGGGCCGAGCCTCGCCGCATCTTCGTCCGCGGCGACCGCGCCATCAGCTATGGCCGCGTCATGGAGGTGATGGGCACGATCAGTGCCGGCGGCTTCTCGCGCGTGGCGCTGCTGGCCGAGCAGCCCGCCGGCCGCCCCGCCACCCCGGCCGCCCGGCCGGCGCCCGCCGGCGCCAGGCCGCAGGCGCCGCAGCCGGCGCCGCGCAGCCAGAACGGCGTGGCGCCACGGGGCTGAAGCCTGCCGCACAAGGGGGACGCGCGGGGGCGCGAGGATGCAGATACGGGGGGCTTAAATCCTGGGGGCTGGTCTCGGCGGGGCTGCATGCGGCCATCCTGCTGGTGATCCTGATCGACCTGGCGACCCGCAAATTCGAGGAGCCGCAGGAACAGGCCATCGCGGTCGAACTGGTCGCGCAACTGCCGGCGCAGCAGGCGCAGGGCGAAACCGCAGCGCCCACGCCCGCCCCGGCGCCCGAGCCGGTGCCGCAGCCGCCCCGCCCGGAGCCGCCCGCGCCCGAGCCGCCGAAGCCCGCCCCGCCCAGCCCACCGCCACCGCCGCCGCCACCCCCCCCGGCGCCGGCCCCGCCGCCCGTGCCGCAGACCCAGGTCCAGCCGCGCCCGACCCCGCCCGCCCCGGCGCCGACCCCGGAACCCACCCCGGTGCCGACTCCGCCGCGGCCGCAGCAGCAGGCGCAGGTGACGCCGCCGCCGCCCCGGCCGGAGCCACCGAGCCCCGCGCCGCCGCGCCCGGAACCGCCGCTGCCGCTGCCGCCGCCCCCGGTGCCGCCGCCGCCCACGCCGAGCCAGCAGCCCGGCACCGGCCAGACCCCGCCCGTGGCGCGGCCACAGGAGCGGAGCGCGAGCGTGCAGAACACGCTGGAGCGGCTGCGCCAGCAGCAGCAGCAGCAGGCGCCGACCGCGCGCGCCAATCCGCAGGCCGGCGCACCGCGCACCGGCGGCGGTACGCCGACCGGCGCCGCGCTGCTGACGGCCGGCGAGATCCGCGGCATCGCCGACCAGATCAGCGAATGCTGGAATGTCGATGCCGGTGCCCCCAATATCTCGGAGATCGTGGTCTCCCTCCGTGTCGAGCTTGACGGCGCCGGCACCGTCCGCAACGTGCGGCCGGACGGCGCCGTGCCCGGCGACCCGCGCGCGCGCGCTGTTTACGGATCCGCCCGGCGGGCGCTGTTGTCGCCCGCCTGCAATCCGCTGAAGGTGCCGCGCGAGAAGCTGGCCACCCTGCAATCCTCCACCTTCCGCTTCAACCCGAGAGGTTTGGTGCAACGATGATCCGTTCCCCGGCGATCAGCCGCCGCGCCGCATTGGGCGCCGCCGCAACCCTGGTCGCGCCCGGCATCTGGTCCTGGCCGCTGCCGGCGCGGGCGCAGCAGACCCAGGGCGCGGTGATCGACATCACCCGTGCCCGCACCGACCCGATCCCGATCGCGGTGCCGGATTTCGCCGGGGCCGGCGATGCCGGGCGGGTCGGGCGCGACATCGCCCGCGTCATCCTGAACAATCTCCGCGGCTCCGGCCTGTTCCGGCCGGTGGAGCGCGCCGCCTTCATCCAGACCGCCGAGGCCGCGGCGCAGGCGCCCCGCTTCCAGGACTGGCGGGTGATCGGCGCGCAGGCGCTCACGACCGGGCGGGCGGAGATCGCGGGAGACCGCATCCGCGTGGAATTCCGCCTCTGGGACGTGCTGCCGGAGCAGCAGATCCAGGGCACCGCCTTCACCGCGCCGCTGGGCAATTGGCGCCGCATCGCGCATCTGATCTCGGATGTGATCTATGAGCGGCTGCTCGGCGAGAAGGGCTATTTCGATACCCGCGTCTGCTACGTGGCGGAAAGCGGCCCGCGCGACCGCCGCAACCGGCGCCTGGCCATCATGGACCAGGACGGCGAGAACCACCGCTTCCTGACCGATGGCACCTTTGCCGCGCTGACGCCGCGCTTCCACCCGAATGCGCAGCAGATCGCCTTCATGTCCTACAACCAGAACCAGCCGCGGGTCTTCCTGTTCAACCTCGACAGCGGCCGGCAGGAGGTGCTGGGCAATTTCCCCGGCATGACGCTGAGCCCGCGCTTCAGCCCGGATGGGCGGAGCGTGATCCTCTCCTCGACCCGCGGCAACGACGCCAATATCTACATCGTCGACCTGGGCTCGCGGCGCGAGCGGCAATTGACCTCGGGCGGCGGCCTGGATGTCTCGCCCTGCTTCTCGCCGGACGGTTCGCAGATCGTCTTCAATTCCGACCGCGGCGGCGACCAGCAGCTCTATGTCATGTCGGCGGATGGCGGTGGCGCCCGGCGCATCTCCTTTGGCCGCGGCCGCTACGCGACGCCGGTCTGGTCGCCGCGCGGCGACCTGATCGCCTTCACCCGCATCGCCTCCGGGCAATTCGCCATCGGCGTCATGCGGCCGGATGGCTCGGGCGAGCGCATCCTGTCCGAGGGCTGGGGCATGGAGGGGCCGACCTTCGCTCCCAATGGCCGGGTGATGATGTATTTCCGCGAGAGCCCGGCGCGGGATTCGCGGGGCAGCGGCTATTCCTCGCGCCTCGCCTCCATCGACATCGCCGGCTTCAACGAGCGGCAGATCGCCACCCCGACCGATGCCTCCGACCCCGCCTGGTCGCCGCTGCTGTCATGATCCGCGTCACGACCGTAATATTGCCATGATGCGGTCCGTTCTTCTTGACCCCCTGTTGGGGCGGCGGTAACGGCCCGAGTGGAATTCAACGGTCGGTATGGCCGGCTGTGATCGGAAGGACGAAACCATGATGAACCCGAAGCTTCTCGGCGCGGTTGCCGCGCTCGCGCTGCTCGCGGCCTGCGAATCGAGCACCGACCAGAACGCCGCCGCGACCGGCGCTGGGGCCGGCGGGGCGGCTGGCGGCCTCGGCACCGGGCTCGGCAGCGGCGCCGTGCGTCCGGGCAGCCAGGAGGATCTGGTGGCCAATGTCGGCGACCGTGTGTTCTTCGCCACCGACCGCTCCACCATCGCCGCCGACCAGCGCCCGGTGCTGGACCGCCAGGCCACCTGGCTCAGGCAATATCCGCAGGTCACGGTGACGGTCGAAGGCCATGCCGATGAGCGCGGCACGCGCGAATACAACCTGGCCCTTGGCCAGCGCCGCGCCAATGCGGCGCGCGACGTGCTGGTGGCCGGCGGTGTCGGCGGCTCGCGCATCAACACCATCTCCTATGGCAAGGACCGCCCGGCGGCGCTCGGCTCCAACGAGGATGCCTGGGCGCAGAACCGCCGCGCCGTGACGGTGGTGCGCTGAGCCTGGCCGCGCCCTGAACTGCGCCAGGGGCGAATCGGCTCCTGGCGAATCCCGGTGGGTGCCGGCATGTGGCACCCTGACGACCCGGCTGGAGCCCATCTGGGCTTGAGCCCGACCGGAGGCCTGTGATGCGACGCGCGCTCGCCGCCCTGCTCCTCGCCACGCCCCTCCTGCTGCCGCAGCCGGCCTTCGCCCAGGCGGAGAGCCGTGAGGGCATCTATCTGCAGAACCAGATCCTGCAACTGCGGCAGGAACTGGACCAGCTTCGTCGCGGCGGTTCCTCGCTGGGCGCGCCGCCGGTCGTGGTGGCGCCGCGCGGCGGCGCCGCGCCGCAGGGGGAGTTGCTGGGCCAATTGCTGGACCGCGTCTCCGGGCTTGAGGAGGAGGTGCGGCGGCTGCGCGGCAGGCTGGAGGAAAGCGAATTCCGCGACCGCCAGCTTTCCCAGACGGTCGAGAAGCTGCAGGGCGACGTGGACTACCGGCTGCAGCAATTGGAAGGCCAGGGGGGGCGGTCGTCCCACCGCTGCGCCCGCCCCCGCACCGCGCGCCGCCGCGCCCCCTCCACCCGCCACCGCGGCGGCACGGCCACCCGAGCGCGCCATTGCCGAGGGCCAGGCGGCGCTGGGCCGGCGCGACTTCGCCGCCGCCGAGGCCGCGGCCCGCGAGGCGCTGGCGGCGCGGAACAGCCCGCGCGCCACGGATGCGCAGTTGCTGCTGGGTGATGCGCTGGCCGGCAAGCGCGACTTCGCCGGCGCCGCGCTGGCCTTCAACGATGCCTATACCCGCGGCCGCACCGGCCCCCGCGCGCCGGAGGCGCTGATCGGCCTGGCCAATGCCTTCTCCGGCCTCAACAACCGGCGTGAGGCCTGCGACACGCTGGATGACCTCCGCAGCAATTTCCCTAATCTCCGCGGCCCGCAGGCCGAGCGCGCCGCCGAGGCCCGCCGCCGGGCCGGCTGCCGCTGACGCAGGGCGCAGCGCCGCCCGGGGCGGCGGAATTCGCGGCGCTGATGGCGCCGCTCGGACCCTTCGGGCCGGCACCGGCGCTGGCGGCCGGCGTCTCCGGCGGGCCGCATAGCCTGGCCCTGGCGCTGCTGGCCGATGCCTGGGCGCGGACCCGGGGCGGCAGCCTGCTCGCCCTGGTGGTGGACCACGGGCTGCGGCCCGAAAGTGGCGCCGAGGCGGCGGGCGTGGTGGCACAACTGACCGCCCACGGCATCCCGGCACGGCTGCTGCGGCTGCGGCTCCCCCCCGGGCCGGGATTGCAGGAGCGCGCCCGGTTGGGACGCCGCGCCGTGCTGCTGGAAGCCTGCCGGGCCGCGGGCCGGCCCTGGCTGCTGCTCGGCCACCATCGCGCCGATCAGGCGGAGACGCTGCTGTTCCGGGCCCTGCGGGGCAGCGGCGGGGCCGGGCTCGCCGCCATGGCGCCGGTGCGGACGGAGGCGGCCGTGCTGATCCTGCGGCCGTTGCTGGGCATGGCGCCGGCGCGGCTGGAGGCGGTGGTGGCCGCCGCCGGCCTGGCCCCGGTGCGCGACCCGAGCAATGCCGACCCCCGCTTCGCCCGCATCCGGCTGCGGGAGGCGCTGGGCGATTCCACAGGGGAGGGGCCGGCCGTGGCGGCGCTGGCCGAGGCGGCCGCGGCCTTCGGGCGGCGGCGGTCCGGCCTTGAGCGGCGCCTGGCCTCCCGCCTTGCCATCGCCGCCTGCCTTTTCCCGGAAGGCTTCGCGGAGATCGACCCGGCGGCGCTGGGCGGCGATGCGGTGGCCGATGCGGCACTGGCGGCGCTAGTCCGGGTGGTGGGCGGCGCCGGCTTCGCACCGCCACGGGCTGCGGTGGCGGCACTGCGCCGGCAGGGCGGCGGCACGCTTTCGGGGGCCTGGCTTCGCCCTGCGGGGGGCCATCTGGCGCCTGTTGCGGGAACCCGCTGCGGTGGCGCCGCCGGTCGCCGCCAGCTTCGGGGCGGTCTGGGACAGGCGCTTCCGGCTGGCCGGCCCCGGCAGGGCAGGCTGCACGATCGGCGCGCTGGGGCCTGCGACGGGGCTGCGCCGGGCCGGGCGGGGCCTGCCGGCCACGATTCTCTCGACCCTGCCGGCCATTCGGCGCGACGGCGTGCTGGTCGCGGTGCCGGGCTTGCTCTATCCTGATGCGGCGAGTTGCGAGGCCTTCAGGACCTTCTTCGCCCCGGCGACGGGTCCCGTCGCCGGCTAGGCAGGACGACTGTTGAAAGCGCGCGGGGCGCAGCCATTCAATGCTGGGACCTTCGACCCCATCTTGGGGAGGCGGGGGTCAAGGGCACGGTGCCCGGATTGGCTTCGCCCGAACTGGGACCCTGGCGGGAACGGGATATGCATCGGTGAATAATTTCGGCCGGAATCTGGCGCTCTGGGTGATCGTTGCGCTGCTGCTGGTGGCGCTTTTCAACTTGTTCCAGCCAAGTGGCACGGCCCAGCGGGGCGCGCAGCAGGTGGCTTACAGCGACTTCCTGAACGAGGTCGGCGCCGGGCATGTGCGCGATGTCGTGATCCAGGGCCGCACCGTCACCGGGCAGCTCTCGGATGGCCGCAGCTTCCAGACCTATACCCCGGAAGACCCGGCGCTGGTCGGCAAGCTGACCGAGAAGGGCGTCCGCGTCGTGGCGCGGCCCGAGGAAAGCGACGTCAACCCGCTGTTCCATTACCTGCTCTCCTGGTTCCCGATGCTGCTGCTGATCGGCGTCTGGGTCTTCTTCATGCGCCAGATGCAGTCGGGCGGCGGCCGCGCCATGGGCTTCGGCAAGTCCCGCGCCCGGCTGCTGACCGAGAAGCAGGGCCGCGTCACCTTCGAGGACGTGGCCGGGATCGACGAGGCCAAGGGCGAGCTTGAGGAGATCGTGGAATTCCTGCGCGATCCGCAGAAATTCCAGCGGCTCGGCGGCAAGATCCCGAAGGGATGCCTGCTGGTCGGCCCGCCCGGCACCGGCAAGACCCTGCTGGCCCGCGCCATCGCCGGCGAGGCGAATGTGCCCTTCTTCACCATCTCCGGCTC
This sequence comes from Siccirubricoccus sp. G192, assembly GCF_019084075.1. GTDB lineage: Bacteria > Pseudomonadota > Alphaproteobacteria > Acetobacterales > Acetobacteraceae > G192. Next base: position 2,842,012 of record NZ_JAHREN010000001.1, read on the forward strand.
CGATTTCGTCGAGATGTTCGTGGGCGTGGGCGCGTCGCGCGTGCGCGACATGTTCGAGCAGGGCAAGAAGAACGCCCCCTGCATCATCTTCATCGACGAGATCGATGCGGTCGGCCGGCATCGCGGCGCCGGCCTCGGCGGTGGCAATGACGAGCGCGAGCAGACGCTCAACCAGATGCTCGTGGAGATGGACGGCTTCGAATCGAATGAGGGCGTGATCCTCATCGCTGCCACCAACCGGCCGGACGTGCTGGACCCGGCGCTGCTGCGCCCGGGCCGCTTCGACCGCCAGGTGGTGGTGCCCAACCCGGATGTGATGGGGCGGGAGAAGATCCTCCGGGTGCATATGCGGAAGGTGCCGCTGGCCTCCGATGTCGATCCCAAGGTGATCGCCCGCGGCACACCGGGCTTCTCGGGCGCGGACCTGGCGAACCTGGTGAACGAGGCGGCGCTGCTGGCCGCCCGCACCGGCCGCCGCACCGTCGGCATGTTCGAGTTCGAGCAGGCCAAGGACAAGGTGCTGATGGGCGCCGAGCGGCGGTCGCTCGTGATGTCCGAGGACGAGAAGCGGATGACCGCCTATCACGAGGCGGGCCATGCCCTGGCGGCCATGAAGCTCCCGGAATGCGACCCGGTGCACAAGGCCACCATCATCCCGCGCGGTCGGGCGCTGGGCCTGGTGATGTCCCTGCCGGAGGGCGACCGCTACTCCAAGCACAAGTCCAAGCTGCTGTCGGAACTGGCGATGGCGATGGGCGGGCGCGTGGCGGAGGAGCTGATCTTCGGCCCCGACAAGGTCTCCAACGGCGCCGCCGGCGACATCAAGATGGCGACCGACCAGGCCCGCCGGATGGTCACGGAATGGGGCATGAGCGACAAGCTCGGCATGATCGCCTATGGCGAGAACAGCCAGGAGGTGTTCCTGGGCCATTCCGTCACCCAGTCGAAGAATCTCTCGGAGGAAACCGCGCGGCAGATCGACGCCGAGATCCGCCGGATCATCGACGAGGCCTATGCCAAGGCGAAGCAACTGCTCTCCGAGAACATCGACGAGCTGCACCTGCTGGCCAAGGGCCTGCTGGAGCATGAGACCCTCTCGGGCGACGAGATCCGGCTGGTGATGCGCGGCGAGCCGATCGTCCGCGACCGGCCGGACGAGCCGACCCCGGCCGGTCGCGGCAGCGTGCCGAGCTCCGGCCGGGCGCCGCGCCCCGGGCCGAATCCGGGCGGGCTCAACCCGGCGCCGGCGCCGGGGGCCTGACCCGCCCCGGCGTCATCCATGACTGAGCGTTGGATCGAGCCGCTGGGCCTGGTATCGGGCCCGGCGGCTTTCCATGCGGTGCGCCGTGGTGCCGGCCTGCCGCTTCTCGGTGGGCCATCCGCCTTCCTGCTCGTCCGGCTGATCGAGGACGGCGCCGACCAGGGCGTGCTGCCGGTCGATGCCATCCCCGAGCCCTGGCAGGACCTGCTGGACCCCCTGACCCGCCGCCCCGCGCCCTTTGCCGGCCTCGGCGAGCCAGCCGGGCGGCCGCTGGTCATGGGTATCGTCAATGTCACGCCGGACAGTTTCTCGGGCGACGGGCTGGGGGTGGATGCGGCCGCCGCCATCGCCCGCGGCCATGCCATGCTGGAGGCCGGGGCCGACATCCTGGATATCGGCGGCAGAATCCACCCGCCCGGGCGCCACCCCGGTCGGCCCGGAGGAGGAGGCCCGGCGCATCCTGCCGGTGGTGCGGGAACTCGCCCGCGCCGCGCCCGTCTCCGTCGATACCCGCAACGCCGCCACCATGGAGGCGGCGCTGGAGGCGGGGGCGGAGATCGTCAATGACATCTCGGCGCTGCGGCACGATGGCACGGCGCTGGGCGTCATCGCCCGCCACCGGGCGCCGGTGGTGCTGATGCATATGCTGGGCACCGACCCCCGCACCATGCAGCGCGACCCGCAATACCGCGACGTGGCGCTGGAGGTGGCGCGCTTCCTGCGCGACCGGGTGGAAACCGCGGAACGCCTCGGCATCCCGCGCAGCCGCATCACCATCGACCCCGGCATCGGCTTCGGCAAGACCCTGACGCACAACCTGGCGCTGCTGGACCGGCTGCCCCTGCTGGCCGGGCTCGGCTGCCGCATCCTGGTCGGTGCCTCCCGCAAGGGCTTCCTCGGTCGCATCTCGGGCGAGCCGGCGGCGGAGCAGCGGGTGCCCGCCAGCATCGCCGCGGCCCTGGCTGCCACCGCCCGGGGTGCCGCCATCCTGCGGGTGCATGACGTGGCCGAAACGGTGCAGGCATTGCGGGTCTGGGGGGCCTGCGCCAGCGGCGAGGCTGCCCCCGCCCCGCCGGGGTGAGGCCGCCGCCTGGCCGGCCAGCCCGCTGCAAATGATCGTTTTCCGGTAGCCGGTCCCCAGTGACCGGCTGGGCGCGGCCCGGCTGGAAATGCTCTATTGGGCAAGGTCCAAGCCGCCTATAGGGTCGTCCGCATGTCCTCCTCCGTACGCCGGCTTTTCGGCACCGATGGCATTCGTGGCACCGCCAACCGGGCGCCGATGGATGCCGCCACCGCGCTCCGCCTCGGCCAGGCGGCCGGGCGCATCTTCAACCGCGGCACGCATCGCCACCGCGTGGTGATCGGCAAGGATACGCGGCTTTCCGGCTACATGCTGGAGCCGGCGCTGACCGCGGGCTTCATCGGCATGGGCATGGATGTGGTGCTGGTCGGACCGCTGCCGACGCCGGCCATCGCGCTGCTGACCCGCAGCCTGCGCGCCGATCTCGGGGTGATGATCAGCGCTTCCCACAACCCCTATGAGGACAACGGCATCAAGCTGTTCGGCCCGGACGGCCTCAAGCTCTCCGATGCGCAGGAGGTGGCGATCGAGGCACTGATGGCGGGCGACCTGGCCGCGGCGCTGGTTGCCCCCGCCCGGCTCGGCCGCGCTTCCCGCATGGAGGATGCGCCCGGCCGCTACATCGAGGCGGTGAAGCAGAGCTTCCCCCGGCGCCTGACCCTGGATGGGCTGCGCATCGTGGTCGATTGCGCGCATGGCGCGGCCTACAAGGTGGCGCCCACCGTGCTCTGGGAACTGGGCGCGGAGGTGGTGCCGATCGGCGTCGCGCCGGACGGCTTCAACATCAACCGCGGCTGCGGCTCCACCGCCCCGGGGGAACTGGCCGAGCTGGTGCGAGAGCGCCGCGCCGATCTCGGGATCGCGCTGGATGGCGATGCCGACCGGCTGGTCCTCGTGGATGAGGCTGGCAGGCTGATCGATGGCGACCAGATCCTGGCGCTGATCGCCGGCTCCTGGAAGGCTGAGGGGCGGCTGCGTGGCGAGGCGGTGGTGGCGACCGTCATGTCGAATATGGGGCTGGAGCGCCACCTGAAGGGCCTCGGCCTGGCCCTGCTCCGCACCGCGGTGGGCGACCGCTATGTCGGCGAGCGGATGCGCGAGGTCGGCTGCAACCTCGGCGGCGAGCAGTCCGGCCATATGATCATGACCGATTTCGGCACCACCGGCGACGGGCTGATCGCGGCGCTGCAGGTGCTGGCCGTGCTGGTCGAGGAACGCCGCCCGGCCAGCGAGGTCTGCCGCCGCTTCACGCCCCTGCCGCAGCGCCTGGTGAATGTCCGCTTTGCCGGCGCCTCGCCCCTGAAGGACGCGGCGGTGCAGCGGGAGATCGCCGCGCATGAGGAGAAGCTCGGCGACCGCGGCCGCATCCTGATCCGCCCGAGCGGCACGGAACCGGTGATCCGCGTCATGGCGGAGGCGGAGGACGAGGCCCTGGTGAACCACACCGTGGAGACTCTGGCGGATGCCATCCGCGCCCGCGCCAAGGTGCCGGCATGACCGGCACCGCTCTGCGCCAAGGTGCCGGCATGACCGGCACCGTTCTGCACCAAGGTGCCGGCATGACCGGCCCGGGAGCCTGCTGATGCATGGCCGGGTGCTGATCGTCGCCGGGTCGGATTCCGGCGGCGGCGCCGGCATCCAGGCGGATCTGAAGGCGGTGACCGCGCTTGGCGGCTTCGCGGCCACCGCCATCACCGCCCTGACGGCGCAGAACACGCTCGGCGTGCAGGGCGTGCTGCCGGTGCCGGTGGAGTTCATCCGCCAGCAGATCCGCGTGGTGCTCACCGATATCGGCGCCGATGCGCTGAAGACCGGCATGCTGCACGACAGCCCGACGATCGAGGCGGTCTGTGCCGAATTGGCCGTGCATGCCCCTGGCGTGCCGCTGGTGGCCGACCCAGTGATGGTGGCCAAGGGTGGCCACCGGCTGTTGCAGCCGGATGCGGTGGAGACCCTGAAGCGCCGCCTGCTGCCGCTCGCCACCCTCATCACGCCGAATCTGCCGGAGGCCGAGGTGCTGTCCGGCATGGCGATCCGCGATGAGGCGGATATGCACCATGCGGCGGAGGCGCTGCTGACGCTCGGCGTGCCCGCCGTGCTGCTGAAGGGCGGGCATCTGGAGGGGGCGCTGGTGGTGGACCTGCTGGCGACCGAGGCCGGCATCCACCGCTTCGAGAGCCCGCGGATCGAGACCCGGCACACCCATGGCACCGGCTGCACCCTGGCCTCGGCGATCGCCGCCGGGCTGGCGCAGGGAATGGCGCTGCATGATGCGGTGGCGCGGGCGCGGGCCTATGTGCGGGCAGCCATCGCGGCGGCGCCGGGGATCGGGCAGGGGCATGGACCGCTGGACCATGGCGTAACCCTGGACCCGGCACGGCTGGCGGCGCTCGGATGAAGCGAGTGGCGCTGCCGGAGGCTTGATCCCGGGCCTCGCCAGGCGTAACCCTTCCGGCGGGCCACGCCCCCCACCGGGGCGCATCTGCTTCTGGAAGGGAGCGCAACATGGCGCAATCCGCCTCCAAGCCCGGATCACGTCCGGCGAATCCGCAATTCTCCTCCGGTCCCTGCACCAAGCGCCCCGGCTGGACGCTGGAGGCGCTTTCCGGCGCCATGACCGGCCGCAGCCACCGCGCCGCGCAGCCCAAGGCAAGGCTGGCGGAGGTGATCGAGCGGTCCAAATCCATCCTCGGCATGCCGGCGGGCTGGCGGCTCGGCATCGTGCCGGCCTCCGATACCGGGGCGGTCGAGATGGCGCTGTGGTCGCTGCTCGGCGCCCGCGGGGTCGATGTGCTGGCCTGGGAGAGCTTCTCCAAGGACTGGGCCACCGATGTCCTGAAGCAACTCAGGCTGAAGGATGCGCGGGTGATCGAGGCGCCCTATGGACGCCTGCCCGACCTCGCCGCCGCCGACTGGTCGCGCGACGTGGTCTTCGTCTGGAACGGCACCACCTCGGGCGTGCGGTTGGCCGATGCGGGTTGGATTCCGGCGGAGCGCGAGGGGCTGGCGATCTGCGATGCCACCTCCGCCGCCTTCGCCATGGACCTGCCCTGGGACAAGCTGGATGTCGTCACCTGGTCCTGGCAGAAGGTGCTGGGCGGCGAGGCGGCGCATGGGATGCTGGCGCTCTCGCCCCGTGCCGTGGCGCGCCTCGAAGCCCACACGCCCGCCTGGCCGATGCCGAAGATCTTCCGCATGACCAAGTCCGGCAAGCTGAACGAGGGCATCTTCAAGGGCGAGACGATCAACACCCCCTCCATGCTCTGCGTCGAGGACGCGCTGGACGGGTTGCGCTGGGCGGAACAACTTGGCGGCCTCAAGGGCCTGGTGGCGCGGTCCGAGGAGAATCTGGCCGCCATCGCCGGCTGGGTGGCGAAGACCCCCTGGGTGGAGTTCCTGGCAGAGGTGCCGGCGACCCGCTCCTGCACCTCCATCTGCCTGAAGCTGGTGGCCCCCTGGTTCACCGCCCTGGCCGCGGAACAGCAGGCGGCGGCAGCCAAGAAGCTGGCCTCGCTGCTGGAGAAGGAGGGCGTGGCGCTGGACGCCGGCGCCTATCGCGACGCCCCGCCGGGCCTGCGCATCTGGGGCGGCGCCACCGTGGAGACCAGCGACATCGAGGCGTTGCTGCCCTGGCTCGATTGGGCCTTCGCCCAGGTGGAAGCTGACTTCACGAAGGAGGCCGTCTGATGGCGCCCCGGGTTCTCATCTCGGACAAGCTCTCCCCCGCCGCCATCGAGATCTTCAAGCGGCGCGGCATCGCGGTGGACTTCAAGCCTGGCCTGCCGCCGGCGGAGTTGCGCGCCATCATCGGCGACTACGACGGGCTGGCGGTGCGCAGCGCCACCAAGGTGACGCGGGAGGTGATGGAGGCCGCGCCGCACCTCAAGGTGGTGGGCCGCGCCGGCATCGGCGTCGATAATGTGGATGTCACCAGCGCCACCCATCGCGGCGTGGTGGTGATGAACACGCCCTATGGCAATGCCATCACGACGGCCGAACATGCCATTGCCATGATGTTCGCCCTCGCGCGCCAATTGCCGGAGGCCAGCGCCTCCACCAAGGCGGGCAAGTGGGAGAAGAACCGCTTCATGGGCGTCGAGCTCTTCAGCAAGACGCTCGGCCTGGTCGGCTGCGGCAATATCGGCTCCATCGTCGCTGACCGCGCGGTGGGGCTCAGGATGAAGGTCATCGCCTTCGATCCCTTCCTCTCCGAGAAGCGCGCCCTGGAACTCGGCGTCGAGAAGGTGGAACTGGCGGAACTGCTGGAGCGCGCGGATTTCGTGAGCCTGCACGCACCGCTGACCGAGCAGACCCGCAACATCCTCTCGCGCGAGAACCTGTTCCGGCTGAAGAAGGGCGCGCGCCTCATCAACTGCGCCCGCGGCGGCCTGGTGGACGAGGCGGCGCTTTATGACGCGCTGAAGCAGGGCCACCTGGCCGGTGCCGCGCTCGATGTCTTCGAGACGGAGCCCGCCACCGACAGCCCGCTCTTCACGCTGGAGAACGTGGTCTGCACGCCGCATCTCGGCGCCGCCACGGCGGAGGCGCAGGAGAACGTCGCGCTGCAGGTGGCCGACCAGATGGCCGACTACCTGCTGACCGGCGCCGTCTCCAATGCCATCAACATGCCCTCCGTCACCGCCGAGGAGGCGCCGCGCCTCAAGCCCTATATGGAACTGGCGCGGTTGCTGGGCAGCATGGCCGGGCAGCTCACCGCCGCGACCGACGGCGCCATCCGCGCCATCCGCGTGGAATACGAGGGCCATGCCGGTGAGCTGAACCGCCGCCCGTTGACCGCGGCGGCCCTTGCCGGCGTGCTCGGCCCGCTGCTCGGCGCGGTGAACATGGTGAATGCGCCTGTCGTGGCGAAGGAACGCGGGATCGAGGTGGCCGAAACCACCCATGAACGGTCCGGCGAGTACCAGACCCTGCTCCGCCTGACCGTCGTCTCCGACCGCTTCGAGCGCTCCGTCGCGGGCACGCTGGTGGCGGGCGACAAGCCGCGGCTGGTGAATATCAAGGGCATCGCGGTGGAGGCGGATTTCGCGCCGCACATGCTCTATGTGACGAACCAGGACCGGCCGGGCTTCATCGGCCAGTTCGGCATGATCCTGGCACAGGCGGGGATCAACATCGCCACTTTCCATCTCGGCCGCTCGGCGCCTGGCGGCGATGCCATCTGCCTGGTCGGCTTGGACGGGCCGATGCCGGAGGTGGTGCTGGCCGAGGTGCGGCGCCTGCCGCTGGTGGTGCAGGCGACGCCGCTGGCCTTCTGACAGAGCCGGCGCCGAGGCCGCTCCGGCCTCGGCGCGCAGGATCAGCGTCCGCTGAAGACCGGCGGGCGCTTCTCCATGAAGGCGCGCAGCGCCTCGGCATGGTCCTCGGTGTCGCGGCAGCGCATCATGCCGATCGCCTCGGCATCCAGCGCCTCGCTGAGCGTGCCTTCCTCGGCCGCCTTCATGTTGCGCTTCATGTAGCGCCAGGCGACGCGCGGCCCCTGGCCGAGTTGGCGGGCCAGCACCATGGTTTCCTCCCTGAGCGCCGCATCCGGCACCACCCGGTTCACCAGGCCGAGGCGCTCCAGCTTCGCGGCATCCAGCACCTCGGAGGTGAAATACAGCTCCCGCGCCCGGGCCGGCCCGACCAGCCGCGCCAGGAAATAGTGGCCGCCGAAATCGCCGGAGAAGCCCATCTTCGCGAAGGCCGTGGTCATGCGCGCGCTCTCGCCGGCGATCCGCATGTCGCAGGCCAGGGCCAGCGACATGCCGGCGCCTGCGGCCACGCCATTCACCATGGCGATGGTGGGCTTCGGCATCTCATGCAGCAGGCGGGAGCATTCCATGCGGGCGCGCAACTCGTCGGCGCCCTGTTCCGGGGTGGCCGGCGGCGGCTTCGCCCCGGTGGCGCGCGCCTTCATGTCGCCGCCGGCCGAGAAGCCGCGGCCGGCGCCGGTCAGCACCACGCAGCCGATCGCGGGGTCGGTGGCGGCGGTCTGCATGGCCTGCAGCATGTCCCACATCATGGTGCCGCCAAGCGCGTTCAGCGCATCCGGCCGGTTCATCGTCAGCAGCAGCACGCCATCCAGGCGCTCGGTCAGCAATTCGGGTTCCATGGTGTCTCCCCCCCCGGGTTGTCCGGGCTGGAGTCTACACCGGGGCCGCGTGTCAGGCTCAACCCCATCCCTGGGGAGAGACGCCGAGAAGGCAGCCGTCCCGCATCAGGTGAACCAGCCGCTGACGGTCGAGGAAGTCGCGCTCGCCAGGCCGAAGCGGCGGGAGGTGCCGGTGCGCACCGCCTTCGCCGGTCCCTGCCACAGCGACCTGGATTTCATCGAGGGCCTCTATCCGCTTGCGGCTGGAGGGGATCACCCAGGGCTTCTGGCGTCCAGGGATGAACGCCATCTGCCGCAGCTCCTTGTTTTTGCAGAGCAGAGGCCCGCTCCCGGAGGTTCACGCCAGGCCGCGATCGGCTCTAACGGCGCCTATCGAGCCGATCCAGCTCGGCTGCCACGGCGCCGGCCGCTTCGGCGGTGCGGGGCAGGCGTGGCATCGCGTTGAGGCGAGCCAGCGTTACCAGTGGCCCGGCGGTGAAGCTGGGACCCGAGAGTGCCGCCTCCGCCCCGGCGCGATTGCCGGCGCGCAAGGCCGCGGCGGCGCGGCGCAGCCCCTCGATCACCGGCTCAGGCGGGGCGGTGGGAGCGATGCCGAGGAAGCCCCGCATTTCCGCCCGGGCCGCCGCCAATTGCTGCGTCACCGCCGGATTCACCTCCGGAGCGTAACGCGGGTTGGTCTGCAACTCGTTCGTCAGGAATTCCAGTTGCTCCGCCGCGACCGCGGCCTCCGCCGGCTGCCCGGCCCAGCGGCTGGTATCGCCGAGGTTGCGCGGAGCATAGAGGGCGGCGCCGCGCACCGGGTCGCCGATGCCGCCCAGGTAATTCGCGCTTGGATCCCGGGCACAGCCTGGGGCCAGCAGAAGCAACAGCAACCCGGCCAGGAGGGATACCTGCCGGACATGGGCGCGGCCGGGCTTCACGAGGTGGTTATTCCCGCCGCGGCCGGGAGCGGCCGAGCCAGGCTCGCGTTCGAATCGGATCGGAACACAACGGAAGGTTCTCATGCGCGGCATTCTCCTCTGGCTGCTCGGCATCCCCATCCCGATCCTTATTCTGCTTTACCTTTTCAATGTCCTCTGACGACGCGATATTGGATCCGCGGGGCTCCAGGGCCTGATTTCACCGCGGCCGGGATGTTTTGCGGCAGGGCGCGGAACGCATCGAGATTTTCGTCAGGCGACGGACCTCTGGCTTGCATCCGCCGCCCTGGGGCCCGGATGCCGGCTTCTTCGGCCAAGGGTCCACACGCCACGCAAGGAAAAGGCCCGGGGCAGTGATCCGCCCAGGGCCTTTTTTGCTGTCCCGCCCCGGCGAAGAGGCCGATGCCCCGGCGGTGGGGTTGCCACCGCCGGGGACCACCGACCTCAGCGCAGAACGATCTCGACGCGGCGGTTCTGCGGCTCCCGCACCCCGTCCGCGGTCGGGACCAGCGGCCGGCTTTCGCCGAAGGCCGTCACCGCGATCTCGTTCCGGCTGATGCCCCGGGCAACGAGTTCCGCGGCAACCGCCTCGGCGCGACGCTGCGACAGGCGCTGGTTGTATTGCGGCGTGCCGGAACGGTCGGCATGGCCCGCCACTTCGATGCGCGTGGATTGCACGCGGCGGGCATTCTGCGCCGCCTCGGCGATGATCTCACGTGCCCGCGCAGTCAGGTCGGCGCGGTCCCAGTCGAAGAAGACCAGGTAGGTGCGTGCCGGTGCCGGTGCGGCCGCAGGCGGCGGCGCGGCGGCCATCGGCGGCGGCGGCGGGGCCGGCTGGTTGAAGGCGTAGCGCAGGCCGAGCATGATGGAGTGGTGGAAGTTATCCGGCTCGACCTTGCCGCTGCTGACCACGACATTGGCCGCGTTGCGGATCTGCGCGTTGATGCTGGGCTCCACCGTGCCGAAGAAGCGGTACTCGGCGGTGAGGCTCAGGCCGGTGACGCCAAGCCAGGTCAGCGGGGCGGCGACGCCGGCAATGGCCTGATAGGCGAACTGGCCATCGGAGTCGTCAGCGAAGAAACGTGCCCCCGTCGGCGAGCTGTTGCCGCGGACATTGTGCCAATCGGTCCAGACATAACCGACGCCACCGCCGATGTAAGGCTGGATGATGCTCGTCCCGAGGCCGAAATTGGCGAGGTCGAAATCATAGAAGACGTTCGCCATCACGCCGTAGCTGCGCTGGAACCCGCCGACCCCATTGAAGGGCGCAAGGCCGAAACCACGGATCTTGTCGATCTCGTTCTCGCGGTAGTTGCCCTCGATTTCGGCCCGAACGCCATTGCCGAAACCCCAGCCGAGGCTCAGCACGCCGCCCCAGCCGGTCTTGGCGCTGGTATTACCGGCATTGGTCACAGTGACGTTCTGCGGCAGGCCGAAGGTGCCTCCGCTGAGGTTGATGTCAGAAGGGTTCTCCCTCCAATTCACGCCGGCGCCGGCGCCGAGATAGAGCCCGGTGACCGGTTGGGCGCTGGCCATCGCGGGTAGGGAAAGCATGGTCGCTGCCAGCAGCGCCTGTCGGATACTCATGCGGTCTTCTCCACTCCAGGTGACGCATCGCTCGCCGAGGAAGTCTCGGTTCGCCCGCGAGATGCACACGAATTCTAGAAGGAAAATTGGCGCTGCGGTTCAACAACCCGTTGGCAAGCGATCCAACCGTGGCAGAATTGCAACACCTGATGCGCGGGGCTGCCGGAAGAGGCCCGGGATTGCAGAAGGGGCGCCTTTCGGCGCCCCTTCCATTCAGCCCGGTCCGGATCGATCTGCCTAGCGCAGAACGATCTCGACGCGGCGGTTCTGCGGCTCCCGCACACCGTCCGCAGTCGGCACCAGCGGACGGCTCTCGCCGAAGGCAGTGATGGCGATCTCGTTGCGGCTCACGCCCTGGCGGACCAGTTCGGCCGCCACGGTCTGGGCGCGGCGCTCGGAGAGGCGCTGGTTGTACTGCGGGGTGCCCGAGCGGTCGGCATGGCCGGCCACTTCGATGCGGGTGGACTGCACCCGGCGGGCGGCACCGGCGGCCTCGGCGATGATCTGCCGGGCGCGGTCGGTCAGGTCGGCGCGATCCCAGTCGAAGAAGACCAGGTAGGTGCGGGCGACCGCCGGCTCCTGCGGGACCGGCGCCGCGACGGCGACGGGGGCCGGACGCGGCGCATTGAAGGCGTAGCGCAGGCCGAGCAGGACGCTGTGGTTGAAGTTGTCCGGCTTGAAGCTGCCCGGAACGTCGACCCGTGCCGGGCCGGCCGTACGGGTAACGCTGAGGCTCGGCTCCAGCGTGCCGAGGAAGCGGTACTCGGCGGTCAGCGTCAGGCCGGGCACCATGGCGCCCAGGTTGTAGCCGATACCGGCGATGCCCTGATAGGCGAACTGGCCTTCGGAGTCGTCCACGCGATAGGAGCTGGTGCCGCGATTGAAGCGGCCATTGTGGATCTCGCTCCACGCATAGCCAGCGCCGACACCGAGATAGGGCACGATCGGCAGGCCGGGCAGGTTGAAGTCGTACAGGACGTTGCCCATCACACCATAGGTGCGCAGGTAGCCGGCGCTACCGGCCCGCACGCCATTGACGGTCCAGTTGTCGACCGAATTATCGCGGTAGTTGCCCTCGACCTCGGCGCGGAGGCCGTTGCCGAAGCCCCAGCCGATGGAGCCGACGACGGCGGCGCCCACATCTTCGCTGCGGACCTTGATGCCACTGTCGGAGGCGTCCTGCCGGAAGTTCAGGCCGGCGCCGGCGCCGACATACAGACCCGTCACGGGCTGCGCCTGCGCGGCCATCGGCAGCGCCAGCACCGTAGCGGCCAGAAGGGCCTTTCTGAGGCTCATCCTCATTTCTCCTCGATCCGTCAAATTCTTCAGTCGCCGCGTCGAACCGTTGGTGAAACCCACGACTCCGGCGCCGCGTGCAAGCACCGTAACATCACCCGGCGCTGGTGGCACCGGGGATGCGACCATTTCCGCATCAATGTGGCCAGGAAGCCACAGGGCGGCATGGCAAATCCGTCACAGGCCGGAAAGGGCCTCGGATTCCCTGAGGGAGGCCAGGCCGCCGAGAGGCAAAAGACGGGTGACATGGCCGATCTTGCGGCCCGGTCGCGCCTCGGTCTTGCCATAGAGATGCACCGCAACGCCCGGCCGGGCGAGGAAATCCGGCCAGCGTGCCAAGCCTTCCGGCCCGACCAGGTTTTTCATCACGCTGTCGTGATGTCGGCTGGGGTCAGCCAGCGGCAGGCCGGCCACCGCCCGGACATGCTGCTCGAACTGGCTGGCGAGGCAGGCATCCATGGTCCAGTGCCCGGGAATTATGCGGCCGCGGCGCGATCTCGTTGCCAAGCAGCCGGCCATCGGGCAGCAGGAACATCTCCAGCGCCAGCACCCCGACCAGGTCCAGCGCCTCGGCCACCCGGCCGGCATGGCCGCGTGCCGCGGCGGCGACCGGGCGCGGCACCCGGGCCGGTGCGAAGCTGAGGTCGAGGATGTGGTCGCGGTGCCGGTTCTCCACCGCGTCATAGACCGCGAGCGCGCCATCCGCGCCGCGCGCCGCGATGGCGGAAAGCTCGGCCACGAAGGGGACGAAGCCCTCCAGGATCAGCGGATGCGGCGAGAGCCGCGCGAAGGCCGGGGCGGCATCCTCGGGCTGCCGCAATACCGCCTGGCCGCGGCCGTCATAGCCGAGCCGGGTGGTCTTCAGCACCGCCGGCAGGCCGATCTCGGCGATGGCGGCGGCAAGCTCCGGCTCCGACCGCACCGCCCGCCAGGGCGCCACCGGCACCCCGGCGCGTTCCAGGAAGGCCTTCTCCTGCAGCCGGTCCTGGCAGATGCGCAGGACCTCCACACCGGGCCGGCAGGGGGCGAGCGGGGCGAGGACCTCCAGCGTCGCCGCCGGGACATTCTCGAATTCGAAGGTCACGACATCGACCGCGGCGGCGAAGGCGGTTAGCGCGGCCTCGTCCTCATAGGCGGCGACGGTGGCGGCGGCCGCCACCTGCATGCCCGGGCTGTCCGCCTCCGGGGCGAAGACGTGGCAGCGATAGCCGAGCTGGGCCGCGGCCAGGGTCGACATGCGGCCAAGCTGGCCGCCACCGAGGATCCCTATAGTCGCGCCGGGCGGCAACGGGAAATGACCGGGGGGGGGAGCTGGTCACGCCGGCAATTCCGGCACGCTCGCGGTCTGGGCGGCCCGCCAGGCATCGACCCGGCCAGCCAAGGCGGGGTCGGACAGCGCCAGGATGGCGGCGGCCAGCAGCGCCGCATTGATCGCGCCGGCGCGGCCGATGGCGAGCGTCCCCACCGGCACCCCGCCCGGCATCTGGACGATCGAGAGCAGGCTGTCCATGCCCTTCAGCGCGTGGCTTTCCACCGGGACGCCGAGTACCGGCAGGGCGGTCATGGAAGCCGCCATGCCCGGCAGGTGCGCTGAGCCGCCCGCCCCGGCGACGATCACCTTCAGCCCCCGCCCGCGGGCGCCGGCGGCATAGGCGAAGAGCCGCTCCGGGGTGCGGTGGGCCGACACCACGCGGGTTTCATGCGCGACGCCGAGGCGCTCCAGCGTCTCCGCCGCATGCCGCATGGTGTCCCAATCGGACCGGCTGCCCATGATGATGCCAACCAGGGGGGGCGCGGCCTCGGGCGCCCCACCTGGGGCGGGCTCAGGCGATGATGTCTGGGACAAGGTGGCTCTCCAGCCAGGCGATCTCGTCCTTCAGCTTCAGCTTGCGCTTCTTCAGCCGCTGGACCTGCAACTGGTCGGCAAGCTGCCCTTCAAGCCGCGCGATGACGGTATCGAGGTCGCGATGCTCGCTCCGCAATTCATGCAGGCGGCGCAGCAGGGAGTCGCGGTCGTCCAGCATGGGTGCGGGGGGGCTCGGGGTATGAAGGATAAGGATGCAACCGGGTCGCCAGGGGCATTACCATGCCCCGGTGCGGGCGCAACAGCGGGGCCTTGCGGGCCAGGATCGCCCACGCACATTGAATGTGCCACAGGGCACAAAGGAGAGTACCGCATGAACCATTCGCCGAGGCTCCGGGCACTCGAGGAGCGTCACGCGACCCTGGAGCGGCAGATCACCCAGGAAGATACCCGGCCACGCCCCGACGAGACGGAACTCAGCCGTTTGAAACGCGAGAAGCTCAGGCTCAAAGAGGAAATGGAACGGCTGCGCCGGGAGGACTGACCGGGCAGCAACCGGCCCAGCCGGGAGGGCGCGGTCAGGCCGCGCTCTCCTCCGACGCTTCCGGCAGCGGTGCCGGCGGATTGAGATGCGAGCGATCGCCGGCGGCCAGCAGCGCCGCATTCAGGTCGGACTGGGTGCAAAGGCCGAGGATCACCGGGTCGCGCGGCTTGATATTGGCGCTGTTCCAATGGGTCCGGTCGCGCACCTTGGCGATGGTTTCCTTGGTGGTGCCGACCAGCTTGCCGACCTGCACATCGCTCAGCAGCGGGTGGTGGCGGATCAGCCAGGCGATGGCATCCGGCCGATCGTTCCGCTTGGAGACCGGAGTATAGCGGGCGCCCTTGCCGCGTGGCTTGGGCAGGGGCAGGGTGGTTTCCACCATCCGCAACCGGGCGGCGGGATCGGCCTCGCAGCGGGCGATCTCCTCCCGCGTGAGTTGGCCGTTCAAGACCGGATCATAGCCGATGATCCCCTGTGCCACCTCCCCATCGGCGATGGCCTGCACCTCCAGCGGGTGCATGCCGACGAAATCGGCGATCTGCTCGAAGGAAAGCGAGGTCTTGTCGATCAGCCACACGGCGGTGGCCTTGGGCATCAGCGGCTGCGTCATGGAAAGAACCTTTTAAGCGGTGCCAGAGGAGTGCCAAAGGGATGACATCGGACGGAAGGCACCCTCGCCGCGGCGTGGCTGGCATATAGAGGCGGGGCCGGGCGGGGTCAAAGCCCGCAACGGAAAGGATTTCGCGCATGGCCGAGGAAGAGGAACGCCCGCGGCGGGCCGCACGGTTCACACCCATGCCCCTGGATGGCTGGGATGTGGCGGATCTGCGCGACTATATCGAAGCGCTCCGGGCGGAGATCGCCCGCGCCGAGGCCGGCATCGCCGCCCGCGAATCGCAGCGCCATGCCGCCGAGGCGTTCTTCCGCCCGCCGCGGCCCGGCCAAGCCGACCAATAACGAACACGCGATATCACGGCCCCGTTTCTCGCCCATCTGGGGATAGTGAATACAATCTCCGGTAGCAGCGGAGCATAGTGATGAACGCCAACCTGCCCTATGGGACCTCCACGCCGTTATTGCCGGGCTACCGGCTGCTGGCCGGTACGCCGGCCGATGAAGGGTTGTGGGGCAGCGCCCTTGCGGACCAGATCCTTGCTGGCCTGGGCGCCGACAGCGTTTTCGGCGGCGGTGGCGATGATGTCCTCTATGGCGGGACCGGCAGCAGCCTGGTGCGCGGCCAGATGGCCATGGCCAATGCTGCGGACGGTGCCGACCTGCTTTGCGGAGAGGGCGGCCACGACCTGCTGGATGGCGGCGCGGGCAACGATACGCTGCGCGGCGGCACCGGCGACGACACGCTGATCGGCGGACAGGGCGTGGATGTATTGGCGGGCGGTGCCGGACTGGACCGCTTCGTCTTCGGCCTGATGCCGCTTGGCCTCGATACCGGCCGGGCCGCTGGGCAGCGCGATACCATCAACGACTTCCAGCCGGGCGAGGATCTGATCGACCTCACCGGCTATCGCGGCGATCTCCGCACGCCGCAGGAGGCGTTGGAATACCTGGGGAGCGGGCCGATGGCGGCCACGCCGCACGGCGCGGTCCGCTGGGAAATCCGCGGCGGCAACACCCTGATACAGCTCGACCTGGACCTGCCCTGGCAATTGGCCGACGGGGTGGTGGATGCGGAGATCCTACTGCGCGGCACCATGACCCTGACCGCGGGGGATTTCCTGCTCTGAGCAGATAAAGGAAAGGGCCGGCGGGATTCCGCCGGCCCCGTCTCCAGGCCGAAGCGTTACGCCGCCTGGGCCTGCGGCTCCTGCTGGTTGGCGATCGCGGGCCGCTCCGGCTGGCCGGGCTGCACGGCGATGCGGCGGGGCTTCAGGGCCTCCGGCACCACGCGCTTCAGGCTGAGCTGCAGCAGCCCGTTCTCCAGGTTCGCGCCCTCCACCACGATGTGGTCGGCGAGCGCGAAGCGGCGCTCGAAGGCGCGGCCGGCGATGCCGCGATGCAGATAGGCGCGGCCTTCCTCGGCCTGCGGCGCCCGGCCGGTGACGGTGAGGGTATTCTCCCGCGCCACGATTTCGAGGTCGTTCGGGCCGAAGCCGGCGACGGCCATGGTCAGGACATAGCTGTCCTCACCGGTCTTCTCGATATTGTAGGGCGGATAGGAAGGGGCGTCCGCCGTGCGGCGGGCCGTCTCCAGCATGCCTGCCATCCGGTCGAAGCCGATGGCGGTGCGGAACAGGGGAGAGAAGTCGAGGGTGTTCATTGCTCGGAACCTCCTTGAGGAAGCAAGGTCCATTGATGCCAGCGGCCTGTCCCGTCCGGCCCCGATAGGGCGCCTGTCGGACATTGCCGCGCCAGGAACCCCGTGGGGCATCCCTGACAGGCATAGAATTGGAAAGCGCCGCCCCCCGGTTCAAGGGGGGGCGGCGCTGCGTCACGCAGCCAAAATTGGTGGCCCGGCGCTACTTCTTGCGGGCGCCGATGCCGGCGAATTTCTTGTTGAACTTCGCCACTTGGCCGCCGGTATCCATCACGCGCTGCACGCCGGTCCAGGCCGGGTGCGACTTCGGGTCGATATCGAGGCGGATCGTGTCGCCCGCCTTCCCGTAGCAGGACCGCGTCGTGAAGGCGGTCCCGTCGGTCATGACGATGTTGATCTCGTGGTATTCGGGGTGGATGTCGGGCTTCATGGGGCGCGCTCGCGATCAAGGTGCGGCCGATGCCGACCGGCCGCGGGAGACGGGGCTATAGGGGAAGGGCAGGGGAGGCGCAACCTTCGGGCACCATCATGCCGATCGCCGGCATCAGTGGCGCCGCGGCATCCACCTGGCGGAAGGGGCCGCGGGGCCCTGCGGCCGCCTGCAGGACGCCCCAGCCGAAGTGGAAATACCAGCCATGCAGCGCCAGGCTGCCCGCCGCCACCCGCTCGGCGATGAAGGGATAGGCGGCCAAGTGGCGAAGGCTGGTCAGCACCGCCGCCTGTTCCGCCAGGCGGGCGACCAGGGCGCGCTCGGCCTCGGTCACCAGCCCGTCCATTTCCTCGCGCACCTCGCGCGCCACCTCGACCCAGTCGGAGACATAATCGAAGGGCCGGCTGCCGTGGTCGTGCTCCAGCAGGCAGCGCACGCCGGCGCAGAAGGAATGGCCGAGCACCACGATATGCCGCACCCCCAGCGCCTTCACCCCGAATTCGATGGCGGAGGCGGTGCCGTGCGGATGGCCGTCCGCCACGGGCGGCGGCACCAGCGCCGCCACGTTCCGCACCACGAAGAGGTCGCCCGGCAACGCGCCGCAGATGATCGCGGGGTCGGTGCGGCTGTCGGAACAGGCCACCACCATCACCTCCGGCCGTTGCCCGTCGAGCAGGCTGTCATAGAGGTCGTGGTCGGTATCGAAATGCTGCTGGCGAAAGCGCTCGAAGCCGGTCAGCAGCCGGGCGAGGGCGCCGGTGGCGCCGCCGGGGATGGGCATGTCCATGGGCGTCGATCCTCAGCCCAGGCCGAAAGCGGCGCTGAAGGGGTGGAAGCGAAGCGGGTCGCCAGGCGCCACCCGCTCGGCCGCCGCGGGCAGCCAGAGCAGCCCATCGGCTCGGGAGAGCGGCAGCAGCCGGCCGGAGCCCGCCTCGCCGGCCCGGGCCAGCAGGGGCAGGCCAGCCGCGTCATGGCCGAGGATGCGGGCGGGCAGGAATTCCTCGCGCCCGGGACGGCGGGAGAAT
Source organism: Siccirubricoccus sp. G192 (assembly GCF_019084075.1). Lineage (GTDB taxonomy): Bacteria > Pseudomonadota > Alphaproteobacteria > Acetobacterales > Acetobacteraceae > G192. Next base: position 2,860,344 of record NZ_JAHREN010000001.1, read on the forward strand.
GCCTCGGCCGAAACCGCGGCCAATGGTGGTGCCCCGGCCGGGACCGTGCCGCCCGCGAGCCGCGTCAGCAGCGGCCGCCCCAGCACCAGCATCGTCACCAGCGCCGCCAGTGGATTGCCGGGCAGGAAGAGGCAGAGCGCGTCCCCCAGCCGCCCATGTGCCAACGGCTTGCCCGGTTTCAGCGCCAGCCGCAGCACCGCCACCGCGCCGCCCGCGGCCGCGAGGGCGCGCGGCAGGTGGTCCGCATCGCCGCCCGAGATGCCGCCCGAGGCCAGGATCAGGTCATGCCCCGCCGCGGCCCCCGCCAGGGCGGCGGCGAGCGCCACCGGGTCATCGGGCAGCAGGCCGAGATCGGTGCAATCGACCTCCGGCCCGGCCAGCAGGGCGCGCAGCATGGGCCGGTTGCTGTCATGCACCGCGGCCACGTCCCGTGCCGCGCCGATGCCGCGCAGTTCATTGCCGTTGGAGAGCAGGGCCACCCGCAGGCGCCGCCGCACCAGGACCCGCTCCAGCCCTGCGGCCGCCAGCAGGGCGACATGCCTGGCATCGAGCCGCGTGCCGGGTTCGGCCAGGCATTCGCCCTCGGCGACATCCTCGCCCCGGCGGCGGAGGTTGTCGCCCGGACGTGCCGGGCGGTGGGGCAGGACGCGACCCTGTTCCAGGGTGACATGCTCCTGCATCACCACCGCGGCGACGCCCTCGGGAACCGGCGCGCCGGTCAGCAGCCGCACCGCCCGGCCTGGTTGCAGCGCCGGCCCCGGCGCATCCCCCGCCGCGATGCGCCGCACCAGCAGCGGCGCGGCACCGGTGGCGAGATCGATGACGGTCAGGCCATAGCCATCCATGGCGGACTGGTCGAAGGGCGGCAGGGCAATGGCGGCGCGCGGGGCATCGGCCAGCAGCCGGCCGGCGGCGGCGCCAAGCGGCAGCAGTTCCGTCCCGGCCACCGGCATCACGCCGCGCAGCAGTCGGGCGCGAGCCTCGGCGAGCGGCAACAGGCCGGGCTCGGTGTCGCAGCAGGTGGGTGGAATCAGCGTGCCGTCCGGCATGGTGGGTTCCTACTGCACCAGGGTCCCATCGGCGCCGGCGAGGGTGAAGCCCTCGATCCGGGCGCGGCCGGCCAGCACCGCGATATATTGATGCACCGCGCGCCGCCAGCTCGCCTCGCGCAGCCAGGTGGCGATGCGCTCCCGCACCGCCTCGAAGGGCAGGTCGCGGCCCGGTTCGTGCCGGAGCAATTGCAGCACATGCAGGCCGAAGCGGGTGGCAACCGGCGTGGGGTGCAGTTGCTGCGGCTGGAGGCTGCGCAGCGCCGCCTCGAATCCCGGCACGGTGCTGCCCGGCTCGATCAGCCCGAGATCGCCGCCCTGCCCGCGCGAGGGGCAGGCGGAATGCGCCCGGGCCAGCGCCGGCAGGCGCGAGGGGTCGGCCTGCAACTCGGCGAGCAGCGTGCTGGCCGTGGCTTCGGCGGCGCGGCGGGCCTCCGGCTCCTCCGGGTCGGCCGCGATCAGGATATGCGCGGCCTGCCAGTGTTCCGGGCTGCGGACCCGGGCGCGGTTCGCCTCGTACCAGCGTCGGCAGGTGGCCTCATCGGCCTCCGGCAGGGTGAGTTCGGCATCGAGGAGGCGGCCCACCGCCGCTTCCTCGTCGTCCGCTTCGGTGAAGCCGCGGCGCGCGGCCTCGGCGGTGAGCAACTGCCGCACCACCAGGGCCTCCGCGGCCTGCTGCCAGGCCTGCGCCTGCGTCGCGGCCGGATGGTGCTGCATCTCGGCGGCGATCGCCCGCTCGGGGATCTCGATGTCATCCACGCGGATCATGGCGCTCACCATCAGGCCGCGCGGGTGCCGCGATTGCGGCGGCGCACGAGTTGGTAGGGACGGAACACATAGCCGAGCGGCGCCGACCAGATATGCACCAGGCGGGAGAAGGGGAAGGCCACGAAGAGCGTGATGCCGAGCAGGATATGCGCCTTGAAGACCCAGTCCACGCCCTGGAGATAGCTCGCCGCATCCAACCGGAAGGTCACGATGTGCTGCGCCCAGTGCGAGAGCTGCATCATCACATGCCCGTCGCTATGCGCGAGCGAGAAGGGTAGGGTCAGCAGGCCCAGCACGAGTTGCACCCAGAGCATCGCCAGGATCGCGATATCCGCCACCGCGGAGGTCTTGCGGATGCGGCTGTCGAAGAGCCGGCGATGCAGCAGCAGGCTCAGCCCGAGGAAGCACAACACACCCGCCGCGCCGCCGGAGATGATCGCCATCATCTGCTTCTGCGGCGCGGTGATGAAGAGCCCATAGACCTCATGCGGCGTCAGCAGGCCCACGGTATGGCCGAACATGAGGAACAGGATGCCGATATGGAAGCAGTTGCTGCCGATGCGCAATTGCCGCGCCCGCAACAGCTGCGAGGAGCCACTGCGCCAGGAATACTGCTCCCGCTCGAAGCGCACCAGGCTGCCGAGCAGGAAGATCGCCACGGCAATATAGGGGTAGATACCGAAGGCGAGGTTGTGCAGGAAGTCAGACATGGCAGTTCAGCCTTGGCCGAGCGACGCGACGTGGCGAACCACGGGGCGGCGCGGAGTGGGGAGGGGGACGCCGGGCGCACGCCTGGTCGCGGCGCGCAGCTTCGCGGCGATGACGTCGGTGCCGCATTCGGCGGCCGGATCGGCGCCCGGGCCGAAGGTGACCGGCGCTTCCTCATAGGCGGCGTCGAGTTCCTCCGGCGTCGGGTCCGGCTCCTCCGGGACGGCGACGGTCCCGGGCCTCGCACCCGCGAAAAGCAGGGCGGCGCCCAGCACGGCGGCATAGGGGCTGCCGCGCGAGGTCAGCCTCGCATGCAGCAGGTCCAGCACCGGGACCGCATTGGCGAGCAATTCCGCGCCGCTTTCCGGCGCCACGGCGGCGTATTCCAGCAGCATCGGCAGGTAGTCCGGCAACTCGCCGGGGCGGGGTTCCAGCCCTGCCGCGGCGTAGATGCCATTCAGCTCCACCATGGCCGGGCCGCGTTCCCGGCTGTCGCCATGCACATGCTCGAAGAGATGCAGCGACAGGCTGCGGGTGCGGTCGAAGAGGCCGACATACTCCTCCTGCGTATCGAGCAGATCGCCGCCGAGATGCGCGATGAGGCGATCGAGGTCCGGCAGCATCGGCGCGAAGGCGGGGTCCGCGGCCAGCGCCGCCCGGACCTCCGGCAGCGCCGGCTGGAGCGCGGCGCTGGGATAGGCGAGCAGCGCCGCCAGGGCGCGAAGGGAAAGGCGCATGCTCATGCCTCCTCCGGCTGCTTCGCCGGGACGCGGCGGATCTCCACGCGCGGCGACTGCCGCCCGGCCGAGGTTGGCTTGGCCGAGAACAGGTTGGCGCCGGTGGAGCCGCTGGTGGAGCAGCCATTGCCGAAGCTGAAACCGCAGGCGGATTTCAGGTCGAAGGTGTTCTCCGCATATTCGCGATGCGTGCTGGGGATGACGAAGCGGTCCTCGTAATCCGCGATCGCCATCACCCGGTACATCTCCTCGACCTGTTCCAGGCTGAGGCCGACCTGTTCCAGCACGTCGGTGTCGATGCGGTTCTCCACGGTGCGGCCGCGCATGTGCATCCGCATCGCCATCATCCGCTGCAGCGCCAGCACCACCGGCGCCTCCGCCCCGGCGGTCAGCAGGTTGGCCAGGTAGCGCACCGGGATGCGCAGCGATTTCACATCGGGCAGCGCCTGATCCCAGCCGACATGGCCGGCCTCATGCGCGCTCTGCACCGGCGAGAGGGGCGGCACGTACCAGACCATCGGCAGGGTGCGGTATTCCGGATGCAACGGGAAGGCGACGCCCCATTCGATCGCCATCTTGTAGACCGGCGACTTGCGCGCCGCTTCCAGCCAGAGTTCCGGCACGCCATCCCGCCGCGCCGCCGCGATCACCTCGGGGTCCGAGGGATCGAGGAAGACATCGAGTTGCGAGCGATACAGGTGCTGCTCGTTCTCGACGCTCGCCGCCGCCTCGATCCGGTCCGCGTCATAGAGCATGACACCGAGGTAGCGGATGCGGCCGACGCAGGTTTCCGAACACACGGTCGGCTCGCCCGCCTCGATGCGCGGGAAGCAGAAGGTGCATTTCTCGGCCTTGCCGGACTGCCAGTTGTAGTAAATTTTCTTGTAAGGGCAGGCGGAGACGCACATGCGCCAGCCCCGGCACTTGTCCTGGTCCACCAGGACGATGCCATCCTCCTCCCGCTTGTAGATGGAGCCGGAGGGGCAGGCCGCGACGCAGGCCGGGTTGAGGCAATGCTCGCAGAGCCGCGGCAGGTACATCATGAAGGTATTCTCGAACTGGCCGTAGATGTCCTTCTGTACGGCCTCGAAGTTGCGGTCCTTGGACCGCTTGCGGAATTCCGTGCCGAGAATCTCCTCCCAGTTCGGCCCCCATTCGATCTTCTCCATCCGCTCGCCGGTGATGAGCGAGACCGGCCGCGCGGTCGGCATCGCCTTGCTCTCGCCGGCGGTCTGGAGATGGCCGTAGTCGAAGGTGAAGGGCTCGTAGTAATCGTCGATCTGCGGCATGTCGGGGTTGGCGAAGATTTTCGCCAGCACCCGCAGGCGGTTGCCGATCCGGGGCTCCAGCTTGCCGTTCCGCTTGCGCTTCCAGCCCCCCTTCCACTTGTCCTGGTTCTCCCAGTCCTTGGGGTAGCCGATGCCGGGCTTGGTCTCGACATTGTTGAACCAGGCGTATTCGACACCCTCGCGGCTGGTCCAGACCTGCTTGCAGGTGACGGAGCAGGTATGGCAGCCGATGCATTTGTCGAGGTTGAGCACCATCGCGATCTGGGCGCGGACCTTCATGGCAATCGCTCCTTATTCCGCGGCCACGGGCATGGCGGTGGGTCCTGGCTCATCCATCCAGTCCACCTTGGCCATCTTGCGCACCACCACGAATTCGTCGCGGTTGGTGCCGATGGTGCCGTGGTAGTTGAAGCCGTAGGAAAGCTGCGCATAGCCGCCGACCATATGCGTGGGCTTCGGCGTGGTGCGCGTGACGCTGTTGTGGATGCCGCCGCGGGTCTTCATCACCTCGCTGCCTGGCGTGTTCACGATCTTTTCCTGCGCGTGGTACATCATGATCATCCCTTCCGGGATGCGCTGGCTGACCACCGCGCGGGCGGTGAGCGCGCCGTTCAGGTTGAAGGCTTCCACCCAGTCATTGTCCTCGAGGCCTGCCTTCGCGGCATCGATCTCGCTCAGCCACACCACGGGGCCGCCGCGGTTGAGCGTCAGCATCAGCAGATTGTCGCTGTAGGTGCTGTGGATGCCCCATTTCTGGTGCGGCGTAATGAAGTTGAGCGTCAGCTCCCTGTGGCCGTTCGGCTGGCGCCCGACCATGGCCATATGCGCCTTGAGGTCCACCGGCGGCTTGTAGACGCAAAGCCCCTCGCCGAAGGCCAGCATCCAGGGATGGTCCTGGTAGAGCTGCTGCCGTCCGGTCAGCGTCCGCCAGGGGATCAGCTCATGGACGTTGGTATAGCCTGCATTGTAGCAGACCTCCTCGCTCTCGATCCCCGACCAGGTGGGGGAGGAGATGATCTTGCGTGGCTGCGCCTGCACGTCGCGGAAGCGGATCGCCTCATGCTCCTTGCCGCGGGCGAGATGCGTGTGGTCGCGGCCGGTGACCTTGCCGAGCGCCTCCCAGGCCTTGACGGCGACATGACCATTGGTCTCGGGCGCCAGGCTCAGGATCACCTCGGCCGCGTCGATATCGCTCTCGATCCGCGGCCGCTTGCCCTCGGTGCCAGGCACCGTGACGCTGCCGTTGAGCTTGGCGAGGAACTCCACCTCGTGCCCGGTCTTCCAGCCGATGCCCTTGCCGCCATTGCCCAAGGTATCGAGCAGCGGGCCGAGCGCGGTGAAGCGGGCATAGGTGCGCGGGTAGTCGCGCGTCACCACCGCCACCGCCGGCATGGTCTTGCCGGGGATGGGGGCGCATTCGCCACGCTTCCAGTCCCGCACCACGCCCTGCGCCAGCTCCTGCGGCGTGTCGTGCATCAGCGGCGACAGCACGACATCCGTCTCCTGCTCCAGATGCCCGGGGCAGAGTTCGGAGAAGCGGCGCGCGATCCCCTTGAAGATCGCCCAGTCGCTGCGCGCCTCCCAGGCCGGGTCCACCGCGGCCGAGAGCGGATGGATGAAGGGATGCATGTCGGAGGTGTTGAGGTCGTGCTTCTCGTACCAGGTGGCCGTCGGCAGCACGATGTCGCTGTAGACGCAGGTGGTGCTCATGCGGAAATCGAGCGTCACCAGCAGGTCGAGCTTGCCGTCCGGCGCCTCCCGCCAAACGATCTCCTCCGGCATGGCGCCGCCTTCCTCGCCGAGGTCCTTGCCCTGCACGCCATGCGTCGTGCCCAGCAGGTGCTTCAGGAAGTATTCGTGCCCCTTGCCGGAGGAGCCCAGCAGGTTGGAGCGCCAGATGAACATGTTGCGCGGCCAATTGGCCGGGTTCTCCGGGTCCTCGCAGGACATCCGCAGCGTACCGTCGGCCAGCCGGTTCGCCACATAGGCGGCCGGCGCCTCGCCCATGGCCGCGGCGGCCTCGACGATGCGAAGCGGGTTCACCTGCAACTGCGGCGCCGAGGGCAGCCAGCCCATGCGCTCGGCGCGCACGTTGAAGTCGATCAGTGCGCCTTGCAGATCCTCCGGTGCGGTGGGCGAGAGCAGGTCGCGCACCCCCAGCTTCTCGTACCGGTACTGGCCGCTATGGCCATAGAAGAAGCTGGTCGAGTTCATCTGCCGCGATGGGCGCGACCAGTCCGTAGCGAAGGCGAGCGGCACCCAGCCGGTCTGCGGCCGCAGCTTCTCCTGGCCGACATAATGGCTCCAGCCGCCGCCGGACTGGCCGATGCAGCCGCACATCACCAGCAGGTTGATGATGCCGCGGTAGATCATGTCGCCGTGGTACCAGTGGTTCACCGCGGCGCCGAGGATGACCATGGACTTGCCGCGGGTCTTGTCGGCATTGGCGGCGAATTCCCGCGCCGTGGTGATGATCTGGCCGCGCGGCACGCCGCAGACCTTCTCCGCCCAGGCGGGCGTGTAGGGTGCGTCGGCATCGTAGCTCGCGGCGGCATCGCCGAAGCCGCGCTCCACGCCGTAATTCGCCAGGAACAGGTCGAAGACCGTGACCGCCAGGCGGGTGCTGCCATCCTTCAGGGTCACGCGCTGCGCCGGCATGCGGCGGGTGAGGACCTCCTCATGTGTGGTCGGGTTGAAGAACTCTGGCGCCCGGCCGCCGAAATAGGGGAAGCCCACCTCGGCCACCGTATCGCTGCCGAGCAGCGTCAGGCGCGGCGTGGTGGTCTCCAGAGTCCGGCTGTCGCGGCCCTCCAGGTTCCACTTGCCCTGCTCCCCCCCAGCGGAAGCCGATGGAGCCGGTGGGGGCGTAGAGCCGGCCGGTGGCGTCATCCACCGCCACCGTCTTCCAGTCCGGGTTGTTCGCCTCACCCAGATCCTCCGGCAGGTCGGCGGCGCGGAGCTGGCGGCCGGGCACCAGGCGGCCGTCCTTTTCCTCCAGCAGCACCAGCAGCGGCATGTCGGTGTAGCGGCGGCAATAATCGTCGAAATATGCGCTTTTCGCGCCCGCATGCCACTCGTTCAGGATCACATGGCCCATCGCCATGGCGAGCGCGGCATCGGTGCCCTGCTTCGGGTGCAGCCAAAGATCGGCGAATTTCGACGCCTCGGAATAGTCGGGCGTCACGACCACGGTCTTGGCGCCGCGGTAGCGTGCCTCGGTCATGAAATGGGCGTCCGGCGTGCGCGTCTGCGGCACGTTCGAGCCCCACATCATGATGAAGCCGGCATTGTACCAGTCGGCGCTTTCAGGCACGTCGGTCTGCTCGCCCCAGGTCTGCGGCGAGGAGGGGGGCAGGTCGCAATACCAGTCGTAGAAGGACATGCAGACGCCGCCGATCAGCGACAGGTAGCGGCTGCCGGCGGCGTAGCTGACCATGGACATGGCGGGGATCGGGCTGAAGCCGATGGTACGGTCCGGCCCATGCGTCTTGGCGGTATGGACATTGGCGGCGGCGATCAATTCCTCCGCCTCCTCCCACTCCACCCGCACGAAGCCGCCGAGGCCGCGCACGCGCTGGTATTCGCGCCGCTTCAGCTCATCGGCCTGGATGCTCGCCCAGGCTTCCACCGGATCCGCGTGCTCGGCCCGCGCGGTACGCCAAAGCTGGAGCAGCCGCTTGCGCATCATCGGGTGCTTCACCCGGTTGGCGCTGTAGAGATACCAGGAATAGCTGGCGCCGCGGGCGCAGCCGCGCGGCTCATGGTTCGGCAGGCCGGGGCGGGTGCGGGGATAGTCGGTCTGCTGCGTCTCCCAGGTGACGACGCCGCCCTTGACGTAGATCTTCCAGGAGCAACTGCCGGTGCAGTTCACGCCATGGGTGGAGCGGACGATCCGGTCATGCGCCCAGCGCTGCCGGTAGGCGTCTTCCCAGGCGCGCGGCTCATTGGTGACGCGGCCGTGGTCGCCGGAGAAGCCTTCGACATGGCGATTGAAGAAGGCGAGACGGTCGAGGAAGTGGGACATTGCGTGCTTCTCCGTAATCAGCACGGATTGGGGGCGTTGCGCCGGGCGTAGAACCACCAGTTCAGGCCGATGCAGACGGTGAAGTAGACGGCGCACCACCAGAAGAAGGCGTTCGGCGTTCCGAAGAAGGCGATGGACTGGCCGATCAGCATGCCGCAGGCGAAGGGGCCATAGGCGGCCATGGCACCGGTCCAGCCGATCACCCCGCCGGCCTGGCGCGGCGGGAAGAGCATCGGCATCTGCTTGAAGGTGCTGGCATTGCCGATGCCGGAGAAGAAGAACAGGCCAAGCATGCTGGCGAGGAAGCCGGAGAAATCCGCCATCGAGTCGGGGCTGGTGTAGAAGGGTACTGCCAGCGTGCAGGCCAGCATGCCGATCCCCGCCACCTGCGTGACCCGCGCGCCGCCGAAGCGATCGGCGATCGGACCGCCCGCGATGCGCGCCACCGAGCCGACCAGCGGGCCGAGGAAGGCGTAGGTCAGCGGATCGGGCGCCCCGGGCAGCGCGCCGTAGCACTGCTTGATGAGCAGCGGAAACACCGCGGCCATGCCCGAGAAGATGCCGAAGGTCATGATGTAGAGCACGGTCATGATGAGCCCGTGCTTCAGGCTGAAGATATCGAGCTGCTCCCGGAAATTCGCCCGCACCGGCACCGAGCGAAGCGCGAACCAGGCGGCGGCGACGCCGAGCAGGATCAGCGGCACATAGATGGCAGTGGCGTTCTGCAGCCACAGCGTCCGCGTCGCGCCGCCCTGCGCGTTGAAGCTCTGGCCCTCGCCCAGCAGCCCATCGGCCAGGGCGAAGCCGATCACCCAGGGCGTCACGAATTGCACGACGCTGACGCCGAAATTGCCGATGCCGGCCTGGATCGCCAGCGCGGTGCCGGCCAGCCGCTTCGGGAAGAACAGGCTGGTGGCGGGCATGAAGCTGCTGAAGTTGCCGCCGCCGAGGCCGGCCAGGAAGGCCAGCAGTATCAGCACCCAATAGGGCGTCGTCGGGTCCTGCACCGCGTAGAACCAGCCCAGCGCCGGCACCAGCAGCGACAGGGTGGAGAGCGTCACCACATGCCGCGCGCCGAGCATCGGCGTGAGGAAGGTGTGGAGGATGCGCAGCGTGCCGCCGGCCAGGCCCGGCATCGCCGCCAGCCAGAAGAGCTGCGAGGTGGTGAGCTTGAAGCCAAGCCCCGGCAGCCGCACCACCAGCGCGCTGACGACGAACCAGATGATGAAGGCCAGCGTCAGGTTGAAGGTGGTGATGCCGAGGCTGCGCCAGGCGACCTTGCTGCCGCGTGCCGCCCAGAAGGCGGGGTTCTCGGGCTCCCAGTGATCGAGCCAGGTGCCGCCGGGTGTGCCGGGCCTTGCGGCGCCGACCGGGGTTACGGTGGTGGACATGCTGTTTGTCCTTGCAGGGATACGGCTGCGCTAGTCGCCGGCGGCCAGACGGCCGCCCGACAGGGGCGCAGCGGGGGTTGCGGTGGGGGCGGCGGCGCCGAGCAGCGCGGCCTCGGGCAGGTCGCGCGGGGCGCGCAGTGCCGGATGCTCCTGCTTCTCCATCACGCGGATGGCGCCATGCATCCAGACCAGGCTCACCGCCACGATCAGGAACAGCAGCATGAAGCAACTGGTCCAGACGCCGACCAGGTCGTTCATCGCCCCGAAGGCCATCGGCAGGATGAAGCCGCCGAGCCCGCCGATCAGTCCCACCACGCCGCCCACGGCGCCGACGCGGCCGGGGTAGTAGACCGGGATGTGCTTGTAGACCGCGGCCTTGCCCAGGCTCATGAAGAAGCCGAGCGCCATGGTCAGCAGCATGAAGGGCAGGAAGCCGATGGCGAGGCTGAACTCGATCGGGCCGCGGATGCCCTGCACCACGTATTGCGTCGCCGGATAGCTCAGCAGGAAGGTGCAGACCAGCGAGCCGAGGAAGGTCCAGTACATCACCACCCGCGCGCCGAAGCGGTCGGACAGCGTGCCGCCGAGGATGCGGAACAGCGAGCCGGGGATGGAATAGGCCGCGCCCAGCATGCCGGCGGTGACGATATCGAGGCCGTAGACGCCCACGTAATAACGCGGCAGCCACAGCGCCAGGGCGACGAAGCCGCCGAAGACGAAGAAGTAGTAGAGCGAAAAGCGCCAGACCTGCAGGTTGGCCAGCGGCGCCATCATGGCGGCGAAGCTCTCCGGCTGCACGCCACGGGCACGGCGCGCCGCGAGATCCGGGTCGTCCTTGGTGGTGACCCAGAACAGCACCGCCGCCACCAGCAGGCCAAGCGCCCAGAGCTGCGCCACCATCTGCCAGCCAAAGGCCACCATCACCGCGGGGGCCAGGAATTTCGTCACCGCCGCGCCGACATTGCCGGCGCCGAAGATGCCGAGCGCGGTGCCCTGGCTCTCCTTCGGATACCATTTCGAGACATAGGCGATGCCGACCGAGAAGGACCCGCCGGCCAGGCCGACGCCCAGCGCCGCCAACAGGAAGGTCGGATAGTCATAGGCGTAGGAGAGCAGGAAGGTGGCGACGGAGGCCGCCAGCATCACGCCGGTGAAGACGGTGCGGCCGCCATACTGGTCGGCCCAGATGCCGAGCATCAGCCGCACCAGGCTGCCGGTCAGGATCGGCGTGCCGACTAGCAGCCCGAATTGGAAATCGTTCAGGCCGAGGTCGCGCTTTATCTGCACGCCGAGGATCGAAAAGATGGTCCATGCGGCGAAGCAGATCGTGAAGGCCGCCGTGCTGGACCACAGGGCGCGGGAACGGTCCCCGCTATCCACTGCCATGCCTGATATCGCGCTCATCGACCCCCCTCCGGGCTGCTCGATCTGCGCGGAACCTGACGGGGGGAGCGGGCCGGCTGCTTGATTCACATCAAGTTGAGCGGGAAAGCGCCAGCGATCTTCCGTGCCGTGCGAGGTGCGGCAAGGCCGATGCCGGGACATTTCGAATCAGAACTTGATCCACATCAAGGAGCCGCCCCATCCGCCGTGGCACGAGGAGGCCGCACTGGAGGGAGCGAGCCGATGCCGGACTCCGCACGATCGCTGAACATGGACCTGCTGCGTCGCAGCCCCTTCTTCGCCGCGGCCGGAGAGGCAGCGATGGCGCGGCTGCTGCGCCCCTCCTTCACCCAGCAATTGCCGCGCGGCGCCACGCTGTTCGACCAGCATGAACTGCCAGGTTTCCTGCATCTGCTGCTGGCCGGCTCGGTCGGGCTGCGCGCCCGGGACGAGAACGAGGCCGAGACGGTCGTGGAGATCTTCGGCGCCGGGGAGTTGTTCCTGGTGCCGGCCGCCATCCTCAGCCTGCCCTACCTCGCCTCCGGCACCGCGCTGACCGATATCCGCGTGCTGATGATCCCGGCCGAGACCTTCCGGGAGGGCATCGCCCAGGACCTGGCGCTGTCCCGCGCCACCATCGAATTGCTCTCGCGCCACTGGCGGATGCTGGTGGAACAGGTGGTGGACCTGAAGCTGCGCCCCGCCGAGCGCCGCGTCGCCCGCTTCCTCGCCCGTCGCGTGCCGGAGGAGCCGGGCGCGGGGCCGGCCGAACTGCCGGAACCGCGGAGCGCCATCGCCGCGCGGCTTGGGATGACGCCGGAAACCCTGTCGCGCGCGCTCAATGCGATGGAGGCGCAGGAGCTGATCCGCCTCGCGCCGCGGCGTGCTGATGTGCCGGACCGGACGCGCCTCCTGGGGTGACACGGCGCCCCCTTCCGCTGCGGTCGGTTCCGTGGTTCCTGCCGCTCCCAGGGCCTCAGGGAGGGATACCGCAGATGGACCGTCGTGCATTTCTCGGCCGTGGCGCATTGGCCGCCGGCACCGCCGCAGCCGCCGTCCCCCTGGCCGCACCGGCCATCGCGCAGACCCAGCCGGCGCTGCGCTGGCGGCTGACCAGCAGCTATCCCACCACCCTCGATGCCATCCATGGTGCCGCCGGCGTCTTTGCCCGCACCGTCGCCGAGCTCACCGATGACCGGTTCCAGATCCGCGTCTTCGGCCCGGGCGAGCTGGTGCCTGCCTTGCAGGCGCTGGATGCGGTGCAGGCCAGCACGGTGGAATGCGCCCATACCACCAATTCCTTCTACATCGGCAAGAACCCGGCCTTCGCCTTTGCCACCGGCCTGCCCTTCGGCCTCAACACGCGGCAGCAGAATGCCTGGATGTATGAGGGCGGCGGCATCGAGCTGTTGAACGGGCTGTTCAGCCGGTTCAACACCTATGGCCTGCCGCTCGGTACCACCGGCGCGCAGATGGGCGGCTGGTTCCGCAAGGAAATCCGCACCACCGCGGATCTGCAGGGGCTGAAGATGCGCATCGCTGGCCTCGGCGGCACGGTGCTGCAGCGGGTGGGCGGCGTGCCGCAGCAACTCGCCGGCGGCGACCTCTACCCGGCGCTGGAGCGCGGCACCATCGACGCCGTCGAATGGCTCGGCCCCTATGACGATGAGAAGCTCGGCTTCCACCGCGTCGCGCCTTTTTATTACTACCCGGCCTGGTGGGAGGGGGCGGCGAATACCCATCTGATGGTCAATCTCGACCAGTGGAACGGGCTGCCGGCCAGCTACAAGGCCGCCATCCGCACCGCGGCGGCCGAGGCGACGCATTGGATGGTCGCCCGCTACGACACCCGCAGCCCGGATGCGCTGCGCCGCCTCATCGCTGCCGGCACCCAGCTCCGCGCTTTCCCGCGGGAGGTGATGGATGCCTGCTACCGGGAAGCCATGGCGCTGGAGCAGGAGCTGGCCGGGCGCAGCCCGGAATTCCACCGCATCCACGAAGCCTGGGCGAAGTCCCGTGACGACATGCGGGCCTGGTTCCGGGTGGCCGAATTGTCCTTCGACAGCTACCTGGCGCAGGTCGCCGCCCGCCGCTGAACCCTTTCAGGCGGCGCGGGAGCCGGCCAGGCGCCGGCGGGCGGCGGTGAGCAGATTCGCTGCCGCCGCGTTGTCCGGATTCATCTCCAGCGCCAGTTCGGCATGGGGCAGGGCCTGGCCGGGCTTGCCGGCCTTGAGCAATGCGCTGCCCAGCAGATGGTGCGCCTTGGCATTGCCGGGGGCCAGGGCCGCCGCCATGGCGAGGGCGGCGACCGCATTCACCACCTGCCCGGCATCGAGCAGGATTCGGCCCACTTCCATCAGCACCTCCGGCCGGCCGCTCAGGCCGAGCAGCGAATTGCCGCTGAACAGCTCGGCCGGCGGCGGCAGGCCGAGCGCCTTGTAGGCCTGCAGCAGCGGCGCATAGGCATGGCCGCAATAGGGGTGCTGCTGCAACACCTGGCGCAGCCGCTCGGCCGCGGCCTCGGCCTGGCCGGATTGCAGCTCGCGCTGGGCCAGGCGGATCATCAGCTCCGGGTGTTCGCCGGCCAGCGCGATGGCGGCCAGAAGCCGGTCCTGCTGGCCTGGTAGCAGCGGCTCGGCCTCGTCGATGGCAAGGATCAGCCCCTGCAACGGATGGCCCTCGATGCGGCCCTCCAGCATCCGTGCATAGCCGAAATGCGGGGTGTGGCCGATGACGTAATCCTCGAAGGCGCCAAGCAGGTCGGCGTCGAAATGCGGGCTGTCCTGCACCACGCGGGGGCGGAAGCCGGTGGCGTCCCTGGCGCCGGTGCTGACCCGCACCGGCCTCGCCGCCTCGACCACCGCCTCGATTCGGGCGCGGTCGGCCTGTCCGGTGGCGGCCAGCAGGAGCCGTTCCAGCGCCCCCGCCGGGTCGGCGGTGAGTTCGGCGTAATCGAGATAGACCCCGTTCGCGACCCGTTCGGCCAGCCACTTGTCATGGAAGCGCCGGTAGTAGACCGCCTTGGCGGCGAGCCAGAAGGAGTAGTGCTCGCGGCTCAGCCGGTAATTCAGGCTGGCCCGGCCGATGCCATCGGCGACATCAAGCTCGCGATCCGAAAGAGCTTCCGGCACGGGGTGGCGATACTGGATGACATAGACGGCCTGGTCGATCGACTTCGGCACTTCCATCTGCCGGTCATGGCTTTTCTGGTAGAGGAAGGCGAAGTCGCCGCGCTTCGTGCAGGGGATCTGCCGGCAGCAGTCCTTTGGCGAGTAGAATTCGCAGTAGCGCAGCTCCGGCCCGAAGAATTTGGCCAGCATGTTCTGCAGGAAATGATGGCCGGAACGCGGGATGGACGCGCCGACCAGAAGCTTCGGAGACTGGGTCATGCTGTCCTCGACAGGGATATTGGCGCCGTCCGGCATGCCAGCATCGAGCAGGGGAGTGCGGCCCGCCCGCATCAGTCGCGGAAGGCCCGGCGGGCGGAGTTGCGGATCGGCGCCCATAGGTAATCCAGCGGGGTGCGCTTCTCGCCCAGCACATAGATCTCGCAGGGCATGCCGGCGGTGAGCGTCACTTCCGGCACCTTCTCCAGCACCTCCGTGTCGAGTTCCACGCGCATGAGGTAGAAGGGCGCGCCCGTCGTCGGTGTCTGGACATCGGCGCCGACCTGGATCACCCGCCCGGCAATGAGCGGCGTCTGGCGCATGCGGTAGGAGGTGAGCCTCACATTGGTCCGCTGTCCGACCTCGATCTGCTCGATATCCACCGGCATCACCTGCGCCTCGACCACGAAGCGGTCGCGGATGGGCACGAGGTCGAGGATGACCTCGCCGGCGGCAATGCTGCTGCCCGGAGTGAAGGCGCGGATATTCGTGACCTTGCCGGCTTCCGGGGAAACGACCTCGCGCCGCTGCAAGATGTCCTGGGTGGCGCGCAACTGCTGCGTCGCCGTCGCCACCGCGGCCTCGGTGGTCTGGAGGTCGTTCGCGATCTCGGAGAGGCGGTTCAGCCGGAGTGCCGAAAGCTGGCTGCGCGCACCGGCGATGCTCTCGCGCAACTGCGCCTCCTGCGCCGCGAACTGGCCGATGGAGGCCGCATAGCCGGATTCGGCGCGCTGCATCTCCAGCACCCGGAACCGGGCCGCGAAGCCTTGCGCCAGCAGCTCCCTCAGGCTGGCGATCTGGTCGCGGGTGGAGCGGAGCTGGCTCTGCGCGGCCTCGCGCTGGGAGCGGGCCCCCGCCACCTGTTCCTGCAATTGCGAGATCTGCCGCTCCTGCACCGTGACCTGGCCGTCATAGGCGCGCCAGCGGGCCTGGAAGAGGTGTTGCTCCGCTTCCAGGAAAACCATGATGGCATGGTCGGCCGCTGCCGCCTGGGAGAGGTCCTCGGCGAAGTGCAGCCTGCGTTCCTCGGCCTGTTCGGCGCGAAGCCGGGCAAGCCGTGCCCGGCCGCTCCAGAATTGCGCGCGCGCCTGGTCGGCCTGGGACTCCGCCTGGGTGACATCGAGCTGCAACAGGGTCTGCCCCTCGCGCACGATGTCGCCCTCACGCACCTCCAGCCGGCGCAGGATGCCGGATTCCATCAGGTTGACCGATTTGCGCCGTCCCTCCGGCACCAATTGCCCGCCGGCCAGGACCGCCCGCTCCATGGTCGTCATGGTGGCCCAGCCGACCAGAGGCAGCAGGCTGATCCCGAGTGTCAGCAGCGCGAGCCGCACCACGCGCCCGACCGGCGGCGTCCTGATCGAGGCTTCGAGCTGCGCTTCCAGCGATTCGACCTGGGTCTGCACCTGTGATGGCAGGCCCAGCGCCTTGTTCTGCTCAACCAACTGCTGCAAGGCGGCCTCCTGTTTGCTCGGCCTGCGGGTCGACCGGTTGCACCTGCCAGGTGCCGCCCGGGCCCAGCAGCAGGCAGAGATCGGTGACATCGAGCCAGGTCCGCGGCTCATGCGTGACCACGAGCACCACGCCGCCGCGCGCCCGGGTCGTCTGCACGGCACCGCGCATCGCCGCCCGTGCCATGCCATCGAGCCCGACCTCGGGCTCGTCCAGGATCAGCAGGCCCGGCTCGCGATAGAGGGCCCGGGCCAGGCCGATCATCCGGCGCTGCCCGGCCGAGAGGCCGGAGGTCGCGCCGGCCGGCGTCTGGTAGCCGAGCGGCAGGCGGCCGATCAGTTCATGCGCCCCCGCCATGCGGGCGGCGGCGACCACATCCGCGGCGGCGGCATCCGGCCCGCGGCCGATATTGTCGAAGACGGTGCCGTCCAGCATCTGCACGTCCTGCGGCAGGTAGCCGATCCGGGCGCCGAGCTCCGCGCGGTCGCAGAAATGGGTGTCCTGGCCATCCAGCAGCACCCGCCCGGAGGTCGGCGCGAGCAGGCCAAGGGTCAGGCGGAGCAGCGTGCTCTTGCCGACCCCGTTCGGCCCCTGGATCACGACCGCAGTGCCTGGCGGCAGCCGCAGCGTCACGCCGGCGACAACAGGCTTCTCGCGGCCCGTGGGCCAGAAGGTGACATCCTCCAGCAGCAGGCTGCGCGGCGCCTCGGGATCCGGGGGCAGCACCCGTGGCGCGCCATCCTGCCGCAGCACCTGCTGCAGCCGTCGCCAGGCCTGGAGAGCGAAGGCCCAACTGTCCCAGGTGCGGAACAGGGTCGAGAAGGGATGCACGGCGCTATTGGAGAACATATAGGCGGCGAGCATCATGCCGAGCGACCCGACATGGATGAAGATCAGGTAGCAGGCATAGACCTTAACGGCGAGGCCGAAGGCTTCGGTGATGACCGACTCCAACCCCTGGATGGCGTTCACGCGCCGGTGCGTGGCATCGAGGCTGTCCAGCGAATTCCCATAGCGGGCCTGCCAGCGGAACATCGTGGCCGGCAGCAGGCCGATGCCGCGCACCAGGTCGGGATGCACGAGCTGGCCGCTCAGCTCGCCGGAGGTGTCGCGGGATTTCGCCCGGGAGGTCTGCACCAGCTCCCGCGTCGCCCGGTACATGACAAGCCCGAGCAGCGTCGCCAGCACGATGCCGGCCAACCCGATGAGGCCGAGGCCGGTGTCGATGTAGAACAGCATGCCGAGCGCCATGCCGGCGGTGATCAGATCCAGGAAGGCGGTGATGGCGCTGCCGCCGAGGAAGCGGCGGAACTGGTTGATGTCCTCGAGGACCGACAGCCCCTCGCCGGAATCCGTCCGCACGGCGTTGCGGATGGCGGCCTGCAGCGCCTGCGCCTGCAGGCGCATCCCGAACCGCTCGGCGACCGCGCCGAGCATGGCCGAGCGCAGGTGGTCATAGGCCGCGGAAAAGACCACCACCAGCGTGAACAGCATGGCGAAGGCGATCAGCGTATCCGAGTTGCGGGTATCCACCACGCCGTCCGAGATATGCATCAGGAGCAGGATGAAGCCGAACATGCTGAGCTGCCCCGCGACGGTCAGCGCCACCACGGTCGAAGCGAAAACCGGAGTCACCCCGAAGTCACGGAGCCGCAGCCCCATTGGTGGGGAGGTCCTGGCGGCGCTCATGCGGCGATCTCCCGCTCCGCCTGTCGCTGCCGGGTCAGGCGCAGCGTGCGGCGAGGCAGCTTCGGCTGGTCCTCGCCGGCCGGCACCAGCGTGCCGTTCCGCAGCGCGAAGATCCGGTCGGCAGCCGCCAGCAGGCTCGGCCGGTGCGTGGTGAAGATCACCGAGGTGCCTTCCTCCCGGAGCGCCGCCAGGAGCATGGCGACATGGGCCTCGCCCTCGGCATCCATGGAGCCGGCAAGCTCATCCAGCAGCAGCAGCTTCGGCCGGCCATAGAGGGCCCGCGCCAGGGCGATGCGCTGGCGCTGGCCCATGGAAAGCTGGAAGCCACCGGAGATCGGGGTGGCGTAGCCGAGCGGCAGGCCGATGATGGTGTCATGCGCGCCGGCCCGCCTGGCGGCATCCAGGACCAGGGTCATGTCCGGCGTCTCCAGCCGGGCGATGACCTCGGCCGCAGTGCCGCGGGACAGCAGGGATTCCTGCGGCAGGAAGCCGACATGCCGGGCCAGGTCGCGGCGGTCCCATTGATGCGTGGCGTGCCCGTCGAGATAGATGCCGCCGGAGCCGGGCCGGTACATGCCGACCAGCAGCCGGAGCAGGGTGGACTTGCCGCTGCCCGAGGCACCGATGATGGCGACGATCTCGCCCGGCTCGACCGTCAACTCGATATTGCGCAGCAGGGTTGGCTGCGGCCCGCGGAAGGTGAAGCCCATATGCTCGACCACGAGGCGGCCTTCGGGGCAGGGGAAGGCGATGCCTTCCGGTGGCATCGGGCTGCCATCGATCAGCGCCCGGAGGCGCCGCCAGGCCGCCAGCCCGTCCGCGATGTCGCGGGCGCTGCGGCCGATGCCGATGAAGGGGCCGGTGACGCGGCTCATCAGGAAGATGGCGCCGAAGAGGGCCGCGTTGATGCTCTCGCCGCTCAAGGCCAGCACGGCGCCGGTCATCAGGACCGAGCCGCGGAAGCTGCCGAGCATGAGTTCCAACAGGGCTTTCAGCCGCGCGGCGCGCCGCTCCGCCAGCCAGGCCTCGCCGGCTGCCTCGGTGCTGGCATCGATCCATTGCCGGGTCAGGCGCGGCAGCATGCCCATGGCCAGCACCGCTTCGCCCGAACGCATGGCATCCGCCGCCAGGCCGAAGGCACGGCCATTGGCGCCGCTGCTGATGCGCGAGGCGCGGCTGGCCGCCCGCGTGACGAGAATGCCGAGGATGCCTGCCAGCACGCAGTAGGTCAGGGCGAGCACGCCATAGGCCCAGTGCAGCATGAAGACCAGCACGACGCTGAGCGGGGTCAGGACGATATCCACCGCCAGCCCGCCGACCGGGCCGGCGAGCGAGGTCCGCATCACCTCGATATCGCTGATGGCGCCATTCGCCAGGGTCTCGGGTCGCCCGGCGCGCTGCGCGGTGGCGAGGACCGCCGGTACCGCCAGGCGCCGCGCCGCGAAGCCGGAGATCGAGGAGACCGCGATGTCCTGGAGGTATTTGAAGCCGATCGTGAGCGCGACGAGGATCGCCCAGAGGATGGCGGCCGAAAGCAGTGTGTCCCAGCTATGCGTGGTGGTGACGTTCATGACGATGAACATCTTGTTCATCACCAGCCCGAAGGCCAGCAGGGCGCTGAAGACGCCGACCCCGAGCATCAGCCAGAGCCAGCTGCTCGTGGCCCGCAGGACGTCCTCGATCGCCTCCTGCAGGAGTGCGTCGGTGCCCCGGTTCGCGGGTTTGCGCGCCATGGCCGGCTAGGCCAGATACTTCGCGGCCGCCAGCGCCAGGGCGGCGCTGACCGCGCTCGCCAGGACGGCGAGCAGCACCGCCTGCCATGGATCGAGCCCGCCCGCGGATCGGCCTTCGCCGGGGAGCATGATCTCGCCCAGCTTGCCATCGAGCCGCGCGATCCACAATTCTAGCGAGCCCAGACGCTGCTGCAATTCATGCCCTGCCTGGGCGATGGCATCGACTGCCGCGGCCTCCGGCAGTTGCGCCGCCTTCTCGCGGAAATCGGCGAGTTCCCGGCGGATCTGCTGCTGCTCGTCGAGCACGCCATCGACCATGCGCTGCAGATGGGTCGAGACCTGCGAATCGTCGGGCCGGCGGATTCGCACCGCGATGGGGAATTCCGAACCATCCGCGCCGAAGGCGATGGCCGTCAGTTCCGCGCGACGCTCCACCCAATCCGCGATCAGGGGGGAATTCGAAGGCATGGCAGCCGTCGCCCACGCCGTTCTTGGAGAGGTCGGGCCGGACGAAATCCGCGATGGTATTCGCCACGACCTCCCCGGCGAGGCGCAGCTCCACCTTCAGTCGCCGCCCCGGATGCGCGGCATCCCAGGCCCAGCCGAACAGGCGGTCGGAGGTGGCGTTGTCGATCAATCCACGCACATCGGAGGCCGCCCCGAGCGTGTCGGAGGCCGGGATGACCGACGAGGATGACGGGATTGGCGGTGCGGGGGGGCGTGGAGACTTCCCCCTGTTCCCGCATGGCCCGACGTGCCGAAGGGAGCGGCCGCAGCTTCATGATTCTGAATTCCCTTGAGCGTGCTCGGCCATCTAGGCCGGCACCAGGCCTAATGCATCTTGATAGAGTTTGAGGTGCCGGTCGGCGATCTCGGCGATGCCGGGCGGCCGCTGGATGCCGGCGACGAGGGACTCCCAAAGCCCCTCCGTCTCAATCGCCCGGCGCAGCACCTGCGCCAGGCCGGCGGGGTCGTTGACCGGTGCGTGCAGGCCGTCCACCCCGTTGCGCACCATCTCCGCCATGCCGCCGACATTGCCTGAGATCACCGGCCGCCGGTGGCGGAAGGCTTCCAGGATCACCAGTGGCGCGTTCTCCCACCAGACGGAAGGCACCACCACCCAGTCGACCTCGGCCATCAGCCGGCCGAGTTCGGCGCTGGTATAGGCGCCATTGTGCCGGGCCGCCGGTGCGCCGGCCAGGGCGCCGCGGAACTCCTCCATGAAGGTGTCGGACTGGTAGGCCGCAGCGCCGTTCAGCGCCACCCGGTGGTCGATGCCGGCCGCGCTCAACTGCTGCGATGCACCGAGCAGCACGAGGCCGCCCTTGAAGCGGCTGATATGGCCGAAGAAGCCGAAGCGGTCACGCCGTCCACCTGGCGCGGGGCGGTGCGGCGCGGGCACGGACTCCGCGATGCCATTCGGCATGACGGTGAAGCGCGCCGCCGGCCAGCCCGCGGCCACGAAGCGATCCCGAGCGAAGGCGCTGGGCACCAGGATGCGGTCGAAATCCTGGAAGGCATCGCGCATCTGGAGGTCGCGCATCACGAAATCCGCGCCGGCGCGACCAGGGAAGCAGCGCTGGCAGGCATCGAGCGAGGGGCCCGGGCAGAGCCGTCCCTCGGTGGTGAGGAGCTGGCCTTCCTGGGCGCAGATGGCAAAGAAGTCATGCGCAGTGAAGATCAGCCTCGCGCGTGGCGCCGCCCGCCGGATCAGGTCGATGGTCTCCACCCCGAAGAGCAGGGGGTGGTGGATGTGCACCAGCTGCGGATTCACGGATTCGATCAGCGGCGCCAGGCTGGCCAGGCCGTAGGTATCCGGCTGGCTCAAGAAGAAGCGGTCGAAATGGCCGAGCCAGACCAGCATCTCATCCGGCGCGCCGCCGATGGATTGCAGCATGGTCCCAGGGCGGCGTTCGCGATGCGCGCCGGTGACGGCGGCGAGGAACAGCCCTTCGACTCCATGGCGGTCGCGTAATTCGCGGAACAGGGTCCGCGCCAGGACTTCGGTACCGCCGGGCTGCAGATCCGGGTGGTTGTGGCAGAGATGGAGGATTCGCATTGCGTCAGCGTGCCCGCGCCTGGGTACGGCGGCCGGAGCGCGCCATCAGTTGCTCGATCGCGGCGCCCCAGCGCCCGTGGTGCAGGCGGCGGTTGTAGTTGGCGGCGAGTGTCCGGGCGTAGCCGTTGTGGTCCCTGATCGATTGCCGCTCGAAGTGGTAGAGCTCCGAGCGTGGGACATAGGCGATCTCGCCACCCGCCGCGCGCAGCCGCAGGCAGAGATCCGAATCCTCGTAGTCGCCCACCACATAGTCGGTGCAGATGCCGCCCACCGCCTCGAAGGCCTTGCGGCGGACGCAGAAGGCGGCGCCGGTGATGCCGGGCACCAGCCGGGCTTCCTCGGCCGGCGGATAATGCCGGGGATAGCCCTTGTGGTAGTGGTTGTTGAACCACTCCTCGCCGGGCCCGACCTCGAAGAACAAGCCCGCATGCTGCAGCGAGCCGTCCTCGAAGAGGAGCTTCGGCCCGACCGCGGCGACCCGCTTCTGCCGCGCCAAGGTGCCGAGCAGCGGCTGCAGCCAGCCACGGCCGGCCGGCACCACATCCGGATTCAGCAACAGCAGGACCGGCGCCCGGGCCTCCGCGGCACCGGCATTGCAGGCGCTGGAATAGCCGTAATTGGCGGCCTGGACCACCAGTGTCAGCGGCAGCCGGTAGATGCCGTGCAGGCCGCGCAGAAGGTGCTCGACCTCCTCGCGCTGCTCCGGCGAATCCAGCACATAGATCAGCTCCGCCTCGCGCAGCGCCGGGTCGCGCGCCAGGGCGGCCATCTGGTGCCGGAGGAAGCGAAGGTTCCGGTACAAGGGCACGACGAGCGACACTGCGGGCGAGGGCACCCGCTCGCCGAACCGGACCAGCGCCGGCGCGCCGCGCCCGGCCATGACTACCCGGTGCAGCCGCTCCACCGCCGGGGCGATGCACCGCGTCATCAGCTCAGAGGTGATATGCTGCGGCGCGATCGAGCCGAGCACTGCATCGCGGGCCCCCTGCGCATGGGTGATGGCGGGTGGGGCGACCAGGTCGATGAGGTCGCCGGTGGTGAGTTCCAGCCGCATCGACCACTGCGCCACCGGGCGGGTGGCGGCATCGGGCAGGTGGATGGTGAAGCCCGGCCGCAGCCCGGCACCGCCATGCGGGGCCTCGGCATATTTCTTCGCCAGGTCCGGGCGTGGAAAGCGCCCGAGCTCCGCCAGGGGAAGCGGCCGCTCGCCATGCGGGCCACGCAGCGTGACGCCGGCGATGAGTTCCAGGGGATCCCGCATCCAGCCACGCAGGAAGACGCCGCCGGCGTGGTCGCATAGCGCCATCTCGAGTGCCGCGCCGAAGGGCCGTTCCGGCGCAGCATAGTGGTGCGGCCGCTCGGTCGGCGCGAGAAGCTGGAAATCGCGCAGCAGGCGCCGCGCTTCCTCGTCGCCGCCCGCGCGCCGGCCGAGTTCCGTCAGCCCGCTGCGGTAGAGCGAGAGGCTCCGCTGGTCCTTGCGCCGGCCGAGTTCGGCCAGGGTCGGCAACCTGCCCTGGGCGGGCGCCAGGTGGATCGGCCCGTCGCCCTCGGCGGGAAGCAGGTAGCCATCCTCGAATCGGCGGTCGCGCAGGATAACCGTGCCGCCGGCCACCGGCACCCGCCGCAGGCGGCGGCGGCTGAGTGCGTAATGGGTGCCGCTGCCCTCATCCGTGCCGGCGGGCAGGGCCCACATCATCATGTCATGGCCGCAAAGCGCCACCGGCAGCGCGGTCCGCTCCGGCGAGAGCACCGATTCGGCAAGGCGGTGGCAGGTTTCCGCCAGGCCGCCATCGTCGCCGTGCCGCAGGAGCCCGGTGGCCTTGGCGGCAATGAAGCGGAGCACGGCGAGGGTGCTGGCGGGATCGGTGGTGCCGATCAGGTCGGCGATATCAGGCAGGTCGATGATCTGCGCCGGCCTGGCGAGCCCGGCCTCATCCCGCACGCGCAGCAGGCTGCCGGGGGCGAGGCCCGGCTGCGTCCGGGCCAGCAGGAGGAGCTGCGAGCCGCCACGGCGGCCAGGCAGCCGGTGCCAGGACAAGGGGGGGCCGGATGAGGTCCTCGGTCCCGCCAATGCTGGCGGTGGCGATATCGAGTTCGGCGAGGGCGCCGCCGAAGCCGAGCATCACGATGCCGACCGACAAGGCCACCATACCCACCGAAACGGAACCGGCGGCATCCAGGGACGCCGCCGGTGGCTTCTTCAGCATGTTCAGGGCCAGCTCCTGCCGTCACACCGGACAGGTACCAGACATCCCTTTAGACAATCTTAACCCAAGTGGAGATGTTGGCCAGGAAGTCGTCCTTGGAGACGCCCATGATCTTGATGGTGTCGGAGCCGATGGTGATCATGGTGTAGCTGCTGGTGCCGGAGACCATGCCCAGGTTCTGTAGGTCAGTGGCGTCGTGGATGCCGCTGCCATTGATGTTCTTCGAGAGCCAGAGCTCGTCGCCCGTCTTCCCGAAGTCCATGATGACGTCGTTGCCGAAGTTGCTGTCGAAGTAGAAGGCGTCGTTGCCGCTGCCGCCGATTAGGGTGTCGTTGCCGGCGCCGCCGATGAGGGTGTCGTTGCCGGCGCCGCCCATCAGGAAGTCGTTGCCGCGATAGCCGTTCAGGAAATCATCGCCGTCGCCGCCGAGCAACGTGTCGGCGCCCTCGGCGCCGAAGATCACGTCATTCCCGCTGCCGCCATCGGCGAAATTATTGCCCTCGCCGGCATCGATCGTGTCGCTGCCGGTGCCGCCATACAGCTTGTCGTCACCGCTGCCCGACTTGACATTGTCGTCACCCGCGCCGCCGGAGACGGTGTTGTTGCCACTGCCGGCATCGATGGCGTCGTTGCCGGCACCGCCGAAGGCGCTGTCATTGCCATTGCCGGAGATGATGGTGTCGTTGCCGCTGCCCATCTCAACGCGGAGATCGCCAGCATTGTTCTGGGCATCGACGGTGCTATTGCCGGTCGCCTCCGAACGGTCCAGGAAAATTCCGGCTGTATCAATGTGATAGTACGAATCGGCCCCATTCGGGATCTGATCCAGGCCGACGGTGGCACTGCCACCGATTACAGACGCGAAATCACCCATGGCCAGCACCTCGAAAAAGGGTAGGGGGCCGTGGAGCCCCGTTCGGATGTCGTTTCTTTAACCACAGGTTGCTGGGGCGTCAATGCGAGCCGGGCTTCGGCGACAACTCGTTACACCGAAGGTGAGGTTTGTCTAAAAAATACATCATTTGAGAACGACCCGACTAAGGGGCAATGCAATCACCAAGGTAGCTGGAGCCTGGGAAAGTGCCACGATTTCATGCCGGGCCTCCCTGAGCCATCGCTTCACCTGCCTACGGCGATCAATTGCAAAGACCGGTCACGTGGCTTGCGGCAATCGGCCGGTAAGCATTGCAACAAATTGAGACGACCTGCCTTCTTCACCTCTGGTTGTTAAGCTTCTATAACCGGTGGTGAAACAGGTGGGAAGGTTTCGAGCCGTTGCGGTTCGTGAGCCGCCCCCTTTTGCAACTTATGGAGGCGTCGCCCATGCCCGTTATCACTGGTGATGATGGTCCCAACACCCTGTCCGGGGCCGGCGCGGGCGATACGGTCCTTGGCCTTGGTGGCGACGATGTCATCTACGGCTTCAATGTCCCGGGAATGCTGGATGGCGGCGCCGGGTTCGACACCGCTGATTATTCCGGCGCGGCTTCGGGCGTGTCGGTCGATCTCGAGCAGGGCCGCGAGAACAACAGCAACGGCACGCTGATCGGGATCGAGGCGGTGATCGGCTCCGCCCTCGGCGATGTGCTGACCGGCGATGCTGCCGCGAACCTGCTCTCCGGCGGCGCCGGCGATGATTTCATCGCGGGCGGCGGCGGCGACGACACGCTGATCGGTGGCGCCGGCAACGATGTCATCGATGGTGGCGCGGGCAGCGACCTGGTCAGCTACGTCGATGCGGCCGGCAAGCTCGCGCTGCAACTGGCCGATGGTGCCGATCCCGGCATGGCGCAGGTGCTGGATGTCGTCACCGGCGACCTGCTTGAGATCGACGTGCTGACCTCGATCGAGCGGGTGATCGGCACTGCCTTCGATGACAGCATCGCCGGCAATGGCGCCGACAACCATCTGGCGGGCGGCCTCGGCAACGACCTGCTGGAAGGCGGCCTCGGCGACGACACGCTGGTGGGTGGCGCCGGGAGGGACACGCTGGATGGCGGCGCCGGGTTCGACACCGCTGATTATTCCGGTGCGGCTTCGGGCGTGTCGGTCGACCTTGAGCAGGGCCGCGAGAACAACAGCGGCGGCACGCTGATCGGGATCGAGGCGGTGATCGGCTCCGCCTTCGGCGATGTGCTGACCGGCGATGCCGCCGCGAACCTGCTCTCCGGCGGCGCCGGCGATGATTTCATCGCAGGCGGCGGCGGCGACGACACGCTGATCGGCGGCGCCGGAAGCGACATCATCGATGGCGGCACGGGCAGCGACCTGGTCAGCTACGCCGATGCGGCCGGCAAGCTCGCGCTGCAACTGGCCGATGGTGCCGATCCCGGCATGGCGCAGGTGCTGGATGCCGTCACCGGCGACCTGCTCGAGGTCGACGTGCTGACCTCGATCGAGCGGGTGATCGGCACCGCCTTCGATGACAGCATCGCCGGCAATGGCGCCGACAACCATCTGGCGGGCGGTCTCGGCAACGACCTGCTGGAAGGCGGCCTCGGCGACGATACGCTGGATGGCGGCCTTGGCAACGACACGGTCAGCTATGCGGCCTCGGCCAGCGGCGTCGTGGTCAATCTGGATGCCGGCAGCGGCACCGGTGAGGGCACCGACACGCTGATCGCGATTGAGAACGTCATCGGCAGTGGCTTTGCGGATTACCTGGTGGGCAATGACGGCCGGAATCTTCTTTCCGGTGGACTCGGCAGCGATACGCTGATCGGCTACGGCGAAAGCGGGCAGGACACGCTGGATGGCGGCGCAGGGACCGACCTGGCCGATTTCCACCTGTATGCAGGGCCCGTGGCGGTTGACCTCGGGCAGGGCAAGGAAAACAACTACAATATCAGCCTCATCTCAATCGAATCCGCGATCGGCACTGCTTTCGGCGATACGCTCATCGGCGATGGCAATGGCAATTTCTTCCAGGGCGGCGAGGGCGACGACGTCGTCTTCGGAGTGGGCGGGAATGACACGCTGGCCGGCGGACCTGGCTCGGATTACCTGGATGGCGGCGAGGGCAGGGATCTCGTCACCTATGCCGTCTCGACCGGCAAAGTGCTGGTGCAGCTTGCAAACGGAGTAGGGTTCGGTTCGGCCTCCGTCTGGAACGCGGCCGGCACCGCCATGGTCGATTCGGATATCCTGGTCTCGATCGAGCAGGCTGTGGGCAGCGCCTTCAACGACACCCTTATCGGTAACGACGGCGACAATTTCCTTTCCGGCCTGGACGGCGATGACCTGCTGATCGGCGGCTCTGGCAATGACGTGCTGCAGGGCGGCGCAGGCAACGATACTGTCAGCTATGCGGCCGCGACCCATTCGGTCGTGGTGAACCTGGACGCCGGCATGGGCACCGGTGAAGGCAATGATGCACTCGGCTCGATCGAGAACGCCATTGGCACTGCTTTCAACGACTACCTGGTGGGCAGCGAAAGCCGGAACCTGCTATCGGGCGGCAACGGCAATGACACGCTGATCGGCTACGGCGAAAGCGGTCAGGATACGCTGGATGGCGGCGCAGGCCGCGACTTCGCCGATTTCCACCTGCAAGCAGCAGGGATCGCCGTCGATCTCGCGCAGAACCGGGAGAACAACTACAATATCTCCCTGATCTCGATCGAAGGGGTGATCGGCACCGCCTTTGGTGATGTCATCCAGGGCGACGGGAACGCCAACTATTTCGTTGGCGGGGCCGGTGACGACTTTCTCTTCGGCGGGGGCGGCAACGACACCCTGGTCGGGGGCATCGGCAGCGACATCCTGGATGGTGGAGAGGGCAAGGATCTCGCCAGCTACGCCGGCTCGGCCGGCAAGCTCCATGTCGAGCTTGCCGATGGTGCCGATGCCGGCTTCGCCTTCGTCTGGAACGCCGCCGGCACCGAGATCGCCGAGGCGGATGTGCTGATCTCGGTCGAGCAGGTTATCGGCACGAATTTCGACGACACCATCATGGGCAACGGCGCTGACAACTACCTGGTTGGCCGCGGCGGTGCTGACTTCCTGTCCGGCGGCGCCGGCAACGATACCCTGGTGAGCGGCCAGGGGCAGGATACGCTGGATGGCGGCCTGGGCCGCGATACGGCGGATTTCTCTCAGGCGGCCTCCGGGATTTTCGTGGACCTGCAGTTCGGGAGCGAGGTGTTCAGTGGCACGCAACTCATCTCCATTGAGATCGTGGTCGGCAGTGCTTTCAACGACCTGATCCTGGGCGACGGGGCCGCCAACTGGCTGACGGGCGGTGCCGGCGAGGACACGCTCAGCGGCGGTGCCGGCAATGACACGCTGGTCGGCGGCGCCGGTGCCGATACATTCCAGTTCGGCTTCGGCTCGGGCGTGGACGTGATCCGGGATTTCCAGTCCGGGCTCGATCGGATCGAGGTCGCGGCCACAGATTTCGGCAGCCTGCCGAACGTGTTCCTTGCCGGCAGCGGGACCGACACGGTTGTCGATTTCGGTGGCGGCGACCGGCTCTACCTCGTGGGCGTGGGGCCGGGCGGGTTCAACCTAGCTACCGATCTCGTCCTGATCTGAGGCGTCTTCCGGTCTTCCGGTCTTCCGGTCATCCGGCTGGCCGGCAACGGGGCAGGCGCCTGGCGTGCCTGCCCCTTTTTGCGGCCCGGCCCTGTCCGGCCGGCTACGCTGAAGGCAATCTATTCGGCAGGTTTCCGTCGGCGCGCCGCCCGCGCAGCCTGGCGCTCGGCCCGGTCCCGTGCCCGCTGCGTCTCCATCGCGGCTCGGCCCCGCTGGCGCGGTGGTGCTTCCTCCGCCGTGCTCTCCCCTGGCAGCGGCTTCTGCAGCACGCAGACGGATTGGCCCAGCGCATAGTTCCCCATGGGCATGGCTGCGGTGGCCGCCTCTTCATCGACGGTGATAAAGCGTGCATCGCCGTCGTGGAAACCGACCACGCTGAAGCCGAGGCGCCTGGCCCAGAGCCGCAGATCCGCACGGTGCAGAAAGACATTGAGGTGGCCCGCCATGCTCCGGCTGCGGACCCATTCGACATTGCCCTCGAAGACCGGCCAGGTCTGCGCGACGGCGAATTCCAGGAAGGAGAAGATCACCTTGCCGCCCGGCCGCAGCGCCCGGAGCGATTCGGCAAGGTAGACATAGGATTCCTCGGCCAGCAGATGCGTGAAGACCGAGAAGAACACGACGAAATCGGCCTCTCCGTCGGGCACCGGCAGGATAATTCTATCCACCGGCTCGAATCGGAAATCCGCCCGCCCGACCTTGCGGCGCGCATAGTCGAGCAGCGCCGGCACCACATCCGTGCCGATATAGCGCAGCCCCGGATACCGCGCGAGTTGGGTGGCGAGGCGGCCGGAACCGCAGCCCGCATCCACCACGCAGGAGTCCGGCGCCAACCCGTTGCCGCGCAGCAGGGCATGTTCGAGCACGCCGAAGCGTTCATAATCGCCACCCACGGCACGGGCCGCGGCCTCATCCTCGGGAAGCGAATTGAGAAGGCCGCTGACCATCTGCTCATAGGTCAGCAGGTAGCGGAACTGGCTGCTCATGCTATGCTCCAAATACCCGAGGTGCTGCGCCGGCCGTGGTGTCAGATTCCGTAGTATTCCCGGAACCAAGCGACGAAGCTGGCGATGCCGGTCACGATATCCGTGCCGGGGCGATAGCCGGTCAGGGCATGCAGCAACGTCGTGTCCGCCCAGGTCTTCAGCACCTCGCCGGGCTGCATCTCCACCAGGTTGCGGATCGCCTCGCGGCCCGTGGCGCCTTCGATCGCGGCGATGAAATCCAGCAACTGCACCGGCTGCGCATTGCCGATATTCACCACGCGGAAGGGTGCCGCCGGGCTGACCGAATCGCACTCCGCCAGCCTTCGCCCGCGCTCCGGCACCACGTCCACCAGGCGGATGATGGACTCGACCAGGTCGTCGATATGGGTGAAATCACGCTCCATCAGGCCGTGATTGTGGATGTTGATGGGGCGCCCGTGCAGGATGGCATCGGTGAATTTGAAGGGCGCCATGTCCGGCCGGCCCCATGGGCCATAGACGGTGAAAAAGCGGAAGGCCGTGACCGGCTGGTTCCAGAGATGCGCATAACTATGCCCGACATGCTCCGTCGCCAGCTTGCTTGCGGCGTAGATGTTGAGCGGCGTGGCGACAGCATCGGTTTCGCGGAACGGCATCTCCGTATTCGCGCCATAGGCGGAGCTGGTGGAGGCCATCAGCAGGTGGCGCACCGGATGCTGCCGGCACGCCTCGAAAAGGCTGTAGGTTCCGAGGATGTTGCTATGGATGTAACTTGCCGGATGCTCCAGCGCGTAGCGGACCCCGGCCTGGGCGGCGAGATGCACCACCACTTCCGGCGCCTCGGCGGCCAGCAGCCGCTCCAGCGGCGCCACGTCGGCGAGGTCGAGGGGATGCGCCCGGAATGCAGGGTATTGCGCAAGGATGGCGTGCCGCGCTTCCTTCAGGCGCAGGTCGTAATAGGGCACCATCGAGTCGATGCCGGCAACGGCATGGCCATCCTGCAGCAGCCGCCGGGCGATATGGAAGCCGATGAACCCGGCGCTGCCGGTGACCAGAACCTTCATTGTGCGGCCGCCCGGAAGCCTCATGAACGGGTTCTGTCCTAAGTCCGGCCTGACATGCTGTCCAGAGCGGGCGGGTGGCCGGATGGCAGCCTCGGCGCGAGAAATCCGCATGATATTCTATTGAGGATTGATTCGCGGGCAGGCTCACGCGATTATCCTTGCATGCTGGATGCGATGGAACGGCCCGGTGGTTTCACGGCCCTCGCCGGGGCGCCATCCGACTGCGACGCCCTGGCGCGAGGTTTCCAGAACCGGACGGCGAAGGTTGCAGTGATGGGGCTCGGCCATGTCGGCCTGCCGCTCGCGCTGGCTGTGGCTGGCGCCGGCTTCGCCACGATCGGCCTCGATACCGATGCGGAGAAGATCGGCCGCCTCGCCGTCGGCGAAAGTCCGATGCGCCAGATATCGGGGGAAGCGCTGCGGGTCGTGCAGCGCCTCGGCCGTTTCGAGGTGGCGGTGGATTGCGCCGGCTTGGCGGCGGCCGATGCGATCCTGATCTGCGTGCCAACCCCGCTCGGCCGGCACCGCGAGCCGGACCTTGCCTGTGTGGAGGCGGCGGCACGGCAGATCGCCCGGCATCTTCGGCCGAGCCAGTTGATCGTGCTGGAATCCACCACCTATCCGGGCACCAGCCGTGAGGTGGTGCTGCCGATCCTGGAGGCCACCGGCCTTACCTGCGGCCGCGACTTCTTCTTCGCCTATTCGCCGGAGCGTGAGGACCCCGGCAATGCCGAGTTCCGCACCGCCGGCATCCCGAAGGTGGTGGGCGGCGCGGATGCGGCATCCCTCCATGTGGCGCTTGCGCTCTACGGCGCCGTGGTGGACCGCACCGTGCCGGTGGACAGCCTGGAGACGGCGGAGGCGGTGAAGCTCACCGAAAACGTCTTCCGCGCCGTCAACATCGCCCTGGTGAATGAGCTGAAGCTGGTCTACGGCGCCATGGGCATCGATGTGTGGAAGGTGATCGAGGCGGCGGGCACCAAGCCCTTCGGCTACATGCCCTTCTGGCCTGGCCCGGGCCTGGGCGGCCACTGCATCCCGATCGACCCCTTCTACCTGACCTGGAAGGCACGGGCGCATGGCGTCTCCACCCGATTCGTGGAACTGGCGGGCGAGATCAATACCGCCATGCCGCATTACGTGCTGGACCGGCTGGTGCAAGCGCTGGATGCGGGGCAGCAGCGCGGCCTCAAGGGAAGCCGCATCCTTGTGCTGGGGCTCGGCTACAAGCGGAACCTGGATGATGTGCGGGAAAGCCCGGCGCTGCGGCTGATGGAATTGCTGGAAGCACGCGGTGCCACGGCCAGCTACTTCGACCCGCTGGTGCCCTGCGTCCCGAACCTGCCGGAGCATCCGGGCTTGGCCGGCCGCAGCTCCATCGGCTGGTCGGCGGCGGCGCTCCGGGCACATGACGCGGCGCTGATCGCCACCGACCATGACGCGGTGGACTACGCCATGCTGGTGGCGGAGTCTCGGCTGGTGGTGGACACCCGCAATGTCTGCGCCCGGCTGGGCCTGACGGGCGCCAGTATCGTCAAGGCATGACTCCGTTCAGCGCATCGCGGCGCGCAGCGTGCCCTCCATCTCGTCGAGGATGGCCGGGTCGTCGATGGTGGGTGGCACCACATACTCCTCGCCATCCGCGATCTTGCGCAGAGTGCCGCGCAGGATCTTGCCGCTGCGGGTCTTGGGCAGCCGCGACACCACCTGCGCATCCTTGAAGGCTGCCACCGGGCCGATGCGGTCGCGCACCATGCCAATGAGGTCTTGGGTGATCTCCGCCTCGCTCCGGGTCACGCCGGCTTTCAGCACCACCAGGCCGAGCGGCACCTGGCCCTTCAGGCTGTCCTTCACGCCCACCACGGCGCATTCCGCCACATCCGGGTGGCTCGCCAGCACTTCCTCCATGGCGCCGGTGCTCAGGCGGTGGCCGGCGACGTTGATGATGTCGTCGGTGCGGGACATGACCCAGACATAGCCCTCCGCATCCACCATCCCGGCATCGCCGCTGTTGTAGTAGCCGGGGAAGGCATCGAGATAGCTTTCGCGGAACCGGCCATCGGCATGCCAGAGCGTCGGCAGGCAGGAGGGCGGCAGGGGCAGCCGCACCGCGAGGCTGCCGATCTGCCCGGGCGGCGCCGGCTGCCCGGCCTCGTCCAGTGCCACCACCTCATAGCCAGGCGCCGCCTTGCCGCCGGAGCCCGGGCGCATCGGGAAGAGGCCGAGGCCACGGAAGCCGCCGGTGATGGTCCAGCCCGTCTCGGTCTGCCACCAATGGTCCACCACCGGCTTGCCCAGCAATTCGGCGGACCAGAGGGCGGTGGCGGGGTCGCAGCGCTCGCCCGCGAGGAACAGCGCCTCCAGTGCCGAGAGGTCGTATCGCGCCAGCAGCCTGCCCTGCGGGTCTTCCTTCTTGATGGCGCGGATGGCGGTGGGCGCGGTGAACAGCACCTTCACCCCATGCTCGGCGCAGACCCGCCAATAGGCACCGGCATCCGGCGTGCCGACCGGCTTGCCCTCATAGAGCACGGTGGTGCAGCCGGCGAGCAGCGGCGCATAGACGATGTAGCTGTGCCCCACCACCCAGCCGACATCGGAAGCCGCCCAGAAGACATCGCCGGCGCCGACGCCATAGACCATGCGCATGGAGTTCCACAGCGCCACCGCATGGCCGCCATTGTCGCGGAGGATGCCCTTGGGCTTTCCCGTCGTGCCGCTGGTATAGAGGATATAGAGCGGATCGGTCGCCGCCACCGGCACGCAGGGATGCGGTGCGGCGGCAGCCTCGGCCTCCAGCAGGTCGTGGTCGCGGCCGGGCTTCAGTGCCGCCGTGGCCTCGGGGCGTTGCAGGATCAGGCAGGCGTCCGGCTTGTGTGGCGAGAGGTCGATCGCCGCATCCAGCAGCGGCTTGTAGGCCACGACGCGTCCCGGCTCCAATCCGCAGGAGGCCGAGACCACCACTCTCGGCTTCGCATCCGCGATGCGGGCCGCAAGCTCGGCCGCCGCGAAGCCACCGAAGACCACGGAATGCACCGCGCCCAGCCTGGCGCAGGCCAGCATGGCGATCGGCGCCTCCGGCACCATCGGCAGGTAGATCACCACCCGGTCGCCGGCGCCCACGCCGAGCGCCGCAAGCGCCCCCGCCAGCTTCGCCACGCGCTGCAGCAATTGGCCGTAGCTGATGCGCTCGACCCGCCCGGCCATTGGGCTGTCATAGATGATCGCGGCCTGCTCGCCGCGCCCGGCCGCGACATGGCGGTCCACCGCATTGTGGCAGGTATTCAACCGGCCGCCCGGAAACCACAGGCCATAGACGCCGAGCCCGGGGTCAAAGACCCGGGCCGGCGGGGTTTCCCAGTCGATGCCGCGCGCCGCCTCCGCCCAGAAGGCATTCGGGTCGCGTTGCCAGGCGGCATAGGTTTCGTCGTAGCGGCTTGCGCCGGTGCGGCCCTCCATGATGGCTCTCCCCGATCCCTCGTTCCTTAGCGTGGCAAGCCCGTCCGGCCGCCACAAGCGGGCTGTAGCGGCGCATCAGCCCCGACGGGGAACAGTAAACAACCCGTGAACGTAAGCTGCTTTGCGCATGATCAATGCGGCGTCACCCTGGTGGTAGCAAGGGTGGGCCGAGGCCCGCAGCGGCCCTCCACCGCGTCACCAGGCCAGGCCGGCAAGGCTTGGCCGCTGCAAGGGAAGGCTCGCTTATGGCAGATGGTGCCTACCGCAGAGTTCTGGGCAACCCGAAATTCCAGGAACTCGTCCGCACCCGGTCAGGCTTCGCCTGGACGCTGGCGGTGATCATGCTGGTCATCTATCTCGGCTTCATCCTGCTGGTCGCCTTCGCGCATGACCTGATGGCGATGAAGATCGGCGGCGGCGTCACCTCGCTCGGCATCGTGCTGGGACTGGTGGTGATCGTTTCGGCCTTCCTGCTGACCGGCATCTATGTCCATCGGGCCAATACCCGCTTCGACGACCTGACCCGCGACCTGACGAAGGAGCTTTCCTGATGCGCGGGCGATTCACGCTGCCGCTCGCCGCCGCCATGCTTGGCGGGGCGGGAGCGCTCGGCACGGCACTCGCGGCCGGTGCCATCGAAGGCGCGGTGGAGAAGCAGGGGCTGAACCTGGCGGCCATCGTCATGTTCCTGCTCTTCGTCGCCGGCACCCTGGTCATCACCTACAGGGCCGCAGCCTCTAGCAAGTCAGCCGCGGATTTTTACGCGGCCGGCGGTGGCATCACCGGCTTCCAGAACGGCCTGGCGATCGCCGGCGACTACATGTCGGCTGCGAGCTTCCTCGGCATTTCCGGCCTGGTCTTTGCCAGCGGCTTCGACGGGCTGATCTATTCCATCGGCTTCCTGGTGGGCTGGCCGATCGTGCTGTTCCTGATTGCCGAGCGGCTGCGGAACCTCGGCAAATTCACCTTTGCCGATGTCGCCTCCTTCCGGCTGGACCAGACGCAGATCCGCATCCTGTCGGCGACCGGCACCCTGGTGGTGGTGGCCTTCTACCTGATCGCGCAGATGGTCGGCGCGGGGAAGCTGATCCAGCTCCTGTTCGGACTCGACTACCTCTATGCCGTGGTGATCGTCGGCGCGCTGATGATCGTCTATGTCGCCTTCGGCGGCATGAAGGCCACGACCTGGGTGCAGATCATCAAGGCCTGCCTGCTGCTGGCCGGCGCCACCTTCATGGCGCTCGCGGTGCTCTGGCAGTTCGGCTTCAATCCCGAGCGGATGTTCGCCGAGGCGGTGGCGGTCCATCCCAAGGGCGATGCCATCATGGCGCCGGGCGGGCTGGTGGCCGATCCGATCTCCACCATCTCGCTGGGCCTGGCGCTGATGTTCGGGACGGCCGGGCTGCCGCATATCCTGATGCGCTTCTTCACGGTCTCGGATGCGCGGGCGGCACGTAAATCGGTCTTCTACGCCACCGGCTTCATCGCCTATTTCTACATCCTCACCTTCATCATCGGCTTTGGCGCCATCACCTTCCTGATGACCGATCCGGCCTACTACACGGCGGGGGTGGGCGGCGTGATCAACAAGGTGGGCGGCCTGATAGGCGGCACCAACATGGCGGCGATCCACCTGGCCAATGCGGTGGGCGGCAGCCTTTTCCTGGGCTTCATCTCGGCAGTGGCCTTCGCGACCATCCTCGCCGTGGTGGCCGGGCTGACGCTCTCGGGCGCCTCGGCGGTGAGCCATGACCTCTATGCCGAGGTGATCGCCCGCGGCCGCGCCAATGAACGCAAGGAGGTCAATATCTCGAAGACCACCGCCGTTTTCATCGGCATCGTCGCCATCGTGCTCGGCTATGTCTTCGAGAACCAGAACGTCGCCTTCATGGTGGGCCTCGCCTTCGCGGTGGCGGCGAGCTGTAACTTTCCCGTCCTGCTGATGAGCACGATGTGGAAGGGCTGCACCACGCGCGGCGCGATGTGGGGCGGCTTCCTCGGGCTGATCAGCGCGGTGGTGATGGTGGTGCTGTCCAAGGCGGTCTGGGTGCAGACCTTCGGGTTTCCGCAGGCGCTGTTCCCCTATGACAACCCGGCGCTCTTCTCCATGACCCTCGCCTTCGCCGGCATCTGGCTGGTCTCCAAGGCCGATGCCAGCCAGCGGGCGCGCGCCGAAATCGCCTCCTACGACGCGCAATACGTGCGATCGGAGACCGGCATCGGCGCCGCCTCCGCCCACCTGCACTGAAGGGCCTGCGGGCGGGGCCGTCTCCAGCTCCGCCCGCCTGCAATTTTTCGCCATGCCGAGCGGCTTCGACGCGCATAACCCGCCCTTCGACCGGCTGACCCAGCAGGAGATCGAGGAGGTCCGCGCCGCCCTCGATATCGGTTACTTCAGCCCAGGGGAGATCATCCTGGCGCATGGCAGCCAGTCCGAGCAACTGCATGTCATTATCAAGGGCTCGGTCGAGGCGCGGGATGGCGGCGTCCTGAATGCCGTGCTCGGCCCGAAGGACAGTTTCGACAGCCGCGCCCTGGTGCATGGCGCCGCCGGCGAGGTCTTCACCGCCGGCGAGGAGACGCTCTGCTACCTCATTCCGAAGCCGCTCATCCTCGGCCTGATTGCCCGCAACCCTGCCTTCGCCGCCTTCTTCTATTCCGAGATCTCCGAGAAGCTGGATGCCTTCGCCAGTGCGCACCGGCTGGAGGGCGTGGAGAGCGTGCTGCGGGCCCGGGTGCGCGAGGCCAATCACGGTGCCGCCGTCTTCATCGATGCCGATGCAACGATGGAGCAGGCCGGCCACCGCATGGCCGAGAGCGGCTGCAATGTGCTCTTCGTCCGGGACGGTGCCCGCACCGGCGTGATCACCGGCATGAACCTCTCCAAGGCCGCGGTGCTGCGGCGCCTGCCGCTGGAAACCCCGGTGCGGGAGGTGTGCCATTTCGACGTGATCTCGGTCGATGCCGAGGACTTCATCTTCGAGGCGCTGCTGCAGATGACCCGGCACGACAAGCGCCGTGTCGCGGTGCGGCGGAATGGGGAATTCGCCGGCTTTCTGGAGGATATCGACATCCTTGGCCTGGTCGCCGGCAATTCCCAGCTTATCCCCGGCCGGATCGACCGCGCCCGCGACCTGGAGGAACTGGCCGCCCCGGCCCGGGCGATCCAGGCCCAGGTGGAGCGGCTGCACCGCCAGGGCGTGAAGGTGGAGGCGATCGCCGAGATCACCTCCGACCTCAACCGCCGCCTCTTCGTGAAGCTGTTCGGCCTGCTGGCGCCGCCCTCCATCCGGGAGCATGGCTGCCTGCTGCTGATGGGCAGCGAAGGGCGCGGCGAACAGACCGTCCGCACCGACCAGGACAACGCGCTGTTGCTGGCGCAGCCGGTGCCGGAGGCGGAGATCGGCGCCTTCCGCGAAGCCTTCTCCGCCGCGTTGGAGCGGTTCGGCTTTCCGCCCTGTCCCGGCAAGGTCATGGTCCGCAATCCCATCTGGTCGCAGCCGGTGGAGGGGATGATCCGGCAACTCCGCCGCTGGGTGCTGGAGCGCCAGCCGGAAGGGGCGATGAACCTCGCCATCTTCTTCGATGCCGTCGCGGTGGCAGGGCAGGCGGCATTGCTGGCGCGCGCGAAAGTCGCGCTCATCGAGATGATGCGGGGCGAGCAGGCGCTCCTGGCCCGCTTCGCGCATCTGATCGAAACCTTCGATACGCCCGATCTCGGCGTGCTGAGCACGCTGATGGTGACGGTGGGCGTGGGCACCGACGAGATCGACATCAAGAAGGCCGGCATCTTTCCGATCGTGCATGGTATCCGCACCATGGCGATGGACCGTGGTGTCCTGGCCACCTCCACCGCCGGGCGCATCCAGGCGCTGGTCGAGGCGGGAGCCTTCGCGCCGGAATTCGGCCAGGAACTGATCAGCGCGCTCCGCGTCTTCATGGCCTATCGCCTGCGCTCCCAGTGGAAGCGGTCAGGCGCGGCAATGTGGAGCGCGAGGCGATGGTGCGGCCGAGCCGCATGTCTTCGGCCGACCGTGACATCCTGCGGGATGCGCTGCGGATCGTGCGGCAGTTCCGCGAGATCATCCGCAACCGCTACAATCTCGGGGCTTTCTGAGCGATGCGCGGCGCGTTGTGGCGGCTGTTCTACCGCGCGACGCTCGCCGACCATTCCTACAAATTCCTTTTCCGCCCCAGCCCCCCGGATGAGGCGGTATCGCTCGATTGCGAGACCACCGGCCTCAACCCGCGCAGCGACGAGATCGTGGCGGTGGCGGCGGTGCGGATCCAGGGGCGCCGCATCCTGACCAGCGAGCGTTTCGAGGCGCTGATCCGGCCGGAGGCCGCGCCGCGTTCGGACAGCATCAAGGTGCACCGGTTGCGGGAGCGGGATGTGCAGGGCGCCAGCCCCATGCGCCGGGTCCTGCCCGAATTGCTGCGCTTCATCGGTGGCCGGCCGCTGGTCGGCTACTACATCGGCTTCGATGTACGGATGCTCGACAAATACGCGATGGACCTGATCCAGACCAGGCTCCCCAACCGCCAGATCGAGGTCTCCAAGCTCTACTACGACCGCAAATACGGCAATGCGCCACCAGGCACGAGTTTCGACCTGAGCTTTGCCGCCATTCTTCGTGATCTCGGCATCCCGCCGCTGGAGCAGCATGATGCGCTGAACGACGCGGTCATGGCGGCCATGATGTATCTGGGATTGCGGGACATGAAGGAACGCGGCGCCCGCATCCGCCGCGAGCGAGAGGGGCAGGGGCTGCCACCACCGACGGGTGGGTAGCAGCCATGGGCATCCAAGAAAAAGCGCCGGAGGGTTGCCCCTCCGGCGCCATTCCGGGCCGGTGCCTCAGATGGAGGCGCTGGCCGGCCGTTCCCGCGGCGCCTCCGCCATGTCCTCGGCGAAGATGTCGCGGTCCTTGGTTTCCGGCACGAAGATCAGGCCGATGACGACCGTCATCAGCGCGATCACGATGGGGTACCAGAGGCCGGAGTAGATGTTGCCGGTCTGCGCCACGATGGCGAAGGAGGTCGCGGGCAGCAGGCCACCGAACCAGCCATTGCCGATATGATAGGGCAGCGACATCGCGCTGTAGCGGATGCGTGTCGGGAAGAGCTCGACCAGCGCCGCTGCGATCGGGCCGTAGACCATGGTCACGTAGACCACCAGCAGCGTCAGGATCATGATGACCGAGAAGGGCTGGCCCCGGAAGATGTCGAAGGGGTGCGACATCTTCACGACCGACGGATTGGCGGCCGGCGGGTAGCCCGCGGCGGTGATGGCCTCGCCCAGCTCGCGGTTGAAGCGCGCGGTTTCCGCCCTGCGCTCCTGCGCGCTGATCTCGCTGGCCTCGAAGGCCTGCACCACGCGATCGCCGACGCGCACCGAGGCGACGGCGCCGGGCGGCGCCTCCTGCTGCTCGTAGTTGACCGAGAGGCGGGCGAGGGTGGCCTTGGCGATGTCGCAGGCGGAGGTGAATTGCGCCGTGCCAGTCGGGTTGAACTGGAAGGAGCAGTTCTCCGGATGCGCGCTCACCAACACCTGCACGCTCTGCTGCGCCTGGTGCAGGGCCGGGTTGGCGGTGGCCGTCAGTCCCTTGAACAGCGGGAAGTAGGTCGCGGCCGCAATCAGGCAGCCGGCCAGGATGATCGGCTTGCGGCCGATCTTGTCCGACAGCCAGCCGAACAGGACGAAGCCACCGGTGCCGATGACCAGGGACCAGGCGATCAGCAGGTTGGCGGTGTAGCTGTCCACCTTGAGCAGTGACTGGAGGAAGAACAGCGCATAGAACTGGCCAGTGTACCAGACCACACCCTGCCCGGCGACGAGGCCGAGCAGGGCGATCAGCGCGATCTTCGCATTCTTCCACTGGCCGAAGGCTTCCGACAGCGGGGCCTTGGAGCCGGTGCCTTCCGCCTTCATCTTCTTGAAGGCCGGGCTTTCCTGCAACTGCAGCCGGATCCAGACCGAGATGCCGAGCAGGACGATCGAGACCAGAAAGGGAATGCGCCAGCCCCAATCGGCGAAGGCCTCGCGGCCGATGGCCTCCTGCGTGAACAGGATCACCAGCAGTGACAGGAACAGGCCCATGGTCGCGGTGGTCTGGATCCAGGAGGTGTAGAAGCCGCGGCGGCCCTGTGGCGCATGCTCGGCCACATAGGTCGCGGCTCCGCCATACTCGCCTCCCAGCGCCAAGCCCTGCAGCAGGCGGAGCGCGATCAGGATGACGGCCGCGGCGATGCCGATCTGGTCCGAGGTGGGCAGGACACCGACCAGGAAGGTCGAACTGCCCATGATCATGATGGTGATGAGGAAGGTGTATTTCCGGCCCACCAGGTCGCCGAGGCGGCCGAAGACCAGTGCCCCGAAGGGCCGCACCAGGAAGCCCGCTGCGAAGGCAAGCAAGGCGAAGATGTTGCGCGTGGCCTCCGGGTATTGGCCGAAGAATTTCGCACCGATGATCGTGGCCAGCGAGCCATAGAGGTAGAAATCATACCATTCGAAGACTGTGCCGAGCGAGGAGGCGACAATGACCTTCCTCTCCTCGCGGGTCATCGAGCGAACCTGCTTGTCTGACGTTGGTATCGCGCTTTGCGTCGCCATTCCTCGCCCCTGTCGCCGGAATTCCGGGTGCCGGTCCTTGGCCGCCCGGCGGACCGGTGCGGCAGCCTGGCCACGCTGCACCAACTTCCCGGAGGGAATCCGGCACGATCGCGGCAACACCACACTCGTTAAAACGGCACAGTATCGTCAATCCCATTGTTGCTGCTGCGGAACCCGAATCCGTCATTTTTGCGCCGTATCGGATTTTGCTGCGCAGCAACATCCCGCGGGCAGGGTCGACCGCAGGCTCAGGCGAAGCGCGCCCGCACCCGGCCGAGCGCCCCGAAGGAGGCGGAGATCTCCAACCCAGCCTCCGGTGTCAGGGCCGGAGCCAGCACGGCGACCAGTACCGCGCCGCTGGGCAGCCCGCCGGCCTCCCGCGCCACCTCCGCTGCCTTCCCGAGGGCGGCCGGAATGTCGGTCTCGACACCACGCCGGCGCAGCGTGGCCGGTCCGAAGCCAACCCGCAGCGGTACCGGTTCCAGCCGCTTTCCCCGCCCGGCGACCAGCAGCCCATGGCCGCCGAGATCGGCCGCTGCCAGCGGGGCGCTCAGCGGCTGGTCGCGCAGCCGCCAGGCTGCGATGTCGAGCGCCGGGTGCAGGCTGGCGAAGACGGGTGGTGCCTCTTCCTCGGGCGCCAGATCCTTGGCCAGGACACCAAGGACCGCCGGCGCCACGGCGGGGTGGCGCAGCGCGGCGAGGGCGATGCTGGCGCCGTCCGGCAGCAGCCGCCCTTCCAGCACTGGGCCCGGCACCATCGCGCCGGCCGGCCCGGGGGTGAGGCGGAATCCGCAGGGGACCAGGCCCAGCGCCTCCAGCACCTGTGCCGCGATGCGCTGGCCATCCCGCAGGCTCGGCGGCATGGCGGCCGCCGGCAGCGGGGCGAGCGGGTTGCCGGTTTCCAGCGCCTCCGCCAGCCAGCCCGCCACGGTGTCGCAGAGCGAGGCATCCATGCGCGGCACCTAGTTCAGCGGTGGCAGCATGACCTCTTCCTCCTGGAAGCCGCCGGCCGGTGGAGCGTCCATCTGCAAGGTCGGCTCGCCACCGGCACCACCATAGAGCTGGTCCGGCAACCAGGTGACGAGGCCGGGGAAGACATAGACGCAGGCCATGCAGAACAGGACGATGTAGATGAAGGGCATGCAGCCCGCAAAGATCTGCTCCAGCCGCACATGCTTCGGCGCCACCCCCTTCAGGTAGAAGGCGGCCATGGCCACGGGGGGCGAGAGGAAGCTGGTCTGCAGGTTCAGCGCGATCATCACCCCGAAGAACAGCGGGTCCACGCCGAAATCATCCAGCAGCGGCAGGAAGATCGGCACGAAGATCACGATGATCTCGGTCCATTCCAGCGGCCAGCCGAGCACGAAGATCAGCGCCTGGGCCAGCACCATGAAGGTGAAGCTGTTGAGCGGCAGGGACTTGAAGAATTCCTCCACCAGCGCCTGGCCGCCGAGATAGCCGAAGACCGAGGAGAAGATCGCCGAACCCACGAAGAGCCAGCACACCATGGCGCTGGTGCGGGCGGTGAGGAACACGCTCTCCCGCAGCTTGCCGAAGGTGAAGCTGCGATAGGCGATGGCCAGCAGGATGGAGCCGAGCGAGCCCATGGCCGCCGCTTCCGAAGGCGTCGCCAGCCCCATCAGGATCGCGCCGAGCACCAGGCCGATCAGCGCCGCGAGCGGGATGAAGGAGGTGACGAGCGAGAACAGGATGGCGGCGAAGGGGATGTTCACCTCCTCCGGCGGCAGGCGCGGCGCGACCGAGGGCTTCACCAGCGCGATGCCCATGGCATAGACGATATAGAGGCCGGCCAGCATCACGCCCGGGATGAAGGCCGCGGCATAGAGCTGCACCACCGATACGCCTGCGGTCGCCCCATAGAGGATCAGCATGATCGAGGGCGGGATCAGGATGCCGAGGCAGCCGCCCGCGGCGATCACCCCGGTGGCCAGCTTCACGTCATAGCCCGCGCGCAGCATGGGCGGCAGGGCCAGCAGCCCCATCAGCGTCACCACCGCGCCGACGATGCCCGTGGCGGTCGCGAAGAGCGCGCAGGTGGCGAGGGTGGCAACGGCGAGGCTGCCGGGGATATTGCCGCTCGCCATCTGGAGGCTGCGGAACAGCCGGTCCAGGATATTCGCCCGCTCTATGATGTAGCCCATGAAGACGAAGAGCGGCACGCTGATCAGCACGTCGTTTGCCATGATGGCATAGGTGCGCTGCACCAGCAGGTCGAAGATGCGGTCGCCCATGCCGAGATAGCCGAAGAACAGACCCATCGCCATGAGGGTGAAGGCGATGGGGAAGCCCAGCATGATGAAGAAGAGGAAGAGAAAAAGCTGGGTGAGCCCCAGTGCGCCGTCGCTCATCGGGGTCCTACCGTCCGGTGTGTTCGTCGCCGGCGCGCTCGCCGGGGATATGGCCGCTCCGCGCGATCTCCCGCGCCAGTTCCTCGGGGTCCTTCTCGGCGGCCGCCGAGAGGATCTGCTGTTCCAGCTCCTCGACATCCGAGAGCCGCTGCGGCCAGGTGCCTTCGCGGATGCAACGGATGCAGCGCACCACCTCGGCCAGGCCCTGCAGCAGCAGCAGGACACCGACCACGGGGATCAGGAATTTGAAGGGCCAGATCACCGGTCCGGAGGGGCTGAACATGCTGCGCTCGTTCTGCCGGAAGCTATCGGCGAAGAAGTGCCAGCCCGAGATCATGAAGGCGAAGATTCCCGGGAAGAAGAACAGGATATAAAGGACCAGGTCGAACCAAGC
Source organism: Siccirubricoccus sp. G192 (assembly GCF_019084075.1). Taxonomy (GTDB): domain Bacteria; phylum Pseudomonadota; class Alphaproteobacteria; order Acetobacterales; family Acetobacteraceae; genus G192. The sequence continues at coordinate 2,903,613 of NZ_JAHREN010000001.1, forward strand.
CTGTCGCCTGGGCGGGAAGTTGCGGTACAGGAAATCTCCCCGGACATGGCCATTGCGCGCCAGCGTATAGGCCCCGGCCATCATGAACAGCGTGCCGTAGAGGATATAGGAGACGTCGTATCCCCAATCGGTCGGTGCCCGGAAGACGTAGCGGGCGACGACTTCATAGACCACGACGCCGGTCAGCAGCAGGATGCACCATGCGAAGGTCTGGCCGACGATCGTGCTGAGCCGGTCGATGCCGAGCAGCAGGCGCTGCATGCGAGGTTCCCCCGTTGCCCGGATACGCAAACCCCGCCGCCCGCTCATGGGCGGCGGGGCCGCGTCGGCTGGACTCAGCCCTGCCGGGCGAAGAAGTGGTTGTAGGAAACGACCGGGCTTGCCTCATAGCGCAGGAAGAAATTGCCGACGCGCCGGCACCAGTCGCGCTGGCTGTCGCAGATCTTCTTGAAGAAGGGGCCATTGACGGGGGAGGAATTGTCACCCTCCAGCCGCGCGATCACCCGGTCCCAGGCCTGCAACTGGGCATCCAGCACCGGTCGCGGCGTGGAGCGGACATTCACGCCCTGCTGCTGCGCCATGGCCAGCAGGTCCTTCGAGTAGCGGTCCTGCAGCTTCCAGCTCATATCGGCGGAACAGGCTTCGGAGGTGTGGCGGAGCAGCGCCTGCAGCTCGGCCGGCAGCCCTTCGTACTTGCCCTTGTTGAACAGGATCTCGAAGCACTCCACCCGCTGGTGGTAACTCTGGATCATGTAGGTCTTGGCAACGTCGGGAAAGCCGAGGATGCGGTCGGAGGAGGGGTTGTTGAACTCGGCGCCATCGATCACGCCGCGCTCCAGCGCCGGCACGATTTCGCCGCCCGGCAGCGAGACGACGGCGGCTCCCATCTCCTGGAACAGGTCCGTCGCAAGGCCCACGGTGCGGTATTTCAGGCCGCGGATCTGCTCCGGCCGCTCGATCGCCTGCTTGAACCAGCCAAGCGGCTGGGTCGGCATCGGGCCGGTCAGGAAGCCCACCGCATTCACCTTCAGGACGTCGCCCAGCAACTCCTTGTACAGGGCCTCGCCGCCGCCGTAGTAGAACCAGCCGAGCAACTGGTTGGCGTCGCCGAACCAGGGGGGGCGTGGTGCCGAACAGGCTGAATGCCTTGTTCTTGCCGAACCAATAGGCGGAGACGCCATGGCCGCCATCCAGCGTGCCGGCGGAGACCGCATCCAGAAGCTGGAAAGCGCCGACCACCGCCCCGGCGGCGAGCAGTTCCAGCCGCAGGCGGCCGCCCGCCATGGCATTCACCCGGCTGACATAATCCTGGGCATATTCATGGAAGATGTCGCGCTGCGGCCAGGTGGACTGGAAGCGGAGGACCGCCGTCTGGGCGCGGCTGACATTCGGGGTTGCCAGCACCGCCGCACCGGCACCGCCCACCGCGGCAGCCTTCAGCAGGCCACGACGGCCCGAGGCCGGGTTGGTTTCCTGCGACATTCGTTTCTCCCAGACAAGGATTGCGCGGCGTTGCAGCCAACCCGCCGCCGTGGCTTCACCACAGTCCGAAATAAACGACCGGCGCGATGAATGGCAACGCCCAATTATGCCGGCGGCGCAAGAAGTGCGGAAAGAAACCGGCGCGGTTACTTGGTCACGAAGGCTTTCTCGACGACATAGGTGCCCGGGGCGCTGTTGGACCCCTCCTGGAAGCCGCGGGCTTCCAGTAGCGCCCCGACATCGGCATTCATCGCCTCGGAACCGCAGAGCATCACCCGGTCATGCTCGGCCGAGAGGGGCGGCAGGCCGAGATCGGCGAAGATGCGGCCGCTCTCGATCAGCGTCGTGATGCGACCCTGGGTCGGGAAGGGCTCGCGCGTCACGCTGGGGTAGTAGAGCAGCTTGCCCGCGACCATCTCGCCCAGGAATTCATGCGCCGGCAGGTCCTTCGAGATCACCTCCCGGTAGGCCAATTCCCGCGCCTCGCGCACCGTATGCGCCACCACCACCCGCTCGAAGCGGTCATAGACCTCGGGTTCGCGGATCAGGCTCATGAAGGGGGCGAGGCCGGTGCCGGTGGCCAGCAGCCACAAGGTCTTGCCCGGCAGCAGGTTCTCGATCAGCAGCGTGCCGGTGGGCTTGCGGCCGATCAGCACCGTGTCGCCCGGCCGGATATGCTGCAGCCGGGAGGTGAGGGGGGCCGTGCTGCACCTTGATGGAGAGGAATTCCAGTTCCTCCTCCCAGGGCGCGCTGACCAGGGAATAGGCCCGGACCAGCGGCTTGCCCTCGACCATCAGCCCGATCATGGCAAATTGCCCGGCCACGAAGCGGAACTGCTCGCTCCGGGTGCAGCGGAAGGAGAACAGGTACTCGGTCCAGTGATGCACCCAGGTCACCGTCTCGCCAAAGAAGGCGGCGGGGATGGCGGGCCTGGTGCCAGGTCCGGCGGGGCCAGGGGCGGCAGCGGGGGCGAGGGTGTCCATGCGCCCGGCTACATGCTGCGGCGCGGCGGAAAGTGCAATATCACTCTGCGCAACCCCGGTTTGCGCTGGCGCCGGGGCCGGGCAGGATGCCCCCGCCGTTTCAGCGCCAGGAGCAGAATGATGCCCGATCCCGCCTCCGCCGAGACCCTCCCGCTGGGTCCGGTGGTCGATCCGACCCCCCGCCCATTGCCGGCCCGGGTGCCGCATCGCGGCCGGTCGGTGGATCTGGAACCGCTGCATCCGCGCCATGTGCCGGAACTCTGGCAGGCGACGGCGGCAGGGACGCCGGCGGGCGATCCAAGCTGGGCCTATCTGGGTTACGGCCCCTTCGCCTCCGAGGCGGCGCTGCGCGGCTTCGTCGGCGGTTTCGCCACCGCCCATGACCCCATGGCCTGGGCGGTGCGGCCGCACCGCAGCGGCACCGCCGATGGCTGGCTGACGCTGATGGACATCCAGCCCGGCAATGCCGCCATCGAGATCGGGAATATCTGGTTCGGGCCAAGGATGCAGCGCAGCCGCGCGGCGACCGAGGCGATGGCCCTGCTGATGCGCCATGCCATGGACGATCTCGGCTACCGGCGCCTGCTCTGGAAATGCAACGCCTTGAACGCACCATCCCGCCGGGCCGCGGAACGGCTGGGCTTCACCTATGAGGGTACGCTCCGGGCGCATATGGTGGTCAAGGGCAGGCGGCGCGACACCGCCATGTTCTCCATCCTGGCGGAGGAATGGCCGGCGCGGGGCGCCGCCCTCGCATCATGGCTGGATGATGCGAATTTCGGGCCGGATGGGCAGGCAAAGCGATCCCTCGGCGAAATCTTTCGCGAGGCCCTTTCATGAAAGAAAATTAAATCCTACATTGCGTTCAGGTAATCCAAACCCAGGGAGGCCCGGATGCTCGTTCTCGAAGCGACTGAAATTGCGGCCTGGGCACTGATCATCGGTGCGATTGCCTATGGCGCGCTGGCATCTCGCGGCGCCTCGATCGCAGCAGTGGCGGCGGGGTTGGCCGCAGTGGCCACCAAGACGGCCCTGTTGGGCCTCACCTGACAGGCGCCGAATCCAAGGCAGGCCAGGCGCGCGACATCGCCGGAACGACATGGAGCCGCCAAGCGCCCATCACGACACGGGCGCTTGGCCCTTCCAGAGGACGCGACGCGTCGCGCAGTTCTGCGGCCTGGCCGCGACTACCCTGGTCTGGACCAGCCGAAGCGGTGATTCGACCGGTGCTTGCCGACCATTCACCGCAATCCCCTCGGCCACGACATTCCAGCCGCTTTCCGCGGCTGTGCCGCCAGGCTTCGGCCTTCCAGTCCGCCACATCCGGGGGTTGACCGAAAACGGCATCGGCACGGGCTTTTCCTGCCTTGCAGGCCAGGCCTGCTGTGTGCCGGGAGGCTCGCAGAGCCCGCGACCCATGATGGAACGGCGACGGCGGGCGTCCTGTTGCGGCGCCGGGCCGGATACGCCACCTTCCTGCCCTGGAACCCTGGTGGAGTAGCTGGGATGGCGGATGCCGTGGCCGACAGCGTCGGAGCCTTCGTGCCTGGGCCACGGGTGGAGGTGCCCGGCGCGCCGGCAGGGGGTCTGGCCGGGCTCGGCTTCGCGGTGAAGGACCTCTACGACGTCGCCGGCCACCCCACCACCTATGGCAACCCGGACTGGGGCCGCACCCATCCGCCCGCCGCCGCCACCGCGCCCTGCATCACCGCGCTACTGATGGCGGGCGCGACCCTGCGTGGCAAGACCAGAACGGTCGAACTTGCCTATGGCCTCACCGGCGAGAATGTCTGGCACGGCACGCCGCTGAACCCGGCGGCGCCGGGCCGCTTCCCCGGCGGCTCCTCCTGCGGCTCGGCGGCGGCAGTGGCGGCGGGGCTGGTGGATTTCGCGCTGGGCTCGGATACCGGCGGCTCGGTCCGCATCCCGGCCAGCTATTGCGGCACCTTCGGCATCCGGCCGAGCTGGGGTGCAGTGAATCTCACCGGCGCCTGCGGCCTTGGCCCGAGCTTCGACACCGCCGGCTGGTTCGCCGCCCGTGCTGGCGTGCTGGCGCGGGTGGGCGAGGTGTTGCTGCCGGAGTCGGCCGGGACGGGCGGGCTCGGCCCGCTGCTGAAGCTGGACCAGGCCTGGATGAATGCCGAACCCGCCACCGCCGCGGCGCTGGCCGAGGCGCTGCGGGGCGCCGAGCGGCTGCTCGGCCCGGCGCTGCGGGTGGAGGTGGCGCCGGAGGGGCTCGATGCCCTCTATGAGCATTTCCGCTGCGCCCAGGCGGAGGAGGCCTGGGCCACGCTCGGCAGTTGGATCGAGGCGACGCGGCCAGCCTTCGGCCCGGGCGTGGCCGAGCGATTCGCCGCCGCCCGCACGATGGATCCGGCCAAGGCCGCCGCCGGCCGCGCCTTCCGCCGGCATTTCCAGGCCCGGATGCTAGCGCTGCTGGCTGGCGGCGCTGTCCTGGCCTATCCGACCTCGCCGGTGCCGGCACCACGCCTCGGCATCCCGCTCGCGGACCAGAATGCGGTGCGGGAGCGCAGCATGGGCGTGACCGCCATCGCCGGCCTGGCCGGGCTATGCGAGGTGACGCTGCCGGCCGGGCGGACGGAGGGCGCGCCGGTAGGGTTTTCCCTCGTGGCCGCGCCGGGCCGCGACCGGGCACTGCTGGCATTGGCCGAGGCGCTGGCGGGCGAGATCGGGTTGCCGGTCTAGATGCTGCCGCGCCACCTTGTCCGACTGGACATGGAACGCTAGGCACAAGGGATGCAGATCCGCGACGCCCTGCCGGCCGACCTTCCGGCGATCACTGCCATCTACGCGCATCATGTGCTGCATGGCACCGGCACCTTCGAGGAGGAGCCGCCGCCCGAGGCCGAGATGGCGGGGCGCATCGCCAATGTGCAGCGGCAGGGCTGGGCCTGGCTGGTGGCCGAGGAGGCGGGGGAGATCCTCGGCTTCGCCTATTTCGCCCAGTTCCGGCCGCGCTCCGCCTATCGCTTCGCCGGCGAGGATTCCGTCTATGTCCGCGATGACATCCGCGGCCAGGGCGTCGGCAAGGCGCTGGTGGCGGCGCTGCTGGAACGCGCCGAGGCAGCGGGCTTCCGGCAGATCTTCGCGGTGATCGGGGATTCCGACAATGTCGGCTCGATCGGCCTGCATGTCTCGCTCGGCTTCCGGCAGGCCGGGGTGCTGCGGGCAGCGGGGGTGAAATTCGGCCGCTGGCTCGACGTGGTGTTCATGCAGCGGGCGATCGGCGGTGGGGATCGCGACGTGCCGCAGGCGCCTGCGAAGCCGGGCTGAGTCCGCCCTGGCTGAGGCGATCAGCAGGCGGATTTCCCGCGCGGATGGCGCCGCTGCCGCTACATTCCTCCTTGGCGGTGGCCGAGCGCCGCCCCAAACTGGAGGAAACACCATGTTGAGACGTGCCGTCCTGGCCATGCCGGGGCTGCTGGCCCTTGCCCTCGCCCTGCCGCTTGCTGCCCAGCCGCTGCCCGGCGCGAAGCCCGAGGAGGTGGGGCTCGACCCGCAGCGCCTGGCCCGCATCCGCCCCTTCATCGAGCGCGAGGTGGCGGAAAGCCGCCTGCCCGGCGCCGTGATTATGATCGCGCGCCGCGGCCGGCTGGCCTATGCCGAGGCGATCGGCTTCCGCGACAAGGCGGAAGGCGCGCCCATGCCGCTGGATGCGGTGTTCCGTATCTACTCCATGACCAAGCCCATGACCTCGGTTGCCGCCCTGATGCTGGCGGAGGAGGGGCGGCTGCAGCTCACCGACCCGGTCAGTCGCCACCTGCCTGGCTTCGATCGGTTGCAGGTGAGCGTGGCGCAGCCGAACGCGACCCTTGCCCGCATGGGCTATGCCCTGGTGCCGCAGGCCCGGCAGATGACGCTGCAGGACCTGCTGCGCCACACCTCGGGCCTGACCTATGGCACAAGGACTCAGAACCAGCCGGTCCGGGAGGCCTATGCCAATCTCGGCCTCAATGAATACATGAAGCACAGCCCGGAAGAGTTCACCCGCCGTGTCACCCAGGCACCGCTGGTGCACCAGCCCGGTACCACCTTCGAATACGGCCTCTCCACCGATGTGCTCGGCCGGGTGGTGGAGGTTGTCTCCGGCCAGCGGCTGGAAGCCTTCCTGGAGGAGCGCCTGTTCCGGCCGCTGCGCATGACCGATAGCGGCTTCTGGTCGCCGCCGGAGCAGATCGGGCGGCTGGCCAGGCATCTCGGCGTCGATCCGGCGCAGGGCAACCGGCCGATCTCGATGTTCGATCCCGCGTGGCCACCGGGCAACGCCTCTGGGGGCGGCGGCGGACTTGCCACTGCGGCGGATTATCTCCGCTTCGCCCAGATGCTGGCGAATGGCGGGGTGCTGGACGGGGTGCGCATCCTGTCGCCGGAATCCGTGCGGCTGATGACCGCCGACCACCTGGCCGGCATGGCGCAGCCGACGCCGGTGGGGGTGCTCGGCACGCCGGGCTACGGGTTCGGCCTTGGCTTCGCGGTGCGGCTGCAGGACGGCATCGCCGGCGTGCATGGCAATGCCGGGCAATACATGTGGGCGGGCTATGGCGGCACGCATTTCTGGGTGGACCCGCGGGCGGAACTCGTCGCGGTCTACATGACCGCGGCGCCGAGCGTGGACCGGGCCGCCTATCGGCGGCTGATCCAGCAACTCGTGCATTCGGCCATCGTGGAGTAGCGGAAGATCAGGCGGCGGCGCGGAAGCGTGCTTCCGTCACCGCATCACAGGTCAGCGCCGCCTCGACCGCGGTTCGCCCCGCCGGCGTCGGGGCCAGTGCCACCACCCGCTCGAACCAGGGGCACTGCCCGCGCACCCGGGCCTGGAACAGCCGATCCAGCGCCACGGCGGCCGGCGGGCGGCCGCTGCAGCAACCGCAGGCGGCGGCATGGGGCAGCGAGGGCTCGAAATCCTCCCTTGGCGGAAACCCGCTGGGCAGGGGAGGGACCGGCATCTCGGCCAGGATCGCGGCCGGCGGCCCGGCCGCCAGTGCCGCCGCCAGCGCCGCCGGATTCGTCACCACTACCACCGGCAGGCGGGCATCGAGGGTCCAGGCCAAGGGGCGCTCCGTCTTGTGAGCTAGACATAAGGATATCTTTATGTCATTGACAAGCCCATGGACGACCTCCTGCTCCAATTGCGCGCCGCCGCCGAGCCCACCCGGCTCAGGCTGCTCGCGCTCTGTGCCCGCGGCGCCTTCTGCGTCTCGGATCTCTGCGAGCTGCTGGGCCAGTCCCAGCCGCGCCTCTCGCGCCACCTGAAGCTGCTGGTCGAGGCGGGGTTGCTGGAGCGGGTGCCGGAGGGCGCCAATGTCTATTTCCACCTGCCCGCCGGGGCCGAGCTTGCCCGGCTGATCCTGGCCCACCTGCCGGAGGACGACCCGCAGCTTGCCGCCGACCGCCGCCAGGCCGCCCGCCTTGCCGCCGAAAGGGCGCGCGAGGCCTCCGCCGCCTTCCGCCGCGATGGCGCCGACTGGGATGAGTTACGCGCCCTCGGCCTGCCCGCCGCGGCGATCGAGGCGGCGCTGCTGGCCCTGCTGCCGCCCGCCATCCCCGCCTTCCTCGATATCGGCACCGGCACCGGAAGGCTGCTGGAACTGGTGGCGGAGCGGGCCGGGCGGGCACTAGGCATCGATGCCAGCCGCGACATGCTGGCCCTGGCCCGGGCGCGGCTGGCGGAGCATGGCCTCGCCGGCCGCTGTGCCGTGCGCCAGGCCGATATGTACCGCCTGCCGCTGCCCGATGCCTCCTTCGACGTGGTGGCCCTCCAGATGGTGCTGCACTACGCCGAGGACCCCGCCGCCGCGCTGGCCGAGGCGGCCCGGGTGCTGCGCCCGGACGGGCTGCTGCTGGTGGCCGATCTCGCGCCGCATGACCGCGCCGGGCTGCTGGAGCGCCAGGCACATCGCTGGCCCGGCTTCGACGATGCGGCGCTGGCCGGCTGGCTCGGCGCCGCCGGCTGCGCCGCGCTACCGCCGGTGACGGTGCCGGGGCCGCTCGCTGTGCGGCTCTGGCCGGCACGGCGCGTTCCCGGCATGGCCGCCGCGCCGGCTCCCGCCCTGACTTTTTGACACCTGATCTTTGAAAGAACGCCCCATGGCCCGACCGCATCTGCTCGACGCCCTGAAGGACCGCGTGTTGCTCTGCGACGGCGGCATGGGCAGCCGCGTCCAGGCGCTGACGCTGGATATCGACCGCGACTACTGGGGCAAGGAGAATTGCACCGAGGTGCTGAACCTCTCCCGCCCCGATCTGGTGCGGGACATCCACCGCGGCTATTTCGCCGCCGGTGCCGATATGGTGGAGACCAACAGTTTCGGCGGCAGCGCCGTGACCTTAGGTGAATTCGAGCTGGGCGAGCGCGCCTTCGAGATCAACAAGGTTGCCGCCGAATTGGCGCGCGAAGCGGCGGAGAGCTTCGCCGATGGCCGCCACCGCTGGGTGGTGGGCTCGGTGGGCCCCGGCACCAAGCTGCCGAGCCTCGGCAACATCGCCTATGACCCGCTGGAGGCGGCGCTGACGGAACAGTGTCGCGGGCTGATCGCCGGCGGCGTCGATTGCATCCTGATCGAGACCTGCCAGGACACCCTGCAGATCAAGGCCGCGGTGAACGGCGCCAAGGCGGCGCGGCACGCGGCGGGCACCGATACGCCGATCTTCGTGCAGGTGACGGTCGAGACCACCGGCACCCTGCTGGTCGGCCCCGACATCGCCGCCGCGGCCACGGTGGTGCATGCGCTGGACGTGCCGCTGATCGGCCTCAACTGCGCCACCGGGCCGCAGGAGATGGCCGAGCATATCCGCTGGCTCAGCCAGAACTGGCCCGGCCTGCTCTCCGCCCAGCCCAATGCCGGGCTGCCGGAACTGGTGGACGGCCAGACCCATTACCCGCTCGGCGCCGAGGACATGGCCGGCTGGATGGAGCGCTTCGTCCGCGAGGACGGGCTGAACCTGATCGGCGGCTGCTGCGGCACCTCGGTGCCGCATATCCAGGCGCTGGACGCGATGCTGCGCCGCATCGGCGAGCCCCGGCCGGCGCCGGTGGCGCGGAAATCCTACTGGGTGCCCTCGGTCGCCAGCCTCTATGGTGCGACAGCGCTCAGGCAGGAGAACGCCTATTTCTCCATCGGCGAGCGCTGCAACGCCAATGGCAGCAAGGCCTGGCGGGAACGCCAGGCGTCGCATGACTGGGATGGCTGCGTCGCGATCGGGCGCGAGCAGGTAGGGGAGGGGTCCAACAGCCTCGACATCTGCACCGCCTTCGTCGGCCGCGACGAGGTGGCCGAGATGAACGAGGTGATCCGGCGCTTCACCAGCAGCGTCAACAGCCCGCTGGTGATCGACAGCACCGAGACGCCGGTGATCGAATCCGCGCTGAAGCTGCATGGCGGCAAGCCGATCATCAACTCGATCAATTTCGAGGATGGCGAGAAGGCAGCCACGGACCGGCTGGTGCTGGCCAAGAAATTCGGCACCGCCGTCATCGCCCTGACCATCGATGAGGTGGGCATGGCGAAGACCGCAGAGGACAAGCTCCGCATCGCCCGCCGCCTGGTGGAATTCGCCTGCACGAAGCATGGCCTGCCGCAGAGCGACCTGCTGATCGACCCGCTGACCTTCACCATCGCCACCGGCAACGAGGACGACCGCAAGCTCGGCCAGTGGACGCTGGAGGGGATCCGCATGATCCGGGAGGAATTCCCGGACATCCAGATCATCCTTGGCCTGTCGAACATCTCCTTCGGCCTCAACCCGGCGGCGCGGCACGTGCTGAACAGCGTCTTCCTGGACCATGCCGTGCGCGCCGGCATGACCGGCGCCATCGTGCATGTCAGCAAGATCAAGCCGCTGCACCTGATCCCCGCGGAAGAGGTGCAGGTGGTCGAGGACCTGATCTTCGACCGCCGCCGCGAGGGCTACGACCCCTTGCAGCGGCTTCTGGAGATGTTCTCCGGGCGCAAGGCCGCGGATACGGCGGTGCGCCAGAAGTCCGAGACGGTGGAGGGCCGCCTCAAGGACCGCATCGTGGATGGCGACCGCAAGGGGTTGGAGCAGGAGCTGGCGGATGCGATGGCGCAGGGCCATACGCCGCTCGCCATCATCAACGACATCCTGCTGGACGGCATGAAGGTGGTGGGCGAGCTCTTCGGCGCCGGCAAGATGCAGCTTCCCTTCGTGCTGCAATCCGCCGAGACGATGAAGGCCGCCGTCGCCTGGCTGGAGCCGCATATGGAGCGGGTCGAGGGCCAGGAGAAGGGCACCATCGTGCTCGGCACCGTCAAGGGCGACGTGCACGACATCGGCAAGAACCTGGTCGACATCATCCTGACCAACAACGGCTACAAGGTGGTCAATCTCGGCATCAAGGTGCCGCTGGCCGATATCCTCACGGCGGCCAAGGAGCACCGCGCGCATGCCATCGGCATGTCCGGCCTGCTGGTGAAATCCACCGTGGTGATGCGCGAGAACCTGGAGGAGATGTCGCGCCAGGGCCTCAACATCCCGGTGATGCTCGGTGGCGCCGCGTTGACCCGCAACTATGTCGAGGATGATTGCGTCCGCGCCTATGCCCAGAGCGACCGGCTGGGCCGCGTCGCCTATGCGCGCGACGCCTTCGACGGCCTGCACCTGATGGACCGGGTGATGGGCAATGGCTTCGACGACTACCTGGCCGCCTTGCAGGCGAAGCGTGTCGGCAAGCCGAAGAACGAGAAGCGCGTGCTCGGCACAGCCGATCCGCGCGGCTTCGCCCCGGTCGAGATCGGCTATGCGCAGGAGCGCCGCCGCCGCCTCACCGCCGGCGAGCCGGTGCCCGACCCGCCCTTCTGGGGGCCGCGCGCGATAGAGGCCTCGCCCAAGGCGGTGATCCCCTTCATCAATGAGCGCAGCCTCTATCAATCCCAATGGGGTTTCCGGAAGCAGGGGCGGTCGCTGGATGATTTCCTCGGCTGGGCGAAGCAGGAACTGCGCCCGGTGCTGAAACGCATGCTGGCGATCGCCGAGGCGGACAACATCCTCCGGCCGCAGGCGATCTACGGCTACTGGAAATGCGCCGGCCAGGGCAACGACCTGGTCCTGTTCGAGCAGGATGGCATCACCGAAGCCGCGCGCTTCACCCTGCCGCGCCAGCCGAAGCCGGATGGCGAATGCATCGCCGATCTTGTGCGCGACATCGGCGATGGCCCGCTGGCGCGCGACGTGATTGGCCTGCAGGTGGTCACGGTGGGCCAGAAGGCGAGCGAAGTAGCGCGGGCTTGGTTCGAGGAGAACCGCTACCAGGACTACCTCTACCTGCACGGGCTGTCGGTGGAGATGGCGGAGGCGATGGCCGAATACGTCCACAAGCGCATCCGCGCCGAATGGGGCTTCGCGGCCGAGGACGACCGCGACATGGACAGGATGCTGAGCCAGGGCTACCGCGGCGGTCGCTATTCCTTCGGCTACCCGGCCTGCCCGCGGCTTGAGGACCAGGAGCCCCTGATGCGCCTGCTCCAGGCCGAGCGGATCGGCGTGTCGCTCTCGGATGAATGGCAATTGCACCCGGAGCAATCCACCAGCGCCATCGTCCTGCACCACCCCAGGGCGAAATACTTCTCGGTCTGACCGGGCGGGCCCGGCTTGGGTGCCGGTTCAGGCGTCGCCGACGATCTGAACCACCTCGCCGGTGCCGCCGCAATTCGGGCAGGGCCGGTTCGCCTGCCTGCCGCTGCCATGGCACTCCGGGCAGGACACCATCCCGGTCTGTTTCGAGCCCGGCCTGGCTTGGTCGCCGGGGTTGCGGCGGTCGGTGGATGCGGCTGGCCCGGCCCCATCGGCTCCGGAATCCTCTTCCATGCTGGCCTCCCATCTGCCACTCCGCCCCGAACGGGCCGCAGCCCCTTGCGTTCCGTCCCGCCGGGGGTTGCCCCCGGGGAGCCGCTCGGGGCATGAACCACCCCGCCCTCCGGAGCCGTTTCGCCAGGTGCAAGCCGCAGCCTCCCCACCCGCCCCGCACGGCCGGGCCCCTTGCCGCGCATGAGCCGGGCCGTTCGAACCGCGGCCGGCAGCGTCCTCATTGCCTGCCTCGTGCTGGCGCTCAAGCTTGGCGCCTGGGCGCTGACCGGCAGCGTCGCGCTGCTGGCCGATGCGATGGAGAGCGTGGTGAATGTGGCCGCCGCGCTCGCCGCGTTGGCGGCGGTGCGCTACGCGGCGATGCCGCCGGATGCCAACCACCCCTACGGGCATACCAAGGCGGAATATTTCTCAGCCGTGCTGGAGGGGGCGCTGATCGTCATCGCCGCGGTCGCCATCCTGCACCAGGCCTTGGGCGCCTTCTTCGTGCCGCACGCCCCGGACCAGCCGGCGCTGGGCCTGCTGGTTTCCGGTATTGCCACCGCCATCAATGCCGCCTGGGCCGCGGTGCTGTTCCGCCGCGGCCGCGCCGCCCGGTCGCCGGCGCTGCTGGCCGATGCGCGGCATCTGGTGGCGGATGTCGTCACCTCGGCCGGCGTGCTGGTGGGGGTCGGCATGGTGGCGCTGACGGGGCTGCTCTGGCTCGACCCATTGCTGGCAGCGCTGACCGCGGCGAATATCCTGTGGTCGGGCGGGCGGCTGGTGCGGGAATCGGTCGGCGGCTTGATGGATGAGGCGGTGGAGCCCGGCCTGATGGCCCGCATCCGCAACGGCGTCTCGACCAATGCGGAGGGGGCGATCGAGGCGCATGACCTCCGCACCCGCCATGCCGGGCGGCTGACCTTCATCGAATTCCACCTCGTCGTCCCCGGCGAGATGCGGGTCGAGGAGGCTCATGCCATCTGCGACCGGATCGAGGCGGCGCTGAAGGCCGAGGTCGAGGACGCCATCATCACCATCCATGTTGAGCCGGAGGGCAAGGCGAAGCATCACGGCGTGCTGGTGCTGTGAACGTGCTGGCGGGCGGGGCGGCAGGATGGCGGTTGCAGGAGGCGGACCGGCCCCTGCCTGGCCCAACCGAGCGGCCCGCCGCGCGGCTATCGGCCTGGGCCCCGGCGTTCTCGCTGCTGCTGCATGGCGCGGCGCTGGCCGCGATCCTGCTGCTGCTGCACCGGCCGCCCCCCCAGGCGCCGGCGCCGGAGCAGGCAGTGGAGATCATCTGGCAGCAGGAGGCGGCCGAGGATTCGCTGGTGACGGGCGAAGTCCCTGCGCCGCCCGCACCGGCGGAGGCGGCGGCCCCGCCCGAGCCGGGCCCGCCCCCCAGCGTGCCGCCGCCAGCGCCTGCCGCCATGGCACCACCGCCGCCGCTGCCGCCCCCGGCACAGGCCACCGCCCCTGATCCAGTCCAGGCACCGCCACCCCCGGAAGCGCCAGCCGTTCCGCCGCCGGCCTTGGCCGCCCTCTTGCCACCCCCGCTGCCAGCGCCCATCCCCGCGGTGACGCTGCCGCCCCCACCGGCGCCGGCCATGCCGGAAACTCCGCCGCCCGAGGAGGAGGCACTGCAGGAGCCGCCACTGCCCCTGCCACCACCACCCATGCCGCCGCCGCCGCGCCCTGCGCCGGCCCGGCAGGCGCCGCCTCAGGCCCAACCCCCGCCCCAGCAGGCGGCACCCTCGCCCTGGGGGGCAGGCCCGCCGCCCGTGGCGCTGGGTGGCAGCCGGGTGGTCGGCGCGGTCACGCCGCCTTCGCAGATTCCGGGATTCCGCAACCCGGAACCCGAATACCCCTTCGCCAGCCGCAGCCGCGGCGAGCAGGGCGTGGTCACGGTGCTGCTGCGCATCTCGGAGGCCGGCCAGGTCACGGGGGTCGAGGTGGTGCAGACCTCCGGCCATCCGGCGCTGGACGAGGCGGCGCAACGCGCCGCGCTGCGCTGGCGCTTCCGCCCGGCGCAGCGGGACGGCACGCCGGTCCCTGGCAGTATCCGCACCGCGATCCATTTCCGCTTGCGGCAATAGGGCGCGCAGCATGGTCAAGCTCAACGTGATTACCACCCGCGGCGGCGATGGCGGGGAGACCTCGCTCGGCGACGGCACGCGGCTGCGCAAGGACGCGCTCCGGATCGAGGCGATCGGCGCGGTGGACGAGGCCAATGCCACGATCGGCCTGCTCCGCCTGCATGTGGCCGGCGAGGAGGATGCGATGCTGGTCCGCATCGCGCATGACCTCTTCGACCTCGGCGCCGATCTCTGCGTGCCAGGCCTGGGCGGCGACCGCCTGCGCGTCGCCGCCGCGCAATGCGCCCGGCTGGAGGCGGAGATCGCCGCCATGAATGCCTCGCTGCCGGCGCTCACCAGCTTCGTCCTGCCGGGCGGCACGCCGGGGGCGGCGGCGGCGCATCTCGCCCGCACCGTCACCCGCCGGGCCGAGCGCCTGGTGGTGCGCCTCGCGGCGGCGGAGGCGCTGAACCCGGATGCGGTGCGCTACCTCAACCGGCTTTCCGACCATCTCTTCGTCCTGTCGCGCCGGCTGAACGGCAATGGCGCGGGGGATGTGCTCTGGGTGCCGGGCGGCTCGCGCTAGCCGGGATGCCGCCGGGCCCGCGCACCCTGCTCCTCGCCAATCCGCGGAGCCGGAAGGGCGGCGATGCGGCCATGCTCCTTGGCCTGCTGCGCGATGCCGGGCTCGACCCGATCTGCCCGGCGGAGGTGGCGGGCCAGGGGGGCCGTCGCGCTGATCCGCGCCCATGCCGGCCAGGTGGACCGGGTGGTGCTGGCCGGCGGCGACGGCACCATGAATGCCGCCGCCCCCGCCCTGCTGGAGAGCGGCCTGCCCTTTGGCATCATCCCGATGGGCACCGCCAACGACCTGGCGCGCACCCTGGGGATTCCGGAAGACCCGGCGGCGGCGGCGCGGATCGCCGCGGGCGGGCGGCTGCATGCCATCGATCTCGGCCTGGCCAATGACGTGCCCTTCTTCAACGTGGCCAGCATCGGCTTCGGCGTCGACCTGACACAGGCGCTGACGCGGGATGCCAAGCGGCGCTGGGGCAAGCTCGGCTACCTGGTGGCGGCGCTGCGCGTGCTGGCACGGCTCAGGCCCTTCACCGCCGAGGTCAGTTGTGGCGGGCGGGTGCTGCGCAGCCGCACCGTGCATATCGCGGTCGGCAATGGCCGCCACTATGGCGGCGGCATGACGGTCGGCGAGGATGCGCGGATCGATGACGGCAGGCTGCAGGTCTTCAGCCTGGAGGTCGCCAGCTTCTGGCGCCTGCTGCTGCTGCTGCCCTCGCTCCGCCGCGGCGACCATGGGCGCTGGCAGGAGGTGATGACCGCCGCGGGGCAGGAGCTGGAAATCCGCACCCGGCGCCGCCGCGCCGTCAATACCGATGGCGAGATCACCACCCGCACCCCGGTCCGCTTCCGCCTGCTGCGCGGCGCGGTGCAGGTCTTCGTGCCCGAGGATGCCCCGGCGGAGATGGCAGGCATCAGCGGGCCGCCCCGAGCAGGATGATGCCGGCGCCGAGCAGGCAGACCGCCGCCCCGGCGAGATCCCAGGCGGTGGGCACCTGCCGCTCCACTGCCCAGAGCCAGAGCAGCGAGGCGGCGATATAGACCCCGCCATAGGCGGCATAGGCCCGGCCCGCCGCATCGCTCTCCACCAGTGTCAGCAGCCAGGCGAAACCGGCGAGGCAGGCCAGGCCCGGCAGCAGCCACCAGGCCGAGGCACCCTGCCGCAGCCAGGCCCAGAAGGCGAAGCAGCCGGCGATCTCGGCCAAAGCCGCGCCGGCATAGGCAGGCAGGGCGCTCATCCCTGCCCGTAGCCTGCCTTCGTCACAGCGCGAAACGCGTGCCGACCAGCACGCTGCGGCCCGGGGTGACGAAGCCGTTCACCGGCTCGAAGCGGCTGTTGCCGAGGTTGCGCGCCTCCAGGAACAAGCCGACCTGGTCCCAGGCCTGCCAGGTGGCGGTGAGGTGCAGCACCGTGCCGGCCGGGTTGTTGCGAGGCGTGGGATTGGCCTGCCCGGTATTGTCGTAGCTGGCGAAGGCGCCCTCCGGGCTGGGGCCGGTGAAGAGCAGGGTCGGCGCGATCACCACCCGCGGCAGCGGCGCCAGCCGCGCGGTGAGGCTCACCACATGTTCCGGGCGGCGCGGCAGGCGCTGGTCGGTATTGGCGTCGAAAGCCTCGGTGATGGTCCAGGTGGCCGTGGCCTCCAGCCAGGCGGCGGGGCGCAAGGTCAGGCCAAGCTCGGCGCCGTGGATATTGGCCCGGTCGACATTGGCGAGGGTATCGAAGCCGGCATTGAAGTTGATGAGGTCGCGCACCCGGCTCTGGAAGAAGGTGAAGGAGGGCATGGCGAAATCGGGCCGGCCGAATGCCGCGATATCGGTCTCCGCCCCCACCTCCCAGCCGAAGGAGCGTTCCGGGCGCAGATCCGGATTGCCCTGGAAAAAGCCCGGGATCACGCCGAAGCGCTGGAACAGGGAGGGCGCGGCGAAGCCAGTGCCGGCCGAGGCACGCAACCGCGACGCCAGTTCCGGCACGGCCAGCACGGCGCCGAGCCGCCAGGTGGTGGCATCGGTGAAGCCGGTGGTGGCGTCGTGCCGCAGCCCCGCCGTCAGGTCCAGCCGCTCGAAGAGGCGGTATTGCAGCGTCGCATAGCCGCCGGTGCTGTGCTGCTGCGCATCCACCGTGGTGCGGAAGGGGGGTGCCATTGGCGCTGCGGGCGGATTCCAGCGCATGGGTGATGCCGAAGCCGAGCGTACCATCGCGCAGCGCGCCAAGGCCCGGCAGCCGCAGCGTATTGCCCCAGTCGAGGGTGGTGCGGCTGCCGCGATAGAGGTCATCTGCGGTCGAGCTGCTCACGCTGTCCGGCAGGTTCGTGTAGCGGCGGCGGTCCTCGGTGGCGGCCAGGCGCAGCCCGGTGGTCCAGGCGCCGTCGAAAAGCCGGGTCTCGCCGCGGATCTGGCCGAAATACCGGCGGTCCTCGCCGGAATAGTTCGGATCGTCGCGCGGCACGCTGTCGAGGCCGAGGTTGTTCTGCCGCCAGCGCAGCAACCCCTCGACGCGGGTGCCGGGCTGCGGCGTCCAGCCGAGCCGGGCGGTGCTGGCGGCGCCGCGGAAGCCGTCGCGCTCGCCGATGTTCGGCAGGCGCGGCGCGATGGTGTTGAAGCCCTGGGTGCTGACGGATTGGCCCGAAAGCAGGTAGTCGAAGGCGCCCAGCGTGCCGGTGGCGCCGAGCCCGCCGCGCAGCGTCCGCTGCGTGCCGCCGGCCAGCTCGCCATAGGGGGCGAAGGCGCGGTCGGGCGGAGCGCGCCGCGTCACCAGATTGACCACGCCGCCGATCGCGGCGGAGCCATAGAGGGCCGAGGCGGGGCCGCGCACCACCTCGATCCGCTCCACGTCGAAAAGCAGGTCATTGCCGAAATTGAAGGCGCCGTTCGGCTCCGCGGGGTCGTTGACCGGCACGCCATCCAGCAGCACCAGGACGCTGCGGCTGCTGTTGCCACGCAGGAAGCCGCTGGCCTGCTGCCCCAGCCCGCCGGTCTGGGCAATGCGGAAGCCCGGCACCGCAGCCAGCGCCTCCGGCAGGCTCTGGTAGCCACGTTCCTCGATCTGCTGGCGGGTGATGACGGTGATCGCGGCCGGCACCCGTTCCTGCGGCGTCGGCACGCGGGTGGCGGTGACGATGGTATCGGGGATGGCCTGCTGCGCATGGGCAGGGGGGGTGAAGCCCAGGGCGAGGGCGAGGGGCAGAAGGCGTCGCATCGGTTCCTCCGTGCGGACATGACGACACGCCCCGTCCCGGGAACCCGGAACGGGACAAGGAACGTCGTTCCCGCATGCGGAGGACGCATCGCCAGGGGGCGATGCGGTCCCTTGGCGATGCGATGCGGCGAGCCCCTGTGGAGCGCGCCGCAGCCGCATGGCCCTTCCGTTGCGCCGGTCTACCCCGCCCGGCACGCGCGAGACGGCTCTGCGCCGGCCGGTCTCCTGGCTCGCGGTGTTGCCGCTGCGGCCTGGCCTCGCCCCGGAGGGCGATTGGGTGGTCGCAGCGGCGAAGGGGGGTTCCGCCTTCTCACGCCCCAGGTGAAGCCCCTGGGCGCGCAATGGCATGCTGGAACCCGCTCACCGCCTACAGTTGCGGGGGCAGCCGCGGCCTGGACCCGGCTTCCGCCGTGCCGTTCCGCGTTCCCGTTTCAGCCCTTGCGGGCCACCGGCGCATGCGGCGGCTTTAGCAGAGTCAGAAGAGCCAGCCCAGGGCCTTCACGCCGAAGAAGCAGAGCGTGCCCAGCACCGCGGTGGCGAAGGCGCAGCCCGCCAGGGTGATCGCCATGCCCCAGCCGGTGGTGCGGTTGTCGTGCTCCACGAGGCCAAGCGCCATGATGATATTGCCGAAGGCCGGCGGGCCATTGGTGCCCGGCCCCGGCAGGATCAGCATGATCGCCACATAGGCGGTGAGCCAGCCGAAGAACCGGTCGCCCAGCGGCGAGGTGAAGATGCCCGGCCGCGGCTTCACATACTGCTCCACCTTGCGCAGCCACTTGGTGGAGGCGCCGGTGAGTCGCAGCAGATCCGCCCGCTTGATGCTCTGCTTCGCGATGAAGCGTGGCAGCTTCGGCGTCCGCCGGCCGAACCCCATCTGCACGCCGAGCACCAGCATCGGCAGGCCGAAGACCGAGGCCATGCCGGGCAGCAGCGAGGGCAGGCAGAGCAGCAGGATCAGCAGGCCGAAGGCACGGTCGCCGAAAGCCTCCGCCATCTCGCCTAGCGTGATGCGCTCGCCCGGGCAACGAGCCGCCACCTCCGCCACGATGCGCGAAATTGGCGCTCCTTCACCGTCATGGCAGCCCTGCGGCAACGCCACGACGAGTGGGGCCTCGACGTTTCCGTCCATTCCCGGTTTCTGACCCTTCGTCCCAGAGGGTGGCGCCCCGGACAAGGAGGCCACCGCGTAAGCCTTGCCGCCCGCAACCTCTTTCCGGGATCGAGACGGCGGGCCAGAGATTATGCGGAAGCGGCTGTCGATGCACTGCAATTCTGGCGCTGGCAAGGGTGGCCGGCCGGGCAAATCGCCGGCCGGCCCCGGGCCTCAACCGCCGGTGAAGGCAGGCTTGCGCTTTTCCATGAAGGCACGGCGGCCCTCCCGGTAATCGGCGCTATCGAAGCAGGCGGCCATGGCGGCGCGGAGCGCACCCATGTCGCGGTCCGCCCGGTCCTGCAGCACGGATTTCACCGTGAGCTTGTTGGTGGTGAGGGAGAGCGGCGCATTGGCCGCCATGGTGGCGGCCAGCTTCGCCACCACGGCATCGAGCTCGGCCACCGGCACCACCTTGTTGACCAGGCCGAAGCGCTCGGCCTCGGCGGCGGCGAAGCGGTCGCCGGTCATCAGGATCATGTTGGCATGCGCGGGCCCGACCAGATCGACCAGCGCGCGCACCATGTCGAAGCCATAGGCGATGCCGAGCCTGGCTGCCGGGATGCCGAATTGGCTGTCATCGGAGGCGATGCGGATATCGGTCGACATCGCGATGCCAAGCCCGCCACCCATGCAGAAGCCGCGGATCTGGGCGATCACCGGCTTGCGGAAGGCGGCGAGCTTGGCGCGACCGGCGCTGGTGAGGCGGTCGTATTCGGCCTGCGCGTCGGCATTGGCGCGGTTCTTCTCGAACTGGCTGATATCGGCGCCGGAGACGAAGGCCTTGTCGCCCGCGCCCTGCAGCACCACGCAGCGCACGGAGGGGTCCTCGGCGAAGAGGTCGAGCGCGCTGCCCATGCCGCCCCACATGTCCACCGACATGGCGTTGCGCTTTTCCGGCTGGTTGAACACCACCCGGCCGACGCCGCCCTCGATGCTCGCCAGGATCTTGCCGGCTGCGAATCCCATCCTGCTCATGGTCAGCCGAGCGCTCCCTTGGCCTTGAGGTTCCTGATCTCACCCTCGGACAGCCCGGCTTCCGCCAGGATCTCCGCGCCGTGCTCGCCGAGTTCCGGCACGTCGCGATAGACGCCGGTCTCCAACCCCTCGATGTTCAGCGGGCTGGCGACCACCTTGATGTCGCCCCGCTTCCGGTGCCGCATCGGCATCGCCATCCCGAGGTGCTGCACCTGCGGATCGGCGAAGACCTCGGCGATGTTGTTCACCGGGCCGCAGGGGATGCCCACCTCCTCCAGCTTGGCGATCCACCATTCGGAGGGCTGTGTCCGCGTCACTTCCGCCACCGCGGCATTGACCCGGGCGCGGTCCTTGCTGCGGCCGGAAGCGGTCTTCCACTCCGGCACCTGCAACCATTCCTCCTTGCCCGCCGCCTTGCAGAAGATTTCCCACAATTTCGCGGAGGAGGCGGCGATGTTGATCGGCTTGTCGGCGGTCGGGAAGACGCCCATCGGGATGTTCACGGGGTGGTCGTTGCCCGCCTGGCCCGCGACCTCGCCATCCATCAGGTAGCGGCTGGCCTGGAAGTCCAGCATGAAGACCTGGGCCTCCAGCAGGGAGGTATGGACATAGCCGCCCTTGCCGGTCCGCTCGCGGTCATAGAGCTTCATCATGACGCCGAGCGCCAGCAGGTTGCCGGCGGTGAGGTCGTCGATCGGGATGCCGACGCGCATCGGGCCGCGGCCGGGCTCACCGGTGATGCTCATCAGGCCGCCCATGCCCTGGGCGATCTGGTCGACGCCGCCGCGCTTGGAATAGGGCCCGGTCTGGCCGAAGCCGGAGATCGAGGCGTAGATGAGCCGCGGGTTGAGTTCCTTCAGGTCGTCATAGGCGATCTTCAGGCGGTGCTTCACCTGCATCCGCATGTTCTCGACCAGGATATCGGCGGTCGCGGCCAGCTTTAGGAAGGCGGCGTGGCCGTCCGGATTCTTCAGGTCGAGCGCGATGGCGCGCTTGTTGCGGTGCAGGTTGACGCTGTCGAAGCCATCGCGCGGGCCGCCGAGGCCGTCATTGGTGCCCGGCGGCTCCACCCGGATGATGTCGGCGCCCCAATCCGCCAGGTGCCGCACGCAGGTGGGGCCGGCGCGGGCGAGGGTCAGGTCGAGCACGCGCAGGCCCGCGAGCGGCAGGCGCGCCTCCTGCATGAGTTTCGGGTCGGTGGGGCTTTCTGGCATCGGACAATCCTCCGTCGGGCCGCAGACTAGGGCGGGCCCGCCCGGAGGGCTAGAGCGGTTCCGTCTGGCCCTTGCTCAGGGGTCCCGCTCTAGCAGGTTGTTCGTAAAGGCGTTTTTCCTCGGGGCCGAGTCGCCAGCCGGCGGGGCCGCAGGAGACCCTCAGGCGCTTGCCGCTCCTTCAAGGATGCTGCCGAAGCGCTGCCAGGTCTGCCCCGTCCATTTCTGCAACTGCATCTGGCGGATCGGGTGGTAGTTGGTCGGGCTGGTATTGACCCGAATGCCGGGCAGCAGGACCGGAACCTCCAGATCCCGGATGTTCGTCGCCTGCTTCATGACGTTCTCGCGCGAGAAATCGCCACCGCATTGCTTCAGCACATGGAGCATCGCGGTGCTGACGCCATAGGCGGTGACATAGCTGGAATCCTCGCGGTCGGCATCCGGCAGGTACTTGTCCAGGAAGGCATGCCATTGCTGCATGCCGGGGTCCTCGCGCCAGGCGGCGTCATTGGCCACCTTGAGATAGGCCGAGGTGATGATGCCGAGCGCCTTCTCCGGCCCGGCCGGATTGATGACGCTGCCGATCGAGATCGAGACGTTGGTCAGGTAGTGCAGTGGCTGCCAGCCGACATCATGCACCTTCCGGATGGACTGGGCGGCGGACTTGGGCGTGGCCGCGGTGACCAGAACCTCCGCCCCGCTCGCCTTAAGCGTCACGATCTGGGAATCGATGGTCGGATCGGTGACTTCGAAGGAAGCGGTGGTGGCCAGGCTGTCGAAGCGCTCACCCAGCACGTCGCGGAGGCCGGCCAGGTAGTCCTTGCCGAAATCGTCGTTCTGATAGAGCACCGCGATCCTGGCGCCCGGCCGCTGCTCCAGCATGTGGCGGGCGTAGATCCGCGCCTCGGTCCGGTAGCTCGGCTGATAGCCGATGGTCCAGGGATGCTCCTGGTAGTCACCCCATTTGTCGGCGCCGGTCGCCAGGAACAGATGCGGCACCTTGCGCTGGTTGACATAGCGCACGATCGCCGAGTTGCTCGGCGTGCCGAGCGTGTTGAACAGGAAGGCGACGCGGTCCTGCTCGATCAGGCGGCGCACCTGCTCCACGGTCTTGGGTGGGCTGTAGCCATCATCGTAGCTGATGAAATTGATGCGCCGCCCGGCGACGCCGCCCTGCTCGTTGACCATCCTGAAGAAGGCCTGCTCGCAGCGGCCGATCACCCCATAGGCGGAGGCGGGGCCGCTATAGGGCATGGTATTGCCGATCTTGATCTCATCGGCGGTGACGCCCGGCGTCTCGGCGGCGCGCAGGATGGCCGGCCTTGCCAGGGTGGCGAAGGCGGTTCCAGCCAGGAATGAACGGCGGTGCAGCATGGACATCGGCTCTCCCTCGACTTGCCAGGCCTGTGGCGGCAAGGGGCCGGGCAGGGATGTCCCGGGCAGGCCGCCGGACGGGCGACACGGGTTGCGCCGGCACGGCGGTCCCGCGATCCTGGCGCGGGCAGACTGGACCAGGCGGGGAGGGCGGTGCGATCACCGCTCCGCGACCGGAACTGGCCCGGCCCATGCGCCTTGGCTCAGGCCAGGACGGCGATGGCGTTGATCTCGATCAGCGCATCGGGGGTGGTGAATTTGCTCACCTCCACCATGGTGGAGGCCGGTGCCTCGCCGGTGAAGTATTCCCGCCGCACCTTATGGATCTCCGGGAAGTGCTCCATGTTGCGGATATAGACATCGACCCGGCAGATGTCGTCGAGCGTGCCGCCGGCCGCCTCCACCGCGGATTTGAGGTTCTCGCAGACCTGGCGGGTCTGCGCCTCGATATCGCCCGGCCCCACCATGCGGCCATCCGGCCCCTTGGCCAGCATGCCGGAGATGAAGACCAGCCGCCCCTTCGCCTCCACCATGGTGGCCTGGGCGAAATGGCCGCTGGGCTTCGGCAGGCGGTCGGAGACGATGTTCCGCTTCGGCATGGTGTTTCCTCCGGTTCAGGGGGAAGCCCTGGCAGCGCCTCCGAGTGTGGCGGCTGCATGGCCGGGGCCGCAAGCTTGCGGCCGCAGCGCCCGGCCTTGATCTGCCGCAGGACGCGCACGCCGCCCCCGAAATGCGCTATCCCGCCGCCGCATGGACCCTGTCGATCTTGCCCTCTGCCTGGCCGTCGATGTTTCGGCCAGCGTGGATTTCGACGAATTCGGCCTGATGGCCGGCGGCTATGCCGCCGCCTTCCGGGATACCGGGATCGGCGCCCTCTGCGCCGCCGGGCCGCATGGGGCCGTGGCCGTGGCGATGCTGTTCTGGTCGGGCATGACGCCGGGCCCGGAACTCGCCGTGCCCTGGCTGCGGCTGGACGGCCCGGCCACCGCCGCCGGCTTTGCCGATGCCATCGATGCCGCTCCGCGCCAGCCGCTGCCCGGCGCCACGGCGCTGGGGGAGGGGATGGCCGCCGGCCTCGCCCTGCTGGCCCGCTGCCCGGCCGAGGCCACGCGGCTGGTGCTGGATGTCTCCGGCGATGGCCGGCACAACCAGGGCCGCCCGCCCGGCCCGGTGCGGGATATCGGCGTCGCCGCCGGCGTCACCCTCAACGCGCTGGCGGTGCTGAACGAGGAGCCGGACCTGCTGGAGCACTACCGGGCGGAGGTGATCGGCGGCCCCGGCAGTTTCGCCATGGCCTGCCCGGACTATGCGGCCTTCGCCGACGCCATCCGCGAGAAGCTGCGGCGCGAGATCACCGGCCTTCTCCTTGCGCGCCGGGATGGGCTATCTGCGCTGTCCTCCTGAAGGTGTGCCGAACCCCCATGCTGCTGCTCATTCCCGGCCCGGTGCAGACCCGCCCAGAGACCCGCGCCGCCATGGCCGCGGATATCGCCCCCTGGGACCATGATTTCCGCCCGGTCTATTCCGGCATCCGCGAAAGGGTCCGGGACCTCGCCGGCGGTGACGAGGGTGTCCATGCCACCCTGCCGCTGCAGGGCTGCGGGCATTTCATCATGGAGGCGACGCTCCGCAGCTTCATCCCGGCAGGTGGCAAAGTGCTGATCCCGCTGAACGGCAGCTATGCGGAACGCGCGGCGCGGCTGGCGCGCGAGGCGGGGCGCCAGGTGGTGGCCTTGCGCGGCCCCGACACGCGGCCGGTAACGCCTGTGGAAGTGGCCGCGGCGCTGGCCGCCGACCCCGGCATCTCCCATGTCGCGATGATCCACAACGAGACGGGCAGCGGCATCGTCAACGACCCGGCGGCGATCGGGCCGGTGGTGCGGGCGGCGGGGCGGCGGCTGATCCTGGATTCCGTCTCCGGCTTCGGCGCGCTGCCCTTCTCCCTGGCCGACCATCCGGAATGCGATGCGGTGGTCTTCACGTCAGGCAAATGCCTGGAGGGGATGCCCGGCATCGGCTTCGCCGTGGCGCGGATCGACCGGGTGGAGGCGGCTGCGGGCAATGCCGGCTCCTGGGCCTTCGACCTGGCGGATGTCTACCGGCATGCGCTGCGGGCTGGCTGGGGCAGCTTCCGCTTCACCCCGCCGGTGCAGGCGCTGGCCGCCTTCGCCGTCGCGCTCGACCTGCATGCGGCGGAGGGCGGGCAGCCGGCGCGGCTGGCGCGCTACACCGAGAACATGCGCGTGCTGTATGAGGGTGTGCAGGCCCTCGGCCTCACGCCCTATCTGGAGGCGCGGCACCAGGGGCCGGTGATCGTCACCGTCCACCAGCCTGCCGATGCGGGTTTCGAATTGCAGCGCTTCGTGGATGCGCTGAAGGCCCGCGGCGTGCTGATCAGCAATTTCCACAACACCAAGGCACCCACCTTCCGGGTGGGCTGCATCGGTGCGGTCACGCCGGAGGATATGCGCCGCGCCGTCCGGGCAATGGGCGAGGCTCTCGATGCATTGGGCGTCAGGCGGCGCGAGGCGGCCTGACGGGGCTGCGGCGGCATCGATACGGCCCGCCGCATCATTCCGGCTTGATCCCCGCTGCCTGCGCCACGCGGTGTCAGCGCGCGATCTCCGCCTGGAAGGCGCGGCTACGCCTTCCGCTTCGCCGCCTTGCCGACCCGGTGCCCGGCCGCCTCCAGCGCGGCCAGGCGGGCGGGCAAGGCCGCCCGGATCGCCTTCCGGGCATCCTTGTCCTTGGCCTTCTTCCAGCCCTTCTTCTCCGGCCTGGTCATGCCGCAGCCGAAGCACCAGCCGGTCTCCGGGTCGTAGCGGCAGACATCGATGCAGGGACTTGCCATGCAACCCGAAGCGCCAGCGCGGCAGTGGGTTCCGGCGGGTATTCCCGGCGGCGCTTGCCGGCAGCCGGCCGGGGCGATAAGCGCGGGGGCATTCCCCGGGAGGATTCCGCCGCATGGCCACCGACCTCGACATCGCGCGCGCCGCCAGGCTGTGGCCCATTGCGGAGATCGCCGCCCGCGCCGGCATCCCCGACGCGGCGCTGATCCCCTTTGGGCGCCACAAGGCCAAGGTCGATTTCGGCTTCCTGAACGCCCAGGCGGCGCGCCCGCCGGGTCGGCTGGTGCTGGTCACCGGCATCAGCCCGACCCCGGCCGGAGAGGGCAAGACCACCACCACCGTCGGTCTCGGCGACGCGCTGAACGCGCTGGGGACGCGCACCATGATCTGCCTGCGGGAGCCCTCGCTCGGCCCCTGTTTCGGAATGAAGGGGGGCGCCACCGGCGGCGGCCGGGCGCAGGTGGCACCGATGGAGGACATCAACCTCCATTTCACCGGCGATTTCCACGCCATCACCAGTGCCAACAACCTGCTGGCGGCGATGCTCGACAACCACATGTACTGGGGCAACGAACTCGGCCTCGATGCGCGGCGCATCACCTGGCAGCGCGCCATGGACATGAACGACCGGGCGCTGCGCGGCATCGTCGCGGGGCTCGGCGGCGTCGCCAACGGCTTCCCGCGCGAGGATGGCTTCGACATCACCGTGGCCTCCGAGGTCATGGCGATCTTCTGCCTGGCGCGGGACCTCGCCGACCTCCAGGACCGGCTCGGGCGGATCATTGTGGGCGCGACACGGGAGGGTCGCGCCGTGACCGCGCGCGACCTCAAGGCGGATGGCGCCATGGCGGCGCTGCTGCGCGACGCGCTTGCCCCGAACCTGGTGCAGACCCTGGAGGGCTCCCCGGCGCTGGTGCATGGCGGGCCCTTCGCCAATATCGCGCATGGCTGCAACAGCGTCATCGCGACCAGGCTTGGCCTGTCGCTGGCCGATGTGGTGGTGACGGAAGCCGGGTTCGGCGCCGATCTCGGGGCCGAGAAATTCCTCGACATCAAATGCCGCAGCGCCGGCCTTGCCCCCGCCGCCTGCGTTGTGGTGGCGACCATCCGCGCGTTGAAGATGCATGGCGGCGTCGCGAAGGCCGATCTCGGGCGGGAGGATGCGGCGGCGGTGCGGCGCGGCGTGGTGAACCTCGCGCGGCATGTCGAGAACATGCAGAAATTCGGACTGCCGGTGGTTGTGGCGATAAATCGTTTTGCAACTGACACCGCAGAGGAATTCGATGCGGTGCAAGCTGCGATGGCAAGGCTCGGCACCGAGGCGGTGCTCTGCACGCATTGGGCGGATGGCGCGGCCGGCGCCGCCGATCTCGCACGCGCCGTGCTGGCACGGCTGGCGGCGGGCGAGGCGCGTTTCCACCCGCTCTATCCCGATGCGCTGCCATTGGCGGAGAAGCTTCGCAGCATCGCGCGCGAGATCTATCGCGCCGCCGATGTGGCGATCCCGGCATCGGTCATGGCCCGGCTCAAGCGCTTCGAAGACCAGGGATTCGGCCATGTCCCGGTCTGCATCGCCAAGACTCAGTACAGTTTCAGCGCCGACCCGAGCCTGCTCGGCGCGCCGGAGGGGCATGTCCTGCCGGTGCGCGAGGTGCGGCTTTCCGCAGGCGCCGGCTTCGTCGTTGCGGTCTGCGGTGAGATCATGACGATGCCCGGCCTGCCGCGCCGCCCGGCGGCGGAGACGATCGGGTTGGATGCCGAAGGGAATATCGAAGGCCTGTTCTGATCGGCCTGGCGGACGGGCCGGAAGCGTGGACCGGCCAGCCTGCATAACGCGAAATACATGCCGCGGTGGTGCGAATGGATGCCACCGCCGATTTGCACGCAAGCGTGCAGGCAGCGCACCCGACATACACGCAAGGGTGTCCGGCTTGCGCCTCACCGCATGCCGCGCTTCGGATAGTGTTCGCCGCATCGGACGGCACATATCCAGAAGGTTGCTGACAGCGCATGGAGCAGGACAGGGCGCCCAAGGCGGACGCCTTCGCAACCGCCCTTTCGGCCGAGATTCCCCGGCTGCGGAGGTTCGCGCGCGTCTTGGCGAAATACACCGATGGTGCTGACGACCTGGTGCAGGAGACATTGCTGCGCGCCATAGCGGCGCGGGAGCAATTCACGGAAGGGACCAATCTTCGCGCCTGGCTCTTCACCATCCTACGCCATGCCCGCGCTGCTGCGGTGCGGCGCGACGCGCGCAGCCCCTTCCTCGTGCAGGATACCATGCCGGAAGCTGCCGTCTCGGGCGGGCAGGAGGAACGCCAGGCGATGCGCGACCTCTCCGTCGCCTTCCGCCGCCTGCCCGCGATCCAGCGCGAGGCACTATGGCTGGTGGTGGTGGAGGGGCTCGATTATGCGGCCGCCTCACGCATCCTGGGCGTCCCCCCCCGGCACCCTGCGATCCCGGCTCTCGCGGGCAAGGGAGGCGCTGCGGCTGAGCATCGGGATGGAGCCGATGCTCCCCACGCAATCCCAGGGGACATCGGCCGGCACTGCGGATGAGGGGAAGTGAGCCATCGCGACAGGTTTCCCAGCACAGGCGCCAGATCTTCTGCACCGCCCAATTCAGACTGGCGGGCTGCTCGACCCTCGGCTGCCGGGCAAGGTCCTAGCCCCGGCGCGCGGAGTCGCTGGCTTCGATGATGCGGAGCAGCCGATCCGGGATCGGTTCGTGCAGGACATCGTTGTGCAAGCGCCCCAACTCCCGCCGCAGCCAGCGGTCGAAATCCCGGTTGTCCGGCGGGGCAGGACCCGCCGACAGCGGTAGGGAATGGATTGCGGTCTGCATTGCCGTTCCAATGTCCCGGCTGCCCCGTGGTTCCACCGCTTCCGGCAAGTCGGGCTCGGATTGGCTCGGCATATCGGTTCCGGAAGATGGCTGCGACAAGGATGCTCGCAGGGGTCCGGAGAGTCCTGCCGCCGGAAGTCCATGCATGAGCATGTTTAATACTAGGTAAAGCGTTTCACAACTGCAAGCACAATTTCGTGATGCCGGCTGATTCGTGGCCGTTGCGCCGCATGGCCGGCCCAAGCAGATTGCGCCCATGCCTCCTCACGATCCGCCCGCGCTGCTGCGCCAGGGCGCTGCACTGCACGCGGCGGGCGACCTTGCCGCCGCCGAGCGCCTCTATCGCCAGACCCTCAAGCTCGATCCGCGGGAGGCGAATGCCCATAACCTGCTGGGTGTGCTGGCACGGCAGCGCGGCGATGCCACGGAGGCGCTGCGGCATACCGGCCGGGCGCTGGCCCTGCAGCCGGAGGCGCCGGTCTTCCTGGCCAATCATGGCGGCGCCCTGGCCGAGGCCGGCCGGCTCACCGATGCAGTGCTGACCCTTCGCGCCGCGCTGGTCCGGCGGCCGGCGGACCCGGTGACGCTCCGCAATCTCGGCCAGGCCCTCTGCGGGCTGGGCGACGCCAAGGGGGCGCTGGAACCGCTGGAACGCGCCGCCGCCCTGCTGCCAGAGGCCGCGGAACCGCTGCTGGCCCTGGCGCATGCCCGGCGGGAGGCGGGGGATGCGGTGGGGGCGACGGGCGCCGCGGCGGCGGCGCTGGAGCGTGCCGGGACAGAGCCGGAATTGGCGGCGCAGGCCCGATTCCTGCTGGCGGCGCTCGGCCGCGCGGCGGCGCCGGACCGCGCCCCGGCCGCCTATGTGCGCAGCCTCTTCGACCAATTCGCCCCCCCCGTTTCGAGGCGGAGCTGACCGGCCGGCTGGACTACCGCACCCCCGAGCTGCTGGCAGCGCTGTTGCGGCAGGCGGGGGTGCCGGCAGCGTGGGGATTGCGGGTGCTCGATCTCGGCTGCGGCACCGGGCTCTCCGGCGTCGCCCTGGCGCCCTTCGCGCGGCGGCTAGAGGGGCTGGACCTCTCGCCCCGCATGCTGGGCGAGGCGCGTCGGCGCGGCCTGTATCACGCGCTGCACGAGGCCGATCTGCTGGACTGGCTGCCCGGCCATGATGCCGCTTTCGATCTCATCGCTGCGGTGGATGTGCTGAATTACCTCGGCGACCTCGGCCCGGCCCTGGCCGCCATCCATGCGGCGCTGGCGCCTGGCGGGGTGGCCGCCTTCTCGGTGGAGGCCGGGGAGGGGGCACCCTTCGCGCTGGGCGAGGCCATGCGCTACCGCCATGCCCCCGGACATGTGGCGGCGCTGGCCGCCGGTGCCGGGCTTGCCCCACTCGCGCGGCAGGATGCGGTGCTGCGGCAGGAACGGGGCGCCCCGGTGGCCGGCGCCCTCTTCATCCTGCGCCGGGCCTGAGGCGCGGCCTCAGCCTGACGTCACGATCCGGGCGCTGGCCATGAGGCGCCGCACCTTCTCGGATTCCGTGGCGCCACCCTCCACCGCCGCCACCGCCTTCGCCTCGGCGGTGCGGACGGCAGCGAGGCTTTCCAGCACCGCCTCCGCCCGGTCCAGCGGCACCACCACCACGCCATCCGCATCGCCCACCACGATATCGCCGGGGCGCACATGGATGCCGCCGCAAGTGATCGGCGCGCCCACCGTGCCGGGGCCGTTGCTGGCCGGCGAGGTCGGCACGATGCCGGCGCAGAAGACCGGCAGGCCGGTGGCGAGGATGCCGGCCTTGTCGCGCGCCAGCCCTTCCGTGACGAAAGCGGCGACGCCCTTGTTCCGCATCATGCCGATGACCAGGTCGCCCACCACCGCGGTGCCCATGTAGCCGTCATTGGCCACCAGGATCACATCGCCCGGCTGCGCCTCGGCCAGCGCGCCCATCACCCCCACCACATCGGCCGGGTAGGCGAAGGCGGTCAGCGCCGGGCCGACGAATTCCGCCCGCGCCGGATCGAGTGGCTTGATCCGCCAGTCGAGCCCGCCGCGCCCCTCCATGGCATCCACCAGATGCGAGGTCTGGGCGCCGCGGAAGCGTTCCAGCAGCGCCGGCGGGGCGCGGCGGAAGCCGCGATGGACGGTGAGCAGCGGTGGATTGTCGAGCATGGCGGCGCCTCCCTGGCGGTTGCCGCGAGTGTCGCGCGGCGGGAGGGAGGCGCCAAGCTACTCGGCGTAGATCATCTTCCGCGTCATGCCGCCATCGGTGACGAACTCGGCCCCGGTGACGAAGCCGCTCTCCGGCCCGACCAGCCAGGCGACCAGCGCCGCCACATCCTCCGGCCGCCCGACCCGGCCTGCCGGATGCTGGGCATGGTCCTCCGGGCGAAGAGCCTCGCCCTTGGTGTCAATCCAGCCGGGGCTCACGCAATTCACCCGCACCTCCGGTCCCAGGCTCATCGCAAGGGCATGGGTCAGCGCCACCAGCCCGCCCTTGGAGGCGGCATAGCTCTCGGTATCCGGCTCCGACTGCCGGGCGCGGGTGGAGGCGATGGTGACGATGGCGCCGCCGGAGGCGCGCAGCAGCGCCTCGGAGGCCCGGGCCAGCAGGAAGGTGCTGGTGAGATTGGTGCCGAGCACCGCCTGCCATTCCGCCAAGGTCAACTCCCGCAGCGGCTTCCGCACCATGAAGCCGGCATTGCAGACCAGCGCGTCCAGCCGGCCCTCCTCGGCCTGCACCCCAGCCAGCAGGGCCTCGACCACGGCTTCCTCCGCCACATCGGCCTGGACGCGGCGGAGGCCGGAGCCGGGCGGCCCAAGGGCAGGGGAATGGTCGCGGTCGGCGATCACCACCCGCCAGCCATCCCCGGCCAGGCGGGTGGCGATGGCCTGGCCGATGCCGCGCGCGGCGCCGGTTACCAGGGCCACGCGGCGCTGTTCGGTCATGCGGCTGGTCCCTTGCACTGCCTGCCGGGCCAAAGCCCTGACGCCGGGGCGGGGTTCCCGGCCGCGCCATCCCCTGTAGCATGGGGGCGAAAGAGGGAGGAATGCGGATGCCCGCACCACTGCTGTTCACGCCGATCCGGCTGCGCGAGGTCACGCTGAAGAACCGCGCGGTGGTGGCGCCGATGCACCAGTATTCCGCGGTGCGGGGCTTCGCCACCGACTGGCACCTGATGAATGCCGGCCGCTATGCCGCCGGCGGCGCCGGCCTGGTCATCATGGAAAGCACCAAGGTGGAGCGGCGCGGCTGCGGCACGCTGGGTGATCTCGGCCTCTGGGATGACGCCTTCATCCCGGGCCTGGCGCGCTGCGTCGAGTTCATCCGCCAGCATGGCGCGGTGGCCGGCATCCAGCTTGGCCATTCCGGCCGCAAGGCGCGGCGCTTCCGCCCCTGGGAAGGCGGCGCGCCGCTGCAGCGCACCCCCGAGATCGAGGACTGGGATGCCTGGGAGTTGGTGGCGCCCTCCGCCCTCGCGGCGCCCGAGAGTGACCCGCTGCCGCGCGCCCTCTCACGCGAGGAGATCCCGGCGCTGGTGGAACGCTGGGGCCAGGCGGCACGGCGGGCGCATGAGGCGGGGTTCGAGGTGCTGGAGATCCATGGCGCGCATGGCTACCTCATGCATGAATTCCTCTCGCCCTTCTCCAATCGCCGCAACGACGACTATGGCGGTTCCGAGCTGAACCGCATGCGCTTCTGCATGGAAGTGGTGGAGAGCGTGCGCGCCCATTGGCCGGCAGGGAAGCCGCTATTCCTGCGGCTTTCGGTGGATGACGACGCGGGTTGGGATCCCGACCAGTCCTCGCGCCTCGCGGCGCTGGTGCGGCCGAAGGGCGTCGATGTGATCGACTGCTCCTCCGGCGGCATGCGCGGCGCGCCGGTGGTGAGCGCCGGGCCGATCACCTATAGCTACCAGGTGCCCTATGCCACCAAGATCCGCCGCGAGGCCGACATCATGACCATGGCGGTCGGGCTGATCGTGCATGCCGACCAGGCGGAGGGCATCCTGCAGCGCGGCGAGGCGGACCTCATCGCCCTGGCGCGGGAGCTGCTCTACAACCCGAATTGGCCGATGGATGCGGCGCAGAAACTCGGCGTCGACCCGCAATTCGCGCTGGTACCGCCGCCCCAGGCCTATTGGCTGGAGAAGCGGGCGCGGCAGGTGAAGGAACTGACGCCCTCCACCTGGCGGGAGCGGCTCGACGCCTGATCGTATACAGAACAAGCCGCAACCGGAGTTCCGAACCACCGCAGGGCGGCTTGGAGCAGGAAGGCAAGGCCCGGTTTGGCATTCCGGGCCTTTGCCGTGCGCCTCCTGGCCGCTTTGTTGCCGCTATGTTTGCGTCGCCACAGGGCCGGTTCGGGCGGAATGGCGATGACCCTGCCAGGGGAAGGCGCCTATCACCAGCGCCGCCGCCCTGCGATCATCGGATCGCCTCAGGGCAGGTCGAGCCGCACCGCAACGGCGGCGCTGGCGATCACCGCCACGTCGTCGCGCTCCGGGTCCGGAACATCGAGCCCGCCCTTCACCACGGTCACTGTGACCTTCCCATGCGGCAGGGTGGCCTTCACCCTGTCGGCATCCACCTTGCCGGGCTGCTGCACGCCGATCGTGACATCGACCAGCATGGTGGCGGGGTCGATCGCCAGGGAGCGCAGCATCGAGAGGGAAGAGTGGTGCAGCGCATCCTGCACGGCGCGGATCGCGGCCTTGGTATAATCCGCGCCATGCAGGTCGTTGCCGCTGCCCATCTCCAGGATGACGCGCCGCGCGGTCATGCCGACGCCCCCCCGCCGCTCGCCGATATCAAGCCGGACCACCGCCGCCGCATTGGCGATGACGGTGGAGCCGGTGCCCGCCTCGTTCGGGATTTCCAGCCCGCCCTCGACTACCTCCACCGTGCCGGTGCCATGCGGCAGCACCGCCAGCACCGCCTCGCGGTCCACCTGCTCCGGCCGAGGGACGCCGATGGTGACCTCCACCTGCATTGCATCGACATCGATGCCGAGCGCATGGGTGACGGTCAGCGAGTTGTGCCACAGCGCGTCGCGCAGCGCCCTGACCGCCGCCTTGGTATAGTCCGTGCCGCGGATATCGGTGCCCATGCCGATCTGCAGCACCATGCGCTTCAGCGCCATGTCGCTTTCTCCCTCGAGTGCCTGCCGCCTTCAGCCCTTGGTCACGTTCCAGAAGACCGGAACCGGCCCCTTCAGGATGCCGTCCAGGTTGCTCCGCCAGGCGGCGGAAGGCAGGTACTGGCCGAGCGGGATGAACGGCACCGTCTCGAAGGCGCGGGCCTGGACCTGTCGGTTCAGCCGTTGCAACTCCGCTTCGTCGGTGCTCTCCATCCAGCGGTCGCGCATCGCCTCCATCTCCGGGTCCTCCGGCCAACCGAACCAGGCGCGCCTGCCGTTGCCGCGGAGGTTGGAGGCGAAGACGGGATCGCGGTATTCCGCTGCCGGGTAGCCGGCCGGGAAGATGGACCAGCCACCCTTCTCCAGGGGCTCCATGCTGGTCCGCCGCTGCACCACCGTGCCCCAATCCATGGACTGGTCGTCCACATTGATGCCGACCTTGCGGAAGGCCGCGGTCGCGACGCTTGCCATGGCATCGTAGAAGGTCTGGTCGGTCGGGTGCATGAAGACCACGCGCTCGCCATTGTAGCCGGCCTCGGCGAGCATCGCCTTGATCTCGTCCGTGCTGCGGCGGCGGAGGTTCTCCATGCCAGCGTCGTTGGCCGAGGGCGTGCCGGGCAGGAAATAGCCGACCGGGGCGCGCCATAGCGAACGGTCCTCGCCCATCACCGCGGTCATCACCTCCACCTGGTCGATGGCGGCCATCATGGCGCGGCGGATGCCGGGATTGGCGGTCGGGCCGTGCAACTGGTTCGGCCGCAGCGCGCCGAAGGTGCCGAAGAGATCGATCTGCCCGACCGTGACGCCGCGCGCCCGGCGCAGCCGCGGCAGGAGGTCCGGCAGCGGCTGGTCCACCCAGTCCACCTCGCCATTGATCAGCGCGCTGGCCGCGGTGGCGGCATCGGGGATGATGTTCCACTCCACCCGGTCCACCAGCACGCGGTAGCCGCCGGCGGCATAGCTCGCGGGTTCGTCGCGCGGGCTGTAGCGCTCGAATTTCGCATAAACGGCGCGGCTGCCGGGCACATATTCATTGGCCACCCACTGGAAGGGGCCGCTGCCGACGATCTCCTGCACCTGCTTGTAGGGGTCCGTCGTGGCCAGCCGCTCCGGCATGATGACCGGGCTTGGCTGGGTCTTGGCCAGGGCATAGGGCAGCGAGGCGAAGGGCTTGTTCAGCCGGAAGACGATGGTGCGGTCATCCGGTGCTTCCAGTGCATCCAGCCGCGCCGCGATGGTCTGGCCGATCGGGTCGCGCACCATCCAGCGGCGGAGCGAGGCGACGCAATCGCGCGCCAGCACCCGCTCCCCGTCGTGGAACAGCAGCCCTTCGCGGAGCCGCATGGTCCAGCGCTTGCCGCCATCCTCCACCAGATGGCCCTCGACCATCTGCGGCTTCGGGTTGAGGTTCTCGTCGCGCCCGTAGAGAGTCTCGAAGAGCAGATGCGCCGAATTGCGCGTGACGACCGCGGTGGTCCAGACCGGGTCCAGGCTGGTCAGGTTGGCCTGCGGCACATGGATGAGGGTCTTTGCCTGGTTGCCGAGGGCCGGCCGGGCCAGTGTCGCATGAGCCGCGGCAAGGGCCGCGCTGCCGGCCAGCAGGTGACGACGTCGCATCTTCCGCTCCTCCCGTATCCGCCTTGTCTCAGGCTTTGGCGTTCCGCCGGCCGATGCTCCCCCGAACGGCGCCGTACCGCAACGCCTTGTTGTCGCGATGGGAGCACCGCACTGCCGCACGCCTCACTCCAGCCGGATATTCTCCGCCCGGATCAGCTCGGTCAGGCGGGTGCGCTGCTGCGCCTCGAAGGCGCCGAGTTCGGCCGGGCTGCTGCCTACCGGGATGATGCCGATCTCGGCATAGCGGGCGCGCACCGCGGGCTCGGCCAGTGCCGCTGCGGCCGCCTCATGCAGCCGGGCGATGATGGGGGAGGGGGTGCCGGCGGGCACCCAGAGCGCCACCCATTCATTCAGCTCGAAGCCCGGGAAGCCCTGTTCCGCCACCGTCGGCACATCGGGCAGCGCCGGCAGCCGCGCCGCGGTCGAGACCGCCAGCGCCCGCAGCCTGCCCTCGCGCACCAGCGGCGAGGCCTGGGGGATGGTGGAGAAGGTGAAGCCGACATTGCCCGCCAGCACATCCGCCATGGCGGCGGCGCTGCCGCGATAGGGCACATGCGTTGCCGTGACGCCCGCCTGGCGCAGCAGCAGCGCCGAGGCGAGATGCGGCCCGGCGGCGATGCCGGAGGAGGCATAGGTGAGTTCGCCGGGCCGCGCCTTGGCCATGGCGATCAGATCGGCCAGGCTGCGCGCCGGATGGTCCGGCCGCACCACCAGGAGATGCGGCAGCACCGAGATCTGCGTCACCGGCGCGAAAGCCGTGGCGTAGTCGAAGGGCAGGCTGTGCATCAGGCTGGGATTGCTGGCATGCGCCGCGGCATCGGCCAGCACGGTATAGCCATCCGGCGCCGCCTGGGCGACCGCCGCGGCACCGATCGAGCCGCTGGCGCCGCCACGGTTCTCGACCACCACCGGCTGGCCCAGCACTTCCTGCATCTTCGGCAGCAGCAGCCGCACCGGCACATCGACGCCGCCGCCCGGCGTCCAGGCCACGACGATCCGCACCGGCCGGCTCGGCCAGGCGGGGGCCGGGCTTTGGGCTTTAGCCAGGGCCGGCGCGGTCAGCGCGGCGAGCAGGCCCCGCCGGAAGAGTCCTGGTTGCCGTGTCATGCGTCATCTCCCGCGGTTCCGCGATATAGTGCCAGGATGGCTTCACGTCGCCAGCGGGATGATCCCGCCGCCCCCTCCGACCTGTTCGGCAATACGGCCCCGCCCGAACCCCTGCCCACCACCGTGCCGGAGGGGCCGCGTCCACTCGCCGACCGGCTGCGCCCGCGGGCGCTGGAGGAGGTGGTGGGCCAGGACCACCTGCTGGGGCCGGAGGGCGCGCTGAGCGGCATGCTGGCACGGGGCCGGCTTGCCTCCCTGATACTTTGGGGGCCGCCGGGGGTGGGGAAGACCACCATCGCGCGGCTGCTGGCGGAGCGGGCGGGGCTGGTCTTCGTCTCGCTTTCCGCGGTGTTCTCGGGGGTCGCCGACCTCAAGCGGGTCTTCGATGAGGCGCGGCAGCGCCGCCGCGCAGGCCAGGGCACGCTGCTTTTCGTGGACGAGATCCACCGTTTCAACCGTGCCCAGCAGGACGGATTCCTGCCGGTGGTGGAGGACGGCACCGTCACGCTTATCGGCGCGACAACGGAAAACCCCTCCTTCGCCCTGGTCGGCGCGTTGCTGTCGCGCTGCCAGGTGATGGTGCTGCGCCGGCTCGAGGATGCCGCGCTGGAATTGCTGCTGACGCGCGCCGAGGCGGAGGCCGGCCGCGCTCTGCCACTCGATGAGGCGGCGCGTGCCACCCTGCGGGCCATGGCGGATGGCGATGGGCGCTACCTGCTGAACCTGGCGGAGCAATTGCTGGCGCTGCCGGAAGAGCAGTCGGCACTCGACCCGCCGGGGCTGGCGGCGCTGCTGGCGCGGCGGGCGGCACTCTACGACAAGGACCGGGAGGAGCACTACAACCTCATCTCCGCCCTGCACAAATCGCTGCGCGGCTCGGACCCGGATGCGGCGCTCTATTGGTTTGCGCGGATGCTCGGCGGCGGCGAGGACCCGCGCTACATCGCCCGCCGCCTGACCCGCTTCGCCGCCGAGGATGTCGGCATGGCCGACCCCCGCGCCCTGCCGCTGGCGATTGCCGCCTGGGAAACCTATGAACGCCTCGGCTCGCCGGAAGGGGAGCTGGCGCTGGCGCAACTCGTGGTGCATCTCGGCACCGCGCCGAAATCGAATGCCGTTTATGTCGCCTGGGGCGAGGCGCAGCGGGCGGCGCGGGAGACCGGCAGCCTGATGCCGCCGAAGCACATCCTGAACGCACCGACCGGGCTGATGCGGGACCTCGGCTATGGCCGCGACTACGCCTATGACCATGACGCCGAGGAGGGTTTCTCCGGCCAGGACTACTTCCCCGAAGGCATGCGCCGCCGCCAGTTCTACCGCCCCACGGATCGCGGGGCGGAGGCGGCGGTCAGGGAGCGCCTGGAACGCTGGGCGGCGCTCAGGGAGCGGAAGCGGCGGGGCTAGCAGCCGAGCTTTTCAGCCAGGTCCTGGAAGTCCCGCGCGACGATATCCCAAGGATCTTCGGCCCTGAGATCGGTAGCCTGGCTCGGCCCGTGCTCCGTCGGGCGGGTGACGAAGGCGGTGGCCAGGCCGCATGACCGGGCCGCCCGGAGGTCGCCGTTATGCGCCGCCACCAGGCAGAGCTCGGCCGGGCGGATGCCGAGCACTTCGGCGGTGCGGAGATAGGCTTCCGGCTGCGGCTTGTAGGCCTGCGCCACCTCGGCGCCGAGAATGGCGTCCCAGGGGATGCCGGCGCGCTTCGCCATGTTCAGCATCAGCGCGATATTGCCATTGGACAGCGGCGCGATGATGAAACGGCGCTTGAGGCGCGTCAGCCCCGCCACCGCCTCCGGCCAGGGATCGAGCCGGTGCCAGGCGCGGTTCAGCGCCTCCAGTTCCGCCTCGCCGATCGCGGCCGGGTCCATGCCGTGGTCGCGGAGGATGAGTTCCAGATTCTCCCGGTGCAGCACGTCGAGGCGGGTGAAGCCGCGGCGGCCGGTGCGGCATTCCTCCATCGCCGGCTGGTAGCGTTTCCGCCAGGCATCGGCGAAGCCGCGCGGGTCGATCTCGCCGCGGCCATGACGGGCGAGGAAGGGGGCGGCGTCGCGGGCGATGCCCTCGCGCCAGTCCACCACCGTGCCGAAGACGTCGAAGACCAGTGCGCGCACCGCATCGAAGGATGCCATCAGCCTTTCTCCCCTTGGGCCCATTGCTTCTCGAATTCCCAGACCTCGGGGAATCCCATCAACTCGCAGATACGGCCGAAGCCATAGCTTTCCGCGGCGGGCAGGCCATTGCTGTCGCCATGCTGCTTCAGATGCGCGAAGGCACGTTCCAGCGCGGCAGCGGCGGCGAGGAAGCCGACCGCGGGATAGATCGCGATCGCATAGCCGAGTTCCTCCAGGCGCTTCGCCGGCAGGATCGGCGTGCGGCCGCCCTCCACGTTGTTGGCCAGCAGGGGCTTGCCGATGGAGCGGCCGATCTCCGCCATCTCGGCCTCGGATTCCGGGCTCTCGATGAAGACGATATCGGCGCCGGCCTCCCCATACATCCGGCCGCGGCGGATCGCCTCCTCCAACCCGAGGGTGGTGCGGGCATCGGTGCGGGCGACGATGAGGAAGTCCGGGTCGCGCCGCGCCTCGGCAGCGACGCGGATCTTCAGCACCATCTCCTCGGCCGGGATGACGCGACGGCCGGGGGTATGGCCGCATTTCTTCGGCATCTCCTGGTCTTCGAGCTGGATGCCCGAGACCCCCGCCGCCTCATAGCCCATGACGGTGTGGCGCACGTTCAGCAGCCCGCCATAGCCGGTATCGGCATCGGCGATCACCGGCGTGCGGCAGCCCCGGGCGAAGCGCCCGACCCGGCCGACCATGTCGGTATAGGTGGCGATGCCGGCATCCGGCACGCCGAGATGGCTCGCCACGGTGCCGAAGCCGGTGACGTAGAGGGCGGTGAAGCCCATGCCATCCGCCACCTTGGCGCTGATCATGTCGAAGATGCCGGGGGCGACGATGAAACGCCGCTCGGCGAGCGCGCGGCGGAGGGAGGGGTCGGCCATGGCGGGTTCCTTCTCTATTGCGCCTTGACGATCTGCCCGGCCGCCGCGGCGGCGGCCCAGCGGGCATCGTCGGCTTTCAGGAATTCGGCGCTGGCGGCGGGGTCGCGCAGGTCGGGCTCCAGCCCCAGGGTCTGGAAGCGCTGCCGCAGCGCCGGCTCGGCATAGGCGGCGGCGAGCACCGCATGGATGCGCCCCGCCAGCGCCGGCGGCAGCCCGGCGGGGCCGAGCATGGCGACCCAACCGGAGACATCATAGCCCGCGACGCCGCCTTCCTGCACCGTCGGCACATCCGGCAGCAGCGGCGTGCGCTGCGAGGTGGAGACCGCCAGGATGCGCACCCGCCCGGTCTGCAGATGCGGGATGGCGCTGGCGGTGCTGGTCCAGCCGATCGGCAGGTGGCCGGCGACGATGTCGTTCATCAGCAGCCCGCCGCCGCGATACTGCACCTCCTCCGTCCGCACGCCGGCGCGGCGGTTGAACTCATGGCCGGCCCAGGCGGTAACGGCCTCGGTCGCGCCGAAGCCGACCGCGCCCGGATTGGCGCGGGCATGCGCCACCAGGCCGGGCACGTCATGGAAGGGTTGGGTGGTGCCGGCGACCAGCACCAGGATCTGCCGTGACATCACCGCAACGGGCGTGAAGTCGCGCAGCGGGTCGTAGGAGATCTGCTGCAACTGGTATTTGTTGAGATTGTGGGTGGAGGTCACGACCAGCAGGGTGTGCCCGTCCGGCTCGGCCCGCGCCACCTGTTCGGAGCCGATGGCGCCCTGCGCGCCCGGCCGGTTCTCCACCACGATTGGCTGGTCGAGCGAGGGGCGCACCGCCTCCACCACCGCGCGGGCCAGGATGTCGGTGCCACCGCCGGCGGGGTAGGGGACCATGATGCGGACCGGGCGCGTCGGCCAGGGGGGGCGCCAGCGTCTGGGCGCGGCTCGGGCCGGCAATGGCGGCCGCGGACATGGCCAGCAGGAGGCGGCGACCAAGGTGCATGGATCATCCCTTCCGTGAATTGCGCCGGAGTATCGGCCGCTGCCCGCCGGCCCGAAAGGGGGCGGATGCGCCACCTGCCCGATCCGTGCCAGGATGCCCGGAACCCCAGGAGAGGAGGAGAGTCCCATGCCCGATGCCAGCGGCAAGCCCAGCACCGCCAGCGCGGTGGCCGAGATCGAAGCGGTGATCCAGACCTATTTCGACGGCCTCCATGAAGGCAATGTCGAGAAGCTCGCCGCCGCCTTCCACCCCGTCAGCCATCTCTATTCCGAAAAGGACGGTGGCGTGGCGGATGTGCCGCGCGAAGCCTGGTTCGAGATGGTGCGGAACCGGCCTTCGGCGGCCTCCAGGGGCCTCAGGCGCGATGACCGCATCCTGATGCTCGATATCAGCGGGCCGGAGACCGCTTTCGTGAAGGTCGCCTGCCAGATCCCGCCGCGCTACTTCACCGACTACCTCGTGCTGAACCGCACCGGCGAGGGGTGGCGGATCGTCAGCAAGGTCTATCGCGCGGACCACCGCGAGGGCTGACCCCGCTACCCCTGTCAGTCTGGAACCCGGATGCCGCCGTCCTCGGCGATAGGGAAGTCCGGGTTCCAGGCGACCTCCCAGGGATGCCCATCGGGATCGGCGAAATAGCCGCAGTACCCGCCCCAGGCCGCAACCTGCCCCGGCTGCAGCAAGGTGGCACCGGCCGTCACCGCCTCGGCCAGCACCGTGTCAACGGCCTCGCGGCTGCGCGTGTTGTGGGCGAGCATGATCCCGCCGAATCCCTGGCCTTCCGGTGCGAGGCCGGCGCTCCGTGCCAGATCGGCCCGCGGGAACAGCGCCACGACCATGCCGCCGGCCTGGAAGAAGACCACGCCCTCGGCCTGCGGCATCGACCGCCGCCAGCCGAGCCGCTCATAGAAGGTCCGGCTGCGGTCGAGATCGGCAACACCAAGCGTGATGAGGCTGACCCGCTGCTCCATCACAGCCCTTGGGCTTGGATCTAGCGCCGGCTGATTCAGCCCTCCGGGCGCAAGCGCCCTCCGGCCATCGGACGACTCAGGCATTCGGGCGCAGCAGGTAGGGCGCGCCGCAGCGTTCGGCGAGGTCGCGGATATGGCGGTCGAGCATCGTCGGGATCGGCACGCCGTCCCGCAGCCTCGCCTCGCGCATCGCCTCCTCCGGCTCGCCGGCGACCAGCACCGGTTCATCCGGATTGGCGCGCGGGGTCGCGTGCAGCACATCGATGGCGTCGTCGAGATCGGCCTCGAAGGCGCCTTCCTCGCGGAAGGCCTTCGGGTCCAGCGCCATGAAGTAATGCCCGATATTGTTCGGCTCATCCGGCTTCTGGCTGCGGTTGCGGATCGGCGAGAAGCTGGCGCCGACCAGGGTGCCGCCCAGGATATGCGCCAGCATCGCCAGCCCATAGCCCTTGTGGCTGCCCATGTCAGGCGTGCCGCCGAGCGGCGTTATCCCGCCGGGCTTGCGCTTCGCCATGGTGTCCATGCCGAGATGCGGATCGGTGAAGGTTTGGCCCTTGTCATCCATCATCCAGCCGGCCGGCATCTCCTTGTCGTTCAGGTGATAGACCTTCACCTTGTTGCCGGCGACGGTGGTGGTCGCCATGTCCAGCACGAAGGGCTTGTTGCGCTGCGCCGGTGCGGCAAAGGCGATCGGGTTGGTGCCGAGCACGGGCACCGAGCCGCGCGTCGGCAGCATCAGCACGCCGCGGGTGGAACTGGTCACCATGCCGATCACGCCGCGCTCGGAGGCGATGCGCGCATAGGCGCCGGCCGCGCCGAAATGGTGGCTGTTCACCACGCCCACCACGCCGACGCCGTACTGCAACGCCTTCTCCACGGCCATTTCCATACCCTGGACGGAGACGGGGTGGCCAAGCCCGGCGCCACCATCCAGCAGCGCGGTGGGGCCGCTGTCCCGCACCACACGCGGCCGCGCGGCCACCTCGATCTGGCCCTTGCCGATCATTTCCTCATAGGACATCAGCATCGAGACGCCGTGGGAATCGACGCCGAGCAGATCGGTTTCCACCATGATCTGCGCGGTGGTGGCGGCGGTGTCCTCCGGCATGCCCCAGGCGCGCAGGATGGCCAGGATCTGGGCGCGGATGCTGTCGGCGGCAACAAGCGCGCCCTGTGTGATATTCGCCATGATCAGTCCACTCTTGCTCCAGTCATCCGCAACATCCCAGTCCCCGCATGCGCCTGCGGCGCGCAGGGTTCAGTCCACGCGCGCGCCCGTGGCGCGTACGATGGGCACCCATTTCTCGATCTCGGATGCAATGAAGGCGCGGGTGCGCTCCGGCGTCATGCCTTCCGGGATGGTATTGCCGAGCTGGATCAGCCGGTCGTGCACCGCCGGCGTCTTCAGGGCTTCGGCGATCTGCTCATAAAGGAACTGCCGGATCGGCAGCGGCGTGCCAAGCGTGGCGGACCAGGGCGTCCAGGTGGTGGCCTGGTAGGCGGGCAGCCCAGCCTCGGCGCTGGTCGGCACATCCGGCGCCATGGGCGAGCGTTCCGGCGTGGCGATGATCAGGCCGCGCACCGTGCCGGCGCGGAAATGCTCGCTCAGGAAGGAGATGGTATCGGCCTGGAAGGCGGTGCGCCCGGCGGAAAGGTCGGCGAAGGCCGCCGCCGAGCCGCGATAGGGCACATGCTGCGCCTGCACGCCGAGCAACTGCACCAGCATGGCGCCGGCGATATGCCCGGTGGTGCCATTGCCGGAGGAGCCGTAATCGTATTTGCCGGGGTTGCGCAGCAGCAGCTCGCGGAACTCCGCCAGGGTGTGGACATTCAGCGAGGGATGCACCGCCAGCGCGATCGCCGAATGGCTGCTGATGGTGATGTGGTCCACGCCGGTCAGCGGATGCACCCGCAGCCGCTCGCCATAGAGCCCTACATTCAGCGTATGCGAGCCGAGCGCGCCGACCAGCAGCGTGTAGCCATCCGGCGCGGTCTGCGCCACGGTCTCGAAGGCCACGGTGCCGCCGCCGCTCGGCCGGTTCTCCACCACGAATTGCTGGCCAAGCTGGCTGGAGAGCGCGCCTGCCACCAGCCGCGCATTGAGGTCCGCGTTGCCGCCTGGCGCCAGCGCCACCACCACCCGCACCGGCCGGTTCGGGTAGTCCGTGCCCGGCGCGCGCGGCTGCGCCTGGGCCACGCCGGCAAGGGCGAGCAGCGCTACCCCCAGCCCTGCGATCCTGTTCATTGCCTTCCTCCCCGCCTCGCATTTCAGCCGATCGAATGTTCCAGCACGCCGACCCGCTCCACCTCCAGCCGGAGCTGGTCACCGGATTGCAGGTAGCGCGGCGGGTCGCGGAAATGGCCGCATCCGGCGGGCGTGCCGGTGGCGATCACATCGCCCGGCTGCAATTCCAGGTAGCGGCTGAGATGGCTGATGAGCGCGGCGACGCTGAAGATCAGGTCCTGCGTATTGCCCTGCTGCACCAGTTCCCCATTCAACCAGCAGCGGAGGTCAAGCCGCCAGGGCTCCCCCACCTCATCCGCGGTGACCAGGAAGGGGCCGAGCGGGCAGAACCCGTCCATACTCTTGGCGAAGCTGGTCATGGGCAGCGGCTGGTCGAACTGGAATTCGCGTGCGCTGATATCGTTCAGTACGGCATAGCCCGCGACATGGTCGAGCGCCGTGCCCTCCGCCACCTGCCAGGCCGGCTTGCCGATCACCACCGCAAGCTCGACCTCCCAATCCGGCTTGGTCACGGTGGCCGGAATGCGCACGGTGCTGCCTGGGCCGCAGACCGAGGAGGCAGGTTTCAGGAAGATGCGCGGCGCCGTCGGTTTCGGTCCGCCGACCTCCTTCGCATGCTCCCCATAATTGCGGCCGACGCCGAGGATCTTGCCGGGCCGAAGCGGCGCCAGCAGCCGCACCGAGGCCAGCGGCCGCCGCAGCGCCGCATTCTCAGGCCGT
Organism: Siccirubricoccus sp. G192; assembly: GCF_019084075.1. Classification (GTDB taxonomy): domain Bacteria; phylum Pseudomonadota; class Alphaproteobacteria; order Acetobacterales; family Acetobacteraceae; genus G192. The sequence continues at coordinate 2,947,940 of NZ_JAHREN010000001.1, forward strand.
GCCGCGAAGGCGAGGGCACGGGCCGCCGCCACCAGCGCGGCATCGCCCGCCGCCAGAAGCGCGACCATGTCGGCGGGAATGGCGGGGGCCTCGGCCTCGCCCGCGGCGCGCTGCGCGGCGGCCAGGGCCGGGCGCAGCGGCACCATCGAATCGCCCAGCACGGCGCCGATCTGGTCCGCGTCCTCGGCGTGGAACGTGGCAAGCTTCATCTCAGGCGGCCAGCGCGGCGTAGTCGAGTGTCGCCATCACCTGCACCCGCAGTATGTAACGGTGCTCCCCTGGCCCGTAATCCGCCAACGCATTGTGGACTGTGCCGATATTGTCCCACATCAGCAGGTCCCCCGGCGTCCAGCCATGGCTGTAGAGGTATTTTTCCTGGGCCTGGTGGCGGAACAGGTATTCCAGCATGGCATCCGACTCCGCCGGCTCCAGCCCCTCGATCCGCATGGCGTAGCCAGGATTGCAATAGAGCACGCGGCGGCCGGTGATCGGATGGGTGCGGAAGATCGGCTGCGGCACCGGCGGCTTCTTGGCGCGCTGCTCCGGGGTCAGCGGGCCGCGGATGCTGCCGGGGCGCATGCGCATGACATCCCAGATTTCTCGAAGTCATGGATCGCCACGCGGCCCTCCAGCCGCTGCACCACCTCGGCCGGCAGGTCGTCACAGGCGGCGTGCATGTTGCGGAACTGGGTATCGCCGAGCGGCCTGCCGTCGCGCATCGGCACCTCTTTCGCGTGCAGCGCATTGGCCAGGGCAATTTCCCGCGAATAGGACATGTCGGTGTGCCAGCCCTGGCCCGCATCATGCAGGCCGAGCGGCTTCCCCTCCGCATCCTTCCGGTTCGAGAGGATCATCACCTCCGGGTGTCCGGGGGCATGGAAGAGGTTGGCGACATTCACCTCCAGGTCGCCGAAGCGGCTGCCATAGGCGGCAAGCTGCGGCGCATCCAGGTCCTGGCCGGGGAAGCACAGCACGCCATACTGCCCGAGCGCCCGCAGGATGGTGCGGAAATCCGGCTGCGACAGCGGCCGGGCAAGATTGATCCCCTCGACCCGCGCGCCAAGCCCGGCATTGTTCGGCGTGATGCGCATGGCGTCTTCCTCCCGTCCAGGCCCCGCCTGCCGGAAACTCCGCCAAGCGGCGGCTTGCGTCAATGCGGTCGGCGGGGAAGCATCGGCGGGACAGGGGAGGGCAGCATGGGAATCAGGGGCGAAATCAGGCAGCGGCGACTGGCCGGAACACCAGCGGCATGAGCGGCCAGGTGGAGGGCCGGCCAGGCATCATCGTGGCGGGCGCCGGCATTGTCGGGCTCTGCGTGGCCTGGCACCTGGCGCGGGGCGGCGCACAGGTCACGGTGCTGGATGGCGAGGCGCCAGGCAGCGGCGCCTCCGCTGGCAATGCCGGGGCGATCAGCGCCGGCTCGGTCGCGCCCCTGGCCATGCCCGGCGTGCTGCGCCAGGTGCCGGGGATGCTGCTGGACCGCGATGGCGCGCTGCATGTGCCGGCGCGGTACTGGCCGCGCGCCGCCCCCTGGCTGTTGCGCTTCGTGGCCAGCGCCCGGCCGGCCCGCGTCGCCGCCATCGCCGAGGCGCTGTCCGGCCTGCTGTTTGGCGCCATGGAGCGGCACCGGGAGATCCTGGCCGAGGAAGGCGCGCTCGACCTCATCCGCGAGACCGGGCAACTCTACCTCTATCGCGACCGCGCGCATTACGCGAAGGATGCGGGTGGTTGGGCGCTGCGCCAGCAACACGGCATGCGGCTGGAATTCCTGGAAGGCGCCGAGGCGATCCGGGCGCTGGAGCCGGATATGCAGGGCGACTATCAGCTCGGCCTCTTCGTCCCGGAACAGGGCAGTTGCGTGAACCCGCTGCGGCTGGCGCAGGTGGTGGCGCGCGGGGTGGAGCGGCTGGGCGGCACGATCCGGCAGGAGGCGGTGCGGGCGCTCACCACCGAGGCCGGGCGTGTGACCGGCGTTGCCACCGCCTCGGGCGTGCTCCCTGCGGACCAGGTGGTGCTGGCGGCCGGCGCCTGGTCGGCGCGGCTGCTGCAACCGCTCGGCATCCAGGTGCCGCTGGAGACGCAGCGCGGCTACCACGTGATGCTGCCGGATGCCGGAATCAGCCTGCAACGCCCGGTGGTGCCGGCCGATCGCAAGGCTTTCATCTCGCCCATGGAGGGCGGCTTGCGCATCGCCGGCACGGTGGAATTCGGCGGGTTGGAGGCGCCGCCGACGCCGCGGCGCGCCGAATTGCTGCTGGAGGATCTCCGCCGCGCCTTCCCCCAGGCGCGGACCGGGGGCGCCGAGGGTTTCTGGATGGGCCATCGCCCCTGCCTGCCGGACAGCCTGCCGGTGATCGGCCCGGTGGCGCGCTGGCCCGGGCTGTGGTGCGCCTTCGGCCACGGGCATCTCGGCCTCACCGGCTCCGCCCCCACCGGGGCGGTGCTGGCGCGTGCGATGCTGGGGCCGCAGCCCAACCTCGACCTGGCGCCTTTCGCGGTGGAGCGCTTCGGCTGAGCGCTATTCGGCCGCGGCGCGGAGATGCGGCAGCGGCGCGCGGGTGATCTCGCTCATGCGCTCCCGCACATCGAAGATCCGGATGTCGAGTTCGCTGATATCCGGGTTGGCGCGCATCCGCGCGGCGATGGGGCCATTGGCGTAGGCTTCCGCCGCCGCGCGGCTTTCGAACAGGTAGATACCGCCGGCGCGGCGTTCCTCCGCGCCATCGAGCCAGATCTTCCAGAGCAGGCCGGGGACCTCCAGGAATTGCGCGGCGCGGGCATCCGTGTAGCGCGCTTCCCATTCCGCCTTGGGCATCTCCGGGCGGCGGTAGTTGATCTGCACGATCACCATCGGGGTCTCTCCCTCAATCTCGCTATTGCGCCGCCAGCGCCGCGGGGTCGGCGGGCGTCAGGTGCCGGATTCGCGGCAGGACCTCCTGCTGTAACAGGCGCAGCGAGTTGTGCCAGGCGCCGGGGTTCTCGGCATAGTCAAAGCCGAAGACCAGAAGCTGGCCGAAGCCGCCGACCTCGTTGTAGATGCGCTCCAGCTTCTCGGCCACCGTTGTGGGGGAGCCGATCAGCCAATTGTGCCGCGCGCAGTATTCCACCGTCACGTCGCTGTCCGGCACCTCCGGGCTGTGCTTCAGGTAGTCCTTGAAGCCGAAATTCGCCAGCAGCGGCAGGAAATACTCGCCCATCATCCGGCCCATCATGGAGCCGACGGAAAGCCGCCAGGCTTCCTCATCCGTATCGGCCACGAAGACCTCGCGCACCAGGCGCCAGTCGCGGCGGCTCGGCGTGCGGCCGGTGCGGCGGGCGCCGGCCTCCACGCTGTCCCAATGGCTGGTGACATAGCCCGGGTTGAGGTTCAGGCTCATCGGCAGGAAGCCGCGCTCGCCCGCCAGTTTCAGCGTGTCGGAATTCTTCGAAAGCCCGGCGACGCCGATCGGCGGATGCGGCGCCTGCACGGGCTTGATGTGCGGCTTGAGGAAGCCGAACATCGTCTCCGGCTTGTCCACCTTCCAGAATTTGCCCTCATGGTGGAAGGGCGCGTCCTCGGTCCAGAGGCGGAGGATGATCTCCAGCGCCTCCCGCGTCATGTCGCGATTGGCGCCGGACATGCCGTCCACATTGAACATCGCCCAGTCGCTCGGCAGCCCGCTCGCCGCGACGCCGAAATTCAGCCGCCCGCCGGAGAGGTGGTCCAGCATCGCCACCCGGTTCGCCAGCTCCGCCGGGTGGTGGTAGGGCAGCAGGAAGCCGCCGGGGCCAAGCCGGATGCGGCTGGTCTGCAGCAGCGCCTGGGCGATCAGCAGGTCGGGCGAAGGGTGCGGCTCCCAGGGCGCGGTGTGGTGCTCGCCGATCCAGGCTTCCGTGTAACCAAGCTCATCGAGCCAGCGCAGGACCTGGAGATCCCAGTCATGCCCGGCTTTGAGGCCGCGCTCCGGCGGGTGCGAGGGCATGGCGAAATAGCCGAATTCCATGGCGTCCTCCGATGCGCGGGCTTCTGCCGCGCTTGCTGCCATGCTCGCGCCGGTTGCGGGTCCGGCGCAAGCCTCGCGGGAGGGAGATCACGCCAGCGTCAATCGATCACCGCTCCGGCCTGCCGCACCACTTCCGCCCAGAAGGGAATCTCGCGGCGGATGAAGGCTTCGAATTCCTCGGGCGAGGCGGAGGTCGTGACTTGCAGCCCCTCGGTCGCCAGTTTTTCCTGAAGGGCGGGCTGCGCCATCACTCGCAGCATTGCCTCCATGAGCCGCGCCCGGATCGGTGCCGGCAGCCTGGCTGGCCCCCAGAGCCCCCACCAGCCGCCGATATCCAGCTCCGGCAGCCCCGCCGCCTCTGCTCCTGGCACCTCCGGGATGACGGGCGAGGGCAGCCGCGTGGTCAGCGACAGCGCCGTGAGCCGCCCGGCGCGCGACTGCGGCAACACCACCGGCGGCGTGCCGATGATGATCTGCACATCTCCCGCCAGCACGGCTTGCAGCGAGGGCGCGCCGCCGCGGAAGGGAACATGCGTCAGCTCCAGCCCCGCCACCTTCGCCAGCATGGCGCCGGCGAGATGCGAGGGGGTGCCATTGCCGGGGGTGGCGTAGTTCCAGCGCCCCGGCTCCGCTCGGATGCGCGCCAGCAACTGCGCCAGGCTGGTGATGCCCGATTGCGGCGCGACGGCGATGATGGTCGGCAGGTCGGTGAGCCGGGTGATAGGGGTGAAGTCGGCGATCGGGTCGAAGGGGATGCGGCGATACATGGCCGGGTTCACCGCATGACTGAAATTACCGCCCAGCAGCACCGTGTAGCCATCCGGCTCCGAGCGCGCGACATTCTCGCTGGCGATGTTCGATCCCGCGCCCGGCCGGTTGTCGATCACCACCGTCTGGCCGAGTTCCCGCCCCAGCGGCTCGCCCAGGGCGCGCGCGAGGAAATCGCCGGAGCCGCCAGGCGGGAAGCCCACCACCAGGCGGATCGGCCGCGCCGCGGGCCAGGCGGTCTGGGCCAGCGCCGGCGCAGCTACGGCAAGCGCGCCGGCGGCGCCGAGGATGCTGCGGCGGGTCATGGTCATATTGGCGTTTCCCCGGTTTTTGGCGCATGGCGCGCTTCGGGCCAGGAGTAACGCCCGGTGCGCCGCTGTGTCCATGCGCGCTCATTGTCCTGCCGGCCGATTCACGTCCTCCGGCGTCGCCTCCAGACGATCGGGCGGCTCAGCCGCGCTGCGCCTGGTCCGCCTTGTTGCGGGCGCGGATGGCGTCGCGCGCCTCCTGCCATTCGGCATCGCCCCAGGCGAAGAGGTCGCGGAAATTCGCCGAGGCCATCCAGCCGCCGCCATCCAGTGCGATGGTCTCGCCATTCACCCAGCCCGGCGCCAGCAGGAAGGCGGCCAGGTTGCCGATATCCTCGGCATTGCCGACGCGGCCGAGCGGATTGGCGGCGGCAGCCTTGGCCGTGGGATCGGTATCGCCTGGCCGCAGCCGCGCATACATCCCCTCGGTCGGGATGGTGCCGGGGGCGATGGCGTTGAGCCGGATGCCATAGCGGCCCCATTCCACCGCCAGCGACTTGGTCATGGCATCGATCCCCGCCTTCGACATGGCGGAGGGCACCACGAAGGGGCTGCCGGTGCGGACCCAGGTGACGACGATGGAGACCACCGCGCCGCCGCTGCCGGATTTGATCCATTGCTTGCCCATTGCCTGGGTCACGTGGAAGGTGCCGTGGAAGACGATATCGGCGATGGCACGGAAGGCGCGGGGCGACAGATCCTCCGTGCGGCTCACGAAATTGCCGGCGGCGTTGTTGATGAGATGGGTGAAGGGCTTCCCTTCGTCCCAGGCGGCGCCGATGGCCGCCTCCACCGCCGCTGCATCCTTGATATCCACGGCACGCCCGCTGGCCATGCCGGGATGCGCCGCGTTCATGGCGGCCGCGGTTTCCTCCACCACCGGCCCCCGCCGACCCCAAATCTCCACCGCGGCGCCGAGGCCGAGCAGCCGTTCCGCCATCATCCGGCCGAGGCCGGTGCCGCCGCCGGTGACCAGCACCCGGCTGCCGGCGAAAAGATCGTCCCTGAACATGGTTCCTCCCCTCCGCCTCGCTGTTGTGGAGAATGGTGCTCCCGCGGCGCGCCGCGCGCCAGCAGGATGACAGCAGCGCGCCGGGCGGGCAGGCTGGGTGCGGCAGGCGGGGACGGATGGACATGGCCAATGCGGCGGCGAGGCCGGTGATGCTGGTGACGGGCGGCGGCCGGGGCATCGGCGCCGCCGTGGTGCGGCTGGCCGCGGCGCGCGGCTACGACATCTGCCTCACCTTCCGGGGCGATGTGGCGCGGGCCGAGGCAACCGCCGCGGCGGCGCGGGAAGCGGGCGCCACGGTGCTGGCGCTGCAGGCCGATGTGGCGGAGGCCGGGGCGCGCGCCCGCTGCTTCGCCGCGCTGGATGCGCGCTTCGGCCGGCTGGATGCGCTGGTGAACAATGCCGGCATCACCGGCCCCGCCGGCCGCCTGGCGGAGACGCCCGACGCGGTCTGGGAACAGGTGCTGCGGACCAATGTGGTGGGGCTGGCCGCCTGTTCGCGCGAGGCGGTGCGGCGGATGTCCACGGCGCTTGGTGGACCCGGGGAGCACAAGGGCGGAGTCATCGTGAACATCTCCTCGCGCGCCTCGCAGCTTGGCGGGCCCGGCGAGTGGGTCCATTACGCCGCCAGCAAGGGCGCGGTGGATACGCTCACCATCGGCCTGGCGAAGGAGGTGGGGGCCGAGGGCATCCGGGTGAATGCCGTGAACCCCGGCCTGATCGACACCGAGATCCACGCCGCCGCCGGCATGCCGGACCGGGTGCAGCGCGGCGCCGCCGGCGTGCCGATGGGCCGCGGCGGCACCGCGGAAGAGGTGGCGGAGGCGGTGCTCTGGCTGCTCTCCGACGCCGCCGCCTATGTCAGCGGCGCCTGCCTGCCGGTTGGGGGTGGGCGCTAAGCCGCGCCAAGCAGCGGCCGCCTCGCGCTGATGAACTCCTCCACTGCCGCCACGTAGCGGGCGCAATCCGCCCCCGTCACCGGCAGGCTGAGGGCCGCCATGCCACGACGGGCGAGGTAGATGCCGGCGGCCAGCATGTCGAAGAAGAACAGTTCCCTCAGCTTATTCTCGGCATCCGTCGCGGCATAGGGGCCGGTGATGGCGCCGCCGCGGAAATGCACGTTCACCATCGAGCCGGCGCCGGTGAACTGCATCGCCACGCCGGCCCGCGTGCAGGCGCCATTCAGCGCCAGGCGCAGCGCCTCGCCGCGGTCGAACAGCGCCTCGGCCGCCGCGCCGTCGAAGATCTCCCCCATGGCGACGCAGCCCGCCGCCATGGAGAGCACGTTGTTGTTGAAGGTGCCGGCATGCGCCAGGGTGCCGGGGCGGTGGCCGTCGAAGACCTCCATTACCTCGCGCCGCCCGCCGAAGGCGCCGAAGCTCATGCCGCCGGCCATGTATTTGCCCAGGGTCGTGAGGTCCGGCGTGATCCCGAGCCGCGCCTGCAAGCCGCCGGCGGAATGGCGGCTGGTCATCACCTCGTCGAAGATCAGCACCGCGCCCACCTGCTGCGTCGCCTCGCGCAGCGCCATCAGGAATTCGCGCGTCGCCGGGATGCAGCCGCCGGAGCCGAGCATCGGTTCCACCAGCACCGCCGCCAGGCTGTCGCCGGCCGCCAGGATGTCGCGCCGCGCGGCTTCCAGGTCGTTGTAGTCGGTGAAGGCCAGCGGGATCGGCACGTTCACCGGGTTGCGCTCGCTGGCGAAGGTTAGCACGCCGCCATGGTAGCCGCCGCGCATCACCATCGTCGTGGTGCGGCCGGTGAAGCCGCGCGCCGCGGCCAGGGCCATGAGATTGGCCTCGGTGCCGCTATTGGTAAAGCGCACCAGCTCGATCGAGGGAAAGCGGCCGCAGAGCAGCGCGGCGAGCTTCTGCTCGTTCTCGCCCACCGCGGCGAGATTGACGCCATGCGCCATCGCCGCCTGCACGGCGTCCAGGATGCGCCGCTCGGAATGGCCGAAGAGGCCGGCGGTATATTCGCCGAGCAGGTCGAGATAGCGGTTGCCATCCGCATCCCAGAGGGAGCAGCCCTCGCCGCGCAGCATGGCGGTAGGGAAGGGGGTGTAGAACAGCACGCTGCGGGTATTGCCGCCCGGCATCACCTCCCGCGCCCTGGCATGGATGGCGGCGCTGCGTGGCCGGCGCGCGGCATAGGCCTCCCGCGCTTCCGCCAGGGCGGTGTCGAGATCGCTGTTGCGCGGTGGGGACTCCGTGGCTTCAAGCAGGCTCATGGCGCAACCTCCCGGATGGTTGCGGCGAGGCTCGCGCGCGCCGGCCGGCCGCGTCAACTGCATCTCCGGGCAGGGAGGCCCGGCTCGCCGCGAATCCCGCCGAAATCGGGACCGGCTTCGGCACAAATCCTTGGCGGCATCCCGGGAGGGGCTGTATCACCGGACCGTGCGCCCGATCCTTTCCCTGACCCTCCTTGGTGCCCTCGCCGCCCTGCCGGGCCACGCTGGCGCCACTCCGCCGAACCTCGTCCAAGGGGAACCCCAAAGGGAAGCCCAAAGGGAGGCTCCGGCCGCGACACGGGCCGCGCCCGCCATGGCAGCGCAGCGCCTGGCCGAAAGGCTGCGGCGACTGGGGGAGGATGGGCTCGATCCCCGCGCCTATGCGATCCCGCCCGCCGCCCTGGCGGAGGCCGACCCCGCCGCATTCCAGGCTGCGACCCTGCGCGCCGCGGTGCTGGCCCTGACCGACCTGCTGCATGGCCGGGTGCGGGACCTGCCCGGGCGGGCCGATCTCCGCCGCGACACTGCCGCGATTCCCCTCGGCCCCTGGCTGGCCGAGCTTTCCACCGCCCCGGACCCCGCCACCGTGCTGGACCGGGCGGCCCTGCTTCCGGCTGGCGCCGCGGCGCTGAAATCGGCGCTGGCGGCGGCCCGCGCCCGGGTGGCGGCCGGCGGTTTCCCGACCGTGCCGGGCAGCGGGGCGGAGACGCTGGAGCCCGGCATGGCCGATCCGGTCCGGGTGCCGGCGTTGCGCGCCCGGCTCGCGGCGACCGACCGCATCCTGGCGGCCGCCCCTGGCGTTGGCGATGTCTATGACGAAACGCTGGTCGCGGTGCTCCGCCGCTTCCAGGCGGAGGAAGGGCTGGAGGCGGATGGCCGCGTCGGCCGCCTGACCCTTGCCGCCCTGAACCGGCCGGCCGAGGCCCTGGTGCGGCAATTGCGGGTCGCGCTCGACATGCGCCGCGCCGCCGCGCCGCCGCCGGCCGAGCGGCATATCGAGGTGAACATCCCGCATCAGCGGCTGGTCGTGGCCGACCGTGGCCGGGCGCTGCTGGAGATGGCGGTGATCGTCGGCAAGCCGGCGCGGCCCACGCCGACGCTGCGCGTGCGGCTGGCCGCGGTGCAATTCAACCCGCCCTGGGGCGTGCCCGAACGCAATGCCCGGGAGGACCTGCTGCCCCGCTTCCGACGAGACCCGCGCGCCATGATGGAGAAGGGCTTCCGCGTCTATGGCTTCGCGGAGGGACAGCGGGTGGAGATCGACCCCACTACGATCGACTGGCGCGGCGTGAACCCGGAGCGCTTTCCCTACCTTATCCGCCAGGACGCCGGCGAGGCGAATGCGCTCGGCCGGATCAAATTCATCATTCCGAATTCCGAGGACATATTCATGCACGACACGCCCGACCGGCATTTGTTCCGCCGCCCCGACCGCGCCTTCTCCTCCGGGTGCATCCGCCTGGAGAAGCCGATGGAGCTGCTGGACATCGCATTGGAGGGTGTGGGTGGCTGGGACCGGCCCCGGGTTTCGCGCGTCCTCGAAAGCCGCGCCACCAGCAGCATGAGCGTCGCCCGATCCATTCCGGTGCGGCTGCACTATACAACCGTGACGGTCGAGGACGGGCAGCTCCGCATCCGGCCCGATATCTATGGGCTGGACGAGGCCTATGCGCGGGCGCTTGACGCGCCGCGCAACCGGGTCGCCGCCGAGGCCCCGCGTGCCCAGCTCGCGGCCGGGGGCCGCTGAGATGCGGCGGGCACGGCTGGTCTGCCCCTGCTGCGATGGCGCGACATCGGGACGGCGGGAGGTGATCCGGGCGGCGCTGGGCCTGGCGGCCGGCGGCCTCGCCTGCCTGGCGGCCTCGCCCGCCGCCCTGGCCCAGGCCAATGGCGGCGCCGCCCGTCGGCTCTTCATCCAGCGGGTGCAGACCGGCGAGAGCTTTAACGGCACCTACTGGAACGAAGGCCGCTACGACCGGGAGGCGCTGCGCCAGCTCGACTGGCTGTTCCGCGATCCCTCCATGGAGGAGGCGACGCCCATGGACCCGCGGCTCTTCGACCTGCTGCACAGCGTGGCGCAGCGGCTCGACGCCAGCGAATCCTTCCAGGTCATCAGCGGCTACCGGGCGCCGGAGACCAATGCGGCGCGGGCCCAGACCTCCCGCCGCGTCTCCCGCGTCAGCCTGCACATGTCGGGCATGGCGGCGGATGTGCGGCTGCCCGGGCGGGATTCCATGGGTATGGCGCGGCTGGCGGCGGAGATGCAGATCGGCGGCGTCGGGCTCTACCGGCGCGATGGCTTCGTGCACCTGGATTGCGGGCCGGCGCGGCGCTGGTAGGCCGGCCTATCGCGCGGAGAGGATCGCGGCGCAGGCCGCCGGCAAGGATGGCGGCGGTCCCGGCGGGCGGGGCGGCGGCCGGCGCGCCTCGGGCGTCAGCCACCAGTCGAGCGAGGCGTCGCAGCCATCGCCGGCCGGTGGCGGCGGCTGGTCTCGGCATTCCGCCTGGCCTGGCGGGCAGCGCAGCCTGAGATGCATGTGCTGGTCATGGCCGCGCCAGGGCCGCACCCGGCGTAGCCAGGTTTCGCCGGCATGGCTGCGGCAAAGCTCCCGCTTGATGGCGTGGTTCACGAGGACGCGATCAACCCCCGGCAGTTCCACCGCCAGCCGGATCAGCGCCGCGTGCTGCGGCCGCCAGCGGCCCGGGTCGACGCCGCTTTCATTCGGCAGCACCAGGGAGGCGACCTCCACGCTTTCCCGGGCGGCGGCGGAGAGCTTCGGCTTCGGTGAGAGATCCAGCCAGATATCGGCATCGATTCCGGTCTGGTGGCTGGCATGCCCGAAGGGCATCGGCCCGCCGCGCGGTTGCGCCATGTCGCCGATCCAGAGCAGGGGGAAACCCTGGGCCTGCGCCCGCGCCGTGAAATCGCGGAGCGTGCTGATGAGGAGCGGGTGTCCCCAGTTGCGGTTGCGGGAGAGCCGCACCGCCTGCCAGCCAGGCCCATCCGGCGGCAAGGCCTGCGCGCCGCCGATGCAACCGAGCCCGGTGCCGCCGATGATGCGGGCCGGACCCGGTGCCGGGCCGGGAACGGCGGCCCAGGTCCTTGCCGGTTGCGCCGCCGCCGGCAGCGGGCCGGCGGCGAGCAGCAGCAGAAGGGCAGCCGCCCGGATCAGAAGCGCCGCTCGAAGACGGTCACCACATCACCAGGCTCGACCAGCGCTTCGCGCGGCGCGCGATATTCCACAGGCCGGCCATCAGTCCCGATGCGGGTGATGGAGACATAGTCGCGGATCGCGCGGTAGTTGAAGCCGCCGGCCACCGCCACCGCGGTCAGCGCGGTCATGCCGGGCTGGTAGGGGAACTGGCCGCCACGTTCCACCATGCCCAGCACGAAGACCGGCCGGTAGGTGAGCACCTGCACGGCGACGCTCGGGTCGCGGAACAGGTTCTTCCGCCGCATCTCCGCCTCGATTGCGCGCTCCGCCTCGTCGGTGGTGAGGCCGGCGGCGCGGACGGTGCCGACCAGCGGCAGCGCAATGGTGCCGGCATCCGAGACGCGGAACTCACCGGTCAGTCGCGGATCATTGAATGCTGTCACGCGGATCTGATCGTCGGAACCCAGGCGATAGGCGGTGCGGGTCGCATCCGGCAGCGGCGGCAGGTTGGCGCCGGGCACCGCGCAGGCGGCAAGTGCGGTGAGCAGCATGAGGCTGAGCAGTCGGCGTCCTGGCATCGTCGAACATTCCCTATCAGGTGCGCGTTTCGGCCGCGTCGCGGAGAGCAGTGCCGTATGACCTCTTTGCCAGAGCAAGCCCCGGCTGTGCATTCGCGTTTCCTTGCAGATGTGGTTCATCACGCTGATGTTTGCGCGGATCGGCGCGGTTCTCTCGGCCTTTCATTGACCGGTGCGGGAGGCGATGCGTAATCCAACCTCGCACCGCTACCGCAGTGCAGCAGTGAAGGGAAGATTAGCCGCGAATGCTCGACAGACCGGTTGAGTCCCGCGAGCCGGCCGAACGCCGGCCGCCGCTCAGGACCCCCGTGCCCATGGCCGCGCAGATAGAGCCGGAGGGCGTAACTGTCACGGCGCTGCTTGCGGCGCTGCGCCGGCGGCGCTGGGTGCTCATTCTGTGCGCGGCCCTGTTCCCCATAGCCGCCTTCATCGCGGCGAAGCAATTGACGCCTCGCTACACCGCCGTGACCACGGTGATGTTCGAGCCGACCGAATACGCGGCGCGGGAGCTCCAGAGCATCCTGCGCGACGAGAACACCACCGATGCGGTGCTGGCCAGCCAGATCGAGGTGATCCGCAGCCTGTCGCTCGCGCGCCGAATCGTGCGGCAATTCAGCCTGACGGACCGCCCGGAATTCGCCTGGTGGCTGGAGGATGCGAAGCGCGAGGCCACCCCCTGGTACCGGCTGCGGGACGGGCTGGCGCAGCGAATCACCACGATCTCGCCGGATCTCGCCGCGCTGGTGGCGCCGGAACCGCCGGCAGCCGTCCCACCCGAGGAGACGGCGGAGATTTCCGCCGCCGAGGCGGTCCGCGACCGGCTGCTGGTGCAGGTGGTGCGGAATTCGCGCGTGCTGCAGATCCAGTTCACCTCCGAGGACCGCAGGCTGGCGACGGATATCGCGAACCAGGCCGCCGACCTCTATATCGCCGACCAGCTCGAAGCCAAGTTCAACGCGGTGCGGCGGGCCAATGACTGGCTCGACAGCCGGGTCGCGCAGCTCCGCCAGGAGCTGCAGCAGACCGAGAGCCGCATCGCCACGCTGCGCGCCTCCTCCGGCCTGACCCGTGGCGTGAACGCAGGGCTGGCCACCGAACAGGTCAGCCGCATCAACACCGACCTGATCGAGGCGCGCAACCTGATGGCGACCGCCGACGCCCGGTTGGCCGCGGCACGCGGCGGCGGCGGCGCCGACCTGACGGCGCTCGGCGCCTCCAACCTCATCTCCCAGCGCGCGGCGCTGGATGCCGCGCGGGCGGAGCTTGAGCGGCTGTCGGCGACGCTCGGCTCGAACCATCCCGATGTCCGCGCCGCCCGGTCCAAGGTCAATGACGCGCAGCGCGCGGTGGGTTCCGAGACCGGCCGCGTGGTGCAGGCGCTGGATGCCGAGGCGCGGGCCGCCCGCGCCCGGGTCCGCAGCCTGGAGGATGCGCTCCGGCAACAGGAAGCCAAGGTCAACCAGAGCCAGACCTCCGAGATCCAGGTGGCGGCGCTGGAACGCGATGCCGAGGCGTCGCGCAGCCTGCTGCGCGCGGTGCTGGAACGCTCGCAGCAGACCGTGTCGCAGACCGCGATCGAGAAGGCGGATGCGCGGGTGCTGTCGCCGGCCACCGTCCCGGGCTCGCCGAGCTTCCCGAAAGTGACGCTCTTCGTTGCCGCCGCGGTGATCCTGGGCGTGCTGTTTGGCCTGCTGGTCATCTGGTTCCTGGAACAGGCGGACAGCACGATGCGCTCGGGCGACGAGGTGCGCGCCTCGCTCGGCCTGCCCTGCCTGGCGCTGGTGCCGATGCTGCGGCGCGGCCTGCTCGGGCGGCACCGGGTCGAGGACTACGTGGTCCGGAAGCCGCTCAGCCCCTTCTCCGAGAGCATGCGGACGCTCCGTGCCGCGCTCTGGCTGGGGGCGGAGCCGCCGCGGGTGGTGGTGATCACCGCGGCGCGGCCGGGCGAGGGCAAGACCACCACCTCGGTCGCCCTGGCCCGTTCCGCCGCCATGAATGGCGAGCGGGTGCTGCTGATCGATTGCGACGTGCGGCAGCCCTCGCTCGGCCGGATCTTCCGGGCGGAGGGCGCGGCAGGCGTCACCGACCTGCTGCTGGGCCAGGCGGTGCTGGAGCGGATCATCCGCCGCGACCACCTCTCCAGCCTGGACTACATTCCGGCCGGGGCGGCGGAGATCCATTCCCTCGGACTCTTCATGTCGGAGGCGATGGCCGGGCTGCTCGACCGGGTGCGGCGCGACTACGACCTGATCGTGCTGGATGCGCCGCCGGCCCTCGCGATGGCGGATGCGCGGGTCGTGGCGCGGCTGGCCGATGCCACGCTGCTCTGCGTGAAGTGGCGGGATACGCCGCGTTCCGTGGTGCGCAACTCGCTCGGCCTGCTGGAGGAGGCGCATGCCCGCGTGGTCGGTGCCGCGCTCACCCAGGTGGATGCCAAGGTCCATGGTCGTTCCGGCTATGCCGATGCGGAAGTCTACCATCCGCGCTACGGTGGCTATTTCCGGGAATAGGTGCGGGAGCGAATGAGCGGAGCCTGCTTTCTTGTCACTGGCGGCGCCGGCTATGTCGGCAGTCACCTGGTCCAGGCGCTGCTGGCGCGGGGCGACCAGGTGGTGGTCTTCGACGACTTGCGCCAGGGCCATCGCGCCGCCGTGCCGTCGGAGGCCGAGCTCGTGGTAGCCAGCCTCTCGGACCGTGCCCGGCTGGCGGAGGTCTTCGCCAGCCGCCGCTTCGATGCGGTCTTCCACTTCGCCGCCCTTTCCCTGGTCGGCGAGAGCATGCGGGAGCCGCTGCGCTACTGCGTGGAGAACCTCTCGAACAGCCTCACCCTGGCGGAAGCCGCGGTGCAGGCCGGCTGCCGGCGCTTCGTGCTCTCCTCCACCGCGGCGCTTTTCGGCTTCCCCAAGCACACGCCGATCGACGAGGCGGCGGAGGTGGCGCCCGCCTCCGCCTATGGCGAGAGCAAGCTGATGGTGGAGCGCGGACTGCACTGGGCCGACCAGGTGCATGGGCTGCGCTCGGCCTGCCTGCGCTACTTCAACGCCGCCGGCGCCGACCCCGCGGGCCGGATCGGCGAGGACCACGAGCCGGAGACGCATCTCATTCCGCTGGCCATCGGCGCGGCGCTCGGCACCAGGCCGCCGCTGACGGTCTTCGGCACCGACTACCCGACGCCGGACGGCACCTGCATCCGCGACTATGTGCACGTGGCCGATCTCGCGGACGCGCATATCCGCGTGCTGGAGCGGCTGGAAGCGGGCAGTTGCCGGTACAATGTCGGCAGCGGCACCGGCTATTCCGTGAAGCAGGTGATCGAATCCGTGGAGCGGATCGGCGGCCGGCCGGTGCCGCACGGCTTCGGCCCCCGCCGGGCCGGCGACCCGGCGGTACTGGTCGCCTCCTCCGAAGCGTTGCGGCGGGATACCGGCTGGTCGCCCCGGCTCGGCGCCCTGGACGACATCGTCCGCACCGCCTGGGCCTGGCACGCCGCGCATCCCCGCGGCTTCGATGATCGCCGCCCGAACTGAGATGGATACGGGGCTGGCGCAGGTTGTCGAGGCACCGAAGACGCTGCTTCCCCGCGACACCGGCGGATCTCCGGGCGACGGCGCGGCGGACCGGGCGGCGCGGCCGCATCCGGTGCAGCGCCTGCTTGCCCTGGCGGTGGCGGCGCTGCTGCTGGTCTGGCCCGGCTTCTGGAACGGCTATCCGCTGGTCTTCGCCGATACCGGGACCTATCTCGGCCAGGCGCTGCAGCGTTACGTCGGCTGGGATCGGCCGCCCTTCTACAGCGTATTCCTGCTGGCGACACATTGGCGCCTGACCCTTTGGCTGCCGATGCTGGTCCAGGGGCTGATCCTGGCGCATCTGCTTGGCCTGACGCTCCGGGCGCTGGGGCGGCCGGAGCCGCTGGCGCTGGTGCTGGCCGCCCTTGGGCTGGCGCTGCTGACCGGGCTGCCCTGGGTGGCGGCGCAGCTGATCCCGGATCTCTTCACCGGCATGCTCGTGCTCTGTCTCTGGCTGCTGGGCTTCCGGATGACCGTGCTTTCGGTGCCGGAGCGGCTGTGGCTGCTGCTGCTGACCACCATTACGGTCGTGGTCCATCAGAGCCATCTGCCGCTGACGCTTGGCCTTGCGCTACTGGGAGGTGCGGTGCTGCTGGTATGGCGGGGCTGGCGGCCGGCGCTCAGCGGCATGGTGCGGATGGCGGTGCCGCCGCTGCTCGCCGCGGTGGCGCTGGTTGCGGTGAACCTGGCCGGGCATGGACGTGCTGCGCTCTCGCCCTATGGCGCTGTCTTCGTCGCGACGCGGCTGATCTATGATGGGCCCGGGCTGGCGATGCTGCGGCAAGCCTGCCCGGAGGCAGGCTATCGGATCTGCCCGCTGCTCGACCGGCTGAGCCCCTGGCACAACCACTTCCTCTGGGAGCCGGACGGCACCCTCTATGGCTATCTCGGTGGCCCCAAGGCCTGGACGCCGGAGGCCAATGCGATCATTGCCGAGACCTTGCGGACGGCGCCGCTGGGCGTGGCGCTGGCGTTGCTCGGCAATACCGCCGAGCAGCTGCGGATGATCGATACCGGGGATGGGCTGGAGCCTTGGGTGGGCACGCCGGGACCGGAGCCGGTGATTGCGCAATTCTTCGCGCATGAACTCCCGCGGTTCCAGTCCAGCCGGCAGCACAGGGGACTGCTGCTGCAGGATGCCCGGACCATCACCCCGCTCTACCGGACGGTTGATTTCCTGGGATTGCTGGCCCTGCTGGCGCTGCCGCTGCTCCGCCGACGGCTCGGGATCGGCCTGCCCGGGCTCGCGCTCGGTCTCTTCGTTCTGGCGGCGGCGCTGGGCAATGCGGCGATCACCGGCGGGTTGTCCGGCCCGGCGCATCGTTACCAGGCGCGGCTGGCCTGGCTCTTTGCCTTCACCCCGGCGGCGGTGCTGGCCTCGTCGGAGGTGGCTCGGGCGGCGGTGGCATCGCGGCGCGGCGCCGCATCAGGGGCCTGAGGCAGGCGGCTGCGGTCGTATCCTAGAGCATGATGCGTTCACCTTCGTTCACGCATCATGCTCCATGCCTTTGTTTGATCGCGTGATTCACGCTTTTCGGTGCGAGCACCTCAAGCGATCACGCTCTAATCCGTCATCCGATCCAATGCCGGGACCCGGCGCAGCAGCAGCGCCTTCAGCAGGATCGGCAGCACCACCCCGGCCAGCATCAGCACCATGGCATGAATCGGGAAGTGCTGCGCTGTCCAGCCGATGCCGACGGCGATCAGCAGCGCCTTGGCCAAGCCGATCGCCAGGGTGTTGAACAGGTAGATCGCCATGGCGTAGCGGCCGAAGAACAGCGGCCAGGACAGGCCCGAGAGCGGCGGCAAACGCACCGCGCCGTGCAGGGCCGGGACGGCGAGCAGGCCACAGACCAGCATGGACCAGCGCTCATCCAGCCATCCCGCGAGCGCTAGGCCGATCGCCGCGCCGAAGACCGGCCACCAGAGGAATTGCCAGCGTTCGAAGGCCGGCAGCAGCCGGTCCTGCCGCGCCGCCACCCAGATGCCGGCCGCGAAGAACAGGAAGTGGCTGGCGAAACGGTCGAGATAGGCGATCGCTGGCAGGTCGGCGAATTGCAGCGCGAGGCCCAGCAGCACCAGGCCGGTGGTGCCAAGCCCCGCCCGCAGCAGCGGCAGCGCCACCACGGTGGAAAGGAACAGCACCAATAGGTACCAGACCGAGGTCGCAGGGCTATGCGCCGTGGTCCAGAACAGATCCTCCAGCCCGCCCAGCAGGCCATCCGGCCGGTTGTCCACGTGCACAACCTGTGCCGCCAGGAGCTTGGCGGCCAGGATCAGCAGGCCGATCCCGAAGAAGGGCACCAGTAGCCGGGCGGCGCGGCGCCGCAGCAGCCGAGGCCAGGCGGCGGGCACTGCCGCGGGCAGGCCGCTCAGCACCACGACCGTGCCGCTGAGATAGAGGAAGAAGGGCATGTGGAAGCGGTAGATCGCGAAGCGCAGGGGCTCGTACCACTCCACCCCCGGCGGCACCTCCCGCGCCACGATATGGCCGAAGACCACCAGCAGGATGGCCAGGCCCTTGGCGCGGTCGAGATCGAGCCGCCGGGCACGGCTGGCCACGGGGGAGAGGGGTGCTTCGGGCATGGTCAGGCGACGGCGCGGCGGAGCCGGTGGCGTGGCGCTGGCGCTTCCTGCCGCACCCGGGCGAGCGCGGCGGCGAAGAAGGTGAACTGCATCACCGCCGTGCTGGCGATGAGCGTGTTGTCGAAGCCGCTATGCAGCAGCGCCGCAGCCAGGGCGCAGCGCAGCACCAGCCGGTCGGTCAGCTGGGCGTTGCGGGTGCCGCCCCAGATCCAGGCGATGATGGCGCAGAAGATCGCCGCGCAGCCGATGACGCCGGCATCCACCGAAAGCCGCAGGTATTCGTTGTGCGCGGCGCTGCTGCCGAGCAGCCGGATCATCGGGTCTTCCGGATTGACGATCAGCTTGCCGGCGCCGAGCCCGAAGCCGAACAGGGGCCGGGCCTCGATCGCCTCAAGGAAATAGGGCCATATGATATCGCGCCCGGAATAGTTGAATTCGCCATCCCCGGTGAAGCGCTGCATCGCATAGAGCACCATCGGGCCGAGCAGCAGCAGCCCCGGCACCATCCCGCCCATCACCAGGTCCACCTTGCGTTTCAGCGGGAAGGTGCGCGGGCCGGAGAACAGGAAGACCAGGGCCAGGAACAGCACAACCGCGGCCAGCGGCGCCCGCGCCTGGGTCGCCAGCAGGATGGCGAGGTCGACCCCGCCGACCAGCAGCCAGCGCAGCCGGAAGCCGCGCAGGTATTCCAGCATGGCGGCGAAGATGGCGGTGACGCAGAACCCTGCCAGGAAGGGCGGGGAATGCAGCCCCTGGAAGCGACCGAACTGGTCGAGCGGCGGATAGAAGCCGACCACACCGGAGAGCAGCCCAGCCAGCGCGCTGATCACCGGCACCAGCGCCGCGCCGCGGATCAGCGCGGTCCAGACCCGGCGCGGCGCCAGCGCCAGGCCGAGCGCGAAGGGCGCGGTGGAGCCGATCAGGCTGCGGATCATCTCGCCCATGCCCACCACGCGCCCGATCGGCAGGATCGCGATGCTGAGCGCTGCGATGGCGGTGAAGGCCAGGAACGGCCAATTGATCACGCTGTTCAACCCGTAGCGGAGTATCAGCGAACCCATGAGCGCAAAGGGAACCACCTTTACCACCGCCGCGCCCAGGGCCGCGCTGGCACCGCCACCACCGGTTGCAGTCAGCACATCCAATTGGATATCGAGGCCCAGCCCATAGACCAGGACCATCGCCGCCACGAAGGCGATGGGGAATTGATACAGCGCGAGCACCGCCAGAAGCATGACCAGTAGCGGCATCGCCACCATCATGTATTCAGGCAGCAGCACTGCGGTAAGCAACAGTAGCGTGGCGCCAGAGAGTGCGGCGATCCGCTGGGCGGCTGGTGACGCAACAATGTTCATGCGGCCACGTTGTCCCACAGGGCTGCGGGACAACCAAATCAGCGATTTGTCAGGAGGGGGAATGGGATTGGGGTCAGGGAGCCACGCGGCGAGGGGGGGCCGCGCCGGCCGTCGCACCGCGCCATGCCGGATTGACCCGGCTGCGGCTGCTGCTGATCGGCTGGGTGATCCTGTATCACCTGGACCTGACATTGGGCGTGACGCAGGGCCTGCCCTGGCTGCGGCCGGTGCTGGGGGTGGGCTATCTTGGGGTGGATGGCTTCTTCCTGCTCTCCGGCTTCGCGCTCTGGCTGGGCTATGGGGCGCGGCCGCCTGTGGGCCTGGCGGGGACCCGGCGCTTCCTGCTGCGGCGCATGGCCAAGATCCTGCCGCTGCACCTGCTGGCGCTGGTGGCCCTGGCGGCGCTGGTCGGGTTGGCCATGGCCTTGGGGGTGGCGATCCGCGACCCGGAACGGTTCGGACTCGGCGACTTCCTGCTGCAACTCCTGCTGGTGAATGCCTGGGAAACCACCAGCCGGCATTCCTGGAATTACCCGTCCTGGGCGCTATCGGTGGAATGGGCCGGATACCTGGCCTTTCCGCTGGTGCTTGCGGCGCTGCTGCGGCTGCCGCGGCGGCTGGTGCCGGCGGTGCCGCTGCTGGCGTTTGCGGGCCTCTGGGCCCTGGCCAATGCGGTGCCGCAGATCGGGCTGAACCACACCGTGCATCTTGGCCTGTTGCGCTTCGGTCTGGAATTCTGTGGTGGACTCGCACTGGGGCGGCTCGCGACCGAGGGGCGGCTTCGGCCAAGCCTGGTATTGGCCGCGGGGCTGGCGCTGCCCTTGGGGCTGGCGCTCCGCCAGGACGCGCTGACCGTGGCGGGGCTTGCCGCGCTGATGCTGGGGATCTGGCAGCATGCCGCCTGGCAGGCGGAGCCGGCGCGGCCGGACCTGCTGCTGCGGCTCGGCGACGCCTCCTTCGGGGTCTATCTCTGCTGGGTCTTCATCGAGGCGGCGCTGGTCGGGCTGCTGCGGCAGATCGACCCGGGCCTCGCCGGTCGCATTCTGCTGATGGCAGGCGGCTTCCTGGCGAATCTCCTGGCCGGCTGGCTGGCCTGCCGCTTCGTGGAAACGCCGGCGCATCGCTGGATCCTGCAGCGGGCGGCACCGGCGCCAAGCGGCAGGCTGGCACGTAGCGCGGCGGAATAGCGCCGCGGTCAGCCCAGCGCGGCGCGCAGTTCGGGATAGGGCGCCGAATCCTCACCCGGCTGCAGCCGCCACCAGCCGCCATGCGTATAGGTCCAGAGCGTCGCCGGCAGCCGGAGCCGACGCAGCACCGGCAGGCTGGCGCGGAGATCGGCGGCCAGGGCGGCGCGGTCCTCGGCATGCGCCTGCGGGCCGCCGAGTTCGGTCACCAGCACCGGCAGCCGGTGCCGGTCCCGCCACGCCGCCATATCGGCGAAGCGGGCCTGCACCGCACCCGCATCGCCGCCGGCATAGTCATGCACTTCGGCAATGGTATTGCGGTCGGCGGGTGGCGTGGCCTCCAGCAGGGAGGCGGCGCTGCACCATTCGTGACCGCCCCACATCAGCGTGTGGCGCGGCGCGGCGCGGCGGAGCGCGGCCAGCAGCCGGTCGCGCATCGGCAGCCAGGTGGCGGTATCGGGGAAGGCGGGTTCGTTCAGCGGGGCCAGCACCACCTGCGCCGGGTCGGTCTCGGCGCCGAAATAGGCCGCGCGGGTGGCGAGTGCCGCCCAGTCCCGCTCCCCCCCAGGGATTGCTGTGGTGGAAGCTGTCGGCCAGGCCGAGCAGCACCGGCAAACCCGCCGCCACCGCGTCCTGCACCGCCTGGCGATACATGGCCAGAATCCCGCGCGAATCGCCGGTCTGCGCCGCCTCCGGCAGGAACATGCGGGCATGGTCGAAGCCGGCCGCGCGGAAGCCTCGCCACCAGGCGGGGCCAAGCCGGCGTGGCTGGCTGTCGCGGGCGATGGTGAACCAACGCTCCAGATTGGCGCCGAGCCGCAGCCCGGCGAGCCGGCTGCGAAGATCAGCCGGCTGCGCCGCGGCAAGGCCGGGCAGGAGCAGGGGGCTGGCCAGCAGGGCGCGGCGCGGCAGGGTCATGTTGCGCTTCCGAGCAGGCCGGGCGAGAGCCGGCCCCGCAGGTAGCCGAGGTTATAGGCGGCGCCGCAGCGCGCCCGCAGCAGGGCCGGCGAGCCGCTGGGCCAGAGCAGCAGCGGCGCCTGCACCGCCAGCCGCAGCGCGGCGCCCGGCGCCCGGCCGAGCCCGCCGCCGCGGCGGTCGCGCAATGCATCGGTCGCGCCTTGCCAGAGCAGGCGGCTGAGCAGCCAGGCCGGCCGCAGCCGCTCCCGCTGGATGCTGTGCCGCACCGTGGCGGCACCATCATAGAAGGCGCGGTGGCCGCGGGCGCGGAGTTGGCCCACCACCTCCACCTCCTCGCCCGAGAGCAGCCGGTTGCCGATGCGGCCAAGCGCCTCCGGGAAGCCGCCGATCTCGCGCAGCGGTGCCGCGGCGAAAGCCATATTGGCGCCGTAGATATCCACCCCCGCCGGCAGGTCCTGCCCGACCTCCCCGAAGCCTGCCCATTCCACGATGGTGAGCACGCCGCGCAGCGCCGGCGGCCACCAGTCCGGCAGCGGCGCTTCCCAGGCCGGCAGGATACGCCCCCCCCAGCGCGGCTCCCGCTTCGGGCAGGATGGCGATGCGGGCGAGCAGGGCGGCGGCCCAGCCGGGCTCCGCCACCGCATCGTCATCCAGATAGGCCACCCAGGGCGCGCGGGCGGCGGCGAGGCCGAGGTTGCGGGCGAGACTGAGCCCCGGCGCCTCCGCCCGCAGCAGCCGCGCCCCATGCCGGGCGGCGAGGCCGGCGATCGCCGTCGCGGCAGCGGGTGGCGAGGCGCTGTCCACCACCAGCAGCTCGAAATCGCGGCGGGACTGGGCGGCGAGGCCGGCCAGGCAGGCGCCGAGGTAATCCGGCCGCGCATGGGTGCAGAGGATCACGCTGAGCACCGGCGCCGCCGATGGGACAAGGTTTGGCGCCGGCATGCGCGGCTCAGCCGAAGCGGAAGGCGCCGGGGATCGAAGCCGGAGCCTCCGCGGCGGCATTGCCGGGCTGCTGCGCCTGTGCCTGCGCCTCCTTCATCCGGCTCTCGATCTGCTTGAGCAGGCCCATGATGCCATTGGCCAGCGCCGGCAGCTGCACCAGCGGCATGACGAGCTGGCCGGCGGCGACCGGCTTTCCGTCCGGCCCGGTCTGGGCCAGGGTCAGGCGGGCGACGCCGTGGGTGACGCTGGCATCGAGGATGCCATCGGCGAAGATCGTGCGCGCATCGGCCATGGTATGATTCTCTCCTGATCTGTCCGGTTGAACGGAACGGAGCCTACCACCCTCCGGAGGCGACCGCCCCCCCTCGAAGGCGGCCGCTCCGGCTGTCCGGCCGCCTATTGCTCGCGGAAGGCGCGATGGAAGCTGTCGCGGATCGGCTGGGTTATGTAGCGGAAGAAGGTCCGCTCGCCGATCTGGACATGCGCCTCCACCGGCATGCCGGGGGTGAGGAAGATATTGGGCAGGCGCTCCAGCTGGTCCCGATCGATCAGGACATAGGCCCGATAGTATTGCTGCCGCGTCTGGTCATTGGTGGTCACATCGGCGGCGACCCAGGTCACATGCCCGTGCAGGAAGGGCACCAGGCGCTGCTTGAAGGCGGGGAGCCGGATCTCGGTCCGCAGGCCGGGATAGACCACGTCGATGTCCATGGGCTGGACATTCACCTCGGCGACCAGGCGGTCATTCTCCGGCACCAGATCCATGACGGGGTCGCCGGGCTTCAACACCGCACCCAAGGTGAAGATGCGGAGGTTGAGCACGGTGCCGGCCTCCGGCGCCAGGATATCCCGCCGGGACTGCACGTCGCTCGCGGCCCGCAGCCGCTCCTCGGTTTCAGCCAGTTTGCCGCGGACGTCCCGCAACTCGGTCGAGACTTCCTGCATCCGCTGGTCGACCAGTTGCTGTATCTGCTTCTCGGCTTCCGCGATGCTGGCGTTGGCGCGCTCCACCTGGCCGTTCAGGTCCTCGATGGAGCCCTCCAGCCCGGCCCGGGCACGCTGCACCGCCAGCAATTCCGGCAGCCGGCCGAGGCCCTGCTGCACCAGGCCGCGCCGCATGGTCTCCTCCTGCCGGATGAATGTGAGTTGCTGGCGCGTGGCGGCCAATTGGCCGCGGGCGCCGGCGATCACCGCCTGCTGCTGGTCGATCCGCGCCTGGAGCACCTGCACCTGGCTGTTCAGGCTGGCGGTCCGCGCCTCGAACAGCGCCCGCTGGCCGGTCACGGCATCCATCGCCCGCGGCAACGGGCTGCCCAGCAGGTCGGCGGGGAAGCTGATCTCCTGCGCCCGCGCCATCTCGGCGGAAAGCCGCGCATCCTGCGCCAGCAGGGCCCAGCGCTGTGCCCGCTGAGTCTCCAGAGTGGCATCGGACTGGATGTCATCGAGCCGCATCAGCACCTGGCCGGCCTCGACCCTGGTGCCATCGCGGACCAGGATCTCGCGGACGATGCCGCCTTCCAGGTGCTGGATGGTGCGGCGATTGCCCTCCACCTTGATGACGCCAGGGGCGATGGCGGCCTCGGCCAGAGGAGCCAGCACGGCCCAGGCGCCGAAACCCACGACGAAGATGAGGAAGACAACCAGGCCGAAGATCAGCGGCATGCGGGTGCGGGGCGCCGGCGCATCCAGCAGCAGGTTGGGCGGATAGGGCGGCAGGACGGAGCCAAGCTCCCTCCGGCCAAGTGGCACGAGCGCCCGGGAGGAGGGCGCCGGGACCACAGCGGAGGTCCTGGCGACGGGAACGAGGGTGGGGGATTCGGTGCTCATCGGGCGGCGCCGGCTCCTTCCAGGCGAACGCTGGCGGGGGCCGCTGGCACCTCCGCCGGGCGCGATTGGGTCATCAGGCGCTTCAGCACCTCGGCGCGCGGGCCGAACATTTCCATGGCGCCGTCCTTCAGTAGCAGGATCTTGTCCACGCCCTGCACCAGGGTCGGCCGGTGGGACACCAGCACGACGGTGGTGCCCTGTTCCTTCAGCCGTTCCAGGGCACGCAGCAATTGCGCCTCGGAATCGCCGTCCAGGTTGCTGTTCGGCTCGTCCAGCACCACGAATTTCGGCCGGCCGAACATGGCGCGGGCCAGGCCGATCAACTGCCGCTGGCCGCCCGAGAGATACTGGCCGCCATCGCCGATCTCGGTCTCGTAACCATTCGGCAGGCGCAGGATCATCTCATGGCAGCCGGCGAGCATGGCGGCCTCATAGACATTGTCCGGCGTCGCCTCGGCCATGCGGGCGATATTGCCGAAGACGGTGCCGTCGAAGAGTTCCACGTCCTGCGGCAGGTAGCCGACATGGCGGCCGAAATCCTCGCGCAGCCACTGGTAGACATCGGCGCCGTCCAGCCGGACCGTGCCCGCCGAGGCCGGCAGGGTGCCGATCAGCAGCCGGATCAGCGTGGTCTTGCCGGCGGCGGAAGGACCGATGATCGCCAGGCTCTCGCCGGCGGAGAGGCTGAAATTCACCCCCTTGATCATCGCCACGCCCTGGCCCGGGAAGGCATAGGAGACGCGCTCCACCGAAAGCTGGCCAGTGGGTTCGGGCAGTGGCAGGCCGGGCGGCCGCAGCCGGGGCAGGGCCAGGAAGGACTGCAGGCGGCGGAAGGACTGGCGCGCCTGCACCAACTGCTTCCAGCCGCCGATCATCTGCTCCACCGGCGCCAGCGCCCGGCCCATGATGATGGAGCCGGCGATGGAGGCGCCCGAGGTCAGCTCCTGCAGCAGCACCAGATAGGCGCCGACGCCCAGGATCGCGATCTGGACGGCGAGGCGGAAGAATTTGGTGGCGGCGACCAGCATGGCGGCGCGGTCCGCGGCGCGCTGCTGCGGCTCGGTCATCGCGGCGACGGATTCCCGCCAGCGGCCGATGACCGAGGGCAGCATGCCCATGCTGTCGATCACCTCGGCATTGCGGGAGATGGCATCGGCCCGGCGCTGCGAGGACATCGCCGCGGTATTCGCTTCCTTCAGCAGCTTCGAGGTCGAAAGCTCGCTGGTGAGGGTCAGCCCGAACAGGAGGAAGGCACCGCCCAGGGCGATCCAGCCCATCACCGGGTGCAGCAGGAAGATCACGGCGATATAGATCGGCACCCAGGGCACGTCATAGAGCGAGAGCGCCCCGGGCGAGCCGAGATAGCCGCGGCAGACCGCCAGGTCGCGCAGCGCCTCCATCCGGTAGGGCCGGCCGCGCAGCGTGCTCTCGATGGCCCGGACGAAGCTCTCCGGCGCCACCCGATGCTCGACCCAGGTGCCGAGCCGCTGCATGACTTGGCCGCGCACCGCTTCGAGCAGCGCCAGCACGAAGACCGCGGCGCCGGCGATGAGGGAGAGATAGAGCAGGGTATCCAGGACACGGGTGGCCAGCACCCGGTCGAAGACCTGCATCATGTAGATCGAGGTGGTCAGTTGCAGCAGGTTCACCACCCCGCTGAACACGCCCACCAACAGGAACTGCTTGCGGCAGGCGCGCAATGCCCGGCGCAGCGGGGTTTCCGTTGCGGGATCGAGGCCCGAAAGGGCAAGGCGGGTTCCGGACATGCGTCAGCCTGCCAAGAGGCCGGAAATTCCGGCCAGGGTTTCGGGGTGCTGCATCAGCCACCAGCCGGCCGCCGCGGCCAGCGCCAGGGCGACCAGATTGGCCAGGACCAGCCGCAGGAAGCCCGGCGGGGGCCGCAGACGGCCGAGATGTTCCGTAACCGCGTCGCGCCGCACCTGCTCCACCGTATTGTGCAGGTAGCGGAACGAGAAATCGCTCAGCGCGGCCGTGGCTTCCTGCCGGAGCCGGGCGATTGCCTCCGGCGTCACGGGCTCCTGCCGCTCGGCAGCAAGGCCGAAGGCCAGCAGGTCGGTCGTCCGCTCCGCCTCGCCGCGGCCCTGCCGGAAGGCTGCGAAGTCGAGTGGGCTATCGGTCATCGTACGGGGGCTGCCGGCTTCCGTTTTGCCAAGCTCTGGTCGGCCAAGGTCTGGTCTGATCGTCTCGATGGTTGCCATTCTTTGGCTCCGGTTTCGAACTCAGGGCTGCGCCGCCGCCTGGATGGCCGGCCAGCGACGCTTCCGCCCGCCGCCCGCCGAACCGTCGCGGCCGGTGATCCGCTGCAAGGAATGGGCCCTGCTGCCGCACCCCGGGGCGCCCGAGGCTGTGCGAGCGGCGCAGATGCACCCTATGGTTGGAATACGTCCTCGCATGGCACTCAATTGCAAGCTCTTTCGACAAGTCGCAGAAATCGATACTCAACCGACATCTTGTTCCTAAGTACCTCCAGCCGTCATCCATCAAGAGTCTTTCGCGCCCGAAACATTATCGCGAGCGGCATGCAACACACCTGCCGGCATATCGCCGCGGAAATGACGGATCGTGAATGTTGCACATTGACCGACCCATCCTGGCCCGTGGTAGCAAACCCCGGGCGGGTGAATAGCGGGTGAAACATGGCGATGCGGTTGCCGGGACATGTTGCCTGGGCACTGGTTCTTGGTTGGGTGCCGGTGGTGGGGGCATCGGCGCAGAGCGTCGTGCCACGTGACGTCGAACGGGGGGTCACGGTCGAATCGCGGCCGCGGCGCGACTACGACCCCCTGGGCGTGCGACTCGGCGGCTTCCGGCTGGATGCTGCGGCGGAGGCGGGACTCGGCTGGGACAGCAACCTGTTCGGCCGTGAGCGCAACATCAGGTCCGATGGCTTCGCGACCCAAAGTGGCAGCCTTTCGCTGGATAGCGACTGGAGCACGCATGCGGTCGGTGTCTCCGGCAATGTCGATGCCCGGCAATATTTCCGCGAAAGCAGCCTGGATTGGACGGATTGGAATGTAGGCGGCTTCGGCCGCTACGACTTCTCGGCCGATACCAATGTCGATGCCCGCTACCGGCACTACAGGCAGCACCTGGACGTCTACAACTTCGACGTGCAGACCGCCGGCATCTCGCAGCCCGTGCCCTATGATTCCGATGAGGTGCAGGTCACCGGCGTCACCCGGTTCAACCGGGTCGGCCTGCTCGGCACCGGAACCTACCGCACCTACCGCTTCCAGGACACGACCCTGGCCGGTGTTCCGCAGCCGGTTTCGAACAATGATTTCGACACCGTCATCGGCGCGGTGGGCACCACCTATGCCTTCGCGCCCGGCCGCCACATCACCGGCGTCGTCCGGGTGCAGGATATCAACTACACCAAAAGCGTCTCGAACGGCCGGGACAGCTTCACCTGGGAGGCGCTGGTCGGCTTCCAGTATGATTTCGACGGGGTATGGCAGGGGCGGCTTGCCTTTGGCTGGCGCCAGCGCGACTACCGCAGCCCAACCATCAAGACGCTGGAAGGGCCGGCGGTGGAAGGGCAGCTCACCTGGTCGCCGAGCCTGCTCACCACCGTCAGCTTCAATGTGGCGCGCACCATCGAGGAATCCATCCGGCTCGATGCGGTGAGCTACCAGCGCACCACGGCAGCGGCCCGGGTGGACCACGAATATCTCCGCAATGTCATCCTCGGCGCCGATTGCGGGCCGATCGCCGCGAATACAGCAGCCCGAACCAGACCGCGACCGACGGCGTCGCCACGCTCAGCGCCCGTTACCTGCTGAACCGCAACATGGCGGTGTTGGGCTCCTATTCCTTCTACAAGCGCCTGGAGTCGAGCGGCGGCGTCCCCGAATATGACCGCAACCTGCTCCAGCTCCGGCTGCGGATCGCCCTCTGATCGGACCCGCCCCCGCAATCCGCCTGCTTGGCCTCGATTTCGCCGACCTGACGCTGGAGGCCGTGCTGGGGCGGCTGGCGGCGCGGCCGGCGGAGGCGCCTTTCGCCTTCCTGGTCACGCCCAATGCCGACCACCTGATCCGGCTGGCGCGGGAGCCGGGGCTCGCGCCGCTCTATGCCGGGGCCGCCATGCGGCTGCTGGACAGCCGGGTGGTCGCGCGGCTGGCGCGACTGCTCGGCCTGCCGGCACCCGCCGTGGTGCCGGGCAGCGACCTGACGGCGGCGCTCTTCGAAAGGGTGATCCGGCCCGAGGACCCGGTGGCGATCCTGGGCGGCTCCATCGGGACGGCGGCGGCGCTGGCGGCGCGGTTCGGCCTCCGGCGCCTTGCCCATCACGACCCGCCGATGGGATTCGACCGGGACCCGGCGGCGCTGGAGGCGGCGATCGGCTTCCTGGAGGCCAATCCCGCCCGCTTCACCTTCCTTGCCGTCGGCTCGCCGCGGCAGGAGGTGGTGGCGCGGGCCCTGGTGGAACGCGGTCGGGCACGCGGCATCGGGCTTTGCATTGGTGCGAGCCTGCTGTTCCTGACCGGGGCGGAGCGCCGTGCACCGCTTCCGGTGCAGCGGGCCGGGCTGGAATGGGCCTGGCGGCTGGCGCAGGACCCGCGCCGCCTGGCCCGGCGCTACCTCGTGGACGACCCGGCGATCCTCGGCCTGTTGTGGCGGGAGGCAAGGCAGCGGCGCGGCACCTGAGCCGCGATGGCTGATCCGGGCCTTGTGCCCCCTGGTCAGCGGGCGGCCGGCACGCCCGGCAACGCCGCCAGCACCTCCGCCCTGGCCCGGCTGAGCCAGCTACCACGATGCGCGGCGTCGTTCCGCGCCAGGTATTCCCGCGCCGCCGGCGTCAGCCGGTACAGCGCCTCCTGCCCCGGGTCCGGGTGGAATTCGCGGGCGAGGCGGAGCGCCGCCGCGCCGGCCCGCAGCCCCTGCCACAGCACCCCGTTCCGTGCACCCTTCACCTGATAGGCCAGGAAGCGCGGCAGCAGCGTCGCCGCAGGGGTGCCGGATTTCAGCGCGATGTAGAGCCGGTTGCGGACGAAGTGGAACCAGCGCGTGCCGGACCAGGCAAAGCGCCGCTCGCCGCTGACCTTGTGCCGCACCGCGATGTCGCCGCGATAGCGGATGCGGCGGCCGAGATTGATGGCGCGAAGCGCGAAGTCGAACTCCTCCCAGGCGAAGAACAGCGCGTCGTCATAGCCGCCCGCCGCCGCGAAATCGGCGCGGCGGATGGCATGGCCGGCACCTACGAAGGTTACGGTGTCGAAGCTCTCCGCCGCGCGTGGCAGCAGCGAGGCCGGGTAGCCCCAGGAGGAGAGATCCTCGGCGCCGGTCGCATGCACCAGGATGCGGCAGCCGATGGCGGCGAGATCCGGCTCCGCCTCGAGCGCCTGCACGGCGCGGGCGAGCGTGTCCGGGGTGGCGAATTCCGCATCATTGTCGAGGGCGAAGACCACCCGCCCTTGCCCTAGCGCGGTTGCGCGGTTGCGGCCGCCGGCCACGCCCCAATTGCGGTCGAGCTGCACCAGTGTCGCATCCGCCGCGCCCTCCACGGCGGCGGCCAGCATGGCGAGGTTCTCCGGCCGGCTGCCCTGATCGGCGATCCAGACATGCTTCGCCACCCCGGCCTGCGCCCGGGCGGAGGCGATGGCGGCGATGGTATCCTCGGCCCGGTCGAGCGCCAGGATGATGACATCGGCGGCATAGCCCGGCGCGGGCGGCGCCTCGGCGCCGGCCAGGTGGCGGGGCTGCGGGTAGGCGGGCCAGTTCACGCCGGCGTCCCGCCTTCCAGCCCCGCCGTGCTGAAATCCGGGGCCGGGATGGCGAGATAGGCGATCCGCTTCGCCTCCTTCCGGCCGCGCGTCACGGTATCCAGGATCAGCCCGCAGGCGAAGGCGAGGAAGGAGAGCAGCACCAGGCCGGTCGAGAGCACCGCCGTCGGCAGCCGCGGTACCAGCCCGCTGCGCAGGAATTCCAGCACCACCGGCACCGAGAGCCCGACCCCCAGCAGCAGCAGCAGCGCGCCGGCGCTCGCGAAGAAGGCCAGCGGCCGCTCGCGCTGCACCAGCAGGAGGATGGTGCGAAGGATGCGGAACCCGTCGCTATAGGTGCGCAGCTTGCTGACCGAGCCCTGCGGCCGCTCGCGATAGGGCGTCAGCAACTCGCCGACCGGCAGCATCAACTCCAGCGCGTGGACGGTGAACTCGGTCTCGGTCTCGAACCCCTCGGCGAGCGCCGGGAAGCTCTTCACGAAGCGACGGGAGAAGGCGCGGTAGCCCGACAGCATGTCGGTGATGCGGTTGCCGAAGATCTGCCGCACCATGCCGGTGAGCAGCGCATTGCCGAAGCGGTGGCCGGGGCGATAGGCGGCGGTGGCGTCGGTGACGCGCACCCCGGTCACCATGTCGAGCTGCTGTTCCAGCAGCAGCCGCACCAGTTCCGGCGCCACGGCCGCATCATAGGTGCCGTCGCCATCGACCAGCAGGTAAACATCCGCCTCGATATCGGCGAACATGCGCCTGACCACATGGCCCTTGCCCTGCAGCGTCTCGGTCCGCACCACGGCACCGGCCGCGGCCGCCACCTGCCGCGTCCGGTCCCCCGAGTTATTGTCGTAGACGTGGATGGTGGCCAGCGGCAGCGCGGCCCGGAAGGCGGCGACGACGCCGGGAATCGCGACTTCCTCGTTGTAGCAGGGGATCAGCACGGCGATGCGCGGGGCCGCGGCACGGCTCTCCGGTGCGGGACCCGTGGCTGCGGAACCGGCGCCCGGGCGGGCCGGAAGAAGGGTATGGGACATCGGGCGTGCTCCGACCGGTCTGGGCGATGGTGGCCGGCGGCTCAGCAGGCGTTGCGCATGCGGGCCACGGCCACCAGGGTGCGGACCAGGATCACCACGTCAAGCCAGAGCGACCAATTCTCGATATACTCCAGATCGCTCTCGACGCGACGGATGAGCTTCTCCTCCGTCTGGGTCGGGCCGCGCCAGCCGCGCACCTGCGCGAGGCCGGTGAGGCCGGGCTTCACCCGGTGCCGGGCGGCGTAATGCGCCACAACCTCCTCGAAGGGGCGCCCGCCGGCGCGGGTGCCAGGGGCATGCGGCCGTGGCCCGATGAAGGACATCTCGCCGCGCAGGATATTGAAGATCTGCGGCAATTCATCGAGCGAGGTGCGGCGCAGGACGGCGCCGACGCCGGTGACGCGCGGGTCACCTTCCAGGACTTGGCGCTCGGCGCCGGGATCGGCATCCGCATGGTGCATGGTGCGGAATTTGAAGACGTGGAATTCCTGGTTGTTGAAGCCGGTGCGGCGCTGGCGGAACAGGACCGGGCCGGGCGTCTCGAGCCGGATCGCCAGGGCGATCAGCGCCATCGGCACCGCCGCCACCGCCAGGGCGCCAAGCGCGAGCACATAGTCCTCGGTCACCTTCAGCGCCCCGGCCCAACCCCGGATCGGCCGATCGGCGAGGCGCAGCATCGGCAGTCCGCCGGCGTCGAGCCCGCCCGGCTGCCCGGCGCGATAGGCAGCGAGGTCGGGCGCAAGGCGGAGATCCACGGGGTAGTCGGCGA
Source organism: Siccirubricoccus sp. G192 (assembly GCF_019084075.1). Lineage (GTDB taxonomy): Bacteria > Pseudomonadota > Alphaproteobacteria > Acetobacterales > Acetobacteraceae > G192. The sequence continues at coordinate 2,979,893 of NZ_JAHREN010000001.1, forward strand.
GCAGGGTTTCCAGGCGCCGCAGCCGTGCCTCCGCGGCCCAGGGCAGGGTCAGAACCACCTGGTCCACCTCGCCGCGCCGGATCATGCCGAGCAGCGTCTCGACCTGCCCGAGATGCGGCACGCCGCTCTGGCCATGGCCGCGCGCGGCGAGGCCGCGCCACCCGTCATCGACCAGGCCGAGGAGGCGGAGGCTCTGGTCCGGCCAGGCCTGCAGCGCCGCCGCGAAACGCGCGGCCTGTGGCCCATCGCCCACCAGCACGACGCGGGTGCGCGTGCGCCGGGGCGCCGCCCGGAGCGCGGCGGCGGCGGCCAGCCTGCCGCCGAGCAGCGCCGGCGCCGCCAGCAGAAGCCAGAACAGCGCGAGGCCGGGCCCGAAATCCGCCCGGGCATCCAGTGCCAGGGCCGCCAGCGCCGTCCCGCCAAGAGCGGCCGCGAGGCTGCCAAGCGCCGCCAGCATCGCGCGCCGGCCGCCGAAAAGCCCGCCATGCCGATAGGCGCCGGCCGCCCCCGCCAGGCTGACGAAAAACAGGATCAGGACGCCGATCAGCGGCCAGGCCGGACCGCCTTCCGGGCTCGGGCCGAATCGCAGCAGCAGGCCACCGCCGGCCACCATGCCGATATCGAGCAGCACCACCGACGCGGCCAGGAGCGCGGGAGGCAGCGGCTTCGTGCTGGCCCAGTGGTGGGACGTCCGGCGCGTGCGGGTCCTGGCGGCGGTGCGGTAGTCGCCCCAGCCGGCCTCCGCCACCGCGGGGACCAGGCGAGTATCCGACGGGCGCGGCTCGGGCGGGCTCATGCCGTGCATGCCAGGGCCTTGAGCCGGACGGGCGATGCGTCAGGGGCCGGCTTCCGGGGAGGGCATCCGCTATGCATGGCTTCTGTGATCTTCACCGTCCGGCATGCCGGGACACTCCGGCGTCCTGGCCGAAGACGAAACGTCGCGTTAGCAGAAAGTTCCCTGCCAGCCCAGCAACGGATCCTGCCGCAACCCCGAGCACCGGGTTTGCGGCAACTGTCGGAACCAGGGCGATGAGCGTGCCATAGGTGCCGTAGTTGCATACGAATCCGGACAGATTGACGGTCAGGAACAGTGCCCACTGCCGCATCGGCCGTGCCCGGCCGGCTTCCCGGAAGGTCCAGGCGCGATTCATCGCGAATGTCGCGCTCGCCGCCGCCACATAGGAAAGGACACGGCCAAACCAGGGACCAAGCCCCAGGGCCAGCGCGAGCGTCAGAACGGCGGCATCCACCACGAAGCCGGCCGCTCCCACCAGGCCGAAGCGCAGGAACTCGCCCGCCCAACGCGTGCGGCCAATACCCAGGCGATTCGCCAGGGTTGCCTGGGAAGGAGATGCGATCATGTGTTTGCTTCCGGATACATGCAGGATACCGGTGATTATGTGCGCTGCACAAACACAGCACGGTGAGGCTTATACCGCCCGATGTCGCCGTGCGGTGTTGTCACGATCCATGGCGCATGGCGGTATGCGCGGGCGCCATGCAAATGCCGGCGAAGCGAAGCCTTTCGGAACCCTTGCCCGGTTTCGGGCATGGCCCTAACTCGACAATTTGGCAACAGGATGACGGGGAACGAACCATGCGGCGACGGGATGTTCTGAGGACCGGCGCCTTAGGCGCGACCGGACTCGCCTTGCCGGCCGGTCTGGCCGATCGGGCGCTGACCAGCCCGGCCCTGGCGCAGCCCGCCGCCAACCGGGTGCTGAAATTCATTCCGCAATCGGATGTTGCCGTTGTCGACCCGATCGTGACCACCGCCTATGTCACGCGGCATCACGGCTTCCTGATCTATGATACCCTCTATGGCGTCGATGCCGAGTTCAAGCCGCAGCCGCAGATGGCCGAGGGGCATCGGGTGGAGGATGGCGGCCGCCGCGTCACCATCACCTTGCGGCCCGGGCTGAAATCCCACGATGGCGAGCCGGTGCGGGCGCGCGACGCCGTCGCCTCCATCAAGCGCTGGGGCCAGCGCGACGCGATGGGCCAGGCGCTGCTGGCGGCGACCGATGAACTGGTGGCGGATGACGACCGCAATCTCACCTTCCGCCTGAAACGCCCCTTCGCGCTGCTGTTCGACGCCCTGGCCAAGCCCAGCTCCCCGGTTCCCTTCATCATGCCGGAGCGGATCGCCAGCACCGACGCCAATACGCCGATCCGCGACATCGTGGGTTCCGGCCCCTTCCGCTGGGTGGCATCGGAGCGGGTGCCCGGCAGCCGCGTGGTCTATGAGCGCAACCCGGACTATGTGCCGCGCGAAAGCGGCACCGCCGCCTGGACCTCGGGCCCCAAGAAGGTGCATTTCGACCGGGTCGAATGGCATGTGATGCCGGACGCCTCCACCGCCGCCGCCGCTCTGCAGAATGGCGAGATGGACTGGTGGGAGCAGCCCACCGCCGACCTGCTGCCGCTGCTCCGGCGCAACCGCAACCTGACATTGGAGGTCCAGGACCCGACCGGGCTGCTTGGCATCTGCCGGTTCAACCATTTGCATCCGCCCTTCAACAACCCCGCCATCCGGCGGGCGCTGCTCGGCGCCGTGAACCAGGCCGATTACATGTCAGCGGTGATCGGCACCGACCCGTCGCAATGGCGCCAGGGCGTGGGCTTCTTCCCGCCGGGGACGGCGATGGCGAGCGAGGTGGGGCTGGAGGCGCTGACCAGCCCGCGCGACTACGACAAGGTCAAGCGCGACTTGGCCGCCGCCGGCTACAAGGGCGAGAAGGTGGTGCTGATCGCCGCCTCCGACTTCCCCTCGCTCAACGCCATGGCGCAGGTTGGGCGCGACATGCTGGTGAAATCGGGGATGAATGTGGATTACGTCTCCACCGATTGGGGCTCGGTGGTGCAGCGCCGTGCCAGCCGGGAGCCGGTGGAACGCGGTGGCTGGAGCGTGTTCTTCACCTTCTTCGCCGGGCTGGATTTCATCAACCCCGCCTCGCATCTCGGCCTGCGCGGCAATGGGCCGAATGCCTGGTTCGGCTGGCCGACCATGCCGCGGATCGAGGAACTGCGGAACGCCTGGCTGGAGGCGCCGGATCTCGAGGCGCAGAAGCGGCTCGCGGCGGAGATCCAGGCCGAGGCCTTCAAGGAGGTGCCCTATCTGCCGGTCGGCCAGTATTTCCAGCCCTGGGCCTACCGGCGCGGCATCACCGGCGTGCTGACCGGCATGCCGCTGTTCTGGAACGTGCAGCGGGCCTGACCCCCCCCGCCACCGGGCGCGGCTTGCGGCGGCGCCCGGTTTCGCGGTTCACTCCCCGCAACGGCCGGATCCACCGGCCCCGGGGAGACAAGGATGTTCCGACGTGACCTGCTGGCCGGCGCTGCCGCCGGCGCCGCGGCGCTGCCGCGCTTCGCCATCGCCCAGCCATCGCAGGCACGCCTGCTGCGGATGGTGCCGCAGGCCAACCTCACCAGCATCGACCCGATCTGGACCACCGCGAACATCACGCGGAACCACGGGTTCATGGTCTATGACACGCTCTACGGCCTGGATGCGCAATTCCGCACCCAGCCGCAGATGGCCGAGGGCCATCAGGTGGAGCAGGATGGCAAGCTGGTCACCATCACGCTTCGGACCGGCCTGAAATTCCATGATGGCAAGCCGGTGCGGGCCGCCGATTGCGCCGCCAGCATCGCCCGCTGGATGAAGCGCAATCCGACCGGGCAGAAGCTCGCCAGCGTGCTGGATGCGATGGAGGCGGTGGACGACCGGCGGTTGCGCATCCGCCTGAAGAAACCCTTCCCCATGCTGATCCACGGCCTGGGTAGCCCGACCAACCCGGTCTGTTTCATCATGCCGGAGCGGATCGCCAGGACCGATGCCTTTACCCAGATCCGGGATGCCACCGGCAGCGGCCCCTTCCGCTTCAAGACCGACGAGTTCAACTCCGGCAGCCGCGTGGTCTATGAACGCAACCCGGACTATGTGCCGAACCCGACCGGCCAGCCCAGCCTGACTGCCGGCCCGAAACAGGTGCATTTCGACCGGGTAGAGTGGCACATCATCACCGATGCCGCCACCTCCGCCGCCGCTCTGCAAGCCGGCGAGATCGACTGGTTCGAGCAGCCGCCGCCGGAGATCCAGCAGCTCTTTGGCCGCAACCGGCAGATCGTGGTGGAGGCGATGGATCCGCTGCCGCTGACCGGCATCCTGCGCTTCAACCACCTGAATCCGCCCTTCAACGACAAGAAGATGCGGCAGGCGCTCCTGCCGGCGATCGACCAGGCGGATTACATGGCCGCAGTGGTCGGACCGGACCCGAAGATGTACAGGACCGATGTTGGTTTCTTCACGCCCGGCACGCCGATGGCTTCCGATGCCGGGCTCGGCCCGCTGACCGGGCCGCGCAGCATCGACAAGGCGAAGGCGCTGCTGAAGGAGGCCGGCTATACCGACCAGCTCATCCGCCTGATCGGGCCGACCGACATCCTGGCGCCCACCGCCCTGACCCAGGTGGGTGCCGATATGTTCCGCCGGCTCGACGTCAACCTGGACTTCGCGCTGAGCGACTGGGGGACGGTGGTGCAGCGGCGGACCAGCAAGGAACCGCTGGACAAGGGCGGCTGGAGCGTCCTCTACACCGCATTCTCCTCCTTCGAATTCCTCGACCCGGCGGCGCATACCCCGTTGCGCGGCAATGGCGCCGCCGCTTGGCCGGGCTGGCCGACCATCCCGCGGCTGGAGGAACTGCGCGACGCCTGGTTCGATGCGCCGGATCTCGCCGCCCAGCAGCGCATCTGCCGCGAGATGCAGGAGGTGGCGATGGATGAGCTGCCCTACATCCCGGTCGGTGCCTATATTTCCAACACGGCGCTGCGGAAGAACCTGCAGGACCGGGTTTCGGGCTTCGCCATCTTCTGGAACATCAGGAGGGTGTAATGCAGCGGCGCGCGTTCCTCGGTGCCACGGCGGCAGCGGCGCTGGCGCGGCCGGCGGTGGCACAGGGCAGGGCGCGCGTGCTGCGCTTCGTGCCGCAGGCGGATCTCTCCAGCCTGGACCCGGTCTGGACCACCTCCAACGTCACCCGGAACATGGGCTACATGGTCCATGACACGCTCTATGGCAGCGACGCGCAGTTCCGCCCGCGGCCGCAGATGGCGGCGGGGCATGTGGTCGAGGAGGAGGGGCGGCGCGTCACCATCACGCTCCGCCCCGGGCTGCGCTTCCATGATGGGGAGGCGGTGCTGGCGCGGGATTGCGTCGCCAGCATCAGCCGCTGGATGCGGCGCCATGCCATGGGCCAGAAGCTGGCGCCGGCCGTGGAGGAATTGGCGGCGCTGGATGACCGGCGCCTGCAATTCCGCCTGAAGCGGCCCTTCCCGCTGCTCTTCGAGGCGCTGGGCTCGCCGGTGGCGCCGCCCTGCTTCATCATGCCGGAGCGCCTGGCCAGGACCGATCCCTTCACGCAATTGCGCGAGGTGATGGGCAGCGGTCCCTATAAATCCCTGGACCGCGAATTCATTGCTGGCAGCGGCGCCGCCTTCGAGCGCAATGCCGCCTATGAGCCGACCCCGGCCGAGGGAACCGGCTATACCGCGGGGCCCAAACTCGCGCATTTCGACCGGGTAGAGTGGCACATCATCCCGGATGCCGCGACCGCCGCCGCCGCACTCCAGGCTGGCGAGATCGACTGGTACGAGCAGCCGCCGCCCGAGATCCAGCAATTACTCCGCCGCAACCGGGCGCTGGCGATCGAGGCCATGGACCCGGCGCCGATGATGGCGCTGATGCGCTTCAACCACCTGCACCCACCCTTCAACGACCGCCGCATCCGCCAGGCGCTGCTGCCGGCCATCAACCAGGAGGAGTTCATGCATGCGGCGGTGGGCACCGACCCCTCGCTCTATGTGACCGATGCCGGCATCTTCACGCCCGGTGGCCCGATGGCGAGCGAGGCCGGGCTGGAGCCGCTGCGCGGGCCACGCAGCCTCGACCGTGCCAAGGCCCTGCTGCGGGAGGCCGGCTATACCAACCAGATGATCCGGCTGCTCGGCCCGACGGATATCCTGGTGCCTTCGGCGCTGACCCAGGTGGCGCTCGACCTGTTCCGCCGGCTGGGCGTGAACCTCGATGCGGTGCTGACCGATTGGGGCACGGTGGTGCAGCGCCGCACCAGCCGGGAGCCGCTGGAACGCGGCGGCTGGTCGGTTTCCATGTATGCCTTCAGCTCCATGGATTTCATGACGCCGGCCACCAACCCGACGCTCCGCGCCAATGGCGCCGGCGCCTGGTTCGGCTGGCCCGACATCCCACCGCTGGAGGCGCTGCGCGACGCCTGGTTCGAGGCTCCTGACCTGGCCAGGCGGCAGGAACTGGCGCGCGAGATGCAAGTGTTGGCGATGCAGGAACTGCCCTTCATCCCGGTGGGCGCCTACCGCTCGCAGACGGCGATCCGGCGGGACCTGGCGGACCGGGTGCGGGGGCTGGCGATCTTCTGGGGCATCCGGCGGACTTAGAGCGGATCGCCGCAGGGCGGAACCGCCCGGAGGCGTGAATCTGCTCTACAAACAACAGGCTACAGCGGGGTGCCGAACCATCAATTCGGAACGCCGCTATAGCGCCGCTGAACAGGGAGGTTCGGGCGATGGAGAGACGCAGCCTGATGCGCGGGGCCGGCGCCGCGGCACTCGCCGCCGCGATGCCGGCGCCCGCCCTGGCCCAGGGGGCCGCGGCGCGCACCCTGCGGGTGGTGCCGCAGGCCAACCTGACCAGCCTCGATCCGGTCTGGACCACGGCCGTCGTCACCCGCAACAACGCCTTCCTGATCTACGACCAGCTCTGCGCCCAGGACGCGGCGGGCGAGGTGCGGCCGCAGATGGTGGAAGGCTGGACCACGGAGCGGGATGGGAAGGAGTGGAACTTCACCCTCCGCCCCGGCCTCCGCTTCCATGACGGGGAGCCGGTGCGGGCGGCGGATTGCGTCGCCTCCATCCGCCGCTGGGCGGCGCGCGACACCTTCGGCCAGGTGCTCTGGAGCCGGGTGGAGGAGCTTGCGGCGCTGGACGACCGGCGCTTCCGCTTCACCCTGAAGCGGCCCTTTCCGCTGCTCACCCTGGCGATCGGCCAGACGCAGAATCCCTGCTTCATCATGCCGGCGCGCATCGCCGCGACCGATCCCTTCCAGCAGGTACGGGAGACGGTCGGCAGCGGCCCCTTCCGCTTCCTCCGCGACGAGTGGAATCCCGGGCAATTCGCCGCCTGGGCCAAATTCGACGCCTATATCCCGCGCCAGGAGCCGGTCGATGGCCTCGCCGGCGGCCGCATCCCGCGTATCGAGCGGGTGGAATGGACCATCATCAGCGACAGCGCCACGGCCGCCAATGCCATGGTGACCGGCGAGCAGGACTATTGGGAATACCCGCTGCACGACCTGCTGCCCTTGCTGAAACGCTCGCGCGAGGTGCTGGTGCAGCAGCGGCTGCTGGACGGCACCTATGCGATCTGCCGCTTCAACCACCTGCACCCGCCCTTCAACAATGCCGGCATCCGCCGCGCCGTTGCCATGGCGGTGGACCAGCGCGACTACATGCGTGCCGTGGCCGGCAATGACGACGGCGCCTGGTCGGTCTGCGAGGGGATCTTCACCTGCGGCACGGCACTGGCGAATGAGGAGGGCAGCGAGATCCTCAAGACCCGGAACATCGACCGCGCCAAGGCGGCGCTGCGCGAGGCCGGCTATGCCAATGAGAAGGTCGTGCTGATCGCGCCCGGCGACTATCCGCAGATCAATGCCGTCTCGCTGGTGACGGCCGACCTGCTGCGGCGGCTGGGCATGAACCTGGAACTCGTCTCCACCGACTGGGGCACGCTGGTGCAGCGGCGGGCGAGCCGGGAGCCGGTGGAGCGCGGCGGCTGGAGCATGATCCACACCACCTCCTCCGGCCAGAGCCTGGCCCTGCCGGTCTTCCACCTGTTCCTTCGCGCCAATGGCCCGCAGGCCTGGTTCGGCTGGCCCACGGATGCCGAGATCGAGCGGCTGCGCGAAGCCTGGATCGAGGCCGGCGACCCCGCCGAGGCGCGGCGTGTGGGCGAGGCTCTGAACCGCCGGGCGATGGAGGTGATGCCCTATATTCCGCTCGGCTTCTATTGGCAGCCCTCGGCCTGGCGGCGGAACCTGACCGGCGTGTTCCGCTGCCCGGTGACGGCCTTCTGGAATATTGGCAAGACGTGACAGGCCAGGGTGGTGGTTGCGTCGGCCCGGCGCCTCGGGCATGGGATCGCCTTGCCTGAGGGACCGGGGAAGGGGGACCATGCATCGTCGAAGCCTGTTGCAGGGGGCCGCGCTGGCGCTGGCGGCGCCCCGGCTGGCAGGGGCGCAAAGCAGTGCCCGCACACTCCGTTTCGCCCCCCAGGGCAATCTCGCCAATATAGACCCGATCTGGACCACCAACACCACCGCCCGCAACCACGGGCTGATGGTCTATGACACGCTCTTCGGGCTCGGCCAGGACCACCAGCCGAAGCCGCAGATGGCGGCGGCGCATGAGGTCTCGGCGGATGGGCTGACCCATGGCATCACGCTCCGGCCCGAGCTGCATTTCCACGATGGCGAAAGGGTTCTGGCCCGGGACTGCATCGCCTCCATCGGCCGCTGGTCGCGGCGCGATGTGCTCGGCCAGCGGCTCGGCCTGCTGCTGCAGGAGATGCGGGCGCCGGCGGACGACAGGATCGAGATCGTGCTGAAGAAGCCCTGGCCCGGCCTGGCCTGGGCGCTCGGCAAGCCTTCCGCCAATCTCTGCGCCATCATGCCGGAACGGGTGGCGCGCACCGATCCCTTCACCCAGATTACCGATTATACGGGTTCCGGCCCCTTCCGCTTCCGTGCCAGCCAATGGGTGCCGGGCAGCCTGGCCGCCTATGAGCGTTTCACCGGCTATGTGCCGCGCGACGAGCCCGCGGATTTTCTGGCCGGCGGCAAGCAGGTGCATTTCGACCGGGTCGAGTGGCGCATCATGCCCGACCCCGCCACCGCCGCCGCCGCGCTGCAGAACAACGAGCTGGACTGGTGGGAGACGCCGCTGGCGGACCTGCTGCCGCTGCTCCGCCGCAACCGCGACATCGCCGTGGAGGTGGTGAATACCGCCGGCGCATTGGCCATGCTGCGCTTCAACCACCTGCATCCGCCCTTCGACAACCCCGCCATCCGCCGCGCCATCCTGCCGGCGATCGAGCAGCGGGATTTCATGCAGGCGGCGCTGGGTGAGGATGCTGCGCTATGGCAGGTGCCGGCCGGCGTCTTCACCCCCGGCACGCCGCTGGCGACCGACGCCGGGCTGGAGGTGCTGACCGACCCGCGCGACCCGGAGGCGGCGAAGCACGCCCTGGCCGAAGCCGGCTATCGCGGGCAGCGGGTGGTGATCCTCTCGCCCTCGGACTTCCCGACCCTGGGCGCGCTGAGCGAGGCGGCGGCGGATACGCTCAGGCGCTGCGGCATGACCGTGGACCTCCAGACGATGGATTGGGCCACGCTGGTGCAGCGCCGCGCCAGCCGAGAGCCACCGGGGGAGGGGGGGACGGGCGGCTGGAACATCTTCTGCACGAGCTGGGAGGGGCTCGATGTCTCGGTCCCCGGCAGCCATCAGCCGATCCGCGGCAATGGCCAGGAGGGCTGGATCGGCTGGGCCACTAGCCCGAAGCGGGAGGCGCTGCGCGAGGCCTGGTTCGATGCCGCCGACCCGGCGGCCGGGAAGCGTATCGCCGAGGAGATCCAGCGCCTGGTCTGGGAGGAGGCGCCCTTCATCCCGCTCGGCCTGCTGCGGCCGCCCCAGGCCTATCGGCGCAGCCTGACCAATATCATCACCGGCGGGCCGCCTCTGTTCTGGAACCTGCGCCGGGGGTAAAGCCTGGCACGGCCTGTGCAAGGCTTGGGGTCACAGCGGCGCCACTGGCGGCGGATGGCTCGGTCGGTGCTGGCGCAATGCCCAGGAGTGAGGCAGGCTGACATCAATCCGGGCGGATGCGCGTGCCGCCGGCTCGGGGCTTGGGAGGCAAAAAGATGGAACGCAGGAATTTCCTGAAGGCGGCCGCGGGTGCCGGCAGCCTTGCGACGCTGGGCGGCCTGCCCGCCCCGGCCCTGTCGCAAGGTGCCGCGGCGCGCACGCTGCGCTTCGTGCCGCAGGCGAATCTTGCGAATTTCGACCCGATCTGGGGCACCCAGTATGTGGTGCGCAACGCCTCGGCCATGGTCTGGGACACGCTCTATGGCGTGGACGAAAAGCTGCAGGTGCAGCGCCAGATGGTGGAGGCGGAGGAGACTTCCGCCGACGGGCTCACCTGGACCTTCCGGCTGCGGCCAGGGCTGCGCTTCCATGATGGCGAGCCGGTGCTGGCAAAGGATGTGGTCGCAAGCATCACCCGATGGATGCCGCGTGATGCAATGGGGCAGATGCTGAAGGCGATTCAGCAGGAACTGGTGGCGGTGGACGACCGCCAGTTCCGCTGGGTGCTGCGGAAGCCCTATTCGAAGCTGCGGCTGGCGCTGGGCAAGACCAGCACGCCGATGTGCTTCATCATGCCGGAGCGGATCGCCAGGACCGACCCTTTCCAGCAGATCGGCGAATATATCGGCAGCGGCCCGATGCGCTTCGTGCGCAATGAATGGGTGCCGGGCGCCAAGTCGGTCTTCACCCGCTTCAATGAGTATCAGCCGCGCGAGGATGCCGGCACCTGGCTCGCCGGCGCCAAGCGCATGATGGTGGACCGGGTGGAATGGGTGGTGATGCCCGATCCCGCCACCGCCTCCGCCGCCCTCCAGAATGGCGAGGTGGACTGGTGGGAGAACCCCATCACCGATCTGGTGCCGACCCTGAAGCGGAACCGCAACGTGCTGGCGGATATCGCCGATCCGCTGGGCAATGTCGGCAGCTTCCGGATGAACTACCTGAACCCGCCCTTCAACGACGTGAAGGCGCGCCGCGCCGTACTCATGGCGATGAGCCAGGATGACTATATGCGCGCCCTGGTGGGCGATGACGACAAGCTATGGAAGCCGCTGCCGGGCTACTTCACCCCCGGCACGCCGCTCTATACCGAGGAGGGCGGCGAGATCCTGAAAGGGCCGCGCGACTTCGATGCGGCGAAGCGGCTGCTGGCCGAGAGCAGCTATGCCGGGCAGCCCGTGGTCTGCCTGGTGGCGCAGGACCAGCCGATCACCAAGGCGCAGGGGGATGTGACGGCGGACCTGCTGAAGCGCCTCGGCTTCAACGTGGATTTCGTCGCGACGGATTGGGGCACTGTCGGGCAGCGCCGGGCGATGAAGACCCCGCTCAACCAGGGCGGCTGGTCCATGTTCCACACCTGGCATGCCGGCGCGGAATGCGTGAATCCGGCAACCCAGATCCAGCTCCGCGCCGGCGGCAACGCGGATGGCACCTGGTTCGGTTGGCCGGACCTGCCGCCAGTGGAGGCGGCGATCGCCGAATGGTACGATGCGCCGGACCTGGAGGCGGAGAAGGGCGTCATCCGCAAGCTGAACCGGGCGGCGCTGGAGGGTGTGGTCTACGCGCCGACCGGCTTCTTCCTGGGCTACCAGGCCTGGCGGCGGAATGTCTCGGGCATCCAGAAGGGGCCATTGCCCTTCTTCTGGGGCGTGGCGAAGTCCTGACATGTTCGCCTATATCGTAAGACGCGTGCTGGCGACGATCCCGGTCATGGCGATCGTCGCGCTCTTCGTGTTCAGCCTTCTCTACTTCGCGCCGGGCGACCCCGCCGCGGTGATCGCGGGCGACCAGGCGACCCCCGATGACGTGGAGCGGATCCGCCAGTCCCTCGGCCTCGACCGGCCCTTCCTGGTGCGGTTCGGGGAATGGTCCTTGCGCATCCTGCAGGGCAATCTCGGCACCTCGATCTTCACCAACCTGCCGGTCACCACCATGATCGCGCAGCGGCTCGAGCCGACCATGTCGCTGATGGTCCTGACCCTCATCTTCTCCGTCATCACTGCGGTGCCTTTGGGCGTGGTGGCGGCCTGGAAGCAGGGCACCTGGATCGACCGCGCGGTGATGGCCTTCGCGGTGCTCGGCTTCTCGGTGCCGGTCTTCGTGGTGGGCTATCTGCTGGCCTATATCTTCGCCCTTGAGCTCGATTGGCTGCCGGTGCAGGGCTATACGCCCTTTGCCCAGGGGTTCTTTCCCTGGCTGGAGAACCTCATCCTGCCGACCGTCGCGCTGGGTGGCGTCTATATCGCGCTGATCGCCCGCATCACCCGCGCGACCATGCTGGAGGTGCTGCAGCAGGACTATATCCGCACCGCGCGGGCCAAGGGTGCGGGGCAGGGCAGTATCCTGTACCTGCACGCGCTGAAGAATGCCGCCGTGCCGATCGTGACGGTGATCGGCATCGGCGTCGCGCTCCCTGATCGGCGGCGCGGTGGTGACGGAGAGCGTCTTCGCCATCCCGGGCCTCGGACGCCTGACGGTGGATGCGATCCTGCGCCGCGACTATCCGGTGATCCAGGGCGTGGTGCTGCTGTTCAGCTTCGTCTACGTGCTGGTGAACCTGCTGATCGACCTGCTCTACACCCTGTTCGACCCGAGGATCCGGTATTGAGCGCCACAACCCTCAACACCGCCGCGGCTCCGGCGAGCGTCGCCGCGGCTGCCCCCCTGCCGGATGTGCTGCCGCCGGTGAAGCCGAAAAAGGGCTTCATCGGCTTCCTCCGGCGCAACCCCACCATCGCCTTCGGTGGCGGATTGCTGCTGGTGATGCTGCTGATCGCGGTCTTCGCGCCGCTGCTCGGGACGGTGGACCCCACCGCGCTGGCGCCGGCGCGGCGCACGCGGGAGCCTTCCGCCGAATACTGGTTCGGCAGCGACATGCTGGGGCGGGACGTCTATTCCCGCGTGATGTATGGCGCCCGGGTTTCGCTGCTGGTGGGCTTCTCGGTGGCCTTCTTCTCCTCGGTCATCGGGCTGGCCATCGGCATGGTGTCGGGCTTCATCCGCTGGGCGGACAGCATCATCATGCGGATCATGGACGGCTTGATGTCGATCCCGCCGATCCTGCTGGCCATCGCGCTGATGGCGCTGACCCGGGGCAGCGTGCAGAACGTGATCCTGGCCATCACCATCGCGGAGGTCCCCCGCGTCTCGCGCCTGGTGCGCGGCGTGGTGCTCTCGCTGCGCGAACAACCCTATGTGGATGCGGCGGTGGCGGCCGGCACGCGCTCGCCCCGGATCATGCTGCGCCACATCCTGCCGAATACCCTGGCACCGCTCACCGTGCAGGCCACCTATATCTGCGCCAGCGCGATGATCATCGAGGCGATCCTGTCCTTCATCGGCGCCGGCACGCCGCCGATCGTTCCCTCCTGGGGGGAACATCATGGCGGAGGGCAGGGCGCTGTGGCAGGTGAAGCCCTATATCGTCTTCTTCCCGGCGGTATTCCTCTCCATCACCGTGCTCGCGGTGAACCTGCTGGGTGACGGGCTGCGCGACGCGCTCGATCCCCGCATGGCAAAAAGGCTCTGACGCGATGGCGTTGCTCGAGGTCGAGAACCTGCAAACCCATTTCCGCACGCCGGATGGGGTGAATCGTGCCGTGGATGGCGTTTCCTTCGAGGTCGCGGCGGGGGAGACGCTGGCGATCGTGGGCGAGAGCGGCTGCGGCAAGTCCGTCACCGCCATGTCCATCCTGCGGCTGATCCCGGAGCCGCCCGGCAAGATGGCGGGTGCCATCCGCTTCCAGGGCCGCGACCTGCTGAAACTCTCGGAATCCGAGATGCAGTCCATCCGCGGCAATGAGATCAGCATGATCTTCCAGGAGCCGATGACCAGCCTGAACCCGGTGCTGAATGTCGGCCGGCAGATCGGCGAGACCCTGCGCCTGCACCAGGGCCTCTCGGCGCGCGAGGCCGAGGCGAAGGCGGTGGAGATGCTGACCCTGGTCGGCATCCCGGAGCCGCAGCGGCGGGTGCGTGAGTATCCGCACCAATTGTCCGGCGGCATGCGGCAGCGGGTGATGATCGCGATCGCCCTGGCCTGCAACCCGAAGCTGCTGATCGCGGATGAGCCGACCACCGCGCTCGATGTCACCATCCAGGCGCAGATCCTGGACCTGATGCGCGACCTCAAGCACCGGGTCGGCGCCGCCATCGTCCTCATCACCCATGACCTCGGCGTGGTGGCGGAGGTCGCGGAGCGGGTGGTGGTGATGTATGCCGGCCGCAAGGTGGAGGAGGCGGCGGTCGGGCCGCTGTTCCGCTCGCCCCGGCATCCCTATACGCAAGGCCTGCTGGGCTCGGTGCCGAAGCTCGGCTCCTCGCTCACCGGCACGGAAACGCGCCTGGCCGAGATTCCGGGCATGGTGCCGAGCCTCAAGACCAAGATCCCGGGCTGCGTCTTCGCCTCGCGCTGCCCCTATGCGACCGATCTCTGCGTGCAGGTGGCGCCGGCGCTGGAGCTGAAGGCGCCGGGCCATCTGGCGGCCTGCCACTACGCCACCAGGGAAGGGGCGATCGCCGCATGAGCACCCCGCTTCTCGAAGTCACCGACCTGAAGAAGCATTTCCCGCTCCGTGGCGGCTTCTTCGGCGGCACCACGGGCTACGTCTATGCGGTGGACGGCATCTCCTTCCATATCGAGAAGGGCGAGACGCTGTCGCTGGTCGGCGAAAGCGGCTGCGGCAAATCCACGGTAGGCAAGGCGATCCTGCGGCTCTTCGGCATCACCGATGGCCAGGTGGTGCTGGACGGGCAGCGGATCGACGATCTCCCGGCCGGTACCTTGCGGCCGCTGCGGCGGCGGGTGCAGGTGGTGTTCCAGGACCCGTTCAGCTCGCTCAACCCGCGCATGCGGGTGCGCGACATCCTCGCCGAGCCGATCCGCAATTTCGGCCTGGCCCGGGACGCCGCGGATCTGGAGGACCGGGTCGCGCGGCTGATGGACAAGGTGCTGCTGCCGCGCGACGCCGTGGGCCGCTGGCCGCACGAGTTCAGCGGCGGGCAGCGCCAGCGCATCGGCATCGCCCGCGCGCTGGCGGCCGAGCCGGAACTCATCATCTGCGACGAGGCGGTCTCGGCCCTCGATGTTTCGGTGAAGGCACAGATCGTGAACCTGCTGCAGGATCTGCAGCAGGAGCTTGGCCTGGCGATGCTGTTCATCAGCCATGACCTGGCGATCGTCGAGCACATGACGCATCGCGTGGCGGTGATGTATCTCGGCAAGATCGTCGAGGTGGCGCCGAAGCGCAGCCTCTTCGCCGCGCCGAAGCATCCCTATACCGAGGCGCTGCTCTCCGCCGTGCCGGTGCCGATGCCCGGTGCGGCGCGGGAGCGCATCATCCTGAAGGGCGATGTGCCGAGCCCGATCAACCCGCCCAAGGGTTGCCGCTTCCACACCCGCTGCCCCTATGCCTTCGACCGTTGCCGGACGGAGGAGCCGAAACTGGCACCGCCGCGCACGGCGATGGCCGCCGGGCACCTGGCGGCCTGCCATCTGCACGACCGGCCGGATGCAGAAAACCCGCTGGCCCTGGCGAAAGGCGAGGCTGTGCTGCCGGTCTGAGGCGCCGGATGGGGTGCTTGTGAGCCACCGCCGCGCCGCCCAGGCCGGCCGCCAGGGAGAGAGGAGCCCGCCTTGGCTGAGCCTGTGATGCTGGAGGTGCGTGAGGCGCGAAGCCCTTTCGGGCGCGTCGTGAAATGGATCTTCCTGGCCTTCCAGGTCGTGATGATCCTGCTCATGCTCGGCACCTGCGCCGCGGTCGGCCCCTTCCTGTCAGGGCCGGACCCGGAGGTGGCAATCGGCGCCGGCATGTTCGGCGCCATGGCCATGGCCACGCTCTGGACGGTCTGGCCGCTGGGAACGCTGCTGCTCGGGCTGCTGGTGCTGTTCACCCGCGGCCGCAAGCGCCTGATTCCGGCACCGGCCGTAGCGACGGCGGCGATCCCTGTCACCACCGCTGCTTCGCGAGACAGTGGGGAAACCGCTCCACGGCGGGGCGGTAGCGTGCCGGAGGCTGGCAAGCAGCCCTGAATCGTGCCTGGTGCCAGGGCGTCACGCGGTGACGCTTGACGGCGGGCGGGGGCGGGGCGACCTTTCAGCCGATACGCGGCCACCCGGCCGCCGAAATGCTTGTGTCCAAATTGGGGAGGCGCGGAATGCCGCAGGTAACGCTTACCGTGAACGGCAAGGCCCATACCGTGGAGGTCGAAGGCCGCACGCTGCTGGTCGAGCTGCTGCGGGAACAGCTGCGCCTGACCGGCACGCATGTCGGCTGCGACACCAGCCAGTGCGGCGCCTGCGTGGTGCATGTGGATGGCGACAGCGTGAAGTCCTGCACCCTGCTGGCGGTGCAGGCCGATGGCTGCAAAATCACCACCATCGAGGGGCTGGCGAAGCCGGATGGCACCCTGCACCCGATGCAGGAAGCCTTCCGCGAATACCACGCCCTGCAATGCGGCTTCTGCACGCCGGGGATGGTGATGTCCGCCATCGACCTGGTGAAGAAGCACCCGGCGGGCCTCTCCGAAAAGGAGATCCGGGAGGGGCTGGAGGGCAATCTCTGCCGCTGCACCGGCTACCACAATATCGTCAAGGCCATCGCCGCTGCGCAGGATGTGATGCACGGCAGGCGTTCCGAGCTGGCACGCGCGGCCGAATAGGCCGCCTGGGCGTGCCCATGCAGGGCGCGCCCCAAGGCGAACCGGCCGCCAAGGCCGGGCAGGGCAAAGGCCAGGCCATAGGGAGGCGGGATGATGAACGTGGTGACGCCCTTCGAGGGAATCGGGGCCAGCGTGCGGCGCAAGGAGGATCTGCGCTTCCTCTCCGGCCGCGGCCAGTACACGGACGACATCTCGCGCCCCGGCCAGGCGCATGCCTATCTGCTCCGCAGCCCGCATGCGCATGCGCGCATCCTGAGCGTCGACACGGCGGCCGCCAAGGCGATGCCCGGCGTGGTGGCGGTCTTCACCAGCGCCGACATGGCCGGCCTCGGCGGCATTCCCTGCGGCTGGCAGATCCACAACAAGGACGGCTCGCCGATGGCCGAGCCCGTGCATCCCGTGCTCGCCACCGGCAAGGTGCGCCATGTCGGCGACCCCGTGGCGGTTGTGGTGGCGGAAAGCCGCGCTCAGGCCAAGGACGCGGCCGAGGCGATCCTGGTGGAATACGAGGTGCTGCCGGCCGCCGTCGACATGGAGGCGGCGCTCGCCCCCGGCGCCCCGGCCCTGCATGACACTGCGCCCGGCAACCTTTGCTACGACTGGCAGATCGGCGACAAGGCCATCACCGATGCCGCCTTCGCCGGCGCGCATAAGGTGGTGAAGTTCGAGACCACGAACAACCGCCTGGTGCCGAATGCGATGGAGCCACGCGCCGCGATCGGCGATTACGACACCACCTCGGGCGACTACACGCTCTATACCACCAGCCAGAATCCGCATGTCATCCGGCTGCTGATGGGCGCCTTCGTGCTGCAGATCCCGGAGGCGAAGCTGCGCGTCGTGGCGCCCGATGTCGGCGGCGGCTTCGGCAGCAAGATCTACCATTATGCCGAGGAGGCGATCGTCACCTGGGCGGCAGGCAAGCTGCACCGCCCGGTGAAATGGACCTGCGAACGCACCGAGAGCTTCATGTCGGATGCGCATGGCCGCGACCATGTGACGCGCTGCCAATTGGCGTTGGATGCGCAGGGGAAGTTCCTCGGCCTCCGTGTGCAGACCCATGCCAATATGGGCGCCTATCTCTCCACCTTCGCGCCCTGCGTGCCGACCTACCTCTATGCCACGCTGCTGTCGGGCGTATATGCCATTCCCACCATCCATGCGGAGGTGAAGGCGGTCTTCACCAGCACCGTGCCGGTGGATGCCTATCGCGGTGCCGGCAGGCCGGAAGCGACCTATCTGCTGGAGCGTCTGGTGGATGTGGCGGCAGCGGAGACCGGCATCGACAAGGTCGAGCTGCGGCGGCGCAATTTTATCCCAACCGACGCCTTCCCCTATCAGACGCCGGTGGCGCTGCAATATGACAGCGGCAATTATTTCGCGACACTGGACCAGGCGCTGGAGACTTCCGGCTGGACCGGTTTCGAGGCGCGCCGGGCCGAGGCCGCGGCCCAAGGCAAGCTGCGCGGCATTGGCATCTCCACCTATCTGGAAGCCTGCGGCATTGCTCCTTCCGCCGTGGTGGGCTCGCTCGGCGCGCGCGCCGGGCTCTACGAGGTCGGCACGATCCGCGTGCACCCGACCGGCAGCGTCACCGTGCTGACCGGGTCGCATAGCCACGGCCAGGGGCATGAGACCACCTTCGCCCAGCTCGTGGCGGACCGGCTCGGCGTGCCGATCGCGCAGGTGGACGTGGTGCATGGCGATACCGCCAAGGTGCCCTTCGGCATGGGCACCTATGGCTCGCGCAGCCTCGCGGTCGGCGGGAGCGCGATGTTCAAGGCGATGGACAAGATCATCGCCAAGGGCAAGAAGATCGCCGCGCATCTGATGGAAGCCTCGGTCGAGGATATCGAGTTCGACCGCGGCACCTTCCGCGTCGCTGGCACCGACCGCAGCAAGGCGCTGGCCGAGATCAGCCTCGCCGCCTATGTGCCGCACAACTTCCCGCATGACGAGCTGGAGCCGGGGCTGGACGAGACCGCCTTCTACGACCCGAAGAACTTCACCTATCCAGGCGGCTGCCACATCGCCGAGGTGGAGATCGACTCGGAGACCGGCCGCGTGACGGTGGTGCAATTCACCGCCGTGGACGATATCGGCCGCGTCATCAACCCGATGATCGTGGAAGGCCAGGTGCAGGGCGGCGTCGCCCAGGGCATCGGCCAAGCGTTGCTGGAGCATGCGGTCTATGACAGCGCCGGGCAACTGCTGTCCGGGAGCATGATGGACTACACCATGCCGCGGGCGGATGACCTGCCCCCGGTCGGCGTGGCGACGCATGCCACGCTCTGCACCCACAACCCGCTCGGGGTGAAGGGCTGCGGCGAGGTGGGCGCCATCGGCTCGCCGCCCGCGGTCATGAATGCCGTGGTGGATGCATTGCGGGACTATGGCGTGCGGCATATCGAGATGCCGGCCACGCCCGCCAAGATCTGGAACATCATCAACGCCGGCCGCCGACCGATGGCGGCCGAGTAGGGGATCGGATCCATGTACGACTTCGCCTACCACAAGCCGGCCACCATCGCGGATGCGGTGAAGATCCTCTCCGCCGATCCGGATGCGCGGGCCATCGCCGGCGGGCAGACCCTGCTGCCGGCGCTGAAGCACCGGCTGAACCGGCCGCCCGCGGTCGTCGACCTCTCCGGGATCGCCGAATTGCGCGGCGTGAAGCGCGACGGCAACAAGCTCACCATCGGCGCGCTGACGCGGCATGTGGATGTCGCGAATAGCCCGGAGGTGCAGGCCGCCATTCCGGCACTGGCGAAGATGGCCGGCAGCATCGGCGACATCCAGGTGCGCAACCGCGGCACCATGGGCGGCAGCGTCGCCAACAACGACCCGGCGGCGGATTACCCGGCGGCGGTGCTTGGCCTGAATGCGACCGTCGTCACCGATAAGCGCCGCATTGCCGCGGATGACTTCTTCCAAGGCATGTTCACCACGGCGCTGGAACCGGGCGAGCTGCTGGTGGCGGTGGAATTCCCGATCCCTGAGAAGGCCGGCTATGCCAAGATGCGCAACCCGGCCAGCCGCTACGTCATGGCCGGGGTCTTCGTGGCGAAGACCGCGGGCGGCGTGCGCGTCGTGGTGAATGGTGCCGGCCCGGGCGTGTTCCGGCAGTCCGAGATGGAGAAGGCGCTCACCGCCAACTGGTCGGCGGATGCCGTCGCTGGCGTGAAGCAATCGGCCGAGGGGCTGAATGGCGATATCCACGGCAGCGCCGAATATCGCGCGCATCTTGTCACGGTGATGGCGAAGCGCGCGGTGGCCGAGGCAGGCTGACCCGGCGGGCGGGGCGCGGGACTGCCCCGCCCGCGCTATCCGACCTCGGGTCAACCGGGGCGGCAGGAACAGGGAGGATGCGATGGCCGGGCCTATCCGCCTGCAACCCATCACCGAGCCCGCCGCCTGGACGCGGGCGGAGATGGAGGCCGACCCTTCCTGGCGCATCCGGCTCACACCGCCGCAGATCGCCGCGCTGGACCGGGCGCTGGCGGCGGTGAAGGTGCGCGGCCTGCCCTTCCACGCCATCGCCCCGGCTGATTTCCCGCTGCCGGAATGGGAAGTGCTGCTCGGTGCGGTCCGGCACCAGCTTGCCTGGGGCCGTGGCGTCGCACTGCTCCAGGGCCTGCAGGTCGAGCGCTACAGCGACGCGGATGCGCATCTGCTGTTCTGGGGCATCGGCACGCATCTCGGCCAGGGCGTCACGCAGAACGCGGCGGCGGAACTCATCGCCGGCGTCTATGACCGCGGGCTCCGCTATGGCGATCCCGATGTGCGCGCCTACCAGGTCAATGCCGAGCTTTCGATGCATTGCGACAATTCGGATATCGTCGGGCTCTTCTGCCTGCGCCAGGCGAAAGCCGGCGGCGAAACGCTGCTTGCCTCGGCGCTCGCCATCTACAACCGCATCCTGGCGGAGCACCCGGAATACCTGCCCCTGCTGCACAGCGGCTTCGTCTATGACCGCAAGGGCGAGCAGGGGGAGGGCGAGCCGCCGGTCAGCCAGAAGATCCCGCTATTCTCCACCGCCAGGGATGGCACGGTCAGCGCCCGCTACGCGCGGTCCTACATCACCCAGGCGGAGTGGCGCACCGGCATCCGCCTCAGCCCGCTGGAGAAGGCGGCGCTCGACTTCTTCGACTGCACCGCCCTCGACCCCGAATTGCTGCTGGAATCCCACCTGCAACCCGGCGACATGGAATTCGCCAACAACTACACCGTCTTCCACGCCCGCCGGGGCTATGAGGACCATGCTGATCCGGCACGGCGGCGGCATATGCTGCGGCTCTGGCTGCAGGACGACGCGCTGCGCCGCATCGAGGACGATCAGCTCCGCTTCGGCTTCACCCGTTTCGGCAACCACGGCAAGACGGCGCGCGAATTGCACGGCGCCCTGGAGGAGGCCCGCTGATGCGCCTGCATCCCAAGCGCCGCACCCTGCTCGGCCTGCTGGTTGCTGCGCCCGCCTTGCCCGCCCTGGCGCAGGACTGGCCGAGCCGTCCGATTCGCATGGTCGTGCCCTATCCTCCTGGCGGCGCCAGCGACGTCATTGCGCGGCTGCTGGCCCAGCCCATGACGGAGACGCTGGGCCAGACGGTGATCGTCGAGAACCGGGTTGGCGCCAATGGCGGCATCGCGGCCGAACTCGTGGCCCGCAGCGCGCCGGATGGCTATACGCTGCTGATGGCCAATGCCGGACCGAATGCACTGAACCAGGCGCTGCTCGGGCGCCGGGTGCCATATGACGCGGTGGCCGATTTCTCGCCGATCTCCCTGGTCTCGGCGGTGCCGCTGGTATTGGCGGTGCATCCCGGCCTGCCCGCGAACAACTTGCAGGAGTTGCTTGCCTATGTCCGGGAGCGGCCGGGCGCGGTGAATTACGCCACCGGCGGCATCGGCTCGGCACCGCACCTGACGCTGGAGCAGCTTGGCAGCCTGGCCAGCATCCGCTGGGTGAATGTGGCCTTCCGCGGCGGGCAACTCGCCATTGCCGCGGTGGTGGGCGGGCAGATCCCGGTGATCATGGATACCGCGCCGGTGGTGCTGCCGCAGGTGCGGGATGGCAGGCTGCGCGGCATTGCCGTCACCACCGCCGGGCGCATTCCGCAGGCGCCGGACCTGCCCACCATCGCCGAGCAGGGCTTCCCCGGCTTCGATGCAACGAGCTGGGGCGGCATCATGGGCCCGGCCAGGCTGCCGGCCCCGGTGGTCGAGCGGCTGCACGCGGCCGTGCTGCGTGCCATGGCGCTGCCGCAGGTCCGCGATGCCCTGATACGCCAGGGCATCGAGCCACGGACCAGCACACCGGCCGAATTCGCCGAGCATGTGGCCTCGGAGGTCCGCCGCTGGACCGCGGTGGTGCAGCAGGCGAACATCCAGCCCGAATAGGGCGCGCGTATCAGGCTGCGGCGAGCGGCAGCCTGAGGCAGGGGCTGTGCTGCGGCAGCACGCCCTGCCAGGTCTCGATCAGCCGCTTGTAAGCCTGGCCCACGGTGCGAATCTTGCGGTCGAGGTCATAGAGGCCGCGCGGATTGACGCGGCCATTCACCTCGCGCAGCGCGCTGTCCCAGTCCATCTGGTCGGTCAGCGAATACCAGGTGAAGCCCAGGATCGGCACGCCGTCGCGCTTCAGGCGCATCAGGCCGGACCATTGCTTCCAGAGCCAGCGCTCCGCCTCATCGCCGCGCGGGCCCTCGTCCATGTTGGTCTCGGTGTGCATGACAGGCAGGCGGTAGCGGTCATGGTAGTCGCGCGTCACGGTGTCATAGCCGAAGACCTCGCCGGCCCAGCGACTCTCGCCGTTGCCATCGATCAGGTGCTCGTTCGTGACATACCAGTCATTGCCCATGACGCAGTGGCGGCGGAGATCCTGGCGCAGGAAGAAGTGGTATTCCTCCCGCGTCATGCCGTTGTCCATGAGGTATTCATACATGGCCGAGCAGACGCGGCGGCCGTAATTGAGGTCGAGCGTCAGGAAGCGCTCGGCATTGCGGTGCTCGGCATGGGGCAGGGCGCGCGGGCATTCCGGGTGGAAATGCTCGGTCGATTCGCTCTGGATGAAGATGGCGTCGGGGCGAACCTGCAGGATCGCCTGCATCGCCAGCACATTGGCGCGGACGATGTGCTTGATGGCCGTGACATAGCTGCGGTCGTCCTGCCGCTGCTCGTTCCACCAGCCGTATTTCGCGCTGAAGACTGCGGTGATGAACATCTCGTTCACCGGGGTATAGAGCTGCACCCAGGGAAAGCGCAGCGCGAAGGCGCGGGCATAGTCGGCGAACAGCGCCGGGAAGTCGGGATTCTGGAAATCGCCGATCCAGTCAGGCACGCCGAAATGGCAGAGATCGACGATGGGGGTGATCCCCTGGCGACGCAGCTCCGCGAATCCCTCATCGGCGAAGGACCAGTCGTGCCGGCCGGCGCCGAGCAGGGTGCGGTGGAATTGCGGGCCGTAGCGGAGGAAGCCGCAGCCGACCTCCCGCACCAGCGCGAAATCCTCGCGCCAGCGGTCGTAATGGCCGCATTCCTCCATCTGGTCGCGCCTGATCCGGCCGCCCTGGATGGTGGGGGCGCTGTTCTCGATGCCAGTGGCAAAGAGAAAGCCCTGGGAGGCCAGGGACTGCATGGCGATGGCGGGAGAATCGATGGTGTTGGGGGTAAGAAGGTCCAGCATCGGCCGGCGGTCCCTCGAAAACGTGATCGAAGCGAGTATTCAGTATTCCGTGAGGATAGCACGTGAACTGCATGTAATCTACGGCGGTGATTCCCGCCTGTGGCCCATTCCGGCAGAGCGCCGATCCGTCGGCGCACCCTTTCCGCCAGCCCCGGCGCGCGGCATCCTGGCCGGGACCAAGCAGCAGGGGGCCAGCAGCCATGCAGATCGACGATCCGGATATCATCGCCGAGGCCCGCGCCGTCTTCGACCGCTACGAAGCGGCGATCGCGGCGAATGACGCGGCGGTGCTGGATGTCAGCTTCTGGGCCGATCCGCGCACCGTGCGCTTCGGCACCACGGAGATCCTCTACGGCATCGAGGCCATCCGCGCCTTCCGCCGGAGCGTCGCGCGCTATTCCCCGCGCAGCCAGCGCCTGGTCCATATCACCAGCTTCGGCCAGGATTTCGCCTGCACCCATCTGGAATACCAGCGACTCGACAGCGGGCTGATCGGGCGGGAGACCAAGATCATGGTGCGGCTGCCGGAGCAGGGCTGGCGCATCGTCTCCGCGCATGTCTCGCTGCTGGCCGAGAGCGATCCCGGCCGTGTGGCCCGGGGCTAAGGCCGGTGGCCACGCCGCTGCATGTGGTGGTGATCGGCGCCGGCATCGTCGGCGCCTGCACCGCCCTGGAGCTGCTGCGGGATGGGCACCGCGTCACCATCCTGGAACCGGGGCCGCCGGGAGGCGAGCAGGCGGCCAGCTATGGCAATGGCTGCTGGCTGAGCCCGATGTCGGTGATCCCGCCGGCCGGGCCCGGCCTCTGGAAGAAGGTGCCCGGCTTCCTCACCGATCCGCTCGGGCCGCTGGCGATCCGCTGGCGCTATTTGCCGAAGGTGGCGCCCTGGCTGCTGCGCTACCTGCGCTCGGGCTGGACCGAGGCGCGGGTGGCGCGCACCGCGCGGGCGCTTCGCGCCATGCTGCAGGGCGCGCCGGCGCTGCATGCGGCGCTGGCCGAGGCGGCGGGTGTCGGCCACCTGATCGAGCGGCGCGGCCTGATGTATGTCTATCCCTCGCGCGCCGAATTCGAGGCCGAGGCCATGGCCTGGCGCATCCGCCGCCAGGTCGGCATCGACTGGATCGAACTCTCCGCCGATGAACTGCGCCAGCGCGAGCCGGCGCTCGACCGCCGCTACGGTTTCGGCGTGCTGGTGGAGGAGGGCGGACATTGCCGCGATCCCGGCGCCTATGTCGCGGCGCTGGTGGCGCTGGCGGAAGCCGAGGGCGCGGTGCTCGCCCGCCAGCATGCCACCGGGTTCCGCATCGAGGGCGGGCGGCTCCGCGCCGTGCGCACCGAGGCCGGGGAGATCGCCGCGGACCGCGCGGTGATCGCGGCCGGCGCCCATTCCCGCGCGCTCGCCGCCGCCGCCGGCGACCGCCTGCCGCTGGAGACCGAGCGCGGCTACCACGCGGTGATCGAGCGGCCGGAGGCCGGGCCGCGCACGCCGCTGATGCCCTCCGATGGCAAGATGTCCATCACCATGACGGATCGCGGCCTGCGGGTTTCCGGCCAGGTGGAGATCGCCGGCCTCGCCGCCGCGCCCAATTGGCGGCGCGCGGAGATCCTGCGCGACCACCTGTTGCGGAGCTTCCCGGACCTGCCGCGGAATCTTCCGGCCGGCCGGGTGCGGTTCTGGATGGGCCATCGGCCGAGCATGCCGGACGGGTTGCCCTGCCTCGGCCCGGCCAGCGCGACGGCGGATATCCTGCACGCTTTCGGGCATGGCCATGTCGGGCTGGTGGCGGCGCCGCGCAGCGCGCGGATAGTGGCGCAGATGCTCGCGGGCCGCGCGCCGGAGCTTGATCCGGCGCCCTATGACCCCCGGCGTTTCCGATGATTTCCGCTCGCTTTGGGCGCGCGGGGGTGCCATGCTCGGAGGTAGTGGCCCCGCATCCCGTCGGGCCGCGTGTCACCAGATACGGATACTAGAGCAAGTGCCTTCCGACAGCGATATTCAGGGCGGCGCCGGGCCCGTAGAGGCCCAGGTGAAGTGGTACAACGCCCGCAAGGGCTTCGGCTTCGTGCTGGGCCCGGATGGCCAGGACGTGTTCTTCCATGCCTCGGCCCTGACCGAGGCGGGAATCGAGCCGCCCGATACCGGCGACACCCTGGTTTGCGAGATTGGCACGGACCGGCAGGGCCGCCGGCTCGTCACCCGCATCACCTCGATGAAGCGCGGTGAGGGCGGCGCGGCGGCGGCCGGCGATGCGCGGCGCCCGTACCGGGAAGGCGGCGGCTTCGGCGACCGGCCGCCACGGCGGGACTTTGGCGGTGGCGGCGGCTTCGGCGATCGCCCGCCGCGGCGGGACTTCGGTGGCGGCGGCGGCTTTGGCGACCGTCCGCCGCGGCGGGACTTCGGCGGTGGCGGCTTCGGCGGCGGCTTCGGCGACCGTCCGCCGCGGCGGGATTTCGGCGCCCCCGCCGGCGGCGGCTTTGGCGACCGTGGGCCGCGCCCCTATGGCGACCGGCCGCCTCGCCGCGACAATGATGCGGGCGGCCCCACCTACAACGTCAACGGCACCGTCAAGTGGTTCGACCAGGTGCGTGGCTTCGGTTTCGTCACCCCGGATGACGGCGGGCAGGATGTGTTCCTGCATTCCTCCGTCCTCCAGCGCGCCGGCAAGGCCGATGTGCAGCAGGGCGAGAAGCTTGAGCTTGAGGTGCGGGATGGGCAGCGCGGCCGCCAGGCTGTCACCCTGAAATAGGCGCGGCCGCAAGGGCCAGGGTGAATGGGGGCTCCGGCTTCAAGGCCGGGGCCCTTTGCCGTTTTAAGTCCATCTTCACGCCGGGCGCGGCAGGCTGCCCGGCATGCGCCCCATCCTTTCCCTGCTGCTGCTGGCCAGCCTCCCGGCCCTGGCTCAGGCGCCGCCCGCCTGCACCGCGGCGCGGGAGGGCATGGCGGCCTGCCTGGGCGAGAAGCTCTGCGAATGCCGCTGGGCGCCCGGCGGCTCGCTAACCGGCCGCCCGACCGGGATGCGCTGGGATTGCGGCGCGCTACGCCCCTCCTGCGGCGTGGCGCCGCCCAGCCCCGGCATGGCACCGCCCGTCCTGCTGCTGCCGCCGCGGCAGTGATCCCGTGCTGGCGAGGGGCGGTTTGCTGTTCATGGTGACGGGCCGGGCCACTACACTCACTCCCGGAACGGGAAGGGGAAGACCGGGATGCTCCGCCGTATTGCCGCGCCGCTGGCTGCCATGGCCTGCGCCGCACTGCTCGCGCTGCCAGCGGCGGCGCAGGACCAATGGCCGAACCGGCCGATCATCATCCTCGGCGGCTTCCCAAATGGGGCGGGCACCGACATCTATGCCCGGAAACTGGCGGAGCCGCTGACCCGGGCTTTGGGCGTGCCTGTCGTGGTGGACAACCGCTCCGGCGCCGGCGGCAATATCGCCAGCGACGTGGTGGCGAAGGCGCGGCCGGACGGCTACCTGTTCCTGCTGGGCACCGCCGGCACCCATGCCATCAATGCCGGGCTCTACCGCAACCTGCCCTTCGATCCCTTGCGCGACGTGACGCATATCGCCCTGCTCGGCGACGTGCCGAATGTGCTGCTGGTGAATCCGGAAAAGCGGCCGCAATACCGGACCTGCCAGGACGTATTGGCGGCGGCGCGGGCGCGGCCGGGCGAGCTGAACTACAGTTCCACCGGCAATGGCGCCTCGACGCATCTGGCGGGGGCGCAATTCGCCAATGCCACCGGCATCAACATCGTGCATGTGCCCTATCGCGGCCAGCCGGGGGCAATGGGCGCCCTGCTCGCCGGGGATGTGGACCTGTTCTTCAACCAGAGCGGCCCCTCGATTGGCCCCGTGCAGCAGGGGCAATTGCGGGCGCTGGCCGTCACCCTGCGGCAGCCGGTCGCGGCGCTGCCCGGCGTGCCCACGGTGGAGACGGCCTGCGGGCTGCCGGGCTTCGAGAGCAGCACCTGGTACGGGTTGTTCGGCCCGCCCAACCTGCCGCCGGCGATCCAGGCGCGGATGAACCGGGAAGTCATCCATATCCTGGAAACCCCGGAATCCCGGCAATGGCTGATCGACAACCAGGGCATCACCCCGCCGACGGACACGACGCCGGAGGGCTTCCAACGGGTCCATGAGCAGGACATCGCCCGATGGGGCGAGATCATCCGCCGCTCCGGGGCCAGTGTGGATTGATGCCGGCAATGCTTGCGAAGCCGCGGCATCTCGGGTTAGGCTTCTGACATGTCAGGCATCCACCCAGGCCCATGTCTCTTCTGACCCCGGTTGAAGCGCCGCCCTCCCTGACCGACCAGGCGGTGGCGGCGCTCAGGCGCGACATCCTCACCACGCGCCTGGCGCCCGGGGAGACCCTGTCGGAGGCGGCGGCGGCGCAGCGCCTCAATCTCGGCAAGGCGCCGATCCGTGCCGCCCTGGCTCGGCTGGCGGAGGAGGGGTTGGTGCAGGCGGTGCCGCGGCGGGGCTGGGTGGTCTCGCTCGTCACCATCCGCGACATCCATGAGGTCTTCGACCTTCGCCTGCTGCTGGAGCCCGAGGCCGCCCGCCGCGCCGCCGGCCGGGTCTGCGCCGAGGCGCTGCGCCGGCTGGATGCGGTCTGCGCCGCCGGCTACCGCCCTGAGGATGAGGAAAGCGCCCTGGCCTTCCTGGATGCCAACAAGGGCTTCCATGTCGCGGTGGCGGAGCTTTCCGGCAATACCCGGCTGGCCCGCCAGGTGGACCGCCTGCTGGATGAGAGCACCCGCATGCTGGTGCTGGGCCTGCGCCGCCGCGACCGCAGCGGCGAGATGGCGCATGAGCACCACGCGCTGATCGAGGCACTGGCGCTCGGCCGCGCCGCCGAAGCCGCCGGCATCATGCATGAGCAGGTCACGGCCAGCCGCGAGATGGTGCTGGCCGCCCTGACCGCGCCCGATGCCGCCATCGCCGTCTGAGGCCGATGACCAAAGGGCCGAAGGGCCAGGCGGTCTGAATCGGCCGGCGCAAGGCCGCCGATGACCAAAGGGCCGGAGGGCCCGGCGGTCTGAATCGGCCGACAGGATAAGGGGTTCGCCGGATGAACTACATGCCCGCCCGTGCCGCGCTGGATGCCATGCTGGCCGATATCACCGAGGCTGCCCGCGTGCCGTTGGAGGGGCGCCCCCAGGCGGTGGCGCGGGCCATCGGCGCGCATGTCGCCAGCCCGGCCCTGCTCGCCGGCATCCCCACCCCCTGCTGCGCCGAGCGCTACATCCGCCACCTGCTGCATGAGGATGCGGCGGGCGGCTGGGCGGTGGCGGCGCTGGTCTGGCGGCCCGGGCAGATGTCGCCGGTGCATGCGCATCGAAGCTGGTGCGCCGTCGGCGTGCATCGCGGCGTGCTGGCCGAGAGCCAGTACCGGCCGGCGGCCATCCCCGTGCCGACCGGCCTGCAGCTCCGCCATCCCGGCGACACCACCCATGGCGGCGCCGACCCGAACCTGATCCACCGCCTGGCCAATCTGGGCTGCGAGACCGCCATCTCCATCCATGCCTATGGCCTGCCCTATGCGCGGTTCTGCACCGACCTGAACCTGATCCTGGGCGACTGATCCCGCGGGTTGCCGTGGCAGCGGCCGGCGTCCACCATCCGCGCCGATTCCCCAGGGACCCCAGCGGATGAATGCCAGCGCGCCTGCCATGCCGAACAGCCTATGGGCCGCGACCGCCCCGCCACCGCCGCCGACGACGCCGCTGGAGGGTGATGCACGGGCGGATGTGGCGGTGGTCGGCGCCGGCTATACCGGGCTCGCGGCGGCGCTGCATCTGGCCGAGGCCGGCATCGCCTGCACCGTGCTGGAGGCGGCCGAGATCGGCTGGGGCGCCTCGGGCCGCAACAACGGCCAGGTGATCCCGAACCTCTCGCGCATAGACCCCGATGCCATCGTCAAGGCGGTGCCGCGCGAACTCGGCGGGGCGGAGAAGGGGGAGGCGCTGGTGGCGCTGATCCGCGACAGCGCCAGCCTGGTCTTCGACCTCATCCGCAAGCACGGGATGCAGGCGGAGGCGGTGCAGAATGGCTGGATCCAGCCGGCGCACCGCGCCTCCCGCATGAAGCTGGCGGAAAGCCGGGTGCGGCAATGGGGCAGCCGCGGCGCGCCAGTGCGGATGGTCCCGCGCGAGGAGATGGCGCGGCTTTCCGGCACCGGGCATTGGCATGGCGGCTGGGAGAACCGGACCGGCGGGCGCATCAACCCGCTCGGCTATGCGCGCGGCTTGGCCGCGGCGGCGCTGGCGGCCGGCGCCGAGATCCGCACGCGGAGCCCGGTGACGCGCATCACCCGCGAGGCCGGGGGCTGGCGGCTGGAGACGCCGCGCGGGCGGCTGCTGGCGCAGCGTGTCATCATCGCCACCAATGCCTATACCGATGCCGGGATCTGGCCCGGGCTGCGCCGTACGGTGGTGCCGGTGCGCAGCTATCAGATGGCGACCAGCGTGCTCTCCGACAATATCCGCAAGACCATCCTGCCTGAGGGCCATGCGCTGTCGGATACGCGCGGCGACCTCTATTTCTACCGCTTCGACGCGAATGGCCGGCTGGTGACGGGCGGCGGGCTGATCCTGCCCTTCGGCTGGGAGGGGCGCATCCGGGAGCGCATCCGCGCAAGGGTGGCGCGGGTCTTTCCTCAGGTGGGCGAGTTCAGCTTCGACTATGTCTGGTGGGGCTATGTCGGCGGCACCCAGGACAGGATGCCGCATGTCTATGAACTGGCGCCCGGCGTGCTGGCCTGGACCGGCTGCAATGGTCGCGGCGTGGCGCTGGCGACGGCGCTCGGCCAGGGATTGGCCAAGGCCAGCGCCGGCATCCCGGTGCGGGAGATCGCGGCGCCGGTGGAGACCCGGATGCAGGGGATCGCCGGGCATGAGTTCCGGGCGCTCGGCATCGCCTGGCAGGTGGCGAAGAACCGGCTGAACGACCGGCGGGACTGAGCCTCAGCCGATCGCCGCCAGCATCCGCGCGAGTTCCCCGGGCGCCGTCACCATGGCATCATGGCCGGTGGCAATCTCCTGCCAGTTCCAGCCCGGCTGGGCGCGCACCCAGTCCCGCGCCCATTCCAGCGGGCCGTACCAGGGATCGGTGCAGGCGATATAGGTCCGCGGCAGCCCATTGCCGACCGGATGGCGCAGCACCAGCGGGCTGTCATAGGTGCCGGCCGGATGCGGCGTCAGGCGCCGCCGCACCCAGGGGGGCAAGGGGATGGTCCTCCGGGATGCCGAAGCCGCTGACCGGCGGTGGCGGGATGGCGATGCCGCCACCCTGTTCGGCGATCAGCCGGCGCCGCGCCGCCACCACATCCTCGGGCAACCGGGCGAAGGGGCTCTGCCCGCCCTCCAGCACCATGCTGTCGAGATAGACCAGGTGGCGGATGCGCCCGGGCACCCGGTCCGCCGCGCCGCTGATGGCCAGCCCGCCGAAGCTGTGGCCGACCAGGACCACATCCTCAAGCTCCTCCGCCTCCAGCACCTGCACCAGGTCGGTGACGAAGGTATCGAGGGTGATGCCACGGGAGAGCAGGTGG
Source organism: Siccirubricoccus sp. G192 (assembly GCF_019084075.1). Classification (GTDB taxonomy): domain Bacteria; phylum Pseudomonadota; class Alphaproteobacteria; order Acetobacterales; family Acetobacteraceae; genus G192. Next base: position 3,010,744 of record NZ_JAHREN010000001.1, read on the forward strand.
CTGCGCTCCCCAAGCCCCGTCTGGGTCGGGGTGAAGACCGCATGTCCCGCCGCGCGAAGCCGCGCCGCCACATCACGCCAGCACCAGGCGCCGTGCCAGGCGCCATGCAGCAATACATAGGTCCGGCCCGCCATCTGCCCCGCTCCCTATCGCTCGGCCGGGGCGATGACGACCCAGCTCGTGGTGACATGCACCGCGGTGTCGTCGCTGCCTTCCGGCCGGATCAGGATCTCGCCGAAGACCATGCGCCGGCCGCGCTTGACGATGCGCGCCTCCGCCAGCACCGCGCAGGCGCCGAGCGGGCGGAGGAAATTCACCGTCATGGTCGAGGTGACGCTCTCATCCTTGCCGCCCGTCACGCCAAGCAGGGCCGCCCACATCGCCACGTCCGCCAGCCCCATCAGCGCCGGGCCGGAGACGGTATTGCCCGGCCGCAGCAGATCGGCGCGGAAGGGCAGGCGGACCAGGGCGCTGCCCTCGGCAGCGGCCAGAACCTCGATGTTCCAGGCCGCGGCCAGCGGCACGCCGGCATGGATGATCGCCTGGATCTCGGCGGTCGGGGGCGGCTGCATCAGCGGCCCTCCACCACACGGGCCAGGCAGGGATTGCCGCCGATCCAGTAGCAAAGCTCGGCAGGGCGGGAGATGCCGAACAGCGCCAGGTCGCAGCGCAGCCCGGGCGCCAGCCGGCCCCGATCATCGAGGCCGAGCGCGGCCGCGGCATGGCGGGTGACGCCGAGCAGCGCCTCTGCCACGGTCATGCGGAACAGGGTGCAGGCGAGGTTCAGCATCAGGATCAGCGACCTTGCGGGGGGAGGAGCCGGGATTCATATCCGTCGCCAGCGCCATCCGCACCTCTGCCGCGCGCATGGCGGCGATGTCGGGCCGCCTTTCCTCGCGGATGAAGTAGAAGGCGCCGGGGAGCAGCACGGCGACGGTGCCGGCGCGGGCCAGGGCGGCAATGCCCTCGGCATTGGCATGTTCCAGGTGATCGGCGGAAAGCGCCCCCCCAGCGCGCCGCCAGCGCGGCGCCGCCATAGTCGCATAACTGGTCGGCGTGCAGCTTCACCGGCAGGCCGGCCTCGCGCGCCGCGGCGAAGACCCATTCGGTCTCCTCCGGCGTGAAGGCGATGCGGTCCGAGAAGACATCCACCGCATCGGCCAGCCCCTGCCGCGCCGCCGCAGGCAGGATCACCGCCGCAACATGCCGCGCATACTCCGCCTGGCGCCCGGCGAATTCCGGCGGCACCGCATGGGCGGCGAGCAGGCTGGTCCGCACCGCAACCTGATGCAGCGCGCCGAGGCGGCGGGCAACGCGCAATTGCGCCAGTTCCGTCGCCTCCTCCAGCCCATAGCCGGACTTGATCTCGATGGTGGTGACGCCCTCGGCCATCAGCCCGGCCAGGCGCGGCTCGGCCTGGCGCAGCAGCGCTTCCTCCCCGGCGGCGCGGGTGGCGCGGACGGTGGAAAGGATGCCGCCGCCGGCGCGGGCGATCTCCTCATAGCTGGCACCCTGCAGCCGAAGCTCGAATTCCCCGGCGCGGTCGCCGCCGAAGACCAGATGCGTATGGCAGTCGATCAGCCCGGGCAGGATCCAGGCGCCATGGCACTCCGTGACCTGCGCCGCGCTTCCGGGCAGGTCCTGCCGCCGCCCGACCCAGGCGATGCGCCCATCCTTCATGGCCAGGGCACCGTCCTCGATGCGGCCAAGCGGATCCTCGGCACCGCCTTCCATGGTGGCGAAATTGGCATCCAGCCAGATGCGGTCGAACATCAGCCCCATTCCACCAGCGCGGCAAAGCGCCCGCGTTCCACCAGCGCCTTCACCGCGGCGATATCGGGCGCCATGACGCGGTCCTGGTCCCAGGCCCCGGCCACCTCCCGCACTAGCCCATGCGCCTGCTCGATCGGCGCGGAGCTTTGCAGGGGGCGGTGGAATTCCAGGCCCTGGGCAGCGGCCAATAATTCGATGGCCAGGATGCCCGCCAGGTTGTCGGCCATGGCGTGGAGGCGCAGCGCGGCGCCGGTCGCCATGCTCACATGGTCCTCCTGGTTGGCGCTGGTGGGCAGGCTATCGGTGCTGCGTGGCGTGGCAAGGGCCCGGTTCTCGGCGGTCAGCGCCGCCGCCGTGACCTGCGCCAGCATGAAGCCGGAATTGATCCCGCCCTCGCGCACCAGGAAGGCCGGCAGGCCGGAGAGTCCGGAGTCGGTCAGCAGGGCGATGCGGCGCTCGGCGATGGCGCCGAGTTCGGCCAAAGCAAGCGCCATGGCATCGGCGGCGAAAGCCACCGGCTCGGCGTGGAAATTGCCACCCGAGAGGATGTCGCCGCCTTCCACCACCAGCGGGTTGTCGGTGACGGCATTGGCCTCCCGCTCCAGCACCCCGGCCGCATGCACCAGCAGGTCGAGGCAGGCACCGGCCACCTGCGGCTGGCAGCGCAGCGAATAGGGGTCCTGCACGCGCGGGTCGCCGAAGCGGTGACTGTCGCGGATGGCGCTGCCCTCCAGCAGGCGGCGCAGCGCGGCGGCGGCGCGGATCTGGCCGGGCTGGCCACGCAGCGCATGGATGCGCGGGTCGAAGGGCGTGTCGCTGCCGCGTGCCGCGTCCAGGCTCATCGCCCCAGCGACGAGCGCGGTGCGGAGCAGGTCTTCCCCGGCGAAGAGCGCCGCCAGCGCCAGGGCGGTGGAGACCTGCGTGCCGTTCAGCAGCGCCAGCCCCTCCTTGGCGCCGAGGGTGAGGGGGGCGATGCCGGCCCGCGCCAGCGCCGCCGCGCCCGGCAGCACGGCGCCCTCGGTGAAAGCCTCGCCCTCGCCGATCAGCACCAGCGCCAGATGCGCCAGCGGCGCCAGGTCGCCCGAGGCGCCGACCGAGCCGCGCGCCGGGATGGCCGGCAGGATATCGGCCTCCAGCAGCGCCAGCAGCGCCTCGATCACCCTGGGCTGCACTGCGGAGGCGCCGCGCGCCAGGGACAGCGCCTTCAATGCCAGGGTCAGCCGCACCACGGGCGCCGGCAGCAGCGGGCCGGTGCCGGCGGCATGGCTGCGCACCAGGTTGAGCTGCAATTGCGCCAGCCGCTCCGGCGCGATGCGGGTGCCGGCCAGCTTGCCGAAGCCGGTATTCACGCCGTAGAGCGCCTCGCCCCCCGCCATCCGCGCCGTGAGCGCCGCGACGGAAGCTTCCACCGGCTCGCGCCAGCCCTCGGCCAGGCGTAGCGGCGCGCCTTCCATCACCGCGCGGAGCGCCAGCAGCCCGGCCTCGCCCGGCACGATCATGGGTGCAGCATGGGCAGGTCCAGCCCATGCTCCCGCGCGCAATCGAGCGCGATGTCATAGCCCGCATCGGCGTGCCGCATCACGCCCGTGGCGGGGTCGTTCCACAGCACCCGGCGCAGCCGCCGCGCCGCCTCCGGCGTGCCGTCGCAGACGATGACCATGCCGGCATGCTGCGAATAGCCCATGCCAACGCCGCCACCATGGTGCAGGCTCACCCAGGTGGCGCCGGAGGCGGTGTTCAGCAGCGCGTTCAGCAGCGGCCAGTCGGAAACCGCGTCCGAGCCATCGCGCATCGCCTCCGTCTCCCGGTTGGGGCTGGCGACGCTGCCGCTGTCCAGATGGTCGCGGCCGATGACGACGGGCGCCGAGAGCTCCCCCGAGGCCACCATCTCGTTGAAGGCGAGGCCCAGGCGGTGCCGCTGCCCAAGCCCGACCCAGCAGATCCGCGCCGGCAGGCCCTGGAAGCTGATCCGGGCGCGGGCCATGTCGAGCCAGCGATGCAGATGCGGGTCATCCGGGATCAACTCCCGCACCTTGGCATCTGTGCGGTAGATGTCCTCCGGGTCGCCGGAGAGCGCCGCCCAGCGGAAGGGACCGATGCCGCGGCAGAACAGCGGCCGGATATAGGCCGGCACGAAGCCCGGGAAGCCGAAGGCATCGGCCAGCCCCTCATCCTTGGCCATCTGCCGGATGTTGTTGCCGTAATCGAGTACCTTGGCGCCCATGTGCTGGAAATCCAGCATGGCCTGCACATGCTGGACCATGCTGCGCTTCGCCGCGGCGGCGACGGCGGCAGGGTTGCTCTCGCGTTTGGCTTCCCATTCCGCGAGCGTCCAGCCGGCAGGCAGGTAGCCATTCGCCGGATCATGCGCGCTGGTCTGGTCGGTGACGATATCCGGCACCACGCCGCGCCGCACCAATCCGGGGAAGACATCCGCCGCATTGCCGAGCAGGCCGACGCTGATGGCGCGCCGCTCCGCGCAGGCGGCGCGGATCATCGCCAGGGCGGTGTTGAGGTCATCGGCGCGGTGGTCGAGGTAGCGCGTCTCCAGCCGCTTTTCGACGCGAGAGGGTTGGCATTCCACCGCCAGCACGCAGGCACCGGCGAAGACCCCGGCCAGCGGCTGCGCCCCGCCCATGCCGCCGAGCCCCCCCGGTCAGGATCCAGCGGCCGGTGAGGTCGCCGCCGAAATGCTGGCGGCCGGCCTCGGCGAAGGTCTCGAAGGTGCCCTGCACGATCCCCTGGCTGCCGATATAGATCCAACTGCCGGCGGTCATCTGGCCGTACATCATCAGCCCGCGCCGATCTAACTCGGTGAAATGCTCCCAATTCGCCCAGGCCGGCACCAGGTTGGAATTGGCGATCAGCACGCGCGGCGCATCCGCATGCGTCTCGAAGACACCGACCGGCTTGCCGGATTGCACCAGCAGGGTCTGGTTCTCCTCCAGCCGGCGGAGCGTGGCGACGATCGTCTCATAGCTTTGCCAGTCGCGGGCGGCGCGGCCGATGCCGCCATAGACCACCAGCTCGCCGGGGCGTTCCGCCACTTCGTCATCGAGGTTGTTCATCAGCATCCTGAGCGGCGCCTCGGTGGTCCAGTGCCGGGCGCTGAGCACGGGGCCACGGGGCGCGCGGATCGCGGGGGCGTTGCGGAAGCGGAGGGCATCGGTCATGGGCGGAGGCTAGCCCAGTCTCCGGGGGGCTGCCCACGCCCTGCCGCGGCCGGGCGATCAACAAGCGGCGCCTGGTCTTCCGGCCAGCGTTGCGCTTCCCGGCCGAATGGCGAATCCTCCCCGCCATGAAAGCCTTCTTCGCCCGCGAGGCGCTGCTGCCGGAAGGCTGGGCGCGCGACGTCCGCATCACCACCGATGCCGGGGGCGGTATCCTTTCGGTCGAACCCGGTGCCACGCCCGCCGGCGCCGAACTCCTGCCAGGCGTTGTCATCCCTGGCATCCCGAACCTGCATTCCCACGCCTTCCAGCGCGCCATGGCCGGGGCGGCAGAACAGCGCGGCCCCGCTGGCCAGGACAGTTTCTGGACCTGGCGGGAGACCATGTACCGCTTCGTCGGCCTGCTCTCGCCCGCGGATGCCGAGGCGGTGGCGGCGCAGCTCTATGCCGAGCTGCTGCAATGGGGTTTCACCGGCGTCTGCGAATTCCACTACCTGCACCACCAGCCGGACGGCACTCCCTATGCCGAGCCGGCGGAGATGGCGCTGCGGCACTTGGCAGCGGCGCGGCGGGCGGGGATCGGCATCACCCTGCTGCCCAGCCTCTATCGGCATGGCGGCATCTTCGGGCGCGACCCGGCGCCGGGACAGCGCCGCTTCCTGAACGATCTGGATGGATTCATGCGGATCGTGGAGCACTGCCGCGCCGCCACCGCCGGCGATCAGCAGGCGGCGGTGGGGTTGGCGCCGCATAGCCTGCGGGCGGTGACGCCGGTCATGCTGGCGGCGCTCGCCGATGATGACGGCCCCATCCATATCCACGCCGCGGAGCAAGAGCGGGAGGTGGCGGAATGCCTCGCCGCCACCGGCGCCCGGCCGGTGCAATGGCTGCTCGACAACGCGCCGCTCGATGCCCGCTGGTGCCTGATCCACGCCACCCATATGGAGCCAGGCGAGATCACGGCTCTCGCCGCGACCGGCGCGGTGGCCGGCCTCTGCCCGAGCACCGAAGCCTCGCTCGGCGACGGCATCTTCGCGCTGCGGCCCTGGCTGGCGGCGGGCGGCCGGCTCGGCATCGGCACCGACAGCCATGTCGGCGTCTCGCCGCGCGACGAGTTGCGGCAATTGGAAACCAGCCAGCGCCTCAGCCTCGGCGAACGCGCGGTGGCGAGCGATGCCGCGCAGCCGCATCCCGGGCGGCTGCTGCTGGAGGCGGTGCTGGCCGGCGGCGCCCAGGCCAGCGGGCGGGCGCTCGGCGCCATCGCGCCGGGGCGGCGCTGCGACCTGGTGGTGCTGGACGCCGAGCACCCCACGCTGGTCGGCCATGCCGGCGACGGGCTGCTGGATGCCTGGGTCTTCTCCGGCCAGGCCAATCCGGTCCATACCGTGATCTGCGGTGGCAGGCGGGTGGTGGAGGCCGGGCGGCACATCGCCGGGCCGGAGATCGCCGCGGCCTTCGCGCAGACCATGCGGAGGCTGCTGGCATGACGGAAGGGGTTCTGCGGGGCCAAGTGGCCTATGTGACGGGCGGCAGCCGCGGCATCGGCCGGGCCATCGCGCTGGCCCTGGCGGGGGCGGGGGCGGATATCGCGATCTGCCATCTCGGCGACCCGGCCATGGCGGAGTCGCTGGTGCAGGCGGTGGTGGCGCAGGGCCGGCGCGGCTTCCAGATGGAATGTGACGTCGCCAGCCCCGCTGCTATCCGCGCCTTCGCGACGGCGGCGGAAGCCGCGCTCGGCTCCTGCGACATCCTGGTGAACAATGCCGGCATCAATATCCGCGGCCCCTTCGAGGAGATCACCGAGGCCGATTTCGACCGGGTGATGGATGTGCATGTGAAGGGCATGTTCTTCATGGCCCAGGTCGTCTATCCCGGCATGGTGGGGCGCGGCCGGGGCCGGATCATCAGCATTGCCTCCCAACTGGCCTTCAAGGGCGGGCCGCTCGCCACGCCCTATTGCGCCGCCAAGGCCGGCATCATCGGCTTCACCCGGGCGCTCGCCTGGGAGGCGGCGCCGCAGGGCGTGCTGGTGAACGCCATCGCGCCCGGCCCGGTGGAAACCGATCTCACCCGCGCCCGCGGTCCGGAATGGCGGCGGATGATCGAGGACTCGATCCCCGCCGGCCGCCTGGGGCAGCCGGAGGAGATCGCTGCCACCGCCCTGCTGCTGGCCGGGCCCGGCGGCAGCTTCTATGTCGGCGCCTGCCTCTCGCCGAATGGTGGGGATGTGATGCATTGACCGGCCCCGCACCCACCTGCCGCCCGATGCGCCGGGCCGAACTGGGCCTCGCCCTGGACTGGGCGGCGGCGGAGGGCTGGAATCCGGGGCTCCGCGATGCCGATGCCTTCTGGACGGCCGATCCCGGCGGCTTCTGGCTGGCGGAGCTGGGCGGCGAGCCCATCGCCTCGATCTCGGTGGTGCGCTACGGGCCGGGCTACGGCTTCCTCGGCTTCTACATCGCGCGGCCGGAATGGCGCGGGCAGGGGTATGGGCTGGCGCTGTGGCGGGCGGGCATGGCGCAGCTCGGGGAGCGCTGCATCGGGCTGGACGGGGTGGTGGCGCAGCAGGACAGCTACCGGAAATCCGGCTTCACCCTGGCGCATCGCAACATCCGCTTCGGCGCCGGGCAGGTCGCGGCCCTGGCTGCCGCGCCCGGCATCACGGTGGTGCCCGCGGCCAGCCTGCCCTTCACCGCCATCGCCGCCTATGACGCCACCTGTTTCGAGGCGCCGCGCGAGGCTTTCCTGCGCGCCTGGCTCAGCCTGCCCGGGCATGTCGCACTGGCGGCGCTGCGCGATGGCGCGCTGGCCGGCTATGCCGTGCTGCGTCCCTGCCGCGAGGGTGCCAAGATCGGCCCACTTTTCGCGAACGGTCCGGCGGAGGCCGAAGCCCTTTTCGGCGCCCTGGCCGCCGCCGCGCCCGCGGGGCCGCTCTTCCTCGATGTGCCGGAGCCGAATGCACCGGCCATGGCGCTCGCCCGCGCCGCCGGCATGGCGCCGGTCTTCGAGACGGCACGGATGCACACCCGCCCGCCGCCGCCGGTGCAGGCGGGGCGCATCTTCGGCATCACCAGCTTCGAATTGGGCTAGGCACCGGGCCAGCTCCGCCTGCCATACTCCCCGCCTGCCTGCTGGAGGGGAGATGATGCAGCGGATGCTCGTCGCGGTCCTGGCCGCGCTCTGCCTGGCAATGCCGGCGCTGGCGCAGACGCGCTGGGTCGGTGCCACCGCCTATCCCGAGAGCAACTACCACACGCAGAACCTGCGCCAGTTCCTCGCCGATGTGGAGAAGGCGACCGGCGGGCGCCTCACCGTGCAACTGCACACCAACGCCTCGCTGCTGCCGATGCCGCAGATCAAGCGCGCCGTGCAGACCGGCCAGATCCAGCTCGGGGAGATGCTGCTCGCCGCCTATGGCAATGAGGACCCGCTCTTCGAGGTCGATTTCATCCCCTTCCTCGCCGATACCTGGGACAAGGCGGCGGCGCTGATGCAGGTGACGGAGCCGCTGCTGCGCGCCCGCTTCGAGCGCCAGGGCATGACCTTGCTCTATCTGGCGAATTGGCCGAGCCAGGCCTTCGTGACGCGCAACGAGATCAACCGCGTGGAGGACCTGCGTGGCACCCGCTTCCGCGCCCAGTCCACCACCCTGGCGCGGCTGGCGGAACTGGTCGGCGCCTCGCCCGTCACGGTGCAGCAGGCGGAGGTGGCGCAGGCTTTCAGCGCCGGCATCGTCAACGTGATGATCACCTCGGCGCAGACCAGCGTCGACACCAGCGCCTGGGACTTCACCCGCTACTTCTACGATGTCGGCATGATGTATGTCCGCAATGCCGTGCTGGTGAATACCCGCGCCTTCGCCGCGCTCGACGAGCCGACGCGCAATGCCATGCGCGAGGCGGCGGCGCGGGCGGCGGCACGCGGCCCCGGCCTCGCCCAGGAGTCCGAAAGGGCGATGACGGAGCGGCTGCGCAGCCAGGGCATGCTGACACCTGCCGTCAACCCGCAATTCGTCACCGCCATGCGCGGGCTCGGCGAGCGGATGGCGCAGGAATGGGCGCAGAAGGCCGGCCCCGAGGGCCAGGCGGCGCTGGAACGCTACCGCGCCCTGCTGCGCTGAAGGGCCGGCCGGTTGCCGCCGAGGTTCAGGCCGGGCGTTGCCAGGGATTGGCACGCGCCGGCCGGGCGGCGTGCAGCAGCATCATCTCGCCGAGATTCTCCGGCGTGACCAGCCCAACCAGCCTGCCATCCTGATCCACCGCGCCCACCGCCGGCACCGCCTTGTCCTGCAGCAGCCGCAGCGCCTCCTCCAGGCTTCCCCGGTGATGCACCACGGGGATGTCGGGGCGCATCACCTCCAGCACCGGGGTCTCCGGCCCGCGTTCGCGCAGCGCCCGGATGATGGCGTCCTGGGTCACCACGCCGCGCAGCCGCCCCCCGCCATCCACCACGGGGAAATCATGCTGGGTGGTGCGGATCAGGCACTGCACGGCATTGTCCACGGTGCTGGCGGGCGAGAGGCTCTCGAAGCGCGTCACCATGGCATCGGCGACCCGCAAGCCGCGCGAGACCTCCCGCAACTGCGCCGCATGCGCCTCGCCCGCCGCGCCCATCCAGACAAACAGCGCGATGAAGAGCAGCAGCGGGTTGCCGAAGAGTCCGAGCAGGCCAAGCCCGATCGCCAGCATCTGCCCGACCGAGGCCGCCACCTGCGTCGCCCGCGCGAAGCCCATCCGCCAGGCCAGCAGGGCGCGCAGCACCCGCCCGCCATCCATCGGGAAGGCGGGGATCAGGTTGAAGCCCACCAGGAACAGGTTCACCCAGAACAGCCGCCCGGCCAGCCCGGCGCCGGCATCCTGCGGCGCCGCGGCCTCCATTGGCGGCACGCCGCCGAGCGCCAGCACGAGCAGGACCGCGATCACCAGGTTCACGGCTGGCCCGGCCAGCGCCACCACCAGCTCCTGCGCCGGCTCCTCCGGGATGCGTTCCAGCCGCGCCACGCCGCCGATCGGCAGCAGGGTGATATCGGGAGTCTGCACGCCGTAGCGGCGCGCCGCCAGCACATGGCCGAATTCATGCAGCACCACGCAGGCGAAGAGCAGCCCCATGAAGGCCACGCCTTCAACCGCCGCATCCCAGCCACCCTGCGCGTAATACGCCGCGCCGATCCAGAGCAGGAACAATACGAAAGTCAGGTGCAGCCGGATCTCGGTGCCGAGGATCCGGCCGATGGGGATGGACCAGCCCATTCCGTGTCAGCCTCCACGCTGCGGCGTGATCTGCAGCCTGCCGATTTCGAAACCCTCGGCGCGGGCGATGCCCACCGCCTCCGCATAATCGCCCGCCGCCAGGACGGGGCGGCGCGACAGCACCCAGAGATACTCCCGGTTCCGATCCCCCACCACCGCCCAGCGGTAATCGGGGTCGAGGCCGAGCACCCAGTAATCCCCGTAGAAGGGCCAGAAGAAGCTGACCCGCAGCTTCGCCCCGTGGCTGCCCTCCATCACATAGGCGCTGCCCTCGGCATCGCGCGGCGCGCCGCCGGCGGCGGCATTGCGGCAGCGGTTGAGCACGCCGAGCCGGCCATCCGGGCGCGGCGCATAGGTCGCCGTCACCTCGGTGCATTCGATCCCCTGCCCATCCTCGAAGCTGTTGGGGAAACGGGCAATCTCGTACCAGGTGCCGGCATAGCGGTTGAGATCCACCGAGGCGACGGTGGCGGGCGGGTTCTCCGGCATGCCGGCGCAGCCGCCGAGGCCCGGCAGGATGCCGAGCAGCAGCAGGGCTAAGCGGGGAAGGCGGCACATGAGGCTGGTCTCCGGCGATGCAGCGGCAGAAGCGCCAGCCGTCAGCGACGGTTCCGCAGGTCCGGCGGGGGAGGGCAGCGGCGCCCTCGGAACGACCCTACGGATGTGTGGATGGACGGAGCCGGCGCAAGCCCGGCCCGTGACGCGCGGCCGAGGGATGGCTAGAAAGCATCCATGAATTCTCCTGCCGCCGCCGCGGAGGGTGCCCGTGCCCTGCTGCGGCGCGAATCCCGGATGCTGCGTGGCCATGTCCTGCGGCCGGTCCTGCTCGGCATCGCCGCGCTGGGTTGCGGCCTGGCCGGTGCCTGGCTGGTGGCCGGCCTGCTGGCCGCGCTGCTCGGCCATGGTGGCGCCTCCTGGCCTGAATTGGCGGCGGCGGCGGCGCTGGCGCTGCTCGGGGCGGCGCTCGGCCTGGCGCAGGAACGCGCCCAGCTTGCCGCCGGGGAGGCTGCGCGGGCACGGCTGCGCGCTGCCGGTTTCGCCCGGCTGCTTGAACTCGGCCCGGTGGCCTCCGCCAGCGTGGGGGAAGGTGCCTCGCTGGTGGTGGACCGGGTGGAGGCGCTGGACGGGTATTTCGGCCGCTGGCTACCTGCGGCGGCGCTGGCCCTGATCGGCCCGGCCATGGTCGCCGCGGCCGTGCTCTGGGCCGACATGCGGAGCGGGCTGGTGCTGGCCGCCGCCGGGCTGCTTTTCCCGGTGGCCATGGCGCTCACCGGCATCGGCGCCGCCCAGGCCAGCCGCCGGCAATTCGACGCGTTGCAGCACCTCTCCGGCCGGTTCCTGGACCGCATGCGCGGCTTGCCGACCCTGGTGCTGTTCAACCGGCAGGAGGCGGAGGCCGAGGCGCTGGGCGCCGCCGCCACCGAACTTCGCACCCGCACGATGCGGGTGCTGCGGGTGGCCTTTCTCTCCAGCACGGCGCTGGAATTGCTGGCCGCCGGCAGCATCGCCCTGCTGGCCTGGCGGCACGGGGCGCTGCTCGGCGGCGGGGATCCGCGGGCGGCGCTGTTCTGCCTGCTGCTGGTGCCGGCCTTCTTCGCGCCGCTGCGGGCCTTCTCCGCCGCCTATCACGACCGCATCTCGGCCCGGGGCGCCGCCGCCGCCCTGGCGCCGCTGCTGCTGGAGGAGGCCGCGCCGGGCCTGCTGCTGCAGGAGATGCCGCCGCGCGTGGTGGTGACCTTCACCGATGTGCGGCTCAGCTACGACCCGGCCCGGCTACCGGCGCTGGACGGGCTCTCCTTCCGGGTCAGCGCCGGGGAGACGCTGGTGCTGGCAGGGCCCTCCGGTGCCGGGAAAAGCTCGGTGCTGCGGTTGCTGATGGGCTTCGCCGGGCCGGATTCCGGCCGCATCGCCATCAATGGCCAGGATGCGACGGCGCTGCGCCCGGCGGGAATTGCGCCGGCTTTCGGCCTATGTCGGGCAGAAGCCGCATCTGTTCCGCGCCACGCTCCGCGAGAATATCCGCTTCGCCCGCCCCGGGGCCGATGACACGGCGGTGGAGGCGGCGGCCCGCGCGGCGCGCGTCCTGGATTTCGCCGCCGGCCTGCCGCAGGGGCTGGATACGCTGGTGGGGGAGGGCGGCTTCGGCCTCTCCGGCGGCCAGGCGCAGCGGGTGGCGCTGGCCCGCGCCTTCCTCCGCGACGCGCCGCTGGTGCTGCTGGACGAGCCTACCGCGCATCTCGACCCCGGCACCGAGGCCGAGGTGCTGGAGAGCCTGCACCGGCTCTGCCTTGGCCGCACCGCCATCATCGCCAGTCATTCCGGCCTGGCGCGGGCGCGGCTCGGCAGGGTGCTGGAGATCGAGGCCGGCCGCGCCCTGGGCGCCCCCCGGGCGGCAAGGGTCTAGGGCCGATGCTGCGCGACCTGATCCGGGTGCTGTGGCTGTGGCGGGCGCGCAGTACATGGCTGGTGCTGGGCGGCTTGGCCACGGTGGCATCCACCCTGCTCGGCCTGTCCCTGCTGGCACTGGCCGGGAAGGGGATGGCGGCGGCGATGAGCGGGGCAGCCTTGGGCGGGGCGGCCTTGGGCGGCGCCGCGCTGCTGCTGCTGCGGCCCCTCGTGCTCATCCGCCCGGCGGCCCGCTGGGTGGAGCGCATGGCAAGCCATGCCGCCACCTTCCGGGCGCTGGCCGATACCCGCGTCTGGTTCTTCCGCCGTCTGGCGGAGCGGCTGCCGGGGGGGATCGGGCTGCGGCGCTCGGGCGACCTGCTCGGCCGGCTGGTGGCGGATGTTGAGGCGCTGGACGGGCTCTATCTCCGCGCCATCATGCCTGGGGTGGCGGCGCTGGCCGTGGTGCTGGCGGTGGCGCTGCTGCTCGGCGGGGCGCCGCTGCTGGCAGCGCTGGTGGCGCTGCCCATGGCTCTCGCCTTGGCCCTGCCGCTGCTGCTGACACCCGGCGCCTCGCGGGCGGCAGGGGAGGCGGCGACGGCCCAGGGGCAATTGCGTGCCGCCGCGGTCGATCCGCTGATCGGGTTGGAGGATACCCTTGCCGCCAATGCCGAGGCGCGGGCCAACGCCGTCCTGGCGCGGGAGGGCGCGGCGCTCGCCCTGGCGCAGCGGCACCTGGCCTGGCGTGGTGCCCTGGCCGGCGCCGGCGGGTCGGTCCTGGTGCAGGCGGCGCTGCTGGGGGCGCTGGGCTGGGGGTTGGCGTCCGGTGCCTCGGGCGCGGCCCTTGCGGTTTTGGCGCTGTTCCTGGCGGCGGCGGCGGCGGAGCCGCTTGGTGCCCTGCCGCGTGCCGGCACCGCCCTGGCCGCCGCCGCCGCCAGCGCCCGCCGGCTTTTCGAGGCCGCCGATGCGCCACCCCCGGTGCGCGAACCCGCCAAGCCGGCCGCCGAGCCGGAGGGCCATGCCATCCGGCTGGAAGGGGTGCGCTTCGCCTGGGCGCCGGACCGCCCACCGGTCTTCGAGGCGCTGGACTTGGAGGTGCCGGAAGGGGCGCGGCTTGCCCTGCTCGGGCCCTCCGGGGCGGGCAAGTCCAGCCTCGCCGCGCTGCTGCTGAAACTGGCGGCGCCGCAGGCCGGGCGCATCACCTTGGGCGGCGTGGACATCGCAACCCTGCCGGCGGAATTTCTCCGCCGCCGCATCGCCTGCCTCACCCAGGATGCGCGGCTCTTCGACGACAGCATCGCCGCCAATCTCCGCATTGCCGCGCCGCTGGCGCCGGATGCGGCGCTGTGGCGGGCGCTCGACCGTGCCGGCATCGGCGGATTGGCGCGGGCCCTGCCGGAAGGGCTGGCGACCCAATGCGGCGAGGGCGGCGCGCGGTTCTCCGGCGGGCAGGCGCGGCGGCTGGCGCTGGCGCGGGTGCTGCTCTCGGCCGCGCCGGTGCTGATCCTGGACGAGCCCACTGCCGGGCTGGACGCGGCCACCGAACGCGCCTTCCTGGAGACGCTGGAGGAGGTGACGGCGGGCCGCACCGTCATCCTCATCACCCACCGGCTGACCGGGGTGGAGCGGCCGACGCGCATCCTGCGGCTGGCCGGCGGCCTGGCAATCCCGGCCACGGGCTGACAGGTGCGCGCCGGCTGCCCAGCCGCTGGGCTAAGGGGTCCCCTTCTCCGGCGAGGTCGCGGCGCCCGCCGGCGGGGCCGGCTGCTGCCCGGCGGCCTGGCTGCCGGCCTGGGCGCCGCCGCGGATCGGGATACGGTTGTCCTTCGCCTGCTGCTGCGGCTTCGGCAGGGTGACGTGCAGCACGCCCTTGTCGAAATTGGCGCTGACGCTGCCGGGATCGGGAATCCAGGGCAGGCGCAGGCTGCGCTGGAAGCTGCCGAAGCTGCGCTCCTGCATGTGGATGCCGCGTTCCTCCGACTTGCGCTCCTCCTTCTTCTCGCCGCGGATGGTCAGGACCTCGCCATCGAGCGACAACTCGATGTCCTCCTCGGCCATGCCGGGCAGTTCGGCGGTGAGTTCCAGCCCCTGCTGGGTCTCCCGCACATCGAGGCTCGGGGCGAAGCCGGTGCCGAAGGCGGTGCGCAGGCCGGGGGCGCCGCGGAACACATCCTCCACCACCCGGCCGATCTCGCGCTGCAGATGGGTGAAGGGGTCGTCGCTCCGCGTGAGATCCTGGCGGGGGGTGAGGAAGCGGTTGAGCATGGCAGGGTCTCCTTCCGGTTTTCATGGTCGGGCGCGCGGCATCGGGGGCCGTGGCGGGCATTCCTCCAATCGCCGGGCGGCCGCCGGCGCTGCACCCGCGAACGAAAACGGATTCGTGATGGCTTGCGCCCGTCGCCCGGGCACCAAGCTGAGGCGAAGTATCCCGATCATACTGCAGGAGCCTGCACCTCTTGTCCGTGCCCCGCCCCATCCGCCCCGCCCTCGACCCCGCCAAATCCCGGGACCCGCAGGTCACCGCCAAGGGGGAGCGGCGGGCCAGCGTGGGGCTCGGCGCGTTGCGGACGCTCTGGGTGAATACCGGCACGCTCTGCAACATCGCCTGCCGCAACTGCTACATCGAGAGCAGCCCGCGGAACGATGCCCTGGCCTATTTCACGGCGGCCGAATTGGCGGTCTTCCTGGACGAGATCGCCCGGGATGCCCTGCCGGTGGAGGAGGTGGGCTTCACCGGTGGCGAGCCCTTCCTGAACCGCGAACTGCCCGCCATGCTGCGGGACGTCCTGCGGCGCGGGCACCGGGCGCTGGTGCTGACCAATGCCATGAAGCCCATGCTGAACCAGGCCCCGGCGCTGCTGGCGCTCGGGGCCGAATTCGGGGAGAGGCTGACCCTCCGCGTCAGCCTCGACCATTACGGCGCCGAACTGCACGACCTGGAGCGGCAGGAGGGCAGTTTCGAGGCGGCGCTGCGCGGCCTCGCCTGGCTCGCGGAACACGGCTTCCGGGTGCATGTCGCCGGCCGCGCGGGTTTCGGTGATGAGGACGAGGCGGCGATGCGGGCGGGCTTCGCCCGGCTCTTTGCGGCACGCGGCATCCCGGTCGATGCCATGGACCCGGTGGCGCTGATGCTCTTCCCGGAAATGGACGCCACCGCCGATGTGCCGGAGATCACCGAAGCCTGCTGGGGCATCCTGGGAAAGAGCCCGGATTCCCTGATGTGCGCCTCTGCCCGGATGGTGGTGAAGCGGCGCGGCGCGGCGCGGCCGGCGGTGCTGGCCTGCACCTTGCTGCCCTATGACCCGCAATTCGAACTCGGCGGCAGCTTGGCCGAGGCCGCCAGGCCGGTGGCGCTGAACCATCCGCATTGCGCCAAATTCTGCGTGCTCGGCGGGGCGGCCTGCTCGCGGTAGGAGGGACACGTGCAGCAGCGCGGTTGACGGCGGCGGGGTTTCCCGGACCAATCCGTTGAACTGCGAAGAATCGGAGTCGCCCATGCATCGTCGCCTCGCGCTCGCCGCCCCGCTGCTGCTCGGCCTCGCCGCCTGCCAGGCTCCCGCCGCCCGGACCGACCTAGCGCGGCAACCGGTGCAGGTGGTGTTCTTCACCGAGGACAGCGCGGCACTTGGCGCCGATGCCCGCACCGTGGTGGCCGATGCCGCGCAACTCGCCAAGGCGAATCCCAATGCTCCGGTCGCGGTCCTCGGTTTCGCCGGACCAAGTGGCAGCCAGAGCTTCAACCAGGCGCTCTCCGATGCCCGCGCCCGCAACGTGGCCGATGCGCTGGTGGCCGGCGGCGTCGCCCCGGGCCGCATCCAGATCCGGCCGCGCGGCCCGGTGCCCTTCGAGATGATGCCGACCGAGTCCCGCCGGGTGGAGATCCGCGTCGGCGGCTGAACCGCCTCTCGGCCGCCGGGCCGTTGCGGTCCAAGCTGGCGGCTGACGGCGGCGGCCGGGCGTGGCATGACCAGCCCATGCCCGACATGCCCGAATCCCTGGCGCCGCTCGAGACCGCCGGTGCCGATCCGCAGGAGGTCCTGCACCGGGTCTTCGGTCATCCCGGCTTCCGCGGCCGGCAGGAGGAGATCGTCCGCCACGTCATGGCTGGTGGCTCCGGCCTGGTGCTGATGCCGACCGGCGGTGGCAAGTCGCTGTGCTTCCAGGTGCCGGCGCTGTGCCGGGAGGGGCTCGGCATCGTCGTCTCGCCGCTGATCGCCCTCATGGAGGACCAGGTGGCGGCGCTGCGCCAGCAGGGCATTGCCGCCGCCGCGCTGCATTCCGACCTGCCGGAGGAGGCAGCGCGGGAAGTGCGGCGGGACCTGGCGCGGGGCGCGGTCAAGCTGCTCTATGTCTCGCCGGAACGGCTGGTGCTGGAGGGCACGCTCTCCCGCCTCGCGGAACGGCGGATCGCCCTTTTCGCGGTGGATGAGGCGCATTGCGTCAGCCAGTGGGGGCACCATTTCCGACCGGAATACCGCGGCCTCGCGGTGCTTGCGGAACGTTTCCCCGGCGTGCCGCGCCTGGCGCTGACCGCCACCGCCGATCCGCGCACGGTGGAGGATATCCGCGCCCAGCTCGGCCTGGCCGAGAGCCCGGTCTTCCGCGGCGGCTTCGACCGGCCGAACATCCGCATCACCGCCGCGCCGCGCGAGCAGGAGCGGGCCCAGCTCCGCGCCTTCATCAAGGCGGCGGGCGACGGCACCGGGGCCGGCATCGTCTATTGCGGCACCCGCGCCAAGACCGACCAGACCGCCGAATGGCTCCGCGCCGACGGGCATGACGCGCTCTCCTTCCATGCCGGCATGGAGGCCACGGCGAAGCGCGAGGCGCATCGGCGCTTTGCCCGCGGCGATGCCGTCATCATGGCGGCCACCATCGCCTTCGGCATGGGCATCGACCGGCCGGATGTGCGCTGGGTGGCGCATCTCGACCTGCCGCGCAGCCCGGAGAGCTGGTACCAGGAGATCGGCCGCGCCGGCCGCGATGGCGCCCCGGCCCGGGCGCTGCTGCTTTATGGCGCCGGCGACATCTCGCTGGCCCGCCACCGCATCGCCGAAAGCCCGGCAACGGAGGAGCAGAAGCGGATCGAACGGGCGCGGCTGGAGGCCATGGTCTCGATCGCCGAGGCCGCCACCTGCCGGCGCCGCATCCTGCTGCGCTGCTTCGGCGAGGACGGGCTGGAGACCTGCGGCGCCTGCGATGTCTGCCTGACGCCGCCGCGGCTTTTCGACGGCACCATCCCGGCGCAGAAGCTGCTCTCGGCCGTGCTGCGCACCGGGCGGCGCTTCGGGGTCGGGCATGTGGTGGATGTGCTGCGCGGGCGGATGACCGAGAAGGTGGCGCAATTCGAGCATGACAGGCTGCCGACCTTCGGCATCGGCCGCGATGTGTCCGAGCAGTCCTGGCGCGGGGTCGCCCGACAATTGGTGGCCATGGGCGCGCTCGATGTCGCCATCGAGAACCATGGCGAGTTGGTGCCGACCGAGGCCGCCCGGCCGATCCTGAAGGGCGAGACCAAGGTCATGCTGCGCGAGGATGCGCTGACCCGCCCCGCGCCCCGCGAGCGCGGCGGCCGCGGCGCCGAGCCCGCCATGGCCGGCGAGCCGCTGTTTGACGCGCTCCGCGCCTGGCGCAAGCGCGAGGCGGCGGAACAGGGCGTGCCCGCCTATGTCATCTTCCAGAACGACACCCTGGCCGCCATCGCCGAGCGCCGGCCGCAGGACGAGGACGACCTGGCCATGATCGCCGGCGTCGGCCGCAGCAAGCTGGAGCGCTATGGGGATGCGGTGCTGCGGGTGGTCAGGGAGGCGGGCTGAGCGAAGGCCTCCAGGCCAGTGGATGGCTCAGCGCCGCCCGCGGATCGCCGTCACCAGGACCGTCCCCAGCGCCGCCATCCTGAGCAGGGCCGACTGCGCCGGCGCTGCCGCCCCTGCCGGTGCCGCTTCCGCCTTCTCCCGCCGCCGGCGCCGTGGCCTGGGCATCGCCTCCGGCGGCCGCGCCCCGGCAGCCAGCGCCTCCGGGCTGCCCTTGAACCCCGCCCAAGCCTTGGTGAACTCGGCGCCCAGCAGGAAGACCTGGGCGGAATAGTAGACCCAGAGCAGCACCACCATCAGCGCACCCGCCGCGCCATAGGTGGTGGCGATGCCGCTGCCGCCGATATACCAGCCGATCAGCGACTTCCCGATGGTGAAGAGTAGGGCGGTCACCATCGCGCCCACCGTCACATCGCCCCAATGCACGTCGCGGTCCGGCAGGATCTTGTAGATCGCACCGAACAGCGCCGTGACCATGAGGAAGGACACCAGGAAATTCGCGAAGCCGAGCAGCGTCGCGATGCCCGATACCTTGCCGCCGACCCAGGTGGCCACCGCCGAAAGCGCCGCGCTGACCAGCAGCGAGACCAGCAGCAGGAACCCCGTGGCCGCGACCAGGCCAAGGCTCGTCGCCCTGGCCCAGAGCAGCCGCGCGACGACGCCGCGGGCGCCGGTTTCCCGGGGTGGCGGCGCCTTCCAGATCTCGTTCAGCGCGGACTGCAATTCGCCGAAGACGCCGCTCGCGGTCAGCAGCAGGGTGACCACGCCGATGAGGGTGGCGATGGTGCCGGAAGTCGGGTTGGCGGCGCCGCGGATCATGGCCTGCACCGCCTCGGCGCCACGGTCACCCAGCAGGCCGCGCAACTGGTCGGCGACCACGCCCTCCACCGCCGCCTGCTCGAAGACCAGGCCGGCGATGGCGGTGGCGATGACCAGCAGCGGCGCGATGGAGAAGACGGTGTAATAGGCTATGGCCGCGCCCCGGCTCATCGCGCCATCCTCGATATAGCCGAGGACGGTGTCCTTCAGCAGCGTCCAGCTCCGCTCCAGCATCGCATCCGCCCCTGGCGCCACCGGGCGACGCTGCCCGGCCCGCTGCCAGAACGGCAGCGGGACCGCCCGGTTGCGGGGGAGGCAGTTCAGATGGCGCCAGGCACCAGCCGGCCGGCCTGCACGCGCAGCGCCCGGTCATGGAACTGCGCCACCGCCGGCCGATGGGCGATGGAGACCAGCGTGGCGCGCGGCAGCCGCTCCCGCAGCAGCGCATAGAACCGCGCCTCCGCCTCGGGGTCGAGGCTGGCGGTGGCCTCGTCCAGGAACAGCCAGTCGGGCTTGAGCAGCAGGGCGCGGGCCAGCGCCACCCGCTGCTGCTCGCCGCCGGAGAGGCGGCGGTCCCAGGCATCCTCCACATCCAGCCGTGGCTCCAGATGCGCGAGGCCGGCATCGGCCAGGGCGGCGCGCACCTCCGCATCCGGCACCTCCGACGCGTCCCGCGGGTAGCAGAGCGCCCGGCGGAGCGTGCCCAGCGGCAGATAGGGCCGCTGCGGCAGGAACAGCGCCCGCGCCCCTGCCGGCAGCGCGACCCGGCCGCCGCCGAAGGGCCAGATGCCGGCAATAGCGCGGAACAGGGTGGATTTGCCGCTGCCCGAGGGGCCGGCGATCAGCACCGCCTCGCCGGGCGCAATCTCAGCCTCGGCGCCCTCGATCAGCACGCGGCCATCAGGCAGGGCCAGGGTCACGTCCTCAAGCGCGAGGTCCGGCCGGCCCGCCTCGGCTTCCGCCCGCACCCCGGTGCCCTCCGCCGCCGCGGCGCGGGCGGCGAGGATCGCGGCCTCGAAGCCGGTGACGCGCTCCACGGTCGCCCGCCATTCCGTCAGCCCGGCATAGTTGTCCACGATCCAGGAGAGCGCGCCCTGCACCTCGGCGAAGGCATTCGCGGTCTGCGTCAGGCCGCCGAGCGGGATGCGGCCGGCGAAGAAGGCGGGGGCGGCGACGACGAAGGGAAACACCACCGCCACCTGGGCATAGCCGGCGGTGAAGAAGGTGAGCCGCTTGGTGGCGATCATGATCGCCCACCAATTCTCGACCAGGGCATGGAAGCGCCTGAACAGCCCGCGTTTCTCATCCGCCTCGCCGGCATGCAGCGCGATGCCCTCGGCATTGTCCCGCAGCCGCACCAGGGCGTAGCGGAAATCCGCCTCCACCCTTTGCTGGTTGAAATTCAGGGCGATCAGCCGCCGGCCGATCAGATGCGCGAAGAGGGTGCCGAGCAGCGCATAGAGCAGCGCCACCCAGACCATGTAGCCCGGAATCTCGATGCCCAGCACCGTCAGCGGCCCGGACAGGCCCCAGAGCACCAGGATGAAGCTGAACAGCGTGACGGTCGAGCGCATCAGGCCGAGGCCGAGCGTCAGCGTGTCGTCCACGAACATGCGCAGATCCTCGGCAATGCGCTGGTCCGGGTTGTCGGTGCCGGGATCGGTGAGGGCCACGCGGTAATAGGCGCGGTCGGCGAGCCAGCGGTCGAGGTATTCCCGCGTCAGCCAGCGCCGCCAGCGGATCTGCAGCGCCTGCCGGAGATACAGGGCATAGACCGCGATCAGGATATAGAGCGCGGCGACGAAGACGAAGCCGGGCATCGGCCCGCTATCGGTCTGGCGCCACCAGAAGAGCAGGTTCCAGAAGGCCTCCGCGTCCTTTTCCTGGAGGCTGTTGAAGAACTCGCGGTTCCAGTAGCTGAGCAGCACGCTCATGCCGACCAGCGCGAGGTTCAGCCCCACCACCACGCCGAGCAGCAGCAGGGCGCGGCCCCGCTCCTCGCTCCGCCAATAGGGGGCGGCCAAGCGCCAGGCATCGTGCAGGAAGTGGCCGAGGCGGCGCATGGGGGTCTCCGGGGAAAGGGGCGGTCAGGGCCGGCGCAGCGCGGTGTCCAGGGCAGCGATCCAGGCCGCCACCCGGCGGCGGTTCACGCCGAAATCGGACCAGCCGAAGAGGCTGCGGGAATAGAGGAACAGGCCGGCACCCTCCGGCCCCGGGACCAGTTCGGCGGCGATGATATCGGGGGAAATTCGCCAGCGCCGAGCGTTCCACCCATTGCGCCTGCCGCCGTTCCGGCCAATCCGCCAGCCGGGTGGTGCGCGGCATCCGCTCGCCGAGGCGGCGCAGCAGCGGCCAGGCCGTGGCGGCATCCACCGGCAGGGGCGGCACGATGATCTGCGCGCCCGGATGTGCGCCGGGCGGGGCGGCGAGGCAGGCATTGGGGGAGCGCGGCAGCACGAGGCTCACGAATTCCACCGGTTCGGCCGGCCCGAGCCCCTCGGCGCCGCGCCCGAACAGCGCGGCAAAAGGCGCCCTCATGCCACGGGGGGCGGCGCGCAGGCGGATCACGCCGCGCACCTCCTCGGGCGGCACGGGCTTGCCCTTGCGCAGGATCTCGATCCGGCCGGCCCGCGCCAGCGCCACCGCGGCCTGGCGCACCGGGCCCAGCAGCGGCTGCCAGGGTGCGGCATCGTCCGGGGAGAGGGCGCGCGCCACCTCGCTCGGACAGATGGATCGGCCGGCGCCGCATGCGGCGGTCCGGCGCAGGATTTCCGCAGCGATGGCATCGGCAGCAGGCTGGGGCGGTCTGGGCATGGCGGCGAGACTACCCGTGGCCGCGCCCCGAACCAATCCGCAAGCGGGCGGGCGCCGCCAGGCCCTCCAGCGTTCCCGAATGTGCCAGGGGCGCCTCCGGCGGCGCGGTTTGCAGGAGGAGCGCCTCCGGCAGTCCAGAATGTCCCAGGAGCGCCTCCGGCGCTACGGGCCGGCCGAACAGATAGCCCTGCGCCTCCTCGCAGCCGATGCCGGAGAGGAAGGCGCGCTGGTCCTCGGTCTCGACCCCCTCGGCCACCACATCCAGCCCGAGCGCGCCGGCGATGCCGCGCACGCCCCGGACGATGGCGGCATCCTCGGCATCCCCGGGCAGGTCGCGGATGAAGGCGCGGTCGAGCTTCAGGGTGGTGAGCGGCAGGCGTTTCAGCACCGAAAGCGAGGCATAGCCGGTGCCGAAATCATCCAGCGCCAAGCCAACCCCGAGGTCGCGGATGGCGGCCAGGGTGAGAAGGGTATCGGCGGAACCGTCCACCAGCATGGATTCCGTCAGCTCCAGCTCCAGCCGTTCCGGCGGCAGGCCGGATTCCTCCAGCGCCGCCGTCACTTGGCCGAGCAGCGCGCCGCCGCGCAATTGCCTGGCCGAGACATTCACCGAGATCGTGCCGGGCCTGGGCCCTTGCCAGGAAGCCGCCTGCCGTGTCGCCTTCGCCAGGACCCAGGCGCCGAGCTCCACGATCAGTTCCGAGCTTTCGGCCAGCGGAATGAAGGTGCTGGGCGGGATATTGCCGAGCCGCGGATGCTGCCAGCGCAACAGGGCCTCCGCCCCGGACCGGCAGCCATCCGGCAGGGTGACGCGCGGCTGGTAGTGCACCGCGAGGTCGCCGCGGCCGAGCGCCTGGCGGAGATCCCCGGTCAGGCGGCGGCGCAGCGCGCGGTCGAGCCGGGCATTGGCTGCATCGAGTGTGCTGTGCATGGTCGAAGGCGGCATATTGCCTGTCCTGCTGCGCGGCCCGGGCGGCCGGAGACGCAACAGGGCATGGGTGGGATGAACGGAGTGCTAAGGTCGCGGCATCGGAAGGCGTGATCCGCCCTTCAGGCCACGCGCTCGATGATCGGGCCGGGGGGCGATGCGGCGGCGATCTCGCGGATGATCTTGCGGCGGACCGCGGCCTCGAAGGCGCTGAAACCCTCGGCCACCACCAGGAAGGCGCCGGGGCCGCCGATCACCTCCTCCAGGTAGTAGGTGTCGAGCGGCGACTGGGTGCTGCCGAGCAAGGGGGGTAGCGGCGTCAGGTCCAGCACCGCCAGCCCGTTCAGCACGATGCCCTGGGCCAGGGCCTCCTCGCGTGCATCCTCCACCGGGCGGCCGGAATTGCTCACCCCGTCGCCGGAGATGTCGACGACCTTGCGGGTGCCCTCGAAGCCCCGGCCGAATTGCCCGACGGCGAAGTCGATGGCGCCGGAGATTGAGGTATAGAGCCAAGTCCGGCGCGGCGCGGCGGCGATGGCATCGGCGAAGCCCTGGGCGGTGGCGGGGCTGTCCAGCCGGGTCCAGGGCACCACGATGTTCTGGATGTTCCAGTTGGACCAGGTGAACATCTGGCAGGCGATGGCGCCGACCGGGCCACCCATGATGCCCTCGATCAGGCGGCGGTCGCGGAAGGCGGCCTCGTAGCCGCTGAATTGCATCTCCTGCTCCTGCGGATCGACCGAGCGGCTGACATCCACCGCCAGGACGAGTTCCACATCCACCGGCTCATTGGCGCGGGCGAGGCCGGAGCGGAGCAGGGCGGGCGCGGCCAGGGCGGCGCCCAAAAGATTGCGTCGTCGCATACGACCCCCTTTGCCGCCCGACCACCCGGCGCGCCTGGAGGGCGCGAGGAGCCGCATCGTTTGGCAGACATGCCGTCAGGGCCGTGGCCGCCGTCGCTCCCGTTGTTTGCTGAAGTCTGCGGCAGGCGGTGTGGCGCTGCAAGGCAATGTTGCAGCGCAGCATAACAATTCCGCGAGGGCACTGACCGCGGGGTCGCCCCAGGCGGCGCTTTGTGGATCAGAATCCGGCGCCGGGCCGGGCGAGATAGGCCGCTTCGGCCGGCGTCCCGGCCCGGCCCAGGGCGGCATTGCGGTGCGGGAAGCGGCCGAATTCGCGGATCACCCGCCAGTGCCTCCAGGCATAGTCGATGCTGCCGCCGGGCGCACGATGGGTGGGGTGGTCGCGCAGCCCTTCGAAGAGCGCGACCGAGAGGTTCTGGTCGGCCATCGCCTCCGAATGCTCGAAGGGAAGGTAGAGGAACATCCGTTCGGTCGGCGTCAGCGCCAGGTCGTGCTGGTCCCGCAGCACGGCGGCGCGGGCCACCTCCCGCGCCCGGGCATCGCAGGCGAAGGCGGCCGCCGTGCCGCGATGCAGGTTGCGCGGGAATTGGTCGAGCACCAGGCACAGGGCGAGGGCGCCGGCGGGCGAGGCGGTCCAGCCATCCAGAGCGCCCGCCATGGCGGGGCCGAGGGCGGTGCCGAAGCGGGCGGCGATTTCGGCATCGAAGGCCGCGTCGGGCTTGAACCAGCGCTCCCGGAAGCTGTTCCGGTCGCCGGCGAACCAGAAATCGAGGATGTCCTGCCAGGCGGCGGTCATGCCCGAACTCCTTCCCTGGGAGCATCCAGCGCCATCTCCAGCACGCGGACGCTGTGCAGCGCCTCCCGCCCCGAGAGGTCGCGGATCTGGTGGCGGCAGGAGGTGCCGTCGGCGACGATCAGGTGCTCCGCCGGCGCGGCCCGTACGGCGGGCAGCAGCGAAAGCTCCGCCATGGATTTGGAGACCGCCAGGTTTTCCGCCTCATAGCCGAAACTGCCGGCCATGCCGCAGCAGGAGGAGACGATCGGCAGCACCTTCAGCCCGGGCACCAAAGTGAGGGTCGCCACCGCCGCGGGGAAGGCGCCGAAACTCTTCTGGTGGCAATGCCCATGCACATGCGCGGCCGGCGCCACCGGGTGCAGCGCCAGGGCCGGCTTCTCGCGGACCAGGAATTCCGAGAGGAGCAGGGCGCGCGCCGCAAGGCCCTCCGCCGCCTCGCCCGGCAGCAGGGAGAGGAATTCGTCGCGGAGCGTCAGCAGGCAGGAGGGCTCGATGCCGACTACCGGCGCATTCCAGGCCGACAGCGCCTGCAAGGTGCGGCGCGCCTCCTCCCGCGCCTGCTCCACCAGCCCGGCCGCCAGATAGGTGCGGCCCTCGTCCAGCGGCCGTTCGCCGCGCGGCGCGCGCGCCACCACCGGGCGGTAGCCCGCGGCGGTGAGCACGCGGGCGGCGGCGCGAAGGTTCTCCGGCTCGAAATAGCGGTTGAAGAGGTCGGGGAAGAGAATGACCTCGCCCTCCCGGCCGGTGGGCGCGGGGAGTTCGGCATCGCGGAAGGCATCGCGGCGGAAGCGCGGCAGGCTGCGGGTGGCGGCGAAGCCAAGCAGGCGTTCCGACAGCGCCGCCAGGCCCGGCAACCGGTCCCGCGCATTGGCCAGGAAGGGCGCCCGGGCGGCGAAGGGCGCCCAGCGCGGCATGGTGGCGATCAGCCGGTCCTTGGCCGAGAGGCCGTGGCGGCGGGCGCGGGCTGCCTGCACCTCGATCTTCATCTTGGCCATGTCGACGCCGGTCGGGCATTCCCGCCGGCAGCCCTTGCACGACACGCAAAGCGCCATGGCCGCCGCGACCTCCTCGCCGGCCAGCGCATCCGGGCCGAGCTGGCCGGTGAGCGCCAGGCGCAGGGTATTGGCGCGGCCGCGCGTCAGGTGCTGCTCCTCGCCGGTGGCGCGGAAGCTCGGGCACATGACATTGGCGTCGGATTTGCGGCAGGTGCCGTTGTTGTTGCACATCTCCACGGCACCGAGGAAACCGCCCTGCGCGCCGGGCCAGGCCGACCAGTCCAGCGCCGGCACCACCTGCGCATCGGCGGCATAGTCCGGGCCGTAGCGGAACAGGCTGCGGTCATCCATGCGCGGCGCGCGGACGACGCGGCCGGGGTTCAGCAGGCCGGCGGGGTCGAAGGCGTCCTTCACCGCCTCGAAGGCGCGGACGATGCGCGGGCCGAACATGGATTCGTGGAATTCGCTGCGGACAATTCCGTCGCCATGCTCGCCGGAATGGCTGCCCTTGTATTCGCGCACCAGGGCGAAGCATTCCTCGGCGATTTCCCGCATCCGGCGGATATCGGCGGGGTCCTTCATGTTCAGCACCGGCCGCACATGCAGGCAGCCGACGCTGGCATGGGCGTACCAGGTGCCCTTGGTGCCGTGCCGGGCGAAGACCTCGTTCAACCGTTCCGTATAGTCGGCCAGGTCGTCGAGGGAGACGGCGCAATCCTCGATGAAGGAGACCGGCTTCCCGTCCCCCTTCATCGACATCATGATATTGAGCCCGGCCTCCCGCACCTCCGCGATGGCGGCCTGGAAGCCGGGTTCGGTGGCGCGCACCACGGCGCCGGGATAGCCGAGATCACCCATCATCCCATCGAGGCTTTCCAGGCTCCGCAGCAGGCCCGCATCCTCATCACCGTGGAATTCCACGATCAGCAGGCTGTCCGGCTCGCCCTTCACCATGCGGTCGATGGTGGCGCGGTAGAGGGGGATGGAGCGGCCGAGGTCGATCATGGTGCGATCCACCAGCTCCACCGCCTCCGGCCCCAGCGTCACCAGGTGCTTCGAGGCTTCCATGGCGGCGCGAAAGGTCGGGAATTGGCAGATGCCGAGCATCTTGCGCGGCTTGATCGGCCAGAGCTTCAGGTCGAGCGCGGCGGAGAAGGCCAGCGTCCCCTCGCTGCCCACCAGCAGCCGCGCCAGGTTGCCGCGGCCCGCGGCGCGGGCAGCGGGGGTCAGCGCATCGATATTGTAGCCGCCGACGCGGCGGAGCTGCTTCGGGAAGCGGGCGGCGATCTCCTCCGCCTCGCGGGCGCCCAGGGCACGCAGCCGCTGGATGAGGTCGGCGATGCCGGTGGGGATCCCGGCGCCAAGGTTATCCGGCAGGTCCCCGAAGTGGAAGCGCGCGCCATCCGCCAGCAGCGCATCGATGCCGAGCACGTTGTCCGCCATCAGCCCGTAGCGGATGGATTTGCCGCCGCAGGAATTATTGCCCGCCATGCCGCCGATGGTGCAGCGCTGCCAGGTGGAGGGATCGACCGGAAAGAACTTCCCTTCGCCCTTCAACGCCTCGTTCAGCGCGCCGAGGGTGATGCCCGGCTCCACCCGCGCCACCCCGGCCGCGGCATCCACCGAGAGCACGCGCTTCAGGTGCCGGGTGCAGTCGATGACCAGGGCCCGGTTCACGGTCTGGCCGCATTGGCTGGTGCCGCCGCCGCGGGGCAGGACGGGGATGCCTGCCTCCCGGCAGATGGAAAGCGCCGCCTCCACATCCGCCAGGCGCTTCGGCACCAGCACGCCCACCGGCTCGACCTGGTAGATGCTGGCATCGGTGGCGTAGCGGCCGCGGTCGGCGGGGCCGAACAGCACCTGGCCCTCGGTCTCGCGCCGCAGCCGCTCGGCCAGGCGGCTGTCGCCGATGCGGTCCTTGGGGATGGTGAAGGCGTTCATGGCACGGTCCCTCGCGGCCTGGCCCGGCCGCGCAAATGCTGCGGCCGGCACCCTAGCCGCGGGGCCGGCCGCTGTCTGATCTATAATGCTCATCAATCCGACAAGCCGTTCTCATTGGCGCCGCCGCATGGATCGGCGCCATAACGCCGGCAGAAGAGGGAGCCCAGCCCATGGCCTATTTCCAGTCCAAGCCCGCCGCCGGCCGGCATTTCCTGCAGATCCCCGGCCCGACCAACGTGCCGGACCGGGTGCTGCGGGCGATCGACAACCCGACCATGGACCATCGCGGCCCGGATTTCGGCAAGCTCGGCCTGGAACTGCTGGCGAAGCTGCGGCCCATCTTCAAGACCGCGGGGCCGGTGGTGATCTACCCGGCCTCCGGCACCGGGGCCTGGGAGGCGGCGCTGGTGAATACCCTCTCGCCCGGCGACCGGGTGCTGATGTGCGAGACGGGCTGGTTCGCGCATCTCTGGCGCGAAATGGCGGAGCGGCTTTCGCTGCGCCCGGAATTCATCACCACCGACTGGCGCCGCGGCGCCGATGCGCCGGGGATCGAGGCACGGCTGCGCGCCGACAAGGCGCATGAGATCAAGGCCGTGGCGGTGGTGCACAACGAGACCAGCACCGGCTGCACTTCCCGCATCGAGGAGGTGCGGCGGGCGATCGACGCCGCCGGCCACCCGGCGCTGCTGCTGGTGGATACCATCTCCTCGCTCGGCAGCATCGACTACCGGCATGACGAATGGGGCGTGGACGTGACGGTGGCGGGCAGCCAGAAGGGGCTGATGCTGCCGCCGGGGCTTTCCTTCAACGCCATCAGCGAGAAGGCGCTGCGGGCGGCGGAGGGCGCGAAGCTGCCCCGCAGCTTCTGGGACTGGCGGCCGATGCTGGCGGCCAATGCCACCGGCTACTTCCCCTATACGCCGGCGACCAACCTTCTCTATGGCCTGGACGCCGCGGCGGACATGCTGCTGGAGGAGGGGCTGGACAACGTGTTCGCCCGCCACGACCGCCATGCCGAGGCCACCCGCCGCGCCGTGCGCGCCTGGGGGCTGGAGGTGCAATGCGCCGATCCCCGGCACTATTCCAGCAGCCTGACGGCGGTGCGGCTGCCGGAGGGGCACAGCGCCAATGCGCTGCGCCAGGTGATCCTGGAGCGGCACAACATGAGCCTGGGCAATGGGCTCGGCCAGTTGAACGACCGGGTGTTCCGGATTGGGCACCTCGGCGATTTCGGCGACCTGCAACTGGTGGGGACGCTGGGCGGGGTGGAGATGGGGCTGCGGGCGGCGGGGGTGCCGCATCAGGCGGGGGGGTGTGCAGGCGGCGATGGGGTATTTGGGGGGGGAATGGGTGAGGGGGGCTACTCGCTTCCAAGCCTCAACTCGATGCAACCATGTCTTCCGCCTCGCGGCTGCTCTGATTGAACGCACCATGGGAAACCAGGGACGGCGAAACACTGTAGCCACGTAGCAACCCGAAGGTGGGTGGCCGGCGTTGGTCGTGATGGTTCCTTAAGACGTTTGAGATCCAGCTACCTTCCGGTAGTTCCACAAGATCTGACTCTTGGGTGGTGTAGCGCAGCAGCCTTCCGTCAATATGGCCAAAGTAGAGGTCTTTCTCACAAGCCCTTAACAGTTTTTGCGCGGCCCCGGGCGTGAGCAGGTAACCGTCCGTACCCGCTCCACCCCTGATATTATTCAAATGTTGCAGAACCTGTAACATGGGCACTGCTTCCACCTTGCCTGTCGATATTTCCTGCTGCGGCGACGTTCGGTCGTTCAGAAATACCAATTCGGCATCAGCAGGAATTTTCAGTTCGGAGAGCCTGGACAGACGGCGAACGATGGCATCATCCTCCAGCACTATAGCGTAAGGATGAGCAAGTTTTGCAATATTCTCCCAAGCTTTGACATGCGATAGGAAGCAGCCAATCGCACCCTTCTGTACCGACCAATTCCTGCTTTGAGTTAGGGCCATACAAACGGCGTCAGGCAGAGTACCTCCGGCCACACCGCGGATAATTTCTGGCTCGAACTGAGAAATTATTTCAAATTGCCTCAATATTGATTTGCGCCGTTCGGCATCTCTATCGAGGCTGATGATGAATACAGGAGTAGATTCATTAAAAGCCATAGTCGGCTTCCTCTGATTATAAGTCGGAGATCGCAACAATTTTGCAAAAATCCGCTTCAGGACATCAACTAGACGCCAGTGTACTTTGTGTCATCGCCAGCGCCATTGCGGATTTCTTGTAGATCTTGCTGCTATTGTGAATTCCTCGGGGGCAGCCATAGAATGGTGCTTTACCGTTCGCACCAAGCGCTGTTATCCTACAGGTAGAATTTTTAGTGCGCCACTGGGGAATTCGCGATGCATTCTGTGTCGATTGTGGAACCAATATCGGAAATCATTGCACGCTTTGGAAAGCGGGCGCGAGTGCGCTTTCAACCGAACGGCGGCAACCTGGGCGACATATTGATTTCTGCCGGTTGCGTCTCCGCACTCGATAAGTCCGGGCTTCCCTGGACAATGCACCACGGGCGAAACTTGGCTGACAATGACTACGATGTCCTTGTCTATGGCGGGGGCGGCGCCCTTGTGCCTCGCTATGAGGGGGGCCGCGCGCTTCTTAGATCGTGCAATCAAGTCAGGTAAGCCGGTCGTAATCCTGCCCCACACCATCCGGGGCCACGTAGAAACGATAGCCTCACTCGAAAACGGCCTGATCTTCTGTCGTGATCAGGAAAGCCAGCACTTCGTTTCGTCGGTTTGCGGCCGGCCGGCACTCCTTGCCCATGACATGGCGTTCTCGATTGACACCACGCGCTATGGACTTTGGACCGCATTGGATATGCCAGCCGCTGTGAGGGCCGCCTCGGAAAGCCGCACACTGTATGCGTTCCGCCGTGACTCCGAGGCGCAGGCGCGGCAACACTGGGCGCTGCCAAGCAATAACGTGGACCTCTCCGTCACCGCACGCACGGTCGGGGACGACAGGGCTTCCTTCCTGGTGCAAGCAGCGGCCTTCCTAACGCAGGTCGCCCAATTTGACCGCATCTTCACGGATCGACTGCACGTCGCCATCGCTGGCGCGCTTCTCGGCCGTAGCGTTGTCATGTTCGATAACGACTATGGAAAGAATGCCGCCATCTACCGCCTCTCGTTGCAGGAACGCTTCGACTGTGTGGAATTCTTTCCCTCCGTATCCGCATACGAGGAAACTCGGGGTCCGCTGC
Source organism: Siccirubricoccus sp. G192 (assembly GCF_019084075.1). Taxonomy (GTDB): domain Bacteria; phylum Pseudomonadota; class Alphaproteobacteria; order Acetobacterales; family Acetobacteraceae; genus G192. The sequence continues at coordinate 3,041,529 of NZ_JAHREN010000001.1, forward strand.
ACCGCGCCGCCGAGTTTGCTTTGTAGCGTCTCCGCAAGAACATCTCCTGCAGGGCAGCGAGATTGCCAGCCAGGCTTCTCTCCGCCCATTGTCCTGCCAGCGATACCCATGGGAGGACGCCCCCAATGCCCGCACCCATCCAAGTCTGGTCCTGGCCCACCCCCAACGGCCACAAGGTCCACATCATGCTGGAGGAGCTCGGCCTCCCCTATGAGGTGGTGCCCATCAATATCGGCGCCGGCGACCAGTTCCGCCCGGAATTCCTGGCCATCACCCCCAACCACCGCATCCCCGCCATCGTGGACCCCGAAGGGCCGGGCGGGCAGCGCTTCACCCTCTTCGAATCCGCCGCCATCCTGATCTACTTGGCGGAAAAGACCGGCAGCCCCCCTGCTGCCCAAGGATCCCGCCACCCGCTACCGCTGCCTGGAATGGACCATGTTCCAGATGGGCGGCGTCGGCCCGATGTTCGGCCAGTACAACCACTTCGCCAATTACGCGCCCGAGAAGCTCCCCTACGCCATCGAACGCTACACGAACGAGGTCGCGCGCCTGCACCGCGTGCTGGAAAAGCGCCTGGCCGCCAGCCCCTTCCTTGCCGGGCCGGACTACAGCATCGCCGATATCTGCACCTTCCCCTGGATCCGCAACGCCGACCGCCGCGGCATCAACCTGGATGACTACCCCAGCCTCCGCCGCTGGCACGATGCCATCGCCGCCCGCCCGGCGGTGCAGCGCGGCGTGCAGGTGCTTGCCGAAAACCAGCGCCGTGGCCAGATCACCGATGCGGAGCGCGAGGTGATGTTCGGCAAGACCCAGTTCACCCCCCGCTGACGGCGCCCACCCAACGGCAGGGACCCTTGGCCTGGCATCACCGGCCCAGGCCCGGCGGGCCGCTTCACCCGGCGCCGGGGTAGGGCCACCAGCCCGCCCGCCGCCCGCGCAGGAACATTGGCCGAAGCGGCGCATCCGGCCCATGCTCCATGCCGCCCGGCCGCCCGAGGGCCGGGCGGCCCAACAAGGGAACCACCATGGCTGAGATAGACCACCTCGTCCTCGGCGCCCGCACCCTGGCGGAGGGCGCGGCTTTCATCGAGCAGCATCTCGGCGTGAAGCCGCAGAAGGGCGGCGTGCATGCCGGCTTCGGCACCCACAACATGCTGCTCGGCCTCGGCCGCGGCTGCTACCTGGAGATCATCGCGCCCGATCCCGGCCAGCCCGAACCCGCGCATCCCCGCCCCTTCGACCTCGACGACCCCGGCACGCGCATGATGCTGGAGGCGGAGCCGCGGCTGCTCACCTGGGTGGCCCGCACCCCGGTGCTGGAGGCCGTGGTCTCCCGCCTCGGTCCCCGCGGCGGCGAGGTGCAGGAGATGCAGCGCGGCGACCTGCGCTGGCGCATGGCCTTCCCGCCGCAGCGGCAGGACATGGACAACCTGATCCCGGCCCTGATCCAGTGGCAGGGGGAGGGCGCCTCCAGCCGCATCCCGGACAGCCATTGCCGCCTGGTGGCGCTGGAGGCCGAACACCCGGAGGCCGAGGCAATCCGCGCGGCCCTGGCCGAACGCGGGCTGGAGGCCGCGGTGCGGATTCGCCAGAGCCCGCATGCCCGCCTGGTGGCGAGGCTCCGCCGCCCGGACGGCGCCGAGGTCGCCTTGTCGAGCGCCTGAGGGACGGCAGCGGCATGGGCCCCGGCACCCGCATCGCTTGCAGTTCGCCATGGACCAGGCCGCACACGATGGATTACGCGTAATTTCACGCCACTGCCGGTTCCGTGCTAGTGCAAACCGAACAGCAATGGTGGAAGATAAGCCGGCCTTGCCAATCCTGGGGCGAAACCGATGTGGCCGCTAGCGTGCAGGCTGGTACCGCCAGACGCTGGCGGGCGGGAAGTTGAGCGGCGTCCAGGCCTCGCGCCGCGCCGTCAGCCCCAGTTTGCCATGGGGCAGGGGCGAGGTGATGCAGTAGGTATAGAGCAGGAAGCCGCGCCCGGGTGCCACGCCCTCCACCGCCGCCACGAAGCGGCGCTGCTGTTCCAGCGGCAGCATGACCAGCGGAATCCCGCAGATCGCGGTGCCGACCTTGCCGTGCCAGCGTTCCGGCAGGGCATGGCCGAGTTCGAAGGCATCGCCGCAGATCACGTTCACCCCTGGAAGGACCTGCCGCAGGTGGTCCGCCATCTCGGGCACGATCTCCAGCACCACCAGCCGCTCCGGCGGCAGGCCGGCGCCGAGCAGGGCGCGGGAGACCACCCCGGTGCCGGCGCCAAGCTCCACCACCACCTCATCGGGCTGGCGACTCACCAATGCCGCGATCCGGCGGCAGAGGCTGGGGGAGGAGGGGATCACCGAGCCCATCTGCAACGGGTTCGCCAGCCACCGGCGGAAGAACAGCCCCGCATTCGCCCCCTGCCGCGGCTTGCCCGCATCGCTTATCGTCGAGCCCGACATGTCGACCTCCATTCCTGCCACGCCATGACCAGCTACGCCGGGCCCGAATCCCGTTTAAGCTCCGTGGCAAAGGCGGCCAAGGCAGGTCGTGGTTCCCTGCGGCCCTTCGGTGCGTCTCTTCACGGGTCTGTCATATGACGGCGCGGATCCTGGTGGTCGACGACATCCCGGCCAACCTGCGGCTGCTCGAAGCCAAGCTGATGGCCGAGTATTACGAGGTCGCGCTGGCCCCGAACGGGCCGGAGGCGCTTGCCCTCGCGGCGCGCTGGTCGCCGGATGTGATCCTGCTCGACGTGATGATGCCGGGCATGGATGGCTACGAGGTCTGCGGCCGCCTGAAGGGCAACCCCGCCACCTCGCATATCCCGGTGGTGATGATCACCGCCCTGGCCGATCCGGCCGAGCGGGTCCGGGGGCTGGAGGCGGGGGCGGACGACTTCCTGTCGAAGCCGGTGGACGACACCACGCTCTTTTCCCGGATGCGCGCCCTGCTGCGGGTGAAGCAGGTGCAGGACGCCTGGCGGCTACGCGCCGAAACCGCCCGCGAACTGGGGTTCGAGCCGCCGCCCGAGCCTGCGCCGGGCATCCAGGGCGCCACCGTCTTCGTGGTGGCCGAGGCGGCGGAGGAACGCGCCGGGATCACCGAGATGCTGGGGCCGGACGGCGTGACGGTGCGCCATGCCGAGGGCGATGCGGCGATGGCGGCCCTAGCCGCGGGGGGGCATCGACCTGGCCGTGCTCTGCCTGCCCGCGCAGGGCGGCGAATCGCTCCGCCTGGCTTCGAGGCTGCGGGCGCAGGGCTCGACGCGCGACCTGCCGGTGCTGCTGGTGGCGGACCCGAGCCAGCGCGGCCTGGTGCTGCGCGGCTTCGACCTCGGCGCCAACGACCATGTGCTGCGCCCGACCGACCCCAATGAGCTGCGTGCCCGGGTCCGCAACCAGATCCGCCGCAGGCGCTATGAGGAAAGGCTGCGGGCGGATCTCGACCGATCGCTGGAACTGGCGGTGACGGACCCGCTGACCGGGCTGCGCAACCGCCGCTATGTCCGCCGCCACCTGGAAGGCGTGCTGCGCGGCACCGAGGCGGCGATCCTGATGCTTGATGTCGATCGCTTCAAGGCGATCAACGACAGTTACGGCCATGCCGCCGGCGACGCCGCCTTGCGGGAGGTGGCGGAGCGGCTGCGGGCCCATGTCCGCGCCGCGGATGTCGTGGCGCGCTATGGCGGCGAGGAATTCATGGTGGTGCTGGCCGGGGCCCAGGCGGACTACGCGCTGGGCGTTGCCGACCGGCTGCGGGCGGCGCTGGGGGCGGAGCCGATCGCGGTCGGCCATGCGCATCTGCCCATCACCGCCAGCATCGGCCTGGCGGTCGCGGCGCCCGGAACCGATGCGGCCAAGGCCATCGCGGCCGCCGATGCGGCGCTCTACCGCGCCAAGGCACGCGGCCGGAATCGGGTGGAAGCGGCCGAGGCAGAGGATTTCGACCCGCCCGATGGCGGCACTCCAGGGGCGGCGGATTCAGCCTGAAGGCGGCCTGCTCGGCCGCCAACCGCCTTGCCGGAGCCGGTCTATTTGATCTTCGCCTCGCGGAAGACGACATGCTTCCGGGCGACCGGGTCGTACTTCTTCAGTTCGAGCTTGCCGGTGCTGTTCCGGACGTTCTTCTTCGTCACGTAGAAATAGCCGGTCTCGGCGCTGCTGACGAGTTTGATCTGGATTGTATTCGACTTGGCCATGACGAAGCCTTCTGATTCCTGTGATGGCGGCGAGGCGGAAGGGGCGGGACACTAGCGGCCAGCGCCGCCGCGTCAAGCCAAACCGGCGCCGGGACGGGCGGAACCGCTCGATTCAGGCGGCCCGCTGCCCTTCGGGCGGCATCAGCGTGCCAGCGCGGCCGAATAGGCCTCCGGCGTATCGATCAGCGCCTGGGCCGCCGCCACATCCGAGTCCCGCCCCTCGGCCGGGGGGCAGGTGCTGCGGAGCGCTGCCACCTCGGCCGGCGGCACGGGCGCGCGGGCGGCCCGCAGCCGGGCTAGGGCCAGCGCCATTGGCGGGTCGCCCCGGCGCAGCCGGGCCAGCCCAACCTCCGTCGCCTCGGCGCCGAGGCTGGTGCAGAGCGCCGGCAGCACGCCGAGCCCCTGGATCGGCCAGCCGAGCGGCGCCAGCACGCGGGACCAGGTCACCAGCAGGTCGCCGCCATTGGGCAGGGGCACCACCACCTGGATCAGGCCCTTGCCCATGGTGGCGCTGCCCACCACCACCGCCCGCCCGCGGTCGGACAGCGCCGCCGCCACGATCTCCGCCGCCGAGGCGGAGCGGCCGTCCACCAGCACCACCACCGGCACGCCATCGGCGAGGTCCGGCCCGCCCGCCTGCCAGATCCGGGCCGCATCCGGGTGGCGCCCGGCGGTCTGCGCCACGAGGCCGCCATCCAGGAAGGCACTGGCCACCGCCACCGCCTGGCCGAGCAACCCGCCCCGGTTGCCGCGGAGATCCAGCACCACGCCGCGCGTGCTGCCCGGCCGGACACCCTCCAGCAGCGCGCCGGACAGCTTGCGGTCGGTGGCATTGGAGAAGCCGTCGATGCGGAGCCACAGGATGCCGCCGCGCTGCTCCGCATGCACCGAATCCGGCGGCACCAGGCTGCGCCGCAGCAGGGTGTCGAAGCGCCGGCGGCCCCGCTGCAGGCGGAGCGCCACGTCACCCCCCCGCCGGCCCCTCCAGCAGCGTCGCCGCCAGGCCGAGGTCACGGGCCGAGACCGGCACCCCGTCCACCGCCAGCAGGCGGTCGCCCGGCTGCAGCCCGGCCCGCGCCGCCGGCCCGTCCGGCATCACCGCGGCGAGCACCACCTCATGGCCGCGCCCGGCCGCCAGCCGCAGGCCGAGCCCGGCCTGGCCGACCCGCCGCGCCCGCGCCGCCTGGGCTTCCTCCGGCGTCATGTAGCGGCTGTAGGGGTCGAGGTGGTTGAACAGCTCCTCGAAGGCGCTGCGCAGCATCCCTTCCGCGCCGGCCCGGCGCAGCGGCGGCGAGGTCCGCCAGGCGGCCTCGAACATCGCCGCCAGGGCCACCGCCAGCGGCATGGCGGCCGCCTCGGGCGGCGCACCCGGCGGCGGGGTCGGCACCGGGCGCGCCGCCAGCAACCGCTCGGGGCCGGAAAGCAGCAGGGTGCCGGCCCGCAATTCGGGTTGCAGCAGCGGTTCCAGCACCTCCAGCCCGCGCAGGCTCCAGAGCGCGATCTCGCCGGGGGCGGCGCCCTCCAGGTGGCGTTCCAGCACCGCCTCCAGCGCCACGGTGAAGACCGCCTGCACCTGTTCCCGCGGGAAATGCTCCGGCTGGCCGCGCGCACCCGGCGGCGCCAGGCAGAGCAGCAGCAGGATCAGCCGCGCCGGCCACCGCGGCGCGCCGGCCGTCCGGCGGGGGCGCCCTGCATCAGGTGGAAGACCATGCCGCCGGTGCGCGGGGTCGCCTCGACCAGGCGGGCCTCCACCGCCTGGCCGAGCGTGAAGGCCAACCCCGTCCTCTGGCCCACCAGCATATGCCTGGCCTCGTCCTGCGCCCATCGGTCGTCCGGCAGCGACGCAAGGGGAACGATTCCGCTCGCGCCATTCGCCTGCACGGTGACGAACAGGCCGAAACGTGTCACCCCGGAAATGCGTGCCTCGAACACCTCTCCGATATGCTGTGCCATATAGGCAGCAAGGTAGCGTTCCACCGCGCCGCGTTCGGCCATGGCGGCGCGACGCTCGGTTTCGGTGATGTGTTCGGCTGTATCCGGGAAGCGGGCGGCCTCCGTCTCCTCCAGGCCACCGGCGCCGAGTCCGAGGCCACGGACCAGGGCGCGATGCACCAGCAGGTCGGCGTAGCGGCGGATCGGGCTGGTGAAATGCGCGTAGCGGCGGAGCGCCAGGCCGAAATGGCCGATATTGTCGGGGCTATAGGCCGCCTGGGACTGGCCGCGCAGCACCGTCTCATGCACCAGCAGCTCCTCCGGCCGGCCCGCTGCCCGCTCCAGCACATGCGCGAAGTCGCGCGGCTGGATGCGGTCGCCGGGCGGCAGGCTGATGTCGAGGCTGGCCAGGAACTGCCTGAGCCCCTCCAGCTTCTGGTCCGAGGGCCGGTCATGGATGCGGTACATGCAGGGCTGCCGCAGCCGCTCCAGCTCCTCCGCCGCGCAGACATTGGCGGCGACCATGAATTCCTCGATCAGGCGGTGCGAATCGAGGCGCGCCCGCGGCACCACCGCCGTGACCTTGCCCTGCGGATCGAGCAGCACGCGGCGTTCCGGCACCTCGAGGTCGAGCGTGCCGCGCCGCTCCCGCGCCGCCAGCAGCGCCCGGAAGGCGCCATGCAGGGCAGGCAGGTGGCCAGTGGGGAGGCCGGGCAACTCGCCACCCGCATCCACCGCGGCCTGGACCTGCTCATAGGTGAGGCGCGCGGCGCTCCGCATGATGCCGCGGCCGAAGCGGTGGCCGGTCTTGCCGCCGCCGGCATCGAAGCGCATCTCGACGAAGAGGCAGCCGCGATTCTCCCCCGGCCGCAGGCTGCACCAGCCATTGGACAGCGCCTCCGGCAGCATCGGCACCACCCGGTCCGGGAAATAGACGCTGTTGCCGCGCGCCCAGGCCTCGCGGTCGAGCGGGGTATCGGGGCGGACGTAATGCGCGACATCGGCGATGGCGACGATCACCCGCCAGCCGGTGCCCTCCGGCTCGGCCCAGACCGCATCGTCGAAATCGCGTGCATCCTCGCCATCGATGGTGACGAGGGGGATCCCGCGCAGATCCTCCCGGCCGCGGGCGGTGACGGCGCGGGCATGCTCGGCCTCCTGCACCGCCTCGGCCGGGAAGATGTCGGGGATGCCATGGGCATGGATGCAGATCAGCGAGACGGAGCGTGGCTCCCCCACGCGGCCCAGGCGTTCGACGATGCGGGCGGGGCGGAGGCCGAGGGCGCGTCCCGGCAGGGGCTCCGCCAGCACGATTTCGCCAGGTTCGGCGCCGGCATTCTCGCCCGGCGGCACCGCCCATTCCGCCTTGTGGCGGCGGTCGGTCGGGATGATCCGGCCTTCCTCATAGACACCGAGCACCCGGGCCGCCGAGGGGGCGGCGATGCGCTTGACCGTGCGGCCCTCGTATTTGCCGGCGCCGATCGGCTTGAGCCGGGCCAGCACCCGCTCCCCCGGCGCCAGCGCCGCCTGGCCGGCGCGTTCCGGCTGCATGAAGATCACCGGCGGGCGGCCCTGTTCGCTGCGCCAGCCGAGGGGGCGGGCGATGGGGTCGCCATCCGGGTCAGTACCCGTGACTTCGACCGCCACCATCTCCGGCAGCCGGCCGGGCGCGCTGAGGCCGCGGCGGCCTGCGGGGGCGGCGGAGCCATCCCCCTTCAGCGATTGCAGCAGCGCGCGGAGCGCCGGGCGCTGGTCGGAGGTGAGGCCGAAATGCCGGGCGATCTCGGTCTTGCCGACCCGGCCCGGCGCCTCCCGCAGGAAGCGCCGCAATGCTTCCTTCGAGGGCAGCGGCGGCGCTTCCCCGCTACCCGGCCGACCCTGGCCGCGCGCGCGACGCGGGGCGGGGGCGGGCGGGCGGCGGGGCATATCAGGCTTCGCTCTTGCGTCGTGCGGCGGGCCGGGCGGCCGGTTTCGCCTTGGCTGCGGATTTTCGGGCCACGGGCTTGGCGGTGGCGGGCTTCTTCGCCGCGCCGGCCGGTTTCGTGCCGGCGGGCTTGCGTGCAGCGGCCTTTGCCGGCCGCGCCGGTGTCTCGGCCTCCGCCTCGCCATTCGGCTTGCCGCGCCGGGCAGGGGCCGTCGCCTTGCCCTTGCCGCGGCCCTTGACCAGCGGCTTCAGCTCCTTGCCCTTCTCGGCCAGGAGCTGCACCACCTGGTCCAGCGTCGCCTCTTCCATCTCGAGGCCGCGCGGCAGGTTGGCCACGCGCTTGCCGTGCTGGGCATAGGGGCCGAAACGCCCCTTGCGGATCTCGACCGGGGCGCCATCCGCCGGGTGCATCCCCACCAGCCGCACCTTCGCCCGCGCCTTGGCCAGCAGGTCCATGGCGCGGTTCATGCCGAGCGTCAGCACATCATCACCCGGCTCCAGGGACTGGTAGGTGGTGCCAAGGCGGATATAGGGGCCGAAGCGGCCGATGCCGGCGGTGATCTCGCCCCCCCGTCTCGGGATCGCGGCCGATCGGGCGGGGCAGGGAGAGCAGCGCGAGTGCCCGTTCCAGATCCAGCGTCTCGGGGTCCATGTCGCGGGTCAGGCTGGCGCGGCGCGGCTTGGTGGGCTTGCCCTTCTCATCCGTGCCGCCCTCGCCGAGCTGGACATAGACCCCGTAGGGGCCGCGCCGGATGCTGACATTCTGGCCGGTGGCGGGGTCGGTGCCGAGTTCGCGCGGGCCTTCCGCCAGGCCGGTGGCATTCTCCCCCTCCGCCCCCGGCACCGCCAGCGGGCGGGTGTAGCGGCATTCCGGGTAGTTGGAGCAGCCGATGAAGGCGCCCGAGCGGCCAAGCCGCAGCCCCAGCCTGCCATTGGCGCAGGCCGGGCAGAGCCGGGGGTCGCCGCCATCCGCCGGCGCCCGGAAGAAATGCGGGCCAAGCTCCTCGTCCAGCGCATCGATGACATCGCTGATCTTGAGGTCCTTGGTGGCGGCGATGGCCTTGCTGAATTCCTCCCAGAAGGCCCGCATCACCGCCCGCCAGTCGATCCTGCCGCCGGAGATCTCGTCGAGCTGTTCTTCGAGCGAGGCGGTGAAGCCGCTGTCCACGTAGCGGGTGAAGAAGGAAACCAGGAAGGCCGTCACCAGCCTGCCGCGGTCCTCCGGGATGAAGCGGCGCTTGTCGATGCGGACATACTGGCGGTCCTGCAGGGTCTGCAGGATGGAGGCATAGGTGGAGGGCCGGCCGATGCCCAGTTCCTCCATCCGCTTCACCAGCGAGGCTTCCGAATAGCGCGGCGGCGGCTGGGTGAAGTGCTGGCTGGCCGTGACCTCGCCGCGTTTCAGCGGATCGCGCTCGCGCATCGGCGGCAGGGTGCGGCCTTCCTCCTCGTCGCCCACCGCGTCATCGACATCCTCGCGGTAGAGCTTGAGGAAGCCATCGAAGGCGATGACCGAGCCGGTGGCGCGCAACCGGGTGCGGCCATCCGCCGTGGCCAGGTCCACCGTGGTCTGGTCGAGCTCGGCCGACTGCATCTGGCTGGCGACGGCACGCTTCCAGACGAGTTCATAGAGCCGGCGCTGCCGCTCATCGAGGTAGCGGGCGACCCGCTCCGGCGTATTGGCCACATCGGTCGGGCGGATCGCCTCATGCGCTTCCTGCGCGTTCTTGGCCTTGCTGCTGTATTCGCGCGGCGCGCCGGGCAGGTAGTCGGCGCCGAAATCCTGGCGCACATGGTCGCGGATGGCGGTGATGGCCTCGCGCGCCATCTGCACGCCATCGGTCCGCATGTAGGTAATCAGGCCGACCGTCTCGCCGCCGATCTCGACGCCTTCATAGAGCTGTTGCGCCGTGCGCATGGTCTGCTGCGCGCCGAAGCCGAGCTTGCGGGAGGCCTCCTGCTGCAGGGTGCTGGTGGTGAAGGGGGCGGGCGGGTTGCGCCGGACGCGCCGCTTCTCGATCGAGGCAACCGCGAATTCACCCGCCACGACCGCCGCCTTGGCGCGGAGCGCGGCCGCCTCGTCCGGCAGGTCGAATTGTTCGAGCTTCTTCCCCTCAAGATGCGTCAGCCGGGCGGTGAAGGGCGCGCCCTGGGGCGTGGCGAAGCGGCCCTCGACGGTCCAGTATTCGCGGGCCTTGAAGGCCTCGATCTCCGCCTCGCGCTCGCAGATCAGCCGCAGCGCCACGGATTGCACGCGCCCGGCGCTGCGGCTCCCCGGCAGCTTCCGCCAGAGCACGGGGGAGAGGGTGAAGCCCACCAGGTAGTCCAGCGCGCGCCGCGCCAGATAGGCGTCGATCAGCGGGGTGTCGAGGTCGCGCGGATGGTCGATGGCGTGCTGCACCGCCCGCTTCGTGATCTCGTTGAAGGTGATGCGATGGACCTTGAGGCCCTTAAGCGCGCCCTTCCGTGCCAGCATCTCCCGCACATGCCAGGAGATCGCCTCGCCCTCCCGGTCCGGGTCGGTGGCGAGGAACAGGCGGTTGGCGCCGCGCAGCGCCCGGGCGATCTCGTTGACCTGGCGCTCGCCGCGGTCCTCGGATTCCCAGTCCATGGCGAAATCCTCCTCCGGGCGGACGGAGCCGTCCTTCGGGGGCAGGTCGCGGACATGGCCGAAACTCGCCAGCACGGTATAGCCGCCGCCGAGATACTTGTTGATCGTCTTGGCCTTGGCGGGCGATTCAACGACGACGACATCCGGCATGGAACTGTAGATCCTTGCGGCCGCATCCCGGCCAAGCGAAAACGGCGTATCGAGAAGAACGCATCCGGCGGATTCGACGCAATGCCCCGTCGTCCGCTCCGCGCGCCCGCCTATGCCCGCCCGGTCAGCGCCACCCGGTTGCCCGGCAGCATCTCAACCTGGCCGGCCAGTTCGAGATCGAGAAGGATCGCCTGGACGACGGAGGGCGAGAGGTGGCAGCGCCGCACCACCTCGTCAACCGGGACCGGTGTGGTTCCAAGCAATTCAAACACTTGGCCGGCGCCCTCCTGGGTTTCGGCCGGGTTGGGGAGGCTGGCCGGGGCCGGTTCCGGCGCCGTCCGGGCGGCGGGCGGGTCGAAGAGGCGGGTGCTGCGGGGCGCTTCCGGGAGGTGTTCCAGCACGTCGTCCAGCCCCTCCGTCAGATGGGCGCCCTGGCGGATCAGGTCGTTGGAGCCGCGGCAACGCGGGTCGAGCGGGCTGCCGGGGATGGCGAACAACTCCCGCCCGGATTCCAGCGCCAGCCGCGCGGTGATGAGGCTGCCCGAGCGCAGCGCCGCCTCCACCACCACGACCCCGAGCGCCAGCCCGGCGACGATCCGGTTGCGGCGCGGGAAGTGCCGGGCCAGGGGCGCGGTGCCGAGCGGCGCCTCGGCTAGCACCGCGCCGCCCTCCGCGGCGATCCGGGCCTGGAGCGCGGCATGTTCCGGCGGATAGGGCTGGTCGAGCCCGCCGGCCACGGCCGCCACGGTGCGGCCGGCCCGGAGCGCGCCGAGATGCGCCGCCGCATCGATCCCCCGCGCCAGGCCGGAGACCACCGGGAAGCCCGCGCCGGCCAGCGCCTCCGCCAGTTCCTCGGCGATGCGCCGCCCGGCCGCGGAGGCGTTGCGGGCGCCGACCAGGGCGACGCTGCGGGGCGCCGCGAGGGCCGCCGGGTCGCCGAGCAGGGCCAGGACCGGCGGCGCATCCTCCAGCAATTCGAGCAGGGGCGGATAGCCGGGGGTGCCGGTGAAGAGGAAGCGGCCGCCGAGCCGGGCCACCGCCTCTGCCTCCCGCCGCACCGTGCCTCCGGCCGGGGGCAGGAGGGTGCCGCGGCCGTAGCGCGGCAGTTCCGCCAGCGCCGCCGCCGCGCTGCCGAAGCGCGCCATGACGCGGCGATAGGTCTGCGGCCCGACGCCCTCGGTGCGGGCCAGCCGCAGCCGGGCCAGCGCCTCCGCCGGCGATGGCTCCCGGGTCATGCCTTGCGGCCGATCCGCGGCTCGGTGCCGGCCAGCAGGCGGGCGATATTGGCGCGGTGGCGGATCGCCACCAGCGCCGCGGTGCCGGCCGCAAACAGCGCCAGATCGGGCCTTCCGGCCAACAGGGCAATGACCGGCGCCGCGCCGCAGGCCGCCAGCGCGGCGGCCGAGGAGATGCGGGTGAGGAGGGCGGTGGCCAGCCAGACCAGCCCGGCGGCGAGGCCGAGCCACCAAGCAGCCGCCAGCAGCACGCCGCCGCCGGTGGCCACGCCCTTGCCGCCCTTGAAGCCGAGCCAGACCGGGAAGGCATGGCCGAGCATCGCCCCGAAACCGGCCAGCAGCCCCGCCTCCTCCCCCCCAGAGCCAGCGCGCGAGCAGCAGCGCCACCACCCCCCTTGGCGGCATCGAGCAGCATGGTGGCCGCGGCCAGGCCCTTGTTGCCGGTCCGCAGCACATTGGTCGCGCCGATATTGCCGGAGCCGATGCTGCGGATATCCCCGAGCCCCGCCGCCCGGGTGAGCAGCAGTCCCCAGGGGATGGAGCCGAGCAGGTAGCCCAGCGCCAATGCCAGCACCGCGGTCATGCGCCGAAGACCCGGCGGCCGACCTTCCAGGTGCCGACCACCCGCCCCTCCAGGGCCCGGCCGTCGAAGGGCGAGTTCTGCGCCTTGCCCGGCAATTGCCCGGCCTTCACCTGCCAGGCCCGGTCGGGTGCGAAAAGCACCAGGTCGGCCGGCGCCCCCTTGGCCAGCCGCCCCACGGGCAGGCCCAGCAGCCGGGCCGGCCGGGCGGTGAGCAGATCGAGCGCCGCCAGCAGGGTCAGGTCGCCGCCATGCACCCGGGCCAGGGTCACGCCGAGCAGCGTGGCGAGGCCAGCGCCGCCCGCCTCGGCCTGGGCGAAGGGCAGGCGCTTGTCATCGGCGTCATGCGGCTGGTGGTCGGAGGCGATGGCGTCGATGGTGCCGTCGCGGAGCGCCGCCACCACGGCCAGCCGGTCCGCCTCCGGCCGCAGCGGCGGCGAGAGCTTGGCATAACTGCGCCAGTCGCCAATGGCGGTCTCGTTCAGGTCGAAATAGGGCGGCGCGGTGTCGCAGGTGACGGCCAGGCCCTCGGCCTTTGCGGCCCGGATGAGATCCAGCGCGGCGGCGGTGGAGACATGCGCGAAATGCACCTGGCCACGGGTGAGGCGGGCCAGCGCGATGTCGCGGGCGACCAGGATGACCTCCGCCGCGGCCGGGATACCGGGCAGGCCGAGGCGGGTGGCCAATTCCCCCTCCGTCGCGGCGCCGCCGGCGGCGAGCGAGGGGTCCTCCGGGTGCTGCACCACGAAACTGCCGAAGGTGCGGGCATAGGAGAGGGCGAGCCGCATGGTGCGGGCGCTGCCGATGGCGCGGCGGCCATCGGTGAAGGCGATGGCCCCGGCCTGTTGCAGCAGCCCGTATTCGGCGATCTCCTGGCCGGCGCAGCCCTTGGTGGCGGCGCCATAGGGCAGCAGGGTGATGGAACCCGTCGCCTCGCCCCGGCGCAGCACGAATTGCACCAAAGCGGGGTCGTCCAGCGCCGGGTGGGTATCGGGCAGGGCGCAGAGGGTGGTGATGCCGCCGGCGGCGGCGGCCTGGGCGGCGGAGGCGATGGTCTCGCGGTGCTCGGCGCCCGGCTCGCCGATGGCGGCGCGGAGATCGACCAGGCCAGGGGCGAGGCAGAGGCCCGAGGCGTCCACCGTCTCCACCCCTTCGGGGCTGCCGATAGCCTGGCCGAGATCGGCGATGGCGCCCTCCCGCACCAGCAGGTCGCCGGTCACGTCCATGCCGCTGGCCGGGTCGAGCAGCCGCGCGCCGAGAAAGAGCGTTTCATTCACGGCAGGCGCTTCTCCATGTTGACGCGGCGGAAGGCGCCTTGCATGGCGCGGTGCGTCTCGACGAAGCCGAGGCTTTCGTAGAGGCGGATATTCGCCTCCATCGCGGCGTTGATGAAGATGCGGATCAGCCGGTGCCCGCGCCGGCGCGCCTCGGCCTCGATGAAATCCATCAGCCCATGGCCGAGGCCCTGGCCCTGCGCCTCGGGCGCGATGGCGATGTTGTCCAGCAGCAGGGCCTCCGGCTCCTCCTCGAGTACCACCAGGCCGAGAATGCGGCCGTCCGGCGCCTCCAGCACGAAGCCCTGGCCGGCCGCAATGCGGGCGGCGTAGTCGTCGGTCATGGGTGCCGGCTCACGGCCGATCAGCGGCACCCAGCGCGCATAGGCGGTGCGGACGAGGGCGAGCATGGCCCCGTCCTCCCCGGGCCGCGCCGGGCGGACCCGGGGCATCAGGCGTTCCGCCGGAGGTCGCGGGCCAGCACGTCCAGCACCGCCATGCGTACGGCGACGCCCATCTCCACCTGCTCGCCGATGACGCTGCGCTCCGGGTCGTCGGCAATGGCGCTGTCGATCTCGATGCCGCGGTTCATCGGACCGGGATGCATGACGATGGCATCCGGCCTGGCCCAGGCCAGCTTCTCCGCATCCAGCCCCCAGAAGCGGAAGAATTCGCGGGAGGAGGGCACCAGGCCGCCGGTCATGCGCTCCCTTTGCAGGCGCAGCATCATCACCACATCGGCGCCCGTGAGCCCCGCCCGCATGTCGTGGAATACCTCCACGCCGAGCCGCGCCGCCTCCGCCGGGATCAGCGTCGGCGGGCCGATCACCCGCACGCGGCAGCCCATGGTGGTGAGCAGGTGGATGTTGCTGCGCGCCACCCGGCTATGCAGCACATCGCCGCAGATGGCCACCACCAGCCCCTCCAGCCTGCCCTTGCGGCGGCGGATGGTGAGCGCGTCCAGCAGGGCCTGGGTCGGGTGCTCATGGGTGCCGTCCCCGGCATTGATCACCGCCGCCGAGACCTTCTGGGAGAGCAGCGCCGGGGCACCGGATTGGGCGTGGCGGATCACCAGCAGGTCGCAATGCATGGCGTTCAGCGTGGAGGCGGTATCCAGCAGCGTCTCCCCCTTGTTCACGCTGGAGGTGGAGACGGCCATGTTGATGACATCGGCGCCGAGCCGCTTGCCGGCCAGCTCGAAGCTGGTGCGGGTGCGGGTGCTGTCCTCGAAGAACAGGTTGATGAGGGTCTGGCCGCGCAGCAGGTCCCGCTGGGTCTTCCCGGAGCGGTTCAGCAGGGCATAGCTCTCGGCCAATTCGAGCAGCGCCCCGATATGTGGCGGCTCCAGGCCCTCGATGGCCAGGAGGTGGCCTTCGGGGAGGATGGGGAAGGAGAAGGACATGGGGACTCGTCCGGAGGGGGCGGCGAAGGTGTAGCGCCGCCACGCCGGCCAACGGAAGCCTTGAGGTGTTCGGCCCTGCGGGCCGGCCTATGCCGGCGTCACCTGCCCCATCTCCAATTGCCACCCGGCCGCGGTCAGGGGAAAGGCCTTCACGCTGTTCCGCACCGCGATCTGGTAGATCGGCTGGAACAGGATGAAGTGGTGCGCCGCATCCACCATCTGCTTCTGGTATTCCACCCAGAGGGCGGCCGCCTTCGCGCTGTCCGGCTCCTCCGCCGCCTGCCGCACCAGTTGCACCAGCGGGGCCGGCGGGGTCCAATGGACGCGGCGGGCGACACGCTCCACCGTGGCGGCGGCCCAGAGCTCGTTCTCGACCGCCGGCGGGTTCCAGAAGGTCAGCACCCCGCCCTGGCTGCGGCCGGTGGTATAGGCGGTGCGGAGATTGACCTGGTCCATCGGCGCCAGCCTGGCGCGGATGCCGACGCGGCCGAGATCCGCCTGGATCTTCTGCGCCAGCAATTGATAGGAGACGCCGGCCACCGCGGCATTGCCATAGGCGATCTCGAATTCGAAGCCCTCCGGGAAGCCGCCTTCCTGCAGCAGCGCGCGGGCGCGGTCGAGGTCCTGGCGGAAGCCGATCTCCCGCGCCACCTGCTCGGTGCTGCCATTCACGCCGATCGGCAGGAAGGTCGCCGGCCGCAGCGCGGCGCCGCCGAGCATGCTGCCCAGGATGCCGTCATAGTCGATGGCATGGCCGATTGCCTGGCGGCAGGGCTTCTGGGCGAGCGCCCGGTTGAATTCCGGGTTCTGGGTCACGGCCATATAGACGAAATCGAGGCTCGGCAGGCGTTCGGTGCGGATGTCCCGCTCATCGCGGAGCGTCGCCACCTGCTCGGGGATCAGGTTGAAGGCGGCCTGGATGTCGCCGCGCCGCACCGCGAGCAACTGCGCCGCGCTGTCGCTGAAATGCCGGATCACCACCCGCTCATAGGCCGGCGCGCCGCGCCAGTGGTGCGGGTTGCGGACCAGCTGGATCTGCTGGTTCCGCTCCCAGCGGACCAGGCGATAGGGGCCGGTGCCGGCGCTGTTCTGGTTCAGCCAGTCGGTGGCCTTGTCGCGCTCCTTGGCATCGGCGGCGGCGGTGCCGCCATGCTGTTCCACAAGCTTCTTCTCCAGCACGCCGAAGGCCGGGGCGCAGAGGATGTTCAGCAGCGGCGCGGCGGGGTCGTTCATCACCAGGTCGATGGTGCGGGGATCCACCACCTCGCAGCGATCGACCATCTTCAGGTATTGCTGGGTCTGGTCCTTCATGTGAAGCAGCCGCATGAAGCTGAACTGCACGTCCTCGGCGGTCAGCGCGGCGCCGCTGGCGATTTCACGCCTTCCCGCAGGGTGAAGCGCCAGCCGCGGCCATCCGGGGTGCGGCGCCATGCGGTCGCGAGCGCCGGTTTCGGGGTGATGTAGTCGCCCGGCTCCAGGGTCATCAGCGGGTCATAGACCGCGGCGAGCGTCATGGGCGGCGTGTATTGCGCCTGCCGCACCGGATCGAGGGTGACGGTGTCGCTGATGTCGATGCCGATCACCAGCGTGTCCCGCCGGGCCTGGGCCCAGGCTTGGCCCCGCGGCAGCAGCGCCGCGCCGGCGGCGCCGAGGCCGAGCAGTTGCAGCAGGTCGCGCCGCGCGACGGGGCGGAATTCCTCGGTGATCGGCATGCGTCCCCTCCCAGGGCGGCGCGGTGTCCCCCGCGCATCGATGCCGGGCAGGATAGGGGCCGGACCGGGCGCAGGGAAAGCCAATCGCGCGTCACCAGGGCTGGGGCTGCACAATCCAGGCCGAACATGCCATGCATGGGGGGGCTCGCCGCTGCCCTGCCGGGGCCGGGAGGCGGGGAAGGGTAGGAAACCGGGCATGTTCAACGGGCTCAGCCCCATCGATTGCGACCTGCATCCCATGGTGCCGGGCATGGCGGCCCTCGCGCCCTATCTCGATGAATTCTGGCGCGACCAGGTGCGGGAGCGCGGCATCACCCAGCTCGACAGCCAGAGCTGGCCGATCCTGGCCCCCAAGACCATCCGGCCGGACTGGCGCAACGCCAAGGGGCGCGGCGCGGAGAGCGTCGACCTGCTGCAGTCCCAGGTGCTGGACCGCTTCGGCACCGGCGCCGGCATCCTGAACCCGCTCTATGGCGTGCAACTGGTGCTGAACCAGGACATGGCGCTGGCCTTCACCCGGGCGCTCAACGATTGGGTGCGGGCGGAATGGCTGGACCGTGACGACCGGCTCCGCGCCTCCATCGTCCTGCCGATGCACGACCCGGCCGAGGCAGTGGCGGAGATCGAGCGGCTGGCCGGGGACCGGCGCTTCGTGCAGGTATTGGCACTGGTGATGGGGGAGGTGCCGCTGGGCAGGCGGCAATTCTGGCCGGTCTACGAAGCCTGCATCCGGCATGGGCTGGCCTTCGGCATCCATGCCGGCAGTGCCTACAGGCACCCGCAGACCTCGGTGGGCTGGACGTCCTGGTACCTGGAGGAATATGCGGCGAACCAGCAGGCCTTCCAGAGCCAGCTCGCCAGCCTCATCACCGAGGGCGTGCTGAGCAAATTCCCGGCGCTGAAGGTGGTGCTGCTGGAATCCGGCGTCACCTGGCTGCCCGCCTTCCTCTGGCGGTTGCAGAAGACCTGGAAGGGCGTGCGCTTCGAGGTGCCCTGGGTCGATCGCCCGCCGGTGGAGTTGGTGCGGGACCAGGTGCGGCTCACGGTGCAGCCGCTGGATGCGCCGGAGGATGCCGGGGTGGTGCAGCGTTTCCTGGACCATCTGCGTTCCGAGGATATGCTGCTCTGGGCCTCCGACTGGCCGCATTGGCAATTCGACGGCGATGCGGCGGTGCCGCCGGGAATCCCGGCCACGCTGCTGCCGAAATTGATGCGGGACAACCCGCTGGCGACCTATGCTCGGTTGAGGGAAGGAATCGCGTGATGAACGTCATCCAGCCGCTCGGAAATCCGGGCAAGCCAGCCGCCGCGACGCTCGGCCTAATCGATGTGGACATCCATCCGCGGGCGAATGGCATCGCCGACCTCAAGCCCTGGTTGAGCCAGCGCTGGTGGGAACATGCCCAAACCTATGGAATGCGCGCCCGGCACGGCTTCACGGGCGGCCAGCCGCCTTTCCCCAAGGCCCAGCCGCTGGCCTCGCGCCGCGATGCCTGGCCGCCGGGCGGCGGCACGCCGGCCTCGGACGTCGAATTCCTGCGGCACCAGCACCTGGACAATTACGGTATCGATATCGGGGTGCTGAACCCCTTGCAGCCCTCCGGCCAGGGGGGACCGCAACAACGGCTTCTCCGTCGCCATGGCGCATGCGGTGAACGAATGGCAGTTGGAGGTCTGGCTGCGCAAGGAGCCCCGGCTGCGCGGCAGCGTGGTGGTGCCCTATGAGGATGCCGCCGCCTCCGTCGCTGAGATCCGCAAGCGCGCCGGCGACCCGAATTTCTGCCAGGTGCTGCTGATGAGCCGCACCGCGGAACCTGCCGGCAACCCGCGCTACTGGCCGATCTACGAGGCGGCGGTGGAGGCCGGGCTGCCGGTGGCCTTTCACGCCTTCGGCTATTCCGGCTGGGCCATGACCAATGGCGGCTGGCCGAGCTTCTACATCGAGGAGGTCAGCGAGCACGCCACCTCCTGCCAGAACCAGGTCATCAGCCTGGTGACCGAGGGGGTGTTCGAGCGCTTCCCCGGGCTGAAGATCATCCTGATCGAATGCGGCATGGCCTGGCTGCCCTCGGTGGGCTGGCGGCTCGACAAGCACTGGAAGCAGTTGAAATCCGAGGTGCCGCATCTGAAGCGCGCGCCGAGCGACTATATTCGGGATCATATCTGGGTTTCTACCCAACCCATGGATGAGCCGGAACGCGGCAAGCATCTGGCGGACATCATGGAGTGGGTCGGCTGGGACAAGATCCTTTTCGCCAGCGACTACCCGCATTGGGATTTCGACGACCCGCGCGCGGCGCTGCCCGGCTTCCTGCCGGCCGAGCGGCGGCGCGACATCTATGGTGGCAATGCGCGGGCGGTCTACGGGTTCTAGGGCATGGCCAGACATGTCGTGGGCGCTGTCGCGGAGATCCCGCCGGGCGGGCGGAAGGTGCTGGAGGCCGAGGGGCGGCGCATCGTCGTCTTCAACCTCGGCGGGGAATTCTTCGCCCTCTCGGACCGCTGCCCGCATCAGGGCGGCAGCCTCTGCGCCGGGACGCTCAGCGGCCATGTCGAGTCGAGCGAGCCGGGCGAGTACCGCTATTCCCGTCGCGGCGAAATGATCCGCTGCCCCTGGCACTACTGGGAATTCGACATCCGCACCGGCAAGTCCTGGTTCGATCCGAAGCGCGTGCAGGTCCGGCAATACCCGGCGCAGGTCGAGAAGGGCGCCACGCTGGTCGAGGGGCCCTATCTCGCGGAAACCTTCCCGGTGCGGGTCGAGGATGATTACGTGGTGGTGGAGGCCTGACGCGCGGCCTTCCTCCACCGCAGTCAATCCGAGTTTATTTCCACCCTGCACCGCCCGCCTCCAGATTGCCCCGGCAGCACCAGGAAGGCGGCAGCGGGCAATGGTCATTGTTTCGGGGCGGAATGAGGTTGAGCAGGGCGGGCACCGTCACGCGCGGCAGCGTGCGGCCGCCGCATGATCTTCCACCCGACCCCCCTGGCCGGCGCCTTTCTCATCGAGCCCGAGCGGCGCGGCGATGCGCGCGGCTTCTTCGCCCGGATCTTCTGCGAGGAGGAATTCGCCAGGGCCGGGCTGGAGACGCGCTTCACCCAGGCCAACAACTCGCTCACCGGCCGCCGTGGCACGCTCCGCGGCATGCATTACCAATTGCCGCCGGCGGCGGAGGTGAAGCTGGTGCGCTGCATCGGCGGTGCCATCCATGACGTGATCGTCGATCTCCGGCCGGACAGCCCGAGCTTCGGGCGCTGGTTCGGCGCCGAACTCAGCGCCGAGAACCGCATGATGATGTATGTGCCGCGCGGCTTCGCGCATGGCTTCGTCACCCTCACCGAGGATGCGGAAGCCTTCTACTTCGTGAGCGACGCCTATGCGCCGCAGCAGGAGCGGGGGCTGCGCTACGACGATCCCTGGATGGGCATCGAATGGCCGGTCACGCCGAGCGAGGTCTCCGCCAAGGACGCCGCCTGGCCGGCCTTCGATCCCGGCTTCCATGGCACCGAGAGTTTCCGCGGGCTGCGCTGACGGCCCCCGCCAATGACCAAGGGACTGAGAACCACCGCATGATCATCGTGGACAGGCTGCTGGCGCAACGCGAGGCCGAGGGCAATCCGGTTCGGGTCGGCATGGTGGGCGCCGGCTTCATGGCGCGCGGCATCGCCAACCAGATCGTGAATTCCGTGCCCGGCATGCGGCTCGTCGCCATCGCCAACCGCACCCTGCCGCGCGCGGTCGGTGCCTATGCCGAGGCGGGGGTCGCGGAAGTGCGGGAGGTCGCCAGCCAGGCGGCGCTGGAGGAGTGCATCCGGGCCGGCATCCCGGCCGTGACCGAGGATGCGATGCTGCTCGCCTCCGCGGCGGGAATCGACTGCCTGCTGGAGGTCACCGGCGCCGTCGAGCACGGGGCGCAGGTGATCCTGCGGGCGATCGAGCATGGCCGGCATGTGGTGACGATGAATGCCGAGCTGGACGGCACGGTGGGACCGCTGCTCAAGCATTACGCCGACAAGGCAGGGGTGATCCTCTCGGGCAGCGACGGTGACCAGCCCGGCGTGCAGATGAACCTGTTCCGCTTCGTCCGCTCCATCGGGCTGACGCCGCTGGTCTGCGGCAATATCAAGGGGCTGCAGGACCCCTACCGCAACCCCACCACCCAGGCGAGCTTCGCGGCGCGCTGGGGGCAGAACCCGTATATGGTCACCAGCTTCGCGGATGGCACCAAGATCAGCTTCGAGCAGGCGATCGTCGCCAATGCCACCGGCATGGCGGTGGCGCAGCGCGGCATGCTGGGCCTGGACCATGCCGGCCATGTCGATGAGCTGACCAAGGTGTATGACATCGACATGCTGCGCGCCCGCGGCGGCATCGTGGATTATGTGGTGGGCGCCAGGCCAGGCCCCGGCGTCTATGTGCTGGCCACCCATGACGACCCGAAGCAGCGGCACTACCTCAACCTGTACAAATTGGGGGAGGGGCCGCTCTACAGCTTCTATACGCCCTATCACCTCTGCCATTTCGAGGTGCCGCTCTCGATCGCCCGCGTGGTCCTGGCGGGCGACCCGGTGCTGCAGCCCCTCGCCGGGCCGCGCGTCGAGGTGGTGACGCTGGCCAAGATCGACCTCACAGCCGGCACGGTGATCGACACGCTGGGCGGCTATGCCACCTATGGGCAATGCGAGAATTACGCCGTCGCGCGGGCCGAGAGCCTGCTGCCGATGGGCCTGGCCGAGGGCTGCCGGCTGCGGCGCGACGTGGCGAAGGACGCGGCGCTCACCTATGCCGATGTCGAGATCCCGGCGGGCCGGCTGATCGACCGGCTGCGGGCCGAGCAGGATGCGATGTTCCCGGCCGGGGCGCCCGCCTCGCGCGCCGCGGCCTAGCTTGCCCGGCCGGACTCCCTTTCAGCCCGGGGCTTCGGATCGCAGGGGAGAACGGCAGGCAGGCACCCAGGCCCCGCCACACGGTGCCTCTGCGGTGCTGACTGAGGGGCGGAGGCCAACCAAGCGCCCCGATGCGAATCGGGTAATGCCGCGAATCGCTGCCGCCGCAGCAAGGGCTGGCATATCCGCCCGGCGAGCCCCCGGGGTGGCCGGGTCGCGGCATGCCGGCGGGGGCGGCCGTTGGGCCATCAGAACGCGTCCGGTTCGGATACCGGGTCCGAAGCGACCTCGGAATGGTATCGGATTGGGCGGTGGTGGTGGCGCCGGGGTAGCCTCCGGCGCCGAAGGCGGCTAGGAAGCCTGCTTCCCGCTACGGACCCGCACCCGCCCGCCATGGCAACCGTTCTCCTTATCATCCATCTTTTCGTCACCCTGGCGCTGATCGGGGTTGTGCTGCTGCAGCGCAGCGAAGGCGGCGGGCTGGGCATCGGCTCCTCCCAGGGCATGGGCGCCTTCATGACCGGGCGGGGCACGGCCAATCTGCTGACCCGCGCCACGGCCGTGCTGGGCACCGTCTTCTTCGCCCTGTCCCTGACCCTGGCCCTGCTCGGCCGCGGCACCGGCCAGCCGCGCTCCATCCTGGATACGCCGCCGGCCGCGACCGCGCCCGCCCTGCCGGCGCTGCCCGCCGCCCCGGCCGTTCCGACCAATTGAGCCGTCCGGTCGTCCGGAGGCGAAGCCGGAGGGCGTGAACCGGTCGGCAAGAGACAAGCCGCTCCGGGCCATGCCCGGGGCGATCCACCCGCCTGCCCACGGCCGGCCGGGCGGGCCATGGCCCCCCCCTGGTTGCGGCCGATTCATCACAATACCCGCCCTTGCATGGCCGCCCTGCTGCGTCGCGGGTAGCCGTGCCGGGCCGGCCGCAGTAGAAGGGGCGCCCATGGCGCGGTTCGTATTCATCACCGGCGGCGTGGTTTCCTCCCTCGGCAAGGGCATCGCAGCGGCGTCTCTCGGCGCCCTGTTGCAGGCGCGCGGATACAAGGTCCGGATCCGCAAGCTCGACCCCTATCTGAACGTGGATCCGGGGACCATGTCGCCCTATCAGCATGGGGAGGTCTTCGTCACCGATGACGGTGCGGAGACCGATCTCGATCTCGGCCACTATGAACGCTTCACCGGCGTGCATGCCTCGAAGGCCGACAACTGGACGACGGGGCGGATCTATTCCGACGTCATCGCGGCGGAGCGCCGCGGCGACTATCTCGGTGGCACCGTCCAGGTGATTCCGCATATCACCGACAAGATCAAGGAGGTGGTCGAGGCGGAGACCGACCCCTACGACTTCGTCCTGGTCGAGGTCGGCGGCACGGTCGGCGACATCGAGAGCCTGCCCTTCCTGGAGGCGCTCCGCCAATTGGCGAATGAGCTGGGCCCGACCCGCAGCCTCTTCATGCACCTGACCCTGGTGCCATTCATCGGCAGCGCCGGGGAGCTGAAGACCAAGCCGACCCAGCATTCGGTGAAGGAATTGCTCAGTGTCGGCATCCAGCCGCAGATCCTGCTCTGCCGCTGCGACCGGCCGATCCCGGAGAATGAGCGGCGCAAGATCGCGCTGTTCTGCAACGTGCGGCCGGAAAGCGTGATCCCGGCGCTGGACGCCAAGACGATCTACGGCGTGCCGCTGCAATACCATTCGGAGGGGCTGGACCGGGAAGTGCTGCGGCACTTCAACCTTTCCATCTACGGCGATCCGGGATTGGAGCGCTGGGAGCGGATCACCAATGCGATCCAGCAGCCGGAGGGCGAGGTCACCATCGCCGTCGTCGGCAAGTACACGAACCTGCTCGACAGCTACAAATCGCTCGCCGAGGCGCTGGCGCATGGCGGCATCGCTCATAACGTGAAGGTCAAGCTGGACTGGGTGGATAGCGAGATCTTCGAGAACGACGAGGAGGCGGTGCAGCGCCTGGAAGGCGTGAACGGCATCCTGGTCCCCGGCGGCTTCGGTGAGCGTGGCACGCCGGGCAAGATCCAGGCGGTGCGCTTCGCCAGGGAACGCAAGGTACCCTTCTTCGGCATCTGCTTCGGCATGCAGATGGCGGTGATCGAGGCGGCGCGGAACCTGGTCGGCCTGCCCGGCGCCTCCTCCACCGAATTCGGCGCCTGCGAGCATCCCGTGGTGGGGCTGCTCACCGAATGGCTGCGCGGCAATGAGGTGGAGCGGCGCAGCCTCGGCAGCGACCTCGGCGGCACCATGCGGCTCGGCGCCTATCCGGCGAAGCTGGTGGAGGGGTCGCTGGTGCGCGAGGTCTATGGCGGGGAAGCCGAGATCCGTGAGCGCCACCGCCATCGCTACGAGGTGAACGTCAACTATAAGCCGCGGCTGGAGGAGGCGGGGCTGCGCTTCTCCGGCATGTCGCCGGATGGCGAATTGCCGGAGATCGTGGAATACCCGGACCACCCCTGGTTCATCGGCGTGCAGTTCCACCCGGAACTGAAATCCAAGCCCTTCGAGCCGCATCCGCTGTTCCGTGGCTTCATCGGCGCGGCGGTGCGGCAGGCGAGGCTGGTGTGATGCGCACTGTCCGGATCGGGCCGGTCGCGGTCGGCAACCACCTGCCGCTCGCCTTCATCTCCGGCCCCTGCCAGATCGAGAGCCGGGCGCATGCGCTGGAGACGGCGCATGCCCTGCGGGAGATGGCGGCGGCGGCCGGGGTGCCGCTGATCTACAAATCCAGCTTCGACAAGGCCAACCGCACCAGCGTCACGGCTGCGCGCGGCATCGGGCTGCGGGAAGGCCTGGAGATCCTGGCGGAGGTGCGCGAGGCCACCGGCCTGCCGGTGCTGACCGATGTCCACAACGAAGCGCAATGCGCCGCGGCGGGCCAGGCGGTGGATTGCCTGCAAATTCCCGCCTTCCTCTGCCGCCAGACTGACCTGCTGCTGGCCGCCGGCGCCACCGGCAAGCCGGTGAACGTCAAGAAGGGCCAGTTCCTGGCGCCCTGGGACATGCAAAACGTCGCCGAGAAGATCGCCAGCACTGGCAATGCCGATGTGCTGCTCTGCGAGCGAGGCACCAGCTTCGGTTACAATACCCTGGTCAGCGACCTGCGCGGCCTGCCGATCATGGCCGCGACCGGCTATCCCGTGGTCTTCGATGCCACCCATTCGGTGCAGCAGCCGGGCGGGCTTGGCGGCAGCAGCGGCGGGCAGCGGGAATTCGCGCCGGTCCTGGCCCGCGCCGCAGTGGCGGTGGGGGTGGCGGCGGTCTTCATTGAGGCCCATGCGGACCCGGACCGGGCGCCGTCCGACGGGCCGAACATGATCCCGCTGCGCGAGATGCCGGCGCTGCTGGCCCGGCTCAAGGCCTTCGACGCGCTGGCGAAGGGTCTGGCCGGCTGAACACCAGGCCCGGTCCCCCGAATCGGCGCGCGCCCCTTCTGCAGCCTGCACCGGAGATACCTGCCATGGCCCAGCGCCGCATCGCCCAGCCTGCTGCCTTCGCTCCCGTCCTGGCGCTGCTGGCCTTCGCCGGTTGCGCGCCGATCGGCGCCGAAGCGCCACCCGCGCCCGCCGCGCTGCGCTTCGCCACCGCTCTGGAGGGGGCCGAGCAGTCGGTGGATGGCGCGATCCTGCGCATGGACGCCTTCGAGCGCATGGCGCTGCGCGAGGATGCCGCCATCGCCTTCGCGGCCGGCGGCAGGCGTTCCGGCGCCGCGCGCTTCAACACCGCCCCCGCCGGCGCCGCGGAGGCGGCCGGCCGGGTGCTGGAACCCGCCTTCGCCGCCCTCGGCGACTATGCCCATGCGCTGTCCCAGGCCGCGGCCGGGCAGCCCATCGAGCCGGAGCCGGGTCCGAGCGGCGAGACGCTGGCCCGCGCCGCCGCCGCGGGGCTGGAGACGGTGCGGGCCACCAGCGGCACGCCGGTGGCGGCGCCGGTGCGCGCCGCCGGCCTGGCCGGCATCGCCGCGCTGGCCGATCTGCCGGAGGTGCTCGCCGGGCGCGGCGGCAGCCCGGCCCCGGCCAGCCTGGTGGCGGAGGCGCAGCCGCATCTTGCCGCCGTCGCCGCCATGCTGCGCGCGGTGATCGGGCCGGAGCCCGGCCAGGGCACCAGGGGCGCGCTGCGCGCCCGGCGGGAGGGGCTGGATGCCAGCCAGGCGCGCTTCCTGGCCTCGATCCGCAATGATCGCCGGCTCGGCCCCGGCGAGCGCTACAGCATCTTCCGGGGCGCCGCGGAACTGCGCGACAGCGACCCCGCCCAGGGCAGCTTCGCCGGCCTGATCGACCTTCTGGCCGCCATGGAGCAGGCGCATGCCGCGCTCGGCGCCGAGGGGCCGGACGCGGCGGCGAAGGTCGCGGCTTTCGAGGCGGCGGTGGCACGGCTCGGTGCGCTGAGCGAGGCCAGCCGGCGGGGCTGAGCCGCGCCGCTCCCTGCCGCCCCCCCCTTGCCGCCGGGACGCCACCGCCCTATGCGGCCAGGACTCGCCGCAGCCCGCAGCCGGAGGCCCGCATGTCCGCCATCGTCGATATCATCGCCCGCGAGATCCTGGATAGCCGGGGCAACCCCACGATCGAGGCGGAGGTGCTGCTGGACAGCGGCGCCATGGGCCGCGCCGCGGTGCCCTCGGGCGCCTCGACCGGCGCGCATGAGGCGGTGGAGCTGCGCGACGGCGACAAGGCGCGCTTCGGCGGCAAGGGCGTGACCAGGGCCGTGGGCAATGTGGAGGGCGAGATCTTCGACGCCCTCTCCGGCCTGGACCCGACCGAGCAGGTGAAGATCGACGAGATCCTGATCGACCTCGACGGCACGCCGAACAAGGCGCGGCTCGGCGCCAATGCCATCCTGGCGGTGAGCCTGGCCACCGCCCGCGCCGCGGCGGAGGATCTGGGCCAGCCGCTCTACCGCTATGTCGGCGGCGTCTTTGCCCGCACCCTGCCGGTGCCGATGATGAACATCATCAATGGCGGCCAGCATGCCGACAACCCGATCGACATCCAGGAATTCATGGTGATGCCGGTGGCGGCCGGAACCATCGCCGATGCCGTGCGGATCGGTGCCGAGATCTTCGCGGCGCTCAAGAAGGCGCTGCGCGATGCCGGCCACAACACCAATGTCGGCGACGAGGGCGGCTTCGCGCCCAACCTGAAATCCGCCGACGAGGCACTGTCCTTCATTGCCCGGGCCTGCGAGGCGGCGGGGCACCGGGTCGGCGAGGATGTGGTCTTCGCCCTCGACTGCGCCGCCACCGAATTCTTCCATGACGGCAAATACGCGATGGAGGGCGAGGGCAAGACGCTGGATGCCGGCGGGATGGTGGACTACCTGGCGGCGCTCGCGGCGAAATGGCCGATTCTCTCCATCGAGGATGGCTGCGCCGAGGATGACTGGGCCGGCTGGAAGCTGCTGACCGAGCGGCTCGGCGGCAAGGTGCAACTGGTTGGCGACGACCTCTTCGTGACCAATCCCGAGCGTCTGGCCCGTGGCATCGAGCAGGGTGTCGGCAATGCGATCCTGGTGAAGGTGAACCAGATCGGCACCCTGACCGAGACGCTGGAGGCGGTGGAGATGGCGCATCGCGCCGGCTTCAAGGCGGTGATGAGCCACCGCAGCGGCGAGACCGAGGATTCGACCATCGCCGATCTGGCTGTCGCCACCAATTGCGGGCAGATCAAGACCGGCTCGCTCAGCCGCTCGGACCGGCTGGCGAAGTACAATCAGCTCATCCGCATCGAGCAGGGGCTGGGCCCGGCGGCGCGCTATGCCGGGCGGACCATCCTGCGGCGCTGAGCGGCTGCGCAATCCCCGCTTGCATGGCGGGGGGTGTAGCAGGCATTTTGTGGTTGGGGCACGCGCGGCTGGGGGGCTGTGGCGCATGGCGGTCGATCGGGAAAGCTGGGGCCGCGTGCTGAAGCGGCGGGTGCGGGATGCGCTGCCGCCGCTGGGCTTCATCGCCCTCTGCGGCTATTTCGCCTGGCATGCGGTGCATGGCGATTTCGGTCTGATCGCGCGCGACCGGCGGCTGGAGGAGATCGCCACCGCCAGGGCCATGCTGGTGCGCGCGGAGGCCGAGCGCGATGCCATGGAGCGGCGCGTGAACGGGTTGCGCGGTGACCGGATCGACCGCGACCAGTTGGACGAGCGGGCGCGGACCCTGCTGAACCTGGTCGGCAAGGACGAGGTCGTGATTCCCTATGAGGCGGGCCGGCGGCTCTACTGAGGCCGGCGCCACGCCCGAAGTCGCGGCAGGGTCGAATCCCGCCGCCCCAGGCGAAAGCTGCGCCTTTCCGCCACCGGGCTTCTGTTTTCTTGCGTGGCGATGCATCGGCACGTTCACCTGTGTCCCGGCATGAATGGCTTGGTTCAAGGCAGTTAACCGAAAATCGGTTAACTGCCTTATTGCATTGCACCATCAGGCTTTTTTCCGCTGCCGTTCGCTTGCAGAGTTGCAGGGTCGCGCGTAAGTCGGGACGGTCGGAGACGGATGGGGAGGGGCGGCAATGGCCCAGGCAGCAGCGGACACCGCCACCGGGAAACGCCGCGCGCGCGGCGCCAAGGAAGCGTCGATGACGCGCGAACAGTTGCAGCGGGCCTACCGCGACATGCTGCTGATCCGCCGCTTCGAGGAGAAGGCCGGCCAACTCTATGGCATGGGCCTGATCGGCGGCTTCTGCCACCTCTATATCGGCCAGGAAGCGGTGGTGGTGGGCATGCAGGCCTGCCTGGAGCCCGGCGACCAGGTCATCACCTCCTACCGCGACCACGGCCATATGCTCGCCACGGGCATGGAGGCGCGTGGCGTCATGGCGGAGCTGACCGGGCGCATCGGCGGCTACTCCAAGGGCAAGGGCGGCTCGATGCACATGTTCTCGCGGGAGAAGGGCTTCTTCGGCGGGCATGGCATCGTCGGCGCGCAGGTCTCGCTCGGCACCGGCCTGGCCTTCGCCAATTGGTACCGGGAGAACCGCAACGTCTCCCTGACCTATTTCGGCGAGGGCGCCTCCAACCAGGGCCAGGTCTATGAGAGCTTCAACCTGGCGGCGCTGATGAAGCTGCCCGTGGTCTACATTATCGAGAACAACAAATACGGCATGGGCACCAGCGTGGAGCGCGCCAGCGCCTCCAAGGATCTCTCGAAGAACGGTGCCCCCTGGGGCATCCCGGGCGAGCAGGTGAACGGCATGGATGTGCAGGCGGTGAAGGAGGCGGGCGAGCGCGCCGTCGCCCACTGCCGGGCCGGCCATGGCCCCTATCTGCTGGAGGTGGAAACCTACCGCTACCGCGGCCACTCCATGTCCGACCCGGCGAAATACCGCACGCGGGAGGAGGTGCAGCGCATGCGCGAGCAGTCCGACCCGATCGAGACCGCCCGCAAGGCGCTGCTGGAGCAGGGCATGGCCGAGGCCGACCTCAAGAAGATCGACGACGAGGTGAAGGGTATCGTGCAGGAGGCCGCCGATTTCGCCCAGGCCAGCCCGGAACCGCCGGAAAGCGAGCTCTGGACCGATATCCTGCTGCCCAGCGACGCTGCCGAAGGAGCGCGCTGATCATGGGTGTCCAGATCCTGATGCCGGCCCTCTCCCCCACCATGACGGAGGGCAAGCTCGCCCGCTGGCTGAAGCAGGAGGGCGACGAGGTGAAGGCCGGCGACGTCATCGCCGAGATCGAGACCGACAAGGCCACCATGGAGGTCGAGGCGGTCGATGAAGGCAAGCTGACCCGCATCCTGGTGCCCGAAGGCACCGAAGGCGTGGCGGTGAACAGCCCGATCGCCGAGCTGAATGGCGGCGGCGAGGCGGTGACGCCGAAGGCGCCGGGCCACGACACCAACATGCCGCAGCAGCCGGCCCCGCCCGCCGCCGCGGCACCCGGCCAGACCGGTCAGGTAGCAAAGCAGGCCGAGGACCATGCCGCGGTGGCCGCGCGCGGCACGGAGCGCCGGGAAGGCGCGGCCAAGGCCGGCGAGGCGCAGGCCGCGCCCGAGAAGGACTGGGGCCCGACCAAGCCGATCACGGTGCGGGAGGCGCTGCGCGACGCCATGGCGGCGGAGATGCGCGCCGACGACAAGGTTTTCCTGCTTGGCGAGGAGGTGGCGCAATATCAGGGCGCCTACAAGATCTCCCAGGGGCTGCTGGACGAGTTCGGCCCGAGGCGAGTGATCGACACGCCGATCACCGAGCACGGCTTCACCGGCATGGCGGTGGGCGCCGGCTTCACCGGGCTGAAGCCGATCGTCGAGTTCATGACCTTCAACTTCTCCATGCAGGCGATCGACCAGATCGTGAACAGCGCCGCCAAGACGCTCTACATGTCCGGCGGCCAGCTTGGCTGCCCGATCGTCTTCCGCGGCCCGAACGGCGCCGCGGCGCGCGTGGCGGCGCAGCACAGCCAGTGCTACGCGAGCTGGTATGCCCATGTGCCGGGGCTGAAGGTGCTGGCGCCCTGGTCCTCGGCAGACGCGAAGGGTTTGCTGCGGGCGGCGATCCGCGACCCCAATCCGGTGATCTTCCTCGAGAACGAGATCCTCTACGGCCACAGCTTCGAATGCCCGGTGGCGGAGGATTTCGTGCTGCCGATCGGCCGCGCCAAGATCGAGCGCGCGGGCAATGATGTCACCATCACCGCCTTCTCCATCGCCGTGACCTGGGCGATGCAGGCGGCCGAGGAACTGGCGAAGCAGGGGATCGAGGCGGAGGTCATCAACCTGCGCAGCATCCGCCCGCTGGATACCGAGACCATCGCCGCCTCCGTCCGCAAGACCAACCGGCTGGTGACGGTGGAGGAGGGCTGGCCCTTTGCCGGCATCGGCGCCGAGGTGGCCATGGGGGTGATCGAATCCGCCTTCGACTACCTGGATGCACCGCCGGTGCGGGTGGCCGGGCTCGATGTGCCGATGCCCTATGCCGCCAATCTGGAGAAGCTGGCGCTGCCATCGCCGGCCCAGATCGTCGATGCCGTCAAGCGCGTGACCTACAAGTAGGGGGAGGGGAGCATGGCGACCAACATCCTGATGCCGGCGCTCTCGCCCACCATGACGGAGGGCACGCTGGCGCGCTGGCTGAAGAAGGAAGGCGAGCAGGTCAAGGCCGGCGACATCATCGCCGAGATCGAGACCGACAAGGCCACCATGGAAGTGGAGGCCGTGGACGAGGGCGTGCTCGGCCGCATCCTGGTGGCCGATGGCACCCAGGGCGTGAAGGTGAACGACCCGATCGCGGTGCTGGTGGAAGCGGGCGAGGCGGTGCCGGATGCGGCCCCGGGCCCCGGTTCCGGCAATGGCAAGACCGAGCCGGCGCAATCGGCCAGCCAGGCCCCGGCGATGGAGGCCGTGGCGGCTTCCGGTGGCAAGGTGGCCGGCGCGGCGGAGCAGCCGGTGGCGATGCCGAAGCCGGGCGAGAAGGAATCGCTGAACCCGCAGCCCCTGCCGCCCAAGGGGGATGGCCATGCCGGGGGCGACCGCATCTTCGTCTCGCCGCTGGCGCGGCGCATGGCGCAGCAGGCGGGGCTCGACCTGGCGCGGCTGCGGGGCAGCGGGCCGGCCGGGCGGATCGTGAAATCGGATATCGAGGCGGCGCTGGCCAAGGGTCCGGTGGCGCAGCCCGCGGCGGCGCCTGCTGCCCAGCCGGCGGCCGCGCCCGCCGCCGCACCGAAGGCACCGGCGCCGGTGGTTGCCGCGCCGCATACTGCGGTGCCGAACAGCACCATCCGCAAGGTCATCGCCCGGCGCCTTTCGGAATCCAAGCAGACCATCCCGCATTTCTACGTCTCGATGGATTTCGAGCTGGATGCGGCCCTGAAGCTGCGGGCGGACCTCAATGCCAAGTCGCCGAAGGAGGGTCCGGGCGCCTTCAGGCTCTCGGTCAATGACCTGGTCATCAAGGCGGCGGCCGCGACGCTTCGGCGCTTCCCTGCGGTCAATGCGATGTGGACCGAGGAGGCGATCCTCCAGTTCAACGATGTCGATGTGTCGATCGCCGTCGCAACGCCGACCGGCCTCATCACGCCGATCATCCGCAAGGCCGACCAGAAGGGGCTTTCGACGATCAGCAACGAGATGAAGGACCTGGCGGCGCGGGCCAAGGCCAACAAGCTGAAGCCCGAGGAATTCCAGGGCGGCGGCTTCAGCATCTCCAATATGGGGATGTATGGCGTGCGGGAATTCTCGGCCATCATCAACCCGCCCCAGGCCGGCATCCTGGCGGTGGCGGCGGGCGAGCCGCGGCCGGTGGTGAAGGCGGGCGCCCTGGCCATCGCCACGGTGATGACCTGCACCCTCTCGGTCGATCACCGCGTCATCGATGGCGCGCTCGCGGCCGAGTTCATGCAGGCGCTGAAGGGCGTGATCGAGGATCCGCTGAGCCTGATGCTGTGACAGCGGCCGGATTGACGCTGCGCGATGCGGTGGCGGAGGACCTGCCGCTGGTGGTCCACTTCGTGGCCACGCTGGCCGAATACGAGAGGCTGGGCCATCTCGTGGTCGGGACGGAGGCCGATTTCGGCCGCCTGCTCTTTGGCACGCCGCGGCGCGCCGAGGCCCTGATCGCGGAATGGGATGCGGCGCCCATCGGCTTCGCGCTTTGGTATTTTGGCGTGAGCACCTTTGCCGCGCGGCCCACGCTGTATCTGGAAGATGTCTTCGTGGAGCCGGCCCGGCGCGGCAGGGGCATAGGCCGGGCGATCTTCGCCGAACTGGCGCGGCGCGCGGTGGCTGCGGGATGCGGTCGGATGGAGTGGTCCGTGCTCGACTGGAATGCGCCCTCCATCGCCTTCTACCGCTCGCTCGGCGCAAGGCCACGCGAGGGTTGGACGCTGCAACAACTGACCGGGCCTGCGCTCAATGCGTTGGCCGCCGCCCAGGGGAGGTGAGCCATGGCCGACGAACAGCAATTCGACCTGATCGTGCTGGGCGGCGGCCCCGGCGGCTATGTGGCGGCGATCCGCGCCGCGCAGCTCGGCATGAAGACCGCGGTGGTGGAGCGTGAGCATCTCGGCGGCATCTGCCTGAACTGGGGCTGCATCCCGACCAAGGCGCTGCTCCGTTCCAGCGAGATCAACCACCTGCTGCACACGCTGGATGCCTATGGCTTTGCCGCCGACAATATCCGCTTCGATATTGCCAAGGTGGTGAAGCGCTCCCGCGCCATCGCCGGGCAGCTCTCGGGCGGCGTGAAGCACCTGCTGCGGAAGAACAAGGTCACGGTGTTTGACGGGCACGGAAAGCTGGCCGGCAAGGGCAAGGTTTCCGTCGCCAAGGACGGCAAGCCGGTGGCGGAACTGGCCGCGAAGCACATTATCCTGGCCACCGGCGCCCGCGCCCGGGTGCTGCCGGGGATCGAGCCGGATGGCAAGCTGATCTGGACCTACCGCGAGGCGATGGTGCCGCCCGCCATGCCGAAGCGCCTGATCGTCATCGGCTCCGGCGCCATCGGCGCGGAATTCGCCAGCTTCTACCTCAACATGGGCGCCGAGGTGACGCTGATCGAGGTGCTGGACCGCATCCTGCCGGTGGAGGATGCGGAGATCGGCGCCTTCGTCCGCAAATCCTTCGAGAAGCAGGGGATGAAGATCCTGGTCGGCGCCAGGGTGCAGGGGCTGCGGAAGGGCGCCGACGAGGTCACCGCCGTGGTCGAGGCGAATGGCAAGGTGCAGGAGATCGTGGCGGACCGGGTGATCTCCGCGGTCGGCATCGTCGGCAATGTCGAGGATATCGGCCTGGAGGGCACGGGCGTGAAGGTGGATCGCACCCATGTCCTGATCGACGAGTGGTGCCGCACCGGGGAGCCCGGGGTCTATGCCATCGGCGACCTGGTCGGCCCGCCCTGGCTGGCGCACAAGGCCAGCCATGAGGGGGTGATCTGCGTCGAGAAGATCGCCGGGGTGGAGGGCGTGCATCCGCTCGATGCCGGCAATATCCCGGGCTGCACCTATTGCCGGCCGCAGGTGGCCAGCGTCGGCCTGACCGAGGCGGCGGCCAAGGAGGCCGGGCACGAGGTCCGGGTCGGCCGCTTTCCCTTCATCGGCAATGGCAAGGCCATCGCCATGGGCGAGCCGGAGGGAATGGTGAAGACTGTCTTCGATGCGAAGACGGGCGAGCTTCTGGGGGCCCATATGGCCGGGCCGGAAGTGACCGAGATGATCCAGGGCTATACCATCGCCCGCACCATGGAGACGACGGAGGTGGAACTCATGCACACCGTCTTCCCGCACCCCACCATCTCCGAGGCTATGCATGAGGCGGTGCTTGATGCCTATGGCCGAGTGATCCACATCTAGAGCAAACGCCCTTCGCGTGGAATCACGCGAATGGCGTAATTTGCTCGTTGAAACAAACAGCCAGGGCCTTTTCCGTGAGCCAATGCGAAGGGAAAAGGCCCTGGCGGCCGCGAGACAGGATTCGCAGCATGACCACCCGCATCCTGGTGGATCACCGGGCCGCTACGCCCCGCCATCCGGAAAAGGCCCACCGGCCGGACAACCCGATCCAACGGAAACCCGCCTGGATCCGCGTCAAGGCGCCGACCCACCCGGTCTACCACGAGACCCGGGCACTGATGCGCGACAACCGCCTGGTCACGGTCTGCGAGGAGGCCGCGTGCCCGAATATCGGCGAGTGCTGGTCGCAGCGCCACGCCACCATGATGATCATGGGCGATACCTGCACCCGGGCCTGCAGCTTCTGCAACGTGGCGACCGGCCTGCCCGGGGCGCTCGATGCCGATGAGCCGCGCCGCGTGGCCGAGGCGGTGGCCAAGCTCGGCCTCCGCCATGTGGTCGTCACCAGCGTGGACCGGGACGACCTGGCGGATGGCGGCGCGGCGCATTTCGCCGCCACCATCCGGGCACTGCGCGCCACCGCGCCCGAGACCACGATCGAGGTGCTGACCCCCGACTTCCTGCGCAAGGACGGTGCGCTGGAGGTGGTGGTGGAGGCCCGGCCGGACGTCTTCAACCACAACCTGGAGACGGTGCCGAAACTCTACCCCGCGATCCGGCCTGGCGCCCGCTACTACCATTCGCTCCGGCTGCTGGACCGGGTGAAGGCGCTCGACCCTTCCATCTTCACCAAATCCGGCCTGATGGTAGGGCTCGGCGAGCAGCGGATCGAGGTATTGCAGGTGATGGACGACCTGCGCTGCGCCGAGGTGGATTTCCTGACCATCGGCCAATACCTGCAACCCACGGTGAAGCACGCTGCAGTGGACCGTTTCGTGGAACCGGCGGAGTTCGAGGATTACGCCCGGATGGCCCGCGGCAAGGGCTTCCTGCTGGTCTCGGCGACCCCGCTGACGCGCAGCTCCTATCATGCCGACCGCGACTTCGCCGCGCTCAGGGCGGCGCGGGAGACGCAACTGGCAGTCACGCAACTGGCGGCCCCCGGGCCGCGTTCGGCCTAGCCTGATGCCAACCCATGCCGAGAAGCGCATCCTGCGCTACACGCCGGAACAGCTTTTCGACATGGTGGCCGATGTCCGCCGCTATCCCGAATTCCTGCCCTGGTGCGTCGCCGCCCGGGTTGTCTCGCATACCGAAACGGAACTGGTCGCGGATCTCACCATCGGCTTCAAGATGTTCCGGGAGACCTTCCGCAGCCAGGTGACGCTGGAGCGGCCGCAGCATGTGCATGTGCGCTACCTGAACGGTCCCTTTCGCTACCTCAACAACCACTGGCGCTTCACCCCGCATGCCCAGGGCACCGAGGTCAATTTCTTCGTGGATTTCGAGTTCCGCTCCCGCCTGCTCCAGGCGGTGATCGGCACCGTCTTCAATGAGGCGGTGCGGCTGATGGTCCGTGCCTTCGAGCGCCGGGCAATGCAGCTCTACGGCCGCCCGGCGGCGCCGGCCCAGGCCTCGGCCCCTTCCGCGACCTCGGCCTGAAAGGCTGGCGGCATGGGATATGTCCTCCATGGGGACCGCCGCTCCGGCTCCGCCGCGGTCGAGATGGTCCTGGCGGAGATCGGCGCCGCGGTGGAGCTTCGACCGGTGCCGCTCGATCGCGATGCGCAACTGGCCGCGGAGCACCGCCGGCTCAACCCGATGGGCCGGGTGCCGGTGCTGCTGCTGCCGGATGGCACGGTGGTGACGGAATCCCTGGCCATCCTGCTCGCGCTCTGCGACCGGCACCCGGAGGCGGGGCTGCTGCCGCCGGCCGGCGACCCCTCCCGGGCGGTAGCGCTGCGCTGGATGGCCCTGGCCGCCGGCGAGATCTATCCCTGCGTCACCCGTGCGGACTACCCGGAGCGCTTCAGCGCCGATCCCGCCCATGCCCCCGCCATCCGCACCCGCGCGGTGGAGATGGGACAGGAGATCTGGCGGATCATCGAGGAAAGCGCCGCGCCATCGCCCTTCCTGCTGGGCGCGCGCTTCTCGGTGGCCGACCCCTACCTCGCGGTCCTGTCCCGCTGGATGGGTGGCGAGGCCTGGATGCCCGCCCATTGCCCGCGGATCGAGGCCCTGGCCCGGGCAGTGGCGGCGCGGCCGGCCAGCGGGCCAGCCTGGCGCCGGCATTTCGCCGACCCGCCGGCGCCCTGACCTGGGCCGGGCGGCCAGCTACCGCGCCGGGCTGCTGCCGCAGCGGTTGTCGAGCCGGCCGCCATCGGCGATGCCCAGCACCACCACGATCTCCTCCGGCCGCGGCGCATCCGCCACCATCACGGTGATCGTATCGAAATGCGCGAAGGACCAGGGATCGTCCTTGTGGCCGAGCGGCAGGTCGAGCATCGCCCCCGCCGCCGCGAGTTTCACATTGGAGGGGATCACCGCCTGCCCGCCGCCGATCGCCGCCCGCATCGGCCGGCCGAGCATGGGGTGGATGCAGGCACCGCCATGCTCCATCTCGCCCGCGACGCCGACGATGGCGCCCTTGCCATAGGACACGGCGGGCCGGCCGCCCAGCAGCCGGACCAGCTCCGGCATCAGCCGTTCCCCGAGTTCGGCGCCAAGCCCGAAGAGCGGCGAAAGATCCGCCTCCCGCCGCCCGGCGAAGGGATTGGCGATCACCGCCAGCGCCACGGCGCGCTGCACCGGCGTGGCGGCCGCCTGGCCCATTTCCCCCAGCACCTGCTCGCGCAGCGTCACGATCTTGCGGATGGAAAGCATGGTCCCCTCCCTTGGCAGGCGATCAGAAATGCACGGCTTCCGGCGCGAAGAAGCCGAGGCCGGTCAGCACCAGCCCGCCAAGCCCCACCACTACCGCGCCCGCCGCCAGCGCCGGCACCGCCGTGACGATGGAGGCGGAGGCCAGCACGATCGCTACCTGGAAGGCGGCGGAGCCGTATTCGTAGTGGTGATAGGCCGCGAAGGACAGGTCCCGCTTCGCCTCCGCGGCGCGGGCGCGGGCCGATAATTCGCGGCGGCCCTCGCCGGTCTCGGGCTCGCTCTCCCAGCGCTGGGCGGTCGCCCGCCAGGCCTGCTGCTGCTGCTCGATGGCGGTGCGGAGCGTGGCGTCGGTGGCGGCCTGGCGGGCCAGGTCCGCTTCCTCGGCGGCGGTGCGGACGGTGGTCTGGCGGATGCTGCGGGCCTGGAAGAAGGCCCAGAGATTGGCGGCCTCGATATTGCGGGAGATCGCCTCGGTCTGGGCGCTTTTCGCGCCCGTCTCGGCCAGGGCCAGGAACAGCGCCAGGATGGCGATCAGCAGCGCGATGCGCTTGTCGCCATTGTGGTCCAGATGGGCATGCCCGGCCATTCCTCTCCCCCGATGCTGCAATCCCAGGGAGAGATGCCAGAGCGCGCCGCGATTCGCACCCCCGATGCTCGCGGGGGTGCGCCGCTTGCCGGTCAGGCCGCCTGGCGGGCCGGGCCTTCGGCCATGGCCCTGGCGCGCACCGATCTCAGCACCTGCTCCGCCTCGTCGGCATAGGCGGTGCTGGTCTCGGCGATGAAGCGCATCTGCAATTCCATCGCCTCCTGCAGGTCGGAGCAGCGCCGGAGCCCCTCCATCAGGGAGATCTGCGCCTGCCACCGCCTGGTCCCGAAGCCGACCAGCTCCTCGGCCAGCATCAAGGTCACGTCGGAGACCTGCCGCTGGGTCACGAAGAACTGCTCGGCCAGGGCGACGTCGGAGCCGGATGAGCCGCTGACGGGCTGCGCCGCCTGGCCGGGCCGAAAGCCCGGCAGGGTGGATACGATCTTGCTCACTAACTTTCCTCCCGAACTGTGCTGCTTCCGGAAGCCGGCGGTCGGCCGCGATGCGCGGCAGGGGAAATCGCCGGCGGCCGGCAGTGTGGGGAGCCGGGCCAGCCCCTTCCAGGCGCCCCGCAGGCTTTGTAAGGGAGGTCACGCGGATGAGATTGGCGGCGCCGGTCTGGTCCCGCCGCCGCTTCCCTGGCAGGCTCGGCTCCGCTCGCAGCCCAGCCATTCAAGGTGTCGTCACGCATGGTCCACGCCCCCGCCCGCCCGCCGGAGAACGCGCCCCCGGTGCGCATCAACCTCTATTCCGATACCCAGACCCGCCCGACCGCCGCCATGAAGGAGGCGATGATGCGGGCCGAGGTCGGCGACGAGCAGCATGGCGACGATCCCACCGTGCATGCGCTCTGCGACCGCATGGCGGCGCTGCTCGGCAAGGAGGCGGCGGTGTTCCTGCCGTCCGGCACCATGTGCAACGTGGTGGCCATCCTGACGCATTGCCGCAGCGGCGATGAGGTGGTGGCGCATGAGACCAGCCATATCCTGCACAGCGAGGGCGGCGCGCATGCCGCCTTCACCGGCGTGCAGATCATGCCGCTCAAAGGCGCCAAGGGCATGTTCACGGCCGAGGACCTCCGCGCCGCCATCCGCCCGCGCACCCGCTACACCCCGCCGCAACGGCTGCTGGAGGTGGAGCAGACCGCCAATATCGGCGGCGGCGCGGTCTGGCCGCTGGCGCAGCTCAACGCGGTGGCGGAGATCGCCCATGGCCAGGGCTGGGGCACGCATATGGACGGCGCCCGGCTGATGAATGCCTGCGTCGCCGCCGCGATCCCTCCCGCCGAGATGGTGGCGGGTTATGACAGCGTCTGGCTCGACTTCACCAAGGGGCTGGGTGCGCCGCTCGGCGCGGTGCTGGCGGGATCCTCGGAATTCATCGGCCAAGCCTGGCGCTGGAAGCAGCGGCTGGGCGGCTCCATGCGCCAGGCCGGGATCTGCGCCGCCGCCTGCCTTTACGCCTTGGACCACCATGTGGACCGGCTGGCGGAGGACCACGCCAATGCCAAGGCCCTGGCCCGCGGGCTGAGGCAGATCCCGGGCGTGGTGGTGGAGGAACCGGAGACCAACCTGGTCTTCTTCGATATCCGCGGCACCGGCCTGGACGTGGCGCGGCTGCAGGAGCGGCTGCGGATGCAAGGCATCATGATAAGCGGCCTCGGCGGCCGGGTGCGCGCCTGCCTGCACCTCGATGTGAGCGCGCCGATGGTGGAGGAGGCGGTGGCCGCCATCCGCGCCACCCTGGCCGCCGCCTGAGCACGCCGCCCCCCGCCACCACCCGGCGCCGGCTGCGCGGCGCGCGGGCGGAGGTGGCGGGCCGCGGTGGCGAGGATGCGGCCGCCGCGGCGCTGGTGCGGGAGGGTTGGACGGTACTCGCCCGCCGCGCCCGCACCCCGGCCGGCGAACTCGACCTGGTGGCGGAGCGGGAAGGGCTGCTGGCCTTCATTGAGGTCAAGGCGCGGCCGAGCCTAGCGGAGGCAGCCTTCGCACTTGGCCAGCGGCAGCGGGTGCGGCTGCTCGCCGCGGCCGAATGCTGGCTCGCGGAGAATCCCGGGCATGGGGCGGCGGGGATTCGCTTCGATGTGCTGCTGGTGGCGGCGGGTGGTGCGGTGCGGCGGATCGCCGATGCGTTCCGGCTTGGGGATGGCTGAGCGCCGACCCCTTTCACGACTCGGCGAGGCATGATGGGCAGCATGCCGTCCCGCGGCCTGGTGGGCGCATGCTGCCCCTGGTGCCCAGCCGGCCACGAGAGCCGGCGGGCGCCGGGAGGCCGAGACGATGACCCATCCTGTCCTGACCGGGCTCGCCCTGGCGGCGGGCCTCTCCCTCGTGCCGATGCCAACGGGCGCGCAGCAGCAACATGACCATGCCGGCCACGGGCCGGTGCTCGGGGAGGTGCATTTTCCCGTAAGCTGCACGCCCGAGGCCCAGGCCGCCTTCGACGAGGGAATGAAGCTGCAGCATTCCTTCTGGTACCAGGCGGCCGACGAGGTCTTCCGCCAGGTGCTGGAGCGGGACCCGGGTTGCGCCATGGCCCTCTGGGGGCGGGCGCTCGCGGTGCAGGACAATCCCTTCATCGTGCCGGGCATGCCGCTGCTGCGCCAGGCCCGCGCCTTCCTGGAGGAGGCTAGGCGCATCGGCCCGAAGACCGAGCGCGAGGCCGGCTTCATCGAGGCACTCTCGCTGCTTCACGCCGGCGACGATCCCGCCGGCCACCCGGCCCGGCGCGTACAGTATGCTGAGGCGATGGAGCGGCTGCATGCCCGCTTCCCGGACGACCCGGAGGTGGCCATCTATACCGCCCTGGCGCTCGCCGTCGCGGCCTCGCCCGCCGACAAGACCTACGCCCGCCAGCTCCGCGCCGCGGCGATCCTGGAGAGGGAGTTCGAGCGGCAGCCGCAGCATCCCGGCGTGGCGCACTACCTCATCCACGCCTACGACCTTCCCGCCCTGGCCGAGCGCGGCCTGCCTGCCGCCGAGCGGTATTCGCGCATTGCGGCCGATGCGCCGCATGCCCTCCACATGCCCTCACATATCTACACCCGGGTAGGCCGCTGGGAGGAATCGATCGAGGCGAACAGCCGCTCCGCCGCGACGGCACGCGCGAGGGAAGAGTTCCGCGACGAGATCCACGCGCTCGACTACCTCGTCTACGCCTATCTCCAGACCGGCCAGCCCGGAGCGGCCAGGCGCGTGCTCGACGATCTCGCGCGCTTCGCCAATTGGTCGCCTCCCGCGCCCATCCCCGCCGCTTATGGGCTGGCCGCGATGCAGGCGCGCTACGTGCTGGAGCGCGGTGCCTGGGAGGAGGCGGCGGCACTTGATACCCGGCTGTTCAACGCGCTCCAGGTTGACGCGATCACGCATTTCGCCCGCGCCATGGGCGCCGCGCGCGCCGGCCGGCCGGATGCGGCGGCGGCCGATATCGAGGCGCTGCGCGCGGCGGCCGCGGCTTTGCAGGGCCGCGATGCCTATTGGCAGGAACAGGTCGAGATCCAGCGGATCGCCGCCGAGGGCTGGGTCGCCTTCGCCCGCGGCGAGCGCGACCAGGGCCTCACCCTGCTGCGCGAGGCGGCGGAGCGCGAGGGCCGCACCGAGAAGCACCCCGTCACTCCGGGCCCGCTCGCCCCGGCGCGGGAGCAGGTGGCGGAGATGCTGCTGCTCATGGACCGCCCTGCCGAGGCGCAGCGCGAATTCGAGGCGGTGCAGCAGACCGAGCCGCGGCGCTTCCGGGCCGTCTACGGCGCCGGCCGCAGCGCCGAACTCGCCGGCGACCGGGAGGCGGCGCGCCGCTACTATGCGAACCTGCTGGAGATCGCGGCAAAGGCCGAGATGCCGCGGGCGGACCTCACCGCCGCACGGAACTGGCTGGACCGGAACTGAGGGGCGGCGGATCCAGGGGCGGAGCAGCATCAGCTATCTGGTGCTGCCCAGTCTCCCGGCACATCGCCTTGATCCCGCGCCACGAAGCCCGCCATGGTCTGGGCGTTTCTGGCCAACCAGCCGCCGGCCGCATCGAAGGGCGCGCCGGCCCGGATTTCCTGCAGGATGGCACCCTGCGCGCCCGCCGTTCCCGCATGCACGGCCGCGAGGTCGCGGCCCATCGCATGCAGCATTTCGGGCGCGACCAGCACGCCGGCCTTCTTCGCCTCGATCTTGCGGTTGTTCGGCGAGAGGCGGCGCACGGCCACCGCGTCACGCACCAGGAGATGCGGATCGGGCGCGCGATAGGGGCCGCGCGCCGCCTCCGCCAGCCGGCTGACGGACGGCCCCTGGGCACCGGCAGGAGCCCAGGCCGAGGGCAGGACGGCCTTCGCCTCGCGCAGGATGGGCCCGCCCTGCCAGAGCGCCTTGACCACCCAGCGCGGCCGGCCAAGGCTGCCGGCGCCCGCCACGCGCGGCCAGGGTCTGCCGGGCACCGCGTCTCGCGGCAGGGCCTCGGCCAATGCCGCCAGGATGCGTGGCGGCGGCGTGCCGAAAGGCCCCGCCGGCGGACTCATCTTCGCCCAAAACTCGCTGCGCTCCTCGTCCTCCACCATGGCGACCTGGGACCGCAGCCAGGCGAAATCGTGGTCCAGCACGATGGGCCGGGGGTCGCTGATGCCCTCGGCATAGCCGGCCATGAGGGCCACCGCGTCGTCCCGGGCGACCGAGGCGCCGGCCTGCCGCTTCGGCACGAGCAGGGCGCTCGTCGCCAGACGCAGCAGGTCGAGCGGCCATGGCATCACGGCGGCTTCGTCATAATCGTTCACGCCCCAGACGAGACGTCCTTCGGCATCGCGCCAGGTGCCGAAATTCTCCAGGTGCACGTCCCCCACGGCCAGCACCGGCGTGCCACCGAGTGCCGCCGGGCAGGCTGTCCCGACCGTCTCGGCCCAGCGCCAATAGGTTGCGCGGAGGAAGGTGAAGGCATTCTTCGCCATCTTCGCGCGCTTGCGCGCCAGGTCGGGCGAGGAGGTCTCGTCGCCAAGCTGCCCGCGGAGCCAGGTCTCATAGGCCTGGGTGGACGCGACAATGCCGCTCATGATCCCTCCCGGACCGGATGTCCGTCCCCGGGCAGGAATTGGCGGCGCCAGCGATGGCCGCCCTGGCCTCCAGCGGGAGGGGCGATTCTATCACCGCCGCTTCCGGGGCGGGGCCGGGCTCGGACCCGGCAGATCAAGACTCCTTGTGCCGCGGCCCGATCGCGTCGCGGGCCAGCGCCAGCGCCTCCGCTACCGTCGCCGCGCGCACCGCCGCGCGGTCGCCGGGGAAGACACGGCGGAGCACATGCGGCTCGGCACCGCGCCGGGCCGCGCCGATGAAGACGAGCCCGACCGGCTTGCCCGGCGTCGCGCCGCCCGGTCCGGCGATGCCGGTGCAGCTCAGCGCGAGATCGGCACCGCTGGCCCGCAGCGCGCCCTCCGCCATGGCGCGCGCCACCGCCTCGCTCACCGCGCCGAGATGCGCCAGCACCTCCGCCGGCACGCCGAGCATCTCCTGCTTCGCCTCGTTGGAATAGGTGACATAGCCGCGCGTCACCACGGCGGAGGAGCCGGGGATGGCGGTGAGCGCCGCGGCGATCAGCCCGCCGGTGCAGCTTTCCGCAGTGGTGAGCGTCAGGCCGCGCGCTTCCAGTCGGGCCAGCAGGTCGCGGGCGGCATCGAGGGTCGATTGCGGCAGCATCAGAGGGTGCCTCCGGGCCAGAGCAGGCGCAGCAGCAGCAGGGCGGCGGCGGCCATGGCGCCGGCGAGCAGGTCGTCCAGCATCACCCAGGCGGTGCCCTTGCGCCGGTCCGCCCAGCCCACCGGGCCGAGCTTCAGGATATCGAAGAAGCGGAACAGGGCGAAACCTGCCACCACCCAGAGCCAGGGTGCGCCGGCCGGCACCAGGCTGAGCGCCAGCAATTGCCCTGCGCCCTCGTCGATGACGATCCAGCCGGGATCATGCGCTGCACCCTCCCGCGCCAGGGAGGCCACCGCCCAGAGCCCCGCCAGCAGCAGCAGCACCGAGAGGCCGAGGCAGGCCGCCGGTCCGAGCCAGGCCGCCGGCAGCACCATGGCCGAGGCCCAGGTGCCGGGCGCCGGCCGGATCAGCCCGATGCCGCCAAGCGTCGCCACCGCCCGCGCCAGAGTCATGGCAGCGCCGCCAGGAAGCGGTCGAGCGCGAGCAGCGAGGCCGGCTCCATCAGTGTCGGCGCATGGCCGATGCCGGGCAGCGGGACCACCGCCATGTCCGGCCGCGCCGCGCGCATCCGGGCCACCGTCGCGGCCGAGAGCAGGGCGCTCTCCTGGCCCCAGAACAGCAGCAGCGGCACCGCCTCCAGCGCGCCGAACAGGGGCCAGGATTCGGCAGGTTCGGCGGCGGGTGGCGCCATGCCCTGGATGATGCGGGTGTCCCAGCGGGGATGCCAGCGCCCATCCGCGCCGCGCGCATAGGTGGTCTCGGCCACCGCCCGCCAGCCGGGCTCCGGGATGCCGAGCGAGGGCAGGGTGCGGCGGAGGAAGGCAATGGCCTCCTCGATACTGCCGAAGGCAGGGTCGCGCCCGATGAATTCGCGCACGAGTTCGAGCCCCCCCCCGGCTCCAGCCGCGGCCCGGTGTCGTTCAGCGCCAGCCCCGCCAGGCAGCCCGGCCGCAGCACACCGAGCGCCATGCCGAGCATCCCGCCGAAGCTGGTGCCGAGCAGTGCCACCCGGTGCAGGTGCAGCGCCGCCATGGCATCCAGCAGGTCGCGCAGCGTCGTCTCGGTGCGGTAGCGGGCGGGGTCGGCGGCGCGGCCACTCTCGCCGTGCCCGGCATAGTCCAGCGCCACCACCCGGCGATGGTGGCGGTGGCGCAGCGCGACGCCGGTGAAGTCGAGCGCGGTGCGGGCGATGCC
This sequence comes from Siccirubricoccus sp. G192, assembly GCF_019084075.1. Classification (GTDB taxonomy): domain Bacteria; phylum Pseudomonadota; class Alphaproteobacteria; order Acetobacterales; family Acetobacteraceae; genus G192. The sequence continues at coordinate 3,085,965 of NZ_JAHREN010000001.1, forward strand.
GGGCAGGCAGAGCAGCGGCGTGCGGCCCTCCCCGCCGGGCGGCCCCGCCCAGTCGAGCGCGGCAAGGACCAGCCCGTCCCGGGCGCTGAAGCGGCGCTGTCGGGGTTGCATGGTTCAGCCGGGCAGGGGGCGCAGCCAGCGGGTCATCGGGTGTTCCCGCCCCGCCGCCTCGGCGTCGCGGGCGCGGTAGATGGCCATGTTCTCGATCACCCGCTGGACGTAATTGCGCGTCTCGCCGAAGGGAATCATCTCCATCCAGTCCAGCATGGCGATGGAGCCGTCGCGCGGGTCGCCATAGGTGCCGAGCCATTCCTCCACCCGTCCCGGCCCGGCATTATAGGCGGCAACGGCCAGCGGCAGCGCATCGCTGAAGCGCGCGAGCATCTGCTCCAGATAGCCGGCGCCGAGGCGCATGTTGTGGCCGGGGTCGCTGGTCAGCATGGCGGTCTGGTGCCGCAGCCCGAGCCGCTTCGCCACCGATTGCGCGGTGGCCGGCAGCAGTTGCATCAATCCGCGGGCATTGGAGGAGGAGACCGCCTCGGGGTCGAAATTGCTTTCCTGCCGGGTCACGGCATGGATCAGCGCGGGCTCCGGCTGCGCGGCGGCGCCGAGCGGCGATTGCCCATAGGGGGTGGGCCAGCCCTCCTGCAGTAGCATCAGCCCGGCGGCGCCGGCGCGACGCACCACCCAGACCGCATGGTCCGGCCGGCTGCTGCGGGCGGCGAGCCGGGCCACCAGCGCCTTCTCCTCCGGCCCTTCCGCCAGTTCCTCCAGCCGCAGCAGGAATTGCCGGGCGCGACGGCCCTCGCCGATCGCGTCCAGCGCCGGCACCATGCGGGCCAGTTCGGTATTCGCCAGGGCCCGGGCCTCGGCGGCGCTGGTTTCGGGCGGCGGCGTGCGGGCGATGCGAGCGGAGAGCGCGGCGCCGTCCTCGCCCAGTGCCAGCGCGGCAAGCTGGCCATAGAAGGCGAGGGGAAAGGCGGCAGCGGCGGCGAAACGCTCGCGCGCTCGGGCCTCGGCGCCTTGGGCCGCCGCGGCACGTCCCTGCCAGTAGAGGCTGCGGGCGCGGGTGATGACGCTGCGGCTGCCCTCGGCCAGGCGCAGGAAATGCCGCTCCGCCGCGGCCGGGTCCTCCAGCCGCCGCAGGGCGATGAAGCCGGCCAGGAACTCGGCCTCCTGCCGCGGCTCGCCGGGCTCTGCGATGCCGTGCCCGGCGGCCAGGGCATAGGCGGTGCGGGCGTCACCCAGGTGGAGCAGCTTGCGCGACAGGATCTGGCGCTCGGCCCAGATCCTACGGATCGCCTCCGGCGGCAGGGGCGCCCGGAGCGCGGCCCAGGCGGCGGCGGCTTCGGCATCCTGTTCGCGCCGGCGCAGCCAGCGGGCGCGTTCCAGGGTGAGGCCGGGATCGCCCGGCGCGGCGGCGGCGCGGGCCGGGGTATCCGCATCCGCCCGATCAGAGGCGTAGTCGAGCCGCGCCGCCGCGATGCCCTGTCGGGCCGGGTCGAGGAAGCCCAGCACCCGGCCGGCCGCGGCATTCTCCCGCGCGAAAGCGAGCCGGTCGAAGCGGTGCCAATGCGCCTCCGGCGTCAGCAACGCCTGGTTGCGTTCCAGGAAGCCGGGCTCGGCAATGGCGTCGGCAGGGGCCTCGGCCCAGCCGGTGCGGAGGACGGTGGCGGCATTGGCGTCGCGGCCGGCGCGCGCGAGGGCATCGGCCAGGCGCTGATAGCCCTCCAAGGAGCGGGGCGCGCGGGCGGCGAACCATTCCAGGGCGAGGGCGTCATCCGGCTCCGTGGCCAGGGCCTCCTCGGCCCGGCGGGTCAGGGCGATCTGGCCCGGCCAGTCCGGATTGGCGAGGGCGAAGGCCAGGATTTCGGCCGCGGTCGCGCCGCTGCCGCGGGATTGCAGGCGCATCCAGGCGACCAGCTTGCAGATCAGCGGATCGGCGCCTTCAGCGACGGCCATGGCCTCCGGCCAGCGCCCGGCATTGGCCAGGGCGACGGCTTGGCGCCCGGCAGCCTGCTGCCCGGTGGTCGGGATGGCCGGCATCGAGGCGCGCGGCTGGGCCCGCGCGGCCGGGGCCAGCAGGCCAAGGGGCGGCAGTATGGCCAGGGGAAGGCGGAACAGGGAGCGGCGGCGCATCCGGGAGTTGTAGCCGATGCCGCCCCCGCCTGTCCCGTTCCGCGCTCAGGCTGTCGCAACCCTTGCCGCTGGCCCTTCCGGCCACTAGCTTGGCGGTCCCTGGCCGCTGGCATGCCGCGCCCTTCCGCGCAGATCCGTCCCGCCGGGCCAGCCAATCCAGGTGCCGGAGGAACGCAGGCAATGTTCAAGGGATCGATGGTCGCGCTGATCACGCCGATGCGTGCCGACGGGTCCATGGACGAGAAAGCATTCCAGGACCTGGTCGAGTGGCAGATCGGCGAGGGTACCGAGGGGCTGGTCCCGGTCGGCACCACCGGCGAGAGCCCGACGCTGACGCATGCCGAGCACAAGCGCGTGGTGGAGATGTGCGTCGAAGCGGCGCGCGGCCGGGTGCCCGTCATCGCCGGCACCGGCAGCAACAGCACCGCCGAGGCGATCGACTTCACCCGCCATGCCCGCAAGGCGGGTGCCGATGCCTGCCTGGTGGTGACGCCCTATTACAACAAGCCGACGCAGGAGGGGATGTACCTGCATTTCAAGGCCATCGCCGATGCGGTGGACCTGCCTGTCATCATCTACAACATCCCGCCCCGCAGCGTGATCGACATGAGCGTCGAGACCATGGCGCGGCTGGCGAAGCACCCGAACATCGTCGGCGTGAAGGACGCGACCGCCAACCTGGCGCGGCCTCTGCACACGCGCCGTGCCTGTGGCGAGGATTTCTCGCAATTGTCGGGCGAGGACCATACCGCGCTCGCCTTCAATGCCGCGGGCGGGCATGGCTGCATCAGCGTGACGGCCAATGTGGCGCCGCGGCTCTGCGCCGATATGCAGCGGGCCTGGCGCGGCGGCCGGCTGGCCGAGGCCATGGAGATCCAGGACCGGCTGCTGCCGCTGCATGACGCGCTCTTCGCCGAAACCTCCCCCGGCCCGGTGAAATACGCCGCCTCTCTGCTCGGCAAGGGCACCGAGCATTGCCGCCTGCCGCTGGCGCCCGCCAGCGATGCGACCAAGGCGCGGGTGCGGGACGCGATGGTCTCGTCCGGCCTCCTGAACTGAGATCATGGCAGAGAAAAAGAAGAAGACGCTCATCTCGCACGGCATCGCGGCGCAGAACCGCCGGGCCCGCTACGACTACACGATCGGCGACACCATTGAGGCCGGGCTGATGCTGGTGGGGCCCGAGGTCAAGTCGCTCCGCGCCGGCCGCGCCAGCCTGAGCGAGGCCTGGGCCGGCGAGCGGAACGGCGAGTTGTGGCTGTTCAACGCGCATATCCCGGAATGGCAGGCCGGCAGCACGGTCGCGAAATTCGAGCCGCTGCGGCCGCGCAAGCTGCTGCTGCACCGGAAGCAGGTGCGGGAGCTCACCGGCACCGTCGCGCGGGACGGCACCACGCTGGTGCCGCTGCAGATCCACTTCAACGACCGCGGCCGCGCCAAGGTGCTGCTCGGCCTGGCCGAGGGACGGAAGAAGCACGACAAGCGGGCGGCGATCGCGGCGCGCGACTGGCAGCGCGACAAGGCGCGGCTGATGCGGGACCGGGGGTAGGGGCCTGCGCCGCTGGCACCTGGGCCGGAGAGGAAATGCGCATGGGCGACGAGGATGCGGTGCCCCTGACCGGGCGGCTGAAGGACAAGCTGATCGAGGCCAAGCAGGACTGGGCCCGGAAGGGTCGGCTGCTGACCGGCACCAGGCTGGACCCCGCGCGCGATCGCCTGCCGCCCGGCCAGACCCTGGTGCGGGACTGGCCGGTGCTCGACCTCGGCGTGCAACCCGATGTCTCCCGGGAGAAATGGCGGCTGCGGCTGGAAGGCCAGGTGGAGGCGCCGCTCCGGCTCGACTGGGAGGCCTTCATGGCGCTGCCGCAGACCGAAGCGGTGGGCGACATCCACTGCGTCACCCAATGGAGCCGCTACGACAACCGCTGGCAAGGGGTGCGCGCGGTGGATCTGCTGGCCCTGGCACGGCCCCGGCAGGCGGCGCGCTTCGTCGGCTTCACCAGCTATGACGGCTACACCACCAATGTGCCGATGGAGGAATTCGCCCGCGAGGAGGTGCTGCTGGCGCATAGCTGGGAGGGCCTGCCGCTGACCCGCCAGCATGGCGGGCCGGTGCGGGTGGTGATCCCGCGGCTCTATTTCTGGAAGAGCCCGAAATGGGTGACGCGGATCGAATTGCTGGGCGCCGACCGCCCCGGCTTCTGGGAGGTCCGCGGCTACCACAACAACGGCGATCCCTGGGCGGAGGAGCGCTACGGCTAGGCCGGGGCGCCGACGCGCCGTACCGCCTCGGCCACCACCGCCTCGAACATTTCCGGTGTCAGGCGGCGCGTCGAGGTGTTGTAGCGGCTGACATGATAGCTGTCGGCCAGCAGCAACCCGTCCGGCAGCGCATGCACCGCGCCATGCGTGAAGCGGCGGTGGCTGGCGGGCAGGCCGGCGGCGCGCAGCAGCGCCGCATGCGCCAGCACGCCGAGCGCCAATACCAGGCGCAGGCGTGGCATGGCGATCAGTTCGCCCCGCAGGAACTGGTTGCAGGTCTTGATCTCCGCCGGCACCGGCAGGTTGGCGGGAGGCACGCAGCGCACCGCGTTGGAGACGCGGCAGCCGGTCAGCTCCATCCCGTCATCCGGCCGCTCCGCATAGGTGCCGCGGGCCAGGCCGAATTTCAGCAGGGTGGCATAGAGCAGCTTTCCTGCATGGTCGCCGGTGAAGGGCCGGCCGGTGCGGTTGGCGCCGCGCTGCCCCGGCGCCATGCCGAGCACCAGGATCGGCGCATCGGGCGGCCCCCAGGAAGGCACCGGGGCATTGTGCCAGTCCGGGAAGGCGGCGCGGTTCGCCTGCCGCAGCGCCACCAGGCGCGGGCAGAGCGGGCAGTCCCGGCCGGGCTGGGGGGGCTTCCGCCTCGGTCATGCGGCGGCCCTATTCGGGAAGATCCTGCGCCTCCCGGAAGGGCTCGGCCGGGGTTGCCCGGATCGCGCCATGGGAGGGGCCGGCGCCGCGGCCGGCGCCCTGGGAGGCGCGGGGCCGCTGCTCCACCTGGCGCCGGGTGATGTGGTCGGCGAGGTCGGCGAGGTCGAGGAAGGCATCCGCCTGCCGGCGCAATTCGTCGGCGATCATCGCCGGCTGGCTGCGGATGGTGGAGATCACCGTCACGCGCACGCCGCGCCGTTGCACGGATTCCACCAGCCGCCGGAGGTCGCCATCGCCGGAGAACAGCACGACATGGTCGAGATGCGGGGCGAGGTCGAGCACATCCACCGCCATTTCGATATCGACGCTGCCCTTCACCCGCCGCCGCCCGGTGGCATCGGTGAACTCCTTGGCCGGCTTGGTCACCACCGAATAGCCGTTGTAGCCGAGCCAATCCACCAGCGGCCGCAACGGCGAATATTCATCGGTCTCCAGCAGGGCCGTATAGTAGTAGGCGCGGACCAGATAGGCGCGCTCCCGGAAATGCCCGAGCAGGTTCTTGTAGTCCACGTCGAAGCCCAGGGTGCGGGAGGCGGCGTAGAGGTTGGCGCCGTCAATGAAGATGGCGATGCGTTCAGGCCGGTCAGCAGGCAATGGCGTCACTCTCAAAATGCGGTTCGAAACTGATCCGAAAGGACAATAGGGGAAAATTGCCGAGTCGTAAGCGAAAAAACATCATCCTCATCGCGCTCGGCGCGAATTTGCCGGCTCCCGATGGCGCCTCACCCCTGGAAACCTGCCGTCGCGCCACCGTGGTGCTGGATGGCCTGATGGGATTGCGCCTGGTGGCCATTTCGCAATGGTATAGCACGATTCCGGTCCCGCCACTCCCCGGTGCACCCTGTTACGTAAACGGAGTGGCTCGGCTGGAGGTTCCCGCCGGCGGCAAGCTGCCGGACCCGGCCGCGCTGCTCGGCGCGCTGCAGGCGCTGGAGCAGCGGGCGGGGCGGGAACGGCCCTTTCCCAATGCGCCGCGCAGCCTCGACCTCGACCTGATCGATTGCGGCGGGATGGTGCGGCCGGGGCCGGACCCGGTCCTGCCGCATCCGCGGGCGCATCTCCGTCGCTTCGTGCTGCAGCCGCTGGCCGATGTCGCGCCAGGCTGGCGGCATCCGGTGCTGGGCCGGAGCGTTGAGGCGCTGCTGGCGGCGCTGCCGGAGGTGGACCTGCCGCGGCCGATCGGCGAATAGGCCGATGCCATGTGCTGCGCCGTGGCAAGGCGCTTGCACAAGCTGCCCCTGGTGGCTATCTGAAAGGTTCACCAGCCATCTGCTGTGCTGCCGGCCCGTCCGGACCGGCACGCCCGAACCGTCACGAGGCCGTCATGGCGCGCGTTACCGTTGAAGACTGCATCATCCAGATCCCCAACCGGTTCGAGTTGGTGCTGCTCGCCGCCCAGCGGGCCCGCAATATCGGCCGTGGCGAGGAATTGACCCTCGACCGCGACAACGACAAGAACCCCGTCGTGGCGCTGCGCGAGATCGCCGACCAGACCATCGACCTCGGTTCGGTCGAGGCGGATCTCATCAAGTCCCTGCAGCGGGCGCCCGAGCCCGAGCCGGCGGAGGAGGAGGTGCTCGACCTCATCGCCACCGACGAGAACATCTTCGGCGTCATGGATGTGAACGAGGATCTGCCCGTCGAGGGCCAGGGCCTCGAGGACATGTCACCCGATGATATCGAGGCCGCGATCGCAGCCGAGCTGGGCGGCGGCGGCCGCCGCTGAGTCGCAGCCCTTGACCACGCGCGCCACCGGGCCCCTCGACGCCCCGGCGGCGCGCGCGCCTGAAGGGCCGGCATCGGCGGTCCCCGCGGCCACCGCGCCGCCCGGCCTGGACGAGGCCCTGGCGCTGGCCCACCGCGTCGCCGCCTATGATCCCCGCACCGATATCGCTTGGCTGGAACGTGCCGGCAGGCTCGCCGCCGAGGCGCACGCGAACCAGACGCGGGAGAACGGCGAGCCCTATATCACCCACCCGCTCGCCGTCGCCGGCATCCTGGCCGATTACCGGCTGGATGGCGCCACCATCGCCACCGCGCTGCTGCACGATGTCGCGGAGGATACTGCGGTCGGGCTGAAGGAGATCGAGCGGCTCTTCGGGTCCGAGGTGGCCCGGCTGGTGGATGGCGTCACCAAGCTGACGCGCATCGAGTTGCAGAGCGAGCGCACCAAGCAGGCGGAGAACCTCCGCAAGCTGGTCCTGGCGATGAGCGAGGACATCCGCGTCCTGCTGGTGAAGCTCGCCGACCGGCTGCACAACATGCGCACCCTGCATTTCGTGCCGCAGCCGGAGCGGCGGCGCAAGACGGCGCGCGAGACGCTGGAGATCTTCACCCCGCTCGCCGAACGCATCGGCATGGATGCGCTGAAGACCGAGTTGGAGACGCTGGCCTTCCAGGAACTGCATCCGGAGGCGCGGCAGACCATCGCCGCGCGCCTGACCTTCCTGCGCGGCCAGGGTGCCGACCTGATCCGTGAGATCGAGCGGGATCTGAAGCGCGTGCTGGCCTCGCACGAGGTGACGGCGCTGGATGTGGTGGGGCGGGAGAAGTCGCCCTATTCCATCTGGCGCAAGATGCAGAAGAAGAATGTGGGCTTCGAGGCGCTCTCCGACGTCATGGCCTTCCGCGTCATCGTCGAGGGACGGGCGCAGTGCTACGCGGCGCTCGGTGCGGTGCACGACGCCTATCGCGTGGTTCCCGGCCGTTTCAAGGACTATATCAGCACGCCGAAATCGAACGGCTACCAGAGCCTGCATACCGGCGTGACGGTGCCGGAGCGGCGCAACGCCAAGATCGAGGTGCAGATCCGCACCCGCGAGATGCACGAGGTGGCGGAATACGGCGTCGCCGCGCATTGGATCTACAAGCAGGGCACCGAGGCGGAAGCCGCCGCCGGCAAGGCCCGCAAGCGTTACCCCTGGGTGCGGGCGCTGCTCGACATCCTGGAGAATGCAGAGGGGCCGCAGGACTTCCTCGACCACACCAAGCTCGAACTGCACCGCGACCTGGTCTTCTGCTTCTCGCCCAAGGGCGACCTGATCGAGCTGCCGCGCGGCGCCACGCCGATCGACTTCGCCTATGAGGTGCACAGCCAGGTCGGCGATACCTGCGTCGGCGCCAAGGTCAACGGCAAGATCGTGCCGCTGCGGGCGCAGCTCGAGAATGGCGACCAGGTGGAGATCATCACCGCGCGCGGCGGCACGCCGAACCCGGCCTGGGAACGCTTCGTCGTCACCGGCAAGGCGCGTGCCCGCATCCGCCGCTTCGTGCATGCCAGGCAGCGCCAGGAACACCAGGAAAGCGGCCGCGCCGCCATCGCCAAGGCCTTCCGCCAGGAGGGGCTGGACTTCTCCGAGAAGCTGCTGGAAGGCGCGCTGAAGGCCCTGAAACAGCCGGGCGTCGAGGAGGTCTATACTGCGGTTGGCGCCGGCTCGCTCTCGCCGCGGGAGGTGCTGCATGCGGCGGTGCCGGAACTGCGCATTCCGCCGCGCGCGGTCGATCCCATCGCGCTCGGGCGGCCGCGCGGGCGGATCGGCGCCGGGCCGCTGCTGTCCAAATCCGACCGGCCGGGGCTGCGCCCGGGGGTGCATGCCGGGCTGCCGGTCACCGGGCTGGTCAGCGGCATGCCCTACCACTTCGCCGGCTGCTGCCATCCGCTTCCCGGCGAGCGCATCATCGGCATCGTCACGACCGGCAAGGGGGTGACCATCCACGCTGCGGATTGCCACACGCTCGAGAATTTCTCGCAGACGCCGGAGCGTTTCCTCGACATCGAATGGGACGAGACGGCTTCCGGCGGCCGCATCGGGCGCATCATCGTCGAGACCCGCAACCGCCCCTCCGCGCTGGCCTGCCTCACCGATGCGGTGGCGCAGCAGGACGGCACCATCACCGGCCTTCGCGTGGTCAGCCGCGATGCCGATTCCTGCGAGGTGGCGCTGGATGTGGAAGTGACCGACCTCCGCCACCTGGAGCGGATCATGGCCAGCCTGCGGGCGCCCGCGGACAACCTGCGGGTGGAGCGGGCGCGCGGATGATCCTCGGCATCGGCAATGACACGGTGGATATCCGCCGCATCGAACGCACCCTGGAACGCCATGGCGAGCGCTTCCTGGAACGCGTCTTCACGCCGCTGGAACGCGCCAAGGCGGAGCGCCGCACCGAACGCATCCGCGCCGCCACCTATGCCAAGCGTTTCGCGGCGAAGGAGGCGGCATCCAAGGCGCTCGGCACCGGCTTCCGCGCTGGCGTCTTCTTCCGCGACCTCGGCGTGGTCAATCTCCGCAGCGGCCAGCCGACGCTGCACCTCACCGGCGGCGCCGCGGCGCGGCTGGCGGCCATCACCCCGCCGGGGCACCAGGCGCAGGTGGCGCTCACCATGACGGATGAATACCCCTATGCCAGCGCGGTGGTGGTGATCTCCGCGGTGCCGCTGGTGGGCTGACCCCGGCCAGCCTAGTCTCCGGCGGATCGCAAGGGGAGGTGAGGGCATGAACCGGCTCGACATGCAGGGGCGCGTGGCGGTGGTCACGGGCGGGGCGCGCGGCATCGGCCTCGCCATCGCCGAGCGTTGCGCCGCCAGCGGCGCCAGGGTCTCGATCTGGGACACCGACCTCGGGGAGGCGCGCCAGGTCGCGGAACGGCTGGGCGGTTTCGCGGCGGGGGTGGATGTCGCGGACAGCGCCGCCATCGGCGCGGCGCTGGCGGGCACGGAAGCGGCGCTCGGGCCGGTGGATATCCTGGTCGCCAATGCCGGCATCACCGGGCCGAATGGCCTGGTGGAGGACTATCCCGTCGAGGCCTGGCGTCGGGTGATCGAGGTGGATCTCACCGGCGTGTTCCTCTGCTGCCGCGCCGTGGTGCCGGGGATGCGGGCGCGCAATTACGGCCGCATCGTCAATATCGCCTCCATCGCGGGCAAGGAGGGCAACCCGAATGCCGCCGCCTATTCCGCGGCCAAGGCGGGGGTGATCGGCTTCACCAAATCCCTCGGCAAGGAACTGGCGGCCACCGCGGTGCGGGTGAATTGCGTGACCCCGGCGGCGGCGGCGACCGACATCTTCAAGCAGATGACCGAGCAGCAGATCGCCTACATGCTCAGCAAGATCCCCGCCGGGCGCTTCGCCGCGGTGGAGGAGATCGCCGCCCTGGTCTGCTGGCTGGCCACCGAGGAGTGCAGCTTCTCGACCGGCGGCGTCTTCGACGTTTCGGGCGGCCGCGCGACCTATTAGCGGGTCAGTCTGCCGCCGCACGCTCCCGCAGGATGCCGAGCGCCCGGCGGAAGGCCAGCGCCATGCGCTCCGGCGGCATGGCGCCGGAGAACAGCACATGCCCCTCCAGCGCGAAGCTCGGCACGCCGGAAATCCCGGCGCGGCGGAAGCCGAGATCCTCCTGCCGGACCTCCGCCTCGCCGGCATCGCTGGCGAGGTGTGCCACGACTGCCGCGGCCTCCATCCCGGCCCCGGCGGCGACCTCGGCCAGCACCGCCCGGCTGCCGATATCCTGCCCCTCCTGGAAATAGGCGCGGAACAGCGCCTCCACCACCGCGCCCTGCCGGGCGGGGCCAGCCTCGCCGGCCAGGCGGATCAGCCGGTGCGCATCCAGGGTATTCGGTGTCCGCAGCATCCGGTCATGGCGGAATTCCAGCCCGGCGGCGGCGCCGGCCTCGGCCACCTGCGCGTCCAGCTCGCGCGAGCGTTCCAGGCTGCCGAATTTCTCGGCGCGGTAGGCGCTGCGCTCCACGCCTTCGCGCGGCATGTCGGGGTTGAGCTGGAAGGGGCGCCAATGCACCGTGAAGTGCTCGCCCTCCTCGGCGAGTTGCGCCAGCGCGGCGTCCAGGTTGCGCTTGCCGATCCAGCACCACGGGCAGATGGCGTCGGAGACGATGTCGAGGCGGGACCCTGCGCCTGTGGAAACTCCATCATCCATGGTGTGACTCCTCGCTTTGCCTAGAGGTCGTGCCCCGGGGTGGCGCGCGCAAGCCCGCCGAACAGGTCCAGCATCCGGCTGCGCCACTCGGCCACCGGGTCATCGGCGGCCAGCAGCGGGAAGGGGCTGCAGACACGGGCCCATTGGAAGGCGCCGAAGACGATGTAGTCGGCGTAATTCGGCGCCTCGCCACCTAGCCATGGCTGCGCCCGGAGCGTCAGGCGAAGCGGCAGCAGGTCCCGGCGGAAGCCCTCCACGCTGCGCTCGCGCTCCGCCACCACCTGTTCCAGCGTCATGCCGAAACGGCGCTCGCGGCTTTCGCGGAAATAGGCCTGGTCGGCGGGGGCGAGGAGGGAGGCGATATCCGCCACCACCAGCCGTGCCACGCCGGGATGCAGCACGCCATCCGCCCAACTGTTCAGGAAGCGTGCCATGGCGCGCCCGCCGGCGCCGCCGAAGAGCAAGGGGCGGTTCGGGTATTCCTCCTCCAGCCAGCAGGCGATGGCCCAGGAATCATGGACCACCCTGCCGTCATCCACTAGCACCGGCACCAGCCCCTGGCCGGAGAGGGCGATCTTCTCCTTCTCGGTGAAGTGCCAGGGGATGGTCTCCACCGCCAGCCCCTTATGGGCCAGCGCCAGGCGGCTGCGCCAGCAAAAGGGGCTGAAGCGGCGCTCCGGGTCGGCGCCGGCCAGGTCGTAGAGAATGCGGCTCATGCGGGCTGGTCCCTCCCGGCGCCAGTCTCGCCCGCCCGTTCGCGGCTGACCAGGGCGGGAAAGCCTTGCCGCCGGCGCCGGGCGCTGCGCAGTGAAGAGCGGCGCAGGGGAGTGGAGTGCGGGCCATGCGGACAGAGGTGGGCATCGTGGGCGCTGGGCCGGCCGGGCTGCTGCTGGCGCATCTTCTGCACCTGGCCGGCATCGACACCGTGGTGCTGGAGGCGCGCTCCCGCCAGCATGTCGAGGAGCGTATCCGGGCCGGGCTGCTGGAGCAGGGCACGGTCGATATCCTCACCGAAGCCGGCCTCGGCGACCGCCTGCACCGGGAGGGGCTGCGGCATGACGGGCTGGAGCTGCGCTTCGACGGCACCGGCCACCGGATCGACCTGCATGGCCTCACCGGCAAGCGGGTGACGATCTATGGCCAGCAGGAGGTGGTGAAGGATCTCATCGCCGCCCGCCTCGCCCAGGGGCAGCCGATCCTGTTCGAGGTCGCGGATACGGCGGTGCACGACCTCGACACCACCCGCCCGCGCATTACCTTCCGCCATGAAGGCCGGGACCAGGCGCTGGACTGCGACCTCATCGCCGGCTGCGACGGGTTCCACGGCATCTGCCGCGCCGCCATCCCGACCGGCCTGCTGACCGTGTTCGAGCGGGTCTATCCCTTCGCCTGGCTCGGCATCCTCGCCGCCGCGCCGCCGCCCTCGCATGAGCTGATCTATGCCCGGCACGAGCGCGGCTTCGCCCTGGCCACCATGCGCTCGCCCAGCCTCTCCCGCCTCTATCTGCAATGCGCGCCGGATGAGGATGCCCATGCCTGGTCCGATGACCGGATCTGGGCGGAGCTGCATGCGCGGCTGGCGCTGCACGGCGCCGCCAGCCAGCTCCGCGAAGGCACGATCCTGCAACGCGGCGTCACCGCCATGCGGAGCTTCGTGGTGGAGCCGATGCGGCACGGCCGGCTGTTCCTGGCCGGGGACGCCGCGCATATCGTGCCGCCCACCGGCGCCAAGGGAATGAACCTGGCGGTGGCGGATGTGCGGGTGCTGGCGCGGGCGATCGAGGCTTTCCAGCGTGGCCGGAACATGGCGCTGCTTGATGCCTGGTCCGCCACGGCGCTCGCGCGCATCTGGAAGGCGCAGCGCTTCTCCTGGTGGATGACCTCCCTGCTGCACCGCTTCGACGATGCCGATCCCTTCGAGCACCGGTTGCGCCTGGCGGAGTTGGACTATGTCTGCCACTCCCGCGCCGGGGCGATGAGCCTGGCCGAGAACTATGTCGGTCTGCCGCTGGACTAGACCACAGTCTTCCAGACTGTGGTCCAGCCTTTACAGGTGCGGCCAACTTTACCGTGCCGGCTGGAAACGCTCGCGTTTCCAGCCGGCACGGCGTTGGACTTGCCGCGACAGCCGCCACATCCTGCGTGCCGCAAAGGGAAGGGACCGCCATGGCCGACGACACGCCGCTGCTGGTCACGCGCGAGGGGCCCGTGGTCCGCGCCGTGATGAACCGGCCGGAGCGCCGCAACGCGCTCAGCACCGCTATGGGCCAGGCCTGGGACGCGCTGCTGGTCGATCTGCGCCAGGACCGCACCGCCCGGGTGCTGGTGATCTCCGGCGCCGGCGGGCATTTCTGCGCCGGGCTCGACCTAACCGAGGTCGCCTCCGATGCGACGCCGGAGGAGAGGCTGGCCCGCCAGCAGGCGCGCAACCACCGCACCGGCGCGCGCTTCGCCGATATCGCCGGGCTGCCGCAGGTAGTGATCGCGGCGATCGAGGGCAGCGCCCATGCCGGCGGCCTCGGCTTCCTGTGCAGCGCCGATATCGCCTTCGCCACGGCGGATGCACGTTTCGCGGCGCCCGAGGTGCGGCGCGGCCTGGTGCCGGCGCAGATCCTGCCTTGGCTCGCCCGCCGTATGGGCCGCGCCGCCGCCACGCGGCTGGTGCTGGAGGCGCGGGTGATCGAGGCCGGGGAGGCCGCCCGCATCGGCCTAGTGCATGAACTGGTGCTGGATGCCGCGGCGCTGGCAGCGCTGGTGGCGACCACGGTGGCGCATGTGCTGGAAGGCGCGCCGGGTGCGCTGGCGGAGACCAAGCTCCTGTTGGCGGCGCTCGGCCCGATCTCGCCCGAAGGCTATGCGGAAGCCGGCGCCGCCGCCTTCGCCCGTACCGCCACGAGCGAGGAAGCGGCGGAGGGGATCGCTGCCTTCCAGGCCCGGCGGAAGCCGCGCTGGGTGGCGGGGTAGGGGGCTCTACCCCTTCGTCTCGTCGTAGTAGTGCGTCTCCAGCAGCAGGCAGCCCGTCTCGCTGCGGAAAGGGCCATGCGGGACGCCGGGCGGGCGGCAGGCATAGGCCCGGCCGGTGAAGCGCTCGCCGCCCCGGCCCGAGGCGTCGTTGCCGACGATCAGGTCGCCGGAGACCAGCCACACCTCCTCCCAGTAGTCATGCACGAAGGGGGTGGTGGTGAAGCGGCCGGGGGCGAAGCGCAGCAGCCGGGTGCGGTGACCGCGCCGGCCGGCCTCGTCGAGGAAGCCGGCCAGGACCTTCTGCTCGATCCCCTCGGGATAGCCGCCGGGATTGTGCCAGCCGCTGTCGAGGTCGGGGGCGTGGGATTCCAGGTGTTCCTTCTCGATCGGCATGGCTGCTACCCCTGGTCCGGCAGGAAGCGGGCAGTATAGGCGTGGCGGATGGTCTCGCCGCGCACCGGGTCGTGCAGCGAGAGGCGGAAGGCGGCGCGCGGGCGGATGCCGCCGATCACCGGCAAGGTGCCGCCGAACATCAGCGTATCCGGACCGATGCGGTGGCCGGCCGCCTCATAGGCGCGCAGCAGGTCGCGCGGGTCGCGCATGGCGGCGACGCTGCCGCGCTGATAGGCGGTGAAGCCGGCGCCGTCATCCACCTCGCTCAGGATCTCGAGCTGGTCCCAGTGGTCCGCCACTTCCTCGAAGCGCCAGAGCACGGGGGCCACCGGCTTCGGGCACATCTGCTTGGAGACGGTGATGGAATAGGCTTCCACCTTGCGGTCGGTATGGTCGGAACCGGCGCCGACCCACCAGCCGTCCTCGCGCAGCAGCAGGAAGAACTCCGCCTCGCCGCTGCTCCCGGCGCCGAGGCAGTCGATCTCGGGCGCGGTGGTCAGCAGCGCGGCACCGGCGCGGTAGAAGCAGGGCACCGAGGCCGGCGGCGCGACGCCGAGCGCTGCCAGCTCCTCGATATGCTCCTGCACCTTGTGGCTGTCGCGCCCGGTCCAGCCGGCGATGACGAGGTCGCGCACCGGCACGCTGCGGCGCTCGGCGCCGGCCCGGCTGCGGAATTCGAAGCTCAGCATGTGCATCTGCGGCCCCCCCTAATCGGCCCTGGCGCCGGAGGCGCGAATGATGGCCTGCATGCGCGTGGTCTCCGCGGCGATGAAACGGGCGAACTCCGCGCCGCCACGGGCGCGGGGGATGCTGCCCGTCTCGACGATGCGGGCACTGACGGCAGGGTCGACGATGGCCTCCATTGCCTCCTGCTCCAGCCGCGCCAGGATGGGGCCTGGCGTGCCGCTCGGCGCCAGCAGGCCGAACCAGCCGACGGTGGTGACATCCACCCCCGCCTCGCGCAGCGTCGGCAGCGCGGCGAAGACCGGCACCCGCTCCTCGCCGGTGACGGCGAGCGCCTTCATCCTGCCGCTGCGCGCCAATTCCGCGACGGCGGAGATGGACTGGAACAGCACATGCACCCGCCCCTCCATCAGGTCGGTATTGACCTGGGCCGGGTCGCGATAGGGAACATGCTGCATCTGCGTGCCCGTCAGCATGTTGAACTGCACGCCGGCCAGGTGCTGCGAGGTGCCATTGCCGATCGAGCCGAAATTCACCGCCGTGCCGCGCGGCTTCGCCCAGGCCAGGAATTCCGGCACGGTCGAGACCGGCAGACCGGGCGGCACCACCATCAGGTTCGGCACCAGCGCCAGCAGGCTGATGGGCGCGAAGTCCTGGTCGGGATCATAGGGCAGGCTGCGGAACAGGAAGCGGTTCACCGCGAGCGTGCCGACCGCGGCAAGCGTCAGGGTATATCCATCGGGTGCCGCCCGCGCGCCGGCCTCGGTGCCGAGATTGCCGCCGGCGCCGGAGCGGTTCTCCACCACCACCGGCTGGCCGAGCGAGCGCCCCATGCGCTCCCCCACCACGCGGCCCAGGAAGTCGCTGGCGCCGCCGGGCGGATAGGGGACGATCAGGCGGACCGGGCGGCTGGGCCAGGCCTCCTGCGCCCGGAGCGCGGGGGCGGCAAGCAGGGCGGTGGCGCCCAG
The DNA here is from genome assembly GCF_019084075.1 of Siccirubricoccus sp. G192. Classification (GTDB taxonomy): domain Bacteria; phylum Pseudomonadota; class Alphaproteobacteria; order Acetobacterales; family Acetobacteraceae; genus G192. Next base: position 3,102,017 of record NZ_JAHREN010000001.1, read on the forward strand.
CGCCAGGCGGCGGGTGAGGGGCATCAGGCGATCTCCTCGGCGCGGCGCAGGCTGGCGATCATGGAAATGCCCGTGAGGTATGCATGCGCCTTCACCGGGTCGGCGGCGGCCTCGCGCATGCGGTCGCGGAAGGCCCGCTGCGCCTCGGGCTCCTTGGCTTCCAGGTTCTGCTTGTTGGCGATGGTCTGGCGCTGCACATGCTCCACCGTCACGCCGCGGCGCTGCCGGTCGTAGTGGTCGAGCAGCGAATCGGGCGCACCATCCTGGATCACCTGGGCGAGCTTGCCGGCCAGGTTCACCGCGTCATGCACGCCGCCATTCAGCCCCATGCCGCCGAGCGGGTTGTTGATATGCGCCGCATCGCCGGCCAGCAGCACGCGGCCCTGGCGGAAGCTTTGCGCCACGCGCTGATGCACGCGGTAGAGCGTGCGGTGGCGAATTTCATAGCCGCCGCGCCCCTCGATGATGCGCGCCATACGCGCCGCGGCGAAGGCATCGGAGGCGATCTCAGCCTCGCTGACCTCCGCCGCCACCGGGAACATGGCGCGCCAGAGACCGGGGACGCGCAGCAGGAAGAACCATTCCTCCGGATCGGCATAATAGGTGACATCGGCGAGGCCAGGGATCGCATCGGCGAATTCGAAGGGGGTGGAGAGCACCAGAAAGCGCTCCGGCCAGGTGAAGCCCTCGAACTCGATGCCCGTCGCGCGCCGCACCGCGCTGCGCGCGCCATCGGCGCCGATCAGCCAACTGCCCTCAAGCTGCTCGCCATTCTCCAGCGCCACGCGGACGCCCTCGCCGAGATCGGTGCAGCCCTCCACACGGGCGCCGTAGCGCAGGGTGAAGCCGGGCTCGCCTTCCAGCAGGTCGGCCAGGATGCGGGTCAGCTTGGAATTGTTCCACCTGCACCCGGAAGGGATGGCGCGTGAGGTCGGCGATCCGGCCGAAATCGAACTCGGCGATCAGACTATGGTCGCGGTTGCGGTATTGCAGCCTGGGCGCGACCAGCCCCTGGGCGATCATCGGCCGCGCGGCGCCGAGCGCATCCAGCATGTCGAGCGTCGGCGCATGGAAGGTGGAGGCGCGCAGCTCGATGGGCAGCGCCGGTTCCGCCTCCAGCACCGTCACCGGAATGCCGCGCCGCACCAGCGCCGCCGCGGCGACCAGCCCGACCGGCCCGGCCCCCGCCACCAGGACCGGCTGCATCAACGGCACCGCGGCGGGCAGGGGCGCGCGGCCGGCCGCCGGGCCTGCCCCCGGCATGGGTCTGCTGTGAAAGGGGCGCTCTCGCGTGGCATGCGGCCATCCTTCGGACTGTGCCGGTGGCGGATCACGCCATCCCGGCTGGCCTGGCGCGGCACAGCGACTACCCGGGGCGGGATGGCCGGGCAGCTTAACGACCGGGCCGCGGCGCCGGCAACCCGGCCCGGCTTGCCATCGCCCGCGGAGGCGGCGAAACATCCCCCGGCAACGGGAGGGAAGTGCGATGGCGGAAATGGTGGGGTTCATCGGCCTCGGCATGATGGGGCTGCCAATGGCGCGCTGCCTCCTGCGGCGGGGCCGCTCCCTGGCCGCCTGCGACCCCTCCGCCACGGCGCGGGAGGCGCTGGCCGAGGGCGCGGCGCCTGGCAGCCTGCGCTTCGTGGGCACCCCTGCCGAGGTGGCGGAAGCCTGCGACATCATCGTCACCATGCTGCCGGACAGCCGCGCCGTGGCGCAGGTGATGGAGGGGCCCGGCGGCCTGCTCGCGGTGCTGCGGCCGGGGCAACTGGTCATCGACATGGGCTCCTCCCTGCCCGCCGAGACGCGGCGCCTGGCGGCCGCGGCGGCCGGGCGCGGCGCGGCGCTGGTGGATGCGCCGGTCTCCGGCAGCGTGGTGAAGGCCAAGGCAGGGACGCTGGCCATCATGGTCGGCGGCAATGACGCGGCCTATGCCAAGGCCGAGCCGGTGCTGCGCGACATGGGCGAGACGCTGATCCGCACCGGCGCCACCGGCAGCGCCCATGCCATGAAGGCGCTCAACAACTACGTCTATGCCGCCGGCCTGCTGGCGACGGCGGAGGCGCTGCGCATGGCGGAGCGGCTGGAGCTCGACCTCGGCATCCTGGCGGATGTGCTGAACGCCTCCTCCGGCCGCAACATCGCCACCGAGACCAAGGTGAAGCAGGAGATCCTGCCCGGCCGCTACCAGGGCGGCTTCCAGCTCGGGCTGATGCGGAAGGACCTGGAAACCGCCGGGGCCATCGCCGAGGAAACGGGCTTCGACGCGCAGGCGCTGGCACTCTGCCGCGCCTTGTGGAACGAGGCGGTCGCGGCGCTTGGACCCAAGGCCGACAATACCGAGATCCACCGCTTCCTCGGTGGCCGGGAAGGGACGAGCCGATGACCAGCCTCACCCGCCGCGTGGCCCTTGCCGCGCCGCTCCTGCTCCCCGCCCTGGGCGCGCGTGCCCAGGCGAACTGGCCCGACCGGCCGATCCGCCTGGTGGTGGCCTTTCCGGCCGGCAGCGTGACGGACACGCTGATGCGCCACCTGTCCGAGCCGCTCTCGCGCGAACTCGGCCAGCCGGTGATCGTGGACAACCGCCCCGGCGGCAATGGCGTGGTCGGCACCGAATCCGCGGCGCGGGCGCCGGCGGATGGCCTGACCTGGTGCGTGCTCAGCGTCACCAATGGCGCGCTGAACACCTACCTGATCCGCCGCCTGCCCTATGACCCGCTGCGTGATTTCGCACCGATCGGCTTCGTCTCGGAGACCGCCTATATCCTGGTCGTGCCGGCGAACCATCCGGCGCGCGACCTGCGCGGGCTGATCGAGCTGGCGAAGCGGCGGCCGGGGGAGCTGACCTACAGCCACGGCAATTCCAGCGCCCATATCGCCTCCGCTACCCTGGCGCGCATGGCGGGGGTGGAGATGGAGGCGGTGCCCTATCGCGGCGGGCCGGAGGCGCTGACCGATGTGATCGCCGGGCGCATCGACAGCACCTTCACCGATTTCGCCGCGGGCATGCCGCAGATCAGGGAAGGCAAGGTGCGGGCGCTTGGCGTCACCCTGCCCGAAGCCTTCTCGCTGGCGCCCGAGATCCCGCCGGTCAGCGCGGTGCTGCCGGGCTATGGCTTCTCCTTCTGGTTCGGCATGGCGGCGCCCGCCGGCACGCCGGCGCCGGTGATCGCGCGGGCCAATGCGGCGCTCAACAAGGTGCTGCAACTGCCGGAACTGGGCGAGCGCCTGGCCCGGCTCGGCTATGCGCCGCGCGGCAGTGAGCCGGCCTATTTCCGCAGCTTCCTGCAGGAGCAGATCGAGACGCTGACGGCGCGGGCGAAGGAGGCGGGGCTGGAGCCGGGCTGAGCGGCCCGATGACCGCAGGGCCGCATGGCCCGGAGGTCTGAATCGGTCCGCAAGATACAAGCCGCCCGGGCCTCAATCCGGCTTGATACCGGCGCTGGCGATGACCACGCGCCAGCGTTCCAGCTCGCCGCGGATCATCGCGGTATAGTCCGCGGGGCCGAGCGTCCCGGGCACCACGCCGATGGCGGCGAAGCGCTCGCGCAGCCGTGGCGCCGTGAGCGCCATGGTGATCTCCAGCCGCCAGCGCTCGGCGATCGGCGCCGGGATGCCGGCAGCGGCGGAGAAGCCGAACCAGTTGGTGGATTGCGCGGCGGCGAAGCCGGCTTCGGCGAAGTTCGGCACCTCGGGCGTCGCGGCATCCCGCGCCGCCTCGCTGGTGGCGAGGGCGCGCAGCCGGCCGGCGCGGATATGCGGCAGGGCGATCGGCAGGCTTTCCATGATGGCCGGGATCTGCCCGCCCATCGCATCCGCCAGGGCCGGCGCCGAGCCGCGATAGGGCACATGGGTCAGTTCGATGCCCGCGGCACGGGCCAGCATTGCCCGACCAGATGGTTCATCGTGCCATTGCCGCCCGAACCGTAGGACAGCCCGCCGGGCCGCCCGCGGGCGAAGGCGATGAACTCCGCCAGGGTCTGCGCCGGCACGCCGGGATTGACCGCGAGAACGCTGGCGAAGGTGCCGATCAGCGCGATATGGGTGAAATCCGCCAGCGCGTCATAGGGCATGTTCGGGTAGAGCACCGGGCCGATGCCATGCGAGGCGGCGCTCGAGATCATCACCATATGGGCGTCGCCGTGCGCCTTGGCGAGCAGGTCGCTGCCCACCAGCCCGCCGGCGCCCGGCCGGTTCTCGATGACGATGGGTTGGCCGAGCCTGGTGCCGATCTGCTCGCCCAGCGTGCGGGAGAGCGTGTCCGCCGCGCCGCCGGGCGGGAAATTCACGACCCAGCGGATCGGCCGCTCGGGCCAGACGGCCTGCGCCCGCGCGTCGAGGGAGGGCAGGGCAAGGCCACCCAGCAGCAGGCGGCGGGGCAGGGCGGTGCTGCGTTTCATGGCGCGGTCTCCTTGCTGCCGCCCGCGTGCCAGCCGGCTCACCCGAACATCGCCACGGCGCGGATCGGGCTCGCGGTGCCGCCGCGGATTTTCAGCGGGAAGCCGATGAAGGTGAAGCGGCCACGGCCGACCAGGCTGTGCAGGTTGGCCAGGCATTCCATATGCGTGATGCCGCGCTCGGCGCAGGCCATATGCGCCTGGAAATTCGGCTCGCCCTCCGGTGCCGGGCTGATCGCCTCCACGCCGAACATGCCGATGCCGCGATCCGCCAGCCAACGCACGCTCTCCAGCGCCAGGCCGGGGAAGTCGTGCAGGTAGCCGGGCTTGCCGAGCAGCCGCTCATTCACCGCCATCCAGAGCAGCACGGTATCGCGTGGCCGGATCTCCTGGCCGGATTCCGCCAGCGCCGCCTCCATCTCGCGCACGGTGATGGCGTGCTTCAGGGGCACATGCGACAGGTCGAGGCAGATGGCAGACGTATAGAAATCCGCCAGCGGTACCTGGTCGATGGAGGCGGCGCCGGGGCGCGGGTCGAAATGCACGGGCGCATCCACATGCGTGCCGGCATGGTCGCTCATCGAAAGGAACAGCACCTTGCTGGTGAAGGTTGTATTGCCGGCCTGCTTCTTCTCCGCATGGTCGTTCCAGACCGTCGTCACGACGGGCGGGTGGCTGGGATGGGTCTGGGTGCGGTGGAAGATCTCGCGCGAGAGATCAACGGATCCGGGCATGGCGGCGTTCTCCGTCCGGCGGGCTTGGCGCGGCGATGATAGGCCGCAGCGGCGGCGGCGGAACAGCCGCGGCCGGGCCTCGCGCCGGACTTGCTGCCGCCGGGCCTGCCGATTATGCGAAGGCCCAGCCACCCCGGGAGAAGCCCAATGCGCCGCCGCCGCCTGCTGACCGCTGCACCCGCCCTGCTGCTGGCGCCCGCTGCCCTGGGGCAGGGGACCGATGGCTGGGTGCCGGCCCGCCCGATCAGCATCATCGTGCCCTTCGCCGCCGGTGGCCCGACCGACCTCATTGCCCGGCTGATCGCCGAGGCCATGGCCAAGGACCTCGGCCAGAGCGTGGTTGTCGAGAACGTGACAGGCGGCGGCGGCACCATCGCCGCGGCCCGGGTCGCCCAGGCGCGGCCGGACGGCACCACGCTGCTGATCCACCATATCGGCCATGCCGCGGCGGCGACGCTCTATCGCCGGCTGCCCTATGACGTGCAGGAGAGCTTCACGCCGCTCGGCTTGGTGAGCGAGGTGGCGATGACCATCGTCGGCCGACCCGACTTCCCCGCCAATACCATGCAGGAATTGCTGGCCGAGATCCGCCGGCGCGGCGATGCGCTCAACCTTGGCCATGCCGGGCTCGGCAGTTCCAACCAGCTCTGTGGCATGCTGCTGCAGGCGAAGGCCGGCACGGCGATGACCGGCGTGGTGTTCCGTGGCGCGGCGCCGGCCAATACCGAGCTCATGGCCGGGCGGCTCGACCTCTCCTGCGACCAGGCGACCAATACCGTCCCCTTCCTGCGCGACCATCGCATGAAGGGCTTCGCGGTAACGGCGGCAAGGCGAGTGCCCGGGATCGAGGATGTGCCGACCGCGGCGGAAGGCGGCCTGCCGGATTTCGAAATCAGCGTCTGGCACGCGCTGTATGGGCCGAAGGGCCTGCCGGACGAGATCACCGCCCGCCTCTCGCGCGCCATCCAGGCGGCAATGAAGGACGAAAAGCTGCGCACCCGCTATGCCGAGCTGGTGACGGATATCCCGGCGCCGGAGAAGGTGACGCCGGACTACCACCGCCGCTTCCTGGCGCAGGAGGTCGCGCGCTGGCGGCCGCTGATCCAGGCGGCGGGGCAATACGCCGACTGACGCTGCGGGGAGGGCGCCGGCCAGCGCCCTCCCTGCACGCTCAGGCGTTGGCGCCGGACAGCGCCGCGATCACCGCATCCTTCACCTGCGCCGTGGTGGCGCTGCCGCCGAGGTCGGGCGTCAGCACCTGGCCGCGGGCTGTCACCGCCTCCACCGCCGCCATCAGCCGCTGCGCCGCGCGCGCCTCGCCCAGGTGCTCCAGCAGCATGGCGCCGGTCCAGAAGCAGCCGAGCGGGTTGGCGATCCCCTTGCCGGTGATGTCGAAGGCGCTGCCATGGATCGGCTCGAACATCGAGGGCCGCTGGCGCGAGGGGTCGATATTGCCTGTCGCGCCGATGCCGAGGCTGCCGGCCAGCGCGCTGGCGAGATCCGACAGGATATCGGCATGCAGGTTGGTGGCGACGACCGTGTCGATGCTCTCCGGCTTCATCACCATGCGCGCGGTCATGGCATCGACCAGCATCTTGTCCACGGTGAGGTCCGGGTATTGCGCGGTGACACTGGCGCAGACCTCGTCCCACATCACCATGCCATGGCGCTGCGCATTGGACTTGGTGACGACGGTGAGCAGCCTGCGCGGCCGCGCCATCGCCACCTCGCAGGCATGGCGGCAGATGCGCTCCACACCGGCGCGGGTGAAGACCGCGACATCCATCGCCACCTCGATCGGCAGGCCGCGATGCGCGCGGCCGCCGACGCCCGCGTATTCGCCCTCGGAATTCTCCCGCACGATCACCCAGTCGATGCCCCGCCCAAGCTCCTCCCGCAGCGGGCCGGTGACGCCGGGCAGCAGCCGGGTCGGGCGGACATTGGCGTATTGGTCGAAGCCCTGGCAGATCGCCAGACGCAATTCCCCAGAGCGTGACATGGTCGGGGATTTCAGGGTCGCCGACCGCGCCGAAATAGATGGCGTCGAAGCCCTCAAGCTGCCGCAGCCCGTCCTCCGGCATCATGCGGCCGGTGCGGCGATAGAGGTCGCTGCCCCAGTCGAAATCCTGGAAGTCGCAGGCGAAGCCGCCATCCGCCGCGGCGGCGGCCTCCAGCACCCGGCAGCCGGCGGCGACGACCTCCGGCCCGATCCCGTCCCCGCCGATCGCGGCGATCTTCAATCTGCGCATGGTGTCCTCCCGCAATGCCAGCCGGGCTTTAGCAATGCGGGGCTAACGCCGGAAGCGCAGATCCAGCCCCCGCGCCCGCCAGCCCGCCTCGATGGCATCGAGATCCACCATGCCGGAGGGGTCGGCCCTGCGGGGCTGGTTCTGCAGCCCCGGCTCCCGCTCCCGCCGCCAGATCCCGAGCAGGCGGCGCAATTCGGCCAGAGGCGCCGCATGGTCGTCCACGCGGAGGTTGATGTCCGGGAAGTCCTCGGTGGTGGTCAGCATCAGCGCGGCGGATTGGCGGCCGCGCCGGTCGCCCCCGGCGGCCTCCCCGGCATCCAGCGCCGCCAGCAGCCGTTCCGGCAGGGGCAGGTCGGCCCGCGCCAGCCAGGTGGCGGTGGTCTCCGCCAGCACCGCCGGGCCGGCGAGCATGTTGCCGGCGACGGAAAAGCCCTCGCCCGGCCTCTCGCCGCACCATTCCACGCAATTGGCGCCGGTCCAGGCGGCGCTGCGGCCCTGCCGGTCCACCGCATGCACCTGGCGGATGCCGCGCCCCTCATCCCCGGCCAGCGCCCCCTCGATCGCCGCGGCGGGGGCCAGGCCGCGCGCCATGGCATCCAGGATGGCGGGGCCAAGATAGCGGTTGGTCATGGACTGGGTGGAAACGGCGCCGACCCCGGCGCGCAGGTAGGGGCAGCTTGCGCCCACCGCGAAGGCGCAGGTGGTGACGGCGACGGCGAAGGCGCCCGTCGCGGGATCATGGGCGGTGATGGACCAGGTCATGCGGCCTCCCCAGGGCAGGGGCGGCAGCATAGACCGGATGGCCGGGGCGTCACGCTCCCGGCAGCAGGGCGGTTGCGCCCCGGCCGTGGGGAGGCCGTTGCGCCGGGGCGCGGGCGGCGGCAGGTTGCGTCGGAGCGCCAGGAACAGGGAGGCCACCATGCCGCAGGATTCAGGACCCGCATTCGGCCGCCGCAGCGCCGGCGCGCTCGGCCTCGCCGCTGCGCTCGGCCTGGCGCGCACCGCCCGGGCGCAGTCCTGGCCGGACCGGCCGGTGCGGCTGGTGGTGCCCTTCGGGGCCGGCGGCGCGGTGGATACCCTCTCGCGCACCGTCGCCAATGCCTTCCCGGGCCAGACGGGCGGCCAGACCCTGGTGGTGGAGAACCGGGCCGGCGCCGGCGGCACCATTGCCGGCGCCGCGGTGGCGCAGGCAAGGCCGGATGGCGGCACCCTGATGATGGCCGATCTCGGCGCCAATGCCATCGCGCAGGAGCTGATGCGCGGCCTGTCCTACGACCCGCTGCGCGCCTTCCAGCCGATCTGCCACCTGGTCAACCTGCCCCTGGTGCTGGTGGTGCCCGCCGCCAGCCCGGCGCAGGACGTGGCCGGGCTGCTGCGCATGGCGAAGGAGCAGCCGGAGATGCCCTATGCGCATCCCGGCATCGGCTATGTCGGGCACCTGGCGCAGGAGCTCATGCTGCGCGAGGCGGGCGTGCGGATGACCCCGGTGCCCTATCGCAGCGGCGCCGAGGTGGTGCGCAGCCTGGTGGCGAACGACACGACCTGTTCCTTCATCACGGTCTCCACCTCGCTGCCCTTCGTCCGCGAGGGCAAGCTGCGGGCACTGGCGGTGGCGGGCAAGGCGCCGGTGGCGGCGCTGCCCGGGGTGCCGGTCATGGCCGCCACCCTGCCGGGCTTCGAGGCGCAGGTCTGGCACGGCATCGTCGCCCCGGCCGGGCTGCCGGCGGAGATCGTGGCGGCCACCAACCGGGTGTTCAATGCCGTGCTGCGCCAGCCCGAGGTCAGGCGCGCGGTGGAACAGGTCCAGGCCGGCGATGTGGTCGGCGGCACGCCGGAGGAATTCGGCGCCTTCATCCGCGCCGAGGCCGAGCGCTGGGTGCCGGTGATCCGCGCCGCCGGCCTTCGTACCGAATAGAGGAAGCTGCCCGATGAGCGATGTGAAGCCACCGCCCCCCGCCCGGCCTGCCGCCACCGTGCTGCTGCTGCGCGATGGCGAGGCGGGGCTTGAGGTCTTTATGGTGGTGCGCCACCGGGCGATCGAGTTCGCCTCCGGCGCGCTGGTCTTCCCCGGCGGCCGGGTGGAGGAGGGCGACCGCGCCATCGCCGCCGCCACCGCCTCTGGCGCGCCGCTCGGCGATTTCCGCATCGCCGCCATCCGCGAAACCTTCGAGGAATGCGGCGTGCTGCTGGCGCGGCCGGTTGGCGCCGAGCCGCTGCTGGATGGCGGCAGGCTGGCGGTGATCGAGGCGGCGCACCGGGCGGCGCTGAACCGCGGCGAACTCGCCTGGGACCATCTGCTGGCCACCGAGGCGCTGGTCCCGGCCGCGGATGCGCTGGTGCATTTCGCCCATTGGGTGACGCCCGCCAGCCGGCCCAAGCGTTTCGACACGCAATTCTTCCTGGCCGCCGCGCCGCCCGACCAGCTTGCGGTGCATGACGGCGGCGAATCCGTGGACAGTGTCTGGATTCGCCCGGCCCAGGCGGTGGCGGAAACCGATGCTGGGCTCCGCAAGCTGGTCTTCGCGACCCGGAAGAACCTGGAGAAGCTGGCGCGCTTCGCCTCCGTGGCCGAGGCGATGGAAGCCGCCGCCGCGGTGCGGGTGGTGATGGTGCAGCCCGAGATGATCCGCACCGAGGCCGGCTGGCGCCTACGAATCCCCCTCGCGGCCGATTACGGCGGCGATACCTTCGAGGTGCTGGACGCGCCGGCGATGTAGCCGCCGCCCCGCCGTCAGAGTTGCGATTCGATCGGCAGCGCCCGCGCCAGGAAGGCCATGGCGCGCCGCCGCAGCGAGGCATCGGGCTCGCCATGCCAGACCCGCTCGGTGCCGCCCGAACGTTCCGTCCAGGTCAGGCGGCCATGCGCATCGAGCTGCACCCGGTAGCTCCGCGCCGGATCGGCCAGCCGGCCGAGTCGGCGCCGAGCCGGCGGCCGAGTTCCGGGTGCCGGACGAAGCCGCCCATTTCGGTGTTCAGCTTCGCCGAGCGCGGATCGAGGTTGAAGGAGCCGACGAAGATCAGCCCACCGTCCACCACGAAAGCCTTGGTATGCAGGCTCGCGCCGCGGGAGCCGAGCACGCCGCGCCCTTTCTCCCCGCCGCGCTTCAGCTCCCAGAGCTCCGCCCCGGCTTCCAGCAGCCGGTGGCGGTAGCGGGCATAGCCGCCATGCACCGCGGCGACATCGGTCGCGGCCAGGGAATTCGTCACCACCGCAACCCGCACGCCGCGGCGGAGCAGGCCGGTCAGCAGCGCCATGCCACGCTCGCCCGGCACGAAATAGGGCGAGATCAGCAGGGCTTCGTGCTGTGCCGTGGCCAGCGCGGCATCCACCGCCTCCGCCACCCCGTCCAGCGGTGCGCCGGTCGCCTTGGCGGGTGGGTCGGCCAGGATCTCCATCGTATCGGCCGCCACCAGCACATGCTTGCCGGCCAGGATGCGGCCGAGCACCGGCGCGCGGCGCAGCCTTTCGCGGAAGGGGCGCGCCGCCGGCGCCGCCGCCCGCCGCTCCAGCAGGCGACGCAGCGCGGGCAGCTTGCGGGCCGGCTTGCTGGCGGTAGGGTATCGGGCGACCGGGGTCGATAGCGGGGCCTGCCAATAGGTCTCGAAAATCGCCGAAGCCTGGGCCGCGGCCTCGCCGGCCACGAAGAGGTCGAGGTCGCGGAAATTGAATTCGCCGGACGCGTCGAAATACTCGTCGCCGATGTTGCGGCCGCCGACCAGCGCCAGGCCGCCATCGGCGATCCAGGCCTTGTTGTGCATCCGCCGGTTCAGCCGGAACCCGCCGAGCAGCATCTCCAGCATGAAGCCGAACCGCCCCCAGGACCGCAGGCGAGTGGCGTTGAACAGCCGCACCTCGATCGAGGGATGCTTGGCCAGGATCGCCAGCGTCCGGTCGGCGCCGACGACATAGATATCGTCCAGCAGCAGACGCACCCGCACGCCACGGTCCGCGGCCAGCAGCGCCTCGCGGGCCAGCAGCCTGCCGGTCAGGTCGCCGCGCCAGATGTAGTATTGCAGGTCGAGGCTGCGGCAGGCGCCCCGGGCGGCCAGGGCCCGCAGCGCAAAGGCGTCAAGCCCGTCTGAAACCAGCCCGGCCAAGCTCCTGGCATCGGCCAGGCCGCGCAGCGGATCGGGGCTGCCCGCCGCCGGCCTGGCTGGCGCGGTGGTGCTCACGGGAGCATCACCCCTGCCTTGCCGGCCTCCATGATCCCGGCCCATGCACCGTCCAAGCCGCCAGTCCTCCACTTCGTCCCGGCCGCAGGCCGGAGGGTGGGACGCTGCGGCCGGGATGCCTCAGGCTAAGAGCGGAACGGCGGGGCCACGGTTCCTTCAGGCCGCCGCCGCCAGGGGTTCCTCCAGCATCTGTGCGCCGGCGGACAGGTTAATTCGTGCCTTGAGCGGCAGGTGGTCGGAGGCGATGCGCGCCAGCGGCGTGTCATGCACCTCGACCCTTTCGACCACGCCATGCGGCCAGCCCAGGATGCGGTCCAGCGCCAGCACCGGCAGCCGCGCCGGAAAGCTCGCCGGGCTGAAGCGGGCCGGGCCGAAGACCGGCTCCAGCCGGCGCAGCGGCTCGGCCCGCGGCCGCCATTCGTTGAGGTCGCCGAGCAGCAGGGTGGGCATGGTCTCGCCCTCGGCGATGGCCTCCAGGATCATCGCCACCTGGCGCGCCCGGCAGCGCCTGAGCAGGCCGAGATGCGCGGCCACGGCCCGGATCGGGCCGCCCGGCAGGCGGGATTCGGCCAGGACGGCGCCGCGCGGTTCGGCGCCGGGCAGGGTCAGGCGGCGCACCCGCGTCAGGCTGCCCTCCCGCACCAGGACCGCATTGCCGTGCCAGCCCAAACCGTCCGGGATATCCGAGACGGGCAGGGGCACTAGGCCGGTTTCCCGTTTCAGCGCCGCGATGTCGATCAGGCCGGTTCGCCGCCCGAAGCGCCGGTCGGCCTCCTGCAGCGCGACCAGGTCGGCACCGATCTCGGCAAGCACCGCCGCCACCCGGTCCGGCCGGAACCGCCCGTCCGCGCCCACGCATTTATGGACGTTGTAGGAGGCCGCCAGGATGCCGCTGCCCGGATTTTCCACGGCCGGCGCCGGCTGGGCCGGCACGGGGGCCTGCGGCAGGGCACCATGATGCACCGCGATCGAAGGGGCGCGCCGATACGCCGCGCGGCCATGGCTGTGGTGCGACCCGGAGGGCGCATGCCCGGAAGGCGCATGCGGTGTGCGGCGGTGCATCGAGGGGCGTGACCTGTCGGTAGTGGCGGAAGGGAGAATACAGCTAAACCCTGCGGCTGCTTCATCCAAGTGGCCCGTGCGGGGCAGCAATCAACCGCCCCGAGGCCGCTCCGGTTCCCTGGGCTGGGCCGGAACAGGCCGGGATGGCCGGCGTTGCCTCCCGGCGACCCCTGCCTTCGGGTCGCAACCGGAACCAAGGATCGCCCCATGCGTATCGCCGAGGTCATGACCGGCCATGTCGCCTTCATCCCGCCCGAGGCCGCGGTGCAGGAAGCCGCCGTCATGATGGGCGAGCTCGATATCGGCGGCTTGCCGGTCGGTGCCGAGGACGACCTCATCGGCATCGTGACCGATCGCGACATCCTCTACCGCCTGGTCGCCCGTGGCCGCGACCCGGCGCGGACCCGCGTGAGGGAGGTGATGACCAGCCCGGTCATCGCCTGCGCCCCGGACGACACGGTGGAGGCGGTGATGGACCTGATGGCGGCGCAGCATATCCGGCGCGCGCCGGTGTGCGAGGCCGCCGGCCGGGTCCTGGGCTGGATCACCCTCGCGGATCTGTCGCGCCGGTTGCTGCTGGAGGACCCGGCGCTGCAGGACCGGCTCCGCCAGCTCACCGAGGCGCCGGGCTGACCCTTGCCGCCCGGCCCGGCACCATCCGGCCGCCATGGCGGCGATGCAGCGCGGTGGTGACCGCCGCGGGCAGGCCGAGCCGGGCCGCCAGGTAATCGAGCCAGGCACGGTTGACCCGGCTGCGGTGGCCAAGGGCGATCAGCGAGGCTGCATAGGCATGCGCGCCCAGCCGCGCCTCCTGCACTTCCCGCAGCAAGGCGGAGAGCGGCGCGGGACTGGCGAGCGCCTCCGGCAGCAGGTGGAGCTCCGCCTCGCCGGCCCCCGCATTGGCGAGCGCATCCCCGATGCGCTCCGGCGTCACGGCCTTGCCATCCGCCAGGGCGGCGGCCACGGCCATCTGCACCAGCAGCCAGCGGCTCCTTGCATCGAGCCGGGTGAAGTCCAGGGTCAGGGGAAACAGCGCGCGCTGGCGGTCCCGCAGCCAGCTTTCCAGCAGCTTGAGCGCGAGTCTTTCCGACAGGAGGCGGCGCGGCTCCTGCGCCAGCCTTTGCCGCCGGTGGGCGTCCGAGGGTGCCGCCTCGGTCGCGGGCGGCTCCGCGGAGTCCGGCTCGGCGGAGCCCGGCCGGGCATCCCCGCCCGGTCCGGATTGGAGCAGGCGCTCCAGGAACTGCCGCGCACCCATCGTCGGGGCCTCCCCCCTGTTGCGGCCACTGGCAAACCCGTCGCCGGGCGGGTGAACGGCGGGGCGGCAGCGGCGTTCCCGCGTGGCACCGCAGGATCGCGGGCTGGCGTCGCCCATCCCGGGCTGCCTGCCATCGGCCGCGGACCAGATGCAAGGAAACCTCCCCATGATTCCGCGGCGCAACTCTCCTCCTCGCGGTCCGGGGGCAGGATGAGCCTCGACCAGGGCTTCGCCTTCGGCATCATCGGCGTCACGGTGGTGCTCTTTGTCTGGGGCAGGCTGCGCTACGACCTGGTGGCCCTGCTGGCGCTGCTCGCCGGGGTCGTCACCGGCGTGGTGCCGGCGGACCGGGCCTTCACGGGGTTCAGCGACGACGTGGTCGTCATCGTCGCGGCGGCGCTGCTGGTCAGCGCGGCGGTGGCGAAATCGGGCGCGGTGGAGACGCTGATGCGCCCGGTGCTGCCCTATCTCGGCACGGTGCGCAGCCAGGTGCCGGTCCTGGCGGCGGCGGTGATGCTGGCCTCGGTCTTCACCAAGAACATCGGCGCGCTGGCGATCTTCCTGCCGGTGGCGCTGCAACTGGCGCGCCGCACCGGCACCTCGCCCTCCAGCCTGCTGATGCCGATGGCCTTCGCCTCCCTGATCGGCGGGCTCATCACCATGATCGGCACCTCGCCCAACATCATCGTCTCCCGCGTCCGGGAGGAGCTGACCGGCCAGCCCTTCGGCATGTTCGACTATACGCCGGTCGGCCTCGGCATCGCGCTCTCCGGCCTGGTCTTCCTGGCCTTCGGCTGGCGCCTGCTGCCAAGGGGCCGCCAAGCCGCGGCCTCGATGGACAGCGCCATCAACATTGAGGCCTACATGACCGAGGCGCGGCTACCCCCGGACTCGCCCGTGATCGGCCAGACGGTGGCGGAGCTGGAGGCGCTGGGGGAGGGGCGGGTCACCGTCGCCACCATCATCCGCGAACGCTTCCGCCGCTACGTCCCGGCACCGGACTGGCCGCTGCGGGAAGACGACGTGCTGCTGCTGGAGGGCGAACCGGAGGATCTGGAGCGCATCGTCGCCCGCGCCGGGCTCCGCCTCGCCGGCGAGACGCGGCAGCAGGCGGAGGCCCCGCCCGAGGATGTCGGCGTGGTCGAGGCGGTGGTGACGGGTGATTCCCCCCTGGTCGGCACCACCCCCGGCCAGGCGAGGCTGCGGCAGCGTTTCGAGGTCAGCCTGCTGGCGGTGAGCCGCCGCGGCCAGCGCATCGCGCAGCGCCTGAACGCGGTGCTCTTCCAGCCCGGGGACGTGCTGATCCTGAAGGGCCCCGAGGCGGCGCTGCCGGAAGCGCTCGGTGGGCTGCGCGTGCTGCCGCTGACCGAGCGCAGCATCCCGCTCGGCCGCAGCCGGCGGAGCTGGGTGCCGATCGGCGTGCTCGGCATCGCGATGGGGCTGGTGGCCTTCCATCTGGTGCCGGTGGCAGTGGCATTCTTCGGCGCCTCGGTGGTGCTGCTGCTGTTCCGCGCCCTGACCATGCCGGAAGCCTATGGCGCGATGGAATGGCCGGTGCTGATCCTGCTCGGCGCCCTGATTCCGGTTTCCGAGGCGATCCGCACCACGGGCGGCGCGGACCTGATCGCCGGCTGGCTTTCGGGCGCGGTGGAATTGGTGCCGCCGCTGGTGGCGCTGGCGCTCATCATGGTGCTTGCCATGGCGGTGACGCCCTTCCTGAACAACGCCGCGACCGTGCTGATGCTGGGGCCGATCGCGGCGAGCCTGGCGCAGCGGGTTGGCCTCAACCCCGACCCCTTCCTGATGGCGGTGGCGATCGGCGCCGCCTGCGACTTCCTGACGCCGATCGGCCACCAGTGCAACACGCTGGTGCTGGGGCCGGGCGGCTACCGCTTCGGCGACTACTGGCGCCTCGGCCTGCCGCTCTCCTGCATCGTGCTGCTGGTGGGCGTGCCGCTCATCGCCCTGTTCTGGCCGCTGGCGGGGCGCTGAGCCGCCCGGTTCAGCACCCCTTCAGTGCTCAGTGCGCTCCTCGATCGCGCCGCGGCGCTTCAGTTCCTCGACGATGCGGATGCCGTGGCGGCCCTCCGTATCGGCCGGGGTCGGCATGGCCAATTGGTCGATCCCGTCGCCGCCCTCGGCATCCTCCGCCCGGTCGAGTTCGAGCAGCAGGGCCTCGCTGGAGGCGTGGCGGACCAGCGCCTCGGCTTCGTCCAGGGTGGTGTCGGGGTCGGTCAACTGCTCATGCAGCGCATCCGCCTCCTGGATCCATTCGCCGTAATCCTCGGGGGTTTCGGCGTGGAACCCCTCGGGCACGATCTCGACCGTGCCATTCGAGAAGCGGATCTCATCGGCCTCGAACAGGGTGCCGAGGTCGCTGCGGTTGCGCAGCAGCACGCGCAGCAAGCCGCGATCCTTCAACTCCGCCAGCACGCCCACGGCATGGGCGACCAGCAACTCATCCTGCAGATCGGCCAGTTCATCGGCGCTCGGCAGGGCGGACAGGCTCTCCTCCGGGCCGGGTGGCCGGTGGCCATTGTTTTCGTCGTCGCTCATGGGAACTCCTGCGATGCGATGTGGGGGGGCCGTCCCGGGCGCGGCAGCCCATGGCACAGGGGGCCTATGAAGGCCGTCCTGGCCGATCCTGCAAGCCATCCTTCCGCCGGCATCCCTCGCACGATCCCGCGCGCCGGGGAACCGGGCTGGTCCCGGAAAGGCAGGATGCAATCGTGAATTCAGAAACAATACGCTTCAACAGCGTTGATAGAGGCACTAGGTTGCGGCAACAGCGAGGGAGGGCACCATGCCCCATGACGGCCACCACAGCCATGAAACACCGCCGGATGGCTGGAAGCACAGCGGCGTCCGGGTGATCCCGGGCGACAACCTCGACACCAATACTGCCCAGACACCGGGCATGAACCGTGCCGCGGCCATCAACGCCGCCCGGGTCGGCGCGCAGAAGATCTGGGCCGGCACGGTGCATATCCACCCGGATGCCAAGACCGGTGCGCATCATCATGGCGCGCTGGAAA
The DNA here is from genome assembly GCF_019084075.1 of Siccirubricoccus sp. G192. Taxonomy (GTDB): domain Bacteria; phylum Pseudomonadota; class Alphaproteobacteria; order Acetobacterales; family Acetobacteraceae; genus G192. Next base: position 3,118,922 of record NZ_JAHREN010000001.1, read on the forward strand.
GCGTGATCTACGTGGTCAAGGGCCGCGCCCGCATGCGTTGGGGCGAGCGGCTGGAATTCGTCGCCGAGGCCGGCCCGGGCGATTTCATCTATGTGCCGCCCTATGTGCCGCACCAGGAGATCAACGCCTCCACCGATGAGACGCTGGAATGCGTCCTGGTCCGCAGCGACAACGAGGCGGTGGTGGTGAATCTTGATATCGAGCCGGTGGAGCGGCCGGAGAAGGTGCTCTGGGTGGACCCGATCCACAAGGCGCCCGGCGGCTGATCCTTGGAAGCGAGGCCGGCCCCGCACCGTCAGGAGGTTCATGCGCCATGCCGCTGCCGCCACCACCTATCCCGCCGGAGCCGGGGCATGTGCCCACGGAGCGCGAGCTGCGCGAGGACCTGGCCGCCGCCTACCGGCTGATCGCGCTGCATGGCATGACCGACTTGGTTTTCACCCATCTCTCGGCCAGGGTCCCAGGGGAAGGGCATCGCTTCCTGGTCAATCCCTATGGCCTGCTCTTCGAGGAAGTGACCGCCAGCAGCCTGGTGCTGGTGGATGCCGCAGGCGAACCGGCGCAGCCCACGCCCTGGCCGGTGAACCCTGCCGGCTTCGTCATCCATTCCGCCGTGCATCTCGGCCGCGCCGATGCGCAATGCGTCATGCACACGCATACCTTGGCTGGCATGGCGGTGGCGGCGCAGACCGGCGGGCTGCTGCCGCTGAACCAGATCTCGATGGAATTCAGCGGCCGCGTCGCCCTGCACGACTATGAGGGCATCGCGGCGGAGGACAACCTCACGGAGCGCGAGCGGCTGGTGCGCGACCTCGGCGACCGGCCCTGCATGATCCTCCGCCATCATGGGCTGCTGACGCTGGGCCGCAGCGTCGCCGAAGCCTTCTACCGGATGTGGTACCTGGAACAGTCCTGCCGCATCCAGCTTGCGGCCCAGGGGTCCGGCGCGCCGCTCGCCATCCCCTCGCGCGGCATGCTGGAGCGCACCCGCGCGCAATCGAGGCCGGGCCGGAGACCGGCTGGCTGCCCTGGCAGGCGCTCCGCCGCAAGCTCGACCGCGAACAGCCGGACTACCGCACCTGACCTGACACCGGGCTCCCGACCGGCTCCCCTGGCCGAGGCTGCCGGCCGGCCCTATCCTGCGTGCCTAGGGCAGGAGGAATGGCGCGATGGTGGCAGTGATCGTCTCGCCGCGGCTGATGCGGATCGGCGGCGGCAGCCTGCGGCAGGCGGCGGAGGTGCTGCGGCAATTCGGCCTCTCGCGGCCGCTGGTGGTGACCGATCCCTGGATGGTCTCCTCCGGCACGGTGGAGCGCTGCCTGGCGCCGCTGCGCGAGGCCGGCATCGCCGCCCAGGTCTTCAGCGACACCGTCCCGGACCCCACCGACACCGTCATCGAGGCCGGCGTCGCGGTGCTGGCCGCCGGCGATTTCGATTGCCTGATCGGCTTCGGCGGCGGCAGCCCGATGGATACCGCCAAGGCCATGGCGATCCTGGCCGCCGCGCCGCAGGGTGCAAAAATGCGCGAATTCAAGGTGCCGGCCCAGGCGGATCACGGCCTGGTGCCGGTGATCTGCATCCCCACCACCGCCGGCACCGGCAGCGAGGCCACCCGTTTCACCGTCATCACCGATACCGAAACCGACGAGAAGATGCTGATCGCGGGGCTCGGCGCCCTGCCGCTGGCTGCGATCGTGGATCATGAACTGACCTTCAGCCTGCCGCCGCGCACCACGGCCGATACCGGCATCGACAGCCTGACCCATGCGCTGGAAGCCTATGTCTCGAAGCGCGCCAACCCGCATGCGGATAGCCTGGCACTCTCGGCCATGCGGCTGATCGGCGCCAATCTCCGCAGCGTCTGGCGCGACCCCGGCAATGCGGCGGCACGGGAGGCGATGATGCTCGGCGCCATGCAGGCGGGGCTCGCCTTCTCCAACAGTTCGGTCGCGCTGGTGCATGGCATGAGCCGGCCGATCGGCGCGCATTTCCATGTGCCGCACGGGCTCTCCAACGCCATGCTGCTGCCGGCCGTGACGGAATTCGGCCTGAACGACGTACTGCCGCGCTATGCCGAGGCGGCGCGCGCCATCGGCGTCGCAACCCGCGAGGATGCCGACCAGGTGGCCGGCGCTCGGCTGCTGGAGGAATTGCGGGCGCTGAACACCGAATTGCAGGTGCCCACCCCGCGCGCCTACGGCATCGCGCCCGACAAGTGGGAGGGGCTGCTGCCGCTGATGGCGAAACAGGCCCTGGCCTCCGGCAGCCCGGCCAACAACCCGCGCGTGCCGACCGAGGAGCAGATCATCGGCCTCTACACCAAGGCCTATGGCTGAGGCTGCCTAACCCGGCCCGCCGCCGCGCCAGCCGGCCCACCAGGCCGGCAGGGCGGCCGCGGGCAGCGGCCGGCCGACCAGGAAGCCCTGCGCGGCATGCACGCCGAGCGCGCGCACCGTGGACCAGAGCCGGGCATCCGAGACACCCTCGGCGATCACGGTCTGGCCGCGCTTCTCGGCATGGCGGACCAGCCGCCGGACCTCGCGCCGGACCTGGCCCTGCGCCGGCAGGGCTTCCACCATGCTACGGTCCAGCTTGAAGCCGGCGAAGGGCAGGCCGAGCAGCCGGTCCCTGCCGTCATGCAGCACCAGATCGTCCAGCAGCACGCGGTGCCCGGCCTCGCGCAGGCGCAGCACTGCCCGGCGGAGCGCGGAGATATCCTGCACCGAGGTGGTTTCGGTCAGTTCCAGCGCCATCTGCTCCGCCCGCAGGCCGGTGCCGCGGCGGGCACGGGCGAGCCAGAGCGGCAGGTCGGGCTCCTGCAGCAGCGCCAGGGGCAGGTTGACCGAGACGCCAAGCCGCAACCGCTGCCAGAGCGGCGCCAGATCCGCGGCGGCGCGGGAGGCGACGATGACGGAGAGTGCCCGCGAAAGCCCGGCACTCTCGGCGAGCGGCACGAAGGCCGCCGGTGAGATCGGTGCCTCCGGGCGGTGCCAGCGGGCCAGCGCCTCCACCATCACCGGCCGGCGGTCCTGCAGGCGGACCACGGGCTGGTAGCGCACCACGATCTCGCCATTGGAGAGGCCGGCGCGCAGGGCGGCGGCGGCATCCCGTGGCAGCCTGCCGGGTTGCTGCCCGGCCTTCAGCATGGCCGCGGCCATGCGGCCGGAATCGACCGGCAAGGTGGGCCGGCCACCATGGCTGCGGCCCGGCGAGGCGGAGACGATGACCAGGCCGGTGCGCGCGCTGGGGTCGGACAGGGTGGCCAGCAGATGCGGCCAACTGTTGCCCGCGGCCGCGGGGTCGCAAACCAGATGGCCGGGGCCGTCGCCCGGCGCGGCCAGGTGCGCCAGCACCTCCGGCCCGGAGCCGATCACCAGGGCCGGTGCACGCCTGACGCGATGGGCGGCATCCTGGGCCGCGGCGATGATCGCCGGGTCATGCGCCAGCACCAGGATTTTGTCCCGGTAGGCCGTCGCCTGCATCAGGCCGCTGGAGATTTCCAAAATCCTGGCATCCCGGTGGCAAAGGAGTGGTTGATCGGCCGGTGGTGCTGCTGCGCCGTTGCCTCAGCATTCGCATAATGTCTCGGCGCGTTCAACGCTCCCTTGAGCGGTATCAATCCCGGCGGAGAATCCAGGGGTCGCTGATCCAGCGTGCGGATAATTCCGAGACGGTGCGCCGGATGAGGATTTCCCAGGCATTCGGGCCGATGAAGGCCGGGATGTAGCCGCGTGACTGGCACAGGGCAGCGAATTCCGGATCGGTAATGACGGAGCGAAGTGCCGCCACCAATGATTGAAGGAAACTCATATCTATTCCCGCCGAAAGCGCAAAGCCACGATGCGCTGCCAGCACAAGGGCGATTCCCTGTTCCGACAGGGTCGGAACCTCCGGCAGAAGCGGACTCCGCTCTTCCCGTGCCAGTCCGAGTCCCACCAGCCTGTCGTCGCGCAGCCCCGCCATCGCCTCCGGTGCCGCCAGCATGGCGCAGGGAATGTTCCCCGCCAGCACCGCCTGCCGCGCCGCCGCGGCATTGGGAAAGGCAAGCAGGTTGAGTGGCATGGCCCGGCTGAAGGCCAGCGCCGCCAATTGCGCCGCGGTGCCGGGCGGTGGGGTGCCCAGCGTCGCCTGCGGCCCCAGTGCCCGCAGCGCGGCGAGATCCGTGGCCGAGCCGGGATGCGCCACCAGCACCAGCGGCTCCTCCGCCACGGCGGCGACGAATTGCAGCCGGTCGAGCAGCGCCGCATCCCCGGCCTCGACCGCCCGCGCCAGCAGCAACGGCGTGGAGAAGGCGCCGACCAGCCGCCCATCGGGCCGCGCCGCGGCCAGCACCCGCGCCGCGGCCAAGCCGCCCTGGCCGGGCCGGTTCACCACCGCGACCGCGGCGTGCGGCCAGTGTCGCTCCAGGAAGGGGGCGAAGGCGCGGGCCCAGCTATCGGCGGCGCTGCCGGGCGCCCCGCCGGCCAGCAGCGTCATCGGCCCGCCCGCCTCGCGCCCCACGCTCTGCCCCGGCCCGGCGGCAAGCAGGGCTGGCAGCGAAAGCGCCGCCCGGCGGGAGGGGCGCATGCTAGACCCGGGCCGCCGCCTGGTTCTTGGCCCTGTCGGCGGCGCTGGCAGGCTCGCCGCGGCGCAGCCGGTTCTCGCCAGTGAAGCGCACGATCGGCGCCGCGATGAAGGTCGAGGAGGAGGTGCCCACCACGATCCCGAAGATCATCAGCCAGGCGAAGCCGGAAAGCGCCTCGCCGCCGAACAGCGCCAGGGGCAACGCCGAGAGCAGCAGGGTCATCGAGGTGCCGAGCGTCCGGTTCAGCGTCTCGTTGATCGAGAGGTCCACCAGTTGGTCCAATGGCATCTGCTTGTATTTGCGCAGGTTCTCCCGCATTCGGTCGAAGACCACGACCTTGTCGTTGGCATTGAAGCCGATGATGGTCAGGATCGCCGCGACCGTTGTCAGGTTGAACTCGATTCCGGTCAGCACCATGAAGCCGACCACCTTGGTGGTGTCGAGCATCAGGGTCACCACCCCCGCCACCGCGAATTGCCATTCGAAGCGGAACCAGATGTAGATCAGCATCGCCAGGAAGGAGATCGCCAGCGCGATCATGCCGCCGAGGAACAACTCGTCCGAGACGCGGTTGCCCACCGCCTCCACTCGCAGGATGCGCACCCCCGGCGCGGCCTGCTCCAGCGCGCCGCGCACCGCATTCACCGCCCCCTGCGTCCCCGCCTCGTCGCCCTGGACGGGCAGGCGGATCAGCACCGTGCTGGCATCGCCGAATTGCTGCAGCCCGACATCGCCGAGATTGAGCCCGCTGGCCGCACTCCTGAGCCGTCCGAGATCGGCAGGGCCCGGGGTGCGGACCTCCATGACGATGCCGCCCTTGAAGTCGATGCCCTTCTCCAGCCCGGGATAGAAGGCGCCGATCACCGAGGCGGTGGAGAGCACGGCCGAGGTGAGGAGGCCGATCCGCGCGCCCCGCATGAAGCGGATCTTGGTATTGTCCGGCACCAGCCGGAACAGCGGCCGCGACAGCCGGTCGAGCAGCCCGCGCCCGCCTTCCACCACCGGCAATTCCTTCGGTCGCTTCCAGCGGAACCACCAGGAGGCCAGCAGCCGCACCAGCGTGGTCGCCGTCCACATCTGCACCACCGTGCCGATCGCGACCGTCACCGCGAAGCCTTTCACCGGGCCGCTGCCAAAACCATAGAGGCAGCCCATGGCGATCAGGTTCGTGAGGTTCGAATCCATGATCGTGCCGCTGGCCTTGGTGAAGCCGGCCTCCAGGGCGCTGATCGGCGTGCGGCCGTTCTTCACCTCCTCCCGGATGCGTTCATTGATGAGGATATTGGCGTCGAGCGCGGTGCCGAGCGTCAGCACGATGCCGGCGATGCCCGGCAGGGTCAGCGTCGCCTCCAGCACCGAAAGCCCGGCCAGCAGCAGGATGATGTTCACCAGCAGGGCGATATTGGCGAACCAGCCGAACAGGCCATAGGCCAGGCCCATATAGAGGAAGACGAAGGCCGCCCCGGCCGCCAGCGCTAGCACGCCGGCGCGGATGGCGTCGGCGCCGAGTTCCGGCCCGACGGTGCGTTCCTCCACCACCGTCAGCGGCGCCGGCAGGGCGCCGGCCCGCAGCAGCACGGCCAGTTCATTGGCGCTGCGGGCGGTGAAGCTGCCGCTGATCTGGCCGCGGCCGCCGGTGATCGGCTCTCGGATATTCGGGGCGGTGATAACCTTGTCATCCAGCACGATTGCAAAGGGCCGGCCGACATTCTGCCGCGTCACCTCGGCGAAGCGGCGGGTGCCGATGGAATCGAAGGTGAAATTCACCACCCATTCGCCGTTGCGGCTGTCCTGGCCGGCGCGGGCATCGGAAAGGTTGGCGCCATCCACCTCGACCCGGCGGCGGACCGCGAAGCGCTCCGGCTGGCCGCCGCGGCCCTCGCCGGTCAGGAACATCACGCCGGGGGGCGGCGTGGCGGCCGTGGGGTTCACGCTCTCGTCCAGCAGGTGGAAGGTCATGCGGGCGGTCTTGCCCAGCAGGTCCTTGATCCGGTTGGGGTCCTCCACCCCCGGTAATTGCACGAGGATGCGGTTCTGCCCCTGCCGGGCGATCAGCGCCTCGGCCACGCCGGTCTCGTCGATGCGGCGGCGGACGATCTCGATCGACTGCTCCACCGCGCCGGAGGCCTTGGCGCGGAGCCCGGCCTCGGTCAGCGTGGCGGTGACGGTACCATCCGGCGCGGTGGCGACCTCGATATCCGGGGCGGTGGTGCCGGCGCCGGTCGGGATCTGGTTGGCCAGCTCCCGCATCTGCCGCGCCGCGGCCTCGGCCTGGGCGGTATCGCGCACTCGGAAGCTGACGCGCCGGCCGGCGGCATCGGCGGCCAGGTTCACATAGCCGATATTGGCGCCGCGCAGCCGGGTGCGGGCGCCATCGGCCAGGCTTTCCAGCCTTTCCCGCACCACCGCGTTCATGTCCACTTCCAGCAGCAGGTAGGATCCGCCGCGGAGATCGAGGCCGAGCGAGAATTGCCGAGCCCAGGAGGGCAGTTCCCCCTTGGGCGCCAGGTTCGGCAGGCAGAGCAGGACCCCGATTAGGCAGACGGCCAGGATTGCGGCGGTCTTCCAGCGGGCGAAATACATCATCGGGATTTGGCTCGTTCTTTGGGGGCGAACCCCCCTGGAAAATCGCCCGGAATGTGACCGCCGGACCCCGGGGATGCAAGCCCGGCCCCGGGCTGCCGGGCCCATATCCCTCAGACCGTGGCCAGGGCGATATGGTCCAGCCTTCCTGGGTGTTTCCATCCGGGGTGATTGAGGGCTAGACCGGGGCCGGTTTGCGGCTTGGGGACAGGGGCGCATGGGGCTCAGGATCGGCGTGCTGGGGGTCGGGCATTTCGGGCGGTTCCACGCACTGAAACTGGCCGCGCGCGGCTGCCTCGCGGGGGGTGCATGACGCCGATCCTGCCCGCGCCGCCGCCATCGCCGCCGAAACCGGCGCCCCGGCCCTGGCCGCCGAGGCGCTGATCGCCGCCAGCCAGGCGGTGGTGGTGACGGTGCCCACGGCCTTCCATCACGCGGCCGCCATGCAGGTGCTGGCGGCCGGCCGGCATCTTTTCGTCGAGAAACCGATCGCCGCCACCACCGACCAGGCCCGCGAGATCATCGCCGCCGCCCGCGCCCGCGGCCTGGTGCTGCAGGTCGGGCATATCGAGCGCTATTCGGCCGCCATCCGCACCCTGCGGGAGAGCGGCGCGGGGCAGGGCGCCCTGGCTTTCGAGGCGACGCGGGTGGCGCCCTTCCGGCCCCGCAGCCTGGATGTCTCGGTGGTGCTCGACCTGATGATCCATGACCTCGACCTGGTGCTGGGCCTGGCGGCCTCGCCCTTGGCCGGGGTGCGGGCGGTGGGAAGGGCGGTGATGTCGCCGCACCCGGATTTCGCCGTGGCGCAATTGCGGTTCGAGAGCGGCGCCGCCGCCACGGTCACGGCCAGCCGGATCAGCGTCGGGCTGGAACGCCGGCTGCGGGTGCTGGGGCCGGGGGGCGAGACGCGGGTGGACTTCCTGGCCCGCAGCCTGGAGCGGGTGCATCCCGGCGGCGCGGAACCCGTCGCCACCATGCCCGGCTGGGGCATCAGCCGCGCCACCTGGACCGAGCATGACAGCCTGGAGGCGGAGCAGGCGGGCTTCATCGCCAGCATCACCGCGGGCGCGCCGGTGGAGGCGGATGGCGAAGTGGGGCTGCGGGCGCTGGATGCGGCGCTGCGGGTGGAGGCGGCGATTGCGGGCAGGTAGCGGGCGGGCTGGCTTTTGCCGTTTCGTTGTGTTATCCTTGCGCGGTCAACGGGCTTGGTGTGCTCGCTCTCCGGGGCGTGCAAGCCTCAAAGCGCGAAACCTAAAATTCCAAAAGCCCTAGAGCATGATATTTGCTTTAAAATAAAAGACTTATGTTGGCTTCATCACCTTATATCGCAGAAATTCCTCAACCGAATTGAGCGACTTTTAGCCTCAATTCCTCAACCAGCCACCTCTAGCACCGCCGCCGCCGCCGCCTCGCTCGGCAGGCCCTCGGGCGGCCGCAGCAGTGCCAGTGCCTTGGCGAAGCCTTCCCGCTGCGCCGCCACCGCTGCCGGCTCCCGCAGCAGCCGGACCAGCTCGGCCGCCAGCTTCCCGGGCGTGCAATCCTGCTGGATGCGCTCCGGCACCACCTCCCGCTCCGCCAGCAGGTTCACCAGCGAGGCATGCGGCACCTTAACCAGCCGCCGGACAATGGCGGCGGTGACCGGGTTCACCCGATAGGCCACCACGTGAGGAATGCCCGCCACCGCCATCTCCAGCGAGGAAGTGCCGGACTTGATCAGCCCGGCCGCCGCCGCGGCGAAGGCGTCGTGCTTATCCGCCGCGCCCTGGACCAGGATCGGCGGCACCGGCCAGCCGGCGGTGCCGGCCCGGACCGCGGCCTCCACCGGCCCGGCCAGCGCCACCACCGGCCGCAGCCCCGGCACCTCCGCCGCGGCGAGCCGCAGGGCCTCCCCGAATGTGCCGAGCAGCCGCCGCACTTCGCCCCGCCGGCTGCCGGGCATGACGATCACCGGCCGGGCCCCGCCGCCCAGCCCATGCGCGGCCCGGAAACGGGTGGCATCCCCGGCATCGACGCCGCTTTCCAGCACGGGATGGCCGACGAATGTCACCGGGATGCCCGCCGCCTCGAAGAAGGGCGGCTCGAAGGGCAGCAGGGCCAGGATACGGTCCACCCGCTGGCGCATCTTCACTACCCGGCCCGGGCGCCAGGCCCAGACCTGCGGCGCCACGTAATGCACCACCTTGATGCCCGCCGACCGCACCCTTTCGGCCAGCCGCAGGGTGAAGCTCGGCGCGTCGATCGTCACCAGCACGGCGGGGCGGCGGGCGGCGATGTCGGCCTCGGCCTGGTCCATGCGCCGGGCCAGGCGGCGGAGGTTGGGCACCACCTCCAGCAGCCCCATCAGCGACAATTCCCGCATGGGGAAAAGGCTGGCGAGGCCCTGTTCCGCCATCCGCTCGCCGCCGATGCCAGCGAATTCCAGCCCCGGCCGGCGCCGGCGCAGCGCCGCCATCAATCGACCGCCCAGGATGTCACCCGAAGCCTCGCCGGCCACCAGATAGACCAACACCTTCCCTAGCCGCCGCCCGTGATCGCCGCCTGCTGCCGGGCGCTCTCGGCGAAGGCCCGCAACCCTTTCTCCACCGTCGCCCGGTCGAGGTCGCGCAGGATGAAGACCAGGCGGGAGCGCCGGTCATCCCCCTCTGGCCAGGCCGACAGCTTCACCGGCGGATGGAACAGGTGCTGCACGCCGTGGATGGCGACCGGCCGCTCCTCGCCCTCCAGGTTCAGGATGCCCTTGATCCGCAGCACGTTCTCGCCCCGCGTCATGGTCAGCACCTCCAGCCAGGTGGCGATGCCATCCCAGGGGAGGGGGGTGTCGAAACTCAGGCAGAAGGAATGGATGCGGGCATCGTGCCGGTTTGGGTCATGGTGGTGGCCGTGGTCATGCCCATGGTCCTGCGCCACCGCATAGGCTTCCGCATCCAACCAGCGCCGCACATCCGGGATCTTCCGGGTCGCGTCATAGAGGCCGCATTCCAGCAGCGCATCCGGCGCGATCTCGCCATGCCGGGCTTCCAGCAGCGGTGCGCCGGGGTTGAGGCTGCGCAGCCGGTCGCGCAGCGCCGCCATCTGTTCCGGCGTCGCGAGATCGGCTTTGGTGAGCACCAGCCGGTCGGCCATGGCGGCCTGCTTCACTGCCTCCGGCTGGCTGTCCAGGGTTGCCATGCCGGTCGCAGCATCCACCAGCGTCACCACCCCGTCCAGCCGGAAGCGGAAGAGCACCACCGGGTCGCTCATCAAGGTCTGCAGGATCGGCGCCGGATCGGCGAGCCCCGTGGTTTCCAGCACCACCCGGCGGATCGTGTGGCCGCCCTCGATCCGCACCGCGAGGTCCCGCAGCGCCCGCACCAGGTCGCCGCGCACCGTGCAGCAGAGGCAGCCGGCATTCAGCAGCACGGTATCGCCATCCAGCCGCTCCACCAGCAGGTGGTCGAGGCCGATCTCACCGAATTCGTTGATGAGCACCGCGGTATCGGTGAGGTCCGGGTGGCGCAGCAGCCGGTTCAGCAGGGTGGTCTTGCCGGCGCCGAGGAAGCCGGTCAGCACCGTGACGGGGACAGGCTCGGGGCGGGCGGGGGCCTGGGGCTGGTCGCTCATCGTCCGTACAGGGCCTCCGGATCCATTTCGGGCCGGGCGATCTCGGTCACCTGCCCATCGCGCAGCGCAAGGTAGAAGCAATTCCGCCGCCCGGTGTGGCAGGCGACGCCGGTCTGGTCCACCAGCAGCAGCAGCGTGTCGCCATCGCAATCAAGCCGGAGGTCCACCAGCCGCTGCACCTGGCCGGAGGTCTCGCCCTTGCGCCACAAGCCGTTGCGGCTGCGGGAGAAGTAGCAGACCCGGCCGGTGGCCAGCGTCTCCTCCACCGCCGCCTGGTTCATCCAGGCCAGCATCAGCACCTCCCCGGTATCGTGCTGCTGGGCAATGGCGGGCACCAGGCCACGCAGGTCAAAGCGGATGGCGGCGATGAGCCGGGCGCGGGATTCGGGGTCGGCGATGCTGGTTTCGGGCATGGATGATCTCCGCCTCTCCCTATATGGGGGATCAGGTCAGGACGGGAGAAGGGAATGGCCTCGGCCATGCCGCTGGAGGCGATGCTGGACCGGGCGGAGGCGCTCTGCGCCCGCCGCGGCGCGCAACTGACCGAATTGCGCCGGCAGGTGCTGCGCCTGGTGCTGGAGACGGAGCAGCCGGTGGGTGCCTATGCGCTGCTCGACCGGCTACGGGCGCTGCGCGCCGGCGCCGCGCCGCCCACGGTCTACCGGGCGCTGGACTTCCTGCGGGAACAGGGGCTGATCCACAAGGTGGAGCGCCTGAACGCCTATGTCGGCTGCATCGAGGCGGCGCAGCACCCGGCGGATTGCGATTGCGGGGCGGAGCACGACCACCCCCACCAATTCCTGATCTGCCGCCGCTGCGGCGCCACCGCCGAGATCAGCGACCCGGCGGTGGCCGCCGCCCTGGGAGCGGCGGCCGCGCGGGCCGGCTTCTCCCTGGACCGGGCGACGGTGGAGGCCGAGGGTCTCTGTGCCCGGTGCGGAGTGGCGGGTTGAGGCGCTACCCCTCCAGCCGCCGCAGCCCCTGTTCCAGATCCGCGATCAGATCCGCCGGCTCCTCCAGCCCGATATGGATGCGCGCCATCGGGCCGCCGAAATCGCCGGTGCCGGCGGTGCGGGTAATGAAGCCAGTGGTGGGCAGGGCCAGGCTCTCGAAGCCGCCCCAGCTCGCGCCGATGCCAAACAGCGAGAGGCTGTCGATGAAGCGCATCACGTCCTCGATCCGGTAGCGCGGCTGGAACACCACGCCAAACAGGCTGCAGGCGCCGGTGAAGTCGCGCCGCCAGAGGTCGTGCTGGGGATGCGAGGGCAGCGCCGGATGCATCACCCTGAGCACCTCCGGCCGCGTCGCGAACCAGCGCGCCACTTCCAGCCCCGACTGTTCCTGCCGCTTCAGCCGCACCGCCATGGTGCGCACGCCGCGCAGCGCCAGCCAGGCATCATCCGGCGAGGCGAATTGCCCGAGCAGCGAGGCGGTGGCGCGCACCGCCTGCCAATCGGCATCACTGTTCACCGTGACGCTGCCGAGCAGCACATCCGAATGCCCGCCGACATATTTGGTCAGGGCCTGGATGGAGACATCCACCCCATGCGCAAAGGGCTGGAAGTGGTGGATGCCCCAGGTATTGTCCATCAATACCTTGATGTCCCCTGGGGCCCCGGCGGCATGCGCGGCGCGGGCGATTGCGGGCACGTCCTGCATCTCGAAGGTATGGCTGCCCGGGCTCTCGGTATAGACCACCCTGGTATTGGGGCGGATCAGCGCCCGCATCCCCGCCTCACCTACCGTCGGGTCGTAGAAGGTGGTCTCGACGCCCCAGCCCTTCAGCAGCGTTTCACAGAGGTTGCGCGCCGGCCCATAGACACTGTCCGGCATCAGGCAGTGGTCGCCGGACTTGAGATAGGCCATCAGCGGCACCGCCACCGCGGCGAGGCCGGTGCCGACGATCAGGCAGCGCGTGCCGCCCTCGATCTCGGCCACCACGTCTTCCAGCGCGTAATGGGTGGGGCCGCCCTGGGTGCCATAGGTCATGAACTGCTCGAAGCGGTGCTTCGCGCCATCGCGCCGCGCCTCGCAATTCGGGTGCAGCACGGTCGAGCCGCGATGCACCGCCGGATTGACGAAGCCATGCACATGCGTGCCCGCCCGCCCGGCATGGCTCATGCGCGTGGCGAAGCCCTGCGCGGTGCGGGTTTTTGGCATGGAATCGTCGGGCATCAGCGCGTCACCTTCGGGGTTTCGGGCCGTCCGGCCCATTCGGTCCAGGAACCATCATAGACGGCGGGTTCGGGAAAACCCGCCTGTACCAGGCCAAGCGCGAGGATGCAGGCGGTGACGCCGGTGCCGCAGGAGGTGACGACGGGCTGTTCCGCCTCCACCCCCGCCGCCTCGAAACGGGCGCGCAGCGCGGCCGGCGCCAGCATGGTCTGGTCGGGATTCAGCAACTCGTTGAAGGGCAGGCTTGCCGAGCCCGGCATATGGCCGGAGGGCAGGCCGGGGCGCGGCTCCGGCGCGCTGCCGTCGAAGCGGCCGCGGGCACGGGCATCCAGGATCAGCGCCGCGCCGCCGCCTTGCCGCACGATCCGCTTGATGTCGCCGATGCCGCGCACCCGCTCCGCCTGGAAATCCGGGACGAAGCTGGCGGCAGAGGGAGCAGGGGGGGGGGCCGCTTTCGGTGGGGCGGGTTTCGTGCTGCCATTTCGGCAAGCCGCCATCCAGCACCGCCGCCGCCTCATGCCCGAAGAGCCGCATCAGCCACCAGCCGCGCGCCGCGCTGGCCAGGCCCTTCTGGTCGTAGAAGACGATCCGCGAGGCGTTGGAGACGCCCATGGCGCCCATCAGCTTCGCGAAGCGTGCCGGTGTCGGGATCATGTGCGGCAGGTCGCTGTCCGGGTCCGCGACCTCGTCGATATCGAAGTAGCGGGCGCCCGGGATATGCGCCTCGGCGAATTTGGCGCGGCCGTCGAGCTTCTCGTTCGGCAGGTATTTGGTGGCATCGAAGACGATGAGATCGGGCTTGCCAAGCTCCCTGGCGAGCCATTCCGTCGAAACCAGGTTGTCCATCACGCCTGCTCCCCGACCAGCGTTACATAGACCCGCCGGTTCTGCCTGCCCTTGTTCTCCAGCTTCGTCACCTCGACCCGGCCGATCTCGGCGGTGCTCCGCACATGCGTGCCGCCGCAGGGCTGCAGGTCCACCGGCGCCGCCGCCGCGCCGATCCGCACCAGCCGGACGCGCCCGGCGCCGCGCGGCGGCTGCACAGAGAGGGTGCGCACCAGGCCGGGATTGGCCTCAAGCTCCGCCTCGGTGATCCATTGCTCGCCTACCGGATGGTCGGCCGCGATCAGCGCGTTCAGCCGCTCGGTCAGCCAGTCCTTGGTGGGCGGCTCGGCCAGGTCGAAATCCAGCCGCGAGCGCTCGGCGCCGATCTGTCCGCCGGTGACGCCGGCGCCGGGGATCAGGCTGCACAGGAGATGCAGGCTGGTATGCATCCGCATATGCCGGTGCCGCAGCCCCCAATCCAGCCGCGCCGTCACCATGGCGCCAAGGGGTGGCAGGGTAGCGCCCTCGGCGGGGAGGTGCAGCACACTCTCGCCCGGCCCCTTCACGGCGCGGGCCACCGGCATCTCGCCCCCGTCCCAGGCCAGGACGCCGGCATCGCCCGGCTGGCCGCCGGCCTGGGGGTAGAAGACGCTCTGGTCCAGCACCACCCCCTCCGGCCCGGCCGCCAGCACGCGCGCTGTGCAGTCCTGGGCATAGGCATCCTCGCGGAACAGCGGTTCGGTCCGCATCTCGGTCACGTCCATTCGCGCCTGAGCCTCTCCCGGTTCTGCCGCAGCCAATAGAGGCAGACCGCGGCGGTCACGTTCTCGATCCGATTGGCATCCAGCAGGGCGAAGGCCGCCGCGGCCGGCAGCACCAGCACCCGGATATCCTCGCCCTCATGGACCAGGCCATGGGTGGTGCCGAGGGCGCCCGCCTCGGGCAGCGTCACCTGCGCGGCGTAGTAGAACATCAGCTCGTCGCAGCCGCCCTGCATCAGCATGAAGCGGCCGATCGTCTCGAAGCGGCCGGGGAGGAGGCCGGTCTCCTCCTCGATCTCGCGCCGGGCCGCCGCCTCCGGGTCCTCGCCGATCTCGACCAGGCCGGCGGCGCATTCGGTCATCACCGGCGGCAGGCCGGCGGCCAGCGCCGGCAGCCGGAATTGCTCGATCAGTACGAGCCGGTCGGTCACGGGGTCATAGGGCAGCACGGCCACGCCGCGGCCGCGCCGCCACAACTCCCAGACCAGCTCGCCCGAGGGCGCGCCGTCAAACCGGGTGTAGCGGAATCGCACCCGTTGCAGCGGGAAGCGGCCATCCCAGACCACCTCATCCGCTGAAACCTCCAATCCCGGATGCGCCGGGATGTACGGCGCCTTGGCTGGTCTGGCCTTCATGCGCCGGGGACCGTAGCCTCCGGGGGGGGAACGCCGTCCATGGACACCCAGCCGATTATCCAACCACCCCTTGGGCCCGCCGCCCGGCCCCCCGACGAGGCCGCGCTGCGGCTGCGGCGGGACCGCGCCCGGAAGCGGGCGGTCTTCTTCGTGCTGGGCGCGGCCGGGATCTTCACCATCGCCGCCGCCTTCGTGAAGGCGCTGGAGGGCGGCATCCCGCTGGCCCAGGTGATCTTCTGCCGCAATCTCTTCGCAATTCCGGCCCTGCTGCCTCTGCTCTGGCGGCATGGCGGGCTGGCGGCGCTGCGCACCTCGTATCCGGGGATGCATGCGATCCGCACTGCCGCCGGCCTGCTCGGCATGGCCGGCGCCTTCTACGGTTATGCCACCTTGCCGCTGGCCACCGTGACCGCGCTCGGCTTCACCATGCCGCTGTTCCTGACGGTGCTTTCCGTGCCGCTGCTGCGGGAGCGCGTCGGGCCGCGCCGGGGCGCGGCGGTGCTGGCGGGCTTCTGCGGCGTGTTATTGATGGCGCATCCTTCGGAGGGCGCCGCGGGGCAGCATTTCGCCACGCTGATGGTGCTGCTGGGGGCGCTGGGCTGGGCGATTGCCATGATTACCATCCGCCGCATGGGCGATGCTGGGGAGGCGGGCGTCACCATCGTGCTCTGGTTCTCCTTCGCCGCCGCGGTGGTCTCCGGCTTGGCCAGCATCCCGGTCTGGGTGGCGCCCACGGCCTGGCAATGGGCGATGCTGGCCGGCACCGGCCTGGTCTCGGCCCTGGCGCAGGTGCTGATGACCGAGGGCTACCGGCGGGGCGAGGCATCCCTGCTCGCCCCCTTCGAATATTCCGCCATCCTCTGGACCACCCTGCTCGGCGCGCTGGTCTGGGCGGAACTGCCGGATGGCTGGGATTTCGCCGGCATGGCGGTGCTGGTGGCAAGCGGCCTCTATATCTGGCGTCGCGAAATGGCCCTGGGGATCCGGCGCTAGGGCGGCGCTACCGCGGCCGCGGCGCCCGCGCCACCTGCTCCAGGAAGGCCGCCGTCTCTTGGTTGAGGAAGTCCGCATCTGTGTGCGGGCGAGACCGGGCGCTTCGATTCAGCATGGCGACATGAAGCGTGGAGGGGCATCGGGCAGCGACGCCATGCCATTCGAGGAGCATCAGCGATGGTCTGCTGCTTCGAGGCTTGGCCGCTGGGAGGAATCCAAGCTGGCGCCGAGCGTGAGAAGCCCAGCAGAAAAAGCCAGGGCAAGTACGATGAACAACCAACGGCTGAGCATGATTCCCCGTTTCCCACCTTATAGCGCTTGAACATGCCGAATGTGGAATGGAGAAAGGTACATTAAAAATATATTTAAACAAGAACAGGAAACTCACGTCACCGGCAGTTGAGGTCCAAAACACTGGCGGCCGTGCTGGATGCGCTGAGTGACTCGCAACCTGGCTCAGATTCGCGACAGTCTCACCACGCTGGAACTGGTGCGGGTGGTGAGCCGGGTATCGTGACGCTCGCAAGGAGCTGAACCAATTGCATCACTGCAAGCACGCCCACGGCGGCTGCGGCGGTCTGTAACGGCGCAGTCCAGGTTTGCCTTGGTTCCTTAGCCAAGAGAGCGCGACGTGGCGCTAGGCATCCGGCGGTAGGGCGGCGCCGCTACCGCGGCCGCGGTGCCCGCGTCACCTGCTCCAGGAAGGCCGCCGTCTCTTGGTTGAGGAAGTCCACATCCGCCGGGAAGCCGCCGCCGGCCGCGGCATGGCCCGTCACGGTGCCCGGGCTGATCGTCACCACCCGCACGTCGCGGATGAAGCGGGCGGCCTCCCGCGGTTCGTATTCCGGGTTCAGCAGGTCCTTGGTGCCGGTCAGGATCAGGGTCTTGGCCCGGATCGCCCGCAGCGCCCGGATCAGGTCGCCCTCCATGCCCGGCGTCGCGCCGATATCGTGCCGCTCATAGGCCCAGGTCTGGTAGATCCAGTCATTCGCGTCGAAGGCGCCGATCAGCGCGGTCTCCTGCGCCGTCATCCAGGGCAGCACCTCCAGCGGAGCCTGCGGGAATTGGTCGCGGTACATCTCGGGGCTGCGGGCCGAGAGGAAGCTCAGGATGTCGCGCCACAGCCGGATGCCGCGCTCCGGCGGGGCGGTGTAGTCGCCCTCGTTCCAGGCGGGGTCGAGCATGATGGCCTTGCGGCTCGCCTCCAGCACCGCCACGGTCCAGGCCGGGGTGCGCGCCAGCGGCACCATCGCCACCAGCCCATCCATGAAGCCGGGATGGCTGACGCCCCATTGCAGCACCTGCATCCCACCCATCGAGGGGCCGACCACCGCCACCACATGATTGATGCCGAGATGCTCGGTCAGTAGCCGATGCTGCGAGGCCACCATGTCCCGTATGGCGAAGCGCGGGAAGCGCATGCGCGGCTGCGCCGTGCTGTTGCTGGGTGAGGTGGTAAGGCCATTGCCGATCGCGTCGGTGGCGATGATGAAATACCTGTCGGTATCGAGGGCCTTGCCCGGCCCGATCAGGAAATCCAGCCGGTGATGGTTGCCGCTGATCGCCGTCACCATCAGGATCGCGTTGGATTTCTCTGGGTTCAGCGTGCCATGCGTCACGTAGGAGATGCCGAAATCCCGGATCACCTCACCGCCTTCGAGGCGGAGGTCGCCCATCCGCCAGAGCTGGTGCGGCGCCTGGTTCGGCCCATGCGCCGCGGCGGGTTGCAGCAGCAAGGCCAGGCCGAGCACGGCGAGCGCGAACAGGTTCCGCATGCAATTCCTCCCTTCGGTCTGACGCCGATGCGCCAAGCCTAGGGGAGGACATGCGGCCGGGGGAAACGAAATCCGGCGAGGCTCAGGCCAGCAGCACGATCTTCCCGAAATGCTGGTTCGCCTTCATATGCGCCAGCGCCGCCACCGCCTCCTCCAACGGGAAGGTCCGGTCGAGCGGCAGGCGCAGCCTGCCGGCCTCCACCGCCGCCCAGAGATCGGCGCGCATCCGGCGGTTGATCTCCCGGACTTCCTCCAGGCTGCGGGTGCGGAAGGTGACGCCGATATAACTGATCCGCCGCATCGCATGCAGGTCGTAGTCGAACTCGCCCCTGCTGCCGCCGAGGCGCCCGACATTCACGATGCGCCCGAGGATGGCGCAGGCCCGCAGATTGCCGTTCGCGACACTCGCGGAGACCTGGTCCACGATCAGCTCGACCCCCTTGCCGTCGGTGGCCTCCAGCACCCGGTCCGGCCAGGCGGCATCGCCGGTGTCGATCGCGATGTCGCAGCCATAGTCCTTGAGCTTCGCCCGCCGCCCCGCATTGGTGGAGCTGCCGAGCACCAGCTTCGCGCCCATCAGCTTCGCGATCTGCATGCCCATCAGCCCGACCCCGGAGGAGGCGCCCTGGATCAGGATGCTCTCGCCCGCTGTCAGGCGGCCATTCGTCACCACCGCGTCGTGCATCGTTTGCAGTGCCACGGGGAAGGTCGCGGCCTGTTCCCAGCTCATGTTGTTCGCCGGCACCGGCGTGACCCGGCCCCAATCCGCCACCGCATATTCGGCATAGCCGCCATTGCCGGAGCACATCACCCGGTCGCCCGGCTTCAGGTGGCGCGGCACATCGGCGCCGAGTTCCGCGATCTCGCCGGCGAATTCCAGGCCGAGGACGGTGCCCGGCCCGCCCATGCGGCCATGCGCATGCCCGGCGGCGACGCCAAGATCGGCGCGGTTCAGCCCGGCGGCGCGGACCCGGACCAGCACCTCGTTCGGCTTCGGCTGCGGCTGCGGCACATTCTGCACCTGCACCCCTGATTCGGTGACGACGGCGGCCTTCATGGAGTCCCTCCCGCTATTCCCTGGTGCCGCATTCCTGGCCCGCCGCGGCCGGGGACGCAACGGGCGCGTGTCAGTATCGCCGGCCGAAGCCGTGGCACGCGGGGCAGGGAGTCACAGCGTCTTGCGGAACCAGATCCGGCTATGGCCGGGCGGCATTCCGTCCAGCCGGCCGAATTCCACATAGCCATGCCGGGTCCAGAAGCCGGGCGCCTGG
Source organism: Siccirubricoccus sp. G192 (assembly GCF_019084075.1). Taxonomy (GTDB): domain Bacteria; phylum Pseudomonadota; class Alphaproteobacteria; order Acetobacterales; family Acetobacteraceae; genus G192. The sequence continues at coordinate 3,138,104 of NZ_JAHREN010000001.1, forward strand.
AAGCTGAAGGTGTCGGTATAGGCATTGGTCGCGCCGCGGCCGCGGGCGATGGCCTCGGCGCGTTCCAGCAACTCGCTGCCCAGCCCCTTGCCGCGCTGGTCCGGCGCCAGCCAGAGCCAATCGATGAAGATCCAATTCCAGTAGGTGAGGCCGAGCAACCCACCCCGCACCGTGCCCTCGGCATCGCGGGCCAGCACTGTGACCGGCTCCCGGCCATAGGGGCCGCCCATTTCCTGGTTGAAGGCGTGCAGCCCCCGTTGGATGGCGGCCACCGCCTCCATTTCCGGGAAGTCGTCCTCGCTGATTTCGATGTCGCCGGCGCTCATCGTTGCATCCGTTCGCCCTAATGCCCGAAGCGGCCCCAGGCCGCCACCGCCACGGTGAGCAGCCCGAGGGCCAGGTTGATGGTCACCAATTGCCGGATCCGGTCCACCTGCGGTGCCGCGCCGGCCCGGTCGCCCCCGGCCATCGCCGCGCGGAACGCCCGCCACGGTCCGACCACCAGCGCCACGAAGACCGCCGCCATCAGCAACGCGGTGAGGTGCATGACATGGATATGCCAGCCGGCGCCGCGGAAGCCGCCATACCAGCCAAACAGCAGCAGCCAGCCGCTGGCCAGCAGCACCGGCATGGCGTGCCAGACCAGGCGGAAGAACCGCGCCAGCGCCGCCTCATGCAGCGCCAGGCGCTGCGGCGGCTCCAGCACCGCCATTGCCGGGCGCAGCGCCAGCAGCGCGAAGGCCATTCCGCCCACCCAGAGCACCGCCCCCAGCACATGCAGGACGTAAAGCAGATTCCCCAGCATCGGTCCCAGCCTCTCCCTTCGGCGCCGCTGCCAGGGTTCCTACAGTGGTTTCCGCTCCGGCTTTAACGGAAACCGACGCCGATGATTCCGGTGGGCCGGATTCATCCGGGCTGATCCGAAGCCTCGGGAGCATCGTGGCACGCCGGAAAATGCAATCCCCAGGGCCTGCCGGTTCCGGCTCAGCCCGGGGCCAGACCACGGATCGCCGCCACCAAGGCCCGCACTTCCTCGGCGGCAGGGCTGCGCGGCGCCGCCTCGGTCACCGCCAGGCCATCCAGGAAGGTGCTGGCGAAATGCGCCCGGTTGCCGAGCGTCGCGCCCAGCACCGTCACGCCACGCCCGGCGAGGTCGGCCAGGATGCGCTCCCGCAACCTGCCCTGCGCCGGCACCCGGTTGAGCAGTGCCGCCACCCGCCGCTTTTCCTCGGCCGCCAGCCGCAGCGTCGCCTCGCTGGCCCAGAGATCGGCGGGGGAGGGCTGCACGGGCATCAGCACGAGATCGGCGGCGCGGATCGCGAGCTTCGCCTCGGTCTCCGCATGTGGCGGGGTATCGAGGATGACGAAGTCCTGTACCCGCCGCAGCCGGTCGAGCGCCGCCGGCACCCGCCAGCCGGAGGGATTCTCGAAGGTCAGCGCCACGGCACGGCCGCCCTGCTTCTGCCGCTCCGCATGCCATTGCGTCAGGGATTGCTGCGGGTCGGTGTCCAGCAGGGCGACGCGATGGCCCTCGCCGGCCAGGGCCGCGGCCAAGTTGGCGGCCACGGTCGATTTTCCCGCCCCGCCCTTCTGCTGCGCCACTGCCACCACGAAGGCCATGCCCACGACTCCAACCGATTCGCGCGCAGGCTAGAGGCTTTTGCCAACGGATTGGGCCGGAAATGCAGTTGCAGGCGTGACCTGCCGATCGGGCATGGCGCGGCGGCCGCGTATCGGCCGGAATGCCCCGCTTAATGGCCCGGGACAGGCCGCGCCGGCTCCCCGGAGGGCGCCAGAGGCGTGGCGGAGGTCGGCGCATTGCCGGGATTGGGCGCCGCCGGAGTGCCCGCGGGGGTCGGGTTCATCTCGGCCGGCGGCGGGGCCTGCGCCCCGGAGCCTTCGGCGGGGCCGGACTGCACCCGGCCGGCCGCGTTGGCGGTAGCGGTGGAAGGCGGGCCGGCCGCCTCCTGCGGGCCGCGGTCCATGGCCTTGTGCAGGAAGAGACCGCCTGTGCCGAGCACGAGAATCACCGGAATAATGGAACCGAGCTTGAGATGTGCCATGGGCCTGCACCGATGCGGATGTACCGGCAACAGCGCGTGGCGGGCCCTTCGGTTCACCGGGCACCGTTGCCGCTCGACGCCGGCATTGCCGGCCATGGTGGGGTGGCCAATCGCCCTTCCAGGGCATGACCCTTCGCAGGAAAATGCTACCGGAACAAAGGCATAGGCCGCATCGCCCTTGCCTGATCGGGCGCGATGCAGGCTAGCTTCCGGGCAAAGGAGCCCGCCATGCCGCCCGAATTGCTCACGCCCGAGGAGATGGCCCGCGCCGATGCCGCGGCGATCGCCGGCGGCATCCCCGGCCTCGCCCTCATGGAGGCCGCCGGACGGGCCGTGGCCCGCGCCGCGCGGCGCCGCTTCCGTCCCTGCCGCACGCTGGTCCTGGCCGGCCCCGGCAACAATGGCGGGGATGGCTACGTTGCCGCCCGGCTGCTGGAGGCGATGGGCTGGCCGGTGGCGGTGGCGGCGCTGGCGCCTCCGCGCCCCGGCACCGATGCGGCAGAGGCCGCCGCCCGCTGGCGTGGCCCGATGCTGGACTTCACCCCGGCCGAGGCGGGCCGCGCCGGGCTGGTGCTGGACGCGGTCTTCGGCGCCGGGCTTTCCCGCGACCTGGATGGGTCGGTGGCGGCGGTGCTGCGGGCGGTGCGGGTGCCGATCCTGGCGGTCGATGTGCCCTCCGGCCTTGATGGCGCCACCGGCCAGGTCCGCGGCTTCGCCCCGCAGGCGGCGCTGACCGTCACCTTCTTCCGGCTGAAGCCCGGCCACCTGCTGCTGCCGGGCCGCAGCCTCTGCGGCGAGACGCAACTGGCGCCGATCGGCCTACCCGATTCTGTCCTGCCGAGGGTGGCACCGCGCGCCTGGCGCAACGGGCCCGGCCTGTGGCGGCTGCCGCGCCCCGGCGCGGAGTCGCACAAATACCGCCGCGGCCATGTCAGCATCCTGGGCGGCGCCGCGATGACGGGCGCCACGCGCCTGGCCGCCGGAGCGGCCCATCGGGTGGGGGCGGGGCTGGTCACCATCCTGGCGCCCGACGCTGCCTCGGCTGCCATCTACCGGGGCGGCGACCCCGGCACCATCGTCACCCTGGAGCGGCCGGAGGCGCTGCTGGCCGACCCACGCCGCCAGGTCTGGCTGCTCGGCCCCGGGCTGCCCCCGGATTCCGCCACCCGCGCCACGCTCCGCCGCCTGATCGAGGCGGGGCGGCAGGTGGTGGTGGATGCCGGCGCACTGATGGCCTGCGCCGGCGTGCCCGAGGCGCTGCGCGGCGCCGCCATCCTCACCCCGCATGCCGGTGAGTTCGCCGCCGTCTTCGGCCCGCCGGGAGCGGACCGGGCCGTTGCCGACCGGCTCACTTCTGATCGGCTTGCCGCCACCCGTGCCGCCGCCGCGCTCACCGGCGCCGTGGTGCTGCTGAAGGGCGCCGATACGGTCATCGCCGCCCCCGACGGGCGGGTGGTGATCAACGACAATGCGCCGCCGACACTGGCCACCGGCGGCACCGGGGATGTGCTGGCGGGCAGCATCGCGGCGCTGCTGGGCCAGGGCCTGCCGCCCTTCGCCGCCGCTGCCGCCGCTGCCTGGCTGCAGGGCGAGGCGGCGCGGCGGCACGGGCCGGGGCTGGTCGCCGCCGATCTCATCACGCTGCTGCCAGAAGCGGTCGCTGCCGCATACTTGGCCTGACAGCAGGTTATGATCGCGGTAGGTTTCTCCAGATTACATTGCGCGAGCAAACCCTGCCGTCCAGCCGAGGAAAGCCCAGCATGTCCGACCTCGCCGAACAGAATGGCCTTCTCGACCGGGCACTCCGCCGCGTCACCAGCCTCTGGCGCGACATGGCCGACCGCGTCACCGGCAGTGACGAGGAGACCATCGAGGACCAGATGCGCGCCTGCCTGGCCGGGCGCGGCGGCGAGGTTTCGGCCCGCAACCGCGCCGCCAAGCTGGCCCAGGCCTATCTTGGGCTGGATACCGAGGGACGGATTGATTTCCTCCGCGTCCTGGCCGGCTTCGACTCCGACCCCGCCGCGGTGCGCATCGCCATGGAGCGGGTGGCGGATGCCACCGACCCGGAAGAGCTTGCCACCGCCAAGGGCCGCCTCCGCCGCGCGCTGGAACCGCCGCGGGTGCGGCTGCTGACCCAGTTCACCACCATCCCCGATGGCATGAAATTCCTGGTGGACCTCCGGGCCGAGATGCTGCGGCTGATGGATGGCGACAAGCGGCTGGCGGTGCTGGAGAACGACCTCAAGGGGCTGCTGGCCAATTGGTTCGATGTCGGCTTCCTGGAACTGAAGCGGATCGACTGGAACTCGCCCGCCGCATTGCTGGAGAAGCTGGTGCAGTATGAAGCGGTGCACCGCATCCGCACCTGGCGGGACCTCAAGAACCGCCTCGACTCCGACCGCCGCTGCTATGCCTTCTTCCATCCCCGCATGCCGGACGAGCCGCTGATCTTCGTCGAGGTGGCGCTGGTGAAGGGCCTGGCGGAGAGCGTGCAGCGCCTGCTGGACGAAAAGGCGCCCGTGCAGGATCCGGCCCGGGCGGATACTGCCATCTTCTATTCCATCAACAACTGCCAGCGCGGGCTGGACGGCATCTCCTTCGGCAATTTCCTCATCAAGCGGGTGGTGGGCGTACTGGGCGGCGAATTGCCGGGGCTGAAGGCTTACGCCACCCTCTCGCCCATTCCGGGCTTCTCCCGCTGGTTGCAGAACCGGCTGGCGGCCGAGGAAGGTGGGAAGCTGCTCAGCGAGGAGGAGGCCACCGCGCTGCGCGCCGCCCTGCCGCCGCCGCGCGATGCCGAGGCTGCGGGCGGCACCGCCGTGGTCGCGGCCGAAACCCCGGCCGAGACGCTGAAGCGCATCCTCGCTCGCCGCGGCTGGTTCCGGGAGGAGCCGGTCGCGCGGGCGCTGGAGCCGGTGCTGACGCGGCTCTGCGCCGGCTACCTGCTGAACGAGGCTGCCAGCAGCAATCCGAAGCGTGCCCGCGACCCGGTGGCGCATTTCCACCTGTCCAACGGCGCCAGGGTCGAGCGCATTAACTGGCGCGGCGATGTCTCCGAGAAGGGGATGAAGGAAAGCGCCGGGCTGATGGTGAACTACCTCTACGACCCGGCCCGGATCGAGGACTACCACGAGGAGTATGTAGGGGAGGGCAAGCGCCCCGCCGCCACAGCCATCCGCAAGCTGGCGCGTGGCTGGGCCTGACGGGCTGGCCGCGTCAGGCCAGGGCGAAGCGCACCAGGACGGTGGTGCCGGTGGGACCGGAGCGGTGTTCCACGGCGCCACCCACTCCGGCGGCCAGCGCCTCCACGATCCGCCGCCCGAGGCCGGTGCCGGAGGGGCCGCCCGGGCTGCTCCCCACCCCGTCATCCTGCACCAGCAGCAACCCGGCCGTGCCCTCGGCCTCCAGCCGTACCCGGATCGGCCCGCCGGCGCCGCCGGGATAGGCGTATTTCAGCGCATTGGTCACCAGTTCCGTGACGATGACGCCGAGCGAGACGGCGCGGTCGGGCGGCACCGAGAGCGGCGCCGCCTGCAACTCGATCGTGCCGCCGCCGAGCGCGCGCCCGATTTCCTGCAGCAGCCCGGCCAGGTAGTCGCCGAGCGCCACGATCCGGACATCCTCCGAGGTATAGAGCCGCTGATGCACCTGCGCCACCGCGGCGACCCGGCCGCGCATCGCCGCCAACGCCTCGCGTGCCGCAGGATCCGCCACCGTGCCCTCCTGCAGCCGGGTGAGGGATGCGATCAGTTGCAGGCTATTGGCGACCCGATGGTTCACCTCCCGCAGCAGGACGGCGCGGCTCTGCGCCAGCTCCTCCGCCCGGTCACGGGCCACGCGCACGGCCGCCTCGGCGGCCTCCTGCGCGCGCTTCAGGCCCTCCCGCTCGATCGCCCCCTCGATGGCGGCGCGGAGCAGGGTGAGGAACTCGCCGCCGGACTCCTTGATGACGTAGTCGGCAGCCCCGGCCCGCAGCGCCGCCACCGCAATCCGCCCCTCCTCCGATCCGGTCACGTAGATCACCGGCGCCGGCATCGGCAGGGCGCGCAGTTGCGCCAGCGTGTCCAGTCCATCCTGGCCCGGCATGTAGTGGTCGAGGCAGATCGCCGCGAATTCCCCGGTGGCGGCGAGGCGGACGCCGGTTGCGCCGTCGCCGGCCGTCGCCACCGCATAGCCGTTCCGCGCCAGGTCGCGCTGCACCAGCCGGCAAAGGCCCGGTTCGTCATCGATATAGAGAATGCGGCGCGGATTGTCGGTCACGGCGCCGGCGGCACCTGGATCACCGCCAGGAACAGCCCGAGCTGGCGCACCGCCTGGGCGAAGGTCTCATAATTCACCGGCTTGGTGATATAGACATTGCAGCCGAGGTCGTAGCAGCGGCGAATCTCCCGCTCGTCATCCGTGGTCGTGAGCACGATCACGGGCGCCAGCCGCAGCTCCGGGTCATCCTTCAATTGGGTCAGGATCTCGGTACCGCTCATATCCGGCAGGTTGAGGTCGAGCAGCACCAGCAGGGGGCGATGCTGCTTCCGGCCGGGGCCGAGCAGGTGATGCAATGCGGCGGTGCCGCTGGCGAAATGCCGCACCTCGTTGAAGAGGCCGGCGCGCTTCAGGTTCTTCTCGATCAGCCGGGCATGGCCCTCGTCATCCTCGATCATGACGATGGTCACGGCATGCGCTGCGGTATTCATGCGGTGTTCTCCCCGAAACTGGGCAGCGGCGCGAGCGGCAGGGTGACACGGAACACCGAGCCCTGGCCCGGTGTCGAGTCGCATTCGACATTACCGCCAAGCCGCCGCGCCAGCGCCCGGACATGCGCGAGACCAATGCCCTCGCCCGGCCGGTCCTGCGCGCCGGAGCGGCGGAACAGCTCGAAGATGCGGCCATGGTCGCGGGGAGCGATGCCGCGGCCATTGTCGGCGACGTCGAAACTGGCCAGGCCGCGCGCCGCCCGGCCAGTGACGGTGATGCGGCCGGGCCTGGCGGGATCGAGGTACTTGACCGCATTGTCGATCAGGTTGCCGAAGATCTGCTCCAGCGCGGTCCGGTCGGTGACGATGTCCGGCAGGCTGCCCTCGATCGTCAGTTCCGCCCCCGCTTCCGCCAACTGGTGGCGCAGGCTATCGGCGATGCCGGCGATCAGCGCCCCCATTGCCACCGGCTCCGGCGCCAGGGCGCGGCGCCCCTCGCGCGAGAGGCGGAGGATGGCGCTGATCAGCCGGTCCATGCGCTCGGTCGAGGAGCGGATGAAGCCGATCGCCTCCGGGATATCCGCCGTCACCGCTTCCCTGGCGGCGTCGGTCACCAGGTGTGGCGCCTCGGCTTCGGCCTCGCGCAGCAAGGCGTCCAGTGCCGCCACCGCAACCTCCAGCTCGGCGGTGAAGCCCATGACATTCACCAGCGGCGCCCGCAGGTCGTGCGAGACGATATAGGCGAAGCGCTGGACCTCCTCATTGGCCGCCTGAAGCAAGGCGGTGCGCTCGGCCACCCGCTCCTCCAGCCCGGCATTGGCCGCCTCGACCTCCAGCCGGGCGCGTTCCAGGTCGCCCGCATAGCGGAAGGCAAGGCCGGCGGAACCCACCGCCACTATCGCGACCAACCCGAGCGCCCCGGCGGCGCCGAGCAGCAATGCGCGGCTGGACCGGTGCAGGCCCTGGCTGCGCTCGGCGAGGCGAGTGGTGCTGCGGGACTCGATTCCTGCCAAGGTCTCCCGGATCGAGTCCATCACCTCCTTGCCTTCGCCCCTCCGGACCCGGTTGATGGCCGCCTCGCGGTCGCCGGCTTCGGCGAGAGCGAGGGTTTCCCGCAACTCCGCGAGCTTTCGCTCGGCAAGGTCCTGCAGCGCCTGGACCGGACCCGGGCGGCCGCCATCCCGGATGACCTGCTCGGCCAGGAGGGGCAGCACCTTCGGCAGGGCTGTGGTGGCGTCCTGATAGGGGCCCAGGTACTGCTCCTGGCCGGTCAGCAGGTATCCGCGCTGACCGGTTTCGGCGTCCTGGAGCAGGCTGAGCGCCTGGCTCAACTTGACCCGTACCTCCTGGGTCGCGGCGACGCCGGTGGCATAGCCCCGCGCCTCGTCCACCAACCAGACCAAGCCGGCGCCGAGGCCGAGCAGCGCCGCGAAGCCGACCGCGGTCAGCAACAGCATCGCTCGGCCAAACACGGCCTTGTTCAAGGGCATGGGGGGGCGATCCAGGGGGAGGGGCGGGACTTACCGGGAAGCCGGCTGTATGCCGCAATGACATCCCCGTGATGCCACCTGGCGGACCGGCAAGGGACGGAAACGCGGTTGGAGAGCCTTGCCGAGCCCGGTCCCGAAGGGCCAGATGCAGCGGCAAGCCCGAGGGGAGAGAGTCCCGTGAACATCCTGACCAGCACCGCCGCCCCCACCCCTTCGGGCGCCGAGGCCGCGCGGCTGCGGCTGCTGCACGCGATCGAGCGGAAGCTGCTCTGGCTCTCGGCCTGGATGATTCACCACGCCAACCATGTTCGGCCGAACCGGGACGGGCTGAAGGTGGGGGGCCACCAGGCGTCCTGCGCCTCGGTCATCTCCATCATGACGGCGCTCTATTTCGAGATCCTGCGGCCCGAGGACCGGATCGCGGTGAAGCCGCATGCCGGGCCGGTCTTCCACGCCATGAACTACCTGTTCGGCCGGCAGGAGCGGGCCAGGCTGGAGACGCTCAGGGCCTTCCGCGGCATCCAGCCCTACCCCTCCCGGGTGAAGGACGGGGCGGAGGTGGATTTCTCCACCGGCTCGGTCGGGCTCGGCGTGGCGCTGACCTCCTTCGGCTCGCTGGTGCAGGACTACGTGCGGCTGCACGGGCTCGGCCGGGCGGAGATCCCGGCGGGGCGGCATGTGGCCATCGTTGGCGATGCCGAACTCGATGAGGGCAATATCTACGAGGCCCTGCTGGAGGGCTGGAAACACGACATCCGCAATGTCTGGTGGATCATCGACTACAACCGCCAGAGCCTCGATTCGGTGGTGCAGGACCGGCTCTTCGGCCGGATCGAGGGGCTGTTCCGGGACATGGGCTGGAACGTCGTCACCCTGAAATACGGCCGCATGCTGGAAGCCGCCTTCGCCCGGGAGGAGGGCGAGACGCTGCGGCGCTGGATCGATGACTGCCCGAACAGCCTCTATTCCGCGCTGACCTTCCAGGGCGGCGCCGCCTGGCGGGTGGCGCTGCTGGCCGATCTTGGCCGCGTCGCCGGCGTGCGGGCGATCATCGACCCCCTCTCGGACGAGGAGCTGGGGGCGCTGATGACCAATCTCGGCGGGCATGACGTGCAGACCCTGCTGGAGGCCTTCCGCGCCCAGGACGCCGCCGGCGACCAGCCCACCTGCTTCATCGCCTATACCATCAAGGGCATGGGCCTGCCCTTCGCCGGTCACAAGGACAACCATGCCGGGCTGATGAGCCGGGAACAGATGGCCGGGTTCAAGCGCGAGCTCGGCATCCGCGACGGCCATGAATGGGATCCCTTCGAGGGGCTGGAGGTGCCGGAGGCGGAGCTCCGCGCCTTCATCGAAAGCGTCCCCTTCGCCCGGCCGCTGGCGCCGGAGGGGCGCCGGCTGGTCGCGCCGGCCGTGCCGGTGCCTGCTGCCTTCCCGGTGCCGAAGGTTCCGGCCGGCCGGAAGCTCTCCACCCAGGCGGCCTTCGGCGAGGTGCTGGCGGAATTGGGCAGGGGCCAGGGGGAGGCCGCCGCCCTGGCCTCGCGTATCGTCACCACCAGCCCGGATGTAACGGTCTCGACCAATCTCGGCCCCTGGGTGAATCGCCGCGGCGTCTTCGACCGGCATCTGAAGAACGACGTCTTCCGCGATGCGAAGCTTGCTTCCGCCCAGCGCTGGGGCATGTCGCCGCAGGGCCAGCATATCGAGCTTGGCATCGCCGAGCAGAACCTGTTCCTGCTGATGTCGGCCCTCGGCCTGTCGCATTCGCTCTATGGGGCACGGCTGCTGCCGGTGGGCACGGTCTATGATCCCTTCGTCAACCGCGGCCTCGATGCGCTGATCTATGCCTGTTATCAGGATGCGAGATTTCTTTTGGTATCAACGCCATCCGGCCTGACCCTCGCACCGGAAGGTGGCCAGCACCAGTCGGTCAACACGCCGCTGATCGGCATCGCCCAGGACCGGCTGGCGAGCTACGAGCCCACCTATGCCGATGAAGTGGCGATCCTGATGGCCTGGGCCTTCGAGCATATGCAGAAGCCCGATGGGTCCGCGGTCTGGCTGCGGCTCTCGACCCGGGCGCTGGAACAGCCCAGTCGCAGCCTGGACCCTGCCGCGGTGGTCGCCGGCGGCTACTGGGTGGTGCCGCCGGCGCCGGGGGCACGGATCGCCCTGGCCTATCAGGGACCCGTGGCACCGGAAGCGCTGGATGCCTTCACCCAATTGCGCGAGGAGGTGCCGGAAGCCGGGCTGCTGGCCCTGACCAGCTCGGACCGGCTGCATGCGGAATGGCTGGCCCACCGTCGCGGCGCCCGCAGCGGCGGTGGTGCGACCCCGAGCCATATCGAGCAACTGCTTGGCCCCCTGGCACGGGATGCTGCGCTGGTGACGGTGCTGGATGGCCATCCGGCGGCGCATGCCTGGCTCGGCGCGGTGCGCGGGCAACGGGTGGTGCCGCTCGGCGTCGATCATTTCGGACAGGCCGGCGACCTGCCGGACCTCTACCGTGAATATGGGCTGGACGCGGAGGCCATCCTGGATGGCTGCGCCCAGGCGCTGCTCGGGGGGTAGGGCGGCGAATATGGCCATTGCTGCCATGCCTCACCTTGGAAACCGTCACCGCCTGCGCTACACGCCGCCCTTCACGGCTGCGGCGGCCCGCCGGGCCGGCGGCTTGCGGGCGTGGTGGAACTGGCAGACACGCCGGATTTAGGTTCCGGTGGCGCAAGCCGTGGGGGTTCAAATCCCTCCGCCCGCACCACCGCCGCCGGCGTTTTTCCTGGGCCAGCGCTTTTCTTGGGATGGAACTGAAGACGATGCAGGTGACCGAGGTCGCGAATGAGGGGCTGAAGCGGGCCTATACAGTTGTGGTCCCCGCGGGCGACATCGCGGCCGAGCGCGAGCGGCGGCTGGCCCAGTTGGGCCGGGAGCTGCGCCTGCCCGGCTTCCGCCCCGGCAAGATCCCGCCCAAGGTGGTGCAGGCCCGCTACGGCCAGGCCGTGATGGGCGAGGTGCTGGAGCAATCGGTCAATACCGCAACACAGCAGGTGGTGACCGACCGCGGCCTCCGCCCGGCCCTGCAGCCCAAGGTCGAGGTGGTGAATTTCGCCGATGGCACCGACCTGGAATTCAAGGTCGAGCTGGAACTCATGCCCGAGGTGCCGATGCCCGACTTCGCCGGCATCGAGGTGGAGCGCCTGAAGGCCGAGCCCAGTGAGGAGCAGGTCGCCAAGGCGCTGGAGCAGATCGCCCAGCGCAACCGCAAGCTGGACGATGTCACCGAGACCCGTGGCGCCGAGAAGGGCGAGGTCGCGGTCTGCGACTTCATCGGCCGGCTGGTGGAGGAGCCGGGTGCCGAGCCCGGCGAGCCCTTCCCGGGCGGCTCCGCGACCGACATGCCGATCGAGGTCGCGGGCGAGGGCTTCATCCCGGGCTTCACCGAGCAACTGGAAGGCATTGCCCCGGGCGAGACCCGCACGATCGAAGTCAGCTTCCCGGCCGAATACGGGGCCAAGGACCTGGCCGGCAAGGCGGCGAAATTCGAGGTCACCTGCAAGGGGCTGAAGAAGCCCAGCCTGCCGGCCATCGATGACGAATTTGCCAAGACCCTGGGATTTGAGGAACTGGGCAAGCTGCGGGAGGTGGTGACCCAGAGCCTGCAGCAGGAATATGACGGCCTCTCCCGCCTCAAGGTGAAGCGGGCGCTGCTCGATGCGCTGGCCTCCCGGGCGGATTTCGCAGTCCCGGAGGGGATGGTCGAGGCGGAATTCGGCCAGATCTGGCAACGGATCGAGGCCGACCTCAAGGCCGGGCGGCTGGACGAGGACGACAAGGGCAAGGACGAGGCGGCGCTCCGGGCCGAGTATCGCGGCATCGCCGAACGGCGGATTCGGCTCGGCCTGCTGCTTTCCGAGATCGGCCGGACCAACAATATCAGCGTCACCGCCGAGGAGCTGGGCCGGGCGATGCGGCAGGAAGCCGCCCGCTACCCGGGCCAGGAGCAGCAGGTGATGGAGTTCTTCCGCAAGAACCCGCAGGCGGCCGAGAATCTGCGCTCCCCCATCTTCGAGGAGAAAGTGGTGGATTTCATGCTGGAACTCGCCAAAGTGACTGAGCGCAGCGTGGCGCCCGAGGAACTTTCCACCGCCGCGGCGGCCTGAGCCCGGGATTCCGGAGGCTGCCTTGCCAAGGGGGCCTTTCGGCGCGGCTTCCGCTGCACCACATTAACCCTGATGGGCGATGCTGGGGGCCGCCGCCTCCGGTGCGCCCTCCAGGGACTGAAAGGCATAGTCATGCGGGACCGTGATCCGGTCGAGGTCTACAACAATACGCTGGTGCCCATGGTCGTCGAGCAGACGGCCCGCGGCGAGCGTGCCTTCGATATCTATTCGCGGCTGCTGAAGGAACGGATCATCTTCCTGACCGGCCCGGTCTTCGACCAGGTTGCTGCGCTCACCTGCGCGCAGCTACTGTTCCTGGAGAGCGAGAACCCGAACAAGGACATCGCCTTCTATATCAATAGTCCTGGTGGCGTGGTTTCGGCCGGCCTCGCGATGTACGACACCATGCAGTATATCCGCAGCCCGGTGAGCACGGTCTGCATTGGCCAGGCCGCCTCCATGGGCAGCCTGCTGCTCACGGCCGGCGCCAAGGACAAGCGCTTCGCCCTGCCGAATGCCCGGATCATGGTCCACCAGCCCTCCGGCGGCGCCCAGGGCCAGGCCACCGACATCGAGATCCAGGCGCGCGAGATCCTGAAGCTGCGGCAGCGGCTGAACGAGATCTATGTGAAGCATACGGGTCAGCCCCTCGAAGCGATCGAGCGCAAGCTGGAGCGCGATACCTATATGTCTGCCGAGGAAGCCCGGGACTTCGGCCTAATCGATCAGGTGGTCGAACAGCGGCCGCCAGCGCCGGGGGCCGAAGCGGGCAAGGTCTGACCCGGCCGGAGTGCGGCGGGGCAGGCGGGGCGCTGGCCCTGACGCCTGACCTCACCGTTCCGCGAGCGCGCCGGGTCGGCCTAATGCTTTTCCCCCGATGACAGGGGGGCTACAGTCAAGCGAAGCGCCCCCCCTTGCCGACCCTTCCGGCGGCCGGGGGGGCGGGGAGTGCCCATGAGCAAGTCCGGCGACTCTAAGAATACCCTCTACTGCTCGTTCTGCGGCAAGTCGCAGCACGAGGTCCGGAAGCTCATCGCCGGACCTACCGTGTTCATCTGTGACGAATGCGTCGAGCTGTGCATGGACATCATCCGCGAGGAGCACAAGACGCACCTCGTGAAGTCCCGTGATGGGGTGCCCACGCCCAAGGAGATCTGCAAGGTCCTCGATGACTATGTCATCGGCCAGGATCACGCGAAGAAGGTCCTTTCGGTTGCGGTGCACAACCATTACAAGCGGCTGGCCCACGGCGCCAAGAACAACGACGTCGAGATCGCCAAGTCGAACATCATGCTGGTCGGTCCGACCGGGTCGGGCAAGACGCTGCTGGCGCAGACCCTCGCCCGCATCCTCGACGTGCCCTTCACCATGGCGGACGCCACCACCCTGACCGAGGCCGGCTACGTCGGCGAGGATGTGGAGAACATCATCCTCAAGCTGCTGCAATCAGCCGACTACAACGTGGAGCGGGCGCAGCGCGGCATCGTCTATATCGACGAGGTCGACAAAATCAGCCGCAAGTCCGACAACCCCTCGATCACGCGCGACGTCAGCGGGGAGGGGGTGCAGCAGGCCCTGCTGAAGATCATGGAGGGCACGGTGGCCTCCGTGCCACCCCAGGGCGGGCGGAAGCATCCGCAGCAGGAATTCCTGCAGGTCGATACCTCGAACATCCTGTTCATCTGCGGCGGCGCCTTCTCGGGCCTTGAGAAGATCATCGCCGCCCGCGGCAAGGGCAGCGGCATCGGCTTCGGCGCCGAGGTCCGCTCCTCGGATGAGCGGCGGATGGGGGCGGTGCTGCGCGAGGTGGAGCCCGAGGATCTGCTGAAGTTCGGCCTGATTCCGGAATTCATCGGCCGCCTGCCTGTTGTGGCGACCCTCGAGGACCTCGATGAGAAGGCGCTGGTCGAGATCCTGACCAGGCCGAAGAACGCCCTGGTCAAGCAGTACCAGCGCCTCTTCGAGATGGAGGGAACCAAACTCACCTTCACCGAGGATGCGCTGCGCTCGGTCTCGACCCGCGCCATCCAGCGCAAGACCGGCGCCCGTGGCCTGCGTTCGATCATGGAGGCGATCCTGCTCTCCACCATGTTCGACCTGCCTGGGCTCGAAGATGTGGATGAGGTGGTGGTGAACCGGGAGGTGGCGGAGGGCCGCGCAAGCCCGCTCTTCATCTATGGCGAGCGGGCGGCCGAGCAGAGTTCGGCCTGAGAAGAGGCTGATCCGGCAACCGCATCCGGTCCTGGCGCTGGCGCGGCACCCTGGGGTGGCGCGCCGCGTTCAAGACCTTGTTGGAGGATGCCGGGGGGACCCATTTCTCCTGTATCCCGTGACGCCGCGGGCCGTGCCGCGCACCAGGCAGCGATGGAAGCATCCCTGGGGGCGGCCCGTGCGTCGACTGTCCCATAGCGAGGTCCCCAATGGCGGATAAGACCCTGGAACCCCAAAGCGGCGAATTGCTGCCCGTCCTGCCGTTGCGGGATATCGTCGTGTTCCCGCATATGATCGTGCCGCTTTTCGTCGGGCGCGAGAAAAGCGTCCGCGCGCTGGAGACGGTGCAGCGCGAGGACAAGCAGATCCTCCTGGTCGCGCAGAAGAACGCTTCGCAGGATGATCCCGGCGCCGAGGATCTCTACCAGGTCGGCACCATTTCCACGGTGCTGCAGCTTTTGAAGCTGCCGGACGGTACGGTGAAGGTGCTGGTCGAGGGCGGCCGCCGCGCGCGCATCACCGGGTTCAAGGAGACCCAGTCGCATTTCGAGGCCTATGCCGCGCCGCTCGAGGAGCAGCCGGCCGAGCCGCCGGAGACGGAGGCGCTGGCCCGCACCGTGGTCGGGCAGTTCGAGCAGTACATCAAGCTCAATAAGAAAATTGCGCCCGAGGTGCTGGTCTCGATCAACCAGATCGACGACCCGGCCAAGCTGGCCGATACCGTCGCCGCGCATCTCAGCCTGAAGATCCCGGAGAAGCAGGAACTGCTGGAGACCGGCGGCGTCTCCGCGCGGCTGGAGCGGGTCTTCGGCCATATGGAATCCGAGATCGGCGTGCTGCAGGTGGAGAAGCGCATCCGCAACCGCGTCAAGCGGCAGATGGAGAAGACGCAGCGCGAGTACTACCTGAACGAGCAGCTCAAGGCGATCCAGAAGGAACTCGGCGAGGGCGAGGACGGCAAGGACGAGGCCGCCGAGTTGGAGGCCCGCATCAAGACCACCAAATTCTCCAAGGAAGCTCGCGAGAAGGCGATGGCCGAGCTGAAGAAGCTCCGCACCATGTCGCCGATGAGCGCCGAGGCGACGGTGGTCCGCAACTACCTCGACTGGATGCTGTCGATCCCGTGGAAGAAGAAGAGCCGCGTCCGCAACGACATTCTCGAGGCGGAGAAGGTGCTCGACGCCGACCACTACGGGCTTGAGAAGATCAAGGAGCGGATCCTCGAATATCTGGCGGTGCAGTCGCGCTCGCCCAAGATCCGTGGCCCGATCCTCTGCCTGGTGGGCCCGCCCGGCGTTGGCAAGACCTCGCTCGGCAAGTCGATCGCCAAGGCGACGGGGCGGAGCTTCGTGCGCATGTCGCTCGGAGGCGTGCGGGATGAGGCGGAGGTGCGTGGCCACCGCCGCACCTATATCGGCTCCATGCCCGGGAAGGTGATCCAGGGCATGAAGAAGGCGAAGACCTCGAACCCGCTGTTCCTGCTCGACGAGATCGACAAGCTTGGTGCCGACTGGCGCGGCGACCCCTCCTCGGCGCTGCTGGAGGTGTTGGACCCCGAGCAGAACTCCACCTTCGCCGACCACTATCTGGAGGTGGATTACGACCTCTCGGACGTGATGTTCGTCACCACGGCCAATAGTCTGCGCATGCCGCAGCCGCTGATGGACCGCATGGAGATCATCCGTATCCCCGGCTACACCGAGGATGAGAAGGTCGAGATTGCCAAGCGCCACCTGATGCCGAAGCAGTCCGAGGCGAATGGGCTGAAGATCACGGAGTGGAGCGTCAGCGAGGACGCGCTGCGCGACCTGGTGCGCTACTACACCCGCGAGGCCGGCGTCCGCAGCCTGGAGCGCGAGATCGGCGGCCTCGCCCGCAAGGCGGTGCGCGAGATCGTGGCGAAGAAGTCGAAGAAGGTTGCGATCACCGCCAAGAACCTCGACAAATTCGCCGGTGTGCGGAAGTTCCGCTACGGCGACCTCGAGGCCGAGGACATGGTCGGCGTTGTCACCGGCCTCGCCTGGACCGAGGTGGGCGGCGAGATCCTGACCATCGAATCGGTCACCGTCCCGGGCAAGGGCAAGATCCAGCACACCGGCAAGCTGGGCGACGTGATGCAGGAAAGCGTCTCGGCCGCCATGTCCTATGTGCGGTCGCGGGCGCCGAGCTTCGGCCTCAAGCCGACGCTCTTCGAGAAGCGGGACATCCATGTGCATGTCCCGGAAGGCGCGACCCCGAAGGATGGGCCTTCCGCGGGCATCGCGATGGCGACCAGCATCGTCTCCGTCCTCACCGGCATTCCGGTGCGGAAGGATGTGGCGATGACGGGCGAAATCACGCTGCGCGGCCGGGTGCTGCCGATCGGCGGCCTGAAGGAGAAGCTGCTGGCGGCGCTGCGTTCCGGCGTCACTACCGTGTTCATCCCGAAGGACAATGAGAAGGACCTGGCCGAGATCCCGGATAATGTAAAGAAGGGGCTGACCATCCTGCCTGTCTCGCATGTGGATGAGGTCATCGCCCAGGCACTGGCCCGGAAGCCCGAGGCGATCGAGTGGGAGGAACCACCGGAGCCCGCGCCCGCGCGGTCCAAGGACGGGGACGCCTCGCAGCCAGCCTTGCCGCATTGAGGCATGGAATCGATGCGCGGCGCCGCGATCGGCATGCCGAATCGCCCGCCGCGCATCTTTCCAGCCACAGAACCCGCGAAAAGCGGCGGTTAACCGCCCTGAATCGAGTTGCGCGTGATTGACGCGCGAGAATCCTGCCCCTTACATTCGCTATGGGTTTCAGACCCGGAATCGTCCGGGCCGGCGGTGGCTTCTTCAGGGAAGGGGGGTTTTCCACGTGAACAAGCAGGATCTCATTTCGGTCGTTGCGGAAGCGGGCGACCTGCCGAAGGCGCGGGCGGGCGAGGTGCTCGATGCGGTGTTCGATGAGATCAAGAGGGCACTGAAGAAGAAGCAGGACGTGCGCCTGGTCGGCTTCGGCACCTTCTCCACCACCCGTCGCAAGGCGGGCAAGGGGCGCAACCCGCGCACCGGTGAGGAGATCAAGATTCCCGCTAGCACTACTGTGCGC
Organism: Siccirubricoccus sp. G192; assembly: GCF_019084075.1. Lineage (GTDB taxonomy): Bacteria > Pseudomonadota > Alphaproteobacteria > Acetobacterales > Acetobacteraceae > G192. The sequence goes on from NZ_JAHREN010000001.1 coordinate 3,155,800, forward strand.
TTCAAGGCCGGCAAGGGCCTGAAGGATGCGGTGAACTGATCCGAGGCCATTCGGGACCGGACTGGCGAGTCGGGGGGCGGCGCCAAGCGCCGGCCCTTTCGCATTTCAGGGCTTTGCCGGCCGCCGGCAGTGCGGCTAGGAAGGGGCCCCGCGGGCACTTAGCTCAGCGGTAGAGCGCCTGTCTTACACACAGGATGTCGGCGGTTCGATCCCGTCAGTGCCCATGGAGACCGATGACGGGAAACCGGCGCCTCGCGCAATGCGCGGGACGCGCTTGACACCTACGGCGTGGGGGCCTAAACCCCGCCGCCTGTCGCGGGCGGGTGTAGCTCAGTTGGTTAGAGCGCCGGCCTGTCACGCCGGAGGTCGCGGGTTCGAGCCCCGTCACTCGCGCCACGCGACAGCAGTAACAGCAACGGCGTCGCACCCGCTTACGGGGCGGCGCCGTCGCCGTATTCTGGCCCCTTTTCGTTCCGGCGCGGCGAGCCAAAATGTTCGGTCCGAAGGCAATCTTCCCGCTATGGCGGAGTATGCGGGGCGCAGGTAATGTCCGGCCGCGCTGCGCTGCGGCATCCGCTGCGGCCCGGCCGGTTGCCGGTCCCATCGGGGCCGCGATGGTGTCTCGAAGGGCGAAGCAAGCATGACCCAGCCACTGCTGGCCGAGTATTTCCCCATCCTCGTCTTCCTGGCGATCGCCGGGGGAATCGCGCTGGCCATGGTGGGCGGCAGCCTGCTGGTGGCGCGGCAGAAGCCCTATGCCGAGAAGCTCTCGGCCTATGAATGCGGCTTCGAGCCCTTCGACGACACGCGCCGCCGCTTCGATGTGCGATTCTATCTGGTCGCCATCCTGTTCATCATCTTTGACCTGGAGGTGGCCTTCCTGTTCCCCTGGGCGGTGGCGCTCGGCGATATCGGCTGGTTCGGCTTCCTGTCGATGATCGCCTTCCTTACCGTTCTGACGGCGGGCTTCGTCTATGAATGGCGCAAGGGCGCCCTGGATTGGGAGTGACGCTCTCATGAGCGGCAATACCGACACAATCGCCTGGAACCGTGAGCACCTGGCGCCGGGCCCGGCGCAGGATGCCGTGGTGAAAGGCATCACCGGTGAGATCGAGGACAAGGGCTTCGTCGTCGCCAATATCGACAAGGTGGTGAACTGGGCCCGCACCGGCAGCCTCTGGCCGATGACCTTCGGCCTCGCCTGCTGCGCGGTGCCGATGATCCACGCCTATATGGCGCGGTACGACCTGGACCGCTTCGGCATCATCCCGCGTGGCTCGCCGCGGCAGTCGGATGTGATGATCGTGGCGGGGACGCTGACCAACAAGATGGCTCCCGCGCTCCGCAAGGTCTACGACCAGATGTCGGAGCCGCGCTGGGTGATCAGCATGGGTAGCTGCGCCAATGGCGGCGGCTATTACCACTACTCCTACAGCGTGGTGCGCGGCTGCGACCGTATCGTGCCGGTGGATGTCTATGTCCCGGGCTGCCCGCCGACGGCCGAGGGGCTGGTCTACGGCATCATGCAATTGCAGAAGAAGATCCGGCGGCAGGGGACGATTCTGCGTGGCTGACATCGTGGACAGGGAAGCGCAGTTGCAGGCGCTCGGCGAAGCGGCGCGCATGGCGCTGCCGCATGGCGTGGTGCAGCAGGTGCTGGTGGAGCGCGGCGCGGAGCTGGTGCTGCGCGTCCGCCGCGAGGCGCTCATCGAGACGATGACCTTGCTGCGCGACGGCGATGCCTTCGCTTTCGAGCAGTTGATGGACCTTTGCGGCACGGACTTCCCGGAGCGGCCGCTGCGTTTCGAGGTGGTCTACAATCTGCTCTCGCTGTCGCTGAACCAGCGCATCCGCGTCATTGCCGCGACCGATGCGGCCTCGCCGGTGCCGAGCGTGGCGGGTCTCTGGCCATGCGCCACCTGGTATGAGCGTGAGGCCTGGGACATGTATGGCATCGTCTTCCAAGGGCAGACCGATCTGCGTCGCCTGCTCACCGATTACGGCTTCGAGGGCCATCCGCTGCGCAAGGACTTCCCGCTCACCGGCTATGTCGAGGTCCGCTACGACGAAGAGCGAAAGCAGGTGGTCTATGAGCCGGTGAAGCTGACGCAGGACTTCCGCAATTTCGACTTCCTCTCTCCCTGGGAAGGCATGACCACGCTGCCCGGGGACGAGAAGGTGCATCTCAACCGCATCGAGGGGCCGAAACCGTGAGCGTCACCGCCGTTCCCTCCGAGCCGGTGCGGAGCGTCACCGATCCTTCGCCAACCCAGGAGGATACCCGCTCCCGCACCACCGTCGAGGTGGACAGCCACACCATCAATTATGGCCCGCAGCACCCGGCCGCGCATGGCGTGTTGCGCCTCATCCTCGAACTGAAGGGCGAGATGGTGGAGCGCGCCGATCCGCATATCGGCCTGCTGCACCGCGGCACCGAGAAGCTGATCGAGTACAAGACCTATCTCCAGGCGATGCCCTATATGGACCGCCTGGATTATGTCTCGCCCATGTCCATGGAGCACAGCTTCGTGCTCGCGGTGGAGCGGCTGCTGCGCATCGAGGGGCAGGTACCGGAGCGGGCGCGGGTGATCCGCACCATGTTCGCGGAGTTGACGCGCATCCTGAACCACCTGCTGAACGTCACCACCTATGCGCTGGATTGCGGCGCCATCACCCCGGCGCTCTGGGGCTTCGAGCAGCGCGAGCATCTGCTGGAATTCTACGAGGCAGCGGGCGGCAGCCACTACCACGTCAACTACTTCCGCGCCGGCGGTGTCGGCCGCGATATCCCGAAATCGCTGGAGGACCGGATCGGCAACTGGTGTCGGCAGTTTCCCGGTTTCCTGTCCGATCTCGAAGGAATCCTGACCGAGAACCGGATCTTCAAGCAGCGTACCGTCGATATCGGCGTCATGACCGCGGAACAGGCGATGGAATGGGGATTCAGCGGCCCCTGCCTGCGAGCCTCCGGCTGCGCCTGGGACCTGCGGAAGTCGCAGCCCTACGAGATCTACGACCAGCTTGACTTCGACATCCCGGTCGGCCGTCAGGGTGATTGCTACGACCGCTATCTCGTGCGCATCCAGGAGATGCGGCAGAGCCAGCGCATCATCGAGCAGTGCCTTGCGCTGCTGAAGCCCGGGCCGGTGAGGATCCTGGACAACAAGATCGCGCCACCGAAGCGTGGCGAGATGAAGTGCTCGATGGAAGCGCTGATCCATCACTTCAAGCTCTACACCGAGGGCTACCACGTGCCGGAAGGCGCCACCTACACGGTGACCGAGGCGCCGAAGGGCGAGTTCGGCGTCTACATGGTGGCGGACGGCACCAACCGGCCCTATCGATGCAAGATCCGTGCGCCAGGCTATGCGCATTTGCAGGCCATGGAGGTGCTCTCCAAGGGCCATATGCTGGCCGATGCGGTAGCGATCATCGGCTCGCTCGACATCGTCTTCGGGGAGATCGACCGCTGATGGCAACCGACGTCTCCACGGCGAACGAGATTCCGCAGCCCACGCATTTCGCCTTCGACGCGGAGAGCGAGGCGGCGATCGATAAGATCGTCAAGCGCTACCCGGCCGGCAAGCAGGCCAGCGCGGTGATCCCGGCGCTCTATGTCGCGCAGCGGCAGATGGGGCGTGAGACCGGCAGCGCCTGGCTGCCGAATGTCGCGATGGATGCCGTGGCGGCCCGGCTTGGGATGGCTCCGATCCGGGTCTATGAGGTCGCGACCTTCTACTTCATGTTCAATACCAAGCCGATTGGCCGCTACCATTTGCAGGTCTGCGGCACGACGCCCTGCTGGTTGCGGGGTTCGGAGGAGGTGTTTCGTGCCTGCAAGGATGCCGGGCAGCTCCAGGGCTACGGCGACACCAGCGCCGACGGGCTTTTCACCATCACCGAGGTGGAATGCCTCGGCGGCTGCGTGAATGCGCCGATCCTGCAGGTCGATGACGACTATTACGAGGACCTGGACTACGAGAGCACCGTTCGGCTGATGGAGGCGCTGAAGCGCGGCGAAAGGCCGGAGCCGGGCTCCGTCATTGGCCGTCAGACCAGTGCGCCGGTCGGCGGGCCGCTGACGCTCACTGATGTTCCGGGGGGAGTGAGGGACCATGGCGCTCTCCGACAAGGACCGCATCTTCACCAATCTCTATGGCATGCAGGACTGGCGCCTGGCGGCAGCGCGCAGGCGCGGCAATTGGGATGGCACCGGCGCGCTGCTGGCCAAGGGGCGCGACTGGATCATCGAGGAGGTAAAGAATTCGGGACTGCGCGGCCGCGGCGGTGCCGGTTTCCCGACCGGCCTGAAATGGTCCTTCATGCCGAAGCAGGCGAGCGAGCGGCCGCACTACCTGGTGGTGAATGCCGATGAATCTGAGCCCGGCACCTGCAAGGACCGCGATATCCTGCGGCATGACCCGCACACGCTGATCGAGGGTTGCCTCATCGCCGGTCTCGCGATGGGCGCGCATGCCGGCTACATCTATGTCCGCGGCGAATACTACAACGAGCACCTGGTGCTTCAGGCGGCGATCGACGAGGCCTATGCCGCCGGGCTGATCGGCCCCAATGCCTGCGGCAGCGGCTGGGATTTCGACCTTTATGTGCATCGCGGCGCCGGCGCCTATATCTGCGGCGAGGAAACCGCGCTGATCGAGTCGCTGGAGGGCAAGAAGGGCATGCCGCGCCTGAAGCCGCCCTTTCCGGCGGCGGTCGGCCTCTACGGCGCGCCGACCACGGTGAATAATGTCGAGACCATCGCCGTGGTGCCGACCATCCTGCGCCGTGGCGCGGCGTGGTTCGCGGGGTTCGGCCGGCCGAAGAATTCCGGCACCAAGATCTTCTGCATCCAGGGCCATGTGAACAAGCCCTGCAATGTGGAGGAGGAGATGAGCATCCCGCTGCGCGAGCTGATCGAGCGGCATGCCGGCGGCGTGCGCGGCGGCTGGGACAATCTGCTGGCGGTGATCCCTGGTGGCTCCTCGACGCCCATGATCCCGAAATCCGTCTGCGACGATGTGCTGATGGACTTCGACGCGCTGCGCGACCACAAGACCGGTCTTGGTACCGCGGGCGTGATCGTGATGGACAAGTCCACCGACCTCATCAAGGCGATCGCTCGGCTCTCGGCCTTCTACAAGCACGAAAGCTGCGGCCAGTGCACGCCCTGCCGCGAGGGCATGGGCTGGGTGAAGCGCGTGATGGACCGCATGGTGGAAGGCCGCGCCGAAAGTGCCGAGATCGATGTGCTGGAACAGGTGACGCGGCAGATCGAGGGCCACACGATCTGCGCGCTGGCCGATGGCGGTGTCTGGCCCGTGCAGGGGCTGATCCGGCATTTCCGGCCGATGATGGAAGAACGCATCGCCGAGTATCAGGCGCGACGCGGCTCGCCCACCCCAACGCTGCCGATGGCGGCGGAGTAGGCATATGGCAAAGGTCACGGTTGACGGGATCGAAGTCGAGGTCCCGAACGGCGTCTCCGTCCTGCAAGCCTGCGAGGCCGCGGGCAAGGAGATCCCGCGCTTCTGCTACCATGAACGGCTTTCTGTCGCCGGCAATTGCCGGATGTGCCTGGTCGAGGTGGAGAAGGCGCCGAAGCCCATCGCCTCCTGCGCCTATCCGGTCGCCGATGGGATGAAGGTCTTTACCGACAGCCCGATGGTGCGGAATGGCCGCCGCGGCGTCATGGAATTCCTGCTGATCAACCATCCGCTGGATTGCCCGATCTGCGATCAGGGCGGCGAATGCGACCTGCAGGACCAAGCCGTTGCCTACGGCATGGACCATAGCCGCTACCGCGAGGCCAAGCGGTCAGTCAAAGACAAGTACATGGGTCCGCTGATCAAGACGATCATGACCCGCTGCATCCAGTGCACCCGCTGCATCCGCTTCGCCACCGAGGTGGCCGGCGTACCGGAGCTTGGCGCGACCAATCGCGGCGAGAACATGGAGATCGGCACCTATGTCGAGAAGGCGCTCACCACGGAGCTTTCCGGCAACCTGATCGACATCTGCCCGGTTGGGGCGTTGACCAGCCGACCCTATGCCTTCGTCTCCCGGCCCTGGGAGTTGCGGAAGACCGACAGCATCGACGTGTTGGACGCGACGGGGACCAATATCCGCATCGATGCCCGCTCCGGGGAGGTTCTCCGGATGCTGCCGCGCATCAATGACGACGTGAACGAGGAGTGGATGGCCGATCGCGGCCGCTTCTCCTTCGACGGGTTGAAGCGGCGGCGCCTTGATCGGCCCTGGATAAGGCGCGATGGCAAGTTGCAGCCCGCGAGTTGGGCGGAGGTTTTCGGCGCCATCGCGGCGCGGCTGCGGGGCATGCCGGGCGACCGTATCGGCGCCGTGGTTGGCGACCTTGTGGACGCGGAGGCGATCATCGCACTGCGCGACCTGATGACCGCGCTGGGCAGCACGCATCTGGAATGCCGCACGGATGGCGCGGCCGTCGATACGTCGCGCCCCGATTTCTATCGCTTCAACACCAGTATCGCCGGCATCGAGGAGGCGGATGCGCTGCTCATCATTGGCAGCAACCCGCGGCAGGAGGCGCCGGTCATCAATGCGCGCATCCGCAAACGCGTGGTGGCCGGCAAATTCCCGGTGGGTTTCGTCGGGCCGCGCGGCCTCGACCTTACCTATGGCCACGACTGGCTGGGGGAGGGGGGCGCGACCCTGCGCGCGCTGGCCGATGGCTCGCATCGGTTCTGCGAGGTGCTGCGGGCGGCGGAGCGGCCGATGCTGATCCTTGGCCGCGGCGCCTTAACCCGGCCGGATGGCGCGGCCGTGCTGGCCGCCGCTTGGCAGGTGGCCTCGGCGAATGGAATGCTGAAGCCCGACTGGCATGGTTTCAATATGCTGCATCTGTTCGGCGGCCAGGTCGGCGCACTGGAATTGGGCTTCGTTCCGGGGAAGGCGGCGCCTGCGCCGGATGGGTTGGAGGCGCTGTGGCTGCTCGGCGCCGATAATGTGGACCCGGCGCGCATTCCGGCCGGCACCTTCGTCATCTACCAGGGCCATCACGGCGAGGCCGCGGCGGGCCGGGCGGATGTGATCCTGCCGGGCGCGGCCTATACCGAGAAGGATGCCACCTGGGTCAATACTGAAGGTCGGGTGCAGCGCGGTCGCCTAGCCGTCTATCCGCCCGGCGAGGCGCGGGAGGATTGGAAGATCATCCGCGCCGCGAGCGAGTTGTTGGGTCAGCGCCTGCCCTATGACACGCTGGACGGCATACGCGCGCGGCTTGCCGAGGTGAACCCGATCTTCGCCGAGACAGCACGGCTGGAGCGGGGTGGCTGCACGGACACCGGCGGCCCGGGCGGGGGCTTCGCCTCGCTGTCCGACGCGCCTTTCACCCTGCCGCTCACGAACTACTGGCAGGCGGATGTCATCAGCCGTGCCTCCGCCACCATGGCGGAATGCGCGAAGGTCTATCTGGCGCCCGCGGCGCAGATCGCGGCGGAGTAGGGCGGCATGGAAGACTTCCTCGCATCCCCCGCCGGCATCCTGGCCATCACGGTGGCGCAGACCCTGGCCCTGCTGGTGCCGGTTCTGCTCGCCGTCGCCTATCTCACCTATGCGGAGCGCAAGGTCCTGGCGGCCATGCAACTCCGCAAGGGGCCGAACGTGGTGGGCCCTCTCGGACTGCTGCAGCCCTTCGCCGACGCCATCAAGATGCTCATGAAGGAGACGATCGTCCCCTCCGGGGCCAATCGCCTGCTGTTCCTCTTCGCGCCGATGCTCACCTTCATGCTGGCGATGCTGGCCTGGGCGGTGATCCCGGTGAATGAGGGCTGGGCCATTGCCGATATCAATGTTGGCATCCTGTACCTCTTCGCCATCTCCTCGCTCGGCGTCTATGGCATCATCATCGCCGGCTGGGCGAGCAACTCGAAATACGCCTTCCTCGGCGCGCTGCGCAGCGCGGCGCAGATGGTGAGCTACGAAGTCTCAATGGGCTTCGTCATCGTCACCGTGCTGCTTTGCGTGGGCAGCCTGAACCTCTCGGACATCGTGCTGGCGCAGCAGACGGTGTGGTTCTTCATCCCGCTGTTCCCGATGTTCATCATCTTCTTCATCAGCACGCTGGCGGAGACCAACCGCGCGCCCTTCGATCTGCCGGAAGGTGAAAGCGAGCTGGTGGCGGGCTTCTTCGTCGAATACAGCGCCATGTCCTTCGCCCTGTTCTTCCTCGGCGAATACGCGAACATGATCCTGATGTCGGCGCTGACCACCATCCTGTTCCTTGGCGGTTGGCTGCCGCCGATGCAGATGGAGCCCTTCACCTGGATTCCCGGTCCGATCTGGTTCGCGCTGAAGATCTGCCTTTGCCTCTTCACCTTCATCTGGGTCCGCGCGACCTTCCCGCGCTACCGTTATGACCAGCTGATGCGGCTGGGCTGGAAGGTCTTCCTGCCTTTCAGCCTGGTTTGGCTGGTGCTGACCGCGGCAGTGCTCAAGCTGACCGGCTGGCTGCCGGCGTGAGGATTTGATGGCAACGCTCGATCGCGCCGCCCGCAGCCTGCTACTGTCCGAGTTGGTCTCGGGCATGGCGCTGACCTTGAAGTATTTCTTCAAGCCCAAGGTGACGCTCAACTACCCCTTCGAGAAGGGCCCCCTCTCCCCCCGCTTCAAGGGCGAGCACGCGTTGCGCCGCTATCCGAACGGGGAGGAACGCTGCATCGCCTGCAAGCTCTGCGAGGCGATCTGCCCTGCCCAGGCCATCACCATCGAGGCCGAGCCGCGCGAGGATGGCAGCCGCCGCACCACGCGCTATGACATCGACATGGTGAAGTGCATCTATTGCGGCATGTGCGAGGAAGCCTGCCCGGTGGATGCCATTGTCGAGGGGCCGATTTCGAGTTCTCGGTCGAGACGCGGGAGGAGTTGCTCTATGACAAGCAGCGCCTGCTCGCGAACGGGGACCGGTGGGAGCCGGAACTCGCCAAGCGGCTCGAACTCGACGCTCCCTACCGCTGATCTGCCCGAATTTTTCCCCTGCCCCAACGGGGCCATACCACCGGACGACGCCATGATCCCCAACGGTGACGGAGGCGCGCGATGATCGCGGCAGCAGCCTTCTACCTATTCGCGGCCATCCTGATCGCTTCCGCGGTCATGGTGGTGACATCGCGGAATCCGGTGCACAGCGTGCTGTTCCTGATTCTTGCCTTCTTCAACGCATCGGCGCTGTTCCTGATCGCAGGGGCCGAATTCCTGGCGATGATCCTGGTCATCGTCTATGTCGGCGCGGTCGCGGTGCTGTTCCTCTTCGTGGTGATGATGCTGGATGTCGACTTCGCGCGGCTGCGCGAAGGGTTCCAGCGCTACGCCCCGTTGGGCGCGGTGATCGGCGGGATCCTGTTCCTGGAATTGGTGCTGGTGCTGGGCACCTGGTCCTTCGCCGACCTGGCTGAGGACCTGCGCCTCTCGCCCAATCCCGGCGGCGACGTGACCAATGCCGAGGCGCTGGGGCGCATCCTCTATACGGATTATGTCTACCTGTTCCAGGCATCGGGCCTGGTGTTGCTGGTCGCGATGATCGGCGCAATCGTGCTCACCCATCGCAGCCGGCCGGGCACTCGCCGCCAGGACATCGCGGCCCAGGTCGCCCGGGCCGGTTCGGTCAACCTGCGGCAGGTACCCCTGGGCGCCGGGCTGAAGACACTCGGCATCGAGCGGCCGCCGCTGCCGGAGGAGCCGAAACCCGCTGTCACGCATGACGCCGGCCATGAGGGGCACCATTGAGATGACCATTGGCCTCGCCCATTACCTGACCGTCGGCGCCATCCTGCTGGTGCTGGGCATCTTCGGAATCTTCATGAACCGAAAGAACGTCATCGTCATCCTGATGTCGGTGGAGCTCATCCTTCTGTCGGTGAACCTGAACTTCGTCGCCTTCTCGGCCTGGCTGGATGACCTGGCAGGCCAGATTTTTGCGATGTTCGTCCTCACCGTCGCAGCGGCGGAGGCGGCGATCGGCCTCGCCATCGTCGTGATCTATTTCCGCAACCGCGGCAGTATCGAGGTCGAGGATATCTCGACCCTGAAGGGCTGAGTCCCATGTTCGTCGGCGCCATCTTCTTCCCCCCTGCTCGGGGCCTGCCTCAGCGGCTTCTTCGGCCGCTGGATCGGCGATCGGGCCGCGCAATGGTCCACTGTCGTCTGCATGGCGCTGGCCACGCTCTGCGGCATCCTGGCCTTCGGCCAGGTGGCGCTGGGTGGCAATCCCACCACCGTGTCGATTGTCACTTGGATCGATGTCGGTGGCTTCGAGATGTCCTGGGCGCTGCGCTACGACACGATCGCAGCGGTGATGGTGGCCATGGTCACCTTCATCTCGACGCTGATCCACATCTACAGTGTCGGCTACATGTCGCATGACGCGACGCCGGCGCGCTTCTTCGCCTATCTTAGCCTCTTCACCTTTATGATGCTGATGCTGGTGAGCGCGGATAACTTGGCGCAGCTCTACTTCGGCTGGGAGGGAGTGGGTCTTGCAAGCTACCTGCTGATCGGCTACTGGTACGACCGTGAAAGTGCCAACCGTGCGGCGATGAAGGCTTTCATCGTTAACCGCGTCGGCGATTTTTTCTTCGCCCTGGGTTTGGCGCTGACCTTCTTCACCTTCAACAGCATCGAGTTCGCCGAAATTTTTCGCTGCCGTGCCGCAGCATACCGAGGACCTCTTCCTCGGCATCAACTCGATCGAACTGATTGGCGTGCTGCTCTTCCTCGGCGCTTGCAGCAAATCGGCGCAGCTCGGCCTGCACACCTGGCTGCCGGATGCGATGGAGGGGCCGACGCCGGTTTCGGCGCTGATCCATGCTGCAACCATGGTCACGGCCGGTGTCTTCCTGATCTGTCGCATGTCGCCGCTGATGGAATATGCGCCGGTGGCGCTGGCTATCGTCACTGTGGTTGGTGCCTCCACCGCCTTCTTCGCAGCGACGGTTGGCTGCGTGCAGAACGACATCAAGCGGGTGATCGCCTATTCCACCTGCTCGCAGCTTGGCTACATGTTCTTCGCGGCCGGGGTCGGTGCGTACCAGGTGGCGATGTTCCACCTGATCACCCATGCCTTTTTCAAGGCCCTGCTCTTCCTTGGCGCCGGCAGCGTGATCCATGCCATGTCGGATGAGCAGGACATGCGAAAGATGGGCGGCATCTGGTCGAAGATCCCGATCACCTATGTGGTGATGTGGATCGGAAGCCTGGCGCTGGCCGGCATTCCCTTTTTCGCCGGCTACTATTCCAAGGACGCCATCCTGGAGGTCGCCTTTGCTGCGCATAGCGGGGTCGGCTTCTATGCCTTCCTCTGCGGCATGGCGGCAGCCTTCCTCACCGCCTTCTATTCCTGGCGTCTGCTCATCATGACCTTCCATGGACGGCCGCGCGCCGATCACCACACCATGGAACACGTCCATGAAAGCCCGGCGGTGATGCTGATCCCGCTGCTGCTGCTGGCGGTGGGTGCCACAGTGACCGGCTTCATTTTCGCGCCGCTCTTCATCGGCGAGCATGAGCAGGAATTCTGGAACAGCTCGATCCTGAACGGCCCGCAGAACCACATCCTGCATGCGATGCATGAGGTGCCGGCCTGGGTGCCGCTCGCGCCGGTGGTAGTCGGTGTGGCTGGAATTGGGCTCGCCTACCTGTTTTACATGTTGGCCCCGGGCATCCCGGGGCGGCTCGCGGCGCAGTTTCGCGGCCTCTACCTGTTCCTGCTGAACAAATGGTATTTCGACGAGCTCTATGACGCGATCCTGGTCCGCCCCGCGCGGCGGCTGGCGCTGGTCTTCTGGAGGACCGGCGACGCGCGAATCATCGACGGCATGCCGAATGGTGCCGCCGATCTCGCAGTTGGCGTTGCCCGAGGCGCGGTGCGGATCCAGACGGGGCGGGTGGCGAACTACGCCTTCGCCATGATCATCGGGCTCGTCCTCTTCGTCTCCCTCTTCCTGATCGGGCGCTGAGAATGAACGCCGCCGGCTTCCCGCTGCTCTCGCTGCTGACTTTTCTGCCATTGGCGGGGGCGGCGATCATCATGTTCACCCGGGGCGAAGAGGCAGTCATTGCCCGCAGCGCCCGCTGGACCGCGCTCTGGACCAGCCTGATCGTTCTTGTCCTGAGCCTGATCCTCTGGGTCCGCTTCGACCGCAGTTCGGCCGAGTTCCAGTTCGAGGAGCAGCTCTCCTGGTTGCCGGAATTCGGTGTCGGTTACCATATGGGCGTGGACGGGCTCTCGGTGCTGTTCGTGCTGCTCTCCACGGTGCTGACGCCCATCTGCATCCTTGCCTCCTGGGAAGCGATCGAGAACCGGGTGCGGGACTACATGGTGTCCTTCCTGGTGCTCGAAACCATGATGGTCGGCATGTTCTGCGCCCTCGACTTCATTGTCTTCTATGTGTTCTTCGAGGCCGTGCTGATCCCGATGTTTCTCATCATCGGTGTCTGGGGCGGGCAGCGGCGGGTCTATGCCGCCTTCAAATTCTTCCTCTACACGCTGCTTGGCAGCGTGCTGATGCTGCTGGCGATCCTTTATCTCTGGTACCAGGCCGGCACCACCGACATCCCGATGTTGTTCGACTACCCAGTCCCGCGCGCGGCGCAGACCTGGATCTTCTTTGCCTTTCTCGCCAGCTTCGCGGTGAAGGTGCCGATGTGGCCGGTGCATACCTGGTTGCCGGATGCGCATGTGGAGGCGCCGACCGCGGGCTCCGTCATCCTGGCTGGCGTACTGCTGAAGATGGGCGCCTATGGCTTCCTCCGCTTCTCCCTGCCGCTGCTGCCCGAAGCCAGCGCCGAATTCGCACCGCTGATCTACGCGCTTTCGATCATCGCCGTGGTCTATACCTCCCTGGTGGCGCTGGCGCAGGCGGACATGAAGAAGCTGATCGCCTATTCCTCCGTCGCGCATATGGGCATCGTCACGCTCGGCATCTTCACCTTCAACCAGCAGGGCCTGTCGGGCGCGCTCTTCACCATGCTGGCGCATGGCGTGGTTTCCGCCGCGCTCTTCCTCTGCGTGGGCGTGCTCTATGACCGCGTGCATAGCCGGGAGATTGCGCGCTATGGCGGCGTGGCGGGCATCATGCCGTCCTATGCGCTGGTCTTCATGTTCTTCACCATGGCCAGTATCAGCCTTCCCGGGCTGGCGAATTTCCGTGGGCGAACTCCTGGTGATCGTCGGCGCCTGGCAGGTGAACCCCTGGGTCGCCTTCGGTGCGGCGCTCGGCATGATCCTGGGTGCCGCCTATATGCTCTGGCTGTATCGGCGCGTCGCCTTCGGCCGCATCACGCGGGATGATCTCCGCGCGCTGCTCGACCTCAGCCCGCGCGAATACGCGGTCTTCGCGCCGCTCATCCTCCTCACGCTCTGGATGGGCGTCTATCCGCAATCCTTCCTGGAAATTTTCGAGGCCAGCGTGGCTGCCCTGGTGGAGCGGCATGAAGCCGCGCTGTCGGTGTCGCGCTTGGCGGGGATGTGAGCGCCATGGCCTGGACCCTTGCCCTGCCGGAGTTGGTGCTTGCCTGCTGCGGCCTCATCATCCTGGTGATCGGGGTGATCCCGAAGCGGGATCCGTTCTTCCCCGCTGCCATGGCGGTGATCGGTGCCCTGTTGCTGACCGGGGTGCTGGTGCTTGGCCAGCCGGAGGGCACAGCGCTTGGCGGGCAGTACGTTGCCGATTCCTTCGGTGCTTTCATGAAGCTGCTGGCGCTGACCGGTGGCGCGCTCTGCCTGCTGCTCGCCCTCGACTTCAACGAGCGGGAGGGGCTGGCGCGTTTCGAATACCCGGTGCTGGTGCTCTTCGCGACGCTTGGCACCATGGTCATGATCTCGGCCAATGACCTGATGGCCCTTTATCTCGGGTTGGAATTGCTGTCGCTGCCGCTCTACGTCATCGCCGCCTTCCACCGTGACAATGCACGCTCGGCCGAGGCGGGGCTGAAGTATTTCGTGCTTGGCGCGCTCGCGTCCGGCCTGCTGCTCTATGGCAGTTCGCTGGTCTACGGCTTCGCGGGGAGCACGAATTTCGACCGGCTGGCCGATGCCTTCTCCGCGGCGCAGGGCGTCTCCCCCCGGCGTGGTGGTGGGGGTGGTCTTCGTCATCGCCGGGCTTGCCTTCAAGATTTCGGCGGTGCCCTTCCATATGTGGACGCCGGACGTCTATGAGGGGGCGCCGACGCCGGTCACCGCCTTCTTCGCTACGGCCCCCAAGATTGCCGCCATCGCGTTGCTGGCGCGCGTGCTCCTTGGGCCCTTCGGCGATCTGGTGGGGCAGTGGCAGCAGGTCATCCTGCTGGTATCCATGGCCTCGATGATCCTCGGCAGCTTCGCCGCGATCAGGCAGCCCAACCTGAAGCGGCTGATGGCCTATTCCTCCATCAGCCATGTCGGCTACGCGCTGATGGGGCTTGCGGTCGCCAATGACATCGGGCTGCGCGGGCTGCTGATCTACATGGCGATCTACCTGTTCATGAGCCTCGGCGCCTTTGCCGTGCTGGTGGCGATGCGCCGGCAGGGCAGGGCGGTCGAGGAGATCGAGGATCTCGCCGGGCTCGGCCGCACCGACCCTGCAATGGCGATGTGGATGGCGGTCTTCATGTTCTCGATGGCCGGCATCCCGCCGCTGGCCGGCTTCTTCGGCAAGCTCTACGTCTTCCTGGCGGCGGTGCAGGGCGGGTTCTGGACCCTGGCGGTCATCGGCGTGCTGACCAGCGTGGTCTCGGCCTACTATTATCTTCGCATCGTCAAGGCGATGTATTTCGATGCGCCGGTGGGCGCGCTGGATCGCGCGCCGGCCAGCCTGACCGTGGTGATGGCCGGCACTGGGCTGTTCAACACCCTTTTCGCGCTCTGGCCGGCGCCGATACTGGGTGCTGCGCAAGCGGCAGCGGCGGCGCTGCTGGGCTGAGGTCGAGGGGCGCCGGCACATGATCGCGCCCGCTGGCTGGCGGGTGGAGCTGCACTCGGCTCTCCCCAGCACCTCGGACCGGCTGACCGGGCTGGCGGAGGCCGGCGAGGCCGAATGCCTGGTGATCCTGGCCGGGCAGCAGACCGCCGGCCGCGGCCGGAGTGGCCGGGCCTGGTCCTCGCCGCCCGGCAACCTCTATCTCTCGGCGCTCCTTCGCCCCGCAGGGCCGGCGCGGGATGCGGCGCAATGGAGCCTGCTGGCCGGTGTCGCGCTGGCCGAGGCAGCACGCGGGATCGACCCGGAGCCCGATGCCCTGCGCCTGAAATGGCCGAATGACCTGCTGCGGCACGGGGCGAAATGCGGCGGCATCCTCGCCGAATCTTCGCTGCGGTCCGACGGAGGACTGGCCTGGCTGGTGCTTGGCTTCGGCGTCAATCTGATGGCCGCACCAGCCCTGCCGGACCGGCCCACGGCCTGCCTTGGCCGGGCCGTGCCGCCCGAGGATTTCGCCAGCCACCTGCTGGCCCGGCTCGACCATTGGCGGCGCCTCCAGGCGGCGGAGGGTTTCGCCCCCATCCGCGCCGCCTGGGCGGGGTTTGGCCCCGGGCATGGCCAAGTGATTGCCGTGCGCCGTGGAACCGGGACAATCGCCGGTGGCTTCGCAGGCTTGGCCCCCGATGGCAGCCTGTTGTTGGAAAGTGGCGGAATTCGCCTCAGCATCACCGCCGGCGAGGTGCAGGAACAGGAAGCCCGGTCGGGGGAGGCGCTGTAGTCCCATGCTGCTGGCAGTCGATGCAGGCAATACCAATGTCGTCTTCGCGGTGCATGATGGCTCCGAGTGGCGCGGCCGCTGGCGCATCGCCACGCGCCCCGACAGAACCTCGGACGAATACGCGGTCTGGCTGCTGGCGCTGCTGCAATTCTCCGGCCTGAAGCCGACCGATGTTGATCGCTGCGCCATCGGCACGGTGGTCCCTGCCGCGCTCTACAATCTCCGCCGCCTGTGCCGTGAATGGTTCGCCTGCGAGCCCTTGGTGGCCCGGGCCGCGGTGGATTGGGGCTTCGAGATCCGGGTGGACCGGCCGCAGGAGGTCGGCGCCGACCGGCTGCTGAACTCGCTGGCCGCGCATCATCACTACGGGGGACCGCTGGTGGTGATCGATTTCGGCACCGCCACCACCTTCGATGTGGTGGATACGGATGGCGCCTATCTGGGTGGGGTGATCGCGCCTGGGGTCAACCTCTCGCTGGAGGCGCTGCACCAGGCGGCGGCCCGGCTGCCGCGAATCGGCATCGGCCGGCCCCAGGCGGTGGTGGGGCGGGACACCGTCGCCGCCATGCAGTCGGGAATCTATTGGGGCTATGTCGGGATGATCGAGGGCATCATCGGCCGCATCCGGGGGGAGCAGGAGGCGGCGCTGAAGGTGATTGCCACCGGCGGCCTGGCCCCGCTTTTCGCCGAAGGCACGGCCGTGATCGACCGGATCGACCCCGATATCACGCTGGAGGGCCTGCGCCTGTTGGCGGAACGCAATTCCGCCCCCAATTTGACGAGGACAGGATAACCCAACCCAGCGCGGCCGAACCCGCGTAGAAGAGACGTATGGACGATTTCATGGCTGCGGCCGGCCCCGAGCCGGACGGCGATCTTGCTTTCATTCCGCTCGGCGGTACTGGCGAGATCGGAATGAACCTCAATGTCTACCGATGCGACGGCCGCCTTCTGGCGATTGATTGCGGCATCGGCTTCGGCGGTCCGGAGAATCCGGAGGTCGAGGTGATGGTCCCCGACCCGGTCTGGCTGGCGGAACGCCGGGACCGGCTGGTGGGGCTCGTCATCACCCATGCGCATGAGGACCATGTGGGCGCCGTCGCCTATCTCTGGCCGCAACTGCGCTGCCCGATCTTCGCCAGCCCCTTCGTTGCCGCCGTGTTGCGGCGGAAGCTGGGGGAGGCCGGGCTGGCGGGCGAGGCCAAGGTCACGACCATTCCGCTTGGTGGCAGGGTATCGCTGCCGCCTTTCGACCTGGAATTCCTCCGCGTCGCCCATTCGGTGCCGGAGGCCCAGGCGGTTGCGATCCGCACCAGGCACGGACTGGTGCTGCATACTGGCGACTGGAAACTCGACCCTGAGCCGCTGGTCGGCCTGCCGACCGATGAGGATGCCTTCGCACGCCTTGGCGAGGAGGGCGTGCTGGCGATGGTTTGCGACTCGACCAATGCCCTGGTCGAAGGCCATTCAGGCAGCGAGGCCGAGGTGCGGCGGAACCTGGCTGCCATCATCCGGAGGTTGAAGGGACGGGTGGCTGTCACCTGTTTCGCCACCAATGTCGCACGGGTCGAGAGCATCGCCCGTGCCGGCAAGGCGGCCGGGCGGCAGGTGGCCCTGTTCGGCCGGTCCTTGCGGAACGCCGAGGCGGCAGCGCGGGAATGTGGCTACCTGCGGGATATCGAGCCCTTCGTCTCGGAGGAGGAGGCCGGGTTCCTGCCCGATGATTCGCTGCTGATCATCTGCACGGGCAGCCAGGGCGAACCCCGCTCGGCCCTGGCCAAGATCGGCGCCGATACCCATCCCTCGATCGCGCTGGGGGAGGGGGATACGGTGATCTTTTCGTCCCGCATGATTCCCGGCAACGAACGCGGCATCCTGCGGCTGCAGGATGACCTGGCCCGCCGTGGCTGCCAGGTGATGACCGCGGACGACCATATGGTGCATGTCTCCGGCCATCCGGCGCGGGACGAGCTGAAGCGGCTCTATGCCCTGGTGAAGCCGCGCTATGCGGTGCCGGTGCATGGCGAATGGCGGCACCTCAGCGAGCATGCGGCGCTGGCCAGGACGCTCGGCGCCACGCCGATCCTGGTCGAGGATGGCGATGTGCTGCGCCTCTCCCCCGCCAACCGGCCGGAAGTGGTGGAGGGCGTGCCGACCGGGCGCCTGGCGGTGGACAATGGCCGGCTGCTGCCCCTTCAGGGCGGCGTGCTGGCGGCGCGCAAGCGCATGCTGTTCAATGGCGTGGTGATCGCATCCCTGGCGGTGGATGCGGCCGGCCGCGTGCTGGGCGAGCCCAAGGTTTCCGCCCCCGGCCTTTTCGACACTGCCGATCTTGAGCCGGCTCAACTCGCAGGCGAGGTGGCGCGCGCCGTCACCGACTTGCCGCAGGCCATCCGCCGCGAGGACGACGCCCTGCGGGAGGCGACGCGGGCGGTGCTGCGGAAGGCGGTTGGCCGGCGGCTTCGCAAGCGGCCTACGGTCGAAGTGCATCTCCTGCGGGTTTGACGCCTACATCGCTTGCAGCGGCGCCGCGCCGCTGCCTTTCGGATGGCCGGGCACGATGGTTTTCTGGCCTCTACAGGACCGCTTGCATGAGCCTCGTCTCGGGAACTGCCGTCTATATCATGATCTGGTGGATGGTGCTTTTTGCCGTGCTGCCGATCGGCACCAGCCCCGATCCGGAAGGCGACCCGCAGACGGGCGGCTGGCGCGGCCTGCCGCGGCGCCCTCGGCTGCCGTGGAAAATGGCCGTTACAACGCTGGTCTCGGCGGTGATCTGGCTGGGCGCCTATGCGCTGATCGAGAGCGACTGGCTCAGTTTCCGCAGTGGCTGGCTGGCCCTGCCCGAAAAATAAGCGGCTTTCCGGGCTTTTAGGCCGGTGTCGCTTCCATATTGGGCAAGGGCAGTCTGGAGGCCGAATTTTTCGGCTCAGGCGGCATCGTTTGGCATTGTGCCGCGTTCGGCCTTCGCGCCACCATCAGCACCAGGAAGAGAGTTGGTTCTCTTCCTGCCGTGTGACTGGCGTTTCCTCCCTAAACTCGGGCCGCATCCCATGGGTGCGGCCCTTTTTTCTCTAACCCAGGGCGGCATTGCGGCCAAGCAATTTTCTTTATTGCAACGGAGAATTTGATCGCTTTTCGTGTGTGCTGCATCGCAACATGGAAAGGAAATTGCTTCACCTCCGCGGTTACGGGGCTTCGGCCAATCCGCCCCGCAGCCCCCCTGGCGGACTGCCCCTGGCGCCCCTACTGTCCCGCGCCTTCGCCCATCCAGGAGCCTGCGTCTTGCGCCTTTCCCGCGCCTTTCTGCCGACATTGAAGGAAACCCCGGCGGAGGCGCAGATCGCGTCCCACCGCCTGATGCTGCGGGCCGGCATGATCCGGCAGACCTCTGCCGGCATCTATGCCTGGCTGCCACTGGGACTGCGCGTGCTCCAGAAGGTGGCCGAGATCGTGCGGCAGGAGCAAGACGCCGCGGGCGCCCAGGAAATCCTGATGCCGACGATCCAGACCGCCGATCTCTGGCGCCAGAGCGGCCGCTACGACGCCTATGGGCCGGAGATGCTCCGGCTGCGCGACCGGCATGAGCGGGAGATGCTGTTCGGCCCGACCAATGAGGAAATGGTCACCGATATCTTCAAATCCTACGCGAAGAGCTACCGCGACCTGCCGCGCAACCTCTACCATATCCAGTGGAAGTTCCGGGATGAGATGCGCCCGCGCTTTGGTGTCATGCGCGGCCGCGAATTCCTGATGAAGGACGCCTACAGCTTCGACCTCGATTACGAAGGCGCGCAGCGCAGCTACCGGCAGATGTTCGTCGCCTATCTGCGCACCTTTGCCCGCATGGGCCTGAAAGCGATCCCGATGCAGGCGGATACCGGCCCGATCGGCGGCAATCTCAGCCATGAATTCATCGTCCTGGCCGAGACCGGCGAGAGCCAAGTCTACCTTCATCGCGACCTGCTGGATTTCGACGTATTGGCCAGCGCCCCGGACCGCCAGGGCGACCTTGCCCCCATCGTCGATTTCTGGACCAGCCGCTACGCCGCGACGGATGAGAAGCACGATGCGGCCGCCTGGGCGCGGGTGCCGGCGGAACGTCAGGTTTCCGCCCGCGGTATCGAGGTCGGCCACATCTTCTATTTCGGCACCAAATACAGCGCCGCCATGGGCCTGCAGGTCTCGGGCGCCGACGGCAAGATGGTGGTGCCGGAAATGGGCAGCTACGGCATTGGCGTCTCCCGCCTGGTCGGTGCCCTGATCGAGGCCAATCACGACGAAGCCGGCATCAAATGGCCGGATTCGGTGGCACCCTTCCGCCTTGCCGTGCTGAACCTGAAGCGTGGCGATGCCGGCTGCGATGCACTCTCCGAACGGATCTACGCCGCCTTTGACCCCGATGCGGTGCTCGACGACCGCGAGGACCGCGCCGGCGCCAAATTCGCCGATGCCGATCTGATGGGCTTTCCCTGGCAGGCCATCATCGGCCCGCGCAGCGCCGCCGCCGGCCGGATCGAGCTGAAGCGCCGTGCCACCGGGGAACGCGCCGAGCTCTCCGTGGAGGACGCGATCGCGCGGATCAGGGGCTGAGCATGTTTGGCCCCTTCGAGCGCACCGTCGCCTTCCGCTATCTGCGGGCGCGGAAGGGCGAGCGCTTCGTCTCGGTGATCGCGATCTTCTCCCTGGTCGGCATCGCGCTTGGCGTCGCAACGCTGATCATCGTTATGAGCGTGATGAATGGCTTCCGGCAGGAACTGCTCGGCCGCATCCTCGGCCTCAACGGCCATATGGGCGTCTATGCCGCAGAGGGCGGGCCCATGCGGGACTTCGATCCGGTGGTGACCCGCATCCGCGGTCTGCCCGGCGTGGTCGAGGCGGCGCCGATCATCGAAGGCCAGGTGCTGCTCACCAGCGAGGCCGGCGGCGCTTCCGGCGGCCTGGCGCGCGGCATCCGGCCGGAGGATCTCCGGGCCCGCGGGATCATCGCCGACAATATCCGCCGTGGCAGCCTGGAGGAGTTCGGGGGCGAGGATGCCATCGTCATCGGCACCAGCCTCGCCGCTCGCATGCGGGTCGGCATCGGCGACCGCATCACCCTGATCTCGCCGCAGGGCCGCGCCACGGTGGTAGGCACCCTGCCGCGGGTGCGCGCCTATCGGGTGGTGGCGATGTTCAATGTCGGCATGAACGAATACGACAGCAGCTTCGTCTTCCTGCCGCTGGAGGCGGCGCAGATCTACTTCCAGATGCCTGGAGCCGCGACGCAGGTGGAAGTCTTCGTCCAGGACCCGACCCGCGTCCGTGTCGTGAATCCCGAGATCCGCCGCGCCCTGGCGGACCGGCCGGTGCGCATCGTCGACTGGCAGGACGCCAACAGCAGCTTCTTCAATGCGGTGCAGGTCGAGCGGAACGTGATGTTCCTGATCCTGACCCTCATCATCATCGTCGCCGCCTTCAACATCATCAGCAGCCTCATCATGCTGGTGAAGGACAAGGGGCGGGACATCGCCGTCCTGCGCACCATGGGCGCCACGCGTGGCGCGATCCTGCGCATTTTCCTGCTCTGCGGCGCCTCGGTCGGCGTGCTCGGCACCGCCATCGGCTTCGCGCTCGGCCTGGTCTTCTGCCTGAACATCGAGAGCATCCGGCAGGCGCTGCAAGCGCTGACGGGTACCGAGCTGTTCAGCCCCGAGGTCTATTTTCTATCGCAATTGCCAGCGGTGGTGGACCCGGGGGAGGTGGCGCAGGTGGTTGGCATGGGGCTCGGCCTGTCGCTGCTGGCGACGCTCTATCCCAGTTGGCGCGCGGCGCGCCTCGACCCGGTGGAGGCGTTGCGGAATGAGTGAGCCCGCGCCACCGCTTCGCCTCGCCGCCGTCGAGCGGCACTATCGCACCGAGGCCGGCGAGCTTCCCGTCCTCCAGGGCGCCGATCTTACCTTGGAGGCGGGCGAGATCGTGGCCCTCGTCGCCCCTTCCGGCACCGGCAAATCCACGCTGCTGCACTTGGCCGGGCTGCTCGAAAGGCCCGATGCCGGGGAGGTTTTCATAGCCGGCCAGGCCGCCGGCACGCTCTCCGACGATGCCCGCACAGCGATCCGGCGTAATTCCATCGGCTTCGTCTATCAGTTCCATCATCTGCTGCCGGAATTCACCGCACTGGAGAATGTCCTGCTGCCGCAGATGGCGGCCGGAGTCGCACGGGCCGCGGCCGAGGCCAGGGCCCATACGCTGCTTGCCGCTTTCGGCCTGACGGGGCGGGAGCATCATCGGCCCGGCCGCCTCTCGGGCGGCGAGCAGCAGCGGGTGGCGATCGCGCGCGCCCTGGCCAATGCGCCGCGCATCCTGCTGGCCGATGAGCCCACCGGCAATCTGGATGTCGGCACCTCCGGCCGGGTCTTTGCCGAATTGCTGGACGCGGTTCGCAACCACGGCGTCGCGGCGCTGATCGCCACCCACAACCCGGAGCTTGCTGCGCGCATGGATCGGGTCGTGACCTTGCGGGATGGCCACGTGGTGGCGGGCTGAATCCTATTCGGCCGCCAGCAGCACCGGCGCGCGGCCGCACTCCGCCGGGGCGCGGCGCAGCAGCAGCCCGATCAGCCGCGCCAGGAACAGCACCACCCCCGCCAGCCAGACCAGTGCCGCGCCGATCGCCAGGCCTGGCGCGTCATGTGCGATCGCCAACCAGATCCCGACCGGGAACACCACCGCGGCGCCGGCCGAAAGGATGAACTGAGCCAGTGCTGGCACCCGCCGCTCCGCCAGTTCGGGATAGGCCCGATAGGTCAGCCCCATCAGCGAGAGCGAGGTCCAACCGAGCAGGTTGAGATGGGCATGCACCGGCGAAAAGCGGAAATCATGCGCGATCCCCATGGCGATGCCCATGCAGACACCGCCCAGCAGGCAGGTGGCCGCGGCGACCAGGAACCAAAGCGGGAGTTTGGGCATGGACATTTCCTCCGTGTTGCCGTTCGCGGCCGGATATGCCGGCTCGGCGTTTCAGCGGAATGTCATGGGCGGCGCGAAAGTGTTTCGCCCGTTTCACGCCGCCATAGTGCCCCGATCAGCATCCCTGCGATCACCGTCAACATGCCGAAACCCTGCGCCGGCGTGACCTGCTCCCCCAGCAACAGCCAGGCCCAGAAGGTGCCGAGCGCCGGCATGAGTGGCGGCAGCAGCGCGCCCTGCACCGGCCCCATGGCGGCGATGGCGCGGCTATAGAGGATGATGGCCACACCCCCTGCGACAAGCCCCTGATAGCCGGCCTGCAAGGCGACCTCACCCCAAAGGCCCGTGCTCCAGGCGATGCCGATCCCGCCCGGGCCCAGCAGCGCCAGATGGGCCGGCACCCAGGCCAAGGACAGGGCGCCGATGACGCAGGCGGCGCGCAGCCCCGTTACCCCCCAGCGGCGCATCAGCACGCCATAGAGCGCCCAGTTGAAACCGCTCCAGAACAGCAGGAGGTCGCCGATCCAGACCATCGGGCCGTCGTCCTCAAAGAGGCTGGCCCCGCCGATCAGCAGCAATCCCGCGGCGAGGATCGGGATACCGAGTCGCACGCCCGGCCCTGGCTTCTCCCGCAGCACCAACCAGCCCAGCACCGGCGCGCAGAGCATGGTGCCGCCCGGATTCAGGATGGAGGCGTGAATCGCCGGCGCGAATTCCAGCGCCAGAACGGTCAGCAGGAAATAAGGTGCGCCCGCCAGCAGCGCCAGTACAGCGGCACGGCAAGGGCTCAGCCCCCCCCGAGCCCGATTCGCAGGAGCAGCACCAGGAAGAGCGGCCCTGCCACCGCATAGCGCAGCAGCACCAGGTCGGGCACCGAGAGCCCATTCTGGAGCCCATGCCGCGAGGCGACGAAATTGCCGCTGAACAGCAGCATGGCAAGCACGCCGCCGGCAACCGCGGCGCGGTGGGATCTCTGTTCGGCGCCGGGCATCACGGCGCAGCATGCCCTTCGCCATCACGCCGCGCCATGGCCGGTGGTTTGGCCAGGAACGGTCGTGCCGGGCAGGCCGCACTGTGCTACGAAGGCGGCCTTGGGGAGTCCTTCATGGCCGCGGATCCAGCCTCCTTCGTCCATCTCCACGTCCATTCCAGCTATTCCCTCTCGGAAGGCGCCATCAAGGCGGAGAAGCTGCCCGGTCTGGCCAGGGAGGCCGGCATGCCGGCGGTGGCGCTGACCGATACCGCCAATCTCTTCGGCGCGCTGGAATTCGCCCAAGGGGCGGCGGGCAAGGGGGTGCAGCCGATCATGGGCTGCCAGCTCTGGCTCTCCCGCAGCGCCGCCGATGAGCGGCCGGAGGCCGAGCGCCAGGCGCCCGACCCCGTCGTTGCGCTGGCCATGGATGCGCGCGGCCTCGACAACCTCCAGCGCCTGTCCTCGCGCTCCTTCCTCGCCGCCGATGCCTCCGGCAAGCCTTGCTTGAAGCTCGGCACCTTGCAGGACCACGCGGCGGGGCTGATTCTGCTGACAGGGGGCACCACGGGGCCGATCGCGCGTCTGCTGCTGGAAGGCCGCCGCGACCCCGCCGCCCGGCTGCTGGCGCAGCTCAAGGAAGCCTTCCCCGATCGGCTGGCGATGGAGTTGCACCGCCACGGGCTCGATACCGAACGCCTGGTGGAGCCCGCGCTCCTGGCCCTGGCGGACGAGCAGGCACTGCCGATCGTGGCGGCCAACGACGTCTATTTCGCCACCGCCGCGATGCATGAAGCGCATGACGCCCTGCTCTGCATCGCCGAGAGCCGCATGCTGGCCGAACCCGATCGCCGCCGCGTCACGCCGGAACACTGGTTCAAGCCGCCCGCCGCCATGCGCGCGCTCTTCGCCGACCTGCCGGAGGCCTGCGACAATACGCTTGCCATCGCCCGCCGCTGCGCCGTGATGGTGGAGACGAAGAAGCCCGCCTTGCCGCTCTGCCCCAAGGTGCAGCCTGGCATGACCGAAGCCGAGACGGTGCAGGACATGGCGCGCCGTGGGCTCGACCTCCGCCTCGATGCCATGGGCGCGGATGCGGCGGCGCGCGAGACCTATCACCAGCGCCTGGTTTACGAGCTTGGCGTCATCGAGAAGATGGGCTTCTCGGGCTACTTCCTGATCGTCGCCGATTTCATCCAATGGGCGAAGCAGCACGGTATTCCCGTGGGTCCGGGCCGCGGTTCGGGCGCAGGCAGCGTCGCCGCCTGGGCCCTGACCATCACCGATCTCGACCCGATGCGCTTCGGCCTGCTCTTCGAGCGGTTCCTCAACCCCGAACGCGTCTCGATGCCGGATTTCGACATCGATTTCTGCCAGGACCGGCGCGACGAAGTGATCAATTACGTCCGCGACGAATATGGCCACGACCGGGTCGCGCAGATCATCACCTTCGGCAAGCTCCAGGCCAAGGCGGCGGTGCGCGACTGTGGCCGCGTGCTCGGCATGCCCTATGGCCAGGTGGACCGTATCGCCTCGCTGATCCCCTTCAACCCCGCCAAGCCGGTCACGCTGCAGCAGGCGATCGATGGGGAGCCGCGCCTGCAACAGATGCAGCGCGAGGACGAGACGGTCCATCGCCTGCTCGACATCGCCAACCAGCTTGAAGGGCTCTATCGCAACGCCTCCACCCATGCCGCCGGCGTGGTGATCGGCCAGGCGCCGCTGATCGATATCGTGCCGCTCTACCGCGATCCGCGCAGCGAGATGCTGATCACCCAGTACTCGATGAAGTATGTCGAGCAGGCATCGCTGGTGAAGTTCGACTTCCTTGGCCTGAAGACGCTCACCGTGATCCAGCAGGCGCTGGCGATCCTGCGTGGCCAGGGCATCGAGATCGATATCGATCGCATCCCGCTGGATGATGAAGCCACCTATGCCATGCTGCGGAAGGGCGATGCGGCCGGGGTGTTCCAGTTCGAAGGCCAGGGCATGCGCGACTGCCTGCGGCAGATGAAGGTGGACCGCTTCGAGGACCTGGTCGCCGCCGTGGCGCTCTACCGTCCCGGCCCGATGGCCAATATCCCCGCCTATTGCGCCCGCAAGCATGGCGAGCCCTGGGATAGCCCGCATCCCAAAATCCACCACATCCTGGCCGAGACCAACGGCATCATGGTCTACCAGGAACAGGTGATGCAGATCGCCCAGGAGCTGGCGGGCTATTCGCTAGGCGCCGCCGACCTGCTGCGCCGCGCCATGGGCAAGAAGATCCGCAAGGAGATGGAGCAGCAGCGCGAGATCTTCACGCGCGGTGCCACGGAGCGGGGGGTCGAAGCGGCCAAGGCTGGCGAGATCTTCGACCTGATGGAGAAATTCGCCGATTACGGCTTCAACAAGTCGCATGCTGCCGCCTATGCCCTGGTCAGCTACCAGACCGCCTGGCTGAAGGCGAACCATCCGGTGGCCTTCCTCGCCGCCTCCATGACGCTCGACCTGGATAAGACCGAGAAGCTTTCGGGACACATGCAGGAGGCGTCGCGCCTCGGCATCGCCGTGCTGCCGCCGGATGTGAACCACTCCGGCGCCGAGTTTCTCACCGAGCAAGGGCCGGACGGCCAGCCTGCCATCCGCTTCGCCCTCGCCGCGGTGAAGCGGGTCGGCGCCGCCGCCATGCGGGACCTGGTCGCGGCCCGCGATGCGTCCGGGCCCTTCGCCAGCATTGCGGATTTCGCGGCGCGGGTGGAGCCGCGGCTGCTCAACAAGATGCAGATCGAGAACCTGGCCAAGGCCGGCGCCTTCGACCGGCTGGAGCCAGAATCGCGCCCGGCTGGTGGCCGGTGCCGAGGTGATCCTGCGCCGTGCTCAGGCCAGCGCGGAGGATCGCGCCAGCGCCCAGATCGCCCTGTTCGGCGGCGCCGGGGCCAAGCCGGAGCCGCTGCGCCTGCCCGATCTTCCGGACTGGCCGCAGCTTGAGAAGCTCTCCTACGAGGCCGAGGCGGTGGGTTTCCACCTTTCGGCGCATCCGCTGGATACCTACCGCGCGGTGCTGCAACGGCTCGGCGTTACGCGCTCCTCGCATATCGCCGAACGCGCGAAAGGCGGGGCGGCGCGGCTGAAGCTGGCGGGAACCGTGGTGAACAGCAAGGAACGCCCGACCCGCACCGGCAGCCGCATGGCCTGGGTGACCCTGTCCGACACGGCAGGCAGCTATGAGGTAACGCTGTTTTCCGAGGTGCTTTCCCGCTCCCGCGACCTTCTGGCTGAAGGCACGATCGTGCTGGTCACGGCCGAGGCGCGGCTGGAAGGCGAGACGCTCCGCCTCACCGCGCAGGAGATGGAGGGGATGGAGCGGGCCGCCCAGGGCGTTGGCCAGGGCATCCGTCTCTGGCTGGAGGCTTCGGCAGCGGTGGAGCCGATTCGGGCATTGCTCACCCGCGAAGGCCGGGGGAAGGGCAGGGTGGTGGTGGTGGCCCGCACTGGGACGGGGCAGGAGGTGGAACTGGCCCTGCCGGGGGGGCTTCAACGTCTCGCCCCGGCTGGTGCAGGCCATGAAGGTCCTGCCCGGGGTGGCGGATGCGGAGGCGGTTTGAATACCTCTGAACCTCCCGGTCGTCCGAAGGCGTAGCCGGAGGGTGAATCGGCCAGCAAGATACAAGCCGTCGAGCCCGGTTGCTTGGCGGCCCGGCCCATGCCATATGCCGGGCCGCTGGTGCCGGGAGTTCCCCTGGTGCCGGCAAATTCGCACGCGGCGCGCCCTTCCGTAACGGTCGGGTCCGGTCCCCTTACAGGGAATTGCGCCGCGGAGGCTCAACCGGACTGAATGGAAGGATCTCGCCCCATGGCGATGCCACAGGTTTCCCTGCGTCTGCTGCTCGAAGCCGGCGTGCATTTCGGCCACCATACGCGGCGCTGGAACCCGCGCATGGCGCCCTACATCTTCGGCGTCCGCAACCAGGTCCATATCCTCGACCTGCAGCAGACCGTGCCGATGCTGGACCGTGCGCTGCGCGCTGTCCGCGATGTGGTAGCGGCCGGCGGCCGCGTGCTTTTCGTCGGCACCAAGAAGTCGGCAGCGGAGTATGTGGCGGAAGCCTCCACCCGCTGCGGCCAGTATTACGTGAACCACCGCTGGCTCGGCGGCATGCTGACCAACTGGAAGACCATCACCGGCTCCATCAAGCGCCTGAAGCAGATGGAGGAGCAGCTTGCCGGCAACATCACGGGTCTCACCAAGAAGGAGATCCTGATGCTGACGCGCGAGCGCGACAAGCTGAACCGCGCGCTCGGCGGCATCAAGGAGATGGGGGGCCTGCCCGACATCATCTTCGTGATCGACGTGGTGAAGGAGAAGCTGGCGATCGAGGAGGCCAACAAGCTCGGCATCCCGGTCGTCGCGGTGGTGGACAGCAATGCCGATCCGCAGGGCGTCGCCTTCCCGATCCCGGGCAATGACGATGCGATCCGCGCCATCAACCTCTATTGCGATCTCGTCGCCGGCGCGGTCTTCGACGGCATCTCGGCCGAGTTGAAGGCCTCCGGCGTTGATCTCGGCGCCGCCGAGGATGTGGCCGAGGAAATCCCGGCCGACCTCGCCGCGGAGCCGGTGCTCGAGGAGGCGCAGGCGAGCCCGACCATCGGCCTCGACCATGAGTCGCTTGAGCAGATGGTCCAGGAGAACCGCGACGACGGCAACCAGGCCGGCAAGGTCTGAGCGCAGCAAGGCACGGGAGAAAGCCAATGGCCGAGATCACCGCGGCGATGGTCCGCGACCTGCGCGAGAAGACCGGCGCAGGCATGATGGATTGCAAGAAGGCGCTGGTCGAAAGCGCCGGCGACATGGAAGGCGCCATCGACTGGTTGCGGAAGAAGGGCCTCTCGGCCGCCGCCAAGAAGTCCGGCCGCCTTGCCGCGGAAGGGCTGGTCGGCGTCGCCAGCGGCCCCCAGGTCGCCGCCATGGTCGAGGTGAATGCCGAGACCGATTTCGTCGCACGCAACGAGAAGTTCCAGGATTTCGTCGCCGAGGTGGCGGGCCTGGCGCTCGCGGTCGGCGACGATGTGGAGCGGTTGAAGGCGGCCACCTATCCCGGCACCGGCCATAGCGTGATGGAGGAACTCACTCGCCTCATCGCCACCATCGGCGAGAACATGACCATCCGTCGCGCCAAGCGGCTGGAGGTCGGTGAGGGCGTGGTGGCGACCTATACTCATAACGCGATCCGCCCGGGTCTGGGTAAGATCGGCGTGCTGGTCGCGCTGGAGGGCAAGTCCGAGATCGAGGCGCTGGAGCAGCTTGGCCGCCAGATCGGCATGCATGTCGCCGCGGCGCGGCCGGAGGCGCTGGATGTCAGCGCCGTCGACCCCTCCGCCCTGGTGCGCGAGAAGGCGGTGCTGATGGAACAGGCCCGTGTCTCCGGCAAGCCGGAGGCGATTATCGAGAAGATGGTCGAGGGCCGCATCCGCAAATACTACGAGGAAGTGGTGCTGCTGGAGCAGGTCTGGGTGCATGACGGCGAGAGCCGGGTGAAGGCGGTGGTCCAGAAGGCCGGCGGCAATCTGACCGGCTTCGCCCGCTTCCAGCTTGGCGAGGGCATCGACAAGCCGACCGGCCCGGATTTCGCCAGCGAGGTCGCGGCTGCGGCCGGCACCGGGCCGGCCTGAACCGGCTTGGCGGCGGCAACCAGGCCGTCGCCGATCCGGGTTGCCGGCTACGGCATCGTGACATCCGGCCGGGGACCCCCATCCTTGCGAGGGCAATAGGGGCTCCCTATGGTTCCCCGGCTTCTGCCTCTGTCCGTAACCATGATCGAAGAATGAGCATGTCGCCGAGCTACAAGCGTGTCCTGCTCAAAGTTTCCGGCGAGGCCCTGATGGGCGGCCGCGACTACGGCCTCGACACCGCCACCTGCCGTGCCATAGCGGAGGATGTGCGGGGCGTGATCGCGCTTGGGGTCGAGGTGTGCCTGGTAATCGGCGGCGGCAACATCTTCCGGGGCATCTCTGGGGCCGCTGCGGGCATGGACCGGTCCCAGGCCGATTTCATGGGCATGCTGGCGACCGTGATGAATGCGCTGGCGATGCAATCCGCACTGGAGAAGGTCGGCGTGCCGACCCGGGTGCAGAGTGCGATCGCCATGGAATCGGTCTGCGAGCCCTATATCCGCCGGCGCGCCATTCGGCACATGGAGAAGGGCAGGGTCGTGATCTTTGCCGCCGGAACGGGCAATCCCTTCTTCACCACCGATACCGCCGCAGCCTTGCGGGCGGCCGAGATGGGCTGCGACGCGCTGCTGAAGGGCACCCAGGTGGACGGCGTCTATTCCGCCGATCCCCGCAAGAATCCGCAGGCGGAGCGCTACCTGACGCTTACTTATCTGGATATCCTGTCGCGCGACCTGCAGGTGATGGATGCCGCCGCCATTTCACTTGCGCGCGAGAACCGCCTGCCGATCATCGTCTTCAATATCCACGAACCCGGCGCCTTCACGGCGGTAATGAAGGGCGAGGGACGTTTCACTACGGTGGTCGAGCAGTAATGGCGCCTCGGGTGGAGGGCGGTTTCGCCCGAAGCCCCGGTCCGGGCCGCTCATAGAAGGGGGAAGACAGGCCATGCCGGCCGACGTGAAGGCACTGAAGCAGGATCTGCAGCGCCGCATGGACGGCGCCATGGAGATGCTACGCAAGGAATTTTCGGGCCTCCGCACCGGCCGCGCCAGCCCTGCATTGCTGGAGCCGATCCGGGTCGAGGCCTATGGCACGGAGCAGCCGCTGAACCAGGTGGCCAATGTTTCCATCGCCGGGCCCGGCCTGCTTTCCGTGCAGGTCTGGGACAAATCTGTGATCAAGGCCGTGGAGGTCGCGATCCGGGACAGCGGCCTCGGCCTGAACCCGCAAACCGAGGGCCAGGTCATCCGGGTGCCCCTGCCGCCACTGACCCAGGAGCGCCGCAACGACCTGGTGAAGGCCGCCGGCAAATATTCCGAAGGGACGCGGGTGGCGGTTCGCGGCGTCCGCCGAGACGGCATGGAACAGATCAAGACCTGGGAAAAGAAGCACGAGATCGGCGAGGATGATGCCAAGACCTGGGCCGAGGAGGTCCAGAAGCTGACCGACCAGTATATCAAGCAGATCGATCAGGCCCTGGCCGAGAAGGAAAAGGACATCCGGCAGGTCTGAGGCTACAAGAGCCCGCAGGATGTCCCTCCTCTCCTCCGCCAAGCTCGCTGCCGTCCCTGCTGTTGCGGACACGGCCGCGCCGCCGCCTGCGCATGTCGCCATTATCATGGATGGCAACCGGCGCTGGGCGGAGGCGCGTGGCCTGCCGGTGGCGCTCGGCCACAAGGCCGGCGCCGAGGCGGCGCGGCGCGCCATCGAGTCTGCGGTGCGCGAGGGGGTGGGCTGGCTCACCCTCTTTGCCTTCTCCTCCGAGAATTGGCACCGACCGCCCGAGGAGGTCACCGCGCTCACCGGCCTGCTCCGCCTCTATCTGCGTTCCGAAGTCGGAACCCTGGCCAAGGAGGGTGTGCGGCTACGCGTCATCGGCGACCGGGCTCGCTTCGGTCTCGAGACGATGCGGGAGATCGAAAGGGCCGAGGCTCGGACCGCCGAAGGGACCAGACTGAATCTCACCGTCGCGCTGTCCTATGGCGCCCGGGCGGAGATCCTGGCGGCCGCGCGGGCGGTAGCGGCCGCGGCGGCGGCCGGCAGCCTGGACCCCGCCGGCCTGGACGAGGCCGGCTTCGCCGCCCGCCTTTATACCGCGGGCATGCCCGATCCCGACCTCATCATCCGCACCTCCGGAGAGCAGCGCCTGTCGAATTTCCTGCTCTGGCAGGCGGCCTATGCCGAATTCGTCTTCCAGGATGTGCTGTGGCCCGATTTCGGCGCCGAGCACATGGCCCGGGCCATCCAGGAATTTGGCCGGCGGGAGCGCCGCTACGGTGCCCGTGCTGGCTGACTCCGGCCCCACGTCTTCGCCCGCTGTGGCCTCCCGTTGGCGGGACCTGCGGAAGCGGGCGCTTTCGGCCGCGCTGCTGCTGCCAGCGGCGATCCTCTGCATCTGGTTGGGCGCGGAGGCCTGGACCGCGCTCATGGCGGCGGCCGTAGCTTTGCTTGCCTGGGAATGGGTTCGGCTCTGCGGCTTCTCGACGCGCCGGTTGCCTGGCTTGGCCGTGCCGGTCGTGGTGCTGCTAGCGGGCACGTTGGCAGTGGAGGGGCTCTGGCTGGCGGCGCTGGTGGTGCTTGGCCTGGGCGCCGGTCTCACCTGGGTCATCGGTCGGCCGCCGCGCTATCGTCAGATACTGCCGGGGGGGTGGCTCGCCTTCGGCGTGGTCTATATCGGCCTGGCCGGGGTGGCGTTGATTCACCTGCGCGGCGATGCGATGGCCGGGCGGGTGAATGTGCTGTTCCTGTTCATGGTGGTCTGGGCCAGCGACATCGGGGCCTATCTGGCCGGGCGCTGCCTGGGCGGGCCAAAACTCGCCCCGGCGGTCTCCCCGAACAAGACCTGGTCGGGGGCGCTGGGTGGGCTGCTCTCAGCCATGGCGGCGGGCGGCGCGGCAGCGTATGTGATGGAGGCGGCCGGCGGCGCGGTACCGTTGCCCCGGGTATTGCTGGTGGCGGCTGTGCTCGGGCTGCTGGCGCAAGTGGGCGATCTGTTCGAAAGCTGGATCAAGCGGCGTTTCCACGTGAAGGACACCTCCTCCCTCATCCCCGGCCATGGCGGGCTGCTCGACCGGCTGGATGGCGTGTTGGCCGCCGCCCCGGCGGCGGCGCTGCTTGGCGTCCTGCTTGGCCCAGGGGAAGCGCTGTGGCACTGAACTGCCCGCCGCGCCGGGTCAGTATCCTCGGCAGCACCGGCTCCGTGGGCACCAGCACCCTGGCGCTGCTCGATGCCGCGCCGCCCGGCAGCTTCGTGGTGGAGGCGCTGGTCGCCGGTCGCGATGCGACGGCGCTGGCCGGCCAGGCCCGCCGGCTCGGCGCCCGCCTGGCGGTGGTGGCCGACCCGGCCGCTTATGGCGTGCTGCGGGAGGCTTTGGCCGGCAGCGGCATTGAGACCGCTGCCGGGCCGGAGGCGGTGGTCGAGGCCGCCGCCCGCCCGGTCGACTGGACCATGGCGGCCATCGTGGGCTCGGCCGGGCTTCGCTCCACCCTGGCCGCGCTGCAGCGCGGCGGCACCCTGGCGCTGGCCAACAAGGAGAGCCTGGTCTGCGCCGGCGAGATCGTGCTGGCCGCCGCAAGCCGCTCCGGCGCGCGACTGCTGCCGGTCGATTCGGAGCACAACGCCATCTTCCAGGCGCTCGATGCCCGTGACCCGGCGATGATCGAGAAGATCGTGCTGACCGCTTCCGGCGGTCCCTGCCGGATGATGGACCTGGCCGAGATGCGGGCCGTGACGCCCGAGATCGCCGTGCGCCATCCGATCTGGAAGATGGGCGCCAAGATCTCGGTGGACAGCGCCACCATGATGAACAAGGGGCTGGAACTCATTGAGGCCGCCCGGCTCTTCCCGGTGCCCGAGCCGCGGATCGAGGTGCTGGTCCATCCGCAATCCACCGTGCACGGGTTGGTTCAATACGCGGACGGCTCCATCCTGGCGCAGCTCGGTACGCCGGATATGCGAACCCCGATCGCCCATAGCCTCGCCTGGCCGGACCGGATGGCGGTGGACCTGCCGCGGCTCGACCTGGCGCAATTGGGGCGGCTGGAATTCCTGGCGCCGGACCCGCTGCGGTTTCCGTCGCTCCGCCTGGCCCGGCAGGCTTTGCGGGACGGGGCAGGCACCCCAACTGTGCTGAATGCCGCCAATGAGGTGGCAGTGGCGCTGTTCCTGGATCGCCGGCTCGGCTTCCTCGACATCGCGGCGGTGGTGGAGGAAACGCTCGAACTCTTCGGCACCCCGGCCGCAGCGACGCTTGAGGATATCCTGGCCCTCGACGCCGCGGCGCGGCGCGAGGCCGCGAGGTTGGCCACCCGCCGCTCCGCGGCGTGATGCCGCCCGCGGCACCATGGACATGCCTCGCCGATCGATAGGAGACCGCGTTGGACCTGCTGGCGAATCTCTGGAACCTGCTGCCCTCCCTGCCGCGCACCCTGATTGCCTTCGCGGTGGTGCTGGGTGTGCTGGTTTTCGTGCATGAACTCGGCCATTACCTTGCAGCACGCTGGCGCGGCGTGCATGTGGATGCCTTCTCCATCGGCTTCGGCCGTCCGCTGCTGCAGGGGACGGATCGGCGCGGCACGGAATGGCGGCTCGGCTGGATCCCGCTCGGCGGCTACGTGAAGCTGCATGGGCAGGAGACGCCCGCGGAGGTGCCGGCGGAACAGCGTGCCACCTGGCGCGCCGGCCATACCTTCCACGAGAAGCCGGTCGGCAGCCGCGCCATTGTTGTGGCCGCTGGCCCCATCGCCAATTTCCTGCTCGCCATCCTGCTTTTCGCTGGACTGTACGGGACCATCGGCCAGCCGATGGGCGGCACCGGCATCGGTGCCGTGGTGGAGGGCTCGCCCGCCGCCCGTGCCGGGTTGCGGCCGGGCGACGAGATCCTGGAACTGGACGGCGTGCGGGTGACCCGGTTTGAGCAGGTGCAGCGGCATATCCAGCCGCGCGCCGGCCAATCGGTGGAACTGCGCGTCGCACGCGACGGCACGGAAGTGACACTCCACGCGGTACCGGAGGCGCGCGACGGGGCGCAAGGGGCGGTGGGCGTGCTCGGCGTCCAGGGTGGCGCAGCTCGTTTCGAGCGGCTGGACCCGGCCTCGGCCCTGGTCGCGGGGGCGGTGCAGACGGCGGATGTGACCTGGCAGACCCTGGCCGGAGTCGCTGAGATGCTGACCGGCAGCCGCAGCGCGAAGGAGCTTGGCGGGCCGATCCGCATCGCCGAGATTTCGGGGGAGGCGGCCTCGCTCGGCATCGTGCCGCTGGTCAACCTGATGGCGCTGCTCTCGGTCAGCCTCGGGCTGCTCAACCTCTTCCCGATTCCCCTGCTCGATGGCGGGCACCTGGTCTTCTATGCGGCGGAGGCGATTCGCGGTCGGCCGCTGCCGCCCAAGGCACAGGAATACGGCTTCCGCGCAGGATTCGCGCTGCTCGTCACGCTGTTCCTGTTCGCGTCCTGGAACGATATCGCGAATGGCAAGATCGGCGCCTGGGTGGCCGGATTGGTAGGGTGACGCAGGCCGTGGCGGGCGAACCGGGCCGCCTCTCGCCCGCGACGTGGCGCCGCGGCACCGCAGCCCGCTAAAGGCTGCGACGTCGAAAGCCTGGGGTGGCGGTGCCGGGAAGCCGCCGCTATTCTCCGCCCCGCTTGCGAAACCCATAGAGTTACGGCCCAGCCCTTGCCCCTCTCCCTTCGCGTCCTCCTGCTCGCCTCCGCCTGTCTTCTGCCCAGCCTGCTGCCAGGCGGGGCGGAGGCGCAGCAACGGCCGCGCCCGCCCGCCCGCACTGCGCCGCCAGCGGCGCCCACCGGGGTGGTGCAATCCATTGAAGTGCACGGCAACCAGCGCATCGAGGCGGATACCGTCCGCTCCTACATGTTGCTGCAGCCCGGCGACCCCTATGACGCCGACCGGTTGGACCGCAGCCTGAAGTCGCTCTACGCCACGGGCCTGTTCCGCGATGTGCAGCTTCGCCGCGAGGGCGGCCGCGTGATCGTGGACGTGGTGGAGAACCCGATCGTCAACCGCGTGGCCTTTGAGGGCAACCGCAAGATCTCGGACGATGTGCTGCGGGGCGAAGTGCAGATGCGCTCGCGCGCCGTCTTCACCACCCAGGCCGCCACGGCGGACCGCCAGCGCATCCTGGAACTCTATGCCCGCCGCGGCCGCTTCGCTGCGAGCGTCGAGCCGAAGATCATCCAGCTCGACCAGAATCGCGTTGACGTGGTCTACGAGATCCAGGAGGGGGACGTGGCGCTGATCGCGCGCGTCAACTTCGTCGGCAACCGCTCCTATTCCGACAGCCGCCTGAGGGAGGTCGTGGCGACCAAGGAGCAGGCCTGGTACCGCATCTTCTCCTCCTCCGATCAGTTCGACCCGGAGCGGCTTTCCTTCGATCGTGAGCTGCTGCGCCGCTTCTATCTGCGCAACGGCTATGCCGATGTGCAGGTCACCAACGCCACTGCGGAGCTGGCGCCGGACCGCACCGGCTTCTTCGTGACCTATTCCATCGACGAGGGGCCGCGCTACCGCATCGGCAAGGTCGATGTTGTTTCCAACCTGCGCAACCTCGATGCCGATAGCGTCCGCGGCCTGGTCGATGTCTCCGAGGGTGACTGGTACGATGGCGACACGGTGGAGCGGGTGGCGCAGGCGCTGCAGGATGCGGTGAACCTGCGCGGCTTTCCCTTCGTCGATGTGCAGCCCCGCATCCAGCGCAACCGCGAGGAGCGCCGGGTCGACCTCACCTTCGAAATCAACGAGGCGCCGCGCGTCTATGTCGAGCGCATCGAGATCAACGGCAATACCCGCACCCAGGACCGGGTGATCCGGCGGGAATTCCGCCTGGCCGAGGGCGATGCCTTCAACGCCGCGCAGATCCGCCGCTCGCGCCAGCGCATCCGCGATCTCGGCTACTTCTCGGATGTGCAGGTGAGCTCCTCTCCCGGCTCGGCGCCGGATCGGGCGGTGCTGAACACCCAGGTCGTGGAGCGCGCCACCGGCGAGGTCTCGCTCGGCGGCGGCTATTCGACCGACGCCGGCCTGCTGGCGGATGTGGGCCT
The DNA here is from genome assembly GCF_019084075.1 of Siccirubricoccus sp. G192. Taxonomy (GTDB): domain Bacteria; phylum Pseudomonadota; class Alphaproteobacteria; order Acetobacterales; family Acetobacteraceae; genus G192. Next base: position 3,192,139 of record NZ_JAHREN010000001.1, read on the forward strand.
GCGCGAGCGCAACCTGCTCGGAACCGGTATCGACGCGCGTATCAACGGCACCCTGGCGCAGCGCCGCAGTCAGCTTGATATTTCGGTGACGGACCCGGCCTTCCTCGACCGCAACCTCGCCGCCGGCGCGGATCTGTTCTATATCCAGCGCAACCTGCTCACCATCGCCAACTACCGGGAGCGGCGGGCTGGATTCGCGCTACGGGTCGGCTATGCCTTCAATGAGCGGTTGCGGCAGACCTGGGCCTATACCCTGTCGAACCGCGAGATCTTCGACATCTCGGCCAATGCTTCCCGTTTCGTGCAGGAGCAGCGCGGCACCACGCTCCTCTCCCAGATCGGCCAGACGCTGACCTTCGACATGCGGGATTCGATCATCGACCCACGGCGTGGCGCGGTGCTACGCCTTGGCACCGATTTCGCCGGCCTTGGCGGCGATGTTGCTTACCTCCGGGCGCGGCTGGACGGCACCTATTTCATCCCGCTGGAATCGCTGCTCGGCGACCCGGAATATGTGGTCTCGGTTTCGGGCAGCGTCGGCTATCTCGAAACGCTGTTCAACAAGCAGGACCGCATCGTCGACCGCTTCTTCCTGGGCGGCGAGAATCTGCGCGGCTTCCGCATCGCCGGCGCCGGGCCGCGTGATATCGACACCCGCGACAGCCTCGGTGGCCGCTTCCTCTGGACCCAGAGCACCGAAATCCGCTATCCGCTGCCGCTGCCGGCGGAGCTTGGCCTGATCGGCCGGGCCTTCGTCGATATCGGCTCGCTGTCGCAATCGGTGAAGGGGCCGGAGGTGCGCGACGATGCCAGCCCGCGTGTCGGTGCAGGCGTTGGCGTTTCCTGGCGCAGCCCCTTCGGCCTGATCAACATCGACCTTGCCCAGGCCGTGGTGAAGAAGTCCTATGACGAGACCCAGGTCTTCCGTTTCGGCTTCGGCACCCGCTTCTGAATTCGGGATTCCATTGCAAATGCCAGCACAGCCCGCTTCGGCCCAACCCGGCCTCCACCGGCATTCCCGGGGGCGTTTCCTCGGCACCATCGCGGCCTCGTCGCTCCTGCTTTCCTCTGTTGCGGCCTGGCCGGCTTCGGCACAGCAGCAGGAGTGGTTCGTGCCGAACCAGGGCCAGCAGCGTCCGGCCCAGGCCCAGCCGCAGCAGCGCCAGCAGCAGCGCCAGCAGCAGCAGCAGCGCCCCCCCTGCCACCCGGACCGAGGCACCACCGCCCCTGCCAGCTGGCCAACAACCACCCGCCGCCGTCATCGGCATCGTGGATGTGCCGGAGATCCAGCGCGTCTCCACCGCCTTCAACCAGGTGCGCGAAGAGATCGAGCGTCGCCGGCAGCGGCTGAACGACGACCTCCAGCGCGAGCAGAACAACTGGCGCGAGCAGCAGCAGCAACTGGCCAATCAGCGCGCCAGCCTGCCGCCCGAGCAGCTTCGCCAGCGCGAACGCGACCTGCAGGATCGCATCACCGACAGCCAGCGCATCTTCCGTGAACGCTCCCGCGCCATCGAACAGGCGGCGCAGGGTGCCCTGGTTGAGATCGAGCAGGCGCTCGGCGTGGTGATTCGCCAGGTCGCCGCCAGCCGCAACGTCAACCTGGTGCTACCGCGGCCGCTGGTGATCTTCAACGACCCGCCCTTCGATCTGACCGAGGAGGTGTCGCAGCAGTTCAATCGCATGCTGCGCAATGTCAGCATGCCGGCCGAGGCGAGCGCGGCGCCAGCGGCGCCAGCGGCAACGCCGCCCCGCGCTGCTGCTCCGCCGCCTGCGGCACAGCAGGGGCAGCCTGCGCAGCGCCGCTGACCACGGGGGACTACCGCCATGGCGGCCGATCCGCGCTTCTTCGCTTCGAGCGGTCCGCAGACCTTGGCCACCATCGCCGCCGCGGCTGGTGGTCGCTTCGAGGGTGATGGCACGCGGCAATCCCAGGGCGTCGCGCCCTTGCAGGAGGCCGGCCCGGATCAGGTGAGCTTCCTCGACAACCGCCGCTATGTGGACGCATTGCGCGCCACCCGCGCCGGCGCCGTGGTGCTCGCTCCCGCCATGGCCGGGGAGATGCCCGCAGGCGCTGCGGCGATCCTGACCGAGACACCCTATCTCGGCTTCGCCCGCGTCGCCGCACTGTTCCACCCGATGCCCGCCCCGGTGCCCGGCATTCACCCCACCGCCGTCATTGCTGCGGATGCGGTACTGGGGGAGGGGACGGAGATCGGCCCCTATGTCGTGGTCGGTGCGGGCGCGCGTATCGGCCGCTTCTGCATCCTGCATCCGCATGCCGTGGTCGGCTCGGGCGTTGAAATTGGCGACCGCTGCCGGTTGCATGCGCATTGCAGCGTTAGCCATGCGGTGCTGGGCGAGGGTGTGGTGCTGCATCCCGGTGCCCGGATCGGGCAGGAGGGCTTCGGCTTCGCGCCCACGCCGGACGGGCACTTCGAGACGATGCCGCAACTCGGGCGCGTGCTGCTCGGCGACGGTGCCGAGGTCGGCGCCAATGCCTGCGTGGATCGTGGCAGCCAGGGCGACACCGTGCTCGGCCCGGGCACCCGCCTCGACAATCTGGTGCAGATCGGGCACAACGTCCGGGTTGGGCGCGGCTGCGTGATTGTGGCGCAGGCTGGCATTTCCGGCTCCACCACGCTTGGCGACTACGTCACGGTCGCGGCACAGGCGGGGCTGGTCGGACACCTCCATGTCGGCGCCAGGGCGCGGATCGGTGCGCAGGCCGGCGTGACGAACAACGTGCCTGCCGGCAGTGATATGCTTGGCAGCCCGGCTTGGCCGGCGCGGGAGTTCTGGCGTGCCATAGCCCGGCTGAGGAAGCTCGGCGTCGGTAGCCGGCGAGATGATGGGAAGGCGGGTTAGGGTATGGACGCGACCAGCGAAGGACCGGCGCAGGGCGCGGCCCCGCAACAGGCTGGCGGGTACGCGGTGGAGACCTTCGAGATCGCGCAGATCATGGGCGCGATTCCACACCGCTACCCCTTCCTGATGGTGGACCGCATGGTGGAGGTGGTGAAGAACGTCTCCGCCATCGGCATCAAGAACGTCACCATCAACGAGAATTTCTTCCAGGGCCATTTTCCGGAGCGGCCGGTGATGCCGGGCGTGCTCATCATCGAATGCATGGCGCAAACCGCCGCCGTGCTGGTGGTGGAGACGCTGGGCCCGGATGCGCGTGGCAAGCTGGTCTATTTCATGACTGTCGAGAACGCCAAGTTCCGCCGGCCCGTGGGTCCCGGCGACCAGATGCGCGTGCATGTCGTGAAGCAGCGCCAGCGTGGCAATATCTGGAAATTCCATGCCGAGGCGAAGGTCGACGGGAAGATCGTGGCGGAAGCCACCTATGCCGCCATGATCATGGATCGCTGATTCTCTTGTCCCATATCGACCCAGGCGCCGTCATCGCCCCAAGCGCCAGCATTGCTTCGGGTGCCGTCATCGGCGCCGGCTGCCGCATCGGTCCCTTCTGCAGCATCGGCCCCGAAGTGGTGCTCGAGGAAGGTGTCGAACTCGTCTCGCATGTCGTGCTCGACGGCGCCACACGGCTCGGCACTGGTGTGAAGGTGCTGCCTTTCGCCAGCATCGGCACGCCGCCGCAGGATACGAAATACAAGAACGAACCCACACGCTGCGAGGTCGGTGCCCGCACCCTGGTACGCGAGGGGGTCACCATCCACCGCGCCAGCGTCGGCGCCGAGGGTGTCACGCGGGTCGGCGCCGGCTGCATGATCATGGCCATGGCGCATGTCGCGCATGACTGCATGCTCGGCGATGGCGTGATCCTCGCCAACAACGTCATGCTGGGTGGCCATGTGCATGTGGGCGACGGTGCCTTCATCGGCGGCGGCGCGGCGGTGCACCAGACGGTGCGGATCGGCCGGCTCGCCATGGTGAGCGGCCTGGCCGGCGTGACCAACGACATCCCACCCTTCGGCTATGTCTTCGGCCTGCCGGCCCGGCTCGTTGGTCTCAACCGAATCGGCTTGCTGCGCCGCGGCGCCTCGCGCGAGCAGCTTCGCACCTTGCGCGTCGCCAGCAACCTGCTGTTCAAGGACCCCGGCGAATTCGCCGCGAAGATGGAGCAGGCCGCCACCCGCTTCGCCGGGGAGGCCCTGGTGGAGGAGATCATCGCCTTCATCCGCGAGCCCTCCCGCCGCCGCCAATTGGTCCGCCCCGGCCGCATGGCCGCCCCGGAATTGGGCGGCGTCGATGAGGAGAACGGGGAAGGACCGTGAGTCTGTCTGGCGGTTCGGTTCAGACCCCCGGGCCCGACCATCGGGCCTCGGGCGCGCCGCTTGGCATTCTGGCCGGCGGCGGGGAACTGCCGCTGCACGTTGCTCGGACCGCGCTGGCCGCCGGCCGCCCGGTCTTCGTCGTGGCGCTGGCCGGCTGGGCCGATCCCGCTGCCTGGGCCGGCATTCCGCATGTGCTGGAGCGCCCCGGCGCCGCCGGCCGCATCCTGGCTCGGCTGCGGGCCGAGGGCGTGCGGCAACTGGTCATGATCGGGCAGGCGCAACGCCCCTCCATGCTCGGGCTCAGGCCCGATGCCGCCGGGGCACGACTGCTGGCGCGGATCGGCCGCGCCTTCTTCGCCGGCGATGACGGGTTGCTCCGTGCCGTGGCCCGCGTGCTGGAGGAGGAAGGCTTTGACATCCAGGCGGCCCATGCTGTGCTCCAGGACATCCTGCCACCTCCTGGCCTGCTGACTCGGGCCGTGCCTGATGCAGCGTCCCGCGCCGATATCGCCCGCGGCATCGCCGTGGTGCAGGCGCTCGGTGCCGTAGATGTCGGCCAGGGTGCGGTGGTGCAGCAGGGGCTGGTGCTTGGCGTGGAAGCCATCGAGGGCACCGATGCCTTGCTCGCGCGTTGCGGCGGGCTCAGGCGGGAGGGCCCGGGCGGGGTGCTGGTCAAGCTGGTGAAGCCCGGGCAGGATCGGCGCCTGGACCTGCCCACCGTTGGGCCGGTCACCATTCGGGGCGCTATCGCGGCGGGGCTCGCCGGCATTGCCATCGAGGCCGAGGGCACCATCCTGGTGGACCGCGCGGCCACGGTGGCGGCGGCGGATGCGGCCGGACTCTTCCTGCTGGCGTTCCGCCCCGAGGAATTCCAGCCCAAGGAGACATCCCCATGAGCAGCTTCCTGCACACCATGATCCGGGTCGGCGACCTGCAACGCAGTGTCGATTTCTACACCCGCCTGCTCGGCCTCAAGGAATTGCGCCGGCGCGACGTGCCGGATGGCAAGTACACGCTGGTCTTCCTCGGCTTCGGCGACGGCAATGCATCCGGCGGAGCCGAGATCGAACTCACCTATAATTACGGCGTCGACAAATACGAGCAGGGCAGCGCCTTCGGCCATCTGGCGATCGGCGTGCCCGATGTGGCCGCCACTTGCGAAGCGGTACGGGCCGGCGGCGGCAAGGTCACGCGCCAGGCTGGGCCGGTGAAATTCGGCACCACCATCATCGCCTTCGTGGAAGACCCGGACGGCTACAAGATTGAGCTGATCCAGCGCGGCTGATCCGCGCTGCCGTGGCATCGCTCACAGACCCGCTCGGGCTGCTCCGCGACGCCGCCATGGGCGCCGAGCAGCTCGGCCGCGGGCTGCTTGGGCAGGAGCGCATCCGGCTCGCCGTCACCGGCCTGACCCGGGCCGGCAAGACGGTGTTCCTCACCTCGCTGCTCGCCAATCTGCTGGCGGCGGGGCAGGGGCGGCGGACCTTGCCGGCGCTGGAGGCGGCGGCGGGCGGGCGTTTGCGCGGCGTGCGCCTGGTGCCGGCCGGTATCGAGAGCCTGCCGCGCTTCGATGTGGCGGCGCATCTCGCGGCGCTGGCCGCCGACCCGCCCGCCTGGCCCGGCCGCACCGAGGATCTCTCCACCCTGGAACTCACCCTGGAGGTGGAGCGCCGCTCCTGGCTCGGCGGGCTGCTTGGCAGCCGCAGCATCACGCTCGAACTGCTCGACTATCCCGGCGAATGGCTGCTCGACCTGCCGATGCTGTCGCAGGATTTCGCTGAGTGGTCGGCGGCAACGCTGCAACGCCTGCGACGTGGACCGCGCGCGGAGGCGGCGCGGGACTTCCTCGCCTTCGTGGATGCACTGCCCGCCGGCACGCCGGATGACGAGGCACTGGCCCGGCGCGGCTTCATCCTCTACCGCGACGCGCTGCGGCACTGCCGGGACCGGCTCGGCCTCCGCTTCCTCCAGCCCGGCCGCGTGCTCAACCCGGGGCCACGCGGCGAGGCGCCGATCCTCTGGTTCTTCCCGCTGCCGCACCCCGAGGGCAGCGGCCTCGCCATGCTACTGGCGCGTCGCCATGCGGCCTATGTCGCGGATCAGCGCGATAATTTCTTCGAACCCTATTTCCGCCGTTTCCAGCGCCAGGCGGTGCTGGTGGACGTGCTGGGCGCGCTGCATGCCGGCCAGGAGGCTTTCGAGGATACAGCCGAAGCCCTGGCCGCCATCGCCGCGGCACTGCGCTATGGTGGCTCCTGGCTCGATCGCCTTACCGGCGCTGGCGTCGACCGTGCCGCCTTCGTTGCCACCAAGGCCGACCATGTGCCGGGGCGGCAGCGGGATGCGCTGGCGGCCCTGTTGGGCGCGTTGGTGGCTGCGCCGCAGAATCGGGCGGAGGGCGCCGGCGCCGCCACCGCGGTGCATGCCATCGCCGCCATCCGCTGCACCGAGGATGATGTCGTAACCCTGGAGGGCCGCCCGGTCGCCGCGGTGCGCGGCGTGCTGCTGCGGGATGGCCGCTCCGCCCGCATCTATCCCGGCGAGGTGCCGCTGCGTCCACCCGAGCCCGGCTTCTGGGACCATGGATTCTTCGAGATGCCGGAATTCCAGCCACCGCGCCTGGATGCGCAGGGGGTCTCGGGCGTTCCGCATCTCGGCCTGGATAGCCTGCTGGCTTGGCTGATCGGAGATCTGCTGTGAGCGACCCGCCCAAGGGGCCCCGCGTGATCCTGGAGGATGACCAGCCCCAGATCGCACCACGGCTCGATTTCGGCTGGGACCAGGCGGTGGTGCCGGTAGTGCCGCCGAACCCGCCCTCGCGCTGGTCCGGGTTTGGACGCGCGGCTGCCGGGGTGGTGGTGCTGGGGCTCGGCCTCGGGGCGCTGGAGGCCGCGAATTTCACCGCCGCGCAATTCACCCGCGGTGCCGTGCAGGGCTGGCTGACGCTGGGCGTGGTCGTCGCAGGGTTTGGACTGATCGCTTCCGCGGGCTGGGCCGAGTTGCGTGGCCTGCTGTCCATCCGCGCCGTGGACCGCGCCCGCGCCGCCTTCGCCCGTGGCGATCTGGAAGCCGCGCGATCCGAGGCGCTGCGCTGGGCCGGCGGCATGGCCGAGGCAGCGCCCTTGCAGCCGGCGCTCCGCCAGGTCGGCAGCATCGCGGAACTCCGCGCCCTGCTGGAAGCCGGGCCGCTGGCCGGGCTGGAAACCCAGGCCAATGCGCTCGGCCGCGCCGCGGCGGTGCAGGCTTTCGCCGTCACCGCCATCAGCCCCTCGCCAGGGCTGGATGCGCTGGTCTTCGCCTGGCGCGGTGTCAGGCTGGTGCGGCAGGTGGCGGCGCTGCACGGGCTGCGGCCGGGGCTGGCGGGCACGGTGGCGCTGCTGCGGCGCACGGTCTTCGATGCGGCGGCGGTGGCGGCCACCGATATCGCGGTGGATGCGGCGGCGCGAGCCCTGCTCTCCAACAAATTGCTGGAGCAATTCGCCGGGGAGGCCGCGGCGGGGGCGCTCGCGGCGCGGCGCATGTTGCGGCTGGCGCGAGTGGCGGCGGAGGCGTGCCGGATCACGCCGCCGCGCTGAGGCGGCCGGCGCTATTCCACCTTGATCCCGACCCGCGCCACGATCTCGTTCCATTGCGCGATTTCGCGCCGGATCAGTGCCGCGTAATCCTCCGGGCTGCCTGCCACGACACCATAGCCGAGCCCCTCCAGCCTGGCCTTGATCGCCGCCTCCCGCGCCGGAGCCAGCAGCACGGCATGGAGGCGCCGCGCCACCTCCGGCGGCAGGCCGGCGGGGCTGATGAAGCCCCACCAGCCAACCAGATCGACGCTTGGCAGCCCGGCCTCGGCCATGGTTGGCACTTCCGGCAGCAGCGGGCTGCGCGCATTGCCGGTGACGGCCAGCGCCCGCAGCCGCCCGCCCTGCACATGGCCGAGCGCCGAGGAGATCGCCACAAGCCCGTAGTGCACCTCGCCCGCCACCAGCCCGGCAAGTTGCGGCCCGCCGCCGCGATAGCCGACCTGGGTGAATTCCAGCCCGGTGGCGAGCTGCAATTGCACGGCCGCCAGATGCGTCGGCGTGGCGATGCCGCCATGCGAAATGCCGAGGGCGCCGGGCTGCGCGCGCGCCTCCGCCAGCACCTCCGCCACATTGCGCGCGGGTGCGGAAGGGTGCGCCAGCAAAAGCAGCGGCGCAGTGACGGCAAGGCCAAGCGTGCCGAGGTCGCGTTCGGTGTCGTAGGGTAACCGTTCGCGGAACAGCGCCGGGTTCACCACCAGCGCATTGTCGGCCGTGCCGATGGTGTAGCCATCGGGCGGTGCGGCAGCGACAGCCTGGGTGCCCGGAATGGAGGCGCCGCCGCCGCGATTCTCCACCACGAAGGAATGGCCGGTGAGTTCCGTGGCCCGCTGCGCCAGGATGCGGGCCACGATGTCGCTGCTGCCGCCGGGCCCATAGGGCACGATGATCCGCACCGTGCGGTTCGGATAGGTGGCCGTCTGGGCCGTCCCCGGGGCGGCCCCCTGCGCCACTGCCGCGCCCGGCAGCAGCGCGGCGGGCAGCGCGAGCAGATGGCGGCGGCGCATCGCGCTAGCCCTCCAGCCGGACATTGGCGATGCGGGCGATCTCGCGCCACTGCGCGATTTCGGCACGGACGAAGCTGCCGAATTCCTCCGACGTCGTGGGTGTCGCGGTGCCGCCGAGTTCCAGAAAGCGCGCCACCACCGCGGGCTCGCGCAGGATGGCGGTGACATCCGCATTCACCTTCCGGATGATCTCCTGCGGTACCGCCGCCGGCGCGCAGAGCCCGGTCCAGCCATAGGCGCCATAGCCCGGCGCCACCGTCTCGGCGATGGTCGGCACCTCGGGCAATTGCGGCGCGCGGGTCGGCGTGGTGACAGCGATCGGCACCAGCGAGCCCGCCCGGATATGCGGCAGGGAGGAAGCGACGCTGTCCATCATCAGCTTCACGTTGCCCGCCAATAGATCCGCCATGGCCGGGCCGCTGCCGCGGTAATGCACCATGTTGAGCTTCACGCCGGTGCGGTGCGCGAAGAGCTCCGCTGCCATGTGCTGGCTGCTGGCTGGCCCGGCGGTGGCAAGGTCGAGCTTGCCGTCCTCGGCCCGCGCCACCTCGACCACCTGCTGCACGGTGCGGCCGGGGAAGGAGGGATGCGCCACGATCAGCAGCGGCAGCACGACGACATTGGTGATGAAGGCGAAGTCCCGCTCGGCATCATAGGGAATCCGCGGCAGCACCGACGGGTTGACACCCAGCGTGCCGGAGGTGCCGGCGATCAGCGTATAGCCATCCGGCGCTGCCCGCGCGCCTGCCTCCAGCGCCGGGGCGCCCGCGCCGCCGCCGCGATTCTCCACCACCACGCGCTGCGGCCAGCGGCGCGACAACTCATCGGCATAGACGCGGGTGAAGATATCGGCGGCCTGGCCAGGCGGGAAAGGGACGATGATCCGCACCGGCCGTTCCGGCCATGCGCCCTGGGCCCGCAGGAGGCGCGGTGCGGCCAGCATGGCGGCAGTGGCTGCGAGCAGGGCGCGGCGGCTGGTCATGGCGGATCCTCCCGTGGTTTTTCGGGATGCTACAGGCCGCCCGGCGCCGCCGCTACCGGCGCGCCTGCCGAACACAAATACTACCTATGATTGTGTATTTAGAATATTCTTCAACTCGCCCCATGCTTCCGCAGCCGCATCGCCGCCCCCAGCCGCATCACCGCGCAGGAGGCCAGCCTTGCCCGCATGCCATCCGCCCGGCTGGTCAGCGCGATCGGCACCCGGGCGCCGATCACCACCCCTGCCGCTTCCGCCCCTGACAGGTACTGCAACTGCTTGGCCAGCATGTTCCCGGCCTCCAGATCCGGCACCAGCAGGATATCGGCATCGCCAGCCACCGGGCCGGTCAGGCCCTTGGCCCGCGCTGCATCGGCATTGATGGCGTTGTCGAAAGCCAGCGGCCCGTCCACCAGCCCGCCCTCGATCTGACCGCGTTCCGCCATTTTGGACAGTGCCGCCGCCTCCACCGTCGCCGGCAGCCGCGGCGTCACCGTCTCCACCGCGGAGAGCACCGCGAGTTTCGGCTGTTCGAGCCCGAGTGCCCGGCAAAGGTCGATGGCATTACGCGCGATATCCGCCTTCTGCTCCAGATCGGGCAGGATGTTGATGGCCGCGTCCGTCACCACCAGCGGCTTGTGGTAGAGCGGCACATCCAGCACGAAGGCATGGCTGACCCGGCGTTCCGTGCGCAACCCGCCCTCGTGCGCCACCACCGCCTGCATCAGCTCATCCGTATGCAGCGCGCCCTTCATCAGCGCCGCCGCGCGACCCTCATGCACCAGCGCCACGGCGCGGGCGGCGGCGGCATGGCTATGCGGCACGTCCTCGATCGGCAGGCTGCCCAGGTCCAGCCCCGCCTCGGCCGCAGCCTGCCGGATGCGTGCCGCGGGGCCGACCAGGATCGGCAGGATCAGCCCGCGCGCCGCGGCTTCCAGCGCGCCGGAAAGGCTCGCCGCGTCGGCCGGATGGACCACGGCGCAGGGCAGGGGCGGGCCGGCGGCGGCAGCCCGTTCCACCAGCCCTTCGAAAAGCCCGGAGCCGGAGCGCGGCATCTCGGCCATGACGCCGCCTACCCTGGCGCCTGCCACGGCCCGGGCCGCGCCGGCGCATTGGCCGGGCTCTCCGGCCACCAGCCAGTTTGCTGCGGCCATTCGGCAGAGCGGAGCCCGCCCTGCACCATGTGCCGGTCATCCGCGGCGCCAGCTTCGGTGACGATGCGGCTGCACGGGATAGGCTCGCGGAGCGCGACGGGGTCCAGCAGAAAGGCTGTCATCGAGGGGTCCTGTCCTGTCGGCCGGCACTGTGGCGCGGCTGACCTCGGCTGGCGAGGGGCGCAGGATTGCGTCATGATCCCCGCCTGAAATGACCCCTGAGACCTTCATCGCCAAATGGCATGGCGCCACCCTGACCGAGCGCGCCGCCGCCCAGTCCCACTTCATCGATCTCTGCCGCCTGCTCGGCGAACCCACCCCCACCGATGCCGACCCGCGCGGCGAGTGGTACTGCTTCGAACGCGGCGCCACGAAGACCACCGGCGGCGAGGGCTGGGCCGATGTCTGGAAGCGCGGCTGCTTCGGCTGGGAATACAAGGGCAAGCGCCGCGACCTGAACGCCGCCTTCGTGCAGTTGCAGCAATAAGCCCCGGCGCTGGAGAATCCGCCGCTACTGATCGTCTCCGACATGGAGACCTTCATCCTTCGGCCCAATTGGACCAACAGCATCAGCCGCCCCATCGTGCTGCGGATCGAGGAGCTGCGCGATGCCGGGCGCCGCGCCGTCCTGAAGCACGCCTTCACCAACCCGGAGGCGCTGCGCCCGGAAAAGACCCGCCAGGGCCTGACCGAGGAAGCGGCGGCGGAATTCGCCGAACTCGCCCGGCGGCTCAGGGCGCGCGGGCATGACCCGCAGGCGGTGGCGCATTTCGTCAACCGCCTGGTCTTCTGCCTCTTTGCCGATGACGCGGCGCTGCTGCCGGAGGGCCTTTTCACGCGCATGCTGGAGGCTGCGGCCAAATCCCCCGCGCGATTCGAGGAGTATGCCAGGCGCTTGTTCCGCGCCATGCGCGACCCGGGCGGCGAGGTGGATTTCACGCCCACCCCTGGTTCAACGGCGGCCTCTTCGACACCGACGCGGCCCTGCCGCTGGAGGGCGCCGAGATCGGCATCCTGCGCCGCGCCGCCGGCATGGACTGGAGCGAGATAGACCCCTCCGTCCTCGGCACCCTGTTCGAGCGCGGGCTGGACCCCGACAAGCGCAGCCAATTGGGCGCGCATTACACCGACCGCGACAAGATCATGCAGATCGTGGAGCCGGTGGTGGTGCGGCCGCTGCTGGCGGATTGGGCGGCGGCGCGTGCGCGGCTGGAGGCGGCGCTGGCCCGCGCCGCCGCCGCGAAAACCCCCGCCACGCGGCAGCAGGGCGCCGATGCGGCGCGCGCCGAATACACCGGCTTCCTGGAACGCCTGCGCCGCTTCCGCGTGCTGGACCCGGCCTGCGGTTCGGGAAATTTCCTCTACCTCGCGCTGCTGGCTCTGAAGGATATCGAGCATCGCGCCGGGCTGGAGGCGGAGGCGCTGGGCCTGCAACGCGAATTCCCCGCCGTGGGGCCGGAGCAGTTGCTCGGTATCGAGATCAATCCCTATGCGGCGGAGCTGGCGCGGGTTTCCGTCTGGATCGGGCATATCCAATGGGCGCGGCGCAACGGCTATGAGGCGCCGCGCGACCCGGTGCTGCGCGCGCTGGACACCATCGAGTGCCGGGATGCGGTGCTGTCCGGGTCCGGCACGGCGGCGGAGTGGCCGGCGGCGGATGCGATCATCGGGAATCCGCCCTTCCTCGGCGACAAGGCGATGATCGGCACCTTGGGCGAGGACTACACGCGCAGGCTGCGCGCGGCCTATGCCGGGCGGGTGCCGGGTGGGGCGGATCTGGTGTGCTACTGGTTCGAGAAGGCGCGGGAGGCGATTGCCGAAGGGCGCACGTTGCGCACGGGGCTGGTGGCGACGAACAGCATTCGCGGCGGCGCGAACCGGCGGGTGCTCGACCGTATCTGCGAGTCGGGCGTGATCTTGGAGGCTTGGTCGGATGAGGCATGGACGCTGGATGGTGCAGCGGTGCGGGTGTCGCTGGTGTGCTTCAGCAGCAATGTCACCGTTCCTTGCCGCCTTGATGGCGAAAAGGTCACAGCCATCCACGCCGATCTGACAGCGGAAGCCGCAAATCTGACCACCGCTGTTGCATTGGCAGAGAACAAGAAGATTGCCTTCAATGGAATTCAAAAGACCGGGCCATTCGAGGTTGATGGAGATACAGCGCGCCGTTGGCTTTCTGAGCCTTCCAATCCGAACGGCCAGTCGAACACTGCGGTTCTGCGGCCTTGGTGGAACGGGATCGACGTTACACGACGCTCGCGCGATTCCTGGTGCATCGACTTCGGCCCGGACATGACCGAGGAAGACGCCGCATTCTATCTTTCGCCATACGCCCATGCTGCGAATGTCGTGAAACTGGTCCGGGCCGCCAACTCGCTTGAACCGCTGAGGCGCTTCTGGTGGCGGCATTGGCGGCCACGTCGAGATATGCAGGTTGCGCTGTTACGGCTGCCTCGGGCGATCGTCACCCCAGAGGTGTCGAAGCATCGCGTGTTTGCGTGGCTGCCGCTGCGCATCGGACCTGACAAGAACCTCGTTGTTATCGCCCGCGATGACGACACCACATTCGGCATCCTGCACAGCCGCTTCCACGAAGCCTGGGCGCTGCGCCTAGGCACCTCGCTGGAAGACCGACCGCGCTACACCCCCACCACCACCTTCGAGACCTTCCCCTTCCCGGACGGCCTCACCCCGAACCTCCCCGCCGCCACCTACGCCGCCGACCCGCGCGCCCAATCCATCGCCGCCGCCGCCCGCGCCCTGGTGGAAGCGCGGGACCGCTGGCTGAACCCGCCCGATCTGGTGCAGCGCGTGCCGGAAGTGGTGCCCGGCTTCCCGGACCGCCTCCTGCCGCGCGACGCCAAAGCCGCTGCCATTCTGAAGACCCGCACCTTGACCGCCCTCTACAATAGCCGCGGCAAGCCCGAGGGCGCCTGGCTCGATGGGCTGCATGCCACCCTCGATGCCGCCGTCGCCGCCGCCTATGGCTGGCCCGCCGATATCCCGGAGGCGGAGGCGCTCGCCCGCCTCCTCGCCCTCAACACCGCCCGCGTCCCGGCTTGAAAATTCTGGGCCCTCACGGCCGGGCCACTCAGGCCGTCCGGTGCGACAGCACGCGGCACCCCTGTGCTCAAGCCGCAGCGGGCGAGGCGGAAAATTTCTGGCGCCCGGGAACTCCCGGCTTCGCGCGGCCTCTGACCAGGATCAGGTGCCTGATCCAAAGACCTGGGTTGCCCCTATGAACAAGCTCCAGATGGACCCGCCCCTTGGGGGGCGCTGCACCGCCGCGCTTCTTCGTCAGGGCGCAGCGCCAAGCCCGGCCGCCGACGCCTTGGGCCTGGGCGATTTATGAGGAAGGCCGGGCGGAGCCCTATCGGTGCTCGGCGCGGTTCTACCGATCCGCAGACGAGGCCTGGGCGGTCGGCCGCGCCATGCTCGACCGTTTGGGAAGGCCGGCCGACAGGGCTGCGCCGGAGCAGCAACGGAATGCGGCCCCGGATAGCGGCCCTGCTGCAGCCTGACCCGCTGCCCGCGCCGGCGCTGCCTGACCCGCGGTGTCCGGCCGGGCCATAGGAATAGAACCAAGATGGCCGCCGCGCCTTCCGCTCAGCCGCAAGGCTTCCTAAGCCTCGCTTGGCTCCGCCACCGCCAGGATACGGTCCATCGCCTCCGTCCGCCCCAGCACCCAGAGCACGGCATCGATCGGTGGGCTTTGCAGGCTGCCGGTCAGCGCCACCCGCAATGGCTGCGCCACCTGGCCGAGCTTGATGCCCTTCACCTCGGCATAGTCGCGCAGCCAGGATTCCAGGTCGGCCCTCTCCCAGGGCGCGTTGTTCAGGAACTGCGCGAGGTCGGCGAGCCGCGCCCGTGCCTCCGGCGTCAGCGCCGCGGCGGCTTTCGGCTCCAGCATCGGCGGGCCCTCGGTGGCGGCGAAAGCGGCGCTGCCAGCAAGTTCCTCCAGCGTCTTCGCCCGTTCCTTGAGATCGGGCATCAGCCGCTCGACCCGCTCTGCGCCACGGGTGCCGAACAGCACGCCGCGCCGCGTGAGGCGCTCCAGCACCTCCTGCGTCAGCCGTGCGTCATCGGCTTGGCGTAGATACTGGCCATTCAGGTGGGTGAGCTTCGCATAGTCCATCCGGCTCGCGCTGCGGCCGACATCCTTGAGGTCGAAGAGTTCGATCGCCCGCTCGCGGGGCACGAATTCCTCATCGCCATGGCCCCAGCCGAGGCGCAGCAGGTAGTTGCACACCGCCTCCGGCAGGAAGCCCTGCTCGCGGAATTCCAGCACGGAAACCGCGCCATGCCGCTTCGAGAGCTTGGCTCCATCCGGCCCGTGGATCAGCGGGATATGCGCGAAATAGGGCCGCCGCCAGCCCATGGCGTCGTAGATCTGGCATTGTCGGAAGGTATTGGTGAGATGGTCGTCGCCGCGGATGACATGGGTGATCGCCATGTCATGGTCATCCACCACCACCGCATGCAGGTAGGTGGGCGTGCCATCCGAGCGCAGGATGATCATGTCGTCGAGTTCGGCATTGCCGACCCGCACCTCGCCTTGCACCAGGTCCTTCACCACCGTCTCGCCCTCCCGCGGCGCCTTGAGGCGGATGGCGGGTTTCAGGCCGGGCGGTGCGCTGGCGGGGTCGCGGTCGCGCCAGCCGCCATCGTAGCGGGGCGGGCGGCCTTCCCGCATGGCGCGTTCGCGCATCGCCACCAGCTCCTCTGGCGTGTCGAAGGCGAGGTAGGCATGGCCGCGCGCCAGCAGCTCCCGCGCCACTTCGGCATGGCGGGCCTCGCGCCGGCTCTGGAACACGGGCGGCTCATCCGGGGAAAGGCCGAGCCATTCCAGGCTGTCCAGGATCTGCTGCACCGCTTCCTGCGTGCTGCGGGCGCGGTCGGTATCCTCAATCCGCAACAGATAGGCGCCACCATGGTGGCGGGCGAACAGGGCGTTGAACAGCGCGGTGCGGGCGCCGCCGATATGCAGGAAACCGGTGGGGGAGGGAGCGAAACGGGTGCGGACGGTCATCTCGAGCCTATCTGGGGCGTCAGCCGTGAAGCCCGTTCCTAGATCAAGCCCGGCTCCACGGGAACCGCATGCGTGGCTTGGATGCAGGAAAGCATTGCCGATTGCCGGAAAAAGCCCTGGCTCGCCCTTTCGTTTTGCTTGACCAATGGCGGGTCGCACCGCACCTTCGGCGGCATGTCCCTCAGCCTCGCCCGGCCAGTTCTGCGATGGCCCGGCAGGCCGGCCACCGCAATTGCCTGGCTGGGGAATCTCCTGGCCGGAGAGCAGGCGCGGCTCGCGCCCTGGCTGGCGGTTGCGCTGGGTGCGGGCGTGTTGGCCTATTTCGCCCTACCGGCCGAGCCTTCCGGCGAGGTGGTTTGGCTGGCGCCGCCGCTGGTATTGCTGGCGGTCTGGCTGGGGCTGCGGCGGCCCTTGGCCGGCTGGGCGCTGGGCCTGGTGGCCATGGCCGGCCTGGGCTTCGCCGCCGCCACCTGGCACACCGCACGGCAACCGCCGCCGCTCGATCTGCCGCGCGGCGCCAGTATCGTCAGCGGACGTGTCACCAGCGTGGATCTGCTGCCGGATGGCCGTCGGCTGACCCTGTCGGCGCCCCGGCTGGATGGCGGCGCGCCGCAGTCGCGGCATATCCGGCTGCGGCTGCGCGCCGAGGACCCGGCCCGGCCGCAGCCCGGCGATGAGGTCCGGGTCCGCGCCCTGGTCCGGCCGCCGGCCGCGCCGGCTCATCCCGGTGCCTGGGACTTCCAGCGTGCCGCCTGGTTCTCCGGCCTGGGCGGCAGCGGCTTCGCGATCGGCCGGGCGGAGGTGGTGCCAGGGGAGGCTGGGGCGCCCGCTCTCGCCGGCCTGCGCGCCACCATCGAAGCGCGAGTCTCCGCGGCACTGCCCGGTGCCGCCGGCGCCGTTGCGGTGGCGCTGCTGACCGGCGGGCAGAGCGCCATTCCGGTCGCCGATCTCAATGCCATGCGGGATTCCGGCTTGGCGCATATGCTCTCGGTGTCCGGCCTGCACATTGCGATCGTCATGGGGGTAGCCTTCGGCCTGCTGCGCCTGCTGCTGGCTCTGGTGCCCTGGCTCGCCTTGCGGCTGCCGGTGAAGGCGGTGGCGGCCATGTCGGCGCTGGCGGTGGGCGGCGTCTACATGCTGCTGACCGGGTCGCAGGTGCCGATGCAGCGCAGCTTCGCCATGGCGACGCTGGCGACGCTGGCACTGCTTACCGGCCGCCGCGCAATCAGCCTGCGCGCCTGGGCGCTGGCCGCGGCCCTGATCCTGCTGGCACAGCCCGCCGCGGTATTGGGCGCCAGTTTCCAGATGAGCTTTGCCGCGGTGCTGGCGCTGATTGCCGGCTGGGAATGGCTGCGGCCACGGCTGCCCGCCGGCGGGCCGCGCGCGCGCTGGCAGCGACGGCTGGCGGTGGCGCTGTTCGGGCTCGTGGCGACGTCGCTGCTCGCCGGTGCCGCGACCACGCCCTTCGGTCTGCATCATTTCGGCCGGCTGCAATTATACGGCGTGGTGGCGAATGCAGTGGCGGTGCCGCTGGCCTCGATGCTGGTCATGCCGGCGGGGATGGCAGCGGTGGCGCTGATGCCGCTGGGGCTGGAGGGGTTGGCGCTGGTGCCCATGGGCTGGGGGTGGAGGCGACCCTGCTGGTCGCGCACTGGGTGGCCGCCTGGCCGGGGGCCGCGATGCTGGCGCCGCCAGTACCTGCCTGGGGCTTGGCTATCACCGCATTCGGGTTGCTCTGGCTCTGCCTTTGGCGCAGCGGGTTGCGGCTGCTGGGCCTGCCTTTGCTGGTGCTGGGCATGGCCAGCGGCGCTTGGCAGAATCCGCCCGATATCCTGGTCTCCTCCGATGCCCGCCTGATCGCATTGCGGGCCGGGGAGGTCACCTATCTCCAGCGTCTCGCGGGGGCTTCCGGCCTTGCGCGTGATACTTGGCTCCGCCTCCATGGCGAGGCAGCGGCGGAAACCCTGCCGCGGGAGGGCAGCCTGGCAGAGGGTGCCATCCTCTGCCGCCCCGGCGCCTGCACGCTCCGCCCGGCGCTGAACGCCCCGGCGGCGGTTCTGCTGCGTGGCGATCCACCGCAGGAGGCCTGCGCTCGCGTGGCGCTGGTAGTCTCCGCCGAGCCAGTTCGCGGCCGTTGCAGCGCGAAGGTAGTGGACCGCTTCGCCGTCTGGCGTAACGGGCCGCATGCCGTGTGGCTGGAACCGGCTGGGCTTCGCGTTCTGAACGACCGCGAAGCACGCGGCGCCCGGCCCTGGGTTCCGTCGGCACCGCAGCCGCGCGGCACCGGCGCACCGGAGCCGCCGGCCGTCGTCCAATAGGGGCGAGACTGTCCTAATACTTGCGGAGAAGCCCGATCAGCCGGCCCTGCACCTTAACCCGGTCGGGACCGAAGATACGCGTTTCGTAGTGCGGATTGGCGGCTTCGAGGGCAATGGAATTCCCACGCCGGCGGAGCCGCTTCAGCGTCACTTCGTTCTCATCCACCAGCGCCACAACGATGGCACCGTTCTCCGCCGTATCGCCGCGGCGAATGATGACCGTGTCACCATCGAGAATACCGGCCTCGACCATCGAGTCGCCGGCTACTTCCAGCGCATAATGCTCGCCTGTGCCGAGCAGTGCGGCCGGATATTCCACACTACTGCCGGAGTCCCGCAGCGCCTCGATCGGGAGGCCGGCGGCAATGCGGCCATAGAGCGGCAGGTGCACCGCTGCCGCCTCATGCGCGGATTTCTGCACGCCGGCGAGATGGCTGGCAAAATTGCCGCGGATGACATTGGGCGCGAAGCCGGCAGGGGCCGCAGGCACCTCCCGTGCCTGGCTGCCCGCGCTGCCCCCGGCGGCATTGGCTTCCAGCCCGCGGCGCGGGGCCATGTTCTCCGGCAGGCGGATCACCTCCAGCGCCCGGGCACGATGCGCGCGGCGGCGTAGGAACCCACGCTCCTCGAGCGCCGTGATCAGCCGATGGATGCCAGACTTGGATTTGAGCTTCAGCGCCTCCTTCATCTCCTCGAAGGAGGGGGAGAAGCCGGTCGTGCGCAGATGCTTGTCGATGAAGATCAGCAGCTCGTGCTGCTTGCGCGTAAGCACTGGTCGCCTCCGTCCTTCGTCCCTCGGGTCGCGCCGCTATTCCCTAGGGCTGGGAACAAACGGGCAACCTCAGGAAGCGTTCTACGAAGGTTCCTGGCGCCGGGTCAAATGTTTTCCGTGGGCCATCGAAATTAGATGCCAAGCTCGCCCAGCGGAATGACATCGAGCGGTGCGCCCACCGGAAGGGCGGGGGCGTCTGGCGGCCGCAGCACCAGACCCTCGGCCCGGGCCAGGGTCTTCAGCATGGAACTGTCCTGCAACGCAAAGGGAGTGGCGGTGAGGTGGCCATCCGCATCCGTTTCCAGCCGTGCCCGCAGGTGATCGTAGCGGCGATCATTCGCAGGCAGCGCGGCACCGGCCAGCGCCCGGACCGTTCGCGGTGCTTGGCCCGGCAGGCCGCAAAGCCGTTGCAGCGCCGGCACCAGGAAGATCACGCCGCAGACCAGGGCTGAAACCGGGTTGCCTGGCAATCCGAGCACCGGCGTCGTCCCGAGTCTGCCCCAGATCAGCGGCTTGCCCGGCCGCATCGCGATCTTCCAGAAGTCTAGGGCGAAACCTTCCGGCCCAAGTGCACTCTGCACCAGGTCGTGGTCGCCGACGCTGGCGCCGCCGGTGGTCACCAGCATGTCGCAGGCACGGGCGGCGGCGGCGGCCTCGGCGATGGCCTGCGAATCGTCCGGCGCGATGGGGAGCACCAACGGGTCACCTCCAGCGGCACATACCAGTGCGGCCAGGGCATGGGCATTGCTGCTGACAATGCCCCCGTGCGGAATCGGGTCGCCGGGTAGGGCGATTTCATCGCCGGTGGCCAGGATGCCGATTCGCGGCGCCCGATGCACTGCCAGCCAGGGATGATTGGCAGCCGCCGCCAGGCCGATATCACGTGCCGTCAGGCGGCGGCTGGCTGGGAGCAATTCCTCGCCTGCTGCGAAATCCAGGCCCTGGCGGCGAACCCAGCGGCCCGGCCGCACGGTTTCCCTTACCAGGACGCGGCCATCGACGGCCTCCGCATCCTCCTGCAGCAGGATCGCATCGGCGCCTTCCGGGATGAAGCCACCGGTGAAGATCCGCACCGCCTGGCCCTGGCCGACCGCACCTTCATAGGGATGACCTGCCGGTGCTGTCCCGGTGACGTCGAGCCAAGCCCCCTCGGCCGCATCCGCCGATCGCACCGCATAGCCATCCATGGCCGAGACATCGGCCGGCGGCTGGGTGACGCGGGAATGCACCGGCCGGGCCAGAACCCGGCCCCAGCCGGCGGCGAGAGGCACCGTCTCCGCAGGGGTGGGGGAGAGGGCGCCGAGGATGCGGGCCCGCGCTTCCTCGACCGAGATCATCATCCTGCCTCGTAAGTTCCGGATTTTCCGCCGGATTTATGGGAAAGCCGTACAGCCTCAATTCGCATTCCGCGATCGATGGCCTTGCACATGTCATAAACCGTGAGCGCCGCCACCGTCACGGCGGTCAGCGCCTCCATCTCCACCCCGGTACGGCCCGTAAGCTTCACCACCGCCTCGATCTCCACCGTATCCGGCGGGGCGGGGGTGAGGTCAATGGCCACTTTCGAGAGCATAAGGGGATGGCAGAGTGGGATCAGGTCACTGGTGCGCTTGGCCGCCATGATGCCGGCCAGCCGCGCCACCCCCAGCACATCGCCCTTGCCGATCTGGCCTTGCTGGATACGGGCCAGGGTTTCCGGGGCCATCAGTACCCGACCACGGGCCGTGGCCATGCGCTCCGTCTCCGGCTTGGCGGAGACATCCACCATGGCGGCGCGTCCCTGCTCGTCAAAATGGGTGAAGCCGCTCATGCTGGAGCTACAGTGCGTGGACGAGGTGATGCGCCGCCGCGGTCACATCCTGCTGCCGCAACAAATGCTCGCCCACCAGGATGCAGCGGGCGCCGGCGGCTGCCATGCGGCGGACATCGCCGGGCGTGCGGATGCCGCTCTCGGCAATCGGGATACGGTCGGCGGGAACCAGCGGCGCCAATTCCTCTGAAGTTGCAATATCGGTCTGTAAGGTTTTGAGATTACGGTTATTGATGCCGATCAGCCGCGATTCCAGGCCGAGCGCTCGGTCCAATTCCCGCCGATCATGCACCTCCACCAGCACTGCCATATCCAGGGAACGGGCAATGTCCTCCAGCTCCTGCGCCTGGCTGTCGGAAAGCGCCGCCATGATCAGCAGGATGCAATCGGCGCCCATGCAGCGGGATTCGAAGACCTGCCATGGATGCACCATGAAGTCCTTCCGCAGCACCGGCAGAGGGCAGGCGGCGCGGGCCGCTTTCAGATCCTCGGGCGAGCCCTGGAAATAGGGCGCATCGGTCAGGACGGAGAGGCAGGTGGCACCGCCGGTGCAATAGGCCGCAGCCAGCGCCGCCGGGTCGAAGGGATCGCGGATCAGCCCGCCGGAGGGCGAGGCACGCTTGATCTCGGCGATCAGCCCGACCCGGCCTTCGGCCACCGCATTGCAGAGGGCGGAGGTAAAGTCGCGCGGCGCGGCGGCGGCCTGAGCCTGGCGTTCCAGCTCCGCCTGCGGGGCGGCGGCGGCACGGGCCCGGACCTCCTCGTATTTATCGGCGAGGATGCGGGCCAGGGCGTCCGGCATCTCGAATCCCGGGATGATGACCTGGGGGGCGTTCATGGGGCGGTGGCGTCCTTCAGGCGAGCCAGGGTGGCAGCGGCGGCCCCGGTATCGATGGAGCGCGCCGCCTGCAACGCGCCGGCGCGGAGATCGTCGGCACGGCCGGCCACCACAAGGGCGGCGGCCGCGTTCAGCAGAACGATGTCGCGATAAGGGCCGGCGGTCCCGGCCAGCAGGGCGGTGAGCGCCAGCGCATTCTCGGCTGGCTCGCCGCCCCGGATCGCCTCGGGGGGGGGCGCGCTCCAGCCCGGCATCCTCGGGGGCGATGCTGAACTCGCGCAGCACGCCGCCTTCCAGCGATACCACCTGGGTTTCGCCCGAAAGCGCGATCTCATCCAGCCCCTGGCCATGCACCACCCAGGCGCGCTCGGTGCCAAGCCGGGCCAGGGTTTCCGCCATCGGCCGGAGCCAGGTCGGGCTATAGGCGCCCGTAAGCTGCAGCTTCACCCCGGCCGGATCTGCGAGCGGCCCCAGCAGGTTGAAGATGGTGCGGGTACCGAGTTCCACCCGTGGCCCGGCAGCATGCCGTAGCGCCGAGTGATGCCGGGGCGCCATCAGGAAGACCATGCCGACCTCGGCCAGCACCGCCTCCAGCCGGTCCAGCGGCACATCGAGGTTGATGCCGAGTGCCGAGAGCGCATCCGCCGCGCCGGAGCGCGAGGAGAGCGCCCGGTTGCCGTGCTTGGCTACCGGAACGCCGCAACCCGCCACCACGAGTGCGGTGGCGGTCGAGATGTTGAGGCTGCCCGAGGCATCGCCACCGGTGCCAACGATATCCATGGCGCCCGGCGGCGCCTCGATCGCGGCCATGCGGGCGCGCATGGCGCGGACCGCGCCGGTGAGCTCGGCCACCGTCTCGCCGCGCACCCGCATCGCCATGACCAGGCCAGCGATCTGCGCCGGCGTGGATTCCCCGGCCATGATGAGGCCAAAGGCATGCTCCGCCTCGCTTTCCGCCAGCCGCTCACCGGCGGCCAGGCGGGCCAGGACCGGCTTGAGGCTGTTCACGCAGGCACCACCAGGGGCGCCCTGGCGGGAACCTTGGCCAGCGATAGGAAATTCCTCAGCAGGTCGTGGCCGTGCTGGCTGGCGATGCTCTCGGGATGGAACTGCACGCCCCAGACAGGCAGGCTGCGATGCGCCAAGCCCATGACGACACCATCCTCCGTCCAGGCTGTCACCTCAAGCTCAGGCGGCAGATCCTCGCGCCGTACCACCAGCGAATGGTAGCGGGTGGCGCGGAAGGAGCTGGGCAGGCCGGCGAAGACATCGGTGCCGCGGTGATGCACCTCCCAGACCTTGCCATGCACCGGCTCGGGCGCGCGCGCCACGGTGCCGCCGAAGGCCTGGCCGACCGCCTGGTGGCCAAGACAGACCCCGAGCAGCGGAACGCCCGCAGTGGTAGCGGCACCAATCAGCGGCAGGCAGATGCCAGCCTCATTCGGCGTGCAGGGGCCGGGGGAGAGCAGGATTGCCTCCGGCCGCATCTCCAGCGCCTCCTGACTGGTCAGGGAATCGTTGCGCCGGACCTCGACCTCCACTCCAAGGTCGCCCAGGAAGTGATAGAGATTGAAGGTAAAGCTATCGTAATTGTCGATCAGCAGGATCATGCGGCGGAACTTTCCCGCGCGGCTGCGCCACGGTCAAGCGAGCGCGTCTCCTTCGACCCCACGCCTGCTGCGGGGCTGAGATTCGTAGGTTGCCGTTCAGCCACGTGGGGTAGTGTCCGGAATTTGCCTGTCCTGGCCACGCGGCGCCTCGGTGGCGGGCTGGGCTGGGGGTGGCGGCTGTGTCGAAGGGCCGGTGATGACATCGAAATCATAGTCGCTGCGCTGCATGATGGCCTCCTTCGGTGGGGGCCGCCGAACCGCTGGCAGGATTTCGTGGAGAGCAGGAGCGCAGAAAACACGAAAGCCGCCAGGGCGTGGCGGCTTTGGGGTCTGCGAGTGGGTGCGCTGATCCTAGGCCGCCGGTGTGTACCAGCTATACCAAAATCGCGCGACAAGGTCGGTGCCGCGGCGCGGCTGCATCGTGACCATGGCGGCAGCCTAGCCCCCGCCCGGCCCGCCGGGCAAGAGGGCTGATGCAGCCATGCTTAAAAACCGTAGAGCCGTGCCGGATTGTCCACCAGGATTGCCCGGCGTTGCCCCGCCCCGGGCGCCCATTGGCCAAGCAGGCTCATGAGCTGCCCATCATCCGGCACTTCCTCGGGCGTATTGAGCGAGGGATGCGGCCAGTCGGTGCCCCAGACGCAACGATCGGGCGCAGCCGCGATCATGGCGCGGGCCATGGGCGCGACATCCGCATAGGGATGGCCGGCGGAGGACCGATAGCCGCACAGCTTGGCCCAGGCGCCGCGCTCCAGCAGCCGCAGCAGGGCCTGGAAGGGGGTGCTCTCGACACCCTCCGCCGCCTTGCAGCCGCCCATATGGTCGATCACCACCGGCACCGGCAGGCGGGCGACCACCGGCTCCAGTTCGAGCAACTGCTCGGCATGGGTATAGAGTTGCAGGTGCCAGCCGAGCGGTGCCAGGCGGTCCGCCAGACGCTCCAACTGCTCAAGCGGCGTGCCATTGCCGCTGACGGCATTGAAGCGCACGCCGCAGGCGCCGCGCTCTGCCATCGCGTTGAGTGCGTCGGCATCGAATCCGTCATCCACCACCACCACGGCGCGGGCACGATCGGGGCCGATCGCTTCCACCGCATCCAGCGTCACCGCATTCTCGGTGCCGTAGATGCTGGGCTGGACGATGACGGTGCGGCGGATCCCGATGGTGTCCAGCATTTCCAGGTACTGGGAAATGGAGGCTTCCGGTGGGGTGTAGGACCGGCCGGGGGAGAGCGGGTAGCGATCATAGGGGCCGAAGATATGGCAATGGCAGTCGGTGCTGTTGGCGGGCGGCTGCCAGTTCGGGCGGCTGGTGACGGCGCGCGGGCCGGGGCAGGGACGGGTCATCGGGTTTCCTCCTGTTGCTTGCCGGGCCGCTGCCCGGATGCGACGCTATGCCTTGCGGCCCGCCGCGAACCTCACCGCTTCCTCCGCCGCACGGAACAGGGCCCGCGCCTTCTGCCGCGTCTCCTCATATTCCGCCTGTGGGTCGCTATCCGCCACCACGCCGGCGCCGGCCTGCACATGCATGACGCCGTCCTTCACCAGCGCGGTGCGGAGGCCGATGCAGGTGTCCATGCCGCCATCGGCGCCGAAATAGCCGAAGCCGCCGGCGTAGATGCCGCGGCGTGAGGGTTCCAACTCCTCGATGATCTCCATCGCCCGCACCTTGGGCGCGCCGGTAAGGGTGCCGGCAGGGAAGCCGCCCGCCAGCGCGTCCAGCGCGGT
The DNA here is from genome assembly GCF_019084075.1 of Siccirubricoccus sp. G192. Classification (GTDB taxonomy): domain Bacteria; phylum Pseudomonadota; class Alphaproteobacteria; order Acetobacterales; family Acetobacteraceae; genus G192. Next base: position 3,217,196 of record NZ_JAHREN010000001.1, read on the forward strand.
GAGGCCAGGGCGCAGCCGCCCCTGCACCTCGCTGCCTATGTGCATCACCTGGCTGTAGCGCTCGACCTGGAATTGCGAGGTGACACGCACGCTGCCGATCGCGGAGACCCGGCCGACATCATTGCGGCCGAGATCGAGAAGCATCAGGTGTTCCGCCCGCTCCTTCGGATCGGCGAGCAATTCCCGCCTCCAGCGCGCGGTCCTCCTCCGGCGTCGCACCGCGGCGGCGGGTGCCGGCGAGGGGCCGCACCGTCACCTGCCCGTCGCGCAGCCGCACCAGGATCTCCGGTGAGGCGCCGACCGCCGCGAAGCCGCCGTAATCGAAGAAGAACAGGAAGGGCGCCGGGTTGATCCGCCTGAGCGCCCGGTACAAGGCGAAGGGCGGCAGGGCGAAGGGCATGCTGAAACGCTGCGAGGGCACGATCTGGAAGCAGTCGCCGGCGCGGATGTATTCCTTGGCGCGCTCCACCGCCGCGATGAAGCCGGCCTCGGTGAAATTGCTCTCGGGCGCCGGGGGGGCGGCAGGCTGACCGGCGCGGCGGGGCGGGGCAGGGGCCGGTCCAGCGCCGCCTCGGCTTCGTCGAGCCGCGCCTGCGCCGCGTCCCAGGCCGCCTGCGGCTCCGCCTCGCCTGGCCAGACGGTGGTGCAGAGCGTCAGCGTGTCCCGCACATGGTCGAAGACCGCCATGATGGTTGGCCGCGCCAGAATCGCTTCCGGGATGCCGAGCACATCCGGCTTGCTGGCCGGCAGCCGCTCCAGTAACCGCACCATGTCATAGCCGAGATAGCCGAACAGCCCGGCGGCGATCGGCGGCAGCCCAGCCGGCAGGGGCAGTTGCGTTGCGGCGATGACCGCGCGGAGGCTCTCCAGCGCTGGCACTCTCTCCGGTACGAAGCCATGCGGCGCGGCTAGGGCGTGGCGGTTCAACTCGGCCTGGCCGTCGCGGCAGCGCCAGATCAGGTCGGGTTCGAGGCCAATGGCCGAATAGCGGCCGCGGGCCGAACCGCCCTCCACGCTTTCCAGCAGGAAGCTGTTGGGCCGCCCGGCTGCCAGCTTCAGGAAGGCACCGACCGGCGTATCCAGATCCGCGACCCGCTCGCGCCACAGCAACTGGCCCTGGCCGGAGGCAAGACCGTTGCTGAAGACGGCGAAGTCGGGGAGCGGCATCGGGTCTGATCCTGGTCGGTGGAAGGCTGGTGATGGTTCAGGGCTGTGCGAGAAGATCCATCAAGCGGGGATTGACGCGCACATCGGCACGGCCGCGGAGCGCGGCAACGTATTGCGCCTCGATATCCCCGGCGATCGCCTGCTCCACTTCCGAGTGAAGGCGGCTGAGCAGGGCAGGGTAGGCTGCCGGGTCGGCCGGCGTGATCTCCAGGACCTGCGCCACCGCGAAACCTTCGCGGGTCGGCACCATGGTGGCCTCATTCAGCTTCAGTTCGAAGAGCGGCGCCAGCAATTCCGGCGGTACTACACTGGCCCCTGGCGTCTCCTGCCGCTGCGTCCGGGTCAGGGCGCCCACCTCGCGGGAGCCGAGCCCCGCCTCGCGCGCCGTCTCGGCCAGGGGCTTGCCGCCCCGCACCGCGGTGAGCAGGGCGGCGGCGCGTTCCTCCTGTGCGCGGCGGCGGGCGTCGGCGGTCCAGGCGGCGCGCACTTGTGCCTCGACGCTCTCGAAGGGACGGAGCGCGGGCGGCATGATGTCCCGCACGTCCACTGCCACGAAACCGGCCTCGGTTTCGGCCAGGCGGGGCGCGGCGCCGCGCTCGGTGGTGAAGATGGCGCGGAGCAGGGGCGCGCGGCTGGCCTCGATCACCGGCAGGGCAACCGGCTCGCCAGCCGGGTTCCGCCCCTCGGCATCAGTGGTGACGGTGGCGAAGCCGAGGTTGAAGCGGCTTGCCACCTCGGCCAGCGTGGCGCCACCGGCGAGCGCGTCCTCGACCCGGTTGGCGCGCTCGAAGGCCAGGTCGGCGGCCTTTTCCTGGGCAAGCGAGGCACGCAATTCGTCATGCACCTCGGCCAGGCTGCGGGTATGGCCGGGCTCGACGCGCACCACCCGCAGGACATGCCAGCCGAAGGGGCTGCGCACGGGCTCGGTTACGCTTCCCTCAGGGGCGCTGAAGGCAGCCTCGGCCAGTTCCGGCACCGGCATGCCGGCGCGGTCGAGGCTGCCGAGTTCCAGTGCCTGACCGCCGGCAGCCTCGGCTGCGGCGGTGATGACAGCGAAATCGGCGCCAGCGCGCCAGGTGGCCGCGATCTCCGCCGCCTTGGCCTGGTCCTGGACCAGCACCTGCTCCAGCGTGCGCCGCTCCGGTGTTTCGAACTGGGCGCGGCGCTGCTCGAAGGCAGCGGCGATTTCGGCCTCGCTGACATCGACCTCGCGGGCGATGAGGTCCGCGGTCAGCACCGCTACCGCCACGTTCCGATATTCGGGGGAGGAGAAGCGCTCGGGATTATTCTCGTGGAAACGCCGGAGCGCCGCCTCCGTCGGGGCGGGCGGCTCGGGTGCCTCAGCAGTGGGCAGGGTGACCAGGGTGGCCGCCCGCTGTTCCTGCAGCCATTGCAGCAGCGGCTTCACCAGCGTATCCGGCCCGGTGGCGCCGGATCGGACCGCCATGGAGACCTGCTGCCGGGCCAGATCGGCACGGGCAAGGGCGAGGAATTGCGGCTCCGACATGTCGTTGGAGCGGAGGAAGCTCTCGAAGACAGCGCGGGAGAAATTGCCATCCAGGCCGCGGAAACCGGGAATCGCGAAGATGAACTCCCGCACCGCACTGTCCGGAACGGCGATCCGCAGCCGTTCCGCCTCGGCCCGCAGCACCCGGTCCAGCACCAACTGGTCCACCGTCTGCTCGGCGACGGCGCGGCGGATGCGGGCATCCGGCTCGAATTGGCCGCCCAGGGTGCGCGCCAAGCGTTGCATCTCCCGCCGCACTGCGGCCTGGGCGTCCTCCATCTCGATCGGCGTGCCGGCCACCCGGGCAAGCGCGGTATCGCGGCCGAAATTGCCGATCATGTCACCGACGCCCCAGATGGCGAAGGACACGGTCAGCAGGATGAAAAGCAGCTTCGCGATCCAGGTGGCGGCCAGGCGGCGGAGAGCGGTGAGCATCGTGATCCATGACAGGAAGGGCCCCGGACCCATAGCGGAGCGGCGGGCGGTTGCCAAACCGGGACGGCGCGGATACCGACAGGCGACGGCAAGGAGAAGAGGCCATGACCCCGGGCGTGCAACCGCTGATCGCCGGCAATTGGAAAATGCATGGGCTGCGCGCCGATGGCCTGGAACTGGCCCGCGCCGTTGCATCTGGCGCCGCTGGCCAGCCCGCCGACCTCCTGATCTGCCCCCCCCCGCCACCCTGCTGGCCGCCGTGGCGGCGGCGCTGGAGGGTGGGAGGGTTGCGGTGGGTGGGCAGGATTGCCACCCTGCCGCCCGTGGCGCCCATACCGGCGACATCGCCGCGCCCATGCTACGTGATGCCGGCGCCACCCATGTCATCCTCGGCCATTCCGAGCGCCGGGCCAATCACGCCGAAACCGATGCCCTGGTCCGGGCCAAGGCCGAGGCCGCCCTGGCCGCCGGCCTCACCCCGATCATCTGCGTCGGCGAGAGCGAAGCGGAGCGTCTGGCCGGCCAGGCCGAGGCGGTGGTCACCGGCCAGATGCAAGGCAGCCTGCCGGAGGGATTCGGCGCGGCCGGCGGCATCCTGGCCTATGAGCCGGTCTGGGCGATCGGCACCGGCCGTACCCCCACCGAAGCGGAGATCGCCGCCATCCACGGCGCCATCCGGGCCAGCCTCAAGGCACGATTCGGGGCGGCGGGCGGGACCTCGCGCATTCTCTATGGCGGGTCGGTCAAGCCCTCGAACGCCACCGCCATCCTGGCGCTGCCGGATGTGGATGGTGCCCTGGTCGGCGGCGCCAGCCTGGTCGCGGCGGATTTCCTCGGCATCGCCGCTGCCGCGCGCGAGGGTTGATCGCGCCCGGCAGCGCGGCGGTCCGGCCCTGCCGCAGAGGCCCAGGAGCCAGACGGCAGGCCGCCGCCGCTTGCGGTTGGCGCGGCACGGCGCATATCGGGGCATCATGGCTGCCCCACCCCGCACCGCGCCGGTGCTCATCGGTTCCGAGATCTACCGGCGCTCCAGCTACGGGCCGAAACACCCGCTGGCGATCCCTCGCGTCTCCACCACGCTCGACCTGATCCGGGCCCTTGGTTGGCTGCCGGGCTGGGCCTATCGGGACAGCCCTCGCGCGACGCCCGAGGAACTCGCCCGCTTCCACCACCCCGCTTATGTTGCCGCGCTGCAACGGGCGGAGGCGACGCAGCGCGTCGATGCCCTGGATTGCGAGCGCTTCCATATCGGCGCGCATGGCAACCCGGTGTACCGGGAAGTCTTCTCCCGCCCCGCCACCGGCGCTGGCGGCACCCTGCTGGCGGCACGGCTGACGCGGGATGGCGGCATCGTGCATGTGCCAGGCGGCGGCACGCATCACGGCCAACCGGACCGGGCGAGCGGGTTCTGCTACCTCAACGATGCCGTGCTCGGATTGCTGGAGTGGCTGGATCAGGGGCTCGGCAGCATCCTGTATGTCGATATCGATGCGCATCACGGCGATGGCGTCGAGGCGGCCTTCCGGGACGATCCACGCGTCTTCACGCTCAGCCTGCATGAAGCCGGGCGCTGGCCCTTCACCGGCGCGGCCACCGAGCGGGCCGGCGGCCATGCCCGCAACCTTCCGGTGCCGCCGGGCTTCCATGACAGCGAGATGCTTTGGCTGCTGCACCAGGCGATCCTGCCCATCGCACGGCATCTGCGGCCGGAGGCGATCATGCTGCAATGCGGCGCCGATGCGCTGGAGGAGGACCCGCTCTCCCGCCTGGCGCTTTCCAACAACGCGCATTGGGGGGTGGTGCGGGCGCTGCGCGATCTCGCGTCGCGCTTCATCGTGCTGGGCGGGGGCGGTTACAATCCCTGGTCGGTCGGCCGCTGCTGGGCCGGGGTCTGGGCGATGCTGAACGACCTGCCTATCCCCGAACGCCTGCCGCCGGCGGCAGAGGCGGTGCTGCGCGGCCTTTCCTGGCATCGGGCCGCTGGGCGCAACCCGCCGGTGCATTGGCTCACCACGCTCCGCGACGCGCCGCGGCCGGGCGTGGTGCGGGCCGAGGTGCAGCGGCTGGCCGCGGCGGCAATCCGGGATTTGCCGCACCCTGCCGTCCCGGCCGCATCCATGGCATGATCGCCGCCATGCGCCGCCGTCCCCCTGATCGCCCTCTCCACCCTGCTGCCATTTCTGGCGGCTCCCGCCCAAGCCCAGACGGGGCCGCAGCCGCACCTGCCCGAGGAACCCCTGGTCATTGTGACGCGGGACGGCGCGCGCCATGAATTCCGGGTGGAGATGGCGCTGGACCCCAACCAGCAAACGGTCGGGCTGATGTTCCGCGACCATGTGGGGCCGCAGGAGGGAATGCTGTTCGACTGGGGTACGCCGCGCGAATCCAGCATGTGGATGCGCAACACCATCATTCCCCTCGATATGATCTTCATTACCGCCGATGGCCGTATCCACCGGATCGCCGAACGCACTGTACCTTATTCGCTGGCCCCGGTGGATAGTCGGGGACCGGTGCGGGCGACCCTGGAACTCGCGGCCGGCACGGCGGAGCGGCTGGGCCTCCGGGTCGGCGACCGGGTGCTGCAGCGGATCTTCGGCACAGCGCCCTGAGGCTCGGCTGGCCCGGGGTTGCCCCGGCGGCCGGGCTTCCATAGTTTGGCGCTGCCCGGGGCGTAGCTCAGTCTGGTAGAGCGCTACGTTTGGGACGTAGAAGTCGCAGGTTCGAATCCTGTCGCCCCGATTGAGCACAGTGACGCAGGAATACCGAATGACCGGCCGGAAGCAGCTTGCCCGCATCTATGTCCCGCCGCGCTCCGCGATGCAGTCCGGCAAGGGACGGACACAGGGCTGGGTCCTGGAATTCGAGCCCGGGGAGAGGCAGCGCCTGGACCCGCTGATGGGCTGGTCCGGCTCCGGCGATACGCGTGGCCAGGTTCGGCTGCTATTCGACACGCGGGAAGATGCGGTCGCCTATGCCGAGGCGAATGGGCTCGCCTATGAGGTCGAGGAGCCGAAGCCGGTCCGCATCAGGCCCAAGGTCTATGCCGACAATTTCCGCTTCGGCCGAACCGACAACTGGACGCATTGACGCGGGTGGGCGGGCCCGTGCCGCAGGACGACAGGGTTCAGCGCCCTTAGCTCAGCTGGACAGAGCATCGGATTTCTAATCCGTCGGTCGTGGGTTCGAGTCCCGCAGGGCGCACCATTTTCCCGGATCCTGAGAAGTGCAGGAGGGGCGGAGAAACCCGGCCGATCGGCCGTCGGCTGCTCCACGGCAGAGCGGCATACTGCATGCGCGCCTCGCAGCGAATGCGCCGGCCTGCAATTCCAGCGCCTTTTTCGCGGCAAAGGGAACGTGAGTTCCCAATGCGATCTGTTCGAAGAAAATACTTCAAATTCAAAAACATACGGCGCAATCCTACTACGCTGCTCAGCCTTGGCTCTGCCTATGCTCAAGGCCGCATGGTGAAACGGCTGATGCCCGGCTGCCGCAGCTTCTCCGCCCTGTCGCCGAACTCGCAGAGCAGCCGCCGGGTCTGTCGCGGGTCGATGATCTCCTCCACCCAGAAAGCCTCGGCAGTGCGGAGCGGCGAGCGCAATTGCTGCAACCGCCTGTCGATCTCCGCCATCTTGGCTTCGCGGTCCGGGGCGGCGTCGAGATCGGCCCGGTAGGCGGCCTCGATCCCACCCTCCAGCGGCAGCGAGCCCCAGCGCGCCGAGGGCCAGGCATAGCGGACCGAGAAGCGCCCCGCCGGCTGGTGCACCACGCCCGCGACGCCAAAGGCATTGCGGATGATGACGGTGCACCAGGGTACCGTGGACTGGTTCACCGCCGCCATGGCCCGCACGCCCCAGCGGATGGTTGCGGTGCGCTCCGCGTCCAGCCCGATCATGAAGCCCGGGCAGTCCATGAGATAGACCACCGGCAGGTGGAAGGTCTCGGCCAGGTCCACGAAGCGCACCACCTTGGCGCAGGTATCGGCGGTCCAGGAGCCGGCGTAGAAATGCGGGTCTCCCGCCATCACTGCCACCGGCAGCCCGCGCAGCCGCGCCAGGCCGGTGACGATGGGGCGGCCGAATTGCCGTCCTATCTCGAAGAAGCTGCCACGGTCCACCACGCTCTCGATGATCGGGCGGATGCGGTAGGGGGTGCGGAGGTTACGCGGAATGGCTGAGAGCAGCGCCTCATCCACCCGTGCCGGATCGTCCGTGCAGTCGCACCGCTCGGCCAGTTCCTCGACCGAGGCGGGGAGATAGGAGAGGAAGCGCCGTGCTGCCGCGAAAGCCTCCTCCTCGGTGTCCACCGCATGGTCGATGGCGCCGGAGCGGGTCTGGATCTCCCAGCCGCCCAGCTCCTGCTTCGACAGGTCCTGGCCAAGCCGCTTCACCACCGGCGGCCCGGCGACGAACATCGCCGAGGTGCCCTTGGTCATCACCGAGTAGTGGCTCGCCGCCAGCCGCGCGGCGCCAAGCCCGGCCACGGAGCCGAGGCCGAGCGCCACCACCGGCACGCGCGAGAGGTTGTCGCAGGTATGGTGATAGAGCCAGGTGCCGCCGACGCCGCCCGGCAGATTGGCACGGCCCGTCGTCTCGATGGTCTTGACCGAGCCGCCGCCGCCCGAGCCCTCGATGATGCGGATGATCGGCAGGCGGAGATCGGCCGCCATGCGTTCCGCCATGATCGGTTTTTCGCGGATGGTGGCATCGGCGCTGCCGCCGCGGACGGTGAAGTCGTCGCCCACCACCACCACCGGGCGGCCCTCCAGCATGGCGCGGCCCATGACGCAATTGGACGGGGTGAAATCCTTCAGCTTGCCCTCGGAATCATACTTGGCCTTACCGGCAATGGCCCCGACCTCATGGAAACTGCCGGTATCGACCAATTGGCTGATCCTCTCCCGCACGGTCAGCCGGCCGCCCTCATGCTGCCTGTGGACCTTGTCGGGCCCGCCCATCGCCTGGGCCAGTGCCTCGCGCTGGCGCAATTCGTTGAGTTCGGGTTGCCAATTCATGCCGTGACCTTCTCCACCCCTGCGCAGCGCCGCGCGATGAAATCCAGCGTGGCGGCGGCGCAGAGTTCAGCATGCGTCGCCGCCACGTGATAGCTGTCCCCCGGCACCACCATCAGTTCGGCGCCCGGAATGCGAATCTGCCAGGCCCGCGTCGCCTCCACCGAGCCGAGGCCGCTGCCATCCGTTGTGACCACCAGCGTCGGGCAGGCGATGCGCGGCAGGTCGCCCCGCACATCGAGTGCCGGCACGCTGCGGATGAAGCCAAGCTGGGTGGAAAGCGGCGTGGTGCCCATCAGCTTCGCCCAGCCTTCCTGCATGGTCGCGGGGCAGGCGCTGCCGAGCCGGCCCGGCATCGTCCAGCGCGCCCAGCTCTCCACGCCATGCCGGGTGATATGCTCCATCCAGGCGGCGTGCCGATCGCCGAGCGATTGCTGGCCGGAAACCAGCGTGCCGAGCAGCACCAGGCTGCGGACGCGCCTGGGGTGCCTCGCCGCGAGCTGCAGCGCGATCGGCCCTGCCACCTTGGCCGCGACGAGATGGAAGCGCTCCAGGCCGCGCCGGTCGGCCAGCCGGATGAAGTCGTCCACGAGCCCGTCCAGCGACCAAGCATAATCCTCCGGCATCGGTGTGGAGTGGCCGAAGCCGCGCATATCCGGCCGCACTACGCGAAGATGCCGGCCGAGCAATGGCATCCAGGCATTCCAGGCGAGGCTGCTCTCGGCATTGCCATGCAGCAGCAGCGCCGTTTCGGGCGTGACCCAGGGGTCGGCGAAACACTCGTCGCGAAAGTGGATTTCGGCGCCATCGCCGGCTTCAAGGATGGGCATAGCCGTCTCCTAATCCGGGTTGATGCCGGCCTCGCGCACCACCCGGCCCCATTTGGCGATATCGGCATGGATGATGGCGGCGAATTCCTCGGGCGTGGTGGGTGCCGGCTCGGTGCCGTGCTGGGCCAATCGGCGCCGAATTTCGGGCTCGGCCAGGATGCCGCGCAGCTCCTCATTGAGGCGTGCGATAATCGGGGCCGGCGTGCCGGCTGGCGCCAGCAGGCCGTTCCAGCCCAGGACCTCATACCCGGGCAGAGCGGCCTCGGCGATGGTCGGCACCTCCGGCAGCGCCGCCATGCGGCTCCGGGTGGTGACGCCGATCGCCCGGACTTGGCCGCCGCGCAGCAGAGGCAAGGTGGTGATGGGTGGGTCGAGGAACATTGCCACCTCGCCCCGCATCAGCGCGGTATGCGCCTCGGGCGCGGAGCGGAAGGGGATATGCGTCATCTCCAGCCCCGCCATGCCGCGGAACAGCTCGGCCGCGAGATGGGCCAGGCTGCCGCTGCCGACCGAGGCGTAGTTCAGCCGCTCCCGCCGCGCCCGGGCGATCAGCCCCACCACGTCCTGGTCCGGGCTGTCCCGCGGCACCAGCAGCACCAGGGCGACGGTGGTGACGATGCTGATCGGCGCCAGGTCGCGCTCCGTGTCGTAGGGCAGGTGGGCCTTCAGCGCGGGGTTCACGGGGTGGCTGGGATAGACCATCAGCAGGGTGGTGCCATCCGGTCGGGCACGCACCACCGCTTCGGTGCCGATGATGCCGCTGGCACCGGGGCGGTTGTCCACCACGACAGGCACGCCAAGTCGGGCGCCCAGGCGGTTGGCAACGATGCGGGCCAGGATGTCGGTGATGCCGCCGGCGCCGGTCGGCACGACGATGCGGATCGGCCGGTCGGGGCTGAAGATGGGCGCCTCCGTCTGCGCCGCGGCCGCGGCCGGGATGGCCAGCAGCCCGGCGAGGACAGTGCGGCGCGGGACGGCGCCCTCGCAGTGCGGCTGCGGCCCTGGCCGCATGATGGCCGGCAGTATCCTGGCAGGCATGGACGGTTCTCCTCGCGACAGTCTTGCCTCTCCCGCCGGGAGGCTCAAGCCCGCACGGCCAGGATTTGACATGGCGTGGGATCTGCAGAACGGCCGAGGCAGAACTTCATCCGCCGCTTCTAATATGCGAATTAAGACTTTGTAATTACAATGTTAATTGCGTTCTGGGCGACGCTTTTGAAGCGCCATCGCGGGTCGACATTTCCGTCCGACGCCGGCCGGCCTATGCTGCAGGTCGAGCCTGCGGACGGAGGAGAGGATGCGCGAAACCACCATGCCAGGGCCGGAAGCCTGCATCGTCGGCTGGGCGCATACGCCCTTCGGCAAGCTGGAGGAGCCGGATCTGGAGGCGCTGCTGGCCCGGGTCGGCCGCGCCGCCATCGAGGATGCCGGGATCGCCCCCGCCGAGATCGATGCCGGCTTCGTCGGCGTCTTCGGCGAGGGGTTCACCAACCAGGGCTTCCCCGCCTCGCTGGTGCTGCAATCCGTGCCGGAACTGCGCTTCAAGCCGATCACGCGCTTCGAGAATGCCTGCGCCACCGGCACTGCCGCCATCCATGGCGCGCTGGATTTCCTGGCGGCGAAACGGGGCCGCTTCGCCCTGGTGCTGGGCGCCGAGAAAATGACCGCGACGCCGGGAGCCAAGGTCGGCGACATCCTGCTGAACGCCAGCTACCGCAAGACGGAGCAGGATATCCAGGGCGGTTTCGCCGGCGTCTTCGGCCGCATCGCCGAGGCTTATTTCCAGCGTTATGGCGACCAATCCGATGCGCTGGCCGCCATCGCCGCCAAGAACCATGCAAATGGCGTGGACAATCCTTGGGCGCAGATGCGGAAGGATCTCGGCTTCGCCTTCTGCCGGGCCGAGAGCGAGAAGAACCCCTTCGTCGCCCCCCCGCTGAAGCGCACCGACTGTTCCCTGGTGAGCGATGGTGCCGCGGCGCTGGTCATCACCGATGCCGAGACAGCCAGGGCCATGGGCAAATCCGTGCGCTTCCGCGCCGCGGTGCAGGTGAATGACTACCTGCCAATTGCCGCCCGCGACATCATCCGCTTCGAGGGGCCGCGCGAGGCCTGGGGGCGGGCACTGGCCCAGGCCGGCCTGGGCGCCGCGACCGACCTCTCCTTCGTCGAGACGCATGACTGCTTCACCATCGCTGAGCTCATCGAATACGAGGCGATGGGCCTGGTGCCGGAAGGGCAGGGTGCGCGGGCGGTGCTGGAGGGCTGGACGGCTAAGGATGGCAAGCTGCCGGTCAACCGTTCCGGCGGGCTGAAATCCAAGGGCCACCCGATCGGCGCCACCGGCATCTCCATGCATGTGCTGACCGCTATGCAGCTCACCGGCACGGCCGGGGCGATGCAACTGCCGCAGGCGGAGATCGGTGGCATCTTCAATATGGGCGGTGCCGCGGTGGCGAATTACGTCTCCATCCTGGAGCGGGCGGGATAGGGCCTGCCCGCGGGAGGGGCCGGCAGGGCCACGGCAGGCAGCAGCAACAGCCGGGACTGGCTCCGGCCCCTCAATCGGCGGTGATGCCGGCGCGGCGCAGCACCGGCGTCCAGCGCTCCCGCTCCTCTTCGGTGGCTCGGGCCAGGCCGGCGGCGGACAGGAAGTCCGGGGCGAAGCCGCGCGCCTCGATCTGCCGGGCGAAGGCGGGGTCGGCCAGCGCCTCGCGCAGCGCCGCCTCGATCAATGCAGTGGCGGCGGCCGGCGTGCGTGCAGGGGCGGAGACGCCATACCAGAGTTCCGCCGCATAGCCCGGCACGGCCTCGCTGATGGCCGGCAGATCGGGCCAGAAGGGGCTGCGCCGGGCCGAGGTCACGGCCAGCGCCCGGATCTTGCCCTCGCGGATCAGCGCCTCCACCGCGCTGGCGCTGGCGAACATCGCCTGCACCTCACCGGTAAGCAGTCCGGTGACGGAGGGCGCGGTGCCGCGATAGGGCACATGCACGATGCGCGTGCCCGCCAGGTCGTCGAACAGCGCGCCGGCCAGGTGCTGCGCGGTGCCGGAGCCCGGCGTGCCATGGTTCAGCCGACCCGGGTTCTGCCGTGCATAGGCGATGAACTCGGCCAGCGTCCGTGCCGGCACGGTGGGGTTCACCACCAGCAGGATCGGCGTATTCGCCACCCGCGCCACGGAGACGAAATCCCGCCGGCTGTCATAGCCGGGGTTGCTGTAGAGCACCTCGTTGATCGCCAGGTTGTTGCCGGTGAAGAGCAACGTGTAGCCGTCCGGCGCCGATTGCGCGACCATCTGCGCCCCGATATTGCCGCCCGCCCCGCCGCGGTTTTCCACCAGGACCGGCGAGGCCAGCCGTTCCGAGAGACGTTGCGCCACCAGCCGGCCGAGAATGTCGGTGCCGCCGCCAGGCGGGTAGGGCACCACCAGCCGGATCGGCCGATCCGGGTATTGCCCCTGGGCCCGCGCCGGCATCGCAGCGGCAAGGGCCAGGAGCTGCAAGACCTTCCTGCGCATCATCCCGATCTATCTCCTGCCATTGCCATTCAGGCCACGAAGACACGGCGCGGCGCGGTGGCAAGCACGCCCGCCGCCTCCAATGCCGCGATCTCAGCCTCCGCCAGTCCCGCCTCTGCCAGCACTGCGCGGTTGTCGGCGCCGAGTTCGTGGCAGCCATCGCGCACCATCAGCCGGCGGCTGGCGAAGCCGAAGGGGATGCCCTTGGCGGGGCGCCCGTCCGGGCTGCGCAGCACTGCGCTGCCCTTGCGGAAATCCGCGGCCGCCGCCAGCGCGGCCCCATCCCGTACCGGCGCGCTGCCGCCCGCCCATTCGGCGCGCCAGCCATCCCCCTCCGCCACCACGCGCTCTGCCGGGTCGGCCGGATCGCCATTGCCGAAGCGGGGCGAGGGGGTGCCGGCCGCCGCGGCCAGGAGCTCCTCGCCCAGGAGGAAGCTGGTGAGCTCGCGCTGCGACAGGTCGAGATGCGCGCCCTGGCCAGTGCGGTCCCGCTCCAGCAGTGCGGCCAGGATGGCGCCGGAGGCAAAGAGGCAGACCACCTGGTCCGGGTAGTTCACGTCCCGCCCGGTGATGACCGGCGCCTCGCCCGAGCCGGTCAGTGCCGCCAGCCCGCCGGTGGCCTCGAGCGTCGAGCCGAAGGAGACCATGTCGCGATCCGGCCCATCCTCGCCCTGGCTGGAGATGCTGGCGACCACCAGCCGCGGGAAGCGCCGCCGCAGCATCGCCGTATCGAGGCCGAAGGAGGCCAGCACGCCTCGCCGGTAGTTCTCCACCAGCACATCCGCGCCTTCCAGCAGGCGCAGCAGCGCCTCCCGCCCGCGGGGGTCCTTGAGATCCAGGCAAAGCGAGCGTTTGCCGCGATTGGTGAAGCCGAACCAGGGCGAGCGGTTCCACCAGTCGGTCTCCGGCTCCGCGCCCTCCCAGGTGCGGAAGGGGTCGATGGCGCCGGGTCCCTCCACCTTCACTGCCTCGGCGCCGAGATCGAGCAGCAGCGTGGCGGAGGCAGCGCCGGCGGTCAGCCAGCCGAGATCCACCACGCGGAGCCCGGCGAGCGGCAGGGTGCCGGCCTCAAGCGCGGGCTCCGGGATGGCGGGGGTGGGCGAGGGCTCCGGCGTGACGCGCTGCCCGTCCCAGTTGATCGGCAGCACCGGCATGCCGTCCGGCGCCAGGAAGCCGCGCGCCCGGTGCTGCGCGTCCTGCAGCAATTCTGCGGGCCAGGTCACCGGCCCGATCGGCACCCGCCGGGCCTGCGCCACTGCGGTGATCTCGGCGCGCGCCCGTGCCGCGAACCAGGGGAACAGGATGGCATTGAAGTCAGCACGGTTGTCCCGGCGCCCGCCGCCGGTGGCGAAGCGCGCCTCCTGCAGCCGAGGGTCGCCGACCATCTCGCGCAGCGCCGGCCAGTCCTTGTCCTGATAGACCAGCGCCACATGCCCATCCCGTGCCGGCACCGTGCACCAGGAGCTGCGCGCCCCGCCGCGCACCGGCGCGCTGCCCAGCACCATCACCCCCGCCGCCACCTTCCAGTTCAGCCAGGCCGCGACATCGAAAAGCGAGACATCCACCACGTCCCCGCCGCCGGCCTTGAAGGCCGCCAGCAGCGCCGTGCAGGCGGAGAGCCCCGCCGCATAGGCGGCCTGGTGCCCGGCGAGCCGCGCCGGCGGCCCCGAGGGCTCACCCACGATGCCGAGCAGGCCGGAGAGCGCCAGCAGCCCGAGCTCGCTCATCGGCGGGTCCTCGCCCGGCCCGAAGACCGAGAGCCGCGCCTGCACCGGCACGCCGCCGGCATGCACCGCCAGCGCGGCGCTGTCGCCGATCGCCGCATCGAAGCGCCCCTCCGCCGCGCCCATGCGCTTTCCGGCATTGAGGAAGCGGTCGAGCGCCGAGCCGCCCCCCGGCAGCAGAGGCGGCAGGCTGGCGAAAGGCTCGCCGTCCGCCGGCAGGGGCCGCACCACTTCCGCGCCATAGGCGGCGCAGAGCTTGGCCGCCATGGAGGCCGCCAGTGCATGTGGCCGTTGCGCGCAGAGCGCACCGAGATCAAGCACCCGCCTGCCGGCAAGCGGCGCCACCATGCGCTAGACCCCCTGGCCCGGATTCTTGATCCCGGCGGCAAAGCGGGCGCTGCCCTCCGCCTGCGCCGTGGTCTTCGAGCGGATGGCGAGGTTCACCATCTGGCCGTGGTCCATCGCTTCCTGCCAATCGGTGATGAAGGCGGGGATGCGGTCCAGCGCCTTCTTGCTCTCGGCCAGGGCCACCGGGTCGAAGCGTGCCACCTGTGCGGCCAGGGTCTGGGCGCGCGGCAGCAGCGCCTCCGGCTCCACGCATTCGTTCACCATGCCCCAGCGCTCGGCCGTGGCGCCGTCGATGCGGTTGGTGGTGAGCACCAGCCAGGCCGCCTGCTTGCGGGTGACGCCGGAGAGCTGGATCGCCGGCCCCGCCATGCCGGGATAGGTGGAGAAGCCCATCTCCGGGCAACCGATGCTGGCCCGCGTGCTGGCGATGGCAAGATCGCAGACATTGATGAGCGTGGCGCCGCCGCCCAGCGCCAGCCCGTTCACCGCGGCGATGAAGATGGCCGGGTGCGCGCGGATCGCCATGTTCACGGCGATCCATTCATCGCCCGCGCCCTCGATCCCCGCCTTGCGGTCCTGCTCGCGCTCCTTCAGGTCCATCCCGGCACAGAAGCTGCCGCCGGTGCCCGTGACGATGATGGCGCGCGCCTGGCCGCGCAATTCCTCGAAGGCCCGCAGCAGACCCTGGCGGGAGGCGCGGTCCATGGCATTGCGCTTGTCCTCGCGGTCGATGCGAAGCTGCGCCCAGCCCTCGTGGCGGATTACCTCGATCGGGCCGCTCATGGTGCATCTCCCTCCGGGCCGAATTGCGGCAGGGTGAATCCCCCCCCGGTCCGCCAGGGAAGCGCACCTGGAGCCGCATGCCGATCTTCGCCTGTCCCGGGCCGATGCCTTCCAGATTGGTCAGCAGATAGGGCCCCTCCTCCAGCTTCACCATGGCAACGGGATAGGGCAGCTCGTCCTTCATGCCGTCGAAATAGCCCTGATGGAACACCACGAAGGACCACAACTCGCCACGGCCCGATGCGGTGATCCACTCCCAATCGGGCTTGCCGGTGAAGGGCGAGACCGGGGCGGGCGGGAAGAAGCACTTCCCGGTCGCGGCGCAGCGCTGCAGGATCAGGTGGCCACGGCCGCAGGCCTCCCAGAAGGGCCGGTTCCAATTGTCGAGGAGGGGCTTCGGGCGGGTTGCGAGGCTCATGCGGCCCTCCGCAGGATCAGGCTCTGGGCGATATTGGTGGCACAAATGTATTGCATGGCCTGGGCATCCGGGATCTGCCGCTCGCCGCATTCATGGCGCAACTGGCGCACGCATTCGGCGATGATGCCCCAGCCCTGCATGTAGCTGTCCGAAAGATGTCCGCCGGAGGTATTGGTCGGCCATCGTCCCGTGCCGAGTTGCAAGGCGCCGTCACGCACGAAAGCGCCGCCCTCGCCCTGGTTGCAGAAGCCCAGGCCCTCCAGGCTGAACAGCACCGTCGGCGAGAAATTATCGTAGATGCCAAGGCCCTGGAGATCCTCCCGCCCGATCCCCGCCCGGTCATAGACGCTGCGGGTCGCGCTGAGGCTCGGGTACCAGAAGTCATCCGGGGGTGCGCTGCCATAGTGGAAGGCGTCCTGCCGCGCATAGCCGGAAAGCAGTACCGGCGGCCGCTTCAGGTCGCGCGCGCGCTCGGCGGTGGTCATGATCCAGGCCACCGCGCCGTCATTGATGAGGCAGTAGTCGAGCAGCTTCAGCGGCTCGCAGATCGGCCGCGCCTCTGCGTGCTGCTGCAAGGTGATGGGCCTGCCATGCATCACCGCATCCGGATTGAGGCAGGCATGATGGCGGAAGGCCACGGAAACAGGCCCCAGATCGGCATGCGTCGTGCCGAATTCATGCATGTGCCGCTGCCACATCATGGCGTGGCTGGCGCCCGGGCTGGTCATGCCCCAGGGGCTCCACTGGCTGTCGCCGCCGCCATAGCGCATCCGCACGCTGCGGCCGTTGTTGCCGTAGACCAGGGCGACGTAGTTCGCCGCACCGGTGGCGATGGCCTGCGCCGCCAGCGCCAGCGAGACGGCGGAGAAGCGCCCCGGCGTCTCGGTCAGCAGGCAGTATTGCGGGTTGATCCCCATCATTTCCGCAAAGCGTTCATAGCTCGGGATGCGGCTGACGATCAGCCCATCGATATCACCCGGCTTGAGCCCGGAATCCTCCAGCGCCGCGTTCAGCGCCTCGCAGCCCAGGCCGTAGCTGTCGGTCTCCGGGAAATTGCCGTAACGGGTGGTGCCGATCCCGGCGAAGGCAACCTTGTCGCGCAGCGGCCAGGGCCTGCTGATGGCAGGGGAAGGCAAGGGGGCGTTCATTGGGCTATTTGGGGGCATGGTGCGCCGCCGGATCCTCGGAGGTTTCTTCCAGCCCAAGCCTGCCCCGAGCCGGGCCGCTCCGCCAGCCCCCCCGATCACCTGATTCCGGCGCCCTTCCGCTAATAGACCACCACGGAGCGGATACTCTCGCCGCGCTCCATCAACTCGAAGCCGTGGTTGATCTGCTCAAGGGGCATGGTGTGGGTGATCAGGCTGTCGATGTCGATCTTGCCCTCCATGTACCAGTCCACGATGCGCGGCACATCGGTGCGGCCGCGTGCGCCGCCGAAGGCCGTGCCGCGCCAGTTGCGGCCAGTCACAAGCTGGAAGGGGCGGGTGCTGATCTCCTCGCCGGCGCCGGCCACGCCGATGATGATGCTCTCGCCCCAGCCGCGATGCGTGCATTCCAGCGCCTGGCGCATGACATGCACATTGCCGATGCATTCGAAGGAAAAATCGGCACCGCCCCCTGTGAGGTCGATGATCGCCTGCACCACCTTGTCGCGCCCGACCACATCCGGGTTGATGAAGTCGGTCATGCCGAATTGGCGTGCCATGGCCTCGCGGTCCGGGTTCAGGTCGATGCCGATGATCCTGTCGGCCCCCACCATGCGTGCGCCCTGCAGCACATTGAGCCCGATCCCGCCCAACCCGAAGACTGCCACGTTGGCGCCGGGCCAGACCTTGGCCGTATTGATCACCGCGCCGATGCCGGTGGTGACGCCGCAGCCGATGTAGCAGATCTTGTCGAAGGGCGCGTCCTCACGGATTTTCGCAAGTGCGATCTCGGGCAGCACGGTGAAGTTGGCGAAGGTCGAGCAGCCCATGTAGTGCATGATCTGCGTGCTGTCGCAGCTGAACCGGCTGGTGCCATCCGGCATCACGCCGCGGCCCTGCGTCGCGCGGATCGCGGTGCAGAGATTGCTGCGCCGGCTGAGGCAGGTTTTGCACTGCCGGCATTCCGGCGTGTAGAGCGGGATCACATGGTCGCCGGGCTTCAGGCTGGTAACGCCGGCACCCACCTCCCGCACCACCCCGGCGCCCTCATGGCCGAGAATGGCGGGAAAGAGCCCCTCCGGGTCGCGGCCACTCAGCGTGTACTGGTCGGTGTGGCAGATGCCTGTCGCCATCACCTCAACCAGCACCTCGCCGGCCTGCGGCCCGCCGATCTCGATGGTTTCGATGCTGAGCGGCTTTCCCGCCGCCCAGGCCACCGCCGCGCGTGTCTTCACCGCTACTCTCCTTGCCCGATCAGGCCGCAGATTGGCGGCGCGGCGCCGCCCGGTCCAGCACCCGCAGGAGAAGTTCGGCGCGGCTCACCGGGGCGTCATTCCCGTAGCCATGTGATGGTGCAAGACTTGCGGTCGCCAGTCCAGGGAAGGAAGCCCGCATGACCTTCAGCATCGCCGCGCGCTGCGCGGAAACCGGCGCGCTTGGCGTTGCGGTGGCAACCTATTCGCTGGCCTGCGGTGCCCGCGCCCAGGCCTCGGCGGGGCATGGGGCGGTGATGAGCCAGGGCTTCGCCGACCCGACCCTCGGCACCACCGCCATCCGACTGCTGCGGCAGGGGCTGCCGGCGCCCGAGGTGATGGCGCGGCTGCGCCAGGGCGACCCGGATTTCGAATGGCGCCAGCTCAGCCTGGTTGATGCCGAGGGCCGTGCGGTGGGCCATACCGGGCGCCATACCCGTGCCTGGAGCGGTCAGGCCGAGGGCGAGGATTGCGTCGCCTGCGGCAATGTCCTGGCCGGGGAGGGGGTGGTGCAGGCGATGGTCCGCGGCTTCGAGGCATCGCGCGGCCAATCCCTCGCCGAAAGGTTGCTGCGGGCACTGGAGGGCGCGCGCGAGGCCGGCGGCCAGCGCGGTGCCGATGGCCCGATGCCGGAGCGTTCGGCGGCGTTGAAGGTAGTACTGGCCGAGGAACATCCGCTGCGCGACCTGCGGGTGGATTTCTCACCCTCCGCCATCACCGATCTCCGCCGGCTGCATGACGAATACGAACGCATGGCACCCTTCTACGAGTTGCGCTGGCGGCGCCCGGCCGAAACACCGCCGCAGGATGCCTGGATGCGCAGATTTCAGCCGCGATAGGCTGCCGTATCGGTGACATAACCCGCCGCCAGATCCGCGGCCAGCGCCGCCGGCGCGCGCTCGCGCGGTGCGCCATGCCCGCCGCCACCTGGCGTGGCGAGGGCGACGCTATCGCCCGCCCGCAGCACATATTGCCGCTTGGGATCGGTCCGCTCGCCATTGATCCGCAACTCGCCCGGCGCGCCCGGCCCGCCGCCCTCGATGCCGAAAGCCGGGAAGATGGTGCGCTCGGCGAGGAAGGAGACGGCGATCGGCGTCTCGCTGCGGCACTCGATCAGGATCTCCTGGCCCAGCCCACCGCGATGCCGCCCCGGCCCGCCGCTATCCGGACGCAGCCGCTTGTGGCGGAAGCGCAGCGGCGCGATGTGCTCGCTGATCTCGATCGAGGTGGAGGAGACGTTGGAGGGCCAGGAAAGGCAAGTGACGCCATCGCCCCGGACATTGCCGCCCATGCCGCCATTGTAGAAGAACATGTTGGCGTAGGGTCGGCCTCCGGCACGAACGCCGCTCTGGTTCATGCCCCACATCGGCGAGCCGCAGGCCGCCATCACCCGCTCCGGCACCACCTGGCCGAGGCAGCCGAAGACCAGCATCGGCAGGTAATGCCCGATCAGCATGCGCGAGCCGCCGGGCGAGGGGAATTGCGGGTTGACGATGCAGCCCGGCGGTGCCTTCACCCGGATCGGCCGCCAGGCGCCCTCGTTGTTCGGCAGGCCGGGATTGGTGCAGACCTTCACCCCGTACATGCACATCGCATAGGTGTAGCAGAGCGCGCAGTTGATGGCGCGATCCACCTGCGCGTCGGTGCCGGCGAAATCCATCTCGATCTCGTCGCCCCGGATGGTAAGCGCCAGGCGGATGGTGATGGGCGTATCCAGCAGCCCGTCGGTCTGCAATTCGCTGCGGTAGGTGCCGTCCGGCAGGGCTGCAATGGCGCTGCGCATCGCCGTCTCGCAGCGGCCCTGAATCTCGCGCGCGAGCTCGGTGAGGTCGGGCAGTGCGTAATTCTCCATCAGCGCCAGCAACCGATCCTCCATCAGGTCCAGCGCCACCACCTGCGCCCAGAGGTCGCCGAGCGTCTGGTCCGGCGTGCGCACATTCTGCCGGATCATTGCCACCAGGGTCGGGTCGGTCTCGCCACGCCGCATGAGCTTCAGCGGCGGGATCTGCAAGCCTTCCTCGAAAACCTCGCGCGGCTCCGGGCTGCGGATCTTGCCGCCGATATCGGGCGCATGGGCGGTGCTGGCGCTGAAGGCCACCAACCGGCCGCCGCGGAAGATCGGCTTCGCCACGGTGATGTCCGGCAGATGCCCGGTGCCGAGCCAGAGGTCGTTGGTGATGAGCACATCGCCCGGTTCAAGCTGTTCCGGCGGGAAGAAGCGCAGGAAATGCTTCACCGTCTCCGGCAGGGTGCCGATGAAGCTCGGGATGCTTTCGGTTGCCTGCACCAGGGATTGGCCCGTGGCATCGGTAACGACGCAGGAGAAATCGTAGCTCTCCCGCACCAGGGTGGAGAAGCTGGTCCGCACCAGCGCCGCCGCTGCCTCATCCACCAGCGAGATCAGGCGTCGCCAGAGTAGTTCCAGCTCCACCGCGTCGAAGCTGCGCACCATCTATGCAATCTCCGCCAGGATGGACCCGTCCGGCAGCACGCGCGCGGTGGCGCCCGGGCCGATGATGAAGGTGCTCTCGCTTTCCTCGAACACCGCCGGGCCGATGATCTGCGCGCCAACTTCCAGCGCGTAGCGGTCAAAGACCGGCGTCGGCAGCATGCCGCCGGCCTCGGGGAAAAAGACCGGCCGGCTGCCCTTCCGCGCCGCGCCCGCCGGATGCCGTGGCAGTTCGAGCCGCCCGCCAGCGCCTGGCATCGGCGCCGTCACGGAAAGCCGCAGCGCCACGAATTGCGCGGCGGCACCAGGCGGCGTCCGCACGAAGAGGGCGCGGTAGGCGGCATCGAAGGCCCGGCGCACCGTTGCGGCCTCCAGGCGCTCCGGCATCGGCACGGTGATCTCGCTGCCCTGCCCGATATAGCGCATATCCGCCAGGCGCCGGACCTGGCCGGCCTGCCGCGCCCCGGTCTCGCGCAGCACTGCCAGCGCCTCCTGCTCCAGCCCCGCGAAGAGCCGTTCCGCTGCCGCGAGGTCGGCGCCCTCCAGCGCGGCATTGAAGCTGGCAACACGGTCCACCCGGGCCGGCGCCATCAGCATGCCGATCGTGCTGCCCGCGCCGGCGCCCGGCGGGCAGACCACGCGCTTCACCCCAAGCTTCCGCGCCACATGCCAGGCATGCACCGGCGCCGCGCCGCCGGTCGCCAGCAGCGCATATTCCTGCGGCACCCGGCCGCGTTCGGCGATCGCCACGCGCGCCGCGCCGGCCATGTTTTCGTTCACCACGTCATGCACGCCGAAAGCCGCGCGCGCCGGCTCAACCTCCAGCGCCGCCGCCAGCCGCCCAAGTGCCGCATCCGCCGCGCCTGCATCGATCCGCATGGCACCGCCGAGGAAGAAATCCGCGTTGAGATAACCCAGCGCCAGATCCGCATCGGTCACCGTGGGCTGCTCACCGCCGCGTCCGTAGCAGGCCGGTCCCGGCTGCGCGCCGCTGCTCTCCGGTCCCACCTGCAAGGTGCCGAGGTCGCTGCGCCGCGCGATGGAGCCGCCGCCCGCGCCGATCTCGATCAGTTCCACCGTGGCGATCTGGATCGGCAGCCCGCTACCGCGCAGGAAGCGCCGCTCCCGCGCTGCCTCGAACCCCCAGGCCACCAACGGTTCTCCACCATCCACCAACGCGAGCTTGGCTGTGGTGCCGCCCATGTCGAAGGCCAGCACGCGGTCGAGCCCGGCATTGCGGCCAAACCAGGCACCGGCCAGGGCGCCGGCCGCCGGGCCGCTTTCCAGCAACTGCACTGGCAGGCGCTTGGCCTCCGCCACATGCGTCAGCCCGCCATTCGACAGCATCAGGAACAGGCCGCCCGGGATGCCGGCCCTACGCAGCGCGGCCTCCAGTCTTTCGAGATAGGCTTCGGCGAGGGGCCGCACGTAAGCGTTGGCGACGGTGGTGCTGGCGCGCGGATATTCCCGAATCTCCGGCGCGATCTCCGAGGAAAGGGACAGCGAAAGCGACGGGAAATGGCGCTCCACCGCCTCCGCCACCCTTCTTTCATGCACGGGATTGGCATAGGCATGCAGCAAGACGATCGCCAGGCTCTCCACCCCTGCGGCCACCAGCACCTCGACCTCGCGCAGCGCTCCATCCAGGTCGAGCGGGATCTCCACGCCGCCATCCGGTGCCAGCCGCTCCCGCACCTCGCGCCGCCAGGGGCGTGGCACCAGCGGCCGCGGCATTTCCAGGAAAAGATCGTAAAGCTCGTATTTCCGCTCCCGCGCGATCTCCAGCACGTCAGCGAAACCAGCCGTGGTGAGCAGCCCGGTCGGCGCGCCCTTCCGTTCGATCAGCGCATTGGTGAAGAGCGTGGTGGCATGCACCACCCGGCCGATTTCCTCGGGCCGGACACCGGCCCTGGCCAGAACCTGCCGCGTACCTTCCAGCGCGCCGCGCGCCGGGTCGTCCGGCGTCGTGCTTTCCTTCCAGATCACCGCGCGGCCATCGCGCGGGTCGAGGATGACGAGGTCGGTGAAGGTGCCCCCGATATCGATGCCGAGGGACAGAGAGGCGGTCATCGGAACATCCTGGTCATTCGGCGCGGATATTGCCCTGCGCCGCCACCCGCGACCAGCGCTCCCGATCGCGGCGGATATGTGCGGCGAAGGCAGGACCGTCCTCCGGGATCGCCGCCAGGCCGCGCCCGGCCAGAACCTGCGTGGTGGCAGGATCGGCCATGGCCTCCAGGAACAGCCGCGCCAGCGCCTGCGCCACCTCCGGCGGCAACCCGGCCGGCCCGACCAGCCCGAACCAATTGCTTATGTCCAGCGCCGGCAGGTCCCTGGTCAGCAGCGGCAGATCCGGCACAAGGGGCGAGGGTTGCGTTGCCGCCAGCGCCAGGGCGCGGATCTGCCCGCCGTGGATCGCCGGCGCCACCTCCGCCACATTGGCGAACATGATGTCGACCCGCCCGCCGGCGAGGTCGAGCGCCGCCGGCGCCCCGCCGCGATAGGAGACATGCAACAGCCGCAAGCCGGCTTCGGCCGCGAAATGCTCGGCCGCGAGTTGGTTGGTGGAGCCATTGCCCGTCGAGGCATAGCTCACCTCGCCCGGTCGCGCCTTGGCGTAGGCCACCAGTTCCGCCACCGTGCCGAAGGGCGCGTCGGGCCGCGCCACCAGCGCCATGGGCGTGCCTGCCAGGTTGCAGACCGGCAGCAATTCTCGGTCGAGATCGAGCGGAATCTGCGAGCCCGGCACCGCCGGGGCCACGCTCATCGAGCCCATGATGCAGATGCCCACGGTATGCCCGTCCGGCACCGCCCGCGCCACCGCCTGCAGGGCTATGAAGCCGAGCGCGCCGCTGCGGATCTCCACCACCGCCGCATGGCCGGTGCGGCGCTGGACGGCATCGGCCGCGATGCGCGCCACCAGATCCGCGGCGCCGCCAGCGGCGAAACCCACCACGATGCGAATGGGCTGGCGCGGCGCCCAATCCGCCCGCACCGATGGGGCAGCGAGCAGGGCAGGCATGGCAAGCAGGCTGCGACGATACATGCTCCGCGTCCTTCCTGGTGCAGCGGCGGGCCTTCCCAGTCTCGCCGCGTTTCCTTCGGTATGGTCGTGGCTGGCGGGACGCAGCTTCGACGAAACCCGGAGCGGGGTCCAGCGCCCGATGCCGGACTGCGGGGTTGACGCGGCGAAGCACCGGGCAGGATGCTGCGGCGGAATGCGCCGGAAGTGCGCGCCCGGCCCGGCCGGGAATGGGAGGTGCCAAGAATGCGCAGTCTAGCGATGACGCTGCTTGCGGTCCTGTTGCTGGCCCGCCCTGCCATGGCGGGATTCCCGGACCGGCCGCTGCGCATCCTGGGCGGCTTCGCGGCCGGCGGCACCAGCGACCTTGTCGCCCGCATCGTGGCGGAGGCGATCTCGCCCGGCCTCGGCCAGCGCGTGGTGGTGGAGAACCGCACGGGTGCCAGCGGCATGATCGCCGCCGAGGCGATGGTCCGCGCCCCGCATGACGGCTACACGGTCTTCCAATGCGCCAGCCTGGTCACGGTGCTGCCGGAACTGCCGGGCATGCGGCTGCCGGTCGATACCTGGCAGGACATGGTGCCGGTTGCCAATGTCGCGCATTCCAACCAAGCGATGGTGGTGAAGGCCAGCGCGCCCTGGCGGAACGTGGCGGAGTTCATCGCCGCGGCGCGGGCGCGACCAGGTGCGCTCACCTATGCCAGCAGCGGCATCGGCGCGCTCTCGCATCTTTCGGGGGCGCGGCTGGAGCAGCTTGCCGGCATCCGCATGGTGCATGTGCCCTATCGGGGTGCGGCGCTCGGCGTGGTGGATGTGATGGGCGGGCGGGCGGATACCATCATCACCAATCTCGGCGATGTGGTCGGGCAGGTGCGAGGCGGCGGATTGCGGCTGCTCGGCTTTGCCGATGGCATCGGCTCGCCGCTGTTCCCGGGTGTGCCGCAGATCAAGGCCACGGTGCCTGGCTATGAGATCAGCGGCTGGTTCGGCATCTGCGGCCCGCGCGACATGCCGGCCGAGGCGCTGGAGCGCTGGCAGCGGGCCATGGGCCAGGCGCTGGCCGAGCCGCAATGGCAGCGCCGCCTGCAGGAGAACGGGCTGATCCCGCGCTTCGAGGACCCCGCCGCCTTCGCCCGCACCATGCAGCAGGACCGGCAGGTTTGGCGGGAGACGATCCGCGCCGCGAATATCCGTGTCGAATAGCCGAAGGGAAACCGCCATGTCGCGCCTTCTTGCCCGAACCGCCCTGCTTGCCGCCGCGTTCGGCACGCTGCTTGCCGCCCCGCCCGCATCCGCACAGGAGCGGACCATCCGCGTCCTCAGCGGTGCCTCCGCTGGCGGCTCCTCGGATTTCGTCACCCGGCTCGTGGCGGAGGCGGTGGGGCCGCTGCTCGGCGCCCGCGCCGTGGTGGAGAACCGCACCGGGGTGAATGGCACGATCGCGGCGGCCGAGGTGGCCCGCAGCGCGCCCGATGGCTATACCGTCTTCACCTGCCCGATGAGCACCATGACGATCACGCCCCAGCTCATCGGCGCCAACCTGCCGATCGACCCGGCGGCGGAGCTGACGCCCATCGCCACGGTCGCGCTTTCCTCCTACGGTTTCGTGGTGGCGGCCAATGGCCCCTACCGCAGCGTGCAGGACGTGCTGGATGCGGCGAAGCGCCGGCCTGGTCAGATTTCCTTCGCCAGCGCCGGAGTCGGCTCCGCCCAGCACCTCCAGGGCGAGTTGCTGCAGCAGAAGACGGGTGTGCGGATGACGCATGTGCCCTATCGCGGCGCCACGCCCGCGGTGGTGGATATCCTCGGCGGCCGCACCGACTTCATGATGACCAACATGGCCGACATCACCCGCCAGGTGCAGGACGGCGGGCTGCGGCTGCTGGCGATCAGCGACGATGGCGGGTCGCCGCTGTTTCCTGATGTGCCGCCACTCTCGCGCCTGATCCCGGGCTTCGATGTCGTGGGTTGGTTCGCCATCTGCGGCCAGAAGGCCATGGCACCCGAGACGGTGCGGCGCTGGGAGGGGGCGATCCGCCAGGCGATGACGGAACCGGGGCTGGTCCGCCGCATGGCCGAGGGCGGGCTCACGCCCCGCTTCGAGGATACGGCGACCCTGACGCGCCGGCTGGAGGCCGACCGCCGGCAATGGCGGGAGGTGATCCAGAGCGTGAATCTGCGGGCCGATTAGCGGCATGCGCCCCCCCGCTCCTCGCCACGCTGCTGGCGGCCTGCCGCGCGGTGACCCGCGCGGCAGGGGTGAGGATCGCTCCCGTTCAGAGCCCCGCCGACGCCGCTGCATCCAACAAGGCTCCGGGATCAAACAGATAGGGCCGAAGCCCTATCCTGGCAGCAGCACCATCACTGCCGCCTGGGCGGCGATGCCCTCTCCGCGGCCAGTGAAGCCCAGCCGCTCGGTCGTGGTGGCCTTCACCCCCACCAAGCCCGGCCTCACCCCCAGCAACTCCGCCAGGCGCGCCTGCATGGACGCGGCATGCGGGCCGATGCGTGGCCGCTCGCAGAGCAGGGTCACATCCGCATTGGCCAGCACGCCGCCGCGCGCCGCGATCCGGCCGGCGGCATGGCGGAGGAATTGCGCGCTGTCGGCATCCTTCCAGCGCATCTCGCTGGGCGGGAAGTGGCGGCCGATATCGCCCTCCGCCAGCGCGCCATAGATCGCATCGCAGAGCGCATGGATGCCGACATCGGCGTCCGAATGCCCCTCCAGCCCGAATTCGCAGGGCACCGTCACGCCACACAGCACCATGGGGCGGCCGACGGCGATCCGGTGCACGTCGAAGCCGGTGCCCACGCGCGGCAGCAGCCGCGCCGCCAGCATGGCGGAAACACGGTCGAGATCCTCCGGGAAGGTGATCTTCACGTTCGTCTCCGAGCCCTCGACCAGCGCGACTGCCTCGCCCGCCGCTTCCAATAATTGCGCATCATCCGTCGCCTCGGCCGAGGCCGCGTGATGCGCCGCCAGCAGTATGGGGAAGCGAAAGGCCTGGGGCGTCTGGGCGCGGAACAGGCCGGTGCGTGGAACGGTTGCCAGGATATGTCCGGCCTCGCCGCGCTTCAGCGTATCCGCCACCGGCTGGGCAGGAATCGCGCCGGGCGCGTGCTCCAGCGCCGCCAGCAGCCGTGGGATGGTCCCGCGTGGCACCACCGGCCGGGCCGCGTCATGCACCAATACCATTGCCGGCGGTGGCTTGCGTGCCGCCAGGGCCTCCAGCCCGGCGCGGACGCTGTCCTGGCGGGTGGCGCCGCCGGGAATAGGGGGCAGGGTGGGCAGGCCTTGCAGCAGGGCCGCCACTTCCGCCGCCTCGCCGGGGGGGCAGACCGGCTGGATCAGCGTCACGGCGCCATCGGCGAGCAGGGCCTCCGCCGCATGCCGCAACACGGGGCGGCCGAGCAGGGGCAGGTATTGTTTCGGAACCTCGGACCCGAAGCGGCTGCCTCGGCCCGCGGCCATCAGCAGGGCAACGGTTGTCATGGTGGCGGAACCTAGCCTCCGTTCCCGGTTTGCGACAGGGGGCTGCGCAGGCTGCTTCGCCACCATGGGTGTGGCGCGTTGCCGAATGGCATCACTTCGCCTATTTTGCCCAAATCATGAGCAGCCTCATACCCGAGCCCCAGGTCCAGACCACCCCGATGCCTGGATTGCAGCCGCTCGACCTTGGCGGCGTGCGGATCGGCATGCCGGTCTATCTGGCGCCGATGTCGGGCGTGACCGATCTGCCCTTCCGCCGTCTCGCCCGCCGCCTCGGCACCGGCATGGTGGTCAGCGAAATGATCGCCAGCCAGGCCATGGTGCGGGAGAACCGGCAGACCCTGAAGATGGCGGAGGTGGACGGCTTCGGTGCCCCCTCCGCGGTGCAGCTTGCCGGCTGCGATCCGGCGGTGATGGCGGAGGCGGCGCGGTTGGCGGTGGATCATGGCGCCGCCGTGGTGGATATCAATTTCGGTTGCCCGGTGAAGAAGGTGGCGCTCGGCCAGCAGGCCGGCAGCGCCCTGATGCGGGACGAGGTGGCCGCCGCCCGCATCCTGGAGGCAACCGCCCGCGCCGTTCCGGTCCCGGTGACGCTCAAGATGCGGATGGGCTGGGACCATGCCAGCCTGAACGCGCCGCGCCTCGCCCGCATCGCCGAGGAAAGCGGTATCCGGCTGGTCACGGTGCATGGCCGGACGCGCCAGCAGTTCTACACCGGTACCGCCGACTGGGCTTTCGTCGCGCAGGTCAAGCAGGCGGTGGGCATCCCGGTGCTGGTCAATGGCGATATTCTGACGCCGCAGCATGCGGCCGAGGCGCTCCGGCAATCCGGGGCCGATGGGGTGATGCTCGGCCGCGGCTGCTACGGCCGGCCCTGGTTCCCGCGCCAGGTGGCGGAGTATCTGGCCACCGGCATCCCACCGGCGGAACCCGCCCTGGCCGAGCAGCTCGCGGTGCTGCTGGAGCATTACCGGGACATGCTGGCGCATCATGGCACGCAGACCGGGGTGCGCCTCGCCCGCAAGCATGTCGCCTGGTATTCCAAGGGGCTGCCCGGCTCGGCCGAGTTCCGGGCGGGAGTGAACCAGGTGGATACGCCGCAGGCGGTCGAGGCGCTGATCCACGCCTATTACCAGCCCCTGCTGGACCGCGGCCTGGAGACGGTGCGGGCGGAGTTCCATGCCCGCGGCCTGGCGCATGGCGCGGATGCGGACCGGATGGCAGCATGAGCGACGCCATCCTCGCCCCTCCGTGCAGCAGGAAGGCGGCATCATCGCGCGCTCTCAAGCCGCGGGCGCTGCTGCCCGACGCCGCCATGGTGCTTTCCGCCATGCCGGTGCCGGCGGTGGTGCTGGATACGGAGAACCGGTTCCGCTACGCCAATCCGGCCGCCGAGTTGTTCTTCCAGCTTTCCTTCGCCTCGCTGGCCGCCATGCGGCTCGGTGACCTGTTGCCGGAGGACAGCCGCCTCTTCAGCCTGCTGGCCCAGGTCCGGGCGCAGGACGCGCCGGTTTCCGATCATGACCTCACCCTGGAAAGCCCAAGGCTGCACCGGCGGGATGTCACGGCGCAGGGCGGGCCGCTGCCGGAGATGCCGGGCGGGGTGGTGCTGACGCTGCAGGACGGGTCCAAGGCGCAGATGCTGGACCGCCAGCTCAACTTCCTGGGTGCCGCGCGGGGCGCCTCCGCCATGGCGGAGATGCTGGCGCATGAGGTGAAGAACCCGCTTTCCGGCATCCGCGGGGCCGCCCAGTTGCTGGAGCAGAACGCCTCCGAGCCGGACCGGGAATTATGCGTGCTGATCCAGGACGAGGCCGATCGGATCCGCGACCTGGTGGACCGCATGGACATGTTCTCCGATCGGCCGGTGGAACTGGCGCCCGTGAATATCCACCAGGTGCTGGACCATGTGCGGCGGGTGGCGCAGACCGGCTTCGCCGTACATCTGCGGATCGCCGAGGACTACGATCCCTCGCTGCCCCTGGTCTGGGGCAACCGCGACCAATTGGTGCAGATCCTGCTGAACCTCGTGAAGAACGCCGCGGAAGCCGCCGATCCGGTGAATGGAGAGATCGTTCTGGCAACCGCCTTCCATCATGGGGTCCGCATCGCCGTCCCCGGCAGCCAGGAGCGGGTTCATCTGCCGCTCCAGATCAGCGTGCGCGACAATGGTCCCGGCATTCCTGAGCCGGTGCGGGAGACGCTGTTCGAGCCCTTCGTCACCACCAAGCGGGGCGGGCAGGGGCTCGGCCTCGCGCTGGTGGCGAAGCTGGTGGCCGACCAGGGCGGGTTGATCGAATGCGACAGCCGCCCGGGCCGCACCGTGTTTCGCCTGTCGATGGCGATGCCGCCGGCCGGCAGCCCTGAAACCCGCCCCGGGCACTGGCCATGAGCGACAGCCGCACGATCCTGGTCGCCGATGACGACCGCGCCATCCGCACCGTGCTGAGCCAGGCGCTCGGCCGCTCCGGCTACCAGGTTCGGGCCACCTCCTCCGCCTCCACCCTGTGGCGCTGGGTGGAGGACGGGGAGGGTGATCTGGTCATCACCGATGTGGTGATGCCCGATGAGAACGGCCTCGACCTGGTGCCCCGCATTCGCCGGGTGCGGCCGGATCTCCGCGTCGTGGTGATGAGCGCGCAGAGCACCTTCATGACGGCGCTGAAGGCGGCCCAGCGCGGCGCCTTCGAATACCTGCCCAAACCCTTCGACCTGAAGGAATTACTGGCGGTGGTGGAGCGGGCACTGGCCGTGCCGCAGCCGGCCGTGGCGGAAGACGCCGCCGAGGCGGAGGAGCGCCTGCCGCTGGTCGGCCGCAGCCAGGCGATGCAGGAGATCTACCGAACCGTCGCCCGCCTCACCACCACCGACCTGACCGTGATGATCACCGGCGAGTCGGGCACCGGCAAGGAGCTGGTGGCGCGCGCCCTGCATGACTATGGCCGTCGGCGGGGCGGGCCCTTCGTCGCCATCAACATGGCGGCGATCCCGCGCGAGCTGATCGAGAGCGAGCTCTTCGGCCATGAGCGCGGCGCCTTCACCGGCGCGCTCAACCGCGGCATCGGCCGGTTCGAGCAGGCGGCCGGCGGCACGTTGTTCTTGGACGAGATCGGCGACATGCCGCCGGAGGCGCAGACCCGGCTGCTGCGCGTGCTGCAGGAGGGCGAGTTCACTACGGTCGGCGGCCGCCAGCCGATCAAGGCCAATGTGCGGATCGTCGCCGCCACCCATCGCGATCTCCGCCAGTCGATCCGGCAAGGATTGTTCCGCGAGGACCTGTTCTATCGCCTGAACGTGGTGCCGATCCGCCTGCCGCCGCTGCGCGAGCGCCCCGAGGACATCCCCCTCCTGGCGCGCCACTTCCTCGACCGCGCCCGTGCCGCCGGGCTGCCGCACAAGCAATTGAGCCCGGAGGCGCTGGATCGGCTGAAGCAGCATGGCTGGCCGGGCAATGCGCGCGAACTCGAGAACCTGATGCGTCGCCTGGCCGCGCTCTATCCGCAGGAAATGATCGACACCGAGGCCGTAGGCGCCGAGTTGACGGAGGCCGAACCACCCGCTGAATCCGGCGCGCCCGGGCCGGAGACGCTGGAACAGGCGGTGGAACGCCACCTGAAAGCCTTTGTTGGTGCGCATAAGACCGGAATGCCGGTGCATGATCTCTATGACCGCGTGCTTGCCGAGGTGGAGCGGCCGCTGCTGCGCCTGGTGCTGGCGGCGACGCGGGGCAACCAGATCAAGGCGGCAGGCATGCTCGGGCTCAATCGCAACACGCTGCGGAAGAAGATCCGCGAGCTCGACCTGGCCGTGGTGCGCGGGCTCGGCTGATGCGGCTGCTGCCCGCCCGCATCCGGTCGGGGAGGCCGCCCACGCAGGAGGCGCGCGGAATGCCGCGCCGGGTGGCGGATCTCCTGCTCGGCCGCGGCATGACGCTGGGGCTGTCGGTCGGCGCGCTGCTGCTCGGCATCGCCACCTTCGCGGTGCTGTCGGATGGCAGCCCCTTCGGCCCGACCAAGCCTGGTGCGGTGGTCGGTCTCGTCCTGGTGAATCTGGCGGTGCTGGTGCTGCTCGGCGCCTCGCTGGCGGGGCGGCTGGTGCGGGTCTGGGCGGAGCGGCGGCGCGGCAGCGCGGGCTCGCGCCTGCATGTGCGGCTGGTGCTGCTGTTCGGCGTGGTGGCCGTGGTACCGGCCATGCTGGTGGCCGCCTTCGCGGCGCTGTTCTTCAACCTCGGCATCGAGACCTGGTTCAGCGATCGGGTGCGCACGGCGCTCGAGGCCAGCCTGCAGGCCAGCCGCGGCTACCTGGAGGAGCACCGCAACACGATCCGCGGCGATGCGCTGGCGATGGCGGCGGACCTGTCGCGCGCGCGGGTGCTGCTGCCGGATAACGGCCTCGCCTTTGCCCGCGTCCTGGCGACCCATACGGCGCTGCGGAACCTCACGGAGGCGGTGGTCTTCGACCCGGTGACACAGCAGGTGATCGCCCATGCCGGCTACACCACCAGCTTCACCCTGGAGCCGCCCTCGGAAGAAGCGATCTCGACGGCGCGGCTCGGCGAAGTCGCGGTGCTGCCGGCGGAGGACCGGGTGCGGGCCGTGGTGGCGCTGGATTTTGGCCCAGGGGCGGACCAGGGCTGGATGCTGCTGATCGGCCGGCCGCTCGACAGCACCGTGCTGCTGCACCAGCAATCGGTCGAGAAGGCGGTCGCCGAATATGTGGAGCTGGACCGCAATCGTTCGGGCCTGCAGATCACCTTCGTCATGATCTTCGCGATCGCGGCGCTGCTGGTGCTGATGGCCGCGGTGCTGATCGGGCTGGTCCTAGCCAACCAATTGGCGCGGCCGATCGGCCGGCTGATCGTGGCGGCGGAACGGGTGCGTGGCGGCGACCTCTCGACCCGGGTCGAGGAGGGTGCGGCGGATGACGAGGTTGCCAGCCTGGCCCGCGCCTTCAACCGCATGACCAACCAGTTGGCGGCGCAGCGGAGCGAATTGCTTCAGGCCTATCGGCAGATCGACGATCGCCGTCGCTTCACGGAAACGGTGCTGGCTGGCGTCTCGGCCGGTGTCGTGGGGCTGGAGACGGATGGGCGGATCAACCTGCCTAATCGGCGGGCGAGCGAATTGCTCGGCCTCGATCTCGATGCTGCCATCGGCCTGCCTCTGGCCGCGGTCATCCCGGGAATCCCAGCCGCTGCTGCGGGCCGTGCAGGCCGGCGGGGAGGGCACGCCAGAGCGGGACCGCACGGCCGAGATCCGCATCGGCCCGCCCTCCAACCGGCGCACCCTGCTGGCCAGTATCGGCGTGGGATTGCAGGGTGGCGCCGCGGATCGGGTGGTGGTGGGCTATGTGCTGACCTTCGACGATATCACCGAACTGCTCTCCGCCCAGCGCAAGGCCGCCTGGGCGGACGTGGCGCGGCGCATCGCGCATGAGATCAAGAACCCGTTGACCCCGATCCAGCTTTCCGCCGAGCGGCTGAAGCGCCGCTACCTGAAGGAGATCACCTCGGACCCCGAGACCTTCACCGCCTGCACCGACACCATCGTCCGCCAGGTGGGCGATATCGGCCGCATGGTGGATGAGTTCTCCGCCTTCGCCCGGATGCCGCAGCCGGTGATCCGCCCGGAGGATCTCGGCCAGGTGCTGCGGGAGGCACTGGTGCTCCAGCGCGATGCGCATCCCGAGATCGCCTATCGTGTCGAGCTTCCCGAGGCGGCGCCGGTGGTGCCCTGCGATCGCCGGTTGCTCGGCCAGGCCCTGACCAACCTGTTGCAGAATGCCGCCGATGCCATCGCCACTCGCCACCAGGGCGAGACCGTGGAGCCACCGGCCCGCGTCCCGGGCGAGACGCAGGGACACATCACCGTGCGCATCGAGCCCGGCGAGGAATGGGTGGCCATCGCGGTCGAGGATGACGGTATCGGCCTGCCGCAGGGGGATGAGCGGGATCGCCTGGCTGAGCCCTATGTCACCCACAAGGCCAAGGGCACCGGGCTCGGCCTTGCCATTGTGAAGAAGATCATGGAGGACCATGGCGGCAGGCTGGGACTTGAGGACCGGCCTGCGATGGAAGCGGCCGGAGGCGAGGGCGAGGGGAGCGGGGGTGCCCGTGCGGTCCTGACCCTGCCCTGGCGGCAGGCGCCGGAGCGGATCGCCGCCCCGGAACACGAACGTCAGGATGGCAGCATGAGGCGCGCGCATGGCGCATGAGATCCTGATTGTCGATGACGAGCCGGACATCCGGGCCCTGATCGAGGGCATCCTTGCGGATGAGGGCTACGAGACACGACAGGCGCATAACAGCGACACCGCGCTGGCGGCCTTCCGGGCGCGGCGCCCCTCAATGGTGGTGCTGGACATCTGGCTGCAGAATTCCCGGCTGGACGGGCTCGGCATCCTGGAGGCGATGAACCGGGAGGAGCCGCAGGTCCCCTGCGTGATGATCTCCGGCCATGGCACCATCGAGACCGCGGTGCAGGCGATCCAGCATGGCGCCTATGATTTCATCGAAAAGCCCTTCAAATCGGATCGGCTGCTGCTGGTGGTCTCCCGCGCCCTGGAAGCGGCGCGGCTCAGGCGCGAGAACAGCGAACTGCGGCTGCGGGCCGGGCCGGAGACGGAACTGGTCGGCACCTCCGGTGCCATCGCCCAGCTTCGCGCGGCCATCGAGAAGGTTGCACCCACCGGGTCGCGCGTGCTGGTGACCGGTCCGGCGGGTTCGGGCAAGGAGGTGGCGGCGCGCATGATCCATGCCCGCTCGCGCCGCGCCGACGGTCCCTTCGTGGCACTGAACTGCGCCACGCTGAACCCGGCCCGTTTCGAGGAGGAATTGTTCGGCATCGAGCCCGGCCCCGACCCGGTTGGCCAGCCGCGCCGCGCGGGTGTGCTGGAACGCGCCCATAACGGCACGCTCCTGCTGGACGAGGTGGCCGACATGCCGCTCGAAACCCAGGGCAAGATCGTGCGCGCCCTGCAGGAACAAGGCTTCGAGCGGGTCGGCGGCGCCACGCGGGTGAAGGTGGACGTGCGGGTCATCGCCACCACCAACCGCGATCTCCAGGCGGAGATCGCCGCCGGGCGGTTCCGCGAGGATCTCTACTACCGCCTGGCCGTGGTGCCGCTGAAGATTCCGGCACTGCGCGAGCGGCGGGAGGATGTGCCAGCCCTGGCGCGGCATTTCATGGCGCGGTCCGGCGAGACCTCGGGCATGCCTCCCCGCGAGATTGCCGAGGATGCGCTGGCGGCGCTGCAAGCCTATGACTGGCCTGGCAATGTGCGGCAGTTGCGGAACCTGATCGACTGGCTGCTCATCATGGCGCCGGGCGAGCCGCGGGACCCGATCCGCGCCGAGATGCTGCCGCCCGAGGTGGGCTCCGCCGCGCCGGCCATGCTGAAGCTGGACCGATCGAGCGAGATCATGACCCTGCCGCTGCGCGAGGCCAGGGAGCTGTTCGAGAAGCAGTATCTGGAGGCGCAACTATTGCGCTTCGGCGGCAATATCAGCCGCACCGCGAATTTCGTGGGCATGGAGCGCAGCGCCCTGCACCGCAAGCTGAAATTCCTTGGCGTCCATGCCGAGGACCGGGCTGCCGTGCCGCCCGCCAATGCCAACGCCAATCTCTGAGCGCCTGTCCTTGGGGGGGAACATGTCTCGTATCGCCTATGTGAATGGCCGCTATGTCGATCAGCGGTTGGCGGAAGTGAACATCGAGGACCGCGGCTACCAGTTCGGCGACGGCATCTACGAAGTGGTGCATGTCCATGCCGGCCGCTTCATCGACGAGGACCGGCATCTTGACAGGCTCGACCGCTCGCTGCGGGAGATCCAGCTTGAGCAGCCGATGTCGCGGGCGGCGCTGCGGCATGTGATGCAGGAACTGCTCCGGCGGAACCGGGTGACCGAGGGGCTGGTCTATATGCAGGTGACGCGCGGCGTGGCGCGGCGCGACCATGCCTTCCCGACGAAACCCGTGCCGCCGGCCCTGGTGCTGACGGTCAAACGCATCCCGCCCTACCCGGTGGATGTGGAGAAATGGGCTGCCGGCGCCATCAGCCATCCCGATCTCCGCTGGGCCCGGCGCGACATCAAGAGCGTGAACCTGCTGCCCAATGTGCTGGCCCGCCAGGCGGCAAAGGCGCAGGGCGCGATCGAGGCGATCCTGTTCGAGGAGGCAACCGGCATCGTCACCGAGGGCGCCGCCACCACCTTCTGGATCGTGGATGAGCAGGGAGTGCTGCGGACCCGCCACCTCGACCATGTCATCCTGCCCGGCTGCACCCGCAGCGCCCTGATCGCCGAATTGCAGCAGGCCGGCATCCCCTATGAGGAGCGCGCCTTCACGCTGGAGGAGGCGCGGCGGGCGAGGGAGGCCTTCATCACCTCCGCCACCTCCTTCGTGAAGCCGATCACCAGGCTGGATGGCAGGCCGGTGGGGGATGGCCAGGTCGGTCCGGTGGTGCGGCGGCTCTTCGACCTGTTTGCCCGGCACGTGAAGGGCGACCTCAGGAACGCCGCATGATGCCGGATCGATTGCCGCGCCCCAGTGCCATTCTGTGGGACTGGGACAATACGCTGGTCGATGGCTGGCTGGCGATCGCCGCCGGGCTAAACGCCGCCTTCGCCGCGCATGGCCTGCCGCAATGGACGCTGGAGGAGGTGAAGGGGAGGGTGCGCCACTCGCTCCGCGAAACCTTCCCGGAGATGTTCGGCGCGGATTGGGAAGCCGCCCGCGACATCTTCTATACGGAGGTCCGGGCGCGGCACCTCTCCGTCCTGGCCCCCATGCCGGGCGCGGAGGCGGCGCTGCGGGCGGCGGCCGCGCTCGCTCCGCAGGGTGTGGTCAGCAACAAGCAGGGGCCGCTGCTGCGTGCCGAAGCGACGCAGCTTGGCTGGGACCGATTCTTCCGCGCCCAGGTCGGCGCCGGCGATGCCAGGGCCGACAAGCCGGACCCGGCGCCGCTGCTGATGGCGCTGCAAGCCTGTGGCATCGCAGCGGGGGCGGCGGTCTGGTATATCGGCGATACGGCGCTGGATATGCAGGCGGCGCGTGCCGCGGGATGCACGGCGGTGCTGCTTGGGGATGCCGGCCATGACGGTGGTGTAGCGAATGCGGCCCCCGATGCAGCCTTCCTGGATGGCCATGCGCTGGCTGCGCATCTGGCTTCACTTGCCAAGCCCCCCCCTCACTGTCGGATTGTGAGGCTCCAGCGGGAAAACCCGCTTCGGTGCGCCGCCCCATCTTGCCCAAGGGCCGATGTTGCCCAGGGCAGGGGCGGCCGCCAAGAACAAGAAGGACCGCGCCGTGGCCGCCGAGAAGTCCCAGAACGTGCAGGACGTGTTCCTGAACCACGTTCGCAAGAGCAAGACTCCCGTCACGATATTTCTCGTGAATGGCGTCAAGCTGCAGGGGATCATCACCTGGTTCGATAATTTCTCCGTGCTGCTGCGCCGGGACGGGCATACCCAGCTTGTCTACAAGCACGCCATCAGCACGGTGATGCCGGGGGCGCCGATCCAGCTCTTTGACGCCACCGCGGCAGCGCGGGAGGGTGCGGCAGCCGTGACCCGTGAAGGCACCACCCTGACCATGAGCCGCGAGGCCAACCCTGTCACTGGCGACTGACCCCGAGCTGCCGCGGCCGGCGAATGACCGCGGCGACGGCACCGATCCGGGACCGATCCGGGCCGCGGTCATCCTTCCCTATGGAAGGCCGCACCGGCCCGCCGCCAGCCCGGCCGCCGAGGGCGCGCCGCGCGCAGCGGAGGCGCGGTTGGCGGAGGCAGTAGGCCTGGCCGCCAGCATCGGCGTGACCATCGTTCATTCCGCCGTCTATCCGCTGCGCGAGCGGCGGCCGAGCACCCTGCTCGGCGAGGGCCAGGTGGAGATGGTGAAGCAGGCCATCGCAGCCCAGCATGTCGCACTGACGGTCGTGGATGCGGCGCTGTCGCCGGTGCAGCAGCGCAACCTGGAACGGGCCTGGGACTGCAAGGTCATCGACCGCACCGGCCTGATCCTGGAGATCTTCGGTGAGCGCGCCCGCACGCGGGAAGGCTCGCTGCAGGTCGAACTGGCGCATCTGGAATACCAGCGCACCCGCCTGGTGCGGTCCTGGACCCATCTGGAGCGGCAGCGCGGCGGCTTCGGCTTTCTTGGCGGTCCCGGCGAAAGCCAGATCGAGATCGACCGCCGACTGATTGGCGAGCGTATCGTCAAGCTGAAGCGGGAACTGGAGCAGGTGCGCCGCACCCGCGGCCTGCACCGCCGGGCGCGGGAGCGGGTGCCCTATCCGGTGATCGCCCTGGTCGGCTATACCAATGCCGGAAAATCGACGCTGTTCAACGCCTTGACCGGTGCCGGCGTGCATGCCCAGGACCAGCTTTTCGCCACGCTGGACCCCACGATGCGGGCGATCCGCCTACCCTCCGGCCGTAATGCCATCCTGTCCGATACGGTGGGCTTCATTTCCGACCTGCCGACCCAGCTGGTGGAGGCCTTCCGCGCCACGCTGGAGGAGGTAGCCGCGGCCGACATCATCCTGCATGTCCGCGATGTGGCGCATCCGGACACCGCGGCGCAGCGTGCCGATGTGCAGCGGGTGCTGGCCGAGATGGCCAGCGGCCCCAATGCGGCCCTCGACGAAGGCTGGGAGAACCGGCTTGTGGAGGTGCTGAACAAGGCCGATCTCCTCGGTGGCATCGGCCAGGTGCCAGGTGCCGCCCCGGATGGTCCGCAGGCCGCCATCGCCGTCTCGGCATTGACCGGGGAGGGGCTGGACGGGCTGCGGGAAGCGCTGGACGCGCGGCTTTCGGCCGGGATGGAGACGCTGGATTATGTCCTTCCGGCCTCGGATGGCGCGCGGCTTGCCTGGCTCTACCGCCATGGTGAGGTGATCACGCGCGAGGATGATGAAGGCGTGGTCCGGGTGACAGTCCGCCTCTCGCCTTCCGACCGGGCGCGGTTCGAACAGCCCCAGACATAAGTCCGGTGCCCCGGCCGGGCGACATGGCCGGCCCAGAGCGGCTGAATCGCGCCACCAACAGCATCACCGATTCCCCGAGAAGATCACCCTCGCTTGAAGGCTGGGTAAAGCTGGCAATGTACTCTAAAAGTACTCATTCTGTTCAGCCGGCCGAGTTTTCGCCGAATCAACGTACGAAAAGCGGAGAATAATTCACAGGAGTGCGTGAAGATTTTTCAAGCCTTCCGGATGATTTTCCTAGAGTATGGCCGGCAGGGGTTGCGTTGAACATACTGTAAATTCCTTTGCAGAACTGTCGGGGGCGCTTGGCGGCCCAGCTTTTCACCTGCGCTCCGCGGCCTTCACCGCCTGCCATTCCGCCTCCATGGCATCCAGCCCGGCATCCGCAGGGGCGAGGCCCTTCGCAGCCAGGTGCCGTTCCACGCCCCGGAAGCGCCGTTCAAACTTGGCATTGGCGCCGTGCAGGCATTCCTCCGGGTCCAGGTCCAGCTTGCGGGCAAGATTCGCCAACACAAAAAGCAGATCCCCGACTTCATCCTTGAGGCGTGCCGGCTCAGCACCGGGCAACTCGGCCCGCAACTCGGCCGCCTCCTCCTCGAGCTTGTCCAGCACGGCCGCGGCATCCGACCAGTCGAAGCCGACCCTTGCGGCGCGGCGGGTCAGCTTGGCGGCGCGGGTGAGGGCAGGGAGCTTGGCCGGGATGCCGGCCAAGCTCCCGCTTTCCGCCCTGGCGGCCCGTTCCTCGGCTTTCTGCGCCTCCCAGGCCAAGGTCTGGCCGCCGACGTCGCGCGCCGCGGCCTCGCCGAAGACATGCGGGTGGCGGCGCAGCATCTTGGCGCTGATCGCCTCGGCAATCGCCGAAAAGGCGAAATATCCGGCTTCCTCCGCCATCCGTGCGTGGTAAACGACCTGGAATAACAGGTCGCCAAGTTCATCCAGCAGCGCCGGAACGTCGGGGCCGCGGCGAATGGCATCCGCAACCTCATAGGCTTCCTCAACCGTATAGGGAGCGATCGAGCTGAAATCCTGCACCTGGTCCCAGGGGCAGCCGCCAACCGGGTCGCGCAGCCGCGCCATGATGGAAAGGAGGCGCGCGAGAGCGGCTTCCGGGCTTGGGCTTCCGGTCATGAAGGTCTCCAATTTCGGTGGCCGATGCTCCAACAGAGGCGGGGCGCTTCGGCAAGCCCCAGCTTTATCCCCAGGCATAGCTGCCGCATAAGATATATTATGGAATATATGGCGCCTGTGGACAGCTTGTGGAAAGCTCAGCCGATGGAAGCTCGCCCGACCGGCACCTCCAGCACCATGCCGTCGAAGCCGGGTTCGATCCCGGGCGGCAATTCCCGCACCAAGGTCTGGTAGTCCATCTCGGTGCTCATATGCGTCAGCACCGTCCGGCGTGGCCGGAGCCGCGCCACCCATTCCAGGACCTGGTCCAGGTTGGCGTGGACCTTGTGCGGCCGCCGCTGGAAGCAGCCGACCACCCAGGTATCCAGCCCCTCCAGCACCGGCATGCTTTCTTCTGGCAGCATCACCACATCGGTCGAATAGGCGAAGTTCCCGATCCGTACCCCGAGCGTGTCCATCACCCCATGGTCCTGCCGGAACACTTCCAGTTCCATCCCGGCCGCCTCGAACCGGTCGCCATAGGCCACCTTCCGGGGCTCCAGCGCGGGCCGGTAAAAGAAAGGCGGCGTGGCGCCGATGAAGGCGTAGTCGAACCGGTCATCCAGCTTGCTGAGCGTGGTCTTGGTGCCATAGGCGTCCAGCACCCGGCCGGTGATGCGGTTCACCTGGCGAAGGTCGTCGATGCCGAGGATGTGGTCGGCATGGGCATGGGTGAACAGCACCGCATCCAGCCGTGCCGCCCCGGCCGCCAGAAGCTGGGCCCGCATATCCGGCCCGGCATCGATCAGCAGCCGCCCGCCCCCCAGCCCCTCCACCAGGGCCGAGGTGCGGCTCCGGCGGTTGCGCGACTCCGCCGGGTCGCATTCCCCCCATTCACCAGCCTCGCCCAGGCCGCCGATCAGCGGCACGCCGCCCGACCCGCCACAGCCCAGGATAGTGACGCGCAGCATGCCTCAGGCCGCCTTACGGAACAGGCGGAAGAAATTGGCCGTGGTGATCTCCTCGACCCGCGCCTGGGTGAGGCCACGGACCTCCGCCAGCACCTTGGCCGTATGCGCCACATAGGCCGGCTCGCAGCGCTTGCCGCGCAGCGGCGCGGGGGCAAGATAGGGGCTATCGGTTTCCAGAAGCAGCCGGCCCTCGGGCAGATCGCGGGCGATCTCCCGGATCTCGGCGGATTTCGGGAAGGTCAGGATGCCGGAGAAGGACACATAGCCGCCCATCGCCACCGCCTGCTCGGCCAGAGCCCGGCCGCTGCTGAAACAGTGCAGCAGGAAATCGAAATCGCCGCCCGTCGCCCGCTCCTCGGCGAGGATCGCAAGGATATCCTCATCCGCCTGGCGGGCATGGATCGCCAGCGGCAGGCCCGCGGCGCGGGCGGCGCGGATATGCCGACGGAACCCCTCCCGCTGCACTTCGCGGGGCGATTTGTCATAGAAATAGTCGAGGCCGCTCTCACCGATGCCGATGATGCGGGGGTGCTCCACCAGCGCAACCAGCTCCTCCACCGGGGGGCAGCGGCCCTTCCCCCGCATTGTGCGGATGGATGCCAATGGTCCCCCAGACATCCGGGAAGCGCTCGGCAATGGCCTTCACCGCCGCAGCCTGGGAGAGCCGCACGCCGATCGTCACCAGCCGGCCGACCCCGGCCGCGCGTGCCCGGGCCACAACCGCCTCGATCTCCGCCTCGACGAAATAGTCGAGGTGGCAATGGCTGTCGATCAACATGGTGCTATGCGGTCTCTTCGATCTTGCGGAACAGCGGCGCCGGCGGCGGCAGCGCGGTGCCTTCCGGCAGCGGGTTGGCGAGGGCGGCGAGGTCCCTCGCGCCCTCCGGCACGCCGAGCTGGTCCAGCAGCCGCGCCATCGTATCCGGCATGAAGGGCTGCAGGATGGTCGCATAGACCCGCAGCGCGCTGTGCAGGTGCCGCAGCACCGCGGCCATGCGCACCAGGTCGGTCTTCTTCAGCGCCCAGGGCTGCTGCTGGGTGATGTAGCCATTGGCCTCGCGGACCGAGGCGAAGATGCTCTCCAGCGCGGCATGGAACATCTGGGCATCCAGCGATGCCCCGACGGTCCCGATCAGCCCATCCAGCGAGCCGAACAGCGCAGCATCGCTCTCCGTCCGCGGCGCCTCTGGCGGCAGCCGCCCCTCGCAATTCTTCTGGATGAGAGTCAGGGTCCGCTGCGCCAGGTTGCCGAGCCCATCCGCCAGTTCCCCGTTCAGCCGAGCGATCAGCGCCTTGCGCTGGAAGTCGCCATCATTGCCGAAGGGCACCTCCCGCAGCAGGAAGTAGCGCACCGCATCCAGCCCGTATTCCTCGACCAGCGCCAGCGGATCGATGACATTGCCGAGGGATTTCGAGATCTTCTGCCCCTCGTTGGTCCACCAGCCATGCGCGAAGACCCGCCGCGGCGGGGCGATGCCGGCAGCCATCAGGAAGGCGGGCCAGTAGATGGCGTGGAAGCGCAGGATGTCCTTGCCGACGAAATGCACATCGGCCGGCCAGAATTTCCAGCGCTCCGCCTCGGTATCCGGGTAGCCGACAGCGGTGATGTAGTTGGTCAGCGCATCCAGCCAGACATACATGACATGCGCATCGTCGCCCGGCACCTTCACGCCCCAGCGGAAGCTGGTGCGGCTGACCGAAAGATCCTGCAAGCCGGATCTGACGAAGCTCAGCACCTCGTTCCGGCGGGAGGCCGGTGCGATGAAATCCGGGTTCCTCTGGTAGAATTCCAGCAGCCGGTCCTGCCAAGCCGAGAGGCGGAAGAAATAGGAGGGCTCCCTCACCCACTCCACCGGCGCGCCGGAGGGGGCGTATTTCACGCCATCCCGCTCCACCAGCTCGTCCGGGCCATAGAAGGCTTCGTCGCGCACCGCGTACCAACCCTCGTAATGGCCGAGATAGATCTCGCCCCGGGCCGCCAGCACCTCCCATAGGGCGGTGCAGGCGCGCTTATGGCGCTCCTCCGTGGTGCGGATGAAATCGTCGTTGGAGAAACCCATGCGCACGGCCAAGTCACGGAAATGCTGGCTGACCTGGTCGGTGAAGCTCTGCGGGTCCATGCCCGCATCCTGCGCCGCCTTCTCCACCTTCTGGCCATGCTCATCGGTGCCGGTGAGGAAGAACACCTCATGCCCGTCCAGCCGCTTCCAGCGCGCCAGCACATCGGTCGCGAGCGAGGTATAGGCATGGCCGATATGCGGCCGGTCGTTCACGTAATAGATCGGCGTGGTCAGGTAGGTCCGCGGCATGTCCGGCTTCTTCTTCAGCGTGACCCGAGCCAGGAGAGCCCTGTCAGAACGGCCTGCTTGCGGTCGAGGTTCAACCGCTCCGTCTCCTCCGCGAGGCGGCCGAGCTTGTCCCACAAGGTGGACCAATCGGCAAGCGAACGGGCGCCGATCCAGGCGGCGGCGCCCTCCCCTCGCCCCGCCTGGCGCAGCGCGGCCGCCAGTGCCCGGCGCAGCAGCGCCATGAACAAGGGCATGGCCGCCGCGTCCCGCCGCCCCGCCACCCGGTCCGCGAGCTCATGCGTCTTGCGCGGATCGAGGTGCGGCAGCCCGGCCAGCACCTCCTCCACCATGGCCTGCAAGGCAAGCCCCTCGCCCTCCGCCAGGGTCAGCGCCCGGCCAGGACAGCCATCGGCGATGCGGGCCAGGGCGCGTCGCTCGGCCTCCGGCATGTCGGGAAGCCAGCGCGCCAGCAGCCCCGCCATCGCGTCTTCCGGCAGCGGGAACAGGTCGAGCCGGCGGCAGCGGCTGCGGATGGTGGGCAGCAGCCGGTCCGGCTGGCTGGTCAGGATCAGCAGCACGGTGCGCGGCGGCGGCTCCTCCAGCGTCTTCAGCAGGATGTTCGGCACCACCTCGCGCTCGGCCCGGTCGAGGTCCTCGATCACCACCACCCGCCAGCCGCCTTCGGCTGCGGTATGGGCCATGAAGCGCACGGCGGCGCGGGCATCCTCGGCCCGCGGCACCTCCTTCTTGCCGCCATTCCCGGTGCTGGGCGCCAGGGTAAAGAGATCGGCATGCGCCCCGGAGGCAACGCGGCGGAACACCGGATCCTCCGGCGGCAGGAACAGCGGCGCCTGGCCCGGCGCCGGCGGCGGCATGCCGGCCAGCAGCCAGCGGGCGAAGCGCCAGCCGAGCGTGGACTTGCCCACCCCCGCCGGCCCGGCGATCAGCCAGGCATGATGCATCCGGCCGGATCGCGCCGCTTCCTCCAGCGCCCGCGCCGCTTCGTCATGGCCAACCAGCTCCGGGTTGGCACGGGGCTCGGGTGGCAGCATCAGCTTGGTGAGAGGCGGCTTCGCACCGTGGCGAGGATGGCCGCGGCCACGCCTTCCGGCGTGTCGGTGGCATCGAGCACGGTGCAGCGCGCCGGCTCGGCGGCGGCGATGGCGCGGAAGCCGTCCCGCACCCGGGCATGGAAGCCAAGCCCCATGCGTTCATAGCGATTGGTCTCGCCACGCGCCGCGGCACGGGCGAGCCCCTCCTCGGGCGCCAGGTCGAGCACCAGGGTGAGGTCCGGCCGCAAGCCGTCCAGCGCGATCTCCGCCAGCCCATCCCAGACCGCGCGCGGCACGCCCTGGCCGAAGCACTGGTAGGCCAGCGTCGAATCCGCGAAACGATCGCAGACCACCCAGATCCCGGCCGCCAGAGCCGGCGTGATGCTGCGCGCCACATGCTCCCGCCGGGCCGCGAAATGCAGCATGCATTCCGCCACCCCATCCCAGGGGCCGGCGCCCAGCAGCACATCGCGCACCGCCTCCGCCCCCGGCGCGCCGCCCGGCTCGCGGGTGCGGAGAACCGGCAGGCCCTGCGCCGCCAGGGCATCCGCCAAGCGGCGGGCCTGGGTGGATTTCCCCGCCCCCTCGCCGCCTTCCAGCGTGATGAACCGGCCGCGCATGGCGGGCCTCAGCTACCCGAGAACCAGCGGCCCATCACCGCCGGAATGCGGGGGATCAGGCCCAGCCGATCGACGTCCGCGCCGG
Source organism: Siccirubricoccus sp. G192 (assembly GCF_019084075.1). Lineage (GTDB taxonomy): Bacteria > Pseudomonadota > Alphaproteobacteria > Acetobacterales > Acetobacteraceae > G192. The sequence continues at coordinate 3,261,402 of NZ_JAHREN010000001.1, forward strand.
CCAGCAGCGGCAGCGACATGTTCGGCACGCCCTGCCCGGATACATCCAGCCGGCCAAGCTCCTGCCCTTTCTGCACCGGTGCGGCCACCGGTGCCTCATAGCGGAGCCGGGCCTGCAGGTTGCGGCGCCATTGCCGCGGCAGGGTCACCACCACGTCGCGCCCACCGACCAGCGGCACGGTGCGGCGATCGCCGAGATGCACCGGCACCTCCTGCACCACATCATCGGCACGGAACAGCACCACGTTCTCGAATTCGCGGAAGCCCCATTCCAGCAGCCGCTCGCTCTCCTCGGCACGGGCGCGCATGGTGGGCAGGCCGTTGAAGACCAGGATCAGCCGCCGCTCGCCCCGCTTGGCGCTGGCGGTGAGGCCATAGCCGGCCTCCTCGGTATGCCCGGTCTTCAGCCCGTCGGCGCCCGAGACACGGGCGAGCGCCGGGTTCCGGTTGTCCTGGCTGATGTCGTTCCAGCGGAAGCTGCGTTCGTTGTAGTAGCGGTAGTATTCCGGGAAATCGGCGATGATCCGCTTCGCCAGCCGCGCCAGGTCGCGGCAGGTCATGCGGTGCTCGGGGTCGGGCCAGCCGGTGGCATTGCGGAAGTTGCTGTTGGTGAGCCCGATCTCCCGCGCCTTCTCGTTCATGGCCTCGGCGAACTGGCTCTCGCTGCCCGAGATCGCCTCGGCAAAGACGATGCAGGCATCGTTGCCAGACTGCACGATGACGCCGCGCATCAGCGCCTCGACCGGCACGGTGGAGCCGATCTGCACGAACATCTTGCTGCCGCCCATGCGCCAGGCGCGCTCGCTCACCGGCAATTCCTGGTCGAGCTTCAGCCGGCCCTGCTTCAGCATGTCGAAGACCATGTACATGGTCATCAGCTTCGACATCGAGGAGGGCGGCATCCGCTCCTCGGCATTCTTCTCCAGCAGCACGGCATCGGTGTCGAAATCGACAATCAGCGCCTGCCGCGCCACGGTATCCAGCGGGCCGAGCGGCGTGGTGGCCGGCGAGCCGGGCGGCGGCGCGGCCGGCCGGCCAGCGCGGGATTGCGAGCGGGGCTGTGCCAGGGCCGGCCGCGCCAAGGCGGCCGGCAGGGTTGCGGCGGCAAGCGTCGCCGCGGCGGGCAGCAGCAGGTTGCGGCGGGTGGCGCCCGGGTTTTTGGCGCGAGGCGGCATGGCGAGTGGGGCTCCTGCGGGCATTCCCGATCGGGAAGCGCTGTTGCGGGATACGCTGTTGGACGGTCCCGGCTCAAGCGCCGCGAATGGCCATTTCATTCGACGACCAATTTCACCTCGGGCAGGCCCGCGGCCAGGGCACCCTCGACGGCCTGATCGGCCGCGGCCAGGCTGGCGAAGGGGCCGGCCTTGACCCTGAATTGCGGCTGCCGGTCACTGCCGGTGGCCTCAACCCGTCCGCCGAAGGCGGCCAGCCGCGCTGCCTGACGCTGCGCCAGGTCGCGGCGGAAGAAGGTCCCGGCCTCGATCAGCAAGTGCCCCGGCGTGACCGGGTGCTGCGCCACCGTCTCCGGCAGACGCTCCGGCGGCGGTGCATGCTCAGGTATTTCCGCCTGCACCACCGGCGCGCGCATGGCCTGCCGCACCCGCTCCGCACTGCGCGCCCCGGGCGGCGGGGCGAGCGACTCGGCTTCGACCACACCCCGGGGGGCGGTGCTGATGGGCAAGGCGGCATTCTCCGTGCCTGGCAAGGCGCGGGCGAGCGCCCGGCTCGGCCCCTCCTCCACCGTGATCCGCACCTGCGCCGCGCCGCCCGCTGGCACCCCGAGCAATTCCGCCGCGCGGCGCGACAGGCCAAGGATGCGGCCGGGCCGCGCCGGACCGCGGTCATTCACCCGCAGCCGGATCTCCCTGCCATTCTCCAGGTTGCGGACCGTCAGGATCACCGGCAGTTGCAGGGTGCGGTGCGCGCCGCTCGGCAGGGCGGGGTCGTGGATTTCGCCATTCGCGGTACGCCGGCCTGGCCGGGCATCCGGCAGGACGCTGGCAATGCCGGTTTCGCTGAGCGCGAAATCCTCGCGCGGATAGGACCAGACGCCTCCCATCGCATAGGGCTTGCCGACGGTATAGCGGGCCTCGGGCTGCGGTGGCGGCGGCGTGCGGGCACAGGCGGCAAGTGCGGCGGCAATCAGGAGTGCCGGCAGCCTCACGCCACCTGGTCCGAGAGCAGCCCCACCGCCAGCCCGTAATTCACCGGCGGATTGTAGCGGCGGATCGCCCGGAGGTTATGCGCGCCGAGAAATACCTGGCCGCCGGAGCGGTTCGGCACCACCACCGTCATTTCAAGCTCCGAAGCCGGCAGCGGCCCGCCATTGAGGTTACGGAAGCCGAACCGGGCCCACTCCCGGGCAGGCCGCCGCGTTTCGGTATCGGCGCCATCAAGGATGAAGCCGGATGGCGGCAGCACCTCGAAGCCCCAGGGCTCGCCCTCCCGCCAACCATGCCGCGCCAGGTAATTGGCGATGGAGGCGAGCGCGTCGGCGCGGCTGTCCCAGATGTCGCGGCGGCCGTCGCCATCGAAATCCACCGCCAGCCGCTCGAAATTGGAGGGCATGAATTGCGGCTGCCCCATTGCCCCGGCCCAACTGCCGCGCATCCGCTCGGGCCTGACATGGCCGCCTTCCAGCACCCGCAGCGCCGCCAGCAGCTCGCTGCGGAAGTAGCTGGCGCGGCGGCCTTCCCAGGCCAGGGTCGCCAAGGCCTCCACCACGCCGAAGCCGCCGGTATTGGTGCCGTAATTCGTCTCCATGCCCCAGATCGCCACCACCACCCGCGGTGAGACACGGTAGCGGGTGCCGATCGCCTCCAGCAGGCTGCGGCTCTCGGCCACGGCGCGGCGGCCATTGTCGATGCGGGTCTGGGAGACGATGCGGTCGCGATACTGCTCCCAGCTCATCGCGCTTTCCGGCTGCCGGCGGTCAAGCTCCAGGACCCGGTCATTCGGCCTGAGGCCGGCGAAGGCGCGGTTCAGCGTGCCCGGTGAAACGCCGGCACGGCGGGCATCGGCGCGTACCCCGTCGAGGAAGGCGTCGAAGCTGCCGGCGGCGCTTGCCCGGCCGGGCATGCCAAGGGTGAGGCCGGCGGTGAAGCCGGCGGCAAGGCTGGCGGAGAGGCCGGGGAGTGCGGCGGCTCGGCCGAGGATCAGGCGCCTGGTCAGCATGGCGGAGAGGTGCCATGCCCGGCCGACAATCGCAACGTGATCCTGCATGTCGTGGCGCAACCGAGCCGGGAAATTCCAGCCCGGCCCATTCCATCCGGGCCAGGTTCCAGTCGGGCCGGGCTTGATCTAATCTCCGCGCCAACCAAGGAGGAAGCATCATGGCCGCCGTCACCGCCGAACTCGCCGCCTATAGCGCCGCGCTGGACTTTGCCACCCTGCCGCCGGCGGTGCAGGAGCGGACCCGGTTCCTGCTCCTCGACCTGGTCGGCAATATCGTGCGCGGCCGGCATGACGCGGAAAGCACGCCGGCGCTGCTGGCCATGGTGCGGGCGCTGGGGCTGGCGGCCGGCGGCTCGGCGGTGTTCGGGGACAGCGCGCGCTATACCCCGGCGGGCGCGGCGCTGCTGAACGGCGCCCTCGCCCATAGCCTTGATTTCGACGACACCCATGCGGCCGGCACGCTGCATCCCGGCGCCCCGGTGATCCCGGCGGCGCTGGCGGCGGCGGAGATGGTGGGGGCCAATGGCCGAACCGTGCTCTCGGCCATCGTCGCAGGCTATGAGGTGACCTGCCGCCTGGCCCTCGCCTTGCCGGGCGGCGACCATTATGACCGCGGCTACCATCCTACTGCCACCTGCGGCGCGTTTGGCGCGGCGGCGGCGGCCGGGCGGGTCTTCGGCCTGTCCAGGGAAGCGATGCAGGACGCCTTCGGCATTGCGCTGAGCCAGGCCGCCGGCAGCCTGCAATTCCTGGCCAATGGCGCCTGGACCAAGCGCTTCCAGGTGGGCTGGAGCGCCATGAACGGCCTGGCCGCAGCCACCCTGGCGCGCGAGGGCTTCCGCGGCGCGGCCGAAGCCTTCGAGGGCAAGGCCGGCTTCCTGCGCGCCTATGCGCCGAAGCCGACGCCGGAGCGTGCCTTGCAGGGCCTTGGCACCGAATTCGAGCTGATGAACACGGCGGTGAAGCCCTATCCCTCCTGCCGCTACGGCCATGCCTCGGTGGATGCCGCCATCGCGCTGCGCGCCGAGCATGGGCTGAAGCCCGAGGAGATCGAGGCGGTGACCATGGGCCTGCCCAACAAGGGCATGCTGTTGGTGGGCGCGCCGCTGGCCTACAAGCAGAACCCGCAGAATGTGGTGGATGGCCAGTTCAGCGGCCCCTTCGTCGTCTCCTGCGCCCTCGCCACCGGGCATATGGGCTGGGACAGCTACGCGCTGCTGCAGGATCCCGCGGTGCGCCGCCTGCTGCCGCTGGTGCAATGCGTCGAGGATCCGGAGATCCAGGCGCTGTTCCCGGAGAACATGTCCGGCAAGCTCACCATCCGCGCCCGTGGCCAGGAATTCGTGAAGAAGGTCGTGGTGGCGAAGGGCGAGCCCGCGAACTTCCTGACCGAGGCCGAGCTTCGCGCCAAATCCCACGGCCTGGCCGATGCCGTGCTGGGCCGGGAGCGCGCGACGCAACTGGCGGATGCCGTGATCGGGCTCGACCGCGCCGCCGATGTGGGGACGCTGATGCGGCTCGGCGCGCCGATGCTGGCGGCGCGCCTGGCGGGCGAATAGGGCACTGCCCGCCGCACCCCAGCTTGGTGCGGCGGCCCAGCCCGCGGTTCAGAAAGCCACGGAGAGCGACAGGGCGCCGAAGTGGAAGCTTTTGGACTGGCCCACGAATTCCTTGCTGCGCCAGTCCTGCGTGTAGCTGAGCCGGATATTGTGCCAGAATACCGCGACGCCCAACTCCAGGTCCCCCACGAAGGGCCGGTGGTCCACCGAACGGCTGTCGCGCCAGGTATTGCCATCCAGGAAGATGTCGCGCGCCACGGCCCGGCCGCCGGCGCCGGCGAAGACATACCAGCCGAAGCCCTCGCCAACCGGCGCCGGCGCATCGCTGATGGTCGGGCGGATGCGCGGCGGGCCGAAATCCCGATTGAGCCCCTGCCCCAGCCGCACCCGCGCCCCGGCCGCGGCATAGATCTGCACCGTGCCGGCCGCGACGCCCAGGGTCGGCAGCGCATCCACAGCCAGCCCGGCCGGCAGCGTGAAAGCCGGCACCCGCCAGGTGCGGTCCCAGCCGAGATTGAAGACCGGCTCGTCCTGCAACTGGTAATGCCAGCCGCGCGCCTGCCGGTCGCTGAGCATGTTGTGGACCACGTCCTGCGTCGGCCGCGCCAGGGAGGAAGGGCCAACCACGCCCACTTGCAGGCTGAGGCGGTCGAGCGTCGTCTCGGTCCGCCGGTCCAGGCTGATCTCACCGTACAGGTAGCCGGCATAGGGCCGGTCGCGCGGGTCGGGGTTGGAGAGGCGCTTGTCGACGGGCGTGTACATGTTCTGCCCAAGCGCCAGGCCCCAGCGCGTCTGCGCCGGGCCCAGCAATCCGCCGAGGCCGCGGTCGACCCAGGCAAGCGGCGCGGGCAGGCTGCCCTCGGCGGAGCTGTAGCCGAGCCGGAAGCCGTTCGTGTACCAGCGGTCAGTCTGGGCGGCGTAGGTATCGTTCTCGGTGAGCAGGCTGACGACGGCACGGGGGTCCGGCGGCGGCAGCATCTGCGCCGCAGCCGGGCCGGTGGCGAGCAGAATGGCAGGCAGGACCGTAATAAGCATTCGCTGCATGAGGAGCTTCCAGGCGCAATCGGAGCGTGCCAGCCTTGCCTAGATCGATTGGCACGGCAATGCAGCGGTGCCGCGGCCCGGCCGATTTCACTCCGGCGCGATCTGGTCTAGCCTGGGCCGCGCCGCCCCCACGGATGGGTGGCAGAGCGGTCGATTGCATCGGTCTTGAAAACCGACGTGGGTTCACGCCCACCGTGGGTTCGAATCCCACCCCATCCGCCGCTGCGAACCACGCCGCCACACAAGCGTTGCGCCAGCGGGACAGTCCGCCGTCCCGCCTTTCCCAATCCCACGGAGGTCCGGCAATCCATGGACGACCGAATTCCGCCCGCGGCGGAAGGGCGCGAGCGCCGCGCTGAAATCCGCTTCCTCCGCCGCGTGCTGATCCTGGCTGCCGTGGTCGTGACCGGGCTATTCCTCTGGGCAGCGCGTGGCGCCGTGCTCCTGGCCTTCGGCGCCACCGTCGTCGCGGTGCTGCTGCTTGCCGCGTCCAGGCCATTCCAACGGCATCTCGGCCTGTCCCGAGGCTGGTCATTGCTGGCTGGCGGCGGGACGGTGCTGGGGGTGCTCCTGCTCATCGGCGCGCTGGTCGGTGGCGAGGTGCGCTCACAGGTCACGGATCTCGGCGCCCGACTGCCGGATGCCGCCCGGTCCTTGGAGCGCCGCCTGGGTATCAACCTGCCCGATCTCGGTCAGGCATCCGCGGAGGAGGCCGGGGACAGCGCCAGCCGGCAGGAAGCACCTCCCGCAAACGGTCCCATCGGCGTGTCCGATCTCAGTGATGCGGTGCAGCAGATCGCCGCCTTCAGCGTGTTGCTGATCGATGCCGCCTCGGCGCTCGTGCTGGCGCTGGTGGGCGGCATCTACTTGGCCGCCAGCCCCAACTTCAACCGACGCGGCCTGGTCGCGCTGGTGCCGAAGGCGCAGCAGGGCCGCCTGGAGGATCTGTTTGAGACCTGCGGCCGGGCGCTGCATGGCTGGCTGCTGGCCACGCTGATATCGATGGCTGCGGTGGGCGTCCTGGTCGGCCTCGGGACCTGGATGATCGGGCTGCCGGCGCCGGTGGCGCTCGGGCTGTTTGCGGCGGTGACCGAGTTCGTGCCCATCATCGGCCCCTTTGTCGGCGCAGTCCCGGCCCTGCTGCTGGCGCTGGGCCAGAGTGGCAGCGCCAATGGAGGCTGGCTGGGCGGCCATGCGGTGTTCGGGACGGCGCTGCTCTTCCTGGTCGTGCAGCAGGTCGAATCGAACCTGATCGCCCCGCTGATCCAGCGGCGCATGGCCGAGGTGCCGCCGGTGCTGCTGCTGTTTGCCGTGGTGGCCATCGGCTCCGTCTTCGGCCTGGCCGGCGTCGTTCTCGCCGCGCCGCTCACGGTGGTGGGCTATGTCGCGGTGCAGAAGCTTTATGTCCGGCAGACCCTGGGCGAGCCCGCCAAGGTGCCGGGCGAGGCGTCCCCTGGGCCGGAGCCGGGGTAGCGGCGGTTCGTTTCGAAAATACTCCGGAAGCGTCCGACTTTTCCGGTGCAATGTTAACCCTCCGGCAAGCCGGACGCGCTTCAAGCAAGAAAAGGATGGACGGCAGCAGGGTGGCGCCGATGATGAGGAATCTCGAACCCAGCAATCGCGATGCGCTGACCGGCGCGGCGAGCGAAGCAGCGTTGCTCCGCTTCACCGAGGCGGTGCTCGAGCTCGCCCAGCATCCGGGCCCGCCGGTTGGCTTCCTGCATATCGACATCGATGGCTTGGCGGAGATCACCGCGCATCTCGGCGCCGCGGCCACCGAGGCGGTGCTGCTCGGCATCGCCGACCGGCTGCATGAGGGGGTACGCGGGCATGACCTGGTGGGGCGGGTCGGCGACGGCTTCGGCATCTGCATGCCCGACCTGCTGCCCGCCCAGGCGCGCGGCGCGGCGGAGCGGCTGCGGCGGGCCCTGGCGGGGGCGCCGGTACCGACACCAGCGGGGGAGCTTGGTGTCACCTGCAGCATCGGCTTGGCGCTTGCGCATGGACCATTCTCCGGTGCCGCCGCGCTGCTGGCGCAGGCAAGGCTGGCCCTGCTGGAAGCCCAACTGAATGGCGGCGACCGCGTGGTGGCGGCTGACTAGCGGCCCGATCGGCGGAGGGCATCTGCCCGAAGCCGTGAATCGACCCGCAGGAGGCAGAAACCGGCGGCATGGATGGCGGGCGGGTGGCGCTTCGTCCTATCATGCCGGCGTGAACCTGCTCGCCCCGCCCCGCGCCAGGCTGCCGATCGAGGTGGTCTTCGACCTGGTCTGCCCCTGGTGTTTCCTTGGCATCCGGCGCCTGCGCCGGATGCTGCGCGGCCGCCCGGATATCGGGGCCGAGCTGATCTGGCGACCCTTCCTGCTGAACCCGGACCTGGCACCGCATGGGGTAGCGCGGCAGGACTACATCATGCGCAAATTCGGCGGCGAGGAACGTGCCCGCCGGCTGCACGGCACCATCGCCGAACTCGGCCGGACGGAGGGGATCGACTTCCGTTTCGATCGCATCCGCCGGGTGCCGCATTCGCTGGACGCGCACCGGCTGGTTCGCTGGGCTGGCCGCTTCGGCGCCGCCGACACGATGGTGGAGGCGATCTTCCACGCCTATTTCGCCGAAGGCGCCGAGATCGGCGATGCCGGTGTGCTGGCCGCGATCGCCGGCCAGCAGGGGCTGGACGCCATCGCTGCCCGCCGCTTCCTGGCCACGGTCGCGGAGGTCGAGGCGGTGCATGCGGACAACCTCCGCGCCCACCGGCTCGGTATCAACGGCGTGCCCTGCTTCGTGGTGGCCGGGCGCCACGCCATCGCCGGCGCGCAGGAGCCGGAGGTGCTGGAGCGGCTGCTGGATGTGGCGCTGGTGGAGGGCTGAGTCCGGTGCCGCCGGGCTTCGACGCCTATCTCGATCGGCTGCCGCAGGACGAGTATCTGGAAACCCACCGGCTCCGCTACCAGGAAACCTGGGCGCGGCTGCACGACCTGGCCGCGGGCGCGGGGGAGGTCCTGGAACTCGGCGCCCTCTCGCCCATCGGGGGCTTCCTGCGGGATTGCTGCGGGGCGCGGGTGGCGACGGTGGAATGCGATCTCCGCTATGCCTATCCCGTCCCGGATGGCAGCGCGGAGCTGGTACTCTGCCTGGAGGTACTGGAACACCTGAACGACGCGCACCTGCCCGGTGCCAGCATCGGCGAAATCGCCATGTTCGCCCATTCCGGCGCCCGCAACATGTTCCGCGAATGCCGGCGCATGCTGCGGCCGGGCGGACGGCTGGCCCTCACCACCCCCAATGCCGGCTCGATCGATGTGCTGGGCAATGTGCTGCGGCGGCGTCACCCTTTCCACTACCCGCCGCATGTCCGCGAATACCCGCCGGCGGAGGTCGTGGCCCTCGCGCGGAAGGCCGGATTCCTGGTGGAACGCGCCGATACCTTTTTCGCCTGGAACTCGCATCCCGATATCGACCGGACGGCGCTGATGGCCGGGCTGGCGGCGCTCGGCTTCGACATGGCTGATCGCGGCGACGACGCCTTCTTCGTCTTCCGCGCGCCGGAGGGCTGACGGCCCGATCGCCGGAGGGCGCGCGCCCGAAGCCGTGAATCGGCCCGTGGATACCCCGCCGTCAGGCCGCCCTGGCCTGGCCCGCCACCTTGGCCAGCGCGCCCAGCAATTCCTTCGCCACCCGCACCCGCTGTGGCAACTCCATCTCCCGCAGCATGGCCAGCTTGTGGTCGGGGCGGAGCCGTACCAGGCCCTTTTGCGCCGAAACCCAGGAGACCAGCCCGCCGGGGTTGCGGAACTGGTTGCGATGGAAGCTCAAGACCACACCCTTCGGCCCGGCATCCAGCTTCTCGACCCCGGCCTCCCGGCAGAGGCGCTTGATGGCCACCACCTGCAACAGGTTCTCCACCTCCTGCGGCAACGGCCCGAAGCGGTCGGCGAGTTCCGCCGCCATGGCCTCGATCTCGGCCTCGGTCGCCAGCGCGCCGATGCGGCGATAGAGACCGAGGCGCACGGGCAGGTCCCGCACGTATTCCTCCGGGATCAGCACCGGCAGGCCGAGATTGATGTTCGGCGTCCAGTCGCGGGCGTAATCGGCCTCGGATTTGCGCCGGCCATGCCCCGCCTTGATATCCGCCACCGCGTCTTCCAGCATCTGCTGATACAGCTCGATGCCGACCTCGCGGATATGCCCGGATTGCTCGTCGCCCAGCAGGTTGCCGGCGCCGCGGATATCGAGGTCGTGGGATGCGAGGGTGAAGCCGGCGCCAAGGTTGTCCAGCGTCTGCATCACCTCCAGGCGCTTCTGCGCCGCGGCGGAGAGCCGGTGGCTGGGCGGCCAGGTGAGATAGGCATAACCCCGCTGCTTGCCGCGCCCGACCCGGCCGCGAAGCTGATAGAGCTGCGCCAGGCCGAACATGTCGGCGCGGTGGATCAGCAGGGTATTCACCGCCGGCATGTCGAGGCCGCTTTCCACGATATTGGTGGAGAGCAGCACATCCGCCTTGCCGTCGCCGAACTCGGTCATCACCCGCTCCAGCTCGGTCGGCGAGAGCCGGCCATGCGCCTCGACGATGCGCGCCTCGGGCACGATCTCACGCAGGCGTTCCGAGACCTTCGGCATGTCCTCCAGCCGCGGCACCACGCAGAAGACCTGGCCGCCGCGGAACCGCTCGCGCTGGATCGCTTCCCGCAACACCACCCCGTCCCAGGGCATGATGAAGGTGCGGACCGCCAGCCGATCCACCGGGGGCGTGGCGATGATGCTCATCTCCCGCACGCCGGTGAGCGCCAATTGCAGGGTGCGCGGGATGGGCGTGGCGGTGAGCGTCAGCACATGCACATCGGTCTTGAGGGCCTTCAGCCGCTCCTTGTGGGCCACGCCGAAATGCTGTTCCTCATCGACGATCACCAGCCCCAGATCGGCGAATTCCACGCTCTTGGCCAGCAGCGCATGGGTGCCGACGACGATGTTGACGGAACCGTCCTTCAGCCCCTCCCGCACCTTCGCCGCGTCCTTGGCCGTCACCATGCGCGAGAGCTGCGCGACCTTCACCGGCAGGCCCTCGAAGCGCGCGGTGAAGCTACGATGGTGCTGCCGCGCCAGCAGGGTGGTCGGCACCACCACCGCCACCTGCGCGCCGCTCATGGCCACCACGAAGGCCGCGCGCAGGGCCACCTCGGTCTTGCCGAAGCCGACATCGCCGCAGATCAGGCGGTCCATCGGGCGGCCGGCGGCGAGGTCCTCCAGCACATCGGCGATGGCGCGGGTCTGGTCCTCGGTCTCGGCGAAGGGGAAGCGGGCGCAGAACTCGTCCCAGGCCCCCTCCGGCGGGGTTGCCAGCACGCCTTCCTTGACGCGGCGCTCGGCGGCGATGCGGATGAGCTGCGCCGCCATGTCCTGGATGCGCTGCTTGGCCTTGGCCTTGCGGTTCTGCCAGGACACCCCGCCGAGCTTGTCGAGCGCGACCCCCTGCCCCTCACTGCCGAAGCGCGACAGCACCTCGATATTCTCGACCGGCAGAAACAGCTTGTCGCCGCCATCATAGATCAGCCGCAGGCAGTCATGCGGCGCGGCATTCACATCGATGGTCTCAAGCCCGTCATAGCGGCCGATGCCGTGGTCCTGGTGCACCACCAGGTCGCCCTGCTCGATCCCCGTGGCGTCGGCGATGAACTGGTCGGCGCGCTTCCGCCGGCGCGGCGGCCGGGCGATGCGCTCGCCGAGCAGGTCCTGCTCGCCCACCACGGAAAGGCCGAAGCCGGCGCCGGTCGCCTCCTTCGGTACGGTGAAGCCGCGTTCCAGGCCGAGCACCGCCAGCCCGACCACGCCAGGCTTGAGCGCCCTGAGCCCGGCCCAGTCCTCCACCGGGCTGGCCGCCACCCGGTTCTCGCGCAGCAGATTGGCCAGTCGCTCGCGGGAGCCGCGCGTCCAGGCCGCGACCACCGGCCGGCGCCCCTGCCTGGCCATGGCCTCGGCATGCTCGGCATAGGCGGCGAAGACGTTCTGGCCGGCGGCGCGGGCCTCGGTGAAGAGGCGGCCGGGACGGCCACCTGCCTTGATCCCCTCGGCCCCTTCGGCCTGGGCGAAGGGGCTGAAGCGGAAGAGAGGCCCCTGCCCCAGCATGGCGTCCCAGCCGCGGCGCGTCAGATAGAGGCTGCCGGGCGGGGCCGGGCGGTAGGGCACCTCGCCCTCATGCGTACGGACCGGGGCACGGCGGGCCTGGTAATGGTCGGCGATCATCTCCAGCCGGGCCGCGAGCACCTCCTCCGTCTGGTTGTCCAGGCTGACCGAGGCGCCAGGGAGGTAATCGAGCAGGGTTTCCATGCGCTCATGGAACAGCCCGGCCCAATGCTCCATGCCTGGATGCTTGCGGCCGGCGCTGACCGAGGCATAGAGCGGGTCCTCCGCCGCCGCGGCGCCGAACAGCTCGCGGTAGCCGGTGCGGAAGCGGGCGATCGAGGCTTCGTCGAGGAAGACCTCGCCCACCGGCCGCAGCCAGAGTTCCGTCAGCGCCTCGCCGCTTCGTTGCGTGCCGGTGTCGAAGCGGCGCATGCTCTCGATCTCGTCACCGAAGAGGTCGAGGCGCACCGGGTCCGGCTCCCCGGCCGGGTAGAGATCGAGGATGCCACCGCGCACCGCATATTCCCCGGGCTCCATGACGGTGCCGGTGCGGCCATAGCCATTGGCCTCCAGGAAGGCGGTGAGCCGTTCCGGCGGCACCCGCCCGCCCCGTTGCAGCAGCATGGTGGCGCCCTGGAAGACCTCCCGCGGCGGCACCTTCTGCACCAGGGCATTCACCGTGGTGACGATGATGCGTGGCCGCGGCCCCGGCTCCAGCAGGCGGGTTAGGGTCGCAACCCGCTCAGCCACGATCTCCGGGTTGGGGGAGACGCGGTCATAGGGCAGGCAGTCCCAGGCCGGGAAGCGTAGCACCTCCACCTCGGGGGCGAAGAAGCCCAGTGCCTCGATCAACCGGGCGGTGCGGGCATCGTCGCGGCAGACATGCAGGACCGGGGCCTCGGTCTCGGCCCGGCGGCGGGCCAGCAGCAGGGCATCGAAGCCCTCCGGCGCACCATGGACGGTGAGGCCGGGGGTGAGGCCTGCCAGGCCGGTGGGCGCCTCGCTCACATCATTCATGGGCGGCGCAATTCCTCCGGGATGCCGGCGCCCGGAGTGGCGCATTCCACCACCAGGCGGTCCAGCATGGGGCTACGACACTCCTCGGGCACCGGGCGGCGGCCGGAAAGCCAATCCGCCAGGTCCACATCCGGGAAGTCCAGCACCGCCTCCAACGCCTCGACCTCGGCATCGGTCAGGGTGGCGATGTGGCGGGTCACGAAGCCGCCGATCATCAGGTCGCCTTCCTTGGTGCCGCGGTGGCGGGCGCGGAAGACCAGGCGGCGGCGGCGGGGGTCGAGGGTTTCTGGTTCGGCTGGCATGTCGCTGCTTTGCACGGGTGCTGGCATATAGAGGTGCATGGGAATCTTGTCAGCCCGACGCGGCATCCGGCAGAAAGGTTGCGCGTGACCTTGCCCGAACACAGCCCAGGCGCCGCAGCGCCTGCGGCGGCCAGCGAAACCTGCCTGGCGCCATTGATGGCGCCCCTCGCCACCTTGCCCGGGGTCGGTCCTGCCCTCGCCCGGCGCCTGACGGAGGCGGTGGGCGGGGACCGGGTGCTCGACCTGCTTTTCCACCTGCCGGAACGCTATGCCAGCCGCATCCCGGTCTCCGGCCCGGCCGAGGCGCCGGCGGACGCCGAGGTGATCCTGCGGGCGGAGGTGGTCTCGCTGCGCGGCGCCAGGTCAAAATCCGGCCGGCCCTATGTGGAAGTGCGGGCCGAATCGGGCGGCAAGCGGCTGCTGATCCGCTATATCAACGGCCGCGTGGAATGGCTGCAGAAGCTGCTGCCGCCGGGCACGGAGCGGCTCTTTGCCGGCAAGGTGAAGGCCGAGGGCGGCGTCCATTCCATGATGAATCCCCTCTCCGCCACCGGGCCAGAGGGGCTGCCGCTGCTGGAACCGGTCTGGCCGCTGGTGAAGGATCTCCGGCTTTCGCAGGTGGCGAAGGCCATGGCGGCAGCGCTGGCCTTGGTCCCGGACCTTCCGGAATGGCACGATGCGGCGCTGCTCCGGCGCGAGGGCTGGCCGAGCTTCCCCGCGGCGCTCCGGGCGGTGCAGGCCCCGCAGGAGCCGCCCTCCCCCCCCACCCGCACCCGGCTCGCCTATGACGAGGCGCTGGCCGAGCAATTGGCGCTGGCCCTGGTGCGGCGGCGGGTGCGGCACCGGCCGGGGCGGCCGCTGACCGGGGATGGGCATCTCCGGGACCAAGCGCTGGCCGCTTTCGGCCACCCCCTCACCCCCGCCCAGGCGCATGCCCTGGCGGAAATCGATACCGATTTGGCCGCCCCCGCCCGGATGCTGCGGCTGCTCCAGGGCGATGTCGGCTCCGGCAAGACCCTGGTGGCGGTGCTGGCCATGTTGCGGGCCGTGGAATCCGGCGTCCAGGCGGCGCTGATGGCGCCGACCGAGTTGCTGGCCCGGCAGCATCTGCGGGTGGTGGCGCGGCTCTGCGTGCCGGCCGGGGTGCGGGTGGGATTGCTGGCCGGCAGCGTGAAGGGGGCGCAGCGGCGGCGGGTGTTGGCCGGGCTGGCGGAGGGCTCGGTCAAGGTCGTGGTCGGCACCCATGCGCTGTTCCAGGAGGGGGTGCAGTTCCGCGACCTCGGCCTGGCGGTGGTGGATGAGCAGCACCGCTTCGGCGTGGCGCAACGCCTGATGCTGGCCGAGAAGGGCGACTCCGCGGATATGCTGGTGATGACCGCGACGCCCATCCCGCGCACCCTGCTGCTCACCCAATGGGGCGAGATGGCTGTCAGCCGGCTGCACGGCAAGCCGGCCGGGCGGCAGCCCATCACCACCACCCTGCACGGGCTGCGGCAATTGCCCGAGGTGGTGGCCGGCATCGCCCGGGCGCTGGAGCGCGGTGCCCGGGTCTATTGGGTCTGCCCGCATGTGGCCGAGAGCGAGTCCATGGACATCGCCGCCGCCGAAACCCGTTTCGCGGAGCTGACCGCGCGTTTCGGGCCGATCGTCGGCCTGGCGCATGGCCGGCTGGACCCGGAGGTGCGGGAGGCGGCGATCCGCGACTTTGCCGCCGGCCGCACCCGGATCCTGGTGGCGACCACGGTGATCGAGGTCGGCGTCGATGTGCCGGAGGCCACCGTGATGGTGGTGGAACATGCCGATGCCTTCGGCCTTGCGCAGTTGCACCAGTTGCGCGGCCGGGTCGGGCGCGGCGCGGCGGCTTCCTACTGCATGCTCCTGTATGACGAGGGGCTGGGCCAGGCCTCGCGCGAGCGGCTGCTGATCCTGCGCGACACGGAGGACGGCTTCGCCATCGCTGATGCCGATTTCCGCCTGCGCGGCAGCGGCGAGGCGCTGGGCACCCGGCAATCCGGCGCCCCGGTCTTCCGGCTTGGGCTGGAGGAGGCCGAGGCACAGGAGGGGCTCATCATCATGGCCAATCGCGACGCCGCGCTGCTGCTGGAAAAGGACCCGGCGCTGGCCGGTGAGCGCGGCCGGGCGGCACGGCTGCTGCTGCGGCTGTTCGGCAAGGCGGAGGCGATGGGGACGCTCCGGGCGGGCTGACCCTGCCGGGGGGCCTTGCAAAGACGACGCTACCTTGTACACCCGGCAGCCATCGCGGACACTCCCGGGGGGGACACGGCCTTGGCCGCGCTGATCGAGATCGAGCGCCTTACCAAACGCTTCGGCGGCTTCACCGCCGTGGATGATGTTTCCTTCACCGTGGACCGCGGTGAGGTGCTGGGCTTCCTCGGCCCCAATGGTGCCGGGAAATCCACCACCATGCGGATGCTGGCCGGCTTCATGCCGCCCACCTCCGGCACCGCGCGCATCTGCGGTGCCGATGTGGTGGACCAGCCCGTGGCGGCCAAGCGCAGCCTCGGCTTCCTGCCCGAGGGTGCGCCGACCTATCCGGAGATGACCGTCACCGGCTTCCTCGGCTTCACCGCCCGCATCCGCGGCTTCCGGAGCTCGGAGGCGGATGATCGGGTGGCCAGGGCCATGCGCATGACCCAGCTCGAAGGCGTCCGGCTGCAATCGATCGAGACGCTTTCAAAGGGCTTCAAGCGCCGCGTTGGCCTGGCCCAGGCCCTGCTGCACGACCCGCCGGTGCTGGTGCTGGACGAACCGACGGATGGGCTCGACCCCAACCAGAAGCATGAGGTGCGCGAGTTGATCCGCCGCATGGCACCGGAGAAGGCCATCGTGATCTCCACCCATATCCTGGAGGAGGTGGATGCGGTCTGTACCCGGGCCATCATCATCGCCCGCGGCCGGGTGATCGTCGATGCCGCGCCCTCGGTGCTGGAACGGGAGGGGCGGAGCCTGGAGGAAGTGTTCCGCGAACTCACACTCGGCGCCCCGAAGCAGGAGGCAGCCTGATGGCTCCTGCCCTGATCGTCGCGCGCCGCGAGCTGGCGGCCTATTTCGCCACGCCCGTCGCCTATGTCTTCATCGTCATCTTCCTGGTGCTGTCGGGGGCGCTGACCTTCACGCTGGGCAATTTCTTCGCCCGCGGCCAGGCCGACCTAATTCCCTTCTTCTCCTTCGTGCCCTGGCTTTTCCTGTTCCTGGTGCCGGCGCTCACCATGCGGCTCTGGGCGGAGGAACGGCGCCTTGGCACGATCGAGTTGCTGCTGACCCTGCCGCTGCCGCAGTGGCAGGCAGTGCTCGGGAAGTTCCTGGCGGCCTGGGCCTTCTGCGGCATCGCGCTCGCGCTGACCTTCCCGCTCTGGATCACGGTGAATGTGCTGGGCGAGCCGGATAACGGGGTGATCCTCTCGGGCTATATCGGCTGCCTGCTGGTGGCGGGCGCCTATCTGGCCGTGGGCGCCGCGGTCTCGGCGCTGACCCGGAATCAGGTGGTGGCCTTCGTGCTGGCGGTGGCGATCTGCTTCGTCTTCACCGCCGCCGGCAGCCCGGTGGTGGGGGAATTCCTCGATGCCCGCATCCCGGGAATTGGCGGAGGTCGCCCGCGGCATCTCGGTGGCCGACCGCTTTGGGGGCTTCACCCGCGGCGTCGTCTCGGCCCGCGATATCATCTTCTTCGGCAGCTTCATGGCCTTCTTCCTCTTCGTGAATGCCGTCATCCTCGACCACCGCAAGGCGGATTAGGCGCATGAGCGAGACCGCCACCTCTCCGGCGCCAGCCCCCCGCTCCTCCCCGGCGCGGCAGCCGGCACCTCTGGTCCTCGGCCCTCGGGCTGCTCGCCGCCGCCGTGCTGGCGGTTGGCGTGAACATGCTGGCGGAGCGCGCCCTGCCCCGGGCGCGGATCGACCTCACCGAACAGCGCCTCTACACCCTGGCGGAGGGCACCAGGCAGGTGCTCTCGGGCCTCCAGGACCCGATCACGCTGCGGCTCTTCTATTCGCGCAAGCTGGGTGCCGAGATTCCGGTCTTCGGCGCCTATGCCGACCGGGTGCGGGAGATGCTGGCCGAATATGTCGCCCTCTCCGGCGGCAAGCTGCGGCTGGAGGTCTATGACCCCGAACCCTTCAGCGAGATCGAGGACCGCGCCCTGGCCTATGGGTTGCAGGGCGTGCCGGTGGACCAGTCCGGCGAGCGGGTGTTCTTCGGGCTTGTCGGCACCAACCTGGTGGATGACGAGCGGACCATCGGCTTCTTCCAGCCGGACCGCGAGCGCTTCCTGGAATACGACCTGACGCGGCTGGTCTACGAACTCTCCAACCCGCAGCGCCCGACCATCGGCGTGATGACGCCCCTGCCGCTGAATGGCGACCCGCGGGCGATGATGCTGCGCCAGCCGCAATTGGCCCAGCCCGCCGTGGTGATGAACCAGCTCCGCCAATTCTTCACCGTGAAGGAGGTGGCGCTGGATGCCCAGGTGATCGAGCCGGAGATCCAGGTCCTGCTGGTGGCCCACCCGCAGAACCTGGTCGAGGGCACGCAATACGCCCTCGACCAATTCGTGATGCGCGGCGGCAAGCTGCTGCTGATGCTCGACCCGCATTCGGAGGCCCAGGCCAGCCGGCCGGGCCCCGGCGGCCAGCCGCCGAGCAATACCGCCTCCTCGCTCGACCGGCTGGTCAATGCCTGGGGGGTGGAGGCGCCTTCCAACCAGGTGGTGCTGGATCTGCGCGGCGCCTGGCGGGTGCGGGCCAATCCGCAGGACCGGGTGCAGGCGGTGGACTACGTCGCCTGGTACAACCTGACGGGCGACAGCCTGAACCGCGCCGAGGTGGCATTGGCGGGGCTTGAGCAGGTGACCGTGGCCTCGGCCGGCGAGTTGCGGCGGCGCGAGGGCGCGGCGGTGGAATTCGTGCCGCTGCTGACCAGTTCCGCCCAGTCCATGCTGGTCGATGCCGCCCGCGTCCGGCAGGACCCGAACCCGACCAGGCTGCTGGCCGATTTCCAGGCCGATGGCCAGCGCCGCGTGCTGGCGGCGCGGCTGCGCGGCCAACTCGCCACCGCCTTCCCGGACGGTCCGCCTGCTCCGGCCGAGGGCCAGACCCGGCCGGCGGATTTCCCGGCCCATCGCGCCGCCAGCGACGGGCCGGCCAATATCGTCATCGCCAATGACACCGATATCCTGGAGGACCGCTTCTGGGTGCGGGTGCAGGACTTCTTCGGGCAACAGGTAGCGACGCCCTTCAGCGGCAACGGCTCCCTGATCGTTAACCTGGCGGATACGCTGGCGGGCAGCGATGCGCTGATCTCGCTCCGCTCCCGCGGCGAGTCGCTGCGGCCCTTCGAGATGGTGGAGGATATCCGCCGCAACGCCGATGCGGAGTACCGCCAGACCGAGCGCCAGCTCACCCAGAAGCTGGAGGAGACGGAGCGGCGGCTGCGCGAATTGCGCCAAGGCAGCACCGGCCCCGGCAGCAGCGGCGCGGGTGCCGAGCGCGGCCAGGCCCAGGCGGTCATCACCCCGGAGCAGCGGGTGGAGATCGACCAGGCGCGGGAGGAGATCCTGCGGACGCGGCGTGGATTGCGCGGCGTGCAACTGGAGTTGCGGCGGGATATCGAGGGGCTGGAGACGCTGCTGCGCGTGCTCAACATCGTGCTGGTGCCGGCGCTGATCACCGCCTTCGCCATCGGCCTCGCGGTGGTGCGTTCCCGCCGGCGCGCCGCGGCGCGGGCCTGAGGGAGGGCCTGGGATGAGGCGCCGCACGCTGCTGCTACTCGGCACCGCCGCCGCCGTCTCGGTCGGCGCGGTGGTGCTGCTGACCCCGAAAGGCATCGACCAGCGCGGCCTGCCACCGGCCGAGGGCGGCATGGCCTTCGAGGGGCTGGCCACCCGTTTGCAGGCCGCCGCCCGGATCGAGATCCGCAAGCACGACGCCAGCCTGGTGCTGCTGCGCCAGGGCGAGGCCTGGGTGCTGCCCGAGAAGGGCGGCTATCCCGTGCGGCCGGAGAAGGTGCGGGAATTGCTGGTCGGCCTGACCGAATTGCGCCTCACCGAGGCCCGCACCACCGATCCCTCCCAATTCGAGCGGCTGGGCGTCGACGACCCGATGCGACCCGGCAGCACGGCGGTGCTGCTGCGCGTGCTGGATGGCGAGGGGAATGCTCTGGTCGAGCTGATCACCGGCCGCCGTCGCGTCCGCACCGGCGGCAATGTGCCGGAAAGCATCTATGTCCGCCGCCCCACGGAGAACCAGGCCTGGCTGGCCGAGGGCCGGCTGCCGGTGGATGCCGACCCGCAGCTCTGGCTCGACCGCGACATCGCCAACCTGCAGCATGACCGCATCCGCCGGGTGGTGGTCCACCGGCCGGGCGAGCCGGAGCTGGTGCTCACCCGCGGCGAGGAGCCGGAGGCGAAGCTCCGCCTAGTCGAGCCGCCCGATATGCCTCCCGTCGATGATGTGGCCCTGGACGAGGTGGGCCGCGCCTTCGAATTCCTCACCTTCCTGGATGTGAAGCCGGCAGCGGAGATTCCCGGCGAGATGCTGGGCGAGGCCCGATTCGAACTCACCGAGGGCCTTGCCATCACGGTCCTTCCGAACAAGGACGCCGAGACGCTCTGGATCCGCCTCAGTGCCGCGGGCGACGGGCCGGAGGCGACACGGCTGGAGCAGCGCTGGGCGGGCTGGGCCTATCAGGTGGGGGTCTGGAAGGAGAAGGCATTCCTCCCGCGGCCTGGGGACCTTGCGGCCCGCGCGCCCGCCGCCGAAGCCGCTGAGCCGCCTTCCCCTGCCTCGCCCGGCACGCCGCGTTGAGCAGCCGCGAATATCCGGATCGGCCCTGGGTCGGCATCGGCGTCATCGCCTTCGACGGGCCGCCGGGCGCAGAACGCGTGCTGCTGGTGCAGCGGGGCAAGCCGCCGCGACTCGGCCTGTGGTCCCTGCCCGGCGGGGCCCAGCACCTGGGCGAGCGGGCCGAGGCCGCAGCCCGGCGCGAATTGTTCGAGGAGACGGGCATCGAGGTCGGCGCCCTGGAGCTCGCCGCCGTCGTCGATGCGATCAGCCGGGACGAGGCCGACGCCGTTCGCTTCCACTACACTATCGTCGATTACTGCGGCCGCTGGACGGCGGGCGAGGCGCGGCCGGGCGATGATGTCGCCGCGGTCGCCTGGGCGCTGCCGGAGGAATTGCCGGTCTTCGACCTGACCCCGGACGTGCTGCGGGTCATCGCCTTTGCCCGCGCCCGACTCTGAACCCGGGGCGGTGCGGCCGCTTGTCATACCACCGCCGCGGCGACAGGCTGGGGCAGCACAGGAGACCAGACCATGCCGGGACGCCGCCATATCCTGCTGGGCACCGCCGGGCTGATCGCCGCCCCTTCCCTCGGGAGGGCGCAGCCCATCGCCGGTGGCCGGCCGATCCGGCTCATCGTGCCCTTTCCGCCGGGTGGTGCGGTGGACATCCTAGGCCGGCTGGTGGCGGAGCGGTTGGGCCCGGCGCTTGGCCAAAATGTCGTGGTGGAGAACCGCAGCGGTGCGGGCGGCAATATCGGCGCCGATGCGGTGGCCAAATCCTCCCCGGATGGCACCACGCTCGGCATCATCGGCGTGACCACCCTCTGCGCGGCGCCCTTTCTTTACCGCAACATGTCCTTCAGCCCGCAACGGGACCTGGCGCCGATTTCGGCCATTACCACCGGCGCGGTGCTCTGCGTGGTGAATGCCGAGGCGGCGGCGAAGAATGGCTGGACCGATTTCCCGAGCCTCGTGGCCTGGTCGAAGGCGCATCCGGAGCAGGTCCGCATGGGTTCCTCCGGCACCGGCACCACCAGCCATCTCACCATCGAGGCGGTGAACCGCGCTACCGGCGCACGCATCCTGCATGTCCCCTATCGCGGCGGCGGCCCGGCCATCAATGACCTGCTCGCCGGCACGATCGAGATGATGTTCGATGTCATGCCGGCGCTGATGCCGCATGTGGAGAGCGGCAAGTTCAAGCCACTGGCGGTCAGCAGCGCAAAGCGCCTGCCGATCCTGCCGGACGTGCCGGGCCTTGCCGAATTCCAGACGCTCGGCCTCGGCGACATCGATATCCAGACCTGGAGTGCGGTCATGGCGGCGGCCGGAACACCGGCGCCGGTGGTGCAGCGGCTGTTCGAGGCGGTGCGGGCCGTAGCGGCGCAGCCCGAATTCGCGGAGCGGCTGCGGCCGATCGGCTATACGATCATTACCAGTGAAAGCCCTGCCGCACTGGCCGCGCGCCTCCGGGAAGAGACGCCACGCTGGCAGCGGCTGGTGCAGATCTCGGGCGCCCAACTGGACTGAGCGCGGGAATCAGCGCCGCAACAGGCGCAGCACCAGCAGCCCGAAACCGAGGATTGCCGGCACCAGCCAAGCCGGCTGTTCCAGCACCGGCAGCGCCACATCGTCCCAGATCCAGGGCGAGAGGTGGCGCTGGATACCGGCCTGGGCGGTATTGAGCAAAGCCGGATCAAGCCGGAACAGCGCTCCGCCCAGCGGCTCCGACCAGCCGGCCCAGGCAATGGCGCCGGCCGCCAGGGCCAGCAGGATCAAGGCGGCCCGGCGCATCGCGGCGCTCAGGTCCAGAGCCGTTCCCGCTGGAGGCCGGTGTAGAGATTGGCGACGAACTCACCATAGCCGTTGAACAGGCGGGTCGGCACCCGCTCCCTGCTGCCCAGCACACGCTCGCTCGCCTGGCTCCAGCGCGGATGCGGCACCTCCGGATTCACATTGGCCCAGAAGCCATATTCGGCGGGCTGAATCTGTTCCCAGAAGGTCTTCGGCCGCTGATCGGTCAGCGTCATCCGTACCAGCGACTTGCCGGCCTTGAATCCGTATTTCCAGGGCTGGTGGAAGCGGATCGGCCCGCCATTCTGGGGCGGCAGCGGCTTGCCATAGGCGCCGACCACCATGAAGGACAGTTCGTTCGCCGCTTCCTCGATGGTGCAGCCCTCGATATAGGGCCAGGGATACCAGCTCTGGCGCAGGCCGGGCATGACGCCCTGGATCGCCGCCGTCTCGAACCGGACATATTTCGCGGAGCCCTGCGGGCCGACCAGCTTCAGCAGGTCGGACAGCATGAAGCCGGTCCAGGGCACCACCATGGACCAGGCCTCGACGCAACGGAGGCGATAGAGCCTTTCCTCAAGCTGCACCTGGCGCAGCAGATCCTCCAGCGCGAAGTCCCGCGGCTGGTCCACCATGCCGTCCACCCGCAGCGTCCAGGGCCGCAAGGGCAGGCGCTGCGCGGCCTGGGAGATGGTCTTCTGGCTACCGAACTCATAGTAGTTGTTGTAGGTGGTGGCCTCCCGCTCCGCGGTGATGTCGCGCTCCGGCCGATAGCGCGGGTTCCGCATCACTGCCGGCAGATCGGCTGCTCCCGCAGCTTCCGGCCAGGCGAGACTTCCGGCGGCGGCGATGCCGGCTGCGGCTTTCAGCACGGTGCGACGGCCGAGGACCAGGGCTTCCGGAGTCGCCTCCCGTTCGGGGAGTTCCCAGCCGCGCGGATTGCGGATCAGCATCGCTAGCCTCCGTTGTTCACTCCGAAGAAGGGGCGTGGCGGCCACTGGTCAACCTGCCGCCTTCCATCTCCTGCTCCTCTCCCATTCGATCTGGGTCGGACACCGGTTACGAGGGCCGCGTTATGCCCACCGCAATCCTGCAATTGGATGGCTGTTCACGGATTGACAACTTTTAGTTGCGGCCATTAGTGTATACGAAGAGTTGATATCCCGATTTCGTGAGCGCGCGATTCCCTGACCTTCCGCGCCGAAACATCGCTTGAAGTGGAGCCGTCCATGCGGGTTCTCCTTGCCTCCCACGCCGCGAATCCCACCACCCTGCAGAACGGGTTGGCGGATCATGGCTGCGTCTGCGACACGGCCGAGGGGCTCCAGGACCTCGCCTCGGTCCTCTCCCTGAGCGGACCCTACGACATGGTGATCCTGGATGTGGCGACCCCGGATCGCGAGGTGCAGGCAGCGGTCCGCGGCCTCCGCCGGGAGGGCTGCGTCCATCCCGTCATCATCCTGTGTGCCCGGCCGGACGCCATGGCCGAGGAGGCGATCCTGCATGCCGGGGCCGATGACGTCGTGCTCCACCCCGTCCGGCTGCCGGTGCTGCATGCCAGGATGCAGGCGCTGATGCGGCGGGCCCGCGGCTATGCCTCCGCCCGCCTGGCCTGCGGTAATGTCACGCTCGACCAGGAGCAGCATGCGGTGACGGTGGATGGGCGCCGGGTTCCGCTCACCGCCCGCGAATTCGACTTCCTCCAGACCCTGATGCTGCACAAGGGCGTGCTCCTCACCAAGGAGCGCTTCATGAGCAGCCTCTATGCGGATTCCGAGGCGCCCGACCTGAAGATCGTCGATGTCTTCGTCTGCAAGCTTCGCCGCAAGCTGGCGGCCTGCGGCGCGGCGGAGATGATCCGCACCGTCTGGGGCCGCGGCCATGTGCTGTTCGAGCCTTCGGCCGATGCGGTTGCGGCGGCGCGGGAGGCGCTGCTGCCGGATATGGCGGAACCGGCACCGCGGGGCTGGGTCCGGCGGGCCGGCCTGGTTGCCGCGGGAGCCTGAGCGCCCGCCTCCCCTGGCACGGCGCTTGCTTTGAGGCTTGGGCGATCCGCCTTCCGCGGTCGCCGGAAGCCGGACCATGCGCCACCACCTTCGCCTTTGCATCCTGCTGCTCGGCATCCTTGCCGGCAGCCTCGCCGCCCAGGCGCAGAACCATGCCCCCCTCCCCGCTGGCCCGGAGCCCGGGCTGCTCTGCCGCGCCGCGGCGGCGGCGGTGGAGCGCGAGGCCGGCCTGCCGCCTCGGCTGCTCGCCGCCATCGCCCGGGTGGAATCCGGCCGCCGGGACCCGGCGACTGGCGGCTTCCACCCCTGGCCCTGGACGATCAATGCCGAGGGACGCGGCAGCTTCTACCCGAGCAAGGCGGCAGCAATTGCCGCCCTGCGGGAGATGCAGGCACAGGGGATAAGGTCGATGGATGTCGGCTGCATGCAGATCAACCTGCGCCACCATCCGCGGGCCTTCGCCAGCCTGGAGGAGGCCTTCGACCCGCTGGCCAATGTCCGCTACGCCGCCCGCTTCCTGTCCGAATTGCAGGCCACCCGGAACGACTGGATGCGCAGCGCCGCGCATTATCACTCCCAGACCCCGGAATTCGCGGAAGCCTATCGGGCGCGGATCGTCAGCGCCCTGGCCGCGGAACAGGGCGGGCCGGAACCCGCGGCCACGGCCCTGGCTGCGCTCCGCACCCCACCCGCCGTCCAGTCAGGCTTCCAGCCCAGCCAGGCCGGTGGCGGTTTCATGCTTTCGAACCGGATGGAGCGGGCGCCGCTGCTGCCCAACCCAGCCGGTGCCGGCGCCGGGCGCGGGCTGGATGCCTATCGCACCCAGCCGATCCCCTTGGCCGGACGCGGCCCGGCACTGGCCGGCCGGCTGTAGCGCCGGCCCGGCCCGGATCGGTCAACGCATCGGCCAGGAATACATCAGCCCGCCATCGGTCCAGAGCCGGTTCAGGCCGCGATCCAGCCCGATCGGCGTGCTGGGGCCGATATTGCGGTCGAACAACTCGCCGTAATTGCCGATGGCACGGATGGCGTTATAGGCCCAGGCCGGATCAAGCTTCAGCGCATTGCCGAGCAGCGGATCCGACCCGAGCAGCCGTCGGATCTCCGGATTCGGGCTGCTCCGCCGCAGTTGTTCGGCGTTCTGGCTGGTGACGCCCAGTTCTTCCGCTTGGATCAGCGCGGAGACGGTCCAGCGCACCACGTCGAACCACTCCTGGTCGTCCCGCCGCACGACCGGACCATAGGGCTCCTTGGAGAAACGCTGCGGCAGGATGACGAAATCCGCCGGCTGGGTGAACTGACTGCGCAGCGCGGCCAATTGCGTCGCATCCGTGCCGATGGCGTCGCAGCGGCCGTTCTGCAGCGAGGTCGCGCTGTCCTGCATCCGCTCCTGCAGCAGCGGCGTGAAGCGGAGATTGTTGGCCCTGAACCAGTCGGCCGTGACCAGTTCATTCGTGGTGCCGGGCGAGAGGCAGATGGTCATGCCATCCATCCCCTTCGGGTCGGCGACATTGGCGTCCTTCCGCACCATGAAGCCGTGGCCGTCATAGAGATTGGCGATCACCATGCGCAGACCGAGCGTGGTGTCGCGCGTCAAGGTGAGCGTGGTCTGGCGGATCAGCACATCGATCTCGCCGGATTGCAGTGCGGTGAAGCGCTGCACCGCGGTGAGCGGCACGAAGCGCACCTTGGAGGGATCGCCGTAGAGCGCCGCCGCCAATCCGCGGCAGAGATCGGCATCGAGGCCGCGCCAGACGCCCTGGCTGTCCGGCAGCGAGAAGCCGGCGACGCCGACATTCACGCCGCAATGGAGCGTGCCGCGTTGCCGCACATTGTCGAAGGTCTGGCCGGCCTCCGCCGCGCCGGCGGTGAGGCCGATGGCCGCAAGCGCGGCGGCGGCGATGCGTCGCAAGGACATGGAAAGCTCCCCATTGGTTGGCGCCCCCTCAGCGGCGGGGGCACCAGCGCATGGGAGCGGTTCACGGCGCCCCGGTGAAGGGGGAAAATGCCGGCCCCGGATCGGATTCCCTCCGAAACCGGCATTTTCGACCTACCGGATGGGCGAGAAGGCGGTGGGCTTCAGCACCATCGTCGTCTGCTGCTTCAGGGCGCCGAGGGCGGCGGTGGCACGGCCGAACTCGCCCCAGGCAGGATCGGCGGCCATGGCCGTGCGGCGGCGGTCGCGGTCACCGAGGCCCTCATAGGCCCACAGGAAGACCGCCTGGTTGATCGGCCCGCATTCCGTCACCGTGAAGAGCAGCAACTGGCCGAGATGCTTGTTCTGCACCGGCAGGGCCATCTTTTCATAGGCATCGAGCCAGCCGCCGATCTTGCCGGGATGGAAATCGTAGGTGCGGTGGTCCACCACC
Source organism: Siccirubricoccus sp. G192 (assembly GCF_019084075.1). Lineage (GTDB taxonomy): Bacteria > Pseudomonadota > Alphaproteobacteria > Acetobacterales > Acetobacteraceae > G192. Next base: position 3,287,586 of record NZ_JAHREN010000001.1, read on the forward strand.
ATGCCGGTGCCGCCGATCTTGCGGGTGAAGCCCTGCCCGGCCTTCTGGATGGGCGAGAAGCCCACCGTCTTCAGGAGCTTGTTCTCCTGCTGCGCCAGCGCGCCGGTCTTGGCGCTCTCGCCGCGGAAGCGTGCCCATTCCGGATCGGCCTCGCGCGCCGCCAGGCCGCGCTCGCGGTCGTCGATGTCGTCGAAGCCGCGCAGGAAGACGGCGCGGTTCAGGGGGCCGAATTCCGTCGTGAAGAAGCCGAGCAGCGGACCGACATGGCGCGCCGAGCAGGGGCCGCCGATCTCCTCATACAGCTTCAGCCAGGCTGCGATCTTGCCCGGATGCGCCGTGTACATGCGCTGTTCGACGAACATGGTGTCCCTCCCCACTCCCGCCATGGGGCGGGCTTCGGCGGGAGTGCCGCATACTCTCCGGCGCCGGTCAACGGGCGGTGCCGCCCTGCCCGACGGCTGCGGCCAGGGCCGCTTCGCCAAGCCGCGCAAGATGGCGGGCGGAGTCGGCGCGCTGGATTCATGCCCAAAGCGCCTCGTCATGAGCGCTGGAGTCGCGCCATAAGTAGCAGCAGCGGCGCAATGCGGAGCTGCCCCGCAAGGCCGGTTGGCCAGGTTCGCCCCAGGGCCACCTAGGCTTTGACGCGGTATTCCCATCCTGTAGTCATACCGGCGGTTGCAGAATGAACCAACCACATGCGGAAGCCTCTTTGGGCTCCCTCCCAGGTACATTTCTAGAGCATGAAAAGTAATCTACGCAAAATTCTTATAACCGGCCGTTGAAACAACAAACTGCATCGGTCCTTGGGTGCAACGTGAGGATCTGGTCGCTGCCGCAGATGGCCTGCCCTTGCGGGTCTGCCTCAGTTTTTGAGGTGGCAGCATCGGAAGCCGCCGTCAACCCTGCTTTTCTTGGCTGCTGACGCGCATGTTTTCGGACCAAAGGCCAGCCAGGGCTTATTATGACGACGATGACTATCAATGAGGACAGCGTGGACACTGATCGGCAGCCTCTGGGCAGCATCGGGCCCGCCGCACGGCACAGGGCTCCCGACGTTCTATCCCATCTCCTGTCGGTGCTGCGCGAGGATTGGACCCTGGTCGGCCGTTGCCGCTCCAATGTGGAGGAGCCAGGGGATGCGGGGGGCTGCTTCGTCCTCGCGCATCCGGATATCGGCGTTGCGCTGATCGACCTGGAGCCTGGCGAGACTTTCGATGCGGAGGCGCGGCTGCGGCGGATGCTGAATGCCGCCGATTTCTCATCCTCCTGCCGTGGCTTCCTGCCGATCGTCCATTGCAGGATCGGCCATGAGGAAATCCACGGCCTGCAATGGATGCTGGATCAGGCTTTTGCGGTCGAACTCCCATTGCGCGTTTCCGGTGGCGAAGCCTGGATTTCCGCCCTGCACAGCGCCCTGGACAGCGGCGTGACCTGGGAGGCGTTGGGAACCGGCAGGCCGCCGCCGCGCCGATCCGACGGTGGCATCCTGTCGCTGCCGGGAGGCAGAGCCGCCGCGCGAACCGGCTTGGCGGCGCTGGTATTGGTCAGCACCTTCGGGCTCGGCCTGGCGACCGGCATCCTCTGGATGCCGCGACCGGACAGCGCCATGCAATCGCCCATGCCTCGGCCCTCATCCATCGCCGGCGCGACACCCGCAGCCGCGGGGCCGGTGCTCCACGCCGCTCCTCAGGCGCCGCCACCCGTCCAGGCGGGAACGGCGGCCGATACGCCCGCCACCCAGGCACCCGCAGCCGTGCAGCCGCCGGCCAGCAACTTCGCCGCATGGACGCCACCGGCAGCGCCCTTGCCACCCATCGCCCCCTCATCGGCCGGCCAGGCGACCCCGGCGCCATTGGTCGGCGCCGAGATCCCGCCAGGACCGGAGATCGGAGTTGGCGCCCCGGCCCATCCGGCCCGCCGCACGGCGCGAACCTCCTTTGCGATCGATCGCCGCTGCAGCGACGCCGTTTTCCGGTACCAGCAGGGTGCAAGCCTGTCCTATGGCGAGATGATGCACATTCGCGACGGCTGCGTCTCATGGCGCTGACCAGACGGAGCCGGCACAGGGCTGATCTTGCCTGCCGTCGCTGACGGCCCCGCTTGCGCCGGGCCGATCCGTCCGGCAATCATCCGCTACCCCCGAAAAGGTTGAGCCATGCTGCCGGCAAAGGACGCGCTGACCATCTGCTTCGCCCATGCGGCCTACCGCATGCAGGACCGCTTCGCGCTGCGCGGCACCGGTATCCGCAGCATCGAGGTGCGCGACCGCGCCGCGCTGGATGCCGGCCTCGCCGAGGCGGATGTCCTGGTCGTCTCCGGCCTCTGGAACGACGCGCTGATCCAGCGGGCGCCGAAATTGCGCTTCATCCAGTCGATCAGTGCCGGTGTCGACCAGTACGGCAAGGATGCGCTGCGTGCCGCCGGCATCCGCCTGGCCAGCGCCCAGGGGGCGAATGCGCGGGCGGTCTCGGAACACGCCATGGCGTTGATCCTGGCGCTCAGCCGCTTGCTGCCGGAGGCGCGTGACAACCAGGCGAAGCGCGTCTGGCGCGGCATGATCGGCGACCTGGCGCGCCGCGAGGATGAACTCGGCGGCAAGACGCTGCTGATCGTTGGCCTCGGCCGCATTGGTGGGCGGCTGGCGCAGCTTGCGAAGGCCTTCGACCTCAAGGTGATCGGCATCCGCCGCGATCCCAGTGGCGGCCGCAACGGCGCCGATGAGGTGCATGGGCTGGACCGGCTGAAGGTGCTGCTGCCGCAGGCGGATGTCGTCGCCCTCACCTGCCCGCTTACGCCGGAAACCGAGGGGCTGATCGGCGCCGAAGCCCTGGCGCTGATGAAACCCTCCGCCCATCTGATCAATGTCGCGCGTGGCCGTGTCTGCGTGGAAGCGGCGGTGATCGAGGCGCTGGCCCAGGGCCGTATCGCCGGCGCAGCCCTCGACTGCACCGAAGTCGAGCCGCTGGCTGCCGACAGCCCGCTCTGGGCGATGCCGAACGTGCTGATCACGCCGCATACGGCCGGCGAGACCCGACGCTACGAGGATAACGTCATCGACCTGCTGCTGGAGAATCTGGGCCGACTCTGGCGCGGCGAGAACGCGCTGAAGAACCAGATCGTCTGACCGGCCGGAAGGCCGGGTATCAGGGCCGCCTCAGCCAGAATGCCAGGCCATCCCAAAGGGACAACTCCCGCGTCCCATTCCGGAGCACGGCAAGGCCGGCCCGTGCCGCCATGCGGGCCAGGTCGGACCGGTCGGCCGCCTCGCCGCGATAGCTGAAATTCAGGATCACCAGGCTGCCGCCCGGCCGCAGGATGCGGGCCGCCTCCGCCACATGCCGCTCCGCAAGGTCCAGGCCGGCCTGGACAAGATAGGGGAAGACATCGACGGCGAGCGCGAGGTCGAAGGAGGCGTCGGCCCATGCCAGGAGATCGTGGCCGGCGCAGGTCTCGAAGCGGAGCCCGCCAATCCCTGCGCAGCGCACCCGTGCCGCCTCGATCATGCCGGGCGAGACATCCAGCCCGAGCACGCTCCGGGCATGTGGCGCGAGCACCGCAGCAAACCGCCCGATGCCGCAGCCGAGATCCAGCACATCCGGATGCCCTTGCAGCAGCCCGTGGCCGCGCAGCCAGTCCAGGACCTCGCGCGTCGCCTCCTCCAGCAGCCGCGGATCGCCGAGGGAATAGGCGGCGACGCTCGCCTCCGGGCTGATGCGGACGAGCTGGTCGAACATTGCGCGGCTGGCGGTGATGCCGGCCTCGGCGGTGGGCGCCGGGCGGTGATCCGAACCGGCCCTGACCATCCGTTCCAGCAGCGCCAGGCCATCGTGCTGCCGCCGCGCCAGGGCCACCAGTTCCGCCAGCCGGGCCGGCAGGTCCGGGCCCTGGAGCGCTTCGAGGCCGGCGGCTACCGCTGCCGCCGACATTCCCGCCAACAGCAGCCGCATGAGCGCGACCGGCGCGGAGATGCTGCCGTGCAGGCATTCCTCCAGGACCGGGCGCATGGCAGCGGGCGCCCGCGACAACCAACCCCCCGGCCGGATCATCGCTCATGGAGGCCCCTGTCGGTCAGGCCAGGAAGGAGGTACCGGTCCGCCACGGCCCGACCCCGAAGAATTCCGCCAGGCTGGCGGCAATATCGGCGAAGCTCGCACGTGTGCCGAGCGCGTCGCGGCGGGATTTGTGGAGGACGATCAGCGGCACCTCCTCCCGTGTATGGTCCGTGCCGCGGAAGGTCGGGTCATTGCCGTGGTCGGCGGTGATGATGATAAGGTCGTCCTCCTCGCAATCCGGCAGGAAGCCGCCCAGCCAGGCGTCGAATTCGAGCAGCGCGCCTGCATAGCCCGCCGCATCGCGCCGGTGCCCATAGACCGTGTCGAAATCCACCAGATTGGTGAAGACGAGGCCCGCCTCCGTGTCGCGCCACACCGCCCGGGTGAGGCGCATGCCCTCAGCATTCGACTCCGTCGGATGCGCCTCGGTGATTCCCTGGCCGGCAAAGAGGTCCGCGACCTTGCCGATGGATTTCACCGGCAATCCCGCCGCGCTGATCGCGTCCAGCACGGTCGGCGGCGGCCGCATGGAGAAATCGTGCCGGCGGGGCGTGCGGGTGAAGGCGCCGGGCCCGCCGATGAAGGGGCGGGCGATGACCCGGCCGACGCCCCAGGCATCCGCATGCCGACGCGCCACCTCGCAGATCGCATAGAGGCGGCCGATCGGCACCACCTCCTCATGCGCCGCGATCTGCAGCACCGAATCGGCTGACGTGTAGAGGATGGGGCAGCCTGTCCGTAGATGCTCCTCCCCCATGTCAGCGATGATCTGCGTGCCGCTGGCGGGAAGGTTGCCGAGGAAGCGGGTGCCGGCCTCACGCTCGATCGCCTGGACCAGCGCATCCGGGAAGCGTTCGAAAACCGCGAAGGGTTGGTCGAGCACGACGCCGGCGATTTCCCAATGCCCGGTGGTGCTGTCCTTGCCGGCGGAGCATTCCCGCATGCGGCCATGGCTCGCGCGCGGCTCGCCATCACCCTCCGCCCCCATGATGCGGTCGAGACCGAGCGAGCAGAGCGTTGGCAGGTGCAGCCCGGTGTGCTGCCGGATATGGCCAAGCGTATCGGCCCCTGCATCCCCGTATTGCGCCGCATCCGGTGCTCCGCCGACGCCGACGCTGTCCAGCACGATCAGCAGGGCGCGCATCACGGCACTCCTTCAGCAGGTGGCGCCAGGACGCGGCGGAAGGTGGGGGAGTCCTGCGCGCCCCAGAAATACTTGTAGCGTTCCTGCCCGCGCAGGAAATCGGCGATGGCTATGCCCTCATCAATCGCCTGCTCGATCGCATGGCCGACCAGCAGCATCCCGGGGCTGAGCCGTTCGAGCGCCGGGTCGAAGCCGCTGAGATAGAAATAGAGCCGCCGCTCCGCACGGCCGGGAGGGTCCGCCAGGGCATAGAGCACCGCCACGACCGCACCCTCCAGGCGCAGGGCATGGAACCGCAACATGCCGCTGCGCAGCAGCCCCGGCAGCGCCGCTCGGTGGGCCGCCTGGACGGCGGGAGAGGCGAGGACGCCGGCTTCCTCCCGGGTCGCCCAGCGTGCTGCATGCAGGCGCAGCAGGGCCTCGAAGAGTTCTTCCAAATTCTGCGCACTCGCGCTTTCCCAGCGCGTCGCGCCCGCCAGTTCGGCGCGTTTGCGATGGGTCCGCAGGTCGCGCAGCGTCTTGCGCGAGACGGTATCGCCAAGCGCCTCGAAGTCCTGCGGCAGATGCAGGATCGGACAGGGCTCGGCGGGTTCGGTCCGGTCCGACCAGCCGGCCGGCGCCGGCACTTCCAGCAGCGGCGAGCCGGGGCGGAGCTGCGGCCATTCACCGAATTCGAACCGGCCGCGCCGCGCGGCGAGATGCTGGAAGCCGAGCGCCATCACCTCGCGCTCGCGCCCCGGCGCGACCAGCGCATCCAGATAATCCGTGGTGCCGATGCCAAGCGGAAAGAGACGGCGCCCACCGTCCCCGGGCTGGGTGTAGATATAGAAGGGCAGCAGCCCGACAAGCTCGCCGCTCTCCCGGATGGCCAGGGTTAGCAGCTCGCCCTCGCCGATATGCCGCCACCACGGGATCAGCCAGTCCGGCGACTGGAAGGGGGTGGCGGAGGGCACTATTGCCCAAAGCCTGGCCCAATCCGGCCGCAACTGCTCCAGCCCGGCCGTCCCGGTTGCCTCCTCGACATGCAGCGGCGCGTCAGGCGATCTCGGCATGGATCTGTCCCGGGCGGGCCAGCCGCGCATAGAGATCGGCGTAGCGCGCCACCATCGCCGCGGCCGAGAAGCGCCGGCGCGCAGTGGCGCGGCAGGCTTCCGGGTCCAGCGTCGCAGCCTCCCGGATCGCCTCTGCCATCTCCCGGGGATTCCGTACGAGGAAGCCGGTCACGCCATGCTCGACAATCTCGGGCAAGGCGCCCGAGGGGAAGGCGACGACCGGCGTGCCGCAAGCCAGCGCCTCCATTGCCACCAGCGAGCTGGTCTCCGGTGCCAGGCTGGTGGAGACGAGGCAGCGCGCCGCGCTCAGCAGGCGGCGCTTGCGCGCAAAGCCCACCACGCCGAGGAAGCGATGCGGTCCCTGCGCCAGCAACGGCGCGACGGCGTCACGCCAATAGCGCTCGTGCTCGGCATAGGGGAAAACCTGGCCGCCGAGCAGCACCGGGACACCGGCCAGGCTGCCGGCCTCCAGCGCCTGGTGCTGGTTCTTCTCCGGGCAGATCCGGCCGAGGCTGAGGGCGAAGCCGCGCCGCGAGACCCGGGCCGGCAATTCCTCCACCACCACGCCGTTGCCGACCGGCGGCAGTAGCGCGGCGGAGGGCGGGCAGGCGCGGTGCTGCGTCCAGGACACGCAATGCAGCCAGGTCTCCGGCCGCGCCAGCCGGAAGATATCCCGCGGATACCAGGCGGGCGGCAGGTGCAGGGTGGCCAGCACCGGCACGCCGGGCGGCGGTAGATAGGCGTGGAAGTCCAGGCCATGCATATGCACGAGGTCGATCGCATGCCGATCCAGCGCGCATTCGACGTTGCGGCGATGCGCCGCCTGCACGGCTTGGCGCGCCGCATCCGGCAGGGGGCCGGCCGGCAGCGGCGTGGCAAGCAGCGGGCCGGCGGTCGCCGAGCCCTCGCAGGCGACCACGACAGAGGCATGCCCCATTCCTGCCAGGGCGTGGTCGAGCAGGCTCAGCACTTGCTCCGCGCCGCCCACGGCATCCGGGCCGGTGGGTGCGAAGGGATAGGCGACCTGCAGGATGGTGAGGCTCAGGGCACGCCTCCCATGCCGAGATCCCGCAGGGCCTGCGCGGCAAGGCAGCGGAAGCGCGCCCCGGTCATGCCCCAGGGGAAATTCTCATAGTGGAGCCGGCCCGGATGCGGCGGCTGCGTAAAGTCGTGGCGCGGCGCCGGGCGCAGGCTCTCGGTGCCGATCGGGAAACCCGCCAGGACCTGCCGTTGCGTGGTGAAGCAACCGATCATGCTCCGCTTGAGGGCGCAGTCCTGCGGGGAAAGCGTGATCGTCACCGGCTCGCAGCCCACCGCGGGAAGGAAGCAGCCGACCGCGATACCGCCCTGCCCGGCATGATAGCACGCCATCTCCAGAAGCACCGGGCGCGGAGGGCGGAGCAGCCGCAACGCCGCCTGCACCGCGAAGGCCGTCGCGTCATGGTCGGGATGGCCGCCCTCATAGGGATGGGTGACGAGTACCGCGGGGCGCCTCTCCCCGACCAGATCGGCAATCCGGCGGGTGAGGCCCGGCAGGTCAAGCGCGGCCTGCTGGTCGGGAATGCCGAAATCCAGCGCCCGGTCGGCGCCGATGCCCACCAGGCGCAGGGCGGCCAGCAGCTCGCCGCGCCGTGCGGCGGCATAGGCGCCGGGATCGGCAAAGCCATGTATGGCCGCGTCCCGCCCGTCGCGCGGCGCCCCATCCGTCACATGCAGGAGCGTCGCATTGCGGAACCGCGGCAATTGCGCGCCGAGCCCGATCACCTCGTCATCCGGATGCGCGGCGACGACCAGCAGGGGAAGGTCCGTCGTGCCTGCCCCCGAAGCGAGCCAGGCGAGGAGGGCTGCGGCTTCCGCCATGGCGTCCGGGCTCAATCCCCGTTCGCGGCCGGCGCCTGATCCGGGCGCGCCGCCGCGCTGCGCAAGGCTGCGCGCTGCTGCAGGGCCCGGAAGGGCAGCACCTCCCGATGCTCGCCGCAGGGCCGGGTGCTGAGGAGCGCCACGGCCTCGCGGTAGCCATGCATGGTGCCCACATCCACATAGGTTTCGCCGGCACGGATACCCTGCGCCACCCCGCCGCGGGCGAGCCAGGCATTGACCAGCGTGCCGAAATACTCGTCGCCGCGCCCGGGCTCGCGCCACAGCGCATGCAGGTCATGCAGGACCTGGCCGGGCATCTTGAAGGCGCCCCAGACCCAATGGGAGCGGGTGTCCCGCCGCTTCACCTGGATCTCCTCCACCCGGCCGCCGGCATCGGTCACGACCGCGTCGAAGAATTCCGGATGCTCGACCGGAAAAAGGAGGAAGGACAGGACATCATCGGGAAGCAGCGCCAGGCCATTCTCCGGGAACCAGATCGTGTCGGGCAGGCCGATCGCCACCGGCTCCCCGCTGCCGATGAAGGGGCTGGCGCAGAAGATCGCATCGCAAAGCCCGGCGGGCTCCGCCTGCACCACATAGGCGATCTGCGCAGAGCCGATCCGCGCACCATAGTAGTTGATGATATCGCTCTTGCCCGGGGCGATGACGAAACAGATCTTGTCCACGCCGCCGGCGATCATGCGTTCGATCAGGTGTTCGCTGACGGCGCGCGGGCGCTCCACCCCGCCATCGAGGCGGCTGCCGACCGGCAGCAACTCCTTCGAGAAGGCCAGAGGCTGGATGCGGCTGCCGATGCCGGCCGCCGGGATGATGCCCCACATGCTCAAGCCTCCAATTCCGCCGCGGATGAGCCGATCCGGCCGAGCACGGCTTCCAACTCGGCGGCGCGTCGGTCGCAGCCATGCTCCTCGAGTGTGCGCTGCCGTGCCCGCGTGGCGATCCGGTGCAGTTCCGCATTGCTCAGGTCCAGGGCGGCGATGGTGTCCCCGGTGCTGCGGGCGATCAGGATCTCCTCGCCAGGCGTGTAGAAATGGTCCAGCCCTTCCCACCAGTCGCTCAGGATCGGAGTGCCGCAGGCGGCGGCTTCGAAGATGCGGCCGGAGGGGCACCAGCCCAGCGCCGCCATCGCGCGCCGCGTCACGTTCAGCGTCAGGCGCGAGGAGGAGAAGAAGGCCGGGTGCTGCGGCGGCGGCATGTGGCGGAGGAAGAAGATGTTCTCCGCCCAGGGGAAATCCTGCGGATACAGCGCGCCGCCGATGACGAAGCGCCGGTCCGGCAGGCGCCGCGCCGCTTCGACGAAGAGCCGCTCCAACGCTGGCTGCCGGTCGGCGGCATAGGTGCCGAGATAGGAGAGATCGCCACGGAAGTCCTCCACCGGCGGCACCGGATGGTGCGATGCGGGGTCCACGCTGCCATAGAGCGGCACGGCCTCGCGGGCGCCGAGTTCCGAGCGCAGCCGCTGCAGCGCCGCGCCGCCGGTGAAGCTCAGCACCAGGTCGAAGCCTGAGAGACCCTCGGGTGGCAGATAGGCCACCCGCTCGCCCGCCGCCAGGCGATCCAGGGTGACGGGTGTGTCGAGATCGTAGAACAGCCGCGCCGGCAAGGTGGAGGACAACAGCAGCGCGGAGGCCGCGATACCGTCCGGGCAATAGGACGTCACCATCCCCACATCCGCCCCATTCAGCTCCTGTTCGGCGCGCCGCCGCACGCTGTCCCAATCGGGATAGAGCACCGTCTCCAGGCCGGGCATTTCCGCCAGGTCGCGCGCCCCGGCATACCAGGATGTGTCACGCTCGAAGAAGGTGACCCGGTGCCCACGCCGCGCCAGCCCCCGGCACAGCGACCGCCACAAGGTTGCATGGCCGTTGCCCCAGGAGGAGGTGATGGTCAGGCCGAATACGACAAGCTTCATCAGGCTCGCGCCTCCCCGACCTGGCCACCACAAGGCGGTGGTTCGCGCCGGCCTCCTTGGAATGAATGGTTTGCCGGGCGGGACCGCCGCGGTGAAGCAAGGCGAAGCCTGGCATCGAGGCGCTCACTCAGCTTCCACCCCGGCCGGTCAGCGATGGCATGGCCGGTGGTGGCGTTGTCGTCGAAGGGCATGGCGCACGAGGCTTTCGGGGATCAAACAACTTCCCCTGAACCTCTACAGGGGCTTGCGGTTCCGCTCGTTTCGAGCCCGATCCCTACCGGGGAGTCGTTTCCGGGGCCGACCAGAAGAAGGCCATGGCACGAAGACCGCGCCGCGCGGGGAGATCACGGTGAAGGAGTCGTTGGGCGCCGAACGAGCGTGCGCCACCCCGCCTCTCTGGCCACGGCGTCATAGCCAACCCGGCACGATGAACATCAGCCAGGCCAGCGGCGGGCCCGCCAGCACCACCAGGATGCTGTAGAGCAGGAAGCGGCGGTAGATCTCCTCCCGCTCCTCCGGCTGGGCATTCGCCACCACCAGGGCCCCGTTGGTGGAAAAGGGGCTGACATCCACGACGGTGGAGGAAATGGCGAGTGCCGCGATCATCCCCACCGGGCCGATATGCCCCTGCAACAGGAAGGGCACCGCCAGCGGGATGGTGGCCCCCAGGACCCCGACCGAGGAGGCGAAGGCCGAAACGATCCCGCCGATATAGCAGAGCAGGAGCGCGGCCAGCAGCGGCGCGCCGATATCCGAGACGCCCTGCCCCACCGCATCGATCGCGCCGGATTTCTGCAGCACCCCGACATAGGTGATGACGCCGCCGACCAGCAGGATGGTGGACCAGGCAATCTTGTCCACCGCGCCCTTCTGCTCATTGGGGGCGAGCAGCGTCAGCGCCACCGCGACCGTCACCGCAACCAGGCCGACATTCAGGTTGAAGGCCAGCGCGCCGATGGCGACGGCCGCGAGGCCCAGCAGCGTCGCCAATTGCTGGAAGCTCAGCCGTTCCGCCGCCGGGACGGTCGGCGGGGTGAGGCTGGCATCGGCCGCCGTCCCATGACCCTCGAGGGGCAGGTCGGTGACCACGCTGCCGCCGCCCTCCGCTGCCGGCTCCACGGCCCGGCGGGACAGTAGGGTAAGGCCGCCGAAAGCGAGGAATACGCCGATCGCGACCAGCAGGTTGTAGCCGAGGCTTGCGAGGAAAAGGGCCGTCTCGTTCAGCGGCAGGCCGGAACGGACGACGATCTGGTTGGTGATGCCGCCATAGATGCTGATAGGGGAGAAGCCGCCGCCCTGCGCGCCATGGATCACCAGCAGCCCCATCATCAGCGGGCTGATGCCATAGGCCCTGGCGAATTGCAGCGCGATGGGGGCCAGGATGGCGCAGGCCGCCGGACTCACGGCGCCGACGCCGGTCAGCGTCGCGGCAACCGCGAACATCACCCAGGGGATGGCGGCGATATGCCCCCGCACGGCACGGACCGCCTGGCGCACCAGCCAGTCGATGGTGCCGTTCTTCTGCGCTATGGCGAAGAGATAGGTGATGCCGGCCAGCGTCACGAAGAGATCGCCGGGAAAACCAGCTATGATGCGGTCGGCCGGCATGCCGACATAGGTCGTGCCGATCAGGAAGGCCATGGCGAAGGCCAGTGCGCCCATGTTGATCGGCAGCGCCGTGGCGATGACGAACATCGCTACCAGCCCCAGGATGGAGGCGGCCTGCGGGGACATCGGGGTTTCCTCGTAAGGGGGGGGTCCTCGTCGTCTCGCCCGGTCAGCCGGGTTTGGGGCCGGTCTTCTCCTCTCCGCCGAGCAGGCGCGCGAGGGCGGAACGCGATGGCGGCAAGGCGGCACCGCGCGGCGGATGCAGCAGCGCATCGACGGCGGTGGAGCGCATCACCTGGCCGGAATGAACGAACGCCTCGTGGTTCGCCTCGATCGCCTCGCGGTCATAGAGGTAGTTCACCATCACGCCGAAACTCTCGCGCATGCCTCGCGCCGAGGTATTGCCGAGCCAGTTGATCCGCTCGAGCCGCGCGCCATTGCCGAGATGGAACCGCGCCACCGGGTCGATGCCGGGCCTGCCGGTATTCGGCCGCGTCAGATAGGTGGCGGTGAGGCGCAGCAGCGGCGCGCGCAGCGCCTCCCGCGATGTCTCCTCCCGCCACCACCCCTCGGCCGTCAGGGCGGCGAAAGCCTCCACCGGACCAGGCAGTCCCGCGGCCACGGTCAGCGCCGCCGCTTCCTCCGGCCGGAAGAGCCCGCCCTCGGGCGGCGCGGCCAGTTGCCGCTCCAACCACCGGCGAAGGCCAGGCACAGGAGAGAGGGTCGCGATTGGGTAAGCTGCGGCAATTCCGCCTTCAGTTCCTCCACCACCTGCTTGATGAGGAAGTTGCCGAAGGAAATGCCGCGCAGCCCCTCCTGGCAGTTGGAGATGGAATAGAAGATCGCCGTATCGGCACGTGCCGGGTCGTCTATCGGGTCGCCGCGCGACAGCAATGGCTGCACTGCCGAGGCGAGGCCCTGGACCAGCGCGACCTCGACGAAGATCAGCGGTTCCCCTGGCAGGGCCGGATGGAAGAAGGCGAGGCAGCGGCGGTCCGCGGCCAATCGGCGGCGGAGGTCTTCCCAGCCCTGGATCTCGTGCACCGCCTCATAGGCAATCAGCTTCTCCAGCACCGCGGCCGGGGTCTGCCAGTCGATCCGCCGCAACTCCAGGAAGCCCCGGTTGAACCATGAGGCGAAAAGATGACGCAGATCTGCATCCAGGAAACGGAGCGTCGGCTCGGCGCGCAGCAGGCCGAGCAGTTCTTCCCGCAGCTTGACGAGGGCGGCGGTGCCGCCGGGCGCCATGTTCATCCGCCGGAGCAGTTCCTGCCGCGGCGGCTCGGCGGCGTCGGCGAGGCGGGCAGCGGACTCGATCGTCGGCCCGGCAAGCCAGGCTTCAGCCGCCTCGCGCAGACGGTCCGGATTCGGGGCGAAGCCATCGGCGAGAAAGCGGAAGAAGGCGAGGCGATCCTCGCCTTGCAGGGCGGCCAGGCTCTCGAGCAACTCGCGCGCGACGGCGGCGCCGGAAGCCTCGCCGCGCTCGGAGAGCATGGCCTCAGCCAGGCGGCGGGCGCGGTCGAGCGGCGGCAAGCCGGCGGCTGGCACATCGGCATAGGCGCGGCCGCGGTCGGCGATGCCGGTCCAGAGCCGCTCCAGCCAGCTACGGTTGGACGGCAGGCCGGACGGGCTGGCGGTGGGCGCTGCGGCAGGTGGCATGCGGCTCCTCCCCTGGCCATTGTGGCATGGTCACGCGAATTTCCAAGCGCCGCTGCTCCGGCAGTGCGGGGCCGCCGTCGCGGCGGCGCTGGCGGCCGATGTGCCGACCCTGTTCACTCTCGTGGCTTTGCCCTGGAACAATCCCGATGGCACGCAATGCGGCACGGACCGGGATGGCCGGCCAGAGAAGATGGGCGGTCAGCAAAAAATGCCGGATGCTTCAAGGATGGTGAGCCGGGTGGGACTCGAACCCACGGCCACGAGATTAAAAGTCCCGTGCTCTACCGACTGAGCTACCGGCTCACAGGCGCTGCCCGGCGCCCCCAAAAGCCCGGGGGCGCCGGTCTGTCAACCCTTGCGGATCAATGCCGCGGGTGGCTTCGCCGAAGCGGCTTCCGAGGTCGCCTCAGGCTGCCGCCGCATCGGCCGCGATGCGGGCGCGCAACAGCTTGTCCGGACCCTGCACGATGCCATTGCCGCCGGAGCCGCGCTTGATCTTGTCCACCGCTTCCATGCCGGACACCACCCGGCCCCAGATGGTGTACTGGCCATCGAGGCTCGGTGCCGGCGCGAACATGATGAAGAACTGGCTGTTCGCGCTGTCCGGGTTCTGGGCCCGCGCCATGCCGCAGGTGCCGCGCTGGAAGCGAGCCTTGCTCGGCGGCGAGAATTCCGCCGGCAGGTCGGCATGGCCCTGCTCGCGCGCGCCGCCGGTGCCGGTGCCGGTGGGATCGCCACCCTGCGCCATGAAGCCCTCGATCACCCGGTGGAACACCGTGCCATCATAGAAACCGGCGCGGACCAGGGTCTTGATGCGCTCGACATGCCGAGGTGCCAGATCGGGCAGCAGCTCGATCGTGACATTGCCGTCCTTCAATTCCAGGATCAGCGTGTCCTCGCCGCCGGCATTGGTGGGGGCGGCCGCGGGCTCGGGGGTCTGGCCTGGGGCCGGGGTCTCATCGCTCATGGAGGGAATCCTTTGTGGTCAGGCGGTGGTGATGGTGGCGCGAATCAGCTTGTCCGGATTTTGCACCATGCCGCTGGGGCCGGAGCCGCGCTTGATCTTGTCCACCGCTTCCATGCCCGCGATGACGCGGCCCCAGATGGTATACTGGCCATCGAGGCTCGGGGCCGGCGCGAACATGATGAAGAACTGGCTGTTCGCGCTATTGGGATCGCCGGAGCGGGCCATGCCGCAGATGCCGCGGACGAAGCGGTAGCGGTTGGTGAATTCGGCCGGCAGGTTCGGCAGGTCGCTGCCGCCGGTGCCGGTGCCACGCGGGTCGCCGCCCTGGGCCATGAAGCCCTCGATTACCCGGTGGAACACGGTGCCGTCATAGAAGCCGCGGCGTGTCAGGGTCTTGATCCGCTCCACATGCCGGGGTGCCACATCCGGCAGGAACTGGATGGTGACGGGGCCATCCTTCAACTGCAGCACCAGCCGCTCCTCAGGGGCCTGGGCACGGCCCAGCATGGGCACCGAGCCGGCCGCAAGGGCCAGCCCGGCGATATCGCGTCGCCGCATGCGCTTGTTCCTCCTGCCTGGTCAGTCCTGCGCCGGCTGGCCTACCCGCACCAGCGTCCGCTCCAGCGTCAGCTTCGGCACGAAACTGGTAATGTTGCCGCCGAGCCGGGCGATCTCCTTCACGAAGCGCGAGGAGATGAATTGGTTCGTTTCGCTGGCCATCAGGAACACCGTCTCGATCTCCTGGTCGAGGCGGCGGTTCATGCCGGCCATCTGGAACTCGTAGTCGAAGTCGGAGACGGCGCGCAGGCCCCGGATGATCACATCCGCGCCGACCTGGCGGGCGAAGCCGACCAGCAGCCCCTCGAAGGGCACCACCTCAATCACCGCGCCGGTGCGGGTGGCGATGGCGGCGGTTTCGGCGCGCACCAGATCCACCCGTTCCTCAAGCGGGAACAGCGGCCCCTTCCCGGCGTTCATCGCCACGCCAACCACCAAGCGGTCCAGGATGCGGGCCGCCCGGCCGATCACATCGAGATGCCCATTGGTCACCGGATCGAAGGTGCCCGGATAGACGCCGACATGCCGGGTCATTGGTCGCCCGGCCCGCCTTCGGGCTCGTTCTCGGTCATGCCTTCATCAGATGCCGCCGCGGCGGCATCCTCATGCTGTCCGTCATCCACCACCGGGAAGCAACTGGTCACGCGTTCCCCCTCATCCAGGCGCAACAGGGTCACCCCCATTGCCTGCCGGCCGGTGATTCGCACCTGGTCGGCCGGCAGGCGGATCAGGCGCCCGCCATCGGTGATGAGCATCACATCATCGCCCGGCCGAACTGGGAAGGTGGCAATCACCTCCCGGCCGTTGCGGGCCCGCAGTTCTATGCCGGTGATACCCTGGCCGCCACGGCCGGTGACCCGGTACTCATAGGCGGAGCTGCGCTTGCCGAAGCCGCCATCGGTGACCGAGAGGATGACCTCCTCCGCCGCTTCCAGGTCGTCGAAGCGCTCCGGCGACAGGGCGATCTCGGCATCGGCCTCCTCGCCTTCCTCCGCCAGGGGCGGCGGGGATGCCTCCATCTCCTCGCCCGCGGCGCGGCGTTTCTGCGCAGCGGCCTTGAGATAGGCCATGCGTTCGGCCGGCGTGGCCGTGACGTGCCGCAGCACGGAAAGCGCGATGACCGCATCGCCCTTGGCCAGCCGGATACCGCGAACACCGTCCGAGCCGCGCCCGGCAAAGACCCGAAGCACATCCTCGTTCGCCTGGAACCGGATGGCGCGGCCCTTGCGCGTCGCCAGCAGCACGTCATCGCCCTCTCGGCAGGTCTGCACGCCGATCAGCGCGTCGCCTTCCTCGAGCTTCATGGCAATGAGCCCGGCGGCCCGGACATTGCGGAAGTCGGAAAGCCGGTTGCGGCGGACATTGCCTGACGCGGTGGCAAAGACCAGGTGCAGCCCTTCCCACAGGCCCTCATCCTGCGGCAGCGGCAGCACGGCGGTGATCTGCTCACCATCCTGCAGCGCCAGCACCTGGCGCAGCGACCTGCCCTTCCCCTGCGCGCCGCCCTCCGGCAACTGCCAGACCTTCTCGCGGAAGGCGATGCCGCGGCTGGTGAAGAACAACACCCACTGATGGGTATGCGCGATGAAGCTCCGCACCACCACATCGTCTTGCCGGGTCGAGGCCGCGCTGCGGCCGCGGCCGCCGCGATGCTGGGCCCGGAAGGTCTCCAGCGAGGTGCGCTTCACATAGCCATCCCGGGTCAGGGTGACGACCATCATCCCCGGCTCGATCAGGCTCTCGTCGTCGAGATCGGCGATGCCGTCCATGATCTCGGTCAGGCGCGGCGAAGCAACCTGGGCGCGCACCGCGCGCAGTTCCTCGGACATCACCTCCATGCGGCGGGGATGGCTGCCGAGGATCTCCAGCAATTCGCGGATACGGCCGCCAACCTCCTCCAGCTCCGTCGCGATCTTCTCGCGCTCAAGCCCGGTCAGCCGTTGCAGGGTGATGGCCAGGATGCCGCGCGCCTGCGCCTCGGTCAGTCGCACGGTGTTCTCGGGCGTGACCACATTGCCGGCATCCTCGACCAGCGCCAGCAGCACGCCGACATCGCCGGCCGGCCATTCCCGCGTCATCAGCGCGCCCCGCGCCTCGGCGGGGTCGCGGCTGGCGCGGATGACCCGGATCACCTCGTCGATATTGGCCACCGCGATGCCGAGGCCGATCAGCAGATGCCCGCGCTCCCGCGCCTTGGCCAGGCGGTAGCGGCTGCGGCGGAGGATCACCTCCTCACGGAAGGCGATGAAGGCGCGCAGCGCGTCGATCAGCCCCATCTGCCGTGGCCGGCCATTGTCGAGGGCCAGGAAATTCACCGGGAAGGAGGTCTGCAATTGCGTCATGCGGTAGAGCTGGTTCAGCACCACCTCCGCCGTCGCGTCCCGCTTCAGCTCGATCACCACGCGCAGCCCGTCGCGGTCGCTCTCGTCTCGGAGGTCGCTGATGCCCTCGACCTGCTTGCTCCGCACCAGCTCGGCGATGCGCTCCATCAGGGTGGATTTGTTGACCTGATAGGGGATCTCGGTGGCGACGATGGCCTGGCGGCCGCCGCGCATCTCCTCGATCTCGCATTTGGCGCGCAGCGGGATCGAGCCGCGCCCCGTCTCGAAGGCCGAACGGATACCGCTGCGGCCGAGGATCAGCCCGCCGGTCGGGAAATCCGGCCCGGGGACGATCTGCATCAGTTGCTCGAGCGTGGTCGCCGGCTCCGCGATCAGCGCCAGCGCGGCATCGATGACCTCGCCCGGATTATGCGGCGGGATATTGGTCGCCATGCCGACGGCAATGCCATTGGCGCCATTGACCAGCAGGTTCGGGAAGGCGGCGGGCAGGACCCGCGGCTCACTTTCCGACTCGTCGTAATTCGGCTGGAACTCGACCGTGTCCTCGTCGATATCGGCGAGCAGCGCGGCGGCGGATTTCGCAAGCCGGACTTCGGTGTAGCGCATCTGCGCCGGCGGATCGCCGTCCATGCTGCCGAAATTGCCCTGGCCATCGACCAGCGGCACCCGCATGGAAAAGGTCTGCGCCATGCGCACCATGGCGTCGTAGATCGAGGCGTCGCCATGCGGGTGGTATTTGCCCATGACGTCGCCGACCACGCGGGCGGATTTGCGGTGCGGCTTGTCGGCGGCATAGCCGCTTTCCTGCATGGCATAGAGGATGCGGCGATGCACCGGCTTCAGCCCATCGCGCGCATCCGGCAGGGCGCGCGCGACGATCACGCTCATCGCATAGTCGAGGTAGGAGCGCCGCATCTCCTCCTCGAGCCCTATGGCAATGGCACTACCCGGCCGCCCGTCATCGGCGCCGCTATCGGTCTCGCTCACGCTTCTCTGTCTTCCTTATGGGCCGAGGCCGGGACGCAGGCAGACGATGCTCCGCTCAGAACGGAATATCGTCGTCGAGGTCGCCGCCCTTGGGCTTCTCCCAGCCGCCAGCACGGCCGCCACCGCCGGAGGAACCACGATCCCCGCCGCGGTCGCCGCCATAGCCGCCGGAACGGCCGCCGCCGCCATAGCCACCGCCTCCTTCACCACCCTCGCCACCGCCGCCGCGGCCATCCAGCAGGGTCAGTTCACCCTTGAAGCGGCCGATCACGATTTCCGTGGTCTCCCGCTCCTGGCCTTCCTTGTCGGTGTATTTGCGGCTCTCGATCTGGCCTTCGAGATAGACCTTGCTGCCCTTGCGCAGATATTTCTCGGCGATCTCCCCGAGCTTCTCATTGAAGATCGCGACGCGGTGCCACTGGGTCTTTTCCTTGCGCTCGCCCGAGGCGCGATCGTTCCAGGTCTCACTGGTTGCGACCGAGAAACTGACCACCTTGCCACCCGAGGGCATGTTGCGGGCCTCGGGGTCGCGCCCCAGATTGCCCACCAGAATCACCTTGTTGACGCTGCCGGCCATGCCGTCCCGACCCTCGAATACGATGAAACACCATAGCGGCAGGGCAGCCTGAGGGCCAGTCCCGGCGCGCGGCGCGGAGGGGTGATCGCCCCTTCCCGTCTCCCCAATATGGTGGCATTACCCCCGGAACACAATGCGAACGTGGGCAGATTCCGGCCCCGTGGAGCGCCCCTCATGGCCAGCCCCCAGACCCCGCCGAATGCCGGCCAGATCCGCATCCGCGGCGCCCGGACCCATAACCTGAAGGATCTCGACCTCGACCTGCCACGCGGCACGCTGACCGTCATCACCGGGCTTTCCGGCTCCGGCAAATCCTCTCTCGCCTTCGACACGATCTATGCCGAGGGCCAGCGCCGCTATGTCGAATCGCTCTCGGCCTATGCGCGGCAATTCCTGCAACTCATGCAGAAGCCGGACGTCGACTCGATCGAGGGCCTCTCGCCGGCGATCTCCATCGAGCAGAAGACCACCTCGCACAATCCGCGCAGCACCGTCGGCACGGTCACGGAAATCCACGACTACATGCGGCTGCTCTGGGCCCGCGTCGGCGTGCCCTATTCGCCGGCCACCGGCCTGCCGATCGAGGCGCAGACGGTATCGCAGATGGTGGATCGCGTGCTGGCCATGCCGGAAGGCACCCGCCTGCTGATCCTGGCGCCCGTCGCCCGCGGCAAGAAGGGCGAATACCGGAAGGAACTGGCCGAATACCAGCGCCGCGGCTTCGAGCGGGTGAAGGTGGACGGCAAGCTGGTGCTCATCACCGAGGCACCGAAGCTCGACAAGCGCCTCAAGCACGATATCGAGGTGGTGGTGGACCGCATCGTGGTGCGCGCCGGCATCGCACCGCGGCTGGCCGACAGTTTCGAGACGGCGCTCGCCCTGGCCGAGGGCATCGCCTATGCCGAGGACGCCGATAGTGGCGCCCGCACCGTCTTCAGCGCCAAATTCGCCTGCCCGGAATCCGGCTTCACCATCGAGGAGATTGAGCCGCGGCTGTTTTCCTTCAACAGCCCGCAGGGCGCCTGCCCGAGTTGCGACGGGCTCGGCACCCAGACCTTCTTCGACCCGATGCTGGTGGTGCCGGACGACCTCCGCAGCCTCGCCGAGGGCGCGGTGGCGCCCTGGAGCGGCGCCTCCTCGCCCTATTACGACCAGACGCTGGAAAGCCTGGCGCGGCACTACAAGGTCAATACCACGACGCCCTGGGCCGAATTGCCGGCCAAGGTGCGCGACGCCATCCTGCACGGCACCGGCAGCGAGGCGGTGACGCTCCGCTACAAGGATGGCCTCCGCGCCTACAACATCGAAAAGCCCTTCGAGGGCGTGCTGCCGAACCTCGAACGCCGCTACCGTGAAACCGACAACCCCTGGGTGCGCGAGGATCTCACACGCTACCAGGCGGCGAAGCCCTGCCCCGCCTGTTCCGGCTACCGGCTGAAGCCCGAGGCGCTGTCGGTGAAGGTGGCCGGCCGCCATATCGGCGAGGCCAGCGCGCTGGCGATCCGCGAGGCGGAGGCCTGGTTCGCCGGGGTCTTCGCCACCCTCACGCCGCAGCGGCAGGAGATCGCGCGGCGCATCCTGAAGGAAATCGGCGAGAGGCTGCAATTCCTGGTCGATGTCGGGCTCGACTACCTCTCGCTCGGCCGGTCCTCGGCCACGCTCTCGGGCGGCGAGTCGCAGCGTATCCGGCTGGCCTCGCAGATCGGCTCCGGCCTCACCGGCGTGCTCTATGTGCTGGACGAACCCTCGATCGGCCTGCACCAGCGGGACAACGAGCGGCTGCTGGGCACGCTGCGGCGGTTGCGCGACCTCGGCAATACCGTGCTGGTGGTGGAGCATGACGAGGATGCGATCCGCGCCGCCGACCACCTGGTGGATATCGGCCCCGCGGCCGGAGCTGGCGGCGGCCGCGTGGTGGCGCAGGGCACGCCGGCCGAGGTCGCGGCCAATCCGGCCAGCCTGACCGGCGACTACCTCTCCGGCCGCCGCCGCATCGCGCTGCCGGAAGCGCGCCGCGCGCGGGACCCGAAACGCCTGCTGCGGGTGCTGGGTGCCACGGGCAACAACCTCAAGGGCGATGTGGCGGAATTCCCGCTCGGCACCTTCACCTGCGTCACCGGGGTGTCCGGCGGCGGCAAATCGACCCTGGTGATCGAGACGCTCTACAAGGCCGCGGCGCGGCGGCTGATGGGCGCGGGCACGGTGCCGGCGCCGCATGAGCGGATCGAGGGGCTGGAGCATCTCGACAAGATCATCGACATCGACCAGTCGCCGATCGGCCGCACGCCGCGCAGCAACCCCGCCACCTATACCGGCCTCTTCGCGCCGATCCGCGACTGGTTCGCCGAACTGCCGGAGAGCCGCGCCCGCGGCTACAAGCCCGGCCGCTTCAGCTTCAACGTGAAGGGCGGCCGCTGCGAAGCCTGCCAGGGCGACGGCGTCATCAAGATCGAGATGCACTTCCTGCCGGATGTCTACGTCACTTGCGATGCCTGCAAGGGCAAGCGCTACAACCGCGAGACGCTGGAGGTGAAGTTCCGCGGCAAGTCCATCGCCGATGTGCTGGAGATGACGGTGGAGGAGGGTGTCGCCTTCTTCAGCGCCGTCCCCTCCATCCACGAGAAGTTGCGGGTGCTGCGCGAGGTCGGGCTCGGCTACATCCATCTCGGCCAGCAGGCCACCACGCTGTCAGGTGGCGAGGCGCAGCGGATCAAGCTCTCCAAGGAACTCGCCCGCCGCGCCACCGGCCGCACCCTGTATATCCTGGACGAGCCCACCACCGGCCTGCATTTCGAGGATGTGCGGAAGCTGCTGGAGGTGCTGCACGCGCTGGTTGAGGCCGGCAACACGGTGGTGGTGATCGAGCACAACCTCGAAGTCATCAAGACTGCGGACTGGCTCCTCGACCTCGGACCGGAAGGCGGCGATGGCGGTGGCCGCATCGTCGCCTCCGGCACGCCGGAGGATGTGGCGGCGGTGCCGGGAAGCCATACCGGGCGCTTCCTGGCGCCGCTGCTGGCGCGGGAGGCGGTGCCGGCGAAGCGGCGGAAGCGGGCGTGATTATGCAAATCAGAGTTGATTTTCTTCGGAGATAATGCGCAATTCGGGGGGAATTCTACCGAGGCTTGGGGCATGCCAGAGGTGACGTTGCCGGACAACCAAGCGCCAAAGGAACTACTCCGCCTCCTCCACGAATCCGGCGTTGGCGATCGCAGCGGCAAGCTTCTTTATAGCGGCACCAATACTTTGCGCCGTGGGCCGCTTTATGTGCTTGGCTTCAATCCAGGCGGCGACTCGGACGTCGAGACCACGACTTGCATCGAGCACTTGGCGTCGCTGCCCGGGCGTTGGAGTGAGTACACCTGCGCGTCGTGGCGTCCTGCCGGACGGTGGTGCGGCCCAGGTGAAGCGAAGATGCAAAAAGGGGTTCGCGCCATCCTTGGAAGTGTGGGTCTTGATCCCCGCGATGTATGCGCCTCCAACCTTATCTTCGCTCGCTCGCGGGACAAGAATGCGCTCGGCCGCGAAAAGGAAGATCTGAAGAAAGCCTGCTGGAAAATCCATGAGTTCATGCTCAGGCTCATCCAGCCGCGCGGCATCCTTGCCATCGATAATGAAACTTTCGACGATCTGCGTAGCAGGTTCGCGTGCTCGCCAAATGTCGAATCCTTCGATGCCGGGTGGGGCGGATGGGTATGTCGTGCTACGGCGCTGCGGATTGATGGCCGCGACGTGCGCCTTGTGGGGACTCCCAACCTCAGTCGTTACACTCCCTATACTCCAGATCGTCGCGGAGTGATCGCGAAGCTGGCCGAGTGTCTCCAGCCCTGCCTCGATCCTACCATAGGCGACCGAGCAACCCCGCCAAGCTGACCGCCAGCCGGTCGCCGAAACCGCGTATTGCGGGCACGGTGCGCCCTGCCGCGAGCCGTGCGAGGTCACGCCGCGCCAGTATCAGCGGCAGCGCCGCAGAGATTGCGCCACGCGGCAGGCCATGCAGCGGCGCGATGGTTTCCCGCAACCGCGCTTGCCCGGCCTGGGCTAATTCCGCAATCACCTGGCGGACCGCCACCGAGTCCGGCGCGGCCAGCACCGCCTCCGCGGTCAGCCCGGCCGCCGTCAGCGCATCCTCCGGCAACAGGCAACGGCCCTGCGCCGCCAGCGCCGGCACGCTGCGCAGCACGCCGGCCAGGCCGTAGGCGGCGCCTGCCTGTTGCAGCGCGGGCAGGGTCGCAGGGGGCGCGCCGAGCAGCCGCCCCGCCGCCACCGCGAAGCCGCCGGCGCTGCCGCGCAGATAGGCCCGGAAGGCCGCCGCGGTCGGGATGCCGCCCTCCTCCGCCTCCGCCTCGCGCGCATCCGCCATGGCCAGGAGATCGGCCGGGTCCAGGGCGCCAGCGGCGATGGCCGCATGCAGCGGCGCCGCCACCTCATGCCGGCGGGGTGGCTTGCCGGCCGCCGCCTGCTCCACCGCCTCGCGCCACCATTGCAGGCGCATGAGCGCGAGCAGCGGCGTCCGCGCCGCCTCCCGTGCGCGCGCGAGTTCGTGATTGAAGGCGATGAGAGTGAACAGTGCCTCACGCCGCTCCGCCGGCGCGAAGAGGGCGCAAAGGAAGCGATCGGGATCATGCGTCCGGGCCAGCGCGGCCAGGGGCGACAGGAGTGGTGCATCCGCCATTTCCGGCCTTATGCCCGCACCCCGCGCCGCCGCAAACCATGCCCCCCTTGCTTGACGAGTCCTGGCACCCCGCCTAGCTCTCGGACGCGCCCCGGGCATCTTCCGGGACCATGCGCCCTGCCGTCATCCATAACCGGGAGAGAACCCCATGGCCTTCAGCCTGCCTGCGCTGCCGTATTCCTCCAATGCGCTCGCCGCCCAGGGCATGTGCCAGGAGACGCTCGAGCTGCACCACGACAAGCACCACAACGCCTATGTCGTGGCCCTGAACGGCCTCATCGAAAGCAAGAAGCTCGGCGGCAAGTCGCTTGAGACCATCGTCGCCGAGGCCGGCAAGCAGGGTGCGGAGGGCCTGCCGGTGCTGAACCAGGCCGGGCAGCATTGGAACCATTGCCTGTTCTGGCAGGTGATGTCGCCCAAGGGTGGCGGCGACAAGCTGCCGGGCGCGCTCGCGGCCAAGATCGACCAGGACCTCGGCGGCCTCGCGCAGTTCAAGGAGGCCTTCAAGCAGGCCGGCGTGACGCAGTTCGGCTCCGGCTGGGCCTGGCTGGTGGTCGGCACCGACGGCAAGCTGAAGGTGACGAAAACCCCGAACGGCTCCAACCCGCTCGCCACCGGCGAGGGCACGCCGATCCTTGGCTGCGACGTGTGGGAACACGCCTATTACCTCGACTTCCGCAATGTGCGGCCGAACTACCTGCAGAACTTCCTGGACAAGCTGGTGGACTGGGAGGCGGTGAACGGCCTGCTCTCCTCCGGCGGTATGAAGTCCGGCCAGACTGCCTAGGCCAGACCGCCTAGGCCGCAGAGGAAAGGGGCGCCGGGGTCTCCCCCGGTGCCCCCGGCAATTCGGGCCGAAATGGCGGAGCGTTCAGCTCTTCGCCGCCTCGGCCTTGGCGTCATTTGCCGCCACCGGCTTGAAGATGTCGGTGATGGTCTGGCGCAGCACGTTCACGCGGACGTTGGGGGCGATCTCGACCTCGACCTCGTCCACGCCCTCCTTCACCCGGGTCACCTGGGCGATGATGCCGCCCGACGTCAGCACCCGGTCGCCGCGCTTCAGCGCCTGGAGCAGCGCGCGGTGTTCCTTCTGCTTCTTCTGCTGCGGGCGGATCAGCAGGAAATAGAAGACGGCGAAGATCAGCAGCAGCGGCGCCATCTGCATGACGAGCGCCATGCCGCCGCCGGCGGCATCCTGCGCATAGGCGGGGGGAGATGAACATCCCGGCTTTTCCTTATGGTTCCGGCTTGCGGGGCAAGGTGGCGGCAAACTAGCTTCCCGCCCCTCCGCGTCAATAGTGGTCCGGTCCTGACGCCTGGAAGCCAGGCGTCAGTGAATCGGCTCACCGAAGGCACCCACCCGTTCCGGACCCGATCATGGACCATGCCCTGCTGCCCGCCCTCACCCGCATCGCCGAGGCGCTGGAGCGCCTGGCGCCCGCCCTGCCCGAGGTGCCGCGCCTGACCGGCGCCGATGCCTTCGTCTGGCACCCCGCGCCGCTGCCGCACCTGGTGCCGGTGCCCCGCGTCTCCCGCGTCGAGATCGGGCTGCTGCAGGGCATCGACCGGCAGCGGGACATCCTGCTGCAGAACACCCAGCGCTTCGCCAGCGGCCTGCCCGCCAACAACGTCATGCTCTGGGGTGCCCGGGGCATGGGCAAGTCCTCCCTGGTGAAGGCCGCCCATGCCGCCGCCAATGCCGAGGCGCCCGGCAGCCTGGCGCTGGTGGAGATCCAGCGCGAGGACATCCGCACCCTGCCGGACCTGCTGAACATCCTGCGGCAGGACCATTCGCAGGCGCAGGGCCGGCCCCGCCGCTGCCTGGTCTTCTGCGACGACCTCTCCTTCGAGAAGGAGGACAGCGACTACAAGGCACTGAAATCCGTGCTGGATGGCGGCATCGAGGGGCGGCCGCCGAACGTGCTGTTCTACGCCACCTCCAACCGCCGCCATCTGATGTCCCGCGACATGATCGAGAACGAGCGCAGCACCGCCATCCATGGCCAGGAGGCGGTGGAGGAGAAGGTCTCGCTCAGCGACCGCTTCGGCCTGTGGATCGGCTTCCACAATTGCGACCAGCCCACCTATTTCGCCATGGTCGAGGGCTATGCCGGGGCGCTCGGCCTCGGCCTGCCGGTGGAGGAATTGCGCCGCCAGGCCAATGAATGGTCGGTGACCCGGGGCGGCCGGTCCGGGCGCGTGGCCTGGCAGTTCATCCAGGACCTGGCCGGGCGGATGGGCGTGGCGGCGTGAATTTTGGAATTGAGGATTGAAGTGCCTGAGGCCGGGGTGGGACACCTGCCCCGGCAGGGCCGCCCAAGCTTTTGAAAAAGCAGCGGGATTCTGCCAGGATGCCTTGGGGAATTTTAGGAATTCCAGGCATAAATCGGAAGATCGGGGGGATTGGGCGCATCTCACCCCCTTGGCGGCATCATTCCTGATACGTATTCGGCGAGCTGCGCAAGCTGCGCAGCCTCAAACCCCTCCATTCGGCCAGCAATTGGGCTCTCCGCCCGGCGGCGGCACCGGGCGGAGAACCGGCCTCCGCATCCAGCCCTTCAGCAGCGGCTCCGGCCAGGGCGCCAGGTAATGCGACCAGTCCGTGGTGCCCCGGAACACCGATTGCCGCGCCGCCTCGGGCACCGAACATTCCCGGCTCGCCGGCCAGGGTGATTTGGTGACCAGAAGGCTGCCCTCCATGGCCGAGCCCACCAAAGCCAGCACGGCGCAGGCCAGCAGCCCGGCGCGGCCCAGGCGCTGCGCGCGCCCGAGCGCCGGGACCAGCAGCGCCGTCGCGACCACCACCGCCAGCACCGTCAGCGGTGCCAGGCCGCCGCGCGAGGTCATTTCGTTGCCGGGACCGAAGACATAGGCCGGCAGCAGGCAGAGCATCGCCACCGCCGCTCCGAAGAGCCAGCCCCGCACCAGGGCCGCGGCCGCAACAGCCCAGCACAGCACCTCGACTGCCAGGAACAGCGCCCAGGTCCCGAGTGCCTGTGCCGCGGGATGGGCGGAAAGCAACGCTCCATGGGGTACCGCCTCCGCCCCCGCGACCAGATAGAGGCAGATCGGCACGGCGAATCCAGCAGCAAGCAGATTGCCCGGCGCCAGGGCCGCGCGCCGGAAGGCTTGCAACCCGGGGGCCTGCCGCAGCAGCGCCGCCAGGGCAAGCAGTGCCGTCCCGGCCGCGCCCACCGGGCTCCAGAAGGCGCAGGCCGCCAGCGGCAGGGCCACGCCCCGCGCATAGCCCGGCGCCTGCCAGTGGCGCAGAAGCAGCAGCGTCACCAGCCAGGCTGGAAGGGCATGGTTCGGCGCCCAGAGCAGCCCCGTGACATGGCCGGTATACTGGAACATCCGCGACCACCACTCGCCGCCGCGCCCCCAGCTTCCCAGCGCGCCGATGCCCGCCTGCCAGTCGAGCCAGGCATTGGGCAGGATATCGAGGCCATGGAACAAGGCGAAGACCCCCGCCATTACGGCGAAGGCGCGCCCTGGCCGGGCCGGTGCCGCAGCGCGCGCCAGGCTCGCCAGCAGCGCCAGCGCGAGCCCGAAGCCGATCCCCGCCCAGGCCCAGAGCGCCGCCTGCGCCATGCCGAAACCCGCCAGACGCCCCACCAACCCCGCCGGCAGGAAGAAGCCGAGCGGCGCGCGCAGCAGCCAATGGAGGTCATCCCCCCCGGGCATTGGCATAGGCTACCGGCCAGGGGCCCGCCGCCAAGTCGCGCAGCACCGCATCCCGGATCTGCCAGTCCGCCGTGCTGTAGACCAAGTGATGCGCCCCGGTAGCCCCCGCCCAGATCAACCCGAGAGTCAGGCAGAGCGCCGTCATGCCTCGGCCGAGCGGCCAGGCCCGCCGCCAGCCCGGCGCCAGCAGCAGCGCCGCGACGCCCATCGCCCCAGCCAGGAGCCCCGCCCAGGGCGCCGCCCAGCCGGCGAGGAACAGCAGGCCGGGCAGCAGCAGATAGGCCAGCACCGCGATGCGCAGCCGGTCGGGCGCCGCATTCCCCAGCACGGCATCCAGGTCGAGCCGCACCGCAACCTGCGGCCGGGCCAGGACCGGCGGGGCACCGCCCCCGAGATCGAGCGGGCTCACTGACCGGGGGCCCGCTGATGCTTCGGCGGTCTCTGGGCCGGCGAAAAGAAGAGATGCAAAGGCATGGGATTCCCGATCCTTGACGCCCCGGGCGCCAAGGGCAGCGTCTTGCGGTCAGCGGGCGATTTTGCGGCAGATGGGGCGGAAGGGTGGCTGGTCGCGGCAGCGTGTCCGGCTCAGCGCGCGATGCGCTCGGCCCCGCCCATCCAGGGCCGCAGCACTTCCGGCACCAGGATGGAGCCGTCAGCCTGCTGATGCGTCTCCAACACCGCGATCAGGGCGCGCCCGACCGCTACGCCGCTGCCATTGAGGGTATGGACGAAGCTGGTGCCCTTCCCTTCCGCCGGCCGGTAGCGGGCATTCATGCGGCGCGCCTGGAAGTCGCGGCAATTGGAGCAGGAGGAGATCTCCCGCCAGGCCCCCTGCCCCGGCAGCCAGACCTCCAGGTCATAGGTGCGGGCGGCGCTGAAGCCGGTATCGCCGGCGCAGAGGAAGACGCGGCGCCAGACCAGGCCGAGTTCGGTCAGCACCCGCTCGGCGCAGCGGGTCATGCGCTCATGCTCGGCGTCGCTGTCCGAGGGGCGCGTGATGGAGACCAGCTCCACCTTCTGGAACTGGTGTTGGCGGAGCATGCCGCGGGTATCCCGCCCGGCGCTGCCGGCCTCGGAGCGGAAGCAGGGGGTGAGCGCGGTATAGCGCTGCGGCAGGCCAGCTTCGGCCAGGATCTCGCCGGCGGCGAGGTTGGTCAACGGCGCCTCGGCGGTCGGGATCAGCCAGCGGCCATCTGTGGTGCGGAACAGATCCTCGGCGAATTTCGGAAGCTGGCCGACGCCGTAGATGGTGGCCTCGTTGACGAGCAGCGGCGGCGAGACCTCGGTGTAGCCGTGCTGCTCGGTGTGCAGCGTCAGCATCCATTGGCCGAGCGCCCGTTCCAACCGGGCCAGGGCGCCCTTCAGCACGGTGAAGCGGCTGCCGGCGAGCTTGGCGGCGGCGGCGAAATCCATGAGGCCGAGCGCCTCGCCCAGCTCGAAATGCTGCTTCGGGGTGAAATCCAGGCGCGGTGGTTCACCGTGCTGGTGGAGCACGATATTTGCCGATTCGTCCCGGCCTTCGGGGACTTCGGGGTCAAGGATGTTGGGGAGGGACTCAAGGTTTTGGCGAATAGCCCGTAGATATTGATCGGGGTCTTCATTACGCGCGTGTTCGCTAACTTCCTCGACGTGCTTTTTCAGATGGTCAACCAACGCAAAGTCGTTTTGCTTGAGAGCCTGACCAATTTCCTTTGAGAGAGCATTTCGCTTTGCAAGGGCTCCCTCCCTAAGTGCTTGTGCTCGACGACAGGCTTCATCGAGGATGAGAAGAGTCGGGGCCACCGGCGCCAGCCCACGCCGCGCCATCGCCGCGTCGAAGCCCGCCGGATCGGCGCGGACCACCCGAATATCATGCATGGCTCAGGCTTTCGTCTCGTCCTTGGGCGGCTTCGGCGTCATCCAGGTCGCCGCCAGGATCGACAATTCGTAGAGCACCAGCATCGGCACGGCCAAGCCCACCTGGCTGATGACATCGGGCGGCGTCAGCACCGCCGCCACCACGAACATGCCGACGATGGCGTAGCGCCGGCCCTTCCGCAGCGTGTCCACGCTCAGGATGCCGACCCGGCAGAGCAGGGTCAGCAGCACCGGCAACTGGAAGGCCACGCCGAAGGCCAGGATCATCTGCATGACCAGCGAGAGATATTCGCTGACCTTGGCTTCCAGCTGGATCGGCAGGGCACCCTCGCCCGGCGGCGTCTCGAAGGTGATGAAGAAGCGCCAGGCCAGCGGGAAGATGAAGTAGTAGGCCAGCGCCGCCCCGGCCACGAAAAGGAAGGGGCTGGCCACCAGGAAGGGCGTTATCGCCCGCTTCTCGCTGCGGTAGAGGCCGGGCGCCACGAACAGCCAGAGCTGGGTCGCCCAGACCGGGAAGCTGAAGAAGACGGCGCCGAAGAAGGCCACCTTCAGGTAGGTGAAGAAGGCTTCGTAGAGCGCGGTGAAGATCATCCGCCGCTCGCCGCCACCCTGCTGCTGCAGGATATCGGCCAGCGGCCGCGCCAGGAAACCGTAGATCTGGGAGGAGAAGTAGTAGCAGAGCAGGAAGGCGATGGCGAAAGCGCCAGCCGACCACAGCAGCCGCTGGCGCAGCTCCAGCAGGTGGTCGATCAACGGCATCGGCTTGTCGTCGATCGGATCGTCCTGGTCGCGGGGCATGGTGGTGTTGCTCATGCCTTGAGGGCCGGCGTGGCGCTGGCGGCGGGCGGAAGGTCAGGCGGCGGCTCGGCGGGCGGCACGAAGGGCGGGGCTCCGGCAGGCACCGCCTCTGCGGCTGGTGCCGGGGCGGAAGGCATCGGGGAAGACGTCGGGGCGTGCGCCTCGGCCGGCGGGATGAAGGCGGGGGCCGTGGCGGCGGGGGCGGGCGGCCCCATCATCTCGGCGCTGCCGGCGGGCGCGCCAGCGCCCTCCATGGCGGCGGCGGGGGGGTGCCGAATAGTCGGTGCGCAGCGGGTCCTCGGTGAAGGTCTTCCGCAGGGTGCCGTCCCGGTCGACGGTCTTCTCGAATTCATTGCGGATGTTGAAGTTGCGGATCTCGTTGATCTGCTGGCGCACCTCGTCGAGATTCGCTTCCTTCACCAAGTCGTCCGCGTGCTGCTGGAACTCCCCGGCCATGCGGCGCAGCTTCTGGACGCCGCGGGCGAGCCCGCGCACGGCTTCCGGCAGATCCTTCGGCCCGATGACGACAAGCGCCACCACACCGATCAGCGCAATCTCGGACCAGGCGAGGTCGAACATTCCGTCTCCGACCGCGGCGCGGGACGCCCCACCGGGACCGTCCGATGGGCAGGCTTCCGCCGCAAGGTCGCCTCCGTTAGCAGGAACACCAAGGGGTGTCGACGCGGCCGGCGCCGAAACTCCCCGCCGATAATCTAGGGAGCCGGGCCCGGGAATACGAAGGCACGCTCGCGGTCCATCGCGACGGTAACTTCCTGGCCACGCGCCAGCGCCGCCCCGGGCGGCATCCGGGCATGCAGGTGCAGCCGGCCGCCGGCACCATCCGCCACCGCCAGATGCACCAGCGTGGTGGCGCCGAGCAGGCGGCAGGCCTGGACCTCGGCCGGGGTGGTATCGTTCGGGGCCGCTCCGGGCGGCAGCAGCCGCAGCCCCTCCGGGCGCAGCAGCACCTCGGCCGGGCCGTCCGGCAGGGCGCAGGCGATGCTGCCGATGGCGGTCTCGGCCCGGCCGTCCCGGACCCTAGCCGGCATCCGGTTCACCTCGCCGAGGAAGGTGGCCACGAAGGGGTCGCAGGGGTGCAGATAGAGCTCCTCCGGCGTGCCGAGCTGGACCACCTGGCCGGCCCGCATCAGCGCGATGCGGTCGGCCATGAACATGGCCTCCTCGGCGTCATGGGTGACGATCAGCGCCGGGATGCCGGCGGTCTGCAGCACATGCAGCGTATCGTCCCGCACCTGTTCCCGCAGCCGGGCGTCGAGGCTGGCGAAAGCCTCGTCCAGCAGCAGCACCTGGGGGCGCGGGGCCAGGGCGCGGGCGAGTGCCACCCGCTGCTGCTGGCCGCCCGAGAGCATGTGCGGATAGGCATTGGCATAGGTCTCCAGCCCGACCCGGGCCAGGGCCTCCGCCACCTGCCAGGCACGCTCGCCGCGCGGGACCTGGTGCAGGCCGAAGGCGACGTTCTCGGCCACGGTCAGATGCGGGAACAGGGCGTAGTCCTGGAAGACGAAGCCGACATGCCGCTGCTCCGGCGGCACCTCCCTGCCCGGCTCGGCGATGGTCTGGCCGCCAAGCTCGATCCGCCCGGTCTGCAGGGGCTCCAGCCCTGCCACCAGCCGCAGCAGCGTGGTCTTGCCGTCGCCGGAGGGGCCGAGCAGGCAGAGGATCTCGCCACGCCCGACGGCAAGATCGATGCCGCGCAGCACCTCCCGCGGGCCATAGGCATGGCGGAGGCCGGTAAGGCGGAGGCTCATGCGGCCTGGGGCGCGGGACCCGATTCGCCGGCCCCCGGGGGGCTGGGCGGCGCGCCGAAGGGCAGGCCGGGCTCGTTCACCAACTCCTCCCGCCGCGGCAGGTCGGCGAGGGTCTTCAGGCCGAATTGCTCCAGGAAGCGCGGCGTGGTGCCCCAGAGGCTGGGGCGGCCGGGCACCTCGCGGCGGCCGCGCGGCGCGACCAGCCCGAGTTCCAGCAGCGATTCCAACGTGGTCTGGGAGAGGCTGGCGCCGCGGATCTCCTCGATCTCGGCCCGTGTCACCGGCTGGTGGTAGGCGATGATGGCCAGCGTCTCCATCGCCGCCCGCGGCAGCCGGCGCGGCACCTCCACCACGCGGGTGAGCGCCGGGGCGAGTTCCGGGGCGGTGCGGAAGGCGAAGCCGCCGGCCACCTCCACCAGTTCCACCGCGCGGCCGGCGCAGCGGGCGGCGAGCGCGGTCAGCACGGCGCGCGCCTCGGTGCCTTCCGGCAGGGCCTGTTGCAGCCGGGCGGGGGTGACGGGGCGGTCGCCGGCGAAGACCAGCGCCTCGGCAATGCGCAGCGCATGCTCGAACAGCGCCGGATCGGGTTCGGGCGCCGGCGGACCGTAGAGCTCCGTCTCAAGCGGCTCGGACATCGGGCTCCTCCGTTTGCAGCTCCGCCTGCCCCTCGGGGCGGCGGCGGATCAGGATGGGGCCGAAGGCGCGTTCCTGGCGCAATTCGATGCCGCCGCCGCGCGCCGTCTCCAGCGCCGCCACCAGGGTGCTGGCCAGGGCGGCGCGGCGCTCCACGGGGTCGGCCAGGCCGTCGGGCAGGAAGCGGGCCAGCACCGCCCAGTCCGGCAATGCACCGACCAGTTGGCCGAGCCGTGCCAGCGCGTCCTGCACAGTCCAGAGCTTGCGCGGCTTCGGCGTATAGGGGCGGCGGGCCAGCGCCCGGCGGCGGGCGGCGGCATAGGCCTGCAGCAGCGAGGGCAGGTCGGCGGCGATGGCCGAGCGATCCTCGATCTTCAGCGATTCGGGCGCGCCGCGGCCGAAGATGTCCCGCCCAAGCTGCAACCGCCCCGACAGCCAGGCGGCGGCGGCACGGATGCGTTCCAACTCGCGCAGCCGGTCGGCCAGGGCTTCGGCCAGGGCCTCGGCATCCTCGTCCGGGGCGGCTTCCTCCGGCACCAGCAGGCGGGATTTCAGCCAGGCGAGCCAGGCGGCCATGACCAGCCAATCGGCCGCAAGCTCCAGCCGCACCCGCCGCGCCTGTTCCAGCACGGCCAGGAACTGGTCGACCAAGGCCAGGATGGAAATCCGCTCGAGATCCACCTTCTGGGCGCGGGCCAACTCCAGCAGCAGGTCGAGCGGCCCCTCGAACCCATCCAGCCGGAGATGCAGCACGGGCACCGGGGCGGTCATGCGCCCCGCCCATTGCCGGAGAGCAGCAGCACCAAGTCGAAGGCCTCCGCCACAACATGCCGTAGCGCCCAGCCCATGGGGTCGAACCCCTCGGCAAGCCGCGGCAGCAGGAAAAGGCCGACAAGCACGATCAGGATGCCCCAGCGCTCCAGCCGCATATAGGGCAGCGCCAGCGAGCGCGGCAGCAAACCGGCAACGATTCGCCCGCCATCGAGCGGCGGGATCGGCAACAGGTTGAACAGGCCAAGCACCAAATTCGCCAGGATCGACAGGGCCAGGAACCGGTAGGCCCAGTCAGGTTGGCCGCCAGGAAGAAAGCCGCCCCAGGCCACCAGCGGATGCACCAGCAGCCCCGCCAGCCAGGCCAGCGCGAAATTCATGGCAGGCCCGGCCGCCGCCACCAGCATCATGCCCTGCCGGGGATGCCGCAGCGCCCAGATATTCACCGGAACCGGCTTGGCCCAGCCGAACATGAACTGGACTCCGCCCGGGGTAATCAACTGCCCGAGCAGCAGCACCCCCGGCACCAGCACCGTGCCCACCCGGTCCACATGCCGCAGCGGATTGAGGCTCAGCCGCCCCGCCCGCTTCGCCGTGTCATCGCCGAGGCCGAGCGCGGCATAGCCATGCGCCGCCTCATGCAGGGTAATCGCCAGCACCGTGGCAAGAACGGCCGCCAGCAGCTCCGGCAGCCAGGCGAGGTCGAAATTCACGCCGCCGCCGCGAGATGCGCATCGCGCGCCGCCACCAGCGCAACGGGGTCGAGCGGCCGGAGCTGCCCCTCCATCCGCGCCCGCGCCTCGGCCAACCGGGATTGCGCCATCGCCGAAAGGGCCGGGCATTCCTCCAGCAACGCGGCGGTCTCGGCGGGGTCGCCGTTGCAATGCAGCACCAGGTCGCAGCCGGCGGCGATGGCCTGCCGCGCCAATGCCCCAGGCTCCCCGCGCAGCGCCTTCATGCAGAGATCGTCGCTCACCAGCACGCCGTCGAAGCCGATGGCGCCACGGATGACCCGGCCGATGACGCCGGGGGAGAGGGTCGCCGGCCGCTCCGGATCCAGCGCCCCGTATAATATATGCGCGGTCATGGCCCAGGCGCCGCTATCGGCCAGGGCGGCGAAGGGGCCGCAATCGAGCGCCAGCAGGTCGCGCCCCGCGGCCACGCGCGGCAATCCCAGATGGCTGTCCACCGTGGCGCGGCCATGGCCGGGGATGTGCTTGACCACCGGCACGCAGCCGGCCTCCTGCAGGCCCAGCACCCAGGCGCGGGCCAGCCGCGCCACCTCCGCCGGATCTTCCGCGAAGGCGCGGTCGCCGATGATGTCGTGCTGGCCGGGCAGGCGCAGGTCCAGCACCGGGGCGCAGACCACATCGAAGCCGGCATCGTGGCAGGCGAGGCCGAGCAGCGCGGCATTGGCGCGCACCGCTTCCTCTGGCAGGCCCTCGAAGGCAGCAGCGGGAGGGAAGGTCGGCCAATGCGGCGGCCGCAGCCGGGCGACACGGCCACCCTCCTGGTCCACCAGGATCGGCGCCCCCTCCCCCAATTCGGCGCGGATATCGGCGGTGAGGCGGCGAAGCTGCTCCGGGTCCTGGATGTTTCGGGCAAAGAGGATAGCGCCGAGTGGCGGCGCCAGGCGCCAGGACGCCGCCTCCTCCGCCGTCAGGGCCGGGCCCGAAAGCCCGACGATTGCCGCCCTCGGTTGCGCCATGGAGGGGGTCAGGAGCCCAGGACGGCGCAGTTGCCGCCCTTGTCGCGCACCGCCTCGCAGAGTGCCCGCGCCGCGGCCTGGTCGGCGAGGCCGCCGGTGCGGAGGCGGTACAGCGTTGCCTGGCCCTCACGCTCCAGCCGTGTGATGCGGGGCTGGAAGCCGGCGAGTTCCGGCACCCGGCGCTGCAGCCGCTCCCATTCCGTCTTCGCCGCGGCCTCGGAGGACAGGGCGCCAAGCTGGATCTGCTGGCGGCCACCCGCCACCGGCTGGAGTGCGGGCGCGGCAGGCTCCACGGCGGCCGGCGCCGCCGCGGGCTGTGCGGGAACCGCCTGGGCCAGGCGTGGTGCCGGCTGGGCAGGCGCGGTGGGAGGCACGGCCGGCTCCTCCGGCGCGAAGGCCACCGGCGCCGGCAGGGGCGCGGCCGGCGGCGCCACCACCGCAGGCGCGGGTGGCGCCGCCTGCTGGCGCAGGACGTCCAGCGCCGGCATCTCCGGGCCGGCATCCAGCCGTGCCGTGGCGCTCTGGCTGCGCTCCGCCGCGCGGCGGACCGAGGGCGGTTCCAGCACGAGCTGATCCTGGTTCGGCACCAGCAGCCCGCCTGGATTCTCCGGCCGGATCTTCAGCGGGCGCGAATCCGCCTCGATCACCGGCACCGGGCGCGGCCCCATGCGGGAAATGCCCCAGGCCACCGCTCCGCCCAATGCCGCGACGCCGAGCAGCCCGCCCGCCACCACGAGCATGCGCCCGGACACAGCCGACTTTTCCGGGCGCTGGCGCCAGGATGGAACCGTGATGTCGCTCACCGCATCTCCTCGGCCGGCGTAACCCCCATCACCGCGAGGCCCGAGCGGATGACCGTCGCCGTCGCAGCCACCAGGGCCAGCCGGGCCCTTGTGGCTTCCGGTTCATCCCCCCGAATGAATCGCAGGGTCGCGTCCTCGCGGCCCTTGTTCCACAATACATGAAAGTCGCTCGCCAAGTCATGGAGAAAAAGGCGATCCGGTGCGGTTCGCGGGCGGTTGCGGCCGCTTCCACGGTGCGCGGCCAGGCGGTCAGGCGGCGGATCAGCGCCAACTCCGCCGGATCCGCCAGCGACTCGAGCGGCGCGGCGGCGAGATCGGCAGCCGTTGGGTCTCCGGCCCCGCGCAGCACGCTGCGGCAGCGGGCATGCGCGTATTGCACGTAGAAGACCGGGTTCTCGCGCGACTGCTCCACCACCTTGTCGAGGTCGAATTCCATCTGCGCATCGGATTTGCGCGTCAGCATGGTGAAGCGGACGGCATCGCGCCCGACCTCGTCGATCAGGTCGCGCAAGGTCACATAGGTGCCGGCGCGCTTGCTCATGCGCACAGGCTGGCCGTCCTTCACCACATGGACGATCTGCGCCAGCACCACATCCAGCGAGACCTTGCCATCCGAGAGCGCGGCGACCGCGGCCTGCATCCGCTTCACATAGCCGCCATGGTCGGCACCCCAGACATGCACCAGTTCGGAGAAGCCGCGCTCGATCTTGTGCAGGTGGTTGGCGATGTCATTCGCGAAATAGGTGCCTGACCCATCCGACTTGCGCAGCGGCCGGTCCACCTCGTCGCCGAACTGGGTGGCGCGGAACAGTTCCTGCTCGCGCGGTTCCCAATCATCGAGGGTCTTGCCCTTCGGCGGCTCCAGCACGCCGTGATAGATCAGGCCCCGTGCCGCCAGCAGCGCCTCCGCCTCTTCGAGCTTGCCCGCCGCGACCAGCGCGCGCTCCGAGACGAACACGTCCTGGCGGACGCCGAGCGCGGCGAGATCCTCGCGGATGGCCTGCATCATCAGCTCGACCGTCACATCGCGCACGGTATCGAGCCAATGCGAGGGGCCGGCCGGCATCCCGCCGGGCTCGGCCAGGCTCTCGCCATAGCGGGCCCGCAGCGCCTCCCCCACCGGCACCAGGTAGTCGCCGCGGTATTGCAGCCCGCCCTGGATGGACTGAGCGTATTCCTCCTCGGTCAGCTTCGTGCCGAGCGCCTGGAGGTAGCGCCAATAGGCGGCATGGGCCAGCGCCAGGACCTGCGCCCCGGCATCGTTGATGTAGTATTCCTTGGTCACGTCCCAGCCGGCCTTGCCGAGCAGGTTGGCCAGCGCATCCCCCACCACCGCGCCACGGCAATGGCCGACATGCATCGGTCCGGTGGGATTGGCGGAGACGTATTCGACATCGACCCGGCGGCCGGCACCGAGGGTGCTGTCGCCATAGCCCTCCCCCGCCGCCAGGATCGCCGGCACCTGGGCGCGCAGGAAGCCCTCGCGCAGGCGCAGGTTGACGAAGCCGGGGCCGGCCGGGGCGGCGCTTTCCACTTCCGGCAGCGCCGCCAGCCGCTCGGCCAGGGCGGCGGCGAGCTTCGGCGGCGGCTGCCGCGCCGGCTTGGCCACGACCAGCGCCGCATTGGTTGCCATGTCGCCATGCGTGAGGTCGCGTGGCGGCTCCATCTGCACGCGGGCGAAGGCCTCCTCCGGCAGATCGGGGAGGAGATTCCGCATCGCCTCCACGGCGCGGGCGCGCAGCGCGGCAAAGATATCCTGGGTCATGGCGGCGTCCTAAAGCAGATCCCCCTCCGGTGGAACCACCGGAGGGGGTGAAGACGCCCGTGAAAACAAAAGGCTACCCCGGCCTATCCCGGAATGTTCGGGTCGGTCAGGCGCCGGTGCTCCTCCAGCGCGAAACGGTCGGTCATGCCGGCGATATAGTCGCAGACCACCAGGGCGCAGCCGGGGGGAGCCGGCCTCGCCGGCGCGGGCGGCCCAGGCATCGGGCAGCATCTGCGGCCCGCCATGCAGCATCTGGAACAGCAACTGGCTCACCCGCTTGGATTTCTGCATGGCGCGGTTCACCCGCCAATGGCGATACATGCGCTGGAACAGGAATTCCCGCACGCCCTGGTTGGCCTCCGCCATGGCATCGGAGAAGGCGATCACCGGCTGGCCGGCGGCGCGGATGGCGGCGGCGCT
This sequence comes from Siccirubricoccus sp. G192, assembly GCF_019084075.1. Lineage (GTDB taxonomy): Bacteria > Pseudomonadota > Alphaproteobacteria > Acetobacterales > Acetobacteraceae > G192. Next base: position 3,325,208 of record NZ_JAHREN010000001.1, read on the forward strand.
GTCCGGCGCCAGCGCGGCGATCCGGCGCCCGGCCTCGGCCACCACGTCGTTCACCATGACATTGATGACCCGCCGCACCGTCTCCGCCACCATCCGGTCCGGCGCCAGGCCCGGGTGATGCGACCGCGCCTCGGCATAGGCCTCGCCGATCAGCGGCAGGGCGGCCGCTTCCTCCAGGGTGAAGAGCCCGGCGCGGATGCCGTCGTCGAGGTCGTGGTTGTTGTAGGCGATGTCGTCTGAGAGCGCCGCCACCTGCGCCTCGGCCGAAGCGTGGGAGGTGAGTTCCAGCGGGTGCAGCCGGTCGTATTCCACGATATCGCGGGAGGGACGCCGCAGCGGGCCGTTGTGCTTGGCCAGGCCCTCCAGCGTCTCCCAGGTGAGGTTCAGCCCGTCGAAGGCGGCGTAGCGGTGTTCCAGCAGCGTGACGACCTTGAGGCTCTGGGCATTGTGGTCGAAGCCGCCATAGGGGCGCATCTGCGAATCGAGCGCCTCCTCCCCGGCATGGCCAAAGGGCGGGTGGCCGAGGTCGTGGGCGAGCGCCAGCGCCTCCGCCAGATCCTCGTCCAGCCGGAGTCGCCGGGCGATGGAGCGGGCGATCTGCGCCACCTCGATGCTGTGGGTGAGCCGGGTGCGGAAATAGTCGCCCTCATGGAAGACGAAGACCTGGGTCTTGTATTGCAGCCGGCGGAAGGCCCGGGAATGGATGATCCGGTCGCGGTCCCGCTGGAAGGGGGAGCGCGCATCGCCGCCCGGCTCCGGATGCAGCCGGCCGCGGGAGTCTTCGGGCCTCACGGCCCAAGGGGCGCGATCCTGGGGCATCCGCGGCGCTTACCAGCCCCTCCCCCCGCGCCGCAACGTCAAGGCGATTGGGATCCCGGCCCTGGGCCGCCTATCTTCCAGGGCCAGGAGAGTCCCGATGCCCGATGGATCGACCATGCCGAGCTTCCGCGTCACCCCCCGCGCCGCCGCGGAGGTGGCAGATATCGCCGCACGCGAGGGCAAGCCGGGCGCCGGGCTGCGCGTCTCTGTCAGCGCCGGCGGCTGCTCGGGCTTCCAGTACGGCTTCGTGCTGGACGACCAGCCCCAGCCCGATGACCTGGTGATCGAGGAAGGTGCGGCGAAGGTCTTCGTCGACCCGGTCTCGCTGGACCTGCTGGCCGGGTCCGAGCTCGATTGGAACGAGGCGCTGATCGCCGCGCATTTCGCCATCCGGAACCCGCAGGCGGTCTCCGGCTGCGGCTGTGGTGCCTCCTTCGCGATCGGCTGAGCCTCCGCTACACTGCCGCGACCCGGAACGGACCTGGCAGGCATGCGGATTGCTACCTTCAACGTGAACTCAGTCCGCCGGCGGGTGCCGCATCTCCGGCGGTTCCTGCAACGGCACGGGCCGGACCTGGTCTTCCTGCAGGAGACCAAGTGCCGGAGCGAGGAATTCCCGCAGCTCGATTTCGCCGATACCGGCTACCGGGTGCATCCGCTTGGCCAGCAGGGCGGGCGCAATGGCGTGGCGGTGCTCGGCCGCATTCCCTTCGAGGTCACGGCCGAGGCCCTGCCCGGCGAAGCCGAGGACAATCAGGCGCGATTCCTGGAGGTGGCGGCGGCGGGCATCCGGCTCGCCGGCATCTACCTGCCGAATGGCAATTCCGGCGGCGATGACGGCTTTGCCTACAAGCTGCGCTGGATGGAGCGGCTGGGGGCCTGGGTGCGGGACCGGCTCGATGCCTTCGAGCCCTGCGCCGTGCTGGGCGACTTCAATGTCTGCCCGACCGATGCCGACTTCGCGCCGGGCGCGCTGCCGCCCACGGATGCGCTGGTCCGGCCGGAAAGCCGCGCGCGGTTCCGGGCGCTGCTCCATGCCGGCATGACCGATGCGCTACAGGCGCTGCATCCGGCCGATGCGCCCTATACCTATTGGGATTACGGCCCGGCCTTCGAATCCAACCGAGGGCTCCGCATCGACCACATCCTGCTGAGCCCGGAACTGGCGGAGCGGCTGGCGAATTGCGGCGTGGACCTCAAGGCCAGGTCGGAGGAGCAGCCGAGTGACCACGCCCCGGTCTGGTGCGACCTGTCCTGAGCCGCGAGGCCCTCCCCTGCCGAGGCAGGGAAGGGCCGGCAGGGATCGCGCCGATCAGTAGCTCGGGCGCACCGTGACGGTCGGCGGCGCGGCCTGGGGCTGGACGATGGTGGGCGCCGGGGTCACGACCGTGGGCTGCGCGGGCTGGCGCTCGACATAGGTGCAGGCCGAAACGGCCATGGCGAGGCCGAGCACGGCAAGGGCGGGCAGGATACGCATCGCGGTCTTCCTCCTGTTGTGGACCGATACTGCGCAACAACATTCACGCGCCCCGATCGTCGCGCGGCCGGCAGGTGACGCTTGCGTGACTTCGTATCACGGGGCGTCAGTGCCAGCCGCCCGGCACCCAGACCCAGCCGCCGCGGCGCGGCACCCACCGCCCATGCTCCCAGCGGCCCCGGCGCTGGCGGACCCAACGGCCGGCGACCCAGACATAGGCGCGGCCATTCCAGTGCCAGTGGCCGGGTTCCCACACCAGGCGCGGGCCGGGCGGGCGGCCGGGTCTCGGTTCGAGCCGCAGCGGCGGTGGCGGCGGCGGCATGCGGGGTTGTGCCGCCGCCGGCGAGGCCGCGACGCCCAGCAGGGCCAGCAGCAGGCCGCGCCGGCCAGGGTTGCGCGCCATGCTACCAGCGCCGCCAGCCATAGCCGTACCCATAGGGGCGCGGCGCATAGCCGTAGCCATAGGGTCGGTAGTAATAGGGCCTCGGGGCGACATAGACGCTGGCCGCCGGCGGGCCGTAATAGCCCGGCCCTGCCGGATAGGCGACGCAGCCGCCGAGCGCAGCCAGCAGGGGCAGCAGGAGCAGGAAACGCAGCCGTCGCATGGGGTGCCTCCATCGCTGCACCAATGCAGCACCATCTCTGTGACGAAACGCGGGCAGCAAGCGCGAGGCGGCGGCACCAGGCCGTGACATGGCCGCGACGGTGGCCCCGTCCCCGATGGCGGGGATGGGGCGGCTTCGCCTCCGGCCGACCGGACCGATCAGGCCAGGGGGCTACTGATCGGCATAGCAATGCGTCTCCGCCGCCGCGCCCGGCTGGGTCACGGCGCCGAGATAGGCCGGGCCGACGGTCTGGGCGTATTTCCAGAGTGCGCCCGAGTTGTAGTCGGTCCTGCGGGGCTGCCAGGCGGCGCGGCGCGCGGCCAGTTCCGCCTCTGGCACCAGCATCTCGATGCTGCCCTTCGCCGCATCAATCACGATGCGGTCGCCATTCCGCAGCAGCGCGATCGGGCCGCCCACCGCGGCTTCCGGGCCGACATGGCCGACGCAGAAGCCGCGGGTGGCGCCGGAGAAGCGGCCATCGGTGATCAGCGCCACGGATTCGCCCATGCCCTGGCCATAGATGGCGGCGGTGGTGGAGAGCATCTCGCGCATGCCCGGCCCGCCCTTCGGCCCCTCATAGCGGATGACGATGACATCGCCCGGCTTGTAGGCGCGCGCCTCCACGGCGGCGAAGGCATCCTCCTCGCAGTCGAAGCAGAGCGCGGTGCCTTCAAAGCGGAGATTCTTCATGCCGGCGATCTTCACGATGCCGCCCTCCGGCGCTAGGTTGCCCTTGAGGCCCACCACGCCGCCGGTGGTCGAGATCGCCTTGGAGACCGGGTAGATCACGTCCTGGTCCAGCGGGAAGATCACGCCCTTGTGGTTCTCGGCCAGGGTCTGGCCGGTGACGGTCATGCAGTCCCCATGCATCAACCCGGCATCCAGCAGCGCCTTGATGATGACCGGGATGCCGCCGACCCGGTAGACGTCATAGGCGACGTATTTCCCGCCCGGCTTGAGGTCGGCGATATAGGGCGTGCGCCGCATGATCTCCACCACGTCGTCCATGGTGAAGCGGATGCCCGCCTCATGCGCGATGGCGGGCAGGTGCAGCCCGGCATTGGTGGAACCGCCAGTGGCACCCACCACCACGGCGGCATTCTCCAGCGCGCGGCGGGTGACGATGTCGCGCGGGCGGAGGTTGCGGCGGATCAGCTCCATCACCGCCTTGCCGGATTCCACGGCCCAGCGGTCGCGGTCCTCATAGGGCGCGGGGGCACCGGCGGAGCCGGGCAGCGCGAGCCCGATCGCCTCGGAAACCGTCGCCATGGTATTGGCGGTAAACTGGCCGCCGCAGGCGCCCGCGCTCGGGCAGGCGACGCATTCCAGCTCGTGCAGATCCTCGTCGGACATGTTGCCGGCGGCGTGCTGGCCGACCGCCTCGAAGACATCCACCACGGTGACGTCGCGGCCCTTGAACTTGCCGGGCAGGATCGAGCCGCCATACATGAAGACGCTCGGCACATTGAGCCGCAGCATCGCCATCATCATGCCGGGCAGCGACTTGTCGCAGCCCGCGAGCCCCACCAGCGCGTCGTAGCAATGGCCGCGCATGGTGAGTTCCACCGTATCGGCGATCGCGTCGCGCGAGGCCAGCGAGGACTTCATGCCCTGATGGCCCATGGCGATGCCATCGGTCACGGTGATGGTGGTGAACTCGCGCGGCGTGCCGCCGGCGTGCTTCACGCCTTCCTTCACGCTCTGCGCCTGGCGGTGCAGCGCGATGTTGCAGGGCGCGGCCTCGTTCCAGCAGGTGGCGACGCCGACGAAGGGCTGGTCGATCTCGGCCTCGGTCAGGCCCATGGCGTAGTAGTAGGAGCGGTGCGGCGCCCGCTCCGGCCCGACGGTCACATGGCGGCTCGGCAGCCGCGACTTGTCCCAGTTGGTCGTCATCTGGCGTCTTCCCTGCATCGGGCGGGTCGGCATCCGTCCCTTTGGGCGGCCCCGCACCTCGGTGAATGGCATGGACCGGGCTTGCGGGACAGGGGGTGGCGTGGCGTAGCATGGCCCGGCACCCCTATATCGGTCTCGCCAGGGCAGAGCCACTTCCGGCCCCCCCCGGGAAGATGACCCGCGAGATGTATCATCGCTGGGCCGAGGCCCAGCCGCACGGGCGGTTCGAACTGGTGGCCGGCGAGGTCGTGGCGATGGCGCCGGAACGGGTTGGGCATGCCGAAACAAAGGCCATGGCCTGGCTGCTGCTGCGGCAGGCCATCGCCGCTGCTGGGCTGTCCTGCCAGGCCCTGCCGGACAGGGTGACGGTGGTAATGGACGACGCCACCGTCTACGAGCCGGGCGCCCTGGTGAATTGCGGCGAGCGACCGGACCGCTACCGCCGTGCCCAATCCGGTGATCGTGGTGGAGGTGGTGTCGCCGGGCACGCGCGCGGTGGATAGCGGCATCAAGCTCACCGACTATTTCCGCGTGCCCTCCATCCGGCACTACCTCATCCTGCTGGCCGAGCAGCGCCGCGTGATCCACCATTGGCGGCGGGAGGACGGGAGCCTCGAGACGCGGCTGATCGGGGCGGGACCAGTCGGACTGGACCCACCCGGCATCACCATCATGGCGGAGGCGCTGTTCGGGGCGTAGAGTGGGCGGCGCCGCACCCTGCCCCTACTCTCCGAGCCGTACCATCTCGTCGCGGGCGGCCTCGGATTGCCTCTATTTTTCGTAACCGACGTTGCCCTCGCATGGGCTACGGCTTAGGCAACTTCAAGAGGATCGCGTTGAGCGTGCTCTCGATGGCGGCGATCCGATCCGCTTCGGGCGGAAGCGCGTCCTGAACGTATTCATCGGCTGTCTGCTGCCATTTGGCGCCCTGCTTGTTCAGCCGCGGTTCCAGCACCTGGATCAATACGCCTTCGACTTCATCCAGCGCCTCTATATAGGATAATGACGTGCGCGCATCCGGATTCTGTCTTGCCGAAAGCGTGCAGTTGGCATTGACATCTCGGAAGCCGAACCAAGAGAAATGGGTCCAACGATCGCGCAGATGGTCGTTTCGGTGATTGCGGAGGCGGGTGAACAGGTCGGCCGCCCCGAAGCCTGCCTGCCCGATATACACAGGGACGAACCCGGGTTCGTAGAGGACGTAGATTCCAATTTGTTCCCGGAAGTCAACCGAGTCGGACGAACGAGCAGTTGCGCGCTTGCCACCCAACGATCCGCGATTTCCAGGTCCGCCCCAGTCGACCTTCTCCCGCACCCAGCGAAGTCCGTAGTTCTTGATGATGGCCATGATTAACCCGCGATCCGGGCCAGTGCCGCGTCGAGCCGCGCCATCTCGGCCCGGGCCGCGGCAAGCCGCTCGCGGTTCTCCTCCACCACTTCCTCCTTCGCGCGGGTGACGAAATCGGCATTGGCCAGCTTGGCGGCGATCTTCTCGGCCTCGGCCGCCGCCTTGGCGCGTTCCCTGGCCAGCCGCGCGCGTTCGGCGCCGAGGTCGATCACCTCGGCCAGCGGCAGCATCACCGTTGCCTCGCCCACCACGGCCTGCAGCACGCCTTTCGGCGCCTCGCCGGCCAGCGGCGTGATCCCGGTGATGCGACCGAGGCGACGGATGGCGTCGATCCAGCGGCCGGCGCGTGCCAGGCTCTCCGGCGCCGCGTCCTTCACCAGCAGCGGCGTGGTGATGGAGGGCGGCACATTCACCTCGGAGCGCACGGCGCGCACCTCGGAGATCAGGCGCACCACCCAGTCCAGTTCCTCCCGCGCCGCCTCCGCCCCCGGCACCGCCACCGGCTGCGGCCACTCCGCGCGGATCAGGCTGCCTTCCGGCCCATAGCCGAAGCGCCCCCAAAGCTCCTCGGTCACGAAGGGCATGGAAGGGTGCAGCAGCCGCAGGATCACGCCCAGCACATGCTGCGCCGCGCCGCGGATCTCGTCCTTCTCCGCCCCGTCCGGGCCGTTCAGCATCGGCTTCGCGATTCCAGGAACCAGTCGCAGAAGACATTCCAGACGAAGCGGTAGCAGGCCCCCGCGTATTCGTCGAAGCGGAAGGCTTCCAGCGCCGCATCCGCCTCCGCCACCGCGCGGTTGGCCGCATCGATGATCCAGCGGGCCAGCGGCGCCTGCACCTGCCCGGGGTCGAAGCCCGGCTGCGGGGCGATGCCATTCACCTCGCAGAAGCGCGCCGCGTTCCAGAGCTTGGTGACGAAGCTGCGGTAGCTCTCCACCCTATTGCGGCCGAGCTTCACGTCGCGGCCCGGGCCGCTCAGCGCGCAGATGGTGAAGCGCAGCGCATCCGCGCCATAGGCATCGACCAGTTCCAGGGGGGTCCATGACGTTCCCCTTGGATTTCGACATCTTCTGGCCGCGCTCGTCGCGGACCAGGCCATGAATGCAGACCGTGCGGAAGGGCACCTCGCCCATGAAATGCAGGCCCATCATCATCATCCGGGCGACCCAGAAGAAGATGATGTCGAAGCCCGTCACCAGCACGTCGGTCGGGTAGTATTTGGCGAGTTCGGGCGTCTGCTCCGGCCAGCCGAGCGTGCTGAAGGGCCAGAGGGCGCTGCTGAACCAGGTATCGAGCACGTCCTCGTCGCGGGTGAGTTCCACCTCGTGGCCAGATTGCGCGCGCGCGGCGGCCCGGGCCTCGGCCTCGGTCCGCTCGACGAAGACGCTGCCCTCCGGCCCGTACCAGGCCGGGATCTGGTGGCCCCACCACAATTGGCGGGAGATGCACCAGGGCTGGATGTCGCGCATCCAGGCGAAGAAGGTGTTCTCCCATTGCTTCGGCACGAAGACGGTGCGGCCGGTCTCGACAGCCTCGATGGCGGGCTCCGCCAGCGTCGCGGCATCGGCATACCACTGGATGGTGAGGCGCGGCTCCAGCGGCACGCCGCCGCGGTCGCCATGCGGCACCTGATGGGTATGCGGCTCGATCGCCTCGATCAGCCCGAGTTCCTGCAGCCGCGCGACGATGGCGCGGCGCGCGGCGAAGCGGTCCTGGCCGGCCAGGCCATGCACGAAACCGGGCTCCGCCACGCCCTCCACGGCGCGGAGCGCGGGCGCGATCTCCTCCAGCCAGACCCGCGCCTCGGCATCCAGCACCGAGGGCATTTCCAGCCCGTGCCGCCGGCCGACCTCGAAATCGTTGAAGTCATGCGCCGGGGTGATCTTGACCGCGCCCGAGCCCTTCTCCGGGTCCGAATAGGCATCCGCGACCACCGGGATGCTGCGCCCGACCAGCGGCAGGATCACCCGCTTGCCCACCAGATCGGCGAATCGCGCATCCTCCGGGTGAACGGCGACGGCGGTATCGCCCAGCATCGTCTCCGGCCGGGTGGTGGCCACCACCAGGAAGCGGCCGGGCTTGCCCTCCACCGGGTAGCGCAGATGCCAGAGGCTGCCCTTCACCTCGCGGCTCTCCACCTCGAGGTCGGAGATCGCGGTCTGCAGCTTGGGGTCCCAATTCACCAGGCGCCGGTCGCGATAGATCAGCCCCTGCCGGTGGAGGGTGACGAAGACCTCCCGCACCGCGGCGGAAAGCCCCTCATCCATGGTGAAGCGCTCACGCTGCCAGTCGAGCGAGGCGCCGAGGCGGCGCAACTGGCGGGTGATGGTGCCACCCGATTCCGCCTTCCAGGCCCAGACCCGGTCGAGGAAGGCCTGGCGGCCCATGCCGCGCCGGTCCTGGTTGCCCTCGGCGGCCAGCAGCCGCTCCACCACCATCTGCGTGGCGATGCCGGCATGGTCCGTGCCGGGCTGCCAGAGCACATCGCGGCCCTGCATCCGTCGCCAGCGGACCAACGTGTCCTGCAAGGTGTTGTCCAGCGCATGGCCGATATGCAGGCTGCCCGTCACGTTCGGTGGCGGGATCATGATGGTGAAGGGCCTGGCGGCGCTGCCGGGATCGGCGGCGAAGGCGCCTGATTGCTCCCAGCCCTGATAGAGCCGTGTCTCGAAGCTGCCCGGGGAAAGAGTTTTGTCCAGCATGGGCGCATCCGTCCCCCGCGGCCCCCGCCCCGTCAAGGGGGGGCGCCGGGCGTCAGGACAGCGCCCGGCCCACCACCCGCTCGATCTCGGCGCGGACCAGGCGCTCCACCAGGGCCGGCAGATGCTGGTCGAGCCAGTCCTTGAGCAGCGGCCGCAACTCCTCTCGCACCACGTCCTCGATGGTCGGGCCGCCGCGGCTGACGGCGCTGCCGCGTTCCGCCGCGACGGTCCGCAGCAGATGCCCGACCGCAGCGCTGGCGGCGGCCGCCACGGCGGGGGCCAGCAGCGTGTCCGGGACCAGCGGCGCGGCGGTCTCCGGCGGCGAGGGGATTGCCGTTGGGGATGATGGTGGGGCCGATGGTGGGGCCGGCGGCGGAGCGATCGCCACGGCCCGGGGCGGCGGCTCGGGTGGGGCCGCGTCAGGCGCGGCCGGCTCGGGCGCTGGCGGCGGGCCGCCGCCGATCAGCATCTCGTCGGTCAGTTGCAGCGGCTCGGCATCGGCGGCGGGGTCCGGGCCAGGGCTGCCGCTGGCGGGCGTGGCGCCGGGCTCGTCCTCGTTCAGGATTCGCCGGATGGAGGCCAGGATATCCTCCATGCTCGGGTCGCCGCCGACCGGTGCGGGCGCGCCGGTGGCCGGCGGCTGTGGGCGTTCCTCGGCCATCAGCGCCGCTCCGCGACATTCGAATAATCGCCAAGCCCGACCCAGCGGTTCCGCACCGCGTTGTAATAGGCCCGCATGTCATAGGCATCGACCGCCAGGCCAAGATCCTGCGCGGTCAGCCGACCGATGGCCGAGGCCAGGATATAGGACTGGGACACCACCGTCGCCAGCGCCTGCACCAGGCTGGTGCGGGCGTTCAGCAATTCCTGCTCGGCGTTCAGCACATCGAGCGTGGTGCGGCTGCCGACGATCGCTTCCCGCTGCACGCCATCGAGCGCGATCTCGGCGGCACGGATCTGGGAGCGGGCCGAATCGACCTGCGCCTTGGAGCTTTGCAATTGCTCCCAGGCCTGGGTGGCCTGCTGGGTCGCGGTGCGGCGCTGGTCATCCACCACCTGCCGGGCCTGCTGTGCCGACTGCCGCGCCTGCCGCACCGCGGAATATTCGGCGCCGCCCTGGTAGATCGGCACCGTCAGGCTGGCGATGACCTGGCCGCCGGTCTGGCGGGTATGCTGCTGCAAGGCATTGTCGTTGCGGAAGGCCTGACCCTGCACGCTCACCTGCGGCAGCAACTGCGACATCTGGACATCGATAAGGTCGCGGGCGCTGGCCTCGTCGAACAGCGCGGCCACCACATTGGGGTTGTTGGCGGCGGCGAGCTGCCCGGCCTCCACCCCGTTCCGCACCGGCGGGCGGAGCGGCTGCGGCGCCACCAGCCGCTGCGGCGCCAGGCCGACCAGCCGCTGGAAGGTGGCGCGCGAAATCTGCAGGTTGCCCTCGGCCTGGGAGCGGGCGGACCGGGCGCCGGCCAGCCGGCTTTCCGCCTGCGCCACATCGGTGCGGGTGATCTCGCCCACCCGGAAGCGCTCATTGGTGGCGCGCAACTGCTCGGTCAGCACCTGCTCGTTGTTGATGTTGAGCCGCAGCAGCTCCTGGTCCCGGATGACCGCGACATAGGCATTGACGGTGTCCCCCAGCACCTGCTGCTCGCTCGCCAGCAGCCGGGCGCGCTGCGAGAGCACCTGGTTCTCCGCCCGGCGGGTGGAGGCCACCGTGCGGCCGCCGCGGAAGACCGGCTGGGTGATGGTGACGCTGTTCTGGAAGGTGCCGCGCTCGGTGTGGGTGGTGACACCGAATTGCTGCCCGAACTGGTCGCGGGCCAACTGCCTGGTGCGGGAATCGGCGGCGCCGGCGCTGCTGGCGATGGAGACGGTCGGGCGCCAGCCGGCAAGCGCCTGCGGCACGTTCTCGTCCACTGCGCGCAATTGGGCGCGGGCCGCCAGCAGCGAGGGGTTGTTGGCATAAGCCTGGGACATCGCCTCCGCCAGCGACTGCGAATGGGCCCGGGGGGCGGCCGCGAACAGGGCAACCGGGACCGCCAGGGCGAGGCCGACGCTCCAGGGGCGGGCCAGGGCGAGGTGAAACAACGTCATCTTGGCCAGGTCCTTCCGTCGCGACGGAGCCCGCACCATGGCACGCCTACCCCCCCTGCCGGGCCGGAAGCCGGTCCGTGGCGAGGCTGGCGGTGCCGGGGCGGCTCCGCGCTTCAACTTCTCAGGGGGAGAATAGCGCGTCCCCGGCCCGCGCCAACGCCTTCATTGACAGGCGGCCATTACATACCCGGCCGCCGTGCTCCATGGAACACGGCGCCCTGCCGGATCATGCAGGCGCTTCAGAAGACAAAACCCGGGGCCGGGGCGAAGGCCGGCAGGGCGGGGGTGGCACAGTCGAAGACCGGCGTAACGGTGAAGCTGCAGCCGATCCGGCGGCCGAGCACCGCCGATCCCTGACGGTTGCCGCGGCCGAGCACGGCAACCAGCCTGCCGCCTTCCGCGAGCTGGGCGGAGAGGGTTTCCGGCACTTCCGGCACCTCGCCCTCGATCAGCACGATGTCGAAGGGTGCGGCCGCGGCGAAGCCCTCGGCGCAGCGTCCGGCTTCCAGCCGCACGGCGCCAGCCGGCAGGCAGGCGGCCAGCGCCTCGCGGGCCAGGGTGGCCAGCGCCGCATCCTCCTCCAGCGCCGTCACCCGGGCACCGGCATGGGCAAGCACGGCGGCGCCGTAGCCGGTGCCGGCGCAGACCACCAGTGCCCGGTCGCCCGGCCGCACCGCGGCAAGCTGCGCCAGGCGGCCGAGCACCATCGGCTCCAGCATCGCCCGGCCGCCGGAGAGCGGGACATCCTCATCGGTATAGGCACGGGCGCGCAGCGAGGGCGGCAGGAATCGCTCCCGCGGCAATTCCCGCATCGCGTCCAGCACGCGCGGGTCGCTCACCTTGTTCGGACGCAACTGCCCATCCACCATGCGCTGCCGCGCATCTGCGTAGTCCATGAAGCCAAACCTCCGGAGGCGGTGGCGTTATAGGGGCCGAGCCGGCCCGGCGCCAAGCGGGCGGATGGGTGCCGCGCTTGACCTCACGCCGCGCCGGCCCGATAGAGGGGCCCCGCCGCAGGGTGGTCCGGTGGCCGAGTGGTCAGGCAAGGGTCTGCAAAACCCTCTACGGCGGTTCAATTCCGCCCCGGACCTCCAGCGGCTAGGGAGGGCTGGTTGAAATCGGCCCCTTCCTTCGGCGGCGGCATGTTGCTATAGCCCCGCCCGGCATGGCTGATCCGGCGTGGCGCAGCGGTAGCGCAGCGGACTGTTAATCCGTTGGTCGTTGGTTCGAATCCAACCGCCGGAGCCATTTGCGCCCGAAGCATTTGAAACCGCGAGTAGTCCTACACGGTCAAAGCGAAAGCCGCGATTGCGTGTTTCGTCCCCGCATCACGCCAAACCGACGCATCTCCACTTGCATAGGCGCTTGCCCCAAGTGGCATGCGCGACGTGACAGTGAGCCTCGATCTCTCGGGCACCTCCTCCTCCGAGCATCGGGACGCCCAAAGAAGCGGGTCAACTTCATGGCCAGTTGGGGGACAGTCTGAATGGCGGTTTCTTACAACCGTTAGTTATATCAACCTTGCGTGAAAGCGCCTGTGGCGTGATACTTGCGGAGTCCCGCAATCCTGTTGGGGCCCCTGGGAAGCCGTCATGAGCGCCACCGTCCCCGAAGCTGCTTCCGCCGCCACCGCCGCATCCATATTTGGGGCGGGAGCAGGCGCATGAACGCGATTTCGCCCTGCATCGACCTGGAGGCTGGCATCCGCCAGACGGCGAGCACCTTGGATAAGGTTGGAAGCGGCCTTCAGGCGAAGGTCAAGGCCGGCCTGAGAGTCGATGCCGAGACGCACCACGATACCCGCAAGACGTGGTGGCTCTGCGTTTGGGGGCAAACAGCCGGCGAGCGGAGTGCAGGCCGTACCCGTCTCAGCGAGATTGCGACCCGCTTCGGAACAGACGTCGATGCTTTGGTAGCCGCTTGTGGATTGAGCGCGTCGGTGCTGGAGCAGGCACAGGAGTAGCTCTCGCGGAAATCCTGGCGCCTTCCTGCTACGGCATGTTGCGGCGGCCCGGCCTCGCGGCATCCCGGCGGCGCAGAGACTCACACGGTCATGAGCCGCCTGCCGAGGAGTGCCGCTCTACACCACCCACCCGGGACAGGATCGCCGCCCAGGTCCGCCCGCCATTCTGGCCTGGAGCGTTAACCTGTAAGAATCTTCGACATCATGCCGCCGCTCCGGCGCAGTTCAACCCAGTTCGGATCGCCCATGGCACCTGGCCGGTACCGTCCGGCCCGTGGCGATGCCAAATGTCCCAGTAGCGAGGAGCAGAGGGCCGAAAACCGGAAAATTAATAGGCTGAAAATAGAAACAGCAGTCAATATATCGCTCCGTTGGTTCATACAGGTGCACTTCCATAAATCACGCTGAGTCGAACGGTATCCCGGCCAGTCCGCGCCGGTGGATTCGTTTCATAATCTTGCGTCGGCGGGCTTTACAGTCCTGTGGCCCGGCTCAAGGAACGGATGTCATCCTGACGCTGACAAGCCCAGCCGGACGGTAGCGCACCAGGCAGTGATGGATCGCCCTGCCACGATAGGCGCTGCAACACCTTGATTCAACAGCATAAATCGGCGCGATAGGCCGAAGGGCACGAACCCGGGCCGAAGATCCGCGCGGCCGATGCGGAAGCGGCCAGACTTGGCACGCGGCTTGCTTCTCCCTGCATGGCGATTGGCTCCCGGCCGGCGCCCTTCATCAGGAGGAAGACATGCAGATCAGATCTGCCCTGCTAGCGACCTGCGCAGCGGCCGCACTCAGCCTCACCCTGGGCATGGGCTCCGCCGCGGCGATCCCGCTTGCCAACACGCCCATAACGGTGGGTCCGATCAGCTCGGGGGGGCAACACCTTCTCGAATATCGGCTGCGTCCTCACCTTTGGCGGCACCCTGGCCTTCCCGAATAACTGCGACCAGATCCAGGCCACGAGCACCGGCGGCAACCTGAACATCGCCTCCGGCTTCACCGCCGCCTTCGGGGCCTTCGACGATGCCCTGATCACCTATACGGTGACCAGCGCAACCCCGATCACCGAGGTCGACCTGAACTTCAATGGCAGCTTCCTCGGCCTTGCCATCTCCTCGGTCACCGAGACCATCTGGACCGATGCCACCAAGTCGACTTTCGTCCGCCAGTTGGAAGTCAGCTGCAGCGTGCTCGGCTGCGATCGGTCCGAAATAATCCCGCTCGGTGCCGGCTACACCAGCCTGTATGTGGAGAAGGACATCAACGTCTCCGCGACGGTCCTGGGGGGGGGCTCAGATCAGCACTATTGGGCAATCCTTCCACTCCACCCCTGTCCCCGAGCCGGCCTCCCTGGCCCTGTTCGGCATGGGTCTGCTCGGCCTCGGTCTGGCCAAGCGGCGCCAGGCTGCGAAGGCGGCCTGAGCCGCACTGTCGCAAAACCTTACAGGGCGGCCCACGGAGCGGGCCGCCCAGATGCGGCAACGCTGTTCATGACCCAGGACCACCCCGGCCGGTAGGGCATGCCAAGATCCCCGTTGCGGGCCACTTTGCCCGCGACGGTGGACGGCCAGAGGCAATGACCACCGGCCATTTGCTGCCGGCTGGCCGTGGGAGCTTCATTTGCTGCCCAGAAGCGCCACCGGCACTTCGAGCAATCAGGCATGGTGGTTCGGCCTCCGGTTTCGGCTGAAACGCACCTGACTCTGCTTCGCCCGGTCATTCAGCGGCCCAGACGCACGCCTGACCGGTCGGGTTTCGCCTTCGCGCCTCCGAGTGGCACATCCATCAACCCAGCCGCGCCGCCCCCGCGGCGCTGAGATGTGCCAGCCGCCCCGCCGCGAAACTCGCCAGGACCTCCGGCCCCGCCGGGTCCAACACCACCACATCCCCGCGCTTCCCGGGCAGCAGCGACCCGCGGTCGTGCAGCCCTGCCGCCGCCGCCGGATTGGCGGAAACCAGCGCCCAGGCTTCCGGCAGCGCCATGCGGCCGCGCCGGACCATGGCGAAGGCCGCCTCCGGCAGGGCCGGCCAGTGATAGTCGCTCGCCAGCACCGTCACCAGGCCGCGCTCGGCCAGCGGCGCGGCGCTGGCCCAGCCGAGATGGCTGCCGCCCCGCACCACATTCGGCGCCCCCATCACCACCGCCTCCCCCTCGGCGCGCGCAGCTTCCGCCACCGCCTCGGCCATCGGGAATTCGCAGATCCGGGCGCCGAGGCCGCGATAGAGGGCGCGGTCCTCCAGGGAGGCATCGTCGTGGCTCAGCATGGGCAGCCCGGCGGTGGCAGCGGCGGCGGCCAGCCGGGCGCGGGCGGCCGGAACCTCCGGCCGGCGGGCGGCGACGCGCTCGATCAGCGCCCGGTAGGCCTCGGGCGAGACCCCGGCCCGGCCGGCATATTTCGCCACCTGCTTCGCATCCCCCATCCGGCGCAGGATCGCCGGCGTATGGTCGTTGAAACCCAGCAGATGCACCCGGCCGGTGGCGATGCCGACCAGCGCATCCTCCATCGCCTCCAGATTGTCGGCCTCGAAGCGGAGGTGCACGCGAAGGTCCAGGGCGGCGCGTGGCCGCACCTGGTCCAGCGCCGCCATCAGCCCACGCCAGGCTTCCAACGAGCGCAGCCCCGGCTCCCAGCTCAGGGTGATGCCGAGGAAGGCCGTGGTGATGCCGCTGGCGAGCAACTGCGCCACCGAATCGCGGAGCGCCAGCGCCGGCGGGAAACCGATGCCCGGCCGTGGTTGCAAGGCCCGCTCATGCGCATCGCCATGCAGGTCCACCAGCCCCGGCAGGACCAGCAGCCCCCTGGCGTCGAAAACCCGCGCATCCTGCGGCGCGGTCTCTGCCACCAGACCATTGGCCAAGGCGATCTCGGCCGACGCCAGGCGCTCGCCGACCAGGACGGTGCCGCCCGCGATGCGGAAACCCATGCTCAGCTCTCGACCACGATCTGCATGCGCCCGGCGGCGTAGCGGCCGAAGCCGACCTCCACCGGCAGCCCGGCGGGGTCCACATTCACCGCCTCGGTCACCAGCACCGGCCGATTGCGGGACTGCTGCAGCAGTGCCGCCTCCTCCGGGGTGGGCATCCGGGAGGTGATGCGTGTCACCAGCCGGCGGTAATCCGGCACGCCGGAGGCCGCCAGGGCCTCGGTGATGGAGGGATTCGCATCCAGCAGCGCGGCGATGCGGGGGGAAGCGCGCGGCCGAGAAGTAATGCGCCCCGATCACCACCGGGCGTCCATCCACCAGCCCGAGTCTCTCGGCCATCACCACCGGGCGGCCGCGGCGGAGCCGGAGCGCCTCCGCCACCGCCGTCTCTGCCGGCACTTCCTCGATCCGCAGGATGCGGCCCTGGGGTTCGCGGTTCTGCCGGCGGATCACCTCGGAGAAGCGGGTACGGGGGCCGACCGGGTAGTCCAGCACATCCTCGGCGACGAAGCTGCCGCGCCCCTGCTCGATCCGCACGAGGCCGCGGGACTGCAATTCCTCCATGGCCCGGCGGATGGTGTGGCGGTTCACGCCGAAGCGCTGGGAGAGGGCCTGTTCAGTCGGCAGCCGGTCGCCCGGCGCGGGGGAGCCGCCGGCGATCTCCTGCTCGATCGTGCCCGCGATCTGGCGCCAAAGGGCGATGCCCTGGCCGCGCGCCAAGCCAGCAGCAGGCCCGTGGGTCAGGCCAGGCGCCAATGCCGTCATGGAAAATTCAACCATGCCCAAGTTTCGCCGTGGCAGTGTGGCGACAGGAAATAGACGGGTAGACATCTCTTTGTCTAGACCTTTATATGCCGCCATGGCGGAAACCACCCCTCCCTCGGATTTCACGGCACGGCGCCGCTGGATGGCCGTGCTCGCCCGCGCGAGCGCGGCCGAGATCACATCCCGGCTGGAGCGAGCGCCTCCCTTGCCCGCCCATGCCCGGCTGCGTGGCCCGGAAACCGGACTGGTGATGGCGCGCGGCCGGCAGGGCGGCGATGGCGCGCCCTTCAACCTCGGTGAGATGACTGTCACCCGCTGCACCGTGCGGCTGCCGGCGGGGATCGTCGGCCATGCCTATGTGGCGGGACGCGATACGCGCCAGGCGGAGCTTGCCGCGGCGCTGGACGCAGCCTTGCAGGACCCGGCGCTGCAACCGGCGTTGCTGACGGCGGTGATCGAGCCCCTGGCGGCGGCGCAGGCGGAGCGCGCGGCGCGGGATGCCCGCCGTGCCGCGGCGACACGGGTGGAGTTCCTCACCATGGCGACCATGCGATGACCCAGCCCCTCGCCGCCGGCTTCGCCGACCCGGTGCTGGAGGCGCAGCACTGCTTCCGCGCGCTGCTGGAGGCCATGAGCCGGCCCGGCCGCGTGCAGCGCTTGGCGGGCGCGCTGGCACCACCGGCACCGCTCAACCTCGCCGCCGCCGCCGCGCTGCTGACCCTGGCCGATGCCGATACCCCGGTCTGGACCGATGCCGGCGCCGATGCCGAAGCCTGGCTGCGCTTCCACGCCGGCTGCCCGCTGGTGGCGGAACCCGGCGCCGCCGCCCTGCTGCTCGCCTGTGGCGCCCCGCCGTCCCCGCCCGCCCTGGAGGCCGGGACGGAGGAGGAGCCGCACCGCGCCGCCACGCTGATTCTACAGGTCACGGCGCTGGAGGAGGGCACGGGCTGGCGGCTCAGCGGCCCGGGCATTGAGGTTGCGCACCGGCTGCGGGTTGCAGGGTTGCCGGCGGATTTCCTGGTGGCCTGGGCGACCAACCGGGCCCGCTTCCCGTGCGGCGTGGATGTGGTGCTCTGCGCCGGGGAGCGGCTGGCCGCCCTGCCGCGCACCGTACTGATCGAGGAGGGCTGAGATGGCCTATGTCGCGGTCAAAGGCGGCGAGCGGGCGATCGAGCACGCGCATGCCTGGCTGGCCGAGGAACGCCGGGGCGACCCCGCCTTGCCGGAGCTCACCGTGGCGCAGGTCGAACAGCAGATGTCGCTGGCGGTGGACCGGGTGATGGCGGAAGGCGCCTGTTTCGACCGTGGCCTGGCGGCGCTGGCGGTGAAGCAGGCGCGCGGCGACCTGATAGAGGCCGCCTTCCTGCTACGCGCCTACCGCACCACCCTGCCCCGCTTCGGCGCGAGCATGCCTCTCGATACCGGCGCCATGCGGGTGCGGCGCCGGATCAGCGCCACCTACAAGGACCTGCCCGGCGGCCAGGTGCTCGGCCCGACCTTCGACTATACCCATCGGCTGCTGGATTTCGCCCTGGCCGCCGAGGGCGAGCCGCCGCCGCCCGCGCCGGAAAGCCCGGCGGAGGCCGCCGCCATGCCGCGCGTCACCGGCATCCTGGCGCAGGAGGGGCTGATGGCCGCCGAGCCGCATTCCGAAGCGGAGCCCGGCGACCTGACGCGCGAGCCGCTGGCCTTCCCCGCCGACCGGCCGCTGCGCCTCCAGGCGCTGGCGCGTGGCGATGAGGGATTCCTGCTGGGGCTCGGCTATTCCACCCAGCGCGGCTACGGCAATGCGCATCCCTTCGTGGGCGAGATCCGGCTGGGCGAGGTGGCGGTGGAGATCGTGCCGCCGGAACTCGGCTTCGCCATCGAGATCGGCGATCTCACCGTGACCGAATGCCAGATGGTGAACCAGTTCGCGGGATCGCGGACCGAGCCGCCGCAATTCACCCGCGGCTACGGCCTGGTCTTCGGCCATGGCGAGCGGAAGGCGATGGCGATGTCGCTGGTGGACCGGGCGCTGCGCGCGGCGGAGCTTGGCGAGGACGCGGAGGCGCCGGCGCAATCCCAGGAATTCGTGCTCTACCACTGCGACAATGTGGAGGCGACCGGCTTCGTCGAGCACCTCAAGCTGCCGCATTACGTGGATTTCCAGAGCGAGCTGGAGAAGCTGCGGCAGTTGCGCGCCACCGCCATGCAGGAGGCCGCGGAATGAGCACCGCCACCGGCTACAACTTCGCCTATCTCGACGAGGACACCAAGCGGATGATCCGCCGCGCCATCTTGAAGGCGGTGGCGATCCCCGGGCACCAGGTGCCCTTCGGCTCGCGCGAGATGCCGCTACCCTATGGCTGGGGCACCGGTGGCATCCAGGTGACGGCCAGCATCATTGGCCCCCAGGACCGGCTGAAGGTGATCGACCAGGGGGCCGACGACACCACCAATGCTGTCTCCATCCGCCGCTTCTTCGCCCGCGTCGCCGGCGTGCCGACCACCGAGCGCACCAGCGAGGCCAGCATCATCCAGACCCGCCACCGCATCCCCGAAACGCCGCTGCGGGAGGGCCAGATCCTGGTCTACCAAGTGCCGATGCCGGAGCCGCTGTTCCGGCTGGAGCCGCGCGTGGCCGAAACGAAGCGCCTGCATGCCATGGCCGATTACGGGCTGATGCATGTCAGGCTCTATGAGGACATCGCGCGGCACGGCCATATCGCGATCTCCTACAACTACCCCGTCATGGTGAATGGCCGCTACCTGATGGCGCCCTCTCCGATCCCGGCCTTCGACAACCCCAAGATGGACCGCATGCCGGCGCTGCAATTATTCGGCGCCGGGCGCGAGAAGCGGATCTATGCCGTGCCGCCCTATACCGCGGTGCGCTCGCTCGACTTCGAGGACCATCCCTTCGAGCCGGTCCGCGCCAAGGCGGCCTGCGCGCTCTGCGGCTCGCGCGAGAGCTACCTCGACGAGGTGGTGACGGACGACCGGGGCGGGCGGATGTTCCTCTGCTCGGACACGGATTACTGCGGCGAACGCCAGGCCGCCGTGCAACGCGATGCAGCGGAGTAGGCGCGGCATGATGGAAACCCCGCTTCTTGAGGCGCATGGCCTCGGGCTCCGCTTCGGCACCATCCCGGCGCTGGATGGCGTCTCTCTGGAGATCTGGCCGGGCGAGGTGGTGGCCATCGTCGGCGAATCCGGCTCCGGCAAGACCACGCTGCTGCGGGTGCTTTCGGGGCTGCTGCGGCCGGATGCCGGCAGCGTCGCCTATCGCGGGCCGGATGGCGCCACCCATTCGGTGCATGACATGGGGGAAGCCGCGCTGCGGCGGCTGATGCGGAGCGATTGGGGCTTCGTCCACCAGAACCCGCGCGACGGGCTGCGCATGGGCGTCTCCGCCGGCGGCAATGTCGGCGAGCGGCTGATGGCGGTGGGCGCCCGGCATTACGGCGGTATCCGCGCCGAGGCGACGGAATGGCTGCGCCGCGTCGAGATCGACCCCGCGCGCATCGACGATACCCCGCAGCAATTCTCGGGCGGCATGCAGCAGCGCCTGCAGATCGCCCGCACCCTGGTGACCCGGCCGCGGCTGGTCTTCATGGATGAGCCGACCGGCGGGCTCGATGTCTCGGTGCAGGCGCGGCTGCTCGACCTGATCCGGGAATTGGTGGCGGATCTCGGCCTCGCTGTGCTGCTGGTGACGCATGACATCGCCGCGGCGCGGCTGCTGGCGCATCGGCTGCTGGTGATGCGGCAGGGGCGCGTAGTGGAGCAGGGACTGACCGACCGCGTGCTGGACGATCCGCAGCACGAATATACCCAGCTATTGGTCGCCTCGGTGCTTGCGGCATGAGCCCCGCCATTCGCACCGAGGCGCTGGGCAAGAGCTTCACTCTGCACCTCCAGGGCGGCACGCGCATCCCGGTGCTCTCCGGCGTCGATCTCGCGGTGGAACCCGGCGAATGCGTGGCCCTGGCGGGACCCTCGGGGGCCGGCAAATCCACCCTGATGCGCTGCCTCTATGGCAATTACGGTGCCGGCTCCGGCCGCATCCTGCTGCGCCATCGCGGCGCGGAGCTTGACCTTGCCAGTGCCGATGCGCGGCTGATGCGGGAGGTGCGGCGGGAGACGCTCGGCTATGTCAGCCAGTTCCTGCGGGTGATCCCGCGCGTGCCGACCCTCGATATCGTGGCCGAGCCGCTGGTGGCGCGAGGCATGCCGCGTGAGGCGGCGCGAGCACGGGCCGCGGCGCTGCTCACGCGGCTGAACCTGCCCTCGGCGCTGCACGCGCTGCCGCCGGCCACCTTCTCGGGCGGCGAGCAGCAGCGGGTGAACCTGGCGCGCGGCTTCGCCCCCGGCTATCCCGTGCTGCTGCTGGACGAGCCCACCGCCAGCCTCGACGCCGCCAACCGCGCCGTGGTGCTCGGCCTGATCGAGGCGGCGAAGGCGCAAGGCACCGCCATCATCGGCATCTTCCACGACACCGAGATCCGCGACCGAGTCGCCGACCGGCTCTTCGAGGTCCATCCGGAGCAGGCTTTCGCATGACACCCGAGACCATCCTGACCAATGCCCTGCTCGTGCTGCCCGATGCGGTGGTCTCCGGCACCGTGGTGCTGCGCGAGGGTCGGATCGTGGAGGTGCAGCGTGGCCGCAGCCAGCTTGCCGCCGCCGAGGATCTCGGCGGCGACCACCTGATTCCCGGTGTGGTGGATGTCCATACCGACAATCTGGAGCGCCAGGTGCAGCCGCGCGCCAATGCGCGCTGGCCCAGCCGCTCCGCCATGCTGGCGCATGACGCGCAGACCGCCGCCGCCGGCGTGACCACCGTGCTGGATGCGCTCTGCCTCGGCGATCTCGGCTTCGATGCCGGCCGCGGCCAGACCTTCGAGGACGGGGTGCGCGACCTGGACGCCCTGGCGGAAACCGGGTTGCTCAGGAGCGAGCATTTCCTGCATCTCCGTTGCGAATTGCCGGCGCAGGACATGCCGCCCGCACTGGAGGCCACAGCCGACCACCCGCGGGTGCGCATGGTGAGCCTGATGGACCACTCGCCCGGTGTCGGCCAGTATCGCGATGTCGCCCGCTACCGCGCGATGCGGCAGCGCCAGACCCGCATGACAGACCGCGAGGTGGAAGCGCGGGTCGCCGCCCTGCTGGACCAGCGCGAGCGGCTGCGCGAGCCGCAGCGGCGCTGGCTGCTGGAGCGGATCGCGCATCGCGCCCTGCCGCTGGCCAGCCATGACGACGACGATGTGGCCGAGGTGGCGCGCAATGCCCGCGACGGCATCCGCATCAGCGAATTCCCCGTCGTGATGGCGGCGGCGCAGGCGGCCCGCGATTGGGGGTGGAGGTGATCGCCGGGGCGCCCAACATCGTCCGCGGCGGCAGCCATTCCGGCAATGTCGCCGCGGCCGATCTGGTGCGGCAGGGCGCGGTGGATGCGCTGGCCAGCGACTACGTGCCGGCGGCGCTGGTGGAAGCCGCCTGGCGCTGCGTGACGGAGACCGGCCTCACCCTGCCGCAGGCGGTGGCGATGGTCACCGACCGCCCGGCCCGGATGGCGCTGCTGCCCGACCGCGGCCGGATCGAGGCCGGGCTGCAGGCCGATCTCGTGCAGATTCGCACGCATGAGGGGCTGCCGGTGGTGCGCCGCGTCTGGCGTGCGGGGGAGCGGGTGGCGTGACGGAGGCGCGCGTCGCCCTCTACTGGGCGCCGGAACCGGATGACCCGCTGCACGCGCTGGGCTCCACCTGGCTCGGGCGGGATGCGGAAAGTGGTGCCGCGCTGCCGCAGCCGGCGCTGCCTGGCCTCGGCATTGCCGAACTCACCGCCGATCCGCGCCGCTATGGGCTGCACGCCACGCTGAAGCCGCCCTTTCGCCTGGCCCTGCCTTATGCCGAGGCGCTGGCGGCGACGCGGGCGCTGACCGCGCGCCTTGCCCCCTTCGAGCTGCCGCCGCTGGCGGTGCGGGACCTGGAGGGCTTCCTGGCGCTGCGCGAAGCGGCACCCTGCCCCGCCCTGCAATCCCTGGCCGATGCCTGTGTCGAGGCGCTCGATCCCTGCCGCGCCCCGCCTGAGGCGCCGGAACTGGCCCGCCGCCGCAAGGCCGGGCTGAGCCCGGCGCAGGCGGCGCTGCTGGAGCGCTGGGGCTACCCTTATGTCTTCGGCGAATGGCGCTTCCATGTGACGCTGACGCGCCGGCTGCGGCCGGAGGAGAAGGCGGCGGTGCTGCCCGCCGTCACCGCGTATCTGGGCGAGGCCGCGGCGCGACCGCGGCGGGTTGCTTCGATCTGCCTGTTTACCCAGGCCACGCCGGGCGCGCCCTTCCTGATCGCGGACCGTTTGCGGTTTCAAGGCTGATCCCGTGGGAAAACGGCCCCGCATCTGGGTATGGGCGCCGGCTCCGGCCAAGCCGCCAGAGGCGGAGAAGCGGGCCATCGCGGCCACCTGCGACGCCTTCATCGCCTCCGTTCTGGTACCACGTTTCCTGCCGGAAATCCGGCCATCCGATTTCAATTACCCGATCGCCCTCTATGGCAAGTGGCACGGCAATGCCTACCGCTTCATCCAGGGCTGGCGCACCAGCGGGAAACACGGACCTGCCGGGGAATTCGAGCAGCCCTTCACCCGCATCACCTATCGCGGCCCCGACCGGTTCGATCTGTTCTGGTTCCGTCACACCGGCCAGTGGTGGCCGATGCAAGAGGGCCTGACCCTGGCGGAGGCGCTGGCCGAGATCGAGTCCAATGGCGTGCTTCACCCGACCCCGGGCGCCTGATCGGACGCGCCGAGCGCCGCCAGCACCTGCGCGACCCCCGCCTCCACGGTGCCGTCATTCATCACCCGCGCCACCCGCAGCCCGGCTGGCAGCGGCGCCTGCCGGGCCAGGCGGGCGGCGACCATCGCCGCATCCTCCCGCCCCCGCGCCGCCAGCCGGGCGGCCAGGACCTCGGGCGGCGCGGTGATTTCCAGCACCAGCAGCCGATAGGCGGCATTGGCTTCCGCCAGGACGGTGCGGGAGAGGTTGGCGATGACGGTGCCCTCCGCCGCCAGATCGGCCTCGATATCGCGCGAGATGCCGTAGAACAGCCCATGCGCCTCCCACCACAAAGCAAAGCCACCGGCATCGCGCCGGGCCAGGAAGGCGGCACGGTCCAGGGCCTCATGCGCCTCGCCGCCGGCATCGGCGGGGCGGGTGATGGCGCGGCGGACGAAGCGGAAGCCGGGCCTGCCCCCCAGCCGCATCCGCACCGCTTCCATCAGCGTATCCTTGCCCGCCCCGGAGGGGCCGACCACGGCAACGAGCATCAAGCCATCCTTCGGATTGACCGCACGGGTTCTGCCTGCGCCAATTCGGCGCAAGGATCAACGCGCGCCCGGACCGGCCGAGAGGGAACCGCCATGTTCACCACCAGACCCGAGATCGCCGGCACCTTCGGCGCCGTCGCCACCACCCACTGGATCGCCAGCCAGGTCGGCATGGCGGTGCTGGAGCGAGGCGGCAATGCCTTCGACGCCGCCACCGCCGCGGGCTTCACCCTGCAGATCGTCGAGCCGCATCTGAACGGCCCGGGCGGCGACTGCCCGATCATCCTGCACAGCGAGCGGCTCGGCACGCAGCAGGTGATCTGCGGCCAGGGGCCGGCACCGCGCGCCATGACGGTGGCAAAGCTGAAGGGCGAGCTCGGGCTCGAGATCGTGCCGGGCACCGGCTTCCTCGCCGCGCCGATCCCCGGCGCCTTCGATGCCTGGGCGCTGATGCTGCGCGACCACGGTACCTGGCGGCTGCGCGACGTGCTGGAATACGCCATCGGCTATGCCCGCAACGGCGCCCATATGGTGGCCCGCGTCTGCGCCACGGTGGAGACGGTGCGGCCGCTGTTTGAAAGCGCCTGGCCGACCTCCGCCGCGCTCTGGCTCTGCAATGGCGGGCCGCAGCCGGGCGGGCTCTATGCCAACCCGACCCTCGCCGATACCTATGAGCGGGTGCTTCAGGAGGCCGAGGCGGCGGGCAGCGACCGCGAGGAGCAGATCGAGGCAGCCCGCAATGCCTGGTACCGCGGCTTCGTCGCCGAGGCGGTCGGGCGCTTCTGCCGTGAATTCGAGGCGCTGGACACCTCCGGCCGCCGCCACACCGGGCTGCTCACCGCCGAGGACATGGCCGGTTGGCAGGCCACGGTGGAGGCGCCGCTGGCCTTCACCTATCGCGGCCACACCGTGCTGAAATGCGGCCCCTGGAGCCAGGGCCCCGCCATGCTGCAGACCCTGGCCCTGCTGGAGGGCTTCGATATCGGCGCCATGGACCCGGTCGGCGCTGGATTCGTCCATACCGTGGCCGAGGCGATGAAGCTCGCCTTCGCCGACCGCGAGGCTTTCTACGGCGACCCCGCCTTCACCGATGTTCCGATGAAAACCCTGCTCTCCCCCGCCTATAACAACGAGAGGCGCCGGCTGATCGGCGAGCGGGCCAGCCTGGAATTCCGCCCCGGCAGCCCGGATGGAAGGGCGCCGCGCACCGACTACGCCGCCGCCATCCGGCGCGGCGCCGAACTGGCCATGGCAGCCGGCACCGGGGAGCCCACCGTCTCGCGCCTCGGCGCTTCGGGCGGCGATACCTGCCACATCGACGTCATCGACCGCTGGGGCAACATGGTGAGCGCGACGCCCTCGGCCGGCTGGCTGCAATCCTCGCCGGCGATCCCGGGATTGGGCTTCTGCCTGGGATCCCGCTGCCAGATGTTCTGGCTGGACGAGTCGCTGCCGAATGGGCTGCTGCCGGGCAAGCGGCCCCGCACCACCCTCTCGCCCAGCATGGTGCTGCGCGATGGCAAGCCCTGGATGAGCTTCGGCACGCCGGGCGGGGAGCAGCAGGACCAGTGGCAGCCCATCATGCTGATGCGCATGGTGGACCACCGCTTCAACATCCAGCAGGCGATCGACCTGCCGAGCTTCCATTCCGAGCACTGGATCAGCAGCTTCTGGCCGCGCGGCGCCAGGCCCGGCAAGCTGGTGCTGGAGGGCCGCT
Organism: Siccirubricoccus sp. G192; assembly: GCF_019084075.1. Taxonomy (GTDB): domain Bacteria; phylum Pseudomonadota; class Alphaproteobacteria; order Acetobacterales; family Acetobacteraceae; genus G192. The sequence goes on from NZ_JAHREN010000001.1 coordinate 3,350,827, forward strand.
ACGCGCCCGCGGTGCTGGAAGACCTGCTCGCCCGCGGCCACAAGGCGGAACTCGGCGGCGAGTGGTCCGAAGGCCGCCTCACCGGCGCGCGGCGGGAGCCGGATGGGCAGATCCTGGCCGGCGCCAATCCGCGTGGGATGCAGGGCTATGCAGTTGGGCGTTGAGCCCGGCGGGCGCTGAGCCTGACCATGCGCCTGCCTTGCGCCTCGCTGCTCTGCCTCGCCGCCCTCGCCCTGGTCGGCACGGGCTGCGACAGTCTCAACCCGCGGCCGGGGCCGATCCGTGCCATGGAACCGCGGCCCAATCCGCCGGTCCCGGCCGCGGCCGCGACTGCCGCCGGGGCCGTGCCGGCGCCGGCCTCCCGCACCCAGGCACGGGTGCGGCGGAACCGCTGGCTGACCCGGTTCTGGGAGGAACTGACACCGGCCCAGCGCCGCCGTGTGGAATCCCGCATGCACCGCGCCCAGCCGCCGCTGGCCTCGGATACGGAGCAGGCCCGGCGGCTCTGGGACGGGCTGGGGCTGGAGGAGCGCGGCGACCTGGTCTTCGGCAGCGGCCCGGTGCGGCAGGATCCGCCGGCCGCCGGGGGGCACCTGATCCGGTGCGGAGCGGGCGACCGGGGAAGCGGTGGCATGGCGCTGTGATCTGCGGCAATAGAGGGCAAAGCCGGGAAGGAAACCCCTTGATGCGCCGCCTCGCATTGTTGCTGCTCGCCCTCGCTGCTGCCATGCCGGCGCGTGCCCAATCTCCCGAGCGGCCCTATCCCGAGCGGCCGATCCGGCTGGTGATCCCCTTCACCCCCGGCGGCACCAACGACATCGTGGGCAGGCTGGTGACGGAGGGGATGGCGGCGCGGCTCGGCCAGCCCATCGTCATCGAGAACCGCGGCGGCGCCGGCGGCATGCTGGGCTCCGACCTGGTGGCGAAGGCGGCGCCGGATGGCTATACCCTGCTGCTCGGCGGCAGCGGCAGCCTGACCATCGTCAGCCTGGTGCATGCGCGCGTGCCCTTCGATATCGTCACCGATTTCGCGCCCATCGGCCTGATGGGCCAGGGCCCCAATGTCATCGTCGTGCATCCCAGCCTGCCGGTGCGGACGCTGAAGGAATTGCAGGCTTATGCGCGCCAGGCGCGGCCGCCGCTCAGCTATGCCTCGCCGGGGGTCGGCAGCACCGGGCATGCGGCGGGCGCCATGATCCTCCAGGCGCTGGATGTGGAGATGGAGCACATCCCCTATCGCGGCACCGGGCCGGTGCTGAACGACCTGGTGGCGGGGCGGGTGCAGGTCTTCACCAATGCGCTGGCGCCGATGCTGCCGCAGGTGCAGGCGGGCGCGCTCAGGCCCATCGCCATCGCCGGCCGGCAGCGCAGCGCGGCCATGCCGGACCTGCCCACCACCGGGGAACAGGGCTTCCCGCAGGTCGAGGCCGCCACCTGGTTCGGCCTGCTGGCCACCGGCGGCACTCCGCCCGAGCGCATCTCCCGGCTGCATGCGGCGTTGAATGCCACGCTGGCGGAGCCCGAGGTGCGGCGCCGGCTGCTGGAAGGTGGCGTCGAGGTGGAGGCGAGCGAAAGCCCGGAAGCCTTCGCCCGCTTCGTCACCGAGGACCGGGCGCGCTGGGCGCCGGTGGTAAGGCGCGCGGGGATGCGCACGGAATAGGATGCGCGCGGAACGATGATATCGTTCTGACTTGGCAGCGGCGGCGGCCAGGGCCAAGTGTAAGGGAGGAAGCGGAGACAATTCCGCGGAACCGAAAGAATGCTGGGGGAAATGACACCATGAACCGTAGAAACATGCTTCTCGGCGCCACCGGCCTGGCCGCTGCGGCCGCCGGTCGCGCCGAGGCGCAGGCCGCCTATCCCAACCGGCCGATCCGCATGATCGTGCCCTGGCCGCCCGGCCAGGCGACGGACCTCATGGCGCGGGTGATGGCGCAGCGCCTGAGCGAGCAGTTCGGCCAGCCGGTCGTGCCGGAGAATCGGGCCGGCGCCGGCGGCATGATCGGCACCGATGCGGTCGCCAAGGCCGTGCCGGATGGCTACACCATCCTGGCCGCCTCCACCGGGCCGATCACCACGGCGCCGCTGGTGCAGCGCACCCCCTACAACCCGGAGCGCGACCTGCAGCCGGTGGCGATGTTCATCGTCAACCCCTACCTGCTGGTGGTGCGGAACAATTTCCCGGCTCGCAATGCACAGGAATTCATCGCCGAGGTGCGGGCCAATCCCGGGAAGTACACCTATGCCTCCTCCGGCACCGGGGCGGCGGCGCATCTGATCACCCTGATGTTCCTGAGCCGGGCCGAACTCGACACGGTGCATGTGCCCTTCCAGGGCAGCGGCCCGGCCTTGACCGCCGTGGTGGCGGGCCAGGTGGATTTCGCGGTGGACACGCTCGCCGCGACCGGCCCGCTGGTGCGGCAGAACGCGCTGCGCAGCCTTGGCATCTCGGTGGCGCGGGGCAGCTCGCTGGCGCCGGATAGTCCGCCGCTTGCAACCGCCGCGAACCTGCCCGGCTATGATGTCGGTGCCTGGGGCGGCTACATGGTGCCGACCGGCACGCCAAAGCCGATCGTGGACCGGCTGGCCGCGGAATGCGAAAAGGCGCTGGCAACGCAGGAAGTGCGGGAGCGCCTGGCCTCCATCGGTTCCGAGGTGGACCCGCGCGGCCCGGAAGCCTTCACCGCCTATCTGCGCGAGCAGAGCGAGGCGTTCCGCAAGGTCATCAAGGACAACAACATCCGCGTGGAATAGGACGCGGTGCGCGCCAGCCCCGGCGAGATACCGGGGCTGGCGGGCTGCCCTATTCCGCCGCGGCCCGGACCGGGTGCAGCAGCGCCAGAAGGTCGGAGAGCCTGCGGTCGACGGGGTCGAGGATGGTCGCCGCCAGCGACGGCGCATCCACCGCCAGCCCGGCATGGGCCAGGCAATCGGCCAGCTTGGCCACAAGCTCGGTCTCCGAGAGCGGCAGGGAGGCGCCGCCGCGCAGCGCCTCCACCCGGCGGTGCAGCCGGCTTCCATCATGCAGGTGCAGCGTGACCGCGGTATAGCGGGGCTGCGCCGGGCCGGCGGCCTCGTGCTTTGTCACGTGAGGCAGGAAATCCTGGATGGCGCCGCGCTGCACCGCCTGGTCCTCGAAGCTCGGCAGCGCGACGCGGCCATCCGCCAGCGCGGCGGCGATCGCGTATTGCATGGAGAATTTCGCCTCCAGCCCGGTTTGCGGTCGGTCATGCAGCAGCGGCGCGAAGGAGCGGGCATTGCCCTCCACCTCCACCCTGGCGACATCGGCGAGTGCCACCCCGGTTTCCGCCTTGAGGTCGAGCAGTCCGTCCAGCGCCCGGTGGGTGGCGTAGCACATCGGGTATTTCTTCACCTCCAGCCCGGCGCGGACCAGCAGGCGCGGCGCCTCGCCAATCCCTGCCAGGGCGGCCGCCAGATCCTCGCCGGCGCCATAGAGCGCGAGGTAGCCGCGCGGCCCTTCCAGCACGGCGGGAGTGGAGGAGAATCCCTCGCGCGCCAGCAGCACGGCCTGCAGCGCCGCGCGGTTGGCATGGCCGGCCTGGAAGGACTTGGCATCGGTGCCGAAATTCTCCCGCGTGCCGGCCGCCTGGGCCACCGCCAAACCGATCGCGTCCCTCGCCTGCTCCGCGCTCAGCCGCAGCAGGTTGGCGCAGGCGACCGTGGCGCCGAGCAGGCCGATGCTGGCGGTGGCGTGCCAGCCCTTGGCGTAGTGCTCGTCGCCGATCGCCTCGGCAATGCGGCCGGCCACCTCGAAGCCCGCGACATAGGCGGCGGCGAGGTCCTGCATCCCCCCTGCCCTCCGCCTCGGCCAGCGCCACCAGCGCCGGCAGCATGGCGATCGAGGGATGGCCACGCAGCGGCGTGGTGACATCGTCGTAGTCCAGCACATGGCCGGCCACTGCATTGACGAAGGCGGCCTGTTCCAGCCCAAGCCTGATATCGGTGCCCCAGACGCGTGCCACCCCGGCGCCGCTGGTCCGCTGCGCGTAGCGGAGTGCCGCCGCCACCGGCGCCTCCCGCAGCCCGCCCAGCGCGCAGGCCAGGGTATCCAGCAGGGCGCGGCGAGCGAGGCGCGCCTCCTCCGCGGTGAGGTCGGCTGAGGTGAAGCGGGCGGCAAAGACGCCGATGCGGGTGGCGAGAGTCTCGGTCATGGATATTTCCTCTCCTACAAGGCATCCGGTACCGGTTGCGCCCGCCGCCGGCGCAGCAGCCCGGCCAGCGAGACCAGCACCGCCAGCGCCCAGATCGTGGGCGAGATGGGACCCTCCAGGAAATAGAGCAGGTCCCCCTGCGCCAGGATCATGCCCTCGCGGAAATGCTTCTCGATATTCGGCCCGAGGATCAGCCCCACCACCAGCGGCGCCAGCGGGATCTCCAGCTTCTGGAGGACGTAGCCGAGCATCCCGGCGCCCAGCAGCACCCAGAGCGCCAGCATGGAGTTGCTGACCGAATAGGCGCCGATGCAGGCGATGACGAGGAGCAGCGGCACGAAGAGCCAGACAGGGATGCGCAGCAGCCAGACCCAGAGGCCCACCAATGGCAGGTTCAGCACCAGCAGCATGACATTGCCGATATAGATGCTGGCGATCAGCCCCCAGAAGATCTGCGGATGCTGCTGGATCAGCAGCGGACCCGGCTGCACCCCCTGCACCATCATGGCCGAGATCATCAGCGCCGCGATCGGCGTGAAGGGCAGGCCCAGCGAGAGCAGCGGCACCAGCGCCGAGGTGGCGGCGGCATTGTTGGCGGCTTCCGGCCCGGCCACGCCCTCGATCGCGCCCTGGCCGATCTCGGCGCGGTGGCGGCTGACCGCCTGTTCCACCCGGTAGGCGGCGAAGGAGGAGAGCGTGGCCGCCGGCCCCGGGATCAGCCCGAAGCCGAAGCCGAGCGCGGTGCCGCGCAGCCAGGAGGGTACGGCGCGGCGCCATTCCTCGCCGCTTGGGAAGAGGTCGCGCAGCCGCACCCGCACGGGTTCGGGCTGGCGCAGCGCGGCTTCCGCCAGGCGCAGGATCTCGGCCACACCATAGAGGCCGACCACCACGGGCACCAGGTTGATGCCCTCGGTCAGCTCCAGATTGCCGAAGGTGAAGCGGTTGAGCCCCGTCACCATCTCCTGCCCCACCGTGCCGAGCAGCACGCCGAGCATGCAGGCGAAACCCGCCGCGGCGAAGCTGCCACCGGAGATGCGGGCCAGCACGATCAGCCCGCCGGCAGTGAGCGCCAGGAATTCCGAAGGGCCGAAGAGCAGCGCGGCGGAGGCAAGCAGCGGCGCCGCCAGCATCACGCCGATCACCGCGAGCGTGCCCCCGACGAAGCTGCCCACCGCGACCACGGCCAGCACCGCCCCGGCGCGGCCCTTGCGGGTCAGCCGATAGCCGTCGATGGCGGTGACGACCGAGGCGCTCTCGCCCGGAATGTTCAGCAGGATGGCGGTGGTGGAGCCGCCATACATCGAGCCGTAGAAGATGCCGGCCATCATGATGAGGCCGGTGGTCGGCTCCAGCGCGAAGGTCAGCGGCAGCACCAGCGCCACCCCGGCCACCGGGCCGAGGCCCGGCAGCACACCGATGGCGGTGCCGGCCAGTGCCCCGGCCAGCGCCGCCAGCAGGTTGTGCGGCAGGGTGGCGACGCTGAGCCCGTAGAGCAGCCCCTCCAGCGCACCCATCAGTGCCACCCCAGCGCCGGCAGGAGTTCGCCGCGCGGCAGCGGCACCTGGAAGAGGCCGACGAAAAGCCATTGCGAGCCGAGGCCCACTGCCACCCCGGCCAGCAGCGCCGGCCACCAGGACCCGCCGCGCAGCAGCCGTGCCACCAGGGTGGTCAGCAAGGTTGCGGTGAGCATCTGGCCGAGCCAGGGCACCAGCAGGATATAGAACAGCAGCGCCGCCAGCACCGCCAGCATCCGCCGCGCATCGGCGCGGGAGGGCAGGTCGAGCGGCGGCGACCCGCGCATCCGCCATGCCTCGACCACCAGGCCGAGGCTGAGGGCGCCGAGGATCAGGCCCACCAGCAGCGGAAAGGCGGCGGCGCCCGGCATCTCCCGTTCGCCCATCGGCAGTTGCAGGGCGAGCGCGAGGTAGCCGGCGGTGAAGGCCAGCCCGATCATCCCGAGCCAGAGGCGGCCCTGGCGCAGGCTGGGCGTGGTTCCCGCCGGCATCAGGAGCGCTGCTGCACGAAGGCAAGGACCTCGCGCAACTCGGCCTGCATCTCGGTGAGTTCCGCCTTCACCGCATCGCCGGTGATGGGGTTCAGGATATAGCCATTGGCCTTGGCGAAGCTGATGAAATCAGGCTGCGTCACCGCCTGGACCGAGGCCTCGGTCAGCCGTGCCAGCACCTCCGGCGCCAGGCCCTTGGGGGCGATGACGTAGTAGGAGGTGGGCAGGGTCACGTCGAAGCCGGATTCCACCGTGGTGGCTGCGTCCGGGAACAACTCGTAGCGTTCGCGCGCGAAGACCGCGAGGATGCGGACCTTGCCGGCCTCCACCTGGCCCTTGGTGGTGGGGCCGAAGCCCACCGTCGCCTCCACCCTGCCACCGAGCAGCGCCAGCAATGCCTCGCCGCCACCGCCGGTGAAGGGCACCGAGACGATCTGCGTGCCGGCCTTCCGGTTCAACTGATGCGTGGCAAGGTCCGGCGTGGTGCGCAGCCCGGAATTCGAGGCGCGGACACGCCGCGGATTGGCCCGCGCATGCTCGATGAACTCGGCCAGGGTCCGCCAGGGCGCATCGGCCCGCACGGCCAATACGCAGGGCAGGTCGCCCAGCTTGACCACCGAGGTGAAGTCCTCCGCCGTGGACCAGCCGAGGCCCGGATTGACCAGCGGCTGCAGCAGCATGGAGGAATTGGAGCCAAGGCCGATGGTATAGCCATCCGGCCGCGCCCGGATGACCGCGCCGGTGCCGATGGTGGCGGAGCCGCCGGGGCGGTTCTCCACCACCGTCGTCACGCCGAGGATTTTTTTCGAGTTGCGTGCAATAGGCGCGGCCGATCGGGTCAGTGGAGCCGCCGGGCGCATAGGGCACGATGAAGGTGATGTCGCGCGAGGGCCAGGTCGCCTGGGCCGCGGCGCCGCGCGCTGCGCCCAGCATGGCTGCGGCAGCCAGCATGGCGCGGCGGGAGAGTCCGGATTTGGCAATCTTCATGGTTGGTTTCCCGTCTGCCCGGCCTCATCGGGCCGGTCGAGCGGCCAGGAGGGCGGGTTCTGTTGGAAGATACTATCCACGACCGCCCAGTCCCGATAGCCGAGCCGCGCGATGGGGCGCACCAGGGCGAGATCGATCCGGCCGTCGCGGAGGACGGCATCGTCGATATGCACGCCGACCACGCGGCCGAAGACCACGGCATTCTCCCGCCGCCGGCTCTTCGAGGGCAGCAGCACGGTCTGGTGGTGGAGGCATTCGAGATGGATGGGCGAGCCGGCGATGCGGGGCGGCTTCACCTTGACCGAGGGCAGCGTCTCCAGCCCCAGAAGCGCGATCTCATCCACCTCCGGCGGGCATTCGGCGGAGGAGAGGTTCACCGCCTCGCGCTGCGCCCAGGTAGCCATGTTCACCACGAATTCGCCTGTCGCGGCGACGTTCAGGAAGCTATCCTTGGCATTGCCTTCCGCATCCGGGCCGGGGCAGGCGAAGATCACCATCGCAGGCGCCCAGCAGACCGCGTTGAAGAAGCTGAAGGGCGCGAGGTTGGGCACACCCTCCGCCGAGAGGCTGGAGATCCAGCCGATCGGGCGCGGGATGACGCAGCTCTTGAAGGGATCGTGCGGCAGGCCATGTGCGTCGCGGCCGGCATTCGGATCGTAGAACATCAATTCGGCCGGGCGCCGCTGGCGCGGATGATTGGCTCCCAGCGCTGCCGGTCATCCTGCCAGAGGGTGGCGAATTCGGCCGGGCCGCCGGAGAGCGGCGCGATGCCGTTGCGGGCGAGGTTCTCCCGCGTCGCCGGGTCGCGCAGCGTCTCGCGTATGGCGGCATCGAGCCGCGCGATGGCCGGCTGCGGCGTGCCGCGCGGCGCCAGCAGCCCCGCCCAATTGTTCACGGCGAAGCCAGGCAGGCCGCTTTCGGCCACGGTCGGAACATCTTCGAGCCCGGGCCGCCGCGTCGCCGCCGGCACCGCCAGGGCCCGCAGCCGTCCCTCCCGCAGCGCCGGCATGACCGAGGCGGCGGTGGCGAAGGAATAGTCGATGCGCCCGGCCATCAGGTCGGTCGCCATCGGCGCGCCGCCGCGATAGGAGACGCTCACCGTCTCGATCCCCGCGACGCGGTCGAAGAGCGACCCCGCCAAGTGCAGCGAGGTGCCGACGCCGCTATGCGACCAGCTCAGTCCGCCCGGCCGTGCCTTGGCTGCCGCGATCAGCTCCCCGAGATTGCGCCAGGGCCGGGCCGCCGGTACCACCAGCACATTGAAGATGTCGCCCGCCAGCGCCACGGGCACCAGGTCCGCATCGACATCATAGGGCAGGTCGCGGAAGATCACCGGGTTGACGATCAGCGAGCCGACCGTGCCGAGCACCAGCGTGTGGCCATCGGGCGCGGCGCGCACCGCCGCCTCGGTCGCGATGTTGCCGCCGGCGCCGGGCCGGTTCTCCACCACCACGGATTGGCCAAGAATCTCCGCCAGCCGGTTGGAGAAGGAGCGCACCAGAAGGTCCGTGCCGCCGCCGGGGGTGAAGCCCACCAGGATACGGATCGGCCGTGCCGCCTCCTGCGCCGCGGCGGGTACGGTGGCAGCCAGCGCTGCCGCGCCGAGCAGGTGCCGGCGGCGGATCACAGCGACGCCGCCGTGGCATCGTGGGAATGGAGTCATTCCTGGTGCTCCCTGACGCTGCTGACGCGCACCACGCCGGCGGTGCACTCGCGTCGCGTATTCTCGTAGTGGCGGCGGCCGCCGCCGGCGACCGGGATGCGGGGATGCGCCACCGCTTCAGTGCCCGCGCAGCGCCGCGTCCCACCAGGCGCATTCGCCGGGGATCAGCGCGTGATTGCCGGGCAGCACTTGCAGCGGTTGCCGCTCGCCGTCCCGTGCCGCCTGCAGCTTCAGCCGCCGCGCCTCGGCCTGCATCTCCGGCGAGCCCCAATTGCGCTCGTGGCCCCAGAGGCTCGGGCCGGAATGCATTTCCACCGGCTGCCAGGTGGCGGGATCGACGGCGCGGCCGCCCCAGCCATATTCCAGCATGAAGCCGCCCGGCGTGCGGGCATAGAAGCTGGTCATGAAATCATTGGTATGGCGGCCGAGGGTGGTGGCGACGCGCCCTTCCTCCAGCATGGCCAGGTCATAGCCCTGGCCGACATCGTCCAGGTTGAACAGCTCGATCATCAGATGGTGCAGGCCGGCACTTCCGGTCTCGATCAGTGCAAGGGAATGGTGGCGCGGATTCACGTGCAGGAAATAGGCGTGGAAGGGATTGGTCACATAGTCCGAGACGCGGAAGCCCAGCAGGTCGCGGTAGAAGGCCAGCGCCTCCGCCATGCGCGGCACAGTCAGCACGGCATGGCCCATGCCAAGCGCGCCGGTGCGGAAGCCGCTGATCGGGCGGCCCGGGATGAAGGGCGCATCCGTGACCTCGGCGCCATGCACCAGCTCGACCCGGTTGCCCATCGGGTCCTGCACCGCGATCAACCCGGTGACGCGGCGCTGGTCTGCCAGCGCCCGGTCGCCTCGGGAGAAGGTCATGCCGGCGGCCTCCAGCCGCGCCGCCATCGCCTCCAGCGCCGCGGCATCGGCGAGTTCCCAGCCGAAGAAGCGGGCGCCGTCGCGCTCGCCCGGCGTCACCACCAGGCGTTGCCGGCGATCATCCATGCGGAAGACGAGCTGCGAGGCGGCGCGCTCCGCCAATTGCAGGCCGAGGAAATTGGTGCCGTAGCCGGCCCAGTCCTCGGGCGACCGCGCCTCGATGCCGACATAGCCGAGAGCCTGCACCACCATCGCTCCCCTCCCCAGGGAATGGCGACCCGCGCCAGCGCGGCCCGCTCTTGCCGGTGATCCTAGACCGGGCTTTGCTGCGGGGCGAGACGGGGAGGCGATGAGGATGGCGGGACGGGAAGCCGCGTGGGCCATGCTGCTCGGCGCGCTGCTGCTGGCGGGCGGCAGGGTGCATGCGCAGCCGGCCTTTCCGGCGCGGCCGATCCAGATCGTGAATCCCGCACCAGCCGGCAGCATCAGCGACACCCTGCTGCGCGCCTTGGCGCCGGGGTTGCAGGCCAAGCTCGGCCAGCCGGTGGCGGTGGTGAACCGGGATGGCGCCTCCGGCGCGCTCGGCACCGCCACGGTCGCGCGGGCGGCGCCGGATGGCTACACGCTGCTCTTCACCGCGGCCTATACGCTTTCCGTCCTGCCGGTGACACGGCCGGATGCGGGCTACCGCGCCGAGCAGATCGAGCCGGTCTGCCGCACCTTCGTGAATACCATGGCGCTGGCGGTACGGCCGGAGAGCCCCTTCACCAGCCTCGGCGATCTGGTGGCGGCAGCACGGGCGCAACCGGGCAGCCTGCGCTTCGGGCACCAGGGCATCGCCTCCATCCCGCATCTGGCGATGGTCGAACTGGCCCAGGCCGCGGGCATCCAGGTGCAGGACGTGCCCTATCGCGGCGAGCCGGCGGCGATCCTGGACGCCATGGCCGGGCGGGTGGAATTCGTCTCGCTGGTGCTGGGCTCCCTGCGTGGCGGGGCGCTCAGGCCGCTCGCGGTCTTCGCGGAGCGGCGCCACCCGCTGATTCCGGATGTGCCGACGGTGCCGGAGGCGGGCTTCCCGGTGGCGCCGACCAGCTTCGGCGGGCTGCTCGCCCCTGCCGGACTGCCGGTGCCGGTGCGCCAGACGCTGGCCCGGGCCTGCGCCGGCGCGGCGGCGGAGGAGGTCTATGCCGAGGCCGCGCGGCGCGGCTTCCAGCCGCTCGACTACTACGCCGATACCGAGGAATTCGGCCGCGCCCTGCGGCGCGATGTTGCGGACAAGGCACGGCTGCTGGCGACGGTGGAGGTGCCGCGCTAGAGCAAACTCCGTCCGGGTGGAATCACCCGGGCGGGGTAATTTGCTCGCCAAAGCAAAAAGGCCAGAGCGGATTCCGTGAGCCAATGCGAACGGAAAACGCTCTGGCCGGGGCTCAGCGCGGCGCCCCGGCCGGGGTGGAGGTGCCCGGTCCCTCCCCCATGATGAGCAGGGTCGTGGGCTCCGCCTTGGCGCCGTCGTAATGCACTTGGCGGCCGAAATGCGTCACGAAGGTGCCGGCCGGGACGGGCACGGTATTCTCCGGGTCGAAGCGCGGGCCGCTGCCCATCCACCAGGTGCCGGAGAGGACCTGGATGAAGCGGTCGTTCGGGTGCGAATGCGGCCGGCTCATATGCCCCGGCAGCCAGCGGACCATGACGATGTAGGGGCCGGGCTTTGAGGGATCGCCCAGCAGCACCGCCTGCTGGTTGCCGTTCGGCGTCACCGGACCCCAGGGGGATCTGGTCCGGCAGCCTGTAGGCCACGGCGGCCGGGTCGAGTTCCGCCGCGCCGGCGGGAAGTGCGACGAAGCAAAGGCCAAGGCAAAGCACGATGCGCCGCAGCATGGTTCCCCCCCCCTGTCAGGCTCCATCCGAGGGATCGTAGAGCACGCCCGCGGCGCGGAAGCCGCCATCCACGTTCAGCACATGGCCCGTGACAAAGCCTGCATCCTCCGAGCAGAGGAAGGCGACGGCGGCGGCGATCTCCTCCGGCGTGGCGTAGCGCTTCAGCGCCATGCGATCGAGGAAGGCGGCCCGCTGCCGCGGCCCATGCGCGGTGCGCGCCACCTGGGTCGGGCCCGGCGCCAAGCAATTCACCAGGATGCCATGCGGCGCCAGCTCCATCGCCAGCACCTCGGTGAGGTTGATGATGCCCGCCTTGCTGGCGCCATAGGCGGCACGCCCGGTGCCGCCGAACTGCCCCGAGACGGAGGAGGTGGTGACGATCCGCCCGCCCCCGCCATGCGCCACCATGGCCCGCGCCGCCGCCTGGGCGGTGACGAAGCAGCCGGTGAGGTTGGTGCGGATCACCCGTTCGAAAGCGGCGCGGCTCATCTCCAGCGCGGGCACGCGGTCGGTGATGCCGGCATTGCAGACGGCGATGCCGAGAGGGCCAAAATGCCGCTCGGCCGCCGCGACGGCGGCAGCCGTCTGCTCCTCCTCCGCCACGTCCAGGGTGAAGGGCTCGGCCCGGCCGCCCGCTGCGGCGATGCCGGCGGCGACGCCCGCCGCGCGCTCGGCGACCAGGTCGGCCACCAGCACGCCGGCGCCCTCCCGCGCCAGGCGCCGCGCAATCGCCTCGCCGATGCCGGCGCCGCCGCCGGTGACGAGCGCCGCCTGGCCGGCGAACCTCACGCCGCATCCTCCTCGATGGCGATGACCCGGGCGGGGGCGCCGTCGCTGTCCGGCAGCTTGATGGGCAGCGCCACGACCAGGCTGCGCGGCGCCCGCAGCGCGCCGGTGTTGCGGAGGTATTCGAACATCACCACGCCCTGCTTCAGCAGGTGGAAATGCGTCACATGCTCCGGCAGCGGCGGCCGCTTCTCGCCGGTGATGAAGAAGCGGATGCAGTGATCCTGCGGGAAGTCGAAGCCCACCGCCTTGATGCCGGCCTCGCGCAGCCAGATCGCGGCCTCGGCGGTCATCCAGGGGGATTTCGCCCAGAATTCCGGCGTCTCGATGCTGGCGCGCTCGTCCCAGCGGGTCTTCAGGATGGCGATGTCGCCGCGCCGGAGATGCGCCCCGGCGGCGGCGATGCGGGCACCGCTGATCGGGCTGTTCTCCGGCACGTCGGAGAGGTCGAGCACTGCCGCATCGCCCACCGTCATGTCGAGGCTGATGGCATCCGTGGTGAAGCCCTCCGGGTCGACATGCCGCGGGCTGTCCATATGGGTGAAGCTATGGACATTCCAGCCGGCCCAGGTGCCCTGGCCGCCGCCATCCTCGTGCTTCTTCCAGAGGCGGCGCTCCACCGGCCAGCGGAAATGGCCGGTGGCTACGGGGGTGGAGAGGTCGATCAGCCGGCGTGCCATCGGTTCAATCCTTCCAGGGCCGTTCCTGCCAGAGCCGGCGCAGCGCCTCGGCTTCCTGGTGGACCAATTGCGTGAAGGCCGCGCCATCCATGCGGCGCAGCGGCTGGTAGAGGCGCGCGGCCTCGGCCTGCCAGGCCGGATCATCCATGGTGGCGAGCAGCGCCGCCTCCAGCCGCGCGCGGATGGGCGCCGGCGTGGCGGCAGGCAGGGCGATGCCGCGCACCACGCCGCCCGTGAGGTCGAGACCCTGTTCCCGGAAGGTCGGGATATCGGGCGCCAGCGCGCTGCGCGTGGGCGATGCCTGGGCTAGGGGCCGCACCTGCCCCTGCTTCACCAGTTCCAGGCTCTCGCCGATATTCATGGCGGCCACGGTGATGTGGCGGCCGAGCAGCGCGGTGATGGTCGGCGCCTGGCCGGCGAAGGGCACATGCACCAGCCGTGTCCCGGCCGCGCGGTCGAAACCCATCATCAGCAGGTGGTCGTCCGAACCGATGCCGGCGGTGCCGACCGCCACCTTGTCCGGATTGGCCTTGGCATGGGCCACGAGGTCGGCCGGGGTGCGGAGCGGGCTGTCCGGCGCCACGAAGAATCCGCCCGGGTCATCCACCACGCCGCCAAGATAGGCGAGGTCCTCCAGCCGGTAGCGCGGGGTGCGCTCGATGGTGACGGTCTGGAGGCTCGGGATGATGACGACGCCGATGGTGTGTCCATCCGGTGCGGCGCTGGCCAGCGCGGTATAGCCCACCTCCGCCCCTGCCCCCGGCCGGTTCAGCACGACGAAGCGGGCACCCGGCAGGTGCCGCTCCATATGGGGGATCATGGCGCGGGCCATGACATCGGTGCCGCCGCCCGGCGGGAAGGGCACGATGAAGCTGATCGGCCGTTCGGATGGCCAGCCCGCCTGCCCGCGCGCCGCGAGCGGCAGGGCAGCGAGGCCAGCCGCCATCAGGCTTCGGCGCGCCAGTTCCGGCATGGGGTTTCCTCCATTTCTGGCGCGAGACTAGCCCGCGCCCGTCGCCTTCGACCAGCCATAGAGCGTGGCCGGATTCTCAGCCAGGATACGGCGCCGCGTCGCCTCGTCCGGCGCCCATTCGCCAAGCAGGTCTAGCAGCGCGGCTTCCTCCAGCGGATAGGCCGGCCGGTTCGGATGCGGCCAATTGCTGGCCCAGACCACGCGGTCCGGCGCCGTGCGGATGGCGGCACGGGCGATGGCCGCGACATCCGCATAATCCGGGGGCCCGGAGAGCGAGGTATTGTAGGGCGCGGAAGCCTTCATCCAGGCCCGGCCGCCTTCCAGCAGGCGCAGCAGCGCCCGCACCTGCGGCCGGTCCACCGGCACGGGGTCGTGGAAGCGGCCGATATGGTCGATCACCACCGGGCAGGGCAGCGCCCGGATCATGGCCTCGCGCGCCGGCAGTTCGGTGCCGTCGAATTGCAGTTGCGCATGCCAACCGAAGGGCGCGATGCGGGCGGCGACGGGGGCCAGCGCCTCCCAGCCCTGCGGCGCGCCCTGCATCAGGTAGAAGCGCGCGCCGCGGGCGCCCAGTGCGTGCAGCCGGGCGATCTCCGCCTCCGGTGTGGTTGGCGTCACCACCACTACGGCGCGGCCGGCCTCGCCGAGCGCCGCCACGGCATCCATGGTGCAGGCATTGTCGGCGCCATAGGCGGAGGGCTGCACCACCACCACCCGTTCCAGCCCGAGCCGCACCATCACCTGGCGATAGGCGGCGAGGTCGGCCCCCGCGGGCGGTGGCTTGGCGGCGGTGGCGGCCAGCAGATAGCGTGCGGCCGGTCCATAGACATGCATATGCGTGTCGCAGGCGCCCGGCGGCACCGGCAGGCGCGGCGTGGCAGTCATGGACCTGTTCCTCTCCGTGGCCGGGAGTGAAGCGGGGGCTGGCGGCGCTGTCCAGAGCGCGCGCCACGGCCTATGATCCGATGCGGAAGGTCTGGGGAGGACAAGGGTGATGCAGCGACGGCAATTGCTGGCGGGCATGGCGGCCGGCTTGGCGTCCCCGGCACTGGCGCAGGCGGGCTGGCAGCCGACCCGGCCGATCCAATGCATCATCGGCTTCGCGCCCGGTGGCGGTGCCGACCTCATCGCCCGCGCCATCATTGAGGCGACGCAGCCGCTGATCCCGCAGCCGCTGGTGGTGGTGAACCGGCCGGGCGCCGGCGGCACCATCGCGGCGCAGCAGGTGGCGTTGCTGGCCGGCGACGGCCATACCCTACTGATGGGCGGCGGCAGCGAGAGCACCAGCATCCCCGCGTTCCGCCAGCTCCCCTATGACGCGAGGCGCAGCTTCCGCGCGGTGATGCGGCTGATGCGCCAGCGCATGTTCATCCTGGTCAAGGCGGATAGCCGCTTCCGCACCATGCAGGACGTCATCGCCGAGGCGCGGGCCAAGCCGGGCCAGGTGAGCCACGGCTCCTCCGGTGTCGGTTCGATCTACCACGCGGTCTTCGTGGTGCTGGAGCAGCGCGCGGGGGTAGAATTGCTGCATGTGCCCTTCACCGGTGGCGCGCCGGGATTGCAGGCGGTGGCGGCGGGCCAGGTGGACATGATGGTGGCCTCGCCGGAGGAATTCCGCGGCCTGACCGATGGCGGGCTGCTGCGGGTGCTGGCCTGCTGCTCGGCCGACCGCGCCGAGAGCTTCCCGGAGGTGCCGACGCTGAAGGAACTTGGCCTCGACATGGACCTCGAGAACATGAAGGGCTGGCTGGTGCCGGCCAGCACGCCGGATGAAGCGGTGCGCTACCTGCACGACCGCTTCCGCCAGGGCATGGGCACCCCCACCTGGCGCGCCTTCCTGGAGCGCGCCGGCGATACCGACGGCTATCTCGATGGCCTCGGCTTCCAGCGCGCCATGGACCAGGTGCTGGATGCCATCACCGGCGCGGTGCGGAAAACCTAGGCGAGGCCCTTCGAGGCCTTCTCGAAGGTGCCCTTGCTGAGCTTCGGCGTGGCCAGGATGCGTTCCAGCTCCGCCCGCATCAGGGCCGCGCGGTCCGGCGACTGGCGGCGCCAGAGGCCGAGCGGCGAGATCAGCCGCGCCGCCATCGAGCCGTTGATCGGGTCGAGCGCGATGACCGCATCCCCCAGGAATCGGTAGCCCTCGCCCGAGGCGTCGTGGAAGCGCACCGGATTGCCGCTGGCGAAGGCGCCGATGAGCGAGCGCGCGCGGTTCGGGTTGCGCAGGTCGAAATCCGGATGCGTATAGAGGGCGCGGACCTGCGCAATGGTGTCGGCACGGCGCGACATCGCCTGGATGGAGAACCACTTGTCGAGCACCAGGTCGTCGCCATGCCAGCGCGCATGGAAGGCGGCGAGCGCGGCATCGCGCGCCGGCGCCTCCGCATTCGCGAGCAGCGACAGGGCGGCGAGCGTGTCGGTCATGTTGGTGGCGCCGTCGAACTGCGCGCTGGCGAGGCGCAAACCCTCCTCCCCCGCCGCGGCGAGATAGCCGAGGCAGGCATTGCGCAGGCTGCGGCGGCCGATGCTGCGCCCGTCGATGCGGTAGGGGCCGGATTCCGCCAGGGCGGCATAAGTGGCGTGCAGCGCGTCACCGCAGCGGTGCCCGATCTCCCGACGCAGGAACTCGCGAACAAGATGCACCGCCTCCGGGTCAGCGATCTGCATCTGGTCGGCGACGAAGGTTTCGCCGGGTAGCGCCAACGCCTCGGCGGCGAAGGCCGGATCGGCATCGGCATCGGCACCGGCCAGGGTATTGTGGATGGCCTCCGCAAGCGCCGGATCGAAAGCCAGTGACTCGCCGCGGCGATGGGCGGCGACGAGATCGAGCATCAACGCGGTGGCGTATTGCTGGCCCGATTCCCAGCGGACGAAGGGATCCGTGTCATGCACCGCGAGGAAGCGCAGCCGGTCGCGCAGGATGCCCTTGAGTCGCACCGGGGCGGAGAAGCCGCGCAGCAGCGACGGCACCGGCGGGGAGGGCACATCCTCGAAGACGAATTCCTGCTCGTTCTCCTGCAACAGCAGCAGGCGAGTTCCGGCCTGCGCGGCGTTCTCGCCGGCAAGACGGGTCGGTAGTTCCCTGCCCTGCCCGTCCAGCAGGCCCATGGCGACCGGGATCGGCAGCGGCTGCTTCTCCGTCTGGCCCGGCGTGGCCGGCGTCTGTTGCCGGAGCGTCAGGGTCCAGCGGCGCGTGGCGGGGTCGTAGCTATCCTCGGCGGCGAGTTCCGGGGTGCCGGCCTGGTCGTACCAGCGCGCAAAGCGCGAGAGGTCGATGCCGGAGGCGTCCTGCATCGCGGCGACGAAATCCTCGATGGTGACGGCCTGGTTGTCGTGCCGGGCGATGTAGAGGTCCATGCCGCGGCGGAAGGCGGCGGAGCCGATGCGGGTATGCAACAGCCGCACCACCTCGGCGCCCTTCTGATAGACGGTGGGGGTGTAGAAATTGTCGATCTCGATATAGCTGTCCGGCCGCACCGGATGCGCCATCGGCCCCGCATCCTCGGGGAATTGCGCGGCACGCAACCCGCGCACGTCGCGGATGCGCTTCACCGCGCGGCTGCCCTGGTCGGCGCTGAATTCCTGGTCGCGGAAGACGGTCAGCCCTTCCTTCAGCGAGAGCTGGAACCAGTCGCGGCAGGTGACGCGGTTGCCGGTCCAATTGTGGAAATACTCATGCGCGACGACGGTCTCGATCCCCTGGTAGTCGCCATCCGTGGCCGTCGCCGCGCTGGCCAGCACGTATTTGGTGTTGAAGACGTTGAGGCCCTTGTTCTCCATCGCGCCCATGTTGAAATCAGAAACGGCGGCGATGTTGAACACGTCGAGGTCGTATTCGAGGCCGAAGACCTCCTCGTCCCAGCGCATGGCGCGTGTCAGGCTGTCCATGGCATGGGCACAGCGCTCCTCGTCGCCGCGCCGCACCCAGATATTGAGCGCGACACTGCGGCCGGAGCGGGTGACGTAGGTCTGATGCACGTCGATCAGGTCGCCTGCGACCAGGGCAAAAAGATAGCTGGGCTTCGGGTGCGGATCGACCCAGCGGACCCAGTGGCGGCTATCCCCGACATGGCCGCTGCCGTCCGGGTTGCCATTGGAGAGCAGCACGGGGCAACTGGCGCGATCGGCGGTGATCGTGACCGAATAGCGGGACATCACATCCGGCCGGTCCGGGAAGAAGGTGATGCGGCGGAACCCTTCCGCCTCACACTGCGTGTAGAAATTGCCTCCGGAGGTATAGAGGCCAGAGAGTTCGGTATTCGCCTCCGGCGCGATCCGCACCACGGTTTCCAGCAGGCAGGCATCCGGCACCTCGGTGATCGTCAGCGCCCCGTCCTCGCCGATGCTGTAGCGTTCGGCGGGCAGCGGCACGCCATCCAGCATGATCTCCAGCAGGGTCAGCGCATCGCCATCCAGCCGAAGCGGTGCCTGCGGCGCCGCTGAGTTGCGGCGGAGGGTCAGCCGCGCGCGCACCGTGGTCGCGGCCGCATCGAGGTCGAAATACAGTTCGACATGATCCACCAGGAATTCCGGCGGGTGGTAGTCCTGGCGGCGGATGGTCCGCGGGGCGGCGTCGCGCTGGCTGTCGGGCATGATGCAATCCAGTGGCGGTTTGGTGTCGCGGGTCCGATTCAGGGCCTCGGCCGGAGCCGGCGTTGCAGCATTTCCGCCGGCTGGCAGCCAGGGTTGATGTCACCATCCTGTGAGGCGTGACGGCAACCCTGAGCCAGCCCAGCCCCACCCGGAGTATTCCCCATTCCGCCACCCCGGGCGAGGGTTCGGTTGACCCTGCGGCGGCCCTGTAGCATCCCTCACCCGCCGCCAGGGAGCAGGAAAGATGGATTTCGCGCTGACGCCGGAACAGGATGCGATCCGCGCGGCGGTGGCCGCCATCTGCGCGCGTTTCGACGACGCCTATTGGCTGAAGAAGGACAAGGAAGGCGGCTTCCCCCACGAATTCCACCGTGCCGTCGCCGAGGCCGGCTGGCTCGGCATCTGCATCCCGGAGGAGTTCGGCGGTGCCGGCCTCGGCATCACCGAGGCGGCCATCATGATGGAGGCGATCGCTGCCTCCGGGGCCGGGATGTCGGGGGCGACAGCGGTGCACCTGAATATCTTCGGACTGCATCCGGTGGTGGTGCATGGCTCGCCGGAACAGCAGCGGCGCATGCTGCCGCCGATCGCGCGGGGTGAGGTGAAAGCCTGTTTCGGCGTCACCGAGCCGACCACCGGCCTCGACACCACCCGCCTCAAGACCCGGGCGGAGCGGCGTGGCGACCGCTACATCGTGAATGGCCAGAAGGTTTGGATCAGCACGGCGCAGGTGGCGGATACCATTCTGCTGCTGGCACGCACCACGCCGATCGAGCAGTGCAGGAACCCGGCGGATGGGATCAGCCTGTTCTACACGCCACTCAACCGCGCCCATGCGACGGTGCGCGAGATCGAGAAGATGGGCCGCAAGGCGGTCGATTCGAACGAGATCTTCTTCAGCGATTTCGAGGTGCCGGTCGAGGACCGGATCGGCGAGGAAGGCAAGGGCTTCCGCTATATCCTGCATGGCCTCAACCCGGAACGCGTGCTGATCGCGGCGGAGGCGATCGGGATCGGCCGCGCCGCGCTGCACCGCGCCGCATCCTACGCGAAGGAGCGCGTGGTCTTCGGCCGCCCGATCGGCCAGAACCAGGCGGTGCAGCACCCGCTGGCACAGGATTGGATGGCGCTGGAGGCGGCTTGGTTTATGTGCATGAACGCGGCCTGGCGCTACGACCAGGGGCTGGATTGCGGCGCGCAGGCGAATGCGGCGAAATACCTCTCGGCCGAGGCCGGCATGAAAGCCTGCCAGAATGCCATCATGACCCATGGCGGCTTCGGCTATGCCCGCGAATACCACGTGGAGCGCTTCCTGCGGGAGGCGCTGATCCCCTGGATCGCGCCGGTCAGCCCCAACCTCATCTGCTGCTACATCGCCGAGCGTGTGCTCGGCCTGCCCAAGAGCTACTGAGGATCACGCCATGAATGAAGCAGTGCTCTATGAACGGCGCGGCCAGGTTGCAATCATTACCATCAACCGGCCGGAGGCCCGCAATGCCATCGACCGCGCGGTGCGGGAGGGGATGTTCGCGGCGCTGCACCGGGTGGAGGCGGAACCGGAGGTGCAGGTGGCGATCCTCACCGGCGCCGGTGATCGCGCCTTCTGCGCCGGCATGGACCTGAAGGAAGCCGCCGCCGAGGGCCGCGGCGTCATGCCGCGCGGCTTCCTGCCGGTGATCGGCGACACGGTGGAGATGACCAAGCCGACCATCGCCGCGGTGAACGGCTTCGCCATGGCGGGCGGCTGGATGTTCGCCCAGATGTGCGACCTCTGCGTCGCGGCGGAACATGCCGTCTTCGCCATCACGGAAGCCAAGGTCGGACGCGGTACGCCCTGGGCGGCGCCCCTGATCGGCATGCTGCCGCAGCGCATCGCGATGGAGGTGCTGCTGACCGGCGAACCCATCGGCGCGCGCCGCCTGCTGGAGCTTGGCTATGTGAACCAGGTGGTGCCGGGGCCGCAATTGATGGAGGCGGCGCTGGTTCTGGCGGAGCGCATCGCCGCCAATGCGCCGCTGACGGTGCGCGCCTGCCGGGAGCTGGTGCATATGAGCCAGGAGATGGGCCGCTCGGCGGCGCTCCGCGCGGCGCGGCACCTGTTCCAGCCGGTTTATGCCAGCGAGGACGCGAAGGAAGGACCCCGCGCCTTCGCCGAGAAGCGGAAGCCGGTCTGGCAGGGGAGGTAGCCCCTCCCCTGCAGCATCACCGGTAGCCGGGGTCGTCCAGATTGGTCAGCGGGAAGGCGCTGTGGACATGCGGCCGCACCGGCACCGGCGCGGCATGCAGGTAGCTCGGATTGAGCTGCGCGAAGCCGGTGACGCCGAGCAGGCCGAGTACCTCATGGATCTCGGTCTGCAGCAATTCCAGCATGCGGGTGACGCCGGCCTCGCCCGCCGCGGCCAGCGCGTAGCAATAGAGCCGGCCGATGCCGACCAGGTCGGCGCCGAGCGCCATGGCCTTCACCACATCGCTGCCGCGGCTGATGCCTCCATCGATCCAGATCTTGGCGCGGCCCTCGACGGCGCGCACCACCTCCGGCAACACATCCAGGGCACCGCGCCCGTGGTCGAGCTGGCGGCCGCCGTGGTTCGAGACATAGACCACCTCGGCGCCATGCTCGCAGGCGAGCGCGGCATCCTCGGCGGTGGCGATGCCCTTCAGCACCAGCGGGATGCGGTGGCGGTCCTTGAAGCGCTTCACCTCATCCCAGTCGAGCGCCGCCTGGAAGCTGTGGCCCAGCGCCCGGGCCCGCCAGGGCTTCACGAAGCGCTTGGCGATGTCGCGCTCGCGGCGGCTGTAGATGGCGGTATCGACCGTCAGGCAGAAGGCGTCGTAGCCGTGGTCGACGGCGCGCTTTACCACCTCGTCGATCCAGGCGCTGTCGCCGCGGACATAGAGCTGGAACACCTTGGGGCCGCTGCCCGCGGCCTCCGCCATCGGCTCCAGCCCGGGATGGCTGACCGAGCTGACGATGATCGGCACGCCGAAAGCTGCGGCGGCGCGGGCGGCGGGGGCGCCACCTTCGGGGTCGAAGCTCTCCAGCCCGCCGACCGGGGCAAGGGCCAGCGGCAGGGCCAGTTTGCGGCCGAGGAAGGGTGCGGTGCAGTCGATGCTGGAGACATCGCGCAGCACGCGCGGCCGGAAGGCCAGGCTGTCGAGTGCCATGCGGTTGCGCAGCATGGTGGTTTCGGTCTCGGTCGCGCCCACCAGGTAGTCCCAGATATTGGGGCTGAGCCGGGCCTTCGCTGCCTTGACGAATTCATGGAGGGTGAGGAATTCGCCCTCGGTTTCGCTGACCATTGTCCGTTTCCCTGTCTCAGGCACCGCCCAGGAATTCCCGGGTCCAGCGCTTGTAGTCCGCCTCGCGCGTGGCGCGGCCCATCAGCCCGCCCTGCGGCAGGCCCTGCAACTCCGAAGGCGGGGTGCCGTCGCGCAGCGCCTTGAGCGTGGCATGCACCGCCTGCACCGCCGCCATGATCGGCTGATGGCCCTGCAATGCCACGCGCACGCCACGGGCAGCAAGATAGTCGCGGTCCTTGATCTCGGTCCCCTCGACGCCGCCGACAATGATCGGGATGGTGGCGACCGCGGATACCGCATCCAGCTCCGCCCGGGTCCTGATGCCGGTGTAGAAGATCGCATCGGCGCCGCTCTCGGTATAGGCCCGGGTCCGCTCCACCGCATCCGCCAGCCCGGTCACGGAGACGGCGCCGGTGCGGGCGACGATGCAGAAGGCGGGATCGTCCCGCGCCGCGAGCGCCGCGCGCACCTTGCCCAGCCCCTCCTCCAGCGAGATCAGCGTGACCTTGCCGTCGCCATAGGGGCGCGGCAGCACGGTATCCTCCAGGGTCATGGCGGCGACGCCGGCGGTCTCCAACTCCTCCACCGTGCGCATGGCGTTCAGCGCATTGCCATAGCCATGGTCGGCATCGACCAGCAGTGGCAGGGTCTTCACCGCGCGGCAGATGCGGCGGGCCTGGTCGGCGAATTCGGATAGCGTCAGCACGATGAGGTCCGGCGCGCCGAGCACGGTGAGCGAGGCGGTGGAGCCGGCGAACATTCCGACCTCAAAGCCCAATTCCTCGGCGATGTGGGCCGACATCGGATCATAGACGGAGCCGGGATGGACACAGACCCGTCCCCCCCAGGATGGCACGGAAGCGCTGGCGACGCCCGGTTATGCTGCTCATGGATGTTTCCCTGTTCCTTGGACCGCGGCTAAGTAGGTGGCCAAAAGTCTTCTATCAGGTTCCTGAGCCAGAAGTGCTTTGAAGCCATCCCGGCCTTGCGGCACGCCTGCTGGGGTGTCAGTCCCAGCACCCAGTCTGCGGCATCGCTGGCCAGAGCATTCACCGAGGTGGCCTGCCGATTGGCGGCGATGAGCCGCTTCAGTTCGCGCCAGAGTTGGTCCATGGCGTTCAGTTCCGGAGCCTGCTTGGGCAGCCAAAGGAACCGGATGCCAAGCGCCGCGGCCAGCATCTGGGTGCGCGCGGCGGTGTGTGCGCTGGCCCGGTCGGCCAGGAGCCAAATCGTGCCGGCGGCGCGGTAGCGGCGTCGCACCTCGCGCAAGAAGACCTGCGCATCGGCAGCGCCGGCACGCGGACGGACGAGCACGACCCGGTGCGCGGTCCGCAGGTCGATCGCGCCGAACAGCACTCGCTTGGCGTTCGCGCCGGTGATCGGCACGGTGGCCTGCGTGCCCTTGAGAGCCCAGGCCGCGCGCAGCGGGGGAAACAGCCGCAGCAAGGTCCAGTCGCAGCACAGCAGCACGTCGCCGGCGCGCCAGCCAGCGCGCAGGCGCCGGATTATTCCCCTTTTTTCTGGGCCAGATGTACTGCCCGTCCGACGTAGACGTAGCGGGGCCGCTTCCAGCGGTAGTTCGCCTCATGCAGGCGGCGGCGCAGCGTTCGGGCGCCGACCGTGATGCCGTGACGTCGGTGCAGATACTGCCTGAGCAGAGGCACCGTCCAACTCGTCGCCTGATAGCCGCAGCCGCGCGGGTCGCGTGCCAGGGCCGCCGCCAGGCGGCACGGAGTGAGCCGCGGGGCCGAGTGCGGTCGCCCGGGGCGCGGGCGGTCCGCCAGGGCGGCGGCATCATGGGCCGCCAGGTAGCGTTCGAGCCACCCGCGAACACTGAACCGTGTGGCGCGCACGTGCCGGGCCACCTCACTGATTGGCTGTCCTTCAGCGACCAGCAGCACCGCCTCGACCCGGCGGTACAACCGTGCCTCGCGCGCCACCGATAACACACGCTCAAGGCGGCGCCGATCGGCCGGAAAAAACCGCTGCACCTCACGCTTTGCATGTCCACGCATGCCAGCCAGTGTGCCAGCAAGATCAGACTGGTCGAAAACTTTTGGCTACCTACTTAGGGCCGGTGCAGCACCGCCGGCGCGCGGGTGACGCTGCGGCGGCCACGCTTGAAGGCCGCCAGCACCGGCGCGACCTCGCGGATCGCCGCCACCGGGTCGGGCGCATCCACCAGCACCAGATCAGCGGGGTTCCCTACGGCAATGCCGTAATCCTTGCGCCGCATCAGCCTGGCCGAGCCAGTGGTGAACATGCCCCAGGTGTCGCGCAGCGCGTCCGGCATGCCCTGCTGCACGACATTGGCGTAGAGATTGGCCTGGCGGATCAACTGCCCGTCGCCCATCGGCGTGAAGGCATTGAGGATGTTGTTCGAGGAGATCGAGCAGGTGACGCCCTGGCGCACCAGCCGGTTGGCATCCACCACGCTGCGCTCGATCCGGTGGTCACGGTCACGGCCACCAAGATAGAGATCGGTGGCCGGCAGCACGGTCAGCGCCACGCCGGCATCGGCCATGCGCTTTGCCACCCGGTCGAATTCGGCTGGCGGCATCACCGTGAGCTTGGTGACATGGCCGATCGCCACCCGCCCGCTCCAGCCGTATTGCTCGGCCAGGTCGCAGACCAGCAGCGTGTCCAGCTCATTGGCGGAGGAGCCGCTGTCGAGATGCATGTCGATATCGATATCGAATTCCCGCGCCATCTCGAAGACCCGCCGGATCTGGCCGGCGCGGTCGCTGTCGTAATTCGGCGCGGCGCCAACGACACGGGCGCCGTTCCGCAGCGCCTCCAGCATCAGTTCCTCGGTGCCGGGATTGTTGAGCAGCCCCTCCTGCGGCATGACGCAGATCTCGATATCGATCGCCCAGGCATAGGCCTCGATCAGCGCCTTCACCCCCTGGAAGCCGCGCAGCCCGACCTTGGGGTCCACCTCCACATGGGTGCGCATCAGGGTGGTGCCGTGCAGGATGCATTTCTCCAGCGTGCGGCGGGCGCGGGCATTCACATCCTCGACCGTGAAGGTGTGCTTGATGGCGGAGGTGCGTTCCATGGCGCGATGCGGGTTGCGCGCGGTCTCGCACTCGCAGCGGTCGATGGTGCAGGTCTTGTCGAGGTGGATATGCGTCTCGACCAGGCCGGGCGAGACAAGCCGGCCGCCGCACTCCACCACCTCACCCGCTTCGGCGCCGAGGCCCGGGCCGATGGCGGCGATGCGGCCGGCGCTGACGCCGATATCCACCGCCTCGCCGCCTTCCGGCAGGCGGGCGTTCCGCAGCAGCAGGTCGAATGCCATCAGCCCTCCCCTCCCTCGGGCGCCACCGCCCCTGCATAGGGCACGTTGCGGCCGCCATAGCGCCGCACCCGGATATTGGCCTGTTCCGCATGGCCCGCGAAGCCCTCCAGCATGCAGAGCCGGGAGCAGATGCTGCCGATCGTGGCAGAGGCTGCATCGGTCAGCACCCGCTGGTAGGTGACGGTCTTCAGGAATTTGCCCACCCAGAGCCCGCCGGTATAGCGCGCCGCGCCCTGGGTCGGCAGGGTGTGGTTGGTGCCGATGACCTTGTCGCCGAAGGCGACATTGGTGCGGGGCCCGAGGAACAGCGCGCCATAATTCGTCATGCCTCGTAGGAAGAAGTCATCGTCCCGCGTCATCACCTGCACATGCTCGCTGGCGATGCGGTTGGCCTCGTGCAGCATCTCCTCCAGCCCGTCGCAGAGGATGACCTCGCCATAGTCGCGCCAGGACTGGCGGGCGATCTCCGCGGTGGGCAGGATGCCGAGCAGCCGCTCCACCTCCGCCATGGTCTCCCGCCCCAGCTTCTCGCTGTCGGTGAGCAGGATGGCGGGCGAGGTCGGGCCATGCTCCGCCTGGCCGAGCAGGTCGGTGGCGCAAAGCTCGGCATCCACGGTGTCGTCGGCGATGACCAATGTCTCGGTCGGGCCGGCAAACAGGTCGATGCCGACACGGCCATAGAGCTGCCGCTTCGCTTCCGCGACGAAGGCATTGCCGGGGCCGACCAGCATGTCCACCGCCGGAATGCTCGCGGTGCCGAGCGCCATGGCCCCCACCGCCTGCACGCCGCCGAGGCAATAGATCACGTCGGCCCCCGCCAGATGCTGCGCCGCGACGATGGCCGGCGCCGGCCTGCCCTGGTAGGGCGGCGCGCAGGTGATGATACGCGGCACGCCCGCCACCTTGGCCGTCACCACCGACATATGCGCCGAGGCCAGCAACGGATATTTCCCGCCCGGCACGTAGCAGCCGATGGAATTCACCGGGATGTTCCTGTGCCCCAGCACCACGCCCGGCAGCGTCTCCACCTCGATGTCGCGCAGCGCGGCCTTCTGGTGCTCGGCGAAATTGCGCACCTGCGCCTGGGCGAAGCGGATATCCTCCAGGTCCTGGCCGGTGAGCTGGCCCAGGCAGTCCTGGATCTCGGCATCGGTGAGCCGGTAGTCCTCGCGGTCCCAGCCATCGAATTTCACCGAGTATTCGCGCACCGCCACATCGCCGCGCCTGGCGATATCGGCCAGCAGCGCCTCCACGGTGGCGCGTACCTTCGCATCGGCCGCGGCCTTGTCGGCGGCGGGGATGCTGGATTTCAGATGCCTGGCCATGAGCCTCTCCCTTATTCCGCGGTCCAGCCGCCATCCACCAACAGCGAGGCGCCGGTCATCAGCGCCGAAGCGTCCGAGGCCAGGAACACCACCGGCCCCATCAGGTCCTGCACCTGGCCGAGGCGGCCGAGCTTGATCTTCGACAGCACCCAGTCCCGGAACTCCGGCTTCTCGAAGAAGGGCCGGGTCAGCGGCGTCTCGATGAAGGTGGGGCAAAGCGTATTGGCGCGGATGCCATGGGGCGCGAGGTCGAGCGCCATCGCCCGGGTCCAGCCCTCCATCGCCCATTTCGAGGCGCAGTAGACGCTGCGGTTCGGCCCGCCGACATGCCCCATCTGCGAGGAGACGTTGATGATGGAGCCGCGCACTCCCTCCTCCCGCATCCGCCGCGCCACGGCCTGGGCGGCGAAGAAGGCGCCACGCAGGTTGAGGCCCATCACCGCGTCGAAATCCTCGGGCGTCACCTCGGCGAAGCTCACGGGGCGGTTGGTGCCGGCATTGTTGATCAGCGCGTGAAAGGCGGGCCGGCTGGCGATGGCCCGCCGCGTCGCTTCGACATCGCCGATATCGAGCACCAGTGTTGCGGCCTCGCCGCCGGCCGCTTGGATGGCCTCGGCCACTGCCTCGATTTCCCCGGCGCTGCGGGCCGCAAGGGTCACGGCCGCCCCCGATCCGGCCAGCGCAGCCGCCGCCGCCAGGCCGATCCCCCGCCCGGCGCCGGTCACCAGCGCCCGCCTGCCATCCAGCCGGAAGCTGGGCGTCTCTGGCAGGATCAGGGGTGCAGGCATGGGCGGCATCCGTCGGTCCAGCGCAGGCTAGAGGCTTCCGGGCCTGCCGCCCATCCCCTCAGGCAAGGCCCTTGAGGCTGTCCAGCGCCGCCGCCACGGCCTGCCTGCCGGCCTCCGACAGCGGCGGCTGCGGCGGCAGCGGGTCGCCTACGGCGAAGCCCTGGATCTGCAGCGCGCCCTTGATGCAGGCGGCGAGGGAATGCGCGGCGAACAACTCGTTCAGGCGCCAGAGCACCCGCTGCAGCGCCATCGCCTCCGGCCAGCGCCCAGCCTTGCAAAGCTCGTAGAGCCGCACACTCTCCCGCGGGATCACGCAGGCAGGGCCGGCCATCCAGCCGACGCCGCCGATCAGCATGACGGCGGCCGGGATATGCGCGGAGGCGGCGAAGACCTCCAGCCTGCCCTCCACCCGGTTCAGGATCGAGAGCAGCCGGCCGGTATTGTTCGAGGCGTCCTTGATGCCGACGATGCGGGGGTGGCGCGACAGCGCCTCGATCGCCGGCAGCGAGAGATCGGAGCGCTGGAACATGGGGTTGGTGTAGAGCACCACCGGCAGCGGCGTCGCCTCCGCTATGGCCTGGAAATAGCTGATGACCCCGGCTTCCGGCACCGGGAAATAGGCTTCCATGATGGCCAGGATGCCATCCGCGCCGATCGCTGCGTAGTCCCGCACCTGGCGCACCGCATCCGCCGTGGTGGTGGCGGCCACCCCGGCCACCACCGGGACCCGGCGCGCCGCCTGGTCCACCACCACCTCGACGATGCGGCGGCGCTGGGATGCGTCCAGATAGGCGAATTCGCCGGTGCTGCCGAGCGGTGTCAGCCCATGCACGCCGCTGGCGATCAGGTGATCCACCAGCCGCCGCAATCCCGCTTCGAGCACCGAACCATCGGGCGCGATGGGGGAGACGAGATAGGGGAAGACGCCATGAAAGCCGCTCATGGGGCGGAGACTAGCGCACCCCGCCGCGCGGTCCAGGCCCTACCGGGACCACCAGGCAGTTCCGATAAGCCCGGCAAACTCGCCACGAGGAAGCCGCTATTCCAGCAGCAGGTCGCGCAACGCGGCCAGCCGAGGCGCATCGAGGCCGAGCCCCTGTTCCAGCAGCAGGGGCAGCGAGCCGTGGCTCTCGATCGCCGCATCGAGCGCCGCCTCCAGCAGGGCGGGATGCGTCGCGTAGAGCGCCTCCGCCAGGGGCTTGGGCGTAGCGTCCGGCAGGGCGTAGTCGCGCCGCCACAACCGGTCCGTTGCCGTGTAGTCCTCCAGCACCGTGGCCCGGCTGGCGCCAAGCGCCGTCAGGATCAGCGCCGCGCCGAGCCCGGTGCGGTCCTTGCCGGCGGAGCAATGCAGCAGCAACGCATGCCTCTCCGGCTGCAGCAGCAGTTCGAACATGCGGCGATAGGCGCCGAGGAAGCGCATGGCGTAGTCGAGATAGGCGCGGCGCAGCAGATCGACCACATCCTCGCCGGTGGACTGCTCCCGCCGCATCAGGTCGCGGAGCGAGGCGCCGACGGTGGGCTCGATCGCCACCGAAACCCGCTCGGCACCGGCGGGCAGCCGGGAGGGGTGCTGCGCCGCCTCGCGCTCCCCGCGCAGGTCGCAGATGGTGCGCAGCCCGAGCCCAGCCACGATCTCCGCATCCCGCGGCGTCAGTTGCGCCAGGGTGGCGGAACGGAAGACGACGCCATGCCGGACCCGCCGCCCGTCCAGCGCCGGCCAGCCGCCGAGATCGCGGAGGTTGGAGGCACCCTCCAGCGGAATGGCATGTGGCAGGCTGGAGGGGCTGGGGAGCACGGCGATGGGCCTTCTCGAGAGAGAACCGCTTCTAGCACCGGATCTCCGCAAGGGCAGAGTCGCCCCGAAAATCCCCCCCGCTCGCCTTGACGGCGGGGGGATGCGCTGCGGACAATCGCCGCCAACCGGTGCCGCTCCCTGCGGGCGGCGCCGCAACCCGGCTTCCAGGAGGATTCCCGAGACATGCCATCCGCAACCCTGTTCGACCTGACCGGCAAGGTCGCCATCGTCACCGGCGGCTCCCGCGGGATCGGCCGCGCCATTGCCGAGCGCCTGGCGGAGCATGGCGCCAAGGTGGTCGTCTCCTCCCGCAAGCTCGATGCCTGCCAGGTGGTGGTGGATGCCATCGCCGCGAAGGGCGGCGAGGCCGTGGCCATGGCCTGCAACATCGGCCGCAAGCCGGAATTGCAGGCGCTGGCGGACGCGGCCATGGCCCGCTGGGGCGGCGTCGATATCCTGGTCTGCAACGCCGCCATCAATCCGCATTTCGGCCCCGCCATGGGCATCGCGGACGAGATCTTCGACAAGATGATGGCGACCAATGTGAAGTCGAACATGTGGCTGAGCCATATGTGCATCCCCAGCATGGAGAAGCGCGGCGGCGGCGCGATCGTCATCGTCTCCTCGATCGGTGGCTACAAGGGCTCGGTCAATCTGGGGACCTATGCCATCACCAAGGCGGCGGATCTGCAATTGGCGCGGAACCTGGCGGTGGAGTGGGGCCCGAAGAACATCCGGGTCAATTGCATCGCTCCCGGCCTGATCCGCACCGATTTCGCCCGGGCGCTGTGGGAGGACCCGGTGAACTACAAGAAGCGGACGCGCGACACGCCGCTGAAGCGCATCGGCGAGCCGGACGAGATCGCCGGCGCCGCGGTCTTCCTGGCCAGCCCTGCGGGCAGCTTCATGACCGGGCAGAGCATGATTATCGATGGCGGCGTGCTGGCCGGCGCACCTGCCAACGCCGACGACTGAGCCCGGCATCCCTCGCCAGGCCGAGAAGGACCATGGGCAGGGCAATGCGCCGGCGGCTACCTGCCACGGCACTTGCCGCCCTGCCCCTGGCTCCGGCTGCTGCCCAATGTCCAGTCCAGGTCCCTGGCCCAACCGGTTGTGGCAGGGCAGCCAGGGCCGTTGCTCGACCATCCGGCGGTAGCGGAGAACCTGCCCGGCGCCATCATCCATGTTCCGACCAGCAACGCCGGATGGCATGCGCTGCCGGGATCCGCAGGGCCGCTGGCGCTCGACGCGTGCCGTAACGCACCATGCGCTTCGACAGCCGTACGGCCTTCACGCCGGTTGTGCTGATCGCCACCGTCCCGAATATGGCCGTGCCCCCGATCCCGGCGGCAACAGCCGGGACGCCGGAGCCGGTCATCGCGTGGCTGAACCGGGCGGTGGCATGCCATCCTGATCCGGCCCGAGGCGCGGCGCGCCCTGTCCAGCCAGGCGGCGATACCCGGCGGCGGCAATCCCGGGGAGCCTGGCAGACTGATCCTGCGGAAGGGCGGCTGCCCGCCGCGCGGAGGCCACCGCCGGTTTCCAGCCAGAGCAGGCACCCGTGGCGGGCCTAATGCCTGCGGTTTCGAACACCGTTCCGGCACTGCTCAGACCGGCGAAAAGCCGATTCACCGCACCTGCCCAGTGCTGCCGGAGGTCGCTTCCGCCTTCCATGAAACATTTTAAGACATTCGGGCAAGATGCCAATCCCGTGGTGCGAAGGATCAATGTGCATCTTCCTGGCGCATGAAGCCGGTCAAGCAGCGGCACCGCGCGGTATTATTGGCAACCGCGCGCCCTCTGATACGTTACACCGGTGCAGAACGCCCCCTTGCGGTCCTGCGCGTTGCCGCGCGCCGCATTGCCCCCAAGCGATTTGCTTTATACAGCACCGCGGTGCGCCGCAGCAATAAAAGTTTACCGCAGCGGCCCTGAGCAATGAGCATCCTGTTGGCGTTGCGCTGATGATGGCAGTGCTTCAGGGGCGGCCGATGAACAGCATGCAGGATATCTTTTCCGACTATGCCCGTGCCTATGAGGCGCGGCGCGAGTCGGACATGTCGATTGCCGAGTATCTCGAGACGTGCCGGGCCGATCCGGGCGCCTATGCGACCGCGCCGGAACGGATCCTCCGGGCGATCGGCGAGCCGGAGGTGGTGGATACGTCGAGGGATGCGCGGCTCGGCCGCATCTTCCTGAACCGCACGATCCGCATCTACCCTGCCTTCTCCGAATTCTTCGGCATGGAGGAGACGATCGAGCGGATCGTCGGCTTCTTCCGCCACGCCGCGCAGGGCCTCGAGGAGCGCAAGCAGATCCTCTATCTGCTCGGCCCCGTTGGCGGCGGCAAGTCGTCGCTCGCCGAGCGGCTCAAGGCGCTGATGGAAGCGGAGCCGGTCTATGTGCTGAAGGCGGGCGACCAGATGAGCCCGGTCTTCGAAACCCCGCTCGGCCTGTTCGATCCCGAGCGCATGGGCGAGCTGCTGGAGGAACGCTATCGCGTGCCGCGCCGGCGGCTGACCGGGCTGATGAGCCCCTGGGCGCTGAAGCGGCTCGACGAGTTCGGCGGCGACATCTCGAAGTTCCGGGTGGCGAAGCTGCGGCCTTCCCGGCTGCGGCAGATCGCGGTGGCCAAGACCGAGCCCGGCGACGAGAATAACCAGGATATCTCCTCCCTCGTCGGCAAGGTCGATATCCGCAAGCTGGAGCTGTTCGGACAGAACGACCCGGATGCCTACAGCTTCTCGGGCGGGCTCAACCGCGCCAACCAAGGCATCCTCGGATTCGTCGAGATGTTCAAGGCGCCGATCAAGATGCTGCACCCCCTGCTGACCGCAACGCAGGAGGGGAACTACATGGGCACCGAGAATATCGGCGCCATCCCCTTCCAGGGCATCATCCTGGCCCATTCCAACGAGGCGGAATGGCAGACCTTCCGCAACAACCGGAATAACGAAGCCTTCATCGACCGGATCTACGTCATCAAAGTGCCCTATTGCCTGCGGGTGACGGAGGAGCAGCGGATCTACGACAAGCTGGTGCGCAGTTCGGAACTCTCGGAGGCGCCCTGCGCCCCGGCGACGCTCGAGATGCTGGCGCGCTTCACCGTGCTGTCGCGCCTGAAGAAGCACGAGAACTCGAACCTCTACGCCAAGATGCGGGTCTATGACGGCGAGAGCCTGAAGGAGACGGACCCGCGCGCCAAGACGCTGCAGGAATACCGGGACGCGGCGGGGCCGGATGAGGGCATGGAGGGCGCCTCCACCCGCTTCGCCTTCAAGGTCCTGGCGGCGACCTTCAACTATGACACGACCGAAATCGCCGCTGACCCGGTGCATCTGATGTATGTGCTGGAACAGGCGATCCGGCGCGACCAGTATGCGGACGAGGTCGAGAAGCGTTACCTGGAATTCATCAAGGCCGAACTGGCGCCACGCTATGCTGAATTCATCGGCAACGAAATCCAGAAGGCTTATCTGGAGAGTTATTCCGATTATGGCCAGAACCTGTTCGACCGCTACGTGGCCTATGCCGATGCCTGGGTCGAGGACATGGACTTCAAGGACCCCGATACCGGCCAGATGCTGAACCGCGAATTGCTGAACCAGGAGCTGACCAAGATCGAGAAACCGGCCGGCATCGCCAATCCCAAGGATTTCAGGAACGAAGTCGTCAAATTCGCGTTGCGGGCGCGAGCCAACCGTGGCGGCCGTAACCCGTCCTGGACGTCCTACGAAAAGATCAGGGAAGTGATCGAGCGGCGCATGTTCAGCCAGGTGGAGGATCTTCTGCCGGTAATCAGTTTCGGTTCCAAGAAGGATGGCGAAACCGAAAAGAAGCACAGCGAATTCGTGGCCCGCATGACCGGGCGGGGCTATACAGAGCGCCAAGTGCGTCGATTGGTTGAATGGTACATGCGGGTCAAGCAGGCAGGCTAGACCCGGAACCCGGTCGCAAGGCACGCCCCGCGATGCAGATTCTCGACCGCCGCCTCAATCCGAGCGGCCGGAGCCTCCCCAACCGGCAGCGCTTCCTGCGCCGTGCCAAGGCGCTGGTGCAGGAAGCGGTGCGCGACGCCTCGGCGAAACGGGACATCCGCGGCGCCGATGCCGGCGGCGAGGTGACCATCCCGCTGCATGGCATCCGCGAGCCGACCTTCCACCACGGCGGCGGTGGCCTGCGCGACCATGTGCTGCCGGGAAACAAGGAATACCGAGAGGGCGACGAGATTCCGCGCCCCCCTGGCGGCGGTGGCGGCGGGGGCGGCGACGAGGGCAGCCCCGACGGCGGCGGCGAGGATGCCTTCCGCTTCGTGCTGACACGCGAGGAGTTCCTCGACCTCTTCCTCGATGATCTCGAACTGCCGGATCTCGCCAAGCGCCGGCTGGTGGAGGGTGCCGATCCGGCCTGGCACCGGGCCGGCTATTCGGTGGCCGGCTCGCCGGCCAACCTGGCGCTGTCGCGCACCATGCGGAACAGCCTGAGCCGCCGCATCGCGCTCCGCCGGCCGAAGCCGGAGGCGGTGGAGGCGTTGCAGGAGGCGATCGCCCTGCTGGAAGCCGAAGGCGGCGCGACGGAGGAGCTGCTGGCGCTCAGGGCGGAGCTGGAGCGGCAGCAGCGCCGCACGCAGCGCATCCCCTATATCGACCCGATCGATGTCCGCTACCGGCGCTTCGAGCCGGTGCCGCGGCCGGTGGCGCAGGCGGTGATGTTCTGCCTCATGGACGTCTCGGGCTCCATGACCGAGGACATGAAGGACCTGGCGAAGCGCTTCTATACGCTGCTCTATATTTTCCTGCAGCGCCGCTACAAGCATGTGGAGATCGTCTTCATCCGCCACACCCATGAAGCGTCCGAGGTGGACGAGGAAACCTTCTTCCACTCGCGCGAGACCGGCGGCACGCTGGTCTCCACGGCGCTGGAGGAGATGCGCAAGGTGGTTGCGGCCCGCTTCCCGCCGGCCGAATGGAACATATATGCAGCCCAGGCCTCGGATGGCGACAACGCGGCCGGCGACAGCCAGAAGACGGCGCACCTGCTGATCGACACCATCCTGCCGGCCTGCCAGTACTACGCCTATATCGAGGTCGGGCGGGATGGCGAGCACGGCATGCCCGGCTTCCCACGCGGCCCGACCGACCTCTGGCGCACCTATGAGGCGCTGGTCGCTGAGGGCGCGCCGATGGCCATGAAGAAGGTGCGCCACCGGCGCGACATCTTCCCGGTGTTCCGCGAGTTGTTCCAGCGCCGTGCGCCAGGCGAGGAGGCGCGTGCATGAGCGAGGCCGCAACCGGCGACCGGCTGCTGTTCCAGGGCGCGGACTGGGATTTCGTCACCCTCCAGCGTATCCATGACGCCTGCGAGGAGATCGCGCTCGAGGAGCTTGGCCTGACCGTCTATCCGAACCGCATCGAGGTGATCGGCTCCGAGCAGATGCTGGACGCCTATGCCTCGGTCGGGCTGCCGCTGTTCTACCGGCACTGGTCCTTCGGCAAGCATTTCGCGCAGCACGAGGCGCTCTACCGCAAGGGCCTGCGTGGCTTGGCCTATGAGATCGTCATCAACTCGGACCCCTGCGTCAGCTATGTGATGGAGGAGAACAGCGCCACATTGCAGGCGCTGGTGATCGCCCATGCGGCCTTCGGCCACAACCACTTCTTCCGCAACAACCGGCTCTTCCTCGACTGGACGGATGCCAAGGGCATCCTGGACTACCTGGAATTCGCCAAGGCCTATGTCGCCCGCGCCGAGGAGCAGCATGGCGAGGCAGCGGTGGAGCGCGTGCTCGATTCCGCACATGCCCTGATGAATTACGGCGTGCACCGCCACCGCCGCCGGACCACCGACCTGCGCTCGGAGGAAACGCGCGAGCGCGAGCGGCGCCAGCACGACGAGCAGATGTTCAACGTGCTCTGGAGCACCCTGCCGGAGCGGCCAGCGGTGCCTGCGGCGAAAAGCGAGGAGGACCGCCGCCGCGCCCTGCTGCAACTGCCGCAGGAGAACATCCTGTATTTCCTGGAGAAAAGCGCCCCCCCGCCTGGCCCCCTGGCAGCGCGAGATCCTGCGGATCGTCCGCAACATCGCCCAGTATTTCCATCCGCAGCGCCAGACCAAGATGATGAACGAGGGCTGCGCCACCTATGTCCACCACCGCATCCTGAACCGCCTGCACGAGCAGGGCCGGATCAGCGACGGCTCGATGCTGGAGATGCTGCATTCCCATACCAGCGTCGTGCTGCAGCCGGAATTCGACGACCCGCGCTATTCCGGCCTGAACCCCTATGCGCTCGGCTTCGCCATGATGGAGGATATCGAGCGCATCTGCCGCGAGCCCACCGCGGAGGACCGCGAGTGGTTCCCGGATTTCGCCGGCTGCGGCGAACCCATGCCGGTGCTGCGCGAGGCCTGGGCCGAATACCGCGACGAGAGCTTCATCCTGCAATTCCTGAGCCCGCGGCTGATGCGGAAGCTGCGGCTCTTCCATGTGCTGGACGATGCCTCGGAGCCGGTGCTGCGGGTGGAGGCGGTGCATGATGAGCGCGGCTACCGCCGGCTGCGCCACGCGCTCGCCCGCACCTACGACCCCGCCTGGACCGATCCCGACATCCAGGTGGTGGATGTGGACCTCTCCGGCGACCGGCGGCTGATCCTGGAACACCGCACCCATGCCGGGCGCCTGCTGGAGGAGCAGGAGGCGCGGCAGGTGCTGCGGCACCTCGCTAGCCTCTGGGGCTATGACGTGCTGCTGCGGGAGGTGGAGCCGGGCAGCGGCGCGACGCTACGCGAACACGCCGTCTCACCGCCGCGGGTTTGAGGCGGCCGGCTCAGGCCCGCATCGCCGCCGTCACCGCCGCCATGAAGGCGTCCAGGCCGGCCGGGTCGACCCAGCGCAGCACCGCCACCAGTTCATGCGCCGGGTCGATCCAGGTGATGTTGCCGCCGGCACCGACGAAGCAGACCGAGTCGGCGCTGGCACCCGGCCACTTCGCCCGCCCGGTATTCAGCCACCAGAGCAGCCCATAGGCTGGGTTCAGCGCGCAAGGCCTGCGGCACTCCGCGATCCACTCCGCCGGCAGCAATTGCCGCCCGCCCCAGTTGCCGCCCCGCAGCGCCAGCAGGCCGATGCGTGCCTGGTCCTCGGCATGGATGAAGACGCCGCCACCCCAATGGCCGCCGCCGGAGACGCTCTGCACGCGCCGGCCGCCGACCTCCACCCAGGAGGTATCGTAACCATGCCAGCGCCATTCCGTGGAGGCGCCGATCGGCACCATGATCCGCTCGGCGAAGACCTCCGGCAGGGGCCGGCCGAAACGGCGCAGCAGGGCGAGTGAGAGGCGGTTCACCCGGATGTCGTTGTATTCCCAGTACTCGCCGGGCGGGTGCAGCGGCCGGGGCAGGCCCTTCTGCCCCCTGCCCTCCACGGTGAGGTTGCGGCCGCGGTCGATGACATCGCTCTTGCCGAAGAGGCTGCCCTCCCATTCGGAGGTGTTCTGCAGCAGGTGCCACCAAGTGATGGCCGCGTTCTGCGGCCCCTCGAAGCCGCCATCCTGCACGCTGTCCCGCACCGGCGCATCGAGATCGGGGATCAGCCCATCCGCCACCGCTAGGCCGGCCAGGATCGCCAGGTAGGATTTCGCCACGCTGAAGGTCATGTCGATCTGGCGCGTATCGCCCCAGCGTGCCACCAGCTTGCCGCGGTGCAGGATCAGCCCGTTCGGCGCGCCGCGCGGCGCTACGGGGCCGAGGATGGCATTGTCCGGCGGCCCCTCGAAATGCCCGGCCTCGATATGGGCGCGGATGTCGCGCGGCCAGGGGGTTTCATGCGCCTCGGCCAGGGCGACGGCGGCGGCGAGCGCGGCGGGGTCGAAGCTGGCCGCGGCGGCAGGAGGCAGCGGCCAGGGGGCGGGATGGGCGGGAGGGATGGTAGAATCAAGCATGCGACGACCCTAAGGCATGCACGCGCTGCGCGCCAATCCCAGGACACGCTTCACCAAAAGCGCGCGACCCGCTAGAAGCTAGAGGTGGCGATTGCCTTCGCAAACCCTCGCCAGTGTCTCAGCACCACAGGGAACCCGGCCCATGACGTCACGCCCGCAGGGCCCTTTGCTGGATGCGGAAGCGCAACACGGCATCGCCTTCCTGAAGGCCAAGCTGGCCAAGCCGGCACCACTTTGCGGCAGGCCCATGCTGGCGCTGGCGGAGACCGACCAACCGCTGGACGACTCCCGCTGGTTCTGGACCGATGATAATGCAAAGGCACTGGAATTGTTGGCCCTCCCGGCTGCCTGGGACGCGGACCCAGGCTTCGGCAGGGCCATCCTGGACTTTGTTCTGGCGATGTCGCCCGGCGACCTGATCTTCCGCCGATGCGCCGAGCCGCAATTGCGCCTCCTCGACCCGGACCCGCGGGCCTTTCGAATCCTCAGCGCATTCCATACCTGGTCCGGCGATCTCTCGAAGGGCCTGATCCACCAGTCCGGCCGGTTCAATGACGGGCGCGGACGGGTGGCGGCGACCCATACGGGCAACCTGTTGGGATTCCGCCACCAAGGCCGGCGGCATTGCATCGATGTCGAGGACACCATCACCGATTTCGGCCTGACCCGCACACCGGCCGGCATCACCCTGTTCCACGAGAGCCGCATCACCCTTCCCGCACGGCTCCTCCGTCGGCACGAGCGGCAGATCGGCGTCCTGCGCTACCAGTATGACATCGCGGCCGACAGCCCGGTGCTCCGCCTCCGGGTGACTCTCAGGACCGAGCCAGGCATCGCGCTCTCCAGGGTGCGCGTCACCACCGCTTGCGACGAACTGAGCCGGGCGCGGCACGCCGTCACGATCGGCGCGGGTGGCGAGTTCCAGCCGGCCCGCCTTCATGCCGGAACGGCAGCGATATTGCACCAGGGCGCCGCCGATTACCTCGGCTTCCACGAGGATGGTCTGCCCGGCTTCTCGCACAGCCTGCATATCCGGCCGGGTGACCGGGACCGGCTGGTTTCGGTGCGCGCAACCTGCCGGTCTGACGGCCACCCGCATTGGGTGGTTGCGCGCTATGGCGCTGATGCGCTGCCCCGAGGCGCGGAGTTCTCCATCGCCGAGGACAGGTTGCTCACCTGCGGCGGCTCACGGAGCCACGCACCCGCCTATGCGGCGCTCCTTGCGGACCCGGATGCGCTGCGCGGCCTTGATCCCAGCATCAGCTACGATCATGGCACCGAGCTGAACGCGGTGGCGACGCACTACCTCTTCGCTCGCGCCGGAGCCTATGCGGAACCGATCCCCGCGCCGCGGTGCGAGGCGCTGCGGGACTGGTTCGACCGGCACCTCGCCGGGTTCTTCGCCTCGCTTGCGCCGGCCTGCAACGCCTCGGCCACCGCAACCTTCGTGCGCGGCCTCGCCTTCGTCATCCTGGCGCTGGACTGCATGCTGCGCGCGACCGGTGATGCTCGCTACCAGGCGCATCTCGGCGCGGCACTCGACCTCCTGCTGGCGCACCAGCAGACCGGGGCGAACGATGGTGTCTTCGTCGACACCGGCGCGGGCGGCGCCTTCCTCGATTGCCAGGCTGCCGCACTGCTGGCCCTGGCGCGGCTCGCGCAGCCGGGTTGCGATACCCGGGTCGCGCCGGCGCTGCGGCGTGGCTTGGCCGCGATCCGGCTCGGGACGGTGGAGGCCGAGGTCGGCGGCACGCGGATCGCCCACGACACAATCGCCGTACGCTATCGCGCCAGCAATGGCGAATGGGCGGAAGACGGCGGCTTGTGGAGCTACAAGCTGGGCCTGCTGCTCCGGGCCTTGCACGCGGTGGAAGCCGTAGGGGATTCCGGCGGCCTCGCACTCACGGAAGCGGAGCGCCAGCGGATAGGCTTCCTCACCGATCTCTGCGCCTCTCTGCTGCGGGCCTCAACCCGGGAACGGGGGGCCGGGATCGAGCACCTGACCAGCCCCTATTCGGGCGAGACCAATTCGGAAACGCAGCCCTGGGTTCTACTCGGCCAGATTGCGCCGGACCACGCCCTGCCCGATCTGCGAGGTTCGGTGCAGGGCGGGGCCGTCGCGCTGGCGGCCTGAGCCGGGCTCACCCCGCCGCGGCGCGCCCCATCCCGATCCGCGCCGGCTTCGGCCCCGGCAGCTCGATCTCGATCGCCAGGGTCGACATGTCGCCGCCGCGGTCGAGGTTGACATTCACCTTGCCCGGGTCGATGGCGACGTAGCGCGCCACCACCGCCACCAGCTCCTGCTGGAGCTTGGGCAGGAAGTCCTCCCGCGTGCGGCCGATGCGCTCATGCGCCAGCACGATCTGCAGGCGTTCCTTGGCCTGCGGCGCGCTTGCGGTCGGTTCCGGCTTGCGGGCGCGGAAATAGTCGAGCCAGCTCATCACGCCGCCCTCCCTCCGAACAGGCGCCTGAACAGCCCGGGCTTCCTCTCGGGCTCCAGGAAGCGGTGCGGCAGGTCCTCGCCGAGGAAGCGGCCGACCGCATCCTTGTAGGCGTGCCCCGCCGCGCTCTCATGGTCCATGATGACAGGCGTGCCGGTATTGGAGGCGCGCAGCACGCTCTCGCTCTCCGGCACCACGCCGAGCAGCGGGATGGCCAGGATCTCGCGCACATCCTCGAGCTTCAGCATCTCGCCACGATCGGCCCGGATCGGGTCGTAGCGGGTGACGAGGAGGTGTTCCTTCACCTTGTCCCGCTTCTCCTCCGACCGCTTCGACTTCGATTGCAGCACGCCGAGGATACGGTCGCTGTCGCGCACCGAGGAGACTTCCGGGTTGGTCACCACGATGGCCTGGTCGGCGAAATAGAGCGCGAGCAGCGCGCCCTTCTCAATGCCGGCCGGGCTGTCGCAGAGGATGTAGTCGAAATCCTCCGACAGCTCATCGATGATGGTCTGCACGCCCTGGCGGGTCAGCGCATCCTTGTCCCGGGTCTGGCTGGCCGGCAGGATGGAGAGCGTATCCACCCGCTTGTCGCGGATCAGGGCCTGGTTGAGCTTGGCCTCGCCCTGGATGACATTGACGATGTCGAACACCACCCGCCGCTCGACCCCCATGATGAGGTCGAGGTTCCGCAAACCCACGTCGAAGTCGATCACCACCGTCTTCTTGCCCCGCTGCGCGAGGCCGGTGGCGAAGGCGGCGCTGGTCGTGGTCTTGCCCACGCCCCCCTTGCCGGACGTGACGACGATCACTTGCGCCATTGCGCTGATCCCCCTGACTGAAACCCCTGATACCGAAACGGACCGTCCCCTTGCGACCCCTCGGGCCCGTGCCGGCCCGACCGCGGTCGGGCCGATCGCGGTCTAGCCCAAAGGTTCGAACCGCATCTCCTCGCCGTCCAGCCGCACCTGCACGGCGCGGCCGATCGGCGCGTTCCCCAGCCCCTCGCGCACCGCGTAGTAGCCGGCGATGGCGACAAGCTCGGGGTCGAAATTCTGCGCGAAGATCCGCGCCGCGGCGTCATCCGCGGCGCCGGCCACCGCCCGGCCGCGCAAGGCGCCATAGATATGGATATTGCCGTCGGCGATCACCTCGGCGCCCGGATTGACCGTGGCGGTCACGATCAGATCGGCGCCCTGGGCATAGATCCGCTGGCCGGAGCGGACCGGCTCCGTCACCAGCATGGCGGAGCGGCCGGTGCCCTTGAAGTCGGCGGCCGGCGTAGCCGGGGCCGCCTCGGGCGCGGCGACGGCAGCGGGTGGCGGCGGCAACTCCTCCTCGGCTTCCTTGGCGCCGGCGGCGCCGCCGACCGGGCGCAGCGGCGGCAATCCGGCCCCCTGCGCCGCCTGGCGCATCGCCGGGCTGCCGCCCGTGGTGCCGATCGGCACGATCTCCAGCCGGTGCAGCCCCTCCACCAGGCCACGGAAATCCACTTCCTCCGGCGCCACCTCCAGATCCGCCAGCCCGATCACCAGGGGAGCGAAGCGCAGGAAACCCGGGGCCTTGCGGAATTGGTCGCCGAGCGCGGGCAGCACCGCCTCCGGCCGCGGGTCCAGCAGGCGAAGGACCAGCAGGTTGAAGTTGCCGGCACGGAGCCGGAAGGCTTCGGGAAGGGTCTGGCTGTTCAAGGCGCTCTCTGGCCGGGGAATGTGGTTGCTGGGCAGGCCGGCGCCGCCCATCACGAATGCTCTATAGCGGCCAAGGGCTGCCCGGCGAAGCCCGAATGCGCTGCGCCACAGGCGGAACGGTTCGCGACGGCGGCGCTGGCCTTGCCGCCAGGGCGGCCCATAATGCGGCGACCAGCGCCGGCCAGCCCAGGCGCGCCCAACCCCGGAGTGCCCCTTGCGCCCGATCACCCTGCTCGAACCCTTCCGGGCGCTGTTCTACGCGCCCTTCTATGTCGCGGAGGCGCGCGGCGCCTTCGCCCGCCAGGGCCTCGACCTGCGCCTGGTGACCGCCGGCACCCCCACCGCGGCGGCCGAGAAGCTGCTGGCCGGCGAGGCCGACCTCGCCTGGAGCGGTCCCATGCGACCGATGCTCATGCGGAGCCAGGACCCCGCCTGCACCCTGAAAAGCTTCTGCGCCGTGGTGATGCGCGACCCCTTCCTGCTTGTGGGGCGGGGAGAGCGGCCGGATTTCCAGCTCCAGGACCTGGCCAGGCTCAGGCTTGGCCTGGTTTCGGAGGTGCCGACTCCGGTCTGGTGCCTGATGGGCGACCTGCTCCGGCTTGGGATCAACCCGGCGTGGCTGGCCACCGTGACGGATCGCGGCATGGCGGAGAATGCCGCCGCGGTGGTGGCGGGCGGGCTTGATGTGGCGCAGCTTTTCGAACCCTTCGCCTGCCAGGCCGAGGATGCCGGCTGCGCCGTCTGGCACGCCCAGGCCAGCCGTGGGCTCACCGCCTATACGGCCTTCTATGCAACCGAGGCCGGGCTCGCGGCCCGGCGGCCCGAATTGCAGGGCATGGTCCGCGCCATGGCCGAGGCCCTGGCCTTCATGCGCGGCGCCGCCGCCCCCGAGATCGCCGCAGCCATCGCGCCGCGCTTCCCCGATATGCCGGAGGCGCACCGCATCCGCGCCATCGCGCGCTACCAGGCGCTCGATCTCTGGTCGCCCGACCCGCGCTTCCCGCGTGCCGCCTTCGACCGGCTGGGCGCCGCCATGCTCGCCTGCGGTGCCATCACCCATGTGCCGCCCTTCGAGGATTGCGTGGAGGAGGCGCTGGTGGAGGAGGCGCTCGCACCGTGAGCCGGAGCATCGGCACCCGCGCCGGCTACCGGTGGTTCGTGGAGATGCCCACGCGCTGGATGGACAACGACGTCTATGGCCATGTGAACAATGTCACCTATTACAGCTTCTTCGACACCGCCGTGGCGCGCTTCCTGATCGCCAACGGGGTGCTGGACCTCGGCTCCAGCACCACGGTCGGGCTGGTGGTGGAAACCGCCTGCCGCTATGCGGCGCCGGTCACCTTCCCGGACCTGGTGACCTGCGGGCTGCGCTGCGGCCGGCTCGGCACCTCCTCCATCCGCTACGAGATCGGCCTGTTCCGCAACGCCGAGGACCAGGCGAGCGCGGAGGGGCATTTCGTGCATGTCTATGTCGAGCGCGCGACGCAGGACCGCGCCGTGCCGCTGCCCGCCAGGCTTCGCGAGGCGGCGACGCGCCTGCTGCTGCCGCCGGGCTGAGCCGCATGCCGGACCGCCCGCGTCGCCTCTGGCTGCCAGCAGTGCCAGCGGTCGGGCTGGCGCTCGGGCTGATGCTGTTCGGTCTCGGGCGGGCGGAGGTGGCCGGCTGGGTCTTCGCCCTCGCCACCCTGCCGGTGCTGCTGGCGCTGCTGCGCGACATCCTGCGCGGCCTGCGGCAGGGCGGGTCCGGGCTCGACCTCATTGCGGCGCTCTCCATGGGCGGCGCGCTGATGCTGGGCGAGCCGCTGGCCGGGGCGGTGGTGGCGCTGATGTTCGCCGGCGGGCAGTTCCTGGAGGACTTCTCCCGCATGCGGGCGCGCCGGGAGATGACCGCGCTGCTGGCACGCCAGCCGCGCGAGGCCACCCGCCACGGCCCGCGGGGCCTGGAAACCGTGCCGCTCTCGGTCCTTGCGCCGGGCGATCGCGTGCTGATCCGCCAGGGCGATGTGGTGCCGGTGGATGGCAGGGTCCTGGGTGGCACCGCGGTGGTGGATACCGCCGCCCTGACCGGGGAGGCGATGCCGGTGGCGGTGCCGCCGGGCGGCACGGTGCTCTCCGGCACGGTGAATGCCGGCGAAGCCTTCGACCTGCTGGCCGAACGGGATGCGGGCCGCAGCACCTATGCCGGCATCCTGCGCCTGGTGGAGCAGGCACAGGCGAGCAAGGCGCCGATGGCCCGCCTCGCCGACCGTTGGGCGCTGGGTTTCCTGGCACTGACCCTGCTGCTTGCGGGCGGCGCTTGGCTGTTCTCTGGTGACCCCCGCCGTGCGCTGGCGGTCCTGGTGGTGGCCACCCCCTGCCCGCTGATCCTGGCGGTGCCGGTGGCCATCATGGCCGGCCTGTCGCGCGCAGCCAGGGCGGGGGTGCTGGTGAAAAGCGGCGCCGCGCTGGAGGTGCTGGCCCGCGCCCGGGTGCTGCTGCTGGACAAGACGGGCACCCTCACCGAGGGAAAGGCCCGGCTGGTCGGGGTGCATCCGGCCCTGGGGATGGAGGCCGGGGAAGTCCTGCGGCTGGCGGCCTCGCTCGACCAGGCCTCCGGCCATGTCATCGCCGCCAACCTGGTGGAGGCGGCACGGAGGCGCGGCCTGATGCTCGCGACGCCGGAGGCGGTGCGGGAGGAGGCGGGTTCCGGCATCACGGGCCGTGTTGGCGACCGCATCGTGGCCGTCGGTGGGTTGGATTTCGTTGCCCGGCATCTCGTGACGGAACCGGCAGGCGGGCCGCCGCGGGGGGAATCCGCCCGGCCCGCATCCGGCGCCCCTGCCCGGCGCCTACGGGCCAGGCGCGGTGCAGGTGGCCGTGGCAGTGGATGGTGCGCCGGCCGGCATCCTGGTCTTCGCCGATACGCTGCGGCCGGAGGCCGGCGCCATGCTGCGGTCGGTGCGCGCGGCTGGCATCCGCCGCGTGGTGATGCTCTCCGGCGACCGCCCGGCGGTGGCGGAGGCGGTGGGTCGGGAGCTTGGCCTGGACGCGGTGCTGGCCGGCCTCTCGCCGGAGGGAAAAGTCGCGGCGGTGCGGGCGGAGCGGATGCATGGGCCGGTGGTGATGCTGGGCGATGGGGTGAACGATGCCCCTGCCCTCGCCGCAGCCGATGCAGGCCTGGCCATGGGGGTGCGCGGTGCCGCCGCCAGCGCCGAGGCCGCCGATGCTGTGCTGCTGGTGGACCGGCTGGACCGGGTAGCGGAGGCCATGCGCATCGCCCACCGCGCGCGGGCCATCGCGCTGCAGAGCGTTGCCGCCGGAATCGGGCTTTCCACTGCCGGGATGCTCGCCGCCGCCCTCGGGCACTTGACGCCGGTGCAGGGGGCGGTGTTGCAGGAAGCCATCGATATTGCCGTGAT
Organism: Siccirubricoccus sp. G192; assembly: GCF_019084075.1. Classification (GTDB taxonomy): domain Bacteria; phylum Pseudomonadota; class Alphaproteobacteria; order Acetobacterales; family Acetobacteraceae; genus G192. The sequence continues at coordinate 3,395,407 of NZ_JAHREN010000001.1, forward strand.
CCTGAATGCCCTCCGGGCGCTGCGCGGCTGACTTCGCAAGAGAGGATGTTGCATGCCGAACCTGAACCGCCTCGGAATCCTCGACGACTACCAGGGGGTCACCCTCGCGCTGGGCCCCTGGGACCGGCTGCCGAAAACCCTCGGCATCCAGGTGTTCCGCGACACCATCACGGACCAGGAGGCGCTGGCCGCAAGGCTCGCCCCCTTCGACGCGCTGCTCATCATGCGCGAGCGGACCCCCTTCCCGCGTGCGCTGATCGAGCGGCTGCCCAATCTGCGCCTGCTCATCACGACCGGGGCGCGCAATCGCTCCGTCGATCTCGATGCCTGCGCCGAGCGGGGCATCACGGTTTCGGGCACGCCCTCGCATGGGCACCCGACGGTGGACCTGACCTGGGGCCTCATCCTGTCACTGCTGCGGCGCATCCCGGAGCAGGAACGCGGCTTGCGGGAGGGGCGCTGGCAGGTGGCGCTCGGCAATGCGCTGGAGGGCAGGACGCTCGGCGTGATGGGCCTCGGCAACCTCGGCAGCCGGGTGGCGCGGGTCGGCCAGGCCTTCGGCATGCGCACCATCGCCTGGAGCCAGAACCTCACCGAGGAACGCGCCGCCGCCGCCGGCGCCACCCGCGTGGACAAACCCACGCTGCTGCGGGAGGCCGATGTGCTCACCCTGCACCTGATCCTGTCGGAGCGCTCGCGCGGCATCCTGGGCGCCGCGGAATTGGCGCAGATGCAGCCGGGCGCCGTGGTGGTGAATACCAGCCGCGGGCCGCTGATCGACCAGGCGGCGCTGATCGCCGCGCTCAAGGAAGGGCGGATCGCCGGCGCCGGCATCGATGTCTTCGACCAGGAACCGCTGCCGCCGGACCACCCGATCCTGGCGGCGCCCAATACCGTGCTGACGCCGCATCTCGGCTATGTCACGGAGGAGAACTACCGCACCTATTTCGCCGGCGCGGTGGAGGCGGTGCAGGGCTACCTGGACGGCAGGCCGGTGCGGGAATTGCGGCCGGGATAGAGCGGATCGCGGACGGATGTAAACGTCCGGGAGCGTGAATCCGCTCTGCAAACAAGGAGCTACGGCGGATTGGCGTTCAGGAATGAACGCAATCCGCCGTAGTCAGCCGCGCAGGAAAGCCTCCGCGGCATCGGCCAGGACCTGGCAGCCCAGCGCCAGGTCCTCCTCCTTGGTGTCCTCCGCCCAGTGGTGGCTGATGCCGCCGATGCTGGGGACGAAGAGCATGGCGGCGGGCATGCGCCGGGCGATGTATTGCGCATCATGCCCGGCGCCGCTCGGCATCCGCTGCCATAAGCCGGGCGCGTGCCGCTCAGCCGCCTGGTCCAGCGCCGCCATCATCGCCGGATCGCAGAGCGCCGGCAGGGCGCGGCTGACCTGCGTGAGCTTCGCCGTGCAGCGCTCATTGCGGTTGCTCTCCCGTACCAGGGAGCGGAGCATCGCCTCCATCCGCTCCAGCACCGGCAGGCCGACATCGCGGAACTGGAACAGCACATCGGCGCTGCCGGGGATGATGCTGGGCGCGCCGGGTTCCAGGGTGATGCGGCCGGTGGTCCAGGTGCTGCGCTCGCCGCAGACTTTAGGGAATTCGCGGTCGATGGCAGCCAGCAGCCGCACCGCCGCCAGGCCGGCATCGCGCCGCTCCGCCATGGTGGTGCCGCCAGCATGGTCCTGCTGCCCCACGATCTCGATCCTCCACTGCCAGATGGCGACGATGCCGGTCACCACGCCGAGGCGCAGCCCCGCCTTTTCCAACTGCGTGCCCTGCTCGATATGCATCTCGAAGAAGCCCTTGTGGCGTCCGGCTTCGAGCTGCATCCGCGGCTTCCCCGCAAGCCCGGCCGCCGCCAGCGCGTCGCGCAGCGGGGTGCCGTCGTTGCGGCTGCGGCTGCGGTCGATCTCGGCTTCCGACAACTCGCCGATGATGGATTTGCTGCCGAGGAAGCCGCCCTCGAAATGCCCCTCCTCATCGGCGAAGGCGCAGACATCCACCGGCAGCCCGGCCCGGGCCAGGGCCACGCCCGCCACCACGCCGAGCGCGCCATCCAGCCAGCCAGCCTGGTTCTGGCTTTCGATATGGCTGCCGACCAGCAGACGCGGCCCGGGCCCCCGGTGCCGGCCATGGACATTGCCGATGCCGTCGATCGAGGGTTCCAGTCCGCATTCCGCCAGGCGCTGCATCAGCCAGCGCCGGCTTTCCATGTCCTCCGGCGAATAGGTCGGCCGGTGCACGCCGGTCCGATAGCGGCCGATCTGGCGGAGCTCGTTCAGGTCCCGCAGGAAATGCGCGGCATCGATCTTCGGCATGGCCCTGGCCCCTGTTGCGTCGCGGCAGCCTGGAACGCGGCGGGCCGCGCCGCAAGTCGGGCCGAGTCGTGGCCGGCCTCCCGCGCCTCCAGGATCATCTTCGCTGTGAATCGCCTTCCCCCCTTGAGTCCCGCGCCCGGAGGGCGCGCAATCCAGGCATCCGGAGGAGACGCAGGATGGGCCGCATTTTCACCTACCCCGCCATGGAGCGGGTGCATATCGGAACCGGTTTCGAGGAAGCGGTGGCCGATGAGGCCGCGCGGGCCGGTGCCACGCGCATCTTCCTCATGGTTGGCGGCACCATCAGCCGCGAGACGGACTGGCCGGACCGGCTGGCGCGGCGCCTGGCCGAAGGCGGCAGGGCCCGCCTCACCGGGCAGTGGGACCGCATGGCCTCGCATACCCCGCGTAGCGACGTGATCGTGGCGACGGCGGCGGCGCGGGAGGCAGGGGCGGAGCTGCTGGTCACGCTGGGCGGCGGCTCCGTCACCGATGCCGGCAAGATGGTGCGGATGTGCCTGGCCAATGGCGTGACCGAGGAAGCGCAGCTCGAACCCCTGGCCAGCATCTTCGAGGGCAGCCGCCGCGTCATCCCGCCGAAGCAGGCCCCTGCCCCGCCGCAGGTCTGCGTGCCGACCACGCTCTCGGCCGGCGATTTCTCTGCCACCGCCGGCTGCACCGATGTGTCGCGCGGCCTGAAGCAGAGCTATGCGCATCCGCGCATGATGGCGACGGCGGTGGTGCTGGATCCGGCGGTGACGCTGCGGACGCCGGAATGGCTGTTCCTCTCCACCGGCATCCGCGCCGTCGACCATGCGGTAGAGGATATCTGCTCGATCTCCGGCAACCCCTTCTCCGAGGGCGCCTCGATGCAGGCGCTGCGGCTGCTCTCGCGCGGGTTGCGGGGCACGAAGATGCGGCCGGAGGACCAGGCGGCGCGGCTCGACTGCCTGCTGGGGGGCCTGGATGTCCATGGTGGGTTCGCAATCCGGGGTGGAGAAGGGCGCTAGCCACGGCATCGGCCATGCGCTGGGCGGCGCGGCCGGCATGCCGCATGGCTATACCTCCTGCGTCATGCTGCCGCCGGTGCTGCGCTACAATCACTCCGTCAATGCCGCGCAGCAGGCGCTGGTGAGCGAGGCTTTCGGCCAGCCGGGCGTAACTGCCGCCGACCTCGCCGCCGGTCTGGTCGCGGAGCTTGGCCTGCCGGGGCGGCTGCGCGATTGCGGCGTGCGGCACGAACAGCTCGACATGATCGCCGAGGCAGCGATGCACGACCGCTGGATCCCGACCAATCCGCGCCCGCTCGACCTGGCCGGTGTGCGGGCGCTGCTGGAGGAGGCTTTCTGAAGCCGATCCTCAATCGTCGATGATCGCCACTGCCCGCGTCCAGCCGGCGGAGCCGCGATGCACCTTCACCGGGAAGCACACAACCTGGAAGCCGCTGGAGGGCAGCGCTTCCAGGTTGTGCAGCTTCTCGATATGCGAATAGCCGATCTCCCGCCCGGCCCGGTGGCCTTCCCAGATCAGCGACGGGTCGCCGCCTTCCGCGATGCGGCGCTTCGTGAAGCTGAAGGGCGCATCCCAGGACCAGCCATCGGTGCCGACCACGCGGATGCCGCGCTCCAGCATCCAGAGGGTCGCGGCCTTGCCCATGCCGCAGCCGGACTCCACATAGTCGTCCTGGCCGTAGCGGCTGCCGGCGCGGGTATTGACCACCACGATCTCCAGCGGCTTCAGCGTGTGGCCGATGCGCTTCAGCTCGGCCTCGACATCGCCGGGCTGCACCACGTAGCCATCCTCGAAATGCCGGAAATCGAGCTTCACCGCCGGCTGGTGGCACCATTCGAGCGGCACCTCGTCGATCCGCCAGGAAGGCTCGCCGCCCGGCTTCAGCCGCTCGTTCATGCGCGAGAAATAGTGGTAGGGCGCGTCGAGATGGGTGCCGTTATGGGTGCTGATCTGCACCCGCTCCACTGCCGCGTATTCGCCCTCGGGCAACGCGTCGATGGGCACGCCCATGTATTCCGCCATGCGGGCGGCGGTCTGGTGGTGGTCGAGATACTCGATATGCGGCAGGCTGGCCGGCGGGTCGCTGGCGATGCCCGCCTTGAGCGGCACGGAGATGTCGATGAAGCGGCGGGCCATGGCGGTGTCCTTCTGCGTGAATGCGTGGCTCAGGCAGGCCAGGCGGGGGCGGGGTCGATGCGGCCGCGGCATTCGCCGAGGCCGATCGCGACATGGCCGGTGCGCTCCGCCCGGCCGCGGAGGATCACCTCGTCGCCATCCTGCAGCCAGAGCCGCGTCTCGCCATTCGGCAGAGTAAGCGGGTCACGGCCCCTGGTGATCTCGGAGAGGCAGGCGCGGCTCGCATCCGTGGGGCCGGACGTTGTGCCGCTGGCGATCAGGTCGCCCGGCCGCAGGTTGCAGCCATTGCTGGCGTGATGCGTCAGCATCTGCCCGAAGGTCCAGTACATATGCAGGAAATTCGTGCTGGTGATGCGGGCGGGGCCGGCGCCGGTCTCCCGCATGCGCGGCGTCAGCAGGAAGGCTTCCAGCGTGATGTCGAAACCGCCCTCCGCCTGGTCGCGCACGCCGGTGAGGTGCGGCAGCGGTGCCGGGTCGCCCGGCAGCCGCGCCGGGGCGGGGGCGCGGAAAGGCGCCATCGCCTCCGCCGTGACGATCCAGGGCGAGATGCTGGTGGAGAGGCTCTTCGACAGGAAGGGGCCGAGCGGTACGCTCTCCCAGCGCTGGATGTCCCGCGCCGACCAGTCGTTCACCAGGCAGAAGCCCCAGATATGGTCGGGCGCCGCGCTGATTGGGATCGGCTCGCCGATCGGGTTGCCGGGGCCGACGAAGAAGCCGACCTCCAGCTCGAAATCCTGCGCCTCGCTCGGGCCGAACTGCACGCTGCCATCCGGCCGCTGCCATTGGCCATTCGGGCGCCGGACCGCCTCGCCGCTCATCCGCACGGAACTGGCGCGGCTGTTATAGGCGACGGGCAGATGCCGGAAGGCGGGCGGCAGCGGGTTCTCCGGGTTGCGCTGCCGGCCGCCGCGCTCGGTGTGATAGAGGCTGGTGAGGAAATCGGTGAAGGCGCCGATCTCCGCCGGCAGCAGCATCTCCGCCTCGGTCATCGGCACCAGCAGCCGGTCCGCCATGGCCGCGATGCGCGTGGCTTCCGGCCCCTCGGCCCGCAGCAGGTCGGAGAGGCGCGCCCGCAGCGCGGCGGCCGCGCCATTGCCCATGGCCATCAGCCGGTTGAGGCTGGGCTCTGCCGCCGCCCGCGCCGCCTCGGCCGGCGCACCGGCGAAGAGTCCAGCCGCCACCGCCGCCTGCATGTCGAGGATGCGGTCGCCGATCGCGACACCCCCGCGCGCCGACTGGCCGGCGCGGCGGAAGACGCCATGCGGCAGGTTCTGGATGGGGAAGTCGCAGCCGGGCTGGTTGGCGATGTCGAGCCAGGCGCGGCGCGCCGGGTCATGGGTTGCGTTGAGCTCGGCCACGGGCCGTTCCTCCCTTCGGGCAAGCGGATTTGCGGCGGAGCCTGCACCGGCCGCGCCGGCCAGGCAAGGAAGCGCGGCGGTGCCCTATGCCGGCCGATTCAGACCAACGGGCCTCACGGCCCTTCGGTCATCGGGCGGCATCAGAACAGCGCGTAGCCACCATCGATCACCAGCGTGTCGCCGGTATGGTAGGCGCTGGCGCTGCTCATCAGATAGACGGCGATGCCGCCGAAATCCTCGCCCTTGCCCCAGCGGCGCATCGGGATGCGGGGCATGACATTGCCGCGGAATTTCTCGTCCGCCGTGGATTTCGCCGTCATCTCGGTCTCGATCCAGCCGGGCAGGATGGCATTGGCGCGGATGCCATGGCGGGCGAGTTCCACCGCTAGCGCCCGGATCATCGAGACCATCCCGCCCTTGCTGGCGGCGTAGTGCTCGTTCCGCGCCGCGCCCTCGATGGCGGCGAGGGAGGCGGTGCCGACCAGCACGCCGCCGGCATCGCCCGCCTTGGCCCGCTCCACCATGTGCCGCGCGGCGGCCTGGAAGCAGTGGAAGGCGCCGGTGAGGTTCACCCGCAGCACGCGGTTCCAGGTCTCCGTGCTGTGCTCCAGGAAGGGCTGCTGCCGACCGCCGGAGATGCCGGCATTGGCGAAACAGCCATCGACCCGGCCGAGCACCCGCAGCGTTTCGGCGAAAGCGGCCTCGACCGCCGCCTCGTCGCCGACATCGCAGCGGAGCGCCAGCACGCGCCGCCCGGTGGCCTCCAGCGCCGCCCGCGCCGCCGCGTTCTTGGCTTCATTGGTGCCCCAGATGGCGATATCCGCGCCGGCTTCCGCCAACGCCATCGCCATGCCGAGTCCTATGCCGCCATTGCCGCCGGTGACCAGCGCCACCTTGCCGGTGAGATCGAATGGAGATTGGCCCATGCGCGCCTTCCTTCCCATGCTGCCCGCATGCTGCACCGGGCCGGCCGGGCTTGCCACCGGGCACCTTGCCACCGGGCACCTTGCCACCGGGCGCGGCGCCGCGCAGGCTCAGGCGGCAGAAGGAGGCGGGAGGAAGCCTGATGTTGACGCGCCGCGGCGCGCTGGGGGCGGCGGCCCTCGGCCTTGCCCTGCCCTGCCCCGCCCTGGCGCAGTTCCCGGACCGGCCGGTGCGACTGGTCGTGCCCTTCGCCGCCGGCGGCAACCTCGACACCCTGGCGCGGATCGTGGCGCCCGGGATGTCGCAGCGGCTGGGCCAGCCGGTGGTGATCGAGAACCGCGCCGGGGCCGGCGGCAATGTCGGAACCGAGATGGTCGCGCGGTCTCAGCCGGATGGCTATACCGTGCTGGTGGGCTCGAACGGCGCGCTGACCATCAACCCGGTCATCATGGCCCGCGTCCCCTATGATCCGGTGCGAGACTTCGCGCCGATCGGCCTCGGCTTCCGCACGCCGAACGTGCTGGTGGCGAGCCGCAAGCTGCCGGTGGAGACGCTGGCCGGGTTCATCGCCTATGCCAAGGCGCGGCCGGGCCAGGTGGCCTGCGCCTCACCGGGCTCGGGCACCTCCAACCACCTCATCATCGAGTTGTTCAATGCCGCGACCGGCGCCGGGCTGGTCCATGTGCCCTACCGCTCCAGCGGTGGTTCCGCCCCGGACCTGCTGGCCGGCACCCTGGCGGCGAGCATGGACCAGATCACCACCGCCCTGCCGCTGCATCGGGACGGGCAGGTGCGGATCATCGGCATCGGCCTGCCGCAACGGAGCCCGCTGCTGCCTGATGTGCCGACCTTCGCGGAGGTAGGGCTGCCGGATGGCGGGCTGGTCGCCTTCATCGGCCTGCTGGCGCCGGCCGCGACGCCGCCGGATGCGGTGGCGCGGCTGCGCGACGCTTTCGCCGGCGCGCTGGCCGACCCCGCGCTGCGGAGCCGGATCGGGGGCATGGGCAGCGTCATCGCCAGCGGCGCGGATGTGACGCCTGAGGGATTCGCGGCGCTGCTGCGGCGGGAGCTGGAGCTTTCCCGCCAGGCCGCGCAACTTGCCGGGATCAAGCCGGAATGATCCAAGGCCGGGCCGCGCAGGTTCCGGCCGGATACCCTGACAGGAAACACCTCAAGCATGGATGCCACCGCCCAGCCGCTCCTGCCCCACGCCACGCGCAACCTGGCCCGCTTCGCCGCGGCGCTCCGCTTCGAGGATCTTCCGGCGCCGGCCGTTGCGCAGGCGAAGCTCTGCCTGCTGGATGGCATCGGCGTTTGCCTGCATGGGGCGCGCCTGCCCTGGACACGGCACATCCAGGCGATGGTGCTGGAGGAGGGCGCGACGCCCGCGGCCTCCTTCTGGGGCACCGGGCAGCGCGGGTCGCTGGCGCAGGCGGTGCTGGTGAATGGCTCCGCCGGGCATGGATTCGAGATGGACGACATCCACAAGGAGTCGGTCCTGCATCCGATTCGCTCACCACGCCAATCGCGCTCGGCTTCGCGGAAACCCAGGGCGGGTTGCCGGGGCGGGATCTGCTCACCGCCATCGTCGCCGGCTATGAGGTCGGCACGCGCATCGGCAATGCGGCAACCACCGCGCTGTTCCTGAACGGCTTCCACCCGCAGGGCACCAGCGGCAGCTTCACCGCGGCCGCCACCGCCGGGCGGCTGCTCGGCCTGGATGCGGGGCGGATGCAGCATGCGCTCGGCATCGCCGGCTCCATGGCGGCGGGGCTGATGGCGGCGCAGGAAGGGGCGATGGTGAAGCGCCTGCATGCCGGCCGCGCGGCGGAAAGCGGCCTGCGGGCGGCGCAGCTCGCCGCACGCGGCTTCACCGGCATCACGGATATCCTGGAGGCGCCCTATGGCGGCTTCCTCAGCGCGCTGTCGCGCACGCCCATCCCGGCCAAGCTGACCGCCGGGTTTGGCGAGACCTGGGAGGTGCTGAATACCGGCTTCAAGATGTATCCCAGCGTCACCAGCATCCACAGCGCGCTGGACGCGCTGCGCCACATCATGGCGACGGAGCGCCTGGCCGCCGCCGATATCGAGCGGATCGAGGTGGGCTGCGGCCACATGACCTACGTCCACACCGCCTGGCCCTATCGCCCGGCCGGCGTCACCGCGGCGCAGATGAACATCTTCTATGGCTTGGCGGTGACGGCGTTGCATGGCGAGGCGACGGCGGCATACTACGCCGAGGATTACCTGGAGGACCCGGCGATCCTCGGCTTCATTCCCCGCATCGCCGTGGCGGAGGACCCGGAGTTGGAGGCGAAGGGCGCCGCCTTCCGCCATGCCTGCCGCATGCTGGTGCATACCAGGGGCGGCGGCAGCTTCCGGCATGAGGTCCTCAACCGCCGCGGCAGCCCGGAAAACCCAGTGAGCGCCGCCGAGGTCGAGGCGAAGTTCCGCGCCAATGTCGCCGCCTGCCTGCCTGGTCGCGAGACGGACCGGGTGGTGGCGCTGGTCGCCGGCTTCGAGGCGCTGGACAGCACAGAAGAACTGACCACCATCCTGGGCGTGGCCTGGCAGGTCTGAGGCCAGCGCGCGCCGGGCCGTAGCTCAGACCGTCAACGCATCCACCGGTGACAGGCAGCGGATGCACCGGCCGGCCCTCCCCGCCGCGATATTGATGACCCGCAGCGTCCGCGGATCATGGGCAAACAATTCCCGCCGGGATCACCCGCCCTGGTGGCGCAGGAGCGCACCGGCGCTCCGTCGATCAGCACGGTGCAGCGGCATTTCCGGCGCAACATCGAGCGCCTGGTTGCGCCCGTTGACGGTCAGGCTCCTGGCCATACCCGCCTCCCACCCTTCATGCAGCGTCCTGGCCGCGGCCGGTTGCTGGTGCTTCGGCCTTCTTCCGCGGCTTGGCGGGGCAGGATACGTGTGGAAGCCGTTCTGGAACGCCGGCTATTCCGCGGCAATATCCACCCTTGGCTGCAGACCGGCGGCATCGATCGCCTGTGCAATGCGGGCGACCTCCGCGGGCGGCAGGCGCTTCAGGGGCGGACGCACAACCGCGCGGGGCAGCCGGCCAAGCAGCACCAGCGCCTCCTTCATCCGGTTGTGCATGTCGAAGGAAGGCTCCGCGTAGAAGACCTCGGCGGTTGGGCGGATGCGAGCATTCACCGCCTGCGCCGCCGCCAGGTCGCCGCGCCGCACCGCCTCGAACAACTCCACATGCAGCTCGGCGATGACGCTGCCCGAGCCCGACAGCAGCCCCTGGCAGCCCGTGACCAGCGAGGCCATCAGCCAGGCGCTGTGGGTGCTGAGCACATTCACCGGCCGGGGCAGCGCGCCCAGCGCCGCCACATGACGCTCCGCCAGCGCCGGGTCGCCGCTGCCGTCCTTGATGGCACGGATGCTCGGCATCTCGGCCGCCAGTTCCCGCAGAGTCGCCAGCGGATAGGTGAGGCCGGTCGCCAGCGCATACTGGAACAGGATCAGCGGCAGGTCGGTGGCCGCGGCGATGGCGCGCACATGGTCGGCCAGGCAGTCCGGCCGCGCCGTATGGCCGCGCGCCAGGATGTTCGGCGGAAAGACCAACAGGCAGGAGGCGCCATCCGCCGCCGCCGCCCGGGCCAGCCGCACCGCCTGCATCGTGCCATCGGCATAGACGCCGGCCACCACGGGCAGGCGGCCGCCGATCTCCTCCATGGTCAGCGCCATCACCTCGCGCTGTTCCTCGGGGTCGCAGGAACTGACCTCCGAGGCATGGGCATTGGTGGTGATGGCGGTGATGCCGCGCGTGCCGCCGACATCGCGCAGATGCCGGCGGTAGGCGGCGCGGTCGATCGAGAGATCCTCCTGGAAGGGCAGCAGGCAGGCCGGGATGACGCCCTGCGGGATGAAATCGGGGAAGGGAGCGGGCATGGTCCTGGTCTCCTCCGTGTTTCGGGCAGGCCTGGCTTCAATCCAGATACAGGTTGAACTCCTGGGCGATGCGGCGATAGCGGGCATATTCGCTGGCGATGAAGGCGCCGAATTGCGCGGCCGTGCCGCCCCGGGGCTCCAGCCCGATGGTGGCGAGGCGCTGCTTCACCTCGGGATCCCGGAGCGCGAGGTTGGCAGCGGCGTTCAGCCTTTCGACCACGTCGGCCGGGGTGCCGCGCGGCGCCGCGATGCCGTTCCAGCCGAACAGGTCCATGCCGCGATAACCAAGCTCCACCAGGGTCGGGGCGTCAGGGAAGATGGACCAGCGTTCGGCGCCGGTGGTGGCGACCGGAAACAGCCGGCCGGCCTCCACATGCGGGCGGGCGGCGGCGGCGTAATGGGTATCGAGGCGGCCGGCCAGCACTTCCTGGATCGCTGGCGCGTCGCCGGGGAAGTGGATGGGCTCGAAGGTGGCGCCGGTCGCCTGGGTCAGCATCAGCGCCAGGATATGGCCGGTGCCGCCGGGGCCGGTGGTGCCGAAGGTGATGCGGCCCTCGCGGTGTGCCAGCGCGACCATGTCGGCCATGCTGCGGATGCCGCGGTCCGAGCGCACCACCAGCGCGAAGGGCGAGACCACGCCCAGCATGACCGGGGCGAAATCCTCGACCGGATTGTAGCCAACATTGCGCCGCAGCGCCGGCGCCTGCGCATTGCTGGCGGCATTGGCCTGCAGCAGCATGTAGCCATCCGGCGCGGCGGCCCGGACCAGTTCGGCACCGATGGTGCCGGTGGCGCCGGCGCGGTTCTCCACGACCACGCTCTGGCCGAGGGTCCGGGTCATCTGCGCCGCCAGCAGGCGGGCGGGGATGTCCGTGAGGCCGCCCGGCGCGAAGGGCACCACCAGGCGGATCGGCCGGTTCGGGTAATCCGCCGGCTGCGCCATGGCGCCGCCCGCCGCGAAGCCGAGGCCGGCGGCGAGCAGGGCGCGGCGGCCCCGGAGTATCCCGCATGGCGCGCGGTCTGGCATCTTGGGCTGGTCCTCGCCTCGCCGCCGTCTCTGCCGGACGGCTGGTGCCTTGCAGGGTGGCGAGCCGCGCTTCTGCCTGTCAAGCGCGGCGCCTTTCCCTGCCTTACCCCGGCAGTTTCGACTTCTTCGCCCCCATGCCGCGCATGAAGCGATCGCGGATCTGCGCCGGGTCGCGCTCGGTCTGGGACACCGGCGGCTGGTCGTCCAGCTTGAGGCCGATGAAATGCGGCCCGTCCGTCTCCAGGCAATGCTGCACCAGCCGCTCGAAATCCGCCTCATCCGCGGCCCAGACCGCGCCCGGCAGGCCGCAGGCGCGGGCGATGGCGGCGTAATCCGTGCCGCCGGAAGCCGGGGTCGGCTGGCCGCCGGTGATCTGGTAGACGCCGTTGTCGAAGACCAGGATCGCCAGGTTCTTCGGCGCCAGGGCGGCGACGGTGGAGAGGCAGCCAAGCTGCATCAGCAGCGACCCGTCGCCCTCCAGCGCGAAGACCTTCCGCCGCGGCTGCGCCAGCGCCACGCCGAGCGCGATCGGGATGGCCAGGCCCATGCTGCCGAGCATGTAGAAATTCTGCGCCCGGTGCCCGGCCGACCAGAGGTCGAAATTGCTGTTGCCGATGCCGCCGATCACCGCTTCGTCGTTCCGCAGCCGCGCCACCAGGCGCTGCGTCAGGTCGAAGCGGTACATGCGCTTGGCGTTATGCGCGGTGGTCAGGGATTGGGACATGGCCGCCTCACGCCTTCGGGGTCACGATCTTGCCGCCGGTCAGCAGCGGCGACAGGATCAGCGCCGCCGGCTGCTGCGTCATCAGGGCCTGCTTGATGGTGCGGTCGCAGAGGAACTCGCATTCGTCGAGCCGGCTGACCACATGATGCTCCATCCCGAGGCTCTCCAGCACCGGCCGCATGGTGCGCCAGACCATCGCCTGGCCGATGTTGAACTCGCCTAAAGTGCCGCGCTCGCTCACCATCATCAGCGCCGGAATCTGGAAGGCGCAGGGCAGCGAGGCCAGCACATTGGCGAGGGTCGCGAAGCCGCTGGTCTGCATCAGCACGATGCCGCGCCTGCCGGCCATCCAGGCGCCGGAGACGATGCCGATCGCCTCCTCCTCCCGCGCCGTGGTGAAGGTGGTGAAGAAGGGATCGGCGTGGATGGCGTTGATCAGCGGCTTCAGCACGTTGTCCGGCACATAGGGCACCAGCCTGATGTCATTCGCCTTGAGCACATCCAGCACGATCTCGTGCCAGGCGCGCGGCGGCGCGGGATCCTTCTGCATTCTCTTCCCCTGCTAATCGGCCGTGATGCCGGCCTGCTGCACCACCTGGCGCCAGAGCGGCACCTCGCGCGCAACCCGCGCCCGCAGCTCGGCGGCGCCGCCACCCACCACCGGCATCCCGGCCTGGCGGAAGCGCTGCTGGATCTCCGGCCGGCGCAGCGTCTCGGAAACCGCCGCGTTCAGCCGCTCCATCACCGGCTCCGGCACGCCGTCGGGTGCAAACAGAGCGAGGAAGGTTTCCGAGACCGCGTCCTGGATGCCAAGCTCGCCGAGGCTCGGCAGGTCCGGCCAGTCGGGCTGGCGGCCCTCGCCGGTATGCGCCAGCGGCCGCAATTGGCCGGAGCGAAGCTGCGCCTCCACCGAGCCCTGATGCGCCACCACCAGGTCCACGGTGCCGGCGATCGCCGCCTGCACCGCCGGCCCGGCGCCCACGAAGGAGACATGCTGCATGGCGATGCCGGCGCGCGCCTTCAGCACCTCGCCCGCCAGATGCGGCGTGGTGCCGCTGCCGGGGCTGGCGTAGTTCAGCCGGTCGGGATTGGCTTTCGCGAAAGCGACGAGCTCCGGCAATGTGCGGAAGGGGCTGTCCGGCCGCACCGCAATGACATTGGGCGAGGCGCCGAGCGTGGCGATCGGCTGGAAGTCCCGGAAGGGATCATAGGGCGCCCGCTTGTAGAGGCTCGGGTTGACCACGAAGGCGCTGGAGGTGGCGAGCAGCATATAACCATCCGGCTGCGCCCGCGCGACATAGCCGATGCCGATATTGCCCCCAGCGCCGCCGCGGTTCTCCACCACCACCGGGCGCCCCAGAAGCTCGGTGAGCGAAGGCGCGATCAGCCGCGCCGAGATGTCGGAGGAACCACCGGGCGCGAAGGAGACGACGATGGTGATCGTCCGCTCCGGCCAGGCACCCTGCGCCCGAAGGCCGGCCGGCGCGAGGCCGGCGGCCGTCGCGCCCGCGATGAAGGCGCGCCGGCCCGGCCGGCGCTGGCTGTGATCCTGGGGCACATGTCCTCCGCGCGGGCCTTGCTGGTCGCCCGTCGCCGCCTTTCTAGCGCGGCTTCGCGCCCCTCGCCACCCGGGTGCCCCGTGGCAGGGTCAGGCGGTGGTTTCTTCCGGCGGGTAGTTCAGTTCCACCGCCACCCCGTCCGGGTCATGCAGGAAGATCTGGGTCTGCCGGTCGCGCGGGATCACCCGTTCCTCATGCTCGACGCGGTGCCGCGCCAGCCGCTCCCGCATCTCGGCGAGGCCGGTGCAGGCGAAGGCGATGTGGTCGAGCTGGCCGGTCCCGCCCTTGACGCGCGGGATATGCGCATCGCGCTCGCGCGGGCCGATCAGGTGGACCGTGGGCTGGCCGCCGCAATAGAGCCAATAGCCCGCGAAGCCCAGCGGCGGCCGGTAGCCGATCTCCAGCCCCAGGACATCCACGTAGAAATCCTTGGTCGCCTCAAGATCGACCGGCTTGATGGTGTAGTGGTTCAGCCCGTTGAGGCCCATGGCCCATTCCCTCCCCCCGCTGTCAGATGAACCGCGCATGCGGCTGCAGCCCAAGGAAATGCTGGCCGCAGACCTCCAGATGCGCGCTGCGCCCCTGCACCTGCTGGCCGGAGGCGTGGATGTCGCGCATGCGGCGCTCGAAGGGCTCGCTCTCGAAGATCGCGGTGGCGCCGGCCTCGTGATAGGCCCATTCCACCACCTCCTTCGCGCGGTGTATCGCGGAGGTGGAGGCGAGGCGGATCAGCACCTTCTCCTCCATCGTCACCTGGCCGCGCCGTGCCGCCGCCTCCCAGCTTTCCTCCAGCACTTCCAGCAGGAAGGCGCGGGCGGAGCGGAGCTTGGCCTCGGCCTGGGCGGTGCCGTTCTGGATCACCTCGCTGTCGCGCAGCATGCGCGTGGTCGCGGCCGGCGTCTTCTTCACGGCCATGGACTTGAACTCCTCCAGCATGCCGCGGGCGATGCCCAGCGAGACGCCGGCGAAGCCGGAGGCATAGATATGCGTGGTGGAGAATTGGTAGAGTGTGCCTGGCAGCCGGCGCTCGGCGTCGATGTCGCGCTGCACGGTGTACCGGTCGGGCACGAAGAGCGCCTGGACGGAATAGGTGTCGCTGCCGGTGCCGCGCAGCCCGACCACATCCCAGGCTTCCACCATCGTCACCTGGTCGCGCCGGAACATCATGGTGCGCTCGATCGGCTTGCCGTCGGGCCCGGCGCGCAGCGTGCCGCCGGGTTCCTGCACCCGGCAATGGCCGCCGATCCAGGTGGCGTGCCTGCCGCCGCTGGCGAAGCGCCAGGTGCCGGTGACGCGATAGCCGCCCTCCACCACCTCGGCGAGCCCATTGCCCATGCCCCAGGCGGTGGCGGCGCGCGGGTCGCTGCCCCAGATCTCCCAGGCCACCTCCGGCGCCATATAGGCCGCCGCCATGGAACAGCCGGAAGCTTGGCCGAGGCACCAGGCGGTGCTGGCATCGGCGGCGGCGATCACCTCCTGCATGCGGACGAAACTGGCGGGCGTGACCTCCTCGCCGCCATAGGCGCGGGGCAGCAGGGTGCGGAACAGCGCCGCGCCATGCAGCGCATCCAGCACATCGGGCGGCAGACAGCGCCCGGCTTCGATCCGCGGGGCGGCGGCGGCGATCAGCGGGGCGAGCGCCCTGGCGCGGGCGACCGGGTCGGTCCGCTCCTGCGCCTCGGCGCGGCCCCGCGCGGGGCTGCTCTCGGTGATGTCCAGCGCCGCGCTCATGGTCCATCCCCTGTTCCGGAAAATCGGTCGACCGACCAAATCTCGACAGAGGGGCTCCGGCATGTCAAGCCTGATGCCTGCGCCCCAAGGAGAGGGAATGAGCCGAGGCATCGCGGTTTCCGAGACAGTCCAGCCAACCGCCGGCGTCGAATCCGCGCCGGCCGTGCCGACCCGCATCCTCGATGTGGCGCAGGAACTCTTTGCCGAGCATGGCTATGCCGCCACCTCCACCCGCGCCATCGCGGAAGGCGCGCGGGTCAACCTGGCGCAGTTGCACTACCACTTCGGCGCCAAGCGGGACCTGTTCAAGGCCGCCTATCTGCGCGGCGCGGTGCAGGTCACGGAGGCACGGCAAAGGGCCCTGGCCGAGGCCCTGGCACGTCACCCGGAAGGCGTCGTGCCACTGGAGGAGCTGGTCCGCAGCTTCGTCACCCCCTTCATGCTCAATGGCGCGACGCCCGAGGGCCGCGCCACCATGCGGATGCATGCCAGGTTGCACACCGAACCGGGCGACATCTCGAAGGAGGTGCTGAGCCTGGTCTATGACGAGACCACGCTTGCCTATGTCGCGGCCTTCCGGCGCAGCCTGCCGCATCTGAGTCACGAGACGCTCTGCTGGCGCCTGTATTTCATGATGGGCGCCTATCGCTACACGCTGCTCCGCACCGGGCGGCTGGAGGCGATGTCCGGCGGCGCCTGCGACAGCGGCGACTTCGACCGCGCGGTGGCGGAGATCCTGCCCTTCCTCACCGCCGGACTCGCCGCGCCCTAGTGGTCCGATCCTGACACTTGGTTCCCAAGTGTCAGGTGAATCGGCCCACAAAATCAACGGCTAGTGGTGCGTGCCAGGCGGTAACAACCGTCTGGCACGCACCACTAGATCACGGTCTTCCGGACTGTGATCCAGGTTTTCCTCATGCGGCCAACTTCGCCGCCCTGGCCGGAAGCGCCTGACGTTTCCAGCCAAGGCGGCGTTGGCCTAGCCGGTGACGGGAACGCGCCCCTCGATCGGATATTGCGGGTCGTTGTAGCCGGGTGTGGAGGGATGCCCGGGCGAGACCAGGCGGTTCACCAGCGCCTCATCCGCCGCGGTGAAGCGGGTGCCGAGCGCGGCGATGTAGTCCTCCAGATGCGCCTCGGTGCGCGGGCCGACGATGGTGCCGGTGATCAGCGCATTGTTCAGCACCCAGGCGATGGCGAAATGCGCCGGGCTGGTGCCGGCAGCCTCGGCATGGGCGCGGATGGTCTGGGCGATCTCCAGCGATTCGGCGCGAAGCTCCGTCTCCAGCATGCGCCTGTCACCACGCGCAGCGCGGCTTTCCGCCGGCGGCGCCGCGCCCGGCGCGTATTTCGCCGTCAGCACGCCGCGCGCCAGCGGGCTATAGGGCACGAGGCCGAGGCCGTAATGCACCGCGGCCGGGATCTGCTCCACCTCCGGCTGGCGGTTCATGGCGTTGTAGTAGGGCTGCGAGACCACCGGCCGGTCGATCCCCATCCGGTCGCAGAGGTTGCAGATCTCCGCGATCCGCCAGGAGCGGTAGTTGGAGACGCCGAAATGCCGGATCTTGCCGGCGCGCACCAGGTCGCCAAGCGCCCGCACCGTCACTTCCAGCGGCGTCTCGTGATCCTCCTTGTGCAGGTAGAGGATATCGATGAAATCGGTCCGCAGCCGGCGCAGGCTGGCCTCGGCGCCCTGGATGACCCATTTCCGCGACAGGCCGCGCTCATTCGGGCCGCGCCCCATCGGGTTGGCAATCTTCGTCGCCAGCACCCAGGCGTTGCGCTGCGGGGCGATGGCTTCCCCCACCACCTCCTCGGACCGGCCGCCATTATAGGCATCGGCGGTGTCGAGGAAATTGAAGCCGGCCTCGGCTGCACGGGCGATCAGGCGTTGGCTGGTGGCGGCATCGGTGGCGCCGCCGAACATCATGGTCCCCAGGCAGAGCCGGCTGACCTGCAGCCCGCTGCGGCCCAATACGCGGTATTCCATGCCTCTCTCCCCTGCCCGGCAACCCTCGGCGAAGGGGTAGCACCCGGAGGCCCGGGCTTGTAGCCCCGTCCCGGCGCGGCAGGCGTCGATGCCCGGAGCAACCTCGTGCCGGAGGCTCAGACCGCGGCGTAGCGGGAGAGCGCCAGGTCCTGGTGGTCGATCTCCGGCTTCCGGCCAGTGACGAGATCCGCGAGCAGCCGCCCGGAGCCGCAGGCCATGGTCCAGCCCAGGGTGCCATGCCCGGTATTGAGATGCAGGTTGCGGAGCCGCGTCGGCCCCACCACCGGCGTGCCATCCGGCGTCATCGGCCGGAGCCCGGTCCAGAAGGTGGCCTGCGCCAGGTCGCCGCCGCGCGGGAAAAGGTCGCGCACGGAATGCGCCAGCGTCTCCCGCCGCGGCGCCCGCAGGCGGAGCGAGAAGCCGGCCAGCTCCGCCGTGCCACCGACGCGGATGCGGTCGCCGAGCCGGGTGATGGCCACTTTATAGGTCTCGTCCATCACGGTGGAGACGGGCGCGGCCTTCGCATCCGTCACCGGCAGGGTCAGGGAATAGCCCTTCACCGGATAGACCGGCACCTTCACCCCGAGTGGCCGCAGCAGCGCCGGGGAATAGCTGCCCATCGCCACCACGTAGCTGTCGGCGCTGAGGCGCCCCTGGTCGGTGACGACGCCGGTGATGCGGTCGCCCTCTGCCTCCAGCCCCTGCACCGTCACGCCGTAGCGGAAGCGCACCCCGGCGGCCGTGGCCAAGGCGGCCAGGCGCTGGGTGAAGAGATGCGCGTCGCCGGTCTCGTCGCCCGGCAGGCGCAGGCCCCCCACGAACTTGCCCGGCACCAGCCCAAGCGCCGGCTCCGCCGCCACGCAGCCGGCAGGGTCGAGCAGTTCGTAGGGCACCCGGAAGGCATCCAGCACGGCGGTATCGCCGCCGACCGCATCCAACTGCTTCTGGGTGCGGAAGAGCTGCAGGGTGCCCTTGCTGCGCTGGTCATAGGCGATGCCGGTCTCGGTGCGCAGGTCGCGCAGGCAGTCGCGGCTGTATTCGGCGAGCCGCACCATGCGCGACTTGTTCAGCGCATAGGCGGCCTCGGTGCAATTGGCCAGCATCTGCGCCAGCCAGCGATAGAGCCCGCCATCCGCCTGCGGCCAGAGCACCAGCGGCCGGTGGCGCATCATCAGCCATTTCAGCGCCTTCACCGGAATGCCCGGTCCGGCCCAGGGGGCGGAATAGCCGGGCGAGACCTGGCCGGCATTGGCGAAGCTGGTCTCCATGCCGGCGGCGGGCTGGCGGTCCAGCACCGTGACCTCATGGCCAGCGCGGGCCAGATACCAGGCGCTGGTCACGCCGACCACGCCGCTGCCCAGCACGATCACCCGCATGGAAGCCTCCCTCGCCGTCCCGTTCCGACCATCAGGCTAATCGGCTGGGCCTGCGCATTTCACGCCGCATGCTTGAATTCCTTGCGGTCCGGCATGGTTTATTCGCATGATCCAGCGTCAATTCGCAGGAAATTGCGTGCACGCCTTGGACGAGCCCGACCGCGCCATCATTCGCCTGCTGCGCGCCGATGGCCGCATGAGCAATGCCGCGCTGGCGGAGGCGGTGGGCCTCTCGCCCTCCGCCTGCCTGCGCCGGCTGCGGCTGCTGGAACGGCGCGGGGTGATCCGCGGCTATACCGTCATCCTGGATGAGCCGGCGCCGCGCGATCTGGTGGTGGTGATCGTGCAGATCACCCTGGAACGCCAGACCGACGAGCATCTCCGCCGCTTCGAGGATGCGGTGCGCCGCTGCCCCGAGGTGCGCGAATGCTACCTGATGACCGGTATCGCCGACTACCTGCTGCGGGTGGAGGCGCGCGACGCCGCGGATTATGAGCGCATCCACAAGGAGCAGCTCTCGCGGATGCCCGGCGTCGCGCGCATCCAGTCCAGCTTCGCCATCCGCAGCGTGATCCGCGGTTGAGGCGGGGCCAGAGCAGGATCAGGGCGTGCTCACCAGAACAACCAGAGGAGGAGCCCCACAAGGCACCACAGCAAGATCGACACCACGATAGCCACGGCAACGCCCTGAAAGGGAGCGAGATCGCTTCGCTTCGCCTCGCGCGTTACGGGCGCTTCTTCGGGGGATGCGCCGCGCCCTTGTTCCGACTGCGCCACAATACCACCGCTGGCTGTATTTTGCGCCCACTGGTTGAAGAAGTGCGAAGAAGCCTGTGGCAATCATTGCGGGCTCAATAAGGGCACGGTAAGGTTATCGCGCCCGCGGACCCTCTGAACTTCAATTTACTTCGCCGCACTATGTCAACGGATGTATTCGCAGTGGCTCCACTCGCCATGGGCCGAATACGATGTCTGGTCTGATCGCTCGCGGTTCGAATGGCGTCCCCGGTCCTCCCCTGGCACCTCGCTGGCGCAGGCCCAGCTGGGAAGCGCTGCGGCCCAAAGCCAAGCGGTCCATCGATGTGGCAGTCGCGACGATGCTGCTGATTCTCGTGGCGCCGACATTCCTCCTGGTTGCCCTGGCTGTCGTCCTTGACGGTGGACCCGTGTTCTGCCGGCTGCGCCACGTCGGCTGCGGCGGTCGCGAGTTCAATCGCCTGCGGTTCCGCACCACGCTTCGGGCCAGCCAACCGGCGGCGCCCCATCCCCGGCCGGAGACCACAGGGCTGGGCGAGTTGTTGTGCATGCTCCGGCTGGATGAATTGCCGCAGTTGCTCAATGTGCTGCGGGGCGACATGAGCCTGGTTGGGCCGCGGCCGGCGACGAGGGAGGAGCTGGACCGGTTCCATGCCCCGCTTGGCCTGGTTCAGGACTACATCGCGGTGCGCCCGGGCCTGGTGGGGCCCGCGCAGATCAGCGACGCCGGACTCAGCGACAGGGCCCGTATCGGGTTGGATGCCGCCTATGGGCACAGCCCGTCGCTGCGAACCGACCTTCTTCTCCTGGGGCGCGCCCTCGGCCTCATCTCACACCAGCGCTGGACCGTCTGAGTCGTCCGGAGGCGTAGCCGGGAGACGTGAGCCGGCCGGCAGGAAACAAGCCGTTCGACGAAGGGCATGCCGATCCTGCCGGGGTGCGGCCCTACCCGCGCTGCGGCATCGCCTCCGGCACCACCGTCTTCACCAGCGTGGCGTCGAGCGACTCATAGGCGTGATAGCCGATGGTCTCGTAGAGTTCGGCGCGGGTCTGCATGCGGTCCACCATGCCATGGGTGCCGCCGTCGCGGCGGATGACGGCATAGAGCTCCTCCATCGCGCGGGCCGCCACCCGCAGATGCGAGACCGGCCAGATTACCATGGCATAGCCCATCGCCTGGAACTCGGCTGCGGTGAAGAAGGGCGTGCGGCCGAATTCGGTCATGTTGGCCAGCAGCTTCACCCCCGGCATCCGGCGGGCGAATTCGGTGAACATCTCGGCGGTGTTCAGCGCTTCCGGGAAGATCGCATCGGCGCCGGCCTCCAGATAAAGCTTCGCCCGGGCCACCGCACCGTCCATCCCCTCGCTCGCCGCCGCATCGGTGCGCGCGATGATATAGAGGTGCTTCCGCGCCTTGCGCGCCGCCGCCACCTTGGCCGCCATGTCATGCGCATCGGCCAGCTTCTTGTCGTTGAGATGGCCGCATTTCTTGGGCAGCAACTGGTCTTCCAGGTGCACGGCGCCGGCCCCGGCCTCCTCGAAGGCGCGGACCATGTGCATGACGTTCAGCGCCTCGCCATAGCCGGTATCGCCATCCACCAGCATGGGCAGCCCGGCGGCGCGGGAGACTTGGCGGATGTAGAAGCAGACCTCGTCCACCGTGATCATGCCGAGATCGGGCAGGCCCATGGTCGCGGTCATCGCCGCGCCCGAGAGATAGAGCGCCTCGAACCCCGCCCGCTTCGCCAGCAGGGCGGAGATGCCGAGATGCGCGCCCGGCATCTGCAGGATTTCCGGCCGGTCCAGCAGGCGGCGGAAGCGGAGCCCCGCGGGCTCATCCGGCACATCGGCGGCGATCACATAGGGCATCGGGGGGCTCCTGTTCGGTGCGGCTGCAAGCCTCAGCGGAAGAAGACGAGGGTCAGCAGGATGAAAAGCGGGATCAGGATGGCAAGGGCCCAGCCGCAATAGCCGAAGAAGCCCGGCATGCGCACCCCCTGCTCCTCCACGATCGCCTTGACCATGAAATTGGGCGCATTGCCGATATAGCTATTGGCGCCCATGAAGACCGCGCCGCAGGAGATGGCGGCCAGCGTCAGCGCTCCCTCCCGCATCAGCACCCCGGCATCGCCGCCCGCCAGGTTGAAGAAGACCAGATAGGTCGGTGCATTGTCGAGGAAGGAGGAGAGCGCCCCGGTCAGCCAGAAATAGACCCAGGGGATCGGCTGCCCCGCTGCATCCGAGGTAAGCCCGACCAGCGCCGCCGCCGCCCCCTCCGGTCCCGCCCTCAGGATGGCCAGCAGCGGCGCCATGCAGACGAAGATGGCGGCAAAGAGCTTGGCCACCTCCGCCATCGCACCCCAGGCGAAGCCATTGGCCTCCCGCAACTGGGGCGAGGTGAGGCGGATGGAGGCCAGGGTGACGGCCAGGAAGGCGCCGACGGCGCAGAGCCGCTCGATCCCCAGATGCTCGCCCAGGATCACGACCTCGCCCGGCTGCCAGACGCCCTGCAGCAGCACGCAGCCCAGCACGGCGCCGAGCAGCGCCACGTTCACCCCACCCTCGATGCCCGGCCGTTCCCGCACCGCGAGCACGGGCGGGCTTGGTTGCTCCTTCGCCCAGATCCAACTGTCCAGCAGCCAGTAGGCCAGCAGCAGCAGCACGGCGCAGAAGGCGAATTCCAGGAACAGATGGCTGGTGGTCCAGAAGAAGGATACCCCCTTCAGGAAGCCGAGATAGAGCGGCGGATCGCCCAGCGGCGTCAGGCTGCCGCCGATATTGCTCACCAGGAAGATGAAGAAGACGAAGGTATGGACCTTCCGGCGGCGGAAGGCATTGGCCCGCAGCACCGGCCGGATCAGCAGCATCGAGGCCCCCGTGGTACCCATGATGCTGGCAATCATGGTGCCCACCGCCAGCAGCGCCGTATTGGTCGCGGGCGTCCCCACCAGCGAGCCGCGCAGCAGCACCCCGCCCCCGGTGGTATAGAGCGCCAGCAGCAGGGCGGTGAAAGGGATATATTCCTGTGCAAGGATATGCCAGGCCTCCCGCGCCGCCATCTCCGGCCCGAAAACCGCGGCGAGGGGCAGCAGCAGCGCCACCACCCAGCCGGCGGCGATCTTGCCGTAGTGATGGTGCCAGAGGCGCCCAGCCAGCAGCGGCAGCAGCGCGATCGACAGCAGCAGGCCGGCGAAGGGCAGCCCCCAGAGCAGCGAGATCTGCCGCGGGTCCATCAGGCCGGCCGCCGTTGCCGGTCCCGCGGCAAGGATGGCAGGCAAGGCGAGCGGCGCGGCCCGCAGGGTTTCCTTCCATTCCGCCAACGGCATTTCCCTCCGCCCAGTCGCCGTCGTTCTACAGGAAGACCAGCGCCGTCACGAGGCCGCGAGGCACCGGCGCTCGCGGCTGCCGGCCGCCCGGGGGTTCCCCTCCCCGCCCCCCGCCCGTAAGGTCCGGATCGAATTCGGGAGCATGCCATGGAGATGTCAGGCGAGCGGCGCATCCCCGCGCCGCGCCAGCAGGTCTGGGAAGCGCTGAACGACCCGGAGGCGCTGCGCACCGCCATTCCCGGCTGCGAGTCAGTCGAGCGGGTGGGCGAGGACCAGTTCCAGGCCAGGGTCGCGGTGAAGCTCGGCCCGATGGCGGCCAACTTGGCGGCAAGGTGAAGCTGGAGAACCTGAACCCACCGGCCAGCTACACGATCTCGGGAGAGGGCAATGGCGGCGCCATGGGCTTCGCCAAGGGCGGCGCCGATGTGGCGCTGGAGGAAGCCGGCCCGGCCGAGACCATCCTGCGCTACCAGGTGAAGGCGCAGGTCGGCGGCAAGATGGCGCAATTGGGCGCCCGCCTGATCGATAGCACCGCGAAGCAGATGGCCGACCAGTTCTTCGACCGCTTCGCCGCGCAACTGACCCCTGCCGCGCCGGTTGACAATGGCTCCATGACAGGAGCCGCCGACATGGCCCAACCCATCCCTGGCGTCACCCCGGTGCCTGGCACCGATACCGAGTATCTCGGCGACCCGGAGCGGCTGAGGACCAGCCCCGTCACGCATCATGGCGTGCCGCCGGTGACCGGGCGCACCGATGCCGCCCATGGCGGCGAAATCAGCCCGCCGCCTTCGCGGCCGGAGGATTTCCGCCCGCTGCGCCTCATCACCATGATCGAGCCCTTCGGCCTGCCGCTGCAATTCTGGATCGGCTGCGTGCTGATGCTCATCATCCTGGCGCTGATGTTCCTGTGAGCGGTCCCGCCGTGGAGCAAGGCAGCGTCACGCCGCAGGCGGAAGGCATGGACGCGCCTTTGCCGGACACCGTCGAGGCGACGCAGCGCCTGCTCGCCCGCGGCGGCTATGTGGCGGACCGGGCGCTGGCGACCACGGTGCACCTGGCCCTCAGGATGGGCCGGCCGCTCTTCCTGGAGGGCGAGCCCGGCACCGGCAAGACCGAGATCGCCAAGGTGCTCGCCAGGGAACTGCCGCGCCGCCTGGTGCGGCTGCAATGCTATGACGGGCTCGATCTCTCCGCCGCGGCCTATGAGTGGAACCATGCGCGGCAGTTAATGGCGATCCGGCTGGCCGAGGCGAGCGGTGAAACCGACCGCGAGGCGCTGGAACGCGGCATCTACGACCGCCGCTTCCTGCAGGAGCGGCCACTATTGCAGGCGCTTTCGCCCGAGGGCGGGCCGGCGGTGCTGCTGATCGACGAGCTCGACCGCGCGGACGAGCCTTTCGAGGCCTTCCTGCTGGAGATCCTGGCGGATTTCCAGATCACCGTGCCGGAGCTCGGCACCATCGCGGCCAGGGTGCCGCCGGTGGTGGTCATCACCTCCAACCGCACACGGGAGGTGCATGACGCGATCCGCCGCCGCTGCCTCTATCACTGGGTCGACTACCCGGATGCGGCCCGCGAGCGCGCCATCCTGAAGATCCGCGCGCCCGGCGTGCCGGAACGCCTCTCGGCCGAGGTGGTGGCCTTCGTGCAGCGCCTGCGCGGCGGCGACTATTTCAAGCTGCCCGGCGTCGCCGAGACCATCGACTGGGCCGCGGCGCTCTCGGCACTCGATGCCAAGGAGCTGGAACCGGGCTCGGTCGACGAAACCCTCGGCGTGCTGCTGAAATACCAGGACGACATCGCCAGGCTGCGCGGCGCCGAGGCGGCGAAGCTGGTCGCCGAGGCGAAACAGGCCGCGGCGGCGTGACGGCGGGGCTGGCCGTCAGAGGCCGCAGGGGCTCTGCCCCTGCACCCTGCCAAGAGCAACAAGGCCCTTGGAACCCGTTATATGATCCGGCGGCAGGTCCCCTTGCGGGACCTGCCGCCGGATCATGGAATGGCGGGGTCCGGGGGACACCCTGTCCTCCGGCGGGGGTGCAGGGGGGCAGCGCCCCCTGCCGGCCTTCGGTGAGCGACCTCACCGCCATGGCCGGCCTTGCGGCCCTGTCCTCCGCCTCCCCTGGTGGCGCGCTGGCGGCGAATGTGCTGGCCTTCGGGCGGCTCTTGCGGCGGGCGGGGTTGCCGGTCGGCACCTCGGAGACGCTGCCGGCGCTGGAGGCCCTGAGTCAGGTCGATATCGGCGACCGCCGCCAGGTGCATGCTGCCTTGCGCGCCGTGATGGTGCACCGGCGCGAGCATTTCGAGATCTTCGACCAGGCTTTCCTGCTGTTCTGGCACGACCCCGAGGCCGGCCGGAACGCCGCCGCCATGGCCATGATGGACGGCATGAAGGAGCAGGCGAAGGCGCCGCCCGCCAGCCGCCGCGTCGCCGAGGCGCTGGCCTCCCCCGCCCCCCAGCCGCCGCCAAGGCCGGAGGCGGAGCGCCCGCCGCAGGACATGACCCTCACGGTCAGCGAGCGCGAGCGCCTCCAGACCATGGATTTCGAGGCGATGTCCGCCACCGAGATCGCCGCCGCCAAGCAGGAGATCCGCCGCCTGGTCCTGCCGCTGGATGCACGCCCGACCCGCCGCTTCCGCCACGACCCCTCCGGCCCCGGCACCGACCTGCGCGCCACCCTGCGGCAGAGCCTGCGCACCGGCGGCGAGGTGTTGAGCCTGGAGCGCCGCCGCCGGGTGACGCGGCCCCCGCCCCTGGTGGCACTCTGCGACATCTCCGGCAGCATGTCCCGCTATGCGCAGGTGCTGCTGCATTTCCTGCATGCCGTCACCAATGACCGGGACCGCGTGCACAGCTTCCTCTTCGGCACCCGCCTCACCAATGTCACGCGCCAGCTTCGCCATCGCGATGCGGAAGTGGCCTTCGAGCTGGTCTCGCATGTCGTGCCGGACTGGTCCGGCGGCACCCGCATCGGCGAGTCGCTGGAATTGTTCAACCGGCTCTGGGCACGCCGCGTGCTGGGCCAGGGCGCCGTGGTGCTGCTCATCACCGACGGGCTGGACCGCGAAGGCGCCAGGGGCCTGGCCGAGGCCACCGGCCGCCTGCGCCGGTCCTGCCGCCGGCTGATCTGGCTGAACCCCCTGTTGCGCTTCGATGGCTTCCAGCCCAGATCCCAGGGTATCCGGGCGATGCTGCCGCAGGTCGACGAGTTCCGCCCGGTGCATAATCTGGCAAGCCTGCGGTCGCTCATCGCGACGCTGAGCGGCCCGCAGCCCGCAAGGAGGATGGCCGCATGAGCGATTCCGAAGACGTCCTGGCCACTGCCGCAAGCTGGCGCGCGGCCGGCGAGACGGTGGCGCTGGCGACCGTGGTGGAAACCTGGGGCAGTTCGCCCCGGCCCGCCGGATCACGATTGGCCGTCACCGCCTCCGGCCGGATGGCCGGCAGCGTCTCGGGCGGCTGCATCGAGGGCGCGGTCGCCGATGCGGCGAAGCAGACCATGGCCAGCGGCACGCCGCAATTGCTCGATTTCGGCATTTCGGATGAGCGCGCCTGGGAGGTGGGGCTGGCCTGCGGAGGCAAGCTCAAGGTCTTCGTGGAGGCGCTCTCGTGACGCCCGATCTGCTCGCCCGGCTGCAATCGGCGCGCGCCGCGTTGCAGCCGGTGGCATTGCTGACCCGGCTTTCGGATGGCCACCAGTGCCTCTGGCCCGAGGATTCCGCGCCGGGCGCGCTCGCCGAGGCGGCAGAGACCGCGCTCCGCGACGATGCCGCCCGCACCGTGACCCTGGATGGCGAGGCCTGGTTCGTGCATCCGCAGAACCCGCCGCTGCGGCTGATCGTGGTGGGCGCGGTGCATGTCGCGCAGTCGCTGGTGCCGATGGCGCTGCCGCTCGGCTTCGCGGTCACGGTCATCGACCCGCGCCGCGCCTTCGCCACGGAGGAGCGCTTCACCGGCGTCACCCTCATCGGCGAATGGCCGGACGAGGCCATGGCGGCGCTCCGGCCGGATGGCCGCACCGCGGTCGTCACCCTGACGCATGACCCGAAGCTGGACGACCCGGCGCTGGATGTCGCCCTGAAAGCGCCCTGCTTCTATATCGGCGCCCTCGGCAGCCGGCGCACCCATGGCAAGCGGGTGGCGCGCCTCAAGGAAATGGGGCATGGCGAGGCTGCCATCGCCCGCATCCGCGCGCCGATCGGCCTCGATATCGAGGCGGTGACGGCGCCCGAGATCGCGCTCTCCATCCTGGCCGAGATCGTGGCCGCCCGGCGCGGCGCCGCCCTGGCCCGCCGTGTCCCGGCGGCCGAGCCGGCGACGGCATGATCTTCGGCCCGACCCCGCTGGAGGAGGCGCAGGGCGCCATTCTCGCCCATACCATGCGCCTCACCGGCCGGGTGCTGAAGAAGGGCACGGTGCTGGACCAGGCGGCGATCGCCGCCTTGCAGGCCGGCGGCCATCGGGAAGTGGTGGCCGCGCGGCTGGAGCCCGGCGACGTGCCGGAGAACGAGGCGGCGGACCGGCTGGCGAATGCGCTGATGGGGCCGCTGCTGGCCCGTAGCCGGGCCTCGACCGGGCGGGTGAACCTGCTGGCCGATGCCGCCGGGCTGCTGGTGGTGAATCCCGGCGCCATCGACGGGCTGAACCTGCTCGACGAATCCCTCACCGTCGCCACCCTGCCCGGCTATGTGCCGGTTTCCGCCAAGGAGATGGTGGCGACGATCAAGGTCATCCCCTTCTCGGTGCCCGGCAGCGTGCTGCAGGTGGCCGAGGCCCTGGCGCGGCAGGGGCCGCCGCCGCTCTCCATCCATTCCTTCCGTCCGCTGAAGGTCGGCTTGGTGCTGACTGAACTGCCCGGGGTGAAGGAAGGCGTCATGGAAGGCGCCGTGGAAGCGACGCGGGACCGAGTCGAGGCGCTCTGCGGCACGCTGCTGCCGCATGAACGGGTGCGCCATGAGACGCCGGCGGTGGCCGATGCGCTGGGCCGCCTGCGCCGCGCGGGCGCGCAGGTGCTGCTGGTGGCCGGCGCCTCCGCGGTGGTGGACCGGCGGGATGTCGGGCCGGCCGCCATCGTCCGGGCCGGTGGCGCCATCGACCATTTCGGCATGCCGGTGGACCCGGGCAACCTCATCTGCCTCGGCCATATCGACGGCATCCCGGCCCTGGTGCTGCCCGGCTGCGCCAAATCCCCGAGGCTGAACGGCATCGACTGGGTGCTGCAGCGCCTCTTCGCCGGGCTGAAGGTGGGCCCGCAGGACGTGATGCGCATGGGCGTCGGCGGGCTGCTGAAGGAGATAGAGGCCCGCCCCCTGCCGCGCGAGCAGGCGGCCAGCGCCCCCGCCCCCGCACAGGTGCCGCGACGCGGCCGGAAGGTGGCGGCGCTGGTGCTGGCGGCGGGCCGGTCCCGCCGCATGGCGCCGCTGAACAAGCTGCTGGTGCCGGATGACAAGGGCCTGCCCATGGTGGCGCGCGTGGTGGAGAATGTCCTCGCCTCCCATGCCAGGCCGGTGGTGGTCGTCACCGGCTATGAGCGGGAGCGGGTGGAGGCCGCGCTGGGCAGCCGCCCGGTTTTGTTCGCCCATGCCGAGGATTACGCGGAGGGGCTCTCGGCCAGCCTCAAGGCCGGGCTAGCAGCCCTGCCGCCAGATATCGAGGGGGTGGTGATCTGCCTCGGCGACATGCCGCTGGTGGCCGGCCCCATGGTGGACCGGCTGATCGCCGCCTTCGACCCCGAGGAGGGCCGTTCCATCGTCATGCCGACCTTCCGAGGAAAGCAGGGAAATCCAATGCTTTGGGCGAAGGAGTTCCTGCCGGAGATGATGCAGATCACCGGCGATGTCGGCGCCCGCCACCTGGCCGGGCAGCACGCGGACCGGGTGGCGGAAGTGGAGATGGCGGATGACGCCGTGCTGCGCGACTTCGATACCGCGGAAGCCCTGAAGAAGGCGCCGGGCTTCGCGGGGGTGCGGTAAGCCCCCTCTACAGTGGATTGGCGTTCATTCCTGAACGCCAATCCGCTGTAGCTTTTTTTTGCAGAGCAGATTCACGCTCCCGGACGTTCACGTCCGCCCGCGATCCGCTCTATCCCACCGCCTGCCGCACCCATTCCGCCCAGGCCAGCGCCTCCCGGTCCCGCCCGGCCGCCGTGACGACCTGCACGCCGAGCGGCAGGCCCTTCGGCCCGGTGCCCGCCGGCACCGTCACGCAGGGCACATGCAGCAGGGTCCAGAGCGTGTTGAAGGCCGGGTCGCCGGTCCAGCCCAATCCCTCCGGCGCCTCGCCCGGCGCGCTCGGGGTCAGGATCGCGTCGAAGGGGGCGATGGCATCGGCGAAGGCGGCGCGGGCAGTGGCGAAGGCGGCGCGCGCCTCGGCCAGCCTGGCGGGCGGCTGCGCGGCGGCCCATTCCATCCGCTCCCGCAGCACCGGCGAGAGCAGGGCCGCGGCATGGTCGATCTCCCAGGCCAGGGCCTCGGCGCTTTCCATGTTCATGACGAAGG
This sequence comes from Siccirubricoccus sp. G192, assembly GCF_019084075.1. Taxonomy (GTDB): domain Bacteria; phylum Pseudomonadota; class Alphaproteobacteria; order Acetobacterales; family Acetobacteraceae; genus G192. The sequence continues at coordinate 3,425,065 of NZ_JAHREN010000001.1, forward strand.
GATGCGCCTCCACCGCCGCCGCCATGGCGGGCGGCAGGTCCAGCGCCGTCACCTTGGCGCCGGCCCGCGCAGCTGCCGCGGCGGCCCGGTCCAGCAGTGCCCGGGTCTCCGGCGCCGCCTGGTCGGCGGTCGGCCCCATGCAGAGGGCGAGGTGCGGCGCACGGCCGGGCTTCGCCTCCGGGTCGCCATGGTCGCGGCCGGTGGCGGCGGCCATGAAGAGCCCGCAATCGCCGGTCGTGCGGGCGATGAATCCAATCGTATCAAGTGATTCCGACATGACTTTCATGCCAGCCCTGTGGAATCTGCCGAAGCTCGGCTTGAAGCCAACCGCCCCGCAATAGGCTGCCGGCCGGATCACGCTGCCCGCCGTCTGGGTGCCGAACCCGGCATGGAAGAACCCCGCCGCCGCCCCAGCGGCAGATCCAGAGGATGAACCGCCCGGCGTATGTCCCTGATTATGCGGATTCGCAGTGGGGCCGGGATGCCGCGTCGCGGATTCCGTCGTCACCGTCTTGCCGAGGACGATGGCCCCCGCGCGCCGCGCCAGCGCCACCGCCGAGGCATCCACGCGCGGCCGGTGCCCGGCCCAGATCGGTGAGCCATATTGCGAAGGCATGTCAGCGGTATCGAGCACGTCCTTCACGCCGAGGCTGAGGCCGTGCAGCGCGCCTTGCGCCCGCCCGGCCTTCGCCGCCGCATCGGCCCGTGCCGCCGCCCGCAGCGCGGCGGCCGGGTCGAACCAGGTGAAGGCCCGGATCTCCCCCTCCCGCGCCGCGATCCGGGCCAGCAGCGCCTCCATCAGCGCGGTTGCGGAAAGGCTGCCGGCGCGCAGGCGGCGGGCGGCCTCGGTGGCGGGGAGGAGGGAGGGGTCGGTCATGCTGGGAAGCTTAGGCCGGTCAAGATCGATTTGCGAAGCCGCTGGTCGCAGCGCCGCCCACACCCCAGATTGCGCCGATGCCGGACACCATCCGCGTTGCCCGCGCGCCCGATGGCGCGCTCACCTATGCCGTGCCGATCCCGCCCGAGGGCCTGCCTGCGGTGCCGCCGGGCGAGCTCATGGCCGCCTGGGCCCTGGCGCGACAGGCAGCGGCCCGCCGCCTTTGGGGCCCGCCCCGGGTCCTGCTCTTCCCCCGGCAGGATGGCGAGGCGACCCGGATCGCCATCGCCGACCGCGATGCCGGTGCCTGGGCCGAGGCGATCGATGCCGCCATCGGGCTGGACACGCTGGGCGGCCTGGCCCTCTGCCTGCGGCTGCTGGCGCTGGTCGAGGTGCTGGCGCGGGCAAGCTGGCTCGGCCCCCTGTTCGACGTGACCCCGGGCGGGATCGACCTGCATCCCTCCCTGCTCGATGCCGCGGCCAGCATGCCGCTCGACGCCGGCGCCCGGTTCGACGAAGCTGGCCTTCGTCGGCTATTGTCCCGCCTGCCGCCGCCCGGCGGCGAGTCGCGCCTCTCCGCCTGAGCCGCACAGAGTGATCGAGACCCGCATGACCCGCCCCCTGTTCCCGGCATTGGCGCTTCCCTTGCTCGGCAGCCTCGCCATCGGCCTGATCGCCTGCACCGGGCCGGACCCGGCGGTGGCGCCGCCCTCGCCCATCGCAACGGCGCGGCCGCCGCTCGCCTTGCCAGGCTCGCCCGGGCTGCCCGCAGCCCTACCCCGCGCCACCGCCCGCGGCGGCACGCCGCTGCCGCCGCCGGTGCCCCCCGCGGCCCCCGGTCCCGGCCAGGTCTTCAGCGCCCCGGCCCCCGGCCAGGCGGCGCGCGAGCAGGCCGCGGTCGCCGCCGCCTGCCGCCAGGATGCCGACCGCATCGTGCTCTACCGCGACCGCGGCCAATTGATGCGGGAGGATGAGCGCGACTCGCGGGTCGGCACCGATGCAAGCATCTACGCCCGCCGCATGGAAACCGACCGGCTCGGCCGCATCTTCGAGCGCGACCGGATCGCCGCGGACTGCGTGCAGCAGAACACCCACAGCGCGCCGCTGCCGCGCTAGGGCCGGCGGCATGGTCCCACGGATGTCCCCACCCCTTCGGGCGCATCCGCCCGAAGGGGATCTGCTCTAGCGCCGGGAGGCTTCCCTGGCCCGTCTTGGCCTCGCCTCCTTCGGCGCGCTTGGCCGTGCCCTGTCGCATCGCGATGCGCGGCTGTTCTTCTTTGCCTCCGTGGTGTCCTGGACCGGTCTCTGGGTGCATCGCATCGCAGTGACCTGGCTGGCCTGGGAAATGACCCGCAGCGCCTTCTGGGTGGGCATGGTCGCCTTCTGCGACCTGGCGCCGGCGGTGGTGTTCAGCCCGATCGCCGGCGCCGTCGCGGACCGCATGGACCGGGTGCGGCTGACCATGCTCTCGCAGGCCGCCATCGCGGTGCAGGCCGGGACGGTCGCGGTGCTGATCGCCACCGGCAACCTCACCATCGGTCTGCTGCTGGTGCTGGAGGTGGCGAGCGGCATCGCCGCCAGCTTCTCCCAGCCCGCCCGGCAGAGCCTGATACCGGCGCTGGTGCCGCGCGCCGACCTGCCGGCGGCGGTGGCCTGCAATTCGTTGTGCTTCAACGTGGCGCGCTTCGTCGGGCCGGCCATCGCCGGGCCGCTGATCGCCACCTGGGGGTGGTGCCGGCGGTGGGCTTCAATTGCCTCGCCTATGTCATGGCGACGTTGACCATGCCGCTGCTCCGCCTGGACGATGCGGAGCGGCGTGGCCATGCGCCGGAGGCCGGCGTCTGGGCCGAGACGGCGGCCGGGTTCCGCTATGCCGGCCGGCATCCGGGGATCGGGCCACTCCTGCTCTTCGCGGCCATCGCCTCGGTGCTGATGCGCGGCGTGCAGGAGATCCTGCCGCCCTTCGTGGAGCGGCTCTTCGACCGCGGCCCGGATGGGCTGGCCATGCTCACCGCCAGCATCGGCATCGGTGCCCTGATCTCCGGGCTCTGGGTCGCAAGCCGAGGGCGGCTGACGGGGGCGGTGGCGCTGGCGGTGGGGGCGGTGGGGTGCCAGGCGATCTTCACCATCGGCTTCATCGCCACCGGCTTCTTTCCGCTGGCCCTGGTCTGTGCCGCGCTGATGGGGGCGGCGGGGTCGGTGCATGGGATCTCGGTGCAGACCCTGGTGCAGAATGCCTCCGACCCCGCCATGCGCGGGCGGGTGCTGAGCCTCTGGGGCATGATCACCCGCGCCTGCCCCGCCAGTGGCGCGCTGGTGCTGGGCACGGCGGGGGAGATTTTCGGGCTGCGGCTGCCGACCTTCGTGGCGATGCTGCTCTCGCTGCTGGTGGTGGCCTGGGGCCTGCGGCGGCTGCCGCGCATGGCCGCGGCGCTGGAAGGCAGCACGGAACCGGCGCTGAGCAGGCGCTAGATTTCAAGGGACGGACAGGATGCTGAACGCGGCGATCATAGGCATGGGGCGCTGGGGCCAGACCCTGGTGGAGGGCGTGCAAGGGCGGAACGATGCGGGGCTCCGCTTCGTCGCTGGCAGCACCCGCACGCCCGGGAAGGCGGCGGGCTGGGCGGCAGAGCGGGGCATCCGGCTGCTGCCGGACTACCAGGCCGTGCTGGCGGACCCGGCGGTGCAGGCGGTGGTGCTGGCCACGCCGCACAGCCAGCATGCAGAGCAGGTGATCGCGGCCGCCGGGCACGGCAAGCATGTCTTCGTCGAGAAGCCCTTCACCCTCAGCAAGGCCAGCGCCGAGGCGGCCGTCGCGGCCTGCCGCAGGGCCGGCGTGGTGCTGGCGCTCGGCCACAACCGGCGCTTCCTCCCGGCGGTGATCGAGATGCGGCGGCTGCTGGCCGAGGGCGCGCTCGGCACCGTGCTGCACGCGGAGGGCCAGATGAGCGGCCCCGCCGCCGCAGCCTGGCGGGAGGGGATGTGGCGGGCGGACCGGGAGGAGAGCCCGCTCGGCGGCATGGGCGGCATGGGCATCCACATGGTGGACATGCTGATCCACCTGATGGGCCCGATCGCCGAGGTGACGGTCAGTTCCTTCCCCCGCGTCTCGGCGCATGTCGATGACACCACGGCGATGCTGGCGCGCTTCGCCTCCGGCGCCACCGGCACCTTTGCCACGCTGTCGCTGGCGCCCCGCTACTGGCGGGTGGCGCTGTTCGGCACCAAGGGCCTGCTGGAGATGCAGGGGCAGGAGCGGCTGGGCTTCGCGCCGATCGAAGGCGAAGCCTGGACGCGGGATTTCCCGAAGACCGATATCGAACATGCCGAGTTGCAGGCATTCGCCGTGGCCGCCGCCGGCGGGCCAGCCTATCCGCTGCCGCTGGAGGAGGCGGTCCACGGGGTTTCGGTCTTCGAGACGATGATCGGCGCCGCCGCCTCGGGCAGCCGCTACGCCGTGCCCTGAGGCCGGCTGGGCCAGGATTTCCCCGGCGGGCAGGCTGCCGCGCCCGGCCGAGGACCGCCTGCGCGGTTCCCGTCAGGCCACGCTTGGTCTAGAAGCGCGGCTTCCTGCAACGGAGGGACCTGGTCCAATGGCGAAGATCACCCGGATGGGCAGCAATGCCATCCTTTCGAATTCGGTCGAGTACCATAACTTCGTCTTCCTGGCGGGCATGACCGCCGACGACCTGTCCCAGGACATCACCGGGCAGACCCGGCAGGTCCTGGCCAAGATCGATGCGGCGCTGGAGGCCAACGGCACCGACAAGACCCGGCTGCTGAATGCCCAGATCTGGCTGAAGGACATCCGCGACCGCGACGCCATGAACAAGCTCTGGACGGCCTGGCTGCCAGAGGGCGGCGCCCCGGCGCGCGCCTGTGTGCAAGCCAATATGGCCGATCCGCGCCATCTGGTTGAAATCATGATCAACGCCTGTCGCTGATTCGGCAGATTTCGATCCGTCGGCGGCGCTTCCGAAAGGAGGCGCCGCCGTTGCATTTCTGCCGCCACACTGTGGCGTGTCTCAGTTCAGAGACTTTCTCTAGGATGATGTTCCGTTCACGGCGCCGTTAAGACAGCCCCATCCGACAAATCACCCCAGGTTTCGATTTGTTTCGCCAGGCCGGGTTGCCGCTCCGCATCCTCCGTTGATAGGCCAGACCCGGTCGCGGGGCGTCACTGCCTCGCGAGGGGGCTTTCGGCCTATCAACCAAAACGGGGGCGGCATGCGGGTTACGGGGGCGATGCTGGCTTGTTGTGTCCTGTTCGGCGCGGTGGGGGCCGCGTCTGACTCGGCCGCGACGCAGGTGGAACGGCACCGGCAGCGATCCCCGGGCAAATCCGCGGATGAGGCCAGCCAGGCCGGCCAGCAGCAGGCGATCCTGCACCGACCGGGTGCGGTGGAGAACGGCGAACCGGCACCTGACCGCGCCAGCCTGTATCGCCACAACGCCGTGAGCATCAGCCGCGGCATTTCCTGCGTGCCCTATGCCCGCATGGTCACCGGCATGGCGATCACCGGCGATGGCTGGCAGTGGTGGCGCAATGCCGCCGGCCTCTATTCCCGCGGCCAGCGGCCGGAACCCGGCTCGGTCCTCAACTTCCGCTCCTCGGGCGGCATGGCACGCGGCCATGTCGCGGTGGTGAGCCGCGTCCTGGGCTCCAGGCATGTGCTGATCGACCATGCCAATTGGGCCGGCCCCGGCATCCGCCGCGGCTCGGTGATGCGGAATGTCAGCGTGGTCGATGTCTCGCCGGAGAATGACTGGACCGCGGTCCGCGTGCAGGTCGGCCATGATCCCGGAACCTTCGGCCGCACCTATCCGACCTACGGCTTCATCTACAACCGGCCCGACGATTCCCCCGCCGGCGGCACCGCCTTCGCCGGCCTGCCGCTGCGCCGGAGCATGCGCCTGGAGCAGGTGGCCGAGATGCCGGCGGGCGGGCGGCCGGTCCCCTTCCCCGAGGAGAGCCCGGCGCGGCAGCGGGCGGCCTCTTCCCGCCGCTGAACGGCCCGGCGCCGCGCGGGGCCTGACGGTCCGTTACCCGAGGCGGTGCAAGCAAGCCCGGACGCAACAAGGCCGGGCTCCCGCACATGCCGTGAGTCCCCCCTCTCGATCACCTTCTGCATCCAGATCATCGTCGCCGGCATGGCGACGCTGGCTCGCGGAGGTGCCCTGGCCACGGTGCAGGCGCCACGCGGCTACAACAAGGAAGTGGCGATGCTGGCCAGCCTGCAGGAGCAGGCCCGCCTCGCCGAGCGCATGAATGGCCTGGTCCATGCCACGGTGAGCGAAAGCCACGGCATCCTGGTGCCGGCCGGTGATCCGGCCGCCGCGGAACTGTCCCGAGCGATTGCCGACTTCCTGCGCTTCCGTGCCGAGCTGGCGCGCGCCGGCGTCGAGCAGGGTGCCGCCGCCGCCGATGCGATGGGCAACAACGAGGCCAGCCGCGCCAAGCGGCAAGCCGCCCTGAACCAGGCGCTGCTCGCGGTTTCCGCGGCTTCGATGGTGGCCGCCGACAGCGGTGCCGCCGCGGTGCGTGAAAGGGGAGCGGTGCTGGCGACCACCCTGCCGGCCGCCAACGGCGGCGGCGCGGCGCTCGTGCTGCTCGGCGCCCTCTGGCTGATCCGGTCGCGCATTGCCCGGCCTCTGTCGCAACCGACCGTGGTGATGACCCGACTGGCCGGGCGGCGCGATTTGCATGCAGCCGGTGACGCGTGGCAGCCTGCATTGCGCAAGCAGCATGGCAGTTATGTTGGATGGCATGGTTGGTCCTGGCCCGCAATGTCGAGGGGAGTGACGCAGCGGCAGCCGGCCTGGCCGGCAGCGGCCATCGCCGCATCGCCCACCCGGCTCCCGGCGGGGCACCTTCCCGGGCCGCGGCGGCATGAGCCTGCCGGTCCTCGAAGTGCGCGATCTGGCCGTGGGAATTCGCCACCGACCGCGGCAGGCTCCGTGCGGTGGACGGCATCTCCTTCCAGGTGGCGCCCGGGCGCACCCTGGCGATCGTGGGCGAGAGCGGCTGCGGCAAGTCCGTCACGGCTTTGGCGGTGATGGGGCTGCTGCCGCCGGAGGTGCGGCTCTCCGGCTCGATCCACCTGCTCGGGCGGGAGATGTCGACGCTGACGCCGGAGGAATGGCGCGGCCGCCGCGGGCGCGACCTGGCGATGGTCTTCCAGGAGCCGATGACCAGCCTGAACCCCGCCTTCACCGCCGGCGAGCAGGTGGCGGAGGCGCTGCGCCTGCATGAGGGCCTCGACCATGCCCGCGCCGCCGCGCGCGCGGTGGAGATGCTGGACCGCGTCCGCATCCCCGAAGCCGCGCGCCGCGCCCGGCAATATCCGCACCAGCTTTCCGGCGGCATGCGGCAGCGGGTGATGATCGCCATGGCGCTCGCCTGCAAGCCGCGGCTGCTGATTGCCGATGAGCCCACAACCGCGCTCGATGTCACCGTGCAGGCGCAGATCCTGGGGCTGCTGGACGAGATGAAGCGGGAGACGGGGACGGCGGTGGTGCTCATCACCCACGATCTCGGCGTGGTCGCCGACCATGCCGATGCGGTGGTGGTGATGTATGCCGGCAGGGTGGCGGAACGGGCGCCCGCCGCCGCGCTCTTTGCCCGGCCGGAGCATCCCTATACCGTCGGGCTGCTCGGCGCCGCGCCGCGGCTGGAGGGCGGCGCGCAACGGCTGGCCAGCATCGAGGGCACGGTGCCGGACCTGCTGCACCCGCCCCCGGGCTGCCGCTTCGCACCCCGCTGCCCCTTCCGCATCGCCGCCTGCGAAACCCAGCCGCCGTTGGCGGAGCTTGCCCCCGGCCATGCCGCCGCCTGCTGGCGGGCGCCGCTGGATGGCGTGCTGGAGGCGGCGGCATGACCGCGTCGCTGCTGGAATTGCGCGATGTCGTGAAGCATTTCCCGGTGCGGGATGCGCTCGGCCGGCGCCGCGGCGCGGTGCGGGCGGTGGACGGAGTTTCGCTCGCGGTGCCGCAGGGCTCGGTGCTGGCGATCGTGGGCGAGAGCGGCTGCGGCAAGTCCACCCTGGGCCGCCTGGCGCTGCGCCTGATCGAGCCCGATGCCGGCAGCGTGCATTTCGCCGGCGAGGATCTCGGCGCCCTCTCCGCCGCCGCGCTTCGCGCCCGCCGCCGGGACATGCAACTGATCTTCCAGGACCCCTTCGCCAGCCTCGACCCGCGCATGACCGTGGAGCAGGCGGTGGCGGAGCCGCTGCGCCTGCACGGCATCGTGCCGCGCGCGCAGGAACGGGGCCGGGTGGCGGCCCTGCTGGAACGGGTCGGGCTGCGGCCGGAGGCGGCGCGGCGCTGGCCGCATGAGTTCAGCGGCGGGCAGCGCCAGCGCATCGCCATCGCCCGGGCGCTGGCCAGCGAACCGCGCCTTATCATCGGCGACGAGCCGGTGAGCGCGCTGGATGTCTCGGTGCAGGCGCAGGTGGTGAACCTGCTGGCCGACCTGATCCGCGACCTCGGCCTGACCTTCGTGCTGATCAGCCATGACCTCGGCGTGGTGCGCCATATCGCCGACCGGGTGGCGGTGATGTATCTCGGCCGCATCGTCGAGGATGGGCCGGCGGCCGCGGTCTTCGGCAGGCCGCGGCATCCCTATACCCGCGCGCTGCTCGCCGCCGTGCCCGGCACCGGCGCCAAGGCGCCGCCGCTGGAAGGCGATGTGCCGAGTCCGATCGCGCCGCCCCCCCGGCTGCCGCTTCCACACCCGCTGCCCCTATGCCGAAGCGATCTGCCGGGAGCAGGTGCCGGAGCTGCTGGGCAGCACGCATCTCGCCGCCTGCCACCTGCAGGACCGCCTGCCGCCACCGGCAACATTGCGCGAGCATGACCCCGGCGGGCTGCGGCTCCGCCGCCTGCAAGCCTATTTCGGCACGCCTCATGTGCCCGACCCGCAACACGAACCGACCGGAGCCTCCGCATGATCCGCAAGACCGTGTTCGCCGCGCTGCTCGCCGCCTGCGCCATCGGCGCCTCGGCCCAGGCGCAGCACCTCCGCCTGGCGCTGCGGGAAGACCCGGACATCCTGGACCCGACCCTGTCGCGCACCTATGTCGGCCGCATCGTCTATGCCGCGATCTGCGACAAGCTCTTCGACATCAACGAGAAGCTGGAGATCGTGCCGCAGCTTGCCACGGCGCATCGCTGGGAAGACCCGAAGACGCTGCTCATCACGCTGCGCGACGGCGTGCGCTTCCATGACGGCGAGGTGATGGATGCGGAGGCGGTGCGCTATTCGCTCAACCGCCACCTCACCCTGCCGGGCAGCTTCCGCCGCAGCGAGATGGGCGATGTGCAGGCGGTGGAGGTGGTGGACCCCCGTACCGTCCGCATCCGGCTGAAGGGCCCCTCCGGCGCCTTCCTGGCGGCGCTGACCGACCGCGCCGGGATGATCCTGAGCCCCAAGGCGGCCGAGGCCGCGGGCCGCAACTTCGGCACCCATCCGGTCTGCGCCGGCCCCTTCCGCTTCGTCGAGCGGGTGGCGCAGGAGCGCATCGTGGTGGAACGCTTCCCGGACTACTGGGATGCCGGCCGGGTGCATCTGAACCGCGTGACCTACCTGCCGATTCCCGACAACACGGTGCGGCTCGCCAACCTGCAATCCGGCGCGGTGGAATTCGCCGAGCGCATGGAACCCGACGACATGCAGGCCATCCAGGGCAACCGCAACCTCCGCGTGGTGGCCGTGGATGAGCTTGGCTACCAGGGCATCACCATCAACATCAACAATGGCCCGCGCGCCGATACGCCCTTCGGCCGCGATGCCCGGGTGCGCGCCGCCTTCGAACTGGCGATCGACCGCGCCGCGATCAACCAGGTGGTCTATGAGGGCAAATACACGCCGACGCGCCAGCCCATCCCGCCTGCCAGCCCCTACCATGCCCGCGACTTCCAGCCGGAGCCGCGCGATGTGGCGCGCGCCCGTGCCCTGCTCCGCGAGGCCGGCGTCACCACGCCGCTCACCGTGGAAATGACGGTGCCGAACAACCCCGATCTCCGCCAGGTGGGCGAGGTGATCCAGGCCATGGTGCAGGAGGCCGGCTTCGATCTGCGCCTGCGCGCCACCGAGTCGCCTCCTCCCTCCAGGCGGCGACCCGGGGGGAATTCGAGACCTTCCTGGTCGGCTGGTCCGGCCGCACCGACCCGGACGGCAATATCTACAGCTTCACCCGCACCGGCGGCGCGCAGAATGACGGCCGCTATTCCAATCCCGAGGTGGACCGCCTGCTCGACGCCGCGCGGGCGGAAACCGATTTCGAGAAGCGCCGCGACCTCTATGAGCAGGCGATGCGCCTTGCCTTCGGCCAGGACCACGCGCGGATCTATCTCTGGCACCGGAAGAACATCATGGGGCATGTGGCGCGGCTCAGCGGCTACCGGCCGGTGCCGGACGGGCTGATCCGGCTCCAGGACATGCGGCTGCAATAATGGCGATCTGGCTGCTGCGGCGGCTCGGGCAGATCCTGCCCACGCTGCTCATTCTCTCGGTGCTGATCTTCGGCCTGCAGCAGCTCATGCCGGGCGACCCGGCGCTGATCCTGGCCGGCGAGGAGCGCGGCGACCCGGAGGTGCTGGCGCAGATCCGGGCGGAACTCTTCCTCGACCGGCCGCTCTGGCAGCAATACCTGCGCTGGATCTCGCATGTGGTGCAGGGCGATTTCGGCTTCTCCTGGCGCATCCGCATGCCGGTCTCGGAACTGATCCTGCAGAAGCTGCCCGTCACCTTCCAGCTTGCCAGCATGAGCTTCGTCATCGCGGTGCTGATCGGCGTGCCGGCCGGCGTCATTTCCGCCATGCGGCGGGACCGGCCGGTGGACTGGGCGGCCAATGCGGTGGCGCTGTTTGGCATCTCGATGCCGAATTTCTGGCTCGGGATCATGATGATCCTGCTGTTCAGCGTGCAACTCGGCTGGCTGCCGCCCTCCGGCTACGTGCCGCTGACCGAGGACCCCGTGCAGTCGCTGGCCACCACCATCATGCCCGCCTTCGTGCTCGGCAGCGGCATCGCCGGCGTGCTGATGCGCCACACCAGGGCGGCGATGCTGACGGCGCTCAGCCAGGACTACGTCCGCACGGCCCGCGCCAAGGGGCTGCCGGAACGGGTGGTGGTGACGAAGCATGCGCTGCGCAATGCGCTGATCCCGGTGGTGACGCTCGGCACCATCGGATTCGGCCGGCTGCTGGCCGGCGCGGTGCTGACCGAGCAGATCTTCACCATCCCCGGCTTCGGCAAGCTGATCGTGGATGCGGTGTTCAACCGCGACTACCCGGTGGTGCAGGGCGTGGTGCTGGCGACGGCGCTCATCTTCGTCTCCCTCTCCCTGGTGGCCGATATGCTCTACATGGCGATCAACCCGAGGCTGCGCCAGGCATGAGCAGCACCGCGGCCGCCCTCCCCGTCGCGCGCGGCCAAAGCCCCGCCCGCCGCGCGCTGCGCCGCTTCCTGCGGCACCGGCTGGCGGTCTTCGGCCTGGCGGTGGTGGTGCTCTTCGTGCTGGTGGCGGCGCTGGCGCCCTTCGTCGCGCCGGCCGACCCGGTGCAGACCTCCTGGACCGCCATCCGCCGTGCGCCCTCGGCCGCGCATTGGTTCGGCACGGATGAGAACGGGCGGGACGTGCTCTCCCGCGTCATCTGGGGCGCGCGGGCCTCGCTGCTGGCCGGCGTCATCTCCGTGCTGGTGGCGCTGCTGATCGGCGTGCCGGTCGGGCTGCTGGCGGGGCTGACCGGGGGGTGGACGGATACCGTCATCTCCCGCATTGCCGATGCGATGCTCTCCGTGCCCTTCCTGATCCTGGCGATCGCGCTGGCCGCCTTCCTCGGCCCGGCGCTGGAGAACGCGATGCTCGCCATCGCCATCACCGCCAGCCCCATCTTCGTGCGCCTCTCGCGCGGCATGGCGCTGGATGCGCGGGCGACGGACTGGGTGGAGGCGGCGCGGGCGCTCGGCAATCCGCCCTGGCGGCTCGGCCTGCTGCATGTGCTGCCGAACATCGTCCCACCGCTGCTGGTGCAGGCGACCCTCGCCATCGCCGAGGCCATCATCGCCGAGGCGTCGCTGAGCTTCCTGGGTCTCGGCCAGCAGCCGCCCGCCCCCTCCTGGGGCTCCATGCTGAACAGCGCGCAGCGCTTCCTGACCCAGGCGCCCTGGCTGGCGGTTTTTCCGGGCCTTGCGATCTTCCTGGTGGTGCTGGCCTTCAACCTGGTGGGTGACGGGCTGCGGGATGCGCTCGATCCGCGAAGCGAGCGGCGCTGAGGCAGCCCGATGACCGCAGGGCCGCATGGCCGCATGGCCGCATGGCCGCATGGCCCGGAGGTCTGAATCGGGCCGAAGATGCAAGGCCGGCCGGCGCCCTACCCCGCCTGCCCCCGCTTATGCGCCACCAGCGCCATCAGCCGCCGGTCGCGCCAGGCGCTGCGCTCCTCGATGCGCTCCAGCGGCAGCGCCGCGCGGCGTTCCGCGGCCACCCGGCCGACCGTCGGCGCATCATAGTCATAGGGCGCCTGCTCCTCGGTGATGCCGCCCATCAGCGGGCCGAAGCGTTCGGCATAATCCGCGACGCCGCCGGGGGCATTGAGGTCGATGGTCTCGAAGGGCCCCATGAAGGACCAGCGGAGGCCGAGGCCGTCCTTCACGCAGGCATCCACATCCTCGACGCTCATCACTCCGTCGCGCACCAGCCGGAAGGCCTCGGCCACCAGCGCCGCCTGCAACCGGTTCAGCACGAAGCCGCGCGTCTCCTTCAGCGCCGTCACCGGCACCTGCCCCACCCGCCGCATCAGCGCCCGGGTCCGTTCCACCACGGCGGGATCGGTCCAGGGCGCGCCGACCAGTTCCACCAGCGGCACCAGATAGGGCGGGTTCACGGGATGGGCGACCAGGCAGCGGCCGCGCCCGGCAAGATTCCCGGTGAAGTCGCTGGCCGGGATGCCGCTGGTGGAGGAGGCCAGCACCACCCCGGGCGGGCAGAGCCGGTCGAGTTCGGCGAAGAGATCGCGCTTGGGCTCCAGCCGCTCCGGCCCGTTCTCCTGCACATGAGTGGCGCCGGCGACGCAGTCCGCCAGGGTGGCGGCGGGGGTGATGCGCGCGGCGATTACTTCCGGTGCCTCGCGCACCAGCCCGGCGGCCTGGAGGTCGGCTAGGCTTTCGGCGATCCGGCCCATCGCCGCCTCCGCCACGCCCGGCATCTTGTCCCAGAGCGAGACCGTAAGCCCCGCCCGGGCGAAGACCATGGCCCAGGCCCGGCCGATCAGCCCCGCCCCCACCACCGCGATGCGTTCCCCTGCCTGGCTCATCCCGCGCCCTTCCCTGTGATGCAATGTTACCACGCCGCCGCTTGATCGCGGGCGGCCAGGGGGCGATCTAACGGCCGCCCATGAATCCGCGCAACGACGCCACCCCCGAACCGCCCCCCGCGCTCTCGACCCCCCCTGGTCTGGGCCGGGGGCGGGCTGCTGCTGACCCTGACCCTGTGGCTCAGCAGCATGATCGGGCTGTTCCGCGCCCTCGCCAGCCTGTTCCACTGATGCTGGACCGGTTCCTCGGCGGCTGGATCGGGCTGCGCGCCCGGGCGCGCGGGCTTGGCCTGCCCTTCTTCGCCTGGCCCCTCCTGCCGGCGGCCCTGATCGCGGCGATCGGCCGGGATGACCGGATCGTGCTCGGCTGCGCGCTGGGCTTCGGCCTCAGCCTGTTGGCGGCGCGGGTGCTGCGGCGCGGCCGGCGGGGCGATGCGAACCGCGCCGCCTGGATCATGGCCGTGGCGACCGGGCTGACCGCCTGGCTGGCAGCGGATATGGGCCATGTCCTGCCCTTCCTGATGGCCGGCGGCGCCCAGCTCGGCACCCGCATGATGTACCAGGCCCTCCCCGAGGCCGCGCCACCGCCGCCGCCTCCCCCACCACCCCCGCCCCCCGGCCCGATCGAGGAGGCCCGTGCCCGCCTGGCCCGGATCGAGGGCGTGGCGGACCGGCTGGCCGACCCCCGCGTCATGGGCGTGGCCCAGGCCATGGAGGAGGTGCTGGACGACCTCACCGCCCGGCCGGACCGTCTGCCCCTGGCGCGGCGCTTCCTGGCCGTGCATCTCGATGGGCTGGAGCGGATCACCACCAGGCTGGAAGCCGGCGCCGCCCCGCCCGAGAAACTGCCGGCCCTGCTGGAGGAACTCAGCCGCACCGCCGGGGAACTGCGGGAGCGGTTGCGGCGTGAGGAAACCGAAGCCCTGGACATCCAGGTGAAGGTCCTGTCCGACCGGCTGCGCGAGGAGGGTTATCGATGAGCCAGAGCCTGAACGAGACCCCGGCCAGCCAGCAGGCCGTCTCGGTGCGCGATGCCACCGCCGCGGCGCTGCAGGCGGCGGTCGCCTCGCCCCCCCGCCGAGCATGATCCGCAGGTGGAACAGCTTGCCGCGCAGCTCGACATCGCCGATCCCGGCAGCATCCTGCGCTTCGGCCAGGAGGCGCAGAGCCGCGCCACCGCCGCCGCCGATGCCATGCTGGAAGGCGCCCGCAACCGCGAGGCCGGCGAGGCCGGGCAGACCCTCTCCAGCCTGCTCGGCACGCTCCGCGGCTTCGACATGAGCGGGCTGGCGGCGAAGCGCGGATTCTTCGCCCGCATCTTCAACCGCGCCGGGGCCGATGCGGCGCGGGTGCTGCAACGCTACGAAACCATCAAGGGCCAGGTCGAGGAGGTGGGCGACCGGCTCGATAGCCACCGCACCCGGCTGCTGGAGGATGTCGAGAAGCTGGAGCGCCTCTATGGCGCGACGCTCGACTGGTTCCATGCCCTCGGTGACCATATCGCCGCCGGCGACGTGGTGCTGCGGCGCGTCGATACCGAGGCCATCCCGGCGGTGACGCGGGAAGTCGAGGGCGGCGACGCGGTGGCGGCGCAGCGGCTGCGCGACCTCCGCGCCGCGCGGGACGAGCTGGAGCGGCGCGTGCATGACCTCAAGCTCACCCGTCAGGTGGCGATGCAGGCCCTGCCCTCGATCCGGCTGATCCAGGAGAATGACAAGGCGCTCGCCTCCAAGATCCAGAGCGTGATCGCCAATACCGTGCCGCTCTGGCGGCAGCAGCTTGCCCAGGCGCTGGCCATCCAGAACATGCGCGAGGCCGGGCGGACGCTGAAGGAGGCGACCGACCTCACCAACGAACTCCTCACCGCCAATGCCGAGCGGCTGCGCGAGGGCAACCTGGAGGCCCGCACCCAGCTTGAGCGCGGCGTCTTCGACATCGAGGCGGTGAAGAAGGCCAATGCCTCGCTGGTGGCAACCATCGAGGACAGCCTCCGCATCGCCCAGGACGCCCAGGTGCAACGCGCTGCGGCCTCCAAGGAGTTGGAGAAGGCCGAGGCCGAGATCCGCCGCGCGCTCACCGCGACCAGGGCTTCCCGGACGGAGGTGCGCCGGCCTATGTGAGGCAAGGCGCTGAACCGGGGGAATTCCCATGCTGACACGTCGCACGGCGCTCACCGCCGCCCTGGCCGCGCCCCTGGCAGCGCGCGCCCAGCCCGCTTGGCCGAACGGCCCCATCCGCATCATGGCGCCCTTCCCGCCCGGCGGCAGCGTGGATACCATCGCGCGGCTGATGGCGCCCTCGCTGCAACAGGCGCTCGGGGTGCCTGTCGTGGTGGAGAACCGCTCCGGCGCCGCCGGCGCGCTGGGCACCGCGGCGGTGGCGCGGGCGGCGCCGGATGGCCAGAGCTGGGTGCTGGTCTTCGACAGCCACGCCACCATGGCGGCGCTGAATCCCAATCTCGGCTTCGATCCGCGGCGGGACTTCGCCCCGGTGATGCTGGTGGCGACCGCGCCCATGCTGCTGACCACGCCGCTCTCCCGCCCCTGGCAGAGCCTGGAGCAGGTGGTCGCGGCCGCGCGGGCGAGGCCGGAGACGCTCACCTATGGCACGGTCGGCGCCGGCAGCCTGAGCCACCTCACCATGGAGGTGTTGCAGCAGCGCGGCGATTTCCGCCTGGTGCATGTGCCCTATCGCGGCGGCGGGCCGCTCGCCACCGCCGCGGCGGCGGGCGAGATCGACCTCGCCATCGCCTCGCGCGTCGGACTGGGCGGCCAGGTCGGGCATCGGCTGCGGGCCCTGGCGCAGAGCGGCGCCCGACGCTCCCCCGCCCTGCCGGATCTGCCGACCATGCAGGAGGCCGGCTTCCCCGGCGTGGCCGCCGAGGCTTTCTGGGGGATGCTGGGCCCGGCCGGCGTGCCGCAGCCGGTGATCCGGCGCTTCCATGCCGCGCTGGTGGCGGCACTCCGCGAGGCCACGCTGCGCCAGCGCCTGGTGGAGGGCCAGGGGGTGGATATCGTCGCCTCCTCCCCCGAGGAATTCGGTGCCTTCCTCGACCGGCAGATGGAGCAATGGGGCCGGGTCGTGCGGGAGCGGAACATCCGGGCGGATTGAGGCCGCCGGCCACGCGGCGCGGAGTTCAGCCCCGGCGGGCTGGCGTCGCCGAGCCGCGACAGGAATTCGCTCATCGCTGCCCCCTCCGGTTCCCGGCTGGAACGCCGCCGGCGAGGCACCTTTGCCAAGGGGCGATGGCAGGGGCCGATGCCCCGCCTTGACCGCAGCCCGCGCCCGCTGTCCCATCGCCGCCACAGCATCCAATCGGGGAGGACGGACATGCGCGCCTGGGCCGTGATCGAGACGGGAAAGCCGCTCAAGGAGATCGAACTGCCGACGCCGGAGCCGAAGGGCGCCGAGGTGCTGCTGGAAGTCACCCATGCCGGCGTCTGCCATTCCGACCTGCATATCTGGGAGGGCGAATACGACCTCGGTAGCCGCGGCAAGATGCGGCTGACCGACCGCGGCGTGGTGCTGCCGCTGGCGATGGGGCATGAGATCGTCGGCCGCGTCGTGAAGCTGGGGCCGGATGCCGCGGGCCAGGGCTCCAAGGTCGGCGACCTGCGCCTGGTCTATCCCTGGGTCGGCTGCGGCAAGTGCAAGGCCTGCCAGGCGGATGAAGAGAACATGTGCCTCACGCCGCGCTCGCTTGGTGTCTACCAGAATGGCGGCTATGCCACGCATGTGCTGGCCACGCATGTGAAGCACCTGATCGATATCGAGGGCGTCGATCCGGCGCTGGCCGCCACCTATGCCTGTTCCGGCGTCACGGTCTATTCGGCCATCAACAAGCTGCTGCCGCTCGATCCCGACGAAGCCATCGTGGTGGTGGGCGCCGGCGGGCTCGGGCTCAACGCCATCGCGGTGCTGAAGGCGCTCGGCCACCGGCGGATCTGCGTGGTGGACGTCGCGGAGGACAAGCTGGCGGCGGCGCGCGAACAGGGCGCGACCGAGACGGTGCTGGCCAGCGCCGAGGGCACGACGCAGCGCATCATCGAGGCCTGCGGCGGCCCGGTGGCCGGGGTGGTCGACCTGGTGAACGGCACCCAGACCGCGCGCTTCGCCTTCGACGCGCTGCGCAAGGGCGGCAAGCTGGTGCAGGTCGGGCTCTTCGGCGGCGAGATGTCGATCCCGCTGCCGCTGATGCCGATCCGGGCGCTGACGGTGCAGGGCAGCTATGTGGGAAATGTGAAGGAGCTGCGCTCGCTCATCGACATCGCCAAGGCGGGCAAGATCCCGGGCATCCCGGTGGCCAGGGAGCCGCTGCGCAATGCGGATGCGGTGCTGAACCGGCTGCGCGAGGGCAAGATCGTCGGCCGCGTGGTGCTGACCTCCGACACGGCCTGACTCGGCCCGATGACCGCAGGGCCGCATGGCCCGAAGGTCTGAATCGGGCCGAAGATGCAAGGCGGCCCGATGACCGCAGGGCCGCATGGCCCGAAGGTCTGAATCGGGCCGAAGATACAAGGCCGGCGCCGCGCAACGCGCGACATCCGGCCGCAACAGGCGGAACCGGTTTTCGCGTGCCGCGGCATCGGCCGGAAACAGGGTGGTCCTAGACCTGGCATCCGTCGGACGGGGCATCGGGCCCCGCCCGGAGAATGCAAGGGACAGGACGCTATGACACGGACCACGATCCTCGCCTCGCTGCTGGTGTTCGGCATCGCCGGAACGGCCGGGGCGCAATCCATGCCCGAGGCCGATGCGACGGCCTACCTGCCGCCCGGGATCGGCAATGTGGTGGGCGGCAGCGCGGCACGCCTGCTCGGCGGCGGCGACAACAGCCTCGTGCAGCATGAGCCAGGCGGGCCGGTGCAGGCCGGACGCGCGGCGCGGCTGGCGGGAGTGGGTGGCGAGACCGAGATCATCTACCTCGACCCCCTGCCGCTGGGCGCCCATGGCCGGGACGCCATGCTGCTCGGCGGCAGCGACAACGCGACGATCGTCTATCTCGATTCCGCGCAGCGCCGCCGGGGGTGAGGTCCCGGGCCGCGCAAGGGAGAGCGGGAGCGTGCGGCGCTCCCGTGAACCAGGGCGAAGGGAAAGCGCCCTAGCGCGGCCGGATCGGCCAGGGCAGGCCGCGCACCGGGTCGCCCGGCGGGTCGGGCGTCGCGGCGATGCGGGCCAGGGCCTGGTCGTGCCCGGCGCGGCCGGCGCGGCATTGCTCGGGCGCCGGGCCAGCGGGATAGGCGCCGACCACCAGCAGGTCCGGGCTGGCGCCGAGCTTCCTGTGGCCGGTGCCGGCCGGCAGCACCACCACATCGCCCGCCGTGAGATCAAGCGCTTGGCCGCCCTCGCCCCCGAGCTGCACGCGAGCCGTGCCGCGGGCGATGGCCAGCGCCTCATGCGCATTCGGATGGTAGTGGTGCCAGGGGTGGATGCCGTTCCGCCAGGCCGGCGGCCAGGCATTGCGCGCAAACAGCGCCTCCGCCGCCGCCGGATCATCGGCGGGCAGCACGCCGCGGAACAGCAGCGCCGGCAGCCGCGGGTTGTTCGGCACCTCGCCGTCATCGGCGAAGGCCAGGGTTTCGGGTTCCGTCATGGCCATGCCCCTTAACGGGGCGCGTCCTTGGCCGTTCCCATTCGGCCCGCGGGCGCGCTAGGCTGCCATTTCTTGAGGGAGGCAGCGACATGTCAGGAATCCGGCGTCTGCGCGAATTCGTGCGGGACATGACCAGGCTGGCGGATGCGGGGGGCGACGGAGCCGCGCTGGCTCACCGAGGGTGCCGGGCTGCTGCGCGGCCTGATCGCGCAGGATGACTGGCTGCCGGAGGAATGCGCCGTCGCCGGGCCGACCTATCGGCAATACCTGCTGCATTGCGACCCGACGGAACGCTTCTGCCTGGTGAGCTTCGTCTGGGGCCCGGGCCAGCGCACCCCGGTGCACAACCATACCGTCTGGGGCCTGGTCGGGATGCTCAGGGGCGAGGAAATCTCCACCGAGATGCGACCCAGCCCCGCCGGCGGGCCGATGCTGCCCGGCCAGGTGGACCGGCTGCATCCTGGCGAGGTCGTGGCGGTGAGCGCCAATACCTATGACATCCACGTGGTCGAGAATGCCTATCGCGACCGCACGAGCATCAGCATCCATGTCTATGGCGGCAATATCGGCGCCATCGCCCGTAGCGTCTTCGCCCCGGAGACGGGCGCGCAGCGGCGCTTCATCTCGGGCTATACCAATAGCACCGTGCCCAATCTCTGGGACCGCAGCCAGGAGATGCTGGCGGCCTGAGGCTCGGCGGGGTCAGGCCGCCCTCATGGCGGTGCGAATTTCTTCGACCAGACCCTGCGGCCGCCGGCATAGGCGAGCAGGCGGCCGAGCCGGGTGAGGGTGCCGGGCGATGGCGGGTCGGAAAACAGCCGATCCAGCAGCCTGGCCTGGAAGCGGTGCAGCGCTTCGGACAAATCCCGGTTCGGCATGTAGCAGGGCAGCATCGGCAGCGCGCTGTAGAGGCCGAGGCGGCGGGCCAGCATCAGCCCGCCCATGCGCAAGAGCCGCATGGCCCGCCGCGCGGCCCGGCAGAGCCAGTATTCGATGCCGCGCAGCGCCGGCGGGCACTGCGGCAGGGTGAGCGCCACCAGCAGGCGGGACCAGAGCCCGGCATGGGCGAGGCGGCGGAAGTGGCGGCTGACGGTATCGGGCTTGCCGAACTGCTCCGGCAGGGCATGCCAGGGCTGGCCGGAGACGGCGATCCACAGCATGGCGTCGAGGCGGCTTCGCCCTGCATCGCCGAGCGGCCGTCCGGCGCTGCCCTCCCGCCGCAGGAAGGGCGCCAGCACCGCCCATTCCGTATCGCCGAGCGGCGCCCAGGCGCGGCGAGGGGTGAAGTGCGGCATGCCGGGGCCTCCTGGTGGTGGACAGCAGCCAGGAACATATCAGGAACGTTATGAAGAAATCAAGCGTTCTGCAAGCCGGGTTGCGGGTTGCGCCGAGGCGGCACTGGAGACGCCCGGGGCCATCCGCGATGGGGCGGCTGCACGGGAGCAATGCGCCATGGTCTGCGCAGCCCCCTGCCCCGGCTGCCGCAGGTTTCCGGCCCGGCCGCGCGGCGGGGTGGCAGGCGCTCCTTGCCTGATGCCGTTACGGCTGGGCACGCCTTGCCTCCCGGCCGGCACGCTCGCCCATGGCGCGCGCCCTGCGCTGCTACCAGGCATCGGCGCTCGCCTTGCCGTCCTGGGCTACCCGCCGGCGATATTCGAGGGCAATTTGCCTGAAGGCCGCGTCCCTGGCCGCCGGGTCCGGCTGGCTGGCGCCGCGCCGCGCGCGGTCAGCGCGGCAGACGCCCTCCAATGGCCATTGGGCGCAGTAGCGGCGCATGGTCGGCGAGAGGCTCTCCTGCGCACCCGTCCCGGAGCGGTCCAGGCTGCGCGTGCCATCCATGATGGCTCCGCCCCAGCGCCATGGCGCCGTAGCCCGCGCCGAGCGAGGCCGAGGCATCCGGGCTGTATCGTGCCCGCGCGGGCAGCGCCGCGGCCATGGCGAGGAGGAGGACGGGCCAGTTCGGGCGAAGGGCCCGGAAGCGGTGGCCGGGGATGGGCATCGGCCCTTCCTCCTTCCGGAGGGAAGCCATGCCCTCCCGGCCCCTGGGCCGACCCGCCCCGCCCTACAGCTTCACCCTGAGCAGGTTGGCGATCTCGCCCAGGATGCCGCGCCGGAAGGCCAGCACCACCACGACGAAGATCCCGCCCTGGATCACCGTGACCCAGGCGCCCATCTCGGCCAGGTAGTTCTGCATCGTCACGACCACTGCCGCCCCCACCACCGGGCCGAAGAGGGTGCCGAGGCCGCCTACCAGGGTCATCAGCACCACCTCGCCGCTCATGGACCAATGCACGTCGGTCAGGGTGGCGATGCCGAAGACCAGGGATTTGGTCGCCCCCGCCACGCCCGAGAGGCCGGCGGAGAGAATGAAGGTCACCAGCTTGTAGTCGTCCGTCCGGTAGCCGAGCGAGGTGGCGCGCGGCTCGTTCTCACGGATCGCCTTCATCACCTGGCCGAAGGGCGAATGCACCACGCGCTGGATCATCAGGAAGCCGGCCAGGAAGACGCCGGCCACGAGCCAGTACATCGACATGTCGCGGTCGAGCGGGATCAGGCCGAAGAGGCTGCCGCGCGGGATGGCCTGGATGCCGTCCTCGCCGCCGGTGAAGGGGGCCTGGACGCAGAAGAAATAGATCATCTGCGCCAGGGCCAGGGTAATCATGGCGAAATAGATGCCCTGGCGGCGGATGGCGATCCAGCCGGCCACCACGCCGAGTGCCGCCGCCACCAGCCCGCCGGTGATGATGGCGAGTTCCGGGCTCAGCCCCCAGACCTTGGCGGCATGCCCGGCAAGATACCCGCCCATGCCGAAATAGGCGGCATGGCCGAAGCTCAGCAGCCCGACATAGCCGATCAGCAGGTTGAAGGCGCAGGCAAACAGGGCGAAGCAGAGCAGCTTCATCAGGAAGACGGGGTAGAGGAAGAAGGGCGCGACCGCCAGGAAGACGATCATCACCAGCAGCGCCGCGAGCTGGGCGCGGGAGAAGCCCCAGAAACCCGCCGCAGCGGCCGGCTCGCCCTGCAGGGTGCCGGCGGTGATGGCAGTATCGGCCATGGTCAGGCCCTCCCGAACAGGCCGGCGGGCCGCGCGAGCAGCACGATGGCCATGATGACGAAGATCACGGTGGCGGAGGCTTCCGGCCAGAAGACCTTGGTCAGCCCCTCGATGATGCCGAGGCCGAAGCCGGTGACGATCGAACCCAGGATCGAGCCCATGCCGCCGATCACCACCACCGCGAAGACCACGATGATGAGGTTGGTGCCCATCTGCGGGTTCACCGAATAGATCGGCGCCGCCAGCACGCCGCCGATCGCCGCCAGGGCGACGCCGGCGCCATAGGTCAGCGTCACCATCCGCGGCACGTTCACGCCGAAGGCCTGGACCAGCGCCGCGTTCTCGGTGGCGGCGCGGAGATAGGCGCCAAGCCGGGTCTTCTCGATCAGCAGCCAGGTGGCCAGGCAGAGGATCAGCGCCGCCACCACCACCCAGCCGCGATAGACCGGCAGGAACATGAAGCCGAGGTCCCAGGCGCCCGAAAGCTCCGGCGGGATGCGGTAGGGCAGGCCGGAGGAGCCGAATTCGTTGCGGAAGACGCCCTCGATGATGAGGCCGAGGCCGAAGGTCAGCAGCAGGCCATAGAGATGGTCGAGCTTGTAGAGCTGCCGGATCATCGTGCGTTCCAGCACCACGCCGGTGAAGCCCACGATGATGGGCGCCAGCAGCAGCGCCCACCAATAGCCGAGGCCCAGCCATTCCAGCAGCATCCAGGCCGCGAAGGCGCCCATCATGAACTGGGCGCCATGGGCGAAGTTGATGATGTTCAGCAGGCCGAAGATCACCGCGAGGCCGAGCGACAGCATCGCGTAGAAGGCGCCGTTGATGAGGCCGAGCAGCAACTGCCCAAAGAGCAGCGGCGCGGGGATGCCGAGGATGTCGAACATGCGGTCCTGCTATCCTTAGAACGAGCGCATCAGCTGCGCACCAGCGGGCAGCCGCCCTCCGCCAGGGGGCGGAAGGCCTCCTCCCCCGGCGTGGTGGCCGCCACCTTGTAGTAGTCCCAGGGGCCGCTGGATTCCTGGGGCGTCTTCACCTCGAAGAGGTAGACGGGGCAGAGATTGCGGCCATCCTCCCGGATGCGGTTCTTGCCGAAGGCGTCGTCATCGGTCGGCATCGCCTTCATGCGGGCGACCGCTGCGGCGCCATCCGCCTTGGCCGCCGCGGCACCCATATCCGCCACCGCCTTCAGGTAGTGGACGGTGGCGCCATAGCAGCCGGCCGGCACCATGCCGACCGGCCGCCCGCCATTCCTCGGCCGGATGCGTTCGGTGAAGGCACGGGTGCGGTCGTTCAGGTTCCAGTAGAAGCTCTCGGTCAGCAGCAGCCCCTGCCCGGTTTCGAGGCCGAGGGCATGCACATCCACCAGCCCCATCAGCAGGGCGGCGAATTTCATGCTGCGGTGCAGGCCGATTCGCGCGCCTGCTTGATGCTGTTCACCGTATCGGCAGAGGCATTGGCGAGCCCGAGCACCTTGGCGCGGCTGGCCTGGGCCTGGAGCAGGAAGGCGGAGAAGTCGGTGGTCGCCGGGAAGGGATAGCGGGCGGCGCCCAGCACCTTGCCCCCTGCCTCCTCGACGAAACGGGTGACGTCGCGCTGCAACGCATGGCCGAAGGCATAATCGGCGGTGAGGAAGAACCAGGTGTCGCCGCCATTGCGCACCACCGCCGCGCCGGTGCCCTTGGCGAGCATGTAGGTGTCGTAGGTCCAGTGCACCGTATTCGGGCTGCATTGCGGCCCGGTGAGGTCCGAGGTCGCGGCGCCCGAATTCAGGAAGACCTTGTTCTTCTCCCGCGCGATGCCGGCGATGGCGAGGGCGACGGAGGAGGTTGGCACGTCCACCACCACGTCCACGCCCTGGTCGTACCACTGCCGGGCGATATTGGCGCCGACATCCGGCTTGTTCTGGTGGTCGGCCTGCAGCACCTCGATGGCGAAGCCGCGATTGGCGAATTCGGCCGCCGCCTGCTGGGTGCAGGCGAGGCTGCTCGGCCCTGTCGAATCCCGATAGGGGCCGGACATGTCCGTCAGCACGCCGAGCCGGATCGTGGCCTGCTGCGCCCGTGCCGGCGGCAACCCACCGAGAGCCGCGGTGGCCGCCCCGGCGGCGAGGATTGCGCGGCGCTTGATGGTCATGGCTTCTCCCCTCCCCCCGGCTCAGCTTCGCACCAGGGGGCAGTTGCCCTCGCTCAGCGGGCGCCAGGCCTCTTCCGCCGGAGTGGTCTGCAGCAGCTTCAGGTAGTCCCAGGCGCCCTTGCTCTCCTCCGGCGTCTTCACCTCGAAGAGGTAGGAGGGGATGATGTGCCGGCCATCCGCGCGCAGGGTGCCCTTGCCGAAGGCATCATCCTCGGTCGGCATCGCCTTCATCCGGTTGATGACCTCGGTGCCGGAAGCCTTGGCCGCCGGCACGCCCATATCCGCCACGGCCTTGAGATAATGCGTCACCGCCGAGTAGTTGCCGGCCGTGACCATATTGGGCACCTGGTTGTTGCTGAGGCGCGAGCGGACCCGCTGGGTGAAGGCGCGGGTGCGGTCGTTGAGGTCCCAGTAGAAGCTCTCCGTCATCACCAGGCCCTGCGCGGTGGGCAGGCCGAGCGCATGCACGTCATCCACGAACATCAGCAGGGCCGCCAGCTTCACGCCGCGCCGGGTGAGGCCGAATTCCGCCGCCTGCTTGATGCAATTGGTCGTGTCCTGCCCGGCATTCGCCAGGCCGACCACCTTGGCGCGGCTGGCCTGCGCCTGCACCAGGAAGGAGGAGAAATCGCTCGTGCCCGGGAAGGGCGTGCGCACGCCGCCCAGGACGCGGCCGCCCGCGGCACGGACGAAGCCCGAGGTGTCGCGTTCCAGCGCATGGCCGAAGGCGTAGTCGGCGGTGATGAAGAACCAGGTGTCGCCGCCCGCCTTCACCGTCGCCCCGCCGGTGGATTTCGCCAGCATATAGGTGTCGTAGACCCAATGCGCTGTCGTCGGTGCGCATTGCGCGCCCGTGAGGTCCGATGTGGCGGAGCCCACATTGATATAGGCCTTGTTCTTCTCGCGGCAGACCCCGGCCACCGCCAGCCCCACGGAGGAGGTGGGCACGTCCAGGATCATGTCCACGCCGTCGCGGTCGATCCATTGCCGCGCGATGTTCGACCCCACATCGGGCCGGTTCTGGTGGTCGGCGCGCAGCACCTCCACCTGGAAGCCGCGATTGCCGAATTCCTGCGCCGCCGCCTGGGCCAGCGCCACGCCGTTCAGGCCGCCGATATAGCTGTAGAGCCCGGACTGGTCGTTGAGTACCCCGATGCGGATGGTATCGGCGGCCTGCGCGCGGCTCAGGCGCGGCGCCATCGGCATCAGCGCGGCGCCGGCGCTGGCGGCCATCAGGCTGCGGCGGGTGATCTGCATGGAGGCACTCCCTTATCGATTCCCGGGCGGGGATCGCGCCCCCGCCTTGTCCTGGAGCCCGCCGCTAGCTCCGCACCAGCGGGCAGCCGCCCTCGCTCATCGGCCGGAAAGCCTCATCGGCCGGCGTCGTCTGCAGCAGCTTGTAGTAGTCCCAGGGCGCGCGGCTCTCGGCAGGCGTCTTCACCTGGAACAGGTAGGCGGGGCAGAGCTTGCGCCCATCGGCCCGGATCGTGCCGGGGCCGAAGGCGTCGTCATCGGTCGGCATGGCCTTCATGCGGTCGATGATCGCGACACCGGAAGCCTTCGCCGCCGGCACGCCCATATCGGCCACCACCTTCAGGAAATGCAGCGTCGCGGAATAGTTCGCGGCGGAGTTCATGTTGGGATAGGTGCCGTTGAGCTTCGGCAGGACGCGCTGGGTGAAGGCGCGGGTGCGGTCGTTGAGGTCCCAGTAGAAGCTCTCGGTCAGCACCAGCCCCTGCGCGGTTTCCAGGCCAAGGGCATGGACATCGGAGAGGAACATCAGCAGCGCCGCCAGCTTCACGTCGCGCTTGGTGATGCCGAACTCGGCCGCCTGCTTGATGCAGTTGATGGTATCCGCGCCGGCATTGGCCATGCCGATCACCTTGGCGCGGCTGGCCTGGGCCTGCAGCAGGAAGGAGGAGAAGTCGCTGGTCGAGGGGAAGGGATACTTCACACTGCCCAGCACCTTGCCGCCCTGCGCCTTCACGAAGGTGGTCGTGTCGCGTTCCAGCGCATGACCGAAGGCGTAGTCGGCGGTGATGAAGAACCAGCTGTCGCCGCCCGCCTTCACCATGGCGCCGCCGGTGGACTTCGCCAGCATGTAGGTGTCGTACATCCAGCAGATGGTGACCGGCGTGCATTGCGGCCCCGTCAGGTCGGAGGTCGCGGCGCCGCAGTTGATGTAGGCCTTGTTCTTCTCCTTCGCGACCTGGTTGACCGCCAGCCCGACCGAGGAGGTCGGCACGTCCAGGATCATGTCCACGCCGTCGCGGTCATACCACTGCCGGGCGATATTGGCGCCGACATCCGGCTTGTTCTGGTGGTCGGCGGAGACCACCTCGACGGTGAAGCCCTTGTTGCCGGATTCCTGCACCGCCTGCTGCGTGCAGGTGACCCCGTAGGGTCCGCTGATGTCGCGATAGGGCCCGGACTGGTCGTTCAGCACGCCGATGCGGATGGTATTGGCGGCCTGGGCGCGCGAAAGCCGCGGCAGCATCGGGGCCAGGGCGGTGCCGAGGCTGGCGGTCATCAGGGTGCGGCGGGTGGTCTGCATGGAATTGTCCCTGTCCTAATTTCGGGCGGGGAATCCCCCCGCCCCTGCGCCTTCCGGGCTAGCTCCGCACCAGCGGGCAGCCGCCCTCGTTCAGCGGCCGGAACGCCTCCTCGGCCGCGGTGGTCTGCAGCACCTTGTAGTAATCCCAGGGGGGCGGTGCTCTCCGCCGGAGACTTCACTTCGAGCAGGTAGGAGGGGCAGAGCTTGCGCCCATCCGCGCGGATGCTGCCGGCGCCGAAGGCGTCATCCTCGGTCGGCATCGCCTTCATCCGGTTGATGACCTCGGTGCCGGAAGCCTTGGAGGCCGCGACCCCCATATCCGCCACCGCCTTCAGGTAGTGCAGCGTGGCGGAATAGCAGCCGGCATGGATCTGGTTCGGATAGAGGTTCGGCATCCGCGGCAGCACCCGGCGGGTGAAGGCGCGGGTCCTGTCATTGAGGTTCCAGTAGAAGCTCTCGGTGCAGACCAGGCCCTGGCCGGTCTCCAGCCCGATGGAATGCACGTCGGTGATGAACATCAGCAGCGCCGCCAGCTTCACGCCGCGCCGGGTGATGCCGAACTCCGCTGCCTGCTTCACGCAATTGATGGTGTCGGAACCGGCATTGGCGAAGCCGATCACCTTGGCCCGGCTGGCCTGGGCCTGCACCAGGAAGGCCGAGAAATCCGTGGTCGCCGGGAAGGGCGTGCGCACCTGGCCGAGCACCCGGCCGCCGGCCGCCTTCACGAAATTCCCGGTGTCGCGTTCCAGGGCATGGCCGAAGGCGTAGTCCGCGGTGATGAAGAACCAGGTATCGCCGCCCGCCTTCACCATGGCGCCGCCAGTGGACCGCGCCAGCATGTAGGTGTCATAGGCCCAATGGATCATGGTCGGCGCGCATTGCGCCCCGGTCAGGTCCGAGGTGGCGGAGCCGACATTGATGCAGGCCCGGTTCTTCTCCCGCGCGACATTGTTCACCGCGAGCCCGACGGAGGAGGTCGGCACGTCCAGGATCATGTCGACGCCCTGGTCGTACCATTGCCGCGCCAGGTTCACGCCGATATCCGGCCGGTTCTGGTGGTCGGCGAAGATCAGCTCGACATTGAAGCCGCGGTTGCCGAATTCGGTGATGGCCTGCTGCGCGCAGGCCACCGATCCCGGCCCGGTATTGTCCTTGTAGGTGCCGGACTGGTCGTTCAGCACGCCGATGCGGATGGTATTCGCGGCCTGGGCGCGCGAGAGGCGCGGCAGCGAAGTGACGGCGGCGGCAGCGGCCCCGCTGGCGAGCAGTGAACGGCGACCCAGTTCCATCTTGCGCGTCTCCCTATGGATGCTTGGGGCCGGCGCGGCGCCGCCGCCCGGCCCATGCATGTGCTAGCTCCGCACCAGCGGGCAATTGCCTTCGCTGAGAGGCCGGAAGGCTTCCTCCGCCGGGGTGGTCTGCAACAGCTTGTAGTAGTCCCAGGCTCCCTTGCTCTCCTCCGGCGATTTCACCTCGAAGAGATAGGCGGGGTGGAGCTTGCGGCCATCCTCCCGAATGCGGCCCGGGCCGAAGGCATCGTCATCCGTCGGCATCGCCTTCATCCGGGCCACCGTCTCGGCGCCCGAGGCCTTGGCGGCCGCGACGCCCATCTCGGCCACCGCCTTCAGATAGTGCAGCGTCGCCGAGTAATTGCCGGCCTGGTTCATACAGGGCAGGTTGTCCGGCGTCTTTGGCCGGACGCGGTTGGTGAAGGCGCGGGTGCGGTCATTGAGGTCCCAGTAGAAGGTCTCGGTGCAGATCAGGCCCTGCGCCGTCCCCAAACCCAGCCCATGCACGTCGTTGATGAACATCAGCAGCGCCGCCAGCTTCACGCCGCGCCGGGTCAGGCCGATTCGGCCGCCTGCTTGATGGTGTTGATGGTGTCACCGCCGGCATTCGCCAGGCCGATCACCTTGGCCCGGCTCGCCTGCGCCTGCAGCAGGAAGGAGGAGAAGTCGGTGGTGCCCGGGAAGGGCGTGCGCACGCTGCCGAGCACCCGGCCGCCATTCGCCTTGACGAAATTCGTCGTGTCCCGCTCCAGCGCATGGCCGAAGGCGTAATCGGCGGTGATGAAGAACCAGGTGTCGCCGCCCGCCTTCACCATGGCGCCGCCGGTGGACTGGGCCAGCATCCAGGTGTCGAAGGTCCAATGCACCGTATTCGGGCTGCATTGCGGCCCCGTCAGGTCCGCGGTCGCGGCGGAGGTGTTCAGGCAGACCTTGTTCTTCTCCCGCGCCACGCCGGAGACCGCCAGCGCCACCGCGCTGTTCGGCACATCCACGATCATGTCGACGCCTTCACGGTCGAACCATTGCCGCGCCACCGCCACGCCGACATCTGGCCGGTTCTGGTGGTCGGCGACCAGGATCTCCACCTGCATGCCGCGCGGGCCGAAATCCTGGACCGCCTGCCGCGTGCAGGCGACCGCGGTGGGGCCCGTGATGTCGCGGTAGAGCCCGGACTGGTCGTTCAGCACGCCAATGCGGATGGTATTGGCGGCCTGGGCGCGCAAGGGGCGCGGCAGCGAGGTGGCCGCGGCAGCGGCCGCACCCGTGGCCAGCAATGAGCGTCGTCCCAGTTCCATCCCATCCGTCTCCCAGTTGCGATGATTGGGGCCGGCACGGCGCCGCCCGGCCCATGCGGTATCCCTTCTAGCTGCGGACCAGCGGGCAGCCCCCCTCGTTCAGCGGCCGGAAGGCCTCTTCCGCCGGGGTGGTCTGCAGCAGCTTGTAGTAGTCCCAGGGGGCGTGGCTCTCGGCCGGCGCCTTGACCTCGAAGAGGTAGGAGGGGTGGATCTTCCGCCCATCCGCGCGGATGCTGCCCTGGCCGAAGGCATCATCGTCGGTCGGCATCGCCTTCATGCGGGCGACCGTCGCGGCGCCATCCGCCTTGGCCGCCGCCACGCCCATGTCGCGCGCCGTCTTCAGGTAGTGCAGCACGGCGCTGTAGCAGCCAGCCTGCACCATGGTCGGCATGGCGCCGTTCATCTGCGGCCGGACGCGATCGGTGAGGGCGCGCGTGCGATCGTTCAGGTCCCAGTAGAAGCTCTCGGTGCAGACCAGCCCCTGCGCCGTCTGCAAGCCGAGCGCATGCACATCCGAGATGAACATCAGCAGCGCCGCCAGCTTGGTGCCACGCCGGGTAATGCCGAATTCCGCCGCCTGCTTCACGCAGTTGATGGTGTCGCCCCCGGCATTGGCCAGGCCGATCACCTTGGCGCGGCTCGCCTGCGCCTGCACGAGGTAGGAGGAGAAGTCCGAGGTGCCTGGGAAGGGCGTACGCACCTGGCCCAGCACCCGCCCGCCCTGGGCCTTCACGAAGTTGCCGGTGTCGCGTTCCAGCGCATGCCCGAAGGCGTAGTCGGCGGTGATGAAGAACCAGGTATCGCCGCCCGCCTTCACCATGGCGCCGCCGGTGGAGCGCGACAGCATGAAGGTGTCATAGGTCCAGTGCACCGTGTTCGGCGAGCATTGCGGGCCGGTCAGGTCCGTGGTGGCGGCGCCGGAATCCAGGAAGACCTTGTTCTTCTCCCGCACCACGCCATTGACCGCGAGCGCCACCGAGGAGGTCGGCACGTCCAGGATCACGTCCACCCCGTCCCGGTCGATCCATTGCCGGGCGATGTTGGAGCCGACATCGGGCTTGTTCTGGTGGTCGGCCGAGAGGATCTCCACCGTCAGCCCGGCCTGGTTGCCGAAATCCTGCACCGCCTGGCGCGCGCAGGCGACCGAGCCGGGCCCGGCGAGGTCGCGGTAGAGGCCGGACATATCCGTCAGCACGCCGATCTTCAGCGTATTGCCCTGGGCACGGGCGGGGCGCGGCAGGCCGCCGAGCATGGGCAGCGCGGCCGCGGCGGCGGCGCCGGTCAGAAGGCTGCGGCGATCGAGGGTCATGGTCTTTCTCTCTTTCCGCGGCGGCCGCGCCGCCATCGTGCTAGACGCCGAGATACTGGTGCAGCCGGTCCAGCGAGGCGGTCATCTGGTCGTTCGGCACCATGTCCACCACCCGCCCGTGCTCCATCACGTAGTGCCGGTCGGCGACGGTCTGGGCGAAGCGGAAATTCTGCTCCACCAGCAACACGGTGAAGCCGCGCGCCTTGATCTCCCGGATGGTGCGGCCGATCTGCTGCACGATCACCGGGGCCAGGCCCTCGGTTGGCTCATCCAGCAGCAGCAGCTTGGCGCCGGTGCGCAGGATGCGCGCGATGGCCAGCATCTGCTGCTCGCCACCGGAAAGCTTGGTGCCCTGGCTGCCGGCGCGTTCCTTCAGGTTGGGAAACAGCGCGTAGATCGTATCCAGGTCCAGCCCGCCATCCTGCACCACCGGCGGCAGCATCAGGTTCTCGGTGACGTTCAGGCTGGCGAAGATGCCGCGCTCCTCCGGGCAATAGGCGATGCCGGCGCGGGCGATGCGGTCGGAGCGGTCATGGATGATCTCGCGCCCCTCGAAGCGGATGCTGCCGGCGCGGCGCCCCACCAGGCTCATGATCGAGCGGAGCGTCGTGGTCTTGCCGACGCCGTTGCGGCCGAGCAGGGTCACCACTTCGCCCTGCCGCACCTCCAGGTCGACGCCGTGCAGGACATGGCTCTCGCCATACCAGGCTTCGAGCCCGCGCACCTCCAGCAGGGCCGTGCCCGCCGCCCCCGGTGCCGCCGGCCGTGCCGCCACCATCGCCTCAGCCATGCGCCGGCACTCCCTCGGTGCTTTGTTGCTGCTCGCCCGCCTCGGTGCCGAGATAGGCGGCGACAACCTCGGGATTGCGGGAGACGCTGGCATAATCGCCCTCGGCGAGCACGCTGCCGCGCGCCAGCACGGTAATGGTGTCGCAGAGCCCGGCTACCACCTTCAGGTTGTGCTCCACCAGCAGCACCGTCCGCCCGGAGGAGGCGCGCCGCACCAGCGCCACGATGCGGTCCACATCCTCATGCGCCATGCCCGCGGTGGGCTCATCGAGCAGCATCATGACGGGGTCGAGCGCCAGGGTGGTGGCGATCTCCAGTGCCCGCTTGCGGCCATAGGGAAGCTCGCCTGCGGTAAGCTGGGCATAGGGCGTGAGGCCCACGTCCTCGAGCAGGGCCATGGCGCGGTCGTCATAGCGCCGCAGGAGCGAGTCGGAACGCCAGAAATCATAGCTGCCGCCCCGCTGCCGCTGCAGCGCCACCCGCACATTCTCCAGCAGGCTCAGATGCGGGAAGACCGCCGAGATCTGGAAGCTCCGCACCAGGCCGAGGCGCGCCACCTCCGCCGGCTTCCGGCCGGTGATGTCGCGCCCGTCAGATCGGATCGTGCCGCGCGTCGGCGGCAGGAATTTGGTGAGAAGGTTGAAGCAGGTGGTCTTGCCGGCGCCATTCGGCCCGATCAGCCCATGGATGGTACCGCGCCGGACCTTCAGGGCCACGTCGCTGACCGCGACGAAGCCCCGGAATTCCTTCGTCAGACCTTCCGTCTCCAGGATGGTGTCTGTCACCCGGAACGCTCTCCCGTCCTTGCCGTCCCTGCAGCCCCGTATCCGGAACTGTCGTTGCGACTAGGTATGGCCGGGCCTCCGGCCGGATGCAAGGGAGACCGCAGCAAACCTCCGCGTGCGGCCCGGCTTGTATCCTGCCGGCCGGTTCACGCGCTCCGGCTGCGCCTCCGGACGACCGGGCGGCTCAGCCGATACCGGCGAGCCGCGCCAGGCGGCTGCCATGCGCCATGACCGCGCCGAGCGAGGCGGCGTTCCGCCCATCCGCCAGCGCCGCCGCGGCGGCCCCGGGCCGGCCCTCCGAGAGGCGGGCGAAGGCATCGCCGAGCGCCACCGCGAAATGCAGCATCACGCTGGCATCCCGGTAGCAATCCGTGGTGCAGGCCTGGCAGCCGTCGCGCACCGTCCTGCCCGGCTCGAACTCCCAGACCGGGCAGAGTGGCTCCTTCCAGTCCTCGCAGCGCCAGAGGTCGTAATTCCAGTCGAGATAGAAATACTTGTAGCCGGCGAGGCAATGGAACCGCTCCGCCTCGCCGCGCAGCCGCCGCCGCATATCGGCGATGGAGGCGCGCGGATTATGCACGGGAATGATCTCGCGCACCTGGTCCACCGCATCGAAGGCCGCCAGCAGCTCCGCCGGCGAGAGATCGACCAGGTCGCTGTCCTCCGACCAGACCATGGAGGAGGAGCCGAGCGGCGCCTTGCGCGGATAGGAGAAGGTCACGGCGGCGAAGCCGAGTTCCCGCAGGAAGCGGCCCAGCGCCGGGTAGTCGGTGACCAGCCGGCTCATCGCCACCGAGGCGATCGGGGTCATGCCGCGTTCCGCCATCCGCGCATTGGCGCCGCGGATGCGCTCGCAGACGCCCTTCAGGCCGCGGTTCTTCTCATGCAGCGCGGGATCGGCGGAATCGATCGAGACGAAGAGCGTGGTGATGCCGGTCTCCGCCAGCGCGTCCAGCTTGCCGGGCAGCAGCCAGCCATTGGTCACCAGGGTCGGCTGGACGCCCATGTCGGTCGCCGCCCGCGCCATCTCGGCGATGCGCGGGTGCAGCAGCGGTTCGCCGCCCATGAAGGTGACGAAGCGCACCCCCGCCCGCGCCCGCAGCAGGGACAGCGCCTCCACGAAGCGGCCGGCATCCAGCCAGGTCCGGTGCGTGACGAAGCCCTTGTCATGCGCGAAATTGCAGAAATCGCAGGTGGCGTTGCAGGCATTCGTGACGGAGACGTTACAGATCGCCGGCCCGCCCTTGGGCAGCAGCCGCAGCAGATCGAGCGCGCCCGAGCGTGGCTTGGTCATCCGGGTCCCCTTCGGGCAATCCGTGCCCGCGCCCCCGTTACCTCGGATCGGTGCCAGGCCACCAGCCCCGGCAGGCCGAAAGCCACTTCACGGGTTCGGCGAATCAGGGCCGCCGCCAGCGCCGCGGCCGGCGGGACGCCAACCAGGGCGGCGGCGCCGATGATCGCCCCCTCCTGCACCGCCAGGGCGCCGGGCAGCATGAAACCGACATTCCGCAGCGCCTGCGCCAGGCTCTCGATGACCAGCGCATCGGCCAGCGAAACGGGATGCCCGAGCAGCCCGAGCACGCCCATGATCTCGACCGCCCCCAGCACCCAGGCGGCGCCATGCCAGAGCAGCGCCGCCACCAGCGCTCCGCGGTCCGTGTGCAGCCGCCGCACCGCCTGCTGCAATTCCCCGATCCATTCCGGCCTGAGCGCCGGCCAGCGCCGCGCCAGCAGCCGGAGCAGCGCCTCCAGCGGCCCGAGATGCCGCTGCGCCAGCACCATGGCGAAGGCCCCGAGCGCCGCCACCCCGAGCCCGGCCACGGCGAGGCTGGCCATGGCGCGGTCGGCGCCACCGGCCAGCAGGAGCCCGATCCCGGCCAGGGTGAAGACCAGCTGCGAGACCGCCTCCAGGGTCAGGTCCACCGTCGCCGTCGCGCCGGCCATCTCCCCTGGAACGCCGCGCCGCGCCAGCAGCCTTGCCGCCGCCGCCTGGCCGACCAGCGCGCCGGCCGGCAGCAGCGCATTGGCGGATTCCCGGAACCAGCGAAGCTGCGCCATGGCCGCCAGGCCGGGGCGCCGGCCAGGGGGCAGCAGCACCCGCCAGGCCATGGCGGTCAGCAGGATCTGCGGCAGGTGCACCGCCACCGAGATCGCCACCCCGGATGGCAGGTCCGCCAGCACGCGGCCGAGGCCGGGCAACTCCCCCCTGGGCCAGCAGCAGGATCGCCGCCAGGGCCAGCAGCCCCATCAGCACGCCGTTCCGCAGGCCGCGCCGCCACCAGGGCGCCCGCGCCAGCGCGGCGGGGTCCTCGGTCGCGATGGGTAAAGTCCGGGTATCCATGCCCTCGGTTACCATGCGGCGGCGCCAGCGGCGAATATGGTCAGATCGAGAGGTATTTCATGCGGCTGGCCGCATCCCGCATCAGCGCCACCATGTCGCCCTGCCAGCGGATGCGGCCGCGCTCGATGATGGCGGCGCGGTCGGCGACCTGTTCCGCGAAACGCAGGTTCTGCTCGGAGAGCAGGATCGAGAGCCCCTCCGCCTTCAGCACGCCGATCGCCGCCGCCATGCGGCTCACCACCACCGGCGCCAGCCCCTCGCTCGGCTCGTCCAGCAGCACCAGCCGGGGATTGCCCATCAGGGTGCGGGCGATGGTGAGCATCTGCTGCTCGCCGCCGCTCATCCGCCCGGCCGGCCGGTCGCGCAGCGGGGCGAGGCCGGGGAAAAGCTCGAACAGCCGCTCCGGCGTCCAGGCCCGGGCGCCGGCGGGGGCGGGCCGGCGGCCGACCTCCAGATTCTCCAGCACGGTCAGTTCGGTGAAGATCCGCCGCTCCTCCGGCACATAGCCGAGGCCGAGCCGGGCGATCTCGAAGGGTTCGCGGCCGGTAATGTCCCGGCCGAGGAATGCCACGCGCCCGGCGCTCGGCGGGACCAGACCCATGATGGCCTTCAGGGTCGTGCTCTTGCCGGCGCCGTTGCGGCCGAGCAGCACCAGCACCTCCCCCGCCGCCACCTCCAGCGCCACATCGGCCAGGATATGCGCGCGGCCATAATGCGCGTGCAGGCCGGTGACGGAGAGCACAGTGATTTCGTTGTGCCGGATCAGGTCGGAGGCATACCTATCTGCGGCCTCGATTTGAGATGTGCTTCGACAAATTCTCTCAAGGATATGTTGCAGGATTCGAAGCCGTTGAGGAACACGACATTTCCGCCTTTCTCATATGCCGCCTTGAAGGGGTTCTTCATGTTAAGAGTGAGTACGACATTGTGCAGGGAGCGCATACAAAGTGCGTCATCAGCTTCGTGTTTTTCCAATCCTGTGGGTCTGGCAGCTCCAGCGGGGTGACTCCTCATGTGCTTGAAAGCGACCTCATCAGCCTTGGCAAGGACACCGGAGCCGAACCCTCCTGCTCTCTGCTGCCCTAATTGATAATCAGGATTGCAGAAACCAAAGTACGGTCGGTTGACGGCGCCAGCATTTTTGATTGTACGCTCAGCAAACTCCCGCAGCAGGTTCTTATCTTCCGGTATGCTGTCTACCTCCAATATTATTTCATTAGTTATGCAAACCTCATAGCTATCCGCCGGAAATTCTTCCCACAAGTCAATATTACTCTCAAAGAGCCAGTTCCAGACGTTGCTGTCGATGTAGATGGCGGTCGTCATTGCTCCTCCTGGCTTATGGCTCGTGCTGCGCTATGTCTGCATAGTTCAATCAGGAATGATGCCCCCAGTGTCAGACGGCAATTCGCTTCCCAGATAGACCGCCTGCACCCGCGGGTCGGCGCGCACCGCCTCCGGCGTCCCCGCGGCGATCAGCCGGCCGCGGTCGAGCACCAGGATGCGGCTGGCATGGCCGAAGACCACATCCATGTCATGCTCGGTGAACAGCACGGCGATGCCGCGTTCGCGGGCGATGCCGGCGGCGAGCGCCATCAGCGCCACCCGCTCCGGCGGCGCCATGCCGGCGGTGGGTTCGTCCATCAGCAGCAGCCGCGGGTCGTTGGCCAGCGCCACCGCCAGTTCCACCCGCTTCAGGTCGCCATAGGCGAGGATGCCACAGGGGCGACCCGCCTGCTCCGCCATGCCGAGCCGCGCGAGCAGCGCCTCCGCCTCCCCCGCCTCCAGCCCCGCCACCGGCCGCCACAGCCCGCCGAGCCGGCGCCGGTGCGAAAGCAGCGCCATCTGCACGTTCTCCCGCACCGTCATGGAGCCGAAGGTGGCGGTGACCTGGAAGGTGCGGCCGACCCCCATCCGCCACACTCGGCGCGGCGGCAGGCCGGTGATGTCGCGGCCCGCCAGCCGCACCCGGCCCGCATCCGGCCGGAGCTGGCCGTTCAGCATGTTGAAGCAGGTGCTCTTGCCGGCGCCGTTGGGGCCGATCAGCGCCAGCATCTCGCCGGGATGCACCGCGAAGGAGACGCCCGCCACCGCCTCGACCCCGCCGAAGGATTTGCGCAGGCCCTCGACCTCAAGCACCGGCGCTGCCATGGCGATCCTCCCACCATCGCCGCGCGGCGCCAGCCAGGCCCTGCGGGAAGAACAGCACCAGCGCGACGATGACGCAGCCGAGCACCAGCCGCCAGTATTCGGTGAAGCGCGCCAATTGCTCCTGCAACCCGGCGAAGGCGAGCGCGCCGATGATCGGGCCGGAGAGGGTCTGCACGCCGCCCAGCAGCACCATCAGCAGCACGTCCACGCTGCGCGGGATGGCCATGAAGGTCGGGAAGACGCTGCCCTTGCCATAGGCGAAGAAGCCGCCCGCAATGCCCGCCATGCCGGCGGCGAGCGCGAAGGCGAGCCAGCGGACGCGGAAGCCATCGATGCCGATCGCCTCCGCCCGCAGCGGGCTGTCGCGCTGGGCCCGCAGCGCATGGCCGAAGGGCGCGTGGATGATCCGCCGCAGCAGCAGCGTGGCGCCGAGGCAGAAGGCGAGCGCCAGGTAGTAGTAGGTGAGCTTTCCCGCCGCCCAAGGGTCCGGCCAGACGCCGAGGATGCCGTTGTCGCCCCCCGTCACCTCCACCCATTGGAAGGCGACGGACCAGGCGATCTGCGCGAAGGCCAGGGTCAGCATCGCCGCATAGACGCCGGAGAGGCGCACGCAGAACCAGCCGAAGACCAGGCCGAACAGCCCGGCGGCGAAGGGCGCCAGCACCAGGCCGAGCGCCATCGAGCCGCCCAGCCACTTCGCCGCCAGCGCCGCGCCATAGGCGCCAAGGCCGAAATAGGCGGCATGGCCGAAACTCGCCATGCCGCCCGGCCCCATGATGAAATGCAGGCTGGCGGCAAACAGCACGAAGACCGCGAGATCGGTCAGCACCGTCAGGGTGTAGTCGCCAGCGAAGGGCGGCAGCATGATGGCGGCGGCCAGGGCGGCGAGGCCCAGCCACTTCAGCGCCGGCGGCGCCGGGCCAATGGGCGTCTCCGCCAGGCCGCCGCGCGCAGGCTCCGCGGGCCGGCCGAGCAGCCCGTGCGGGCGCAGCACCAGCACCACCGCCATCACCAGGAAGGCCAGCACCAGGGTGATGCGCGGCGCGATCAGGATACCGAAGGCGTGCAGCTCGCCGATCAGCAGCGCCGCGAGGGCAGCGCCGCCAAGGCTGCCGAGGCCGCCCACCACCACCACCACGAAAGCCTCGGCGATGATGGCGAGGTCCATGTGCAGGTTCACGCTCTCCCGCGGCAATTGCAGCGCGCCGCCGAGGCCGGCGAGCAGGCTGCCGAGGAAGAACACGCTGGTGAAGAGGCGACGCTGGTCGACGCCAAGGGCACCCAGCATCTCACGGTCCTGCGTCGCCGCCCGCACCAGCCTGCCCCAGTGGGTCCGCTGGAAGAGCAGCCAGAGCAGGCCGAGCACGACCGGCCCGACCCCGATCAGGAACAGCTCATAGAGCGGGAAGCGCATCCCCAGGATCTCGATGCTGCCGCGCAGGCCCGGCGCCCGTGGCCCGAGCAGGTCCTGCGGCCCCCAGGCCAGCAGGGCCAGGTCCTGCACGATGAGCAGCACGCCGAAGGTGGCCAGCAGTGGAACAATTCCGGCGCGCGGTAGATGCGCCGGAGCAGCAGCACCTCCACCACCACGCCGATCAGCCCGACCAGCAGCGCGGCGCCCAGCACGCCGCCCCAGAAGCCGAGATACCCGCGCGGCAGGGTCGTCACCAGCGTCCAGGCGAGATAGGCGCCCAGCATGTAGAGCGAGCCATGCGCGAAATTCACGATGCGGCTGACGCCGAAGATCACCGTCAGGCCGGAAGCCACCAGGAACAGCGAGGAGGCGCTGGCCAGGCCGCTCAGGGCCTGGAGGGTCAGGTTCTCCAAGGCAGGGCGCGGTCAGGTCTGCGGGCGAAGTTGTCGCACCACGTCATCCGGCGGCAGGTAGTCGCGGCCATCGGCATAGCGCCAATCGGCCATGGCGCCCTTGCCGCCGCGCAGCACGGTGCGGCCGATAAAGGCGCCCATGGTGGATTGCTGGTCGATGGCGCGGAACTCCACCTGGCCAAAGGGCGTGGGGAATTGCAGGCCGCGCATTGCCTCCAGCATCGGCTCCGTCTCGACCGCGGCGGCCTTCTTCAGCATGGCGACGATCGCCTGGACAGTGCTGTAGCCCACCACGCTGCCGAGATAGGGATGCGCGTTCCAGCGCTGCTGATAGGCATCGCGGAAGGCCGTGTGTTCCGGGGTGTTGATCTGGTCCCAGGGATAGCCGGTGACGATCCAGTCCTCCGGCGCCTCGTCCTGCAGCGGTTCGAGGTATTCCGGCTCGCCGGTCAGGAGGGAGACGACACGGCGGCGCTCGAACAGCCCGCGGGTCAGGCCCTGGCGGACGAAATTGGTGAGATCGGCGGCGAAGGTGACATTGAAGATCGCCTCCGGATTGGCGGCGGCAAGCGCCTGCACCGTGGCGCCGGCATCGATCCGGCCGAGGGCGGGGAATTGCTCGGCCACGAATTGCACATCGGGCCGGGCCCTTTGCAGCAATTCCTTGAACCAGCGGACGGCGGACTGGCCGTATTCGTAATTGGGCGCGACGGTCGCCCAGCGCTTGGCAGGCAGCTTCGCCGCCTCCTCCACCAGCATCGCCGATTGCATGTAGGTGCTGGCGCGCAGCCGGAAGGTGAAGCGGTTGCCGCGCGACCAGACCAGCGCATCGGTGAGCGGCTCGCTCGCCACGAAGAGCCGCCGGTTCTGGTTGGCGAAATCGGCGATGGCGAGGCCGACATTGGAGAGATAGCCGCCGGACAGCAGCGCCACGCGCTCGGCATTCACCAGCTCGCCCGCCATGCGGACCGCGTCTTCCGGGCGGCCGCCATCGTCGCGGAAAATGGTTTCGATGCGGCGCCCGTTGATGCCGCCGGCGGCATTCACCTGTTCCTGCGCCAGCAGCCAGGCATTGCGGTAGGGTTGCAGGAAGGCCGGCTGCGCGGTGTAGCTGTTGATCTCGCCGATGCGGATCGCGTCACCCTGGTTCGCGTTCCCTTGGGCGCTGGCGATCCATGGCGCCGCCAAAACCGAAACGCCGGCGCCCGCCAGAAGCTGGCGGCGCCTGATCGCCTGTTCCGTCATATCGTCCCCGGTCACGCTTGCTGATATCGCCGGGGGATGGAACCGCAACGCGGCGGCACGCGCAAACGAAAAGCGTGGCCGCCGCGGCGCGGGCCCGGCGCTACTTCACCTCGACATAGCGCAGATAGGGCTTCTTGGCTTCCCAACCCTGCGGGAACATCCCCTTGGCCTGCTCGTCCGGGATCGAGGGCGGGATGATGGCGCGCTCGCCGGGCTGCCAGTTCACCGGCGTCGCCACCTTGGCGCGATCCGTCAGTTGCAGGCTGTCGATCACCCGCAGGATCTCCTGGAAGTTCCGCCCGGTGCTCGGCGGATAGACCAGCATCAGCCGCACCTTCTTCTGCGGGTCGATCACATAGACGGTGCGCACCGTGATCGCCGGATCGGCCTCGGGGTGCACCATGCCGTAGAGGTTGGAAACCTTCTTCTCCGGGTCGGCGATCATCGGGAAGTTCACGGCATGGCCCTGGGTCTCGGCGATATCCGCCTCCCAGCCCTGGTGGCTGGCCACCGGGTCAACCGAGAGGCCGATCACCTTCACCCCGCGCCGGTCGAATTCGGGCTTGAGGCGGGCCGTCTCGCCGAGTTCCGTGGTGCAGACCGGGGTGAAGTCCTTGGGGTGGCTGAACAGCACGCCCCAGGACCCGCCCAGCCAGTCATGGAAGCGGATGCGGCCCTGCGTCGTCTCAGCCTCGAAATCCGGCGCAACCTGGCCAAGCTGGATCATGTGTTCCTCCCTCGGTTTTGATGCGCGCAGGGAATCATGCCATGCAGCGCCCGGTCAATCCTGATGTGGAAAGGCCCCGTCACTTTCATGGCGGGGCCCTTGGATCATGCCGCCGCGACCAGGCCGCCCGTATCCGCCAGGTTGCGGATGTGGTGGTCGGCATCACCGAACATGCTGTTGTTCACCGTCAGCCGCTTGAAGTAATGGCCGCAGGCATATTCCATCGTCATGGCGATGCCGCCATGCAGCTGGATCGATTGCTGGCCGACGAAGCGCCCGGAACGGCCGATCTGCACCTTGACCGAGGCCATGGATTTGCGCCGCGCCGCCGGGTCGCGCTCCTCCACCGCCATCGCGGCGAAATAGGACATGCTGCGCGCCTGTTCCAACTGCACCAGCATATCCGCGGCGCGGTGCTGCAGCGCCTGGAAGCTGCCGATCGGCCGGCCGAATTGCTGCCGCGTCTTCATGTAGTCGAGCGTCATGTCATGCGCGACCTGCATGGCGCCCACCGCCTCCGCGGCCAGCGCCGCGATGGCCTCGTCCACCACCTGGTCGACCAGCGGCAGCCCGTCCTCGGCATTGCCGAGCACCGCATCGCCGCCGACCCGCACGCCGGAGAACTCCACCTCCGCCGCGCGCTGGCCATCCACCGTGCGATAGCCGCGCCGGGTGACGCCGGGCGATTTCGCATCCACCAGGAAGACGCCGATCCCCTTGCGGTCGCGCTGGCCGCCGGCCACGCGGGCGGTGACGATCAGCCGGTCGGCGCTGTCGCCATGCACCACCATGCCCTTGCGGCCCTCGATCACCCAGCCGCTGCCGTCGCGCTTCGCCGTGCTCGCCACGTCGTTCAGGTCGTAGCGGGACTGGCGCTCGGTATGCGCGAAGGCGAGCAGCAATTCGCCGGCGGCCACCTGCGGCACCAGTTCGCTCCGCTGCGCCGCCGTGGCGCCGTGGCGGAGGAAGCCGCCGCCCAGCACCACGGTGGTGAGCCAGGGTTCCAGGGTGATGGCGCGGCCCATCTGCTCGGCGACCAGCATGGTCTCCACCGGGCCGCCGCCGAAGCCGCCCTCATCCTCGGCGAAGGGCAGGCCGAGCAGGCCAAGCTCGGCATATTGCGACCAGACCTCGCGGCTCCAGCCCTCCGGCGTGTTCATATAGGCCTTGCGCTGCTCGAAGCCGTATTTGTCGCCGAGCAGCCGGGCCAGGCTGTCCTGGAGGAGCCGTTGCTCCTCCGTCAGGTCGAAATCCATGTTGCGTCAGAGTCCCAGAAAGGCCTTGGCCATGATGTTCCGCTGGATCTCGTTGGACCCACCGTAGATCGACTGCTTGCGCCAGTTGAAATAGACGCCGGCAAGGCCGAAGGCCCAGTCGGGCGCCACATCCACCTCGTTCGCGCCTTCCTCGTCCGGGTCGCCATCCACCCAGGCATAGGGCCCGGCCGCCTGCATCAGCAGTTCGGAGCACATCTGCTGGATCTCGGTGCCCTTGATCTTGAGCACGGAGGTCGCGGGGTCGGGCTTCTTGTCCTTCCGCTTGGTCTCGGTGGCGATGACGCGCATCACGGTCATCTCCAGCGCCTGCAATCCCACCTCGATCTCCGTGACCTTGCGGCGGAAGTCGGGGTCCTCCATCAGCGGCTTGCCGCCATCCATCGCTTCCGTGGAGGCGATGACCTTCAGCCGGCGGATGCGCTCGCGCGAGGCGCCCACGCGCGCCTGGCCGAAACGCTCGTTGCCGAGCAGGAATTTGGCGCAGTCCCAGCCGCGGTTCTCCTGGCCGACCAGGTTCTCCGCCGGCACCTTCACGTCGTCGAAGAAGACCTCGTTCACCTCGTGCCCGCCCTCGATGGTGATGATCGGGCGGACGGTGATCCCCGGAGTCTTCATGTCGCAGAGCAGGAAGCTGATCCCCTCCTGCTTCTTGGCGTTCGGGTCGGTGCGGACCAGCAGAAAGATCCAGTCGGCATGCTGCGCCAGCGTCGTCCAGGTCTTCTGGCCATTGACGACATAGTGGTCGCCTTCGCGCACCGCGCGGGTCTTGAGGCCGGCGAGGTCGGAGCCCGCGCCAGGCTCGGAGAAGCCCTGGCACCACCAGTCGTCGAGGTTGAGCATGCGCGGCAGGAACCGCCTCTTCTGCTCCTCGGTGCCGAATTCGATGATGACCGGCCCGCACATGTTGATGTTGAAGCCGAGCGGCGAAGGCGCGGGCGCCTGCTGCAACTCCTCGCGGAAGATGTAGCGCTGCGCCAGTGACCAGCCGGGGCCGCCATATTCCTTGGACCATTCCGGCGCGGCCCAGCCGCGGGCGTTCAGCTTGCGCTGCCAGTCCACGACCTGGTCCTTGGTCGGCGACTTGCCGGCAACCATGCGCTCGCGCGTCTCGGCCGGCAGTTCCTTTGCGATGAAGTCGCGGACCTCCTGGCGGAAGGCGCGCTCGGCCTCGGAAAAGCGGAGTTCCATCTGTCTCTCTCCGTATGTTCGGTCAGGCCGCCTTGTCCGGCGACTTCATGGTGGCGAAGCTGCCGCCGGTCTCGGCCAGCCGCACGATCAGCGAGGCGGGCCGCAGGTTCTGGTCGCCCGTCGCCTCGGCGTATTGGGTCAGCTTGTCGCGCACCGCCGGCAGACCCATGCGGTCGGCCCAGAACATCGGACCGCCGCGCCAGGCCGGCCAGCCGAAGCCATTGGCGAAGATCACGTCGATATCGACGGGGCGGGAGGCAACGCCCTCCTCCAGGATGCGGGCACCCTCGTTCACCATGGGCAGCAGCAGCCGTTCCAGGATTTCCTCATCCGGGATCTTGCGGCGGCGCACCTGCATCTTCTCCGCGGTTTCCAGGATGATCCGCTCCACCTCCGGGTCGGGCTGGCGCTTGCGGTTCTCGTCATACAGGTAATAGCCCTTGCCGGTCTTCTGGCCGAAGCGCCCGGCGGCGACGATGGCATCGGCGATCGGCGCCACCGTGCCGCGCGCCTTGCGCACCGCGGCACCGATGTCGAGCCCCGCCAGGTCGCCGGTGGCGAGCGGGCCCATGGCCATGCCATAGCCCTCCATCACCCGGTCGATATCCTGCGGCAGGCAACCCTCCAGCAGCAGCTTCTCGATCTGCGGGCCGCGCTTGCCGGTCATGCGGTTGCCGACGAAGCCATCGCAATTGCCGACCACGACGTTCAGCTTGCCGATGCGCCGGCCGACATCCATGGCGGTCGCGATGGTCTGGAAGCTGGTGGCCTTGCCGCGCACGATCTCCAGCAGCCGCATGACATTGGCCGGGCTGAAGAAGTGCATGCCGCAGACCAGTTCCGGCCGCTTCGTCGCGCTGGCGATCTGGTCGATATCCAGCGTCGAGGTATTGGAAGCGAGCACGATCCCCGGCCGCGCCACCTTGTCGAGACGGGCGAAGATCTCCTTCTTCACGCCCATATCCTCGAAGACCGCCTCGATCACCAGGTCGGCCTCGCGTACCGCGGCGTCGAAATCCGTGGTGCCCTTGAGCCGCGCGGCGCGCTTGTCCATCTCCGCCTGGGAAAGGCGGCCGCTGTCCACCGTGCGCTTCCAATTCGCCTGGCAGCGGGCAAGGCCCTTCTGCAGCGCCTCCTCGCTGGTTTCCACGATGGTCACCGGCATGCCGAAATTGGCGCAGCTCATGGCGATGCCGCCGCCCATCGTGCCGCCGCCGATCACCACCACCTTGTTCACCGGCAGGGGCTTGGTCTCCGCCGGCATGCCGGGGATGCGCTGCGCCTCGCGCTCGCCGAAGAAGATGTGCCGCAGCGCCTGGCTCTGCTCGCCGGCAACCAGGCGCTGGAACTGCTCGCGCTCCACCTGCAGCCCCTCCTCGAAGGGCCTGGTGAAGGCGGCGCGCACCGCCTCGACGCAGCCCTTGGGGCTTTCCTGGCCGCGCGAGCGCGCGGTCAGCTTCTTCGCCGCCTCGTCGAAAGCGGCCATGTCCTGGCCTTGGATCTTGTCCGTGCGGTTGCGCGCCAGGGTGAATTGCCGGCCGGCATTCTCCCGCGCCCAGGCCACGGCGGCCTTCTCCAGCTCTCCCGGCAGCACGGCATCGATGAAGCCGAGCCGCACCGCCTCCTCGGCCGGGACCGGCTCACCGCTGACGATGATGCGCAGCGCCTCCAGCCCGATCAGCCGCGGCAGCCGCTGGGTGCCGCCGGCGCCGGGCACGAAGCCGCGCTTCACCTCGGGCAGCCCCACCTGCGCGCCGGGGGAGGCGACGCGGGCATGGCAGGCCAGCGCCAGTTCCAGCCCGCCGCCCAGCGCATTGCCGTGGATCGCGGCCACGACCGGGACCTTGGACTGCTCGATGGCGTCGAAGACCTCGGGCAGCGAGGGCG
Source organism: Siccirubricoccus sp. G192 (assembly GCF_019084075.1). Classification (GTDB taxonomy): domain Bacteria; phylum Pseudomonadota; class Alphaproteobacteria; order Acetobacterales; family Acetobacteraceae; genus G192. The sequence goes on from NZ_JAHREN010000001.1 coordinate 3,469,708, forward strand.
GCTTCCGCGGCTTGCCGAATTCGGTCATCTCGGCGCCAGCGCTGAAATTGCGGCCGGAGCCGATCAGCACGATGGCGCGCGCCCCCGCCGCCGCGGCCGCCTTCAATCCTTCGAGAAGCCCGGCACGCACCTCGGTGCGCAGCGTATTGACCGGGGCATTGGCGATTCGGAGGACATGCACGTCCCCATCGCGATCGTGCTCGACATAGCGCGGCTCATTGGCCATGGACGGTCCTCTCCGGTGCCTGGGCGACGCTTGGGGCGCCATCGGGGGGCATCCTTCGGCCGGGTTCCATGCCGTGTCAACCGCGGCAGCCGGCCCTTGCCGGGCGCCGAATCAGCCGCCGATCCAGCCCGCCCACTGCATGCCGCCATAGGCCAGGGCCACCAGCAGCATGACCAGATAAGGGCTGGCATCGCGGAGCAGCGCCAGGGTGCAGAGCGCCATCGTCGCCACTTCCAGCCAGCCGGCGCCATCCGCCTGCAACAGCGTCAGCACGCCGGCGAAGATCAACCCGGCGGCGATCGGCGCCAGGCCAAGCTCGATCATCCGCCGCACCGGGCTGTCGCCGCGCCGCCGCCACCAATGGCCGACGCCGAGCAGCAGCAGCGAGGAGGGCACATAGAGCGCCAGTGCCGCCACCAGCGCGCCGGCGAAGCCGGCCGCCCGCCAGCCGACCAGCGCCGAGATCAGCGAGCCCGGCCCCGGCGCGGCGCGGGAGATCGCGAAGAGCTCCACGAATTCCGCATCGGTCAGCCAGCCATGCACCTCCACCGCCTGGCGCTGCATCTCCGCGAAGATCGAGGGGCCGCCGCCGAGCGAAACCAGCGACAGCGGCGCGAAGACCAGCACCAGGGCGAAAAGCCGGTCAGGCAGCATCGCGCCGCCCCGCCCACCAGGCCAGCCCGACGCTCACCGGCGCCAGCACCAGCACCACCGGGATCATCGGCAGCCGCAGCACGCCGATCGCCAGGAAGGTGGCCACCAGCACGGCCCAGGGGCCAAGGCCCCGCAGCCGCCGCGCGGTGCGCAGCCCGACCGTGCAACTGTTCGCCAGCCCCGCCGCGGCCACGCCCACCAGCACCGGGCCCAGCCAGGCGATCCCCGCCGCCCCGGCATAGAGCAGCGCCAACAGCAGAATGAAGAGGAAGGGCGGGCCGAGGATGCCGGCGAAGGCCGCCGCCGCGCCCTGCCAGCCGCGCAGGTGCTGCCCGATATAGAGCGCGAGGTTGACGCTGTTCGGCCCCGGCAGCACCTGGCCGAGGGCGATGCCGGCGAGGAACCCCTCCTCCGTCATCCATTGCCGCCGGCGCACCACCTCCCGGTGCATCCAGCCGGAAAGGCCACCGCCGAAGCTGGCCATGCCGAGCCGGGCGAATACGCCCAGGATCTCGCCGAGCCCAGGCTGCGGCCTGCCGCCTTCCGCCACCATCACGCCGCCGCTGCCCCTCGCCTGCCCCGGGTTTTCCGGCAAAGGCCCGGCGCTGTCGAGGGCAGGCCGCCTTGCCGCCGCCACGCCGGAGCCATGCAATGGACGCGCTCACCGCCTGGAAATGATACGCTGGCGACGGATCGGCGCCGCCGCGCGTTACAATGGCGAAGCACGGAGACCGGCATCATGCGGCAAAGGGGTTCCAGGGGTTTGCGGCTCGGCTTGCTGGCGCTGCTCGCCCTGCCGGCGGCAGGTTGCGTGCAGGTGCAGCCGGTTCCCTATTACGGCTATTACGCCCCGGCTGCGCCGATCGGCCCGAATGCGGGCGCCGGGGTGGTGGCAGGCGGAGTGGCCGGTGGATTGCTGGGCGCGGCGGCCTCGGGGCCCTATGACCGCGGCCTCGGCGCGGTGGGCGGCGCGGCGGCCGGGGCGCTGGTGGGCGGACTGATCGGCGGCGCGGTCGATCAGAACAATGCGGCGGCCGCGGCGGCAGCACAGGGCTACGGGTACCAACCGCCGCCGGCCTATGCGCCCCAGGGCTATGCACCGCCAAGCTATGCGCCCCAATACCATGCGCCACCGGCCTACCCGGCCTATCCGCCAACCGATTACCGGTATTGAGCGGGAACCACCCTCGCCGCACCTGCGCCCGGGCACGAAGACGGGGCCCCCTCCCGGCCGGGCTGACCCTGGCTGCCGTGCTTCCGGCCAGCGCGTCGGCGCGCCAGGGTTCAGCTGCCGCGCAACCCGCCCGCGACCACGATTCGGTCGGTGTCGGAATTCCCGCTTTCCCCTGGCCGCACGCCCCGGCTTTGCCGGCAGCCGCAAGCGGCGCCATGATGCGCGCCGGGGAGAAGGAGAGGAAACGTCATGCAAGGCTTGCCGCGCAGGCCGCTGGCCCTACTGCTGCTCGCCGCCACGGCGCGCGCCACCGGGCCAGCCCGGGCGCAGGCGCAGGGGGTGCGGCTGGTGATCCCCTTTGCCGCCGGCGGCCCGGCCGACCAGCTCGCGCGGCTGGTGGCGCCGGGAATGGCGCAGGTGCTGGGCCAGCCTGTCGTGGTGGACAATCGCGGCGGCGCCGGCGGCGTGCTGGCCAGCGAGATCGTCGCCAAATCCGCGCCGGACGGCCAGACCCTGCTGCTCGGCAGCCTCGGCGTGGTGGTGCTGGGCGCCACCCTGCAACCCCGCCTGCCCTATGACCCACAGCGCGACTTCGAGCCGGTGGCGCTGTTCGGCCGCGTCCCCTCCCTGCTGGTGGTGCGGCCTGACCTGGCGGAGAGCCTGGCCGGGCTGGCGGAAGCGGCGCGGAAGCTGGGCCGGCCGCTGACCTATGCCTCGGCCGGGCCCGGCACCACCATGCATATCGCGGGCGAGATGGTGCGGCTGGCGACCGGGCTCGAGATGACGCATGTGCCCTATCGCGGCGCCGGCCCGGCGGTGACGGACATGCTCGCCGGCAATGTCGACCTGATGATCGCCGATACCCCGGTGCTGGTGCCGCAGGTGCGGGCCGTGCGAATGCGGGCGCTGGCGGTCTTCGGCAATGCCCGCACGCCATTGCTGCCTGAGGTGCCGACCGCGCCGGAACTCGGCCAGCCCGGCCTGGTGATGGAGAACTGGTATGGCGTGCTGGCCCCCTCCGGCGTGCCGACGGCGCGGCGGGCGGCGCTGGAAGGCGCCATCCTGGCCAGCATGGCCCGGCCGGAGGTGGCGGAGCGCCTCGCCACGGCGGGCCTGCAGGGCGGCACCGGCACGGCGGGCTTCCGCGAGCAGCTTGCCCGTGACACCGCCACCTGGCCGCCGCTGCTGCGCCGGCTGAACATCTCGCTGGAATGACGCGGCCCGCGCCGCAGGGGAGGAAGGAGACGCCGATGCAGCGCCGCAGCCTGCTGCTGGCCACCGCCAGCCTTGCCGCCACGGCACCCCGCGCCCGGGCGCAGACCGCGGAGTGGCCGAACCGGCCGGTGCGGCTGATCGTCCCCTTCCCGCCTGGCGGGCCGAGCGACATCTTCGCCCGCCTTCTCGCGCCGCTCTATTCCGCCGCGCTGCACCAGCCCGTGGTGGTGGAGAACCGTGCCGGCGGCGGCGGCGTCACCGGCACCGATGCCGCGGCCAAGGCGACGCCGGACGGGTATGTCCTGGCGATCACCAATGGCGGCTCGCTGGTCATCAGCCCGCATGTCAGCGGCAACGTGCCCTATCGCGTGCCGGAGGATTTCACGCTGCTGAGCGTGGTCTCCCGCGTGCCGGAGGCGCTGGTCGCGCATCCGCGGCTCGGCCTGCGGACCCTGCCCGAGCTGGTGGCGCGGGCGAAGCGGGAACCGGGGAAGCTGAATATCGGCACCGCCGGGGCCGCCGGGATCTCGCATCTCGCGGCGGAATTGCTGCGGGTGCAGGCGGGGGTGGAGATCGTGGTGGTGCCCTATCGCGGCGCCGCCCCGGCGGTGACGGACCTGGTGGCCGGCAATATCGACCTGCTCTTCGCCGATCTGCCGGTGCTGCTGCCGCAGCTCCGCGGCGGCGCGATGGTGGCGCTGGCGATGGCAAGCGGCCAGCGCAGCCCCTCCCTGCCCGAGGTGTCTACGACCGGCGAGGCGGGCTACCCCGATCTGCTGGCCGACAACTGGTATGCGGTGGTCGGCCCGGCGCGGCTGCCGGAGCCGGTGGTGGCGCGGCTTTCGGCGGTCCTGCGGCAGGCCAGCCAGGACCCGGCCCTGCGCGCCGCCTTCCAGGCCCAGGGTGCCGAGGCGGTCTTCACCACCCCGGCGGAATTCACGGCGCTGGTCGCCCGCGAGTCGGAGAAGTGGCGGCGCATCGCGGAGAGCGCCGGCATCAGGACGGATTAGCCGCGCATGCCCTTCCTCGACCGCCCCGGCCAGCCGCGGCTGCACTATGTGGTGGACGACCATACCGATCCCTGGCGCCAGGCGCCCTGGCTGGTGCTGCAGCACGGCTATGCGCGCTCCGGCCGGTTCTTCCGCGCCTGGGTGCCCTACCTCTCGCGCCACTACCGGGTGATCCGGCCGGATCTGCGCGGCTTCGGCCAGTCGCCGCTGGATTTCGACCCGCATGCAGGGCTGCATCCCGAGGGTCTGCTCGATGACCTCGACGCCATCACCGCCATGCTGGGCGAGCCGGTGCATTACCTCGGCGAATCCCTGGCCGGCATGATCGGCATCCGCTTCGCCGGCCGCCGGCCGGAGCGGCTGCGCAGCCTGGCCCTGCTCTCCTCCCCCCTCTCCTTCCCGGCGCCGACGCGGGAGGTCTTCGCCTGCGGCTTCCCGAGCTGGACGGCGGCCCTGCGCAGCCTCGGCAGCCGTGGCTGGGCGGAGCGGGTCGGCGCGGCGACGCGCTTCCCGCCCGGCACCGATCCCGCCCTGCTGCGCTGGTATGCCGAGGAATCCGGCAAGGCGGATGTGGAGGCGATGGTCGCGGTGGCGGAATTCGCCTCAAGCCTCGATGTCACGGGCGACTTGGCCGGGGTGACGGTGCCGGCGCTTGGCCTCTATCCCAGCGCCGGCCTGGTCACCGGCCCGCATGAGGCCGCCTTGCGCCGGGGGATTCCGCATCTCCGCCTGGTGCATCTGCCGACACCCTACCACGCCATCCAGGTGCTGATGCCGGCCGCCTGCGCCCGGACCCTGCTGCATTTCTGCGGCCTGGTGGATGGCGTGGCGCACCAGGATTAGCGGCAGCCGGAACCGATGCTGAAATTTACGTAGAATTTGCAGGCTGCCGTTTGCAATTTTGCATGTATTAACATGCGTTTCGGCGCATGATGCTGAAGCGGCCATGGCCTCGCGCCAGGATCGTCATGACCATTGAGGAGGCTTCGATGAATATCGGTCGGCCCCTGCTTGTCTTCGTCATGCTCGCAACCCCTCTTGCACTGGCCGGGTGCAACCCCACGCCGACGCCCCGAGGTGCCGCATACCAGGGCACATCGGCCGGTGATGGCCGCGCGCAGAACACGAATTATTACCTCGGCGCCGATCCCGATCATCGCCAGCGCGGCAAGAGCGGCGGCCCCTGAGCCGCCGCGCAAGGCCGCTGGTCCAACACCGCCCTGACGGGAAACCCTGACGCTTCCGGTTGCGGCGGAGAGGTTGGTCATCCCGGCAATGCCCGGGAGCATGGCCTGCAACAGCGTGGCTCCCGGCGCAACCGCCGGGGGCGGTGCCGCTACGGCGCCGCCAGCAAGGCCGGGTCCGGCTCCAGCCCGAGGCCCGGCCCGTCAGGCACCGCGACGAAACCGCCCTGCGGGATCAGCGCCGGGAAGGGCGTCTGGTCGAGTTCGGCGAAGTAGTATTCCAGCGGCTCCTCCGTCTCGCAGGCAGCGAGCAGGTGCAGCGTCGCCAGCAGGCCCGGGCCGTAATAGGGTGAATGCGGCACCAGGCGGAGCCCGGCCGCCGCGGCCAGCGCCAGCACCTCCCGCATGGCGCTGATGCCGCCGACCTTGGTGACGCTGGGCTGCAGGACATCCACCGCGCCGGCCTCGACCATGCGCCGGAATTCCTCGACGCCGCCGCAATTCTCCCCGGCCGCGATCGGCAGGCCGGCCTCCTTCCGCACCTCGGCGATGGAGGCGAAATCCTCCGGTGGCCAGACCGGCTCCTCGATCCAGCCGATGCCCTGGCCGGCCACCGCCTCGGCGAAGCCCACCGCCTGCGCCACCGTATCCCAGTGACAGTTGATGTCGAGCATCAGCGGCACCTCGGCCGGCGCGGCCTCGCGCGCCGCGCGGATGCAGTCGAGGCTCACCTCATGCAGCTTGATCCGGCGATAGCCCTGCGCCACCGCCGCCGCAGTATTGCTCGCCACCAATTCCGGCGCGCCGTAGCGCAGCAGGCTGGCATAGGCCGGCACGCGCCTGCGCTTCGCCCCGCCGAGCAGCGCATGCAGCGGCTTGCCCGCCGCCTTGCCGGCGAGGTCCCAGAGCGCGATGTCGAGCCCCGAAAGCCCGAAGGTCAGGGCGCCGTTGCGGCCGAAATTATGGAAGCGCCGCTGCAAGCTGCGCATCAGCCCGGCGATGTCGCCCGCCTCCTGGCCGATGCAGGCCGGCGCGATCAGCCGGTCCACCGCGTCGCGGGTGGTCTCCGCCAGGGTGAAGCCGAAGCCCTCGCCCCAGCCGACGAGGCCGGCATCGGTCTCCACCCGCAGCAGCAATGTGTCCATGTTGCGCAGGTGCAGGTTGCCGCCGCCGCTGCCATGCGCCGCCGCCGGATTGCCGTAACTGAAGGCGCTGCTCAGGATATGCGTGGTGACGGCGGTGATGCGCATGGTGCCTCCCGATCCAGCCCCCGGGCCGCTTGGAGGGCGGCGGGGCATGGGTGATACTCGCAGGCAAGGCCGGGCGGCAAAAGCCCCGGCCAAATCGGAGGAGATGCCGCCATGATCCGCAGCCTGCCGGGCGCGCTGCTCGCCGCCCTCATCGCCGCCCTGCCGGCCATTCGGCCCGCCGCGGCGCAGGAGCCCTTTCCCAACCGGCCGGTGCGGCTGATCGTGCCCTTCGCCACTGGCGGCCCCAGCGACATCGTGGCCCGCCTGATGGCGCCCCGCATGTCGCAGGTGCTCGGCCAGACAGTGGTGGTGGAATCGCGGCCGGGTGCCGGCGGCGTCACCGGCGTCGATGCCGCGGCCAAGGCGGCGCCGGATGGCCATACCATCGCGATCGGCAGCGCCGGAGGCCTGGCGATCTCGCCCGGGCTGCAACCCAACATGCCCTATGACACGCTGCGCGACCTGGCGCCGCTGACGCTGGCGGTGATCGTGCATGAACCGGTGGTGGTGCCGGCCAACCTGCCCTACCGCACGCTGGCGGAATTCCTGGCGGCGGCGAAGGCGGAGCCGGGGCGGCTGAATACGGCTCCACCGGGCCGGGCAGCATGCCGCATCTGGCGGGCGAGCTCATCAAGCTCACCGCCGGGGTGGACATCACCCATGTGCCCTATCGCGGCGGCGCGCCGCTCACCACGGCGCTGCTCGCGGGGGAGATCCAGATGGGGCTGGCCGACCTGCCGATCCTGCTGCCGCATCTGCGCGCCGGGACCCTGCGGGCCCTGGCGATCGGCGCCGAGGAACGCTACCCGCTGCTGCCGGAGGTGCCGACCATGGCGGAGGCTGGCCTGCCGGGAGTGCTGACCAACAATTGGCACGGGCTGGTGGCGCCGGCCCGCACGCCGGAGCCGGCGCTGGCCCTGCTGCACCGCGCCGCGGTCGCCGCCTTGCAGGACCCCGAGACGGCCCGGCTGCTGCGCGAGCAGGGCGCCATCCCGAGCCCGACCAGCCGCCAGGAATTCACCGCCTTCATCCGCAGCGAGACGGCCCGCTGGGGCGAGGTGATCCGCCGCGCCGGGGTGAAGCCGGATTGAGGGTCTGGCCACCCCCGGGCCGGTGGCGCGGCCCGGGGGCACCAGCCGCCCCACTTGACGATTGAACATTCGGCGGCCGAGCCCGTTGAACCCCCATGCCATTCCGGACCTCCCGAGACGACCCTGCCAGCCCCGATCCAGTGAAGGAGGCGCAGCGCCTGCGTCTCCACCAGCGCATCCTGCGGGATTTCGGCCGGATCGCGTTGGAAGACCTGGAGATCGGGCCGCTGCTCCAGCGCGCCGTGGCGCAGGCCGCCCGCGCCACCGGCGTCCGCCACACCAAGATCATGCGCTACCGGACCGAGCAGGGCGACCTGCTGGCCGAGGCCGGCTTCGGCTGGCGGCCGGGCCTGATCGGCAAGGCTCGGTTCGGGATCGATGCCGCTTCACCTGCGGGGCGTGCCCTGCAAATCGGGCAGCCGGTGATGATCGACGATATCCGCGACCATCCCGAGTTCCGCCTCGAACCGGTCATCGCCGAACACGGCCTCGTCTCGCTCCTGAATGTTCCCATCCGGTTCGACGGGATCATCTGGGGCACGCTGGAGGCGGACAGTGAACAGCCCGGCCATTTCGACGAGCTTGACGTCTAGTTCCTCGAAGCGATGGCGGCCCTTGTCGCAGGTGCCTTGCAGCGCCGCGATGCGGTTGCCCGGGCCGAAGCCGCCGCCGCCGAGGTGGCGGTGCGCGCCGAGCGGCGGGGGGTGCTGCTCCGCGAGTTGCAGCACCGGGCCAAGAACAACCTGGCCCTGGTAGCCGCCATGCTCGCGCGCGAGCGCCGCACCGCCACCACGGAGCAGGATACGCGGGCGGCCGAGCGGCTCGGCAGGCTGATGCAGCGGGTCACCGCCGTCGCCCTGGCGCAGGATCGCCTCTCCGGCGTGGAGGGCGGCGGCACTGCGGACGGCACCGGCACCGATCTTGCGGGCTATCTGCGTGCCCTCCTCGGCAGCCTCGATCTCAGCCTCGGCGGCAGGGTGGTGTTCGAGGTCGAACTGGATAGCTGCGTGCTGCCATTCGACAAGGCCGTCGCGGCGGGCCTCGTGGTGAACGAACTGGTCACCAACGCCGCCAAGCATGCCTATCCGGAGGGCGAGGAGGGCATCGTGCGGGTCGCGCTCCAGACCGACGAGCTTCGGGCCGAGGCGGCACTCACTGTCGCCGATGAGGGCCGGGGCACCGATCCCGCCAAGGTGGCGGCACGCCGCGCCGGTGGCGGGCAGGGTTTCGAACTGCTGCGGCACCTGGCCCGGCAACTCGGCGGCGACATCGAGCAGGGGACACCGGAGCGCGGCACCAGCATCACCATCCGCTTTCCGCTTGTCCTGTAGCCAGAATGCCAGGGTCGCTATCCCCCGGCCCGTGGGCGGGGGTTTGTGGCACCAGCCTATTCCGTTGCGAAGAACGGCCTGAATCCCGCCGGGATATTGCCTGGCTTTCCGCCGTCCATCACCACGCGCGCCACCTCGATGCTGCTCAGCACCGTCTCGGGCTGGTAGTGCTTGCGGATGTAGCCGAGCGCGATGTCCCGTGCCTGGCACGCCTCCATGATCTGCGCACTGGTGAAAATCGCCAGCACACCCCACCGCGGAAGGAGCGCGCGCGCCACATCCAGGCCGCTGCTGCCGTCCCGGAGGTTGATGTCGAGCAACGCCAGGTCCGGTCGCGCCGCCTCGCACAGCGCCAGGGCTTCCGTTGCCGTGGCGGCAGGCCCCATCACCTGATGCCCCGCGCTCTCCAGGCTCTCGGTCAGCAGCATGGCGATCAATGCCTCGTCCTCGACAATCAGAATCCGCATCGGACGCGCCCCGTGCTGCCCACTGACGCATTCAGGGGGAAGTGCGGACAACGCGGCAGCGAGGTATTCGTGCGTTCGAAATCGAACAAAGGCCGGCCGAGATCTTGCCGCTGCGGATTTCGACCGCCCAAGACCGGGAAGGATATCAGCGCAAAGCCGGTGCCTCCTGCTTGTTAAGGCCCCCGGCAAGGCCCATCCTCGGTCAATCGCCCGCAACGGACCCAGGCCGTAGGCGACAGAGAGAGGTCAGTGCTCCCGCCGCATTACGCGCAGGAGAGCCGAATGGCCCATCCCACCCAGCACCGCCCTTCCGTCCGCAATGGCCTCCTCGCGGCCCTGTCACCCGAGGATTGGGCTCACCTGGAGCCGCATCTGGAACGCGTTGAACTCCCCTTCGACCAGACGATCCATGCGGCCGGTGGCCCCGTTGATGCGGTGTTCTTCGTCGAGACCGGCATGGTGTCCCTGATCGTCACGCTGGAGGACGGGGAGCAGGTCGAAGCCGGGGTCGCCGGATCGGAGGGCCTGGTGGGTCTTCCCCTCGTCTATGGGAACAGCCATTCCGTCACCGACGCCCGGGTGCAGATGGAGGGCACCGCGCTCCGGATCGAGGCTGCGGCGTTCCGCGCCGAGATGGACCGCAGCGCCGCGTTCCGGGCGCCGCTGCTGCGCTACGCCCTGGCCTTCCACGCCCAGGTGTCGCTGACCGCCGCCTGCAATGCGCGACACGCGGTGGAGAACCGCCTCGCCCGCTGGCTGCTCATCGCGCATGACCGCGCCGGGCAGGACGAGTTCCCCATGACCCATGAGTTCATCTCGATGATGCTCGGCGTGCGCCGTCCCAGCGTGACCATCGCTGCCGGCATCCTGCACAAGGCCGGCCTGATCCATTACGCGCGGGGCCGGATGGAAATTCTCGACCAACCGGGCCTCGAAGCCGCCTCCTGCGAATGCTACCACATTGTCCGGCACGAATTCGCGCGGCTGCTCGGTCCCGGCGCGGCGACGCCGCCCGGCTAGGCTTCGGGTTTCTCGCGCCTGCCGTTCGGAATCAAACCGACAAGGGCGCTCCGGCCGTGCTTGATGTAGGACGCTTCCTAATACGAGCTTTTTCAGGGATGCCGGATCGGTTTTGGGCATCAATGCATCATAGGAGCGCCGTCATCATGGGCTTGGGGATGTTCCCGGGTTGTCAAACCACGCTCCGGGACAAGCGGATTCTCGTCGTTGAGGACGAGGCCATCGTGGCCATGCTGGTTGAGGACGGCCTGCTCGATGCGGGAGCCAAGGTCCTGGGGCCCGCTTCCTCGGTTGGTGAGGCACTGCAACTCATCGAGCGGGCGGCCTCCGATGGCGGGCTGAGTGCCGCCGTGCTCGATATCAATCTGAATGGCGAAGCGGTGGCGCCAGTCGCCGACAGGCTGGCCGCGCTTGGCGTGCCGTTCCTGTTCGCCACGGGCTACATGGAGGGCTGCGATACGGGGGGCCATCCAGCGGCGCCGATCCTGTACAAGCCCTTCGACCCGACAATGCTGGTCACCGCCGTCGAGGCCCTTGCATCCGCTGGCCGGTGACGTCGCGCACTGCATGGGGCGGGTTGCCGGATAATTGCCATCCACTTTCCGCCCATCGTCCGGCGGATCATGGGGTGACGGCCGGCGGAACCGACCCCGACCCTAATCCGGCCTGATATTGGCGACCCGGATCACCTCGGCCCATTTGGCGATCTCGGCCTGGATGAAGGCACCCGCCTCCTCCGGCCCGGCATTGACGATGCGGGAACCCATTTCGACGAAGCGGCGCGCCGTCTCGCTTTCGGGGGCCAGCACGTCGCGCACCGCCCAGGCCAGCCGCGTGACCCTGCCCGTCGGCGTGCCGGCGGGGGCGAGCATGCTGTACCAGTTCTCCACCTCGACGCCGGGCAGCCCCGCCTCCGCCGTGGTCGGCACCTCCGGCAGCACGGCGGCACGCTCCCGCGCGGTGACGCAGAGCGGGCGCAGCTTGCCGTCGCGGATATGCGGCAGCAGCACCGGCACATCCAGGAAGGTCATGTCGATCTCGCCGGCCAGCATGGCGGTGATGGTGGGCGCGGCGCCACGATAGGCGACATGGGTGATGTCCACCCCGGCGCGCAGCTTCAGCAATTCCGCGGCCAAGTGCGGCGTGCCACCGGGGCCGGTGGAGGCGAAGCTCAGCCGCCCCGGCCGGCGTCGCGCCTCGGCCAGCAGCGCTTCCAGCGTCGCCGGCCCGCCCGGCCGCACCACCAGCACCGAGGGGGGTCGCCACCAGAATGCCGACCGGCGCGAAGTCCCGCACGGGATCATAGGGCATGTTCGGCACCAGGCTGGTATTCACCGCCACCGCGCCGGTGCTGGCGAAGGCCAGGGTATAGCCATCCGGCGATGCCTTCGCCACCGCATCCACGCCGATATTGCCGCCGGCGCCGGAGCGGTTCTCCACCACCACGGCCTGGCCGAGCGGCCCGGCCAGCGCCTGCGCCATGATGCGGGCCGCGGTATCCACCGGCCCGCCCGGCGGGAAGGGCACCACCAGCCGCACGGTCCGGTCAGGGAATGTCTCGGCCCTGGCCGGCATGGCGGCAAGAGAAAGCCCGAAAGCGGCCAGGCCGCGGCGCGTGGTCTGCATCATCGTTTCCTCTCGCGGCGGGTCCGGGAGCCGCGCCCTGCGGCGGCAAGGCTACATCACCGGGGCGGCCTGGTCATGGCGCCTTCCCGGTCCGCATGGCCGGCGCCATGGCGGCGCAGGGCCAACGCTTGATTGCGGTATTGACCGGCCGGGCCGGCGGCATGACATATGTGGTATGGACGATACCAATATGGCCTCTCGCCGCCCCGCCGCCACGGCCGCGATCTCGGCCCGGACCGGGTTGGACGACGCCCTGCTGGAACGCGTAGTGCGCGTCTTCTACGGCACCGCCCGGCACGACCCGCTGCTGGCGCCGATCTTCGCCCGCATCACGGACTGGGAGTCGCATGTGGAGCGGATCAGCGCCTTCTGGTCCTCGGTGGCGCTGCAGAGCGGCCGCTACCATGGCCAACCGATGGAGGCGCATCTGCCGCTCGGCCTCAAGCCCGAGCATTTTGCCCGCTGGCTCGAATTATGGGAGGAGACGGCGCAGGCCGAATGCCCGCCGGAGGGCGCCGCGCTGCTGGTCAACCGCGCCCGGCGGATCGCCGACAGCCTGCAACACGCGGTCGCCTTCCATGCCGGCGCCCTGCCGCCGGTGCGGCGGCGCGGCACTGCCTGACGCCGATTGCCGGGCCGGAAGGCCGCGCCGGTTCCGACGCGGCCGGAACCGGGGCGGCGCGGTAGGATCTCCGCGCCTGCCCCTTCGCGTACGGGCTACAGCCCCGCCTGGCTCACGAACTTCGTGTTGAGATAGGCTTCGATCGCCTCGGAGCCGCCCTCGCTGCCATAGCCGCTGTCCTTCATGCCGCCGAAGGGCACCTCGGGCAGCGCCAGGCCGAGATGGTTGATCGTCATCATCCCGCTCTCGACCTTGGCCGCGATGGCATTCGCGGTCTTGGCGGAACGGGTGAAGGCATAGGAGGCCAGGCCATAGGGCAGCCGGTTCGCCTCCTCCACCACCTCGTCGAATTCGCGGAAGGGCGAGATCAGCGCGAGCGGGCCGAAGGGTTCCTCGTTCATCACCCGCGCTTCCTTCGGCACATTGGTCATGACCGTCGGCTCGAAGAAGTAGCCCTTGTTGCCGATGCGGTTGCCGCCGGTGCGGACCTCGCCGCCCCGGGACTTGGCGTCCTGGATCAGCCCCTCCACCCAGGGGATGCGCCGGTCATGCACGAGCGGCCCCATCTGGGTGCCCTCATCCATGCCATTGCCGACCTTCACCGCCTTGGCGGCGGTGATGAAACGCTCGACGAAGGGCTCATAGAGCCGCTCCTGGATCAGGAAGCGGGTCGGTGAGACGCAGACCTGGCCGGCATTGCGGAACTTGGCCCCTGCCAGGGTGCGCGCCGCCAGCTCCAGATCCGCATCGTCGAAGACGATGGCCGGTGCATGGCCGCCGAGTTCCATGGTCGCGCGCTTCATGTGCAGCCCGGCCAGCGCCGCCAACTGCTTGCCTACCGGGGTGGAGCCGGTGAATGTCACCTTGCGGATCACCGGATGCGGGATCAGGTATTCGCTGATCTCGGCCGGCACGCCATAGACCAGGTTGGCGACACCCGCCGGCAGCCCGGCATCGACGAAGCAACGGATCAGCTCGGCCGGGCTGGCCGGCGTCTCCTCCGGCGCCTTGACGATGATGGAGCAGCCGGTGGCCACCGCGGCGGAGAGCTTCCGCACCACTTGGTTGATGGGGAAATTCCACGGCGTGAAGGCGGCGACGGGGCCCACCGGCTCCTTGATGACCAGCTGGTAGACGCCCTCGGCCCGGGCCGGGATGACGCGGCCATAGGCGCGGCGGGCCTCCTCGGCGAACCAGTCGATGACATCGGCGCCGGCCATCACCTCCATCTTGGCTTCCGGCAGCGGCTTGCCCTGTTCCTGGGTCATCAGCGCGGCAATCGCATCGGCACGGGAGCGCAGCAGGTCGGCGGCCTTGCGCATCAGCTTGGAACGATCGAAGGCCGAAACCTTCTTCCAGGTCTGGAAGCCCTTTTCGGCCGCCTCCAGCGCCTCGTCGAGGTCGTCGCGGCCGGCATGGGCGACGGTGCCGAGCACTTCGATGGTGGCGGGGTTCAGCACCTCCAGGGTGCGGCCGGACCGGGCCGGGCGCCACTCGCCATTGATGTGCAGCTGGACATTCGGATAGGCCATGGGGGTCTCCTTATTGCCCGGCCGGAAGCCACCGGGTTCAATCCGGGCCGCACTGTGGCCGCAGGACGGGCCGGCGGCAACCGGGGGGCCGAACTGCACGGTGCGATGGCCTCAGATCCGTTCCGCCAGCCGTTCCGCCAGCGCGTCATGCTGCGCCGCCACCGCCGCGGCCTGGCGCAGCGCCAGCAGCCGCGATGCCTGGCGCAGCCCCCGCCGGAAGGCCTCGCTGGCCGCATAGTCCCGCATCAGCGCCACCACCTCCCGCGCATCCCTGGCCTGGTGGCCGGGATGCTCTGCCGGCAGCCCGGCGAAGGCATCGCGGGTGCCGAGCACCGGCCGGCCGAAGGCCAGCGCCTCCACGGTCTTGATCTTGAGGCCGGTGCCGCCGGTCATCGGGTTCAGCACGCAGTCCACCGCGCGGTAGAAAGCCGCGGCCTCCGGCACCGGGTCCAGCAGCAGCGGGCGCGAGGCCAGGGTGAGGTCGCGCCGCCGCAGGATCTGACCGGCCAGCAGCCAGCTGAGGTCCGGCGCCGCCGCCAGCGCCGCGTCCAGCGCCCGCACCGAGGCGGCGTTCCAGGGATTGGCGCTGCCGAGATAGCCGAACATCGCCCGTGCCGCGCTGCATTCCGGCGCCTCCAGGAAGCGCAGCGGCGGCATATGGCCGAGCGTCAGCACCGGCACCGCGCTGCGTTCGCGGAGCGCCGCAGCCTCCGCCTCCTGGATCGCCAGGACCAGATCGGCGCGGGCCAGGCCGCGCGCCTCCTCCGCCCGCGTGGTGAAGAACCAGGAGGGGTCGAGCCCCTCGGCGCGGGCCACCAGATGCCGGTCGCCGAAGAGGTCATGGGTGTCGATCAGGCGCAGCGCGCCCCGGGCACCCTCCAGCACGCGCGACATCCAGACGTAATTCACCACGAGAGCGTCGTAGCGGCCGGCGCGCTGCATGGCCGCCACGCGTTCGGCCAGGAGGCAGGGGCACCAGTCATCGAGCCCCCAGCAGCCGGGCAGGCTGGGCTCGCCGATGCGCTCGGCCGGCACCAGGTGCAGCGCGTGCCAGAACCCCGCCATGGCGTCCCGCTGCGCCGGCGTGATGCCCTCGGCGGTGTAGTAGAGGAATTCGCAGATCAGGCCGCGCGCCATCATCTCCCGCCCGAAGGCCTGGATGCGGGCGGCATTGCCCTGATCCGCGGGATGCGAGGCGATGGGCGAGACGATCAGCAGCCGGGCGGCGCGGCTCACGGCAGCAACTCCAGGCCGGTGAGCGCGGCGGCCGTGCCGCCCGGCAGCGCGAGGCCGAGCACCAGCGCCCGCTCCGGCGTGCCCTCCGGCAATGGCGGCACCTCGGCCTCCAGGGCCAGCGATCCCTCCGGTCCGGGTAGGACGCTCGCGGGATGCCGCAGCCCGTCCAGGAACAGCGCCGGCGCCACCGGACCAGCCGCCGCCAGTTGCAGCCGCAGCCGAGCCGGCCGCGTGCCGAGCAGCAGGCGCAGCCTGGGGCCGAGCGGCAGCCGCCCCTCCCTGGCCCCGCCAGGCAGGTCATGCACCAGCGCCTCGGGCGGAATCGACAGCGGTGGCAGCGTGACCCCCTGCGGCGCCAGCAAGGCCAAGCTGCCAAGACGCGGCGAGATCAGCCGCCCGCCCTGGTCCCAGCCACCACCCAGGGCTGCGCCGGCCCGGCGCAATTGCTCGAACAACGCCGCCGTGCGGGGCACCGGCACCAGCAGGTCGTGCCGCGCCACCCGCGCGGCGCTGCCGAGCAGCAGGATGATCCGGCCCCGCTCGCCGCCTGGGGGATCGGGCGCCTCGCCGGGCAGCAGCAGCAGCGCCTCGGGCGGTAGGCCGGCCGGCGCCGGCCCGGCGAGGCGGAGCAGCCGCTCCGGCGCCTCGCCCCAGGCGGCCGGGGCCCCGGCCAGCAGCGCCGCATCGCCGGCACGGTCGAAGCCGCACAGGGCGCGGCGGCCACCTTCCTGGCGGAAGCGCCGGAGCAGCGCGTGTTCCGCCACCGGCAGGCTCGCCGCATCGCCCGCGCCGCAGAGCGTGCCGGGCAGCCAGGGGAACAGCAGCGGGGCGGGCAGGCCGAGATCCAATGCCCGGAGGCCAGGCAGGGCCCGGGCCAGCAGCGCGGCGAGCAGCGGCGCGCTCAAGCCCAGCCGCTGAGATCGAGGTCGAGCAGCAGCCCGGCCGGCGCCGCCTGCACCCGCAGCCGCAGCAGCCGGGCCTGCGGCGGCAGCAGCGCCGCGGCCAGGCCGGGCCGTTCCAGCGAAAGCGCCGCCAGAGCCTCAAGATCGGGCGCCGCCAGGAACAGCCGGCAGGCGCCGGCGAGGCCGGCAAGCGCGGCGGCGACGGCCTCGGGGGCCAGATCCGGGCCGGCCACCAGTTCGATCAGCGGCGGTGGGCCGGCAGGCGGCGCCGCCACCGGGCGCGCCAGCGACTCCTCGATCACCGCGGCATAACGGGCGGCAACGGTGGGCAGCGCCATCTCGGCCAGGGCATGGCGGCGCCCGGCCTCGCCGGTCGCCCGGGCGCGGGCGGGGTCGGCGGCCAGCGCCCGCAGGGCTTCGGCGAGCGCCGGCACCGCGCCGGCCAGCGGCAGGTGCAGCACGGCGTCGCGCGGGAGCTCGGCATAGGCCCCGGTCTCGGAGACGATGCAGCAGGTGCCGCAGGCGAAGGCGCGGGCGAGCGAGCCGGAACTCTCGCCGCCCGAGGGGAAGCGCAGGTTCACCAGCACGTCGCAGGCGGCGATATGGTCGTCCAGCGCCGGTGCGTCGAGGAAGCCGGTGATGCGCGCCCGGTCCCGCAGCCCCGGCCGCTCGACGATGCGGGCGCCGAGCGGGTATTCCTCCGGCCGCTCCGCCCCGGCATGGATCCAGAGCAGCTCCGGGCCGGCCAGTTCCAGCGCCTCGATCAGCCAGTCGAAGCGCTTGGCCGCGGTGGCGAAGCCGGCGGTGCAGACCAGGAAGGCATCCTCCGGGATGCCGAGCCGCGCCCGCGCCGCCGCCCGCGAGGGCGGCGCGAAGGGCGGCAGCAGATGCGGGATGACCGCGACATGTGCGGTCGCCGCCGCCCCGTGCAGCGCTCGCAGCCGGGCGCGGGCGAAGCGCGAATGCACCACCACGGCGCGCGAGCGCGCCAGGCACTCGCCGGCCAGGTCGAAGAGCAGGTGGTTGGCGCGGCTCTGCACCCCATGCTCGCGCAGGTGCCGCGCATAGGTGGCGGCGAGAATGGGCGGTCCCGCCCGCATGCCGGAAAGGATCGTTGCCTGGCTCTCACCCGATGTCTCGTGCAGATGCAGCAGCCCGGGGTCGTGCAGGGTAGTGACGCCGGGATGCAGCCGGAGCGCCCGCAACACGAAGCCATGGCCGGGATTGTTGCCGAGCTGGTGCAGCACCCGCCCACCGGGCGCGATCCGCCGATGCGCCAGCGCCGCATCGAGCACCGGGACGCCGGGCGGCGCCTCGGCCAGCCAGTCCTCGCAGGCGGCGGCGCAGTCGTATTCGGCGGAGAGCGCGCCGAGCAGCATCGCGGCGTAGTCGGCGATGCCGTTCCGCTCCGGCGGCAGTGGCGTGAACACCGTCAGGGGATGGCCCGGCCCGCGCATGCGCCCTTTGTCGTGCTCCGCTGCTGCCGGGGCGGTAGCCTGCGCGCCGGCCGCTGTCCAGCGGTGCCCGCCCGGCTGGACACTGCCGCTGCACGCGTGCTAGCGCCGCCGGGCATGGACGGCACCGCGGCCGCGAATTTCCCCTTCCTCCCCAGCGGCGCCAGCCGGCAGGGCATCGCGCTGCTGTGCCTGCGGCGCTTCGCCGAACCGGGCGGGATCCTGGTGCATTGCCGCGGTATCGAGGTCGGCCACCTGCCGCTCCGCCGCGCCATCGAGCCGGATGAGGTGCTGGAGGTGCAGGTCGCGCGCCTGCCGCGCGTGGCGCTGCCGGCCGAATTGCGCTTCTCCCTGGCCATCGACGGCCCTGATCTCGCCCCGCCCTGGCGGCTGGAGGCGCCCGCCGCGGCGCTGACCCTGCTTGGCCCGCCCGCGCCGCGGGTCGAGGACGTGACGCTCGACCATGGCGTGCTGCGCGGCGTGGCGGTGGAGCGGGTGAACGGGCTGCTCGACCCCGTGCTCTATGCCCGGATCAACGATGCCGGCGCCCGCGCCGTGACGGTGGAGGCGCCGGTGGCCCTGGCCGAGGGCGGCTGCGCCTTCCGCTTCGCCCTGGCGCTGGAGCCGGCCGATCTCGGCGAGACCGGGCTCGCGGTCACGCTGCAACTGGTGGGAATGGCGGGGCCGCTGGCCCGCTTCGCCTGGACCCGCGCCGGCGCCGGTGAGGCGGAGCGGCGGGTGGCCGAGCTGGAAGGCCGGCTGCGGCGCCTGGAACAGATCGCCGCCGGCGGGCTGGCGGAGGCGCAGGCGGCCATGCAGCGGCGCCTCGACATCCAGCAGGAACGCATCGATGCCTTCATCGAGGCCGCCGCCAGCCTGCTGCTGGACCGCCTGGCGCGGGAGCCGGAAGCCTCGGCGCCGCAGGCGCTGCGCGACCTGATCGCCACCACCGCGCCGCCCGTGCCGGAGACGGCGCCGCTCCGCCTCGGCGCCCGGGTGGAACTGTCGCCGGGGGCCGGCAATCTCGGCCCCGGCTGGCACGCGCCGGAACGCGATGCGGAGGGCGCCTTCCGCTGGATGGCGGACCGCGCCCTGGTGGTGAACCCGGAGCCGGACCGGCCGGTGGAGGCGGTGGAGTTGGAGGTCTCCCACCTCTATCGCAGCCCGGCGCCGGCCCTGCAGGCGAGCTTCGACGACCTGCCCTGCGCCGTGGCCGTGGCCCCCGCCGGGCCACGCCGCTTCACACTCCGCATCACCCCACCGGAGGGGGCCGCGCCCTGCCGGAGCCTGCATCTGGAAAGCCTCGCCAGCGGCTCCCCGGCGCAGGACGGGGTCAGCGCCGACAGCCGCCTGCTGTCGCTGGCGGTGGCGCGGCTGGTCTTTCATTACGGTGATTGAACCCGCCCGATGGCGGGGCCCCGGGCGGCCGGTGCGGGGTACCGGCCTTCCAGGGTGCCGGTTTCGGCTTCCATATTACTGTTTTATCAACTATAGGTTGCGTACTCCATCGTAAGGACAGCCCCATGGGGCGTTACGAAGCCCGCCTCGACGGAGGCAGCCTCGGCACCTTCGACGATCCCGAAGCGGCCCTGGAGGCGCTTTCCACCATGCTGCATTCGGCCTTCCGGAAGGGACGCCCGGCCCTGCCGGAGATCAGGGACATCCAGCAGGACCTGCCCTTCGAGGAGCAGGCGATCTGGGACTGGTTCGATGCCTGGGCAGGCGGCATGGCCGCCCAGCGGCCGCAGCGCGCCCACTCCTGACCGCTGCCGGGCCATCTGCCGCGCCCGCGTTGACCGGCACGCGGTTTGGCCCGACCTTCCCCACCGTCTGACGGCAGCGGGGAGAATCGAGACATGCCATCCGAGGGGCAGGTGCTGGACAGGAGCAGCCGTCCGGCCGAACCGGCGCCGCGCGTCACCACGGCCGAGGCCCGGCCGGCGCCGGCCGTGCCGCGCCCGCTGCGCCGCTTCCTGTCGCTGGATGATTTTGAGGCGGCGGCCAGGCGGCACCTGCCGCGGATGCTCTATGGCTTCGTCAGCGGCGCGGTGGAGACCGATGCCTCGCTGCGCGACAACCGCGACGCCTTCGCCGAATGGGGCTTCGTGCCGCGCGTGCTGGTGGATGTCGCCCCCCCGCGACACCATGACGACCCTGCTCGGCCGCCGCTACGCCGCGCCTTTCGGGATCGCGCCCATGGGCGCCTCGGCACTCTCGGCCTATCGTGGCGACCTGGTCTTCGCCGGCGCCAGCGCGGCGGCGGGGCTGCCGATGATCCTGAGCGGCTCCTCGCTGATCCGCATGGAGGAGGTGCGCGTCGCCGGCCCCACCGCCTGGTACCAGGCCTATCTGCCGGGCGAGCCGGCGCGGATCGAGCCGCTGGTGGACCGCGTGGCGCAGGCCGGCTTCGACACCTTCGTGCTGACCGTGGACGTGCCCGTCTCCTCCAACCGCGAGAACAACGTCCGCAACGGCTACAGCCTGCCGCTGCGGCCGAATCCGCGCCTGGCCTGGGAGGGGATCAGCCATCCGCGCTGGCTCTTCGGCACCGCGCTGCGGACGCTCCGCCACCACGGCATGCCGCATTTCGAGAACCTGGACGCGACCCGTGGTCCGCCGGTGCTCTCGGCCAACCTGATCCGGGCCATCGGCCGGCGCGACGGGCTGGCCTGGGAGCACCTTGAGCTGATCCGCGCCCGCTGGCCGGGGCATCTGGTCATCAAGGGCATCCTGTCGCCGCAGGATGCGCGGATCGCGCGCGAGAGCGGCGTGGATGGCGTCATGGTCTCGAACCATGGCGGGCGGCAATTGGATGGCGCCATCTCGCCGCTCCGCGCGCTGCCCGGGGTGGTGGCGGAGGCCGGCGGGATGGCGGTGATGCTGGATGGCGGCATCCGGCGCGGCTCGGACGTGCTGAAGGCGCTGGCGCTGGGGGCGCATTTCGTCTTCATCGGCCGGCCCTTCCTCTATGCCGCGGCGGTGGCGGGCGAGCCGGGCGTGCGGCACGCCATCACGCTGCTCTGGGAGGAGATCCACCGCAACATGGCGATGCTCGGCATCACCGACCTCGCGCAGCTGCGGCCGGAGATGCTGATGCGGATCAGGGGCGGCTGAGGAGCCGCGCGCAGAAGCGGGTGATGGCACCGAGCGTCGCCTCCGGCGCCTCGCTCTGCGGCACATGGCCGATGCCGGGCAGCAGCAGCAGTTCCACCGGCCCGGCGGCGCGCTGCGCGATCCGGCGGGCATGTTCGGCGGTGCCATAGGGATCGGCCTCGCCCTGGATCACCAGCAGCGGCATGCGGATGGCGGCGAGTTCCCGGTCCAGGGTCCAGCCGGCGAAGCCGGGGTCGAGCCAGGTGTCGTTCCAGCCGTGGAAGACGATGTCGGGGTGGCTGTGCCGGCGCGCCAGTTGCTGCCGCAACCCGCCGGTGGCGTAGCGTTGCCGCGCCTCGGCCAGGCCCTCCAGGGTCACTGCTTCGACGAAGACATGCGGCGCGATCAGCACCGCGCCGGCCACCCGCGGGTCCGGCGCGCAGCCGGCATGGATGGCGGCGATCGAGGCGCCGTCCGAATGGCCGAGCAGCAGGCAGCGGGTGATGCCGGCGGCATCCAGCACCTTCGGCAGCAGCGCCGCCTCGTCATGCAGGTAGCTGAAGGGCCGCGGCAGCGCCGCCGGATCGGAGCGGCCATAGCCGAGGCGCGACCAGGCGAAGACGCCGAGGCCGGTGGCCCGGGCCAGGGCGGCGGGGAAGCCGCGCCACAGCCCGACGCTGCCCAGCCCCTCATGCAGCAGCACGATCACCGGCCCCGTCTCCGGCCCCATCTCCGCTCCCTTGGCCCACCAGGCGGCCTCCAGCCGGTGGCCGTTGATCCCGATCCAGCAGCCACGCGCATCCATCAGCCCGGTTTCCCTCGCCGTGCCAGTGCAGCATAGCGGGTTGCCGGGGCGACGGCGCTTCAGCATCCTTGGCGCCGGAGGGGCCGGATGCAGCGCGTGACCAGATCGGCCGATGCGCCCATCCCTCCATCCCGGCTGCACGGTGCGGCCGGCGGGCTGGCCGCGGCGCTGGCCGCCACAACCGGGGCGCAGGCGCTGGCGACGCTTACTGTCTTCGTGCTGCCGGTGCTGGCGCCGCTGGCGGCACGCGACCTCGGCGCGGCGCCGCATTGGGTCGGCTACCAGGTGGCGGCGGTCTATGTCGCGGCCTCCACCACCTCGGCGCTTTCGGCCGGGGCGCTCAGGCGCTGGGGCCCGGCGCGCTGCACCCAGATCGCGCTGGCGGCGGCGGGCATCGCCTGCCTGTTGATGGCGCTGGCCGGGCTGCCGGGCGCGCTGCTGGGGTCGCTGCTGACCGGGCTCGGCTATGGGCTGACCAACCCGGCCGCCTCCCAGGTGCTGAGCCGGCTGGCGCCGCCGGCCCGGCGGAACATGGTCTTCGCGGTGAAGCAGACCGGCGTGCCGATCGGCGCCGCCTTGGCCGGGCTGCTGCTGCCCTCGCTGGCGCTGCTGGCGGGCTGGCGGGTGGCGGTGCTCGGCATCGCGGTGCTGCTGCTGCTGGCCGCGCTCGGCGCCGGCATCTTCCGCGCCGCCTGGGATGCGGAGCGCGATCCGCGCTATCCGTTGCGGCTCGGTGCCGGCGGCGGGCTGGCGGCGCTGCGCGACCGGCCGGGGCTGCGCGGGCTGGCGGCGGTCTCGGCGCTGTTCTCGGGATTCCAGCTCGCGCTCGGCGCCTATACGGTGACGATGCTGGTCGAGGAATTCGGCTGGAGCCCGGTGGCCGCCGGGGCGGTGGCGGCAGTCAGCCAGGGGATCGGCGCCGTTGCCCGGCTGGGCTGGGGCCTGGTGGCGGATTGGTGGCGGAGCGGGCTTCGGGCGCTGGCCGCGATCGGCCTCATCACCACGCTGGGCGCGCTGGCCCTGCCCTTCGCCCTGGCCTGGCCGGGCGCGGCGGTGATTGGGCTGTTCTGCCTGCTGGGCGGCAGCGCCGCGGGCTGGAACGGCGTGCTGATGGCGGAAGCGGCCCGCATGGCCGCGCCCGGCAAGGTGGGAGACGCGGCTGGCGGCGTGCTGGCGGTGGCCTTCGCCGGGGTGGTGGTCGGGCCCTCGATCCTGGCGCTGGTGGTGGGGGCGGTGGGATCCTATGCGCTGGCCTTCGGCCTGCTGGCGCTGCTGCCGCTGGCGGGCATGGTGATCGCCTGGCGGACCGCGCGCTGGGCGTGAGCCTCCTGCCAGCGGGGGACCAGCCGCGCCGCGCCGCGTTCATCGCCGGCATGGTGGAGCATCCGGCCGATGATCCTGGGTGATGCGCTGAGAGGGTTGGCCGCCGGCGCCTGGCGGCGAAGGCCCACGACACCCGGCGAATTCGCCGTGCTGCTCGGCCTGCTGCTGGCGGCGGCGGCGCTGCTTGGCTTCGTGGCCCTGGCCGGCGAGGTGCTGGAGGGCGATACCCGCGCCTTCGACCGCGCCGTGATGCTGGCGCTGCGCAACCCCGCGGATCTGAGCGACCCCATCGGGCCGCGCTGGCTGGAGGAGGTGGCGCGCGATGTCACCAGCCTTGGCGGCAATGCGATCCTGATCGCCGTGACCCTCGCGGTGATCGGCTTCCTGGTCCTGCTCCGGCGGCGTTCGGCGGCCCTGCTCGTCGCCGTGTCGGTGGGCGGCGGGACGGCGTTGAGCAGCCTGCTGAAGCTTGGCTTCCAGCGCCCGCGGCCGGATCTCGTGCCGCATGCCGTGGAGGTCTATACGGCGAGCTTCCCGAGCGGCCATGCGATGCTCTCGGCCGTGACCTATCTCACACTCGGCGCGCTGCTCATGCGGGTGCAGCCGATGTGGCGGGTGAAGCTCTATGTCCTCGCGCTCGCCGTGCTGGCGACGCTGCTGGTTGGCATGAGCCGGATCTATCTCGGCGTGCATTGGCCGACCGATGTGCTCGCGGGCTGGTGCGTCGGTGCCGGTTGGGCGCTGCTGTGCTGGCTGGGCGCGCTCTGGCTGCAGGGGGCCGGGCCTCCGCCCTCCCCGGCGGAAATCCATGCGCCTGCCCTGCGCGTTCTCCCGCCCGCAGGGACAGCCAGGGAGAGGACCGCAGGGCATGGACCGGACTGAACCACCCGGGGGCGTCGCGCCGCCCATGGCGGCGCGGAACATCGAGGAGGTCGCGTGCCTGGAGCAGGAGGCGGCGGCGCGGCGCTCGCTCGCCGACCGCGTGGCCGACCTCATCGCCGGATTCGCCGGCACGGTCATTTTCGTGCTGCTGCACCTCCTTTGGTTCGTGGTCTGGGCCACGGTCAATGCGGGGCTGGTTCCGGGGGTGCCGGCCTTCGACCCCTATCCCTTCCAATTGCTCTGCATGATCGTGTCGATGGAAGGCGTCCTGCTCTCCACCTTCGTGCTGATCAAGCAGAACCGCATGAGCGCGCGGGCGGATGAGCGCAACCAGCTCGGGCTGCAGATCGGGCTGCTGTCGGAGCAGGAAGTGACCAAGGTGATCCAGATGCTGGAAGGCATCAGCGCCCATCTCGGCATCCAACGTGAGGTGGTGGACGCCGAGGCCAGGGAGTTGGGGCGGCACACCGCCGTGCGGGGCCTTGCCGAGCAGCTCCGTGAAAGACTGCCGCCCGAGAGCCAGTGAACCGCCGCGAGGTGGTTTCAGGCGGCTGGCGCCGCCACGATCACCCCGGCCCCAGCCAGCCCCGCGATCTCGCTGGGCGGGAAACCTGCCTCGGCCAACACCTCCGCATTGTGCTCGCCCATGCGGGGCGGCTGGCGGAGCAGGCCGGGGCGGCTGCGCGCCTCGCCGAATTCCACCGGCAGGGCGGGCAGCCCGACCAGCGCGCCGCCGCCGAGCGCCGAGATCGCGGTCTGGATCAGCCCGCCGCCGGCCAGCAGGTGCGGATCGCTGAACAGGTCCTCCGGCATGCCGACCGGCGCCCAGGAGATGCCGGCGGCCTCGCAACGCTCCGCCACCACCTGTTGCGGCAGGGTGGCCAGCACCTCCTGCAAGGCCGGGATCAGCCAGCTCCGTTCCTTGGCGCGCATGGCATTGCTCGCCAGCCGCGGATCGGCGGCCAGCGCCGCGAGGCCGAAGGCGTCGCAGAAGCGCACCCATTGCTGGTCGCTGGTGACGCCGATGAAGAGCTGGCCCGCCGCCGTCTCGAAGACATCATAGATGCCCCAGGCGCCGCGCCGCGCCGGCATGGGCGGCACCTTGTCGCCCGTTGCCGCGCTGCCGGCCATGTGGCTGCCCATCAGGAAGACCGCGCTCTCGAAGAGGGCGGAGGAGACGCGCTGGCCCTTGCCCGCCGCGTCGCGCTCGCGCAGCGCCGCCAGCGTGGCGGTGACGCCGAAGACCGCGCCCAATATGTCGATGATGGAGGCGCCGGCCCGCAGCGGCCGCCCCGGCGGCCCGGTCATGTAGGCGAGGCCGGCCTGGAACTGCACGACCTCATCGAGCGCGGGGCGGTGCTCATAAGGGCCGGCCAGGAAGCCCTTCAGCGCCAGGTAGACCAGCCGCGGATTCACCTGGTGCAGCTGTTCCCAGCCGCAGCCGAGGCGTTCCATGGTGCCGGGGCCGTAATTCTCCAGCACCACATCCGCCCCCGCCGCCAGCCGATGCGCCACCGCCTGGCCTTCCGGGCGCTTGAGGTCCAGCGCCAGGCTGCGCTTGTTGCGGTTGAAGCAGGCGAAGAAGCCGGCGGCGAAGCCGGGCAGGCGGCGGGTATGGTCGCCGGTCGGCGCCGGCTCGACCTTCACCACCTCGGCGCCGAGATCGGCGAAGAGCAGCCCGGCGCAGGGGCCCATGATGGTGTGGCTGAACTCCAGCACCCGGAGTCCGGCGAGGGGCTTCGGGTTGCTCACGCCGCCTTTCTCCGGAAGGCATCGAGGCTATTGGCGCGCAGCAATTCGGAGGGCAACTGGTGGCCGACGATGCGTTCCGCCAGCCGCCCCACCTCGATCAGCGCATCGAGGTCGATGCCGGTGCCGATACCCATCTCCTCGCAGAGCAGCACCAGTTCTTCCGTGCAGATGTTGCCGGCCGCGCCCTTCTGCCCGGCGAAGGGGCAGCCGCCCAGCCCGCCCACGGTGGCATCGAAGCGCTGCACGCCGAGCCGCAGCCCGGCATGCGCATTGGCCACCGCCAGCCCGCGCGTGTCGTGCAGGTGCAGGCCGATGCGGAGCTCCGGCCAGCGCTCCCGCACCGCGCCAACGCCGCGCTCGATGCGGATCGGCGTCGCCCAGCCCATGGTATCGGCAAGTGTCACGTCGGTGATGCGCGCGTCCTGCTCTGCGGCAATCGCCAGCCCATCCGCCACCGTGCTGACGATCTGCTCCGGCGTGATATCGCCCTGGTAGTTGCAGCCGAAGGCCGCCATCACGCCAACCCGCGTCACCGGGATGCCGGCCCTGAGATGCGCCGCGGTCTGCTTCCGCATCGCCTCCAGATTGGCCTGGTGGTCGCGGTTCAGGTTCTTCAGCGTGAAGGCATTGGAGGCAGCAAGCGAGATGGAACCCACCATGCTCAGCCGCTCGCGGAAGGCCAGGGCCCGGTTCAGCCCGTTTTCGTTGAACCAGAGCGCGGCGTATTCCACCCCCTGGCGCGGGGTGAAGCCGCCCGCCACGGCCTCCGCATCCGCCCAGCCCGGCACCAGGCGCGGGTTCACGAAGGAGCAGATCTGGATGTGGTGCAGGCCGGTCTCCGACAGCGCCTCGATCAAGGCGATCTTGTCGGCGGTCGGGATCGGCCCGGGCTCGATCTGGAAGCCCTCGCGCGGGCCTTCCTCGAAAATATCGACGGTCTTCGGCAGGTCGGCCATGGCGCCCTCCTGGTTCCCAATGGTTCGCGTCATGGTGCCCCCGCCCGTGGCGGCGCGCCACTACCCTTCCCACCTCACCCTTGCCGGGCGGCCGCCCCCCCGGCAAAAAGCCCCTGAAAGACCCGGAGGAAGCCCCGATGAGCGCCGCAGCCCAGACCCAGGCCCAAGCCGAGCCCGAAAGCGGCGTACCGACGCTCGAGGTGGCGGGGCCGCGCGCCACCATCCGGCTGAACCGGCCGCGGCACCTGAACCGCGTCCAGCCCGAGGACATCCCGGTGCTGATCGGCCTCTTCGACCAGGTGGATGCCAACCCGGCGCTGCGCGTGCTGGTGCTGACCGGCAGCGGCCGCGCCTTCAGCGCCGGCTATCACCTCGGCGACCTGCACGAGCAGAGCAAGGGCGGCGGCAGCGCCGGCGGCGTGCCGAGCTTCGAAGCCATGACCGACCGGCTGGAAGCGGTGCGGGTGCCGACCGTCTGCCGGCTGAATGGCGGCGTCTATGGCGGCTCCACCGATCTGGCGCTGGCCTGCGATTTCCGCATCGGCCATGACGGGGTGGAGATGTTCATGCCGGCCGGCCGGCTCGGCGTGCATTACTACGAGGCCGGGTTGCGCCGCTACATCTCGCGCCTCGGGCTGAATGCAGCCAAGCGGTTGTTCCTCACCGCCGAGAAGCTGGATGCGCAGGAGTTGCTGCGGATCGGCTACCTCACCGAACTCGCGCCGGCCGGCGAGCTCGACGCCCGGGTGGATGCCCTGGCCTCCCGCATCGCCGACATGGCGCCGCTCGCGGTGCAGGGCATGAAGCAGGCGCTGAACGAGATCGCCCGCGACGCGCTGGACGTGCCGGCACTGGAGGCGCGCCAGGCCGCGTGCAAGGACAGCGCCGACCTGCGCGAGGGGCTCGCCGCCTTCCGCGAGAAGCGCAAGCCGGTCTTCCAGGGCCGCTGAGGAGCCTATGGAAGACATCGACTGTGTCGTTGTCGGGGCCGGTGTCGTCGGCCTCGCCGTGGCGCGCGCATTGGCGCTGGCGGGGCGCGAGGTGCTGGTGCTGGACGCGGCGGAGGGCATCGGCACCGAGACCTCCTCGCGCAATTCCGAGGTGATCCATGCCGGCATCTATTACCCCGCCGGCAGCCTGATGGCGCGGAGCTGCGTCGAGGGCAAGCGCCTGCTCTACGCCTATTGCCGGGAACGCGGGTTGCCGCACGCCAATTGCGGCAAGCTGATCGTCGCGACCGACGAGGCGGAGGCGGGCAAGCTGCTCTCCATCCAGGCCCGCGCCGCCGCCAATGGCGTGCCCGACCTACGGCTGCTGACCCGGGCGGAGGCGCTGGCGATGGAGCCGGCGCTGGCCTGCACGGCGGCGCTGCACTCGCCCTCCACCGGCATCATCGACAGCCATGCCTATATGCTGTCCTTGCAGGGCGATGCCGAGAATGCGGGCGCGACCTTCGTCTTCCACAGCCCGGTGCTGTCCGGCCAGGCGAGCGGGGATGGCATCGAGATCGAGGTGGGCGGTGCCGAGCCGATGCGGCTCCGCGCCCGCACCCTGGTGAATTCCGCCGGGCTGCATGCGCCGCGGCTGGCCCGGGCGATCGAGGGCATGCCCGCGGGGCTGGTTCCCGGCAGCTTCTACGCCAAGGGCAACTACTTCACCCTGACCGGCCGGAACCCCTTCTCCCGCCTGATCTATCCGGTGCCGGTGCCGGGCGGGCTCGGCACCCACCTCACCATCGATCTCGGCGGCCAGGCGCGGTTCGGGCCGGATGTCGAATGGGTGGAGGAGATCGCCTATGAGGTCGATCCCGAGCGGGCGCGGGGCTTCTACGCCGCCATCCGCCGCTACTGGCCCGACCTAAAGGACGGCGCCCTGGCCCCCGGCTATTCCGGCATTCGCCCGAAGACCGTGCCGCCCGGCGCGCCGGCGCAGGATTTCGTCATCCAGGGCCCGGCCGAGCACGGCGTGCCCGGGCTGGTGCATCTGTTCGGCATCGAATCACCGGGGCTCACGGCCTCGCTGGCCCTGGCGGAGCGGGTGCGGGAGGTAGTGGGGCGGAGTTGACACAACCGTGAACCTGCCGCCGCACAGGACCTTCGCCCGCAAAGCCGCGGATTGACCTGAATTCATGGATCCGTGGTGGATCGGCAAGGGGGGCCTCCCGCATTAGGCCCCGGAACCAACGGGGGGGGACCCGGTCCATGCAGGCCGATCCGGATGTGCTGACCTATCTGACCGATGCCACGGAGACAAAGGCGGGCCAGCGCCCGCCCTCGGTCGGCGATACGGTGGAGTTTCGGCTGCTGCGGGGTGGGGCGGAGATCGAGGCTTGGTCGGATGCCGGCCTGCGGCTGGGGCGCGTGCCCCCCGGCAGAACATGCCGCCCTGGCGGGGCTTCTGGCAGAGGCGCCGCTGCCGCTCCGGGGTAGGATCGCCGCCCTGGTGCCGAGGCCGCGCCAGGCCGGCACCGGGCGCATCCATATCCGGGTCGCGTCCCGCTGAGGACGGCGGGCCACAAGTTCCATGCCTGAGTAGCGCGGGCGCCGGCGCCGCTCGCATGACAGGCATGGCGCCGCCGCCGTGCCCTTGCGCCTGTCACCTGGCTGCCTTCCCTGCCGACCTGACCCCTTCCCCCGCGACCTGAACCCGCCCGACGTCACCGGAAGCGGTGCCACAATCTGGCCGCAACCCGGTCGCATTCCCGCACGGTGCATGGGGGACAAACCATTCATCCGCTGGATGCATCGCTGATTCGCATGGTTCCTCACGCGACATCGGCGAAGCATCCGGAACGGGGGGGCACCAGACCTTGGGCCCGGCTGCTTGCGCCGGGCATGGGGCGGATCACAGAGGTCGTTCATGCTTGGCGTGGAAGCCTGCGAGACTGTTGGGGCCGAGCCTGCCGGTGGGGGCATGCGGAGCCTGGGCCCGCAGCCGATCCTGTTGCGGCGCAATGCGGGTTTCTCCCGCGCGGTGGCCGGCTCGGCCACCTTCCGGGACGCCCTGCGCCCGGCCCTGAAACGCGGCCTCGATATCGGCGGCGCGCTGGCGCTGCTGCTGCTGGGCCTGCCGGTCTTCGCCCTCATTGCGCTCTGCGTGAAGGCGGATGGCGGCCCGGCCTTCTTCGCGCATGAGCGGGTGGGTCGCGGCGGCCGCCGCTTCGGCTGCCTGAAATTCCCGCTCCATGGTCACGGATGCCGACCAGCGCCTGGCCGCGCTGCTGGAACGCGACCCCGCCGCCCGCGCCGAATGGGCGGCCCGGCGCAAGCTGAAGCGCGACCCGCGCGTCACCTGGATCGGCCGCTTCCTGCGCGCCAGCAGCCTCGATGAGCTGCCGCAGGTCTTCAACGTGCTGCGCGGCGAGATGAGCCTCGTGGGCCCCCGCCCCGTGCAGGTCGCCGAGTTGGTCACGCATTACGGCGCCGCCGCCGAGCACTATGCCTCGGTCCGCCCCGGCATCACCGGCCTCTGGCAGGTGAGTGGCCGCAGCGACACCAGCTACGCCACGCGGGTGGCGCTGGATGTCGGCTATGCCACCCGGCCCTCGCTCCGCACCGATCTCAAGATCCTGCTGCGGACCCCTGCCGCCGTCCTGCTGCGCCGCGGCGCCTATTGACCGCAGGCCGCCGCGCTGCGATGGCGCGGCGGCACGGAGCGGTCCTGCCGGAAACACCCCTCTCCACCCCCGACCGCCCGGCGCCACCAGGCGCGGCGGCCGGGGAATTCCGGTAGCGCCGGTCCGGCAAGGGGCCGGCCCGACAGCGCCGGCCGGATGGACAAGGAGCATGATGGCCGATCCCCTCTCCCGCACCCGCGGCCGCGTGATGGTCGCCGGCGTGCTGTGGAACGCGGCGGGCCGTGGCCTGCCCCTGTTGCTCGCCCTGCTGCTCACCCCCATCTTGGTGGCGCAGCTCGGGGTCGAGCGCTGGGGGGCTGTTCACCCTGGCGCTGGCCATGGTCGGCGTCTTCGGCGTGTTCGATTTTGGGGTGGGCCAGGCGCTGACCCGGGCGCTATCGGAACGGATCGGCGAGGGGCGGGAGGCGGAGGCGACCTCGCTGGTCGGCGCGGCGCTGGCGGCGCTGGTCGGGTTCAGCATGGTGGCGGCGCTGGCGCTGTGGTGGCTCGTGCCGCTGCTGGTGGAGCGGGTGCTGCGGGTGCCGCCCGAACTCCAGGCCCAGGCGGTGAGCGGCATGCGGGTGCTGACGGCGGCGGCGCCGCTGGTGGTGCTGAATGCCGCGCTCTGGGGAGTGCTGGCCGCCTATCAGCGCTTCCGGGCGGCCAATCTGGTGACGATCCCGGTCAGCATCTTCTACTATCTCGGCCCCGTGCTGGTGCTGCTGGCCTGGGACAGCCTCACCGCGGTGATGCTGGCGCTGGTGGCCTGCCGGCTTGCCAATACCCTCTCCTATGCCTGGCTGGTGCGGCCGCTGCTGCCGGGGCTGTTCCGGGGCTGGCCGCGGCTGGCGCTGGTCGGGCCGCTGCTCAGGATCGGTGGCTGGATGACCTTCTCCGGCACGCTGACCCAGGCGCTGCTCTATGCCGACCGCTTCCTGATCGGCGCGCTGCTCTCCCTCGCCGCGGTGGCCTATTACGCCACGCCGCTCGATCTGGTGCTGCGGGTCTGGATCCTGCCCGTCGCGGTGGCGCAGACCCTGCTGCCGGCCTTCGCCTCGGCCTTCGCCACCCTGCCGCAGCAGACCGCGGCGCTGCTCCGGCGCGGCGCGCTGGTCATCATGGCGCTGGTCTTCCCCGCCTGCCTGCTGCTGGTCGGCGCCGGGCGGGAGATATTGTGGCTCTGGCTCGGGGCGGATTTCGCCGAGGGCGGGGCGCGGGTGCTGCAGATCCTGGGGGTCGGCATCTTCTTCTCCTGCGCCGCTTTCGCCCCGGCCAGCCTGCTCGACGCCATCGGCCGGCCGGATGTGACGGCCCGCTTCGCCCTGGCGCAGGCGGTGCTGTTCCTGCCCTTGGCCGCGGCGCTGCTGCTGCTTGGCTTCGGGATCGAGGGCGCGGCGCTGGCCTGGGCGCTGCGGGTGGCGGTGGATTGCGGCGGCAAGCTGCTGCTGGCGGCCCGCTTCTATCCGCCTGCCGCCGTGGCGGCGCGGCGGCTGGCCGCACCACTCGCCGGCGGTGGACTGGGCCTGGCGCTGCTGCTGGCCATGCCGGGCCTGCCGGCCCTGCTGGTGGCCGGCACCCTGGCGCTCGGTCTCTTCGGCCTGCTGGCGCTGCGGGCGCTGGAAGGCGAGGAGCGCGGCCGGATGCTGGGCCTGCTGCGCCACCCCGGCGGCCTGTTGCGGCTGGGCGGCGGCGCATGAGCGCCCTCGCCATCAATGGCCGCTTCCTGACCCAGAAGCTCACCGGCGTGCAGCGCTTCGCGCAGGAGATCACCCTGGCGGTGGATGCGCTGGTGGCCGCCGGGGAATGGCCGGCGGCACGGGTGCTGCGGCCGCCGGCGGAGGCGGAGGCGGCGAAGCCCTACCCGCATCTGCCGATCGAGGCTTTCGGGCGGCTGCGCGGCCAGGCCTGGGAGCAGGTCGAGCTGCCGCTGCGCGCCCGGGGCGGCTTGCTGGTCAGCCTCGGCAATACCGCGCCGCTGCTGGCCGGGCGGCGCCAGGCGGTGGTGATCCATGATGCCGGGGTCTTCGATACGCCGGACTCCTACTCCCTGCCCTTTCGTGCCTGGTACCGGGCGCTGCATCGCGCCCTGCCGCGGGCGGGCGCGCGGCTGCTCACCGTCTCCGGATTCTCGCGCGGCCGGATCGCCGCGCATCTGCGGATCGACCCGGCGCGGCTCGGCGTGATCCATGAAGGCGGCGAGCATATTCTGCGCGTGCCGGCCGGTGCCGGGGTGCTGGCGCGCCATGGCCTCGCCCCCGGCCGCTTCGCGCTGGTGATCGGCACCGGGGCCGCGCACAAGAATCTCGATGCACTGCGCGAGGCCACCGCCCTGCTTGCCGCGCGGGGCCTGAGCCTGGCGGTGGCCGGCGCCGCCGACCCGGCGGTGTTCCGCAATGTCGCTGGGGTTGGGGGCCAGGCGGCGGTGGCGCTCGGCAGGGTGAGCGACGCCGAATTGCGGGCGCTCTATGAGGCCGCGCTCTGCCTGGTCTTCCCCTCCCGCTACGAGGGCTTCGGCCTGCCGCCGCTGGAGGCGATGTGCTGCGGCTGCCCGGTGGTGGCCGCCGCCGCCGGCGCGGTGCCGGAGGTCTGCGGCGAGGCCGCGCTCTGGTTCGACACGGACGGCCCGCGGCGCCTCACCGATGCGCTGGCGCGGCTGCTGGACGAGGAAGGGCTGGCGGAGGAATTGCGCCGGCGCGGCCTGGCGCGGGCCGCGCAATTCTCCTGGCGCCGCGCCGCCGCAACGCTGCTCAGCCTGCTGCCGAAGGATGCCGCATGAAGGTCGCGTTGGTGCATGAATGGCTGGAGAGCTATGCCGGCTCCGAACGCGTGCTGGAGCAATTGCTGGAGATCTGGCCCGAGGCCGATCTCTTCGCCGTCTGCGACTTCCTGCCGGAGGGCCAGCGCGGCTTCCTGCGCGGCAAGCCGGTGCAGACCAGCTTCATCCAGCGCCTGCCCGCGGCGCGGCGGCGCTTCCGTTGGTATCTCGGCCTGATGCCGCTGGCGATCGAACAGCTCGACCTTGCCGGCTATGACCTGGTGGTGTCGTCCTCGCATGCGGTGGCGAAGGGCGTGCTGACCGGGCCGGGGCAGTTGCATGTCAGCTATGTGCATAGCCCGATGCGCTATGCCTGGGATCTTCAGCACCAGTATCTCCGCCAGGCCGGGCTCGCGCGCGGGCTGAAGGGCGCCTATACGCGCTGGCTGCTGCACCGGCTGCGCATCTGGGACCGCGCCTCGGCCGCCGGCGTCGATGTGGTGGTCGCCAATTCCGCCTATATCGCCGAGCGTATCCGCAAGGTCTGGCGGCGGGAGGCGGTGGTGGTGCATCCGCCGGTGGATGTCGCCGGCTTCGGGCCGGGCGGCGAGCGGGAGGGGCACTACCTCATCGCCTCCCGCCTGGTGCCCTACAAGCGCGTGGAATTGGTGGTCGAGGCCTTCCGCCGGATGCCCGGCCGCCGGCTTGTCGTGGTGGGCGACGGGCCGGGCGAACGGCTGGTGGCGGAGGCCGCGTCCGGTGCGCCGAACATCACGTTGCGCGGCAGGGTCAGCCAGGAGGAGCTGGTGCGGCTGACCCAGACCGCCCGCGCCTTCGTCTTCGCGGCGGAGGAGGATTTCGGCATCGCCATGGTGGAGGCGCAGGCCTGCGGCACGCCAGTGATCGCCTTCGGCCGCGGCGGCGCCCGCGACATCATCCGCCCGCCGCCCATGCCGCACCCCACCGGGCTGCTGTTTCCCGAGCAGAGCGCCCCTGCGGTGATGGCGGCGGTGGAGCGGTTCGAGGCACTGTCGCCCGCCATCCGGCCCGAGGACTGCCGGCGCAATGCCGAGCGCTTCAGCCGCGAGGAGTTCCGCGCGGCGATGCAGGAGCTGGTGGAGCGTCACCTGCCTGCCACGGAGCCGGTCTAGATGCGCTTCTCGCTCGTCGTGGCGACGCGCGGCCGCAGCCGCGAGATCGCCGAATTGCTGGACAGCCTGCTGGCGCAGGGTCGCGGCGATATCGAGGTCATCATCGTCGACCAGAACGGGGATGACCGGCTGGCGTCGATCCTGGACGCCTATCGGGACCGCCTGCCGCTGGTCTGGCACCGCTCCGCCCGGCCGAATGCCTGCCACGCGCGCAATCTCGGCCTGGCGCTGAGCCGGGGCGCGATCGTCGGCTTCCCGGATGACGACTGCCTCTATCCGCCCGGCCTGCTGGCGCGGGTGGAAGCGGCGTTCGATGCCGATCCCAGCTTGCAGGTGCTGACCGGTCCCGCCGCCTCACCGGAAGGCGGTCTCGGCTCCGGCCGCTGGCGGGCGGAAGGCGGGCCGATCACGCCGGCCAATGTCTGGACCAGCGTGATCGAGTTCAACCTCTTCCTGCGGCGGGAGACGGCGCTGGCGCTGGGCGGCTTCGATGAGCGGCTCGGCCCCGGCACGCTCTTCGGTTCGGCCGAGGGGAACGATCTGGTGCTGCGCGCCATCCGGGCCGGCCATCGCGCGATCTATGATCCGGCGCAGCGCGTGGTGCATCCGGACAAGCGGCTGACGCCGGTGGCGGTGGAGCGGGCGCGGCTCTACGGCACGGGGCTTGGCTTCGTGCTGCGCCGGCATGGGGTGGCACCCAGGGTCTGGCTGCCCTTCCTCGTCCGGCCGCTGGGCGGCGTGCTGGTCAGCGCGCTGCGCGGCCGCGGGCTGGCGGCGCGCTACTACTGGGCCAGCCTGCGCGGGCGGCTGGACGGCTTCCGGGCGCGAGGCGCGGCCGAGGGCCTGCCCTTGCCGCCGTTGCAACCCGCCGTGGCGGGCCAGGGCTGATGCCGGCCCGCATCGCCATCGGCATCGCCACCCGCGGCCGCGCCGCGATCCTGGCCGAGGTACTGGCCGAATTGCACCGGCAGCACCGCGCGCCGGACCGGATCCTGGTGTGCCATGTCGG
The DNA here is from genome assembly GCF_019084075.1 of Siccirubricoccus sp. G192. Lineage (GTDB taxonomy): Bacteria > Pseudomonadota > Alphaproteobacteria > Acetobacterales > Acetobacteraceae > G192. The sequence continues at coordinate 3,505,044 of NZ_JAHREN010000001.1, forward strand.
GCCGGAGGATGTCGCCGGCATCGCGGCGCCCGGCGTGGAGTTCCTCACCGCCCCCGCCGGCCTGCCGCGGCAGCGCAATGCCATCCTGGATGCCGCCACGGATTGCGACCTGCTGCTGTTCCTGGATGACGACTTCCTGCCCGCCCCCGACTACCTCGCGGTGGTCGAGGCGGTCTTCGCGGCGCGGCCGGATGCGGTGGTGACGGATGGCACGGTGATCGCCGATGGCGCCAAGGGACCCGGCCTGACGGTGGCGGAGGGCCGCGCGATCCTGACCACGAACGCGCCCCCTGGCGACCCCCTCGCCCATGCGCCGCATTTCAACGGCTATGGCTGCAACATGGCGGTGCGGCTGGCGGTGGTGCGGGCGGAGGGCCTGCGCTTCGACGAGGCGCTGCCGCTCTATGCCTGGTACGAGGATATCGACTTCACCCGCAGGCTCGGCCGGCACGGCGCCATCCTGCGGCTGGCGGGGGCGCGCGGCGTGCATCTCGGCGTGAAGTCGGGGCGGGTGCCGGGGCGGCGGCTCGGCTATTCACAGGTGGTGAACCCGGTCTATCTGGCGCGGAAGGGCAGCTTCCCCTGGAGCCACGCGCTGCCCAGCCTGCTCCGCCACTGCGCCATGAATGCCGCGCGCTCCTTCTGGCCGGAGCCGCATGCGGACCGCTTCGGGCGCTTCCGCGGCAACCTGCTCGGGCTTTGGGACCTGCTGCGGGGCCGGGCCTCGCCGGGGCGGGTGCTGGAGCTGTGACCGACCTCGCCTTCGTCCTCTCCAAGCTGCTCTGGCTGCCGCTGCGGCCGGGCACCGCGGCGCTGATCGCCGGCTGCCTGGGGCTCGCGCTGGTCTGGCGCGGGCGCCGTTGGGGGCGCTGGCTGATCCTGCTGGGGCTTGGCTTCTATGTAGCGGTGCTCGCCCTGCCGCTGCACCAATGGGTGCAGATTCCGCTGGAGGAGCGTTTCTCCCGCCCCGCCACGGCACCGGCGCGGGTGGATGGCATCGTCGTGCTGGGCGGCGCGGTGGACCAGCGGCTGACCGCGGCGCGCGGCATCCCGGCCCTGAACGGCGCCGCCGAGCGCATGACCGAGCCGGTGGCCCTGATGCGGCGCTACCCCGAAGCCCGGCTGGTCTTCACCGGCGGCGAGGCCGCGCTGGTGCAGGGGAGCCTGACGGAAGCCGATGTGGCCCGGCAGCTCTGGGCCGGCATGGGCGTGCCGGCATCGCGCATGGTCTTCGAGAACGCCGCCCGCAACACCCATGAGAATGCCGTGCTGACGCATGCCCTGGTGCAGCCGAAGCCGGGCGAGACCTGGCTGCTGATCACCTCCGCCAGCCACATGCCGCGCGCGATGGGGGTATTCCGCCAGGCGGGCTGGAATGTGGTGCCCTGGCCGGTGAACTACCGCACCGGGCACAACCTGGCGGCCTGGTACGACGCCTCCTTCCCCGAGCGGCTGCGCGAATTCGAATGGGGGCTGCGCGAGTGGATCGGGCTGGCCGCCTATCGGCTGATGGGCCGCACCGACGCGCTCTTCCCGGCGCCCTGAGCAGGCGCCGGGCCGGGTTCAGCGGAGGCAGGCCAGCGCCAGCGGGGCATTGGGCACGAAGGGTTCCGCCAGCGCCGCCAGGGTGATCTCCTGCCTTGGAAGGGTCCGCTGCGGCTGCACCGCCGGCGGCAGCCAGCGCCGCCGCATCTGCTGCCAAAGACCCGCGGGGCCCTGCCCGGTGCCGTCCTGGCCGATCTCCTCGCTCATTGTCCGGTCCCTTCCCTGGGTTCGTATACCGCGCGCCTTCTAGCCAGGGTGTGTTCCGGGCCGATGTCGTTCGCCGGAAAATGGGTTGCGTCCTGCCCCCGCCATGTTTCATCTGTTTCACCTCCAGGCGCGGAGGGGTCGCCCAGTCGGGGGCAGGCCACGGGGCGCAGGCCATGGAAGCATCGGCAGAAATCATCGTGGTCGACGACGAGGCCGATCTGCGCGAGGCGGTTGGCGCCTATCTCGCGCGGAACGGCATGGCGGTGCGCAGCGTCGGCAGTGCCGCGGCCTTGCGCGCGGCGCTCGCGGAACGCCCGGCCGATGCGGTCATCCTCGATATCTCCATGCCCGGCGAGGACGGGCTTTCGGTGGCGCGGACGCTGCGGGCGGAGGGGGATATCGCGATCGTGATGCTGACCGCCTCGGCCGAGGTGGTGGACCGGGTGGTCGGGCTGGAGATCGGCGCCGACGACTATGTCGCCAAGCCCTTCGACCTGCGGGAGCTTCTGGCGCGGCTGCGCGCCGTGCTGCGCCGCCGCGCCGCGGCCCGCGCCGCGGCCGGTACGGCGCCGCCTGCGCCACCTGGCACCACCGAGCCGGAAGTGCGGATGGGCCGCAACCGGCTGCTGCTGGAAACCCGCCGGCTGCTCGGCCCGGAGGGTTTCGAGATCCCCTCGCCGCCTCGGAATTCGAGCTGCTGCGCGCCTTCGCCGAAAGGCCGGGCCGCACCCTCAGCCGGGAGATGCTGCTGAGCCTCGCGCATCCGCGCGGCGACGAGCATTTCGACCGCAGCATCGATGTCCGCATCACCCGCATCCGCCGCAAGATCGAGGCCGTGCCGAGCCGCCCGCGCGTGCTCCGCACCGTCCGAGGGATCGGCTATGTCTTCGACCCGAATGCGGAGGCGTGAGGCCGTGGTGGCGGCCCTCCCGGTGGCCGTCCCGCCACCCGCCCCGCCCGATATCGCCTTGCTGCGCGGTATCCTGGACGCGGCGCCGGCGCGGGTCTGCGTGGTGGGCCGCGATTTCCGCTATCGCTACGTCAACCGCGAATTCGCCGAGTTCGCGGGCAGGCCCGCCGCGGCAATCATCGGGCTGACCACGCGCGAACTGGTGGGCGAGGCGGTGGCCGCCCGGCTCGATCCCTTCGCCTTCGCCGCGCTGGATGGCGAAACCGTGGTGCGGCAGGGCTGGATCGACTACCAGCGCAATGGCCGCCGCTTCATCCATTGGGTCTTCACGCCGTTGCGCGACGCCGAGGGCGAGGTGACGGATTTCATCGTCTTCATGCGCGACCTCACCGAGCACCGCGAGCGCGAGGAGGAGCTGGCGCGCCGCAACGCCTATCTCCAGGCCATCCTGAATGGCGTCGCGGATGCCGTCGCGGTGGATCGCGACGGCAGGCTGGTGATGTGCAACCGCGGCTTCGTGGAATTGCTCGACCTGCCGGAGGCGCTGGCGGAGCCCGGCACGCCGACGGTGGAGCTGGTCCGCCACCGCCACGCGCGCGGCATGTTCTACCCGAACGAGACGCCAGGGGAGGCGCCGGAAGCGGTCGCGGCGCAGCACTGGGAGCGCATCCGCGACGCCGGCGGGGTGGAAACGGAGGAGCTTTGCCTCAATGGCCGCAGGTTGCAGGTGCATCGCCGCCACATCCCCGATGCCGGCTTCGTCGCCACCTTCACCGACATCACCGCGCGGGCCGAGGCCGAGGCGGCGCGGCGGGCCCAGCGCGAGGCGCTGCGGGAGGCACAGCAGATGGGCGAGATCGCCTCGCTGCTGGCCGGCGTGGCGCATGAGCTGAACAACCCGCTCTCGGTCGTGGCGGCGCAGGCCACGCTGCTGGCTGAGGAAGCCGCAGGCACGCCCTTCGCCGAGCGGGCGGAGAAGGTCAGCCTAGCGGCGCGGCGCTCCGGCCGCATCGTCGCCAGCCTGCTGGCCAGCGCCAGCCGCCGCCCGCCGCAGCGGGAGCCGCTGGACCTCCGGCAGAGCATCGCCACCGCGGCCGACCTCATGGAGCACCGGCTGCAATCCGCCGGGGTCGCCCTGGCGGTGCAACTGCCGCGGCGGCCGCCGCGGCTGATCGGCGATCCCGACCAATTGGTGCACCTGCTGGCCAATCTGCTCGGCAATGCCTGCGCGGCGCTGGCGCCGCGGGATCCGCCACGGCGCATCGCGATCAGCGCGCGGCGGGAGCAAGGCATGCTGGCGCTGCGGGTCGCCGACAATGGTCCGGGGATACCGCCCGAATTGCGCGAGAAGGTCTTCGACGCCTTCTTCAGCACCCGCCCCGCCGGGTCCGGCAGCGGGATCGGCCTGGCCCTCTGCCGCACCATCGCGCAGGACCATGGCGGGCGGATCGAGGCGGAGGAAACCCCGGGCGGCGGCGCCACGCTGGTGCTGCGCCTGCCCTTCGGTCGGACGGATGGTTCCCGGGGCAGCGGCGCCGCGCGACCCTGACCCGTGCCGGGACGCTGCGGCCAGCCGCGGAAGCGGCAGCGCATCGCCGGTTCGCTCCCGCCACCCAGACCCGGGCGCCGGCAGGTGATGTGGACAAGCGCCGCTCAAGTGAATGGAGGATTGCATAAAAGTAATTACGGCCCAGGTTGCAAGTCATGCCTCCAATCTTTTGGACGCGAGGATGTCAAGGTGATCTTGCCAGGCTCCGCTTCATCCACCTACGCTTTGCCCTGGCGAACAAAGCCGAGGGAGGTGGCGGTGCCATGAATGGAATCGAAAGAAGAACCATCGACAAGGTGATGTGGCGCCTCCTGCCTTTTCTTATCGCGTGCTATTTCGTTGCGTATCTTGATCGTGTCAATGTCGGCTTCGCCAAGCTGCAGATGAACGCGGCGCTCGGGCTTTCGGAAGCGGCCTATGGCCTCGGCGCCGGGATGTTCTTCATTGCCTATTTCCTGCTCGAGGTGCCTTCCAATCTCGCGCTGGACAAGTTCGGTGCGCGGCTTTGGATCGCGCGCATCATGCTCAGTTGGAGCATCATCTCCGGCCTCTTCGCCTTCATCGGCCCGATCGCCGAGATGGTCGGACTGTCGAATGCCTCGGTCTTCTACATCCTGCGCTTCCTCCTCGGCATTGCCGAGGCGGGATTCTTCCCGGGCATCATCTTTTACCTGACCTTGTGGTTTCCCTCGGTCTATCGCGCTCGCGTGGTCGCGTTCTTCATGCTGGCGATCCCTTTCTCGTCGATCATCGGCGCCCCCATCTCCGGGGCTTTGCTCAACATCTCCGCTGCCGGACTCGAGGGTTGGCAATGGCTGTTCATCCTTGAGGCGGTGCCGTCGGTCCTGATGGCCTTTGGGGTGGTTTTCTACCTCACCGACCGGCCGGCGCTTGCGACCTGGCTCAAGGATGACGAGCGGGCCTGGCTGGAGGCGCGCTTGGATGCGGAAAGGCAGAAGAAGGAGGCCGCCGAGCATCTGAGCATAGCCAAGGCACTCAGCGACTCCCGCGTCCTGGCTTGCGCCCTGGTCTATTTCTGCCTGAATGCGGCGAGCTATGGCGTCGCCTTCTTCCTGCCGACCATCGTCAAGGGCTTCGGCGTCAGCAACTTCCAGACCGGCCTGCTTTCCGCCCTGCCCTTCGTGTTTGGCGCAGTCGGGATGATCCTGCTGGGCCGCAACTCGGATCGCACGCTGAGGCGTCGGGAGCATGTCTGCTTCGCGCTGATCCTCGCGGCGGTCGGAGTTGCGGGCGCCGGGCTGGTCTCTTCCCCTGTCCTGGTCCTGGGCCTGCTTTGCCTGGGGCAGATCGGCGTCTCGGCGATGCCCCCGCTCTTCTGGCCCATCCCGAGCGCCTTCCTGACGGGCACCTCGGCGGCGGCAGGGATCGCGGCGATCAATTCGATCGGCAACCTGTCAGGATTCGCCGGTCCTTACATGATGGGGTACCTGAAGGATCTGACCGGCGACTTCACGGCCGGCCTGCTGCTGCTCGGTGCCTTCGCCGTGCTCGGGGCGATTGTCGCCATGACACTGAAATTCAACAGGCGACTGGAGATCGCTGAGCCCGCCACGCCGGCGCTCGCGCATTGACCTCGCGTTCCGGGCCCGGCCTGCGCTCCCGCGGAAGCCGGGCGGATGCGCCCCTCGGCCTGTCCAGGACCAGACCGGGGAGGCACCGGCGCATGGTCCCTGTCAGCCCTCCAGGAATTCCCGCACCGCGGCGCGGATGAAATCCGCATCCGCCGGGTTCGCAACCGGGTTCCCGGCGCGATGGCCCCAGAGGCTCGGGATCGGCTTCAGCACGCCATGGCGGAGATGCGGCAGTTCCGCCGCATTGTCGGCCACCCGGAAATAGAGGTCGGTCTCGCCGGGCATCAGCAGCACCCGCGCCCGGATTGCCGCCAGCGCCCCCGGCAGGTCGCCGGCATGGCGCGCATCGGCGCTGATGTCGCCGGCCTCCCAGGTGCGGAGCTGGGCATGCAGGTCGGCGGCGGCGCGGCGGGCAAAGCGTTCCTCCCAATCGGTGCGGAGGAAGCTGTCGAGATCGGGGGCGCCGAGCGCCGAGATATGCAACCCGGCGCGGTAGAAATCCTGGCTCAGCGCCCAGCCGGCATAGATCCGGCCGAAGGCGCGGAGCGCCGCCACCGGCTCTGCCGCGAAGCGCCCGTGGCCGCGATGCTCGGGCGCCGCCTCCAGCACCGCCAGCAGACCCTTGAGGAAGACCCGGTTGTGCACGCTGGTCCGGGCGCTGCCGCAGACCACGACGATGCGCGCCACCGCATCGGGGAAGGCGGCGGCCCAGTGATAGGCCTGCTGCGCTCCCATGGACCAGCCGTAGACGCCGTGCAGCCGCTCGATCCCCCAGACCTCCCGCAGCAGCCGCGCCTGCGCGCCGACATTGTCCCAGGCGGTGACCAGCTCCGGCCAGGCCGGCGTATTGCTGGGGGAGCTGGAGAGGCCATTGCCGAACATGTTCGGTACCACCACGAACCAGCGCCTCGGGTCGAGGATGCCGTCCGGGCCGATCAGCCATTCGATGTCCGGGTGCTGCGCCCCGTAGCTGGTGGGGTAGAGCACCACATTGTCCCGTGCCGCGGAGAGCGTGCCATGCGCCCGCCAGTGCAGCCGCGCCTCCGGCAGCACGCCGCCGGCATGCAGCGGCAGGTCGCCGCAGGCGAAGACTCCTTCGGTGATCGGCCAGCCCATGCCCATGCCCTCCTGCCCCGCCGCCGGATGGTCGGCCCTGCGGGCCGCAACGGCAAGCAACCCTGCCGGCCGCAACGGCAAGCATGGCCCGGCGTGGGCAGGATCAGGCGGCGCCGAGCACCTCGCGCAATTCGGCCGCCAGGGATTCCAGGTTGAAGGGCTTCTTCAGCAGGCGCACGGGGGCATTGCCGAGTGCCGCCTCGCGCACCGCGACGCCGCGCGCATGGCCCGTGGTGAACAGCACCTTCAGGCCGGGATGGCGCCGCACCGCCTCCTCCGCCAGGCGGCGGCCATCCATCTCGGGCATGATGATATCCGTGAAGAGCAGCGCGATCTCCGGGTGCTGGCCAAGCAGCCGGAGCGCGATGGAGGGCAGCGCCGCCTCCAGCACGGTGAAGCCGAGCTCCCGCAGCGCACCGGCGCTCATCTGCCGCACCCGGTCATCATCCTCCACCACCAGCACCGTCTCGCCCTGGCCGGGCGGCGGCAAGGGCGGCATGGCCACGGCGACGGCCTCGTCGGGCATCGGCCCGGAATGGCGGGGCAGGTACAGCCGGACCGTGGTGCCGCGACCGGGCAGGCTCTCGATCTCCGCATGGCCGCCGGACTGCCTGGCGAAGCCATAGACCTGCGACAGGCCAAGCCCGGTGCCGTGGCCGGTCTCCTTGGTGGTGAAGAAGGGCTCGAAGGCGCGCGCCGCGACCTCGGGCGGCATACCGGCGCCGGTATCGGTGACCGAGATCACGACATGGTCGCCCAATGGCAAGCCATCCGGCTGCACGGCCGCGCTGGGCTCGCCAGGCCGGTTCGCGGTTTCCACGGTCAATCGGCCATCGCCCGCCATGGCGTCGCGGGCATTGACGGCCAGGTTGAGGATGGCGTTCTCCAACTGGTTTGCATCCGCGAAGACCGGCCACAGCCCGCCGGCCAGCACGGTCTGCACCGTGATCCGCTCCCCCAGCGTGCGCCGCAGCAACTCCACCATGCCGGAGACCAGGCGGTTGGCATCCAGCGGCCTGGGGTCCAGCGACTGGCGGCGGGAGAAGGCCAGCAGCCGCTGGGTCAGGCTGGCGGCCCGCTGCGCGCCCTCCAGCGCGGCTGCGATATAGCGGCCGGTATCGCCCTCGCCCCGTTCCAGCCGGCGCCGCAGCAATTGCAGGCTGCCGACCACGACCGCCAGGTGGTTGTTGAAATCATGCGCGATGCCGCCGGTGAGCTGGCCGACGCTCTCCATCTTCTGGGATTGGCGCAGCCCCTCCTCGGCCACCAGGCGCCGTTCCGCCTCCTGCTTCGCCTGCAGCAGCGCCGCCTGCTCCGCCTGCGCCCGGACCAGTGCGAGCCAGGACACCAGCAGCAGGGTCAGTGCCGCGACGGCGGCGACCGCGCCATAGGCCACCAGGTTCTGCCGCCAGGGGCCGAGCAGCGCTTCGGGTTCAGCCCCGAAGGAGACATAGGCGGGGTAGGAGGCAACCTTGCGGAAGGCGAATATCCTCTCCTTGCCATCCAGCCTGGAGGCGCCGCGCCGAAGACCGCCTTCCGGCGATTCGGCGATGCCCTGCATCAGCGGACTGTCCGGCGGCAGGCGCCGGCGGGCATTGGGGGCAAGCTCGGGTTCACGGGCCAGGATCTCGCCATCGGCGCGGGCCAGCAGCGCGGCATGGGTGAAGGGGGGGCGCCGCCTCCTCGAAGAAGTTGGCGAAATAGGCCGGGCTGAGCGCCACATGGATGATGCCGTCAAAGCGGCCATCGGGGGTCGAGCGTCGGCGGCTGAGGGCGAAGGAGGCGATCTGCGTGGCCCGGCCGACGAAGGCCGTGCTCAGATAGGTTCCGGCGTCGCGGTCCCGCTGCGCGGCGAAGAAGTCACGGCCGGCGATGCCGGTGCCAGCCTCCCAGTCCTGGCTGCCGGCGCGGACGATACCTGCCGCATCGGTGATCCAGATCGAGACAAGCTGGTCGCGTGGCGCCTCCAGCGTGCGGAGGAAGGTGCTGGTCTCCGGCGCCGAGATTGCGTCCCAGTCGAGGTGCCGCACCCGGTCGTCCACGCGCCCAAGCACCAGATCGGCGGTGTCGAAGATCTTCGCGGCTTGCTCATGCATGATGGCGGCGGTGCGCTCGATCCGGTCCGTGCCCTCGCGCAGCACCTCGGCGCGGTTCCACCAGGCCGCGGCGCCGAAGACCACGGCGGGCACCAGCAGCGCCGCCGCCATCACGGCCTGATGCAGGCGGACCGAGCTCAGCCGGAGCCTCCTGGCCGGGTTCGGCGGGGATGACGGGCCAGGGCTGCCGTGGAACGCGGCAGATGGCGGGATCGACTGGTCAGGCAGGCGGAGGCTTCCTATCCCTTTGCCGCTCTCCTGGCCACGACCCCCGCTGCAGGGGCATGGCGACGGCGCGGCCCGGACGCTGCCGGCGACAGGTCCTTGCCCGCCATTATCCTCCAGTCCCGGGCCGGCCGCCAGAACAGGTGTCCCTGGCGGCCCGGCGAAGGACCGCCCGACCTCGATGCGCGAATCCTGGGCGCGGCCACCGGCCGGATCATGTGCCGGAAGCAGCCCCAGGGCGGGCCGTCAGGACACGACGAACCGCATCGAGACGCTTTCGTCGATCCGGCCCAGCCGCCCCCGCAGGAGGGGCGCCATGAAGCTGAAGGCATAGCTCGCCGTGACATCCACGCGGGTGAGGTTGGTGGTGTTCCCGGTGGAATTCGGCGGGTAGATGCAAAGCTGCAGCGTCAGCAGCGCCGGATCCAGGATCGGGGCGCGGGGGGGCATAGGTCGAGACGGGGTTGCTGCAGCCGGCGGTGGCATTGAGCGTCGCCGTGCGCGCGACCTCGCCGACCAGGTAGCTGAGGGACTGGGCCGAGAAGAAATAGCGGCCAAGATCGATGCTGACGAAGATCATCGTGATCAGGCAGCCGATGGACAGCGCCACTTCCAGCGCCACCACGCCGCGGCGCCCAAGCCGGCGCGGGCTATTGCACGCGCAGGGTGACATTGCTCGTCACGGAGGTAATGCTGGTGAAATGATAGGCGCTGAACGGCCTGGTGGCCCGGACCGTCGTCACGCGGATTCCGCTGCAAACCTCCGCGCAGGCGGTGGCGCTGGTCGTGCCGCCGGCGCATTGGCACTCGGTCGCGACGCTGACATCAGTCCAGCCGCCCAGCGCGCCGGTGACGCGGGCATTGATGCCGGCCACGTCATCGGGAAAGGACAGCGCATATTGCGCCCCGGCCCGCACGGCATTCGACAGGCGCATGCTCTGGGCAATGGCGCGGCCGTAATCGACGGTGGCCAGCATCAGCAGGACCAGCACCGGCACCACCAGAGCGAATTCCAGGGCCGCGACACCACGGCGGCTCCGCAATCGCCAGCGCCGGGCGGCCGGGGCAAGCGGAAGCATCAGCCGTCCACCAGCCTGAGGATCTGCGGCGTTGGCACCGCCGTGCCCATGGCGGTGCAGCCGCCGGTGCTGAGCTGCGTGTTACCGCCGAGGGAGAGCGAGCCCACGACCATGACGGTGCAGCCATTCACCTGGCTGGTGCTGCCGCCATTCAGGCTCGCCGCGATATTCGGCGCCACCACGGCGCCGTTCAGGCTGATGCTTGCGCCGCCATTGATGCTCACCTGCGTCGTGCCACCCGAAGGAACCCAGCGCGCGTTCGGATCGCGGAAGATCAGTACCCCTGAGAGGTCGGAATTCGAGCCGTTGGTGCTGGCCGGATTCGATCGGGGCGCGGAGAGCTGGACGGTGCCGTTGGTGTTGATGCCGACGCTGCCGATGGCGTTGGTGGCATTGCCGGTCAGCACGATGGTCACGCCGCGGCCTCCCGTGCAATCCGGGCAGGTCAGGCTGCCGCTGTTGATCTTGAAATCGCCGCCGCGGATGTAGTAGGTGCCGGGCGTCATCACCGTGGTGTTGTTGCCGGAGAGGGTGATCGAGGTATAGCAGGTGGAGCCAGACTCCCAGGGCAGCAGCGTGGCCCCGGTTTGGGCATTGATGCAGGAACTCGGGAAGTTGGCCGGCGGCTGGAAGCTGTTCAGCGCCGCATAGGGGTTCCTGACCGGCGGCTGGTAGCTCGAAGGCGGGCTGCCAAGGACCAGTTTGCCCGCCGACACGGACTCGGCACAGCCACGGCAGCCACCGGTCGTCACGATGCCGGAGGCGGTGACGGTGAAGCTCCCATTGGCGATCGACCCGCCGGACCCCGCCTGGAAGGCATCGCCCGCCTTGTAGTTGGAAGCGAGCGCGCAGCCCGGCGCGGTAGCTATGGTGTTGTTGCCGATGGCGATGCTGCCGCTGAGCGTCAGGACGCAGGCGCCCTTCGACATATCCGCCGCCACCGCGCGGGAGGTGGCGCGCACGACCGTGGCCTGTTGCAGCAGCACGCGAGCGAGCAGCAATGGCTGGGTCTGCTGCACCACCACCCGCACCGAGCGCGGCGTGCTGGCGGTATCCGCCGTGACCGTGACCACGGTCGCCCCGCCGGCGGTGAAGCCGTTCCGGGAGACGACATCGGTGCCCATGCTCACGGCCGTTTGGGTCGATCCCGTCTCCGCCAGGGTTTTGATCGCAGCGAAGGCCGCTGCATCCGCCGCGTTCTGGGCGTGGCGGCGGACCAGGTACCAGTTGCCGGCCTCGGTCGCGAAGGCGGCCATGCCGATGACCGAACTGGCGGCGGCGGCCATGACCAGCGCCGCCGCGCCACGACGGTCCCGCCCGAGCGACTGCAGAATGCGCCTCACACCGGAAGCGGCTGCCACGGGCGAGCGGGCCTTGATGCCCCGTGGGATGTCGATCGGGTGCCGCATCGCTCCTCCTGCCCCGATGGATTGGGTATCATAAGTTGAAGATCAAGAGGCAAGATGCCCGTTAATCTTGCCACAAGCCAGAACGATTCCGCACTGATTTGCGGGGCGATGTCACGAATTGTTGAGGATGCGCAGCGACATCAAGGTTTTGTGTGCGCTGACGGCTTGCCCCACGATATATGCTATTCCGCGCAATTGAGGCTGGTCATTCCCTAAAAGGTAGCAGAACGAAGCTTTAAGATTAGCTTGACCTGTGATACACAACTTATAGGATCATTTCGAGAGGCTGACGAAATGAAACTCGACCTCTCGAAAAGCGGAGCATGCGAGGGTCGCGTGTCTCCGGCTCGGACAGGCAGGAAAAGGGAACTCACATGACCGCATTGATCGTTGCCGTGACCAAGCAGGCCCTTGCCGATCGCAAGGGCGTCACCGCCCTGGAATACGCGCTGATCGCTTCCGCCGTCGCGGCCGGCGTGCTCGTGGCGTTTACTGGCCTCGCCACCAAGATTACCAACATCCTTGGTACTGTTCTTCCGTAATGCCAATCACGTAAGCCACGACAAGATGGCAGAGCCAGCGCGGACTGGTTCTGCCATCTCTTTTCGTTACAAACGGACGTTCGGCGCCAAAAGGAACCATAGCCATTCTGCTCGGCGACTGCATCCTCTTGCCGGTTACCCTGCTGCTCCTTGCTGCTTGGCGGGATATCGCAACCCGCACCATCCCGGACAGCGTCAGCCTCGCTCTGGCGAGTTTTGGCCTCGGCCTCCGTGCCAGCGAAGGCACCACGGCCCTCGCAGCCTCCGCAGCGATCGCGGCGCTGCTGTTCCTCGGCCTCGTCCTGCTGCATGCGCGCGGCGCCCTCGGCGGTGGCGACGTGAAGCTGGCCTCGGCCATAGCCCTCGGCCTGCCGCCGCTCGCGACCTTCGACTTCCTGCTGGCCACCGCGCTTTCCGGCGGCGTGCTTGCCCTGCTCTACCTGGTGCTCCGGCATTTGCCGGCCCCGGTCCCAGCACGCCCCACGACATCCTTGCCCCGCCGGGTCCTGGCCGCGGAACGCTGGCGGATCCACCGGCGCGGGCCTCTGCCCTATGCCGTCGCCATCGCCGCCGGCGGCATCCTGACCCTCATCGCACCCCTCGGAGGCTGACGCGTGCTCCTTCGCGTAGCGCTCGCCTTATGTCTTCTGCTGGCGGCCGGCGGCTTCGGCACCGTCGCGCTCATCGCCTCGCGCCCCGCGTCCGACCCTGTCCTGGCCGCACCCGCGCCCCCGCCGCCCGTCCAGGCCGCGCTGCTGGTGGCAGCGCGGTCGCTGCCGGCCGGAACCCTCGTCAAGGACGAGGATTTCGCGCTGCGCCTGGTCGCGCCGGAGGCGGTGCCCGAAGGCGCCCTGGTGCAATCCGAGGAGGTCCGGGCCGAATTGCGCGGCGCCCTGCTGCGCCGCTACCTCGAAGCCGGCACCCCGGTGGCCCGCACGGATGTGCTCAGGCCGCGCGACCGCGGCTTCCTTGCCGCCGTCCTGCGCCCCGGCACCCGCGCCATCGCGGTCGGGGTGGATGCCGTCACCGGCGCCGCCGGGCTGATCTGGCCCGGCGACCAGGTGGACGTGATCCTGACCCAGGAACTCGATGCCAGCGCCGCGCCCATCGCCCGCCGGGTGGTCGGCGAGACGGTCCTGACCAGCATCCGCGTCATCGCGGTGGACCAGGAATTCACCCAGGGCGCCACAGTCGGCGCGGTGGGCGCCGGCGGCAACGGCCAGCGCGCCGTCGCCCGGACCATCACGCTCGAGGTCCTGCCCGAACATGCCGAGCGGGTCGCCGTGGCCGGGCGCCTCGGCCGCCTCTCCCTGACCATCCGCGCCATGGACCAGGCACCGGAAGGCGCCGCGCCGGATGCGACGGCGTCGGACGCGCTGCCCAGCTCGGTCTTCGGCTCCGATGTCTCGCCCGCGCTGTCCCGCTCCGGCCCTGCCGTCGGTTCCCGGATACGGGTGATCCAGGGCAATGACCTGCAGGAGGTCGTGTTCCGGTGATACGGCCCCTCGGTCTCCTGCTCCTGCTCGGCACCGCACTCGCCCCCGGTGGCCTCGGCGCGCAGCCGCTGCCCGCCCAGGCGCCCTGGCCACGGCAGATGATGCCGGTTACGCCCGGCCCGCTGGTGGCTCAGGCGCAGCCGGCCACGCCCCAAACCGTCATGCTGGAGGCCGGGGGCGGCCGGCTGCTCTCCCTGCCCGCCCCCGCCTCGACCGTACTGGCCGCCGACCCGAGGGTGGCGCGCGTGCAGCCCGCCTCGCCCACCAGCCTTTTCGTCATCGGCGTCGCCGCCGGGCGGACCACGGTGCTGGCAACGGCCGAGGACGGCACGGCGGTCGCCGAATACCTCATCACGGTCCGCGGCGGCACGCCGGCGGAGCCGCGCGCCGCGGCGGCACCCGGGCCGCGCACGGCCTCGGCCGCCGCCGTGCAGGCGGCGATCCGGCAGATCCTACGCGACGCGGGCGGTGTGGTCGTGCGGACCACCCCGCGCGGGATCGTGGTTTCCGGCACCGTCGCGAATGCGGCCGATGCCCAGCGCGTCGAGGCAATCGCCCGCGGCTTCCTCGGCGAGGACCAGGTGGTGCTGAATGAGCTGGAGGTCCTTTCCAGCGTGCAGGTGAATCTGCGGGTCCGGGTGATGGAGATCTCGCGCGACATCACGCGGGAGCTCGGCTTCAACTGGCAGGCCCTGGCGAATACGGGGGAATTTCGTGCTCGGGCTGCGCAGCGGCGCCTCGGCCGCCACCGTCGCCGGCGCCATCCTCGGCGGCGCGGGCAGCACCCTCACGGCGCCCGCGCGCTTCGGCGTCGGCTACCGGACCTCCAGCTTCGACGTCAACGCCATCATCGACGCGCTCGCCCAGGACCGGCTCGCCTCCATCCTGGCCGAGCCCAATCTCACCGCACAATCCGGCGAGACGGCCAGCTTCCTGGCAGGAGGCGAATTCCCGGTGCCGGTCGCGGCGACGGTGACAGGCCAGGTCACCATCCAATTCAGGCAATTCGGCGTCGGCCTCTCCTTCGTGCCGACCGTGCTCGGCCCCGACCGGCTCAATCTGCGCGTCCGGCCGGAGGTGAGCGAACTCTCGGACAATGGCGCCATCAGCGTGCCGCTCGCCGGCGGCACCATCCGCATCCCCGCCTTGGCAGTCCGCCGGGCCGAGACGACGGTCGAGCTTGGCAGCGGCCAGAGCTTCGCCATCGCCGGCCTGTTGCAGCGCAATACCTCGCAGGTGACGAACGGAGTCGCCGGGCTCGACGAGATTCCGGTGATCGGCGCGCTGTTCCGCTCCGACCGGTTCCGCCGCGCCGAGACGGAACTGGTCATCATCGTCACGCCCTACCTGGTGCGGCCGGTTTCCGACCCGCGGCAGCTCAGCGGCCCGACCGATGGCTTCCGCCCCGCCACCGACCTCGATCGCGTGCTGCATGCACGCCAGGTCGCCCGCGGGACGCCGCCCCGGCCCCTCCCGGCCGTGCCGCGCGATTCCGGCTTCCTTCTGGAATGAGGCCAGCATGTTCCGATCGCTGCGCGTCTGTCTGCCGTCCCTGCCGCTGCTGGCATTGCTCGCCGGCTGCACCCAGGACCCCTTCGAGCGGCCGGGCACGGTCCGTGCCCGCGGGGTGAACGACGCCAATCTCCGCGCCATGGTTACCGACCCCGCGCATCTGCAACGCGGGGCCGAGGCTTTCACCTCCCGCGGCGCGGCCGCAGCGGACCCGGTGGCGCGGCTGCGGCGCGGCGAAAGGCGTGAACTGTCGCCCGGTTCGGGTGGTGGCATGCAGCCGAGTGCGATGGGAGGACAGGATGCGTCCCGCTGACGCCGCCCTGGCGCCGCGCGCGCCGATCCCGACCGAGGCCGGGCCCGACCGGGTCCCGCTGCTGGCCTTCCTCGCCGATGAGGAAAGCGAGGCGATGTTCCGCGCCGGCCTCGCGGAGCGGCTCGACTCCATCCTGGTGCGCCGCGGCGGGGTGCGCGCCGCAATCCGGGCGTTGGAACGGGAGCGGACGCCGCGGGTCCTGGTCGTCGATCTCAGCGGCGAGGACAATCCGCTCGGCGCACTGGATGCGCTGGCCCAGGTCTGCGAGCCCGATGTGACGGTGCTGGCGATCGGCGAGCATGGCGATATCGGCTTCTACCGCGAGATGACGCGCGACCTCGGCATCGCCGAGTACCTCGTGAAGCCGTTGACCCGCGACAATGTGGCGCGCCTCTTCGGCCCCCGTGTCGCCGGCCTCACCGAGGCGCCCTCGCACCGGGGCGGCCGGGTCGTCGCGGTCTGCGGCGTCCGCGGCGGCGTCGGTGCGACCACCATCGCGATCAACCTGGCGGTCCATGTGGCCGAGACCACGCGCGGGCATGTCGGGCTCCTCGACCTGCACCTGCGGGGCGGCAATGTGGCGATGATGCTCGGGCTGCGCTGCTCGGCCGGGCTGCGGGTGGCCCTGGAGGAGCCGGACCGGGTGGATGCGCTGTTCGTGGACCGCGCCTCAGTGCCGGTCTCGGACCGCCTGCGGCTGCTGGCCGCGGACGAGCCGCCGGAGGCGGAGCTGGCGCCGACGGCGGAGGGGATCACCCGCCTGCTCGACCTCATGCGCACCCGCTGCAACATCATCGTGGTGGACCTGCCCTATCCGCCCGGCCCGATGGAGCGCCAGGTGCTGGCCCTGGCGCGGCAGCGCATCCTGGTGCTCGGGCCGGATCTCGCCGGGGTGCGCGACACCATCGCCGCACGCAAGCTGCTGGCCGGGTTGCCGGGCGCGGGGCCGGTGCTCACGGTGCTGAACCACGCCGGCGCAAAGGGCACGCTGACCCCGGCGATGATGACCGAAGGGCTTGGCAGCCCGCCCGATGCGGTGGTGCCCGACCTGCCGCGCCACCTGCCGCGCGCGGCCAATCTCGGGCGGCCGGCGCTGCAGGAATGCGCCGCGCTACGCAAGGCCTTGGCGCCGCTGGCGCAGGAGGTCGGCGGCGCCCGCCCGTCTGCCGGCAGGTCTTCCTGGCTCGGGCGCCTGCGTGCAGGGCTCCGCCGATGAGGACCTTTGGCCGCCGGACGGAAGGGCCGCGCCAGCCCGAGCAGCCGGCCTCCCCCGCCTGCCGCGCGCGGAGCCCGAGGTCGCCATCGCGGCGGAGAAGGCGCGGCTGCTCGCCAGGCTTCGGGGCGAGGTCATGGACCGCATCGACCCGGGCGTCGCCGCCGAACTGGCCCCGGAGGCGCTGCGCGACCAGCTCGAACTGCTCGTGCATGAGGTGGCCGGGCGCGAGCGGCTCGAGCTCACCGCGCGCGAGCAGGCGCAGCTCGCCGAGGAGCTGACGCAGGACATGGTGGGCTATGGCCCGCTCGACCCCCTGCTGCGCGACGAAAGCGTGACCGACATCATGGTCAATGGCCCGGATTGCGTCTTCGTCGAGCGCCGCGGCCTGATCAAGCGCGAGGCCATCCAGTTCCGCAGCGGCCAGCAGCTTGCCAGCATCGCCCAGAAGATGGCCGCCCAGGTCGGGCGCCGGGTCGATGAATCGAGCCCGCTGGTCGATTGCCGCCTGCCGGACGGCAGCCGCGTGAATGTGGTCTTCCCGCCGCTTGCGATTGACGGCGCCTGCGTCTCGATCCGCAAATTCTCCAAGAAGAAGATCGATTTTCCCGCCATGGTGGCGAATGGCAGCATCTCCGAGGCGATGGCGCGGGTGCTGGAGATCGCCGGGCGTTGCCGGCTGAACATCATCATCTCGGGTGGCACGGGCTCCGGCAAGACCACGCTGATGAACGCGCTGAGCCGCTGGATCGACCATGGCGAGCGGGTCGTCACCATCGAGGACGCGGCGGAGCTGCAATTGCAGCAGCCGCATGTGGTGCGGCTGGAGACCCGCCCGCCGAACCTGGAAGGGCGCGGCGAGATCACCCAGCGCGACCTGCTGAAGAACGCGCTGCGGATGCGGCCCGACCGCATCATCGTGGGCGAGGTGCGTGGCTCCGAAGCCTTCGACATGCTGCAGGCGATGAATACCGGCCATGACGGCTCGATCTGCACGGTGCATGCCAATACGCCGCGGGATGCGCTGACCCGCGTCGAGAACATGGTGCAGATGGGCAGCATCTCCCTGCCGCCGCGCGCGGTCCGCATCCAGATCACGAGCGCGGTCGACCTGATCGTGCAGGTGCAGCGGATGCGCGACGGCCAGCGCCGCGTCACCCATATCTCCGAGGTCTGCGGCATGGAGGGCGAGGTGGTGACGATGAACGACGTCTTCACCTTCGAATACCAGGGCGAGGACGCGAAGGGCCGCATCCAGGGCCGCTGGGTCTCGCCCGGAATCCGTCCGGCCTTCAGTGACCGGCTGGAGTATTTCGGCCTGCAGGCAGCCTGGATGGCGGCCCTGGCGGGGGGGCCTGAGCATGGCAACCGGCACGCTGCTCATCTCCGGCGCCGGCGTCGCCTCGGTCGCCTGCCTTGGCGCCGCCCTGCTGGTCCTGCGCGGCGGCTCGCGCGTCCGCCGGCTGGAGACCCGGATGCGCGTGGTCACCGGTGGAGGTGGTGCCGCAACGGGCGTGGTGGCGGTGCCGCGCGCCCTCGATATCCGCAGGTCATCCGGCGGAACGCCATTCTCGCGGGCGCTGGAGCGGATCGGCCGCTCCCCGCATGTCCCGGCCGACCGGCGGCTGCACTGGCCCCTGGTATTGGCGGCAGGCATCGTCGCGGCACTGGCCGCGGCCTATTTCGCCGAGACGGTGATCGGCCTCAATGCCAGTCCGGTGGCGGCACTGGTCGCGGGCGTATCCATGGTCCGCTTCATGTTCCGCTGGGAGATGCTGCGCTGGCGGCAGCAGATCTTCCTTCAGATTCCCGAAGCACTGGGGCTTATTCTCCGAGCCGTCCGCGCCGGCCTGCCGATGGGCGAGGCGTTGAGCAATGTCGCGCGCGAGCTTGCCTCGCCGAGCCGGGAGGAATTCGCCCGCGTGGTCAGCGAAATCTCGATCGGCAAGCCGGTGGAAGCTGCGCTGTTCGGCCTCGCGGAGCGCACGGGCCTGACCGAATACTACTTCTTCGCCGTCACCGTCGGGCTGCAGGCCCAGACCGGCGGCAGCCTGGGCGAGACGCTGGAGAACCTGGCGGAAATGGTCCGCAAGCGCGTCAGCCTGGCCGCCCGCATGAAGGCCATGACCGCCGAGGCGCGCATGTCGGCATCCATCATGACCATCCTGCCCTTCGCGGTCGGGGGCATCATCGCAGCGATGAATCCGGGGCATATGAGCCCGCTCTTCACGACGGATTTCGGCTTCAACATGCTGATGGTCGGGGGGGGGCTGTTGCTGACCGGGCTGCTCATCATCCGCGGGCTGCTGCGCTCCGCGATGCGGGACTGAGGTGATCCATGGATGCCGAGGCAGTCATTGCCGCCAGCGCGGCCTGCGCCGTTCTGCTGATCGTGGTGGCGCTTCTCCTCGTTACCGAGGCGCGGCGCGACCGTGACCTCGCGGCGCGGCTGCGGAGCCTCACGAGGACAGGGGCACCGCCTGCCACGGCGACGGCGACCGGGCGGCGTGCCGCCCTCAGCGTCTTCAGCCGGATCGGCGAGGTCCTGCGCAACCGCGCCATCCTGTCCGAACGCGACCTGCTGGATCTGGAGCGGACGGTCGCGGCGGCGGGGTTCAATCCCCGGCGGGCGGTGTCGACCTTCATCGGCATCAAGGTGACGATGTTCGTCCTGGTGCCCGCCGCCGCCTTCGCCGTTGCCAGCATCGAGGGCGGCGGCAATGAGTTGATAGCGATCGTGATCGGCGCCGTGGTCGGGCTGATGGGGCCGAATTGGGCGCTCGGCTTCATGCGCCGCTCCTATATGGCGGCGCTGCGCCGCGGCCTGCCCGATGCGATGGACATGATGGTGGTCTGCGCCGAAGCGGGGCTTGGCCTGGATTCGGCGGTGGCCCGGGTAGCCCGTGAACTGGCCGGCTCGAACCGCGCGGTGGCTGCAGAATTCGCCCTGCTGGCCTATGAGCTGAAGGTATTGCCGGATCGCCGCCTGGCGCTGACCCGCCTGGCGGAACGCGCGCCGATCGATGCGCTGCAACGCCTGGCCGGGACATTGGCGCAGACCTTCCGCTTCGGCACCCCGCTGGCGCAGGCGCTGCGCGTCCTGGCCAATGAATCGCGGCAGGAGCGGATGCTGCGGCTGGAGACGAAGGCCGCGCGGCTGCCGGCCCTGATGGTGCTGCCGCTGATCCTGTTCATCATGCCGTGCCTTTTCATCGTTCTGGTCGGTCCCTCGGTCGTCACACTGTCCGAGCGGCTTGGGGGTTGAGACATGAATTGGCGGACAACCAGGCCAGGAGCGCTGCATCTCGGCCTCCTGCTGCTCGTGGGGCTGGCGGGCTGTGCGGGGGGCGGTGCGCGCGACTCGGATGTCGCGGCACGGCTGCGGGTCGCCTCGGTTGCCGAGGCATCGGGCCAGCCGGAGGTCGCGGTTTCCGTGCTGGCGGCCCTGTCGGCCGCCTCGCCGGAGAATATCGAGATCCAGACCCGCTATGCCCGGGCCCTGATCCGCGCCGGCAACCTCGCGGAGGCTGAGGCGGCAGCCACGCAGGCGCTGCGCCGCCGGCCCGGCGACCCCGGGCTGCTCAGCGAACTCGGCCGGCTGCGGCTGTTGGAGGGCAAGGCGGCGCCGGCGCTGGAGGCGTTCCAGGCGGTGCTTCGCGCCAATCCGCGGGATGTGGCGGCGGCCACGGGACGCGGCGTGGCGCTCGATCTCCTCGGCGAGCACGACCAGGCGCAGGCCGGCTACCGCGCCGCCCTGCTGGTCGATCCGCAGAACCTGGCGGCATTGAACAACCTGGCGCTTTCGCTGGTCCTGGCGGATCGGCCGCGAGAGGCGATCGCGGTGCTCTCTGGCCTGGCCCGCCGCTCGGATGCTCCGGAACGGGTCAGGAACAATCTTGCGGTGGCGGAGGCGGCCGCGGCCCAGGCGGAGCCGGGGCGAGCCTCCGCCGAAGCCCCGCCAGCCGCCCCACCGAGGCTGCCCCAGGATGTTGCAGCCACCGCGCCTCCGGCCCTGGCGAGGGTCACGCCATAGGACGGGCGGGAATGCACGCCTGGCGGTACGGACTGCGAACGGGCCTTTCACTCCGTGAGCGGCGCGGCACGTTCGCCGTTGAATCCTCCGCGGTGTGACGTTCGTTACTGACGGCTGACCGGACCGGGCGTAGCCTGGGGTGGTCGACCCCTCGGCCACCTCCACCCCGGCCCGCGCGGCGGCGTCGCAGCGGCGCGGGCCGGTCTCCCTGGGAGACTCCGATGCCACGTCCGTCAGCCGCCACCTGTTCCCGCCGACCTTCGGCCCCTATCTCCCGCCTCGCCCTCCTGGCCGGCATCTTGGCCGCGGCTGCCTGGACGGGGCCGGCGGCCCTGGCCGCCGCGACCTGGGATCACGCCCATGGCGACGCCGCCAATTCGGGCTTCGCCGGCGTTGCCACCCGGCCGGCACTCAGGGCTTCGGCGACGGTGCCGGGCCTCGGCTCGTTCGCGCCGGGAGCCGGGCCGGTGATCGGGCCGGACGGCACGGTCTATCTCGGCAACGAGCAGGGCGTGCTCTGGGCCCTGCACGCCGACGGCAGCTTCTACTGGAAGCAGCAGCTCGGCGCCGGGCAGTCGATCCAGGCTTCGCCGGTCGTGGACACCGACGGCTCGATCTATGTCGTGGGCGAATACACCTACACCGATCACCGAGTCACCCCGGCGGTCAGGCGCACCGACTCGACTCTCTACCACATCGCGCCGACCGGCGGGGGGTTGTGGACCCGGCCATTCCCCGAGCACTTCACCGGCGTTCCCCAGGCCGCCAGCCGCGGCGCGACCAGCGCGCCGCCCAACATCTGGCGCAGTGGGTCGCAGGCCGCCATCATCGTCCCGGCCGCCTACAAGGTGCTGGGCGGCAGCATGGAGCTCTACCTCCTGGCCTTCCCGCCGGATGGAGGCCCCCCGCGCGAGCAGGCGGTGAGCTACCAGGCCCAGGCGCTAAACGCCGACGATGGCGGAATCCTCAGCACCGCCGGCTGCATCATCACCTTGTGCTTCCTTCACCCCGGGTTCCAACCGACGGTGACCCCGCCCGCTCCGAGCGACAGCCTCCCCGCACACTACACCGCGCCCATGTCCGGCGTCGGGATCTTCACCTTCCCCGGCGGCGGCCTGCCCTGGGTGATCGTCAACGATCCGTGGCAGCAGACGATCGGCTATACCTTCTCGCCCGCGGGCGGCTTCACCGAGATGTTCCGGAAGACCGACCCGGCCCGCGGCTACGCCGCCTCTCCCATGCTGCTGCCGGACGGCCACAGCGTCACGGCCGCATCCGATGCCGACGCGAACAGCATCATCCCCGGCCACCTCGTCTTCACCGGACCTAACGGCGCGAGCCTGCCGAACGTGGGCACCTCCTTCCCGCTCCTCGACACGCCCGCGCGGACCTCTGACCAGAGACTGGTCGTGACCAGCCAGAGCGGGGCTGTGATCTTTCTCCAGGGCACGACCGTGGTCGCCTCGGCCCAGCTCCCTGGGCAGACCATCGCCTCGCCGGCGGTCTCGCGCAGCCACGTGTTCGTCTCGACGGTGAGCTCGTTGCGCACGTTCAACGCGCTGACGATGACCGAGGTCGGCCGCTTGGACTGGGCGGGCGGCGGCCTCTCCGGCCCGGCGATAGGGCCCTCCGGGCGCGTCTACGCGCTGGCCTCGAACACTCTTTACGTCTTCCCGGCGCCGCCCCTCCGCCCTTGCCCCACCTGCACGATCCAGCGCCCGCCTCGGCCCGCCGCGCGGGAATCGGCAGGAGCCCGGTGAGGGTGTCCCGGGCCGCGGCGCGCCTGCGCGACCGCACCGCCGAACTGCTCCAGCACCGGGCCAGCGGCCTCGCCCTGGTCACGGCCGCCATCACGCTGTGGAACAGCGTCTATCCCGGGCGGGCTCTGGACGCCCTGCGCCGCAGCGGCGAGATCATCCTCGACGCCTTGCGCGCCCACCCCGCCCCGCTCGGCTGGGAGCATATCAAGCTCACCGGCGACTACCTCTGTGGGGCGGACGGCACCCTTGGCCCCGACAGGTTCAGGCCGCTGCGGGGTGCCGCCAGGCGTGCTCTCGCGCCCGTTCTTTGGGGTGACCCCTGGCGGTTCCCGCGAGAAGGCGTGCGACGGTTGTCATGCCCACGCGGATGGAGAGCCGCGCCGCACGGGGGTGAGGAGCCGCCGGCTGCCGGAGCCCCGCCGGACTCCCAGGTGTCCGGCGGGAATTGCCAGGCCCACCGCTTCCTGGCCGGGGAGGATGATGGCGCAGCGGATGGGAATACCCCATCCTGCGTCTCATCTTCCGTTCTGGCAATATCCTGCCCGCCGGGAGGAGCCGGTGCCAGGGCAGCGCGGCTGGCCGCATGCGGCCCGATGCAAGCCGCTCCGGCTGCCCTGGCGCGTCTCAGCGGATTCGCGGCACCGTTCGCCGCGGCGCCGGGTTGCGCGCCGCCTGCCCCGGGGCCGCGCCCGCCTCCGCGCCTTCCGCCGCGTGTCGCGCCTGCTCCCGCAGATCGGCGACGGTGGCGCGGTTGGTCACCTGCTCCGGGTTGGTCCGCACCTCGATGATGCTGGGCTTGCCGCTGGCCTGGGCGCGCCTGAAGGCGGGGACCAGATCCTCCGTGCGCTCCACCACCTCGCCATGGCCGCCGAAGCTCTCGATGAATTTGGCGAAGTCCGGATTGGTCAGCGCGGTGCCGGAGATGCGGCCGGGATAGGTCCGCTCCTGGTACATGCGGATCGTGCCGTACATCTGGTTGTTGAAGACCATGATGATGGGGGCGACGGAATGGTGGAAGGCGGTGGCGATCTCCTGCCCCGTCATCAGGAAGCCGCCATCGCCGACGAAGCAGACCACGGTGCGCTCGGGATGCACGATCTTGGCGCCGATCGCGGCCGGCACGCCATAGCCCATGGCACCGTTCGTGGGGCCGAGGAAATCCTGGCCCTCGCGCACATGCATGAAGCGGGTCGGCCAGGTGGCGAAATTGCCGGCATCGGTGGTGAAGATGGTGTCCGCCGGCAGGATGCGCTCCAGCTCCTGCAAGGCCACCGCGAGGTTCAGCGGGCCTTCGTACTCCGGCGCCTCCGCCTGGGCGAGCCGCGCCGCATGCAGCTCCCGCGTCCAGCCGGACCAGGCGGGCTTCGCCACCGGCTCCACCGCCCTGGCCGCCAGGGCGAAGGCATTCACGTCGCAGACCACGCCGAGCGCCGGGCGATAGACCCGGCCGATCTCGGACTGGTCGGGATGGACATGCACGATCGGCGTGGCGCCGGCCATGTCGAGCAGGGTGTAGCCCTGTGACACCGGCTCGCCGAAACGGGTGCCGATGGCCAGGATCAGGTCGCTTTCCTTGGCCCGCGCCACCAGCGCCGCATCGGCGCCGACGCCGAGATCCCCGGCGAAATTCGGCGAGGTGCCGTCGAACAGCCCCTGGCGGCGGAAGGACACGGCCACGGGCAGGTCATTGGCCAGCAGGAAGTCGCGGATCGCCGCCCTGCCCTCCGGGGTCCAGCGGCTGCCGCCCAGCACCGCCAGCGGCCGCTGCGCGCGGGCCAGCATCGCCATCATCTGCGGCACGGCCTCAGGCGAGGGATGCGGCGGCAGGACATGGGCCGGGCCGAGATCCGGCACCTCGGCCAGGCGCTTCTGCATCTCCTCGGAGATCGCCACCACCACAGGGCCGGGGCGGCCGCTGACCGCCACATCGAAGGCATGCGCCATCAGTTCGGGAATGCGTCGCGCATCATCGATCTGCGTCACCCATTTGGCGAGGGGGGGCGAACATCTTCCGGTAATCGACTTCCTGGAAGGTCTCGCGGTCGGTCTCCTCGACCGGGATCTGGCCGACCAGCAGCACCATGGGCGTGCTGTCCTGCATCGCCACATGCACGCCGATGCTGGCATGGCAGGCGCCGGGGCCGCGGGTGACGATGGCGACGCCGGGGCGGCCGGTCAGCTTGCCATAGGCTTCCGCCATGTGCACCGCGCCGGCCTCAAAGCGGCAGGTGACGAGCTGGATGCGGTTGCGCACGGCATAGAGGCCATCCAGCAGGTCGAGATAGCTCTCGCCGGGAACGGCGAAGCAATGCGTCACCCCTTGCGCCACCAGCGCATCCGCCAGCAGCTTGCCCCCGGTGCGCGCCTGCACCCGCCGGACCTCATTCATGAACCATCCTCCCGCCGCAACATCCGTGATGCGGCGCAGGATAGTCCAACGGCGTCCTGACGGGAAACGCGTGCGCTTCCCGTCAGGGCAGCAAAGTTGGCCGTCCCTGAAAAGGTTGGGCCACAGCCTGGAAGGCTGTGGTCCAACCCTCCGCCCGGGGGCGCGTCACGCCGCCCTGGTCAGGCTGCGCCGGCCACCTTGATGCAGCGCGCCATGCGACCCGGAACCGGGCGGCGCGGGGCGGGCACGCCATCGAGGCAGGCGGGCTCGGCCAGGCTGCAACGGGGGGCGAAGGCGCAGCCCGTGGGCAGGGTCTCCAGGCCGGGCGGCGCGCCGGGGATGGTGGTGAGGCGCTGGCCGCGCAGCCCGGCATGGACGGTGGCACCAAGCAGCCCGCGCGGATAGGGGTGCAGCGGCGCGGCCATCATGGCGCCCACCGGCCCCTCCTCCACCACCTTGCCGGCATACATCACCGCCACCCTATCCGCGATCTCGCCGGCCACGCCGAGGTCATGGGTGACGAAGATCACCCCCATGCCCAGCTGTTCCTGCAGGCTCCGCAGCAGCAGCAGCACCTGGATCTGCACCGTGGCGTCGAGCGCGGTGGTGGGCTCGTCGGCCAGCAGCAGCTTCGGCCGGCAGGCCAGCGCCACGGCGATCATGGCGCGCTGGCGCAGCCCGCCCGAGAGTTCATGCGGATAGGCGTCGAGCCGCCGCCTGGCCGAGGGGATCTGCACCAGTTCCAGCAATTCCAGGGCGCGCGCATTGGCGGCGGCGCGCGAGGCCCCCCTCATGCCGCTGCACCGTCTCGGCGATCTGGCGGCCGATGGTGAAGACCGGGTCGAGCGCCGTCATCGGCTCCTGGAAGATCATCGCCACGTCGCTGCCGCGGAAGTCCTGGAGCTGGCCCTCATCCATCGCCTGCACGTCGCGGCCGGCAACCTCGATCGCGCCCTCGACGCGCGCCGTCCTCGGCAGCAGCTTCATCAGCGCCCGCAGCGTGACCGACTTGCCGGAACCGGACTCGCCCAGGATGCAGAGCACCTCGCCGGCGGCGAGGTCGATATCGACGCCATTCACCGCATGCATGGTGGCGTCACGGGAGACGAAGCGCACATGCAGGTCGCGCACCCGGACCAGGGGTGTGGCCTGGGCGCCCGTGGCGGCGCGGCGGTCCAGGACTTCACTCATGCCGCGAGCCTCCCCGCCTGGGAATGTCCGCTGCCGGGCAGCGCCATGTGGCAGAAGGCTTCATGCCCGCCGCCGAGATCGGCCGCAACCGGTGCCCGTTCCGCGCAGACCGCCTCGGCGAAGGGGCAGCGGGTGCGGAAACGGCAGCCGGAGGGCGGGTTGATGGGGTTGGGCGGGTCGCCGGTCAGCGGCGGCTCCGTGCGCCGCTTCGCCGGATCCATGGAGGGGCGGCTGGCCAGCAGCGCCCGCGTATAGGGGTGCGCCGGCCGGCTGTAGATGGCCTCCACCGGCCCCTGCTCCGCCACCTGGCCGAGATACATCACCAGCACCCGGTCGCTGATATACTGCACCACGTTCAGGTCGTGGCTGATGAACACATAGGTGAGGCCGAATTTCTCCTTCAGATCCAGCAGCAGGTTCAACACCTGCGCCTCGACCGATTTGTCGAGCGCGGAGACCGGCTCGTCCAGCAATACCAGCCGCGGCTGCAGCGCCAGCGCGCGGGCGATGTTGATGCGCTGCCGCTGGCCGCCGGAGAGCTCATGCGGATAGCGCCGGGCGAATTGCGCCGGCGCGAGGCCGACCGCTTCCAGCAATTCATGCGCCCGCTCCCGCGCCTCCCTGGCGCCGAGGCCATGCACGCGCGGAGCGAAGGCGATGGTGTCCTGGATGGGCAGGCGGGGGTTGAGCGAGGCGTAGCTGTCCTGGAACACCATCTGCACCTGGCGGCGATAGTCGCGCAGCGCCAGGCCGCCGGTCCCGGCGCTCTGCCCCACCGCCTCGCCGTCGAAGACCATGCTGCCGGCATCCGGCTCCAGCAGCCGCATCAGCAGCCGCGCGGTGGTGGACTTGCCGCAGCCGGATTCGCCGACGATGCCGAGCGTCTCCCCCTTCTGCACCGAGAAGGAGATGCCATCCACCGCGCGCACCGTGGCGACGGCGGCGCCGAACAAGCCGCCGCGTATGGGGAAATGCTTCTTCAGGCCGTTCAGCAGCAGCAGCGGCTGGGCGGGGCCGCCGCGATCCGGGGAGCTGGTCATGGGGCGCATCTTGGCATGGCTCATGGGAAAAAGGCAGCAAGCGCCGTGCCAGCGCCGCCGTGCAGCATCGCAGGGATCAGGCGCCCTGGCCTGCCCGCTTCCTGGGCAGGGCCCCTTCCCCGCCGCCCTGCCCCGCGCCATTCTGCCCGCCGCAAAGAAGGATCCGAGCGATGCGAGCCATCTTCGTCATGGTGAAATGCGAGATGGGCCAAGCCTACCGGGTGGCCCGCGACATGGCCGATGGAATCGAGGAATTGTCGGAGATGCACTCCATCTCCGGCCAATACGACCTCATGGGGAAATTCTACCTGGAGCCGGACCAGGATATCGGCCTCTTCGTGGTGGAGAAGCTACAGACCGTGCCGGGCGTGAAGGATACCTACACCTTGCAGACCTTCAACGCCTTCTCCGGCGCGCGCAGATAGGCGCGCCGGGGGCAACGCCTTCCTGATGCGGGAAAATCCCGTGGAGGTTGCCGCGAAGCCACCATCTTTCTGCCTCCGCGCGCCCTGAAATCGCCGAAGGGTCGCCGCAAGCCTGCGTGATGCTGGGGTTCAAGGAGAACTCCAGCATGAGACGCATCCTCGCCGCCCTTGCCCTTTCCGGCGCCCTGGTGCTCGGCGGCTGCCAGAATCCGGATGGCTCCACGAATTGGGGCAATACGCTGCTGCTCGGCGCCGGCGTCGGTGCGGCCGCGGCGCTGGTTGCCGGCGCGGCCTCGGATAGCGGCAAGCCACGCTACTACTCGCAGAACTACCGGCAGGCACCCGGCTATGCACGGGGCGGCTATTACGCGCCGCCCCCGGCCTATGGCTATGGCCGGCCGCGCTACTACCGGGGCTGGTGAGCGGCCCGGCCTCAACCGAAGCCGAGGAAGCCCTCCATCCCGCTGATCGGCGGCGCCGCCTGCAGCCTGGCCAGATCCGGCACCGGGCGGCAGAGCGCCGGATCGGCGGCGAAGGCCTCCTCCAGCGCCGCCGCCACGGCCAGCACGAAGGCATCGCCGCCGCGCGGACCCACGATCTGCAGGCCGAAGGGCATGCCCCGCGCATCCAGCCCCATGGGCAGGCAGACCGCCGGATGGCCGGTCAGGGTCACGTAATAGGCCAGCGCCAGCCAGTGGAAATAGGTGCGGGTCTGCTGCCCGTCGATCTCGGCCGGATAGAGCTCCCGCCAGGGGCGCGGACTGATGGTGATGGCGGGCGTGATCAGCACGTCATGCCGCGCGAAGAATTCCTGGAAGCCGCGATAGATGCGCGTCTGTGTCGCGCTGGCGCGGGCCTGATCCTCCAGCGAGTAGCGCAGCCCCTCCTCGACATTGGCATGGACATTGGGGCCGCAATCCTGCGGCCGGGTGCGGACGCGTTCCAGATGGCTGGTCAGCACGCCGGCGGCGCGCAGCACCTCGAAAGCCTCGTCGCCGCCGCTGACATCCGGATGCGCCGCCTCGGCCTCGCGGAACAGCGGCGCGATGGCAGCGACCCGGGTAGCGAAGGCGTCGCGGATCAGCCGCTCGGTCGGTGCCTGGCCGAAATCCGGGCTATGGGCGAGGCGGAGGCCGGCGAGGTCGAGCTTCCGCACCGGATGGAACAGCGCCGGCTCACCCCGCACCGCCCGCGCATGCAGCGTATAGGCGAGCGGATCGCGCGCGTCGTCGGAGGCCATGGCGGAGAGCAGCAGGCAGGCATCCGGCACGTTGCGCGCCATGGGGCCGAGCACCGGCAGCGGATTCCAGCCATGCGCCCGCTTCTCCGAGGGCACCAGGCCAGGGCTCGGCCGGTAGCCGAGGATGCCGCAGAAGGCCGCCGGATTGCGCAGGGACCCGCCGGTATCGGAGCCGGAGCAGAGCGGCGCCATGCCGGTGGCCAGCGCCACCGCCGAACCGCCGGAGGAGCCGGCGCAGGACTTCTCGGGGTCGAAGGGATTGCCGGTCGCGCCATAGACGGAGTTCCGGGTATTGGCGCCCAGGCCCCATTCCGGCGTGTTAGTCTTGCCGATGACGATGCCGCCGGCGGCGCGGATGCGCGCCACCATCCCGTTATCCTGCTCCGGCACGAAATCCCGGAAGATCGGGCTGCCATAGGTGGTGCGCAGCCCCGCCGTCTCGTCCAGGTCCTTGATGCCGACGGGCAATCCATGCAGCAGGCCGAGCGCCTCGCCCCGCATCACCGCCGCTTCTGCCTCCCGTGCCGTGGCGCGGGCGCGGTCCGTGTCCAGCGCGACCATGGCATTGACCGCGGGGTTCACCGCCGCCACGCGGGCGAGGCAGCTTTCCAGCAGTTCGACGGGCGAGAGGGCCTTGCGGCCGATCAGGCGGCGGACCTCCAGGGCGGTCATGTCGCAGGGCTCGGTCATGCGGCGAGTTCCTTCTCGTAGAGCCGCAGCATGGGCTCGTCAAAACAGGCGAAGATCACCTCGATCTCGGTCCCTTCCGCGCGGCAGGTGGCGACGGCGATGCGCGTCGCCTCATCGCTGGGAAAGCCATAGATGCCGGTGGAGATGGCCGGGAAGGCGATGGAGTGGCCGCCGATCCGGCGAAGCTCCGCCAGACTGGCCCGATAGGCGCTGGCCAGGCGCTCCGCCTCGCCCTGCCCGCCGCCCTGCCAGACCGGGCCGACCGCGTGGATCACGTGCCGGGCCGGCAGGCGGAAGCCTGGTGTCGTCCGGGCCTCGCCGGTCGGGCAATGGCCGATGGCGGCACAGGCCCGCGCGAGTTCAGGCCCGGCCGCCCGATGGATGGCGCCGCAGACGCCGCCGCCCGGAGCCAGGCGGTCATTGGCCGCATTGACGATGGCATCCACCGCCAGCGCCGTGATGTCGGCGAGGCGCGCCTCCTGCGGCATGGCTCCGCGCTGCCCCTAGTAGCCGATCGCGCAGCCATCCTTGCGCGGGTCGCTGCCGCCGACCAGCACGCCGCGCTTGCGGTCGATCAGGATCGCCTGGCCGCCGCCATGCGGCTTGCTGTTCAGCACGCATTCATGGCCGAGGCGGTTCAGCCGGTCCACCACGCTGCCCGGGATGCCGCGCTCCACTTCCACCACACCCTTGCCGGTCGGCGGCGGGAAAAGGCGCGGGCAGTCGATCGCCTCCTGCACATCGAGGCCGAATTCGAAGTGGTTGGTCAGGAACAGCGTCTGGCCCATGGGCTGGAAATGCCCGCCCATGACGCCATAGGGCATGATCGCCTCGCCATCCTTCATCACCATTCCCGGGATGATGGTATGCATCGGCCGCTTGTTCGGCGCGATGCAGTTCGGGTGCCCCTCCTGCAGGCGGAAGCCGAAGCCGCGGTTCTGCAGCATGATGCCGGATTTCTCGGCCAGGATGCCGGTGCCGAAACTCTCGAAGAGCGAGTTGATGAAGGAACAGGCATTGCCCTCCTCATCCACCACCGTGAGATAGACCGTGTCCTTGTGGCGCGTCCAATCCGCCTGGCCGGCCGGCGGCAGTTCCCGCATCGCGTGATCGTCGGAGATCAGGCCGCGCAACTGCGCCAGATAGGCCTTGTCGGTCAGGTGCCCGACCGGCACCTCGACCTGCGCGGGATCGGCCAGGAAGGCGTCGCGGTCGCGATAGACCAGGCGTGCCGCCTCGATATGGCGGTGGAAGCGCTCGGCGCTGATCGGGCCGGCCTCGGGCGTCGCGAAACCCTCAAGGATACCGAGCATCATCAGCACATGCAGGCCGGACCCGTTGGGCGGGCACTGGAACACCTCCATGCCGCGCCAGGGGATGGAGATCGGCTCCACGAATTCGGCGCCGCGCAGGCCGCGGGCGAAGTCCTCCTCGGTATGCAACCCGCCGAGCGCCCGCAAGGTCGCCACCATGTCGGCGGCGATCTCGCCCTCGTAGAAGGCGTTGGCGCCCCGGGCGGCAATGGCCCGCAAGGTCCGGCCCAGCTCGGCCTGGACGAATTTATGCCCGATGCCGGGGGCCATGCCGTCCAGCAGGAAGCGGCGCGAGGCGGCCTCGTTGCCGCGCAGCTTCTCCGCCGCCGCGGCCCAATCGGCGGCGACGCGGGCATGGACCGGCCAGCCCTCCTCGGCGCAGCGGATCGCCGGGCGCAGCAGTTCCCCCAGCTCCTTCCGGCCATAGGTGCGGTTCAGCAATTCCCAGGCCGAGATGGCGCCCGGCACCGTCACCACATGCGCGGAGGTATTGACCAGCGAGTTCACCTGGCGGGCGCGCAGCGCCTCCGGCGTCGCCGCCGCCGGCGCCCGGCCGGAGCCGTTGATGGCGATCACCTTGCCGGTACCCGCCGGGGCATAGAGGCAGAAGCAGTCGCCGCCGATGCCGGTGGATTGCGGCTCCACCACGCAGAGCACCGCCACCGCGGCGATGGCCGCATCCAGCGCGTTGCCGCCGGCCTTCAGCACAT
Source organism: Siccirubricoccus sp. G192 (assembly GCF_019084075.1). Taxonomy (GTDB): domain Bacteria; phylum Pseudomonadota; class Alphaproteobacteria; order Acetobacterales; family Acetobacteraceae; genus G192. The sequence goes on from NZ_JAHREN010000001.1 coordinate 3,536,639, forward strand.
CGAGCGCGGTCACGCTGGCGATCGGCATGGAGGTCGCGGCCATGCCGCGCGTGGCATAGACCGCGCTGCGGCCGGGGGCGTGGAAATCGCGCTTCATCTCGGTTCGTTCCGTTCCTTCGGGGCGCGATCCGGGCGCCATCGGAGATGGACCGGATCCCCCGGGGCCGCTGCCCGGCCCCTTCCAATCCCTGTTGCACGGCCGGGCCCGGCCGGCAACCCGGCGGTGCCGTTCGGCACGCTTGCCCCTTCCCCCATCCCGCCCCGCCGCGCTATGCCAGGGGCATGGCGGACAGCATCACCTTGGCGGATTTCGACAAGGTCGAGATCCGGGTCGGCACCATCATCGATGCCCAGCCCTTCCCGGAGGCGCGCAAGCCGGCGGTGAAGATCTGGGTGGATTTCGACGGCGGGATCGGCGTGAAGCAATCCTCCGCCCAGATCACCGTGCATTACCCGCCGGACCGGCTGATCGGCCGGCAGGTGGTGGCGGTGGTGAATTTCGCCCCGCGGCAGATCGGCCCCTTCCTGAGCGAGGTGCTGGTCCTCGGCCTGCCGGACGAGAACGGCGCCATCGTGCTGTTGCGGCCCGACATCAAGGTGCCGGATGGTGGGCGGATGGTCTGATGCCGGCCGCCCCCACGCCCCGCTACTACACCGTGAGCTGGGACCAGTTGCACCGCGACTCCAAGGCGCTGGCCTGGCGCCTGGTGGAGCGCGGCCCCTTCCGCGGCGTCTGCGCCATCACCCGCGGCGGGCTGATCCCGGCCGCGATCGTGGCACGGGAATTGGAATGTCGGATCATCGAAACCGTCTCGGTCGTCACCTATGACGAGGAACTGCGTGGCGAGCCGCTGGTCGTGAAGCCGCCGGCGGCGGCCGGGGATGGCGAGGGCTGGCTGCTGGTGGACGACCTGGTGGATACCGGCACCACCGCCCGGGTCGTGCGGGCCATCCTGCCGCGGGCGCATTTCGCCACGGTCTATGCCAAGCCGGCCGGCAAGCCGCTGGTGGATACCTTCATCACGGAGGTCAGCCAGGACACCTGGATCCTGTTCCCCTGGGACACCGAGGCGCAATTCGTGGCGCCCATCGCGCGGGCGAGGAACAACGGCGGCTGAAGGCCCCCGGCCCGCGCCGGTTCCCTATGCCGCCTCCACGACCTCCTCCCGGCTGGCCAGCACCTTGTCCACGCGGCGGCCATCCATATCCACGATCTCGAAACGCCAGCCGGCCCAGACGATGCGGTCGCCCTCCCGCGGCACCCGCTGCAGCAGCGCCAGCATCAGCCCCGCTACCGTGTGGTAGGTGCCCTGATAAGGCAGTGCCGGCAGGTCCAGCCGGGCGCGAAGCTCGTCGCTCGGCATCATGCCGTCCAGCAGCAGGCTGCCATCGGCGCGCTGCACCGCGCTGCCTGGCAATTCCGGCTCCTCCGGCGGGCCGATTTCGCCGATGATGGCTTCCAGCAGGTCGGAGGCCGTCACCACCCCCTCGAAGCTGCCGTATTCATCGAGCACCAGGGCGATCCCGAGCGGGTCGTGGCGCATCCGCTCCAGCGCATCCAGCGCCGAGAGGTTGTCCGGCAGCACCAGCGGCTGGCGCAGCGCCTTGGCCAGGGACAATTGCGCGGCCTGCGCAGCGCCATCCGGCCCGGCCTCCAGCGCCTGGTCCAGCAGGTCCTTGGCCACCACCACGCCCACCACATTGTCGATGCGGCGGTCCGAAACCACGAAGCGGGTCACGGAATGGGCCCGCAACGCCTCCGCGATGGCGTCCTGCGGCGCGGCGCGGTCGATCCAGGCGATATCGTTCCGCGGCGTCATCAAGGCCCGAACCGGCTTGTCGGCCAGGCGCAGCACGCGCTCGATCATGTGACGTTCTTCATGTTCCAGGGCGCCGGTCTGGGCGCCTTCCGCCACCACCGCCTTCACCTCCTCCTCCGTCACCGACTGGTCCGTCCCCTGCCGCGAACCGAGCAGACGGAGGATCAGGCTTGAGGAGTGCGACATCACCCAGATCGCCGGCGCGGCGACGCGCGAAAGCCAGGCCAGCGGCCGGGCGACGACAACCGCGATCCTTTCGGGGTCGCGCAGCGCCATCTGCTTCGGCACCAGTTCGCCCAGGATCAGGTTGGCATAGGTGATGGCGACCACGACCAGGGCAAAGGCCAGTTCCGGGGCGAAGCTCCGCAGGCCCGGGATCTCCGCCAGCACCTCGCCAAGCGGGCCGGCCAGCCGGGCACCGCCGAAGACGCCGGCCAGGATGCCGACCAGGGTGATGCCCACCTGCACGGTGGGCAGGAAGCGCTGCGGATCATCGGCCAGGGCCAGCGCCGCACCGGCACCGAGGCTGCCCTGGCGCTGCATCGCCTGCAACCGTCCGCGCCGGGCCGAGACGATGGCGAGTTCGCTCATGGCGAAGGCGCCATTCAGCCCTACCAGCACCAGGATGAAGGCGATCTCTAAGGCGGTGGCCATGCGGTCTCCTGCGGGTGGGTGCTTCTACGCCGCCTTGGCCCGAAAGCGGTAGCCGGGCTGCGGCGGGATCACAGCCACGCGAACGGTCACGCCGCCGCAATGGCGCCACGGAGCCGGCCGGATCGTGCCCTGCTGCGATGCGAAAAACCTGGCGACCCGGTGCCGTCGAGGCCCGGCGCGCGCCTTTCCCCGCCTGGGACATGGGTGCCGCCGCAGCGCCCCGACCGCACCGGCCGAAGCCGGAGTCCCGCATCCCATGACCGCCCGCGCCACGACAGCGCCCCCCCGGCCCCCCTTCCGATGCCGCCAGCCGGTCCTGCCGGCCCGCGCCGCCTCCCGGCCCGCCGCGGACAGGCGGCGACGCTCGGCGTGCTCGCTCTGGTGGCGTTGCTGCACCTGCTGGCCTGGTGGGGCGTGAACCGGCCGGTCGCGCTGCCGGATTGGCATGGCAGCGTCGCCGGCCTGGCCTTCGCGCCCTATCAGCGCGGCCAGAGCGCCGAGACCGAGGACTGGCCGAGCGCCGAGGAGATCGCCGGCGACCTCCGCCATGTGGCGCCCCTGACGCGCCGCATCCGCACCTATACCGTGCAGCGCGGCTTCGACCAGATTCCGCGCCTGGCGCGGCAACAGGGGCTGGACCTCCGCGTGACGCTCGGTGCTTGGCTGGAGGGCAATGCGGCGCGCGATGCCGCCGAGCTGCGGCGGCTGATCGGCGCGGCGCGGGCCAACCGCAACCTCGACATGCTGCTGGTCGGCAACGAGGCGGTGCTGCGCCATGACCTCACCCCGGCCCAGAGCATCGCCGCCATCCGGCAGGTGCGCGCGGCCGGGGTGCGGCAGCCGATCTCCACCGCGGAGCCCTGGCATGTCTGGCTCGACCATCCCGAATTGGCCGAGGCGGTGGATGTCATCACCATCCACCTGCTGCCCTACTGGGAAGGCCTGGCGGTGGGGGATGCGCTGCGCTTCGTGATGGAGAAATACGATGCGGTGGCGGCCCGCTTCCCGGGCAAGCGGATCGTCATCGGCGAGGTAGGCTGGCCCTCGGATGGCCGGGATATCGGCCAGGCGCGGGCCTCCCGCGTGAACCAGGCGCTGTTCCTGCGCGGCTTCTTCCGCGAGGCGGAGCGCCGGGGCCTCGACTATTTCGTCATGGAAGCCTTCGATCAGCCCTGGAAGGTGAGCCAGGAAGGCCGGGTCGCCGGGCATTGGGGCATGTTCGACCTCGACCGTGCGCCGAAATGGCCGCTGGCCGGACCGGTGCGGGAGGTGCCGGGCTGGGGCTTCTGGGCCGCCGGCGCGACCCTTTTCGCCTTCGCCGCGAGCCTGTTCCTGCTGCGCCGCCGGCCCGATATCCGGCTGCCGGGCAAGCTGCTGATGGCGGCGCTGGCGCAGGGCTTCGTCGCCGCCATCACGCTGGTGCTGCTGGCGATGGCCGGAAACTACCTGACCTGGTCGGCGGCGCTGGTCTGGGGCGCCCTGGTGACGGGGCAGATGCTGCTGCTCGGCCTGCTGCTCTCGGACAGTTTCGAACTGGCGGAGACGATCTGGGGCCAGGTCTGGCGCCGCCGCTTCCAGCCGCAGCCGGCGCTGGCCGATGCGGCGCTGCCCAAGGTCTCGCTGCACCTGCCGATCTGCAACGAGCCGCCGCAGATGGTGCGGCAGACGCTGGAGGCGCTGGCCGCGCTCGACTACCCGGATTTCGAGGTGCTGGTGGTGGACAACAACACCGCCGACCCCGCGCTCTGGGAGCCGGTGGCGGCGCAATGCGCCCGCCTCGGTCCCCGCTTCCGCTTCTTCCACCTCGGCAAATGGCCGGGCTTCAAGGCGGGCGCGCTGAATTTCGCGCTGCGCGAGACGGCGGCTGATGCGGCGGTCATCGGCGTGCTCGACAGCGACTATGTGGTGGAGCGCGACTGGCTGCGCCGCATGGTGCCCTTCTTCGCGCGGCCGGAAGTGGGCTTCACCCAGAGCCCGCAGGACTACCGCGATGCCGGCGAGAGCCCGTTCAAGCGGCTGATGTTCTGGGAATATGCCGGCTTCTTCAAGGCCGGCATGGTGACCCGCAACGAGCGCAACGCCATCATCCAGCACGGCACCATGACGCTGATCCGCAAATCCGCCCTGGAGATGGCCGGCGGCTGGGCCGAATGGTGCATCTGCGAGGACAGCGAACTCGGCCTGCGCCTGTTCCGCCATGGCTGGGAGGCGGTCTATGCGCCGCAGAGCTTCGGCCGCGGCGTGATGCCGGATGACTTCGCCTCATATCGCAAGCAGCGCCACCGCTGGGCATATGGCGCGGTGCAGATCCTGAAGGGCCATTGGCGGGCGCTGTTCAGCCCGGCCCGGCGGGAGCTGACCCCCGGCCAGCGCTGGCATTTCGTGACCGGCTGGGCGCCCTGGTTCGGCGACGCGCTGGGGCTGGTCTTCGTGGCGCTCGGCCTGCTGTGGTCGCTCGGGCTGATCTTCGCGCCGGTGCGGACCGAATTCCCGATCCTGCTCTTCATGCTGCCGAGCATCGGGCTGTTCGGTTTCAAGCTGTTCCAGATCCTGGCGCTCTATGCGGCGCGGGTGCCCTGCGGCTGGGCCGACCGGCTGGGTGCGGCGCTGGCCGGGCTGGCGCTCAGCCACACCATCGGCAAGGCGGTGCTCGCCGGGCTCCTCACCAGGCGCGCGCCCTTCCTGCGGACGCCGAAGATGAAGGACGCGCCGGCGCTGGTGCAGGGGCTGGCGATGGCCTGGCAGGAGGCGGCGCTGCTGGTGCTGCTCTGGGCAGCGGCACTGGGCGTCACGCTGGTGCATCGCGCCGCCACCTGGGAGGCGGTGCTCTGGACCCTGGTGCTGCTGGTGCAGTCGATCCCCTATCTGGCCGCCGTGACGGTAAGCCTGATCGCCGCCCTGCCGGCACCTCGCCCGGCTGCGCGGCCAGTTCCGGCTGTGCGGGCGCGGCCCGCGATGGCGCGCGCCATGGTGCTGCGGCGCCAGCGAATGTGACGGCGCGGCGCGGCGGTGGGTCTGGAGCCCGCCGCCGCGCCCGCTGCGCAATAAATTGGGACTGTCACGACTTTTTAGATTCCGTTAAGAATCCAGCAGGAAGTCTTTCATGCGAGGACACCCCATGCCCGCAGCCCCCTGCTCCAGCGAGATCCTCCCCTTCCCCATCCGCCCGGATGACCGGCTGCGCCGCGCCCTCCGGCAATTGGACCTCGCGCTTGCCGAGCAGCGCCAAGCGGTGGCGGGGTTGCGGGGCGAGCTCGCCCGGCTTGGCGAGGCGGTCTGCGGCCTTGACGATTCACTGGGCCAATTCCGGGGGGGCGCTCGGCAGCACGGCGGCGGAAGTGGCACGGGCCGGGCGGGAGGCGCGGCGGCTTGAAGCAACCGCCTCGGCCATACTGGCGCCTTCGCCGGACTGATTGTTGAGCCCAGGCGCCGCCTTCCCACCCTGGCGAAGGGCGGCGCAGCGCCGCATGCTGGGCCAGGCCCCGGCCCAGCCGGGCGACGGGGCACCGGAGCGCCGCCGCATGACCCATCCGCTGATCCCCGAATTCCGCCGCGCCCGCGTGGTGCCTGTGGTCCGCACCAGCACCGCCGCGCTGGCCGCCACCGCCGTGGAGTGGTTGCGGGAAGCCGGCATGTCTATCTTCGAGATCACCCTGACCGTGCCGGATGCCCCGGCGCTGATCGCCCGCCTGGCGGCCGAGCCCGGGCTGCTGGTCGGTGCCGGCACCGTGCCGGACCGGGCGGCGGCGGAGGCCTGCCTCGCCGCCGGGGCCCGCTTCCTGGTGACCCCCCTGGGTGGACCCGGAGGTGATCGCCGCCGCCCGCGCCGCCGAAGCCTGCGCCATGCCGGGCGCCATGAGCCCCACCGAGATCCGCGCCGCCCTGGCCGCCGGCGCCGACATGGTGAAGATCTTCCCGGCATCCTCGGTCGGCGGGCCGGCGCATATCCGAGCCTTGCGCGCGGTCTTCCCGGATGTGGCCTTCTGCCCGACCGGCGGGGTCGATGCCGGCAATGCGCCCGCCTATCTGGCGGCCGGCGCCGCTGCCGTCGGTATCGGCGGCAAGCTGGTGGATGAGGAGCGCATCATCGCCGGTGACAAGCAGGCGATCCTGCGCGCCGCCCGCGACGCGCTCGGCCTGATGCAGGCCTGAGCGGGGCGAGGAAGCCAGGCCATGCCGGATATCCTCTGCATGGGCGAGCCCATGCTCGAATTCAATCGCATGCAGGCGGAGCCTGACGGGCGGGCGCAGTATCTGGAGGGCCATGGCGGCGATACCAGCAACGCCGCCATCGCCGCGGCGCGCAGCGGCGGCAGCGTCGGCTATGTCACCGCCATCGGCCAGGACGCGCCAGGCGAGAGCTTCATGGCGCTCTGGGCGCGCGAGGGGGTGGACACCACGACGGTGATCCGCAATCCCGCGGCGCCCACCGGCCTCTATGTCGTCACGCATGACGATCAGGGCCACCACTTCACCTTCCGCCGCAGCAACAGCGCTGCCAGCCGCTACCGCATGCAGGATGTGCCGGAAGCGGCGATCCGCGCGGCCAAGGTCCTGCATGTCTCCGGCATCAGCCAAGCGATCTCGGACAGCGCCTGCGACGCGGTGTTCCATGCGATCGACGTGGCGAAAGCCGCCGGCCTGCGCGTCTCCTATGACAGCAACCTGCGGCTCGCACTGTGGCCGGCGGCGCGCGCCGCGGCGGTGATCCATGCGGCGATCGCGCGGGCGGATTTCGCCTTCCCCTCGCTGGAGGATGCACGGGCGCTGACCGGGCTGCAGGATGCGGGGGAGATCGCAGGCTTCTATCTCCGCCTCGGCTGCCCGGTGGTGCTGCTGAAGCTCGGCGCGGCAGGCGTGCTGGCGGCGACGCATGACCGGCGCGAGCGCATCTCCGGCCGGCGCGTGGCAGCGGTGGACGCGACCGGCGCGGGCGATACCTTCGCCGGCGCATTCCTGGCGCGCATCATGGCGGGCGACAACCCCTTCACCGCCGCACACTACGCGAATGCCGCGGCGGCGCTTTCCACCACCGGCTATGGCGCCGTCGCGCCCATCCCGCGGCGGGATGCGGTGCTGGCATTGCTGGATGCAGCCAAGTGAGAGTGCGGTAATGCCGGATGCCAGGATCCGCTTTTGGTTTACGCGGATGCGGCGCCGGCGCTATCGGTGAGACCATGCGCCGCCCCCGGATGGTTCCCCCCCAGGCTAGCCCTGCTGGCAATGACCCTGCTGGCTGGCTGCGTCGATGCCGTGCCACCAGCGCAACCCCCGGACGCGCAGGAGGTCCTGGAACGCGCGCGCTCCATCGGCGAGATGGTGCGCGCCGCGTCGATCTGCAACGCGATGCTATCGATGCCGGCGCAGGATCGTGCGGCCCGGATCGAGGCCGCGGCCATCGAACTGCACAACCGCCGGGGCGGTGTCGCCGCGCGCGACGCCTTCCTGCACGCGCTGCGGCCGCCGGCATTCGATCCGGCGCAACATGGCCGCGACCGGGCCGCCTGGTGCAATGCCAGGCGGGCGGAGATCGCGCGCATGGATACCGTGCTTGCCGGGCCCGAGGGAGCGGCGCTGGTGCAGCGGGCCGAGATGGCGCAAGCGGCGCTGCGCTGACGGCGCTACCGGTTGGCGCCGGGCCGCAGCCGCAGGCCCGGACGCAGCCTGGTGAAGGGCAGCATGGCCGGGTCGGCCACCACCGGCCCCGGCGCGGCGACCACGATCACCCGCTCGGCGATCGGCTGGAAATCGGCGCGGAAATGCACGCTGGATTTCAGTGCGATGATCTTCTGCTCGCTTGGCCGCAGGCCGATATGGGTGAACAGGGCCTGGTCCAGCGCCTGCATCTTGCGCGTCACCACGATAACGCGGACGCCGGGCGCGACGCGGATCAGGGCCGTTGGCCCGAGATCGGCGGGATTGCCCCTGCCCATCGGGCCGGTGCAGGTGAAGCGGCCATCGCTCAGCCGCTCCACCGTCGCAGTGACGGCGAGCGGCGCGCCGTCGCTCTTGCCGCCGAGCGCGAGGGAGAGCGTTGCCCCCACACCCGCAGAGTGGCAGGCAGCCGCGCTCTCGGCATCATTGATGAGGCCAAGCACTGCGCCCTGCGCATCCTGGCGGATCAGCTCGGCCAATAGCCCGGTGGTGTCGCCATGGCCGCCGCCGCCGGGATTGTCCTGGGTATCCGCCATCACCACGGGACGCGATGCGCCGCGCGCCAAGCCGATGGCCTGCGCCACGCCCTCCGCCGCCGGCACGACGGCGCCGGCGAATTCGGCCTCGCGTGCATGCATGTGGGATTGCAGCGCCGTGGCGACGGCATCGGCGGCGTCCTGGTCCTCGGCAAATGCGGCGATGGCGACGCCGCAACCCGGGAAATCCGCATAGGGAAAACCGAAGCAGAAGGCGAGTTCAGCGGCGCCATGCGTCTCGGCCAGGCGGGCGCGTTCCTCCAGCACCTCGCTCATCGGCGGCACCATGGTGCATTGCATGCCGAGCGGGATGAGGAAATCCACCTGGCGGAAGGATTTCGCCCAGGCGCGGCCACGACGGATGCGCTCCAGCAACAGCCGCATCGCCTGGGCGCCGGCGGGTTTCATGTCGATATGCGGATAGGTGCGGTAGGGCACCAGCGCATCGGCCAGCGCCACCATCTGGGCAGTCATGTTGGCATGCGGGTCCAGGCTCGCGGTGAGGGGCATCTCCGGCCCGACCACGGCGCGGATGCGGCGGAGCAGCTCGCCCTCCGCATCATCGAAGCCCTCCGCGACCATGGCGCCGTGCAGTTCCAGGAAGATGCCATCGAGCGGTCCGGCCTGCAAGGCATCCGACAGCGCCGCCACCATGAGCGCCGCGATCCGCTCGAAGGCTTCCGCCGTGACGGGGCCTGCGGGATTGGCGAAGCTCCAGGTCAGCGGCGCGATCTCGATGCCCTGCTCCTCCGCCACGGCGATGGCACCGGCGCAGGGCACGGAGGTGGGGCGCAGCGTCTCCACCAGCGTGGCCGGGCGTTGCAGCGGCGGGAAGCCGCCGGGCTGGAGGAATTCGCGCCAGCCGGTCGGGCGCGGCGCGAAGGAATGGCTCTCGTGCTGGAAGCCGCCGATGGCGATGCGCATGCGTCTATTCCTTGACCAAGCCGGCCGTCGCCAGCACCGCATCGGCCAGCACCTGCAAGCCGGCCTCGGCCCATTCCGGGGTGATGCTCTCGGCCTCGTTGTGGCTGATGCCGCCATGGCAGGGCGTGAAGAGCATCACCGTTGGCGCGCGACGCGCCACATAGACCGCATCATGGCCGATACCGGTCGGGATGTCGCGCCAGCGGTGGCCGCGTGCCGTGGCGGCATCGCGGCAACGCTGCACCAGCAGCGGGTCGAAGGGTGTCAGCGGCGAGTGCCAGAAGGGCGCAACGGTCGCCTGCACCTTGCGCGCGGCGCCAATGGCGGCGGCGCGGGTGGCGAGTTCCTGGCCCATCCATTCGAGCTGCGCCGGATCCCCGTGGCGCATATCCACGCTGAACCAGACGCGGCTGGGGCAGACATTGCGGCTTGAGGGATAGACCGTGACCTGGCCCACCGTGCCGCGCCCGGCCTCGCCGGTGGCGCTGACCGCGGCCAGGGCGATCTCCTCCACCGCGGCGATCAGCGGCGCCGCGGCCATCATGGCATCGCGGCGATGCGCCATGGCGGAGCCGCCATGCGCTTCCTCGCCCTCGACCGTCACCTCGAACCAGGACTGGCCAAGGGCATGCGTCACCACGCCAAGGTCGAATCCCTCATCCTCCAGCACCTTGCCCTGTTCGATATGGATCTCGAAATAGGCACCGATCTTCTGCAACTCGGCGGGATCGGCGCTGCCCTGCCAGCCGATGCGGCGCAACTCCTCGCCGAAGATGGCGCCATCCGGCGCGGCTTTGGCAAGGACCTCGGCCTCGGTGAAGATGCCCATGGCGGCGCCGCTGCCCATCATGGGCGGCGAGAAGCGGGCGCCCTCCTCATTGGTCCAGTTGATGAGCAGCAGCGGCGCCTCGGTCTCGGCGCCGGAATCATGCAGCGCCCGCATGATTTCCAGGCCGGCCAGCACGCCGAGCACGCCATCGAACTTCCCGCCCGTCGGTTGGGTATCGAGATGGCTGCCGATGGCGATCGGCGGGCGCGACGGGTCGCGCCCCTCACGGCGGAAGACCATGTTGCCGACCCGGTCGAGGCTGAGCGCCAGCCCGCAGGCCTCGCCCCAGCGCTGGAACAGCGCGCGGCCCTCGGCATCCAGATCCGTCAGGGTCTGGCGGTTGCAGCCGCCCTTCGGCGTGCCGCCGATCCGCGCCATCTGCATCAGGCTGTCCCAGAGCCGGGCGCCGGAAAGGGGAAGGTTGGATGCGCTCATGGCCTCAGATCCTCTCCACCCCGCACCATTCCGCCATGGTCAGCGCGATGGTGCGGGTGATGCCATGCATGCTGTCGAGCCCGACATTCTCGTCGATCCCGTGAATGTCCACCGCATCCGGGCCGAAGCAGGCGACCGGCGTGTCCTGATACAGGGTGAAGAAGCGGCCATCGGTCAGGCCGGTGGCGGGGTAGTCGCGCAATGCGCCGCCGGTGGTCTCGGCATAGGACCGGCGCGCCAATTGCACGATGGCGGCGTCGGTATCGAAGACGCAGGGATCGGCCATGAAGCCCTTGAATTCGAGCTTCACCTGCGCGCCGCGCAGCCGTTCATGCTGCGTCGCCTTGGCCACCAGGGCTTCGATATCCGCCCGCGTCTGGCGCGCGGTATAGCCCATCATCACCCCGACCCGCATGCCGATGCGGCAGCGGGTGGCGACGCTGCTGTTCCACTCGCCGCCCTCGATGGTGCCGAGATTGACGTTCACCGGGTGGTTCAACCCGCGGAAGGCCGGGTGGATGCGCTCGGCGCGGTTCATCTCGCGCTCATAGTCCTTGAAGGCGGCGGCGATGATGCTGGCGGCCTCGATGGCGTTCACGCCGGCCTGCATGTCCCGCACATGCGCCGGGCGGCCGCTGACCGTGACCCAGGCCCAGACCACGCCGACCTCGGCGGTATAGAGCGCATCCATGCCGGGGCCGGGTTCCGGGATGATGACCGCATCGGTCCTCGGCAGGGCCAGCATGCAGGCGAGCGCGCCATTGCCGCTGCACTCCTCCTCGATCACCGACTGCAGCTGCACCTCGGCCGCCGGTTGCAGCCCGGCGAGACGCATCGCCTTGAAGGCCATGCAGTAGGAGACGATGCCGGCCTTCATGTCGCCGGCGCCACGGCCATACACGCGGCCATTGCGGATCTCCGGCGCATAGGGCGGCGTCGCCCACATGTCTGCGGCGCCCTCCGGCACCACATCGACATGGCCCTGCAACGCCAGGCTGCGGCCGCTCCGGGTCTTCGGCCTGTGCAGCGCCACGACATTGTCACGGCCCGCATAGGAGATCAGCGGTGGCGAGAAACCGGGATGCGCGGCAAGCTCTTCCGGCACGGTCGGAACCCGCCGTGGCGTGAGGCCAAGGCTTGCATAGAGGCCTGCCATTTCCTCCAGCGCGCCCGCCTCATTGCCGAGGGTGGAGGGGTGGCGGACCAGCCGCGCGAGGGTTTCCACGGCGTCGTCGCGCAGCGCATCCACCGCCTCCAGTATCGCGCGGCGGGCGCCGGGGTCGAGGGCTTCGGTCATGCGGGGCGTTCCTTCAGGCGGCCTCGGTCAGGTCCGGCGGAGTCCAGCCCCGGCCGGGAATGCTGTCCAGCAGCTGTTGCGTATAGGGGTGCCGCGGCGCGGAAAAGACCTGCATGGTCGATCCCTGCTCGACGATGACGCCGCGCTGCATCACCGCCACGCGGTCGCAGACCTGCGCCGCCACCCGGAGGTCATGGGTGATGAACAGCATGGTGAGGCCGAGCCGCCCCCGGATATCCGCCAGCAGCGCCAGGACCTGCGCCTGGACCGAGACATCCAGCGCGCTGACCGGCTCATCGGCGATCAGCAATTCCGGCTCCAGGGCCAGGGCGCGGGCGATGCCGATGCGCTGGCGCTGGCCGCCGCTGAACTCATGCGGGTAGCGGTCCATCGCACCCGGGTCGAGCTGCACCAGGCGCAGGAGGTCGCGCGCCCGTTCCAGCGCCGCGGCACGCGGCAGGCCATGGGTGATGGGGCCCTCCGCGATCGTCTCGCCTACCTTGCGGCGCGGGTTCAGCGAGGCAAAGGGGTCCTGGAAGATCATCTGGATCTTCTGCCGATAGGGCTTCCAGGCGGAACGCGAGAGCGGGCGCAGGTCCTTGCCATGGAAGCTGATGCTGCCACTTTCCGGCTCCACCAGCTTGACCACGCAGCGCGCCAGGGTGGATTTGCCGCTGCCGCTCTCGCCCACCACGCCCAGCGTCTCGCCGTGCACCAGGGTGAAATCGGCATCCTGCACGGCCGGCACCTCGACCCGCTGGCCGAACCACCCGCCGCCGCGCCGATAGGTCTTGCGGAGCCCAGCCACCCGCAGCACCGGCTCGGCGGCGGAAGGCGCCGGCGCCACCAGGCCGGAGGCGCCATGCGGCACGGCGGCGATCAGCGCGCGGGTATAGGGATGCTGCGGCCGGTCCAGCACCGCCCGCGCCGACCCCTGCTCCACGATGCGGCCGTGCTGCATGACGGCGACGCAGTCCGCGATCTCCGCCACCACGCCGAAATCATGGGTGATGAACATCACACCTGTACCGCGCCGGGACTGGATTTCCCGCACCAGCCGCAGGATCTGCATCTGGGTGGTGACATCGAGCGCGGTCGTCGGCTCATCGGCGATGAGCAGGGTGGGTTCCAGCGCCAGGGCCATCGCGATCATCACCCGCTGCCGCTGGCCGCCGGAGAGGCGGAAGGGATGGCTGCGGGCAATCGCGGCGGGGTCCGGCAGGTTCACGGCGGCCAGCAGTTCCGGCACCCGACGCGCCGCATCGCCGCCTGCGCCATGCACGCGCAGCGCCTCCGCCACTTGGTCGCCAACCCGCATGAGCGGGTTCAGCGCCGTCATCGGCTCCTGGAAGATCATGGCGAGGCGGGCGCCGCGGAGCCGGCGCATGGCGTCCGGGCCGAGGGCGAGGAGGTCCTGGCCCTCGAAGCGGATGTGGCCGGCGCGCACCGGCAGACCGCCCGGGAGCAGTCCCATGACGGCATTGGCGGTGATGGACTTGCCGCTGCCGCTTTCACCGACGATGCAGAGGATCTCGCCGGGATCGACCGTGAGGCTGATATCCTCGACCGCATGCGGCCGGTCGCCACCGGGCGGCAGGGCGACGGTAAGGCCCTCAACGGTGAGCAGGCTCATGCCGCGCCTCCCCGCTGCCGCGCCAGCCGCGGGTTCAGCGCATCCGACAAGCCCTCGCCGACCAGGTTCAGCGCCAGCACCGTCAGGAAGATGGCGATGCCGGGAAAGACGCTCATCCACCAGGCGAGGCGGATCACGCTGCGGCCCGAGCCGATCAGGTAACCCCAGGTCATCAGGTTGGGGTCGCCGAGGCCAAGGAAGCTCAGCGCGCTTTCCAGCAGGATGGCGGTGGCGACCATCAGGCTCGACAACACCACGATGGGCGAGAGCGCATTCGGCAATATGTCCCCCACCATGATCGAGAGCCGCGATTTCCCCAGCACCTCGGCCGCCTGCACGAATTCGCGCGACCGCAGCGACAGGAACTCCGCCCGCACCACCCGTGCTACCGGCGGCCAGGACACCACGGCGATGGCGAAGACCACCGAACCGATGGAGGGGGTGAAGATCGCCACCAGCAGGATGGCAAGGACGAAGCTCGGGATGGTCTGGAAGAATTCAGTGAAGCGCATCACCGCGTCATCCGCGAGGCCGCCGAGATAGCCGGCCAGGGCGCCGAGCGTCACGCCGAGCAGCAGCGCCGCCGCGGTGGAGACCGCGCCGACCAGCAGCGAGATGCGCGCCCCATGCGCGATGCCGGCCGCCACGTCGCGGCCCAGGCTGTCGGCGCCGAGCAGCATGCCCATCTCGCCGGGCGGCACGAAGGGCGCGGCCACCATGTCCCAGGGGCTGCCGGGGAAGAGCACCGGCGCCAGCAGGGCCAGCAGGATCACCAGCAGCAGGATCACCAGTCCCACCACCGCCCCCTTGTTGCGCTTGTAGCGCCGCCAGAACTCCCTCATCCGGCTGCCTCCACCCGCGGGTCCACCACGACATAGAGCAGGTCCGTCAGCAGGTTGAACAGCACCACCATGACGCTGGTGCAGAAGAACACGCCGAGCAGAACCGGATAGTCGCGCGCCAGCAATGCCTCGAAAGCCAGGCGCCCGATTCCCGGCCAGGCGAAGACCGTCTCCACCAGGATCGATCCGCCGAGCAATTGCCCGGCCTGGATGCCGGCGAAGGTAATCACCGGCAGCAGCGCGTTCCGCAGCACATGCGCCCGCAGGATGCGCCCCTCCGGCACGCCCTTGGCACGCGCCGTCTTAACGAAATCCTGGTCGGCCACTTCCAGCATGGTGGCGCGCGTCAGCCGCGCATAGACCGCGAGGTAGAACAGCCCGAGGGTCAGCGCCGGCAGCAGCAGGTGCTTCGCCACATCCAGCACCACCTCCACCCCCTGGAGATCGACGCCGACGCTGCCCATGCCGAAGCTCGGCAGCCAGTCCAACCAGACACTGAAGACCAGCACCAGCATCAGCCCCACCCAGAACAGTGGCGTGGCATAGAAGGTGAGTGCCAGCACGGTGATGAAGCTGTCCGCCCAGCGCCCGACCCGCCGCGCCGCCAGCGCCCCCAGCGTGACCCCGCCGGCGAGCGCGAAGGCGAAGGCGACGCCGGTAAGCAGCAGGGTGGCCGGCAACCGCTCCAGGATCAGGCTGGCCACCGACATCTGCTGCCGGTGGGAGAAGCCGAGATCGAGCGTCAGCACGCTTTTCAGGTAGATCCAGAGCTGCACGTAAAGCGGCCGGTCCAGCCCGAATTGGCGCCGCAACTGCTCCAGGAAGACCGGGTCTGCCGCACCGGACTGCCCGGCGATGACGCTGGCCGGGTCGCCCGGCGCCGCATGGACCAGCAGGAAGTTGCAGATGACGATCGCCAGCACGACGATCAACGCCTTCAGTCCCCGCCGCAGCAGGAAGCCGGGAAGCTTCGTGAGGTCCATGCGCCCTGCGTCTCAGGAGGCGAGGAATACGTCGTCGAAGCTGGAATGCACCCCGAGCCCGGTGGTGATGACATTGCGCAGCCGGCGGTCATGGATGGTCGGGAAGGTCATCTCCATCAGCCAGATCTGCGGCACCTCCTGTACCAGGATCTTCTGCACCTCGCTGAAGGCCGCCTGCCGGTCCTCGGGGGTCACGGCGGTGCGGGCCCTGGCGAAAAGCTCATCGACCCTGGGGTTGGAATAGCCGCCGGTATTGGCGAAAGTCACCTTCTGGATATTGGTGGAGACATAGGTCCGCTCCACGCCCAGTGTCGGGTCGCCATACTGGTAGACGAAGTTGAGGGTCGTCTCGTATTCCCAATTGGCGACGCGGCGCGCCCAACTGCCGGCATCGGTGCTCTCCAGCTCCACCGCGATGCCGATCTGCCGCAGCGATTGGCGGAGATACTCGCCAAGCCGCGACCAGATCTCGCCATAGGGCAGCACCAAGTGCTTGATGGTGAAGCGCGTGCCCTGCGCATCCGGGCGCAGCCCGGCCGCGTCCAGCAGCGCTGCCGCCGCGCGCAGGTCACGTGCGGCCAGCTTCACAGTGGCATCGTGGAAGCGGGTGGTGGAGGCAATCGGGTTGGTGGCCGGCTTGCCTATGCCGAACCAGAGGCGCTGGGCGATGAAGTTCCGGTCGATCGCCATGCTCATCGCCTGACGCACCCGCATGTCGTCGAGCGGCTTCACCCGGTGGTTCAGCTCGATCCAGGAAAGCGGGGCGAAATACTCCCAGCCTGTGGTCTGCACTTCGAGATTGGGCCGGGAGCGGAGTTGCGGCACGTCGAAGGGTTCGATGTCGTTGGCCTGGGTGAGCTGCGCCTGGCCGGTCTCGATCGCCAGGCGGCGGCTCTGGCTGTCCGGGATGATGCGGTAGATGATGGCGTCGAGATAGGGCTGGCCGGGCTTCCAGTAGTCGTCGAACCGTTCCAGCCGGATGAAATTGCCGCGTTGCCACTCGGCGAAGCGGAAGGGGCCGGTGCCGACCGGGCGCTGCACCGCCGGCGCGGTGCGGAAATCCTGCCCATCGAACAGGTGCTTCGGCACGATGGCGCTGGCGCTGGCATCAAGCATCAGCAGGAAGGGCTCGAAGGGCTGCTTCAGCACCAGCCGCACGGTATGCGGGTCCGGCGCCGTCGCGGTCTCGATCATCTGGAAGATGGCGCGGGCGCGTGGCGCGAGGTCCATGTGGAAGCGCATGATGGAGAAGATGACGTCATCGGCCGTCATTGGCCGGCCGTCGTGGAACTTCACGTTCTCCTGCAGGCGGAAGGTGTATTCCCGCTTGTCCGGGCTGACGGTCCAGCTCTTGGCCAGGAGCGGGATGGGCTCCAATTTCGGGGTGAAGGTGAGCAGGCCCTGGAACATCTTGGTCGCCGCCACGATGGTCGGGCCCTGGTTGTTGACGCCGATCTGCAGCACCGGCGGTTCCGGGGTCAGGATGGTGGCCAGCGTGCCGCCACGTCGGGGCGTGACGCCCTGCGCCAGCGCGTCCTGCACCCGCATCAGCACGGGCGCAGCGGCAGTGGCGGCCATGAGGCCGCGGCGCGAGATCGTCATCCAAAGCTCTCCCGAAACGGATTTGTGCGTAAGCTAACGATCCCGGTGGTGAATGGACAAGGGCGCCGCTGCTGCTAGCCTTGCCGGATGCGCGCCTTCTCCCACCCCGACCAGATGCGGCACACGCCGCGCTTCTTCCTCCAACGCGGCGAGTTGCGCCGGAATTTCGAGGTGCCGGAACGGGCAACCTCGCTGCTCCAGGGCCTCGGGCGGCTTGGAATGGCGCCGGAGACGGCCGCCCCCGCAACCCGTGCGCAGCTTGAGATGGTGCATAGGCCGGACTACCTCGATTTCCTGGAGGGCGCGATGCGCGCCTGGGCCGAACTGCCTGAGCCGGGCCCCGAGGTGGTGGCGAATGTCCATCCGGCGCCCGAGATGCTGGCCAATGGCGCCCGGGTCGGCACCAGCATCATCGCCCAGACCGGCTGGTATACCGCCGACACCGCCTGCCCCATCGGCCCCGGCACCTGGGAGGCGAGCCAGGCCGCCGTCGGCGTCGGCCTGGCCGCGGCGGCGGAGGCGGCGGCGGGCCGCAGCGCCTATGCGCTGTGCCGTCCCCCCCGGCCACCACGCCTATGCCGCCCGCGCCGGTGGCCATTGCTACCTGAACAACGCGGCGCTGGCGGCGGAAGCGCTGCTGCGGGCCGGGGCGAAGCGGGTGGCGGTGATCGATATCGACAGCCATCATGGCAACGGCACCCAGGGTATCTTCTGGGAACGCGGCGATGTGCAGACCTTCTCGGTGCATGGCGACCCGACGCGCTACTACCCCTGGTATGTCGGCCATGCGGAGGAACGCGGCGCCGGCCCTGGCCTCGGCCGCAACCGCAATGCCCCCCCTGCCCTTCGGCACCGGCGATGCCGGCTGGCTGGAGGCGATCGGCGGCGGCCTGGCGACGGCGCGTGATTTCGGCGCGGAGGCGCTGGTGGTCAGCCTCGGCTTCGATGCCAGCGAGCATGAGCCGCTGGGGGCGCTGGCGGTGACGGAGGATGGATTCACCAGGGCCGGCGCGGCGATCGCGGCCTTGAAGCTGCCCTCGGCCATCATCCAGGAGGGCGGCTACAATGTGGATCTGCTCGGCCGCCTGCTGGAACGCTTCCTGACGGGATGGGGCGGCTGATGACCCCCGAGGCGATCCATGCGGCGACGCTGACCCTCGACACGCATATCGATATCCGCTGGCCGGAGCCGCCGGACCCCCTGGCGGAAGGGCCGATGCGGGTGGATTTCCCGAAGATGGCGCGGGGCGGCCTGCGCGCCGCGATCTTCATCGCCTATGTGGCGCAGGGGCGGCGCGACCCGGAAGGCCATGCCGCGGCGGCGGCACGGGCGGAGGCGATGCTCCGCCATATCCGCAGCCGCGCCGATGGCCGGGCCCGGCGCTTCTGCGCCACCGCCGATGAGTTGGAAGCCTGTTTCGCGGCCGGGGCGCAGGCCGTGCTCTCCGCGGTCGAGAACGGCTATGCCATGGGCCATGACCTCGACGCGCCGGCCCGCTGGCGGGCGCTCGGCGCCTGCTACCTGACCCTGACGCATGACGGGCACAACGACCTGGCCGACAGCGCCAGGCCAAAGCCGGCGCTGGGCGATGCGCCGGCCGAGCATGACGGGCTCTCGGCGCTGGGCCGCCAGGCCATCGCGGCGCTGAACCGGGCCGGGATGCTGGTCGATGTCTCACATGTGGCGAAGCCCGGGATGCTGCAGGCGGCGGAGGTTTCGCGCAGCCCCATCGTCGCCACCCATACCGCCTGCCGCGCCCTCTGCGACCATCCGCGCGGCATCGACGACGAGCAGTTGGACGCGCTCCGGGCCGTCGGCGGCCTGGCGCAGATCACCGCCGTGCCCGCCTTCCTGCGCGCCGCGCCGCCGGGCCAGAACGCCACCGCCAGCGTCGAGGACATGGCCAACCATGTCGACCATGCGGTGGCGCGCATCGGCATCGAGCATGTGGGCCTCTCCTCCGATTTCGACGGCGGCGGCGGGGTGGTCGGCTGGGAGAATGCGGCGGAAACCGCGGGGCTCAGCGCCGCGCTGCTGACGCGCGGCTACGGCGCGCGGGAGCTTGGCCTGCTCTGGTCCGGCAATTTCCTGCGGCTGCTGCGGCGGGCGGAGGCGCTGGCGGAGTGAAAGCAACTCCAGGTTGATAGAATTCGTGAGACGGGGCATCTTGCCGGGGCATGACAATCGCCCGCCTCGCCAGCTTCGCCTTTTCCGGCATCGAGCCCGTTCCGGTCGAGGTGCAGGTCCAGATCGCCCCCGGCCTGCCGGCCTTCCTGGTGGTGGGCCTGCCGGACAAGGCGGTGGGCGAGAGCCGGGAGCGGGTGCGGGCAGCCCTGGCCGGGCTCGGCCTGTCGCTGCCGCCCAAGCGGGTGCTGGTCAATCTCGCGCCGGCCGATATCGCCAAGGAGGGCTCGCATTTCGACCTGCCGATCGCCCTCGCCGTGCTGGCGGCCATGGATGTGCTGCCGCGGGAGGAACTCGCCGGCTATGCCGCGCTCGGCGAGTTGTCGCTGGATGGCGCCATCAACCCGGTGGCGGGGGTGCTGCCGGCGGCGCTCGGCGCCTCGGCGCGCGATCTCGGCCTGATCTGCCCGGCGGCGCAGGGCGGCGAGGCCGCCTGGGCTGGCCGCATCGAGGTATTGGCGGCGCCCGACCTCCTGGCGCTGATGAACCATTTCCGCGGCACGCAGGTGCTGACCCCGCCCGAACCGCCGGCCCCGGAGTCCAGGCCCTGGTCCGGGCCCTGCCTGTCCGAGGTGAAGGGCCAGGAAAGCGCCAAGCGGGCGCTGGAGGTGGCGGCGGCCGGCGGGCACAATCTGCTGATGGTCGGCCCCCCGGGCGCCGGCAAGTCCATGCTGGCCGCCCGCCTGCCCGGGTTGCTGCCCGACCTCACCCCATCAGAGGCGCTGGAGGTGAGCATGATCCACTCCATCGCCGGCCTGCTGCGCGACGGCAGGCTGGTGGTGCGCCCGCCCTTCCGGGACCCGCATCATTCGGCCAGCCAGGCGGCGCTGAATGGTGGCGGCGCCCGTGCCCGGCCGGGCGAGATCAGCCTGGCGCACAATGGCGTGCTGTTCCTGGACGAATGGCCGGAATTCCCGCGCCCGGCGCTGGAGGCGCTGCGCCAGCCCATGGAAACCGGCCGCACCACCATCAGCCGGGCCAATGCGCATGTCACCTATCCCGCGCGCTTCCAGTGCATCGCCGCGATGAATCCCTGCCGCTGCGGCTATCTCGGCGATGCGCCGCGCGAATGCGGCCGGGCGCCCCGCTGCGGCGAGGACTACCAGATGCGCCTCTCGGGCCCGCTGATCGACCGTATGGACCTCGCCATCGAGGTCACGCCGGTGCCGCCGGCCGATCTCGCCCGCGCGCCCACCGGGGAAACGACGGAGATCGTCGCCGCCCGCATCCGCGCCGCGCGGGACCGGCAGCGCGCCCGCTACGGCGCCGAGGGGCCGCGCTGCAACGCGGCCGCCGAGGGCCTGGCACTGGAACGGACGCTGGCCGCCGACGGCCCGGCCCGGGCGCTGGCCGAACAGGCGGCGGAACGGCTGCGGCTCTCCGCCCGCGGCTATACGCGGACGCTCCGCGTGGCGCGGACCATCGCCGACCTCGCCGGCAGCGCCGCGGTGCAGCGGCTGCATGTGGCGGAGGCACTGGCCTTCCGGCATCGCGGCGCGGCGCGCAGCCAGGCCGTCCTGGCTGGGTAGCCTCCCCGTGGGTACCCGATCACGTTGCGGCGGGTGGCGCTTCCGGTCCTTGCCACCGCCAGCAATCCGCTGCCCGGAGAGGAGCCGCATGACCCGCCTGATCCTGCTGCTGCTTCTCCTGGCACTGCCGGTCCGGGCGCAGGAACCGGAGCCGCGGGCGGGGGTCGCGCAGCGGCAGATGGTCGCTGCCGCCAATCCGCTGGCGGCGCAGGCGGGGCTTGCCATGTTGCGGGCCGGCGGCGCGGCCATCGACGCTGCCATCGCCGCCCAGGCCATGCTGGGGCTGGTGGAGCCGCAATCCTCCGGCCTCGGTGGCGGCGCACTGCTGCTGCACTGGGATGCGGCGGGACACGCCCTTTCCGCCTGGGACGGGCGGGAGACGGCGCCGGCCGCCACGCCGCCCGGCCTGTTCCTGCGCGACGGCCACCCCCTGGAATACCGCGAGGCCGCGGTCGGTGGCCGCGCGGTCGGCGTGCCGGGCGCGCTGCGGATGCTGGAGGCCGCGCATCGCGTGCATGGCCGCCTGCCCTGGGCGCAACTCTTCGCCCCCGCCATCGCCGCCGCCGAGGAAGGCTTCGCCATCTCCCCCCGGCTCGCCGCCCTGATCGCGCTGGATGCCGACCGGCTGCGGCGGGACCCGCAGGCCCGCGCCTATTTCCTGCAATCCGATGGCCGCCCGCTGCCGGAAGGTCACCTGCTGCGCAACCCGGCCTTGGCCGCCACCTTGCGCGCCATCGCCGAACAGGGCGCCGATGCCTTGCACCGGGGGCCGATCGCCGCCGAGATCGCGGGTGCCGTGCGCGGCAGCGCCAATCCCGGGCTGCTCACCACGGATGACCTGGCCGGCTATGCGCCGGTGCGGCGGGAGGCGGTCTGCGGGCCGTATCGCGTCTTCATCATCTGCGGCTTTCCGCCACCCTCCTCCGGTGGGGTGGCGGTGCTGCAGATCATGGCGCTGCTGGCGCATCAGGATATGGCGTCGCTGGAGCCGCGCGGCGGCCCGGTGGATGCGCGCGCCGTGGATGCGGCGCATCTGCTGGGCGAGGCCGGGCGCCTCGCCTTCGCCGACCGCAACCGCTACCTGGCCGATCCCGACCATGTCGCGGTGCCGCTGCGCGGCCTGCTTGAGCCAGCCTATCTGATGCACCGGGCGCAATTGATCGACCACGACCGGGCGCTGGCCGCGCCGCGCCCTGGCAACCCGCTCTGGCAGAGGGGGCACGCGCCCGCAAGCCAGCCGCCGCAGCCGGAGGCCGGGACCAGCCATCTTTCCATCGTCGATGCCGCGGGCAATGCCGTGGCGCTCACCACCACCATCGAGGATCTGTTCGGCGCCCGGCTGATGGTGCGCGGCTTCCTGCTGAACAACGAGCTGACCGATTTCTCCTTCCTGCCGGAGATCGAGGGCCGGCCCGTGGCGAACCGAGTCGGACCGGCGAAGCGGCCGCGTTCCTCCATGTCGCCCACCATCGTCTTCGGCGCGGATGGCCTGCCGCTGGCGGTGCTGGGCTCGGCCGGCGGCTCGCGCATCATCGGCCATGTGGCGCAGACCCTGGTGGCGCTGCTGGATTGGGGCATGGAGCCGCAGGCGGCGGTGTCCCTGCCGCGCGTCGGCGCGCTGAATGCCTGGCTGGAGCTGGAGGCGGGCACCGGCGCCGCCGCCCTCGCCCCGGCGCTGGAGGCGCGCGGCTTTCCGGTGACGCTGCGGACCATGACCTCCGGCCTGCATGCCATCCGGATCATCCGCGGCCCCGAGGGGCAACGGCTGCTCGGCGGCGCCGATCCGCGGCGGGAAGGCGTGGCGATCGGCGATTGAAACCCCGCCGGTCGCGCCGCGTCCTGTCTCGGAACGAAGGGGCTGGCCGATCCGGCCCAAGGAGACCGTCATGCGCCGCATTCCCGCTCTTGCCCTCGGCCTGCTGCTCGCCGTGCCCGCCATGGCGCAGGAGACGAAGGAGATCGGCCATGTCAACACGGCACTCACCAATCTCGGCCTGACCCGCAGCCACCGGGTGGTGGTGGAGCGGTTCGACGACCCGAAGGTACAGGGTGTCTCCTGCTTCATCAGCCAGGCCCGCACCGGCGGCATCTCCGGCATGGTTGGGCTGGCCGAGGACCCCGCCCGCTTCGCGCTCAGCTGCACCGCGACCGGCCCGGTGCGGGTGGCCGAGGATGCGCGGCGGGGCGAGCGGGGCGAACGGGTCTATGAAAGCGACACCAGCCTGTTCTTCAAGGAAACCCGCGTGCATCGCTTCATCGACGAGGAGCGCGGGGTGGTGGTCTATCTCGCCTGGTCCACCAGGCTGGTGGAGGGCTCGCCCTACAATGCCGTGGCGGCGGTGCCGCTGCGCTGAGCGGCGGAGCTGTCAGGCCGCCGCCGGCGCCAGGCCCGGAATCGCCTCGCCGGGATGGTCCCTGCCCTCCTCCACCGCATGGCATGCCGTGACCGTCTGCGGCGTGCCGCGGGCCGGGATCAGGGCTGGCGGCTCGATGCGGCAGCGGTCATTGGCCAGGGGGCAGCGGGGATGGAAGGGGCAGCCGGGGGGTGGGCTGATCGGGCTCGGCACCTCGCCACCCACCGGGATGCGCTGCCGGCCGGACATCTCGAGATCCGGGATCGCCTCCATCAGCGCCCGCGTATAGGGGTGGCGCGGCGCGGTGAACAAGGTCTCGGCCGGCGCCAGTTCCACCAGGCGGCCGAGATACATCACGCCGATCCGGTCCGAGACCTGCCGCACCACCGCCAGGTTGTGGCTGATGAAAAGGTAGGTGAGGCCAAGCCGGCGCTGCAACTCCTTCATCAGGTTCAGGATCTGCGCCTGCACCGAGACATCGAGCGCGCTGGTGGGTTCGTCGCAGACCAGGAATTCGGGGTTGGAGGACAAAGCGCGGGCGATCGAGATGCGCTGGCGCTGGCCGCCGCTGAACTCATGTGGGAATTTCTCGCCATCCAGCGGCGAGAGGCCGACCTGGTTCAGCAGCTCCGCCACCCTCGCCTGCTGGTCCGCCCTGCCCTGCACCAGGCCGAAGGCGCGCAGCGGCTCGGCGATGATGTCGCGCACCCGCCAGCGGGGGTTCAGGCTGGCATAGGGGTCCTGGAAGATCATCTGCATGCGGCGGCGCTGCTCCGCCGTGGCGCGCGCCTGGTCGAGGTCGAGGCCATCGAACAGCACGCGCCCTTCGGTCGGGCGATAGAGGCCGACCACCAGCCGCGCCACGGTGGACTTGCCGCAGCCGCTCTCGCCGACCAGCGAGAGGGTGGTGCCGCGCGGCACGGCGAAGGAGATGCCATCGACGGCCCGCAGGGTGCGGCGCGGCTCGCGGACCAGGACCCGCTGCAGCCAGGGGCGCGAGACGTCGAAGTAGCGGGCGAGGTCCTCGACCGCGAGCATGTCGGGGGCGGTGTCAGGCATCGGCGGCCTCGTGCATGCCGGGTGCCGGCCGGGCCTCGTCATAGAGCCAGCAGGCGGCGCGGGTGCCGCCGGCCTCCAGCAATTCCGGCCGCTCGACCAGGCAGCGGTCGAAGACCCTGGGGCAGCGCGGGTTGAAGGGACAGCCCGGTGGGATGGCGGAGAGCCGCGGCATGGAGCCCTCGATCTGCGCCAATTGCTCCACCCGCCGGTCGAGCGGCGGGATCGAGGCCATGAGCCCCACCGAATAGGGGTGCCGCGGGTGCTTCACCACTTCCCGCACCGGGCCGATCTCGGCGATGCGGCCGGCATACATCACCGCGACCCGGTCCGCGGTTTCGGCGATCACCCCCATGTCGTGGGTGATGAGCATCATCGAGGTGCCCTTCTCCCGCGCCAGGCGCTTCAGCAGCGCGATCACCTGCGCCTGGATCGAGACATCGAGCGCGGTGGTCGGCTCATCCGCCACGATCAGCTTCGGCTCGGCGCAGAGCGCCAGCGCGATCACCACGCGCTGGCGCATGCCGCCGGAGAATTCATGCGGATAGCTCTGCACCCGCTGCGCCGCGGCGGGGATGCCGACCATCTCCAGCCAGCCCACGGCCCGGGCGCGGGCCTCGCGGGCGGAGAGGTCCATATGGGTCTGCATCGTCTCGATGAGCTGGTCGCCCACGGTATGGAGCGGGTTCAGCGTGGTCAGCGGGTCCTGGAAGATGGCGCCGATCTCGCGGCCGCGAATGCGCCGCATCTGCTCATAGGGCAGGTTGTCGATACGCCTGCCATTCAGCCTGATCTCGCCGCCGGCGATGCGGCCGGGAGGCTCCAGCAAGCCGATGATGGCGGCGCCGGTCATCGATTTACCGGCGCCGGATTCACCCACCACCCCGAGCACCTCGCCGGGCGCGATGCTGAAGGAGATGTCGTGGAGCGCGACCAGCGTGCCGCGGCGGGTGGGGGAATTCAACGCGGAGGTTCTTCACCTCCAGCAAGGGAGGGGCATCGGCCATCAGCGGAGCTTCGGATTGAGGGCGTCGCGCAGCCAGTCGCCCAGGAGGTTGACGGAGAGCACCATCATGACCAGCGCGAGTCCGGGGAAGATGGTGATCCACCACTCGCCGCTGAACAGGAAATCATTGCCGATACGGATGAGGGTGCCGAGCGAGGGCTCGGTCGGCGGCACGCCGACGCCGAGGAAGGAGAGCGTCGCCTCGGCGAGGATGGCGAGGCTGAGATTGAGCGTCGCCACCACCAGCACCGGCCCGAGCACATTCGGCAGCACATGCGTCGCCATGATGCGCAGCCGCGACAGGCCGATCACCCGCGCCGCCAGCACGTATTCCTTGTTGCGCTCGACCAGCGTGGAGCCGCGCACTGTGCGGGCGAATTTCGGCCATTCGCTGATGCCGATGGCGAAGATCACGACGAAGAGCGCGATCTGGTCATGCACCTCCCGCGGCAGGGCGGCACGCACCACGCCATCCACCAGCAGGGCCACGAGGATGGAGGGAAAGGTGAGCTGGATATCCGCGATGCGCATCAGCACCGCATCCACCACGCCCCCCCGCATAGCCCGCGAGCAGGCCGACCGCGACGCCGGTCAGCGTCGCGAAGATCGTGGCCGAGAAGCCGACGAGCAGGCTGACGCGCGCCCCGTACATGATGGCCGAGAGCATGTCGCGGCCCTGGTCGTCGGTGCCGAAGGGATAGGCCGCGTCCCCTTCCGGGTTCCAGGCCGGCGGCTTGAAGGCATCCAGGAGGTTCAGGCTGGCCAGGTCGAAGGGGTTGTGCGGCGCGATCCAGGGCGCCAGCACCGCCGCGCCGATGCAGACCAGCGCCACGATGGCCGAGGCGACGGTGATCGGGGATCGCTTGAAGGACCACCAGAGGTCGCTGTCGAGCGCGCGGGAGATCGCGTTGTCCGCGGCCATCTCAGCGGCCCCTGACCGCGCCGCGGGAGATCCGCAGCCGCGGGTCCACCGCATAATAGAGCAGGTCCACGATCAGGTTGATGACGACGAAGACCAGCGCGATCAGCATGAGATAGGCAGCCATCACCGGGATATCGGCGACGCCCACGCTCTGGATGAAGAGCAGCCCCATGCCGGGCCACTGGAACACCGTCTCGGTGACGATGGCGAAGGCGATGATGGCGCCAAGCTGCAGCCCGGCGATGGTGATCACCGGCACCAGCGTATTCTGCAAGGCATGGCCGAAATGCACGGCGCGGTTGCTCAGGCCGCGGGCCCGGGCGATTTATGTAGTCTGTGCGCAGCACTTCCAGCATCTCCGCCCGCACCAGCCGCATGATGAGGGTGAGCTGGAACAGGCCAAGGGTGATCGAGGGCAGGATCAGCGCCTTCAGCCCGGACCAGGTGAGAAAGCCGGTGCTCCACCAGCCGAGCTGCACCACGTCGCCGCGGCCGAAGCTCGGCAGCCAGCCGAGCCAGACGGAGAAGACCAGGATCAGCAGGATGCCGATAAGGAAGGTGGGCAGCGAGACGCCGATCAGGCTGAAGGTCAGGAAGAAGCGGCTCAGCCAGGAATGCCGGTAGAGGCCGGTATAAACCCCCATCGGCACACCGACGCAAAGCGCCAGGGCGGCGGCGCAGAAGGCCAGTTCCAGGGTCGCCGGCGCGCGCTCCGCGATCAGTTCCGCCACCGGCCGGGACAGGCGGTAGGACAGGCCGAATTCCCCCTGCACCGCATTGCCGACGAATTGGCGAATTGCACGAAGAAGGGCTGGTCCAGGCCGAGGTCAGCCACCAGCGCCTGGCGCTGCGCCTCGGTGAAGTCCTGGCCGAGCATGATCGAGATCGGGTCGCCGACATAGGCGAACATGGCGAAGCTGATCAGCGCCACGGCCAGCATGACCGGCACCGCCTGCAGTATGCGCGAGATGATGAAGGCGAACACGCCGGCCTCTCAGTTCAATGCGGCCCGCCGGCAGCGGGGCTGGTTGCCGGCCACATGCGCGCCCATGCCCCGGCATCGCCGCCGATGCGGGCCAGGCACGGCACGGCGGCCGCCCGGATCCATCGCTGCATCTTCCTGTCCCCCGCCCCGGCATCCCGGGGATCTCCAGATGGTCCGCCCCTATTAGGGCGCGGCCCGGCGGCGGGGAAGTGACTCAGGCAGGGCCGGCCCCGCCGGAACCGCCCTCCGCCGCCCAGTCCTTCAACAGGTTGAAGCCCACGGCCAGCAGGACCGGCCCGAGGAACAGGCCGAGGAAGCCGAAGGCCAGCACCCCGCCCAGCGCGCCCAGCAGGGTCAGCAGCAGCGGCAGGTCGGCGCCGCGGGCGATCAGCCAGGGCCGGATCACGTTGTCGGCGCTGCTGATGCCGAAGGCGCCGTAGAGCCCGAGGAAGATCGCCCAGCCCGTCTCCCCCCTGGCTGAACAGCCAGAGGGTGGCGGGAATCCAGACGATCGGCGCGCCCACCGGCATGATGGAAATGACCCCGGCAACCACCCCGAGCAGCACCGGCCGCGGCACCCCCGCGATCCAAAGGCCGAAGGTGGTCATCACCCCCTGCACCAGCGCGGTGCCGAGCAGCCCATAAACCACGCCCCGGGTCACGTTGCCGGTCAGCTCCATCAGCCGCTGGGTGCGGTCGCCGCCGAGGCGCGCCAGCACCGCCTCGCTCCGCGCGGCGATGGCGGGCCCGTCCCGATAGAGGAAGAAGGCCAGGAAGATCGCCACCAGCACCTCGGCCAGGCCCGACAGCACCGCCAGCAGGACCGCCAGCAGGCTTTGCGCCAAGCTGCCGGCATAGGGGCGCACCAGTTGCGCCAGGCCGGCGAAGCCGAGATCCAGCCCCTCGAACCAGGGCTGGAGGTAGCCACCAATCAGCGGCACCCGGCCCAGCCAGTCGCCGAGTCCCGGCATGCCCTGGGTCAGCAACGTCTCCACCGCGTTGCGCAGTCCTTCCACGTCCTCCCGCCGGGTGGGCGTGGCGAAGACCAGCGGCAGGCCGATCAGCAGGAATTCCGCGAGCACCATGGCGCCGGCGGCCCAGCCGGCGGAGAGCTTCGCCCTCTCCCGCAGGAAGCGATAGGCCGGCCAGGTCGAATAGACCAGGATCGCCGCCCAGAGCAGCGCCGAAAGAAAGGGCCGCAGCACCATCAGGCAGGCGACGGCGAGCGTCAGCACCGCGATGAGCCCGAGCGCGCGGGCCGGGTGGAAAGGTTCGGGCTGCATCACGCCTCCGATTCGCGCCCAGCTTGCACGGTCTGGCAGGGCCGCGCATCTGCGGCGATCGGATGCCCGGCAGTAGCCAGCATGGCGCCACGCCGGTAGCCTGCGGCCGACCCAGCCGCCGATCCAGCTACCAATCCAAACCCCGGGGGACCAGCCGCGCCATGCCGCGCTTCGCCGCCAACATCTCCATGATGTTCACCGAACTCCCCTTCCTCGACCGTTTCGCCGCCGCCCGGGCGGCCGGCTTCGCGGCGGTGGAGTTCCTCTTTCCCTATGAATTCCCGGCCGCCGAGATCGCGCGGCGGCTGCAGGACAATGGCCTCTCGCAGGTGCTGTTCAACGCGCCCCCCGGCGACTGGGCCGCGGGCGAGCGCGGCTGCGCCGCCTTGCCTGGCCGGGGGCAGGAATTCCGCGACGGCATCCGCAAGGCGCTCGACTACGCCACCGCGCTTGCCTGCCCGCGGCTGCATGTGATGGCCGGCCTCACGCCCCCCGGCGTGCCGCGGGACACCCTGCTGGCCACCTATGCCGTGAACCTCGCCTGGGCGGCGGAGGAATGCGCGAAGCTGGGTGTGAAGCCGGTGATCGAGCCCATCAACCACCGCGACATCCCGGGCTTCTTCCTCAACACCACGGATGAGGGCGCGGCCATCATCGAGGCGATCGGGCCGGAGCGGATCGGCCTGCAATTCGACCTCTACCACTGCCAGGTCACCGAGGGCGACATCGTCAAGCGGGTGGAGAAGCACCTGCCGCTGATCGCGCATATGCAGGTGGCCGACAATCCCGGACGGCACGAGCCCGGCACCGGCGAGGTGAACTGGCCCTTCGTCTTCCGCCGCATCGACGAGCTTGGCTTCCGCGGCTGGATCGGCTGCGAGTACCGCCCCGCCGGCGCCACGCTGGACGGGCTCGGCTGGTTCCAGCCCTACAAGTCCTGAACGCAAACACAGCAGGGAATCGGAGACACCGCATGAAGATCGGCTTCATCGGCCTCGGCATCATGGGCCAGCCCATGGCGCTGCACCTCAAATCCGCCGGGCATGAGCTGTTTGTCCCCGAGCGGAAGAGCCTCGGCGCCGAAATTCGCGCCGCCGCCACCGTGCTGCCGGATGCCGCCGCCATCGCCCGCGCGGCCGAGGTGATCATCCTGATGGTCCCGGATACCCCGGATGTGGAGGCGGTGCTGTTCGGCCAGGGCGGGGTCGCGGCCGGGCTTTCTTCCGGCAAGCTGGTGATCGACATGTCCTCGATCAGCCCGACCGCCACCAAGGATTTCGCCGCCCGCATCAATGCGCTTGGCTGCGACTACCTGGATGCCCCGGTCTCGGGCGGCGAGGTGGGTGCCAAGCAGGCCTCGCTCACCATCATGGTGGGCGGTCCGCAAGCGGGTTTCGACCGCGCCAGGCCGCTGTTCGAGGCCATGGGCAAGAACATCACCCTGGTCGGCGAGGCCAATGGCGCCGGCCAGACCTGCAAGGTGGCCAACCAGATCATCGTCGCCCTCACCATCGAGGCGGTGGGCGAGGCCCTGGTCTTCGCCAGCAAGGCCGGCGCCGACCCGGCCCGGGTGCGGCAGGCATTGATGGGCGGCCTCGCCACCTCCCGCATCCTGGAACTGCATGGGGAGCGGATGATCAAGCGGACCTTCAACCCGGGCTTCCGGATCGTGCTGCACCAGAAGGACCTCAACCTGGCGCTGCAATCGGCCAGGGAACTGGGCGTGGCGCTGCCCAATACCGCGAGCACGCAGCAGTTGTTCTCGGCCTGCGCTGCGGCGGGCGGCGGCGGCTGGGACCATTCTGGCATGGTCAAGGCCCTGGAGACGATGGCGGCCCACAAGGTCGCGCCCGATACGGAGGGCTGAGCCGGGGAGCCGCCGCGCCGCCCTGTCCTGGCGCGGCGCGCGGCCCTCACATGACGCGGCGCGGCGCAACGAAGGAACCCTCCAGGCGCGGAGATGCTTGATCGCGGGCGCAGCTTGGTTCATGTTTTTAAGCGAATCGGAAGCTGGCTGAGATTTTGTCTCAATTTGGTCAGCTTTCCTGAATGGACTTGCTACCGGAGGTCGAAATGCGTTTCGCGGATATCGGGCAGCAGTTGCGCGCCTACCGCCTCGAATCTGGCCTGCGAGCCGAGGAGATCGCCGCCCGACTCGGGGTTTCCCGTGCCGCGCTCTATCGCTACGAAAAGGGCGAGGTCATCAAGCTGGACACCATCCGGCGGCTGGCCGAGTTGCTGAAAATCTCTCCACTGTCCCTGCTGGGGATCGGGGTCGAGTATTTCGCCCGGCCGGTTGCCTTCCAGGAACGCCTCCGTCAGGTCGAGGAGGAAGCCGACCAGATCCTGCTGGTCGGCGGCGCGGTCTGCTACCAGACCGCCACCGAGGGGTTCGACGGCGCCCTGGCTGAAGCCTGGACCGAAGCCGCCAATACCGCGCCGGAACGGGCCGCCGCCCGCACTGCCGCCGACCAGGCGCTCGGCCTGCTCGCCGCCCGCCGCAAGCTCTACCAGCAGCGCCGGCCCAGCATCATCGGCATCCTGTCCGAAGGGTCGCTGCGCCGCTTCCTGCAGGATGGCGTGGCCGCCGGACTGCCGGTGCCGGAGCGCACCCGCGCGCGCTGCCGCGCCGCCGCCCTTGCGGAGGCGGAGGCGCTGGCGGCGTTGATGGAATCGGTGCCGATCGGCATCCAGCTCGGGCTCACCGCCGGGCCGGACCCCTCCGGCAGCTTCATGGTGCTGCGCGGGCGGGACCGCGCGCATGTCGTCGGCAGCCCCTTCGCCGCCGATACCGGCCCCAATGCCGGCATCGGCGTGGCCACCATCACCGCCGCGGACGAGGCGGTGGCGATCCATCAGCGGATTGCCGAAACGGCCTGGCGGGACGCGCTGAAAGGTGCCGAGGGCGCGGCCCGGGTGCGCGAGATGGCAAGGGAGGCGCGGCCGCCGGAATAGCCGGCGGCGCTACACCTTACAGGTCCAGCCGCGCCTCCATCACATCCTCCTCCTCGGCCGAGCGCCGCAGGCCGAAGCCCAGTGCCCGGACGAAGCCGAGCATGGGGCGGTTGTCGACCAGGACATGGCCGACGACGCTGCGAACCCCATTGGCACGGCCCCAGTCGAAAAGCCGCTCCATCAGGTGCCGGCCCAGGCCCTGCCCCTTCATACCGGGCAGCACGATGACGGCGAATTCGGCCTCCGCCCCCGAAAACTCGCCCGCGGGCTCGCGGATCAGCCGCGCCGCCCCGACCGTCTCCTCCGGCTGGCCAGGACGGCGCCGGGTGGCAATGAATGCCATTTCACGGCCGTAATCAATCTGCGTGAGGCGCGCGACCAGGGCGGGAGACATCTCCCGGAGTTGTGAGAAGAAGCGCCACCGCACATCCTCGGGCGCCAGATTGCGGAAGGCCTCGGCATGGGCGGCGGCATCCTCCGGCCGGATCGGGCGGATCAGCAGCACCTCCCCCGACGGAGTGCGGAAGGGCAGCGCGAGTTCACCGGGATAGGGCGGAATCGCCAGCCGCCCAGCCTCGCCCGCGGGCCGCAAGGCAAGCTCGGCATCGACTGCCAGCACCCCCTCCGCATCGGCGAAGAGCGGGTTGATGCTGAGCGTGGCAATCTCCGGGAAGTCCACCGCGATCTGACTGAGGCGCACCAGCGCATCCGCCACCGCCGCCTGGTTGGCCGGCCGCCAGTCGCGGAAGCCGGCCAGCAGCCGGGCGGTGCGGGACCGCGCGATCAACTGCCCGGCCAGCGCCAGGTTGAGCGGCGGCAGGTCATAGGCCTCATCCCCCGCCAGGTCCGCCGCGGTGCCACCCTGGCCGAAGCCGATCCAGGGGCCGAACATGGCGTCGTCGCCGAGCCGCAGCCGCAATTCCAGCGCCCGCGCGGCCTGGCGTTGCACCAGGAAACCCTCGATCCGGGCTTCCGGCCGCGCCGCCCGGACCCGGCGGAGCATGGCCACCGCCGCCTCCTGCACCGCCGCAGGTGAATCAAGGCCGAGCACCACGCCACCGACCTCGCTCTTATGGGCGAGGTCGGGGCTCAGGATCTTGAGCACCACGGGTGGGCGCAGCATGGCGGCGGCATCCGCGGCCTCTTCCGGACCGACGGCGCGGCGGCCGGGCACCGTCGGGATGCCGTAGGCGGCCAGCACGCCCAGCGCCTCCTCCTCGGTCAATGTGAGCCGGCCGATGGCGCGGACCTTGGCCAGGATGCGCTCCACCGCCGCACGGTCCGGGGCCAGTTCCAGCACCTCGCGCGGCGGCAATTCCGCGGCGGCGGCGCGGTTGCGGCGGTCCCGCGCGAGATGCAGGGCGCCGCGCACCGCGGCTTCCGGAGTATCGAAGGCGGCGAGTCCGGCCCGTGCCAGCGCCTGGCGCTGCGGCCCGGCACTGGCCTGCCCGACCCAGCCGGCCAGGATCGGCGCCGCCCGGCCGCCACCCGCCTTGGTGGCGGCGATCAGTGCCGCGACGGTGACATCGCCGCCCGCGCCCGGCTCCATCCCCTCCGGCGCCGGCGCATGCAACGCCACCACCGCGTCCACCTCCGGCAGCCCCGCCAGCATCGCGGCGGCCTCCGCCAGGCGCGGCCCCGCCGTGGGGCCGAGCGAGAGCGGATTTCCAGGCCGCCAGCCCTCCGGCAGCAGCAGGGTGAGGGCGGCAAGCGCTTCCTCCGACAGCACCGCCAGCCGACCGCCACCGGCGATCACCGCATCCGCGGCAAGCTGGCCGATGCCGATGCCATTGGTGACGATGCCGATGCGGTCGCCCTGCGCCGCCGCCGGCCCACCGCCCTGCCGGGGCCGGACCCGCGCCAGGGTCTCGGCGGCGGAAAGCAGGTCCTCGAGCCCGGAGACCCGCAGCACACCGGCGCGGCGCAGCGCCGCCTCCAGCACCGCATCGCCGATGCCGGAGGCATCCGCGCTGCGCCCGCCGGCCCGGATCGCCACCACCGGCCGGGTGCGGGCGACGGCACGGGCGGCCGAAATGAAGGACCGGCGGTTACGGATGCGCCTGATATCAAGCAGTACCGCGCCGGTATTGGCATCGCGCGCGAGCCAATCCAGCGCCATGGCGAAGCCCAGGCTGGCATTGCCACCGACGCCGATGACATGGCTGAAGCCCACGGCCTCCGCTGCCGCCCAATCCAGCACCGCCCGCGCCAGCGCCGCGGATTGCGTCACCAGCGCCAGGCGCCCCGGTACCGGCGCCAGATGCGTCAAGGAGGCATTCAGGCCGATGCCCGGGATGCAGAGGCCGAAACTTCCCTGCCCCAGCGCGCGCACGCCGGTCCGGGCCGAGATCGCCACGAGGTCCGGCGCCGCGCCGGGCAGGATCGCGGCATAGCAGCCCCGCGCCGCCAACGCCGCCATGGATGCCTCCTGCGCTTCGGGCGGCAGGCAGAGCACCGCGAGGTCGGGGGCTTCCGGCAGCTCGGCGATGGAGGGGCTTTCCGTCAGCCCTTCGGCCGGCAATCCGACGGAGAAAAGCCGCCCATGGAAGCCGCCGGCGCCCAGGTTGCGCGCCAGGATCGCCGCTTCCGGCACCGCCGGGTCGGCCACCAGGACCACGCTTTGGGGGTTGTACAGGGCAGCCTGCTGGAAGCCGGGCTTGCCACGAATGGGGAGGAGATTGGGCATGGTGCAGTGCAACATGATCCTTTGAAGGCGACCCCGCAACCGAAGCCTGCGGGGCGGTTCCCCCCTTGCGGGACGCCGCGCCACCGCCTCCACTGTCCGGCAAGGACAGGAGGGATGCATGGCGGAAGACCCGAGGCTGGACCCGGAGATGCGCGCCTTCAACGCCATGATGGAGGCGGCGGCGCAGCGGCAGCCGCCGATTCGCCTGACCCTGCCCTTCGACGAGCCGCGCGCGCTCACCGAGGCGCTGAACCTGCCGCTGGCCGAAGGCGGGCCGACGATGGCCGAGAGCACCGATCGCTGGCTGCCGCTCCGCGGCCGGCGCATCCAGTGCCGGGTGCATCGGCCCAGCCGCGGTACCGGCCCGCTGCCCGTGCTGGTCTATCTGCATGGCGGCGGCTGGGTCTGGAACAGCATCGACACGCATGACCGGCTGATGCGCGAATACGCCGCCGCCGCCGGCTGCGCGGTGATCGGCCCGGATTACGCGCTGAGCCCGGAAGCGGCCTTCCCCCAGGCGCTGGAGGAATGCGCCGGGGTGGCCGCCTGGGTCGCGGCGCATGGCGCGGAGTGGGGCCTCGACCCGGCGCGCATCGTGCTGGGCGGCGATTCCGCCGGGGCCAACCTCGCCGCCGGGGCGGCGCTGCTGCTGCGGGAGGCGGCGAAGCCCGTGGCACTGCGCGGGCTGCTGCTGAATTACGGGGTCTTCGACTCGCGGCTCGATACGCCGAGCTACCGCGAATTCGCCACCGGCTACGGGCTGACCCTGGAGCGCATGGAATTCTACTGGCGGAGCTACGCGCCCCGTGAGGCCGACCGGCTGAGCCCCCTCGCGGCGCCGCTGCGGGGCGACTTGGCCGGCCTGCCACCCTGCCTGCTGCAGATCGCCGAACTCGATGTGCTGGCCAGCGAGAATCTGGCCATGGCGGACCGGCTGCGGCAGGCCGGGGTGGCGGTGGAGGCGGCGGTCATTCCCGGCACGGTGCATGGCTTCCTGCGCGCCATCGGCCATGTCGGTGCGGCGCGGCAGGCGGTGGCCGCGGCGGGGCAATGGCTGCAGGCGCGCCTCTCCTGAGTCGAGGCTGGCATTTTCCGCGCAACCCTGGCTATGCATCGCCCCTGGTGCCGGACAAAGGGGGCAGGCCGTGGCGGCCAAGGGCCAGATCATCCTGCATGAGCATGTGACCCCGCCGCCGCGGCACCGGCCGCCTTTGGCCGACCCGGCGGGGCCAGGCTGTTTCTTTGCGGAGCGGGTGCGGCTGCCGGCAGGACATCACGCCGCGCGCTTCCAGGTCATGCTGCCGCCCGAGCCGCCGCTGGGCGCCGAGCTGGTCATCGGGATCCGGCAGCTTGAAGGCAGCCAGTTCGCCGCCCGCCGCGCCTGGATAATCGACGCGGGAATTCGTGACCCTCGCGGACCATCTGATCCTGGAATTCCGGCTGGAGGCGCCGCAGGAGGTGGGATTGCGGCTCTGGGCCTCCACCGCCGCAGGCCAGTTCCGGCTGCGGGCCGTGAAGGTGCAGAGGGCTGACCCGGGCGATGCCGTGGACTGGTCCGGCACCCATGGCCAGCTCGACCGTTGGCCGCTCGACCGCATCCGCAATGTGGTGATCGGCAATAGCGGCATCTGCACCGCCTCCTGCCTGCATTGCCCGACCAACAAGCCCTGGCTGCAGGTGCCGCGTGGCGAGGTGATGCCGGAGCGCATCTTCGATCGGTTGCTGGAAGGGCTGGCCGGCTGCGGCCTGCCGATCACCGGCGCCATCGGCTTCGGCCTGTTCGGCGACCCGCTGATCGACCGCAACCTGGCCAGCCGCATCGGGCGGCTGAAGGCAGCGCTGCTCGGCGTGCCGGTGACGGTCAGCACCACCGGCGCCGCTTTCGTGCCGCGTCAGGCGGCGGTGGTGGAGGCCGCGGATTCCATCGCCGTGCATGTCGAGAGCCTGGTGCCGGAGGTCTATGAGAGACTGATGGCGCCGCTGCGCTTCGCCACGGTGATGCCGCGCGTCGAGGCCCTGCTGGCGCTGGCGGGGCGGAAGGCGGTGCTCGCGGTGCCGGTGCACCGGCGGAACCGGGCGGAATTGGCGGCGCTGGAAGCCTGGGCCATCGGCCTCGGCGCCCGAGGGGTGGACTTCCAGCCCTTCACCAACCGAGCCGCCATGACCGAGGGCGTGCTGGAGATGCATATTTCGCCAATTACAGGGGCCTGCACCCAGGACCTCGCCTATGATCTCATCATCGATTGGGATGGCAGGCTGCTGACCTGCTGCAACGACTTTCCGAAGCGGAGCGACCTCGGCTCGCTCGCCACGGCGGCCCTGCCCGATCTTTTGGAGGATCAGCGACGGCACCTGCTGTTCCGCCAGCTCCGCAATCGCGACTGGCAGCAGATCGAGGGCTGCCGCACCTGCCTCTTCGACGACCCGTTGGCGACGCGGGAGGCGGTGCAGGCTGCACGCCACGGGTTCAGCCAGGTAGCGGCTTCGCCATGAAGCTGGCGCAGGCGCCATAGCTGCGGAGCGGGGCCGGGTCGCGCGGCGCCAGGAGATGGAAGCCCCGTCGCGCCCAGTGGCCCTGCTTGCCGGCGATGGCCACGAGCGTGGCGCGCGGCAGGCCAAGCGCGCTGGCCTGGCCCAGCAGAATCTCCAGCGCCGCCGCCGCCTGCCCGGCGCCGCGCAGGGCGGGGATCAGCGCGATATCATGCAGATGCAATGTGTCCGGCCGCACCGGCAGCCGGCCAAGGCGCGCATTCAGCGCCGGTGGCGCCACGATGCTCCAGGGATGCGCCAGGGCATAGCCGCAGACCGCGCCATCCGCCTCCAGCACAAGGCAGCCAGCGGGATGGAGCGCGAGGCGTTCGGCAAAGACCTCCCGATCCTCGGGATGGTCGGGATGCACGGCATCGGCCAGGGCCAGGACGGCTGGGAGACAGGCCGCGGTCATTGGGCGCCAGGGCATCATTCGCCGGCTCTGGAGGGTCCTGGGAAAAGCCATAAAATCAGAGGTTTGCGGCGCGGCCTTTCCATCTCTCCGGCACACCGGCCGATCGCGGTCAGCGCCCCGCCAGCGCCCGCTTCGCCGCCTCGGCCAGATAGCTGCTGGCGACAGGCAGGACCGCATCATTGAAGTCGTAATGCGGGCTGTGCAGCTCGCGCCCGCCCTCCGCCGACCCATTGCCGATCCAGACGAAGGCGCCCGGCACCTCCTTCAGGAACCAGGAGAAGTCCTCGCCGGTCATGGCCGGCGGGATGTCGCGGCGCAGCGCGGTGACGGCGGCGGCGGCCTCGGCAGCCAATTCGCGCTCGGCCGGATGGTTGACGGTCACGGGCACGCCGCGGCGGATTGCCACCTCTGCCTCAAGCTGGAAGGCGGCGGCGATGCCCTGCGCCACCCGGCGCATGCCGTCCTCCAGCGCATCGCCGGTCGCGTCGCGCAGGAAGCGCAGGGTGCCCTTCAGCACCGCCCGGTGCGCGATCTGGTTCTGCGCCTCCCCCGCCTCGGCGATCGTGACGCTGATGACGCCGGCATCCAGCGGGTCCAGGTTGCGGGCGACGATGGATTGCAGCGCCACGATGCAATGGCCGGCGCCGATCATCGGGTCGCGCGTCATATGCGGCAGGGCGGCGTGGCCGGCATGGCCCTCGAAGGCGATCTCGAAGCGGGCGCCGGCCGCCATCACCGCCGAATCATGCACCGCGACGGTGCCGGCCTCCAGGCCCGGCCAGTTGTGCCAGCCGAAGATGCGTTCCATCGGGAAGCGCTGGAACAGCCCGTCCGCGATCATGGAGCGGGCGCCGCCGCCGCCCTCCTCGGCCGGCTGGAAGACCAATTGCACCGTGCCGGTCCAGGAGGGGTCCGCCTGCAGCAGGGCGCAGGCCCCGAGCAGCGCCGTGGTATGCCCGTCATGGCCGCAGGCATGCATCACCCCCGGCACCGTGGAACGGTGCGGCAGCAGCGGGCTCAGTTCCTGGATCGGCAGCGCATCCATATCGGCGCGCAGCCCGACCGAGCGGTTGGAGGCGCCGCCGGCGCCGCCCCGGCGGAGCGTGCCGACCACGCCATGGCCACCGACCCCCTCCGTGACCTCCACCCCCATGGCCCGCAACTGCTCCGCGACGAAGGCGGCCGTCGGCCCCTCATGCAGGGTGAGGCCGGGATGGGCGTGCAGGTGGCGACGCCAGCGGGTGAGGGTTTCGGCGAGGGTGCTATCCATGGGAGAAACCTAGTCCGTGCCCCCTGCCCCTGCCACCCCCGCCGGGAACCCCGGCGCAGGAAAGTGCTTTCGAAACAGTGCCGCGCCCTCGCCATTCCCTGCCACTGCTGCTGCTGCTGCTCGCCGGTCCCGCGGTGTCGCAGCAGGCGCCGCCTGCGCCGGACGCCGCGCCGCCCGTGGAGACGCCGGACGAACCCTCCATCCTGCCTTATCGGGTCGAGATCCAGCCCACCGGCGATGCCGGGCTGGATGCCGCGCTGGCCGCCGTTTCCCAACTGGCCCGGCTGCAGGAGCAGGCGCCGACGAGTCCAATCGGCGTGCTCAGCCGGGCGGAGGGCGACCGCGAGCGGCTGCTCCGCGCCCTGCAATCCGAAGGCTATTGGGGTGGGACGGCGCGAATCGAGATCGCCGGCCTGCCGCTCGGCAGTCCCGGCTTGGCGGAGCGGCTGGAGCGGGCGGGGCCGGAGCCGGTTCCGGTCCGCATCATCGCCGAGCCCGGCCAAGTCTATCGCATCACCAGCGTCACCGTCCGGCCCGAGAACCCGGCCGGCGCTGAGGCCGTGGCAGCGGCCACCGCCGAGCCCTTCGGCCTCGCCCCCGGCGACCCGGCCCAGGCCGGGCCGGTGCTGAGCGCCGAGCGGACGCTGCGGGACCGGCTGCTTGCCTCCGGCCATCCGCTGACGACGGTGGCCAACCGGGAGGCAGTGGTGAACCACGACAACCACAGCATGGAGGTTGCGTGGCGCCTCGCCCCCGGCCCGCTCGCCCGATTCGCGCCGCCGGATGTGGAGGGCGCGGTGCGGGTCGACCCCGCCTTCCTGCGCCGCCAGGCCAGCCGCATCGCCGGGGACGTCTATAGCCCGGAGCGGCTGGAGCGCGCCCGGAAGGACCTCATGGCATTAGGCGCCTTCGAATCGGTGCGGGCCCGGGCGGCGGAGCGGCTGGACGAGGCCGGCCGCCTGCCCACCACCTTCACCGTCACCGAGCGCGCCCGCCACGCGCTGGGCGTCAGCCTGGCCTATGAAACGAATTACGGCCCCTCCGGCCGGATCTACTGGGAGCACCGCAACCTCTTCGGCCATGCCGAGCGGCTGCGGCTGGAAGCAGAGGTGGCACGGATCGGCGCCGGCGACGGGGTCGACAAGATGACCTATCGCGCCGGCGCCACCTTCCGCCGCCCCGGCCTGCTTGGGCGCGACCTGACGCTCGTCGCCAGCCTCGGCGCATTGCGGGAGCGGCTGGATGCCTATGACCGGGATGCCATCACCGCCTCGGTCCTGCTGGAGCGGCGGCTTTCCGAGCGGCTTTCGGTGCAGGCCGGGCCGGTCGCCGATTTCGGCCGGATCGGCCCGCCGGACGGCAAGCTCGACCCCTACCAGATCATCGGTTTCACCTTCGCCGGCCGCTATGATGGCTCCGACAGCCTGCTGGACCCCGCGCGCGGCTGGCGGGCGAATGGCAGCCTCACCCCCTCCCTCAGCCTGCGCGATACCGCGCCCTTCGCGCCGCTCCGGCTGACCGGCAGCACCTATTGGGACGTGTCGGGAGACCGGCGCAGCATCCTGGCGGTGCGGGGGACGGTCGGTTCGCTGCTCGGCGCCGGCCGGTCGGATGTGCCGCGGCATCAGCGCTTCTATGCGGGCGGCGGCGGTTCGGTGCGTGGCTATGACTACCAGTCGATCGGGCCGCGGGATACCCGCAACAAGCCCTCCGGCGGCGCCAGCCTGCTGGAGGCGAGCATCGAATGGCGGCAGCGCGTCTGGGGCGATTTCGGCGCGGTGGCCTTCCTCGATGCCGGCACGGTCGGCACCGGCTCCGCCCCCGATCTCTCCACCTTGCGGGCGGGCGCGGGGCTGGGGCTCCGCTACTACACGGCGATCGGGCCGATCCGGGCGGATGTCGCGCTGCCCCTGGTGAAGCAGCAGGGCTCCTCCGGCTACGGGCTCTATATCGGCATCGGCCAGGCGTTCTAGATGAGGGGATTCTCCGGACTCCGGCGGCTGCGCATCCTGCTGCCCGTGCTGGCGGGGCTGCTGTTGTTCGCCCTGACCGGGCTGGCACAGGACAGCGGCTCCGGCGGCGGCACCTGGCTGGAACGGCAGTTGGAATCGCTCGTGCCCGGGCTGCGGGTGGAGGGGCTGGAAGGCACCTGGCGGGCCCAGCCGACGGCCCGGCGGATCACGCTTTCGGATGCGCGAGGGGTCTGGCTGGTGCTGGAGAGGGCGCGGCTCGACCTCGCCCCCACGGCCCTGCTGCGCGGCGTGCTCCGGCTGGAATCGCTGGAAGCCGATCTGCTGCGGCTGGAACGCCTGCCGGAGAGCAACCCCGCGGCGGCCCCGGCGCAACCCACCTCCGGCGGCTTCCTGCAACTGCC
Organism: Siccirubricoccus sp. G192; assembly: GCF_019084075.1. Classification (GTDB taxonomy): domain Bacteria; phylum Pseudomonadota; class Alphaproteobacteria; order Acetobacterales; family Acetobacteraceae; genus G192. The sequence goes on from NZ_JAHREN010000001.1 coordinate 3,577,398, forward strand.
GGAACTGCCGGTGGATGTCTCGATCGACCGGCTGGAGGTGCGGCGGCTGGAACTGGAACCAGCAGTGGCCGGCCAGGCGGCCGCCTTTTCCATAGGCGGCCAGGCGGCGCTGCGCTCGGGCAGCCTGCAAGCCAAACTCGACCTGCGCCGGCTGGACGCCGAGGGCAGCGCCACCGCCGATATCGCCCTGACCCCGGCCTCCGGCCGCCTCTCGGCCGAGGTCGCGCTGCGGGAAGCCCCGGGCGGATTGGTGCCGAGCCTGCTCGGGCTGCCGCAGCATCCGCTGGCACTTGACCTGCGGCTGCAAGGCCCCGCCAGCGGCGCCGCCCTGACCCTGGAAGCGGGGCTTGGGCCGGAGATCGCGCTCTCCACCCGGGGCGAGGTCCGCGCCACGCCGGACGGTGCCTTTGGAGCGCGGCTGGAGGGCCAGGCGCGCGCCGCGCCGCTGCTGCCGCCCGATCTGGCGCCGCTTGCCACACCGGTGCAATTCTCGCTCGACGCCGACCTGCCGGCGAACCGGCGCCTGGCGCTGCGCAGCCTGCGCCTGGGCCTGCCGGCCGGCCAAGTCAGCGCCAGCGGCAGCGCCGATCTGGCCAGCGAGGCGCTGGACCTTCGCCTCATCCTCGACCTCGCGGAATCAGCGCGCTTCGCCGCCCTGCTCCCGGCCGGGATCGGCTGGACCGGCGCCCATGCCGAGGCGCGGATCGGCGGCACCATCAGCCGGCCGGAAGTCTCGCTGGAGGCGACGCCCGAGGGGCTGGCCACCGGCATCCCGCAGGCCGATGCGGTGCTCGGCCCCACCCCGCACCTCACGCTGCGAGCCGCCTTGCCCGGCCCCAGCCTGGACCTGGTGCTGGCCGGGGCGGCCGGGCGGCTGGCGGCCGAGGGCAGCCTGGCCGAGCCGCTCGCGCTGCAGGCCCGACTTTCGCTGCCGCGGCTGTCGGTGCTCGGCCCCGGCTCGGAAGGCGCCCTGGAGGCGGTGGTGCAGGCCAGCGGCAGCCTGGCGGACCCGACTCTCGTCATCACCGCCGAATCCGGGCGGATCGAGGCGGCGGGTCGGGTACTGGAAGCGCTGCGGTTGCAGGCCAGGGTCGAGACCCCCCTCTCCGCCCCGCGGGTCCAGGCCGATCTGGCCGGCCGCCTGGCCGAGATGCCGCTCAGCCTCGCGCTCCGCGGCCAGCCCGAGGGCGGCAAGCTGCGGCTGGAGCAGGGCGAGGCGCGGCTCGGCCCGGCGCGGCTCTCCCTGACCGGGCTGCTCGATCCGGCGGCGGCGCTGTTCGACGGCACGGCGCGGCTGGAGGCCACGGACCTCGCCCCGCTCGGCCGCTTGGCCGGGCTGGCCGATCTGGTCGGGCGGCTGGTCCTGGAAGCCCGGCTCAACCCCACCGCCCAGGGGCTGCAAGGCTTCAATGCAAGGCTCGATGCCCCCCCGCCTGGCCCTGGCCGGCACCGAGGGCAGCTTGCAGGCCACCGCCAGCGGCACCCCGGCGGCGCTCGACTGGACCGTCCAGGGCCGTGCCGATGCGGGTGCAGTCTCCGGCCGCGGCAGCCTCGCCTCGGCGAATGGCGGCTGGCGGCTCGACCTCGCGGCGCTGGAGGCGCAGGCGATGGGCGAGGCGCTGCGCCTCGCCGCCCCGGCGCGGGTGGTGCTGGGCGCGGATGGCGGGGTCGAGGTGCCGGGGCTGGCGCTCGCCGTCCAGGGCGGCGGGCAGGTCCGGGCCGCCGGACGCTGGGGGCCGGAACGGGCCGATCTGACGGTCACGCTTTCGGCCCTGCCGGTCGCGCTGGCCGAGCGCTTCGTGCCGGATCTTCAGCCGCAGGGCACGGTGTCGGGCGAGGTGCGCGTCACCGGCCCGGTCGGTCGGCCGGAGATCAAGGCCACCCTGCAAGGCTCGGGGCTGCGCTCCGGGGCGGATTGGGCGCTTGGCCTGCCGGCCCTGATGCTGCGGGCCGAAGCCTCGATGGCCGGCGAGGCGGCGCAGCTTCGCGCCGAGATCGATGCCGGCCCCGCCGGCCGCCTCACCGCCACGGCGCGGCTGCCCGGCGGCTTCGGCCCGCAGGCGCCGCTCGCCGCCTCGCTGGAGGGGAACCTCGCCCTGGCGCCCCTGGCCGGCCCCTTCCTGGCGGCCGGGGCGGACCGGGTGAGCGGGCGGATCGCGGTAGCCTTGCGGGCGGAGGGCACCGTCGGCACGCCGCAGCTCGGCGGCCGCGCCACGCTCTCCGGCGGCGGCTACCGCAATGCCGAATACGGCGTCCGCATCGACAACCTGGCCGGCACGGTGGTGGGCGACGGGACGCGGCTGGTGATCCAGCAATTGCAGGGGCGCACCCCCGGCGGCGGCAGCATCACCTTGAGCGGCAGCCTGGATGCCGGGGCGCCCGGCCTGCCGGCCGATATCACGCTGACGGCACGCAATGCCCGGCCGGTGACCTCCGATCTCGTCACCGCCACGATCGGTGCCGATCTGCGGCTGACCGGGCCGCTGCTCGGCGGCGGCAGCCTGGCGGGCGAGGTCCGGGTGCAGCAGGCGGAGATCCGGGTGCCGGAGCGCCTGCCGGCGAGCGTGCCAACCCTCACCAACGTGCGGCAGGTCGGCCGCCGGCCGGGTGCGGCCGCGGCCCCACCACCGCCGCCGCCGGCGGCCGTCACGCCGGCGGCGCCGCCGATCAACCTCGCGGTGCGGGTCCTGGCGCCGGGCCGGGTGTTCATCCGCGGCCGCGGCATCGATGTGGAGATGGGCGGGGAGGTGACGATCGGCGGCACCGCCGCCGTGCCGGTGCCGCAGGGCCAACTGACGCTCCGCAGCGGCACGCTGGACGTGCTGGCGCGGCGCCTGACCTTCCAGCGCGGCACCATCGGCTTCGTCTCCGGCACCCTGACGCCGCAACTCGACCTGACGGCGACGGCCCAGGCGCGGCAGACCACCATCACGGTCAAGGTCCAGGGCACCCCGGCGGCGCCCGAAGTCACCTTCACCTCCACGCCGGAACTGCCGCAGGACGAGATCCTGGCGCGGCTGCTGTTCGACCGCGCCACCAGCAACCTCTCGCCCTTCGAGATCGTGCAATTGGCCAGCGCGATCGGGCAGCTCACCGGCATCGGCGGCGGCACCAGTGCGCTGGACCGGGTGCGAGGCGCGCTCGGTCTCGACCGGCTCGGCATCACCAGCGACACCGCCGGCACCGGTGCGGCGGTGGAGGCGGGGCGCTATGTGGCGCCGGGGGTCTTCCTCGGCGTCCGCCAGGGTCAGAGCGGGCAGACCGGTGTCGGCGTGCAGGTGGAGATCACGCCGCGCCTCAAGCTGGAGGGCCAGACGGCCACCGGCCCGGCCGGGGACCGCATCGGCCTCTCCTATGAACTTGAGTATTAGAGCGTGATCGCTTGAGGTGCTCGCACCGAAAAGCGTGAATCACGCGACCAGACAAAGGCCTGGAGCATGATGCGTGAACGAAGGTGAACGCATCATGCTCTAGAATGAACGCCTTTTCATAAATTCGCGGCTTGGTCGTATCGCCCTCGGTATTGAGGGGATGATAACGCTGCTTATGTTCAGCGGCGTTAGGAGTTGCCATGCCGGACCGCTCGGATACCGATCTGCTCATCCTGCTGCATGATGTCGCCCGGCTGGTACGGACGCTGGCCGACCGCCGGGCCCGTGCCCATGGGATGACCCGGGCGCAGTGGATGATCCTGTTCCGGCTGCGCCGCCGGGACGGCATGACCCAGCGCGAATTGGCGGAGCTTCTGGAGGTCGAGCCGATCACCGTCGGCCGGTTGGTGGACCGGCTGGAGGCCCGCGGCATGGTCAAGCGCTGCGCCGACCCGGCCGACCGGCGAGTCTGGCGGCTGCACCTCACCCCCGCCGCCGCACCGGTCCTGGCCGAGATCGACGAGACCCGCCACGCCTTCGATGCCGCGGCGACGCGCAACCTGCCCGAGGCCCAGCGCGCTGCTGCCATCGCCGCGCTGCTGACCATGAAATCCAACCTGCTCGCCCTTGGTGCCCTGCCCGGCGAAGCGGCCTGAGAAAGACCACCCCGAGATGCCCGAAGGATCCGTTCGCGTCTTCAAGAACCTGGAGGAGGATGCCTCGGCGCCCGAAACCCCGAGGCGCCGCCGCTGGCTGCGCCCGGCGCTGATGCTGGGCGGCATCCTGGCGGTGGCGGTCGGCGCCGGCGTCTTCTGGCTGGAGGGCGGCCGTTATGCCGGGACCGATGACGCCTATGTCCAGGCCGACAAGCTGCTGGTGGCCACCGACGTCTCCGGCATCGTGCAGCGGATCGCCGTGCATGAGGGCGACAAGGTCGAAGCCGGCCAGGTCCTGTTCCAGCTGGACCCCGCCCCGTTCCGCCATGCGCTGGATGGCGCCCGGGCGCAGCTTCGCCAGACCGCGCTCAACCTCGCCGCCATGCAGGCCGACTACCGGCGCATCCAGCGCGACATCGCGGCACAGGAGGCGGCGGTGCAGCTCGCCCAGGCGCAATACGAGCGTCAGGCGCAATTGGTGAGCACCAGCGCCGTCTCCCGCGCCAGCTTCGACCAGGCACGCTTCGGCCTGCAGCAGGCGCAGCAACAGGCGGAATCGCTCCGCGCCCAGGCGCAGGTGCAACTGGTGAAGCTGGGCGGATCGGCCGAGGCCCCGGTGGAGCAGCACCCGGATTACGTGGAAGCCGAGGCCCGCGTCGCCGAGGCGGAGCGGCAACTCGACCACACCACCATCCATGCCCCCTTTGCCGGGATCGTGACGCAGGTGTCCAGCCTGCAGCCGGGCCAGTATCTCGGCGCCGCCACGCCGGCCTTCGCCCTGGTCTCCAGCGATCATGTCTGGGTCGATGCGCAGCCCAAGGAGACCGACCTGACGCATGTGAAGCCGGGCGATCCGGTGACGGTGACGATCGACACCTATCCCGACCGGGTCTGGACCGGGGTGGTGGCGAGCATCAGCCCGGCTTCCGGCTCTACCTTCAGCGTGCTGCCGGCGCAGAATTCCTCGGGCAACTGGGTGAAGGTGGTGCAGCGCATCCCGCTGCGCGTCCGGGTGGAGCAGCCCGCGGATGCGCCGCAGCTCCGCGCCGGCATGAGCGCGGTGGTGAGCATCGATACCGGCCACGTCCGGCACCTCTCGGACATCTTCTGAGGAGGGCTGCGTGGCAGACCCCCACCATCCGGGCGTGGTCCCGCACCGCGCCCTGATCACCGTCTGCGCCATGGTGGCGACGCTCATGCAGGCGCTGGACGGCACCATCGCCAATGTCGCCCTGCCCTATATGCAGGGCGGCCTGACGGCCACCGCGGACCAGGTCACCTGGGTCCTCACCTCCTATATCACCGCGGCCGCCATCATGACGGCGCCGGTTGGCTTCCTGGCGGCGCGGTTCGGGCGGAAGGCCGTGTTCCTCGCCTCGATCGGCGGCTTCACGCTGGCCTCCCTGCTCTGCGGCGCGGCGCAATCGCTGCCGCAGATGGTGATCTTCCGGCTGATGCAGGGCGCCTTCGGGGCGGCGCTGGTGCCGCTGTCGCAGGCGACCATGCTCGACATCTATCCGCCGGAGCAGCGCGGCCAGGCCATGGCGATCTGGGGCATGGGCGTGATGGTGGGGCCGATCCTGGGCCCGACCCTCGGCGGCTGGCTGACCGAATCCTGGAACTGGCGCTGGGTCTTCTACGTCAACCTGCCCTTCGGCCTGCTCGCCTTCCTCGGCCTGCTCTTCTTCATGCAGCGGGAACAGGCGGATCGCGGGCGGGGCTTCGACTGGCTCGGCTTCGGCGTGCTGTCGCTCGGCATCGGCGCGTTGCAGATCCTGCTCGACCGCGGCGAGTTGCTGAACTGGTTCGGCTCGACTGAGATCATCGTGGAGGCCGTGCTGGCCGGCCTCGGCATCTATCTCTTCCTCGTCCACATGGCGACGGCGGAGCACCCCTTCATCCCGCCACGCATCTTCCGCGACCGGAACTTCGTCAGCGGCCTCGGCGTGATGTTCGCGGTGGGTGCCATCCTGTTTTCCACCGCGGCGCTCCTGGCGCCCTATCTGCAGACGCTCGGCAACTACCCGGTCTTCACGGCCGGGCTCATCATGGCGCCAAGGGGCCTCGGCACCATGGCGGCCATGCTGATCGCCGGCCGGCTGGCCACCCGGTTCGACCCGCGCAAGGTCATGCTGTCAGGCATCCTGCTGCTGGCCTGGACCCTTTACGACATGACCGGCTGGACGCCGGATGTTTCCATGCGGACGCTGGTGACGACGACGGTGCTGCAGGGCTTCGCCCTGGGTTTCGTCTTCATCCCGCTGAACCTGGTGGCCTTCGCCACGCTGGACCCCAGGCTGCGCACCGATGGCACGGGGCTGATCAGCCTGCTGCGCAACCTCGGCAGCGCCATCGGCATCTCCGCCATGGCGGCGCTGCTGACGCGCAACACGCAGGTCGTCCATTCGGAACTGGTGCAGCATGTGAGCCCGCTGAACCGCCTGTTCGAGTGGCCCGCGATCCACCGCTTCTGGGACCCGGCGACCCAGCACGGCGCGGCGCTGCTGAATGCGGAAATCACGCGGCAGGCCAGCATCATCGCCTATGTGGACGACTTCAAGCTGCTGATGCTGCTGGCCCTGGCGATGCTGCTGATGCTGCCGCTGATGCGCCGGCCGCCACGCCTGGCGGCTGCGGGTCCGGCGCATCAGGCAATGGATTGACGGGGGGACCAGGCCCTCCCCGTTCCCGTAAGGCCGGGGTAGAGCGATACCCCGGCTCCTTGTCCTATTCGGCCGCGGCTTCGAGCAGCTTTTCCCAGGCCGGGTTCAGCAGCGCATTGCCGGCGCCGAGGCGCGCCCGTGCCGCGTGGTATTCGCGCCGGTAGCGGGCAACCAGGTCGCGCGCCGGCACCACTTCCTTCACCACGCCGATGCCGTGGCCGGAGCCCCAGATATCCTTCCAGCGCCGCTTGCTGCGGTCGGTGCCGAAACTCATCTGCGAGCCCCCCCTCAGTCGGCAGGTTGTCGGGGTCGAGGCCGGCGCGCTTCAGCGTGGGCTTCAGGTAGTTGCCATGCACGCCGCTGATGAGGTTGGTGTAGATGATGTCCTGGGCGCTGCAATCGACGATCATCTGCTTGTGCTCTTCGATCGCCCGCGCCTCGTGCGTGGCGATGAAGGCGCTGCCGATATAGGCGAAATCCGCGCCCATCGCCTCGGCCGCCAGGATCGAGTTGCCGCCCGCGATGGAGCCGGAGAGCGCGATCGGCCCATCGAACCAGGCGCGGGTCTCCTGCATCAGGGCGAAGGGGGAGATGGCACCGGCATGGCCGCCGGCGCCGGCCGCCACCAGGATCAGCCCGTCCGCGCCCTTCTCCACGGCCTTGTGCGCGAAGGTCTGGTTGATGACGTCGTGCAGCACGTATCCGCCATAGCCGTGCACCGCCTGGCATACCTCCGGCCGCGCGCCGAGCGAGGTGATGATGATCGGCACCTTGTGCTTCACGCAGACCGCCAGGTCCTGCTCCAGCCGGTCGTTGGATTTGTGGACGATGAGGTTGATCGCGAAGGGCGCCGCCGGCCGGTCCGGGTGCTGCGCATCGTGCTTCGCCAGCCGCTCCTGGATCTCGAGCACCCATTCCTCGAACTGCTCGGCCGGGCGGGCATTGAGCGAGGGCATGGAGCCGATGATGCCGGAGGTGCATTGCGCCACGACCAGATCGGGCACCGAGATGATGAAGAGCGGCGAGCCGATCGCCGGCAGCGACAGCCGACCTTTTAATGAGGCAAGCAGGGACATGGCACGGTTTCCTGTGTTCCGTAATCAGGCTTTGGGTTTCAGCACGCCGGCCATGATGGCCTGGGTTTCGGGCGAGGCAAGCTGGCGGGCGAAGATCACCCGCTCCTCCTCCATCCGCGCCAGCAGCGCCGGGCGGTCCCGGCGCAGCAACGATTTCGTCAGGCGCAACGCCTCCGCCGGCTTGCGCGCCAGCGCGGCGGCGGTGGCCGTGGCATTGGGCAGCAATTCGGGCAGCGGCACCAGGCGGTTCACCAGGCCGATCTCCTTGGCTGTCGCGGCATCGAAGAACTCGCCGAGCAGCATCAGCTCCGAGGCGCGGTGGTGGCCGGCCAGCCAGGGCAGCAGCAGCGAGGAGCCAAGCTCCGGCACCACGCCGAGATCGACGAAGGGCAGGCGGAAGCGGGCCTCCGGCGCGGCATAGATGATGTCCGCATGCATCAGCATGGTGCAGCCGATGCCGATGGCGAGGCCGGGCACCGCGGCCACCACCGGCTTCTCGAAATTCGCCAGGCCGAAATAGAAGCGCTTGCTCGGCGGCGGGCCATCGTCGGCAGGCCGGTTGCGGAATTCGCCGATGTCGTTGCCGGCGCAGAATACATCGCCGCTGCCGGTCAGCAGCAGGCAGCGTACCGCATCCTCCCGCGCGGCCATCTCGACCGCATCGGCGAGCCCGGCATACATGGCGCGGGTAAGGCTGTTCTTCTTCTCCGCCCGGTCGATCGTCACGGTGCAGACACCCTCCGCGACAGCGACGCGGATATGCTCGGACATGGTCTTTCTCCTGGGGCGCCAACTGGGGGCGGTTGCCGGCCATAGCAGGATGCGGCCCGCCCGGCGTCAAGCCGCCGCTTCCCCGCCCCGCTCCGGCGTGCCAGCCTGGGCGGAAATACCGGGAGGATGGAATGACAGGCTACAGTCTCGGGCGGCGGCCCCTGCTCGGGTTTGGCGCAGCCCTCGGCCTGGCGGCGCCGGCCCTGGCGCAGCCGGCGGCGAGCAGCCGGCCGGTCACGCTGGTGGTGCCCTTCCCGCCCGGCGGCTCCACCGATGTCATGGCGCGGCTGCTGGCGGAGCGGATGGCGCCCATGCTCGGCCAGCCGGTGCTGGTCGAGAACCGGCCGGGCGGCGCCACCGTGGTGGGCGCCGAATATGTCGCCCGCGCGGCGCCGGATGGCCATACGGCGCTGGTGAATTCAGGCACCACCCTCACACTGAACCCGCTGCTGATGCGGAACCTGCCCTACAAGCCCGAGGATTTCGCGGCCGCCTCGCTGCTCTCCGTCCTGCCCTTCGCCTTCCTGGTGCAGAACCGACTGCCGGCGACGGTCCCGGGAATTCGTGGCGTTGGCCAAGGCGCGGCCGGGGCAACTCAATTACGGCACCAACGGTCCCTCCAGCTTCAACAACATCGCCGCGGTGCTGGTGGCGGATGCGCTCGGCATCCGCATGCAGGACGTGACCTATCGCGGCGACGCCGCCCAGCTCAACGACTTCCTCGCCGGCACGCTGGACCTGCTGGTGGTGGGCGGCGCCAGCGCCATCCAGCCGCACCGCAACGGGCAGGGCCGCATCATCGGCTGGACCGGCGAGCGGCGCATGCCCTTCATGCCTGATATCCCGACCTTCACCGAATTCGCGCCCGGCACGGTGGCGCAGACCTATTTCGGCCTGGTGGTGCCGGTCCGCACGCCGCGCGCTGCGGTGGAGCGCCTGTCGCAGGCGGCTGCCCAGGCGCTGCGGGAGGACGGCCTGCGCGAACGCCTGCTGGCCGAGGGGCAATTCGCGGCAGGCTCCACGCCGGAGGAAGCCGAGGCCTTCCTGCGGCAGGAGGCCGACCGCTGGCGCCCGGTGCTGCAGCGGATGAACCTGCAGCTTGGCTGACAGGCAACACGCCGCCAGCCGAGCCTTCCCTGGTGCCGGGCGCCCCGGGCCTTTGCTTCCGAGGCGCCGCGCCCATTCCTCAGCGGTCGTAGACCACGTTGTACATGCCGCCACCCTGCTGCACGAGCCGCGGCCTGCCGCCGCTGCCGAGCGGCATGGCGGCGGACATGCGCGTGTCGTAGACCACTTCGAGCATGCCGTTCACATTCTCCAGGCGTACCACGCGCTGCGACTGCGGCGAGCCGGGCGGCATGGCATAGACCACGTCGATGCCGCCGCCGCCCTGGCTGATCATGACATTGCGGATCGAGGCGCCCTGCGGCAGCGCCGCGACCGGCATGCGCTGGCCCGGCTGCATGGCGGCCATCGGCGCTGGCGCGGCGGCCATCGGTGCCGGTGCGGCCGCCTGTGGCGGTGCGGCATCGGTGGTGGTGCAGGCGGCGCCGGTGACGAGGACGGAAGCGAGGATCAGGTTGCGAAGCATGCGGCCCTCCCAGGGACTATGTTCCGGTCTTCGGATCAGGCGTGGCCGCGGTTACGCTGCGTCCGGTGCCCGGCCCGGGCCGGACGCGCATCGGCCGGCCGCAGAATGACAGGGTGGCGGCGCAAGCACCCGGAAGGATGGTTGCCTCTCCGCAAAAGGTGATATCGGCCCGCTGCCGGCCGCAACCCACCGGAGCCCGGAAGGTATGGCGGCTTGACGCCACTGGCCGCCGCACCTGCCTCCACTCCGGAATCGAGTTGGAGCGCTGGGCCGGGGTGATCCGCCAGGCCGGCATCCCGGCCGGCTGATGGGCCGCTCCGCAGCGCGGAACGCAGCCGAACCGGGCCGCCGCATTCGCGCTGGAGCATGATGCGTTCACCTTCGTTCACGCATCATGCTCCAGGCCTTTGTTTGATCGCGTGATTCACGCTTTTCGGTGCGAGCACCTCAAGCGATCACGCTCTAGGATGCGGAACCACCGGGCCGGGACCACCGCATGCGAGAACGCATCGTCACCCTGACATTGAACCCCACCGTTGACATCGCCTCCAATGCCGAGGCGGTGCAGCCGGTGCGCAAGACCCGCACGCGGGACGAGAGCTTCGATTCCGGCGGCGGCGGGGTGAATGTCTCCCGCGTGCTGCGCGAGCTGGGTGGCGAGACGCTGGCGGTGATCCTGGCCGGCGGCGTCAGCGGCCGGCTGCTGGAGGAATTGCTGGATGAAGGCGGCGTGCCGCGCCATTCGGTCCCGATCGCCAGCCGCACCCGCATCAGCCATACCGTCTACGATCTCTCGGCCCGGCTCGAATACCGCTTCGTCCCCGAAGGCCCAGTGCTCGCCGAGACCGAATGGCAGGCAGCGCTGGACGCGCTGGAGACAGTGCCGGGCGGCTGGCTGGTCGCCAGCGGCAGCCTGCCGCGGGGCGTACCGGATGACCTCTATGCCCGCGCCGCCGGCATTGCCGCCCGGCGCGGCCAGCGCTTCGTGCTCGATACCTCCGGCTCGGCACTGCGGGCGGCGCTCGGGCAGGGCCTTGCGCTCATCAAGCCGAGCCGCGGCGAATTCGAATCCCTGATCGCCCGGAAGCTGCCCTCCACGGCGGCGCAGGAGGAAGCGGCGCTCGACCTGGTGCGGCAGGGCGCGGCGGAGCTGGTGGCGGTCACGCTCGGCCATGAGGGGGCGCTGCTGGCCGAGCCCGGCGGTGTGCTGCGGCTGCCGGCGCTGGACGTGCCGGTGCTGGGCGCAGTCGGCGCCGGGGACAGTTTCCTCGCCGCCATGGTGCTGATGCTCTCCCGCGGCGAGAGCCCGCGCGAGGCCTTCGCCTGGGGCATGGCGGCAGGCGCCGCGGCGGTGATGCGGCCCGGCACGGCGCATCCGCGGCGGGCGGATGTGGAGGCGCTGCGGCGCCGGATCGGCGTGGTCTGAGGCTATTCGCGCCGCCGTAGCGCCAGCCGGCGCGGCGGATTGCCGGTGGCCAGCGCGGCGAATCGGTCCAGGATCGCCTGCGGCCAAGCCGCGACCTTGCGCGCTTCGAGGTCGACGCAGAGGTAGAGGACCTCGTTCTCCGCCGCCAGCCAGCCCTCGGTGGCGTGGTGCATCCGGTGCAGGGCCAGCAGCCGCTTGCCGTCGAAGCCCAGCACCTCATTGGTGCAATTGAGCGGCATGCCCTCCCGCACCTCGCGGACATAGTTCACCCAGGTCTCGGCCGCGAAGGTGCCGAGGCCCTGCGCCCGGAAGGCCGGGCCAAGGCCGAGCTCCGGCCAGAGCTGGTCGGTCGCCATGTCGAATACGGCCAGGTAGAAGGCCATGTTCATATGGCCGTAATGATCCACCCAATCAGGCCGGACGATGGCAAGCGGCGGGGCCTGGCCGGCGTCGTCACGCATGGAATCTCCTGCTCCGCTGCAATAGGGGCGGCCGGAATAGCATGCCGGCGACCGCACCCCCACCCTGGCCGGGAAGGAGGCCGGGCAGAGGCGCGGCGGCATCAGCAGCCGGGATAGGCCAGCCAGCCCAGCACGGCACCCCCTGGCCCCTCTACCCGCAGCGCATCGGCGCAGCGGCGTTCCAGGAAGAAAGCCGGGGCCGAAGGGGCGGCGGCCGGCAGATCGGGCCGCGCCTGCCGCCGCAACACCTCGCCCGAGGCACGGGCGAGGCAATCCTCCATCGTGCTGCCACGCTGGATGCGTGCCGCCACGAGACCGCCGGGCAGCGCCTCGGCAGCCGTGGCGAAACCTGGCGGGTCGCCGGCGAGGCAGGCCCGCAATGCGGGTGCCAGCGCGGGCAAGGCCCCCGTCCATTCCTGCGCGGCGGCACCGGCGGCGCCGGACAGCAGGCCGATGGCGGCCAGCAGCACGCATCCTGCCGGCAGCGCCGGTCCTGCATCCTGCGCCGGCCGATTCAGACCGCCGGGCCATTTGGCCCTTTGGTCATCGGACGGCCTCGCATCCTGCGCCGGCCGATTCAGACCGCCGGGTCGTTCGGCCCTTTGGTCATCGGACGGCCTCAGTGGATCTCGTCCGCCTTGGACAGCGCCTCGCGCAGCTTGCCGATGTCGAAATCGTCGCGCTTGCACATGTCGAGGATCACCGCCTCGCGCCGGGCAACGAGGTCGATCGCGGCGGGCAGTTGCCGCACCGCCTCGGCCGGGATCACCACCGCGCCGTGGCGGTCGGCATGCACCACGTCGTCATGCATGCAGGGCATGCCGTGGACCGACACGTCGCGGCCGAAATCCACCATATGCACATGGGCATGCGACGGATTGATCATGCCGCCGATGATCTGGAAGCCCGGCGCCAGCATGTCGAGGTCGCGGAAGGACCCGCTGGTGACGCAGCCCAGAACCCCCAGCTCCTTGTGGATATTGGAATTCACCTCGCCCCAGAAGGCGCCAAAGCCCGGGCTCTCGTCCAGGTCCTCGATCACCACGATGGTGGGCAGGTCGGCATCGGCGACGTATTCGTACCAGCCGACACGGGCATCCTTGTCCTGCTGGCGGGTGCGGCCGGAGGGGGCGGCGGCGCGGATCTGGCCGGTGCGCGCCAGGCCGCAGATCGGCGGCAGGCCGGGGTCGGCGGCGACGAAGGGCTTCAGGGTATAGCCGCGGCCGCGGCGCGCCGGCACCACCAGTTCCAGCGCATTGCAGATGGTGGGCGTGTCCCAGCGGCGCAGCAGGTCGAGGTCGGTGCGGGTAAAGGGGCGTTCGGTCATCTGAGGGGTCCTCCCGGGAGCCGCAGGATCGGCGAGGCGGCGCGGCCGGTCAAACCCTCCCCCAACAGCGCCGGGGCCGGTCCGGGCATCCCGCGTGACAGCCTGGCGAAAACCGATCGGGTTGCGGTTGCCGCGGCCGGTTCGGTCACGTAGCACCGCGGCGGCCGGGAAGGATCGATTCATGGCAGGTTTCAGGCAGGTGGGCTGGCCCGGGGCGCTGCTGCTGGCCGCCCTGCTGCTCCTGCCCGGCGATGCGGGCGCCCAGCGCGGCACCGCCGGCCCGATCTACCAGCCCAATATCGATGCCCTGCTCGATGGCGCGGAGGAGTGGCTGGCCCGGCTGGAAGCGCAGGGCTGGCTGCTGCGCGGCCAATTCACCGGCGTGCTGCAAGGCCATACCCGCATCCGCTCGCCCTATCGCGGCGAGAACAGCCTCTCGCCCCGCTTCAGCCTGGAGAATACCCAATCCATCGACCTCGTGCTCGGCCGCCGGCTGTGGCGGGATGCGGAAGTCGTGGCGGTCCCCTCCGTGACCCGCGGCTTCGGCCTGTCCAATGCGCGGGGCATCGCCGCCTTCCCGAATGGCGAGGCTTTCCGGCTGGGCAGCCAGGACCCCTATGCCTTCCTCTCCCGCCTGTTCCTGCGCCAGACCATCGGCCTCAGCGCCGACACCGAGGGGCAGGACCCCGACCCGATGCGCTTCGCCGGCCCCCTGCCGCGGGAGCGCATCACCATCACCGCCGGCAAGGTCTCGGTCTGGGATTTCTTCGATGACAACCGCTACGCCCATGACCCCCGCAGCCAGTTCCTGAACTGGGCCCTGATCGGCGCCGGCGCCTTCGACTTCGCCGCCGATGCGCGCGGCTTCACCAATGGCCTGGTGCTGGAATGGGAGGATGGCACCTGGGGCCTGCGGACCGGCGGCTTCATGGTGGCCCGGCGGGTGAATTCCCTGTCGCTGGAGCCGCAATTCTTCAAGGGCTGGCAATGGCTGGCGCAGGTGGAGCGGAGCTGGGAGATCGGGCAGCGGCCCGGGACCGTGCGGCTGCTGGGCGGCCTCTCGCGCACCCGCTCCGCCACCTGGGCCGCGCTCACCGGGGCGGTGCTGGCGGGCCAGGAGGATACCGAGGGGCTGCGCGCCTTCCGCACCAAGGGCATGGCGGCGTTGAACCTGGAGCAGGAGGTGAATGACAGCCTCGGCGTCTTCGCCAGGCTCGCCTGGAATGACGGGCGGGCGCAGAATTGGATGTTCACCGAGATGGACTGGTCCGCCTCCGCCGGCCTGGCCCTGGCCGGGCAGCGCTGGGGTCGGCCGGAGGACACCGTCGGCTTCGGCTTCAATGTCGGTGGCCTCTCGGATGCGCACCGGCGCTTCCTGGCGGCGGGCGGCATCGGCTTCATCACCGGCGACGGGCGGCTGCGCTATGCGCCCGAGACGATCCTGGAGACCTATTACGATATCCGCCTGGCCCCCGGGCTGAACGCCGCGGCCAACCTCCAGCTCGTGGTGAACCCGGCCTACAATGCCGATCGCGGCCCGGTACCGATCTTCGGCCTACGCCTGCACGCGGCCTTTTGAGCCCTCCCGCGGGCCGGGCATGCCGCGTCTTGCTCAGCCTCCAGAAAATGGATTGGTCTGATGCGCGTGCTTGTTCTACTTAGAGTGGCGTATCTGCATACCGGAAGTTCGGCCTGGAGTTTCAGTCTCGGGATGCAGACGCCAAGGACCAGGCGGCCTGTCGCCTTCCGCTGCATCCTGCACCGGCAGAATGGAGGATCATATCGCGCATGGCTGGCAGGCAGCGTCACGAGGACGAGGCGATCCGGCCGAGCCCGGAGGGCGATCCGGCGCCTGGGCTGGAGGGCATCCCGCGCGCCGATATGGGCGTGCTGGAGGAATCCCTGCCAAGCCTGGTTGACCAGGCGATCCGCGGCCCGGTGGTGCTGACGCGGAACGGCGCCGACGCCTTCATCCTGCTGCCGCTCGATGCCTATCGGCGGCTCTGGAGCGCGGCGCCGCGGCCGCCGGTGATCGAGATGGAGGACGACGAGGCCAAGGCGTAGCGTCCCGGGTGCTTGACGCGGGGCGCAACCTCGCCGCCTTTGCCGGCCACGCCATGGCACCTCCCCTTCTCCTCCTCCAGGATATCCACCTCACCCTCGGCACCACGCCGCTGTTGCAGGGGGGCGACGCTTTCGGTCGGGCCCGGCGAGCGGCTGGCGCTGGTCGGCCGCAACGGCTCCGGCAAATCCACCCTGCTGCGGATCGCCGCCGGGCTGGTCGAGCCGGAGGCGGGCACGCGCTTCCTGCAACCCGGAACCACGCTCCGCTACCTGCCGCAGGAGCCGGACCTCGCCGGCGCGCCCAGCACGCTCGCCTATGTCGAGGCGGGGCTCGGCCCGGGCGATGACCCCCACCGCGCGCGCTACCTGCTGGAGCGGCTGGGGCTTGGGGGCGAGGAAGATCCGGCGCGGCTCTCGGGCGGCGAGGCGCGGCGCTGCGCACTGGCCCGTGCCCTGGCCCCCGCCCCCGACATCCTGCTGCTGGACGAGCCGACCAACCACCTCGACCTGCCGGCCATCGCCTGGCTGGAGGAGGAGTTGCGCGGGATGCGGGCGGCGCTGGTGCTGATCAGCCATGACCGCCGCTTCCTGGAAACCCTCTCCCGCGCCATGGTCTGGCTCGACCGCGGCACCACCCGCCGGCTGGACCGCGGCTTCGCGCAATTCGAGGCCTGGCGCGACCAGGTGCTGGAGGAGGAGGAACGGGACCAGCACAAGCTCGACCGGCAGATCGTGCGGGAGGAGCACTGGATGCGCTACGGCGTCACCGCCCGGCGCAAGCGCAACATGCGCCGCGTCGGCGAGATGGCGGCGCTGCGGCAGCGCCGGCGGGAAGCGCTGCGGGCCACCGGCACGGTGCGGATGGCGGCCAGCGAGGGCGAGGCTTCCGGCACGCTGGTGGTGCAGGCGGACGGCATTACCAAAGGCTATGGCGGCGCGCCGGTGGTGCGGGACTTCACCACGCGGCTGCTGCGCCGCGACCGGGTGGGGATCGTCGGCCCGAACGGCGCCGGCAAGACCACGCTGCTGAACCTGCTGACCGGCGCCCTGGCACCCGATGCCGGCACGGTGCGCCTCGGCACCGGGCTGGCCATGGTGACGCTGGACCAGCAGCGGGAGAGCCTGGACCCTGCGACCTCGCTCGCCGAGGCGCTGACCGGGGGCAGCGGCGACATGGTCTTTGTCGGCGGCACGCCGCGGCATGTGGTGGGCTATATGAAGGATTTCCTCTTCGTGCCGGACCAGGCGCGCACCGCGGTCGGCGTGCTCTCGGGCGGCGAGCGCGGCCGGCTGATGCTAGCCCGCGCCCTGGCCAAGCCCTCCAACCTGCTGGTGCTGGACGAGCCGACCAACGACCTCGACCTCGAGACGCTGGACCTGTTGGAGGAATTGCTCGCGGATTACCAGGGCACGGTGCTGGTGGTGAGCCATGACCGCGACTTCCTGGACCGCGTGGTGACTTCGGTGATCGTCGCCGAGGGCGATGGGCGCTGGCAGGAATATGCCGGCGGCTATAGCGACATGGTGGCGCAGCGCGGCCGGGGCGTGGACGCGAAGCCGGTTCCGGCGACGGAACGGCCGGTGGCCCCGAAACCCGCGGCGCAGGTGCCGCCTCCCGCGGCGAAGCGTAAGCTCGGCTTCCGGCAGCAGCACGCCTTGCAGACCCTGCCCGCCCGTATAGAGGCTTTGCAGGCCGAGATCGGGCAGTTGCAGGCAGCCCTGGCCGATCCCGGCCTCTATGCCCGCGACCGTGCGCGGTTCGAGCGCTTCAATGCGGCGCTGGCGGGAAAGCAGGCGGAGCTTGCCGGGGCCGAGGAGGAATGGCTGGAGCTTGAGATGCTGCGGGAGGAAATCGAGGGCGGTTGAGGGTCTGGCCCATGCAAATTTAAGTCTACTTATTTAGTAGAATATCAAGTAGCATTGGCGAAGCTGGAGGGTGGCAGCAAGGTGGCGGTGCGTATCGAGACTCTCACGAAGCGCGTCTTCGGCCGGGCGGGCAGCCGCACGGTGCTCGATCGGGTTTCGTTGGAGATCGGCCAGGGCGAGCTGGTTGCCCTGCTCGGGCTGCCGGGCAGCGGCAGAGCCGCGTTGCTGCGCGTGGTCGCCGGGCTGGACGAGCCGGATTCCGGCCGCATCCTGCTGGAGGGGCAAGATATCGCCCGGCTGCCGCCGCGCCGCCGCGGTATCGCGCATGTCTTCCAGCATGATCCGCTCTTCGGGCATCCGACGGTGTTCGACGCGGTGGCGGCGGCCATTCCCGACGCGCCGGACGGCCCGGCGCCCGGTGCCGCCGAGCAGGCCGAGCAGGTGCACCGGCTGCTTGGCCTGGTGGGGCTCGGCGAGGATGCCGGCTGGCTGCCGGCCACCCTGCCGCCGGCGCAGCGCCATCGCCTGGCCCTGGCCCGCGCCCTTGCCGCCTCACCCCGGCTGCTGCTGCTGGGCGAGGCCTTCGGCACGCTCGACCCCGCCGCCGCCGCACCCCGGCGCTGGCTGCGGCGCGTGCAGGAGCGGCTGGGCCTCACCACCCTCCTGACCGCGCATGGTCCGGCCGAGGCGCTGGCGGTCGCCGACCGCGTCGCGGTGCTGCGGGAGGGGCGGCTCGAACAGATCGGGACGCCGGCCGATTGCGCCGGCAGCCGGCGACCGAATTCGTCGCCGCGCTGCTCGAATCACCGGCCCGGCCTGAACCGGGATGGGGCTTCCCGTTGCGGCCGGATCCCTTCTAGCCCTTCGCGTCCAGGCTCCAGCGGCCACGCTCGACCGTGCTCAGGAACTCCTGCATGGCGCGGTTGAAGGCGGCCGGCTCCTCCAGGTTGATCGCGTGGCCGGTGCGCGGGTGCATCCAGAGCCCGGCATTCGGCAGCACCTGCTTCAGGAAGATGTTGGTCTCGATGCAGGGCGCATCCTCATCGCCCACCGCGAGCAGGGTCGGCACTGCCATCCGCCGCAGGTCGGCCTCCCAGTCGAGGATCGAATCCCGCGCGCCCTGGTAGTGCCCCATGGTCATGCCGGAGCCGAGGCCGGAATGCTCGGCAAGCCGCGCCATATAGGCTGCCCAGCCGCGCGGGTCCTTCTTCTTGAGCTGGATGCGGGTCGGGCTGTGGCCGGTTTCCTCGGCCAATTCGCCGGGCCAGCCCTGGGCTTTCAGCTTCGCCGCCCGCGCCTCGCAGGCCGCGCGGAAGGCGGCCTGTTCCTGCCGCGGCGAGCCCGATCCGGCACCGGCCACCACCAGCGCCGTCGCCATCTGCGGGTAGCGGATGCCGAACAGCAGCGTCGCGAAGCCGCCCATGGAAAGCCCGGCGACATGCGCGCGGGGGATGCCGAGATGCCGCAGCACCGCGGCGATGTCATTGACGGCATGCTCCTGCCCATAGAGCGCCGGGTCTTCCGGCACGTCGGAGGGTGTGTAGCCGCGCGCTGCATAGGCGATGCAGCGGTATTCGCGGGAGAAGAACCGCATCTGGTCCTCCCATTCCCGATGGTCGGCGCCGAATTCATGCACGAAGATGATGGGGTGGCCGGTGCCGGCTTCCTCGTAATACAGCCGGGCGCCTTCGGACGGGGCATAGGGCATGGCGGTTCCTCCGGGACTCCCGCCTGATCCTGCACCGGATCGCGCGCACTGCCAGCCCCTCGACAGTTTGGCCCGAACACGGAACCCTGGCGCAAACGCCAGCCGAGCATCGATGGGCCAGCAACCGCCCCAGCATCCCCTGCGCCGCCTGTTTGCCAACCCCGCCTTCCTGCGCCTCTGGGCCGTGGGTGGGCTGGCCAATGCCATGCGCTGGGTGGATATCCTGGTGGGCGCCGTCTTCACCTTCGAGGTGACGCGCTCCGCCCTGGCGGTGGCCCTGGTCGCGCTGGTGCGGGCCTTGCCGATGCTCTTTGCCGGCGCGCTGGCCGGCGCGGTGGCGGAGGTGCTGGACCGCCGGCGGCTGCTGATGGCCGGCCAGGCGCTGACCGCCGCCGGCGCCTTCATCATCATGGCCCTGGCGCTGGCGGGGCGGCTGGAGGTCTGGCATCTCGGCGCCAACGGGCTGCTGGCGGGGCTGGTCTGGACCGGGGAGATGGCGTCCCGCCGCCGCATGGTGACGGAGGCGGCGGGCGAGCGGGACGTGGTGCAGGCGGTCGCCCTTGATAGCCTGACCACCAACACCACCCGCATGGCGGGGCCGCTGATCGGTGGCCTGGTCTATGAGACACTCGGGCTTGCCGCCGCCTATGCGCTCGCCGGCAGTTGCTATCTGTTGGCGCTGCTGCTGCTGGCAGGGTTGCGGCACAGCCAGCCGCCGGGACGCCTGCATGTCCGGAAGGTCGCCGCCGACATCGCCGATGCAATTCGGGTGGTGCGGCGGATGCCGGTCCTGCAGGTGGTGATCCTGGTCACCATCGCGATGAATGTCTTCGGCTTCTGCGTCACCACGGTGCTGCCGGCGCTCGGCAGCGCCGCCTATGGCGCCACGCCCTTGCAGGTCGGTTTGCTGACCGCCGCGGAACCGGCCGGGGCGCTGCTGACCGGGCTGTTCCTCGCCTCCCGCCGCGGGGTGCCCCTGCTGCCGGGGCTGATGGTGGCCGGCGGCGGCTTCACCATGCTGTGCCTGGTGCTGCTGCCGCTGATGCCGACCCTTTGGCTGGCGGCGGGCATGCTGATGCTGGGTGGCATCGGCACGGCGCTGTTCTCCGCCCTGCAGACCGCGCTGCCAGTGACCCGGGCGCCGCCCGAGGCGCGCTCCCGCGTGCTTGGCCTGGTCACCACCTGCATCGGCATGGGTCCGGCGGGGGTGCTGGCGATTGGCGTGCTGGCGGATGCGATCGGGCCCGGCCGGGCGATCCCCATCATGGCTGCATGCGGCGGCGCGTTGCTGCTGGCGACCTGGCTGACCGTGCTCCGCCGGCATTGAAGCGGCGCCCCACCTGGCGGAGACTGGCGGGCGCGAGGGAGATGCACGCATGAGCGAAGCGGTCGCCAAACACCTGCTGTCCCGCAAGGGGGAAATCCTGGAGCGGCTCTCCGCGCTGCTGCGGCTGCCGAGCGTCAGCACCGACCCCGCCTATGCGCCCGGGATGCAGGCGGCGCGGGAATTCCTGCTGGCGCGGCTGCGCGAGATCGGCCTCGCCGATGTCCGGCTGCTGGAGGCCGGCGGCCAGCCCGCGATCTACGGTGCCTGGAACGGCGCCCCGGGCCGGCCGACGCTCATCATCTACGGGCATTATGACGTGCAGCCGCCCGATCCGCTGGACCTGTGGCAGACGCCCCCCCCTTCGAGCCCACGCTCCGCGATGGCCGGCTCTATGCGCGCGGCGCCTCGGATGTGAAGGGCTCGACCCTGGTGGCGGTGGAGACCATCGGCGCCTTCCTGGCGGTGGAAGGCGGCTGCCCGGTGAATGTGAAGCTGTTCCTGGAAGGCGAGGAGGAAGTCGGTAGCCCCTCCCTGCCCGCCCTGATCGAGAAGCATCGCGACCTGCTGGCGGCCGATGCCATGCTCTCGGCCGATGGCGGGCGCGCGAGCACCAGCGTCCCCACGGTGAATGTCGGCTGCCGCGGCATCTGCGCCTTGCAGGTGGCGCTGCGGACCGCCGCCAAGGACGCGCATTCCGGCCGGGTCGGCGGCGCGGTGCGGAATGCCCTGCAC
The DNA here is from genome assembly GCF_019084075.1 of Siccirubricoccus sp. G192. GTDB lineage: Bacteria > Pseudomonadota > Alphaproteobacteria > Acetobacterales > Acetobacteraceae > G192. The sequence continues at coordinate 3,598,437 of NZ_JAHREN010000001.1, forward strand.
GAGATGGCAAGGCTGGTCGCCTCCCTGCATGACGACCAGGGGCGCATCCGCGTGGCGGGCTTCCTCGATGGCGCCATGGAGATCACGCCGGAAATCCGCGCCGAAAGCGCCGCCCTGCCCTTCGACGAGGCCGGCTGGTACGCGGATCTCGGGGCCGCCCCCTATGGCGACCCCGACTATACGCTGCGCGAGCGGATCACCCTGCGGCCCACGGTCGAGGTGAACGGGATGTGGGGCGGCTATACCGGCGCCGGCGGCAAGACCGTGCTGCCCTGCGAGGCTTCCGCCAAGCTCACCATGCGCCTGGTGCCGGGCCAGGACCCGGCCCGGGCGCAGGCGACGGTGCGGGCACATCTGGAGACGCATTGCCCGCCCGGCGTGGAGCTTCGCTTCGACTACCGCCCAGGCGGCACCCGCGCCTTCACGCTGGATGGCGACCATCCGCTGCTGACGGCGGCGGAACGGGTGACGGAACGGGTGCATGGCGTCCGGCCGGTGCGGACACGGGCGGGCGGCACGGTGCCGATCACGACAATGTTCCAGGAGCGTCTGGGCATCGACAGCCTGATGTTCGGCCTGGCGATGCCGGATGAGGACGCGCATGCGCCGAACGAATTCTTCCGACTGTCCTCGCTGGAGGAAGGTCTGCGCACCTGGCCGCTGCTGCTGACTGAACTGGGCCGGCTGACCCCGGCGGAATTCCCCCGCGGCTGAGGGAAGCTGCCGCCTACGCCCGCCTTCGCGTGACATCCGGGAAATATTGCGGCCAATGAACATTGAAGGTCGGGCGGCGAGGTACCATTTAGGACTGGCATATCTGCCGGCGAAGTTTGGCAGGTCTGTCGTGGTTGCTGCGGTGTGTCTTTGATGCCGGCGTTCTGCTGGCCTTTGGCCCCTATGCTCCCGGACCGCATGGCCGCCGAGCCCCCGTTACGCCGGAAGCCACAGGGCCGATGGACACGGGAATCCGGCATGACGTGATGGTCTTCGAGCGCGCTTCCGCGTTGAAGGGACATGCCGGGTTGCAGCCACCAGGTGGTTACGCCGCCGGGATGGCGGAAAAGCTGTTGGACAGCGCCGGTTTCGTGATCCGGCGCCAGGTTTCGACCGAGGCTTCGCACGAACCAGGGCCGCAATGGCGGCGGAAAGGGACTTCAAGGCATGGCGCCCAAGACACAGGCGGATACCGGTTCAAGGGCGCGGCTGGATGGGCGTCGCGTTCTGTTCGATGTCGAGGCGGAAGGCGAGCGCGTCGCCTGCGCCATTTCTCTGACCGCATTGCAGGATGTGAGCGAGCGTCGCCACTTCAAGCCGGCGGAAGTGCTGCTCTGCTTTGCCAAGGCGCAGCCGCGGATCGAGGAGATCGTCCGCCACAAGCTGCGGCGGCGCGGCCCCGGCGTTGGCGGGCTGCTGAATATCTGGGCGGATGATTTCGAGGAGGAGGAGGAACCGGAGTCCCCGGCCGCGGCTCCCCCCGCAGCCGGGCTGAGCAAGCCTCCATGTGACGGCCAGGACAATCCAGTACCGGGAGGACGACATGGCAAAGGGCCAGAAGCGCAGCGGCCGGGAGCCGAAGAAGCCGAAAGCCGCCAAGAAACCGGCGGCGATCGCCGCCTCGCCATTTTCCCAGCCGCCGACGGGCAAGCGGCCGTCTCCAAAACCCGCCGACAAATAGGGGGCCTGCTGCGCCCCTATGCGGCAGCGGCATCCTCGCGGATCATGGCGGCGCCCTTCTCGGCGATCATGATGGTGGGGGCGTTGGTGTTTCCCGTCGTCAATGTCGGCATGACCGAGGCGTCGATGACCCGCAGGCCGCCGATGCCGCGCAGGCGCAGCCGCGAATCCACCACGCTCGCGGGGTCCTCGCCCATACGGCAGGTGCCGACGGGATGGTAGATGGTGGTGCCGTGCTCGCGCATGTAGCCGAGCAGGTCCTCGTCCGAGACGGTCTCTGGGCCGGGCATCATCTCCTGCGCGCTGTGCCGCGCCAGCGCGGGCGCGGCGAAGATCCGCCGCGTGAAGCGGATGCCAGCCGCCAGCACTTGCTGATCCGACCGGGCGGCGAGGTAGTTCGGACGGATCGCCGGCCTTTCGAGAGGATCGGCCGAGCGCGCCATGATCGTGCCGCGGCTGTCCGGCCGCACCGGACAGACCGCGACCGTCATGCCCGCTTCGCGTTCAAGGACACCGAATTTGCCGGCCTCGTAGCTGGCCGGGGTGAACAGCAGTTGCAGGTCCGGGCTGGCGAGGCCCTCGCGAGAGCGGCAGAAGACCTGCGCGGTGGTGACGCCGAAGGTCAGCGCGCCATTCCCCCGCACCGCGAAGCGCGCCACCTCCCGCGCTAGGCGCAGGCCGCGTGCGAGCTGGTTGGTGGAGATTTCATCCCGCACCCGGTGCTGGACGCGCGCGACATAGTGGTCCTGCAGGTTGGCGCCGACCGCGGCGATCTCGTGCAGCACCGGCACACCGATCTCCCGCAGATGCGCCGCCGGGCCGATGCCCGAAACCTGCAGCAGATGCGGCGAGTTCACCGTGCCCCCGCTCAGGATCACCTCACGCGTCACGCGCAGCTCGCGGTCCTGGCCGCGCTGACGGAAAGCGGCCCCGACGCAGCGCCTACCCTCGAAGAGCAGCCGTGTCGCCAGCGCCTCCGTCTCCACCCGCAGCTTCGGCTGCCCCTTCGCGGCGGCGAGGAAGGTCCGCGCGGTCGAGCCGCGGAACCGCCCCTTGCGTGTCATCTGAGAATAGCCGACGCCTTCCTGCTCCGCTCCGTTCAGGTCCTTGCGGAAGGCATGGCCGGCCTGCTGCGCCGCCTCCACGAAGCGATGTGTCAGCGGCAGGATGGTGCGGTAATCCTCCACCTTCAATACGCCGCCCTTGCCGCGGAAGGCCCCATCACCCGGGGCGTAGTCCTCCGACTTGCGGAAATAGGGCAGCACGTCGTCGTAGCTCCAGCCGCGGCAGCCCATCTGCGCCCAGCCATCGAAGTCGGCAGGGTTGCCCCGCACATAGAGCATGCCGTTGATGGAACTCGACCCGCCGAGGACGCGGCCGCGCGGCCAGCGGATGGCGCGGTCTCCGCTGCCCACTTCCGGCTCGGTCGTGTAGTTCCAGTTCACCAGCGGGTTCTGCAGCAGTTTCAGCATGCCGGCAGGGACATGGATCCAGGGGTACCAGTCCCGCGGCCCTGCCTCGAGCAGTGTCACCCGCGCACCCGTCTCGCTCAGCCGGCTGGCGACGACGCAGCCTGCGGAGCCGGCGCCGATGACCAGGTAATCCGTATCCATTCCCCCTCCCCTCCACGGTCGCGGGAGTCTTGTTGCGCCCCGGGAAGGCGTAGCTTCCGGCCCGCCGGCGTTCAAGCCGTGCCTGCCCGGAGGCCCTCTCCCGAATCGCGGCCTTCCCCTCGACACTGCACCGGACCATGATCGGTGCAAAGCGCGTGGGTCCGGCATTGCGGCGACGACGGCCACCGCCAAAAAAACCAGGATGGAGGAGACCATGCCAGAGTTGCGGAACAGCCAATACCGGCATCTCGAGGTGAGCCGCATCGCCGGTTCGCTCGGTGCCGAGGTCGAGGGTGTCGATCTGTCGCGCGATCTCGATGACGAGGTGATCGGCGAGATCCGCCAGGCGCTGCTCGACAACCTCGTCATCTTCTTCCGCGACCAGAGGCTGACGCCCGACCGGCAGCTCGCCTTCGCGCGGCGCTGGGGCGACATCCACCTGCATCCCTATATGGCCGGCATGGACGACTACCCGGAGGTGCTGGAGATCAGGAAGACCCCGGCCGACAAGAAGAACTTCGGCGGCTCCTGGCATTCCGACCAGATGTTCACCGCGAAGCCCGCCATGGGCACCATGCTCTATGCAAAGGAGGTGCCCTCGGCCGGTGGCGACACGCTCTTCACCAACCAGTATCTCGCCTATGAAAGCCTGTCGGAGGGCATGCGGGCGATGCTCGATCCGCTGAAGGCTGTCAGCCGCGGCGACAATTTCAGCAGCCATGACGGCAAGACGCGCAAGGAATTCTACGCCGACAAGATCTCGATGAAGGTGAAGGACCCCGGCGAAACCCAGACGACAACGACGCATCCGCTGATCCGCACGCATCCGGAAACCGGCCGCCGGGCGCTCTATATCGGCGGCCACGTGCACAAGCTGGAGAACATGACCGAGGCGGAGAGCAGGCCGCTGATCGACTTCCTGATGCAGCATTCGACACGCCCGGAATTCACCTGCCGCTTCCGCTGGCAGTCCGGCTCGGTCGCCTTCTGGGACAATCGCTGCACCCAGCACTTCGCCATCAACGACTATCCGGCCGAGACACGAATCATGCACCGCGTCACCATCTGCGGCGACACGCCGTTCTGAGCGGCGCGGGGGCGGCGGGCAGCCCAGGGCGGCCCCCGGGCCGAAGCCGGAACGCCGGTTTTGCAGGCGGCCGGCGGCATTCGTCTGTGACTTTGCGGCCACGGTGCCTGTGCTTCTCCGGCACGTCGCATCCCGGATGGCCCGTCGCGCGCTTGGATGCCCACCCGCACCGGGAAGGAGTCGCACCATGGCGAGCGGCGAGCGGAACGAGACACGGGCTTTCGCCCGTCTGCCCAACTTGGACATCGCGATCATTCACCGCGGTGCGCAGGACCATGAAGGGGAGCAGATCATGATAGCCTTCCGGGCGGCGCCGTCCTTGGAACCCCTCGGGCGCCTGATCGGGCCAGCCGATCCCCTCCTGTTCTGGATGCGGCTCTCGCAGATGGCGTGGAATTCCTGGCTCGGCTGCCTCGCCGCAGCCACGCCGCCTTGGATCAGGAGAGGCGAATAGAGGTCTGCATCGCTGTTCCGGTCACTCGCCCAAGTGCCCGTTTCGCCTGGATTGGCGTCTGGTCCTGGCCAGCGGCATCACGGGCGGCGCCGCGGCCCCCGACGGGGCGTCGCGAACCCGGTGTCATCCCGCCTCAAGGCCCGTTCCGGCGCTCCCCGGTGATCCCGGTATGGGAAGGCGGGTCGCTCGCCGGGAAACTGTCCCGCTCCTCCGCATCGATGCGCCTCTCCTCGGCCTCGCGCGCCGCTTCATGCTCGAGCACGCAGGCGCATTCCCAGAACTCGGCGCTGCGGCCCTCAGGGCGGCCTTCCTGGAGCCAGAGGAAGTAGGCGCGCTCACGGATGCGCCGTTCGAGTTCCTTCCCTGCATCGGACATGCTGCCCTCCCGTCGGCATATGGTCGAAGGTATCTGGTCGTCCCCAGGCACCGGCACCAGCCCTGCCACGCCAACCCCCCTGGACGACACCGTGCATCCCGGGCCGGGTCAGGGCAGGCGGCCGGCCGCCTCCGCCAGCTTGCGCCTGAGGGCGCGGGTTTCCTCGAAGCGCTTGCTCACGTCGCGCAGGATCGCGGCCATGCCCTCCATCCGGCCTTCCGCGTCGTGCAGCGGGACGATGGTGAATTCGAGCGAGATGCGGGAGCCATCCTTGCGAAGGCCAGGAACGGCAAGGACATCGCCCTGGCCGTAGCGGCTCTCGCCGGTTTCCATGACCTGGCGGAACCCGCTCCAGTGCCGCGCACGCTGCGGCTCCGGGATGATGATGTCGAGCGACTGGCCGGCCGCCTCCGCGGCCGTGAAGCCGAACAAGCGCTCGGCCCCCGGATTCCAGAAGCGGATCACGCCCTCGCGGTCGGCGAAGATGATGGCGTCCGATGGGGATTCCAGGATGGCGCGGCCCAGCCGCTCCAGCCGCCTTGCCGGGGATGCGCTGTCGCTCAATGCCTTCCCTCCTCCACATGCTCGCCCGCGACGGCACCTCCGGCCCGGAAGGCCCGATGCTCGGTGACGATCAGGTCCATGGGCACGTCATGCGGCTGCGGGTGGATGGTCGGCAGGCGCGACAATCTGAAGCCGATGCCGACCGCCAGCGGCTTCACCGGCATCGCCGCCAGGGTCCGGTCATAATAGCCGCCGCCATAGCCCAGCCGGTAGCCCTGCCCGTCGAAGCCGAGCAGCGGCACCAGCAGCGCCTCGGGCAGCACCGGCTCCCCCTCGGGCGGGACCGGGATGCCCCAGACCCCAGGTGTCAGGCGCATGCCTGGCCACCACGCGCGGAATTCGACCGGCCTCGCCCTTTCGACCACCACCGGCAGGGCCAGGCGCAGCCCTTGCGCGTGCAGCGAGCGCGCCAGTGGCCGCGGGTCGTATTCCCCCTTGAAAGGCCAGTAGAATCCGAGGCTCCGCACCTGCCCAAGTTCGGGCACCGATCGCCCGATCAGGGCGGTGATCGCCTCCTCGCACGCCTTGCGCTCATCGCGAGGCATGGCCGAGCGCCGCGCGAGCAGCGCTGCCCGCTCGGATTTGCGCCATGCGCGCACTTCCTCCCAGCTCTGCACGGCCTAGCCCAGGCCGGGGTCGCAGGCCCATCGCCGGAAGGCGCGTTCCAGCGTGCCCAATTCCTGCTCCAGGTCGTGCCGCAGCGCCGCATCCTGCAGGCGCGGCAGTGCCTCCCTGAGCCTCTGCGCCAGGTGCTCCTGCGGAGACAGGTGCGGTTCGGCTGCTGCGCCCGGAGCATCATCGGGCATGGCGGCCTGGCCCTGGGGACCGCCGGTGCCGCAATCGGGCGGGCCGCCGAGGCGATCGAGATGCCGCTGCAGCATCGCACGCCGCCAGGCCTTCTCCAGTTCCGTGCCTGGCCATTCCGCATCGAGCAATGCCGCGAGCAGCGCCTGCACCTCGCCCCGATTCAGATAGCCCAGATAGGAAGGGTCGAGCTCGTGCAGGAAGCAGGGGGGGCGAACTGCAGGTGATGATCGCATTGGGATCCTCCTCCGGCGAGGCCACCGCCGGCCACCTGCCCTGTCCGGCCTCGTCCATCCCGGCCGGCATCACTTCGCCTCCACCGGCTGGCCGGCGTGATTCGCGGGCGCATCGGCAGGGTGGTTGCCGGCGTCCTGGCGCAGCGGCCCCCCCGCTCCCGCCTCGGCGCAGCATGACGATCTCGGCCACGACAGAGAGCGCGATCTCCTCGGGCGTCCGCGCGCCGAGATCGAGCCCCGCAGGCGCGTGCAGCCGCGCGAGCTCCTCCTCCCTGAAACCCTCTCCGCGCAGGAATTCCCGCACCAGCCGGGAGCGCTTGCCGCTGGCGATGACGGCGATGTAGCGGGCTGGCGAACGCAGCGCGCGCACCGCCGAGACGTGATCGCCCTTGTGCTGCGTCGCGATGATGACGGAGTCTTCGGGCCCTGGCGTCAGCCGCTCATAGTCGTAGTCGTCGCCGATGATCTCGGCGGCATCGGGATACCGCGTCGGATCCACCGCCGGCGTGTCGTTGACGACGACACGGAGGCCAAGCGTGGCGGCAAATCCGCAAAGGCACTCCGCCACCCGTCCATGTCCCAGGATCCACAGCGTCGGCCGGGGCAGCATGGGCTCGACGAAGACACGCATGCTGCCGCCACACGGCATTCCGGTGCCAAGGACCTCGTCGTTCAGGTCGAGTTCGATGATCCTGGGCTCGCCGTCGCGCAGGCAATCCAGCGCGGCCTGGCGGACCGCCGATTCGGCACAGCCACCGCCGACCCAGCCGGACAGCACGGCGTCCTGGCCTGCGATCAGCGCCTTGGCGCCCGGCCTGGCCGAGGTCGAGCCTTCGGTTTCCACGACCGTGGCGACCGCATAGGGCTCCCGTCTTGCCCGCAGCCTGAGCATGAGGTCGTGCAGGTCGGCGTCCTTGAACATGCGTTCTACATGCCTCCACCCGCGCGCCGGTTCCGTCACCGCCAGGATTCGCCGGCTGAAGTTACGCGATTGCAGGCTGGCATGCCTGGCTTCAGCGGGCAAACGAGATTGATTGGCGGTTGACTGCAGTTTTTTTGCTAAAAGACCCCAGGAAGCGCCATGGCTGGCGAATTGGCCCAGACCCTCCCCGCGACCCTTCCCGCATCGTCACGGCCGGCCGTTCCGTGCGCATGGCGGAATGGCCATGGTTGAGCCAAACAGGCGCCGGGCCGAGGGGGCGTTGTGTACCCCGGCGGCCTGGCCGGGAAAGGCTCGCCATGGCGGCATCATGGCGCTGCGAATAAGATGTATTTACCATATTGCATTTGGCGCGGGCCTGTCCACATGCTGCGGAGCCAACCCGAAGGAGGCTGCCATGGCCGGCACCAGCACCAACGCCCCGATGCCTTCCGCCGAGGAGGCACCGACCCGGTGCCAGGCGCTGGCCCGAATTCCCCTGCGCATCTTCCGGGCTCCGGGCACCCTGGCCGCCAACCGGCTGGGCGCCAAGCTGGAGGATGACCGCATGATGATCCGCACCCTGATCGACATGCTGTTCTGGAATATCGTCTTCGTCATCGGCGCCGCGATCATCTTCACCCGTATCGGCTGAAGAAGCGGCCGCGATCCCGGCGGAACCGTTCCCGCTGCCTGGCCCCGGGCCGCCGGATCAGGCCTTGGCAGGGGACGCGCGATGCCGTGGCGACTGCCGTGAAGGAACCGGCCCGGGATCTTCCATCCCGAGAAGGCCGGCGAGTGATCTGTCCGGTGCAACCAGATCGGCAAGCGTATAACGGTCCAGCACCGCGAGGAACGCCTCCAGCGCCTCCCTGAGCGCCCTCTGCAGCACGCATGCCGGCGTGATGGGGCAGAGCGCGGGGCCGGCGAAGCAGGGGGCCATGTTGAGGTCCGGCTCCATGCGCCGCACGAGTTGGCCGATATTGATGTCCTCGGGCCTGCGGGCAAGCCGCATGCCGCCCTGGCGCCCCCGGACCGTCTCGATATCGCCCGCGAGGCCAAGCTGGTGCACGACCTTCATGAGGTGGTTGGCCGAGATGCCATAGGCGGCGGCGATGCCGGCAATGGTTGCCAGGCCGTCCGGCTTGAGGGCCAGGTACATGAGCGTCCGCAGCGAATAGTCGGTATAGGCGGTCAGCCGCATCGTTGCCTTCCCCGCCGCGGCGGGACCTCCGAAACATGACTCCACATTACAGCTTCCAGCAGTTGCCGCATCCGGATTTGCCGGGCTCTCCCGGCGCCGGCCTCGTCCAGGCCGGCTTCCGCCGATACCGCCCGGATGCGCCCCTCGATGCCGTGCATTGCTCCCGGAACCGTCCCTCCAGCCACCAGGTGCCGCCGATGACCACCGGCCCGTCAATATCTCCTGCCGTCGTGTTCCTCGGGCCGAGCCTGCCCCGAGCCGAGGCGCAGGGGCTGCTGCCGCCTGGGACCGTGCTCCGCCCGCCGCTTCGCCGCGGCGACCTCGACGCGCTTCCGCCGGGGGCCATCGCGGTGATCCTGGATGGCGTTCTGGAGGCGGGCCCGCGGCTGCCGCCCGAGGAGGCAGGCCGGGCCAGGCAAAGAGGCCATATGCTCCTCGGCGCGGCCAGCACCGGGGCCTTGCTGGCAGTGGATCCCAGGCTGCCGCCAGGCACGGTCCTCGGCTCGGGGCGCGTGCATGACCTGCTCAGTCGTGGCCGCGCCACGGAGGAGGATCTGGTGGTGCTCTACGCCGCGCATAACCTGCGTCCGCTGACCGTGCCGCTCGTGCGCCTGCTCTGCTGGGCCGACGACGCAAGGGCCGAGGGCCGCCTCGCGCCCCTTGAGGCCGAGGGCATGCTCGCCGCACTGCGTGCCCTGCCCGCCGAGGAGCGTGATCCTGTCACCGTGGCACGGCTGCTGCGGCGCCTGCTCGGCCTCCGGGCGCCGGCCACCGCGGGCGGCAACGGACCGCCCCTGCCGGATGTGAAGGCCGAGGATGCACGCGCCCTCCTCCGGCGGTTGCGCCAGACTGCCTGAACAGCGCCCCGCACGAGCTTCCTGAAGACCTGGGGAAGCGATCCCGGCCAAGCGGATCAGCGTTGGAACCGGCTGGAGGGCGGGTCTGGGCCCATTGCCCAGGCGACACGGTGGCACACAACTGTGACTTGAAATACCGTGGCAAGCTGTTAATTTGATATCCATCATGTGGCAAAGTGCAACCTTTCAACGGCACCTCGCTCACGCGGGAAGTCTGGTCGCGGGCTCCTAGCCCCGGGCCTGGGGGCGGTGCGCCTGACGCCCACCCGGACCCGGGGACCACCTTCTTCAGAAACGACAGCAGCGGTGCTTCCGCCGATTCCGGCGATGGAGCATTGCGAGTCCCTGGGAGGACGAGCCAATTCATGCCCGCCATCATCAATGACCTGAACCACCGCCCCTTCCCCGCGCCCATTGCCCCGCCTGCCAGAACCCCCCTGCGGGATGCCGAGGCGGCACCGGTCCTGGTTTCCCGCGACTATTCCCGCCTGAGGACACTGGCCCGCCTCTGGCTTCACCCGGACGATCCGGTCGGCCGCGCGCTTACCGACAAGCTCGAAGCGTGCCGCGTGGTGCGGCCCGATGCCGTGCCACCCACGGTCGCGGTGCTGGGCGCCCGGATCGTCTTCGCCGCCGCGGGACGCGAACCGGAGTCCCGCGTTCTGGTGATGCCGGAGGAATATGCGGATGGCGGCTGGACCCTGCCCGTATCGGCGCCGCTCGGTGCCGCGTTGCTCGGCGCCACCGCCGGGGATTGGGTCGAGGTCGTGCAGCGTGACGGGCGCCGCCTCGATGTGCATCTCATCGCGGTGGATCACCGCTCCGGCCTCGTGCCCCTCGCCGGGAACAAGCCGGTTGCACGCCAAGGGGCGGCCGGAGCAGACGAAGACGACGGTCCGCCGCCCGCGGCGGCCTGACACAAGGAGGATGTGATGACACCGAAGACGAAGGCGGACCCCTTGCGGCCGCCGGTGATATTATCGGCCGAGGACCACGACCGGCTGGTCGCGCTGGCCAGCGTGATGCTGCGGCGCAGCCCGCTGGTGGCGCGGCTGCTGATGGAGGAGGCGGATCGCGCGGAAGTGGTGCCGGCCGGTGAGTTGCCGGCGGGCGTCGTCGCAGTGGGCTCGCAGGTGGAGTTCCGCGACGCGGCGACGGGCGAGGCGCGCCGGGTCCAGGTGGTGCTGCCCGGCGAGGCCGATATCGCGGAGGGCCGCATCTCGGTGCTGTCGCTGGTCGGTGCCGGGCTGATGGGGCTGGCCGAGGGCCACTCCATCGACTGGCCGACGCAGGATGGCCGCCTGCGGCGCCTCACCATCCTGCGGGTGGAAGGGCGCGGCGCGGAGCCTGCCGCACCGCAATCCGCGGTCCTCGCCTGATCGCAGACGGGGCCGCGGTGCACTGCGCCCTGGTCACGCGCCCGCGCCACCAGGCCGGGGGGCTTGCCGCCCGGCTGCGGGCGCGCGGCCTCGCCTGCCTGGTCGAGCCGATGCTGGAGGTGGCGCCGCTGCCCTGGGATGCCTCCGCGGCGCTGGCGGAGCGGCAGGCCGTGCTGCTGACCTCGGCGAATGCCGCGGAGGAATTGCTGCGTGCCGTTGCGGCCATGGGGAGCCGCGACGCGCTTCCGCCACTGCTCGCTGTCGGCCCCGCGACGGCGCGGCCCCTGCTGCGCGCCGGCCTGCCCCGGGTCGAGGCCGCGGGCGGCGACGCCGTGGATCTGCTGCGGCTGGTGCGCGCCCGGCTGGACCCGGGGCGCGGGCCCATCACCTATCTGAGCGGCGAGGCGGTGGCCTGCGATCTCGCCGCCGCCCTTGCCCCGGATGGCTTCGCCGTGGATCGGGTGGTGGTCTATACCGCATGCCCCGCCGCATGCCTCAGCCCTCGGCTCCGCGACGCCCTGGCGCGCGGAATGATCCAGGTGGCACCCTTCCTGTCCGCGCGCGCGGCGGCGGCGTTCCAGGGCCTGCTCGTCCGCGAGGGGCTTGAGGAGGCCTGCCGGGGCATGGCCGGCATCGCACTGAGCCCGCGTATCGCCGAGGCGATGCGACCGCTGCCCTGGCGGGTGCTGGCCACCGCCGCCAGGCCCGATCTGGACGCGCTCCTCGATGGTCTGGATCGATGCCTGGCTGCCATGGCCGGATCGGCGGCATCGACCTCCCGGTAGCAGGGTTGCCGGTGGGGCAAGTGCTGGAGCGGCTCCCCCGGAGGTGAAACCACCCCGGGCACGCGACCCTGCCCAGACCAGAGCGCTGGTTGCCGGCAGCGCTGCATCATGCCATCCCAACCCTCTGCAATGGATAAGGGCGCCCCCCCCGGACGCGCTGGGTGGCCAGGAGAGAACTTGATGACGGACAGCAGTTTTCTGGACGTGGCGCTGACGCGCCTGGATGAGGCGGCGCGCCACCTCCAGACCGATGGCGACGTGCTTGAGCGCCTGAAATACCCGCGGGAGACCACGAAGGTCCGCCTGATGATCCGGATGGACGATGGATCCCGCAAGTCCTTTCTCGCCTGGCGCTGCCGCTATGACGACACGCGCGGTCCGACCAAGGGCGGCATCCGCTACCACCCCGACGCCACGGTGGAGGAGGTGGAGACGCTGGCCTTCTGGATGACCTTCAAATGCGCCGTCATGAACCTGCCCTATGGCGGCGGGAAGGGCGCGGTGCAGGTGGACCCGCGGACCCTCTCGAAGGCAGAGCTGGAGCGGCTGTCGCGCGCCTATGTCCAGGCCTTCGCCAGGATCATCGGCCCGGACCGGGACATTCCTGCGCCGGATGTCTATACCAATGCGATAATCATGGGCTGGATGGCCGACGAATACGCCTCCATCGTCGGGCAGTCGGTCCCCGCGGTGATCACCGGCAAGCCGATCGCGCTGGGCGGATCGCTCGGCCGCGACGACGCCACCGCCCGCGGCGGCTATTACCTGGTCCGCCACCTGGCACGGGAGCTTGGCCTCGGCAGCCGGATGCGCGTCGCCGTGCAGGGATTCGGCAATGCGGGCCAGTTCATCGCCAGCCTCCTGGCGGCGGAGGGGCACAGCATCGTTGCGGTCTCGGACTCGCGGGGTGCGGTGATCTGCGAGGACGGCCTTGATGTGGACGCGCTGCTCCGCGCCAAGGCCGCCGGCCAGCCGGTGACCTCGCTGGCCGGGCAGGGCGGTGTCAGGACCCTGGCGGCGGAGGACCTGATCGCGGTGGATTGCGACCTGCTGGTCCCCGCGGCGCTCGAGAACATGATCGACGAGGCGAATGCCCATCGCGTCCATGCGCGGGTCGTCCTCGAACTCGCCAATGGCCCCGTCACGCCCGAGGCGGACCGCATCCTGGAAGGGAAGCGGGTCGTCGTCCTGCCGGACATCCTGGCCAATGCGGGCGGCGTCACCGTGTCCTATTTCGAGTGGGTGCAGAACCGGCAGGGCTACTACTGGACCGTCGAGGAGGTGCATGAGCGCCTCAAGGCGACCATGGAGCGGGAAGGCGCGAAGATCTGGTCCATTGCCCGCGAGCGGCAGGTTTCGCCCCGCACGGCGGCCTATATCCACGCCCTGTCGCGCCTTGCCAGCGCGATCGAGGCGCATGGGACGCAGCAGTTCTTCACGAGCTGAGGCGATCGGGTTGCGCAACCGGCCATGATGGCGCTCTGGCGCCCATGGCCGGGCCAGAGCAGATCGCCGCAGGGCAGAACCGCCCGGAGGCGTGAATCCGCTCTGCAAACAACAGGCTGCAGCGGGGTGCCGAACCATCAATTCGGCACCCCGCTGTAGGGGAGATTGGCACCGCCGGTCCCGATCGATGGTCGGGCCAAGGCCAGATGAACCCGGGGATTTATCGAGGCATGTCATTTCCAGGAACGCCCGCGGTGCCCGGTACTCCCTGCGCCGCGGCACGGCATCGGCCGGCGAGTGCGGTGGAATCGCGCTACGCCTGGTTCCGCCTGGCGGCAGCCATCCTCCTCGGCACCATCGGCGGCGTCGGGCTGTGGTCGATCGTGGTGGCGTTGCCGGCGGTGCAGGCCGAATTCGGCGTCGCGCGGGCCGGCGCCTCGCTGCCCTACACGCTCGCCATGATCGGCTTCGGCTTGGGTGGCGTCCTGATGGGGCGGCTCGCCGACCGCTTCGGCGTCGTCGTGCCCGTGGTGATCGGCACGCTCTCGCTCAGCCTCGGCTACATCGCCACCGCCTTTGCCGAAAGCCTCTCGGTATTCGCGGTGACCTATGGCGTCTTGATCGGGCTGTTCGGCAGTTCCGCCCTGTTCGGGCCGCTGATCGCCGATGCTTCGCACTGGTTCGATCGCCGCCGCGGCATCGCCGTCGCCCTTTGCGCCAGCGGCAATTATTTCGCCGGGGCGATCTGGCCGCCGGTCCTGCAGCATTTCATCGCAACGGTGGGCTGGCGCCAGACGCATATCGGCATCGGCGTCTTCTGCCTCATCGCGATGCTGCCGCTTGCCTTCGCGCTGCGCCGGGCGCCGCCGCCGCAGGCTGCACCGCCTGCTGCCGGTGAGGCTGGATCGCCGGGCCTCGCACTCGGCCTCTCGCCGAACCTGCTGCAGGCGCTGCTCATCGTCGCGGGGGTTGCGTGCTGCGTGGCGATGGCGATGCCGCAGGTCCACATCGTCGCCTATTGCGTGGATCTCGGCTACGGCGCGGCGCGCGGCGCCGAGATGCTCTCCGTGATGCTCGGCTTCGGCGTGATCAGCCGCCTTACCTTCGGCCTGGTCATGGACCGGATCGGCGGCCTCGCCACGCTGCTGCTCGGCTCCACCTTGCAGGCGGTGGCGCTCGCGTTGTTCCTGCCCTTCGACGGGCTGGCCTCGCTCTATGCGCTATCCGCGCTGTTCGGCCTGTTCCAGGGCGGCATCGTGCCGAGCTACGCCATGATCGTCCGGCAGTTCTTTCCGGCGCGGGAGGCCGGCACCCGCGTCGGCCTGGTGCTCTCCTCGACGCTGGCCGGCATGGCGCTGGGAGGCTGGATGTCGGGCGCCATCTTCGACGCCACGGGCTCCTACCAGTCCGCGCTGGTCAATGGGATCCTGTGGAACCTGCTGAACATGTCGATCGCCTTCTGGCTGCTCCGGCGGTCCTGGCGCCGGCCGGCGCTGGCATAGAGGCGATCGGTCGCCGCCTCGGGCCCGGGATGGCGGGGCGGGGCGGCGAAGTGGCGCCCCACCCCTGCCCCGCGGCAGCTACCCGAGCGAGGCGATGATCTGGCGGTAGGACTGTTCCGAGAATGCCTTCAGCGTCTTCGTCCGCACGGCACCGAGCCTGCCGAGCATCAAGGTGAACCGGGCGGCCACGGCGTCGTCCGGGGCTTCGTAGACGAGAACCAGGTCGTGGCCGCCCATGGTCATGTAGAAGGCCACGAACCGGCCGCCCATCTCCTCGAGGTGCCCCTTGGCGGCATCGAGCCGGCGCGGGGATTCGCCGATGTTCCGCGCGCCCTGGTCGGTCCAGTCACCGAGCGCGATGTAGGTTGTCATGACTGTGGTCCTCCTGGGGTGGCAGCCTGCTAGGCCACGACGGCGACCAGCACCTCGCCTGCCAATACGATCCGTGTAGGCTTCGGCCAGATGTCACGGTGCTGGGCCATGAGTGCGACGACCTGCGCATGCGCCGCCGTCGCCGTGTCCCGGTTGGTGAAGACCGATACGGCGATCGAATGCCCCTCCTGCGCCTCGTCACGGCCGGTATAGAGGTGACGGAATCCAGGCTGCGCCAGACTCAAGGGGACAAGCCTGTCCCGCACGGTCGGCAGCACGCCCGCGCTCGGCCCCAGGCCCTCGGTGGCCCGGATCATGACATAGCCGTCACGGCCTGGTCGTTCGGCATCAAGATGCACCTTCACATCGGCCATCGTCACCTCGGGCGGCCCCTTGAGCAGGTTGCCGAGATTGGCGCCTGCCCAATCGAGGGCACGTGTGTTCGCGGCCATCATGGCATCATGGTTGTCGAACACCGTTACCGAGAACACGCCACCGCCGCCGTCGATCCTGGCAGCATGATAGGCGCGGAATCCAGGCTCCTGCCGGAGCGCCGGCAGCAGCCCCTCGCGGACCTTCCGGCCGATCTCCTCGGGCGGGCCGGAACCGCTGTACTTCCGGATCGTGAGATACCACCACGCGTCTGTCATGGCGCACTCCCTGGCAGGGCTGGCGCTGGCCGCAGCGGGCCGGCGCCGATGCAGGCTACCACGAGGGCCCGCAGATCAGCCGGAAACCAGGATAGGAGCCTGTGGATGGCTCGGGTAAACCGTTGCGATGGCGGAGGGGATGGGATTCGAACCCACGATAGAGGTTGACCCCCTATAACGGTTTAGCAAACCGAATCCGAACCAAGTCGGCACAAGGCCGTGCCACCCGGCTTCAGCCATTTCAGGTACTTAGCAGGCGCATATGGCGCATACGACGCCGTAGGCGCACAGGGGTCGGCACACAGGTCGGCACAGCGAAGCGATTCCGGTTCTCCCTGTGTTCGCCTCTGCGCTGCCCCTCCCCTGCCCCGCGCCGCATCCTCCCATGAACCGCTGGCGCCTTCGACCCTCGCCGGGAGGAGCAGGAGCGCGCAATCAGGATGATCACCCTCATCGGGACCGATGCTTGGAATGCCCGGTACGGCTCGGTTTCTGGTTCCCGGAATTGGGCCGCAGTGCAAATCCCGGACCCGCAAACGTCTTGATTTGCTGCTGACCGCGTCCTGACCGCACCAAACGCTTGAATTTGTGTCGGTTTTCGAAAAGCAAAGTAGGTGCAAGCCTACCGTGGGTTCGAATCCCACCCTCGCCCAGATAGGTGCGGTTGCTCAGCACCCGATAGACGTCGCTCTTGGTAAAGGGGCGGCCGCGCTTCGTGGTGGCGCCCTCGGTGCGCAGGGCCTGGACCAGCTTCGTGCCGGATTCCGTCTCGACGAAGCCCTCGAAGATCCGGCGCACCAGCGCCGCCTCGGCCTCATTCACCAGCAGCTTGCGATCCTTGGCGTCGTAGCCGAGCGGCACGAAGCCTCCCATCCAGATCCCGCGCGCTCGCGAGGCCGCCACCTTGTCGCGGATGCGCTCACCAATGACCTCCCGCTCGAACTGCGCGAAGCTGAGCAGGATGTTCAGCGTGAGGCGCCCCATGCTGGTCGTCGTGTTGAAGCTCTGCGTCACGGACACGAAGGTCACGTTGTTCGCGTCGAAGACTTCCACCAGCTTGGCGAAATCCATCAGCGCGCGCGACAGCCGGTCGATCTTGTAGACCACCACCACATCGATCAGCCCGCGCTCGATGTCCGCCAGCAGGCGGCGCAGCGAAGGCCGGTCGAGGGTGCCGCCGGACACGCCGCCATCGTCGTAGCGGTCGCGCACCAGCACCCAACCCTCCGATCTTTGGCTGGTGATGTAGGCCTCGCAGGCCTCGCGCTGCGCGTCGAGCGAGTTGAACTCCATGTCGAGCCCTTCCTCGCTCGACTTGCGCGTGTACACGGCGGCGCGGATCTTCCGCACCGTGGCCGGCATCGCGGTCTCGGCGGCTGGCTTGCGCTTCATGCCGTGCCCCTCCGGTTCTTCAGGCCGAAGAACAGCCAGCCATTCCAGCGCGTGCCGGTAATGGCCCGCGCGATGGAGGAGAGCGACTGGTACGGACGACCCTGATACTCGTAGCCGTCGTGGAGCACGGTGACGCTGTGCTCGACGCCCTGGTACTCACGGATCAGCCGCGTGCCGGTGATTGGCTTGTCGTCGCCTCGGATGCGCCGGAGGACGGGATTCCCGCCGTCCAGCTGTTCACCCAGGGCTTCCAGGCGCTGGACCGTCTCGGGCTTCAAGCCGCCATAGGCCAGTTCCTGGATGCGGTAGGCCAGGCGGCTTTCCAGGAAGCGCCGATTGTAGGGCGGCGGCTCGGCCGCGAAGAGCTCCCGCCATTGCTGCTTCAGGTCCGGCGTGGCGGTGGTCTTCAGGGCTGCCAGGCGCCCGAGCACGTCGGCCGGTGGAATGGCGGGGATGGTCGGCGCCGGCGGGGTGCCGGCTTTGGCTTTGGTGGCGCGTGTCATGCGGGTCTCCGGTTGGTCCGGTTCGCATCCAGGCGCTGAGGGGACGGGAAGTGTAGGTCGCGCTCTCCCTGGTCAGCAGCCTCGCGCGCAGCTTCCTCGGCAGCGCGGCTCCGCAGCCGCACGAGGCCGGCGGCCAGGATGCTGCAGACCTCGCGGAGGTGCGGCGGGAGGTGGGGATTGGAGGGGTTCGGTGGCATGGCTGGGAGGCAAGATCGTGTCGCCCAACCGAGAAGAACAGCGAAAACAATCTCTTAGAGAAGTCCCGCGGGAACAAAAGCGCCACTGCGAAATCCCGCGTAGGGCGCCGCCAGGCCCGCATTCCGCAGGGCGACGGTCATGGCGCCGCGAATCGGCACCGGCGGACGGCCCCATCCCGGAAGCTAAATCCTCCGCCACGTCCAGCTTCGCAGCTTGACGTAGGAGTCAAGCGCCGACTACGCCACTCCGCTAAGTGCCACAGGCAAGGATTTCGCCGGATGCAAGGGCGATGACAACGCCAACCACCACCCTGGGACAGGCCATCATTGCCGCCAGGAAGAAGAAGGGGATCAGCCAGAAGGACCTGGCTGCCGCTGTCCAGAAGGAGGATGGCTCGGGGTCGATATCGCCGCAGTACCTCAACGACATCGAGCACGACCGCCGCAGCCCGACTTCAGACCAGCTGATCAGAGAATTCGCCCGGGCCTTATCCGTGGATGCGGATGACCTGTTCGTGCTGGCCGGCAAGATCCCCGAGGACCTCCGCGCCGCCGCGACCGATTCGGCAACCAGGGTCAGGGCCTTCAAGGCGTTCCGGAAAGCCCTCTCGAAATAGGATTGCATGCGTGGCGAGCTGGTCGATCGACAAGTCAGGGCGCTTCCCGCAGCGGCTCTTCCTGCGTGCAGCGGAGATCGACCGCGATTGCGAGCGGCTCGTCACGGCCTTCCTGCAGGAGCGTCATGGCGAGGTCCGCTTCCCGCTCTCCACCGATGACCTCACGGTCCTGGTCGAGCAGCACAGCAGCAGCCTCGACCAGTATGCTGACCTCTCCGACGAGGGCGACGACGTCGAGGGGATGACCTGCTTCCTGCCCGGCCAGCCGCCGCAGATCCTGATCTCCATCGACGCTCGCATGCCCGAGGTCGCGGGTGAAGCCGATCCGCTTGCCCTTCATGTTCGCAGCCTTAAGCTGGCCGGCATAGTCCTGTGGCGACGTCTCGAGCGAGGTGAAGTCCCAGGGATGCGGGCCAGCGATCGCCTGCAGCATCAGCGCAGCATCCTCCACGCGGCGGGTCAGCGGGCCGACATGGGTGGCGAGGTCATTGTTTGAAATCGGCCAGCTCGGCACGCGCCCGTAAGTTGGCTTCAGGCCGAAGACGCCGGAGAAATGCGCGGGCATGCGGATCGAGCCCGCACCGTCGCCCCCCTGATGCAGCGGCCCGTAGCCGCACGCCGCCGCTACACCGGCCCCCGAAGAGGAGGCCCCAGCATTCAATCCCTTGCCCCATGGATTATGGGTGATGCCCGAGATTGGTGCCTGGCTCACGCCCTTCCAGCCCCATTCGGCCGCTGAGGTCGTCTTGCCCAGCAACATGCCGCCCGCGTCAAGCAGCCGGGTGACCACGGGAGCATCGACGTCAGGGATCGTGCCCTGCATCACCGCCGTCGCATAATCGGTCTGTACGCCCTTCGTGGGCTGCAAATCCTTGATGGTGATGGGGATGCCCTCAAGCAGGCGGGCGGTATCGCCCCGCATGAACACCATTTCCGACTGCCGGGCTGCCGCCAGTGCGTGGTCCGGCGTGCAGCGCATCATGGCATTCACCATAGGATCGATGCGCTCAATCCGCTCGAGCACAGCCTTGGCGACCTCGACGGGCGAGAGCTTGCGCGCCCGGTACAACGCCCCGAGTTCCGCCACACCAAGGTAGCCGATCTCGTCGGTGTCCATCATTCGCACCCGCCCCCTCATTCCCGCACGCGACCGGGCCAGCTTCGGCTCCCCCGGCGCGCTATCAAACGCAGGGGACAGCCCGCAGCCGCTTCAGATGGCGAGGTCCTTGGTGTTGTAATCGCGGATCACCCGGTCGAAGGTCTCGGGCGTGAATCGGGAATTGGCTCTCCAGCCCAGTGAATGGCCGGTAGTGGAAGGCGGGCTCGTGAGGGAAGGCCCGGTGTCGTGCGTCGATGGCAACCTGAATTACCGCCGAACGTTCGAACACCCGCCGTTCGTCGTAGATCGCGTTGCTGTCCTCGATCGACAGCGCGGCTTTCTGGCCAAGCACCGACTTACGCCGGTGGAAGCCGAAGGTCAGCGAGATCCGGATGTCGGGCGAGCTGTTGGCAAATGAGCCGTGCACCATCTGCCGGTTGACCATGGTCACGTCGCCTGCCTCACAAACCAGTGGCACAGCGCCCGGGAGTTGCTCACTGCCGCCATTGGTTCTCACCATGGCCTTGATGTCGGCCTTACCCAGCTTGTGCGAGCCAGGGATCACCCAGAGGCAGTTGGCCGGTGTCGTAGGGTAGAGCTGCACTTGGTAGTTGAAACCGTGGATTCCCTCGTCCCAATTGGGCGAGTTCCAGTGCGTCACCCCGTCCTGATGCCAAGCGACGGAGCCACCGAGGCCGGGCTGCTTGACGAAGATCGCGTCGTTGAAAGGTACAAAATCGGGGCCGTTGATCGACTGCGCGGCGGCCAGCAGCTTGGGGTGCCCGTAGAGGCGCAGGCCCGATGGCATCGACTGGCACATGGAGTACATCAGGAACACCACGTGCTCCGGCGCGCCCTCGTCCGGCTTCGGCTGGCTCATTTGTGCTGGGTGGCGGCCTCCTAGCAGCTGCGTGCCTCCCCAGGGATCCGCCAGGGGTTTCGTGTAGCGGTAGGGGAAGCGCGCGTAGTTGAGGCCGAGCGCGGGACGGCCCTGGGCGTCGACCTTCGCGTCGGGCCCGACCGGGGCGCGCGCGAGCATGGTCTGCGCGTCGGCGCGCAGCGCCTCGATCTCGGATGCGTCGATTACACCCTCGAAGATGTAGTAGCCATGGCGCCAGTAGGCGGCCTGAATGTCGGGATGCAACGCCCCGTCATCAGTGAGGCGCAACGGCCCGCGGTTGCCGATCTCGGCCGCCAGCCGCTCGCCCGCGGCCCGGTAGGCAGTCATTCCGGCGGCATGGTCCGCGCGGGAGAGGCCTCGCGGAGCCGTCAACGGCTCGGTAAGTTCGTTCATGGTGCGTCTCGGTTCCCTTAGTATTGACATCATCGCTGGCAAGGCTGCATCCAGACAAGCGGTCTTCGGTCAGCACTACCTAGCCAAGCGCTAATGAACGGCCTTGCTCGGTCGATCTGACCCACCCGTGAGGCAATGCTGCGCTGCTCAGCCCATTCCCATGGGGACGACTCCAGCAGCCTTGGCAGCCCAAGCCCTCCCGGCTGCCGTCCATCGAGGATCACCTCCACGGCATCTGGCGCCAACAGCCTCAGCCGCAGCAAGCTGCCCAGATAACCTCACTCGATTGGCTCGGCGGCCGCCATTTCGTTGATAGAGGCGCAGCGACTCTCAGCGCCTCGGGCGCAATGGCAGTGAGATCTCGGACGAGGCCGGCTAGCCCCTCCACCCGGAGCCGGTGTCTGCGCCGGCCGACCCGGCCACGGTAATAGTCGGCACCTGGCTGACGGCGCAGGCAGAGGCGTCGGACCTGCAGGAGGGTAATGTCCGGGAGTCTCTGGCCCGGCTCGACCCACTATAAGGCGAACGCTTCCCGGCGGAGCAGGCGCAAGTCGTCCTGGCGCGGGTGGAGCGGGCAGGCGGACCGATGTCGAGCTACGGCTCTGCCCCCTCGACCCTACGCCGGTCTCCGGCCTGGCAGCCCCGACCCTTTCCACCGGCGTCCCTCGAATGCATCCTGAGCAAAGCGAATCAAAGAACGGGAGGACCGAGTGCCCGAGATGACCCCACCTCTGCTGTCACCACAGCAGGTGAAGGCGGCAATCCGCGACGGGCGGGAGCTCGCCCTGCTCGACCTTCGGGAGGAACGCGCCTTCTCTGACCAGGGGCATCTGCTTTTCGCGGCACCGGCGCCGCTGAGCCGGCTGGAGCTGGTGATCGACGCGTTGGTGCCGCGACGCGGTGCGCGCATCATCCTGACGGACGGTGACGGAAGCCTCGTCGGCCGTGGCGCTGTAGTACTCGCCCGGCTCGGCTACACGGAGGTCTCCGTCCTTGCCGGTGGCACGCAAGCCTGGGCTGCTGCCGGCTTCGAGGTGTTTATCGGCACCAACGTGCCGAGTAAGGCATTCGGCGAGGTGGTGGAGCTGGAGGCCGGCACACCGCACCTGTCTGCCGCCGAGGTGGCAAGGCTCCAGGCCGAGGGCCGGAACCTCGTCGTGCTCGACAGTCGGCCGATGGCCGAGTTCCGCGACATGAGCATACCCGGGGGTATCGACTGCCCTGGCGCCGAGCTAGTCCATCGCGCGCGCCAAGCAGCACCGGACCCAGAGACGTTGGTGGTTGTGAATTGCGCCGGCCGGACCCGCAGCATCATCGGCGCCCAATCGCTGATCAACGCTCGGCTGCCGAACCGCGTCGCTGCGCTGGAGAACGGCACCATGGGATGGGAGTTCGCGGGCCTAACGCTCGCACATGACGAGACCCGCACGGTGCCCCCGCCGAAACCGGAAATGCTAACTTGGGCCCGGGAGGCCGCGGCGGACCTCGCCCGCCGCGCCGGCGTGCGTAGCGTCTCGCTCGACGGCCTGGCGCAGTTCCGTGCCGAAACCGACTCACGCACCCTCTTCGCCTTCGATGTGCGCAGCCCGGACGAATACCGTGCTGGCCACATGCCCAGCACGCGCTCCGCGCCTGGCGGGCAGCTGGTGCAATCCACTGATCATTACGTCGGCACGCTCGGCGCGCGCATTGTGCTCGTGGACGCGGAGGACGTCCGCGCCCTCGTCACCGCCTCCTGGCTCGTGCAGATGGGCTGGACCGATGTCTTTGTGCTGGAGGGCGGCATCACTGGTCCTCTGGAAACTGGGCCGGAACCACGGAGCGTGCCAGGCCTCGGCGACCTCCGACCTGACTGGATCGATACTGCGGAGCTACAGGTGGCCTCGGCGGAAGGCAGCATAGCAGTCTTCGACATTGGCAGCAGCCGCGCCTTTCGCGCCGGCCACATCCCCGGCGCTTGGTTCACCACCCGCGCGCGCCTGGTCGACGCCGTCGCGGCGCATGCAGCAGGTGCCCAGACCATTGTTGTCACCGCGGATGATGTGGCGCTGGCCATGCTCGGCGCCGGCGACATTCAAGGCCACGGCCGGCGCGTACGACCGCTCCTTGGCGGAAATGCCGCATGGCGCGGGGCCAATCTGGCCACGGAGAAGGGTGCGGCGCGGCTGCTCGCTGAGGATGATGTCTGGCTCGCCCCGGCGCAATTCCCGCCAGAGCAGCAGGAGACAGAGAAGCGCCGCTACATCCAGTGGGAACTCGATCTGCCTGCGCAGATCGCACGCGATGGCGATGCGCGCTTCCGCGTGCTGCAGCCAGTCTGAGGAGGCAAGACATGACCCCGATCTGGCTTCCCCGTCGCGCCGCGCTGATCGGCGGCGCCAGCCTGCTGGCCACGCCGAGCCTCACACGGGCGCAAACCTGGCGGCCAAGGCAGCCGGTGCGCACGATCATCGCGGCCGCCGCCGCCGGCACCCTCGACATCCATGCCCGCGCCGCTGCGCCCGTCATCAGCCAGGGATTGGGCCAGACCCTGGTGCTCGAGAACAACGGCGGTGCCGCCGGGCGCGTCGCCTCTGCCATGGTAGGCCGCGCCACGCCGGACGGGCACACCCTACTGGTCGCCTCCGGCGACGGCATCGTCATCTCCGACATTCTCTATGGTCGCGCTCAAGGCATGCTGCGCTCCCGGCTGAAGCCGGTGACGATGACCATCACCGCAGCGCAGCTGCTGGTTACGCATCCGAACAGCGGCATCCGCAGCGTAGAGGACTACGTGGCGCGGGCGCGCCAGGAGCAAGGTTTGACGCTCGGTGTGCCGGGCCATGGCGGCATCGCCCACCTGATCAGCGAGATGCTGAATCGTGGATTAGGGAAAATGCGCGTTGTGCACGTACCATATCGCGGTGGCGGGCCCGCAACGCTCGACCTGCTGGCTGGGCAGATCGACGCCATGATTATTACTCTGCCGGCAGTCACCGACCATGTGCGTTCAGGTCGATTGAGGCCGCTTGCCGTCTCCACGCTGCAGCGCGATCCGGCGATGCCGGACGTGCCGGCCCTGGCGGAAGCGGCGATCGCGGGCTTCGACGTGCCCAGCACTCAAGGCGTGCTGGTACCAGAGGGCACGCCGGACGCGGTGATTGATGCATGGTCCCAGGCATGGCGCGCGGCCCTGCAAACCCCGACAGTGGCGCAGAAGCTGACCGATCTTGGCTTCGTCATCGCTGCAACGACACCGATCGGCTTCCAAGAATCGCTGGAGGCGGCCAACTCGCGCTTCTCTGAGGTAATCGCAGCCGCCGGGATCAAGGCAGAGGACGCCTGAGGCAGCGCCTACGTGCCTGCAGCATCCTATGTTCGTGAAGATCGCGCGGAACCCGAACTGGCGAACTTTTCTGATATGGAATGTGGTTCTTTGTCGCCGCAGCAGGTGGGGGGGTCTGAAACGCTCGCTCGGTGACCAGGACGGCGCTGGCTGCCCTGCGGCAAGCGCCCGTGACGAAGCCGAATCGGACTAGTGCACCCACACTTGGCGCGTCCAGAGCCTCCGCGTCCCGTTCATTGGTGCCGGCAGGGTCACCTCCTCCGGCTGGCAACCATTATTAAGGATAGTCTCGACTATCTCCGGCGCCGGCAGTGTTAGCCGAAGGAGTGTGTCGAGCTAGCAGCGCTCGATTCGCTCCCCCGCTGCCATGTCGCTGATCGAGACATATCGCCCCTTGTCCTGCAGGCGCTGGTATCGGAACGCCCACGCCAGCGTCTTCACGAGCGCCGGGCGGACCGCGTGGGCATGGTGGCCACCTCTCCGCCCCGCCGCACCGGCTTGATCACGGTCCTGCGCCCGGGCCGGCGGCGGAAGGCCAGCGGCAGACGGACCATGATGCTGGTCGCCTGGATCATGCGGCGACCCTCAGCGCCTCGGGCGCGATGGCGGTGAGGTCGCGGACAAAGCCTGCCAATTCCTCCACGCCGAGCACCCGTAGGCCCGATCACCACTCGGTCGGGGGCGCGCTCACAATCCGTCAAAGGCCTAAGTAGGTAGCCAAAAGTTTTCGACCAGTCTGATCTTGCTGGCACACTGGCTGGCATGCGTGGACATGCAAAGCGTGAGGTGCAGCGGTTTTTTCCGGCCGATCGGCGCCGCCTTGAGCGTGTGTTATCGGTGGCGCGCGAGGCACGGTTGTACCGCCGGGTCGAGGCGGTGCTGCTGGTCGCTGAAGGACAGCCAATCAGTGAGGTGGCCCGGCACGTGCGCGCCACACGGTTCAGTGTTCGCGGGTGGCTCGAACGCTACCTGGCGGCCCATGATGCCGCCGCCCTGGCGGACCGCCCGCGCCCCGGGCGACCGCACTCGGCCCCGCGGCTCACTCCGTGCCGCCTGGCGGCGGCCCTGGCACGCGACCCGCGCGGCTGCGGCTATCAGGCGACGAGTTGGACGGTGCCTCTGCTCAGGCAGTATCTGCACCGACGTCACGGCATCACGGTCGGCGCCCGAACGCTGCGCCGCCGCCTGCATGAGGCGAACTACCGCTGGAAGCGGCCCCGCTACGTCTACGTCGGACGGGCAGTACATCTGGCCCAGAAAAAAGGGGAATAATCCGGCGCCTGCGCGCTGGCTGGCGCGCCGGCGACGTGCTGCTGTGCTGCGACTGGACATTGCTGCGGCTGTTTCCCCCGCTGCGCGCGGCCTGGGCTCTCAAGGGCACGCAGGCCACCGTGCCGATCACCGGCGCGAACGCCAAGCGAGTGCTGTTCGGCGCGATCGACCTGCGGACCGCGCACCGGGTCGTGCTCGTCCGTCCGCGTGCCGGCGCTGCCGATGCGCAGGTCTTCTTGCGCGAGGTGCGACGCCGCTACCGCGCCGCCGGCACGATTTGGCTCCTGGCCGACCGGGCCAGCGCACACACCGCCGCGCGCACCCAGATGCTGGCCGCGGCGCTTGGCATCCGGTTCCTTTGGCTGCCCAAGCAGGCTCCGGAACTGAACGCCATGGACCAACTCTGGCGCGAACTGAAGCGGCTCATCGCCGCCAATCGGCAGGCCACCTCGGTGAATGCTCTGGCCAGCGATGCCGCAGACTGGGTGCTGGGACTGACACCCCAGCAGGCGTGCCGCAAGGCCGGGATGGCTTCAAAGCACTTCTGGCTCAGGAACCTGATAGAAGACTTTTGGCCACCTACTTAGCGGATTGCGCACGCGGGGGCGGCGTGAGCCCGGCACGTCATCCGGAAGCGCCGTTCCTGCCGCCATTCACTCCACCCGCGCGCCCGAAGCCCGGACCAGCGGCGCGAAGCGCGTCTCGTTCTCGCAGCGAAACTCTGCGAGGCCCGCGGGTGGTGTCCACCACACCGTGGCACCGGCCTCTTCGTAGCGGCGGCGCACTTCGGCGCTCTCCACCGCCTCGCGCCCGACCTTACCGATCCGCTCGACGATAGCGGGCTGGATGCCCGCGGGACCGAGCACGCCGCCCCACGAGTTGATCTCATAGCCCGGCAGGAACTCGGCCATGGCCGGTACCTCGGGCGCCTGGGGGCTGCGCGCCGCCCCCGTGACAGCCAGCGGCCGCACCTGCCCCTCGCGCGAGAGGCGAAGCGCCTCGGGAATGTTGCCGAAGACCATGTCTACGCGGCCGCCCAGGAGATCGTTGTAGGCCTGCGCGCCCCCCGCGGTAGGGCACGTGCAGGATATCCACTTGGCCCATGTGCTTGAACATCTCGCCCGCGATGTGGAGCGTGGTGCCGGCGCCCGAGCTCCCGAAGCTGAACCGGCCGGGCTCGCGGCGGCAGAGCGCGATCAGCTCGGGGACGCTGTGCGCCGGGATGCCGTGGCGCACAATGAGGAGGTTCGGCAGCTGCCACAGGCCGCAGATATAAGAGAAGTCGTGCTCCACGTCATAGGGCAGCCGAGGGTAGAGGCTAGGCGCGATCGAGAGGGAGGAGACCGAGGCGAGCCCGATCGTGTTGCCGTCCGGCGTGGCGCGCGCGATCGCCTCCGTGCCCACATTCCCGCCCGAGCCCGAGCGGTTCTCGACGACGAAGGACTGGCCCGTGATCTCGGCCATCCGGTTGCACCAGATACGTGCGAGGATATCGGTCCCACCGCCAGGCGGGAAGATTCCAATGAAGCGGATCGGTTGTGTCGGCCAGGCCGGGCGCTGGGCGCGCGCAGTCGCTGCAGCGCAGGCTGCGCCCGCGATGCCCAGCAAGGCACGGCGCGTTCCGCCGCCCGCTGCGTACCAGCTTCGGCCGGTGTTGATCGTGTTCCTCGTCATCGCTACCTCTTTGCGCGTCGGTGGCTCGGCTCGGCGACGAAGAGCGTGAGCGGCCGCTCCTGCGTCCAGCAGGACCGGTCCAGGATGGTGACGCCCACCACCGCGGCAACCAGAAGCCTTTAGGCATTCGCGCTTCGCGGCTGCAGAACCCATGCGTCCGTCACTCCCCCCTTTCGGCCAAGCGGACGGTACGCTTCGGCGCGGCGCGGTCAACCGGGCAGGCTTGGCGGTCCCGGCAGGCCGGGCATCAGCTACAGGTCAGGCGAAGACGCCACGGTAGCTTGCGCGGACCACTCCATCGGAAAGGTGTTCAGCAGGGCTGGCAACGTGGGGGGCTCTCGGCGCCCGCCAATTCAGGATGGGCTTCGCGATATCCGCCGCCAGCAGAGTCAGCTGCAGCAGCGAGCCGAGATAGCCCCGTTGGATCCAATCTGCCTTTGCCGGCTGTTCGGCAGGACCTGACCTTCGGAAAAGCTGGTGGATGGCACGACGTATCGGCTTTCGCCGCCGAGCCGGCCGACGTCGCTCCGGTTGCGCGCACGTCCTGGTCGGGTAACACTCCTGCACGCCAGCCCCTTTGCCAGAGGAAACGATACCATGCGTCCCAACCGCCTTCGCCAGAAGCTGAACGCCGGGGAGCCGACGATTGGCACGCACATCCTGTCCAGCTGGCCCACCCTCGTGGAGCTGATCGGCGACGCAGAGAACTACGACTATGTCGAGTACACTGCCGAGTACGCGCCGTTCACCATGCATGCCTCGACAATCTCGGCCGTGCCTTCGAGCTGAAGAACCTGGCCGGTATGATCAAGGTCGAGCAGAAGCAGTACGCGCATCAGGCGATGCGGGCGATCGGATCGGGCTTCCAGAGCGTGCTGTTCGCCGATATCCGGACGGTGGCGGACGCCGAGGCGTGCGTCGCCGCGGTGCGCGCCGAAACCCCCGGCACCGGCGGGCGGCTCGGCGTCGGCATGCGGCGCGATGTCGGCACCGTGCTGGAGGGCGGCTCGCCAGCCTATGTTGATGCGCTGAACGAAGTGGTGATCGCCATCATGGTCGAGAAGCGCGAGTGCGTGGAGGATCTGGAGGCGATCCTGTCAGTCCCGGACATTGACATGGTGCAGTTCGGGTCGTCCGACTATTCGATGAGCCTGGGGCTGACCGGGCAGCGATCGCACCCTAACGTGGTGAAGGCGGAGCGCAGGACGATCGAGACAGCGCTGAGGATGGGCAAGCATCCGCGTGTGGAATTGGCGGATATCTCGGCCGCGAAGCCGTACCTGGAGATGGGTGTGAAGCACTTCTGCATCGGGTGGGATGTGCGGATCCTGTACAACTGGTGGCGCACGAACGGGGCCGGTATGCGGGCAATGCTGACGGGCGAAGCGACGGTGGCCCAGGCGCCGCAGCCAGCGAAGACCGGAACCTATTGAGGCACGGGCCGTGACATGCCATCGCCGGTGACCTTGACGCGGCGGCCTGAAGTTGGACCAGGCATGGCGGCCGAAGCGCCTCGAACGCGAGAATGCGCGGCTGCGGCTGGCGGTGGCGGAACCGACGCTCGACAAGTAGATTCTGCAGGAAGCTGCGAAGGAACCTTCTATGGGCGGGGGTGTCGTGCAGAATAATCCGCCGGGAAGGGCCAAACCCGGCGGTTCCGTCTGAGCATCACGGGGAGGGCAACATGGAAGGCGACGGGCTGCGCGGACTGGAGCTGCGCTCGCGCATCAGCAAGGGTGGCGTTCTAGAGCTCTCACTGTATGAGGCGGCGGTGCCGGAACCGGCAGCCGACGAGATCATCGTCCGGGTTGAGGCGACGCCGGTCAATCCCTCCGACATCGGTGTTCTGCTCGGTCCGGCCGCGCTCGATACGGCCGAGTTCGCCGGGACTGCAGCACAGGCTGTTGTGCGCGCGCAGGTGCCGGCGGCGGCACTGCCGGCCATCGCCGCACGGCTAGACGCCTCGCTTCCCGTGGGCAACGAGGGCGCGGGCACCGTGGTGCGTGCCGGCGCCGATGTCGCTGGCCTGCTCGGCAAGCGGGTCGCAGTGTTCGGCGGAGCGATGTGGGCGCAGTACCGCCGCGCGAAGGCGGCCGAATGCCTGGTGCTGCCCGAGGGGACGACACCGCGCGACGGTGCCTCGTGGTACGTCAACCCCATGACGGCGCTGGGCTTCGTCGAAACCATGCGCCAGGAGGGCCATACCGCCCTGGTACACACCGCCGCGGCCTCCAACCTCGGCCAGATGCTGAATCGCATCTGCCGTGCGGACGGCATTGGCCTGGCGAACATCGTGCGCAGCCCGCAGCAGGCGGAACTGCTCCGGAGCCAGGGCGCCCGCCACGTGGTAGACAGCAGCGCCTCGGACTTCGCAGCGGCGCTGACCGCGGCACTGACGGAGACCGGCGCGACCCTGGGCTTCGACGCGGTGGGCGGCGGACCGCTGGCTGGGCAGATCCTGGCCGCCATGGAGGCCGCGGCACGGCAGGCCGCCAGCGGCTATCACCATTACGGCTCGGACCGGCACAAGCAGGTCTACCTGTACGGCCGACTGAACACCGGGCCCACCACCTTCGAGCGCGCGCCAATCGGCTTCGCCTGGGGACTGGGCGGCTGGCTGCTGCGGCCGGCGCTGAAGAAGCTGGGCGCGGCGACAGAGGCACGGCTGCGCGCCCGCGTGGCCGCCGAGCTGAAGACCACCTTCGCCAGCCACTACACCGCGGAAATCTCCCTGGCCGAGGCGCTGCGGCCGGAGACCATGCGCGCCTATTGTCGGCGCGCCACGGGAGAGAAGTTCCTGATCCTGCCGCAGCAGGGGCTGGGCTGAAGCGCCCGCGCGAGTCCTGGTAGCTGGCGTTCGGCGGCCGGGGGGCATCACCTCTCTCGGCCGCCCTCTGGGGATCGCTACCGCATTTGCGGTCAGCAGTGCCTTGGGCGAAGCGACTGGGTGAACAGCGGTTTTCGGCTTGGATCGGTGCTGTTGCATGGACAATCCCGTCGGTCGTAGCGCAAGCTGCACCTGGCTGCGGAGGCAGGCGCAAGCAAGGCCGCCGCACGTGTTCCGATCGACGTTGGCGAGATCGTGGTCGGCTGTCGGCGAACGACCATGCGGGTGTTCGCGACCGACTGGTTGGCAGCGCCCGTCCATCGTGCCACGGTTCGGAAAGCGGAGGAGGCGGACCATGAGCAGCAGCCAATCGGCAGAGGCGCGGCCTGCCGCCCGCGGGGACTCGATCCTGAACACGCTGAAGGACTGCTCGACCCTCGACATCCCGATCGTCGACGCGCACCACCACCTGTGGGACCTCAAAGCCGGCCGCTACCCCACCAAGCAGGATCAGTACGACGAGAAGTTCTTTCTCGGCGACTATCGCAAGATCTGCCGCGACTACCTCGTGGCCGACTACGCCGCTGACCTGGCGGGTTTCGACATCGTTGGCACCGTCCATATCCAGGCAGCGCGTGCGCAGGAGGAGCAGGTGCAGGAGACTGCCTGGCTCTCGGAGGTGAACGCCCGCTACGGGCTGCCCAACGCCATCGTGGGCCACGTCGTGTTCACCCAGCCCGACTGCGCCGAGGTCCTGGCCGGGCACGCCCGCTTCCCGCTGATGCGCGGCATCCGGTCCCGGCCGGTCACCTCGCCCGGACCGGGGCAGTCGATCGCCGGACAGCCTGGCACGATGCAGGACGAACACTGGCTGCGGAACTTCGCCCTGCTGGAGCAGCACGGGATGTCCTGGGACATGCGCATCCCCTACTGGCACCTCGAGGAGGGCGCCGGGGTGGCGCGCACCTTCCCCGG
The DNA here is from genome assembly GCF_019084075.1 of Siccirubricoccus sp. G192. GTDB lineage: Bacteria > Pseudomonadota > Alphaproteobacteria > Acetobacterales > Acetobacteraceae > G192. The sequence continues at coordinate 3,629,534 of NZ_JAHREN010000001.1, forward strand.
CATCTCGATGGTGGTGAACCACACGGGCCTGCCGCTCGACCGCTCCGAGGAGGGCCTCGCCCTTTGGCGCCGTGGGCTCGAGGCACTGGCGGATTGCCCGAACGTGGTCATCAAGATCTCGGAGCTCGGTCTGCCGCACGGCCGGTGGGACATCCCCTCCAACGTCCGCGTGGTGCGGGAGGCCGCCGCCGTCTTCGGTCCCGACCGGATCATCTTCGCCAGCAACTTGCCCGTGGCCAGCCTTAGCACCGACTTCCGCGGCATCATCTCGGTAATGCTGGAAGGGCTGAAGGGAGCTTCGCGCGAGGCACTTGAGAAATTCTTCCACCGTAACGCGATCCGCTTCTACCGCATGCCGGTCGCGCCCTGAGAGGCCACGCCGCATCAAAGCCTGCCGCGCCGGCCCTCCTGCGGGAGTGCGGCGTCCAACCGGGAGGAAGCACGATGAGGATAGGGAGCACGCGACGCCGACTGCTCGTGAGCGGGGGCCTGCTCGTCGTGCCCCGCCTGCTGCGCGCGCAGGCCTCACCCCAGATCCGGCTCCTCGTACCCTTCGCCGCGGGCGGCCCGATGGACATGGTGGCGCGCCTCGTGGCGCCGGGTGCGGCGGAGCGACTCGGCCAGACCATCGTCGTCGAGAACCGCACCGGCGGCACCGGCGCGGTGGCCATGGCGGAGGTGACGCGGGCCCGGCCGGACGGCACCACGCTGATGATCACGGGGTCGAGCTGGCCGGTGGTCATGCTCCTGAACCGGAACCTTTCCTTCCGCATGGCCGACTTCGCGCCACTCACGCGGATGACCCTGGCGCCGCACCTCTTCGTGGTGCCGGCAGCCCTTCCCGTACGCACCGTTGACGAGTTCGTTGCGGAGGCCAGGCGCCGGCCCGGTGAGTGGTCCTACGGCACGAGTGGGATTGGCACGACGCTGCATCTCGGCACCGAGATGCTGAAGATGCGGACCGGCATCGACATCGTCCATGTGCCGTACCGCGGCAACGCCCCGGCCATGGCAGACCTGCTGGCCGGCCGGCTGCAGACCATGTTCCCGACCATAGCGGAGGCCGCGCCCTACCTGGCTGACGGGCGGCTGCGCGCGCTTGCGGTGGGCTACCCGGAGCGCATCAACACACTGCCCGACGTTCCCACCATGGCCGAGGTCGGCCTCGGGGACGTGCCGGCGGCATCCGACTTCGGGGTGGCGACCCAAGCTGAGGTGCCGGCCCAGGCGCGGGCCCGCCTCTCCGAAGCCTTCCGTGACGCGATCCGGGAGCCCGGCCTGGCCGCCCGCCTGCGCGAACTCGGCATCTTCGTGGTGGCCACCACGGCCGAGCGCTTCGCCGAGATGGTGCGGGAGGAGAGCGAGCGCTACGCGGAGGTGATCCGCTTCGTCAAAGTCACCCTGAACTGACGCCGGCGAGAGGAGGATCCTGCAACGCTGGATGCGGCGGAGCCCACAGAGCCGGAGCGGCTGGTCCTGTTCGGCAGCTTCATCAGCAGCTCCAGCTACAAGCCTATGCTGTTCCTCGCGCTGTCCGGTCTGTCCCGGTGTTCGACAAGTCGCAGCGAAGCGATGGCACCTTCAGCCGGTCCGATTTCACCTACGACCACCAGCGCGATCTCTATGGCTGTCCGGGCAGCAAGGAGCTCCGGCATTACCGGCGACGGTTTCGAACAGCCGCGCGTCGGTGTCGACCCCGACGGGCTGACGAGCAGCGAAGGTCTGCTTCTGCCTCGCCGACCCTGAAAGCTGCCCTTCCACACTTCGTGTCATTCACGCCATGGCTGTGCGGTGCAATGCCCAATCAGCCGGAGCCAATGATTAGGCGCCGCGGCACCGGTCAGTCGAAGGAGATGCCGCAGGCATGGAAAACCCGAGCCCAGGGTTCACATTCGTCGAACCGGTAGCACGCAACAGGGAAGGATCAGGGTGGCCATGGCCGGTGGCCGGCTGCGACCATGAACACCGCCAATTTACCGCCGGTCTGGCAGGCCCGGCTGAAAGTGTTTCATCAACCCTGGGAGGGGACGGTCATGGAACGCAGGATCTTGCTGAGGGCGTCTGTCGGCATGGGCACGCTCGCCGCGGCGGGTAGCCTTTCCAGGCCGGCCCTCTCCCAGAGCGCCGCGGCGCGCACCCTTCGTTTCGTCCCGCAGGCCAACCTAGCGAACTTCGATCCCGTCTGGGGCACCCAGCTCGTGGTCCGCAACGCCGCGGCGATGGTGTGGGACACGCTTTACGGCGTCAACGAACGGCTCGAGCCGCAGCGCCAGATGCTCGAGGCCGAGGAGCAGACCGAGGACGGCAAGACCTGGAGCTTCCGGTTGCGAGAAGGGTTGCGCTTCCACGACGGGGAGCCGGTCCGCTCACGCGACGTAGTGGCTAGCCTGAATCGTTGGACCGTGCGCGACAGCAGCATGGGCCAGATGATCCGCGGCCTCCAGGAGGAGTTGGTCGCTGTCGACGACCGAACCTTCCGTTGGCGCCTGAAGAAGCCTTACCCTCGGCTAAAAATCGCGCTGGGCAATAACAACGTGCCGATGGCCTTCATCATGCCAGAGCGCCTGGCCCGCACGGATCCCTTCCAGCAGATTACCGAGTACGTCGGCTCCGGCCCGATGCGCTTCGCACGCGACGAGTGGGTGCCGGGGGCACGGGCGGTGTTCACCAGATTCGACGGCTACGTGCCGCGCGCCGAGCCGGCATCCTGGTTGGCGGGCGGCAAGCGGATGCTGGTGGACCGTGTTGAATGGGTCATCATTCCGGATCCGGCGACCGCCTCGGCCGCGCTCCAGAATGGCGAGGTCGATTGGTGGGAGACCCCTTTAACGGACCTTGTCCCGACGTTGCGGCGCAACCGCAACATTGTCGTGGACATCGCCGACCCACTCGGCAACGTCGGTGGGTTTATCTTCAACCACTTGCACCCACCGTTCAACGACGTGCGGGCACGGCGGGCGATCGCAATGGCGCTCAACCAGCAGGACTACATGCAAGCGGTGGTCGGCAGTGACACCAGTCTTTGGCAGATCTTGCCGGGCTTCTTCACGCCGGGCACGCCGCTCTACACGGAAGCCGGCGGCGAGATCCTGAAGGGACCGCGCGATGTCGCCGGAGCGCGCCGCTTGCTGAAGGAGGCCGGCTATGACGGCCGGCCCATCACCGTCCTGGTCGCGCAGGATCTCGCGCCGATGAAGGCGATGGGAGAGGTGACCGACGCACTGCTGCGCTCCCTGGGGATGAATGTGGATTTCGTCGCTACCGATTGGGGAACCGTCGGCGCGCGCCGCGCGGTCAAGAGCCCGCCGGGCCAGGGGGGGTTGGAATGTGTTTCACAGCTGGTTCCCCGGAGTGCAAGGGATCAACCCGGCCTCCTACCTTCCGTTGCGCGCTAATGGCGAGCGCGCCTGGTTCGGCTGGCCGACGAGCCCCGAGGTGGAAGCGGCGCGCGACAAGTGGTTCGAGGCGCCGGACTTCGAGGCGGAGAGGGCTGCGGTGGACGAGATGAACGCCGCCGCCCTGTCGCATGTCACCTTCCTTCCAACCGGCTTCTACAGGACCTCCCAGGCCTGGCGGAGCAACGTGTCCGGAGTGACGGCTGGGCCGCTTCCCTACTTCTGGGGCGTCGCAAAGTCCTGAAACTCTGCCGCGGCGGCGCTCAACTAGCGCCCCCAACCGACGGCAGCGCGCTCGGCGTTACAACGAACTGGCCCTGCCCCGGTCTCACGGCTCTTCCGCAGGAAGCGTGGTTGGTGCTGGCCGGTGCGCTGCGGCTAGCTGCGGCGCCGCCGGCCGGGCGGTAATATTCGGAATGACGGACCTTTATCTCCTGCCAGGATGCCGCATCCGGGAGGTCACCCACCCGGACGCGAGCAACATCCAAATCGCTGCTGAGGCTCGGCAGCGGAACGGCCATTGTCCGGATTGTGGTGAGGCGAGCCATGCTGTCCACAGCCGCACGGTTCGGCACCCTGCCGACCTGCCCTGCCTTGGCCGCCAGGTACGCCTCCAACTTCAGGTGAGGCGCCTGTACTGCCGCAATCCGGCATGCTCGCGGCGGACCTTTGTTGAGCGACTGCCCAGCCTGATCGCGCCGCGGGCGCAGCGCACTGACCGGCTGGCGACGGCGCAGGGACGGGTTGGCGTTGCCATGGGTGGCAAGGCGGGCGCGCGCATGCTGCAGCAAATTGGGATGCCGACCAGCGGCGACACGGTGCTGCGCCTGGTGCGCCGCTTGCCCCTGCCGCGTTGCCAGGCTCCGCATGTGCTTGGTGTTGACGACTGGGCCCGGCGCAAGGGCCAGACCTATGGGACGATCCTGGTTGACCTGGAGCGGCATCGCGTCATCGACCTGCTGCCGGACCGGAGTGCCCCGACGCTGACCGACTGGCTCCGGCGCCATCGCGGGATCCGGATCGTCGCGCGTGACCGCTCGACCGAGTACGCCCGCGGCATTGGGCTCGGGGCGCCCCGGGCCGTGCAGGTTGCCGATCGCTGGCACCTGCTGCTGAACCTTCGGCAGATGGCCGAGCGCTGGCTGGCCGGGGTGCATGGCAGGCTCCGGCGCCTGCCGCCCATCCCGCGTCGGCCGCCTGGCCCGGCGCGGCGGACGAGCGCGTTCCCACGCAGCCAGGCCGAGCGGGCGGCCAGCGCCGATAGCCGGGCGCGCTGGAAGGCGCTCTACGATGAGGTTCGGCGCCGCATCGCGGCCGGCGAACCGCTGCTCACCATCAGCCGCCGCATGAGGCTGGCTCGCGGGACGGTGCGGAAGTTCGCCGATGCCGAGAGCTTTCCGGAGCGGGCGGTCCGGCCTCCCGGTCCCAGTATTCTGGATCCCTACCTCGACCACCTGGAGGCACGACTTGCGACCGGATGCGAGAACGCGATGGCGCTGTGGCGCGAACTGCGTGACCGCGGATTCCGCGGAACGGCGAGACAGGTCCACCGCTGGCTGGGCCCGCGACGAACGACACGCTCGAAACACACGCCACAGCGCGCAGGAGGAGCGCTGCCGGCCGCGCCATCTCCTGGGGATGACAGTGCACCGGCGCTCCCCTCGCCGAAGCAACTCGCCTGGTATCTGACGCGGCCGAGGGACCAGCTCAGCGAGGAGGAAGCTGCGGCCATCGCCCGCTTGGAGCAGGACGCCGAAGCTGCCACCGTCGCCGGGCTGGTCCGCCGGCTCGCAGACCTCCTGCGTAGCTGCTGTGTCAGCGCCAAGACGCGGTGCGGCGCACCGATTACCACCCTCGACGGCTGGCTCCGGGACGCCAGGAGGAGCGGTGTGGCCGCCATCACCACCTTTGCCGCCAGCCTTCAACAGGACGGGGCGGCGGTGAAAGCCGCTCTCACTACTTCATGGAGCAGCGGACAAACGGAGGGACAGGTAGGCAAGCTGAAGATGTTGAAGCGCCAGACCTTCGGACGCAGCAGCTTCGATCTCCTCAGGCGCCGCGTGCTCCTCGCCGCTTGAACCACGCTTCCTGCGGAAGAGCCGTGAAAGCGGGGGAAGGCCAGACAGCGAGGTACGGGCTGAGCCAGGCGAGAAAGCTGGGAGGCAGGTGGAGGGCGGGGTGGGCCATGGCGGACCTGCTGGGCTACGGTGAGGCCGCAGGTCTCAACGGGTCACGGCCGGGGAGGATTGCCATGGCGGCGGACGATCCGGTGCTGCAGCAGATCGCGGCCTATCCCTGGCCACGCGGCGGCCTACAAGCGCGGCGTATCCGCGGCGGCTACACCCTGACCTCCGTCCGTACGGGCGCGCCCGTGGCCAGGCTGAAGCCGCTCCCGTCCGATGGTCGTGTCGGTGATGGTCAGATTGCCACCCTGATAGCGGACACCGGCACCGTTCATGTCGGCAACCCTGGCGCCCGAAAACTCCAGGTTGTCGAGCGTCACGTCCGTATTGGTGACGAGGATGCCCTTGCCGTTCGGTGGCGGGACGGTGGCGACCAGCCGTCCCGCCACCGACGCCCTGGAGGGTGATCTTCGTGTTGATCGTGGCGAAATCATTAGTATAGGTGCCGGCCTGGATTGCGAGTACGTCGCCGTCACGCGACACAGCGACCGCCGCCGCGATGGTCGAGAACTGTTGGCCAATGCCGACGGTGAGTGTCGCCACGGTGCATCCCCCGGAGGTCACGTCGGGGCAGTAGATATCGAACTGGTAACTAGTTTCTCGATGCCGCCATGATCAACGCGCTATGCTTCCCTGGCGCCTCGGTACTCGTCGCCGAGCATCGAAGGCATCCCTGCGCCAGCGAAGAATCGGCTCAGCTTGGCTCGCCGATCGTCTGGCCTGCCCCCGAGCGTCCCTACGCAGGTCGTGCAGGGTGCAGTGCCCTTCAGCGCACTCGCCCAGTCCTCAATGCCCCCCTACAACGACGTCGTAGGGCAAGTGCGGCGCTGCACGCGAGCCCCGCTGCGCAGGGACCGGACTCACCGACGGGGAGTGCAGGCGCGGCAGAAGGCACCCGCCCCATAGATCGGATTGACCGCCCGGACGAGGGTTATCCGCGGAGGCGGAGCATTGCACAGAACTCTGACAGCGCTCGCCTGGACGGCTGGCGACGAAGCTGGTCTGATTGCCGACGGCGCCACCTCTGCGTGAGCGCCACGGGAGGAAAGGGTCGTCCATGCAGATACTCCTTGGCCGACGCGCTCTGGGCGCCGCGGCACTTGTTGCGCTTGCGAGGCCCGGGCTGGCGCAGACCGACGCGGCTGCCTGGCCAAACCGCCCGGTGCGCCTGATTGTGGGTTATCCTGCCGGCGGCTCCACCGACATCTGTGCCCGCATCCTGGCCGAGGATTTCCGCACCCGCCTGCCCCAGCCCATGGTGGTGGAGAACCGCACTGGCGCCAACGGCTCCCTCGGCGCCGCACACGTCGCTGCGGCGACGGACGGGCACACCCTGCTGGTCAGCAACACCAGCACCATGACCGTGAACCACCTGCTCTACCGCGACACGCGCTACCACCCGCTGCGTGATCTGCTGCCCATCGCCACGATCACCATCAGCCCCTTCATCCTGGTGATCAACCCGCGCAATCCGCGCACCCAGGGCGTGCGCACACTGCAGGATCTGATCGCACTGGCACAGCGGCAGCCGGGGCGGGTCACCTATGCCTCGGCCGGCGTGGGAAACCTGCAGCACCTGCATATGGAGCAGCTACTGGCGCTTGCCGGTGTGCAGATGCTGCATGTGCCCTACCGCGGCTCATCGGTGGCGACCAACGCGATGGTAGCCGGTGAGGTGGACGTGCTCCTGGACACCCCCACCACGGGCGGACCGCTGATCCAGGCCGGCACCTTTGCGGCCTTGGCCACTACGGGTGAGACCCGTTGGCGCGAGTTGCCGGAGGTGCCAATGGTCAAGGAAGCCGGCTACCCGGACTTCACCGCTGTTTTCTGGAACGGATTGGTCGCACCAGCCAACACACCACCCGAACTGGTGCAGCGCCTGTTCACCATGATGAAGGCGGCGGCGGAATCGCCTACGGCGCGCCCGCCGCTGCTGGCGCAAGGCGACATCTTCGTGCTGGACCCCGTGCGCTTCCGCGAGCGCATCGCCGCCGACATCGAGCGTAACGCCGCGGCCATCAAGGCTGCAGGCATCGAGATGCAGTAGGACCGCGGCGCATACCCAGTCAGGACAGCTCCGACTTCATCGTTGCCGGAGCGGGCTCGGCCGGCTGGGACGCCACCGGGCACGGCCAAAGATGCTGAAGGTGGACAACGTCGATGGCGAGCAGGGCGGCAGCACCCTGTGATTGGATCGCCGAGTACCAACGCTATCCTCTCTACGAAGTCCCCGGCTCAGCGTCGCAAATCCAAGCCTCGAGGAGGCTCGTAGCCTCAGTCACCTGGGGCTTGCATTTGGCAGCCTCCGGCCAGCTTGGCCCGGCTTCCTCGTTCCGGCACCATACCCCCGGTCTGGCTGTAACCGCGGAGCCTGTGGCATCCGTCAGTAAAAGGGAAACGGGATGAAACGCCTGCCGAGTATCGCCGCCGTCGTTGCGGCGTTCTGCATAAGCATCCTACCGGCTGCTGCGCAACGGTGGCCCACCCAGCCGATCATGCTGGTCAACGGATTTCCGCCCGGCGGCGGCGCCGATATCCTGGCCCGCCTGGTTGCGGGGAAGCTGAGCGACGCACTCAGCCAGCAGGTGGCGGTCGATAATCGTACCGGCGCCAATGGCCTGATCGCCGCGGCGTCAGTCGCCTCGGCGCGGCCCGATGGCCACACCATCCTGCTCTACACCATGAGCATGGCCGCCACGGCACCGGTGCTTCCAGGCGTTACGCTCACCTTTGATCCCGACAAGGATCTGGCGCCGGTTGTAGTGATCGCGGGCCTCGACAACCTGCTCTACGTATCGAACAGGACCTCCTTCCGGACCGTGCGGGACATCATCGATTACGCAAAGGCGAACCCGGACCAGCTGACCTATGGCTCGTCGGGTGTCGGAAGCTCGTACCAGCTGTGGGCAGCGCAATTCACGCACATGGCCGGTATCAGGATGCTTCACGTGCCCTTCCGTGGCGGGCCGCCGGCGATCGCCGAGATCATCGCCGGCCGGATCGATATGATGTTCGGCAACCTCGCCGAAATCCTGCCGCACATCCGCTCCGGCGCTGTCCGTGCCATAGCCTTCACCAGCACGCCGCCTTCGCCGGTGCTGCCAGGCGTGCCGACCATCGCCGACGCCGGCCTGCCCGAGTTCCGCGCCGACAACTGGTTCGGCATCGCCGCCCCTGGCGCCACACCGCAGGAGATCGTCGAGCGCTTGAATCTCGAGATCAACAGGATCGTCAAGGACCAGGGGGTTGCGGACCGCCTCGTGTCGCTGGGCTATCAGCCGCGGGGCGGCAGCATCGAGGATATCCGGCGCACAATCATGAGTGACCGCGCCAGGTGGAAAGCCGTCATCGAGGCGAACAACATTCGCGCCGAGTGATGACAACCGCGCCGGGCCTGCGCTCCTGGGCCTCAGTCGAAGCTGAGGTTCCAGCCAATCCACTCACATAGCCCACGGCCCATCACCATCTCAAGGTCGCGGCCGGTGAGCCACGACAGCTCCTCGGTGAAGAAGGTGACGCATTGCCGGTAGCTGCAGGGCATGCGGGTGACGTCAGTGCCCCAGAAGAAACGATGCGGGCCGAAGGCGTCGAAGATCCGCTGCAAACCACCATGCAGGTTCCGGTATGGGTAGGGCTCCGTTGAATAATGGGGCGCGCCGGTCGCCTTGACGGCGACATTGGGCAGCTTCGCCAGTGCCACCAGTTCATCGAGCCTGGCGAATGCCGCCGCATCCTGCCCGGTACGCACCAGCCCGCAATGGTCGAGGATCAGCTTCAAATGGGGATGCGCCTCGGCGATCTTGCGGAACTCCGGCAGGAACAGCCCGCCCATGGTTGCGATGGGCAGGCCCTCGCGCTCGGCGGCGGGCCACAGCCAATCGAGCGTGCCATCCCGCAGCCAGACCTGCTCTGCGGGCGACAGCAGCGCCCAGCGCAGACCCATCATGCCAGGCTGGTTCTTCCAGCCATGGATCAGCTTGCGGTTCTCCGGCTGGTCGGGCGGGAACTGTCCCATCACTGCGAAGCGGTCTGGGTATTTCCTTGCCGCTTCCACCGCCAGGGCATTCGAGTTGGGGTCCCAGCTTCCCGGCGGGTGGATCAGGGCTGCATCGACACCCGCTTCATCCATCTCTTTCAGCGCCTCCTCGGCCGTGAAGGACGACACCTTTCGATGCAGCCCTGAGGGGCTGCCGCTCGACCAGATGTGGATCTGCGCGTCGACGATCTTCATGGAGAGTTCCTTCCGGCAAAGCGGAGCCAGCGGAGGCGCGGCTTCGTTTACGAGACTTGGCTTACAAGTCGGCAGGCTCCGCCTGTGGCAACGAGCCGAGCACCGAGTTCCGGCTTACGGTAGGCCGACGGCACGCCACCAACTTTCCTCCCGGCGGGCACAGATATCCATGGGCGTGACCAACGTGTCTGCCAGCACCAACGACGCCGCAAGCCCTATTCCATGCGCACGCCCGTCGCCTCCACAATGGGTCGCCACTTCGCCTGCTCGGCCCGGACGTAGGCTCCCACCTCCTCGGGAGACATCACCGCCGCCGGCTCGATCCCCGCGGTGCGCAATTCGGCCTGGAAATCCGTTGCCTCTAATGCCTTCCGCGCCGCCGCGTGCAGCGCGGCGACCAGGGGCGCCGGCGTATCTCGTCGCACAGCCAACAGGCTCCACAAGGAGGTCTCGAAATCTGGCAGGCCCAGCACCTCAGCCACGGTCGGCACATCCGGCGCTAGCGGCGAGCGGCGCAGCGACGCCACCGCGAGCATCCGTACCCTACCCTCCTGGTGATGCTGCAGGCCGCTCACGATGGTGTCTGCCACCGCGTCGATGTTGCCCGCCAGCAGATCCACCATCGCGGGACCGTTACCGCGATACGGCACATGCAGCATCTCCACCCCGCCGGCGGCGTGAAGCAGGTACTCCCCCGCTAGATGCACGAAAGTGCCGGCGCCGGGGGAGCCGAAGCGTAGCTGGCCCGGCAGACGTCGAGCCTCGGCGAGCAAGCCCGGAAGATCGGTCGCCACTCCATTGCGGGCCATGAAGCAAACGGTGTTGGCGCCAACCAGCGCCACCGGCACGAAATCCTCCACCGGATCGTATTGCGGCTTGGAGAAGATCAGCGGGTAGAGTGCGTGGGTCGAGGCACCGCCGAACACCATCGAGTATCCGTCCGGGCGTGCGCGCAGCACCTCCAGCATGCCCACGGCGCCAGCAGCGCCGGTCTTGTTCTCCACCACCACGGGCTGGCCCAGTTCCTGGCCGAGGCGGATGGCGACGCGGCGGCCGAAGGCATCGGTGCCGCCGCCAGGCGGGTAGGGCACGACAAGGCGGAGCGGGCGCTCTGGCCATGCAGCAAGTGCCTGCGCTCCAGGTAGTATGCTCGCAAGGGGAGCGGCAGCCGCTGCCCACAGAAAACCGCGTCGGGTTTCGCCCATCTTATCCTCTCTCCCGCGCGCTGGCGGCTATGTGGGGCGTCTGGTCGGTCATGGGCAATTCTCGAAATGCCGCCCAATCCTCTACAATGAAGCTAGAGTCCGGCAAAGGCCGCTCGGAAGTATGCTCGCAGGTCGTTCGGAAGCCTATCCTCGTGACAGTACCGGCCGCCGCCGGCGACCAGACAGAAGATGTCGGCAGCCGGGAGGTGTCATAGATGGACAGCTTCGCAAAGTCCGACCACTGCCGCCGTCGCTCCTTCTGGGCCGCCGGGATGACACTCACGACTATGAGGACCGAATCAATAATCTCGCCGAACCGGCCGTCACTTCAGAATAGCGTGCGGGCACCCACCCTTGCGTCAGCGCGATGCACTGCGCAGGCTGGTGCCCGACGTCCAGCGACGGAAGAAAGATGGAAATCACTGAGCAGACCCGCATCCCATCACCACTGGCAGAGGTCTGGCCGCTGCTCAGCGACCCCGCGACGGTCGCAGGCTGCATCCCGGGAGCGCAGTTGGCACCTGACCAGGGCGATGGCATCTGGCGGGGTTCCATCCGAGTGCGATTCGGCCCGACTGCGGCGGTGTTCCGCGGCGAGGCAACGCTGGCGTTCGACCACGAGGCGCATCGCTGCACCATTGAAGGCCGCGGTATCGACCAGCGTGGGGCTTCCCGCGCGCTGTCGTCCGGCACCATCGTGGCGGCGGAAGACGCCGGCGCTACGCTGCTCACGGTGTCGGGCGGCTTCACCATCACCGGACCGCTTGAGACATTTGCCAATGCCGGCGGCGTGCACCTGGCCCGCGCGCTGTTGGCAGAGTTTTCCGCCAATATAGCGCAGCTGATCGAAGATCAGCATGCCGACGCACCGGCGGCCGAGACGCCCGCGCCGGAGCCGGGCGCCACAGCGCCGGACGCCACCGCGCCGCCGCCTCCGTTGCCGCCTTCTGCCGCGCCTGAGATCAGCGCCATCCGCCTGCTGTGGCAGGCCTTCAGATCCTGGCTGCGCAGCCTTTTCAGCATCAAGGGAGAACGCTGACGATGTCGACGTTGAAAGTCTCGGACATGCTCGCCAAGGCCTTCGCGGCTGAGGGCTGTGAGGTGCTGTTTACCCTAATGGGGGATGCCAACATGTACTGGTCGGAGGCGATGTCGCGCTTGCCCGACATGCAGGTGATCCACGCCAGACACGAGCACTGTGCGGTCGCCATGGCGGATGGCTACGCCCGCGCCACCGGCAAGGTTGGCGTCGCTTCCACCACCTGCGGCCCAGGCTTCACCCAGATCATGACGGCGCTGACCATCGCTGCACGAGCCAATGTGCCGCTGGTCGTCTTCGCCGGTGATTCCCCCATGGCCGCGTCCTTTTACATCCAGCAGATCGACATGGCGCCGCTCGCGCTCGGCACAGGCGCTCACTACATTCCGGTCCGCAGCATCGACCGGGCGCTCGAGAACGTACGCGAAGCCTTCCAGATTGCCGTGCTCGAGAGCCGGCCCGTGGTGCTCAGCGTGCCAATGGACCTGCAGAAGCAGCCCTATCCACACATGGCGGACTACACGCCATCCAGCGATGTGCTGCCGACGCCGCAGCGGCCCGCACCCGATCCCGCGCTGGTGGACCGCCTCGCCGGGATGATTGCGGAAGCCGAGAGGCCCATCATTATCGCCGGCCGCGGCGCCAAGCTCTCCGGCGCGCACGCGGCGATCGCGGCGCTGGCCGAGGCTTCCGGTGCGCTGCTGGCGACGTCGCTGCTCGGCAAGGGCATGTTCGAGGGCAACCCCTACGCGCTCGATATCGCCGGTGCCTATTCCAGCGACTTTGCACGGGAACGCTTCGCCGAGGCGGACCTGGTGATCGGCATCGGCGTCGGGCTCGGCTCCTATACGACCGAGAGCGGGTACCTGTACCCGGGGGCGCAGACCGTGCAGATCGACATCAACCCGCGCGGCTTGTGGCAGGGACTGCGCACTGCGGATATGCATATCCGCGCCGACGCCCGCGCAGGGGCCGAGGCGGTCACCGCCGCGCTCAAGGCACGTGGCGTGGTACGCACCGGCTTCCGGACCCCGGAAATTGCCAGGGAGATCGCCGCCGACCAGCCGGACCGCAAGGAATTCGCCATCGCGCCCGGCACTGTCGATCCGCGCAAGGCGATCCTTGAACTCGACGCCACTGTGCCGAAGGATTGGGATGTGGTGATCGGCGGCGGCCACTACTTCGGCATTGCCATGACCCATATGCGCGGCCGTCCGGCCGAGAGGTACCATGTAGTTAGCGATTTCGGCGCCATCGGCAATGGGCTGCCAGCGGCGATCGGCGTTGCGGCGGCGCGCCGCGAAGGCAAGGTGCTGCTGATCGAGGGCGATGGCAGCCTGCTGATGCATATCCAGGAGCTTGAAACCATCCGCCGTCAGGGTGTCCGCCTGCTGATGGCGATCATCAATGATGGTGGCTATGGCGCCGAGATCCACAAATTCCGTGCTGGGGGGCTGAGTCCGGAGACGGTGATTCACGGCCGCGGTGACCTGGCCGGGGTCGCCAATGGCTTCGGCGTGCGCGGCGCTACGGTGAACCGCCTCGGTGGCATGGCCGGCATGTTCCGCGAGCACCTAGCGGCCAATTCCGCCGGGCTCTGGGACGTGCACACGGACGACACCGTGGTATCCCGGCCCTATCGCCGCATCCACTACGGCGAGGCGTGATCCCAATAGCCCGGCTCTTGGCACGCCAGAACTCCGCTCCGATCAGCGGACGGCGGAGCCCAGCCGGAAGGGAATGTTTCGGCTTCGTATAGAGCCGCAGCGCTCAGCGGAAATCGAAGCGGCTGCCCAAGGCGTGCAGTCCAGAGGGCATACGCACCGGGCCGAACAGCAAAGTCCGCGCTGAAAGCTGTATACGTTGGGGATAGCCGCCCCGCCGAGCCCGAGCTCGGCGCGGGGCGGCCGTTGCGCAGGCGATCTGGGCTACAGCAGAAGCGCCAGGTCGGCCCAGAGAGCCAGGCGCCCGTAGCCGCTACCCGATGTGCCGCATCAGAAAGGCAGAATGGTGCCTGCTGGGGGGGCAGAGGCGAACCGTCCTCCGTCGCCCGGTCGCATCGGGTTTCTTCGGCAAGCAAGATCTCAGAGCGGGCTCAGACCGAGATCCAGCCGTTCCCATCCCAAGCGCGGACCTCAACGCTGGCGCGCCCATCCTCAACACGGATCCGATTATATGCGTTCGGCTCGCTACGCAGCCGGGTGGAGGTGGCGGTCGCGGCCTGCACGACCAGCAATTCGCCGTCGCCCGCCCCCGCCGCACCGCCCGCTGTGATGGCCTCCGCCGCCGCACCACGAGCCCGAATGTAGCCGAGGTGCAGGTGACCAGAGAGAATCAGCCGCACGCCTTGCCCCGCAAAGGCGGTAAGCGCGGCCTCCGCCCGGCCAACCAGGCGCGTCTCCGGCGCGGACTCTGGAGGCAGAAAGGGATGATGGGCAACGACGATGCGGAACAGGTGGTCGGGGAGGGACTGCAACCGCTCGACCGCGCGCCGGAGCCTGCTATGGCCAACCCGGCCCTGTGACCAGTCGAGGAAGGCACCAGCCCGGGAGGCGGTGTTGACGCCGACCACCGCGATCTCGTTGTCAGTCCAGAGCGGCTCGGGTTCCTCAGCGATGAAGCGTCGCCAGCGACCCAGCGGGTCGAGGAAGCGCTCGTGCAGCCAATAGGAGGTAGTGTCGTGATTGCCCGGTACGGCCAGGATCGGAGCGTGGAGGCGGTCGAAGAAGGCCCTGGCGGCGCGATACTCCCGTGACCGGGCCCGCATGGTGAGATCGCCGCTGACCGCGACGAGCTCGGGCGGGTTGGCATTCAGTTCGGCCGCGAGTGCTTCCACTACGGCAGGGTCAGTGCGGCAAAAGTGCAGGTCGGAGATATAGGCGACGGTGCGCATCAGTGGTGGGTGTCTGCCTGGCGGCTGGGGCTGCCAGAGGCGGTTCGGACACGAATCATGCACCTCTAAGCTGCCGCCATGGGCCAGACCGGCGCGGGTCCGTGGCCTGCCGGTCCTGAGGTACCCACCGCGGCAGCGCCCAGCGCTTAATCAGGTGAAGGTCGCGCCCCTGGGCGTGGTGTAGGAGATCGCCACCGTAATGGTGGCGGCCATCGTGGTGGTCCTGGGTAGGGTTGGGTTGTCGAGACCTACACCCCGAACCTTGGACACCCACGATGACCGACGACAGGATTGCCCTTCGGGAGCTTCTGGAGAAGGGCTCTGATGCGAGCTTCCTCCGCGAGATGATCGGCTTTGCCGCCCAGAGGCTGATGGAGTTGGAGACCGATGGCCTATGCGGCGCCGCCCATGGCGAACGCAGCGCCGAGCGGATGAACCAGCGCAACGGCTATCGGGACCGCGACTGGCAGACCCGGGCGGGGACAGTCGAGCTGCGCATTCCCAAGCTCCGGAAGGGCACTTACTTCCCGGCCTTTCTGGAGCCCCGCAGGACGGCGGAGAAGGCGCTGACGGCGGTGATCCAGGAAGCCTACGTCCAGGGCATCTCGACCCGCTCGGTCGACGACCTGGTCCGCGCCATGGGCATGGAGGGGATCAGCAAGAGCCAGGTGTCCCGGCTGTGCACTGAGATCGACGGCCGGGTGCAGGATTTCCTCTCC
This sequence comes from Siccirubricoccus sp. G192, assembly GCF_019084075.1. Lineage (GTDB taxonomy): Bacteria > Pseudomonadota > Alphaproteobacteria > Acetobacterales > Acetobacteraceae > G192. The sequence goes on from NZ_JAHREN010000001.1 coordinate 3,645,202, forward strand.
CGGCCGATCGAGGGCGATTGGCCCTACCTGTGGCTCGACGCCACCTACGTGAAGGTGCGCGAGGCCGGGCGCGTGGTCTCGGTGGCCGTCACCGTCGCGGTGGGCGTCAACAGCGATGGGCGGCGCGAGGTGCTCGGCATGGCGGTCGGCGCCTCCGAGGCGGAGACCTTCTGGACCGACTTCCTGCGCGGCTTGTCGCGTCGCGGCCTGCGCGGGGTGAAGCTGGTGGTCTCCGACGCCCACGAAGGCCTAAAGGCGGCCGTCAGCCGCGTCCTGCGGGCCACTTGGCAACGCTGCCGGGTGCATTTCATGCGCAACGCCACCGCCCATGCCGGGAAGACCCAGCGCCGCATCGTCTCGGCCTGGATCGGCACCGCCTTTGCCGAAGCCGACGCCCCTGCCGCGCATGCGCAATGGCGGACCGTCGCCGACCAACTCCGCCCCAAGGTGCCGAAGCTCGCCGCCCTGATGGATGCCGCCGAGGAGGATGTGCTGGCCTTCATGGACTTCCCGCCGCAGCACCGCGCCAAGATCCACAGCAACAACCCAATCGAGAGGCTGAACGGCGAGATCAAGCGGCGCACCGACGTCGTTGGCATCTTTCCAAACGACGCCGCCGTCGTTCGCCTGGTCGGCGCCATCCTCCTCGAGCAATCCGATGAGTGGGCAACCCAACGATCCCGCTACATGACCCTGGAGACGATCGGCACTCTCAGCGATACTGCCGTCGTCAGCTTGCCTGCCGTGACAACCTGACGCGGCGATCAGGCCCGCCCAGGAGCACCGCTCCTACACCACGACGGGGGACACGACCCAGGTGACTTCTTGGCCGCGTTTGGGTCGGAGCCGGCATCCTCGTCGAGGTCCTCGACCACCTCCACCAGGGACGACTCGTCGAGCTTCTTCGCCTCCTCGATCAGCCGGTCGGCCTCTGCCTCACGCCCCTTTGCAAGCGCGCCAAGGGCATCCTCGGCCAAGTCCCTAGCCTTCTCGTGCCGTGTATCATCGGGCTGCCCTGTGCCCCATGTTCCTGCCTCTAGCGCTTCGAAGTTTCGTTCCAACGTGCACCAGTCGCGGCCCTGCGCCGGTCGGCTGAGACTGGTAACCGTCACGGTCCTCCCCTTGGGCTGGATCAGCGCGCCACCCACCGGCTGGCGAGTGTCGGTCGCCGCTGCCGCCTCGTCAGCCATGGTGAGGGCCCGCTGGGCCAAGGCCCAATCAGCGACGCTGCCTGCCACGCCGCGACAGGTGACCGGCCTCTCCTATCCCGTGGATTGGTCGGGGGATACCGATGCGGATCTGGTCCGGGTGACCGGCGAGGAGGCGCAGGCGCAGGGCATCGTGACGCACCTGCGCGGCCGCGTGCTCGACCTGCGGGGCCAGCCAGTCGTTGAGATCGCGGTAGAGATCTGGCAATGCGCCAACGGACGCTATCGGCATCCCTCGACCTGATCGGAGAGCGCCGCTGAATCCGCTGGACCGGACGCCTGCCCTCGTGGGGTAATCGCGCGAGCCCGTCGGGACACCCGTGCTTCCGGGGCGCGCGACAGGGGCAGCTGGGGGGGAGCAAGGCGGTGCGCGTACTCTGTCCAGTTCTCATCCTGGTCCTGTTGTCGGCATGTTCGGGCCGGCCAGGAGGCTACGGCACCGGCTGGGACGGCCGGCGTGGCTACGACGGCAACGGCGACTACGGCTACGACCTCGCCGCCTCGCGCGCTGCCGCGGCCACTTACCGCGCCCATGCCGCTCGGTCCTACCCTGCGCCGGGCAGACCAGAGGACCCTTGGAGACCGTACATCAGCGAGGCGGCAGCACGCCATGCGGTGCCGGAGCGCTGGATCCGCGAGGTGATGCGCCAGGAGTCCGGAGGCCGGCTGTTCGCCGCCGACGGGTCGCTGATCACCTCGCGGGCCGGTGCTATGGGGCTGATGCAGGTGATGCCGCGCACCTACGACACCTTGCGCCGCAGGCACGGGTTGGGCGACGACCCGTACGAGCCCCGCGACAACATCTTAGCCGGCGCGGCCTACATCCGGGAGATGTACGACCGCTTCGGCGCGCCGCATTTCCTGGCCGCTTACAACGCCGGGCCGGAGCGGGTGGAGGCGTACCGTAAGCGCGGCGTCGAGGCCCGTCTTCCTGCGGGGTGGGTAGATGTGCTGGTTCGGCGTGGAGCATGGAGCTTCGGGCCGACATTATGGTCGACATTAACGATGACGCGAAGGACGGCGGCTATCGGCGTGTAGAGGTTCTGACCGGGCCTGGCCGACGGCGGAAGTGGTCTGAGGACGACAAGGCGCGGATCGTGGCGGAGACGCTGCGGCCGGGCACGGTGGTGGCCGATGTGGCGCGACGCTGGCAGGTCAGTTCGCAGCAGGTGTTCACGTGGCGTCGGGAGATGCGGCGCGCGGCGGTGGCGCCGCTGAGCTTCGTGCCGGTCGTGGCGGAGACGCCGGTGCGTGCGCCCGAGGCGGCTCTGCCATTGCCTGCGCCACCATCAATCGAGGTGGGGGTGGCCGGCGCGGTTCTGCGCGTCACGCCCGGCACTGACGTCGACCTGCTGACGGCGGTGTTGCGGGCCATTCGAGCGTCAGCGGCATGATCGCGCCGCCCGCCGGGGCGCGGATCCTGCTGGCCACCAAGCCGGTCGACTTCCGCAAGGGCGCGCACAGCTTGGCCGCGCTCGCCGTCGAGGTGCTGGGCGCCGATCCCTTTACGGGCGCGGTGCTGGTGTTCCGGTCGCGGCGCGCCGACCGGATCAAGATCCTGCTTTGGGACGGCAGCGGCCTGGTCCTCGTCTGGAAGCAACTGGAGGCCTCCACGTTCCGCTGGCCGGTGATCGTGGACGGCGTGGTCCGCCTGACGCCGGTGGAGTTCGCCGCGCTGTTCGACGGCATTGATTGGCGACGCGTCCAGGCCACGCGGGAGATTCCCACGCCGAGCGTCCCTGCATAGAATCGGCGGCACGATGCGCGCCGCGGATGACGACACGCCGAGCCTGCCGGAGGATGCTGCGACGCTGCGCGCGCTGCTGATCGAGACGCTGGCGAGGTGCGACACGCTCAGCACCGAGCTTGGGAGCATTACCGCCGAGCGTGATGCACTGGCGAGCCAGAATGAGCGCCTGCAGCACCTGCTGCTGAAGCTCAAGCGCCGTCAGTTCGGCACGAAGTCCGAGCGTCTCCCGGAGGAGCAGTTGCTGTTCGCGTTCGAGGAGATCGAGGCGACGCTGGCTGGCAACGCGGCCGAGGCGGGCAAGCGGTCTCCGACGCTGCGCGATAACCAGACCAAGCGTCGCCGCGAGGGCCGCGGCGGCCTGCCGGCGCATCTGCCACGGGTCGAGCAGGTGCTGGCGCCGGAGGCGACGACCTGCCCCTGCTGCCAGGGCCCGCTGGTCGAGATCGGCAGCGACACCGCCAGGCGGCTGGACGTGATCCCCGCCCAGTTCCGCGTCGTCGTGACGAAGCGGCCGAAGCTGGCGTGTCGCGCCTGCCCCGGCGTGGTCATGCAGGAGCCCGCGCCGGCCCGCCTGATTGAGGGGGGCATGCCGACCGAGGCAACGGTCGCGCATGTGCTGGTCTCCCGCTACGCCGACCACCTGCCGCTTTATCGCCAGTCGCAGATCCTGGCGCGGCAGGGGATCGAGATCGGCCGCGAGGTGCTCGCCGACTGGGCCGGCACGGGTGCGACGGAGATCGTCCCCGTGGTCCGGCGGATGCGCGAGATCCTGCTCGGCTCGTTGCGGCTGTTCGCCGACGAGACCACCATGCCGGTCCTCGACCCAGGGCGCGGTCAGACGAAGAAGGGCTATGCCTGGGCAATCGCCCGCGATAACCGGCCCTGGGGCGGCACCGATCCACCGGCGGTGGTGTTCCACTACGCGCCGGGCCGCGGCGCCGAGCATGCAAAAGCACTGCTGGCCGGCTACCAGGGCATCCTACAATGCGACGGCTACGGTGCGTACAAAACGCTGGCCGCGGCGGATGGCGGCATCACGCTGGCATTCTGCTGGAGCCATGTGCGGCGGGAATTCATCGAACTGGCGAGGGGCAAGACCGCGCCGATCGCCCAGGAGACGTTGAAGCGCATCGCTGCCCTCTACGCGGTCGAGACGGAGCTGCGCGGCAAGCCACCTGACCTCCGTCGAGTGGGCCGGCAGGAACAGAGCCGTCCCCTCGTCGAGGCGCTGTTCGCCTGGCTCTCGGAGCAACTGGCACGCCTGCCCGGCGGCAGCCCCACCGCGGGGGCCATCCGCTACGCGCTGAACCATCGCGACGGCTTGGTGCGGTTCCTGGATGACGGCAGGATCGAGCTCGACAACAACACCGTGGAACGCGCCATTCGGCCGATCTGTCTCAGCCGAAAGAACGCGTTATTCGCCTCCGGCGACGATGGCGGGGCAAGATGGGCGGCCGTGGCCTCCCTGGTCGAGACCTGCAAGCTGAACGGCGTCGACCCGCAGCGCTACTTCACTGACGTGCTGACCCGCCTCGTGAACGGCTGGCCCAACGGCCGCATCGACGAGCTCATGCCGTGGTGCTGGGCGCCCAACCACAACGGCTGACCGTCAAACGCGAGCCACACGGGCCTCGTCGCCGCGCTTACTCCTGAGCGTATTGACATCCGCATTGTCTGGCGAGGTGGCGAGGTTTCTGAAGAGCGGGTCGAACCGAGGGTGTATGCCCTGCATGCCCTCTCCCGTGGCGCTGAAATGCAGACGCGGATCCTCGAGCTGGCCCGCCAGGGCCTGACTGACGCAGAGGTCGCCAAGGTCTTGACCGGGGAGGGTTACCGCTCGCCCCGCTGCAACCACGTCCTGGCGCGGACCGTGCAGGTCTTTCGCCAGCGTCATCGGGTTCTGCGAAGTGCCAGCCGGACGCATCCACGACACATTCCGGGGTGGCTCACCATGGCCGAGCTGGCCAGGCGGCTGCAGGTGTCACGCTGCTGGATCGAGCGCCGGATCTGGAACGGGACGATCGTCATCGCCCGCGATGCCGCGGCGAAACGCTACCTGTTTCCTGACACCGAGGAGACCATAGCCGCCCTGCAGACGCTGAAGTCAGGTAATGCCGATCACCCCAACTTCGCACCGAACGCGAGCAAATGAGGGCACCAACATGACCGATCGTACACGCCATCGGCGTCCGCCAGAAGCGTCCCGAATAGGGCACAGATCTCCAGCAACTGATGCCAGTCCCGACACGAGCGCGCCAAGCGCGACATCTCCACGCCGAGGACCAGCCCGACATGGCCCAGACCCACTTCGGCTACCAGGCGCTGGAACCCTGGACGGTGCGTCGCCGTGCTGCCGGAGCGACCCAGGTCATCATCGATGACCTCCACGCGTTCGCGGGCCCAGCCGAGCTGAAAGGCGCGTTCGACCAACCCGTACTGCAGCCGTGTCGATTCCTGGTTCTGCTCGACCTGCCGGAGTGTGGATTGCCGGACATAGACAATGGCCAGGCGGTCATGGTGGCGGCCCTGAATCTTCTCGGAGAGTGCCATCGCGCCCCTCCTCGCGGGACGGAGGGCGGTCATGGCCGTGATCCTCTTGGGCGGCCGCCAGGGCCCGACGGGCGAGCTGACCGAGCAGCACGGCAATCCGCCGGCGCGCTGGCGCCGGCAGCCTCGTCCAGGTCATGACCGCCGTTGGGGGAGCTTGTCTCACGGCGCCGCGCGATCCAATGGACCAGCGCCAGAAACGCCGCCCGCCCCAGCCGGGGCTGCTGCGTCGCCGCAAATTGCTCTTCAGACGTCTCTACGAGGGTAGATGGAGAACCTGGTGAAATTGCACAAGGCCCAGCTCGCCTCCGACCGCACGTCCTGCCGCTCGCCCCTGGCCAACCAGGTCCGCCTGGTCCTGCACACCGCCGCCTATTGGCTGCTGCTGACCTTGCGCGACCGGATCCCCAGGACGCATGAGTTGGCTGCCGCCGAGTTCACCACCCTTAGGCTGCACCTGCTCAAGATCGCGGGCCGGATCATCGAGACCACCAGCCGCGTGCGCATCGCCTTCGCCGCAGCCTGCCCACATGCAGTGCTGTTCCGCGGCCTCGCCCGCAGCTTCCACCCGGCCGGGCCATGACCAAGGGGGCCAGCGCCCCACTACGTCTCTCGTCCAGCAACCTCCAACGCCGCCCGTCCGAGCCCAACCACACCGCCGAAAGCGGATGCGGCCGCATGCCCGCCGCTCAAATCAGCCCGCGGGCGCCCCTGCCAATCCCGCCCGGCGAATAAGAGCGGCTAGTCCTCTGACCGTGTGATGCTTGGCTGTGGCGGTGCTAGACCTCCCGCCATGATCCCTGTCCGCCCGCTCATCCTTGCCTTTGCGCTATTCCTGGCGTCCTGTGTCGGCCAGACCGGGCGCTACGGCCCTAGCTCTCCGCCGATCACCGGGGACTCAGCGACAGGCGCGCGCATCACGTCCGGTGAGGCCCGCGCGCCCGAAAACACCGAGGCGGCGGCCGCGCGGAAGGCTCCAGCGGCGGCTGCGGCCCGCCGCGGCACCCTCACCGAGGAGCCGGGCGATATCTGGGCAGTTACGAAGGACTGGGACAAGCCGCGGCCGCCCCTGCCTGCGTCGGGCGCCGGAGCTCACCGCCGGGCACAGGCCGCGCCATCCATGCCGCAGGGCGCCCCGCCACCCTTGCAGCAGGAGCCAGGCGATTTCTGGGCCGGAGTGCGCTGACGGGAGGTCTTGTGAGACGGCAGTAATCTTCACCCGGTCGCAGGACTAGCTCGGGGCCGAAGCGACGTTCTCCGTTCTCTGTTTCTTTGGTCGGATGGTGATTACGCTGAATTGCGGCCGGGAAGGCATGCCAGAGGTGCTGTAAAAACAAGGCGTTAGACCTTGTTGGGTAAATCGGCCAACCCTCAAGGTTTGGAGATTCTCCGGCACTTTGGAGAGAAAACCCGCCCTCGTTCCGGAGGCGCACCCTCAAGGTGTCTGCCGAAAACCGCAGGAAACCTGCGGCTCAGCGCGGCGCCGGTACTGTGGAGAATGTTCTGGGAAGGACCGACTGGAGCACCGGAGGAGATTCGAACGGTTGGCCCCGACCCTGGGTGGCCGACCTCTCCGGTACCGACTCGAAAACGCCATGGGACAGGACCAGTAGACGTTACAGGCCGGAACCGCGGAGGCGCTTGACTGGCCCGCCGCTTCGTTCCCGGCTAGCATCAATGGAAGGCGATCCGCGCCAGCGAGAATTCGCATTTATTAGCCTCCCCATCCGCCGCCACCGCGCCCCGTCACTCGGGTGCCGGGTGCGCGGTGGCGGCCGGATGAGGAGGCCACCGTGGAACCTGGATGCCTAAATATCAATCCGGAAACCATGGAAATGAGTTATACTCAGAACGACTTGTCTCTCCCATTCACCCGCAAGGTCGCGCGCCGCTTTGCGCGCCAGCGTTTCACTTGCGCCAACGCCGCCATCTGGAATGCCGCAATGGCGGCCCTCGGCGAGGGCATGCCACCCGAAAGCACATCCGAGCCCCTTTTGTCCGGTGCCTTGGCCGGCGGAGCTGCGCTGATCATCGACGCTGAGGAGCCTACGGCATCCCGACTGATTTCGTGGTGGCGCATGCTCGAGGATACCGCCCCATGGCCAATGGCCGTGGGGCAGCTGTGGGGCGCACCCCTCGGTGCGCATGGTCCTGCCATGGTCTGCGCCCCGGGCGGTGAGGCCGCATGTCTCGACCGCGCCCGTCTCATTCTCGGCCCGAGCGGCGATCGCCTTGCTGTTGCTGAACTGCCCGCGGCCGGTTGCGCCGTGGTGCATGCGCCGATCGAGCTGGAGCCGCTGCCCTCGATCGCCCACACTGCACTGCGTGCCTGCGGCGGATCGCTCGAGGAGCTATTCCGCCGCGCCATGCATCAGGTCGAGCCTGTGGGTGACGGCAGCTGGCGCGTGCGGGTGGCGCGCGCGCCAGAGCGGCGGCCAATCGACTGTACAGCGCCGCGTATCTCCTGACCCACTGACACAAGCCGCACCCGGTGCTGCCAATGCGCACCGGGTGCCCGAGACGGCCCGTCGGACGCGGCGGCGGTGGGAAGGACCGCATGCCACGCCGTGACGGGCTTCCCGGCTGGAGACATTCTCGTGTTAAATACGAAGGTTTTGCTCGCGGCGTCTCTGTTCGCTGCGGCCTCCTTTACCCGGAGAGCGGACGCCGATGCGGACGTCATCCCCCTGACCACTCGGCTCGTAGCGAGGGCAACCGCCACAGATCCGGCGCTGCCGCGGACCCTAGCTCGATTGGGCATGGGGTCGGACGACCTGCGCCAGGAACTCCTGCTCCGCTGCTGGATCGCCTATGGATCCGATGCCGGGCTGCCATCCGGCTACACCGTGCGGGCCCTCGTGCCGATGTTGATGGTCATCCTGCGCCACCTTGCCGCCGATCTCCGGGGCCGTGCCCGGTGTCGCCCGATAGTCGAGGCCGTCGAGGAGCTTCCGACAGTGGCCGATCCCCTGCCCGACCCGGAGCGGACGACCACCGCGCGCCAGATGCTGCAATCCGTGGCGGGGGCGGTGCGAAGCCTGGCCCCACGCCGCCAGGCCGTCCTGCTGGCCGCCATCCAGGACCGGAACCGCATGGGCGAAGCGGCCCGCCAGGCCCTCGCCCGGGCCCGGCGCGAGCTTCGCGCCGCAGTGCATGAGCCCGATGCGGCACACTCCCGCGCTCAGGCGGCGAGCCCAAGCGCCAACCAGTCCCGGCGCATCTCTGCCAAGCTAGCAGCCTTGTAGGCGGGATGCCGGACCCAGGCTGCGCGTCCACCACGCCCATCGGTACCCCATACACCCCGCAGCAGCGGAAGGTGCCGCAAGCAGGGCCGCGCGACAGCGGCCACGCGCCAGCCGAGGAACACAACATCGGCCCCCCCCGAATGCGGTGGCGGCATGCATGGCCACTATCGCACGGCGTGCGGCCGCTAGGTCAAAGGCGCGGCCCCAGCCGCGCGGCGGCTGCGCGGTCGCCAACGCGTTGCGGAGCTCGACATGCTCCTCGAGCACAGCCTCCGGCACGTTCAGCAGCGCGGCAAGCGCACTTCGGGTGGCCGTGCCGGGTGCGAAGGGGACGGCCCCATCAACCAGCGGCGCCTCCCCGATCAGCACGGCACGACGCTGCATTTTCAGCAATCCAGGCATCTCAGTCCTCCTGACACCGAGGCGGACATCGCCTCGCTGATCAGTAAGGACGAAGGTCTGTGTAATCCGTGACAGCCGGCCCGATCAATTTGCGCCGATCCGGCACGGAAAGTCCGTGATGCCGGCCTCCACCGCCGGCCCGCACATCTCTCGTGACCATTACGGCAGGATCACACCTGCTCTCCTACTCCACCACGGTGCCGAACACCGCGCCTGCGCTCGCCCGCATGGTGCCGGCGCGGTCGAGACACCGCACGCCACACCACATTCTGACATTCGGAACTGATTATGCCCTCCACACTTCCGCATTGGATCCACCGGATCGGCCTATCCTATCCGGACCTCATCGGCTTCGGCGAAGATCTGCGCCTGCAAGGCAATTCTCTGCTGGCGCTGCACCGTGATGCTGCCGGCACTGCCCTGGGCTGGGAGCGCATCGCGCCCGGCCGCGACGGCACGCTGCGCTATGGCTACCCTTCGGGCTTACACAAAGGCTGCGTGCGGTCTTGGCACCTCGACCCGGTCCCCGCCCGCCTGCTTCTCGCCTGCGGCCCCCTGCCGGCCCTGTGCGCCCGGGCACTCGACGGGGCGCGCCGTGATACCATCTACGTCGGCCTGGCCGGCTGTTGGACAGCCGCATCAGCCGAAACCACGGCCAATCTGATTGAGGCCGGGGTGCGCGAAGTCGTGCTGGCCTTCGGCGCGAACCAGACTGGAGAGCGATCGCTCGCGGCCGCGACCGCCTTTTTCCGTGGCTCCGGCCTCGGCGGGCAGCGAATGACCCGACGCACTCCTGCCGCCGGCTCCTGGCCGGCGGCACTCCGCCGGATGCGCTGTGACTCCAGCGAGGAGGTCGCGGCATGAGCGCGGCGCACTCCGCCACCTTGGCGCGTGATCGCACGCGCCTGGCTGTCGACCGGTGGCTCGCTGCGCTGCCGGCCGCGAGCTTTGACCTGCGCTTGGTGCCGGCGGACGAGCCGGGGCCGACCCTGTGCCGGCGGTTCGATGCGGCCGGATTCCTGGCCGCGCTCGGCTGGATCCGGGCCCGCAATGCGGCGGGCTGCCATGTCTATTGCCGCCCGCTCGCCAACCGTCACGTCCTGGTCGACGACCTCTGCCCGGATGCCGTGGCCGAGCTCACCGCTACGCACACTGCTGCCGCGATCGTCGAAACATCAAAGGCAAATTACCAGGCCTGGATCACGCTATCGGCGGAGGAGATACCCGCTCCGCTCGCGGCGGCCGCCGCACGGTTGCTGGCGCGCCGCTTTGGCGGCGACCTGGGCGCGGCCAGCGCGCAGCAGCTGGGGCGGCTCGCCGGCACTACGAATCAAAAAGAAAAGTACCGGCGAGGCGACGGCACCGCCCCCCTTTGTGCTGCTCCGCCAGGCTGGCCCGGGCGTCGATCCTGCCGGCCCTGCGCTGCTGGCCGAGGCAGCCCGCCACGTCCGGGATCCCGGTCCGGCACCGCTCAGCGTCCCCGCGGGAAATGACCCCTGGGCCATGCGGGAGGCCACAGCGGCGCGGCGATGGCTCGCCGCTGCGCTTCCGGCCGGCGCTCGAATCGACCGCTCCCGGGCTGACTACGCCATGGCCCGCAGGATCCTGGCCCGTGGCGGCGAGGCTGCCGCCGCCGCGCGCGTCGTCCTCGCGGGCGAGCGAGCGCGCGGCATGCTCGCGAATGCGGCGCGCGACTACGCGATGCGCACGGCCCGCGCTGCTGCATCATCGATTGCTAGCGCGGCTGATCACGGGCGGCCCCCGGCTGGGCCGGGAAAGGAAGACGGTTCGGTGGAAATCATTATGTCCGGTCCTGCCCCTGATCCCTCCGGCACCACGAACCTTTTGATGAGCCCCCACGCAAGATTGCGGAAGGCGGAAGCGTCGGTGTAACAGGAATCTACGACACCCCGCGGACATGCCCGGCCTCGCCGAGGCATGCGCAGCCCGGGTTGTCGGCAGCGTCAGAAGGCGCGGGAGTGACATCCGTTGAACGGATGCACCCGCCTTCGTGCTGCCGGAGGTGGGCTGCATCCGAAGAGAGGCTCCGGTGTGCCGGAACCCACGACGGGCGGTCGGACCATCCCCTATGTCCTGCATGCAGGCCGACCGCATTGCGCAGTGTGGTCATGACGCTCTTCCGGCCAGTGACAGTGGGCCGACCCCACCTCAGCACGGGCTTTCTGGCAGCGTAGCCGCGGGCCAGATGCCCGAGCCGCGCATCCGGACCGCCCAGGCTGCCACCCTCCTCGGCGTCTCGGTACGCATGGTCCAGGCGCTCCTTGCCGACGGCCGCCTGCCCGGTAGCCGGGTCGGCCGGACCTGGACCACCACCGTCGGCGCGATCTGCCGATACCTCGAACAGAACTCCAACCAGCACCTCCAACCTGAGGAGCCCTGTCCGGCCCGCCCGCCCCTAGGTGGCGCGGAGCCTCGCGGCTGGCTCCAGAACGTGAACGAGCAAACCCGGCTATGCCGAAGCCCAAGAAGCCCGACCCCGACCACAACCTCTACCGGCGTGGCGAAACCTGGTGGTGCCGCTATGTCCTCGCCGGCATCGAGCAGCGCGTTTCGCTACGGACGACTGATGTTAAAGCGGCGCGGCGGGCGCGGGACCGGCTCCTGAGGGACGCCGCCGCCCAGCGCGAGGGGCGCGGTCCCGAGCCGATCCACAAGTGGGAGGATGCCGTCGAGGCATATCTGGCTATACAGGAAACGCTGGTGCGGAGTGGCTCGCTGTCGGCGAGGACGGCGGCCCGCTACGAAACCAGCCTCATCCAACTCAGCGAGACCCTCGAGGGCACAGTGTTGACCGAGATCACCACGGCGACGGTGCTCGACTTCGTCATTGCACGCCGGGAGGACGACCTGTCATCGAGCACCATCCGCAACGACCTCACCGCCTGGTCCCGGGTGCTGAGCGTCGCCGCAACCCTTGGCTGGATCGAGATCAACCCAGCCCGCAACTTCGACCGCAAGACATACATTGGCCGCGATGCCGACCTGCTCAATCCACCCGTCGATGCGGAGGTACAGGCGCTGTTCGAAGAGGTGGCAACCTGGTCCGAGGACATAGCCGACCTGATCCGGTGGCTACGGGAGACCGGCATGCGCCTCGCTGAAGGCTTAGCCATCGAACGCGGCGACATCCACCCGGACGGCCGGCATGCCACCCTACGCCGTGGGGTGAAGCGCAACAGCCATGGCCTGAAGACGCGGACCATCGACCTCGGCCGGGCCGCCGACATGTTGCCTCGGCTGCCGCTCAGGGGGCGCCTGTTCCCCAGCCTCTCGCTCGACAGCGCCGTGGTCAGCACCCGCTATGGACAGTGGCGCCGACAACGGCAGGGACGGGAGAACCGGGAGGCTGCAGCACAGGGTCGGGCACCCGTCGAATTGGCCAGGTTCCGTCTGCATGACCTGAGACATGCCTTCGCCATCGCGTCCCTGACCGATGACCCGACCTGCATCTACCGGCTGATGGAGCATCTGGGCCATTCGAGCGTGCGGACCACCGAGGTCTATACACGCTTTCTTCGTGGTGAAGGTGCCCAGCGGCGTTATACCCGGGATCCGAACCTGTTCGGGTCGCTACCCCCGCTGGCCGACATCATGCTGCAGCGGCGGGCGTGACGACTTCCGGTCCCGGTCAGAGCAGGACCGGTGCCTCGGTATGTGGACCAGATCCGTGCCAGCAGCAGCGATTCGGTGTCCGAACAGTGGCACACGTCGGAGAGGGGTCGGCACAAAGGTCGGCACAGTGGCCGGAAAACCGTTAAATGGCCCCTGTGGATGACTTTCGTAAGTCATTGGAATGGCGGAGGGGATGGGATTCGAACCCACGATAGAGGTTGACCCCCCTATAACGGTTTAGCAAACCGTCGCCTTCAGCCACTCGGCCACCCCTCCGCAGGAATGACAGGCTCACGACGTATGCGAGAGCGCCTCATACAGGCGGGGGCGCAAGGCGTCAAACCTCCCTTGCGCCCCTCCCGGCCTCTCAGGACAGCGCCACTTCGAAGCCGCGCTGGGTCGCCGGCCGCGCCATCAGCGCCTGGTACCAGCGGCGGACATTCGGGAACTCCGCCAGATCCACCTGGTGGCGCTCATGCCGCCAGGCCCAGCCGAGGATGGCGAAATCGGCGACACTCGGCTCGCCCGCGGTGGCCACGAAATCCCGCCCCTCCAGCCGCCGGTCCAGCACGCCGTAGAGGCGCCGGGTTTCCTTGCTGTAGCGTTCCAGGCCATAGCGCCGGTCCTCGGGGCTCTCCACCTGCAGGAAGTGGTGCACCTGGCCGGGCATGGGGCCGAAGCCGCCCATCTGCCACATCAGCCACTCATAGACCGGCACCCGGGCGCGCAGGTCGCGCGGCAGGAAGCGCCCGGTCTTCTCGCCGAGATACAGCAGGATGGCGCCGCTTTCGAAGATGCTGATCGGCTGCCCGTCCGGCCCCTCCGGGTCGATGATGGCCGGGATGCGGTTGTTCGGGCTGATCTTCAGGAAGTCCGGCTGGAACTGCTCGTTCTTCCCGATATTCACCGTCCGCACGCTGTAGGGCAGGCCCATCTCCTCCAGCGCGACGCTGATCTTGCGGCCGTTCGGGGTATTCCAGGTATGGAGTTCGATCATCACAGGCTCCGGTTGCGTCTCCTGGTGCGAGGCTAGCGGAGCCGCGCCGGCGAGGCGAGCGGGCCACAGCGTGGCGGCGCAGCCACGCGCCCGCGGCTTCGCGATGCATTCCTCCGAAACAGCTTCCCAATGCACTGCCACCGTTGCATTTTTGCAGGGCGCGGTGGGGGCGCTGAGGGGCCGGAAGCACCGCTTCCGGCAGCGCGGGCCACCGCAAGGGGGGAAGTGCGTATGGATGCCGTCATCTCGCCAGCCGCCCACCACAAGTCGGTGGGGCTGGCCTATCTGCTATGGGCGCTGTTCGGCCTGTTCGGGGTGCATCGGCTGTATCTCGGCCGCGGCCTGAGTGCGGCCGGCATGGCCGCGATCACCCTGGTCTCGGTGCCGCTGATCTGGAGCGGCCTCGGCCTGCTCGGCTTCGTCACCACCGGCACCTGGGCGCTGGCCGATGCGCTGCTGATCCCCGGCATGGCGAAGGAAACCAACCAGGGCCTGCTGCAACCCGCCTGAAGCCAGCCCGGCGCGGCGGCCCCCACCCCCGGGGGGCTGCCGCATCGGCCGGCCTTGTATCTTCGGCCCGATTCAGACCTCCGGGCCATGCGGCCCTGCGGTCATCAGGCCGCCTCAGGCCAGCTTCCGCTTGATGACCTCGTTCACCAGCGCCGGGTTGCCCTTGCCCTGCATGGTCTTCATCACTTGGCCGACGAAGAAACCGAAGAGCTTGTCCTTGCCGGATTTGTATTCGGCCACCTTGCCGGCATTGGCGGCCAGCACCTGATCCACCACCGCCTCGATCGCGCCGCTGTCGGTGACCTGGCGGAGGCCGCGTTCCGCGACGATGGCGCCGGGCGCCTGGCCGGTTTCCACCATCGCCTCGAAGACCTCCTTGGCCAGCTTGCCGGAGAGGGTGCCGTCCTGCATCAGGTCCAGCAGCGCGCCGAGATCGCGGGCCGAGACCGGCAGAATCGGCAATGTCCCGCCTGGTGCGGTTCAGCGCCGCGAAGAGGTCGCCCATCACCCAATTGGCGGCGAGCTTCGGGTCGCGCCCGGCGGCCACCGCCTCGTAATAGGCGGCGGTTTCCTTCTCCAGCACCAGCACATGCGCGTCATAGGCCGATAGCCCGTATTCGGCGACGTACCGCGCACGCCTGGCATCCGGCAGTTCCGGCAGTGCCGCGCGCAGCTCCTCCACCCAGGCGGCATCGAGCACCAGCGGCGGCAGGTCCGGGTCCGGGAAGTAGCGGTAGTCATGCGCGTCTTCCTTGCTGCGCATGCTCCGCGTCACGCCCCGGCCAGTGTCGAAGAGGCGGGTTTCCTGGTGCACCTCGCCGCCCTCCTCCCAGATCTCGATCTGGCGGCGGGCCTCCGCCTCCACCGCCTGCATGACGAAGCGGATGGAATTGACGTTCTTCACCTCGCAGCGCGTGCGATACCCCTCCCCCGCCTTGCGGACCGAGACATTGACATCGGCCCGCATGGAGCCCTCGTCCATGTTGCCGTCGCAGGTGCCGAGATAGCGCAGGATCTGCCGCAGCTTGGTGAGGTAGGCGCCGGCCTCCTCGGGGCTCCGCATATCCGGCTCGGAGACGATCTCCATCAGCGCGACGCCGGAGCGGTTGAGGTCGATGAAGCTCTTCGTCGGGTGCTGGTCGTGCAGGGACTTCCCGGCATCCTGCTCCAGATGCAGGCGGGTGATGCCGATCTCCTTGCTGCTGCCATCGGCCAGCTCGATCCCGATGACGCCGGTGCCGACGATCGGATGCGCGAATTGGCTGATCTGGTAGCCCTGCGGCAGGTCGGCATAGAAGTAGTTCTTGCGGTCGAAGCGGGACCACAGGTTGATCTGCGCATTGAGGCCGAGCCCCGTCCGCACCGCCTGCGCCACGCATTCGCCGTTGATCACCGGCAGCATGCCGGGGAAGCCGGCATCGACGAAGCTGACCTGGGTATTCGGCCCGGCGCCGAAGGCGGTGGCGGCGCCGCTGAACAGCTTGGCTTGGCTGATGACCTGGGCATGGACCTCAAGGCCAATGACGAGTTCCCAGGGGCCGGTGCGGCCCTCGATCGTGTAGCTCATGCGCCTGCCCTCACGCTTGGCAGCGCCGTGAAATCTGCCGCCCGTTCCAGCGCCGCACCCACCGCGAAGACCGTCTCCTCATCGAAGGCTCGGCCGATCACCTGCAAGCCCAGCGGCAGCCCCTGCGCATCCAGCCCCGCCGGCACCGCGAGCCCCGGCAAACCCGCCAGATTCGCGGTCACCGTGAAGACGTCGTTCAGGTACATGGTCACCGGATCATCGGTCTTCTCATGCATGCCGAAGGCGGCGGAGGGCGTCGCCGGCGTCACGATGGCGTCCACCCTGCCGAAAGCCTCGTCGAAATCGCGCTTGATCAGCGCCCGCACCTTCTGCGCCTTCAGGTAATAGGCATCGTAATAGCCGTGCGAGAGCACGTAGGTGCCGATCATGATCCGCCGCTTCACCTCCGCCCCGAATCCCTCGGCGCGGGTGCGCTCGTACAGGTCCTTCAGGTCGCCGTCCCGCTCCTCGACCCGCAGGCCGTAGCGTACGCCGTCATAGCGCGCGAGGTTCGAGGAAGCCTCGGCCGGAGCCACGATGTAATAGGTCGGCAGCGCGTATTTCGTGTGCGGCAGGCTGATCTCCACCGTCTCGGCGCCGGCCTCGCGCAGCCACTCCAGCCCCTGCTGCCACAGTGCCTCGATCTCGTGTGGCATTCCCTCCAGCCGGTACTCCTTCGGCACCCCGATGCGGAGCCCTTTCATGGAACGCCCGCAGGCCGCGGCGAAGTCCGGCACGGGCATATCGGCGCTGGTGCTGTCCTTGGGGTCGAAGCCGCTCATGCTTCGCAGCAGCAAGGCGCAATCCTCCACCGTGCGCGCCACCGGCCCGGCCTGGTCGAGGCTGCTGGCAAAGGCCACGATCCCGTAGCGGCTGCATCGCCCATAGGTCGGCTTGATGCCGGCGATGCCGCAGAAAGCCGCCGGCTGGCGGATGGAGCCGCCGGTATCGGTCGCCGTCGCCCCCAGTGCCAGCCGGGCCGCCACCGCCGCGGCCGAGCCGCCGGAAGACCCGCCCGGCACCAGCCGCGTATCCGGGTGGTTCCGGCGGCTCCAGGGATTCTCCACCGGCCCGAAGGCCGAGCTGGTATTGGAGGAGCCCATGGCGAATTCGTCGAGATTGAGCTTGCCCAGGAACACCGCCCCGTCCCGCAACAGGTTGGCGGAGACGGTGCTCTCATAGGGCGGCACGAAATTGCCGAGGATGCGGCTGCCGGCCGTGGTCCGCAGGCCCTTGGTGCAGAAGAGATCCTTGATGCCGAGCGGCAGGCCCTCCAGCGGCCCCGCCTCGCCCCGCGCCCGCCTCTCGTCGCTGGCGCGGGCCTGGTCCAGGGCTTGGTCCGCGGCCACCGTGACATAGGCGTTGAGGCGCGGGTTCAGCGCCTCGATGGCATCGAGATGCGCCCGGGTCAGTTCGACCGCGCTGATGGCGCCCTCGGACAGGGCCTCGGCGGCACCGCGCAGGGTGAAATCGGTCGGATGCATCACTCGACCACCTTCGGCACGCCGAAATACTCGCCCTCGGGGTCCGGCGCATTGGCCAGCACCGCTTCCCGGATGCCGCCATCGGTCACGACATCCTCCCGCAGCCGGAGCGCTACGGCCCCGGCCCCGGCCATGGGCTCGACGCCCTCGGTCGGCACCGCCTGCAATTGCTCGATCCAGCCGAGGATGCCGTTGAGTTCGGCCTGCATGCGGCCGACCTCCTCCTCCCCCATGCGGATGCGGGCGAGCGAGGCGATGCGCCTCACCGTGGCGGTATCGAGGGACATGCGGCACTTCCGTGGTCTGCTGCGGATAGGGCTATAACGGCGCCCATGCCCCTGTTCAACATAGGCGCCCTCCGTTCCGCCCTGCCGCGCGGCCAGCGGCTGATCGGCCTTGATCCGGGCTCAAAAACAATCGGCCTGGCGCTGTCCGATGTGCTGCTGATGCTGGCGACCCCCTATGGCTCACTTACGCGCGGCAAGCTGCGGGTCAATGCGGCGGAGGTTCTGGCCATCGC
The DNA here is from genome assembly GCF_019084075.1 of Siccirubricoccus sp. G192. Lineage (GTDB taxonomy): Bacteria > Pseudomonadota > Alphaproteobacteria > Acetobacterales > Acetobacteraceae > G192. The sequence continues at coordinate 3,663,065 of NZ_JAHREN010000001.1, forward strand.
CCGCAAGGAGGGGGCCGGGGGCCTGGTGGTAGGGCTGCCGCTCGGCATGGACGGGTCCTTCGGCCCGGCCGCGCAGGCGGCCAAGGACTGGGCCATGGCGCTGTCCGAGGCCACCGGCCTGGCGGCGGCGCTCTGGGATGAGCGCCTCTCCAGCGCCGCGGTGAACCGGATGCTGGTGGGCGAGGCGGATCTCAGCCGGGCAAAGCGGGCGCAGAGCGTGGACCGGGCGGCAGCGGCCTATATGTTGCAGGCGGCGCTGGACGCCAGCCGGTGACGCGGCGCCCCACCCCTGCTCAGGCGCGGATGCCGAGCCGGGCCAGCCGATGCGCCGCCGCAGGATTCACGGCATGATCCGGCAGCCGGCCTTCCGCCAGCGCCGTCACTTGGCGCACCGTGTCCATGGCCTGGTGCTCGATGGCCTCGGGCGTCAGCCCACCGATATGCGGCGTGGCGATCACCTTCGGATGCGCCGCGAGCGCCGGCGAGGGCATCTGGTCCGGGGCACGGCCCACATCCATGGCGGCGCCGGCCAGATGGCCTGATTCCAGCGCCGCCAGCAGCGCCGCCTCATCCACCAGGTTGCCGCGCGAGGGGTTCACGAAGAGGGCGCCCGGCTTCATGCGGGCGAAGGCGGCCGCATCCATCAGGTTTTCCGTCTCCGCCGTCGCCACGGCGAGGCAGACCACGACATCGCTGCCGGCCAGCAGTTCCGGCAATGGAACATGCTGGAGCCGCGCGTCCTCTGGCCGCACATGCGGGTCCGCCACCAGCACCCGCATCCCGAGCGCCAGGCCAAGCGGCGCCAGATAGCGCCCGATCGCGCCATAGCCGATGATGCCCAGCGTTGCGCCCGCAAGCTGCCGGCCCATCCGCGCTTCCGGCACGGTGCCACGATGATAGCTGGCGGCGGCCGCGCCGACGCCCCGCGCCAGATCCACCATCATTCCGAGCACCAGTTCGGCGACCGAGGGGATGAAGCCGGGCGTTGCCTGCGTCACCAGCACGCCGGCCGCGCTGGCGGCGGTGAGATCGATGTTGCGGATATCCACGGCGCAGCGCAGGAAGGCAACGAGGTCGGGCGCCTCCGCGAAGGTGGCGGCCTCGCCCGGTGATTGCCGGTAGGAGATGATGGCCTGGCAGCCGGCCGCGGCCTCGGCCAATTCGCGGCCCGCCAGGTGCCGCCCGGTCCCGTTCAGCCGGACTTCCGCCACCTGCCGCAGCGCCGCGAGCGCCCGCTCGCCATAATAATTCGCGAGGGCATCCCCGGTATGGGTGAGGTAGACCCGCAGCCGGTTGCTCATCGCCCGATCCTGCCTGTCATCTGTTCCTCTCGGTTTCGCGGAGGCTGCGGCGGATTGGCGTTCAGGCATGAACGCCAATCCGCCGCAGCTCTTGGTTCGCAGGGCAGATTCATGCTCCCATACCCGCCTTTACCGAACTGGTGAAGGTGCTGAGAAGGTTGGTGCTCAACGGGTCCTGGGGTCGGCTGACCCCGCCTGCGTGGAGCATGGCGAGAAGGTCCCCGGCCAGCTCGATGCCGGGCGGTCCACCGTCCTGGCCGGGCGGATGGACGACAACTGTCAACGGCGGAGCAAAACCAGGCCAGCGCGGCGGAGTAAAACCAGGCCATTGATGGCGGAGCGGCAGCAGACCTCGCCGGGCCCCGATCGGGGCCCGGCGAGGTCTGTGGCTGGATCCTTCGGTGGTTAGCTGGGCAGGATCTCGCCGGTGTCGCGGTCCATTTGCTGACCTGCAGCGGCGTCGGCTGGTGCTGTCTTGGCCGGCGGGCGGCGCCGGGCGGTGGACTGGGCCAGGCGGTAACTCTCGCCGTTCATGCTCAGGATATGGACATGGTGGGTGAGCCGGTCGAGCAAGGCGCCGGTGAGACGCTCCGAGCCGAGCACCGTAGTCCATTCCTCGAACGGCAGGTTTGAGGTGACGATGGTGGAGCCGTATTCGTAGCGCTGGCTGAACACCTCGAACAGCAACTCTGGGTTTGCCCCGTCTCGGTGGCTCTTCCGCAGGAAGCGTGGTTCAAGCGGCGAGGAGCACGCGGCGCCTGAGGAGATCGAAGCTGCTGCGTCCGAAGGTCTGGCGCTTCAACATCTTCAGCTTGCCTACCTGTCCCTCCGTTTGTCCGCTGCTCCATGAAGTAGTGAGAGCGGCTTTCACCGCCGCCCCGTCCTGTTGAAGGCTGGCGGCAAAGGTGGTGATGGCGGCCACACCGCTCCTCCTGGCGTCCCGGAGCCAGCCGTCGAGGGTGGTAATCGGTGCGCCGCACCGCGTCTTGGCGCTGACACAGCAGCTACGCAGGAGGTCTGCGAGCCGGCGGACCAGCCCGGCGACGGTGGCAGCTTCGGCGTCCTGCTCCAAGCGGGCGATGGCCGCAGCTTCCTCCTCGCTGAGCTGGTCCCTCGGCCGCGTCAGATACCAGGCGAGTTGCTTCGGCGAGGGGAGCGCCGGTGCACTGTCATCCCCAGGAGATGGCGCGGCCGGCAGCGCTCCTCCTGCGCGCTGTGGCGTGTGTTTCGAGCGTGTCGTTCGTCGCGGGCCCAGCCAGCGGTGGACCTGTCTCGCCGTTCCGCGGAATCCGCGGTCACGCAGTTCGCGCCACAGCGCCATCGCGTTCTCGCATCCGGTCGCAAGTCGTGCCTCCAGGTGGTCGAGGTAGGGATCCAGAATACTGGGACCGGGAGGCCGGACCGCCCGCTCCGGAAAGCTCTCGGCATCGGCGAACTTCCGCACCGTCCCGCGAGCCAGCCTCATGCGGCGGCTGATGGTGAGCAGCGGTTCGCCGGCCGCGATGCGGCGCCGAACCTCATCGTAGAGCGCCTTCCAGCGCGCCCGGCTATCGGCGCTGGCCGCCCGCTCGGCCTGGCTGCGTGGGAACGCGCTCGTCCGCCGCGCCGGGCCAGGCGGCCGACGCGGGATGGGCGGCAGGCGCCGGAGCCTGCCATGCACCCCGGCCAGCCAGCGCTCGGCCATCTGCCGAAGGTTCAGCAGCAGGTGCCAGCGATCGGCAACCTGCACGGCCCGGGGCGCCCCGAGCCCAATGCCGCGGGCGTACTCGGTCGAGCGGTCACGCGCGACGATCCGGATCCCGCGATGGCGCCGGAGCCAGTCGGTCAGCGTCGGGGCACTCCGGTCCGGCAGCAGGTCGATGACGCGATGCCGCTCCAGGTCAACCAGGATCGTCCCATAGGTCTGGCCCTTGCGCCGGGCCCAGTCGTCAACACCAAGCACATGCGGAGCCTGGCAACGCGGCAGGGGCAAGCGGCGCACCAGGCGCAGCACCGTGTCGCCGCTGGTCGGCATCCCAATTTGCTGCAGCATGCGCGCGCCCGCCTTGCCACCCATGGCAACGCCAACCCGTCCCTGCGCCGTCGCCAGCCGGTCAGTGCGCTGCGCCCGCGGCGCGATCAGGCTGGGCAGTCGCTCAACAAAGGTCCGCCGCGAGCATGCCGGATTGCGGCAGTACAGGCGCCTCACCTGAAGTTGGAGGCGTACCTGGCGGCCAAGGCAGGGCAGGTCGGCAGGGTGCCGAACCGTGCGGCTGTGGACAGCATGGCTCGCCTCACCACAATCCGGACAATGGCCGTTCCGCTGCCGAGCCTCAGCAGCGATTTGGATGTTGCTCGCGTCCGGGTGGGTGACCTCCCGGATGCGGCATCCTGGCAGGAGATAAAGGTCCGTCATTCCGAATATTACCGCCCGGCCGGCGGCGCCGCAGCTAGCCGCAGCGCACCGGCCAGCACCAACCACGCTTCCTGCGGAAGAGCCGTCTCGGTGGACATCCACGAAGCTTTCGCGTGAGGTGTCCCCCAATGCCCAAAACCCATCCTGCGTACGCGCCGGAGTTCCGGCGCCAAATGGTCGAGCTGGTCCGTGCCGGACGCGACCCGGCCGACCTTGCCCGCGAGTTCGAACCCTCCGCCCAGGCCATTCGGAACTGGGTGGCTTCTGCCGACCGGCAGGAGGGTCGGCGTGAGGTGAAACCTGCCCCCGCCGAGACCGGCCTGAATGCCACCGAGCGCGAGGAGCTCGCGCGGCTCAGGCGCGAGAACAAGCAGCTGCGCCAGGAGCGCGACATTCTCTCTCGAGCGGCGGCCTGGTTTGCCCGCGAGACCGGGACGATCCCGTCCGGGTCTTCGAGTTCATGAAGGCAAACCAGGCCTCCTTCCCGATCGCCCGGATGGCCCGCCTGCTCGGCGTCTCGCGCGCCGGCTACTACGCTTGGCTCGGTCGGCCTCTGTCGGCCCGTGCCGAGGAGGATGCGGCGCTGCTGCGGCGGATCCGCACCGTGCACGCGACCTCGCGCCAGACCTACGCCGCGCTTACGGTGCATGCCGCCCTGCGCTCTGCCGGTATCCGGCACGGCCGCAAGCGCATTGCACGGCTCATGCGCAGCACCGGGCTGGTCGGTGCCAGCCATCGCCGCGGCGGACCGGTGACAACCCGCCGTGACGACAGCAGCAGGCCGGCGCCGGACCTGGTCGACCGCAACTTCACGGCCAGCGGTCCCAACCAGCTATGGGTCGCAGACATCACGTTCATTCCCACGGCAGCCGGCTTCCTCTACCTCGCCGTCGTGCTCGATGTCTGGAGCCGCAAGGTCGTTGGCTGGGCTACCGCCAACCATCTCCGCACCGAGCTGGTGCTCGATGCGCTCGACATGGCCGTCGGCCAACGCCGGCCGCGCGGCGTCATTCACCACTCGGATCAGGGGTCGCAAGGTGGATTCAAGTGGTCGTCGCAACACCAAGGCGGAGGGTGGTTGCGATGGCGGGTCGGCGGCGTTCGGATCGGGCTTTGCGGGCGAAGTCTCCTTCGCCAGGCCGCCCGGGAGTAGCCCGGCGTGAGGACCAGCGGCGCTTCTGGACGTTGATTGCGGCGGGACAGTCGAGCTGGGACGCGGCGATCGGCGTGGGGGTGTCGGAGGCGGTTGGGTCCCGCTGGTTTCGGGAGGCGGGCGGGATGCCACCATCGACGCTCGGGCGGTCGTCAAAGCCGCCTTCGGGACGATACCTGTTGTTTGCGGAGCGCGAGGAGATTGCGCTGCTGCGAGCCCAGGGCTGTGGAGTGCGAGAGGTTGCCCGGCGGCTGCGACGGGCGGCATCGACGGTCTCGCGCGAGCTACGGCGCAATGCGGCCACGCGCAGCGGCAACCTGGAGTACAGGGCCACGACGGCGCAGTGGCATGCTGAGCGGGCGGCGCGGCGTCCGAAGCCGGCGAAGCTGGTGACGCACCCGGCGCTGAGGGCGTATGTGCAAGATCGGCTGGCGGGTGCCGTGGTCTCTCCAGGCGGGGCTACGGTGCCCGGACCGGCGGTGCCGTGGAAGGGCCGGCGGCATGGACCGAGGCAGCCTCGGCGCTGGGCGAGAGGATGGAGCCCGCAGCAGATCTCGCGGCGGCTGCGGCTCGACTTTCCTGGCGATGGTGCGATGCGGATCAGCCATGAGGCCATCTACCAGTCGCTCTACGTCCAGGGCCGCGGCGCGCTGCGCCGCGAGCTGACGGCCTGCCTGCGAACCGGGCGGGCGCTGCGCGTGCCGCGGGCGCGGAGCCGGGGGGCGCGGCAAGTCGCATGTCGCGCCCGAGGTGCTGATCAGCCAGCGCCCGGCGGAGGCGGACGACCGGGCCGTGCCGGGGCATTGGGAGGGAGACCTCATCCTTGGCCTTGGCAGCTCAGCAATCGGCACCCTGGTGGAGCGCACGACGCGGTTCACGATGCTGCTGCACCTGCCCCGCATGCCGGGTCATGGAGAGGGAACGCGCGTCAAGAACGGCCCGGCGCTGGCCGGGCATGGGGCGGAAGCGGTGCGCGACGCCATCACCCGCATGATCACCACCCTGCCGGAGGCGCTGCGCCGGTCGCTGACCTGGGACCAGGGGGCGGAGATGAGCGAGCACGCCCGGCTGCGGATCGACACCGGCGTGCAGGTGTACTTCTGCGAGCCGCACAGCCCGTGGCAGCGTGGCACGAACGAGAACACCAACGGGCTGCTGCGGCAGTACTTCCCGAAGGGGACTGACCTGAGCGCGCACGGCGCCGATGACCTCGCGGCCGTGGCTGCGGCGCTCAATGGCAGGCCTCGCAAGACGCTCGGCTGGAGAACGCCAGCCGAAGCGCTTGACGAGGCGCTGCGATCGGCTCAGGCAGGCGTTGCGACGACCAGTTGAGCCTGGGCAATATACGTCCCTGGCGTTCGGCAAGCGCTGCAGAGAAGCCGGCATCCGGCCGTCCATGGGTTCCGTCGGCGACGCCTATGACAATGCCCTGTGCGAGAGCTTCTTCGCCATCCTGGAATGCGAGTTGCTCGCGCGACGCCGCTTCGCCTCCCACGCCGAAGCGCGCATGGCAACCTTCAGCTTCATCGAGGCCTGGTACAACCCAGCCAGGCTCCATTCATCGCTGGGCTACCGATCGCCCATGACCTACGAAAAAGAGGAGTAAGTGGGGCAAAACCTGTGGCGTTCAGGCGTTCTGGCAGCGCGCTCTGACCAGGTCGGGCAGGTACGGGATGGTGGGCTGGCCGGCGATGCCGAGCCGGGCGCCGAGGTAGTCCCAGAAGCTGAGGCCGAGCTTGGTGCAGGTCTTGGCCAGGCCGAGGAAGGCGTCACGGCAGTCGCGCCCCATGTCGCTTCGGGTGCCGCCGCTGATCTTGCGCCGGGTGACCTGGGCACGGATGTCGTTTTCCGATCCGTTAGTGTGCAGCGGGATTTCGGGGTGGTCCAGCCCCTGCAGCAGTTCCGCCTTGTTGGCGTGCAGGCGCTCGAGCAATCGGTCGAGCACGACGAAGCCGGTGCGGCGCTTGAAGATGCGCTCGAAGCGTACCCGCAACTCGGCCCGGCGGCGCCGGCTGGGCTCTCGTTGGTACGCCTTCAGGTCGGCGTAGAACCACCAGATCAGCTCGCGGATGCGCGCCTGGGAAGTCCGCTGCTGGTCGGTGAAGGTGTCGAGCTTGTGGACGAGACGCTCGGCATGCACCCAGCAGAGCGCGTGCTCGCCGACGGCGAACTGGCCGGCATCGTCGCTGACGATCACCGTCCCCGGCAGCAGGCCATGTGCCTTGATGGCACCCCAGAGCGCGCCTTCGGTGGCCAGGCGCGCCGGCGCGAGGCTGTCCTCCATGCTGCGGATGCCGAGCCGCTCGAGGTGCGCGGCCCAGGTCGCCTGGTTCGCAAAGACGCGCTGCGGATGGCCTTCCAGGCGGGCGATCACCGGCCCGGCCAGGGCGCGCTCGCGCATGTAGGCCAGCGCCTCGGCGTTCACCACGTAGTCGCCGTGCCCGGCCCGCAGCAGCTCCAGGAAGTTCAGCCGGCTCTTGCTGGCCGTGGTGCCGAACCAGGCGAAGTGGGCGTTGCCGATCTGCGTGCAGGCGCCGTTCACCGCCCGGTGCCGCGCGCCCGTATCGTCAACCGTGATCCAGGCCGCGCTCGCCAGTCCGGCTCGCAGCACCTCCTGGCTCTCGTCCAGGAACGGCTGCTGACCGGCGATCAGCAGGCGCATGACCTGCCGTTTGGAGATGGCGATCCCAACCGCCCACAGCTGCGCCACCAGCCGCGGCACGGTGGTCTGCCCCTGATGGTACTGGGCGAGCACGTAGCGCCGGAGTTCGGGGCCGAAATGGCCATCCACCCCGCCCGGCAAGCGCGCAACGACCAGCCGCCCCTCCGGCGTCAGCCAGCGCTCGCGCCGGTAGCACACCGCCTCCGTCCGCATGATGAGGTCCTGCACCAGGAAGTCCTGGTAGCCCTGGAACCGCGAGCCGGGCGGCACCGTGGCCCGCAGCACCCGCGCCTCCACCGCCACCCGCGGCACCACCTTGCCGCGGCCACGACGGTCGGGGCGCTCGCGCGGCGGCGTCGGCTCGCTCGCCTGCTCCATCCCGCTCGGCTTGATCGCGGGCCGACCCTTCAGTCCCTTGAGGCGGGCGATCTCCTCGCGCTGCGCCGCCACAATCCGCTCGAGCTCCGCCACCTCGCCGAGCAGGGCGCTGACCAGCGCCTTCAGCTCGGCCGGCGACAGCGTGTCAGGATCGGCAGGCGGGACCATGCTCCCGAGGGAATCAGACCAGCCGACACCTGGGAAGGGCAAACCGCACCCTCGCAACAGGTTTTGCCCCACTTACAAAGAGGAGCATCAAGCCGCCACAGCAGACCCGTAATCAACCAAGCCCATCAACTGTCCACCAGAGCGGGACAAACCCAAGCGCTACGCTGAGCGGGGCGCGGCCGGGCTGCAGACTGGTCCGCGCGGGCCGGAGCCGGGGCATGGACGGTTCCTTGGCGCCGAGGAGGAGTTGGAGGCCCAGGTCCTGATCCAGCGCCACACACCTGACGAGTTGGGCCTGCCGTTTGCGCTCTGGAGCCGAGCCGCGGTGCGGGAGTTGATCTGGCAGCGCTTCGGGGTGCGGCTGGCGGTGCGCACCATGGGCACCTACCTGGCGCGCTGGGGCTTCACCGCCCAGAAGCCGCTGCGACGGGCCTACGAGCAGGACCCGGCAGCGGTGCGGCGCTGGCTGCGGCACGATTACCCGGCGATTGCCGCCCGGGCCAAAGCCGAGGGTGGCGTTGTCTTCTGGGGTGATGAGACCGGCCTGCGCTCTGATGACGTGCGCGGCCGCAGCTACGCGCCCCGGGGCCGCACGCCAGAGGTGCGGGTCAACCACAAGCGGGCCAACCTCGGCCTGATCTCGGCGGTGACCAACAAGGGCGAGCTGCGCTGGATGGTAAGCGGCGGCTACGGACCCTTGGCGCCCTCAGCTGAGGAGGGCGGCTCCTGCGAGTCGGCCTAGCACCAGGGCATCAGCTCGTCGATACGGTCGTTGGGCCAGCCATTGACCAGGCGGGTAAGCAGGTCGGTGAAGTAGCGCTGCGGGTCGACGCCATTCAGTTTGCATGTCTCGACGAGCGAGGCTGCCGCGCACCACCGCGTTCCGCCGTCATCGCCGGACGCAAAGAGTGAGTTCTTTCTGCTCAGGCACACGGGCCGGATGGCGCGCTCGACCACATTGGTGTCGAGCTCGATCCTGCCATCGTCGAGGAACTGGATCAGGCCCTCGCGGTGGTTCAGCGGATAGCGGATCGCCTTGGCGGTCGGGCTGCCGCCGGGCAGGCGCGCGAGCTGGTCCTCGAACCAGGCGAACAGCGCATCGACCAGTGGCTTGGTCTTTGCCCGGCGGACGGCCTGCCGGGTCTCCGGCGGCTTGCCGCGGATTTCGGCCTCGATGGCGTAGAGCGCGGCGATGCGCTGCAGCGTCTCGGTGGCGATCGGCGCGGTGTTGCCCTTGGCCAGCTCGATGAACCCCCTTCGTACATGCGACCAGCAGAACGCGAGGGTGATGCCCTCCTTGGCCGCGGCCAGCGTCTTGTAGGCGGCGTAGCCATCGCATTGCAGGATGCCCTGGTAATCGGCCAGCAGCGCCTTCGGATGCTTGGCGCCGCGGCCTGGCGCGTAGTGGAACACGACAGCCGGTGGATCGGTGCCGCCCCAGGGCCGGTCATCGCGGGCGATTGCCCAGGCATAGCCCTTCTTCGTCTGACCGCGCCCCGGGTCGAGCACCGGCATCGTGGTCTCGTCCGCAAACAGGCGTGGCGAGGTCTGCAGGAGCTCGTGCATACGTCGCGCCACGGGCGCGATCTCGCGGGCTGCCGTGCCGAGCCAGTCGGCAAGCACCGCGCGGCCGATCTCGATCCCCTGGCGCGCCAGGATCTGCGCCTGCCGATACAGGGGCAGGTGATCCGCGTAGCGGGAGACCAGCACATGCGCGACCGTTGCCTCGGTCGGCATGCCCCCCTCAATCAGGCGGGCCGGCGCGGGCTCCTGCATGACCACGCCGGGGCAGGCGCGACACGCCAGCTTCGGCCGCTTCGTCACGACGACGCGGAACTGGGCGGGGATCACGTCCAGCGACAACATCTCTTGATGCCCCTGCCGATGCGGTGGGCGCTGCGGAGGCGGAGGACGTTTCGGTGCGCGTCACCGACCCGCGTCATCCGCTGTTCGGCAAGGAGTTACCGCTGGTTTCCATGACCGGCTCGCGCCTCACCCGTGGCCACGTTTACGTGAGGCACGGTGGCAAAGCGCTGCTGATGATCCCGATCTCCAGCACGAGTCTCCGCGTCGCTGCTGATGCGCCGCGGAGCAAGCTCACGGGCGACGCCGTGGCCTCTCTCCTTGCCCGCGTCCGAGAGATCAGGGAGGCGCTGGCATGCGCATCCGTCCCGGAGAAGTCTGGTCCCGCCTGTCGGACGCCCGACGCGAGTACGCCCTTGCCGCGCTCGCATCGGCGCTGCGGGAGATGAGTGATGCACTCCGATCTGATCACGCCGGCGCACCTGTCACGGCGCGCCCTGATCTATGTCCGCCAATCCACGCCGCACCAGGTGCTGAGCAACGGGGAGAGCCTACGCCTGCAGTACGCGCTGCGCCAACGCGCCGTTGATCTCGGTTGGCGCGAGGCGGATGTCGAGGTGATCGACCAGGACATAGGCGAGAGCGGCACGACCGCGGCCAACCGCTCGGGTTTCAAGGAATTGCTCGCCCGCGTAGGCCTGGGCGAGGTCGGCATCGTGCTCTCCTACGAGGTCACCCGACTGACCCGGAACTGCTCCGATTGGTACCCCCTGCTCGATCTGTGCGGGTACCGCCGTTGCCTCATCGCCGACAGGGACGGGGTCTACGATCCCTCCACCGGCAATGGCCGATTGCTGCTTGGCCTCAAGGGCACGATCTCTGAGGTGGAGATGCACACGCTTCGTGGCCGGCTCACCGCTGGGCTGCTCGCCAAAGCCGGCCGTGGCGACCTGGCGCTGCCGCTGCCGGTCGGCCTCGAACGCGACCCCACGGGGGTGGTCGTCATCACGCCCGACCGCGAGGTGGCGGATCGCATCCGGCTGGTATTCTCCACTTTCCTCGATCGCCGGTCGGCCCAGGCGGTACTTCGGGTGCTGCTGGCCCGCCAACTCGCCCTGCCCAGGCGCGAGGGGCCCCAGGGTGGCCTCTGCTGGCGCGCACCGACCAAGCATGCGATCTGCAGTATCTTGCGGCAGCCGGCCTACGCGGGCGCGTTCGTCTACGGGCGTACAGCTGCGGTGCGCCCGCCCGACGGCGGTCGCGCCAAGGCCCGCACGCGCCCGCGAGCCGAATGGCGCGTCGTCGTCCGGGATCGATTTCCTGCCTACATTAGCTGGGAGACGCACGAGGCGATCGTGGCCACGCTGCAAGATAATTACGCTGACTACTGTCGCAAGGGGACGCGGGGCGTGCCGCGCGACGGTGCAGCCCTCCTGCACGGCCTCGTCCACTGCGGGATCTGCGGCCGCAAGATGACCGTGCAGTACCACAACCGGGCGCGCTACATCTGCCGTAGTCTCGAGAACGACCAGGGCCTGCCGCGCTGCCAGAACGTACTCGTGGCGCCGGTGGATGCGCTGGTGGCTTCGGCGTTCCTCGAGGCCGTGGCGCCGGCCGAGGTGGACGCATTCGAACGGGCGGAGGCGACGCGGCGCGAGAACGAGGCCGCGCTCAGGCGCGCAGCCGCGCAGCAGATCGAACGGCTCCGTTACCGCGCGCTCCTGGCGGAACGCCAGTTCGACAAGGTGGATCCGGACAATCGCCTCGTCGCCTCGGAGTTGGAGCGTCGCTGGGAGGCCGCCCTCAGCGAGTTGCGCGCAGCTGAGGCAGCACTGGCGGCCCATGATCGGATGGACCTCGAATCCCAGGGCGCTAAGGTCTCGGCCAGCGCTGCGTCGTCCACGCTGCGAATGCAGTTGCTGGAAATCCAGCAGAGCCTTCCGCCACTCTGGGCAGACCCTGGCCTCGCGCCTGCGCAGCGCAAGGCGCTGCTGCGGTGCCTCATCGAGAAAGTCGTCCTGGAGCGCACGGCAGCAGACCGGGTGAATGTCCGGATCGTCTGGAGTGGCGGCGACTGGAGCGACCTGGTTGCCGACACCGGCGGGCATGCCCTGCGCGAACTGTCCGGCATCGCCGAGATCGAGAGGTGCGTAGCGACGATGGCGAGGTCCGGAGCCGCTGACGCCGAAATCGCCGCGACTCTCAATGAGCGCGGCTACCGCCTGGCCCACGGTCGACCTGTCCTGGTGAACACGGTCCGCAAGCTGCGTCTCGCCCAGGGCATCCGATACCGGCCGGAACTGCGCCGCCGGGTAGAGGGGGCGCTGACAATACCGCAGCTTGCCGAAGCGGTCGGCGTTTCGGAGGCATGGATCCACCACCGGATCCGCACGGGGCGAATCACCGTCACTCGCGGATCGAAGTACCAACTCCATCTGTTCCCCGACGAACCCGCGACCATCGATGCGCTCCGGCAGCTTATTCGGGGAGAACTTCGCCACATTAATCTCTCGACCTACCCACGAGATTGAGGAGGGTATCAACGTGCCAAATCGAGCCGCCTGGCGGTGTCGCTGCCGATCTCGACCAGCGGGCCCTGGCAGCAGGGGCAGGTCGTCGCCTCCGGCGCCAGCACCTGCTCAATCTCCGGCAGGTGCGCGGGCAGGCGGCCGCGGCTGGCCCGGCGGCGTTGCTTCTGCTGCTCGCGGGTCGCCGGCGACTGCTTGCCCGCCTCCGCGGCATTCTCGGCCAGCGTCGCCTCGATCTCCTCGAAGGCGAACTGCAGTTGCTCGTCGGTCAGCTGCTCCGACTTCCGCCCGAACTGCTGGCGCTGCAGCTTCAGTAGCAGGTGGCGGAGACGCTCGTTCCGCTCGACCAGCGCGTCGCGTTCGGCGGTCACGCTGTCGCATCTGGATGACAGCGTGTCGCGCTCGGCAGTCAGCGTGTCGACCAGCACCCGTGTCTCGACCAGCAGCGCGCGCAGTGCTGCGGGATCCTCCGGCAGTGTCGGCGTGTCGGTGTCCGCGGCGCGCATCGTACCGCCGATTCTATGCGGGCACGCTCGGTTTGGGAATCTCCCGTGTCGCCTGCACGCGTCGCCAATCGATCCCGGAGAACAACGCGGCGAACTCGACTGCGGTCAGGCGCAGCGTGCCATCCACGATCGGCGGCCAGCGGAAGGTGCTCGCCTCCAGCTGCTTCCAGATCAGCACCAGGCCGCTGTCATCCCAGGTCAGGATCTTCACCCGGTCGGATCGCTTCGAGCGGAACACCAGCACCACGCCCGAGAATGGATCGGTGCCGAGTTCCGCGGCTGCCAGCGCTGCCAGGGAGTGGGCGCCCTTCCGGAAATCCACCGGCTTGCTCGCCAGCAGGATCCGCACACCGGCCGGCAGCGCGATCATGCCGCCGAGGCCCGGATCGCGCGCAGCACCGTCGTCAGCAGAGCCTCATCGGTGTCAGGCGCAATGCGCAGCACCACGCCGGCCAGCTGCAACTCGATCGAGGGCGCCTGGCGCACCGTTGCACCCCCCGCTTCAAGAGTTGGGGCCGGTGGTCCGGAGACGACCGGCACGAAGCTCGGTGTCACCGGCGCAGTGGCCTCCGCCAGCGCACGACGCGCTTGCCGGCGCCAATCGAAGACCTGCTGCGGGCTTACCTGCCAACGACGGGCAACCTCGGTCACCTTCGCACCGAACTCCGCCGTCTCAGCGACGATCCTCGCCTTCTCGTCGTCAGACCAACTCCGCCGCCGGCCAGGCCCCGTCAGAACCTCGACCCGCCGATAACCGACACCCTTGGCGTCGTCCTTAACGCTATCCATAACGTCATCCGGAAGCCTGCTGCTCCAGACTGACCCAGCACATTCACCCACATCGCGGGAAGACGGGCCTCAAACGGCCGCTTACGCTGGATGGTGCTGGACGGCGCCATCACGGCACCGGACCTGCTCCGCTTCCTCGCCCGTCTGGTCCGGGATGCCGGCCAGAAAGTCGTCCTCATCCTCGACCGCCTGCCGGTCCATCGCTCGGCCAAGGTCCGTGACTGGCTCGTCGGGCGCGAGGCCGAGATCGAGGTGTTCTACCTCCCCGGCTACAGCCCCGAGCTCAATCCGGACGAGGGCGTCAACGGCGACCTGAAGCAGGCGGTCACCCGCCAGGAGCCGGCACGCAGCAAGGCGCAGCTCAAGCGTGCCGCCATCGGCCACATGCGCAAGCTGTCGAAGCTACCCGATCGCGTCCGCAGCTTCTTCGGGCATAGGACCTTTCGCTACGCTGCATAGCCCAAGATTACCCAGGCCGGATCAATAGGGGCAGACCGACTGCAACACTTGGTCCAGGGACCTGCGCTACTCGAAATAGAGCTGCACCGAATTATTTCGAGGTTGCACCCCTGAGGGGTTTGGGATCGGCGCCCGCATCGCAGCACATCCAGTCTTCGACGGCATCGACGATCCGTTGAGCCGCGTGACCGTCGCCGTAGGGAAAGACGCGTCGCGCCATGCTCGCGTAGGCAACCGGGTCATCAATCAGCTGGGAGACGCTGCTGGAGATCTTTCGCGGGTCTGTCCCGATCAATTTGACCACACCGCTCGCCAGGGCTTCGGGCCGCTCGGTGACGTCGCGCATGACGAGCACCGGTTTGCCGAGCGCTGGCCCTTCCTCTTGAAGGCCGCCGCTATCAGTCACCAGCACTGTCGCACGCGTCATCAGCCATACCATCTCCACGTAGCCCACAGGCTCTATAAGGTGCAGGTTCGGCCTGCCGGCTAGCTTGCGGTGCACGACCGCTCGAACATTAGGATTGAGGTGGACGGGATAAACGATTTCCACGTCGTCGCGCTCGGCGATCTCAGCCAAGCCTTCGCAAATACCTTCGAAGCCTGCCCCGAAGCTTTCTCGGCGGTGGCCGGTGACCAGCACCAGACGCCGCGACGGATCAAGGAACCGGAATTGGCCGGCCGTGACGGCCTCGAGTTTCTTATCGCTTTCGAGTCGCGCAGCAATTGTGAGCAGCGCATCGATGCCGGTATTGCCCGTAACCAAGATGCGGCCGCTTTGATTGTACTCCCTCCGTAGGTTTGCAGCTGCGGTTTCGGTAGGGGCGAACATCAAGGTGGCAATTGAGTCCACGGTGACGCGATTGAACTCTTCCGGCCACGGCCGCTGGAGATCGAAGGATCGCAGGCCCGCCTCGACATGGCCGACCGGTATCCCTGCGTAGAACGACGCAACGGCAGCCGCCATGGCAGTGGTAGTGTCCCCGTGCACCAGAACAAGGTCAGGGAGATCCCGTTCCAGGACCTCGCTCATCGCCAACAGCACACGCGAGGTAAGCGCGGTAAGCCCCTGGCCTGAGACCATGATGCCAAGATCCATGTCGCAGGGTTGCGCGAATGCCTCGGTTACCTGCTGAAGCATTTCACGGTGCTGGCCCGTTGAGCAGGCGATCACCGCGAGGGTAGGTCTTTTACGAAGCTCGGCGATCACGGGCAGCATCTTTATGGCTTCCGGCCTCGTGCCAAACACAACCATGATCTTTCGCGGTCGGCCATCGTAACATGTCACGATGACGCTCTCCTCTTGCAGGCCACGATGCGCTCCTCCAGGGTGTTCCAAAGCAAAGTTCCTGCAACCGATCTTCGGCTTGCAGGCCAACACAGCCCATGTTACCAGGGTTTAATAGCAGAAGGTACTCCAGTGACAAGGTGGGTCATCTCGAAGCTTTAGAACATAGGTTAGTAGCTACCGTTTCTGGCGTCCAGCACACAGGAATACATGACGTGAAAGGAATAAGTGGCCCACAAAGGAAATTCTTGATCGCGGATCCCACAATTCTAGATCTTGGCGGTCATTACTTCGAATACGCCGCGAGGACGTCGAGCGCAGCTCTAGAGCTTGGCCTCAATCCAATCATCGGTGTCAACAATGCCGCAGAGCTGGGCGCGGATTGTCCGGTGAGCGCTGTTCGCGCCTTCCGAAACACCTTTTGGGTCAATTTCGCTGATTCGCCTGGACCTCGCGGGAGGCTGCGAGCGTGGCGCGCTCGGCTCGGGCTGATCCGGACTCGCGTTTACACTCGCCTTCGATACACTAGGTTAGGCCTCTCATTCATGCGGGGGCGTGAGATGCAACGCCCGTCCCCCGCGACGTTCGACCTATTTGCGGGTGGGCACGGCACAATTGGCGTTCCGCAGATTGGCCTCGCATTCTCGTGGATAGCCATTCGCATTTTTCGTCGTGGGCGGTTCTTCGCCCAACGCGTCTTCGCGCAGTTGAGGTCCCTACGCTCGTCGTTTCCGCGCCTCTGGCGCGCTGCCCGGGCAGTGGTTCTCATGGCCCTGGCGCTTGTGGGTCTCTTCGCGATTCCCATGGCCCTGCTTGTTGGCTCCCTTTGGATGACGCGGCGGATGTCCAGCAGCCCGGGACGAGACTTCGCTGCCGATCTTGAGAGGTTGCTGCACGAAGCCGAAATGGGGCCAGGCGATTTGGTATTCGTGCCGACGGTGGGGGATGCGGAACTGGCAGGCGTTCTCGAACTCTGCCATCGCCTTCCGATTGCCCGTGATCTCAGATGGCGGCTGATGTTTCGGCGCAATCTCTATGAAGGGCGCCCCAGCACCTACGCCAGCCAGAACGACACAGTCGAGGTCCGCCGGATGCGCGTCACCTTGTCGCGCCTATCGACGCTTCCCGCTGAATGCGATGTCCGCCTATACACGGACACTCACTTGCTCACCGATCAGTACAATGGCTTGCGCGTTGCCCAATTTGAAACTGCGCCAATCCCTGTTGGACCCAGCTTTGCCGCCTCGCCGTTGCCCCCCCGAGCACGCCGAAACACGATTTGGGTACTTCGGCGATGCGCGGGAGGAGAAGGGATTTCCGATCATCAGCGAGGCCATCGACGCCGCGCGTGACCTGGTCCAAGGAACTGTGCGGCCACATTTTACCATACAGTCCAACTTCAACGTGCCGGGCGGTGACGCGGGGTCCGCCCGCGGATATCTGCGACTGCAGAGCCTACCACAGGAGTGGCGCAACTTGGTGTTCGGCCCATTCCAGGGGACGGAGTATCTCTCTCTATTTGAGAGCATCGACGCGGTACTGATGCCCTATGACCCGATCCGGTATTTCGCCAGGTCGTCAGGCGTCTTCATGGAGGCATTAGTCGCGGGGCGCGCGGCGATTGTCTCCGCCGGCAGCTGGATGGCAAGCCAGGCGGAGCCCTTCCGCCAAGCGTATCTCCGCGCCGCTGAGGATTCGCTCAAATGCGGGAGCGCTATCGTGTCGCTCGGACATTTCGTCGTAGCAGACAGTGGGGCAACGTGTTCGCTCAGCCCGGTCGCCGTTACGTCAGGAGTTCGCCAAATCCTGGTCAGGATTGAAGAGCGGTTGGCCGGCGACATTGAAAAGTTCCTGAAGGTCGGCCTCAGTTTTTGGAACTCGAAGGGTGAGTTGGTAGGGGAGTGCGACGAAGGCATCATCGCCTCTCGATCTGATTTGCGCGTCCTGGTCGATGTGCCGGCTGACGCAGAATACGTGCGAACCACGGTCAGCTGCGTTGGCCACAACTTTCCGCTGGCCATTACGAGCATGGAGATCTTCGGCATCCGTGGCACGGCGGCGATTCCCCGGAGCTTCGGCGTTGTCATGTGCCCTTGGACCGCACCAGGACTCGCCACTGCAATCCGAGAGGTTCACGTTCATCGTGCAGCCTATCTGGCGATGGTGGCCAGCATGCGGCGGTTTTGGTGCCAAGCGGGCGATCCTTCACAACTGGTAAAGCAGATGACTGAGGACGCGCGGCCTGCCATCGACTGGAACATAGCTGCCGAAGAAGCCGTTGCGGATTGGATTGCCGCCAAGGGCGCGGCATTTGATTTGCCGCAGGAACTGGGGACGGTGCAATGACGGCGCGTGCAGCGCCCCAAATCCGCGGTCTTGCCATCCTTTCCGACGTGAGTGTCGGGTATGGCTCGCCTCAGGTGCTGAGTCTCGCCCAGTCGCTGGCGCAGCATTGGAATGTTGCCGCCGACCTTTACGAGCCGGACCAACCCGAACGTCCACCCGTCGAGATCAATGCCCCGGGCGTCAACGTTCGTCGGATCTATACCGCCACCCACCCACACTGGCCGGCGGGAAGGACTGAATTTTGCCTGGCGCTGCTTGATGCTCTCAACCGCACCCGACCGGATGTGATAGTGTTCTTCGCCTTCATTCCTGCGCCCGTCCTAGCGAGGCTCGCCTACCGGCCGCGTGCCGTTATTTATTACGCATACGAACATACCGACGGACACATGCCTGCGGAGGAGCGGCTCTTCCAATCCATCGCCGATAAGATCGATTTTATCATCTTCCCTGAGGAGAACCGCGCGCTCCTTGATGCACCTCGGCTGGGTCTTTGGACGGTGCCCAAGGGAATCCTGTTTAATAGTTCATTTGCCGATGTAGAATGGAAGAATACCAGCGAGCGGAACGGGCGTCTGTTCTACGGTGGTACAATTAGCCGTGCCCGCACCTTTGGTGACTGGTTCCTGGGCGGTGCTCTCGATCACGTGCCGATTGACATGTTTGGCCTTATCGATGGCTATCCTGATCCGCAGCAGGTGCTTGCAGACCTGCAGGACCGACAGTCAAGGGTCTCGTATTACGGCTACACACCAGCAGGACGTGCTTATCTCGATCGACTGAGTCACTACTGCTTTTCTCTCGTTGTTTACGCGCCAGATCAAGAGTCAACCCGTTTCGCAGCTCCGAACAAGTTCTTCGATGCCATAGCGGCGGGCGTGCCACCGATCGTCGCGCCGCATCCCCAGTGCGTTAGCCTCGTGCACCGCTATCGGTGTGGCATCGCCATGGAGGATTTTACGCTCACAAGCCTGCTCAAAGCACTGGCGAAGGCCCAAGCGATCATCAGGGGCGGCGAGTTGGAAAGACTTGTCCTGGGCTGCCGCGAGGCACAGAACGACCTGAGCTGGGAGACCCAGTTCGCAAAGCTCGTGCCGTTTTTAGATCGGGTCCTATGGAGTAGTGGGGTGTGAGTGTTGGACCAAAGCCCGTCTGCGGCTTCGGAAGCTTACTACAGTTCGGCAGTTGGCCCGCTATCGATCTCCTCGTTCACACGGTCCCTGCTGACCCGGAGCGAGCTCCAGCGATCGACGCGTGGGTTTGGGTTTGTCCCGCTCTGGTGGACAGTTGATGGGCTTGGTTGATTACGGGTCTGCTGTGGCGGCTTGATGCTCCTCTTTTTCGTAGGTCATGGGCGATCGGTAGCCCAGCGATGAATGGAGCCTGGCTGGGTTGTACCAGGCCTCGATGAAGCTGAAGGTTGCCATGCGCGCTTCGGCGTGGGAGGCGAAGCGGCGTCGCGCGAGCAACTCGCATTCCAGGATGGCGAAGAAGCTCTCGCACAGGGCATTGTCATAGGCGTCGCCGACGGAACCCATGGACGGCCGGATGCCGGCTTCTCTGCAGCGCTTGCCGAACGCCAGGGACGTATATTGCCCAGGCTCAACTGGTCGTCGCAACGCCTGCCTGAGCCGATCGCAGCGCCTCGTCAAGCGCTTCGGCTGGCGTTCTCCAGCCGAGCGTCTTGCGAGGCCTGCCATTGAGCGCCGCAGCCACGGCCGCGAGGTCATCGGCGCCGTGCGCGCTCAGGTCAGTCCCCTTCGGGAAGTACTGCCGCAGCAGCCCGTTGGTGTTCTCGTTCGTGCCACGCTGCCACGGGCTGTGCGGCTCGCAGAAGTACACCTGCACGCCGGTGTCGATCCGCAGCCGGGCGTGCTCGCTCATCTCCGCCCCCTGGTCCCAGGTCAGCGACCGGCGCAGCGCCTCCGGCAGGGTGGTGATCATGCGGGTGATGGCGTCGCGCACCGCTTCCGCCCCATGCCCGGCCAGCGCCGGGCCGTTCTTGACGCGCGTTCCCTCTCCATGACCCGGCATGCGGGGCAGGTGCAGCAGCATCGTGAACCGCGTCGTGCGCTCCACCAGGGTGCCGATTGCTGAGCTGCCAAGGCCAAGGATGAGGTCTCCCTCCCAATGCCCCGGCACGGCCCGGTCGTCCGCCTCCGCCGGGCGCTGGCTGATCAGCACCTCGGGCGCGACATGCGACTTGCCGCGCCCCCCGGCTCCGCGCCCGCGGCACGCGCAGCGCCCGCCCGGTTCGCAGGCAGGCCGTCAGCTCGCGGCGCAGCGCGCCGCGGCCCTGGACGTAGAGCGACTGGTAGATGGCCTCATGGCTGATCCGCATCGCACCATCGCCAGGAAAGTCGAGCCGCAGCCGCCGCGAGATCTGCTGCGGGCTCCATCCTCTCGCCCAGCGCCGAGGCTGCCTCGGTCCATGCCGCCGGCCCTTCCACGGCACCGCCGGTCCGGGCACCGTAGCCCCGCCTGGAGAGACCACGGCACCCGCCAGCCGATCTTGCACATACGCCCTCAGCGCCGGGTGCGTCACCAGCTTCGCCGGCTTCGGACGCCGCGCCGCCCGCTCAGCATGCCACTGCGCCGTCGTGGCCCTGTACTCCAGGTTGCCGCTGCGCGTGGCCGCATTGCGCCGTAGCTCGCGCGAGACCGTCGATGCCGCCCGTCGCAGCCGCCGGGCAACCTCTCGCACTCCACAGCCCTGGGCTCGCAGCAGCGCAATCTCGGTATTTGTCAAAGAAGTTGTCCGGTGCCCATCAGGCGGCGTCTCTGATTTCGTGGTCGCTGATGTCGCGCTCGGGGTTGAGGCAGACGTCGCCGACCGGCGCCCAGTTTCGGATTTGGCGTGACCACCGCGCGGGGTTGGCGGCGCGAGCTTCGGTATAGAGCTCGGTCCGACGCTCGAGGAGCGCGCGATCCTCACCTGCATGCCGGGCGCTGGGCGTGACGAACTGGATCGCGCTGTGGCGGTGCTCGTGGTTGTACCAGGCCACAAAACGGGCGACCCAGTGTTGCGCGTCCTCCCTGCTGGCGAACCCCGATGCTGGCCAGTCCGGCCTGTACTTGCAGGTACGGAACAGGGCTTCGGAGAACGGGTTGTCGTCACTGACGCGCGGGCGGCTGTAGGAGGCGATGACGCCGAGCCGTTCGAGGGTGGCCTTCATGGTCGCGCCCTTCATCGGGCTGCCGTTGTCGGCGTGCAGGACGAGAGGGCGGGTGAGGCAGCCCTCGGCCCAGACCGCGCGGCGCACGAGCTCGGCGGCCAGCTCGGCGGCTTCGCGCTCGTGGACCTCCCAGCCGACAATCTTGCGGCTGTAGACGTCGAGGATGAGGTAGAGATAGAAGAACCCGCCCCGGATCGGGCCGGGCATCCAGGTGATGTCCCAGCTCCAGACTTCGCAGGGGCCGCGGGCGCGGTGACTGGTCGGCGGTTGGCGACGCGCCGGCGGCCTCGCCCGGCCACGGTGGTGCTGCTGACCCTCAGCCCGCAGGATGCGGTAGAAGCTTGCTTCCGAGGCGATGTAGCGGCCCTGGTCTGCGAGGCGGGGCACGATCTGACTTGGCGGCAGGCTCTTGAAGGCCTGGCTGTTGCAGGCCTCCAGCACGGCCTGGCGTTCCGCCTCGGACAGCCTGTTGCCCGGTGCTGGCCGAGGCGCCGTCGGGCGGCGGTCTTCGGGCGCGCCGTCCCGGGCCCGCCAGCGGCGACAGGTCCGTTCATCGAGCGCGAGTTCCGCACAGGCCTGGGCGCGGCGCGCGCCGGCCGCGACAGCCTGGTCGATCAGCGCCATGGCGTTCTGGCGATCTGGGGTGCTGATCATGCGTCCTCGCCGTCCCCCCCAGATCGCCGCGGCGTTTTTTCGCAGCACCAGCAGCGCCGCCGCCTCGGCCAGCGCCTTCTCCTTGCGCGCCAAGTCCCGCTCGATGGCCTTGATGCGCTTCTTCTCCTCCTTAGTCGCCTGGCCCAGCCGCTGGCTGCTGGCGCGGTCCCAGTCGTTGGCCTGCTCGCAGGCGGTCCGCCAGGCTTGGATCTGCTCGGGGTAGAGACCCCGCTGGCGGCAGTAGGCGGCGAGATCGGCCTCGTTCAGGGCGGCGGTCTCGAGAACGGCGGCGAACTTGTCGCGCGACGTCCAACCCTCCGGGCCGGCGTCGGCATCGGGCAGGAGCCGCCCCTGGCGGCGAGCCTCGCGGCGCCAGGTGTGCAGCGTTGCCTCGGAGATCCCTTCCTCCTTGGCCAGCTGCCGCAAGGGCACCGCGTTCGGCGGCTCCAGCTTCCTCAGAACCGCCGCGCGGCGTTCCGTCGAGTAGGCCAAATCATCCCTCCGTCCCGCCCCTCTGGAAATGAGAGATCATCTCAAGGCGCCGGACAACTTCCCTGCCATAGGGGGGGACCGCTGGCCGTGAAGTTGCGGTCGACCAGGTCCGGCGCCGGCCTGCTGCTGTCGTCACGGCGGGTTGTCACCGGTCCGCCGCGGCGATGGCTGGCACCGACCAGCCCGGTGCTGCGCATGAGCCGTGCAATGCGCTTGCGGCCGTGCCGGATACCGGCAGAGCGCAGGGCGGCATGCACCGTAAGCGCGGCGTAGGTCTGGCGCGAGGTCGCGTGCACGGTGCGGATCCGCCGCAGCAGCGCCGCATCCTCCTCGGCACGGGCCGACAGAGGCCGACCGAGCCAAGCGTAGTAGCCGGCGCGCGAGACGCCGAGCAGGCGGGCCATCCGGGTGATCGGGAAGGAGGCCTGGTTTGCCTTCATGAACTCGAAGACCCGGACGGGATCGTCCCGGTCTCGCGGGCAAACCAGGCCGCCGCTCGAGAGAGAATGTCGCGCTCCTGGCGCAGCTGCTTGTTCTCGCGCCTGAGCCGCGCGAGCTCCTCGCGCTCGGTGGCATTCAGGCCGGTCTCGGCGGGGGCAGGTTTCACCTCACGCCGACCCTCCTGCCGGTCGGCAGAAGCCACCCAGTTCCGAATGGCCTGGGCGGAGGGTTCGAACTCGCGGGCAAGGTCGGCCGGGTCGCGTCCGGCACGGACCAGCTCGACCATTTGGCGCCGGAACTCCGGCGCGTACGCAGGATGGGTTTTGGGCATTGGGGGACACCTCACGCGAAAGCTTCGTGGATGTCCACCGAGACGGCTCTTCCGCAGGAAGCGTGGTTGGTGCTGGCCGGTGCGCTGCGGCTGGCTGCGGCGCCGCCGGCCGGGCGGTAATATTCGGAATGACGGACCTTTATCTCCTGCCAGGATGCCGCATCCGGGAGGTCACCCACCCGGACGCGAGCAACATCCAAATCGCTGCTGAGGCTCGGCAGCGGAACGGCCATTGTCCGGATTGTGGTGAGGCGAGCCATGCTGTCCACAGCCGCACGGTTCGGCACCCTGCCGACCTGCCCTGCCTTGGCCGCCAGGTACGCCTCCAACTTCAGGTGAGGCGCCTGTACTGCCGCAATCCGGCATGCTCGCGGCGGACCTTTGTTGAGCGACTGCCCAGCCTGATCGCGCCGCGGGCGCAGCGCACTGACCGGCTGGCGACGGCGCAGGGACGGGTTGGCGTTGCCATGGGTGGCAAGGCGGGCGCGCGCATGCTGCAGCAAATTGGGATGCCGACCAGCGGCGACACGGTGCTGCGCCTGGTGCGCCGCTTGCCCCTGCCGCGTTGCCAGGCTCCGCATGTGCTTGGTGTTGACGACTGGGCCCGGCGCAAGGGCCAGACCTATGGGACGATCCTGGTTGACCTGGAGCGGCATCGCGTCATCGACCTGCTGCCGGACCGGAGTGCCCCGACGCTGACCGACTGGCTCCGGCGCCATCGCGGGATCCGGATCGTCGCGCGTGACCGCTCGACCGAGTACGCCCGCGGCATTGGGCTCGGGGCGCCCCGGGCCGTGCAGGTTGCCGATCGCTGGCACCTGCTGCTGAACCTTCGGCAGATGGCCGAGCGCTGGCTGGCCGGGGTGCATGGCAGGCTCCGGCGCCTGCCGCCCATCCCGCGTCGGCCGCCTGGCCCGGCGCGGCGGACGAGCGCGTTCCCACGCAGCCAGGCCGAGCGGGCGGCCAGCGCCGATAGCCGGGCGCGCTGGAAGGCGCTCTACGATGAGGTTCGGCGCCGCATCGCGGCCGGCGAACCGCTGCTCACCATCAGCCGCCGCATGAGGCTGGCTCGCGGGACGGTGCGGAAGTTCGCCGATGCCGAGAGCTTTCCGGAGCGGGCGGTCCGGCCTCCCGGTCCCAGTATTCTGGATCCCTACCTCGACCACCTGGAGGCACGACTTGCGACCGGATGCGAGAACGCGATGGCGCTGTGGCGCGAACTGCGTGACCGCGGATTCCGCGGAACGGCGAGACAGGTCCACCGCTGGCTGGGCCCGCGACGAACGACACGCTCGAAACACACGCCACAGCGCGCAGGAGGAGCGCTGCCGGCCGCGCCATCTCCTGGGGATGACAGTGCACCGGCGCTCCCCTCGCCGAAGCAACTCGCCTGGTATCTGACGCGGCCGAGGGACCAGCTCAGCGAGGAGGAAGCTGCGGCCATCGCCCGCTTGGAGCAGGACGCCGAAGCTGCCACCGTCGCCGGGCTGGTCCGCCGGCTCGCAGACCTCCTGCGTAGCTGCTGTGTCAGCGCCAAGACGCGGTGCGGCGCACCGATTACCACCCTCGACGGCTGGCTCCGGGACGCCAGGAGGAGCGGTGTGGCCGCCATCACCACCTTTGCCGCCAGCCTTCAACAGGACGGGGCGGCGGTGAAAGCCGCTCTCACTACTTCATGGAGCAGCGGACAAACGGAGGGACAGGTAGGCAAGCTGAAGATGTTGAAGCGCCAGACCTTCGGACGCAGCAGCTTCGATCTCCTCAGGCGCCGCGTGCTCCTCGCCGCTTGAACCACGCTTCCTGCGGAAGAGCCACCGAGACGGGGCAAACCCAAATCCACTACGCCGACCTGAAGGCGTACCAACGAGAGCCCAGCCGGCGCCGCCGGGCCGAGTTGCGGGTACGCTTCGAGCGCATCTTCAAGCGCCGCACCGGCTTCGTCGTGCTCGACCGATTGCTCGAGCGCCTGCACGCCAACAAGGTGGAACTGCTGCAGGGGCTGGACCACCCCGAAATCCCGCTGCACACCAACGGATCGGAAAACGACATCCGTGCCCAGGTCACCCGGCGCAAGATCAGCGGCGGCACCCGAAGCGACATGGGGCGCGACTGCCGTGACGCCTTCCTCGGCCTGGCCAAGACCTGCACCAAGCTCGGCCTCAGCTTCTGGGACTACCTCGGCGCCCGGCTCGGCATCGCCGGCCAGCCCACCATCCCGTACCTGCCCGACCTGGTCAGAGCGCGCTGCCAGAACGCCTGAACGCCACAGGTTTTGCCCCACTTACCGAGGCCGCCCTGAAGCTGCTGTTTCTGGTCTTGAACCGGGCCGAGAAGGCCTGGATCATGCCGCCGCGTGAGTGGGCCATGGCCAAGGCACAATTCGCCGTTCTGTTCGGCGAGCGATTCACCAGGGCCATGGCGTGACGGTGTGCAACCGCTCAGCCGCACACGGAAATCCCGACACTCCCCGACCTCACTCGGCAAACGCCCGAGCGCCAGCTTGAAAGCCGGGTCGCGCCGGAGGCTATCGGCGTCGTTGGCATCCTCATAGCCGGCCGAGATCATCAGCATGCGGAAGCGCAGGATGTCGGCTACCTCATGCCGGACCCGCTCCGCCAGCCGCGGGTCGTCGATGCCGGCGGCCAGGCGCTCGGCAATGCCGAGACGCTGCTCGACCTCGCGCAGCGCCAGCACGCTCGCATCGGAGGAAAGCTGCCCGCCGTCGAAGCGGGTGATGAGAGATTTGCCCGCGACGGGTGACAGGCCGGGCAGCGGCGGCGTAGCTTCAACTTTGGCGGGCATGGGCTCCGGAAGCGGCTGGATATGGGTGTCGCAACCAATTCCTATTGCTGGTCAAAGGCTTGCACCATGCCCGCCAGCCCTCGTGCATGATCCGGGCTAGCATGTATACTCAGACGCCGCTGGCTGTGACAGACGATCCCCTAGATCTAGCACTGGCCAATTTCCGGAGGGTTGTTCGATGGACGTTGTGTTGTGACGCTGTCTCTCACCATCTCGCCGCCGTGGGAGTCACCTGTCTGGTATGAAGCCACGGTGCAGTTGGCGCTCCAGGACCTCTGCGCGGCGCGCGATGTCGTCTTCGACGTTGGCGCGAACATCGGCGGCATAGCTACCATGGCAGCGCAGCATGTGGGCCCAACAGGCAGGGTCGTTGCCTTCGAGGCAAGCCCGCGAAATCTGGCTCAGTTGCACTACAATCTGGCGGCGCTGCATGCCGTGAACGTTAACGTCGTGCCGGTTGCAGTCGCAGGCGAGGACGGACAGCTGCTTGGCTTCTATTATGGGGGCTCCGCGGTCGCCGACAGCCTGGCGCAACTCCGGGCCGGACCGCCTGACGCTTTCGTGCCATCCGTCACTCTCGACGCGTTCTGCGCACGTTCGGGCCTAGTACCAGACGTGGTGAAAATGGACATTGAAGGCGGTGAGTTCGATGCCCTGGCGGGATTCATGATGCAGCTTGAGCGCCCATCGCCGCCGCCGCTGGTTCTGGAAGTCACGAGCCGTGTCATGGAACTGCATGCTCTGCTTTCGAGCCTAGGCTATTCAGGCGTTGACCTGTCAACCTATGGGCGCTTTGATCCGGCGGCCGCGGCGCAGGGCATCAGCAATGTCCTCTACGTGCATCCGCGCAACACGAAGGGCGTCCGCTATCTCCACGGACGCAAGGTAGCGACGCGCAACATCGACTGGAGGCTACCTGAGTTAAGCTCTGGCGGCGGTATCGCACGGGGCAAAGGACCGGAAGAAATCGAGGCCGGCGCTTCCATCCAGTTTGGTCGCCTTGAACCTGGGCGTTACATTCTTGAGTTTCAGGGCGGAAGCATAGGAACGGATGTCGAGGCGGAGATCGCGATCGGCATGCCAGGCCGGACCCTCTCGCTCCACATAGCCATGCTGAGCCACTTGGTGCGGCATTACTCGAGTATGCCGTTCCATGTCCCTATCGCTGCGGATGTCCACCTTCGGCTAAAG
Source organism: Siccirubricoccus sp. G192 (assembly GCF_019084075.1). Lineage (GTDB taxonomy): Bacteria > Pseudomonadota > Alphaproteobacteria > Acetobacterales > Acetobacteraceae > G192. The sequence continues at coordinate 3,689,922 of NZ_JAHREN010000001.1, forward strand.
CGTGCGCCTCTCGAAACCTTTCGCGCTGCTCTTGGATCCTTATCAGTCAGCCGTGTCGAATTTCAATGACCGGGCGCGCACCCTCAAGGTAGGCATGCGAAGTCTGGCCAAAATTGCGTGATCGGCACTGCCCTTGGCGACGCAATCCAGGGTGACAGGAATGCCAACTATTGCGTGCGCGGCGCGGGCAGCAGCGGCACGCTGGTCGGCGGGCTGGGCTGGACATCCTTGATGGCGGCGACGAAGATCCCATCACCTACGCTGGCGCGGCACGCAAGGTCACTATTGAGCTTGCCGACGGTGCCGACACCGGCATTGCTCTCGTCTGGAACGCGACGGGAACCGACATCAAAGAAGTTGAATCGGCTGAATCGGTTATGTTGCTGTCTGCGGCACTGGATTTGGCGGTGCTGCATGTGGAAGCCGGAACACCGTCGTGCCTGTGATCGGCGCGGGCTTCATTATCTGAGCGATCTGACCGATGCTGAATGGGCGCTGGTGCAACCGCTGATCCGGCCTGCCAAGCGGGGCGGCCGTCCTCGGACGGTGAATGTGCGGGAAGTGCTGAACTGTGCCGTCCAAAGACATCATTTCAAATTTCGTAACGCCAACTCAATGGCATACTCGCGGACCTGAAGGTATTCCCCCGCCGGGTCGTAAGCCGCACTGGCTGGCCCCAAAGCGGCGTCTTGGCTGCACGCTCGCACACCCGGCCAATCGGGCAGAGGCCGCCGAGGACCTCGTGTAGGCGATCCCAATTGTAATGGTGCACCCAGAGCGCGAGCTGCTCGCTGATGTCGGGCGCACGCGCGTCGGCGGCAGCCCAGAATTTCTCGAGCACGGTGCGCCGCGCTCGCTCCACCTTGCCGTTCAGATGCGGCGAGCGAGGCGGGATGGGGCGGAACCTGATCGCCTCGGCCATAAGGGGACGCTGAACCTTCTCCGCGAAGAACTCGGCGCCACGGTCGGTCTGCACCCGCTGGATCGCGAATGGCATCTCGTCCAGCACCTGGTCGAGGGACAACAAGGCCGCCGCGGCACTCGGGGGGCGGGCGAGGCCCGCTACCAGGTAGCAGCTGCAGTCGTCGATGGCGGTGAACTGGTACAACCCAGGCCGGATCTTGTAGTTGCCGATCTGCACCCGGTCGCCCGGCACCGGCCGGCTGTAGCGTTTCGGCCGGTGCCGCCTCCGTTTCCGCCGCGGCGGCACGCCGAGATCGTGCCGCACCAGGACCTTGTGGACGTCGAGGGCGACAACTGGAGGCCATGCAGACGGCGCAGCTCATTCCGCAGCCGCTTGACCCCGAGCCGTCGCTCCCGGCGCAGCGAGAGGATCAACTCCTCTTCCGTGCCCCCCACTGTAAGCGCGGCGTCGAGGCCCGTCTTCCTGCGGGGTGGGTAGATGTGCTGGTTCGGCGTGGAGCATGGAGCTTCGGGCCGACATTATGGTCGACATTAACGATGACGCGAAGGACGGCGGCTATCGGCGTGTAGAGGTTCTGACCGGGCCTGGCCGACGGCGGAAGTGGTCTGAGGACGACAAGGCGCGGATCGTGGCGGAGACGCTGCGGCCGGGCACGGTGGTGGCCGATGTGGCGCGACGCTGGCAGGTCAGTTCGCAGCAGGTGTTCACGTGGCGTCGGGAGATGCGGCGCGCGGCGGTGGCGCCGCTGAGCTTCGTGCCGGTCGTGGCGGAGACGCCGGTGCGTGCGCCCGAGGCGGCTCTGCCATTGCCTGCGCCACCATCAATCGAGGTGGGGGTGGCCGGCGCGGTTCTGCGCGTCACGCCCGGCACTGACGTCGACCTGCTGACGGCGGTGTTGCGGGCCATTCGAGCGTCAGCGGCATGATCGCGCCGCCCGCCGGGGCGCGGATCCTGCTGGCCACCAAGCCGGTCGACTTCCGCAAGGGCGCGCACAGCCTGGCCGCGCTCGCCGTCGAGGTGCTGGGCGCCGATCCCTTTACGGGCGCGGTGCTGGTGTTCCGGTCGCGGCGCGCCGACCGGATCAAGATCCTGCTTTGGGACGGCAGCGGCCTGGTCCTCGTCTGGAAGCAACTGGAGGCCTCCACGTTCCGCTGGCCGGTGATCGTGGACGGCGTGGTCCGCCTGACGCCGGTGGAGTTCGCCGCGCTGTTCGACGGCATTGATTGGCGACGCGTCCAGGCCACGCGGGAGATTCCCACGCCGAGCGTCCCTGCATAGAATCGGCGGCACGATGCGCGCCGCGGATGACGACACGCCGAGCCTGCCGGAGGATGCTGCGACGCTGCGCGCGCTGCTGATCGAGACGCTGGCGAGGTGCGACACGCTCAGCACCGAGCTTGGGAGCATTACCGCCGAGCGTGATGCACTGGCGAGCCAGAATGAGCGCCTGCAGCACCTGCTGCTGAAGCTCAAGCGCCGTCAGTTCGGCACGAAGTCCGAGCGTCTCCCGGAGGAGCAGTTGCTGTTCGCGTTCGAGGAGATCGAGGCGACGCTGGCTGGCAACGCGGCCGAGGCGGGCAAGCGGTCTCCGACGCTGCGCGATAACCAGACCAAGCGTCGCCGCGAGGGCCGCGGCGGCCTGCCGGCGCATCTGCCACGGGTCGAGCAGGTGCTGGCGCCGGAGGCGACGACCTGCCCCTGCTGCCAGGGCCCGCTGGTCGAGATCGGCAGCGACACCGCCAGGCGGCTGGACGTGATCCCCGCCCAGTTCCGCGTCGTCGTGACGAAGCGGCCGAAGCTGGCGTGTCGCGCCTGCCCCGGCGTGGTCATGCAGGAGCCCGCGCCGGCCCGCCTGATTGAGGGGGGCATGCCGACCGAGGCAACGGTCGCGCATGTGCTGGTCTCCCGCTACGCCGACCACCTGCCGCTTTATCGCCAGTCGCAGATCCTGGCGCGGCAGGGGATCGAGATCGGCCGCGAGGTGCTCGCCGACTGGGCCGGCACGGGTGCGACGGAGATCGTCCCCGTGGTCCGGCGGATGCGCGAGATCCTGCTCGGCTCGTTGCGGCTGTTCGCCGACGAGACCACCATGCCGGTCCTCGACCCAGGGCGCGGTCAGACGAAGAAGGGCTATGCCTGGGCAATCGCCCGCGATGACCGGCCCTGGGGCGGAGTGGACCCGCCGGCGGTGGTGTTCCACTACGCGCCGGGCCGCGGCGCCGAGCATGCAAAAGCACTGCTGGCCGGCTACCAGGGCATCCTACAATGCGACGGCTACGGTGCGTACAAAACGCTGGCCGCGGCGGATGGCGGCATCACGCTGGCATTCTGCTGGAGCCATGTGCGGCGGGAATTCATCGAACTGGCGAGGGGCAAGACCGCGCCGATCGCCCAGGAGACGTTGAAGCGCATCGCTGCCCTCTACGCGGTCGAGACGGAGCTGCGCGGCAAGCCACCTGACCTCCGTCGAGTGGGCCGGCAGGAACAGAGCCGTCCCCTCGTCGAGGCGCTGTTCGCCTGGCTCTCGGAGCAACTGGCACGCCTGCCCGGCGGCAGCCCCACCGCGGGGGCCATCCGCTACGCGCTGAACCATCGCGACGGCTTGGTGCGGTTCCTGGATGACGGCAGGATCGAGCTCGACAACAACACCGTGGAACGCGCCATTCGGCCGATCTGTCTCAGCCGAAAGAACGCGTTATTCGCCTCCGGCGACGATGGCGGGGCAAGATGGGCGGCCGTGGCCTCCCTGGTCGAGACCTGCAAGCTGAACGGCGTCGACCCGCAGCGCTACTTCACTGACGTGCTGACCCGCCTCGTGAACGGCTGGCCCAACGGCCACATCGACGAGCTCATGCCGTGGTGCTGGGCGCCCAACCACAACGGCTGACCGTCAAACGCGAGCCACACGGGCCTCGTCGCCGCGCTTACTGAACCGCCCCGAGTTTGCCGGAGGCCCTACCTGTTGAGAGGATGGGGTCATGACGAAGAAGACGTCGAATCGGTTTTCGCCTGAGATCCGGCAACGGGCGGTGCGGATGGTGCTGGATCACGGAGGTGACCACGCCTCGCAGTGGTCGGCCATCGGCTCGATCGCGGCGAAGATCGGCTGCACGGCCGAGACGTTGCGCAAGTGGGTTCGGCAAGCTGAGCGTGATAGCGGCCAGCGACCCGGTGCGACGACGGAGGAGCGCGAGCGGATCAAGACCCTGGAGCGCGAGGTCCGTGAGCTGCGCCAGGCCAATGAGATCCTGCGCAAGGCGTCGGCTTATTTTGCGATGGCGGAGCTCGACCGCCGCTCGAAGCCATGATCGCCTTCATCGACGGACATCGTGAGGTCTACGGTGTCGAGCCGATCTGCAGGGTGCTGCCGATCGCCCGTCGACCTACCACGCCCATGTCGCGCAGCGGGCCGATCCAGCCAAAGCCTCGCCGCGCGCCCGGCAGGACCTGGTGCTCATGGCGCAGATCCGGCGGGTGCACGAGGCCAACTTCGGGGTCTACGGCGCGCGCAAGGTCTGGCGGCAGCTCGGTCGGGAGGGCATCACGGTGGCCCGCTGCACGGTGGAACGCCTGATGCGGCGGATGGGCCTGCGCGGCGCCGTTCGCGGCAAGGAAGCCAGGACCACCATCGCCGACAAGGCCTCGCCCTGCCCGGCGGACAAGGTGAACCGGCACTTCCAGGCGCCGCATCCGAACGCCCTGTGGGTGTCGGACTTTACCTATGTCGCCACCTGGCAGGGCTTCGTGTACGTGGCCTTCATCATCGACGTCTTCGCCCGCCGCATCGTCGGCTGGCGGGTGTCGAGGACGGCGCATGCGGACTTCGTCCTCGATGCCCTCGATCAGGCGCTGCACGACCGCCGTCCGCTGAAGGGCGGCCTCATCCATCATAGCGACCGGGGCGGGCAAGGTGGATTCAAGTGGTCGTCGCAACACTCTGGTTGGGACGGTCAGTGATGGCAGGTCGGCGGCGTTCGGAACGAGCACTGCGAGCGGTGTTGGGGCGGTCACCTGGGCGGCCAGGCGTGGCTCAGCGCGAGAACCGGCGGCAGTTCTGGGCGGCGATTGCGACGGGCCTGTCGAGCGAGGACGCGGCGATTGGTGCAGGCGTGTCGCCGCCAGTAGGCTTCCGCTGGTTCCGGGAGGCGGGCGGCATGCCACCAAAGATACTTGCACCATCGGCGAAGCCACCTTCGGAGCGGTACCTGTTGTTCACGGAGCGCGAGGAGATTGCGCTGTTGCGGGCGCAGGGCTGTGGGGTGCGGGAGACGGCCCGGCGGCTGGGGCGGGACGCCTCGACGATCTCGCGTGAACTGCGACGGAACGCAGCCACGCGTAGCGGCGGTCTGGAGTACCGGGCCACGACGGCGCAGTGGCATGCCGAGCGGGCGGCGCGTCGGCCAAAGCCGGCGAAGCTGGCTGTGCGCGCGACGTTGCGGAAGTATGTTCAGGACCGGCTCGCGGGTGCGGTTGCCGGTCCGGGCGGGGCTTCGGTTGGCGGGCCCGTCGTGCCCTGGAGGGGCCGTCGGCACGGGCGCCGGCAGCACCGCCGGTGGGCGAGGGCGTGGAGCCCCGAGCAAATTGCCCGACGGCTGCGGCTCGACTTCCCTGGTGACGAGACAATGCGCATCAGCCATGAGGCCATCTACCAGGCGCTGTACGTACAAGGGGCGCGGCGCGCTGCGGCGTGAGCTGACCGCCTGCCTGCGGACCGGGCGGGCGCTCCGGGTGCCGCGGGCGCGCAGCCGCGGACGGGGCAAGTCGCATGTCACGCCCGAGGTCATGATCAGCGAACGGCCGGCGGAGGTGGCCGACCGGGCGGTGCCAGGCCACTGGGAGGGGGACCTGATCCTCGGCTTGGGCAGTTCGGCGATCGGCACGCTGGTCGAGCGGACGACACGGTTCACCCTGTTGCTCCACCTGCCGCGCATGGCGGGACACGGGGGGGGGTGATCGGGTGAAAAACGGGCCTGCCCTGGCGGGCCATGGTGCCGTGGCGGTATGCGGCGCCATCACGCGCTCGATCAGGACGCTGCCCCAGCAGCTGCGACAATCCTTGACCTGGGATCAAGGTGCGGAGCTGAGCCAGCACGCGCAGCTGCGAATCGATACCGGTGTGCAGGTCTACTTCTGTGACCCACACAGCCCCTGACAGCGCGGCACGAACGAGAACACGAACGGGCTGCTACGGCAGTACTTCCCAAAAGGGACCGATCTGACCGCGCACAGCGCCGAAGAGCTCGCAGCTGTGGCTGCGGCGCTCAACGCCAGGCCTCGCAAGACGCTCGGCTGGAGAACGCCAGCCGAAGCGCTTGACGAGGCGCTGCGATCGGCTCAGGCAGGCGTTGCGACGACCAGTTGAGCGTAAGCCCTCGCCACCTACGCCAGTGGCCGGTCCGTTACGCCATCTAGTCCGACCATCTCCTACCAGAATATCATCCTAGCTCTACCTCCGTTCGGTATAAGCGGCTCCACGCTCCCGGACGTTCACGTCCGTCCGCGATCTGCCCTAGACTACAGGCAAGCCGCATCGGGAGAAGCCTCCATGGCAGCCATCGGAATCCGCGCCGCGTGATCCGCTATGTGGCCAGCCGCCTGCTCGGCGCGGCCGTCATGGCCGTGCTGGCGACCCTGGTGGTCTTCCTCATCGCCAATACCGTCCCCGGCGATCCCGTGCTGGCGCAATTGGGCGATATCGCCGCCAGCAACCCGGAAACGGTACGGGAATGGCGGGCGAAATGGGGCCTCGACCTGCCGCTCTGGGAGCGGTACGGCCTGTTCCTGCGGGGGCTACTGAACGGCGATCTCGGCACTTCCATCGCCTCGCAGCGGCCGGTGCTGGAGGATATCCTGCAATACGCGCCGGCGACGATCGAACTCGCCACCATCGCCTTTATCCTGGCACTGGCCGCCGGCATCCCGCTCGGCATCGCCGCCGCGGTGTGGCGGGACAGTTGGGTGGATGCGGCGGCGCGGATGGTGTCGCTGATCGGCGTCTCCTCCCCCACTTTCTGGCTCGCCTTCGTCATGCTGGCATTGTTCTATGGCGGCCTGCAGATCGCCCCCGGTCCCGGAAGGCTGGACCCCATCGCCTTTCCGCCGCCCGATGTGACGGGGCTTTTCCTGGTCGACAGCATCCTCGCCGGCGACTGGGAGGCCTTCCATGACGCGGCGGCGCATCTGGTGCTGCCCTCGATCGTGCTGGCCGCCGCCACCATCGGCCTGATCACCCGCACCACCCGGGCGGCGATGCTGGAGGCGATGGGCCAGGACTATGTGCGCGTCTCCCGCTCCAAGGGGTTGCCGGAACGCTTCATCGTGCTGCGCCATATCCTGCCGAATGCGCTGATCCCGGTGGTGACGCTGGGCGGCTTGGCCTTCGCCAACCTGCTGGCCGGGGCCGTCATGACGGAGACGGTCTTCTCCTGGCCCGGCCTCGGCCGCTACACCTTCCGCAGCGCCGCCGCCCTGGATTTCCCGGCCATCATGGGCATCACGCTGGTGGTCAGCGTCTCGACCCTGCTGGTGAACCTGCTGGTCGATCTCTCCTATGCGCTGCTTGACCCGCGGGTGCGGCGATGAGCGGTGCGGGGCTGGCCCTGCCGGCCGTGCCCACGCGGGGCCAGCGGGCCTGGCGGCGCTACGGGCTGGCCGGGATCGGCGCCGCCATCGTGCTGGGCTGGCTGCTGGTGGCGCTGCTGGCACCCTGGATCGCCCCCTACGACCCGGATTTCGTGGATGTGGCGAACCGTTTGCGGCCACCCTCGGCGGCGCATCTGCTGGGCACGGATGCGCTGGGGCGGGACTGCTTCTCCCGGCTGCTCTGGGGCTCGCGCGTCTCGCTGCTGGCGGGGTTCGCGGTGGTGCTGCTGGGGGCGCTGTTCGGCACCCTGGTCGGCATGGTCGCCGCCTATGCCCGTGGCTGGGTCGATGAGGCGCTGATGCGGCTGACCGACCTGGTGCTGTGCTTCCCGCCGATCATCCTGGCGCTCGCCATTGCCGCGGCGCTGGGCATCGGCACCACCAATACCGTCATCGCCATGCTGGTGGTCTGGTGGCCGAAATTCGCCCGGCTCTCCCGCGCCCTCGCCCTGGTGCAGCGCGGCCAGGAATATGTGGAGGCGGCGGTGGTGCTGGGGCTGCGGCCGGCGCGCATCCTCGGCCGGCATATCGCGCCCAATGCGGTGGGGCCGCTGGTGGTGCTGGTGACGCTGGATGTGGGCAATGCCATCATCACCTTCGCGGGTCTCTCCTTTCTCGGGCTCGGCGTGGTGCCGCCCACGGCGGAATGGGGCGCCATGGTGGCCGAGGGACGGGAGCTGGTGGAGCAGTGGTGGGTGGCCACCTTCCCCGGCCTCGCCATCCTGACCGTTGTGCTCGGCTTCAACTTCCTGGGCGACGGGTTGCGCGACTGGCTGGACCCCAAGGCGCGCAGCCGGTGACGGCGCCGCCCGTCCTGGAGGTGCCCGTCCTGGAGGTGCAAGACCTCCGCACGGTCTTCCTGACCGATGCCGGCCCGGTCCGCGCGGTGGATGGCGTGTCCTTCCGCCTCGGCGCCGGTGAGACGCTCGGCATCGTCGGTGAGAGCGGCAGCGGCAAGAGCGTCACCGCCCTCTCGCTGCTGCGCCTGCTGGAGGAGCCCGCCCGCATCGTCGGTGGGCAGATGCGTTTCCAGGGCCGCGACCTGCTGGCCATGCGGCCGGAGGAATTGCAGGCGCTGCGTGGCGACCGCATGGCGATGGTCTTCCAGGACCCGATGACCGGCCTCAACCCGGTCATCCGCATCCTGCGCCAGCTCACCGAGCATATGGTCTCGCATGGCCATCACACGCCGGCGGCCGCGAAGCACCGCGCCATCACCCTGCTCGGCCGCATGGGGATCACCACGCCGGAACGCACCGTCACGGGCTTCCCGCATGAATTCTCCGGTGGGATGCGCCAGCGCGTGATGCTGGCCATGGGCTTCGCCAATGATCCGGCCCTGCTGGTCGCGGATGAGCCCACCACCGCGCTCGATGTCACGATCCAGGCGCAGATCCTCGATCTGCTGCGCGGGCTGAACCGGGATTTCGGCACCGCGATCCTGCTCATCAGCCATGATCTCGGCGTCATCGGCAGCGTCTGCGCGCGGGTCGCGGTGATGTATGCCGGGGAGGTGGTGGAGGAAGCCGCCACCGAGGCGGTGCTGGCCGATCCGCGCCACCCCTATGCCTGGGCGCTGGTCAATGCGGTGCCGCGCATCGACCAGCCGCTGGGCGCCGAACGCCGCCTGACCAGCATCGAGGGCGCGCCGCCGGACGCGCTGGACCTGCCCACCGGCTGCCGCTTCGCGCCGCGCTGCCCCTTCCGCATCGCCAGATGCGAGACGCAGCACCCGCCGCTGGCGGAGGTGGCGCCGGGCCGCCTGGCGCGCTGCTGGGTGACGCAGGCGGGCGCGGTGCTGCCCAAACCCGGTGGCACGGGTTTCGCGGAGCCCGGGGCGGAGCGCGTCAGACCGGAAGCGGCCGCGCCCCTGCTTTCCGTGCGCGGGCTGGTGAAGCACTTCCCCCTCCCCCGCGAGACCCTGTTCTCGCCGCGCCGGGTCGTGCATGCCGTCAATGGCGTCGACCTGGAGGTGGCGCGCGGCGAGACGCTTGGCATCGTCGGAGAGAGTGGCTGCGGTAAATCCACCCTGGCCCGCCTCATCACCCGCATCCATACACCGACCGCCGGCAGCATCCGCTTCGATGGCCAGGAGATCGCCGGGGCTTCCGCCGCTGCCATCCGGCCGCTGCGCCGGCGGATGCAGATGGTGTTCCAGGACCCCTATGCCTCGCTCAACCCGCGCATGCGGATCGGCGATACCCTGGCCGAGCCGCTGGTCGCGCACGGCCTGCTGCGCCGTGGCGCCGAGGCGCGGGAGCGGGTGGCCGAACTGCTTTCCACCGTCGGGCTGAACCCGGCCTGGGCCGCCCGTTTCCCGCATGAGTTCAGCGGCGGCCAGCGGCAGCGCATCTCCATCGCCCGGGCGCTGGCGCTGCAACCGGACCTGGTGGTGGCGGATGAGCCGATCAGCGCCCTCGATGTGAATATCCAGGCGCAGATCCTGAACCTGATGCTGAATCTGCAGGAACGCTTCGGCCTCACCTACCTGTTCATCGCGCATGACCTGGCGGTGGTGCGGCATCTCTGCGACCGGGTGATGGTGCTCTATCTCGGCCAAGTAATGGAGAGCGCGCGCAGCGCCGATCTCTTCGCGCGGCCGCTGCACCCCTATACCCGCGTGCTGATCTCCGCCGTGCCGGTGCCGGATGTCGGCGCGCAACGCGGCCGGCAGCGCGTGGTCCTGCAGGGCGAGCCGCCGGGCACCTTGGTGCTGCCCACCGGCTGCCCCTTCCGCAGCCGCTGCCCGATTGCCCGCCCAGTCTGCGAAACCCCGCCGCCGCTCGCCGAGCACACCCCTGGTCGCTGGGCCGCCTGCCATTTCCCGGGCGAGTTCGACCCCGGCAGCAGCCAGGCTTTGCCCTCCGCCCAGGCTCGTGCTGAATCGCCCGCATGACCCAGCACCTGCCCGCCATCCTTGCCCATATCAATGCGGAGGCGCCGGCCGCCGAGGCGCGCCTCTGCGACTGGCTGCGCATCCCCAGCATCAGCGCCCAGCCCGCCCATGCCGGGGATTGCAGGCGTGCCGCCGAATGGATGCGCGACCAGCTTGCCGCCATCGGCTTCACCGCCGGGCTCCGCCCCACCGCCGACCATCCGGTGGTGGTCGGGCACCATCCCGGCCCCGGCCCCGGCGCGCCGCATCTGCTGTTCTACGGCCATTACGATGTGCAACCAGCCGATCCGCTGGCGCTCTGGACCTCGCCGCCCTTTGAGCCCGCCATCGTCCAGGGCCCGCATGGCCCCCGCGTGGTGGCGCGCGGCGCGGTGGATGACAAGGGCCAGACCATGATGTGGCTGGAGGCGCTGCGGGCCTGGCACGCCATCGCCGGCGGCCCGCCCTGCCGGGTGACGGTGCTGGTGGAGGGCGAGGAGGAGGTCGGCAGCCCGAGCCTGGACGCCTTCCTCGCCGCCAACCGGGCGGAACTGGCGGCCGATGTCGCAGTCATCAGCGATACCGGCATGTGGGATATCGATACGCCAGCCATCACCACCCGGCTGCGCGGCATGGTCTATGCCCAGATCGATCTGCGGGCGGCGCGGCGGGACCTGCATTCCGGCCTCTATGGCGGCTCCGCGCTGAACCCCATCAACCTCCTCACTCGTATTCTGGGTGAGTTGCAGGATGATGACGGCCGCGTCCGCATCCCCGGCTTCTATGAGGGCATCGCCGAGATCGGGCCGCAGCAGGCGGCGGAATGGGCGGCGCTTGGCTTCGACGAGGGCGCCTATCTCGGCGATATCGGCCTCTCGGTCCCGAGTGGCGAGCGCGACCGGGCAGCCCTGGAACGGCTCTGGGCGCGGCCCACCGCCGACCTCAACGGCATCTGGGGTGGCTATACCGGCGAGGGCAGCAAGACCGTGATCGCGGCGGAGGCCCACGCCAAGCTCTCCTGCCGCCTGGTCCCCGGCCAGGATCCGGCGCGGGTCGCCGAGGGCATCCGCCGCTTCGTGGCGGAGCGCCTGCCCGCGGATGCCAGCGCCGAGGTCACCATCCTGACCACCACCCCCGGCATCGAGGTGCCGGCGGAATCGCGCTGGGTCCGCGCCGCCCGCGTCGCGCTGGCCGAGGAATATGGCCGCCCCGCGGTACTGATCGGCAGCGGCGGCTCCATCCCCGTGGTCGAGAGCATGCGGCGCCTGCTCGGCCTCAACAGCCTGCTGGTGGGCTTCGGCCTGGCCGATGATCAGGTGCATAGTCCGAACGAAAAATTCGAGCTGCGCTGCTTCCACCAGGGCACCCGCAGCCATGCCCGGATGCTGGCGGCCTTCGCCGGCTGATACCGACCCGGGGATGGCGGCCGGGTTGCCTTCCCCGGTCTGGCGCGCTACCGCCCGGCCGTGCCCGAGTCCCCAGCCCTTGCCGCGCCACCTGCCCTCAGGACGGTGGATTTCGACTTTGCCCTGCCGGAGCGGCTGATCGCCCAGCAGCCCGCCCGGCCGCGCGATGCGGCGCGCCTGTTGCTGGTGCGGCCCGATGGGCCCGAGGACCGGCTGATCCAGGACCTGCCGGGCCTGCTCGGCCCCGGCGATGTGCTGGTGGTGAATGACACCAGGGTGATCCCCGCTCGCCTGCATGCCCGACGCGGCGAGGCGGTGCTGGAAATCCTGCTGAACCGGGCCGAGGGCGGGGGCACCTGGCAGGCGCTGGTCCGCAATGCCCGCCGCCTGCGGCCAGGCGATACGCTGGCCATCGAGGGTGCCCCGGACCTCGCCCCCCGGGTGGTGGACCGGCTGGCGGATGGCACGGTGCGCCTCGATTTCGGCCCGGACCAGGCGGTGCTGGCGGCGGCGCTGGAACGGGCCGGGGAGATCCCGCTGCCGCCCTATATCGCCCGCCCCGAAGGCCCGCGCCCCGAGGACCGGGAGGATTACCAGGCGATCTTCGCCTCGCGCCCCGGCGCCGTCGCCGCCCCCACCGCCAGCCTGCATTTCACGGATCGGCTGCTGGCAGCGATCGAGGCGCGCGGCGTGCGGCGGGCCACCGTCACCCTGCATGTCGGCGCCGGCACCTTCCTGCCGCTGCGGGGCGACGACCCGCGCGCGCACCGCCTGCACGCCGAATGGGGCGAGGTGACGCCGGAAGCGGCCGACCTCATCAACGCCGCCCGGCCGGAGGGCGGGCGCATCATCGCCATCGGCACCACTGCGCTCCGGTTGCTGGAGACGGCGGCGCAAGGGGTGGAAGACCCGCTGCGCCCGGTGCGGCCCTTCCGCGGGCTGACCGACATCTTCCTGCTGCCCGGCCACCGCTTCCGCGCGGCGGATGCGCTGCTGACCAATTTCCACCTGCCGAAAAGCACGCTCTTCATGCTGGTCTGCGCCTTCGCCGGCACCGCGCGGATGCAGGCCGCCTATCGCCATGCCATCGGCGAGGACTACCGCTTCTACAGCTATGGCGATGCGAGCCTGCTGTTCCGGGCCGAGGACCCCGCGCCATGACCCTGCACTGGACCGCCGCCGCACGGGACGGCGCTGCCCGCGCCGGGGTGCTGCATACCGCCCATGGCGAGGCGGAAACGCCGGTCTTCATGCCCGTCGGCACCGCCGGCACGGTGAAGGCCATGACCGCCGATGCGGTGCGGGCCACAGGGGCACGCATGGTGCTGGGCAATACCTATCACCTGATGCTGCGTCCTGGGGCGGAGCGCATGGCGCGGCTCGGCGGGCTGCACCGTTTCATGGACTGGCGCGGGCCGATCCTGACGGATTCCGGCGGCTACCAGGTGATGAGCCTGGCCGGGCTGCGCAGCATGGATGAGCAGGGTGTCACCTTCCGCAGCCATATCGACGGCTCCCGCCATCGGCTGACCCCGGAACGCAGCATCGGGATCCAGCATCTGCTGGGCGCCGATGTGACCATGTGCCTCGACGAATGCACGCCCTTCCCGGCAACGGAGGATGAGGCTGCGGCTTCCATGCGGCTCTCCATGCGCTGGGCCGGGCGCTGCCGCGCGGCTTTCGTGCCGCGCGAAGGACATGGGCTGTTCGGCATCGTTCAGGGCAGCACCTTCCCGGCGCTGCGGGCGAAAAGCGTCGCGGCGCTCACCGCCATCGGCTTCGAGGGCTATGCCGTGGGCGGGCTGGCGGTCGGCGAGGGCCAGGCGGCGATGTTCGCAACGCTCGATTGCACCGTGCCCTTGCTGCCGGCGGATGCACCACGCTACCTGATGGGGGTGGGCACGCCGGCGGACCTGGTGGGCGCGGTCCGGCGCGGGATCGACATGTTCGATTGCGTGATCCCCACCCGCTCCGGCCGCACCGGCCGGGCCTATACCAGCCGCGGCGTGCTGAACCTGCGGAATGCCCGGCATGCCGAGGATCCCCGGCCGCTCGACCCCGATTGCGGTTGCCCTGCCTGCACCCGGCATTCGCGTGCCTATCTGCACCACCTCATCAAGTCCGAGGAGATGCTGGGGCCGATGCTGCTGACCTGGCACAACATCCATTACTACCAGACCCTGATGCGCGGCCTTCGCATGGCCATATTGGAGGGCCGGTTCGAGGCGCAGGCGGCGGCGCTGGAGGAGGGCTGGGCCCCGGGCGATGCGCCCCCTGATGATGCGGCAGCCGAAAGCCTGGCCGAGGACCGCGAGGAATTGCGATGAGCGGCAGTCCCACCACCGATGTCTCCGGCCTGACCCTGCTCGGCCGCCCCTCCGGCCTGCCGGCAAGCCCGGACCATGCGCTGCTGGAGCGGGTGCCGAACCCGCATCCAGGCGTGAACTACTGCGTGCGCTTCACGGCGCCCGAGTTCACCAGCCTCTGCCCGCTCACCGGCCAGCCGGATTTCGCGCATCTGGTGATCGACTATGTGCCGGCGGACTGGCTGGTGGAGAGCAAGTCGCTGAAGCTCTACCTCTCCGCCTTCCGCAACCATGGCGCCTTCCATGAAGCCTGCACGGTGGCGATCGCGCGGCGGCTGATCGTGGAGTTGGCGCCGGCCTGGTTGCGGATCGGCGGCTACTGGTATCCGCGCGGCGGCATCCCCATCGACGTTTTCTACCAGAGCGGCGAGCCACCCGCCGGCGTCTGGATTCCCGCGCAGGAGGTGCAGCCCTATCGTGGCCGCGGATAGCGCCCCTGACATGGCCTCCGCGGCTGCCGACAAGGCAGCGATCCGGGCGGAGGCGCTGCGCCTCGGCTTCGACACGGTGGGCTTCACCGAAGCGCATCTGCCGGAGGAGGTGCGCGCGCGGCTGGATGGATTCCTCGCCGCGGGCATGCAGGGCGGGATGGGCTGGATGGCGAATCGCGCCGCGCAGCGCGCGCATCCGCGGGCGCTCTGGCCCGAGGCGGTGAGCGTGATCTCCCTCGGCCTCTCCTATGCGCCGGAGGGGGACCCGCTAGCGGTGCTGGCGCGGCGCGACCGCGCAGGCATCAGCGTCTATGCTCAGAACCGCGACTACCACGACCTGGTGAAGAAGCGGCTGAAGACCCTCGCGCGCTGGATGGTGGCGCGCTGGCAAGGCAGCGAGCTGAAGGTCTTCGTCGATACCGCGCCGGTGATGGAGAAGCCGCTGGCGCAGCGGGCCGGGCTCGGCTGGCAGGGCAAGCACACCAACCTGGTGTCCCGCAGCCATGGTTCCTGGCTGTTCCTCGGCGAGATCTTCTGTACCTTGCCGCTGCCGGCCGATGAGGCGGAGGCGGACCATTGCGGGAATTGCCGGCGCTGCCTGACGGCCTGCCCGACCGATGCCTTCCCGGCGCCCTACCGGCTGGATGCGCGGCGCTGCATCAGCTATCTCACCATCGAGCACAAGGGGCCAATCCCGGAGGAATTCCGCGCGGCGCTCGGCAACCGCATCTATGGCTGCGACGATTGCCTGGCCGTCTGCCCCTGGAACAAATTCGCCCGCGCGCATAGCGAGCCCGCCTTCGCGCCAAGGGCCGAGTTAAACGCGCCGAGACTGGCAGAACTGGCCGCGCTGGACGATGCCGGGTTCCGCGCCCTGTTCAGCGGCAGCCCGATCAAGCGCATCGGGCGGGACCGTTTCGTGCGGAACGTGCTGATGGCAATTGGTAATTCGGGCGATGCCACGCTCCGGCCGGTGGCGCAGGGCCTGGCCGAGGATGCGGACCCGGTGGTGGCAGAGGCGGCGCGATGGGCGGCAGCCCGGCTGGAAGCGGCATGAGCGAAGCCGCCCTCGTGCTGTTCAGCGGCGGCCAGGATTCCGCCACCTGCCTGGCCTGGGCGCTGGACCGCTTTGCCCGGGTCGAGACCATCGGCTTCGACTATGGCCAGCGGCATCGGGTGGAACTCGAATGCCGTGCCGGCTTTCGCGCCCGCATCCTGCATGACCACCCGGCTTGGACGCCCCGGCTCGGCGAGGACCATATCCTCGCGCTCGATGCGCTGCGCGCTGTTTCCGACAGCGCGCTGACGCGGGAGGTGGCGATCGAGATGGGTGCGAATGGCCTGCCCAATACCTTCGTTCCCGGCCGCAACCTGGTCTTCCTGACCTTCGCCGCGGCGCTGGCCTATCGCCGGGGGCTCCGGCACATCATCGGCGGCATGTGCGAGACGGATTATTCCGGCTATCCGGATTGCCGCGACGACACCCTGAAGGCCCTGCAGGTGGCGCTCAACCTCGGCATGGATCATCGCTTCGTGCTGCACACGCCGCTGATGTGGCTGGACAAAGCCGCCACTTGGCGCCTTGCGGAAAGCCTGGGCGGCACGGCACTGGTCTCGGCCATCATCGAGGATACACATAGCTGCTATCTGGGCGACCGCAGCCAGCGCCACCCTTGGGGATTCGGCTGCGGCACCTGCCCGGCCTGCGACCTCAGGCGCCGCGGCTGGGATGCCTGGCAGGCCGGCGCGGCCGAGGAGGGACACGCATGACGGATACGGCCACCCGCCGGCGGACCGAGGGCTTCCTGTTCCTTATAGGCTTCGGCCTCTGCATTCCGATGGCCAATTGGCTGATCGGCAATGCCGGCACGGTCTGCGTGCCGGAGGGCCCCTGCCTCATCCCGGTGGCGCCGGGCCTCATGGCGCCCTCCGGCGTGCTGATGGTGGGTCTGGCGCTGGTGCTGCGGGACCTGGTGCAGCGGCGCCTCGGCCTCGGCTGGGCGGTGGGCGCGATCCTGGCGGGCGCGGTGCTGTCCTGGTGGCTGGCGCCGCCCGCGCTGGTGATTGCGTCCACCCTGGCATTCCTGCTCAGCGAGGTGGCGGATCTTGCCGTCTATACGCCCCTGCAACGTCGCGGACTGCTGGCGGCGGTGGCGGCGAGCAGCCTGGTCGGGCTGGTGGTGGACAGCCTGGTATTCCTCTGGCTCGCCTTCGGCAGCCTGGATTACCTGCCGGGCCAGGTGGCGGGCAAGCTCTGGATGGTGCTCGCGGCGCTGCCGCTGGTGCACTGGCTGCGCCGACGGGATGCCAGGCTGGGGCTGGCCTGAGCGGCCGCCTTGCGGGTCAACCGGCCTTTGGTGCTTCCAGGGTCACGATCTCCGTCCCTTCCTCGACACTGTCACCCACGGCGCAGCCGAGATGCGTCACCACGCCATCGGCGGGCGCGGTGATGCGGAGCTCCGTCTTCATCGCCTCCAGCACTGCCAGCACCTGGCCGCGGCTGACCGTCTCGCCCTGGCGGACCAGAAGCTGCACGACGCGGCCGGGGATGGGCGCGGCGAGGCGCCCCTCCACCACGGCATCGCCACCTGGCGGCGCATAGGGATCGGCCAGGTGCAGCGTCCAGCCGGCGCCGTCCAGCGAGACCTGCACCGCATCGCCATCCCGCAACACCGGCACGCGGCGGGCCACGCCATCCAGCACCAGATGCAGCACGCCATCCTCCAGGCGATGGCCGGCGAGGCTGGCGCTGGCGCCCGCCACCTCCAGCCGCCAGCCGCCCGCGAGATGCGCAAGCCGCAGGCGATGCGCCTCCGTCCCATCGCGCAGTGCCAGCACCCGCGTGCCGCCGCCTTGCAGGCGCCAGCCATCGCGGCGGTCCCAGGGGGAATAAGGATCGCCTGGCGCCGGTGCGGCGAGCGGGGCCAGCAGCACCTCCAGCGCCGTGGCGGCAAGCGCGGGCAGCGGCGCGGGGCGCGGTTCCGGCCGGAGATCGGCCACGAAGCGCGCGGCGAAGCCGGTATCAAGCTCCGCCGCCGCCATGGCCGGATGAGCGACCAACCGTTGCAGGAAGCCGAGATTGCTGGTGATGCCGGCGATACGGCACTTCGCCAGCGCCGCGCCAAGCCGCGCCAGCGCCGCCGGCCGGTCCGGGCCCCAGGCCACCAGCTTGGCGATCATCGGGTCATAGAAAGGCGTGATCGCATCGCCCTGCCGTACGCCGCTTTCGATGCGGAGATCGGGCGCGGCCTCCGGCAGGTGGAAGTGGCGCAGCGGGCCGGTGGAGGGCCGGAACTCCTTCGCCGGATCTTCCGCGTAAAGCCGCACCTCCACCGAATGGCCCCGCGGCGGTGGCGCTTCGGGAAGCGGCAGGGGTTCGCCGGCAGCGACGCGCAACTGCCACTCCACCAGGTCGAGGTCGGTAACCATCTCCGTCACCGGATGCTCGACCTGCAACCGCGTGTTCATTTCCATGAAGAAGGCATCCTTGCCCTCCACAATGAACTCCACCGTGCCGGCGCTGACATAGCCGACCGCCCGCGCGGCCGCGATGGCGGCCTCATGCAGCCGGGCGCGCAGTGCAGGTGGCAGGTCGGGCGCCGGCGCTTCCTCCAGCACCTTCTGGTGGCGGCGCTGCACGGAACAGTCGCGCGTGTGCAGATGGATGGTGCGGCCATGCCTATCGGCGAAGACCTGCACCTCCACATGGCGGGGGCGTTGCAGGTAGCGCTCCAGCAGTACGCGGTCATCGCCGAAGGCCGCTTTGGCCTCGCGGCGGGCGCCGGCGAGTTGCGCCGCGAAATCCTCGGCGCGCAGCACCGGCCGCATGCCCTTGCCCCCGCCGCCGGCACTGGCCTTGATGAGCACGGGGAAGCCGATGCGTGCGGCCTGTTCGGCGAGATGCGCCTCGCTTTGTTCCTCGCCGTGATAGCCAGGGACGACCGGCACCCCGGCTCGCTCCATGATCGCCTTGCTCTCCGCCTTGTTGCCCATGGCGCGAATGGCAGCAGGTGGCGGGCCGATGAAGGCAATGCCGGCATCGAGGCAGGCTTCCGCGAAATCGGCATTCTCGGAAAGGAAACCATAACCGGGATGAATCGCCTCTGCCCCGGAGGCACGCGCCGCCTCCAGGATGCGGTCCATGCGGAGGTAGCTGTCGGCAGCGCGGGCCGGGCCGATGGGATAGGCCGCATCGGCCATCTGCACATGCAAGGAATTCGCATCCGCCTCCGAGAAGACGGCGATGCTGCGGAGGCCGAGCCGGCGGGCGGTGCGGATAATGCGGCAGGCGATCTCGCCGCGATTGGCGACAAGGATGGTGCGGAACATCCGGCCTACATCCTGAACAGGCCGAAGCGCGTCGGCGCGATCGGCGCATTGAGCGCGGCGGAAAGCGCCAGGCCGAGCGTGTCCCGCGTCATGGCGGGGTCGATGATGCCGTCATCCCAAAGCCGGGCGGTGGCGTAATAGGGATCGCCCTGGGCTTCGTACTGGGCGCGGATCGGTGCCTTGAACTCTTCCTCGTCCTGTGGCGGCCAGCTTCCCCCCCCGCGCCTCGATATTGTCGCGCCGGACGGTGGCCAGCACGCTGGCAGCCTGCTCCCCGCCCATCACGCTGATGCGGCTGTTCGGCCAGGTGAAGAGGAAGCGCGGCGAATAGGCGCGGCCGCACATGCCGTAATTGCCGGCGCCGAAGCTGCCGCCGATGATGACGGTGAATTCCGGGACGCTGGTGGTGGCGACGGCAGTAACCAGCTTGGCGCCGTCCTTGGCGATGCCGCCCGTTTCGTATTTGCGCCCCACCATGAAGCCGGCGATGTTCTGCAGGAACAGCAGCGGCACGCCGCGCTGGCTGCACAACTCCACGAAATGCGCGCCCTTCAGGGCGGATTCCGAGAAGAGGATGCCGTTGTTGGCCAGGATGCCGACCGGGTAGCCCCAGATGCGGGCGAAGCCGCAAACCAGGGTGGCGCCGTAGCGATGCTTGAACTCGTCGAATTCGCTGCCGTCCACCAACCGTGCGATCACTTCGCGCACGTCATAGGGCTGGCGGACATCCTGCGGGATGATGCCGTGCAGTTCCTGCGGGTCGTAGCGCGGCGGCAGCGGTGCGCGCAGGTCGAGCGATGCATGCTTCACGCTGTTGACGGTGCCAAGGATGCGCCGCGCGATGCCCAGGGCATGCATGTCATCCGCCGCAAAATGGTCCGCGACGCCCGAGAGGCGCGTGTGGACATCGGCGCCGCCGAGATCCTCGGCCGTCACCACCTCGCCTGTCGCGGCCTTCACCAGCGGTGGGCCGGCCAGGAAGATGGTGCCCTGGTTGCGGACGATGATCGCCTCGTCGCACATGGCCGGCACATAGGCACCGCCGGCCGTGCAACTTCCCATCACCACCGCGACCTGCGGGATGCCCAGCGCCGACATATTGGCCTGATTGAAGAAGATGCGGCCGAAATGGTCGCGGTCCGGGAAGATCTCGTCCTGGTTCGGCAGGTTGGCGCCGCCGCTGTCGACCAGGTAGATGCAGGGCAGCCGGTTCGCCTCCGCCACCTCCTGCGCTCGCAAATGCTTCTTCACCGTGATCGGGAAATAGGTGCCGCCTTTCACCGTCGCGTCATTCGCAACGATGACGCATTCCCGCCCCGCGACGCGGCCGACGCCGGTGATGAGGCCGCCCGCCGGCACCTCGCCATCATGCATCCCGAAACCGGCCAGCGGCGACAGTTCGAGGAAGGGCGAGCCCGGGTCGAGCAGCCGCTCCACCCGTTCCCGCGGCAGCAGCTTGCCGCGCGACAGGTGCCGCTGCCGGCTGGGCTCCGGGCCACCCTGTGCCGCCACTGCGCTGCGCTCCGCAAGCTGCGCCAGTTGCGCACGCATGGCCGCGGCATTGGCACGGAATTCCGCGCCGCGGCTTTCTATGCTGGATTGCAGGATGCTCACGCTGTTTCCCTGAACAATTCGCGCCCTATCAGCATGCGCCGGATCTCGCTGGTGCCGGCGCCGATCTCATAGAGCTTGGCATCGCGCAGCAGCCGGCCCGTCGGCGTCTCGTTGATATAGCCCATGCCGCCCAGGATCTGGATGGCATCGAGCGCGATCTTCGTCGCCGCCTCGGCCGCGTAGAGGATGGCGCCGGCCGCGTCCTTGCGCGTGGTCTGGCCGCGGTCGCAGGCCCGCGCTACTGCGTAAACATAGGCGCGGCAGGCATTGAGCGCGGTGTACATGTCGGCCACCTTGCCCTGGATGAGCTGGAACTCGCCGATCGGCTGGCCGAATTGCCGCCGCTCATGGATATAGGGCATCACGATATCCAGCGCCGCCTGCATGATGCCGAGCGGGCCGGCCGCCAGCACCGCGCGTTCGTAGTCGAGGCCCGACATCAGCACGCGGACGCCCTCGTTCACCTGGCCCAGCACATTCTCGGCCGGCACCTCGCAATCCTCGAAGACCAATTCGGAGGTAGGGCTGCCGCGCATGCCGAGCTTGTCAAGTTTCTGCGCGGGCCGGAATCCCTTGAAGCCACCCTCCACGATGAAGGCGGTGATGCCGCGCGGCCCGGCATCGGGCTCGGTCTTGGCATAGACCACCAGCGTCTCCGCATAATGCGCATTGGTGATCCAGAGCTTGGTTCCGTTCAGCACATAGCGGTCGCCGCGCCGGTCGGCGCGCAGCCGCATGGAGACGACGTCGGACCCCGCCCCTGCCTCGCTCATCGCCAGCGCGCCGAGATGCTCGCCGCTGACCAGCTTCGGCAGGTAGCGGCGTTTCTGCTCCTCCGTCCCATTGCGGCGGATCTGGTTGACGCAGAGATTGGAATGCGCGCCATAGGACAGGCCCACCGAGGCGCTGGCGCGGCTGATTTCCTCCATCGCCACGCAATGCGCCAGGTAGCCCATGCCAGCGCCGCCCCATTCCTCCCCGACCGTGATGCCATGCAGCCCGAGGGCGCCCATCTCCGGCCAGAGGTGGCGCGGGAACTCATCCGTGCGATCGATCTCGGCAGCGATGGGCGCCACGCGCGCGGCGGCGAAGTCCCGGACGCTGTCGCGCAGCATGTCGATCTCCTCGCCGAGGCCGAAATCGAGGCCGGGGGTCTCCGTGTTCGAGGCCATCTATACCCTCCCCGCTCCGGGGTCCGCCGGCGGAACATCCGCCTCCCCGCCGGGCTTGCCAAGCCTTTGCCGGATGTCACGCCGAATCACCTTGCCGGTAGCCGTGAGCGGCAGCGTATCGGCGAAATGCACCTCTCGCGGATAGGCATGGGCCGCGAGCCGGGTCCGCACGAAATCCTGGATCTCCTGCGCCAATGCCGGGCCAGGCACCACGCCCGCGGCCGCCACGATGACGGCAGCGACCCGCTCCGCCCGCAGCGCATCCGGCAGCCCGACCACGGCAGCCATGGCGACGGCCGGATGGCGCAACAGGCAATCCTCGATCTCGCCCGGTCCGATGCGGTAGCCGGCGGAGTTGATGACATCGTCATCGCGGCCGATGAAGCGGAAATATCCTTCCTCGTCCTGCGCGCCCTGGTCGCCGGTCAGCAGCCAGTCACCGATGAATTTGGCCGCCGTTGCCTCCGGGTTGTTCCAATAGCCGAGGAACATCACTGGGTCCGGCCGGCGGATCGCAATGGTGCCGGGGCCGCCGGGCGGCAGCGGATTGCCGGTCGCATCCACCACGGCAACCGCATGTCCGGGAACCGCGCGCCCCATGCAGCCGGGCTTCACCGGCATGATGGAGGCGCAATTGGCGACGACCAGGTTGCATTCGGTCTGGCCATAGAACTCATTGATGGCGCAGCCGAAGGCGGCGCGGCCCCATTCCAGCAACTCCTCGCCCAGCGTCTCGCCGCCGCTGCCGATGGAGCGCAGCCGCTGCCCGAAACGCGCCGGGTCCGGCACCGCGCGCAGCATCTTCAGCGCGGTCGGCGGCAGGAAGGCGTTGCGCACGCCATGCTCCGCCATCAGGCGAAAGGCGACTTCCGGATCGAATTTGGTCATGCGATGCGCCAGCACCGGCACGCCATGATGCAGGCTGGGCAGCAGCACATCCAGCAGCCCGCCAATCCAGGCCCAGTCCGCCGGGGTCCAGAACAGGTCTCCCGGCTTGGGAAACAGGTCCTGCGGCATCTCCACGCCCGGCAGATGGCCGAGCAGCACCCGATGCGCGTGCAGCGCGCCCTTGGGGCTGCCCGTGGTGCCGGAGGTGTAGATGATCAGGGCCGGATCATCCGCCGCCGTATCCTCCGGCGTGAAGGCATCGCTGGCACGTGCCATCTCGGCCGCAAGGTCCAGCGCCCCCCTGCCCCGGACCATCCACCGTGCAGACCAGGCGCAGCGCTGGCAATCCGGCGCGGATGGCATCGAGCTTCGACAGCCCCACCGCATCCGTCACCAGTGCCGCCGCGCCGCTATCCCGCAGGCGGAATTCCAGGGCCTGCTCGCCGAACAACTGGAACAGCGGCACCGCGATGGCGCCGAGCTTATAGGCGGCGAAATGCGCCACCGCTGCCTCCGGCACCTGCGGCAGCAGCACGGCGATCCGGTCGCCCCGCACGATGCCATGCGCCCGCAGCGTATTGGCCAGGCGATTGGACCTCGCGCGCAACTCATCAAAGCTGATCCGCTCCAGCCCACCATGCGCGCGCAGATGCAGCAGCGCCAACCTGCCGCTGCCATCGGCCCAGCGGTCGCAGGCATCGGCCGCGATGTTGTAGCGCGGCGGGATGCGCCAGCGGAATGCACGCTCGATAGCCTCGTAGTTGTCACCCTGTGGCAGCATGGCTTACAACCAACGCTTCCGGCGCTTGTAGGATTTCAGGTTGCGGAAGCTCTTGCGGTCGGCGCCATGGCCGCCGAGGTAGAACTCCTTCACATCCTCATTCGTGGACAGCGCCTCCGCCGTGCCGTCCAGGACCACCTTTCCCTGCTCCATGACATAGGCATAGGAGGCAACAGAGAGCGCCATGCGGGCATTCTGCTCGACCAGCAGGATGGTGATGCCAAGCTGCTCGTTCAGCCGGCGGATGATGCCGAAAACCTCGCGCACCAGCAGCGGCGAGAGACCCATGGAGGGTTCGTCCATCAGGATCAGCTTCGGCCGCGCCATCAACGCCCGGCCGATCGCCAGCATCTGCTGCTCGCCACCCGAGAGATAGCCGGCAAGCCCGGTGCGTTCCTTGAGGCGTGGGAAGAACGAATAGACCATCTCGATATCGCGCTTCACCTCAGCATCGCGCCGCGTGAAGGCCCCGAGGCGGAGGTTTTCCAGCGAGGTCATGTCGGCGATGATGCGCCGCCCCTCCATCACCTGGAAGATGCCGCGGCGGACGATGAGATGCGGGTCGATGCCGTCGATCCGCTCACCTGCGAAGCGGATGTCGCCGCGGGTGACTTCCCCCTCCTCGGTCTTCAGCAGGCCGGAGATCGCCTTCAGCGTGGTGGATTTGCCCGCCCCATTGGCGCCGAGCAGTGCCACGATCCTGCCCTGCGGCACCTCCAGCGAGAGGCCGCGCAGGACCAGGATGACGTCGTTGTAGACTACCTCGATATTGTTGACCTGCAGCAATGCCGGCTGCGTCGCCGGGGTTGCCCCCGGCGACGTGCTCGCCATCACCTCCGGCGCGGCGCTCATGCGCCTACCAGCCCAGCAGTTCGCGCTTGCGCTCAAGCTCGATGGTCGTCACCGGCTCCAGCCGCATGGTGCCGGCCTGCATCAGCTCGCCGATGCTGCCCTGGCTGGTATCGCCATTCACCCGAGCGCGATAGAGCATTATGCGCATGGTGCCGCGATGGTCCTCGGCGGTGAAAGTGGATGGCGCGCAGACCCCGTCGAAGCCCCGCGGCACCCAGTCCTTGCGGGCATAGAAGCCATCCCGGATCCGCACGCCGGTCACCTCGCCGCCATTCGCAGCCGCCGTCTCCATGGCCTCCACCATCAGCATGGCGGCGCAGGCGCCGGCCAGGTAGTGCACCGGCCGATAGGTGGTGCCGGACTGGTCGGAGACGCGGCTGATCTGCTGCATCGTCTCCATCCCCGGCGCCTGCTGGCCCCAGACGGTCGAGGTGCGGACCGGGAAGACCACGCCATTCGCCGCGGCTCCGGCGGCCTTCATGGCATTCTCGTCCATGCCCCAGACATTGCCGAGGAACTGCACGTTCACCCCCGCCGTCTGGCAGGCCCGCAGCACCGAGATATTCGACCCCGCGGTATTGCCGAGATAGGCGTAATTGGCCCCCTGGTTGCGCAGGGTCAGGCATTGCGCGGTGTAGTCGCCCGGCGTCAGCGCGAAGACGATAGCCGGCAGCACCTCGAAGCCGAGTTCGCGCGCCAGGGTCTCGCCCGCCTCCTTCGGCGAATTCGGATAGGGGTGGTTGGCGCCCATATGGACGTATTTCGGCCGGCCCTGCTGGCCTCGCGCCTTCCAGTCATCCGCCGCCCAGCGCAGCATGCCGCGCAGCGCGTCTGAATAGGAGGGGCCGTAGAAGAAGTTGAAGGGCGTCGCCTCGACGCCCTGGCGCCCGCTGCGGCCCGCGGCATCCGTCAGCGCCGCCGAGTAGGAGCCGGAAATATAGGGGATACGGTCGCGGGTGACGAAACGGACCAGCGCCTCGGTATCCGCGGTGCCCCAGCCCTGGATAGCCACCACCCGGTCGCGGCTCCAGGCCTGGTACTGGCTGACGGCGCGCGGCGCCTGGTAGCCATAGTCGAAGCCCAGCACATTCAGCAGCCGGCCGTTGATGCCGTTGCGGGCGCTGTTCACCCAGGCCAGCGTATCCGCCACGCCCTGGCCATAGGGCAGGCCGACATCCGAGGTGGCGCCGGAATTATCCATCAGGTGCCCGACCGGGATGCGCTGCTGCGCCGCCGCCGGCAGGGCCAGGGCCAGCGCCGCTGCCAGTCCAAGGATTGTCCGCCGCATCTTCATTCTTGCCTCCCGTCGATTCGTTCAATGCGAATAGGGGTAGAGTTTCCAATAGGCGCGGATCAGGCGCCAGCGCCGCGCCAGCCCGTCCGGCTCGAAGACGAGGAACAGGATGATGGCGGCACCAATCACCATCTCGCGCAGGAAGCTGATGGAGGCGCCGAGCCGCAGCGCCCGGTCGATGGCGCCGCCCGCGAGCGCATCGGCCGCCATCTGCACCGCCTCCGGCAGCAGCACCATGAAGGCCGCCCCCATCAGGCTGCCCATGACGCTGCCGAGGCCGCCGATGATGACCATGCCGAGGAACTGGATGGAGAAGAGAATATTGAAGGCCTCGACGCTCACGAACAGCAGGTAATGGGCATAGAGCGCGCCGCCGATGCCGGCATAGAAGCTGGCGATGCCGAAGCTCAGCGTGCGGTAATAGGCTAGGTTGATGCCCATCATCTCGGCGCTGAGGTAATGGTCGCGCACCGCCACCAGCGCGCGCCCGTCCCGGGTTCGCATGAGGTTCGCGGCACCGACGAACATCACCACGACATAAGCGAGGACCACGTAGAAATAGCTTTCCTCGCGGTCCGCCACCCAGCCGAACAACTCGAAGGGTTCGGTGATGCGGCCGGCGACGCCGCCGGTGAACCACCTGGCCCTGGCGAAGAAATCCTCCAGGATGAATTGCGCGGCAAGGGTCGCAATGGCGAGATACAGCCCCTTCAGCCGCGCCGCCGGCAGGCCGAAGACCATGCCGACCGCGGTGGTCATCAGCCCCGCCAGCGGGATGCAGAGCGCCACCGGGATATGCGCGGATTCATGCAGCCAGGCGCTGGCGAAGGCACCGAAGCCGAAGAAGGCCGCATGGCCGATGCTGATCTGCCCGGTGAAGCCGACCAGGATATTGAGCCCAAGCGCGGCGATGGCCGAGAAGCCGATGGTGATCAGCAGCCCCAGCTCGTAGCGCCCAAGCACCAGCGGCGCCAGGCAGAGCAGGGCAAGCCCGAGCCAGACCGCGTAGCGGCTGCCCCGCGTCGGGAAGATGGTCATGTCCTCCCGATAGGTGCTGCGGTAGTCGCCGGCCGGGGTCATGGCGGTCATCGGTTCAGACCCGCTCGATGTTGCGGGTGCCGAACAGCCCATAGGGCTTGACCAGCAGGATCAGGATGAGGGCGTAGAAGGGCGCGATGGTGTACATGTTGCCCCAGTTCAGCCATTCCGCGTCGATGTATTGCGCCCAATTCTCCAGCACGCCGACGATCAGCCCGCCGAGCACGGCGCCGATGATGCTGTCGAGCCCGCCCAGGATCACCGCCGGGAACACCTTGATCCCGTAGAAGGACAGCGCCGAGGAAACGCCGTTCACCACTCCCACCACCACGCCCGCGACCGAGGACACCACCGCCGAGATCGCCCAGGACATCGCGAAGACCTTCGGCACCGAAATGCCCAGCGATTGCGCCACCTGCTGGTCGAAGGCCGTCGCCCGCATCGCCAGCCCGTGCTTCGAGACGCTGAAGAACCAGGCGAAGCCCGCCATGATGAGCACGGAGATGCCGAGGCTCAGCAGATAGACCGTCTGCACCTCCAGCCCGAGCAGGTTCACCCGCTCCACCGGGAAGATCGGCGGGAAGGGCTTGGCGAAGACGCCGAAGATCCACTTCATCAGCGCCTGGAAGAAGATGCCGAGGCCGATCGTCGCCATGATGACGCTGATCACCGGCTCCCCGATCAGCGGCCGCAGCACCACCACCTGCAGGATCATGCCGAAGAGCGTCATGAAGGCCAGGGTGACGAGGAATCCGGCCCAGAAGGGCAGTTGCCAGTCCGTCAGCAGCCACCAGCAGACCCAGGCGCCCACCAGCAGGAATTCGCCCTGCGCGAAATTCACCACCTGGCTGGCCTTGTAGATCAGCACGAAGCTCATCGCGACGACGCCATAGAGCGCGCCGACGATCAGCCCGTTCAGCGTGAGCTGCAGCAGCAGCGACCAGTCCATGCGTCCTACTCCGCCGCCATGGGAAGCGCCGCGCCCTCGCCCATCGTCACGACCGTCAGCGTGGTGCGGATGCGCTGCTTCGTGCCGTCCTGGAAGGCGATGGTGGTATCCACCGGGATCCTCCGGTCGCCGCGATAGATCGCCTCGATGATGTCGCCGTATTTCCGCCCGATCACCCCGCGGCGCACCTTGCGGGTGCGGGTGAGCTCATCGTCGTCGGCGTCCAGTTCCTTGTAGAGCAGCACGAAGTTGCGGATGCGCTGTGGCTCAGGCAGGGTTGCGTTCACCTTGCCAACCTCCGTCCGCAGCAATTCCAGCACCTGGTCCCTCGCCGAGAGATCGGTATAGGTGGTGAAGGCGATGCGGTTGCGCTCCGCCCATTTGCTGACGATCGGGAACCGGATGCAGATCATGGCGGCCAGATGCGGGCGGCCATCGCCGAGCACCACCGCCTCCGCCACATAGGGCGAGAATTTCAGCTTGTTCTCGATATACTGCGGCGAGAACCGGTCGCCACGGCTGGTGGTGGCGATGTCCTTGATGCGGTCGATCACCACCAGATGCCCCGCCTTGTCGAAATAGCCGGCATCCCCGGTATGCAGCCAGCCCTCGCGCAGATCGGCGGCCTCGGCCAGGCCGAGATAGCCGGAGAACATGTTGGGGTGGCGGGTCACGATCTCGCCGACGCCATTATGGTCCGGCTCGTGGATGCGCATCTCGATCGTCTCGTCGAAAGCCACGCCCACCGTGTCGAAATCCACATCACCCGGCCGGTGCACCGTATAGGCGCCCAGCAATTCGGTCTGGCCATAGAGCTGCCGCAGCGGCACGCCCATCGCCATAAAGAAGCGGAAGGTGTCCGGCCCGAGCGCCGCACCGCCGGTCGCCGCCGAGGTCAGCCTGGTGAAGCCGAGCCGGTCCCGCAGCGCGCGGAACAGCAACTGGTCCGCCAGCGCCGAGCGCCCGCCGCGGTCCAGCGCCTCCAGCCCGAGGCGCATCCCGAGATCGAACATGCGGCGCTTGAGCGGCGAGGCATCCATGACGCGGGCGCGCACATCCGCCGCCAGCGCCTCCCAGACGCGTGGCGCGAAGAGCACGAATGTGGGGCCGATCTCCCGGAAATCGGCCATCATCGTCTCCGGCTCCTCGACGAAATTGATCTTCATCCGGGCGATCAGGCCCCAACCGAGGGCGTAGATCTGCTCCATGATCCAGGGCAGCGGCAGGACCGAGACGTATTCATCCTCCGGCCCCTTGGGATCGGCCTTCAGGTAGCTCTCGCAATGGCGAATCAGCGCACCGCCAGTGAGCATCGCCAGCTTCGGTCGCGCCGTGGTGCCGGAAGTGGTGCAGAGGATCGCCACCTCCTCGCCCCGCGTCGCCTCGACCAGCCCGGCCCAGGCGCCGGGGTCCGCCTGATGCGCCGCCTCCCCGCGCTGCACCAACTCAGAGGCGGGCAGCAGGCGCGGATCGGCGTATTTCCGCATGCCGCGCGGGTCGGAATAGATGATGTGCCGCAGCCCCGGCACGCGACCCGAGATATTGAGCAGCTTGTCCACCTGCTCCTCATCCTCGGCAAACACCGCTTTCGTGCCGCTATGCTCCAGCAGATAGGCCACCTCGTCGTCCAGCGCGTCGCGATAGATGCCAAGCGACCGCGCGCCGATGGCATGCGCCGCGATCTCGCCCATCACCCAATCGGGCCGGTTGTCGCCGATCAGCCCCACCACGTCGCCGATGCCGAGGCCGAGCGCGCGAAGTCCCAGGGCGAAGGCCCGGCTTCTTGCCTCGTATTCCGCCCAGGTGATGCTGCGCCAGATACCGAATTCCTTCTCCCGCAACGCCACTTCACCGCCATGCAGGCGCGCGTTGCGGAGCAGCAGCTTCGGCAGCGTGTCAGCCAAGTCGCTCATGTCGGCACTGCCTCCTGCGCTTCCGGCACCGCCTCATCGGACTCGCCGAGATAGGCGCGCCGCACATGCTCATCGGCCAGCACCTGGTCCGGCGTGCCCGCGGCGATGCGGCGGCCGAAATCCAGCACCATGACCCGGTTCGAGATGTCCATGACCACGCCCATGTCGTGCTCGATCATCAGCACGGTCATGCCCCATTCCTCGTTGAGGTCGAGGATGAAGCGGGCCATGTCCTCCTTTTCCTCGAGGTTCATCCCCGCCATCGGCTCGTCGAGCAGGATCAGCTTCGGCTTCAGCGCCACGGCACGGGCAAGTTCAACGCGCTTCCGCAGGCCATAGGGCAGCGTCCCAGCCACCGCCTTGCGGACATGCTGGATTTCCAGGAAGTCGATGATCTCCTCGACCTCCCGTCGATGCGCGATCTCCTCCCGCGCGGCGCCACCCACCCACCAGAGCATGCCGGGCAGGAAGCCGCGGTGCAGCAGGTGGTGGCGGCCCACCATGATGTTGTCGAGCACGGTCATGTGCCCGAACAGCGCCAGGTTCTGGAAGGTGCGGCCGATGCCGATGGCGGCGCGGCGGCTGGTGCGCAGCCGGGTGATGTCCTGGCCCTCGAAGCGGATCTGCCCCTCGGTCGGCCGGTAGCGCCCGGAGATGCAATTCACCATGGAGGTCTTGCCGGCGCCGTTCGGGCCGATGATGGAGAAGATCTCGCCCTGCCGGACCTGGAAGGAGACATCGGTCAGGGCGCGCACGCCACCGAAGCGCAGCGACACCCCCACGGCTTCCAGCATCGGCACCGCTTCCGCCACCCGGACCTTCTCCCCGTTTCGTACGGCTCCCGCCGTATTCGTAACATGTTGCCCCAGTCTATGCGCCGGGAATCCGCAATGGGGTCACACCCTGAGGCGCAAGGCCAAGGGTGGATCATCGGTGGCCAGGGCATCAAGGCCAAGCGCCAGGGCCTGTTGGATTGTCGCCGCGTCATTCGCGCCCCAGGCGCTGGCGCCGAGCCCGGCCTCCCGCAGCGCCGCCACGACCGCCGCATCGCATTCGTTGATCGGCAGACCAAGCTCCTCCGCCCCGCAGGCATGGCAGAGCGCGGTGGCGCCGGCCGTGCCCATGCCGCGCCAGGGCTTCGCCTCCAGCAGCAGCACCAGCCGGGCAAGGCCGCCGGTGGCGGCCGCCTCCGCCACCGTCAGCGGCTGGAAGCTCATCAGCACGGTCCGGCCGCGCATCCCGGCGGCATCCAGCACTGCGAGGCAGCGCGGCACGATGCCGGGATAGAGCCGGCCCGCCGTATCCGCCTTGACCTCCAGCCGCAGCACCCGGCCCGCCTCGCGGACCATCGCCGCCACCTCGGCAAGGCTCGGCACCCCCTCCCCGCCCGTGCCGCGCAGCCGCACCTGCCGCAATTCCGCGAGGGTCCGGCCGCGCACGGGGCCGGTTGTGTCCGTGGTGCGGTCGAGCGTGGCGTCGTGGATCACCACCACCTTGTCATCGGCCGAGAGATGCACATCCAGTTCAAGCTGCTCCGCCGGCAGGGCGAGGGCCTGGCGGAAAGCCATCCGGCTATTCTCAGGCCAGAGGAAGGCGCCGCCGCGATGGCTGGCGATCTCGGTGCGGGGCATGGCGATTCCTGCGGTTCCGGCCCCATCCTGACCGCGGCCGGGTGCCGCGTCAGCCCGCTTCCAGAAGCCAGACGGAAAACAGCCGCTCCGGATCGGTCCAGGCCGCCACCGCCCGCCAGCCTGCCGCCTCCGCCAGGCTGGCCAGCCGCTCCGGCCGGTATTTGTGGCTGCTCTCGGTATGGATGGTCTCGCCGACCTCAAAGCGGATCACCCGCCCCGCCAGCCGCACCTGCTGCGCCCAGAGCGACACCAGATGCATCTCCACCCGCTCCAGCGCTGCGTTCCAGATCGCCCGATGGTGGAAGGCGGACACGTCGAAATCAGCGCCCACCTCCCGATTCAGCCGGTGCAGCAGGTTGAGGTTGAAGGCCGCGGTGACGCCGGCGGCATCGTCATAGGCGGCTTCCAGCACCGCCGGGTCCTTCACCAGATCGGCGCCCAGCAGCAGCCGCGCCCCGCGCCCGAGCGTGGTCCGGGCACGGCGGAGGAAGGCCACTGCCTCCTCCGGCTCGAAATTGCCGATGGTGGAGCCGGGAAAGAAGCCGAGCCTCGGGGCCCTGCCCAGCCCCGGCGGCAGGGCGAAGGGCAGGGTAAAATCCGCCACCACCGGCAGCACCGGCAGGTCGGGCAGCGCTGCCGCCACCCGGGAGGCGGCACCCTCCAGCCATTCCGGGGCGATATCCACCGGCACATAGGCGGCGGGTGCGGCGAGCCCCGGCAGCAGCAGTGCCGCCTTCGCGCCGTCACCCGGGCCGAATTCCACCACCGCGGCACCGGGGCCGACAGCCTCGGCGATGGCCGGAGCCTGGTCCCTGAGGATGCGGGTTTCGGTGCGGGTCGGGTAGTATTCCGGCAGCCGCGTGATCGCCTCAAAGAGCCGTGCCCCTTCGGCATCGTAGAGCCATTTGCAGGGCAGGGTCTTGCGGGCGGCGGAAAGCCCCGCCAGCGCATCGGCGAGCAGCGCGGACCGCTGGGCCGTCGCGGCGCCGCGGAGAAGGGCCTGGCTCATGCCGCGTCCTCCGCCAGCCGCAGCCCGGCGAATTGCCAGCGCGCGCCCGGCGGGAAGAAGTTGCGGTAGCTCCGTCGCGCATGGCCGGGCGGGGTGGCCAGCGAGCCGCCGCGCAGCACCATCTGCCCCACCATGAATTTGCCGTTGTACTCGCCGACCGCACCCTCCCAGGGGCGGAAGCCGGGATAGGGACGATAGGCGCTGCCGGTCCATTGCCAGGCCAGCCCCCCCGGCATCCCGGAATCCCGGCAGGCCGGAGGCGGCTTCCCATTCCGCCTCGGTCGGCAGGCGTCGACCGGCCCAGCGGGCGAAGGCCTCGGCTTCGTACCAGGAGATGTGCCGGACCGGGGCGGCGGGATCGACCGGCCGCAGCCCGGCGAGGGTGAATTGCCGCCAGCCGCCCTCACCCGGCTGCCAGTGCAGCGGCGCCTCCCAGTCCTCGGCCTGGCAGGCGGCCCAGCCATCGCTCATCCAAAGCCCGGGCGTGCGGTAGCCGCCCGCCGCCATGAAATCGAGCCATTCGGCGTTGCTCACCAGCCGGTCGGTGATCCGGTAGGGCGTGAGAAAAACCTGGTGCCGCGGCGCCTCATTGTCGAAGGCGAAGCCCTCGCCCGCCCAGCCGATCTCGACCAGCCCTTCCGGCCCCTCCAGGTAGGAAGCCGGTCCGGCTGCCGCGGCGGGATCGCGCCAGCCGGGATCATAGGGCGGATACAGCGGGTTCTGCGCCAGGGCGTGCAGGATGTCGGTCAGCAGCAATTCCTGATGCTGCTCCTCATGCTGCAGGCCGAGCTCGATCAGCGGCAGCACCGGCTGGGGCGGGTCGCGCAGCAGCTCCGCCATTGCGGCATCCACATGGGCGCGGTAGTCGCCGATCTCCGCGGTCGAGGGGCGGGTCAGCATGCCCCGCTTCGGCCGCGCATGGCGCGGTCCGGCGGATTCGTAATAGGAGTTGAACAGATAGCCGAATTCCTCGCGGAAGCGCCGGTAGCCGGGCCGATGCGGCAACAGCAGGAAGGTTTCGAAGAACCAGGTGGTATGGGCGCGGTGCCATTTGGCCGGGCTCGCGTCCGGCATGGACTGCACCGCCTGGTCCTCCGGCGAGAGCGGCGCCGCCAGGGCCTCGGTCCTTGCCCGAATTTGCCGGTAGCGCAGCGCGAGCGGCCGGAACATACGCCTTCCGGCGCCGGGATCGATGGCATTCATGCGTGGTTTCGGTCCCCTTTCATCGCTGCTCCGCCGTATCGGGGCCGGGGCAGGTCCCGGCGCGAACCATGTGCCGCGCCGGCGCAATATGACCAAAACATCGTGCGGATGCGGCCAAGCGCCTAGAGATTTGGCGCGCCGCCAGCTTGATTATGGGCATGTGTCGTCCCGCTTCAACGAAAGGCATGCCGGTGCTGGCGGTTCCGTGAAGTTGCGGCTGAAAGGCCGTTCATGCTGGAACCGGTGGGCTGACCACGGAGTTTTGTGCTGCGGCCATAGCCCGAGACCCTGATGTTGGGCCGTGCCAGCCGGCGGCTGCTTCCTGTGCCGACCAAACCCAAGGAATTTCCATACGGTGCGTCTGCGTCTTCCTGCCGCCTCCTCGTCCGCCTGGGTGCTCGCCGAAACCGCGACCTCCGCTATCTTCTCCTTCTTCTCCTTGATGCTGATCGCGCGGGTGATCGGGCCGGAAGCAGCGGGTACCGGAGCGGTGGCGATCGCGGGCTTCCTGCTGGCCGATATCGCCTGCGCCTCGCTGTTCACGGATGCGCTGGTGCAGCGGATGGCCTTGACCGGCCGGCATGCCCGCAGCGCCGTCACCGTGCAGGTGCTGGTCGGGTTGCTGGGCGCGGGCCTGCTGGCGCTGCTGGCACCGGGGCTGGCCGCTAGTGCCCAGGCGCCGCTGGTGCTGCCGCTGACACTCGCGCTGGCGGCGCTGCTGCCTTTCTCGGCCTTCTCGGGGGCCACCGCCGGGCTGGTGCTGCGGCAGCAGCGGTATCGGCTTCTCGCGCTGCGGGTATTGGTGGGCCAGCCGCTCGGCCTGCTGGCCGGGCTGCTGACGGCACATGCGGGGCTCGGGGCCTGGGCGATGGTGGCGCAGCAGGCAGGCGCGACGCTGGCCACATTCCTGCTCCTGCTGCTCTTCTCCCGGCAGGTCCTGCGGCCGCGCCTCTCGCGCGGCGCCATCGCTGATCTCTGGCCGGTCGCCGGGCCGCAGATCCTGTCGGTGGTCGTGCTCGCGGGACGCTACCGGTTGTTCGTGCTGGCGCTCGGCATCGTGACGGCGGAGGCTGTGGTGGCGGTTTGCAACGTCGCCTTCCGCTTGGTCGATTCGGCGCTCGGCGTGGTCTGGGGCTCGACCTCCCGCCTTGCACTGCCGCGATTCTCGATGCTGCAGAAGGACCGTGCCGGGCTGGCCGAGGCCTATGGCGAGATCGCGCAGTTGCAGGCGCTGATCGGCATGCCGATCGCCGCTGGCGTTGCGCTGACGGCACCCGACATGGTGCAGGCCCTGCTCGGCCCTGTCTGGAGCGAAGCGGCGGCGGCGGCTCAGGTAGTGGCCTGGGTGGCGGTCTTTTCCTTCACCTGGGGCGATGCGGGAAGCCTGTTCGTGGCCCTGGGCAAGACCCGGCGCAACCTGCTGGTCTCCACCATCACCATGGTGGTGCCACTGACGGCGCTTCTGGCAGCGCGGCCCGAAACGCCGGTGGGCGTAGCAATCTGCTGGGCCGCCAGCACAGTCGCCATCGCGCCATGGCTATTCTGGCTGGTGCTGCATGAGCTGCGGAAATCGCCGCTCTGGCTGCTGCGCCATATCGCCCCGGCGCTGGCGGCGACCGGCACCATGAGCCTGGCCGTCATGCTGCTGCGTGCGGAACTGCGGGTGCCGCCATTGGCGGAATTGGTGATGGCGGCGGCGGGGGGGGGCGCTGGTCTTCGCCGCGGTGGCCTGGCTGGCGCTCGGCCGCCGCATGCCGCGTGCCCTGCACCCGATGCCACCAATGGCCGCCGCGGCGGAATAGGCAGGCTCAGAACACCTGCACCGTTGGGATCGGCACCACGAAGCGGCCGCCCCAGCCGCGAATGGCGGACATCTGCGCCGCCACCTCTTCCCGCAGGTTCCAGGGCAGGATCAGCACGAAGTCCGGCCGCTCCTCCAGGATTGCCTCGGGAGCACGGATCGGGATGCGGCTGCCAGGCAGCATCAACCCCTGCTTGTGCGGATTGCGGTCGACCGTGAAGGGCAGCAATTCACGTCCCACACCGCAGTAATTCAGCAGCGTATTGCCCTTCGCCGGCGCACCATAGGCCGCCACCTTTTGCCCGGCACGGCGGGCGCCAACCAGGAAGTCGAGAAGCGCGCATTTGGTCCCGATCACGCTTTCCGAGAAGCGGCGATAGGCCTCCGGCCCCTCCAGCCCCGCCGCCCGTTCGATCGCCCGCAGCCGTTCCACCGCCGCAGTCACCGGCTTCGCGGCATCCTCGACATGGCGGACGAAGCAGCGCAGCGAGCCGCCATGCGTCGGCAATTCCTCGGCGTCGTACACGACCAGCCCATGCTGGCCGAAGATCAGTTCCACCACCAGCAGCGACAGGTAGGAGAAATGCTCGTGGTGGATGGTATCGAATTCATTGCCCTGCATCAGCCGCAGCAGATGCGGAAATTCGAATGTGGCAACCCCGCCAGGGGCCAATAGCAGACGGAACCCCTCCACGAAATCGTGCAGATCCGGCACATGCGCCAGCACGTTGTTTGCCGCCATCAGCACCGGCGCGGCGCGGGTGGCCCGCAGCCGGCGCGCCGTGGCGGCGCCGAAACAGATCACCTCGGTCGGAATGCCGCGGGCAATGGCGGATTGCGCCACGTTCACCGCCGGATCGATCCCCAGCACCGGAATGCCGCGCCGGGCGAAGTACTGCAGGAGGTAGCCATCATTGCTCCCCACCTCCACCACCGGCGTCTGCGGGCCGAGCCGATGGAGTGCCACCATCCGCTCCGCATAGGCTCCTGCATGACGAAGCCAGGCTTCCGATACCGAGGAGTAGTAGAGATACTCGGCGAAGCCCGTCTGCGGCCTTTCCGATTCCGGCAATTGCACCAGGCGGCAATCCGAGCAGACCATGGCATGCAGCGGATAGAAGGGCTCCATCCGCCCTGCATCCTCCGGCGCGACGCAGGAATCTGCGAGGGGCGTCATGCCGAGATCGGCGAAACTCTCAGTCAGCGGCGCGCCGCAGCAGCGGCAGGCGGCGGCGGCGCGGGCCCGCCAGCCGGCCGGCTCGCGGCGGGCCGGAACGGTCCTGGATTCGGACGCCGGGCCGCGCATCTCAGCCCATGCCCCAGGGCGGATTGCCGGTGGCCCACATCTCCTCAAGCTGCTTCTTGTCACGCAAGGTATCCATGGAGAACCAGAATCCGTCGTGGCGATAGGCCATGAGCTGCCCATCGGCGGCGAGCCGCTCCATCGGCTCCTTCTCGAAGACCGTCTGGTCGCCCTCGATGTAGTCGAGCACCTCAGGCGACAGGACGAAGAAGCCGCCATTGATCCAGTTGTCTCCGCCCTGCGGCTTCTCGCGGAAGGCCGCCACCTGCTCGCCCTGCATTTCCAGCGTGCCGAAGCGGGAGGGCGGGTGCACGGCGGTGACCGTTGCAAGACGGCCATGCGCCTTGTGGAAAGCGATCACCTTCTGGATATCCAGCTTGGCCACGCCATCGCCATAGGTCATACAGAAAGGTGCGTCGCCGATATGGTCCCGGAGGCGGCGCAGGCGGCCGCCAGTCATAGTCTGCAGGCCGGTATCCACCAGGGTTACCTTCCAGGCCTCCGCCCGGCCGGCATGGGTTGTCATGCGGCCTTCATCGTTGCGGCCGTAGTCGAAGGTCACATCGCTCATGTGCAGCCGGTAATTGGCAAAGAACTCCTTTATCATGAATCCTTTGTAGCCGAGCGGAATGACGAAATCCTGTATGCCGCAGTCTGAATAGAGCTTCATGATATGCCAAAGCATGGGCCGACCGCCGATCTCAACCATGGGTTTTGGCCGAGCCTCGGTTTCTTCCATCAATCGGGTGCCGAAGCCACCGGCCAATATCACTGCCTTGCGCACAGCTTGCATTTCTCCCACCGGTTCCGGACTCCCATTGCCGAATACGAAACGAAAGGCACAAGCATCGCCGTCTCGCTACGGTTCCATCACATAAGGGTTGCCCCTGCGTCTCGCGCCGTAATGCCTGTTCGCGCGGGTTTGAGCGGCGCGCGGGACCAATCCGATCCAGATTTCATCCACCTACGCAGCAAACGAGCATCATGGCCCGCCGCACCGCGATTCTATTCCAGACGCATTTCTTCGACAGCGGCAGCGCCCGGGTCTTCGACAGGCTGCGGCGCGAACTGCCGCCGGAATTCGATGCTCGCGTCCTGATTCACTTGGCCCCTGACGCGCCGCTCCCGGCACGGTTAAAAAAAATCCCACATCATGTGGTCCGCACGCCGGAACTGCGCTACGCGCCCTACACCTCGAAATGCGGCGGCGCCGATTGGAATATCTGGAACGGCGGCCATACCGACTTGATCATGCTGCATTTCTTCCGGACCCATCCGGATTACGACCACTACTGGATGGTGGAATACGATGTCCGTTTCAGTGGCAACTGGCGCCGTTTCTTCGGCCCGTTGGAAGCAGTGGATGCGGATTTCCTCTCGCCCATCCTGCGGCGGCGGGTTGACCAGCCGGGCTGGGCCTGGTGGACCGGCTTCGTTCCGGCCGTGCCGCTGCCGCCTGAGGCGCAGCTCTGTGCCTTCATGCCGATCTACCGCGCCAGCCAGGCCGGCATCCGTGCGGTGGATGCCGCCTGGCGCGACGGCTGGACTGGGCATTCGGAGGCGGTATGGCCCAGCGCCATCGCCGCGGCCGGGCTCCGCCTCGCCGATCCGGGTGGCGAAGGTCCCTTCACGCCTCCGGAGCTGCGGCAACGCTTCTACAGCAGTTCGATGCAGGATGTCGGCCTGGCCCCTGGTACGCTGATGTTCAAGCCGCCGCTCTACCGGCCGGGCAGCCGGCCGAACATGCTGTGGCATCCGGTGAAGCCATTCTGGCCACGGGCGGAATTGCGGCAGGCCCTGCGCGACCTGCGCGCCGATCTGGGTCGCACCCGCCGCGATCTGCTCGGCCGCTTGACGCAGCGACGGGTTCGGCGCACCGGACCGCAAGCACCATAGGCTGCGGCGAAACCCCGAAGCTGCCGAAGCCGCATAGGCTCCGGCCGACGTGATTCGGCGCCATGGCATCCGTTGCGGAGGTGCCTGGCCTTTGCTGCCATGACAGGAACCACGCCGGCGTGACCGCGTTCGTCGCCGGCAACACGGAACGAACCCTCTTGGCCCCATCCCCGACCCCATGGACACCTCTGCCCCGCCGAATGGAACAGGCCAAGCGGCGCCTGCTGGATGTGCCGAAGCTCCTACGATTGGACCCGGCTGTTCGGGTGCGTTGCGTCACCCTGCACGGGCTACCGGAGGCCGCTGACCTCGATGGGCAGTTGCGGCTGGAGGGGCTGCTCTGCCTGCTGGCCAGCCAGGGCATCACCGTTGCATGCAGGGCGAGGGTCGATACTGGTCCCGGCATCTGGCTGGGCACGGGTGAGCCACCGCGGCTAGGGTCGCCCCTGCTGCTCTGGCCCGAGGCGGATTGCCCGGCGAGCCGGCTCTCCGCCATTGCGGCACAGGCGACCGGTGACGCGGTGCTCTGTGTCGCCGAGGCTGGCAGGCTCACCCTGGTGCGGAAGGCCGGGATCCGGGGGGCGCTGCTGCCTGATCCGGCCCATGCGCTCTGGGGGCTGCTGGATCAGCAGCCCTGGGGCACCGGCTGCCTCGATCTGTCGCCGGGCACCGCCTGGGAAGCATTGCTGCCGGCCTCCCGCATCCGCGCGCTGGCCCGCCTGCAGGTCCTGGCGGAGTCCGGGCTGCCGCTCGCCGGGCTTCTCACCCTGGCCCGCCGACGGCTCATCGAGGCGGCACGCCGCTTGGTGGTGGCGCATGCCGAGGTGGCATCGGAGCGGGTCGGGCCGAGCCTGCTCGCTGCGCTGCTCGGCCGCGGCATCCGCGCTACCGGCGAAGGCCGCAGCTCCATCGCCGCCTATTGGGCCCAATGGGAAAAGGACGAGATGGCCAATACTCCCCCCAAGGTTCGCGCTGCATGACGCCGCCCGCTCCCCTTGAGGGCCTCGCCTGCCTTGTCCTGGCGCATGACGACGCACCGCAACTGGCACTGCTGCTACAACGCCTGAGCGATGATGGCGCTGCCTGCTATCTGCATCTCGATGCCCGCGCCCGCGCGGTCCGGCAGGCCCTGTTGCCAGGACTGCCGCCAGGCGTCTGGCTGGCGCCGGAGGCGGAGAGCCGCCGCATCGCCTGGGGCGGTTTCGGCATGATCGAGGCCAGCCTGCTGCTGCTGCGCCAAGCCCTGCGGAATCCAGCGACGCAGCATGTCTGCCTGCTGTCCGGCACGCATTTGCCAGTGCAGCCGGCCGCCCGCATCGCCGCCTTCCTGTTCGACGGCCGGCAGCACATCGATCTCCGCCTCGCCGCCGCGGAGCCGCCGGAGCGCGAGAGCCTGCGCCGCTTCTGGCATCCGGGCCTGCCGGGGCGCGAGCAGCATTCCCGGCTGCGGCGCAGCGTGAACCGCAATGCCTGGCTGCTGGGCCGTCGCGACCTGGCACGCGGGCTGCGCGGCCTGACGCCGATGGTCGGCAGCCAATGGTGGCACATGACCGCCGACTGTGCCTGCGAGATGCTGCGCTTCCTGGATGCCAATCCCTGGTACACGACCTTCTTCCACCGGGTCCGCATCCCCGATGAGAGCTTCTTCCAGACCCTGCTCGGCGGCTCCCGCCACGCGGAGCAGGTGGGCGAACCCTTGTTCCTGGCAGCGGATGGAGGATTTCAGTCCGGCCGTGATCGATCTGCCCGGCCTGGACGCGGCGCGGGCCAGCCTGCGGCCCTTCGCCCGGAAGTTCGACCTGCGGACCCAACCGGACGCGGTGCGCGTCGCGCTCGCCGGGGAGGGCGAGGCGCGGCGTTCGGAGCCAGCCCCTCTGCCCGACGGCCTTTCCCCGATCGGCCAACCGCCAGCACCACGGTCGGGCGAGATCCTGGCCCTGATGGTCACGCGGAACGAGGCGTTGCGCCTGCCGGCCGCGCTGCAGCATCTGCGGGCACTCGGCGTCGATCGCACGATCCTGGTGGACAACCGATCGAGCGATGACACGCGGGAGATCGCGGCCCGCGACCCCTCGGTGCATCTGATCGATGCGCCGGGCAGCTACGCCGGGTCGAATTTCGGCGTGGACTGGACCAACGCGCTGCTCGACCGCTACGCACGGGGCCATTGGGTGCTGGTGGTCGATGCCGATGAACTGCTAGTGTTTCCCGGCAGTGACCAGGCTGGGCTCAGGCCGCTCTGCGCGCATCTCGATGCGATCGGCTCCGAGGCGCTGCCGACGGTGCTGCTCGACTGTTTTCCGGAGCAGCCCCTGCGGGACCTCGATTTCGCATCCGGCGATGACCTGCTGGCCGTCGCGCCCTGGTTCGAACGGCCGGGAATTGCGGCGGGAGCGGAGCGAGCACTTCCCCTACCGCCAGGAATTCGGCGGCCTGCGTGAGCGGCTGTTCTTCCCGGAAGCCGATCCACGGCGTCCCGCCCGGCAGGTGCACCAGCGGCTTTTCAATCTGGGCTGGCGCCTGCCGCCTTTGCGTGCGGCGGCCTGGTTCCGGGCGCTGGCGCCGAAACGCTCGCCCAACCTGACGAAGGTGCCGCTGGTGCGGTGGCGTGAGGGTGCGCGGCTGATCTCCTCCACCCATATGCTCGCGCCGATGGCCTTGGCGCCCGAACAACCCAGCGGCGTGCTGCTGCATTTCAAGTTCCTGCAGGATTTCCACGCCCGCGCCGAGGACGCGGTGGCACGCGGCGCGCATTATGATGGGTCGCGCGAGTATCGGCGCTACCTGGCGGCGCTGCACGCGGACCCGGCCTTCCGGCTGCACTCGTCGCGCAGCCTGCGCTATGCCGGACCGGCACAACTGGCTTCGCTCGGGCTGATGCGGGATACGCCGGGCTGGATGGCCGCTCGCGCCGAGGCCCCTGCCCTGCTGTCGGCCTGATCCGCCCCATCGCACCAGTCCTGCCAAGCCGAACGCAGCGCCTGCGCCAATCCCCGTGCGAAGCGCGGCGCATCGCAAAGGGGCGAGGCTTGCATGCGTGGCCGCAACCCCTCGCGTAGCGCCGCGAGTGCCGGCAGGTCCCGGGCACGCGCCACGGCCAGCGCCGCATAGCTTTCCGGCGTCGTCGCCACCCAATCGGGTAGGCCGACATTGCTCAGATGGCTCAGCGCGTGCCGGGCGCAGAAACTGTCGCCGGCCAATGCCACCACCGGCACGCCCATCCACAGCGCCTCGCAGACCGTGAGGCCGCCGGTATAGGGAAAAGGGTCGAGCGCGATGTCAATGCCGCCGTAGGCAGCGAGGAGGTCGCGATGTGGCAGGCCGCCTTCCAGCAGAACCCGGCCCGGCGGCAGCCCGGCAGCGGCCAGGCGGTGGCGCAGCGCCTCCCGCGTCGCCGCCTCGCCGAGGACGGGCGTGCGCAACACCAGCCGCGACCCCGGCAGATCCGCCAGGATGCGCGCCCAAGCCGCCAGCACCGCCGGCGTTACCTTCGCCAGGTTGTTGAAGCAGCCGAATGTCACTGCGCCCCGCGCCGATGCCGGCAGAGGAGCAACCGGGGGCGCATAGGGCGGCGGCGTGTAGCAGACATAGCCATCGGGCAGGCGCAGCGACCGCTCGGTGTAGAAGCAGTCATGCTCCGGCGGGGTTTCCCAGCGGTCGGTCAGCATCCAGTCGATGCAGGGCAGGCCGGTGGTCGAGAATTGCGCGCCCACCCATTTCACCTGCACCGGCGCTGGCCGATGGTGCAGCACGAAGGGGCGCCCACCCTCGCCATAGCCGCCGAGGTCGACCAACACGTCAACTCCATCCGCCGCGATGGCGGCGGCAATGGTGGCATCCTCCGCCTCACCCATCTCGCGCCAGATCGCGCAGCGGGCCCGGAAGCGGGCGGCAAGCTGGTCCTGCCGGGATTTCAGGACATAGGCGGCGAGCTCGAATTCGGCCTCTGGCAGCGCCTCCAGCCCGGCCAAGGTCAGCCAGCCCACGGGATGCACGCCCAGTCCGCCGGAGAGCAGCCCGATCCGCAGTCGCCCCCTTCGGGCGCGCGGGCGCCGGTGCAGCGGCGGCGGTACGGGGCCCAGTTCTGCGGCGATGTCCTGCCCCGCAGCCAGCAGCACCGCCGCATGGCCCTGCCCCGGGTGATAGGGCAGCACTGCCATGCGGTTGACCAGGGCGGCTGTCCCGCCCTCCGATCCGGCGACGGCGGCATCCGCCGCCGCAAGCGCCGCATCCTGTTCGCCGCGGGCATTCAGGGCCAGGGCACGATTCATCAGCAGGGTGGGATGCAGCCCGAATTCGGCAATGGCCGAATCCAGCATCTCCAGCATTGCTCCCAGGCGGTTAGCTTTCCACAGCACCGTCGCCAGCAGGTTACGCAGATCGAGGTCGGTCGGGCGATGGATGATGGCGGTCCGCAGCACCGCCTCCGCCTCCGCGCCGCGACCGGCGGCGGCCAGCATGCGGCCAAGCGCCGCCTGGATCTCCGCCTCGCCGGGGGCGAGCATCTCGGCAGTGCGGAGTTCGGCGATGGCAGCAGCCGGGTCTCCAGCGATTTCATGCAGCTGGGCCGCAGCGAGAGGCCAGCCGGCGACAAAGGGGTCGGCCTTGGCGCGCACCGCCACCTCCGCCAGTGCCGCAGTAGGCTCGTGCAGCGCCAGCAGCGCCTCGGCCAGCAACCGCGCCGCGCCAGCATGGGCCGGGCGTTGCGTCAGGACCGTTGCCGCGCCTTCCAGGGCGGAGGCGGCCTCGCCACGATGCAGCGCCAGGCGGGCGGCAGCGAATTCCAATTCCCGGCTCCATCGGATCGAAGGCGCGCGCGCGCGCGATCAGCGCCGCCGCTTCGGTGAAGCGCCCGGCTTCCTCCTCGATGGCCGCGAGGGCGGCCAGGGCCGGAACATGGCCCGGGTCGCGCGCCAGTGCCGAGCGAAAGGCGGTTGCGGCGCGTTCCGGTTCACGCCGCAACCCGGCGATGGTACCGAGCCGGACATGCGGCTCCGCCAGCTCGGGCAGTTCGTGCGCGGCGCGTTCCAGATGCGGCACCGCCTCCACCAGCCGGCCCAATTGTGCCAGGGCAAGGCCCAGATTGAGCCCGGACCAGGCCCCGCCGTCGCCCTCGGCTGCGGCTCGCAGCAGCAGTGGCACCGCCTGCTCCGCCTGGCCCGCGGCCAGGGCCGCGATGGCCTGGCGGTAGCATCCTTGGCCAGCCGCCAGGCCGGCGCCCTTGGCGAGCGCCACCTCAGTGGCCGGCGGCACGGGCGGCCACCATCAGGCCCGGCACCGGCCCCCCCGGCGTCCAGGCGGATGTCCTCCTCCCGCCATTCCAGCGCGGCCAGGCCGGCCGCGGCGAGGCAGGTTTCCAGATAGTCCGGGGCATGCGCGTAGCGGCCGGATTGGCCGAGCTGCCAGGCGCTGCCCTGCGGCCCCCGCTCCACGCTGAACAGCAGCAGCCCGCCCGGTGCCAGCCGTTGCCGGCAGAGATCCAGCACCTCCTCCAATCGCCCAAGATAGCAGAAGACGTCCCCGGCGGCGATCAGCGCATGCGCGCCCGTGTCCTGCCGCAGTGCGGCGCCAATCTCGGCCAGGCGCAGCTCGGCATAGAGCCCCTTCGCGGCGGCCTGCTCCAGCATGCCGCGGGACAGATCCACCCCGACCAGCGGATCGCCCAGCAGGTCGGACAGCGCCACCCCCACCAAGCCCGTTCCGCAGCCCAGGTCCAGCACCGGGCCAAGCCGCGCCTCCCCGGCTGCGACAGCCGGCAACAGCCGCTCCACCGCGCGCCGGAACAGCCCGGGCACGCGATAGCCGAGCGAGAGCAGCGCACCCTCGAACCTCGGCGCATAGCCGTCGAACAGCGCAGCCACATAGCCATCGGTCGCACGGTCCGAGGCGGTCCCGGAAGCGGCGGCAGCGAGATGGGCGAGGTAATGATCCTGTGGCGCCAGCCGCGCGGCGGCGGTGAAATGCGGCGC
The DNA here is from genome assembly GCF_019084075.1 of Siccirubricoccus sp. G192. GTDB lineage: Bacteria > Pseudomonadota > Alphaproteobacteria > Acetobacterales > Acetobacteraceae > G192. The sequence goes on from NZ_JAHREN010000001.1 coordinate 3,734,209, forward strand.
GGCATCCATCAGCCGGCCCGCCGCCACCAGCGCATGCGCCAAGGTGCTGTGCACCGACGCCTCCGCCACGCCACGCGCCAGTGCCGCCCCCGCCAGTGTTGCGGCAAGGGCCGCATCGCCGGCGAGCAATGCGTTCTGCGCCCGCAGCGCGGCGATGCCGGGCATGGCCGGGGCATGGAGTTCACAATGCGCCATGATCTCGGCTGCCGCCTCATGCCGTCCGGCCAGCATGAAGGCCTGGCCGAGTCTGGCCTGGCTCATGGGGTTGGCGGGATCGGCCCGGAATGCCTTGCCCAGGAAATAGACAGCCTCGTCGAAGCGCCGATCCTCCAGCAGGGCGGCGCCGAGCACCGCCTTGGCGCCGGGATCGGAGGGCACCGCCATGACTGCCGCGGCGGCGTCATCGATGGCGCCAGGCCGCTCGCCGCGGGCCAAGCGTATCCGGGCGCGGAGTTGCAGCCGATGCGGGTCGCCGGGACCTTCCGCAATCGCCGTATCGGCCGCCGCCGCGGCCTCCTCCAGCCGGGCGAGGCCGAACAGCGCCTCTGCCCGCAGTATGGCGACGGCGCCCTCAAGACCGGGCAATCGGTCCAGCCGGTCGAGCATCGGCAGCGCCTCCAGCGGGCGCCGCCCCTGCAGCAGCAGGCGGGCACGGTCCAGCAGGCGTTCGGCCAGCCCGGCATCCGCCGGTGCGGCGGGGGGCAGCGATCCGGGAGCCATCGGGAAGCCGGTATCCATCTGCATGGTGGATCGGCCCTCTCAGCGCCAAAGGCCGGCGGCGGATTGGTCGTTCATCTCGGCGACGAAGCCGAGATCAGGGGTTTCCGCCTCGCATTCACGGATCACCGCCATGGCAACCCCGGCGATACGGGCGCGGAGGTCCACCGGCAGCGCATTGGCAGGATCGAGCACGCTGGCATGCACCGTATCCCAGAGCCGGCGGTTGTCGGCCACGGCGCGGGCGCGGGTCAGGGGCTCGCCCTCCCCGGCCGCATGGATGGCGCGGGTGGCGCGGGCGAAGACCTCCGCCTCCATCTGCTTCGGCGTCAGGCGGCGGCGATAGGCGGCGGCACCCTGCGCGGCGGGATTGGGTTCGAGCATCATGGGCATCTGGCCTTTCTGGACGGGGCGCGCCGGCGCGGCGCGACTCTGAACGGAGCGCGCCGGCGCGGCGCGACGCGCGGATGCGGCGGAACGGCGTCGGGGCAAGGGCACGGGGCGGCATCCTGCCGTCCCTGCCGCCTGGCTCAGCGGAATAGGCTGAGCAGGGTCTGCGGCGCCTGGTTGGCGATGCTCAGCGCCTGGGTGCCGAGTTGCTGGCGGATCTGCAGGGATTGCAGCTTCGCCGATTCCTTCGCCAGGTCGGCATCGACAAGCGCGCCAAGGCCACCTTCCTGAGCGTCGATCTTCGACTTGTTGTAGGTGATCTGACTGTCGACATAGTTCGAATAGCTGCCGAAGTTGTTCATCGTCGTCAGCGTGCTGGTGATGGCCTTGCCGAGCGCGCCGGTCTTGGTGAGCGCGGCGGAGGCATCGCCGCGGGTCCAGGCATTGGCGCCCGAAACCGCGTTGAAGATGTTGGTCGCCGCCTTGGAGCCGTTGAAGGTATAGGTGTCGCCGGCCCCATTGCGGACCACCTTGTTGGCGAGCGTCGCCGGGTCGTTCAGGACATTGGTGCCGTTATAGGTGGCATCCTTGATGAAGGACTGGATGTTGTTGGTTAGTTCCTTCGCCTGCGACTGGTACTGGGTGCGCTGTTCCGCGGTGATGGTGCCATCGGCCAGCTTGACCGCCACCTCCTTCAGCTTGGACAGGGACTTCGAGACGTTCTCAAGACTCGCCTGGGTGACGTCGAGCAGGCCCTTCGCCCCGCCCAACTGCTCATTCGCCGAGGTGGTGGCCGCCACCTCGCCGCGCACCCGCTCGGCCACCGCGAAGGCGGCGCCGTCATCCTTGGCATCCGCCACGCGGTAGCCGGTGGAGATGCGCTTCTGGGTCGCCGTCAGCTCGTCGGAGGTGCGGTTCAGCGACTGCAACGCCACCATGGCGCCGGCATTGGTGTTCACGGAATTCAACGGCATCGGGGTTTTCCTCCGTTCCCGGGCCCCGGGTCATCCGGGTCCACGAGCTCAGTCTCCGATGCGGAAGTGAAACCGGCGTTAAGACGAAGCGGGATTCCGCGGAAAATCCACCTCAGCGCGGATCGAAGCCATGCGCGGCGAGATCGGCGGCCAGCAGCGCCGCATCGAGCGGCCGGCGCGCTGCAAGGAGCGCCAGGGTGCCGGCGCTGCCCAAGAGGTCGAAATGCCGCAGCAGGGGCGCCTGATAGGCGGCCCGCGGCCAGAAATCATGCACCAGCAGCATCGCCCCCGGGGCCAGCCGGGCTGCACCATACAGCGCGCAGGCGACGCGGAAGCGGCCATCGACCAGGACCAGGTCGACCATCCCCGCCGCCTCCCAAGGGTCGCGCCAATAGCCTGGCCAATGGGCCAGGCTGTTGGAATCGGCGGGCCAGCCCCAGGCACCAATCGGGCCCAGGTCAATATGCAGCAGCCGCAGCCGCCCCTCCGCACGGGCCGGGCCGCAGCGTGGATCGGCGGCCACGCGGGCAAGCCAGGTGGCATCCGTATCGGCTGAAAGGAGGCGGGGAAGCCCCGCTTCCAGCATCAGGCCGGTGCTGCCGCCACAGCCGAATTCCAAGGCCGGCGCAGCGCCCGGCGAGCGCGGCGCGGAGCAGTTCCTGCTCCGCGCCGGTCATGGCCGGTTCGAGACCGGAGGCGGTTTCAAGACCGGGGGCAAGGTCCAAGGGCAAGATTCCTGCGTTTGCAGGGAGTCTGCCCCTGGCGGGTTAGCGAATGGCGAAGATCCCCGCCTCGCCCTTCAATTCAGCCGATGCCATTCCACTGCGACATCACCACGTTGTCGATGTGCACCGTCACCACATCCGGGGTGGAAGCATCCGGGGCGCCGCCGATCCAGTCGCCCGGCGCGCCGACATAGCCCATGACGCCGAAACCCATGGCGATGTCGGGGATGAGGTCCGGGTCGGTCCATTCGGCGACCGTCTTGCCATCCACCTCGATCTTCAGCAAATCCGGCAGCCAGGTCATCTTGTAGCTGTGCCACTGCGCGGGGTCGTAGCTCTGGTTCCGCACGGCATCGTACTCGTCCTGGCCTTGCGGGCCGGCCCAATGCAGCGTGTGCATCACGTCATGGCCGGGCGTTTCCAGGATGTCGATCTCCGGCGGCCAGACATCATTCGAAGCCGGCCACATCAGGATGGCGGCCTGCGTGCCCTGCGCCTCCTCAACCTTGGCATCGAATTCCACCGTGCCATAGGTGATGCTCTTGCCAGCGGAGAAGCTGTTGAAGCCACCGCCGGTCCACCAGCCATCCTCGTGCCGGGTCATGGTGACCTGCATCTCGCCGGCGCGGACATTCACATCGTCCTGGTTCCAGGACCAGGCGCCGTTCCAGTAGACGCCGCCGCCGAAGGGTGCGCCCCAATTCTCCCACTTGTATCCCTGGGAGAAATCGTCAGCCAGGACGACGCTGTAATCGCCATGGGCTGGCGCGCTCGGCGTCGGCGTCGGCGTGGGCACCGGGATGGGCGTGGGGGCCGGCGCGGCGGCCTCGGTGAAGCTGAAGCTGCCGGCCTTTGTATCCGTCTCGATCGCCTGTGCCGCGCCGGAGACCGCCGCGCCGTTGTAGCTGGCGCTGTCGACATGCAGGTTGCGGTCGGTGGCGGCGCTGCCGCCCCAGGCATCGTTCAGGAACTGCACCGCCACCTTGTGCGCGCCGGCCGCCCAGTCGCCCTTCAGGGTCAGGGTGTCGGACTGGCCAAAGCCATGCAGCGCACTGGCGGTGAAGGTGCCGCCGACCTGCTTGCCATCCACCGTCACGGTGTACTGGGCACTGCCCTGATAGGCATCCTGGCTGATCTTCAGCACCAGGCTGTCCGCGCCGCTGCCGGCGGCCAGCGAGACCGGCGCGCTCGGCGTCGGCGTCGGCGTGGGCACCGGGGTGGGCGTGGGGGCCGGCGCGGCGGCCTCGGTGAAGCTGAAGCTGCCGGCCTTTGTATCCGTCTCAATCGCCTGTGCCGCGCCGGAGACCGCCGCGCCGTTGTAGCTGGCGCTGTCGACATGCAGGTTGCGGTCGGTGGCGGCGCTGCCGCCCCAGGCATCGTTCAGGAACTGCACCGCCACCTTGTGCGCGCCGGCCGCCCAGTCGCCCTTCAGGGTCAGGGTGTCGGACTGGCCAAAGCCATGCAGCGCACTGGCGGTGAAGGTGCCGCCGACCTGCTTGCCATCCACCGTCACGGTGTACTGGGCACTGCCCTGATAGGCATCCTGGCTGATCTTCAGCACCAGGCTGTCCGCACCCTTGCCGGCGGTCAGCGAGACCGGCGCGCTCGGCGTGGGCACCGGCGTCGGCACCGGGGCGGGCGTGGGGGCCGGCGCGGCGGCCTCGGTGAAGCTGAAGCTGCCGGCCTTTGTATCCGTCTCGATCGCCTGTGCCGCGCCGGAGACCGCCGCGCCGTTGTAGCTGGCGCTGTCGACATGCAGGTTGCGGTCGGTGGCGGCGCTGCCGCCCCAGGCATCATTCAGGAACTGCACCGCCACCTTGTGCGCGCCGGCCGCCCAGTCGCCCTTCAGGGTCAGGGTGTCGGACTGGCCGGAGCCATGCAGCGCACTGGCGGTGAAGGTGCCGCCGACCTGCTTGCCATCCACCGTCACGGTGTACTGGGCACTGCCCTGATAGGCATCCTGGCTGATCTTCAGCACCAGGCTGTCCGCACCCTTGCCGGCGGTCAGCGAGACCGGCGCGCTCGGCGTGGGCGTGGGCGTGGGCGTGGGCGTGGGGGCTGGGATGGACGTGCTGCCCATCAGCGGCGCCAGGATCGGCAGCAGGTCCTCGGCCAGCGCGGCCGCGACCATCCGCACGTCACCGTCACCCATATGGCTGCTGTTCTGGTAGCCGTCACCATCCATGGCCGCGCCATCGAAGGCATTGCTCATCGAGGCATTGAAGGAGCCGTCCGCGGAGAGCGTCAGCATCCCATCGTACCAGGACCAGTTCTGGCCGTAATTGTAGGGGACCGGCGTGAACAGGTAGGGAGTGGTTTCGGCCCCCTGATGCAGCACGTCACGGACGAGTTCGGCATCGGCACGGACTTCCCGCAGCCACTGGTCCTTGGTGCCGCTGCCCTTCTGCTCGTACTCGTTGTGCAGCCAGAGCGTCACGGTCGGGTTGTCGCGGATATCGGCCGATTGATGCGACAGGTAGGTGAGAAGCCCGGCCTGCTCGCCGTCGGTATCCCAGTCGAGGAAAGCCGTGCCGCTGTAGATCGTGCTGGTGTCGGTCCCGTACTCGGACAGGATGTGGATATCGGCTCCCGTCGCGGCTTCCAGCTTTTGCTCCAGCGCGTCCAATCCGCCGCGGTCCGCAAAGAGCAGGGCGTTGGACTGGCCGCGGAGCAGAATGTTCACGTCCATTGGAAACCTCGCGGGTTGCTGCCTCGGAAAGGCGGGGTAGGCGGCAACGATCACGAGCTCGTGATCGCATATCGTCTTAATGCCTACTCGCGCTTTCGTGAACAACCCTAGATTACATCATATTACGTGATATTCCCGCACTGGATGCAGAAAGGGCCGGCCCTTTTCGGGCCGGCCCTGCTGCTTCCGATTACAATTCAATGGCTTATGGAATTCAGACCGCTAAGGGGTGGTCACCGCCACCACCAGTTCCGCAAGGGTCCAGGCTGCGGCCAGCGCCAGCATGCCAGCCAGACTGGCTTCCCGCAGGGCGTCCCAGCCCGTGAGCTCGCGTGGCCTTCGCTTGGCCCGGGGAGGCGGCGGGATGGTGAGAAAGCCGGTGGCGGTGCGGTGCGTCTCCATGGCGAGATATGAACAAATCAAGAACATCAATGCAAGCCCGAATCCCAAGCCCCGGGTTGCGCCGGCGACGGCTTGTCAGCCCTCGCCAGGCAGGCGGATACCGCTCAGGGCCTGATAGGCACGGATCACGAAGGCGTCGTCCTTGCCGCCATGCCCCTGCGCCCGCGCCGCCACGAATAGCTGATGCGCCTGCGCCGCCAGCGGCGTCGGGAAGGACACCGCTCGAGCCAGGTCGCCGACCAGCCCGAGATCCTTCACGAAGATATCCACCGCCGAGCGCGGCGTCTCATCGCCCTCCAGCACATGCGGCATGCGGTTCTCGAACATCCAGGAATTGCCGGCCGCACTGGTGACGATCTCGTAGAGCGTCCGCGCCTCCACCCCGGCCCGGATGCCGAGCGCCATGGCCTCCGCCGCCGCCGCGATATGCACGCCGGCCAGCAACTGGTGCACCACCTTCATGGTGCTGCCGAGGCCGGGCGCCTCGCCCAGCAGCCAGACCTTCTTCGCGATCGCCTCCAGAATCGGCTGCGCCTTCGCCATGGCGGTGGCTGGGCCGGAGGCCATGACCGTCATCGTCCCGGCCCGCGCGCCGGCGGCCCCACCGGAGACCGGCGCATCCAGGTAGGGCAGGCCCCTCGCCTCCGCCTGCGCCGCCAGCCTTCGGGCATCCTCCGGCGCCATGGTGGCGGAGGTGATGATGACGGCGCCGGCGGCGAGGCGCGGCGCGCAGCCCTCGGCGCCGAACAGCGCGGCTTCCGCCTGGGCGGCATTCACCACCAGCACCAGCACGGCTTCAGTGCCCTCGGCCATCTCCGCGGCGCGCGGGATGGCAGTGCCGCCAGCGGCGGTGAATTCCGCCCGCGCCGCCTCCCGCGGGTCCACGCCCACGACCTCCATCCCTGGTGCCTGCAGCAGGTTGAGCGCAGCGCCCATGCCCATGCTGCCCAGTCCGATGACGCCGACGCGCATGCTGTCCCTCCTCCTTGCACCATAGCTGCTCCAAGGCTTCTGCCCGGGCGCGGCGGCGTCAAGCCGGCATGGCCGCGCTGCGCCGGTTGCGCTACAGCGGCGCCACCGGAGGGAAGGAGCCCGAATGAACCTGCACCGCATGCTGCGCGCCCGCGCCGCCGAGGGGCGGCCGATCACCGTGGGCGTGATCGGCGCCGGGAAACTCGGCTCCATGTTCCTCGCCATGGCGGCGCGGACACCGGGGATTCAGGTGGCGGGCATCGCCGACCTCTCGATTCCCCGCGCCCGCCAGGCGCTGGCCCGCGTCGGCTGGCCGGAAGCGCAACATGCCGCCGCCTCCTTCGATGCCGCGCTCGCCTCCGGTGGCACGCATCTAGTCGAGGACGCCATGGCGCTGCTGGCCGAGCCGCGCATCGAGGTGATCGTGGAATGCACCGGCCTTCCCGCCCCCGGCATCCGCCATGCGCTCGCCGCCATCGGGCATGGCAAGCATGTCGTCATGGTGAATGTGGAGGCGGATGTGCTGGCCGGGCCGCTGCTCGCCGCCCGTGCCCGCGCTGCCGGGGTGGTCTATTCCATGGCCTATGGCGACCAGCCGGCCCTGGTCTGCGAGTTGGTGGACACCATCCGCACCATGGGCTTTCCGGTGGTCGCCGCCGGCAAGGGCACGAAATACCTGCCGCATTTCCACGCCAGCACGCCGGAGACCGTCTGGGGCTTCTACGGCCTGACGCCGGAGGCGGCGCGCCAGGGCGGCATGAACCCGCAGATGTTCAACTCCTTCCTGGACGGCACCAAATCCGGTATCGAGATGGCGGCCATCGCCAATGCCACCGGCTTGGCGCCGCCGCCGGACGGGCTGCATTTCCCGCCCTGCGGCACGCAGGACCTGCCCCTGGTGCTGCGGCCGCGCGAGGCTGGCGGCATCCTGGAGGCGCGCGGCCAAGTGGAGGTGGTCTCCTCGCTCGAGCGCGACGGGCGGCAGGTGGTGGGCGACCTGCGCTGGGGCGTCTATGCGGTCTTCGAGGGCGAGACCGACTATATCCGCCGCTGCTTCTCCGAATACGGCGTGCATAGCGACCCTTCCGGCCGGTATGCCGCGTTGTGGCGGCCCTATCACCTGATCGGGCTGGAACTCGCCGTCTCGGTCGCCTCCGCCGCGCTGCGTCGCGAGCCGACCGGCGCCGCCGAAGCCTGGCGCGGCGATGTGGTGGCGACCGCCAAGCGCGACCTTGCCTCCGGCGAGGTGCTGGATGGCGAGGGCGGCGCCATGGTCTGGGGCCGCTGCGTGCCCGCGGCCCGCTCGCTGGCGCTCGGTGCGCTGCCGATCGGCCTGGCGCATGGCTTCGCGCTCAAGCAGGCGGTGCGGCAGGGCGAGACGCTGGGCTGGGCGGATGTCGCCTTCGATCCGGCGTCGGAGGCGGTGCGGGTGCGGCGCGAGATGGAGGCGGGCGGGGCTGCCTGAACGGCGCCGGGCCGGCCGCCCCGGTTAAATCCAAATCACGCCACGCCGGAGGTCCCATGCCGCAACAGGCCGCCCCGCTGCTGATCCGCCCCCTGCTGCGGCGGGAGGCGGCAGCCTTGCGCGACCTGCGGCTGGAGGCGCTGCGGCTGCACCCGGAGGCTTTCGGCGCCTCCTTCGAGGAGGCCGAGCGGATGAGTGCCGCGCAATTCGCCGCGCAGGTTCCGGAAGGCCCGCCGGATGCGATCTTCGGCGCCTTCCTGGACGGCGCGGCCGCGCCTGGCCTCGGCACCGGGACGGTGCCCGCGCTCTGCGGAATGGCGGGGTTCTTCGCGGAACGGCCGGCCAAGACGCGCCACAAGGGCTCGCTCTGGGGCATGTATGTGCGGCCGGCAGCGAGGCGGCATGGCGTGGCGCAGGCCCTGTTGCAGCGGGTGATCCTGCATGCGCGGGAGGTGGCGCGGCTGGAGGTGCTGCGCCTCACCGTCGTGGAGGGGAATGCCGCGGCCCACCGCCTCTATGCCGCGGCGGGGTTCGAGACCTATGGCATCGAGCGCCGGGCGCTGCGCCTCGGGCCCGACCGCTGGTTGGACGAGGAGTTGATGGCGCTGGACCTGCGGCGGGGCTAGCCCTCGCCGTCGCCCATCCGTTCCCGCGCCCAGGCCGCCAGGATCGATTTGTCGATCTTGTTGGTGCCCATCAGCGGCAGGGCATCCAGGAACCAGACGCGGCGTGGATGCATATAGGCCGGTGCATTGGCCAGCACATGCGCGCGCAAAGCCGCTTCATCAGCAGCGATGCCGGCGCGCAGCACCACGAATGCGACGGGCTTGGTGCCCTTGATCGCATCCGGCACCGGCAGCACCGCGGATTGCTCGACGGCCGGATGCGTCTCCAGCACCTTCTCCACCTCGCTCGGGAAGATGTTCTCGCCGCCCGAGATGAACATGTCGTCCACCCGGCCGATGACGTAGTGGAAGCCCTCCGCATCGCGGCGGAAGACATCGCCGGTGATGTAGAACCCGTCCTCGGTCAGCGGCGGCTTGAGGTCCGGGCGGTTCCAGTAGCCGTTCATCTGGGCCGGGCATTTTTGTTCCAGCACGCCTTCCGCGCCCAGGCTGCCATCCGCGGCGCGGAGGCGCAGCTGCACCGCCGGATGCGCGCAGCCCACCGAAAGCGGCGGCGTCGGAAGGCCGCGCGGATGCGGGCCGAAGACCACGGGGCCGGCCTCGGTCGTGCCATAGCCATTGACGAAGCGCGCCTGCGGAAAGGCTGCCTGGATCGCCGCCAGCAATGCCGGGGAGACCGGCGCGGAACCGCAACGGACATGCCGGACCGAGCTGGTATCCGTCGCCGCCAGCAGATCGCGTTCCTGCAGCAGCATCGCCATCATCGGCGGCACGCCGGTGATCCAGGTGGCGCGGTGCTCGCCGATGGCGCGAAGATAGGCGCGCGCCTCGAATTGCGGCAGCAGGATGATGGTGATATGCGCCGCGGAGGCAAGCTGCGCCAGAGCCAACCCGTTCATGTGGTAGAGCGGTGCCGCGACCAGCGCGCGCTCCTGGCTGATATCCGCCCCCGCAAGCCGCTGCTCCACCACCCAGAGATGCGACTGGTGTGACAACACCACGCCCTTGGGCCGGCCGGTGGAGCCGGAGGTATAGAGGAACAGCGCGGGCTCCGCCTCCTCCGGCGTGATCGCGGTGAAGGGGCCGGGGTCGGGCAGCGCCTGCCACTCGGCGCTGCCGAAGGTGATGGCCGGCAGGTCCGCCGGCACGGCACCGCGGCGGGCCTCATCGCAGAGCACCAGCCGCGCGCCGCTGTTGTGCAGCACATACTCCACAGTCTGCGGCGGGAAGCGCCAATTCACCGGCACCGCCACCAGCCCGGCCCGCTGCGCTCCATAAAGCGTGGCCAGGAATTCCGTGGAATTGGCCGCGAGAATTCCGACACGGTCGCCGCGCGTGAGTCCGCGTTTCAGCAACCCGCGCGCCACCGCATCGCAGAGCGCACCGAGCTCGCCATAGCTGACGACCCGGGTGGCGCTGCCGGAGAGATCGATCAGCGCCGGTTTCGCCGGGTCGGCGCCGCGGTCGATCAGCGCGCCGAGATTGCGGAAGGCGAAGCCCATTTGCCTATTTCGGCGCTGCGGTCAGATAGACCCCACGCCCGGAGGCGCAGAGCTTGCCGTCGCCGTCCAGGATCTCGGCCTCGGCCACGGAGAACTGGCTGCCCTGGCGCACGATCCGCCCCTTGCAGAGCAGGTCGCCCGGCAGCGCTACGCGGTGGTAGTCCACCCGCATGTCGATGGTGGGCAGGCCGCGGCCGAGCGCGGCGCCCAGCGCCCAGTCGGCGGCGAGATCCACCAGCGCGGCGAGGATGCCGCCATGGGTGTAGCGGCGATCCGGGTTGACGATCCATTCCTCGCGCCAGGTGGCGCGGATATCCACCGTGCCCTGCCCCACCGCCAGGGCCTGGAGGCCGAGCCAGCGGTGGAAGGGTGCGCGCAGCAGGCGTTCCTGCAATTGCTCGACGGTGAGCGGTGCGGGCTTCGCGTCGCTCATGGAGTGATCACCACCTTGCCGATGACCTTGCGGTCGCGGATCAGCGCCAAACCTTCCGGTGCGCGGTCCAGCGGCAGCACGGTGTCGATCAGCGGCGCCATCTCCTGCTTCTGGATCATCCCGAGCAGGGCGTGGAAATCCTCGTTGTAGAAGCTGTTGGAGCCGATGACCTGCAGCTCGAAGGTCCAGATGTAGCGGAGGTCCTCCTTCGGATCGAAGCCGGCGGTGGCGCCGCAGACCAGGATCTTGCCGCCGCGCTTCACGCAGCGGAGCGTCGGCCCCCAGGTATCGCCGCCCGTGAAATTCACCACGACATCGACGCCGCCCTCATAGGACCGGCGCTGCGGCTTGCCGAAGCGTTCCTGCGCCCATTTGGAGAAATCGACCTTGGTGTAGTCGATCGCCTCGTCGGCGCCGATCTCCAGCATGCGCTGGCACTTCTCCTCGGAGCCGGCGCAGGCGACCACATGGGCGCCAAGCTGCTTCGCCAGCAGCACGCAGCCGGTGCCGACGCCGCCCGAGGCGCCGAGCACCAGCACCTTGTCGCCCGCCTTGATAGTCTTGTGCGTCACGATCATGCGGTGCGCGGTGCCATAAGCCACCGGCAGCGAGGCCGCCTGCTCGAAGCTCACGCCATCCGGCATGCGGATCAATTGGTCGGCGGCGACCAGGCAGTATTCCGCCATGCCGCCATCCAGCATCTCGCCCATCAACCCCTTTTTCGGATTGATGGGGTTGACCAGGACGCGGTCGCCCTTCGACCAGCCGGTGACGCCGGGGCCGATCTGGTCGATCTCGCCGGCCATGTCGAGGCCGATGACGACGGGCATCGGCACCTTGATGCCGGGCATGCCCTTCACGGTGAAGACATCGTGGTAGTTGAAGGAGGAGGCACGGACGCGGATGACCACATGCCCTTCGGTGGCCGATGGCGTCGGGTAGTCCGTCTCCAGCCGCAACTGGTCGAGATCGCCATGCTGGCGGAGCACGAGGGCACGCATAGCGGAACATCCTTCTTATTGCCGGCGCAGGAAACCCAGATTGGGGCAGCCCTGGTGGCGGGTCAAACCCCGGCTTGTCCATGCCGCCGCAGCCTGCGACCCTCCGGCCGGTGGCAGGGGATGGGATGATGTCGCTCAAGCTTTTCAGCCTGGAGGGACGGCGCGCGCTGGTCACCGGCTCCAGCCAGGGGATCGGCCTGGCGCTCGCCCGCGGCGTGGCGCAGGCCGGCGCGGCGGTGGTGCTGAACGGGCGGGACCCGGCCAGGCTGGCGGCGGCCGCGGCCCTGCTGGCGGAAGATGGGATCACCGCCGTCACCGCCGCATTCGACGTGACCGACCCGGCGGCGGTCGAGGCAGCGGTGGCGCAAATCGAGGCCGAGCAGGGGCCGATCGACATCCTGTTCAACAATGCCGGGGTCAATCTGCGCGGCCAGCTGGACCAGATGCCGGACGAGACCTGGCGCACCGTCATGTCCACCAATCTCGACAGCGCCTTCTACTGCGCCCGCTCGGTGGCGCGGCGAATGATCCCGCGCGGCCGCGGCAAGATCATCAATACCTGCTCGGTGATGAGCATGCTGGGGCGGCCGACCACCGGCCCCTATACCGCCACCAAGGGCGCGCTGATGATGCTGACCAAGGCGATGTGCGCCGATTGGGCGCGGCACGGCATCCAGGCCAATGGCATCGCGCCCGGCTATTTCTCCACCGAGTTGACGGCGCCGCTCCGCGCCGACCCCGCCTTCAACGACTGGCTCTGCAACCGCACCCCTGCCGGCCGCTGGGGCGAGTTGCCGGAACTGGTGGGGGCGGCAATCTTCCTGGCCTCGGAGGCATCCAGCTATGTCAATGGGCATCTGCTCTATGTGGATGGCGGGCTGACCAGCGTGGTCTAGGCTGCGGTCACTCGCGGCCGGAAGAGCTTTGCTTCATTCCGAAGCGGGCACACCCCCGGACAGCGGCCCCGAGATTCCAACCGGATGGAAGCGCGATGCGAACCTATCCCTTCGTCACCGTCGACGTCTTCACCGGCCGCCGCTTCGGCGGCAACCCGCTCGCCGTCTTCCCGGATGCGCGCGGCTTGTCGGAGGCCGAGATGCAGGCCCTCGCCGCCGAATTCAACCTGAGCGAGACCACCTTCGTCCTTCCACCCGAGGATCCCGCCCATACGGCGCGGGTGCGCATCTTCAACCGCAGGGCGGAGATGCCCTTCGCGGGGCACCCGAATGTCGGCACCGGATGGGTCTTGGCCCAGCAGGGCCGCGACCGCGACGGCGTGTTGCTGTTCGAGGAGATCGCGGGGCTGGTCGAGGTGCGGGTGGAGCGCGACCCTGCGGGCGCCGCGCCGGCAGGAGCCACCATCGCGGCGCCGCAGCCGCTGTCGCTCGGGCCGGAGATGCCCGCGGAAGCACTGGCGGCTTGCGTCGGGCTGGACCGCGACGCCGTCATCGTGGCTGCGCACCGGCCGGTCCTGGCCTCGGTCGGCAATTCCTTCGTCGTGGCGGAGGTCGCGCCCGAGGCGCTTTCCCGTGCAGTCCCCGATCTTGCACAGTTCCGGCGGGCGGCCGCCGACTTCCCGGCGCCGGGCCCCGGTCGGCTTCCGCTTTATCTCTATGCACGGGACGGCGACGGGGCGCAGCTCCGTGCCCGCATGTTCTCGCCGCTCTCCGGCACCTTCGAGGACCCGGCAACCGGCAGCGCCGCGACACCCCTCGCGGCGCTGCTGCTGTCGCTCTCGGGTCATGCGGAGGCGCGCTTCGACATCCTGCAGGGCGTGGAGATGGGCCGGCCCAGCCTGCTCCACGCCACGGCACGGCGCGTGTCCGACGGGATCCGCGCGACGGTCGGCGGCGGCTGCGTGCCCGTGCTCAGGGGCGAGGCGATGCTGTAACGGCCCGCCCCGCTTGACGCGGAGGCAGGGAGAGGGAACCCTGCGCCGCGTTCCGCAAGCGAGGAATTGATGACTGAGAAGGGAGGGCCGAGGCGCCCATGAGCATCAACGGAAAAGCCTATATCGTCGGCGCCTTCGAGCATCCGACGCGCAAGGCCGATGACAAGTCGGTGGCGCAGCTCCATGCGGAGGTCGCCTATGGCGCGCTGCAGGATGCCGGGCTGCAGAAGGACGACATCGACGGGTATTTCTGCACCGGCGCGGCGCCTGGCCTTGGCCCGTTGAACATGGCGGACTATCTTGGCCTGACGAAGCTGAAGCACCTCGACAGCACGGATGTCGGCGGCTCCTCCTATGTGCTGCATGTGGGCCATGCGGCGGAGGCGATCGCGCTCGGCAAGTGCAGCATCGCGCTGGTGACGCTGGCCGGGCGGCCGCGGGCCGAGGCGATGGCAACGGGCACGGCGCCGCGGAGCTGGGGCGTGAATGTCCCGGATGATCCCTTCGAGATCCCCTATGGCCGCACCGTCGCCAATGCCTATGCACTATGCGCCATGCGGCACATGCATGAATTCGGCACCACCAGCGAGCAGCTTGCCTGGATCAAGGTCGCCGCCTCGCACCACGCGCAGTGGAACGAGCATGCGATGCTGCGCAAGGTCGTGACGGTCGAGGATGTGGTGAACAGCCCCATGGTCTCCGACCCGTTGCACCGGCTGGATTGCTGCGTGATCTCGGATGGCGGCGGCGCGCTGATCATCACCACGCCTGAGATCGCCCGCAGCCTGAAGCGGCCATTGGTGAAGGTGAAGGGCGCCGGCGAGGCGACCAAGAACCAGAATGCCGGCTATACCGACCTCACCTATTCCGGCGCGCGCTTCTCGGGGCCGCGTGCCTTTGAGGAAGCCGGGGTAAAGCCTGCCGACATCCAATATGCCAGCATCTATGACAGCTTCACCATCACGGTGCTGATGCAGCTTGAGGATCTGGGCTTCTGCGAGAAGGGCCAAGGCGGCAAGTTCGTCTCCGACGGCAACCTGATCTCGGGCGTCGGTAAGCTGCCCTTCAACACCGATGGCGGTGGGCTCTGCAACAACCATCCAGCCAATCGCGGCGGCATGACCAAGGTGATCGAGGCAGTGCGGCAGTTGCGTGGCGAAGCGCATCCGAAGGTGCAGGTGCCGGGTTGCACGCTCGCGCTGGCGCATGGCACGGGCGGGCTGCTCGGCACGCGGCACGGCAGCGCAACCGTCATCCTGGAGCGGGAGTAATCGCCATGGCAACGATGTCCTCCAACCGGGCCTTGCCGGTGATCCAGGTCGATCCGACCAACAAGCCCTATTTCGACGCTGCCCGTGAGGGAAGGCTGTTGATCGGGCTCTGCAAGGATACCGGCCGGCATTTCTGGTATCCGCGCGGCTGTTCGCCCTTCACGCTTTCCAACAATGTGGAACTCGTCGAGGCGAAGGGCACCGGCACGATCTACACCTATACTGTGATGCGCACGAAGGAACCCTATGCGGTTGCCTATGTCGAACTCGATGAGGGCGTGCGGGTCTTCACGAACATCGTCGATTGCGACCTCGATGCGCTGCGCATCGGCCAGAAGGTAAAGGTGGTGTTCAAGCCGACCCAGGGCGACAGCCCGCCGGCAACCATGTTCACCCCGGCCTGACACCGAAAAGGGCGCGCCGCATCCAAAGGGTGATGCGGCGCGCCACCTCCGCCACAATCCGTCGGCGTGGCGATGCCGATCCATTGCCCAGACGGCAGCGCCAGGTGCCGGGACTGCCGGAGCCCTCCAGCCTGACGGGGCTGGTCGTTACGCCTTCCGCAAGCCATTCCAGAACCCACCTCCGCCGGCTGAGAATGGCAGCGGTTCGCTTGGCCCGGGTCCGATCAGCCGTGGTGCTTGCCCTGGCGGACGGCAGCGGCATATTGGCGGCACGCGAAGGAAGGCCCGGCCCGATGTCCATTTCCCCCGCCCCACAGGGCGACAATACGCCACTCGTGCTCCGCCAGGATGAGGGGGCGGTCGCGATCCTGACCCTGAACCGCCCGGCGGCCCGCAACAGCCTCTCCCGCGCCATGCTGGCGGCGCTCCGCGCCCGGTTGGCGGAGGTGGCGGCCGAGGATGGCGTGCGGGCGGTGGTGCTGACGGCGAATGGCCTCGCCTTCAGCGCCGGGCACGACCTCAAGGAACTGACCGCGCATCGCGCCGATGCCGATGGCGGCGAGGCCTTCTTCGCCGAATGCATGGCCGAATGCGGCGCGGTGATGCAGGCGGTGGTGGGACTGCCGCAGCCGGTGGTCGCGGCCGTGCAGGGCATCGCCACCGCGGCTGGCTGTCAATTGGTGGCAAGCTGCGATCTGGCGGTGGCCTCGGAGGCCGCCAAATTCTGCACGCCCGGGGTGGATATCGGGCTCTTCTGCTCGACTCCGGCGGTGGCGCTCTCCCGCGCCGTGCCGCGCAAACCGGCGCTGGAAATGTTGCTGCTCGGCGAAATGGTGCCGGCCGAGGAGGCGCACCGCATCGGCCTGGTCAACCGGGTGGTGCCGCCGGATGCGGTGCTGGAGACGGCGCTGGATCTGGCACGGCGCATCGCCGCGCGCTCGGCGGTGGCGGTGCGCATGGGCAAGCGGGGCTTCAATCGGCAGCTTGGCCTCGACCTGCCGCAAGCCTATGCGGCGGCCGGCGCTGTCATGGTGGAGAATCTCCTGGCCGAGGATGCCGCCGAGGGGATCGGCGCCTTCCTCGGCAAGCGCCAACCGGAATGGCGGCATCGCTAGCGGAGGCGGAGATGGATTTCGAGACGGGGCTCGGGCGCAACCCGGCGAATTTCCAGCCGCTGACGCCGCTGCTCTTCCTGGAACGCGCGGCCGCGGTCTTCCCGGACCACATCGCGGTGGTGCATGGCGCGCTGCGCCGGCCCTATCGCAGCCTGCGCGAGCGCTGCGTGCGGTTGGCCTCGGCGCTGGCGGCGCGCGGCATCGGGCGCGGCGATACGGTGGCGGCGCTGTTGCCGAACATCCCGGAGATGGTCGAATGCCATTACGGCGTGCCGATGGCGGGCGCCGTGCTGAACACCATCAATACCAGGCTGGATGCCGCCACCATCGCCTATATCCTCACCCATGGCGAGGCGAAGCTGGTGATCGCCGACCGCGAATTCCTGCCCGTGCTGCGCGTGGCGCTGGCGCAGATGCCGTCGCCACCGCTGGTGGTGGAGGTGGATGATGCGGAGGCCCCGGACTCCGCGCGCGGCAATACGCTCGGCGGGACCGATTACGAGGCGCTGCTGGCGGGGGGCGACCCCGGTTTCGCCTGGCTGATGCCGCGGGACGAGTGGGATGCGATCACGCTCAACTACACCTCCGGCACCACGGGCCAGCCGAAGGGCGTGGTCTATCACCACCGGGGGGCGCAGCTTCTGGCCACGGGGAATGTGCTGTCCTCCGGCATGGGGCGGCATCCCGTCTATCTCTGGACCCTGCCGATGTTCCATTGCAACGGCTGGTGCTTCCCCTGGACGGTCTGCGCCGTGGCGGGCACGCATGTCTGCCTGCGCGCGGTGCGCGGAGCCACGATGTGGGAGCTCATGGCGGAGCATGGCGTGACGCATATGTGCGGCGCGCCTGTCGTGATGGCGACCTTGCTGGACACGCCCGCCGAGGCCAAGCGCGCCCTGCCCGCCCCGGTGCAATTCGTGGTGGCCGGCGCGCCGCCGCCAGAGGCCGTGCTGGCGGCGATGCGCGCGGCCGGCTTCGCCGTGCTGCATGTCTATGGGCTGACCGAATGCTACGGCCCCTCGGTGGTGAATGAATGGCATGCCGAATGGGACGCGCTGCCAGCCGCCGACCAGGCGCGGCTGATGGCGCGGCAGGGCGTGCGCTACCTGGCCCTGGAGGGACTGGAGGTGATGGACCCGGCCGCGATGCGGCCGGTGCCGGCGGATGGCGCCACGCTTGGCGAGGTGGTGATGCGCGGCAATGTGGTGATGAAGGGCTACCTGAAGGACGAGGCCGCCACGGCAGCCGCCTTCGCCGGCGGCTGGTTCCATACCGGAGACCTCGCGGTGAAATACCCGGACGGCTATCTGCAACTGAAGGACCGCTCCAAGGACATCATCATCTCGGGCGGCGAGAACATCAGCAGCATCGAGGTGGAGGAGGCGCTCTATCGCCACCCCGCGGTGGCGGTGGCCGCGGTGGTGGCGAAGCCGGATGAGCGCTGGGGTGAGGTGCCCTGCGCCTTTGTCGAGCTGAAGCCCGGCGCCACGGCGAGCGAGGCGGAGCTGATCGCCTTCTGCCGGCAGCACCTGGCGGGCTTCAAGGCACCGAAACAGGTGGTCTTCACCGAGGTGCCGCGCACCAGCACCGGCAAGATCCAGAAGCACATGCTGCGCGGGCAGGTGCGGGCCAGCTACAGCGGCGTGCCGAATTGATGGTTCGGCACGCCGCTGTAGCCTGTTGTTTGTAGAGCAGATTCACGCCTCCGGGCGCTTCCGCCCTGCGGCGATCTGCTCTAGTGGTGCGTGCCAGACGGTTGTTACCGCCTGGCACGCACCACTAGCCGTTCATTTTGTGGGCCGATCCACCTGACACTTGGGAACCAAGTGTCAGGATCGGACCACTAGCGCGGCGTCAGCCGGCCGACAATCAACCCGCCCACGCCGCTGAGCGCGACCACCAGCGCCATCGGTAGCGCTGTGCCGTCCTGCAGGGTGGCGACCAGCAGGCTGGCCAGGGCGCCCACCCCGAATTGCGTCATGCCGATGACGGCGGAGGCGCTGCCGGCCACCCGCCCTTGCGGCCCCATGGCCAGCGCCGCAGCGATCGGCATGATGCCGCCAAGGCTGGCGATGAAGGCGAAGAGCGTCGCGACCAGCGCCGGGAAGCCGCCCCAGCCGGTGGTCGCCGTCAGCAGCAGCGCCGCGCCGGCCACGGCCGCGGCAGCCTGGGCCACCGGCAGCATCCGCGCCGGCGGCACCCGATGCGCCAGCCGCCCCACCACCTGCGACACCACCATGAGACCGATGGCATTGGCGCCGAAGAACAACCCGTAGCGTTCCGGCGGCACGCCATGCAATTGCATGAAGACGAAGGGTGAGCCGGCAATATAGGCAAACAGCCCGCCCATCGGCAGCGTGCCGCTGAAGGTGCTGCCGAGGAAGCGGCGGTCGCGCAGCAGGCGAAGATAGATGCGCAGCGCCTCGGCCAGACCGCCATGCTGGCGGTGCTCCGGGGGCAGGCTTTCCGGCAGCAGCAGCGCGATGGCCAGCGCCAGGGCAACTCCATAACCCGCCAGCAGCCAGAAGACCGAACGCCAACCGAACTCCGTCACCAGCCAGCCGCCGAGCAGCGGCCCGAGGATGGGCGCCAGGGCAAAAACCAGCATGAGCTGCGACATCAGCCGCAGCATGGCGGCACCCTCCGCCAGGTCGCGCACCACGGCGCGGCCGATGACCAGCCCGGCGCATCCCCCCAGCGCCTGCATCAGCCGCAGCCAAGTGAGGCCGAGAATGCCATCCGCCAGCGCACAGCCCACCGAGGCCAGCGCGAAGACCCCCATGCCGATGCAGAGCGGCAGCCGCCGCCCGAGGCGGTCCGAGAGCGGCCCATAGACCACTTGGCCAAGCGCCATGCCGAGGAAGGAAGCGGCCAGGGTCCGCTGCACGGCCGCCGGGCTGGCACCAAACTCGGCGCCCAGGGCGGGGAAGGAGGGCAGGTAGATATCGGTCGAAATCGGCCCGATGGCGGTCAGGGCACCGAGGAGGATGATGACGCTGAGGGAAATGCCACGCATGGCCGGCTGGGTATCACCCGGCGCCGCACCGGACCAGGGCGGGGGCTGCGGTCAGAAGCCCGCCCCCTCTGCCTCCATCCGCTGCCGCACCAGGGTTTTCGGTACCTTGCCATAGCCGGATTTCGGCAGCGCCTCCCAGACCAGCACACGCAGCGGCTGCTTGTAGCGGGCGAGGCGCGGGGCGAGATGCGCCAGCACCTCCGCTTCCGTCACCGCGGCGCCGGGGCGCGGCACCACGGCGGCGATGCCCGCCTCGCCCCATTTTGGATGCAGCAGGCCGACCACCGCGCATTCCAGCACGGCGGGATGGGTGAGGATCGCCTCCTCCACCTCGCGCGGATAGACGTTGCTGCCGCCCGAGATGTACATGTCGCCGGCGCGGCCGGTGAGATGCAGGAAGCCGCGCGCATCGAGATGCCCAAGGTCACCGGTATGGAACCAGCCGAAGCGAAAGGCTTTCGCGTTGGCCTCTGGGTTCTCGAAATAGCCGGCGAAGACGGCGGGGCCGCGGACGCAGATCTCGCCGGTCGTGCCCGGCGGCAGGCGGCGCCCGGCCTCGTCCAGGATGGCAATGTCCATGCCGGTACGGGGCGCGCCGACGGAACCGAGCGGGAAGGATGGGTCCTCCGCCAGGCTGTGCTGGTCCGGCCGCAGGACGGTGATGTTCCCCGTCACTTCGCCTAGGCCGAAATACTGCACCAGGCAGGGGCCGAGCACCTCCAGCGCCCGTTTCTGGTCGGCGCGGTACATCGGCGCCCCGGCATAGATGACGTGGCGCAGCGAGGAATGGTCGCGCTCGCCCGCCGCGGGGTGGGCCACCAGCGCGTTCAGGATGGTCGGCACGGTGAACATGTTCCCGACGCGATGTTCCTCCACCAGGCGCCAGGCCTCCTCCGGGTCCAGGCGCTCGGCCGGCAGCAGCACGGTGCGGGCGCCACGCGCCACTTGGCCGAGCTGGTGGATGCCGGCGCCATGCGAGAGTGGCGCCACCACCAGGGAGGCGCTCCGCTCGGTGACGCCGGGGAAGAGATCGGCCAGGTGGTTGGTGACGACGAAGGCCAACTGGCCATGCGTCAGCACCGCCGCCTTGGGCCGGCCAGTGGTGCCTGACGTGAAGAAGAACCAGGCGGGGTCGCCGTATTCGACATCCGCCTCATGGTCCGGGGACGGCGGCGTGGCGGCAGCCAGCGCCGCTTCGTAATCCACCTCATCGGCACGGGCATCGCCGGTGGCCAGGACGAATTCGCACCACGGTCCGGCGCCCCGCACCGCATCGGCATGCCCTGCGAAGCCGCGGTCGCGCAGCATGGCCCGGGCGCGGGAGGTGGCGGCGAGATAGGCGACCTCGGGCGGGGTCAGCCGGAAATTGGTGGGCACCCAGACGGCGCCGAGCTTGAAGCTGGCCCACATGCTTTCGAACATGGCGTTGGTGTTGCGGGAATGCACCAGCACCCGGTCGCCCCTACCGATGCCACGTACCCGCAGCGCCGCGCAGAGCCGGTCCACCCGGGCGTCCAGTTCCGCCCAGGTCCAGCGGCGGTCGCCCCAGACCAGGGCGATGTGGTCCGGCAGGCGGCGGGCCGTCTGGGTGAGCAGACGGCCGAGATTCATGGCGGTGGCGGGGCCCATGCTGTCCTCTCAATTCCCCGGCGGCATCAGCCCGGCGCCGGCATAGCCGCCATCCACCGCGATGGCCTGACCGGTGAGATAGCTGCTTTTCGCCTCGTCCAGCAGGAACAGCACCATGGGCGTGATCTCCTCCGGCGTGGCATAGCGGCGGAGCGGCAGGTGGCGCAGCCACTGCGCGCGCATCTCCGGCCCATGCAGCCGCGCCACCAGCGGCGTCTCGACCGGGCCGGGGCAGAGCGCGTTCACCCGGATGCCGTAAGGCGCCAGGTCGATCGCCATCACCTGCGCCAGGTTGATCACCCCCGCCTTGGAGGCGCCATAGGCCACCCGCCCCTTTGCCCCGCGCAGTCCGGTCACCGAGGCGATGCAGAGGATGGAGCCGCCGCCCGAATCCCGCATCGCCCGCCCGGCCGAGCGGGCCAGCAGGAAACTGCCGGTGACATTCACATCGAGGATGCGGCGGAACAGCTCGGTCGGCGTGTCGAGCGCCGGAATATCGGCGGCGATGCCGGCCGCGGCGACGGCGCCGGCCAGCCTGCCCTGCCCGGCGGTGGCGGTGATCCAGGCTTCCACTGCCGACTCATCCGTCACGTCCAGCGCGGTGATGCTGGAGCGGGCGGGGTCCAGAAGGTCGCGTGCCCTTTCCAGCGCCGCCGGATCGCGATCGGCCACCGCCACGCGCCAGCCCTCGGCCAGCGCCGCCTCCGCCACCGCCAGGCCGATGCCGGAGGCCCCGCCCGTGATCGCCAGCACCCTCTCGGCCATTGTTTCCCCCCTTGCGCCAGGTGGGGCATCATCGCATCCCGGGCGGGCGGGTGCAGCCCGGCAATCGCCACGATTCGGGGAGGGGCCAATGAACACAGCAATTACGCGCCGGAGCGCGGTGCTCGCCGGATTGGTGGCCCCTTTGGCCGCCCCGGTGGTGGCGCGGGCGCAGGCGGGCTACCGGGCGGAATACAAGCTCTCGGTGGTCGGTAACCGGCCGATTCCCTTTGCCGAGGGCGCCTTTATCTGGGCGGACCTGATCACCCAGCGCAGCGGCGGCCGGATACAAGTAAAAGTCTATCCCGGCAGCCAGTTGGTCGGCGGCGACCAGACGCGGGAGCTTCTGGCCATGCGCCAGGGCGTGATCGACTTCGCCGTGCTCTCCACCATCAACATCTCGCCGCAGGTGCGGGAGGCCAGCCTGTTCCAGCTTCCCTTCCTGATGCCCGACCACCGCGCCTTCGATGCGGTGATCCGCGGCGAGCCGGGGCGCGACATCTTCAGCGTGATCGAACGCCGCGAGGTGGTGCCGCTGGCCTGGGGCGAGAACGGCTTCCGCGAGATCTCCAACAGCAAGCGGGCCATCCGCGCGCCCTCCGACCTGCGCGGCATGAAGATCCGCTTCGCCGCCGGCAACATCTTCAAGGACATCTACGAGGCATTGGGCGCCAATCCGGTGCAGATGTCCTTCGCCGACCTGCAGCCGGCGCTCTCCACCGGCGCGGTGGACGGGCAGGAGAACCCGATCAACCTGTTCCTGGCCTTCCGCATGGACACGCTGGCGCAGAAGCACCTCACCATCTGGAACTACGTGAACGACCCGCTGGTCTTCGCCCTCTCGAAGCAGGTCTGGAACAGCTTCTCCGCCGCCGACCAGCAACTCGTGCGGGAATGCGCCGAGGAGGCCGGGCGGCAGCAGATCGCGCTGACCCGCAAGGGTTTGGGCATGGAGGATGCCGACCGGTCCTCGCTGGAGGAACTGGCCCGGCGCGGCGTCGAGACAACGGTGCTGAGCGCCGCGGAGAAGCGCGCCTTCGCCCAGGCCACCCGGCCGGTCTACCAGAAATGGGCCGGCACCGTCGGCGCCGATCTGGTGCGGAAGGCGGAGGCGGCGGTCAGCGCGGTCTCGTGACAGCGGAACTCGACCCCGGCGCATTGGCGCCGGACCCGCCGACCCGGGTGCCGCTCACGCTGGAGAAGTTGCTCATCGCCGCCGCCATGGCGGCGATGGCGCTGATCACCGCGGCCAATGTGGCGATCCGCTATCTCTCGAATGTCAGCCTCGCCTTCACCGAGGAATATTCGGTGGCGCTGATGGTCATCCTGACGCTGCTCGGCACCTCCCTGGCGACGGCGGCGGGGCGGCATATCCGCATCGGCTATTTCGCCGAGATGCTGCCGCCAAGGGGCCGGCGGATCGCGGAGGGGGTGGCGCTGGCGCTGGTGGTGCTGATGTTCGGCATCCTGGCCCTTTGGGGCGCCAGCCTCGCCTGGGACGAATACCGCTTCGAGATCATGTCGGCCGGGCTGGACCTGCCGCAATGGTGGTACACCATCTGGCTGCCGCTGCTCTCGCTCGCGGTGATCGGCCGGGCGCTCGGCCGGATGCTGCGCCTGGCGCGGGGCCTGGATGGCTAGATGACCGGCAGCATCCTCTTCGCCGCCTTCGTGGCCATGCTGCTCGGCGGCGTGCCGATTGGGGTGGCGCTGGGCTTGGCGGGAACGCTGGCGATCTGGCTGGCGGACCAGTCCATCGTCGCGGTGCCGACCAATGTCTATGCCGGCATCGCCAAGTATCCGCTGATCGCCATCCCCATGTTCGTGCTGGTGGGCAGCGTCTTCGACCGCACCGGGGTGGCGCTGCGCCTGGTGCGCTTCGCGACGGCCATCGTCGGCGCGGGGCGTGGCGCGCTGGCCTCGGTGGCGGTGCTGGTGGCGATGGTGATCGGCGGCATCTCGGGCTCCGGCCCGGCCACCTCGGCGGCGGTCGGCCAGGTGGTGACGCGGAGCATGGTGCGGGACGGCTATCCCCGTTCCTTCATCGCGGCGACGGTCGGCGCCGCGGCGGCGACCGATATCCTGATCCCGCCCTCCATCGCCTTCATCGTCTATGCGGTGCTGGTGCCGGGGGTCTCGGTGCCGGCGATCTTCCTGGCCGGGATGTTCCCGGGGATCCTGGCCGGCATCGCCATCATCGTGCCGATCGTCGTCATTTCCATGCTGCGGGATTTCGGCGGCAAGTCGCCAGAGCGGGAGGCGCTTTCCGTCTGGCGGACCTTCAAGGAAGCCTTCTGGGGCTTACTGGCACCAGTGGTGATCCTGGGCGGCATGCGGACCGGCGCCTTCACCCCGACGGAGGCCGCCGTCATGGCGGTGTTCTACGGGCTCTTCATCGGCTTCGTGGTCTATCGCACGCTGAGCCTGCGCGACCTCTACGAGATGCTGGTGGAGGCCGGTGAGCTTTCCGCCGTCATCCTCATCATCATCGCCCTGGCCTCGGTCTTCGCCTGGAGCACCTCGACGCTCGGCATCGTGCAGCCCATCGCCACCTGGATCGTCGGGCTGGGGCTCGGCGAATACGGCACCATCGCGCTGCTGATGCTGGTGCTGATCGTCATCGGCATGTTCCTGGACGGCGTCTCCACCTTCCTGATCCTGCTGCCGGTGCTCATCCCCATCGCCAATGCCTTTCACTGGGACCTCACCTGGTTCGGCGTGATCCTCACCATGAAGATCGCGATCGGCCAGTTCACCCCGCCTCTCGCGGTGAACCTGATGGTCTCCTGCCGGATCGCCGGGGTGACGATGGAAAGCACCATCCCCTGGGTGGTCTGGATGATCCTGGCGATGTTCGTGGCACTGGCCCTGGTGGTCGGCTTCCCGGAGATCGCGCTCTGGCTGCCGCGCAACCTGGGCGGGCTCTGACCGGCTGCCGGTCTGCTCGCGCCCCTTTCACACCGCGAGGCTTCCATGCGCGGCGGAAGAAAGGCAAGGTTCCGCAGGCCTCCCCGGTATCGCGGCTTGCCTGGCGGAGCACCGCCGCCAGCAAGCTCGCGGGCAGAGGGAGACAGGAATCGCACCCCATGGCCAAAGACCCCGCGATGCCCGATGCCGCGTTGCCAAGCCCCGCCCGGCTGGTGATCCTCGCCCCCGAGGAAGGCCGCAGCTTCTGGCAGCCGGTGCCCGCCAATGGCTTCGTCCGCTGCATCCTGGACCAGGCGATGACCGGCGCCGAAACGCCCTTCGCCATGGGCACCCAGACGGTCGATCCCGGCTGCCATGTGCGCGAACACGTGCATGACGCGAACGAGGAAGTGATCCTGGTCCTGTCCGGCCAGGGCGAGGCGGAGATCGAGGGCGCGCGCCACCCCATGGCGCCCGGCGGCTGCTTCTTCTTCCCGCGCGGCCGGCCGCATGCCTTCCACAATACCGGCGAGGCTCCGCTGACCTTCCTCTGGCTGATCCTGCCCGGCGGGCTGGAGAACTTCTTCGAACGCATCGGCCGCCCCCGCAGCGCCGGCGAGCCGCCGCCCGCGCCCTTCCCGCGCCCGGCCGATGTGCTGCAGATCGAGGCCGAGACGGTTTTCGGCACCGTGACCAAGCGCGGCTGAAGGAATGGGCAAATGATCCTCGGGGAGCGCGGCTGCCGCATCCGGCCGGGCAGGCTCGGCCAACCCGTCGGTACCTGCCAGCGGGATGGGCTGCCGATGCACCTGCACCTGCGGTAGCCCGCGCCATGCAGGTCGAACTGCCGGATGGCGCCAGCATCGCAGTGCGGATCGAGGGTCAGGGCCCGCCGCTGCTGCTGGTCTCCGGCCTTGGCGGCACCGCGGGTTTCTGGGGCCGGAGCGGAGCGCTATTGGCGGCGCGGCACCAGGTCATCACCTTCGACCAGCGCGGCATCGGCGCCAGCACGCGCGGCAGCCTGCCGGTCACGGTGGAGCGCCTTGCCGAGGATGTGGAGGCGGTGGCCGGCGCGCTCGATCTCGGGCGTTTCGCGCTGGCCGGGCATTCGACCGGCGCCGCCATCGCCCTGACCCTTGCCGCGCGCGGCCGCCTGCCGCTCTCGGGCCTGGTGCTGAGCGGCGGCTGGGTGCGGGCCGATGCCTATGTCCGCGCGCTTTTCACGCTGCGGCTGGAGGTGCTGCGGGGCCTCGACTTCGCCGGCTACGAACGCTTCGGCCGCTTCCTCGCCTATCCGCCGGCCTGGCTGGTCGAGACGGGCGATTTCGGCCCCTCGGGGTCGGCGCCGGGCGCCGAGGAGGCGGCGTTGCAGGCGCTCTGGGCCGAGCGGATCGGAGCGCTGCTGGCCTATGACGGCACGCCGCTGCTCGGGGCCGCGGGCGCGCCAGTGCTGGTGATTGGCGCGATGGACGACGCCATCATCCCACATCACCACCAGCGCGAGATGGCGGCGCGCATCCCAGGCGCGCGGCTGCATGCACTGCCGGATGGCGGGCATTTCTTCCCCATCACCCGCGCCGATGCCTTCGCCGCGGCGGTGCTGGAATTCCTCGGCGGCTGACCGGCTCCTATACGGCGTCGAGCGGCGCCACCAGCGGCACGCCTGGCACTCGGATGCCCGCGGGGCGGCCGCTGGCGGTCGCGCCCTGCCAGGCCCGGGTATAGACCTCCGGCAGGGCCGGCCCATCGGCGCAGGCCAGCCAGAGGCGGAAGAGGTGGCGGCGGCGCTCCGGCTCCGGGAAGTCCTCGATTCGGTGCGGGAATGCATGATCCAGTGGTTGCTCAGGAACTGGATGTCGCCGGGACGGAATTCCATGTCGAGATGGGATTCCGGGCTGTCCGCCAGGCTGTCCAGCAGGTCGCAGGCGGCGTCGAGCGCCGGGGTGATGCGCGGTACCTCCGGGAAACGCTGCGCCTTGCGCATGGCGCTGCGGACATAGGTGGCGACCAGCCCGCCATCCGGCATCGGGTTGAAGACCGGCACGGCGTACCAGGGCTCGGCGCCCTCCGGCACCTCGCCGCGGCGATCGCGATATACCGGCCGCAGCAGCTCGGCCAGCAGCGCGGGGTCGCGCCGCAGCATCTCGTTGTAGAGTGCGGCGGAGCTGACGATGCTGGAGAGCCCGCCGGATTTCGACGGCTTCACGCAGAGCAGCCCGACGATATCGGAACTGTCGCAATGGTAGGGCAGCCGCGCCGCCGTCTGGTAACCGCGGCCGGTGGGCTTGGCGTAATCCGTGCCGATATCCTTCACATGGCCGAGGATATGGCCCATGGCATTCTGCGACACCGGCTCGCCGATCATGGCGCCGAGGCCGAAATAGGCGATGGCGCATTGCCGGAGGCTCCAGCGCTCCACCGGCAGGCCGCGCAGCAGGATGAAGCCGCTGCCATGCAGCACCGCCTGGCGGATCTGCTCCACCAGTGGCTCGAGGCCGGGGGCGGCGAGATCCTTCGGACCGATACGCGCGATATCGATGCCGGTGGCGTCCAGCCGGGCGACCGCCGCTTCCAATTCGGCGATCTCGGCGACCGAGAGGGGCCGAATCCAATCCCTTCGCCGGGCCATCTCCGGGCCATGCCAAGCGGCCGGGCCGGAAACCGGCCGCAGGCCGGCCGAGGTTGCGAGGATGTTCATGGCGACCCTCCAAGGCATTTCTTGGCCTGAACCCTAGGGCCGCCCTGCCCCGCCGGGCAACCTGGACGAGCCCGTGCCGTGGGCGGAACGGCTTACGGAACCGGGCGTGGCGCGGTTTTCACACAGGAAAGCTTGCCGCGGGGCGGCTAATGCTCTTCAAAGCAAGTTCCGGGTGGTTGCCGCTCGCCACGATGTGGCCACCCAGGCGTCCCGCCGGCATTCCGTCGGGGCGTTCGGATGGGCAGGCCGGTGCGGGACAACCCGCCTCGGCCGCAAGAGGACCGACGAGTTCAGGACATGGCCGACAAGGATAGCTGGCGCTCACGCAGGCCCCGCAAGCGTGGATTCGATGATGATTTCCCGCAGGAAGGTGGTGGCTGGTCGCCGCCGCCCTCGAGCGGCCCCTCCTCCCGGCCGCTATCGACCTTCGCCGGCCCCGAGGTCGGCGCGGTGGTCAAATGGTTCAACGCGGAGAAGGGCTTCGGCTTCGTTGAGGTCTCCGGCGGGTCGGGCGATGCCTTCCTGCATGTGAGCGTGCTGCAGCGTGCCGGCGTCGATGCGGTGAACCCGGGCGCGACCCTCCGGGTCCGGGTCGGTCCCGGGCAGAAGGGGCAGCAGGTCACCGAAGTGCTGGAGATCAAGGAAGGCGACGCACCGCCCCCCCTCCCGCTCCAGCGCGCCACGCGGCGGCTATTCCTCCATGCCCATGGGCGATGGCCAGGAGATGCGCGGCACCGTGAAATGGTACAATGCCCAGAAGGGCTTCGGCTTCGTCACGCCCGATAGCGGCGGCAAGGACGTCTTCGTCCATGCGACGGCGCTGGAGCGCAGCGGCATGCAGCCGCTCGCCGAGGGCCAGTCGGTGATGATGACCGTCGTCCAGGGCAAGAAGGGGCCGGAAGCCGCCTCGGTCCGCGGCGACTGACGGATTTTCCTGGGGACCGTCGGGGCGTTACCCGCGGTCCCCCAGGATCTGACCTTCACGCACCAGCAGGGTGCGGCGCTGGCCGCCCTGCTTCACGACCACGGTGAAGGACGGGCCGGATTCGTTGTTCACCTCGGTGACTTCGACCACCTGCCAACCCGGCCTTTCGCGGGCGATAAGTGCCTTGATCGCCTGGGCATCCATGCCCTGAACTCCCTGTTCTGGCCGCCTTCAGGTGTGCCCCGCGCCGCGTCCGGCCACCATGCGGTAGATCACCAGCAGGATGATGGCCCCGACCACGGCGCCGATGAACCCGGCCCCCTCGCCCGCCCGGTACCAGCCCAGTGCCTGCCCCAGCCAGGTGGCGACGACCGCGCCGATAATGCCAAGCAGGGTGGTGATGATGAAGCCGCCCGGGTCCCGCCCCGGCATGAGGAATTTCGCCACCACGCCGGCGATGAAGCCGATGATGATGCTCCAGATGAAACCCATGCGCCCGTCCTCCGCTCCGTTCCGGGCAGGATAAGCATTTGCCGCGCTCCGGGTTCCGCGGCAGGAACAAGGAAGTGCAGATGCCGGAACAGTCGCCCCCGCCAATGGCGGAGATCATCCAGGCGAGGCTGGAGCGGATGGACCTCTCCGCGGTCGAGGCCTCCCGCCGCGCCGGCCTGCCGGCGGACGGGATCGACCGCATCCTGGCCGGGCGCGCACCGGTGCCGCGCGGCAGCCGGCTGGTGCGGTTGGCCGAGGTGCTGGAATGCTCCGTCTCATACCTGGTCGGACTCGACCCGGATGTAATGCCGCCGGCCGAATTCCTGGAGGAGGACCAGAAGTCCTTCGGCCTGCTGGCCGCCGACCAGGAGGCACTGCTCAGCGCCTATGGCCGGCTCGACCTGCAATCGAAACAGGCGCTGCTCCGGGTGGCGCAGAGAATGGCGGGGCCGGAGCCGGAACCCGCGCCGGCCCCCAGGCGGAGCCGCGCGAAAAAGGGCTGATGCCGGCCGGTCACGCCTCCTCCCGCGGCTCGTCCTCGGTCGGGATTTCGCAGTGATTGTGGATATGCGTGGCGGCGATCGCCGCATGACCCATGGCGACGACGATCTGATCCAGCCCCCGCACCGTGCCGCCGGCGGCGTAGAGGCCCGGTACCGTGGTGCGGTTATGCGCATCCACCAGCAGGGCACCCGAACCATCCAGCCGCGCCCCCAGCGCGCTGCCAAGCCCGGAGCGGCATTGCAGGCCGAGTGCCGAATAGAGGATGTCGAATCGGTATTCCTCGCCCTGCCGCGGCCGCAGCGCGGTGATGCGGCCATCCTGCACGTCCAGCGCCTGGATCGGCGCCTCGACCAGCTTCACCCCGTGCTGCGCCAACCTCTCGCGCTGTTCATCCGACAGTTCCATCCTTTGGCCGAGCGTCAGCAGGGTGACATCGGAGGAATAGGTGCGGGCGATGAAGATCGCCTCCCCCATGCCGCGGTCGCCATGGCCGATCACCGCGATGCGCCGGCCGCGGGCTTCATACCCGTCGCAGATCGGGCAGTAGCGGACCAGGCCGCGCCGCACCGCGTCCGGCAGGTCGGGCAGATCCGGCTCGATATCCTCGGCACCGGTGGCGAGCAGCACCCGCCGCGCGTAGGTGGGTCGGGTGGGCGCTTCGGGTCCCTCAATGATCGCGCTGAAATGACCGGGACTCCGATCCAGCGCCGTGACCGTGCCGGCCAGGATGCGGGCGCCATAGCGTTCGGCATGCACCCGCTGCCGCGCCAGGATCTCGGCCCCGGCGATCCCCTCGGCAAAGACCGGGATGTTGTGGCTGACCGGGAATCCAGGCGGCGCGGGGCGCGCCGGCATCGACCAGCAGGAAGCGCCGCTGGAAGCGCGCGAGATAAAGCGCGGCGGTCAGGCCGGCCGGGCCGCCGCCGATGATGAGGGCATCCAGCACCTCTGCCTGCGGCGGGGCCGCCAGGCTCACCCCGTGGGGTCCAGCGCGGCGCCTTCGGCCGGCGTGCCGGTGAAGCCGAGCCGACGCAGCGCGGCGATGGAGCCGGCCGCGTCCCGGTGATGCACGAAGACGCCCCCTGCCCGCTCCCAGCCCTCGCGGGCGCTGGCACGGTCATCGACCAGCACATGGCCGGGGCCGGAATGGCGCCCCTTCTCGCGGCTCATGCAGGTGATGACCGGCACATGCGCGCCGAGCATCCGGACGACCCAGCGCCGTTTCTGCTCCGGCGCCCAGGCACCGAGCGGCAGGCCGGTGAGGATGGTGGGCTGGTGCGGTTCGCAGAAACGCCAGAGATCCAGCGCATCCGCCATGAACTCCAGGGTCTCGAAGAAGCGTGGCTCGCGCGCCAGGGCCTGCCACATGGCGCGCAGCGGCAAGGCTTCCGGCCGGCTGCCGGTCACCGCCTGTACGCCGCGGTCGAAATCCGCCAGTACCCCATCGAGGTCGAGGAACAGCCGCATCCGGCCGTGGCCTCCCTCAGCGGCGCCGCTTCGCCGGGCCGGGCCGGTTCTGCCGTGTCGCGTCGTCCGGGGTGCGGTGGTCCACCGCCCCGCTCTGCGGCCCCGGAAAGACATCCACCGGCCCGCCAAGATTGGCGCCGAGTTCCGAACGGTCGCCCGGCTGCGCCTGATCTGGGGGGGATCGGGCGATCGACCGTGCCGGCGGCCGGCCCCTCCCGTGCCCCCGTTTCCATTGGTTCGTCCTCTGGCGGCTTGTGCTTCCTGTCCATGCTGCGGCCTCCGATGCAGCAGGCGGCAACGCGGAGGGAAAGCCAGGGTTCGACCCTCAGGCCAGCGGCGGGCTCCATGCCATGCGCCGCAGGTCGAGCCCGCAGAGCCCCTCCAGCCCATGCGCCGCCGCCCAGGCGCGGATCTCGGCGGCATAGGCCGGCTGCCCCGGCAGCGCGGCAGGCCAGCCCGGCGGGTTGAAGGTGGAGATGCCGTTCACCGTCGGCAGGTGAAGCACGGCGGCAACCAGCATCGCCTCCACATTGTGGTTGTAGGCATCCTCCACCGCCTCGCCGAAGCGGCTCTCGGCGCGGGCGGCGGTGACGTAGAAGGCGCGGCATCCGGCGGGCGGCGGCGGCACGGCATTCAGCCTGGCCAGTTCATAGGGCCGGTCGAGGAACAGCGGTGCGTAGAGATTGACCTGCTCCAGCAGCAGCAGGGCGCAGGCCAGGGCGATGACGGGCCGGGGCCAGCGCCGCACCCGGCTGGCAAGCCAAGCCAGCGCCAGGCCGATCACCGGCAGGGTGATGAAGATCTGGTAGCGCGCCACCACCCGCGCCGCCCTGGCGCCCGGCACCCATTGATAGACCAGGGACCAGCCGGTCACGCCGCCGACCTGGAGGGTGAGCGCCCAGGTGACCAGGCTGGCCAGGCCCAACGCCCGCAGCAGCGCCAGCCGCGCCGGCGCCATGCCGCCGGCGCCGCGCCAGAGCCAGGCCAGGGCGGCGCCGAAGCCCAGCAGCAGCAGGGGCGGCAGGCCGGTCATGCGCTCGCTCCAGGCCGGGAAGCCGGGGCGGAAGCCGTCGTTCAGCAGGGTGACGAGCCAGCCCCAGAGCAGGTTCCGCTCGCCGACATGCACGACATCCAGCAGCGAGGGGGTATGGCTCAGCACCATTGCCCAGGGATGCATGCCCGTCTCGGCCGCCTTGGGGAGATAGAGGATCAGGAAGGGCAGATTGCAGACCACCGCCAGGGCAAGCAGCGCCACCAGCGGTAGGGCCTGCGCCCGCAAGGCCAGGAACAGCGCCCGCCGCCCTTCCCTTCCCGCCACCGCGAGCCAGGCCAGCAGCGCGGCGCCACCGAAGAACAGGCTGTACCAGGCCATGTAGAAGCCGGTCATCAGCAGGGCGGCGAAGCCGAGGCAGCAGCCGGCACCCCAGCCCAGCAGCGCGGCGCGGCGCCCCTCCAGCAAGGCCCCAAGTGCGCCATGCAGCAGCAGCGCCAGCACCGGCACGAAGGAGACGCTGAAAAGCTGGGCGTGGCTGGCCCGGATGAAGAGGTTGTTGCTGATGGTGAAGAGCACGGCGCCCAGCAGCGCCCAGCCGAATCCCAGGCGCAGTACCCGCCGGCCGGTGAGGAAGGCGGCGCCGAAGCCGATCACCCGGGTGGTGAGGTTCACCAGCTCGCCGCTCAGGAAGGGATCGGCCCCGGCGGCGCGGAAGCCCGCATGCAGCAGGCCGAAGAGCAGATAGCCGTCGTTGTAGCCGAGCGTGCCGGGCACCGGGTGGAAATAGCCGGTCTGCGACCAGGGCGAGAGCCCGCGCAGCACATTGTACCAGTGCTCCAGGATCGAGATCTCGATCACCGCGTCATGCCGGTCGCCCAACAGCAGGGTGAAGCCGTTGGCGATCTGGTAGCGGAAGAAGAAGCCGACCGAGAGGGCACCCGTCAGCACGACCAGCAGCAGCCGCAGGGCCGTGCGGCCGGCGGATTCGGTAACGGCTGGCGGCATGGATGGCGACTCCTGCTTCCCGGTGCTGAACCCCCGGCTTTTTCCGGTGAAGCATGGCTTTGTCGAGGCAGCCGGCACTGGCCTGGCCCACGAGAGGGGCAGGCTTCGCGCGGCGCCCGGATGGGCCGCGCGGTGCCTCAGCCCTGCGGCGACATGGCCGCCTAATAGCCCGCGGCGCGGTCCACCACGGCGGTGAGCGGCGCATCATCGAGGAAGCGGCGGAGATTCTCCACCAGCAGCGCCGCCACCAGGGCGTCGCGCGTCGGGTGCATGCCGCCGATATGCGGCAGCACGGTGATGCCCTCGGTGCTCCAGAAGGGGTGCTCCGGCGGCAGGGGTTCCTGGCGGAAAACGTCCAGCACCGCGCCGGCGATCTGGCGGTCCCGCACCGCCGCCACCAAGTCGGCATCCACGATGAGCTGGCCGCGGCCGAAATTCAGCAGGAAGGCCGTGGGCTTCATCATGGCGAGGCACCGCGCGTCCATGATCTCCGTGGTCTCCGGCGTGACCGGCAGCAGCAGCAGCACGAAATCCGATTGCGCCAGCACCTCCGGCGTCCGCTCCGGCGGGAAGACCTGCTCCACCCCCGGCAGCGGTCCCTCATGGCGGCGCGTGCCGATCACCCGCAATTCCCAGCGCCGCCGCCTTGCGCGCCACCTCCTGCCCGATCGCGCCGAGGCCGAGGATGCCGAGCGTCTGGCCCGCCAGCGGCACGCCGACCCGTCGGGTCCAGCGATGCTCCCGCTGCGCCAGGGCGGCAGCGTGGTAGGGCTTAGTCAGATGGAACAGCGCGCCGAGGATATTCTCCGGCATTGCCACCCGATGCGTGCCGCGGGCGCAGGTGAGCGTGATGCCGTCCCGCAGGTCGTCCCGCGCCAGCCAGGCCTCCACCCCGGCGGTCAGCGCCTGCACCCAACGCAGCCGCGGCATCCGGGCAAGCAGGCCCGGTGGCGCCCCCCAGGCGAGCAGCGCCTCGGTCTCCGCCAGCATCGCCGCATCGGGCGTGGCACCGCGCGGCAGGGTGGTGACGCGCAGGCGGTCGGCGAGGCCGGCAGCGGCGATGGCATCGCGATAGGCGCCGGCTTCGTCGATCCAGAGCAGCAGCGAGGGCTGGGCCATGATGTCTGCTCCTAGAGCGCGGCGGTCGCGGTGGCGAAGGCCTCCAGCGTCTGCGCGATGTCCTCGGGCGTATGCGCCAACGACAGGTAGTATTTGCTCTCGCCCTTCAGCACGCCGCCGGCGCGAAGGTGCCGGTTGAAATGCTGCTGCATCGCCTGGTTGGCGCGGAGCGTCGCCCGGTAGTCCCGCACCTCGCCATCGGTGAAGACCACGTCGAAGAGCGGGGGCTCGCCCACCAATTGCGCCGGCAGGCCGGCCTGCTTCAGCAGCCGGTCGATGCCGTCCCAGAGGCTGCGGCCGGTGGCGAAGACCTGCTCATAGGCGCCCGGGCGCCGCAGCACCTCCAGCGTGGCAAGCCCGGCCACGGCGGCGACGGGATTGCCGGAAAGCGTGCCGATCTGCATCAGGAACCCGTCATCTCCGACCAGGCCGCGGTCGAAATGCGCCATGATGTCGGCGCGCCCGGCGATGGCGGCCAGCGGGAAGCCGCCGCCGATGATCTTTCCCAGCGTGCAGAGATCGGGTGTCACGCCGTAATAGGTCTGGGCTCCGCCATAGGCGAAGCGGAAGCCTGTCACCACCTCATCGAAGATCAGCGGGATGCCGAAACGCGCCGTCACCTCGCGGAGCGCCTGCAGGAAGCCGGGCTGCGGCGGGATCAGCCGCTGGAAGGGCTCGACGATGACGCCGCCCAATTCGTCGTGATGCGTCTCGATCAGCCGCACCGCGGTCTCGGCGTCGTTATAGGGCGCGACCAGAACCTCATCCCGCACGCTGCGCGGAATGCCGGCGGAATCCGGCACCGGCACGGGGAAGTTGTTCAGCCGCTTCGGCGCCAGGCTCATCAGCCCGTAATCGCTCATGCCGTGATAGCCGCCCTCGAATTTCAGAATGCGGTCGCGGCGGCGGAAGGCGCGGGCGGCGCGCATGGCATAGAGATCGGCCTCGGTGCCGGTGCTGACGAAGCGCAACTGCTCGGCGCAGGGCAAGGCGGCGACGATCTCCTCCGCCAGCCGGATGCCATGCTCGTTGTTGGCGAAGAAGGTGGTGCCGAGCGGGATCTGCCGCTGCACCGCCTCCACCACCTCCGGATGGGCATGGCCGATGAACATCGGGCCGGAGCCGAGCAGGAAATCCACGTATTCGTTGCCGCTGACATCCCGCACGCGGCCGCCGCGACCCTCGCGGACGACGATGTCGGCGGCCATGTTGCCGAAGCCGCCGGCCGGCAACACGCGGCGTGCCCGCTCCATCAGCGCCAGCTCGGCGTCGCTGCGGTGTATCTCTCTCATCCGGTCGCTCATCCGATCGCTCCTGGGGCTCGGGCCGGAGCGAGGTTACGCCGCGATGCCGCCCGGCGACCAGCCGGGTAGGCTGGCCCGGCGAATGCTACCCCTGGCGGTCGCCGGCCAGGTTCCGCAGCAGGGGCGGCCACGCCGGGCTGGTGGCCATGGCCGTGGCCATGACGCCGAGGCCGAGCGCGGCGCCCTGGGCGACAACCGGAGGCGCCCCAAGCCCGACCAGTCCGATGCACACTCCGACCTGCGCCAGCAGGACGGCCGCGCCGATGCTCAGGGATTGCTGCTGGCCAAGGCCCTGCCGCGCCGCCGCGGCACCGATGACGAAGCCGGCCAGGATGGCCAGCAGCAGGAAGACGAAGGGACGCCCGGCAAGAATGACATGGGTCATGCCGATCCAACGGCCGTGCGGTCCCGCCGGACACCGCACGATCGATCGAGCCGCTGGCCCTTGCGGGACCCGGCCCCATCCGGAGTCATTATGCAAATTCATGAAACTGGATGATGATCCTCGGACCGCGGCCGTAATGCCCGGTCCATGGAACCGATGCCCTGCTGCTTGACTTCATGCTTGAGGATGCTCCGGTCCCTGGCTCGCGGGCCGGCTGGACCGACCGAGCGTGAACCGACAGGACCAAGGATCTCCGCGTATGCTTGACCCGATCCGATCCGCCGGCGCCGCATTGCTGGTGACGCTGCTGGCCGGATGCGTCCAGCCCGGCCCCCAAGGAGCGGGCTCAGGCCCGGTCTGGGCCTCCCTGCCGCCGGATGCGGTGGTGGGCGCGGGCGACCCGACCCGGGCCGCGATCCTGAACACCGCCTATGCCTTCGGCACGCCGGCCTCGCTGGCCGGCCGCCCGGCCGATGCGGCCCGCGCCGTCGCGCAGCTCGAATACCTTGCCACCGAGATTCCCACCGGGCCGCGCTGGCGCGAATTCGACCCGACGGTGGGGCTGGAACTGGAGCAGGCGCGGCGGGAGGAGCGCGCCGTCCTCGGCATCGCGCCGCAGGCGCCGCCCCAGGCGGTGATCGATGCGCTCTATGGCACCTCCCGCGCGTTACGGGCGGGCGACCCCGCGGCGGCCCAAAGCCTCCTCGCGCCGCCGGTCTTCCCGGCGGGCCAGCAGACCCTGCAGCGCTTGGCCAATCTGCCGCCGCTGCCCATCGCCAACCAGGCGACCAGCCGCGCCGCATCCGAACTCGACCGCGTCGGCCGGATGGGCGACCGTGGCGGCGGCAACGGCGGCGGCGGTGGCGGCGGCAAGAATTAGCGGATGCGATGGGCGGCGGCGTAGGGCGCGCGATGCCGGCATCGGAATTCACGCTGACGGATGGCCGGGGCATGGAGGCCCGCATCGGCGCCCAGGGCGCTCGGCTACTGTCGCTGCGGGTGCCGGGATCTGATGCCGCCCCCGTGGAGGTGGTGCTGGGTTTCGCCACCCCCGCCGAATACCTGGCCGATGACGGCTATCTCGGCGCCACCATCGGCCGCTTCGCCAACCGCATCGCCAATGGCCGCTTCACGCTGGAGGGCCAGGACTACCGGGTCCCGGTGAACAACCCGCCGAATGCGCTGCATGGCGGGCCGCAGGGCTTCGACCGGGCGCTGTGGCAGGCGGCGCCGGAGGCGGGCGGCAGTGCGCTGACCCTCACGCATCTCAGCCCGGACGGCGACCAGGGCTTCCCCGGCGCGCTGCGGGTTTCTGTGCGCTATGCGCTGGCAGGGGATGGCGCGCTCTCGATCGACTATGAGGCCAGCACCAGCCGGCCGACCGTGCTCAACCTCACCAACCACAGCTACTTCAACCTGGCCGGCAGCGGCGACATCCTGGACCATGCGCTCACCCTTGCCGCCGGACGCTTCACGCCCGTGGATCCGACCCTGATCCCGACCGGGGAGCTGCGTCCGGTGGCCGGCACGCCCTTCGATTTCCTGGCACCCCGCCGCATCGGCACGCGCATCGGCGAGGCCGATGCGCAATTGCGGATCGCCGGCGGCTACGACCATAATTTCGTGCTCGACGGCGCCGCGGACGCGATGGGGCTGCGCCTCGCCGCCCGGCTTGCGGTGCCCGGCCTCACGATGGAGATGCTGACCACCGAGCCGGGACTGCAATTCTACAGCGGCAATTTCCTGGACGGCTCGCGCCACGGCCGCGACGGCAGGCCGCTCGGCCGCCACGCCGGGCTCTGCCTGGAAACCCAGCACTTCCCGGATCCCCGAATCACCCGGCCTTCCCCTCCACCGTGCTGCGGCCGGGCGAGGTGTTCCGCTCGCGCACGCTGTACCGCTTCAGCGCCGGGTGAACCGCCCGGTCGTCCGGAGGCGAAGCCCGAGGGCGTGAACCGGCCGGCAGGATACAAGCCGCTACAGCAGGAAGACCCCCTTGCCGCTGCTCTGCCGGTCGAAGAGCCGATAGGCTTCCGCCGCCTGGTCGAGCCGCCACTGCTCGGTGAAGAGGTCGTCCACCCGGATGCCACGGTCGATCACGAATTGCGCGCATTCCGCCTGGCCGACCGTGGAGAAGGTCCAACTGCCGATCAGGGTGAGCTGCTTGCGCAGCATGTCCGGGCTGACATCGATGGTGACCTCGTTGCCTTCGCCCACGAAGCAGCAGGTGCCCCAGACCTTGGTGCTGCGGATCGCCGCCAGCCGCGCCTCGGGCGCGGAGGAGGTATCGAGCGTCAGGTCGGCGCCGAGCCCATGGGTGAGGTCCTTGATCGCGGCGATCGGGTCGGTGGCGCCCGGGTCGATGGTCTCGGCGGCCCCGAAGGCGCGGGCGCGGTCCAGCCGCTGCGGGCTGATGTCGAGGGCGATGACGCGCGCCCCCATGGCCGCCGCGAGCTGCGTGGCGGAGAGCCCGACCGGTCCCTGGCCGAAGATTGCGATGGTATCGTTGCCGGAGATGTTCATCCGCCTGAGCGCGCCATAGGCGGTGCCGGTGCCGCAGGAAATGGCGGCGCCGGCGGCGAAGCTCAGTTCCTCCGGCAGCGGCACCAGCGTATTCGCGGGAACCGCCATGTAGCGCGCATGGCCGCCATGGCTGTTGTTGCCATAGACCTTCACCGCCGTGCGCTGGCAAAGCTGTTGCCAGCCGGTGCGGCAATGGCCGCAGGTGGTGCAGCCCTGGTAGTGGTGCACCATCACCCGGTCGCCGATGCGCGCCTGGCGCGGATCGACTCCGGGGCCGACAGCGGCGACCACGCCGCAGGGCTCATGCCCGGCGATCACCGGGCCGCTGGCGGCGGGCAGGCCGTTGTTCTGCCGCACGCCCCTCGGGCGCCGGTAGTGCTTCAGGTCGCTGCCGCACATGCCGGAGGCCTTCATCTCCAACACCACCTCGCCCGCCCCGGGGGCCGGGTCCGGGAATCCCATGAGATCCAGTTCGCGGTCGCCCAGGAACACCACGCCACGCATGCCTGTTTCCTCCCTCGCCTAAGCGGTTGCAGGTGATGCTAGGCCCGATCCGCGTGAAGGCAACAGCATCCCGGTGCGACCGCGCCGGGCAGATGGACGCCGGGGCGCGGCTTGCGCATTCTCCGCGCCCTGATCCGCACGGATGGCCATGCCCGCTGCCCCCCCCGCCTCACCCGGAAGCCCGCTCGCATGACCGCCTGGCGCTGGCTGCGACGCGGGCTGCTTGCCCTCACCACCCTGCTGCTGCTCGGCCTGGCAGGCGCCTTGGGCCTCGCCTGGTGGAGCCTGCCGGCGCGGGACCAGGTGCTGCGCCTGCCCGGCCTCTCCGCCCCGGTGGAGATCACGCTTGATGCCCAAGGGGTGCCGCGCATCGCCGCCGCCACGGAGCGTGACGCTACCATGGCGCTCGGCTGGCTGCATGCCCGCGACCGGCTGTTCCAGATGGAGATGATGCGGCGCGGCGCCTCGGGCCGGTTGGCCGAGATCGGCGGCGCCGGGCTGCTGCGGAGCGACCGCTTCGTCCGCGTCCTCGGCCTGGCGCGCCGCGCGCGGGAGGATTTCGCCACCCTGCCGGCGGAGGCGCGGGATTCGCTGGAAGCCTATGCGGCCGGGGTGAATGCCTGGATCGCCGCGCGCGGCCGCTTCGCCGCGCCGGGATTCCTGGCGCTGGGGAAGCCGGAACCCTGGGCGCCGGAGCATAGCCTGCTCTGGGCCAAGGTGATGGGGCTCTGGCTCTCCGGCAATTGGCGGGTGGAACTGGACCGGGCACGGCTGGCCGGCATCCTGCCGCCGGAGCGCATGGCCGAACTCTGGCCCGAGGACGCCAGCGCCGGCCGGCCGGATGCGGCGCTGGTGCCGGCCGTGGAGGCCGGGCATCTGGCACGCCTCGCCGCCGCCCTGCCGCGCTTCCCGGAGCCGGGGACCCTGCCGGACTCCGCCAGCAATGCCTGGGCTGTGGCGGGCTCACGCTCATCCTCCGGGGCGCCTTTGCTGGCCAATGACCCGCATCTCGGCTTCCAGGCGCCGATCCTTTGGTACCTGGCGCGGATCGACCTCGCGGATGGGCGGATGCTGGCCGGCGCCACCAGCCCGGGCGTGCCGCTGATGGTGATCGGCCGCAACCGGCACCTGGCCTGGGGCTTCACCACCACGCATTCGGACACGCAGGATGTCTTCGTGGAACGGCTGGCGGGCCCGGATGCCTATCAGACCCCGGACGGTCCCCGCCCCTTCACCGTCACCGAGGAGGTGATCCGGGTGCGTGGTGCCGAGCCCGTGGTGCTGCGGGTCAGGGAAACGCGACACGGGCCGGTGATCTCCGACCTTGATCCGGCGCGGCCGGACGATACCGTGCTCGCCGTCGCCATGGCCAACCTGACGCCGGGCGACTCCGCCGCCGCCGGGCTGCTGGCGCTGAACCGGTCGGGATCGCTGGCCGAGGCGCGGAAGGCGGCGGCGCTCATCACCAGCCCCTCGCAGAACCTGATGCTGGCCGATGCGGCGGGCGGGATCGCCATGCTGCTCACCGGCCGGACGCCGCTGCGCCGGGCCGGCGACGGGACCTTGCCCGCCCCCGGCTGGGATGGCAGCCATGACTGGACCGGCTGGGTGCCCTGGGAGAGCCTGCCGCATGTCACGGCGCCCAATAGCGGCGCCCTGGTGAATGCCAATAATCGGGTGGCGCCGCCGGGGTATCCGGTCTTCCTCGGCCACGACTGGTTCGGCGACTGGCGCTTCCGCCGGATCGGCCAGATGCTCGGCGCGCGTCCGACCCATGCGGCCACGGATTTCGCCGCCATGCAGATGGACACGCTCTCCCTGCTGGCGCGCGAATTGCTGCTCCCGCCCGATGCCATGCTGCGCGCCCTGCCCCGGCCCGAAGGGGCCGCCGGGGCGGCGCGGGACCTGCTGCTGGACTGGGATGGCAATATATCCCCGGATCTGCCGCAGCCGCTGATCTTCAATGCCTGGGTGCAGAAGCTGGGCGAGATGGCGCTCGCCGCCGGCGGCGTGCCGGAGGGTGCCTGGACTGCCAGGGCGAATTTCATCCGCTTCGTCCTGGCGCCGGATGGGCGCGGCGCCGCCTGGTGCGGTGGCGACTGTCCTGGCCTCGCCGCGCGGGCATTGGCCGAGGCCATTGCGGGATTGCAGGCAAGCCAGGGCGCCGACCCCGCCGCCTGGCGCTGGGGTGCGGTGCATCGTGCCCGGTTCGAGCATCCGCTGCTCCGCTTCATTCCCGGGCTTGGCGCCCTCACGCGGCTGGAGGCGGTGACCGGCGGCGATGAATGGACGGTGTTCCGCGGCGGCTTCCGCGGTGCCGGGGCGGCGAACCCCTGGGCGCATGTGCATGGCCCCGGGCTGCGGCTGGTGGCGGATCTTGCCGATCCGGACCGGACACTGGCCATGATCGCCACCGGCCAGTCCGGCCACCCGCTGTCGCCGCATTGGGGCGACCTGCTCCGGCCCTGGCGGGAGGGTGGGATGCTGGTGCTCGGGCGCCAGGCGGAGGCCGTGGCGGGGCGGCTTCGGCTGAATCCCTGAGGCCCGGCGAACCCGGCCGCATTCCGGAGGTTGATTCCCGGGCCGTCCCCACCGACACTGCCGGGTAGCAATGCTCCACCGCCCCAACCGAAGGCCGCAATTCTTCTACACCACCGCGCCCCTGCCCTGCCCCTACCTGGCGGGCAGGACGGAACGGAAGATCGTGACCGAATTGACCGGCCCGGATGCCGAGGCGCTGCACGACCGCCTCTCCCGCGCCGGCTTCCGCCGCAGCCACAACATCGCCTATTCGCCGGTCTGCCCGGGCTGCTCCGCCTGCATCCCCATCCGCATCCTGGCGCAGCCCTTCGAGCCCAACCGGGCGCAGCGGAAGCTGGAGCGGATCAATGCCGATATCGCCGGCTTCGAGATGCCGGCCCGCGCCACCGCCGAGCAATACGCCCTGTTCCAGCGCTACCAGCAGGCGCGCCACAATGAGGGCGACATGGCGGCGATGGGTTTCTACGACTACCGCGCCATGGTGGAGGACACGCCCATCACCACCGGCATGGTGGAGTTCCGCGATTCCGCGGACCGGCTGCTCGGCGCCTGCCTGACCGACTGGCTCTCGGACGGGCTTTCCGCGGTCTATTCCTTCTTCGCGCCGGAGGAAGCGCGGCGGTCGCTCGGCACCTGGGCCATCCTGTGGCTGGTGGCGCGGGCCCGGGCGCTCAACCTTCCCTACGTCTATCTCGGCTATTGGGTGCCGGAGAGCCGCAAGATGTCCTACAAGAGCCGTTTCCGGCCGAGCGAGGTGCTGACCGGCGGCATCTGGCGCGTGCTGGAGGAGCCGGCGGCGGAGATGCTGCTGCCCGAACCGGTGTCGCAGCCCGCCGAATAGCCTGGCGGGCGCCGCCCGGCAGGTCTCAGCGGCAGACCTCCTGCTCGATGATACGGGGATGCAGCCGGCCGAAGCGGTCGCGCACCATCACACGCCGGCGCTCGATCCAGCACCGCCGGCGGTGACGCCATGGCCCGCGATAAGGATGGCGTGGCGGGCCGCGATAGGCATCGGGTGGCGGCGGCGGGCGATAGGGATTGCCATACTGCGCCGGCACCAGCTTCGCCTCCGCCGGTGCGGCCCGCACCGCGGCGGCGGGAACCAGGGCGAGCAGCAACCCCGTCAGGAACCCACGTCGCGTTTCCGCCATTCCCATCCATCCCTGCCTGTGCACGGCCCCGTAACGGCCGGGCGTGCCGGGGGTTCCGGCTGCTTCAGTCGCCGAAGCGATTGGACTTCGGGAAGCCATTCGGCGGCATCTTGCCCGCGCCGGCGCGGTTGCCGCGCCAGGGGGCGAGGTCGACCTCCACCCTGATTCGCTCGCCCAGACGCCAGCTCAGCCCCTCCTTGCGGGTGAAGACCTTGGCATCGGCCAGGCCGCCATCCTTGTAGGATTGCAGCTGCACGCCGCGGCCGCGCGCCATCTCCGGCACCTGGTCGAGCGGGAAGAGCAGCAGCTTCCGGTTCTCGCCGATCACCGCCACCGTATCGCCCTCCGCGGGCACGCAGAGCGCGGCCTCGCGGCCGGCATCCAGCAGCAGCACCTGCTTGCCGGTGCGGCGCTCCGCCAGCAGGTCCTCGGCCTTCACCTGGAAGCCCTTGCCGTCGCTCGTGGCCACCAGCAGCCGACCGCCATCGCGGTGGACGAACATCGCCACGACGTGGTCCTCGTTCGTCAGGTCCAGCAGCAGGCGCACCGGCTGGCCGTCGCCGCGGCCGCGCGGGATGGCATCGACCTTCAGCGTATAGGCCTTGCCATTGGTGGCAAACAGCACGATGCGGTCGGTGGTCTCCGCATGCACCCAGGTGTGCAGCGCATCCCCCTCCTTGAAGCGATGCTCGGCATCCTCCGGTAGATGCCCCTTCTGGGCGCGGATCCAGCCCTTCCCGGAGAGGATCACCGTGACTGGCTCGCGCTCCACGAAGGCGGCCTCGTCCACCAGCACGGCGGGCAGCAGGCGGCCGGTTTCGGTGCGGCGCCTGCCCAAAACGCCCTCGCCGAATTTCGCCCGCGTCGCCTCCAGTTCCTCGGCGATGGCCTCCCAGCGCCGGGCATCCGACTTCATCAACCCCTGCAGGCGCTTCTGTTCGGTGCTGAGCTTCTTGTGCTCGCGCCGGATCTCCATTTCCTCAAGCTTCCGCAGGCTGCGGAGCCGCATGTTGAGGATCGCGTCGGCCTGCATCTCCGTGAGGGTGAAGGTGGCGATCAGCGCCGCCTTCGGGTCCTCCTCCTCGCGGACGATGCGGATCACCTCATCGAGGTTCAGGTAGACGATGAGGTAGCCGTCCAGGATCTCCAGCCGCCGGGCGATCGCCGCCAGCCGGTGCTCCGTGCGGCGCACCAGCACGACATGGCGGTGGTCGAGCCAGGCGCGCAGCACCTCCCGCAGCCCCATGACGCGGGGCGTGCGGTCGGCATCCAGCACGTTCATGTTGAGCGAGAAGCGGGTCTCGAGCTGGGTGGCGCGGAACAGCGTCTCCATCAGCACGGCGGGATCGACGCCGCGGCTCTTCGGCTCCAGAACCAGGCGCACCACGTCGGTGCTCTCGTCGCGGATATCGCCGAGCAGCGGCAGCTTCTTC
The DNA here is from genome assembly GCF_019084075.1 of Siccirubricoccus sp. G192. Taxonomy (GTDB): domain Bacteria; phylum Pseudomonadota; class Alphaproteobacteria; order Acetobacterales; family Acetobacteraceae; genus G192. The sequence continues at coordinate 3,778,145 of NZ_JAHREN010000001.1, forward strand.
TCCTCCATGAGCTGGGCGATCTGCTCGACCAGCTTGGCCTTGGCGACCTGGTAGGGGATCTCGGTCACCACGATCTGCCAGGTGCCGGTCTTGCCCTTCTCCTGCTCCCATTTCGCCCGCACGCGGAAGCCGCCGCGGCCGGTCTCATAGGCTTCGGCGATCGCCTCCTTCGGCTCCACCAGGATGCCGCCGGTCGGGAAATCCGGGCCGGGGACATGGCGCAGCAGGTCGGCAGTGGTGGCTGCCGGGTTGCGCACGAGTTCCAGCGCCGCGGCGCAAAGCTCGCCGGCATTGTGCGGTGGGATGGAGGTCGCCATGCCCACCGCGATGCCATTGGCGCCATTGGCCAGCAGGTTCGGAAAGGCGGCGGGCAGCACCACCGGCTCCTGCTCCTCGCCATCATAGGTGGCGCGGAAATCGACGGTGTTCTCGTCGATGCCCTGGAGCATCGCCTGCGCCACCTCGGTGAGGCGCGCCTCGGTGTAGCGCATGGCCGCGGCGTTATCGCCGTCGATATTGCCGAAATTCCCCTGGCCCTCCACCAGCGGGTAGCGGGCGGCGAATTCCTGGGCGAGCCGCACCATGGCGTCGTAGATCGCGGCGTCGCCATGTGGGTGGTACTTGCCCATCACGTCGCCGACGATGCGGGCGCATTTCTTGAAGCCCGCCGCCGGGTCCAGCTTCAACTGGTGCATGGCCCAGAGCAGCCGGCGATGCACCGGCTTCAGCCCGTCCCGCACATCCGGCAGGCTGCGGGACATGATGGTGGACATGGCATAGGCCAAATACCGCTCGGAGAGCGCATCCGCGAGATGGGTGTCGCGGATATTGCCGCTGCCAGGGGTGCCAGCGGGCGGGAGCTTCACGTCGTCAGGCATCGGATCCTCTCTCGGCGGGCACCGGGTCGGCGCCGGCCAGCGCCGCCACCCGGTCGAACAACCTTTCGCGGGCGGCAGGCAGGGGTTTGTGCTGGTGCCCGAAGGCATCTTTTCCCAGGAAATGCCCTGTCAGGCGCAATCCCGCAAGCCATTCCGCGGGGCCGGAAGGACCGACCGCCCCGCCCTGCCCCAGCAGCAGCCCCGGCAGCGGCAGCAGCCGCGCGGCCCAGGGCTCGCCGGCCGCGGCGCTCACCGCCCGGCCGGTGCGGGGCGAGACCCAGACCAGGTCCTCGGTGCCGCCCGTCACGGCGCAGCGGCCGAGATCGAGGCCATAGCCGAGCTCGGCCAGCAGTTCCGCTTCCCAGCGGATATAGTCGGGCAGCAGCGGCGCCGCGCCGCCCGGCAGCCGGGCGATCAACGAGAGCAGGCCCTGGAAGCTGCGGGGATGCGCCTCCCGCTCCGGCAGCGCGCCATCCGCCACGGCGCAGGCGGCGGAGAGCAGGGCGAGCGCCAGAGGGTCTTCCATCGCCAGGGCGGCGGCCGGGTGCACCAATTCCCCGGTCAGGCTGCCAAGCTGGTCCGGCAGCCGCGCCACCCAGCGCACCTCCACCAGGTTGCCGCGCTGCCAGAGCGACGCCTGGGCCCGGGAGGTGCCGGCCCTGGCCAGGCCGGCATGGCGCCCATGCGCCTCTGTCAGCAGGCTCACCACGGCGCCGCTTTCGCCGAGCGGGCGGGCATCGAGCACGATAGCGGGGGCCTGCCATTCCATTCCGCCATCATAGGGGGGTGAGGCCGCCAGGCTCCAGCGGGCCGTGGCACCCGGCGCAACCGGTCCCCCGCCGGGACGTTCTGCGACGGGCCCGGCCATTGCCCCGGAGGAAGCCTGTTGTGCCCTGGTCTGGCGCAGCCCGGTCCAGCCCTTGCGCGAGGATGCCGCGATGACAGCCGGCCCGCCTTCTCCCGGCCCGCTCCCCTGGCCAGTCCATGCCTGACTCCCCGGCCAGCCCGCGCCGCGGCCTGCTGCGCCGTTTCGCCGCCCTCGCCGGCAGCTTCTGGACCGGCCCGACCCTCTGGCAGGCCTGGGCACTGACCTTCACGCTATTCGCCCTGACCGGGGCCGAGATCCTGCTGCTGATCCGCTTCAATACTTGGCTCGGCGAGTTGTTCGACGTGCTGGAGCGCCGCGCGGTCGGCGAATTGGCCATGCAATGCGCTGTCCTGGCCGGGCTGGTGGCGGGCACGGCGCTGCAATCCGGGCTGCACCTCCGGGTTCGGCGGATGCTGCAATTGCGCTGGCGGCGCTGGCTCACCGCGCGCCTGGCCGCGTCCTGGCTGGCGCAGGGCAGCGCCGGCGCCAGCGCGGCAGGCCGGGCGAATACCGATGGCCGCATCGCCGAGGACATCCGCATCGCCACCGAGGAGGCGGTGGAGCTTGGCGGCTCGCTCTGGCAGGCAACCCTGCTGCTGGTCTGTTTCGGCGGCATCCTGTGGCAGCTTTCCGGCAGCCCAACCTTCCGGGTCTGGGGCCAGGCGGTGACGGTGCCGGGCTACATGGTCTGGCTGGCGGTGTTCTACGCCGCGGTCAGTGCGGCGATCGCCGCCCTGCTCGGCCGGCCGCTGGTCCGCGCCACCGATGCGCGGCAGGCGGCGGAGGCGGAATTCCGCGCCGCCCTGGTGCATCTCGGCGGGGCCTCGCCGGCCGGCCGGCAGGAGGGGCAGCATCGGCTGGGCGGGCTGTTCGGCGGTATCGCGGCGACCTGGGCCCGGCAGAGCCGCAGCATGGCCCGGCTGGCCATGTTCTATGCCGGGCATGCCCGGCTGACCACCACCTTCCCCATCCTGGCCGGGTTGCCGGCCTATCTGCAGGATGTGGTGACGCTGGGCGGGCTGATGCAGTCGGCGCAGGCCTTCCAGCAACTGGCCGCCGCGCTCACCTGGCCGGTCACCAGCATGGAGCGGATCGCCACCTGGCGCGCCTCGGCCGAGCGGGTGCTGGCGCTGGCGGCATCGCTGGCGCCGGAACCGGCTGCCGAGGCCCCGGAAGCCGCACCGGCGGCGAAGCCGCTGCCGGCAAGCCTGGCCGGCGTGGCGGCGCCCTGAATCCAGGCACGCTCAGCCGAGATCCTCGAGCCCCAGCGCGCGGATGCGGCCGCGCTCCTCGTCCCAGCCCGGCCGGTCCTTGACGTTCAGGAACAGGTGCACCCGGCGCTCCAGCAGCGATTCCAGCTCGCGCCGGGCCTTCTGGCCGATCTCCTTGATGCGGGCGCCGCCATCGCCGATCAGGATCGCCTTCTGGGTGGCGCGGCCGACATAGATGGTGCAGTCGACGCGGACGCTGCCATCCTTGCGTTCCTGCCAGCTTTCGGTTTCCACCGTGGCGTGGTGCGGCACTTCCTCATGGGTCTGGCGCAGAATCTGCTCGCGCACGATCTCGGCCACCAGCATGCGGTTCGGCAGGTCGGAAAGCTCGTCCTCCGGGAAGAGGAAGGGGCTGGGGGGCATCGCCTCCGCCGCGCGGTCCATCAGCCGGTCGAGACCGCTGCCGGTTTCGGCGGAGATCATGAAGGTCTCCTCCAGCGGCAGCATGGCATTGATCTCGGCGGCGAGCGGCAGCAGGCGCTGCGGCGGGATCAGGTCCACCTTGTTCAGCGCCAGCCAGATGCGGGCCTGCTTCCCCCCCTGCCCCTTGGCCAGGCGCTCCAGGATGGCCCGTACCGGGTCGGTCAGCCCGGCCCGCGCATCGACGATCAGCAGGGTCAGGTCGGCATCCTGGGCGCCGCCCCAGGCCGCCGCCACCATGGCGCGGTCCAGCCGGCGGCGCGGCGCGAAGATGCCGGGCGTATCCACCAGGATGATCTGGGAGGCGCCCCGCATCACCACGGCGCGGATACGGAAGCGGGTGGTCTGCGGCTTGGGCGAGACGATGCTCACCTTGGTGCCGGCCAGGGTATTCACCAGGGTGGACTTGCCGGCATTCGGCGCCCCCACCACGGCGACCAGGCCGCATCGCGTGGCGCTGGCGGTCGTGCCCGGCGGAGTTTCGCTCATGGCTTTGTCGGCCCGGGCTTTGCCAGGCCGGCCAGCCAGGCCTCGGCTGCCATTTCCTCCGCCGCCCGCTTGCTGGCGCCCATGCCTTCCGCCTCCCTTCCGGCGACACTGACGGAAACAACGAACAGGGGCAGATGGGATGGCCCGGCCGCGGATACCAATTGATATTCGGGCAGGCCGAGACCGCGCCCGAGCATCCATTCCTGCAGCCGGCTCTTCGCCGGCTTGGGCGGACGCAGGTCGGCACCGACCATTGCCTCCCATTCCCGCCGGACCAGGATGCGCGCCGCATCCAGCCCGCCATCGAGGTAGAGGGCACCGAGCAGCGCCTCCAGCGCATCGGCCAGCACGTTCTGGCGGGTGGTGAGTCCGGCCCGGTTCTCGCCCGCCGGCACCAGCAGCACGGCGCCGATATCAAGGGCCTCGGCCACCTTCGCCAGGCTGTCCCAGGCGACGAGCGCACTCAGGCGGCGGCCAAGCTCGCCCTCCCGCTCCTCCGGGAAGCGTTCGGCCAGCCATTCGGCCATCAGCAGGCCGAGCACCCGGTCGCCGATGAATTCCAGGCGCTCATTGCTGTCGAGCTGGTCGCGCCGGGGATCGGCGGCGGAACGATGGGTCAGTGCCTGACGCAGCAATTCCGGCCGCGCGAAACGGTGCCCGACCCGCTCGGCGAAGGCTTCGAGATCAGGGGGCGGCACCTCCTCCGCCCGCTTCCTGGCCATCTCGGCCTAGCGCACGCCGCTGAGCAGGCGGCTCCAGCGGATGGCCATGGGCCAGGCCCAGACCTCCCACCAGGCGGCGGAGCCGTCCACGGAGAAAAAGATGATCTCGGCGCGGCCCACCAGATTCTCCACCGGGATGAAGCCGACGGCATTCTGCACCCGGCTGTCCAGGCTGTTGTCGCGGTTGTCGCCCATGGCGAAGACATGGCCCTCCGGCACGCGGTATTCCTGGGTATTGTCCAGCGGGCCGTCATCGGACTGCTCGATGATCTGGTGCACCTGGCCGCTGCCACCCACGGGCAGCGTCTCCCGGAACAGGCGCACGATCATGCGGGGGCCGTCGCCCTCCACCGTATAGGGGCCGATCGGCTCGCGCCGCACCGCCGTGCCGTTCACATGCAGCACGCCATTGCGGACCTGGATGCGGTCGCCCGGCAGGCCGATGATGCGCTTGATGTAGTCCTGGCTGGGGTCGCGCGGCAGCTTGAAGACCGCGACATCGCCGCGCGCCGGAAGTGAGCCGAAGATCCGCCCTTCACCCAGGCTCGGCAGGTAGGCACCGAAGGGCACCGAATAACGCGAATAGCCGTAGGAGTATTTGGAGACGAACAGATAGTCCCCAACCAGCAAGGTCGGGATCATGCTGCCGGAGGGGATGTTGAAGGGCTCGAAGGCGATCGAGCGGATGCCGATGGCGATAAGACCGGCATAGACGATCGTCTTGACGCTCTCGAGCCAGCCGCCCGATTTCTTCTTCGCCATGGAAGTACTCAATTCAGGACCCACCGGAACCGTTGTGCAGCGGCCGCGGGACGCGGTCTGGCGGCGGGATGAAGCCTGCGGGACGGGGGGTGTCAAGGAAGGGGGGGCCGCATCCTAAGGCATGAAGCTGCCGCCGCCCACATCCAGGGTGGCGCCGCTCAGATAGGCAGCGGCGTCGGAGGCGAGGAAGGCCACCACCTCCGCCACTTCCGCCGGGCTGCCGGTGCGGCCGAGCGGGATATTGGCCAGGAAGGCGTCGTTCACCCCGGCGGCGGCGCCCTGCGCCATCGGCGTGTCGATCCGGCCGGGCGCCACGCTGTTCACGGTGATGCCATCCGGGCCGAGTTCCGTGGCGAGGCTGCGCGCGAAGCCCATCAGCCCGGTCTTGGAGGCGGCGTAATGCGCGCCGGCGATCATGCTTTTCGCCCGCGCCGCCTGGCTGGTGATCATCACCACCCTGCCCCAGCCGCGCGCCCGCAGCGGCGGGATGCAGGCCTGGGAGACCAGGAAGGCGCCGGTCAGGTTCACCGCCAGCACCCGGCGCCATTCCTCGGCCGGCATGTCACGGATCTTCCGGGGCCGGCCGCCCTTGGCTTTTGGCGAGATGCCGGCATTGTTCACCACCACGCCGAGCCTGCCCCACCAGTCGCCGATGGCGCGTGGCAGGGCGGCGACAGCGGCCTCATCCGAAACATCGAGGCGGATGGCGCGGGCCTGGTGCCCGGCTTCGCGGAGCGCCCTGGCCGTGGCCTCCACTTCGGGCAGCACATCCGCCAGCACCACGGGATGCCCGTTCGCCGCGAGTTTGGCGGCGATGCCGGCGCCGATGCCGCGGGCGGCGCCGGTGACCAGGGCGACCCGGTCGTGATTCGGGCTCATGGCGTCAGGATCACCTTGCTGGCGGCGCGCTGCCGCGCCAGTTCGAAGCCCTCGATCCCGCGGGCAAGCGGCAGGCGATGGGTGATCATTGGGCGGAAGGCCTCCGGGTCACGCCCGAGGAAGGCGACCACCCGGTCCCAGGTCCGGCGGCTGGCGCCGTGGGTGGCGCGAAGCTGGTGCCGCATGCGGACGAATTCCGTCAGCGGCAGGGTGAGCGAGGCGGCATGGATGCCGGCAGCGACGATGGTGCCGCCCTTCTGCAGCACCGAGAGCCCCTCATTCAAGCTGGCGGGCACGCCGGTGGCCTCCAGCACCACATCCACCGGCCGACCGCCGGTGAGTGCCAGCACCTGCTCGGTCAGCGGCGCCTCCGCCACATCGATGAGTTCGCTGAAGCCGAGCCTCCGCAGCACGTCGAAGCGCGGCGCATCGGCGCGGCCGGCGACCAGCACGCGGGCGGCGCCGGCCTGCCGCGCCATCAGCGCGATCGCCTGGCCGATGGTGCCGGGGCCGAGCACCAGCACCGTGTCGCCGAGCCCGACCTCGCCGGTCAGCACCGCCTCGCAGCCGACGCCGAGCGGTTCGGCGAGCGCGCCGATCTCGGCATCCACGGCATCGGGCAGCGCCACGCAGCAGCGGGCGGGGATGCGGACCTCGCGGGCGAAGCCGCCGTCGCGGGTCAGGCCGATGCCCTCCCGCCAGGTGCAGTTGCGGGCGTCATCGGCGCGGCAGGCGGCGCAGGTGCCGCAGGCGACGAAGGGGATGGCGGCGATGCGCGTGCCCTCCGCCAACCCGCTGCCGGTGCCGCTGCGGATCACCCGGCCGGCGAATTCATGCCCCATGGTGAGCGGCAGCTTCGGCACCATAAATTCATAGCCGCCGGTCCATTCATAGGCATGGACATCGCTGCCGCAGATGCCCGCGGCCTCGACCCGCACCACCACCTCGCCGGGGCCAGGCGGATGCGCCTCCGCCACATCCTCCAGCACCAGGCCGAAGGCAGGTTGCGTCTTGCGGAGCGCGAGCATCCTAGAAGGGCTCCGGGTAGTGGCCGGCAAAGACGGAGATCGGCGGCTTGGCCTCCGGGTCGGTAATGAGGTCGAGCAGCACCGGCCGGCGCGCCGCCAGCGCCGCCTCCAGCGCCGGGCGGATGGCGGCGCCGCCCTCCACCCGCAGGCCCTCCACGCCGCAGGCGCGGGCGATCATGGCGTGGTCGGTCTCGGCGAAGAAGACCGCCTTGGTGTGCTCGCCGAATTTCACCTCCTCGGCGTGTTTCTGGTAGCCGAGGATGCCGTTGTTCAGCACCAGCAGGGTGATCGGCAGTTCCATGCGGCGGAGCGTCTCCAGCTCCGCCCAGCTATGGCCGAAGCCGCCATCGCCGCAGAGGCAGACCACCCGCGCCTCCGGCGCCGCGATCTGCGCGCCGATCGCCATGGGCAGGCCCCAACCGAGGCCGGCGATGCCGCGGGGCGTCAGGAAGCGCTGCCCGGCGCGCCGGGCGGTGAGGTATTCGCCACCCAGATGGAGGAATAGGAGGCATCCGCCACCACGATATCCTCCGGCCCGATCAGCCGGTCCAGTTCCGCCATGATCCTTTCCGGCCGGCAGAGCGGGGCATCCTCGGTGGTGATGCGCGCGATGGTGCGGCGCCAGTCCGCCACCGCCCCGGCGATCTCCCACTCGATGGCAGGCCGCGCGGCGGCGCGGGCGGCGAGGTCGCGCCGTTGCATCTCCGCCGTCAGCGCCGCCAGGGTCAGCCTGGCATCGCCCACCAGCCGCATGGATTCGTAGTTGCGGCCAACCTCCATCGGGTCGGCATCCAGATGGATGAACCGGGTATCCCCGGAAAACAGCTTCCAACTGTCCGTGCCGTTCTGGTTGGTGCGGCTGCCGACCAGCAGCACCAGGTCGGCGCGCTCCACCATCGGGCGCAGCGCCTGGGTGCGGGACCCCTGCCCCATTACGTAGCCGATGACGCCGAGCGTCAGCGGATGCGCCTCATCCGCCGCGCCCTTGCCCATCACCGTGGTCGCCACCGGCAGATGCGCCGCCTCCTGCAGCGCTGCCAGCTCGGCGCTGGCATCCGAGAGGTGCACGCCGCCGCCGGCCACCACCAGCGGGTGCCTCGCCGTGGCCAGCGCCTCGGCTGCCGCGGCGATGGCGGCGGGGTCGGCCAGGCAGCGGTCGAGCGGCGCCTGGCCGAGGGAGAGTTGCCGCGGCCGCAGCAGGGCGGAAACCGGTGCCGCCGTCTCGGTCAGCAGGTCCGCCGGCACCAGCAGCACGGCGGGGCCGGGGCGGCCGGAGGTGGCGGCGGTGAAGGCCATGTCCACGTAGTCATCCAGCCGGTCGGCACGGTCCAGCCGGCGCACCCACTTCGCCACCGGCGCGAACATGCCGAGATGGTCCAATTCCTGGAAGGCGTTGCGGTCGACGGTATCGCGGCCGACTTCCTGCACCAGGGCGAGCACGGGGATGGAGGCTTTCAGCGCCTCCGCCAGCGGCGCCACCAGCAGGGTCGCGGCAGGGCCGTTCTGCGCCGTGACGATGCCCACCTTGCGCGAGATCCGGGCATAGCCATCCGCCATGGCGCCGCCGGCATTCTCCTGCCGGTAGACCTTCTGGTCGATCCCGACATGCGGCGCAGCCAAGTGGAAGGCGGAGGGCAGGCTCTGCCCGAAGGTCAGCGTCACGCCATGGCGGGCGAAAGCCTCGGCCAGACGGAGCGCGACGGTGGCATTCCCGGCGCTGGTGGGCGCGGCGGCATCCGGCATTGAATCTCCTCCCGCCCTGGCGTGCGCGCCGGGCCTTCATTCGGCGCCTAGCAACCGCCAGGAAGCGGGCGGCGTCAAGAAGGCCGGGTCAGGGAAGCCGGGGCGCGCGCAGCAGCAGCGGCCGGCCGAGCAGCCAGCCCAGCAGCACCAGCACCGCCGTGGCGCCGCCATGCCAGAGCAGCACCATCACGGCCGCATCCAGATGATGGAACAGGCTCAACCCGGCCGAGCAGAGCGCCGCCGAGGCCAGGCCGCCCAGCAGCAGCACCGGCATCGGCCGCAGCGGCCCCGCATGCCGCAAGAGCCAAAGCTGCAACGCGGTGAGCGGCGCGCCCAGCAGGATGATGAAGCGCAGGCACCCCCAACTGGTGCCGAGCGTCAGCGCCTCCGGCCCCATCCGCGCCAGGTCCGCAAGGCAGCCCCAGCCGAGGCTGAGCCCCCAGGCGAGCAGCGGCGGCAGCGGCAGCAGCGCCCAGCGCCAGTTGCGGTCCGGCCGCGCCAGCATGGCCGCCGCGAAGGCCGCCGCAACCCCGGTCGCCACCGAGGCCAGCCACTGCGCCACCTCATGCGGCAGCAGCATCCGCGCGGCGAGGTCGTGCCGGAGACCATGCAGCGCCACCGCGATCGCGATCACCACCACGGCAAGGCCTAGCCAGAGCGCCGCCTGCGCGGCCGGCGAGGGCAGCCGCCGGACCGGACGCAGCTCGGTGGCCAGATCGCCGATCAGGTCTTCGGTCCGCACCTAGTCCTCCACGCCGAGGCGCCGCCGCAGCGCCTTCACAGCCCGATGGGTGGCCACTTTCAGCGCCCCTACCGACATGCCGGACCGGGCGCTCGCCTCGGCCAGCGACAGGTCCTCGAGCTTGGCCAGGCCTAGCGCGGTGCGCTGCGCCGGCGGCAGTTCCGCCACGGCGGCCCGCAATTCGGTGGCGGCCACCCTGGCCTCCCCAGTATTCGCCCCGGGCGCCGCCAGGGTTTCCCCGAAATCCTCGATGGAGGTCTCGCGGCCGGCGCGGCGGCCGTGGCGGCGCAGCCGGTCGATCGCCCGGCGCTCGGTGATCGCCACCAGCCAGGGGCGGATCGGCCGCGCCGGGTCGTAGCTGTGGCGGAGCTGGTGGATGGTCAGCAACGCATCCTGCACCGCATCCTCGGCCTCGGCAGGATTCAGAATGCGGCGGCGGGCGATGCCGCGGAGCAGCGGCAGGCAGGCGCGGAGCAGCGCGTCATAGGCGCGGCGGTCGCCGGCCTGCGCCGCCGCCATCCAGCCCTCCCACTGTCCCTCCTGCTGCGTCAGGCGGCCGTGTCCTTCTGGTGTTGGTAGTTCCGCTTCGCGAACCAGATGATGTAGTCGTCGAATAGGATGGGCGGGTGCTTCGCCGGCCGGCCCGGCCCCTGGCAGCTCGGCAGGCACTCGATCATGGTGTCGGGATGCGGGTCGAAGAAATAGGGGATTGCGTAGCGCGCCTCCCGACCGCCATTCAGCACGCGATGCGGGGTGGAGAGGAAGACCTCGTTGGTCCAACGGTGCAGCATGTCGCCGCTGTTCACCGTATAGGCGCCGGGAACATGCGGGATATCGAACCAGGTGCCGTCGGTGAGGCGCATCGAGAGGCCGGGCACCGGGTTCGGCGGCAGCAGGGTCATGAAGCCGCTGTCGGTATGCGGGGCGATGCTGAACTCGCCCTCCTCGAAGCCCGGCACGGCGGGATAGTGGGTCATGCGCAGGATCATGTTCGGCTCGGCGAAGGCCCGGCTGAAATAATCGGGCTGCAGGCCGAGGGCGCGGGCATAGACCGGCACCAGCCGCTTCCCCAGCGCCTCCATGGCCGCCATGTAGCCGAGCGCCCCCTCGCGGAAGCCGGGCAGGCTGGCGGGCCATTGATTCAGCCCGCGGAGCGGCTTCTTGGCCAGCACATCGGGGTCATCCGGCGCGCGCTGGCGGCGCAGGAAGAAGGCCTCGTTGAGGCTTGGCTTGCCGTTCGGGTTATAGGCGCTGGTGCGGTTCAGCGAGCCCTTCATCGGCATGTATCCGATATTGTGCCCGTTGATGCGGAGCTTCAGCTTCTCCTCCAGGGGCTGGGCGTGGAAGCGGGCCGCTTCGGCGTAGGTCTCCGCGATCAGCGCCTCCGGGATGCCGTGGCCGGTGAGCAGGTAGAACCCCACGTGCTCCAGTGCGAAGCGAAGCTCGGCGGCCAGGGCCTCCAACGCGCCGACCTCGCCGCGCAGGGTCGGGCCGGCATCGAGCAGGGGCATGCGGCCGCCGATCATGCTGGCCGGGGCGCGGGGTTCCGGGGCGGGCAGCAGCACCATGGTCAGCTCTCCGTCATGGCCGGCCGCCTGGCCCGCCAGGGATGCGCACGCTCATAGGCATGGGCGGCGCGGAACAGGGTGGGCTCGGCGAAGGGTTTCGCCACTAATTGCATTGCCACCGGCAGCCCGCCGGTGCCGAAACCGGTGCAGAGCGTGATGCCCGGCCAGCCCGTGACGTTGAAGGGAATCGTGAAATTCGGCGCCTCCAGGAAGGCCCATTTGGAGACGGCGTCGATCCGCGCCGCCTCGCCGGGCTGCGCGGCGGTAAGCAGGATGTCGCAATCCGCCGCGGCGGCGTCGGTCCGGGCAATCAGCTCCCGCCGCCGCCTTTGCGCCTGCATGTAGTCCGCCGCGGAGAGCAGGCTGCCCAGCACCATCCGGTCCCGCATGATCTCGCCATAGAGGTTGGGGTCGCGCCGCATCCAGGTCTCATGCACCGCGTAGGCTTCCGCCAGCAGGATGAGCCAGCCGCAGGCGTTGAAATCGGCGAGCGGGGGCAAGGTCACGTCGCGCACCGTCGCCCCCTCGGCACGGAAGAAGCCGGCAGCCTCCTCGATGCCCCGCAGGGTCGCCGGGCTGACCGGGTTGTCCCGCTCATGGAAGTGCCGGATCACGCCGATGCGCAGCCCCTTCACCCCCTGGCCAAGCTCCGCCCGGAAATCCGCAACCGGGCGATCGGCGCTGGCCGGATCGGCCGGGTCGTGCCCCGCCATGGCCTGGAGCAGCAGGGCGCAGTCCTCCACCGTCCAGGCCATCGGCCCGGCATGGTCGAGGGACTGCGCCAGCGGCAGGATGCCGGCGCGGGAACAGAGACCATAGGTCGGCTTGATGCCGGTGATGCCGCAGAGCGCCGCCGGGCCGCGGATGGAGCCGCCGGTATCGGATCCCGTGCCGCCCAGGATCATCCCTGCGGCCACCGCCGCGCCGGTGCCGGAGGAGGAGCCGGCGGTGAAGTGCTCGGGGTTCCAGGGATTGCGCGCCGGCGGCCAGGGCAGGTCGAAGGAGGGGCCGCCGAATGCGGAATTCATGGGTCGCCAGCTTGCCGAGCATCACTACCCCCGCCTCGGCCAGGCGGCGCACGGTAAAGGCATCCTCCTTCGGCACATGGTCCTGCAACACGCGGGAATGCGCGGTCGTCGGGATGCCGGCGGTGCAATAGATGTCCTTGTGCGCGAAGGGGATGCCGTCCAGCGGGCCGCGCGGCCCGTCGCGCATGATGCGCGCCTCGGCGGCACGGGCGGTGGCGAGCGCGGCCTCCTCCTCCAGCCGGATGAAGGCGTGCAGCGTGTTGTCCAGGCGATGGACGCGGTCGAGGCAGGACCGGGTGAGTTCGAGCGGCGAGAGCTTCCGCGTGGCGATGAGCGCCGCCGCCTCGGTGATGCTGGGAATGGCGTTCATCGGCCGGGCTCCGCGGCGAAGCAGGTGGCGGGCTCCGCCTCGGCTGGCAGGGCGGGGGTGCGGACGCGATCCTGCATCGCCTCGATCGCGCCGAAGACCGCATGGATGCCGGCGATCTGGGCTGGGGTCAGCGCCAGACCGGCGCGGCGCAGCAGCACCTCGAACTCGGCTTCGGTGGTCCTGGGTGGCATGGCGCCTTCTCCTGCACGGTGGGGCGGCACCGAGTATGGCGGGTTTCACGCGGCGGGGAACCGCCCATGGGACAGCCGGCCGGGCCTGGTTGCCAGCGCCACCAGCCCAAGGCTAGGCTGCCCGGCAGAAAAGCGGTGGCGCTGAATGGCGCCCTGGAACGCACCGGGCCTTCGCAGCCCGCATGGAGGATACGGGCATGAAGGTCGGCGAGGCCATTGCGGCGATCATGAAGCGCGAGGGGATCGAGATCCTCACCGGCTACCCGGTGAACCATCTGATCGAATTCGCGGCCGCAGTGGATATCCGCCCCGTCATGGTGCGGCAGGAGCGGATCGGCCTGCACATGGCGGATGCGATCTCGCGCGTCACCTCCGGCCGCAAGATCGGCGCCTTCTGCATGCAGCACGGGCCGGGCGCCGAGAATGCCTATGGCGGCGTGGCGCAGGCCTATGGCGAATCGGTGCCGATCCTGGTGCTGCCGATGGGCTATCCGCGGCGGATCGCGCATATCGACCCGAATTTCAACTCCTCCATCGCCATGAAGGGCATCACCAAATCCGCCGAGCCGATCACCCTCGCGGCCGAGGTGCCGAACATCCTGCGCCGCGCCTTCACCCGGCTGCGCAATGGCCGCGGCGGCCCGGTGCTGGTCGAGATCCCGACCGACATGTGGAACGAGGAGGTGCCGGAGCCGCTGGACTACCAGCCGGTCTTCGCCACCCGCTACGGCCCCGACCGGGCGGATGTGAAGCGCGCCGCGGCGATGCTGGCCGGGGCGAAGCGGCCGGTGATCTATGCCGGTACCGGCGTGCATTGGGCCGAAGCCTGGCCGCAACTGCGGGCGCTGGCGGAATTGCTGGCGGCGCCGGTCACGACCAGCCTCGGCGGCAAGAGCAGCTTCCCGGAGACCCATCCTCTCTCGCTCGGCTCCGGCGGCCTGGCGATCCCGCAGCCGGTGCGGCATTTCCTGGACAAGGCGGATGTCATCTTCGGCATCGGCTGCAGCTTCACCGAGACGAATTTCGGCGTGAAGATGCCGAAGGGCCCGAAGATCATCCACAGCACCCTCGACCCCATGCACCTCAACAAGGACGTGCGGGCGGAGATCGGCCTGATCGGCGATGCGGCGCTGACGCTCGACGCGCTGCTGGAGGAGCTTTCGGCCCTGGTCGGCTCGCCGCGCGACCCGGCGCCGGTGGCGGCCGAGATCCAGGCGCAATACGAGCCCTGGCTGGCCCAGTGGATGCCAAAGCTCTCCAGCAAGGACGCGCCGCTCAACCCCTATCGCGTGCTCTGGGACCTGCAGCACACGGTGGATCGGGACAATACGATCATCACCCATGACGCCGGCAGCCCGCGCGACCAGCTTTCGCCCTTCTGGAAATCCACCACGCCGCTCAGCTATCTCGGCTGGGGCAAGACGACGCAGTTGGGCTATGGGCTGGGGCTGGCCATGGGTGCCAAGCTGGCGGCGCCGGACAAGCTTTGCATCAATGTCTGGGGCGATGCCGCGATCGGCTTCACCGGCATGGACTTCGAGACGGCGGTGCGCGAGCGCATCCCGATCATGTCCATCCTGCTGAACAATTTCTCCATGGCGATCGAGTTGAAGGTGATGCCGATCAGCACGGAGAAATACCGCAGCACCGACATCTCCGGCGACTACGCCGCCATGGCCCGGGCCTTCGGCGGCTATGGCGAGCGGGTGACGGACCCGGCGGAGATCGTGCCCGCCATCCGCCGCGGCATCGAGCAGACGAAAAAGGGCGTGCCGGTGCTGCTGGAGTTCATCACCTCCAAGGAGACCGCCGTCTCCAGGCTCTGATGCCTGGCCGTAGAATCTGAGGGCGAGTCCATCGCCCCTTGCAGGGAGGCTGAATGGCGACGGTCGAGATCCGCAATGTGCGGAAGGCGTTCGGGTCCGTGGAAGTGCTGCACGGCGTCAGCGTCGATATCGAGGATGCCGAATTCGTGGTGCTGGTCGGCCCTTCCGGCTGCGGCAAATCGACGCTGCTGCGGATGCTGGCGGGGCTCGAGAACATCACGAGCGGCGAGATCGCGATCGGCGGCCGGGTGGTGAATACCGTGCCGCCCAAGGATCGCGACATCGCCATGGTGTTCCAGAATTATGCGCTCTACCCGCATATGACGGTGGCGCAGAACATGGCCTTCTCCATGAAACTGGCCAAGGCGCCGAAGGAGGTCATGGACCGGGAAGTGCTGCGCGCCGCCCGCATTCTCGGGCTGGAGGAATTGCTGCACCGCTACCCGCGCCAGCTTTCCGGTGGCCAGCGGCAGCGCGTGGCGATGGGCCGCGCGATCGTGCGCAACCCGCAGGTCTTCCTCTTCGACGAGCCGCTCTCCAACCTCGACGCCAAGCTGCGGGTGCAGATGCGGGCCGAGATCAAGGAGTTGCACCAGCGGCTGCAGGTGACGACGGTCTATGTCACCCATGACCAGATCGAGGCCATGACCATGGCCGACAAGATCGTGGTCATGAATGGCGGCAATATCGAGCAGGCCGGGCCACCGCTGGAACTCTACGACCGGCCGGCCAACCTCTTCGTCGCCGGCTTCATCGGCTCGCCCGCCATGAACATGCTGCCGGGACGGGTCGAAGGCGGGGTGTTCCGCAGCGCCGACGGCACCGCCTGGCCGCTGCCGCTGAACGGCAAGCCGGTGTCGGAACGCGAGGCCGTCTATGGCTTCCGCCCCGAGCACCTGCGCCTCGACCCCGACGGCATCCGCGCCACCGTGCAGGTGGTGGAGCCGACCGGGTCGGAGACCCAGGTGCTGATGCGGCTCGGCGAATCCGCCATGACCGGCGCCTTCCGCGAGCGTGTCTCGGCGCGACCGGGGGAAGCGCTGCCGATCTCGCCCGATCCGGCGCTGGTGCACCTGTTCGACCAACAGACCGGCCAGAGGCTTTGAACCCGGGGATCATCCGGGACCAGCAATCACCACGGGGAGGAAAGCAAGGCATGCCGAACATCATCACCCGCCGCGGCACGATCGGGCTTGGCGCCGGCGCATTGGCCGCCGCGACGCTTGGCCAGGGCGCCATGGGGCAGCAGATCCAGCGCGCCGAGGCGCAGGCCCCGCGCCTGCCGATCGAGAGTGGCGCGACGCTCCGCATGCTGCGCCCGGTGCGTTTCGTGCAGCCGGACGAGGAGGTGTTCCGCGACAACGCCGCCCGCTTCACGCAGCAGACCGGCGTTCAGATCCGGGTCGATTTCGTGGGCTGGGAAGACATCACTCAGCAGACCGCTGTCACTGCCAACACCGGCGCCGGGCCGGACATGATCATCGGCTTCGGCGATGCGCCGCATATCTATGTCGACAAGCTGATCGAGCTGACCGACGTAGCCGAGTATCTCGGCAAGCGTTATGGCGGCTGGATGTTCATGGCCGAGAAATACGGCAAGCGGAACAACAGCAACGACTGGATCGGCCTGCCCTTCGGCGCTTCCAGCGGGCCGATCGTATGGCGCCAGTCGGCGGTGAAGGAGGCCGGCTTCGAAGGGCCGCCGAATGACCTCGGGCAGTTCCTGGCGCTCTGCCGCAAGCTGAAGCAGATGAACAAGCCGGCCGGCTTCGCGCTCGGCAATGCGGTGGGCGACGGCAATGGCTTCGCCAACTGGCTCATCTGGTCGCATGGCGGCTACCTCGTGGATGAGGCCGGCAAGGTGGCTATCAACAGCCGCGAGACCATCGCCGCGCTGAACTACCTGAAGGAGCTCTATCCCACCTTCATTTCCGGCACGCTGTCCTGGGGCGATGTCAGCAACAACCGCGCCTATGCGGCCAATGAATGCTGGCTCACCGCGAATGGCGTTTCGCTCTATTTCGCGCTGAAGAACGACCCGGCGACGGCGCCGATCGCCGAGGACACCCAGCACACGCTGATGCCCTTCGGCCTGATCGGCCAGGCGCCGCAGGCGGGCCTCACGCTGAATGCCATGGTGTTCAAGCACAGCCGCTATCCGAATGCCGCCAAGGCCTTCCTGCAATTCATGCTGGAGTCCGAGCAGTACGATCGCTGGCTGAACGCCAATTCCGGCTATTGGGCGCATCCGCTGCGCGCCTATTCGGCGAGCGCCGTCTGGAAATCCGACCCCAAGATCGAGATCTTCCGCGACACGATGGATAACCGCTTCTGGAACGGCTACAAGGGGCCGATCAGCGAGGCGTCCGGCGCGGCCACGGCCGATTACATTATGGTGCAGATGTGCGCTGCCGTTGCCGCTGGCCAGTCCACGCCGGAACAGGCGGCGCGCGAGGCCGAACGCCGCGCCCGCCGCTACTTCCGCGGCTGAGGCCCGGCCGGCGGCACCGCACGCGCGGTGCCGCCATCGCGCCTCTTCCCCGGGCGGAACCCTGAAGGAACCCCGATGTCCGTCACCGCAGCAACCGACTGGAGCCGGGTCAGGCCGCAGCCTTCTGCGCTGGCGCGCCTGTTCGACTGGAAACCCTTCCTCGTTTTCATCTGCATGCTGCCGGCGGCGGCCCTGCTGCTGGTGTTCCTGACCTATCCGCTGGGGCTCGGCATCTGGCTGGCCTTCACTGACACCACCATCGGCCGCAGCGGCCGATGGGTCGGCCTCGAGAATTTCGAGTGGCTGATGGGGGACCCGATCTTCTGGAGCGCGGTCTTCTACAGTGTCTTCTACACCGCGGTCGCAACCGTCGGGAAATTCGGGCTGGGTCTCTGGCTGGCACTGCTGCTGAACAACCACCTGCCCTTCAAGAGCCTGCTGCGCGCCATCATCCTGCTGCCCTGGATCGTGCCGACCGTGCTCTCGGCCATTGCCTTCTGGTGGATCTACGACCCGCAATTCTCGATCATTTCCTATATCCTGGTCGATAGGCTCGGCATCCTCGACCACAACATCGACTTCCTGGGCTCCACCTGGCCGGCGCGCTGGTCGCTGATCGCGGCCAATATCTGGCGCGGCATCCCCTTCGTGGCGATCTCGCTGCTCGCGGGGCTGCAAACCATCTCGCCCTCGCTCTATGAGGCCGCGCTGCTGGACGGTTCCACGCCCTGGCAGCGCTTCCGCTTCATCACCTTCCCGCTGCTGCTGCCGATCCTGGCAATCGTGATGACCTTCTCCATCATCTTCACCTTCTCGGACTTCCAGCTGGTCTATGCCATCACCCGGGGCGGGCCGGTGAACTCCACCCACCTGCTGGCGACACTCGCCTTCCAGCGCGGCATCCCCGGCGGCCAGCTCGGCGAGGGCGCGGCAATCGCCGTTTCGATGATCCCCTTCCTCGTCTTCGCCACGCTGTTCAGCTATTTCGCACTCGCCCGGCGGAAGTGGCAGCAGGGCGAAGGCAATGACTGACCGGCCCGCGAGACACGCGCGCCCGGCGCAGGAGCCACGCCCATGAGCGAAGCCACACTCGCCGCGCCCGAGCCGCGCCCCACCGCCACCGTCGCGCCCGAGACCATGTCCTGGGACAGCCGCGCGCGGCGCGTGGTGACGATCTACCTGCCGCTCGCCTGCTTCGTGGTGATCCTGCTGTTTCCCTTCTACTGGATGGCGGTAACGGCCTTCAAACCGAATGCCGAACTCTACGACTACAAGACCTACAATCCGTTCTGGATCGCCTCGCCCACGCTGGACCACATCTACAAGCTGCTCTTCGAAACCGCCTATCCGCGCTGGCTGCTGACCACCATGACGGTCGCGATCTGCGCCACCTTCCTGTCGCTGCTCTCCAGCACGCTCGCGGCCTATGCGATCCAGCGGCTGCGCTTCCGCGGCAGCCAGTATGTCGGGCTGGCTATCTACCTCGCCTATCTGGTGCCGCCCTCGATCCAGTTCATCCCGCTGGCGACCATGGTGGTGCAGCTCGGCCTCTTCGACAGCCCGCTGGCGCTGATCCTGGTCTACCCGACCTTCCTGGTGCCCTTCTGCACCTGGCTGCTGATCGGCTACTTCAAGTCGATCCCCTATGAGCTGGAGGAATGCGCGCTGATCGATGGCGCGACACGGCTGCAGATCCTGACCCAGATCACCCTGCCGCTGGCGGTGCCGGGGCTGATCTCCGCCGGCATCTTCAGCTTCACGCTCTCCTGGAACGAGTTCATCTATGCGCTCGCCTTCATCCAGTCGAGCGAGAACAAGACGGTGCCGGTGGCGATCCTGACGGAGCTTGTGTCGGGCGACGTGTACCAGTGGGGCGCGCTGATGGCGGGCTCCCTGCTTGGCTCACTGCCGGTGGCGATCTTCTATTCGTTCTTCGTGGACTACTACGTCTCGTCGCTGACCGGCGCGGTGAAGGAATAAGGGGGGGGCCGCCCGGCCCCCCCCTCACCGTCCTACAGCTTGCGCGACTGGGCCGCGACATAGCCGCGGTTCCAGGTCGGCGTGAGCCAGATCTCGTTCACGCAGACATGCGGCGGCAGGCCGGCGATGTGGCGGATCATCTCGCCGCAATCCTCGGGCTGCAGCATCCGGTTCAGGTCCTCCTGGCTCAGCGGGTTCGGCCGCTTCTTCAGGATCGGCGTATTCACCTCGCCCGGCAGCAGGGCGCAGCTTCGGATGCCGTTGGTGCATTCCTCCATGTTGATGCTGTGGCTCATCGCCACCACGCCATGCTTGGCGGCGGTATAGCCGGCGCCGCTCATGCCGCCGATATTGCGCCCGGCCATGGAGGCGGTGTGGATCATCAACCCGCCGCCCTGCGCTCGCATCATCGGCAGCACCGCCTGCGCGCAATAGAAGGCGGAGGAGAGGTTGCCGTGGATCAGCTCATCCACCCCCTCGGGGCTGAGGCGCTTCCAGTCGCGCTCGGTGATGTTGAGCCCGGCATTGCTGACCAGGATATCGAGCCGGCCAAGCTCCTTGCTGATCCAGTCGGCCACCCGCTGCACCTCGGCCGACTTCATCAGGTCGGCCGGTTGCACATGCGCGGTGCCGCCCGCCGCCCGGATGCGGCCGGCGACCTCCTCCAGCGGCTCCCGCCGGCGTCCGGTGAGGATCACCAACGCCCCTGCCTCCGCCAGTTTCAGCGCCGCGCTCTCGCCGATGCCGCTGCCGGCGCCGGTGATCCAGGCGATCTTGCCCTGCAATTGACCCATGCGTTTCCCCTCCGGGTTTCTGCAACACATCAAGCTAGCGCCCCCGCAGCGGCTTGTGGAGCGGCGGCGGTCATGCTTCGCTCCCGCCACGTCCAGCAGGCGGGGGGAAACCATGAAGATCGCCAGAATCGAGACGCTGCGCGCCGATGCCGGCTGGCGGCTATTCTCCTTTCTGAAAGTCACCACCTCCGATGGGCTGGTGGGCTGGTCCGAATACAATGAAAGCTTCGGCTCGACCGGGCTTTCCGCGGTGATCGAGGGGCTGTCGCCCCTGCTCATCGGCCGCGACCCGACCCGCTTCGAGGAGGTCACGGCCTTCCTGCACGTGATGACCCGGCAATCACGCGGCGGACTGAACCAGCAGGCGATCGCGGCGATCGAGAATGCGCTGCTCGATATCGCCGCCCGGGCCCGCAATATCCCGGTCTATGCGCTGTTCGGTGGCCCGATCCGGGAGCGGATCCCGGTCTACTGGTCGCATTTCGGCAGCTACCGGGTGCGCAATGCCGCGCATATGGGCGTGCCGCCCCTGCTGGACCGGGACCAGGTCGCCAGCCATGCGGCCGAGGTGAAGGCGCGTGGCTTCCACGGTCTCAAGACCAATATCCTGATCCCCGGGGCGGATGGGAAGCTCTACCAGTTCTCGCCCGGCTTCGCCCGCCATGCCGGCTGGCCGGAACTGAACTGGGACAACCGCACCCTGGCCCAATTGCGGGACCACCTGGCCGCCATCCGCGAGGCGGTGGGGCCGGAGATGAACCTGCATCTCGACGTCAATTTCCACTTCCGCACGGAGGGTTTCCTGCGGGTGGCGGAGGCGGTGGCGCCCTTCAATCTCACCTGGCTCGAGATCGACACGCATGACGCACCGGCGCTGGCCTCCATCAAGCGCCAGGCGCCCTGCCCGATCGCCAGTTGCGAGACGCTGCACGGGCGGCGCGAATTCCGGCCTTTTCTTGAGAATTACGCCATGGATGTTGGCATCGTCGACGTCATCTGGAACGGGCTTTCGGAATCCATGAAGATCGCCGCGATGTGCGATGTCTATGAGGTCAACTGCGCGCCGCATAATTTCTACGGAAACCTGTGCAGCATGATCAGCGCGCATTTCAGCGCGACGATCCCGAATTTCCGGGTGATGGAAATCGATATCGACAGCGTCTCCTGGCGCGACGAATTCACGCCCCCGCCGGTGATCGAGAATGGCGAGTTGGTGCTGCCCACCGGGCCGGGCTGGGGTGTCGAGGTGAACGAGGCCGCCATCCGGGCGCGGCCACCGAAGCATTGAGGGAGGAGAGACAGATGGCGAAGTTCAGGATCGTGACGCCGGCCGGCGCCAGCTTCACCGTGGCCGGCGGCGGCTACGCGCTGGAAAGCGAGGCGCTGGAGGGCATGGATGCTGAGATCGTCGAGGCGCCGGTGGAGGAGGCTGCCTTCATCGCCGCTGCCCGGCAGGCCGATGCGATCTATGCCAAGGGCATCCCGATGACCAAGGCGATCATCGACAGCCTGGAGCGCTGCAAGATCATCGCGCTCGGCAGCGTCGGCGTCGATTCGGTGGATGTGAAGGCGGCCACCGCGCGTGGCATCCCGGTGACCAACGTGCCCGACACCTTCATCGAGGAGGTGGCGGACCATGCCATGATGCTGCTGCTCGCCGGCTTCCGCCGGCTGATCGAGCAGGACCGCATGGTGCGGGAGGGCCGCTGGAAGGAAGGCCGCCCAGCACTGCTGAAGATCCCGCGGCTGATGGGCCAGACCCTGGGCTTCGTCTCCTTCGGCCGGGTCGCCCGCGCCGTGGCGAAACGCGCTGCGCCCTTCGGCTTGCGGATGATCGCCTATGATCCTTTCATCGAGGAGATGCTGATCTCCGAATACGGCGTGCAGCCGGCGACGCTTTCGGAAGTGCTGAGCCAATCCGACTTCGTCTCCATGCATGCGCCCGCCCGGCCGGAGGTGCACCACATGCTGAAGGAGCAGCACTTCCGGCAGATGAAGCCGACCGCGATCTTCATCAATACCGGCCGTGGCCCGACCGTCCAGGAAGAGGGGCTGATCCGCGCCCTGCAGGAGGGTTGGATCGCCCATGCGGCGCTGGATGTGCTGGAAACCGAGCCGCCTTCCCACAACAACCCGCTGCTGCGGATGGAGAATGTCACGCTGACCGCGCATGTCGCCTCCGCTTCCGCCCGTTTCGACGAGGCGCGGAAGCGCCGGGTCGGAAATGAGCTGGCGCTGGTGCTTTCCGGCAAATGGCCGATGAGCTGCGTCAATCCGGGCGTGCTGCAGAACACGACGCTGCGCCGCTGGCAGCCCATCGGCATGGGCCGCGGCCCGAACAGCTAGAAGGAGCAAGGACCATGGCCAGCAAGATCGCGGTCGTCACCGGCGCCGGCTCCGGCGTCGGCCGTGCCTCGGCCCTCGCCCTGCTCGCGGATGGCTGGTCCGTCGCCCTGGCGGGTCGGCGGAAGGAGGCGCTGGAGGAAACGATGGGGATGGCCGGCGATGCTGCCCCACGTGCCCTGCCCCTGCCCTGCGATGTTGGCGACCCGGAGGCGGTGAATGCCTTCTTCGCCGCCGTGAAGGAACGGTTCGGGCGGCTGGACTTCCTGTTCAACAATGCCGGCGGCAATGTCCCGGCTGGGCCGCTTGAGGATCTGGCCTATGCGGACTGGGCGCGGGTGGTGCAGATCAATCTCACCGGCTCCTTCCTTTGCGCGCAGCAGGCCTTCCGCTTGATGAAGGCGCAGGCGCCGATGGGCGGCCGGATCGTGAACAACGGCTCGATCTCGGCGCATGTGCCGCGGCCGGACAGCATCGCCTATACCTCGACCAAGCATGCCATCACCGGCCTGACCAAGTCGCTTTCGCTCGATGGCCGGAAATACGATATCGTCTGCGGCCAGATCGATATCGGCAACGCGGCCACGCCGATGACCCAACGCATGCAGCGCGGGGTCAAGCAGGCGAATGGCACGGTGGCAGTGGAGCCGGTGATGGATGTGCGGCACGTGGCCAAGACCATCCTGATGATGGCGAACATGCCACTGGAAGCGAATATCCAGTTCGTCACCGTCACCGCAGCCAAGATGCCCTTCATCGGCCGCGGCTAGGCGGTTCCGTCAGGGCATGGCGCCGAGCAGGTCCTGGCAGGCCTGCTCGCAGGCCCGGCAGGCAGTGGCGCAGATCTTGCAATGCGCATGCATGCCGGCGTGGCGCTCACATTCCTCGGCGCAGGCCCGGCAGGCATCGGCACAGGCATTCAGCACCGCCTCCATCAAGGCCCGGTTCGGCTTGGTGAGGCGGGAGACGATGCGGCCGGTGGTGCCGCAGACATCCGCGCAATCAAGGTCGAGGCGGATGCAGTAGCGCAGCTCCGCCACGTTGTCCTCGGAGAGGCAGGCATCGGCACAGAGGGTGCATGCCTGGGCGCAGTCGAAACAGGCCTCGATGCATCGCCGGATGGTGTCGAGGGCCGAGGGCTGATGCGGCTGGCTGCGCAGCATCTCCTGCAGATGTTCCATTGGCGGTGCCTTTCCTTCCGACGACCTGCGCCGGAACGCATGACACCGCCCCTGGCTCCCTCAGCCGGGCGCCGCCGTGAATGATCTCACCGGCCGGTGAAGCTCGGCTTGCGCTTTTCCAGCAGGGCAGACACCGCTTCCTTATGGTCCTCGGTGCTATGGGCCAGGGCCTGGTAGGCGGCCGACATCTCCAGCAGGGTCGAGAGCCGGACATGTTCGCTCTCCCGCAGCAGGCGCTTGGTCATCCGCAGCACCTCCGGCGGGTTGGTGGCGATCCGGCCGGCGAGGTCGCGCGCCGCCTGCATCAGCCCCTCATGCGGCACCACCCGTGAGACCAGCCGCACGGCCTGTGCCGCCTGCGCATCCAGCATATCACCCGTAAAACTCATCTCGCAGGCCACCGACATGCCCACTACCCGCGGCAGCAACCAGGCGCCGCCATCGCCGGGCACGATGCCGACCTTCACGAAGCTCTCGGCAAAGCTGGCCTTTTCGCTGGCGATACGGATATCGCACATGCAGGTGACATCGAGGCCGAGGCCGATCGCCGGCCCGTTCACCGCGGCGATGGTCGGCGCATCGCATTCATACAATGCCTGCGCCATGCGCTGCACGCCGCGCCGGTAATTCTCCCGGAGATCGGCATGGCTGCCCTCGATGATGCCGCGGCGATCGCGCATGGCCTTGAGGTCGCCGCCGGCGCAGAAGGCGGTGCCCTCCCCCGTCAGGATCACGGCGCGCACGGAACGGTCACGGTTGATACGGTGGCAGGCATCCACCACCGCGTCGCAATCGGCGAAGGTGGAGATGGCGTTGCGCCGCTCGGGCGCGTTCAGGGTCAGGGTGACGATGGGCCCTTCCTTGTTCGTAGCGGATGTAGTCGCTCATGGCTCGCTCTCCCCTTGGGTCTCGTCGCGTCCGGTCAGGTCCGGCCAGAGCGCCGCGCCGCCACGCGCCAGCGCCGCCTGGCCGATCCGCCGGGCCCAGAAGCGTTCCGCGCCGCAGGCATCGCGCCAGGACCAGATGCGGCGGGTAAAGAGGTGCAACTGGTGCTCATCGGTGAAGCCGATGGCGGCATGCACCTGGTGGGTGATGGCGGCACCGGTCCCGGCTGCCTCGCCCGCCACCACCTTGGCCGAGGCGATCTCGGAACTCGGCGCCAGCCAACCCGCGCCGGTCCGCCGCACGCCCGGCCTGGGCCGCCGCGACACCACAGGCCGCGACCTCGGCGGCGCAGACGGCAAGCTGCTGCTGCACCGCCTGGAAGCCGCCGATCGGCCGGCCGAATTGCTTGCGGGTCTTGGCATAGTCGACCGTCATGTCCAGCGCCGCCTCCAGCGCGCCGGCGATCTTCGCTGCCTGCAGCAGGGCACCCGCCAGCAGCCCGGCATCGGCGCCCCAGCCTGCCGGCACGCGCCCCCGGGCGAGCGGTTCGCCGAGCATGGCCTGGTCCGCCGGCTCCCGGCCGATCAGGCTGCGGCCTGGCTGCCAGGTGAGGTCCGCGGCAGCGTGCAGCGTCACCTCGCCACCCTGCACCGCGGCCACATGTCCAGCCTGGCGCCCCCAGGCGGTGGCCTCGCCGGGCAGCGCCAGGGCGATCAATCCGGCAGGCGGGGTGATGCCGGCGGCGGCCAGCAGTGCCGCGGCAGCCATGCTCTCGGCCAGCGGCAGCGGCGCGGCGTGGCGGCCCAGCACCTGCCAGACCGCCACCGCATCGGCCCAGCCGAGCCCGACACCGCCCATCGCCTCCGGCACCAGGGCGAGCGGCAGGCCGAGCGCCTCCACCTCGGCCCAGAGCGCCGCCGGCCATTCACCCCGCTCCGTCGCGCGCAGAAGGTTGGGGCTGGACCGGTCGGTCAGCAGCCGCTCCACCTGCTCCAGCAGGATGCCGCGCAGGTCCTCGTTCGTGTCGCTCATGGCTCAGCGCAGCCCCAATTGGCGGGCGATGATGCCGCGCAGGATCTCCCGGGTGCCGCCGCGCAGGCTGTAGCTGCGGGCGACCATGGTCATGTAGCCCTGCATCTCCTGCACCTCCGGTGGCGTGCGGCCGGGATCAAAGAACTCGCGCAGCCGCTCCGGCAGGGCCTGCTCGTAGTCGTTGCCGGCGTCCTTCACCAACGCCGCCTCCCGCGCCGGGGTCTTGCCCTCCTGCAGCATACCCGCCACCGCCAGCGACATCTGCCGCAGCGTCCCGGCCCGGGCGAGCAGCCGGCCCACCGCCTCGGGGGCGGCCGGTTCGGCGCGGAGGTCGTCCAGCGCGGCGGTCAGCAGCGGCAGGGAGGAAAGGTAGCGTTCCGGCCCGGACCTTTCGAAGGCGAGTTCGGCCGTGGCCTGTTCCCAGCCCGCGCCCTCTTGCCCCACCAGCATGGAATCGGGCACGAAGACATCGTCGAAGGTGATCTCGTTGAAGCCCTCCTCGCCCACCAGGTCGAGGATCGGCCGGATGGTGATGCCGGAGAGCCGGCAATCCACCAGGAATTGCGACAGCCCCTGGTGCTTCTGCCTGGGGTCGGTGATCGGGCTGGTGCGCAGCAGGGCGATCATGAAGTCGCAGAGATGCGCGTTGGTGGTCCAGACCTTGCGGCCATTGATCCGCCAGCCGCCCGGCACCTTCTCCGCCCGGGTCCGCAGGCTGGCCAGGTCGGAGCCCGAATCCGGCTCGGACAGGCCGATCGCGAAGGCCAGCGCGCCGCGGGCGATCCGGGGCAGGAATTCCCGCCGTTGCTCCTCCGTGCCGAGGCGCAGGATGAGCGGGCCGGACTGCCGGTCGCCGATCCAATGGGCGCCGACCGGGGCGCCGACCGCCAGCATCTCCTCCAGGGTCACGTAGCGCTCCAGGGCGGTGCGTTCCTGGCCGCCATAGGCTTTCGGCCAGGTCATGCCGATCCAGCCGCGCTTTCCGACCTCGCGCGAGAAGTCCCGGTCGAAGCCCATCCAGGAATAGGCCCGGACCCTGGGCGACCAATCCTTTCCCGCTTCCGCCAGGAAGGCGCGGAGTTCGGCCCTGAGTGCCGGCGCCCCCTCGGGCGTGTCCCGCAGGTCGAAGCGCAAACCGGCCATCCTGCCCATCCTCCCAATGCTTGCCACCACCTTGAGTGGCCCATTCCGCGCCGGCGCGCCACCCCCTCGACATGGGGCGCCGGCCCCGCTTTGCTGCGGCGCGAAGCGTGATCGGGGAAATTGGCGCCATGGATAAATTCGGGATCGGCCAGCCGGTTCGGCGCAAGGAGGATGTGCGGCTGCTGACCGGCGGCGGCACCTATACCGACGATATCCACCGCCCGAACCAGGCCCATGCCTTCGTCCTCCGCTCGCCGCACGCCCATGCCCGCATCCTCTCGATTGATACCGCGGCGGCACGGGAGGCGCCGGGCGTGGTCGCGGTGCTGACCGGGCAGGATGCGAATGCCGATGGCATCGGCCACTTCCCTGTCATGGTGGAGGTGCCGGGCAAGGACGGCAGCACCCTCTTCCCGACCCCGCGCGAGATGCTGCAGACGAAGAAGGTCCGCTTCGTCGGCGACCCCGTGGCATTGGTGGTGGCGGAAAGCCGCGCCGAGGCGCAGGACGCGGCCGAGCTGGTGATGGTGGATTACGACATCCTGCCAAGCGTCACCGATACCGCCGCGGCGCTCGACCCCGATGCGCCGGTGCTCTGGGAGGAGCATGGCAGCAACCTCTGCGTCCATTGGGACAGCGGCCGGGAGCAGGAGGCGGAGGAGGCCTTCGCCCGCGCCGCCCGCACGGTATCCATCGAGCTGGTGAACAACCGTCTGGTCGGCAACCCGATGGAGCCGCGCGTGGCGATCGGCGAATACGACGCTGCGACGGGGCGCTACACCCTGCATTCCCCGACCCAGGGGGTGATCCGGGTGCGGGACATGCTGGCCAAGCTGATCCTGAAGGTGCCGAACGAGAAGCTGCGGGTCATCTCCCCCGATGTCGGCGGCGGCTTCGGCCTGCGCGGCAAGGTGCACCCGGAAAGCGGCATGGTGCTCTGGGCGGCGAAGCGGGTCGGCCGGCCCGTGAAATGGCTGAGCGGCCGCAGCGAGACTTTCATGTGCGACCCGCATGGCCGTGACCACGTGACCAAGGCGGAAATGGCGCTCGACGAGCAGGGCAGGATCCTGGGCGTGAAGATCCGCACCTTCGCCGCCATGGGCGCCTACCTGCAGGATTTCGGCCCGCGCATCCCGACCGTGGCCGGCGGCCGTATCAACGGGACCGTCTATGACATCCAGGCGCTGAACGCGCAGGTGCGCTGCGTCTTCACCAATACCTCCCCCACCGATGCCTATCGCGGCGCCGGGCGGCCGGAGACGGCCTATGTACTGGAACGGCTGCTGGACCAGGCGGCGCTGGCCCTCGGCCTCAACCGCGACGAGATCCGGCGGCGCAACTACATCCGGCCGGAGCAGATCCCCTATACCAATGCCGCCGGCAATCCGATCGACAGCGGGCATTTCGCCGAGACCCAGGACATGGCGCTGCGCCTCGCCGATTGGAACGGCTTCGCGGCGCGGCGGGCGGAGGCCGCGCGGCGTGGCAAGCGGCGCGGCATCGGCATCGGCTATTTCATCGAAGCTTCGGGTGGCCAGCCCAGCGAATGGGCGCGGGTGCGCTTCGAGCCGGACGGGACGGTGGCACTCACCGTCGGCACCTTCAGCCATGGTCAGGGGCATGAGACGGCCTTCGCGCAGGTGTTGCACCACAAGCTCGGCATCCCCTTCGACCGGGTGCGCTTCATCCAGGGCGATACCGAGGTGGTGGAGAAGGGCGGCGGCACCGGCGGCTCACGCTCCTCGCAGATGGGCGGCGTGGCGATCGCCCGCGCCTCGGAACTGGTGATCGCCAAGGGGCGGCGGCTGGCGGCGCATCTGCTGGAAGCCGGCGTCGATGACGTGGAATTCCAGGACGGCACCTTCCGCGTCGCCGGCACCGATCTGCAGACCGGCTGGGACCGGGTGTTGGAACTGGCGCGGAACCCGCCGGAAGGCGAGAGTCCCGGCCTCGACGAGCAGCTTCTCTATACCCGCAATACCGAATGCAACTTCCCGAATGGCTGCCATGTGGCGGAGGTGGAGATCGACGAGGAAACCGGCCAGGTGGAGATCACCCGCTATGCCGCCGTGGATGATGTGGGGAATGTCATCAACCCCATGCTGGTGCACGGGCAATCCCATGGCGGCATCATGTCCGGCATCGGCCAGGCACTGCTGGAACACGCGGTCTATGACCGGGAGAGCGGCCAGTTCCTGACCGCCACCTTCCAGGATTACTGCATGCCGCGTGCCTCGGATGCGCCAAGCTTCGACCTCGGCTTCAACGTGGTGCCCTGCCCGAACAACGACCTCGGCGTGAAGGGTGCCGGCGAGGGCGGCGCTTGCGGCGCGCCGCCGGCCGTGGTTTCCGCCATCTGCGATGCGCTGGGGGTCGCGCATATCGACATGCCGGTGACGCCGGAGAAGGTGTGGCGGGTGCTGGCCGGGCAGCGGCGGGCGGCATGAGCCGTCGCATCGGAGATGCGCCATGAATCAGGCTTTCATCCCGGCCGCCTTCATCCGCGGCGGCTCCTCCAAGGGCGTGTTCTTCCATGCCCGGGACCTCCCGGCCGAGCGCGCCGCGGTGGACCGCATCCTGCTCTCGGTGCTGGGCAGCCCGGACCCCTATGGGCGGCAGTTGGATGGCATGGGCGGCGGGATCTCCTCGCTCTCCAAGGGCGTCATCATCGGGCCGCCGACGCATCCCGAGGCGGATGTGGACTATACCTTCGCGCAGGTGGCGGTGGACCGGCCGGTGGTGGACTGGAAGGGCAATTGCGGCAATCTCTCCTCCGCGGTCGGCCCCTTCGCCGTGGATGAAGGGCTGGTGCGCGTTGCCGATGGCGAGGCTCTGGTCCGCATCCACCAGGTGAATACGCGGAAGCTCATTCATGCGCGCTTCCCGGTGCGGGATGGGCGTGCGGAGGTGCGCGGCGATTTCGCCATCGCCGGGGTTTCCGGCACCGGGGCGCGCATCCGGCTGGATTTTCTCTCGCCCGGCGGCACCCAGACCGAGGCGCTGCTGCCGACCGGCCATGTGGTGGATATGCTGGAGGTGGAGGGGATCGGCCGCCTTCGCGCGACGCTGGTGGATGCCGCCAATCCGGCGGTCTTCGTGGCCGCCGCCGATCTCGGCCTCACCGGCGCGGAATCTCCCGAGGCGATCGAGGCCGATGCCGCGCTGATGGCACTGCTCGACCGCATCCGCCGCGCCGCCGGGGTGGCCATGGGCCTGGCCGCAGCACCCGAGGCGGTGGGCCTCGCCAGCCCGCGCGTGGCGCTGGTGGCCGGGCCGCTGGCCGCGCGCAGGCTGGACGGGCAGGTGCTGGACCCGGCCGGCCACGACATCACCGTGCGCATGCTGTCCATGGAAAGGCCGCACCGCGCCGTGCCAATGACCGGCGCCATGGGCCTGGCCGTCGCCTGCCGCATCACCGGCAGCATCCCGCATGCCCTGGCAAGGCCGGGCGCGCGGCCGGAGGAAATCCGCGTCGCCCATCCTTCCGGCACGCTGACGGTGGGTGCGGAAGTACGGCGGGACAATGCCGGTTGGCTTGCCGAGAGCGCGGTGGTGTTCCGCACCGCGCGCCGGCTGATGCAGGGAGAGGTGGCGGTGAATTTCTAGCCCGGAATCCCAGCACCTCCGGGAAGCGGCGCGGGAGCAGCAGCGTCCTCATGGGCATTCCCCGCCTCCCTGCACGGCGCGGGTTCCCGCCTGTGCCGGCCCGCGATACAAGCCGCAGGAATTCCCTGGAAAGGACCCCGCCATGCCTGCCAATGAGGCCCCGGCCCGCCGCTTCCGCGTCGGCTATCTCTCGCATGTGCCGCATCCCTCCTTCCTGGAGACCGCGGCGCAGCATCCGGAGATGGAGGTGGTCCGCATTCCGCTGGACCAGCCGGAAGCGGCGGTGATCGAGGCGCTGGCGGCTTGCGACGCCTATTACGTCATGGCCTCCCGCGACGAATTGCCGAAGCCCTTCCATGTCAATGCGGCGCTCCTGGCCAGGTTGCCTGATCTGCTGATGGTGGGGAGCACGGGCGCCGGCTATGACACGGTGGACCCGGCGGCCTGCACGGCGGCAGGCGTGCTGTTGGTGAACCAGGCCGGCGGCAACGCGGAGGGGGTTGCGGAACATGCCGTCGGCATGATGCTGGCGCTGCTGAAGCGCATGCCGGAAGCGCAGGCGGCGATGCGCGCCGGCCAGGCGCGCGACCGCAACGCGCTGATGGGGCGGGAGCTGCGCGGGCGGACCGTGGGGATCGTCGGCATCGGCAATGTCGGCACCCGCGTCGCCGAGATCGTGCGGCTGGCCTTCTCCTGCCCGGTCCTGGCCTGCGATCTCTATCTCGATGCCGCGACCATCGCCGCGCGCGGCGCCGAGAAGGTGGAGATGCCGCGGCTGCTGGCCGAGAGCGACGTGGTCAGCCTGCACCTTCCCCTGACGCCGGACAGCCGCGACCTGATGAATGCCGGCTCCTTCGCGCAGATGCGCAAGGGCGCGATCTTCGTCACCACCGCCCGCGGCAATATCCATGACGAGCCCGCGCTGCACGCCGCCCTCGCCTCCGGCCACATCGCCGCCGCCGGCCTCGATGTCTGGGAGCAGGAACCGCCGCCGCCCGACCATCCCCTGCTGAACATGCCGAATGTGATCGTGACGCAGCACACCGCCGGCGTGACCCATGAAAGCCGCTCCAACATCACCCGTATCGCGGCGCTGGCCTTCGCCGATGCGGCGAATGGCAGGCTGCCGCCGCGGGTGATCAATCCGGCGGTCGTGCCGCGCTTCGCCGAACGCTGGGCCGCGGCTTTCGGGCGGCCCATGGCAACCTAGCTGCGCCGGCCAGGCGCCTCGCATCCATGCCGTAAGCTGCGCGGCTGTCGGGGTGGCACGCCCGCTGAGATTCGCTGGCAGGCATGCCTGGCCCGGCATGGCCGGCACCTACCGATCGTAGCCATGTCTCCGGCTATAGAGCAGCAATCCAACCAGCACGCCGGTAAGCGCCATGGTGAGGAGCACACCGAGCACCATGGCCACAATGCCATGGCCGCCCACCTCCGTATCCCCTGCCGCGTTCCAGGCGGTCCAAGCCGCGTAGACGGCAAATCCGAGCAGGAGCAGCACCGGCAGCACCAGCAGCCCAATTCTCACGGCACGTCGTTTCATAGGGTGTCGCCTCCTTCCCATGCTGGCCGCGTCTGGTCGTCAGGGGAAGATGGGGCGCCAGGCGGGAAGCACCAAGCGCCCGACCCCACCCGGCATTCCCCAGTCCGCACCACGCCTGACAATCCGAGCGCAACAGGTTCGGGATCAAGCCGGCGCATCTTGCCTCTCCCACCACCGCGGCGCACCCTTGATGGTGCGGAACGGGGAAGGGATCGGCGATGGTGGACATGGTCATCACCGGGGATTGCGTGGTCACGCCGCATGCGGCCGGTCCGGCGGATATCGCCATCGCCGGCGGCAAGGTGGTGGCGGTGGCGGCGCGTGGTGCCTTCCCGCTCTCGGCCGGGGCGCGGCTGGTGGATGCCGTGGGCAAGGTCGTGATCCCTGGCGGGATCGATCCGCATACGCATTGCCTCTGGCCGGTGCCGAACCCGGATGGTTCGGTGGGCAGCACCCAGGGGCCCTCGGTGGTGGGCAGGGCGGCGCTCCACGGCGGCACCACCACCCTCATCGACTTCACCCGCTGGACCCATGGCCATAGCGTGCAGGGCGCCATCGAGGCGCGCATGGCCGCCTGGCGCGCGGATGGCTGCGCCTGCGACTGGGCGCTGCACACCATGGTGGAAGGCGACCTGCCGCCCGAGCTTCCCGCCCAACTGGCCGAGGCAATCGAGGCCGGGCATCCCACGGTGAAGATCTTCACCACCGACATCACACCCTCCCGCAAGGGGCGCATGGTGGATTTCGGCGATATCTGGGAAGTCTTCCAGATGCTGTCGCGCAAGGGCGGCCTCGGCGTCATCCATGCCGAGGACAACGACATCGTCATGCACATGTATGCCAAGCTGTTCCGCGAGAGCCGCGCCGGCTTCGAGAACATGGCGGAGGTGCACAATACCCTCTCGGAAGACCTCTCCTTCCGCCGCGTGCTGCGCCTGGCGGAGCATGTGCCAGGCACCGCGCTCTACATGATGCATGTCTCGGCCGGCAACGGCGTGCGCGCCATCCGCGAGGCGCGGGCCCGCAACCTGCCGATCTATGGCGAGTCCCTGCACCAGTACATGCTCTATACGCAGGAGGATTACAAACGCCCGAACGGGCAGATCTACCACACCTACCCTTCGCTGAAATCGCAGGCAGACCAGGATGAATTGTGGCGTGGCACCCTGGACGGCGCCATCAATTGCGTCGCCACCGATGAACTCTGCTGCAGCCTGGCGGTGAAGACCCAAGGCAAGCGGATCGACGACACCACCGGCGGCAATTCCGGTGTCGAGCCGCGGGTCGCGGTGATGTATTCCGAGATGGTTGGCCGGCGCGGCTATTCGCTGCGGCGCTTCGTCGACCTGGTCTCCACCAATGCGGCGCGGATCATGGGGCTGTATCCACGGAAGGGCGCCATCGCGCCAGGCTCGGATGCCGATATCTGCATCCTCGACCCCGGGCTGAGGCGCCAGGTGCGGGCCGAGGCCCTGCATGAGAGCGACTATACCCCTTGGGAAGGCCGCGAGGTGACGGCCTGGCCCGCCATGACCATCCTGCGCGGAAAGGTCATGGTGGAGAATGAACGCTGGGTCGGCGACGAGCGTGGCGGCCAATGGCTGCACCGCCGTGTGCCGGACGAGATCCGCGCCGGCGCCGCCTTGTGACTCCGCCGGAACTGCGCGACCTGGTTGCCGATAGCCTGGCGCTCTGGGGCGTGCCCGGCCGCGTCACGGTCGCCGATGAGGGTGTCGTGCTGGTCGCGCCGGACGGCACGCCGCTGCGCATCCAACCCGCCGCCCCGGCCGAGCGCCCACTGCGCTGGTGGCTGGAACGGCCGGGGCAGCGGCGGCCCTGCACCTCGGTTCTCGGCCTGCTGCGCGGGTTGCGGAATGCCGTGGGCGCCGGCGAGGGCGAGGCGCGGCGCCTGCGGGTGGCACTGCCCGAGGCATGATACCCGTCGCGCCGGAGGCGCGCCTTCCCATTGCTATCGTCACCGGCTTCCTCGGCGCCGGCAAGACCACGCTGCTGCGTCAGGTGCTCCGCGATCCCGGCTACGCCGACAGCGCGGTGATCGTGAACGAGTTCGGCGAGATCGCGCTGGACCACGACCTCATCGCCGCCAGCGAGGAGATGCTGCTCAGCGTCTCGACCGGCTGCCTCTGCTGCGTGGTGCGCTCCGACCTCACCGCGACCCTGCTGGACCTGCGGCGGCGGCGCGCGGCGGGCGAGGTGCCGGCCTATGCGCGGGTGCTGGTCGAAACCTCGGGCCTCGCCGACCCGGCCCCCATCCTGCACGCGCTGATGACGGATGCGGCGGTGGCCGCGACGCACCGGCTGCATGCCGTGGTGACGCTGGTAGATGCGCTGCATGGCGGCGCGGCGCTGGACCGGCACCCGGAAGCGGCCCGCCAGGCGATGCTCGCCGACCGAATCCTGCTGACCAAGCCTGATCTGGCCTCGGACCACGCCGCGCTGAAGGCCAGGCTGCGCACCCTCAACGGCACCGCGCCCCTCCGCAGCGCGGTGCAGGGCGCGGTGCCGCCGGACTGGCTCTTCGCCCCCGGCCAGCACGCCGCGGACCCGGCCGCGCTGGCCGCCTGGCTGGAGCAGGCGGGCCATGCCGCGCGGCACAGCACCGGGCTCGCCGCAATCTCGCTCGAACGCGAGGCGCCAATTCCGGCCCTGGCGCTGACGCTCTGGATGCAGGGGTTGGCGGAACATGCGGGGGGCACGGCTGCTGCGGCTCAAGGGGCTGGTGCGGATCGCCGAGGCGCCGGAGCGGCCGGCCGCGATCCATGCCATCCAGCATGTCGTGCATCCGCCGGAATGGCTGGAAGCCTGGCCCTCCGCCGACCGCCGCAGCCGCATCATGTTGATCGGCCAGGGAATTCCGCGGCATTTCCCGGCCCGGCTGCTGGCCGCGATCGAGGCCGAGGTGGCGGAGGAGACGGCACGGCAGGCCACCTGACGCCGGGCTGCGTGGCGGCACCTCGGCTCAGCGCATGGCTGCCCGGCGCGGCTCTCGTCGAGGGCCGCGCGGATCAACTGGCCCGCCCAGCCGGTGCTGCCGGCCTAGCCAGGCGCATGGATAACCACCGGTAGTGCATCGAGCAGCGGATTGAAGGACCCCACATCGCAGCCGATTTAGCTGAAGGCGAGGCGGGCCCGCTCCGCGCGCGCCCGCCCTTCTCCTTGAACGCCGTGCATTCGCACAACCCCGGCGGTGATTACGCGAATTTCATGCCTGACGACGGGGGCCAGGACCGCATCAAGGCCTCTCATGGCGAGAATTACGACCGCTCGTCGCGGTGAAGCGGACTTACCATCCGGGGAACCTGTTCCGGGTGAACCAGGACATCGATCCGGCGGGGTAGGACGCGAGCCGGCCCGGCCGGCAGCATGGCGAATCGTGCGTGGCGGGCATCCGCATCCGGCGGACGCTCGGACGAGCCCCGGGGCATGGCGCAATCGCGCTGTTCCGCGGGCGTTTCCGGCCTTCGACCTGGCGCAAGCATTCCCCCACCGCCGCAGGGGCTTGCCAGCACCCCGCAACCGCGCTCCGCTGCGCCGGCCTGAACACCCCTGGGGGGAAAGCCTGCAATGACCAGACTCGTCACCTTCGCCGATGCCAAGGGCCAGCGCCTCGGCGCCATGCTGGAGGGCGGCCGCCTGCTCGACCTCACCGCCGCCGGCGGCGCCGCGCTGGCCGGCCGCACCGCGGATATGCTGGCGCTGATCGAGGGCGGCCCCTCGGTGCTCGCGGCGGTCAAGGCGCTGGCCGCCAACCCGCCCGCCGGCGCGGTGCTCGATGCCGGCGCGGCGCGGCTGCTGGCGCCGATCCCGCGCCCCCGCCGCAATGTCTTCTGCGTCGGCCGCAATTACATGGACCATGTGGCGGAGGGCGACCGCACCCGCGGCATCACCAATCCCGAATTGCCGAAATTCCCGCAATTCTTCACCAAGGCCCCCGATACCGTCATCGCCCATGAGGACTGGATCCCGGCGCATGACGGTGTGACCAAGTGGCTGGACTATGAGGTGGAGCTCGCCGCCATCATCGGCAGGGAAGGCCGCGACATCCCGAAGGACCAGGCGCTCGACCATGTCTTCGGCTGGAGCATCGGCAACGACGTGACCGGACGCGACCTGCAGCGCCGCTACGGCCAGTGGTTCAAGGGCAAGTCGCTCGACCGCTCCTGCCCGCTCGGCCCCTGGATCGTCCCGGCGGATGAGCTGGACGCGCTGAACACCGGCATCCGCTGCTTCGTGAATGGCGAGAAGCGCCAGGACAGCCATACCAGCAAGATGATCTTCGACGTGAAGGAGATCATCCACCAGCTCTCGCTCGGCTTCACCCTGAAGCCCGGCGACGTCATCATCACCGGCACGCCGGAGGGCGTCGGCTATGCCATGCAGCCGCCGC
Source organism: Siccirubricoccus sp. G192 (assembly GCF_019084075.1). GTDB lineage: Bacteria > Pseudomonadota > Alphaproteobacteria > Acetobacterales > Acetobacteraceae > G192. The sequence continues at coordinate 3,814,336 of NZ_JAHREN010000001.1, forward strand.
AGACCCTGAAGCCGGGCGATGTGGTCGAATGCGAGATCGACGGCATCGGCCGGCTGCGCAATACGGTGCGGGCCGAGGGCTGAGGAAAGTCGGGGGCGGCACCATGCCGCCCCCGCCATTACACCTGGCGCGGCAGCCGGAACACGCCGCTCGAGCGCAGCACCGGCTTGCCCGCCACGGTGAAGACGCCCTGCACGAACATCATGGTCCGGGTGAGCTTCAGCAGTTCCACCCTGGCTTCCACCCAGGCGCCAAGCGGGACCGGCGCCAGGAAGTCGTTGTTCAGGCTGATGGTGGTGAAGAAGCCGCTGAGGCCCGCCCGCTCCAGCCCGCCGATGCCCAGCACGACATCGGCGAGTGTCGCCAGCATCCCGCCATGGCACATGTCCATGCCGTTGCAATGCTGCTCCTGCACCAGCAGGCCGAAGCGGCTGCCATCCTCGCCGGGGCGGGTCCAGAGCGGCCCGGCCGCCCGCAGGAAGCCGCCGCTGACCGGCCGCGGCACGAAGCCTTCGGGCACCAGGGCCTCCCTTCGGCCCTCGCGCATGGCCTCGGCCATCCTCACTCCATCCATGCTGTCCGTCTTTCCTTCCGCATTCCCGCCGGCGCGTGCTCATAGCACCCGCGCCGGCACCCCGCCCACCACGGCGCCCGGCGCCACATCCCGCGTCACCGCCGCGCCGGTGCCGACCACCGCGCCCTCGCCGATGCAGGCATAGGGCTTGCAGGCGGCGCCGGCGCCGATCAGGGCGCGCGCGCCCACCCGGACGCCACCGGCCAGCACCGCGCCGGGGCCGCAATGCGCGGCTTCGCCCAGCACCACGTCATGCTCCAGGATCGCCCCGGTATTGACGATGGCGAGCAGCGCCACCCGCACGCAGGCGCCGAGCACCACCCGCGGCAGCACCACGGCCCCCGCACCCACCACCGCGCTGCCGGCGCGGATGACGGAAGGATGCAGCAGCGCCGGCAGGACGAAGCCAAGCTCCGTCAGCCGCGCCGCCGCCGCCGCCCGCGCCGCATTGTCGCCGATCGCGATGCAGGCCAGCCGCACCCCCGCCGCCAGCAGGCCCGGCAGCGCGGCCTCGGTGCCGAGGATCGGCAGGCCGAGCATCGCCCCGGCGCCCGGCGCCGCATCGACCAGCCCCACGGGCTCCGGCCCGCCGAGGTCGCGCAGCAACTCGATCACCGCGCGGCCATGCCCGCCGGCACCCAGGATCACCAGCCGTTCCGCCATCAGCCCCCCCCTGCTCCGCCCGGATGCTGCCGGATCGGCCCGGCGCCGTCATCCCCTGCCGGCATTCCCCGGGCCATCGAACCCGCCCGACCATGCCGCGTTGTTACGCGGCCATGCCATCACCGCAGCAGACCCCGCTGGACCGCTACCACGCGAAGCGCGACTTCGCCCGCACCGCCGAACCGCAGGGCGCAACGCCGAGGCGCAGCCGGGCCCGGGCGCTGCGCTTCGTGGTGCATCGCCATGCGGCGCGCCGGCTGCACTGGGACCTGCGGCTGGAACTGGATGGCGTGCTGAAATCCTGGGCGGTGACCAAGGAGCCGAGCCTCGACCCCGCGGTGCGGCGCCTGGCGGTGGAAGTGGAGGACCACCCGCTCGACTATGCCGGATTCGAGGGCGAGATCGCGCCCGGCAATTGTGGCGCCGGCAAGGTCGAGATCTGGGACAGCGGCACCTGGCAGCCACCTTCGGTCGCGGCGGCGCGGGCCGGGCTGGAGGCGGGGCGGCTGGATTTCACGCTGGAGGGCGAGCGGCTCCACGGCGCCTGGCACCTGCTGCGGATGCGCGAAAAGCCCGGAGCGAAGCGGCACAATTGGATGCTGGTGAAGGGCCGGGACGCGGCCGCAGAAGCCGCCCCCGAACCCAAGCCCCGCCCGGCGCGGACCCGCGCGAAGCCGGCGGCGCCGGTGGTGCTGACCCATCCGGACCGGCCGCTCTGGCCGGAGGATGGCATCACCAAACAGGATCTGGCGGACTACATGGTGGCCGTGGCGCCGCGCCTGCTGCCGCAGATCACCGGGCGGCCGCTGACCCTGGTGCGGGCGCCGCGCGGCCTTTCCGGCCCGCGCTTCGTGCAGCGCCACCCGGCCGCGGTCTTCGGCGCCGCGGTGCAGAGCCTGCCCCTGCCTGGCGAGTCCCGCCCCTATCTCGGCGTCGCGGATGCCGAGGGGCTGCGCGCCCTGGCCCAGGCCAATGTGCTGGAAATCCACCCGACCGGCTCGACCGCCCGGGATTTCGAGCGGCCAGACCGGCTGGTGCTCGACCTCGACCCCGCCCCTGGCCTCCCCTTCGCCGCCGTAATTGCCGCGGCTCAGGAGTTGCGGCAGCGGCTGGCGGCGCTGGACCTGGTCCCCTTCTGCCGCACCACCGGCGGCAAGGGGCTGCATGTGGTGGTGCCGCTGCAGCCCCGCGCCGGTTGGGCGGAAGCCAAGGCCCTGGCCCGAATGATCTGCGAGGCTGCGACAGCGGCGCAGCCCGGCCGCTACACCACCAGCCCGGTGCGGGAGGTGCGGGAGGGACGGATCTTCCTCGACTATCTCCGCAACGACCGACTGGCCACCGCCATCGCCGGCTGGTCCCCCCGTGCGCGCAACGGCGCTACGGTGGCTATGCCGCTGGACTGGGCGGAGGTGGCGGCGGGGCTGGACCCGCGCGCCTTCACGCTCCGCTCCGCTCCGGCCCGGTTGCGCGGCGCCGATCCATGGGAGGGGTTTGCGGCGGCGGCAAGACCGCTTACCAAGGCGCTGCTGCGACGGCTCGGCGCCTGAATCCTGCATCCGGCGTTGGCGCAGCCGCGTTCCCAGCCGATATTCATGGCAAGACCACCCCACCGCCGGAGCGGACAGGAAGGCATGGCGACCAGCGAATGGGAGATCCCGAACGAACTTCAGCCGAACCCGGCCGAGCTTGGCTTCGACCTGGACCGGGCGCTCCGCTCCATCGTGGCGGTGAAGGCCATGGTGCCGGCCGATGCCTTCACCGCCCAGACCCTCGGCACCGAGCGGATCGGCAGCGGCGTGGTGATCCGGCCGGATGGGCTGATCGCCACGATCGGCTATATTGTCACTGAAGCGGAGACGATCTGGCTCACCACCCATGACGGGCGGGTGGTGCAGGGCCATGCGCTCGGCCATGACTTCGAGACCGGCTTCGGGCTGATCCAGGCGCTGGGCCGGCTCGACCTGCCGGCCCTGCCCGTGGAGACCGGCGAGGCGCCGCAGCCGGGCGATACCGCGGTGCTGGCCAGCGCCGGCGGCCGCAAGCACGCGCTGCGCTGCACCGTGGCGGCGCGGCAGGAATTCGCCGGCTATTGGGAATACATGCTGGAGGAGGCGATCTTCACCGCCCCCGCGCATCCCTCCTGGGGCGGGGCGGGGCTGATCGGCGGCGATGGCCGGCTGCTCGGCATCGGCTCATTGGTGATGCAGCAGCAGGACGGCAAGGGCAAGCGGGTCGACCTCAACATGGTGGTGCCGGCCAGCCTGCTGCCGCCGGTGCTGGAGGACATGCTGGCCTATGGCAGGCCGAACCGCCCGGCCCGACCCTGGCTCGGCCTCTATGCCACCGAGGATGAGAAGGGCGTCATCGCCAGTTCCATGGCGCGCGGCGGGCCGGCGCAGAAGGCCGGGCTGCAGGAGGGCGACCGGGTGCTGGCGGTAGGCGGCACCCGCATCAGCGACCTGGCCGGGCTGTGGCGCGCGGTCTGGGCCTCGGGCAGCGCCGGCACCAGGCTGCGGCTGACCATCGGCCGGGAGGCAAGCCCGCGCGAGCTGGTGGTGACCTCGATCGACCGCCGCGCCTTCCTGAAGGCACCCCGGCTGCACTGAATCCCGAGGGGGATGCAACCGCCGCCGCCTGTGCCAGACTGCCCCGACCGGCCAGAGAGCCAAACAGGAAATCGGGGGAGAGGATGACGGACAGCAATTACAATGTCGGCGACCTGGTGGCGGAATTCCTGTCGCGCATCGGGGTCACCACCTGCTTCGGCATCGTCTCGGTCCACAACATCCCGATGCTGGACGGGATCGGGCGGCGCAACGCCATCCGCTACGTCATGGCGCGCGGCGAGATGGGGGGGCGCGCATATGGCGGATGCGTATGCCCGCATCTCCGGCCATCTCGGCGTGATGTTCTCCTCCACCGGGCCGGGGGCCGCGAATACCGTGCCGGGGCTGGTGGAGGCGCAATTCGCGGGCAGCCCGGTGCTGCACATCACCGGCCAGACGGCAACGAAGTTCATCGACCGCGACATGGGCACGGTGCATGACGTGCCCGGCCAGACGGCGATGCTTGCGGCCGTGTGCAAATCCGCCTTCCGCATCCGCTCGGCCCAGGAGGCGCTGGGCGTGCTGACCCGCGCGGCGACCCTGGCGCTGACGCCCCCCCCATGGGACCGGTGAGCGTCGAGGTGCCGATCGACATCCAGCGCACCGTGATCCCCCGCCCCTCCCTGCTCGACACGCTGGTGCTGCCGGTGCCGCCGCCCCTGCCGCCCTCCGAGGCTGCGCTGGACGAGGCGGCGGAGATCCTGTTGCGGGCGAAGCGGCCCATGCTCTGGCTCGGCAATGGCGCGAAATCGGCGCGGGCGGAGGCCATGGCGCTGCTCGATCTCGGCTTCGGCGCCGTGAACTCCTGGAATGGCCGCGGCATCATCCCGGAAGACCATCCGATGAGCTTCGGCGGCTTGCAGGGCAATGGCGCGCCGCGCATCCAGGAATTCTACCGGTCCGTGGATGCCATGCTCGTGGTCGGCAGCCGGCTGCGCGGCCATGAGACGATGGACTTCTCCCTGAAGCTGCCTCAGACGCTGATCCATGTGGATGTGGACCCGCGCGCCAATGGCCGCACCTATGCCAATACCGCCTTCGTCTGCGGCGATGCGGGCCTGGTGATGGCGGGGCTGGCGAAGCGGCTGAAGGGCCGCATGGCGGTCGATCCCGCCTTCGCCGACGAGTTCCAGTCAACCAAGCGCCGCGCGGTGGCGGAATACTGCGACACCCTCGGCCCCTATGCCGAATTTCCGGCGGCGCTGCGTGGCGCCCTGCCGCGCGATGCGCTCTGGGTGCGCGACATCACCATCAGCAACAGCAGTTGGGGCAACCGGGTGTTCCCGGTGCTCGGCCCGCGCGATGCGGTGCACCCGATCAGTGCGGCGATCGGGCCGGGCCTGCCCATGGGCATCGGCGCGGCAATGGCGGGAGGGGGCCGCAAGACCGTCGCCATGGTCGGCGATGGCGGCTTCGCGCTGAACCAGACCGAGCTCTGGACCGCCGTGCAGGAACGTGCCGAGTTGGTGGTGATGGTGATGAACGACCGCGGCTATGGCGTCATCAAGCATATCCAGGGGGCGCTGCAGGACGGCCGCATGTTCTTCGGCGACCTGCAGGGACCGGATTTCCAGAAGCTCGCGGCGGTGGCGGGGCTGCCCGCCTTCCGCGTCTCCCGCGCCGAGGACCTGGCCGCCACCGTGGCGAAGGCGGTGGCGACGCCCGGCCCCTCGCTGATCGAGGTGGACATGACCGCGATCGGCGCCTTCCCGCCCTATGCGCCCTACAACACCATGGGCATCTATGCGCGGAAGGCGGCGGAATAAGCTCAGAACCGCCTGCCGAAGCCGCCGCCGCCACGGCGCCCGCCGTCCTGGTCCTGCCGGTTCATCTCGCTGCCGGCCAGGGAGGTGGCGAAATTCGCGCTTGGCAGCGGCGGCAGGGCCGCCAGCCGTTGCAGCGTCGCGCCGCCGCCGGCTGTGAAGAGCGGCGGCGCCAGGATGCGCTCGGCCGCCATGGTATCCCCGACCCGCAGGGCGCGGGAGGCGGCGTAGAGCGCATCCACCACCGCCTGTGGTGGCGCCGCAGGCGGGATGCCGAGCGCGGCGTGCATCTCTCCCGACCCTTCTGCAATTCAAGCCCGACCACCGGCGAGAAGCCAACCCAGCGCGGGCCGGTTGGGATTTCGACCGTCAGATATTCGTATTGCGCGATCGCCTGCGCCGCTTCAGCCGGGTGGCCTGCCAGGCTGGCAGGATTGCCGAAGGCATAGGCAGTGCCGATGATTGCCGCCCGGGTCGGGTCGCCGGCGCCCTGCACGGCGTCGGGCGGCAGGGTGACGGAGGGCACCGGCGGCCCCGCCGCGACGCAGCCGGCCAGCAACGTGGCGGCGAGCAGCGTGGCGGCCAGCACCGGGCTCCGCAACCCAGGCCCGGCGCAATGGACTGCATGATCGGTCATGGTTGTTCCCTGCCCTCTGGCTGGCGCCAAGCCCCAAGATGGGGTCCACGAAGCGACTCACCGCCGTCACCTCGGCGTGAGCGTGAGAGCAAGCGATGCCGTAGCGGCGCCGTGCCGGTTCGGGTAAGACCAGCATCGCCGGCCACGGGCGGGGCCGTGCCAAGGATACAAGGGAGGCTGCCGGAATGCGGATGCTTCATGGCCTGCTGGCGCTGCTGTTGCTTGCCGCCCCGGCGACGGCCCAGGATTGGCCGACGAAGCCGGTGCGGCTGGTCGTGCCCTTCCCGCCCGGCAGCATCAGCGACGCCATCGCCCGCATGGTATCGGACCGGCTGGCAGGGCCGCTCGGCCAACGCCTGGTGGTGGACAACCGCGGCGGCGCCGCCGGCAATATCGGCACCGAGCACGTCGCGCGCGCGGAGCCGGATGGCTACACTTTCGGCCTGGCCTCCTCAGGCACCCATGCCGCCAATCTCGCCCTGTACCGCAACTTAGGCTATGATCCGTTGCGCGACTTCGACCCTGTCATCGGGCTGGTGCGGGTACCGAACATGCTGGTGGTGCGCAATGCGCTGCCGGCGACCAGCGTGCAGGAATTCATCGCCTATGCGAAGGCGCGGCCGGGCGAGGTCACCTATGGCTCCATCGGCAATGGCAGCAGCCAGCACCTGGCGGGCACGCAGTTCGAACACCTCACGGGCCTCCGCCTGACGCATGTGCCCTATCGCGCCGTGCCGCCGGTGATCCTGGACATGACCGGCGACCGGCTCGATGCCAGTTTCCAGCTGGTGCCGAATGTGGTGGAGCAGGTGCGGTCCGGGCAGATCCGGGCGCTGGCCGTCGCCACCCCCGCGCGCCTGCCAGCCCTGCCTGACGTGCCGACCATGGCCGAGGCGGGGGTGAGCGGCTTCGAGACGGCGGGCTGGTTCGGCATCGTCGCGCCGCGCGGCACGCCACCGGCGGCGGTGGAGCGCCTGGCGCGGGAGGTCGCGGCGGTGCTGGCCGACAGGGACATGCGGCAAAGGCTCGCCGGCATGGGGGCGGAGCCGATGCCCTTGCCGCCGGCCGAGTTCCGCGCCTTCATCACAGCGGAGATCCCGCGCTGGCGCGACATCGTCCGCGCCTCCGGGGCGCAGCTCGACTGATACAGGCGGGGAGGCTCGGCTGGATACGCAGGCGAAGCAATCGGGCTGGGTCGGGCAGTCCCTGCCACGGGTCGAGGATGCCGCGCTGCTCACCGGCCGTGGCCGCTACATGGATGATTGCGGCACCCCGCCCGGCACGCTGCACGCCGCCATCCTGCGCTCGCCGCATGCCCATGCGCTGATCGAACGCGTGGAAGTGGAGCGCGCGCGCGCCCTGCCCGGCGTCGCCGCGGTGCTGACCGGCGCCGATATCCAGGCGCTGACCAGCAGCCTGGTGGTGGGCGTGAAGGCGCCGATGGAATGCTGGCCGATCGCTGCCGACCGCGTGCGTTATGTCGGCGAGCCGGTGGCGGTGGTGGTAGCGCGGGACCGCTACCTGGCGGAGGACGCGCTCGACCTGATCGAGATCCGCTACGCGCCGCTGCCCGCCGTGGTGGCGCCGCGTGCGGCGCTGGAGCCGGATGCGCCGGTGCTGCATGCCGGGCTCCAAGGCAATCTCGCCAGCGACCGCAGCTTCCGCTACGGCGACCCGGAGGCCGCCTTCGCCGCGGCGCCGCACCGGATTGCGGTGGAGATCGACTATCCGCGCAACGCCTGCACGCCGATCGAGACCTATGGCGTGGTGGCGGAATACGAGCCCGGCGCCGATGCCTATGACGTGCTGGCGAATTTCCAGGGCCCCTTCAGCATCCACGCGGTGATCGCGCGCGCGCTGCGGGTGCCGGGCAACCGGCTGCGGCTGCGCACCCCGCCGGACTCGGGCGGCAGCTTCGGCGTGAAGCAGGGGGTGTTTCCCTATATCGTGCTGATCGCCGCCGCGGCACGCGTGGCGGGCCGCCCGGTGAAATGGATCGAGGACCGGCTGGAGCATCTGGCGGCCTCCTCGGTCGCCACCAACCGTGCGACGCGGCTGGCGGCGGCGGTGGAGGCGGATGGCCGCATCACCGCGCTCGACTGGGACCAGATCGAGGATTGCGGCGCGCATCTCCGGGCGCCGGAACCGGCCACACTGTATCGCATGCATGGCAACATGACCGGCGCCTATACGGTGCGGCATGTCGCCATCCGCAACCGCGTGGTGCTGACCAACAAGGCGCCGACCGGGCTCAACCGCGGCTTCGGCGGGCCGCAGGTCTATTTTGCGCTGGAACGGCTGGTGCAGCGGATCGCGCTGGAATTGCGCCTCGATCCGCTGGAGGTCCTCCGCCGCAACCTGGTGCCGGCGTCGGCGATGCCCTACCGCACCGCCAGCGGCGCGCTGCTCGATTCCGGCGACTACCGCGCGGCGCTGGAGGCGGCGCTGGCCGGGGGCGGCCATGCGGAACTGCTGGCGCGGCGCGATGCGGCGCGGGCGGAGGGGCGGCTCTATGGCATCGGTTATACCGCCGTGGTGGAGCCGAGCGTCTCCAATATGGGCTATATCTCCGCGGTGCTGACGCCGGCGGAGCGGCAGCGGGCCGGGCCGAAGAACGGCGCGCAGGCGACGGCGACGATCAACCTCGACCCGGTCGGTTCGGCGACGGTGCATGTTGCCTCGACCCCGCAAGGCCAGGGGCATCGCACGGTGCTGGCGCAGGTGGTGGCGGATGAGCTTGGCCTGCACCCGCAGGATGTGCGGGTGGTGACGGAGATGGACACGGCGAAGGACGCCTGGTCCATTGCCTCGGGCAATTACGCCAGCCGCTTCGCACCGGCGGTGGCAGGGGTGACGAAGCTCGCGGCGGAGCGCTTGCGCGGGCGGCTCGCGCGTATCGCCGCGTCGCAGTTGAATGTGGCGACGGAGGATGTGGTTTTCGCCGGCGGCCGCATCTTCGCGCGCGGCAATCCAGACAATGCCCTGCCCTTCGCCCGTGTCGCCTCCGCCAGCCACTGGGCGCCTGGCACGCTGCCCGCCGATATGGACCAGGCAGTGCGCGAGACGGCGTATTGGACACCCCCGGAACTCACCGCGCCGGATGAGGCTGATGCGGTGAACTCCTCGCTCTGCCACGGCTTCATCTTCGATTTCTGCGGGGTGGAGGTGGACCGCACCACCGGCCAGGTGCGGATCGACCGCTATGTCACCATGCATGATTGCGGCCGCGTGCTGCATCCCGGCATGGTCGCCGGCCAGGTGACGGGCGGCTTCGCGCATGCGCTCGGTGCCGCGCTGTTCGAGGAGCATAGCTACGGCGCGGATGGCAGCTTCGCCACCGGCACCTTCGCCGACTACCTGGTGCCCACCGCGATGGAAGTACCGGAGCCGGTGACCCTGCATCACGAGACTCCCTCCCCCTTCACGCCGCTCGGCGCCAAGGGGGTGGGCGAGGGCAATTGCATGTCCACCCCCGTGTGCATCGCCAATGCAGTGGCGGATGCGCTGGGCCTCAAGGATGTGACCCTGCCGCTGCTGCCGGCACGGCTGGCGGCACATATCCATGGCCCAGAAGCGGCGCGGCCAGGCGGCGGCGCCGTGCCTGTTGCGGGCGGGCGGCAATTGTTCGGCGAGGGCAGCGCCATGGTCGCCGCGCCGCGGGAGCGAGTCTGGGCCATGCTGCTCGACCCCACCACCCTGGCGGCGGTGGTGCCTGGCGCGCATGACGTGCAGCGGGTCTCGGAGACGGAATTCCGGGCGGAGGTCACGCTGGGAGTCGGACCGGTGAAAGGCCGGTATCGCGTGGCGCTGACCCTCTCGGATCTGGATGCGCCGCAGGCGGTGACGCTCAGCGGCGGTGCCGAGGGCGCGCTCGGCTTCGGCCGCGGCACCGGCCGCGTCACCCTGGCGGAGGATGGGCCGGAACGCACGCGCATCGGCTACCGCTACGAGGCGGAGATCGGCGGCAAGGTGGCCAGCATCGCCGGCCGACTGCTGGATGGCGCAGCGCGGCTGGTGATCCGGCAGTTCTTCGCCGCCCTCGCCGCGCATGCCGGCGGTGGCAGCGCCCCGCGCGAGGGGATTTTCGCCCGGTTGCTGCGGCTGCTCGGCTGGCGCCGATGAAGCCAGCGCCCTTCGACTATCTGCGCGCCGAGACGCTGGAGGAGGCGCTGGAGGCGCTGCACCAGGCGGGGACGGAGGCGCGGGTGCTGGCCGGTGGGCAATCCCTCCTGCCTATGCTGAACATGCGGCTGGCGCGACCGGCGCTGCTGGTGGATATCATGCCTATCGCCGCGCTGCGCGAGGTGGCCGATGCGGCGGGGGCGCTGCGGATCGGCGCCGGCATCCGCCAGGCGGCATTGCAGGCTCGGCCCGGGCTAGCGCGGCAGCAGCCGCTGCTGGCCGCAGCCCTGCCCTGGGTGGGTCATGCCCAGACGCGCAGCCGCGGCACGCTTTGCGGCTCGGTCGCGCATGCCGATCCCAGTGCGGAAATCCCGCTGGTGCTGGTGGCGATGGGGGGCCATGTGCATCTCCGCTCCCGGCGCGGCGCACGGCGCGTGGCGGCGGAGGAATTCTTCACCGGCATGATGGCGACCACGCGGGCGGAGGAGGAAATGATCGAAGCCATCACCCTGCCCCATGCGGCGCCAGACAGCGGCCATGCGTTCCGCGAGGTCGGCCGCCGGCATGGCGACTTCGCCATCACCGCCTGCGCCGCGGTGGTGGACGCGCGCTCGGCCAGGCTGGCCGTGGGCGGAGTCGCGGACCGCCCAGTCGCACGGGCCCTTCCCCTGCCTAGTGACCCGGCGCTGGAGGATGCGCTGGAGCAATTCGCCTGGTCGCTGGAGGCACGCGACGACCTGCACGCCACCGCCGCCTATCGCCGCCACTTGGTGCGCCGCCTCGGCCGCGCCGTGCTGGAGGAAGCCGCCGCATGCCGCGCCTGAAGGCCGGGCAGCGCCACTGGCTGCACCTCACCCTGAACGGAAAGGCGGTGGAGGGCGAGGCGGAGCCGCGCCTGCTGCTCTCGGATTTCCTGCGGTACGAACTCGGCGCGACGGGCACGCATGTCGGCTGCGAGCACGGCGTCTGTGGTGCCTGCACGGTGCAGATCGACGGTGCCCCGGCACGCGCCTGCTTGACGCTCGCGGTGCAGATGGAAGGCGCGGCAATCCGCACGGTGGAGGGGTTGGCGCCGGCGCCGGACCGGCTCTCCATTCTACAGGAGGCGTTCCGCGAGCATCACGGGCTGCAATGCGGCTTCTGCACGCCAGGCATCCTGATGTCGCTCGACGCCTTCCTGCGCGAGCATCGGCGCCCGAACGAGGCTGCCTTGCGGGAGGTGCTGTCCGGCCATCTCTGCCGCTGCACCGGCTATGCGCCGATCCTGCGCGCCGCGCTGGCGGCCGCCGAACGGCTTGCGAAGGAGGCGGGGGATGCTTGACCTCGGCACCAGCTTCATGGCCAGCGTGGCGCGCGACCCGCACGCCCTGGCGCTGGTGGATGGCGATCTGCGGCTCAGCTATGCCGAGTGGCACGCAAAGATCTCCGCGCTGGTCGCGGGGCTGGATAATCTTGGGCTGCGGCGTGGCGACCGCATGCTGACCGTCTTGCAGAACCGCTGGCAGGCGGCGACGCTGCACTGGGCCTGCCAGCTTGCCGGCCTCATCATCGTGCCGCTGAACTGGCGTGCCAAGGTGGACGAGGTGGACTACGCGATAGCCGATGCCGAAGCCCGCGCCGTGGTCTTCGAGGTGGTCTCGGCGGAGGCGGTTGCGGCCGCGCCGGCGGCACTGCACCTGCCCCGCATCGCGCTCGATGCGCCCGGGCCCGGCGAGACCGGCTTCGACGCACTGGTCCAGGGCAGCGCGCCGGAGGTGGCGCCGCGCGCCGCGGCCGAGGACTGGTCGGTGATGCTCTATACCTCCGGCACCACATCCCGCCCCAAGGGCGTGCCGCGGCGGCACCGGGCGGAGCGCGCGGCGGCGGTGGCGCATGTGGCGCAGAACCTCTATGCGCATGGCGAGCGGACGCTTGGCGTGATGCCGCTCTATCACACCATGGGCGTGCGCTCCCTGCTGGCGATGTCGCTGATCGGCGGCACCTTCGTCTGCCTGCCGCGCTTCGATGCCGCCGCGGCGCTGGCGCTGATCGAGGCCGAGCGGGTCAGCAATCTCTATCTGGTGCCGACCCTCTACCATGACCTGCTGCATCATCCGCGCTTCGCGGCAACGGATGTCTCCTCGGTGCGGAAACTCGGCTTCGCCGGCGCCTCCATGACGGACGGGTTGCTGCGCGCGTTGGAGGCGGCGTTCCGGCCGGAGCTGTTCGTCAACCACTATGGCAGTTCGGAAATCTACACCTTCACCATCGACCAGGCGGCGCCACGCAAGCCGGGCAGTGCAGGCCGCGCCGGCATCAACCAGATGGTGCGGGTGGTCCGACTGGATGCGGCGGGGCCGCAGGATGCGGCGGCGGTGGGCGAGGAAGGCCAGGTCATCGCGCTGCTGGCCGGCGACGAATCCTTCGAGGGCTATTGGCGCCGCCCGGAGGCGGATGCGAAGGCCCTGCGGCAGGGCTGGTACTTCACCGGCGATACCGGCTTCCTGGATGCCGATGGCGATCTCTTCGTCACCGGCCGGGTGGACGACATGATCATCACCGGCGGCGAGAACGTCTCCCCGGTCGAGATCGAGAGCTGCCTCTCGCTACATCCGGCGGTGGCCGAGGTCGCCGTGGTCGGCCTGCCGGATACACGCTGGGGCAGGATCGTCACGGCTTTTGTCGCCGCGCACGGCCGGGTAACGGCGGCGGAGTTGGACCGGCATTGCCGCGACTCCGGCCTCAGCAATTTCAAGCGGCCGCGCCGCTTCATCTTTGTGCAGGAGGTGCCGCGCTCGCCTGTCGGCAAGCTGCTGCGCCGCAAGCTGGTGGAGGGCGATTATCGCCTCGCCGCCCCCAAGACAGACCAGGAGCAAAGTATATGAGCGACGATCCCCGCCTGACCGGCCTGGACGGATTCCGGGTGGAGCTGGCTGGGCCACGGGCTGATCTGGTGCTGCACCGGCCGCCGCTGAACGTCATCTCCATGCCACAGCGTGACCAGCTTCGCCGCGCCTTCGAGGCGCTGGACGAGATGGAAGAGATGCGCGTCATCGTGCTGCGCGCGGAAGGCGAGCATTTCTCCTCCGGCGGCTATATCAAGGGCTTCCTGGAATCCTCGCCGGAGGTGGTCTCGAAGCTGGCCTGGAACATCGCCGCGCCGGCGCGCTGCTCGAAGCCGGTCATTGCCGCCAATCGCGGCTTCACCTTCGGGGTCGGCTTCGAGATCAGCCTCGCCTGTGATTTCCGCATCTGTTCGGAGACCACGCAATATGCGCTGCCGGAGCAGAAGCTGGGGCAGATCCCGGGTTCGGGCGGTTCGGCGCGGCTGCAGAAGATCGTCGGCATCACCCGCACCAAGGATATCGTCATGCGCTCCCGCCGGATTCCGGCGAAGCAGGCGCTGGACTGGGGCATCGCCACCGAGGTGGTGCCGGACGACAGGCTGGAAGCCACGGTGGAGGCGCTGGTACAGGAGTTAATCGGCTTTGCCCCGTTGGCGCAGCGCACCGCGAAGAAGCTGCTGAATGATACCGAGGATGCGCTGCTCAATACCGCCATCGAGCTGGAGGGGCATTGCTACAGCCGGCTCCGCACCTCGGAGGACTTCGCGGAGGGGGTGCGCGCGTTCCACGAGAAGCGTGCGCCGCTGTTCAAGGGGCGTTAGCGGCCTCGGCCGCCGTGGCCAGCAGGGCTGTGGCCGCGGCGGTCCCCTCCCCGGCGCCGGACCAGGCCAGCAGCGCATGTAGGTTGCGCAGCGCCAGTCCGCGGCTTGGCGCCGCCGCCAGCCAGCCTGCCGCCATGCGGAACAGCATCGCCTGTTGCAGTTGCTCCGCTTCCAGTTCCAGCGCCGCCACACGCTGGCGGAGCGCCTTGACCGGTGCCTCCGGCCGCGGCTTCAGCCGGCGGCGCAGGTTACGGAGCGGCGCCACGACCTCCTCCCGCCAGTCTTGCACCAGTGCGGCCGCCTCCGCTACATCCGCCGGCGCCAGCGCCATGCCCCGCCCGGCACCGGCCCAGGCGCAGAACAGCGCCAGGTTCACGTCCAGCCCGAAGCGGTCCTGCAATGCGAGGCAGGCGTCCTGGACCCCCGGTGCGGCATAGACCGCGAGGGAAAAATGCCAGAAGGCATTCTCCGGCTGCAGCGTGTCCCCTTCCATGCCGCGAGTCTGGATCAGGGTACGGCCGTGGGCAAGCTATGCGTCCGGCGCAGAGGGTGCATAATCCCAGGCCGCGCCAGAGCATGGAGGATCGGATGCCAGCGGAGAGCAGCCAGCAGGAGGCCGCGAAGCCCGTCACGCGGCTGCGCGACTGGCTGGACCATCTCGCGGCGCGGGAGAGGCTGGCCGTGGCGCGGCGCGGCCTGTCGCTGGTGCATGAGATCGCCGCAGTGGCGAATCGGCTGGATGGGCGCAAGGCCACGGTCTTCCCGAATCCCGGTGGCCATGCGGTTCCCGTGGTCTCCGGGCTGATCTCCGACCGCGGCTGGATGGCGGAGGCGATGGGCGTGCCGCCCGCGCAACTGCTCCGCCGCTTCCAGGACGCCGCCGCCACGCCCCTGCCCTGGCGGGAAGTGAGCGCAGCACCGGTGCAGGAGGTGGTCCACCGGCCGGTGGACCTGGCCCGGCTGTTGCCGATACCGACCCATAACGAGCATGACAGTGGCCCCTACATCACCGCCGGCCTGCTGATCTCCCGCAATCCGCGCAGCGGCGTGCAGAACGTGACGATCCACCGGTTGCAGTTGAATGCGCCGGACCGGCTCGGCGTGCTGCTGCTGCCGCGCCACACCCTCGCCTATCTGCACATGGCGGAGGAGATGGGGCAGGATCTGGAGGTGGCGATCGTGGTCGGGATCGACCCGCTGACCCTGCTGGCCTCCCAGGCCATTGCACCGCTCGATGCGGATGAGCTGGAGATCGCCGGCGCGCTACATGGCGCGGCACTGCCGGTGGTGCAATGCGTAACCAATGCCGTGCGCGTTCCGGCCGAGGCGGAGATCGTCATCGAGGGTCGCATCCTGCGCGATACGCGGGAGGAGGAAGGCCCCTTCGGCGAATTCCCGCAGTATTACGGCGAGCGGGCGAAGCGCCATGTGGTGCAGGTGGATGCGGTGACGACGCGCAGGCGGCCGATCTTCCACACCATCGTGGGCGGCGGGCTCGAGCATCTATTGCTGGGCGGCATCCCGCGCGAGGCGACCCTGCTCACGCATCTGCAACGCAGTTTCCCAGGCGTGACCGATGTGCATCTCGGGCGTGGCGGCGTGATGCGCTACCACCTGACGGTGCAGATGCGGAAGCGCTCCGAGGGCGAGGCGAAGAACGTCATCCTTGGCGCCTTCGGCGGGCATTACGACATCAAGCAGGTGGTGGTGGTGGACGAGGATGTGGATATCCACGACCCCAACGAGGTGGAATGGGCGGTGGCGACGCGGTTCCAGGCGGATCGCGACCTGCTGGTGATCCCGGGCGCGCAGGGCTCGCGCCTCGATCCCTCCACGGAAGATGGGTTCGGCGCCAAGATGGGGCTGGATGCGACACGGCCATTGAATGCGCCGGAGATGCGGTTCAAGCGCATCTCCGTGCCTGGCCAGATCGCCATCCGCTTGCAGGATGTGCTGGACCCGGTGGCGGGCACGGCGTGGCGCGAGGCATTGGGGAGCGAAGCATGAGTGGCAGCAGCACGGGGAACACGGGAAAGCCGCAGGGCTGGGGCGCCGGCGCCACCGAGACACCGGCGGCCCGGATGCGCCGGCGCTTCCCCGCTTTCGGCGACCTTCAGCGCCACGCGAAGCTGCGCGTCGCCCGCTTCGCCTATGATTTCGTCGAAGGTGGCGTCGGCGACGGCGCGCCGAATGTCGCGCATAACCGCGCCGCGATGGATGCGGTGCGGATCGTGCCCCGCTACGCGCTGGATGTGAGCCAGGTCTCCACCGCCACCTCGCTCTTCGGGCGGGACTACGCCATGCCGGTCGGCGTCGCGCCCATGGGCAATATCGGCATGATCTGGCCGGAGGCGGATGCGATCCTGGCGGCGGCGGCGCAGGCGGCGCGCGTCCCCTATGTCAGCTCCACCGTCGCCAATGTCGGGATGGAGCGGCTGGCGCAACTCGCGCCGGATGTCTTCTGGTTCCAGCTCTACGGCCTGCCGGGCAACAGCCACGCGGTCTCGGTGGACCTGATCCAACGGGCGGAAGCGGCGGGTGCCCATGCGCTGGTGCTGACGCTGGACGTGCCGCTGCGGCAGAAGCGCGTGCATGATGTGCGCAACGGGCTGGTGGTACCCTTCCGCTTCCGCCCGCGTACCGTCTTCGACATCGCGCGTGCCCCGCTCTGGGCGCTGTCGATGCTGCAGAAGGGCCAGCCGCGCTTCGAAAACCTGCGCAAATATGTGGGCGAGAGCGCCAGCAATGCGGAGCTTGCCGGCTTCGTGCATGCGCGCATGACCACCGGCATCACCTGGGAGGACATCGCGCGGTTCCGCGAAATCTGGCCGCGCGCCCTGGTTCTGAAAGGCATCCAGCACCCGGAGGATGCCGAGCGCGCCGCAGCGTTGGGGGTGGACGGCATCTGGGTGTCGAATCATGGCGGCAGGCAATTCGATGCCGCGCCGGCGGCGATCGATACCGTGCCGGCCATCGCCGCGGCACTCGGCGGGCGGGCGAAGGTGCTGCTGGACGGTTCCATCCGCTCCGGGCTCGATGTATTCCGCTCGCTGGCGGTGGGGGCCGATTTCACCTTCTCCGGCCGCGCCTTCATGTGGTCCGTCGCTGCGCTCGGTACGGCGGGCGGCGACCATGCCATGGCGGCCTTCCAGGAGGAGATCCGCGGCACCTTCGGCCAGGGCGGCGTGCGCTCGGTCGAGGAGGCGATGCGCGCCACCGTGCTGCATCCCAACGCGATTCACTTCGACCCGCCAGGCAATGCCGCGCTGCCGGAAGCGCCGCGGCGGCGCCTGGCCGAGGCATGACCCCATGACGCCTGCCCTTCGGAGAACCGCCTTGCTTGAGACCCCCGCCACCGATCTGCTGCGCGCCCGCTACGGGGCGGATGCGCCACCAGCGGAGGGGCCGCTGAACGCAGTGCTGGAATTGCTGCTCTCGCACCGCTCCGTGCGCGCCTTCCTGCCGCGGCCATTGCCGCCGGGGGCGCTGGAGATGGTGGTGGCGGCCGCGCAGTCCGCCGCCACCTCCTCCAACCTGCAAACCTGGAGCGTGCTGGCGGTGGAGGACCCGGAGCGCAAGGCGCGGCTCTCGGCGCTGGCGGCAGGGCAGAAATTCGTGGCGCAATGCCCGCTGCTGCTGGTCTGGCTGGCCGATCTTTCGCGCCTGGCCCGGCTCGGCGAGGCGCGCGGGAAGACGCTGGAAGGACTGGACTACATGGAGGCCTTCCTGGTCGCCGCGCTGGATGCCGCGCTGGCGGCGCAGAATGCGGTGGTGGCGCTGGAATCGCTCGGCCTCGGCGGCGTCTATATCGGCGCCATGCGCAACAAGCCGGAGGAGGTCGCGGCGGAGCTCGGCCTGCCGCCCAATGTCATGGCGGTCTTCGGTCTCTGCATCGGCTGGCCCGATCCCGCGGTGCAGGCGGAGGTGAAGCCGCGGCTTCCGCAAGCCGCCGTGCTGCATCGCGAGCAGTATGACGCGACTGCGGAGGCCGGGGCGGTGGAATCCTATGATGCCGCGATGCGCGAGTTCTCGCAGCGCAACGGCATGGGCGACCAGGCCTGGACGCCGCGCGTCATGGCTCGCATCGGCACCACCGCGGCGCTGACCGGGCGCGACCGGATGCGTGCCGCGCTGGACGGGATGGGATTCAGGTTGAGGTAGCTCAGGCGCCGTCGCGCAGCAGGTCGCTGATGATCCGCTCCAGATGCTGCAATGTGTTACAGACGGCGGTGATGCGGCAATGTGGCGCGTAGCGAGGCATGTCGGAATCGCCAGTGCCCCAGACGGTGCGGACCTCCGGATTGAGCCAGATGATCTGCTTCGCCCGGTCCGCCATGCGCTTCAGGATCTCGACGCGCGGATCGTTGCGGTTGCCGCGGCCGTCGCCGAGGATGATGACGGTGGTGCGGCTGTCCAGGATCTGCATCCAGCCACGCTCGAAATCCGCCAGCGCATTGCCGTAATTGGAGGAGCCGAAGCCGATCTTTTCCAGCACCGCAGGGATGGCGCGCTCGATCGGCTCCCGCTCCAGGATGTTGCTGACCTCGATCAGCTCTCCGGCGAAGGCGAAGGAGCGCAGACCCGACAGGGCTTCGTTCAGCGAATAGAGGAACAGCAGCAGGAATTGCGACAGCGCAGCGACCGAGCCGCTGACATCGCAGAGCACCACCAGACGTGGCTTCTCGATCCGCTCCTGCTTCCATACGGTCAGGAAGGGCACCGCGTCCCAGCCCATGTTGCGGCGAAGGGTGCGGCGGGTATCGAGCACGCCGCGCCGCTCGCGCTTGCGGTTGCGGCCATATTGCGTGGCCAGGCGACGCGCCATGGCGCGCACCAGCAGGCGCATCCGCGCATGGTCGCGGCGGTCGATGGCGGTGAGGCGGGTCTGCTGCAAGCGGCGTTCACGGTATTGCTGGTTCTCGCCCTCGGCGAAGAGTTGCAGGTTCTGTTGCACGAAGTCGCGCACCTGCCCCCGCAGCCAGTCGCGCCCCTGGCGCAGGCGGCCGGCGGCCTCGCCCTGCCGGGCGATCTCCTGCTCCAGCGCCTGCAGCCCCATCTGTTCCAGGATGCGGCGGGTGAACAGGTTCACCTGGGTGAACAGCGTGATGTTGGAAAGGCCGATGGCCACCGCAGCGCGTTCCATCACCGCGGCAAGGCCGGCCTGGTCGCCTTCCAGCAGCATCCGCGCCAGCGCGCCGCCGCCACCTCCGCCGGCGCTCTCGCCGCCGGACTGGCCTGGCAGCGCAGGTGGCGAGCTGTCGGGCCCGGCTGGCACCTCGGCGCGGAAGCTGTCGCGGCTGAAGAACAGATCGAAGCAGGACTCGAACTGCCGCTTCTCCTCCAGCGTCTTGGCGAGCACCAGGCCGAGCGTGTCGCGCAGCCTTTCGCGCTCGTCGAAGCCCACCACCTCCACCGCGCGCACCGCATCGATGCTCTCGGCCGGAGAGATGCGCAGCCCGGCACTGCGCGCGGCACGGAAGAAGTCAAGGAGGGGACCGCGCATGGCCCGGCTCTAGCGCACCGACTCCACCTCGCGCCGCGCCTTCTGCAGCATGGCGCCGAGTTGAGGTTCCGCCACCTCGATGTCGTTCTCGAATTTCAGCAGCACGTTCAGCGTATTCCGCACCAGGTCGGGGTCCAGATCATGGGCATGCAGCAGCACCAGCACGCGGGCCCAGTCGATGGTTTCGCTGACCGAGGGGAGTTTCTTCAGGTCCAGGGTGCGCAATTGCTGCACGAAGCTCACCAATTGCCGACGCAACCCGGCCTCGATCCCCGGCACGCGGGTGGCGACGATGCGGCCCTCCAGCTTCGCATCGGGTAGGCCGATATGCAGGTGCAGGCAGCGGCGCTTCAGCGCATCCCCGAGGTCGCGCATGCTGTTCGAGGTCAGCAGCACAATCGGCGGCACGGTGGCGTGCACGGTGCCGATTTCCGGGATGCTCACCTGGTAGTCGGAGAGGATCTCCAGCAGGAAGGCCTCGAATTCCTGGTCGGCCTTGTCCACCTCATCGACCAGCAGCACCGCGCCGCCAGGCTCCCGCAGCGCCCGCAACAGGGGCCTCGGCTCCAGGAAATGCTCGGAGAAGAACAGGTCGCTGAATCCGTGCAGCCGGCTCAATGCCGCCTCCAGCCCCGGCTCCTCGCCCAGCACGGCGCCCAGCCGATCCTTCAGGATCTGGGTATAGAGAAGCTGCTTGCCGTATTTCCACTCATAGAGGGCCTTGGACTCGTCCAGCCCCTCATAGCACTGCATTCGCACCAGCGGGATGCCGAGCCAGGCGGAGACCGCCTTGGCCAGTTCCGTCTTGCCGACCCCGGCCGGCCCTTCCACCAGGATCGGCTTGCGCAGGTGATGCGCCAGGTAGACGGCGGTGGAGATCGGCCGGCTGGCGATATAGCCGGCATCCTCCAGCCCGCGCTCCGTCGCCTCGATGGAATGGAGCAATTCGTGGAAAGCGGCACTCATGCGGCGGGCGCGCCCCTATGATTGGGCATCCTGGACCTCCTGGCGGGCTTCCGGTCTTAGCGCGGGCCGCGCGCGGCGCCAAATTGGCCCCCGCTCAACCTCGGCCCATGGCGTGGAACTCGCGGTTGGGACGCAGGTCGGTCGCATTCGCCAGGCGGTTCGACATCGAGAAGAAAGCGGTGATGGCGGCGATGTCCCAGATTTCCTCCTCCTCGAAGCCGGCCTCGCGCAGCGCCTGGCGATCCGGCTCGCCCACCAGATGCGCTGCCTCTGACACCTTCATGGCGAAGCCGAGCATCGCCTTCTGCCTGGGGGTGATGTCGGCCTTGCGCCAATTCGCCGCAACCTGTTCCGAAATGGCCGGCTCCTTGGCCCGGATGCGCAGGATGGCGCCATGCGCCACTACGCAGTACTGGCACTGATTGGCGCTGCTGATCGCCACCACGATCATCTCCCGCTCCGCCGCGGTAAGCCCCTCGCGCTTGTCCATCAGGGCGTCGTGATAGGCCAGAAAGGCGCGGAATTCCTCCGGCCGGCGGGCCAGCAGCAGGAAGACATTGGGGATGAAGCCGGCCTTCTCCTGCACCGCCAGCATGCGGGCGCGGATATCCTCGGGCACCTCCTCCAACGTCGGGATGGGGAAGCTGCTGATCTTGGGGGCGGCCGGCATGGGTCTGTTCCTCTCCATTGAGCCCGAAGCCGGACGGATACATGCTGCATCCCGGGGATGGAAGCCGCGAGGCGGAACAACATGACAGAATGCGTCAGGACCACCCGCCGCGCTGCACTCAGCCTGCTGGCCGGCGCAGCGTTGCCGCAACCCCTGCGCGCCGATCCCAATTGACCGGCCCGGCCGGCGCGGCTGATCGTGCCCTACCCGCCCGGCGGCGGCGCCGACATGGTTGCGCGGCTGCTGGTGTCCGCCATCCAGGAACTGCCGGGGGCACCGCAGATCGTCATCGACAACCGGCCCGGCGCGGGCGGCAATATCGGCACCGAGCAGATGGCGAAATCGCCGGCCGATGGCTACACGCTCGGCGTCATCACCACTGGGTAACCGGGGCAAATCACTGGGCATGGTGGTTGCGCTAGGGGCGGCGGCGTGATTCACGCTGAGCATGTCACCGCCGGATGCCGCGTCGCTGGAGACCCTCTCGCTCGCTGAACTGCGGGACCTCATCGGTGGGCTGGCGTCGGAGGTCGCACGGTTGAAGGTCGCCAGTGAGGCGCAGCAAGCGACGATGACGAGCCTGAAGGCTGAGAACCAAGCCTTGCGGGGCGAGGTAGCTCGGCTTACGGGGCTTCCGCCGCGGCCACCGTCGCGGCCTTCCGGGATGGAGCAGGCAACCGACGGCGGCGGGACTGGCCCAAGCGGCATCCATGCGCTCTGCTGGATCCATGCCGAGCGGTTGGTGCACAAGCTGGTGCCCACCACCGACGAGCAACGCCGCGCCATCGAACTCACCCGAACCCTGATCTGGTGGCTCTACACCGACCTGAAGGCCTGGCAGCACGAGCCCTGCCCCAGCCAGGCGGCGGCGCTGCGGGCGCGGTTTGACCGGATCTTCACCCGCCGCACCGGCCTGATCAGCCCGGGAATCCGCCCCGATTACGGCGGACGCCTTCCAGGCGATCTGCGATGCCTGGGCAATGAAGCCCACCATCTTCGGGATCAACCCACACCATCTCATCCCAGGACCAAACACCTAGTCAGGCTGAATACCGAGCCGGCGGATGAGGTCGCCCCATTTCGCGGTCTCGCTGGCAATCAGGCTCTCCAGCGAAGCCGCGTCTCCCGTCATCGGCTCCGCACCGATCGCCGCGAAGCGTTCGCGGATCGGGGGGATCCTGCAGCGCCTGCCCTACGATGCCGCCGACGCGCTCCCGCGCAGCGGTTGGCAGCGACCGTGGCGCCAGCATCACAAACCACGGATCCACGGCGTAGCCGGGCACCCCTGCCTCGGCCACGGTGGGCAGTTCCGGAAAGGCGGCGATGCGTCGCCCGGTGGTGACCGCCAGCGCCCGCAGCCGGCCCGAAGCAATGTGTGGCGAGGCGGAGGTGACGCTGTCGAACATCGCATCCAGCCGTCCGGAAACCAGGTCGGCGACCGCCGGGCCCGAGCCGCGATAGGGCACATGGATCATCTCGATCCCTGCCATTGCGCAGAACAGCGCCCCGGCCAGATGGATCGAGGTGCCGCTGCCGGCCGAGCCATAGGTCAACTCGCCGGGCTGCTTGCGGGCGGCCTCGACCAGATCGGCCTGGCTGCGCCAGGGTCGGGCCGCCGGCACTGCCAGCAGGTTCGGCACGATCGCGACCGGCGCCACAGCAGCGAAGTCGGCGATGCTGTCGTAGGGCAGCCGGGGGTAGAGCGCGGGGTTCACGGCGTGCGCGATCGACACCATCAACAGCGTGTGGCCGTCCGTGCTCTGGGCGGCGGCGGCACTGCCGATGGTGCCGCCCGCGCCGGTGCGGTTCTCCACCACCGCAGGCTGCCCCAAGGCATCCGACAGACGTGGTGCGAGCAGCCGGGTCATGGCGTCGATCGCACCGCCCGGCGGGAAGGGCACAATGATCCGCAACGGCCGGTCGGGCCAGGAGGCGGACTGGGCCCTGCCCGTCACAGGCGAAATCGCAGCCACCGCCGGCAGTCCTGCGGCGAGGCCGAAGACCAGGAAACGTCGCTGCATGGGTCACCTCCCGAAGGCTGGCGCACCGGCTGGCTGGGGGCGGGACACTGCCTCCCTGGGTGCCTGCGCAGCCGCCCAGCGGGTTGCATAGAGGCACGGCAGGCCGCCCGATGCCACTGTCAACGCGCATCACCAATGATCCAGATGATGCTGCCTGCCTATGCTCCCGACGGCACCGGGCCCCTACGCGACCGCCGAGGGATGCCGGGCGAGCGGGGTGACGGCGACCTCCATGAAGGGGAAAAGAGGCAGCGAGGAGAGGATGCCGTGGAGCTCGTCGTGATCCGTCACGTCGAACACCGAGATATTCGAGTACTGCCCGGCGATCCGCCACAGGTGCACCCATTTGCCCTGGCGCTGCAGATCCTGGGCGCGGGCCTTCTCCTCCGCCTTCAGCCGCTCGAACTCCGCCGGGTCGATGCCGTGCGGCGGCCGCACGTCCATCCTGACATGGTAGAGCATGGTGTCTCTCCTATCGCCGCGCGTAGTGGCGCAGCTTGTCCTCATCCAGGACGACGCCGATGCCGGGTCCGGTCGGCAGGTGGACATGGAAATCCTCGAAGCGCAGCGGCTCCGCCACGTACTCGCCGGTCAGGATCTGCGGCCCGAAGTGCTCGCAGCCCCATTCCAGCTCGCGGAAGGTGGCGAAGACCTGCAGGTGCGCCGCAGCCCCCACCGAACTCTCCAGCAGGCAGCCGCCATAGAGGCCGATGCCGGCCGCCTCCGCCACCGCCGCCACCTTGCGCACCCCGAGCAACCCGGCATGCTTCACCAGCTTGAGCGACACCGCATCGGCCGCAGCCGCCTGCGCCACCGCCAGCATGTCGTGCGCGTCGAACACGCATTCGTCCGCCAGCAGCGGCGGCGTGCCGGACCGCGCGCGCAGCCGGGCCATGGCGCCGATGTTCCAGGCCGGCACGGGCTGCTCCACCAGGCGTATGTCCATCTCCGCGAGCTGGGGCAGGCAGCGCGCCGCCACCGTCTCGTCCCAGGCCTGGTTGGCGTCCACGATCAGCTCGGCGCGGCCTTCCAGCGCGCGGGCGAGCTGGCGCATCCGGGCCATGTCGGCCTCGGGCGGCTGCGCGCCGATCTTGACCTTGAAGGTACGGTGCAGGCGGGCCTCCAGCTTGCGCTCGGCCTCCTCCACCTCCTGCGCCGGGTCGCCGGAGGCCAGCGTCCAGAGCACGGGAAAGCGGTCCCGCACCGCGCCGCCGAGCAGGGCAGCGGCGGGCAGGTCGAGGGTCTTGCCCACGGCGTCGAACAGCGCTGTCTCGATGGCGGCCTTGGCGGCATTATTGCGCTTGGCCGCCTGGTCCAGGCGGATGCCGGCCGCCTCGAAGCGGTCGGCACGCTGGCCCAGGATGGCAGGGGCGAGGTAGGCGTCGATGTTGGCCTTCATGGCCTCGACGCTTTCCTCACTCCAGCGCGGGCCGCCCAGCGTGGCCGCCTCGCCGATGCCCTCGGCGCCGTTGGCGAGACGAAGCTGCACGATGACGTAGCTTTGGGCGGTGACGGAGGTCTGGGACAGCTTGTGCCGGCGCACCGTCGGCACGTCCACGATGGTGCTGCGAACGGAGGCGACGGCGAGGTCGCGGGTGGGGCTGTTTGCCTCGGGACAGGGGGCTGGCATGGAAGCCTCCGGCTTGGATGTGGCTAGGGTCGCGCCGCCCCGCAGGGCAGCACTGCTTCCCCGGGTTACGCGGCCTTGGCGTGCTCGCGCACGACCACCGCCTCCGGCAGGTTCGCGGCCTCCCGGTTCAGCTCGAAATCGAAGTGGATCGTGGCGAAGGGCTCTTTTAGGCCGAGGGCCTTGATCTCCGCCGGATCGGTGTGGCGGATCAGCTCCGGGATTAGCCCCTCGCGGGTGGCGAAAGCGAAGTCGTCGTGCAGGTACGGGTCGTCCGCGATGTTGATCTGCGTGGTCAGCTTCCGGTAGCCCGGCGCCTCGACGAAGAAGTGGATGTGCGCGGGGCGCTTGCCATGCCGGCCGAGTGCGTCGAGCAGTTGCTGCGTCGGCCCCTCCGGTGGGCAGCCGTAGCCCGAGGGCATGATGGTACGGAAGCGGTAGCGGCCCTCGGCGTCGGTCTCGATGCGCCGGCGCAGGTTGTAGGGGCTCTGCGATGGATCGAAGAATGAGTAGCCGCCCTTGGTATTGGCGTGCCAGACGTCCACGATGGCACCGGGGATGGGCTTGCCCTCCGTGTCCCTGACCTGCCCCTCCATGAACAGCACCTCGCCTTTCTCCGGGTCCTGGTCCAGCCGGGCCTCGCCCTTCGAGAGCGGCGCGTTGGTGATGTAGAGCGGCCCCTCGATGGTGCGCGGTGTGCCGCCCTGCAGACCGGCGCGGCGTTCCTTTTCGTCCATCACCATGTCGAGAAAGGCTTCAATGCCCAGCCCGGCGACGAGCAGCCCGGCCTCATTGGCCTGGCCGAGTCGGGTGATGTAGCTCACCGTCGTCCAGAACTCGGTGGGGGTGATGTCGAACTCCTCGATCACGCGGCACATGTCGGTCGCAATGCGATGCACAATGTGCTTCAGGCGCTCGTTCCCGCCTGGCTGATCAAGCCCGGCGGCATGGTTCAGCAACTGCTGCACCTCGGGAGTGTTGGTCACGGAATCGGTCATCGATTTCCTCCACACCAGCTTCGTGCCGGCACTTCACTGGGTTCCTGCTCGATGCGCTCCGGCGTTTGCACGACAGGAAGGCCTGGGTGCCCTGCCCCGTCCTCCGACGCCGGCAGGATAGGCCACCGCGACCAACCCTCGGAGGAAATCCGCGGCACCCTAGCGGCAGCCGCCGGCTGCAGGGAGAACCACTCTACCAACCCAACACCGGCCAGCGGGTAATGAGTCGGTGCAATCCAACCCCGCGATCTGGGTCCGCGCCTGGCTGACGTTCCGGCACAATGCCAACGCTGGGCCTTCCCAAGCGGTCGAGCCACGCGCTGCGCCCTGACAATGAACTGCGGCGGCGTTCCGCCTCCAAGGGGCGGGTCCATTTGGAGCTTGTTCATCGGGACACCTCCAAGACGGACAGCTAACGTGATGATGCGATCACTGGGGATACGAGCTCGTGGACGGCTCGGACGAGCGCGCCTGGCGCAAAGGGCTTCAGCAGGTGTCGTTCGTGAGGTGCCAGAGCGACACAGCGGGCCAGATTCGGCGCGTAGCCGCTCATGACTACGACACCCAGCGCAGGCCACCGATGGCGCAGCTCGGCCACGAGCGCGAAACCATCCATGCATCCGCGGCCAAGGTTCACATCCGTTACCAGCACTGGCGGAGGTGGCTGACCAGGATGTGCCAGCATGGCCTCGAGCGCGGCTTCAGCGCTGGCAGCCCCAGCGACTTGTAGACCGGCAGCTTCAAGGCTTTCGGTGAGGACCTCCCGCAGGAGCACCTCGTCTTCGACCACAAGCACATCCATGCGCAGCCCTTTGTTCTGCGCAGCGCGCCCCCGCTCCCGGCTGCTGTTCGCTATCCCGAGATGACGAAGCGATGACATCGAGGAGAGTTCGTTGAGTAGGTGGATTCACTCAACTGAAAACCGCCGCTTACTCTGCGGTGGTCCCCATTCTCCGGACAGTTTGACGGCCTGGGTAAACTCGGTCCTGGTTGTCGTCAGGCCGCCCATCTTTCCATCTCACCCATCCCATACGCCTCGTCGGGGGTCTGCCCCGCCAGGGTGCTGTGTCGGCGTCCGGCGTTGTAGTAGCCGATCCGCTTCGCCAGTCCGGCCCGCCGCTCCGAGCCGGTCTTGAAGGCATGCAGGTAGACGCACTCGTACTTCAGGCTACGCCACAGCCGTTCGATGAACACGTTGTCCATCCAGCGGCCGCAGCCGTCCATCGAGACGCGCACCCCAGCCTGCTGCAGCAGGCCGGTGAAGCGCGGCGAGGTGAACTGGCTGCCCTGGTCGGTATTGAAGATCTCCGGCCGCCCGAACCGCGCCAGCGCCTCTTCCAGGGCTTCGAGGCAGAACTCCACATCCAGGGTGTTCGACACCCGCCAAGACAGCACCTTCCGCGTCACCCAGTCCATCACCGCGACCAGGGAGAGGAAGCCGCGCCGCATCGGCAGATAGGTGATGTCGGCGCACCAGACGTGGTTCGGGCGGCCGGTCACCAGCTCCCGCAGCAGGTAGGGAAACACCTGGTGGTCGGGCTGCGGCGTGCTCGTCCGCGGCCGCTGGTAGATCGGCGCCAGGCCCATCTTCGCCATCAGCCGCCGGATGCGCTTGCGGCCGACCCCATAACCTTCCCGGCACAGATGCCGCGCCATCTGCCGCGAGCCATACCAGGGCGTCTCCAGGAACTGCGCGTCGATCAGCCGCATCAGCTCGAGGTTCAGCGCCGTCTCGCCCGCGGGCCGATGGTGGAGCCCCGACCGGCTGATCGAGACCAACTCGCACTGCCGCACCACCGACAGCCGCGGGTGCTCCGGCTCGATCATCTGGCGGCGCTGATCGAGGCTCATCGACCGGACATTTTCGCCAAAAAATCCCGTTCCACCACCAGCTGCCCGATCTTGGCGTGCAGCTTCTCGACATCCGCCTCGGCCGCTTTCGCGCTCTCCTGCGCCGCTGCCTTGCCGGAGAACACCGCCGTCAGCCCCTCCATGGCCTGCCGCTTCCACTCACCGACCATCGTCTGGTGAATGCCGTGCTTGGCAGCCAGCTGCGCCGTCGTCAGCTCACCCCGCAGCGCATCCAACGCCACCTTCACTTTGAACTCCGCCGTGTATCGCTTCCGCTTGCCCGTCATCCGGGTCCGTTCTTGTCGCAGGCAGACCAAGCTCAACCGCCTGTCCAAAATCCGGGGGACACCTCAGGCGAGGAATCCGTCACCCGGCACTCCGCGAAGGCATCGCCCACACGCCCTGCCACGCTGCATGAATGGCCAAACTTGAGCTCAGAAGCTGATGCCGATGCCGAAGGAGGCGCCGGTCACGCCGCGGTCGCCGACCATATAGCGGCCGATCAGGCGCACCCGCGACAGATTGATGCCGGCCGCTCCGACCTCGTGGCGGCCCACGTCGAACTCGATCCCGCCGCCCATCTTCAGTGCCCAGGCGAAGCCGAGCGCCTCGCGCTGGTCGCCCAGGTAGCTCGTCGCCGACCCGTCCAGCACCCAACGGATCGGGCGGCCAAAGGCCTCCCGCCCGGTCGGCCAGCGGTACCGTGCCCACAGTCCCAGGGTCCGCGCCGTCGCGCCACCGCGCACGGCCTGGAGGGTATCGCCGAAGGTCTCCAGTCGAATCTGCGTGTACCGAAGTTCGACGTCGATGTCCCGCGCTGGGCGGTGGTCGTAATAGGCGAGCATCAGCGAGCCACCATAGCCTGCGACGTTGGCGTGCAAGTCTGTCAGCGTCGAAAGCTCGACGTCGGTGCGGTGTTTGACGAACGCCCCGAACAGCGCTGAGTCACCGGCCGCGTAGCCGGCCGCGCCGTTCAGGATCGGCCGCAGGACTAAGTAGTCCGTCAGGCGGATGTCCCAGCCGATGCCGATGGTCGCAGCGACGTTGTTCCACCGCAGCGGCAGTTGACGCGCGCCGGAGCCGGTGAGGAGCGTGCGCGGGTCGTAGCGGGCATAGCCGAGGTAGCTCTCGAGGAAGAGGGGGAAGGACTCGCTCAGGGTGAAGCCGAAGCCGAACTGGCCGAGGGTGAGCGTCGGGGCGGCCTCGCCGTGGCCTGGGCTGGTTGAGCCGCGGTTCACAGTGATCGCATTGGCGGACCCGTCTGGGGTCATGTTGTAGCCCATGAGGCCAAGCAGGGCGCCCCGCCGCGGTTGCAGGTCGGCGGCCGCCTGAAGGCGGACCGCGGCCTCGCCCGGGGCTGCCTGCCCCGCCGCGGGCTCGCTCCGGCCGACGCAGGCCAGCACCACGGCCAGCCACAGAGCGACCAGCCGGCGGTGGGGCGGCCGCATTACCGGGGAGAGGTCACGGAGGACTGGCCGCCGACGCCGGTCCGCCACGGGAGCTCGGGTATGGGCGTCGATGGGCAAGCAATGCCACCCGGGGCGACGACGAGGAGGGCCGGCAGCGGTGCCGCCGCGCGGAGCAGCCGATCCCGCGCAGTGCGGACCTGTCGCGCCGTCTCCTCCTGCGAGAGGTGGGAGGCGCGCTCCTTGAGCAGGACATGGCCCACCGCGACCTGCGCCAGGATGCTGAGATAGGTATGGCGCGCGGCCACGCGCGCCGCAAACTCCCGGTCGCGTAGCGCTGCGACATCGCGGGCGGCCTGCCGCGCCGCCGGGTCGCGGGCCTCCTGCTCGAGCGCTGCGTAGGTGGCCGCCATCGTCCGGCGGTCCTCCGTCAGGCCTGCATCGGTCTCCGGCACTGCCGCAACGAGGGCAGCGACCAGTGCCTGCAGGTTTCCGTCCGCCTGCTTGATCGTGCCAGCCAGTTGTGGCGCCTGGGCGTTGTCAATTGTCGCTTTCCGCAGCAGGGCGCCGAGTCCCGTGACGGCCTGGGCGCCGGCTTGGTTCGCCCCTGCGGCCTGCGACGCCAGCTCGGCAAAGGGATCCTCGCGGTAGGGCAGGACGCCGTCCGCCGCGAGGGTGGACAGGGCCGAGAGGTAGGTCGCCAGCGCCTCCTGCATGGCACGCACGCCGTCGCCCCGCGGGTCCGGCGGCCTCGGCGCGGCGACGTACCCCGATGGCAATTGGCAAGGCTCCGTGGCAACCGGGTAGCCCACGGCAAGGTTCGCGGTGCTGGCCCAGTCCCGCACCGACGTATAGTCTGGCCGAGTGCAGGCGGTGACGGCGAGCACGACGAGCATGGTGGCGATGGCCAAGCGGGGCGGCACGACGGGCGTTCCCGCGCGACCGGGGGAGCCCGGCGGATCACAAGGCGCTCGGTTGGCGGACATGCTCACAGGGGAGCCGCCGCAGTCGGCAGCGCCGCACATTCGGTCTGGATGGACTGGTGCGCAACCGCGGGCTCTCGCTGACATCGGGCATTGGCCTGGATCCGGTCCTCGTGCCCATCGTGCCGCCAATGCCGCCCGTGTCCGTTATGACATTCGAGGGAGGCAGCAGTGCTGCCTGTGGCGCCGCGGCTGGTCACCTATGCCGACGCCGGAACGCAAGAAAGGCAGCACCAGGCCCCCGGGGCTCAAAGCCGGAGCGTCACGTGCACGACCCCGGACTCGGTTTCGGTGGTCTGGGGCAACCCGCTCTTCCGCAGCACCTTCAGCATTGCGGCGTTGCCCGCAAGGACCTCGGCGACCAGCTCCCGAAGCCCGGCGCTACGGGCGATCACTACGAGGTGCCGCATCAGCGTGGCGCCGATGCCCTGTCCCTGATACTGATCGACGACCACGAACGCCACCTCGGCCGTCCCGGGCCGGATCACGGCGTAGCGTCCCCCACCGGCGATCACGGCCTGCTCGCCTTCCCGGATCATCGCGACCAGGGCAACATGATCGCCGAAATCGATGTCGAGGAAGCCCGCGATCTCCCGCTCGGAAAAGCTTTTGCGCATCGAGAAGAAGCGCCGGTAGAGCGATTCGGCACTGGTGCGGCCCACGGCCGCCAGGAGGCCGTCGCGATCGGCCGGCCTGAGGGCACGGATCTCGATCCGGCGCCCGTCGCGGAGCACCTCCGCCGCAGAATAGTTCGCCGCCTCCATGGTGCTTCCCTCCAGCCCAGGCGGCAGGCCCCGGGCTCCCTCCCCACGGAAATCCGGTGCCCTACCCCGCGCCGGTGGGAACCGGCTTGCCTCCGTCCGCCCTCAGACCGGTGGCCGCTTCACCCAGGCGTCGCCCCGCAGCGCGCGCTCCCGCCCGTATTCATACAGCGGGCGCATGTAGGACTGCTCGAAGGGCTTGTCGTACTCCACCGTGAAGTCCCGCCCAATATAGGCCAGGTTGAAGTCCACCCCGTCGCGCTCGGTGGCATTGTGGATCCGCAGCACGTCATTGAGCCCGCTGGCGGAGATCATGGAGGTGATTGCCCGGCCGGTGATGCCGAGCGTGCGGCGGTCCACTGATGCCCATTCGGGGTCCAGTCGACTGTTGCGGATCACCCAGGCGCGGGCCGGCGCAACGGGCAGGCGCCGCGTCATCCGCTCTCGGCGGAACCGGGAGACACTGGCGGGGTAGAGGAAGACCTGGGCGAAGGCGCCGCCGTCCACGTGCAATTCCTGGTAAGGCTGCCCATCCAGCGTCGCGTCGAACAGCACCGGGGCGAAGGCGCCAGGGATGGCCGAGGAGGCCAGCAGGATCCGCCGCACCGTCTCCAGCGCCTTCGGATGGCCGCTCCGCGCGATGGCGCCGATGTTCCAGACCACCGGCACCTGCGCGTCCAGGTTGGAGCTGGCGATCAGCAGCAGCCGGCCGCCGTCATAGGCGCGGGCGATCTCCGCCAGCATCGCCTCGTCGAGATAGCGGGAGATGGTGCGGAACAGAGGGCTGTTGTCCGCCATGGCGTCGTCCCAGATCGCCGCGGTGTAGCCGCGCCGGATCAGCACGTCCGCCAGGGTGATGTCGGTGTAGACGCTCTTCAGCTTCGCGTCCCAGGCGCTGCCGAGGAAGGCGAAGGGGGCGCTCAGCGCGCCGGTGCTGATGCCGGTGACCAGGAAGAAGGTGGGCCGGCCGCCCCGCTCCGTCCAGCCGTTGAGCAGCCCGGCGCCGAAAGCCCCGTTCTCGCCGCCGCCCGAGATGCCGAGCAGGTCCAGCTCCAGGTCCGGCACGTCCGGGGGCAGGCCGCGCGACACGAGCTGGCGCTGGACGGCGGCGACGAACTCCCGCTGCAGCGCCGCCTGGCCCGCGGCTTCGGTCGGGTAGAACCGCTCGTTCGGGACGCCGAGCACCGTTGCGGCGCTGGTGCGCCCGCGCGGTACGGCCGCGAGCCGCGTTGGGAGAGAGCAGGCCGGCAGAGCGGAGGCCAGCGCGCCACAGCCCGCGAGTGCCAGCAGGGAGCGCCGGGATCGCGGTGCCGGGTGGGGCTCCGGGCGGAATTGGGACATCGCAAACCTCACGACGCGGCGGGATGGACGGTCGGGTCCGCCCCGCGCCCGGAAACGGACGCCGGCCTAGACCCGCGGCCGCCCCGGCGGCCGTCCTGCAACGGTGATGCGCGGCCGCGGCGACAAACGGAAGGCCAACCTGTATCGGAAATCGGCGGCCAGGCTGCCCTCGGATACGGCAGCCGTCGGGCCGGTATCGGCGCCGACGGGAACCGCGCCGGCCGGCCCAGGCTCAACGGGGCGCCGCCGCTGGAGCGGCGAAGCCCTCCAACGTCCACAGCAGCGGCCCGGGGTCGGTTAGGACCCGTCAGGGGATAACCGCTCGATCTGAGTTGTTGCGAGGGTGGATGGTGTAGTTCCATTCGCCATGAAAGTTGTGGCGGGTGATGTTGAGGGACGCCATCTGCTCGTCGGAGACGACGATGCCTTTGGGGTAATGGCTCGCGTCGAGCTCGCAATGCACGGTCAGGCCGGTGCGCGTAGTGGTGGCGCTGATCAGGTCAACGATGACTCGGTAGCTGACCAGCGGCCTGGCCCGCCAGTTCATGCTGATGAACGAGAACAGGCGGTGCTCAATGGCATTCCATTTGCTGGTGCCGGGTGGCAGGTGGTGCACCTCGATGGCAAGCCCGATCTCGTCGGCCAGGCTCTGCAACTCGGTCTTCCACAGCCGCAGGCGCCAGCCGTTGCTGCCGCCACCATCGGCGGTGATCACCAGACGCTCGGCGGCGGGATAGCGTACCTGGCCAAGGTCGTGCCACCAGCGGCGGATGGTCTGCACCGCGAAAGCGGCCGTGTCGTGGTTCATCCCGACACCCACCCAGCCTGCGTTGGCTGCCAGGTCGTAGAGGCCGTAGGGCACCGCGCGGCCGAGTTCGGGCTGCAGGAAGTCGTGTACCCGCACTTCCTCCGGGTCGCCCTGCGGCCGCCATTCGCGGCCCGCGTTCTTGAAGTCGCCGACAAGCTCCTTTTTCTTGGTGTCGACCGAGATCACCGGCTGCTGCTCCCTCAGCGCCGCTGCCACGCTGGCGTTGATATGGGCGAACTGCGCATCCCGGTCGGGATGCTCGCTGCCTTCGCGCGTCTTGCGGTTGGCCTGCAGGCTGAACTTCTCCTGCGCCAGCAACTCGCCCACCACCGTGCGGCTGACCGGATGGCCACGCTTCGTCAGCTCCGCCGCCAGCCGCCGCAAGCTCTTACAGGTCCAGCGCAAGGGCGACATCGGGTCGCCCCGAGCCTCGGGTTCCACCAGCGACAACAGCGCGGGCAGCAGCCCAGGGTCGCGCTTCACTGCCGACTTGCCGCCACCGCCCTGCCGGCGCACCCGTCCCGGCGGTAACTCGTCTGCCAAATCCTTCAGGCCACGGCCAATCGTGCTCGCCGCCAGTCCTGTTGCCCGCGACACCGCCGCGATCCCGCCATAGCCCGAAGCGCGGGCTTCCGATGCCGCTAACAGCCGACGACCACGCTCGTCCAAATGTACCGACAACTCCAGGAAGCGCGCCCGGATCGCCTCAACATCAACCATCCCAGAACGCTACGGCGCCACGCCCGAGAGGAGAATCCCCGTCTCGCAATCCCAGCCCCGAGCCGATTCACTTATCGGCGGACGAGCCCTTAGTATCCGCCCGAGCCTCGGGGCGCCAAGGTCGATGATGACGACCAGGACGGCGGTCCACATGGACAGCAGGATGAGGGTCAACGCCCTCAGCGGCCGCCCGCGCAGTCCGAACTGGTAGCCCAGCCCGCCCATGCTCGCCATCGTCATGAGGAGCAGAAGCATCACCAGTTGGGCCGCGGGCCCCGAGGTGAAGGCGAAGCGCTGCGCCATCGCGAGGTCGAAGGTCTCGTTGAGCGAGGCCGCCAGCGAGGCCAGCACCGGGTCCTTCCTGTCCCGGGCCAGGTCCACGACCTGCTCCCAGATCCGGGACTGAAGCGCGCCGGTCCGCCGCTCGACCCCGGCGGCATCACCGTCGGCGGGCAGCCGGATGAACTCGATGCGGACGCGCGTGTAGTCTTCGAGCAGCCTGGCGATCTCCTGCCCCTGGTGCTGCCCGACCGCCTGTGCGCGAAGCCAGGACGTCCCGATGGACTGCGCCTCGGACAGGGTACCCAGGCGTCGCTCCTGGAATCGCGTGTTCGCGTAGGCCAGCGTGAGCCCCAGCACGAAGGCGAGCAGGCCGAGCATGCTGGTGACCACGACACCGACACCCTCCAGGGGTGCCTCAGGGCGCGCCTGGCGGCGCCCGATGACGTAGCCGGCCTCGCGCGCGGCGATCTGGAGCACGAAGAGGACCGCGGCGAAGGCCAGGAGGCTCTGGCGCGCGATCTCGGCGAGCAGGGACACGTGATCTCTCCGTCGGTCCGTTGTCCGGGGTTGGC
Source organism: Siccirubricoccus sp. G192 (assembly GCF_019084075.1). Taxonomy (GTDB): domain Bacteria; phylum Pseudomonadota; class Alphaproteobacteria; order Acetobacterales; family Acetobacteraceae; genus G192. The sequence goes on from NZ_JAHREN010000001.1 coordinate 3,848,856, forward strand.
GGCGCGCCCGACCCGTCCTGCGGTCGCCGCCGCTCGGGCGGCTGGCGCGACCGCCGCCGGGGCGATGAGGCGGCCACGCACCGCTTGGATCGGGCCAGGACCGCCGACGGCCATCGGTCCAGTGGTTGCCGGCGGCCACCTCCGTCGCACCGAGGCGGCTGTGGCACTCACTCCGCCGCCTCAATGCGGAACAGGTGGAAGCCCCAGGGCGGAAGGTCGAGGTAGAGGCCACGCCCCATCAGGTCGTCACCTTCGCGCCGATAGCGGGCCGGGCCGAGCAGGTCGATCAGGTCGAGCGGACGCCCAGCCAACTCGCCTACGGGGAGACGGATGTAGCATTGGGCCTGGTTCGGCTGGAAGTTGACGACCACCATCAGGCATTCGCCGTTATTGCCCTCCCACAGGGCGGGGACGAAGCCGGCCCAGGTCCAGTTCCCCGGCCAGGCCTCGATCGGCGCGAGCAGGCGCCAGTCGCCATTGCGCAGCACCGGGGTCCGGAGCACCTCCAGCAGCCGGCGATAGAACTCTCCCACGGCCGAATCGGGCAGCTCGACAGGGGCGCGGTTGAGGTGGATCGAAACGTGCTCGCGGCGGCCCTCGAACTGGCCCTGGTGGAAGAAGCGCAGCCCCGGGGACAGGAACGCCACGGCCGCCGCGGCCTGGTGCACGTCCCACGGGAAGGTGCCCGCCGCGCGGGGCTCGTCGTGGTTCTCGAGGAACCGGACGAGGTGGCGCTGGTAGTCGAGGCCGGCCAGCAGGTGCTCGCGCACGGCCCGGCCGTTGCGGGCAGCCAGGCGGTCATAGAGGCTCTTGTCGTAGGCGTAGTCGAACCCCTGCTGCAGCATCGTCCATTCGAGGTCCCAGTACACCTCGGCCGCGAAGACGAAACCTGGGCTGCGGTCGCGGACGGCGCGGGTCGCACCGGGCCAGAATGGCTCCGCCGCGATGCCCCAGGTGCGCTGGAACACATCGGGCAGGATCAGCATGGCCATGTCGCAGCGGAGCCCGTCGCAGAGCGAAGCCGCGGCCAGGAGTTCCCCGCGCATGGCCTCCCCGGTCGCCGGATTGCCGTAGTCGAGCTGCAGCGTGTCGGGCCAGCCCGGGAAGTAGGGATCGCGCCCATGCGCCAGCACCATGGTGCCGCGCGCGGTCTCGATCCGGAGGTAGTTCCCCGGTTCCCGCTCCAGCTGCGCCTCGCTCCCGCGCACGAACAGCTCCGGCCGCTCCCAGGCCCAAGGGTGGTCCGGCGCCATGTGGTTGGGGACGAAATCGAGCATCAGCCGCAGGCCGCGGGCGTGCAGCCGGCGCCGGAGCCGCGCCAGCGCCTCGTTGCCGCCCATGGCTGGATGCGCGGCATAGGCGGTGATGGCGAAGCTCGATCCGCAGATGTCCCGCTCATCGAGGTCGGGCAGGAGTGCCTCGAAGCCGTGGTGCCAGTCGGGATTCGTGCGCGACACATTCCGTCCCGCTTCGCCGGTGCTCCAGACACCGAGGAAGTACACCCAGTCGAAACCCTGCGCGGCGATGCCGTCGAGCTCGGCATCCGGGATGTCGTCCAGCATCGCCGTCCGGCCGAGTTCGCCCTCAAGGGCACGCAGGCGCACGCGCGTGTTGAGCTGGAAGAGTGCAGGATAGGCCGGCAGGCGCGGCAATTCGCGGGCCAATTCCTCGCCCGCGGCCAACTCACCGGCTGGGACGGGCGGCGCGACGGTAGGCATCTTTCATCCCTTTCGCTGGGCGGCCCGCTCACGGGTCGCCGGTGCTTTCCGCACCCCTGCGGCGCGGATCAGGCCGCCGGTGTGGAAGCGGCGGGCTCCACGACCGGCCGCTGCGGCCCGCCCGTTGCTGCTGCGCCGCCTTCCGGTGCCGACGGCCCGCGGCGGCCCGCCATGTCGCCGAAGACCGTCCCTCGCCCGCCCTCCAGCAGGCTCTCGGGAGAGACCGACGCGAAGAATTGCATGAGCGTCGCGACGACGCCGGTCCAGCCGGTCTGGTGGCTGGCGCCGAGCCCGGCGCCGTTGTCGCCGTGGAAGTACTCGTAGAAGAGCAGGCAATCGCGCCAGTGCGGGTCCTCCGCGAACTTGCGCGTGCCTCCAAACACCGGCCGGCGGCCATTCGCGTCCCGCAGGAAGGTGGCCTCAAGCCGCCGCGCGATCTCCTGTGCCACCCCGAACAGCGTCATCATCCGGCCCGAGCCGGTCGGGCATTCCACCCGGAACTCGTCACCGAAGTAGAGGTACTGCATCAGCAGCGCCCGGATGAGGATGGCGTTGACCGGCATCCAGACCGGCCCGCGCCAGTTCGAGTTGCCCCCGAACATGCCGGAGTCGGACTCAGCCGGCACATACGCCACCCGGAATTCCTGGCCTTCGGTGCGGAAGACGTAGGGTTGGTCGGCGTGCCGCCGCGACACTGAGCGGATGCCGTATGGCCCGAGGAACTCGTCCTCGTCCAGCATAACGGCCAGGATACGGCGGAGCTTTTCCTCGTTCACGATCGAGAGCAGCCTGCGGCCGTTGTGGCCCGGCTTGTCGAGCGGGTGGACGAAGCGCCGAAGCTCGGGACGGTCCTGCAGCAACCAGCGTACCCGGTCCACGACCTCCGGCAGCCTCTCGCGGAACTGCGGCTCGAAGACGGCGCAGGCGCAGATCGGGAGCAGGCCCACCACGGAGCGCACCTTGAGGCGTTCCGCACGCCCGTCGGGCCGGCGCAGCACGTCGTAGAAGAAGCCGTCCTGCTCGTCCCACATCCCGTCGTCACCCGAGCGCACCATGGCCGAGCCGATGGACAGGAACTGCTGCACGAAGCGCAGCACCATGTCCTCGTACAGCGGATCCTCGCGTGCGAGCTCCGTCGCGATCTCCACCATGTGCTGGCAGAACACCGCCATCCAGGCGGTGCCGTCGGCCTGCTCGAGATACCCGCCCGTCGGCAGCGGGGCGGAGCGGTCGAAGACGCCGATGTTGTCGAGGCCGAGGAATCCGCCCTCGTACAGGTTCCGCCCGGAGCGGTCCTTGCGGTTGATCCACCAGCTGAAGTTGAGGAGGAGCTTGCTGAACTGTTGGGCGAGCCAGCGCCGGTCCCCGGTCCCGCCCCGCCGCGTCCGGTCGAGCTGGTAGAGGAAGGCGGTCGCCCAGGCGTGGACCGGCGGGTTCACGTCGCCGAAATCCCACTCGTAGGCCGGCATCTGGCCGTTGGGGTGGAGGTAGCGGTCGCGCAGCGTGAGCGCGAGCTGTTCCTTGGCGAAGTCCTCATCCACCAGGCCGAGCGCGAGCGTGTGGAAGGCGAGATCCCAGGCCGCGTACCAGGGGTATTCCCACTTGTCCGGCATGGAGAATACATCGGCGTTGTACATGTGCGACCAGTCGCCATTGCGTGGCGCGCTGCCGCCCCGCTCCCGCGTCCAGCGGCGCACATCGTACAGGTAGTACTGCTTGCTCCAGAGCATGCCGGAGAGGGCCTGGCGGTAGACGCGCGCCTCGTCCTCGGTGAAAGAGGCGGGCGCGACCGCCTTGTAGAACTCGTCGGCCTCGGCGCGGCGCGCCGCGAAGATGCGGTCGAAGTCGAGGCCGAAGCCGCCGGCAACCGCGCCATCGCCCATGCGGAGCCGCAGGCGGAGGGCAACCTCGCCGCCCGCCGGCACGGTCGGTTGCCATAGCGCGGCTGCCTTGGTGCCCGTCATGTTCGGGTTCACCCCGTCGTGCCGGCCGTGCAGCAGGTAGTCGTTGATGCCGTCCTTCGGGTAGGGGGAACCACCCTGGCGGCCGAAGATCCTGGCTTCGTTGGTCTCGTTCTCGACGACGAGCACCGGCAGCTCGGGGCGCTCGCACTGCAGGGCCGCCCGGCCGAGCTCCTCATGGAACGCTTCGACGAGGACGCCGTCCCGGCGATCGCCCCGCGCCCCGCGCAGCACGGGCTTCGGCGTGCCGTCGGGCCAGGACCAGGTGTTGCGGAACCACAGCGTAGGGAGGAGGTGCAGGCTGGCCGGCTCAGGCCCGCGGTTGCAGACCGTCAGCCGGATCAGCACGTCCTCGGGATCCGCCTTCGCATACTCGACGAAGACGTCGAAGTAGCGGTTCTCGTCGAATATGCCCGTATCGATCAGCTCGAACTCGAGATCCCGCCGCCCGCGCCAGCGGTTCTCCATCACCAGCCGCGAGTAGGGATATGCCTGCTGCGGATACTTGTAGAGGTAGCGCATGTACGAGTGCGTAGGCGTGCTGTCGAGGTAGAAGTAGTACTCCTTCACGTCCTCGCCGTGGTTGCCCTCGGTGTTGGTCAGGCCAAACAGACGCTCTTTCAGGATCGGGTCCTGGCCATTCCAGAGCGCGAGGGCGAAGCAAAGAACCTGCCTGTCGTCACTGATGCCAGCCAGACCGTCCTCACCCCAGCGGTAGGCACGGGAACGGGCCTGGTCGTGGGTGAAGTAATCCCAGGCATCGCCGCCGCCGCTGTAGTCCTCACGCACCGTTCCCCATTGGCGCTCGGAAAGGTAGGGGCCCCAGCGCCGCCATGGCGCCCCTTGATCGCGGCACTCGGCAAGCCGCCGATGCTCGGCCGTCTGTGCCATGTCACCCCTCCCAACGGCGGCCCCGAGCCGGACGCCGGGGCACCCGCCCCGGCCGATGGCGCCGTTGCGGAGAAACATAGACCAGTGGCGAGGCCTCGCGCCGACGGACGCTATCGGATTTCCACACCGGCCCGTCCGGGACGCGCCGGAAGCCCGGCAATTTCCGATAGCGTTTCCCGGCGACGCCTGGCGACCACCGCGTCTAGGCTGGGCAACACCTTGACATGACCGTGCTCGGCGGGCTGCAGGTGGACGCGCGCGGGTGGCTGGCGAACTGGATGGTGCCGGGCCGGATGGTTGCGGGCATGGGCGGCGCCATGGACCTCGTCACCGGCGCACGGCGCGTGGCCGTGGCGATGCAGCACACGGCGCGGGGCGAAGATCGTACGGGACCTGACGCTGCCTCCGACGGCCGCGCGCCCGGTCACGCTCGTGGTGACCGACATGGCGGTCGTCGAGCCGACGGAAGGTGGCCTTGTGCTGCGCGAGTGCGCCCCGGGCGTGACCGTCGAGCAGATTCTCGCGGCGACCGGCGCGCCGCTGCGCGTCGAAGGCCCGGTGCCCGAGATGCGCCTCATGCCGGACGCGGTGTCGGGACCCGTGGGATAGGGTGCCAGGAGACGAGGAATGAACGAGGCCACGCAAACGAAATCCGGGCCGGCGGTGGAGAGCGACTTCCTGCCCGTCCCCGGCGCGCCGGACATCATGATGCTCTGGTATGCGGTGGGCGCGCGCGCCATCCTGGAGGCGATGAGGGCGGCGCTGGAGCTGAACCGCAGCCTGAACGACATCGGCAGGGAGGTGGTCCGGCGGGCGCAGGACGAGGCCATCGCCGCGCTGCTCCGGGGCTTGGCCTCCAATGCGGCGCCGCGCCCGCCACCAGAGGCCGGCTTCGCGGATCTCACGCGCATGGGCATGGAAACCGTCATGCAAAGCATGACGGCGGCGATGCGGACCTTCGGCTCCAGTGCCCACGGCACGGAAGCGCCGGAAGCCAGCGCCAAACCGACGCCCAGTCGGTCGCGAACAGCCGCCTAGAGCATGATGCATTCACCTTCGTTCACGCATCATGCTCCAGGCCTTTGTTTGATCGCGTGATTCGCGCTTTTCGGTGCGAGCACCTCAAGCGATCACGCTCTAGCGGGGGCGACGGCAGCGCCCGAAGTCGTCCGCCGGGCGCACCTAACCCCGTGCAGCAGACGGATCTCTGACCGGAGGACGCGATGACCTTTGAGCGGAGCTGGGGAGTACCGCTGCGGAACACCTCGGTGGTCCTGGCCACTTGCCTGGCGGCAGGCGCCCTGAGCGCATGCGCCGCCGGTTCGCCGCCTGGGCCAGGCGGCGACCAGGCAAACACCGTGGGCACCCGGGCCGCTGAAAGCCGCACGGTAGCGGTTTGCCTTGGCGACACCTACGGCCTCCGCCCGTACTACTGGCAAGGCAGGCTCTGGAGCCCAAGGTTGCCGGCGGTGCCGGAGCCGCGCAGGACCGAATGTTCCCTGCTGAGGTGGACGGCCCATTCGTGGATGCGCGACTGAACGAGGATCGCCCGCCGGAGCATGCCGCTTCGCCACCTGCGGATGCCGGGCCTAGGCGACCCCGGCGGCCTCCTCCTCCGGACTCAGCAGCCTGGCAAGCGGCCCCCTCGGGCTCGGGTCGATGCGGAACCCCACCATCTCGGCCGCCTTGCGGAGCACCGCCTCGGCCATCGCACGGTCCTTCGGCGCCGCAAAGATGATGGCCAGGCCGCGCACGGCGGCGGCGCGGTCGGCCCGCAGCAGCAGGGCCTGCCTGCGGGCGATCTCGCGTACCTCGGCCGGCGTCGGCCGTTGCCGCATCGGCAACTCCTCCCGGACGGCCAGGAGGGCGCGGTAGGTCCGCTCGTCGACGGCCCCCTGCTCGTTCATCAACAGCAGCAGTATGCGCACGATCCCGTCCCGCAGGGTCCCCGTCCCCGCGCTGGCCAGGAGGTCCTGGACCTCGCGCCGGGCGAGCTCGTGCCGGGCGGGGTCGGCACCGAGCGGGTGGTGGGACGGGTCAGAGGCCAGCCCCGCGGCCGCGCGCGCGAGCGGCGTTCCGTAGAGGGCGCCGAAGACCTGCTCCGCTGCCTTGTGGCTGGCCTCGGACCAGGCCTCGATCGCCTGCTCGGTTGCCTTCGCGAATTGCGCTCCATCGCGCGGAAGGGATTATCTGCGCTGCAGGCCTGCCGGTTGACCCTGACGGCCGACGCGAGCGCCTCGACGGGCCGGAGCATCGGGTTCAGGTCCGACAGCGCCCAGCGCTGCGCCCGCAGGGGGTGCAGCCGCCGCATCGCCTCCGCCGCCGGCTCATTCGCCATGGCGCGCACCGTCGGGGCCGCCAGCCGCTCGTACAGGCCGGCATTGACCTCCGAGACGCGGCGGACGACTTCGAACGGGCGCTCCCCCTCGCGGTCGCCGCAGAGCGCGGCGATATCGACCACGCTCCGTTGCTCGAACCGCGTCACGTAGCGGTCCGGGACGAGCTCGACTGCCCGCATCTCGGGCTGCTTGTCCTCGATGAGCATCTCATAGAGGCCGGGCGGCAGCGCCTCGATCAGGTCGAGCAGTTCGACAAAGCCGGCGTGCTCCTTCCGCGCGACGGCCCCCGAGACGAAGATCCCAAGGTGCCCGACCCTCGGGTGCACCGAGTAGACGATGGTCTGACCCTGCGTGATCAGGTCGTCATCGGATGCGTAGAGGTCCAGGATCCAGTTGAGCGCCTGCTGCGGCGGCGTGATGTCGTCGCCCCAGGAGCAGAGCACGCAGATCGGCGAGCGGATGTTGCGGAGATCGACGCGGAGCGAACCGTCATGGGACACGACCTCGCCCCGGGCGAGCTTGTTCCCCACGAAGAGCTGGTCGACGATCGCCGTCATCTCCTCCCGGTTCATCAGGAAGTACCCGCCCCACCAGCGCTCGAACTCGAGGAAGCGGGGCGGCTCCGTGTCGGCCTTGTCGAGCAGGTTGTAGTATTTCGACCACCAGGTGTTGGCCGGATTCAGCGCCTCGAAGTTCAGGACCAGGTTCGCGCCGTCGAAGCGGCCGTTGCCAAGATCGCCGGCGAGGTACGAGAGCCAGCTGCCGCCGAGCAGGCCGCCGGCGTAGCGCATCGGGTTCAGGCCGGGCGCGCCGGCCCAGTAGGAAAGCGGCGAGCCGGCGATCAGGATCGGCCCGGGCAGATCCGGCCGCACAGCGGCCAGGCCCATGATGGCCCAACCCGCCTGACAGTTGCCTATCACGCAAGGGCCACCCGGCGCTTCCGGGTGCCGCTCGCGGACCAGCTCCAGGAAGCGCGCCTCGGCAAGCATCACGTCCACCAGGCGCTGCCCCTGCACCGGCTCCGGGAAGAACGTCACGAAGTAGACGGGGTGGCCGAGCCTGAGCGCATTGCCGATCTCGCTGTCCTCCTTGAAGCCGCCGATGCCCGGCCCGTGGCCGGCGCGCGGGTCCACCACCACGAAGGGGCGCATGGCCGGGTCGGTGGGCAGGTCTCCCCTGCCCGGGAGGATGCGCAGCAGTGCGTAGTTGCAGGGTCTCTCGAGGGAGCGCCCGTCGAGCAGCAGTTCGTGCCCGAACTTGAGGAGCGGCGGACTGCCGGCAGCCTCGTGCCGGAGGTACTCGTTGCCCCGCTCGCGCAGCGTGTCCCAGAACAGGGCATTACGCTGCGCCGCGTCGACGAGGTAGTCGGCGAAGTCGGAGAAGACCGGTATGCGGATCATCGGTTACGCCTCGTCCGGCCGCTTCCAGGTGAGATAGAACCCAACGTCGCCCGGCATGCCGCCGGGCCAGCTCACGATCTCCGCCCGGATCTGGAATCCGCGCGGTTCCAGCTCGCGGGCGAAGAAATCATAGGCCCTCTTCGGGAAGCCATCGAGCTTCTGCTGCCAGTTCTTGTCGTGGTTGGTGATGGCGCGGCCCTGGTCGGGCAGCCAGTCCGAAGGGAACTGGAGAACGAGGGCCTGCTTCTCGCCGATTTCGACCGTCTTCCGCACCAGGGTGGCGATCCGGTCCATGGCCTCGGGCTGCACCTCCCGCTCCAGGAAGGCCTGGTGCAGCTTTTCGCGCTCGGCCTTGACCACTCCCTCGTGGGCCCGCTGCTTGGCCGCTTCTTCCTCCTTCCTGGAACGGAGGTAGGCGCGCACGGCATCCGCGCTCAGGGTGTTGCCGGTGAAGCTCATGCCAAGATCTCCCGATCCAGCCCCGGGCTGTCACCCGAGGATGTGGTAGCCGCCGTCGATGTAGAGTGTCTCTCCCGTCATCGCGGTCCCGTAGTCGCTCGCCAGGAACACGCAGGCCGCGCCGACCTCCTCGATCGTCACCAGCCGCCGCGCCGGCGCCCGCGCCGAGACCTTCTCCATCAACTCGTCGAAGTCGCGGATGCCCGAGGCCGCACGCGTCGCAAGTGGACCGGGGCTCACGGCATGCACGCGGATGCCCTTTGGCCCAAGCTCGGTCGCCATGTAGCGGACGGAGGCCTCGAGGGCGGCCTTGACCGGCCCCATGATGCCGTAGTTCTCCACCACCTCCGAGGCGCCGAGATAGGACATCGTGAGCATCGTGCCGCCGTTCCGCATCAGCGGCTCGGCGCGGCGCGCCAGGTCGATGAAGGACCAGCAGGAGACCTCCATCGCGGCCAGGAACCCGTCCCGGGGGCAGTCCGTCACGCGCCCCTGGAGCGCTTCGCGCGGCGCAAAGGCGATCGAGTGGACCAGTATGTCGAGCTCGCCCCAGGTCGCCGCCACCGCCTCGAACAGGGCGTCGACCTGCGCCGGGTCGCGCACCTCGAGCGGCATGAAGATCGGTGCCCCAACCGCCCTTGCGAGCGGCTCGACATGCGGTCGCGCCCTCTCGTTCAGATAGGTCATAGCCATCTCGGCGCCAGCACGGCGCATGGCCTGCGCACAGCCCCAGGCAATGGACCGGTCATTGGCGACGCCGACGACGAGCGCCTTTCGCCCGGTCAGGACCGGCGGCAGGCGATCTGTCGGCGAACGGTCGGCCATGGCGACCTCCTCATTTGGCGATGACGGCGCGCGTGTGGCGCGCGATCATCCGGTTCTCGTCCGTCGGTATGACATGGGCGGGCACGCGGCTGGCTCCGCCGGTGATCCGCGGGCCGTGCGCGGCATTCGCCACGGGGTCGAGCTCCACGCCCAGCCAGGCGCAGGCCTCGCACACCGCGGCGCGGATCGGGGCAGCGTTCTCGCCGACGCCGGCGGTGAAGACCAGACCATCGAGGCCCCCGAGGGCCGCGGCGAGCGAACCCACGCCGCGCGCCACGCGGTGCACGAAGACGTCGATGGCGAAGCGGGCACGGGGATCGGAGCTCGCCAACAGATCCCGGAAGTCCGAGGAGACACCAGAGAGGCCGAGCATGCCGGAGCGGCGGTACAGCATGTCTTCCACCGCGGCCGGGTCCATGCCCTCCTGCCGCAGCAGATGCAGCACGACGGCGGGATCGAGCTCGCCGCACCGCGTCCCCATCGGTAGCCCGTCGAGCGCGGAGAAGCCCATGGTGGTCGCGACGCTCCGCCCGGCGCGCATGCCGCAGAGCGAGGCGCCGTTGCCGAGATGCGCGACCACCACGCGCCCGTCCGCGATCTCCGGGGCGGCCGTGGGCAGGACGGAGGCGATGTATTCGTAGGAGAGGCCGTGGAAGCCGTAGCGGCGAATACCCTTCTCGGCGAGCGCGAGCGGGATGGCGAAGGCTTGGACGACCTCCGGCATGGTGTGGTGAAAGGCGGTATCGAAGCAGGCCACCTGCGGCAGGTGGGGCGCCTTCTCGAGCGCGGCACGGATCGGCGCCAGGTTGTGGGGCTGGTGCAGCGGCGCGAGCGGCGAGAGGGTCTCGAGTTCGTCCAGGAGGGACAAGGACGCTCGCTCCGGCCGGTCGTACCGGGGGCCGCCATGCACGACCCGGTGCCCGAGGCCCGCGAGCACCCTCCCGCCCAGCCACTCGCGGAGCCAGGGCAGCAGCATCAGCAGCGCCTCGGCCGGGGATTGCGGCGGCGCCTGCGCCAGATCGGGGCCGGGGACCGGGTTGCCTGCGGCATCTTTCATCCTCATGCCCGGCCTCACCCCGATGCCGTCCACCTGGCCGGCGAGAACGCATCCGTCCTCCTCAAAGATGGAGAACTTCAGCGAGGAGGAGCCGGCGTTGATGACACCGACCAGGGGACCGCCATCGCTCATGCGCGCGCCTCCGCCAGGAGCCGCGCCACCGCGACCGAGGCAAGGCGCGAGGTCACGCTATCGGCGCGGCTGGTCAGGATGATCGGGACTCGGGCGCCGAGGACGATCCCCGCGCTGTCCGCACCGGCGAGATAGCTGAGCTGCTTGGCAACCATGTTCCCGGCCTCGAGGTCCGGGGCGAGGAGGATGTCGGCATCGCCGGCTACCGGCGACACGATCTTCTTGACTGCCGCGGCCGCGCGGCTGATGGCGTTGTCGAAGGCCAGGGGGCCGTCCAGGACCGCGCCGGTGATCTGCCCCCCGGTCAGCCATCTTGCAGAGCGCGGCGGCGTCGAGCGTACTGGGTATCTTGGGGTTCACGGTCTCGACGGCCGAGAGGATCGCAACTTTCGGCTCTGCCACGCCCAGCGCCCTGAGCATGTCGACCGCGTTCTGGATGATGTCCGCCTTGGTCGCCAGGTCGGGCGCGATATTGATGGCGGCATCCGTGATGAACAGCGGCTTCGGGTACGAGGGCACGTCCATGGCGAAGACGTGGCTGATGCGCCGCGTGCTGCGGAGTCCACCGTCACGTGCGACCACCGCGGCCATCAGCTCGTCTGTGTGCAGGCTGCCCTTCATCAGCGCCCCGGCGCGACCCTCGCGGCAGAGCCGGACGGCCGCGGCCGCGGCCGCGTGCGGCGTGTCGGCCTCGACCACCTCGCACCCCACAAGGGACGCCCCGGCCGCGGCGGCGATGGACTCGAGCGTTTCCCGCGGGCCCACCAGGATCGGCCGCATCGCACCCTGCGCCCGGGCCTCGATCGGGCCCAGAAGGCTGTCGCGGTCGCACGGCCAGGCCACCGCCGCGGTCAGCGGCGGCGCATCGTTGCTGCGTGCCAGCAGGCGCTCCAGGTGGCGGTGGCGATGCATGATGATGTCCGGCCGCGCTTCGGGCCGCAGCGTCACAGGATCTGCCGGCAGGCGCACCGTTACGGCGCCTTCGGCAAGACGGCCCCGCTGGGAGTCCAGCATGAGCGCGACCGTCGCGGTGTCTTCGCTCGGCCGCGAGATCACCGTCCCGGTGATGGTGATCCGGTCCCCCGGAGTGGGGTCGGACACGAAGTGCAGTTCCTCGGACAGCACCTCGCAACCGGGGCCGGGCAGCCGGCGGGCGGTGAAGTCCAGGATCATGCCCTGGATGAGGAGCGCATAGGCTGCGTCGGGGAGGCGGTCCCGCTCCAGGTCGGGGGTACCCGACAGCGCCGCGACCAGGTCGAATGCGCGCTCCTGAAGCGTGTGCTCGGCGGAGGTCGTCAGGCCGACGAAGGCCTGGTCGCGCGAGAGGCCGACGAGCTGCTCGGCCGGGTCATTCCTGGTGCCCATGAGCTCTGCCCTCTTCCTGGATGCCACGCCTGGTTCGACGTGGTGACGCTTCGTGGCCCGGCCGCGGTATGCCCCTGCCAAGCCGGCGGTTGACCTGGCGACCGGGCCGGCAGCCCGCGTATTCGGCCATCGGCCTGCCGCCGAGTTCGCCGGTCCTCCGCACTTCGGTGTCGGCCCACCAAAGGAAGGGCCTTCGATCCAGCCGGGGCACAGCATCGGTTCGCCGCTATCGCGCGGCAAGGCCGGATGATGTCAATAATCTCCGCCGTCCGGCGGTCCGTCAGGTCTCCGGCGTGCGTGCGTCCCGTCCTTACAGGCAGGCGGAATGCCCTGCGTGTACCGGGCGCGCGTTCCGGCGCCGGTTGCGTGCCGGATGGCCGCCATCGTCGGAGAAGGCATGCCTGGGTGATCGGGCACAGAGGTGCGGCCCCGTCCGGCGCCGTCGTTCCACTCCTTCCTTGGACGGGCACGCTGTCCCTGATCCAGGGCGTGTCGCAACCGGCGCAAGATGCCCCGCCGTAATCGTGCCGCGGCTGCGCCGCCCGGCGCGGAGAAATCGCGCGCCGGGGGCGGCCTAGCGCTGCTGGCGTCCGGTGGCGTAGCCTTGCTGGTAGGCTGCCTCCTGCGACTTCTTGCTGTGGTCGTAGAGCAGCCCGCCGGCCAAGCCCGCCGCGGCACCCGCCGCCGCGCCGAGGCCAGCGTTGCCGCCGATCGCGCCGAGCACGGCGCCTGCCGCTGCGCCGCCGGTGGTGCCGGTCAGCGCCCGCTGCTGTGTGTCAGACATCCCGGCGCACCCGCCGAGTAGCACCGCCGTGCAGAGAATCGCGGCTGTCAGGGACCTCATGCTTCGACCTCCCTTTCCGCTACCGGCTGCCAGCACGGCACGGGTACTGCTGCGCCAGGAAGCGGACGAAGCCCTCGGCCGGCGGCTGCCTCATCTCGCCGGAGTTCGCCCCCGCCCAGCGCACGAAGGCGACGACGACGCTGTTCCGGCTCGGCGTGGGGTTCGGGACACAGAAGAGCTGCGGACCTTGCGGGCGTGCCGCGGCCTCCTCGCGCAGTACCTGGTAGACCCCTACCCCGAAGCCGTGGCAGAAGTTGACCGCTGCGGCCGCCAGGGGGTCGGAGGCGTCCGCCGAGCACAGCGCCACCAGGTCGCTGGTCGTCCGCAGGTGGAAGTTCTCCTCCGTCACCGCGGCGCCGGCCGTGGCCGGTAGGATAAGGGCCGCGCAGGCGCCCAGCGCCACGAGCCTCCGCTTCATTGCTCGCTCCCCTTGTCGTTTGTGTTCCACGCATGGGCCCGGGCCCGGCCGACGAAGAAACCCAGCCCCGCGCCCACCGACACCGCTCGAGATCCCCGTCGCGGTCCGTGGCCGGCACCGGTGCTCCTGCGCCGGCCAGGCGCGTGCCCATTCCCGAGGCTACGCATGCTCGAGCGCCACGCGAAGTGCAGACGGTGTCAATAAACCACGTTGAAGCCATTTCCCGCCGGGACGATGCGGATCGCTGCCCGCGCCACGCCCGCCGGCAGCCTCGACCACGCGCCAGTGCCACGATCGAGGGGCGCGGCGAATGCCGGGCATTGGCGCAAGCGGGTCGGCGAAGGCCAGGAGCGGCGGCGTTTGGCGGCCCGATCCGCAGGCCGAGGACGACCCTCATGCAACCGCCCCAGGCGTGCCCTTCCCGGGCGCACATCGGATCCCTGCCGCGGAGAAGAGCGGATTATCGATAGCGTAGTGGGATGTGCCGCAGGTCGGGGTCGATATACCGTCTGGCCGGGCGATGCGCGGGGGCCTGGCGGCGGCTGGGCGAAGCGCGAGGCCCAGCGTTCCACTTGGACCATCCGGCGATCCAGCCAGGGCAGGACGCCACGCGAACGGATGACCTCGCGCGAGGACAGGACCTGGCCTCGCTCGCGACACACCCAAGCCCCGGAGGAGGGATGCAGATGAACACCGCCCGACTGATTCCCGTGCTGGCCGTCGGAGGGGCGCTCCTCGTCGCCCAGGCAGTGCCCTCGGACGCGCTGGCCCAGGCGCGGCAGCCGCAGGGCGCCACGGTGGCCTACACCACAGAGGCGGTCGCGACCGTGGAGTCGATCGACCAGCAGGCGCGCAAGGTCGTGCTACGTGGCCCCGGGGGGGAACACCTTCGAGGTGCACGCCGGGCCCGCTGTGGAGAACCTCGCGCGGGTGAAGCAGGGCGACCGCGTCGTCGTGCGCTATGTCGAGGCGCTCGCGGCGAGCCTCGCCCGGCCCGGGCAGGGTGGCGGCGGCACCGCGACCGGGCAGGCCGGCGTCGCCCGGCATGCGCCGGGCGCTTCGGCGCCCACGGGCACGGTCGGTGGCCAGGTCCGCTCCACCGTGACGATCGACGCGATCGACAAGGCGGCGCATACGGTCACCTTCAGTGGGGCGGCGAACCGCGCGCAAACCGTCGCGGTGCGCGACCCGGAGATGCAGCGCTTCGTGGACACGCTGAAGGTCGGCGACCGCGTTGACCTCGCCTACACGGAGTCCCTCGCCATCGCCGTCGAACCGCTCTCCCGGTGAGCGCCTGCCCCTGCGCCAGCCAGGCGCAGGGGCCCCGGCCGCCCGAGGCCGCAGCTCGCCCGGCCGACACCACCTTGCCCTGCCGCAGTACCTTCCAAACTGGCGCACGCATGGACCGGCGCCATAGCCCAGCGTGCCGCGATCCGCTCTAGCTGTCATTGCCAAGGAGGTTGTCCTTGGGGATCCGGCTGAGGGGCGGTTTGCCCTTGATGGCGGCGTGCGGCCTGGCGGTGTTGTAGCCGTGCAGCCAGGGGTGCATGGCCTTGGTTCGATCGGCTGAGGTCTGGAAGGGCGTGGCGTAGGCCCATTCGCGGATGCTGGTCTGGATGAAGCGCTCGGCCTTGCCGTTGGTCTTGGGCGTATAGGGCCGGGTGCGCTTGTGCTTCAGGGCGTGGCTGGCGATAGCCTTGGCGAAAGCGTGGCTTTTGTAGGCGGAGCCGTTGTCGGTCATGACCCGCTGGACGGTGACGCCATGGGCGGTGAACCAGCCCAGGGCGGCATCGAGGAAGGCCACGGCGCTGTCCTTGCGCTCATCGGGCATCATGGCGGTGAAGGCGAGGCGAGAGGCGTCGTCGATGGCGACGTGGAGGTATTCCCAGCCCTTGCCGCGACCATTGCTCTGGCCGGTGCGGTCGCCGGTGATGCGGTGGCCAATGCCATCGATGCGGCCGAGCTTCTTGATATCGATGTGGATCAGTTCGCCGGGGTGCGCGCGCTCGTAGCGGATGACCTCGGGCTTGAGGTCGAGCGCGGCCAGGCGGTTGAGGCCGAGGCGGCGGAGCGCGAGCCCGACCGTGGAACCAGGCAGGCCAAGCTGACGGGCGATGGCCGGGCCGGAGCGGCGCTGGCGGCGCAGCGCCTCGATCTGGGCGGTGCGCTCGGCGCTCAGGCGGGGCGGGCTGGTGCTGGGGCGGGAGGAGCGGTCCCGCAGGCCAGCCTCGCCCTCGGCGGCATGCCGATCGCGCCATTTGCGGACGGTGCGCGGAGTAATGCCGAAACTGGCGGCCACCTGTGCCACGCTTTGGCCACCGCGCAGCCGGGCCACGATGAGCATTCGACTATGCGGCGTCGCCCGGGCATTCTCATGCGCGTCCATCCGGGGCTCCGGGCTGGGGGTTGCTGGCTTCGCAACCGCAGCTTCCCAGCCCAGCCCCGGAGGGACAACCTCCATAGCAACGACAGCTAGGCTCGGCCCGTTTGCCTGGTTCCTGTGGCAATCGGGCCGCGACGTTGTGTGTCCTTCCGCGGGCAACGAAGGCGTTGAAGGCCTACGCTCGCGCCCGGCTACACCATCGTAAGCGCGGCGACGAGGCCCGTGTGGCTCGCGTTTGACGGTCAGCCGTTGTGGTTGGGCGCCCAGCACCACGGCATGAGCTCGTCGATGTGGCCGTTGGGCCAGCCGTTCACGAGGCGGGTCAGCACGTCAGTGAAGTAGCGCTGCGGGTCGACGCCGTTCAGCTTGCAGGTCTCGACCAGGGAGGCCACGGCCGCCCATCTTGCCCCGCCATCGTCGCCGGAGGCGAATAACGCGTTCTTTCGGCTGAGACAGATCGGCCGAATGGCGCGTTCCACGGTGTTGTTGTCGAGCTCGATCCTGCCGTCATCCAGGAACCGCACCAAGCCGTCGCGATGGTTCAGCGCGTAGCGGATGGCCCCCGCGGTGGGGCTGCCGCCGGGCAGGCGTGCCAGTTGCTCCGAGAGCCAGGCGAACAGCGCCTCGACGAGGGGACGGCTCTGTTCCTGCCGGCCCACTCGACGGAGGTCAGGTGGCTTGCCGCGCAGCTCCGTCTCGACCGCGTAGAGGGCAGCGATGCGCTTCAACGTCTCCTGGGCGATCGGCGCGGTCTTGCCCCTCGCCAGTTCGATGAATTCCCGCCGCACATGGCTCCAGCAGAATGCCAGCGTGATGCCGCCATCCGCCGCGGCCAGCGTTTTGTACGCACCGTAGCCGTCGCATTGTAGGATGCCCTGGTAGCCGGCCAGCAGTGCTTTTGCATGCTCGGCGCCGCGGCCCGGCGCGTAGTGGAACACCACCGCCGGTGGATCGGTGCCGCCCCAGGGCCGGTTATCGCGGGCGATTGCCCAGGCATAGCCCTTCTTCGTCTGACCGCGCCCTGGGTCGAGGACCGGCATGGTGGTCTCGTCGGCGAACAGCCGCAACGAGCCGAGCAGGATCTCGCGCATCCGCCGGACCACGGGGACGATCTCCGTCGCACCCGTGCCGGCCCAGTCGGCGAGCACCTCGCGGCCGATCTCGATCCCCTGCCGCGCCAGGATCTGCGACTGGCGATAAAGCGGCAGGTGGTCGGCGTAGCGGGAGACCAGCACATGCGCGACCGTTGCCTCGGTCGGCATGCCCCCCTCAATCGTAAGCGGCCGTTTGAGGCCCGTCTTCCCGCGATGTGGGTGAATGTGCTGGGTCAGTCTGGAGCAGCAGGCTTCCGGGTGACGTTATGGATAGCGTTAAGGACGACGCGAAGGGTGTCGGTTATCGGCGGGTCGAAGTTCTGACGGGGCCTGGCCGGCGGCGGAGTTGGTCTGACGACGAGAAAGCGAGGATCGTCGCTGAGACGGCGGAGTCCGGCGCGAAGGTGACCGAGGTTGCCCGTCGTTGGCAGGTAAGCCCGCAGCAGGTCTTCGATTGGCGCCGGCAAGCGCGTCGTGCGCTGGCGGAGGCCACTGCGCCGGTGACACCGAGCTTCGTGCCGGTCGTCTCCGGACCACCGGCCCCAACTCTTGAAGCGGGGGGTGCAACGGTGCGCCAGGCGCCCTCGATCGAGTTGCAGCTGGCCGGCGTGGTGCTGCGCATTGCGCCTGACACCGATGAGGCTCTGCTGACGACGGTGCTGCGCGCGATCCGGGCCTCGGCGGCATGATCGCGCTGCCGGCCGGTGTGCGGATCCTGCTGGCGAGCAAGCCGGTGGATTTCCGGAAGGGCGCCCACTCCCTGGCAGCGCTGGCAGCCGCGGAACTCGGCACCGATCCATTCTCGGGCGTGGTGCTGGTGTTCCGCTCGAAGCGATCCGACCGGGTGAAGATCCTGACCTGGGATGACAGCGGCCTGGTGCTGATCTGGAAGCAGCTGGAGGCAAACACCTTTCGCTGGCCGCCGATCGTGGATGGCACGCTGCGCCTGACCGCGGTCGAGTTCGCCGCGCTGTTCTCCGGGATCGATTGGCGACGCGTGCAGGCGACACGGGAGATTCCCAAACCGAGCGTGCCCGCATAGAATCGGCGGTACGATGCGCGCCGCGGACAACGACACGCCGACACTGCCGGAGGATCCCGCAGCACTGCGCGCGCTGCTGGTCGAGACACGGGTGCTGGTCGACACGCTGACTGCCGAGCGCAACACGCTGTCATCCAGATGCGGCAGCGTGACCGCCGAACGCGACGCGCTGGTCGAGCGGAACGAGCGTCTCCGCCACCTGCTGCTGAAGCTGCAGCGCCGGCAGTTCGGGCGGAAGTCGGAGCAGCTGACCGACGAGCAACTGCAGTTCGCCTTCGAGGAGATCGAGGCGACGCTGGCCGAGAATGCCGCGGAGGCGGGCAAGCAGTCGCCGGCGACCCGCGAGCAGCAGAAGCAGCGCCGCCGGGCCGGCCGCGGCCGCCTGCCCGCGCACCTGCCGGAGATCGAGCAGGTGCTGGCGCCGGAGGCGACGACCTGCCCCTGCTGCCAGGGCCCGCTGGTCGAGATCGGCAGCGACACCGCCAGGCGGCTGGACGTGATCCCCGCCCAGTTCCGGGTCCTCGTGACCAGGCGCCCGAAGCTGGCCTGCAGGGCCTGTCCCGGCGTCGTGCTGCAGGCGCCAGCACCCGCCCGCCTGGTCGAGGGCGGCATGCCGACCGAGGCGACGGTCGCGCATGTCCTGGTGTCGCGCTACGCGGATCACCTGCCCCTGTATCGGCAGGCGCAGATCCTGGCGCGCCAGGGGATCGAGATCGGCCGCGCGGTGCTTGCCGACTGGCTCGGCACGGCAGCCCGCGAGATCGCGCCCGTGGCGCGACGTATGCACGAGCTCCTGCAGACCTCGCCACGCCTGTTTGCGGACGAGACCACGATGCCGGTGCTCGACCCGGGGCGCGGTCAGACGAAGAAGGGCTATGCCTGGGCAATCGCCCGCGATGACCGGCCCTGGGGCGGCACCGATCCACCGGCTGTCGTGTTCCACTACGCGCCAGGCCGCGGCGCCAAGCATCCGAAGGCGCTGCTGGCCGATTACCAGGGCATCCTGCAATGCGATGGCTACGCCGCCTACAAGACGCTGGCCGCGGCCAAGGAGGGCATCACCCTCGCGTTCTGCTGGTCGCATGTACGAAGGGGGTTCATCGAGCTGGCCAAGGGCAACACCGCGCCGATCGCCACCGAGACGCTGCAGCGCATCGCCGCGCTCTACGCCATCGAGGCCGAAATCCGCGGCAAGCCGCCGGAGACCCGGCAGGCCGTCCGCCGGGCAAAGACCAAGCCACTGGTCGATGCGCTGTTCGCCTGGTTCGAGGACCAGCTCGCGCGCCTGCCCGGCGGCAGCCCGACCGCCAAGGCGATCCGCTATCCGCTGAACCACCGCGAGGGCCTGATCCAGTTCCTCGACGATGGCAGGATCGAGCTCGACACCAATGTGGTCGAGCGCGCCATCCGGCCCGTGTGCCTGAGCAGAAAGAACTCACTCTTTGCGTCCGGCGATGACGGCGGAACGCGGTGGTGCGCGGCAGCCTCGCTCGTCGAGACATGCAAACTGAATGGCGTCGACCCGCAGCGCTACTTCACCGACCTGCTTACCCGCCTGGTCAATGGCTGGCCCAACGACCGTATCGACGAGCTGATGCCCTGGTGCTAGGCCGACTCGCAGGAGCCGCCCTCCTCAGCTGAGGGCGCCAAGGGTCCGTAGCCGCCGCTTACCCTCAATCAGGCGGGCCGGCGCGGGCTCCTGCATGACCACGCCGGGGCAGGCGCGACACGCCAGCTTCGGCCGCTTCGTCACGACGACGCGGAACTGGGCGGGGATCACGTCCAGCCGCCTGGCGGTGTCGCTGCCGATCTCGACCAGCGGGCCCTGGCAGCAGGGGCAGGTCGTCGCCTCCGGCGCCAGCACCTGCTCGACCCGTGGCAGATGCGCCGGCAGGCCGCCGCGGCCCTCGCGGCGACGCTTGGTCTGGTTATCGCGCAGCGTCGGAGACCGCTTGCCCGCCTCGGCCGCGTTGCCAGCCAGCGTCGCCTCGATCTCCTCGAACGCGAACAGCAACTGCTCCTCCGGGAGACGCTCGGACTTCGTGCCGAACTGACGGCGCTTGAGCTTCAGCAGCAGGTGCTGCAGGCGCTCATTCTGGCTCGCCAGTGCATCACGCTCGGCGGTAATGCTCCCAAGCTCGGTGCTGAGCGTGTCGCACCTCGCCAGCGCCTCGATCAGCAGCGCGCGCAGCGTCGCAGCATCCTCCGGCAGGCTCGGCGTGTCGTCATCCGCGGCGCGCATCGTGCCGCCGATTCTATGCAGGGACGCTCGGCGTGGGAATCTCCCGCGTGGCCTGGACGCGTCGCCAATCAATGCCGTCGAACAGCGCGGCGAACTCCACCGGCGTCAGGCGGACCACGCCGTCCACGATCACCGGCCAGCGGAACGTGGAGGCCTCCAGTTGCTTCCAGACGAGGACCAGGCCGCTGCCGTCCCAAAGCAGGATCTTGATCCGGTCGGCGCGCCGCGACCGGAACACCAGCACCGCGCCCGTAAAGGGATCGGCGCCCAGCACCTCGACGGCGAGCGCGGCCAGGCTGTGCGCGCCCTTGCAGAAGTCGACCGGCTTGGTGGCCAGCAGGATCCGCGCCCCGGCGGGCGGCGCGATCATGCCGCTGACGCTCGAATGGCCCGCAACACCGCCGTCAGCAGGTCGACGTCAGTGCCGGGCGTGACGCGCAGAACCGCGCCGGCCACCCCCACCTCGATTGATGGTGGCGCAGGCAATGGCAGAGCCGCCTCGGGCGCACGCACCGGCGTCTCCGCCACGACCGGCACGAAGCTCAGCGGCGCCACCGCCGCGCGCCGCATCTCCCGACGCCACGTGAACACCTGCTGCGAACTGACCTGCCAGCGTCGCGCCACATCGGCCACCACCGTGCCCGGCCGCAGCGTCTCCGCCACGATCCGCGCCTTGTCGTCCTCAGACCACTTCCGCCGTCGGCCAGGCCCGGTCAGAACCTCTACACGCCGATAGCCGCCGTCCTTCGCGCCATCGTTAATGTCGACCATAATGTCGGCCCGAAGCTCCATGCTCCACGCCGAACCAGCACATCTACCCACCCCGCAGGAAGACGGGCCTCGACGCCGCGCTTACACACCATCGGTGCCACTCCCCTGGCATCGCCGCCGCGCACAGGCCCGACCTGCCTGCTCATGGCTGCGTTCCCGCACAGCGAAAAGGAGCGCTCCCTCGGGAGCACGAAGGCGCGCATATGTCTGATACCCAGGGCAATCGGGTGAGTTTGTTACGCGGTGCCGCGGAGGAGTTGCTGGAGGTAGTCGGTGCTCCGAGCCCGGCCGCCCTGACGCCACTGCGGAGCGGCTGCTTGCGCTTGGGCGAGCGACAACGAGAACCGGGATCGTACCCGCCCTGAGCTCTGGGCCTTCGGTCCGGCTCAATCCTGCGGACGGGCGGGCGGCGGCAAGGCGGCGGCTGCCAGCGCCGCGCGTAAGACACGCATTCTCGCCTCCATTCTGGGGGCGGGCAGCCCTACCGACCTTCGCCCGCTGTTCCGGAAAAAAAGCCATCGGCTGTTGTTGGGCGGCGCCGCCCTGCGTTGCGGGCCACCTCGTAAGCCAATCCCGAAGACAGCCTCTGAAGACAGCCTCTCAGGTACGGTCGGCGGTGAAGGCGTAGTAGCAGAGGAGGCCGTAGATCTGGCCGCTCATGCGTACGCCCACCACGCGGCCTTCCATTGTGGCGTTGGTCCGGCTGCTCATCCCTACGATCGTGCCGTCGGGCCGGATGGTCGCGTCATACACGACGGTGGTGCTGTCCCGCAGCGTGGAGGCGGCTGTCGCCACCCTCGGGTGGGGCTGGACGATGGAGAACCTGTTGTCCCGGACCTCGACCACGAAGCGCGGGTCCGTTTCGCAGTCGCGGCGGTTCATCCCCCCGCTGGCCCCTGTGACCTCCAAGTGCCCCTCGTAGAACCCGTCGAAGGAGGGTGTCGCCGCCGGCATGGGTGCCGCGGGCCGAGAGGCGGGGCCGGCGCAACTCGACGCCAGGATCACGATCGCCACGCAGAGAGCGGCGTGTCCGATGGCCGGCGTGCCGGCCCTGCCCGATGCGCGCATCGCTGTGCTCCGATCCTCAGGAAGGTGTTGCTCGACGTGGGGCGTCCGGAGCAGGGGAATCGCGTCGCGCGCGGTTCCAGCCGCGTTCCTGGGGGAGGCCCGGTCCATCTCCCTATCCCCCGCCATGGGTGCTGTCCGGGGCGCTGGTGAGCCGTGCCGCTTCGCGGGCCGGAGGTGGCGCGGTGAGCGCCGGCCCTTCGCCCACCAGCGCCAACGCGAGGATCGCCCCTAGCTCTGGCACGTAGGAGGGAGGCAGGATCGGGCCGGTGACGCCCGGGGGCAGGGGCGCCATGGCGCGGGGAGTGTCGGCCAGCGGGAGCCCGGCGAAGCTGCACGCCGTGCACAGGATGGCCACCACGCCGGTAACGAGAACTCCGCGGGCGACGCTGGCCATTGTCGTGCCGTACGAAGTCGCCGGTGGCGAGCCGCCGTTGCGAGGGCAAGCGGGCGATCCTGCTGAGGGCATGCCGCCTTCCCTGCCCCCCCGGAGTCGGGATCACCTCGTGGCCGTCATGCATCGGCTTGCTCTGCC
Source organism: Siccirubricoccus sp. G192 (assembly GCF_019084075.1). GTDB lineage: Bacteria > Pseudomonadota > Alphaproteobacteria > Acetobacterales > Acetobacteraceae > G192. Next base: position 3,871,397 of record NZ_JAHREN010000001.1, read on the forward strand.
CTCTGTCCCGGAACGGAGCCCCGGACCCCATCGCCGGCGGCCGCAAGGACTTTGGACGATCCCGGCGTCGTCCTGGGTAAAATTGCTGTCCATTTTCTGCGATCCGCGTACCGCCCACTCCGCGCCGTTCCCGAAGGCGAGGGTGGACGAGGCTCCTCCACCTTGCGCGCGCCGTTCCGCGGCAAAGTTCAGGCGGGACCAGGACATCATCCTGGGGCGCGTCACCGCGCCTCGGCCAGGGCCGACTGCCTTGTATCTCCCAGTTGCCTGTCGGCGGCGAGCCGGCGAGGCCGGTCGCCTGTGGGTGCCGCGCAGGGTCGGTCCGCGTGGAGTGGGGCCGATGCAGCCTTCCGTCCGTCCTCGATTCTGCCTCGTCAGCGACCGAGCCCGGCGGCAGCCTCATCCCATGGGCTCGATCGAGATGGCCAGCGCCTCCTCGTAGACGAGGTCGACCTGGTCGCCGACGCGCAGCCTCCGGATGAAGGATTGGACGTCCGGGTTCTGCGCGACGACGGTGCGCGGCACGTTGTTCGGCCCGATGAAGCTGATTGAGTTTGACGCGGGATCGACGGCCGTGACGGTCACCCGGCCACGCCGGACCCGCGTGATCTCCCCTCCCGGCCGGCCGGCCGTCTCGCGCCGGTCGACATTCACGCCCTCGAAGGGCTGGCTCGTGCGCGAGAAGGGGGTGACCGCCTGGGCGGCCAGCGCCTGGTAATACTGCACTCTGACCCGGTCGCCCGGCCTGATCTGGCCGAGGCGCTGCACCCGCGGGCTCACGACCATGCTCCGCAGCGCGCCCGATTGCTCGCCGCCGCCGCTCCGCAGCAGGAGTTCACGCGAGACCGGGTCCACGGTCTCCACGACGGCATTCATGGTGCTCGTCTGTTCGGTGTCCACCGAGCGGCATGAGGCGAGGAGGGGGCAGCGCGAGCGCCCCGATGAGAGTTGTACGGCGATGCATGACCTTCCTCCAGGATCCGAGGGCTGGAGGGTAACAAACGTGGCCATGCATCTCCGCAAGAACGACTATCGAAAATGCGCTCGGTGGCGGGCACGGTCAGGCGGCTGCGCAGGGGTGAGCGCCTGCGCACGCACGCCGAGGCATGCCGGAACAGGAAAAAGATACGGTTTGTGCGAGAGCGGATCACCACCGCCGGCCAGGATCCCCGCGATCGGGCCGTGCGCCCCGTGGTCCGGAATGCTGCCAGGCCGGGGGGTGCGCGCCGCGGCGCAGTTCGTGAGCCCTGCTTCGGTGGAGTCATGCCGGCAGATCCCTTTCCCAAGTGGGCCCTGGTGGCCCTGGCCGTCACGGTGGCTGCAGCCGTCCTCGGTCTGGCCTTGTACGGCATGGGCTTCCGCGGCATGTCGGATGTGCTGCTCAGAGACATGGGGAGACCGCTGATGCCGCCCCTCTGGAGCGGGAACGCGGTGGGCTTCGGGATGCCGACGCCTGTCCGGCTCGCCTGACACGGAAGTTGCGTTACCTGCCTATGGAAGCCGTAGCGTGATGCGCGCGGCGCCGTGCTGAATCAGGGGCGTGCCGATGCCTCAAATCTTGCGCCGCTTGAGGGTAGCTACGGCCAGGTCGGCCGTTCCCGGCCCAGCAACGACGTATGCTCCGGGGTGGCCCATGACCGGAGCGAGGCTGACCCGGTCGCATGGCCTGAAACCGCGGATCTCCATCCGGTCGCCGCGGCGCAGCGTCTCCAATACCGAATAGCCCACCAGCCCGGATATGGCGCCGGCTCCTCCCCCGGCATGCCGCCGCGAATAGTCGGTGGAGCAGCGGCGGTCTTCGCTGGCCACACCGGTCGCACATACAGGAGGTACGAGGGCCATTCGGTCGAGGCCGGACGGGACCCGCCGCGGCGTCAACTCCAGCGGCAACATGCCCGCCTCGGGCCACACGCTACGACCGCCTCGCCCGCAATTACCTCGCAGCGCTCGCTCTCGTCGCTGTCGCCGCCGAACGGGCTGAATGAGTCCCCTCCCTAAGCGCTAGACTCGCTCTACTGAAATGCGCATCGTTGCCGCGAGAACATTACGCCATGACCATGACCGGCCGCCGAGCGCTGCTCGCTTTGCCCGCCGCCCTGCCGGGTCATGCCAGCGCGCAAGACCTCCCGACCCGACCCCTGACCTGGGTGGTGCCCTTCCCTCCTGGCAACATTGCCGATGCCGCCTCCCGCCTCGTAGCGCAGCGCCTGGGGCAGGTGCTCGGCCGACGCGTCGATGTGGAGAACCGACCGGGCGTCGGAGGGACGATCGGGACCGAGGCAGTGGCCCGCGCGGCGCCGGACGGCCACACGCTGCTCTACGGCGGCCTGGGTCCGATCGCGGCGGCGCCCCATCTTGTCCCCAGCCTCCGCTTTGATCCGGCGAGGGATCTCGCCCCGGTGCATGGCATCGGCGCCTCGCCGTGCATGATCGTCATCGGCCCGCGGCGGCCCTGGACCACCCTCGCCGAACTCGCCGCCGCGGCGCGCGCGCGACCAGAGGGTCTGGTCTATGCCTCGCCTGGGATCGGGACCGTGCCCCACTTGGCGGCGGAGGTGTTCCAGCAGGTGGCCGAGGTGCGGCTCGTCCACGCGCCCTACGTCAACACCGCCGAGATACTGAGCGACGTGATCGGTGGCCGGGTGGACGTGACCTGGGACTTCCCGCTGACCGCGGCCCCGCATGTGCGCGAAGGACGGCTGCGGGCGCTCGCCGTGACCGACTTCGACCGGGTGCGCGTCGCATCCGAGGTGCCGACGTTGATGGAGTGCGGCTTCCCCGGGGCTGAGATGCGCGGCTGGGCAGGGGTCTTCGCCCCCGCCCGCACCCCATCGGCCACCGTCGCGCGGCTGGCGGCGGCGCTGCGAGAAACGCTACTCGACCAAACGGTGAAGGCATTTTTTGACGGGACGGGCACGGTGCTCTGGCCCGATGTGGGCACGGAGCGCTTCCGCGCGTTTCTGGCCGAGGAGTTGCCCCGCGTCGCCACGCTCATCGCCCGCGCCAAGGCATCGCCACGCTAGCCCGCAACCGTCGAACCGCTGGCCTTCACACCTCCTCACTCGGTCAGCCCCGCGGCCTGTCAAACATAGTGGCGCATCAGCTTTGTCGAGAACTCCTGCAGCAGAAGGGCCTCGAGCCTATCCGCCGAGCGGCGTAGTTCCACGTCGGCGGCGGCTGCGCTGACTTCCAGCAGCCGCATCATCATTGGCTCGGAACAGAAGCCAGGGCCTTCATAACCCTCGTCGGGCTGCACCAGGCCCGCATCAACTGCCCGCTGAAAAAGGTGCTGCGCGACATCCTCTGTCGCATCCGACAGTTCCTCGTTGCACAGCAGGTGCGCGTATATCGGGATCAGGTCCGAGTGTTCCATTGCGGTGCAGCCACCCCGCAACAATTCGAGTGGTTCTCCAGCCAACACTTCAGTCGGAACGCAATATGGCCGGTTGCGGCAATCTCAACCCTTGGCGAGCCTCCGGCCTTCTGAGCAACGACGGGTACCGTCTGGCGGACACCACTAGTCGTAATCGGCCAGCTGGTCCAGGCGGGAGGCACGCGCTTCGAAGCGCGCCCTTATAGTCGCCGCGCGCCTCTCGATCGCAACCCCCGCCTCTCCATCGAGTGCCTCCACCTGCTCCCTCAGCACCGCGATCTTCGCGACGCCCTCGCGCCGCAGCGCGTCCGCCAGCGCCGCGGCGCGCCGCTTGACCTGGCGCAGCTCCGCGGCCCGCTTCCGCGACAGCGCCCTGAGCGTGGACGCGTCCTGCCCGTCGCGGGGCTCCATCCTGAGCTTCGCCAGCCCACCTCGGAGCGCGTCCAGTTCGTGCTCGATCCTGGCTTCGGCGAGCGGCCCCTCAAGACGGTGGCGGAAGGCATGCCCACCCAGTCCGGCGATCCGCGCATCGAGCAGCGGCGGATCCTCCTCTTCGGCCTCCGCGATCATCGCCGCCCCGCCCGGCCGAAGGTCGTGCGAGATCCGCTCCAGGAACCGGGAGTCCAGGCCCGCCTTGTAGAGTTCGCTCACGGTGCCCACCAGGCCCGACCGGACCGTCCGCAGCACGGCGGGGATGGCTCCGCCGAGCAGAGACACGAGCACACCGACGGCCGCCGCGACGGCCGGCGCGGCGGTTCCCTTGCCGGGGGGGCACCGGCTCGCTGGTCACCAGCCCTGACCCGTTCGGCGACCGGACGACGATCGCCACCGCGTACAAGGAGAGGCTTCCCTCGGCGTGGCGGTGACGCAGCAGTTCTGCTGCCTTACGCGCCCGAGCATCGTTGTCGAACAGGGCCACGAGCAACTCGTCCATTTAACAACGTCCTCGGACCGCCGTGAGAGGGACGGTGCTTCGGTCGGCGACGGACGATGGCGCCCCACGGGAGTGACCCGCGCGGAAGCGGAACCCAGGCACGCGGCCTCCGAAGCCTCATGCCGTCGCATTCCGCTTCCGGCGCGACACCTGGATGTGGACGCAGGAATGGCTTTCCTCCCCCGCCCGCCACGCTGCTGCCATCGACTATCGTGCTGCCCCTGAGGATACGGCATCCGGGGTTGGGCGAAGGCGGCAAAGCCTATCGCAATTTCACGGCCTCCCCTGGATTGACCCCCGTTCAGGATCGCGTGGCCGAGGAGCCCCGGTCGTGTCAGCAACCAGGGTGCCGACTGCGCGGGCGATGATGCCGGAGGCCGTGACGCGCCCGTTTACGCGCAGGATCGACGAGCGCGTGCCACAGGAAAGAGCAGCGCTCGGCGGCGCAAAGCCGCCCCGAAGAGGCTCGTGCAGGCCTCCATCCGCCGCCGCGCCATGTCGACCCGACGCGATCCGCGTGGGCGGTCTGAATCGCGGATGCCATCGGCCGAGGAATCGACCGCAACGGTGGGCTCCTGGCGCCACCGCGCGCCGGCCCAATGGCCGACGCTCCAGGCACCCAGAACTGGCGGTGCCCTTGCACGACCGGCGGACCGCGGGGCAGCCGCAGCCCAGGGCCGCACACTCCCCACCCTGCAACCATGGATACGCAGGTTGCGCGAAGTGGCCAACGGATGCCGGATCCAAGTCGGGTGGAGAACGAAACTTTGCCGAATTTCGATAGCGTGGGGCTGCCGAAGCTCGATGTTAGGACGGCATAATATCTCCTGGCTGAAGTGCCATCATGGATCCGGTGCGGGGGTGCCGGACGGAGGCGGCGGGGCCTTCAAGAAGGGGGATGTCGGAGAGAGATGTGCAATGATATCCGGACATGTGACCCTCTGCAGGTCGTTCAGCGAACCCCAGGATCTGGCATCCTGCCTCCGGAGCGTGGCGGTCGAGGCGGTACCCGTGCACCCGGGTCCCTTCACCGGATCGGTCTCGAGCATCGATCTCGATGGCGCAACCCTGGAGATCGTCCGCAGCGATCCCGTCCTGCTGCTCGGGACGGCCGCTGAGGACCGGAGCGGCTTCCTTCTGATGCTTGGCGAGACGCGCCAAGCAAGATGGAACGGCGCATCAATCAGCGAGGGCCAGGTCGCCCTGTTCGGGAATGGCCTGCCCGTCGCCGTCGCCAGCCCTGGAAGCTTCGCTTGCGCCTTCGTGAGTTCCGCGGGCGCGGAGCGCCAAGGCATCCTCCCGGCCGGCTGGGATCAGGCTTGGCGCGACCTGCCAGACCCGATACGGCACGTCGATGCGCAGGCGCACGCGCGCCTCGCGTTGCTCGCCGAGGCCGCCGAGCGGGCCGCGTTCCCTGCCCCGGCCTGCCCGGGGCGAACCGAGGGGCTCCGCGCGGAGCGCGCCACGCTCCGGGATGCCGTTCGGACCTTGTTCGTGCCGCCGGGCGAAGCTGTCCCGCGACGGCGCGGCAGGCCTCCCTCGCGCGTTCAGATCGTGCGCGAGGCCGACGACTATCTCCAGGCGAACCCGGCACGGCCGATCTACACGGACGAGCTCTGCACGGCTCTGGGTGTCTCGGCCTCCTGCCTGCACGCGGCGTTCGAGGCCACATTCGGGCTCAGCCCCCACCGCTTCCTCAAGCTGCGCCGGATGGCCATGGTGCGCACCATGCTCCTGTCGGGCTCGGGCCCCTGGCACTCGGTCAAGGCGGCGGCGCTGTCGCATGGCTTCTGGCACCTGGGGCAGTTCGCCCACGACTATCGTGCCCTGTTTGGCGAATCCCCGTCCGAGACGCTCGCCCGCTCGCGATGACGCGGCCCGACTCGCCTCTTGAGACGAACAACGCCGGACAATCCAGCAGGAAAAAGCAGCGCCTCCCGTTCATGTCGCAGATTCGTGATTCTGCCCGACTACCCAGCGTTCCGGCTTTCGGGGCGCGCGGCGTAGGACCCCCTGCATATCCCACAGCGCGATTTCCAGGAGGCAGCAGGCGCCGGCGTTCAGTGTAGTGGAACTGACGTACTCCCTAATTTCTTTGTCGCTGCGAGCACAGAGGGTAGCCTCCCGATCCTGAACAGCGCGCCAGGGAGATGTGCCATGCGTGCTGAGGGTGCCCACCTGTCCCGGATCACCGAGCCGGAGGATCTTGTCCACGCGGTGCCTGGCGTGGTCTTCCGCGCCACTCCCCTATCCGCCGGTCCCTTCGAGGTTTCGCTCACGACCATCGGCCTGGGCGACATCACCCTGCAAGCCGGGCACAGCACGCCACATCTGGCCTTCGCGGTGGCGCGTCCCGGGATGGCGGTCGTGCAGCTTCCGTTGGAGAACGTGGACACCCTCGTCCTGAACGGCCGGGCCGTCCGGCCATGGACGGTGGGGCTCCACGGCGGGGGCGCCGAGCTCCTCAGGGCCAACCCGAGGGAAAGCGGGCATGCGAACCTGGTCCTGCCCATGGACAGGGCCGAGGAGCTACTGTGGCTGCCGTCCGGCTCCACGCTGGTCCGCCCGGGCGCGCAGGACTTACTGCAGACCAGGCCCGAGGCGTGGAACCGGATGGCCGGCATCGTCCACGCCGCCAACGAGGCCGTCGTCAGCGATTCGCAGGCTTTCAACCTGGAGCAGGCGCACAGGGCGCTGCGCGACGCGCTCCTGGACGCGGCGCACGACCTGATCGTGGGAGCCGGTGTCGGTGGGAACGCCGTCAGATCCCAGAATCCGCGGGCCTGGCGCCGCGTCATCACCACCGCCGACGAGTACCTGCGGGCCCATGTGGCGCGCCCGATCTACACTGAGGAACTCTGCTCGGCGCTCGGCGTCTCGGCTTCCGGCCTCGCCCAGGCGTTCCGCGGCACCTTCGGCCTCAGCCCGCACCGCTTCCTGAAGCTCCGCCGCCTGGCCATGGTGCGAAGCCTGCTGCGCGCGCGGGAAGGGCAGTCGCCGCTGGTGAAGTCCGTGGCCCTGGCGCACGGCTTCTGGCACCTCGGCCAGTTCGCCCACGACTACCGGGCCCTCTACGGCGAGACCCCATCGGATACGCTCGCCCGCGCCCCGGGGGGCGACCGCGGCCGGGGAAGACCGCCTCGGATGAGAGGATAGGAGTTTCCGCGGGAGGAGCGGGTTCATCCGGCTGCCGGCGCTGCTTCCGCTCGCCACGATTGGAGCAGGGTGAAGGCGACCGCGAGCAAGGCAGGGCCGATGAACAGCCCAAGGAACCCGAACGAGATGAAGCCGCCGAAGACGCCGAGGATCACGAGCGTCAGCGGCATCGCCACGCCTCGGCTGATCAGCCAGGGACGGATCAGGTTGTCGCTGGCCGAGACGAGCAGGAGGCCCCAGGCCGCCATGAAGACGCCCCAGGCGGGCGCATCGTGGCGGAAGAGCCACCACGCTGCGCCGCCCCAGACTGCCGGAATGAGCACCTGGCCGATCTGGCTGATCGCCAGCACCAGCACGACGAAGCCCAGCGCCATGGCACCGGGAACGCCGGCAAGAGCGGCGCCGATGCCCATGGCGGTGGCCTGGAAGAAGGCGGTGCCGACCACGCCATAGGCCACGCTGCGCAGCGCCCCGCCGGCCGCCTGTAGCGCCCCCGCGGCAGGCTCGCCGCCGAGGCGCTGGACCACGTCGCGCAGGACCGCCCCGAGCATATCGCCTCTCGCCCAGAACGTCCCGGCGACGACGAGGGCCAGGAGGAACTGGAGCATGCTGTCCGCCAGGGCGCGCGCCACGGCCAGGACTCCCTGCCGCAGCCAGTCCGTGTAGGAGCCCATGGCGCGGCGCAGCCCGCCCTCCGCTCCCGCGGCATCCCGCCACGCGAGCGACAGCCTCTCGCCGACGACCGGCGTGCGGCCCACCCAGTCCGGCGGTGTCTCCGGCAAGGCGGTGAGCACGGCCTCCACCACCCGCGCACCCTCCGCGATCCGGGACGCGAGCCGGGGTGCCGTGGCGAGCAGCGGGAGGCCCACCAGGGCGATTCCCGAAAGCGCCATCAGCAGCGCGACGACGCCCCGCGGGAACCCGAACCGCACGAGCGCGGACCGCAGCGGCCAGGTGGCGACCGCCAGGACGGCCGCGAACAGGACCGCCGTCAGGAACGGCAGGAGGACGAGGGCGACACCGAGCAGCAGCCCACCCAGCAGCAGCAGGACCACCGCCCGCTCGATCATGGTCGCCATGCCGCCGCCGAACGCCGGGGCGGTGCCGGCCTCCGCCGGAGGTCTGGTCAGTTCAGCGTCGGACACCACGGTGCTGTCCATCTGCGGCTTCCCTGCTGTGGCGCCCCCGCCGCGTTTTTGCCCTGGCGACCCGGTCCGGCACGCCATTCCCTTCCTCACCTCCGAGCCCGGGTCAGCACCGCGGGGCTCTTCGGCCCGGCTCGCCAGCGGGACCACGTTAGGCGGACGGCGTTCGAAGTGCCCGAGGCGTCGCTATCAAGATTCGGGCCGGCGAAACCCACCGGTGCGACACGTCCCTGATGGGTGAAGGGGCGCCGCTCCGCCCCTCGAGCTTCCATGGTCCCTGGGCCGGGAGCGCCGGCAGCCCCTGGCACGCCCCATGCGGCCGGATGCCGGCCATCGCGGCAAGGCCGCATAAGTTCTGAGCGGCCACGGCCAAGTGGAGAATACCGATACCCTTTCTTTCCCCCCGGATGGCGGTCCGGCTCTAGTCTTTGTGTCGATGAGGGACCGCCCGCGGTCGGGAGCGAATCCGGATCGCCCGACCCGCGCGGATGCCCGCGGCATATCGCGCCTCGATCCTGGCCGGACCGGAGGAATCACCGCGACCCGCAGCCGACGAGATCGCCGCACCGGGCATGCCGCCCCTGGGTTCGGGCCCGCGATGCCGGGAAGGGCTCCAGCCGACGCTTCGATCAGCCCCGGGCGAAGGGCGAGCGCCCACGAGAACGGAGGGAACGAGATGGAAGGCATCAACCTGGCCCCGGCCCCGGCGGCGACCGAAGGCTGCTGGCGCTCCTTCGAGGCGGGACGTTGGTGCACGGCGATCGACGTGCGCGACTTCATCCTGCGCAACGTCACCCCCCTATACTGGCGACGAGTCCTTCCTGGCCGGACCGTCGCCCCGCACCCTCGCCGTCTGGGAGAAGCTGCAGCCCTACTTCGCCGAGGAGCAGCGCAAGGGCGTGCTCGATGTCGATGCGGCGACGCCCTCCTCCATCCTCGCCCATGCGCCCGGATGGATCGACCGTGACAACGAGGTGATCGTCGGCCTGCAGACGGACCGCCCCTTCCGCCGCGCGATCTTTCCCGCCGGCGGCCTGCGCATGGTCGAGGCGGGGCTCCAGGCGGCAGGCTTCGCCGCCGATCCCGCCGTGCACCAGGCCTTCACCCGCTACCGCAAGACCCACAACGAGGGCGTCTTCGACGCCTATACCCCCGAGATCCTGCGCTGCCGCAAGTCCGGCATCATCACCGGGCTGCCGGATGCCTACGGGCGCGGCAGGATCATCGGCGACTACCGCCGCGTGGCCCTCTACGGGACCGACCGCCTCCTGGCGGCCAAGCGGCAGGAGCGGGCCCAGGCTGACGATATGTGGCCAAGCGAGGAGGTCATCCGCACGCGCGAGGAGCTGGCCGAGCAGATGCGGGCCCTCGCCGACCTCGCCGAGATGGGCAAGCGTTACGGCTGCGACATCACACGCCCGGCCGGGTCGGCGCAGGAGGCGGTGCAGTGGACCTACCTCGCCTATCTCGGCGCCATCAAGGAGGCGAACGGGGCGGCGATGTCGATCGGCCGCATCTCGGCCTTCCTCGACATCTACATCGAGCGCGACCTGCGCGAGGGAACGCTGGACGAGAGCGGCGCCCAGGAGTTGATCGACCAGCTCGTGCAGAAGCTGCGCATCGTCCGCTTCCTCCGCACGCCCGACTACGATTCGCTGTTCAGCGGCGATCCATATTGGGCGACCGAATGCGTGGGCGGCATGGACCTCGACGGGCGGACGCTGGTCACGCGCACGAGCTACCGCATGCTGCACACCCTGACCAACCTCGGCCCGGCGCCGGAACCGAACATCACCGTGCTCTGGTCGAAGAGTCTGCCCGAGCCCTTCAAGCGCTACTGCATCCGGATCAGCTTCGAAACTTCATCCTTGCAATACGAGAACGACGACCTGATGCGCCCATACTGGGGCGACGATTACGGCATCGCCTGCTGCGTCTCGGCAATGCGGCTCGGGAAGCAAATGCAGTTCTTCGGTGCGCGCGCGAACCTCGCCAAGGCGCTGCTCTATGCCATCAACGGCGGCCGCGACGAGGTCAGCGGCGAGCAGGTCGCGCCGGCCACCGCTCCGGTGACGGGCGACGTGCTCGACCACGACGAAGTTTCCGCCAAGTTCGACGCGGCCATGGAGTGGCTCGCTCGCACCTACGTGCACGCGATGGATTGCATCCACTACATGCACGACAAGTACTTCTACGAGCGCCTGGAGATGGCGCTCCACGACCGTGACATCCTGCGCACCATGGCTTTCGGGATTGCGGGGCTCTCGGTGGTGGCAGACAGCCTTTCGGCGATCAAATACGCAAAGGTTCATGTGATCCGGGACGACACCGGCCTGGCAGTGGACTATCGCATCGAAGGGGACTTCCCGAAATACGGCAACGCGGATTCGCGAGTGGACGAGATCGCGGCCGACATCGTCTCACGCTACATGCAGAAGATCCGCAAGCACCCGACCTACCGCGGCGCGGTGCATACCCAGTCAGTGCTGACCATCACCTCGAACGTGGTCTACGGGAAGGCGACCGGCAATACGCCGGACGGGCGCCGCAAGGGCGAGCCCTTCGCGCCCGGCGCGAACCCGATGCATGGCCGGGACGGCCATGGCTGGCTGGCCTCCTGCATCTCCCTCGCCCGGCTCCCCTACGCCGACGCTCAGGACGGCATCAGCTACACCGTCTCGGTCGCCCCGAGCCTGGCGCGGCGCGACGCCGAGGCCTCGATCGGGAACGCGGTCAAGGCCTTCGACATGTACTTCGGGCAGGGGGGCTTCCACATGAACCTCAACGTCCTCTCGAAGGAAACGCTCGAGGACGCCATGGAGCACCCGGAGAAGTACCCGCAGCTCACCATCCGGGTCTCGGGATACGCCGTGAACTTCGTCCGATTGACGCGCGAGCAGCAACTGGACGTGATCCGCCGCACCTTCCACTCAAGCTACTGAGGAGAGTGCCATGGCCGGGACCGGGACGATGGAGGTCGGCAGCCGCTACGACCTCCGGGCTGGTCGGTCACCCGATGCTCCTGAGACCGAGGGATTTGAGGGTACCGAGCAGGTCCATGGTTGGGTCCACTCCTACGAAACGGGCTCGACGGTGGATGGCCCGGGCGTGCGACTCATGCTGTTCATGTCGGGGTGCTTCCTGCGCTGCCAGTACTGCCACAACCCCGACACCTGGAAGATGAAGGACGGCACGAAAATCGAGCTGTCGCACGCGATCCGGCGCCTCGGCGACTTCGCGCCGGCGCTTCGTGCCATGGGCGGCGGCCTCACGATCTCGGGCGGCGAGCCCCTGGTCCAGGTCGGCTTCACCCGCGGCCTGTTCGCCGCAGCCAAGGAGATGGGCCTGCACACCGCCCTCGATACCTCGGGGTTCCTCGGGCACCGGGCCGACGACGACTATCTGAAGAACGTCGACCTGGTGCTGCTCGACATCAAGAGCGGCGATCCCGACACCTACCGCAGGGTTACGGGAGTTGAGCTCCGGCCGACCCTGCGCTTCGCTGAGCGGCTGAGCGCCATGGGCAAGCCCGTCTGGGTGCGCTTCGTGCTCGTCCCAGGTCTCACCGACAACCCGGCGAACATCGGGAAGGTGGCGGAGTTCGTCGCGCCCATGAAAAACGTCGAGTGGGTCGAGGTCCTGCCCTTCCACCAGATGGGTGAGTTCAAGTGGAAGGCACTCGGGCTCGACTACAAGCTCGTCGACACGCCGACGCCGACGGCCGAGCAGGTGCACGCCGCGCTCGAGATCTTCCGTGCCGCGGGCTGCCGCGCCCGCTGACGGAACCAAGGGAGGGGACGAACGCCATGATGGCCTCCGTAAGCGAGCTGATCGGCACGCAGCCCATACTCGCGCTCTTCCTCGCCATCGGCCTCGGTTATGCGGTGGGCCAGATCAGCATCCTCGGCTTCTCGCTCGGCATCGGCGCCGTCCTGTTCGTCGGGTTGTTCATCGGCGCCATCGCGCCCAAGGCCCAGATTGCCGGTCCCATCGGCCTTATCGGACTGATCATGTTCCTCTACGGGATCGGCATCCTGTACGGGCGCCAGTTCTTCGAGGGGCTGACGGGGCCTGGACGCACCTACAACCTGCTCGCCTTCGTCGCCGTCCTGGCCGGGCTGCTCGTGGCACTCGGGCTCGGGGCGGCGTTCGACCTGCAACTGGGTCACACGCTCGGCATTTTCGCTGGGTCCATGACCAGCACCGCGACGCTGCAGGCAGCGCTGGACGTCATGGGCACCCGCGAGCCCTCGATCGGCTATTCGGTCGCCTACCCCTTCGGCGTCATCGGCCCGATCCTCTGCTTCTACTTCATGACGCGCCGCGTGCAGCCGGTCTTCCCGCCCAAGCCGGCGCGCTTCCATATGGGCGAAGTGACCATCGAGCGCCTGCCGGAAGCCGGCAGCACCCTCGGCGCCGTCATGGCGACGCTGCCCGAGGGCGTCCAGGTTGCGGGCGTGCGGAAGGAGGACCACAACCGCTTCCCTGACCCGTCGATCGAGCTCGAGCCGGGTGATGCCCTCCTCGTCGCCTCGGACCGTGCCGCGGGGATCACGGAAACCGGGGCTGCCCTCGGCAGGCTCGAGCCAGGCCGGATCGCAAAGGACCGCGCCGACCTTTCCTATCAGCGCTTCTTCGTCTCCAAACCCGGTCTGACCGGCAGGGGACTCGGCGAGTTGGAGATGCCGCCCGGCCTTCCCATCCAGTTCCTCCACGTGCGGCGCTACGACGTGGACCTGATGCCGGCACCGGATCTCGCCCTCGAGATCGGCGATCGCGTCGGGGTCCTCGTCCCCGCAGACCAGGTCCCGGCGGCGCGCGCCTTCTTCGGGGATACCGTGAAGTCGGCCGCGGAATTCAGCTACGTCTCGGTTGGCTTCGGCATGGTGCTCGGGGTTCTGCTCGGCCTGATCCCCATCCCGGTGCCGGGGGTCGGCACCGTCACGCTCGGCATCGGCGGCGGGCCACTCATCGTCGCCCTCGTCCTCGGCCGGTTCCGGCGCACCGGGCCGATCAGCTGGGTCATGCCGCTGCCGGCCAATATCGTCCTGCGGAATTTCGGCCTGACACTGTTCCTGGCGACGGTCGGGATCAACTCCGGGCAGGCCTTCGTAACCACCGTCGCGGCGACCGGGCCGCTGATGCTGTTGATCGGCGCCGCCGTGCTGCTCACGACCGTGGCGATCGTGCTCCTTGCCGGCTTCTACCTGCTGCGCCTGCCCTATGACGACCTGCTTGGCGTCGCCGCCGGTGCCACCGGCAACCCGGCGATCCTGGTCTACGCGACGCGCATGGCCCCGACGGAGCGGCCCGACATCGGCTACGCAATGATCTTCCCCTCGGCGACCATCGTGAAGGTCGTCGCCGTGCAGATCATCGGCCTGATCGCGCTGGGCGGCTAAGAGCGCGTGATGGAGCCACAACTTTCGCCGCAGGCCGGGGTGGAAGCACGGCGCAGCAGGCCGGCCGGGGCGGAGGCGTGGCCGCGGCCACCCTTTGATACCGGCGCGGGGCCTGGCCCGCTGGCGGGAATCGAGGGGCGCCTGCCGCCCGAGATCGCCGCTCAGGCGGAGGCCGACGGTGTCGCCAAGGCGGCGCAGGACAGCGTCACCCTCCTTGCGCTCGGCGTGCTCGGGGGGCGCCTTCATCTCCTTCGGCGCGGTCTTCGCCACCGTGGCGCTGACCGGGGCCGAGGCCGCGGTCCCGTTCGGCCTCGCCCGCGTGGTCGCCGGCCTCGTCTTCGGCGTCGGCCTCAGCCTCGTGCTGCTCGGCGGGGCGCAGATCTTCACGGGTGACGTGCTGATGGTGATGGCCTGGGCGAGCGGCCGGCTCGCGGCGCGGCGCGTCCTGCGGGCCTGGGCGGTCGTCTGGGTCGGGAACTTCGCGGGCGCCCTGGGTACCGCGGCGCTCATGTTCCTCGCCGGCCATCACCTGTTCGGCGCCGGTCAGGTCGGGGTCACGGCGCTCCGGACCGCCGAGGCGAAGGCGGCGCTTCCCTTCGGGACGGCGGTGGCGCTCGGCGTGCTCTGCAATACGCTGGTCTGCATGGCGATCTGGCTCTCGCTCTCGAGCCGCCTGCCGGCGCACCGCATGCTCGTCACGGTGCTGCCGATCGCCGCCTTCGTCGCCGCCGGGTTCGAGCACGCGGTCGCCAACATGTACTTCCTCGGCTTCGGCGTGCTGGTGAAGGCCGCCGCCTCCGACGCCTTCTGGAGCATGGTGCAGCTCGGGCCCGAGCGCTTCCCAGCGGTAGGCCTCGCAGGCTTGGCGCACAACCTCGCGGCGGTGACGCTCGGCAATGTCGCGGGCGGGGCAGTGCTGGTGGCGGGCGCCTATTGGGTGCTATACCGGCGCCCGAGGCGCGGCGCCGCGGCCAGGGGCGGCTGACTTCCGCAGGGTGGCCGACCGTCCGCCGAGATGTAGTGAGGTTTTCCCTCTCCTCGAACGCCGTCATGATCCCCTGCGCGCCCGGGACCGGATTCGACCTGATTGGGTTGCGGCCAATCGGCGGCGGATTCATGTTGAGCACCGTTCGTGCTACGGCCCGCCCTGGTCCCCGTTCTCCTTGATCGTCGTGAAGCCTTGCGGGAACAGGCTGTGCCACTGTCTGGACGTGGGACCTGCGGCGGCCAGGAGCGACGCCAAACCGCGACTACCAGGACGCTCCTCGCTGAATATTGCGCTCACGGGTTTGGTTCCAGCCGACGCAAGTGTTGCTCCATGAGGCCCGCATAAGGTGGGTTGCCATTGACTTTGGATGGGCATGCCGAGCGCCGGCGAGTGGGCACCGCTGAGGCGGCGCCGGATGCGGTGCTGCCCGGGTCGGGCCCGGCCGAAACACCGCGGGAGGCCAAATCGCCGCGACCGGGATGAAGCGGCGGCGGCGCGCGGCCACATACGGTAGGCGGGGGCCAGCAGGCCGAGTTCAGGTCGTGCCGGAGCCGACCGCAGCGAGGCCGCCGCCATGGACCGCAGCATCGTCGCCCTCAGGCTCCTCCTGCTCACCCCCGCTCTCACCGCGGCGGGGCTGGCCTTGGGCCTGCCCTCGGTCGCCGATGCGCGCGGGGGCGGAGGCGGCGGGGTGAGCGGTTTCCACGGAGGCATTGGTGCCTCTCACGGCGGCGGGTTGGCCTTCGGCGGCCGGGGGCTCGCCACAGGCGGGGGCGCCTTCGCCCCGCGCGCCGCGGCAGTACCGCATGGCCTCACCGTGCCGCGCGTCACAATCATACCGCAAGGCTTCCGCCACGGTGCCGTCCCACGCACCGGCATGGTCGTGGCGCCGCACGGGCACCATCACGTCCGAAGCCTGAGCATGCCCGGGATCCCGCTTCTCTTCGGCACGACAGTCCCGCCCTTCGGCATCTCGACCTTCGGGACTCCCGTTGGATCGGCCGCACCGACTCCGGTCCACCCGGGCGTGGTCGCCGCCGAGGTCTGGCGGCGGGACGGCAATGTATGGCGCCTCGACTCGGCATCACGCCCTATAACGGCATGGCGGAGGGGCGCGGATAGGCGCTGGCACCCACAGGGAGGGAACTAATGAGGGCCTGTGCGCGGATCCGGTGAGCCATATCCCGTAGGGATCTCGGCGGGTATCCAGACCCAGGATGCTGCCTTTCCGGCGGCCCATGCACAGATCTCTCATACCGGCTGCATGAAATCCTGACCCATGGTCAGCGGTCATGCGCTCGGTATGATTTTCCTCGCCAACGGCATTGGGACGACGGGACCACCGGTTTTCGGCCATCGTGCGACACAGTTTTCTTCTGACACCGCGTCTTACGGGCTCGGTTTGCGTTCTTACCTCGGTTCCAAAAGGGGAGTTGCCATTCTGGAGATGTCCAGCGTCCGACATGCTCGCTTCGACGACTTCGAGGCATTCGCGGCCTCGGTGCCCGGCGCCTCGCTTGCCGCCACGCCGCTTCGCCCCGGCCCCTTCTTCAGCGCGACCACCGAGCTGAGGCTCGGCGACGTCGTCCTCCAGGTCGGGCGCAACACGCCCCTGATGGCGCTCGGGGCCGTGGACCCCGGCACCCTCTGGGTCGTGTTGCCGCTCGGGGCGGCCGGGACGCTTCGGCTGGACGGGCGGGAGGTCGGGCCGGGCGACGTTGCCCTGCACGGCCCTGGCGCCCATGTCAACGGGGCCAACTCCCAGGACACAGGCTGGGCACTGGTCGCACTGCCGTCCGCGGCGGCGGAGGCCCTGCTGGAGCCGCCGCGCCGCTCCCCGCTGCCTCGCCCCGGCACCCACGCCGTTCTCCGCGTCGACGGCGATGCCTGGGAGCGGGCCGCCTCGCTGGTGCGGGGAGCCGCGGCGGTCGCGGCGGAGGACCCGGGCGTATTCGCGGTCGCGGAGGCCCGGCGCGGGCTGCGGGACGAGCTGCTGGAGGCCCTGCGCGAGCTGCTCGCCTGCCGGCACGGGGGCACCCGCACCAGGCCGCTCCCCGCGCCCTCGGAGCGGCGGCGGACCCTTCGGGCGGTGGAGGACCTGCTCCGGGCGGAGCCGGGCCGGGCCGGGAGTGTCGAGGAGGTCTGCGCCACCCTCCGCCTGCCACCGTCGCGGCTGCGGGCCGCCGTCAAGGCGAGTTTTGCGGTGGATGCCGAGCTCTACCTCAGGCTGCGGCGCCTGGCCCTGGTGCGCGCCGCGCTACGCCCGGCCGGCGGGGAGCCGCGCTGGGCCGAGGTGGCGCAGGTGGCAGCGGCGCACGGCTTCCGGGACATGGAGGCCTTCACGCAGGAGTACCACGACCTGTTCGGCGAGGACCCGGCACTCACCTTCCGTCTCTCCGCCGAATGATCCTTCGGCATTCGGTGAACCGGTCCGGAGGGCCGACCGCCGCCGTGGCGGAGGAAAACTGACAGTGTTTGACGGAGGGAGGTAGGCCGGCGGGCGCTATACATTGCTGGCCGTCCTGGGACGCCGTGGCCGAGGCTGGAGTGACCGGCAGGCGATGCGGCTTCGGCGGGCGCGGTCGAACTGGGCCGCCGCAGGGCGGGGAACGCGGCGGGAGCCGGTGCACCCCGGTCGAGGATGCCGTCCGGCTGAGCGGCCCGGGCCCGTACCTTCTCGGAAGGACACGCCGTTGAGCACGTCACCCCACCCCGCTGCGCCGCACCACCTGCCCTTCTACCTCCCCGGACCCGACGGCTCCGACCCGGTCCTGGTCGGCACGGGCATCTTCCTGGCCGTCGCGCTGCTCGCCTTCGGCCTGCTCTTCCTGCGGTTGCACACTCTGCCGGAGCGCATGGCCCACCGCGGGAACAAGCTGCAGTTCGAGATCGTGGCCGTGCTGGGCCTGCTCGCGCTGTTCACGCACATGCACATCTTCTGGGTGGCGGGCCTGCTCCTCGCCCTGATCGACCTGCCGGACTTCACCGGGCCGCTGCGCCGCATCGCGGGCTCGGCGGAGAGGGTCGCCGGGCTGCAGCCGGGCGAGGGCGACACCGTCGGCGACGGGGAAGTCGCCGGCCGGATGTCGGGGCACGGCTCGGCAGAAGAGCGGCCGGACGGCCACGCAACGGACATCGCACCGCCGCCGCGCGCAAGCGAGGTGGCCCGCGAGCGCTACGAGGCCTGAACCATGCTCGAACTGCTCGTCTGTTCCCTGCTGACGATATTCCCGGACTACCTCTACCGCCGCTTCGCCCAGGGCAAGCGGTTCGGACGGGAGATCACGCTCTACTCGGTGTGGTTCGAGCTGCGCTGGGGCATCGTCTCCTGCCTGCTGCTCACGGTCTGCCTGATCACGCTGATCTTCTACTACCACCCCGCCACCACCTACGTCAGCGCCGTGTTCCGCAGCGTGCCAATCATCCCGGAGGGGAACGGTCGGGTTGCCGAGATCTACGTCCGCGGCAGCGAGCGCGTGGAGGCCGGCCAGCCTCTGTTCCAATTGGTGGACACGACGCAGCGCACCGCGGTGGAGACCGCGCGCCGCGCGGTTGCCGAGGTGGACGCGGCCGTGGCGCTGGCGCGCGCCGACCTCGCCGCGTCCGAGGCGCGGATCCTGGAGGCCCAGGGTGCGCTGCAGCAGGCGCAGGACGAGTATGCGACCAAGGCGGAGCTCAACCGGAGCGCCCCGAACGTCGTGGTCGCGCGGCGCGAGCTCGAGCGGCTGGCGGTGCTGGTGCGGACCCGGCAGGCTGGCGTCGAGGCCGCGCGCGCAGCGCGCCAGGCAGTCGAGGCGCGACTGTCCGAGCAACTGCCTGCCCAGCGCGCAAGCGCTGAGGCCGCCATGGCCGAGGCGGAGGCGGAGCTCGCGAAGACCGTGGTGCGCGCTGGCGTGACCGGCCGCGTCGAGCAGTTCCTGCTGCAGGTCGGCGACATCGTGAACCCACTCATGCGTCCCGCCGGCGTGCTGGTGCCGGAGAGTCGCGGCCTCAGGAAAATCGGCCTTGCCGCCGGCTTCGGCCAGATCGAGGCGCAGGTGATGCGCCCCGGGATGCCTGCGGAGGCGACCTGCGCCTCGTTGCCCTGGACCGTGATCCCGATGGTCGTGACGAACGTGCAGGGCTACATCGCGACGGGCCAGCTCCGCGGCACGGACCAGCTGCTGGACGTGCAGCAGTTTCGCCAGCCGGGCACCATCCTGGTGACGCTCGAGCCGCTCTACGAGGGCGGGCTCGACGGCGTGGTGCCCGGCAGCAGCTGCATCGCCAATGCCTACACCTCGAACCACGAGGCGCTGGCGGATCCGGGGATCGGCGCGGGGCGCTGGGTCGCGCTCCACGTCATCGACGCTGTCGGCGTCGTGCATGCCGTGCTGCTGCGCATCCAGACGATCCTGCTGCCCTTCAAGACGCTGGTGCTGAGCGGGGGCCACTAGGGCCGGTGACTGGACTGACTGGCGGTTCTGGCGGCGGCTGGCGGCTCGCCGCACGGCAGCCTCTCTCGTGAAGAGATCCCGAGAGGTGCTGGAGGATGTGCCGGGCGAGGTTGGACGACACCGAGTGGTCGCGGGCGTGGCGACTGATCCGGGGGCTGCCGCGGGTGTGGAAGCGGGATGAGGCGACGGTGCGTCAATTCGTCAGGGCGGCGCTGTAGGTCTGCCGGACCGGCTCGCCCTGGCGGGACCTCCCGACGGTGCTCGGGCACTGGCCGAGCATGTTCCACCGCTTCCGATGCTGGAGCCAGCGGGGCTGGTGGGGGCTGCTGTTCGAGGCCTCCCGTCCGGCGGCGCCGGCTCCTGGCGCAACATGGAAGCCGTTCAGTTCGCCACCCTCGACTGGGTGGACTGGTACAATAATCGGCACCTCGTCGAGCCGATCGGTAACATCCTCCCGCCGAGGCCGAGGAGCGCTACTATGCCCAGCCCGAGCCAGCCGCCATGGCAGCCTGACCCAAACTCCCCAGCCTCCGGCAAACCCAGGGCGGTTCAAATTCCAAAGCCTACCGGGAGCTGAGTGAAGCGGCGCGCCGGGACGGGAACGGGTAGTGCCTGCCATCGCAGCAGGGATGTCCTGCCGCCAAGCGGCGGCTGGTCCTGGCTCGATCAGCATCCTCAGCCCGCACTATTTCCCCACAACCTCCCACCCTGGTCCCGGATCGAAGGCGTTGATGCGGCTCGCGGTGCGTCCAGTGTCGGGCCCCAGGTTACGTTGGTAGACTACGCCCGCGTGGCTCGTCATGAATGTCTGAATGCCCGTGACGCCGTACTGGGCGGGCACGGCGAGGACGCCGAAGCCGCCGATCAGCTGCCCGTGCACGACGAAGTCCATCGCCCCTCCGGGGGCAGCGGGCCCCTGTGCTTCCAGAATGCGGAAGAGGTATCCGTGGAACGGCCGCGGCGCGTCGCCCGGGACAGGGGGACCGCCGTAGCGGCCGGCGCCCGCCGCGGCGGCGAGCGGGCCCAGAGGGCTCTCCGGCTCCCCGTCCGACGCCGGCCAGTAGAGGCCGTCACGCATCCCGGGCGTAGAGAAGAAGCGCCGCGCGTAAGCACGAAAGGCGCCCCGGCGTCCCGCGGTGCGGGAGTACTCGTCCTGCGCGGCGACAATCGCGCCCAGCACCTCGATGGTGTCGATCTCGTTGCGGCCGATGCGGCGGTCCACCAGTTCCTGTGCGCCCGTGCGGGCGTCGAAGCGCCATTTCCCGGCGTGGCCGGCGGGCCTGACCATGGGGATCGGAAACGGCCAACGGTCATTCCCAACCTCCAGCATGGCAATGTACGGAGACGTCCACAGGATCTCGGACCGCTCCGTGTAGGCGGCGGCGAAGCGCTCGCGCGCCGCGCGATCCTCCACCGGGTCACCGGAGCGGATCAGGCGTCGCGCCTCCCCGCCCAGTATACGGAGGAGGCGCCGCTCGTCCTGGGCGCGGATGGCGTCGGCCAGCGCCGCGAAGCCCTCCTGCGGCGTCCGGAAGGCCTGGGGTCGGACGGGCTGCGGCGGGCGCGGCGCCGCCTCGGGTGCCTCGCTTGCGGCCGGGTCTGCGGTCGGCACAGGCATGCTCTGCGCCAGGATCGGCCCGGAGCCTAATGACATGGTCAAGCCGACGGCAAGAACAGTCCTCTGCATCGCGCTCACCGGCCTCGCCCCCCGCCACCCCGGCCACCACCGCCGCCCCGACTACCACCGCCGCCGCCGGCGGCACCGGCGGCGCCTCGGCCGCCGCCACTGAATCCGGCGCTGCCAGCTCGCCCGCCTCCGCCTCCGCCGGCGCTGGCGGCTCGCCCGCCTCCACCCCCCGCGGCCAGTGCCATCGGCTGCGACTGGCGGCTTGCATTGCCACGTTGTGAGGCAGCCCGCACATCGCCGCCCTGGCCCATTCCTTGGAAGCCCTGCGCGCCGCGCGTGCCGCCACTTCCCTGACGACCCGAAGCACCCTGCCCGCCGGCCATCGGGCGTCCGTTCGCCGCGTGTCCGACGTCTCGGGCTCGGCCGCCGCCCGGGGCGGACGCACGTTCGCCTGCAGCAGTTCGTGCTGGCCTGGCGTCTCCTGCTCGGGTGGCCTGCCCGGCACCAGCGCGATCCGAGCGCCCGGGCCCGGCCCGATCGCCAGCCCCGCCGCGGTCGCCGAGCCCGCCCCGGTCGGCCTGCTCCAGGCGCCCGCGGAATTGGTCCCGTGTCGCGGCAGGATCTGGGCGGTTTCCCTGGAAGCGGTTCCGGACCTCGTCGCTGCGGTAGGCTACGCCCTGCCTGTGCGCGGTGTTGTGCTGCCACCGATTGCCGACGTCCCCCGTCCGCGTCCGGTCGATGTTCCGGACACGGCTCGAGTTGATGTTGATGTCGCCGCTGCCCCAGCCGCAGCCCGCCCAGCCCCACATCGAGCCGACCAGGGCAACCCCGCCGGCGAAGGCCATGCCGGTCAGGAGCGCGCTGCCAAGGCCCCAGCCGACCGGGGGCGGGTAGTAGGCCGGCGGGTAGGAGGGGTAGGGCCAGGTGCCGTAGACGACT
Source organism: Siccirubricoccus sp. G192 (assembly GCF_019084075.1). Classification (GTDB taxonomy): domain Bacteria; phylum Pseudomonadota; class Alphaproteobacteria; order Acetobacterales; family Acetobacteraceae; genus G192. The sequence goes on from NZ_JAHREN010000001.1 coordinate 3,893,397, forward strand.
GAAGGGTCGTAGGCGGGGACGTAGACCCGGTCCGGCTGCGCGGGCTCGATGGTGATGACCTGCGGCGGCGGCGCCACGGTCGGCGCCGCCGCTGGCGCTACCGCAATGGCCGCAGGAGTGGCGTCCTCGGACGGCGCCCCGCCACCCGCCGGTGCCACCCGGACGTTCTGCGACACGTTGACGGTCAGTTCGGGGCCGCTCTGCAGCTTGCCCGCCTGCTGCGCCCGGTGCCGCAGCACCTGCACGGCGTTGAGGACGTCCTGCTGCTGCGCAAGGACCGCGTCGCCGAGCTGCTGCGTCCACTCGAGTTGGTCGTTCATCATCTTAAGCACGTCGGGGAAAGGAACGAGCGATTTCACGCTGGCGTCCCACGGCTCCCGCTGCAATGCCTGCGCCAGTTCCTCCCCTTTCAGCTTGGCGTTGTTGCCGCGGCCGAGCCACCGCTGCGCCTGCACGATCTCCAGCGGGTAGGTCGCGGCCATGAACATCTGCGCCAGGAGGGTGTCGGGGTAGAGCGCGATGGGCGCGAGCAGTTGCTCGAGCTGCGGCTGGGCCAGCCGGTCCTCGCCCGCCCTGGCTGCCACTGGCGCAGGCGCCACGGCGCTCGCCGGCGGCGCCTGCGCCGCCGCGGACCGGACCGGCCGGTCAGCCGCAGCGGCGACAATGCCAAAGCACGCCGCGATGCAGAGTGCCAGGGTCCTGTGCCAACCGAGGAGCCCAGTCGTGTCGATGCGAAGGCCCATGGCTTCCCTCCGCCGGGCGCCACTCCTGATCCTGTGCTCGGCCTGGATTTCGTACCAGACTCGGTGCGCGACCGCATGGGCAAACGCTGTCAGGATTTTACGCCGTTATGGCGCACGGATCGCCGGTATGGATGCACCGGATCCTGGACCTGCCCCGGATGCTGGTCCGCGGGCTACGCAATCGCCCCTGAGCGGCCGCTGGGGCGAGCGCCTCTCGGTCGGCATCACGCGCGCACTGGCTGCCGGGCTGGTGCGCCGCCTGCCAGGCCACGTTGTCACCATCACCGCGCCCGGTGAGCGAGCCGCGCACAGATGGGTCCGTCATCCTCGTCGCCCGGTGGCGCGTGCTGGACGGCGCCGGGCGCACAACGCTGGCCGGGGAGCGCGTCTCGCCGGTGCAGCCGATCGCGGGCTCCGGCGACCCAGTCGTTGTGGCGGCAATGAGCCGCGCGGTCGAGGACTTCACCGGGCGGATCGCGGCCGGCATCCGGCGTGCCACGCCGGCTCACTTCCGAGCCGGTAAAGATTCTTCCGATCGTCCCAATCCGTCTCACGGCTCCGCGTGGCGAACTCCCTGGGGAACGATCTTGTCGAGATCGCGCCGAGATGGTTAGGCACGGCCGCTACATACCGCCTGGATGGTTAAGGCGGTGATGCCGCGGCGCCTTTTCGCGGCGGTGTTTTAGCCCATCGGCAGGCTGCGGGCATCGCCGGAATCTGCGTCCGGAATTGGATTGCACCACAGGCGCCTACTGGTTGACGGTGGATTCAAGTGGTCGTCGCAACACCAAGGCGGAGGGTGGTTGCGATGGCGGGTCGGCGGCGTTCGGATCGGGCGAGCTGGGACGCGGCGATCGGCGTGGGGGTGTCGGAGGCGGTTGGGTCCCGCTGGTTTCGGGAGGCGGGCGGGATGCCACCATCGACGCTCGGGCGGTCGTCAAAGCCGCCTTCGGGACGATACCTGTTGTTTGCGGAGCGCGAGGAGATTGCGCTGCTGCGAGCCCAGGGCTGTGGAGTGCGAGAGGTTGCCCGGCGGCTGCGACGGGCGGCATCGACGGTCTCGCGCGAGCTACGGCGCAATGCGGCCACGCGCAGCGGCAACCTGGAGTACAGGGCCACGACGGCGCAGTGGCATGCTGAGCGGGCGGCGCGGCGTCCGAAGCCGGCGAAGCTGGTGACGCACCCGGCGCTGAGGGCGTATGTGCAAGATCGGCTGGCGGGTGCCGTGGTCTCTCCAGGCGGGGCTACGGTGCCCGGACCGGCGGTGCCGTGGAAGGGCCGGCGGCATGGACCGAGGCAGCCTCGGCGCTGGGCGAGAGGATGGAGCCCGCAGCAGATCTCGCGGCGGCTGCGGCTCGACTTTCCTGGCGATGGTGCGATGCGGATCAGCCATGAGGCCATCTACCAGTCGCTCTACGTCCAGGGCCGCGGCGCGCTGCGCCGCGAGCTGACGGCCTGCCTGCGAACCGGGCGGGCGCTGCGCGTGCCGCGGGCGCGGAGCCGGGGGGCGCGGCAAGTCGCATGTCGCGCCCGAGGTGCTGATCAGCCAGCGCCCGGCGGAGGCGGACGACCGGGCCGTGCCGGGGCATTGGGAGGGAGACCTCATCCTTGGCCTTGGCAGCTCAGCAATCGGCACCCTGGTGGAGCGCACGACGCGGTTCACGATGCTGCTGCACCTGCCCCGCATGCCGGGCTCTTCCGCAGGAAGCGTGGTTCAAGCGGCGAGGAGCACGCGGCGCCTGAGGAGATCGAAGCTGCTGCGTCCGAAGGTCTGGCGCTTCAACATCTTCAGCTTGCCTACCTGTCCCTCCGTTTGTCCGCTGCTCCATGAAGTAGTGAGAGCGGCTTTCACCGCCGCCCCGTCCTGTTGAAGGCTGGCGGCAAAGGTGGTGATGGCGGCCACACCGCTCCTCCTGGCGTCCCGGAGCCAGCCGTCGAGGGTGGTAATCGGTGCGCCGCACCGCGTCTTGGCGCTGACACAGCAGCTACGCAGGAGGTCTGCGAGCCGGCGGACCAGCCCGGCGACGGTGGCAGCTTCGGCGTCCTGCTCCAAGCGGGCGATGGCCGCAGCTTCCTCCTCGCTGAGCTGGTCCCTCGGCCGCGTCAGATACCAGGCGAGTTGCTTCGGCGAGGGGAGCGCCGGTGCACTGTCATCCCCAGGAGATGGCGCGGCCGGCAGCGCTCCTCCTGCGCGCTGTGGCGTGTGTTTCGAGCGTGTCGTTCGTCGCGGGCCCAGCCAGCGGTGGACCTGTCTCGCCGTTCCGCGGAATCCGCGGTCACGCAGTTCGCGCCACAGCGCCATCGCGTTCTCGCATCCGGTCGCAAGTCGTGCCTCCAGGTGGTCGAGGTAGGGATCCAGAATACTGGGACCGGGAGGCCGGACCGCCCGCTCCGGAAAGCTCTCGGCATCGGCGAACTTCCGCACCGTCCCGCGAGCCAGCCTCATGCGGCGGCTGATGGTGAGCAGCGGTTCGCCGGCCGCGATGCGGCGCCGAACCTCATCGTAGAGCGCCTTCCAGCGCGCCCGGCTATCGGCGCTGGCCGCCCGCTCGGCCTGGCTGCGTGGGAACGCGCTCGTCCGCCGCGCCGGGCCAGGCGGCCGACGCGGGATGGGCGGCAGGCGCCGGAGCCTGCCATGCACCCCGGCCAGCCAGCGCTCGGCCATCTGCCGAAGGTTCAGCAGCAGGTGCCAGCGATCGGCAACCTGCACGGCCCGGGGCGCCCCGAGCCCAATGCCGCGGGCGTACTCGGTCGAGCGGTCACGCGCGACGATCCGGATCCCGCGATGGCGCCGGAGCCAGTCGGTCAGCGTCGGGGCACTCCGGTCCGGCAGCAGGTCGATGACGCGATGCCGCTCCAGGTCAACCAGGATCGTCCCATAGGTCTGGCCCTTGCGCCGGGCCCAGTCGTCAACACCAAGCACATGCGGAGCCTGGCAACGCGGCAGGGGCAAGCGGCGCACCAGGCGCAGCACCGTGTCGCCGCTGGTCGGCATCCCAATTTGCTGCAGCATGCGCGCGCCCGCCTTGCCACCCATGGCAACGCCAACCCGTCCCTGCGCCGTCGCCAGCCGGTCAGTGCGCTGCGCCCGCGGCGCGATCAGGCTGGGCAGTCGCTCAACAAAGGTCCGCCGCGAGCATGCCGGATTGCGGCAGTACAGGCGCCTCACCTGAAGTTGGAGGCGTACCTGGCGGCCAAGGCAGGGCAGGTCGGCAGGGTGCCGAACCGTGCGGCTGTGGACAGCATGGCTCGCCTCACCACAATCCGGACAATGGCCGTTCCGCTGCCGAGCCTCAGCAGCGATTTGGATGTTGCTCGCGTCCGGGTGGGTGACCTCCCGGATGCGGCATCCTGGCAGGAGATAAAGGTCCGTCATTCCGAATATTACCGCCCGGCCGGCGGCGCCGCAGCTAGCCGCAGCGCACCGGCCAGCACCAACCACGCTTCCTGCGGAAGAGCCGCATGCCGGGTCATGGAGAGGGAACGCGCGTCAAGAACGGCCCGGCGCTGGCCGGGCATGGGGCGGAAGCGGTGCGCGACGCCATCACCCGCATGATCACCACCCTGCCGGAGGCGCTGCGCCGGTCGCTGACCTGGGACCAGGGGGCGGAGATGAGCGAGCACGCCCGGCTGCGGATCGACACCGGCGTGCAGGTGTACTTCTGCGAGCCGCACAGCCCGTGGCAGCGTGGCACGAACGAGAACACCAACGGGCTGCTGCGGCAGTACTTCCCGAAGGGGACTGACCTGAGCGCGCACGGCGCCGATGACCTCGCGGCCGTGGCTGCGGCGCTCAATGGCAGGCCTCGCAAGACGCTCGGCTGGAGAACGCCAGCCGAAGCGCTTGACGAGGCGCTGCGATCGGCTCAGGCAGGCGTTGCGACGACCAGTTGAGCCTGGGGACCATGCCTCGTACCGCACCGGGCAACCAGGCGATGTCGGCTAAGAGCCTATCCCGGTAGGGCATGTCGCCAGGTGATGATGGCGAGTGCGAAGTGGAGCTGCGCGAGGTAGTTGCTGGGTTTCTTGGCCCAGCGGATCAGGATCGAGCGGAACCGATGGAGCCATGAATGCGTGCGCTCCACCACCCAGCGCCGCGCCTTGGCCCGGGCGTGACGCTTGGCGCTGACCTCCTCGCCGCGTGTGCGCAGGTGCAGGGTGAAGCCGAACTCCTCGGCCAGGGCGCGCGGCTCGTCGTAGTCGAAGTCCTTGTCGAGGCAGAGGTGCTGCGGTCGACGGCGGGTCGGTTCGGGCCGCTCGATCGGGATGGCCTCGAGCGTCTCCCGCATCAGCTTGTGATCGTTGCGGTTGGCCCCGTCGATGGTCGCCCCGAGCGGGACGCCGCGGCCGTCGGTCAGCACCAGGCGCTTCACCCCGCGCTTGCCGCGGTCCGTCGGGTTGCGGCCGGTTTTCTCGCCACCCAGCGGCGCCTTGCCCATCGCCCCGTCCAGCGCCAACCAGGTCCAGGCGATGCCACGCAGTGCGTCGTAGGCCAGCAGGCCCTCGCGCCAGAACGCCGCGAAGACCCCGGCCGCGAGCCACTCCTGGAAGCGCCGGTGCGCCGAGGACGACGAGCAGATCGTGGTCTCCCGCAGCGCATTCCACTGACACCCCGTGCGCAGCACGAAGAAGATGGCGTCCATCGCCGCCCGGTCCGGCACCCGCGGGTTGTGGCAGCCCAGTGGGTGCGGCGGGCGTGGTGGCAGCAGTGGCCCCATCTTGGCCCAGAGCGCGTCCGGCAACCGCCAGCCGTCGTCCCGAACGCGCCACTTCCTCGCTTTCCGTGCAGTCCCTCTCGTCATCCCAGGTAGATGGAGAGCCGAGGATCATCCTCCTACTGGGATACGCTCTTAGGCTACGACAACCCGGCGCGGGCGATAGGTCCAGGGGCCGGCATGGCTGACTCCGCCCTGATCGCCGACATCGGCGGCACCGATGCCCGCTTCGCCCTGCTGAACGAGGCGAAGATCAGCCAGACCGTACCCAGAGAGCGAGGCGTTGGCGTGCCGGAACTCCAGCCGGGCGAGTTGCTCGGGCGAATAGAGCACCCAGGGCGAGAGCAGCGCCACGACGTCACGCCGGCCAGCGCGCCAGGAATTGGCTCCAGCATCAGCGCTAGGACGACCTCGCGAAGATGGCGGTGTAGTACCATGCATGCTGCGGTAAACCCTCCGGCGCCGGCAGCAGCGTCAGCAGTACTGCCCGCATGATCGGTGCGGCCGCTTTGGTGAAGCTGTTCACGGCCCCCCTCCTTTCTTGAAACGGTGTGGTTTGGGGCGCATCCGTTGCCGGATAACACCACAATCCACCATCGGGCGGAACGGAGCCGGAGGCATGGCCAGCTTGCACCCTGTCGCCGAGCGGTGGGGCATCCTGAAGCTGGGCATGCATGCCGACAAATTTCGATAGCGCCGACGCGGGCCTTGCTCGCGATGAGCTTGTATTCTCTCCGACGTTATAGCCTTGCCCAATGTGGCGGAGTGCGACCTCATGTGTGCGGCGGATGAACGTCACAGGGCTTACACTACCAGAACTGGTACTGTTTATGTGCTTGGCGGATCCACTCGCAATGTCGACATCCTAATCCCCACCTCCAGCATCTGAAGGAAGCGGCGGACATGGCTGAAATACCCCCCTGCGCAGCAGCCGGTTTGATAACCGCCTTGATCCTGCTGAATGCGTGCCAGAGCGCGCAGATTACTACCCCGACCACCACGGCACCTGTGCTGGCGCCGGCAACGGGTGCTGCTCCTCCAGTTCCGGGATCTGAGCCGCAGCGCGCGGCGGCAAGTCCCGACCTGGCAGCCCCGTTCGTGCCGGGAACCGGGCAGTTTGACGCCGGTATGAGCAACGCTGAGGTGCAGCGCACGGGCGGCGGAGCCCCTTCTCCGGGCGGAATTCGCCGTCGCTAAAGCGTGCTGCCGTCTGCTTTGAACGGCTGATACGGCATGGCGTCGTCGGTGGACCTTCGGGTCACGGCCCGCTGCAGACTTGCAACAGAATCCTAACGATGACCAGGCACTGCCAAAGGCAGCCTGATCACCTGGCCCAACGATCCTGCATGGCTCTCCCCATCGCTTCGCCCGCCGTCCGCCCGACCCGGGGACACCGCGAAGGCCGGCGGTCTGGGCGCCGGATTCCAAGCCCCGGGTCAGACCGCCCGGACCAATTGCACTGCAAGAGGTTGCCGCCCTGCCTGGCCGGCAAACAGCGTCAGCAGCGGAGGTAAGGTCAGCATCACCGTCGCCAGCGCATACAGCAGGCTCATCGTCAGCATCATCCCCATACCGGCGGTGCCCGGGTGGTGGGACAGCGCCAGCGTCTCGAAGGCGGTACCATTGGTCAGCGCGCTGTAGAGCACCGCCCGCGTCAGCGCCGAGGGCAGCAGCAGCACCGTCAGCACCGTGGCGATGCCGCCGGCGCGCAGGAAAGCATCGCCGATGGTGCGGGCGCTGGCCTGGACGGAGATGGCCGGGCCGCTGGCTGCCGGAGCATCGGCCAGCACCGCACGGGCGAACCGGGCCATGGCCTCGGAGCGGTCGGAAAGGTCGCGCGGGCGCACCTCTACGCGGGCACGCCCGTCGGCGGTGAGCCAGTCGCGCCGCAGCGTGTCCGGCAGGTCCGCAACGGTGGCCGGCCGGGCGTCAAGCGCCAGGCGCAGCCCGTCGAGCGTGGTGACGAGCCCTGGCACCAGCGCCGCGCGCAGCCTTTCCCCGCGCTGCTCCGGGCCATTCGGCCAGGCCCTGGAGCGTGGCCCCGAGGCGGCGGGTGGGCGCGGCCAGCATGGCCTGCGCCCGCCCGTCCCGCGCAGCGCGGGCCGCGGCGGCGGCCTCGGCCGCATCGCCAAGCGCCGACAGGGTGTCGGCGAGTTGCACCTGGTCGGCCCTGGGCGCGGCGCGTTCCACCCCCTCCGCAACCAGGTTCAGTGTCCACACGCCCCCGCGCAGGCTGGGATCGGTGGCCAGCGTGCCGATCATGGGTTGCGCCGAGATGATCCGCTCGGTTGCCCCGCGCACCACGGGTTCTGCGGCGAACAGCAGCGCACTCCGGCGGAAGAAAGCCTCGGCACCTGGCCGCGCCACCTCCTGCAGGCGACCCGGCACCGGCTGCAGCGCCGCGGCGAGGGTAGCGGCTGCGCGCTCGGCCGCGTCGGGTGTCACGCCGTCCATCACGGCGGCAATCACGTTGTCCCGCTGGGGAAAGGCGGCATCGATCGCCTGCTCCGCCTGTCGCCAGGGCAGATCCGCAGGAAACATGCGGAGCGCGTCGGTATCGAGCGCGAAGCGAGACACCAGGACCCAGCAAGATGCGAGGCCCAGCAGGGCGGAGAACGCGAGTGTCAGCCCGGGTCGGCGCAGGCTGATCGATGCGAGCATGGCGGCCAAGCGGCCCTGCCCGTGCCTCGGCTTCCGCGCAAGGGTCTGGCGTGCCCGTGGTACGGGTCCCGCCATCCGGCATGGCATGCAGGACGGCCTGCTGGGCCGGATCAGGCTGTGGGGCGTGCGCTTCGGCAGGCAGATGGGGCAAGGCGGGCTCAGGGCTCTGTAAGGGATCGGGATCCGGTGAGGCGGCGGATGCCGGCCGCGAGGAGGATGCCAGGACGGGCGGCGCACACGATGGCGCACCCGGCGGCCGGCCGTCACAGGATCAGGGCACCTGGCGGATTCGACGTCATGACGTCCTGGAGATCTGCAGAATTCGGATAGTGCATTTTCCGGAAGGGACTAGCCCGTTGTGAATCGACGCCTCTAACCTTGGATGCTGTCCACGCCCGGTTCCCGACGCCTCACGTTCCGCAACGCGTGTCATCGAAGGCCACCATGAACCAATCCCCGCGCCGCGCCGGTGGACTGCCGATGGACGGGGATGCCGGCGCTGGATTCCGCTGCGGGATGATGCTGCCTTCGCACCAGGATGACGCGGGCGGTCGCTCCACGCGGGGCATGCTCCGTCGTGGCAACGCGGCGAAGCTGCAGCGGCACCGGGTGCGCCTCACGCCGACTGCGCGACGCCCGGTCAGCCGGTCGCCTGGCGCGGCGGGCCGATGGCACGGGCTGCCGCCTGGCATTTCCTGGCTTGGTCGCTCGGCGCCGCCGAGGTCTGGGCCATCCTCGCGGTGCTCGGCGTGCCGGTCGGCCCGGCCGAGGCCTATGCGATCGAGAGCCTGGGCATGGCGGCACGCAGCCTCGGTTTCGTGCTGCCCGCCGGCCTCGGCGCGCAGGAAGCCGGGCTGGCCGCGGTGGCCGTGGCCCTTGGCGTGCCCCTGGAGGAAGCGGTGGCGATGTCGATGCTGAAGCGCCTGCGGGAAGTGCTGATGAACCTGCCCGGCGTGATCGCCTGGCGGAGCATTGCCAACTTGGCCGTCTCTGGTCGGGGTGACCGGACTCGGCCAAGCTGGAATGGATGGCATCCCGTGTCGCCAACGGGATGGAACGCGCCGATACGGCAAGACCATGTGCGGACACCATACCGGTGGCTTTTGAGACGCAGCACATCCTTGGCCAGGTCGCCCGCCCCGGCTTCCCGTTGCACCCCTCCGCCGCCGGCCGCAGTTGGCTCGTCGACGGCCACGAAGGCCCGAACGGCCCGCGCCGTCCGTGACGTTCTCGCCCTGACGGGCCTGGTGCTCGGATGCACCGCCTGCAGCCTCGTCGGCGATCCGGCAGCCCACCCTCGGCGCGGCTTGGCACCGCCTCCACCCGGCCTCTCCGGGCCGCCACCGCCCGCTTCCTACGTGCCCGGGCCCAGGGCTGTCTCTGCGTCGGCGCACGGAACTCGGTGAGTCCCCACCCGCAATGCTCCCGGCCCCGTCGTCCCGGAGTCGGCCATGGGGTTTGTCCTCCTCTCTGCGAGCGATGGCTTTCCCTTCGAGCAGAGGCGTCCATCGGAGGCGGGTCCATTACTCCCGCCAGAGGGCATCCGGCGCTGCTGCCAACCGTCGATGGGGGTCTCTGCACGAGACCTCCGTGGACCGCCGCGATGGAGATGTTTGGCTCGGATGCTCGTGGACGACTAGGGCGAGTGCCGGCTTGTGGCCGCTGGTGCCCAAGATGAACAAGGCGTGCGATGGCCTTTTTGGACGCCGGGCCTCCCGCGCCATGCGCTCGGGGAGTGCCGTGCTGCTCTTCCTCGGTGCCGCGTGCGCCACGCCCCAGGTGCCGGCACTGCCCGACACCGAACCCATGGCTCCACTCGCGCGCGCTGCACTTTCGGAGTGGGAGGCATGGGGCGGGATCGCTGTCTCCGGTTGGCCAGAGGAGAGGCCGGCCGACACGGCGGCGACGCCGGAGCGCTTCGCCCGCCTGGTGGGATACTGGACTGCTGTCCCCGGAGGCGCCGGCGTGGCGCGCCTGCTCTCGGGCCAGCGATCCGCCATTGCCGCCGTCCTGACCGATCAAGGTGGTGCCGTGGAGACGAAGGGCGATGGGCGTGCCACGACCATATCGGTCGCGGCATCCTGGTCGGAGGACATCGGCCTCTATGCTTACCCTGCGTGGTCGGCCGCGTTCATCTCGGCGGTGGTGCGGCGTGCAGGTATCCCGGAGAGCGACCTGCCATCCTCCGCCAGGCACGCACACTACATCGACGCTGTGCTCGCACGCGCAATCGCGGACCCGCAGGGCGCGCGCTTCCACCCCTACGCCCCGGAGGACCGGGCACCAAGGTCCGGCGACCTCCTGTGCGCCGACCGTTCGCCGGTGCCTCTGACGCACTGGTCGATGCGCCTCGCAGAAGCCGGGCGGCCCCGCCCGATGCATTGTGATGTGGTGGTGCGCAACGGCCCAGGCGTGGTGGAGGTGGTGGGCGGAAACGTGCAGGACATGGTGGTGCTGCGACGCCTACCCGGCGATGCGGTGGGTCGGGTGCTGCCCGCACCACCCGGGCAGCCGCCCTTCGTGTTGGTCCTCGTGGCACAGGAACAAGGCTGAGTGCTCTCCGGCCCAACCTACAGGTGGCGCGCTCCAGCCCCTCCTCATCGTGCCGAGGACACCGGTCATTGGCACGACAGCCGCCCTGAATAGCGCCCGCTGTCCGTTGCCGCAGTTGCGCCGCTCCCGTTCCCCGACTGAAACCAGCGCCGCTGATGGCTATATAGGGCGTCTTGGCGCGAGGACATCGGTCATGAGCGCATCGACGCCGTCCTGGCGTTGCTCTGGCTCGGGTTGCATGCCAGCCAGCGTGATAGCATGGCGCCATGGGCAGCGAAGCTGTCCCCCTGCCCTCACCGTTCACCGCGCCGGAGAGCGGCCTGATCCGGCGCATGTTCACGGAGGCGGGACTGGTGGCGCACTGAAGCAGGCCCCGCAGGACACAAGACCGGCGGCGAGCCATCGGGACGCCGCCGGCGCGGGCCATCCGAATCAGGACAGCAGCCCGATCCGGTCCAGCAGGCCAAGGAGGTAGGCGGCGCCCACCGCACCTGCGATGCAGAGCAGCAGGCCGAAGCCGAGGATGGTGCGGTTGGAGGCGAAGCGCGACAGGACACGCATTCCGGTTCAGCCCTGCCCCAGCCTGAAGAAGGTCTCCCGCATGAAGAGCGTGTAGTCCGACTCGAACACCATGATTCCCACGAAGACCAGCACCGCCACCGGCGGGATCAGGATCGCATAGATCAATGCCAGCCGCTCCCAGGCCATATGCATGAAGAACGCGACGATCAGGCCCGCCTTCAGCGCCATCAGCAGCAGGATCAGGAACCACCGGAGATACCCCTGAAGGTGGAAGTAATCGACGGAGTAGGAAAAGGCGCTGAGGACGAACAGCCATCCCCAGACCACAAGGTAGAGCTTGACCGGGTGTTGTTGCCCCTCAGCGGATGCCGCCGCATGTGCCATGATCTCCTCCTACCAGAGATAGAAGAGCGCGAAGATGAACACCCAGACCAGATCGACAAAGTGCCAGTAGAGGCCGGTGATCTCGACGATCTCGTAGCGTCCCTTGCGGCTGGTGAAGAAGCCCTGCTTCTCCTGGTCGAAATCCCCGCGCCAGACCTTGCGCGCGATGACGAGCAGGAAGATCACGCCGATCGTCACATGGGTGCCATGGAAGCCCGTTATCATGAAGAAGGCCGCGCCGAATTGCGCCGCGCCCCAGGGGTTTTCCCAGGGCCTGACGCCTTCATGGATCAGCTTGGTCCACTCGAAGGCCTGCATGCCCACGAAGGTTGCGCCGAATGCCGCGGTCATCAGCATCAGGGCTGCGGTCTTCACGCGGTCGCGGCGGTAGCCGAAGTTCACGGCCATCGCCATCGTCCCGCTGCTGCTGATCAGGACGAAGGTCATGATGGCGATCAGGATGAGCGGGACCGAGGTGCCGCCGATCGTCAGGGCGAAGACCTCGCTGGGATTGGGCCAGGGCACGGTCGTGGACATCCGCACCGTCATGTAGGAGATCAGGAAGCAACTGAAGATGAAGGTGTCGCTCAGGAGGAAGATCCACATCATGGCCTTCCCCCAGGAGACGTTCTTGAAGGCCCTCTGGTCCGAAGACCAGTCGGCGGCGACGCCCCGCCAGCCCGCCGGCCTGGCCAGGGCTTCTCCCGTATCCGTTGGCGTGGCGTCCATCATCTCGCCTCGGGCTCCCTCAGGTGAGCAACAGCATTCCGAACAGACCCAGCCAGACCAGAAGCAGGAAGTGCCAGTACATGGCACAGAGCTCGACGCTCAGGCGCAGCTGGTCCGTCGCCACGCCTGGCCATGCCTTGGCAATGGCTCTGGCCAGGGCCACCAGGCCGCCCAGCAGGTGCAGTCCGTGCACCGCGGTGATCAGGTAGAAGAAGGCGTCGGCCGGATTGGATGCTGGGACGTAACCCGAGGCGGCCATCTGCCGCCAGGCCAGGATCTGTCCGGCCAGGAAGACAACGGCGGATCCGCCCCCCGCGAGCAGGTTGGCCATCACGCCGTCCATCCGACCCCGGCGCGCGGCGAGCAGAGCCCGGTGCAACGCAATGCTGCTCACGACCAGGACGCCGGTATTGAGCCAGAGCAGCTTCGGTTCGGGCAGCGGCCTCCAGTCCTGCGCCATGTGCATGCGCATCGCATAGGCGCTGACGAAGAGCGCGAGAAGCGACCCCGCGACGGCGAGGAACACACCGAGGCCGATCTTCGCCGCCGGCAGCGCCGATGCGCCACCACCGGGGAAATCGCCGATCGCACCTTCCTCCAGCCAGGGCTTGGCGGTCAGGCGCTGCTTCGATAGCCACCATCCGGCGATGGTCGCCAGCACCGCCAGGAACAGGAGAATGACGCTCAAGGCGCCGCCTCCCAGGTGGCCCGCCTGGCTGGGGGCTGGTTCTGGGGCACGAAATCCCGCTCTGCGCCGGGCACGCTGTAGTCATAGGCCCAGCGATAGACCACCGGCAGTTCCTTGCCCCAATTGCCGTGCCCCGGCGGCGTCTCGGGCGTCTGCCATTCCAGCGTCGTGGCGTTCCAGGGATTGCCGCCGGCCTGCCTGCCCCTCGACAGGCTCCATATCAGGTTGAACAGGAACACCATCTGCGCGAAGCCGACGGCCAGCGCCGCCACGCTGATGAAGGCATTCAGCGTCGCGGCGGAGTCCGGGACGAAGCTGGTCTCGCCGATCTCGGGATAGCGGCGCGGCATGCCCAGCAGGCCGAGATAGTGCATGGGGAAGAAGACCGCATAGGCGCCGAGGAAGGTGACCCAGAAGTGGAACCGGCCCAGCGCCTCGTTCAGCATCCGGCCGGTGATCTTGGGATACCAATGGTAGATGCCGCCGAAGATCACCATGATGGGCGCCACGCCCATGACCATGTGGAAATGGGCGACGACGAACATCGTGTCGGAAAGCGGCACATCGACCACCACGTTGCCGAGGAACAGGCCCGTCAGCCCGCCGTTCAGGAAAGTGACGATGAAGGCGAGGGCGAAGAGCATCGGGACAGTAAGATGGATGTCGCCATGCCACAGGGTCAGCAGCCAGTTGTAGACCTTGATCGCGGTCGGGATGGCGATGATGAGCGTGGTGGTGGCGAAGAAGAAACCGAAATAGGGGTTCATGCCGCTGACATACATGTGGTGCGCCCAGACCACGAAGCTGAGGGCGCCGATCGCCACGATCGCCCATACCATCATGCGGTAGCCGAAGATGTTCCGCCGCGCATGGGTGCTGATCAGGTCGGAGACAATGCCGAAGGCCGGCAGGGCGACGATGTAGACCTCGGGATGGCCGAAGAACCAGAACAGGTGCTGGAACAGGATCGGGCTGCCGCCGCTGTGCTGCAGGTGCTGCCCCATCTCGACCAGCGAGGGCATGAAGAAGCTGGTGCCCAGGAGCCTGTCGAGCAGCATCATCACGGCGCCGACGAAGAGCGCGGGAAAGGCCAGCAGCGCCATGACGGTAGCCGTGAAGATGCCCCAGACCGTCAGCGGCATGCGCATCAGCGTCATCCCACGCGTGCGCGCCTGCAGCACCGTCACCACGTAGTTCAGCCCCCCCCATGGTGAAGCCGATGATGAACAGCATCAGGGAGACGAGCATCAGGACGATGCCCCAGTCCTGCCCGGGGGTGCCGGAGAGAATGGCCTGCGGCGGGTAGAGGGTCCATCCGGCGCCGGTGGGTCCGCCCGGGGCGAAGAAGCTCGACACCAGCACCAGCACCGCAAGCAGGTAGATCCAGTAGCTCAGCATGTTCACATAGGGGAAGACCATGTCCCGCGCGCCGAGCATCAGTGGGATCAGGTAGTTGCCGAAGCCTCCCAGGAACAGCGCGGTGAGCAGGTAGACCACCATGATCATGCCGTGCATGGTGATGAACTGGTAGTAGCTGCTGGCATTGATGAACTCGAAGGTGCCGGGGAAGCCGAGCTGCAGCCGCATCAGCCACGACAGCACCAGGGCGACCAGCCCTATCGCGATCGCCGTGACCGCGTACTGGACGCCGATGACCTTGGCATCCTGGCTGAAGACGTATTTCGTGACCCAACTATGCGGGTGGTAGAGTTCGACCTCGGCGACCTCGGCAGGCGGGATGACCTCGGTCGCGCCATGTGCGACTTCGCCCAATGGAATGCCTCCTCGATTTCCCCCGATGGTGCCCGGCGGGTCCGGGCCCCATCATGCAGATCCTCTCTCGCCGGAATCGCCCCGTGCCTGCGGGAGACCGGTGCGATGCGCCTTCTCCGCTTCATCGGGCCGGCACCGCGAGTTGCGCGAAGGTCCGCCGCCCCTGCAACCAGGCCTGGTAGTCGTTCTCGCCCTCGACCACGACCCGGCTGCGCATGGCCGGGTGCCCGACGCCGCATAATTCGGCGCAGAGGACATCGAATGTCCCGGTCCTGGTGGGGGTGATCCAGAAATAGGTGACCGAACCTGGCACCATGTCCATCTTGGCCCGGAACTCGGGCACGTAGAAATCGTGCAAGACGTCGATCGAACGGAGCAGGACCTTGATCGGCCGCCCGATCGGCAGGTGCAGGTCGTCCCCCTCGATCACGACATCGTCCTGCCCGGCAGGGTCGTCCGGGTTCAGGCCCAGGGGATTGTCGGGGCTGATGTAGCGCGTGTCGGTCGTGCCCAGCCGGCCGTCCTTCCCCGGAAGGCGGTAGCCCCATTGCCACTGCCGACCGACGATCTCGATCTCGGTCGCCTCCGCCGGGACCGTGACGAACCGGCTCCACACGAAGAGCCCAGGGGCCAGCATGGCTGCGACGCCAATTGCGGTGGCGATGGTGAGCCACCATTCCAGCTTCTTGTTCTCAGGCTCATAGGCCGCCTTGCGGCCCGGCCGGTGGCGGAAGCGGAAGACGCAATAGGCCAGGAAGAAGACGACAGCGACGAAGACCGCCCCGGTGATCCAGAAGGTGATGATGATCGTGTCGTCGATGTAGCTCCAGTTCGAGGCGATCGGCGTCCACCACCACGGGCTCAGGAAGTGGAACACCACCGAGCCGACCGCTATCAGGACCAGTATGACCGCTACTGCCATTTGTCGTTCGTCCTCGCCCCTGAAGGCTGCGGATCTGAACTGGAAAAGGCCCTATCCGCGCTCGCGCGCGTTCTGCATGCCAGCGCCGAAGCCGGGTCTGGCCAATCCGTCTGCAAGGCGATCCGGGACCACTCCCGCGGCATGCCACGAACAGGCCGGGCCAAGGCTTCCGCCGTTCAGGCGCGGGAGCCTTGGGTCCGCGGCGACGGCTGACTTCGCATCCGCCATGGTCGTACCCTCTGCTCGCTTGCACGAGCGGTTGTTCCATCGAGGGTGATTTCAGCACAGCCCGAGACCGCTGGTCACATCAACGGCCGTCTGTAACTGCGCATGATGACCGAGGATCAGCCCGGTTGTCAAACAGGAACCGTTCACGACTGAACCGCCCCGGCTCCGCCGGAGGCCGGTGAGCTTGAGTCAGGCCGCCATGGCGGCTGGCTCGAACTGGGCATAGTAGCGCGCCTCGGCCTCGGCGGGTGGGATGTTGCCGATCGGCTCGAGGAGGCGGCGGGTGTTGTAGCAGTCCACCCACTCCAGGGTGGCGTACTCGACCGCTTCCAGAGAGCGCCACGGGCCGCGGTGTCGGATCACCTCGGTCTTGAGCAGGCCGATGACGGCCTCCGCGAGCCGGCCTCGAGGAGCCGTTCCGTGTATCGAGTGGACACGTATTGGGTGGATTCAAGTGGTCGTCGCAACACTCTGGTTGGGACGGTCAGTGATGGCAGGTCGGCGGCGTTCGGAACGAGCACTGCGAGCGGTGTTGGGGCGGTCACCTGGGCGGCCAGGCGTGGCTCAGCGCGAGAACCGGCGGCAGTTCTGGGCGGCGATTGCGACGGGCCTGTCGAGCGAGGACGCGGCGATTGGTGCAGGCGTGTCGCCGCCAGTAGGCTTCCGCTGGTTCCGGGAGGCGGGCGGCATGCCACCAAAGATACTTGCACCATCGGCGAAGCCACCTTCGGAGCGGTACCTGTTGTTCACGGAGCGCGAGGAGATTGCGCTGTTGCGGGCGCAGGGCTGTGGGGTGCGGGAGACGGCCCGGCGGCTGGGGCGGGACGCCTCGACGATCTCGCGTGAACTGCGACGGAACGCAGCCACGCGTAGCGGCGGTCTGGAGTACCGGGCCACGACGGCGCAGTGGCATGCCGAGCGGGCGGCGCGTCGGCCAAAGCCGGCGAAGCTGGCTGTGCGCGCGACGTTGCGGAAGTATGTTCAGGACCGGCTCGCGGGTGCGGTTGCCGGTCCGGGCGGGGCTTCGGTTGGCGGGCCCGTCGTGCCCTGGAGGGGCCGTCGGCACGGGCGCCGGCAGCACCGCCGGTGGGCGAGGGCGTGGAGCCCCGAGCAAATTGCCCGACGGCTGCGGCTCGACTTCCCTGGTGACGAGACAATGCGCATCAGCCATGAGGCCATCTACCAGGCGCTGTACGTACAGGGGCGCGGCGCGCTGCGGCGTGAGCTGACCGCCTGCCTGCGGACCGGGCGGGCGCTCCGGGTGCCGCGGGCGCGCAGCCGCGGACGGGGCAAGTCGCATGTCACGCCCGAGGTCATGATCAGCGAACGGCCGGCGGAGGTGGCCGACCGGGCGGTGCCAGGCCACTGGGAGGGGGACCTGATCCTCGGCTTGGGCAGTTCGGCGATCGGCACGCTGGTCGAGCGGACGACACGGTTCACCCTGTTGCTCCACCTGCCGCGCATGGCGGGACACGGGGGGGGGGTGATCGGGTGAAAAACGGGCCTGCCCTGGCGGGCCATGGTGCCGTGGCGGTATGCGGCGCCATCACGCGCTCGATCAGGACGCTGCCCCAGCAGCTGCGACAATCCTTGACCTGGGATCAAGGTGCGGAGCTGAGCCAGCACGCGCAGCTGCGAATCGATACCGGTGTGCAGGTCTACTTCTGTGACCCACACAGCCCTTGGCAGCGCGGGACGAACGAGAACACCAATGGGCTGCTGCGGCAGTATTTCCCGAAGGGCACGGACCTGAGCGACCACAGCGCGGCAGCCCTTACCGCGGTGGCCACAACGCTCAACAGCCGGCCGCGCAAGACACTCGGATGGAGAACGCCGGCCGAAGCCTTTGACGAGTTGCTGAGATCGGCGCACACAGGTGTTGCGACGACCACTTGAACTCGAGTTGCCCGCCCCTGTCGCTCTGATGGGTAAGGCCGCCTCCTGCACCTCAGGCGAAAAGCGGTTCGATGTTCTCTTCGTCATCGCCCCTTCCTCTCAAGGGTTGGGGCCTCCACCAAACCCAGGGCGGTTCACCCAGGATACCCTGCCCAGAAAGCTCTCCGAGAGATTGTCGGTGGCACCAGCGGGCATCTGGGCGGCGAGGTGCTGCGGGTGCAGGCCGGGCTGCCGCTGACCCATGTGCCCTATAGTGGCAGCGGCCCGGCCTGGGCCGATCTGCCCGGCGGCCGGGTGGACATGGTGCTCGACAACATCCAGGCGGCGCTGCCGCACCAGCAGGCGGGGCGGGTGCGCATCCTGGCCGTCTCCGGCCAGGATCGGCTGGCGCTGCTGCCCGATACCCCCACCCTGTGGGAGCGGCTGCCGGGCTACCTGGTCCATTCCTGGAACGGCATCGCCGGACTGGCGGGGCTGCCGCCGGAGATCGCCGCCCGGCTCAGCGGCCTGATCGCCACTGCGATGCGGGGCGCGACCCTGCGCGCCCGCTATGCGGAGCTCGGCATGGAGATCCCGGCCCCCTCCCCCGCCCATTTCGCCGGCTTCATCGGGGAGCAATTGGCCTTCTGGCAGCGCGTCATCGCCGGTACGAATATCCGGCTGGAATGACGCCGGCCAAGGTCTAGACTGTGCGGCAACAATCAAAGGGGGCAAACGCGTGCAGCTTTCCGACCGGGTGACCGGTGCCTTCCTGGTGGTGCTCGGGGGCGCGGCGGCCCTGTCCGGCTCCCGACTGCCGGCGGTGCCGGGCCAGGATGTCGGGCCGGCCGCCTTCCCCATGCTGATCGGCGGCGGCCTCGTGCTGTGCGGCGTGCTGATCGCATTCGGCATCGGCCACAACTTCGAGGTGACGGAGGAGGCTGAGGAGGACACGGCGCCTTCCGGCGGCTGGTTCCGGCGGCTCGCCGGCCTGCGCGCCCTGGTGCCGCCGGCGCTGCTGCTCTTCTATGTCTTCGCGGTGGACCTGCTGGGCTTCCTGCCGACCGCGGCGCTGATCGTCTTCACCGCGGCTATGGCCCTTGGCGCCCGGCCGCGCCTGGCGGTGCCGATCGCCATCCTGGCGCCGGCCCTGGTGCATCTGGTCTTCTACAAGCTGCTGCGGGTGCCCCTGCCCGCGGGCCTCCTGCCGGCGCCGTGGTGACATGAACGACATGCTCGAAGCCTTCCGCCTGGTCGCGGCGGCGGATGTGGTGCTCGCGATCCTGGCCTCCGCGATCTATGGGCTGGTGGTGGGCTCGCTGCCCGGCCTTTCCGCCACCATGGCGACGGCGCTGCTGGTGCCCGTGACCTTCTACCTCTCGCCGATCGCGGCGGTGGCGACGATCATCACGGCCTCGGCCATGGCGATCTTCTCGGGCGACATCCCGGGCTGCCTGCTGCGCATCCCCGGCACGCCGGCCTCCGCGGCCTATACCGACGAAGCCTATGCGATGACGCGCAGGGGCCAGGCGGAGGTGGCGCTCGGCGCCGGCCTCTGGTTCAGCGCCATCGGCGGCATCGTCGGCACGCTGTCGCTGGTGCTGATGGCACCGCTGCTGGCGGAGATGGCGCTGTCCTTCTCCACCTATGAGTATTTCTGGCTCGCCTTCCTCGGGCTGATGTGCGCGACCCTGGTGGCGCGGTCCTCACCCGTCAAGGCGATCGCCTCCATGCTGCTTGGCCTGCTGATCGCCTGTATCGGCATGGAGAATCCGGCGGGCACGCCGCGCTTCACCTTCGGCGTGACGAACCTGCTTGGCGGGATCGAGCCGATCCCGGCCCTGGTCGGCGTCTTCGCGGTCTCCGAGGTGATGCGCGCGATGGTGACGCCGGAACCGCCGAAGCTGCCGCGCCGCAAATTCGGCAGCATCCTGGCCGGGCAATGGGCGCTGACGAAGAAATACCAATGGCCGATGTGGAGGGGCAACATCATCGGCATCATCATCGGCGTGCTGCCGGGTGCCGGGGCCGACATGGCGGCCTGGGTCAGCTATGCCATGTCGAAGAAATTCTCGAAGGAGCCGGAGAAAGTCGGCACCGGCCACCCGGAGGGGCTGGTGGAGGCCGGCGCCTCCAACAATGCCTCGCTGGCCAGCGGCTGGGTGCCGGCGCTGCTCTTCGGCATTCCCGGCGACACCATCACGGCGATCGCCATCGGCGTGCTCTACATGAAGGGGCTGAATCCCGGGCCGACGCTGTTCACCGAACGCGCCAGCAGCATGTATGCGCTCTACCTCATCTTCATCATCGCCAACATCATCATGATCCCGCTGGGCATCGTCATGATCCGCCTCGCCTCGCTGGTGCTGCGGGCGCCGCGCTCGGCGGTGATGCCGGCTATCATCCTGCTCTGCGCGGTGGGCTCCTATGCCACCGGGGCCAACCTCTTCTCGGTGGTGATGGTGGCCGCCTTCGGCGTGCTCGGCTTCGTCATGGAGCGCAACGGCTATCCGGTGGCGGCATTGGTGCTCGGCATCATCATGGGCTCGATGGTGGAGCAGAATTTCATCACCTCCCTCATCAAGTCGGATGGCGATGTGCTGCCCTTCATCGAAAGGCCGGTCTCCGCGGTGCTGGCGGCGCTGACCTTCGGCGCGCTGCTCTGGCCGGTGGGGGCCTGGCTGCTGGGCCGGGTCCAGGCCGGGCGCTTGCGGGCGGCCGCCGCGCCGCGCTAGCTATTGTCGCAATGAACATGGCTGGCCCGGTTGAAGGGCATGGCCGCAAGGAGGTTCGCCAATGAAGAGCATTCCCCGCCGCGCTTTGCTGGGTGGCGCCGCCCTGGCCCTGGCGCCGCTGGCCCGCCCGGCCTTGATCGGGCCCGCCCTGGCGCAGCCGCGCTGGCCCGCCCGGCCGGTGCAGATGCTCTGCCCCTGGGCGGCCGGCGGCGGCACCGATGCAGTGCTGCGCATCATCGCCATCCTGCTGGAGAAGGATCTCGGCCAGCCCTTCAACGTGGTGAACCGCACCGGCGGCTCCGGCGTGGTCGGCCATGCCGCCATCGCCAATGCGCAGCCGGATGGCTACACGCTCGGCATCATCACTGCCGAGATCTGCATGCTGCACTGGCAGGGGCTGACCGAGGTCACCTACCGGAATTACACGCCGCTCGGCCTGATGAACAACGACCCGCCGGGCATCCAGGTGAACAACAGCGCGCCCTACCGGGACGTGAAGGCGCTGGCGGATGCCATCAAGGCGAGCCGGCCCGGCCAGCTCAAGGCCTCCGGCACCGGCCAGGGCGGCATCTGGCACCTGGCGCTGGCCGGCTGGCTGGGCGCGATGGGGCTGAAGGCCGACCATGTGCGCTGGGTGCCCTCGAACGGCGCGGCGCCGGCGATGCAGGACCTCGCGGCGGGCGGGCTCGACTTCACCACCTGTTCGGTGCCGGAGGCGCGGGCCATGCTGGATGCCGGCCGCGCCCGCAGCCTGGCGGTGATGGCGCCGGAGCGGCTTTCCGCCTTCCCTGATATCCCGACGCTGAAGGAGGCGATGGGGGTCGATTACCAGACCGGTGCCTGGCGCGGCATCGCCGGCCCGTCCAACCTGCCGGCCGAGGTGAAGGCGGCGATGGACCCGGCGCTCGGCCGCGTCTTCAACAGCCAGGAATACAAGGACTTCCTGAATGCCCGCGGCTTCGGCCTGGTCTATGCCGATGCCGCCGGCTTCGCCCGCCACCTGGAGGCAGCGGACAAGTCCCTCGGCGAGGCGATGAAGGCGGCGGGGCTGGCGAAGGTCTGACCGGCCTGCACGGGCCGGGCGCCGGGTCAGTGCGGTTCGCGGGTGGCGGAGAGGCCGCCCGCGGCGGGCCCGGGGCCAAGGGACCGCCCCTCCCTGAGAAGGCCGGTCAGGAGTTCGATCTGTTGCTCCTGCCTGGCCAGCAGCGCGGCGATCTGCTCACTGCGGAGTTGATCGAGCTTCTCATGCAGGGCCATGATCTCGATCTCCGCCTTGAGGTTGATTTCATAGTCATGCGCTGCGTCGAGCCGGTCCTTCGCCGCGTGGCGGTTCTGGCTCATCATGATGATCGGCGCCTGGACCGCCGCCAGCATCGACAGCAGCAGGTTCAGGAAGATGAAGGGATAGGCATCGAAGGGTCGGTCCAGCAGCACCGTGTTGAGGCCGGTCCAGAGCGCCAGCGCCACGGCGAAGGCGATGATGAAGCCCCATGAGCCGCCGAATTCGGCGACCTTGTCGGCAAGCCGCTGGCCGAGCGTCAGCTTGCCGGCGAAAGCCTTGTTGATGTCCCGGCTGACCAGGTTCCGCTCCGCCGCCGCGGAGAGCACCAGCCGCTCGCTGGCGCTCAGGGTCTCGGCGCTGCGGCCAAACCAGCGTTCGGCGGGATCGGCGATGATGGTTTCGCTCATGGGTCGGGCTCCGTCGGGCCGGCAGCGGCCCGGATCGGGAAGATCGCAGGGCCGCCCAAACAGGCACCTTGCCCGAAGCCGGCCGAGGCTTCACCCTCCGCCCGAATGATGGCAGGGGGCTTGTGTGGCCGGTTTCAGGAGCACCGAGAAATATATCGCGTCGCGCGACCTGGAGGTAGCGGTCAATGCCGCCGTCTCGCTACAGCGCCCGCTGCTGGTGAAGGGGGAGCCCGGCACCGGCAAGACCGTGCTGGCGCATGAGATCGCCCAGGCGCTTGGGCATCCGCTGATCGAGTGGCACATCAAATCCACCACCAAGGCGCAGCAGGGCCTCTATGAATACGACGCCGTCTCCCGGTTGCGCGACGGGCAATTGGGCGACCCGCGGGTGCATGACATCGCGGATTACATCGTGCGCGGCAAGATGTGGGACGCTTTCGAGGCCGACCATCCCGTGGTGCTGCTGATCGACGAGATCGACAAGGCGGATATCGAGTTTCCGAACGACCTGCTGCTCGAACTCGACCGCATGCAGTTCTTCGTCTACGAAACGAGGCAGACCGTGGCGGCGCGGCACCGGCCCATCGTCATCATTACCTCGAACAACGAGAAGGAACTGCCGGACGCCTTCCTGCGCCGCTGCTTCTTCCACTACATCCGCTTCCCGGACCGCGAGACGATGGAGCGCATCGTCCAGGCTCACTACCCGGATATCCGCCAGGATCTGGCGCGGGAGGCGCTGAATGTCTTCTTCCAGATCCGCGGCGTGCAGGAGCTGAAGAAGAAGCCCGCCACCAGCGAATTGCTGGACTGGCTGAAGCTGCTGATGATCGAGGACCTGCCGCCCGAGGTGCTGCGCAGCCAGGACCCGAAGGTGGCGATCCCGCCGCTCTATGGCGCCCTGCTCAAGAACGAGCAGGATGTGCACCTGTTCGAGCGCCTGGCCTTCCTCTCGCGCCGGCAGCAGCGTTAGGGCCAAGCCCATGTTCGCCACCTTCATCATCGCGCTCAGGGAGGCCGGGCTGCCGGCCTCCATCACCGAATACCTCACCCTGATGCGGGCCATGCGCGAGGGCGTGGCCGATTACAGCGTGGAGGATTTCTACTACCTGAGCCGCGCCGCGCTGGTGAAGGACGAACGTCACCTCGACCGCTTCGACCGCGTCTTCGGCGAGGTCTTCCGCGGGCTGGAACCGCCCGAGGGCGACCTCAAGCGCGAGATTCCCGAGGACTGGCTCAGGAAGATGGTGGAGAAGCTCCTGACCGAGGAGGAGAAGGCGCAGATCAAGGCCGCCGGCGGCTTCGATGCGCTGATGGATTTGCTGAAGCAGCGCCTGGCCGAGCAGAAGGGCCGCCACCAGGGCGGCAGCAAATGGATCGGCACCGGCGGGACCTCCCCCTTCGGCGCGCATGGCTACAACCCCGAAGGCGTGCGGATCGGCCAGGAGGAATCCCGCCATCGCCGCGCCGTGAAGGTCTGGGACAAAAGGGAATTCCGCGACCTCGACGACAGCATCGAGATCGGCACCCGCAACATGAAGCTGGCGCTCCGCCGGCTGCGCCGCTTCGCCCGCCAGGGCGCGGCGACCGAGCTCGACCTGCCGGATACCATCCGCTCCACTGCGAACAATGCGGGGTCGCTGGATCTGAAACTGGTCCCGGAGCGGCACAATACGGTGAAGGTGCTGCTGCTGCTTGATATCGGCGGCTCCATGGATGACCATGTGCGGCTCTCGGAGGAGCTGTTCTCCGCCGCGCGCTCCGAGTTCAAGCATCTGGAGCACTACTACTTCCACAACTGCCCCTATGAGCGGCTGTGGCGCAACAACCGGCGCCGCAAGGAAAGCGAGGTCTCCACCTTCGAGGTGCTGCGGACCTATGGCCCCGACTACAAGCTGATCCTGGTCGGCGATGCCAGCATGAGCCCCTATGAGATCGTGCAGCATGGCGGCAGCGTGGAGCACTGGAACGAGGAGTCCGGCACCGTCTGGATGAACCGCCTGACCGGCCACTTCCGCCGCACCGCCTGGCTGAACCCGATGCCGGAAGCGACTTGGCCGCATTCCGTCTCGACCGACCTGATGCGGCAACTGGTGGAGGGCCGGATGTTCCCCCTCACCGTCGGCGGGATCGAGGCGATGACGCGGGAACTCAGCCGGTAGCACCCGGCCTTCACGCCGCGAAAACGCAGCCCTGGCCGGAACCAAGTTGCGCGGGGCGCGTAACATTGCCGCGGTCCCCATCGAGACGCGCGAGGAGCACCCCATGCGTCGATCCTTCCTGATCCTGGTCACCTCCCTTGCCCTGGCGGGCTGCGTCAGCTTCAGCAGCAGCAACCCGAATCCGCCGCCACCGTCGACCGTGGTCGTGCCGGCGCGCTGAGGCGCGGGGCGCTTACCGCTCCGCAGC
This sequence comes from Siccirubricoccus sp. G192, assembly GCF_019084075.1. Taxonomy (GTDB): domain Bacteria; phylum Pseudomonadota; class Alphaproteobacteria; order Acetobacterales; family Acetobacteraceae; genus G192. The sequence goes on from NZ_JAHREN010000001.1 coordinate 3,918,023, forward strand.
GGCGCGGGCCTGCGCCATCACTTGGCTGGTGAGCAGGACGCCGGTCACTATCACCGGGATTCCGGCCTGCCGCAGCGCTTCGGCGGACCAAGTATTGCAGGTATAGGCGAAGGAATAGCGGCGGGTGGAGGCGTAGAACAGGCTGCCGGGATAGGGCCCCGGCGCCACGCTGCGGGGCGCCTCATCCGGGCCCGTCTCCAGCCCCTCCCGGAGGAAGCGCGAAACCTGGTCGAGCCCGGCCTGCGACAGGGGCAGCACCACCACATTCGCCGCGCCAAACGCCTCGGCGGGCGAGACCCGGAGGCCGGTGACCAGGATCGCCCCCGGCCCCGGCAGCAAGGCCCGGAGCATGTCCAGTGGTGAGACGGTCGGCCGCGGCCAATAGCCACGGTCGCCGAAGCCGATGACCAGATGGCTGGCGCCGGGAAAGCGGCGCGCCAGGGCTGCCAGCGGAGGCTCCAGCGCCGTGACCGGCAGGGCGATGTCGGCATGCCAGTCGCGGGCGATGACTTCGATGGTGGCAACTGGCGGGCCAAGCCGGGACGCATGGTGCAGCGCCGGACTGCTGGCGCATCCAGCCAAGGCCAGGCCAGCCAGGAGCAGCCAGACGGCGGGGCCGGCCGAGGGACTGCCCGCCGCCATCACAACGGCCGTGGCCGCACCCGGCAGCGGGTTGCATGGGCCGTCCGGAGCAGCAGGCCGCCGAAAGCGGCGAGCCATGCCGCGAGCGCAACCCAGACGAAAACCCGCGGAATCGGCATGAGGAAATCATAGCCGGTCACGCGTGCGTAGGCGGCAGTCGCCGTGGTGTACATCCCGAGCGGGAAGACCATGGACCAGTATTGCGGGTCGTAGCTCAGCGGAACCCGCTCCACCGCGTGGCGCCAGACGGTGATGGCGACGAGGAGGGGGACCCACCAGGTCGCCGCGGCCCAGAACCCTGCCGTCAGCGCGGCGAGGAAGGGCATGAAGCCGAGCACGCCCGGATGGCTCTCCGCGTAGAGCATGAGGTTGGCGCCCGCCAGCGTGGTGATCGCCACCGCGCCCATGTTGATCCAGTAGGGCGGCGTCAGCATCTCCGCGGTCATGTTGAAGAACAGCCACCGGTACATGATGAGGGAAATGAAGACCGCGTAGAACATTCCCCCGAGGAGAAAGAGGCACAGGCAACCGAAGGTGGCGATCTCCGGCCGCGGCAGCAGATCGGCGACGGTCGTGCCCAGGACGCAGAGCGATTCGGTCGAGACGGTGACCAGCAGCCAGGCGCCGCCAAGGCCCCGCTCAATGGGAGGCTTGGGGTCGGCGAGCGTCATCGCCAGGAAGAAGCCGTAGAGCAGGATCACCCAGAGCAGGACCGCGAAGAGCCATAGCCACAGGGCGACTTCCAGATGCGGGGTCAGCAGGGCCACCTGGGTGCCCAGTACGCCGGTCGCCGCGACCTTGGTCAGGAAGGTCGGACCCACCGCATGGCTGGCCATGTCGCGGAGCAGGGCGGCAGGAAAGCACAGCAGGCGCGCAAGCGTGACGATCCAGAGGACCGGGTAGGTGACCAGATTCAACGCGAACAGCACGCCCGGAACCCCTGGCACCTGGAGGCGATGCGCCGCGACCGAGACGATGCCGGTTGCCATGACGAAGGCGAAATAGCCGGGCGGGAAATCAGCGAGCCATGCGAGCCGCGCCGCCCCGGCATCCTGCGGGCCTTCCCGCAGGATGGCAGGCTGCTTGGTCGAAATCCTCCGCAAGGCCAGGGGTTTCTTGACCATCCGCACCTCAGTAGCCACCTCGCCATCCTGCCTGGAATATCTGCCGCAGGACATCGCGGAACCGGGCCTTCGGCGCCGCGGCGCGCTCGGGAAAGGGTCGCTCCACGATGTCGCAGCAGCCTGACCGATCCGGCGGCTTTCGGAGGCAGGCTGGCAAAAATACGCCCTTCTGCGCTACTTGGCTGCCTGATTCCCAAGATTGCGGGCATCCTCCCGGGGCTGCGCAGCAGGGCGCTTCCGGCCGGATCGCCTGGCCGTCCCGGTGGTGGTGCCGCGGCCTGCATGCGGCTCCTCCCGGTCCCGCCCCATCCGCTTCAGCCGTTCCAGCAGAAGCGTGAGCACAGCGGCTTCCTCCGGCGGCAATCCGGCAAGGTCGCTGCGCTGCTCCGCCGCGGCCACGATATCGAGTGTGAGCATGCCTTCGAGATAGCAGTCCACCACATGCGGATGCACATAGCACTTGCGGCATATCGTTGGCGTGTTGCCGAGGCGCGCCGCCACGCATTCGATGGCGGACCTGATGTTGCGCTTGGCCGCAGCATGGCTGTCGAAGGGCTCGAACCCGCGCAAGGCCAGCGCAGCGAGCACCGTGCCCGCCCAGGTGCGGAAATCCTTGGCGGTGACATCCTGCCCGGAGATCGCACGGAGATACGCATTCACATCGGCGGAACTGATGCCATGCACCTCCCCCGCCGCGTCCACATACTGGAACAGCTCCTGCCCCGGCAGATCCTGGCATGCCTTGACGATCCGGGCGACGCGCCGGTCGGTCACCCGCAGCCGCCAGGTCTTGCCGCTCTTGCCCTTGAATGCGAAGCGCAACTCCGCCCCCTCTACCCCGACATGCCGCGCAAGCAGCGTGGTCAGGCCGTAGCTCTGGTTCTGTTCGGCGTAGTCGTCGTTGCCGACGCGGATCAGGGTCGCTTCCAGCAGATGCACGACCGTCGCCAATACCCGCTCGCGGGGCAGCCCCGGCAGCGCCATGTCGGCCGCCACCCTTGAACGGATCGCGGGCAATCCTTGCGCGAAATCCAGCATGTGGTCGTATTTCGCCGCGTCCCGCACCTCGCGCCAGCGCGGATGGTAGCGGTACTGCTTGCGGCCCTTCTGATCGCGCCCGGTGGCCTGGATGTGGCCTTCGGGGTCCGGGCAGATCCAGACCTGCGTCCAGGCCGGGGGGAATGGCGAGCGACCGGATGCGGGCGAGCGCCCCGCTGTCGCGAAGCGGTCCACCCTGCGGCAGGCGGTAACTGAAGCCCCTCCCCTTCCGCTGCCGGGAGATGCCGGGCACCTCGTCAGAAACATAGCGAAGACCGGCTTCCCGCGCGGCTTCGAGCGCCTCCGTCGGGCTCGTGGTGGAATCAGCGTTGTCCAGCAGCATGGGGCAGGCCTTCCCGCAGCCACACGAGAACCCTGCGCTGCCTTCGCGGTTTCAGGGCGCCGCACGGGCCGCGGCTGCCGACGCCCGATTACCGCCGCGTCACGCGAAAGGGCGTCGTGCCGTCGCGCTCCGACTGCCTATTCCACCCGCGCGCCGCTTGCCCGGATCAGCGGCGCAAGCCGGGCCTCCTCATGGGCGCGGAAGGCGGTGATCTCCTCCGGCGTCGTCCACCAGGGCGTGGCGCCGAGTTCCTGGTAGCTGCGGACCAGGTCCGGGCTCTCCAGTGCCCGCTTCGCAAGGCTCGACATCCGCTCCACCACCGGTCGCGGCAAGCCGGCGGGGCCGCAGACGGCGCCCCAGGAGGTCATCTCGAAGCCCGGCAGGAATTCCGCCATGGTCGGCAGTTCCGGCGCCGCCGGGCTACGCTGCGGGCCGGTGACGGCCAGCGCCCGTATCCGGCCCTCGCGCGCCGTCGGCAGGAGCCCCGGGATATTGTCCATGATCATGTGCACCCGTCCCGCCAGCAGGTCGAGCAGCGCCGGGGCGCCGCCGCGATAGGGCACGTGCAGGATGTCCGTCCCGACCATCTGCTTCAGCATCTCGCCCGAGAGATGCGGGGTGGTGCCGATGCCGGAGGAACCATAGGCGTATTTGCCGGGATTGGCCTTCAGCAGCGCGATCAGTTCCGGCACCGTGCGCACCGGCAGGTCATTGTTGACCACCAGCAGGTTCGGCAATTGCCAGAGGCCGGAGACGAAGGTGAAGTCCCGCGCCGCATTGAAGGGCAGGCTGGCATAGAGCGTCGGCGCGATGGCATGCGGGGCGATGCTGCCGAGGCCGATCGTATAGCCGTCCGGCCGGGACTTCGCGATGGCGTCCACCCCGACATTGCCGCCGGAGCCGCTGCGGTTCTCCACCACGAATTGCTGGCCAGCGAGCTCGCTCATCTTCGCGCACCAGTAGCGCGAGAGCGTGTCGGTGGCACCGCCCGGGGGGAAGATATTGATGTAGCGCACCGGCTGGCTGGGCCAATCCGCACCCTGCTGCGCACGGCCGGATGCCGGCATGCCGATGACCGGCGCGGCGAGGGCGCCGGCGATCGCGCCGAGGGCGGTGCGGCGCGACAGGCGCGCGGATGCAGGCACGGAGTCGGCATGCCCCTGTGGTGTTCTCATTCCTTGTCTCTCCCTCGGCCCGCCTGCTGCCGGCTGCGCCTTGTGGTGCCCAGACTACCTTTCCTGCCGCATCCTTGCACGCCCTTGCGATCCGCGCCGGCTGGCGGCACGGCCCCGTCCCAGCGGCAAGCCGTATGAAACGATTTGGCCAATCCGCGTTGAAGCGGCAGGATGTACGGCAACCATGCCACGGTAGAGCAATGACCCCCATACGGCAGCCTGGCAGCCCGGCCGCCGATCCGGCCACCGGAAGCCATCTCCCTTCCGATCCACAGGACGCAGCATGAGTTTCCTGTCGCTCTACCGGCATGGCTTCGCCCGGATCGCCGCCTGCACCATGAATTGCACCCTGGCGGACCCTGCCGCCAATGCCGCCGCCATCCTCGACATGGCCAGGCAATGCGACCAGCAGGGCGTCGCCCTGGCCGTCTTTCCCGAACTCACATTGTCCGGCTATGCGATCGACGACCTCCTGCTGCAGGACGCGCTGCTGGAGGGTGTGGAGGCAGCCGTCGCGCGGATCGTCGATGCCTCCGCCGCGCTGCGGCCGCTGCTGCTGATCGGGGCGCCGCTGCGCCATGCCGGGCGGGTCTACAACACCGCCATCGCCGTGCATCGCGGCCGGCTGCTGGGGGTGGTGCCCAAGATCCACCTGCCGAACTACCGGGGAATTCTATGAACACCGCCATTTCGCCTCCGGCGAGGGCATGGTGGGCGAAAGGATCGGCCTGGGAGCCCTGGAGGCGCCCTTCGGTCCCGATCTGCTCTTCGCCGCGGAAGACGTCCCCGGGCTCATCATCCACGCCGAGATCTGCGAGGATCTCTGGGTTCCCATCCCGCCCAGCGCCGAGGCGGCGCTTGCCGGCGCCACCGTCCTGGCGAATCTCTCGGCCAGCAACATCACCATCGGCAAGGCCGATACGCGGCGGCTGCTCTGCCAGTCGCAATCGGCACGCTGCCTCGCGGCCTATGTCTATGCGGCCGCGGGGCCGGGTGAATCCACGACGGACCTGGCCTGGGACGGGCAGGTCTCGATCTTCGAGAATGGCGTGGTCCTGAAGGAGAGCGAGCGCTTTCCCGCCGGCAACCAGGTGGTGGTGGCGGATATCGACCTGGATCTCCTGCGCCAGGAGCGCGCAAGGCAGGGCACATTTGACGACAACCGGCGGCGGCATGCGGCAGCGGCGGGCTTCCGGCGCCTGCCCTTCCGGCTCGACCCGCCCATGGCGGATCTCGGCTTCGAGCGAAGCGTCGAGCGCTTCCCCTTCGTGCCCACGGATCCGGAGCGGCTCTCGCAGGATTGCTACGAGGCCTACAACATCCAGGTCTCGGGCCTGATGCAGCGCCTGCGCGCCGCCAAGGTCAAACGCATCATCATCGGCGTCTCGGGCGGCCTCGATTCCACCCAGGCGCTGATCGTGGCGGCGAAGGCCATGGACCTGCTGGAGCGGCCGCGGACCGGGATCATCGCCTATACCCTGCCGGGTTTCGGCACCAGCGAGGGCACCAAGGGCAACGCGCACCGCCTCATGCGATCCTTCGGCGTCACCGCGCACGAGTTGGATATACGGCCGGCGGCGAGGCAGATGCTGGCCGATCTCGGCCACCCCTTCGCTCGTGGCGAGCCGGTCCATGACGTCACCTTCGAGAATGTGCAGGCGGGCCTCCGCACCGACTACCTGTTCCGCGCCGCCAATTACCAGGACGGCATCGTGCTCGGCACCGGCGACCTGTCGGAACTGGCCCTGGGCTGGTGCACCTATGGCGTCGGCGACCAGATGTCCCACTACAACGTCAATGCCGGCGTGCCGAAGACGCTGATCCAGCACCTCATCCGCTGGGCGATCGGCTCCGGCCAATTCGACAGCGCCGCATCGGCAACGCTGGAAGCGATCCTTGGCACGGAGATTTCGCCCGAGTTGATTCCGGCGCAGGAAGGCCAGGAGATCCAGAGTACCGAGGCCAAGGTGGGCCCTTATGAACTCCAGGATTTCCACCTCTTCTACACGCTGCGGCATGGCTTCCGCCCCTCGAAGATCGCCTTCCTGGCGCTCCGGGCCTGGGGCGAGGCCGAGCGCGGCCGCTGGCCACCCGGCTTCCCCGCCGGGCAGCGCCGCGCCTATGCGCTGCCCGAGATCCGGCGCTGGCTGGAGGTCTTCCTGCGCCGTTTCTTCGGCTTCAGCCAGTTCAAGCGCTCGGCCATGCCGAATGGTCCCAAGGTGGTGGCCGGTGGATCGCTTTCTCCGCGCGGCGATTGGCGGGCCCCTTCGGACGGGAATGCGAATGCCTGGCTCGAAGAACTGGCGCGGAACGTGCCAGGGAGCCTCGGATAGGACCGGCGGAGGCGCGGAGGATGGGTCAGCAGGGGTTCCAATATGGTCCATTGACGGAAAGCTGTGCGCATCTCTGCGTGGACATGCAGAACCTCTTCGCCGGCGAGACCGAGTGGCACACCCCATGGATGGAACGCGTGCTGCCAGTTGTCGAGCGCATCGCCAGCGCCTGGCCGGAGCGGACGATCTTCACCCGCTTCATCCCAGCGGAGCGTCCCGGCGATGGTGAGGGCACTTGGCGTCGTTACTATGAGCGCTGGAGCGAGATGACGCTGGAGGCGCTACCCCCCGGCAGCATCGACCTACTGCCGCCCCTGGCCCGGCTCGTGCCGCCGGCCCAGGTGATCGACAAGCGGGTCTATTCGCCCTGGATGGAACCGGCGCTCGATCAGCTATTGCGGGCGCGGGGCATCGACTCCCTGATCGTCACGGGCGCGGAAACCGATGTCTGCGTCCTTGCGACGGTGCTGGGTGCGGTGGACCGGGGCTACCGTGTCGTCATTCCAACCGACGCGATTTGCAGTTCCTCCGACCACACGCATGACGCCATGCTGACGCTCTACCGGGAACGGTATGGTCAGCAGGTCGAGGCCGTGACGGCGGACCAGCTCCTGCATTCCTGGACCTAGCCTGGGAGCCACGGCATCAACCGGAACCGGAGTTCGGCCTGATCTCGCGCCTCACGCTGGACGGGAATGCGGCCTCTGCGCCATGCTACCCGGACTCCAACGGAGCAGCGGTCCTGCCATCGCCGCGCTCGTGGCGTTGGCGGCTTTGTTGTGCTGTGGATCCGAGCGATGGCACATGGGCGGCCCGCACTGGGCTCCCGTTCGCTGCGCTGGTTGTATTGGTCAGGCTGCGCATGGTCGCCGCGGCTTTCCGCGTGCGTCTGCGGACGCAGAGAGCCCGTCGGCCGCTGGGGCTGACGGGTTTGGCATTTGGGTTTGCTGAAGTTGGATGCGGGGACAGGATTTGAACCTGTGACCTTCAGGTTATGAGCCTGACGAGCTACCGGGCTGCTCCACCCCGCGTGGGTGGTGGTGGGGTGGCATCGAGGATCCGGCCTGGCGGCCCGGCGGCGACCGACTCTCCCGCACCTTGAGGTGCAGTACCATGGGCGCTGGGGTGTTTCACGGCCGAGTTCGGGATGGGATCGGGTGTATCATCCCCGCGATGGCCACCGGGCCACCAGGCCGGATCCTGGATGCGATGTGGTGCTGGGATTGGTTGGGGTGTGGTGTGCGGCGCGGCTTGGTGCTGCGTGCGGTGCCCGTCTTGCGACGGGCGCTGCGCTGGTGGGATGTGAGCTCTATCGGGCGATTAGGACCGCTCGGCTGCATGGGTTGCCCCACTTCCACCTGCGGCCTATCAACGTGATGGTCTGTCACGGCCCTCGAGGGAGACCTCGTTTCGAGGGGGGGTTTCCCGCTTAGATGCCTTCAGCGGTTATCCCGTCCGCACTTAGCTACCCAGCGATGCCACGGGCGTGACAACTGGTACACCAGAGGTGCGTCCATCCCGGTCCTCTCGTACTAGGGACGGATCCTCTCAAGTCTCCTGCACCCACGGCAGATAGGGACCGAACTGTCTCACGACGTTCTAAACCCAGCTCACGTACCGCTTTAATCGGCGAACAGCCGAACCCTTGGGACCTGCTCCAGCCCCGGGATGCGATGAGCCGACATCGAGGTGCCAAACCTCCCCGTCGATGTGGACTCTTGGGGGAGATCAGCCTGTTATCCCTAGAGTACCTTTTATCCGTTGAGCGATGGCCCTTCCACGCGGGACCACCGGATCACTAAGGCCGACTTTCGTCTCTGTTCGCGCTGTCGCGCTCACAGTCAGGCGGGCTTGTGCCTTTGCACTCGACAGCCGATGTCCGACCGGCTTGAGCCCACCATCGCGCGCCTCCGTTACCATTTGGGAGGCGACCGCCCCAGTCAAACTGCCCACCACGCAGGGTCCTGACCCGGGCTTACCGGGCTCAGTTAGACGCCAGAAAGGCACAGGGTGGTATTTCAAGGGTGGCTCCACCAGAGCTGGCGCCCCGGCTTCAAAGCCTCCCACCTATCCTACACAGTCCCTTCCTGGCGCCACTGCGAAGTTGCAGTAAAGGTTCATAGGGTCTTTCCGTCTGACCGCGGGTACCCCGCATCTTCACGGGGAATTCAATTTCGCTGAGTCGATGCTGGAGACAGCGGGGAGGTCGTTACGCCATTCGTGCAGGTCGGAACTTACCCGACAAGGAATTTCGCTACCTTAGGACCGTTATAGTTACGGCCGCCGTTTACCGGGGCTTCGGTTCGAGGCTTGCACCTCTCCCCTTGACCTTCCGGCACCGGGCAGGCGTCAGACCCTATACGTCATCTCGCGATTTCGCAGAGCCCTGTGTTTTTACTAAACAGTCGCCACCCCCTGGTTTGTGTCACCCCACCCTGGTTGCCCAAAATGGGGTCTCGCTTATCCCGAAGTTACGCGAGCAATTTGCCTAGTTCCTTCAGCATCGTTCTCTCAAGCGCCTTGGTATGCTCTACCAGTCCACCTGTGTCGGTTTCGGGTACGGTCCATAATGCCAGAGCTATTTCCCGGACCGATCCAACCGCCCCCCCAATCCAATAAGGAGAGACAGAACTTCACGGTCGTCACTTCTGGCGGGCCCAGGAATGTTCACCTGGTTTCCATCGGCTACGGCTCTCGCCCTCGCCTTAGGGGCCGGCTCACCCTGCGCGGATTAGCCTTGCGCAGGAACCCTTGGACTTTCGGCGGGAGGGTTTCTCACCCTCCTTGTCGCTACTCATGTCCGCATTCGCACTTCCGATACCT
>NZ_JAHREN010000001.1:3932500-5479657 GCF_019084075.1 Siccirubricoccus sp. G192
TCAGATAGCTTGGCCTGGAAGATGCGCGCGATGGTGTCGGTGGAACCGCCCGGCGGAAATGGGATGATGAGGCGCACCGGCCGCTCGGGCCAGGCCCCTGCGCCGCCCCCCCTGGGCACGGAGCAGGGACGGCGCGGCGAGGCCGGCGGCCGTCACGGCCAGCAGGGTGCGACGATGCATGGGCGATCCTTGGCGCTTGTTGTGTTGCCAGCCTATGGAATTCCGCAGGAAAAGTGGAGGGCCGGCAATGCGGGCTCAAGCCTCGACCAGCTCGGCCATGGCGGTATCGGCCTGGAAGCCGGCCTCGATCTGCTGCGCCAGCGCCTCCGCCACCACGCCCCCGCCGCCGCGGAGCAGCAGGATGCCGAATTCCGGCAGCGGCGGCAGACCCTCCGCCGCACCGAGGCGCCTCAGCCCCGGCGGCAAGGGGCCGGGCGTGCTGATGGTGATGGCCAGACCCGCCAGGGCCGGCGCATGGGTCCCGGTCTGGGTCTGGCTGGTATAGGCAACCCGGAAGCGCCGCCCCTGGGCCTCCAGCGCCCGCAGCGCGGCGGAGCGCCAGCAGCAGCCCGGATGCGCCAGGGCCAGCGGCAGCGGGTCACGCCGGTGGATCGGCTGGGTGGCGCTGCCGACCCAGTGCAGCGGACCGCGCCAGAGCGTGGTCGCCTCCCCCGGCGACGGGTGGTAGTCGCCCTCGGTGATGAGGCTGAGATCGAGCTCGTCCCGGCGCAGGCGCTCGACCAGTTCCGTCGAGGCAGCGCAGGTCACCTGGACCTCCACCGCGGGATGGGTCTCGGCGAAGGCGGCCAGGATGCCGGGCAGCCAGCGCAGCGCATAGTCGTCCGGGGTGCCGAGCCGCACCGTGCCGGCCACGCCGGGCGCGTGGAAGCCGGCCAGGATCTCGTCATGCATGGCGAGGAAGGACCGCGCCCGCTCCAGCAGCCAGGCGCCATGCGGCGTCGGCGCCATGCCGCGAGGGCCGCGCTCCAGCAGGGGCTGGCCGAGCAATTCCTCCAGCCGGCGCATCTGCATGGAGACGGCGGATTGGGTGCGGCCGACGCGCTGAGCGGCGCGGGTGACGCTGCCGCCTTCGGCCACCAGGACGAAGGCGCGCAGCAGATCGGGGTCGAGGCCGGGCGGCAAGCCGGACATGGGCGGCACTCCTCGCCGCGGATTATCAAAAACCTTGATATAGACCGTCAATACAATTCGTTTTCCTTATCTTCTCCATCGCGGCAGGCTCCGGGACGAGAGGAGCACCTGACCATGGCGATCCCGGACATCCTGCATCCCCACAGCTTGCACCGCACCGGCTGGCCATACCTGGCCGTGCCGCGCCTTCCCTCACTGATCGCCATGCTGCGCGCCATCCAGACCCGGCGGCAATTGGCGCAGATGGACGACCGGATGCTGCGCGACATCGGCCTCAGCCGCACCGATGCCCTGGCGGAAGCCGGCCGCGCGCCTTGGGATCTCGGGCGCCGCTGCTGATCACTCCAGCTTGGCGTCGAGGGTGATCTCGGCGTTCAGCACGCGGGAGACGGGGCAGCCGGCCTTCGCCTCCCCGGCCAGGCGCTGGAACTCCTCCTCCTTGCAGCCGGGCACCCGGGCGCGGAGCGAGAGCGCCACCGCGGCGATCTTCCAGCCGCCCGGCTCCTGCTCCATGGAAAGCTTGGCCTCGGTCCTGAGGCTTTCCGGGGTATGGCCGGCGCCGGTGAGCTTGAAAGCCAGCGCCATGGTGAAACAGCCGGCATGGGCGGCGGCGATCAGCTCCTCCGGGTTGGTGCCCTGGCCATTCTCGAAGCGGGCGGAGAAGCCATAGGGCGTGTCGCGCAGGGTGCCGCTCTGGGTGCTCAGGCTGCCCTTGCCCTCCTTGCCGGTGCCCTGCCAAGCGGCGCTGCCGTTGCGGTGGATGGTGGCCATGCGATGCATCTCCCCGGTTGTGGCGCGGACCGGGCCTGCCCCTGCCCGCGCAGTTGAACGGGATCATCCCGTCATGGGTTGGGCGCGCTACTCCCCCGCCGGCACGCCCATGGATTGCCGGCGCAGCTCCGCCATCTCGGCGCGCAGCGTCGCCACCTCGGCCCGCAGCACCGCCAGTTCCTCGCCTACCGGGTCGCAGGGCGTGTCGCCCAGCCCATAGCCGGGCGAGGTGCCGGCCACCGGCCGCGCCGGCATGACCCGATGCTCCTGCGGCGGCCGTGCCGGGATGCCGACCACGGTGGCGCCCGGCGGCACCTCGGCCACCACCACCGCATTGGCGCCGATGCGGGCGCCATCGCCCACGCGGATCGGCCCCAGCACCTGCGCGCCGGCGCCGATCGCCACGCCATCGCCGATCGTCGGGTGCCGCTTGCCCGGGCTGCCGGACAGGCCGCCCAGCGTGACGCCGTGATAGATCAGCACGTCATCGCCGATCTCCGCCGTCTCCCCCACCACCACGCCCATGCCATGGTCGATGAAGAGCCGCCTGCCGATGCGGGCGCCGGGATGGATCTCGATGCCGGTGATGAAGCGGTTGGTATGGGAAACCATGCGCGCCAGGCCGCGCAGCCCGGCGCGGTAGAGCGCATGCGCCGGCCGGTGCAGCAGCACCGCCTGCAAGCCCGCATAGCAGGTGAAGGCTTCCAGCCAGCCTGGCCGTGCCGGGTCACGGGCGCGGACGGTGCGGGCGAGCTCGATCAGTTCCATCAGAGGCCCCTTGCATCTTGGTGAGCCGATTCCCGGATCACCTCACGCCAGCCAGGACGGCACCGGCAGGTTCCGCTCGCGCAGGAAGGCCGGATTGAACAGCTTGCTCTGATACCGCGCGCCGCCGTCGCAGAGCACCGTCACGATGGTATGGCCGGGTCCCATCTGGCGCGCGACGCGGATCGCCGCCGCCACATTGATCCCGGCCGAACCGCCGACCGAGAGGCCCTCGTGCAGTTGCAGGCCGAACACCTGTTCCAGCGCCTCCTCATCCGGGATCTGCACCGCGCCGTCGATCACGCCCCGCGCGACCTCCAGGTTGCCCGGCACGTTCGAGGCCTGGCCGATGCCCTCGGTAACGGAATTGCCCTCGGCCTTCATCTCCCCGGTACTGATCCAGGAATAGAGGCCGCTGCCCATCGGGTCGGCCAAAACGATGCGCACGCCGGGCCGCTTCGCCTTCAGCGCGCGCGCCACCCCCGCCAGCGTGCCGCCGGTGCCGCAGGAGCAGGTGAAGGCGTCCACCCTGCCGCCGGTCTGCGCCCAGATCTCCGGCCCCGTGGTCGCCTCATGCGCCGCGCCATTGGCCAGGTTGCCGAACTGGTTGGCCCAGATCACGCGCTCCCCCGCCGCCTGCATCTCCTCGGCGATGCGGCGGGAGAAATGCACGTAATGGCCAGGGTCGCGGTAGGGCTTGGCCGGGATCAGCCTGAGGTCCGCGCCGATCATGCGGAGGAAGTCGATCTTCTCGCGGCTCTGCGTCTCCGGCACCACGATGATGCTGCGGTAGCCGCGCGCATTGGCCGCGAGGGTCAGGCCGATACCGGTATTGCCGGCCGTGCCCTCCACCACCATGCCGGGCTCGCCCGGGATCAGTTGGCCACGCCGCTCGGCATCCTCGATGATGCCGAGCGCGGCGCGGTCCTTCACCGAACCGCCGGGATTCATGAATTCCGCCTTGCCCAGGATCTCGCAGCCCGTGGCCTCGCTGGCGCGGCGGAGGCGGATGAGCGGCGTATTGCCGACGGCGCCGGCGAAGCCGTCCACCACATGGGTCGAGGTTGGGGTTGGTTCGGCGTTCATGGGGCCTCCGCGCTCCTGGTGATCTGTTGGCGGGTCTGGTGGGTATTCAAGGGGCCAGGCAGCGATCCATGGCCTGACCCATGCATTCGAATGGATCCTTGCTGGCGAGGGTGCTTGACCAGCCTTGGCCCGCCATTAGAACACAAAGCGAACATGACCTCAGCCAATCCCCCCGATCAGGGTGCCGGCGATGCCGCCGGCCATCCCATGGACCGCCCCGCCCTGCTCGCCGCGTTGCGGGCGCGCGTTGCCCGTGGCGCCCACCTGCCCCCTACCCTGCCCTTATGCGCAGCGATCGACCAGGGGCTTCCCGGCGGCGGCCTGGCCCGCGCTGCGGCGCATGAGGTGCTGGCTGCCGATCCCGGTGCCGCCGCCGGCTTCTGCGCCATGCTCCTCGCCCGCGCCGCACGCCCACTGGAAGGGACGCCGCTCGGCGCGGTCGTGTGGATCGCGGCGGAGCCGGAGGCCTGGCCGCCCGGCCTGGCGCGGTTCGGCCTCTCGCCGGCGGATCTCGTGCTGGTGCGGGCGCCGCATCCGGACGATGGCCTCTGGGCCATGGAGGAAAGCCTGCGCTGCCCCGGCGTGGCCGGGGCGCTGCTGGTGCTGCCGGAACTCGACCTCACCGCCGCGCGGCGGCTGCAACTGGCGGCCGAGGCGGGAGGCGCCATCGGCCTGCTGCTGCGCCCGGACAGCGAGGCGGCGGGCGACTCGGCGGCACTGACCCGCTGGCGCGTCGGCGCGCTGGCCGGGGCCGGCACGCCGCTCGCCGCCGGCCGGACCCTTGCGGAGGGTGCGGCGCATGGCCTCGGCGACCCACGCTGGCAACTCGACCTGCTGCGCTGCCGTGGCGGGCGGCCGCAGAGCTGGCGGGTGGTCTGGAAACCCGCCGCCGAGCGGCTGGAGCTGGACCATGCGGAGGGGCTGGAGATGGACGCCGCGGAGCAACCGGGGACAGACTTCGTGGCCCTACCCGGCAGCGACCCTGCCGCCGAAACCACGCCCGGCCGCGCCAGGCGCCGCCGCACCCGCTTCCCACCCCGCCATGATGTCGACTGATCTGGCTGCCGATCCCCGGGCACCGGCCATGGCCATCCTTTATTTGCGAATCAGTCTCAATTGCAGTATCCTTGCCGCCCCGGCAGGAGACCCACCGATGGCGACACATGGACTCCCCACCTGGCCCTGGGCCGATACCCCGGCCGATGACCTGCCCCCGGCCGAGCGCCTGCTGCTGGAGGCCATGCGGCGCTGGGCCGCCGCCGCCCGGGCCGGCCACCCGCCTTTGCCGGCGCTGCGTCCGCCCCTCATCGCCGAGGACGCCGCCGTCGCCATCGCGCCGCTCGATGCCCTGCTGCATGGCCTCGCGGCCTGGCAGCCCCTGCCGCTCGGCTGCCCCCTCTGCCCCGATGTGGCGGCGGAGGAGGCGCAGTTGCTGCTGGGCTGCGCCCTGGTCCAGCGCGGCGCCCGGCGGGAGGGGCTGGCCCTGCTGCTGCGCTGGCTGCCGCCGGCCCAGGCCTATGCCGCCATGCCGGCCGCCATCCATCTGGGCGCAGCGCTGCGCCAGGCCGGGCTGCTGCTGCGCAACCCGCTGCGGCCACGGTGAGGCGGGCTCAGCCCAGCGTCAGCCCGCCATCCACCACGATGGTCTGGCCCGTCACCATGGCGGCGCCGGCCAGCAGGAAGACCATCACCTCGGCCAGGTCCTCCGTGGTGCAGCGGCGCTTCAGCAGGGCCTTGTCGATGCTGCCTGCCCGCTGCTCATTGGTCCATTCGATCTGCCAATTGCTGTCCACCGCGCCGGGCGCCACCGCATTCACCCGCACCTCCGGCGCCAGGCTGCGCGCCAGGTTCCTGGTAAGGCTGATGACCCCCGCCTTGGTCGCGCCATAGGCCATGGAACTCCCGGGCGAGTTCAGCCCGGCGATCGAGGCGGTATTCACCACCGCGCCCCGCGCCGCCCGCAGCGCCGGCGCCGCCGCCTTGGCGCAGCGGAAGACGCCGAGCAGGTTCACCTGCAGCACCGTCTCCCATAATTCCTCGGTGATGCGGTCAAGCGCCTGGGGCGGGATGCTGGTGCGGGTGCCGGGGGTGCCGGCATTATTGGCCAGGAAGTCCAGCCGGCCGAGATCGGCCACGGCCTTGCCCACCATCCGCTCGCAATCCTCCGCATCGCCGACATTGCCGGGGGCGCCGATGACATCGAAGCCGCGGTTGCGCAGCGCCGCCACCTGCTCCGGCCCGCGCGCATCATCGGCCAGGTGGTTGATCGCCACCCGGCAGCCATTCTCCGCCAGCATGGTGACGGTGGCGAGGCCGATGCCGGAGGCGCCGCCGGTCACCAGCGCCGCCTTGCCCTTGAGGTCGTAACGGATCATTCGCTTCGCTCCAGCCCTGCCATGGTGCCGATCTCCCGCAATGCCTGCTTCAGCGCGATCAGGCGGCGGTCGCGCGCCTCGAACAGCGCCTCGGGCGACTTGCCGCTCCAGTCGTAATAGCCGGCGCCGGAGAGCACGCCGGTGCGGCCGGCCTTCACCAGTCGGTCCAGCGTCTCGCTATGCCCGCGCACCGACGGCGGCGTGTAGCCCTTGTTCGCCAGGATGGCGCGGGAGAGTTCGAGGCCGGTGAAATCCGCCTTGGCCAGCACGCCGAGGATGGGCAGGCGCAGCGCCAGGCCATGGACGATGGCGGCATCGATCTCCTCCGGCGTCGCCACGCCGTCATCCAGCAATTGCTGCACCTCCAGGCCGATCGCCGCCTGGATGCGGTTGGCGACATAGCCGGGGACGAATTTCTTCATGACGATCGGCTGCTTGCCCATCGCCACCATCATGTCGCGCACCGTCGCCAGCGCGGCGGGGTCGCATTCCGGCCCGGCGACGAGATCCACCAGGTCCACCAGATAGGGCGGCGTGTACCAATGCGCGATCAGCGCGCGGCGCTGCCGCGCGGCCGGCACCAGCGGGAAGACATCCAGCCCGCTGGTATTGCTGGCGAGGATCGCATCGGGCGGCGCCAGCCGGTCCAGTTCCGCAAACAGCGTGCGCTTGGCCTCCGGCGTCTCGATGATCGCCTCGACGATCACCTCGGCGCCATCCACCGTCTCGGCCAAGGTTTCGTGGCGCGTCACCGCCTGGGAGAGATGTGCCGAGGTCCAGTCCGGCGGCGCCTCGCCGCCTGCCACCAGGGTGGCCAGCGCCTTCTCCATCAGCCCCTGCGCCTTGGCCAAGGTCGCCGGGTTGCTGTCGGTGAGGCGCACCTGATGGCCGCCGAGCGCGAAGACCAGCGCGATGGCATGGCCCATCGTGCCGGCGCCGACAACCGCGATCCGTGCCATGACTCAGCCTTCCTCCGTCGGGGTCCAGGGTTCCGGGGCGCGGCAGTCGATATCGGTGACGACATCGACCACCACGGTCTCATGCGCGGCAATGGCCTCCTGCAAGGCGGCGGCCAGGTCCTGCGGCCGCTCCACGCGGATGCCCTTGAGGCCGAAGCCGCGGGCCATCTCGGCGAAATCGGTGGGGCCGAAGCGCAGCACCTGCTCCGCCGCCCGCGGCCGGTTGCCGGCCTGCTTCAGGTAATTGGGCCAGCCCTGGCCGAAGCCGGAATTGTTGTTCACCACCAGGGTCACGGCGATGCCGCGGCGCCGTGCCGTCTCCAACTCCGGCAGGTGGTAGTAGAGCGCGCCATCGCCGGACCAGCACACCACCTTGCGGTCCGGTGCCGCGCATTTCGCGCCGAGCGAGGCCGGGAAGGCCCAGCCGAGCGAGCCGGCGGCGCGGAGATAGGTCTGGCCGGCGCCGTTGAGGTCGATCAGCGTGCCGGTCCAGATGCCGGAATAGCCGGTATCGGCCACCAATATGCCGTCCTCCGGCAAGGCCCGCGTGATCTCGGCGCAGAGCCGCGCCGGGTCGATCGCCACGGCATCGCTGGCGAGGCGGGGCGCCACCGCGGCGCGCCATTCCGCCATCTGCCCCGCCGCCCAGGCGAGGAAGCCGCCATCCCGCGCCGGCCGCCCGAGCACCGCCAGCAGCGCCGCCAGCGTGGCTTTGGGGTCGCCGAGAAGGCAGCATTCGGCGGCATAGCTGCGGTGGAATTCCAGCGGATCGGCATCGAGTTGCACCACGCGGGTGCCGGGCCGTGGCACGCGCCAGGTATGCGTCACCTGGTCGCCGGTATCGCAGCCGATGAAAAAGACCAGCTCCGCCGCATGCACCACCCGGTTGGTCGGCGGCGCCGAGTAATTGCCGACCACGCCGACATGCAATGGATGCTGCGTCGGCACCAGGCCGCGGGCGCCGAGCGAGGTGGCGATGGGGGCGGAGAGCGCCTCAGCCAGCGCCAGGACCTCCGCGCCGCAGCCGGACAGCGCGGCGCCATCGCCGGCCACGATCACCACCTTGCCAGCCGAGAGCAGCGCCGCGGCGGCAGCCTCGATGGAAGCAGCATCGGCCACCGGCCGGTGCGGTGGCGTGCGCCAGTCGCCGAGCGCGGCCAGCGGCGCATCGGTCTGGCTGGTTTCGACGAACTCGCCCATCAGCCCATCGAGGTCGAGATGCACGGGCCGCGACGGCGTGGCGATGGCGGCCGCCCAGGCCTGACGGAAGACCCGCGGCAATTCGGCGGCGAGGTCAAGCTCGGCCGCGAATTTCGTCACCGGCGCGAAAAGCGGCGCATGCGGCAATTCCTGATAGGCGTTGCGGTGCTGGTGCGCGCTGGGCTTGTGCCCGGTCAGCGCCAGCACCGGGCTGCGGCCGAGATAGGCGTCCTGCAAGCCGGCCGCGAGATTGGCCGCTCCCACCGATTGCGCCGCCACCACGCCGGGGCGGCCGGCGATGCGGCCATAGGCATCGGCCATATAGGTCGCCGCCTTCTCGGTATGCGCCAGCACCGGCTGCACGCCGAGGCGCTCCATCTCCAGCAGGGTGCGGCGCAGCACCGCATCCACGAAGAAGAAATGCGTCTGGCCGGAGGCGTGCAGGCTGCGCGCCAACCATTCCGCGCCATTCATGGTCATCCCTCCCGAAAGCCAGGGTGGGCAGGCTTGTGCAGCGGGGCGCCGCGGTCAAGCCTGCAACGGATCGGCACCGTTGATCTCCAGCGCCTCCAGCACGCGGGAGACGCAATTATAGCTCGCGATGGTGACGGTCAGCTCCACCACCTCGCGCTCCGGCAGCGCCGCCTTCACCGCGGCGAAGACCTCCGCCGGCACATGCACATGCCGGGTCATGGCGTCGCAGAGTGCCAGCGCGGCGCGTTCCGTGGCATCGAAACCCGCGCTGGCCTGCCAGTCCGGCAGCGCATCGAGCTGCGCCTGGGTCAGCCCTTCCTCGAGCCCGATCGGCGCATGCGCGGCCCATTCGTATTGCGCGCCATTGATGGCGGCGACCTGGCAGATCACCAGTTCGCGCAGCTTTCCGGAAAGCCTGGTCTCCCGCCGCACCGCGTCCCAGAAGCGGATCCAGCCGACCGCGATGGGCGGGCTGTGCAGCAGCATCCGGTGCAGATGGCCGAGCTTCTTCCGGCTCGCCACCACCTGCGCCGCGGCCTCGCGCCGCTCCGGGTCCTCGGGGTTGGAATAGGGGAGCCGTGCCATGCTTGCGCTTCCTTCCCTTGCCTGATGCTCGTGCCGGGCGATACTGCCGCCGGAATGGGAGGAACCCAATGGCCGATCTCGTCATCCTGCCAGGTCGCGGCGCCGGCCTGCACTACGCCAATATCGAGGATCCCGCCGATATCTGGACCTGGATCGAGGCGCCCCAAGGGACGCAGCAGGACCCGGTGCCGCCAGGCGGCATCCCCTACCGCTTCCTCGCCTCGCTCGGCGATGTACGGACACCCGCGCCCTTCCTCTACACGGTGGAGCTGGACATCGCGGAGGAGAACCTGCCGGCGGTCTTCGAGTGGTATGAGAAGGAGCACCTGCCGATGCTCACCTCCTGCCCGGGCTGCCGCGGCGGCACCCGCTACCAGCGGCTGGATGGCGGCGCGCCCAACCTGCTCGCCGCCTATCGCTTCGACCGGCCGGAGGTGAACCAGACCCCGGAATGGGAAGCGGCGCGCAGCACCGAATGGACCATCCGCATGCGCGACCATTTCCGCAGTTCGCGCCGCTACATGCGGAAATTGCTCGGCTAAATGCGCAGGGCCCGATAGCCTCCCCTGGATGCCCGCGACAACAAGCGGGCCGCAAGGGAGAGGAGACGGCACCAATGGACGTGAAGGTATTGCTGGCGGTCTGCGCGGCGTTGTGGCTGGGCGCCGCCGAAAGGGCCGTGGCGCAGGTCCAGGTCATCATCCCCTTCCCCACCGGGGGGCGCCACCGACATCATCGGCCGCCTCATCCAGCCGACACTGGCCGAGGAGCTTGGCACCGGTGTGGTGATCCGCAATGTCGGTGGCGCCACCGGCACGATCGGCGCGGCCGAGGTGGCGCGGGCCAAGCCGGACGGCACGATGCTGATGCTCACCTCGATGGCGCCCGTGGTGGTGCAGCCGAGCTTCCGGCCGAGCATTCCCTACCGCACGGACAGCTTCGCCCCGGTATGCCTGGTCGCCGATGCGCCGGCGGTGCTGATGACGACGCGTAATTCCGGCCTGCGGAGCGTGGCGGATGTGGTGGCGCGAGCCCGGGCGGCGCCGGGCCAGGTGCCCTTCGCCTCCGGCGGTGTCGGCGGCATGGGCCATATCGCCATGACCGGCCTGATCCGCGCGACCGGCATCGAGATGAACCACATCCCCTTCCGCGGCTCCGGCGACGCCATCATCGCGCTGCAATCCGGCACCGTGCTGATGCTGGCCGCCGAGGCCAACCTGGTGAAGCAGTACGAGTTGCACGCGATCGGCGCCTTCGCCGAGCAGCGCCTGCCGGAATCCCCCGACATGCCAACCATGCGCGAACAGGGCCACGACCTGGTCTTCGCGCTCTGGACCGGCCTCTATGCCCCGGCCAATACGCCGGAGCCGGTCCTGGCACGGCTGGAGGGCGCCTGCGAACGCACGCTGCGCGCGCCCGCCATCGGTGAGGGCATGGCACGGCTCGGGCATCCCATCCGCTATCTCGGACGACGCGAGTTCACCGAGTTCACGCGCGCCGAGGCAGCGAAATACCACGAGGTGATCGAGGCCGCCGGCATGCGTCAGGCGGATTGACGGCGGCGCAGCAGGTAGCGGTGGCGGCCATCCATGACCAGCACGCCGCGCTGGTTGTGGATGGTGCTGCGCAGGCCCAGGATTCCGGTGCTGCGTTGCGGGGTGAGCTCATCCACCTCCAGCAGCGGATAGAGCGTATCGCCCAGCACCACCGGATGCAGGAAGCGGCTGGACTGCTCGATGAAGCCCTTCAGCGAATCCTCCACCATATGCGGGAACAGGCCGGCACCGGCGCAGGTCTGGATCGCCACCTGGAAGCCATGCGCCAGCATGCCCGGCAACCCGCGGGCACGGCAGTATTCCGCATCGTAATGCACCGGATGGTTGTCGCCGGAGGCGGCCTGGAAGGCGGCGAAGAGGCCGCTGGTCATGGTCCGGCTGGGCAGCGGGAAACGCTCGCCCAGCACGAAATCCTCGAACCAGCGCTGCTGCTCCACCAGCCGGTGCGCGCGCGGATCGAAGCTCATGCCCCGGCACCATAGGCAGCGCGGGCCGCGGCCGGCGTGACATAGCCGAGCGCGACATCGCGGGCCAGCGCCGCGGGGTCGCGCGCCTCGGGCGGGCCGAAGCCGCCGCCGCCGGAGGTCTCCAGCCGCACCCTGTCACCCCGCACCAGGGGCACGTTGTCGGCCTTCGGCTGCAATGCCACTTCCTGCCCCTCCCGCGTCAGGATCAGCCGGCCGAGCGAGGCGGGCTGGCCGCCGGCCAGGCCGTAGGGCGGATGCACGAAGCGGTCCATATTGGCGGTGAAGAAGCAGCGTTCGCTGTCCACCCGCCATTCCCGGAACAGGCCGAGCCCGCCGCGCCTTGCGCCCGGGCCGCCGCTGTCGGGCAGCAGCCCGTAGCGGGTAATGGTGAGCGGCATCTGGCTCTCGATCATCTCGATCGGGATGTTGGAGTTGTTGTGCATGCCGCTGGCGAAGGCGCTGACGCCATCCTTCGCCGGATGCCCACCGCTGCCGCCGATCTCGATCTCCACCAGCACCTCGCGGCTGGCATCGGCGGCGACGGTCTGGAAGGTGCAGACATAGGAATTGCCATAATAGGCGGCGGGAATGCGGTCCGGCACAACCTGGTGCAGCGCGCCGAACATGGCGTTCAGCAGCCGGTGCGTGACGGCGACGCGATGCACCACCGGCGCCGGATGCCGCGCATTCACCACCAGCCCTTCCGGCGCGATGGTGCGCACCGGGCGGTAGCAGCCGGCATTGGCGGCGATGGGCTCGTCCCCAGGGGACATGGACGCGCACATCACTGCGAACATCACCGCGGAATTGCTGCTGGCGAGCGTCGCATTGGTCGGTCCCTGCACCTGCGGCGAGCAGCCGGAGAGATCGACCGTGATCTCCTCCTCCGCCACCGTCAGCCGCACCTGCAACCGGATCGGCTGGCCGAGGTCGATGCCGTCGTCATCGAGGAAATCGGTGAATTCATAGGTGCCGTCCGGCATGCGGCCGATGGCGGCGCGCATCGCCGCCTCGCTCATGTCGAGGATGCGCGCGCCCGCCTCGATCATGCCCGCCGCGCCATAGCGGGTGGCAAGGCGGCGCAGCGCGGCGGCGCCCACCTCCAGGCTGGCGATCTGGCTTTGCAGGTCGCCCAGCAGCAGGTCGGGCTTGCGGACATTCTGGCGGATCATCGCCCAGACGCCCTCGTTGCGGATGCCGCGCTCGATCAGCTTCACCGGGGGAATGCGCAGCCCCTCCTGGAAGATCTCGATCGCCTTGGCGGCATAGCTGCCCGCGGCCAGCCCGCCGACATCGATATGGTGGCAGAGCGTGCCGACGAATGCGATGCGCCGCCCCTCATGGAAGACCGGCTTGAAGGCGGTGATGTCCGGCAGGTGCTGGCCGCCGCAATAGGGGTCGTTGGTGATGACCACGTCATCCGGCCCCCAGGAATCGGGGTCCACCCACCTGTCCAGCAGCTCGCGCAGCAGGTGCGACATGCTGTTGAGGTGCCCCGGGATGCGGGCGGATTGCGCCAGGTTGTTGCCTTCCGCATCGAAGACGGCGGTGGAATAGTCCAGCAATTCTCGCACGATGGTGCTGCGGCTGGTGCGCCAGACCGTCACGTCCATCTCCGCCGCAGCGGCGGTCAGCGCGTTGCGGATGACCTCGATCTCGATGGGGCCGAGCATGCGGGCGCTCCTCAAACCCGCCGGGCGATCAGCGCGCCGGCGGGGCCGGGCACGGCGGACCAGCCGGCGGTGATGGCATGGGTGGCGAAGGGTTCCTCGACGATGGCGGGGCCGATGACGACATCCCCGGGCCGCAGCGCATCGCGGTCCCAGACCGGCAGGTCGCGCCAGGCGCCGGCCTCGAAGACGCGGCGGGTGCCCTTGCGGGCGGGGCGCGCGGCCGGGGCGGCTTCGGCGGCATCCGGCTTCGGCAGCCGGCCGATGGCGGTGACGCGCAAGGTCACGATCTCCACCGCCTCGTTCCTGTCGGAATAGCTGAAGCGCTGCTGGTGCATCTCGTGGAACCGCGCCCGCAGCATCTCCAGCGCGGCCGCATCCGGCACCGCCACCTCGCCCCAGGGCACCAGCAGCTCGAAGGCCTGGCCGTGGTAGCGCATGTCGGCGGCGAGTTCGAGCACCCGGCGCGCCGGCGCCACGCCGTCCCGCGCCAGCCGCGCCTCCGCCTCCTCCCGCAATTCCGCCGCCAGCGCGGCGATGGCGGGAAGGTTGCCGGGCTCGGCGCGCAGCAGGCGGGACCGGGCGAGGTCCTGCACCAGGTCGCTGTAGAGGATGCCATAGGCGGAAAGCGTGCCGGGCTCGCGCGGGAAGATCACCTCGGTGATGCCCATCTCGGCCGCGACCTCCGTGGCATGCAGCCCGCCGGCGCCGCCGAAGGAGAGCAGCGCGAAATCCCGCGGATCGAACCCCTTCTCGAACAGCGAAAGCCGCACCGCCGCGCCGAGATTCGCATTGGTGACGGTGAGGATGCCCTGCGCCGCCTGCTCCACCGAAAGCCCGAGCGGCGTGCCGACCCGCTCCGCAATGGCCGCCCGCGTCGCCGCCATGTCGAGCTTCATCGCGCCGCCCAGGAAGTATTCCGGGTCGAGCCGGCCGAGGGCGAGATTGGCATCCGTCACGGTAGGTTCCGTGCCGCCGCGGCCATAGGCCACCGGCCCTGGCCGCGCCCCGGCGCTGCGCGGGCCGACGACCAGCCGGCCACCGCCCTCGACACTGGCGATGGAGCCGCCGCCGGCGCCGATGGTGCGCATCTCCACCATCGGCAGACGCACCGGCAGGCGGTCGATCTCGCCCTGGGTCACGACGCTGACCCTGCCCGCCTGCACCACCGAGACATCGAAGCTGGTGCCGCCCATGTCCACGGCCACCAGGTTCGGCCGCGACAGCAGCTCCGCGATGCGCCCGGCCGCCAGCGCCCCGCCGGAGGGGCCGGAAAGCAGCAGCCGCGCCGGCTGTTCCGCCGCCGTCGCCAGGCTGCAAACGCCGCCATTCGACTGCACCAGGAAGACCAGCGGCTGGAACCCGCCCTCCCCCAGCCGTTGCTCCAGCCGGTCCAGATAGGCTTTCACCACCGGCGCCAGCAGCGCGTTCAGCACGGTGGTGCTGGCGCGCTCGTATTCGCGGATCTCCGGGCTGATCTCGCTGGAGAGCGAGACCGGCAGGTCCGGCCGCGCCGCCCGGATCAGCGCGCGCAGCCGCTGCTCATGCGCCGGGTTGACGTAGCTGTGCAGCAGGCAGACCGCCACCGCCTCCGCCCCCAGCGCCTCCAGCCGCGCCAGCAGGCCGGGGATCGCCGCCTCATCGAGCGGTGTTTCCACGCTGCCATCGGCGCGCATGCGTTCCGGCACGCCGAGGCGGCAATCGCGCGGCACCAGCACCGGGAAGGGATCGGGCGCGAGAACATAGAGTTCGCGCCGGACATGCCGGGTGATCTCCAGCACATCCTCGAAGCCGGCGGTGGTCAGCAGCGCGCCGCGCGCCAGGCGGCGCTCCAGCACCGCATTGGTGGCAATGGTGGTGCCATGCAGCAGCAGCCCCACCTCGGCGAGCGCGAAGCCGAAGCGCTCCGCTGCCTCCCGCACGCCCGCCATCAAGCCGATGGAGGGGTCCTCCGGCGTGGTCGGTGTCTTCCAGGCCCAGACGGCGCCGCTCCGCGCATCCAGGATCTGGAGGTCGGTGAAGGTGCCGCCGATATCGACGGCGATGCGGAGCGGGCGGGAATCCTGGGATGCGGTCACGGCCATTCTCTCGGGTTCATTCTCAGCCCATCATGCGCGGCAGCCAGAGCGCGATCTCCGGCCAGATCATCAGCAGCACCACGGCCAGCAGATAGGCGCCAAGGAAGGGCAGCACGCCGGCGAAGACATCGGTGATCGGCCCCGGCCGCGGCCGCATGCCCTGCAGCACATACATCACCGTGCCGTCCGGCGGGCTGATCTGCGCGATCTCCACCAGCATCGTCACCATCACGCCGAACCAGATCGGATCATAGCCCAGCGCGGTGACGACCGGGAACACCACCGGGACGGTGGTGATGATCATGGAGAACCCCTCCATGAAGGTGCCGAGCGCGAGGTAGAGCGCCAGGATGCAGGCCATGATCGCCCAGGGCGGCAGCGGCAGCCCGGCCATGAAGCCGGCCAGGGCCTGCGGCACGTTGATGGTGGTGAGCAGGTAGTTCAGCAGATAGGCGCCAAGGATAATGAGGCCGAGCAGCGCCGTGTTGCGCGCCGTGGCCTCGGCGCTGGCATTCAGCAGGCGGAGGCTGAGCTTGCCCTCCAGCGCCGCAAAGGCGGCCGCGCCCACCACGCCGAGCGCCGCCGCCTCGGTCGGCGTGGCATAGCCGGCATAGATCGAGCCGAGCACCAGGAACATCAGCAGCAGCGTCGGGATCAGGTCCAGCAATGCGCGCAACCGCAGCCCGAGCGGCAGCGGCTCCGGCCGCGGCAGCGGATGCGCCAGCCCGTGCCCGAGGATGACCAGGATGAACAATCCGGTGACCAGGATGCTCGGCAGCATCGCGGCAATATAGAGGGCGCCGACCGAGGTTTCGGTGATCAGCCCATAGATGATGAAGGTGATGCCCGGCGGGATGAGGTTGCCCAGCGCACCCCCCGCCGCCAGCGAGCCCAGCACCATGCGCTGGCTGTAGCGCGTGCCGGTGAAATAGGGCAGCGCCACCGATCCCATGGTCGCCGCCGTCGCCACCGAACTGCCGGAGATCGCCGAGAAGACCGCGCAGGAGGCGATATTGGTGTGCAGCAAGCCCCCCCCGGCAGCCGGTTCAGCCAGACATTCAGCGCCCGGTAGAGTCGGTCCGAAAGGCCGGCGCGCAGCAGGATCTCGCCCATCAGCAGGAACAGCGGCACCGCCACCAGCACGAAATTGCTGGAGGGCCCCCAGAGCGTCTGCCCCGCGAAGGCCCACCAGGGCCGGTCCGAGAAGGTCAGGCCGATCAGGATGCCGAGCACCCCCAGCACCGCCGCGATATAGACCCCGGCGCCGAAGAAGACGATGAAGACGCCGCTCAGCGCCAGGATCTCCACGACCGGCACCGCCTGGCCGCCGGTGGCCGCGGCGAATATGGCGACGCCCAGCAGCACCAGAAGGAAGGCCACCGCGATCATCGGGCGTCGCCCTGCCGCGCCATCTCCACCGCCTCCAGCGCCTCCGCCGTCTCGTCCTCGATGGTGCGGGAGCCGAGCAGCCGGTCCAGCTCCGCCGCACGGCCGAGCAGCAGCGACAGCAGGCTTTCCAGCGCCAGCACCAGGATCATCACGCAGAAGGCGATGATGCCAAAGAGCCAGATGCCCTGCGGGATCACCAGCGCCACGCGCAATGCGCTGTTGTCATGCGCGTCGAACAGGACGCTCTCCTCCACCAGCGCCCAGGCCGCCCAGGCGCAGAAACCCGCGAAGCCGCCGAGCAGCAGCAGCGAGAGCAGGTGCAGCCAGGCGCGCAGCGCCAGCGGCAACCGGCCCAGCCAGACATCCACCCGGATATGTGCCCGCCGCGCCAGGGTATGCGCCAGGCCCCAGGCGATGCCGCCGGCCAGCATGTAGCCGGTGATCTCCACCGTCGCGGCGGAGGAGACGCCGAAGGCGCTGCGGCCGATGACATCCGCGGTGATGAACAGTGCGCAGGCGATGTAATTCCAACCGGCGACGTAGGCCATGCCGGTGGCCAGGGCGGCGACACCGGCGCGAAGCCCCCGCGCCGCGCGCAGGATGGCGGGCGGCGCGGTGCCGCTCACCCGCCGAAGCGCACGCCGACCAGCGGCGCGATCACCTGGTTGAAGGTCTCGCCGCAGCGGGCGCCGCAGCGGCGGACGAAGCCGGGCAGCACGGTCTTCTCCAGGATCTCGCGCAGCGCGGCACGATCGGCGTCGGTGGCGGGCACCTCGGTCATCGGCCGGGCGGCCAGGCTGTGGATGCGGCAGTCGGCGGCGCGGCCGATGGCGCAGTCGATGCCGTCGCGCGTGGCGGCATCGCCCAATTCCCACAGCTTGTCCGACATCTCCCGGAAGGTGCCCTCCAGGAAGCTCCGCACCTGCGGGTCCAGCCGGTTCCACCAGCTGATGTTCACCATGTAGCCGGCCAGCGCCCAGGCGACGGGTAGGTTCGAGATATGCGTCGTCACCTCCGGCCAGCGGGCGGCGACGCCGCTGCCGGTGCCGGTGATGGCGCAATCCACCACGCCGCGCTCCAGCGCGGAATAGACCTCGGGGAAGCCGATCGAGACGGGCTGTGCGCCGAGCGCCCCGACCATGTCCACCAGCGAATTGCCGAAGGTGCGGATCTTGCGGCCGCGCAGGTCGGCCAGGCTGGTGAAGCCCTGGCGGCAGAAGACCACCTGCGCCGGGAAGGGATAGATGATGACCAGCCGCGCGCCGAACCGCTCCAGGTCGCGGTTCACCACCGGCATCATCGCCTCGGCGATCTTCCGCGCCACGTCGATGCCGGGCGCCAGGCCGGCGAGGTCGACGCCATCCAGGATCGGCACATCGCCGGAGAGGGTGGTGAGGGTGGCGGCGCCGATATCGGCCTGGCCGGAGCGCACCAGGCGCACCAGTTCGGTGCCGCCGAGGTTGCGCTCGGCATGCGAGGCAAGCGTGGTCTCGATCCTCCCGCCGGTCCGCTGCGCCATCATCTCCCGGAGATAGGGGATGTCCACGCGGGTATATTGCGGCTGCGAGGGCAGCGGCTGCGTCACCGCGACCATGCTCACCTTCGGCCCGGCCGGCAGGCTGGCCGGCATCTGCGCCAGGGCGGGCGCCGCCAGCATGGTTCCCAGGGCCGCCGCGGCCATGCCGCGCAGCAGGTGACGGAGCATCGAAGCCTCCTTCCTTTGCCGGCAGGGGTTCGCGCCCCACCGCCCGTTGCGGCGCAGAATGACACGGGCGCGGCGCGCTGCCAGTCCCCCAATTGCGCCTGCCGGGCAGCAACTGCATGCCGATGCGGCGGCATCGGCCCAAGGCATGGGTAGCCGGGCCGGGGTTCCGCCCGGCGCCGCAGGTGCTAGCCTGCCTCCGACGCCCCGAAGGAGCACCCATGCGGTTCCCCCCGCCGAAGCCTGCCGGTCCTGGCCGCGCTGCTGCCCGCAGCGGCGCGCGCCCAGGCCGGACCCTATCCGAACCGTCCGGTCCGGCTGATCGTGCCCTTCCCTCCCGGTGGCGGCGTGGACCTCACCGCACGGTTGCTGGCCGAGCCGCTGGCACGCGACATCGGCCAGCCGGTGGTGATCGAGAACCGCGGCGGCGCCGGCGGCGTGATCGGCGTCGAGGCCATGGCACGCAGCCCGGCGGATGGCTATACGCTCAGCCTCACCGGTGCCGGCACCGTCACCGCCGGGCCGCATCTCCGCCGCCTGCCCTATGATCCCGCGGCGCTGCGCCATGTCACGCGGCTGGTGCGGATGCCCTTCATCATCGCCGTCCGCAACGACCTGCCGGCCGCCACCCTGGCGGAGTTCATGGCGCTGGGACGACGGCAGGAGATCCGCTGGGCCTCGGGCGGCATCGGCACCAGCCAGCATCTGGCCGGCGAACTGTTCAAGCAGATGTCCGGCCTCAGCATGGTGCATGTGCCCTATCGCGGCACCGGCCCGGCGCTGAACGACCTCGCCGCCCGCATCGTGGATGCCTATTTCGGCGACCCGGCGACGCTCGGCCTGATCCAGAACGGCCAGGCCCGCGCCATCGCCGTCACCTCGCCCGAGCGCTGGCGGCTGCTGCCCGAGACCGCGGCGGCCGCGGAAGCCGTGCCGGGCTACCAGGCGGAGAACTGGTACGGCCTGGCCGCGCCGCCGGCCACGCCGGAGGAGGTGGTGCAATTCCTCTCGGCGCATATCCGCAAGGTGATGGCGGAGCCCGAGGTGGCCAGGCGCTTCGAGGATGCCGGGCTGCAGCCGGCGACGCTCGGCCTCGGCGAATACAACGACTACCTGCGCCATGATTCGGAGACCTGGGGCCGGGTCGTGCGCACGGGCAACATTCGGGTGGACAGCGATTGAGCAAGGCACGTCTGGCCGTCGATATCGGCGGCACCTTCACCGACCTCGTTCTGGAAACCCCGGAACGGAGCTTTTCCAGCAAGCTGCTGACCACGCCGGAGGCGCCGGAACGCGCGGTGCTGGAGGGCGCGCGCGCCATCCTGGCCCAGGCCGGCTGCGCACCGGGCGAAGTCGGGCTGGTGGTGCATGGCACCACGCTGGCGACCAATGCGCTGATCGAGCGCAAGGGCGCCCGCACCGCGCTGGTCACCACCGAGGGCTTCCGCGATTCCGTCGAGATCGCCTGGGAGCACCGCTTCGAGCAATACGACATCCACATGGAACGGCCGGAGCCGCTGGTGCCGCGCAACCTGCGCCTCGGCGTGCCGGAGCGGGTGGCGGCGGATGGCGCGGTGCTGCTGCCACTGGACGAGGCCGCGCTGCGCCGCATCGCCGCCGAATTGCGCGCCGCCGGCGTGCAGTCGGTCGCCGTCTGCTTCCTGCACAGCTTCACCAACGAGGCGCATGAGCGGCGCGCCGGCACGATCCTGGCCGAGGAACTGCCGGGGGTGGCGCTCTCCCTCTCCTGCGAGGTGGCGCCGGAGATCCGCGAGTATGAGCGGGCCTCCACGACCATCGCCAATGCCTATGTGCTGCCGCTGATGGGCCGCTATCTCGGCGCGCTGGAAGCGGGGCTGCGGGAGCTTGGCATCGGTGCGCCGCTGCTGCTGATGATGTCCTCGGGCGGCGTC
Source organism: Siccirubricoccus sp. G192 (assembly GCF_019084075.1). Taxonomy (GTDB): domain Bacteria; phylum Pseudomonadota; class Alphaproteobacteria; order Acetobacterales; family Acetobacteraceae; genus G192. Next base: position 3,952,643 of record NZ_JAHREN010000001.1, read on the forward strand.
ACCACGGTGGAGACGGCGCGGCGCCTGCCGGTGCGCCTGGTGGAGAGCGGCCCGGCCGGCGGCGCCATCCTGGCGCAATACATCGCGGCCGAGAACGACCTCCGCCGCGCCGTCGCCTTCGACATGGGCGGCACCACGGCAAAGCTCACCCTGCTCGATGAGCTGGAACTGCAACGCTCCCGCCAATTCGAGGTGGCGCGCGCCTATCGCTTCATCCAGGGCAGCGGGTTGCCGGTGCGCATCCCGGTGATCGAGCTGGTGGAGATCGGCGCCGGTGGCGGTTCCATCGCGCGGGTGGATGCGCTGGGCCGCATCCAGGTGGGGCCGGACAGCGCCGGCAGCGTGCCCGGCCCGGCCTGCTATGGCCGCGGCGGCACCGAGCCCACGGTGACGGATGCCGATGCCATGCTCGGCCGGCTCGATCCCGGGCGCTTCGCCGGCGGCACGATTCCGCTTCATGCGGACCGCGCCGCAGCGGCGCTGCAAAGCGTGGCCGGGCCGCTCGGCCTGGACGCGGCGGGGGCGGCGGCCGGCATCGCCGAGATCGTGGACGAGACCATGGCCAGCGCCGCCCGCGTGCATGCGGTGGAGAATGGCAAGGATACCGCTGACCGCACCCTGATCGCCTTCGGCGGCGCGGCGCCGCTGCATGCGGCGCGGCTGGCGCGGAAGCTCGGCATGCGGCGGGTGGTGGTGCCGGTGGGCGCCGGCGTCGGCTCCGCATATGGCTTCCTGCGCGCGCCGATCGGCTTCGAGGTGGTGCGCACCCGGCACCTCCGCATGGATGCCTTCGACCCCGCACCGCTCAATGCCCTGCTGGCGGAGATGCGCGCGGAAGCCGAGGCGGTGGTGCGGCTGGGCGCCCCGGATGAGCCGTTGGTCGAGACCCGCACCGGCTTCATGCGGTATCGCGGCCAGGGCCATGAGATCGCGGTGCCGCTGCCGGCGCGCGACTTCACCGCGGCGGATGCGGCGGAGCTGCGGGCCCGCTTCGACACCGCATATGCCGCGCTGTTCGGCCGCACCATCCCGCGGCTGGAGGTGGAGGCGCTGACCTGGACCCTGGCTTTGGCCACCGACCGGCCCCTGCCCGCCCCCGTCGCCGACCCGCCGCCCACCGCGGCGCCGCCCCCCCGCCGGCCACCGCAGCCTGCTCGACCCGGTGACCGGCGCCACCGAGGAAGCGGCGCTGCACGAGCGGGCCGGCCTGCCGCCCGGCGCCAGCATCCCCGGCCCGGCGCTGATCGTCGAGGACGAGACCACCACCGTGGTGCCGCGCGGCTTCACCGCCCGCATCAATGCCCTGCGCCAGATCATCCTGGAGGACAGCCAATGACCGCGATCGGCGATATCCGCCTGCAGGTGATGTGGAACCGCCTGCTCTCGGTGGTGGAGGAACAGGCGCGCGCGCTGGTGCGCACCGCCTTCTCCACCAGCGCCCGCGAGGCCGGCGACATCTCCGCCGGCGTCTTCGACCTCGAAGGCCAGATGCTGGCGCAGGCGGTGACGGGGACGCCGGGCCATGTGAATTCCATGGCCCGCAGCGTGGTGCATTTCCTCCGCGAATTCCCGGCCGAGACGATGCGGCCCGGCGACCACTTCATCACCAATGACCCCTGGAAGGGCACCGGGCATCTCTATGACATCGTCATCACCTCGCCCGCCTTCCATCGGGGCCGGCTGGTGGCGCTGTTCTCCTGCACCGTGCATGTCGTGGATATCGGCGGGCTCGGCCAGTCGCCGGACGGGCGGCAGGTCTTCCATGAGGGGCTGTTCATCCCGCTGCTGCCGCTGGTGCGGGAGGGTGTCTTCGACGAAAGCCTGATGCGCGTGGTCCGCGCCAATGTGCGGGAACCGGTGCAGGTGGAGGGCGACCTGCATGCGCTGGTGGCCTGCAACCTGGTCGGCGAACAGCGGCTTTCCGCCATGATGGCGGAGCACGGCATCGCCGACCTCGACGAACTCGGCCATCACATCATCAGCCGCTCCCGCGCCGGCATGGCGGCGGCGGTGGCGCGGCTGCCGCAGGGCACCTGGCATGGCGAAATGCGGATCGACGGCTACAACGAACCGATCGACCTCAAGGCCGCCGTCACCATCGCCGGCGACCATGTGGCGGTGGATTTCGCCGGCACCTCCGGTGCCTCGGAATACGGGATCAATTGCCCGATGTGCTACACGGAGGCCTATACCGCCTTCGGGGTGAAATGCATCGTCGGCCCCTCCATCCCGAACAATGCGGGCACGCTCGACAGCATCCTGGTGACGGCGCCGCCGAATAGCATCGTCAACGCGCTCTGGCCGGCGGCGGTGAATGCGCGCTCCACCATCGGGCATATGCTGCCGGATGTGGTCTATGGCGCGCTGCACCAGTGCCTGCCCGGCAGGGTTCCGGCGGAGGGCACCAGCAATCTCTGGAACCTGAAGCTCGGTGCCGGGCATGGCATCACCGGGCCAACAGGCGCCAATAGCCCGCCCTTCATGGTGACCACCTTCCATTCCGGCGGCGCCGGGGCGCGGCCGGCGCAGGACGGGCTTTCCGCCACGCCCTTCCCCTCCGGCGTGCGCAACGTGCCGGTGGAGATCACCGAGACCATCGCCCCCGTGGTGGTGTGGCGGAAGGAATTCCGCCCGGATTCCGGCGGCGCCGGCAAGCAGCGCGGCGGGCTCGGCCAGGTGATGGAGGTGGAGCACCGGCACGGCGCGCCCTTCGGCATCTTCGCCACCTTCGAGCGCGTGCACCACCCCGCGCGCGGCCGCGAGGGCGGCGGGCCGGGCGGCGCGGGGCGGCTTTCGCTCGGCTCCGGCACGGTGATGAAGGGCAAGGGCTTCCAGGTGATCCCGGCCGGCGACCGGCTGGTGGTGGAGATGCCGGGCGGCGGCGGCTATGGCGACCCCAAGGCGCGCGAGCCCGAGCGGGTGGCGCGGGACGTGACGCTCGGCCTGGTGAGCGAGGCGGCGGCGAGGCGGGACTACGGAGGGAAGTAAGAGCGGGGGAAGACACTTCCCCCGCGCCCCCATCGCTTTCTCCGAGTTCATGGCGGGGCGAATTTCTTCGACCAGACCCTTCGGCCGCCGGCATAGGCAAGCAGGCGGCCGAGCCGGGTGAGGGTGCCGGGCGGCGGCGGGTCCGAGAAGAGGCGATCCAGCAGCCTGGCCTGGAAGCGGTGCAGCGCTTCGGACAAATCCCGGTTCGGCATGTAGCAGGGCAGCATCGGCAGCGCGCTGAACAGGCCGAGGCGACGGGCGAGCGTCAGGCCGGCCATGCCGAGCAGGCGCATGGCGCGGCGCGCGGCGCGGCAGAGCCAATACTCGATGGCCCGGAGTGCGGGTGGGCAGGTGGGCAGCGCCAGGGCCGCCAGCAGGCGGGCCCAGAGCCCGGCATGGGCGAGGCGGCGGAAGTGGCGGCTGACGGTATCGGGCTTGCCGAACTGCTCCGGCAGGGCATGCCAGGGCTGGCCCGAGACGGCGATCCACAGCATGGCATCGAGGCGCGCGCGCCACTCGCTGCCGAGCGGCCGTCCGGCCCGCCGCCTGGCCGAGCCGGGTGCGGCAGCCATCCAGCGGCGGAGATGCGGCGTGAGTGCGGACCACTCGGCATCGGAGAGCGGCGCCCAGTCCCGGCGGGGGGTGAAGTGCGGCATGGGGTGGGCCTCCGCCTGAGAAAGGCGCGAGAGTAGCGGAAGCGGAATAGATTTGGAAGACTGTTTTCCTATTCCATTCGGCAGATCTTTCCCAACCTTAGGTTTCCCGGTATCCTGCCCAAATCGGATTTCAGCTGCGCTACGTGGCTCATGCCGACAGATACATGGACCTCCGGATAAAAAATTCATGCAATCAGTTGCATTCTTCAATAATAAAGGAGGTGTAGGCAAAACCACACTTGTGGTAAACCTCGCTGCCTACCTCGCTCTTGAGAAGAAACGGCGTGTCCTACTCATTGATGCCGATCCACAATGCAACGCAACGCAAGCCATGTTCACTGATGACTTCGTTGATAGGAGGTATTCAAATAAAAATAGCTTTTCTATCTACAAAGTAGTTCAACCCCTCGCGGCCGGTAAAGGCTATAGCGCGTCACTGGCAGTGGAGCGCAGCAAACGGTTCGGTGTCGATGTCATTGTCGGGGATCCTCGACTGGCACTAGCTGAAGATGTGCTTGCACGTGACTGGTCAACCGCCGTGTCCGGCGATACGAGGGGCTTACGAACCACTCTTCTATTTTCAGAGCTACTAAGTAGGTGCGGAGAATACGATTATGTTCTCTTTGATGTGAGCCCGAGTCTCGGGTCCATTAACCGTGCCGTTCTCGTTGCGTGTAATTTCTTTATCAGCCCGATGTCTGTGGACATATTCAGCCTACGCGCACTCGAAAATATTGCTTCAGCTTTAGAGAATTGGAGCCGCCAGCTATCGAGGGGTTTAGAAGAAAATCCGGAACCAGAAGAGCTTCCGATGCGAAGTTATAACTGGCGCCTGCGGTTCGCTGGCTATGTTTCTCAGCAATATATAGCTAAGCGAGATGCTGAGGGGCACGCAAGGCCGGTAGCAGCTTACGAAAAGATATCGAAGCGCATTCCCGACCTGATCGCAGAGCATTTTTTAGGTGACCAAGCTTCTCCACTTCGCAAAGAGGACTATGCTCTTGGAAACATCCCTACTTTGCATAGCCTTATTCCAATGGCGCAAAGCGCTCGGGCACCTATTTTTGCCCTAGGCGCAAAGGACGGAGTGGTTGGCTCACATTTTCTAAAGGTGCGTGAGCTAAAAGATACCTTTGGTGGTATAGCGAATCGACTGGAAAGAAATATCAACGAGCTCTCGCAAATCTAATGTCTTTGTGGCTTGAAAATGTTGTCGAAGCGGTGGCAAGACGACGTGCTATTGTCGTACTTGGGGCCGGAAGTTCGTTTCATTCAACCCCACTGCCGGGGTCGGCGCGCCCTCCTGGGTGGAAAGAGTTTCTTCTCACCGCGGCCGACCGTCTTGCTGTTGCCCCGAAATCTGAGGCAAAAAAGTTAGTTAACGCTAGTGAATATTTATCCGCGTGCGAGATTATTAAGACACATTTGGGTGCGGACTGGCCTAGGTGCGTCGAAGCCGCGTTTGGGAACCAGCGCTTAGAACCTGGGGAATTACATACTCACATATATGCCCTGGACCTCCCAATAATAATGACGACTAATTTTGACAAAGTATACCAAAGTGCAGCAACAAAACTTTCTTCCTCAACTGTAAAGGTTAAGACCTACCGAGATAAGGATCTAGCTCTTCTGGCTAAGGGAGATGCTCAGTCTCGTGTGTTGCTGAAGGTACATGGTAGTATCGATGATATAGGGTCTATGGTTTTCACACGGTCAGATTATATAAAATTGCGGAATGAAAACCCGCTGTTTCAAAGAGTCCTTTCTTCTCTCGCCGTTACAAACACTCTTATATTTATTGGTTGCGGCTTAAGAGACCCCGATCTTGTGCTGATGTTGGAAGATTTAGCTGCAATCTCAATCGGTTTCGGTGAGCATGTTTGCCTCATCGACAACAAGCAAAGCTCAGAACTTCAGAGAGTTTACCGGGACTGTTTCGGTTTGCAGTGCGTGCGTTATCAATACGACAAACAACACTCAGAGCTCCCAAGGGCAGTTGCCGAGCTTGTCGATCTCACCTCTAAGCGGCGCGCCGAGATGGCCGCTGCCTCTCTTTGGTGAATCCCACTCTACACAGCAAAAATTCAACGCTGGCCTCTTGCTCATTACCCTTTCAAATATATTTTGAAGCGATGGTGCTGCCCTGCAAGGATGCCCGCCGTCACTGTCTTGCCTCGTTAATCCGGCAATGCTCTCGTCACCTCGCACCTCCCCGGAACCAACCCGATGCTCCCCTGCCGCATCGAAACCACCCCCGGCCTCACCTTCGACACCTCCGTCGCCGGCACTGATTCGGCCCCCCTCGTCCTCCTGCTCCACGGCTTCGGCGTCTCCCGCCACCTCTACGACGCCCAGCTCCCCGCCCTCGCCGGTGCCGGCTTCTTCGCCGTGGCGCCGAACCAGCGCGGCTATTCCCCCCGGCGCCCGGCCAAACCCCGCGGATGTCACGCAATACGATATCGAGCTGCTGATCGCCGATGCACTGGCCCTCGTCGCGGCGCTCGGCCACGGCGCGCGGCGCTTCCACCTGGTAGGCCACGACTGGGGCGGCAGCCTGGCCTGGGAGATCGCGGCCCGGCATCCGGGCCGCCTCGGCTCGCTCACCATGCTGTCCCGGCCGCATCCCCTCGCCTTCGCCCGCGCGCTGCGCGAGGACCCCGGGCAGCCGCACCGCTCCCGCCACCACAAGGCCTTCCTCGATCCCGGCGCGGCGGCCAGCCTGCTCGCTGAGGATGCGAAGTGGCTCCGCACCCGCCATGCCGCACAGGGCGTGCCGCCGGAGGCGACCGAGAAGCACCTCTCGGTCCTCGGCAACCCTGACGCGATGGAGGCGGCGCTCGCCTGGTATCGCGCCCGCGGCACCGTGCACCGGCCGATCGGCCCGATCGAGGTGCCGACGCTGTTTATCTGGGGCGATGCCGACGACACGGTGGGCCGCATGGCGGCGGAGGGCACGCGGGACTTCATCACCGCGCCCTACCGCTTCGAGGTGCTGCCCGGTGTCGGCCACTATGCGCCGGATCAGGTGCCGGACCGGGTCAATGCGCTGCTGCTGGAGCACCTGGCGGCGCATCCGCTGTAGCCGGTCAGAGGCGGATGCCGGCCGCCCGGATCACCTCCGCCCATTTCCCGGAATGCTCGCGGATCTGCGCCGCCGTTTCCTCCGGGCTGCCGGGCCGCGCCAGGACGAAGCCCTGGGCCTCCAGCAGCCGGGCGAGGTCGGGGTCGGCCATCGCCTCCCGCGTCGCGGCATTGATGCGGCGGACGATGCCGGGCGGCACGGCGCGTGGCGCGTAGAGCACCATCTGGCTGGTGGAATCATAGCCCGGCAGGCCGGCCTCGGCCAGGGTCGGCACCTCGCCCAGCACCGGCACCCGCCGCGGCGAGGACATGGCGATGGGCCGGACGCGGTTGGATTGCAGCTCCGGCAGCGCCACCGGGATGGTGCAGAACATCATGGCGACGCGGCCGGCCACCACGTCGATCAGCGCCGGCGGGTTGCCGGCATAGGGAATGTGCAGCATCTCGATCCCGGCCATGCGGGCCAGCAACTCGCCACACAGGTGCCCCGCGCCGCCGATGCCGAAGGAGGCATAGGTCAGCTCCCCTGGCCGTGCCTTGGCATGGGCGATCAGCTCGCGCAGCGACTGCACCGGCAGCCGCCGGTTGACGAGCAGCACATAGGGCACGTCGGCCAGGTGCAGGATGGGCACCAGGTCGCGTTCCGGGTCGTAGGGCAGCGAGGGCATCAGGTAGCGGTTCAGCTCCACGCTGTCGCCGCCCGAGAGCAGCGTGTAGCCATCCGGCGCCGCGCGGGCGACATGGGTGGTGCCGATCACCGTGGTGCCGCCGGGGCGGTTCTCCACCACGATGGTCTGGCCGAGTTCCCGGCCGAGCGCCTGGGCCACGGCGCGGCTCAGCAGGTCGACGCTGCCGCCAGCGACGAAGGGCACCACCAGGCGGATGGGCCGGTTGGGATAGTCGCCCTCGGCCGCGGCGGGGCGGGCGGCCAGGCCCGCGAGCGCCGGGGCCAGGCCGAGGGCGGCGCGGCGGGAGACGGGCATCGGCACGGCCCTCAATAGGGCCGGCTGCCCTGGATCTGCGTGCGGTGCATCAGGCGGCGCAGGCTGGCATCGAAGGGGTCGCGCCGGTGCATGACGCAGCGGTTGTCCCAGATCAGCACATCGCCGGTCTTCCACTGCTGCACCCAGGTGAATTCCGGCTTCGTGGCGAAGGCCCAGAGCTCGTCCAGCAGGCGCTGGCTCTCCTCCTGCGGCAGGCCCATGACATGGGCGTTGCGGCGGCGGCCGAGGAACAGCGACTTGCGCCCGGTCTCCGGATGGGTGCGGACCAGCGGGTGCAGCGCGCCGGGCAGTTCCTCCGGCGTGTAGCTTTCCCGGAAGCCGGCGCGCAGCTCGCCGGCGCTGTTGCGCGTGGCGTCGTGCTTGCAGGTGAGGCCGGCGATGCGCTCGCGCATGGCCGCGGGCAGCGCCGCCAGCGCCGCTTCCATGTCGCAGAACCAGGTATTGCCGTGGCCTTCCGGCACCTCGATGCCGTAGAGCACGCTCGCGTCGGGCGGCACCTCGTTGTAGGACATGTCGGTGTGCCACTCGGCCTCGCCGGCGCCGAGGCCGCCGATCGGCTCCCCGTTGACGACGATATTGGAGATGACGGTCACTTCCGGCCGGGTCGGCTCGTGCGGCCGGCCGGTGCGGGTGATCGGCGCCTTGTCGAGCTTGCCGAAGCGGCGGCTGAAATCGGCCAGCGCGTCATCGTCGATCCGCTGGCCGCGCAGGCGCAGCACCTTGCGCTCCAGCCAGGCCTGCTTGATGGCGGCGAAGGTGGAGTCATCCAGGTGCGCGAGGTCCGCGCCGCGGATCTCGGCGCCGAGCGGCGCGGCGAAGGGCACCACCTCGATCAGGCGTTCGGCAAGGGCGGCCATGGCGTTCCTCCTTTTCGGGAAGCCTAGCACCGGGCCGCCGGCCCGGGGAATGGGGCCCGCCCGGCTATCGCGGCGCGCCCGGATTGCCGCCCGCGGCCAGGTCGAGGCGGCCGACGGCTGCTGCGGCCCTCGGGTCGCGGGGTGCCGAATCCGGTCCGGGGGCCGGGCTGCGAATCCCAGAGGCCACCGGCCGCCCGATGACGGCGCGCCGGTTCTGCTCCAGGGTCCGCGCTGCCGTGGAACCCTCGGGCGCGATCACCGGGGAGAAGGCGGGCTGGGCGGGAGCGGATGCCGTGCCGAGGCCCAGCGCCAGGGCGGCGACGGGCAGGATGCTGCGGAACATGGTAATTGGCCTTTGCGGGAGGCCGGCACGAGGGCCGGACCTGTTGCCGCAAGGCTGGGCAATTCGCCGCGCTTGCGCCAATGCAAAGGATTGATGCGTGCCATTTGCCGCATTGATGGGCCGCCGCGCTGGCAGTGGCGGGGCCCACGTGATGGCCTCAGCCCGTGCCCTGGCGCAGGGTCTGGATGACCTCGAAGCCCTCGAACTCGGGATGGCCGAGATAGAGCGGCCGGTTCTGCCCGGCATGCGCATGCGCGCGCCGGAATGCCTCGGACCGGGTCCAGGCCTCGAAATCCGCCCGGCTGCGCCAGACGGTGTGGGAGGCGTAGAGCACGCAATCCTCCCGGGCAGGCCCGCGCAGGAGGTGGGATTCGACGAAGCCGGGAACGGCCCGGAGATGGGTGTCGCGCGATGCCCAGACCCGCTCGAACTCCTGTTCGGCACCGGGCGTCACCCTGAAGCGGTTCATGGCGATATACATCGGTCTCACCCCTCGTTGCCCGGGCGGGCAGCCCGGCAAGGCCATTCCGAGGCGATGGCGTGCGGCAAGCAGGCCCTTGCCGGACCCCCAGGGGCGCCCCGGCCGGAGTGCCGGCTAACGCCTGCTCCGCCCGGCCGCCGCGCCGCGCTTCGCCATTGCCGGCCGGGGCGGCGGCGCCACCGGGCCGCGCGGCTTGGCTCTGGCCCGGCTTGCCTGCCGGCCCGCAGCCTTGGCAGGTTTCGGCGCGGGCTTGGCCGCCTTCTTGCCCGCCGCGGCCTGGCTGCTTTTCTGGCCGGATCTGGCGCGCGCGGCCAGTGCGGGCTTTGCCGCCTTCGGCTCGGCGCGGCGCGGACCGGCCGGCGTGGCCGGCTTGGTTGCGCGGCTGGGTTTCGCGCTGGCCGCGGCCTGCGGCGGCGCTGCGGCAGGCTGGGGTTCGGCGGCGCCGAGCACCCGGTATTCCGCCACGGGGCTGCCGGGGTCGCGCGGCACCAGCACCACGCCGGGATCGAGTGCCTCGGCCAGGCTCGTGGCGGTCACGGCCGGCGCCTCCAGGATCTCGACCAGGCGTGCCTGCAGCCAGGGCGAGAGTGGCGCCGCTTCCGCGGCATTGGGATCCTGCAGGGCCAGCCGCTCCAGGGCTGGGATGCCGGCGAGGCCGCGACGCGCCAGGGCCCTTGCCGCGCCCTCTCGGGCCGCGCGCTCACTGAACGCGGTGACCATGCAATGCGCATGATGGGATGTGGCCGACCATGCCGGGTCGGCGAGACGGGCCTGGATGGGCTGCAACAGATAGAGCGGCAGGGCTTGGGTCTCCTTGTTTTTCGTTGCGCGGCTTCCGCTCCCCTGCCGGCGGCCGCACGGCTCGTGCCCGCAGCGTCATTGCGCTGCGGCCGTTGTCTTCCCCTGCCGCGCAAACTGCCCGGCGGAACCGCCGGGGACAAGGGGGGTTCCGGCGAGACAGGGCGCAGCGTGATGGGAAATAACGGCTCCGCCGCAGCGCCCCCCTTGCCTGCCGCCCAGGGACCAGGCCCGGAAATTCGCGCCCAGGTTGCCAGCCCGCCCTCGGGCTGCCCGGAGACCCGCCCGGCCCCCAAACACGCTGCTTCCCCCGCGGGCCGGCCTTCCCCTAGCGTGGCGCCCGGGAGGGCGGCAAAGCACCTCCCCCACCAAGGGAGGATGGGATGATGGCCATTGCCAGGCGCGGCGCCCTGCTCGGCGCGCCCTTCCTGCTGTTCGGGGCGAGCGGCCAGGCCGGGGCGGAGGACTACCCGGCGCGCGCCGTGCGCGTGGTCATCGGCTTCGCTGCGGGCGGCGCCACCGACATCATGGCGCGGCTGCTCTGCACGCAATTGACCGAGCGGCTCGGCGGCGCGCCCTTCGTCGTGGAGAACCGCCCCGGCGCGGGCACGCTGCTCGCCGCGGAGATGGTCGCGCGCGCCGCGCCGGATGGCTACACGCTGATGTACGCCTCCTCCTCCACCGTCATCACGCCGCTCATCAACCGCGGCTCGGGCCTGGACCCGACGCGGGATTTCGCCGCGGTCTCCATGGCCCAGGCATCGCCGATGATCCTGGTCGCCAACCGCGACTTCCCGGCGCGCACGCTTCCGGAGATCGCCGCCATGGCACGGGACTGGCCGGGGCGGATCACCATCTCGCATCCCGGCACCGGCGGCATCAACCACCTCTCGCTCGCGGTCTTCGCGCGGCGGGAGGGCATCGAGTTCACGCTGGTGCCATTCAACGGCAACCAGCCATCGCTGAACGCGCTCATGCGTGGCGACGTGAACCTCGCCAGCGATTCCCTCTTCGCCACGCGCCCGCTGCTCGAGGCCGGCCATATCCGCGCCGTCGCGGTGACCGGGCTGCAGCGCTCGCCGGTGCTGCCGGAGGTCCCCACCTTCGCCGAAACCCTGCCGGGCTACGAGGCGATCTTCTGGTCCGGCTTCATCGCCCCGCGCGCCGCGCCGCCGGCGGTGCTCGACCGCCTCAACCATGAGGTCAATGCGATCCTGCACCTTCCCGGCATCCTGGAGCGCCTGCGCGGATTCGGGGCCGAGCCGGCCGGGGGCAGCCGGGAGCAATTCGCCCGGGTGATCGAGGACGACTGGGCGCGCTGGGGCGCCGTGGTGCGCGAAACCGGCCTGCGGGGCGATTAGGCCAAGGCCGTCCCACCCGCATGGCCCGCATCCCTGGGCCATGCGCAGCCCCAGGCGCCGGCCGGCCCTATTCGTCCTCGAGCGTGAAGCCGGCCTTGAGTGTCACCTGGAAGTGGTCGACCTTCCCGTCCAGGCCGACGGCGCCCCGGACCTGCTTCACCTCGAACCAGCGCAGGTTGCGCAAGGTGGCGCCGGCCCGGGCGACCGCTGTACGGATCGCGTCATCGATGCTCGTCGTCGACGAGCCCACGAGCTCGACCACCTTGTAGACGTGCTCCGGCATGACCGTCTCCTCCTTGGCCCTGGGCGGGCCGATGGAAGCAAAGCGCCTGGGGCCGCGGGGTTGCCCGGCCCGGCCAGGCCCCCGGCCCGCATGGGCACCCGGATCAGCGAGGGGCCGCGGCCGTGACGGTGGCCAGGACCTCCTCCAGCGGCGTGGGCAACACGCGCTCGGCACCGGCGAAGGGCCGCTCGCGCACTGCGACGAGGCCGAGCGTGGCCGCGGTCGCGACGGCGAAGAGGACCAGGGCCGCGAGTTGCGCCCGCGGCCGTTCCAGGTGGACGATTCCCAGCGCGATGAGGGTCAGCAGCGCCAGGATCAGCACGGCCGCCCATTTCGTCTGATCCGCCTGGTCGCCGCTCAGCAGCAGCCTGTCGTCGCGGGCCCGGCGGACCTGGAGGAGGCTGCCCAGCAGGGCGCCATGCACGACCTGGCCGGCCGCCGCCGCGGCGCCCGGCTTCGCCACCTCGCGCAGCAGCGCGTCGAGGGCGTCGTCCGCCGCCGCCGACCTGCCCCCCTCTTCCATGAGTGGCCATTCCTCCGCGACCACCACCTGGACATAGGCGCGCAAGGCGTCCCGCAGGCCGGTCATGTCGGCGGTGATGGCGGCGCTGAGCTCATGGGCCGCCATCAGCCCATCGCGCTCGGCGAGGACCGCCCGCTCCGCCTGCCTCTCGCGCTCCCAGATGTCGTTGGCGAGAAAGCCGGTCAGCAAGGCGAAGAGCACCGCCAGGACACCTGCATAGGGTGCGACGACGCCGGCGATGCCCTGCGCCCAGGGGCGGGTGATGCGGCCGAAGCTGAGCCAGTGGATGGCGATGGTTACCACCGCGAGGCAGGCGGCCAGCACCAGGAAGACCGCTCCGATGGGAAGGTCGAGCCAGGCGCGGATCAGGGTCACGGGTCGTCCCCTCCTCTCCGCCCTTCCGACCATGGGCGCGCCAAGCCCCGCGACGATCGAGCGGCTGCACCGATGGGCGGCAAGGGCTGCGTCCACCCGGGTCTGCCTCGCATTCGGCCTGGCAGGGGCTGGCCCCCGAAAGCCGCAAGGCGGAAGACTGTTGCTCCCCTTGCTCTCCCGCTGCAACCATCCTGAATGCCTTCGCTGCAATCGGCCAGGACTGCAGGAGCCGGGCCTCAGTCGCCGGCGCGGATACCGGCGGCACGGAGGATGCCGCTGAACTTCGCGAGCTCGTCCTGCCAGAAACCGGCGAAGTCACGCTGGCCGCGGAACACGATGGGCGTGGCCAGCCTGCGATACCCCTCGATCACCGCCGGCGCCTGGAGCGCACGCTGGCAGGCGGCCTCCACCCGGCCCAGGAATTCGGGCGCCGTCCCGGCCCTGGCGAAGAGCCCCGACCAGATCGAGTAGACGAGGTCGAAGCCAAGCTCCCGCATGGTCGGCGTCTCGGGGGATTCCGGCGAGCGGCGCTCGGCCATGACCGCGACCGCTTGCAGGTCATTGGCCCGGAGGGTCCCGGGCTGGTCCGCGAAGACCCCGACATCGCCGCGCAGGAGGGAGGTCACGGCCTCGGCATTGCCGCGATAGGGGATATGGGTCATCTCGACGCCCGCGGCCCGGGCCAGCGCCACGGTCGTGATATGCGGCATCGAGCCGGGGCCGGTGGAGGCGAAGTTGAAGGCGCCCTGCGCCGCCCGCGCGCCGTCGAGCAGTTCCGGCAGCGTGCGGATGCCGCTGTTCGGCGCCGTCATCACCACGACGGGCGTATCGGCGATCTGGCAGATCGGCGCGAAATCCTCCGGCCGATAGGGCAGGTCCGTGCGGAAATGCGGCTGGATCACCATCGCGCCGATCGGCGACAGCAGCAATGTCGTCCCATCCGGCCGCGACCGCGCGACCTCGGCGACGCCGATCGTCCCGGCGGCGCCGACGCTGTTCTTGACCACGACCGGGGTGCCGAGCGCGGCCGAGAGCTCCGGGGCCAATAGCCGGGCCATGAGGTCGGTGGGCCCGCCCGCGACGAAATTGACCACGAGGGTGATCGGGACCTGGGCCCGGGCGGGCAGGGCAAGCGCGAGCGTCAACAGGCCGGCGAGCACGAGGCGCATGGACCATCCTTCCCTTCCGCGGGCGGGCTTCGCGCCACCCTGCGGCGGCCGAGCCTAGCGGCGGACCCCGCGCCCCGAAAGCCCGCGATGCCGGGTCTGATGCCGCCCTGCCCTGCCGCTCCGGCACGGTCTTCCGGCCCTGGTCCTTGCCATCCCCGCAGTGTTTGTATACCAGAAGCCTGCTCACGGCGCCGGCATCGAGCCTGCCGCCGTCCACGCATCCTGCCGGCTTCTGCCGCCTATCGGCAGAGCGATGGCGATCCGGCCGCAGGCAATCCCGTCCGCGGTCCGCCTTTCACGCCCTGGCGCCTTTGTCCGGCATCCGCCTCGAGGCGGCCGGCTGGCCCGCAAGAAACCGAAGGAGAACCCCTGAATGGCGTTCGACCGCCACCACACCCTGTCTGTCCATGGCCGCCACGCCGCCCTCCGCCGAAGGAGGCCGCGGGAGGAGGGCGCCGCATAGTGGCGGCGGCTGACTGGCGCCTGGCCGTGACTTGCGCCGCACTTGGCCTCACCTCCCTGGCCGCCGCCTGCGCCCCGATGGCCGATCGGTCGCTGGCCTCCACGGCAGCATCCCCAGGGGAGGAGCGCACCGCCACCGCGCCGCCCGAGGCCGCCCGGCCAGACAGCCTGGAGTCGGCATCGGAGCAGCCAGGGATCCGGCCGCTCGGCGAGCAGCAACTGGGCAAGGCCTCCTATTACGGCCCCGAATTCACCGGCCGCAAGATGGCCAATGGCCGCCGGTTCGACCCCCGCTCCACCTCGGTGGCGCATCGGACGCTGCCCTTCGGCACCAAGGTCCTGGTGACGCATCTCGGCAATGGCCGTTCCGCCATGGCCACGGTCGAGGATCGCGGCCCCTTCGTCGCCGGCCGCATCATCGACCTCAGCCCCCGGCTCGCCGAGCATCTCGGGATGATCGCCCAGGGCGTCGCCCCAGTCGAGGTGACACCGGTCGAGGTGACTTCGGCCGAGGCGGCACGGGTCGAACTGGCCGAGGCGCGGGACTGAGGCACCCGGCCGGGGCTGTCAGAAGATCCCCATCGCCATGCCCGCGGCGAGCGCCGCCCCGAGATCCTCGCAGCGGCCAAGATCGGCGGCACCGATCATTTTGGGGGCCAGGATGGCCTCGGGCGTCTCTGCATGGACGCAGACAACCAGCGGATGGGCCACGGCACGCAACCGCCAGCCGGTGGCGATGCGCCCGATCTGGCGCGCGGCGTTCTGGCCGTCGCTGCCGGCGCAGACCAGCACCGCATAGGGCCGGCCATTGATGCGCTCCAGGGCCGCGTAGTAGCTGCGGTCGAAGAATTCCTTCATCAGCCCGGCGATCGCCGCCAGGTTCTCGGGCGCCGCGAAGATATAGCCGTCCGCGGCCAGGACATCCTCGGGCTGCGCCTCCGTTGCGGGCAGCAGGCGAACCCGCACCTGCGGCTCGGCGGTCGCGCCGCGGGCGGCGGCCTCCGCCATCTGCCGGGTGCCGCCCGTCCTGGATTGGAACACGATCAGCAGCGTCTTCATCACCGGCCTTCCCGCGCCGCATCTCGCCCGCGCAGCCAAGATGGAAGGCCGGGGGGGCGCCTCAAAGCCCCCTGCTCGTCGCGCCCCGGTTCCGCTACAGCCTGGCGATCGGCGCCGGGCCGGCATCCCGCAGCCGTTTTCGCGGGTGCCCCTCCCCGCCGGTCGTCCCGGATCAGCGCCGTTCGACGGCCCTCCTATCCGCCTCCGTCTTCCGCAGCGCGGCGAATTCGCCGAGGGTGATCGGCTTGGCCGGGGTGCGGAGCCGCATGTAGCCGACCTCGCGCGGGTGGATGCCGCGTTCCTGCGCGATGGTCTCGGTGATGGTCGGCCCGCACATCCGCCCCTGGCATGGCCCCATGCCGCAGCGGAGGAAGGCCTTGAGCTGGTTCGGGCCGGTCGCGCCCATGCGGGCGGCGTCGCGGAGGGCGGCGCCGGTCACTTCCTCGCAGCGGCAGGCCATGGCATCGGGCGGGGCGGCGCAGAAATGCGGCGCCGGGCGGTAGAGCGCATCGAGGAAGGCGCGGCCACGCGACCACCGCGCGAGCGCGGCCCGGTGCGGTGCGGCCCGCGCATCGCGCCCAGCCTCGTCCAGCACCCCGAGCGCGCGCAGCGCCTCCAGCGCCGTGAGCCGCCCCCGCAAGGCGGCGGCCTCCGCACCCGCGATGCCGGCGCCGTCGCCGGCCACCGCGATGCCTGGCAGCGAGGCCGTGCCCCAGGCATCCGTCACCGGCGCGAAGCAGGCATTGCCCTCGTCCCAGGCGATGGCGCAGCCCGCCGCGCGGGCGAGGTTGAGGGTCGGCACCACGCCCTGATGCAGCAGCACGTGATCGGCGGTGAAGGCAGTGCCCTCCGCCCAGGTGACGCGCAGCGCCCCGTCCTCCGCATCGATGGCCAGCGCCGCGACGTGCGGGACCACCCGCAGATGCCGCCGCACCCGCGCCATCAGGGCCAGGCCCTTGCGCGCATAGGGTGTGGCCAGGAAGGCCGGCAGGTGCCGCAGCGCGCCGCGCCAATTCGCCCGCGGCGTCGTCTCCAGGATCAGCGAGGGCGCGGCCCCCGCCGCGATGCATTGCGCCGCGTAGAGCCAGAGCAGCGGCCCGCAGCCCGCCAGCACGACGCGCCCGGTCGGCGCAATGCCCTGCGCCTTCAGCAGCGCCTGCCCGGCACCGACACTCATCACCCCCGGCAGGGTCCAGCCGCGCAGCGGCATGGGCCGCTCCAGCGCGCCGGTGGCGAGGATGACCCGCCGCGCCGGCAGCACCGCCGAGCGGGCGCCGGCCGAGACGCCGATCTCCAGCGCATCGTCCAGGTGCCAGACGGTGGCGCCGGGAAGATAATCCACCTCCGCCGCCGCGAAGGCATCGGCCAGCGCCGCGCCCTCCCAATAGGCGGCACCGAGCACCCTGGGGTCGCGCAGCGGCGCGGTGCCGATGGCGCGGTAGATCTGCCCGCCGGGCCCTGGATTCTCGTCCAGCACCAGCACCGCACGATCCTGGCCGGCGGCCTCCACCGCCGCGGCCATGCCGGCGGGGCCGGCGCCAACGATCACCAGGTCATAGGCTTCGCGCAGCGCGCCCACATCAGTGAGACGCCTCACCGCGCGGCGTCCCGCCGGCCATGCTGGGTCTCCACCACCATCCCTTCGCGCAGCGGCACCAGGCAGCCCTGGCGGTTGCCCAGGCCGTCGATGACGACGAGGCAATCGAAGCAGACACCCATCATGCAATAGGGGCCCCGCGGCGCGCCGGAGACGGCGGTCTCCCGGCAGGCGGTGCGGCCGAGCGCCAGCAGCGCGGCGGCGACGGTGTCGCCCTCCGCGCCCTGCACCGCCACGCCGTCCAGGCTGAAGCCGATGCGCCGCGCGGGCGGCTCAGGCAGTCTGCGGAACATCGAACCTCCGCGCACTGAAGGGGGCCAAGTCGGCATCGAGGGCGCCGCGCGCGATCATCGGCGCCAGCAGCCGCCCATGCGCGGCGGCGAGCGTCACGCCGCTGTGGCAGGTGGCGATGAAGGCGCCGGGCGCGGCCTCGGACTGGTCATAGATCGGGAAGCCGTCCTGCGACATGACGCGTAGCGCCGCCCAGGTGCGGACCACGTTCAGCGCCGCGATGCGGGGGAACATCCGCACCGCGCGCTCCGCCATGACGGAGAGCACGCCGAGGCCGATGCGCTCGTCCAGCCCGGCCTCCTCGGCGCTGTCGCCCATCATCACGCTGCCCTCGTCGGTCTGGCGCAGGGTGACGATCGGGTAGTGCAGGAAGGGCGCGGCCTTCTCCGTAACCAGGATCTGGCCGCGCTGCGGTCGCACCGGCGCCGCCAGGCCGACCATGGGCGCGAGGCGCGCATTGGCGATGCCGGCGGCCAGCACCACCTTCCCCGCCTCGACCACGCCTCGCGGCGTCTCGATCCGGAAGCCGCCGGCGGAGAGCGGCGCGATGCGCGTCACCGGCCATTCCGGCCGATAGGCGCCGCCGCCTGCCTTGAAGGAGGCGTGCAGCGCGCGGAACAGCCGCAGCGAGTTCACATGGCCATCGAGCGGGCAAAAGAGGCCGCCCACCACCTCCGGCCCGAGATCCGGGAATTCGCGGGCGAGCGCGGCGCGGTCCAACACCTCCCAGTCATAGGGAATCCAGCCGGGCTGGTTGTGCATGCGCACCAGGGCGCCGCGCCGCGTCTCCAGCTCCTGCTCCGAGAGGCAGAGGTTGAAGCCGCCGGGGCGCCGATGCGCCACATCGATGCCCGTCTCGGCCTCGAGGTCCGCCGCGAAGGCCGCCCAGGCATCGGAGGAGGCGCGGGTCCAGGCGCCGTAGCGCGCCATGCCGAGCCCCTTGGACTGCACCCAGACCAGCGCGAAATTGCCGCGGCTGGCCCGGTGCGCGATGTCGCCCTCGTCGAGGATGCAGGCCGAGAGCCCAGCGCCGAGCAGGCCACGGGCCACCGCCGCGCCGACGACACCGCCGCCGATGACCGCCACATCGAAGATCGCCGCATCCGCCATGGGGCGGAGCATCGGTTGCGCGGGCCGGGCTGGCAACCCGGGTCCGCGCAGCCCGCGTGGACAGCATCCGGGCGCGGTGCTTCACTCGCCCCTCTTCCTGGAGGGAGTCCCGAGATGCGCGCGATGATCCGCCTCGCCTGCCTGGCCGGGCTTGCTGCCATGCCACTCGGCGCCCTGGCCCAGACCCCGGCGCCCGCCGGCCCGCCGCCGCTCGAATCCCTGATCACCGCCACCCCGGCCGAAGGCTTCGACCTTGCCGTCCGGCTGGCGCGCCGGGCGGTCCCGATGATGCAGCGGGATGCGGCGGTGCGCGGCGAGGTACGCCGGGACTATGCCCGCGACGGCAACGAGCTGATCGAGGCGGCCCAGGTCGTGGCGGTGCATTTCCAGACCATCGCCGCGGCGAACGACTACTGGCGCCCGCGCCGGTAGGGCGGCTCGCGGACGGACAGGAACCTCCGTCCGCGTTCCGCGCTAGCCGCGCAGCGAGGCGCGGTGCCGCCCGGCCAGTTCCACGTAATGCGGCGCCGTGCGGTCGAAGCCGGCGCGCTGCTCCGGCGTCAGCACCCGGGCCAGCTTGGCGGGGTTGCCCATCCAGAGCTCCAGCGGGCCGATGCGCTTGCCCGGCGGCAGCACGGAGCCTGCGGCGAGCACGCCGCCCTCCTCGATCACCGCCTCATCCAGCACCGTGGCGCCCATGCCGACGAAGGCGCGGTCCTTCAGGGTGCAGGCATGGATGATGGCGGCATGCCCCACCGTGACATCGGCGCCGATGGTGGTGCATTGGGTGCCGGCATTCACATGGATGATCGTGCCGTCCTGGATGTTGCTGCGCGGCCCGATGGTAATGGTGTTGGTGTCGCCGCGCAGCACGCAGTGGTACCAGATATTCGCCCCCTCGCCGATCTCCACCTGGCCGATGACGGCGGCGGTGGGCGCGACGAAGGCCTTGGGATGCACATTCGGCTGCTTGCCCTCGAAGGGGAAAAGCGGGCCGGTGACGGTTGGCAGGTTGTGGTCCATGGCGCGTCTCCTTTTGGCTATTCGGCCGCCTACGGCAGCCGGGTTTCCACCGGCACGCCGAGCATGAGGCCGATATTCTGCACTGCGGCGCCCGAGGCGCCCTTGCCGAGATTGTCGTAGCGCGCCGTCAGCACCGCCTGGCGCCGCGCCTCGCTGCCATGCACGCGGAGTTCCAGCATGTTGGTGTTGTTCAGCGCCTGCGGCTCCAGCTTGGCCTCGGCCGGCAGGACGCGGACGTAGTCGCAGCCGGCATAGCGGGCGGCGAGCGCGGCTTCGAGGTCGCGCGGCTGCGGCCGGCCCGGCAGCAGGTCGAGATGCAGCGGGATGCTGTCGATCATGCCCTGGCGGAAATCGCCGACCGAGGGGATGAAGATCGGCCGCCGCGCCAGCCCGGCATGGAGCTGCAATTCGGCGATGTGCTTGTGCTCCAGGCCCAGCGCATAAAGCTCGAAATCCGGGGCACCGCGCGATTCATAGGCGGCGATCATGGCATTGCCGCCGCCGGAATAGCCGGAGACGGCATTGACCGAGATGGGGTGGTCGGCCGGCAGCAGCCCGGCCTCGATCAGCGGCCGCAGCAGCAGGATGGCGCCGGTCGGGTAGCAGCCGGGGTTGCTGACGCGGGGCGCCGCGGCGATCAGCGCCGGCTGCTCCGGGCGGAGTTCCGGCAGGCCATAGGCCCAGTCCGGGTTGGTGCGGTGGGCGGTGCTGGCATCCAGCAGCCGCGGCGCCGCACCGCCGAGCGAGGCGGCCAACGCCGTGCTCTCCCTGGCCGCGTCATCGGGCAGGCAGAGCACCACCAGGTCCACCTCGGCCATCAGGGCGCGGCGGGCCTCGGGATCCTTGCGGCGCTCGGGGGCGATGGAGCGGAGCGCGACATGCGGCAGGCGCGCCAGCCGCTCGCGGATCTGCAGGCCGGTGGTGCCGGCCTCGCCGTCGATGAACACCGTGGGGGTCTGACCCTTGGCCATGTGGCGGCCCTCCTCTGGAACCCATTTGCCGGGAAAACCGGCCCTGAACGCAAGAGGGGCGGACCCTTGCGGACCCGCCCCTTCGTAATGACAGCCTTGCGGCCGGCGCGTGAGCCGGCGTCCGCCCGGCTCAGCGCTTGCTGAACTGGAAGCTGCGTCGCGCCTTGGCCTTGCCGTATTTCTTCCGTTCGACCACGCGCGGGTCGCGGGTCAGGAAGCCGGCCTTCTTCAGGATCGGCCGCAGCTCCGGCTCGTAATGCGTCAGCGCCCGGCTGATGCCATGGCGCACCGCGCCGGCCTGGCCGGAGAGGCCGCCGCCGACCACGGTGGCGATGACATCGAACTGCTGGTAGCGGTCGGCCACCAGGAAGGGCTGGGTCAGCAGCATCCGCAGCACGGGCCTGGCGAAATACTTCACCACCGGCTTGCCGTTGATCTCGATGGTGCCCTTGCCCGGCTTCACCCAGACCCGCGCCACCGCGTCCTTGCGGCGGCCGGTGGCGTAGGAGCGGCCGAATTCGTCGCGCTTGGCCTCCCGCGTCACGGCCTGCTCGCCGGCGGCCGGGGTGCCCTGGACCAGCGTCTTCAGGTCGGCCAGCGTGCCGGTGAGGGGCGTGTCGGTCGTCTGCTCGCTCATGGGCTCAGGCCACCTTCTGCGGGCCGCCGGCGGCGGTGTTCTTGCGGTTCAGCGCGCCGACATCGAGGCTGACGGGCTGCTGGCCGGCATGCGGATGCTCCGGCCCGGCATAGACGTGCAGATTCTCCATCTGCCGCCGGCCGAGCGGGCCGCGGGTGATCATCCGCTCCACCGCCTTCTCGATCACCCGCTCCGGGTGCTTGCCCTCGAGGCGGTCGCGCATCGTGCGCTCCTTGATGCCGCCAGGATAGCCGGTGTGCCAGTAGAACTTGGATTGCTCCGCCTTCTGGCCGGTGAGCCGCACCTTCTCGGCGTTCACGATGATGACGTGGTCGCCGCAATCGACATGCGGGGTGAATTGCGGCTTGTGCTTGCCGCGGAGGCGATTGGCCACGATGGCGGCGAGGCGGCCGAGCACGAGCCCGTCCGCATCGATCACCGTCCAGCCCTTCTTGACCTCCGCCGGCTTCAGCGAGCGGGTCTGCGTCTGCAGCATCGTCCTGATCTTGTCCGGTCGGGAATGAGGCGCGGGTTATGCCGGCGGCAGCGCCCAAGGTCAAGCGGAAAGCGGGTTTCGGGCTTGTGGTAACATGATACCGCATTTCGGGAGAGGCTCGCCACGCCGCCTGCCCGTTGCCCGGCTTCCGGGCGAGGTTGGCTGCCAGGGAACCACGCCCATGCCACAGCCAGGCGCGGCCGTCGGCCGCACCGGCGTCAGGCAATGCCAAGAAAGCTGGCGAGCAGGCGGTTGAGCTCGACCCCGGTCTCCTCAGGAATTCGGCCGATCACCGGGCCCAGCCGGGAGCGCCGCACGGTCGTGACCTTGTCGATCTGCACCCAGTAGGTGGTTGCCAGGGGCAGCCGCTCCGAGGCTTCGAGCCTGAGCCGCAGCAGGGGCGCGTCGCGCTCGATATGCGTGAGCGGGCAGAGGGTGACGGAGTCCGTGGCAAACGCATCCGCCTGGACAATGAGGGCAGGTCTCGGCTTGCCCGTATAGTCGCCGCCCTTGTCGGCCACGCTGACGACATCACCCCGCCGCATCGCCGTCCCTGGCCTCGTCGAATTCGGAGACGCGCTCCAGGAAATCCATGTCGTCCTGATGCTCCGGCGCCTCGGAAACCAGCCTGGCCTGGCGGCGCGCCTCCTCGGCGAAACGCGGTGAGCGCGTGTCGGGAACCCAGAGCTGGACGGGACGCAGGCCGCGCGCGCGCAGCGCATCACGATGCCGCCTGACCCTGGCTCGGTTCTGGGATGGATCGGGCATGGGCGGTCTCCGGGAGTAGGGCGAAGGAAGCGCCGGCACGTTACATGTAATGCCGCGGGCCGTCCCCGACAAGCGTGGGATAGGGCGAAGCGGTGGATGGCCCAGGTTGTTTCCGATCCTGTCGCTGCCAGCAGCAACCCGCCAGGCACGCCCCTATGGCAGCCCCGGCACCGCAACCCCAGGCGCAAGGCATTCGGTGCCTTGCGGCCTTGCGTGGACTCCATCGCGGCCATGCTTACGGGATGCCATAAGGCCGAGCCGGGCATCCGGTCCCGGGTAGCATCTGCCGGACTCCCGCCCTAGCCTGCGCCGGCACGGAGGGAATGCCCATGGACGACGCCGACCGCCACAACGCCCCCCCGCGGAAGCGGCTCCCGATCCGCGCCCCGCGGATTGGGCCGCAATGCCGCCAATTACGGCGACAAGGATTTCGCCCTTTATCTCCGCCGCAGCTTCGCCAAATCCATGGGTTATTCCCAGGCGATGCTGGACAAGCCGGTGGTCGGCATCGCCGACACCGCCTCGGACTTCAACAACTGCCACCGCAGCGTGCCGGAGCTGGTGGAGGCGGTGAAGCGCGGCGTGCTGGCGGCCGGCGGGTTGCCCATGGGCTTCCCCACGGTCAGCCTCTGCGAGCCCTTCCTGCATCCCTGCTCCATGCACTACCGCAACCTGATGGCATTGGACACGGAGGCGATGCTGACCGCCCAGCCGATGGATGCGGCGGTGCTGATCGGCGGCTGCGACAAGACCGTGCCGGCCCAGCTCATGGCCGCGGCCAGCGCCGATATCCCCGCCGCCCTGCTGGTGGTCGGCCCCATGCTGGCGCAGCGCTTCGAGGGCGAGCGGCTTTCCGCCTGCACGGATTGCCGGCGCTACTGGGGCCGCTACCGCGCCGGCGATGTCTCTGAGCAGCGGATCGGCGAGATCGAGGGCAACCTCGCCACCACGGCCGGCACCTGCGGCGTCATGGGCACCGCCTCCACCATGGCCTGCCTGGCGGCGACGCTCGGCTTCATGCCATTGGCCGCCGCCTCGGCCCCGGCCGTGCATGCCGACCGGCTGCGCCTGGCGGAGGAGGCCGGGGCGCTGGCGGTCCGGCTCATCACCCATCCCGTGCGGCCCCGCGAGCTCATCACCCCGGCCAGCGTCGAGAATGCGCTGCGGGTGCTGCTAGCGCTGGGCGGTTCGACCAATGCGCTGATCCACCTCACCGCCATCGCCGGCCGCGCCGGGGTGCAGGTCGATCTCCGGCGGCTGGACGCACTCTCGGAGGAAACGCCCGTGCTGGTCGACCTTAAGCCCACCGGCGAGGGCTACATGGAGGATTTCAACGCCGCCGGCGGCATGCGGGCACTGCTGCGGGAGATGCGCGACCTGCTGCACCTGGGTTGCAAGGACCTTTATGGCCGCACGCTGGCGGAGCGGCTGGACGAGGGCTCGGATTTCGTGGACCGCGCCTATATCCGCGCGCGCGCCACGCCGGTGAGCCCGGTCGGCGGCATCGTCTCGCTCTTCGGCAGCCTGGCCCCGGACGGCGCCATCCTGAAGCGGAGCGCCGCCACCCCTGCCCTGTTCGAGACGGAGGCCCGCTGCGTCGTCTTCGACGGGCTGGAGGACCTCGCCGCCCGCATCGATGACGAGGCGCTGGACGTCACCGCCAAGGACATCCTGGTGCTGAAGAATGCTGGGCCGCTCACCCCCTCGGGCATGCCGGAGGCCGGCTACCTGCCCATCCCGAAGAAGCTGGCGCGGGCCGGCGTGAAGGACATGGTGCGGATGAGCGATTGCCGGATGTCCGGCACCGCCTTCGGCACCATCGTGCTGCATATCGCGCCCGAGGCAGCCGCCGGCGGGCCGCTTGCCCTGGTCGAGAGCGGCGACCGCATCCGCCTCTCGGTGCGGGAGCGCCGCCTGGACCTGCTGGTGGGGGAGGCGGAACTGGCCCGCCGCCGCGCCGCCTGGAAGGCCCCTGCCCGGCCGCGCCGCGGCTGGGACCGGCTGGTGCATGACCAGGTGCTGCAGGCGCCGGAGGGGGCCGACCTCGCCTTCCTGCGGCCTGCGGGCGAATAGGCAGGCGCCGCGATGGCCGGGGCCGCCCGGCCATTTCGGTGGCGCAGGGGCTTGCAAATGCGTAGCATCCTCCCGATAGCTGGGATGAACTTCAGCCTGTGGCGGATGCCATGCCAATCCTGAACCGAATCGCCGAATTCCACCCAGAGATGACCGCTTGGCGGCGCGACCTGCACCAGCACCCCGAGATCGGCTTCGAGGAGGTCCGCACCTCCGGCGTCATCGCCATGAAGCTGCGCGAATTCGGCTGCGACGAGGTGGTGACCGGCATCGCCAAAACCGGCGTGGTCGGCGTGATCCATGGCGCCGGCGGCGCCGGGGTGGGCCGGGCCATCGGGCTCCGCGCCGATATCGACGCCCTGCCGATCCTGGAGGAAACCGGGCTGCCCTATGCCTCCCGCACCCCCGGCACCATGCATGCCTGCGGCCATGACGGGCATACCGCCATGCTGCTCGGCGCCGCGAAATACCTGGCCGAGACGCGGGATTTCAGCGGCACCGTCCATGTCATCTTCCAGCCCGCCGAGGAGAACCTGGCCGGCGGCCGGGTGATGGTGGAGGAAGGGCTCTTCACCCGCTTCCCGATGGAACGCGTCTTCGGCATGCACAACTGGCCCGGCGCGCCGGAAGGCACCTTCTGGTGGCGCGAGGGGCCGATCATGGCCGCCGTGGCCAATCTGGACGTGCATATCACCGGCTGCGGCGCGCATGGCGCCATGCCGCACCAGGGCAACGACCCCGTGGTGATCGCAGCCCATATCGTCACCGCGCTGCAAAGCGTGGTGGCCCGCAACCTCGAACCGGTGGAGGCCGGGGTCATCACCATCGGCCATATCGAGGGCGGCCATACCTTCAACGTCATCCCCGAAAGCGTGCGGCTGCGCGGCACCGCGCGCTGGTTCAAACCGGAGGTGGGCGACCTGCTGGAGCGCAAGTTCCACGAGATCGCCGGCGGCGTCGCCACCGCCTTCGGGGCCGAGGCCACGGTGCGCTTCGACCGCATCTACCCGGCCACGGTGAACGAGCCCGAGAGCACGCAGCTCACCCTCGATGCCGCCCGCGCCGTGGCCGGCGAGGCGAAGGTGCAGGAGATGCCGAAACCCACCATGGGCGGCGAGGACTTCTCCTTCATGCTGAACGCCAAGGCGGGCAGCTACATCATGCTGGGCGCCGGCCGCAGCGAGGCCGACCCGCAGGTGCACCACCCGAAATACGACTTCAACGACGCCATCCTGCCGATCGGCGCCAGCTACTGGGCGACGCTGACGGAGCAATTGCTGCCGCGTAGGCCATAGCCGGCTCCTACAGCGGCGTGCCGAATTGATGGTTCGGCACGCCGCTGTAGCCTGTTGTTTGTAGAGCAGATTCACGCCTCCGGGCGGTTCCGCCCTGCGGCGATCTGATCTAATTGGCGGCGGCGCTATCCGGCTCCGCCGCGGCCAGGGCAATGGCCTCGACCACGCCGGCGACCAATTCCGGTGCGTCGTGATGCAGCATATGGCCGAGGCCCGGCACCACCGTGAGCACGCTCTGCGGCAGCGTCCGGTGCAGCCGGGCGGATTGCCGGCCGACATCGACGATCCGGTCCCCCTCCCCCGCCAGGATGGCAACCGGCAAGCGCAATTCCTGGTAGCGGTGCCGGAAGGCGGCCGCCGCCGGGACCATCAGCCCGGTATCCTCGGCGCTGGCCCGGATCTGCCAGGGCCGAAGCATCATGGGAACCGGGAAGCCGGCCTTGAAGCGTGGCGTCACCGGGGCGGGCTGGAACATCCGGCGGATCAGCCCCGGCGCCATCAGCCGGCCGAGCGGCGGGCCGATCGTGTAGCGGATGACATCGCCGATCACCGGGATGGCGGGGGGCGCGAAGAACGGCACATCGGCGCGGACCGTCGGGAAGTAATAGCCCGAGGCCAGTACCAACCCGCCCACCGCCTGCGGATGGTTGAGCGCCAGGGCCAGGGCCACCAGCGTGCCCCAGGAATGGCCGAGCACCACCGGGCGCTCCAGCCCAAGCCGCGTGAATGCCTCCACCAGCACCGCCGCCTGCGCCTCCGGCGTCCAGAGCCGGTTGCGCGGCCGCGCGCTATGGCCGAAGCCCGGCCGGTCGAAGGCCACCACCCGGCGGTGCCGCGCCACAAGATCAATCAGGCCGCTGAGCGCGAAATCCTCCACCATGGCGCCATTGCCATGCAGCAGCACGATGGGCGGGCCGCCCTCGCCCCGTTCAAGGTAGTGCAGCCGCAGCCCGCCGGCCTCGACGAAGCGGCCGAGAGGCGGGTGCCGGGCTTCCGCCCGCCGCGCCCGCTGCCGGTTGCAGAGGGCGGCGGCCAAGCCGGCTGCGGCGATGCCCAAGGCGATGCCGGTGCCGGAAACCCCGGCTGATAACCCACGCAGTTTCGCCCGCGATGCCATTCGGTTCACGCCCCCTCCAAATCCAGGTTCCGGCAGCGGATCGGCGCGACGCGGCTTTCCACAAGGGGCGGAAGGCGGCCAAGCCATTGTGCACTGCAACAAACACAGGAACGGGGGAGCCCGGGCGAAGTTCCGGGGCCGGGAATGCCTGGTACCTCCGGCCCGATTCAGACCTCCGGGCCATGCGGCCCTGCGGTCATCGGGCCGCCTTGTATCTCCGGCCCGATTCAGACCTCCAGGCCATGCGGCCCTGCGGTCATCGGGCCGCTTCAGCCCAGGCTCTCTCGCAGCCCCTCCAGCGCGATCTGCGCCGCCAGCGCGGCCAGCAGCACGCCCAGCACCCGGCCGATGACATTCGCCCCGGTGGCGCCGAGCAGCCGCCCGACCTGCCCCGCCGCCAGCAGGCAGAGCAGGGTCAGGCCGAGCGCCACCACCAGCGCCGCCAGCACGCCGGCCAGGCGCCAGGCATCGCCGCCGGCCTCCTCATGCAGCAGCACCATGCTGGTCATGGCGCCGGGGCCGGCCAGCAGCGGGATGGCGAGGGGAAAGACGCTGATATCCTCCTCCCGCACCGCCGCCTCCTCCTCCTCCGGCGAGGCGCGCAGCAGGTGGCGGCCCATCACCATGTCGGCCGCCATCAGGAACAGCAGGAGCCCGCCCGCCACCTTCATCGCCGGCAGGCCGATGCCCAGCGCGCGCAGCAGCCAGCCGCCGCCGAGGGTGAAGCCCAGCAGGATGAGGAAGGCGATGCCCACCGCGCGCAGCGCCTGGCGCCGCCGCTCCGGCACCGAGGCCCCCGGCGTCATGGCGGCGAACAGCGCTGCGGTGCCCGGCGGGTCCAGGATCACCAGCAGCGCCACCAGCGCATAGGCGAAGCTGTCGGCCAAGGCCGGCACTTCCCCGGCTATTCCGGGCGGATCCCGGCCATCTCCGCGGTGCGGCGGATGCGGGCGCGCTCCTCCGCCAGGAAGGCGGCGAGGCCGGCGGGGCTGCGCTCCGCCTCGCCCGCCAATTGCGCGCCGACCTCGGCCTGGCGCTCCCGGTAGCCGGGGTCGTCCAGCGCCGCGGCGGCCGCGCCGGCCAGGGCGGCGAGCACCGGGGCCGGCGTGCCGGCGGCTGTGACCAGCGCCGCCCAGGAGCCGCCGGTGAGGCCCGGCAATCCGCTCTCGATCAAGGTTGGCACCTCGGGCGCCAGGGCCGAGCGGCTGGCGGTGGAGACGGCCAGGATGCGGATGCGCCCGTCCCGCCAGAGCGGCAGCACGGTGGAGAATTCCGCCATCACCACCGGGATATTGCCGGCCACGAGATCCGGCACCGAGAGGCTGCTGCCGCGATAGGGCACATGCGTCAGCCGGATGCCGGCCTGGGCCATCAATTGCTCGATCAGGAAATGCGTGGCGCTGCCCTGGCCGGAGGAGCCGATGCTGAACTCGCCAGGCCGTGCCTTCGCCGCCGCGATCAGCTCGGCGGCGCTGCGGAAGGGACTGTCGGCGCGCACGGAAAGCGTCAGCGGGCTGCGGCTGAGCAGGGCGATCGGCGCGAAATCCGCCGCCACGTCATAGGGCATGCGGGCCTGCAGCACCGGGTTGTTCACCAGCGGGCCATTGGAGCCGAGCAGCAGGGTGTAGCCATCCGGCCGCGCCTTCGCCACCACCTCGGCGCCGAGGGTGCCACCGGCGCCGGCGCGGTTCTCCACGATGAAATTCTGGCCGAGCCGCTCGCCCATCCGCTGCGCCACCAGCCGTGCCTGCACATCGGAACTGGTGCCGGCGGCGAAGGGGACGACGATGCGGACGGGGCGGTCCGGGAAGCCGGACTGGGCCAGCGCCCCGCGCATCACAGGCGAAAGCACGCCAGCCACAGCCAGCAGCGCGCGACGATGAAACCGCATGGTCCTTACCTCCCTCTCCCGCCGCCATCCTGCGCTGCCGCAGGCGGGGTGGCCAAGGGAGAGTGCGCCGGGTCGTGCCGGCATTGCGCGATCGGGTGATGCAATGAACACTCCCCGCGGGGCCTGTCGCGCCAGCCAACCCGCCCCTGGACAGCGCGAGGCGCTGCCCATTGATGCTGTCTCGCAGCCGGGTCGCCTCCTTCTCCCGGGCGAGGAGCGCCTTGCGCGCGGCAAGCCACTCCTCCCGCGACACGACCTGGTGCTGCTGCAGGGAGTAGCCCGCATCAAACCGGACATGCGGCTTGGTTGGCTGACTGCAGGGCGATGAACTCACGGGGGCTACGGATCGGCCCTTAATCATCAGACCATGGGTGTGACGGCTACCGGGACGATGCAGACACACGGCGCGAGCCGAGGCAGGATCAGTTCAGGTTCGCTCCGCAGGCTCGGAGCCCATGCTGCTGGAAGGAATGCGTTGTCATGGAAATGCGCAATCTCGGCCGATCGGGCCTTCGGGTTTCGGTCATCGGCTTGGGCTGCAACAACTTCGGTGGCCGAATCGACCTTGAGGCCAGCCGCGCCGTCGTGCACGCTGCCCTCGATGCAGGCATCACCCTGTTCGACACGGCAGATGTCTATGGAGAACAAGGCGGCTCGGAGACAGCGCTGGGTGAGATTCTCGGCTCACGCCGCAAGGACATCGTGCTGGCCACCAATTGGCAGGCCGATGGATGCAGCGGGGACACTCCAAGGGGCGAGCCGGCGCTACATCGTCACTGCCGTCGAGGCCAGCCTGAAGCGGCTACGCACCGACTGGATCGACCTTTACCAACTGCACCAGCCGGACCCTCTGACGCCCATCGAGGAAACCCTGCGCGCCCTCGACGATCTGACGCGCGCCGGGAAGATTCGCTATGCCGGGTGCAGCAATCTGCCTGCCTGGCAAGTGGCAGAAGCGGTCTGGACCGCCCGCAGCTCCGGGCTCTCGGGCTTCATCTCTTGCCAGGACGAGGTGTCTCTCCTGATCCGCAAGCACGAGACGGATCTGATGCCGGCCATGCGCACCTACGACCTCGGATTGCTTCCCTACTTCCCACTCGCCAGCGGCCTGCTGACGGGCAAGTACAAGCGGAATATGTCGCTGCCGCCAGGTGCCAGGCTGACCAAGATGCAACGCCTGGCCGACAGATACCTGACGGATGAGAACCTGGCCTTGTCCGAGAAGTTGAACGATTTTGCCGAAGCGCGCGGTCACACGCTGCTGGAACTGGCCTTTGGCTGGCTGCTGGCCCGCCCGCCGATCTCGAGTGTCATCGCGGGAGCGACCACGCCTGAGCAGATCAGGGCGAACGTGGCCGCCGGCGGCTGGGCTCTGACATCCGCCGAACTGGAGGAGGTCGACAGCATCACTGCGAAACCGAAGTCTGCGGCATAGCGGCACAGTGGGGTGCCAGGGACGGGTACTTTGGGCTGGCTGCTCCCTGGTCTGCCATAGACGTGCATGCTCGCCTGGCAGCTCACACCACGAGATCAGCTCCCGCAGTCGTGCGGCATTGCCATGAGCCCGGCGCTTCCGAGGTCCGTCGTCGACACCGCACTTGCTCCTTAATGCTTCGCAAGATGTTCAACCGGGTGTTCGACGAGCGGTGGCGCTCCAACGGGAGTGGCTTCACGCCATCTAGGCCCAGAGAGTTTCATTCCCCAGTTCCTCCCGCTGCGGGCGAAGGGATTCGAACCCTCGCCCCCAAACTCGCAAGGTCGTGCTCGGGATCATAGCGATATTCGGCATAGGCGGCTCCAGGCTCCCGGACGTCCATGCCCGTCCGCGATCTATCCTAGCTCCCCACCTTCAGCGTGCTGGTCAAGCCACGCAGGCAGGCCAGGATGGAGAGCGGCGTGACCTTGCCGGTGCGGGGATTCTCCTCGCTCGGCACATTCTCGATCGTCATGGTGAGCCGCACCGCCGCCGCCTCCACCCGGATGGTGTGGGTATTGCGGGTCACGCCGGGATCGGCCCAGATCTCCACCTGCGTGCGCTGCGGGCCGATGCCGGCCAGCGCCAGGGCGGCGGCGACGTTCACATTCGCCGGGAAGCCGCGCGCCGCGTCGAAGGCATTGCCCTGGAAGACGCGCCTCGGCGTGGTGACGGAGAGCACGTCGATCCCGTGTTCCACCAGGTAGGGCGCGCCCTCCAGCCCGCGCGGCGGCTTGCGGGTCTCGATGGTGACGCTCTCGACCTCGCCCTCGGCCGCGGCGCGCACGGCATCGAGGCCGAGCAGCGCGCCGGTCGGCACGATGATGCGCGCGCCGCTCTCCCGCGCCTGCTCCACCAGATGCATCCGCGGCAGCAGCGCGCCGACCGAGGAAGGCACGAAGATGCGGCCGCGCCGGATGGCGGAGGTGGCGATCTCCTCGAAGACCGCGGCCGGCGCCGCCTCCACCACGATATCCGCCTGCTCGGCCAGCTCGCCCAGGGAAACGATGGCCGGCTTCGCGCGGAACCCGGCGAGCGTCCGCGCCACCTTCGCCTGGTCGCGCGCGGCGACGGCGGTGAGGCGCAGCCCCTCCACCCCGGCATCCAGCGCCCGCGCCAGATGCGCGCCGATGGCGCCGAGCCCACCGATCGCCACCGTCAATGTCCTTGCCATGTTTCCGCTCCCCTGGCCGCTGCCCTGCCGCGGTAGCAGATGCCGAAGCCAAGGGCGAGGCCCGCCGCAGCCGGATGCGGAACCATTCGGGTGGCCGCGCTTTATGCGGAATGACCGGCCCCGACGCAGGTCCGCAAACATCCGAGGAGACCACCAACA
This sequence comes from Siccirubricoccus sp. G192, assembly GCF_019084075.1. Taxonomy (GTDB): domain Bacteria; phylum Pseudomonadota; class Alphaproteobacteria; order Acetobacterales; family Acetobacteraceae; genus G192. The sequence continues at coordinate 3,984,159 of NZ_JAHREN010000001.1, forward strand.
TGCAAGCCAGCACCATGCTGCGCGGCCTCGCCGCCGCCGGGCTGCTCGTCACGCTCGCCGCCTGCGACAATACCCGCGACGGCACCCGCAACAACCCGCCCAGCACCGCCACGCAGCGCGCCTATGACAGCGCCACCGGCAGCCCGGCGACCCCGGCCGACGGCACCCGCGGCAACCCCTCCGGCACCGCCGCGGAGCGGGCGCTGGACCGCGCCGCCGGCACCAATACCTCCGGCGCCTATCCGGGCCAGTCGGACGGCACCCGCGCCAACCCGCCGGGCACGGCCGCCGAGCGCGCCTATGACCGCGCGACCGGGTCCAATACCTCCGGCGCCTATCCGGCCAGGCGCTGACGCCTCAAGGGCCGGCCGGCGGGGCTTCCGCCGGCCGGCCACCGGCTACACCACCGGGCTGCGGCCGCCATCCACATTGATGGCGGTGCCCGTCACATAGCCGCCGACCTGGCTGCACAGGTACAGCGCCAGGCCGGCGAATTCCTCCGGCTTGCCGAGGCGGCCGACCGGCACTGGCTTGCCCGCCTCGGCCTTCCACTCCTCCCAGGTGATGTTGCGCTTCTCGGCGGCGTGGCGGCGCACCCATTGGTCGCTCTCGATGATGCCGACCAGCAGGGCATTCACCAGGACGTTGTGCTTTGCCCCCTCATTGGCCAGCACCTTGGTCAGCGCCATGCCGGCGGCGCGGGAGACGGCGGTGGGCGCGCCTTCGGCCGGCGGCGCCTTGGCACCGACATTCAGCACATTGATGATGCGGCCCCATTTCCGCGCCTGCATCCCCGGCATGGCCAGCCGCGCCAGCCGGATGGCGGCAAAGAGCTTGAGGTCGAGGTCATGCTGCCAGAGCTCGTCCGAGACCTCCAGGAAGGGCCCGCGCTGGCTGGTTCCCGCGTTGTTGATGAGGATATCCACCTGGCCCAGCGCCTTTTCCGCCTGGGCGAAGGCATGGGCGCAGCCCTCGGCGGTGGCGATGTCGGCGGCGATGCCCACCACCTTGGCAGCGGGCGCGGCGGCGCGGAGTTCGGCCTCGGCCTTGGCCAGCGCCTCGGCGCCGCGCGCCACCAGCGCCACATGCCCGCCGGACTCGGCAAAGGCGCGGCCCATGGCGAGGCCAAGCCCCTTGGAGCCGCCGGTGATCAGGGCCGCGCGGCCATCGAGTGTCAATTGCATCGGATCATTCCCCCCATTGGGATGGTTGCTGGAACCATCCTGCCGGTCCGGGGGGACGGGGGAAAGGTGGGGCGACCAACGGGACTCGAACCCGTGACATCCAAGACCACAACCTGGCGCTCTACCAACTGAGCTATGGCCGCCACACTGCCGGGCACCGAGGCCCGGGCCGCGGGAGATACGTCTAGCCGGCCGCCGCCGTCAATATGCTGCCTTGCCCAGGCGCCGGTCCTTCCGCGCCGCGAGCCGTGGCGCGGGCCTCCACCCAGCCGCGCATCCGCTCCAGCGCCGCATCCAGCAGCGCCTCGTTCTTGCAGAAGGCGAAGCGGGCATAGTGGCTTGGCGCATCGGGGGAAGCATAGAAGGCGGTCACGGGAATCGCCGCGACCTTGGCCTGCTCCGTCAGCGCCCGGCAGAAGGCCACGTCGTCGCCATTGAAGCCGAGCGGGCGGAAATCCGTGGTGATGAAGTAGCTGCCCTGGGTCGGCAACACGCCGAAGCCGAGCCCCGCCAGGCCGGCCGCCAGCCGGTCCCGCTTGGCCTGGAGATGCGCGGAGAGCCCGGCGAAATAGGCATCGTCCTTCATCAGCCCGACCGCCACGCCGCGCTGCAGGTTGGGCGGCGTGGTGAAGGTGAGGTTCTGGTGTGCCTTGGCCACATTGCCGGCGAGCGACCGGTCGCAGGTGATGTAGCCCACCTTCCAGCCGGTCAGGCTGAAGGTCTTGCCGGCGCTGCCGATCCGCATGCAGCGCTCGCGCATGCCCGGCAGGGTCATCAGCGGGATGTGCCGCCAGCCATCGAAGGTGAGGTGCTCATAGACCTCGTCGCAAATCGCGTAGCAGTCATGCCTGGCCACGAGATCGGCGATGAAGGCGAGTTCGGCCGCCGTGAAGACCTTGCCGGTCGGGTTCATCGGGCTGTTGAACAGGATGGCCTTGGTCTTCGGCCCGAAGGCGGCGGCCAGCTCAGCCCGTGGCAGCGCCCATTCGGGCGGGCTCAGCCGCACCAGCCGCGGCACCGCGCCGAGCAGCTTCACCACCGGCAGGTAGGTGTCGTAGAGCGGCTCGATCAGCACGCATTCGTCGCCGGGGTTCAGCACCGCCACCAGGCAGGCGGTGATCGCCTCGGTGGCGCCCGAGGTGACGACGACCTCGGCGGCGGGATCGGCCTCAATCCCGTAGAAGCGGCGGTTGTGGGCGGCGACGGCCTGGCGCAGTTCCGGCACGCCGGCGAGCGGCGGATACTGGTTGCGGCCATCGAGCAGCGCCGCGGCGGCGGCATGGATGACATCCGCGGGCCCGTCGTAATCCGGGAAGCCCTGGCCGAGATTGATCGCGCCATGTTCGAGCGCGAGGGCGCTCATCACCGTGAAGATGGTGGTGCCGGTTGCCGACAACAGGCTGTTCTGGGGCTGCATCCGCCCTGCCCTTCCAGGTCCAATCCAGAGAACCGGACCAGCCTTCGGCGAGCGGCGCCCCGCCCCGGCCATGGGCCAGGGGGCCGGACGGCCCGAGCCCCCGGCCGGTCCGCAAGACATGTGGGAGCCATAATGCGGCCCGTCCGGTCGCGCCGCAAGCCGCTGGCCGGACGGGGCTTGCCGCTTCCTTGGGCGGATTGCCGCTGAAACGGGCGCAGTCGGTCGAAAACCCGTGGAATTCGGCCCAGGAGCCGATTGAACCTCTGGCACGGGGCGTGCAAAACACCCCGCGCCACTGGTTCGCTCCCCTGTGATAAGGACGGCGGGCCGGCGGTGGCGAAGACCCGGGGCATGCTTCCCGGGCCATCGCGCCAGGCTGAGAACCGACTGCGAAGCGCCAGACTGCGAAGCGGAGCCGATGAAAAAGATCGAGGCCATCATCAAGCCCTTCAAGCTCGACGAAGTGAAGGACGCCCTGCACGAGATCGGTCTGCAGGGCCTCACCGTCGTGGAGGCCAAGGGATTCGGCCGGCAGAAGGGCCATACGGAGCTCTACCGGGGGGCGGAATACGTCGTCGATTTCCTGCCCAAGGTGAAGATCGAGGTGGTCTGCAGCGACGACATGCTCGACCGCGCCGTGGAGGCGATCCAGCAGGCGGCGCGCACCGGGCGGATCGGCGACGGCAAGATCTTCGTCTCCGATATCCAGGAGGTGATCCGCATCCGCACCGGCGAGCGGGGCGAGGACGCGGTCTAGGCCACCAGGCATACGCCACGGCCGGGAGCAAGCCCGCGGCCGCAGGCGGAACTCCCGTGCGACGCATGCCCCCCCCGGGCGGCGCGGCGCGCGGGCACGGGCAGAGGATCGGGTTCCGCGAGGAACCCTTGGGACCAGCAGGGGCACAGGATAGTCGATATGGCGCAGGACCAGGCCAACGCCGTCTCCAAGGTCATGGAGATGATCAAGGAACACAGCGTCGAATACGTGGACTTCCGGTTCACGGACCCGCGCGGCAAGTGGCATCACACCGCCCAGCACGTCTCCACCATCGAGGAGGAGATGTTCACCGACGGCATCATGTTCGACGGATCGTCCATCGCCGGCTGGAAGGCGATCAACGAGAGCGACATGGTCCTGATGCCGGATGCCGAGACGGCCTGCATGGATCCGTTCTCCGCCAAGCCGCAGATCATCCTGTTCTGCGACATCCTGGAGCCTTCCACCGGGCAGCTCTATTCCCGTGACCCGCGCAGCACGGCGAAGCGGGCGGAAGCCTACCTCAAGTCCTCCGGCATCGGCGACACCGCCTTCTTCGGCCCGGAGGCCGAGTTCTTCATCTTCGACAGCGTGAAGTTCGGCACCGGGGGGCAATTTCGGCACCTTCCAGCTCGAGAGCATCGAGGGGCCGGGCGCCAGCATGAAGGACTACCCCGAGGGCAACATGGGCCACCGGCCCCTGGCCAAGGGCGGCTACTTCCCGGTGGCGCCGGTGGACAGCGAGCAGGATCTCCGCGCCGAGATGCTCTCGACCATGATCGAGATGGGCGTCGAGGGCGAGAAGCACCACCATGAGGTGGCGCAGTCGCAGCACGAGCTCGGCACCAAATTCGGCCCGCTGGTGCGCCAGGCCGACCACATGCAGATCTACAAGTACTGCGTGCACAACGTCGCGCACAGCTACGGCAAGACCGCGACCTTCATGCCGAAGCCGGTCTATGGCGACAACGGCAGCGGCATGCATGTGCACCAGTCGATCTGGAAGGACGGCAAGCCGCTTTTCGCCGGCAACGGCTATGCCGATCTCAGCGAGATGGCGCTGTACTACATCGGCGGCATCATCAAGCACGCCAAGGCGCTGAACGCCTTCACCAACCCGCTGACCAACAGCTACAAGCGGCTGATCCCGGGCTTCGAGGCGCCGGTGCTGCTGGCCTATTCGGCCCGCAACCGCTCCGCCTCCTGCCGCATTCCCTATGCGACCAGCCCGAAGGCGAAGCGCGTCGAGGTGCGGTTCCCGGATCCGGGCGCGAATCCCTACCTGGCCTTCTCGGCGATGCTGATGGCCGGGCTCGATGGCATCAGGAACCGCATCCATCCGGGCGATCCGATGGACAAGGATCTCTATGACCTGCCGCCGGAGGAGCTGAAGGGCATCCCGACCGTCTGCGGCTCGCTCCGCGAGGCGCTGGGCGCGCTGGAAGCCGACCACGAATTCCTGCTGGCCGGCGACGTCTTCACCAAGGAGCAGATCGAGAGCTACATCGAGCTGAAGTGGTCGGAGGTGTACAGGTTCGAGCACACGCCGCACCCGGTCGAGTTCGAGATGTACTACTCGGTCTGACGGGACCGGGCTTTCCTTCGCGCCGGGCCGCGTCACACCGACGCGGCCCGGCGTTTCCGTTGCGGCCCGCCTATTCCGGCTCGATGCCCGCCGCACGGGCCATCCGGCCCCATTTGGCGATCTCCTCGCGGATGAAGGCGTCGAAGGCTTCCGGTGTGGAGGTCTTGGCCTCGAAGCCGATGGTGGCCAGGCGCTGCACCGTCTCTGGCCGGTCCCAGACGCGACGGAAGGCGGCATTGGTGCTGGCCACGACGTCCGGCGGCAGGCGCGCCGGGCCGACCAGTCCGGCCCAGGCGACCACGTCGAAACCCTCCAGCCCGCCCTCATGCAGGGTCGGCACGTCAGGCACCAGGGCGCTGCGCTCCCGGCTGGTGACGCCGAGGGCGCGCAGCCTGCCCCCCCTGCACATGCGCGAGCGAGGCCGAGACATCCACCACCATGGCCGTGACGCGGCCCGCGATCACATCCGTCATCGCCGGCGGCGTGCTGCGGTAGGGCACATGCGTCATCTCCACCCCGCCCATCTGGGCGATGGTCGCGCCCGCGACGATGCCGGTGGAATTGCCCGAGGCATAGGTCACCTGCCCCGGCCGCGCCCGCGCCTGGTCCAGCAATTCGCGCAGCGAGCGGATGGGCGAGCCCTCCCCCACCACGAGCCAGAACGTATAGTTCCCGGCGCGGCCGACCGCGGTGAAGTCGCCGATCGGGTCGTAGTCCAGGTGCCGCATCAGGGCAGGGTTGGCGGCATGCGGCGTATTCGTCGTCATCAGCAGCGTGTGCCCATCGGGCGCGCTGCGCGCGACCTGCGTCGCGGCCAGGACGCCGTTCGCGCCAGCCCGGTTCTCCACCAGCACGGGCTGGCCCCATTCGGGATCGAGCAGCATGGCAAGGATGCGCGTGATCGCATCCGTCCCCGACCCCGCGGCAAAGGGCACGACGATGGTGACGGGCCGGGAGGGCTTCCAGGTCCCGGCCTGGGCCCAGGCCGGAGCATCTGCCAGCGCGGCGGCGGCGAGCAATAGGCGACGGCGCCTCATGCGGGCATCTCCTCGGCCTGGCGGACGATCTCGCCTGGTTCCTTGCCGCAAGGCGGGGCATGGAGGGTGCGGCTACCCATGGATCCGTGGGGCGGCCATTCAACGGTGGGAGAGGCGGGCCGGTTTCAGGCTGGAGGGCCGGACGGCCCGATCCGCCTGCGGGTGCCGGGGCAGACGGCAGACCGCCGCGGAAGCCTGGCGGGCAGGCACCCGCTGGGGCATCGGGGACCGGCTGCGCCGGCCGCCTGCCCCGCACTGCCTGCCGCGCCAAGCGGCCTGGGCCGGCGTCAGTACTGCGGCGGGTTCTCGACGGTATCGACGCTCAGCCCGAAGCGGGCGCCGAGGGTCCGTGCCGTCTCGAAATGCCCGCGCAGCGCCGCCAGCGCCGTGATCCCGAAGCGTTGCAGGGCCGGCTCCGGCGAGTTCGAGGCCATGGTCTGGTAGAGCTGGGCCATCACCCGGTAGAGGCTGAGCTGGCGCGCCAGGAAGGCGCGGTCGAAGGCCTCGCCGCTGGCCTGGCGCAGCGCGCTGAGCGATTGGTCCGCGATGCCGGCGGCCTCGCGGCCCTGCAAGGCCACCTGGTGCTCCGCGGCCAGGTCCCCCAGGGCCTTCCGGAACCGTGCATGCTCCTCGGCGATGCTGGCGGCGAGTTGCTTGACCTCGGCGCCAGCCGCCCTCTCGGCCCCGAGCCGGCCGGCCTCGACCTGCGCCTCGCTCAGCCGCACAGCCCTTTGCAGGGAGCGCGCGTCCTCGGCCGAGAGGCCCTGGCCCGGCTGCGCCGGCAGGCGCGGCGTGGGGTCGGGCACGATGCGGGTCTGGGCCAGCGCCCCCCCCCCTGCGGGGCGGCGAGGAGTGCGGCAAGGAGGAGCGTTCGTCTCAGCATCGTCTCTGCCCTTCAGCGGGGATGCGGCGGTCCCGGTGCATCTGCCGCATTCTCCGGCCCGATTCAGACCCCCGGGCCATGCGCCCTGCGGTCATCGGGCCGCTTGGTTTCCGGCCCGATTCAGACCTCCGGGCCATGCGCCCTGCGGTCATCGGGCCGGCTCACCCGGCGACCTGCCGGTAGATCGCCGGCAGGGCGGTGGGCAGGCGCGCGATATGCGGGAAGATCGCATAGGCGCCCGGCCCGAAGATGTAGGGAAAATAGTCCCGCGCCTCGCGGTCCACGGTGATGCCGAAGACCCGGATGCCGGCGCGCCGCGCCTCACGAATCGCCATCCGGGTATCCTCCACGGCGTAGCGGCCCTCATAGTGGTCGGCGTCGTTGGGCTTGCCGTCGGTCAGCAGCAGCAGCAGGCGGCGGCTCTGCGGCCGTTCCGAAAGGCGCCGCGTGACATGCCGCACCGCGGCGCCCATGCGGGTGTAGTGGCCAGGCTTCAGCGCCTGGATGCGGCGGATGGCGGCGGCGTCCAGTGCATCGTCGAATTCCTTCACGGTCCGCACCCAGACCTGCTCGCGGCGGCGGGAGGTGAAGGTGAAGACCGCATTCTCGTCGCCGCAGGCATCGAGGCCGCCGGCCAGGGCCAGGAGCGCCTCTTTCTCGACATCCAGCACCCGCCGGTCCTCGACCCAACTGTCGGTCGAGAGCGAGACATCCACCAGCACCGCCACCGCCAGGTCCCGCTGCACCGCGCGGGCGCTGCTATAAACCCGCTCGCTGCCGGGCAGCCCGGCCCGGCGGTCCGCCACCGAACGGACCAGGGCGGAGAGGTCCAGCTCCTCGCCATCCGGCTGCGCGTGCAGGATCTGGCGGCGCGGCCGCAGCGCCTCGAACTGCCGGCGCACCCGGCGGAGGCGGCGGCGCGCCGCCTCATCCGGCACCCAGTCCTCGCCCTCCGCCGCGGCGGGTTCGGCGATGACGCGGCAATGCGCCGGGTGCCAGACGCGGCGGGAATGGTCCCATTCGGGGTAGAGGTGGATATCCGGCGCCAGCGCCGTGGTGGCCGTGGCGGCAGGCGCCAAGTCGAGTTCCAGCTTCAGCCGCGTCGCCGCGCGGCGCTGGTGCGGGCCGACCGCGATCTCGTCGAGGTCGTCGGCGGCCTTGCGGGCGGAGTCCGCATCGTCATCCTCGACCGCGCGGTTGAGGTTCATCATCTCGGCCAGGCCGATGATGGTTTCAAAGCGATTCAGCAGCAGCGGGTCGTTGCGGCGGGTCTGGTCGTTCTCGCGCCGGCGGGCGCGGCGGCGCCGGGCATCGGCGGCAGCGGCGGGGCCGCTCGGCTCCTCCTCCGGCTGGTCGGCCTGGCGCGCCGCGGCCCCGGCCGGGGCCGCGACGACCTCGCCCCAGAGCGGCACGGGCAGGAAGGGGCGGTAGCGGCGGGGGGCGCGGAAGCGCGCCAGCGGCACGGCGGGGTCGAGGAGCCCCTCCGGCGCCGGTTCCGACGCGCCCAGCAGGCGCCGTACCGCCGCCTCGACCACCGCCTCCTCGCGCGGCAGGCGGCGGCGCGGGCGTTCGGCCAGCAGCGCGGCGGCTAGCCGGGCCTGCAGCGGGCGGAGGCCGGGCCAGCGCCGCAGCAGCCGGGCGGTGGCTGCCTCGACCTCGCGCAGCCGGGCGATATCGGCCTGCAAGGGGTCGGCGGGGGGTGGTGAGGGCGGGCCTGCCGCGGCGAACCAGGCGGCGAGCCATTCATAGAGCGCCTCGTTGTCTGCGCGGAGCGGCAGCAGGTCCAGCGTCTCCGGCAGTTCCAGGGTGGCGCCATCGAAGCGCGGCGCCTCCAGCTTCTCCGTAGCACCAAGGCCGAGGCGCTGGCGCAGCCCGAGCCGGTGGCCAGAGACCGCGGCGCCTGCCGCCATCAGCCGCACCCCGCCCTGCCCGCCGAGCGCGCGGAACATCACGCCGAGCCGGCCGCGGACCTCCTCCAGCCGCAGCGCGGCCTCGGGGTGGTGCGGCCAACTGCTGGCGCCGCCGACCAGGCGGTGCCATTGCTGGCCGATGCTCTCCTCCGGCTCGAAGATCGGGGCCATGCGGCTAGCCGAGGGTGATCTCGGCGACGCGGAGCAGCGCCTGCCGCACATCCGGCTCATCGGTCAACGGCTCGATCATGGCGGCGCGGATCGCCTGGGCCGGCTTCATCCCGGCGGCGATCAGGGCGGCGCAATAGACCAGCAGGCGGGTGGAGACGCCCTCCTCCAGGTCCTGGCCCTTGAGGTCGCGCAGCGCATTCGCCAGCCGCACCAGCGGCACGCAGCGGTCGCGCGGCAGGCCGCTTTCCTGCGCCACAATGCTGGCCTCCGCCTCGGGCGGCGGGAAGCCGAAATCTAGGCCGAGGAAGCGCTGCCGGGTGCTGGGCTTCAGCCCCTTCAGCACGTTCTGGTAGCCCGGGTTGTAGGAGACCACCAGCATGAAGCCGGGCGGCGCCTCCAGCAACTCCCCCGTACGTTCCAAGGGCAGGACGCGTCGGTGGTCGGTCAGGGGGTGGAGGACGACGGTGACGTCCTTGCGCGCCTCGACCACCTCGTCGAGGTAGCAGATGGCGCCTTCCCGGACGGCGCGGGTCAGCGGCCCATCGGTCCAGACGGTGTCGCCGCCCTTGAGCAGGTAGCGGCCGGTGAGGTCGGCGGCGGTGAGGTCGTCATGACAGGCGACGGTATAGAGGGGCCGGCCGAGGCGGGCCGCCATATGCGCCACGAAGCGGGTCTTGCCGCAGCCGGTCGGGCCCTTGATGAGCAGCGGCAGGTGGTTGCGGAAGGCCTGTTCGAAGAGGGTGCATTCCTCGCCGGTGGGTGCGTAGTAGGGGATGGCGGGTGCCATCCCCTTCCCCTCGTGCGTCCCCTCGCCCCTCCCCTGGGCGGCGCTGCTCATTCGGCGGGCTGCGGTTCGGCGGCCATGTGCGCCGGCCGTTCCTCATGCACCGGGCCGAGCACCGACCAGACATAGAGCAGCACGGCAACCGCCACGACGGCGCCGGCGCCGAGCCGCATCCAGTAGAACAGCAGCAGTTGCTCCTGCACCTCCATGTACATCATGCCCATCACCCGCTGCAGGTGCACCTGCACCACGCCGGCGAAGGTCAGCACGATGGTCATGAAGAACATTGCCGAGACCATGATCCAGAAGCTCCACATGTTGAGCACCTGGTTGTAGGGCTGGCGGCCGCGCAGATAGGGCATGGCATAGGTGATGATGGCCAGGTTCAGCATCACATAGGCGCCGAAGAAGGCGAGGTGGCCGTGGGCTGCGGTGATCTGGGTGCCGTGGCTGTAGTAGTTCACCCCGTGCAGGGTGTGCATGAAGCCCCAGACCCCGGCGCCGAAGAAGGCGCCGACCGTGCAGCCCAGCGCCCAGAGCATCGCCGCCTTGTTCGGGTGGTCGCGCCGGCCGCGCCAGACCATGCTGAAGGTGAAGATCACCATGGCAAAGAAGGGCGCGACCTCGAAGGTCGAGAAGATGCTGCCGACCCACTGCCAGTAGCCCGGCGCGCCGATCCAGTAGTAGTGGTGGCCGGTGCCGAGCAGGCCGGAGAACAGCGCCAGGCCGACGATGGCATAGAGCCACTTCTCCACCACCTCGCGATCGACGCCGGTCATCTTGAGGACCAGGAAGGCCAGGATGGAGGCCATCACCAGCTCCCACACCCCCTCGACCCAGAGATGGATCACATACCACCAGTAGAGCTTGTCGACCGCGATGTTCGCCGGGTTCCAGATGGCAAAGAGCCAGAACACCGCGATCCCGACCATGCCGAGCAGCAGCACGTTGGTGATCGCGGTGCGGCGCCCCTTCAGCACCGTCATGCCGATATTGTAGAGGAAGAGGCCGGCGACCACGACGATCGCCCATTTGATCCAGAGCGGCTGCTCCAGGAACTCCCGCCCCTCATGGATGCCCATGAGGTAGCCGCCCACCGCGGCCAGCGCGCCGACCAGCAGCAGCGCGAACTGGACATAGGCGAGCAGCGGGCTCTCCAGCTCGCGCTCCGCCTCCTCCGGGACCAGGTAGTAGGCGGCGCCGAAGAAGCCCATCAGCAGCCACACCACCAGCGCATTGGTGTGGATCATGCGAATGATGTTGAAGGGCAGCAGCTCGGCGAGGAAATTCGGCAGGGCATAGACCGTGCCGGCGAGCAGGCCGAACAGGATCTGCACCACGAACAGGCCGAGGGCGCCGAGGAAATAGACATGGGCGACCTTCTGGCTGGCATACTTCATGACACTCGTGTCCCCTCAGCCCGCGTCGTTGGGCGGCCAGCCCTGGGTGTTGATCCGGCTGACGAATTCCAGGAAATCGGCGAGGTCGCTGACCTCCTGCTCGGTCAGGTGGAACTGCGGCATCTGCCGCCGGCCCGGCACCCCGCTCGGCTGCGAGGCCATCCAGGCGGCGAAGACCGCGCGCGCCCCCCTCCGGGTCCTCGTGCCCGCCATAGCGCTTCCAGACATTGCCGAGCTCGGGCGCGAAATAGGCGCCCTCGCCGAGCAGCGTGTGGCAGTTGATGCAGGAGTGGCGCTCCCAGACATGCTTGCCGCGCACCACCCCCTCGCTCATCGTCGAGACCGGCGCGCTCGTGCTGTTCATGTAGAGATGGCTGTGCACCGTCAGCGCGACGAAGACCACGAGGAAGAAGGCCGATCCCCCGTAGAAGATGTTGCGCGTGGCGGCTTTCGTCAGGCGCTCGGCCATGGTGCGGGTCCCCCACCCTCTATCCTGCGATTGCGGAAGCCGACCGGCCAGGGCCAGGGCCGCGCAGGGCGAATCAACAATACGCGCAAAACGAGTATCGCAATTGAGTGTTTGCCGCACGAGCCGGCAAGGGGGATTCTCAGCCCAATGTGAAGAGCGCAGGCCCAAAGGCCAACACCGCCGCCAAAACAGCCCACGGCAGCACGCGCTCAGACGCGCCGCGCGCGTCCAAAGTCACGTCAGGACCAAGGTCACCAAGCGGTCGCTGATAAGATCTTGTCCAAATTGGAAGAATGGCGCGCCCGAAGAGATTCGAACTCCTGACCCCCAGATTCGTAGTCTGGTGCTCTATCCAGCTGAGCTACGGGCGCGCAGCCGACCCGGAAGGACAAGGGTCGGCGAGGCGGGGGACATAGCGGAGGACAGCCCCCTGCGCAACCCCTGCCTTGGTCGTCAGGCTGCCAGCTTGTCCAATTCCCGGACCACGGCCTCGCCCATCACGCCGGTGCCGACGCGGGCCATGCCGGCCTGCATGATATCCGCGGTGCGGAGCCCACCGGCGAGCACGCTCTGCACCGCCGTCTCCACCAGCGCCGCATCCTCCTCCATGCCGAAGGACCAGCGCAGCAGCATGGCGAAGGAGAGCATCTGCGCGCAGGGATTGGCGATGCCCTTGCCGGCGATGTCGGGTGCGGAGCCGTGCACCGGCTCATACAGCGCATGCCGCCGCCCATCCGCGCCGATGGCGCCCAGCGTGGCCGAGGGCAGCATGCCGAGCGAGCCGGTCAGCGCCGCCGCCAGGTCCGAGAGCAGGTCGCCGAAGAGGTTGCTGCCCAGGATCACGTCGAACTGCTTCGGCCGCGAACAGAGCTGCATGGCGCAATTGTCGGCATACATGTGCTCCAGCTCGACATCCGGGAATTCCGCCTTGCCGATCTCCCCGACCACGGCGCGCCAGAGGCGGCCGGACTGCATGACATTCGCCTTCTCGACCGAGGTCAGCTTGCCCCGACGCTTGCGCGCCAGGTCGAAGCCGACCCGGGCGACCCGGGCGATCTCGTCCTCGGTATAGACCTCGGTGTCGATGCCACGGCGCTTGCCGTTCGGCATCGTCTCGACGCCGCGCGGCTCGCCGAAATAGATGCCGCCGGTCGATTCGCGGACGATCATGAGATCGAGGCCACGCACCAGATCCGGCTTCAGCGAGGAAGCCTCCACCAGCGGGTCCAGTACCACCGCGGGACGGAGATTGGCGAAAAGCCCAAGCTCCTTGCGCAACCGCAGGATGCCGAGCTCCGGTCGCTTGTCGAAGGGCAGGCTGTCCCATTTCGGGCCGCCGACGCTGCCGAACAACACGGCATCGGCAGCGCGGGCGCGCGCCAGGGTGGCGTCCGAGCAGGGGGTGCCCTCGGCATCGAGCGCGGCGCCGCCGACCAGCCCCTCCTCGATCTCGAAGCTGACGCTGCGGCGGCGGTCCATCCAGTCGATGATGCGCCGGACTTCGCGCATCACCTCGGGGCCGATGCCGTCACCAGGCAGCACGAGCAGCTTCTTGTTGGCGGGCATGGGCGGGGCGACCTCCGAATTTTGGACTAGCGATAGAGCCAGGGCTGTGCGGATTTCTGCCGTGCCTCGAATCCATCGATGGCACCCACATGCTGCATGGTCTGGCCGATGTCATCGAGCCCGTTCAGCATCAGGTGGCGTCGCAGCGGGTCGATCTGGAAGGGGATCTCCTCGCCATTCGGGCGGACCACCACCTGCCGCTCCAGATCGACGGTGACGCGAGCATTCGGCCCCATCTTCGCGTCTTCAATAAGCTGCTCGCAGACGGCGCGCGGGAGCTGGACCGGCAGGACGCCGTTCTTGAAGCAGTTGCTGTGGAAGATATCGGCGAAATCCGGGGCGATGACGCAGCGGATGCCGAAATCCAGCAGCGCCCAGGGCGCATGTTCGCGCGAGGAGCCGCAGCCGAAATTCTCGAAGGCGATCAGCACCTCGGCCTTGCGGTACGGTTCCTGGTTGAGGACGAAATCGGGATTCTCCGACCCATCCTCCCGGAAGCGCAGATTGGCGAAGAGATGCTTGCCGAATCCGAAGCGGCTGATCGACTTCAGGAAGCGCGCCGGGATGATCTTGTCGGTATCGACATTCGCCATCGGCAGCGGCGCCGCGACGCCCGTGAGGGTGGTGAAAGCCTGCATCACACCGCCTCCTTCGGCTGGTAGTCGCGCACATCGGCCAGCCTGCCGGCCACCGCGGCGGCGGCGGCCATGGCGGGGCTCAGCAGATGCGTCCGCCCGCCGGGGCCCTGACGCCCCTCGAAATTACGGTTGCTGGTGCTGGCGCAGCGCTGGCCCGGGGTCAGCTTGTCCGGGTTCATGCCAAGGCACATCGAGCAGCCGGCTTCCCGCCATTCAAAGCCGGCCTCGCGCAGGATGCGGTCGAGCCCCTCCGCCTCGGCCTGCTTCTTCACCAGGCCGGAACCCGGCACCACCATGGCGCGCACGCCCTCGGCCACGCGGCGGCCACGGGCGATGGCGGCGGCGGCGCGGATGTCCTCGATTCGGCTATTGGTGCAGCTGCCGATGAAGACCACATCCACCGGCAGGTCCTGCAGCCGCTGGCCCGGCGCCACGCCCATGTATTCCACCATGCGGCGAAGCTGCGCGCGGCGCGCCTCATCCGCGGCCTCCTCGGGGTTCGGGATGATGCCGGTGATCGGCAGCACATCCTCCGGGCTGGTGCCCCAGGTGACCTGCGGCGCGATCTCATGCGCCGCGATCCGCACTTCCCTGTCGAACCGCGCGCCCGGGTCCGAGGGCAGCGTCCGCCACCAGGCCAGCGCGCGCTCCAGCGCCTCGCCCTTCGGCCCCTCCGGGGTGCGGCGGATATAGTCGAAGGTGGTCTCGTCCGGCGCCACCATGCCGGCCCGCGCGCCGCCCTCGATCGACATGTTGCAGACCGTCATGCGCCCGGCCATGTCGAGCGCGCGGATCGTGTCGCCGGCATATTCGATCACATGGCCGGTGCCGCCGGCGGTGCCGATCCGGCCGATGATGGCCAGGGTGATGTCCTTGCCCGAGCAGCCGAAGGCGAGATTGCCCTCGACCAGCACCCGCATGTTCTTCGCCGGCTTCTGCAGCAGGGTCTGGGTGGCCAGCACATGCTCGACCTCGGAGGTGCCGATGCCGAAGGCCAGCGCGCCCATGGCGCCATGCGTCGAGGTGTGGCTGTCGCCGCAGACGATGGTCATGCCGGGCAGCGAGCGGCCAAGCTCCGGCCCGATGACATGCACGATCCCCTGCCGGTCATCCAGCAGCGGAATGTAGGGAACGCCGAATTCCTGGACGTTCCGCTCCAGCGTTTCGACCTGCAACCGGCTTTCGGGGTCGAGGATGCCGGTGCGGCGGCTCTCGTCGGTGGCGATGTTGTGGTCCACCACCGCGATGGTCGCATCCGGCCGGCGCACCTTGCGCCCCGCCGCGCGCAAGCCGTCATAGGCCTGCGGCGTCGTCACCTCATGGGTGAGGTGGAGGTCGACATAGAGCAGCGCGGTGCCGTCGGGCAGCGTCTCGACGACATGCGCGTCCCAGATCTTGTCGAACAGCGTGCGCGGCTTCTGACCTGACATCCTCGTTCCCCGTATCCCGGCGCCCACCCCGCGCATCCGGCGCGGGACGGGGCCGCTCTTCAGTCCCGCAGGCTCAGGCCTGCTTCTCCGCCCGGCGCTCGGCCGATGCCCTGGCGGCATCGGCATAGGTGCCGAGCTTCTCCTGGATGCGGGCGGCCTTGCCGGTGCGCCCGCGCAGGAAGTAGAGCTTCGCGCGCCGCACCTTGCCGCGCCGCATCACCTGGATCTCCGTGACGGAGGGCGAGTAGAGCGGGAAGACGCGCTCCACACCCTCGCCATAGGAGAGCTTGCGGACGGTGAAATTGCTGTTCACACCCTTGTTGGACCGCGCGATCACCACGCCCTCATAGGCCTGGGCGCGGACCCGCTCGCCCTCGACCACCCTCACCATCACGCGCACCGTGTCGCCGGGGCCGAATTCCGGCACCGGGCGGGCGGTGGCGAGGCGGGTCAACTGCTCCGCCTCGAACTGCTGCAGCAGATTCATGGTCGAAATTCCTTTCGTCGTTCCGTTTAGGCGGCACCGGCCTCAGCGGCAAGCGGGGCACCCGCAGGGCTGCCCTCCCTTGCGCCGCCGGCCTGGGCCGCGATCCGTAGTGAAGCCTCGTGCCGCGCCCAGAGATCGGGCCGGCGTTCGCGGGTGATGCGTTCCGCCTCGGCGTGCCGCCACCGCGCCACCTCGGCATGATGGCCGGAGAGCAGCACCTCCGGCACGGCGCGGCCATTCCATTCCGCCGGGCGCGTGTAATGCGGGTATTCGAGCAGGCCCGCGGCGAAGCTCTCCTCCTCGGCGCTCGCCGCCGCGCCCATGACGCCCGGCAGCAGCCGCACGCAGGCATCGAGCAGGACCAGCGCCGCCGGCTCGCCGCCCGAGAGGACGTAGTCGCCGATGGAGACTTCCCGCATCCCGCGCGCTTCCACCACGCGCTGGTCAATGCCCTCGTAACGGCCGCAGAGCAGCACCACGCCCGGCGCCGCGGCCAGTTCCCGCACCAGCGCCTGGTCGAGGTGCCGGCCACGCGGCGTCAGGAACAGCAATGGCCGTTCGGGCCCCGCCTCCAGCGCTGCGCCGCAGGCCGCATCCACCACATCCGGCCGCAGCACCATGCCGGCGCCGCCGCCGAAGGGCGTGTCGTCCACGGTGCGGTGCCGGTCGGTGGCGAAGCCGCGGATGTCGAGAGCATCCAGCCGCCAGCGCCCCTCGCGCAGCGCCCTTCCGGCCAGCGACTGGCCGAGCGGGCCCGGGAACATCTCCGGGAAGAGGGTCAGGACGGAGGCATGCCAACTCATGCCGCCGCCTCCTCACCCGGCTGCGGCGGCACCAGGATCTCCTCCGGCAGAACCACCACGACATGTTGCGCCGTCAGGTCCACCACCGGCACGCAGGCGCGGGTGAAAGGGACCAGCCTTTCGGGCGGGCCATCCAGCACCAGGAAGGCGCCGGCGCCATGCTCCTCCACCGCGCGGATGCTGCCGAGGGCTTCCCCGGCCGCCGTCGCGGCCCGCAGGCCGATCAGGTCGGCGAGGTAGAACTCCTCCTCCTCCGGCGGCGGCAGCCTGTCGCGCTCCACATAGAGGCGCGTGCCGGTCAGCCGCGCAGCGGCGTCGCGATCGGCGATGCCCTCGATGCGGGCCAGGCCCTCCGCCAGCACCGCCAGCGCGATGCGCCGCGTGCCGCCCTCGTCGGTCAGCGGGCCATAGGTGGCGATGGCCGCAGGATCGGCGGTGAAGCTGCGCAGCTTCACCAGGCCGCGCACACCATGCGGCCTGCCGATCTCGCCCACCAGGATGCGCTTCGCACCCATTGCCTATGGCCCGTCCTTCCCGCCTTCAGCCGGCCGCGGCGGCGGCAGCGGCGGCGCGTTCCTGCGCCTTCTTCTTCGGTGCCGACTTCTTCGGCTGCTCCGGGAAGACCGGCATCGGCGCCAGCCCAGCCTTGCCGAGGAATTTCGCGACGCGATCGGTCGCCACCGCGCCATTGCTCAGCCAATGCGCGATGCGCTCATCGACCAGGCGGACGCGTTCGGCATGCTCGGCCGGCAGCATCGGGTTGTAGCTGCCCAGCTTCTCGATGAAGCGGCCATCGCGCGGGCTGCGGCTGTCGGCCACCACGATGTGGTAATAGGGGCGCTTCTTGGCGCCGGCGCGCGCGAGGCGGATCTTCAGGCCCATAGTGCTTCCGTGGCTCCTGGTGTCGTTGCTGTCAAAAGGGTCGGCGGCCGCCGGAGCCGGGCAGGAGGGCACCAAGCCCACCCCGCATCAACCCCTTCTGGCCGAGCTTGCTCATCCGCTTCATCATCGCGGACATGTCGTCGAACTGCTTCAGCAGCCGGTTCACTTCCTGCACCGTGGTGCCGGAGCCGGCGGCGATG
Organism: Siccirubricoccus sp. G192; assembly: GCF_019084075.1. Classification (GTDB taxonomy): domain Bacteria; phylum Pseudomonadota; class Alphaproteobacteria; order Acetobacterales; family Acetobacteraceae; genus G192. The sequence goes on from NZ_JAHREN010000001.1 coordinate 4,001,762, forward strand.
CGGCGCTTCCGCGATGCCTTGATGATATCGGGCGTGCGGCGCTCCTTCGGTGTCATGCTGCCGATGATGGCGGCCTGGCGCTTCAGGATGGTGGTGTCGAGATTGGCGTCCTCGAGTTGCGCCTTCATCTTGCCCACCCCCGGCAGCATGCCGAGGATGCCCGAAAGGCTGCCCATCTTGCCGATCTGCTTGAGCTGGGAGGCGTAGTCCTCGAGGTTGAACTGCCCCTTCTGCATCCGGGCGGCCATCTTCTCGGCCTCGTCCCGGTCGATCGTCTCGGCCGCGCGCTCCACCAGGGAGACGATGTCGCCCATGCCGAGGATGCGGCCGGCGATGCGGTCGGGATGGAAATCCTCCAGCGCATCCAGCTTCTCGCCGGCGCCGAGCAGCTTGATCGGCGCGCCCGTCACCGCCCGCATGGAGAGTGCCGCGCCGCCCCGCGCATCGCCATCGACCCGCGTCATGACGATGCCGGTAACGCCGACCCGCTCCTGGAAGGCGCGGGCGGTATTCACCGCGTCCTGACCGGTCATGGCATCGACGACCAGCAGCGTTTCATGCGGATTGGTCGCGGCCTTCACCGCCGCGACCTCGGCCATCAGCGCCTCGTCGATGGCGAGGCGTCCGGCGGTATCCAGGATCACCACGTCATAGAGTTCACGGCGCCCGAGATCCATGGCGCGCGCGGCGATCTCGAGCGGCGTCTGGCCCGGGATGATCGGCAGGCTGGCGACGCCGGCCCGCTCCGCCAATTGCTGCAACTGCAACTGCGCCGCCGGTCGCTGCACGTCCAGCGAGGCGAGCAGCACCTTCTTCTTGTCGCGCCCCTTCAGGCGCAGCGCGATCTTGCCCGAGGTGGTGGTCTTGCCCGAACCCTGGAGCCCAACCATCAGCAGCGGCACCGGCGCGGCCGCGGCGAGATCCAGGCCCCGCTTGCCGTCATCGCCCTCGCCGCCGCCCAGCGCCTCCACCAGGCAGTCATTGACGATCTTGATGACCTGTTGCGCCGGTGAGACGGAGCGGATGACCTCCTGTCCCACCGCGCGCTCGCGCACCCGGGCCACCAGGTCGCGCACCACCGGCAGCGCGACATCAGCCTCCAGCAGCGCCACGCGGACCTCGCGCAGCGCCTCCTGCACATCGGATTCTGACAGCGCGCCGCGGCGGCGCAGCCGGTCGAAAACCCCGTTCAGCTTGCTGGAGAGCGCCTCGAACATGGCGGTGAACCGCGACCCTTCCTTAAAATCCTATCCTCCAGCACCCCGCCACCGATTGCCCCAAAAGGTAGCGCACCGCTGCGCGAGTCTTCGCGGAGCGGCGGAGCCCCCCGCCTGACGGGGGACCGAGCGAGAGGGACCCGGCCCTCGGCAGGCTGGTTACGCCACGGGGGGGCAAGGGTCAAGCAGCATGCCCATGCGGCCCAGGGCAATCGGGTGAATGCGGGGTGGCCTTTCCCCTTGCTGGTGGGAGTGGTTCGTGGGGTGCCTCTGGTGGGGGGGCACGTCATGGTTGGGGATGGTGGGTCGCTGGTGGAGCGGTTTGCGGCGCTGTCGGACCCGCGGCAGGTGGCGAAGGTGCTGTATCCCTTGCCGGAAATCCTGCTGTTGCTGCTCTGCGCGACGCTGGCCGGGGCGGACGACTTTGTCGAGGCCGAGGTCTGGGGCAATCAGAACCTTGGCTTCCTGCGCCGGTTCCTGCCCTTCGCCCATGGCATCCCGAGCCATGACACGCTGGGAGCGCTAGTGGCCCGGCTGGACCCCGAAATGTTCAGGGACTGCTTCACCGCCTGGGTCGCCGGGCTGCGCGCCACGGCCCCGGACCTGGGCGGGCCGGAGGTGATTGCCATCGACGGCAAAACCGCACGGCGCAGCCACGCCCGGGGCAAGGGGCGCGAGCCGTTGCACCTGCTCTCGGCCTGGGCCAGCGGGCGGCGGCTGGTGCTGGGGCAGGAGGTGGTGGACGGCAAGTCAAACGAGATCACCGCCATCCCGGCGCTGCTGGAGCGGCTGGAACTGGCCGGTGCCCTGGTCACGATCGACGCCATCGGGACCCAGCGGGCCATCGCCGAGGCCATCCAGGCACGCGGTGGCAACTACCTGCTGGCGCTCAAGGCCAACCGGCCACTCACCCATGCCGAGGTCGCCGCCTTCTTTGCCGCCCCACCTCCGGGGATGCCGGTGCAGACCCACCAGACCGCCGATGGCGAGCACGGCCGCATCGAGGTCCGGCGCCACAGCGTCTGCCATGTCGTGGACTGGCTGTTCTCCGACCGCCGCTACCCCGACGAGCCCGCCTTCCCGGCCCTCGCCATGATCGGCATGGTCGAGAGCGAAACCGAACGGAACGGCCGGGTCGAGCGCGAGCGCCGCTGCTACCTCGGCTCAGCCAGGCTGGATGCCGAGACCTTCGCCCGCGCGGTGCGGGCGCATTGGGGCATCGAGAACCGGCTGCATTGGACACTCGACGTCGTCTTCCGCGACGACCTCGCCCGCCTGCGTTCCGGCTACGGGCCGGAGAACATGGCCGTGGTCAAGCATATGGCGCTCAACCTGCTGCACCAGGCCAGGCCAACCACCAGCCTCAAGAACCGTCGCAAGCTCGCCGGCTGGAGCACCGACTACCTCCAGCAACTCCTCCGCGGCACCGCGTAACAAACTCACCCGATTGCCCTGCCATGCGGCAGCGGATGAATCGGCCGCGCGATCATTTCCCGACGAAACCTGGACCGCCAAGGTGAGTTTGCCGAATGCTTGGCATTGTCGCGAGCAGCGGCCGGCCAGGACCAAAAAAAGAGAATTGCCGGGAGGATCATCTTGATCGACGGAGTTGACCGGGCCACGGCCCGCCAGGGCCGGATGGCGCCCTGCTGCATCCTGCTGCCCAGGACCATCCCCACCTCGCATTCCGGCCCGCCCCTGGCCCACCTCCCCTCGCAGCTGCATCGGCTTGCGGGCAGGCATCCCGGAGGGGCCAGGATATTGCCGGCCGACGCCTGTCTCTCCGCGGCGCTTGCCGCCCGCCAGCCCAGCGCATGAGGGGGCAGGCGCATGCTCGAGAACCTCGCGCTCGGCTTTGATGTCGCACTCAGCTTCAAGAACCTGACCTTCGCCTTTCTCGGCACCCTGATCGGCACGGCCATCGGCGTGCTGCCCGGCCTCGGGCCGACGGCGACCATCTCCCTGCTGCTGCCGCTCACCTTCGGGCAGGATCCGGTCACCGCCATTATCATGCTGGCCGGCATCTATTACGGCGCGCAGTATGGCGGCTCCACCACCGCCATCCTGCTGAACCTGCCGGGCGAGATCTCCGGCGTCGTCACCGCCATCGAAGGCTACAAGATGGCGCAGCAGGGGCGCGCCGGGGCGGCGCTGGCCGCGGCGGCGCTCGGCTCCTTCTTCGCCGGCACGGTGTCCACCTTCGTCGTCGCCGCATCGGGGCCGATGCTCACATCGGTGGCGCTGTCCTTCGGGCCGCCGGACTACTTCTCCCTCATGCTGCTCGGCCTGATCGTCGCCTGCGTCCTGGCCCAGGGCAGCGTGCCGAAGGCCATAGCGATGGTGGTGCTGGGCGTCGCGCTCGGCCTGGTCGGGACCGATGTGCAAACGGGGCAGCAGCGTTTCACCTTCGGCGTCCCCGAACTCTCGGACGGCATCAATTTCGTGGCCCTGGCCATGGGACTGTTCGGGGTGACGGAGATCATCCTGAACCTGGAACGCCCGGAGATCCGCAGCGGCCGGGTGGCGAAGCGCGGCCCGCTCTGGCTGAGCCGTGAGGAATGGCGCTACGCGATCCCGGCCTCGATCCGGGGAACCCTGCTCGGCACCGCACTCGGCATCCTGCCGGGCGGCGGCGCCGCCATCTCCTCCTTCGGGTCCTACATGCTGGAGCGGCGCCTGACACGCCGCCCGGAACGCTTCGGCAATGGCGCGATCGAGGGGCTAGCCGGGCCGGAAAGCGCCAATAATGCCGGGGCGCAGAGCGCCTTCATCCCGCTACTGACGCTCGGCATCCCGTCCAATTCCGTGATGGCCCTGATGGTGGGCGCCCTCATCATCCAGGGCATCCAGCCCGGGCCACGGATGGTCACGGCGCAGCCGGAACTCTTCTGGGGCCTGATCTGCAGCATGTGGATCGGCAACCTGATGCTGCTGGTCATCAACCTGCCGCTGGTCGGGGTTTGGGTGCAGCTGCTGAAGGTGCCCTATAAATTCCTGTATCCGGCGATCCTGGTCTTCTGCTGCATCGGCGCCTACAGCATCAACAACAACGTCTTCGACGTCTACACCATGATGATCTTCACCGTGCTCGGCTATGCCCTGACCAAGCTGGGCTGCGAGTCGGCCCCGTTGCTGCTGGGCTTCGTGCTCGGCCCGATGATGGAGGAGCATCTGCGCCGCGCCATGCTGCTCTCGCGCGGCGACCCGATGACCTTCCTCGAAAGGCCGATCAGCGCCTCGATGCTCGGGCTCGCCCTCATCGCGCTGGTGCTGATGGTGCTGCCCTCACTGCGCAGCAAGAAGGAGAAGGCGCTGGCAAGCTGAGAGCAGCCCTGCCGGCGCGCGCGGGCCGACCAGGCGGAACCGCGCGCCGGCAGGGCGCCGCCTATTTCGGCGCCAGGACCATGATCATCTGGCGGTTCTCCAGGCGGGGCATCTGCTCCACCTTGATGGTCTCGCCGAGCTCGGTGCGGATGCGCTCCAGCACCTTGATGCCGAGGTCCTGGTGCGCCATCTCGCGCCCGCGGAACCGCAGCGTGACCTTCACCTTGTCGCCTTCCTCGATGAAGGACTTCATCGCCCGCATCTTCACGTCGTAGTCGTGATCGTCGATGTTGGGGCGGACCTTCACCTCCTTGATTTCGACGACCTTCTGCTTCTTGCGGGCCTCGTTGGCCTTCTTCTGCTGCTCGTATTTGTACTTGCCGTAATCCGTGATCTTGCAGACCGGCGGCTCGGCATTGGGGCTGATCTCAAGCAGGTCGAGGCCGACATCATAGGCGCGCTGCAGCGCCTCGCGCGCGGACATGACGCCCTGCATCTCGCCATCCTGGTCGATCAGCCGGACCTGCGGCACGCGGATATCCTCGTTGACGCGCGGCCCATCGCGCGGCGGCAACTGGTTGGAAACGGGACCTCGGGCTATTGCTCTCTCCTGTCGATGTTGGAACGGTTCAGCACTATAGTTATGGCGTCCGTGTCAGGCCGCTGCAACTGCTTGATCGCTGGCCTGCGCGGCCTCCGGCCTGCGGTCAGGCGGCGTTGCCTCGGCCGCCAGCCGTGCCACCGCCTCGGCTAGGGGCAGCATTTCCTGCTCCCGTCCTGGCAGGCGGCGCAGCACCAGGCTGCCCTGCTCCGCCTCGCGCCGCCCCACCACGGCCAGCACCGGTACCCGCTGCTCGATATGGTCCACGACCTTGCGGTTGATCTTCTCGTTCCGCAGATCGAGTTCCACGCGCAGCCCGGCGCGGGCCAGGGCCGCGGCCGCCTCGCGGGCGAAGGGTGCCGCCTCGTCCACGATGGTGGCGACCACCACCTGCACCGGCGCCAGCCAGAGCGGGAAACGCCCGGCATGCTGCTCGATCAGGATGCCGATGAAGCGCTCGAAGCTGCCGAGGATGGCCCGGTGCAGCATCACCGGCCGCTTCCGCGTGCCGTCCTCCGCCACGTATTCGGCATCGAGCCGCTCCGGCAGCACGAAATCCACCTGCAAGGTGCCGCATTGCCAGTCGCGGCCGATCGCGTCGCGCAGCACGAATTCCAGCTTCGGGCCGTAGAAGGCGCCCTCCCCCGGGTTCAGCGTGTAGTCCACGCCGGCGATGCGGCAGGCTTCCTTGAGCGCGCCCTCCGCCTGGTCCCAGACGGCGTCCTCACCGGCCCGCTTAGCCGGACGGTCGCTGAACTTCACGCGGAATTCCTCGAAGCCGAGATCGCGGTAGATGGAGGAGAGCAGCGCCACGAATTGCACCGTCTCCTCCGCGATCTGCTCCTCCGTGCAGAAGATATGCGCGTCGTCCTGGGTGAAGGCGCGCACCCGCATGATGCCGTGCAGCGCGCCGCTCGGCTCATAGCGGTGGCAGCTTCCGAACTCCGCCATGCGCAGCGGCAATTCGCGGTAGCTGCGGAGCCCCTGGTTGAAGATCTGCACATGGCAGGGGCAGTTCATCGGCTTCAGGGCGAGGACGCGGTCGCGCTCATCCTCCTCCTCGACGCGGGCGATGAACATGTGCTCGCGGAATTTCTCCCAATGGCCGGATTCTTCCCAGAGCTTCCGGTCCACAAGCTGCGGCGTCCGCACCTCCTGGTAGTCGGTCGCGTCCAGCCGCCGGCGCATGTAGTCCTCCAGCGTCCGGTAGAGCTTCCAGCCCTTCGGGTGCCAGAAGATGCTGCCCACCGCTTCCTCCTGGAGGTGGAACAGATCCATCTCCTTGCCGATCTTGCGGTGGTCGCGGCGCTCGGCTTCCTCAAGCTGGTGGAGATAGGCGTCCAGCTCCTTCTGGTCGCGCCAGGCCGTGCCGTAGATGCGGCTCAGCATGGCATTGCGGTGGTCGCCGCGCCAATAGGCGCCGGCCACCTTCATCAGCTTGAAGGCGCTGCCGACATCGGCGGTGCCGCGCATATGCGGGCCGCGGCAGAGGTCGATCCAGTCGCCCTGGCTGTAGAGGGAGATCTCCTCCGTGGCCGGCAGGTCGCGGATCAGCTCGGCCTTGTAGTCTTCGCCCTTCGCCTCGAAGAAGGCGATCGCCTCCTCGCGTGGCAGCACGCTGCGGCGGAAGGGGCTGTTGCGGGCGACGATCTCCCGCATCTTCGCCTCGATCGCGGCGAAATCCTCCGGCGTGAAGGGCTCGTTGCGGGCGAAGTCGTAGTAGAAGCCGTTCTCGATGGCAGGGCCGATCGTCACCTGCGTGCCGGGGAACAGTGCCTGCACCGCTTCCGCCAGCACATGCGCGGCGTCGTGGCGGATCAGCTCCAGCGCCTCGGGGTCCTTGCGGGTGATGAAGCGGAGGGCGCTGTCCTGTTCCAGCGTTGCGGAGAGGTCGCGCAGCCTGCCGTCCACGCTCATCGCCAGCGCGGCCTTGGCCAGGCCGGGCCCGATCGCGGCGGCGACCTCGGTGCCCGTGACCGGCCCGTCGAAGCGGCGCACGGAACCATCGGGCAGGGTGATCGCAGGCATCGGGCAACGGGCTCCTTGGGCTTTGGGGGCGCGGACCATGGGCGGGCGAGCCGGTCGGCGTCAAGCATGGTGCTTGCGCCGATGCCATACCGCATCGGAAACTGCCATAGCCGGCAACATGGCCTGCCTTGCGGCCAGGCGACGCGCCGCCTTCAGGCCGCAACCAACCCCGCCAGCGCCACCCGCACCTCCGCCACCTCCAGCGCCGCCAGCCGCGCATGCCGCAGCACCGCCACGGCTTGGCCGCGCGGGGCGCAAAGCGCGGGATCGCTCTCGGCGCCGAACAGGGCCAGGGTCGGGCAGCCGGCGGCGGCGATCAGGTGCGTCGGGCCGGTATCGTTACCGATGGCGAAGGCGGCCCGCCGCGCCACGGCGCCCAGCGCCGCGTAGCTGGTGCGGCCGGTAAGGTCGATCACCCCCGGCGCCGCCGCGGCGATGGCGGCGGCGAGCGGCGCCTCGGCCGGCCCGCCCACCACCGTGGCCGGCAGGCCGAGCCCGGCCGCCAGGGCCCCATAGCGTTCCGCCGGCCAGCGCTTGCCCGGCCGGCCGGGAGAGGCGCCGGGCACCAGCAGGGCAAAGCGCGGCGGCAGGCCAAACCCGGAGATATCGGCATCCAGCCAGTCCAGTTCCGGCAGCGGGAAGGCGCGGAGGCCGGCCATCTCCAACTGTTCCCGTTGCCGCTCGATCGTATGCATGAAATCGCGCCGCGGATTGGCATGCGGATGGCTGGCGCCGGGCGCGATGCCGGACCACTCGACCCCATCCCCCAGCAGCCGCCGGTAGCGGGAGGAGCGGGCGGAGGTCTGCAAATCATAGACCCGGCTGAACCCCGCCCCGCGCAGCCGCCGCGCCAGGCGCCAGAGCCCCGGCAGATCGGCCCAGCCCGGGCGGCCATCGGCCCAGACCCGGTCGAACCAGGGGCTGCGCCGGGCGAGGTCCGCATAGGGGGGGCGTGGTCAGCAGGGTGATCTCGGCCGCCGGATGATGCGCACGGATGGCCGCGAAGGGCCCGAAGGCCTGCACGAAGTCGCCGAGGGCCGCGAGCTTGATGACCAGGATGCGCTGCATCACCGCCTCACAGCAGTTCCCGATACACCGCCAGGGTCGCCGCCTGCATCGCCGCCGTGGTGTAGCGCGCCAGCACCCGCGCCCGCGCCCGGGCACCGAGCGCCGCCCGCGCCGCCGGCGGCAGGGCGAGCGCGGCGGTGATGGCGCTGGCCAGTGCGGCGGGGTCTCCCGGGGGGCACCCGCCAGCCGGTTTCGCCCTCCAGCACCGTCTCACGCGGGGCGCCGAGATCGGCGGCGATCACCGGCCGGGCCATGGCCTGCGCCTCGATGACGGTGCGGCCGAAGGCTTCCGGGTCGGTCGAGGCATGCACCACCACATCCGCCAGCAGCAGCGCCGCCGGCATGTCCTCGGCATGACCGCAGAGGCGCACCCGCTCGCCGAGCCCAGCATTTGCGACGCGCGATGCCAGCTCATCCCGGAAGCCGCCATTGCCGGCGCCGGCGCCGACCAGCAGCACCATCACCTCAGGAGGCAGCAGCGGCATGGCGTCGAGCAGCACGGCCTGGCCCTTCCAGCGCGTCAGGCGCCCCGGCAGCATCACCGCCGGACGCCCCTCCGGGACATTCCAGGCCTGGCGCAGCGCCGCCACCCGGGCGGGCGTCACCGCCGCCGGATCGAAGCGCGCCGGATCGACGCCGCGCGGGATCACCCGGATGCGCGCCGGATCGGTGCCGTGCCGCGCCTGGATATGCGCCGCGATGAACTCGCTGATGGCGATCACCCGCTCGCCCCGTGCCATGATCGAATTGTACAGGCGCTTGCCCGGAAATCCCTCATTGTAGGTGCCGTGATAGGTGGTGACGAAATGCGCCCCTGCCCGCCGCGCCGCCAGCAGCGCCGACCAGGCGGGGGCGCGGGAACGGGCATGGATGATCGCCACCCCCTCCGCCCGCGCCAGCGCCGTGAGCGCCGCGGCATTGCGCCAGATCCCGGCCGGGGATTTGGTGCCGAGCGGCAGGGTCACGTGCCGGGCGCCCAGCCGCTCCAGCGGCCCGACCAACGGCCCGCCGGCGGAGGCGACCAGGGCGCGGCAGCCCGCGGCCAGCAGCGCCTCGGCGATCTCCAGCGTGCCGCGCTCGACCCCGCCCGAGACCAGGGCGGGCAGCACCTGCAGGATGGTCGCGCTCAAAGCGGGGCGGGCATGGCGATGCCGGCCAGGGCGCCGCGCTCGGCCAGCAGCGGCGGCAGTGAGGGGTGCAGCGCCACGCCCTCGGCCAGCGCCGCCGCCCGGCGCTGCCAGGCACGCTCGCCGGGCAGCCGGGGCGGCGGGGCGCCCGGCGGCGGCGGATTGGCATGCACCGCCGCCGCCATCCAGCCGGTCTCGCGCAGGAAGGCCTCGGTACCGCCGAAACGGGCGGGGTCGAGCACCAGCACCAGGACGGAAGCGCCCCAGCCGCCAGGTGCATCGGCGCGGCCATGACCGACGAGCGCGCTGGTCAGCGCCTCCACCATCAGCCCGAGCGCCGAGCCCTTATGCCCAGCCGCCATGCCGCCAAGCGGCAGCAGGCTGCCGGCGGGGCTGGTGAAGAAGGCCTCCGGGTCGCTGGTCGGGCGGCCCTCGGCATCCAGCAGGGCATCGGCAGGGAAGCGCCCGCCCTCGGCGCGCCGGCGCGCGGTCATGGCATTGGTGGTGATGGACATCGACACATCCAGCATCACCGGCCCATCAGGCGAGGGCCAGCCCGCGGCGATGGGATTCGGCGTGAAGAGCCGCCGCGTGCCGCCCCAGGGCGCGACCGAGCCGGTGGCGGGGTCCGAGGAAAACACCAGCAGCACCTGCCCCCGCTCCACCACCCGCGGCAGATAGACGGCGAGGCAGCCGATATGGTGGCAGCGCCGAATCGCCACCGCCGCCAGGCCGAAGCTGGCGGCGCGCTCCGCGGCGAGATCGGCGGCGCGGCGCACCAGCCAGGGGCCGGGCAGCTTGCGGCCATCCCAGGTTTCCACCACGGGCGTGCCGGTCAGCACCTCCGGCGCGCCCCGCCCCAGCATGTCGCCGCTGGCCAGCGCATCGAGATAGGGCGGCAGCAGGGCCAGGCCATGGGTGTCGTGGCCTAGCAGGTCGCCCTCGACCAGCACCTCCGCGACGGTGGCGGCCTTCTCCCCCTCCATGCCACCCCTCTCGAACAGGAGGGCGGCGAAGCGGCGCAGTGCGGCGGCGTCGTGGCGAACGGTCATTCGCCCGGGGCTTCAGCGGCGGCGAGCCGTGGGACGGGGTGGTGCAAAACGGAGTCCTCCGCAGGGGCCAGCGGTGATGGCTGCCTTCTCCTCGGTCTGGCGGAGGTTTTCGTCAATGGCCGGTGCGGTAGGCCCCCATGCCGTCAGAGGGCGGTGAGGCAGCCGGTGGAGATGCCTTGGCCGGAGCGGCGAAGCCACGCGCCACGGCATGGCCGTAGCGGCCCAGCGCGGCGTGGCTGGCGCCGGACCACGCCCGGCCGTGGCGACCGGCGAGGATCATGGCCTGCATGGGTTCGATGCGGATGGGCGGATCAGTGCCAGTCGGGCCGGGTGGCGAGGCGCCCCGCCTCGTGCCGCGGCGGCAGGCCGATATCGCGCCGCAGCCGGTCGCCGAGCGTGCGCGTGCCCCAGCCCCGCGCCCGCATCTCCCAGTGCAGCCGGGTGAGTTGCAGCGCCGCCTGAAGGATGTCCAGCATCATGTCCCCGTGCTCCGTCCCGTCTTGCGATGCGCATCCTCTAGGCACATGCGGTTTCGCGGGGATGCCGGCCCCGCGGCATTCCGGTTTCGCGGGTTTCACCGGCCGCCTTCCGCCGGGGGGGCCTGCCGTGCGCGCGCCGCCGCCGCTAAGGTGCCGGCCCATCGAGCCGATCAGGGAGGAGAGGCCCCATGCTGCGCCTGGACGCGACGAGCCTGCCGGCGGACTGGCCGGGCGGCGCCTACGCCGCCCGCGTGATGACGCCGGAGGGGCCGAGCGCCATCGCCCTGCTGGAAGGCGCGGCTTTCGACATGACGCCCGCCTTCGGCACGGTCAGCGCCTGGCTGAACGCGGCCGACCCGCTGGCCGCCATCCGCGGCCGCGGCGTGCCGCTGCCGCTCGACCTCACGGCACTGCTGGAGAATAGCGCGCATGACACGCGCGACCCCTGCCGCCCCTGGCTGCTGGCGCCCGTCGACCTCCAGGCGGTGAAGGCCTGCGGCGTCACCTATGCGCGGAGCATGCTGGAACGGGTGATCGAGGAACGCTGCCATGGCGATGCCAGCCGGGCGGCAACGGTGCGCGCCGAGGTGCGGCAGATCATCGGCGACGACCTGACGGCGCTCCGCCCCGGCAGCCCCGAGGCCATGCGGCTGAAGGCGGCGCTGGTGGCGAAGAGCTGGTGGAGCCAATACCTGGAGGTGGGCATCGGCCCGGATGCCGAGATCTTCACCAAATGCCAGCCCATGGCGGCGGTCGGCACCGGCGCCCGGGTGGGCGTGCATCCGGTCAGCCAATGGAGCAACCCGGAGCCGGAGGTGGTGCTGGCGGTCAGCGCGGCGGGCCGGATTCTCGGCGCCATGCTGGGCAATGACGTGAACCTCAGGGATGTCGAGGGCCGCTCGGCGCTGCTGCTCGGCCGCGCCAAGGACAACAACGCCTCCTGCGCGCTGGGCCCGCTGCTGCGGCTCTTCGATGCGGGGTTCACCCTGACGGATGCAGGGCGCGCCACCGTGACGCTCAGCATCGAGGGCAGCGATGGCTTCCGGCTGGAAGAGACCGGCGAGATCGGCAGCATCAGCCGCGACCCGGCCTCCCTGGTGGAGCAATTGATCGGCCTGCATCACCAGTATCCGGATGGCGCGGTGCTGTTCCTCGGCACGCCCTTCTCGCCCGCCAAGGACCGTGGCGCGCCGGGCCAGGGCTTCACCCACCATCCCGGCGATGTGGTGCGGATCGCCACGCCGCGGCTCGGCGCGTTGGTGAACCAGGTAGCGCGTACCGATGAATGCGAGCCCTGGAGCTTCGGCACCGGCGCGCTCTTTGCCAGCCTGGCCCGCCGCGGATACCCGCGCGCATGACGGCCGAGGCGACGGGCCGCCTTGATCGCGGCGATGGGGTGGAACTGGCCTGGCGGCGGCTCGCCGGGCGGGGGCCGGGGGTGGTCTTCCTCGGCGGCTTCAACAGCGACATGACCGGCACCAAGGCCGAGGACCTGGCTGCGTTCTGCGCCGCGCAGGGCCGCGCCTTCCTCCGATTCGATTATTCCGGCCATGGCACCAGCGGCGGCCGCTTCGTCGATGGCACCATCGGCCGCTGGGCGAAGGATGCCGCCTGCGTGCTGGATGCGCTGACCGAGGGGCCGCAGATCCTGGTCGGTTCCTCCATGGGCGGCTGGATCGCGCTGCTGCTGGCGCTCAGGCGGCGGGAGCGGGTGGCGGGGCTGGTCGGCATCGCCGCCGCGCCGGATTTCACCAGCCGTATCACTGCGACGCTGGAACCCGAGGCCCGGGCGGCGATCGAGCGCGATGGCGCCTGGCACCGGCCCAGCGCCTATGGCGATCCCTACCCCATCACCCGCGCGCTGCTGGAGGATGGCGAGCGCCACCTGCTGTTGCAGGGGCCGGTGCCGATCGCGGTGCCGGTACGGCTGCTGCATGGCCAGCAGGACCCGGATGTGCCCTGGGAACTCTCGCTCCGCACCGCCGCCGCCATCACCGGCCCCGATGTGCAGGTCACGCTCATCAAGGATGGCGACCACCGGCTGTCGCGGCCGGCGGATCTGCTAGTGCTGCGCCGGACCCTCGCCGCGCTCCTCCCGGAGGATGGCGGCTAGGCCCTCGCGCCAGGTGGGATGGCGCCAGGCGATGCCGAGCGCGGCCTTGGTGGCGGCATTGGCGACGCGCCGGTTCTCCGCCCAGAAGCTCAGCGCCATGGGCGACATGCTCCGCGCCGCCTGCTCGAAGGGGGCGGGCGGCGGCGGCGGTACGCCCAGCATCCGCGCTGCCGCCTCGACCACCATGGCGCTTTCGCAGGGCTCATCATCCACCAGATGCAGAACGCGCAGCCCCGGCGGTAGCGATTGGCGTAGCGCGGCGCAGACGGCCCGCGCGATATCGTCGCGGTGGATGCGGCTGAAGGCATGGCCGGGCTTCACGGTGCGCCGCGCGGTGCCGGCGCGCAGATCGTCGAAGACGCTGCGGCCGGGGCCATAGATGCCCCCGGTGCGGAACAGGTCCACCGCCCGACCGGCGGCGAAGCGTGCCCATTGCTGCTCGGCTTCCAGCCGCCACCGGGTACGATCCTGGCGCGGGGCGGGCGGGGTTGCCTCGTCCACCCAGGCGCCGCCGCGGTCGCCATAGACGCCTGTCGTGGAGATATAGCCGATCCAACGGAGTTGCGGCGCGGCCGCGATGGCCCCGGCATGGGCGTTGAGGACCGGGTCGCCCGCCTCCCCCGGCGCGGCCGTCACCAGCAGATGCGTGGCCTCCGCGATGGCCGGCCCGGCCTCGGCGAAGCGCAGCACCGAAACCCCCCGGCGGCGCGGCGGCGCCCGCCAGGTCGCGCGCCGTGCCGGCCACCTGCCAGCCCGCGGCGGCAGCCTCCCGCGCCACCGCCGCGCCGCTATAGCCGAGCCCCGCCACCACCAGCCGCCCTGCGGCCCCTGCATTCGCGTGTTCCATGCCCCTGATCTGGCGCCTATCGGCCCCGGCGGCTAGACTGCCCGCGTGAAGCCCGTCTGCCCCACCCTGCGCGGCGCCTGTGCCGCCGTGCTGCTGGCCGTGGCCGCGAGCACCGCTTGGCTCGCCCTGGCGGGGCCGGAGGCCAGGGCCGCCGGCGAAACCCCGCCTCCCGATATCCCCCGGCTGGCCGAAGGGCCCGAGTATGACCGCTGTCTTGGCCTGTTGCGGAGCGATCCCGGAAGCGCCCGCGCTTTCGCCGAGGGCTGGGAGGGCGCCGGCGGCGGCGAGGGCGCGCGGCACTGCGGCGCGCTCGCCCTGCTGGCCACGGGCGAGACCGCCCGGGCCGCCGAAAGGCTGGAGCAATTGGCCCGGACCAGCCAGGGCAGCACGGCGGCGCGCGCCGCGGTCTTCGCCCAGGCCGGCCAGGCCTGGATGCTGCTCGGCGAAACCGGCCGGGCCTATGCCGCCGCCACCATGGCGCTGACCCTGACACCGGACGACACCGCACTGATGCTGGACCGCGCCGTGGCCCTGGGCAGCATGGGGCGCTATGCGGATTCGCTCGATGACCTGAACCGGGTGGTGGCGCTCGACCCCGACCGGGCCGAGGCCCTGGTGTTCCGCGCCGCCGCGCTCCGGCACCTCGGCCGGATGGACGAGGCGGCAGCGGATGCGGCGCGGGCCCTGACCCTGACCCCCGACAATGCGGAGGCGCTGCTGGAGCGCGGCATCCTTCGCCAGATGCAGGGCGATGCCAGGGGCGCCCGGGCGGATTGGGAAAGGGCGATCGCCCTGGCCCCGGCTTCACCCACGGCCGAGCTGGCGCAGCAGAACCTGGCGCTGAACCAGCCCGAGCCCCAGCGGCGGCAGGAGGGTCTCAGAAATCCAGGTCGGCGTAATGCGCCGGCGGCGTCAGGTCGCTGACCCGGTCGGTGAGCAGGCCGCGGAAACAGGGCCGGGACTTCATCCGGGCATACCAATCCTTGGCCGCCTCGTTCAGGCCCCAGTCCACGTCGCCGATATAGTCCAGCGCCGAGAGATGCGCGGCGGCCGCGAAATCCGCCAGGCTCACATGCGGCCCGGCCAGCCAGGGCCGGGTTTCCGCCAGCCAGCCGAGATAGTCCAGATGCGGCCGCAGATTGGCGTAGCCGGCGCGGATCACCGCCGCATCCGGGTTGCCGCGGCCGAGCAGCCGCTTCAATTGCCTCTCATGAAGCAGGCGGGAGGTGACTTCGGTGGCGAATTTGCCGTCGAACCAGGCGACCAGCCGCCGCACCTCGGCCCGCTCCGCCAAGGTCCGGCCGAACAAAGGGATATCCGGGTAGGCCTCATCGAGGTATTCGCAGATCGCATAGCTGTCGGCGATGGCCAGCCCATTCGGCTCCACCAGCACCGGCACGGTGCAGGCCGGGTTCAGCCCGAGGAATTCGGGCCGCCTCTCCCAGACGCGCTCGATGCGCAATTCGAAGGGAATGCGCTTCTCGGCCAGGGCAAGCCGGACCTTCCGTGCATAGGGCGAGAGGGGCAGGTGATGAAGTATTCGCACGGGCAGGCTTATGACATCCACACGCGACACGGGAAAGCGGCAGCCGCATTCCATACGCAGGTAGTTCGGCGGGGGCGGCCAGCGCCCCCACCGCGCATTTACTCGGCGGCCACCGCCGCAGGGTCCTGCATCGGCACGGGCAGGTAGCGGGCATAGTCCTTCGGCACGACGTGCCAGAAGCAGTCGCGCTCCTGCGCCCAGTCGTTCAGCAGCCGGGCGGCCAGGCGGGAGCCGGTCTCCTGCACATGCCGGGCGATCAGGTCGCGCAGCACGCCCTCCCAGTAAGCGGAGGCCAGGCGGGACCAGAGCAGGGTCTCCGGGTTGAGGCGCCGCTCGAAGGTTCCGTCTGCGTCATAGAGGAAGGCGGTGCCGCCGGTGAAGCCGGCGCCGAAATTATCGCCCACCGGGCCGAGGATCACCACCGTGCCGCCGGTCATGTATTCGCAGCCGTTGGCGCCGACGCCCTCGACCACCGCGATGGCGCCGCTGTTCCGGACAGCGAAACGCTCGCCGGCCTGGCCGCCGGCGAAAAGCTCGCCCGCGGTCGCGCCATAAAGCACGGTATTGCCGATGATGGTGTTCTCGTTCCAGACCAGGGTGGAGGAAGGCGCCGGCCGGACCACGATGGTGCCGCCCGAGAGCCCCTTGCCGACATAGTCGTTGGCGTCGCCGAAGACCTCCAGCTTCAGCCCGCGCACCGCGAAGGCACCGAGGCTCTGGCCGGCGGAGCCGCGCAGCCGCACGCTCAGATGGCCGGGCTGCAACCCGTCCATGCCGAATTTGCGGGTGATGCGGCTGCTGATCTTGGTGCCGATGGCGCGGTGGGTGTTGCGGATGTTGTAGGCGAGCTGCATCTTCTCGCCCCGCTCGAACAGCGCCGCGGCGTCGCGGATCATGTCGGCATCGAGTGTCTCCGGCACCTCGTTCCGCCCTTCCAGCGTGCAGTAGGCGGCATAGGGGCCGGCATCCGCCTTCACCAGCAGCGGGTTGAGGTCGAGGTCATCCAGATCCTCGGAACCGCGGCTCACCTGCTTCAGCAGGTCAGCACGGCCGATCACGTCGGTCAGCTTGCGGAAGCCGAGCGAGGCCAGGATCTCCCGCACCTCCTCCGCCACGAAGGAGAA
The DNA here is from genome assembly GCF_019084075.1 of Siccirubricoccus sp. G192. Lineage (GTDB taxonomy): Bacteria > Pseudomonadota > Alphaproteobacteria > Acetobacterales > Acetobacteraceae > G192. The sequence continues at coordinate 4,018,288 of NZ_JAHREN010000001.1, forward strand.
CAGGTTGATCACCTTCTCCGGGGTGCCGCCGAATTTCTGCCGCAGCGTCTCGTCCTGGGTGCAGACGCCGACCGGGCAGGTATTGCTGTGGCACTGCCGCACCATGATGCAGCCCATGGCGACCAGGCTGGCCGTGCCGATGCCGAATTCCTCGGCGCCCAGCATGGCGGCGACCACCACGTCGCGGCCGGTCTTGATGCCGCCATCGGTGCGCAGCTTCACCCGGTGCCGCAGCCGGTTCAGCAACAGCACCTGGTGCGTCTCGGAGAGCCCCATTTCCCAGGGCAGGCCGGCATATTTGATGGAGGATTGCGGGCTGGCCCCGGTGCCGCCGGAATGGCCGGAGATCAGGATGGCATCCGCCTTGGCCTTGGCCACGCCGGCGGCGATGGTGCCGATGCCGCCGCGCGACACCAGCTTCACGCAGACCGAAGCCTCCGGGTTGATCTGCTTGAGGTCGTAGATGAGCTGCGCCAGATCCTCGATCGAGTAGATGTCGTGATGCGGCGGCGGCGAGATCAGCATCACGCCCGGCGTCGAATGCCGGAGCTTGGCGATCAGCCCCGTCACCTTGAAGCCGGGTAATTGCCCGCCCTCGCCGGGCTTGGCGCCCTGCGCGACCTTGATCTCGATCTCCCGGCAATTGTTCAGGTATTCGGCTGTCACGCCGAAGCGGCCGGAGGCGATTTGCTTGATGGCGCTATTGGCATTGTCGCCATTGGCGCGCGGCCTGGCGCGCCCCGGGTCCTCGCCGCCCTCGCCGCTGTCGGAACGCGCGCCGATGCGGTTCATCGCGATCGACAGCGTCTCATGCGCCTCGGGGCTCAGCGCGCCGAGCGAGATCCCGGGCGAGAGCAGCCGCTTGCGGATCTCGGTGATGCTCTCGACCTCCTCGATCGGGATCGCGCTGCGGCCTTCGGCGCGGAAATCGAGCAGGTCGCGCAGCGCCACCGGCGGCAGCCGGCGCACCGCCTCGGAATAGCGCTTGAAGGTGGTGTAGCTGTCCGTCTCCACCGCCCTTTGCAGCGTGTGGATCAGCCCGCCCTCGAAGGCATGGCTCTCGCCGCGCTTGCGCATCTTGTAGAGGCCGCCGACCGGCAGCGTCACGGCCTCGGCGTCCCAGGCGGTGTGGTGCAGCGCCAGCACGCGCTGCGCGATGCCGGAAAGGCCGATGCCGGAGATGCGGCTCTGGATGCCGGGGAAGAACTCGTTCACCAGGGCGCGGGAGAGGCCGATCGCCTCGAAATTCATGCCGCCGCGATAGGAGCTGATGACCGAGATGCCCATCTTGGACATCACCTTCAGCAGCCCCTTGTCCACCGCCTTCTTGTAGCGGCCGACGCAGTCCTTCAGCGAGAACTCGCCGAACAGCCCGCGGCGCTGGCGGTCGGCGATGCTCTCCTGCGCCAGGTAGGCGTTCACCGTGGTGGCGCCGGCGCCGATCAGCACCGCCAGGTAATGCACGTCCAGGCATTCCGCCACGCGGACATTCAGGCTGGTGAAGGTGCGCAGGCTGTGCCGCACCAGATGCGTATGCACGCCGCCGACCGCCAGGATCATCGGGATGGCCGCGCGCTCCGGCCCCTGGTTCTCATCGGAAAGCACGATATGGGCGCAGCCGCTGCGCACGCCCTCCTCGGCCTCGCGCCGGATGCGGTCGATGGCACGGCGCAGCCCGGCCTCGCCCTCAGCCACCGCGAAGGTGCAATCCACCTCGCAGGCGGTGGCGCCCATATAGGCACGCATGGCGGCGAATTCGGCATTGGACAGCACCGGGCTGTCCAGCATCAGCATGTCGCACTGCGTCGGGTCCTCGTCGAGGATATTCCCGAGATTGCCGAGCCGCACCTTCAGCGTCATCACCCGCGTCTCGCGCAGGCTGTCGATCGGCGGGTTCGTCACCTGGCTGAAGGTCTGCCGGAAATAGTGGTGCAGCCCGCGATACTGCTGCGACAGCACGGCGATGGGCGTGTCGTCGCCCATGCTGCCCACCGGCTCGTTCGCATCCTCCACCATCGGGTGCAGGATGCTCTCCAGCTCCTCCAGCGTGTAGCCGACCGCGAGCTGGCGGCGGCGCAATTCCTCGCCGTGCAGCAGGTCGGGCTCGTTGGAATCGGCCTTCACGATCTCGTCGATGCGGGTGGTGCGTTCCACCCATTTGCCGAAGGGCCGGCGGGCGGCGAGCGCGTCCTTCAGCTCGCGGTCCCGGTAGAAGCGGCCGTCTTCGAGATCGACGCCGATGCACTGGCCGGGGCCGACGCGGCCCTTGGCGATGATGGCCTCCTCGGGCAGCTTCACCATGCCGGTCTCGGACCCCACCACCAGCAGCCCGTCCTGGGTGATGGTGTAGCGCATCGGCCGGAGTCCGTTGCGGTCGAGCCCCGCGATCATCCAGCGGCCATCCGTGGCGGCGATCGCCGCCGGCCCGTCCCAGGGCTCCATCACCGCGTTGCAGTAGAGGAAGAGGTCGCGATGCGCCTCCGGCAGGGTGGCGTTGTTGCTGATGCTTTCGGGGATCAGCATGGCCTTGGCCATCGGCGCGTCACGGCCGCCGCGCACCAGCAGCTCGAATACGTTGTCGAGCGTCGCGGTGTCGGAGCCGCCGGCCTGGACCACCGGCTTGATGTCGTCGAGATAGGAGTCGAGCAACGGGTGGCTGAGCCGCGTCTCGTGGCTCTTCATCCAATTGATGTTGCCGGAGAGCGTGTTGATCTCGCCGTTATGCGCGATCATGCGGAAGGGCTGCGCCAGCCGCCAGGTCGGGAAGGTATTGGTGCTGTAGCGCTGGTGGTAGATCGCGAAGCGGGAGGCGAACCGCTCGTCCAGCAGGTCCGGGTAGAACTCCGCCAGGTGCTGCGCCAGGAACATGCCCTTGTAGACGATCGAGCGGCAGGAGAGCGAGCAGAGATAGAGTTCCGGAATCTGCGCCGCGATGGCCTGCTTCTCGATCCGCCGGCGGATGACATAGAGATCCCGCTCATAGGTCGCATCATCGGTGCCGAGCGGATTCCAGATCAGGATCTGCTCGATCTCCGGCCGCGTCGCATTCGCCTTCTCGCCGATGCATTCGACATGGATCGGCACCTGGCGCCAAGAATAGATGGCATAGCCGGCCGAGAGGATCTCGCTTTCCACGATCTGGCGGCAGCGCTCCTGCGCGCCGAGGTCGGTCTTGGGCAGGAAGACCTGGCCCACCGCGATGCGGCCCGGCCGCGGCCGGTCGCCGCCACGCTGCACCACCTCGGCGAAGAAGTCCTGCGGAATCTCGACATGGATGCCGGCGCCGTCGCCGGTCTTGCCATCGGCATCCACGGCGCCGCGGTGCCACACCGCCTTCAGCGCATCGATGCCGGCCTGCACCACCTGGCGCCGCGGCTTGCCATCCAGCGCCGCCACCAGGCCGACGCCGCAGGCGTCATGCTCGGTGAGGTCGATATGCGCCGCGCCCAGGCGGGCGGCATTGGCCCGGAAGGCCTCGACGAAGGCGGAACCCTTCTCGCTCATGCCATCCATGTCGGTCACTCCGCCGCCGTTGCCAGCGTTTCGCTGGCCTTTTGCCGCACATACCGGTCGATCTGGTCCGCCGCATCGCGGCCGTCGCGGATCGCCCAGACCACCAGCGAGGCGCCGCGCACGATGTCGCCGCCGGCGAAGACGCCGGGCAATTCGGTCATCATGGTGCGGTGATGCACCTTCAGCGTGCCCCAGCGCGTCACCGCCAGCCCCGGCTCGTTGAACATCGCAGGCATGTCCTCCGGGTCGAAGCCAAGCGCGGTGATGGCGAGGTCGCAGGGCTGCACGAAATGGCTGCCCGGGATCGGCGCCACCTGCTGCCGACCGGTGGCATCCGGCAGGCCGAGATGCATCCGCACCGCGCGCACGCCGGTCACCTGCGTATCGCCGAGAAAGGCTTCCGGCGCCGCCAGCCAGGTGAAGGTCACGCCTTCCTCCTCGGCATTCTTCACCTCGCGCATGGAACCCGGCATGTTGGCCCGGTCGCGCCGGTAGAGGCAGGTGACGGAGGTGGCGCCCTGCCGCACCGCGGTGCGCACGCAATCCATGGCGGTATCGCCGCCGCCCACCACCACCACCGCCTTGCCCCCCGCATCCAGCGCGCCGGAGGCGAAGGCCGGTACCGCATCCCCGAGATTGTCGCGGTTGGAGGCGGTGAGGTAGTCGAGCGCCGGCACGATGCCCGGCAGGCCAATGCCGGGGCAGGCGATGTCGCGCGCCTTGTAGACGCCGGTGCCAATGAAGACCGCATCATGCCGCTCGCGCAATTCGGCGATGCTGATATCGGTGCCGATGGCGCAGTTCAGGTGGAAATGGATTCCGCCCTCCTCGAACTGCTTCCAGCGGCGCAGCACCACCTCCTTCTCCAGCTTGAAGTTGGGGATGCCGTAGATCATCAGCCCGCCGACCCGGTCGTAGCGGTCATAGACATGCACCTGGTAGCCGCGGGTGCGCAGCCGCTCGGCCACCGCCAACCCGGCGGGACCGGCACCGATGATGCCGACGCTCCAGGACAATTCCCGGCGCGGCTTCGGCGCCTGCACCCAGCCCCGCTCCCAGGCGGTATCGGTGATGTATTTCTCGACCGCGCCGATGGTGACGCTCTCGAAGCCCTTCTCGATGACGCAATTGCCCTCGCAGAGCCGGTCCTGCGGGCAGATGCGGCCGCAGATCTCGGGGAAGGTATTGGTGGCGGAGGAGACCTCATAGGCTTCCTCCAGCCGGCCTTCCGCGGTCAGCTTCAGCCAGTCCGGAATGTTGTTATGGAGCGGGCAGTGGATCTGGCAGAAGGGCACGCCGCACTGGCTGCACCGGCTGGACTGCTCGGCCGCGGCCGCCTCCGCGAATTCCCGGTAGATCTCGCCGAAATCGCTGCGCCGTGCGGCCAGATCGCGTTTCTCGGGCTGGGCCTGCGACAGGCGCACGAATTGCAGCATCCGCTCGGCCATGGTGGCGATCCCCGAAGTCTCGTTGTGGAGCCGCAGCGTCTGGGTTGCGGCGGGCGCAGGCCCAGCCGAGACCGGGCGGCGCCGCAGCCTGCATGCAGCGCAGCATTAATGGCCCGGCAACGGCGGCGCCAGTGTTTTTTCGCCGTCAGGTCAAAGAGCCTGACCTATTCGGCGCTAAGTTGGGGTGGCCTCAACCTGGGCAGCCGATTTCCCAAGCCAGTAAGGCCCGAATCGGACCTAACCCATCGCGCCTTGCGGCCGGCGGCCGCCGCCCTCCCGGAACCGGGTCAGATAGCCGGGCACCACGGCCTCCAGCGCGCTCGGGGAAATGCCGAGTTCAGGCAGCCCCGGCGCCCCTTCCGCCACCACATTGTCGTGGCCGAGCATCAGCAACTGGTCCCGGGTCAGCGGCGGATTCGGCAGGAATTCGGAGAACCGCGCCTGCATCCGCGCCAGCCCAAGCGGGATATCCACCAGTGGTTTGCGGTATCCGGTCGTGTCGAGCACGAATCGCTGCACTTCCCGAAAGCTCAGGCTGCGCGGCCCGCCGAGTTCATAGGTCCGGCCCGGCGCATCCTCCCGCTCCGCCGCCGCCAGGACGGCATCCGCCACGTCGCCGACATAGACCGGCTGGAAGCGCGTATTCCCGGCGATCACCGGCATGAAGGGCAGCATCCGCGCCAGACCGGCGAAGCGGTTGAAGAACTGGTCCTCCGGCCCGAAGACGATGGAGGGGCGCAGGATGGTCGCCTGCGGGAAGGCGGCGCGCACCGCCGCCTCGCCCTCCCCCTTGCTGCGGCCATAGGCGCTCCGGCTCGCAGGGTCGGCACCGATGGCCGAGACATGCACCAACCGCTCCACCCCGGCGGCGGCGGCGATCCGGGCGACCAGTCCGGCGCCCTCGACATGGATGCGCTGGAAGTCGCCGCGGCGCCGCTCATGCAGGATGCCGACCAGGTTCACCACCAGGTCGGCGCCGGCCACAGCACGCTCCACTGCGCCCGCATCCACCACGCTGGCCGCCAGCGGCACGATCTGCCCGACCCGTCCCTGGGTCTGCAGGAAGCGCGCGCCCCCCGGATCGGTGGTGGCCACGCGCACCACGTAGTCCCGATGGGCCAGGCGCTGCACCACATAGCGGCCGATGAAGCCGGAGCCCCCGAAGACCGTGGCGATTTTGCGTATCGTGGTTCCGCGCATGATCCGAGGGCTCCAATCCAGGCCGGCGCCGGACCATATGGAAGCGGCGGGGCGGCGCCAAGCCGCCAAGGGGCGCAAACGCGCAACCAGCCGCTTGACGGTTTCGGGCCGCGCCTCTAATAGCGCCGCCTCCGGTGCCATTATTGGGTGCCGCAGCCGCAGCCTGTGCCCAGGTGGTGGAATTGGTAGACGCGCTGGCTTCAGGTGCCAGTGACCGCAAGGTCGTGAAGGTTCGAGTCCTTTCCTGGGCACCACTCCCCCCGCGGCGGGAGACAGCAGTGACAACGACACTCTTCGCCCGCAACGCCATGGCCCCGGGCCGTGGGACAGGGAGCCGCGCCGTGATCCGCCTGCACCGGAACGACCTGCCGGATGGCCTCGCCTTCGGCCCGATGGTTGCGATCGATACCGAAACCATGGGTCTCAACCCGCATCGCGACCGGCTCTGCCTGGTGCAGCTCTCGGCCGGCGACGGCGACGCGCATCTGGTGCAGATCCTGCCCGAGTCGCTCGGCGGCCGCGGTGCCGACTGCCCCAATCTCAAGCGCCTGCTGGAAGACCCGGCGGTGACCAAGCTGTTCCATTTCGCGCGCTTCGATTGCGCCGCCCTGCAGCGCCATCTCGGCGTCACGGTGGCCCCGGTGATCTGCACCAAGGTGGCCTCCAAGCTGGTGCGGACCTTCACCGACCGGCACGGCCTGAAGGATCTCTGCAAGGAGTTGCTGGGGGTCGAGGTCTCGAAGCAGCAGCAGAGCTCGGACTGGGGCGCCCCAGACCTCACGCCGGAGCAGCTCGCCTATGCGGCCTCCGACGTGCTGCACCTGCACGCCCTCTGGTCCCGGCTCGAGGGGCTGCTGCGGCGGGAGGGGCGGCTGGCCCTGGCCGAGGCCTGCTTCCGCTTCCTGCCGGCACGGGGCGAGCTGGACCTGCTGGGCTATGAGGACCCGGACATTCTCGCGCATTAAGCGCGCGCCACGCTCCTGCAAGCCCTGGCATGATTCTTGTTTGAAGCATCCACCGGCTCGTTGACCCTGGGGGCAGGCCAGCCCATACATCCGGCCGTGGACCTTTCCCTCACTCCCTCCTCGCCCGGCCCCGGCCAAGAGCCCGGGGCCGATGCCGATCTCGCCGTTGCCCGCCGCGTGCTGGCCCAGGAGGCGGAGGGGCTCGGCCTGCTCGGCACCGCGCTGGACGAAGGCTTCGGCCGTGCCGCCGGGCTGCTGGCCGCCGCCACCGGGCGGGTGGTGGTGAGCGGCATGGGCAAGTCCGGCCATGTCGCCCGCAAGATCGCCGCCACCTTCGCCTCCACCGGCACGCCCGCGCTGTTCGTTCATCCGGCCGAGGCCAGCCACGGCGATCTCGGCATGATCGTGGCCGGGGATGCGGTGCTGGCGCTGTCGAATTCGGGCGAAACCCCGGAACTGGCCGATCTCGTCGCCCATGCCCGCCGCTTCGGCCTGTCGCTGGTGGGCATCACCGGCCGGGCCGAGAGCGCGCTGGCCCGTGCCGCGGATGTGGCGCTGGTGCTCCCCGCCGCGCCGGAAGCCTGCCCGATGGGCCTGGCGCCGACCACCAGCACCACCATGCAGATGGCGCTGGGCGATGCGCTGGCGGTGGCCCTGCTGACCCGGCGTGGCTTCAGCGCGGCCGATTTCCGCGTCTTCCACCCCGGCGGGAAGCTCGGCGCGCAGCTCTCCCGGGTGCGCGACCTGATGCATGTCGGTGCCGAGATGCCGCTGGCGCCGCCCGATCTCCGCATGGATGCCGCGCTGGTGGCGATGACCGCCAAGCGTTTCGGCTGCCTCGGCATCGTGGAGGATGGGCGGCTGGTCGGCGTCATCACCGATGGCGACCTGCGCCGGGCGCTGGAACCCGGCGGCGCCGCAGCGGAAGGCGGCCTGCTCACCCGTACCGCCGCGGAGGTGATGACCCGCGGCCCCCGCAGCATCGGCCCCGAGGCGCTGGCGGCCGAGGCGCTGCGGCTGATGAACGAGCGTTCGATCACGGCGCTCTTCGTGGTGGACGCGGCCGGCGCGCCGGTCGGCATCCTGCATGTGCACGACCTGCTGCGCGCGGGCGTGGCATGAGCCAGGCCATGCCGGACCGTCCGCCACCCGAATCGCCCTCTTCCATTCCTGTGGCTACCCCTGCGCCCTCCCCCGTGGCCGAGAAGCCCATGGCGGCGCCGTCCCGCCACATGCTGCCGCCCTCCCGGCAGCGCCGGGCGCCGACCTCGGGGCAGATGGCGCGCCGGCGCTTCTTCGTCAGCGTATCGAAGCGGCTGCTGCCGGCGCTGGCGCTGGCGCTGCTCGCGCTCGTGGTGTTCTGGCCGGAGATCGAGGGCAATGAGGACCGCTCCCGCGTCAGCTTCCGCCGCACCACGCAGCCGCGCCCGGAGGCGCTGCGGGTGGTGAACCCGCGCTACCAGGGCATCGACGAGCTGAACCGCCCCTATACCGTCACCGCCAATGCCGGGCAGCAGCAGGGCAGCGCCGAGATCCTCGACCTCGATGAGCCGCGCGCCGATATCCTGTTGACCGATGGCGGCTGGATCTACCTGCAGGCCCGCAAGGGCCGCTACGACAAGCCGGACAGCCATCTCGACCTCGCCGGCGAGGTCACGATCTACCACGACAACGGCACCATGCTGCGGACCGATCAGGCCGCGGTGGAGATCGATGCCGGAACCGCCAGCGGCGACCAGCCGGTGGCGGCGCAGGGTCCCTTCGGGACCCTCACCTCCGAGGGCTTCCGCCTGGCGGATCGCGGCGCGGTGGTGGTCTTCACCGGCCGCGCCCATGCGGTGCTGGAAGGCGGCCGGGAATGAGGCGCCTGCTCCTCGCCGCCGCCCTGGCCCTGCCGCTGGCCGGCGCCGTGCTGGACCGGGCGCCGGCCCAGGGCATCGACCTCTCGCAGGGCGGGCCGGTGGATGTCACCGCCACCGACGGCATCGAATGGCGCCAGGCGGAGCAGGTGGTGATCGCCCGCGGCAATGCGCGCGCGGTGCGCGGCGGCGTCACCGTGGATGCGGACCGGCTGCTGGCCCGCTACCGTCCCACCGGCGGGCGGGCGGCCGCGCCGCCGCCCCCGGCCACCGGGGCGCCCGGCGAATCGGCGCTCGGCGGCAGCAGCGAGATCTGGCGGCTGGAGGCGGAGGGCGGGGTGAAGATCTCCACCGCCACCGATACCGCCCGGGGCGAGCGCGCCGTCTATGACATCGACCAGGCGGTGCTGGTGCTGAGCGGGCGGAACCTGTCCCTCACCACGCCGCAGCAGACCATCACCGCCCGCGACAGCCTGGAATACTGGAGCGCGCGGCGCATGGCGGTGGCGCGCGGCAATGCGGTGGTGGTGGACACCCAGGAGGGGCGCCGCATCACCGCCGACACCCTGGTTGCCTATTTCCTGGAAGGCCCCGCCGCGCCCGGCCAGACCTCGCCGCCGCCGGTGGCCCGCCCGGCGGCCCAGGGCGAACAGGAGGTGCCGGGTGCCGGCCGGATCGACCGTGTCGAGGCTTTCGGCAATGTCGAGATCCGCACGCCGACCGATGTGGTGCGCGGCGATCGCGGCGTCTACAGCCCGGCCACCGGTATGGCCCGGCTGCTCGGCGATGTCCGCATCACCCGCGGCGAGAATCAGCTCAATGGCCGGGAGGCGATCGTGAACATGCGGACCGGCGTGGCCCGGCTGGTGGCCGCGCCCGGCGCCCGGGTGCAGGGCCTGATCCTGCCGAACCAGCAGCAGGGCGACCCGGCGGCGGCGCTGCCCGGCGCCGGGTCCGCCCCAACGGAGCGCCGCGGACGATGAATCGGCAAGCTGCCATCGGCATCGGGCAAGGCCCGCTGCGCGCCCTGCCCGGAGAGGGCGGGCTTTCCGCCACCGGGCTCGGCAAGCGCTACCGCAAGCGGCCGGTGGTGCGGAACGTCTCCATCAGCCTGCGGCGCGGCGAGGCGGTGGGGCTGCTCGGCCCGAACGGCGCGGGCAAGACCACGACCTTCTACATGATCACCGGCCTGGTGCAGCCCGACGAGGGCCAGGTGGTGCTGGACGGGCATGACGTGACGCATCTGCCGATGTATTGCCGCGCCCGCCTCGGCCTCGGCTACCTGCCGCAGGAGGCCTCGATCTTCCGCGGCCTCTCGGTGGAGGACAATATCCGTGCCGCGCTGGAGGTGGTGGAGCCGGTGCGCGACCGCCGGGAGCAGATGCTGGATGCGCTGCTGGCGGAATTCGGCATCGCGCATCTCCGCCGCGCCCCGGCCCTGGCGCTGTCCGGCGGCGAGCGGCGGCGCTGCGAGATCGCCCGCGCGCTGGCCACTCATCCTTCCTACATCCTTCTGGACGAACCTCTGGCCGGCATCGACCCGATCGCGGTGGGCGAGATCCGCGATCTGGTGAAACACCTGAAGGACCGGGGCATCGGCGTGCTGATCACCGACCACAATGTGCGGGAGACGCTGGAGATCATCGACCGCGCCTATATCCTGCATGACGGCCAGGTGCTGATGGAGGGCACGCCGCGCGACATCGTGGCGCATGAGGGCGTGCGGCGCGTCTATCTCGGCGAGAGGTTCAGTCTCTGACCCCGCCATGCCGGTAGCCGCCACGTCCCATCCGGGGCTGCCGCCATGAGCATGGCCCCCCGCCTCGACCTCCGGCAATCCCAGTCGCTGGTCATGACGCCGCAGCTGCGGCAGGCCATCAAGCTGCTGCAGTCGAGCAATATCGAGGTTTCCGCCTTCGTCGAGGAGGAGCTGGAGCGGAACCCGCTGCTGGAACGCGACGAGCGTGTCCTGCCCGGCCCCGATGACGGCCTCCGCGCCGACCCGCTGCCGCCCGCGCCCGCCACCCCTGACAGCCACGCCGCCGCAACCTCCGATTCCCTGCCCTCCGAGGCGCAGGCGCCACTCGATGCCGATTGGAGCAATGTCTACGATTCCGGCGGCAGCTATGAGACCCCCCATGGCAGCGGCGGCCGCGCCGATTTCGCCGATGACCTCTCCGGCGTCGAGGACCTGGCCGGGGCTGGGCGGACGCTGCGCGAGCATCTCGGCGAGCAGCTTCGCCTCACCTTCAGCGACCCGCAGGACCGGCTGATCGCGGCGCAGATGCTGGCGCTGGTGGATGCCGCCGGCAGGCTGGCGGTTCCGGACCAGGCGCTGGCGGAAGCGCTTGGCTGCGAGGTGGCGAAGGTCGCCGCGGTGCGCCAGCGCATGCAGCGCTTCGACCCGGTCGGCATGTTCTGCCGCGACCTGCGCGAATGCCTGGCCGTGCAGCTCGCCGAGCGCAACCGGCTCGACCCCGCCATGGCGGCGCTGCTCGACAACCTGGAATTGCTGGCGCGGCGCGACCGGCCGGCGCTGATGCAGATCTGCGGCGTCGATGCGGAGGACCTGGCGGATATGATCGCCGAGATCCGCCGCCTCGACCCCAAGCCCGGCGCCAGCTTCGACAGCGCCCCCGCGCCGGTGGTGGTGCCGGATGTGCTGATGCGCCGCGCCCCCGATGGCGGCTGGCTGTTGGAATTGAACCCGGAGACGCTGCCGCGCGTTCTGCTTAATCGCGGCTTCCATGCCCGTGCCCAGACCGGTCTCCGCTCCCGCGACGACCGGGCCTTCCTGGCGGAGCAATTACAGAGTGCCAATTGGCTGTTGAAGAGCCTGGAACAGCGCGCCACCACCATCCTGAAGGTCGCCAGCGAGATCGTCCGGCGGCAGGATGGCTTCTTCCGCCATGGCGTCGGCCATCTGCGGCCCCTGATCCTGCGGGATGTCGCGGAGGAGGTGGCGATGCATGAAAGCACCGTCAGCCGGGTCACGGCCAACAAGTACCTCGCAACCCCGCGTGGCACCTTCGAGTTGAAGTACTTCTTCACCACCGCCATCGCCGGCACCGGCAGCGGTGAAACCCACAGCGCCGAGGCGGTGCGGCACCGCATCCGCGCGATGATCGGGGCGGAGGACCCGGAGGCCATCCTTTCCGACGACGCGATCGTGGATCGGCTGCGGCAGGAAGGCGTGGACATCGCCCGCCGGACCGTGGCCAAATACCGGGAGGCGCTGCGGATACCGAGTTCGGTGCAGCGCAAGCGGGAAAAGGCCGTCCCGGCCTGACCCTGCCGGCCAGTCATTCCCTGGGGCGCAGCCCTGGGGGCATTGATCGGCCGGTACAAGACGGAGCCCCTCGGCAATACTGCCGTGCGGCCGCCGCCGGTGAACCGGGCGGACCCTTCCCGACACTGAGAGGAGGGTTGGTCCTTATGCACATCACCGTTGCGGGCAAGCAGGTCGAAACCGGCGAGGCGCTGAAGACGCATGTCCGGGAAGGCCTCAATACCATTGCACGCAAGTATTTCGACCACGCAGTGGAGGCGAATGTCACCTTCCGCCGCGACCGGTCCTTCTTCGCCTGCGATATCAACCTCAAGGCCGGCCGTGGCCTGCTGATGCGGGGCGAGGGGGGAAGGCGCCGATGCCCACCGGGCCTTCGAGGTGGCGGCCGAGCATGTCGCCAAGCGGTTGCGCCGCTACCGCCGCCGGGTGAACGACCACGCCCGCAGCCAGGCGGAGAACCGCACCGAGGCCGAAACTGCGACTCAATACATCCTGCAGCCGGAGGAGGAGACGGAGGAGACGGCCTCCACACCGGAGGACGAGGCCGGAACGGTGAACGGCCACGCCCTGGAAGGGACGCCGGACCGCAGCCTCATCGTGGCGGAACAGGCAACCGAGATCGTCAGGCTATCGGTGGGTGAAGCGGTGATGCGCCTGGATCTGGCGCAATTGACGGTGCTGATGTTCCGCAACAGCGGATCGGGCACCCTGAACGTGGTCTATCGCCGGCCGGATGGCTGCGTCGGCTGGATCGATACCCCCGCGGCCTGAACGCCGCGCTTCCCCCTCCCCCGCAGGCTTGCGGGGGAGGTTCCGGGCGCGATCCTGGAGTTCAGTGCACCAGCACCGGCTCCATCTCGTTCTCCAGGATGGCGGCGATCGCGAGTTGCGCGTTGGGCGCGGCACCGATCGGGGTGCCGTCCGCGGCGTGGATCGCGATGGCCTGCACGCCATTCACCAGGACCGGGCGGATATAGGCGACCTCCTGGAGGCCGAAACGCGCCCAATCCGCCACGGAAAGCTGCTTCAGGGAGACCGGCGGCTGCGCGCCGCCCGGACCATCTTTGCCGCTCATCATGTCATCTCCTTTCCGCATGGCTGCATGGCCCATGCGCTAGCTGGCGCCCGGTTCAGAGGCTCTCGCCCCGATTGGCACGCCCTTCCACGATCATATGCCCCACGCCACCGGCCGAGGGCTTGGCCGCGCCATTGCCCTTGGCTGCACTGCCGCCGGTGATCTCGATCTTCCGGACCCGCACCTCCGGCTGCGGCCGGCGGAGGTCCACATGCAGCAACCCGTTGTCGAGCCAAGCACCCTCCACCTCGATCCCCTCGGCCAGCACGAAGGCGCGCTGGAACTGCCGCGCGGCGATGCCGCGATGCAGGAAGATGCGGCCCTCGGAATCATCCCGCTGCCGGCCGCGGATCACCAATTGGTTGTCCTCCTGGGTGATCTGGAGGTCGTCCATTGCGAAGCCGGCCACGGCCAGGGTGATGCAGAGGCGGTTATCGGCGGTTTGTTCGATATTATAGGGCGGATAGCCGTCGGCACTCTTCGCGACGCGGTCGAGCATCTGTTCCAGATGGTCGAAGCCGAGAAACAACGGCGAGCCAAAAACCGAAGAGCGTGACATGGCCAGGGCCTCCTCATCCCGAGCGAAGCATGCCGGCAGGGCCCGAAGCACCCCGCCGCGCCCCAGATGTTGTCGGGCGGCCCGGACGTTGCAAGGGGCTGGCGCGAGGGCTACATGCCGGCTCCGCCCCGTGGCCGATCCCGGCCGCGGGCTTCCTCGCCGCAAGGCTCCTCCTTCCTGGACCGGCGGCAGAACGAGACACGCTCCCCCGCGCCATGCCCGATACCCCGCCCGACGCCGACCTCTTGCTGCCGATCCTGCTGGTGCCCGACCCTCGGCTGCGCGCCAAGTGCCGCCCCGTCGGCCCCGGCGACGCCGACCAGGTGCGCGCCCTGGCGCCGCGCATGCTGGAGAGCATGTATCGCGCCCCCGGCATCGGCCTGGCCGCGCCGCAGGTAGGTTCCGCGCTCCGGTTCATGGTGGTGGACCTGCAGCCGGAGGAAAAGCCCGATCCGATGGTGCTGGTGAACCCGGAAATCCTCGCCGCCAGCGCCGAGACGGCGGTGCGGGAGGAGGGCTGCCTCTCCCTGCCCGGCCAATATGCGGATGTGACGCGCCCGGCCCGGGTGAAGCTGCGCTTCCAGGACCTCACCGGCGCGCGCCGGGAGGTCGAGGCGGAGGGGCTGCTCGCCACCTGCCTGCAGCATGAGCTGGATCATCTGGATGGCGTGCTCTTCATCGACCACCTGACCCCGCTCAAGCGCAACATGATCCTGCGCCGCCTGGCCAAGGACCTGAAGGCGAAGGCGCGGGAGTGAGCGGCCCGGGTCGGCCGCTTCGCCTCGCCTTCATGGGCAGCCCGGAATTCGCGGTGCCGGCGCTGCGGGCGCTGCATGCGGCTGGGCATGCGATCGCCGCGGTCTATTGCAAGCCGCCGCGCCCCGCCGGCCGCGGCCAGCGCGAGACGCCCTGCCCCGTGCATCGCGCGGCGCTCGATCTCGGCCTGCCGGTCCGCACCCCGGCGCGGCTCCGGCGCGATGCGGCCGAGCATGCCGGTTTCGCGGCGCTCGATCTCGATGCGGCGGTGGTGGCCGCCTATGGGCTGATCCTGCCCGCGCCCATGCTGGAAGCGCCGCGTCGCGGCTGCCTCAACATCCATGCCTCGCTGCTGCCGCGCTGGCGCGGCGCGGCGCCGATCCAGGCGGCGATCCTGGCGGGCGATGCGGTCTCCGGCATCACCATCATGCAGATGGAGGAGGGGCTGGACACCGGCCCGATGCTGCTGCGCGGCGAGGTGCCGATCGGCCCGCGCACCACCACCCCGGACCTGCATGATGCGCTGGCGGAACTCGGCGCCCGGTTGGCGCCTGAGGCGCTGGCGCTGAACCCACCGGCCGTGCCGCAGCCCGAAGCCGGCGTGACCTATGCCCCGAAGCTCACCAAGGCGGATGGCCGGCTGGACTGGCGCCAGGATGCCGCCGCGCTGGACCGCCGCGTGCGCGCCCTCAACCCCTGGCCCGGCACCTTCTTTGAAACCGGCGGCGAGGCGATCCGGGTGCTCGCGGCCGAACCTGCCACGGGCGGCGGCACGCCCGGCACGGTTCTGGACAGCGAGGCCACCATCGCCTGCGGCCGGGGCGCGCTGCGCCTCACCCGCCTGCAACGCCCCGGTCGCGGCCCCCTGCCTGCCGCCGATTTCCTGCGCGGCTTCCCGCTGCCGCCAGGCATGGCGCTGGGCTGATGCCCGTCTATGCCCTGATGCTGGAATTCGACGGCGCCCCTTTCGTCGGCTGGCAGCGGCAGGCGGAAGGCCTCTCCGTCCAGCAGGTGCTGGAGGAAGCGGCGGCGCGGCTGAATGGCGGCATCCCGCCGACCGCCATCGCCTCCGGCCGCACCGATTCCGGCGTGCATGCCGAGGCGCTCGTGGTGCAGATGGAAATCGCCCGCGAATTGCCGCCGGAGCGGCTGCGGGAGGCGCTGAACTTCCACACCCGCCCGCATCCCCTCTCGGTGCGGCGCGCCGCCCTGGCGCCGGAGGGCTGGAATGCCCGCTTCTCCGCCACCCGCCGCGGCTACCGCTACCGCATCCTGAACCGCCGGCCGCGCCCGGCGCTGGATCTCGGCCGGGTCTGGCACATCCAGCACCGGCTCGATGCCGTGGCGATGCATGCGGCGGCGCAGGGGCTGCTCGGCCGGCACGATTTCTCGGCCTTCCGCGCCGCCGCCTGCCAGGCCGCCTCGCCGCTCCGCACCCTGGACCGGCTGGAGGTCAGCCGGCTCGGCGAGGAGGTGGTGATCCTGGCGGAGGCGCGCAGCTTCCTGCACCACCAGGTCCGCAACCTGGTCGGCACCTTGGTGCAGGTGGGCGATGGCCGGCGCGGCGTGGAATGGCCGCGCCGCGTGCTGCAAGGCCGCGACCGCGGCCAGGCTGGCCAGACCGCGCCGCCGGAGGGGCTGACCTTCCTCTTCGCCCGCTATCCGCAGGAGCCGGACTGGGTGTGAGCCTCAGCCACCCGACACCTTCCGCACCAGCCCGCCGATGAAGATGCCGATGACCATGTCGAGCGCCACGAAGCCCAGCGCCTGGCGGCTGCCGAGCCGGAGCGCCGCCTTCGCCACGAACCATTCGATCCACAGCGCATAGCCCAGCGCCGCCAGCCCCAGCCCCTGCGCCAGCAGGGGCGGCAGGCCCAGCGCCGCCGGCACGGTCAGCGCCAGCAGCACCAGGTATTGCACCACATTGGTCCAGTTCCAGGCGGCGATGAAATGCGCCCATTCCGCTTCCCGCTGCACCGCCCGGGCCAGCGGCAGGGCGGCCAGCGCGAAACCGACCCAGGCACAGGCATAGCCGATCAGCTCGGCCACCAGCGCAAGCCCGGTCCCGGCCGCCGCATCCGTCTCGCCGGACCAGGCCAGGAAGCGGAGCGCCAGGAAGGCCGGCAGGCAGATGGCGGCGGCCCAGAAGCTGCGGGCGACGCCGGCCGGCGTCTCCTCGATCAGCATCAGCCCATGCGCATGGCCGCGCGCCAGCATGAAGGCGCCACGCAGCCCGGCCTCGATCACCATGTTGAGCGGTGGTGGCGGCTGCGGCGCGACCGGGGGCGGGCTGCCCTGCTGGCCGGTCCCGCTCAGGCGAATGCCTCCTCGAGCACCATGCGGTAGAGCGCCGCCAGATCGCGCAATTCCGCCACCGGCACGCTTTCATTCACCTGGTGCAGGCTGCTGCCGAGGCCACCCAGCTCCGCAACCGGGCAGAACCGCGCGATGAACCGGGCATCGGAGGTGCCGCCGCCGGTATCCAGCCGCGGCGCCGCCCCGGTGGCACGCTCCACCGCGCGCTTCAGCAGGTCCACGAAGGGCCCGGGCGAGGTGAGGAAACTCTCGCCCGAGACGGCGACGCGCATCTCGTAGCGCGCCTCCTCGGCCCGCAGCGCGGCGTGCAGCCGCTCGGTCAGGCCAGTGCTGTCATGGTGGTCGTTGAAGCGGATGTTCAGCATCGCCCGTGCCTCGGCGGGGATGACGTTGCTCGCGGCATTGCCGGTCTCGAAGCCGGTGACCTGCAGGGTGCTCGGCTCGAACCACGCGCTGCCGGCATCCAGCGGCTCGGCGGTCAGGCGCCCCAGCACCCGCAGCAGGCGATGCACCGGGTTGTCGGCGCGCTGCGGATAGGCGCTATGGCCCTGGGTGCCGAAGACGGTGATCCAGGCGGTCATGCTGCCGCGCCGGCCGATCTTGACGATGTCGCCGAGCGCCGCGCGGGAGGTCGGCTCGCCCACCAGCGCCATGTCGGGGATCTGGCCATTGGCCGCCATCCAGTCCAGCACGCGGGCGGTGCCGTCCAGCGCGGGGCCTTCCTCGTCGCCGGTGATGAGCAGGCTGATGCTGCCGGGGTGGCTCGGATTGGCGGCCAGGAAATCGCCGAGCCCGGCGACGAAGGCGGCGATGCCGCCCTTCATGTCGCAGGCGCCGCGCCCGTACAGCACGCCATCCCGCACCGCCGCGGCGAAGGGATCGTCCACCCAGCCGGCGGTGCCGGGCGGCACCACATCGGTATGGCCGGCATAGCAGAAATGCGGGCCCTCCGTGCCGCGCCGGGCAAAGAGGTTCTCCACTTCCTGTCCCTCGGGGCCGAAGCGCAGCCGGTGGCAGGTGAAGCCGAGCGGCCGCAGCGCCGCCTCCAGCACGGCCAGCGCGCCGTTATCGGCCGGCGTCACGCTGCGGCAGCGGATCAGCGCCTGCGCGAGCGGCAGCGGGTCGGTCGGGGTGTTCCGCAAGGCGCGGCTAGTCCCGCAGCAATTCGTTGATGGAGGTCTTGGCGCGGGTCTGCGCATCCACCCGCTTGACGATCACCGCGCAATAGAGGCTCGGCCCCGGCGAGCCGTCCGGCAGCGGCTTGCCCGGCAGGCTGCCCGGCACCACCACCGAATAAGCCGGCACCCGGCCCATGAAGAGCTCACCCGTCGCGCGGTCGATGATCTTCGTGGAGGCACCGATGAAGACGCCCATGGAGAGCACCGCGCCGCGTTCCACCACCACGCCCTCCGCCACTTCGGAGCGGGCGCCGATGAAGCAGTCGTCCTCAATGATGACCGGGTTGGCCTGCAAGGGCTCCAGCACGCCGCCGATGCCGACCCCGCCCGAAAGATGGCAGTTGCGGCCGATCTGGGCGCAGCTTCCGACGGTCGCCCAGGTATCCACCATGGTGTTCTGCCCGACCCAGGCGCCGACATTCACGAAGCTCGGCATCAGCACCACGCCCGGCGCGATGAAGGCCGAACGCCGCACCACGGCGCCGGGGACGGCGCGGAAGCCGGCCTCGCGGAAGCGGTTGGCGCCCCAGCCGGCGAATTTCAGCGGCACCTTGTCATAGGCACCGGCCGCGGTTTCCATGGGCGCCGAATCGGTCAACCGGAAGGAGAGCAATACCGCCTGCTTCAACCACTGGTTCACCTGCCAATTGCCCGCCGCGTCCGGTGCGGCGACCCGCGCCTCGCCGCGGTCCAGGAGGTCGAGCGCCGCCTCCACCACCGCCCGGTCCTCGCCGCCGGTGGCGGAGGAGACGGAATCGCGGCGCTCCCACAGGGCTTCGATCGGGGCCTGGAGGGCGGAATGGGTCATCCTGCTGGTTCCTGCATCGGGCGGGGTTCGAATGGCGCCGGACCATGCCGATGCCCAAGGGCGGCTGTCAACGCGCCGCCACGAATACAACGGCGGCGGCGATAACCAGGGATTCACCGCCTGCCGGCCAAGCTTCCAGGCATGGACCCCGCCGAAACCGAGGCTCTGGAGGCCTGCGCCATGGGCGCCACCGTGCTGCCCCGCACGGCACCTGCCCGCCTGCATGGGCCGGCGGCACTCGACCAGCCGCTGCGCGGCGCCCTGCTGGAATCCCGCCAGCGCTGGCGGGACCTCACCATGCTGGCGGCGGACCTGGTCTTCGAGACCGATGCGGCGGACCGCCTCACCTTCCTGGCGCCGGATGGAGCATTGGGCTGGGACGGCGCGGCGCTGCTCGGCCGCCCCGCCCGGCGGCTGCTGCTGCGGCCGGAGCCCGATCCCTTCGCGCTGCGCCAGCCGGTGCGGGGGATGATCGCCTGGCTTCACCAGGCGGATGCGGCGCCCGCCTGCCTGTCCTTCACCCTGATGCCGCTGACCGATGCCGCCGGGGGGCTTCGCCGGGCTGCGCGGCACCGCCCGCGACGTGACCGCGGAAATCGCGGAATCCGAGGCGCAGGCCGCGGCGCTCCGCCGCGCGGCGGCATTGGAAACCATGGTGCGCCGGGTGCGGCAGGAGGTCCTGGCGCCGCGCATGTTGACGGCGATGCTCGAAGCACTGCCCCCCGCCCTCGGCTGCGCCGGCGCCGCGATGCTGGAGTGCCAGCCCGCCGGCGGCCTGCTGGTGGGCGCGCGGCATGGCGCCGACCCGACCCCGCTGCTCACCGCGCTCCAGTTCCTCCCGGCAATTGCGGCACCCCGCTTCCTGGCCGGCCCGGGGGGCGAGCACCTGGCGCTGCTGCCGCAGCCGTATCGCGCCACGCCGCGCCACGCCCTGCTGGTCTGGCGCGCCGCTGGCGGCCGCGAATTCGATGCCGATGACCGGCATCTGCTGGCCTCGCTGGCCGACCTGACCTTCGTCACGCTCAGCAACCAGGTGCTGCAACGGGAACTGGAATTGCAGGCCCGGACCGAGGGGCTGACCGGCCTGCTCAACCGCCGCGCCTTCCTGGAGGATCTGCGCCGCAGGCTGGACCGGCTGGCGCAGGCCCCGGAGGAGCATCGGCCGGGCGGTGCGCTGCTGTTCATCGACCTCGACAACTTCAAGCCGATCAACGACCTGCTGGGCCATGAGGCCGGCGATGCGGCGCTGGTCGCGGTGGCCGGGCTGCTGCGGGAGATGGTGCGGCCCACCGATCTCGTCGCCCGGATCGGCGGCGATGAATTCGCGCTCTGGCTGCAAGGTGCCGATGCGGCTGCCGCGGCCGATCGCGCCGCCGCCATCTGTGCCGCCGCCACCACCCTGCTGCCGCCGCTGCTGCGGAGCGGCGCGGCCGCCCTGACCTTCAGCATCGGCTGTGCCCGGCCGGGGCATGGGGTGGAAACGCCGGAGGCGCTGCTCGCCCGCGCCGATGCCGCCATGTATGTCGCCAAGCGGGCGGGGCGGAACGCCTGGTCCGTTGCGCCGGAGATTCCACCGTGAACCCCGCCAGCTACGACACCGCCAGGCACATCGCGCAGGCGGGCGGGGAGGCCGAGCGGGTCGCCCTGGCCTGCCTGCCCGATGCCGCGCCGGAGATCCTCTATTTCCTGGCCGGCGCGCCCGAGGTGATGGTACGCGCCGCGGTCGCCGCCAATGTCGCGACGCCGGCCCAGGCCGACCGGCTGCTGGCGGCGGATGCGGAGCCCCGGGTGCGCGCCGTGCTCGGCCGCAAGCTCGCCCAGCTCGCCCCTGCCCTGGCGGCGGCGCAGCAGGATCGGCTCCGCCAACTGGCCTGGAGCACCCTCTGCGACCTTGCCGCCGATACTGCGGTCATGGTCCGCGCCGTCATCGCCGAGGAGTTGCAGGCGATGCCGGATGCGCCACGGGAGCTGATCCTGCGCCTCGCCAGCGACGCCGCCATGGAGGTGGCGGAGCCGGTCATCCGCTTCTCCCCGCAATTGACCGAGGCAGACCTCCTGGCGCTGGTGGCGGCCCCGCCGGTGCCGGAAACCGTCGCCGCGGTCGCCCGCCGGCCGCGGCTGAGCGAGGCGCTGTCGGATGCGATCGTTGCCGCCGCCGATCCTGGCATCGTTGGCTTGCTGCTGGAGAATCCCTCCGCCGCCATCCGCGAATCGACGCTCGACGCGCTGATCGCCAATGCCGCGGCGCATACCGCCTGGCAGGAAAGCCTGGTCCGCCGCCCCTGCCTGCCGCCGCATGCGGCGCGCAACCTGGCGGTGTGCATCGCCGACCATCTGCTGGGCGCGCTGGCGGCCCGGCCGGATCTCGATCCCGGCCTGGCGCAAGCGCTGCGCCAGCGGGTGGCGCAGCGCCTGGCGGTGCCCTCCACCGGCAACCCAGCGGCCCTGCCGGCGCGTGGGGCGCCGCTGATGCCACCGGAGCAGGCCTTCGAGGATGCCGGGCTGCGCGGCGACCGCGAAGGCATGACCCGGCTGCTGGCCGAGGCCGCCGGCCTGCCCGCCAGCCTAGTGGAGCAGGCGATCCGGCTGCGGAGCGCCAAGGGGCTGGTCAGCCTCTGTTGGAAGGCCGGATTCAGCCCGCGCTGCGCCATGCTGGCGCAGACCGCGCTCGGCCACCTGGCCCCCGGCAATGCGCTGGGGGCGGCGGAGCATGGCGGCTGGCCGCTCTCGCCCGAGGAGATGCGCTGGCAGATCGAGCTGCTGGCCGAGCGGGAGGACTGAGTCCGCCCCGCCGCAGGATCAGGGCTTGATCAGCGTCCCGGCGCCGCCATCGGTGAACAGCTCCCGCAGCACCGCATGCGGCACGCGGCCATCCAGGATCACCGCGCCCTTCACCCCCTGCTCGATGGCATAGATGCAGGTCTCGACCTTCGGGATCATGCCGCCCGAGATCCAGCCCGCGGCGATGCCGGTGCGCACCTCGGCCACCGTCATCTCCGACACGATCCGGCCGCTGCCATCCATCACGCCGCGTACATCGGTCAGCATCAGCAGCCGCTCGGCGCCGAGCGCACCGGCGATGGCGCCGGCCACGGTATCGGCGTTGATGTTGTAGGTCTGGCCATCGGCGCCGATGCCGACCGGGGCCACGACCGGCACGATATCGGCGCCGATCAGCAGCTTCAGCACGCGGGTATCCACGCATTCCGGCTCGCCGACGAAGCCGAGATCGAGTACCTGCTCGATATGGCTCGACGGGTCGCGGACCCTGCGCGTCAGCTTGCGGGCCCGCACCAGCCCGCCATCCTTGCCCGAGATGCCGACCGCGAGCGCGCCGGCCCGGGTGATGGCCTCCGCCACCTGCTTGTTCACCGGCCCGGCAAGGACCATTTCCACCACATCCAGCATCTGCGCGTCGGTGACGCGCAGGCCCTGGACGAAGGTGGATTTCACGTCCAGCCGCTTCAGCATGGCGTTGATCTGCGGCCCGCCGCCATGCACCACCACGGGGTTGACGCCCACCTGCTCCAGCAGCGCGATGTCGCGGCCGAAGCGCAGCGCCGTCTCCTCCTCGCCCATGGCGTGGCCGCCGTATTTCACCACGACGATCTGGTCGTCATAGCGCTTCAGGAAAGGCAGTGCGCCGGCCAGGATCTCCATCTGGTCGGCTGTCGGTTCGGTCATGGGCCGGGATTCCCGCGATGGCGTTGCGCGCTTAAGGGGCGGGCCGTGCAGGGTCAAGCGCGGGGCGGCGGCGGCGCCCAGGGCTCGGCCGGCGGCAGGGCCAGCGAGGTCAGCTCGGCCCGCAGTTCCGGGATGCCCTCCCCCGTCTCGCTGCTGGTCACCAGCACCAAGGGGTGGCCGGCGGTGTGGCTGCGGGCCAGCGCCTCGGCCTCGGCCCGGCGCTGCGCCAGCCACCAGGGCTTGGCGCCATCCGCCTTGGTCAGCACGATCTGGAAAGCGACGGCGGCCTCGTTCAGCAGCGTCATGGCCATGCGGTCGGCGGGCTTGGTCTCGATCCGCGCATCCAGCAGCAGCACCACGCGGCGCAGCGTCGGGCGGCCGCGCAGGAAATCGAACATCAGCCCCTGCCAGTCCTCCTTCACGCTTTTCGAGGCCTGGGCATAGCCATAGCCCGGCATGTCCACCAGGGTCAGCCTGCCGCCGAGATCGAAGAAGTTGAGCTGCCGCGTCCGCCCCGGCGTATGGGATACGCGGGCCAGTGCGTTCTGCCCGGTGAGCGCATTGACCAGCGAGGATTTGCCGACATTGGAGCGGCCGCAGAAGGCGACCTCCGGCCCGGTGGTGGGCGGCAATTGGTCGATCCGCTGCGCCGCGTAGAAGAAGGTGCAGGGCCGGGCAAACAGCAGCCGCCCGGCCTCGATCAGCGCCGCCCGCTGTTCCTCGGTGGTGGCCTCGGAGAGGCCGCCTGCGGGGAGTTGGTCGCGGCCCCGATTCACGCTCCCGTCCTCCGGCCGTCCGCGATCAGGGCCCGTGTTGCGGCCCTGATTCACGCTCCCGTCCTCCGGCCGTCCGCGATCAGGGCCGGTCACCCCTTCTTCGGCTTCGCCGCCGGCACCGGCACCGCCGCGCCATGGGCGGCCTTGGCCAGGCGGTCCTGGCGCATGATGGTCCATTGCTGCGCGATCGAGAGCAGGTTGTTCCAGCTCCAGTAGATCACCAGCCCGGCCGGGAAGCTGGCCAGCATGAAGGTGAAGATGATCGGCATCCACTGGAAGATCTTGGCCTGCACGGGGTCCGGCGGCTGCGGGTTCAGGCGCTGCTGCAGGTACATGGTCACGCCCATGATGAGCGCCCAGGCCGGCATGTGCAGGAAGTGCGACCACTGCATGGGGTCGAAGGGCAGCAGGCCGAACAGGTTGAACAGGTTGGTGGGATCAGGCGCGGAAAGATCGTGGATCCAGCCGAAGAAGGGCGCGTGCCGCATCTCGATGGTGACGAAGAGCACCTTGTAGAGCGCGAAGAACACCGGGATCTGGATGACGATGGGCAGGCAGCCGGAGGCCGGGTTGATCTTCTCGGTCCGGTAGAGTGCCATCATCTCGGCCTGCGCCTTGGCCGGGTCGTCCTTGTAGCGCTCCTTGATCTCCTGCATTTTCGGCCCGAGCGTCTTCATCCGGGCCATCGACTTGTAGGCCTTGTTGGCCAGCGGGAAGAAGGCCAGCTTCAGCGCCACCGTGAAGACCAGGATCGCCACGCCGAAATTGCCCAACAGCTTGAACAGCCAGTCGAGCGCGTAGAAGAACGGCTTGGTCAGGAAGTAGAACCAGCCGAAATCGATCGCCTTGTCGAAATCCGTGATGCCCAGCCGGTCCTGGTAGGCATCCAGCAGATGCACCTCCTTGGCGCCGGCGAACAGGCGCAGCGCCTGGCCGCCGCCGGTTGCCTCGGGCGCCACGGTGAGCGGCGCGGGCGGGGCGAAATCCACCTGCCAGCGGTCTTCCGGGCCACGCGGGCCGGCTTCCGGCACGGCGCGGAAGGTGGCGCGGAACCTGGCCATGGGATCGACCGGCGCCAGCGCGGTCAGCCAGTATTTGTCGGTGAAACCGGCCCAGCCGCCGGCCCCCTCCTGCTCGAAGGCGATGCCGCTGCGCTTGGCGGCCTCGTCCTTCGCCGAGGAATAGGTCACTTCCCGCAGCCGGGCATCGAGCACGCCGATGAAGCCCTCATGCAGGATGTAGAAACCCTGGGTCGGCGGCGTGCTCTCGCGGCGGATGCGGGCCCAGGGCAATAGCTGCACCGACTCCGCGCCGGTGTTGCGGACCCGCTGCTCGGCGGTGAGCATGTAATTCTCGTCGAGGGCCAGAACGATCTCGAAGACCTGGCCCTGGCCATTGTCCCAGCGCAGCGTGACCGGCGAGGCCGGGGCCAGGGTGGTGCCCTCCGCCACCTGCCAGTCGGTGTCGTTGCCGGGGACTCGGGTGCGGCCATCGGCGGCGGTCCAGCCCCATTGCGCATAATAGGGTGCCGCGCCCTCCCGCGGGGCCAGGAGCCGCACCAGCGGCGAGGCGGGGTCCACCGTCTCGTGGTAGTCGCGCAGCACCAGGTCATCCAGCCGGGCGCCGCGGAGCGAGAGCGTGCCCTGCACCCGTGGCCCCTGCACCGGCAGCCGCGCCCCGGGCTCGCGCGGCGTGCCGGCGGCGGGGGCGGCGTCGGTCGGCGCGCCGAGCGGCCCGGCCGGGCCGGGCCTGGGTGCCGGCTGCTGCACCTGCGCCGGTTGCTGCACCTGCGCCTGCTGCTGCTGCTGCTGCGCCTCCCGCGCCGGGCGGTTGAACAGGTCGAACAGCAGCAGAATGCCGATGGAAAGGGCGATCGCCGCGATAAGGCGCTTCTGATCCATGGAACGGGGCTAGCCTTTCTGGCCGGCCTGAAGCCGGCGGGCGTCCTGACCGGCCTGGGGCCGGGGAGATTCTCGGCCGGCCGATGGCCGGGGATCGGGCACCGGGTCGTAGCCGCCGGGATGCCAGGGGTTGCAGCGCAGGATGCGGGTGCCGGCGAGCCAGGCGCCGCGCATCGCGCCATGGGTGGAGAGCGCCTCCAGCGCATAGTCGCTGCAGGAGGGATGGAAGCGGCAATTGCAGCCCAGCACCGGCCGCAAGGTCCATTGATAGGCCAGCACCACGCCCTTCAGCGCCAGGGAACCCGGGCTCATGACGGCACCGGCCCTGGCGCGACCATGGGCGCCACCTCGGCCGGCATCACCCCCGCCTGGCGCAGCGCGCCCCGCAGGTCGCCGAGCAATTGCGCGAAGGGCCGGCCGGCAGTGGCGTCGCGGGCGATCAGCACCAGGTCCCAGCCACCCGAACCGGTCGGAGGCGGCGCCGCGGCCAGCGTCAGCCGCGCGGCTTCGCGCAACCGGCGCTTGGCGCGGTTGCGGACCACGGCATTGCCGATCTTCCTGGTCGCGGTGAAGCCCAGGCGCAGTTTCCCTCCGGGCTGCGGCAGGGCCTGCAGCACCAGGCCGGGGCGTGCGGCCTTGCGGCCACGCCCGGCCACCCGGAGAAACTCGCCGCGCCGGGTCAGCCGGGGCAGGCGGCCCGGCATGGCTCCCTCCCTCCGGCAGAGCCTAGGCGCTGAGGCGCTTGCGACCCTTGGCACGACGGTTGGTCAGGATCTTGCGGCCACCCACCGTCGCCGTGCGGGCGCGAAAACCATGGCGACGCTTCCGGACGAGCTTGGAGGGCTGATAGGTACGCTTCACGGTCGGTCTCCGTCAGGGCAGGCTGCCCAATCCAATTCAGGTGCCGCTTGCCCATTCCGGCTGGAATGCGCTGCGCGGACGGCCGGCGGCCCTTGCTTCCGGGCCCCGGCGAAGGCGGGCACGTATAGGGAGGGGGCGGGGATCGGGTCAACCACTCCTGCGTGACATGGCGCCCACGATGCCCCCCCGATGTATCGCCGCGGCCATGCCGGACGAAATGGAAGTTGCCATGCCCCGAAGCACCGACCAGCGCGCCGCCTCCCCCCGATGCCTCCCCTGATGCCGCCCCCGGCCGCCCGGCCTGGCAGCGCCTCTGGCCGATCGGGCTGATCCTGGCGGTCCTGGCCCTGGCCTATGCGCTCGGCCTGCACCGGCTGCTCTCCTTCGAGGCGCTGGCGGCGCATCGCGCCAGCCTTGGCGGCTTCGTCGCGGCGCAACCCCTCGCGGCGGCGCTGGCCTATCTGGCGGCCTATGTGGCAGTGGTGGCCTTCTCACTGCCTGGCGGGGCGGTGATGACCCTGGCGGGCGGGTTCCTCTTCGGCCCCTGGCTCGGCGCTGGCCTCGCCGTGGCGGGGGCGACGATCGGCGCCTGCCTGCTGTTCCTGGCCGCCCGCCATGCCCTGGCGGAGGTCCTGGAACGCCGCGCCGGGCCGCTGCTCGGCCGGGTGCGGGAGGAGCTGCGGCGGGGCGGGTTCTGGTACCTGCTCTCGCTCCGCCTACTGCCGGTGGTGCCCTTCTGGCTGGTCAACCTGGCCCCGGCCCTGGCGGGAATGGCGCTGAGCCCTTATGCCGCCGCCACCTTCCTCGGGATCATCCCTGCCACGGTGGTCTATGCCGGCATCGGGGCGGGGCTGGGGCAGGTCTTCGAGGCCGGCGGGCGGCCGGACCTTTCGGTGGTCTTCTCGCCCGGTATCCTGCTGCCGCTGCTGGGGTTGGCGGCGCTGTCGCTGCTCGGGGCCTGGTGGCGGCGTCGGCAGCAGCCTGGCTGATTTGCATCTTGCGGGCCGATTCACGCCCTCCGGCTTCGCCCTCGGACGACCGGGCCACTCAATCTGGGGACCAACCGCATGGCTGATTTCGATGTGGCGATCATCGGCGCCGGCGCCGCCGGGCTTTCGGTGGCGGCGATCTCGGCAGGGCTCGGCCTGAAGGTGGCGTTGATCGAGCGCGGGCGGATGGGCGGCGACTGCCTGAATTACGGCTGCGTCCCCTCCAAGGCGCTGCTCGCGGCCGGCCATGCCGCGGCCGAGGCGCGCGGCGCCGGCCGATTCGGCATTCGCCTGCCGCCACCGGAGATCGACTGGGCGGGGGTGCGGGCGCATGTCCAGGGCGCCATCGCCCGGATCGCGCCGAACGACAGCGCCGCCCGCTTCCGCGGCATGGGGGTCGAGGTGATCGAGGCCCCGGCGCATTTCATCGGCCCCGACACGATCGAGACGGGCGGCCGGCGCCTCGGCTTCCGCCGCGCCGTCATCGCCGCCGGCAGCAGCGCCGTGATCCCGGACCTGCCGGGCCTCGACGCCGTGCCCTGGCTCACCAACGAGACGCTCTTCGACCTGGAGGAGCCGCCCGGCCACCTGCTGATCCTGGGCGGCGGCCCGATCGGGCTGGAGATGGCCCAGGCGCATGCCCGGCTCGGCTGCCTGGTGACGGTGCTGGAGGCAGCGCCACGCATCGCCCTCCGCGAGGACGAGGAACTGGTCGAGGGCATGCGCCAATCCCTGCTGCGGGACGGCGTGGAGTTCCGGGAGGGCGTGAAGGTCACGCGGGTGGAGCCGCTCGACCCTGCCGGGGTGGTGGCGGTGCTGGAGGACGGCACCCGCATCGGCGGCACCCATCTGCTGCTGGCGGTGGGAAGGGCGCCACGGCTGGCCGGCCTCGACCTGCCGGCGGCCGGGGTGCAGGCGGGGCCGCGCGGGGTGGCGACGCGGGCCGATCTCCGTTCCGTCTCCAATCGCCGGGTCTGGGCGGTGGGCGATATCGCCGACCCGGAGGGGATCGGGCCCCGCGCCTTCACCCATGTGGCCAGCCACCATGCGGGGGTGGTGGTGCGCTCCATGCTGTTCCGCCTGCCCGCCCGGGTGGATTACGCCGCCCTGCCCCGCGTCACCTATACCGACCCCGAATTGGCGCAGATCGGCCTGACCGAGGCGGAGGCGCGGCAGGCCGGCCATGCCGACCTCACCATCCTGCGCTGGCCGCTTTCCGAGAATGACCGCGCCATCACGGAGGGCCGGCCGGAAGGGCTGGTGAAGCTGGTGGTGGGCAAGCGGGGGCGGCTGCTCGGCGCCGGCATCCTGGCGCCGCGGGCCGGGGAGATGGCGGGCACCTATGGGCTGATGATCGGCCGGAAACTGCCGCTCTCGGCGCTGGCCACCATGATCCTGCCCTATCCGACCCTGGCCGAGGCGGGCAAGCGCGCGGCGGGGGACTTCTATGCGCCGCGATTGTTGTCGCCCTTCACGAAACGGCTTATCGGGTGGCTCAAATTGCTGCCCTGAGCGTTATGACGCGAACCTGAAGGACGGAGCGGCTTATGGAACGGATTCTCGAAGGGCGCACGGCGCTCGTCACCGGCAGCACCAGCGGCATCGGGCATGGCATCGCGCTGCTCTATGCCCAGGCGGGGGCGAAGGTGATGCTGAACGGCTTCGGCAAGCCCGAGGAGATCGCGCGGGCGCGGGCCGAGGTCGGCGCGGCGATGGGGGTTGCGGAGGCGCCCTATTCGGATGCCGACCTCTCGAAGCCGGAGGCGGTGCGCGGCATGGTCCGGGCGGCCGAGGCGGCGCTCGGCAGCCTCGACATCCTGGTGAACAATGCCGGCATCCAATACGTGGCGCCGGTGGAGGAATTCCCCGAGGCGAAATTCGACGCCATCATCGCGATCAACTTCGCCTCCAATTTCCATGCCATCAAGGCGGCGCTGCCGGGGATGAAGGCGCGGGGCTGGGGGCGCATCATCAATATCGCCTCGGCGCACGGGCTGGTCGCCTCGCCGCACAAGGTCGCCTATGTCGCGGCGAAGCATGCGGTGGTCGGCATGACCAAGACGGTGGCGCTGGAGATTGCCGAGACGCCCCTCACCTGCAACGCCATCTGCCCAGGCTTCGTGCGCACGCCGCTGGCCGAGGCGCAGGTGAAGCCGCTGGCCGAGGAACACCATGTCTCCGAGGAGGTGGCGCTGAAGGACTACCTGCTGGAGAAGCAGCCCAGCAAGCGCTGGGTCGAGGTGGAGGAGGTGGCGCGCATGGCGCTCTACCTCGCCGGCCCCGGCAGCGGCGCGGTGAACGGCGCGGCGCTGTCGATCGATGGCGGCTGGCTGGCGGCCTGATGGACAACATCCTGCCGGAAGTCCCCTCACCCCTCGCTGCGCGGCAGGCGGCGGATCAGGCCGAACTGCAGAGCTTGCCGGCGCCCCCTGTCGCGAAGCCGGTGCAGGCGCGGCGCGTCAATCTCGCCCTGCAGGGCGGCGGCACGCATGGCGCCTTCACCTGGGGCGTGCTGGAGCGGCTGCTGGAGGATGACCGGCTGGAATTCGACGGCGTCTCCGGCACCTCCGCCGGCGCCATCAACGCCGCGATCTTCGTGCAGGGCCTGGCCGAGGGCGGGCGCGAGGGCGCGGTCCGGGCGCTGGCCAGGCTCTGGAAGGACGTCGCCACGCGGCTGGCGGCAAGCCCCTTGCGGAACACCCCCTTCGAGAAGGCGCTCTGGGGCTACGACCTCACCTATTCCTTCGCCTACCAGGCTTTCGACACGCTGACCCGCGTCTTCTCCCCCTACCAGTTCAACCCCTTCCCGGTGGAGTTCAACCCGCTGCGGCAGGTGATCCTGGACAACCTCGATGCTGAGCGGCTGAAGCGCGACCCCAAGACGATCCGGCTCTTCATCTCGGCCACCAATGTCCGCACCGGCAAGCCGCGGGTCTTCACCCGGGGCGAGATGAGCGCCGACGTGCTGCTCGCCTCCGCCTGCCTGCCGACCATCTTCCGCGCCGTCGAGATCGAGGGCGAGGCCTATTGGGACGGCGGCTATCTCGGCAACCCGGCGCTCTGGCCGCTCTATCACGAGCGTGGCGCGCCCGACATCCTGCTGGTGCAGATCAACGCCATCCTGCGGCCGGAACTGCCGACCAGCACCTCCGACATCATGAACCGGCTGAACGAGATCAGCTTCAACGCCTCGCTGATGAGCGAGATGCGGGCGATCGACTTCGTGCAGCGGCTGCTGGAAGCGGGGCGGCTGGAACAGCCGCGCTACCGCCGCATCTTCCTGCATGTGATCGATGACGAGGACCGGATGCGGGAGTTCAAGCTCTCCACCAAGCTGAACGGCGACTGGGAATTCCTGCAGGTGCTGCGGCGCTTCGGGCGCGAGGCGGCGGACCGCTTCCTGGAGCGGCATTTCGCGCAGATCGGCCAGGAGAGCACGCTGGACATCCAGCGCTACCTGTAGATCAGCGGTTGCCGCCAGCCCCCGGGGCGGCCATCCTCCCCCGCAAGGCGGCCGGGAAGGCCGGGCCAAGGGAGAGAGGCGGATGCACGATCTCGTTATCCGGGGCGGTACCATCGTGGATGGCACGGGCAGCCCGGGCTTCACCGGCGACCTCGCCATCAATGGTGACCGCATCGCCCAGGTCGGCGGCAAGGCCGGGCCGGGCCGGCGCGAGGTGCAGGCGGAAGGTCGGCTGGTGACGCCGGGCTGGGTGGATGTCCATACCCATTACGACGGCCAGGCCACCTGGGACCCGGTGCTGGCGCCCTCCTCCTGGCATGGCGTGACCACCATCCTGTTTGGCAATTGCGGGGTCGGCTTCGCGCCCGTCCGCAAGCGCGACCACCAGGGGCTGATCGACCTGATGGAGGGGGTGGAGGACATCCCCGGCATCGCCCTCGCCGAGGGGCTGAAATGGGACTGGGAAAGCTTCCCCGACTACCTCGATGCGCTGGAGCGGCTGCCGCGCAGCATCGATATCGGGGCGCAGGTCGCGCACCACCCCTTGCGCGTCTATGTCATGGGCGACCGCGCGATCCGGCGGGAGAACGCCACCGCCGAGGACATTGCCGAGATGGCGCGGCTGACGGAGGAGGCGCTGCGCGCCGGCGCCTTCGGCTTCACCACCTCCCGCACCGACCAGCACAAGACCCCCGCGGGGGGAGCTGGTGCCCGGCCGCTACGCCGAGGAGCAGGAGCTGATCGCCATCGGCCGTGCCATGGGCCGCGCCGGCCGCGGTACCTTCGGCATGCTCTCCGATTTCGAGGACGAGGCCGCCGAATTCCGCTGGATGGGCGAGGTGGCGCGCGAGAGCGGCCGCCCACTCTGGTTCCTGCTGACCGACCGTTCCTATGACCCCGAGCGCTGGCGGCGGCTGATGCAGGGCGTGCGGGCGGCACGGCGCGAGGGCCTGGCCATGACCGCGCAGGTGGCGGGCCGGCCGGTCGGACTGATCCTTGGCCTCACCACCTCACTCAACCCCTTTGCATTGCGCGAAGCCTTCCATGAGCTGGCACATCTGCCGGCGGCGGAGCAACTCGCCCGGCTGCGCGACCCCGCGATGCGGCGCACGATCCTGGCTGAGGAGGCCTCGCCGAGGCTGCTGGAGGTCCTGCCGCCGCTCTCGCGCCAGATCGCCACGCGCTGGGACCGCATGTACCTGCTCGGCGACCCGCCGGATTACGAGCCGCCGCCGGAGCGCAGCATCGCCGCCATGGCGGAGCGCGCCGGCGTCACGCCGGCCGAGTTCTGCTACGACTACCTCGCCGGCGGCGATGGCGGCCGCATGCTGTTCTTCCCCGTGACCAACTACGTCCATGGCGACCACGGCGTGGTGCGGGAGATGATCACCGATCCGCATACGGTGCTCGGCCTCTCCGACGGCGGCGCGCATTGCGGGGTGATCTGCGACAGCTCGCTCTGCTCCTTCATGCTGACGCATTGGGTGCGCGACCGGCAGCGGGGCGAGCGGCTGCCGCTGGAATTCGTGGTGAAGCGCCAGACCAGCGAGACGGCGGATTTCTTCGGCTTCCACGACCGCGGCCGGCTCGCCCCGGGCAAGAAGGCGGATGTGAACGTCATCGACTTCGAGGCGCTGCGCCTGCACCACCCGGAGATGATCTACGACCTCCCGGCGGGTGGCCGGCGGCTGGTGCAGCGGGTGGATGGCTATGACATGACCCTGGTCTCCGGCACGCCGACCTTCGAGCGCGGCCAGGATACCGGGGCGCGGCCGGGCCGGCTGGTGCGGGCCGGCGGGTGAGCACGGAGAGGCGGGATGTCCTTCGGCGAATGGTTCCGGATCATCCTGGCGGGCGCGGTGGGCCTGGCGGGCCTGATGCTGGCCCGCAGGCATGAGCCGGCCCTGACTACGGACCAGGTGGGTGTGCTGATCTTCGCCCTGGCCGTGGGCTATGTCTTCCTTCTGGTAAGCCGGTATTTCGACCGGCAGGACCGCGCCACGCGGGACTGAACCAGCCGGCGCGACCCTCAGCGCAGCAGCCTGAGCCGCGCCGGCCCACCCAGCCGCACCGCCACGATCGCATTCTGCCGGAAGCGCCGCGCCAGCACCGCGACCCGGCGCGGATCGGCGGCCACCAGCAGGTGCCGCTCCGCCCAGCCATTCCCTCGTCCCTGGCTCCTGCCCCAGCCCTCGGCGACAGGCAGCCGCCGTGCCGCCTGGCGGAGCCGGGCCAGCATGCGGTCGTTCCAGCCGCGCGGCATGCGCCGACTACAAGGGTTCCAGGCCGTGACGAAACCGCCCTGCCGCGCGCCAAGACATCGCAGCAGCCGGTCCAGCGCGGGCGAGCGCCGGCCGATCCGGGCGATGGCCCCCGCGGCTTCGTATTCCGTCCGCGCATAGGCGCGCGCCAGCGCCCGCTTCATGCAAGCTGGAACAGCATCGCCTTGAGATAGGCGCTCTCGGGCAGCAGCGGATGCAGCGGGTGGTCCGGGCCCGCGCCGCCCTGGAACAGGATGCGGCCCTCGCGATGGGCGCGGCCCATGCCCCAGATCACCGCCTCCGCGAAATCCCCCCGGCGCGACATGATGGCTGCAGGAGGCGATGAACAGGAAGCCGCCCGGCGCCACCAGCGAGGCCGCCAGCCGCGCCAGCTTGCCATAGCCGCGCAGCGCCGCCGGCTGGTCCTTGCGGGACTTGGCGAAGGCCGGTGGATCGGCCACCACGATGTCGAAGCGGGCGCCGCTGGCGGCCAAGCGCTCCAGCTCCTCCAGCGCCTCGGCGCGGCGGGTCTCGACCCGGGTGCCGAGGCCGTTCTCCTCCGCCGTCCGCATCGCCAAGTCCAGCGCCTGCGCGCTGCGGTCGAGCAGGGTGACATGCGCCGCGCCGGCCGCCGCGGCGCGCAGCCCGAAGCCGCCGGTATGGCAGAAGGCATCCAGCACCGTGGCGCCGGCGGCCAGCTTCGCCACCCGGTCGCGGTTCTCCCGCTGATCGTAGAACCAGCCGGTCTTCTGTCCGCCGAGCAGGTCCACCGCGAAGCCGAGCCCGCCCTCCTCCACCCGCGCCGTGCCGGCCTCGCCGAGCAGGGGGCGCACCTCCTCCGGCAATCCTTCCAGCAGCCGCACCGCGGCGTCGTTGCGGGCCACGATCAGCCGGGGTGCGAGCAGCCCGGTCAGGGCCTCGACCAAAGCGGGGGTCAGGCGCTCCATGCCGGCGGTATTGGCCTGCAGCGCCAGGGCATCGCCATAGCGGTCGATGATGAGGCCGGGCAGGCCATCCGCCTCGGCATGGACCAGGCGGTAGAAGGGCGCGCCGTAGAGCCTGCCGCGCAGCGCCAGGGCCGCGGCCAGCCGGGTTTGCAGCCAGGCGGCATCCACTGAAGCGGCCGGATCGCGGGCCAGGCGGCGGGCGGCGATCAGGCTGTGCGGGTTGAAGTACCAGGTGCCGTGGCGGATGCCGTCATCCCCCTCCAGCCGCACCAGGCCGCCGGGTGGCAGGGCCTTGGCCGTGGGGGTCATGGCGATCTCGTTGGAGAAGGCCCAGGGGGGCACCGGCCTTCACCCGGCGGTCATGGCCGGGCAGCAGGCGGATCAGCGGATGGCTGGCGGGATCAGGGTCTGGCATGGCGCGGCGGACCATGGGGCCGCCTGGCCTCTGGCGCAATGCGCGGCGCAAGCCCCGCCTTGCGGCAGGCGGCGGGGCAGGTGAACCTGCCGCCATGCGTATCGTCCGCGACCTGCCCGCCCTCCGTGCCGAGCTTGCGAAGCTTGGACCTCTTGCCCTGGTGCCCACCATGGGGGCGCTGCATGAGGGGCATCTGTCGCTGCTCGGCATCGCCCGCAGGCAGGCGCCGGCGGTGGCGGCCTCGATCTTCGTCAACCCGCTGCAATTCGGGCCGCAGGAGGATCTCAGCCGCTACCCGCGCGACGAGGCTGGGGATCTGGCGAAGCTGGAGGCGGCGGGTTGCGACCTCGCCTGGCTGCCCTCGGTCGAGGTGATGTACCCGCCCGAGGGCGCCACCGCGATCGAGGTCGGCGGCCCCTCCGAGGGCTGGGAGGGCGATGCCCGTCCCGGCCATTTTCGCGGCGTCGCCACGGTCTGCGCCAAGCTGTTCCACCAGACCGGCGCCGCGGTGGCGCTGTTCGGCGAGAAGGACTGGCAGCAGTTGCAGGTGATCCGCCGGATGGTGCGCGACCTCGACATGCCGCTCCGCATCCAGGGCTGCCCCACCGTGCGGGAGGCGGATGGGCTGGCACTCTCCTCCCGCAACCGCTTTCTCTCCGCGGCAGACCGCGCCCAGGCGCCGGCGCTGCACGCGGCGCTGCGGCACGTGGCGGCGGAGCTGGCCGCCGGGGTGCCGGCGGGTGCGGCGATCGCCACGGCCAAGGCCGGGCTGGCGCAGGAGGGATTCGCGGTGGACTACCTGGCGCTGGTTGAGGCCGAGACGCTGCGGGAGGTTTCCACCCTGCCCGGCCGTCTCATCGCGGCGGCGCGACTCGGCAGCGTGCGACTGCTCGACAATATCGCGGCGGCCTGATCCGCCCGGCCGCGGAACGGCGTTGCGCCGCTTGCGTTGCCGCGCGGCAACCCAGGAGCGGACCGACGCATGCGCCGTATCGCACAAGCCATCCTTGCGACCATCGCGCTGGGCTCCGCCGTTGCGGCGGCCGGCAGCTTCGACGAATTCCAGATCTTCGACGGCCGCATCGCCGAGCCCGGCAGCTTCGATGTGAACCAGCACATCGTATTCGGCCGCCGTGGCCGCGCCGGCGACGGCGCCCCGCGCAACGGACTGCTGGTGGAACCCGAGATCGGCTATGCCACCACCGAATGGCATGAGGTCGCGCTGGGCCTGCCGGTGGCGCGGGAATTCTCCGGCGACACCTTCGGCGGCGGCTTCAAGCTGCGGAACAGCTTTGTCCTGCCCGGCGCCGGCGACCGCCCGGTGGCCTGGGGCATGGATATTGAGTTGCGGCACCAGTCCTACCGCTTCTCCAGCACGGACTGGGCGGTGACGCTGCGGCCCATCCTCGATCTCCGCAGCGGCCCCTGGCAGCTCATCCTGAACCCGAATGTGGAGATCCCCTTCGGCCGCGGCGATGTGGTCTTCGCCCCGGCGGTGCGCGGCGTCCGCCAGGTGGCGGAGCGCGCCTGGATCGGGCTGGAACACTACATGGACCTCGGCCGCCTCGACCGCTGGGAGACGCACCGGCGCCAGGCGCACCAGCTTTTCGTCACGACGGATTTCAAGGTGAACGAGCGGCTGGCCCTGCATCTC
Source organism: Siccirubricoccus sp. G192 (assembly GCF_019084075.1). Taxonomy (GTDB): domain Bacteria; phylum Pseudomonadota; class Alphaproteobacteria; order Acetobacterales; family Acetobacteraceae; genus G192. Next base: position 4,054,205 of record NZ_JAHREN010000001.1, read on the forward strand.
GGGCTGGGCCATGGCCTGACGCGGAACAGCGACCGCTGGGCCGGCAAGCTGATCGTCAGCCTGGATTTCTGACAGCGATCGCCTGAGGTGGAAACACCGAGGACGTGAATCGCTGGCCCTGGCGGGATCAGCCCCTGACCACCAGCAGCACGCCACCCAGCGTCAGCCCCAGCGCCGCCACTTGCCGCAACCCGAAGGGTTCGCCCAGCAGCAGCGCCGAGCCGAGCACGCCGACGATCGGCGCCAGCAAGGTGCCCATGGTGGCGACCGAGGCCGGCAGCCGCCGCAGCGCCGCGAACCAGGCGAGGTAGCAGAGGCACAGCGGGAAAGCCGCCATATAGGCCAGGAACACCCAGCCCCGGGTGGAGAGCGCCGCGAAATCCGGGCTCTCCAGCAGCAGCGTGCCCACCAGCAACGGCAACATCCCGAGCCCAACCTGCCAGACCACCGCCGCCGCCGGCTGCATCGCCAGCGGCCAGCGCTTGGTGACCACGGTGCCGAGCGCGAAAAGGACGGATCCCCCCAGCGCAAAGGCGATGCCCGGCAGCTTGCCCAGCCCGGCAGCGAAGCCGCCGCCGCCCACCACCACTACCAGCCCCGCCAAGCCGCAGCCCAGCGCCAGCAGGCGCCGCGGCGTCGGCCGTTCCCCCAGCAACGGCCAGGCAAGCAGCGCCGCCCAGACCGGCATGGTGTAGGACACGATGCAGGCCTCCCCGGCATCGAGCCAGAGCAGCGACAGGGTGGCGAACCCCATCCAGGAGGTGATGTTCAGCAACGCCGCCAGCCAGAGCCGCGGCCAGAGCCCGCGCGGCACGCCGAGCGGGACGCCGGCCGCCCGCACCAGCACCGCCAGCACCAACGCCGCCGCCACCCCTGCCCAGGCCCGCGCCGCCAGGGGCGGCAATTCCAGCAGCAGCAGCTTGAGCGGCGGCCAGTTGGAGCCCCAGCCCAGCACGGCCACCAGCAGCAGAAGGAACCCGGCGGTCTCCGGGCGTTGAAGCGCAGGACTGTTCGGCATCCGGGCAGACCTACCACCTTCCGGGCTGGCAGCGGAGACGGCACCAGGACCATGGACCAGATGGCCCCCGCGAAGGCATGCAATCTCCTCCGCCACCGGCGGTTGTTTGAGGAGGCGCTGGGCACGCCCTTCACCGAGGGCAACCGGATCGAGCGGCTGCGCAATGGCGACGCCATCTTCCCGGCCATGCTGGCGGCCATCGAGGGCGCCCGGGATTCGGTGGAATTGCTGAGCTACATCTATTGGCGCGGCGACATCGCAATCCGCTTCGCCGAGACGCTGGCGGCCCGGGCGCGGGCCGGCCTGGCCGTCCGGGTGCTGCTGGATTCCTGGGGCGCCGCGCCCATGAACCAGCGGCTGGTCCGCATCATGCGGCAGGGTGGCGTCGATCTCCGCTGGTTCCGGCCGCTGCGCCGCTGGCAGGTCTGGCGGGCCGGGCAGCGCACCCACCGCAAGGTGCTGGTGACGGATGGGCGGCTCGGCTTCACCGGCGGTGTCGGCATCGCCGAGGAATGGTGCGGCGATGCCCGCCATGCCGGGGAGTGGCGCGACACCCATTTCCGCATCAGCGGCCCCGCTGTGCGCGGGCTGCGCGCCGCCTTCTACGGCAATTGGGCGGAGGCGGTGCTGGAGGAGGAGCCCGCTGCCGGCCTGCCCGCGGCGCTGGAGGCCGGGCAGGACCGGGCCGAGCGGCCGGGCACCGCCACCGTGCAGGTGGTGTGCTCCTCGGCCGGCAGCGCCTGGTCGCAGGTGGCGGGGATGGCGGAGCTGGCGATCGCGCTGGCGCAGCGCAGCCTGCGCATCGGCACCGCCTATTTCGTCCCGGACGCGGCGACCACTTCGGCGCTGGTCGCGGCGGCCGAACGCGGGGTGGCGGTGGAGGTGATGCTGCCCTGGCCGCATATGGATGTGCGGGTCAGCCAGCTTGCCGGAGCACGGGCGATCGCGCCGCTGCTGGAGGCCGGCGTCGCGGTGCAGGTCTATCAGCCCTGCATGTACCACGCGAAGGTGATGCTGCTGGATGGGCAGGTTTCCGTCATCGGCAGCGCCAATTTCAACCGCCGCTCCGCCTGGCAGGACGAGGAGGTCTTCCTGGTCTGCCACGACCCGGCCCTGGCCACGGTGCTGGCGGAGGATTGGGAGGAAGACCTGGCGCGCTGCCGGCCGATCGAGCTTCGGCGCTGGCGCCGGCGCGGCCGCTGGCAGCGGCTGAAGGAGGCGGCGGCGCGGGTGGTGAAGCCCATGGTGTGAAAGGGCGTCAGGCCGGATCGGGGAATCCCGCCATGGCGCGCACCGCCGCCGGGCCGTGCCCGGCCCCCCGCAGGGCCTGCAGCGTCGGCGCCTTGTCGCGCTTGGCCAAGCGGCGGCCCGATGCATCGGTTAGCAGGCGGTGATGGGCGTAGCTTGGCTCCGGCCAGCCCAGCAGAGCCTGCAACAGCCGGTGCAGGGACGTGGCGGGCTTGAGGTCGAGGCCCCGTGTCACCAGGGTGACGCCCTGCACCGCATCGTCATGCGTGACGCAGAGATGATAGCTGGCCGGGATGTCCCGGCGCGCCAGCACGACATCCCCGAAGGGTGCCGGGTCGCAGCGCAACCGGCCCTCGCCGAGTTCGTGGAAACTCAGCCCCTGCGGCACCTCGGCCAGGGCTGCCGCCATGTCGAGGCGCAGCGCATAGGCATCGCCGCGATCGATCCGCGCCTGCCGCTCCGCCGGGGAGAGGCGGCGGCAGGTGCCGGGGTATACCGGCCCGGTCGCCGGAGCATCGGGGGAGGTGGTGGCAAGGCCCCTCCCCTCGGCGCCATGCGGCGCATGGCCTGCCGCCGCGATCTCCCGGGCGATATCGGCGCGGGTGCAGAAACAGGGATAGAGCAGGCCCCGCGCTGCCAGCTTGTCCAGCGTGGCGCGGTATTCCGGCAGGTGGCGCGACTGGACCCGCACCGCCTCCCCCGCCGGGGGGCGCGTCCCAGGTGAGGCCGAGCCAGGCCAGGTCCTCCAGCGTGGCCGCGGCGAATTCCCGGGCGGCAGCGGGTGGCGTCGATATCCTCCAGCCGCAGCAGGAAGCGGCCGCCGGCGCGGCGCGCCAGGTGCCAGCCGAACAGGGCGGAATGGGCATGGCCGAGATGCAGCAGGCCGGTCGGGCTGGGGGCGAAGCGCGTGACCGCGCTGGAGGGTGGGTCGGGGAGCAGGCCGGTTGCGGTCATCGGCCCTACCGGGTAGCGAAACGCCGCAGCAGGGAGCAAGAGCGATGGTGGAATTGCATGGCCCGCGCCGCGGTCCGGCCTCGGGCGGCCCGGCCCGGCAATTGGTGGTGCTGCTGCACGGGGTCGGCGCCGATGGCCAGGATCTGATCGAATTGGCGCCGGTCTGGGCCAGGGCGCTGCCGGAGGCCGCCTTCATCGCCCCCGACGCCCCCTCCCCCTGTGACATGGCCCCTTACGGCCGGCAATGGTTCACCCTGCAGGACCGCAGCCCGGCCCGGATGGCGGCCGGGGTTCGGGCGGTGGCGCCGCTGCTGGATGCCTTCCTGGAGGCGGAACTGGCGCGGCTCTCGCTGCCCGCCTCGGCCCTGGCGCTGATGGGGTTCAGCCAGGGCGCGATGACGGCACTCTTCACCGGGCTGCGGCGGGCCACGCCGCCGGCCGCCATCCTGGCCTATTCCGGCGCGCTGCTGGCGCCCGAGGCGCTCACCGCCGAGATCGTCTCCCGCCCGCCCGTGCTGCTGGTGCATGGCGAGGCGGATGAGGTGGTGCCCGCCCAGGCCAGCCGCGCAGCCGAGGCGGCGCTGCGCGCGGCCGGGGTGCCGGTGGAGGCGCTCTACCGTCCCGGCCTCGGCCATGGCATCGACGAGGCCGGGCTGGCCGCCGGCGCGGCGCTGCTTGCCAAAACCTTCAGTTCCGGTTCCAGCGCCGGGCGGTAAGCCGGAGCCAGGCGCGGAAGGCTGGCGCCTCGCCCTGCCGCACCGGGATCCAGAACTCCACGGAGTCCGGCAGCGGACGGAACCAGGCCGTGTCAGCCACCTCCTCCGGCTCACCTTGCGTGGTGTCGGTGATGAGGCGCATGCCGGCATTCAGGTCGCCGGCGGTATTCGGCCCGAAAGCGAGGCCCCAGCCGCCGGGAACCTCCCGGTCCTCATAGGCCAGGAAGACCAGGTCGCGGTCGAGCAGGGCGCTGCCCTCATAGTGGTTGGTGCGCCAGAAGCCGCCATCCACCTCGTAATCCGGCACCGCGGCGCGCAGCCGCAGCGCGAAGCCCAGCGTGCCGCGGAGTTCCTTGCCCTGCACCGTCTCCGGCTTGCCATCCAGGGTGCGGAGCCCGGTATCCAGGAAGGCGCTGAACAGTTCGATCCGCCGGTGCCGCTCGCGGTCCTGGCGCAGCTTGTCGGTGGCCTTCAATTCGGGCGCCAGCTCCGCATCGGCGAATAGCTCGTCGTAGCGGCGGAAGATGGCAGAGCCGTCGCGGGCGGAGCGCTCGGTCAGCACCCAACGCTCGCCGCGGATGCGCAGGCCGGCCTCGAAATTATAGGAGGCGCGGATGGCGGCATTCCTGCCCGCCGCCTGCTGCCGCGCCTTCTCCGCCAGCAGGCCGGGCGGCAATCCCACTTGGCGCACCAGCAGGTCGCCATCCACCCGCAGGTCGCCGAAGAGGAAGCGGGAGAGATTGCCGAAACCCTCCTCGGAATTCACCAGCCCATAGGGTCCGGAATGGGCGCGGCGGACATAGGCGCGGGCGGCGAGCAGGCTGCCGCCGGCCGCCGGCGGGTCGCCGGGCTCGGGCGGGCCGTGCACGATGGCGTTGTCCACCTCCACCAGCCCGTCGCTGAGCTGGCCGACCAGGCGGCGGGAGAAGCCGCCGGCCGCCGGGTAGTCGGCCGCCGCGGTGCCGACCAGGCAGAAGACGTTCCGCACCGGGAAGCGGCCGCCGAGGGAATTCGCCTCGGGCGGGTCGCCAAGATACTGCACCATCCGCTTATGGGCGAAATTATCGAGTTCCAGTCCGAGCAGCGCGTCGATCGGCCCGAGCGCGGCATTGCCGAAGCCGCCCTGGGCGCTGATGCCGTTATGCGGCGTGCCATAGGTGAAAAGCCGGCGCACCGCGGCGCGGGCGCCCTCCCATTGCGGCTGGCTGACGCGCAGCCCTGGTTCGGTCTTCAGCAGGGCGGCCACGGCGTCGCAGCGGTCCTCCTGGCCGGGGTCGCTGCCATCCAGCACGCTGGGGTTCTGCAGGAAGGCGCGAGCGACCAGCCCGCCCATGGAATGGGCGGCGAGGTAGACACCAGGCGCCCTTGTGGCCTCCAGCAGGTCGGCGATCAGCCGGCCGAGGCCCCAGGCATAGGTTTCCATCCCGACCCGGGCGCCCGCACCGAAGACCTTCGAGGCAGCGTCGTAATAGCGGTAGATCGCCAGCACCGGGGTGGGCGGCGCCTGGCCGGGTGGCGCTTCGGCTTCCAGCGCATCGCGCCATTCGCGGAGATCCTGCTTCGTGTCGTGGTCGAGGCCGCGGATGCCGTCGCTGAAGGCCACCCGGTAGTCATAGGGCGGCTGGGTCAGCCGCAGTACCGGCGACTCGAAGACATGCCGCGTGGTCTCGCCGGTCCAGGCGGTGCGCAGCAGGGTGGAGCCGATATTGAAGCCGTTGAAGGGGTCGGCCGAGGTTTCCTCGATCTCGCCGCCCAGCATGGCGAAGCCGCGGATATAGACGATGGGCAGCAGGAGGCCGCGCTTGGCGGATCTCCAGGCTTCGAGCTGCTTTCGGCTCAACCGCATGGCCCTGTTCCTCCCCCGCGCTCGCGCGCGGCGGGCAATTCTAGGCAGGGATGCGCGGCCGAACCAAGCGTGACGTTCCCGTGGCAGGTTGCGCAACTCCTTGCGGCGCTGCCCGGCCGGTGGCATGAAAGCTGCTGATAGCGGCGGCGCCACAGCATATGGGGCCCATCCGTCGGTGCAGGCCCCAAGGCTGGTTGGCGCCCCTCATGCAGAGGAGTGGCGCTTGCCTGACGGCGGATCGGTCCCAGGACTAGGACAAGCAGCCGGGGGTGCGGCCATGGGTGGCGGCATCGGCGGCCAGACCTTTCCCGCCCTGGTGCTGAACGCGGATTTCCGGCCGCTGAGCTATTTCCCGCTTTCCGTCTGGGCCTGGCAGGATGCCGTGAAGGCGGTCTTCCTCGACCGCGTCTCGGTGCTGAACGAATATGAGGCGCAGGTCCGCTCCCCCACCATGGCGATGCGGCTGCCGAGCGTGATCGCGCTGAAGGAATACATCCCGGCCGCCCGGCGCCCGGCCTTCACCCGCTTCAACGTGTTCCTGCGCGACCGTTTCGAATGCCAGTATTGCGGCAAGGGCCGGCCGACGCATGACCTGACCTTCGACCATGTGGTGCCCCGCAGCCGCGGCGGCCGCACCACCTGGGACAATGTCTGCACCGCCTGCGGCCCCTGCAACCTGCGCAAGGGCAGCCTGCTGCCGCGCGAATGCCGGATGTTCCCGCGCGCCGCGCCACGGCAGCCGACCAGTTGGGAATTGCAGGAGAACGGCCGGCATTTCCCGCCGAACTACCTGCATGAGAGCTGGCGGGACTACCTGTACTGGGACAGCGAGCTGGAGAGCTGAGGAAACCTCAGCGCGCCTTGACCGCCCGCTTCCCGTGGCTGTCCTGCGGCACCCCCCGTTGCAGCGACATATGCGAATGCACGCCCAGCCAGCGCCCATCCGGCTGCTTCTGCAGCACCAGCGTGGCGCGGCCCGGCCGGTCGAAGGGGGTGCCGTCCAGGTGGAAGCCGGTGCTGGTCCAGGGCGTGATCGCCACCACCATGGCGCCATCCGGCGAGGCCATGATGGCGGTATTGTCGAGGTCGAAGGTGAAATCCGCAGTGCGCGGCCAGACATTGTCCCATTGCGTCGCGGTCCAGGCCGGCAGGCCGCGCACCAGTTCCTGGTAGGTGCCGAAGATCACGATATCCGGATGCCAGAAGGGCCGCGCCGCCGCGTAGTCCACTGCCCGCACGCAGGCGGCGAAGCGGGCGAGCCAGTCCTTCACCGAGGCGGCGGTCGCGGCATCGGCTTCCGGCAGGGCCAGGTGGGTCACGGCGATCTCTCCCCCTCAGATGCGCTCGCTCGCCTTGATGGCCAGCTTGCAGCCGGCCTTGATGGCAGCGCTGAGCAGCCGGTAGCCCGGCGCCTGTTCCGCCTCATGCGCCAGGCCGATCTCGCGGTGCTCCAATTCCTCGGCGCGGAAGGCGGCGATATGGGCGCGCAGCGGCGCCTCGTCCTCGCCGAGCGCGGCTTCCTGCGCCTGGTAGTGCTCGTCGATCGCCTCCTCCACCGCCACGGTGCAGGCCATGGCGGCGCGGTGGCCGAGCATGGCGGTGGCGGCGCCGAGTGCATAGCCGGCGACATGCCAGAGCGGCAGCAGCGCCGTGGGCCGCACCCGGCGCTCGCCGACCAGGCGGGAGAAGGTGTCGAGATGCGCCTGTTCCTGCGCCTGCATGTGGCGCAGCAGCGCCTCGTAGCGGGTGCCGCGCAGCACCGCGATCTGGCCTTCATAGATGCGTTTGGCACCGTATTCGCCGGCATGGTCCACCCGGATGGTCCGCGCCACCACCCGCCGCGACGTCGCCTCGCCCATTGCTTTGGTCATCGCCTTGCTCCCCTCCGCATCCAGATGAGGGCGATCCCGCCGAGGCCAAGCGCATAGAGCAGGTTCATCGCCGCCATGGAAAGCGGCAGGCCGGGGATGAGGTAGGTCGCCGCATCGCAGGGCTTGTTCGGCGCCGGCGCGAGGGAGCGCATCAGGTCGTCGAGGCTCGCCCCGGCGCCCGCCGCGCGCGGCGCCTGGCAGCCCGCCAGCGGCGAGGGCCACCAGCCCTGTTCGACGCCGACATGGAAACCGGCGACGACGCCGGAGGCCAGCACCGCCAGCGCCGCCAGGCCGAACAGCGGTCGGCGCGCCCGCGGCAGCCATGCGGCGAGCAGCGCCAGGCCGGCCGCAACCCAATAGGGCCAGCGCTGCCAGAGGCAGAGCTCGCAGGGGGCGAGGCCCCAGAGATCCTCGCTCGCCCGGGCGAAGAGCGGCGCGGCGGCGGCAAGCAGGGCCAGGAGAAGGGTGGCGGCCATGGACCCTGTTTGATACGCCGCCGCGCCAGGTGCAAGCCGGGCTGCGGCAAGGCTGAACCACCCAAGGCGCACGAGCGGCGAGGAGGCTGCCACCCTCTCCTCAATCATCCGGCGCGCCGGGCTCCTGGTCGCTCACGCCCGGCGGATTCGGGTAGAGGTCCGATGGCACCTTCGCGCCGGGATTCGCGGTGGTGGTCCCCTGCTGCACCTTGGCGGCCGTGTTCTTGGACTTCGGGTCGGCGCTGTTCATGGTCTCGCTGCTGCCGGTGGGCTTGTCCCGGCCGCCGGTCGAACCTGCCATCGGATCTGCTCCTGCCGCGTGGGCCGGCAGCCGGAAACGCAATGCCCCGGCCGCGGGCCGCATCGGGGATCACCAACGCCCGGCGCGATGCTAGGCTCCCCATGGAACCATAAGGGGGGGACCGCCATGCCGATGATCCAGGGCCTGAAAATCTGGGGCCGCACCAGTTCGAGCAATGTGATGAAGCTGCTCTGGCTCTGCGAGGAGCTTGGCATCCCCCATGAGCGCATCGATGCCGGGGGCGAATTCGGGCGGACCAGGGAGCCCTTCTACCTGGCGATGAACCCGAACAGCCGCGTGCCCACCATCGAAGAGGCGGATGGCTACACGCTGTGGGAGAGCAACTCGGCGCTGCGCTACCTGGTGGCGACCCGCGCCCCCGGCAGCCCGCTGCACCCGCCCGCGCCGAAGGCCCGCGGCGATGTCGAGCGCTGGATGGACTGGCAGCTCGCCAGCCTGAACGGGCCGATGACCACGGTGTTCTTCACCCATGTCCGCACGCCCGAGGCGCAGCGCGACCTGGCCGCCGCCGCGAAGGCGCAGGGCGAGGCGGAGGCGCTGTGGTCCATCCTGGACCGTCAGCTCGCCGGGCGGGATTATGTGGCGGGCGGCTTCTCGCTGGCCGATATCTGCCTCGGCATCTACGTGCATCGCTGGTTCTCGCTGCCGATCGAGCGCGCGGCGCTGCCGCGGCTGCGCGGCTGGTATGACAGGCTGCAGGCGAACCACGCCGGCTACCGCACCCATGTCGCGGTGCCGATGGTCTGACGCTCGGACAGAGGGAGGCGCGGGATGATCACGGTCTGGGGCCGCAAGAATTCGGTCAATGTGATGAAGGTGCTCTGGCTGCTGGAGGAGCTCGGGCTCGATCACCGGCGCATCGATGCCGGCGGCGCCTTCGGCCGCACCCGCGACGCCGACTACCTGGCGATGAACCCGAATGCCACCGTGCCCACGCTGGTGATGCCGAACGGCTTCACCCTGTGGGAGAGCAACACCATCCTGCGCTACCTCTGCCGCACGCAGCCCGGCGGCAATGCCCTGTATCCGGAGGCCGCCGAGGCACGGGCGGATGTGGAGCGCTGGATGGACTGGCAGCTCGCCGTGCTCGGCGAGCCGATGCGGGTGATCTTCTGGACCTTCGTCCGCACGCCGGAGGCCGAGCGCGACCTTGCCGCCGCCGCCAGGGCGCGCGATTCGGCGGAGCGGCTCTGGCGCATGGTGGAGGCGCGGCTCGGCGAAACCGGCTTCATCGCCGGCGGCTTCTCCATCGCCGATATCGTGCTGGGCTGCTTCGTGCACCGCTGGTTCGCGCTGCCGGTGGCGCGGCCGGACATGCCGGTGCTGCGCGGCTGGTATGAACGGCTGCTGCACCGCCCGGCCTATCGGGCGCATGTGGCGCAGCCGCTGAGCTGAGGCGGGGGGCGCGCTACCCGCCGCCTTCCAGCGCCGCAATGAAGCTCAGGCACCAGGCGCGGGCGCCGCTCGCCCGCCCCTCCTCGGCCATCGGCCGCCAGCGGGCCAGGCGTTCCTCGCGCGGCATAGTCAGCGCCTGGTCCAGCGCCTCGGCGATCTCATCGGGATCGAGCGGATTGACCAGCAGTGCGCCGGGAAGTTGCGGCGCCGCCCCGGCGAAGCGGGAGAGCACCAGCGCGCCAGGGTCCTCCGGGTCCTGCGCCGCCACATATTCCTTGGCGACCAGGTTCATCCCGTCCCTGAGCGGCGTCACCAGCCCGACGCGGGCGAGGCGCATGAAGCCGGCGAGGGTCGGGCGGGAGACGGCGCGGGTCATGTAGCGCAGCGGCACCCAGTCCGGCTCCGCCTGCTGGCCGTTGATGCGGCCCACCCATTCGTCCAGTTCCTTCCGAAGGCTGCGGTATTCCGCCACATCGCCGCGCGAGACCGGCGCCACCTGCAGATAGGTGACGCGCGAGAGGTGCTGGCGGAACCGCGCCAGCAATTGGCCATAGCCGCAGAACCGCTGCGGCAGGCCCTTGGTGTAGTCCAGACGGTCCACGCCGATGACCAGGGCGCGGCCGACCAGGCTCTGGCGGAAGCGCGCCGTCTCCTGGCCGAGGATCGCCCGCTCGGCCAGCGCCGTGAAGCCTTCGGCATTGATGCCGATGGGATAGGCGGCGACGCGGGTGGCGGCCTCCGGCTGGTTCTCGGCGATCAGCGCGGCGCGGAGATTGGCGGCATCATCCTCGGTCTGCACGCCGATCACGTCATAGGCGGCGAGGTCGGTGATCAACTCGCCGCTGCGCGGCAGGGCCGAGAACAGCCCGTAGGGCGGGAAGGGCACATGCAGGAAAAAGCCCAGGCGCTGCCGGCAGCCCTGCCGGCGGAGTTCCGAGCCGAGCGGGAAAAGGTGGAAATCATGGGCCCAGACCAGGTCGCTGGGCCGCAGCAGCGGCGCCAGGGCCGCAGCGAAGGCCGCATTGACCTTGCGGTAGCCGATGTAATCCTCGCGCGAGAACTGGGCGAGGCCGAGGCGGTAATGCAGGGTCGGCCAGAGCGTGGCATTGGCGAAGCCCCGGTAGTAGCGCCGGTAGTCCTCTTCGCCGAGGTCGAGCGTGGCATAGGTCAGCCGGCCCTGCCTGGTCTCCGCGGGCGCGGCGGCGGTGGCCTCGGCAGTCTGGCCGCTCCAGCCGAACCAGAGCGCCTGGCGATGCGCAATGGCCTCGCGCAGCGCCACGGCCAGGCCGCCGGCGGTGGCGCCGCGCTCCCGGGGATTGGGCACGCGGTTGGCGACGATGATCAGGCGATTCAAATCGGGTCCCTTATGCTGGCCGGTCATGCTGGCCGGTCTGGCGCTGCGGCCCCTCGCGCCTCCGCCGGCAGCACCGCCCGCGCCAGCCAGTCCCTGAGCGCCGCCGGACTGCCGAAGGCGTCGTCCAGCCGGAAGCCGTGCCCACCGAAGGATCGGCAGGCCTCCATGCCCTCCTCATCGGTCACGTCGTCGCCGATGAAGACCGGGACCCGGCCAGTGAAGGGGGGGCGGGCCATCAGGGCGCGGACCGCAGTGGCCTTGGAGGCGCCGCGCGGCCGCACCTCCCAGGCCATGCGGGCCTCCAGCAGGGTGAAGGCGAGCGGATCCTCGGCGACCAGCGCGGCGAGCAGCACCTGGGCCTCCGGCCCCGCCGCCGGCGCCAGGCGGTAGTGCAGGACGAAGCCGTGCTCCTTGTCCTCGATCAGGGTGCCGGGATGGGATTCCAGCAGCGCCGTGGCGCGGGCCCGCCAGGCGACAGGAGGATGCGGCAGGTCGGGAACCAGCGCCGGCGCATCTGGGACCGGGCGCAGCGCGGCGCCATGATCGCCGGCCTTGGGAATCGGCACCGGCAGGAAATGGTCGAGGTCGCGCAGCGGCCTGCCGCTGACCACCGCCAGCGCGCCGCCCAGCCCCTCGGCCAGGCGCAGCAGCAGCGGCGGCAGGGTGGGCGGCACGCGCACCGCATCGGGCCGCGGGGCGATCTCCACCAGCGTGCCGTCGAAATCGAGAAAGAGCGCCGCGTCCCGCACCGGACCCAGGCCGGGCAGGAGGGGGGGCGGCGGCAGGAGAAGAGGTCCTTGCATGTCGCCGCAACAAGCATCCGTTGCCCCGCGGGTTGCATCCGGCGGGCGCGACGCTTGGTTACTCCGGCGGGGCGGCGCGCTCCATGCACCAGAGCGCGAGCGCCGGGGGCAGCACACCGACCAGCAGCCAATGCACCAGCGCCGCCGGCCGGGTCAGCCAACCGGCATCCCATAGCAGGACGCAAATCACCTGGGCCACCAGCATCCAGACCACGGAAATGGACAAGGCCCGCGATTGCGTGCGCAACAGCTGCTGCTGCGAGGCTTCCCGCATGCGATGCTTCCCTTCACCCTGAGATGGTTCCGGGAAGGGCTTTCCCGGGCGGGACCGCGGCGCGGCCCCCTGCATGCCGCACACACTACACGAATTTGTGAGCCACACATCACGAAAAAGGGAGGACAAGCGATGCCCGACGATGCCCCACCCCCCGTACCCGCACGCACCACCGTGCGGCATGCCGCGGAGAGCCGGTTCGAGGCAGGGCTGCGGCCCTTCTTCACCTATCGGGACCTCGGCATCCGCGAGGCAACGGGCGGCAGCTACGGAGCGCATGTCATTCGCGCCGTCCCCGGCCAGCATACGGAGCCGCGCTGGCATACCCACGCGCTGGACTTCCAGATGGTCTATATCCTGCGGGGCTGGGTCCGGTTCGAATACGAGGATATCGGCGAGGTTTTGCTCGCCGCCGGCGACAGCATCTATCAGCCGCCGCGAATCCGGCACCGCGAACTTGCGCATTCGGAGGATCTGGAATTGGTGGAGATCACCTCCCCGGCCGAATTCGCGACGGCGCTGGTGGATGGCGCCTCTGGCTGATGCCGGCGCTGGACCGGGGCCGAGCGGCAGGCTAGATCGGCGGCGGGCCCCTGTGGCGGAACGGTAGACGCGGCGGACTCAAAATCCGTTGCTCGCAAGAGCGTGGGAGTTCGAGTCTCCCCGGGGGCATGTCAGCGCCGGCATCGCTTCGCCAGTCGCCATCCGGCCAAGCCCCGCTTCGGGGAGATCGCCTAGGCGACCTGTGCGCGGCCTTTCGCCGGGTCCGCAACCTGCCGCGCCGGCCTGGCCTGCGGCTGGCGGGCTTGCCTACCCTCGATGACGGCGAGTTGCGGCGCATCGACCTTCGCTATTGCCATGCGGCGGCGGATTTCCGCGGCATCGCGGCGCCGGCCGAGGTGCCGATGGATGGCGAGCGCGACGAGAGCGGCCACAGCCGCGCCGAGCGTCGGCGGGAGCGTGGATTCCATAAATTGCAAAATCGCCTCGCCCACCATCGTTTTCTTCTCCTCGAGCCCGCGAATCATGTTTCGGGAGCATCATGGAGCGGTGTTCGCGTTTCGTCACGTCCTAATTATGGGCATTAGTATAATTTTTGGTGATGGCCTGGTATCTTGGGCGCCGGGGCTGAAGTGGGGTTTTCACCTCACCCCGGCCGATCGTGCATCCGGGCGACCGCGCGGCCCCGATGTTTCCCAATGGTAAAGAGATAATTCACGCTCGGAATCATCGCCTTTTCGCTCCGGGTAGCCTGACACCCGGGGGTGTGAAGGCCGACCGGGCAACAGCAAGCAGTCCATCCCATATGGCTTCTGTTATAGATGATGCGGCATCTCCTGATCCCTGCCCGGCTCCACCCGCCGGTACCGTCCCGGAAGAAGCCCGGCCGCCCAGGCAACCGTTTCCTGGAACGCGCCCAGGCAGCGGAGGCGGCGCTTGCCAAGCGGCGCGGATCGGGCCAAAGACCGCACCCCTTTCCCTGGCTGCCCGGAGATACCCCATGGCCTCGGCGTTCGACCGCATCGCCGACATCATCGCGGAGACGAGCGATGTCCCGCGCGACAAAATCACCCCTGACAGCCATGTCATCGAGGATCTCGGCATCGACAGCCTGGATTTCCTCGACATCGTCTTCGCCATCGACAAGGCCTTCGGCATCAAGGTCCCGGTCGAGGCCTGGACGCAGGAGGTCAATGCCGGCGATGCCCCGGCGGAACAGTATTTCGTCATGAAGAACCTGGCGGCGCGGATCGAGGAACTGGTGGCGGCGAAAGCCGCCGGCGGCTGAACCCTCCGCCGTGCGCCTCGAATACTTCCAGATGATCGATCGCGTCCTGGCGGTCGGCCCGGAGAGCCTCACCGCCGAGGCGACCGTCCCGGAGCGGAGCCCGGTCTTCGAGGGGCATTTCCCCGGCCACCCGCTGGTGCCGGGGGTGCTGCTGGTGGAAACCATGGCCCAGGCCTCCGGCTACCTGCTGCTGGCCCGCTGCAATTTCGACCGGATGCCCTTCCTGGCCGGCGTGCGCGAGGCCAAGCTGCGGAGCTTCGTCGGCCCCGGCACGGTGCTGACGGTGGAGGCCAGCCTGGTGCATGACGGTTCCGGCTATGCCGTGACCGCCGGACGGATCAGCGCCGGCGGCAAGCGCATCTGCGACGCGGAGCTGACCCTCCGCACCCTTCCCTTCCCGGCGCCCGAGCTAGAGGCCGCCATGCGCGCCCAGGCCGAACGCATCGGGCTCACCGGAGCAGCCTGACATGCCCCAGCGGAACGGCATTCGATGACCGAGCCCGTCTGGATCACCGGGATCGGCCTGGTCTCCTCGCTCGGCGAGGGCGCGGCGCCGCATCTGGCGGCCCTGGCCGACCCGGCGGCGAAGCCGGTGCTGGACGAGACCGGCTTCGCCCCCTTCCCCGTGCATCCGCTGCCGCCGCTCGACCTCGACCGGCAGATCCCGAAAAAGGGCGACCAGCGGCAGATGGAGCCCTGGCAGCGGCTCGGCACCTATGCGGCGGGTCTGGCCCTCGACAGCGGCGCGGCGCGCGGCCTAGTCGGCGACATGCATCTGGTGGTCGCGGCCGGTGGCGGCGAGCGCGACATCGCCCTCGATGAGGCGGTGGCCGCGGAGCTTGCCCCTCTGCCGCCCGCCGAGGCTGCCCGGCTGCTGAACGAGCGGCTGGCGAATGGGCTCCGCCCCACCCTGTTCCTGGCGCAGCTTTCTAACCTGCTGGCCGGCAACATCTCCATCGTGCATGGCGTCACCGGCTCCTCCCGCACCTTCATGGGCGAGGAGCAGGCGGCGGCCGATGCGGTGCGGATCGCCGCGGCACGGCTGGCCGAGGGGCGCGGCGAGATCGCCCTGGCCGGCGGCGCCTATATCGCCGGGCGCTGGGACATGCTGCTGCCCTATGCGGCCGGCGGCAGCCTTTGGCGCGGCGCCTGGGCGCCCGTGGCGCAGCGGCTGGCCGGCGGCACCGATGGCGGCATGGTGATGGGCACCGCTGGCGCCTTCCTGCTGCTGGAAACCGAATCCCATGCCAGGGCCCGCGGCGCCGCGGGCCTCGCGCGCCTCACCATGGTCGCCACCGGCGCGGCGCGGCGGCGCGGCAAGGATACGGCGCGCGCCTCCACCCTGGCACTGGCGGAGCAGATCCGGCCGCTGCTGCGGGATGGCTATGCGGTGCTCTCGGGCGCCACCGGCGCCGCCGCGCCGGGCACGGAGGAGGCTGGCTTCCTGGCCGACCTGCGGGAGAGCGGGCCGGCGCAGGGCCCGCTCCGCTACAGCGCCGACCTCATCGGCCATACGGTGGAGGCCGCCTTTCCCGCCAACCTGGCCCTGGCTGCGCTGGCGCTCGGGCAGGATGGGGCGCCGGCACAGGTCCTGGTCACCGGCTTCGGCCTCTGGCGCGGCGAGGCGCTGGCCCTGGTCGAGCGCATCGACGGAGGCGCGACATGAGCCAAGCGCAAGATCGGCCCGCCTCCGGCGCGACAAATGTCCCGCGCGCCTCCGGCGCGACACGCGATCATCTCGGGCGGCCGCTGGTGGCCGTCACCGGCATTGGCCTGATGACACCGCTGGGCTTCGGCGTGGCGGAGAGCTGGGCCGGGCTGCTGGCCGGGCGCTCCGGCATCCGCAGCATCACCCGCTTCCCGACCGATCACCTGAAGACCAGCATCGCCGGCGCCGTGGACCTGCCCGAGGACCGGGAGGGCGCGCCGCTCACCGCTGCCGCGCGGGTGGAGCGCCTGGCGGTGCTGGCGGCCGAGGAGGCCGTGGCGGATGCCGGCATCGGCGGGCCCGGCGATTTCCCCGGCCCGCTCTTCCTCGGCATGCCGCCGGTCGAGGTGGAATGGCCGCACCGGTTCGACCTCGCGCGGCATGGCCAGGGGCCGGAGGCTGGCCGCTACCCCGCCATGATCGCCGCGGCGGAAGGCCGGCGGGATCTGTTCGAGACCTGCCTCTTCGGCGGTGTCGGGGAGCGTTTGGCGGACCGCTTCGGCACGCGCGGCGCGCCGATCTCGCTCACCACCGCCTGCGCCACCGGCGCCTCGGCGATCCAGCTCGGCGTCGAGGCGATCCAGCGCGGTGAGGCCGCAGCGGCGCTCTGCATCGGTGCCGAGGGCAGCGTGCAGCCGGAGTCGCTGATCCGCTTCTCGCTGCTCTCGGCCCTCTCCACCCGCAACGACGACCCCGCCCGCGCCTCCCGTCCCTTCGAGAAGACGCGCGAGGGCTTCGTGATGGCCGAGGGCGCCGCGGCGCTGGTGCTGGAAAGCCTGGAGGGCGCGCGGGCGCGCGGCGCCAGGGTGCTCGGCCTGGTGCTCGGCTGCGGCGAGCGGGCGGATAAGTTCCACCGCACCCGCAGTAACCCGGATGGCGGCGCGATCATCGGCGCCATGCGCGCGGCCATCGCCGATGCCGGGCTGGAACCCGCGCAGATCGACTATGTGAACGCGCATGGCACCGGCACGCCGGAGAACGACAAGATGGAGACGCTCGGCATGCGCGCCGTCTTCGGCGATGCGCCGCCGCCGATCTCCTCCAACAAGTCGATGATCGGCCATACCCTCTCGGCCGCCGGGGCGATCGAGGCGGTGTTCAGCCTGCTCACCATCCGCGACGGCCGCCTGCCGCCAACCATCAACCACGAGACGCCCGACCCGGCGATCCCGCTGGATGTGGTGCCGAATGTCGCGCGCGACGCGAAGGTGGCGCGGGTGCTGTCCAACTCCTTCGGCTTCGGCGGGCAGAATGTCTGCCTGGTGCTGGGAGCGGAGCCGGCGGGCTGAGCCATGCCGCAGATGGGGGCCACCATGCGCGCATTGCAGTTGTTCGGCGACCGTGACAGCCGCCTGGTCGAGGTCCCGCCGCCGCCGCCGCCCGGCCGCGGCGAGGTGCAGCTTCGCATCCGCGCGGTCGCGCTGAACCATATCGATGTCTGGGGCTGGCGCGGCATGGCCTTCGCCAAGCGCAGGCTGCCGCTGACGGTGGGTGCGGAGGCGGTGGGCGAGGTCGTGGCTCTGGGCGAAGGTGTCACTGGTCGCGCCATCGGCCAGCGGGTCGCGCCCTATGGCGCGCTGACCTGCGGCCATTGCCGCGCTTGCCGCGAGGGGCGCGACAATCTCTGCGAGAACGTCTCCGGCGTCATGGGCTTCCATGTCGATGGCTTCGCGCAGGAACTGGTGAACCTTCCGGCGCGGCTGACGGTGCCGGTGCCGGATGGCGTGGCGGTGGAGGATGCCGCCTGCGCCGCCGTCACCTTCTCCACCGTCGAGCACATGCTCTTCGACAATGCGCGGCTGGAGCCGGGCGAGACCATCCTGGTACAGGCCGGCGGATCGGGCATTGGCACCGTCGCGATCAAGCAGGCCAAGGCGCTCGGCTGCACCGTCATCGCCACTGCCGGCGATGACGAGAAATGCGCCAGGGCCCGGGCGCTCGGCGCCGATCATGTGGTGAATTACAGCACGCAGAACTTCCCGACCGTCGCGCGCCGCGTCACCGGCAAGCGCGGCGTCGATGTGGTCTTCGAGCATGTTGGCGCCGCCACCTGGGCCGGCAGCCTGCTGTCGCTGCGCATGGGCGGGCGGCTGGTGACTTGCGGCTCCACCAGCGGGGTCAGTGCCGAGACCAACCTGATGATGATCTTCCAGCGGCAGTTGCGGATCTTCGGCTCCTTCGGCGCCTCCCTGCGCAACGTCGCGGATGGGCTGGCGAAGATGGCGGGCGGCATGACGCCGGTGCTGGACACGGTGGCGCCGCTGGAGGGCTTCGCCGAGGCGCTGGCGCGGCTGGAATCGCGGCGGGTCTTCGGCAAGATCGTGGTCACGCTCTAGCCATGTCCCGCCTGGCCGATGCCGCACTCGCGGCGTTGGTGCGCGGCGCCTTCGCCCTGCTCCGCGCACTCGGCCCGGACCGCGCTGCGGCGCTCGGCGCCAGCATCGCGCGCAACCTCGGGCCGCTCACGCCGGTGCATCGGGTGACGCTGGACAACATCGCCCGGGCCTTCCCCGAGTTGCCGCCGGCCGAGCATCGCCGCATCGGGCGCCTGGCCTGGGACAATCTCGGCCGCACCGCCTGCGAATACGTGCATCTCGACCGCATCTGGGACTACGACCCGGCACGGCCCGGCATCGGGCGGATCGAGGCGGCGCCCGAGATGATCGCGCGCTTCGAGGAACTGCGCGACGACGGCAAGCCGGCCCTGTTCTTTGGCGCGCATCTGGCGAATTGGGGAATTGCCGGCGATCGCCGCGGCACGGCACGGGCTGGATGCCGCGGTGCTCTACCGTACGCCGAACAACCGGGCGGTGGCGCGCGACATCCTGGCGCTGCGCGCCAATAGCATGGGGGAGCTGATCCCGGCCGGCATGACCGCGCCGATCCGCATGCTGGAGGCGCTGGACGAGGGCAAGCATGTCGGCATGCTGGTGGACCAGCGCTTCGGCCGGGGCCCGCGGGTTCCCTTCTTCGGCCGGCCGGCGGCGAGCAACCCGCTGATCGCCCGGCTGGCGCGGCGCTTCGACTGCCCAGTGCATGGCGCCCGCGCCATCCGCCTGCCCGGTGGCCGCTTCCGGCTGGAACTCACCGAAGCCGTCACCCTGCCGCGCGATGCCTCCGGCCGCGTCGATGTGGAGGCGGCAACAGCGCTGATGAACCGCATCATCGAGGGCTGGGTCCGCGAATATCCGGGGCAGTGGCTGTGGATGCACCGCCGCTGGCGGTGACGGCCGCGGGTGGGCTCAACCCGTCTCGCGCAGCATGCGGATGATGCCGGAGAAATCCGTGCTTCCGCCGCCCGTCTCCACGAATCGCCGGTAGAGCTCCAGCGCCTGCGCGCCGAGCGGCGTCGCTGCGCCGGTTGCCTGCGCCGCCTCCTGCGCCAGGCCGAGATCCTTGGCCATCAGCGCCGCCGAGAAGCCCGGCCGGTAGTCGCGATTCGCCGGGCTGGCCGGCACCGGACCGGGCACCGGGCAATAGGTGGTCAGCGCCCAGGAGGCGCCCGAGGATTTCGAGGCGACGTCGAATAGCGCCTGATGGCTGAGGCCAAGCCGCTCCGCCAGCACGAAGGCCTCGCTGGTGACGATCATGGTCGCGGCCAGCATCATGTTGTTGCAGACCTTGGCCGCCTGCCCCGCGCCCGCCCCGCCGCAATGCACCACGGTGCGGCCCATGGCGCGCAGGATCGGCTCGGCCCGGGCGAAGGCATCCTCCGGCCCGCCGACCATGAAGGTGAGCGTGCCCGCCTCCGCCCCCATCACGCCGCCCGAGACCGGCGCATCCAGCATCGGCCGGCCGGCGGCGGCGGCGACCTCGCGCGCGGTGGCGACATCGATGGTGGAGCAGTCGACCAGCACGGCGCCGGCCTCGCTGGCCGCGGCCATGCCACCGGCACCGGTCCAGGCATCCCGCACATGCTGGCCGGCGGGGAGCATGGTGAGCAGGAATTCCGCGCCCCGCGCCGCCGCTGCCGCGCTTTCGGCGCGGCTGGCGCCGGCCGCCACCACGCCTTCCAGCGCCGCCGGGACGATGTCGAAAACCGCGACCTGATGCCCGGCCTTGAGCAGGTTGCGGGCCATCGGGCCGCCCATGTTGCCGAGGCCGACGAAGCCGATGCGTGCCATCCTGAACCCTCCCTGCGCTTTCCGCGTCCTGCCGCAGTCTGGCCCAGGCGGGGCCGGGCTGGCCAGAGAAGTGCCTTCAGCCCGACAGCAACCCCGGCCGGCCGGCCTCCAGAACGAAACGGCCACGATCCTCGCGCGGGGCACCCGGGCGGGTCACGTAGGGAACGGCCCGGAAGGTGGTTTCCAGCCGGGCCGGGCTTGCCTCATGCAGGCAATAGCCGCGGCGGTTGTTGAAGAAGGCGATATGCGGGTTGCGCGCCAGCATCGCCGGGGTGGCGGGCAATGTCTCGCTGCCGTCGCCTGTACTGGTGATGCTGCTGCCCACGAATCCCGTGGCGAGCACGGGGCCTTCGGGGTCCAGCCGCAAATCGCCCGCCCAGGCATTGTGGACATCGCCGCTGAGGCTGAGGGCATTGGCCACGCGCCGCTCGGCAAGCCCCCGCAGCAGCCGGGCGCGCGCCGCGGGATAGCCGTCCCACTTGTCCATGGAGATGCCGCCATCGGCGAATTCGCGGCGCATCAGCATCACCTGCTGCGCCAGCACCTGCCAGGTGGCGCCGGAGGCGGCGAGCCCCTCCAGCAGCCAGGCTTCCTGCGCGGCGCCGAGCATCTGCGCCTCCGGCCGTTCCACCGCGGCGCAGGGTGGGGCGTTGCGGTCGCCGCAGAGCTGGTCGTCGCGATACTGCCGGGTGTCCAGCACATGGATCTCGGCCAGCCGGCCGAAGCGGAGGCGGCGATGCGCCAGCACATCCGCCCCATGCGGGCGCTGCGCCAGACGCACCGGCATGTTCTCGTACCAGGCCTGGAAGGCGGTGGCACGCAGCGCCAGGAAGGCCTCGCGCGGCATCGCCACGGGGTGGCGCGGGCTCAGCCCATCCGCCTCGCTCACCGCGCCGGCCCAGTTGTTCTCCACCTCATGGTCGTCGAAGCTGGCGATGAAGGGATGCGCGGCATGCGCGGCGATAAGGTCGGGGTCGCTGTGGTATTGCGCGTAGCGCTGGCGGAAATCCTCCAGTGTCCGGCATTTGCCGCCGGCATGGCTCCGCACCGCTGGGCCGAAACCGCCGGGCTGGCCGGGCTGGCGGCCGGCATATTCGTAGATGTAGTCGCCATAGTGGAAGACGAAGTCGAGCTCCTCCTCCGCCACATGGCGCCACGAGGTGAAGAACCCGTGCTCGTAGTGCTGGCAGCCGGCATTGACGAAGCGCAGCCGGTCCGGCGTGGCGCCGGGCGCCGGCGCGGTGCGGCTGCGGCCCACCGGGCCCGCCTCGCCGGCCGCCAGGAAGCGGTACCAATAGGGCCGGCCGGGCGCCAGGCCACGCAATTCCACATGCAGGCTGAAGCCCGATTCGGCGCGCGCCACCGCACTGCCCCGCCGGGCGATCCGGGTGAAACCCGCATCCTCCGCCACTTCCCAGCGCAGTTCGGGCGTGGCATCGGGCGGCAACCCGCCGAGTGGCGCCAGGGGGTCCGGCGCCAGCCGGGTCCAGAGGACGAAGCCATCCGGCCAGGGATCGCCGCTGGCGACACCGAGGCTGAACAGGCTGCCGGAAGCGCCCTGCGCCGCGCCGGCCTGCGGCAGCGCCGCCAGCGCGCCGAGGCCGAGCGTGCCGCGCAGCAACTCCCGCCGCCCGCCCGCCGCTGGCGGAAGCCGCGTGCCCTCCATGCCAAGCCTCTTTCCCAAGCCATGCGCAAGCTGCCACGGCCCCAGGCGGGAGGCGAGCGGCTTGCGGCGGCCTGCCCCTCCGGTGAAGCTTCGCCAGCGGGAGGGCGCGTCCATGCGGGCAATCATCATCGGCGGCGGCATCGGCGGCCTCACCACCGCCCTGGCCCTGCACGCCGCCGGGATCGGCGCGGAGGTCTTCGAGAGTGCGGCCGAGATCCGCCCGCTCGGCGTCGGCATCAACCTGCAGCCGCATGCGGTGCGCGAGTTGTCGGAGCTTGGGCTGGGCGAGGCGCTGGCCGGGGTTGGCGTCGCAACGCAGGAATTCGTCTATGCCAACCGCTTCGGCCAGGAGATCTGGGCGGAGCCCAGGGGCCTCGCCGCCGGCTATCATTGGCCGCAATACTCCATCCACCGCGGCCGGTTGCAGATGCTGCTCTGGGAGGCGGCGCGGGTGCGGCTGGGCGATGCCTGCCTGCATGCGGGGCGACGGCTGGTCGGATTCCGCCAGGACGCCGCCGGCGTCGCCGCGCGCTTTGCCGATGGCAGCCGAGCGGAGGGCGACCTGCTGGTGGCGGCGGATGGCATCCATTCCGTGGTGCGCGCCGCCTTCTTCCCGAATGAGGGTCCGCCGAAATGGAACGGCGCGCTGCTCTGGCGCGCGACCAGCCTGGCGCCGCCCTTCCGCACCGGCGCCAGCATGGTGCAGGCCGGGCACCGCGACCGGAAATTCGTCTGCTACCCGATCGGCACGGCCCCGGACGGGCGCAGCATCGTCAACTGGATCGGCGAGACGCGCCTCCCGGCCGACCATCCCTGGGCGCGCGAAGACTGGAACCGGCCCGGCCGCGTCGCCGATGTGCTGCCCCTCTTCGCGGACTGGCGCTTCGAATGGCTGGATGTGCCGGCGCTGATCCGGGCGGCGGAGGCGGTCTATGAATTCCCCATGGTGGACCGCGACCCGCTGCCCTGGTGGACGCAGGGCCGCGTGACCCTGCTCGGCGATGCCGCGCATCCGATGTATCCGATCGGCTCCAACGGTGCGTCCCAGGCCATCCTCGATGCGCGCTGGCTGGCACTGCAACTGGCGACGCAGCCGGGCATCGAGGCGGCGCTGGCCGCCTATGAGGCCGCGCGGCGGCCGGCGACGGCGGCGGTGGTGGAGGCCAATCGCGGCGACGGTCCTGACCGCGTCATGGACCTAGTGCATGGCCGCGCACCCATGGGCTTCCACCGGCTGGAGAGTGTGGCCAGCCAGGCCGAGCTTGCGGCGCTGGTCGGCGGCTACAAGCGCGTGGCTGGCTTCGACCCGGCGACGCTGAATGCCCGGGAAAGCTGGAGCCCGCCCCAGGCCCGCTGATCCTGATCCTGGCAGCCGCGCCGCCGCGCCCGGCTCAGGGCTGCGGCGGAATCCGCAGCACTTGGCCGGGATAGATCTTGTCCGGGTCCTTCAGCATCGGCTGATTGGCCTCGAAGATCGCCTGGTACTTGTTGGCATTGCCGTAGTGCTGCTTCGCGATGGCCGAAAGCGTGTCACCCTTGGCGACGGTGTAGAAGACCGGCTCCGGCGCCGAGGCCACCGCGGTGCTGATCGTCTCCTCCACCTTGGCGATGCCGGCGACATTGCCGGCGGCCAGGATCAGCTTCTCCCGCGTCGCCGCATCCGGCGCGGCACCGGAGATGCGCACCGTGTCGCCCTCGACCCGCACATCCATGCCCTGGGCAGGCAGGCCCAGCCGCTCCATCTCCGTGCGGATGGCCTCGGCGGCAGGCGGTGGCGGGGCGGGCTTGCTCTCATCCTGCACCGCGTCATGGCTGCCCAGGCCGATCAGCCTGCCTGCCGATTTGATGAAATTGAACAGTCCCATGGCAACCTCCAGTTCCGCGACTTCCAGAAGCCGCGGTGGAATAGCGCAAAGGTTTACCGAAGGTTTGCCGAACCGCTGGGGCCGCGATGCTATCTTCCCTGTCATCCAGGCCGGCAGCCACGCTGGCCAGCGAGAGAGAGGCCACGCGCCATGGATCAGCCGCAGACGCCAAGCGCACCACCCCCGCCACGCGGCCGGCGATGGGGCAGCCCATGCGCTATCTCGACAAGGCCATGGGCGCGCTGCGCGACCTCGGCCTGCCGCTGCCGGAGCCGGCGGCGCAGGAAAGCCCCATCACCGCGCTGCTCGCCCGGATCAGCGGGCTCGACCAGGACCGGGTGGTGCTGATCGCCCGCGTGCTGAACCAGGCCACCACCTTCAACGAGGTGGTGCGCGAGCAGATCAAGGCGATGGAGATCGGCAGCCGCTACCAGGAGATCACCAACGCCTTCAACTCCATCCGGGACGATGCGCGGGAGATGGTGCGGCAGGTGGAGGACGGGCGGATCAGCACCACCGAACGCCTCTCCAACATCTGGCAGAAGGCGACGCGCGGCGACATCGCCGACCGCTTCGGCAAGATCCGCCACACCTACCTGGACGTGTCGCGCGACACCAAGGACCAGATCGAGCGCGAGCACGCCATCCTGGAAGCCTATCGCGATTTCCGCGGCGCCATGAAGGAGGCCGAGGTAATGGCCTTCGAGGTGCTGAAGACGGCCGAAGGCAAGCTCGCCGAGGCGAAGACCCGCATGGAGGCGGCCTCCCGCACCGTCGAGGGCGCCGCCACCACCGAACCTGCCGAACGCGCCCGGCTGGAACTGGCGCGCGACGAGGCCCTGCGCGCCTTGCAGGCCGAGGAAGGCCGCTACCAGATCGCCAAGGACCTCTCGGACAACCTCACCGTGTCCTACAATACCTCCGAGGTCATCATGGCGCGGCTGGTGCAGACCACCAGCGCCAAGGAGCGGGTCTGGCAGCAATCGGTCAGCTTCTTCTCGACCAATGAGGCGGTGCTGACCGCGCTGACCGCCAGCTTCACCGGGCTGCACGGGCTGAACGAAAGCACCCGCACCCTGGAAGGCATGAAGGAGGGCGTGAACCAGAGCCTGGAAGTGCTGGCCGAGATCGGCGGCAAGGTGCAGGAGGCGGCGCTCAAGGCCGGCTATGGCCCGACCATCCGGGCGGATGCCGTGAAGAAGCTGGTGGATTCCGTGGTCACCTACCAGACCCGCTCGCAGGAGATCATCGCCGAGATGCGCGAGAGCGCCACCGCGAACAGCGAGGAGATCCGCCGCGCGGTCGAGGATGCGAAGCGCCGCATGGCGCGGCTGGCGCAGGACGCCGCCGCCGTGGCCCCGCATGCCGCCTGACGTGCCCGCACCTGCCGCGCCCGCGCCGGCGGCACCGCCGCTCGACGAGACCATGCTGGCGATGGATGTGGTGGACACGCTCCGCCACGCCGAGACGCTGGTGGAGCGCGAACTCTCCGCCGAGGACCGGGCCGCGCAGTTGAAGCAGCGGCTGCGCGAGATCTATGCCGGCCAGGGCATCGCGGTGCCGGAGCATATCCTGGACCAGGGCGTGGCGGCGCTGGAGGAGCACCGCTTCGCCTATCGCCCGACGCCGCCCGGCCCGGCGCGCAGCCTGGCGACGCTCTGGGTGACGCGGGCGCGGTGGGGGCGGCCGCTGGTCTTCGCGCTTGGCCTGCTGGTGCTGCTCGGCGGCGGCTGGTGGTTCGGCGTGCACCGGCCGGCGGAGCAGGCCCGCATCGCCGAGCAGCAGGAGTTGGAGGAGGGACTGCCGCGGGCGCTCCGCGCCGAACATGCGCGCGTGCTGGCCACCACCCAGGAGGCGGCACCGCGCGAACGCGCCGCCCGGCTGCTGGCGGAAGGCGAGGCCGCCGCCCGGGCCGGCGCGCTGGGTGATGCCCGCGCCCGCCTGGCCTCCTTGCAGGAGTTGCAGCAGGTGCTGGCGCAGGACTACGCGGTGCGCATCGTCTCCCGCCCCGGCGAGCCCTCCGGCGTCTGGCGCGTGCCGGAGGCCAATCCGCGCGGCCGCAATTTCTACCTGATCGTCGAGGCAGTGGACCGCAATGGCCGGCCGGTGGAGGTCCCGATCACCAGCGAGGAGGATGGCCGCACTGCCCGCGTCTCGAAATGGGGCCTGCGCGTGCCGGCGGAGGAGTTCGAACGGGTGCGCCAGGACAAGCTGCGCGACGGCATGGTGGGCCAGCCGGTGGTCGGCGTGAAACAGGCCGGGCAGATGGCCCCGGCCTGGACGGTGCCCACCACCGGTGGCGCGATTCTCTCATGGTAGGCACCCGATGCTGAGCGGCCCGCAGCTTTTCGACAGTTTCGACGAACGCCTCCGCCGCGCCCAGCGCGAGGCCGCCGCCACACAAGGCGAAGCCGAAGCCATCGCGGCGCGGCGCGATCAGGCCCGCGCCGCCCAGGCCGAGGCGCTGCGTGCCCTGGCCCGGCTGCGCCTCGCTGGCCTGCGCGACGGCCAGGCCACGCTCGGCCGGCTGGATGCGGCCGGGGAGCAGGTGCGCAGGCTGCTGGAAGCGCGCGCCGCGGCGGTTGCGGAAGCCGATGCCAGCCTCGCCGCCCGGCGCCAGGCGGTGGCCGCGGCGCAGGCGGAGCGCGACCGCGCCGCCACCCTGCTGCACGAGGCGGAGGCCGCGGCCGAGCGGAGCCTCGCCGCGGCCCGCGAGCGCGCCGCCGGGAATCCCGAATGGCAGCGCCTGCGCGCCGCCGCCGAGGACTCCGCCCGCATCGCCGCCCGCGCCACGCAGAAGTCCGGCCTGGCGCAACAGGATCTGGAGGCGAAGGGCCGGCCCTATCTCGACGATCCGCTCTTTGCCTATCTGTGGCAGCGCGGCTATGGCACCGCCCGCTACCGGGCCGGGCCGCTGACCCGGCTGCTGGATGGCTGGGTGGCGCGCGTCGCGGATTATGAGCCGGCCCGGCGCGACTACGCGCTGCTCAGCGAACTCCCACCGCGCCTGGCCGCCCATGCGGAGCGGATGCGGCAAGCGGCGGAGGCGGCCGCTGCGGCCCTGGCGGTGGAGGAGCGGCACCTGGCCGGCCTGCCCGAGGATGCCGGGCTCGACGCACCGCGCCAGGCACTCGCGGCGGCGGAGGCGGCCCTCGATGCCACGGAGGCCGAAGCCGGCAAGGCGGAGGCTGCGCGCGCGGCACTGGCCGGGGGTGAGGATGCGGCCATGCGGGAGGCGATGGCGCAGCTTGAAGCGGCTCTGGGCGCGGAAAGCCTGCGCTCGCTCCGCGATTCCGCCCTCCGCACCCCGACCCCCGAGGATGATGCCATCGTCGCCCGGCTGGAGGCCGCCGCCGCCGCACGGGAGCGGGCGGAGCGCGAGCTGGGCGCCGCACGCACGGCGGCCGAGGCGGCACGCCGGCGGCTCATGGAGGTGCAGTCGCTGCGGCAGGAAATGCGGCAGCGCGGCTATGGGCGGGGCCAGTGGGATTTCCGCGACGGTGCGCTGATCGGCGTGCTGGTCGGGGAATTGCTGCGCGGCGGCCTGAGCCGCGACGGCTTCTGGGACCGCATGGGACAGCACCGCGTGCCCGATGCCGGGCCCTGGGGCGGCCAGGGAGGCGGCGGCCCCTGGGGCGGCGGAGCTTGGGGCGGCGGGCAGGATGGTGGCTTCGGCACCGGCGGCGGCTTCGGCGGCAATGGCGGCTTCCGCACCGGCGGCCAGATGGGCGGCGGCGGCGGGTTCAAGACCGGCGGGTCGTTCTAGCCGCCCACGAAGTCCGAGGGAGGGGAGCATGATCGTCCGCATCTGGCGCGGCTGGACCAGCCTGGAGAATGCCGCGGCCTATGAGGACCTGCTACGCGGCACCATCTTCCCGGGCATCGCGGCGCGCGGCATCCCCGGCGCCGGGCGCATCGAGTTGCTGCGCCGGGCCGAAGGGCAGGAAGTGGAATTCGCCACCATCATGTGGTTCGCGGATTGGGAGGCGGTTCGGCAATTCGCCGGGCCGGAGATGGAGGTCGCCGTGGTGCCGCCCGCCGCCCGCGCCCTGCTCTCCCGCTTCGACGCACGATCCCTGCACTACGAGCAGCGCGAGCAGCGGAGCCTGCGGCCGTAGTTCAGACCGGCACCTCGCCCGGCGGCTTCAGCGCGGTCAGCACGAAGGAGGATCGCGTCTCTTTCACGCCGGGCATGCGCAGGAGCGCCTTCAGGGCGAATTCCGCGTAGGTTTCGAAATCCGCGGCCAGGACGTGCAGCAGGTAGTCCATCTCGCCACTCATCGCATAGGCGGCAAGCACCTCCGGCCGTGCCGCCAGGGCCTTCTGGAACCGCTCCACCACCTCCTCCGCATGGCTTTCCAGCGCCACCATGACGAAAGCCTGCAAGGGCAGGCCAAGCCGCGCGGGGTCGAGCAGCGCGGCATAGCGGGTGATCACCCCGGCCGCCTCCAGCCGCGACAGCCGGCGCTGGCAGGGGGTGGGGGAAAGCCCGACCTGCCCAGCCAGCGCCACCACGGGCAGGCGGCCGTCGCGTTGCAGGGCGCCCAGGATGCGGCGGTCGATGGCATCGAGTTCGATGGCGGATTTCGCCATGGTGGCTAGCCTTCATAGCTATTTTCGCCCAGGTTAGCGGTTTTGAGGCCAAAATTCGCCGAAAACCCCTCACCCCTCTGGCGCATTCTATTCGGCAGCGTGCCGCAGGAGGCCGTGATGGATGGAAGCGTTCCGGGACTGCCCGAGGGGCTGAGGGGCGATTATCACCACGCCCGACCCGATTTCACGCTGAACCAGGACATGGCCGCCTATGCGGAGGCCGACCACGCCACATGGCGGACCCTCTATGCCCGCCAGGCGGCGCTGCTGCCGCGCCATGCGGCGGCGGCCTTCCGGGAATGCCTGGCGCGGCTGGGTTTCGCCGGCGGCGTGCCGGATTTCGCGCAGGTTTCGGCCCGGCTGCGGCCGGCGACGGGCTGGTCGCTGGTGGCGGTGCCGGGCCTCATTCCCGACGATGCCTTCTTCAGCCATCTCGCTGCCCGCCGCTTCCCGGTGACGCATTGGATCCGCCGGCCGGACGAGCTCGACTACATCGTGGAGCCCGATGTCTTCCACGATGCCTTCGGCCATGTGCCGCTGCTGCTGCATCCCGACTTCGCCGAATTCCTCGCCGCCTATGGCCGGCTCGGCGAGCAGGCGGCGCGGATCGGCGCGCTGAAGCCGCTGGCCCGGCTCTACTGGCACATGGTGGAATTCGGGCTGATCCGCGAGGCGGGGGTGATCCGCGCCTATGGCGCCGGCATCCTCTCCTCCTCCGCCGAGACGGTGCATGCGACGGAGGGCAGGCAGCCCCGCCGGCTGCAATTCGATCCCTGGCGGGTGCTGCGCAGCGACTACTTCATCGATGACCTGCAACCCACCTATTTCGTCATCGAGGATTTCGCCACGCTCTTCGCCGCCATGGCCAAAGTGCCGGAGATGCTGGCCGCGGCCCGCGACGCGCCGCCGATCCCGCCAGGCACCGCCGCCCCTGGCGACCTCCCCTGCCCCCTCGGCTGAAGGACCGCGCCGCCATGGACATCCCCCCCCGACCGCACCGCCCTCGCCGGCCACATCTCGGAGGCCAATCCGATGGGCACGGACGGCTTCGATTCGTCGAATTCACCGGCCCCGACATGCCGGCGCTTGAGGCACTGTTCACCCGCCTCGGCTTCCGCGCCGTGGCACGGCACCGCAGCAAGCAGGTCGCGCTCTGGCGCCAGGGCGAGGTGAATTTCATCCTGAACGCCGAGCCCGACAGCTTCGCCCAGGCTTTCCAGCGCGTGCATGGCTCCTCCGCCTGCGCCATGGCCTTCCGGGTGGCCGATGCCCGCGCCGCCTTCGACCGGGCCATCGCGCTCGGCGCCAAGCCAGTCACCGGCAAGGTCGGCCCGATGGAGCTGAACATCCCGGCCATCGAGGGGATCGGCGGCTCACTGCTCTATTTCGTGGACCGCTACGGCGCGCGCGGCAGCATCTACGACGTGGATTTCCGCTGGACGGATGAAGCCGAGCCGCATCCCCGGGGTCATGGGCTGACGGTGATCGACCACCTCACCCACAACGTCCATCGCGGCCGGATGGACGTGTGGTGGCAGTTCTACGAAAAACTCTTCAATTTCCGTGAGATCCGCTACTTCGACATCGAAGGCAAGCTGACCGGGCTGCGTTCGCGGGCGCTGACCTCCCCCTGCGGCCAGATCCGCATCCCGATCAATGAAAGCCGCGACGACCGCAGTCAGATCGAGGAATACCTCCGCGCCTATCACGGCGAGGGCATCCAGCACATCGCGCTCGGCACCGCCGACATCTTCGCCAGCGTCGAGGGCATGCGGGCGGCCGGCGTGCAGTTCCTCGACACGCCCGACACCTATTACGAGTTGCTGCCCCGCCGCATGCCGGAGATGAGCGAGGATCTCGACCGGCTGCGCCGCAACCGCATCCTGATGGATGGCGCGCCGACGCCGGAGGGCGGGCGGCTGCTGCAGATCTTCACCAATACCGTCATCGGCCCGATCTTCTTCGAGCTGATCCAGCGCAAGGGCGACCAGGGCTTCGGCGAGGGCAATTTCCGCGCCCTTTTCGAGAGCATCGAACTCGACCAGGTCAGGCGCGGCGTCCTGAAGCCGGCGGCGCTGTAGTCGCGACGCCAGCTCAGCGGCCGGCGGCACGCGGCAGAACGCCGGGCCGATCAGGGCCGTGCCTGCCGTCCTCCGACCAGATCGTCCAGCATCCGTTCGGCGCGGCGGGCACCTTGTTTGGCCGCCGCCGCCGCGTGCTGCGCCCTTAGTTCCTCCAGCGCCCGCTCGGCGGTGCGCACCAGGGTCAGCCCGGCCCGGGCCTCGGCCGCGCGCGCTTCCGCCAGGCCAAGCCCGCGCGCAGCCCGGTCGCGTTCCGCCAGGCCGCGGGTGAGCCAGGCGGCATAATCGGCGGGCGGCCCGGCGGCCTGCTCGGCCTGCA
The DNA here is from genome assembly GCF_019084075.1 of Siccirubricoccus sp. G192. GTDB lineage: Bacteria > Pseudomonadota > Alphaproteobacteria > Acetobacterales > Acetobacteraceae > G192. The sequence goes on from NZ_JAHREN010000001.1 coordinate 4,084,627, forward strand.
GCGCCTCGGCGGCCGTCGCGCTACGATGTTCGGCCGCGGCGAGCCGGGTGGATTGCTCGGCCAGGCGGTGCCGGGCGAGATCGGTCTGCAGCCGGCGCAGCCGGGCCAGCGCGGCCAGCGGGTCACGCGCCATCCGCATTGTCCTCCAGCGCTGCCTCGAGCGCCGCGAAGGCCTCCGTCACGCTGCTGCGCTCGCCCTTGCCCTGCATCAGCATCGCCTCGATCCGCGGCGCCAGGCGCAGCGCTTCATCCACCGCCGGGTCGGTGCCGGCGCGGTAGGCGCCAAGCCGGACCAGATCCGCCATCTCCGCATGCAGGGCGAGAATGCGGCGCGCCCGCTGCATCAATTCGCGTTCCGCCGGCTCCAGGCAGCCGGGGACGGTGCGGGAGAGGCTGCGCAGCACCTCCACCGCCGGGTAGCGGCCACGCTCGGCGATGCGGCGTTCCAGCACCACATGCCCGTCCAGGATGCCACGCACCGCATCTGCCACAGGCTCGTCATGGTCGTCGCCCTCCACCAGAACGGTGAAGAGGCCGGTGATGGCGCCGGCGCAACCCTCGCCGCGCGGACCGGCGCGTTCCAGCAGGCGCGGCAATTCGGCGAAGACGCTGGGGGTGTAGCCGCGCGTGGCCGGCGGTTCCCCGGCGGCCAGGCCGATCTCGCGCAACGCCATGGCGAAGCGGGTGACGCTGTCCATCAGCAGCAGCACCTGGCGGCCGGACTCGGCGAAATGCTCGGCAATGGTCATGGCGGCATGGGCGGCCTCGCGCCGCATCAGCGGCGGGCTGTCCGAAGTGGCGCAGACCACGACGGCACGGGCAAGCCCTTCCGGCCCGAGGTCATCCTCCAGGAATTCCCCGCAATTCCCGCCCGCGTTCGCCGACCAGGGCCAGCACCGCCACGTCGCAATCGGCACCGGCCGCCAGCATCGCCAGCAGGCTCGACTTGCCCACGCCGGAAGCGGCGAAGAGACCGAGGCGCTGGCCGCGCCGGCAGGTGGCGAAGGCATCCAGCACCCGCACGCCGAGATCGAGCCGCGGCCCAAGCCTGGCCCGCCCGCCGGCCTCGGGCGGGGCGGCGCTGAGCGGGCGGGCGACGGGGCCGGGCGGCAGCGGCCCGCGCCCATCCAAGGGCCGGCCGAGTGGATCGATCACCCGGCCGAGCCAGCCATCCGCCACGGCGAGTCTGGCCTCCGGCGCCAGCCAGGCTGCGGCGCCGCGGGCGATTCCCTCCAGTGGCGCGAAGGCAAGCGCCTGGGCGAGGCCGTCCCGGAAGCCAACGACCTCGGCCGGGACGGGCGGCCTGCCGGGCGGCGCAATTTTGAGGCGCGTTCCAATATGGAGCCACGACGCAAGACCCTCGACCGCAAGGGTCAGGCCCTGGGCTGACACAACCCGGCCGTGCATGGCAAGACGGGGCAGCCGCGAGAGCGCTGCCGGAGCCCGAGATTGCCTATCAAGTATCTGATTCAGATGGATAATCCGTTTTGGGTGATGTGTCGGCATCGTCTTTCAGCGAACCGTCTCATATCTTGATACGTCCAAAAGATGAAAATCCACTTCACATTGCAACCCTGCATGGTACCTATACACGCATAACGCGAGTAGGAGACGGAGACATGCGCGTCTTACTGGTTGAAGATGACCTGACGGCCTCCCGCGGCCTTGTTGCCATGCTCAAGACGGCCGCCATGGTCGTGGATGCGGTCGACAGCGGTGAGGAGGCATTGGAACTCGCCCGCCTCTACGACTACGACATTGTCCTCCTCGACCTCGTCCTGCCGGACATGGAGGGCTACGAGGTGGTGCGCCGCCTGCGCGCCGCCCGGGTCGAAACCCCGGTGCTGATCCTGTCCGGCCTCACCCGGCCACAGGCCAAGGTGAAGGGCTTCGGCGTGGGCGCCGATGATTTCATCACCAAGCCCTTCGACATGCAGGAGCTCGTGGCCCGCATCCATGCGGTGGTCCGCCGCGCCAAGGGCTTCTCCCAGCCCACTCTCTCGGTCGGCGCCCTCACCCTCAATCTCGGCTCGCGCGAAGTGACCGTCGCCGGCACGCCGGTGCATCTCACCGGCAAGGAATACGCGATCCTGGAACTGCTGACGCTCCGCAAGGGACTGGTCCTGACCAAGGAGGCTTTCCTGAACCATCTCTATGGCGGGATGGATGAGCCGGAGGTGAAGATCATCGACGTCTTCATTTGCAAGCTGCGCAAGAAGCTGGCCCAGGCCGGCGCCGACAGCCTGATCGGCACGGTCTGGGGCCGTGGCTATGTGCTGCGCGACCCCGCCCAGCATGCCTCCCGCCTCTCGGCGCAGACCTTCGCCCCGCGCCTGGCGGTGGAAGCCGCCTGAACCGGAATGCCCGGCCTGAACCTCAGGCCGGGCCCCGCTGGCATCCGGCCTTTCGCGTCCCCGGTTCGCGTCCTGCCGCCACGCGCCCTGCATGCCACGTTGCGGAATCCTGTACGCCTGGGCAGAGCCCTTCAGCCCGCCATGGCCGTTGGCCGCGGCCGCTCATAGGCGCCACGCTCGCCCGGCACCGCCACCAGGCAATCGGTGAGGCCGAGCACCGTTTCGGCGCCGCCCAGATAGAGCACGCCATCCGGCGCCAATTGCGCCGCCAGCGCCGCCATCACCCGCGCCTTGGTCGGCGGATCGAAATAGATCAGCACGTTGCGGCAGAAGATGACATCGAAACTGCCGAGCGGCCGCAGGTCGGAGAGCAGGTTCCGCCGCTCGAACCGGACCATGGCGCGAAGTGCCGGCGCAATGCGCCAGCGCCCCTCCTCCTGCGTGAAATGCCGGACCAGCAGTTGCACCGGCAGGCCGCGCTGCACCTCGAACTGGGTGAAGCAGCCCTCCCGCGCCCGCGCCAGGACCTCCTGCGCGATATCCGTGCCGAGGATCTCGGCCCGCTGTCCACCCAGGGCCGGCGCCAGCTCCGCCAGGATCATGGCGATGGAATAGGCTTCCTGCCCGGTGGAGCAGGCGGCGGACCAGATCCGCAGTGGCGCCCCCGGCGGCCGTGCCCTGGCCAGCGCGGGCAATGCCCGGCGCAGGTGCTCGAAGGGCTTGCCGTCGCGGAAGAAGGAGCTTTCGTTGGTGGTCAGCGCCTCCGTCACCGCCTCGGCCAAGGCCTCCGCCGAGGGCGCGCGCAGCCGGAGCGCGAGGGCATCGAGGGTCGGCAGTCCTTCCCGGCGCAACAGCGGGACCAGCCGGGTTTCCAGCATGTAGCCCTTGTCCGGCGTGAGGATCAGGCCGGAGCGGGATTTCACCAGCCCTGCGAGGAAGGCAAAGCTTTCCGGCGTCATGCCACCGCCCTCGCCGCCATGGGCCCAGGTCTGGCGCCGGCCAGGGCCAGCATCTGGCCGGCAAGCGCCTCCGGCGGCAGCAAGGCACGGGCGAGACCGGCGCGCGCCACGGCGCCCGGCATGCCCCAGACCACCGAACTCGCCTCATCCTGCGCCAGCACAACCCCGCCCGCGGCGGCGACGGCGCGGCAGCCGACCAGGCCATCCTGGCCCATGCCGGTCAGGATCACCGCCAGCACCGGCCCATTGCCGGCGGCGACCAGGCTCCGCAACATGGGATCCACCGCCGGGCGGCAGAAATTCTCGGCCGGACCATCCGAAAGCCGGGCTACCGGCCCGGATGCGGAGGCGGCCACCAGCAGGTGCCGATCGCCAGGCGCCAGATAGAGCCGGCCGGGCAGCAGCGCCTCGCCCGCCCGTGCCTCGGCGCAGGGCGGCCCGCCCAGGCGGTTGAGATGGTCCGCCAGCATGGCGGTGAAGCCTGCCGGCATGTGCTGCACCACCAGGACAGGCACGCCAAGCGGCCGGTTCAGTCCGCGCACCAGCGCCGCCAGGGCCTGCGGCCCGCCGGTGGAGCAGCCGATGCCGATCGCCCGCAGCGGCCGGCCCGGCAGCGGCAAGGCGGGGCGCGATGCCATGGCGGGCCGCGGCGATGCGGCGCGGCGCATCCGCGCCCAGCCCTTCACCTTGGCGACCAACTCGGCCCGGAAGCCGGCATCGGCGAGCCCGCCGCCGGCGGCGCCAGGCTTCGGAAGGTAATCCGCGGCACCGGCGCGCAATGCCGCCATGGTCACGGCCGCGCCACGCTGGGTCAGCGCACTCGCGACGATCACCGCGGGCCGCGGTTCGCAGCGCAGCAGCAGCGGCAGCGCGGTCATGCCGTCCATCACCGGCATCTCAAGGTCGAGCAAGACCACCTGCGGCCTGGCCTCCGGCGGCATCAATCCCAGCATCGCCACCGCCTGCCTGCCATCGCCGGCACGGGCCACGACGCGGATGCCGGGATCGGTCTCAAGCACCCGCGCCAGGGCAGCGCGGACAGTGGCGCTGTCGTCGCAAAGCATGACCCGCACGGGGCCTTCGGCGCCGTTCACGCCGCGTCGTCCCGCAGCAGGCCGGCCTGGATGAATTTGTCGCGCAGGATGGCCTCGTTGAAGGGCTTCATGACATATTCCTGGGCGCCGGCCTCCAGCGCCTCGACGATCCGCGCCATGCCGGCCTCGGTCGTGCAGAGCACCACCACCGGCTGATCCGGGCCGAATTCGGCGCGTGCAGCGCGGAGGAATTGCAGCCCGTCCATCACCGGCATGTTCCAGTCGAGCAGCACCGCGCGCGGCAGGCTGGCCCGGCAGGCAGCAAGCGCCTCCGCGCCATCCCCTGCCTCGGTCACGGTGAAGCCATGCTTTTCGAGCATCCGGCGGGCCGCCTTGCGGACCACCCGGCTGTCATCCACCACCATGCAGGTGGCCGCGCCATCCTCGCCGGTTCCCATCGGCCTAGCCGATCGCCAGGATGCGCTCGACATCGAGCAGGATCAGCAGCCGTTCGCCGAGCCGGTGCACGCCGCGCGACACCTCCCGCCACAGCGGGTCGAGCGTCGGCGGATTGGGCGCCCGGTCGGCGCGCGGCAGCGGCAGCACCTCCCCTACCTGGTCGGCGAGCAGGCTGTAGAGTTCGCCATCCCGCTCCACCACCACGCTCATGGCGCCCCGCGCCCCCTCCCCGCTGTCGCGCGGCGGCAGGCCGAGCCGGCAGCGGAGGTCGATGGCCGTGACGATGCGACCGCGCAGGTTGAGGCTGCCCGCCACCTCCGCCGGTGCCAGCGGAATGCGGGTGATGGCCTGCACCCCCAGCACGTCCCGCACGGCGAGAACCGGCACGCCGCAAAGCTGGCCGGCGACGCTCAGGGTCAGGAAGACCTCCGCCGCCTCCTCGGCCAGGGGAATGTCGCGGGCCGCCGGCACGCCATGGGCCGGCGCTTCCAGGGTGACGCTCTGCTGCATCCTGCTTCTCCTCAGGTGATGGCCGCGGGCAGGCGCCGCCATTCAGGCGGCAGTGGCCGTGGCGAGGCATTGGCGCAGGCTCTCGAGCAGGGCCGCGCGGTCGAATTTGGCGACATAGTCGGTGAAGCCGGCGAGGCGCCCGCGCTCGATATCCGCGGGCCCGGCACGACCGGAGAGCGCGATCAGCGGCAGGTCGCGCCAGGCACCGCCCTCGCGCAGCGCGCGCGCCAGGTCGTAGCCATCCATGCCCGGCATGGTGATGTCGGAAACCACCGCCTCGAATCCGGCGCCGGCATCGCGCAACCTGAGCGCCTCCCGCGCATCCGCCACCGCGGTCACCGCATAGCCGGCAGCACCCAGCGCCGGGACAACCAGGTTGCGGAAGAAGGCGCTGTCCTCCACCACCAGCACGCGCCGTCCCTGCCCGGCCAGCGCCGTGGCGCCGCCGAACCAGTCCTCGCCGCCCTGGCGCAGCCACCAGGCGGTATCCAGCATCTCGGTGACCTTGCCGCCGATCACCGCGCTGCCGAGATAGCCCGGCCTCTCGCCGGTGCCGTCGATGGCGACGCGCTCCTCCAGAACATCCAGGATCTCGTCCACGATCAGTCCCATGGCACGCTCGCCATCGCTGAACACCAGCACCTGCTGGCGGGCCGGCGCCGCGGCGGGGTCCCAGGGGCCGGAGAGTGGCACCAGCGGCATCAGCCTGCCGCGATACTGCACAAGCGGCCGCCTGCCGGCGGTCTCGATCTGCTCGCGCGGCACATCCTCAAGCCTGGCGATGAGGCCGAGCGGCACCGCCTTCGGTGTTGCGTCACCAGCGCGGAACAGCAGCAGCGCGGTGCGCGCATCGGACAGCATGGCCGCTGCGGGCCGCGCCCTGCCGCGCTCCGCCTCGGCATCCACCGCCTCGCTGCCGACCCCGGTGGCGCGGGCGATGCCATTCGGGTCGAGGATCATGATGACGCTGCCGTCGCCGAGGATGGTATTGCCCGAGAACATGGTGACGTGGCGCAGGATCGGCGCCACCGGCTTCACCACGATCTCCTCGGTATCGAAGACCCGGTCCACGATGATGCCGAAGGCATGCGGGCCCACCTGCGTCACCACCACGAAGGCGCTCTCCCCGGCGGCGGAGGCAGCCTGGGCGGGATCGAGCCGCAGCAGGCCGGCAAGGCTGACCAGCGGCAGCAGCCGGTCGCGCAGCCGGAGCACCGGTGCATCCTTGATATGTTCGAGCTGCGGCCCGCCATTCCCTTCGCCGCCGACCCGCACCAGCTCGACCACGCCGATCTGCGGAATGGCGAAGCGCTCGCTGCCCGCCTGCACGATCAACGCGGAGACGATGGCGAGGGTCAGCGGGATCTTGATGATGAAGGCGGTCCCCTGGCCCTCCTGGGAGCGCACCTCGATGGTGCCGCCGATCCGCTCCATGTTGGTCTTCACCACATCCATGCCGACGCCGCGGCCGGAGACGGCGGTGACGGCGGCGGCGGTGGAGAAGCCGGCATGGAAGATGAAGCGCTGGATGTCGCGCTCCGGCATCGCCGCCAGTTCGGCCTCGGTGGCCAGGCCCTGGACCAGCGCCTTGGCGCGGATGCGCTCGATACTAAGGCCGCGGCCGTCATCGGCGATCTCGATGATGATATGACCGCCCTCGTGATAGGCGTTCAGCGTGATCCGGCCGGTCTCGGGCTTGCCGGCGCGGCGGCGTTCCTGCGGCGTCTCCAGCCCATGGTCGCCGGAATTGCGGACCATATGGGTGAGCGGGTCCTTGATGAGCTCCAGCACCTGGCGGTCGAGTTCGGTCTCGGCGCCGCGCATCTCCAGCTCGATCCGCTTGCCGAGTTCCACGCCGAGGTCGCGGACCAGCCGCGGCAGCTTGGCCCAGGCATTGCCGATCGGCTGCATGCGGGTCTTCATCACCCCTTCCTGCAGGTCGGAGGTGATGTGCGACAGGCGCTGCAACGGCACCGCGAAGGCGCCATCGGCGCCGTTGCGCGCAAGCTGGAGCAGCTGGTTGCGGGTCAGCACCAGCTCCGAGACCAGCATCATCAGGTCCTCCAGCACCTCGACCGAGACACGGATGGTCTGCGGCGGGGCGGCGCCGGTCTCGGGCGCCGGCTCCGCCCGGGCGCCCGGCGGCGTTGCCGGCTGGGCAGCATCCAATGGCTCGGCGGGCGGCGCGGGCACGCCCCCGCCGGCCGCGGCGCCATTCAGGGCGGCGATCAGCGGCAGGTCGTCCCCGGCGGGCTCGGCCCCGGATGCTTCCAGCTCCGACACGATACCGCGGATCGCGTCGAGGGCGCGCAGGATCAGCGACACGCCGCCCTGGCTGACCTGGAGCGCCCCGTCGCGGTAGCGGCCGAGCACATTCTCGGCCGCATGCGCCACCGCCTCCATCCGCGGCAGGCCGAGGAAGCCGCAGGTGCCCTTGATGGTGTGCACGATGCGGAACACCTCGGAGAGGGTGGGCGCGTCCTCCGGCGTCCGTTCCAGCCGGACCAGCGCGGCGTCGAGCGCCACCAGGCCCTCATTCGTCTCGGTCAGGAAATCAGCCAGCAGGTCGTCCATCTCGGTCCCTCAGGCAGGCGGGACCGGGAGAATGAGGGGATTGGGCGAAGATTCGGTAAAGCCTTCCGGGCACCGGGATGGAAGTCCGACAGGCCGCGGCGCCCGTCCTTGTCAGCCCCGAGCGGGCGCCAGCAGCAGCGGCGCAGCCCCGGCCTCGGCCGCGAAGCCGAGCGACATCTCCCAATGCAGCTCCGCTGCAAGGGCACTCAGCAGCGGTGCCAGGATGCGGCGCGGCCCGCCCGCCAGCGCCTCGGCCATCGGCGCGCCGGCGAGCAGGGCGAGCAGCGGCGGCGGCCAGGCGGCCCCCTTGCCCTCGGGCCAGGCCACCAGCCCCTCCCCCGGATCGCCGGAGAGATGCACCACACCGCCGCGAGGCAGCGCCTCGGCGGCCAGGAGGGCGGCGTTCAGGGCCAGGGGCACCAGCGCGGCAGGCAGCCGGGTGCCAGGCGCCAACCGGCCGAGGGCGAAGCCGACGCGGGGGGCGGCCGGGGCAGCCTCCAGCAACCGGGCGAGGCCGATGGCATCGAATTCCTCGCCCGGGCCGCCCCAGGCCGCGGCATAGAGGCGCAGGCGCTGGCGCAGGGCCGTCGCGGTTTCGCGCGAAAGCGCCAGCATCTCCGACCCCACCTCGCCTGAACCTTCCCCCGGCCTCTCCCCAGGCCCCTCGACGAGGTCGAGCGTCCCTGCGAGGGTGCCGACGGCTCCGCCGAGGTCATGGCAGAGCCGGGCACAAAGGGAACTGGCGAGGCGTGCGTCGAGACTCATCCACGGCGTCCTTTCGGGCTTGCCGATCCGGCCTTAGGCTTCTCGGGTTACCGGACCGTTTTCGGTCATGTTCCGGCAGATGGCATTGCCGGCGGGCGGAACCATGCCGGGGCTGATCGAGCCCGGGATGCGGGTGCGCCACCCGGGCCGCCCGGATTGGGGCACGGGCCAGGTCCAGTCCGTCATCGGGGACCGGATCACGGTCAATTTCGACAATGCCGGGAAGGTGTTGATCAACGCCGCCGTCATCGACCTGGTGATCCTTGGCGACAGCACGGAATGATGCCGCGCCCGCCGCTGGCGAAGCGGCTGGCCAGGGGGCTTGCAGGAGGTGGTGGATGGGGACCAAATGCCTGATGTCGCTCTTGTCCTGAGGAACCCGGCCCATGATCGATCCGTTCGGCAGGCGGATCTCCTATCTTCGCGTCTCGGTCACCGACCGCTGCGATCTCCGCTGCGTCTATTGCATGGCCGAGGATATGAGCTTCCTGCCCAAGGCCGAAATCCTCAGCCTGGAGGAACTTGACCGCCTGTGCGGCGCCTTCATCGGCCTCGGCGTCGAGAAGATCCGGCTGACCGGGGGCGAGCCGCTGGTGCGGAAGAACGTCATCAGCTTGGTCCGCAGCCTCGGCGCGCGGCTGGGCAGCGGGTTGCAGGAACTGACCGTCACCACCAACGGCACCCAACTGGCGAAGATGGCGGGGGATCTCCACGCCGCCGGCATCCGGCGCCTCAATGTCTCGATGGATACGCTGGACCCCGCGCGCTTCACCGCCATCACCCGCTGGGGGAAGCTGGAGCAGACGCTGGACGGTATTTTCGCCGCCAAGGCGGCGGGGCTCGCCATCAAGATCAACGCCGTGGCGCTGAAAGGCGTGAACGAGCATGAATACGACCAGATGCTGGCCTGGTGCGGCGAGCATGGCTTCGACCTCTGCCTGATCGAGACCATGCCGCTTGGCGAGATCAGCGGCGACCGCACCGACCAGTACCTGCCCCTCTCCCTGGTCCGCGCCCGGCTGCGGGAGCGCTGGACGCTGGAGGAGACGGATTACAGCACCGGCGGGCCGGCTCGCTATTACCGGGTGCGCGAGACCGGCGGCCGCATTGGCTTCATCACGCCGCTGACGCATAATTTCTGCGAAAGCTGCAACCGGGTGCGGCTGACCTGCACCGGTACGCTGTACATGTGCCTGGGCCAGGAGGATGCGGCCGATCTCCGCCGGCCGCTGCGTGACCCCTCGCTGGACGAGGCCGGGTTGCAGCAGGCGATCCTGGAGGCGATCTCGCGCAAGCCGAAGGGCCATGACTTCGTCATCGACCGGCGCCACAATCGCCCTGCACTGGCACGGCATATGAGCGTGACGGGCGGCTAGGGCAGATCGCGGAGGAGCGGCATTCCTCCGGAGCGTGAATCTGCCCTGGAAACAACAACCCGCCGCAATCAGGGGAGCGGAGGATGGGCCTGCTGCAGGACCTCACATCGCGGCTGACCATCCCGGGGCTGCCGGACTGGACCGGGCTGCTGGCGCTGCTGCTGCTGCTGCTGGTGGGGCTTTCCTACCTGCTGATGCCCTTCAGCGTCTTCGGCGTGAAGGGCCGGCTGGACTCGCTGGAAGCCCAGCTCGACGAGATCCAATCCGAGATCCGCAGCCTGGCGATGCGCCTGCCGGATTCGCCGCGCCGCGCCGTGGCGGATGACTGGGTGGAACTGCCCGGCAGCCGCCGCGTGCCGGAGGAGCCGCCGCCGCGCGCCACCCCGCCCATTCCGCCGCCCGCCGCCTGGCCCGAGACGCCGCGCGGCAGCCGGGCCGAGCCGCGGCTGGACTGGCCGCGCGGGCGGGACGGCAGGACCGGTTGACGCGGCAGCCAAGCAGCACCAATGCCTGGGAGAGTGCCGATGCGCGTGACTGTGGTGCAGATGAACCAGGGCAGCGACAAATCGGCCAACCTGGCGCAGGCCCGCCGCCTGATCGAGGCCGCCATCGCCGCGGACCGCCCGGGCCTGGTGACCCTGCCGGAGACCTGGACCAATCTCGGCGGTGGCCGCGAGAGCCGCCGCGCCGCGGCGGAGGTGCTGCCGCTGGCGGGCTCCGGCGCGCCGGGTGGCGAAGCCTATGAGATGCTGCGCGACCTGGCGCGGACGCATCGCATCCATCTGCATGGCGGCAGCATCATCGAAGCCGGCGGGACACAGGATGGGGAGAAGCTGTTCAACACCAGCCTGGTCTTCGACCCGGAGGGGCAGGAGATTGCGCGCTACCGCAAGATCCACCTCTTCGACATCACCGGCCCGGACGGCACCGGCTACCGCGAGAGCGCGCTCTATGGGGCTGGGGAGAGGCTGGTGACCTTCCAGGCCGGCGGCATCACCTTCGGCTGCACCATCTGCTACGACATGCGCTTCGCCGAACAGTATGTGGCGCTGCGCCAAATGGGGGCCGAGGCGATCCTGGTGCCCTCCAACTTCACCCTCCAGACCGGCAAGGACCATTGGGAAGTGCTGCTGCGGGCGCGGGCGATCGAGACGCAGTGCTGGATCCTCGCCGCGGCGTCCTTCGGGCAGTATGAGGAACGCGGGACGGCGCGCTTCGTCTATGGGCATTCGCTGGTGGCAGATCCCTGGGGGCATGTGGTGGCGAAGGTTTCGGACGGCATCGGCTGGGCCACCGCCCGCATCGACCCGGAGGTGACGGCGCGGGTGCGGCGGGACATGCCGGTGCTGGAGCATCGCGCCGCAAGGCGCGTAAACTTTGGAAGCGCCGCAAGGCGCGTGGACTTTAATGGCGCCGCCGGCGCCGTGAAGCCCGCGTGAGCGAGTTGCTCCCCGCACCCTTCCCGCAGCCCGTCACCGCGCAGCCCGAGGATTTTGCCGGCCGCATCGCCTTCCATGCCGCCGCCACGGAGGTCGCGGCCGAAGCCCGGGCCCGCCTTGCCGCCCGCTATGGCGATGTGCCCGCCGACCAGGCCGCCGCCATCGTGGCCTTGGGTGGCGATGGCTGCATGCTGGAGACCCAGCACCGGCTGCTCGGCCGCAACCTGCCGGTCTATGGCATGAACTGCGGCAGCGTCGGCTTCCTGATGAACGACTTTCGCGAAGACGACCTGCCGCAGCGCCTCGCGGAGGCGCAGGCCGCGGTGCTGCACCCGCTGCGGATGCGCACCGTGGACGCCGCCGGTGCCGCGGCCGAGGCCTTGGCCATCAACGAGGTTTCCCTGCTGCGCGAAACCCGCCAGGCGGCCAAGATCCGCATCCTGATCGACGGCAAGCTGCGGCTGCCGGAGTTGATCTGCGATGGCATCCTGCTGTCCACGCCGGCCGGCAGCACGGCCTACAACCTTTCGGCGCATGGGCCGATCGTGCCGCTTGGCGCCAACCTGCTGCCATTGACGCCGATTTCCGCCTTCCGGCCGCGGCGCTGGCGTGGCGCGCTGCTGCCCGCCGATGCCGAGGTGGTCTTCGAGATCCTGGAGGCCGAGAAGCGCCCGGTCGCCGCCGTCGCCGATTATACCGAGGTGCGCGACATCCGCCGCGTCGAGGTGCGCGAGGATCGGGGCGTGACCCTGACCCTGCTCTTCGATCCTGACCACGGGCTTTCCGAGCGCATCATCGCGGAGCAGTTCACGGTGTGAGCGCGGCGGCCAAGGCCGGCGGCGATGCCCGGCTGATCTGGTGCATCGCGCTCGGCCAGTGCATCGGCTGGGGCACGATGTTCGCGGTCTTCCCCCTCTTCGTGGCGCCGATGGAGGCCGAGTTCGGCTGGTCCCGCGCGGCAATCAACGCGGCGCTGACGCTCGGCCTGCTGGCCTCGGGCCTGGCCGCGATTCCGGCCGGGCGGCTGGTGGATCGGCATGGCGGCCGCTGGCTGCTGACGCTGGGCGCCTGGGGCGGCGCGGTGGCGCTGGCCGGCTGGTCGGCGGTGCAGTCGCTGCCGCTGTTCTGGGCGCTGTGGCTGGCGATGGGCCTGGCGCAGGCGGCGGCGCTCTGGGGGCCGGCCATGGCGGTGGTGGTGGCCCGCGCGCGGGACCCGGCGCGGGCGATCGCCGGCATCACCTTCGTCACCGGCTTCACCGGCACGATATTCCTGCCGCTGGGCGCGGCGCTGATCACCAATCTCGGCTGGCGCGATGCGCTGTTGGTGCTGGCCGGGCTGCAGGTGCTGCCGGGGCTGCTGACCCTCTGGCTGCTGCCGCCGGATACGGGGCGGCCCGCCACCGCCGCAGCGGCCGGGTTCAGCCTGTTGCGGGCGGTGCGCGGGCCGACCTTCCTGGCACTCGCTGCCTGTTTCTCGGCGCATGCCTTCATCGGCACCGGCCTGGCCGCGCATGCGATTCCGCTGCTGCGGGAACGTGGCCTGCCGGAAGCTTCGGTGCTGCTGCTGGTGGCGCTGCACGGCCCCTTCCAGGTCGCGGCCCGGGCCATGCTGTTCGCGCTGGGCGGGCGGGTGACGATGCGCGGCGTCGGGCGGCTGGCGACGCTGCTGCTGCCGCTGGCCATGCTGGTGCTGGCGCTGGCGCCGCCCGAATTCGAATGGCTGGTGCTCTATGTGCTGGCCTGGGCGGTGGCGGATGGGCTGATGACCATCATCCGCGCCGCGGGGGTGGTGGAGATCCTGGGGCGGCAGGGTTATGGCGCCATCACCGGTGCGCTCGGCGCAGCGACCGTGCTGCCGCGCATGGCGGCGCCACTGCTCCTGGCGCTGATCTGGGAAGGCGCCGGCGGCTATGGGCCGGTGCCCTGGCTGCTGGCGGGGCTTGGCCTCGCAGGGGCCGCGGCCTTCACGGTGGCGGCGCGTGTGCGTGTCTAGCGCCAGACCCGCCCGTATTCGGTGCGGACCGTGCCGCCAACGCCGGTCGAAAGGGTATTGCCCGCACCATCGCTGCAGGCGGCCAGGACCAGCAGCCCGAGCAACAACAGGCGGGCAGCGCATCCGGGCATCGGCGCTAACCTGGCGCCACGCCGGCCTGCCGCGCCAGTGTGGCCCGGTGGCGGCGGATCATCGCACCCGCGCATCCTCGCGGGCATTGCCGCCGGCCGCGCCGCCGACATAGGCGCCGCTGACCCCGCCGGAGCGCTCGGCGCAGGCCGCCAGGCCCAGGATCAGCAGCGCGGCGAGGAGGAGCGGGCGCATGGCGTTCAGACCCTGTCGTTGAGGTGGCAAGCGCTGCGATGGCCGGGTGCGATCTCCCGCAGGGCTGGCCGCTCCACCCGGCAACGCTCCATCGCGAAAGGGCAGCGCGGGTGGAAATGGCAGCCGCTGGGCGGGTTGATCGGCGAGGGAATCTCGCCCTTCACCCCGGCGAAGGCGCGCTTGCGGGCATCGATCCGCGGCACCTCGGCGAGCAGCGCCTGGGTATAGGGATGGTTGGCGCGCTGGAAGATCTCCGCGACCGGCGCCTCCTCGACCACCCGGCCGAGATACATGATCACCACCCGGTCGCTCAGATGCTCCACCACGCCGAGATCATGGCTGATGAAGAGGTAGGTGAGGTCGAGTTCGCGCCGCAATTGCATGAAAAGGTTCAGGATCTGCGCCTGGATAGAGACGTCGAGCGCCGCCACCGCCTCGTCGCAGACCAGGAAATCGGGCTGCACCGCCAGCGCCCGGGCGATGCCGATGCGCTGCCGCTGGCCGCCGGAGAACTGGTGCGGGTAGCGCCGCTTGAAGGCGGGATCGAGGCCGGCGCGGCGCAATTGCGCATCCACATAGGCATCGAGCCCGGCGCGGCGCACCAAGCCATGCACCAGCGGCGCCTCCCCCACGATCTCCGTCACCTTCATGCGCGGATTGAGCGAGGCATAGGGGTCCTGGAAGATCATCTGGGTGCGGAGTTTTCCCAGTCTCGCCTCCGCTCCACCGAGGGTGGTGATATCCTGGCCGTTGCGCAGGACCGTGCCGGCGCTTGGCGGCATGATGCCGGCTACCATGCGGCCGAGCGTCGACTTGCCGCAGCCGCTCTCGCCGACCAGTCCCACCACCTCACCCTTATGGATGGTGAGATCGACGCCATCCACCGCATGCACCACATCCTCGCGCACCGGCGCGCCGAGGCGCCGCGCCAGCTTCGCCGCGAAGTCGAGGCTGCGCGAGAAGCGCTTGGAGACGCCACGCAGTTCGATGATCGGGGCGCCGGCCCCGGCGGTTGCGGCGGGGCGCGCCGCGGTCATCGCCTCGCTCATGCCGCAACGGCCTCCTCGAGATGCGGGTGGATGCAGCGGGCGAAGCGGCCCGGGCGGTATTCGGGCATCGGCGGCGGCACCGCGCAATTCGGCTCGGCGCGCGGGCAGCGGGAGCGAAAGGCACAGCCCTCCGGCAGGTTGAGCAGGGAGGGCGTCATGCCAGGGATCTGCCGCAGCGGCTCGCCGCGACGGTTGCGGCTCGGCACGCTGCCGATCAGCCCGACAGTATAGGGATGCAGCGGCGCGTCCAGCACCTGGCTGACCGGCCCGCTCTCCACCACCTTGCCCGCATACATCACCGCGATATCGTCGGCGAGGCCGGCGACCACCGAGAGGTCATGGGTGATCCAGATCAGCGCGGTGCCGGTCTCGGCGCAGAGCTTCTGCGCCTCGGCCAGAATTTGGCCCTGGATGGTGACATCGAGCGCGGTGGTGGGCTCGTCGGCGATGATGAGATCCGGCTTGTGCAGCAGCGCGATGGCGATCGCCACGCGTTGGCGCATGCCGCCGGAGAATTGGTGCGGGTAGGATTTCAGCCGCTCATCCGGGCTCGGGATGCCGACCTGGCCGAGCGCATCGCGGGCGCGCTGGCGCGCCTCCTCCCGGCTGACCTTGGCATGCGCCTGCACCGTCTCGATCATCTGCGTGTCGATGCGGAGCACCGGGTTCAGCGTCATCATCGGGTCCTGGAAGATCATGGCAATGCGGTTGCCCCGCAGATGCCGCATCTCCGCTTCGGACAGGCTGGCAAGGTCCTTGCCCTGGAACAGGATCTGCCCGCCGGCGATGCGCCCTGGCGGGTCCACCAGGCCGATGATCGAGAAGCCGGTGACGGTCTTGCCGGAGCCGCTCTCCCCCACCAGCCCGAGCACCTTGCCGCGGCGCACGGTGAAGGAGACGTCGTCCACCGCCTTGACGACGCCGGCGCGGGTGAAGAAGTGGGTCCGCAGTTCGCGGACCTCCAGCGTGGGTGCGGTATCGTTCATTTCTTCAGCCTCGGGTTCAGCACGTCGCGCAACTGGTCGCCCACCAGGTTGATGGAGACGATCGTCACCAGCAGCGCGATGCCGGGGTAGAAGCTGATCCAGTATTTGCCCGAGAGCATGTACTCATACCCATTGGCGATCAGCAGGCCGAGCGAGGGCTCGGTGATCGGCACGCCGAGGCCGAGGAAGCTCAGCGTCGCCTCCAGCGCGATGGCCCGGGCGATCTGCATGGTGGCCACCACGATCAGCGGCGGCAGGCAGTTCGGCAGCAGGTGCCGGAAGATGATGCGCCGGGTCGGCAGCGCCAGGCACTGCGCCGCCTCGATATATTCCCGCCGGCGCTCCACCAGCGCGGAGCCGCGCACGGTGCGGGCGTAATAGGCCCATTCCACCACCACCAGCGCGATGACGACGTTCAGGATGCCCTTGCCGAGGAAGGCCAGGATCATCAGCGCCGCCAGGATGGCCGGGAAGGACAGTTGCAGATCGACCAGCCGCATGATGAGGCCATCGGTCCGACCGCCCGCATAGGCCGCCATCATGCCGAGCGAAGCGCCGACCAGGCAGGCGATCAGCGCCGAGCCGGCACCGACCGTCAGGCTGATGCGCAGCCCGTACATGATGCCGGAGAGCATGTCCCGGCCCTGGTCGTCGGTGCCGAGCCAATAGGTGAAGCCCGCGCCGCCCACCGTCCCCGGCTCCATCCGCCCATCCATGATGTCGAGCTGGGCGAGGTCGTAGGGGTTCTGCGGCGCGATCCAGGGGGCGAAGATCGCGATCAGGGCGATGATCGTGAACACCACCAGCCCGAACAGCGCGAGCCGGGAGGCTGCGAATTCCCGAGGCGAAGCGGCGGAACGGCGTCTCCGCCCGCACCAGGATGGGTTCAGCCGCGGCCGGGGGCGGAAGGTCGAGCGGCGCGCTGGTCGTGCTCATGCCTTGGACTCCAGCCGGACCCGGGGATCGAGCAGGGAGTAGGTGAGATCGACGACCAGGTTGATGGTGATGAACATCAGCACGATGATCATCAGGTAGGCGACGATGACCGGCCGATCCAGCACGTTGATCGAATCGATGATGAGCTTGCCCATGCCGGGCCAGGCGAAGATGCTTTCGGTAACGACCGAGAAGGCGATGGTGCCGCCGAATTCCAGCCCCACCACCGTCACCACGGGGATCAGGATGTTCTTGAAGACATGCACGAAGGTGACACGGGCCGGTGACAGCCCCTTGGCGCGGGCGAATTTCACGTAGTCCATCAACATGGTCTCCCGCACCCCGGCACGGGTCAGCCGGATGACCAGGCTGATCTTGAACAGGGCGAGGTTGATCGCCGGCATGACCATATGGGCCAGCCCGTCCCAGGTCAGGAAGCTCCAGCGCAGGCCGAACAGCTCCGCCGTCTCGCCGCGCCCGGTGCTGGGCAGCCAGCCGAGCTGCACCGCGAAGACCATGATGAGCATCAGCCCCACCCAGAAGGTGGGCAGGCTGAAGCCGAGGATGCTGGTGGCCATGATGCCCTTGCTGACCGAAGAATCCGGCCGCAGCCCGGCATAGAGGCCGAGCGGCAGGCCGATCAGCAGCGCCGCGAAGGTGGCGCCGAAGGCCAGTTCCAGGGTCGCCGGCATGCGCTGCAGGATGAGTTGCAGCGCCGGTTCGTTGAAGACGAAGCTGCGGCCGAGATCGCCCTGCAGCGCCTTGCCCAGGAAGACCAGGTATTGCTGCCACAGCGGCAGGTCGAGGCCGAGCGCCGCGATCGCCCGCTCCCGCTCGATCTGGTCGGCTTCCGGGCTGATGAGGATCTCGACCGGGTCGCCGATGGCATAGACGCCGATGAAGACCAGCAGCGACATGGCGAGCACGACCACGGCCGCCTGCATCAGGCGCCGGAGCAGGAAGACGGTCATCGCGCGGAGCCGCCCTGGGCGGCCGGGCGCACGTCCTGCGCCCGGGTCAGCTCATCGGCGCGGGGCGTATGCGCCAGGCCGCGCCGCATCGCCCAGATATTGGTCTGGATATGCAGCGGGATGATGGCGACATCCTCCATTGCCAGGCGCTGCGCGTCCTGCAGGAGCTTCTCCCGCTTTGCATCGTCCAGCTCGCCAAGCGCAACCTCGATCATGCGGTCGAGCTCCGGGTTGGAATAGCGGCCGCGGTTGGAGGCGCCCCAGCCGCGTTCCCGGTCCGCCGTCGCCACCAGGTTCCGCAGCGGGTGCGAGCCTTCGGGGTTGGAGCCCCAACCGATCAGGAAGGCGGAGAATTCCTGCCGCCCGGCACGGCCGACGAAGGTGGTCCAGGGCTGCGCCTCCACCGCCGTCCGCACGCCGATCCGGGTCCACATCTGGCCAACCGCCTGGATGATGCGGCTGTCGTTGATGTAGCGGTCGTTCGGCCCGTGCAGGGTGATGCGGAAGCCCTGCGGGAAGCCGGCTTCCGCCAGCAGGCGCTTCGCCGCCTCGGGGTCCGGGCGCGGTGCTTCCAGGCCCGGCACATGGCTGAAGATGCCGGCCGGCAGGAACTGGCCGGCGGGGGTCGCGGCGCCTTCCATCACCCGGTCCACGATCGCCTGGCGGTCGATGGCAACGGAGAGTGCCCGACGGACCCGCACATCCTTCAATGGGTTGTGCGGGACCGGCTGGCCGTTGTTGTCGGTGATGAAGGGTGAGGCATCCGTGCGCATGTGATCGAGGCCGAGGAAGATGATCCGCAGCCCGGTGGTCTCCGACAGCGCCACCCGCTGATCGGTTCGCAGCTTCGCGAGATCGCTGGTCGGCACCTGGTCGATGAACTCGACATCACCGGCCAGCAGCGCCGCGGTGCGCGCCGCATCATTGGTGATCATCCGGTAGTCCACGCGCTGGAAGGCCGGGCGATCACCCCAATAGGCGTCGTTCCGCTCGAATTCGATGCGGTCGCCATTGCGGTGGGAGACCATGCGCCAGGGGCCGGTGCCGGCGGCGGCGCGGCCGGAATTGAAATCCTCGGTCGTGGCGTTGCCATGCGTCTCGCGGTCCAGGATGCGGATATTCGAGAGATCCATCGGCATCAGCGGATACGGCCCCGCGGTCCGCAGCCGGATGGTGTGGCTGTCCACGATCTCCACCTGCTGGATCGGCCGCGTGTAGATGGCGAAGGAGGAGGGGCTGTTCGGCACGTTGGGGACGCGGCTCAGGGTGAAGGCCACGTCGTCCGCGGTGAACTCGCTGCCGTTGTGGAAGCGCACCCCGGGGCGCAGCTTGAATTCCCAGAGGTTGGGCTCCACCACCCGCCACTCCGTCGCGAGGCCGGGGATCAGCCGGGCCTGCCCGTCGGTATTGACCAGCTTGTCGAAGATCATGTCCGCGACCGCGTTGTTCGGGGACAACTGGTGGTAGTGCGGATCGATCGAGGTGACCGGCGCGCCAACCGCCATGGTCAAGGTCTGTGCCCCGGCGCCGGCGGGCGCCATGCCCAGCGACAACATCACCGCAACGGCCGCTGCCGCCGTCCCAATATTTCTTTTCATTGTCGCCCCCGGAAGCTCCCAGATGTAAGGCTTTTAGCAGCCTGCTCACCTGCCCGCTAGGTTTGCCCGGGCGCGTCCCGGCAGGCAATGGCGGCCGGACACCGCCCCGGCTAGGATGGGCGGCTGGTTGCCGCAGGAGAAACGATGCGCCCCTCACCCCGATCCGCTACCCTGGCCGCCGCGCTGCTGGCCGCGCTTTCCACCGCGGCGCCCGCGGCGGCGCAGACACTCAATATCGGCATCGGCGGCGCCGTCACCTCGGTGGACCCGCATTTCTACAACGCCTCACCCAACAACAGCCTGTCGATGCACATCTTCGACCGCCTGGTGGAGCGTGATGCCCGCGCCCAGCCCTATCCCGGCCTCGCAGAAAGCTGGCGGGTGGTCACGGACACGGTCTGGGAATTCAAGCTGCGTCCTGGCGTGAAGTGGCATGACGGCCGCGACTTCACCGCGGACGACGTGGCCTTCACCATCCAGCGCACCCCCAATGTCCCGGGCAGCCCAGGCGGCTTCGGCGGCTTCGTCCGCGCCATCGAGCGGGTGGAGGTGGTGGACCCGCTGACCGTCCGCTTCCACACCATGCGGCCGCATCCGCTGCTGCCGACGGAACTTGCCTCGGTCGCGATCATCTCCCGCCATGCCGGCGAGGGCGCGGCGACGGAGGACTACAACAGCGGCAAGGCGGCCATCGGCACCGGCCCCTACCGCTTCGCCGCCTACCGCTCCGGCGACCGCACCGAGCTCGCCCGCAACGACGCCTATTGGCGCGGCGCCGAGCCCTGGGCGCGGGTGAACTACCGCTTCCTCGCCAATGATGGCGCCCGCACCGCGGCCCTGCTCGCCGGCGATGTGGACGTGATCGACCAGGTGCCCTCCACCGACCTCCCGCGGCTGAAGCGGGAGGCGCGCATCACGGTGTCCGAGATCCAGGGCCTGCGGCTCATCTATCTGTCGATGGATCGTTCGCGAAAGGGCAACCTGCCCTTCGTCGCCGACAATGACGGCCGGCCTCTCGCCGCCAACCCCTTCGACGACATCCGCGTGCGCCGCGCGTTGTCCATAGCCATCAACCGCCAGGCGCTGTCGGAGCGGATCATGGAGGGTGGCGCCAGCCCCACCGGGCAATGGCTGCCCGAGGGCACCTTCGGCTACAACCCGGAAGTCGCGACGCCCCGCTACGATCCGGACGCGGCGAAGCGCCTGCTGGCGGAGGCCGGCTTCCCGCAGGGCTTCCGCCTCACCCTGCACAGCCCGAACGACCGTTACCCGAACGATAGCAAGGCAGCCCAGGCGGTGGCGCAGATGTGGAGCCGCATCGGGGTGCGCACCGAGGTCGAGGCGCTGCCCTGGGCCAGCTTCTCCACCCGGTCCAACCGCCAGGAATTCGCCATGCGCCTGGCTGGTTGGAGCAGCGTGACCGGCGAGGCGAGCTACGCGCTGGTCAATATCCTCGGCACCTATGACCGCGAGAAGCGCACCGGCGCCAGCAATCCCGGCCGCTATTCCAACCCGCAGCTCGATGCGCTGACCGAGCGCGCGGCCGCCACGATCGACGATCCGACGCGGGAAAGGCTGCTGCGGGAGGCGGTGAAGCTGGCGACGGACGATGTGGCCTTCATCCCGCTGTTCCAATTGGTGAACAGCTGGGCGCTCAAGCGCGGCCTGCGCTACGAAGCCCGGATGGATGAGCGCACCACGGCGATGGCGGTGCGGCAGGCGAATTGAGGAGGCCGATCGGCGACGGGAGCTACGGCGGATTGCATCCATTCCTGAATGCATTCCGCCGTAGCTCTTTGTTTGCCGAGCGGATTCACGCTCCCGGAGGTTCACCTCCGTCCGCGATCCGCTCTATTCCTCCGTCGCCGGCGCCACCGGCAGGATTGCGCTTTCCTTCAGCGTGGCGATGGCCAGCAGCGTTTCCAGCCGCTGCACGCCGGACAGGCCGCGCAACTCCTCATTGAGGAAATTATCGAGCGCGGGCAGGTCGGCCAGCCGGACCTTCAGCAGATAGGTCCAGCCGCCGGTGACGGCATGGCATTCCAGCACCGCCTCGTGCCGCCGCATGGCCTTGCGGAAGGCGGCGTCCTCGCGGCCGGGCGCCACCGCCACCAGGATATGCGCCAGCAGGGGGCAGCCGGCTGCGGCGGGGTCGAGATCGGCACGCCAGCCGCGGATGACGCCGCGCTCCTCCAGCCGCTTCACCCTTTCGGCGGTAGCGGAGACCGAAAGCCCCGCCACCTTCGCCAGCTCCGCCAGCCCGGCGCTGCCGTCCAGCTGCAGCGCGACGGTGATGTTCCTGTCTATCTCGTCCATGGCCGAAGCTTAGCGCGCCGGCAACGGTTGTGAACGGAAAGAATCAGCACGCCAGGGGGAAGCGCGCTGCCGCGCTCCCCTGCCGGGCGGTTACACGTAATGCTCGGCCAGCGGCCGGAAGCCGTTGAAGGCCTGGCTGGCATAGCTGGTGACATAGGCGCCGGTCGCCAGCAGCTCCACCCGGTCCCCGGGCTCTAGCGCCAGGGGCAGGCGGTAGTTGGACTTCTCATAGAGCGTGTCGGTGCTGTCGCAGGTCGGGCCGGCGATGGTCACGGGCCCTTCCGCGCCGCCGTCATGCGGCGTGCGAAAGGCGTATTTGATCGCCTCGCCCTCGGTCTCGGCCAGGCCGCCGAAACGGCCGATATCGAGATAGACCCAGCGCACCGGGTCGTCCTTCGCCTTGCGGGAGACCAGCACCACCTCAGCGCTGACCACCCCGGCATCGCCCACGATGAAGCGGCCCGGCTCGATGACCATTTCGGGCAGGGCATTGCCGAAATGCTCGGCCATCGCGCCCATGATGGCGGCGCCGAAATCGTCGATCTCCGGCACCTCCTGGCGATAGCGCACCGGATAGCCGCCGCCGAGATTGACCATGCGCACCTTCACGCCGGCATCGCGCAGGTCGGTGAAGAGCATGGCGACCCTGGCGATCGCCGCCTCATAGGCCGCGGTCTTGGTCTGCTGGCTGCCGACATGGAAGCTGAGGCCGAAGGGGTCCAGGCCCAGCTCGCCGGCCAGCACCATCAGCTCCTTCGCCATTTCGACCTCGCAGCCGAATTTGCGCGAGAGCGGCCATTCGGCGCCGTCATTGCCGACCAGGATGCGGCAATAAACGCGCGCACCGGGGGCGGAGCGGGCGAGCTTGCGCAGCTCGGCCTCGGAGTCGAAGGCGAACATGCGCACGCCGCGCCCGTAGGCGGCGCGGATGGCGCCCTCCTTCTTCACGGTATTGCCGTAGCTGATCGCCTGCGGCTCGGCGCCGGCGGCGAGGCAGGCCTCCACCTCCTCGAAGCTCGCCGCGTCGAAGCAGGAGCCGAGGCCGACCAGGCGCTCCAGGACCGGCACGGCGGGATTCGCCTTCACCGCGTAGTAGATGCGCGCCTGCGGCAGCGCGCCCATCAGGCGGCGGTAATTCTCCTCGACCCGGTCGATGTCGAGCACGAGGCACGGCGTCGCCGGCGCGGAATCGCGCAGGAAGCGGGAGACCTTCGGGGTCATCGCACTACCCTTCACATGCAGAAGGACCGGCCCTGCCGGGCGGCGGCCCCAGATTGACGAAACGGTCGAACGAACCAGCGACCAGAGTGAGCCGCCCGGCCTGAGCCGAACGGGGTTGCCAGAACGCTTGACGTCGTTGCGTAAACCTTGCGCCGCGGTGACCTGATGGGCTGCGCCTAGTGGAGGGGCGCCTGGGGTTCCGTGGGCCTGGGGCCAGAGGCACGTGCGTACTGCGTCTGGGCGGGCATATAGGCCCGGGCCACTCGCCGGGAAAGTGAAAAAGCACCCCCGGCAAGATTATTTTCCAGCAGGCGGCAGGAGGCGCCGGAAACTCCGCCCGAAATCCCGGGCAGGGCCCGGGCGATCCACGCGCCAAAGCGCGAATCGGCCGGGAAAGTGCCGGTCGCGCGATCCGGGCCCGCTATAGCGCCAGCCAACTCCGCAGCAGCGCCGTGGTTGCCGCCGGGTCCTCCATCGGCGGCAGATGCCCGCAGCCGGGCAGCAGGGCGAGCCGGGCCCCGGGGATGAGGCCGGCGATCTCGGCCGCCAGGTCCGGCGGCGTCAGTGCATCCGCCTCCCCCACCGCGATCACCGCCGGCAGCCGGAGGCCGGGCAGCAGCGGGCGCGAATCCGGCCGGCCGAGAATGGCCGCCTGCTGGCGCAGGAAGGCCGCCTGGCCTACCCGTCCGGCCATCGCCGTCACCTCCTGCCCCACCGGGCCGTCGAGATTCGCGGGATGCAGGAGCTGCGGCAGCAGGCGGGGCGTCACGCCACGGAATTTGCCGCTCCTGGCAAGGCTCACCAAACCGCGGCGGCGGCGCGCCTGGTCCGGCGTATCCGGCCGGGCGGAGGTGTCGAGCAGGGCGATCCGCGTCACCCGGCCGGGCGCCTGGCGCAGGATCTCGAAACCCAGGTAGCCGCCCATGGAAAGCCCGCAGAGCGCGAAGCGGGGCGGCGCCGCGGCCAGCGCCCGGGCGGCCATGGCCGGCAGGTTGTCGTCCAGCCCCACCTCGGCGATGTGGCAGCGGGCCAGGCCGGCCAGGCCAGTGACCTGATCGCGCCAGAGCCGGGCGTCGCAGAGCAGGCCGGGGAGCAGGAGGAGGTCAGGGGTTTCGGGCATGGTGGCTGCGCGTCCTAGACCGGCTTGCCTGGCCAAACAATGGCCGGGGATGCTTGCTTTTCCGCCGCCAGAGGCGCATATGCGGCGCGGACCTGGAGCGGCGGCCCCTCCATTCGGCACGCCGGGCGTCGGTTTTCGGCCTTTGGGTTTCTCCCATCCGGCCGCCATGCCGCCGCTGTCCCGGCGAAGGAACCGACCGAACTTGACCGATACCTCCGATCGGCCCGCCCCCGTTGCGGCCGAGCCCGAGCACACAGACCTGATGCCCGAGACCCCCTCTCCGGCGCCCGGCGTGGCGGCGGCCCCGGAACCGCTGCCCGAATCGGCATCGGATGCGGCGCCGGAAGCACCCTCGATCCTTGCCGAGGCGCCCGAAGCGGCGCCCGCTCCTGAGGCGGCGGAAGCCGCCCCTGCCGAAGCAGGGGCCACAGCGGAGCCTGCCCCGGTGGCGGAGTTCACCGCAGAGGCGGCGGAAGCTGCTCCTGCCGAAACAGGGGCCACAGCGGAGCCTGCCCCGGTGGCGGAGTTCACCGCAGAGGCGGAGGAGGATGCCGCCGAGCCGGCCGGGGAGGCCCCTGGCCCCAGCGTGACCTTCGCCGATCTCGGCCTTTCCGAGCAGATCGCCCGCGCGGTGGCGGATGCCGGCTATGTCACGCCGACCCCGATCCAGGAGCAGGCCATCCCGGTCGTGCTCATGGGCCGCGACGTGCTGGGCTGCGCCCAGACCGGCACCGGCAAGACGGCCGGCTTCACCCTGCCGATGCTCGACATCCTCGCCTCCGGCCGGGCCAAGGCGCGCATGCCGCGCAGCCTGATCCTGGAGCCGACGCGCGAGCTGGCGCTGCAGGTGGCCGAGAATTTCGTTAAATACGGCAAGCACCTGAACCTGGTGCACGCGCTGCTGATCGGCGGCGAGAGCATGAACGACCAGCGCGCGGTGCTCGAGAAGGGCGTCGACGTGCTGATCGCCACGCCGGGCCGCCTGCTGGATCTGTTCGACCGCGGCCGTATCCTGCTGGCGGATTGCAAGCTGCTGGTGATCGACGAGGCGGACCGCATGCTGGACATGGGGTTCATCCCCGATGTCGAGCGCATCGTCTCCATGCTGCCGCCGCTGCGCCAGACGCTGTTCTTCAGCGCCACCATGGCGCCCGAGATCCGGCGCCTGGCCGATGCCTTCCTGTCCAATCCGAAGGAGATCTCCGTCTCCGCCCCGGCCAGCGTGGCGACCACCATCACCGCCGGCCTGGTCTGGGTGCGCGAGCTCGACAAGCGGGAGGCGCTGCGGCGGCTGATCCGGCGCGAGGACGTGCAGAACGCCCTGATCTTCTGCAACCGTAAGGTCGAGGTGGATGTCCTCTACAAATCGCTGAAGCGGCATGGCTTCAGCGTCGGCGCCCTGCATGGCGACATGGACCAGCCGACCCGCTTCGCCACGCTGAACAAGTTCAAGGCGAATGAGCTGCAATTGCTGGTCTGCAGCGATGTCGCGGCGCGCGGCCTCGACATCGGCGGCCTCAGCCATGTCTTCAACTTCGACGTGCCCTACCACGCCGAGGACTATGTCCACCGCATCGGCCGCACCGGCCGGGCCGGGCGCGAGGGCCATGCCTATACCATCGCCACCGCCGACAATGCCCGCGACGTGGCGGCGATCGAGAAGCTGACCGGCAAACCGATCCCGCGCATCGAGATCGAGGGGCTGGACCCGGTAAGCGCCGAGGAACTGGCGGAGGCCGCGACGCGGCCCCGGCGTGGCCGCGGCGGTCCGGCCCGCGGCGCGGCCCGGACCGGCACCGGCAGCCGTGGCGGCACCGGCCGCAGCGGCAGCGCCCGGTCGCCCCGTGGCGCGCCGCGCGAGGAGGCCGATCCGGCGCCTGCCGCGGAGGCCGCGCCGGCGGCCCGCGAGGAACGGCCGAGCCGGGCTCGCCCGGAGCGCCGCCCCTCGACCCGCGACGAACGCCCGCGCGCCGAGCCGCGTGAGCGCCCGGCGCCCCGCGAATTCGACCGGGCGCCGCCGCCCGCCATGCGCGACGACCGCCGCCGCGACGATGCCTCCCGCCGGCGTGACCGGGATGATCTCGGCCCCGCGGTGCGCGGTTTCGGCGATGCGGTGCCGGCCTTCATGCTCATCCCCATCCCGCGCCCGCGCCGGGACGCGGCGGCCGAGCAGGAACCGGAGCAGGAAGCCGCCTGAGGATCTTGCCGCCCGGCCCGGGCGGCACCATTCCAGGTTCTGTCAGGACCGGCCGCGCAGGCGATGGGATGCCGCGCGCCAGGGAGGAAGCCATGAATCTCGTCACCCCGAAGCGCAGCATCGCCCCCTTCAAATGGGAGGACCCGCTGCTGCTGGACGAGCAGCTCACCGAGGACGAGCGCATGGTGCGCGATGCCGCGCACCAGTTCTGCCAGGAGAAGCTTCTCCCGCGCGTCCTGATGGCCAACCGGAACGAGCATTTCGACCGGGAGATCATGAACGAGTTCGGGGAGATGGGCTTCCTCGGCGCCACCCTGCACGGCTATGGCTGCGCCGGCATCTCCTATGTCGCCTATGGGCTGATGGCGCGCGAGGTGGAACGGGTGGACAGCGGCTACCGCTCCGCCTTCAGCGTGCAGTCCAGCCTGGTGATGTACCCGATCTACGCCTTCGGCTCCGACGCGCAGAAGGAGAAGTTCCTGCCAAAGCTGCGGACCGGCGAATGGGTCGGCTGCTTCGGCCTGACCGAGCCGGATGCCGGCTCCGACCCCAACTCGATGCGCACCCGCGCGAAGAAGGTGGAGGGCGGCTATCTGCTCTCGGGCTCCAAGACCTGGATCACCAATTCGCCGATCGCCGATGTCGCCGTGGTCTGGGCCAAGGATGACGAGGGGGTGCTGCGCGGCTTCCTGCTGGAACGCGGCATGAAGGGATTCACCACCCCGAAGATCGAGGGCAAGTTCAGCCTGCGGGCCTCCATCACCGGCATGATCATGATGGACGAGGTCTTCGTCCCGGAGGAGAATCGGCTGCCAGGCGTGAAGTCGCTGGCCGGTCCCTTCTCCTGCCTGAACCGCGCCCGCTACGGCATTGCCTGGGGCGCGCTCGGCGCGGCCGAGTTCTGCTGGCACGCGGCGCGGGACTACACGCTGAACCGCAAGATGTTCGGCCGCCCGCTGGCACAGACCCAGCTCATCCAGAAGAAGCTCGCCGACATGATGACCGAGATCACCCTCGGCCTGCATGCCGTGCTGCGGGTCGGCCGGCTGTTCGATGAGGACAAGGCGGCGCCGGAGATGATCAGCCTGGTGAAGCGCAATAATTGCGGCAAGTCGCTCGACATCGCCCGCGTCGCGCGGGACATGCATGGCGGCAACGGCATCGTGGACGAGTACCACGTGATCCGCCACGTCATGAACCTCGAGACGGTCAATACCTATGAGGGCACGCATGACGTGCATGCGCTGATCCTCGGCCGCGCCCAGACCGGGCTCAACGCTTTCGGCGGGTAGGATAAGGCGGTTCGGCCAGGCATGATGGCGGCTGAATCGCTCGACTTGACCGTGGAGGCCATGGGCGGCGCCGGCGATGGCATCGCTCGGCTGCCGGATGGCGGCACCTGCTTCCTGCCGCTTGCCCTGCCCGGTGACAGGCTGCACGCCCGCCCGGCCGGCCGCCGGGGCGATTCCATGCTGGCCGAGATCGAGGCGCTGCTCGGCCCCAGCCCGGACCGGGTGTCTCCCCCCTGCCCGCATTTCGCGGCCTGTGGCGGCTGCACCCTGCAGCATTGGGCCGATGCGCCCTATGCCGAATGGAAGCGGGGCAGGCTGGCCGAGGCGCTCTCCCGCGCCGGCTTCCCCGATGCCCCGGTCGCTCCCCTCGCCCGCACCCCGCCGGGCACGCGCCGCCGCGCCGACCTGGCCCTGCGGCGGGGCCCGGGTGGCATCACGCTCGGCTTCCATGCGCGCGGCAGCGGTTCCGTGGTCGATCTTGCCGCCTGCACCGTATTGGACCCGCGCCTGGTGGCGCTGTTCGCGCCGCTGCGCGGCGTGCTGCGCGGCCTCGGCGCGCTGAAGCGCGAGGGTTCCGCGGTGCTGAACCTGCTCGATAGTGGGCCGGACCTGCTGCTGCGGACGGATGGCATGCTGGATGCCGTGGGCCGCACCGCCCTGGCCGCCTTCGCCACCGCACAGGGCCTGCCGCGCATCGCCTGGGCACGCGGCAACGGCCCCCCCGGAAACCGCGGCGCAGATCGGCCCCGCCCAGCTTCGCTTCGGTGAGGCGGTGGTGAGCCCGCCTCCCGGCGCCTTCCTGCAGGCCAGCCCTGCCGGCGAGGCCGCCATCATCGACGCCGTCCTGGCCGGGCTGCCGGAGCGACTGCCGCCCCGCGCCGCCATCGCGGAACTCTATGCCGGGCTTGGCACGCTGAGCTTCGCCCTTGCCGGCCGCGGCCGCGTCACCGCCTATGAGGGCGCGGCGGAGGCGGTGGCGGCGCTGGCAGCCGCCGCGGGCAAAGCGGGCGCGCGCATCCAGGCAGTGCGGCGCGACCTGGCGCGGCAGCCCCTGGCCGCCCCCGAGTTGAAGCCCTTCGCCGCCGTGGTGCTGGACCCGCCCTTCGCCGGCGCGGCGGAGCAGATGGCGCTGCTGGCCCCTGCCGCGGTGCCGCGCATCGTCTATGTGTCCTGCAACCCGGCGGCGCTGGCGCGCGATGCACGGCCCCTGCAGCAGGCCGGCTACCGGGTGGTGGCGGCAACGCCGGTGGACCAGTTCCTCTGGTCGCCGCATCTGGAAGCGGTAGTCGCCTTCGCCCGCTGAGGTGTGCCAGCCGCTCGACCGATCTTGACTGGATCGGCAACGCAACCTGTTCCAGGCTCGGCGAATTCCGGGAGGGAACCCGTCATGCATCAGGCATTCAGCCGCCGCGCCGGCCTGGCCGGCCTGGCCGCCGCCGCGGGGGCGCTCGCCCTGTCGCCGCGCTTCGCCTTCGCCCAGGCAGCGGCGCCGGCTGCCGCATCGCAGGCGCCGGGCTTCTACCGCTTCAAGGTCGGCAGCTTCACCGTCACCACGGTGCATGACGGCTTTGCCGCGCGTCCTGTCGCTGGCTTCGTGCGCAATGCGCCGCTGGAGGAGGTGCAGAAGGTCCTGGCCGAGAGTTTCCTGCCGACCGACACCATCCGCATCCCCTTCACGGTCACCTTCGTCGACACCGGCCGCCAGCTCGTGATCTTCGACACCGGCAACGGCGTGACGCCAGCGGGCGCCACCAATGGCCGCATGATCGGGAACATGCGCAGCGCCGGCATCGACCCGGCACGCGTCAACCTGGTGGTGATGAGCCATTTCCACGGCGACCACATCGGCGGGTTGATCGACGCCGAAGGCAAGCGCGCCTTCCCGAATGCGGAAGTAGTGGTGCCGGAGGTCGAGTGGCGCTGGTGGACCGATACCGGCAACGAGAGCCGCAGCCCGGAAGGCCAGCGCGCCACCTTCGCCAATACCGCCCGACGCTTCGCGCCCTACCAGGGCAGCATCCGGCAGATCGCCGATGGGGCGGAGGTTGCCCCCGGCATCCGCGCCGTGGCCGCCCATGGCCATACGCCAGGCCATACCTGCTACCTGATCGCCGACGGCGATGCGCAGGCGATGTTCGTGGCCGATGCCACGAACCGGCCGGAACTGCTGGCCCGGCGGCCCGATTTCCACATCGTCTTCGATTTCGACCCGGCGATGGCGGAAGCCTCCCGCCGGCGGATCTACGACCGCGTCGCCACCGACCGCATCCGGGTCACCGGCTACCACTTCCCCTTCCCCGCCAATGGTTACATGGCGAAGGAAGGCAATGGCTATCGCTTCGTTCCGGCCGACTGGTCCAGCGCCTTGTGACAGCCGCGGCCGGCGGGGGCTTCAGACGTGGAAGCTCTCGCCGCAGCCGCAGCGGCCCTTCTCGTTGGGGTTGGTGAAGCTGAAGCCGGCGGACATCGCCTTCACCTCGTAGTCCATCACCGTGCCGATCAGGAACAGGCTGGCCTTGCGATCCACCAGCAGGGTCACATCCTTGTCGGTGACGCGCTCATCCGTCGGTGCCGCCTCCGCCACCCAGCTGAGGTCGTAGGACAGGCCGGAACAGCCCTTGGTCTTCACGCCGATCCGCAGCAGCTTGCCCTGCTCGCCCTTCTCATAAAGGCCGCGCAGGCGTTCGGCCGCCGCATCGGTCAACTGCATCAGCGGCGGCAGGGCGCGGCGCGGACGGGCGGGCTTCGCTTCGGCCTGGGTCGTCGTGCTGCTCATCGCAGGTTCACCCTTCTGGTCAGTACATGTTGAGAGCAAGGCGGGCGTCCTCGCTCATGCGGCTCTGGTCCCATGGCGGATCCCAGACCACCTCCACTTCCACATCGGTGACACCAGGCACCAGCCGCACCGATTCCTCGACCTGGCTCGGCAATTCCTGTGCCGAAGGGCAGGAGGGGGTGGTGAGCGTCATCTCCACCTTCACCTTGCCATCATCAGCGATCTCAATCGCGTAGATCAGGCCGAGTTCGTAGATATCAACCGGAATCTCCGGATCGAAGACCGTCTTGATGACGGAGATGACCGCATCCTCATCCACCCGCTGCTGTGGCGGCGGCGTCTCGCCCTCCGGCGTCCAGGCGCCATGCGTGGCGGGGGCGGCCGTCGTGGTCACGCTGTCCTCACTCACTGCTCGCCATCCTCTCTTCCCCGGGGGTGCCCTCGAGCGCTGCATTCAGCGTATGCCAGGCGAGCGTCGCGCACTTCACCCGGCTTGGATATTCATGCACACCCGAGAGCGGTTGCAGCCGCTCCATCTCATCAGCCAGGCCGGTGCCGCAATCCGGACAGGTGCCGGTCATTGCCAGGCCGCGGAATCGCGTGCCAAGTTCCTCCGCCTCCGCCGCGGTCTTGCCCTTCACCGTCTCCGTCATCAGGGAGGCGCTGGCCATGGAGATGGCGCAACCGCGGCCCTGGAAGGCGGCGTCGGCGATATGCCCATCCGGCGTCAGCTTCAGGAACAATCCCATCCGGTCGCCGCACATCGGGTTGTCGCCGCGCGCGCTGCGATCCGCATTCTCCAGCCGGCGGAAATTCCGCGGCTTGCGGCCATGGTCGAGGATGACTTCCTGATAGAGGTCGCGGAGATCGTCGAACATCAGGTGAAGAACTCCCGGGCCTTGGTCAGCGCATCCGCCAGGTAATCCACCTCCTGCTCGGTGGTGTAGAGGCCGAAGCTGGCACGGCAGGTGCCGGCCTCCAGCCCGAACCGCGCATGCAGCGGCTCCGCGCAGTGGCGGCCGGCGCGCACCGCGATGCCGGCGCGGTCGAGCAGGGTGGAGAGGTCATGCGGATGCGCGTTGTCGAGCGCGAAGGCGAAGACCCCGCCACGATCCTGCGCGCGGCCGAGCAG
The DNA here is from genome assembly GCF_019084075.1 of Siccirubricoccus sp. G192. GTDB lineage: Bacteria > Pseudomonadota > Alphaproteobacteria > Acetobacterales > Acetobacteraceae > G192. The sequence continues at coordinate 4,116,008 of NZ_JAHREN010000001.1, forward strand.
GGTCAGTCCCTCGATATCGGAGAGGCGCCGCATGGCGTGGTCCACCAACTGCCGCTCATGCGCCTCCAGCGCCGGCATGCCGATGGCGGTGACGTAGTCGATGGCGGCATGCAGGCCCACCGCCTCGATGATCGGCGGCGTGCCGGCCTCGAATTTCGCCGGAGGCGGCGCCCATTCGCTGCGCTCCTGCGTCACCAGGGAGATCATGTCGCCGCCGCCCATGAAGGGTGGCATGCGCTCCTGATGCTCCAGCCGCGCCCAGAGCACGCCGATCCCCGTGGGACCGTAGAGCTTGTGCCCGGTGAAGGCGTAGAAATCGGCGCCGATCGCCTGCACATCCACCTGCCGGTGCACCGCCGCCTGGCTGCCATCGAGCAGCACCTTGGCCCCCGCCGCATGCGCCATGGCGGTGATGCGCTGGGCCGGCGTCACGGTGCCGAGCACATTCGACATATGCGTGACGGCGACGAGCCCCACCTTGCCATCCGCCAGCTTGGCGGCGAGGTCTTCCAGGTCCAGCTCGCCAGCATCGGTCACGCGGCAGAAGCGCAGTTCTATTCCCGTGTCATCGCGGAGCATCTGCCAGGGCACGAGATTGGCGTGGTGCTCCATCTCGCTGACCACCACCGCCTGGCCGGGCCGCAGCACGCCGCGGCCATAGCTGTGGGCGACCAGGTTGATCGCCATGGTGCTGCTGCCGGTGAAGATGATCTCGCGCGGATCGGCGGCGTTCAGGAAGCGCGCCACGGCGGCCCGCGCCGCCTCATAGGCTTCTGTCGCCTGTTCGGAAAGGTGGTAGGCGCCGCGATGGACATTGGCATAGGCCGTCTCCATGCAGCGCACCATGGCCTCGATCATCTGCCGCGGCTTCTGCGCAGACGCGCCGCTGTCCAGGAAGACCAGCGGCTTGCCGCGCACCGTCTGCGACAGGATCGGGAAATCCTGGCGGATGCGCGCCACGTCGAAACCGGCGGAGAGGATCGGCCCGTCCATCACGCAGCGGCCTCCGCCTGCTTTTCCCACCACCCGGTGACGGCGGCTTGCAGGGCAGAGCGCGCGCCGGCATCGTTCACGCCCTCCACCGCCTCGGTCAGGAAGGCTTCCACCAGCATGGACCGCGCCCGGGCTTCCGGGATGCCGCGGGTGCGGAGGTAGAAGAGCTGCTCCGCATCAAGCTCGCCGACCGTGGCGCCATGGCTGCATTTCACGTCGTCGGCATAGATTTCGAGCTGTGGCTTGCTGTCGATCTCAGCCTCCGGGCTCAGCAGCAGCGCCTGGTTCATCTGGTAGCCATCGGTGCGCTGCGCGACCTGCCGCACCAGGATCTTGCCCTGGAACACGCCGCGCGACTTGCCGGCGAGCACCGTCTTGTAGGTCTGCCGGCTCGCGCAATCCGGCGCCGCATGGTCCAGGAAGGTGGTGGTATCGGCATGCTGGCCGGCGCCGAGCAACTGCGCTCCATTCATATGGCAGGCGGCCTTGGGGCCGGTCAGCGTGGTGTGGATCTCGTTCCGCACCAGCCGGCCGCCGGCATTCAGCGTGAAATTGTCGTAGGTGCCGCCGGCGGCGACGCTGGCATAGACCGTGGCAAGCTGGAAGGCGCGCGGCGCTTCCTGCTGCAGCCTTGCATGCACCAGCGTGGCGCCCTCCGCCACCTCGATCTCGAAGACCGGGTTATGCAGGTAGCGCGCGCCCTCGGGGCCGGTCGCGGTCTCGATGATGGTGAGGCTGGCGCCCGCCTCCAGCCGGATCAGGTGGCGCGGATGGAAGGCGGCGGGGCGCTCGGTCTCGGTCGCGACCGAGACGAGATCCAGCATGCCGCCAGCGATGCCCGCCGGCACCGTGACCACCAACCCGTCCTCGAACAGCATGGTGTTGAGCGCCGCCAGCGGCTGTCCCTGCGGATGCGCCAGCGCACCCAGCCGCCCTTCCAGCCCGGGCAATGCCGCCGCCAGGCCGGAGACGGCGAAGCCGATCCCCTCCAGCGTCGAAAGCTCGGCGCGGAAGCGCCCATCCACGAAGACCGCCCGCGCCGTCCCATGCCCCGGCGGCAGCGCCAGGCCTTCGTCCAGCATGGTCAGCGGCTCGTCGAAGCCGGCCTCGGCGACCGGGCGGAGGTCGGTGTATTTCCAGGCCTCCTGCCGCCGCGTCGGAAAGCCCTGCACGCGGAAAGCCTCCGCTGCACCCTCGCGCAGCGCGGCCAGCCAGGGCAGCCGGGCGCCAGGCAGGCGCGCCCGCAGCCCCTCGAAGCGATGAAGGAAGCCTTCCGCGCCGCTTTGCACCATGGCGTTCATGCTGCCGCCTGCACCGATGCATAGCCGGAGGCTTCCAGTTCCTGCGCCAATTCCGGGCCGCCGCTCTTCACGATGCGGCCGCCGATCAGCACATGCACCCGATCCGGCACGATATAATCCAGCAGCCGCTGGTAATGGGTGATGACCAGGGCCGAGAATTCCGGCCCGCGGAGCGCGTTCACGCCATCCGCCACGATCCGCAGCGCATCGATGTCGAGGCCGCTATCGGTCTCGTCCAGGATGGCCATGCGGGGACCGAGCAGCGCCATCTGCAGCACCTCGTTCCGCTTCTTCTCGCCGCCGGAGAAGCCGACATTCACGCCGCGCTTCAGCATGTCCTCGGGCATGTGCAGCGCCCGCATCCGCTCGCGCGCCAGTTTCAGGAATTGCATGGCATCGAGGTCGCTCTCGCCCCGGCTGCGGCGGAGCGCGTTCAGCGCCGTGCGGAGGAAATTCGCGTTGCCGACGCCAGGCAGTTCCACCGGATACTGGAAGGCAAGGAAGAGGCCGGCGGCGGCGCGCTGCTCCGGCTCCATCGCCAGCAGGTCCTGGCCGGCGAAGGTGGCGGAACCGCCCGTCACCTCATAGCCCTCGCGGCCCGCCAATACGTAGGAGAGCGTGGATTTGCCGGAACCATTCGGCCCCATGATGGCATGCAACTCGCCCAGCGGGATCTCAAGGTCGATCCCCTGCAGGATCGGCTTGCCATCAACCTCGGCGGTGAGTCCCTCGATCTTCAGCATCGTCATCGTCTTCCCTAGCCCACCGAGCCTTCAAGGCTGATCTGCAGCAGCTTCTGCGCTTCCACCGCGAACTCCATCGGCAATTCCTTCAGCACCTCGCGACAGAAGCCATTGACGATGAGCCCGACCGCATCCTCCTGCGTGAGGCCGCGCGAGCGGCAGTAGAACAACTGGTCCTCGGCGATGCGGCTGGTGGTGGCCTCATGCTCCACCTTCGCGCTGATGCAGCGGTTCTCGATATAGGGCACGGTATGTGCACCGCACTGGTCGCCGATCAGCAGCGAATCGCATTGCGTGAAGTTGCGGGCCGCCGAGGCCGCGGGCGCGATGCGCACCAGGCCGCGATAGGTGTTCTGCCCGCGCCCGGCCGAGATGCCCTTGGAGACGATGGTGGAGGTCGTCCGCTTGCCGAGATGGATCATCTTGGTGCCGGTATCGGCCTGCTGGCGGTTGTTGGTGATGGCGACCGAGTAGAACTCGCCCACGCTGTCATCGCCCAGCAGAATGCAGGACGGGTATTTCCAGGTGATGGCCGAGCCCGTCTCCACCTGCGTCCAGCTCACCTTGGACCGCGCGCCGCGGCACTGCGCCCGCTTGGTGACGAAGTTGTAGATTCCGCCGCGGCCCTCGGCGTCGCCGGGATACCAGTTTTGCACCGTGCTGTATTTGATGGTGGCGTCATCCAGCGCCACCAGTTCCACCACCGCGGCATGCAACTGGTTCTCGTCGCGCATCGGCGCGGTGCAGCCTTCGAGGTAGCTCACATGGCTGCCGGCATCGGCGATGATGAGTGTGCGCTCGAACTGACCGGTGCTCTTCGCATTGATGCGGAAATAGGTGGAGAGCTCCATCGGGCAGCGCACCCCTTTCGGGATGTAGACGAAGCTGCCATCGGTGAAGACCGCGCTGTTCAGCGCCGCGTAGAAATTGTCGCCCTGCGGCACCACGCTGCCGAGATACTGCCGCACCAGATCGGGATGATCCTGCACCGCCTCGCTGATCGGGCAGAAGATGATGCCGTCCTTGGCCAGCCGTTCCTTGAAGGTGGTGGCGACCGAGACGCTGTCGAAGACCGCATCCACCGCGATGGGCATGGAGCGCCCCTCGCCGCCTTCCTGCTGCGGCGAGACGCCGGCGAGCCAGGCCTGCTCCTTCAGCGGGATGCCGAGCTTCTCATAGGTGCGCAGCAATTCGGGATCGACCTCGTCCAGGCTTTTCGGCCCTTCCTTGGGCGCCGCGTAGTAATAGGCGTCCTGGTAGTCGATCGGCGGATAGGAGACCGCGGCCCAGCGCGGCTCCTCCATCTTTTTCCAAAGGGCGAAGGCTTTCAGCCGCCATTCCAGCAGCCATTCCGGCTCGTTCTTCTTCTTCGAGATGAAGCGGACGATGTCCTCGTTCAGCCCCTTGGGGGCGAAATCCATCTCGATATCCGTCTGGAAGCCCCACTTGTAGGCACCCTCGGTGACGGACTGGACAGTGTCGATCGTCTCGGTAACGGCGGGCATGGGAATTCCTACTCGGCGACGAGTTGAGCAAGGACCGGGGCGGCGGCAACGGGCTGGCGCACCGGATGCGGGGCGGCGATATCGGCGACGGTGATGCCGGAAAGCGCATTGCGGATGGCGTCATTCACCGGGTCCCAGCGGCCGCGGACCTGGCAGACGCCCTCCGCCTCGCAGAGGCCGGCGACGCCATCGACGCAGGCGGTCAGCGCGATCGGCCCATCGAAGGCGAAGATCACCTCAGACAGCGGCAGGGCAGCGAGCGGGCGGGTCAGGCGATAGCCGCCCCGGGCACCGCGCACCCCCTCCACCAACCCGGCCTGTCCGAGGATCTTCAGCACCTTGGCAACCGTCGGTTCGGCGATGCCGGTGGCCAGGGCCAAGCCGGGCGCAGTCTGCACCTGCCCGCCCGGCACCGCGCCTTCGCGCGCCAGCCGGCCCAGCACCACCACCGCGTAATCGGTCAGTTTGGAAAGCCTGAACACGAGCCTGTCCCTCTCTCCGCACTCAAATAGGACCTTTCAGGTCCCCTTTGAAGCCCCCCTGCCTCGGCACAGCCATGCACCCACCGCAAGGGCGGGCTTCCGGTGCGGCAATGCCGCCGGTAGCCTGCCCGCGTGGTATGGGAGGGCGTCGCATGCCGAGCATCCGCACCGAGGATGGCGTGGAGTTGCACTATGAGGAGGCAGGCCAGGGCACGCCCTTGGTCTTCGTCCATGAATTCGCCGGCGATAGCCGAAGCTGGGAGCCGCAACTCCGCTTCTTCGCCCGCCGCTACCGCTGCATCGCCTTCAATGCCCGCGGCTATCCGCCGAGCGGCGTGCCCTCCGAGCCCGCCGCCTATTCGCAGGACCGCGCCACGGACGATATCGCCACCGTCATCGAGGGGCTGGGGCTGGGCGCCGCGCATGTGGTGGGGCTGTCCATGGGCGGCTTCGCGGCGCTGCATCTCGGCCTGCGGCATCCGCACCTGGCCCGCAGCCTCACTGCGGCGGGCGTCGGCTATGGCGCGGCGCCTGGCAAGCGCGAGCAGTTCCGCGCTGAAACCGACACCGCCATAGGCCGCATCCGGGCCGAGGGCATGGCGGATTCGGCAAGGTCTATAGCCGTGGACCGACCCGCCTGGTCTTCGAGGAAAAGGACCCGCGCGGCTATGCCGAATTCCAGGCGCAGCTTTGCGGCCATTCCACCGAGGGCTCGGCCCTGACCATGCAAGGCGTGCAGCGGGCACGGCCGAGCCTCTTCGATCTCGAAGCCGGGTTCCGCGCGATGAAGCTGCCCACCCTGGTGATCTGCGGCGATGAGGACGACCCAACCCTGGAGCCCGGACTCTTCCTCAAGCGCTGCATCGCCACCAGCGCCCTGCTGGTGCTGCCGCGCTGCGGCCATGCCATGAATCTGGAGGAGCCGGAGGCGTTCAACCGGGCGGTGCTGGATTTCATCACCTGGGTCGATGCCGGCCGCTGGTGGGAACGCAACCCGGAAACGCTGGCGGGCGGCATCATCGCCGGCAAGGGCTAGAGCGGATCGCCGCAGGGCGGAACCGCCCGGAGGCGTGAATCCGCTCACCAAACAACAGGCTACAGCGGCGTGCCGAACCATCAATTCGGCACGCCGCTGTAAGCCCCGGGCGCGCCGCTACCGGCGCGTCGTGCCACCCATGCGGGCGAAGACCATGCGGTCCCGGTTCTCCTGCATCAGCATGGTGAAGCCGGGGATGCTGACCAGTCCAAGGCCGCGCGGCAGGCCGGTATCCGGGTCCGGCGCGACGTTGCCGTAGCTCTCGCCCGAGATCTTCTCCCATTTCCCGGCGGGCTTCTTCACCTCGACATTCACCACCGTCGCCTTGAAGACCATCCGCACGATGGCCTCCCTGGGCGAGGAGGGCTTCGTCAAGCTCGGACAGCCGGCGATGATCTGCCAGCCATTCGCCAGCGCCCAGGCCGTGAGTTCTTCCTTGTCCATGGCATCAGGCCCTCCAATCCCGATAGCCTTTTAGCGCCGGTTCCGCAGCCAATGGAACCGCTTCCCTTTGTAAGTCGTGCAGGCTGATACCATGTTGCGCCGCAGCATATTTATGTTGCACCGCACAGGAACCGTGAGCCGCCGATCGCGCTCCGGTTTTCATGGCCGTCGCGGAACCCTGGTCCGGGTTCCGCCCCGACCAGTCTCGCCGGCCCAGGAAGGACCAAAAGCCTTGCACCGACCCCGCATCAACCTCGCCGATCTCGTCCGCCAGCGCAGTTTCCAGGCCGCTGCCACCCGGACGGCCGCGCCACATCTCACGGAAGTCCAGGATTTCGGTCCCAATCCTGGGGCGCTCCGCATGCTGAGCTTCGTGCCGGAGGGCCTGCCCGAGGGGGCGCCCCTGGTGGTCGCGCTGCATGGCTGCACCCAGAACGCCGCCGGCTATGACCGCGGCTGCGGCTGGTCGGACCTGGCCCGGCAACTCGGCTTCGCCCTGCTGCTGCCGGAACAGCGCCAGGCCAACAACCCCAACCGCTGCTTCAACTGGTTCGAGCCGGGCGACACCGCGCGCGATGCCGGCGAGGCCGCCTCGATCCGGCAAATGGTGGCGCATATGCTGGCGGCGCACCGGCTGGACCCGCGCCGGGTCTTCGTCACCGGGCTTTCGGCCGGGGGGCGCCATGACCTCGGTGATGCTGGCCACCTATCCGGAGGTCTTCGCCGCCGGCGCCATCATCGCCGGCCTGCCGCACGGCGCGGCCTCCAACATGCAGGAAGCCTTCGAGGCGATGGCCAGTGGCCGGCCGCGGCCGGCGCGGGGCTGGGGCGATCTGGTCCGCGCCGCCTCGCCGCATCGCGGTCCCTGGCCGCGCGTCTCGGTCTGGCAGGGCGAGGCGGACAGCACGGTGCGGCCGGTGAATGCCGAGCAGATCCTGCGGCAATGGACCGACCTGCACGGCCATTCCGGCGCCCCGGTGCCGGAGCCCACGGCCGGCGGCCATCGCCACCGGGTCTGGCGCGATGCGGCAGGCACGATCCTGCTGGAGAGCCACAGCATCGCCGGCATGGCGCATGGCGTCCCCATTCATCCCGGCGAGGGCGAGCAGCGCGGTGGCATGGCGGGGCCCTTCATCCTGGATGCCGGGATCTCCTCCACCCACCGGATCGCCGCCTTCTTCGGCCTCGGCGGTGCCCCGGCGGCAGCGGCCATGTCGGCGCGCAGCATGGTACCGGCGGGGATCATCGCGATCGGCCGCGATGGCGAGGCGCGGCTTGGGGCAAGGGCGGAGCGCCCCGCCGCTGCCAGGCAGCCGGAGGCTCCCGCAGCGCAGGGCTTCGATCCCGGCAGGGTGATCCGGCGGGCGCTCGAAGCGGCGGGGCTGCTCAAATCCTGATTTAAATGGCGGGCCGCCATCAGTGGCGCGAATGGAAGGTCTGTCGCTGGGCGACAACTTCAGGTTGATCGCCTATTGAGTGCGATATACCATCTCCGGATCACGCTTTATTGATCCGGAGGGCGCCATGGCAGGATTGGGTCTCGACGCGAAGCCCGTCCCCCGGCCCGAAGGCGCCGGGCGCCGCCTCTGGCGCTTGGTGCGCGATTACTACGGCTCCGAGGAGTGGCGTTCCGCCTGGGGCCTCACCCTTGGCGTCGTGCTGCTCACCGTGCTGCAGATCGCGATCCAGGTGCGGCTCAATCTCTGGAACCGCGATTTCTTCGACGCGCTGGAGCAGCGCGACCGCGAGGTCTTCCTCGGCCAGATGGGGCTTTTCGCCGTGCTGGCCCTCGCCGGCATCGCCGCGGCGGTGTTCCAGTTGCAGGTCCGGCAGGTGCTGCAATTGCGCTGGCGGCGCTGGCTGGTGCACCGGATGCAGGGGCGGCTGCTGACGGGCAATTGCCATTACCGCCTGCAATTCCTGGAAGGCGCCGCCGACAACCCGGACCAGCGGATCAGCGAGAATACCCGCTGGGCCACCGCCATGGCGGTGGATATGGCGGTCGGGTTGCTGCATTCGGTGCTGCTGCTGGCCTCCTTCGCCGGCATCCTCTGGACCTTGTCGGGGCCGCTGCCGGTTTCGCTGGGCGGCCATGAATTCGAGATCCCGGGCTACATGGTCTTCGCCGCGCTGCTCTATGCCGCCATCGGCACCGGCCTGACCTGGCTGATCGGCCGGCCACTGGTCGGCATCAATACCCGCCGCAACGAGGCCGAGGGCGACCATCGCTTCGCCCTGGTCCGGCTGCGCGAGAATGCCGAAGGGGTCGCGCTGATCCGCGGCGAGGCGGATGAGGAGCGCGGCCTGCGCCATTCCTTCGGCCGCGTCCTGGCGGTGATGCGGGACCTGTATCGTGGCGAGCGGCGGCTGATGGGGCTCGCCGCCGCCTATGGCATGGTCACCCATATCTTCCCGATCCTGGTCGCCGCGCCGCGCTATTTCGCCGGCGCCATCACGCTCGGCGTCCTGATGCAGGTGGGCCAGGCCTTCTACGAGGTGACGCGGGCGCTGAACTGGTTCATGGCGAATTATCCCCGCCTCGCCGACTGGGCGAGCCATGTCGAGCGCAGCGTGGAATTGGAGGACAGCCTCGCCGCCGCCGCGGCGGTCGGCCAGGGCGAGGCCATCCGCATCGAGGAAGGTCCACTGCCGGATGGGCGCGAGGTGCTCTCGCTCAGCGGCCTCAGCCTCGCCACCCCCGGCGGCGCGCTGCTGATAGCCGGCGCCGATGCCGAGATCCGGCCCGGCGAGCGCGTGCTGATCCAGGGCGAGAGCGGCACCGGCAAATCCACCCTGTTCCGCGCCATCGCCGGCGCCTGGACCTGGGGTGCCGGGTGCATCCGGGTGCCGGCGCGGGAGGGGATGATGTTCATGCCGCAGCGTCCCTACCTGCCGCTCGGCGCGCTGCGGGAGGCGGTGGCCTATCCCGCCCCGCCCGGGCATTTCCCGGATGCGGCGGTCCGGGCGGCACTGACCCGCTGCGGCCTGGCGCCGCTCGCCGGCCGGCTGGACGAGGCGGCGCGCTGGGACCGCATCCTGTCGCTCGGCGAGCAGCAGCGCCTGGCCTTCGCCCGGCTGCTGCTGCATCGGCCGCGCTGGGTCTTCATGGACGAGGCGACGGCGGCGCTCGACGAGGCGAACCAGGAGCTGATGATGCGGCTGTTCCGGGAGGAACTGGCCGGCAGCGCCCTGGTCTCGATCGGCCATCGCCCCGGCCTCGATGCCTATCACGACCGCACCCTGGTGCTGCGGCGCGCGGCGGCGGGGGCAAGGCTCGGGGCGCCTGGCCTGGCGGCCGTGGAAGGGCGTGGCGAGGCTCCGGCCCTGGCGCTGCCGGCCCTGCCCCGCATGGCGGCCGGGGCCCCTGCCCGGCACTTGGCCGGACGCAGGCGCCGGCCGCATGCCGACCGCCGCCTGCGCGGTGGCACCAGGGGGAAGCCCGATCTAGCCGCCCCACCATCAGGCGTGGGCCACCGCCAGGCCGCCTCGACCGCGCCGCGCCGGCATGGCACTCCCACCGGCATGCGCCCCACCCTGCATCCGCGGCTGCTGAATGGCCGTGACGGCGACCCCGGCCTGTATCTGGAGGCGCTGCACCTGCCGGATGCCGTGCTGATCGATTGCGGCGACCTCTCCACCCTGTCGCCCCGGCATCTGCTGCGGGTCGGCGCGCTGCTCGTCAGCCATGCGCATATGGACCATTGGGCTGGCTTCGACCGGCTGCTGCGGCTGCAGATCGGCCGGGCGAAGCGGCTGCCGGTGGTGGGGCCGGCAGGCTTTGCGGCGCGGCTGTTCCACCGGCTGCACTCCTATACCTGGAACCTGGCCGACCGGATTCCCGCCGACCTGGCCTTCGAGGTCACGGAGGTGACGGCCGCCGAATCCTGGCCTCGCACCCGGCTGCGGCTGCATGGCGGCTTCATGCCGGAGCCCCTGCCCCCGCTCCCGGCCGCGGCGGATGGCACCGTGCTGCGGCTCGGCCCGCTCCGGCTGCGCGCCGCGGTGCTGGACCATGGCACCCCCTGCCTCGGCTTCGCGGTGGAGGAGGCAATGCACCTCAATGTCTGGCGGACCCGGCTGGAGGCGCGCGGACTGCCCGTCGGCCCCTGGCTCGCCGGGCTGAAGCAGGCCGTGGCGGAGGGGCGGCCGGACAGCCATCCGGTGCCGGTCTTCGCCCGACCGGCCGAGGCGGATGGCGCCGCCAGCCTGCCGCTCGGCCCCTTGCGTGAGCTGATCGACATCACGCCCGGGCAGCACCTGGCCTATGTCACCGACATGGCCGATACGCCGGCCAACCGCGCCGCCGCGATTCGCCTGGCGCAGGGTGCCGATATCCTGTTCATCGAGGCGCCCTTCGCCGCCGACGATGCCGCCCTCGCCACCGACCGGCAGCACCTGACCACCCGGGCGGCCGGCGAGATCGCCCGCGCCGCCGGGGCTCGCCGGATCGAGCCCTTCCATTTCTCGCCGCGCTACGAGGGCCAGGAGGCGCGGCTGCTGGCGGAGGTGGCGGCCGCCGCCGCCGGGGCCTAGACCACAGTCTTTCAGACTGTGGTCTGGCTTTTCTGGATCGGCCAACTTCGTCGTCCTGGCTGGAAACGCGAGCGTTTCCAGCCAGGACGACGTTGGACTAGCCTGCGCGCGGATCGCCAGAGGGGAACGACACGCCATGCTGCAACCGCCGCCCGCCGAACCCGGCATGCGCGAGGAGGAGGTGGATACCCCCGCCCTGCTGCTCGACCTCGATGCCTTCGAGGCCAATCTGGATGCGATGGCGGCGCTGCTGGCGCCCACCGGCGCGAAGCTGCGCGCCCATGCCAAGACCCATAAATCCCCGGTCATCGCCCGCCTGCAAATGGAGCGCGGCGCCATCGGCCAATGCGTGCAGAAGGTGGCGGAAGCCGAGATCCTGGCCTGGGGCGGCATCCCCGACATCCTGGTGAGCAACGAGGTGGTGGGGCCCCGCAAGCTGGCCAGGCTGGCGGCGCTGGCGCGCATCAGCCGGGTCGCGGTCTGCGCCGATGGCGCCGAACAGGTCGCGGCCTACGAGGCGGCGGCCGAGGCGGCCGGCATCCGCCTGCCGGTGCTGGTCGAGATCGATATCGGCGCCGCCCGCTGCGGCGTGGAGCCCGGGCCGCCGGCCGTCGCCCTGGCCGAGCGGATCGCCGGCAGCCGCCACCTGATCTTCGGCGGGCTCCAGGCCTATCACGGCAGCGCCCAGCACAAGCGGAGCCCGGCGGAGCGGGCAGCGGCCATCGGCGGCGCGGCCGAGGCGACGCGCCGCACGGTGGAGCAATTGCGCCAGCGCGGCCTCGACTGCCCGATCGTCGGCGGCGCCGGCACCGGCACCTTCCCGCTGGAGGCCGGCAGCGGCGTCTTCACCGAAATCCAGGCCGGCTCCTACGCCTTCATGGATGCCGACTACGCCCGGAACGAGAGCCCGCCGCCCTTCCGCCACGCCCTGTTCGTGCTGGCCACCGTGATGAGCCGCTCGATCCCCGGTGTCGCCGTGGTGGATGCCGGGCACAAGGCGGTGGCGGTGGATTCCGGCCTGCCGCTGGTCTGGGAACGGCCGGGGCTACGCTTTGCCGGCGCCTCGGACGAGCACGGGAAGATCCTGGTGGAGGGCGGCGCCGCGCCGGTGCTGGGCGAGCGGCTGCGGCTGGTGCCCGGCCATTGCGACCCGACGGTGGACCGCTACGACTGGTATGTCGGGGTCCGCCGGGGCCGGGTGGAATGCCTCTGGCCGGTGGCCGCGCGCGGCGCCATGGCCTGAGGCCTGCGGGCCTGGTTGTGCCAGGCCGGAATTCCTCAGCGACGGCGGCTGGCCTGCCGTGGCTTGGCGGCCGGCGCCGCGGCCGCCACTCGCCCGGCAGTGGGTTTCACCGGCCGGCGGAGGGTCTGGGCCGGACGGGCCAGGCTCCGGCTGGAGGTGTCGCCCTGCTCGATCCGCGCGGCCGGCGGGCGGGCGGGCCTGGTCGCGGTCATCCGCAGCAGGCCGGGGCGTGTCGTGGTCCGGGCGGCGGCAGGTGGCGCGGCACGCTGCACGGACCGGCCGGCGGCGACGGCACGGGCCTGGGGCCGGGCACCCGCCTGCGCCGAAGCGCGGGCCGCCGACCTGACGCGGGCACTCGCGGCATGGGCGCCGGCCACCACGCCAGGCAGGCTGCGGCGGGCCACCATCTCGCTGCGCGGCGCGACCCCCATGCCGGCGAAGCCCTGGTCGAGCAGCGCCATCATGTGCCGGTCGCGCTCGCGCCCGGTGCGGCCGCCGAAGACGCTGGCCACCAGTCGCACGCCGTCGCGCTGCGCGCTGGCCACCAGGTTGAAGCCGCTGTCATTCACATAGCCGGTCTTGATGCCGTCGGTGCCCTCGTATTCCTGCAGCAGCCGGTTGTGGTTCCAGTGGGTGCGGCCGCGGAAGACGAAATGCGGGGTCGAGAAATAGGCGTAGCGGTCCGGGAAGTCCTGCATCAGCCGGCGGCCGAGCAGGGCCATGTCCCGCGCCGTGCTCATCTGGTCGAGGTCCGGCAGGCCGGAGGCGTTGCGGAAGGTGGTGCGGCTCATGCCGAGCGCCCGGGCCCGCAGCGTCATCATCTGGGCGAAGCGGTCCTCGCTGCCGCCGCCTAGATGCTCGCCGAGCGCGGCGGCGGCGTCATTGGCGGATTTGGTGACCAGCGCCAGGATGGCTTCCTCGACCGTGAGGCTCATGCCCGGCACCAGGCCGAGGCGCGAGGGCGGCATCGAGGCGGCCTCGGAGGAGACGCGGACCGGGCTGGACAGGCTGGTCCGGCCATCCCGCAATGCCTCGAAGGCCATGTAGAGGGTCATCATCTTGGTGAGCGAGGCCGGATAGCGGCGCTCATCCGGATTGGCGGCGATGAGCACGGCGCCGGTCCGGGCATCCGTGACGATCGCGGCATAGCGGTCGCTGCCGATCTGCGCCATTGCAGGCGCGGCGGTTGCTAAACCGAAAAGGGTGGAAAGGGTCAGCACGACCCCCAGGCGCAACGCAGCGCAGGTCCCGAACATGCTGCCCCCTGATGCGCGGTGCGCCCCCCCCGGCGTCCCTGCGAATCGACGCAACACTAATGCGTGGGGCCGTTGCTTGTCACCTAGAACTGAATGGGAACTCCACATTTTGCAAGGCTTTGGCCGGCGGCCCTCGCTTCACGTCGCCGGAGCCGATTGCGGAACGGTTGCTCACCTCACGTTTTGGTGATTTCCCCCTCATGTTGCAGTGCAAAATAAGGCTTGCATCGCCCCCTCGCAGGTCGCTACAAGGCGCCATGTTGCAGCGCAGCAAAGCCGGTTCCGTGGCCGGGCTGCGCCCAGGACTGAAACGGCCGACGCCTCTGGCGGGGCCGCTGGACCAGACCCCGGTAACAAGGAGCAGGACCATGGCGACGATCCCTGAGACGAAGACTGCCGAAGTGAAGAAGCTGGTCAATGAGGCGGCGCAGAACGGCGCGGCCCAGACCCGCAAGCTGGTGGACGAGAGCGCCGTGCAGGCGCGTGCTGCGATGGAGACGAGCATGGAACAGGCGAACAAGGCGGCCGAGGGCTTCATGAAGGCGGCCGAGCAGGCGGCGGAATTCGGCCGCGGCAATGCCGAGGCGGTGGCCAAGGCGACCCAGGCCTATGTGGCCGGCGTGCAGGACCTCAGCCGCCTGACCATGGCGCTGGTCCAGGGCCTGGCCGACCAGGCGATCGAAGGCGCCAAGGCCCTCAGCACCGTCCGCAGCCTGAAGGAAGCCACCGAGATCCAGGCCAACCTGACCCGCGCCACCCTGCAGCGCACCCTCTCCGAGAGCGCGAAGCTCCAGGAGACCGCGCTGAAGGTTGCCGAGCAGTCCTTCGCGCCGATCTCGGCCCGCGTGACGCTGGCCGTCGAGAAGATGGCCCGCCCGATCGCGGCCTGACACCATCCCGGGACCCGGGGGCCATCCGGCCCCGGGGTCTGAGGGTTGGCTGAGACCACGGCGGATTGCGTTCATCCTTGAACGCAATCCGCCGTAGCTGCTTGTTTGCAGGGCAGATTCACGCTTCCGGACGTTCACGTCCGTCCGCGATCTGCGCTACAGGGGCCCGGCGCCGGCTGTCCTTTTCCGCAATCGCGGGGGGGGGATCGCCGGGCCGGGCTCTTTCCGTTTCATGGTTTCCTTCCCATATCCGCTTCACGCTCGCGCGTGGCACTTCACCTTATGCCATGCCGTCCGATATCCTCCCTGCCAGGCGGGCATGTGCCCGCCGCCCCAGGATGCCCGCAGGCGGGCAAAGGCCTGCCGACCAGGAACCTCATGAGCGATCAAGACAAGCGGCCGAACGGGGGCAATGTGCCAGGCGACACCACACCGAATACCGGCGTGGTGGTGAAGGCGCGGCCGCGCACCAAGAAGCCCGCCATGTACAAGGTGCTGATGCTGAACGACGACTACACGCCGATGGAATTCGTCGTGCATGTCCTGGAACGCTTCTTCCAGAAGAACCGGGAGGAAGCGACCCGCATCATGCTGCACGTGCATCGGCGCGGCGTCGGGGTCTGCGGGGTTTATACCTATGAGGTCGCCGAGACCAAGGTGACGCAGGTCATGGACTTGGCGCGGCAGAATCAGCACCCTCTCCAATGCACGATTGAGAAGGAATGATCCTGCTACCATCCGGCCGGAGGAGGCCGGCCATGCCGCGGCAGGGCACCGGGCCCGGAAACGCCGGACCGGAACACGGTTTTGCCAGCCGTCCAAACGGGGGACTCGTTTGGAGGGATGAAGCCACCCAGATTCCTGTCTGGGAAACCCCCCTCGTGCCCGGGCGCTTTGCGGGAACGATGGGTCTGATCGGGGAGCGTCTCTAGCATGTTGTCACGAAATCTTGAGCAGACGCTCCATCGTGCCCTCGGCCTCGCCAATGAGCGCCGGCACGAATATGCAACGCTCGAACACCTGCTGCTGGCCCTGACCGACGACAGCGACGCCGCCACGGTGTTGCGCGCCTGCGGGGTCGATGGCGAGAAGCTGAAACGCGACCTGACCGAGTTCCTGGACAAGGACCTGGCCGGGCTGGTGACGGAACGCGCCGGCGACCCGAAGCCCACCGCGGGCTTCCAGCGCGTGGTCCAGCGCGCCGCCATCCATGTCCAGAGCAGCGGCCGGGACGAGGTGACGGGCGCCAATGTCCTCGTTGCCCTCTTCTCGGAGCGCGAGAGCCATGCCGTCTACTTCCTGCAATTGCAGGACATGACCCGGCTGGACGCGGTGAACTTCATCTCCCACGGCATCGCCAAGGCCCCTGGCCGGGCGCAGACCCGCCCGGTACAGGGCAGCCCGGCGGCGCCGGAGGAGCCGGAGAAGGAGGAGAAGCCGCGCGGCGGCCGCAGCCAGGACGCGCTCTCCAATTACTGCGTCAACCTCAATAAGAAGGCGCTGGCCGGCAAGATCGACCCGCTGATCGGCCGCGAGCCGGAGATCGAGCGGACCATCCAGATCCTCTGCCGCCGCACCAAGAACAACCCGCTCTACGTGGGCGATCCCGGCGTCGGCAAGACCGCCATCGCCGAGGGCCTGGCCAAGCGGATCGTCGAGGGCGACGTCCCGGAGGTGCTGAACAAGTCCATCATCTACGCGCTCGACATGGGCAGCCTGCTCGCCGGCACCCGCTACCGCGGCGATTTCGAGGAGCGGCTGAAGGCGGTGGTGAACGAGCTGGAGAACCAGCCCGGCAGCATCCTGTTCATCGACGAGATCCATACGGTGATCGGCGCCGGCGCCACCTCGGGCGGCGCCATGGATGCCTCGAACCTGCTCAAGCCGGCGCTGGCCCAGGGCACGCTGCGCTGCATCGGCAGCACCACCTACAAGGAATACCGGAACTACTTCGAGAAGGACCGCGCCCTGGTCCGCCGCTTCCAGAAGATCGACGTGAACGAGCCGACGGTCGAGGACACGGTCAAGATCCTCCAGGGCCTCAAGACCAATTACGAGAAGCACCACAAGGTCCGCTACACGCCCGAGGCCATCAAGGCCGCGGTGGAGCTTTCGGCCAAGTACATCCATGACCGCAAGCTGCCCGACAAGGCGATCGACGTGATCGACGAGGTGGGCGCGAGCCGGATGCTGCTGCCCGAGGGCAAAAGGCGGAAGACCGTCACCCTGAAGGATGTCGAGGAGATCGTCGCCAAGATCGCCCGCATCCCCCCCCAAGACCGTCTCCAACGACGACAAGGAGACGCTGCGGACCCTGGAGCGCGACCTGAAGGCGATGGTCTTCGGCCAGGACCGGGCGATCGAGGCGCTGGGCGCGGCCATCAAGCTCTCCCGCGCCGGTCTGCGCGATGCGGAGAAGCCGATCGGCAACTACCTGTTCAGCGGCCCGACCGGCGTCGGCAAGACCGAGGTGGCGAAGCAACTCGCGAAGACGCTGGGCATCGAGCTGATCCGCTTCGATATGTCCGAATACATGGAGCGGCACAGCGTCTCCCGCCTCATCGGCGCGCCGCCGGGCTATGTCGGCTTCGACCAGGGCGGGCTGCTGACCGATGCCATCGACCAGCACCCGCATGCGGTGCTGCTGCTCGATGAGATCGAGAAGGCGCATCAGGACCTGTTCAACATCCTGTTGCAGGTGATGGACCACGGGAAGCTCACCGACCATAACGGCAAGACGGTGGATTTCCGCAACGTCATCCTCATCATGACGACCAATGCCGGCGCCGCCGACATGGCCAAGGCCGCCATCGGCTTCGGCCGGGAGGTCCGCCTCGGCGAGGATGAGGAGGCGATCAAGCGGATGTTCACGCCGGAATTCCGCAACCGGCTGGACAGCATCGTGCCCTTCTCCGGCCTGACGCCGGAGATCGTGGGCCGCGTGGTCGAGAAATTCGTCATGCAGCTGGAGGCGCAGCTCGCCGACCGCAACGTGACGATCGAGCTCTCCTCCGCCGCCAAGGAGTGGCTGGCCGAGAAGGGCTTCGACCCGCTCTATGGTGCGCGGCCGCTGGCCCGCGTCATCCAGGAGCATGTGAAGAAGCCGCTGGCGGAGGAACTGCTCTTCGGCAAGCTTGCCAAGGGCGGCGCGGTCAAGGTGGGCATGAAGGACGGCGCGCTGGCCTTCGACTATATCGAGGCGGCGCCGCCCGCCCTGCCGAAGCCGGAGGAAGGCCCCGGCGATGGCGAGGCGGAGCGCGAGCCGGAGGCGGTGGAGTAGCCACCCGCCACCAGTCCTGGGATGATGCACGGGCGCCGGCGGACCAGCCGGCGCCCGTGGCAATTCAGGGGAGTGGCATGAGCGCCATCAAGGACTGGGACGCCTATAACGGCGCGGCGCGCGAGCGCGGCCGCGAATTGAACGGCCTGCACCCCGAGCTGGTGAAAGGCTTCAGCGCGCTCAGCCGCGGCGCGGCCACCACGAAGCATCTCGATGCCAAGACGCGGGAACTGATCGCGCTGGCCGTCGCCGTCAGCACCCGCTGCGACGGCTGCATCGACGCACATGTCCGCAAGGCCAAGGTGGCGGGTGCCAGCAAGGAGGAAATGGCGGAGGCGCTGGGTGTCGCCATCGCGCTGAATGCCGGCGCCGCCTTCACCTATGCATTGCACGTGCTGGACGCGGCGGGGGAGTAGCCCCCCCGCCTTTCGGTCAGCGTCAGCCCTTGCCAGCCTCCGCCTCCTGCTCCGGGGCGGAGGCGCTGTTCAGCAGGATGTAGCGCTCGATGCCGATCAGCTTGATGAGGTCGAACTGGCGCTCCAGGAAATCGACATGCGCCTCCTCGTTTTCCAGGATGCGGCGCAGCAGGTCGCGGGAGACGTAGTCGCGCACGCTCTCGCAATAGGCGATGCCCTCGCGGAGGTCCTTCATCGCCTTCTCCTCCAGCTTGAGGTCGGCGGAGAGGATCTCCTCCACGGTCTGGCCGACCATCACCTGGTCAAGGCGCTGCACATTGGGCAGGCCGCCGAGGAACAGGATGCGTTCGATCAGCCAGTCGGCGTGGTGCATCTCCTCGATGGATTCGTCGTATTCATGCTTGCCGAGCTTCGTCACGCCCCAGTGGCGCAAGGTGCGGGCATGCAGGAAATACTGGTTGATCGCGGTCAGCTCGTTGGTGAGCTGGGTATTCAGGTGCTCGATCACCTTCGGGTCGGATTGCACGGCGCCGCTCCCCTCTCACAGGTCAGGCGCCCCGTTTGGCCGGTGCCCCGGCCGCCTGCCATGCACGACTACGAGAGCGCACCCTGCCCCGCCCCCGACGCGGGTTTCCCGTCCCGGATCATGGTCAGGATGGTGCGGGTGCAGGTGCCGCACTGGGCCTGGCAGTTGCAGGCGGCATAGACCTCCCGCGGGCGGTGGGCGCCCTTCTCCACCGCATCGGCAAGCTGCCGGTCGCTGAGCGCGTTGCAGAGGCAGATGATCATCCCCCGCCCCCCCTCAGCGCCAGCCGGCGCGCTGCATGATCTGCAGCGCCGGCCCCGCATGGGCCTCGGTGCGGGCGGCGTCCACCGGCTCGGCCCGGAACTGGCCCATGGCGGCGAGCGCGGGGTGCAGCGGCGCGTCCGGCACTGCCGGGTATTCCATATTGCCCAGCGCCAGCATCTGCTGCGCCTTGTCGCTGGTGAGGTAGTCGAGGAAGCGGCCGGCAGCCTCCCGGTTCGGTGCGGTGCGGACCAGGCCGGCGCCCGAGATGTTCACATGCGTCCCCCGGTCGCCTTCCGCCTGGTTCGGGAAGATCACGCCGATCCGGGCGAACAGCGCCTTGTCCTCGGCGCGCTCCGAGGCGCCGATGCCGGCCAGGTAGTAGGTATTGGCGATGGCCAGGCCGCATTGCCCGGCGGGGATGGCGCGGAACTGGTCGCGGTCGCCACCCTGCGGCGGGCGGGCCATGTTGGCGACCAGGCCGCGCGCCCATTCCTCGGTCCGCTCCGGGCCATCGGCGGCCAGGATCGAGGCGGCGAGGCTGATATTGTAGGGGTGGTTGGCGCTGCGGACGCAGATCTGGCCGCGGAAGCGCGGATCGGCCAGATCCTCGTAGCGGGTGAGGCCCTGCGGCACGCCGCGCTGCTTGTCATACATGATGACCCTGGCACGCTGGGAGATGGCGAACCACATCCCCCCCAGAATCGCGGAGCCCCGCCGGGATGCGGCCCTCCACCGCCGGCGAGCGGAAGGGCTGCAGGATTCCCGCCCCAGCGGCGCGGGCCAGGCGCGCGGCGTCCACGGTGATGAAGACATCGGCGGGGCTATTGGCGCCCTCGTTGCGGATGCGCTCGATTAGCTGGTCGGCATCGCCCTCGATCAGCCGGACGCGGATGCCGGTTTCCTTGGAGAAAGCCTCATAAAGGGCACGGTCGCTGTCGTAATGGCGAGAGGAATAGAGATGCACCTCCTCTGCCTCCGCCGCCGCGCCGGCCGCGAAAAACAGGGCAAGACCGGCGGCGATGCGGCAGAGGCGGCGACGCGGCGGGCGTGCTGGCATGGGCTCACTCCGAACTGTCGCGGCCAGTGTTAGCGTTAATGAGAACCATTCGCAAGTGATCCGCTGGCCGGACAGGTGGGATTCTAACCCCTTACTGCCGGCCGCACCTTGCGCCAGCGCAAAGGGCGGCCAGGCAGCGACGGTCCCGGCACCGCTACCCCACCGGCAGCCCGCGCAGGAATTTGCTGCGGGCGCTGGCGCCGGCCATCAGCAGGTTGTGGTCGGAGCCGCTGAGCAGGAAGCGCGCACCCATCTTGATATAGGCGGCGGCATGGGTCTCGTCATAGACACCGCCCATGCCCATGGTCTTGCCCGCCCGCTTGCAGGCCCCCGCCACCTTTTCATAGGCGGCATAGACATCCTTGTGGCCGATCTGCCCGGCGATCCCCATGGAGGCCGTGAGGTCCGAGGTGCCGATCAGCAGCACATCCACGCCGGGCGTCGCGGCGATGGCCTCGGCATTCCGCACCGCTTCCGGCGTCTCGATCATGCAGGCCACCAGGATATCCCGGTTGAGCTCCACCTGCGCCTCGGCGGTGGCCGGTGGCTTGAAATCATAGGCGAAGGGCGGGCCGCCCCAGGAGCGGGTGCCGATGGGCGGGAAGCGATAGGCGGCGGCCACCGCCTGCGCCTCCTCGGCCGTGTCGATATGGGGCACCACCACGCCCATGGCGCCGTTGTCGAGCGCCCTGGTGCCCTCGAAGACCGCATCCTTGCAGACCCGGACGATCGGCGTGATGCCCTGGCCCAGCGCGGCGATGGCGATCTGCGTCGCCTCATGCACGCTCATCGCGCCGTGTTCCATGTCGATGAAGAGCCAGTCATAGCCGGCGGCCGCCGCCAGCATGCCCACCGCCGAGCCGCGCAGGTGATGCACCCCGAAGCCGAGGGCGAGTTCGCCCCGGTCCAGGCGCTGCTTGACGTGGTTCTGGACGATCGGCATGGGCGTTTCCTCGCGACGGCTTGCTTGGAACCAAGCGCACCACGGGGGACGGCCCCGGTCAATCCGCTTCGGGCACCGCTTCCCTCGTCGCAACGAAGCCCATCAGGTTCTCCAGCCGGTCCGCCTCGCTTGCCGGCTTGTCGGTGCGGATCCGGGCGATCCGGGGGAAGCGGAGCGCCACGCCCGATTTATGGCGGGTGGAGAGCTGGGCGGCGTCGAAGATCACTTCCAGCACCAGCGCCTTCTCCACCTCCCGCACCGGGCCGAAGCGGCCGGTCGTGTGGTTGCGGATCCAGCGGTCGAGCCAAGTGAGTTCCTGGTCGGTATAACCGGAATAGGCCTTGCCGACCGGCACCAGCTCCTCCCCGCCCTGCCCGTCCGGGCGCCATAGGCCGAAGGTATAGTCGCTGTAGAAGCTGCTGCGCTTGCCATGGCCGCGCTGGGCATACATCAGCACCGCATCGATGCTGAGCGGGTCGCGCTTCCATTTCCACCAGAGGCCCCGGGTGCGGCCGGCGACATAGGGGCTGTCGACCCGCTTCAGCATCAGCCCCTCGATCGAGGCGGCGCGGGCGCCGGCGCGGATTTCCGCCAATTGCGCGAAACTGCCGAAGGCGATCTGCGGCGAGAGGTCCATCCGGGCGGGCGCGACGCGGGCGACCCAGTCCTCCAGCCGCCGGCGCCGCTCATCGAAGGGCAGCGGGCGAAGGTCCTCGGCACCCTCGAAAAGCAGGTCGTAGAGCCGCACGCCGGCCGGGAAGTCGCGCTGCATCTTCGCGCTGACGGTCTTGCGGTTCAGCCGCTGCTGCAGATCGGCGAAGGGCGCCACGGCGCCGTCGCGCACCACCAGCAGCTCGCCATCCAGCACCGCGTGGAAGTCCATCGCCTCGACGATCTCCGGGAAGCCCCCGGAGACATCCTCGCCACCGCGGCTCCAGAGCCGCCGCCCGCCCGGCCCGGCGGTGAGCTGGACCCGGATGCCGTCCCATTTCCACTCGGCCCGCCAGTCTTCCGGGCGGAGCGCCGCGACATCCGCATCCTCCAGCGGATGCGCCAGCATCAGCGGGCGGAAGACCGGCGCGTCGCGCGGGTCCGGCCGCTCCGCCCGGCCTTCCAGCCAGCGGAACAGCGGCAGGTAGGGGGGGCGCGATGCCGTGCCAGACCTCCTCCACCTCCTCCACCGGCTTGCCGGCCCATTCCGCCAGCGCGACCCGGGCCAGCCGGCCGGAAACCCCGACGCGCAGCCCACCCGTCACCAGCTTGATGAGGGCCAGCCGGCCGCTGGCATCCAGCGTATCGAGCCAGCCGGCGATCAGCCCCGGCAATTCGGGTTTGGGCGTCAGCTCCAGCGCCTCCACCACCTCGGAGAGCGCCGGCGGCGCCGCATTCACCCCGGGCTTCGCGGGCCAGATCAGCGCCACCGTCTCGGCGAAATCACCGACGTAATCATGGGAGAGCGCCAGCAGCACGGGATCGGTGCGCGCCGCCACCAGGTCGCGGATCAGGGCGGGCTTGGCGGCGGTGAAGACCAGTTCCTCGGTCAGCGCCGCCAGGCCCACGCCGCGGTCCGGGTCAGGCTCGGTCGCGAACCAGTCGCGCAGCAGGGCGAGTTTGGCGTTGCGGCCCGGGGTGAAGACCAGCCGTTCCAGCAGGGCGGCGAAGGCCGGCAGGCTCATGCGCCGCCCGCCACCGCAGCCCCCGGTTCCTCTTCGTCCTCCCCCTCGCCGAGCCCCACCAGGTGCAGCGCCCGGCCGCGGATACCGCGCTGCGCCATGGCATGCACCAGCGCGTCGTCGCGGCCATGCGTCACCCAGACCTCGGGCGCGCCCACCTCGTCGATGGTGGCGTTCAGCGCATCCCAGTCGGCATGGTCGCTGATGATGAGCGGCAGTTCCACGCCGCGCAGCCTGGCCCTTTGCCGCACCCGCATCCAGCCGCTCGCCACCGCGACCACCGGCTCGGCCAGGCGTCGCGCCCAGCGGTCGGCGACGCCCGAGGGCGGTGCGAGCACGATGGCGCCCCGGAGCGCCGCCCGCTCCGCCACCGTCGCCGGCAGCAGCGGGCCGAGCGGCACGCCGAGTTCCTCATAGAGCCGGCAGAGCCCGGCCAGCGCCCCGTGCAGATGGATCGGCCGGTCCCAGCCGGCCTCCCGCAGCAGCCGGATCAGCCGCTGGCATTTGCCGAGCGCGTAGCAGCCCACCACATGCGTCCGTTCCGGGAAGACCGCCAGGCTGTGCAGCAGCTTCGCCACTTCCGCGGCCGGGTCGGGGTGGCGGAAGACCGGCAGGCCGAAGGTGGCCTCGGTGACGAAGACATCGCAGCTCTCCGGCTCGAAGGGGGAGCAGGTGGGGTCGCGCTCGCGCTTGTAGTCGCCGGAGACCACGATGCGGCTGCCCTGCCATTCCAGGCAGACCTGCGCCGAGCCCAGCACATGCCCGGCCGGGCGCAGCCAGAGCCGGACCCCGTTCTGCACCAGCACCTCGCCGTAGCGGAGCGGCTGCTGCCGGTCGCCCGCCCGCCCCTCCCCCATCCGGGCGCGCATGATGGCGAGGGTCTCGGGCGTCGCCAGCACGGCGGCATGGCCGGGGCGGGCATGGTCGGCATGGCCATGGGTGATCACCGCCCGCTCCACCGGGCGGGATGGATCGATGTGGAAGCCGCCGGGCAGGCAGTGCAGCCCGGCAGGGGTGGGACGAAGCCAGGTTTCGGGATGGGGCATGAGTGTGTGGGAATGCGATCCGCGCTTTCGGATCAAGCACTTAGAGCCGATCCATGCCCCTTCAACCCGCCCCACGCGTTGCTGAGATGCGGGCCGGAACGGGAATAAGCCAGACTTCCCTGGCTCACCGCCAAGCCCTCATTGGATGCAAGGCGGTGGTGAAGGGATCGCCCCGTCCAGGATCCCGGCGCCGGCACATCCTGCGAGTCCCCGCAGGTGGTGCGACTGGAAAAGCCCGTGGCTTGATGTAAACGGCCTGAGTACTTAACAACTTCTGGTTGATTATTGGTTCGGGAAGTTTATGACTTCCCGGCCCAATACATTCGCCCTATACCCCTTCTCACGAAAACGTGAGGTAAGGCCATGTGGATGGAATCGGGGCGGTTCGGCGGCGACATGCTGGAGAACGGATTTCTGTCTGGGGTCTTCGAGGCGCGCGTCATCATCCCCGAGAGCGAGTTCGAGCGCCTCGGCCTCGGCGACCATGAGCACCCCAGCAGCCTCCCCGCCTGCTTCCGCTGGTGCCATATGACTCTCGGTCTCGGCGGCACCAGTTGGAGCGTGACGCTGCGGGACGACACCGCTGTGCTGATCTGCTTCGCCAAAGCCGAGGATGGCCTCGCCTTCCTCGCCCGCTGGGCGGTCGATGCTGCTCCGGCCAGGCACGAGGCCCTCGCCGCCTGAGTCCAGGCGATAGATGGTTTCCTCACACGGAAGCCCGGAACAGATGCGCGCCTGCGGCCAGGGCCGTGGAGCGGGCGCGGTTGGCAGGCGGCCCAACACGGCAGCCCGCCGAGCCTGCGCCGGGCGCAGCTATCTCCTACTCATCCCGGTTGCTGGCCCGGCGCAGCCTGAACCGCTCCCGCTCCGGGCGATCCTCCTTGATCAGCCGCAACAGATCCTCCGGGATGGGCTCGGCGGCAACGGCATCGAAACGCTGATGCAGGCTGCGCTCCAGCCATAGGAGCCATGGCGTGAAGGCATCACCCTCCGGCTCGGCCCTTGGGTGGTCCGCCCTGCTTCCGCCTGGTGGCTCATTCGGATGTTTCGCCATGGCCTCGCTCCGCCCCGCGCCTGTCTCCAGGGGTGCACGGAAGAGGGAGCCCGCGGTGTGCGCTTCCGCACAGCACAGCGCGGCGCGGCCGAAAAGAAAGCCCCCGCCGGGGCCTGTGATCCGGCGGGGGCCAGAGGCTGGGACTATGGGAGATCTGCTCGCCACCCAAGGGGCGCAAGCAGCAGCCCGGTGACCGGGCAGAGACAGGCTGCCATGCTCCGCCGCCGGCTGTCACGAAACATGATTCGGCATTTATCTGACTTTTTGGTGGGTCGAAAGGAGGCCGGGCGCCCGCGGAGTGGCGCGGAT
This sequence comes from Siccirubricoccus sp. G192, assembly GCF_019084075.1. Lineage (GTDB taxonomy): Bacteria > Pseudomonadota > Alphaproteobacteria > Acetobacterales > Acetobacteraceae > G192. The sequence goes on from NZ_JAHREN010000001.1 coordinate 4,141,002, forward strand.
CAGACGCCCGGCCCCACCGGAGGCCAACCGGCGTGAGCATCGGACGCCCTTGCAATGATATTTGCACGGAACGAAAACGCGAGTGGGGGTTAATTGTCCTTGCGTAACAAGACTGATTGCCGCTACGGTCTTGGCCAAGGGTTCTTCTTGCGCCTTAGGAACGTTCTGTAACGAATATCACTGGTTGCAACAGAGCAAGGGGGCGGGATTGAAGCACGACCCTGTTCACCTGCCTTGTCGCCAGGGCGGCGGTGAGCCCCCGCAAGTGGTCTTCCACGCCCGCCGCACCGCCTCAGGAGCGCGCCCGGGCATCTCTGCCCGCTCACTGATCAACACGCCATACCAGGCGCTGACGGCCAGCGCAGCCGCCCCACTCCATCCAGACGCCATGGATGCAAGAATGCAACGAATGCGCCAGGGGAATTTCGGGACGATTCCCATTATCTCGAACATTCCAATGTGCTGAAGGCTCCTCTCCGCCCGCGGACCGTTACCGCCATTGCTCTTGCGGCGAAAACGGAGACACGCCATCCCGCGGGGCGGCACAGGTAAGGAACCCGGCGCCTTGCCGCGCGATAGACGAGTCCGGAGGCGCAACGGCGTTGCAGATGGAAGACAAGGGCCGCATGGCGGAGGAGCAGGCAGCGGCGGCCGGAGTCACACCGGGAGGCGACGAGAAGCGTTTCCGCCTTCTGGCCGACCATGCGCCGGTGATGATCTGGCGTGCCGATACCAGCAAGGCCTGCGACTTTTTCAACAAACCCTGGCTCGATTTCACCGGCCGCGCGTTGGAACGGGAACTCGGCTTCGGCTGGGCCGAAGGCGTGCATCCCGAGGATTTCGACCGCTGCCTCGCGGTCTATACGGAGGCATTCGATGCGCGGCGCGAGTTCTCCATGGACTACCGCCTCCGCCGGCATGACGGCGCTTGGCGCTGGTTGCTGGACAGCGGCCGCCCCTATGAGGCCAACGGCGCCTTCGCGGGCTATTTCGGCTCCTGCATCGACATCACCGAGATGAAGTCCGCGCTTGAGGAACACCGCCAGAGCCTGGAGGAACGGGAACGGCTGCTGGCCGAGTTGCACCACCGGGTCAAGAACAACGCCCAGGCCACCACCTCCTTCCTCGGCCTGCAGGCGAGCCGGGCCAGCGACCCCACGGTCGCGGCGGCACTGCGCGGCGCGGCAACCCGGATCATGCTGGCGACCCTGGTGCAGGACCGCATGTTCCGGATCACCGGTGATGCCGCGGTGGAACTCGGCGACGAGTTGGAAGTGACCGCCCGCACCGCGCTTGAGGTCGCCGGGCGGCCGGGCATCGATCTCGAAACCCGCATCGAGGACCGGCTGGCCCTGCCGGTCGCGCAGGCGACGCCGCTGGCGTTGATCGTGAACGAGTTGGTGGTGAATGCCGCCCGCCACGCCTTCCCGGATGGCCGGAACGGCTGCATCCGCCTGACCCTGCGCCGGGCCGCCCCCGGCCTAGGGGAGGTCGTGGTGGCCGATGACGGCATCGGCCTGCCGGACCTGGTCGGCCGCAACACCCCGCAAGGTTGCCTCGGCATCCATCTCGTGCCGCGGCTCGCCCGGCAGGCCCGGGCGACGCTGCGGCTGGAGAATGACGCCGGCACCCGGGCCACCCTTCGTTTCGCGGCAGCCTGAGCCCGTGACGCCTACTCACGAAACGTCGCGCATGCGATAAGAGATTCCGTCTCGCCCCATCCGGCGGCACGGCCCAACTGGAGTGGTGGCGCTCGGCAGGTCCATGTCAGGCATCCGGCGCGTCAGGCGCCTTATCTACCTCATTGCCCTGATATTCTGCCTGGCTCTGGCCGGGATGCGCGGTGCATCGCTTTGGGCCGAATACCAGGCGGCGCTGGACCGCACCGAGGCGGGCGCCCGCGACCTCGCCCGCATGGTCGAGGAATATGCCCGGCGCAGCTTCGAAACCAGCGACCTGATCGCCGATGCCATGGCCGTCCAGATTTCCGCCCTCGGCGGCACCGCGGCGCTGCGCGGCAATGCGGCGGTGCATCGCTGGCTGAGGCGGCTGGCCGAACGGACCAGCGGCAATCACCTGATGGTGGTGGATGCCGCCGGGATGCCGGTGGCGACCAGCGCGGATGCTCCCGTCCCGGCCGTGACGCTCGCCGACCGCGGCTGGTTCCAGGCGCATCTGGCCGGCGCCCAGCAGCATCTGGGGGAGGCGGCGCTCAGCCGCTTCAGCAAGGAGATCCTCTTCACCTACAGCCGGGCACTCTATGCCCCGGACGGGACGCTGGATGGCGTGGCGCTGGTCGCCATCCGGCCCGGCTTCTTCCAGGATCCGACCTTCAGCACCGAAACCACGGCGGGCACCATCCTGACCATGTGGGACCTGCAGGGACGGGTCATCGCCAGGACCGGGCTGCGGCCCGAGGATATCGGGCGCCCCCTGGCCCAGGCCACGCCCTTCGAGCGCTTCCGTGACACCGCCGCCGGCACCCTCCGCACCAAAGCCACCATCGATGGGCGGGAGCGGATCCTGGCGCATCGCCGGCTGCCGGACTGGCCGGTCATCGTCACCGTCGGCATCCCGGTGGAGAGCGGCCTGGCCCTGTTCCACCGAAACCTGGTCTGGAGCCTTTGGCTGACCGGTGCCGTGCTGGCCGGCCTGATCGCCCTGACCTGGTTCGCTGCCGCCGTGGGCCGCCGCGAGGAACGGGCGGAGGCGGAACTCGCCGCCGCCAATGCCGCGCTGCTGCGGGCCCGCGACGACCTGGAACGGCGCGTGGCGGAGCGGACCCGCGACCTGGCGGAAGCGAATCACCGCCTGCGCGAAAGCGAGGCGCGCTTCCGCGGCATCTTCAACGCCACCTTCCAGTTCGTCGGCCTGCTCTCGCCGGATGGCACCCTGCTGGAGGCCAATGAGACCGCCCTCGCCTTCATCGGCCGCCGGCCCGAGGAGGTGGTGGGCCGCCCCTTCTGGGAAACCCCCCTGGTGGGATGTGGACGAGGCCGCGAAGGAAAGGCTGCGCGACGCCCTCCGCCGCGCCGCCGCCGGCGAATTCATCCGCTACGAGGCCGAGGTCCGGGGCACCGGGGAGCGTGTCACCACCATCGACTTCTCGCTCAAGCCGGTGCCGGACCAGGCCGGGCAGGTGGTGCTGCTGGTGGCCGAGGGCCGCGACATCAGCGCCCTCAAATCCGCCCAGGCGCAATTGCACGAGGCGCAGAAGCTGGAGACGCTCGGCCACCTCACCGGCGGGGTCGCGCATGACTTCAACAACCTGCTGATGGCGGTGCTCGGCAACCTGAACCTGCTGAAGAAGCGCCTGCCGGACGAGCCCCGCATCCGCCGCCTGCTGGATGGCGCGGTGCAGGGGGCGGAGCGTGGCGCGGCGCTCACCCAGCGGCTGCTGGCCTTCGCCCGGCGGCAGGAGTTGCGGCCGGTGGCGATCGACCTTGCCCGGCTGATCCGCGGCATGACCGACCTGCTGCGCCGCTCGCTCGGCCCCGCCATCCGCATCGGCATCGAGGTGCCGGAGGGGCTGCCCCCGGTCCGCGCCGATGCCAATCAGTTGGGAATTGGCGCTGCTCAACCTGGCCCTCAATGCCCGGGATGCCATGCCGCAGGGCGGCGAGCTGCGGATCGCGGCGGAGGCCGATACGGCGCCCGGCCTGCGGCGGCCGCCGGGCTTGGCACCGGAGGCGCCGCCGGGCAGCTATCTGCGCATCGCGGTGACGGATAGCGGCACCGGCATGGATGCCGCGACGCTCGCCCGCGCCACCGAGCCGTTCTTCACCACCAAGGGGCCAGGCAAGGGCTCGGGCCTCGGGCTGTCGATGGTGCATGGGCTGGCGGCGCAATCCGGCGGGCAGCTCCGCATCCTGAGCGAAGCCGGGGCCGGCACCACCGTGGAACTGTGGCTGCCGGTGGATGCCGGGGCGGTGGCGGCCGCCGCCGAGCCGCCGGCGCCCCCTGCCGTGGAAGCCGTGGCGACCCGGCCGCTCCATATCCTGCTGGTGGACGACGACCCGCTGATCCAGGCCGGCACGGCGGCCATGCTGGAGGATCTCGGCCACCACGTGCTGGTCGCCGCCTCCGGCGCCGCGGCGCTGGAGACGCTGGCGCGCGAACCCTGCGAATTGCTGGTGACCGATTTCGCCATGCCCGGCATGACCGGGCTGGAACTGGCGCAGGAAGTCCGCCGCCGCTGGCCCGGCCTGCCGATGATCCTGGCGACCGGCTTTGCCGAATTGCTGCCGGGCGAGGGCGACGACCTGCCGCGCCTCGCCAAGCCCTATCGCCAGGAGGATCTGGCGGCGACCATCGCGCAGGTGATGCGGAGAGCCGGGTGATGCGGCGCCGCTGAGAAGCGGGCCTGGATCAGGGCGCGCTGCGGTCTTTCCCATCCGCCGGAACGCCGCCATATTCCCGGGCTCATGCGAACATTACCGGAACCTTTCGCCGCCTGGTTCGCCCGGCGGGGCTGGACCCCGCGGCCGCACCAGCTGGAATTGCTGCGGGCGGCCGAGGCTGGGGACTCTGCCCTGCTGATCGCCCCGACCGGCGGCGGCAAGACCCTGGCCGGCTTCCTGCCGAGCCTGATCGACCTGGCGCGCCATCCCCGCGCCGAGGGGATGGGCGCGCTGCATACCCTCTATGTCTCGCCGCTGAAGGCGCTGGCGGTGGATATCGCCCGCAACCTCACCATCCCCGTCGAGGAGATGGGCCTGCCAATCCGGATCGAGACCCGCACCGGCGACACGCCGCAGAACCGCCGCGCCCGGCAGCGCGAGATGCCGCCCAACCTGCTGCTGACCACGCCGGAAAGCTTGGCGCTGCTGCTTTCCCAGCCCGAGGCCGGCAGGTTCTTCGGCGGCCTCGGCGCGGTGGTGGTGGATGAGATCCATGCGCTCGCCGGCAGCAAGCGGGGCGACCAGCTTTGCCTGGCGCTCTCCCGCCTGGCCAGCCTGGCGCCGGCGGCGCGGCGCATCGGGCTGTCCGCCACAGTGGCGCATCCCGAGCCGCTGCGGGCCTTCCTGTCGTCCAGCGGCAATCCCGCCGATGTGCGGCTGGTGCAGGTGCGGGGCGGCGCGGCGCCGGAGCTTTCGGTGATGCTGCCGGCGGGGCACCTGCCCTGGGGCGGGCATATGGGCCTGGCCTCGATGCCGGAGGTCTATCGCCGCATCCAGGGGGCGCGCGTCACCATCGTCTTCGTCAATACCCGGGCGCAGGCGGAACTCTGCTTCCAGGCGCTGTGGCGGCTGAACGACGACAACCTGCCGATCGCGCTGCACCATGGCAGCCTGACGGTGGAGCAGCGCCGCAAGGTGGAGGCGGCGATGTCGGCGGGGCGGCTGCGCGCCGTGGTGGCCACGGCATCGCTCGATCTCGGCATCGACTGGGGCGATGTGGACCAGGTGATCCAGGTGGGTGCGCCCAAGGGCGTCTCGCGCCTGCTGCAACGGGTCGGCCGCGCCAACCACCGGATGGACGAGCCCTCCCGCGCCATGCTGGTCCCGGCCAACCGCTTCGAGGTGATCGAATGCGCCGCCGCGCTGGAGGCGGTGCGGGCGGAGGAGCTGGATGGCGACCCGCCCCGCCCCGGCGGCCTCGACGTGCTGGCGCAGCATGTGCTGGCCATGGCCTGCCACGCGCCCTTCCACCCGGATGATCTGTATGCCGAGGTGACGCGCTGCGGCGCCTATGCCGCGCTGAGCCGGCGCGATTTCGACGATGTGCTGCGCTTCGTCGAGGATGGCGGCTATGCGCTGCGAAGCTACGACCGCTTCCGCAAGCTGTTCCGCGACGCCGAAGGGCTGGTGCATGTGCGGGACACCAGGGTGGCGCGGCAGCTCCGGATGAATCTCGGCACCATCGTCGAATCCCCGCTGCTGAAGGTGCGGCTGCGCGGCGGTCCCGTGCTGGGCGAGGTGGAGGAATGGTTCGTCTCCACCCTGCTGCCCGGCGACAGCTTCCTCTTCGCCGGCCAGACGCTCCGCTTCGAGGCGCTGGACGCCATGACCTGCCTGGTCTCGCGCGGCGGCGAGGGCGATCCGCGGGTGCCCACCTATTCCGGGGCGCGGCTGCCGCTCTCCACCTGGCTGGCCGCCCGGGTGCGGGCGATCCTGCACGAGCCGCGGGCCTGGGGGGAATTGCCGCCGCCCGTGCAGGACTGGCTGCGCCTGCAACGGCACCGCTCGGCGCTGCCGGAGCCCGATGGGTTGCTGGTCGAGACCTTCCCGCGCGGCGGGCGATGGTTTCTCGTTGCCTATTGCTTCGAGGGCCGGCTGGCGCACCAGACGCTGGGCATGCTGGTGACGAAGCGCATGGAGCGGGCCGGCTTCGGGCCGCTCGGCTACCTTGCCACCGACTATGTGCTCGCCACCTGGTCCGCCTTCGAGCCCACCGAGGTCGCCCGGCTCTTCGAGGAGGACATCCTCGGCGAGGAGCTGGAGGAGTGGATGGCGGAAAGCAGCATGCTCCGCCGCACCTTCCGCAACATCGCCACCATCGCCGGGCTGATCGAGAAGAACCACCCCGGCCACGAGAAGCGCCCCCGCCAGATGACCATGAATGCCGACCTGATCTACGACGTGCTGCGCAAGCACGAACCCGACCACGTGCTGCTGCGCGCCACCCGGCAGGAAGCCGCGGGCGGGCTGACGGACGTTGCCCGCATCGGCCTGATCCTGGCGCGCGCCAGGGGGCGCATCCGCCACATGCGGCTCTCCCGCGTCTCGCCGCTGGCGGTGCCGGCGCTGATCGAGGAGGGGCGCGAATGGGTGGCCGGCGGCGCCGAGGACGCGCTGCTGGCCGAGGCCGCGGCGCTGGTCGAGGAGGTGACGGGCGGCGAGGAGATCTTCGCCGAGACCCTGGCCGATGTGACCGAGGGCATCCGTGTCCGCGCCGGCGTGGTGGACCGGCCGCGCCATGCCGGAAAGCCGGGCGCGCGGCCGCGCGGGGAACGCCGCGCCCGCTTCGCACCGGGCCGCGCATGACCGCGGCGCCCATCCATCTGGCCGGGGAGCGGCTGATGCTCGACCCCGCCGGCATCCTGTTCTGGCCGGCCGGTCGCCTGCTGGCGGTGGGCGACCTGCATCTGGAGAAGGGCAGCCATTTCGCCGCCGCCGGACGCTTCCTGCCGCCCTATGACACGCGGGAGACGCTGCTGCGGCTGCAAGCCGCGCTGCGCCGCTGGCGACCGGCGCGGCTGGTGCTGCTCGGCGACAGTTTCCACGACGCCCGGGGCGCCAAGCGCCTGGCCGTGGGCGATGCCGCGCTGCTGCGCCACCTGCTGGAGGGGATCGAACCGGTCTGGGTGCTGGGCAACCACGACCCGCTGCCGCCCGATGCCCTGCCCGGCCAGCCGGTGGCCGAATGGCAGGAAGGCCCCCTCACCTTCCGCCACCAGGCCAGCACCGCCCCCGGCCAGGGTGCCGAGATCTCCGGCCATTTCCACCCCAAGGCCACCATGCCGACCCGGGCCGGCGGCATCACCCGCCCCTGTTTCGTCGCCGATGCCAGGCGGGTGATCCTGCCCGCCTTCGGCGCCTATGCCGGCGGGCTCGATGCCGGCGACCCGGCCATCGCCACGCTGTTCCCGCGCGGCGCCCGGCTCTTCCTGCTGGGGCGGGAGCGGTTGTTCAGCATGCCCGCCGCCCCGGCGCGAAGACGGCTGCGGGCCTGAGTGGTCCGGTCGCTCGGAGGCGAAGCCGAAGGGCGTGAACCGGCCCGCAAGATGCAGGCCGCCGCGTCAGGGGAACAGCACCTGGCTGACCGGGTAGACGATGCCGTTCAGCGCGATGATCTCCGGCCCTATCACCGCTGCCGGCGGCATCACGTTCAGCCCACCCGCCCCGAAGGAGCCGGACTGCCGCTCCGGCGCCGGATTGCTGACCGCGATCGCGCCACCCTGGGAGGCGACGCGCACCATGGCGCCATTCACCGTGGGGTATTGCCGGTCGCCGACCAGTTGCGCCGGGGTCAGCGCGACGCCGGGGATCACGTGATAGCCGACGAAGGCGCGCAGCCGCACCGGATCCGGGCTGGCACCCGAAAGCGTGCCGCCACCCGACCCGCCGGTGCCCTGGGTGAGCAGGTCCTGGACGCGGGAGAAGGCGGTCTGGTCGAAGGCGGCGTCGACGGGGGCGAAGACGGTCATGTTGCCGCCAGCCCGGAACTGGTCGGTGGTACCGGCCCTGCCGACCAGCTCGATGAAGCGGTTGAAGCGGCCATCGGCGGCCAGGGTGTCGATGACGTTGCGCTGCCCCAGCACGCCTGGTGCCTGGGGCTGCACCTGGGCGTCTGCGCCGCGCGCGCCCAGCAGGCCGCCAACCGCAACCGCGCCCGTGGCGAGGAGCCGCCGTCTGTTCCAGAATTGCACGGAATGCCGTCCTTCTTGCATGTGCCAGGGCCGTAACGGACCCGATCCGCGACACCCAACGCCTCGTCGCAACACCGGTTCGACTTCATGCGGCACTGTTCCAGTCCGGCCGGCAGGCCCAAATGGACGGCATGGATGTCCCCGCCCTGCTCTGGTTCCGCCAGGATCTGCGCCTCGCCGACAATCCCGCCCTGGCCGCCCTGGAGGGCAGGAGGCTGCTGCCGGTCTTCGTGCTGGACGATGCAGCGGCCGGCGCCTGGGCGCCCGGCGGTGCCGCGCGCTGGTGGCTGCACCACTCGCTGGCATCGCTCGGCCGCGACCTCGCCTCCCGCGGCGCGCCGCTGCTGCGGGCGCGCGGCCGGGCGGAGATCGTGATTCCGGCCCTGGCCGATGCCATCGGCGCCGGCGAGGTCCTGGCCGGCCGCCTGCTGGAACCCTGGGCCCGCGAGCGCGACGGGCGCGTGGCCGAGGCGCTGGCGGCCGCCGGGCGCGGCTTCCGCCTCGTGACCTCCGCCACCCTGCATGAGCCGGCGCGGGTGATGAGCGGCAGCGGCCGGCCCTATGCCATCTACACGCCCTTCGCCAAGTGCCTGGCCGCGATGGCGCCGCCCGAGGCGCCGCTGCCGGCACCCACCCGGCTGCTCCCGGTGCAGAACCCGCCGCCGGGCGATGCCCTGGAGGATTGGCGGCTGCTGCCACGGCAGCCCGACTGGGCGGCGGAATTCGGCACGCTCTGGACGCCGGGCGAGGCCGGCGCCGCGGCCCGGCTCGCCCGCTTCACCACCGGGCCGCTGGGGCACTACGCGGTGGCACGGAACGATCCCGGCATCGAGGGCTCCTCCGGACTTTCGCCGCATCTCCGCTGGGGCGAGATCTCGCCGCGCCAGGTCTGGCATGCGGTGCTGGCGGCCAGCGGCGGAAACCAGGCCCGCGCCTGGCCCTTCCTGTCGGAGATCCTGTGGCGGGAATTCTCCTACCACCTGCTCTGGCACCGGCCGGAATTGCCGGAGGTGCCGCTCCGCGGCCGCTTCGCCGCCTTCCCCTGGCAGCCTGATGCGGCGCTGCTGCGGGCCTGGCAGCGTGGCCGGACCGGCTACCCCATCGTCGATGCCGGCATGCGCCAGCTCCGGTGGTTCGGCTGGATGCACAACCGGGTGCGGATGATTGCGGCCAGCCTGCTGGTGAAGCACCTGCTGCAACCCTGGCAGGCGGGCGCTGCCTGGTTCTGGGACAGGCTGGTGGATGCGGACCTCGCCAACAACAGCGCCTCCTGGCAATGGATCGCCGGCTCGGGCAGCGATGCGGCGCCCTGGTTCCGGGTCTTCAACCCGGTGCTGCAGGGCGAGAAAATTCGACCCCTCCGGGCGCTATGTCCGCCGCTTCCTGCCGGAACTCGCCGGCCTGCCCGATCGCTGGCTGCACCGCCCCTGGGAGGCGCCGGATGCATTGCTGCGCGCCGCCGGCATCACGCTCGGCCGCGACTACCCGCGCCCGGTGGTGGAGCATGCGGCGGGGCGCCAGCGGGCGCTGGAGGCCTTTGCCGCGCTGCGCGACCCGGCGCCGGATGACGTGGCGGAAGGTGCGGCGGCGTGACCGGCTTCTCCGTGCTCGAGGACCTGTGCCGCCGCGGCTTCGAGGGGCTGCGCGTGGTCGGTGATGTGCATGGCGACGCGGCGGCTTTCGCGCATGCGGTGGCGGGCGCCGAGGCGGCGGGGCTGTTCCTGCTGCAACTCGGCGACCTCACCGATTACGGGCCGGACAGCCCGGAGGCGCTGCGGCTGATGTTCGACCTGCTGGATGCCGGGCGCGGCCGCTTCCTGCTCGGCAACCACGACCACAAGCTGCGCCGCGCCCTTACCGGGCAACGGCTGCGGATCGCGACGGAAGGGCTGGGCCTGACCCTGGAGCAACTGGCCGAGGCGCCGGACGGCTATGCCCTGGCGGAGCGTGCCATCGAGGAGATAGCCCAGGCCCCCGCCTGGCTGGTGCTGGGCCCCTGGGGCTTCGTGCATGCCGGCTGGCACCCCTCCATGCAGCACCGACCCTCGCCCGCCGATGCCGGGGCGCAGCGGCCGGACCCGGTGCTCTCGCGCGCCATGTTCGGCCAGGTGACGGGGCGGATGCGCGCGGATGGCTATCCGGAGCGGCTGCATGGCTGGGTGGACCGCATCGCGGCGGGGATGACGGTCTATTGCGGCCACGACCGGCGCTCCACCGATGGCCGGCCGCTGGTGCAGGCGGGCGCGCAGGGCGGCCGCGCGGTGTTCCTCGATACCGGCGCCGGCAAGGGTGGGCACCTGTCCTGGATCGACCTGCCCTTCGCGGCGCTGGACGCCGCCCCGCGCAAGCCATCCCGCCAGCCGTTTCACGCCTCCGGGCGCGAGCGCCCTCCGGCGATCGGACCGCAAGACGCCGGCGGGCCGATTCACGCCTCCGGGCGCGAGCGCCCTCCGGCGATCGGACCGCTTACTCCCAAAGACGAGGATTGAGCAGCATGGCGGCGATGCGGTCCGCCGCGGCCTCCAGCAGCGCCTCGCCCTTGGCCGCCGTCGCCACCCGTGCATCGCCGACCACGCCGGAGGCCGAAACCGCCTTGAAGGAGCGGCGCATGGTCAGCGCCGAGGGCTGGCCCTCGACCCGCGTGGAGGCGGGGCCATGCGCCTCCGCCAGCCGTTCCTGCCGCACGGAGTCGGGCCGCAGCGCCAGCATCATGCTGGTCTCCGCCTCGCAGGCATGCATGACATTGGGCTGGCGTTCCAGGATCGGGGCAAAGGCGTCGCCGGCCAGGTGCCAATAGGTGCCGGCCGCAACGTGGATGCCGAATTCCACGGAGAAGGCATTGGCCGCCACCGCCACCGCCTCGGCATTGCCGCCATGCCCGTTCAGCAGCATCACCCGGCGGAATCCGCAGCGCGCCGCGGATTGCACGATGCCGCGCAGCACGCCGGCGAAGGCTGCGTAGTCCAGCGTCACCGTGCCGCCGAAATCCATGTGGTGCTCGGCGAGGCCGGTCCAGACGCAGGGCGTGACCACCACCGCCGCGCCGGATGCGGCAAGGCGGCCCGCCACCCGCGCCGCCACGCCGGTGGCGAGCACGATATCCACCCCCGTCGCCAGATGCGGCCCGTGTTGTTCCAGCGAGGCCACCGGCACGATCACCAGCGCATCCGCCGCCGCCCGCTCACGCAATTCGGCCGCGGTGAGGCGCATCCATTCGGTCTCGGTCATGCCAGATCCCCTATTCCGCCTGGGCGCCCGACTGTTCCACCAATTCGCGCCGGATCCCCTCCTGGCTGCGCCAGAAGGCACCGAAAGCCTCGGACGAGGCATCGGTCATCGGCAGGGTGGTCAGGGCCAATAGCCGCTCCCGCATGCCGGGCAGTTTGCGCGCGGGCGGCGGCCGGTCAAGCGGAACACCCTCAGCCACGCTCATAGGTCACGGTGCTGCCATCCTCGCCCCGGGTCTTCCAGTCGAGCCAGGTGCCATCCGCGGCATAGCTGCCCTCGCTCTCCTCATCGCCGCTGGCACGCCAGCGCGTGCCGCCGCCGGGGAGCGGCACACGGCTCCATTGCAGCCGGAGCGGCTTGCCGGTGTCGTTGTCGAAAAGCGGCCCGGTGAAACGCGACGGGTCCCACCAGGTCAGCGGCGCCGCATCGGCCGGCAGGCGCTGCGGCCCCTCCGGCCCCTGCACCTGGATCGCGCCCTCGGCCGCCCGTGCCACCATCTCGGTCACCTTGCCATTGCGATCCAGGCGGGAGGTCGCCAGGCGCAGCCGCCCGCCGGCCCAGGTCTCGCTGAAGCGGTGGCTGAAGCGGAAGACGGTGATGCCCATCAGGCGGACGACGATATCCACCTCGGTGCGCGCCGTCAGCGCGGCATTCTCCTCCGCGAAGGTGACGCGATGCGTGCCGATCTGGCTGCCTTCCCGCATGATGCGGAAGCGGATCCCGGATGGCTGCGCCTGTGCCGCCCGCGGCAGCAGCGGCAGGACCAGCAAAGGCAGGCGGCGGCGCAGCATCAGGCTTTCGCCCGCAGCCGGCCATGCCCGCCATCGGCGCCAGTCCCTTGGCCGATGATCCAGGGGGCGGGATCGGAGGGCAGGACATCCGCCATGGGTGTTGCATCCTCTGGCTTGCCGGGGCGCGGGATCGGCGGCGCCACTGCCTCCGGCCTTCGCGGGTTCTTCGTCGAGGCTACGGCCATGCGCCGCGCCACCGGCCCGATCACATCCGCGGCATGGCAGGGCGCGCAGGATTCACCGGCCAGAGCCTCCCGCCACACCTGGTCGCACACCGGCCGAAGGCGCGCCAGCGCCGCGCTGACGCCAAGCACTGAAGCCACTTCTGACATGCATCAACCCTTCCGCCGGCGACGCGCCTCTGCCGGAGATGGGAACACCCCGCGGGACGGTAAGGGGCAGGACATCGCCGCGCTTCCGTGGCAGGATCGCGCGCGATGCGCCAGCTTCTCCTGCTGCGGCACGCGAAGTCCTCCTGGGACGATCCGGGCCTTTCCGACCATGCCCGCCCGCTGAATGCGCGCGGGCGCCGCGCCGTCTCGGCCATGGCGCGGGCGATGCGCGAGCTCGGGCTGGTGCCCGACATCGTCTACGTCTCCTCCGCCCGCCGCACCCTCCAGACCCTGGAGGCGCTGACCCCCTTCGAGGATGGCGCGCTGATCGAGCCGATGGATGCGCTCTATCTCGCCCCCTGGCAAAGGCTGCTGGATGTGTTGCGCGGGGCGCCGGAGACGGCGCGCAGCGTGCTGCTGATCGGCCATAATCCGGGGCTGCATGAGCTCGCCCTGGCGCTGGCCGATCCCGCCGGCCTGGCCCGCGGTGGCGCCGAGGGCCAGCGCCTGACGGAAGCCTATCCGACCGGCGCCCTGACCGAATTCACCATTGCCTCCCCCCTGGCGGCTGCTCGATCCCGGCGGCGGGCGGCTGGTGCGCTTCCTTGCGCCGCGCGACCTGGCCGCCGGCGACCCCGCGGAGATCCCAAGCTGAGCCAGCAGGACGCCGCCGACCTGACCGGAGCGGAGGCCGCCCCGGCTCCGGAGGCACCCCCACCGGTCAAGGACGCCGCAGCCGCATTCGCGCTGGAATTCGAAATCGACCCCGCCGCCGCGGCCCGGCTGACCCGCCATCCCGCCATCGCCGCCGCCCGCAATGGCCGTGGCCGCGGCATGGCGGAGGAGCTGATCTGGCTGGATGATGCCGCGGGCGGGCTCGCCAAGGCCGGGCTGGCGCTGGAGGCGCCGCAGCGCGGCCCGCGCCGCCTGATGCACACCCGGCCGGCGGAGGGGCTGCCCTGGCTGCCCGGCACGCCCGCCACCCCGGCGAAGGATGCGGTGGCCGAGGATGCCGCGACGGCCCCGCTGGTTCCCGTCGCCGCCTTCACCGGCCGGCGCAGCCTGATCTCCCTCACCAGCGCCGCCGGCCCGGTGCAGGCCGAATTGCTGGCCGGCAAGCTGCGCGCCGTGGCGGCGGAGCGGCCCGCGGCGCGGCTCCGCCTCGCCGGCCCGCCTGATTCGGTGCTGGCCCTGGCCGGGCGGCTCGCCGCCGACCTGCCGCTGCTGCCGCCGCGCGCCGCGCTGGCCGAGGAGGGCCGCGCCCTGGCCCGCGGCAAGCCGCCCCGCGCCCGCGCCAGCGGCCCGCCCGATCTGGCCGGGGCCGAGGCCGGCACGGTGGAGGTGGCGCTGCTCACCGCGATCGGCCATCTGCTGGAGGTGATGCTGCATCATGCCCCCGGCTGCCGCCTCGGCGCGGGGCCGGAGGGCGTGCACCAGACCCGGGTGGCGCTGCGCCGGCTGCGCTCCGTGCTCAAGGCTTTCCGCCCGGTGGCGCGCTGCCCGGCGCTGGAGGGCTTCGATGCCGGGCTGAAGGCAGTGGCGCAGCGGCTCGGCCCGGCGCGGGATTGGGACGTGTTCCTGGCCGGGCTCGGCGCCGAGGTCGCCACGGCGATGCCGGACGAACGCCGCATCGCCGCGCTGCTGAAGGCCGCGGAGGCCCGCCGGCAGGCCGCCTACCTGGCGTTGCGGCAGGAGCTGGACGGTCCGGGCTTCCGCCGCCTGGTGCTGGAGGGGATGGCGCTGCTGCTGCACCGCCCCTGGCGCGAGGCGACGGAGGAAGCCGGGCCCGAACGCCTCGCGGCGCTGGACGGGCCCTTGCCGGAATTCGCCGGCCGCCTGCTGGACAAGCGCTGGCACCGCCTCCGCGACGAGGGCGAGGATATCGTCGCGCATTCCGCCGAGGCGCTGCATGAGGTGCGGCTCACGGCGAAGCGCCTGCGTTACGCGGCGGAGCTCTTCGCGCCGCTCTGGCCGGGCAAGCCGGCGCGGCGCTTCCTGAAGCGCCTGGCCGCGCTGCAGGAGGATCTCGGCACGGCGAATGATACCGCGGTGGCCCGCGCGCTGGTCGCTTCGCTCGGCACCGCGGTGCCCGCCTGGGCAGTGGGCGCGGTCGAGGGTTTCGCGGTGGCGCGCGCGGACTCCGCCCGCAGGCATGCGCTCTCCGCCTGGGAGGACCTGATGTTCGCGGAGCCCTTCTGGAACGGCGCCTGAGCCAATTCAACTTCTGATTGCCAGCACGGCCCGGCAGCGGGGACGCGGGCTCCGGGCGGCCGGGGCGACGGTGCTGGCAGCCTGGCGCCGCGGCTTCCGGAACCGGGCCGGAATCCCGGCCTCGAGGCCAACGTTCGTGGTTTGGCCCAGCCCTCGTTGCCAAGCCTCCGGGACGACCGATATCTTGCACTGCATCATGGCGGTGCCGCGGAATGCGGTGCCGCAAGACCCGAGGATAGACGCAGCATGAGCAGCACGGCCAAAGGGTCGGCGAAGGCCACCGTCACCGTCACCCTGGACGGTTCCAACCGCAGCACCACCCTGCCGCTGGTCTCCGGCACGATCGGCCCGGATGTGGTGGATATCCGGAAGCTCTATGGCGATCTTGGGGTCTTCACCTTCGATCCCGGCTATGGCGCCACCGCGAGCTGCGAGAGCAGGATCACCTATATCGACGGCGATGCCGGGGTGCTGCTCTATCGCGGCTACCCGATCGAGCAGCTGGCGGAGCAGTCCGACTTCCTGGAGGTCGCCTATCTGCTGCTGGAGGGCGATCTGCCGACCCCGGCGCAGTTCGACACCTTCTCCCGCGGCGTCACCCGCCACACCATGGTCCATGAGCAGATCCGCCGCTTCTACGACGGGTTCCGCCGCGACGCGCACCCGATGGCGATCCTCTGCGGCGTGGTCGGCGCGCTCTCGGCCTTCTACCACGACAGCATCGACATCAACGACCCGAAGCAGCGCGAGATCGCCGCTTTCCGGCTGATCGCCAAGGTGCCGACCATCGCCGCCTGGGCCTACAAGTATTCGATCGGCCAGCCCTTCATGTATCCGCGGAACGACCTCGGCTTTGCCGAGAACTTCCTCTACATGCTGAACGCGGTGCCGGCCGAGCCCTGGCAGAACAACCCGATCCTGTCACGCGCCATGGACCGCATCCTGGTGCTGCATGCCGACCATGAGCAGAACGCCAGCACCAGCACGGTGCGCCTGGCCGGCAGCACGGGCGCCAATCCCTTCGCCTGCATCGCCGCCGGCATCGCCGCGCTCTGGGGCCCGGCGCATGGCGGCGCCAACGAGGCGGTGCTGAAGATGCTGGCCGAGATTGGCAAGCCGGAGAACATCCCGGCCTTCATCCGCGAGGTGAAGGACAAGCAGAGCCACACCAAGCTCATGGGCTTCGGCCATCGGGTCTACAAGAATTTCGACCCGCGCGCGAAGATCATGAAGGAGACCTGCCACGAGGTCCTGGCCGAACTCGGCATCAAGGACGAACCGCTGCTCGACATGGCGATGGAGATGGAGCGGATCGCGCTGGAGGACGATTATTTCGTCAGCCGCAAGCTCTACCCGAATGTCGACTTCTATTCGGGCATCATCCTGAAGGCGATGGGCATCCCGACCAGCATGTTCACCGTGCTCTTCGCGGTGGCGCGCACCGTCGGCTGGGTGAGCCAGTGGAAGGAAATGGTCGAGGACCCCTCGCAGCGCATCGGCCGGCCGCGGCAGTTGTACACCGGCGCCACCGAGCGGGACTACCGGCCGATCAGCGATCGCGGCTGAACCCCCTCCCCGTCCCGGCCTGAATGAAGGCGCCCGCTGGAGTCCCAGCGGGCGCCTTTCGCTTGCCCGGGGAGGGCGTGGCGCATGCGGCCGATGCATCCCTTGATTGATACCATATTGGTTTCACGAAGAATTTCCGAAGCAGATCATCAAGCCGAAATACTTATTGGGCACTTTTAAAGTAATATATCAAATATATGCATTTTCATTCGTCCAATTGGCCGAAGAATTCGGTAATTCTTCTTGTTCACTCTTGCGTGATGATGGGGGTGCGCGCAGTATCACTTCAGGTTGTCTTGAAGGTGTGGATTTCCCCCAATGAGTGTGCCCCCCCCGGTCGCGCGCCGCATCACCAACTGGACCAGCTCGTCCGGGCCCAATTGAAGAAATGGCCCCAGCGGCCGCCAGGTGTTCTGGCGAGCCCGAAACAGCCAGGCACCTGGCTGCGCGGCCGCCCCGGAGATCCTGCGGTCACGGCGCAGCCATTTCTCAAGCTGCCGGGCTCGAACCGCCTGCGGACCTTGCCGGACGGACTCTGGCTGCATTTCAGCCCCTCCGCCGCCGATCCCTATGTGGATATCCTTTGCATCGAAGCCTGTTCCTCCCTGCAGAACCTGCTCGACAAACGCTCCCGCTTCGCCCCCACGACCTCCTCGCTGCTGGCCCTCTGCCCGGTCGACTGGCTGCTGGCGCCGGGCCAGGCGAATGACCCGACACCGCGCTGGCGGCTGATCCGCATGCTGAAGGCCGAGCCGGTGCAGCCCCTGGTCCTGCCGGTGCGCGACGTGCGCGTCGTCTTCGGGTTGAAGAGCCGGCATTACGAGGGCTTCGCCCGCAGCCAGGTGGCGCAGGCGCATGAATTCTTCTGCCCGATGGAGGCTTTGACCGCCGAGCGTGGCCATGAGGACCCGGATATGCGCGCCCTGATCTCCCGCGCCAGCGCCACCGCCAATTTCATGCGCCTGCCCTGACTCTGGCATGATGCTTCGATCGGACAGGAGGCCAGGGTGACGGAGCGGTTCCTCGGCGTGCTCGGCGGCATGGGGCCGCTCGCCAGCGCGCAGTTCATGGCCAGACTGACCCTTTTGACCCCGGCCGAGCGCGACCAGGACCATATCCCGGCCCTGCTCTGGTCCGACCCGCGGGTGCCGGACCGCACCGCGGCGCGGCTGGGCGGCGGGGAGGATCCGCTCCCCGCCCTGCTGCGCGGCCTGCGCGGGCTGGAGGCGGCGGGCTGCGGCGCCATCGCCATTCCCTGCAATACCGCGCATGGCTGGTTCGATGCCCTCCAGGCCGCGACCGGGCTGCCGATCCTGCATATCGTCGATGCCGCGGCGGCGGAGCTGGCGCGGCTCGGCGTGCCGGGGGAGAGGTCGGCGTGCTGGGCACCGCCGGCACCCTGGCGATGGGCCTCTACCAGGAGCGGCTGGGCGCCCGCGGCTATGCCTGCCTGGTGCCGGAGCCCGCCACGATGGACCGCCTGGTCACGCCCGCCATCGCGCTGGTGAAGGCCAACCGGGTCGCGGAAGCTTATGCGCCGCTGGCCGAGGCCGCGCGGGGGCTGGTGGCGCGCGGCGCGCGGGCGGTGGTGCTGGGCTGCACGGAAATCCCGCTCGGCCTGCAGGCCGGCCCCGCCCTGCCCTTCCCGGTCGCGGATACGATCGATGCCCTGGCACGGGCGGCGATCCGCTGGGCCAAGCCCGGCTCCACCTGATCCGCCCGATCAGCCACCCCGCAGCAGCCAGGCCCTTTCCCGGCTGAAGGCCTGTTTCAGGGCAATGCGCAGGGCCAGGATGGCGAGGAAGCGGAGTATCGCATCGGCGCTGCCGAGTTCCATGGTCTTCAGCAAGGCCGCGCCGGTCTTGAGGCTGAGCGCCAGCACGGCGCCGTCGGCCAGCAGCAATTGCGCCCGGCGCGGCCCTTGCCGCCGCAGCAGGGCGAGCCCCGCCAGCAGGGCATGGCCGGCGAGCGCCGCGCTGCCGCCGGCCTCGATCAGCAAGGCGGCCGCCGGCAGCGGGCTCACCCGACGACTTGGCCAGAATCGGGGGACTGCCGCCGGGCCTCGTGCTGCTCGATCTCCCTTTGCAGGAAGAAGTTGAGCGCGGTGCGCAGCGCGGCGATGGCGGCCAGCTTGCCGATCTCCTCCCAGCCCGGGGCGATGGCGGTGCGCAGGATGTCCGCGGCCAGGGCGAATCCCAGCGCGACCGCCAGCCAGCGCGCCAGGCGGAGCCGCACCGCCTCCTTCGCCGAATCGGGTTTCGGGGGCCGCACCACGAAAAGCGAGAGGGCGCGGAACGTCGCCTCCAGCGCCGCGACGGCGATGACCAGGGCGGCCGCGCCCTCCACCGCCAAGGCTATCCAGCCGGTCCAGGCCTTGAACAGGTCTTCCATCATCACCCCGCGCGGTCCGCCTCGGCAGGACGCAGGGGCGTCAACGGAGGAGCGGCGCGGCGGATGCTGCGGGCCGTGCCCGGGTCAGTTGCAGTCGCAGCCGGGGGTCGGGCCGGTCTCGGCCAGGATCACGTGGTGGTCGATCCATTCGGCAACCAGGCGCCGCGCCTCATTGGCGGAGCTTTCCGGGTGGTGGATGCGGTAGAGCGCGGTGCAGGCGCAGAAGGCCGGGAAATCGCCGGTGCCCGCTTCCCGCAATCCCCGGTAGGCGGTGACCACGGCACGTTCGCAGCGGCGGGCGATCAGGGCGCCGTATCCGCTCCGGTCCCCGGCGGGTATTGCCCTTGGGGTGCTATCGCTGGCGCCGCGACCCATGCCTGCCCTCCAGGCTGCGAGGAAGTTGAGAATCATTCGCAACCGAAGCCGACTTTAACGACAGTTGAGCAGACGTTCAAGCGTTGGCGCCCCGAGGCGTAAAAGCGCGATGCCCCGGTGTGACACTATCCGCAGCCAGCCTGTTCCTCCGGCCATGCTTGCCCGGCGGGCAGGCCCCGGCAGGAATACCGCCATGCAGGCCCATATTAAGCGGAATGCGGCCTTTCAGGCGTCACTGC
Source organism: Siccirubricoccus sp. G192 (assembly GCF_019084075.1). Lineage (GTDB taxonomy): Bacteria > Pseudomonadota > Alphaproteobacteria > Acetobacterales > Acetobacteraceae > G192. The sequence goes on from NZ_JAHREN010000001.1 coordinate 4,160,506, forward strand.
CGCGCGATGGCCACCACCCTGGCCGCGCTTTCGGCCGAAGCCGAGGCGGAGGAGGCGTCGCGGCTCTGGCCCGCCTCCCCCTTCCCTGACCTGGCCGGCGATGGCGCCGTCCATCCCGGCACCGGCCGTGCCGGCCTGCGGCGCCTCAGCCGCCCGCCACCATCTCCGCCAGCGCGCGGCCGACATCGACGGTGCCGGCCTGGCCGCCCATGTCCCGGGTGCGCGGGCAGCCGCCCTTGCTCCCCTCGCCGAGCAGCGTCTCGATCGCCGCGACGATGGCATCCGCCGCCGCCTTCTCCCCCAGATGCTCCAGCATCATGGCGCCCGACCAGATCTGGCCGATCGGGTTGCAGATCATCCGCCCGGCGATGTCGGGGGCGCTGCCATGCACCGGCTCGAACATGGAGGGCGCGGTCTTTTCCGGGTTGATATTGGCGGAGGGCGCGATGCCGATGCTGCCCGCCACCGCCGGGCCGAGATCGGACAGGATGTCGCCGAAGAGGTTGGAGCCCACCACCACATCGAACCAGTCGGGATGCTGCACGAAATGCGCGCAGAGGATGTCGATATGGAACTGGTCGGTGGTGACGCCGGGATAGTGCTTCGCCATCTCGGCGAAGCGCTCGTCCCAATAGGGCATGGTGAAGGTGATGCCGTTCGACTTGGTGGCGGAAGTCACCTTCCGGCGCGGCCGGGTCATCGCCAGTTCGAAGGCATAGCGCAGGATGCGGTCGGTGCCATGCCGGGTCAGGACCGATTGCTGGGAGACGAATTCGCGCGGCGTCCCCTCGAACATGCGGCCGCCGACCGAGGAGTATTCGCCCTCGGTATTCTCCCGCACCACGTAGAAATCGATATCGGCCGGGGTGCGGTCGGCCAGCGGCGTGCGCACCCCGGGCATCAGCCGGCAGGGGCGGAGATTCACATACTGGTCGAAGCCGCGGCGGATCGGGATCAGCAGGCCCCAGAGCGAGACATGGTCCGGCACCCCCGGCCACCCCACGGCGCCGAGGAAGATGCTGTCCGACTCGGCGAGTCGCTCCAGCCCATCCTCCGGCATCATCCGGCCGGTCTGCTGATAGGTTTCGCAGGACCAGTCGTAGTGCTGCAGCGCCAGGTCGAAGCCGAAGCGGCGGGCGGCGGCATCCAGCACGCGCAGCCCCTCCGGCACCGTCTCCTTGCCGATCCCATCGCCGGGGATCACCGCGATCCGGTATGATTTCCGAGTGTTCATGTGGCCGTTTCCCTGCGCCGGATTCGCGCAAGGTGACGGCGGCGGCGCGGCGCGGCAAGCCCCGGCGTGTCAGGCCCGCGCGCCGGCCGGCCCCGGCATCAGCCGCCGCGCCACGGCCGCCAGCGCCAGGCCCAGCGCCGCGATCCCGACCCAGATCGCCGGGCGCGGGCTGAAGCCGAAATCGAGGCCGAGATCGAGATTGGCCAGCAGCACCCGCCCCGCCGGAATGGCGGTGGCCAGCGCATACCAGGCATATTCCAGCAGCGCCGCGCCGAGCGCCGCCAGGGGTGCCAGCGCCAGCAGCGCCAGGCCATTCCCCTGCCAACGAACCGGCAGCGCACGCCACAGCAGCAGCCAGGCGAAGCACCCCGCCGCCACCACCGCTTCCGAGACGCCCGCCTTGGATTGCAGGAAGAAATGCAGGATGCCGAGCACCGCGATGGGAAAGACCAGCCGGTGCAGCCGCTTCCAGTCCCGCCCCAGCCGCCGCATCCAGCCATCGGTCGAGGTCCAGCCGAGGGCGCCAAGGCCCAGCAGCGCCATGAAGCCGAGGGTCAGGTAGAAACGCTTCACGATCTCGGCCGCCGCGACCGGCAGGCTGAACCCCTGATACCCGACGAACAGCAGCAGATGCGCCACCGCATAGCCCAGCGCCGCCAAGCCCAGCATCCGCCGCAGCAGCACCACCTGCTGCCAGCCCAGCACGCGCCTGAACGGCGTCACCGCCAGGGCGACCAGCAGCAGCCGGAGCGCCCAGAGCCCGGTGCCCTGCAGCACCGCCTTCAACGGCTCGGCCCCCAGCACCCCCGCCACCCATTGCGCGGCGAGGCTGGCGCCCGGCAGCAGCACCGCGCCCAGCACCACCGCCTTCAGGGCCGAGAACCGGCCGCTGCGGTCGAGCCAAGGCCAGGCCCGCCAATCCCGGGATCGGCGCGGCATGGCGCCGCGTGTGGCGGTGCGGGGATTGGCGGGCGATGGCCCGAGGCTCTGGGTCAGCATGCGTGCCTCTTCGCCCCGGAAGCGCCGGCGGTAACGCAGCCTCAGCCGAGCCAGCCGCGCGCCCGGATCGCCGCCGCGACCCGGCCCGTTTCATCGAGCGGCGGCGGCACGAAGGGCGCCGGGGCCTGGTCCAGTGGCCGTGCCTGGCCCGCCGCCACCAGGCTCTCCCCCAGTGCCCGGTGGCGCGGGCCGAGGCCACCGGGATCGGCGATGAAAAGCGGTGCGGCGGTGACCATCGCCTCCGACAGCATGGAGACGGAATCGCCCGTCACCACCAGCGCATCCGCCCAGGCGAGGAAGCCGAAATAGGGGTTGGGCCCCGCCTCCCCCCCAGCCGAAGAAGCGATGGGGCACGCCACCGAGCGTCCCCGCCAGCGCCGCGCTCGCCGCCGCCCCGGTGCGGCGGCTGGCGGTGGCGAGCACGCTGCCGGCGAAGCCCGCGACCCGCTGGCCGAGGGCGGCGGCGCGGCCCGGCTGCATCCCCTCGGCCCGCACCGGGCCGCCGACCAGCAGCGCCACCCGCGGCCGCGGCAGCGCCTCCAGCGCCGCCCATTCCAGCCGTGCCGCCGCCAGCCGCTCCGGCGAGACCCGGTGGGTGGCGCCGAGGATGGGCAGGATATTCGGCGCCGGCGGCGGGTTGTCATGCCGCCCCAGCACCAGCAGGTCGAAGCGTGAGGCACCGAAGCCCGGCCGCATGCAATGCACCGTCCGCGCGCCTTGCCGCCCCAGCCAGAGCGCCACCGGCGCGGCGCGGCGGCCGGCGGAAAGCACCAGCCGCGGCCAGGGCGGGGCGAGGCCGGCCCGCGCCTGCGCAGTGAGCCCGGCGAGGCTCGGCCAGGGCCAGGGCAGCCGGGCCAGCCCGCCCCAGGCCAGCGGCACGGTCCGGAACCCTTCTCCCAGCCTTTCGGCGATGCCGAGCGCCTGCGCGGCGGTGCCGGCGCGCGGGTCGGCCAGAACCCAGATCATCGCCTCGTTTGCTGCCCCTTCCCCTGGCATGGACGCTGGCCCGTGCTGCGGTTACGAGGTGCTGAGGAGGCGGAGGCAGCCACCGCTCGGCCCAATGGCCCGGAGCATCTCCGCAAGGGTGGACGGAAGGGTACAGGCCATGGCCATGCAGCACGCCTCGGATTGGGATCGGGACGCCGCGCTGACGACCGCGCGCATCCTGCTGGAGATCAAGGCGGTGAATTTCCGCCCGGAGGAGCCCTATACCTTCACGTCAGGCTGGAAGAGCCCGGTCTATATCGATTGCCGGAAGATCATCTACTTTCCCCGTGCCCGCAACCGCATCTGCGACCTGGCGGTGGAGAAGATCGGCCGCCACGTCGGCTACGAGTCGATCGACGTGGTGGCGGGTGGCGAGACGGCGGGCATCCCCTTCGCCGCCTGGATCGCCGACCGCATGCTCACGCCCATGGCCTATGTGCGGAAGAAGCCGAAGGGCTTCGGCCGCAACGCGCTGATCGAGGGCGAGGTGCCGGAGGGCCAGCGCACCCTGCTGGTGGAGGACCTCACCACCGATGGCGCCAGCAAGATCCGCTTCGCCCAGGCGCTGCGCGATGCCGGGGCGATCTGCGACCACACCTTCGTGGTGTTCTACTACGGCGTCTTCCCCGGCAGCTTCGAGACGATGAAGACGATGAACCTCTCGCTGCACCACCTCTGCACCTGGTGGGACGTGCTGGAGGTCTGCCGCGAGCGTCCCTATTTCCAGGAGAGCGCGCTGAAGGAGGTGCGGAAATTCCTTGAGGATCCGGTCGCCTGGTCGAAGGCGCATGGCGGGATCGGCTCGGTCGAGGAGGCGCGTTCCAGGCGGGAGGCGGCGGAGGCGGAGTAGCGGGCGGCGGCGCGGCCGCCGCTTGGCGCTGCCCATGATCCAGGGACCGCGGCCGGTCCCGATCCCGTAACGGTACCGGCCGCCAGGAACGAAACCGCCCGGCGGGCATTCTGTCGGCAGCCTGGCAGGCGGGGCAGCCCCCGATAGGCTCCCGCCACCTTGTGGAACTCGTGCCGCGGATGGCTGCGGGCCATCTCGCCCACGGATCGAGGAGAACATGCGCCGTGGGCCGAGACGAGGCGGAATCCTGGATGTGGGCGGAAGCCTGCGAGATGCTCACCCGGGCCGAGCGCCTGCACCGCCAGTTCTTCGAGCCGCGCCGCTCGGTGTCCCGCCTGCCGGTCTGGCAGCCCCCGGTGGACGTGCTGGAGACCGAGCAGGAGGTGCTGATCCTCGTTGCCCTGCCCGGCGTGGACCCCGCCGCGGTGGAGGCCACGATCCAGGACGGCGCCTTGCAGGTGGGGGGGCCTCAGGATCCTGCCGCCGGAACTGCGCGGCGCCGCGATCCATCGCCTGGAACTGCCGCAGGGCCGGTTTGAGCGGCGCATCCCCCTGCCGCCCGGCCGCTACAGCGCGGCGGTGCGGCATTCCCTGATCAATGGCTGCCTGCTGGTCAGGCTCGACAAGACCGCCTGAGCCGTCCGGTCGCCCGGAGGCGAAGCCGGAGGGCGTGAACCGACCGGCAAGATACAAGCCGTCCGGTCGCCCGGAGGCGAAACCGGAGGGCGTGAACCGACCGGCAGGATACAAGCTCGGAGGATGCCCATGGAACCCCGCCACGACCGCCGCCTCCATGCCCCCGACCTCGGCCCCGAGCGGGGCGGCGGCGATACCACCGGCCTGCCGCCGGATGCACTGGCCATCCTGCCGGTCCGCGAGACGGTGCTGTTTCCCGGCGCGGTCCTGCCGCTCGCGGTCAACCGGCAGGGCTCGGTCGCCGCGGTGCAGCACGCGCTGCGGGATGGCCAGCAGATCGGCGTGGTGATGCAACGCGACCCGGCGGTGCCGGAGCCCGGGCTGGCGGAACTGCACCGCATGGGCACGGTGGCGAATGTCCTTCGCTGGCTCACCGCGCCGGATGGCACGCATCAGTTGATCTGCCAGGGCGTGCAGCGTTTCCGGGTGCTCGACTGGATCGAGGGCCGCCCCTTCATCGCCGCCGGCATCCACCGGATCGAGGAACCGGAGACCAGCACGCCCGAGGTCGAGGCGCGGATGCTGCACCTCAGGACCCAGGCGCTGGAGGCGCTGCAACTCCTGCCGCAGGTGCCGGAGGGCCTGGTCGAAACGGTCCGGTCGCTGGACTCAGCCGCGGCGCTCGCCGACCTCGTCGCCGCCTATCTCGACATCCCGGTGACCGGGAAGCAGGAGATCCTGGAGACGGTGGACCTGGTGGCGCGCCTCGGCCGCGTCTCCCGTGCCCTGGCGGGGCGGCTCGAAGTCCTGCGCCTGACCGCCGAGATCGGCCGGGAGACGCGCGCGAGCCTGGACCAGCGCCAGCGCGAGATTCTGCTGCGCGAGCAGATGGCGGCAATCCAGCGCCAGCTCGGCGATGAGGACGGCAAATCGGCCGAGATCAAGGATCTGGGCGAGGCGATCACCAAGGCGGAGATGCCGCAGGAGGTCGAGGCGGCCGCCCGCAAGGAGTTGCGCCGGCTGGAGCGCATGCCGGAGGCCTCGCCCGAGCACGGCATGATCCGGGCCTACCTGGACTGGCTGATCGAGCTGCCCTGGCCGCTGCCGGAGGAGAAGCCGATCGACATCGGCGAGGCGCGCCGCATCCTCGATGAGGACCATTTCGGCCTGGAGAAGGTCAAGCGCCGCATCGTCGAATACCTGGCGGTGCGCAAGCTGGCGCCACAGGGCAAGGCGCCGATCCTCTGCTTCGTCGGGCCGCCCGGCGTGGGCAAGACCTCGCTTGGCCAGTCCATCGCCCGCGCCATGGCGCGGCCCTTCGTGCGCGTCTCGCTGGGCGGGGTGCATGACGAGGCGGAGCTGCGCGGCCATCGCCGCACCTATATCGGCGCGCTGCCGGGCAATATCATCCAGGCCATCCGCAAGGCCGGCGCCCGGAATTGCGTGATGATGCTGGACGAGATCGACAAGATGGGCCGCGGCATCCAGGGCGACCCCTCCGCCGCGATGCTGGAGGTGCTGGACCCCGAGCAGAACGGTACCTTCCGCGACAACTACCTCGGCGTGCCCTTCGACCTCTCGCGCGTGGTCTTCATCGCCACCGCGAACATGCTGGACACCATCCCGGGGCCGTTGCGCGACCGGATGGAGATCATCGACCTCCCCGGCTATACCGAGGCGGAGAAGCTGCAGATCGCGCGGCGCTACCTGATGCGCCGCCAGCTCGAGGCGAATGGGCTGACGCCGGAACAGGCCACGATCGACGATGAGGCGCTGGGTGCGATCATCCGCGACTATACGCGCGAAGCCGGGGTGCGCGCGCTGGAGCGCGGGATCGGCCGCGTGCTGCGCCACGTTGCGGTCCGCATCGCCGAGGGCAGCGTGGAGCGGGTGCATATCGGCACCGGGGACCTCGCCGCCATCCTTGGCCCGCCGCGCTTCGAGAGCGAGGTGGCGATGCGCACCAGCGTGCCAGGCGTGGCCACCGGCCTCGCCTGGACCCCGGTGGGCGGCGACATCCTCTTCATCGAGGCGGCGCGCACGCCCGGCGCCGGCCGGCTCATCCTCACCGGCCAGCTCGGCGACGTGATGCGCGAGAGCGCGCAGGCGGCGCTGAGCCTGGTGAAGGGCCGCGCCGTGTCGCTGGGCATCGATCCCGCGATCTTCGAGAAATCCGACATCCACATCCACGTGCCCGCCGGCGCGACGCCCAAGGACGGGCCGAGCGCGGGCGTCGCGATGTTCACCGCCCTCGCCTCCCTGCTCACCGGCCGCACGGTGCGCAACGATACGGCGATGACGGGCGAGATCAGCCTGCGCGGCCTGGTGCTGCCGGTGGGCGGGATCAAGGAGAAGGTGGTCGCGGCGGCACGGGCCGGGCTCACCCGCGTGCTGCTCCCGGCACGCAACCGCAAGGATTACGAGGAAATCCCGGAGGATGCGCGCAACCGGCTGGAATTCATCTGGCTGGAGCGGGCCGAGGACGCCATGGCCGCGGCGCTCGACGCCGCCGGCGCCCCGGCCGGGCCGCCCTCCGCCGGGACTACGGCCGGTTAGAGCGGATCGCGGACGGAGGTGAACGTCCGGGAGCGTGAATCCGCTCTGCAAACAAGGAGCCACAGCGGATTGGCGTTCAGGAGTGAACGCAATCCACTGTAGCGCGGGCGGGCTTCAGCGCAGGATCTCGAAGAAGCCGGTTTCCTCGTCCAGCCGCGCATGTTCCCTGGCGCGGAAGTCGTAGCGCGAGACGATGCCGCAGACCTGCCCGTCGCGGCAGACCGGCAGATGGCGGATGCCGCAGTCGTCGAGCAGGCGCAACGCCTGCATCGCGTGCTGGTCCGGCGCCACGGTGACGGGGCTGCGCGTCATCACCTGGCCGAGCGGGGTCCCGGCGTCGCAACCCTCGGCCAGGCAGCGCACCGCATCGCGCCCGGTGAAGATGCCGGCGAGCCGGCCGTCCGCCTCGACGACCAGCACGGCGCCGACGCGGCGCTTGTGCATTGCGGCGCAGGCTTCGGCGACGGTCGCCTCCGGGCCCAGCGCAAGCGGGCGCTGGTCCCGGATGATCTCGGCCATGGTGCGGTCATGCATGGCGGGCCTCCTCGCGGCAGGTGCGGGAAGGACAGCCGAACCAGGCTGCCCCCGCGTTGATCCATCGCAAGCATCCGCCGTAAGCAGAGGCGCGGCAACGCCCGATCACGGCCACTTCATTGAAACGCCGGCCTCCGGCCCGGCGACTGGCTCGCCGCTCATGGCGTGATCGCCACCTTGAGGACACCGTCGCGCTGGTGGCTGAACAGGTCATAGGCCTCCTCGATCCGGTCCAGCGGGAAGCGGTGCGTCACCAGCGGCCCGAGGTCCAGCCGCCCGGCGGCGATCACCTCCATCAGCCGCCGCATCCGCTCCTTCCCGCCGGGGCAGAGCGTCGTGACGATGCGATGGTCGCCGAGGCCGGCGGCGAAGGCATCCAGCGGGATCCGCAGGTCGGTCGAATAGACGCCGAGGGAGGAAAGCGTGCCGCCCGGCCGCAGCACCCGCAGGCAAGCCTCGAAGGTCGCCTGGGTGCCGAGCGCCTCGATCGAGACATCCACGCCGCGGCCGCCGGTGATGCGGCGGATTTCCTCCACCGGATCGGCCTTCGAGAAATCCACGACATGGTCGGCGCCGAGGCGCCTGGCCATCTCCAGCCGTTCCGGCACGCGGTCCACGGCGATGATGGTGGTCGCGCCTTTCAGCTTCGCGCCGGCGGTGGCGCAGAGCCCGATCGGCCCCTGGGCGAAGACCGCGACGGCATCGCCGATGCGGATCCCGCCGCTCTCGGCGCCGCCGAAGCCGGTGGACATGATGTCCGGGCACATCAGCACCTGCTCGTCCGTCAGGCTGTCCGGCACCGGCGCCAGATTGGCCATGGCATCCGGCACCAGCACGTATTCGGCCTGGCAGCCATCGATGGTATTGCCGAACTTCCAGCCGCCCATGGGCTTCCAGCCATGCGCCGTGCCAGCGCCATCCTGCGCGCCGCAGCCGCAGAGGCAGGCATTCGACCAGCCGCTCGGCGTGATGGCGCCGGCGATCACCCGCTGGCCCTCCCGGTAGCCCCGCACCGCGGAGCCGAGGCGCTCGATCACCCCCACCGGCTCATGGCCGATGGTGAGGCCCTCCGCCACCGGGTACTCGCCCTTCAGGATATGCACGTCGGTGCCGCAGATCGTGGTGGTGGTCACGCGCATCAGGGCATCGAGCGGCCCCACCTCGGGCACCGGCTTCTCGCGGAGCTCGATCCGGCCGGGCCTGACGAAAGCGGCTGCCTTCATGGTCCGTGGCATGGCGTCCTCCTTCCTGTCCCCGGGGAACAGAGCCGAAGGCATGGGGGCCCGCATTGATCCGCCGCAATCCGGCCCCGCCGGCCGTGCCTCAATGCGACATGAGCACGGGAACCGTCATCTGCCGCAGCAGGGTCCGGGTCACGCCGCCCAGGACCATCTCGCGGAACCGCGAGTGGCCATAGGCGCCCACGACCAGGAGATCGGCCGAGAGGTCGGCGGCCTGGTTCAGGAGCATGTCGCCGGCATCGAGCCCGGGCGCGACCGCATGCTGGACCTCCGCCTTGAGCCCGTGGCGCGCGAAGTGGAGGGCGATATCGGAACCTGGCTCCGCGCTCTCCGCTGCATCGCCATACCCGTCCTGGTCGCGGCGGAAGTTGACGGCGAGCACCGTCACGACCTCCGCATCCGCCATCAGGGGCAGTGCATCATTCGCCGCGCGCGCCGCCTCGCGGCTCGCGTTCCAGCCGAGGAGCACCCTGCGGCCCACCGTCTCGAAGCGGCCGGCATGGGGCACCACCAGGACCGGCCGGCCGGAGGAGAACAGCGCCCGCTCCAGCACCGGCCCGGCGAAGGGCGGGCCGCCATCCGGGTCTTCCTGCCCGACCACCAGCAGGTCGGCGCAGCGGGCATGCAGCGTCACCTGCTCGGCGGTCATGCCCTCGACCAGGCGCCACTCCCCCCCTGATGCCATCAAGCCGCAGGCGCTCGCGGAAGGTCGCCTCCAGCTTGGCCGCGGCGGCGAGCGCCTCCCCCCGCATCTGGCCGAGCAGCTCGGCGACCGCCACCCCGCCGCTCGCATCCCCTGCCATGATCGCCGGCAGCATGACATCGACCACGTGCAGGGCGGTGAGATGCGCGTCGTGCCGCCGGGCGAGGCCGGCGGCCAACCGGAGCCGGGCTTCCGCCTGTGGCGTCGCATCGAGATGAACAAGGATGTCCCTGAGCTGCATCTTTTCCTCCCACTGGCCACGGGTGCGGCTGCCCGATGCTCTCCGGCGCCTGTCGAACCCGCTTTGCGAAGCCTAGGCCCCCGCGGCGCAGGCACCTTGATCCGCATCAACACAAAGGCAGGAGCAGCATGATGCGACCATTGCCGAACCGTGCAGGCCGCAAGGGTGCTCCGGCCAAGGAACCGGCCCGACATGCCGGCTTGCCCGCCGCACCAACCCACGGTCTAATCCTTCCGAAGGTCCGCCGCCGAGCGAGGCCACCGGGGGGAAACGACACCGTGACGCTGCCAGGCGCCTGCAGCAGGCCCGCATGCTGATCTATCTCCTGCGCCGGCTGGGCCTGGCGCTGGTCACCTGCGTCTTCATCTCCGTCGTGGCCTTCGTCATCATCCGGCTGCCGCCGGGCGATTTCGTCGATGCCTTCATCGCCAACCTCGCCGCAAGCGGCAGCAGCGTCTCGGCGGAGCAGGCGGAGGCGATGCGCCGCGACTACGGCCTCGATCAGCCCGTGCTGATACAGTATGTCCGCTGGGTCGGGCGCGTGCTGCATGGCGATTTCGGCGTCTCCATGGTCTGGCGCCGGCCCGTCACGGAGGTGATCGGCGACCGGCTCTGGCTCACCATGGTGGTGTCGCTGGCGGCGCTGTTCCTCACCTGGACCATTGCGCTGCCGATCGGCATCTATTCCGCGGTGCGGCAATATTCCCTGGGCGACTACTTCTTCACCACGCTCGGCTTCATCGGGCTCGCGGTGCCGAATTTCCTGCTGGCGCTGATCCTGATGTATCTCGGCTTCCGCTATCTCGGGCTGAATGTCGGCGGGCTGTTCTCGGCCGAATACGTGCAGGCACCCTGGAGCCTGGCGCGGGTCTGGGATCTGACGAAGCACCTGCCGTTGCCGGCCGCGGTGCTGGCCCTGGCCGGCACGGCGCAGCTCATCCGCATCATGCGCGCCAATCTGCTGGACGAGCTCCGCAAGCCCTATGTGGTCACGGCCCGCGCCAAGGGGCTCACCGAGCGGCGGGCGATCCTGAAATACCCGGTGCGGGCGGCGCTCAATCCCTTCGCGAGTTCCATCGCCTACCTGTTTCCCTATCTGGTTTCGGGCAGCATCATCGTCTCGCTCGTGCTGGGGCTGCCGACGGTGGGGCCGCTGCTGCTGCAAGCGCTGGTGGCGCAGGACATGTTCCTGGCCGGCGCCATCGTGCTGCTGCTCGGCGTCATGACGGTGGTCGGCACCCTGGTCTCCGACCTGCTGCTGATGTGGATCGACCCGCGCATCCGGCTGGAGGGAGGCGCATGAGCGCGACCACCATCGCGGCCCTTCCCGATGGCGCGGTGGCCGAGGCGCGCTTCGCCCAGGCGACCCAGTTGCAGCTCACCTGGTGGCGCTTCCGCCGGCACAAGCTGGCGATGGTGAGCCTGGTGGTGGTGGCGCTGTTCTACAGCGTCGCCGTCTTCGCCGATTTCCTGGCCACCAGCGACCCGCATGCCACCGACGCCCGGCGCAGCTTCATCCCGCCCCAGGGCATCCATCTTTTCGACGACAGCGGCTTCAACCCGCATGTCTATGGGCTGCGCGGGGTGCGCGACCCGCGCAGCTTCAAGCTGGCCTATACGCCGGATCCGGCGCGCAAGCTGCCGGTGCGGCTCTTCGCGCAGGGCTACAGCTATCACCTCTTCGGCCTGTTCGAGACCGATATCCACCTGCTCGGGCTGGAGGGTGGCGCCCGCACCGATGGCATCTTCCTGCTGGGCACCGACCAGCTCGGGCGCGACCTCTTCTCCCGCATGATGGTGGCGACGCGGGTCTCGCTCTCCATCGGGCTGGCCGGGGTGGCGCTCAGCCTGCTGCTCGGCGTGCTGCTCGGCGGCATCTCCGGGCTCTATGGCGGCTGGGTGGATACGCTGATCCAGCGGGTGATCGAGGTGCTGCGCTCCATCCCCACCATCCCGCTCTGGATGGGCCTGGCGGCGGCGCTGCCGAATACCTGGAGCGTGACGCAGGTCTATCTCGCCATCACCGTCATCATCTCGCTGATCGGCTGGACCGAGCTGGCGCGCGTGGTCCGCGGCCGCTTCCTGTCGCTCCGGGAGGAGGATTTCGTGGTGGCGGCGGAACTGGCCGGGGCCAGCCAGATGCGGATCATCTTCCGGCACATGCTGCCCTCCTTCGCCAGCCATGTCATCGCCGCGGTCAGCCTGGCGCTGCCGGCGATGATCGTGAGCGAGACCTCGCTCAGCTTCCTCGGGCTTGGCCTGCGGCCCCCGGCGGTGAGCTGGGGCATCCTGTTGCAGGATGCGCAGAACATCCAGGTGCTGTCCGGTGCGCCCTGGCTGCTCTCGGCCGCCGTTCCGGTGACGCTGGTGATCCTGGCCTTCAACTTCCTCGGCGATGGGCTGCGCGATGCGGCGGACCCCTATGGTTGAGCGGACCTCCCTCTCCATCCGCGACCTCGCCGTGCAGTTCGAGAGCGAGCAGGGCGTGGTGCGGGCGCTGGATGGCGTTAGCTTCGACCTCCAGGCCGGCCGCACCCTCGGCATCGTCGGCGAGAGCGGCTGCGGCAAGAGCGTAACGGCGCGCTCCATCCTGCGCCTGGTGGACCGGCCCGGGCGCATCACCGGTGGCCGCATCCTGCTCGACCCCGGCACCCCGGCCCAGGCCGACCTCGTGGCGCTGAACCCGGACTCCCGGCAGATGCGCGCGGTGCGCGGCGGCCGGATCGGCCTCATCTTCCAGGAGCCGATGACGGCGCTGAGCGTCCATTACACCGTCGGCAACCAGATCATGGAGGCGGTGCTGCAGCACAGCGGCGCCTCGCCGCAGGAAGCACGCGCGCGGGCGATCGAACTCTTGCGGGAAGTCGGTATCCCACGCCCGGAGCTGCGGCTGGACTCCTATCCCTTCGAGCTCAGCGGCGGGCTGCGCCAGCGCGTCGGCATCGCCATGGCGCTGGCCGGCGACCCTGACATCGTCATCGCCGATGAGCCGACCACGGCGCTCGATGTCACCACCCAGGCGCAGATCCTGGCGCTGCTGCGCGGCTTGCAGGAGCGGAAGCGCATCGCGCTCATGCTCATCACCCACGACATGGGGGTGATCGCGGAAATGGCCGATGACGTGGCGGTGATGTATCTCGGCCGCATCGTGGGATTCGCGCCGGTCATGGAATTGTTCAAGGCGCCCCGCCACCCCTATACCCGCGCCCTGCTGCGCGCCGTGCCGAGCATCCTGGCGGCGCCGCGCCAGCGCCTCTCCACCATCGGCGGCGCCGTGCCGCATCCCGGCCTCCGCCCCACCGGCTGCGCCTTCCACCCTCGCTGCACCGAGGCGCTGGAAGGTCGCTGCGCGCGGGAGGCGCCGCCGCCCATCCCGCCGGGCCAGGCCGGCGCAAGCTGCTTCCTGGCGGAGGCCGTTGCATGAACGTGCTGGAGGTCGAGGACCTGCGGAAGCATTTCCCGATCCGCGCCGGGCTGCTGCGGCGCGAGGTCGGGCGGGTGCGCGCGGTGGATGGCGTCAGCTTCCAGATCGCCGCCGGCGAGACCCTGGCGCTGGTGGGCGAGAGCGGCTGCGGCAAGACCACCGTCTCCCGCTGCATCCTGCGGGCGCAGCGCGCCACCTCCGGCGCCATCCGCTTCGCGCCGGAAGCGGGGCGCGTGGTGGACCTCGCCAGCCTGCCGAAGCGGGAGTTGCGGCCGCTCCGGCGGCACATGCAGATGATCTTCCAGGACCCCTATTCCTCGCTCAATCCACGCATGATGGTGGGCGATATCATCGCCGAGCCCCTGAAGGTGAACGGCGTGCCGGCGGCCGAGCGCCAGGCGCGGGTGCTGGAACTGCTGGAACTGGTGCAGATGCCGCCCGGCGCCCGCACCCGCTTCCCGCATGCCTTCAGCGGCGGCCAGCGGCAGCGCATCGGCATCGCCCGGGCGCTGGCGCTCAATCCGCGGCTGGTGGTGGCGGATGAGCCGGTCTCCGCGCTGGATGTCTCGGTGCAGGCGCAGATCATCAACCTGCTGCTGGACCTGCAGGACCGGCTTGGCCTTTCCATGCTGTTCGTGGCGCATGACCTCAGCGTGGTGCGGCATGTCAGCGACCGCGTGGCGGTGATGTATGTCGGCCGCATCGTGGAGGTGGCGCCGACCGATGCGCTGTATCGCACACCGCGCCACCCCTATACCGAAACCCTGCTGGCCGCGGTGCCGGCGCCGGACCCGGCGCGGCGCGGCCGCCGCATCGCCGTCACCGGCGAGGTCGCCGACCCTGCCCACCCGCCGCCCGGCTGCGCTTTCCATCCGCGCTGCCCGCATGCGGTGGAACGCTGCCGGACGGAGCGGCCGGAATTGACGGAAGCCGGCGCAGGACGCTGGGTGAGCTGCCATCGGGCGGCGGAGCTTGATCTCATGGGTGTGCGTTAGAAAGCAGGGAGGAAGCCATGCGCCGCAGGGAGCTTGGGATCGTGATGCTGGCCGGCTGGGCCGGCGCCGCCGCGGCGCAGTCCGGCGGATTCGAGCAATCCGGCCTGGTGGGCAAGCTGGAGGGCCCGACCCTCATCACGGATGCGGCGCGCTTCCCGAAGCAGTTCCGCGAGGCGCCGATGCTCGCCGAACAGGTGCGCGCCGGCCGATTGCCACCGGTGGAGCAGCGGCTGCCGCAGGACCTGATGGTGGTGCAGCCGCTGCGCAGCATCGGCAAATATGGCGGCACCTGGCGGCGCGGCTTCATCGGCCCCGGCGACAGCGAGAACGGCAACCGCCTGATGTCCGCCGACAAGCCGCTCTTCTTCGACGAGACCGGCACGAAGCTCATGCCCTGCCTGGCGAAGGGCTGGGAGGTCAGCGAGGATGGCCGGCGCACCACCCTGCATCTGCGGCGCGGGTTGCGCTGGTCGGACGGCACGCCCTGCACCGCGGATGACTGGCTGTTCTGGTTCAACGACATCTACAGCAACAAGGACCTGGTGCCCGCCCCGGCGGCGGAGCTTGCCGCGAACGGCAAGCCCGGCCGCATGGTGAAGGTGGATGACGCGACCATCGCCTTCGAATTCGAGGAACCCTATTTCCTTTTCCCGAACCTCCTCGCCGGCGACACGCTGATCGGCGGCGGCCAGACGCGGCAGCAATCGGATGGCCGCAGCTACGCGCTTTATGCGCCGGCGCATTACCTGAAGCAGTTCCTGCCGAAGAACGCTTCGGTGGAGGCGTTGAATGCCCAGGCCCGCGCCGCCGGCTTCGGCAATTGGGTGCAGCTCTTCCAGTACAAATCCGACTGGCGGCTGAACCGGGAGCTGCCGACGCTCTCCGCCTGGCGCATGGTGCAGCCGATCAATACCCAGCTCTGGGTGCTGGAACGCAACCCCTTCTATTACGCGGTGGATACCGAGGGGAATCAGCTTCCCTATATCGACCGCATCCAGATGACCCTGGCGGAGAATCCGGAGGTGGTGAACCTCCGCGCCATCGCCGGCGAATATGACTACCAGGAGCGCTTCATCGACCTCGGCAAGCTGCCGGTCATCATCGAGAACCAGGAGCGCAGCCGCTACAGGGTGCATCTCGACCTCGGCTTCAACGGCGCCGATTCCGTGCTGTTCCCGACCCTGACCTATACCGAGGACCGGGAGATCGGCCAGTGGCTCGGCAACGCGCAGTTCCGCCGGGCGCTGGCGCTGGGCATCGACCGGGAGCAGTTGAACGAGGCCTTCTGGCTCGGCCTCGGCACGCCGGGCTCGGTGATCCCGGCCGATGCCCTGCCGGAAAGCCCGGGCGGCGAATGGCGGCAGCGCTGGTCCAACCATGACCCGGCGCAGGCGAGCCGCATGCTCGATGCGCTCGGCCTGAACCGCAAGGACCGTGACGGCTACCGGCTGCGGCGCGACAACGGGCAGCGGCTGCGCTTCGAGATCGTGGTGGCGCAGACCCTCTCGCCCACCTGGCCGCAGCAGGCCGAGATGATCGTGCAACATTGGCGCCAGATCGGCATCGCCGCCGATGTGAAGGTGCTGGAACGCAGCCTGGCGCTGACGCGCGCCCGCAACGACCAGAACCAGTTCCTGCTCTGGACCAACAACGGCACGGAAAGCCTCTACCTCTATCCGCGCTATACCCTGCCGGTTGACCCGACAGCGGGCGTCATGGGCAATGCCTATGCGCTGTGGTTCGCCTCCGGCGGCGCCCGCGGCACCAAGCCGGAGGAGCCGGAGATGCTGCGCGCCTTCGAGCTGATGCGCGCCGCGACCGGACAGCGCGAGGAGGAGCGCAACAGGACCGCGCAGGAGATCTGGAAGCTGGCGGTGGAGCAGCAATGGGGGATCGGCCTGGTGGGCCTCTCCCCGGCCTTCATGGGCGTGCGCGTGGTGAGCGAGAAGCTGGAGAACGTGCCGGCGCGCACCGGCATCTCGCAGCATATCCGCACGCCATGGGGCGCGCATCCGGAGCAGTGGTACTTCAAATAGGCAGGGCGCCCACGGCGGATCGCGTTCATGCCTGAACGCCCATCCGCCGTGGGCGCTAAGTAGGTAGCCAAAAGTTTTCGACCAGTCTGATCTTGCTGGCACACTGGCTGGCATGCGTGGACATGCAAAGCGTGAGGTGCAGCGGTTTTTTCCGGCCGATCGGCGCCGCCTTGAGCGTGTGTTATCGGTGGCGCGCGAGGCACGGTTGTACCGCCGGGTCGAGGCGGTGCTGCTGGTCGCTGAAGGACAGCCAATCAGTGAGGTGGCCCGGCACGTGCGCGCCACACGGTTCAGTGTTCGCGGGTGGCTCGAACGCTACCTGGCGGCCCATGATGCCGCCGCCCTGGCGGACCGCCCGCGCCCCGGGCGACCGCACTCGGCCCCGCGGCTCACTCCGTGCCGCCTGGCGGCGGCCCTGGCACGCGACCCGCGCGGCTGCGGCTATCAGGCGACGAGTTGGACGGTGCCTCTGCTCAGGCAGTATCTGCACCGACGTCACGGCATCACGGTCGGCGCCCGAACGCTGCGCCGCCGCCTGCATGAGGCGAACTACCGCTGGAAGCGGCCCCGCTACGTCTACGTCGGACGGGCAGTACATCTGGCCCAGAAAAAAGGGGAATAATCCGGCGCCTGCGCGCTGGCTGGCGCGCCGGCGACGTGCTGCTGTGCTGCGACTGGACATTGCTGCGGCTGTTTCCCCCGCTGCGCGCGGCCTGGGCTCTCAAGGGCACGCAGGCCACCGTGCCGATCACCGGCGCGAACGCCAAGCGAGTGCTGTTCGGCGCGATCGACCTGCGGACCGCGCACCGGGTCGTGCTCGTCCGTCCGCGTGCCGGCGCTGCCGATGCGCAGGTCTTCTTGCGCGAGGTGCGACGCCGCTACCGCGCCGCCGGCACGATTTGGCTCCTGGCCGACCGGGCCAGCGCACACACCGCCGCGCGCACCCAGATGCTGGCCGCGGCGCTTGGCATCCGGTTCCTTTGGCTGCCCAAGCAGGCTCCGGAACTGAACGCCATGGACCAACTCTGGCGCGAACTGAAGCGGCTCATCGCCGCCAATCGGCAGGCCACCTCGGTGAATGCTCTGGCCAGCGATGCCGCAGACTGGGTGCTGGGACTGACACCCCAGCAGGCGTGCCGCAAGGCCGGGATGGCTTCAAAGCACTTCTGGCTCAGGAACCTGATAGAAGACTTTTGGCCACCTACTTAGCCTATAGGGAAGAGACCCACCCTACTCGACCAGCGCCATCTGCTCCGGGTCGAATCCCAGCCAGACCGGCGCGCCGACCTCATGCACCTGGGAGGGCGGCGCGGCGACGCGGAGCTGTTGCTCGCCCTCCGCCACCCGCACCTGGTAGTCCCAGGCCTCGCCGAGATAGACCCGCCCGGCGATGCCGCCCGGCAGCACCAGCCTGCCATCCGCAGTGCCCGGGGGCGCGCGATGGAGGCGCACGCTTTGCGGCCGCACCGAGAGCAGGACCGGCCCCTGCCGCGCCTCGGCGATCCCGGCCACCCCCTCCCCCCTGAGCGCGAAGCCTGCCAGGCCGATCTCATCGCCTCGCAATTGCGCATCCAGCAGGTTGGTGCGGCCGACGAAGCCGGCCACGAAGCGGGTGCGCGGCCGCGTATAGAGCATATGCGGCGCATCCACCTGCTCGATCCGCCCGGCATTCATCACCGCGATCCGGTCCGAGGTCGCCATGGCCTCCGCCTGGTCATGGGTGACATAGACGGTGGTGATGCGGAACTCGTCGTGCAGGCGGCGGATCTCGAAGCGCATTTCCTCGCGGAGATTGGCGTCGAGGTTGGACAGCGGCTCATCCAGCAGCAGCACCGCCGGCTTCACCACGATGGCGCGGGCCAGGGCCACGCGCTGCTGCTGGCCGCCCGAAAGCTCGGCCGGGTAGCGGCCGGCGAGGTGCCCCATCTGGACCACATCCAGGATCTCGCGGACCCGCCGCTTCACCTCCGCCGCGGGCAGCTTGCGCAGCTTCAGGCCGAAGCCGACATTCTCCGCCACCGTCATGTTCGGCCAGATCGCATAGCTCTGGAAGATCATGGACATGCGGCGGCGCTCCGGCGGCAGCACGGAGCCCGGCGAGGAGATCCGCTCGCCATCCAGCTCGATGCTGCCGGCATTCGGCTCGATGAAGCCGGCGATCATCCGCAGCGTGGTGGTCTTGCCGCAGCCGGAGGGGCCGAGCAGGGAGATGAACTCCCCCTGCTCCAGCGCCAGGTCGATGCCGTCCACGACGGTGAGGGTGCCGAAGGCCTTGGTCAGGCCACGGAGCTGAAGGCGGGACATGTCAGGTTCTCCGCAGCATGAAATCGCGTCCGACCAGCTTCATCCCGATGCCGACGAACACCATGGTGATGACCAGCAGGATGCCGCCGAAGGCCGCCAGCACCTCGAAATTGCCGGCCTCGCTCAAATCATAGAGCAGCACGGACATGGTCCGGGTCCGCGGCCCCACCAGGAAGACCGCGGCCGACAATTCGCGCGAGGCGACGATGAAGACGATCAGCCAGCCGCCGAGCAGCGCCTTCTTCACCAGCGGCGCGGTGACGTGCCGGATGGCATGCAGCCGACCGCTGCCGAGGATGCGCGCCGCCTCCTCCATCTCGGGATGCACCGCGCGCATCGCGGCGGTGGAATTGGCATAGGCGATCGGCAGGAAGCGCGCGGTGAAGGCCAGGATGATCAGCGTCGCCGTACCATAGAGCGCCAGCGGCGGCGGCGCATAGGCCGCATAGAAGCCGATCGCCATGACGATGCCCGGGATCACGAAGGGCGCCATGGCCAGGAAGCCCAGCGCCTCGCCGAAGGGCACCAGCTTGCGGGCGACGATATAGGCGATCAGCAGCGCCAGCCCCACCGCCAGGGTCGCCGCGACCCCCGAGAACCAGATGGTGTTCCAGACCGAGGTCAGCGCCATCTCATGCTCGAAGAGCAGCAGGCGGTAATCCCTGAGCGTCAGGTTGTCGAGCGTGAGGCCCCGCCCCCAGGCCTTGGCGAAGGACGCCTGGATCAGCACCAGCAGCGGCAGCGCCACCGCGAAGAGCCCGACCCCCGCGCACCAGCCGAACAGCAGCCAGCGCCAGGGACCGAGGCGGATCGGCCGCCGCTCGCCGCCCTTGCCGGTCTGCGAGACGAAGCCCTTGCGCGACAGCACCAGCCGCTGCGCCGCGATCAGCCCCACCGTGATGAGCAGCAGCGGCATGGCATAGGCCGCCGCCACCTCCACGCGCACCGGATATTCGAAGAACTGCCAGAGCTGGGTGGTCACCACATTGATGCGGGCCGGGATGCCGATGATGGCCGGCGTGCCGAACAGTGCGATGGTTTCCAGGAAGACCAGGATGAAGCCGCCCAGGATCGAGGGCCAGACCAGCGGCAGCGACACCTTGCGCATCGCGGTCCAGGTGCCGGCGCCGAGGATGTTCGCCGCATCCTCCATCTCGGAGGAGACCAGGTCGAGCGCCGATTTCACGAAGATGAAGACCAGCGGGAAGGAATGCAGCGCGATGACCAGCGCCAGGCCGGCGAAGCTGTAGACATCGAAGAGCGGGTCCTCCGCCCCCGTCGCCCAGCGCCAGGCCAGGTTCAGGAAGCCGGAATTCGGCCCCGCCAGCAGGATCCAGCCCACCGCGCCGAGATAGGGCGGCATGACGAAGGCGGCCAGCACCACCGCCCAGGTGAAGCCCTTGCCCGGCATGTCGGTGCGCGACACCGCCCAGGCCATCGGCACCGCCAGCACCACCGCGATGGTCGCGGTGATGAGGCCGAGGGTCAGCGAGTTCAGCAGCGCCTCGACATAGCGGGCGCGGCCATAGGCGGTGCCGTAATTCGCTAGGGTGAAGGCGCCGCTGCCCTGGGTCTCGAAACTGACAGCCAGCAGCTTCAGCAGCGGGAAGGCGACCAGGAACAGCAGCGCCGCGATCAGCACCGCCCAGAGCAGCGTCACCGGCTCGACATGCCGCAGCCGGCCGAACCAGGTGGTCCGGCGGGCGGCGGGTCCGGGTTCCCGCAGGGCGATAGTGGTATCCGGCATCGTCTGGCGTCCTGCGGCTGGGGATCAGATGCCGAAAGTGTCGCGCCAGAGCTCGCGCACTTCCGGCACGCCCTTCTCGGCCTCCTCCTGGGTCGGCGCGAGCAGGGTGATCTGGTCGAGCGGCCGCGATCCTTCCGGAGGCGGTACATCCGGCCGCAGGGACTCGCCATAGAGCAGCCGCACCGTCTGCGACAGGTAGGGCCCGGTGGTGAATTCCATGAAGAGCTTGGCGGCATTCGGATGCGGCGCGTTCCGCAGGATGGCGGAGGGCGAGATGGTCGCCAGCACCCCCTCGGTCGGATAGATCAGCCGCAACGGATTGCCGCGCTCGATGCTGAGCAGGGTCGAGCCCGAGGGCACCGCGACGCCCACCGACCGCTCCCCGGCATTCAGCACCGTCACCGGGTCGATGGAGGAGCGGCCGATCAGCGGCCGGTTGCGCTCCAGCCGCTTGAAGTAGTCCCAGCCGTACATCTTCCGCATCTGCACCGCCCAGATGCCGATCGCCCCGCTGAAACCGGGATGGCCGACCGCGAGCTGGTTGCGCCATTTCGGGTCGAGCACATCGGTCCAGCTCTTCGGCGCCTCCGCCTCGCTGACCTTCCGCGTATTATGGGCGAGCAGGTAGAGGCCGATGAAGCTCGACTGGTAGGTGTCATCCGGGTCGGCATGGCGCAGCGCCGGCAGCAGCCCATCGGCATTCACGGGGCGGTATTTCAGCAGGCGCCCTTCCCGCTTCAGCAGGCTGTAATGGCCGAAATCCGTGGAGCTGAAGACGTCGCATTGCGCGACACCCGCCCGGTTGTCCTGCGACAGCCGCTGGAAGGCCACCTGCGAAGTGCTGCGGACGACGTTGCAGCGGACCCCCGGATAACGCTCGCCGAAGGCGCGGCCGACCGCTTCCGATCCCTCGGCGCTGTACTGGCCGGAATACCAGGTGATCTCGCCCTCGCGCCGCGCCGCCTCATGCAGTTCGCGCTCATGCGGCGGCATCTCCTGGGCGCCGGCGGCGCCCGTGCCCATCGCAGCCATGGCCGCGGCCATCGCCGCGAGCTGGCGCCTGGTGATCATCTGCATTCCCGGAGTCCTCCCTTGATCCTGCATTCTTGCCCGGGGCGGCACCCGGCCTCGCCGGCCGCGCCGCTCGTCAGGGTCCATGGGGAGGCGTCGCCTCGGCCGCCGCCGTCATGCTGCGGCACTCTGGAATCGCGGCAGGACCTGGCCGGCATCGGCACCTTTCCGGGCTGTTCTTGCTCCCTGCCCGGGACGTTGCCACCCGGCTTCGGCGATGTAAACAATCGCGCGGGCCAGGGGAGGAAGGCAATGTCGCTGCTCGACAGGATCGGGGTGGATATCGGCCGCAAGGCGCGGCTGGAGGAGGGCATCGAATGGGCCGCCCGCAACGGGGTGCGCCATATCGATATCCATTGGATACCGGGGCCAATGCCTTCACCCGGTTCGACGATGCGCGCTGCCGGGCCATCCGCGCCGCCTGCGAGGGGCATGGCATCCATCTCGGCCTGCACACCCTCTCCGCGGTCAATGTCGCGGAATATTCACCGCTGCTGTCAGAGGCGGTGGATGCCTATCTCCGCGCCTATATCGAGATCGCACCCCGGCTCGGCGCCGAATGGATCGTGGTGCATGCCGGCTACCATTTCACCGCCGATGTCGAAATGCGGATGCAGGCCGGCCTCGAAAGGCTGCAGCGGATGGTGGAGCATGCCGAGAAGCACGGCGCGCGGCTGCTGCTGGAAAACCTGAACAAGGAGCCCGAGAAGGCGGAAGTCCACTACCTGGCGCATACGGTCGAGGAGTGGCGCCATTACTACGAGCGGATCGACTCACCCGCCTTCGCGCTCTCCTTCACCGCCAATCACGCGCATCTGATGCCCGATGGGGTCGAGGGCTTCATCGAGGCCATTCCGCTGGAGCGCGTCATGGAGGTCCGCCTCGCCGATTGCTGGCGGAATGGCCATGAGGAGCATCTCCGCCCCGGCGAGGGCGATTTCGACTTCGGCGACATGTTCCGCCGGCTGGAGGCGAAGGGCTTCCGGGGCCACTACATGAACGCCTTCGGCTCCCTGGAGGACATGCAGGCGGCCCGGCACTGGATGGTGGAGCGGGCGCGCCAGGCCGGCGTTGCCGTGTAGCGCCGGCGGCCGGATGGCGCATGCCACCCGGCCGCCGGTCTCTCACGCGGAGTGGCCGCGCTCGCGGAGTTGCCGCAGCAGGTCCTGCGCCAGCGCCTCGGGCGAGGTGCCGACCGTGGTCAGGGTGATCTCCGGCGCCGTCGGCGGCTCATAGGGGCTGTCGATGCCGGTGAAATTCGGGATCGCGCCCGATTTCGCCTTGGCATAGAGGCCCTTGGGGTCGCGGCGGATGCATTCCTCGATCGGCGTGTCGATGAAGATCTCCAGGAACTCGCCCTGCTCCACCAGTTCCCGCACCATCTGCCGCTCCGCCCGGAAGGGCGAGATGAAGGAGCAGAGCACGATCACCCCCGCATCGACGAAGAGCTTCGCCACCTCGCCGATGCGACGGATATTCTCGACGCGGTCGGTATCGGTGAAGCCGAGGTCGTTGTTCAGCCCGTGCCGCACGTTGTCGCCATCGAGGATATAGGTCAGGCGGCCGGCGCGGTTCAGCTCCAGCTCCACCAGCTTGGCGATGGTGGACTTGCCGGAACCCGAAAGACCGGTGAACCACAGCACCGCCGGCTTCTGCCCGGTGAGCGCCGCCCGCGCCTGCTTGTCCACGAGGTTGCTCTCGTGGTGGATATTGGTGGCGCGGCGCAGTGGGAAGGCGATCATGCCCGCGGCGGCGGTGCGGTTGGTGAAGCGGTCGACCAGGATGAAGGCGCCGGTGCTCCGGTTTTCTTCATAAGGGTCGAAGGGCACCGGCTTGGCGGTGGAGAGGTTGCAGAAGGCGATGCCGTTCAGCTCGATGCTGCGGGCCGCCTGGTGCTCCAGCGTGTTCACGTCGATCCGGTGCTTGATGCTCGTCACCGAGCAGGGCGTCCAGAGATTGCCGATCCGCATGAGGTACTGCCGGCCCGGCAGCATCGCCTCCTCATCCATCCAGAGGATATGCGCGGCGAATTGGTCGGCCACCGCCGGGCGCTGGCTGGGCGGGCAGAGCAGGTCGCCGCGGGCGATGTCGATCTCATCGGCCAGGGTCAGCGTCACCGCATCGCCGGCACCGGCGCCCGGCAGGTCGCCATCCGCGGTGACGATGCGCGCCACCCGGCTGGTCTTGCCGGAGGCCGCCACCACCACCTGGTCGCCAACGGCGATGCGGCCGGAGCCGATGGTGCCGGAAAAGCCGCGGAAGTCGAGGTTCGGGCGGTTCACCCACTGGACCGAGAAGCGGAAGGGCCGGTCCACCGCCTCCGCCTCGGCATCCACCGTCTCCAGGTAATTTACCAGCGTCGTGCCGCGATACCACGGCATGTTGCCGGAACGCGTGGTGACGTTGTCGCCGTAGCGCGCCGAGATCGGCACCGGCACGATGGAATGGAAGCCGAGCGAGGTGGCGAAGGTCAGGTAGTCGCCGACGATGCGGTCGAAGACATCCTGGCTGAAGCCCACCAGGTCGATCTTGTTCACCGCCACCACGATGTTGCGGATGCCGAGCAGCGAGCAGATGAAGCTGTGCCGCTTGGTCTGGGTCAGCACGCCCTTGCGCGCATCGATCAGGATGATGGCGAGGTCGGAATTGGAGGCGCCCGTCGCCATATTGCGGGTGTACTGCTCATGACCCGGCGTATCGGCCACGATGAAGCTGCGGCGCGGCGTGTTGAAGAAGCGGTAGGCGACATCGATGGTGATGCCCTGCTGCCGCTCCGCCTCCAGCCCGTCCACCAGCAGCGCGAGGTCGATCTCCTCGCCCGTGGTGCCGTGCTTGCGGCTGTCCTTCTCCAGCGAGGAGAGCTGGTCCTCCATGATGAGCTGGCTGTCATAGAGCAGCCGGCCGATCAGCGTGGACTTGCCGTCGTCCACGGAGCCGCAGGTGAGGAAGCGCAGCAGGCCGCGGGTCGCCTGGTCGGCGGCATAGGCGTTGGTGTCCATCAGAAATAGCCCTCGCGCTTCTTCTTCTCCATCGAGGCGTCCTCGTCGGTGTCGATCAGCCGACCCTGGCGCTCGGAGGTGCGGGCGCCGCGCATCTCGGCGATGATCTCCTCCAGCGTCTCCGCCCGGCTCTCCACCGCGCCCGAGAGCGGGTAGCAGCCGAGCGTGCGGAAGCGCACCCAGCGCATCTCCGGCACCTCGCCGGGATTGAGCGGGTATCGCTCGTCATCGACCATGATCCAGGTGCCGCTGCGCTTCACCACCGGGCGCTGCTTGGCGAAATAGAGCGGCACCACCGGCAGGCGCTCCGCCAGCACGTAATCCCAGACGTCGAATTCGGTCCAGTTCGACAGCGGGAAGACGCGGATGCTCTCCTCCTGCCGGATGCGGGTGTTGTAGAGGCTCCAGAGTTCCGGCCGCTGGTTGCGCGGGTCCCAGGCGTGGCCGGCGCCGCGGAAGGAGAAGATGCGCTCCTTGGCGCGGCTCTTCTCCTCGTCGCGCCGGGCGCCGCCGAAGGCCGCGTCGAAGCCGAATTTGTCGAGCGCCTGCTTCAGCCCCTCGGTCTTCATCACCTGGGTATGCAGGGCGGAGCCGGAGGCCACCGGGCTGATGCCGCGCTCCACGCCTTCCTGGTTGATGTGGACGACGAGGTCGAGCCCCTTCTCCCGCGCCATCCAGTCGCGGAAGGCGATCATCTCCCGGAATTTCCAGGTCGTATCCACATGCAGCAGGGGAAAGGGCAGCTTGCCCGGGTGGAAGGCCTTGAGGGCGAGATGCAGCATCACGCCCGAATCCTTGCCGATCGAGTAGAGCATCACAGGATTGCGGAAGGAGGCCGCGACTTCCCGGATGATGGCGATGGACTCGGCTTCCAGTCGCCTCAGATGCGGCGAAAGTTGCGCGGCTGTTACGGTCGACATACTCGGCTCTCCGGATCGGACACGGAATGGCACTACAGCCATGGGTGGAAAATAGCTTATGATGATACCACCGGCCAGCGACTTCCTCGACTTACAGGTTTTTTTCTTTGGGGATGCTCAAGTGCTGCGCGCCGACGGAACAGGGATGAAGGTTTTCAGCATGATTGAATCCTGGGCATCCGATCCTGCCGCCTTGGTGCCCGTCGCCTGGCGGCTGGCGGATATCGCCATCGCCGCGGGCGGCAGCATCATGAATGTATACGAAGCGCCGGGCGAGATTGATCTGAAGGCCGATGGCAGTCCCTTGACCGCCGCCGACCTGGCCTCGGAAGCCGTCATCGCTGCCCGCCTCGCGGCGGAATTCCCCGGCCTGCCGGTGATCTCGGAGGAAGCGGCCATCGCCACCTCCGGGCTCGGGGCGCGGGGCGAGACCTTCCTGCTGGTCGACCCGCTGGACGGCACCAAGGAATTCGTCAGCCGCAGCGGCGAATTCACGGTCAATATCGCGGTCATCGCCGGCGGCCGCCCGGTCGCCGGCGTGGTCTATGCCCCGGCGCTGGCCAAGCTCTGGCTCGGCGTCCTGGGCGCCGAGGCGGCGCTGGTGCAGGCCGATGTCGCCGCCGGCCGGGTCGGCGAGGCCACCCGGCAGCCGATCCGGGTCCGGCCGCGCCCGGCCGGGGGGCTGACCGCGGTGGCCAGCCGCTCGCATCTCGATGCCGAGACGGCGGCCTTCCTGGCCGGGCTGCCGGTGGCCGGGCGCAACTCCATCGGCTCCTCGCTGAAATTCTGCCTGGTGGCGGAGGGGCTGGCGGATGTCTATCCGCGCTTCGGCCCGACCATGGAATGGGACACCGCCGCCGGCCAGGCGGTGCTGGAGGCCGCCGGCGGCCGGGTCCTGACGCCCGAGGAAAAGCCGCTCCGCTACGGCAAGGCCGCGGCGGGCTACAGGAACGGCGCCTTCATCGCCTGGGGTGGCTAGACCACAGCCTTCGTAGAGGCAACTCAATGCCGGCGACGGCCCCACGTTTGGGCAGGCCTAAGGTGGCGCTGGCCAAGGCCATGAGCTCAGGAAGCTCTCGCCGCCATCCGCCGCGGGGGCCTTGGTCTGCCTCCCCGTGGCCTAAGCGGACCCGCTGCCGGTGTAGTCGGCGACCAGATGCAGCATCGCCCGCAGGCCCACAAGAAGCGCTGCCTCGTCAACCTTGAACAGCGGCGAGTGGTTGGGCGCAGCCGTCGCCGGGTCTACGCCTGCCGGGGTGACGCCGATGTTGAAGAACAGACCCGGTACCACCCGCGAAAAATAGGAGAAATCCTCGAGCGCCATGCCTCGGCTGCTCGGCACCAGCTTGCCCGGCCCTGCGATGCGCGCCAGGGTCGGGGCCATCCGTCCGGCCAAGGCCGGGTCATTCGCATTGGACGGGATCCCGGCCGGCGACCAGACCACCTCGGCGGTGGCGTTCATGCTGGCGGCAACGCCCTCGGCGATCTCCTTGACCCGGCGCTGCGCCATGATGCGGGCGGCATCGTCGAAGGCTCGCAGCGTGCCGGTCAGCTCCGCCCGGTTAGGGATGATGTTGCTTCGGTTGCCGGCGCGGAAGCTGCCGACCGAGATCACTACCGGAGACCTTACGACATTGACCTCGCGCGACGCGATGGTCTGCAGCGCAGTGACGATTTGCGCACCGACGACAATGGGGTCGACGCCCGACCACGGAAAGGCTGCATGCGTCTGGCGGCCCTGCACCGCGATGCGGAATTCGTCGCCACTCGCGTTCGTGGTGCCGACCGTATAGGTGATCTCGCCTAGCCTGCGGAACGGCACCATGTGCAGCGCCATCACCGCATCGGG
Organism: Siccirubricoccus sp. G192; assembly: GCF_019084075.1. Lineage (GTDB taxonomy): Bacteria > Pseudomonadota > Alphaproteobacteria > Acetobacterales > Acetobacteraceae > G192. Next base: position 4,187,832 of record NZ_JAHREN010000001.1, read on the forward strand.
GCGTGGGTTTTCGAAGGCGCCTTCGTCCAGCATCCGGCGGGCGCCGCCGACCTCGAAATTCGGCAGGCCTTCCTCGGCCGGCTGGAATAGCAGCTTCACCGTCCCGCGCAATTCCGCCCGGTGCGCCGCCAGGACCTCCGCCACAGCCAACAGGATCGCGGTATGACAGTCGTGGCCGCAGGCGTGCATCACCCCGGTCTCCTCGCCGGCCCATATAGTGCGGACGCGAGAGGCGAAGGGCAGCCCGGCAGGCTCGGTGACCGGCAGCGCGTCCATGTCGGCCCGCAGCGCCAGCACCGGGCCATCGCCACCATCGCCGCGCAACGTGCCGACCACCCCAGTCACCGCCACCTGCTCCCTGACGTCGTAGCCGAGGCGCCGCAAATGCGTGGCGACCAGCGCTGCGGTGCGGACTTCCTGGTTGCCGAGTTCCGGGCTTTGATGGATGTCGCGGCGCCAAGCGATCATCCGCGCCTCGATCGCCGCCGCCGCGACATCGAGCCGGCCATGCAGCGGCCGCACCGCACCCGATGCGATCTGGGCACCAGCGGCAACAGGCGCCAGCACGCCTGCGGCACAGCACGCGCATACCGCGGCGAGCAGCCCTCGCCGAGACAGCGCTGGCGCGATCGCTTCTGCCCGGAGGCACGACCAGGGCGCGGCGGCAACGCGGATCAGTCGCAGCATGATCGGACCCTCCGGTGGTGCATAGCCTTGCGCACCACGCCGCTCGCGGCGGAGCACGAAGCCCCACACCTTAGGCACAAAACCGAGGGGCACCGAACAATTCCGCAGTTGCGGGGGGAAAGCCGGATCGGAGGGCAAGACCTCCCGCCGATGACCTGAAGGCCGAGCGACCCAGGCCGCATCAAATGAAGTGCTTTTTTCTCCGCGGCGCCTGACCACGCCCCTGCCGCTCCAGCCTCCGGGAGCGACTCAAGGCGGCCCCAACGACCAACACCAGTAGAACGCCAGCTCTCATAAGGGCAGGCAACGCCGCGCCGTCATCTTCGATTGGATCAGGCGCCAACAGGCCCTACCCCCCCGCACCGGGAAGGCGGCTGGCCGCCGCCAGCACGAGGCTGAATTCCGAGAGCAGGTCGATGCCGGCGCGCCTTGCCCGCGCCGCATCCTCGGAAGCACCGATCTCCCGCAGGAAGCCGCCGAGCGTGAGCTCGCCGGCCTCGATGCGCCTGGCATAATGCTCCCAACCGTCCGGGTCGGGCGGGCGCTTCAGCAGCCAGACATAGGCATAGGCCACCGCGGCGCGGACCCCGTGGCGCTCCAGGAAGGCTGGCGGGAAGACCCGGTCAAGGTCGATCGGGCCATCCTGCAGCCGCAGGATACTGTTCACCGAGAAGCGCCTCGCCTCTGGCCGGTCCTCCGCGACCAGCCCAGTGAGCGGCCGGGCCGGGCCGAGCCGCAGCCCCTCCGGCAGCAGCCGGACCTCCGCCCAATGGATGGCGCCGTCGAAACCCGCGGCCGGCACCGCCAGCCGGAAGCCGCATTCCGCCCGCGGCCCGGCGCCGAGGTCCGGGCGCGGCAACCCCGCCTCCGCCTGCGCCACCGGCCTGCCGTCGATCCGCAATTGCACGATGCAACGCCGCTCCGGCTCCGCGACATCGAAGACCCAGCCGCAGGCCAGCCTGCCGCCCTCGATCCCCTCGAAGGCGCCGAGCAGCGACCGGCTCCCCGGCACCCGCGGCAGGGAGCGCGAAGCGGCCTGCATCAGCGCCGCCCCGCTGCGAGCATCAGCGTCTCCGCCAGGATGGTGCGCAGCATGCCCGACCAGGGGAATCCCGCCGCGCGGTCAAGGCAGGCCTGGCGCAGGCCCGGCGCATCCCCCGCCTGCGCCGCCTCCAGGCGATGGATCGCGGCGAGCAGGCTCCCGGCGCTGTCCGGCTGGAAGGGGTGGCCGGCCGCGCCCGCCACCTCCGGCATGCTGGAGGAGGCGGAATGCACCACCGGCACGCCGAGACTGAAGCTTTCCAGGATCGGCAGCCCGAAGCCCTCGAAGAGCGAGGGATAGAGGGTGAAGCGGGCATTCCTGAGCAGGCAATATTTACGGAACTCGCTGACGAAGCCGGCATGGCTGAAGCCCGCCGGCATGGCGCCGAGATGGCGCCGCACCGCCGCCTCGAAATCGAAGAGCCAGCCCGCCTTGCCGAGGAATACCCAGCGGTAGCGCTCCAGCAGGGCGCGGTCCTGCGCCAGGGCGCGGAAGACGATCTCGAGGTTCTTGCGCGGCTCGATGGTGCCGAGGATCACGGCATAGGGCTCGAAATCCAGCCCGCCGAACAGCGCCTCCGCAGCCGGCGCGAAATGCTCCGGCCAGCGCACCCCGTTGTGGCTGACCGCGACCCGTGCCGCGCTCTCCGGGCAGAGCCGCCGCAGATAGGCGGCAGTGGCCTCCGAGACGCAGAAATTCAGGTCGTTGCTGGCGATATCGGCCAGCAGGCTGGCGCCATGCAGGTCATTGGTGGCGGCCAAGTGGAAATAGGGCGTAGCCAGCGTCGAGAAGTCGTGCAGCACCTGCAATTCGAGGTCGAAGAGCCGGTGGAAGGGCTTCTCGGCCGGAAACAGCCCGACCGAGCGCGGTGCCGCCGCCACTGCCGCCAGCAGGGACCCCGCCACGGTCTCCCCGAGCTGGTGGTGGTAGCCGAAGAAGCTGCCGCCATTCGTCTCCAGCAGGAAACGCAGGAATTCCGGGCGGATGATGCTCTCGCCCAGGAAGAACTGGCAGGGCAGCCCCGCCGCCAGCACCTCCCGCGCCAGGTTGGCGGCGACATTCGGGATGCCGGTGAATTCCGGCTCGCGCAGCGTGCCGATATCGAAGAACAAGCTGTGCCCGGCCGCGAATTCGCGCGCCAGGCCGGCGAGATCCCCTGCCGCGGCCTGCATCCCGCCAGTCTCAGACGCGGCCGTAGGTATCCTCGATGCGGACGATGTCGTCCTCGCCGAGATAGGCGCCGGACTGCACCTCGATCAGGGTCAGCGGGATCATGCCCGGGTTCTCCAGCCGGTGGACGCAGCCGAGCGGCAGATAGACGCTCTCATTCTCGCGCAGCAGGATGCTCTCGGCGTCACGCTGGATCATCGCCGTGCCATTCACCACCACCCAATGCTCGGCGCGGTGGAAATGCTTCTGCAGCGAGAGCTTCTGGCCGGGGCGCACGCTGATCTTCTTCACCTGGAAGCGCTCGCCCTGGATCAGCCCCTCGTAATGGCCCCAGGGGCGATAGATGCGGCGATGCTCGGTGGCCTCGCGGCGGCCGGCGGCGCGCAGCCGGTCGACCAGCAGCTTCACGTCCTGGGCGCGCTCGCGCGGCATCACCAGCACCGCATCCTCGGTGGTCACCACCACCGTATCCTTCAGCCCCACCACGCCGGTCAGCACGCCCTCGGAGCGGACATAGCAGCCCTCGCTCTCCAGGATCTCCACCGGGCCCACCGCGACATTGCCGCCGGCATCCTTGGCACCGACATCCCAGAGCGCGGCCCAGGAGCCGAGATCGGACCAGCCGATCGAAGCCGGCACCACCGCGGCGCGATCGGTCCGCTCCATCACCGCATAGTCGATCGAGATCGCCGGCGCGCGCCGGAACTCGGCAGCGCCAAGGCGGACGAAGTCGAGGTCGCGGCTCGCCCCTGCCATGGCCGCCTCGACCGCCCGCAGCAGCTCCGGGGCGTAGCGTTCCAGCTCCTCGATCAGGGTCGCGGCGGTGGCGACGAACATGCCGCTGTTCCAGAGGTGCCGCCCATCGGCCAGGAAGCGCGCCGCGGTCGCCGCATCCGGCTTCTCGACGAAACGCGCCACCGCCTGCACGCCGGGCAGGCCGGGCAGGACCTCGCCCCCCTCAATGTAGCCATACCCTGTCTCCGGCGCGGTCGGCCGCATGCCGAAGGTGACGATCCGCCCGGCCCGCGCCGCCACCACCGCCTGGGCCAAGGCCGCATGCAGCGCCGGCACATCGGCGATGGCGGCATCGGCGGCCATCAGCCAGAGCACCGAAGCCGGGTCTTCCTCGCGCAGCAGCAGGGCGGCGGCGGCGATGGCCGGGGCGCTGTTGCGGCCCAGCGGCTCCAGCAGGATGCGGGCGCCGGCGACCCGCGCCTCGCGCAACTGCTCGGCCACCATGAAGCGATGCGCCTCGTTGCAGACCACGACCGGCGGGCCGAAGCCGGGGCCGGCGGCCCGCGCCACGGTTTCCTGCAACATGGTCCGCTCGGAGACCAGCGGCCAGAATTGCTTCGGGTAGCCCTCGCGGGACAGCGGCCACAATCGGGTTCCCGTGCCGCCGGAAAGGATCACCGGAACAACTGTCACGCGCCTGTCCTCATTGTACCAGTCTTCATAGCGCTGGCCGATTACACCAAATGCCGAGGGGCGAGAACCCGGGGCGCCTTGCATCTCCGGCCCGATTCAGACCTCCGGGCCATGCGGCCCTGCGGTCATCGGGCCGCGTCACCCCAGGTCCAGCGCGCGGCCAAGCCGCCGGGCCAGGCGCTGGCGGGAGAAGCGGAGGCCGGTGCGTGGCCGCTCCACCCGCTGCCGGAAGCCCAGCGCCGCCCGCATCTGCCGCACCGCGCCGCGCGGGTCGGGCTCGGCCCAGACCTGGCCGCCGCCCAGCACGTAGTCCCGGTCGGTCAATGGCACCAGGCGGCAGGGCACGCCGAAATAGCCGGGCTCGGCGCGCATATCGGCATTGCCGGACCAGTCCGTCACCACCACCGGCCGGCCGAGCAGCAGGGTCTTGGCGATGTTGCGCCCGAACCCCTCGGAGCGGTGCAGCGAAACCAGGGCATCCGCCCGGCGCAGCAGCGCCTCCACCATCGCATTCGGCCAGGCGCCGTCCACCCAGACCACATCCGGCACGCCGCGCAGCAGGGCGCGCAGCCGCCGCGCCGCATCCCGCGCCCGCCGGCCGCGGGTGGTCTTCAGCACCAGGGTCGCATTCGGCACCTGGCGCCGCAGCGCCGCGAAGGCCCGCACCACCGCCTCCGGATTCTTGCGCGCCAGGTAGGAGGAGAAGTCGAAGACGCAGACGAAGACCCGCCGCCCTGCCGGCAGCGCCAGGCGCCGCCGCAGCATCAGCGCGCTGGCCGGCGCCGGCCGGCCGATGACCTCGACCGAGGAGGTCACCGCCAGCGCCCGCCCCGCCCCGGAGGCCACGAAAGCCTGCCGCGCGAAATCGGAGGGCGACAGGATGGTGTCGAACATCCGCGCCGCCGCCTGCCAGCCCGGCGGCAGGCCCGGCAATTCCCAGGGCGCGAAGAGATCGACCCGGCGGAACGAGGCGAAGCGCGGCCAGTGGCGCAGCGCCCAGAAGGTGGCCTCGAACAGCGTGTCGCAGAAGAAGGCGCGGTCGCCCCCCGGCACCTCCACCGCGCGGTGGCGCAGCAGGGCGAGCTTGTCGGGGTCGGTCTCGATCCAGCGGGCCGGCTTGGTGCCGGCCACCTCGTAATCGCAGCCAAGCGCATCCAGGGCGCGGCAGGCGCTGAAGCAGTCGTCCGAGATGCCGAGCACCTGCTTCCAGGGCCCGATCACGCTCAGCAGGCCGGGACGCGGAGGGTCGCGGTCCGGCTCGGCCAAGCGGATGCCGTATTCCGCCACGGCACAGGCGCGGAACCAGTCGCGCAGCCGCTCGGGCCGGTCCGCCAGGGCGCGGAGGTCCGGCCGGAAGCGCATCACCGCGCGGAGGAAGACCGGCGGGTCCTTTGGCGTGCCGGCCAGCAGCAGCCGGCGATCGGCGGGCGGCAGCAGGTGCCAGAGGCCCTGCTCGGTCAGGCCGAAGACCACCACCCAGTCGAAGACCGCGGCCAGGCTGGCATCCACCAGCCCGAGCATGTCCGGTCGCCGCAGCCGGATCGCGAAGAGCAGCAGCCGGAACAGCCGCGACAGCGGCACCGCGCCGGGCCCTGGCGCATCCAGCGCCGCCAGGTTGGCGAGATCCCGCCGGCGCAATTCGGCGAGCGCCGGCAGCGCGGCGGCCGCCAGAGTGCCGGCGGCGAAGGTGATGCCGATGCGCTGCGCCAGCGCCTCCGGCCCCTCCCCCAAGCCTTCGAAGCGGTGCCGCCCCCAGCGGGTCAGGGCGGCGTTGAACCCCGCCACCACTCCTGCCTTCCCCGCGCCCCCGGCACCGAACCCGTCGAGGCGGCCGGCGAGGAAGCCCGGGAAACGATGCGCGATGCGGTCGATATCGGCGATTCCGAAGCCGCCGCCCCCCGGCGCCTGGCGCGGGAAACGCGCGGCGGCGAGGGCGATCTCCAGGAGATCCTCGGCGGGCATGCTGGCGGTGCGTTCGGACAAGACTTCCCCGCAATCTCCTGGCCCGCGATATCCTGGCGGGCCACCCCAATCTAGCCGATCATCGGGCCGCCGTGACCCCCCTTTACGCGCGAGTCACAAGCCGGCATTGGCACCTACAAGGCGAAACCCTATGCTGCCGCTCGCCACGGCGCAGCCGCCCGAGGGATCATCTGATGTCCGCTGCCCCGGCCGCTCCGCCCGGCTTCCTGCCCCATGAGTCCCTCACTGGCCTCCGCAGGCTGGTCCTGGCCGGGCATCCGGACCCGGCGGGCCGCATGCAGGCCGGCGGCAGCACCATGTTCCGGCCGAAGGACCTCCTGCTGGAACTGGCGCGGGCCTGGATCGCCGCGGCGGATGGGCCGGAGACGGTGCTCGCCAACCCGCATTTCCTGCCGATGGCCGAATGGTCCGCCGATCTCGGGGTGCTGCATGGCGCGGCGCTGGAGCTTGCCTGCCCGGTGCCGCAAGCGCGCAACCTGCTGCTGCTGGATGGCGAGGACCTGCTCGGCCTGGCCGAGGAGGATCGGCTGGGCAACCCGAACGGGCTGCGTCGGCAGCGCCTCCGGCTGATGGACCAGGTCTTCGTGCTCGGCCCAGCCACGGCCGCCGCCACGGCCACCGCCCCTGGCGCCGTGCCGCTCCGGGCGCTGCCGCCCATGCCCGGGCTGGCGGCGGCGGAGCCGCGGCCGGTGCCATGCTGCGACTGCGCCTTCGAGACCGGCCCCTATAATTTCCTGGGGCTGCGGCGTCAGCCGGAACTCGGCGCCAGCCCGATGCGGGCGCTGCTGGAGCGCGCGCGGCGGGAGTCCGGGCGCTACCTGGTCGCCTTCGCCACGCCCCGCGGCCTGTTGGAACTCGGCCCCGTGCTGCGGGCCATCGCGGCGCTGCCTGGCGGGCCGGCGCTGGTGGTCTGCTTCTTCGGCACGCCGGGGGATCTGGCGGCCGGCATCGCGGCGCAGCCCGAGGCGAGCCTCTTCGGCGACCGCTTCGCCTGCCCCCGCATCCGCTTCCTCTTCGGCCCCTTCGCCGCCGCGGATCTGCTGGAGGCGGTGGCCGGCGCCGCCGCGAGCATCGAGTCCTGCCATGGCGGGGTACTGGAGGCGCTGGCGCGGGCCCTCGGCGTGCCGAACCGGCTGGTGATGGGCCCGGACGGCGGCTTCGATGCCTGGCAAGACGGTGCGGCCCTGGCGGAGGGCATCGCCTGGCAGACGCTGCATGCGCCGGAAATCCTGGCCCGCCGGCACCGGAAGGGCAACCGGGCGGCGGAGCGGCGCCTGCTGGCGGTGCTGGCGGGAATCGCGGCGTGACCGGCGGCGGCGCGGCATCCCGGGTCAGGCGACGCGACGGCCGCTTTCGCTGAAGCCGGCGAACATGTAGCCGGCGCCCCGCACCGTCTTGATGCTGTATTGCTGCTTCGGGCCGAGCTTGCGGCGCAGCCGCAGCACCAGGTTGTCCACGGTCCGGTCCTCGGCCCGGAAGGGGCGGCGGAAGACGCCCAGCGCGATGTCGTCGCGCGTCAAGGCCCGGCCCTGTGCATCGACCAGCAGGCGCATGAGGTCGAATTCGGCCGTGGTCAGCAGGCATTCGGAGCCGTCCGGGCGCAGCAATTGCCGGCGCAGCGGCACCAGGCGCCAGCCATTCACGGCCACCGCCGGCACCGCCTCCACCACCCCCCATTCGGCCCGGCGCAGCACCGCGCGAATCCGGGCGAGCAGGGCGCGCAGCGGCACCGCGCGGTCGATCAGGTCGTCCGCCCCGGCTTCCAGCACGACGATCTCGCTGACATCATCCGCCTTGCCGGAGAGCAGCACGCAGGGCACCAGGGAAACCTCCCGGATCCGGCGCAGCACCTGCAAGGCATTCCCCATCCCGCCACCATCGCCAAGGACCACCATGCGTGGCGGCCGGCTCGGCAGATGATCGAGCAGGAGGCTGGCCTCGCCATGCAATTCGGCGGTGAAGCCATGCTCCCCGAAGAAGCCGACGAGCTGCCGGCCGAAAACCGTATCCGGTTCAACAATGCCGAGCCCGAGCTGCGTCATATGACCCTCTCGACAAATGCGGCGGGAGAAGGAACCCCGCGATCCCAGGAGATCAACGGAACGTTTCGTTACCGCGGCGCCTTATTGCATAGCCGCAATCCAGATAGCGCCTGAAAACCTGGACCCTGGTCCCTGTACAAACCGTTATCTTGGTCAGATAAAATCAACCTCGGGTTGTTGTCTACAATAAACTTCCGGCCCCGGTCGGAATCAGCCCGGCACCGCCGCCCGATGCTCCGGCATCCGCCCGGCCGCGACGGCATCAACCAGGGCCAATTGCTGCGGCAGGCAGACGGAACGGAGGTCGTAACGGCGCACCACCGTCTCCCGCGCCGCGGCCCGCAGCGGGGCCATGGCGGCAGGCGTCTCCAGCGCCCGCACCACCGTTCCGGCCAGTTCCTCGGAGGAGAAGAAATCCACCAGCAGGCCGTTGCGGCCGTGCTCGATCACCTCCTGCACCGGTGCGGTGGCGGAGCCGATGACCAGGCACTCGCAAGCCATGGCTTCCAGCATCGACCAGGACAGGACGAAGGGATAGGTGAGGTAGACATGCGCCGAGGACAGGCTGAGCAGGTTCAGCAGCGCGGCATGCGGCACCTTGCCGGTGAAATGCATGCGGCTCCGGTCCACCCGGTCGCCCAATTCGGCCAGCAGGAGTTCCCGCCAGGTGCCCCCCCGCCGGCGGGTTCGATCCGTAATGCGGCTCGTCGCCGCCCACCATCACCACCTGCGCCTGCGGCCGCCTGGCCAGGATTTCCGGCAGGCTCCGCATGAAGATATGGAAGCCGCGATAGGGCTCCAGCCCGCGGGCGATGAAGGTGACGACCTCGTCGCCGGCCCGCAGCACCCGGCCGTCCGGCAGGGTGAAGGTGGCGCCCTTGCGGCGGCGGATGGCGCTGGTGTCCACCCCCTCATGCACCACGGACATCCGCTGCTGCGCCCAGTCCGGGAAGCGGCTGGCCTGCCAGCGGGTGGGCGTATGGCCCCAATCCGCGGCTTCCAGCGCCAGCAGGTGGTTCGCATTCAGGGTGCGGACCCGGCAGGCATCGTCGAGCGGAACCTCGCCGGGCGGGTCGAAGCCGACATCGCCGCCGGAGGAGCGGTAGTAGTATTCGTAGTAGTACAGCAGCTTGGCCGCGGGCCAGGCATCCCGGAGGAACATCCCCTCCCCCCCAGCCCGGATGGCAGCAGACCAGGTCCGGGGTGAAGCCGCGCTCCTTCAGGGCCAGCGCCGCGCGGATCACGTGCTGGCCGCGATAGACGGCGGTCTCGAAGCGCCGGACGTAGCGGTGGATCTCCTTGCCCCCCCGGCGGCGGCGGCTTGTAGCGGAGATGCTGCACGCCTTGCAGCGCCTCCCCGGCATTCTCGCCCAGCGCGATCACCTGCACGCCACGCCGTTGCGCCAGCGCCGGCGCGACATGGCGGTATTGCGCCGGGAAATTCTGATGAACGAACAATACCCGCATCGACCGACCGGCTCCGCTTCAGCAATTCGGACGCCGCACGTCCGGGTGCGGCACTTCCGCATGCCGCATTGCATTATAATAAGGTAATTGCATACCGAAAACTTACGCCTTCTGGTTGCATTCCACCTTGATGGCCGCAATGGAACGGCCCTTCGGCGCAGGTTGTTCCAGCATGGCATCAGGTCGCCGGCCGAGGGACTGACGCAAGCCGGTGCACACATTCGCGCGCGGCAGGCAACGCGGAGCGGTCCGCGGCACTTTCCCTGCTGCAATGCAGCCAGCTTATGACCGCACCGACTGGTCCGTCCTGTCCACCCTGCTGCGCCTCGCGCAACGCGAAGGCTGGCGGGTGGAATTCGCCGATGACCGCATCATGGTGTCGAGCCGCCACGCCGTCGCCGGCGTGATCGTGCTGCCGGCAACCCTCATGCGCCATGCCAGGGCCACCGGCTGGCAGGCGGCCCGGCTGCCGGGCGGCTTCACGCTGCGGCACCCGGCGGTCCGCCAGCGAATCAGCCTGCAACTGGAAGCCTAGAGCGTGATCGCTTGAGGTGCTCGCGCCGAAAAGCGTGAATCACGCGATCAAACAAAGGCCTGGAGCATGATGCGTGAACGAAGGTGAACGCATCATGCTCTAGCGAGGCAGCGGCGCTACCGCGCCGAGGCGCTGGCCTCGGACCTGGTGGCGCCGACCCGGGCGGCGAGCGCCGCGGCCATGAATTCGTCGATCTCGCCATCCAGCACCGCCGCCGGATTGCCCTTCTCCACCCCGGTGCGGAGGTCCTTCACCATCTGGTAGGGTTGCAGGACATAGCTGCGGATCTGGTGGCCCCAGCCGATATCGGTCTTCCCCGCCTCGGTCGCCGCATTCACCGCCTCGCGCTTTGTGAGTTCCAGCTCATAGAGCCGCGCCTTCAGCATGTTCATGGCGATGGCGCGGTTCTTGTGCTGGCTGCGGTCCTGCGTGCTGGCGGCGACGATCCCGGTGGGGATATGGGTGAAGCGCACCCCGGATTCCGTCTTGTTCACATGCTGCCCGCCGGCGCCCGAGGCCCGGAAGGTATCGGTGCGGAGATCGGCCGGGTTGATCTCGATCTCGATCCTGTCGTCCACCACCGGATAGACATAGACGCTGGCGAAGCTGGTCTGCCGCCGTGCCGCCGCGTCGAAGGGGCTGATGCGGACCAGGCGGTGCACCCCGCTCTCGGTCTTCAGCCAGCCATAGGCATTGGGGCCGCTCACCTGGATGGTGGCGGATTTGATCCCGGCCTGCTCGCCGGCGCTTTCCTCGGTGAGCGTCACCTTGTAGCCGCGCGCCTCGGCCCAGCGCTGGTACATCCGCAGCAGCATCTCGGCCCAGTCCTGCGCCTCGGTGCCGCCGGCCCCGGCATTCACCTCGACATAGGCGTCATTGGCATCGGCCTCGCCCGAGAGCAGGCTCTCGATCTCGCGGCGCTTGGCCTCGGCGGCGAGGGCGTGCAGGTCCGCCACGGCGGCATCGGCGGTGGCGGCATCGCCCTCCGCCTCGGCAAGCTCGACCAGTTCCACGGCATCGGCCACGGCCTGTTCGAGCTTGCGGACACCCTCGACCTGGTCGGCCAGGCGGTTCCGCTCGCGCATAATCTTCCCGGCGGCCTCGGCATCCGACCACAGGGTCGGGTCCTCGGCCCGGGCATTCAGCTCATCGAGTTTCCGGACGGCGGCATCCCAGTCAAAGATGCCTCCTCAGCAGGGCCACCGAATCGGTGATCTGCTCGTGCAAGCTTTCTGCATCTGCGCGCATGCCGGGCGGATAGGCCATGCCGGGCCGGATGGCAAGCACCCGTCCCGGCGCCCGGTCAGTAGAGCCCGCCCAGCCCGCTATCCAGCCCGGTGGCGGTGGCCGGCGCATGGTCGCCCGGGGCATGCGCCGAATTCTCCGTGCCGGGCTGGAAGGCCTCCATGATCGTCGCCCCGCCCTCGGTCGTCATCCGCACCAGGGCGACGCCGGGGGGCGCACGGAAGGGCACCGGCGGGCTGCCGCGCAGCGCCGCCTCCAGCACGTCGTGGAAGATCGGCGCGGCGTTCTGCCCCCCGGTCTCGCCATTGCCCAGGGACCGCGGCTCGTCATAGCCAAGCCAGACGGCGATGACGATATCGGGGGTGAAGCCCACGAACCAGTTGTCCACATAGTCGTTGGTGGTGCCCGTCTTGCCCGCCACCGGCCGGTTCAGCCCCTGCCCGGCGCGGGTGCCGGTGCCCCGCTGCACCACGCCCTGCAGGATATTGACCATCTGGTAGGCGGCGATCGGATCGGTGATCTGCCGCCGCTCATCGGTGAGTTCCGGCGGCTCGGCGCCCGGCCCGCGGGCCGGGGCAGCGGCACCGCAGCCGGTGCAGCCGCGCTGGTCGCTGCGCCAGATCACCCGGCCGCGCTGGTCCTGCACGCTGTCGATCAGGGTCGGCACCACCTGCCGCCCGCCGCTGACGAAACCGGCATAGCCGGCCGCCATCCGCAGCACCGTGGTCTCGCCGGAGCCGAGCGACATCGCCAGGTAGCGCGGCATGTTCGGGATCACCCCGAACCGCGCCGCCGCATCCGAGACACGGTCCATCCCGATCTGCTGCGCCACCCGCACCGTCACCAGGTTGAGCGACTTCTCGAGCGCGGTGCGGATGCTGACATAGCCGTGGCCGCCGCCGCTGTAATTGGTCGGCCGCCAGATGCCCTGCGGCGTGGCGATCTCGATCGGCCCGTCCAGGAAACGCTGGTTCGGCGGAATGCCCGCCTCCAGCGCCGGCAGGTAGACGAAGGGCTTGAAGGCGGAACCCGGCTGCCGCAGCGCCTGGGTCGCGCGGTTGAACTGGCTCTTGTCGAAGGACCAGCCGCCGGCCATGGCCAGTACCCGGCCGGTGCCGGGGTCGAGCGCCACGACCGCCCCCTCGACCTGCGGGATCTGCCGCAGCGCCAGGCGTTCCGGCGGCGCCGCCCGGCCGGGCTGGCCCCCGGACTGGCCCCCGGACTGGGCAGCCGCCACCGTCTCCACCATCACCACGTCGCCGGGGGCCAGCACATCCTGCATGCGGCGGGGCGCGGCGCCGAGCCGGCCCTCCCCCAGCACCCGCCGGGCCCAGCCCAGGTTCTCCAGATGCAGCGTGCCGGTGCGCGGCTGGCTGGCGCCGCGCGGGTCCGGCCGTTCCACCCAGCCGAGCCGCGCCTCGCGGTCCCGCACCTCCAGCGCCACCGCCAGGCGCCATTCCGGCAGCGCGCCGCCCGGCCGCTGCACCGCCTCCAGTTGCGGCATCCATTCGGTGCGGCCCGCGGTGATCTGCGCCACCGGGCCGCGCCAGCCGCCGCGCCGGCGGTCGAAGGCCATCAGGCCATGCCGCAGCACCGTCTCGGTCGCCGCCTGCAGGGCGGGGTCGAGGCTGGTGCGCACCACGAGGCCGCCCTGCACGGTCTGGTCCTGGCCGAAGCGGCTGATGAGTTCGCGCCGCACCTCCTCGGTGAAGTGCTGGCCGACCTGCACCACCTCCGGCCGCCGCGTCGGGCGGGGGATGATGGGCTCGGCCTTGGCCGCCTGCGCCTCCTCCGGGCTGATCGCGGCATCCTCGGCCATGCGGTCCAGCACCCAGTCGCGGCGCGACCGGGCGGCCTCGGGGTAGCGGACGGGATTGTAATTGTTGGGCGCCTTGGGCAGGGCGCCGAGGAAGGCCATCTCGCCCACCGTCAGCTCATCCAGGCCCTTGTTGAAATAGGCCTGGGCCGCCGCGGCCACGCCATAGGCCTGGGCGCCGAGGAAGATCTCGTTCAGGTAGATCTCCAGGATGCGCTCCTTCGGCAGCGCCTCCTCGATGCGGACCGCCAGGATCGCCTCCCGCAGCTTGCGGGTCATGGTGCGGTCGGCGCCCACCAGCATGTTCTTGGCGACCTGCTGGGTGATGGTGGAGGCACCGCCCAGCCGCCGCCCGGTCCCGTATTGCTCGATATTCGTCACCACGGCGCGCAGGATGCCGATCGGGTCGACGCCGTGGTGTTCCCAGAAGCGCTGGTCCTCGGCGCTGACGAAGGCCTGGGCCAGGCGCGGCGGGATCGCTTCGATCGGCACGAAGACCCGGCGCTCGGCGGCGAGTTCCGCCAGCAGGCGCGAGTCGGCGGCATAGATGCGCGACATCTGCGGCGGCTGGTAGTCGGCCAGCCAGCGGTAGTCCGGCAGGTCGGCGGCGACATGGCGATAGAGGCCATAGCCCGCCACCGCGGCGCCGAGCAGCCCCACCAGGCCGAGCACGAAGAAGAAGCGCGCCAGCCGGAAGATCACGCCACGCCGTCGCCGGGCCGGGCGCTGCCGGGGCGGCGGGCCATCGGCGGCCGCGGGGTGGCGGGGCGCAGGCGGGGCCAGGGGCGCATCGGCGCGGAGGTCGGGGGCGTGCCGATCGGGGGCACGGAGGTCGGGGGCGGACATGATGGATCCCAATACAGCGCCGCAGGAAGCCCGGCGAATGAACCCGGCGCGTGCCGATGCGCGTCATATGGGTCGGAGGTCGCCCCTGGCCATCGGGGAGCGATGCCTTGGCCTGGCCTGCCGGGGCGTCAGCCCATCCGGGCCACCGCCCCGGCCTGCGCGCCGAGGAAGCCATGCACCGCCTCGGCCAGCGCCGTCGCAATCCTGGCGCGATGCGCCGGGCGGTTCAGCGCCGCCTCGTCCTGCGGATTCGACAGGAAGCCCATCTCGACCAGCGCCGCCGGCACGTCGGGCGCCTTCAGCACCACGAAGCCGGCGCGGCGATGGGTATTCGGCAGCAGCGGCACCTCCCCCTGCAAGGAGGCGACGGCGAGCCGCGCCAGGCGGTCGGACCCGACCCGGGTCTCCTGCCGGATCAGGCTGAGCAGGATGCGGCCGACCTCGGGCGGCACGCTGGGCAGGCGCAGCCCGCCGGCCCGGTCGGCCAGGTTCTCCCGCCGCGCCAGCGCCGCCGACATCGCGTCGGAGGCGGTCTCGGACAGGGTATAGACGCTGGCGCCGCGGGCGCCGGGCGCCGAATCGGCATGCAGCGAGAGGAACAGCGCCGCCTGCCGTCGCCGCGCGAGGTCGATCCGGTCGCCGAGCGGGATGAAGACGTCGCGCCCGCGGGTCAGCGCCACGCGGCAGCGCCCGCCCGCCTCCAGCCGCCGCTTCAGCTCCAGCGCCGCGGCCAGGGTGATGCGCTTTTCCAGCGTGCCGCGCGCGCCGATGGTGCCCGGGTCGCGGCCGCCATGGCCGGCATCCAGGACCACCAGCGGCAGCGCGGCGGGCGGCGGCGGCGCGGCGGCGAGCAGCCGGCCATCCGCCATCCGGGCGAAGCCGGCCACCGGCCCGGCCGCAAGCTCGATGGTGAGCTGGCCTGCCCGCGCGGTGACGCGGGGCGCCGCGACCGGCCCGGCCAGCAGGAGCACCAATTGCAGCGAGGCGCCGCTGCCCTGGCGCCGCGCCTCGGCGATCAGCCCGGCGCCCCGGAGCCGCGCCGGCCCGGACCAGGCCTGGCCCGGCAGGTCCAGCACCAGCCGCGGCGGGTCGCCCAGCGCGGTCAGGCGCCAAGCGATGCCGCGGCCGAGCGGCAGGACCAGCCGGGTGCGGCCGCGCGCCACGGTGATCCGCGGCGCCGCGGCCTCGGCCGGCGCGGGCAGCATCCAGCCGGCCAGGGCCGCCCCCGTCAGCCCGAGAAGCTGGCGCCGGCCAAGCCCGTCGCATGGGCCGATTCCCGTCCGTGATCCCCTCGGCCGTGGTCCCCCCGGCCGCATCCATCCTGGCCATTGCGGCGACGCCCCCCCCAGCGGTGCCGTTATCCTGCAAGCCGGGGCTGTATCATGCCCGGCGGTGACTTGCCACGCGGCCCTGAGATTCCACCTGAGGCGCCACGGCGGCGCCCGGGCCTGCGGCCTTGTGGAACCCACCCCCCCTTGCGTATGGTGCATTGCCCCGGCGGCGCCCGCTGCCGGTGGAGGATCAAGGCGCGGTGATTCCGGGACGGCCAAGGGGCCGCCGGCAGGATCCGTGATGGTGCCTGGCATGGGATCGATCTGGCTGCACCAGCCTGGGTCGGAACCGCGATTCGCCGGGCCGCCATCCGAGGCATCGCCCGGGCCGCCTTCCTCCGCTCCCGCGGGACCGGTCGCGCCACGCACCCTCAGCGGCCCGCTGCCGCTCCCGGTTCCCGTGCGGCCGACGCCGCCCCGCCCGCGCCACGCTGCGGGCGACGTGCCTTGCGCATGGGGCGTGAACCCTGGGGCGACGTCCCGGGCCGCCCGCGCCCGCCAATCCTGGCGCGCTGGCAGCCCGCGCGGCGGCCGCCCCGCCGAGAGAGGACGGACCGCCGCCGCATGCCCATCGCCGCGCCGCGTTTCCGCATTGTCTCGGGCCACGTCACCCCGATCCGCCGCAGGCCTGCCAAAGCGCGCCGCGGCGCGGAGCACCAGCTTCGATGACCAAACGCATGCTGATCGACGCATCCCACGCGGAGGAAACCCGCGTGGTGGTGCTGGACGGCAACCGGCTAGAGGAATTCGACCTTGAAGCCGCCACCAGACGTCCGCTGAAGGGGAATATCTACCTCGCCAAGGTGGTGCGGGTGGAACCCAGCCTCCAGGCGGCCTTCGTGGAATACGGGGGCAACCGCCACGGCTTCCTCGCCTTCAGCGAGATCCACCCGGACTACTACCAGATCCCGGTGGCCGACCGGCAGCGCCTGCTGGAGATGCAGGAGGCCGAGGCGCGCGAGGAGCAGGCGCAGCGGGACCGGGAGGACGAGGAGCCGCCCGAATCGCCCATGGATCGCGCCGCCCACTGGGGCGGCGACGAGGCGGATTCCTGGCAGCGCCGGTCCGAGATGGCGCCGCTGGCCATGCAGGCCGAGAGCCACCACGCCGAGGAGAGCCCCGGCGACGAGGCGGCCGAGGCCACGGACGACGCGGCCGAGGCCACGGACGACGCGGCCGGGGCCGCCGGGCCGTCAGCCCAGGAGGCCGCCGAACCGGCCGCCGAGGGTGCCGCGCTTGCGGAGCATGACACGGCCCCGCCCATGGAGCAGGACGCGGCTCCGCAGGCCGAGCAGGATTCGGCTCCGCAGGCCGAGGATGACGCGGCCCCGGCAGCCCCGGGCATGGGCGACCAGCCCGACCTCGCGGCGCCCCTGCCGAATGGCCACAACGCCGGGGGCTTCGCCTCTCACGGGGAGGAATCCGAGGAGGCGCCGCCGCCCGAGACCATCGGCGGCGAAGGCCCGGAAGACTCGAACGGCGAGCGCCGCTCGACGCCCCGCTTCATGCGCCACTACAAGATCCAGGAGGTCATCAAGCGCCGCCAGATCATGCTGGTGCAGGTGGTCAAGGAGGAGCGCGGCACCAAGGGCGCGGCGCTCACCACCTATGTCTCGCTGGCCGGCCGCTTCTCCGTGCTGATGCCGAACTCGCCGCGCGGCGGCGGCGTCTCCCGCAAAATCACCTCCACCACCGACCGCCGCCGCCTGCGGGAGGTGATCGACGAGTTGAACCTGCCCGGCGGCATGTCGCTGATCGTCCGCACCGCCGGCGCGCAGCGGCCGAAGCCCGAGATCCGGCGGGACTGCGAATACCTGCTGCGGCTCTGGGACAATATCCGCGAAAGGACGCTGGCTTCCACCGCGCCGGCGCTGATCTACGAGGAAGCCGACCTCATCAAGCGCTCGATCCGCGACGTCTATGCCCGCGACGTCGAGGAGATCCTGGTGGATGGCGAGGAGGCCTACCGGGAGGCGCGCGAGTTCATGCGCATGCTGATGCCGCAGCATGCCAGGAAGATCCACCTGAACCGCGATGGCGGGCTCTTCGCGCGCCATTCCGTGGAAGCGCAGCTCGATGCGATGCACAGCCCGACGGTGCAACTGCGCTCCGGCGGCTATATCGTCATCAACCAGACCGAGGCGCTGGTCGCGATCGACGTGAATTCCGGCCGCTCGACGCGCGAGCGGCATATCGAGGACACCGCGCTCCGCACCAATCTCGAAGCGGCGGACGAGATCGCGCGGCAGTTGCGGCTCCGCGACCTCGCCGGCCTCATCGTCATCGACTTCATCGACATGGAGTCGAACCGCAACGACGCCATGGTCGAGCGCCGGATGAAGGAGGCGCTGCGCTTCGACCGCGCCCGCATCCAGGTGGGCCGCATCAGCCATTTCGGCCTGCTGGAAATGAGCCGGCAGCGGCTGCGCCCCTCGCTCACCGAGACCACCTTCGTCACCTGCCAGCATTGCCAGGGCCGCGGCCAGGTCCGCAGCATCGAGAGCGGCGCGCTGGCCGTGCTGCGCGCCATCGAGGAGGAGGGCGCCAAGCGCCGCTCCGCCGAGATCGCGGTGCATGTGGCGACCTCCATCGCGCTCTACCTGCTGAACCGCAAGCGCGACCGCCTGGCGCAGATCGAGGCGCGCTTCGGCATGGCCGTGGTCTTCGAGCCGGACGACACCCTGCTGCCGCCGGCGCTCAGGCTGGAACGGGTGCGCGCCGCCGAGCCCGGCCAGCGCATGGGCGAGACCATGCCGGCCGCGCTCCGCATGGATTACGCGCCGGAACCAGAGGCGCCGGAGCCCGAGGAGGAGGCGGAGGCCGAGGAGGCCGAGGCCGAGGCCGCTCCCGCCGAGGCCAGGGCGCCCGAGGCGGAGGACAAGGCCGCCAATGGCGCCCACCGCAAGCGCCGCCGTCGCCGCCGCCGCACCGGCGGCCGTTCCGAGACGGATGCGCCGCAGGAGGGCGAGGGCGAATTCGAGGACGACGAGACGGAAGCCGAGGCCCAGCCCGCCGCGGACACCGCCGTCACCGCCGCGACCGAAGGCGATGCGGCCGAAGCCGCCCCGGCACCCGCCGCCGAGCCGGCCGATGCGGCCGAGACGGAGGCCGAGGCCCAGGCCAGGCGCCGCCGCCGCCGTGGCCGCCGCGGCGGCCGTGCCGCCACCGCCCCGCACTCCGAAAATGGTGAGGCCGGGCCGGAGGCCCCGCACGCGGCCGAATCGCCGCCGCGCTACACCGGCCCGACGCCGGCCGACCCCTTCGCCGGCCATGTGGACGACATCCTCGCCGCCATGGAAGCGGCCGAGGTTGCCGCCGAGGCCGCGGTGACCCGCCGCAGCCGCCCGGCCGCCCAGGTGGCGCCGGCCATGCCCGAGGCGCCGGCGGCCGAACCTTCGCCGGAGTTGGTGGGCGAGGCTGCGCCCGCCGCGGCAGAACCCGCCGCGCCGGTGGAGCCGGTCGCCGCGCCGGAGCCGGCCGCCGCTGCCCCGGCCGAGCCGGTCCTCAGCCCGGACCCGGCCCCCACCGCGGCAGCGGAACCGGCCGCTGCCGCGGCACCGGAGCCCGTTGCCGCCAGCCCCGCCCCGGAGCCGGCAGCCCCGGAGCCGGAACCGGCGGCACCCGCGGCGGAACCGACCGAGCCCGAAGCGGCGCCCATCGCCGCGGAACCGGTGGCGCAGCAGCCCGCCGAGCCGGTCCTGGGCCCGGTGATCCAGCCCACGTTGATCGATGCGGTGGATGAGGCGGCGCCGCGGCGGCGCGGCTGGTGGAAGCGCTGAAGCGGCACGCCTGACCAAGCCTGGACCACGGCCGCGAAGGCCGTGGTCCAGTGCCTGCCCCGCCGCTTTCACCCGCGGGATTCAGGCGCCGGGGCGCCTCACGGCCGCGGCGGCGCGTCCCGCCCCGTCAGGTAGCCGAGCAGCCCGAGGGCCAGCGCCACCGCCAGGGTGCCGAAGGCGATCGGCCAAGCCGCCGCACCCGGCGCCACCGCCACCGCCCAGCCGGTCAGCGCCGGCAGCGCCGCGCTGCCCGCGGTCTGCGCCAGGTTTACCGTGGTGGCGCCGCGCCCGACCAGGTGGTCCGGGAACAGCGACCTTCCATGCGCCACCACCACCACCGGGTAGCAGGACAGCAGGCAGAGCAGCACCAGCAGCCCCACCGCCACGGCCAGCGGCGGCTGCGGCCAGAGCGCCAGCGCCGCCAGCACCAGCACCACCCCGGAAGCCAGCCCCGCCACCAGCCATTTCCGCGTGTTCAGCCAGCGCTCCAGCGGCCCGACGCCCAGCAGCCCGGCCGAGAGCGTGAGGCCCATCACCAGCAGCACCACGCCGCGCGGCCCCGGTGCCAGCCCATGCACCTCGGCCAGGTAGGGCCCGGCCCAGACCGCCAGCACCGTCGCCATGCTGGCATAGCCGACCAGGTGCATCGCCAGCACCGGCAGCAGCCCCGGCGTGCGCCAGACCGTCACCTGGCCGAGCAAGGCCGCCCCCAGCGTCTCCGCCGGCCGCAGCGGCGGCGGGCGGTGCGGCGGGTCGTCCCGCACCCAGACCCACCAGAGCAGGCCGAGCAGCAGGGTCAGCGCCGCCGAAACGGCATAGGCGCCGCGCCAGCCGATCAGCCCCGCCGCCGCGGCGAAGGGCGCGCCGGCCAGCAGGATGCCGGCCTGGCTGAGCGCAAACACCCGGGCCAGCGCCGTGGTCAGCCCCTCCCCCGCATACCAGCGGGCGGAGAGCACCACGCTGGCCATGAAGCTCGCGGCGCAGCCGAGGCCGAGCAGGAAGCGCGCCGCCAGGAACCAGCCGGCATCCGGGGCGAAAGCCTGGGCCAGCGCGCCGAGCGTGGCGGGCAGGGTCAGCAGCGCCACCGTCAGCCGCGGCCCGATCCGGTCGAGCGCCAGCCCCACCGGGATCTGCGCCAGGCCCATGGCCAGGAAGAAGGCGCCATTCGCCGCCCCCAGCATGGCCGTGCCGGCGCCGAGATCCGCCGCCAGCTCCGGCCCCACCACGCCGAGCGCGGCGCGGTGGAACTGGCTGGCGCTGGTCGCCACCACCAGCGCCAGCAGCAGCCGGGTGGCGGGCGAAAGCCCGGTCCGGGCGGGCGGGAAGGCCGGGCCGTCCATCAGGGCAGGGCGTTGATGCCGAGCGATTCGCCGAGCCGCCGCGCCCCTTCCGGCGTCAGCCGCAGCCGGCGGCGGCCGAGCGGGTCGGCCGGCCCCTCGGGCGGCAGCCGGCCGAGCCAGTGGCGGCGCAGGCAGCAGGCGGCGATCTCGCGGCCGAGGCCGCCGGCCAGATGCGGCCGCCGCTCCGACCAGTCCATGCAGTCGCAGGCGAAGCGGCGGGCGCGGCGGGCGGCCGGCAGGTCGATGCCGAGCCCGGCCAGCCCCGCCTCCCCGGCGGTGGTGGCGGCCCAGCCGCCCTCGGCCGGGGCGATCCAGCCCCGCCCCACCAGCGCCCCATGCAGCGCGACGCCGAGCCGCCCCGCCAGGTGGTCGTAGCAGAGCCGCGCGGTGCGGAGGGCCTCGCCATGCGGCCAGCGGCGGGCGGGGGTGACGGTCATGGTCAGCCCGCCCAGCATCTCGATCGCCGCAGCCACTTCCTCGGAGGCCAGACGGTGGTAGCGGTGCCGGCCCTGGGGATGCACCAGGACCAGCCCGCCCTCCACCAGCCGCGCCAGATGCGCGCTGGCGCTGGGCGCGCCGATGCCGGCGATGCGGGCCAGCTCGCCCGCGGTCAGCGCCTCACCGCTGAGCAGGGCCTGCAGCATGGCGGCGCGGGCGGGGTCGCCCATCAGGGCGGCAAGGCTGGCGAAGGCGGCGGGTGTGGCCATGGCGGGAGTGTAGCAGCCCCGCGCCCGGCCGGCTTCGCCCCCGAACGAAGGACAGCGCGCGCGTTGCATGGCAGGCTGCGCCGGCAAGGGAGGCAATGCCATGATCGCCGTGATCTTCGAGGTGGAACCGGCCGAGGGCCGGATGGACGACTATCTGGACCACGCCGCCCGGCTGCGGCCGGCGCTGGAAAAGATGCCGGGCTTCCTCTCGGTGGAGCGGTTCCGCAGCCTGAGCAATCCAGCCAAGCTGCTCTCCCTCTCCTTCTGGGCGGATGAGGCGGCGGTGGCGAACTGGCGCAACCATATGGGCCACCGCGAAACCCAGGCGGCGGGGCGCGACGGCATCTTCGCCGGCTACCGGCTGCGGGTGGCCTCGGTGCTCAGGGACTACGGCATGAATGAGCGGGAGCAGGCGCCGGCGGATTTGCGGGCAAGGCATGGGGGGTAGGGCCGAGGGGGGCCTTGCCCCCTCGGGCGCCCCCTGGACCGGCGGGGTTTGCAAGCTGGGGGGTGAGGTGCGGGCGGGCTGCTCCAGCCTACCGTTCCTCTGGCGGCCTGATGTGCCGGAACGCCGCCAGCAGGGCGAAGTCGTAGAGGATCTTCAGCACGCCGCAGGCGACCAGGGGCAATTCCTGGTACCCCGCGGCGAAGACCGCCCCGGCCAGGGCCGGGCTTGCCGCCGCGGCGAGGCTGCGCGGGACCGCGGTGAAGCTCGCCGCGGCGGTCCGCTCCGCCGGCGTGACCACCGCCATGACGTAGGAGCTGCGCGTCGGCACGTCCATCTGGGAGAGCGCCGACCGCAGCAGGAGCAACCCGAGCGCGACCTCGGCAGTCGGCGCGAGCGTGGCCGCGATCAGGCACAGGCTCGACGGGATATGCGTGAATACCATGGTGTTCACGAGCCCGATCCGGGCCGCGAGCCAGGCCGCGACCGGAAAGGAGAAGGCGGAGAGCACGCCCGACCAGAAGAAGAACAGCCCGGCCTCGGCCAGGGACAGGCCGAAGCGCTCGAAGAGCCAGAGCGCCAGCAAGGACTGCACCGCGAGGCCGCCCGCGAAGGAATCCACGCAGAACAGGGCGGCAAGCCGCATGACGATGCCGCGGGATGGCCCGAGCGGCGCATGCCGCCCGATGCGGTCGGCCGCCGGGAGCGGCGGGATGGGCCGATACGCCAGGAAGCACGCCACGCCGAGCACGGCATAGACCAGGAATGCCGACCGAAGCGCGAGGAGCGGGGGCATTCCGGCGGCCGCCATGGCATCCGGGGCAGCCGCGGCCAGGGCTCCCAGCGCCGCGGCGAGTGCTCCGACGAGGCTGTAGCGGGCGAAGATCGCGGTGCGCTTGGCATCCGCCGCGGCATGCGTGAGCAAGGCCTGCTCCAGCGGGGCGAAGATGCTGACACTCCCGGCCGAGGGATTGATGGTGCCGACCAACGCGACCGCGGCGATCGCGGCGAAGCCCGCGACCGCGGCGAAGCCGAGCCCGGTCGCCGCCATCAGCAGCGCCGCCAGCAGGAGCAGCAACCGGGGATCCACGCGGGTCCCGACGAAGCCCATCCCCAGCGTCATCAGCGCGGAGCCGAGCAGGGCCGTGGTCGCAACGGCGCCGACCGCCGCCGCGCCGAAGCCGAGCGCGACGAGGTAGGCGGGCAGCAGGACAGCAACGAGGCCATCGCCGAAGTCGCGCAGCCCCCGCGCGATGAAGATATGCCGGACAGGATCGCGGGTCGCCGCGATGCCGGTGGCCATGGCGGCACGGGTCGAAGGACTCACGGCACCTCCTCGGCTTCCAGGGCGTCGAAGTGGGTGAGGCTGTCGGCCTTCGTCCAGACCCCGACCCTCCCCGCCCCCGTGAAGGTGCGATCCGCGGCCGCGAACAGCATCCGTCCATCCAGTGAGATCTCGAACCGGTCGCCCCGGACCATCAGGCCGAGCGCCTGCCAGCGGTCGCGGGGCACACGGGCGTCGGTCCCGGCAAACTGGATCCGGCGCCCATCGACCACGCGATACAGCCGGACATTGTTCTCCAGCGCATTGGCGCGGGCGACGTAGTAGTTCCGGGCATCACGGTAGCGGACCACGAGGCCCGCCGCCTGGTCCACCCGGCCATCCACGGGGCGGAAGCGCACCGCTGCCGCGACATCGCGGGCCTCGAAGCCGTCCAGGACGGCGTGCGGGAAGCGCGTGTCGGTCCGGTCGCGGCTGGTCTCCGCGAGCACGCGCGGCCCGGCGGGCGCCGAGGGGTCATCCAAGACGACCCAGCGCGGCGGCGGACCGCCGCCCGTGAACCCGAGGGCGAAGCCAAGCGGCGGGCCACCCACTGGCATATCCTCGAAGTCCTGCCGAATGTGCCTGCCTTGGGCATGCACCGATCCGGCGACGAGCGAGCCCGCCGCCAGGAGAAGTCCGCGCCTGCCGATGTGCCGGGTGAAGTGCGCCATCAGGTTCCTCCTGGCCGCCTGCAGGGCGGCTGTTGGTACGGCATTCGCGCCGGAAGCTGCCCTTCTAGTGGTGCGTGCCAGACGGTTGTTACCGCCTGGCACGCACCACTAGCCGTTGATTTCGTGGGCCGATTCACCTGACACTTGGGAACCAAGTGTCAGGTGAATCGGCCCACTAGACATTCGCCGAGGCCGTGGGTCCCCCCCGGTGGACTTCGTACCCGGGGCACTCCTCGCGCGGCGGAACCCCTCGATGTCGGCCGGAGGACCCGTGCGTCACCATGCCGCCCAGCCGAACGTCAGGCCGACCCGGACCTCGCTCACGGCACGCCCGTTCACGCTCGCCTCGCGCAGACCCAGGTCGAACGAAAGGTTCTCCCGGACCCGCCAGATCGCGCCGACGAGGCCGGAGACGGTGGTGGCGGTGCCGAACTCCCGCTCGACGAAGAGCTCCGCGACCGGGCGCACCCGCCAGTCGGACGGCCCCTCGAAGATGGTGCCGACGAACAGGTCGGCCCGGTGCTCGTGGGTCAGCGCCGCCGCGGCGTTGAGGTGGACGGTCAGCCCGGACCACCGCTGGGACACGATGGCGGCCCAGCTCGCGCCCACGCCGCTCTCCTGGTGGATGCCCGGCAGCAGGAGCCCGGACTCCGTGGCGACGCTCGGCCCGGCCCTCTCCTGGAGCACGCCGTCGCGCAGCATCCCCTTCAGGAGCAGGGCGTTGCCCGCGAAGCTGGCCCGGTGGGCGGCGGAGGACAGCGCCTCCTGGCCGCGCCCCTGGAGCACGAGCTCCCATCCCTCGGCCAAGCCGAGGTTGAGCACGTAGGCGGGCGCGATCAGGGTCCGGTCGGAACCATCGAGCAGCACGCCCGCCGGGCCGAGCTCCAGCTCGAACTCCCTGGGCGGCGCCACGGCCGCGTCCGTGCTATCGAACGGCCTGTAGCCGAGCGCGTCATGGCTGCGCGCCAGCAGGGCCGCGCCCAGCAGCACCGCCCGGCATGCGGGTCCCAGGTGGGGCGGAATCGCCAGGCAGGAGCGCATCGCCCTGACCCCCTCCGCATCAAGGCGGACCCGGCCGCAGCACCCAGACCGCGGCGGGCTCGCCCGGGGCGGCGCGCACGGCGACGAAGAGCCGGTCGAGCTCGGGCACGAACAGCCCGGTGCGGGCCCCCACGGCGGTCGGCAGGCGCGTCAGGTGGCGCGGGATGCGGGCAGCCTCCGCCCGCGCGCCACCCGGATCCTCGAACGTCTCCACCACGCCCTCGCCGCAGATGGCGTAGAGGCGGTGTCGGCGCGCGTCGAGGAAGAGGTCGTCGGCGTCCCCGCAGAGCGGCAGCCGGGCGAGCACCGCGCCGTTGCCGAGGTCGAGGACGGCGAGCGTGGGCGGGCCGCGGAACCCCACGAACAGGCGCCCGCCGCGCTCGTCGAGGGCCATGGGGAAGTTGGCCCGGAACCCAGGCACCGACCAGGTGGCGACCTGCCGCCGCGTGGCCCGGTCGAGGACCGCGACGGCGTCGCCCGCGCCCGGGAGGTTGGCGAAGGCCCGCGGCCCCGTCGCCTCGAGCTGGAAGGATTCCGGGTGCGCGGGCAGCGGGATGGTCGGGCCGACCTGCTGCCCAGTCGCGGCGTCCAGCGCCGTCAGGCCGCCCCTGGCGCCCGCGGCCCCGTGCCCGGCGCCGCCGTGGCCCACCCAGACGAGCCCGCCGCCCGCCGGGTTGGGGCGCAGGTTGTCGGCGTCGGCGCCGAGGAGCGTCCGGCCGAGCGGCACGAGGTCGGTGCCGCGGTAGCGCTCGACCGTGCCGTCCCCGGCATTGGCGACCAGGAGGACGTCCGCGGCGGGGACGAACGCCACGCCCTGCGGCTCCCGCAGGCCACGAATCCGGTGCGCGGCGGCCCCCGCGGCGAGGTCGACCACGCTCAGGCTGTCGTTGCCGAGTTCCGCGACGAAGAGGCGGCGGCGCGCGACGTCCACGGCGAGGTGGTCGATGCGGCCATGGACGTCGCCGAGCGGGATCTTCGCCTCGACCTGCATGGGTGCCTCCCCGTCCGGGCCCTGCCGCGCTGCCGCGGCGAACGGCGCCGCCAGCGCCAGGGGCAACCCAAGGACCCGTCGGCGGCCCGGTGCGCTTCCCATCGCCTGCGGTTCCTTCCCGAGTGGCGCGGTCACGGGCGTCGCCTGCGCCCGGTGGTGCCCCGGCGGCTCATGCGCTCAGCGCTCCGCCCGCTTCGAGTTCGTGCGGTCGAGCGCCGCGCGCAGGCCGCGCCCGAGCCGCTCCGGGTCGTTCACGGCCCAGAAGTGCATGAAGAACAACCGCGGCTCCTCGCCGAGCATGTGGTTGTGGATGGCCGTGACCTCGATGCCGTTCTCGACCAGCGCGCGCTGAACCGGCACGACCTCGGCCGCGGTCAGGACGAAGTCGCCGGTGATGGCGCCCCTGCCGTTCCCGGCCGACTGCAGGTTGATCGCCGTCCCGAGGCCCATGCCCGGCGGCACCTCCTCGCCGTGCTCGCGGATGGCCTCGGCCCGGGGCACCGAGACGGCGTAGACGCCGCCCGCGGCGCGGCCCTCGCGGCCGAGCGCCCTTGCGAAGGCGCTGGTGTCGAGGCCCTCGATCCGGTCCTCGCCGGCCGGGCCTGCCGCGCCCTGCAGCGGCGTCGCCGTCTCGTCCAGGGCCTTGCGCAGGGCGGTGGCGAGGTGGGCCGCGTCGCCCCGGCCGGAGACGTGCAGGTACATCGTCTCGGGCTGGGCGCGCAGCAGGTGGTTGTGCAGCGCCGTGACCTCGACGCCGCCCTCGGCGAGACGGCGCATGACCGGTGCGACCTCGCCCTCCAGCAACACCAGGTCGCCCATCGCCATCACCTCCGCGCCGTGCTCGTGGAAGGCAAGCCATGAGCCGAGCGCGAAGCCCGGACGGAGCCGCAGGGTGTCGAGCGTCACACCCAGGTCCGTCCGCGGCAGGGCGACGCGGTAGATGCCGCCCGGCATGTCGGCTCCCGGCTTGCCGAGCACGGAGGCAACCGTGCGCCGCCAATCGGCGTCACCGGCGGAGGGCACGGGTCCGCTCCCCTGCGCAAGCCCGATGGCCGGCCAGGTCAGCGCAAGGCCGAGCAATGCGGCCCGAAGGCTGGTTCTGCGCATCATGCGAAGTCCTCCTCGTCCGGTCCCCTTTGCCCCCCATCCAGAACTCAGGCTCCCGCGATGAGCCTGGGAATCCCCGAACCCGCCTGTCCGGCCGGACAGCCAGCGGAAGTTTCGCCGGGCGGATGCTGGCAGGGCTCCGGGACCGCTGTGGACGTCCTCGCCTGTCCGAACATCCATGGCGCGAGGGGCATCCGGCGTGCCGAGCGGCCGAGCAGGTTGGGATGGGGTGATTGGGTCGGGAGCTTGCATGGGCGTCCCCTCCGCCGGCGCTTGGCGCCGGAGTGTGGACGCGATGCTTGGGCCGAAGCCTCACGGGGCGATCGCGGAAGCCCCGTGCGCCCAGGATGGGCAGCAGGGCCAGGCTCGTCAAGGATCACCTTGCTCTGGCGACGGTGCGGCGCCTCGAAGCCAGGCAATGACTGGTTTCAACCCGGGTCGGCCCCCGCCGCTGGCATTCCATTGCATTTCAGCGCAGTTCATGATATGTTCCAAGCACTTTCCCCGGGTGACGGAGCCCGCCATGCCTCGCTTCACGCCCCGCCGCGCCTGGATGCCGCTCTCCGATGCCGAATGAGCCGCGCTCGCGCCGCATCTCCGCCGCTGGATGAGGGCCGCGCCCGGCACGGCCGGGCGGCGGGCCGGACGGCCGCTCGGGGATGAATGGCGCAACCGCATGGACGCCATGCTGCACGCCGCCGTCTCCGGCCAGCCCTGGCACGCCCTGCCGGAGCAGTTCGGCAAGGGCGACACCGTCAGCCGCCACTTCCGCCGCCTCACCCATGCCGGGCTCTGGGCCCGGCTGCTGGCGGCCTTGGCACTGCCTCGCTGCCCACCGGCGCTCCGCGCCATCGAGTACTGGCTCTGCCGCGCCGCCCGCCGCGCCATGCGCCTGCTCGGCATGGCCGGCCTGACGCTCGCCCGCCGCCTCGGCCTCTACAGCGCGCTGCCGATGCTGCCCTGCTACATGCCGAACCGGAATTTGTCCGAAGCCTTGCACCGCTTCCAGGCCAGGCTGCTGGATCGGCTCTTCTCGGACCCGCCGCCGCCCGGCACCCTCACCCGGCTCGGCCGCCTGCTCGCCTATGCCGGCGGCCGCAGGGTATGGTCGAAGAAGCTGGCCCCACCCTGATGCCCGAACTCACGGTTTCCAAAGGCCCTTCGGCCTTTGGTGGGTGGGTCCCAGGGAGGGCAACGCCCTCCCTAGGCTGCCGCCTATCCGCCCCCCAGCCACCCCCGCAGCCGCGCCGCCGCCGCCGCCATATCCGCCTCCGGCCCGCAATAGCTCAGCCGCAGGAAGCGGTTGCCGCGCTCGCGGTCGAAATCCACCCCCGGCGTCGCGGCGATTCCCGCCTCGGCCAGCATCCGGGCGCAGAATGCCGTGGCGTCGTTGGTCAGGTGGCCGATATCGGCCCAGAGGTAGAAGGCGCCATCGGCCGGCGAGAGCCGGTCCAGCCCCGCGGCCGGCAATTCGCGCAGCAGCAGGGCGCGGTTGCGGCGGTAGCGGGCGATATTGGCCTCAAGCTCCGGCTTGCAGGCAAAGGCCGCCTCCGCCGCCACCTGGGCGATATGCGGCGCCGAGATGAAGAGGTTCTGCGCCAGGCACTCCACCGGCCGCACCAGGTCCTCCGGCAGCAGCAGCCAGCCGATCCGCCAGCCGGTCATGGAGAAATACTTGCTGAAGCTGTTCATCACCACGGCGCTGGCGGAGAAGCCCGCCGCCGTGGCCTCGGCCACCTCGCCATAGGTCAGGCCGTGGTAGATCTCGTCGGAGATCAGCCGCACCCCATTGGCCTCGCACCAGCGGGCGATGGCGGCGAGGTCCTCAGGCGGCAGCATGGTGCCGGCGGGGTTGCAGGGGCTGGCGATGATGAGCCCCTCCGGCCGCGGGTCCAGCGCCTCCAGCATGGCAAGGCTCGGCTGCCAGCGCGTCGCGGTGTCGCAGGGCAGCAGCACGGGCTGCATGCCGAGCGCGGTCAGTATATTCGCATAGGGCGGGTAGAAAGGCGCCGCCATGGCCACCCGGTCGCCGGGGTCGAAGGCCGCCAGGAAGGCCAGCGGAAAGGCGCCGGAGGCACCGACCGTCACCGCGATGCGGCTGGCCGGCACGGTCACGCCGTAACGCTCGGCGTAATGCAGGGCGATGCGCTCGCGCAGCGAGGGCAGGCCGAAGGCCTCGGTATAGCCGAGCGGCGCGGCCCCCTGGAGGGCGCGGATCGCCGCCTCGGCGGCGCCGCGCGGGGCGCCGGTGCCGGGCTGGCCGACCTCCATGCGGATCACGCCGAGCGAATCGCCATGGGCGCCGGACGGCAGCGTGGCGGCCCGGGCATTGGCCGCCGCGATCACGTCCATCACCAGGAAGGGCGGCGCTGCGGCGCCGCGGCCGATCTTCAGCGCCATGCCCTACTGGTCCACGGCGCCGAGCGCCACGCCGGTGCCGCGCGGGTCGGACCGCGCCACGCAGCGGTCCGGGTAGCCCGGCAGGTAGTTCAGGCAGGCGCCGATCTGCGCCCGCCCGGTGCCAAGCGTGCCGTTCTCCAGCGCCGCTGCCGTATCCGCGCCGCGCAGCAGGTGCAGTGCCGCCGGGCCGGCCACCGAAATCGGCGCCGCCTGCTGGCCGGAGGCGGCGATGCCCATGCGGAAGGCCCGCAGGTTCGGGTTGTAGGCGATGGCGGCCGAGAGCAGCGGCGGCTGCACCGCGCCGATCCCCGGCGCCGCGGCCAGCAGGAAGCCCATGCCCGGCGCCATCCGGCCGGTGCCGAACAGGTTGTTGAGGGTGAAGGCGCAGGTCACGGCATTGCCGCTGCGGTCGAAGACCATCAGCCCGGCCGAGGCCGGCAGCACGCCAAGCCCCGGCCCGCCGGCCGGCGCCGCCGCGGTGAGATAGGCGCGCGGGTCGCCGCCCCGCTCCCGCCAGGCGGCGGCGGCGGCCAGGCCGCGCTGCGCCGCCGCCTCCAGCCCCTGCCCCGCCTGCAAAGCGGCGAAGCTGACGGCAGCGGCCAGGCCGCCATCGGCCGGCGGCGGCAGGAAGGCGATCTGGTCACCGCCACGGCTCGGCAGCACCAGTGGCGCGGCCAGGTTGGGCAAGGCGGCCCGCAACTCATCCAGGGTGAGGCCGCCGCCGGCTGCCTGGGACACCTCGGCCAGCCGCCGGGCCAGGTTGCCCTGATGCAGGTCGCCGACCCCGGCCACCCGCAACTGGCCGAGCGTGCCCGCCAGTTCCGGCTGCACCAGCCGCTGCCCGGCCTGGAGCGGCGCCCCGCCGGGCCCGGCGAAGACCGAACGCGCGCCGGGATCGGCCAGCAGCGGCCCCGAGACCGCGGCGAGGTCGGCGGCCAGGCCCCGGCCCATCTCGGTGCCGAAGCGGGCAAGCTGCTCGGCCGGGGCGATCAGCTCCTCGAAGGGGCGGCCGGGCTTGCGGGTATGCAGCGCGAAGAGGCCGCGGGCCAGCAGCGGCACCGCCGCCGGGCGGTCGGCGCCGGGCGGCACGCCCGCCGGCGCGCCGGGCAGGAACAGCACCGCCTCGGTCGCGCCCTTGGCCGGGTCGAAGACCAGGCAGGCGCCGCCGCCGCCGAGCCCGACGCGGGAGGGCAGCGTCACCGCCATGGTGAAGCCGGCCGCGACGGCCGCATCCACCGC
Source organism: Siccirubricoccus sp. G192 (assembly GCF_019084075.1). GTDB lineage: Bacteria > Pseudomonadota > Alphaproteobacteria > Acetobacterales > Acetobacteraceae > G192. The sequence goes on from NZ_JAHREN010000001.1 coordinate 4,218,468, forward strand.
GGTGCCGCCGGCCGAGAGCACGCTCCGCGCCGCCAGCGCCGCCGCCGGGTCCTCGGCCGCCACGCCGCCCAGGAAGCCGCGCACGAAGCCGGGGGCGCCCTGGGCCGGGCCGCTGCCGGTGAAGGGCGAGAGCAGGCTGTTCATCGTCTCGCAGCCGGCCAGGGCCAGGGTGGCGCCGAGCAGCGCGCCGGCGCGGATGCCCCGCCCGCTTCCGTTCCGCCGCCCGCCCGCGTCTGGCCCCGGCGCGGCCCCATGCGCTTGCCGAGCCAGCGATTCACGCCCTGGGTGTTTCCACCCGGGACGATCGCAGGCTAGAGAAATCCCCATGCGGAAGGCGCTAGCCCTGCTCTCGGCGCTGCTGGTCATGCTGGCGTCCCCGGTCCCCGTCCTTTGGCCCTCGCGGGCATGGGCGCAAGGCGGCGCCGTGGTGACGGTGCGCGACGCGGAGACCGAAAGCCTGCTCCGCATGATCGCCCATCCCCTGTTTCGCGCCGCCGGTGTGGATCCCGCCCTGGTGCGCATCACGCTGATCCAGGCGCGGCCCATAAACGCCTTCGTCACCACCGGCAACCGCATGTTCATCAATACGGGGCTGATCCAGCAGTCCGAGACGGTCGGCGACCTGGTGGGCGTGCTGGCGCATGAGACCGGGCATATCGCCGGCGGCCATATCTCCCGGCTGCCGGAGGAGATGCGGAACGCCATGATCCGCTCCATCGCCGGGATGCTGCTGGGCGGCGCGGCGGCGGCGGCGGGCGGGCGGGATGTCGGCGGCAACGCGGCCGGCGCGCTGCTGCTCGGCAGCCAGGCCATGGCGATGGGGGAGCTCTATGCCTTCACCCGCGCCCAGGAACAGGCGGCGGACCAGGCGGGCATGCAGTACCTGGAACGGCTGGGCTGGTCCGGCCGCGGCCTCTCGCACCTGCTGGAGCGGATGCAGGAGCAGGAATTGCTCTCGGAGGCGCGGCAGGACCCGTATTTCCGCACCCATCCCCTCTCCCGCGACCGGCTGGAATTCACCCAGGACTGGGTGGCCCGCAGCCCGCATGCCGGCGCCGCCTTCCCGCCCGGCTTCGAAAGCGGCTTCCGCCTGGTCCGCGCCAAGCTGGACGGCTTCATCGGCGCCCCCGCCACCACCCTGCGGCGCACCCGGGAGGAGGATGCCTCCGCCCCCGCGCGCTATGCCCGCGCCATCGCGCTGTTCCGCTCCGGCCGCACCGATGCGGCGCTGGAGCTGCTGGAGGGGCTGCTGCGGGAGGAGCCGGGCAGCCCCTGGCTGCGGGAATTGCAGGGCCAGATCCTGTTCGAGGCCGGGCGGCTGCGGCAGGCCATCCCGGTGCTGCGGGAGGCGGTGCGGCTGGCTCCGGGCGAGCCGCTGATCCGCCTGGCGCTCGGCCGCGCGCTGATGGAGGCGGGCGAGGCGCCCCTGCTGCGCGCCGCCGTGGGTGAATTCGAGGCCAGCCTGCGCATGGAGCGGGACAATGCCTTCGTCTGGCGCCAGCTTGGCATCGCGGAGGGAAGGCTGGGGCGGATGCCGCGGGCGGATATCGCCCTGGCCGAGGAAGCCATGCTGGAGGGCGACTACGCCGCGGTGCGCCTGCTTTCCCGCCGGGCGGCGGCGGCGCTGCCGCCCGGGCCGCTGCGGCTGCGCGCGGAGGACCTGCGCCATGCCGCGCAACGGGATAACCTGACGCGCGAGCAGCGCGACGCGGAAGACGCCATGCGACGGAGAACAAGACGGTGAAGATTGTGTTGGGCGCGGTAATCGCCCTTGCCCTGGCGACCTCGGCCCATGCCCAGGAAAGCGCGCGGTTCACGCCCGAGCAGCGGCAGGAGGTGGTCGGCATCCTGCGCGAGGCCCTGCGCCAGGACCCCTCCATCCTGCGGGACGCGCTGGTGGCGCTGGAGGCGGCCGAGACCCGGGACCGCGAGGGCGCGCTGCGCGCCGCCGTCGCCGCCCATGCCGATGCCCTGTTCCGCGACCCCGCCGACCCGGTGCGCGGCAACCCGCAGGGCGTGGTGACGCTGGTGGAATTCTTCGACGCCCGCTGCGGCTACTGCAAGCAGTTGCACCCGACCATGGAGCAGTTGCTGCGGCGGCAGCCGGATGTGAGGCTGGTGCTGAAGGACCTGCCGATCCTCGGCCCGAACAGCGTGCTGGCCAGCCGCGCCCTGCTGGCGGCGCAGCGCCAGGGCAAATACGCGGAACTGCACGACGCGCTGCTGAAGCTGCGCGAGGAGCCGGCCGAGCCGGTGCTGCGGCGCGAGGCGGAGCGGATCGGGCTCGACTGGGCCAGGCTGCGGCGGGAGATGGACGATCCCGTGGTGCAGCAGCGGCTGGCCGGCACCATGCGGCTCGCCCAGGCGCTCCGGATCGAGGGCACGCCGGCCCTGGTGATCGGCGATACGGTGATCCCCGGCGCGGTCGATCTGGCGACGCTGGAGCGGCTGGTGGCGGAAGCCAGGCCAGCGAGGTAGCGCGCCATGCCGCATTTCCTCTGCACCACCTGCACCACGCAATTCGCCGAAAGCCCGGCGCCGCCACCCAGGTGCCCGATGTGCGAGGATGAGCGGCAATACGTGCCCGCCAGTGGCCAGGGCTGGACCACGCTGGAGCGGCTGTGCGGGTCCCACACCAATGGCTGGCGGATGCTGGAGCCGGACCTGCTGGCGGTGCAGACCACTCCGAGCCTCGGCATCGGCCAGCGGGCGCTGCTGGTGCGGACGCCGGCGGGGAATTTCCTGTGGGATTGCATTGCCCTGCTGGATGGGGCGACGGAGGCGATGATCCGGGCCTTCGGCGGACTGGCGGGCATCGCCATCTCCCACCCGCATTACTATTCCAGCATGGTGGAATGGGGCCGCGCCTTCGGCTGCCCGGTCTGGCTGCACCAGGCGGACCGGGCGCATGTGATGCGGCCGGACCCCTGCCTGCGGTTCTGGGAGGGCGAGGAACAGCCGGTGCTGCCGGGGCTCACGCTGCACCGGTTGGGCGGGCATTTCGCCGGCGGCACGGTGGCGCATTGGGCGCGCGGCGCGGGGGTGCTGCTTTCGGGCGACATCCTGCAGGTGCTGCCGGACCGAAAGCACCTCGGCTTCATGCGGAGCTACCCCTGCCTGATCCCGCTGCCGCCGGAGCAGGTGCGGCGCATGGCGGCGCGCTGCGAGGCATTGGCCTTCGATGCGATCTATGGCGCCTTCGAGGGGCGGGAGATCACGACAGGCGGGAAGCAGGCGGTGGCGCGGTCGGCGGAGCGGTATTGCCGGTGGGTGGCGGGGATGGTGGAGCCGTGAGGGGCCTGCTGCACGACCCTCGCCCATCGGCATCCTGCCGGGCGGCTGCGGTGGCAAAGCGTCCACCAGGCCCGGGCCGGTAGATTTCCGGTGGCGCATCGCTCCGCCCGTCTCATGGTGCTTGACAGGCGCCTTCATTTCCATGATTCTAGAGATATGGAGAAAGCAGGCGCCATCGCCGCCCTCGCGGCCCTCGCACAGGATTCCCGCCTCGATATCTTCCGCCTGCTGGTGCAGGCCGGCGGCGAAGGGCTGCCGGCCGGGCAGATCGGGGAGCGGCTGGGGCTGCCCTCGGCCACGCTCTCCTTCCATCTGAACCAGCTTCGTCAGGCTGGCCTGGTGACCTTCCGGCGGGAGGGGCGGTCGCTGATCTACGCGGCCGAATACGGTGCCATGAACGACCTGCTGGCCTACCTGACCGAGAATTGCTGCCAGGGCGAGCCGGCCGGCTGCGACGCCGGCCTCTGCGATGCCACCGCCCTCGTCAAAGCCAAGGAAGGGAGCACCCGCCAATGAAGCGCCTGCATGTGCATGTGTCCGTCGAGGACATCGCCCAATCCGTCCGGTTCTACAGCGCCCTCTTCGCCACGACGCCGAGCGTCCTCAAGCCCGACTATGCGAAGTGGATGCTCGATGATCCGCGCGTGAATTTCGCCATATCCGCGCGTGGCAGGGCGGGTGGCCTCGATCACCTTGGGATTCAGGTCGAGACGCCGGAGGAACTGCACGAGGTCTATGGCCGGCTGCAACAGGCCGACCGGCCGGTGCTGGAGGAGGGCGCCACCACCTGCTGCTATGCCAGGTCGGAAAAGTCCTGGATCACCGACCCGCAAGGGCTGTCCTGGGAAACCTTCCTGACGCATGGCGAGAGCACGGTCTATGGCGACGGCTTCGGCGCCGAGGCGGTCAGGACCACGGGCGGGGCCTGCTGCGCGCCGCAGGTGCAGGCAAAGCCGGCGGCCGCCTGCTGCGGTCCCGCGCTGGCGGAGGAGCGCGCATCGTGACCGTCACCATCTACCACAACCCGGCCTGCGGCACGTCGCGCAACGTCCTCGGCCTGATCCGCAACAGCGGGGAGGAGCCGCAGGTCATCGAGTACCTGAAGACCCCGCCAGGCCGGGAGGAGTTGGCCAGCCTGATCGCCCGCATGGGAATCCCGGTGCGCGACCTGCTGCGCCGGAAGGGCACGCCCCATGATGCGCTCGGGCTGGACGATCCCGGCCTCACGGATGACCAGTTGCTCGACGCCATGATGGCGCATCCGATCCTCATCAACCGGCCGATCGTGGTCACGCCGCTCGGCGTGAGGCTCTGCCGCCCATCCGAAGCCGTGCTCGACATCCTGCCCGCACCACAGCATGGCGCCTTCGCCAAGGAGGATGGCGAGGCGGTCACGGACGCCCGGGGCAACCGGGTGACGGGGTCCGCACCTTGAGCGTGACGGCGGCCGAGGCGGCCAAGGCGCCCTCCATGGGGGTCTTCGAGCGCTACCTGACGCTCTGGGTGGCGCTCTGCATCCTCGCCGGCATCGCGCTCGGCCAGGCCATGCCGGCCGCCTTCCAGGCGATCGGCGCGGCGACGCTCGCGGAGGTCAACCTGCCGGTCGCGGTGCTGGTCTGGCTGATGATCGTGCCGATGCTGCTCAAGATCGACCTGGCCGCGCTCGGGCAGATCGGCAGGCACTGGCGGGGGATCGCCGCCACGGTCGGGATCAACTGGCTGGTCAAGCCCTTCTCCATGGCGCTGCTGGGCTGGCTCTTCATCGGCTGGCTGTTCCGGCCCTGGCTGCCGGCCGGGCAGATCGACAGCTACATGGCCGGGCTGATCCTGCTGGCGGCGGCGCCCTGCACGGCCATGGTCTTCGTCTGGTCGAACCTGGTGGATGGCGAACCGCATTTCACGCTCAGCCAGGTCGCGCTCAACGACATGATCATGGTGGTGGCCTTCGCGCCGATCGTGGGCCTCCTGCTGGGCCTGTCCTCGATCACGGTGCCATGGAACACGCTGCTGCTCTCCGTGGTGCTCTACATCCTCGTGCCGGTGGTGGTGGCGCAGCTCTGGCGACGGGCGCTGCTGGCGCGCGGTGGCCAGGCGGCGCTCGGCCGCATATTGCGGCGGCTGGCCCCGCTCTCCCTCGCGGCGCTGCTGCTGACGCTGGTGCTGCTCTTCGGCCTGCAGGGCGAGCAGATCATGCGGCAACCGGCCGTTATCGCGCTGCTGGCGGTGCCGATCCTGATCCAGGTCTATTGCAATGCGGGGCTGGCCTATTGGCTCAACCGCCGGCTCGGGGTCGAGTGGTGCGTGGCCGGTCCTTCTGCCCTGATCGGAGCCAGCAATTTCTTCGAGCTGGCCGTGGCGACCGCCATCGCGCTGTTCGGCTTCCAGTCGGGCGCGGCGCTCGCCACCGTGGTCGGCGTGCTGGTCGAGGTGCCGGTGATGCTCTCGGTCGTGCACATCCTCCGCCGCTCGCGGGGGTGGTACGAGCGCGGCGCGGCGGCGCGCTACATCCCCGCCGCCCAATCCGGCTCCCGCCACTCCGCCCCCTCGTCCAGCGGATAAACCGGCCGCGGCAACCGCTTCCATGCGAAATTCGCCAACACCGGGCTGGTCAGCCCCGGCGCATCCACCTCGAAGATGCGGTCCTCCGGGAAGAACTCGTCGAAGCCGGCGCGGAAATGGCCGCGGCTCTTCACCACCACGCAGCGCGCGGCGGCGATGTCCACGCCATGCATCTCCAGCATCCGCGGCTCATGCAATTGCCGCCGCAGGCTGCCCAGCACCACGCGCAGCCCGGACCCCTCCAGTTCCAGCAGCGCCGAGGGGCCGAGGTCGAAGCGCCGCCCGGCCATGGTGCCGCGCCGGCCCACCCCCTTGCCGTCGCGCAGCGCCAGCACCCGCGCCGGCGCCGTGAAGCGCTTCGAGAATTCGCTCTCCACGCGGTTGAACACCGCCTCGAACCGCGCCCCCTCGCCCAGCCGATGCGCCTCCGCCGCCAGCGCCGGATCGATGAAGACGCCGAGCACGACGCCCTGCGCCCCCGCCTCATGCAGCGCCCGCAGCAGCCAGGCGGTATTGCCGCGGCCGCCACCACCGGGATTGTCGCCGGAATCGGAGAAGATCACCGGCGGATGCTCGCCCCGCCCGGCCCGCAAGGCGAGGTCAGTCGCCTCCGTCACCGAGAGCAGGCGCCGCACATGCCGCCCGCGCTCCGCCCAGGCGCGCCGCGCCAGCCCGAGCGCCGCCGCGCGTGCCACGTCCAGCGCGCCGTCCCGTGCCGTGACCGTCACCGTCATCCCGCATTTCGGCAGGTCGGAAAACACGAAGCCGCCCGTCACGGAGGCATTGGCGATGCGCGCATCCTCCCGCATCAGCGCCTCCGCATCCCGCACCAGGTCGGCATAGGGGCCGGCGGCGGTCAGCAGCGTCACCGTCGGCGGCGCCAGGGGCAGCCGGATGAAGGCGCGGGCGAAATGCCCGCCCGCCAGCAATTCCCGCAGCAGCCCGGCCGATTCGGCGGCGCGGGCGGCCATGTCCACATGCGGGTTCGTGCGGTAGGCGACAAAGGCATCGACGGATTCGACCAGCCGCTCGCTCACATTGCAGTGAAGGTCGTGCGAACAGACCACCGGCACCGCCGGCCCGACGATCCGCCGCACCAGGGCGGCCAGGGTGCCGTCGCTATCCTCGTCGCCGGTGGCGGAGGAGGCGCCGTGGCTGGCGATATAGACCCCGTCCAGCGGCAGGGCGGCGGCCAGGCCGCGGGCGATCTCGTCCAGGAAGCCGTGCAGGACCGCCTGCTCGATCGGCCCGCCGGGTGGTGCGGCGGCGATCAGCAAGGGCAGCGGCACCCAGGGCCCGGCCGCATCCATGCTGCGGTAGAAGCCGGCGACCTCGGAGGGCATCTGGCTGGCCTCGGCCCGGGCGAGCGCGGTGATCTCCTCGCCGCGCACCAGGCATTGCCGGGTGAAATCCTCCAGCACCGTGGGCGGCGCGAAGGCATTCGCCTCCAGATGCAACCCCAGCACCGCGATCCTGGGCGCTGTCCTGCCGTTCCGGTCCATCTCCGTGCCTCCCCCCGATTGCCGCTCCCGCAAGCCCGTATAGACTGTGTTTCAGCGATCGCGGAGGGCCGCCGGGTCCAAGGCGGGAAGCGTCGCCCGGCAAGGGGCAGGGTGGATGATGGGCAGGATCGGGGAGTCGGTCGGGATGCTCGCCCGGTTGGGGGTATCAGGTACAGGCGGCAGCGGGGGCGACCCAGGCCATGGCGGCGGCGCTTCGGCGCCGCGGCCCAGCGGGCGCCGTGCCGCATGATACGGGAGGATGCCCTCCCCCCCGCGCTGGCGGCGATCGTCGCGGGCCTGTCCCGCGAGGTGGCGCCGCCGCTCGAGGTGCGGATCGGCGCGCCGGATCTCCGCCCCTGGATCACCGGCAATGCGCTGCCCGGCGTCTGGAGCTTCACCGCGCCGGAGCCTGGCCCGCATGTCGCGGTGGTGGCGCTGACCCATGGCAACGAGATCGCCGGCGCCGTGGTGCTGGACCGCTGGCTGCGCGCCGGCCTCCGGCCGCAGCGGGGCCGGCTCAGCCTGGTCTTCGCCAATCTCGACGCCTATTCCCGCTTCGACCCGGAAGACCCCACCGCGAGCCGCTTCATCGACGAGGACATGAACCGCCTCTGGGACGAGGAGACGCTCTCGGGCGGCCGCCGCTCCTGCGAATTGCGCCGCGCCCGGCTGCTGCGGCCGTTCTTCGAGACGGTGGATGTGCTGCTCGACCTGCATTCCATGCTCTGGCCCTCCGACCCGCTGATCCTGGCGGGCGGCACGGCACGGGCGCAGCGCCTGGCGCTGGAGGTCGGGCTGCCGCCGCTGGTGGTGGCCGATGAGGGCCATGCGGCCGGCCGGCGGCTGATCGATTTCGGCCCCTTCGCCGACCCCGGGCGTGGCTGCACCGGCCTGCTGGTGGAGGCCGGCGCGCATTGGGAGGCCTCGACCATCGACACCATGGAGGCGGTGGCGGCGCGGCTGCTCCGCCTGCTCGGCACGGCGGGCGCGGAGGATGCCCTGCTCCGGCCGGACCCGCCGGGCCGGGAGATGCCGCGGCCCCGCCTGGCCGAGGTGACGCGCACCATCACCGCCCGCACCCCGGGCTTCGCCTTCATGCGCCCCTTCCGTGGCGGCCAGGTGGTGCCGGCGCGCAACACGCTGATCGCGCTGGATGGCGAGGAGGAGATCCGCACCCCGCACGACGATTGCCTGCTGGTGATGCCGAGCCTGCGCACCATGCCGGGCCATACCGCGGTGCGGCTGGCGCGCTTCGTCGGGGGCTGAGCGCGGCATCAAACCTTGGCGCCCAGCCCTTCGGTGACTGGCCGGCCGCAGCCCAGCAGCAGCGCCACGATCTCCTCCATGCTGCCGAACAGCACCGTCGGCGCGCGGGAGCGGAGCAGTTCGGCCCTGGCATAGCCCCAGCCCACCGCGCCGGCGGCGATGCCGGCGGCCCGCGCCGCCTCGATGTCGCGGGTCTCGTCGCCGATGCCGATGGCCTGCGCGGCCGGCACGCCGCTCCGCTCCAGGATGCGCCGGAACCTGGCGGATTTGCCGAAGAGCGCGGCGCCGCAGCCGTAATGCCCGATCAGCGCGGCATTCTCCGGCCCGAGGATGCGCCGGATATTCGCCTCCGTATTGGAACTGACGATGGCGAGCGTGACGCCCCCTGCCGCCAATCGCCGCAGCATGCCGCCGGTGCCCGCGAAAAGCGGCACCTCCCCGGCCTGCTCGGCCATGCGCCGGCGCATGGCGGCGGCGATCGCCGGCAGCTTCCAGAGCGGCACGCCGAGATGGCGGATGATGGCCTGGTTGTCCTGGCCGCGCAGCATCTCGACCTCGGCCTCCGAGACCTGGCGGAAGCCGTGGCGCTGCGCCACCTCATTGATGGCGCCGCGCATCCAGTCGAGGCTATCGGCCAGAGTGCCGTCGAAATCGAAGATCGCCAGCCGCCAGGGCATGGCCTGGTTCGGCACGGGCAGGGTCAGGCCGGCTCCCCCTCCACCGGCTCATGGCCAAGCCGGCGCAGGAAATCGGCGATGTCCCGCGCCGCCGCCTCCACCGCCGCCGCCTCGGTGCCCTTGGCCACCAGCGCCACGCCGCCGCCGGGGGCGCGGTAATAGGGATAGCTGCCGATATCGAGCGCGGGGTAGCGCGCCTGGATCGCCGCGAGCCCCTCGGCGATCAGGCCCTCATAGACGCCATCCGCATGCACGGTATGCGACAGCACCGGCCGGCCGCGCGGCAGTTGCGGCGCCAGCGCCTCGAACATGGAGCGCATGATGCGGGGCACGCCGGCCATGACATGCACATTGCCCATGCTGAAGCCGGGCGCGCTGGTCTCGTCGCAGCGGATCGGCACGGCGCCGCGCGGCAGGGTCGCCATGCGGAGGCGGGCGGCGTTGAACTCCACCGGCGGGCTGCGGCGGGCGTAGTCGGCGGCCATCAGGGCACGGGTTTCCTCATGCACCTCCCAGGGCACGCCGAAGGCGCGGGCCACGCATTCGCTGGTGATGTCGTCATGCGTGGGACCGATGCCGCCGGTGGTGAAGACATGGTCGAATTGGCCCGCACCTCATTGACCGTCGCGATGATGGTCTCGGGCACATCCGGGATCACCCGCACCTCCCGCATCGGGATGCCGAGCTCGCCCAGGCGGGTGGCCAGGAATTGCAGGTTGGCGTCGCGGGTGCGGCCGGAGAGCACCTCGTTGCCGATGATGAGCAGGCAGGCGGTGGGATTCATGGGGCGGGGGCCTCCGGGGTCCAGAGCGGGATGGCGAGGGTTTCGGCATGGCGCGCCAGCCGTGCATCGAAGGTGGCGAGCATCGCCTCCTCCCGCCGGCAGAGCGCCAGGTAGAAGCAGTCGTAGATGGGGTGGCCGAGACGCAGGGCGATTGCCATGGCGCTATCCAGCAGCACCGGATCGGGGATGAAGCTGATAGCACCGGTCTGGAGTTCGTGCAGGGCTGTCTCCGGATAGCCAGGCGGCGTCGGAAGGCGGCGCCGGATGCGGCTCAACAGCGCATTCGCGGTCTCCGCCAGCACCAGGGTGGGCGCGAAGAGCGGGGCGGCGCCGCGCTGCAACTGGCGCGCAATCGGCGATTGCACCTCATCGGCGTACCAGGCGACGGTGACGGAGGCGTCGCAGACAACCGGCGTCACTTCGCTTCCTTCGCCTCCGTCGTCTGCTTGGCAAGCTGCTCGTCCAGCAGCCGTTCCATCCGGTCGTAGTCACGGTAGGCACGAATGACCGCCACCGAATCCCAGGTGGGGTCGTAGGTGGTCTGCGCCCGCAGCGCATCGGCGCGATCCGCCCAGGCCTTGCGGTCATCGAGTTGCGCCGCCGCGGCCAGCGCCTCCCGCGCCACCTGTTCGAGCGAGGTGCCGCGCGATTGCGCCTTCTGCTTCAGCCGCTCGATCACTGCATCATCAAGGTTCCGCACGAGAACCTGGCCCATGGCATCCTCCGCTAGCGTGCAGTGCTATCAAATGGGGTGCCGGCTGGCTACAGGAAGTCCCTGAGCATCGCCACCAGCGGCTTGTCGGCTGGCGGCATGGCGTAGTCGCCCAGCCGTTGCGGTCGCACCCAGGCCAGCGCCTGGCCCTCGGTGGCCCGCACGATGCCGCCCCAGCGCCGGCACAGGTAGAGCGGCATCAGCAGGTGGAAGGCCTCATAGGCATGCGAGGCGAAGGTGAAGGGGGCCAGGCAACTGGCGGAGACATCGATATCCAGCTCCTCCTTCAGTTCGCGGATCAGCGCATCCTCCGGCGTCTCCCCCGGCGCCGCCTTGCCACCGGGGAATTCCCAGAGCCCGGCCAGCGGCTTGCCCTCCGGCCGCCGGGCCAGCAGCACCCGGCCATCGACATCCACCAGGGCGCAGGCGGCCACCAGCAGGATCGGCTTGCCGCCTGGTGCCACCGGCGCGGCCAGCGCAGGTTCCGGCGCCGGATCGGCGGTGAGGTCCTCGCGGCCGCCCTGGAACAGCAGCACCGGCATCGGCCCGCCGCGCGAGAGGAAGGGCTGCATCGCCTCCCCCACCTCCAGGAAGCCGAGGCGCCGCAGCACCGCCGCGGAACGGGCATTGTCGCGCAGCACGCTGGCGCGGATGCCCTCGATGTCGAGATTGGCCAGTGCCCAGCGCAGCAGCCGCCCAGCCGCCTCCGGCGCGACGCCATGCCCCCCAGAAGCGCCGCCCGACCCAGTAGCCGAGTTCCGCCAGCCTGCCGCCCCGGTCGTTGCTGCCGCGGTCGCGGGTGAGGCCGACGCAGCCCACCAGCACCTCCCGCCCCGCCTCCTCGCCGACGATCGCCAAGTGCCAGGCCTCCCCGGCGGCGAGCTGCGCCCAGGTGGAGGCGATCCATTCATCGGCCAGCGGCCGCGGATAGGGGAAGGGCACGCGGGCCAGGGTCTTCGCCACTTCCCAGTCATTGACCAGCCGGTGCAGCGCGGGCGCATCCTCGGCACGGAGCGGGCGGAGCGTCAGCCGCTCGGTCTTCAGCGGGGTGAAATCGGGGGGGGAGAGGGTCAAGCGGATCGGGGCCCCTGGGGTCGCGGTGGGGGCGCATGGATGGCCAGAGGCGCGCCGCTGTCAACGCGCGGCGCGCCGGATCGGGCCGGGTTCAGCTCCGATAGCTGCCGTTGATGTCGATGTAGCCATGCGTCAGGTCGCAGGTCCAGGCGGTGGCCTGGCCGCGGCCGAGGCCGAGATCGATGGTAATCTCCACCTCGCGGCCCTGCATGTGCTGGACCACCGGCGTTTCGTCATAACCCGGCACCACGCCGCCCTCCCGCGCCATCCAGGTGCCGCCGACCGCGATGGAGAGCTTGTCGCGGTCCGCCGGCTCCCCCGCCTTGCCCACGGCCATGACGATGCGGCCCCAATTGGCGTCGCCGCCGGCGATGGCGGTCTTGACCAGGGGCGAATTGGCCACCGCCATGGCGATGCGATGCGCCGAGCGCTTGCTCGTGGCACCGGTCACCTCGATGCGGACCAGCTTCTGCGCCCCCTCCCCGTCCCGCGCCACCATCAGCGCCAGGTCCATCAGCACCTCGTCCAGCGCCCGGGCGAAGTCGCGCAGCAGCGGCCCGCCCTCCGCCGGCACGCGGGGGTGCTTCACCTGGCCGGTGGCGAAGGCGAGCACGGTGTCGCTGGTGGAGGTATCGGAATCCACCGTCACGCAGTTGAAGCTGCGGTCGCAGCCCCGCTTCAGCAGCGCCTGCAAGGCGGCGGCCGGGAGTTTCGCATCGGTGGCGATGAAGCTGAGCATCGTCGCCATGTCGGGTGCGATCATGCCGCTGCCCTTGGCGATGCCGGCGATGCTGACGGTGGCGCCGCCGATCTCCGCCGTCCGCACCGCGGCCTTGGGGAAGGTGTCGGTGGTCATGATGCCGCGCGCCGCATCGGCCCAAGCGTCGGGCGCCAGCGCCGCATGCAGCGCCGGCAGCGCCGCGGTCAGCTTCTCGTGCGGCAGGGTCTCGCCGATCACCCCGGTGGAGGCCAGGAAGACCTCGCCGGGCTTGCAGCCGACCAGGGCGGCGGCGGCCTCGGCGGTGGCCCGGGTGGCCTCCCGCCCGGCCTTGCCGGTGAAGACATTGGCATTGCCGGCATTCACCACCAGCGCCCGGGCCCGGCCGCCCTTCAGCGCGGCGCGGCACCAGTCCACCGGCGCGCCGGGGCAGCGGTTCCGGGTGAAGACCCCGGCGACGCTGGTGCCGGGGGGGGAATTCCATCATCGTCAGGTCGGCGCGGCCGCGATAGCGGATGCCGGCCTCGATGACGCCGAGGCGGAGCCCGGCGACCGGCGGCACTTCCGGCAGGGGCAGGGCGAGCGGGGAGACGGGCAGGTCCTTGCCAGCCATGGTTCGGGCTCTCTCTAGCGGCGTTGCGGTTGCGGCGCGGTGGGGCTGCGGCCGGCGGGGGGTGAAGCGGGCGCCGGCGGCGCCGCATTGTCGAGAAGGGCGCCGCCCGGGGTCGGCGCCGGCGGCTGGTCGAACCGCTCCACCTGGGCGCTGGCGCGGATGCGGCGCACCACGCCATCCACCCCCTCCTCCAGCATCTTGCGCTGGAGCTGCTGCCGGGCCTCCTCGAAGGGAGGCACCGGGGCGGTGCGGCGCTCCTCCACCTTGATGATGTGCCAGCCGAAGGGGGTGCGGACCGGCGCCTGGCTCACCTGCCCGGCCTGCAGCGCGAAGGCCGCCGCGGCGAATTCCCGGCACCATGTCGCCGCGCTTGAAGAAGCCGAGGTCGCCCCCCTCCTGCGCCCCGGGGCCGGAGGAGCGGCGGCGCGCCACCGCGGCGAAATCCTCGCCGCCGCTGACCTCGGCCAGGGCGGCCCGCGCCTCGGTCTCGGTCTGGACCAGGATGTGGCGGGCATGCACCTCCTCCTCCCCGGTGCGGCGGGCGGCTTCCTGGTCGTAGCGGGCGCGGATGGCGGCCTCGGTCACGGTGGCGCCCACCTCGCGGGAGAGCAGGGCCTGGGTCAGCTCCTGCTCCTCGGCCCGGCGGATGCGGGCGCGCACCTCCTCGTCGCGGTCGAGCCCGGCGGCGCGGGCGGCGGCGACCAGGGCCCGTTCCGTGATGGTGCGCTCCACGAGCTGGCGGGAGATCTCGGGCGGCAGCATCTGCAGCAGCATGGCGGGCGGCATCGAGCGCATCTCGGGCGGCAGCACCTCGGCCGCCGTGGCGGCCACGTCCGAGAGCCGCACTTCCTCGCCATTCACCTTGGCGATCAAGGGGTTCTCGGCCGCGGGAGCCGGGGCGCCAAGGGCCGGGGTGCCAGGGGCTGGGGCAGCGGCGGCCGGGCCGGCCTGGGGCGCCGCCTGGGCCAGGGCCAGGACCGGGGTAAGCAGGGAGGCGGCGAGAATCGCGGGGCGAAAACGCATGCGGGGGCAGAACTCCGGGACGGTGGCGGAGGATGACGGAACCGCGATGGGTCCACAAGCAGCCCCTGCCAGGCAGCCTTGCCAGGCCAGGCCACGACCCGGCGTTGACCTCGGCCCGCCGCTTGCCTATCTGTGCGGCCGCGCCGGGGTCGCGCAGCACCCGCCGCCCGGAGGGGTCAGGGGCGAGGCCCCGTCCTTCCGTTTCCTACTGCTGTCTGCCGGGCCGCCGGGCCGCGTGGCATGCGCGGCCGGCCCGCGCAACCCCGGAGAAGCAAGGCCCGCATGTTCGCCCGCATCGCCCGCGCCCTCTTCGGCACCTCGAACGACCGGGCGCTGAAGCGCCTGCAGCAGCGGGTGCCCGAGATCAATGCGCTGGAGCCCGGCCTGGCCGTGCTTCCGGATGACGCGCTCCGCGCCAGGACCGAGGAGTTCCGGGCGAAGCTCGCCGCCGGGGCCGATCTCGACAGCCTGCTGCCGGAGGCCTTCGCCACGGTGCGGGAGGCGGCCAAGCGCGTGCTCGGCCTCCGGCACTTCGACGTGCAGATGATCGGCGGCATGGTCCTGCATGAGGGCAAGATCGCCGAGATGAAGACCGGCGAGGGCAAGACCCTGGTGGCGACGCTGCCGGTCTACCTCAATGCCATCGCCGGCAAGGGCGTCCATGTCGTCACGGTGAACGACTACCTGGCGAAGCGCGACTCGGAATGGATGGGGCGGCTGTATCGCTTCCTCGGCCTCTCCACCGGCGTCATCGTCCATGGCCTGACCGATGAGGAGCGCCGCGCCGCCTATGCCGCGGATGTCACCTACGGCACCAACAACGAATTCGGCTTCGACTACCTCCGCGACAACATGAAGTACCGGCTGGACGAGATGGTCCAGCGCGACTTCAACTTCGCCATCGTCGATGAGGTGGACAGCATCCTCATCGACGAGGCGCGCACGCCGCTCATCATCAGCGGCCCCTCCGAGGACAGTTCCGACCTCTACCGCCAGGTGGACGAGGTCGTGAAGCTGCTGGTCCAGGACAAGGCCACCTACGACAAGGACGAGAAGCAGCGCACCGCCTCGCTCACGGAGGAAGGCTCGGAGGCGGTGGAGCAGCGGCTGCGCGAGGCCGGGTTGCTACAGGAAGGCGCCCTCTACGACTTCCACAACGTGACCCTGGTGCACCACGTCAACCAGTCGCTGCGCGCCCATGTGCTGTTCACCCGGGATGTCGACTACATCACCCGGGACGACAAGGTGGTGATCATCGACGAGTTCACCGGCCGCATGATGGAGGGCCGGCGCTATTCCGATGGCCTGCACCAGGCGCTGGAGGCGAAGGAACACGTCACCGTCCAGCCCGAGAACCAGACGCTGGCCTCCATCACCTTCCAGAACTACTTCCGGCTCTATCCCAAGCTGGCCGGCATGACCGGCACGGCCGCAACCGAGGCCGACGAATTCGCCGAGATCTACAAGCTGGAAGTGATGGAGATCCCGACCAACGTCCCGGTGATCCGCAAGGACAGCGACGACGAGGTCTATCGCAGCGCCACCGAGAAATACGACGCCGTCATCACCCTGATCGACGAGGCCCGCACCCGCGGCCAGCCCTGCCTGGTCGGCACCACCAGCATCGAGAAGTCGGAGCTGATCTCTTCCCTGCTCAAGAAGCGCGGCGTGCCGCACAACGTGCTGAACGCCCGCTACCATGAGCAGGAGGCGGAGATCGTCGCCCAGGCCGGGCGCCCCGGCGCCGTCACCATCGCCACCAACATGGCCGGGCGCGGCACCGACATCCAGCTCGGCGGCAATGTCGAGATGCTGGCGCGGCAGGAGAGCGGCGCTAGCGAGGGGTCGGACTACGAGGCCGCGCTCGCCCGCCACAAGGCGGAGGTGGAGACCGCCCGCGCCACCGCGAAGGCGGCCGGCGGCCTCTTCGTCATCGGCACCGAGCGGCATGAGAGCCGGCGCATCGACAACCAGCTCCGCGGCCGCTCCGGCCGCCAGGGCGACCCGGGCGCCAGCCATTTCTTCCTCTCGCTGGAAGACGACCTGATGCGCATCTTCGGCAGCGACCGCATGGGCGGCATGCTGCAGAAGCTCGGGCTGAAGGAGGGCGAGGCGATCGTCCACCCCTGGATCAACAAGGCCCTGGAGAAGGCGCAGAAGAAGGTCGAGGCACGGAACTTCGACACCCGCAAGAACCTGCTGAAATACGACGATGTCATGAATGACCAGCGGCGGGAGGTCTATGCCCAGCGCCGCGCCTTCATGCAGGCCGAGGACGTGGCCGAGACGGTGGCCGAGATGCGCCGCGAAAGCATCGGCGACATGGTCGACAAGGCGATCCCCGAGAACGCCTATCCCGAGCAATGGGACCTGGTCGGGCTCGAGGAGAAGGTCCGCACCGAGCTCGGCCTCGACCTGCCGGTCATCGCCTGGGGCAAGGAGGAGGGCATCGACGAGACGGCGGTGCGCGACCGCATCCAGGCCGCCGCCGACCAGGTCTATGCCGCCAAGGCCGCCAATATCGGCCCCGACCTCATGCGCATGGTCGAGAAGTCGCTGCTGCTGCAGATCTTCGACCAGGTCTGGAAGGAGCACCTGCTGGCGCTCGACCATCTGCGCCAGGGCATCGGGCTGCGCGCCTATGGCCAGCGCGACCCGCTGAACGAGTACAAGTCCGAAGCCTTCCTCCTGTTCAACACCATGCTGGCCGACCTGCGGGAGCGGGTGACCGGCGTGCTGCTGCGGATCGAACTCCGCCCCGACCAGCCGCCACCCTCGCCGGAGCCGGTGCGGGTGCTCGACCTGCGCCACCCCGACCCCGCCATGGCCGAGCTGGAAATGGCCGATGCCGGCGGCCCCGGCTATGCCGCCATGCCGATCGGCACCGCCACGGCGCCGCGCCAGGCCGAGGGCGTCGATCCGGCCGATCCCGCCACCTGGCACCGCACCCCGCGCAATGCCTCATGCCCCTGCGGCAGCGGCAAGAAGTACAAGCACTGCCACGGCCGCCTCGGCTAGGCAGGGCGCGACTCAGGCGGGCGCCGGAGCCGAGCCGCCAGGGCGGCGCCCCGCCGCCCGATGCCGAGGCGCGGCTGCTGCACCGGGACGGCCAGCTTCTGGTCCTGGACAAGCCGGCCGGCCTGCCGGTGCATCGCGGCCCGCGCGGCGGCGCCTCGCTGGAGGATTGGCTGCCCGTCCTAGCCCTCGGCAAGCGGCGGGCGCCGCAGCCGGCGCATCGGCTCGATACCGACACCGCGGGCTGCCTGGTGCTGGGCCGCACGAAGCCGGCCCTGGCGGCGCTCGGCGCCCTGTTTGCCGCCGGGCGGGTGGAGAAGACCTATTGGGCGGTGGTGCGCGGCGCCCCGCCGGCGCCGGCGGGGGAGGTCGCCGCGCCGCTCGCCAAGCGCAGCACCGCCCGGGATGGCTGGCGCATGGTGGTGGACCCGGAAGGCCAGCCGGCGCTGACCGCCTGGCGGGTGCTGGGCGAAGCCGGGGGCCTCGCCTGGCTGGAACTCCGCCCCCGCACCGGCCGCACCCATCAGCTCCGCGTCCACTGCGCGCATCTCGGCTGCCCGATCCTGGGCGATGCGCGGTATGGCGGCGGCGAAGCGGCCATGCTGCACCTGCTGGCCCGCGCCATCGCCCTGCCGCTCGACCCGCCGGTGACGGCCACCGCGCCGGTGCCGCCGCATATGCGCGCCGCCCTGGCGGCTTGCGGCTGGCGGGAGGCCGCGGAATGAACCAACTGCGCCACCGCGCCGCCCTCGCTTTGCTCGCCCTGCTGGCGGCACCCCCCGCCCTCGCTTTGCTCGCCCTGCTGGCGGCACCCCCCGCCCTGGCGCAGCGCGGCGGCTGCGGCCTGGCTGCGGGGCTGGACGCCCTGCGGGAGGCCGAGCGCGGGCTGGCGGCGCCCCCCGCCTCCCTCACCGCCGGGCGGGAGGAAGCGGCGGTCCTGGGGGCGCGGCTGCATGCGGCCGCCGCCAGCCTGGCCGGCTGCGGCTGCCGCCAAGCCGCGCTGCATGCCATGGAAGCCGCCGGGCTGGCGGAACAGGCGGGGAGCGAGGCCAGCCTGGAGCGCCTCCGCCGCAGCCTCGACCGCGCCCGCTTCTCAGCCGGGCTGGCGCGGGGGCGGCTGGACCGGCAGGGCTGCTCCTGATAACGGCGGCGGAAAGGGGAAACGCCATCATGCAGCCCAGCCGCCGTGCCCTGCTCGCCCTGCCGGTCCTTGCCGCGCCCACCGTGCCGCGTGCCCAGACCGCCCCGGAACGCCCGCTCCGCGCCATCCTGCCCTTCTCCCCCGGCGGCACTACCGATGTCGTGGCCCGGGTGGTGGCGGAGGCCGCCGGCAGCCTGCTCGGCCAGCCCGTGGTGATCGAGAACCGCACCGGCGCCGGCATCGTGGTCGGCACCGATGCCGCGGCCAAGGCGGAGCCGGATGGGCAGACCGTGCTCATCACCTCCAGCGCCCATGCCATCGCCCCCGCCCTGGTGGCGCGGCTGCCCTATGACCCGGCGGGCGGCTTCACCGGCGTGGCGGTGCTCGGCAATATCCCGCAGGTGGTGGCGGTGGACCCGCGCCTGCCGGTGCAGGACCTCGCCGGCTTCCTGGCCCTGCTGCGGGCCAATCCCGGGCGTTACGCCTATGCCTCGGCGGGGGTCGGCAGCGCCATCCATCTGGGCTCGCTGCTGTTCCTCTCGGCGGCGGGGGTGGAGATGCTGCATGTCCCCTATCGCGGCGGCGGGCCGGCCATGCAGTCGGTCATCGGCGGCGAGACGCAGATGGTGATCGACCCCGTCGCCTCCGCCGCGCCGCATGTGCGGGGCGGCTCGGTGCGCGGCCTGGCGGTCGGCGCGGCGAACCGCAGCGCCATCCTGCCGGATGTGCCGACGGCGGCGGAGGCCGGGCTGCCGGATTTCCGCGCCGATGCCTGGGTGGCGGTGCTGGCCCCCGCCCGCACCCCGCCGGCCGCGGTGGCGCGGCTCAATGCCCTGTTCAACGCCGCCACGGCCAAGGCCGCCCGCCGGCTTGGCGAGCTTGGGGTGCAGCCGGTGCCGGAAGCGGCCTCGCCGGAGGCCGTCACCCGCTTCGTGCTGGCCGATATCGAGCGGGTCGGGCCGCTGCTGCGCGCTGCCGGCGTCCGGCCGGAATAGGGGCGCCCCGGGCGCGGCGATCCCGGCGAGGCGGCGCGCGTTGATCCCGGGCATCTGCCTCCTGTCCCGAAAGGATATGCCATGATCCGCGCAAGGCTCCCCGGCGCCGCCCGCGCGCCCCATCTGGCCGCCGCGGCCTGCCTCTCGCTTGGCCTGCTGGCCTCGCCCATGGCCCTGGCGCAATCGGGCGGGGGCGGCGGCTCCGGCGGGGGCGGATCGGGTGGCGCAGGGGGAGCAAGCGCGGGCGGCGCGGCGGGCACCGCGGGGGGGCGGATCGGCCGGCGCCCCCGGCACGGCGGCCGCCAACCGGGGTGCCGCCGGCCAGGTCGGGCAGCCGGGCGTCCCGGGTGGTTCGGCGGGCAGCAGCGCAGCAGGCCGCGGCACCCCTGGCAGCAGCCAGGCCACGGCGCCTTACGCGGGCAGCGGAGGAAGCGGCGGCGCGGCCTCCGGCGGCGCCAACCAGGGCACGGCAGGGCAGCAGGGGCGGAACAGCCAGGCGCAGCAAAGCCAACCCAGCCTGCGTGGCCAAGTCGAGCAGCAGCAGCGTGCCGCCGGCGTCAGCACCCCGCCGGAGCGGGAGCGCGAGCAATTGCGCGACCTCAATGCACTCTCCCGCGAACTGGCCCCGACGGCGCCGCTTCCAGCACCGGATGTCGGCCCCCGGCGCTGAGGCGGCCCGATGACCGCAGGGCCTGGAGGTCTGAATCGGGCCGAAGATACAAGGCCGCGCGATGGCCGAAGGGGGCTTGCTTCCGCGGGGCTGAATCGCTTGGCTGCCTCTGGCGGCAGGGGGTCCTGCCGCAGCCAAGCCGGTCGCCACCCGGCTTGGCCGGCACCCGTCTCGCAAAGCGCCCGGAATCCCTACTCGAAAGCCACCCAGGGTCGCGGCGGCGCGGCCGTGGCATCGCGCCGCGCCGCCTGGACCTCGGCATCCAGCGCGGCGAGGAAGCGGGAGCGGTCGGCGCGGGTCAGCGGCGCCGGGCCGCCCGTCATCACCCCGGCGGCGCGCAGGCCCTGCGCCACCTCCCGCCCGGCCAGCGCGCCGCCGATATTGTCGGTGGTCCAGGGCCTGCCCTTGGGCGAGAGCGCCCGTGCGCCCTTCGCCAGGCAGCGCGCGGCCAGGGGGGATGTCGGAGGTGACACAGACATCGCCGCGGGAGATCCGCTCGGCGATCCAGTCATCGGCGGCATCGGCGCCCTCGGCCACCACCACCATCTGCACATTCGGCAGGCCCGGCGGTCGCACCGGGCGGGAGCCGTTGCTCACCACGAAAACCTGCAGGCCGAGGCGGGTGGCGACGCGGAACACCTCCTCCCGCACCGGGCAGGCATCGCCGTCCACATGGATGCTTGTCATGCGGGCGACCATGCGGTTGGCGGCCCCGGGCCGCAAGCCATGCGCCGCGCCCCCCGGCCGGCGAATCCTACCGCACCCGCACCTCCGCCCGCGCCGCCGCGCCCTCCGCGTCCAATACCGTCACCCGGTAGAAGCCGGGGCCGGGCGGCGTCCAGGCCGCCTCGCGCCGGGCGGGCTCGGCCGGCACCGGGCTGCCATCCACCAGGAAGGTGAGCGGCCGGCGGCCGCCGCTGGCGCGGAGGGTGACATGGCCCGGCCCTTCCTCCAGCACCGCGCCGGGTGGCGGGAAGACCAGGCGCAACCGGTCCATCGCCTCGGCCAGGGCGGGTGTGGCGCCAGGGCTGGTGACGATGCGGGCCGGCAGGGGGCTGCGCGGCGCCGGCGGCAGGCGCTCGAACAGCCGGGCCAGCAGCGGCAAGGCAATGCGGGCGCCGGTCGCACCGGGCAGCGGCGTGCCGTCCGGCCGGCCGACCCAGACGCCCACCACATGCCGGGCATCCAACCCCAAGGCCCAGGCATCGCGGCCGCCCCAGCTCGTGCCGGTCTTCCAGGCGATGTCCGGCGGCCCGCCGGCCGGGAAAGGGTTCACCAGGATGGCGGTGGCGAGGCCCGCCGCGCGCGGCTCGAACACCAGGCGCCCCGCCCCGGCCGGCGTCATGGGCACCAGCCGCAGCGGCGCCGCCCGCCCGCCATCGCCGAGCGCCGCATAGAGCCCCACCATCTCCCGCAGCGTGGTGCCGAGCCCGCCGAGCGCCAGGGGCAGCGAGGGATCGGTGCCCGGCGGCAGGCGTGGGGGCGCGCCGGCCGCCTTCAGTGCCGCGGCGAAGCGCAGTGGCCCAAGCTCCGCAAGCAGCGCCACCGCCGGCAGGTTCAGCGATTGCCGCAGCGCATCCGCCACGGTGATCCGCCCGGCGAAGTCGCGGTTGAAATTCTCCGGCGCATAGCCGCCGAAGCGGCGCGGCAGATCGGCCAGCAGGGTCTCCGGCGCGGCGATGCCGGCCTCGAAGGCCATGGCATAGAGCACGGGCTTCAGCGCCGAACCCGGCGAGCGGATCGCCCGCGTCAGGTCCAGCGCCCCGGCCCGGCCCTGGTCGCCGAAATCGCCGCCAACCAGCGCCCGCACCTCCCGCGAATGCAGGTCGGCCACCAGCAGCGCCAGCGAGGCACGGTCCGGCAGGCCGCGCAGCGCTGCCGTGGCGATCTCCTCTGCGGCCCGCTGCAAGCCGAGGTCGAGGCTGCTGGCAATGCGGGGGGTATCGGCGCCCTGCGCCAATTCGCGGGCCAGATGCGGCGCCAGACGCGGCATCGGCAGCCGCCGCTCCGGCACCCGCATGGCAAGGGCGAATTCGGTATCGGCCGGGGTGATGCCGGCTGCCCCTTCGGCGCGGCGGGTGAGCAGCGCATTGCGCGCCGCCGTGGCACGCTCCGGATGGCGATCGGGCCGCAGCGCTTCCGGCCGGCGCGGGATGGCGACCAGCAGCGCCGCCTCGGCCGGGTCGAGCCGCCCGGCCGGCCGGCCGAACCAGGCCAGCGCCCCGGCCCGCACCCCTTCCAGGTTGCCGCCCTGCGGCGCCAGTGTCAGCCAGATGCCGAGGATCTCATCCTTGCTGAAACGCGCTTCCAGTTGCAGGGCGCGGAGGATCTCGATGGCCTTGCTGCGCAGGCTGCGCGGCCGCGGCTCCAGCAGCCGGGCGGCCTGCATGGTGAGGGTGGAGCCGCCGGAAACCACCCTCCCCGCCCGCGCCCATTGCACCGCGGCCCGCGCCAGTGCCAGCGGATCGACGCCGGGATGCAGGCGGAAGCGGCGATCCTCGGCGGCGATCAACAATTCGATGAGGTGCGGCGGCACGTCGCCGGCGGCGGTGGCCAGGCGCCAGATCCCACCCGGCGCGGGCAGCACGGAAAGGGTGCGGCCCTCGCGGTCCAGCACTTCGGTGCCGAGGCTGTGCAGCCGTGAGAGGTCGGGCGGCAGGGCGCGGTCCAGCGCCAGGATGCCGGCGCCGAGGATTGCCGCCAGCGCCAGCGTAGCGAGTCCGGCCTTCGTGGATCGCGCCATGCCAGGCCGGGCGCGATCCGTCGCGGGCTCGCCCGGGCCATGGCGGCGCCAGCGCCGCACCGGTCAGCCCTCCGCCGGCGCCGTGGCGTCAGCGGCTCCGGCAAGGCGGATTGCGGCCATCTAGTTCTTCATCCCGCCGCCGGGCGCCGCCGGGCGCGGTGCCGGTGCGGGCGGCAGGGCGGGCAGCGGGTCGTCGGGGCCGAGCACGGTGATCCGCCCGGTATTCTGCCGGGCGAAGACCTGCGGCCGATACATGTCCGAGAGATCCGCCCCCGGCAGTTCGAACCGCCCCGCCGTGACCGCGCGCAGCCGCACCGCCAGGCGGGATTCCGGCGCCTCCGGCGTCAGGTCCAGCGCCGCGGCGAAGCGGTCGTCGAGCGCCGGGCTGGCCACCGCCTCGGTCAGGGTGCCGAGCCAGGGCATTCCCGGCACCTCGCCCGCCGCCAGTCGGCCGGCGATCTCGAAGCCGGCCGGCAGCCCCTGCTGCACGATGGCCCGATGCGCCTCCCGGGTTTCG
This sequence comes from Siccirubricoccus sp. G192, assembly GCF_019084075.1. Taxonomy (GTDB): domain Bacteria; phylum Pseudomonadota; class Alphaproteobacteria; order Acetobacterales; family Acetobacteraceae; genus G192. Next base: position 4,241,771 of record NZ_JAHREN010000001.1, read on the forward strand.
GCGCGCCCTTCCAGCAGCAGCACGAAGACCGTGTTCTGCCTGAGCGCATCGAGGTTCAGCGGCTGCCCGGAGAGGTCGAGGAAGCGCCGGGTGACGCGCATCCCCGCCCGCCCGGCCGGCGCCGGCTGGGCCGGAATGCCGGTGACGGAGACCGCCTGCCAGACCGCGGTATCCGAGGTGTTCCGCACCGTCGCCGGCCCGCCCAGCGCCACCATGACCAGCGGCGCCGGCGGCTGCGCCTGGCCATCGATCGCCACCCGCACCGGCCGGCCATCCCGCCCGAGTGCCGCCGCGGCGGCCACCGCCCAGGCCTGTTCCTGGGTATTGCTCCCGGGCGGGGTCAGTTCCGGCCCGGGCAGCCGGCCCTGCAATTCCGCCAGCCGTGCCGGCAGCAGCCCACTTTCCTTGAGCAGCACCGCCACCGCCAGCGCATCCCGCGCCGCATTGCCGTAGTCGAACAGCCAGGGGCGGCGGGCGCCCGATGCCAGGGCCGCGGCGAAAGCCGCCTCGGCGCGCGGCTGGTCGCCGGCCCGGGCGAAGGCGGCGCCAAGCTGGGCGCGGGCGAGCGGGGTCGGCAGGTCCTCCAGCCGTTCCAGCAGCCGGCGCGCGGCGCCGAGCCGGTGCCGCCCGGCCAGGGCCAGCACATGCAGGCGATAGGCCTGGGCGGCGCGCTCCTCCGGCGTGTCGTCCCGGTTGGTCTCGTCCACCTGCTCCAGCATCTGCTTCAGCGCCTCCTCCAGCGCCGCCTCGGGAATGGCGGCACCGGCGGCGTGGGCGCGCAGCAGCGCCTCCACGGCATAGGGGGTGAGCCAGGGCTGCGCCTCGCCCTGGGCGGACCAGAGGCCGAAGGCGCCGTCGAAGCGCTGCTTGTTCAGCACCCATTCCGCCGCCCGCTGCAGGCGCGCCGCCCGCTCCGCCCCCGCCACGCCGTCCATGGGGATGGCGGCGAAGGCCAGAAGCTGGGAGGCGGATTGCTCCAGGCAGGTGAAGGGGTAGTCGTCCAGCATCCGCAGCATCCCGGCGGCGTCATAGCGGGTCGGCCCGCCGAAGCTGGCCGAGGCCCGCCAGCTTCCGGCCAGGAAGCGACCGAGCGGCGGGTTCAGCGACCGCGTCTCGCCGGCCGGCAGTTCCGCCCCCGCCACCTCGGTGGTGACGGGGCGGGAGGAGCGCACGGTGATGCGGCTCTCGCGGCTGGCGGTGAAGCCGCCCGGCCCGCTGACAGCCAGCCGCAGCACCCCCTCCCCCGTCGCCTCGGCGCGGAGCAGGCTGGCGGGCAGGGCACGGGCATTGGGCGCCAGCCGCGCCGCCAGCCGGGTGGGGCCGGCGAGGGCGATGGCGCCCTCGGCCGAGAGGGTCGCCACCACCTCGCCCTCCGGCAGGTCGAGATTGTGCAGCAGCACCGGCAGCCGCGCCTCGTCGCCCGGCGCCAGGAAGCGGGGCAGCAGCGCCTCTGCCACCACCGCGTCGCGCACGGTGATGGGCTTGCCGGCGGCGCCGGTGCGGTTGCCGGCCCAGGCCACCGCCATCAGGCGGAGTTCCCCGGCGAAATCCGGGATCTCCAGTGTCACCGTGGCGGTGCCGTCCGGCGCCACCGCCACCGGGCCGGAAAACAGCGCCACGGTGCGCTGCGGGATGTCGATGGCGCCGACCGAGAACTCATCGCCACCCTGGCGCAGCGCCGCGACCGCGGCATCGGTGGGCGGGATCAGCCGGCCGTAGTCGTCGCGGATATCGACGCCGAGCCGCCGCTTGCCCATGAAATGCCCGACCGGGTCCGGGGTGGCGAAGCGGGTCAGGCGCAGGATGCCCTCATCCACCGCCGCCAGGGTGAGATGCGCGGCATCCCCGGCATTGCCGAGGCGCAGCGGCACCGCCAGGCGCTGCCGCGGGGTGATGCGCTCGGGTGTTTCAATGGCCACCTCGATCCGCCGCGAGGCGGGGTCGAGTTGCAGCCAGGCCAGGCCGAGCGCGCGGCCGGGATGGCCTTGCCGCGTCTCGCCCGGCCGGAAGACCGTGACCGAGACATAGGCGCCCGGCCCCCAACCGGCATCGACCGGCACCTCCACCTCGGTGCCGCCCTCGGCCACCTGCACCTCCTGCAATGCGACCAGCCGGTCCGTCAGCACCGCGACACTGGCCGGGCCGGCAAAGGGCGCGGTGATGCGGATGCGGGCGGTCTCGCCCGGCGCATAGGCGCGGCGGTCGGCGGCGACATCCACCTTGTCCGGCACCTCCGCGGATTCGGACCCGGCCCAGCCGCTGCGGAAACGGATGGAGGTGATGGCGAGGCCCCCCCGGCTCCGCCACCTCCAGCCGGTAGCGGCCGAAGGGCAGGCGGCGGGCGAAGCGCGTGGGGTGGCCGGCCTCCACCTGCAATTCGGTGGAATCCACCGCCTCGTCCCGCCAGACGGTTTCGTAGCGGGCCAGGCTGCCGCGGGTGACGATGCGCCAGTCCGGCCGCTCCCGCACCAGCCGGGCGCGGAGCCGCCCGGCGGCGGGGCTGCCATCGCCCTCCAGCAGGATGACCTCGAATCCGGCCTCGGCATCGGCATCGATGGCGAAGTCGTTGAACAGCGGCCGCACCCCGATCAGCCGATGCGCCGAGCGCACGGGCAGCGTGACCGAGGTGCGGGAGGCGCGGCCGCCCGGCTCGTCGATCGAGATGCCGATCTCGGCCCGGAGCGGCCGGGTGGTGTCGGGCGCCCGCGGCAGGGAGAGGGCGACGCTGCCCCTGCCCTCGCCATCCAGCGGCTCGATGTCGAAGGAGAGCAGGTCGGGGGCGAATTGCTCATCCGTCAGGCCAAACAGGAAATCCCGATACTGCTCGAAGGGGGAGCGCAGCGCGGTGAGGCGCAATTCGGCCTCGCCGGTCAGCCCGGCGCCCGAGGCGCCATAGAGGAAGCGGGCGTAGACCGGCAGGTCGAGCACCTGGCCCGGCACCAGCGGCCCGGGCGCCGGGCCGGCCCGCACCTCCAGCCGTTCCGGCACGAAGGCATCCACGCGGAACTCGGTCCTGCCGATCGGCGGCGCATTGGGGTCGGCCAGCACCTCCAGCGTCCAGACGCCGGCGGGCGCGCCGCCCACCAGCGCGACCGGCCAGAGGATGGCGCCGCCGGGCTCCCGTGCCGGCACGGCCTCGGCGAAGACGCTGCCATTCGGCCGGCGCAGCCGGAAGCGGGCCGGCAGGTCCACCGGCGCGCCGCCGCCATCCCGCAGCAGGGCGGCGGCCTGCACCGTCTCGCCCGGCCGGTAGATGCCGCGATCCAGCCAGAGGAAGGCATCCAGCGGCCCGGGATGCGCGACGCCGCCCGCGCCGCGATCGGAAAGGTCGAAGGAGGCGGCTTCGAGATCGAGCGCGACGAGGTCATCTCCGCGCGCCGCATGCAGCGCCTTGGGCGCCATCGGGCCGGTGCCACGGAGCAGCGGCGCGGCGAAGCGCGCCAGCCCGTCCGGCCCGGTTTCGGCGGTGGCCAGGATGTCGTTGTTGGTGGCCAGCAGCCGGACCTGCACGCCCGCCTCCGGCCGCCCGGCCTGGAGCCCGCGCACCTGCACCGCCAGCCCCTGCGGACTGCGCCAGGCGGTGAGGCCGAGATCGGTGACGATCACCGGCAGCGCCATGGCCCGCGCGCGCGACCCGTCCCCCGGCCGCGCGACCAGCGCATAGAGCCCCGGCCCGGCGGCGCGGAAGGCCTCCGGCAGCGGCAGGGCGTGGCGCTGGACGCGATTGGCCTCGAAGCCCGGCAGCTCGGCGCGGCCCTCCCAGACCACCCGGCCCCAGGTTTCGGGCAACTCGTCCGCACCATAGCCCTCGATCGCCTCGCCCGGCCGCCAGTCGCGGCCGAAGGGCACCAGGTTGCGCTCCGTTACCCGCACCAGCCGCAGCTTGATCGCCGAGATGTTGATGGTGGCCAGCCCGACCCGCGGCTCCTGCCCACGCGGCAGCAGGAAGCTGCTGTTGTCGAAGATGATGCGCGGCGCCCGGTTGGGCATCGCCACCCGCACCGGGGTATCGCGCATCAGCCGCAGCCCGTCCTCGCCGGGCAGGCCGGTGCGCAGGATCAGCCGGGTGGTCTGGCCATATGGCAGGCCGACAGCGCAAAGCTGGTCCCCTTCCCGCACCACGGCCAGACCGGGGATGGCGGGGTCGGCCCGGATCCAGTCGCCCGGCTGCCAGTCGGTGCGGCGGGCGGGGGGGCACGGTGAAGCTGAGGCAGGCGCGGGCCGGCTCGGCCTCGGCCTCGGTATTGATGCGGGCGACCAGCAGCCCGGCGGCGCGGCGGGCCTCGGCCAGCATCTGGCGGTAGCGGGGGTCCTCCGGCGCCCGCTCCACCACCGCCTGCAACGCCTGGAGCTGCTGCACCGGCCGGTCGAGCGCGGCCAGGGCTTCCGCCATGAGCAGGAGCGAGGGGATTTCCGGGGCGCCGCCGGGCACCATCTGGAAATTCTGGAAGGCCGCCTGCAAGGCCCGGCCCGGCTCGGGCGGGGCCTTCCGCATCTGGGCGCGGGCCAGGGCCAGCCAGTGCTCGGGGCGCTCCTCGCCGCCGGCGATGCGCTCCTCCCATGCCTGGGCGGCGGCGGCCCAATGTGCCGGCCCGCTCCGCCGCCACCGCCCGCGCCTCCGCCTGGCTCCGCTGCTGCGCGGTGGCGCCGGCCGGGAAGCGGCGGGCGAGGCTGCGCTGATAGCCCTCGGCATCGCGCGACAGCCCGGGCAATTCGAAGCCCTGCGCCAGGACGGGAGGCGCGGCGAGCAGCAGGCCGAGCAGGAGCAGCAGCAGGCGCATGGCGAAGGCATCCCCCCCAAGGGCGGCAAGCGTGGCGGCAAGCGTAATGGCGGCAGCATGCCACAGCCGAGCCGGGCCGCGCAGCGCCCCTGCTTCGGCATGTGGCAAGGCTGGCCGGGCCGGCGCCCGGCAGCCCATGGCATGGGGGGTTGCTATTTTCGTTCCACACGGGATCATTTGTGGGACGGGACCAGGGAGGCGTTATTGTAACCCTGCGTGACCGGACCTCGCCCGGGCGGGACGGCAGGGCCATATGCGGTCCGAGGGACGAATCCGATGAAGCGACGCCTGTTCTCACGATTGCTGCTGGCCCTGGCGGCCCTGCTGCCGGGCGCGGGCGCGCTTGCCCAGCAGGGCGGCGGCGCCGTGCCGGTGACCACCGATCAGGTCCAGGTCGGTTCGGTCCCGATCGAGATCCTGGCCAATGGCATCGTCGCCTCCGAATCCGTGGTGACGGTCCGCACCCGCGTGGATGGGCAGATCACCCAGGTGCATGTCACCGAGGGCCAGATGGTGAAGCGCGGCCAGCCGCTCTTCACCCTCGATGCCAGGCTGAACCAGGCCATCCTGGCGCAGCAGGAGGCGCAATTGGCGCGCGACCGCGCCCTCTCCGCCCGCACCCAGGCCGACCAGGCCCGCTACCAGTCCCTGCGGGGCGAGAGCTTCGCCTCGCAGCAGCGCTTCGAGCAGGCCCAGGCCGATGCCCTGGCCGCCGCCGCGAATGCCCGCGCGACCGAGGCGCTGATCGTCCAGACCCGGCTCACCATCGATTCGCCACCATCACCGCCGAGATCGACGGGCGGCTGGGCGCCATCCCGATACGGGTCGGCAATTTCGTGCGCCAGGCGGAGAATACCGCCATCACCACCCTGACGCAGATGGACCCGGTCCTGGTGCAATTCGCGGTGCCGGAACGCTGGCTGCCCGAGATCCGCGCCGCGATGGCGGAGGGCACGCCGAGGGTGCGGGCCAAGCCGGAACAGGATGCGGCGCCGCATGTCGAGGGCCACCTGGTCTTCATCGACAGCGCGGTGGACACCACGACCGGCACCATCCTGCTGAAGGCCCGCTTCGCCAATTCGGAATCCCGCCTCTGGCCCGGCCAATACGTGCAGGTGGTGCTGGTACCGCGCGAGCAGGAGAATGCCATCACCGTGGCCGCGCCGGCGGTGCAGACCGGCCAGGGCGGCCGCTTCGTCTTCGTGCTGGCCCCCGACAACACCGCCCGGCGGCGCCCGGTGGACCTGGTGCGGATGGTCGGCGGCCGGGCCGTGGTGCGCGGCGAGCTGGCCGCGGGGGAGCGGGTGATCGTGGATGGCGCGCAGCGCGTCACCGAAGGCACCCGGGCGGTGGAGCGGAACCAGCCGCCGGGGACGCCGCAGCGCGTCTCCAGCGTGCGATAGGCGATTCGGGGACCGGGCGGGATGACGCTTTCAGAACTCTGCATCCGCCGTCCGGTGATGACCGGGCTGCTCGCCATCGCCGCCATCATTGCCGGCGTCATCGCCTATACGCGGCTGCCGGTGGCGGCCGTGCCGCGGGTGGACTTCCCGGTCATCACCGTCTTCGCCAATTTCGCCGGCGCCAGCCCGGAGACCATGGCCACCAGCGTGGCGCTGCCGCTGGAACGTGAGTTCAGCACCATCGCCGGCCTCGAATCGATGTCCTCGATCAATGGCCAGGACACCACCCAGATCACCCTCCAATTCGTGCTGGGCCGCAGCATCGACGCGGCGGCGCAGGACGTGCAGGCGGCGATGACGCGGGCGCAGCGGCGCCTGCCCATCGACATGACCATCCCGCCCTCCTACCGCAAGGTGAACCCGGCGGATGCGCCGGTGATCCTGCTGGCGCTCTCGGGCGGCGACACCCCGCTCTACCGGTTGAACGACATCGCCAGCACCATCATCGCTCCGGCGCTATCCCGCGTGCCGGGCGTGGCGCAGGTGGTGACCTATGGCGAGCAGCTCTATTCCGTGCGCATCCGGCTCGACCCCGACCGCATCGCCGCCATGGGGCTGGCCTTCGATACGGTGCAGCAATCCATCGCCCAGGCCAATTCCAACACCCCGGTCGGGCTGCTGGAGGGCCAGCGGCAGCAATTGACGCTGCGCGCCAATGACCAGCCGCAGGATGCCGAGGCTTTCGGCAACCTCGTGGTGGCCGGCCGCGCCCAGTCCCCGGTGCGGCTGAACGAGATCGCCCAGGTGGTGGACGGCATCCAGAATGAGCGCCGGGCCTCCTGGCGCAATGGCCAGCGCGCCCTGATCCTGGCGGTGCAGCGCCAGCCGGATGCGAATACCGTGGAGGTGGTGGATGGCGTCAAGGCCAGCCTGCCCGAGCTTCAGGCCTCGCTGCCGCCGGGCGCCGAGATCAATGTCATGCTCGACCGCAGCCACTCGATCCGGGCGGCGGTGCATGACGTGCAGGAAAGCCTGCTGATCGCCATCGCCCTGGTGGTGCTGGTCTGCTTCCTGTTCCTGCGCCGCCTCTCGGCCACCCTGATCCCGACCGTGGCGGTGCCGATCAGCCTCTGCGTCGCCTTCGGGCTGATGTACTGGCTCGGCTACGGCATCGACAACGTGACCCTGCTCGGCCTCACCATCGCCGTCGGGCTGGTGGTGGACGATGCGATCGTGATGCTGGAGGCCATCGTCCGCCACATCGAGGAGGGGATGGCGCCGATGCAGGCGGCCATCCGCGGCGCCCGCGAGATCGGCTTCACCATCATCTCCATCACCCTGTCGCTGATCGCCGTGTTCCTGCCCATCCTGCTGATGGGCGGCGTGGTGGGCCGGGTCTTCAACGCCTTCGCCGCCACCGTCTCGCTCGCCGTGCTCGCCTCCTGCCTGGTCTCGCTCACCCTGACCCCGCTGATGGCCAGCCGGCTGCGCGCTGTGCACAGGCCCTCCCTGCTCGACCGGGTGCTGGAGCGGGGGTTCCTGGGGATCGAGCACGTCTATGCCTGGCTGCTGGACCGGGCGCTCAGGATGCGGCTGCTGGTCTGGGTGGTGTTCCTCGCCTCCGTCGGTGCCGCCGGCTGGATGGCCGTGGTCATCCCCAAGGGCTTCTTCCCGGTGGAGGATACCGGGCTGCTGGTGGTCAATACCGAGGGCCCGCGCGGCGCCTCCATGGCCGCCATGGCGGAGATGCAGAACCATTTGGCCGAGACGCTGCGCCGCTCGCCGGCCGTCACGAATGTGGTGTCCAATCTCGGCACGGTGGGGGGCAGCATCTCCATCAACCAGGGCCGGATGTTTGTGGAGCTGAAACCGCGCGGGGAGCGGCCTCCGGTGGAGGCGGTGATCCAGGACCTGCGGGGCAAGGCGAACGCCTTCCCCGGATTGCGGGTCTTCCTGCAGCCGATCCAGAACATCAATTTCGGCGCCCGCCAGACCCGCACCCAGTATCTCTATACCCTGCAGGGCCTCCGGCTTGAGGAACTGTATGACTGGGCGCCGCGGCTGGAGGAGCGGCTGGAGGCCCTGCCGCAGCTCCAGGACGTGAACACCGACCTCCAGCTCGATGCGCCTGTCGTGCAGGTGAATGTCGACCGCGACCGTGCCACCGCCTTCGGCGTCACGGTCGATCAGGTGCGGCAGGCACTGTTCTCCGCCTTCGGCTCGCGGCAGATCTCCACCATCTATGGCCAAGCCAATGCCTATCCGGTGATCCTGGAAGCCTTGCCGGAGGACCAGCGGGACGAGACGGGGCTGGCCAAGCTCTATCTCCGCTCCTCCAGCGGGCGGCTGGTGCCGCTCTCGGCGGTGGCGACCATCGAGCGGCGCTCCGGGCCGCTGAACGTCTCGCATCAGGGCCAGCTTCCGGCGGTGGTGATCGGCTTCAACACGCCGCCCGGCGTGGCGCTGGGGGACGCCGTCACGGCGATCCGCGCGGTGGAGCGCGAGATGGGCATGCCGCCCACCATCGTCACCGGCTTCAGCGGCGCGGCGCAGGTGTTCCAGCAGGCGCTTGCCGGCCAAGGCATGCTGGTGCTGGCGGCGGTGCTCATCATGTATGTGGTGCTGGGCGTGCTCTATGAGAGCCTGATCCACCCGCTGACCATCCTCTCCGGCCTGCCGGCCGCGGCGCTCGGCGCCTTCGCCACGCTTTGGCTGTTCGGCCTCGATCTCTCCGTCATCGCGGTGATCGGCGTGCTGCTGCTGATCGGGCTGGTGAAGAAGAACGCCATCATGATCGTGGACGTGGCGCTGCAACGGCAACGCGCCGGCGCCGCGCCCTTCAGCGCGGTGCGCGAGGCCTGCCTGCTGCGCTTCCGGCCGATCCTGATGACCACCCTGGCGGCCGGCGCCGGCGCGGTGCCGATTGCGGCCGGCTGGGGCGCGGCGGCGGGATTGCGGCAGCCGCTCGGCCTTGCCGTGGTGGGCGGCCTGGCGGTGTCGCAGGTGCTGACCCTGTTCGTGACGCCGGTGCTCTATCTCGGCTTCGACAGCCTGGCGCGGCGCTTCACCACCCGGCGGCGGCAGGCGCCCGCGGCCGCGGCACCAGCGGAGTAGCACCATGAAGATCCCGCCCCTGCCCTTCACCGTCACCGACTGGACCGGCGTGGCGGAAACGCGCCATCCCGGCGAGACCGGCGAGGCGGTGTGGCAGACGCTCGAGATCGGCGATCTCCGGATAAGGCGGGTGGACTATTCCCCCCGGCTACCTGGCCGATCATTGGTGCGACCGCGGGCACGTGCTCTACGTGCTGGAGGGCGAGCTGGAAACCGAGTTGCGGGATGGCCGCCGCTTCACCCTGACGCCGGGGATGAGCTACCAGGTCTCCGATTTCGGCGATGCGCCGCACCGGTCCTCCACCCGCACCGGGGTGAAGCTGTTCATCGTGGATTAGAAAGCGGCGCAGACGCGCCGGGTGATGCGCCCGACCGAGATCTGGCGGAAGCGGCGCCGCCATTCCGCCGCGATCTCGTCCAGGCCGCGCAGCGTGGCGGGCTGGTCGGCGGCGCCGAGGAGGAGGATCTTGCTATCCTCCCGCACCAGCCGCCCCGTCTCCGGGTTGCGCCATTGGCCCTGGCCCTCCAGCACCGTGAAGCCCTCCGGGAAGCGCGGCGTGATGACGGAATCGGCGAAATCCTCCCATTCCCGCTGCGACACGGGCGGGCCGCCCTGAACCGCCCGGCCGAAGAACAGCGTGGCCAGCACGGCGGGCTGCCCGCCCAGCGCCGCACAATCCGGTGCAGCGGGCCCCGCGCAGCCGGCCAGCAGCAGCGCGAGGCCGCAGAGCCGGGCTGCCGTTCCCGTCAGGACGGCGGCCGGCGGGCCTGGTGGCCGCTCACCGCCTCCCCCGCATCCGGCGCCAGCCGCGCGAAGAAGGGAGCCGAGGCGATGACGACGCCGGCCGCCACCAGGAACCCCATCGCGAAATCCGCCACCGCGACCGCCGGCCGGCCGGCCAGCGCGGCGCTCGCCTCCAGCGTCGCGCTGGCCAGCACCACGCCGAGCGCCGGCGCGAGCTGCTGCAAGGTGCCGAAGAAGCTGGTGCCGGCGGAAAGCCGTGCCATCGGCAGGTCGGCGAAGGCCAGGGTGTTCAATGCGGTGAATTGCAGGCTGCGAAACAGCCCGCCGAGCGCCAGGGCCAGGAAGATCGCCGTCAGCGGCCAGGCCGGGGTGAAGGCGGCGCAGATCGCGATGCCCGCCGCCGAAAGCAGGGCCATGCCCACCAGCACCCGGCGGAAGCCGAAGCGGCGCAGGATCGGCTGGGCCAGCGGCTTCATCGCCAGGGCGCCAAGCGCCGTCGCGAAGGAGACCAGCCCCGCCTGGGAGGCGCTTTTCCCGAATCCCACCTGCAGCAGCATCGGCACCAGGAAGGGCGTGGCGCCGGCGCCGGTGCGGAACAGGCTGCCGGCCAGCGCCGCCATGTTGAAGCTCGGGATGCGGAGCAGGCTGAAATCCAGCGCCGGGCGCGGCACCCGCCGGCAATGCCGCACCGCCGCCCAGCCGAGGCCGAAGCCCAGCACCAGCCCCGCCACCGGCAGCCCGCGCGGCACGACGCCGCGCCCCACCGTCTCCAGCCCGAACATGAACAGTGCCAGGGCGAGGCCGAGCAGCAAAAGCCCCAGCCGGTCCGGCGGCCCGGGATCGGCGGGCGGCACACGCGGGATCTTCCAGGCCACCAGCGCCAGGCCGATGACGCCGATCGGCAGGTTGATGAGGAAGACGGAGCGCCAGCCGAAGGCATCGGTCAGGAAGCCGCCGAGCGGCGGCCCGCTGATCGGCCCGATCATGGCCGGCATGGTGAGCCAGGTCATGGCGCTCAGCATCTCGTCCTTGCGGATCTGCCGCAGCAGCAGCAGCCGCGCCACCGGCACCATCATGGCGCCGCCCATCCCCTGCAGCACCCGCGCGCCCACCAACTCGCCAAGGCCGGTGGAGCGGGCACAGAGCAGCGAGGCCAGGGTGAAGACCACGATCGCCGCCATGAAGACCCGCTTCGCCCCGAAGCGGTCCGCCACCCAGCCCGAGAAGGGGATGAAGACGGTGAGCGACACCAGGTAGGAGGTCACGGCCACCCCGAGCCGCGCCGGTTCCTCGCCGAGGTCGCGCGCCATGGCGGGCAGCGCGGTGGCGATGGCGGAACTGTCCAGGTTCTGCATGAACAGCGCGCTGGCGACGATGGCCGCGATCAGCCGCGGATCGGCCCTGGCCGGCGCAAGGGGGGGCCGGGGCGCCCCCGGGGGTGTCCTTCATGCCGGCAGGCTACGCTCCCGGAGGCACTGCGCCAATCAAGGCCGCAGCACCACCCGCCCGGTGGCCCGGCGCTCCCGCACCTCGGCCATCGCTTCCCGGAATTGCGCGAGCGGGAAGCCGGCATGCACCTCGGGCCGGAGCGCGCCGTCCTGCCACCAGCCCATCAACCGGTTCCACAGCGCCCGGGCGCGCGGCGCGTGCAATTGCCGGTTGTCGCCGGGCGACCAGCCGACATAGGTGCCCCAATTGAGGCCGGCCACGGCGATGTTCTTCAGCAGCAGCAGGTTCACCGGAAGCTGCGGGATGGCGCCCGCCGCGAAGCCCACCGTCACCAGCGTGCCGCCATCACCGAGGCAGCGCAGCCCCTCGTCGAAGGCGGCGCCGCCCAGCGTATCCAGCACCGCCGCCACGCCCTGGCCGCCGGTGATGTCGCGCACCGCGTCGCGGAAGGGCTGGGCGCTGTCCAGCACCGCATCGGCGCCGCGGGCCTCCGGCACGCCTCGCTTGGCGGCGCCGCAGCGGGCGATGACCCGGGCGCCGAGCGCCTTCGCCACCTCCAGCCCGGCAAGGCCGACCCCGGCCGCCGCGCCCTGCACCAGCACCCATTGTCCGGGCTCCAGCCGCGCCCGCCAGAGCAGCGCGGAGGCGGCGGTCGGGTAGCTGATGGGCATCGCCACGGCGGGTTCCAGCGGCAATCCTTCCGGCACCGGCACCACATGGATGGCATCCGCCACCGCCTCCTCCGCCAGGCCGCCCCAGTCCAGCACGGCGAAGACGCGGGTACCGGGGGGCAGCGGGTCCGGCACGTCCGGGGCGCTTTCCAGCACGCTGCCCACCACCTCGGTCCCCGGCACGAAGGGCAGCGGCGGCCGGCGCTGGTATTTGCCGGCCACCACGAGCTGGGTGGCGAAGCTGACGCCGGCCGCCGCCACCCGGATGCGCACGCCGCCGGGGCGGAGCGGCGGCGGCGGGATGTCCTTCAGCTCCAGCGCATCGATTCGCGCCAGGATTCGCAGACCAGGGCCTTCATGCCGCACCTCGTTCCGTCAGCGCCGCCAGCGGGTCAATCCGCCCGGATATTCGCGTCGCGCACCAGCTTGCCCCAGCGCTCGAATTCACGCCGGACGAAGCCGGCAAAATGCTCGGGGCTGTCGGCCACCGGCACGGCGCCCAGCGCTGCCATCCGCTCCTGCGCCTCGGGCGCCCGCAGGCCCGCCGCCACCGCTGCCTGCAACCGCGCCACGATATCGGCAGGGGTGCGGGCCGGCGCCCAGATGCCGTACCAGGTGCTGATCTCGTAGCCCGGCAGGCCGGCCTCGGCGATGGTCGGCAGATCCGGGAAGGCGGCCTGGCGCCCCTCGGTCGTCACCGCCAGCGGTCGCAGCCGGCCTTCGCGCACCGCGCCGGCGCTGCTCGGCATGGAATCGAACATCACCTGCACATTGCCGGCGATCAGGTCGGGCAGCGCCTGGCCACTGCCGCGATAGGGCACATGCATCATCTCCACCCCGGCCATCAGCTTGAACAACTCGCCGGCCAGATGCGGCGCCCCGCCATTGGAGGAAGAGGCGAAGGACAGCCGCCCGGGATTGGCCTTGGCATAGGCGATCAGCTCCGCCACCGAATGCACCGGCAGCGAGGGCGTCACCACCAGGATCAGCGGCACCGAGGCGATGTTGGTGACGGGCACGAAATCCGCCAGCGCGTCATAGGGCACCCGCAGCATATGCGGCAGGATCACATGCGCCGAGGCATTGACCAGGAAGACCGTACCATCCGGCGCCGCCCGCGCCACCTGCTCCGAACCGATGGAGCCGCTGGCGCCGGTGCGGTTCTCCACCACGACCGGCTGCGGCAGGTCCTGGGTGAGCCGCTGCGCCACGACGCGGCCCATGATGTCGGTGGGCCCGCCCGGCGGATAGGGCACCACGAAGCGCACCGGCCGGCTGGGCCATTCCGCCGTTTGCGCGGCCGCAGGGGTGAGCGGCGCGGCGGCAAGCCCCGCAAGCGCGAGGCGGCGCGTGATGCCCATTTCAGGTCGTCCCTTCCCTCAAGCCGCGTTCCAGGCAGGATAGGCCCTGACGGGAAAGCGGGGAAACGCCATGGCCGAAACTCTGAAACCCTACAAGGGCCTGTTTGTACTGGATGCCAGCCAGGGCATCGCCGGCCCCTATTGCGCCACCCTGCTGGCCGCCTGCGGCGCCGATGTGGTGAAGATCGAGCCGCCCGCCGGCGACTGGTCCCGCGGCCTCTCGACGCGGGAGGGCACGCAGAGCGTGATGCATGTAAGCTTCAACCGCGGCAAGCGCAGCGTGGTGCTCGACCTCCAGACCGAGGCCGGGCGTGCCGCCCTGGCGAAGCTGGCGGCCCGGGCGGATGTGATGCTGGAAGCCTTCCGGGCGGGGGTCGCCCGGCGGATCGGGCTGGTGCCGGAGGCGGGGAAGCCGGATGTGGTCTTCCTCTCCATCTCCGGCTTCGGCCAGCAGGGCCCCTATGCCGAGCGGCCCTGCACGGATAGCGTGGCCCAGGCCTTCACCGGGCTGGTTTCGCTGAATGCGGGGGTGGATGGCGTGCCGCACCGCACCGGGCAGATCATGGCGGTGGATGTCGCCACCGGGAATCTCCGCCTTCGCCGCGGTGCAGGCGGCCCTGGCGGAACAGACGCGGGACCGGGTATCCGGCGCGGCGCCGCGGCCGCGGGTGCTGGATGTCTCGCTGATGCAGTCGGCGGCGGCCTTCCTCGGCTTCAACATCGCCGACCAGGGGCTGCTCGGCCGCGCCGCGGAGCCGCCCAATGTCCCGGCCGGCACCTATCAGGGAAGCTGTGGCCATTGGGTGATGGTGGCGCTGCTGCGGGAGCCGGACTTCGTGCAAATGTGCGCCGTGCTGGAATTGCCCGATCTCTCGCGGGACCCGCGCTTCGCCACCTATGTCGATCGCGGCCGGAACCGGGAGGCGCTGCTGCCCATGCTGCGCGAAGCCTTCCTGCGGCGGCCGGTCGCCGAATGGGTGGAGCGTTTCCAGGCGGCGCGGATGCTCTGCGACAGGGTGAACACGCCGCTCGATTGGCTGGCGGACCCGCATGTGCAGGCGGTGGGGGCGGCGGTGCCGCTGGCGCAGCCCGGCCTCGGCACCCTGCCCTTCCCGGCCCTGCCCGGCCTCGGCCCCTGGAGCGTGCCGGCGCCGGCGCTCGGGGAGCATACGGCGGAGGTGCTGGCGGAACTCGGGCTGTGACCCCGGCACGCATCGCCGCGGCGGTGGCGGCGCAGCGCCCGCTGGTGCAGCGGCTGCTGGATGGCGTGGCTGAGATCGGTGCCGACCCGCCCGGCATCACCCGCGACGCCTTCGGCCCCGGCGAGAACCAGGCGCAGGCGCTGGTGGCGGAGGCGGCGCGGGGCCTCGGCCTGGTGCTGGCCAGCGATGCGGCGGCCAATCTGGCGATGACCTGGCCCGGCGCGGACCGGTCGGCGCCGCGGCTGATGATCGGGTCGCATCTCGACAGCGTCCTCCATGGCGGCAATTTCGATGGCGCCGCCGGGGTGCTGGCGGGGCTCGCCGCCATCGCCGCGCTGCGCGGGCTGGGGCTGCGGCCGCGGCAGGACATCACGCTCCTGGCCACCCGTTGCGAGGAGGCGGTGTGGTTCCAGCTTGGCCTGATCGGCAGCCGCGCGGCGCTCGGCCTGCTGCCGGTGGCGGCGCTGGGCCTGCCGCGCACGGGCACCGGCCGGAGCCTGGCCGACCACATCCGCGACTGCGGCGGCGAACCGGAGGCGCTGGCTGCCGGCACCCGGCTGATCGAGCCCGCCACGGTGCGCGCCTTCCTGGAGGTGCATATCGAGCAGGCGCCGCAACTGGTGGAGGCGGATGCGGCCATTGCCGTCTGCACCGGCATCCCCGGCAATATCCGCCACCCCCGCATCCGCATCACCGGCGAGGACGCGCATGTCGGCCTGCCGCGCCGCTTCCGCCGCGACGCCGCGCTGGCCGGCGCCGACCTTGCCCTGGCGCTGGAGGCGTTGTGGCGGGAGGAGGAGGTAGCCGGCCGCGCCATGGCCTGCACCATCGGCCGCTTCCACACGCTTGCGGACCGCCACGCCATGACCGTGGTGCCGGGCGGTTTCGAGATGAGCCTCGACCTCCGTGCCTATGAGGCCGGGCATCTGGCGGCGCTGGAGCAGCGGCTGCACGGCATCGTCGCGCGCATCGCCGCGGCGCGCGGCGTGACCATCGACCTCGGCGAGCGCAATGCCGGCGCGGTGGGCCAGATGGACCCGGGCATCCGGGCGGGGCTTGCGGATGCGGCGGCGCGGCTCGGCATCGCGCAGCACCCGTTGGGCAGCCCGGCCAGCCATGATGCCGCGGATTTCGCCGCCGCCGGCATCCCGACCGGGATGCTTCTCGTGCGGAACCGTAACGGCAGCCACAACCCGCATGAGGAAATGGAGACGGCGGACCTGATGGCGGCCATCGCCGTGCTGGCGGTTTGGCTGGCGGAGGCGGGCTGCGAGGCGGCATGATGCCGGCAGGGAGGACAAGCCCATGCTGAAGGATGCCCATGGCCTGGCGGTCAGCACGGATTCGCCGGAAGCGGTGCGCGGCTTCGATGACAGCCTGCAGGGCTACCTGAAATACCGCGCCGATACGCCGCAGCGGCTCAAGCGCGCCCTGCTGGCGGACCCGGAATTCGGCCTGCTGCATGTGCTGCGGGGCTATTTCACCATGCTGGCCCACAAGCAGGACCTGGTGCCCGCGGCGCAGGAGGCGCTGGCCGAGGCCAGGCGCCACACCGCCCGCGCGACCCCGCGCGAACAGGCGCATGTGGCGGCGCTGGAAGCCTGGGCGGATGGCGGCATGGACCAGGCGATCGCCATCTGGAACGGCATCTTCCGGGACCACCCGCACGACATCCTGGCCTTCCGGCTGCACCATTTCTGCTCCTTCTGGCTTGGCCGCGCGCCGGACATGGCGGTGGCGGCGGAGCATGTGCTGCCGCATTGGGGCGAGGGGCTGCCGGCCTATGGCAGCGTGCTGGCCTGCCGTGCCTTCGCGCAGGAGGAATGCGGCAATTACACCGTGGCCGAGGCCGCCGGCCGCGCCGCCATCGCGCTCGATCCCGGCGATCTCTGGGCGGCGCATGCGGTGGCGCATGTGCTGGAGATGCAGGGCCGCCGTGGCGAGGGCATCGCCTGGGTCGCCGGGCTGGAGCGCCATTGGGAAGGCGGCAACAACCTGATGCACCACCTCTGGTGGCACCGGGCCATGTATCACATGGAGCGCCGCGAATTCGCCGCGGTGCTCGACCTCTATGACCGCCGCTTCCGCGACCTGGAGAGCCCGGTCACGCAGGCGCAGCCCGATCTCTACATCGATGTGCAGAATGCCGCCTCCATGCTGTTCCGGCTGCAACGCCATGGCATCGAGGTCGGCGACCGCTGGACCGAGCTGGCCGACAAGGCGGAGGCGCGGATCGGCGACTGCCTCTCCACCTTCACCCTGCCGCATTGGATGATGGCGCTGGCCGCGACCGGGCGCTGGGAGGCGGCGCGGCGGATGCTCGAGGGGATGCGGGACTTCGCCGGCGCCAACCATGGCAGCGCCGCTTCCATCGTGGGGCGCATCGCGCTGCCGGTCTGCGAGGCGGTGCTGCGGCATGGGCAGGGTGACCATGCCGGCGCGGTGGCGGCGATGCGCCCGGCATTGGGCGGCATGTATGTGCTGGGCGGCAGCCACGCGCAGCAGGACGTGCTGGAGCAATTCTTCCTCGATGCCGCCATGAAGGCCGAGCTTGCCGAGGATGCGCGGCTGCTGCTGGAACGGGTCGCCGGCCGGCATCCGGTGCCGCCGGAACGGCGGGTGGGCTATGCCGAAGCCGCCCGCGCCGTGGCGCATTGAGGGGGTCAGGCTATGGGCGCGTAGCTGTTCCGGAGCGTGCCGATGCCCTCGATGGTGACCTCCACCACCATGCCCGGCCGCATCGGCAGGGCGCCGAGCGAGGTGCCGCAGGCGATCAGGTCGCCGGGATGCAAGGTCATCTCGCGCGAGATCAGGCTGACGATGCGCGCGGGTGGCAGGATCATGTCGCTCAACGGATAGTCCTGCCGCACGCGGCCGTTCAGTGCCACCTTCACGCGCTGCGCGGACCAGTCCAGCCCCGTGGCGATGGCGGGGCCAACCGGGCCGAATGTGTCGCAGCCCTTGGCCCGCGCCCATTGCGGGAAGGAAGGGTCGGCCTGCAACAGGTCCAGCGCAGTCACGTCATTGACGCAGGTGAGGCCGAAGATCGCCGCCCCGGCCTCCGCTTCCGTGGCATTGGTGCAGGTCCGGCCAATCACCAGGCCGAGCTCGCCCTCATAGATCACCTTGCCGGTATAGCCCGCGGGCGGGCGGATGGCGGCCTCCGGCCCGATGATGCTGCCGGGCGATTTCAGGAAATACAGCGGCTCCGCCGGGATGGCATTGCCGGCCTTGGCCGCCACCTCGTGGAAATTGTTCCAGAGCCCGATGAAACGCGCCGGCCGCACCGGCGGCAGCAACCGCAGATCGGCCAGCGGCAGGCTTTCCCCCGTCGGTTCGGGCGCGGCGAAGATATCGCCGGCATGGACGCGGACGGAATCGCCCTCCAGCAGGCCGAAGCCCTCCGCGCCGTCGCGCGCGAACCGCACCCAGAGCGCCATGGCTAGAACAGCTCCATCAGCTTCGTATGGTCGGAAAGATCGGCGGGCGTCCCCTCGAAGATGAAGCGCCCGGACCGCATGACGATCACACGGTCGGAAACGGCGAAAGCCTCCCGCAGGTTCTGCTCCACCAGCAGGATCGCCACGCCGCGTTCCTGGCGCAGCCGCGCGATCGGCTCCATCAGGTCCTGGAAGAGCTTGGGGGCCAGGCCGATGGAGGGCTCGTCCAGCAGCAGCGCGCGCGGCCGGGTGAGCAGGGCGCGGGCGATCGAGACCATCTGCTGCTGCCCGCCGGAAAGCGTGCCGGCGCGCCGCCTGCGGAATTCCTTGATGCGCGGCAGCAGGTCGAGCACATCCTCCACCCGCCGCGCGCCCTCGACCTTGTCCACCCCGGCCGACCACAGCGCGAGGCCGAAGATCTCCTCCACCGTCAGGTCGGGGAAGACGCCGCGGCCCTCCGGCACCAGCGCCACGCCGGCCGCGCCCAGCGCCGCCGGGACATGGCGCGGCAGCACCTCGCCGAAGACGCGGATCTGCCCGGCAGCCGGCCGGTGCAGCCCGAACAGCACGCGCAGCAGCGTGGATTTCCCGGCGCCGTTATGACCGATGAGGCAAAGCCCCTCCCCCGCCCGGAGCGTGATGGAAAGGTCCTGCAACACCTCCCGCCCGCCATAGCCGGCGACGAGGCCGGTCGCCTCGATGGCAACAGTGCCACGCGCCTCCGGCGCGAC
The DNA here is from genome assembly GCF_019084075.1 of Siccirubricoccus sp. G192. GTDB lineage: Bacteria > Pseudomonadota > Alphaproteobacteria > Acetobacterales > Acetobacteraceae > G192. Next base: position 4,260,668 of record NZ_JAHREN010000001.1, read on the forward strand.
CATGACGCCGCGCGCCTCCGGCACGGTTTCCGTCACGCAACCTCCTGCGGCCGGTCGCCGAAATAGATGGCGGCGAGTTGCGGGTCGCGCAGAATCGCCTGCGGCTCGCCCTCCGCCAGCACGCGGCCCTGGTCGAGGAAGGCGATGCGGTCGGCGAGTTCGGCGACCACGTCCAGATTATGCTCGATCAGGCAGATCGCCACGCCCCGCGCCCGCGCATCCTTCAGCAACTGGCCGAAGCGCAGCCGCGAGGCAAGGTCGAGGCCCGAGGCGGGTTCATCCAGCAGCCAGATCTCCGCCTGCGCGGCCAGGATGCGGGCCATGGAGAGGAATTTCCGCTCGGCATAGGCCAGGTCCACGGCGCGGGCCGTGGCCAGCGTGGCCAGCCCCGTCGCCTCCAGCGCTGCTTCCGCCGCCGCCTCCCGCGCCCGGCGGCCGGTGCCGGGCTGCCAGAACCAGGCGCTGCGCTCGGTGGCGGCCAGCACATTGTCCCGCACCGACATATGGGTGAACAGCCGCAGATCCTGGAAGGACCGCGCCACGCCCCGCCGTGCCACCTGCCAGGGCTTCAGCCCGAGGATGGACTGGCCGCGCAGCAGGGCCACCCCCGCATCGGCGCGGAGATTGCCGGTGATGAGGTTGAACACCGTTGTCTTGCCGGCGCCGTTCGGCCCGACCAGCGCCGTCACCTGGCCCGCCGGCAGGGCCAGCGAGACGCCGGCCACCGCCTGCACGCCCCCGAAGCTGCGCGCCAGCCCCTCGCAACGCAGCGGCGGGTCCATGCTTGCTGGCCGATTCACGCCTCGCTCCTGCCGCGGCTGAGGTCGCCGACCAGACCGGCCGGACGGAAGATCATCAGCAGGGTCATCGCCAGGCCGTAGATGATCTGCTGCACCGCCCCCACCTCGGTCGGCGGGATGAAGGGCAGGAAGGCGAGGCCGGCCGGCAGGCTCAGCAGCAGCACCGCGCCCACCACGGGGCCGAGCAGCGTGCCGGTGCCGCCGACGATCACCATGGCCATCACCAGCACGGATTGCTCCAGGGTGAAGCTCTCCACATTGACGAATTGCATGTGCAGCGCGAACAGCGCGCCCGCCACGCCGGCGCCGGCACAGGCGAAAGCCACCGCCAGCGCCTTGGCGACGGCCACGTTCTTGCCCAGGGCCTCGGCCGCGCTTTCGGCATCACGGATGGATTGCAGGGTGCGGCCGAAACTGCCGCGCGCCATGGCGGCGATCGCCAGCAGGATCAGCGCCAGCGCCGCCAGGGACAGCGGCAGCGCACCCACCGCGAAGCCGAAGAGGCGCGGCGGCGGAATGCCGATCAGCCCGCCGAGGCCGCCGGTCAGGCCCTTCGCCTCGCTGAACAGGGTCAGCGCCATCATCTGCAAGCCCAGCGAGGCGGCGACGAAATACTCGCCCCTGACGCGCAATGCCGGCAGCGCCAGGCAGAGCGACAGCCCGCCCGCGATCAGCGCCGCCACCGCGCAGGCCGCCAGCGCATCCGGCACCAGATGCAGCGCCACCTGCGCCCCGGCATAGGCGCCGAGGCCGAAGAACACCGCATGCGCCACGCTGAAGATGCCGGCATAGCCGACCATGAAATTCAGCGTCACCGCCAGGATGGCGAAGATGGCGGCCAGGGTCGCCAAGCTGGCGAGATAGGCGGTCATCTTGCGGCAACCACCCCAAAGAGCCCGGTCGGCCGGAACAGGATGAAGCCGAACAGCACCAGGAAGCTGGCGGCCTCCGCCCATTGCGTGTCCAGCACCAGCAGCACCAGCGATTCCGCCACGCCCAGCAGCACCCCCGCCACCGCGGCGCCGCGCAGGCTGCCCACGCCGCCGACCATCGTCGCCGCCATGGAGAGCAGCATCACATGGTTGCCCACCGCCTCGTTCAGGCCGGTGGTCATGGCCATCAGGATCGCCGCCGGCGCCGCCAGGGCGGAGCCGAGCGCGAAGGTCAGCACCGAGAGGCGCGAGGAGGAGAGGCCATAGGCCCGGATCAGGTCCGGGTTCTGCGCCAGGGCGCGCAGCGCCACCCCGGCATGGGTGCGCGACAGGAAGGCGGTCAGCGCCACGAAGAGCACCACCGCCACCCCGATCGCCACCCAGAAGACCTGCGCCAGGAAGACCTCCGGCAGGACCTCCACCGCCCGGCTCAGCGTGGTGTCCACATTGGCGAAGCCGCGGCCGGCCACCATGCCCACCAGGTTCTGCACCACGATGGAAACCCCGAAGGCGGCGACGAAGACGGTGAAGAAGCTGCCCTCATGCCGCTGGATCGGGCGGTAGACGAAGCGTTCCATGCCGATGCCGAACAGCACCGCCACCGCCACCGCGGCCAGCACGCCGAGCGCCGGATGCCAGCCGGCATTCCAGGCGAAGACGAAGACATAGCCGGCCAGCGTGAAGGTCGCGCCATGCGCCACATGGAAGACCCGCGTGGTGCCGAAGATCAGCGCGAAGCCGGCCGCGGTGAGGGCATAGATCGCCCCGGTCTGCAGCCCGCCCAGCAGAAGCTGGAGAACCAGCATGGCATCCATGAAGGCAGCGCGCTCAGCCGGCCAGGCGGTTCAGGCGACCGTCGCGCAACTCGTTCACCTCGATGGCGGCCATCATGTTGCCGGCATCGTCGAACTCCCCGGTGCCGCCGACCAGCGGGAATTTGCGGGTCTTGAGCAGCGCGGCGCGCAGGCTGTCGCCACCCAACTGGCCGCCCTCGGCCTCGACCTGCTGCCCCAGCAGGCCGAAGAGCCGGGTCGCGTTGTAGTAATTCACGTTGTAGATCGTGGGCTCCTTGCCATTCGCCTTCCTGAAGTCCGCGGCGAAGCGGCGGGTGATGGCATCGCCGCCCTCGAAATCCACCTTCTGGCCGGTGAAGATCAGCCCGTTCGCTTCCGGCAGGGACCGCACCGAATCCAGGTTCATGGCGGAATAGCTGCACAGCAGTTGCGAAACGCCGTTGTCGCGCAGCCCCTTGATGATCTGGCTCTGCTGCGCGCCGAAGCTGGCGATATAGACCGCATCCGGCCGCACCTGCCGGACACGCGCCGCCACGGGCCCGAATTGCTGCGCCGTGCGCGGCACGCTGAAGCTGCCGACCAACTGGCCCCCCGCCTTCGGCAATTCGTCCCGCAGGATGCCGAGGATGGCATCGCCCAGGGGGTCGTCCACATAGACCAGCGCGATCCGCTTGGCGCCCCGCTGCCCGACCAGGTAGGGCAGCAGCGCCCGCGTCTCCAGATGCGCCAGCGGGATGACGTTCCAGAAATAGGGCGAGAGGCCCGAAAGATCCGGCCCCACCGCGCCGCCATTCACCATGATGACCTTGGCCCGGTCGCCGATCGGCGCCACTGCCTTGGAAACCGCGGTGAACCCCACCAGCGTCCAATTCGCCCGGTCGACGTTCACCAGCTTGTTCATGCCGACCACCGCCTGCTGCGGCAGCGCCTGGGTATCCTCCGCCTGCAGCCGCACCGGGCGCTTCAGCATCCGGTCCTGCTCGATATGCTCCAGGGCAAGCTGCGCGCCGGCGGTGAAGACGCCGCCATATTCCGCATTCGGCCCGCTGAGCGGGAACAACGTGCCGACCACATAGGGGTCGCCGCCCTGCGCCGAGGCCCGGCCGATGAAGGGGGCTGCCAGGGCCGAGCCGAGCAGGCCGCGGCGGCCGAAGCGGATGGCGGTCATGGATCGTTTCTCCCGGTAACGGCGGGCAGCCTCCGTTCCGGCCGCACGCCTGTCAATCTGGCCTAATTGAAGGGCAGGCGAAGCCCCGGCTCGTCCCATTCCATCATGGCCAGCCTGCCGGTGTTGGAGAGCGTGATCCAGGCGGTGCGCATGTCCTTGCCGCCGAAACAGATATTGGTGGGCATGCGCTCCGGCATCGGCACCACCCGGAGGATCTCGCCGGCGGGGGAGACGGTAGTGATCTCGCCCGATACCAGCGTGGCGACGCAGATATTACCCGCCGCCGTCACCGCGATGCTGTCCAGCCGCCGATAGCCGGGGAACTGGCAGAGCACGCGCCCGCCATTGGAACTCGGCCAGGGCTCCTTCCGCAGCACGCCGGGGCCTTCCACATCCCAGGCCCAGAGCCGCCCCGTCTCGGTCTCCGCCACATAGAGCACCCGGCCATCCGGCGAGAGGGCGATGCCATTGGCGCCGCCGAAGACCGGGAAAGCGGCCTCGACGATGCGCGAGCCATCGGCGGCTGCCCAATAGACCCCGCCATGGTCGCGGTCGCGGGACCGCACCTTGCCGAGATCGCTGAACCAGAATCCGCCATTGGGGTCGAAGACGATGTCGTTCGGGCCCTTCAGCCGGTGCTCGCCGCAGCGGTCATAGAGCACCTCGACGCTGCCGGTGGCGGGGTCGATCACCTCGATCCGGCCGCCGCTGTAATTCGGGCCCTGGCCGAGCGGGCGCAGCATCCCGGGCTGGTCGTGCCAGGCGAAGCCACCATTGTTGCAGCAGAAGATCCTGCCATCCGGGCCGAGCGCGATGCCGTTGGGCCCGCCGCCTGGCCGCGCGATGACGGTCCGGGTGCCGTCCGGGGCCACCCGGGTGAGGCAGCCCTCGGCGATCTCCACCACCACCACGGCGCCATCCGGCATGGCGATTGGGCCTTCGGGGAAGCGCAGCCCCTCCGCCATGATATGCAGTTCCGCCGATCCGGCCATGCCGCTTCCCCCTCCGAAGGCAATGCCGGGAGATCATGCGCGCGCCCGGCCCGGCCGCAAAGCCCGCGCCCGCCGCCCCCTACAGCAGCGTGCCGAATTGATGGTTCGGCACGCCGCTGTAGCCTGGTGTTCGTAGAGCAGATTCACGCCTCCGGGCGGTTCCGCCCTGCGGTGATCCGCTCTAATCGCAGCGGGTCGGTGCGGACCAGCGCTGCAGCATCAGCGTGCCGTGCGTGTCCAGGCTCAGCGGCAAGGAACCCGTCTCCCGCAGCACCCGCTCCACGCCGGCATAGAATTCCGGGTAGGCGGCAATCTCGCGCGAGACGAGCCAGATGGCCGGCGCACCGCCCACGGCCTGGCACAGGGTCTTCCGCCCCAGCAGGGAACCCGGCAGGGCTACGGCATCCGTCATCAGGCGGATGGCAACGGTATTGACGCCCTGCTCGGCATCGCCCACCGCTACCGTGGTCCGCAGCGTTCCGCCATTCCTGAACTGGTAATCCAGCGCCACGGCCTCGAAGGCGCCGATGGCCATGATGGCCTCGCCCGGCCGCGCCTCGCGATCGAGCTGGGCAGCGAGCGAATCCCAGGCCTCGCCGTAGAAGGTCGTCGAACGGAGGTGGTTGAGCGTTCCCTTGGCCTGCGGCGCCAGCGCCGCAACCACCACCAGCGCCACCAGCAGCGGTCGCCGGAAGGAAGCGAGGCCGCCCGCAAGCACAGCCAGATAAAGCGCCAAGGTGAACAGGATGGTGCGGTCCATCAGGATCGGCGTCACCTGGCTGATGCCCCATACGGCAGCCACCGCGAAGACGAAGGCCACGCTCAGCGCCCGTATCTGCGGGTTGCGCCTCCCCACCCAGAGGCAGGACCCGAGCGCCAGCAGCGACAGCAGCGCGCCGGGGAGCGCAATCCGTTCAAGCTGCGGCGCCAGCAGCGCGTTGCGGAATTCGAGCCAGGCCTCCTGGGGACCTGGCACCGGCATCCAATAGGCCGCGCCGGTGGTGTTGCCGGCGATGGCCAGCGCCAGCCACAGCACGGGCGCGGCGAGCAGCAGCCCGCCAAGCCCGGAGGCGAAGACCGGCAGCCAGGCGGCCACCGGGCTCCGCCGCTGCGCCAGCAGGGCGAGAGCATAGACGTGGAAGGTCGCCGCCGCGAATATGCTGGTGAAGTGCAGGTGGATCATCACACCGGTGACCAGGGCCAGACCGGCGGCCAGCCACCATCGGCGCGCACCGGTGGTGGCCACCAGCCGCTCCGCCAGCATCAGGCCAAGCACGAACAGGAACAGCAGCGCCGAATAGACCCGCGCCTCCTGCGCGTAGTGGACCGCCGCGCCGGCCAGGGCCAGCAGCACCGCGCCCCAGGCGGCGGCGGCGGTGCCGAAGGCGCGGCGGAGGAACAGGCTGAAGGGCAGGATCGCCGCGGCGCCGAGCAGCGCCGAGGGCAGCCTCAGCCAGAACACCCCATCGCCGCCGAGTTGCATCCAGGCCCCGACCGCCAGGTAGTAGCCGGGCGGCGTGAGCTCCAACCGGCCCATGACATTGATGAGCGTATCCGCGTCGAGCAGCCCATAGCCCCAGCTGCCCGCCTCATCCACCCAAAGCGGCCGGCTGCCGAGCGTGAGCAGCCGCAGCAGCAGCCCCAGGCACAGTGCCCCGCCCACCACTGCGCCGGAGCCGCGCCGGGTCTGGAGCAGCGCCATTGCGCGGCGGACCAGCCGAGCCCCCCAGCCTGCGCCCTCCCGTGGCAGCAGCCCGGCGCCGAGCCGGCCGGACGGCGCCCGCCGCCCAAGCAGGATGAGGCCGGCGATGCCCGACATCAGGACCAGCGCGGCGGCCGTCCAGGTGAGCCCGGCAGAGCCGCCGGCCATGCCCGCCGCCGCCGCAGCAGGGCCGGGCCATGCCAGCGCCAGGACGCAGGCAGGCGCCGCGAGACCACGCTGCAACGCCCGCTGCCTCCATGGTCCCTGAGCATCACGGCACGGCGTTTCCAGGAGTCGATCGGGGCGGAAAGGGCCATTCCCACCGGAGTCGGCATCCAAGGCATGACAAGGCATGCCTCGATCCGTATCAGCACCAGTGCGGAATCACAGGCGAAATTTCCGTGTGGTGCAGAGAGGTTCCGGGCCATCTGGAAGCGCCCCCACCGGCTCGACCTGACGGAATCGGGTGCCGCGACAGGGTTGGGCACCCGTCCCGACGCCTCGGCGCGGGGCGTCGGCCAAGCCACCCCGCGCCCCAAAGGTCACCTGCGGACCCTAGCGGGGACGCCAGAGTTCCACTGGACCGCGCTCCTCCGCCACCGTCCCGGCCAGTTCGTAACCGGATTCCAGCGCTGCTGTGATGATCGCGGCCGCGCCGGGGCGGATGGTGTGCCACCAGCCGCGGTCCACCACCACGAAGCGCGGCCGGCTGGCCATGATGCGCGCCACCTCCGCATCCATGTCGATATCGGCGACATCGCCGAAATGCCCGGTCACATGCGCGGGAAAGACGTAGCGCGTCGGCAGCCCGGCCCGCGCCAGCACATAGACCACGGGATGGTAGTTGGCGACGAAGATGGGCTCGCCCGGCGGCAATTCCGCGGCGATGGCGGCCGCCACCTGGCGCACCGGATCAGGGGCGAACAGGCCGATGCCCCGCTCGATCCGGGCCGTCGCGTCGGCCCGCCAGGATCCCACCGCGACCACGGCGACCAGGAATCCGAAGACGAGACCCCGGCGGCGTGGCGGCATGAACCGCGCCAGCCGCCAGCAGCCGAGCGCGGCAAGCAGCGAGAGCGGCGGCAGCCAGATCAGGAAGTAGTGCGGAAAGAAGAAGCCGGGCGCCAGGATCGCCAGGCTGCCGGCGGCGAACCAGAGCAGCCCGACCCGCGCCAGCAGCCCGCCCGGCCCGGCGCGGGGCAGCCAGCAGGCCAGGGCCAGCAGCGCCAGCAGGCAGGGCCAGAGCAGGGTCAGGAGGGTGACCAGGACCTGCTGCACCGCCGCTGCCGCCCCGAGCCGGTCATGCGAGTAGCGGAGCGGAGCCAGGAAGGAACCGTCCAGGAAGGCCGCAAACTCGCCTTGCAGCAGATAGGCCAGGCCGAACAACAGGGTGGGCAGGGCGCAGAGGCCGGCATAGGCAGCGGCCATGGCCAGGCCACGCCGCCATGGCAGCAGCCCGCGCCACCAGGCGGGGAAGGCCAGCAGGGCGAAGGCGAGGCACCCCTCCGGCGCCGCCACCGGCTTGATCGCGAGGGCCAGGCCGATGGCCAGGCCCATCACCACCAGGTCCCGCCAGCGCGGCGCCAGGCCCCCGCGCAGCGCCAGGGCCGCGGCGCGGATGCCGAGCGCGATGGCAGCGACGGTCAGGGGTGCGAACAGGATCTCCGTATTGGTGGCCTGCCCGCCAAGCCGGACGCTATGGGCGATGTAGATCAGGCCGGCACCAAGCCCGAGGCTGCGCGGCACACCGGCCGCCCGCACCGCGCCCACCAGCGCCGCGGCGGCCAGCGCAACCGAGATCGCGCCGAGCAGCCGGACCGCGCCCACGCTCTCTCCGAAGACCGTCATGGCCAGGGCGATCAGCGCGGGTGCCCCGATCGGGTGCATGTCCCATACGGCGACCAGCGGCCAGCCGCCCCGCAGCCATTCGCGCGCCTGGACCATGTAGAGGCCCTCATCCGTGTCGATGACCGCGGGCAGGAAGCCGAGCGCCCGGAAGGCCAGCGAGGCCAGCAGCAGCGCCGGAACCAGCAGCGCCGGCAGCAGCAGCCCTGATGCCGGCAATCTCCAGGCCAGGCGATGCGGGCCATTCCGCGGCGGGTCGCGGAGGCTGTCCTCCGGAGGGGGCAAGGTGGTGCTCATGCGCTCCCCGCCGGTTGCTCCGGCGGCTGTGGGACAGGGTTTCCGCCACCCCCCATATCACGGACCGGCGAGTGACAAACCCCGTCGCCCCGTCCGGGATGCACGGCTTGACTGGCGGGCGACCCGGCCCGACCGTTCCCGCATGTCCATACCCGAGCTTCGCGTCCGGGGCAGCGCCCCGGACCCCGTGACCCTCGCCGTACTCGACAACCGCCTGCGGGCGATCGTGGAGGAGATGGGGGAGGCGATGCTGCGCACCTCCTATTCGCAGATCCTCAACTCGTCGCGCGACTTCTCCATTGCGCTCTGCGATGCGCAATGCCGGCTGGTGGCCCAGGCGGACCACATCCCGGTGCATGTCGGCGCCATGCCATGGGCGGCCAAGGCGGTGGCGGAAGCCTTCAGCGGCGAGATCCGGGAGGGCGACACCTTCCTGCTGAACGACCCCTATCACGGCGGCAGCCACCTGCCCGACCTCACCATCATCCTGCCGGTCTTCGCCGAAGGGTCGCTCCGCTTCTGGTCCGTGGTGCGGGCGCATCAGAGCGATATCGGCGGCGCCACCCATGGCGGCTATAATCCCGGCGCCACCGAGATCTGGCAGGAGGGGCTGCGCGTCCCGCCGATCCGGCTCGGCGAGGGCGGCGCGCTCAGGGAGGACCTGCTGCGGATGCTGGCCGCCAATACCCGCATCGCCCGCGACTTCCGCGGCGACCTGATGGCGATGATCGGCGCCGCCCGGCTCGGCGAGCAGCGCCTGCGCCCGCTGCTGGCGAAATACGGCGCGGCATCGCTGGAGGCGGCCGTCTCCGCCATCCTGGACCTCTCGGAGGCGCATGCGCGGCGGATCGTCGCCGCCTGGCCGGATGGCACCTGGACCGGCGAGGCCCTGCTCGACGATGACGGCTTCGACCGCACCGACATCGCGATCCGCGCCACCGTCACCAAGCGCGGCGATGGCCTCACGGTGGACCTCTCGGCCAGCGACCCGCAGACCACCGGCTTCGTCAATTCCAGCTACCCCAACATGCGCAGCGCCGTGGCGATGGCCTTCGCCTTCCTGCTCGACCCGGATGTCGCCAAGAACGACGGCGCCTTCCGGCCGCTGGAGGTGATTGCGCGCGAGGGCACCGTGGTCTGGGCGCGGGAGGGGGCGCCGGTGACGATGTGCACCAGCCACTGCTCCAACGAGATCGTCGAGGCCATCATCCGCGCCCTCCAGCATTGCTGCCCGTACCGCGCCATGGGCGGCTGGGGCCGGCGCTTCCGGGTGGCGATCCAGGGCCGGGATGCGCGGCGCCCGGGCCGCGGCTTTGTCTGGCACCTGTTCCATGCCCGGCCCGGCGGCGGCGGCAGCGCGGGGGGCGATGGCTGGTCCGGCGCCGGGGAATGGCACTCCGCCGGCGGCCTCAAATTCGGCAGCGTCGAGATGGCGGAGGCGCGCTTCCCGCTGCATTTCGAGCGCCATGAATTCCTGCCCGGCTCGGCCGGCGACGGCACCCATCGCGGCGGCCTGGGCGGCGAACTCTCGCTGCTGATCGAGAGCGACGGCCCCTGCCGCGCCAATACCGCTGGCGATGGCGCGCGGCATGGCGCCGCGGGGATGCTGGGCGGCCAGGACGGCGCGCCGCACCGCTACACGCTCCGCCGTGCCGATGGCGAGGAACGGGTGCTGCGGACCAAGGAGGTCGGCATCGCCATCCAGCCCGGCGACCGGCTGCTGGTGGCCTCCGGCGGCGGCGGCGGCTGGGGGCCGCCCGAGCGGCGCGACCCGGCGGCCCGGGCGCGCGACGCCAGGGAGGGGCTGGTCTGATGCCCGCGCCCGACCTGCATGGCGACCACCCGCTGCCGCGCCAGGACGACGATCCGCCGCTGCCGCGGCAGGCCGGCTGGCGCATCGGCATCGATGTCGGTGGCACCTTCACCGATGTGGTGGGCATCGCCCCGGATGGCACCGAGACACTGGCCAAATCCGCCAGCACCCCGGCGGACCAGAGCGAGGGTGTCATCGCCGGCCTGGCCGAGTTGGCCGCCAGCCTGCACCTGACGCTCGGCGAATTGCTGCAGCAGACCACGCGCATCGTGCATGGCACCACGGTCGCCACCAATGCGCTGCTGGAGCGGAAGGGCGCGCGGGTCGCGCTGCTGACCACCGAGGGCCATCGCGACGTCATCGAGATGCGCGAGGGGCTGAAGCCGGAACGCTACGACCTCCGCCTGCCGGCGCCCGAGCCGCTGGTGCCGCGCCACCTCCGCCTGCCGGTCCGCGAGCGGCTGCGCGCCGATGGCAGCGTGGCGGTGCCGCTGGACGAGGCCTCCCTCGCCGCCGCCATCGGGGCGCTGCGGCGGGAGCAGGTGGAGTCCGTCGCGATCGGCTTCCTGCACAGTTGGCGCGAGCCGGCGCATGAGCGCCAGGCCGCCGCGGCGGTGGCGGCGGCGCTGCCCGGGGTGCATGTCACGCTCTCGGCCAATGTGCTGCCGCAGATCAAGGAGTTCGAGCGCTTCAGCACCGCCATGGTGAATGCCTATGTCGGCCCCGTGGTGTCCCGCTATCTCGCGCGCCTGCGCGAGCGGCTGGCGGCGGCGGGCTATGCCGGGCCGCTCTTCGTCATCCTCTCGCATGGCGGCGTCGCGCCGGTGGAGGAGGCGGCGCGGCTCGCCGTCGGCACCGCGCTCTCCGGCCCGGCCGGGGGCGTGGCCGCGGCGGTGGCGCTGGCGGGTCAGGGGATGGGCGCGGACCTCGTCACCTTCGACATGGGCGGCACCTCCACCGATATCGCGCTGGTGGCGGCGGGCGAGGCGGCGCTCGGGCGCGGCCGCACCGTGGCCGGCGAGCGCATCGCGCTGGAGAGCCTCGATATCGTGACGCTCGGCGCCGGCGGCGGCTCCATCGCGCATCTCGGCGCCGGAGGAACCCTGCAGGTGGGGCCGCAAAGCGCCGGGGCGGTGCCCGGCCCGGCCTGCTACGGCACGGGCGGGACGGAGCCCACCGTGACCGATGCCAACCTTGTGCTGGGCTATCTCGACCCGGCGAATTTCCTGGGCGGCGCCAGGCGGCTGGACCTGGGGGCGGCGCAGGATGCGGTGGCGCGGCTGGCGGCGCGGCTCGGCCTCGAGGCGGGGGATTGCGCCGCCGGCATCCATCGCCTGGTGAATGCCCGCATGGCGGATGGGGTGCGGGTCGCGACGGTGCGGCGCGGCGTCGACCCGCGCGATTTCGCGCTGCTGGCCTTCGGCGGTGCCGCCGGGCTGCATGCCAGCGCGGTGGCGCGCGAACTCGGGCTGCGCCGCGCGGTGGTGCCGGTCTTCGCCGCCGGGCTCTCGGCCTGGGGCATGCTGCATACCGATCTCCGCTACGAACGCGCAGCGAGCGTGCTGGGCGCAGCCGGATTGCCGGAGGATGCGGCGATCCGCGACATCTTCGCCGGGCTGGAAGCCGAGGGCCGCAGCCGCATGGCCGTCTGGTTCAGCGGCGAGGTGGCGGCGCGGCGTAGCGCCGACATGCGCTATGGCGAGCAGGTCTTCGAGATCGCCGTGCCGCTGGACGACATGGACTGGGATGGCCCGGACCTGGCCGGGCGGTTGCGCGCAGCCTTCCACGCGCGGCACCAGGCGCTCTTCACCTATGCCCTGCCGGAGGAGGAGGTGGTGCTGGTGAATGCCCGCGTCGCGGTGGTGGGGCGGCTGCCGGTGGGGATGGCGCCGCCGCTGCCGGCTGGCGGGGCCACGGCGCCGCCGCAGGGGCATCGGCGCATCCGGCTGGAGGAAGGCGTGGTGGAGGCACCGGTCTTCCAGTTCGGGGCGCTGGCCCCGGACCAGGCGCTGACCGGGCCGGCCCTGGTGGAGAGCGCGACCACCACGGTGCTGCTGCTGCCGGGCGACCGGGCACGGATGGATGCGCGCGGCTGGCTCGATGTGGCGGTGCCGATAGGATAGGCAAGCGGACCAGGCCGAGGCTCAGGGTTTGCAGTTGACCGGGATACCCGGGGCGTAGACCGTTCCGATATGGAAGGCTTTCTAGTTCTCCTGGTGCTTGGCTTCTTCCTGGGCTGGTGGCTCGGGGTCGCAGGCTGGTTCCAGGCCCGCCGGGCAAGGCGGGAGATCGCGGCACTGCGGCTCGCGCTGGCCGAGGCCGGGATTGCCCTCGCCACGCCGCCGGAGCCGGCCCCTGCCGTGCAGCCGGCCACGCCACCTGCCACCCCCGCGGAGGCGGAGCCCATGGCGGCCAGCCCCGCGCCGGAACCCGTGCCGGAACCCGCCCCATCCCCTCCCCCCCGCGACCCGCCCCGGGCTGGAGGAGGCGCTGACCCTGCGCTGGGGCATGTGGCTCGGTGCCGGCGCCATCCTGCTGGCCGGTGTCTTCCTCGTGCGGACTGCGGTGGAGGAGGGCTGGCTCGGCCCGGAGGCGCGCTGCGCCCTGGCTGGGCTGCTCGGCCTGGCGCTGGTGGCCGCGGCGGAATGGCTGCGCCGGCGCGCGCCCCTCCATGCCGCCGCCGAGGCCATGCCAGCCGAGACCCCGGCCGCCCATGCCTGGCCCGACCTTGCGCCCGGCGCGCTGGCGGCGGGCGGCGTGGCCGTGCTGTTCGGCGCCGCCTATGCCACCGCCGTGCTCTATGCGCTGGTGCCGCCCTTGCTGGGCTTCGCGCTGCTCGCCCTGGCGGCGCTGGCGGGGCTGGCGCTGGCCCTGCTGCATGGGCCGCTGGTCGCCGCCATTGGCATCGCCTGCGCCTATCTGACCCCGGCACTGGTGCAGACCGAGGATCCCTCCCTGCCCGGCCTGTTTGCCTATCTGCTGATCGTGACCGCCGCCGCGCTGGCGGTGGTGCGGCAGGTGGCGGCGGTCTGGCTCGGCTGGGTTGCCACAATTGCCGCCGCGGGTTGGGTGGTGGTGGCGGGGCTGTTCATCGGCTCCGACGGCGATCTCTGGGCCCCGGCGCTCTTCGTGCCGGCGGCGGCGGCGCTGCACCTGGCACTGCTGCCCGGGGCGGCGCTGGAGACGGCGCTTGGCCGCCGCCTTGCCTGGGTGCCCTTCGCGGTGCTGGGCGGCGCGGCGCTGCTGCTGGTGCCGGGTACCAAGAGCCTTTCCCCGGCCGCGGCGCTGCTGCTGCTGACGCCGGTGGCGGTGTGGAAGGGCATCGCGGAGCCGCGGGTGGACCGCCTGCCCTGGCTCGCCGGCCTGTTCGGGCTGCTGCTGCTTCTGGCCTGGCGGATTCCCGCCTGGCTGCCCTCCGGGGAGACGGTGAGCATTGCCGGCGTGGTGCAGGGCATCCTGCCGCTCGGCCCCTGGCCGCCGGAAGCCTTGCAGCCCTTCCTCGGCGCCGCGCTGCTGCTGGCGGCGATGCATGGGCTGGCGGGATGGTGGCAGGAATGCCGGGCGCCGCATCCGCTGCGCTGGGCGGCGCTGCTGGCCGCGGTGCCGGTGCTGGCGCTGCTGGTGGCCTATGCGCGGGTGCGGGGCTTCGCGCCGGATATCCGCTGGGCATTGGCCGCCGTGGCGCTGGCGGCGGTGCTGGTGGCGGCGGCCACGGCGGCGCAGCGGGCGGGCGCGCAGCAGCGGGCCGGGGCGCATGCCGCCGGAGCGGTGGCGGCGCTGGCGCTCGGCGCCGCCATGGTGCTGTCCAGCCAGTGGCTCACCCTGGCGGTGGCGCTGTTCCTGCCGCCGCTCGCCTGGGTGGAGGCGCGGGCCGATCTGCCGGCGCTTCGCCGGGTGGCTACCGCCGTGGCGGGGCTGGTGCTGGTCCGGCTGCTGCTGAACCAGGAAGTGCTGGATTATTCCTTCGGCACCATGCCAGTGCTGAACGGGCTGCTGCTGGCCTATGGCGTGCCGGCGGCCGCCTTCGCCGTGGCGGCCTTCCAGTTCCGCCGACGCGCCGATGATGCCACCGTGGCGGTGCTGGAGGCCGGGGCGCTGGCCTTCCTCACCGCGCTGCTGCTGCTGGAAGCGCGGCACGCCATGACCAGTGGCGACCTCGCCGGCGAGGAATGGGGCTTCCCCGAGGCCGCATTGCAGCTTTGCGCCCTCTCGCTGCTGGCGGCGCTGGTGCGGTTGCTGAACCGGCGGCTCGGCCGAGTGGTGCTGGATTGGGGCTGGCGGTTGCAGCAACTGGCGGCGCTCGGCCTCGGCCTGGTGCTGCTGCTAGCGAATCCGGCCTTCGAGACCGGGGTGGCCCTGCTCACGACGCCAGTGCTGAACGAGTTGCTGCTGGCCTATGCCCTGCCCGCCGCCCTGGCGGCCGCCGCGGCGCAGTCACCGGAGGCCGGCCGGCCGCCGCTCTTTCGGCCCGCCCTCGCCCTTTATGCGCTGGCCGCCGGCTTTGCCTGGGTGACGCTGGAGGTGCGGCACGAATTCCATCCGCTCGACATGTCCCTCGACCTGGAGCCGGTCGGGGCGGCGGAACTCTATGCCTATAGCGGCGCCTGGCTCGGCTTCGGCGCCTTCCTGCTGGCGCTCGGCATCCGCAACGGCATCCCGGCGCTGCGGCTGGCGGCGCTGGCGATGCTGGGGCTGACAATCCTCAAGGCCTTCCTGGTGGATATGGCGGAATTGCAGGGGCTGTGGCGGGTGCTGAGCTTCCTTGGCCTCGGCCTCGCCCTGATCGCGCTGGGCTGGGTCTACCGGCGCTTCGTGGTGGCGCCGGCTACACTTCCTCCGGCGCCAGCGCCGCAGGCGTGACGGTCCAGACCCGGCCGCCATCCGCCGGCGGCTCGCAGCGGATCGGCAGGGCATTCGGCGTGCGGACATTGGGCTCGTGGCCGAAGGCCAGGCGCAGCGCGCGGAACAGCGCGCCATGCGCCACCACCAGCACCGGCGCCGGCAGCGCGGTGGCGCGGTTGATGGCGGCCACGGCGCGGGCCAGCAGCACGGCGAAGGGCTCGGCGTCCTTCGGCGTGTAGGTGCCGGCGATCCAGTCGTCGTACCAGTCGCCCATCGGCTGGCCTTCCTGCTCGCCGAACCCCACCTCGCGCAGGTCGGGATCGAAACCCACCGGCAGCGCCAGGGCCTCCGCCGCGATCTCCGCCGTCACCCGGGCGCGCGAGAGGGGCGAGGCGATGATGGTCGCGATCCTCATGCCCACCAGCGTCCGCGCCGCGCGGCGGGCCTGGAGCAGGCCCACCGCGTTCAGCGGGATGTCGGTATTGCCCTGGGACAGCCCCTGGGCATTCCAATCCGTCTCGCCATGGCGGAGGAACCAGAAGGCAACCGGGTTGAGGCGGGCCGGCGGTTTCAAGCCGCCAGCCCTTCCTGCTGCAGGGTGCGCTGCACCGCCGGCCGCGCCAGCATCGCCTGCAGATGCGCGTCGAGCTTCGGCGGCAGGGTCATGCCGGAACGCCGCGTCGCCCAGTATTCGACGAAGAACAGCGCCGCATCCGCCACCGAATAGCCCGAAGGGAGCACCCAGGTACCGCCCTTCCAGGTCTTCTCCAGCGTGTCGAAATATTTTGCCGCCAGCGCCTTGCCCTGTTCCACCACCTTGGGCAGGTCGGCCTCGGTCGGAGTGAAATTGGCGGCGCGGAATTGCCGGGTGAAGCCCTGCGGGTGGATGGTGCCGCAGACGTAGTCCATCATTTCCAGGCAGCGGATCTCGCCTTCGGGGTCCGTCGGCATCAGCTTCGCCTGCGGATTCGCCTTCGCCAGCCAAGTGGCGATGACCGGCCATTCCGTCAGCACGGAGCCATCCTCCCGCTGCAGCGCCGGCACCTTGGATTTCGGGTTGATCGCCATGTATTCGGGCTTGTGCTGCGCCCCGTCCTTCAGCGCCACCGGCGCGAGCTCATAGGGCTTGCCGATCTCCTCCAGCACCACATGGATGCCGACCGAGCAGGCGCCCGGCGAGTAATGAAGCTTCATTGCCGTATTCCTCCTCGTCGCCGCCTCAGGCCAGGCCTTCGTCCCTGAGCACGCGCTGCACCGCCGGCCGCGCATTCATGCGTGCGTAATGCGCCGCGACATTGGCCGGCAGGTCCTTCTTCAGCCGCCCGTTCCACCAGAAGGAGACGTAGAACAGCGCGCTGTCGGCGAAGCTGTAGTCGCCGGCGACGTAGTCCTTGCCGGCCAGCGCCCGGTCCACCACGCCGAGCCCCTTGGAGAAGATCTCCTCACCCTTCGCCTTCACCGCCGGATGGTCGGCTTCGCTCGGTGCGTAATTGGCCGGGCGGAAGATGCGGGAGAAGCCCTGCATGTGCAGCGTGGCGACGCAGTAGTCCGTGACCTCCAGCGCCTCCGCCAACCGGTCCGGCCCCTGCGGCAGCAGCCTGGCCTCGGGGTTGCTGGTGGCCAGATAGAGGGCGATGGCGGGGTATTCGGTCAGCACCGCCCCGTTGTCGCGCACCAGCGTCGGCACCTTGGATTTCGGGTTGAGGCCGGTGAATTCCGGCTTGAACTGCGCCCCCCTCCCGGATGTTCAGCAGCACCGGCTCATAGGGCTTGCCGATCTCCTCCAGCAGGACATGGATGCCGATCGAGCAGGCGCCGGGCGCGTAGTAGAGCTTCATGGTGGACGTCCTCCGGGATATGCGCGGGCCGCAGGGTCGGGCAGCCGGGCGGGGCCGGCAAGGGGGGAATCCCGCCCCCGCCGCTTCCGTCCGACCTAATTGAACAGCGAGGAAACCGAGCTTTCCTCGCTGATTCGCCGCATCGCCTCGGCCAGCAGCGGGGCGATCGTCACCTGGCGGATATTGCCGGAAACCCGCACCGCCTCGGTGGCCAGGATGCTGTCCGTCACCGTCATGTTCTCGATCGGCGAGGCGCCGACCCGGGCCACCGCGCCGCCCGAGAAGACGCCATGCGTCACATAGACGCTGACCCCGGCGGCGCCGTTCCTGATGAGCGCCCCGGCGGCATTGCACAGCGTGCCGCCGGAATCGACGATATCGTCGATCAGGATGCAGTGGCGGTCGGCGACATCGCCGATCACGTTCATCACTTCCGAGACGCCGGCGCGCTCCCGGCGCTTGTCGATGATGGCGAGGTCGGTGTTGAGCCGCGCCGCGATCGCCCGCGCCCGGACCACGCCGCCAACATCGGGCGAGACCACCATCAGGTCGCGGCCCTGGTAGCGGTCCCGGATGTCGCGGGAAAACAGCGGGGCGGCAAAGAGGTTGTCCACCGGGATGTCGAAGAAGCCCTGGATCTGCGCGGCATGCAGGTCCATGGTCAGCACCCGGTTGGCGCCGGCGGCGGTGATGAGGTTGGCCACCAGCTTGGCGCTGATCGGGGTGCGGGGGCCGGATTTCCGGTCCTGCCTGGCATAGCCGAAATAGGGGATCACCGCCGTCACCCGCCGGGCGCTGCTCCGCCGCAGCGCGTCCAGCGTGATCAGCAGTTCCATCAGGTTGTCATTGGCCGGGTAGCTGGTGGACTGGACGACGAAGACGTCCTCGCCGCGGATATTCTCGTGAATCTCGACGAAGACCTCCATGTCGGCGAAGCGACGGATGGAGGCGCTGGTGAGCGGCAGGCCGAGCGAGGCCGCCACGGCCTCTGCCAACGGGCGGTTGCTGTTGCAGGCAACGATCTTCATCCCAGGCCCGACCTCTCTTGGCGCATCCCGCGGCGGTGGGCGTCCACTACCCCAGCCGCGGGCGGCGGGATACCGCCGCGCCCCTGGCGGGCGTCCTATCAAGGTGACGTAACCGTGTAAATCGTGGCCGGGTTGCATTCACGGCATGGCAGCGCCGCGCGGGCCGGCCCCGCCGCCGCTTCCCTGCCCTCGCGGGGATTAGCGCCTGACCCGGAATGACCGGACCGGCCTTAACCACTTCGAAAGCCCCATGCGGCAATTCTTGCCGCACCGACGGCAGACCGGCGGAAGGGATGCGACATGCAGGCGCGCTTGCGGCACCAGCATTTGGCCCCATGGCAGGCAGTTCCATGGGCGGCATGATCGCCGGGCTCAAGGCGCTCGGCCCGAAGCGGCTGCTGGCCCTGGCCGGCACCGGCCTCGCCCTGCTCGGGCTCTTGGCGGTGTTGGCGCTGCGGGCCGGGGAGACCCCCATGGCGCCGCTCTATGGCGACCTTGAATCCCGCGATGCGGCCGCGGTGGTGGCGGCGCTGGAGCGGAGCCGCGTGCCCTATCGGCTCTCCGCCGGTGGCACCCAGGTCCTGGCGCCGGTGGACCAGGTGCCGCGGCTCCGGCTGATGCTGGCGCGGGAGGGCCTGCCGGCCGGCGGCGGCATCGGCTGGGAAATCTTCGATCGCGGCGAATCCCTGACCACCACCCCCTTCCAGCAGGACCTGAACCGGCTGCGGGCGCTGGAGGGGGAGCTATCCCGCACCATCCGCGGCCTGGCCGGGGTCCGCAGCGCCCGGGTGCATCTGGTGCTGCCGCGGCGGGAAGCCTTCTCGCGGGAGCGGGCCGAGGCGCAGGCCAGCGTCGTGCTGGCCATGCAGGGGGCGCAGCGGCTGGACCGGGAGGGGGTGCAGGCGGTGCTGCACCTGGTGGCGACGGCGGTGCCCGGCCTCCGCCCGCAAAGCATCTCCATCGTGGACAGCCGGGGCGAGCTGCTGGCGCGGGGCGGCCAGGCGCTGGCCGGGCCGGCCGCGGCCCAGGGCATCGCCCTGTCGCAGGAGGAGATGCGGCGGGCGCAGCAGCTCCGCCTGGCCCGCGCGGTCGAGGAATTGCTGGAGCGCACCTTGGGCCCCGGCCGGGTCCGGGCCGAGGCGACGGTCGAGATGGATTTCGACCGGGTGGAAACCCGCGAGGAGCGTTTCGATCCGGAAAACCAGGTACCCCGCAGCCAGCAGAGCGTGAACGAGCAGAACCGCGGCGCCGAGCCCCAGCCCACCACCGTGGCGAGCAACCTGCCGGGCGGCGAGGCGCCGGGTGGCGGCGGCGCCAGCCAGGAAAGCCGGCAGGAGGAGACCACGAATTTCGAGATAGGCCGCTCCACCCGCAACGTGCTGCGGGAGCATCCGGTGGTGAAGCGCCTCTCGGTCGCGGTGCTGGTGGATGGCGTGGCGGAACCCGGCTCCCCGCCCACCTGGCGGGAGCGCACGCCGGAGGAGCTGGCCCGGATCGGCGCCCTGGTCCGCAGCGCCGTCGGCTTCGACGAGCGGCGCGGCGACAAGGTGGAGGTGGTCTCCATGCGCTTCGTCGAGGAGGCCGCGGCGCCGCCCGAGCCCGCCGGCCCGCTCGGCCTGCCCCTCACCCCGGCCATGCTGACGCGGCTGGCGGAAAGCGCGCTGCTGGCCCTGGTGGCGCTGGCCGCCATCCTGCTGCTCGGCCGGCCGGTGGTCGGGCGGCTCTCGGCGGCCTTGCTGCCGCAGCCGGCGCTGGCCGGCGCCGCGGGGGCCGAGGGCAGGACACTGGCCGGGGAAGCCGCGGCCGCGCTGCCGGGCGGTGGCGACCCGGCGGCGCTGGCCGCGCCGGATGGCCTGGTTTCCCTGGCGCATGTGCAGGGGCAAATGCGCGCCTCCTCGCTGAACGCCCTGGTGCAGTTGGTGGAACACCACCCGGATGAATCACTCGCGGTGCTGCGCCGCTGGCTGAGCCCGCAGGAGGCTGCGTGATGGCGTCCCACCCCCTGTCAGGGCCGCAGAAGGCGGCCGCGGTGATCCTGGCGCTGGGCGACGGGCATGCCGCCGCGCTCTTTGCCCGCATGCACGAGGACGAGATCCGCGACCTCTCCATCGCCATGTCCTCGCTCGGCACCATCCCGGCACCGGTGATCGAGGAGCTGTGCCAGGAATTCGGCGACGAGCTCGGCCAGGCCGGCAACCTGGTCGGCACCTTCGAAAGCACCGAGCGGCTGCTGCTGAAGACCCTGCCGCGCGACCGCGTCTCGCAGATCATGGAGGAGATCCGCGGCCCCGCCGGCCGGACCATGTGGGACAAGCTGGGCAATGTGAACGAGGCGGTGCTGGCGAACTACCTCAAGAACGAATACCCGCAGACCGTCGCCGTGGTGCTCACCAAGGTGCGGCCCGACCACGCCGCCCGCGTCCTCTCCCTGCTGCCCGAGGGCTTCGCGATGGAGGTGGTGATGCGCATGCTGCGCATGGAAACCATCCAGAAGGAGGCGCTGGAGGGGGTCGAGCGCACCCTCAAGGCCGAGTTCATGTCGAACCTGGCGCGCGCCCAGCGGCGCGACGCGCATGAGATCATGGCCGAGATCTTCAACAACCTCGACCGCCAGGCGGAGGGCCGCATCCTGTCGGCGCTGGAGGAACGCAACCGCGATGCGGCGGAACGCATCCGCGGCCTGATGTTCACCTTCGAGGATCTGAGCCGGGTGGATGGGGCCGGGCTGCAGACCCTGCTGCGCGCGGTGGAGAAGGACAAGCTGGCTCTGGCGCTGAAGGGCGCCTCGGAGGGGCTGCGCGAGCTGTTCATGAAGAACCTGACGGAACGCGCCGCCAAGCTGCTGCGCGACGACATCGCCGGCCTCGGCCC
Source organism: Siccirubricoccus sp. G192 (assembly GCF_019084075.1). Classification (GTDB taxonomy): domain Bacteria; phylum Pseudomonadota; class Alphaproteobacteria; order Acetobacterales; family Acetobacteraceae; genus G192. Next base: position 4,281,590 of record NZ_JAHREN010000001.1, read on the forward strand.
GGTCCGGCTGCGCGATGTCGATGAGGCGCAGGCCGCCATCGTGGCATTGGCCAAGGATATGGCGGCGCAGGGCCAGCTCATGCTGCAGGACGGCCGCGAGGAGGAGATGCTCTCGTGAGTCCCCCGGCCACCGGCGCAGGCTTCGAGCCGATGCTCGCCGCAGAGGGCTTCGCCTTCCGGCCCATGCCGCGGGGTGCTGGTGCCCGGGGCGCCCTGGCGGTGCCGGATTTCGACGCGCCGCCACCGCCGCCGGTGCCGGAGATCGACCTCGCGGCCACCGCGGAGGCGGCGGTGCAGGCCCGGCTGGCGGCGGCGCGGGCCGAGGGCTTCGCCGCCGGCGAGGCGGCGGGGCGGCGGCAGGCGGCGGCGGAGCGGCATGCGGCCGAGACGGCGGCGCTGGCCGCGATCGCGGCGGCGCTGGATGGGGCCGCGGCAGCCGCCACCGAGACCGCCGAGGCCGCCGCCGCCGCGCTCGCCGGGCTGCTGCTGGCGGCGCTCGATGCCGCGCTGCCGGAAGCCGCGGCGCGACTGGCACCGGAAGCCGCCGCCAGCCTCGCCACGGCGCTGCGGCCGCTGCTGGAGGAGGCGGTTTCGGTGACGCTCACCGTGGCGGAGGGCTGCGGTGCGGCGTCGGCGGCACGCATCGGCGATGCGCGGATCGAGGTGCGGGAGGATGCGGCGCTCGCCCCTGGCGATGCGCGCGCCTCCTGGCAGGGCGGCGGCGCGGTGCTGTCGCTGGCGGAACGGCGTGGCGCGGTGGCCGAGGTGCTCACCGCGCTTGGATTGCAGGAGGCATGAAGCATGGCCGAACCCGGAAGCTTCGAGGCGATGACAGCAACCGAGGCCGCGACCGCGCGACCCCAGATGGGCCCGACGGCGCGCGAGCTGGAGGCGGTCTACGACATCCCGGTGCAGGTCAGCGCCGTGCTCGGCCGCGCCACCATGCAGGTGTCGCAGCTTTTGAAGCTCGGCCGCGGCGCGGTGGTGGAACTCGACCGCAAGCTGGGCGAGGCGGTGGACATCTATGTCAACAACCGCCTGGTGGCCCGAGGCGAGGTGGTGATGGTGGACGACAACCGGCTGGGCGTGACCATGACCGAGATCGTCAAGGCCGAGCGGCTGGGTTGATGCAGCGGCCGGTGGGAAGGGTTCTGCCATGACACGGGTGCTCATCATCGGCGCGCTGGATGGCGAGCTGGGCCAGGCGGCGCGCATCGCCCAGGCGCGCGGGGCGCGGCTGCAACAGGCGGATGGCGTCGCCGCCGGCCTGGCGCGACTGCGCGCGGAGGGTGCCGATCTCGCGCTCTGCGACCTCGCGCATGATGTCGGCTGGCTGGTGGAGCAACTGGCGGCGGAGCGCATCGCCTGCCCCGTCATCGCCTGCGGCCGCAATGCCGATGCCGCCGCCGCGGTGCGCGCCATCCGCGCCGGCGCCAAGGAATTCCTGCCGTTGCCGCCGGATGCCGAGCTGATCGCCGCCATGCTCCAGGCGGTGGCCGGGGAGCCGGATGCGCCGGTGCATCGCGACCCCGCCATGACGGCGCTGCTGGAACGTGCCGCCCAATTGGCCCGCTCCGAGGCCAGCGTGCTCATCACCGGCGAGAGCGGCACCGGCAAGGAGGTGCTGGCGCGGCACATCCACCGCAGCAGCCGGCGTGCGGGCGGCTCCTTCGTCGCGCTCAACTGCGCCGCGCTGCCCGAAAGCCTGCTGGAGAGCGAGTTGTTCGGCCATGAGAAGGGCGCCTTCAGCGGCGCCGTGGCCGCCCGCAAGGGCAAGTTCGAGCAGGCCGAGGGCGGCACCCTGCTGCTCGACGAGATCGGCGAGATGGACCCGCGCCTCCAGGCCAAGCTGCTGCGCGCCATCCAGGAACGCGAGATCGACCGGCTCGGCGGCACCCAGCCGGTGAAGCTGGATGTCCGCATCCTGGCCGCCACCAACCGCGACCTGATGGCCGAAGTGATGGGCGGCCGCTTCCGCGAGGACCTGTTCTTCCGCCTGAACGTCGTCGGGCTCCGCATCCCGCCGCTGCGCGAGCGGCCGGGCGATATCCTGGCGCTGGCCGAACATTTCGCCGGCCGCTTCGCCGCCGCCAACGGGCTGCCGCGACGCCCGCTGATGCCGGAGGCGCTGGCGCTGCTGCTGGCGCATCCCTGGCCCGGCAATGTGCGGGAGTTGGAGAACACGCTGCACCGCGCCGTGCTGCTGGCACAGGGGGCGGCGATTGCCGCCGAGGCGATCGAGCTGACGCCGCTCCGGCTGGAACGTCCGGCCGAGGTTGCCGTGCCCGCCAGGGCAGCCGCCACGCCGGTTTCCCACCCGGTCAGCGCCCTGGTCGGCCGCAGGGTGGAGGAGGTCGAGCGCGACCTGATCCTGGAAACCCTCACCCACTGCCTCGGCAACCGCACCCGAGCGGCAGAGATCCTCGGTATCTCCATCCGCACGCTCCGCAACAAGCTGCATGAATACCGGGCGCAGGGCGCGCCCGTGCCGGTGGGGCCGGGCCAGGTGGGACCGATGCCGATGCTGCCGCCCGGCTTCTACGCGCAGGGCGGCTAGGCGATGGGCGGGATGGCGCTGCCGGCCTGGCTGGCCCCGGTGCTCGGCCGGTTCCGGCCGGGCGGCGATGTGGTGCTGGCGCTCGGCGTGGTGCTGCTGCTCGCCGTGCTGGTGGTGCCGCTGCCGGTGCTGCTGCTGGATGCGGCGCTGGCGCTTTCCCTGACGCTCTCCGTGCTGGTGCTGATGGTGGCGCTGTTCCTGCAACGGCCGCTGGATTTTACCTCCTTCCCGCAGGTGCTGCTGCTGAGCACCCTGCTGCGCCTGGCGCTGAATGTCGCCACCACCCGCATCATCCTGACCCATGGGCATGAGGGGCCGCAGGCGGCAGGCCATGTGGTCGCGGCCTTCGGCGGCTTCCTGATGGGCGGCGATGTGGTCGTGGGCATGATCGTCTTCGCCATCCTGCTGGTGGTGAATTTCATGGTTGTCACCAAGGGCTCCGGCCGCATCGCGGAGGTCGCGGCGCGGTTCAGCCTGGACGCCATGCCCGGCAAGCAGATGGCGATCGACGCCGACCTCTCCGCCGGCCTCATCGAGGAGGGCGATGCGCGCCGCCGCCGCCGCGAACTGGAGGAGGAAAGCGCCTTCCACGGCGCCATGGACGGCGCCGCGAAATTCGTCCGCGGCGATGCCATCGCGGGCCTCATCATCACCGTCATCAACCTGCTGGGTGGCTTCGCGATCGGCGCGCTGCGGCACGGCATGGCCTTCGGCGACGCCATCACCACCTTCTCGGCACTGACCGTGGGCGATGGGCTGGTCAGCCAGATCCCGGCGCTGCTGATCTCGGTCGCAGCCGGCATCGTCGTCACCAAGGGCTCCGGCGAGGGCAGCGCGGATGAGGCGATCGGCCGCCAGCTCGGCGGCGGCTGGAAGCCGCTGGCGCTGGTGGCCGGCGCCGCGGTGGTGCTGGGGCTGCTGCCGGGCATGCCGCTGCTGCCCTTCCTGGCGCTGGCCGGCGCCGCCGGCGCCACCGCCTGGGCCAAGCGGGAGGCCGCCAACCAGGCCGCCGCCGCGCCGCCACCCCCGCCCGCCCCGATCGGCGAGCCGCCGGTGGCGGAAGCCTTGCGGATGGACCTGCTGCGGCTGGAACTCGGCTATGGGCTGCTGTCGCTGGCAGCCGGCGAGGCGCCGCGCCTCACCGAGCAGATCCGCGCGCTCCGCCGCAGCATGGCGCAGGAGATGGGTTTCGTGCTGCCGAGCGTGCGCATCCAGGACAACCTGGACCTGGCGCCCGATACCTATGTCATCCGGGTGAAGGAGATCGAGGCCGGGCGCGGCCAGCTCCGGCCACCGCTGCACCTGGCCATCGACCCCTCCGGCCAGGTGCCGCTGATGGCCGGCGAGCGCACCACCGAACCCGCCTTCGGACTGCCCGCGCTCTGGATCGAGGAGACGCTGCGGGAGGAGGCGCTGGCCCGCGGCTGCACCGTGGTGGATACGCCCGGCGTGCTGGCCACGCATCTGACGGAGACGGTACGCGAGCACATGGCGGAGATGCTCTCCTTCGCCGAGACGCAGAAGCTGCTGGATGAGCTTCCGAAGGAGCACCAGAAGCTGGTCACCGACCTCATCCCCTCGCAGATCGGCGTCGGCGGGTTGCAACGCATCCTCCAGGCGCTGCTGACCGAGCGGGTCTCGATCCGCGACCTGCCGACCATCCTGGAAGGCGTGCAGGAGGCCACCACGGCGGGCAGCCGCAGCATCCCCGGCATCCTGGCCATGGTGCGCACCCGGCTGGCGCGGCAGCTTTCGGATGCGGCGCGCGGGCCGGCGGGCTACCTGCCGCTGATCGCGCTTTCACCGGAATGGGAGATGGCCTTCGCCGAAAGCCTGGCCGGCCCGCCGGAGGAGCGGCAGCTCGCCATGGCGCCGTCGCGCCTGCAGGAGTTCATGCAGCGGCTGCGCGAGAGTTTCGATGCCGCCGCGGCGGCCGGGGAATCGCCCGTGCTGGTCTGCTCGGGCGGCATTCGCGGCCATGTCCGCGCCATCGTCGAGCGGTTCCGCCCCGCCACCACCGTGCTGAGCCAGAACGAGATCCACCCCCGCGCCCGCATCCGCACCGTGGGGAGCATCTAGCCATGCCCGCCCGTCCCACGCCCGGTCCGGGGGCCTAGCTCCGCATGCGCCTCAAGCTGTTCCACGCGCCGCGGATGGACCTGGCCATGGCCATGGTCCGGGCCGAATTGGGCGAGGAGGCGGTGATCCTCGGCAGCCGGCGCACCGCCGGCGGGGTCGAGGTCACGGCGGCGCGGGAGGCGGCGGAGCCGGTGCTGATCCTGCCGGATCCGCCGCCCGGCACTGCCCCGGCCGCGCCCCCCGGCCCCCGGCCGCACCCGGCACTGGCCCGGCACAACCTGCCGCCCGGCCTTGCCGCCCGGCTCGGCGCGGGCGCGCTGGCGGAGCGGCTGGCAGCCGGGCTCGGCTTCGCCGCGCTGCCGGATGGGCTGGCGCGGCCGCTGCTGCTGGCCGGGCCGCCCGGCGCCGGCAAGACGCTGACCTGCGCCAAGCTCGCGACCCGCGCGGTGCTCGGCGGCGCGGCGCCGCTGGTGGTCACCGCCGATGGCGCCCGGGCTGGCGCGACGGAGCAATTGGCCGCCTTCACCCGGGTGCTCGGCCTGACCCTCGCCGTAGCGCCGCAGCCCGGCACCGTGGCCAAGGCGCTGTCCCGCCGCGCCCCCGGCCAAGCGGCGCTGATCGACACACCGGGCTGCGACCCCTTCGACCCCACCCAGGCAGAGGCGCTGCTGACCCTGGCCCGCGCCGCCAATGCGGTGATCGTGGCGGTGCTGCCCGCCGGGCTCGATCCTGGCGAGGCCACCGATCTGGCGCGGGCCTTCATGGCGCTCGGCGCCCGCCACCTGCTGCCGACCCGGCTGGATGCGGCGCGGCGGCTGGGCGGCGTGCTGGCGGCCGCGGCGGTGGGCCTCGCGCTCACCGAGGCCGGCACCGGCCCCGGCGCCGCGGATGGCCTCACCCCCCCTCACCCCCGAATGGCTGGCGCGGCGGCTGGAGGGCGGCGGGCCATCCCCCGCCCCGGTCGGTTGGGCACAGGAGATCAAGGCATGACCGAGGCGCCTGGACTTCCGGCCTGGCCGGCGCAGGCCCCGCAGGCGCGCGGCAGGCTGCTCGCCATCGCCTCCGGCAAGGGTGGGGTCGGCAAGACCTGGCTGGCCATCAGCCTCAGCCAGGCGCTGGCCCAGGCCGGGCGGCGGGTGCTGCTGGTGGATGCGGATCTCGGCCTCGCCAATGTCGATGTGCAGCTCGGGCTGGACCCGCGGCACGACCTCTCCGCCGTGCTCTCCGGCCGGCTGACGACAGCGGAGGCGGCGATCCGCCACCCGGCGGGGTTCGAGATCCTGGCCGGCTGCTCCGGCTCCGGCGCCCTGGCCGGGCTGGAGGAGCCGGCGCTGGCGCGGCTGCTGCTGGTGCTGCGCGAAGCGGCGGGGCAATGGGACGAGGTGGTGCTCGACCTCGGCGCCGGGCTCGACCGCGGGGTGCGGCGCATGGCGGCAGCGGCGGATACGTTGCTGGTGGTGGCGACCGAGGAGCCCACCAGCCTTACCGATGCCTATGCGGTGCTGAAGCTGCACCGGCAGGACCGGCCCGGCGGCGATGCGCGGCTGGTGGTGAACCAGGCCACCGACCGGGCCGGCGGCGAGCGCGTCTGGCGCAGCCTGGACCGGGCCTGCACCAGCTTCCTCGGCACTGGCCTGGCGCTGGCCGGCATCCTGCGGCACGATCCGCGGGTGCCGGAGGCGATCCGGCGGCAGGCGCCGCTGCTGACACGGCACCCGGCCAGCCCGGTGGCGGGGGATATCGCCACGCTGGCGCAGGGGCTGCTGCGATAACGGTTGCGAATTACCTGCGCAGGCTCAGCGGATCGCCAGGGCATTCCCCGGGCTGCCGATGCCGCCGCGCAGATGCAGCGGCGCGGCGGTGAAGAATCCGGTGTAGCGGCCGGTTGCGGCGCTGTCCTCGGCCAATTCCTCGAAATCGAAGAACTCGCCGATCACCAAGCCAAGCCGGGCGATCGCCCAATGCAGGGTCGGCTTCCACGGGAAATAGGGCCAGACCTCCACCGTCGGGTTGTCGGCGCAACAGGCAGCGATGCCGCTGTCCCAGAGGAAGCGCCACATATCCTCGCCGCCGGAGAGACCGCTATAGTCCTGGCCGCCATTGTTGCCGCGCACCAGCAGGTCGCGGGCGTCCACGTCGGGGGCGGCGCGGAAAGCCTCCAGCCAGCCGGTGCGGATCAGCAGGATATCGCCGGGGCGCAGCGCCACGCCCTGCTGCGCGAGGCAGGCCGCCAGTTCCTCCGCCATGCAGCGGCGGCCGCCGAGCGGCCCCCAGTCGCGCCCGGTGGCGGTGAAGTGACGGCGCAGGTCGGCCAGCACGCAGCGCCCGGCGATGCCGTGCCGCAGCGCCTTGTCGATGCCATTGCGGCTTGCCGCGCCATGCACCACGGCGCTGACCGGGGCGTGGTTGTAGAAGCCGTGATAGGGATCGGCGAAATGCGACAGCCCATCCCATTGCGTGCTGCCCTGCAGCCAGAATCCGTCCAGCCGGTCGTCCCGGGTGACGCGGCCGGGGCGCTCATCGGCCACCAGGGTCGGCGCGGGCGCGGCGCGGCGGCGGTGCGAGCCCTGATGGGTGGCGCCGAAGGGCTCGTCCAGCGGCAGGTTCAGGTTGAAGCGGCGGCCCTGCCGGATCTCCCCGGCCGCGGCGGCGACCGTGGCATCGGTGATGCGGTTGAGGGTGCCCACCTGGTCGTCCGGACCCCAGACGCCCCAGGCGAGGGGCAGGCCGGACTCGTCCTGGGGACGCGGAAGGTCATCGTAGCGCGGTGCCATGGGATGCATCATATCGGCATGGCGGCGGTGCGCCAGGGCGCATCGCGGGAACAGGGGAGCACGGCCGGAGATGGGCGAAGGACAAGGCAGCATGCGGCGTGACATCGCCTTCCAGGCCGAGGGCTGCACCCTGCGCGGCTGGCTCTATCTGCCGGCGGGCGCCACCGGTCCCTTCCCTGCCGTGGTCATGGCGCATGGCTTCAGTGCCGTGAAGGAACAGGCACTGGACCGCTATGCCGAGGTCTTCGCCGGCGCCGGCCTGGCCGCGCTGGTCTTCGACAATCGCGGCTTCGGTGCCAGCGAGGGCGAGCCGCGGCAGGAGGTGGACCCGGTGCGGCAGATCCGCGACTGGCGCCACGCCATCAGCTTCGCCCGGACCCTGCCGGAAGTGGATGCCGCCCGCATCGGCATCTGGGGCAGCAGCTACAGTGGCGGGCATGTGCTGGTGCTGGGCGCGGTGGACCGGCGGGTGCGCTGCGTGGTGGCCCAGGTGCCGACCATCAGCGGCTGGACCACCGCCAGCCGGCGCACTGCCCCGGACCGCATGGCCACCACCCTGGCGCGCTTCGACGCGGACCAGGAGGCGCGATTCGCCGGCGCCGCGCCGGCGATGATCCCGGTGGTGGCGGAGAAGCCGAATGCCCCCTGTGTCCTGCCCGGCGCCGAGGCGCATGCCTTCTTCACCGCCCCCGGCGCCCCCGCCTGGCGCAACGAGGTGACCTTGCAGAGCGCCGCCATGTCGCGCGAATACGAACCCGGCATCTGGGTGCCGCGCATCGGCCCGACGCCGCTGCTGCTGCTGGTGGCCGAGGCGGATACCGTGACCCCCGCCGATCTCGCCCTGGAAGCCTATAACCAGGCGCTGGAGCCGAAGCAGCTGGTGCTGCTGCCGGGCGGGCATTTCGACCCTTATGGGGCGCAGTTCGATGCCTCCAGCGGTACGGCGCGCGACTGGTTCGTGCGGCATCTGCGGCCCCGCGGCCAGGGATGACCTCCGCCTTGCGTGGCTGGCTGCATCGCCTGGGCCTCCGCCCGCCCGCCCTGCCCCAGCCTGCGGCGCGAAGCCTGCGGCAGGAGGGCTATTGCTATCTCGGCGGCCAGCGGGCCCTGGCGCTGACGCATCGCGGCGACAAGATCTTCCTCGACACCAGCGACCTCGGCCTGACGCCGCATATCGCCATGCACGGCATCTGGGAATCCGACGTGGAGGCGGTGCTGGAACGGCTGCTTCGCCCCGGTGACAGCGTGGCCGAGGTCGGCGCCAATATGGGCTATCACACCCTGGCCATGGCCCATGCGGTCGGCGCCGCCGGCCATGTGCATGCCTTCGAGGCCAATCCGCATGTGCTGCCGCTGCTGCGCGCGACGGTGGCGGTGAACGGGCTGGCGGCGCGGGTGACTGTGCATGGGGAGGCGGCGCTCGACCAGGCTGGCATGCTGGAGTTCAGCAGCGATCCCGACCATGCGGGCAGCGGCCATTGGGCCCTGCCGGGCGAAGCCGCCAACTACTCCCGCCGCACCACCGTACCGGCCGTGACCCTGGATTCGGCACTGGCCGCAGCAATGCCGGAGATGCATCTGCTGCGGATGGATGCGGAGGGCAGCGAGCCGCAGGTGCTGCGCGGCGCGGAAGGGCTGATCCGCCGCTCGCCGCGGCTGCGGATCGTCAGCGAATGGTCGCCGCCGATGATGGCGGTGCGGGCCGATCTGCCGGGGCTGGTGGATTGGCTGGGTGCGCTGGGATTCCGCTTCTGGCGCATCGGCGCCGCCGCCAGGCTGGAGCCGGTGCCGCCGGAGGCGCTGGCCGGGCTGCCGCATGGCGAACTGGTGATGGCGCGGGCGCTGCCGGAATAGCGAAAGGGGCGGTGGGTTGCCCCACCGCCCCTTTCAGAACCCGGCCGTTCCCGTGAAGGGATCAGCCCTGCGCGGCTTCGCCCTCGGCCTCGGCCTGCTCGGGCTTCGGGCCGCTGTCCTGGCCCTTCGCGGCCGGATCGCGGTCCACCAGCTCGATCACCGCCATGTCGGCGGCATCGCCGTAGCGCATGCCGGCCTTCAGCACGCGGCAATAGCCGCCGGACCGGGCCTTGTAGCGGTCGGCGATGGTGGTGAAGAGCTTGTCCACCACCTTCTCGTCCATCAGCTGGGCATAGGCCTGGCGCCGCGCATGCAGCCCGCCGCGCTTGCCGAGCGTGATGATGCGCTCGACATAGGGGCGCAGCTCCTTCGCCTTGGGCAGGGTGGTGGTGATCTGCTCGTGCTTCAGCAGGCTGGTCGCCATGTTGCGGAACATGGCAAGCCGGTGGGTGGAGGTGACGTTGAGCTTCCGCCCCGCCATTCCGTGACGCATTTTCGTGTTTCCCTAATCGGCCGCGGGCTAGAACGGCTCTTCCAGCTTCTTCGCCAGATCCTCGATATTCTCCGGCGGCCAGCCCGTCACGGTCATGCCGAGGCCGAGACCCATGGAGGACAGGACCTCCTTGATCTCGTTCAGTGACTTGCGGCCGAAATTCGGCGTGCGAAGCATCTCCTGCTCGGTCTTCTGCACGAGATCGCCGATATAGACGATGTTGTCGTTCTTCAGGCAATTCGCCGAGCGGACCGAGAGTTCGAGCTCGTCCACCTTGCGCAGCAGGTTGCGGTTGAAGGGCAGGTCGTCCCGCTCCTCCTCCACCTTGCGCTCGCGTGGCTCGTCGAAATTGATGAAGAGCTGCAACTGGTCCTGCAGGATGCGGGCGGCGAGCGCCACGGCATCCTCGGGCGCCACCGTGCCATCCGTCTCAACGGTCAGCACGAGCTTGTCATAGTCCGTCACCTGGCCGACGCGGGTCGGCTCCACGCGATAGGCCACGCGCCGCACCGGCGAGTAGATCGCATCCACCGGGATCAGCCCGATCGGCGCATCCTCGGGCCGGTTCTGCGCGGCCGGGACATAGCCCTTGCCGGTGCCGACGGTGAGTTCCATCGACAGCTTGGCGCCGTCGTCGAGGGTGCAGATCACCAGGTCCGGATTGGCGATCTCGATATCGCCGGTGGTCTGGATCTGGCCGGCGGTCACCTCGCCCGGGCCGGTGGCGGTGAGCTGGAGGCGCTTCGGCCCCTCGCCCTGCATCCGGATGGCAAGCTGCTTCACATTGAGGACGAGGTCGGTCACGTCCTCCCGCACGCCCTGGATGCTGCTGAATTCATGCAGCACGCCATCGATGTGGAGTGCCATGACGGCGGCGCCCTGCAGCGAAGACAGCAGCACGCGCCGCAGTGCATTGCCCAGCGTCATGCCGAAGCCGCGCTCCAGCGGCTCGGCAACGATCGTCGCGGTGCGGTCCGGGTCGGCCCCAGCCTCCACGCCCAGCTTCTCGGGCCGGATGAGCGACCGCCAATTCCTCTCGATCACAACCAGTCTCCTTGGCGTACGCCAGCTTCAGCCCAACCGCAGCAACGTCCGGGGATCAGACGCGGCGGCGCTTGCGCGGGCGGCAGCCATTATGCGGGATCGGCGTCACGTCCCGGATGGCGGTGACATAGAAGCCCACCGCCTGCAGGGCGCGCAGCGCGCTTTCGCGGCCCGAACCGGGGCCGCTCACCATGATCTCAAGCTGTTCCATCCCATGCTCGCGCGCCTTGCGGCCAGCATCCTCGGCCGCGACCTGCGCCGCATAGGGAGTGGATTTCCGGCTGCCCTTGAAGCCCTGGCTACCGGAGGACGACCAGGCGATGGCGTTGCCCTGCGCGTCCGTGATGGTCACGATGGTATTGTTGAAGCTGGCAAGCACATGCGCCACGCCGGTGGCGATGTTCTTGCGCTCCTTCTTGCGCGGGCTGCGGGAGCCGCCACGGGGTTCGCGAGCCATCCTACTTCGTCACCTTCTTCTTGCCGGCAATCGCCACGGCCTTGCCCTTGCGGGTGCGGGCATTGGTGTGGGTGCGCTGGCCGCGGACCGGCAGGCCCTTGCGATGACGCAGCCCGCGATAGCAGGCCATGTCCATCAAGCGCTTGATGTTCATCGCCACCTCGCGGCGGAGATCGCCCTCGACCCGGTATTCGCGGTCGATCAGCTCGCGGATGCGGAGAACTTCCTCATCCGTCAGCTGGTTGACCCGGCGCTCCTCAGGAATGCCGAGCTTCTGGCAGATCTCGACCGCATTCTGCGGCCCGATGCCATAGATGTAGCGCAGCGAAATCGGCACGCGCTTGTTCGTGGGAATATTGACACCGGCGATGCGCGCCACTGCTCAGCTCCTGGAGCCCGTCGCTCCTGCTCGGGCCGATGGCCAGCCCAAGGGGCGACAACCGGCGATATGATCAAACTCACGCAAAACGAACGACTAAGCACGGCCATAGACGGCCCAGCCGGACCGCCCCTGACCGTGAGAGGCGCGGACTATACTCGCCGCCCCCCTCCCGTCAAGCCCATGGCTACCGCACCGGGCCGAGAATGGCAGCGATCTGCCGCGCCACCTCGTCCATCTCCGCCATGCCGTCCACCACCCGGAGGGTGCCCTGCGCGGCGTAATAGGGCAGCAGGGGGGGCCGTCTGGCGATGATAGGCTTCCAGCCGTGCCGCCACCGTTTCGGCCTTATCATCGGCCCGGCGGGTGAATTCCGTGCTGCCGCAGGCGTCGCAGATCCCGGCCTGCCTGGGCTGCTTGAAGGTGTCGTGGTAGCCTTCCCCGCACTTCGCGCAGGTGAAGCGGCCGGAGATGCGCTCCACCAGCGCCGCGTCATCCACCTGCAACTCGATCACATGGTCGAGCGGCATGGATTTCTGCTTGAGCACCGCATCGAGCGCCTCGGCCTGGGGCACGGTGCGGGGGAAACCGTCCAGGATGAACCCGCCGGCCACATCGGGCGCGGAAACCCGCTCGGCCAGCATGGCGATGATGATCGCGTCCGGGACCAGCTCACCGCGCTCCATGATCGCCTTGGCCTTCCGGCCGATCTCGCTGCCGCTACGGACCTCGGCCCGCAGCATGTCTCCGGTGGAGATTTGCCGCAGTCCGTAGCGATCCTCGAGCCTTTTGGCCTGGGTGCCCTTTCCGGCGCCTGGCGGGCCGAGCAGGATCAGGTTCATGCGTCCCTTCCCTTCGTCAGCGCCCTCGCGGCGCACCCCGGCCACCAAGCCGGGCCTTGCGGATCAGTCCTTCGTACTGATGCGCAAACAGATGCGACTGTATCTGCGCCACCGTGTCCATGGTGACCGAGACGATGATCAACAATGAGGTCCCGCCGAAATAGAAGGGCACGCCGTAATTGCTGATCAGGATCTCCGGCAGGATGCAGACCACGGAAAGATAGATCGCCCCCACCGCGGTCAGGCGGGTCAGCACCCGGTCGAAATAATCTGCCGTGTGCTGGCCGGGCCGGATGCCCGGAATGAACCCCCCATACTTCTTCAGGTTGTCCGCTGTCTCCTGCGGGTTGAAGACCACGGCAGTATAGAAGAAGGCGAAGAAGATGATCAACGCCATGTAGAGCGCCATGTATAGCGGCTGCCCATGCGCGAGCAGGTTGGCGATCCTGGTCAGCCAGCCCTCATCCGCAGGATCGGTGGAAAAACCCGCGACCGTCGCCGGCAGCAGCAGCAGCGAGGAGGCGAAGATCGGCGGGATGACGCCGGCGGTGTTCAGTTTCAGGGGCAGATGCGTGTTCTCGCCGCCGAACATCCGGTTGCCGACCTGGCGCTTCGGATATTGCACCGGAATCCGCCGCTGCGCCTGCTCCACGAAAACCACTAGGCAGATCACCGCTATGGCGACCAGCAGGAAGAAGATGATGAAGAAGGTGGAAAGTGCGCCGGTGCGCCCCAGCTCCAGCGTCGCCACCAGGGCCGAGGGCAGGTTGGCGACGATGCCGGCGAAGATGATGAGGCTGATGCCGTTGCCGACGCCGCGCGCGGTGATCTGCTCCCCCAGCCACATCAGGAACATGGTGCCGCCGACCAGCGTGATGACGCAGGAAAGCAGGAAGAAGGTACCGGGATTCTGCACCGCAGGCCCGAAATTGCCCCGCATTCCTTGCAGCCCTATCGCAATGCCCCAGGCCTGGAAGACGGCGATCAGCACCGTCAGATAGCGGGTATATTGGTTGAGCTTCTTCCGCCCGGATTCGCCTTCCTTCTTGAGCGCCTCAAGCGTCGGCACCGCCGCCGTCATCAACTGAATGATGATGCTGGCCGAGATGTAGGGCATGATATTCAGCGCGAAGACCGTCATGCGACCAAGCGCGCCGCCGGTGAACATGTCGAACATGCCGAGGATCCCGCCGCCATGCTGGCGCAGGATTTCCCCCATCACGGCGGCATCCACCCCCGGTACCGGCACATAGGTGCCGATCCGGTAGACCAGCAGCGCGCCCAGGGTAAACCAGATGCGCTTCTTGAGCTCGGTGGCCTTGGACAGCACGCCAAGGTTCAGATTGGCCGCAAGTTGTTCAGCGGCGGAGGCCATGGCCGTCTAACCCTCCTCACGACTGCGGCGCCCCCAACCGGGGCGGAAGCACCCCGGCCGTGGCGCCGCAGCCACGAACACAGCCTGTAGGTAGCTGTCGCCCGGCCGGGCGACAAGCGTCACTCTGTAGCAGGCGCCTCGGCAGGCGGATTCAGCAACGTGATCGTGCCGCCCGCCGCCTGGACCGCCGCCACTGCCGTGGCGGAAGCGCCCGATACGGTGATGCTGACCGCCCGAGTCAGCGCCCCATGGCCGAGCAGCCGAACGCCGTCGAATTTCGAGCCGGAGCGGACGATGCCGGCTTCGCGCAGCTTGGCCTCGTCGATCGGCTCGCCGGCCACCAGCCGGCCCGACTCGATCGCCTGGTCAAGCGCGCCGAGATTCAGCGGTGCATAGACCTTGCGGAACGGATTGACGAAACCCCGCTTCGGCAGACGACGATAGATCGGCAGCTGGCCGCCCTCGAAGCCGTTCAGGGCCACGCCCGAACGGGCCTTCTGGCCCTTTACACCCTTGCCCGAGGTCTTGCCCTTGCCGGAGCCGATGCCGCGGCCCAGCCGCTTCGACTTGTGGCGCGCGCCCGCATTGTCGCGCAGCTCGTTGAGCTTCATCACAGAATCCTCCCGCTCAGCCTTCCACCCTGATGAGGTGGGCGACCTTGCGGATCATGCCGCGAACCGCCGGAGTGTCCTCCAGCTCCCGCGAGCGGTGCATCTTGTTGAGGCCAAGCCCGATCAGCGTCTCCCGCTGGCCCGGCTTGCGGCCGATCGGTGACCCGGTCTGGGTCACCTTCACGGTCTTCTTCTGGTCAGACACTCGCCGCCTCCTGCGCCGGCAGGTCAACCACCGGCTGATCCTTCCGCGGGCCGAGCAGGTCAGCGACCTTCTTGCCGCGCCGCGCCGCCACGGCGCGCGGGCTGGTGGCCCGCGTCAATGCCGCGAAGGTCGCCTTGATCATGTTGTGCGGGTTGGTCGAGCCGGTGCATTTGGCAACCACATCACCCATGCCCAGCGTCTCGAACACCGCGCGCATCGGACCGCCGGCGATGATGCCGGTGCCGGCGGGCGCCGCCCGCAGGATCACCCGTCCGGCGCCGAATTCGCCGATGGTGTCGTGGTGCAGGGTGCGGCCTTCGCGCATCGGCACGCGCACCATGGTGCGCTTCGCCTGCTCGGTTGCCTTGCGGATCGCCTCAGGCACCTCGCGCGCCTTGCCGGCGCCCCAGCCGACCCGGCCCTTCTGGTCGCCCACCACCACCAGGGCGGCGAAGCTGAACCGGCGGCCGCCCTTCACCACCTTGGCCACGCGGTTGATCGTGACGAGCTTGTCCTTCAGTTCGTCGCCGTCGCCCCGCTCCTGGCGGTTGTCGCGGTCGCGGTCGCGGCCACGCCGCCCGCGGTTGTCGCCGCCCTCGCCACCGCTCCTCGGTTCCCGTGCCATCTAGGTTCTCCTCAGAACGACAGTCCGCCCTCGCGGGCGGCGTCCGCCAAGGCTTTCACCCGGCCATGGTAGAGATAGGGCCCGCGATCGAACACGACCTTGGTGACGCCCGCGGCCAGGGCACGCTCAGCCACCATCTTGCCGACAGCGACGGCGGCATCCTTGTCGGCGCCGGTCCGCAGATCGTCGCGCATCGCCTTCTCCAGCGAGCAGGCGGCGGCCAGGGTCCGGCCCTGGGCGTCGTCGATCACCTGGGCATAGATGTGGCGCCCCGAGCGGAACACGGAAAGCCGCGGCCTCCCGGCGCTCTTGATGCGCAACTGGTAACGCAGGCGGGCGCGGCGGCGCGTCTGCAATGCAAGCTTGTTGGCCATTACTTCTTCTTACCCTCCTTCCGGAGGATCTGTTCGTTTTCGTAGCGCACGCCCTTGCCCTTGTAGGGCTCGGGGCCGCGATACGCACGGATCTCGGCGGCAACCTGGCCCACCTGGCGCTTGTCCGCACCCTCCACCTTGACGGCGGTCGGACGCTCGCAGGTGATCTTGATGCCCGGCGGGATCGGGTAGCGAACCTCATGGCTGAAGCCAAGATTCAGGACCAGGTCCTTGCCTTGCACCGCGGCGCGGTAGCCGGTGCCGGTGATCTCCATCGACTTCGTGAAGCCGGTGGAAACCCCCGTAACCATGCTGTTGATCAGGCTCCGCGTGGTGCCCCACATGGTGCGCGACCGACGATCGTCCCGGCGCGGGCTGACCGCGACTTTCCCGGGTTCGATCATCACCTCAACATCTTCGGTCAGGTCGAGCGAAAGCTCGCCCAACCTGCCTTTCGCCACCACGGTCCGGCCCTGCAGCGCGACCTGCACGCCCTGAGGAACCGTGACGGGATACTTGCCGACGCGCGACATCGCCCGCTCCCCTAGAACACGCGGCAGAGGACCTCGCCGCCAACATTGGCAGCGCGGGCCTCATTGTCGCTCATCACGCCGCGGGGCGTGGACAGGATGGAAATGCCGAGCCCGTTGTAGAACTTCGGCAACTCCTTGATCTTCGAGTAGACCCGGCGGCCGGGCTTGGAGATGCGGGTGATCTCCTTGATGGCCGGCTCGCCCTCGGAATACTTGAGTTCGATGTCAAGGTTGCGGATGCCGGGGCGAAGCTCCTCCATGCGCCAAGCGCGGATGTAACCCTCGCGCTTCAGCACCTCGAGAACATCCGCGCGCAGCCGGCTGGCCGGCGAGACGCAACGCGTCTGCCTGGCCCGCTGCGCATTGCGGATGCGGGTGAGCATGTCCCCGAGCGGATCGGAAAGCGACATGCGGGCCTCCTTACCAGCTCGCCTTGGTCATGCCGGGAAGCTGGCCGGTATTCGCCATCTCCCGCAGCATGTTCCGGCTGAGCTTGAACTTGCGGTAATTGCCGCGCGCGCGCCCGGTCAGCTCGCAACGCAGGCGAATGCGGTTGCGGGCGCCATTGCGGGGCAGTTGCGCGAGCTTCAGCGACGCCTCGAACCGCTCTTCCACCGGAAGGCTGCGGTCCATGACGACATCCTTCAGCGCAGCGCGCTTCGGGGCATGCAGCTTCGCGAGGCGCTCGCGCCGCTTGTTCTTCTCGACTGCCGAAGTCTTGGCCATGCGGTCTCTGTCCTCCGGAACCTGTCCCAGGCCAGTGCCCAGGCGGTTTTCCAAGATCAGTTGGCGAAAGGAAGCTGGAAAGCCTTGAGCAGCGCCCGGGCTTCCTTGTCGGTCTTCGCCGTGGTGACGAATTGGATGTCCATGCCGCGGACCGTATCCACCCGATCATAATTGATCTCGGGGAATACGATCTGCTCCTTCAGGCCGAGCGCGAAATTGCCCCGCCCATCGAAGCCCCGGTTGCCCGGGATCCCGCGGAAGTCCCGGACCCGCGGCAAGGCGATGGTCACCAGCCGGTCCAGGAACTCGTACATCCGCGCCTTCCGCAGCGTCACCTTACAGCCAATGGCCTGGCCCTCGCGGATCTTGAACCCCGCGATCGCCTTCTTGGCCTTGGTCCGCACCGGCTTCTGCCCGGAGATCGCCGTCAGGTCGGCCACCGCGGCATCCAGCTTCTTCTGGTCCGCCGCAGCCTCGCCGACACCCATGTTGATGACGATCTTCTGCAGCTTCGGAACCTGCATCGGGTTCGCGTAGCCGAATTCCTCGGTCAACTGCTTCCGTAGCACCTCGGCATAGAGCCGTTGCAGGCGCGGCGGCTCCGGGGGCGACGCCGCAGCAGCACCGGCCTTGGCCGCGACGGAAGTGACCTTCGCGGCCTCTTCCTTCGGCTCGCCCTTCTTCGCGGCCTGGGATTTCTTCTGGGAGTCGCTCATGCGTCAAGCACCTCGCCGGAACCCTTCGCCACGCGCACCTTCTTCCCGTCCTCGAGGAGGCGGAAGCCGACGCGCGTCGGCTTGTCGGATTTCGGATCAATCAGCGCCAGGTTGGAGAGGTGGATCGGTGCCTCCTTCTCCTGGATGCCACCCGGCGCATTCATGCCGCGCGGCTTCTGGTGCCGCTTCACCACATGCACGCCCTGGACCAGCGCGCGGTCCTCGGTCGGCATCACGCGCAGCACCTCGCCACGCTTGCCCTTGTCGCGACCGGCCAGCACCTGGACACGGTCTCCCTTGCGGATCTTCGCCGCCATGGTCAGAGGACCTCCGGCGCCAGCGAGATGATCTTCATGTACTTCCGCGCCCGCAGCTCGCGCACGACCGGGCCGAAGATACGGGTGCCGATCGGTTCGCCCTGCTTGTTGATGAGAACCGCCGCGTTGTTGTCGAAGCGGATCGCGGTGCCATCGACGCGCCGCACCGGATAGGAGGTGCGGACGATGACGGCACGATGCACCTCACCCTTCTTGACCTTCGCGCGCGGAATCGCCTCCTTCACGGAAACGACGATCACGTCGCCGACGCTTGCGGTCCGCCGCTTCGAGCCACCCAGCACCTTGATGCACTGGACGCGACGGGCGCCGGAATTATCGGCGACGTCGAGATTGCTTTCGGGATGGATCATCTACCCCTCCCTCAGCCCTGCGCCGCGGTGGCGTCGGACAGCGCTTCGCCATTCCGCTGCACCACCATCCAGGCCTTGCGCTTGGACAGCGGCGGGCACTCCTCGATCTGCACCACGTCGCCTTCCTTGCACAGGTTGGCTTCGTCATGCGCGGCATACTTCTTAGAACGCCGGATGAACTTCTTGTAGAGCGGATGCATCACGCGACGCTCGACAAGAACGGTGACCGTCTTGTCCATCTTGTCGCTGACCACCCGGCCCGTGAGGACGCGCTTCGGCATCGCCGCTGGTCTCCTCAAGCCTTCGGTTGCGCCGAAGCGGTACGCTGCCGCTCCGACATGATTGTCTTGATCCGCGCGATGTCGCGGCGAACCACCTTGATACGGCCGGTCGCCTCGAGCTGGCCGGTCGCGCGTTGGAAGCGCAGATTGAACTGCTCCTTGCGGAGGTCCAGCAGTTGCGCCTGGAGCTCATCCGGCGTTTTGACGCGGATGTCGCCGATCTTGGTCATGGCCTTACGCCTCCGACGCGCCGAGGCGCGCCACGATCTTGGTCCTGATCGGCAGCTTCGCCGCGCCGAGGGTCAGCGCTTCCCGCGCCGTGTCCTGCGACACGCCGTCGATCTCGAACATGACCCTGCCGGGCTTGATGCGGGCCACCCAGTATTCCGGCGCGCCCTTGCCGGAGCCCATGCGGACCTCGGCCGGCTTGGTCGAGACCGGCACGTCCGGGAAGATGCGGATCCACACCCGGCCCTGGCGCTTCATGGCGCGCGTGATGGCCCGCCGTGCCGCCTCGATCTGGCGTGCGGTCACCCGCTCCGGCTCCAGCGCCTTCAGGCCGAAGCCACCGAAGCTGAGCGAGAAGCCACCCTTGGCCAAGCCATGGATGCGGCCCTTATGGGCCTTGCGGGAATTGGTGCGCTTGGGCTGCAGCATTTCAGTCCATCCCTCAGCGCTGCGGCGCCTGTTCGGCGGCGCGCTTGTCCTGGGCCTGCGGATCGTGCGCCAGGATCTCCCCCTTGAAGATCCAGACCTTCACGCCGCAGGTGCCATAGGTCGTCTTGGCCGTGGCGGTGCCGTAGTCGATATCGGCGCGCAGCGTGTGCAACGGCACCCGGCCCTCGCGGTACCACTCCATGCGCGCGATCTCGGCGCCGCCCAGCCTGCCGGAGCAGTTGATGCGGATGCCGCCGGCCCCGAGCCGCATGGCGCTCTGCACGGCGCGCTTCATGGCGCGGCGGAAGGCGACCCGGCGCTCCAACTGCTGCGCAATGTTCTCGGCCACCAGCACCGCGTCGATCTCGGGCTTGCGGATCTCGACGATGTTCAGCGAGACCTCGGCCCCGGCGAGCTTCGCCAGGTCCTTCCGCAGCACCTCGATATCCGCGCCCTTCTTGCCGATCACGACGCCCGGGCGGGCGGCATGGATCGTCACCCGCGGCTTCTTCGCCGGGCGCTCGATCACCACGCGGCTCACGCCAGCGCCCTTGAGGCGGGTGCGCAGCGTCTCGCGCAGCTTCAGATCCTCGTGCAGCAGCTTGGAATAGTCGGCGCCGGCGAACCAGCGGCTGTCCCAGGTGCGGTTGATGCCGAGCCTGAAGCCAATCGGATTGACCTTGTGACCCATGGTTACGCGGCCTCCTGCTGCGCCGGCGCCGCGGCCGGCTGTTCAGCCACCACGATCTTGAGATGGCTGAACCACTTCTCCACCCGCGCGGCCCGACCGCGGCCACGGGCCTGGAAGCGCTTCATCACCTGCGACCGGCCAACCTCGGCGCGGGACACGACCAGCTGGTCGACGTCGAGCTGATGGTTGTTCTCGGCATTGGCGATCGCGCTTTCCAGCGTCTTCTTCACGGTCTGCGCGATGCGGCGCTTGCTGAAGGTCAGCGTCGCCACCGCCTCCTGCACGCGGTTGCCGCGGATCATCGCCGCCACCAGGTTCAGCTTGCGCGGGCTCACCCGGATATTGCGGGTAATGGCCTGCGCCTCGGTTTCGGCGAGCGTGCGCTCATGCTTCGGCTTGCTCATCGCATCAGCCCCGCTTCGCCCGCTTGTCGGACGAGTGACCGGTGAAGGTGCGGGTCGGCGAGAACTCGCCGAACTTGTGCCCCACCATGTTCTCGGTCACCTGCACCGGAATGAACTTCTTCCCGTTGTAGACGCCGAAGGTCAGGCCCACGAACTGCGGCAGGATGGTGCTGCGGCGGGACCAGATCTTGATGATCTCATTGCGGGTGGAAGCCCGGGCGGCTTCCGCCTTGTTCAGCAGGTAACCGTCAACGAACGGTCCCTTCCAGACACTGCGCGGCATGGCCCGTCAGCCCTTCGTCGCGTGGCGGCGCCGGACAATCAACCGGTCCGTCCGCTTGTTGTTGCGCGTCTTCGCGCCCTTGGTCGGCTTGCCCCATGGCGTCACGGGATGGCGGCCACCGCTGGTGCGGCCCTCGCCACCACCATGCGGGTGGTCGACCGGGTTCATCACGACGCCGCGGTTGTGCGGGCGCCGGCCCAGCCAGCGGGAACGGCCAGCCTTGCCGATCTGCTGGTTGGAATTGTCTGGGTTCGACACGGCGCCAACCGTCGCCATGCATTCCGCCCGCACCGTCCGGACCTCGCCCGACATGAGCTTGATCTGCGCATAGCCGGCATCCTTGCCGACCAGCTGCACATAGGTGCCCGCTGCGCGCGCGACCTTGCCGCCGGCGCCCGGCTTCAGCTCGACATTGTGGACGATGGTGCCGACCGGAATGCCGGCCAGCGGCATGGCATTGCCCGGCTTGATATCGGCGCGCTCGGCCGCCAACACGCTATCGCCGGCCTTCAGCCGCTGCGGTGCCAGGATATAGGCGAGTTCGCCATCCTGATACTTCAGCAGCGCGATCCAGGCGGTGCGGTTCGGGTCGTACTCCAGCCGCTCGACCAGCGCCGACACGCCGAGCTTGGCGCGGCGCTTGAAATCGACATGACGGTAGGTCTGCTTGTGCCCACCGCCACGAAACCGGACCGTGGTGCGGCCGTGGTTGTTGCGGCCGCCCGAGGAGTGCTTTCCCTCGGTCAACTGCTTGACCGGCTTGCCCTTCCAGAGCTCATCCCGCTTCACCAGGATGGTGCCGCGGAGGCTGGGGGTGACCGGATTGAAGTTCCTTAGCGCCATGACGTCACGCGAGTCCCGTCGTCAGGTCGATGCTCTGGCCCTCGGCCAGCCGCACCATGGCCTTCTTCCAATCGGACCGCCGCCCGTTCCGGCCGCGGAATTTCTTGGTCTTGCCCTTCATCACCAGCGTGTTCACCGCCAGGACCTTCACGCCGAAGAGTCCCTCGATGGCCGCCCGGATCTGCGGCTTGGTGGCATCGATCGCCACCTTGAACACGACCTGGTTCTTGTCGGACAGCGCCGTCGCCTTCTCCGTCACCAGGGGCGACAGGACGGTCTGGTACATCCGTTCCTTGGAGATGACCGGCTTCGCCTGCGTCTCGCTCACGACAGCCGCTCCTTCAGCGCCTCGATGCCAGCGCGGGTCAGCGCCAGGACATCATGGTTGAGGATGTCGTAGACATTCGCGCCGACGGTCGGCAGCACCTGCACATGCGGCAGGTTGCGAATGACCCGGCCGAAGCCCTCATCCACCGAAGCATCGACGACCAGCGCGCTGGTCCAGCCCAGCGCCTTCAACTGCTTCGCCAGTTGGCCGGTCTTCGCGTCGTTGGCGGCCGCGGCCGTCTCCAGCACCACCAGCTTGCCATCGCGGGCCTTCTGGCTGAGCGCGCTGATCAGGCCGAGGCGCCGCACCTTCTTGTTCAGGCTGTAACCATGGTCGCGCACGACGGGGCCGTGGACCACGCCGCCGGTGCGGAACTGCGGCGCCCGCAACGAGCCTTGGCGGGCATTGCCCGTGCCCTTCTGGCGATAGGGCTTCTTGGTCGTGCCCGAAACCTCGCCCATGCCCTTCACCTTGTGCGTGCCGGCACGGCGCTTCGCCAGCTGCCAATGCACCACACGCGCCATGATGTCGGAGCGGGGCTCTGCCGCGAACAGCGCCTCTGGCAGATCGATCTCGCCTGCCGAGCCGTTATCCAGCGTGATGACCGGAACCTGCATCGTCCTCTACCTTCAGGCCAGGGCTGCGGGGAACGGCGCATCCGCATGGCGCGCACGCTTCACCGCGTCGCGCACCAGCACATAGCCACCCTTGGAGCCAGGCACGGCACCCTTGATCAGCAACAGGCCACGCTCAAGATCGCAGCCGGCGATCTCAAGGTTCTGCGTGGTGATACGCTCCACGCCGAGATGGCCTGCCATCTTCTTGTTCTTGAAGGTCTTGCCCGGATCCTGGCGGTTGCCGGTGGAGCCATGGCTGCGGTGGCTGATGGAAACGCCATGTGACGCCTCCAGCCCTGCGAAATCCCACCGCTTCATCGCACCGGCAAAGCCCTTGCCCTGCGAGATCCCGGTGACATCGACCTTCTGACCCGTCGCGAAATGCGCCGCGCTGAGGCGAGCACCCGGCTCTAGCACCGCATCGGCACCGACGCGGAACTCCACCAGCTTGCGTGGCGCCTCGACCCCGGCCTTCGCGAAATGGCCGCGATTGGCCTTGGTGACATTCTTCGGCTTCGCCCGGCCGATGCCGAGCTGCAGCGCATCGTAGCCGTCCTTCTCCTCGGAGCGGCGGGCGATTACCCGCACCTCATCGAGGTGGAGCACGGTCACGGGGACCGTGCTGCCATCGTCGTTGAACAGCCGGGTCATGCCCAGCTTCTTGGCGATCAGGCCGGTACGGCCGGTTTTGGCGGCCATGACAGATGACTCCCCCGACCTCAGAGCTTGATCTCGACATCCACGCCAGCGGCCAGGTCGAGCTTCATCAGCGCGTCCACGGTCTGCGGAGTGGGGTCGACGATATCAAGCAGGCGGCGATGCGTGCGAATCTCAAACTGCTCGCGGCTCTTCTTGTCGATATGCGGCGAACGGTTGACGGTGAAGCGCTCGATCTGCGTTGGCAGCGGGATAGGCCCGCGCACCCGGGCGCCGGTCCGCTTCGCGGTGTTGACGATCTCCCGCGTGCTCCCATCGAGCACGCGGTGATCGAACGCCTTGAGGCGGATGCGGATATTCTGGCTTTCCATGGTATGCGGGCCTGCGCCTTACTTCACGATCTCTGCGACGACGCCGGCGCCGACGGTGCGGCCGCCCTCGCGGATGGCGAAGCGCAGGCCCTCGTCCATGGCGATCGGCGCGATCAGTTCCACGTCCATCGTCACGTTGTCGCCCGGCATCACCATCTCCACCCCTTCGGGCAGCTTGACGATCCCGGTCACGTCCGTGGTGCGGAAGTAGAACTGCGGCCGGTAGTTGGTGAAGAACGGCGTATGCCGCCCGCCCTCCTCCTTGGTCAGCACATAGGCTTCCGCCTTGAACCCGGTATGCGGGGTGATCGAGCCGGGCGCCGCCAGCACCTGGCCGCGCTCCACATCCTCCCGCTTGGTGCCGCGCAACAGCGCCCCGATGTTGTCCCCCGCCTGGCCGCTGTCCAGCAGCTTGCGGAACATCTCGACGCCCGTCACCGTGGTCTTCACCGTCGGCTTCAGCCCGACGATCTCGACCTCCTCGCCCACCTTGATGATGCCGCGCTCGACCCGGCCCGTCACCACCGTGCCGCGGCCGGAGATCGAGAACACGTCCTCGATCGGCATCAGGAAGGGGCGGTCCACCGGGCGCTCGGGCTGCGGAATGTAGGCGTCCACCGCCTCCATCAGCTTCAGCACCGCCTGCTCGCCCTTCTCGGGGTCGCGGTCCTCCAGCGCACACAGCGCCGAGCCGTGGATGATCGGGATGTCGTCGCCCGGGAACTTGTAGGCGCTCAGCAGCTCCCGCACCTCCATCTCGACCAGCTCCAGCAGATCGGGATCGGCCATGTCGGTCTTGTTCAGGAACACCACCAGCGCCGGCACGCCCACCTGCCGCGCCAGCAGGATGTGCTCGCGCGTCTGCGGCATCGGGCCGTCGGCCGCCGAGACCACCAGGATCGCGCCGTCCATCTGCGCCGCCCCGGTGATCATGTTCTTCACATAATCCGCGTGACCCGGGCAGTCGACATGCGCGTAGTGCCGCTTCGCCGTCTCGTACTCGACATGCGAGGTCGAGATCGTGATGCCCCGCGCCTTCTCCTCCGGCGCCTTGTCGATCTGGTCATAGGCCGTGAACGTCGCACCGCCCGCCTTCGCCAGGACCTTGGTGATCGCCGCCGTCAGCGACGTCTTGCCATGATCCACATGCCCGATCGTGCCAATGTTGCAGTGCGGCTTCGTCCGCTCAAACTTCGCCTTCGCCATCGTCGTCGTCCCCGATCGGGTCTGCGGTTACCAGCGGTAATGGCTGAAGGCCTTGTTGGCCTCTGCCATCCGGTGGGTGTCCTCACGCTTCTTCACGGCCGTGCCGCGGTTGTTCGCCGCGTCCATCAGCTCGCCGGAGAGGCGCTCTTCCATCGTGTTTTCGCCGCGCTTGCGCGCCGCTTCGATCAGCCAGCGGATCGCCAGGGCCTGGCGGCGCTCGGGCCGCACCTCGACCGGAACCTGGTAGGTGGCGCCGCCGACGCGGCGGCTCCGCACCTCCACGGCCGGCTTCACGTTGTCCATCGCCTCATGGAACAGGCGCAGCGGATCGCCACTCGGGCCCGCACGGCGCTTCAGGGTATCCATGGCGGCGTAGACAATGCGCTCGGCAGTGCTCTTCTTGCCGTCATACATCAGCACGTTCATGAAACGGCTGAGCACGAGGTCCCCGAATTTCGGGTCAGGCAGCACTTCGCGCTTTTCGGCGCTATGACGGCGAGACATCCCGGCCTCTCCTTACTTCGGCCGCTTCGCGCCGTAGAGCGAACGGCGCTGACGACGCTTCGCGATGCCCTGGGTATCCAGCACGCCACGGAGGATATGGTAGCGCACGCCCGGCAGATCCTTCACGCGACCGCCGCGGATCAGCACCACCGAGTGCTCCTGCAGATTGTGCCCCTCACCAGGGATGTAGCTCACGACCTCATAGCCGTTGGTCAGCCGGACCTTCGCCACCTTGCGGAGCGCCGAGTTCGGCTTCTTCGGCGTGGTCGTATAGACGCGCGTGCAGACGCCACGCTTCTGCGGGCAGCTTTCAAGCGCCGGAACCTTGTTCCGGCTCGTCCTGGGCTCCCGCCCCTTGGCGATGAGCTGGTTGATGGTCGGCATGGCGCCCCTTCGTGAACCGTCCGCACGTCCCGCGGCCGCTAAAAGCCAATTCGCCCGCATGGGGCGCGCCAATGCGCGAACCCTGCAGGCTCCTCGACCCACTCCCGGCCTCAGCTCACCCCTACTGGGGAAGCGGCGCCGGCAGCGCAGCGTTGTGGACCAATCTCTCAGCAAGTCCTGCGCCGTAGCGCCCAGTCTTGCCAAGGGCCGGCTACCTACGCGGCAGCGGCGGCTTAGTCAAGCGGTGCATTGCACCAGAAAGGAAAAGGGCCGGGCCATTACGGGCCCGGCCCCCTCAAGCAGCGCAGGCCGCCTATTCGGCCGCCTGGCGGCCCTCAGGCTCCGGCAGGGCAGGCTGGGCCTGCGGCAGGCGGCCGCGGTCCCGCTGCGCCGCCAGGGCCCGCAGCCGATTCATGACGGAGCCCGTGCCGGCGGGAATCAGGCGCCCGACGATCACGTTCTCCTTCAACCCGGCCAGGGTATCGACCTTGCCTGCCGTCGCCGCCTCCGTCAGCACCCGCGTCGTCTCCTGGAAGGAGGCGGCGGAGATGAAGGAGGTGGTCTGCAGGCTGGCCTTGGTGATGCCCTGCAAGACCGGCTCCGCGCGCGCCGGACGCTCCTTGGCGGCAATCCGTTTCTCGTTCTCGATATCGAACTCGATCCGGTCCACTTGCTCGCCGATCAGGAAGGTGGTGTCGCCCGGATCCAGGATCTCCACCTTCTGCAGCATCTGACGGACGATCACTTCAATATGCTTGTCGTTGATCTTCACGCCCTGCAGCCGATAGACGTCCTGGATCTCATTCACCAGGTAGTTCGCCAGCGCCTCCACACCCAGCACCCGCAGGATGTCGTGCGGCACGCGGGGGCCGTCGACCAGCGGATCGCCGGCCTTCACATAGTCGCCTTCCTGCACCGAGACGTGCTTGCCCTTGGGCACCAGGTATTCCCGCGGGGTCGGCGCCTCGTCGCCCTGCTGCTCCGGCACCACGACGACCCGGCGCTTCGCCTTGTAGTCCTTGCCGAATCCCACGCGCCCATCGATCTCGCTGATGATCGCGTGGTCCTTCGGCCGCCGCGCCTCGAACAATTCCGCGACTCGCGGCAGACCGCCGGTGATGTCACGGGTCTTGGACGATTCGCGTGGCAGGCGTGCCAGCACGTCGCCGGCATGGACCGTGGCCCCCGCCTCGACATTCAGCACCGAGGCAGGTTGCAGGAAGTACTGGGCCACCGCCTCCGCGCCATTCTTCAGCAGCACGCGGGGGCGCAGGTTTACGTTCTTCGCCTTCTCGACCGGCTCGCGCACCACACGGGAAGACAGGCCGGTCACCGGATCCGTCTCCTCGAAGAAGTTCACGCCATCGATCAGGTCGGCATATTCGACCGTGCCGGACCGCTCGGTGATGATCGGCAGGGTGAAGGGGTCCCATTCGGCCAGCTTCTGGCCGCGCGTGACCGCCGCGCCCTCATCCGTCAGCAGCCTGGCGCCATAGGGCACGCGGTAGCGCGCACGCTCCCTGCCCGCAGCGTCGGTGAGCACGATCTCGCAGTTACGGCTCATCACCACCGGAACGCCCTGGCTATTCGCCACGACGTTGCGGTTGGCGACTTTCACCGTACCGTCCGAGGTCGCTTCCACCGCCGACTGCTCGGCGCCACGCTGCGCCGCGCCGCCGATATGGAAGGTGCGCATGGTGAGCTGCGTGCCCGGCTCGCCGATCGACTGCGCGGCGATGACGCCCACCGCCTCGCCGACATTGACCGGCGTGCCGCGCGCGAGGTCACGGCCGTAGCAGAGGCCGCAGACGCCCGACCCGGCATCGCAGGTGAGGACGGAGCGAATATAGACCTCCTCCACCCCTGCCGCCTCGATGCGTTCGGCATCCACCTCGTCGATCAGCCGGTCGCGCGGCATGATGACCTCGCCCGTCGCGGGGTCGGTGACCTCGCGCTGCGCCGTGCGGCCCAGGATGCGCTCCGACAGCGAGGACACCACCTCGCCGCCATCCAGCACCGCCCGCACCGTGATGCCGCGCTTGGTGCCGCAGTCATTGGTGACGATGATGCAGTCCTGCGCCACATCCACCAGGCGGCGGGTAAGATAGCCGGAATTCGCGGTCTTCAGCGCCGTATCCGCCAGGCCCTTGCGGGCGCCGTGGGTGGAGTTGAAGTACTCCAGCACCGACAGGCCTTCCTTGAAGTTGGCGATGATGGGCTGCTCGATGATCTCGCCCGAAGGCTTGGCCATCAGGCCGCGCATGCCGGCAAGCTGACGCATCTGCGCCGGCGAACCACGCGCACCGGAATGCGACATCATCCAGACGCTGTTGGTGGCGCGCCCGGCCTCCTGCCTGGAGATCTCCTTCATCATCGCGCCGGCCACCTCCTCGGTGCAGCGCGACCAGGCATCGACGACCTTGTTGTAACGCTCGCCGGCGGTGATCAGGCCGTCGAGGTACTGCTGCTCGAACTCCTTCACCTCGTCCTTGGTGCGGGCGATCATCTCCGGCTTCTCGGCCGGGATCATCATGTCGTCCTTGCCGAAGGAGATGCCGGCCTTGGCGGCCTGGCGGAAGCCGAGCCCCATCAGCCGGTCGGCGAAGATCACGCTCTCCTTCTGGCCGCAGTGGCGATACACCGCGTCGATGACGTCGGAGATGTTCTTCTTCGTCAATTGCCGGTTGATCAGGCTGAAGGGCAGGTTCCGGTGCAACGGCATGAGCTGCGAGATCATCGCCCGGCCGGGGGTGGTCACCACCCTTTCGGTGATGAGGTTGCCCTCGCTGTCCATGCCCTTGCGGCGCAGCCGGATCTTGCTGTGCAGCTGCAGCGAGCCGGTGGCCATCGCCTGCTCGATCTCGCCCATCTCCGAGAAGGCAGGGGTCTTCTGCTCGTCGGTGGCGCGGAACTCCGGCGTCTCCAGGCTGAGATAGTAGAGGCCGAGCACGATGTCCTGGCTCGGCACGATGATCGGCTTGCCGTTCGCGGGGCTGAGGATGTTGTTGGTCGACATCATCAGCACGCGCGCTTCCAGCTGGGCCTCCAGCGAGAGCGGCACATGCACGGCCATCTGGTCGCCATCAAAATCGGCGTTGAAGGCGGTGCAGACCAGCGGGTGCAGCTGGATCGCCTTGCCTTCCACCAGCACCGGCTCGAAGGCCTGGATGCCGAGGCGGTGCAGGGTCGGCGCCCGGTTCAGCAGCACCGGATGCTCGCGGATCACCTCCTCGAGGATGTCCCAGACCTCCGGCCGCTCCTTCTCCACCATCCGCTTCGCGGCCTTGATGGTGGTGGCATGACCGTATTTCTCGAGCTTCGAGTAGATGAAGGGCTTGAACAGCTCGAGCGCCATCTTCTTCGGCAGGCCGCACTGGTGCAGCTTCAGCTCCGGCCCCACCACGATGACCGAGCGCCCCGAATAGTCCACGCGCTTGCCGAGCAGGTTCTGGCGGAACCGGCCCTGCTTGCCCTTCAGCATGTCGGAGAGCGACTTCAGCGGCCGCTTGTTGGCGCCCGTGATGGCGCGGCCGCGGCGGCCGTTGTCGAACAGCGCGTCCACCGCCTCCTGCAGCATGCGCTTTTCGTTGCGCACGATGATGTCGGGCGCGCGCAGCTCGATCAGGCGCTTCAGCCGGTTGTTCCGGTTGATGACGCGGCGATAGAGGTCATTCAGGTCGGAGGTCGCGAAGCGGCCGCCATCCAGCGGCACCAGCGGCCGCAGTTCCGGCGGGATCACCGGCACGACGCCGAGGATCATCCAGTCCGGCTTGGCGCCGCTCTCGGCGAAGGCCTCGATCAGCTTCAGCCGCTTGACCAGCTTCTTGCGCTTCGCCTCGGAGGTGGTCTCCTTCAGCTCGGCGCGCAGCCGCACGGCCTCCTTGCCGGAATCGATGCCGGAGAGCATCTGCTTCACCGCCTCGGCACCGATGCCGATGGTGAAGGCATCCTCGCCGAACTCGTCCATCTTGGTCTGGTACTGGTCCTCGGTCAGAAGCTGGTGCAGCTTCAGGTCGGTCAGGCCGGGCTCTAGCACGACATAGGATTCGAAGTAGAGAACCTTCTCCAGCTCCTTCAGGCTCATATCCACCATGAGCCCGACGCGGGAGGGCAGCGACTTCATGAACCAGATATGCGCGACCGGGCTGGCCAGTTCGATATGGCCCATGCGCTCGCGCCGAACCTTGGCCAGCGTCACCTCGACGCCGCATTTCTCGCAGATGATACCGCGGGATTTCATCCGCTTGTACTTGCCGCAGAGGCACTCGTAGTCCTTGATGGGACCGAAGATCCGGGCGCAGAACAGCCCGTCCCGCTCCGGCTTGAAGGTGCGGTAGTTGATCGTCTCCGGCTTCTTGATCTCGCCATAGGACCAGGAGCGGATCTGCTCCGGCGAGGCGATCGAAATCTTGATCTGGTCGAAGGTCAGAGCCTGGCCGGTCTGACCCAGGATCTTCATCAGCTCGTTCATGCGGCCTTCCTTGTGGTCCAGCCTGCCGTCCCCTCAGGGACGGCCGCGCAAAAGGGGTGGCGCCACGCGGCGGGGGCCGCGTGGCACATTGCGGCTAGCTGCCGCGGTTCTCGAGATCGACGTTGAGGCCGAGCGACTTCAGTTCCTTCACCAGCACGTTGAAGGATTCCGGAATGCCCGCCTCGAAATTGTCCTGGTCGCGGACAATCGCCTCATAGACCTTGGTGCGGCCGGAGACGTCGTCGGACTTCACCGTCAGCATCTCCTGCAAGGTATAGGCAGCGCCATAGGCTTCCAGCGCCCAGACCTCCATCTCGCCGAAGCGCTGGCCGCCGAACTGCGCCTTGCCGCCCAGCGGCTGCTGGGTGACGAGGCTGTAGGGGCCGATGCTCCGCGCGTGGATCTTGTCGTCCACCAGATGGTGCAGCTTCAGCATGTAGATGTAGCCGACCGTCACCTTGCGCTCGAAGGGCTCGCCCGTGCGGCCATCCACCAGCACGACCTGGCCGGAGGTATCGAGGCCGGCCCGGTCCAGCATGCCCTCGATATCGGACATGCGGGCACCGTCGAAGACCGGGGTGGCGATCGGAATGCCCTTCTTCAGGTTCTCCGACAGCTCGACCAGCTGGTCGTCCGACATCGGTGCGATGTCACGCTCGAAGACCTCCTCGCCATAGACCTCGCGCAGCCGGTCCAGCAGTTCCTGCCGCATGGCGCCCGAGCGGCGGTATTCCTCCACCAGCTCGCCCACCTGCTTGCCGAGGCTGGCGCAGGCCCAGCCCAGATGCGTCTCCAGGATCTGCCCGACATTCATGCGCGACGGCACGCCGAGCGGGTTCAGCACGAGATCGACCGAGGTGCCGTCCTCCAGGAAGGGCATGTCCTCGATCGGCACCACGCGGCTGACCACGCCCTTGTTGCCGTGCCGGCCGGCCATCTTGTCGCCCGGCTGCAGCTTCCGCTTCACCGCGACGAAGACCTTGACCATCTTCATCACGCCAGGCGGCAGCTCGTCGCCGCGCTGCAGCTTCTCGACCTTGCTCTCGAAGCGCTTCTGCAGCCGCTCGATCGCCGCGTCGAATTCCCGCTTCAGCGCCTCGATCTCGGCCATCGCCGCATCGTCCTGCACGCCGATCTGGCGCCAGGTCGCGCGGGCGAACTGGTCCAGCACCTCGTCATTGATGGTGGTGCCGGCCTTGACGCCGCGGAAGCCGCCCGAGGCCTTGCGGTTCAGCAGCCGCTCCCGGAGGCGGGAGTGGAAGCTGCGCTCCTGGATCGACTTCTCGTCGTCACGGTCCTTGGCCAAGCGCTCGATCTCGGCGCGCTCGATCGCCATGGCGCGCTCGTCCTTGTCGACGCCGCGGCGCGAGAAGACGCGCACATCGACGATCGTGCCCGTCACCCCCGGCGGCAGCCGGAGCGAGGTGTCCCGCACATCGCTCGCCTTCTCGCCGAAGATCGCGCGGAGCAGCTTCTCCTCCGGCGTCATCGGGCTTTCGCCCTTCGGCGTCACCTTGCCGACCAGGATGTCGCCGGGATTCACCTCGGCGCCGACATAGACGATGCCCGCCTCATCGAGCGAGCGCAGCGCCTCCTCGCCCACATTGGGGATGTCGCGGGTGATCTCCTCCTGGCCCAGCTTGGTGTCGCGGGCCATCACCTCGAACTCCTCGATATGGATCGAGGTGAAGACATCGTCCCGCGCGATCCGCTCGCTGATCAGGATGCTGTCCTCGAAGTTGTAGCCGTTCCAGGGCATGAAGGCGACCAGCACATTCCGCCCCAGCGCCAGCTCGCCCAGTTCCGTGCTCGGCCCGTCGGCGATGATGTCGCCGGCCAGGACGCTGTCGCCCACCCGCACCAGTGGCCGCTGGTTGATGCAGGTGCTCTGGTTGCTCCGCTGGAACTTGCGCAGCCGGTAGATGTCGACGCCGCGCGTGGTGCCGTCATCGCCCGTCGCGCGCACCACGATGCGGGCGCCGTCGATGCTGTCCACCACGCCGTCGCGCCGGGCCACGATGGTCGCGCCGGAATCGCGCGCCACCGCCGCCTCCATGCCGGTGCCGACCAGCGGCGCATCGGCGCGCACCAACGGCACCGCCTGGCGCTGCATGTTGGAGCCCATCAGCGCGCGGTTGGCGTCGTCATTCTCCAGGAAGGGGATCAGCGCCGCGGCCACCGAGACGAGCTGCTTCGGCGAGACGTCGATCGCCGTCACCTCCTCGGGCTTCACCAGGCGGAAGTCGCCGCCCTGGCGCACGGAGACAAGCTCATCGGCGAAGCGGTTGTCGTTGTCGACATTCGCATCCGCCTGCGCCACCACCAGCCGCTCCTCCTCCATGGCGGAGAGGTAGCGCGGCTCGCCCACGATCTGCCCGTCCCGCACCAGGCGGTAGGGCGTCTCGATGAAGCCGTATTTGTTCACCTTGGCGAAGGTGGCCAGGCTGTTGATGAGACCGATATTCGGGCCTTCCGGCGTCTCGATCGGGCAGATGCGGCCGTAATGCGTCGGGTGCACGTCCCGCACCTCGAAGCCGGCGCGCTCGCGCGTCAGGCCACCCGGGCCAAGCGCCGAGAGGCGGCGCTTGTGCGTCACCTCGGAAAGCGGATTGGTCTGGTCCATGAACTGGCTGAGCTGCGAGGAGCCGAAGAACTCCCGCACCGCCGCCGCCGCCGGCTTGGCGTTGATCAGGTCATGCGGCATGACGGTGTCGATATCGACCGACCCCATGCGCTCCTTGATCGCGCGCTCCATGCGCAGCAGGCCGACGCGGTACTGGTTCTCCATCAACTCGCCGACCGAGCGCACCCGGCGGTTGCCGAGATTGTCGATGTCGTCGATCTGGCCGCGGCCGTCCTTCAGCTCCATCAGCACCCGCATGGTGGCAATGATGTCCTGCTTGCGCAGCGTGCGGACGGTATCGGCCACCTCCTCGGCGGAGAAGCCGAGGCGCATGTTCATCTTCACCCGGCCGACGGCCGAGAGGTCGTAGCGCTCCGGATCGAAGAACAGGCCGCGGAACAGCGTCTCCGCGGTCTCCGGCGTCGGCGGCTCGCCCGGGCGCATGACCCGGTAGAGATCCATCAGCGCCTCGTCACGGTTGGAGTTCTTGTCCACCGTGAGCGTGTTGCGGATCCAGGGCCCGACCGACTGGTCGATCGCCAGGGTCGGCAGCCGGTCCAGCCCGGCATCCTCGATAGCGGTGAGCTTGACCTCGGTCAGCTCCTCGCCGGCCTCCGCCCAGATCTCGCCCGAGGTCATGTCCACCATGTCCTCGGCGACGAAGCGGCCGAGCAGGTCGGTGCGGCCGACCAGCACCTCGGTGGTGCCGCCCTCGGCGATCTTGCGGGCGGCGCGCGGGGTCAGCTTGGTGTCCTTCTCCGCCACCACCTGGCCGGTGCGGGCGTCGACCAGCGGCTCCTGCAGCTTGATGCCGCGGAAGGCGTCCGGGTCGAAGGGCCGGCTCCAGCCCTTCTGGCTGCGGGTGAAGGCGACCTGGCCGTAGAAGTCGTTCAGGATCTCCTCGGCATCCATGCCGCGGATCTCGGCATGCTCCAGCGCCTGGTCGCCGCGCTCGATGCGCAGCCGCTCGGTATGCGCGCTGTCGAGCGCCAGCAGCAGCGTGGTCGCGGGCAGCTTGCGCTTGCGGTCGACGCGGACATAGCAGATGTCCTTCGCGTCGAATTCGAAATCGAGCCAGGAGCCGCGATAGGGGATGACCCGCGCGGCAAAGAGATACTTGCCGCTGCTGTGGGTCTTGCCCTTGTCGTGGTCGAAGAAGACGCCCGGGCTGCGGTGCATCTGGGAAACGATGACGCGCTCGGTGCCATTGATGATGAAGGTGCCGTTGTCGGTCATGAGCGGCATGTCGCCCATGTAGACATCCTGCTCCTTGATGTCGCGGACGGAACGGCTGCCCGTATCCTCATCCACGTCCCAGACGATCAGCCGCAGCCGCACCTTGAGCGGCGCCGCGAAGGTCAGTCCGCGCTGGATGCACTCCTCGACGTCGTATTTCGGCTCCTCGAGTTCGTACTGGACGAATTCCAGGCGGCCGCGGCCGGCGAAATCGTCGATCGGGAAGACGGACCTGAAGACTTCCTGCAGCCCGGTCTGGCTGCGTGCGTCCGGATTGACCTCCATCTGCAGGAAGGCCTCGTAGGAGGCCCGCTGCACATCGATGAGGTTCGGCATCGGCGCCACTTCAGGCAGCCGTCCGAAGCTCTTGCGGATGCGCTTGCGCCCGGTGAACGACTTCGTGATAGCGTTCATGCCTGTCCCGTGTCCCTCTCGCCCGGCCAGCCCGCCCGGCGCCGATCATGTTCCCAACTGCCGCCCGTCCCCGCAGGCGCGGCCAAGGGGCCGCCGCGGGGAAGGAACGGCAGCACGGGCGGCGACCCTCGCGGTCCCCGCCCGTGCCTTCGCAGTGCATTGTCCGGACCCCATGGCCGATGCCGGGGGCCGGTGATGCGGCCTTACTTGACTTCGACGGCCGCCCCGTTCTCCTCAAGGACCTTGCGGATCTTCTCCGCCTCGTCCTTGCTGACCCCTTCCTTCACGACCTTCGGCGCACCCTCGACCAGGTCCTTGGCTTCCTTCAGCCCAAGACCGGTAATGGTGCGGATCTCCTTGATCACATTGATCTTCTTGTCGCCGGCCTTGGCCAGCGTGACGGTGAACTCCGTCTGCTCCTCGGCCGGTGCCGCCGCAGCGCCACCGCCAGCAGCGGGCGCAGCCGCCACCGCGGCCGGCGCCGCGGCGGAGACGCCCCACTTCTCCTCCAGCATCTTGGAGAGCTCAGCGGCCTCCAGGACGGTCAGGCTGGAGAGCTCATCCACCAGCTTTGCGAGATCAGCCATGTCTGTGTGCCCTTCGATCTAATGGCTTGGCTTGCCGTTTGCAACTCCCGGGCCGGCAAAAGAGGCTTGACCTCCGCCAGAACCCGGTCCGGTCCAGTCTCAGTGCGGTCAGGCCGCCTCGGCCTCGTCCTTCTTCGCGAAGGCACTGAACACCCGCGCCAGTTGCGAACCGGGGGCCTGAAGCACCCCGGCAATGCGCGTCGCCGGGGTCTGGATCAGACCCAGCAGCTGCGCCCGCAACGTTTCGAGCGAAGGCAGCTCGGCCAGAGCCTTGACCCCATCGGGGTTCAGGGTCTGGACGCCAAGCGCCCCGCCCAGGATCACGAACTTGTCGTTTCCCTTGGCGAACTCCACGGCGGTCTTCGCCACCGCCACCGGGTCCGTCGACCACGCAAGCGCGGTCGGACCCTTCAGCAGCGGCTTGACGCCCTGGAAGCGGGTGCCGTCGAGGGCGAGGGTGGCCAGCCGGTTCTTCGCGACCTTGTACGTCGCCCCTGCGCCCCGCATGCGGCGCCGCAGATCGCTCACATCCGCGACCGTCAGACCCTTGTTCTGGGCGACGAGCACGAAGGAGGTTTCGGCGAATACCGTGGCGAGGGAGGCGATGAACTCGCGCTTTTCCGTGCGGTCCAAATCCCGTCTCCGTCGGTGACCGGTGCCTTGTGGAGGGGCCCCGGCCGGTTCACTCGGGGGCGCGCCACGGCCCGGGAGACATCCCCCATGCCCTGACGAACCCCGGTTCGCCTGTCTGAGCCGGACCACCAAGCCATGCACGCCGCGCGGGCCCTGCCCCCCGCGACGCGAATCTCTCGGCACCCCGTCTATCGCTGGCGGGGCGGCTGCCCCATTACGGCCCTTGCGGACCACCCGCGGTCTCGGACAGGTTCGGGAGAGGCCGAGGCCCCGCCCTGCCCGCCTGCCCCGGAGGGCAGGCGAATTCCCGTTACGCGCCCGCCGAAAGCGAGGCGATGTCGACCTTCACGCCAGGCCCCATGGAGGAGCTGACGGAAACCCGCCGCACATAGGTGCCCTTGGCGCCGGTCGGACGGGCACGCTGGATCGCCTCGACGAAGGCGCGGGCATTCTCCAGCAGCAGGCCGGGCTCGAAGGAGGCCTTGCCGATGCCGGCATGGACGATGCCGGCCTTCTCGGCGCGGAATTCCACCTGGCCGGCCTTGGCGGCGGTCACCGCGCCCTTCACGTCCATGGTGACGGTGCCGAGGCGGGGGTTCGGCATCAGGCCGCGGGGCCCGAGGATCTTACCCAGGCGGCCGACCAGCGCCATCATGTCGGGGGTGGCGATGCAGCGGTCGAACTCGATCTTGCCTTCCTGCACGGCGGCGGCGAGGTCGTCCGCACCCACCACGTCGGCGCCGGCGGCCAGCGCCTCCTCGGCCTTCGGGCCGCGCGCGAAAACGCCGACGCGCACGGTCTTGCCGGTGCCGTTCGGCAGCCCGACCACGCCGCGGACCATCTGGTCGGCGTGGCGCGGATCGATGCCGAGATTCATCGAGATCTCGATGGTTTCATCGAATTTGGCCTTCGCATTGGCCTTGGCGATGGCGATCGCCTCCTCCAGCGCAACGGCCTTGTCGCGGTCGAAGCTGGAATAGATCGCCTTGAGGCGCTTGCCCTGCCTAGCCATCGGTCAGCCCTCCACCACGGTGAGGCCCATGGCGCGGGCCGATCCGGCCAGCATGCGCACCGCGGCATCCTCGTCGTTGGCGTTCATGTCCTTCATCTTCACCGCCGCGATTTCCCGCAACTGGGTCTTGGTCACCCGGCCGACGCCGCCACCCTTGCCCGGGGTCTGGCTGCCCTTGTCGAGCTTCGCCGCCTTGAGCAGGAAATAGGTGTTCGGCGGGGTCTTGGTGATGAAGCTGAAGGACCGGTCGGAATAGGCGGTGATCACCACCGGCGTCGGAGTCCCGGGCTCCATGCCCTGGGTCGCCGCGTTGAATTCCTTCACGAAGGCCATGATGTTCAGGCCGCGCTGGCCGAGCGCCGGACCCACGGGCGGCGACGGGTTCGCCTTGCCGGCCGGGATCTGCAACTTGATGTAGCCGGTGATCTTCTTCGCCATGCCCAATCCTCTGTCCTGTCAGAGGCCCGCGGTGCCTGCGGCCCGGTTTCCCCGGCCTCCCGCGTTCCCTGCAACGCCAAGCGGCCCGGGAAACCCCCAGGCCGCGTCGGCGGAGGCGGGCCTATAGACCCCGCCAGCCCCCGCGTCTAGACCTTCTCGACCTGGCTGTATTCCAGTTCCACCGGCGTCGAGCGGCCGAAGATCGAGACGCTGACCTTCACCCGGCCGCGTTCCTCGTCCACTTCCTCGACCGAGCCCATGAAGCTGGTGAAGGGGCCGTCGGCCACCCGCACCTGCTCGCCCACCTCGAAGGTGACGCTCGGGCGACGGGGCTTCTCGACCCCCTCCCGCACCTGGTTGACGATCCGCTGCGCCTCGGCCTCGGTGATCGGGGCCGGCTTGTTGCGGGCGCCGAGGAAGCCGGTGACCTTCGGCGTATCCTTCACCAGGTGCCAGGCCTCGTCCGACATCTCCATCTTCACCAGCACATAGCCGGGGAAGAATTTGCGCTCGGAATTGATCTTCTGGCCGCGGCGGACCTCGGTCACCTCCTCGGAGGGGACCAGGATCTCGTCGATCTTGTCGCCGAGCCCCTTCTGCGCCGCCTGCTCCTTGATCTGCTGCGCGATCTTCTTCTCGAAGCCCGAATAGACGTGGACGACGTACCAGCGCTTCTCGGCCATGATTCCCGTTTCCTCAGCCGAGTCCGAACACGCCGCGCATGGCCAACGCGATCAACTGGTCGGCGACCAGGAAGAACACCGCCGCCAGTGCCGACATTGCCAGCACGAGCCCGGTGGTGATCAGCGTCTCCTTGCGGGTCGGCCAGGTGACCTTCGCCACCTCCGACCGCACTTCCCGGACGAACAACGCGGGATTCAGCTTGGCCAACTCAGCCTACCTTTGCGTTCCATGCACATAGCAGCACGGGTGGCACCCCATCGGGGCGCCACCCGCAACGAAATCAGATCAGCCCGGCGGGGCCGGAAGAGTGGCAGGGGCGGAGGGTCTCGAACCCCCAACCTCCGGTTTTGGAGACCGGCGCTCTAGCCAATTGAGCTACGCCCCTATCTTGGCGCTTGCATCCGGCCGGCAGGCCAACCCTAGGTGCAAGCGCCGCGTTTGGAAACCCGCTACTTCACGATCTCTGCGACGACGCCGGCGCCGACGGTGCGGCCGCCCTCGCGGATGGCGAAGCGCAGGCCCTCGTCCATGGCGATCGGCGCGATCAGTTCCACGTCCATCGTCACGTTGTCGCCCGGCATCACCATCTCCACCCCTTCGGGCAGCTTGACGATCCCCGTCACGTCCGTGGTCCGGAAGTAGAACTGCGGCCGGTAGTTGGTGAAGAACGGCGTATGCCGCCCGCCCTCCTCCTTGGTCAGCACATAGGCTTCCGCCTTGAACCCGGTATGCGGGGTGATCGAGCCCGGCGCCGCCAGCACCTGGCCGCGCTCCACATCCTCCCGCTTGGTGCCGCGCAGCAGCGCCCCGATGTTGTCCCCCGCCTGGCCGCTGTCCAGCAGCTTGCGGAACATCTCGACGCCCGTCACC
This sequence comes from Siccirubricoccus sp. G192, assembly GCF_019084075.1. Lineage (GTDB taxonomy): Bacteria > Pseudomonadota > Alphaproteobacteria > Acetobacterales > Acetobacteraceae > G192. The sequence continues at coordinate 4,320,116 of NZ_JAHREN010000001.1, forward strand.
GTGGTCTTCACCGTCGGCTTCAGGCCGACGATCTCGACCTCCTCGCCTACCTTGACCACGCCGCGCTCGACCCGGCCCGTCACCACCGTGCCGCGGCCGGAAATCGAGAACACGTCCTCGATCGGCATCAGGAAGGGGCGGTCCACCGGGCGCTCGGGCTGCGGAATGTAGGCGTCCACCGCCTCCATCAGCTTCAGCACCGCCTGCTCGCCCTTCTCGGGGTCGCGGTCCTCCAGCGCACACAGCGCCGAGCCGTGGATGATCGGGATGTCGTCGCCCGGGAACTTGTAGGCGCTCAGCAGCTCCCGCACCTCCATCTCGACCAGCTCCAGCAGGTCGGGATCGGCCATGTCGGTCTTGTTCAGGAACACCACCAGCGCCGGCACACCCACCTGCCGCGCCAGCAGGATGTGCTCGCGCGTCTGCGGCATCGGGCCGTCGGCCGCCGAGACCACCAGGATCGCGCCGTCCATCTGCGCCGCCCCGGTGATCATGTTCTTCACATAATCCGCGTGACCCGGGCAGTCGACATGCGCGTAGTGCCGCTTCGCCGTCTCGTACTCGACATGCGAGGTCGAGATCGTGATGCCCCGCGCCTTCTCCTCCGGCGCCTTGTCGATCTGGTCATAGGCCGTGAACGTCGCACCGCCCGCCTTCGCCAGGACCTTGGTGATCGCCGCCGTCAGCGACGTCTTGCCATGATCCACATGCCCGATCGTGCCAATGTTGCAGTGCGGCTTCGTCCGCTCAAACTTCGCCTTCGCCATCGCCCGGCTCCACTACCCCGTCTGACCCGTTTCACCGACCCCGCAAACCCTTCCCGCCAAGCGGGACCGGCCGGCATCCTCGACCCCTGGCTCACCCCCAGGCCTGCCGCGCTGGAGCGGGTGACGGGAATCGAACCCGCACAACCAGCTTGGAAGGCTGGGGCTCTACCATTGAGCTACACCCGCATAGCCCAGGCGTACCGACCCGACTCAAGCCGCCGGCAAACCGAACAGCCCCGCAGCCACCATGCCGCGCGGCCTGATATCTCCCATCGGGATCCTCCGCCACCGCAACCCTGCGTCAGGAGATCCTGACGCAATGGCCGCCGTGGCGGACCGGCCGGAATGGAGGGGGTTGGATTCGAACCAACGTAGGCGCAAGCCAACGGATTTACAGTCCGTCCCCTTTAGCCACTCGGGCACCCCTCCGTATCCAGCCTTCCGCGCCTGTTTCCAGGCCGGGCCCGCCGGGAGCGCGCGGACTATCCGGTTTCGTCCTGGCCTGTCAACGTGCCCCGGCCATCGAGGCGGAATCGTAGCGAGATTCCGCCCCCGCCCGCACGCCACGCCTTGCCAGCGCCGCCGCGCCAGGCAGGATGGCCCGATGCGCCGATCCCCGCCGCGCCCGCACTCCGCGCCCCATGGCGCCCCTCACGGCGCTCCCCATGGCTCCGACGACCGCCCCGGCGGCCGTGCACCCGGCCGCCCGGGCGCGCCTCGGCGCGGCCCGCCGCCAGCCGCCGGCAATCCGCGGGAGGGCGGTGTCTGGCTGCATGGGCTGCATCCGGTGGCGGCGGCTCTCGCCAATCCGGCCCGCCGGCTGCGCCGCCTGCTGCTGACCGAGGAGGCGGAAGCTACCCTCGCCGCCCGGCTGCCGCTGCCCTGGCGCATCGCGCCCGAGCGGGCCGAGCGCGCCCGGTTCGCCAGCTTCCTGCCGGAGGATTCGGTGCATCAGGGTGCCGCCCTGCTGGCCGACCCGCTGCCCGACATGCCGCTGGACCGGGCGCTGGCGCATGCGGAGGGGCCGGTCCTGGTGCTCGACCAGGTGACCGATCCACGGAATGTCGGCGCCATCCTGCGCTCCGCCGCCGCCTTCGGCGCCGCGGCCATGGTGCTGCAGGACCGCCACGCACCGCCCGAGACCGGCACCCTCGCCCGCGCCGCCTCCGGCGCGCTGGAGGTCGTGCCGGTGGTGCGGGAGGTCAACCTGGCCCGCGCCCTGGGGGAGCTGAAGCGGGCCGGGCTCTGGGTGGTGGGGCTCGACGCCGCGGCGCCGGTGACCCTGGCGCAGGTGGCGCATGGGCTGGACGGAAGGCGGGTGGCGCTGGTGCTCGGCGCCGAGGGCGAGGGGCTGCGCCGCCTCACCCGCGAAACCTGCGACGAGCTGGCCCGGCTGCCGATCGCGCCCGAGATGGAAAGCCTGAATGTTTCTGCCGCCGCGGCGGTCGCGCTCTATGAACTCGCGCGCAAATAGGGAAGACGCAGCATGACCGAAGCCGCCGATGCCATCCTCGCCGCCCGCCGGGAGCGGCGCCTGCTGGCCCCGCTGGGCGCCGCCGCGCCGGCCGACCCGGAAGCGGGCTACGCCATCCAGCGCCAAGTGGCGGAGCGGCTGGGTGCGGTGCCGCCGGCCGGCTTCAAGATCGGCGCCACCACGAAGCAGATGCAGGACTATCTCGGCCTCACCGGCCCGGCCGCCGGCTTCGTCCCGGCCGAGAGCCTGCGCCCCAATGACGCGACCCTTCGATTCGCGGATTTCCTGAATGTCGGCGTGGAATGCGAGGTGGGGCTCCGGCTCGGCCGCGACCTGCCGCCCGGCCCCTGCACGCGCGAGCAGGCGGCGGCGGCGGTGGCGGAGGTCTTCCCGGCCATCGAGATCGTCGAGAAGCGCTATGGCGACCTGGCCGCGCTCGGCACCCCTACCCTGATCGCCGATCAGGTCTTCCACGCCGCCGGGCTGCTCGGCGCGCCGGTGCCGGATTGGCGCGCGGTGGATCTCGGCGCCGCCCGGGGGGAGTTGCGGGTGGATGGCCAGGTGCGCGCCGCCGGGCATGGGCGGGATCTGCTCGGCCACCCGCTGGAGGCGCTGGCCTGGCTGGCAGGATCGGGCGCGGCGGCGGTCTTCGGCGGGCTGCGGGCCGGCCAGGTGGTATGGCTCGGCTCCGTCACGCCGCCGATCTGGCTGGAGGGGCCCTGCCTGGTGGAGGCGGATTTCGATCTGCTGGGCATGGCGCGGCTGCGCTTCGTCTGAAAAGCCGTTTGGCCAAGGCGGGAAAGCCGGCGTTAACCGGTGGCGGGGCAGGATGCGGTCGCCGCCCCGGTGGGCGGATCTTTGCCGATGCACGCCAGGATGGCGACATGGATGGGAAAGCCATGCCGCGCGCCGATTGGAACACACTGCCCGACGAAATGCAGCTCGCCCTGTCGCGGGAGGCGCTGCGCCGCGCCGCCGAGACCCTGGCCGAACATGCGGAGCTTCTGGCCGAGGAGATGGACCAGGGAACCCTGAACGACCGTGGCGGCCCGGATGCGCTGCGGCTCTTCGCCGCGGTGGTGCGGACCACCAACCAGGACGCCTTCGGCCCGGTGGGCCATGCCTGAGCCGCAATACTGGCACCGGCGCCGCTGCCGGTCGAGCCTGGGTGGTTGAGCCTGAGTGGTTGAGCCTGGGCCGCGCCCGCGCTATCGCTGGCGGCGCGCCGGGTTAGCACAGCGGTAGTGCAGCGGTTTTGTAAACCGAAGGTCGGGGGTTCGATCCCCTCACCCGGCACCAAGCTCCTACAAGTGGCTCCGTGTCGCACCTGCCCGTTCCGGCCGGACATGCCGGCGCAGAAGGCGCCAGCCGGCACTGAGTGGGCGTGCCTTCCCGCGGCGGCGGATCGCCCCGATGGGCCAGACCGGATGGCGGCGGTGCCGCCCCTGGCCCTCATGACGCCAGCAACAAGGCTGGGACGCGCAGCGGAGCCTGCTCAACAAGCCCAGGAGGCACCGCCTTCCCGATGCGCTGGGGCAAGCAACCCCCTGATCCGGGAGCACGTTTGCTGGCCCGGCGCTGAACAGGCGCCCGGCAGGAGAACCGTCCAGATGTTTCACCATGCGAAAGAGCTGCAGTTCAATGCGCGCGTGTCCCGCCCCGATCCACGCTTCGCCGCATTGCTGCTGGAGCAGTTCGGCGGTGGCAATGGCGAGCTGAAGGCGGCGATGCAGTACTTCACGCAGGCATTCGCGGCGCGCCGTCCCTATCCCGACAAATACGACCTGCTGATGGACATCGCGACCGAGGAATTCAGCCATCTCGAGATCGTTGGCGCGACGATCACCATGCTGCTGGACGGCGTAAACGGCGAACTGAAGAACGCAGCCGAGGCGAACCCGATCTGCGGCCTCCCGAGCGGCGGCACGACCGCGAAGGAGGAACTGATCCACGCGGCATTGACCGCGCCGCAATTCCTGGTGCTGTCCGGCGGCGGGCCGAATGTCACGAATAGCCAGGGGGTGCCGTGGACCGGCGCCTACATCAATGCCAATGGCGACCTGACGGTGGACCTGCGCTCCGACATGGCGGCCGAGAGCCGCGCCAAGATCGTCTACGAGTACCTGATGAAGTTCACGGACGATCCGCATGTCCGCGAGACCCTGGGCTTCCTCATGACCCGCGAGATCGCGCATTTCCAGATGTTCGGCGCCGCGCTGGAGACCATCCAGCCGAACTTCCCGCCAGGCGTGCTGCAGGGCGACCCGCGCTTCACCCACACCTACTTCAACATGTCGAACGGCGCCGATGCACGCGGGCCGTGGAACGAGGGCCAGGGACCCTGGCCGAAGGGCGAGCACTGGGCCTATGTCCAGGACCCCGCGAAGGATGTTGTGGAGACGCAGGGGGAAACCGGACGGCAACCGGAAGGCACGAAGCATACCCGCGATCAGATGGCGGCGGTGGAAGTGAAGCTGAGCCAGATTCGGAGCGGCGAGGTGAAGTCCGCGACGCCGTCGGGAACGCAGCAGTGGTCCGACTATCCGCAGGAGACTCTGGCCGCCCCTGGAACGCCAAGCCGCGCCTGAACCGGGGCCCATGTGCCGGGCCCGGCTCGGGACCGGCACTCGCGGCCGCCGCGCCTGTAGCTCCCCGGCCTGCACGAGGCCGTGCTATCGTTTGGCACCGCCATGGCGCTGGCCGCATCCCATCACCCCCGTGATCCGTGAAAGCGGGATCACAGCGGAGTGTCATGGATGACAAGTAGCTCCTACTCCGGCCCCTGGTTTTCCTGGATCAGGGCTCGGCGCAGCGCCGCCTCCAGCTCATCGAGGTCGAAGGGTTTCCGCAGGATGGGCCAGATGGAGCTTCGGTAGGTCGTATAGCCCGTCACGAAGATGACCTTGATCTCGGGCCGGAGCGCAAGGGCGCGCTCCACGAGCGCCGGGCCGTCAAGCCCGGGCATTCGGACGTCGGTGACCAGCACCTCGATCTCCGGTTGGGTACTGACCAGCCTGAGGGCGCCCTCGCCATCCGCAGCCTCGGACACCTTCATGCCGAGCGATGCGCAGTGCTCCGCCAGGATCTCCAGGATCATCGGCTCATCGTCCACGACGAGCGCGACGCGGCCCGCAAGCGCTGTCCCGTCCACCCCCCCGGGAGGCTTGGGCTCGGCAGCCGGGCCCCGCTGCCCCGCCGGCATGGAAGAAGGGAGTTGGCAGCCGCCGAGTACGACACGCAGAGGGGGGAACCGCGGGGCAATGCGGCGTCGCGGCAACCGTGCCTCCGGGTCTCCCACTCAGTGGGGATTCGGGCTGGCCGCTCGCGGCCGCCACCAATCGCCGGGCAGTCATGCCACTCGTCCCTCGATTACGGAAAGCGGCCACTGCATGTTCTGGTCATCATCGGGCGCCCGCGGCAGCCAGACGGTCACGCGGGTGCCGTTGCCCGGGCGGGTGCTGATCGCAACAGCCCCCCCCGGACTGCTGCGCGAACCCATAGACCTGCGACAGGCCCAGCCCCGAACCGCGGCCGATGTCCTTCGTGGTGAAGAACGGCTCGAAGGCGCGGGCGGCGACCTCCTCCGCCATCCCGAAGCCGGTATCGGAGACGGATACGGCAACGTAGTCCCCGGGAGGCAGGTCGCCGCGGATGCCATCCGGCAGCGCGTCGCTTCCGGCGTTCCCGGCCGAGATCGTCAGTTCTCCGCCGCCCGGCATGGCATCGCGGGCGTTGATGGCGAGGTTCAGCAGCGCTGCCTGCAATTCGCCCCGATCGGCGAGCGCGGGCCAGAGCCCCGGTTCGACCTCGGTCTTGACGCGCACCGTGCCGCCCAGGGTGCGCGAGAGCACATTCTCGGTGATGTCCGGCAGCAATACGGCGAGATCGATCGGCACCGCATCGAGCGGCTGCTCCCGCGCGAAGGCAAGCAGGCGTCGCGTGACATCGGCCCCGCGCCGGGTGGCATCCATGGCGCCGCGGGCGAAACGCAGCAGAACCTCGTCCGAGGTTCGCCGTGTAAGGAGCTGCAGATTGCCCGAAGCCACCATCAGGAGGTTGTTGAAATCGTGCGCCACGCCTCCGGTGAGCTGACCCATCGCCTCGAGCCGCTGCGCGCGCCGGAGGGCCTGCTCGGCCTGCACCTGCGCGGTGACGTCCTGGAACGCCGCGATCACGAGTTCCAGTTGGCTGTCATCGTCGCGCACCGGAGTGGCGCTTACCTCGAGATGCACGACCGACCTGTCGCCTCGCCTGTAGAGCAGCGGCTCACGGTCGACCCTCTCTCTCCGGAGGACGGCCCGCGCCAGCGGATACTCGTCCGCCGTCAGGGGCCTGCCATCCGAATGGAGCCCGCCGAAACTCTCGGTATAGGCATGCCAATCCGGGATGTGCCCCAGTGGGTGCCCCAGGACCCGCTCCGCCTCCGGATTCGAGAGGACAACCTTGCCCGAGGCGGCATCGGCGACAATGACGCCGATCGGCATCTGGCCGAGGATGGCGCGCAGCCGCTGCTCACTGCGGCGCAGGGCTTCCGCTTCGCGCGATGCCATGAGTTCGAGGCGGCGATCGAACATCGCCGCCGTCAGCGCCAGCGAAAGCAGGAGGAGGGTGCAGGCGGCGATGCCGATGGCCAAGGCCTGCGCCGGGATGTCCGAGATGCCGCCGGACCGGGCCTGGAGCGTGGGGCTGAAGGAGACGGCCGCCATCGCCGTGTAATGCATCCCCGTGATCGCGAGACCCAGCACCAGGGCACTGATCGCACGTGGCAAGCCGGGCCGGTCTCTGAGCGCCAGCATGAGCGCCAGGGTCGAAGCACCGACCGCGACCAGGCCTGAGACCACCACAAGCATGGCATCATAGGATGGCGTGGCGGCAAGGCGCATCGCGGCCATCCCGACATAGTGCATGAGGCAGATGCCGAGCCCCATGGCGATGCCGGCGAAAGCGATCCGTCCTGGTGCGGGCGATGCCGCCGGGCTGCTCACGAGGGCGAAGCCGCTGGCGGTTGCCGCAATGGCGAGCAGGAAGGACAGGGCCGTCAGGTTGAAGTTGTAGCGCACTGCAATATCGATGTCGTAGGCCAGCATCGCCACGAAATGCATCGACCAGATTGCGGCCCCTGTGGCTATGGCAGCCCCGCCGAGCCACCAGCGCCGCGCGGCCCCGGCATTGGCCCGCACGCGGCGCAGCAGGTCGAGGGCAGTCCACGAACCCAGAACGGCGATCGCGATGGAGAGCGAAACGAGGACGGGATCATGCGTGCTGTGGAGATGATGCATCGTTGTGATCGACTGGTTGTGGTGTAGTCCTGATAGATCACAACCATAACGTGTATGAATTCAAATACCAATGAGGTGGGTGGAAGGTTCCCCGCCCCGCCCGGAAACCCGGACTCGCCATCCTTGTTTGCCACAGGATTTAATGCTGGAGCCGTGCGGCAGGAGCAGGCAGCCAACCAGTTCAGTCACGGACCCTAGGCGGCAGGCCGTGCGGCCGGCAAGTTGGCGGGATGCGCAAAGCGATCTCTGCCCTGCTCCTGCTTCTCGCCGCCTTTGCGGTCGCGCCGCTGCTTGCCCCAGGGACCGCGCCGCCATCCGCCGCAACCGGCACAGAATTGAAGCTGGCCACCTGGAATCTGGCCTGGCTCACCCTGCGCCCGTCCGGCGACCCCGCCCTGCCGCGCGACGTCACCCCACGGCAGCCCGGTGACTTCGCCCTGCTGGCCGGCTATGCCAGCCGGCTCGATGCCGATGTGATCGCCTTGCAGGAAGTGGACGGCCCGGAGGCGGCGGCGCGCGTCTTCGACCCGGGCGTCTACGCCTTCTTCTTTCCCCGCGAAGCGGATGTGCAGCGCGCCGGCTTCGCGGTGCGGCGCGGCCTCCGCGTCACGCAGAACGCCGATCTGGAGGGGCTCGACCTCCAGCCCCGCGCCCGGCATTCGCTCCGCCGCGGCACCGACATCACGGTGGAGGTAGCCGGGCGGCGGCTGCGGTTGCTCTCGATCCATCTCAAGGCCGGCTGCCGCGATGCGCCGATGCAGCCGCAGCAGGGCCAGGATTGCGAAAGCCTCGGCCGGCAATCCGCGGTGCTGGCGGATTGGGTGGCAGCGCGGCAGCGGGGAGGTGGCGGCTTCGCCGTGCTGGGGGATTTCAACCGCCGCCTCGGCAGCACCGAGGACATGATGCTGCGGGAGCTGACGCGGGAGGCGCCGCTGACCCGCGCGACGGAGGGCACCTCCAATCCCTGCTGGTCCGGCGCGCGCGGTGGCCGGCCCTTCGTGGACCACATCCTGCTCGGCGGCGAGGCGCGGGGGTGGTGGCTGCCGGACAGCCTGCGGGTCATGGTCTATGCCGAGCGCGGGTCGGAATGGCGCGACCGCCTCTCGGATCACTGCCCGGTCAGCCTGCGGCTGCGGCTGCCCTGACCGCGGCGATGGGCGTCTTCCGCCGCGTCACCCTGCCGCTGGCGGCGATGGGGTTCATCAACCAGGCCTCGCGCAGCGTGGTGGCGCTGCTCGGCCCGGTCCTGGCGCTGGAATTCGGGCTTTCGGCCAGCGGTCTCGGCGCCCTGGCGGCAGTGTTCTTCGCCGCCTATGCGCTGGCGCAATTGCCGGTGGGGCTGGCGATCGACCTGCATGGTGCGCGGCGGGTGCAGACCGTGCTGGCGCTGGTGGCGGCGGGCGGCTTCGGGCTCTGCGCCCTGGCGATCGGGCCAGGCTGGCTCGCGGCGGGCCGATTCGGCATCGGCATCGCCGGCGCGCTGATCGCGGTGATGAAGGCGCATGTGCAGTGGTATCCGCCGCAGCGCCTGGCGGCGGTGACGGGGGCGGCGGTCTTCATCGGCGCGGCCGGCGGGCTGGCCGCCACGGTGCCGGTGCAGGCGATGCTGCCGTTGCTCGGCTGGCGCGGCATCTTCGGCGGGCTGGCGGTGCTGTCCTGCCTGGTGGCGCTGTGGATCCGGCGTTCCGCGCCGCTGGCGCCGCCGGGAACCAGGCCGCCGCAGCGCCGGAGGCTCGGCACCGAGATCGCCGGACTCGGCCGCATCTTCACGCATCCCAAATTCCGCCGCTTCATGCCGGCCATGGCGCTGCTCTCGGGCCTGGTCTTCACCTATCAGGGGCTCTGGGCCGGGCCATGGCTGCGGGACGTGGCGGGGCTCGGGGACGTGGCGCGCGCCTCGGTGCTGCTCTGCTACGCGCTCGGCATGATGGCGGGGCACCTGCTGACCGGCCAGGCGGCCTCGGCGGCGCAGGCCCGCGGCATCGAGCCGATGCTGATTCCCTTCCTCGGCATCGCCGCCATGGCGGTGTTCCAGGCGGTGCTGATCACCCAGCCGCGGAACCCGCTGCTGCTGCATGCGCTGTGGTTCGGCTTCGCCTTCGCGGGTTCCTGCGGACCGGTGGTCTATGCCGCGCTGGCGCAGCGCTTCCCACCGGAACTCACCGGCCGGGTGACGACGGCGCTGAATGGCAGCATGCTGGCCCTGGTCTTCGTGCTGCAGAACCTGATCGGCGTGATCCTGGACCTCTGGCCGCGCGCGCCGGGCGGCGGCTGGAGCGCGGATGGCTATTCCTGGGCACTGGGCCTGACGTTGCTGCTGCAGGGCCTGACCGTGCTCTGGCTGATGGCGGCGCCCCGCCGGCAGGTGCCGGCCTGAAGCTACGTCGGCAGGTGCCGGCCTGAGACGAAAGGGCACAGGGCATGGATGTGAAGCAGCGCCGCAAGCTGCTGGCGCAATATCGGGTGGAGGAGGGCAAGGGCTTCCGCCTGGAAGACCGGGACCCCGGGGATACCGCGGGCCTCACAACGGACAAGCGGGCGGCGGCGGCGCTGCTGCAGGAAGGGGTGGAGCGCCTCAGCGCCCTGCAGGACATGCTTTATGCCCAGGACCGCTGGGCGGTGCTCTGCATCTTCCAGGCGATGGACGCGGCCGGCAAGGACGGCGCCATCAAGCATGTCTTCAGCGGCGTCAATCCGCAGGGCTGCCATGTCACCAGCTTCAAGGCGCCAGGCCCGGTGGAACTCGACCACGACTTCCTCTGGCGCCATGTCACGGCCCTGCCGGCACGCGGCGTGATCGGCATCCACAACCGGAGCTGGTACGAGGAGGTGCTGGTCCCCCGCGTCCATCCCGAAATCCTGGAGCGCCAGAAACTGCCCGTCGTGCTGCGTGGCGAGCGCATCTGGGACGAGCGGCTGGAGGATATCGCCGCCTTCGAGCGCTACCTGGCGCGGCAGGGCGTCATCACCCTCAAATTCTTCCTGCATCTCAGCAAGGAGGAGCAGCGCCGCCGCTTCCTGAAGCGCATCGAGGAGCCGGAGAAGAACTGGAAGTTCAGCGCCCAGGATGTCGTCGAGCGCAGCCACTGGGATGCCTACCAGGACGCCTATGAACAGGCGATCCGCGCCACCGCCGCGCCGCATGCGCCCTGGCATGTGGTGCCGGCCGACAACAAATGGTTCACCCGGCTGGTGGTGGCCGAGGCGCTGGCGGCGGCGCTGGAGGATCTCGGCCTGCACTACCCTGAGATCAGCGAGCAGGACCGGGCGCAGTTGCAACTGGCGCGGCAGGCGCTGGAGGGCTGACCCTGGCGCGTCGCGCCCTGCTGCCCATGCTGCTGCCGCTGTTCGGCGGCTGCACGCCGGTCGGGCTGGCGAATGCGCTGACGCCAGGCGGCTACAGCCTCTCCCGCGGCCTGGCCTATGGGGCGGGGCCAAGGCAGCGCCTCGACCTCCATCTGCCGAAGGAAGGCGCCGCGACGGCACCGCTGGTGGTGTTCTTCTATGGCGGTAATTGGGAAAGCGGCGAGCGGGCGGATTACCGCTTCCTGGCGCAGCCGCTGGTGGCCCGCGGCTACGCCGTGGCGGTGCCCGACTACCGCCTGCATCCGGCAGCGCGCTGGCCGGATTTCCTGGAGGACGGCGCGGCGGCACTGGCTTGGCTGCGCGGCCCGGCGGGCCGGGCGGCGGGCGCCCCTGCCGGGCCCTGCTTCGTGATGGGCCATTCGGCCGGCGGCTTCATCGCCGCGGCGCTGGCGCTCGACCCGCGCTGGCTGGCGGTGGCGGGGCTGCCGGGCGGACGGGAGGCGCTGGCCGGCTGCATCGCCCTGGCGGCCCCGTTCCATTTCCAGCCGCAGCGGGAGCCGCTGCTGGGCATCTTCGCCCCTGCCCCCGCAGGCCGCCTGGCCGTGCTGCCCGAAGAAGCGGCGCTTCGCGGCGCCCCGCCCATGCTGCTCCTGCATGGCGAGGCCGACCGGACGGTGCGGCCCGAACAATCGCTTGGTCTGGCGGAACGGCTGCGCGCCGCGGGTACCCGGGTGCGGCTGGTGCTCTATCCCGGCCTCGGCCATATCGGCATCGTCGCAGCGCTGGCGGCGCCGGTGCGGGCGGCCGGCCTGGCCGGCGGGCCGGTGCTGCGGGATATCACGGGTTTCCTGGCCGATGCCGTGGCGGAAGCGCCGGGGCCTCGGGCGGAGCCCAATTCCGCGAGGTTGCCTGGCCCATGATCCGAACCGGCGATGCGATCCTGGTCCTCAATGCCGGCTCCTCCTCGATCAAATTCGGATTGTTCGAGGCCACCGCCGCCGGCCCGGAAACCCGCCTCGACGGCCAGATGGAGGGCATCGGCGCCACCCCGCACCTGATCGCCCATGATGCGGCCCGCCGGGTGCTGGCGGATCGCCGCTGGAGCGGGCCGGATGTCGCCGACCATGCCGCCGCCCTCGCCGCCATCCTGGAAGGCACCGGCCAGGCGCTGGCCGGGCGGCGCATCGCCGCGATCGGCCATCGGGTGGTGCATGGCGGGCCGGATCTCGCCGCGCCGGTGCTGGTGGATGCGGCGGTGCTGGCCAGGCTTCGGGCCCTGGTGCCGCTCGCACCGCTGCACCAGCCGCACAACCTGGCCGGCATCGAGGCCATGGCGGCGCGCTTCCCCGGCGTGCCGCAGCTTGCCTGTTTCGACACCGCCTTCCACCGCAGCCATCCCTGGGAGGCCGATACCTACGCCCTGCCCCCGGAATTCCATGCCCGCGGCATCCGCCGCTACGGATTCCACGGCCTGTCCTATGAATACATCAGCCGCCGGATTGCCGCCGAGGATGCGGCGCTCGGCGCCGGGCGGCTGGTGGTGGCGCATCTCGGCAATGGGTCCAGCCTCTGCGCCGTCCGGGGTGGCCGCAGCCTCGACAGCAGCATGGGCTTCACCGCGCTGGACGGGGTGCCGATGGGCACGCGCTGCGGCCAGATCGACCCCGGCGTGCTGCTGCACCTGCTGGAGGCGGAGGGGATGGGCACCGCTGCCCTCACCCGGCTGCTCTACAACGATGCCGGGCTCAAGGGCATGTCCGGCCTCAGCCAGGATGTGCGCGAGCTGGAGGCCAGTGCGCGGCCGGAAGCGGCGCGGGCGCTTTCCCATTTCGCCTGGCGGGTGCGGCGCGAGATCGGCGCCCTGGCGGCGACGCTCGGCGGGATCGACGCGCTGGTCTTCACCGCCGGCATCGGCGAGAATGCGGCCGCGCTGCGCGGGCGGATCTGCGAGGGGCTGGACTTCCTGGGCATCCGGCTCGACCCCGGCCGCAATGCGGCTGATGCGGCGGAGATCTCGGTAGCGGGCGCGCCGGTGCGGGTCCTGGTCCGCCGCACGGACGAGGAAAGGATGATTGCCGAGCATATCCTGGCCACCCTGGCCAGGGCCTGAGCCCGATTGCTCACCTCTGCCGGCGCAGCGGCATCGCGACGCTTGACGCCGGCCGCGCCGATTGCCATCCAGGGCTGGTGAGGGATCTTGTCAGCGTCAGCCGCGGCGATGACGACACGCTCTGGGCCGTCTTTGCCACGCTCGGGCGCCATACGCGCGTCGCCGAGGTATTCCGCAGCCGCGCGGCGGCGCTGGAAGACCGCAATTGGCGGGCGCAGCAGGTCCAGGCCTATGAGGATTTCCTCCTCCGCTCCCGCCAGCCGGTGCCTTATTACAGCGTGGCGCCGATCCGCCGCGCCGACCTGCCCCGGAAATGGACCCCCTTGCCGGCGCTGGGCTTCCTGCGCGGCCAGTTCATCTGAACCGGTCGCCCCGGATCAGGCCTTCCGGGCGATCACAGCGTGGCGACGACCTCCGCAGGCTGCGGCACCACCCGCCCGGCGGCGCGGAGCCTGGCTTCCGCGTCGGACAGCAACCGGGCCAGCGTGGTTGCGGCGGCATCCGGCCCGCCTTCCCGCCGCGCCTCGGCAACCCCGGCGCTGACGGTCACGGCCAAAGGCCCCGCCGGCGTCTCGATGGCAGCGCACGCCACGGCGCAGCAGAGGCGCCTAGCGGCCGCCTCGGCATCCCGCAGCGCGACACCGCGCATATGGATGCCGAATTCCCCCTCGCCGGTCCGGCCCACGACATCGGCGCGCCTGGCATTCTCGGCAAGCCGGTCCGCGACCCCGAGCAGGACCGCCGCGCCGGCCGCCTCACCGAAGCGGCGGCTGATCTCCTCCAGGCCATCGATCGAGAACAGGGCCAGGCAGGGACCCCGGCTGCGCGACGCAACCGGCGCGCCCAGTTCGGCCTCGACGGCACGCAGCAGCGCCGCCCGGTCGGGCAGGCCGGTCGTGCCGTCCCGGTCCGCCTGTTGCTGCGGGGTGGCGCCATCGGCGGCCAGGACGCGGCCGATCCAGGCGAAATGGGTGATCGCCCCGGAAACCGGATCGCGCATCGGCGCCACCCGAAGCTGCACCCGGACCGCTTCGCCCGTGCTGGAACGGCAGGGAATGCAAGCCTGCGCCTCGGCGCCGGCCGCGAGCCGCGCTTCCAGGCCCTTCGCTGCCTCACCGCCGGAGCCCGGCCCAAGCAGCAGGCGCCAATTGCTGCCCACCACGGCCTCCGGCGACTGGCCTGTCAGCCGGGTGAAGGCCGGGTTGGCATAGAGTACCACCGGGCCGGGCGCAGCGGGATCGGCCCTTGTCACCAGAACGAGGTCGCTGGCGGCCTCGGCCACGGCGGCAAGGGAGAAGGCGGCGCGGGGCGGCGGGGCGGCCTGCACCCTGCCCTGGACGTCGTGGAGCGCCTGGAGAGCGGCTTCCGACACCGATCGGTCGAGCCCCTGGCGCGCCAGATTGGCGATCCTGGCCGCCAGGCTTGCCGCGTCGAAGACACTCTCGGATACCGCGACGGAACGGCAGGATCCATCGGCATCCATCTCGGTCCGCCATTCCGGAACCAGCAGATGGAACACGGCACAGGCCCGCCCTGCGGCGTCGGTCCTGATCGTGAAATGCGAGAAAACACGCGATTCCGTCATGATGCCTTCTCAGCCCTCAAGTCACACCGCAGCCGCCCTGGCCCGCACCTCCACCGCCTCCGGATCGGGTTGGGACGGTGCGGTGCAGTGCGGCGCGAGGCAGCATCCATTTGCGCGCAATTCGCTGATGGATACCTACCATGGATAGATGGTTATATGAATTCGCACCTCTTTTGTAGCTTAATCACAGAATCGTGAGCAAGCCGTCAAGGCGCATTCGGGGATGCCTTCCGCCCTTCCGGGCGCCTCAGGGTGGTGAAACGCGCCACTTCCGTGCTCCTTCATCGTGCCGGTCCAGGCCCGACTGGAAATCCACGGTTCCAGCAGCGGCTTCGGCCATGATCCGCGCGGCTCCATCGCCGCCGCCTGATTAACGGAGCGGCACTTCAGAACCCATCCGGATTGCATTCCCGCATGGAACGGTTGCAACGGAAACCGAATCGGCCGCCATTGAGGATGCCGCAGACCCTGACCCGCCGATCCGCCTCGCCATGCTGACCGGAGCCGGCGGGGCGGCCCCTCCCAGGGCGCGAGCCGAACTCTTGTCGGAGGCGGCACGATCATGTACAAAGCCGGAATTCGCGCGATGGCTGAAGAATGGGTGGTGGTTTTCTATCAGCCGCCAAGGGCATGCAGGCTGCCCGCTCATTCCCACTCATTGCGGCGCTTCGGATGCCCCACCTGTACCGCCTTGCTCCACCGCACCGATAACGCGAACTGGACCAGATCCGAACGTGACAGCAGTTGCTTCGACCGACGTTCTCATCGTCGATCTCAATAATTTCTCCTGTTATCCGACGATTCCGGTTGGCCTGCTGGTCGCGGCGCTCAGGCGCGAGCATTGGTCGGTTTCTGTATTCTCGCCTCTGACCGTCGGCGTGCGGGGCTTTGCGCGAGCAGGCAGGACCGGGCGGTTCGGCCATGTCGATGCCATGCTGCGCTTCTATACCGGCGTTGCCGAGAGCGAAGGCCTGCGGACCCTCCGCGCTCGCGCAGCCGCGCTGGTCAGGCCCGATAGCGCCAGGTCGAACAGGTTGATCACCGCTTCGCTGCAGAAAAATTTTTGAAACAGCCCTGCCGCGTGTCGTCCTGATCTCGGCCTATACGATGTATCTGGAAGTCGCAGCTGAAATCGCCCGGATTTGCAGGGCCATCGGCATTCCTGTGGTGGTTGGCGGGAGTTACTTCAACGAGCCGACAATCGCGCGGACCTGGCTGGATATCCCGGGCATTTCGGTCGTGGTTGCGGCCGAAGCGGAACGCATCATTCCGACGATAGTCGCGGCGCTGGCCACCGGGCAAAACGTTCCTGCTTTACCCGGCATCTGGACACCGGCGACGGGCGTGCGACAGGTCGCGCCGCCGTTGCAGGATCTCGACAGCCTGCCCTTCGCCGACTACTCGGACTTCCCTTGGCATCTCTACCCCAGACGAATCATCCCGATGATGGCGGGCCGAGGTTGCGGCTGGGGCGTCTGCACGTTTTGCTCGGATGTTTCGACCGTCGCGGGGCGCACCTACCGGTCCCGCTCGCCCGCAAATGTCCTGGACGAGATTGAACACCAGGGCAGGAAGCACGACGCCGATCTGTTCGTCATGCTGGACTTGAAGTTGAACTCCGATCTCGAGGTATGGCGCGCCCTGCTTGATCGAATGCCGCATCGCAGGCCGGGTGCGCGGTGGACCGCCTCCGTCCATATCGGCCGCGGAGAGAATGGCCTCAGCCTTGACGAATTGCGCGCAGCCAGGGCCGCCGGGCTGGTGCGAGTGACGACCGGGTTGGAATCGGGCAGTCAGCACGTCCTGAACTCGATGGCGAAAGGGACCGACCTGGAACGGACCTCCCGGTTCCTGAAGGATGCCCACAAGGCCGGGCTGAGCGTGCGGACAACGATGATCATCGGCTATCCAGGCGAAACCGCGGCCGACATCCGTAAGACCGCTGAGTTCCTCGCGCTGCACGAGCCATACCTGGAGAGGGTGATGGTCAATCGCTTTTCGATCCAGCCAGGAACGGCGGCTGCGCAGCGCATAGAGCATAGCCCCAGGAAGTTCGGTGCCTTGACGGTCGGCAGGCTGGACACCCGCAATGCCTTGTTGCCGCACCGGAATTCGGCCACCAAAGAGAGTGGCTATTTCCGCAGCGTATGGCGCGTGCTCTCGGCCGCGAACCGAATCAACCGCAAGCCGCTCCGCGCCGATGCACAGTTGCTGGAAGGCGTCATGTAGGGGCGCATACCGCCGATGGCCGTATTCGTCCCATGATGGCCCGGATAAAGGCCATCGGAGGCATAGTGGTGAGACATCCGCGGGCCGGAGGTCTGGGTTCATCCGCCCGATCTAATCAGCCGCCAGCCCGGCAGCACCTGGGACGACATCCTGCACCAGCGCCCCTGCCCGTTCCGCCGCGCCCTCGAAGAAGGCGGTAATGGCGCGGACCGCCAGGCTCTCGCGGCGCCGATCGTAGAAGCCGCCATGGCCGCCACCCTGCACCAGCAGCGGCGCCACCGCGGGGCACCCGTCCCAGTCGATGCCGTCGAGCGACTGCGCCGGCACCAGCGGGTCATCTGCCGCCATCAGCAACAGGGTCGGCACCCGGATGCGCGGCAGGGCGGCAGCCGGCCGGTTGAGTTCGACGAAGACCTCATAGGACGGGTAGCCGAAGCGCGGCGCGGTGACAGTGGCCTCGAATTCCCGGAGCGAATGGGCGCGGCGGGCTGCCTGGCGCAGCCCCTCATCCAGTTCGGCCCCAGGCACCGCCAGCACCTCGCGCCGATAGAGGGCAAGCAGCCTCCGGCCGAAGACCGGGCTGGCATCCACGGCCAGCAAGGCGAGGTCGGGCTGCAGCGGCGGGCAGATGGCGGCCGCCGCCAGCACCGGCGGCCCGGGCCGGGCCGCCTCGCTGCCCAGCAGGTTCAGCACCAGGGCACCGCCCAGCCCCCAGCCGGCCAGCACCAGGCCGGGGCCGGCCAGCGCCTCCGGCAGCGCTGCCAGGGCATCGGCCAGATCCGCCGAGCGGCCGAGATGGTAGTGGCTGGTGCTGCGCTCGCGGCTCGCCGGGCTGCCGCGCAGATTCAGCCGCAGCACCGGGAAGCCCCGGCGCAGCAGGCCCGCGGCGGCCTCCCGGAGCGGCGGATCCTCCTCGCCGCCGGCCATGCCATGCACCAGCACCGCGACCGGCGGGCCGGCTTGCGGCCTTGCCTCCGGGAAGTGCAGCATGGCGGCCAGGGCATCGCCATCCGGCAGGGGCAGCCAGAGCCGATGGCCCGGCGGCAATGCGGCCCGCAGCGGCCAGGCCAGCGCCCGCAGGGTCTGCATGGCGCCGCCGAACCAGGGCGGCCGGGGGCGGAAGGGAATGCTGCGAGGAGCCATGCACAGCAGAACGCGCCAGTTCCGCTCGGGCTTCCCTCGCCTTGCCAGCCCGCCCGCGGCGCCCTAATCCCGGGGTCAGAGAGGGAAGCGCCATGGACCAGCCGTTGATCGCCGCCGATCCGCATGCCGAGATCCGGGAGGAGGTGCGGAAGCTCTGCACCCGTTTCCCCGGTGAATACTGGCGCAAGCTCGATGCCGAGCGCGGCTACCCCACCGATTCGTCCAGGCCCTGACCGAGGCCGGCTATCTCGGCGCCCTGATCCCCGAGGAATATGGCGGCGCCGGCCTGCCGCTTTCGGCCGCCGCGGCCATCCTGGAGGAGATCCACCACTCCGGCGCCAATGCCGCCGCCTGCCATGCCCAGATGTACATCATGGGCACCATCCTGCGGCACGGCAGCGACGCCCAGAAGAAGATGTATCTGCCGAAGATCGCCACCGGCGAGCTGCGCCTCCAGGCTTTCGGCGTGACCGAGCCCAGCAGCGGCACCGATACCACCGCGCTCCGCACCTTCGCCCGGCGGGAGGGTGACAAGTACATCGTCAATGGCCAGAAGATCTGGACCAGCCGGGCCGAGCATTCCGACCTGATGCTGCTGCTGGCCCGCACCACCCCGCGCGACCAGGTGGCGAAGCGCACCGAGGGGCTCTCGACCTTCATCGTGGACATGCGGCAGGCCAAGGGCCACGGCCTGACCATCCGGCCGATCCGCACCATGATGAACCACAACACCACCGAGGTCTTCTTCGACAACATGGAGGTCCCGGCCGAGAACCTGATCGGCCAGGAGGGCCGCGGCTTCCGCTACATCCTGGACGGCATGAACGCCGAGCGCCTGCTGATCTCGGCCGAGAGCGTCGGCGATGCCAAGTGGTTCGTCGAGAAGGCGGTGGCCTATTCCAAGGAGCGCGTGCTGTTCGGCCGGCCGATCGGCCAGAACCAGGGCGTGCAATTCCCGATCGCCAAGGCCTATGCCCAGATGCGCGCCGCCGAGGCGCTGCTGCACAAGGGGCTGGAGAAATTCGGCGCCGGCCTGCCCTGCGGCGAGGAGGCGAACATGGGCAAGATGCTCTGCGCCGATGCCGCCTGGGCCGCGGCGGAAGCCTGCATCCAGACCTATGGCGGCTTCGGCTTCGCCGAGGAATACGACATCGAGCGCAAGTACCGGGAGGCCCGGCTCTACCAGGTGGCGCCGATCAGCACCAACATGATCCTGAGCTATATTGGCGAGCATGTGCTCGGCATGCCGCGGAGCTACTGACATGGCTTCGCGTCCGCTGGAAGGCCTGCTCGTCGTCTCCATGGAGCAGGCCGTCGCCGCGCCCTATTGCGCCAGCCGCCTGGCCGATGCCGGGGCGCGCGTCATCAAGATCGAGCGCCAGGAGGGCGATTTCGCGCGCGCCTATGATGCGGTGGCGCGCGGCCAGTCCAGCTATTTCATCTGGTTGAACCGCGGCAAGGAAAGCATCTGCCTCGACATCAAGGACCCCGCGGACAAGGCGTTGCTGGAACGCCTGCTGGCGCGGGCCGATGTCTTCATCCAGAACCTCGCCCCCGGGGCCATGGCTCGCGCCGGCTTCGGCAGCGCCGCGCTGCGGGAACGGCATCCCCGCCTCATCACGGTCGACATCTCCGGCTATGGCGAGGAGGGCGAATATGCCGGGATGAAGGCCTATGACCTGCTGGTGCAGGCGGAAAGCGGTCTCGCCAATGTCACCGGCCGGGCCGAGGGGCCGGGGCGGGTCGGCGTCTCCGCCTGCGACATCGCCTGCGGCATGAATGCCCATGCGGCGGTGCTGGAGGCGCTGATCGAACGTGGCATCACCGGATCAGGCAAGGGCATCGCGGTCAGCCTCTTCGACGGCATGGCGGATTGGATGACCGTGCCGCTGCTGCAATACGAGGGCACGGGCAGGAACCCGCCGCGCATCGGCCTAGCGCATCCCTCCATCTGCCCTTATGGCGCCTTCGAAACGCGGGATGGTTCGCTGGTGCTGATCTCCATCCAGAACGAGCGCGAATGGGCGCTCTTCTCGGCGCATTTCCTCGACGAGCCGGACCTGCCGCAGCGCGAGGGCTTCCGCAGCAACAACGAGCGGGTGGCGAACCGCACGATGGTGGATGCGCATATCGGCCGCATGTTCGCCTCCATGACGCGCGAGGAATGCGCCGCCAAGCTGCGCCGGGCCAATACCGCCTTTGGTTTCGTCAACGACTGCGAGGGGCTGCGGACGCATCCTGCCCTCAGGCGCGTCACGGTCGGGACCCCCGAGGGGCCGGTGGCGATTGGCGCGCCGGCGGCCCGGCATTCCGATGGCGAGCGGGCGCTCGGCCCGGTGCCGGCGCTCGGCGCCCATACCGCGCAGGTGCGGGCCGATTCGGGGAATAGGGCCGAAGGCTCGTATCTTGCGGGCCGGTGCACGTCCTCCGGCTTCACCTCCGGACGACCGGACCGCTCAGCGCCGGGCCGGCGCCTCAGCCAATTCCACCAGTGGCCCACGGCGGGGAGGAGCGGCTCGGCGGGCGGCGCGGACCGGCGCCGGGTCGAGCCGGCCTTGGCCATGCGTCACCGCCTCATCCGCCAGCCGCCAGGACGGGCGCCCGGCCAGGATCAGGGCCACGGCCTGGAACCCATTGCCACGCGCCTGCCGCGAGGGCGCCGCCCCGCCGCCGCCCCAGGCCGCCACCAGGGCCTGCCGCTGCCGCTCGGCCGCCAGGCGATGCGCCCCGGCAGGCCAGGCGGCCAGCACCTTCAGCCGGTAGGCATCGGCCAATCTGGGGGTCGAGGAGTGGTAGCGCGCCGCCGCCTGCTCCCAGTTCCGCTGCCCCTGGTAGAGCCGGGTCAGGAATTGCGCGGCATAGCGGGCATTCGCCGGCGGGTCGAAAGCCTCCTCCAGGCTGGCGAAGGCCTGGCCGTGATAATGCAGGTTCACCTGCAGGCAGCCGACATCGATGTAACGAACGCCGCGCGCCTGCAGGGCCTGCACCGCCGCGATCGCCTCGGGCTTGGAATCGAAATAGCGGCCCTCCCCCTCGGCATTCACAGTCCAGGGCCAGGGCGTCACCTTGCCGGTCCGCGGATCCGCCCGGCCGGATTCGACCCGGGCAATGGCATGCAGCAGGGCGGCAGGCAGCCTGTGTTCGCGTTCCGCGGCCTGGATCGCCTGGCGGCAAAGCTGGCCGGGATCGGCCTCGGGCCGGGCCGGCGCATTGGCTGCGGCCGGCAGGGCGGGAAGCAGGACGAAGGCGGCGAGGATCATGTCTCGGCGCATGGGGGGGATTCCTCATGATCGGGCCGAGGCATGGCCCGCAACACGTTGATATGTCACATGCAGGCCCCGCCATCCCCCCCCGGAGGCGCGGCCCTGAAACTTCAGGCGATTGCTGCACTGCAAAAATTCTCTTGCAGGCGCCGGCAAAGGCCCCTAGATTGTGCAGCGCAGCAACACGGCCTTGCCGGGTTGTCTGCTTCTTGGACGTTTCCTCCCTAAACTCGGCGGTGCCTTGCGGCACCGCCCTTTTTTTGCCCGGTGCCCTTCTTCCATGGCTGCGCCGCCGGCGTGAACCCCAGGCGGCTTCACCCTCCGTTCATCTTCTTCACATTCAGGAATGGCCGTGGCCTGCCTCAGCGCAGCATGGACCAGTCCGCCGCCGCCAATGCGCCGATCATCCGGGTCAGGTCCTCGACCAGCGCCGCCATGCGCGGCAGACGCTCGATCCGCGCCTCATCCATGTAGAGCGGCCGGGCGACCTCGATCTGCAGCGCATGCACCCCCTCCCGCGGCCGGCCGTAGTGGCGGGTGACGTAGCCGCCGGCATAGGGGTCGTTGCGCCGGACCCGGTAGCCGAGATCCAGCAGCATTTCCTCCGCCAGCCGCGTGGCGCGCGGGGCGCAGGCGGTGCCATGCGCGTCGCCCAGCACGAAATCCGGCGGGTTGCTGGCCTGGGCCGGATGGGTCGGCATGGAATGGCAGTCGATCAGCAGGCAGGCGCCGAATTCATCGCGCGTCTCGGCGATCAGCGCAGCCAGCGCGGCATGGTAGGGCTGCCAGAAGCGGCGGATGCGATCCTCCGCCTCGGCGAAGGTGAGCTTGCGGCGATAGACCGCCTCCCCCGTCGCCACCACCCGGGCGATGGTGCCGAGCCCGGCGCCGACCCGGGGACTCGCGGTATTGACCCAGGCGGGCAGCGGCCCATCGAACATGCCGGGGTCGAGTTCCCAGGGCTCCCGGTTCACGTCGCAGAAGACCCGCGGGAAGGTGGCGGCCAGCAGCGGCGCGCCATGCGCCGGCGCCGCCGCGAAAAGCTCGTCCACGAAACCGTCCTCGCTGCGCCGCAGGGCCAGCGGGTCGAGTCGGGCGGCGGCAATGAAATGCGCCGGATAGGCACGGCCGGAATGCGGCGAGGCAAAGATCAGCGGCACCGCCTGCCGCGCCGGGCGGGTCAGCAGGTAAGGCTCGGTTGCAGCAGCCAGCGGCGATGCTGCGGGCAGGTCCAGGGGGAGATCCATGCGATACCGGATAAGGCCACAGGCACCTGCCATCGGGCAAGCCATGGCCGCTTGCTCGATGCGGTATGGCGGGCTAGATAACCGCCTCCGCACCGGCGGGCGCGTAGCTCAGCGGGAGAGCGTCCCCCTGACACGGGGAAGGTCACAGGTTCAATCCCTGTCGCGCCCACCATCCGCCCCGGATTGCGGGGCCTGGATGGTCTCCACGCCATCGCGCGACCGCTGTCCGGCCGAACCGGACAGCCTTCCCCCTCCTGCGAGTCCCTGGCCGGCTGCGCTTTCGGCATGTTGACCGGAACCCTTGGGCGCGGCATCTGCGGCAGCAAGACCCCGCCGCCGGAGGAAACCCCATGCGCCGCCGCGCCCTGCTCGCCACCGCCCTCGCCGCCCCACTTGCCGCCCCCGGCCTTGGCCGTGCCCAGGGCTCCACCGCGGTGATGCGGCTGTCTCACCAATTCCCGCCCTCGCACCACAATGCCCGCATCATGGCCGCCTTCGCCGAGGACGTGAAAACCCGATCCGGCGGCAGCGTGGATGTGCAGGTCTTCCCGGCGGAACAGTTGGCCCGCGCGGCGGAGAATTTCCCCGGTGTGGCCCGCGGCGCCTTCGAGGCGGCGGCGGCGGTGAATTTCCAGTGGGGCAATACCCTGCCGGAGATGAACGCGCCCACCATCCCTTACTTCTTCACCGAGCTGGAGCGGATCCGTAAATTCCCGGGCAGCGACGCGGCGAAATTCCTGGAGGGGCTGCTGGAGCGCCGCGCCGTCCGCAACCTGATGTGGCTCTACACCACCCGCCAGGCGATCTTCACCAGCAACCGCAAGCCCATCGTGGCGCTGGAGGACTTCCGCGGCCTCAAGGTGCGCGGCCTCAACCCCCTGACCGACCACGCCCTGGTGGCTGCCGGCGCCGCGGCGGTGGCGATGCCGGGGCCGGAGGTGCCGCAGGCGTTGCAATCCGGCCTGCTGGATGCCGGGCTGACCGACCTTTCCGCCGCCGTCTCCCGCCGCTTCTATGAATTCCAGAAATTCGGCACCGTCGCGCCCTATTTCTCGGTCATCAGCCATGTCTATGTGAACCCGCGCTGGTGGAACGGCCTCCGCGCCGAGCAGCGCACCGCCATCGAGGCCGCGGCCCGCAAGGCCGAGCAGGACCAGATCGGCGTCACCGAACAGACCGCGGCGGATGCCATGCAGGAACTCCGCGCCCGCGGCATGACCCTGCATGAGCAGACCGAGGCCGAGGCCGCCGCCTGGCGCACCGCCATGCGGCCGCCGGTGATCGAGGCCTTCCTCCGCCAGGCACCGGAGGGCGGAAAGCGCATCCTCGATCTGTTGCAGGCGCTGTGACGCGGCCGCTGCGCTGGCTGGAAGCGGCGGCCAGCGGCCTGGCGCAGGCCGCCGCCTTGCTCGCTTCGGCCGCCACGCTGATTTGCCTGCTGCTGGTCTCCGCCGCGGTCGTCGCCCGCTACTTCTTCGGCATCCCTTTCGGCTGGAGCGACAAGGTGGCGGGCTGGCTGGTGCTGGCGCTGGTGCTGCTGGGCGCGCCGGAGGCGCAGCGACGCTTTGAGCATATCGGCGTCGATATCGCGATCGGCCGCATCGGGCCTCGGCTGGCGCGGCTGGCGCAACTGCTCGGCGCGCTGGCGGTGGCGCTGGTGGCCGGCATCCTGCTGGCGGCGGGGATCGAGGCGGTCTCCTTCAGCCGCATGATCGGGGTGATGACCGATATCGATGGCGTGCCGGAATGGTGGGTGCAGATGCTGCTGCCGGTGGGGGCCGCAGTGCTGCTGCTGGTCTCGCTCTCCCAGGCGCTGCTGCTGGCACTCGGCCGCACACCGCCGCACCTGCCGGGCCATGGCGGGGATGAGCCGCTGGTCCGCGACGCCCTGGCCCGCGGCGAATGAGCTTCCTGCTGCTGCTCGTGGCGCTGATGGCGCTGCTTTATCTCGGCATGCCGATGTTCGCGGCGCTGTTCCTGCTGCCGCTCGGCGTCCTCTACTGGGTCGAGGGCGGGGTGCCGGCGCTGGGCGAGATCGTCATCGGCAAGCTGGACGGGCCGCTGCTGGTGGCCATCCCGCTCTTCATGCTGATGGCGCATGTGATGGTGCGCGGGCGGGTGGTGGACGACCTCTACGGCGCCGCCTTCGCCCTGCTGCGCCATGTGCGCGGCGGCGTCGGCATCGCCACCGTCGCGGCCTGCACCATCTTCGCCGCCATTTCCGGCAGCTCGGTGGCGACGGCGCTGACGGTCGGCAAGATCGCCATTCCGCAGATGCTGCGCTACGGCATGTCGCGGCGCGGCGCCTTCGGGGTGGTGGCGGGGGGCGGCACGCTCGGCATCCTGATCCCGCCTTCGGCGCCCATGGTGCTCTATGCCTATGTCACCGAGGCCTCGGTCGGCGCGCTGTTCCTGGCCGGGCTGGTGCCCGGGCTGCTGATGGCGGCGATGTTCGCGGGCTATTGCTTCATCACCGAGGGCCGCGCCCGCGCCCCCGCCGACGACCCGCCGCCGGAGCGGGTGCACTTGGCGCTGCGCCGCGCCGGCTGGTCCATCACCCTGCCGGTCTTCGTGCTGGGCGGCATCTATCTCGGCGTCTTTACCGCCACCGAGGCGGCGGGCACCGGCACCCTCTACGCCATCGTCATCGCCGCGCTGATCTATCGGTCGCTGACCCTGCGCGACTTCCTCGAGGGGCTGGGCGAGGCGACGCGCACCTCGGCGATGCTGCTGATGATCATCGCCGGCGCCGCCGTCTACGGCTACATGCTGACCAAGCTGCGCGTGCCGCAGGAACTGGTGGAGCTGGTGGCCTTCTGGGACCTGTCGCGCACCGAATTCCTGGTGGCGATGATGGTGCTGCTCTTCCTGCTGGGGCTGGTGCTGGAGAGCTTCTCCATCATCCTGCTGACCATGCCGGCGATCCTGCCCGTCATGGCGACGCTCGGCATCGACAAGGTCTGGTATGGCGTCCTGCTGACGCTCAGCCTGGAGATGGCGCTGATCAGCCCGCCGGTGGCACTGAACCTGGTGGTCATCAAGGCCATCACCGGCGCGCCGCTCTCGGAGGTGAACCGCAGCATCCTGCCCTATATGCTGATGCTGGCCTTCGGCACGGCGCTGCTGATCGCCTTCCCCGGCATCGCGCTCTGGCTGCCGCGGCAGGCGGGCTATGCCGGCTGAGGGGGCGGCGCGGGCCGCCCCCTCCTTTGGCCGCTAGGGCTTCTCGTTGCCGAAGACCACGGTGCCGGAAGCCGAGAACATGCCGCCCACCCCGTGGCAGACGCTGGTCTTGGCGCCCTGCACCTGCGCCGGCGCGGTGCCGCGCATCTGCCGGACACTCTCCTGCAAGGCGAACATGCCGTACATGCCGGTATGGGTGTAGGACAGCCCGCCGCCGGTAGTGTTGAGCGGCAGCTTGCCGCCCGGCGCCGTGTTGCGTTCCCGGATGAAGCCCGCCGCCTCGCCCGGCTTGCAGAAGCCGAGATCCTCCAGCCCATAGAGCGGCAGATGCGCGAAGGCGTCGTAGATCATCATGTGGTCCACATCCGACCGGCTGATCCCCGATGCCTCGATCGCCGTCGGCCCCGCCACCCGGAAGGCGCGGGAGGAGGTGAAATCCTCCATCTGGCTGACCATGGTGGTTTCCACGCTCTCGCCGGTGCCGAGGATATAGACCGGCTTGGTCGGGAAGTCCTTGGCGCGGTCGGCGCTGGTCAGGATCAGCGCGCCGCCGCCATCCGTCACCAGGCAGCATTCCA
Organism: Siccirubricoccus sp. G192; assembly: GCF_019084075.1. GTDB lineage: Bacteria > Pseudomonadota > Alphaproteobacteria > Acetobacterales > Acetobacteraceae > G192. The sequence goes on from NZ_JAHREN010000001.1 coordinate 4,346,280, forward strand.
GGATGCGGAAGGGATAGGCGATCATGCGGCTGTTCAGCACGTCGGCCACGGTGATCGGGTCGCGGTACATGGCGCGCGGGTTCTTCGCCGCCCATTCGCGCTGCACCACGGCGACCGTCGCCAGATCCTCATGCGTCACGCCGCGCGCCTTCATGTAGCGCAGCACGGGGATGGGGAAGAGGGTGGGCGGGCCGAAGGGGCCGAAGGGCGCCTCGAATTGGCCGTTCAGGCTTTCCGGCTCGGCCGGGCGCGGGGTGGCGCCGACACGGGACTTGCCGCTCTCGCCATGGGTGATGAGCACCGTCTTGCAATAGCCGGCGCTGATCGCCGCCGCGGCATGGCGGACATGCAGCATGAAGGAACAGCCGCCCACCGCCGTGCCATCCACCCATTTGGGCGTGATGCCGAGGTAATGCGCGATCTGCTGCGGCATCATCGGGCCGACGCAGGCGACGCCGTCGATGTCGGAGGGCTTCAGCCCCGCATCGGCCAGCGCGTTCAGCGCCGCATCCGCATGCAGCATGATCTGCGACATCTCGGGAATGACGCCGAGCTTGGTGGTCTCGGCCGCGCCTACGACCGCGATCTCTCCGGGCTTCAGCATCACTTGCCTCCTGCCTTGGATTGCCGCTCCGCGGCGGGGGCCGGCCGGAACAGCGGCAGGGTGATCTCCTCGTCCATCGCCTCGAAGGCAACCTGAAGCGGCATGTCGAGCACCAGCGCCTCCGGCGTCTGCGGGCAGTCGATGATGTTGGTCATCATGCGCGGCCCCTCCTCAAGCTCCACCACCGCGATGGCATAGGGGGGAGTGAAGCCCGGCACTGGCCGGTGGTGGATGACATAGCTGTGCAGCGTGGCGCGGCCGCTGGCCTCGAAGACCGTGACATTGCGGGTACCGGTGAAGGGGCTGAAGGGGCGCGGCGGGAAATAGGCCCGGCCGGTGTCGCCGCAGCGTTGCAGCAGGAGCTTGCCCTGCTTGGCTCCGTCCCAGAAATGCCGGGTTTCCGGCGTCGGCTTGGGCTTCGCCCGGCCTGGCGCGATCATGGCGCACTCCTCCTTGATGGTTTGTGCCGCCGCACCCTGTCACAACCCGGCGGCGGCGGCCAATGGGGCGGCTGCCGGCTACAGCGCCATGGACCAGGCATCCTGCAGCAGCATGTAGCCCTGGCCCTGCCGCAGCAGATGCGCCTGGCCCGGGAAATGCAGGTGCATCCCCGCAATGGCCTGGCCATCCGAGGCCACCATGTCGAAGACGCGGCGGCGCGTGGCCTCAGCCTGTGCCGGGTCCACATCGAAGGCCATGCAGACTTCCGGCCGTGGCACCTGGATTTCCGGCACATGCACGATGTCGCCCCAGATCAGCAGCGAATCCTGGCCGGAGGCGATCATGTAGCCGGTATGCCCCGGCGTATGGCCCGGGAAGGGCATGGCGGTGACACCAGGGAAGACCTCGCCGTCCCGGAAGGTGCGGGTGCGGTCGCGGTAGGGCGCCGCCTGGTCGCGCGCCGCCTGGAAGTTGCGCTGTCGGCCCGTCTCATCCGCCCGGGCCATCGCCGCGTCGTCATGCCAATGCGCGAGTTCGGCCGCGTGCAGGACCAATTCGGCATTGGGGAACAGGCAGCCCCCCGCCGCATCCGCCAGCCCGTTGGAATGGTCAGGGTGCATATGCGTCAGCAGCACGGCATCCACCTCGGCCGGCGCCACGCCCATGGCGGCCAGGTTCTCGAAGAGCCGCCCGCCGGTGGCCGCCATCGCGGTTCCGCAGCCGGTATCGACCAGCGCCACCTTTCCCGCCGACTGGATCAGGAAGGTGTTCACCGCGGTCCGCCGCGGCACCGGCCGGAAGGCCGCGCGCAGCATCCCCGCCGCCTCCTCCGGCGCGATGTTCTGGATGACCGCCATGGAGCCATCCAGATAGCCATCGCTCAGCGCGGTGACGGTGATGTCGCCGATGCGCCGGTGATAGACCCCGGGCACCTGCTTTTCCGGTATCCGCGCCATCTCGGGCCCTCCCCCTCGCCTTGCTGGCCGGCAGCCTAGTCCAACGCCGTCCTGACGGGAAACGCCCGGGCTTTCCGTCAGGACGGCAAGGTTGGCCGGTCCTGAAGGCTGGACCACAGTCTGCAAGACTGTGGTCCAAAGGGTCGCGGCGGCCCCGGCCAAGTGGGGCCGCCGCGTGCAGGCTGATCGGCCGGGTCAGCCCTGCCGCACCTGGGCCAGGAACTCGCCGGCCCGGCCGCGCAGGGCGCCGGCTTGGCCGGTCAGGTCATTGGCGGCGCCGAGCAGCGAGGCCGAAGCCTCCCCGGTTTCCCGTGCCGCCCGTTGCACATCCTGGATGCGGATGGCCACGGCGCCGGTGCCCTCCGCCACCTGGGCGGCGCTACGGGCGATCTCCCGTGTCGCGCTGCCCTGCTCCTCGACCGCTGCGGCGATGGCGGAGGTGACTTCGTTCATCCGCTCGATGGTGCCGCCGATGGAGCGCAGCGCCGTCACCGCCTCGCCGGTGGCGGTCTGGATGGCGCCGATCTGGGCGGCGATCTCCTCGGTGGCCTTGCCGGTCTGGCCCGCCAGGGCCTTCACTTCCGAGGCGACCACGGCGAAGCCCTTGCCGGCCTCGCCCGCCCGCGCCGCCTCGATGGTGGCATTGAGCGCCAGCAGGTTGGTCTGGCCGGCGATGTCGCCGATGAGGCGCACCACATCGCCGATCCGGTTCGCCGCCTGCGCCAGCCCCTGCACGGTGCCATCCGTGGCGCGGGCCTCCTCCGCCGCGGCACGGGCGACCGCGGCGCCATCCGCCACTTGGCGGGTGATCTCGGCGACGCTGGCCGCCAGCTCCTCAGCGCTGGCGGCCACGGCCTGCACATCCACCCCGGCCCGGGTGCTGGCCTCCGCCACCGCATCGGCCTCGCGGTCCGAGGTGGATGCGGCGCCCGACAGCGCCTCGGCGGCCTGGTGCACCTGGCCGGCGGCGGCGGCCACCGCCTCCACCACGCCGCCGATCTCGCCCTCGAAACTGTCGGCGAGCCGCGCCTGGGCCGTCGCCACGGACCAGACCAGCATGGCATTGATATAGCCGCCCTGCGCGTCGCGGATGGCGCTGACGGAAAGGTCCAGCACCTCCTCGCCGAGCCGGATGCGCTCGCGATGCGGCAGGTTCGCCGGGTCGGCCAGGGTGGCGCGCCGCTCCTCCAGCCTTGCGTGCAGGATGCCGATGCTCTTGCCCTCCAGCTCCGCCGCCTTGCAGGGCAGCACATGCTCGACCCGCTGCAACAGCGCGCGGCTCTCGGGATTGAGGTAGCCGATGCGGAAGTCCTGCCGCGGGTCGGCGGTCATCACGGCATAGGGCAATTGCTCCAGCATCTGCTGCTGCGAGAAGGCACGCTGCACCGTGCCGCGCAGGGCCTCAAGGGCCTGGGCGATGCCGCCGATCTCGTCGCGCCGGTCCTGATCCGGCACCGTCACCGCGGCATTGCCGCCGGCGATGGCGCCGATCGTGCCGACCAGGCGGCGCAGCGGTGCGCCGATGGCTCGCGCGGTGAGCCAGCCGGAAAGCGCCAGCAGCAGCGCGACCGCGCCGCCGATCCACAGCACCGCCGAACGCAGCGCCTGCCCGGCCGCGGCACTGTCCGCGGCGCGTGCCGAGGCGTATTCGGCCAGGTCCCGGCCGGCGGCGACCAGCGCCGTCTCCAGCGCCTCGCGCGCCGGGGTGCTGACCTCCCGCCGCTGCTTGTTGCCGTTCTCGGACAATTCCAGCACCTCGAGCGCGGCCTGGGCGATGGCATCCGCCACATCGCCCAGCCGGCGGAGGTCCATCACCGCCGTGGATGCGACCGGAATCTGCGACAGCGCGCGGTGATGCACCCGCAACTGCGCCGCGGCTCGGCGGACCCTGCGGGCCTGGTTTTCCTCCTCGGTGGCCAGGTAACGGAGGCTGCCCAGCCGCACATCGCCGAGCGCCGTGTGGAAGGTCATCAGCCGCTGCCGCGCCTCCTCCCGGTGCTCGGCTGGAACGTCGATCTCCATCATGCTGGAGACCGCCTCGAAGGCCTGGTCGTATTCGGTGGAACGCGGGAAGAGCGTGGTGTCGCGCCGGGTGATGAGGGCTTGGCGCAGCCGCCCCTGCTCGGTCACCGAGGCGCTGTATTCGGCCAGCCGCTGCGTCGCGGTGGCCAGATGCTCCCGTGCCGCCGGCGCATCCGAAAGCCCGGCGGCCTCCGCCAGCCGGTCCCGGGCCACCGCGGCCTCCCGCTCCAGCACTTCGGCGTGGTGGGCGGCCGCCTCGGTGGTCTGGGAGAGCAGCACGTCGCGCAGCATGGTGGCGGAGCGAACGACCCCGGTGGCCGCCTGCTGCGCCGCAGCCTCCGCCGCCACAGCCCGCCGCTCCGCCCCCTGCTGGATGCCGGCCGCTTCGAGCTGGACCTGGACCACGCCCACCAGCAGGGCGAGGAACAGGATGGCGGCGGCGGCGCTGGCGGCCAGCTTTCGGCCGACGGACAGGTTCCTGAATAGGCGCATGGGCAGTACCTCCTGCGGCGGAGCATGCGCAGGCCAGTATTAAGCGACGGCAAACACCCCTCGACAGCCCACCGCCCGCGCGTCACGTTCCGCCGGAAGCGCTCAGGAAAATCCGCCATGCTGTTCGATTTCGCCAAGCTGCCATCGCAGGATTGCTACAAGCTGGTGGTCTCCAGCGTCGTGCCGCGCCCGATCGCCTGGGTGGTGAGCCAGGACGAGGCCGGGGTGGTGAATGCCGCGCCCTTTTCCTTCTTCAATGCCTTTTCCGATAATCCGGTGGTGGTGGGGTTCGGCGCCGGGCCCCGGCCGGAAGGTGCGCTGAAGGACACGGCGGCGAATATCCGTGCCACCGGGCAATTCGTGGTCTGCCTGGTGCCGGAGACGGCGGTGCATGGCATGAACGTCACGGCGGTGGACTTCCCGCCGGGCGTGGACGAGTTGCAGGAGGCCGGCCTCACCACCCTGCCCTCCGCCAAGGTGAAGCCGCCGCGCATCGCCGAAAGCCCGGTGGCGCTGGAATGCGAGACCTTCCAACTGGTCCCGGCCGGCCGCCACACGATCGTGCTCGGCCGGGTGCTCGCGGTGCATATCCAGGACGACTGCGTCCTCGACCCGGTGAAATGCTACGTCGATACGCCGAAGCTTGGCCTGGTCGGCCGCATGCATGGCCGCGGCTGGTACACCCGCACCGGCGACCGCTTCGAGGTGCCGCGCATGAGCGTGGAGGAATGGGCGGCGAAGAAGAAGGCGGCGGAATAGGCCGCACGCTGGCCGCGGGGTGATGGCCATGCTAGCGGGGGGGATGAGAATCCCTCGCAAATGACCGGCCTCGCCCCCTCCCCCCTTCCCCTCCCGGGTTCCGGCCCCGCCATCGCGCTCACGCCGCCGCGCGGCCCGTCCAGGGCGCGGCTGCGGATGCCGGGCTGGAGCCTGCTCGCCTTGCCGCTGGCGGCGCTGATCGCGGCGCCGCTGGTCGCCGTGCTGGTCGCGGCGGCGGTGCCGGCAGGGGCGGTCTGGCAGCACATCGCCCATACCACCCTGCCGGAGATGCTGGTGAATTCGGCCCTGCTGGTGCTGCTGGTCGGGCTGATGGTGGCCTCCGCCGGGGCGCTCTCCGCCTGGCTGGTCACCGCCTGCCGCTTTCCCGGCCGGGGCCTGCTGGAGGTGGCGCTGCTGCTGCCCATGGCGATGCCGGCCTATGTCTGCGGCTATGCCTATACCTGGCTGCTGGATGTGGCCGGGCCGGTGCAGACCACCTTCCGGGAGGTCACGGGCCTGCGCTGGGGCCAGTACTGGTTCCCTGAGATCCGCAGCCTGGGCGGCGCCGCCGTGATGCTGGCGATGGTGCTCTACCCTTATGTCTACCTGCTCTGCCGCAACGCCTTCCAGCAGCAGAGCGTCTGCCTGCTGGAGGCTTCCCGCACCCTCGGCCATTCCCTGCCGCGCAGCTTCATCCACCTGGCCCTGCCGCTGGCGCGGCCGGCCATCATCGGCGGCGTCGCGCTGGCGCTGATGGAGACCCTGGCGGATTTCGGCACGGTGCAGCATTTCGCCGTCCGCACCTTCACCACCGGTATCTATGAAGCCTGGTTCGGCCTGGGCGACCGGGGCGCCGCCAGCCAATTGGCCGCCTGCCTGATGGGGCTGGTGGCGCTGCTGCTGGTGCTGGAGCACCTCTCCCGCGGCGGCCGCCGCTTCCACCCCACCACCACCCGGAACCCGCCACTCCGCCCGGTGCCGCTGCAGGGCTGGAAGGCGGCGCTGGCTTGGCTGGCCTGCGCCATGCCGGTGGTGCTGGGCTTCCTCGTGCCGGCGGGGACGCTTTTCGCGCTGATGCTGCAGGTGGGGGACCCGCTGGAGCCCAGGCGCTTCCTGCCCTTCGCCCGCAATAGCATGGTGCTGGCCGGGCTCACCGCGCTCGCGGCGATGCTGCTGGCCGGGCTCTTCGCCTGGGCGGCACGGCTGCATCCCGGGCTGCCGCAGCGGTTGGCGGTACGGATCGCGGGGCTCGGCTATGCGGTGCCGGGCTCGGTCATCGCGGTCGGCACGCTGGTGCCGCTCGGGCTTTTCGACAATGCGCTGGATGCTTGGATGCGGGCGCGATTCGGGGTCTCGACTGGCCTGCTGCTTTCGGGGGGGGATTGCGGCGCTGATCTTTGCCTATCTCGTGCGGTTCCTCGCGGTGGCGCTTTCGGCCGTGGAGGCGGGCCTGGCGCGGATCCGGCCGTCGCTCCGCGATGCCGCGCGGGTGCTCGGGGCGCGGCCGGGCAGCGCGGTGCTGCGAGTGGGATTGCCGCTCGCCCGCGGCAGCCTGCTCACCGCCGGCCTGCTGGTCTTCGTCGATACGATGAAGGAATTGCCGGCGACCATGATCGTGCGGCCCTTCGATTTCGACACGCTGGCGGTCCGGGTCTACAGCCTGGCCGCGGATGAGCGGCTCGCGGAGGCGAGCACCGCCGCCCTGCTCATCGTGGTCGCCGGGCTATTGCCGGTCCTGGCATTGACTCGGGCCATGCGCCGCGGATAGGTGAACGGAATATATACCGGTCACAGTTTGTTGCAGGGGCATTTGCCCTCTCCCGGTAGAAGGTGGTGCCCCCTAGTCTCGCCGGTACCGCGCAAGCCCATGACGAAGTCAGCCTGATCCTGATGTTGTGACAAGGGCCCATGCTCAGCCTTTCCCAACTCTTTGATAACGAGGCGCTTGCGCCGCATGGGGTCTGCCTGCTCTGGCGGCCGGAATTGCTCTGGCTGCATGTCGTCTCGGATGCCTTGACCGGCCTCGCCTACTGGTCGATCCCGGTCGTGTTGCTGCTGGTTGCGCGGCGCCGCCGGGATCTCGTCTTTCCCTGGGCCTTCGAACTCTTCGCGCTGTTCATCCTGGCCTGCGGCGCCACCCATTTCATGTCCATCGTGACGCTTTGGGAGCCGGCCTACGGACTGCAGGGCGCGGTGAAGGCGGTGACGGCGGCGGTTTCGGTCGCTACCGCGATCGCGGTCTGGCCGCTTCTGCCGCGCATCCTGGCACTGCCCTCCCATGGCGCGCTCGCCGATGCGAATGCGGCGCTCCGGCGCGAAGTGGCCGAGCGGCGGGAGGCCGAGCATCGGGCCCGCGACAGCGAAGTCCGGCTCGCTGGCTTCGTCGAGCATCTCGCCGATGCCCTCTTCGTGGTCCGCGTGGAACCGGGCGGCTTCGTCTTCGAGACGGTGAACCCCAGCTTCTGCCGCCTCTTCGGCCAGGACCGCGCGGCCATCGAGGGCGCCGGGCCGGATGCGCTGCTGGATGCCCCGGCCGCAGCCGGGCTCATCCGCGAATTCACCGCCTGCCTGGTCACCCGCCAGCCGCGGGACTGGGAGAATGCCGCGCCCGCCGCCGCCGGCCAGCAGCACTGGCACACCGTCCTGGTCCCCCTGCCCGAAGCGGCGGACGGGTTTCCCCGCCTGCTCGGCAGCCTGCGCGACGTGACCGAATTGCGCCGCCTGCAGACGGACCTGGTGGAAACGGCGCGGCGCGCCACCATCGGCGCCATGTGCGCCGGCGTCGCGCATGAGATGAGCCAGCCGGTGAACATCATCGGCCTCTGGGCCGACCGGGCGCTGGCCGCGCAGGACAGCGGCAAGGCGGTGCCGCGCCGGGCGCTGGAGGTGGTGCTCGGCCAGTCCCGCCGCCTCGGCATCCTGCTGGAGCGCATGCGCGACCTTACCCGGGATGCCCCGGATGGCGCCGAGACCTTCTGCGCCACCGCGCTGGTAGGCGCCGCCGTCGAAGTGGCGCAGCGCGCCTGGGGACTGGAGCCGCTGGACCTGGCGCTGCGGCCCGCCGCCCCGGCCAAGGTGCGCGGCCGCCCGGCCCAGTTGGAGCAGGCGGTGCTGCACCTGCTGGAGAATGCCCGTGACGCCATCCGCCACCGCCGCCGGCAGGAGCCCGATGCGCCGGCCCGGATCACCGTCAGCCTGCAGGACGGCCCCACGCCCGGCACCATCGCCATCACCCTCTGCGACACGGGCGGCGGCGTGCCGGCGGGACTCGGCGCGCATATCCTGGAACCCTTCGTCACCAGCAAGGATCCCGGCCAGGGCACCGGGCTCGGCCTGCCCATCGCCGCCGGCATCGCACGCGGCATGGGCGGCCGGCTGTCCTGGGCCAACCGCGCGGAGGGCAAGCCGGAGGCCGGGGCGGTGTTCCGGCTGATCCTGCCCCTGGCGGGGCCGGAGACGGAAGCAGGTCAGGCAGCGGCATGACCCTGCCGCTCCGGGTCCTGATGGCGGAGGACGAACCGCTGGCGGCCGAGGTGATCGAGGAGGGCCTGGTCGAGGCCGGCTTCCAGGTCCTGGCGGCGGAGGATGGCCAGGCGGCGCTCGACCTGGTGGCCGCGGGCGCCGATTCGACCTGCTGCTGACCGACCTGCGCATGCCCCGGCTGGATGGGCAGGAGCTGATCCGGCGGCTGCGCGCCTGGCGGCCGGACCTGCCGGTGGTGGTCATGACCGGCTTCCCGCCACCGGACGGGGCCGGGGCGCTGCAATCCGGCACCGCGCCGCTGCGGCTGCTGACCAAGCCGATCGCGCTCGGTCTGCTGGTCGCCACGCTATGGGCGGTGGCCGGGCGGGGCTAGCGGCTCCGCCCCGCTACCGCCCTATTCCACCTGCATCCGCAACTCGATCACCAGCGGCCGCACCTGCGCCAATTGCGCGCGGACCGCGCCGCCGAATTCCTCGGCGCTGTTGCCCCCGGGCTCGGCGCCAAGCTCGGTGATCCGGCGCACCACATCCGGGTGGCGGGCGGCAATGGCGACCTCGCGGTGCAGCCGGGCGAGCACCGGCTCGGGCGTGCGGGCCGGGGCGAAGAAGCCGTTCCAGCCGAGCAGCTCGATATTCGGGAAGCCCTGCTCGCGCGCCGTCGGCACCTCCGGCAGCACGCCGGCGCGCTGCGCGGCCAGGGTCGCCACCGGCCGCAGCGCGTTGTTGCGGATATGGCCGAGCGAGGAGGAAAGCTGGTCGCCGCCGAAATGGATGCGCCCGGCCAACATCTCCTGCACCAGCGGCGCGGCGCCCCGGAAGGGGATGTGGTCCATGCGGATGCCGGCATCGCGCTTCAGGATCTCGCCCACCAGGTTCATCGTGCTGCCGGGCCCGGTGGAGCCGTAGAACAGGTCCTGGCGGGTCCTGGCATAGGCCACGAATTCCCTTGAGGTCCCGCGCCGGGATGGAGGGATGCACCATCAGCATCAGCGGCACATTGGCGCCCATGCTGATCGGGGTGAAGTCGCGCTCGATGGCATGCGGCGCGCGGCCGACGAATTCCAACGCCGCGGTGGTGGTGCAGAAGGTGAGGTTGTGGAACAGCAGGGTATAGCCATCCGGCGCCGCCTTCGCCACCACATCGGCACCGATCGAGCCGCCGCCGCCGCCCCGGTTCTCCACCACCACCGATTGCCCCATCGTCTCCGTCAGGCGCTGGCCATAGAGCCGCGCCAGCAGGTCCGTGGTGCCGCCGGCCGGGAAAGGCACGATGATGCGGATGGGCTTGTTCGGATAGGCGTCCTGCGCGGCGGCCCCGGCCAGGGGTGCCGCGGCGAGCAGGCCGAACCCGAGGCCCCGGCGCGTGATGGTCATCGGCGGCATCCTCCCCTCGCCACGCGTCGCACGCGGGGCTTGCGTTGTCCGGTGAGGGTGGAGAGGCCGCGGCCAGCCGTCAACGCTGGCGCAAGGGCGGCGATTGGTGGCGGCCGGATGGCGTGGGGATTGTATACAAATTCACGCTATCTGGCTGGCAGAGGGCCTAGCCTCCTGGCGCGCTCTGTCGCCTGGGGCGCAGGAGGGTCGAACATGGGAGATTTCGTGATCGTCGTCGCGACCATCGCCGCCATTGCATCAGCCTCCCCGGTCGGTCCCGGGGCCGCGGTGCCGGACCGCCAGCCCACGGTCGGCTTCAAGACCTACCAAAGCCTCGAAGCCTGCGAGCAGGCCGCGGCCGGGCTGCGGGCACCACCGGCCTCCCGCCTGGTCTGCCTGCCGATCGAACTGCCGCAAGGCGGGTTGGCCAGCGCCTACTGACCGGCAGCGGCAGGTGGTCCAGGCACCGGCTGGCGCCTGGACCACGCCTCAATGCCCGGCATTCGCCCCGGAGAAATCCGGCGCCGCCAGGCCGCTCAACTGCAACTGCGTGGCGAGATGCGCCTTCAGCCGCTCCAGCCCCGCCTCGCTGCTTGCCTCCGCCCGCGCCACCAGCACCGCCTGGGTATTGGAGGCACGCAGCAGCCACCAGCCATCCTCGGTCAGCACCCGCACGCCATCCACGTCCTGCACCCTGGCGCCCTCGGCGGCGAGGCGCTGCTTCACCTCGGCCACCACCTCGAATTTGCGCGCCTCGGCGCAGTCGAAGCGGAGTTCCGGCGTGTTGACCACCTGCGGCAGCGCCGCCCGCACCGCCGAGAGCGGCTGGTCCATGCGCGCGACGATGCCGAGCAGCCGCACCGCGGAATAGGGCGCGTCGTCGAAGCCGTACCATTTGTCGGCGAAGAAGATATGGCCGGACATCTCGCCGGCCAGCGGGCTGCCGGTCTCGGCCATCTTGGACTTGATGAGGGAATGCCCGGTCTTCCACATCAGCGGCTGGCCGCCGGCCTTGGCGATCTCGTCGAAGAGCACCTGGCTCGCCTTCACATCGGCGATGATGGTGGCGCCGGGATGGCTGCGCAGCACGTCCCGCGCCAGCACGATCATCAGCTGGTCGCCGAACAGGATATGGCCCTCGTTGTCCACCACGCCGATGCGGTCGGCGTCGCCATCGAGGGCGATGCCGAGATCGGCGCCCTCGTGCGCCACCTCGGCGATGAGCTGTTCCAGGTTGGCGGCGACCGTCGGGTCCGGGTGATGCGCCGGGAAGGTGCCGTCCACCGTGCCGTTGATGACGAAATGCTCGCCCGGCAGCCGCCCGGCCAAGATCTTGGTGATGTCGCTGCCGGAGCCGTTGCCCGGGTCCCACACCACCTTGAGCTTGCGCTCGCCGCCGTCGTAGTCCCGCAGCACGCGCGCCGCGTAGTCCTCGGTGATGTCCACCTTGCGGTCGGAGCCCTCGGTGGCGACGGGCACCACGTCGCCCTCGGCGGCCATGCGGCCGATCTCCTGGATCTGCGCGCCGAAGAAGGGCTTCTTGCCCAGCATCATCTTGAAGCCATTGTAGTCCGGCGGGTTGTGGCTGCCGGTCACCATCACCGCACCATCGGTGGCAAGCGCATGGGCGGCGAAATACAGCATCGGCGTCGCGACCAGCCCAACCCGCAGCACCTCCAGCCCGCAGGCGCGCAGCCCCGCGACGAGCTGCGGCTCCAGGTCCGGGGAGGAAAGCCGCCCGTCATAGCCCACCGCGGCCTTGCTGCCCCCCCCTCGCGCATGATGATGGAGCCGAAGCAGCGGCCGATCGCGAAGGCATCCTCCGGCTTCAGCGTCTGCCCGACGATGCCGCGGATGTCGTATTCGCGGAGCACGGTCGGGTCGAAGCGGTGGTTGAAGGCAGTCATTCAGGCGTCTCCGTCAGGGCCGGCCGATCGAGGAATAGTGGAAGCCCGCGGCGCGCATCGCCTCCGGGTCATAGACATTGCGCAGGTCGAGCAGCACGTCGCCGCGCATCGCGGCGCGCAGCCGCTCCGGCGCCAGCGCGCGGAACTCGTTCCATTCCGTGAGCAGCACCAGCGCATCGGCGCCGGTGATGGCCTCCAACGCATTGGCGGCGTAGTGGATGCCGGCGGGCAGCAGCGGCCGCGCCTGCTCCATCGCCGCCGGATCGAAGGCGCGGACCGTGGCGCCGGCCGCCATCAGCCGCGGCAGCATCACCAGCGAGGCGGCCTCGCGCATGTCATCGGTCTCGGGCTTGAAGGCGAGGCCGAGCACCGCCACCACCTTGCCCGCGAGGCTGCCGCCGCAGGCCGCGACGACGCGATCCGCCATGGCGGATTTGCGCGCCTCGTTCACCGCGATGGTGGCTTCCACCAGCCGGATCGGCGCGCCGCTATCCGCCGCGGTGCGGGCCAGGGCCAGGGTGTCCTTGGGGAAGCAGGAGCCGCCATAGCCCGGCCCGGCATGCAGGAATTTCCGGCCGATCCGGCCATCGAGGCCCATGCCGCGCGCCACGTCATGCACATCGGCGCCGACCCGCTCGCAGAGATCGGCGATCTCGTTGATGAAGGTGATCTTGGTCGCCAGGAAGGCATTGGCGGCGTATTTGATGAGTTCCGCCGTCTCGATCCCGGTCGCCAGGATCGGCGTCTCGATCAGGTAGAGCGGCCGGTAGAGCCGCCGCAGCACCGCCAGCGCCCTTTCCCCGCCGGCGCCTTCCTCGACGCCGATCACCACGCGGTCCGGCCGCATGAAGTCGCCGATGGCATTGCCCTCGCGCAGGAATTCCGGGTTGGAGGCGACCTCGATCGCCAGGTCCGGCCGCGCCGCCCGCACGATCTCATGCACCTGGCGGCCGGTGCCGACCGGCACGGTGGATTTGGTCACCAGCACCAGGGGCTGCGTCGCCGCCCGCGCCACCTGCTCGGCCGCGGCGAAGACATAGGACAGGTCGGCATGCCCGTCGCCGCGCCGCGAGGGCGTGCCGACGGCGAGGAACACCGCCTCCGCCCCGCGCACCGCCTCGGCGAGGTCGGTGGTGAAGGAGAGCCGGCCCTCCCGCGCGTTGTCGGTGACCAGCCGCTCCAGCCCCGGCTCGTAGATCGGGACCTTGCCCTCGCGCAGGCTCGCGACCTTGGCCGCATCGGTATCCACGATGCAGACCTCGGTGCCGACTTCGGCGAAACAGGCACCCGAAACCAGGCCGACATAGCCGGCCCCCACCATGGCGATCCGCATGCGAGGCTACCCTTCGTCCGAGGTTGCGCTCAACTGTAGCGCTTGAGGAATTCCCGCACCGCAGGCGCCATGTCCGGCCGCTTCAGCGCGAAGGCGATCTGCGCCTCCAGGAAGCCGGCCTTGTCGCCGCAGTCGAAGCGCCTGCCCTCATAGCGCAGGCCGTGGAAGGGCTGGGTGCCGATCAGCCTGGCCATGCCGTCGGTGAGCTGCACCTCGTTGCCGGCGCCGCGTTCCATGCGCGCGAGATGCCCGATCACCTCCGGCATCAGCACGTAGCGGCCGATGATGGTGAGGTTGGAGGGCGCCACTTCCGGCGCCGGCTTCTCGACCAGGCCCTTCACCGAGACCAGCCTTCCCTTGTCCTCCGCCACGTCGAGCACGCCGTAGCGGTTCACCCGGTCGCGCGGGACCTCCTCGATCGCCACGACATTGCCACCGGTCTCCCGATAGGCCGTCGCGAGCTGCGCGGTGCAGGATTCCTCGCAGAGCATCAGGTCATCAGGCAGCAGGATGGCGAAGGGGTCGTCGCCGATGAAGGCGCGGGCGCACCAGATGGCATGGCCCAACCCCATCGGCACCTGCTGGCGCACTGTGACCATGGAGCCGGGCTCCATCGCCATGGCGCGGAGTTCCGCCAGGATATCGAGCTTGCCGCGCTCCTCCAGGGTCTTTTCCAGCTCATAGGCCACGTCGAAATGCTCGACGATCGAGGTCTTGCCGCGGCCGGTGATGAGGCAGAACTGCTCGATCCCGGCGGCACGGGCCTCATCGACGGCATATTGGATCAGCGGCCGGTCCACGACCGGCAGCATCTCCTTGGCCAATGCCTTGGTGGCCGGCAGGAAGCGGGTGCCGAGGCCCGCAACCGGCAGGACGGCCTTCTTCAGCGGCTTGAGAGCGGACACGGGGCCTCCTGGAAGGACGTTGCGGTTGAAGCCGGCGAAAGGCCGGAACAGGTCAGCGGATTGGTGCCATGCGCGCCCCGGACGGGCAAGGCGGCCATGGCCCGATGGCCAGGCTGTTACCACGGGATCGTGGCGGGAAAGTTGCGGAAATCGGGTTGGCGCCAGCCGGAGGGCTCAGGCCAGAAGGCTCAGGGAAGCAGCACGTCCCGGGCCTGGTTGATCCGTGCCGCCAGCCAGTCGCTGCCGCCCTGGTCCGGATGGGCGCCGCGCATCAGCCGGCGATGGGCGGCGCGGATGACTTCCTCTCCCGCCCCCTCGGCCAGGCCGAGCACCGCCAGCGCCTCCTCCCGGGTCATCGGGCCGGTGCCGCCCCCGGCCGATGCCCCCGGCTCCCCGGCCTCCCGCCAAGCCGGCTCGGCCCGGTCCAGCCAGGCTTCCAGCAGCGGCAGGCTTTCCGGGTCCGCCCGGCGGCATTCGGCGAGCAGCGCCAGGGCCTCGGGCAGGGCTAGGTCCAGCAATTCCCGTCCGGCGAAGCGGCCCTGCCGGATCCGGCCGCTCATCCGGCCGCTGCCATGGTCGAGCCGCATGCTGAGCATCGCCGTCTCGACCACGCTCTCCGCGCCTGCCGCGCCGCCACCCCGCCCGAACCGCCAGGCGGCCCGGCGGCCCTGCCACCAGCGCCAGAGCACCGGCCCGAACAGCGCCAGGCTCCAGAGCGCCTGGCCGCCGCGGCCGGAGACCAGCAGCAGCACCAGCAGCACGGCGCCGAGCCCGCCGAGCGCCACCGCGCCCAGCCGCTTCACCGCCGTCACATCGGCATCGGCGAAGACGCGCAGCAGCCAGAGCCCCAGCAGCAGCAGCCCAACCCCGATGGCAAGCCAGACCATGCCTTGCCCCTATCCCTTGGGTGCCGGCAATTGCCCGGCGATCCGCTGCGCCGCCGCGCCCGGCAGCCGGCCCAGCGCCTGCCGCCCGCCGGCGGCATAGACCGCGACCGCGCGCAGCAGGTCCCGCAGCGCCCCGGCGGCGGCCGAATCGAAGGGCGCGTAGGCGCCGCCCGAAACCTTCGCCATCTGCCGGAATGCCTCGCCAGCCAGCCGATTGCCGCCCTCATGGAAGACGAAGACCGGCGTGCCGTGCAGGCCAAGCTGGCCGGCCAGGTGGCAGAGCGGATCGACCGGCTCCTCCACCGCGTCGCCGACGAAGACCAGGGCATGCACCCGCTCCCGCCGCGTCTCGGCCAGGGCGTGGTCCAGCACCCGCAGGATCTGGGTCTGGCCGCCGAGGCAGTGCACCCCGGTCATGCGGCGGGCGAGCTCCGCGGCATCGGTCAGGAAGGGCGTCGCGGCGAATTCCAGGAAGCCGCGGTAATAGGCGAGCTGCACCGCCAGCCCGCCGAGATCGCCTGTCGCCAGGAACATCTCCCCCTGCAATTGGCAGGCGCGGTCCCAGCTTGGCTGGCGGGAGGCGGTGGCATCGATGGCGAAGACCAGCCGGCCGCGCCGCCCGCTCGCCGGCCGCACCTGCGGCAGGCTCTCGACCCGCTTCAGGAAGGCGGCGACGGCGGAGGAGGCGGGCTTGTCCGGCAGGTTGCTCATGCCTGAAAGATGGGCGGCTTGATGCGGCGGCGCCAGAGTGGGGGCAACGGTGGGGACCAGGGTGGGGGGGCCGGATGTGGGCGCGGGAATCCAGGGTGCGGCGCCGCCGCAGGCACCCGGCGAAGGCCGGTCACGCGCGCTTCGTTGGCATCCTGGCAAGGATGCCGGTTTAATGCGGGCCGGGACGCGGCGAGGAGAGCGACATGAGATTGCTGGGACGCCTGGCGCTGGCCGGAGCGCGGGCCGGCGCGCTGGCGGGGCTGCTCGCGGGCGGATGGCCCGGGGCGATAGCTTCGGCGCAATCCAAGCCGCCGCCGGTGGGCGAGGCGGCGCCGCCGCAGAGCGGGAAATTCGGCACCGCCCCGGCCGCCCCCCGGCCGCCCCAGGCCACGCCGTCACGACCGGCACCGCAGGCCGCGGCGCCCCGGGTCGACAAATTCGGCGAGCCGCCGCCCCCGGCCGCGGCGGGGAAATTCGGCCCTGACACGGCGCCGCAACAGCCCGCGCCACGTCCGGCCGCGCCGCCGCCCGCCGCGGCGCCACCCCCGGCCGCCACGCCGATTCCCCCCAACGAGCCGCCGCCGGTCGGCCAGTTGCGCACCATGCTCGGCCCCGACGCCAGCCTCAGCTACCGCACGGCCGAGGTGATCGACCCCGCCCGCGGCAGCGTCCGGCTGGCCGATGTCGTCATCCAGCGGCCGGACCGCCGCGCCACCATGGCCGAACTCACCCTCGACGCGCTGCGCCAGGACGGCGTCGGCGAGGCCACCGCCCGCGACATCACCCTGGAGGAGGCGGATGGCGGCGCCACCATCGCCCGGCTGCGCCTGGCCGGCCTGACCGTGCGGCGCCCTGCCCCGGGCGAGGAGTTCCGCCCGGACATGCTGAGCGCCGATTCGCTGAGGATCGAGGGGCTGGCGGTGCGGGGCGAGACGGATGTCGGCCTGGCCGAGCTCACCATCGAGGATTACGGCAATGGCCGGCCCTCCAGGCTGGCGCTGTCCGGGCTGGATATCCGCGCGCCGCAGGCCGGGGTGCTGGATCGCATCCGTTTGGCCCGCGCCACCCTGCGCGGCATCGACCTCGCCGCCAGCCTCGCCGCGGCGGCGGCGAGCGAGGCGCCGCCGCGCCCGCCCGGCGGCTATGCGCTGGAGGTGGAAGGCGTGGCGCTGGCGCTCGGCGACCGGCCGCTCGGCAGCCTCGGCACGCTCCGCCTCAGCGGCGAGACGGCGGCGGCCGGGCCGGAGACCGGCAGCCTGGCGCTGCGCGATTGCGGCTGGAGCCCTTCCCCGGCCTCGCCGAATGGCTGCAGCGCTTCGGCTACCAGGCGCTGGTCGCCGACCTCACTGCCGAAAGCCGCTTCGACCGGGCCAGCGGGCGCCTCGACCTCACCTCGTTCTCGCTCGCGGGGCGGGAGATGGGCGCCATCGGCCTCTCCATGGTGCTGGACGGGGTGAGCGCGGAGGCGGCGGAGGCGCAGGATCTCCAGCGCATGCGGCTGGTTTCCTTCGCGCTGCGCTATGTGGACCAATCGCTCTATGGCCGGTTCGTGCGGCAGCAGGCGCGCGAATCAGGGATGCAGGAACGCCAGGTGCGGGAACAGCATGCCGCGCTGGTGGGCGCGGCGCTGGCCCCCAGGGGGGCGCCCGGGGCCAAGGGCGGTGGCGGCGGCCTGGACCCGGTGCGGGAGGCCCTGCTCCGCTTCATCCGCGGCCAGGCGCGGGAGGTGGAGATCACCGCCCGGCCGCCGCAGCCCCTGCCCTTCGCCGAACTCGCCGCGACGCCGCCGGACCCGGCCGCGGCGCAGCGGATGCTGGGGCTCAGCGCCACGGCGCGCTGAGCCGCCAGGGGGCGGAAGCATGGGCGGAATAGCGGGCGGGAATCAGGCTTCCGCCCGCATCCCGTTCGCCTGGTGCACCGCCAGCGCCGTCAGGTTGACGATGCCGCGCGCCGTCACGCTCGGCACCAGCACATGGATCGGCTTGTTCATGCCGAGCAGGATCGGCCCCACCTGCAAGCCATCCGCCGCCGCCTTCACCAGGTTGAAGGCGATATTGGCGGAATCGAGGTTGGGGAAGACCAGCAGGTTGGCGGTGTCGGAAAGCCGGCTGTCCTGCACCGCGCGGGCGCGAATGGCCGGCACCAGCGCGGCATCGCCATGCATCTCCCCATCCACCTCCAGCCCGGGCTCGCGCGCCCGGATCAGCGCCAGCGCGTCGCGCATGGTCTTGGCGGTCGGCGCATTGGAGCCGCCGAAGGAGGAATGCGACAGCAGCGCCACCCTGGGCGTGATGCCGAAAGCCTGCACCTGTTCGGCGGCGAGGCAGGTCATCTCGGCGATCTGCGCCGCGGTGGGCTCCACCAGCAGATGCGTGTCCACAAAGAACAGGGTGGCATTCGGGACGATGACCGCGGAAAGCGCATAGACGCGGCCCTCATCGGGGCGCTTGCCGATCACGTCATAGGCGTAGTGCCATTGCCGCATCCAATTGCCGCTGCCGCCGCAGAGCGCCGCATCCACCAGCCCGGCTTCCAGCAGCAGCGCGGCGGTGACAGTCGGGCGGGTGCCGACGCGCCGCGCCGCTGCCTCGGGCGGCACGCCGCGGCGACCGACCTTGGCCTGATAGAGCGCGATCAGCGGCTCGACCTGCGCGCGGTCCTGCTGCGGGTCGATCACCTGCACGGATTGCGCGAGGTCCATGCGCAGGCCCATCGCCTTGACCCGCGCCTCGATCACCGCGTGGCGGCCGATCAGCACCGGCTCGGCGATGCCCTCGTCCAGCACGGTCTGCACGGCGCGGAGCGTGCGCTCGTCCTCGCCCTCGGAATAGACGACCTTGCGCGGCGCCCGGCGGGCCGCCTCGAACATCGGCCGCATCAGGTAGCCGGAGCGGAAGACGAAGCGCTCCAGATCGCGCCGATAGGCGGCGAAGTCCGCGATGGGCCGGCGGGCCACGCCGCTTTCCATGGCGGCCCGCGCCACCGCGGGGGCGATCTCCAGGATCAGCCGGGGGTCGAAGGGCTTGGGGATGATGTAGTCGGCGCCGAAGATCGGGGCATTGCCGCCATAGGCCGCCGCCACCACCTCCGACGCCTCGACCCGTGCCAGGGCGGCGATGGCGTCCGCCGCCGCCACCTTCATCGCCTCATTGATGGCGGTGGCGCCGGCATCCAGCGCGCCGCGGAAGATGAAGGGGAAGCAGAGGACATTGTTGACCTGGTTCGGGTAGTCGCTGCGCCCGGTCGCGACGATCGCATCCGGCCGCGCGGCCCGCACGGCTTCCGGCAGGATCTCCGGCTCCGGATTGGCCAGAGCCAGCACCAGCGGCTTCGGCGCGAGCTTGGAAAGCCATTCGGGCTTGAGGACGCGCGGCGCCGAGAGGCCGAGGAAGATATCGGCGCCTTCCAGCACCTCCTCCAGCGTTCGCGCCTCGGTCTTGCGGGCATAGCGCGCCTTGTAGGGGTCCATCATCTCGGTGCGGCCCTCATGGACCACGCCCTTGATGTCGCAGACGGTCACGTTCTCCCGCCGCAGCCCCATGGCGCAGAGCAGGTCGAGGCAGGCCAGCGCCGCGGCGCCGCCCCCGGTATTGACCAGCTTCACATCCTCCAGCCGCTTGCCCTGCAGCAGCAGCCCGTTGCGCACCGCGGCGGCGACGATGATGGCGGTGCCATGCTGGTCGTCATGGAAGACCGGGATGCGCATGCGCTCGCGGAGGCGCCGCTCCACCTCGAAGCATTCGGGGGCCTTGATGTCCTCCAGGTTGATGGCGCCGAAGCTCGGCTCCAGTGCCGCCACCACCTCGATCAGCCGATCGGGGTCGCGTTCCTCCACCTCGATGTCGATGGAATCGATGCCGGCAAATTTCTTGAAGAGGACGGCCTTGCCTTCCATTACCGGCTTCGAGGCCAGCGCGCCGATGGCGCCGAGCCCCAGCACCGCCGTGCCATTGGTGACAACGGCCACCAGGTTGCCGCGCGTGGTGAGGTCCCAGGCGGCATCGGGATCGGCGGCGATGGCCTCGCAGGCCGCCGCCACCCCCGGCGAATAGGCCAGGCCCAGGTCGCGCTGCGTCGCCATGCGCTTCGTGGGCTCGATGGCCAGCTTCCCCGGCCGCGGCAGCCGGTGATAGTCGAGCGCGGCCTTGCGGAAATCCTCGTCCATCGGCACCTCCGTATCGGGGGAGCATAGGCGAGGCGCGCGCCGGGCGCGATGCCCCGCGGGCGCCGCCCCGGGGCAGGGCCGATAAGGACGGGGAATCAGGGGATTGGTGCGGTCGAGAAGATTCGAACTTCCACGGGGTTTCCCCCACCAGCACCTCAAGCTGGCGCGTCTACCATTCCGCCACGACCGCAGCCCGGCCGTGGGAACGACCGGAGGCCGCGCGTATAGCCGATGATCCCGAGCCCTTCAATGCACCGCGCGCAGATGCCGGCCCCGGAATGGAGGATCGCCGAGGGGCTGACCCCCTACCCCGAGGCCCTGGCCGCGATGGAGGCCCGGGTCGCCGCCATCCGGGCCGGCACCGCCGGCGAACTGGTCTGGCTTGTGGAGCACCCGCCGAGCTATACCGCCGGCACCTCCGCCACGCCCGAGGGGCTGGTCGATCCCCGCTTCCCGGTCTTCCAGGCCGGGCGCGGCGGGCAATGGACCTATCACGGTCCCGGCCAGCGCACCGCCTATGTCATGCTGGACCTGGCGCAGCGCGGCCGGGACGTGCGGGCCTATGTCCATGCCCTGGAGGAATGGATGATCCGCGCCCTCGGCCGCTTCAACGTGAAGGGAGAGCGGCGGGAGGGCCGCGTCGGCATCTGGGTGGCGGACCCGGCCCGCGGCACCGAGGACAAGATCGGCGCCATCGGGGTGCGCGTCACCCGCTGGGTGAGCTGGCACGGGATCGCGCTGAACGTGGACCCCGATCTCGGCCATTTCGGCGGCATCATCCCCTGCGGCATCAGCGGGCATGGCGTGACGAGCCTGCACCGACTCGGCATCCCGGCGACCATGGCGGAGGCGGATGCGGCGCTGCTGGCGGCCTGGACGGAGGCGTTCGGGTAGCGCCGCCCGCCGTCACGGCAGGCGATTGTTGCGCCAGGGCGCCGGCAGTTGCGCCTGCGGGCAGTAGTGGTAGCGCTGGCTGCTGCCGTCGGCGACGAGGGTATAGGCCTCCGGCCCGGCGGGCAGGATGCGGCTCTGCCCCGTCATGCGCTCGCCACCGCGGATGTCCTGGCAGGTCTCGGTGATGTCGTAGGCCTCGCCCTGGCGCCGCACCCGCGTGATGCGGCACTCGGCCTGGGAGACGTTGAAGCCGCGGCCGGTGAAGAGCAGCAGCTCCGCGTTGCTGGCCCGGGCGCAGGGGGTGCCCTCCGGCAGGTAGAAGCCCCGCCGCAGCGGCAGGGCATCCCCGCCCGTGCCTTGCGCGCCCGCCGCGCCGGCCATCCCGGCCAGCAGCAGCACGGCCAGGCCGATGATGGTCCGCATCCCTGGTCCCTCCCTATTCCACCCGCGCCCCGCTGTCCCACGCCGCCTGCGCCCAGATCGGCGCGTCATGCCGCAGTTGCGCGGCGAATTCCTCCGGCCCGAGGCCGGTCGCCAGCAGCCCCATCACCGCCAGGCGCTCGCGCCCCTGTGGCGTCCGCACCACGCCGAGCACCGCATCGGCGAAGCGCCGGACGATGGCGGGCGGCGTCCCGGCGCGCATCGCCAGGCCGTTGAAGCCCAGGATTTCCAGCCCGCCGCCGAAGCCGCGTTCCTTGAAGGTCGGCACACCGGGCAATGACGCGATCCGCTGCGTGCCGGTCACGGCCAGCGCCCGCAGCCTGCCGTCCTGGATCAGCGGCACGCTCACCGCCTCGTCATTGATGGAGAGGAAGGCGTGGCCGGCCACCACATCCTGCACCGCCGCGGCGGAGCCGCGATAGGGCACGTGCGACATCCGCACCCCCGCCGCCTTCTCCAGCATCGAGCCATAGAGGTGGGAGGCGGAGCCGATGCCGAAGGAGGCATAGGAGAGCTCGCCGGGCCGCTGCCTGGCGAGGGCCAGCAATTCCTCCAGGGAATTGATGCCGCGATCCGGCCGCACCGTCAGCACCAGCGCCGCGGTGCCGAATTGCACCACGGGGGTCATGTCGCGGAAGGTTTCGTAGGGCGGGCCCGGATGGATCACCGGATTGATGAGGGTGGTCGAGGCATTGACGTAGAGCACGGAATAGCCGTCTGCCGGCGCCGCCAGCACGGCCTGGGTGCCGATGATGCCCTGCGCGCCGGCGCGGTTCTCGATGATGATCGGCTGCGGCAGCACCGGGCGCAATTGCTCGGCCAACCAGCGCGCGACCACATCGGTCTGCCCGCCGGGCGGATAGGGGGGCGACCAGACGGAGCGGCCGGTCCGGCCAGGCAGCGGCCGCATTCGGCGATTGCGCCGCGGCGGGCAGGGCGAGACCGGCAAGCAGACCAGGCAGGGCGCGGCGACGGAAATCCATGGGCATCCTCCCCGGAGCCTCTCAGGGGCTCCCTGGGACGATGCTGCCGCAGCGGGAGTGGCTTGCCCAGCGAAAGCGCCGGGTCAGGCGTCCTCGCCATCGCTCGCGGCCGCCTCGGGCCGCACCGCGGCATCGCTGGCGATGCGCCAGCCGGATTCGCGGTAGCGGGCCAGCGTCAGTTCGTGCCGGTCGTTGCCGTGCTCCTCCAGCACCTGGCCGGAGGGGTCGAGCACCAGGGTGCCACGGTCATCGGTGCGGACCGTGATCCGGTCCGTACCCGTCTTCTGCAAACACGTCTCCCGCATGCGAGCCTCCTGCCTGGCAGGGGGCGCAACGCGGCATGGCGCCGGAGGTCGCCAGGGGCCGCCCGGATCAGGCTGGCCCCAGGCGCTTTCTCAGCGCGCCGCCTGGCGGGCGCTGCCGCCGCGGATCGGCTCCGCCGCGCCATCGCGGAAATCGCCTTCCCGCCAGGAACGGTCCCGGCGCGGCGCCTCGGCGGCGGCCGGCATGGCGCGGCGGCGCGTGCCGTCCCCGCCCTCGCCGGCCCGCTGCGGCGCCTGGCCACGCGGCTGCTGCGACCGGCCAGGCTGGCCCTGGCGCGGCTGGCCATGCCCGCCGCCCGGGCCGCCACGACCCCGCCCGTTCCCCTGCTTCGCCGGACGCACGCCGCGGAGCTGCGCCGGCCGGACCAGCGGCGCGGATTTGTCGTTGCGGAGATCCTCGGCCGGGATCGACTGGCGAATCAGCTTCTCCACCGCCCAGAGCTTCTCGATCTCCTCCGGTGCGCAGAGCGCCACGGCCTCGCCGGAAGCGCCGGCGCGGGCGGTGCGGCCGATGCGGTGGACATAGGATTCCGGCACATCGGGCAGGTCGTACTGCACCACATGCGTCACCCCATCCACGTCGATGCCGCGGGCGGCGATGTCGGTGGCGACCAGGATCGGCGCCTCGCCGGTGCGGAATTCCAGCAGGGCCCGCTCGCGCTGGCCCTGGCTCTTGTTGCCATGGATGGCGTTGGCGGCGAGCCCGTCCTGGTCGAGCTGCTTCACGATGCGGTCGGCACCGTGCTTGGTGCGGGAGAAGATCAGCGCCCGGCCGACCCCCTCGGCGCGCAGCATGGTGGCGAGCAGGCCGCGCTTGCGCCCGGCCTCCACATGCACGACGCGCTGCGCCACGCGCTCCGCCGTGGTGGCGACGGGCGCCACCTCGACCCGCGCCGGGTCCTGCAGCAGGTCGCCGGCCAGGCGGCCGATCTCGTTCGGCATGGTGGCGCTGAAGAACAGCGTCTGGCGCTGTCGCGGCAGGGCCGGGATCAGCTTGCGGATGGCCGGCAGGAAGCCTGCATCCAGCATCTGGTCCGCCTCATCCAGCACCAGCACCTCGACCCGGTCGAGCCGGGCGGTGCCGGAGGCGAGATGGTCGAGCAGCCGGCCCGGCGTCGCCACCACGATATCGACGCCCATCGAGAGGGCGCGGCGCTGCGGCCCATGCGGCACGCCGCCGAAGACGGTGGCGACCGAAAGGCCGAGATGCTTGCCATAGGTGCGGAAGCTGTCGGCGATCTGCGAGGACAGCTCGCGGGTCGGGCTCAGCACCAGGGCGCGGCAGCCGCCGCGCGGCGGGCGGCCGCCCTTCTCGTTCAGCCGGTGCAGGATCGGCAGGGCGAAGGCGGCGGTCTTGCCGGTGCCGGTCTGGGCGATGCCCAGCAGGTCGCGCCCGCCGAGCACGGTGGGGATGGCCTGGGCCTGGATCGGGGTGGGGGTGGAGTAGCCGGCCTCCTCCAGCGCGCGCATCAGGGGCGCGGCGAGGCCGAGTTCGGAGAAAGATGTCACTTGGAACAATAATCCCAGTCGCGCGGCAGCAGGCGCCGGTTGCGCGAAACGCCGCGGGTTTCAGATGGAGACCCCGCGTGGCTGGGCCATTCCGGAAGGAAGCGTCGCGTGGCCCGGCAGTTCGGCTCGCCCCGGGCTGGCCACGAGGGCCGGATCATCCGGGGGGCCGCTCACGCGGCCGGGGCACCGCCGGCACGCAAGGCAACCGGCCCCGACAAGATGCGCCTTCGCATCTGCGAAAGCAAGCCCCGGTTGCGCAACGGCCGCGGAATCCTGCCGATGGATGCGCCCCGGATCAGACGATCTTCACCCAGTCCGAGAGCTTGTGCAGGAAGTCGTTCTTGTCCATGCCCTCGATGCGGATCGTGTCCTCGCCGATGGTGATCAGCGTGTATTTTGCGCCGTTCATCCCGATGCCACCGGTGACATGGCTGGCGAGGTCGGCGGGCTTGCAGATGCCCGATCCGTTCACGTCATGCGCCAGCCAGAGCTGATCGCCCTTGCTCAGATCGGTGATGATGTCATGGCCGAAGTTGCTGTCGAACAGGAAGGCGTCGTTGCCGTTGCCACCCATCAACTGGTCGTCGCCGCCGCCGCCGATCAGCGTGTCATTGCCATTGCCGCCCCAGAGGAGGTCGGCGCCTCCGCCGCCGCTCAGCAGGTCGTTGCCGTTGCCACCCATCAGGAGGTCCTGGCCGCCACCGCCGTACAGCAGGTCGTTACCCTCACCGCCATCGAGGAGGTCAGCGCCATCGCCGCCATCGAGCGTGTCGTTTCCGTTCCCTCCCAGCAGCAGGTCATTGCCGCCGCCGGCCGCGATGTGATCGTTGCCATTGCCGCCGGAGATCGCGTTGTCGCCGGAACCGGCATCGATCCAGTCATTGCCGGAACCGGCATCGATCCGGTCATCGCCGCCACCGCTGCGGATCACGTCATCGCCGCTGCCCATGGCGATCCGGACATCATTCGGATTCCCCGCAGCATCGACGATGCCAGAGCCGGAACTATGCGCCCTGTCGAGGAAGATACCCGCAGATTCAATATGATAGTAGGCATCGGCATGGGAGGGGACGGCATCCAGGCCCATCACCTCGCTGCCGCCGATCAGGGACGCGAAATCACCCATGGCCCGCACCTCGAAAAAGGATCAGGTGCCGGAGCACCTTTCTGATGCCCATTCCTCAACCATAAGTTGTCGTAACGCTACTCTCGCGTGCATACAGAGACAATTTATTACATTGGTGGCAAGAGAACCTTAAGTATTACAACCAAAAGTGGCGTCGGACGACCTATCCACATCCCAGGGGCTTGTCTCCTGCCGGCCGGTTCACGTCCTCCGCTGCGCCTCCGGACGACCGGGCGCTCAGACCGAAGGCCATCGCCGGAAGCCCGGCTCCTCCGGCACCTCAGCGAAGCTCTCCTCGATCCGCTCGACCCGCGCCAGCGCCGGGCCGCGGCGGCAGGCCGAGAGCAGCGCCTGCACCAGCGGCTCCGGGCCGGCGACCACCGCCTCCACCCGACCGTCGCCGCGGTTGCGCACCCAGCCGGAGAGGCCGAGCCGCATTGCCTCGCGCAGCAGCCAGTCGCGGTAGCCGACGCCCTGGACCCGCCCCTCGATCAGCAGATGCCGTGCATTCACGCGCGCTCTCCGCAGCATCGTCCCGGCCCGCCGCCCGCGGGCCCTGTCAGTCGCGCGAGAGTGCCACCAGCCGGGCGGCCAGCGCCACCTCCCGTGCGATCCGCTCGCGCCGCGCTGCGGCCTCCGCATCGGTGCCCCAGAAGGCTTCCTGGTAGGTTTCATCCAGCACCGCCAGCCGGTGCGCCTCCTCCGCCTCCAGCCGCCCCTGCACCACCGCCAGCCCCAGCACCAAGCTGCCCAGGCTCGGCACCAGCACACCAAGCGCCGTGAGTTCGGTCGCCGTGCAACCCGCCGCCACGCGGCGGAGCGCCGCCAGCGCCATTGGCTCCTGCGCCACTGGCATCAGCCCGGTGGTGACGCGCAGCGGCGCGTCGTGCTGCAGCGCCGCCCAGTCGAGCAGCGGTTGCCAGGAGGCCGCCTCCAGCGCCGCCAGCCGCGGGTCCTCGGACCGGTAGCAGAGCAGGTCGGTCTCGGCATATTTCGCCAGCCCCTCCACCTGCGGCGCCGGGTCCGGCGCGATCCGCTCCTGTGCGGTGCCGGCGAGTCGGGTCAGCGGCAGGTCGGCGGCGGTGAACTCCCCATCCCTGGCGCCACCGGCTGCCTGCCATTCCTCGGCGATGGCCCGGGCCAGCGACGCCGCCGCCACCACCAGCGGCGTGCCGCCCGGCAGCCGCACCGGGCGGCCATCCAGCGCCACGCCGAAGCCATCCGGCTGTTCGGTGACCTCGGCCCTGTCCCAGAAGCGCTTCATCCCCCTACCTCCCGCGGCCGAAGAGGCCACGCAACAATTCCTGCGCCGGCGCCTGGAATTCGCGCGGCACGCTCCGCTCCAGCACCTCGCCCGCCACCGCCCCCGCCGCCGAACCCTCCGCCCGGCTCCAGTCGAGCCGCGGTGCGCCGAGGGTGCCGGTCAGCGGCACTGGGGCACGGATGCGCAGGCCCTGCGGCACCCCGGGGATCGGCAGCCGGAGATCGGTATCGAGGCGGATCGCCAGGCTCTCGTCGCGCAGGCTGATCGTGCCCTCCCCCGTCACCCGCCCCAGGTTGGTGGCGATGTCCAGAACCTGGGTCCGGGCGATGCCGGCTTCCACCGCGAATTGCGCCCGCGCGCCGCTGATGGTCAGGTTGTCCACCGGCAGGGGCACGCCCTGGGCAAGCTGCGCCGGCAGCAGCCCCGGCGGCAGCCGCACCTCCGCCAGGCCGAGATGCAGGAAGCCATGCGACCCCGCCGCCACCGCGCGCAGCCCGCGCCCCTGGCCGCGCAGGTCGGCATTGAGGTCGAGCCGGCCGCTCGGCCGCCGCGCCACGCCGAAGGCGCCGAGCAGCGCGTCGAGGTCGAGGCCGCTGCCCTGCGCCGCCACCTGCACGGTCGGCGGATCGGTGGTGACATCCGCCGCCCCGCGCAGGGTCACGCGCCCGCCCGGCAGGGTGGCGGCCAGGGGATCGAGCCGCGCCCTGCCGTCCTGGATGGCCAGCGCCATCTCCACCTGCCGCCAGGTCACGCCGCGCAGCACCATCTCGGCCACCGTCCAGCGCAGGTCACTGTCGGTGACCCGCAGGGCCTCCAGCGGCAGGGGGAGATCCGGGATCACGCGATGGTCGGCCGCCGGCGCGGCCAGGGGAGCCGGTGCGGGTGCCGGTGCGGGCGCGGGCACGGCGGGCCGGGCGGATGCCAGGGCCAGCAGCGCATCGAGGTCCAGCCGTTGCGACTGGAGCTGCCCCGCCACCCCCTGCCGCTGCCCGATCACATAGGTCAGATCCCCCCGCCAGGTCGCCGGCGCTCGATGCGGCACGGAGGCCGCGCAGGAAGGCGCCGCCCTGGAAGCCGGGCCCGCGTTCGGCAAGCCGGGTATCCAGCGCCACATCCCGGAGCGGCGGCAGCGCCGCCCCGCCCGCCAGCGGCGCCAACGCGGCCAGGTCCGGCACCCGCAGCGCAAGGGCGAGGTCGATGCCGCTCAGCCCCCGCGGATCGGCGATGCCGCCCCGCAGGCTGGCGGTGGCCTCGCCCGCGCCGGCCGTGAGGTCGAGCGGAAAGTTCTGGCCGGCGGCCGCGCCCGGCAGCAGCAGCGCCGGCGCGCCAAGCGTGCCGGCAAGCCGGAGCGGCAGCGCCCCGGCCTGCGCCGCCGCCTCCAGCGCCAGGGGCTGGTCCTGGCGTGGCAGGGTGACGAGCAGCCTTTGCAGCCGCAGCCCCGGCAGCAGCGCGTTGAGGTCGCTCTCGCCGGCCGTGAGCCGGAGATCGGCGACCTCCGGCCAGGCGCCACCCGCTTCCGCGAGCCGTGCCGAGAGCGCCAGGTCGCGCAGCGGCGGCAGCGGCGCATCCGGCAGCAGCGGCGCCAGCCGCGCCAGGTCCGGCACCGCCGCCGTCACCGCCACCTGCCAGCCCTTCGCCTCGCGCGGCCGGGCGATGCCGCCTTCCACCGTGAGCCGCGCGCCTTCCGCGGCCAGCGCCAGGCGCAGCGGCCAGGGGGCAGCGTCAGGCTCGGGCGCCGCCAGCCTGGCCAGCGAGCCGGTCTCGCCTTGCAGGGTGAAGGGCACCCCGTCCAGCGCCAGGGCACCGTCCAGCCGCAGCGGGCCGCCGCTGCCCGATTCCTCCGTCTCCAGCCGCGAAATGGTCAGCGCCCGGGTGCGGCCGGTCTGGCCGTCCCGATAGGCGATGCGGCCCTCGGTGATGCTCAGCCGTTCCACCGCCACCGCCAGCGGCCGGGCCGCCTCCTCCGGGGTGGTGGCCGGCGCCGCACCATCCGCCGGGGCTGCCGGCGCCGCGGCCGGGGCCGGGGTGAAGGCCCAATTGGGCCGGCCCTCGGCATCCGTCTCTAGCAGGATATCCGGCGCCACGAGCACCAGCCGCCGCACCTCCACCCGGCGGGAGAGCAAAGGCAGCAGCGCCATCTGCACCTCCACCCGCCGCGCCGTGGCCATCTCCGGGCGCGAGCCGCCCGGCATATTGGCCAGCGCCACATCCTGCAGCGTCACGGTCGGCACCAGCGAGAGCTTCAGCCCGACCGGCCCGGCCAGGGTGAGCCGGCGCCCGGTCGCCTGTTCCACCGCGGCCGCGATGCGGGGCTTCTGCGCCTCCGGGTCGAAGCTCGCATAGAGCACCGCCAGCGCCGCCACCGGCAGCAGCAGCAGCACCGCCAGCCCGATCAGCAGCCAGCGCAGCCAGCGGCGGCGGGGCGGTTGGGGTGGTGGCTTGGACATGCGCGTCTCCGGACGGTTGCGGCTTGGCCGGGACCGCGATCGGCCCGGCTGCCGTCAGGCTGCGGTGCGGCCACCTCCCGGCGACCAATTCTGCCGCCCGCACCGGGACCGCCCTGCGGCAGCGGTACGGGCGCCAATGGCCGGCATCGCCTGGGGGGCGTTCCGGCGGGACGATACCGGCCTAACGCCGCGGCCCCGGATTCAGCCGCCGGGCCTTGGGCGTGCGCGGCGCCTCGAAGCCGAAGAAGCCGAAGGTCTCGCGCATATGCGGCGGCAGCGGCGCCGCCACCTCCAGCACCCCGCCATCCGGATGCGGCAGGCGGAGGGAGCGGGCATGCAGGTGCAACTGCCCCGGCAGCCCCTCCAGATGCGCGGCCGAGCCGCCGTATTTGCCATCGCCCAGGATCGGGTTGCCCAGCGCCTCGGCACAATGGACGCGAAGCTGGTGGGTGCGGCCGGTCACCGGCTTCAGCTCCAGCCAAGCGGCGCGCTGCTTCACCGCATCGAGGGTGCTGAAGTCGGTAATGGCGCGGGCGCCCTCGGCGGGGTCGTCCACCGCCGTGGTGCGCTCGCCGCGCGGGCCGCTCTGCCGGGCCAAAGCAAGGTCGATGCGGCCGGCCGGCACCGCGGGCTCGCCGACCACCACGGCCCAATAGGTCTTCTCCACCTCGCGCTCCCGGAAGACCCGGGCGAGTTGCGCCGCGGCCTGGACGGTGCGGGCCAGCAGCAATACCCCGGAGGTGTCCTTGTCCAGCCGGTGCACCAGGCGCGGCCGCTCCTCATAGCCGAAGCGCAGCGCGTCCAGCATGGCGTCCAGGTTGCGGTGGATGCCGGGCCCGCCCTGCACCGGCAGCCCATGCGGCTTGTCGAGCACGATCACGCTGTCGTCGCGATGGATCACCATCCGCTCCAGCTCGCGCGCATCGCGTTCATCGACCGGGCGCTGGCCGGGCGGCGCCGGCGGCGGCCCCTCCGGCAGGGGCGGGACCCGGACCTCCTGGCCCGCGGCGAGCCGGGTATTCGCCTCCGCCCGCCTGCCATCCACGCGGATCTGGCCGGTGCGCAGCATTTTCTGCAGGGCACCCTGGGTCAATTGCGGAAAATGCCGGCGGAACCAGCGGTCGAGGCGGGCATCCGCCTCCGCCGCCGCCACGGTGCGGTGCTGAATGGTCATGGTGGAAGAAGCCTTAGCACCAGGAATAGGCGAAAGGGAAAAGCCCGCTCCCGAGTGAACCATGCAGCGTCCCGTGCGTCTTGCCCCCCTGTCACGTCACAGGATTGGGAGACAATCGTGCGAGGGATGCGGGTACTGGCCATCGGTGCGGCTCTGGCGATCACCAGCCTGGCGGGCTGCGACCAGCCCCTGGTGCCGACCGCCGAGGCCGGGCCACGGCAGCACCGCAGCCAGCAGGGCGAGGCTTCCTATTACGGGCCGCAATTCCACGGCCGCCGCATGGCCAATGGCGAGCGTTTCGACCGGAACTCGAATTCCGCGGCGCATCGCAGCCTGCCGCTCGGCACCACGGCCCGGGTGACCAACCTTGAGAATGGCCGCAGCGCGATGGTCAAGGTGGAGGATCGCGGCCCGCATGTGCGCGGCCGGATCATCGATGTCAGCCCCCGCACCGCGGAGCGGCTCGGCATGAAGGAGGACGGCACCGCCCCGGTGCGGGTGACGCCGGTGGACGTGCCGGAGCGTGTGGCGCAGCAATAGCCGCCCGCCCTGGCGGCGACCGGATGGAGAACGGGCCGATGGCCATGCACCGCTACATCGTGGAATGCGGCATCCCCGGCATCGAGAGCTTCACCGAGGAAGGGTTGCGCGCCACGGCCATCGGCCTCTGCGACGCCCAGCGAGCGATCGGACCCGGTATCGAGTGGATCGAGAGCTTCGTCGCGGAGGGCAGGATCTATGGCCACTACCGCGCCACCGATGAGGCGGTGCTGCGCGAGCACGGCCGCCGCATGGGGCTGCGGGTGGACCGCATCTCCAAGGTCCATGCCAGGCTGGACCCGGGCATGGCGGACGGCTCGCGCCTGGCCTGAGGCCGGCGCGATCGGGCCTAATCCGGCCGGATGTTCAGCCGGGCGAGCAGCGCGCCGAACCGTGCATGGTCCTCCCGCAATTGGCGCGCGAAGACCTCTGCCCCGCCGCCCAGCGGCTCCAGCCCGGCGTCGAACCTTTCCGCGAAGCCGGGCGTCGCCAGCACGGCCGCCAATCCCGCCTCCAGCCAGGCCAGGATCGGCGCCGGCAGGCCGCGCGGCGCCAGCAGGCCGAGCCAGGGATTGGCGAGGTCGAGACCCGGCAGCGCCTCCGCCAGGGTCGGCACCCCGGGCAGGGCGGGATTGCGCCTGGGGCCGTTCCAGAACAGCGCGCGCAACCGCCCGTCGAGGATCGCCGGCAGGGTCACGCTGGCCGCGTCCATCGTCACCTGCACCCGTCCGGCCAGCAGGTCGGCGAGACCGGCCGCGCTGGTGCGATAGGGCACGTGCTCCAGCGGGGCATCGAGCGCCGATTTCAGCAATCCCATATTGAGATGCGGCAAGGTGCCGCTGCCAGCCAAATAGTAGAAGACCGGCCCGGCGCGCCGGGCCTGCGCGGCCAGTTCCTCCAGGTTGCGGGCCGGCAGCGCGGGATGCACCGCCAGCGCCCCGCGGGTGACCGCGACCAGCCCGATCGGCGCCAGGTCGGCCAGCGGGTCGTAGCCGACCTGGCCGCGTTGCAGATGCGGCGTGACCGTCATCGCCGCCATCGCCGCGAGGACCAGCGTATGCCCATCCGGCGCCGCGCGGGCCACCGCGGCGACCCCCAGCGTGCCGCCCGCGCCCGGCAGGTTCTCCACCACCACCCTTTGCGGCCAGCGCCGCGAGAGGGCCTCGGCCAGCAACCGACCCAATTGGTCCGTGACATTGCCGGCGCCATAGGGAACGACCAGGCGCACCGGCCGCTGCGGGAAGCCCTGCGCCAGGGCCCTGCCGGCGGTGGTGGCTGCGACGGTGGCCAGCAGGCCGCGGCGGCGCCAGGGAGCCGCCGGCCTCACTGCACCGCCCCCGCGGCCCGCAGCGCGGCGATCTCTGCCGGCGCATAGCCGAGCCCGGCAAGCACCGCCCCGGTATCCGCGCCCAGCCGCGGCGCCGCGGCGCGCGGCACCGGCGCGGCGCCATTGATGCGGAAGGCGGCGCCGAGCACCGCATGCCCGGCCCCGCCGGGCGGCGCATTCGGATCCGGCACATGCCCCGTGAAGCCCGGGCTGCGGCGATAGGGCCCATCGAGGAAGGCCGCCAGGCTGCGCACCGCGGCGGCCGGCACGCCGGCGGCGGCCAGCAGCGCCTCCCATTCCTCCGAGCCGCGGCCGGCGAAGGCGCCCTCCAGCGCGGCGGCGAGGCGCGGCGTGCCGCAATCGCGCAGGATGGCATCCGGCGAGGCGGGGCGCAGGCGCAGCCAGTCCGGCGCGGTGGCCAGTTCGGGCCGGCCGAGCATGCGGGCCAGCGCCTCGAATTGCGCCAGCGTATTGGCCGCGACGGCGAGCCAGCCATCCGCGGTGCGGAAGACGTTGCCGCCGGGGCTCGCGGCGAAGGCGCCATTGCCGATGCGGGACGGCGCGGCGCCTTCCATCAGGTAGCGGCTGGCCGGCGCCGACATCAGCGCCAGCGCCGCATCGGCCATCGAGATGTCGAGCACGATCGGCCCGGTGTCGCCGGCGCGCCGGCGCATCAGGCCGGCCATCACCGCCAGCGCCCCGGTCAGGCCCGCCGCCATGTCGATCGCCGGGAAGCCCACCTTCACCGGCGGCGCCGCGGGATCGCTGCCCTGCAGCCACATCATCCCCGTCGCGGCCTGCATCACATGGTCGTAGCCGGGCCGGCCGGCATGGTCGCCGGCCTGGCCCCAGGCGGAGACGGAGGCATAGACGATCCGCGGGTTCAGCGCCGCCACGCGCTTCGGCTCGAAGCCGAGCCCCGCCATCTTGCCGGGGCGGAAATTCTCCAGGAACACATCGGCGGTCGGGATCAGCCGCTCCAGCACCGCCCGGCCGCCGGGTTGCGCCAGGTCGAGCGCGATCGCGCGCTTGCCCGCATTCACGCCCTGGAAGGCGGCGGTCACGCCACCCTGGGCGGGCCGCGTTTCCATGTCGCGGATCGCATCCCCGACCGGGGGGCTTCTCGATCTTGATCACCTCGGCGCCAAGCAGCGCCAGGTGGTAGGTCGCATAGGGCCCGGCCAGCACATGCGAGAGATCGAGCACCCGCACACCCGCGAGCGGGCCGGCGGCGGCGGCGGCATCGGACATGGCGTTTCCTCCCTGCCGCGGCATGCTGCCCCGGCGCCGGCGACACGGCCAGGGCCCGCCCGCCTGGGCCGGTGGCGCGCCGGACGACGGAGCGGGGCGCCACCCCGGCAAGCGGTTCCGGGCCTGTTGCCCAAGGGGAATTGACCGCACCCCTCCTTTCACATGGATATTATTTTCTGAGGCATCGGATGAGTGCGGGAATGACCATGCGGTCCATGATCCGGCCCGCCCCGGGCCAAGCCCCGCAAGCCTGGCTCCCGCGGCGACGGAAGCCCCCGGGATGGCCTGCCGCGCCACGGGCGGCAGCGCCCCGCGGATCAGCGTGGCGGCATCCGGTATTCGACGACCGGGTTGCCGTCACTGTTGCCGACCACCACCGGCCAGAGGCCATGCGCGGCGCTCCCGCCGAGGGCTGCCGGTTCGGGCAGGGTGTACCGGCGGAGGCCGGGCGGCAGCGGCGTGGTCGGGGCGATGCCCGGATCGGGCCGCGGCATCATGGCGCCCGTCGTCTGGACGGTATTGCTGCGAGCCTCCTGCGCGAAGGCGCGGGGCAGCATGGCCAGCGAGCCGAGGACCAGGGCAGCGCCGGCCAGATCGCACATGCATCCCATGGTGATGTCTCCCTCGCCTTGCGGGGCGGCGGCATTTGCCCACCCCTAGTAGAAGAGCTTCAGCAACACGGCCTCGACCGCGACGAGGAAGCCGAGGATGTAGGCCACGCCGGCCAGGTTCAGCAGGAACTCGGCCATCTCCTCAATGTCGGGGCGCTTCCACTGGGTCATGTCGGCCTCCGCTTCCTGCCATCCCTGGCAGGCCGGAGACTGCGCCCCTCGCGCCCCGGGGGATGTGCGCGCGCGCACGGCCCGAAGCGGCGGTGCCGCTGAGGGATGGCGGCCATGGCGGATGCCGCGCTGCTGGGCCGGATCGGCTTCTTCGCCGGCGCTGAGCCGAAGCGGCTTGCCGAGGCGGCGGCGAGTGCCAGCCTACTCACCGTGGCGCCCGGTGCGGTGGTGCTCGATTTCGGCGAGGACAGCAGCGATGTCTTCGCGATCGTCGAGGGCGCGGTGCGCGTCGTGGTGCGCGCGCCGGATGGCGAGGAGCTGGTGCTCGGCGATCTCGGGCCGGGCGAGCTGTTCGGCGAGATGGCCGCCATCGACGGCGCGCCGCGCTCCGCCAATATCACCGCGCTCTACCGGACGGTGCTCTGCCGGCTGCCGGCCGAGGCCTTCCTCGCGGTGGTGCTGCACAGCCCGGCGCTGGGCCGGCGCCTGCTGCACCAGCTCGCCGAGCGGATCCGCGCCAAGGACGAGCGCATCCTGGAGCTGGTGACGCTGCCGGTGCGGCTCCGGCTCTGCGCCGATCTGCTGCGGCTGGCGCGGCCGCGGGGCGATGGCATGCTGGTGCTGAGCCCGCCCCTGCAGCAGCATATCCTGGCCGCCCGCATCGGCGCGCGCCGCGAGGCGGTCTCGCGCGAATTGGCGGCGCTCGGCCGCAGCGGGCTGGTGGAGAGCGGGCCGCGGGCCATCCTGCTGCGCGACCCGGCGCGGCTGCGGGCCATGGTCCAGGCCGGCCGCGAGGGCACCGCCGCGCAGCGCGACGGGGAGGAAAGGCAGGATGCGGCCCGCCCGCCGCAGCCTCGGTAGGCGGCACCGGGACGCAACCGCGAATCGGGAGGCCAGAGGATGGGTTTTGCCGAGAAGGCGCTGTCGCGGCAGGTGCCGGGGAGCATCCGCCGCGACGTCACGCTGCCGCGCCGGCAGCACTGCCACGCCTCGCCGGAGGATTGGCGCGACGAGATCCTCTACTTCCTCCTGGTGGATCGCTTCAGCGACGGGCAGGAGGGCGGGCGCCCCCTGCTCGACCGCGGCGACCTCGCTGCGGCGCGCCCGCGGCCCGGCGGCGGGTCCTGGCGCTGGGACCAATGGGCGGCCTCGGGGGCGGAACGCTGGCAGGGCGGCAACCTGGCAGGCGCCCGGTCGAAGCTCGACTACCTGCAAGCTCTGGGCGTGACCGCGCTATGGATCAGCCCGGTCTTCCAGCAGCGGCGCCACCTCGACACCTATCATGGCTACGGCGTGCAGGATTTCCTCGAAATCGACCCGCGCCTCGGCACCCGGCAGGACCTGGTGGAGCTCTGCGCCGCGGCGCATGGCCGGGGCATGCGCGTCATCCTCGACATCATCTTCAACCACACGGGCAGCAACTGGATCTATCCGGAGGCCACTCCGGGCGGCGCCTGGCGGCCGCGCTACCTGCCGCGCGGCGCCTATGCCTTCGGCGCCTGGCTCGATGCCGAGGGGCGGCCGATGGCCGGCACCGCCTTCGGGCGCGACGACGCGGCCTGGCCGGAGGAGCTGCGCAATCCGGATGCCTATACCAGGGCCGGGACCGGCGACCTCGGCGCCGGCGACCTCGCCGATCCCGAGGCCGAGCACAAGCGCACGGATTTCGAGATCCTGCGCGACCTTGCCCTCGGCCATGCCGGGACGCTGGAGAACCTGGCGGCCTGCTTCAAATACTGGATCGCGCTGACCGACTGCGACGGCTTCCGCATCGACACGCTGAAGCATGTTGCCGTCGAGGAGGCACGGAATTTCTGCGGCACCATCCGTGAATTCGCCGCCAATCTCGGCAAGCTGAATTTCCTGCTGCTCGGCGAGGTGGCCGGGGGCGATTCGGCAGAGAATTTCTACCTCGATGCGCTGGAGCGCAATCTCAGCGCCGCGCTCGATATCGGCGAGATGCGGATCGCCCTGAACCAGGTCGCGAAGGGCCTCGCGCCGCCAGGCGACTATTTCGACCGCTTCGATCCCGGCCGCACGGTGATGGGGTCGCACCGCAACCTCGGCGACCGCCACGTCTCGGTGCTGGATGACCACGACCATGTCTTCGGCCAGAAGCTGCGCTTCTCCGCCGAGGCGGCGAGCAACCATCAGGTGGTGGCGGGCGTCGCGCTGCAGATGTTCACGCTCGGCATTCCCTGCATCTATTACGGCACCGAGCAGGCATTCGCCGGCCCGGAGCCCGCCGAGCGCCGCTGGCTGCCCGGCTGGGGCGGGTCCGACCGCTACCTGCGCGAGGCGATGTTCGGGCCGGAGCACCCGCGACGCAGCGGCGCCGAGGGCATGCGGCCCGCACCGGAATGCCTCGACCCGGAGCTGCCCGGCTTCGGCCCCTTCGGCACCGCCGGCCGCCACTGCTTCGATGCGGCGCATCCCGCCTTCACGCGCATCGCGGCCTGTGCGGCGCTGCGGCGGGCGCTGCCGGTGCTGCGCCATGGCCGGCAGTATCTTCGCCCGCTCTCGCTCTTCGGCGGACCCTTCGGCGCATCAGGGGCGGGCGAGTTGGTCGCCTGGTCGCGCATCCTCGATGACGAGGAGGCGCTTTGCGTCCTCAATGGGCATGGCACCGCGGCGCGGGGCGGCGATGTCCTGGTGGATGCCAGACTCAACCCGCCGGGCAGCGGGCTGACGGTGGTGCTCAATACGGCCGAAGCGGGAACGGCCGGCCCCTTCGGCGGCCCGCATCCCCAGGGCTCCGTCCTGCCGGTCCGCCGGAGGCCGGATGGCACCGCCCATGTCGAGATCCGCGACCTGCCGCCCTCGGAAATCCTGGTGCTGGCAAATCGCCCCGAGCCGCAGGAGGGTTCGGTCGCCGAAGGTCTATAGCCGGGGCGCCGCTTCAGCGGCAGTCCAGCACCCGCACGTCATAGACCGGGTGTTCCAGCATGCTGACAGCGGGCGCATTGGCGAACATCCAGCCGCGGAACACCACCTGCTGCCCGGCGGCGCGGCGGCTGTCGCCAATTTCGAGGTAGGCCGCGGCATCCGGCACCTCGTCCGGCGGCCGGGCATTGCAGGCCGTGACCAGGATGCTGAGCGTGCCGAATTGCGCCGGCTGCCCCACGGTGGCGCGCAGCACGGAAACCCGGGCCGTCACCTTGTCCAGCAGCTGCAATTCGGCCACCGGCCGCGGCACCCAGCCCTGGGCCAGTGCCGGTGCCAGACCGGGCAGCGACAGCAACGCCGCCAGCGCGGCGCGCCTCATACCAGCGGCCGATTTCATCGACCCCTGGTATGCCTTTTTCCTACCCTCAATCGCCGGGCGCAAACCTCCGGTTTGCTTGGCTTCGCGCCACTTGGCGCGGGCGCCGTTCGGCGCCTCGGACCGGTCATTGGACCGGTCCGTTGGTATCAGACCCCGGGACACCGCCCTCATGCTCCGGGGGGCCGCTTCGGGCTCGGCAGGGCGGCGACCAGCTCAGCCAGGATGCGGCGCATCGCCGCTTCCTCCACGCCCATCAGCACCGCATCCTCGAAGGCGTCGCGCAGCACCTGCGCGGCCTCGCGGTGGTTCTCGGCCAGGACCTTCAGCTTTTCCCGGCAGGAGACCGGGCTGCCATCCGTCCCCGGCCAGAGGGCGGGAGGGTCCAGCATCATCGCACCGCGGCCGGTGCGCCGGCCCCCTGGTTGCTGCCCGGCTGGCCCTGCCCTCCCTGGCCCTGGTTCGGTTGCGTGTTCATCTGCGTGACCGAGAAGATGAACCGGCCGAGCAGCGATTCAAGGCTGACCGAGCCCTGGGTCTCGGTGATCTGCCCGCCATCGGCCAGGAACCGTTCGGACCCACCCGGCACCAGCGAGACGTATTTGCCGCCCAGCAGCCCCTCGCTGGTGATCTCGGCCGAGGTGTCGGTCGGCAGCTTCAGGCTGCGGTCGACGCGCAGGGTCAATTGCGCGGCGAAGATCTCCGGGACGATCCGGCTGCTGGTAACGGTGCCGACCTTGACCCCGGCGATCCGCACATCGGCGCCGTTGGAGAGGCCGTCGATCCGGTCGAAATTGGCGCGCAGCAGGATGCCGTCCGCATTCACCGCGCCGTGGCCGCTATGCAGGATGGCATAGGCCAGGAAGCCCGCGGCCACGGCCAGGATGACCGCGCCCGTCGCCACCTCCATCAGGCTGCGCCCCTTCACGCCGTCAGGCTCCGCGACCCGTGCTCAGGAACCGGGACGTCACGAGCCAGGGGTCCAGGCCTCGTAATCGCCGCCGGTCACGCGCCTGGTGCCGCCGACATAGTCATGCCCCAGCGGCCGGTATGAATCCGCCGTGCCGGTCAGGTTCGGCAGGTGCTCCTGCTGCCAGGGGTAGCGCTTCCCCTCCGGCAGTGGCGCGGCTGTCGTGTGGTGCAGCCAGGCATGCCATTCCGGCGGCACGGCGGTGGGGTCCGCGGCGCCGGCATAGACCACCCAGCGGCGCGGCCGGTCGTAGATCGGCTGGTTGCGCCGGCTTTCGAAATAGACATTGCCGAACCGGTCGGTGCCGGCCTTGCGGCCACTGAGGCCCGAGGTGAGGCGAAACAGGAAGGACATGGGGGCGGAAACGCTCCTTCGGGACCGCCGATCCGGCGGGCTGCCGGCCTGGCCGGGCGGCGGCGGACCATCGCACAGGCCCGCCTTTGGCGCAAAGAGGACGGTGGCGGAGTGATATCCACAGGATGTTGCGTCCCTGGCCCTCCCAGACCACCAAATACGGCTTCCCCCGGCCGGGAGGGGACCGTAGCATCCCCCCATGGCACCGATCCAAGGCACCTTGTGGGAAGGGGTTCCGCTGCGCCGTACGCGCGCCGGCGCCGATCCCGACGCCCTGCCCCGTCCTGTCGCCCTGCCGCTCGGCTGGGAGGAGGAAGCCGCCGCCGCGCTGGCGGCGCTGGTCCCTGGCCAGGGACCAGCCGCCCTGCCCCGCGCCGCCGAGTCCTGGATCCAGCGCGCGCTCCGCGCCGGCCAGCGCGCCGGGGTGCTGGACGCGGCCGGCGCCGCCGATCTGGCGGAGGCGCTGCGCGCCCTGCTGCTGACCCGGCGCGGCGCCCCGGGCGCCGAGGTCTGGCGCAACGACGCGAAGGCCGAGTCCCGCTTCGTCCTGAACCTGCCCGCCTTCCTGGAGCCCGAGGGCGGTTTCGACCTGGAAGCCTATGCCGAGGCCTGCGGCACCGGCATCCGGCTACTGGACTGCTTGGCCGGCGCGAAGTCACCGCGGCTGCGGCTTGGCTTCGCCGACCTGGCGGGGCTGCTGGCCGGCCTTGGCCTAGCCTATGACAGCCCCGGCGGCCGCGCCACCGGCGCCGCCATCGCGGCGCTGACCCTTGGCGCGGCGGAGGCCGAATCGGGCCGGATCGCCGCGCGACTCGGCGCCCGTGAACCCGTGGCGCTGTTCTGGCCGGCGCCGCCCGCGGAAACCCCGGTGCCCGGCCTCGCCGCCGCCGCCCGCGCCGCACTGGATGCCGCCGCCGCCGCCCCGGGCCTCCGCCATGCCGCGCTGCTGGCCCTGGCCATGCCGGATGCCGCCGAGGCGCTGCTCGGCGCCGAGACCGGCGGCATCGCCCCCGCCGCCAGCGCCACCCGGGCACTGACCACCGACTCCGGCGGCATCGCCGAGGTGCCGAGTCGCGCCGCGCTGCGTGCCGGCCAGGCCTTCCCCGGCCGCATCGCCGAATTGCTGGCCCCGGTGCCCGAACCGGCGCGGCAGGCGATGTGCGGCGCGGTCATGGCCTTCCTGCATGCCGCCCCGCCCGCGCCGCTCGCCCTGGCCGGCCCGGCGCAGCCGGCGCCGCGGCCGGTGCCGATGCGCCGCCATGCCGGCACCACCCTGCATGTCTCGGTCGGCGGGCATCGCGCCGCGCTCCGCACCGCCGAGGATGCCGAGGGCCGGTTGCTGGAGATCGCCTTCAGCCTCTCCAAGGAGGGTGCCGCCTATCGCAGCCTGATGGACGGCTTCGCCCAGGCCGTCTCGCTCGGCCTGCAACGGGGCGTGCCGCTGGCCGATTACGTGGAGGCCTTCGCCTATACCCGCTTCGGCCCGGCCGGCGCGGTGGAGGGCGACCCGGCCATCCCGCGCGCCACCTCGGTGCTGGACTGGGCCTTCCGGCGGCTGGCGCTAGACTATCTCGGCCGCCGCGACCTGCCGCAGCCCTCGGAGGAGGATTGCGCGCCGGATACGGTGGGCAGCGCGATGCAGCAGGCGCCGCTGCTGCCGCTCGACCTGCCGGCGCTGCCGGTGGCCAGCCCGCGCGGAAGGCGGCGGTCCTTGCGGCTGGTCGGCTGACACAGGGAGACAGGGCATGGCTGGACGCATTGAGGCACGGCTCCAGGAACTCGGCATCACCCTGCCGAGCCCGGCGGCGCCGATCGCCAACTACATCCCGTTCAACGTCACCGGGAACCTAGTGGTGATCTCCGGCCAGATCCCCTTGCAGGACGGGAAGATTGCCTTCACCGGCAAGCTCGGCGCCGGGGTCTCGATCGAGCAGGGGCGGGCGGCGGCGCGGCTCTGCTTCATCAACCTGGTGGCGCAGTTGCGGGCGGCGGCCGGCGATCTCGACCGGGTGCGGCGGGTGGTGCGGCTCGGCGGCTTCATCGCGGCGCCGGGCGAGTTCACCCAGCATGCGCAGGTGATGAACGGCGCCTCCGACCTCGCGGTGGAATTGTTCGGCGAGGCCGGGCGGCATGCCCGCAGCACCATCGGCGTCCCCTCCCTGCCCGGCGATGCGGCGGTCGAGGTGGAGGGGATGTTCGAGGTTGCCTCTCGTCCCTGAGCGGCGCGCTCGTGGTAGTCTGTTGCTTCCGCAGCGGAGATCGCTGGCGATGGGCGAGTCGAAGCAGGACCGGGGCGGATCGTGGTGGGCCACCCTGCCGGGCATCCTCACCGGCGTTGCGGCGGTGCTTACCGCGCTGGGTGGCTTGGTCGCGGCCGTGAGCCCCTATCTGGACAAGGTCCTCGCCTCCCCCCGACCGGCCGGCAAGACCAAGCCAGGAGACGGAACCGGGCAGGACGCCGGCAGTGCGCCCCGCCTCGCCAGCCCCGCAGCGCGTGGACGATGTCTTGGTCGGCAATATCGAGGTCCGGCGGAGTTCCGGCCAGGGACTAGCCACCCTGGAACTCTACTACCGCGTGTCGACCGGCCCCGATTTTTCGCCTCACGATCCCTCGCGCTTCGTGAAGCTCGTGTCGGGCCGTCAGACCATCGCGCCCTCATGGGCACCACCGGCGATCAATGTTCCGCCCCGGAGCCATCAGGACATCATGGTGCGCTTCAATCTGCCTGCACCGCCGCCCCTGGTATTCCGGTTCGGGGAGGAGCAGCCGGTCGACATATCGGTGCAATGACGCAAGAAAACCCGGCGGCGCGGC
Source organism: Siccirubricoccus sp. G192 (assembly GCF_019084075.1). GTDB lineage: Bacteria > Pseudomonadota > Alphaproteobacteria > Acetobacterales > Acetobacteraceae > G192. The sequence continues at coordinate 4,387,780 of NZ_JAHREN010000001.1, forward strand.
TCGCCACGGCTTGATGTGCTGCGAGGGCACAAGCCATTTCTCCCGATGCTATGGATGCTTGCGGACCTGCATTTGAGGAGTTGTCGGCATGATGGAACAACGTGGGCCAAACGGACCGGGACTGCCGCCCGATACTGGCGCGTTTCGCCCACGGCGCCGATTGATGGTCTGGAGCGCGGCCATGCTGGCGGGCCTTGGCAGCCTTTGGGCCGATCCCACGGCGGGCGGCTCCGCGCTTGCCCAGGGCGCGCGTGACGATGACACCGGGCCGCCCGCCGATGCGCCGCTCATGCGCCCGGGGCAGCGCATCCAGCGGGACCGCGGCTGGGTGGGGATCACGACCTTCAATCGCTCCTACGCCCCGCGGCAACAGGAATCCGTCTTCACCCTGCAGTTCACCTACCTGAACGAGCACTCACGGGAGACACCGCTGCGAGCACGGGATGTCGCGCGGCTGGTCACCGATGGCATACCCCGTGCCCCGGTCCAGTGGTTCCCGGACTACGCGAACATCCCGCCCGAAAGTGCGCAGGAATGCTCCCTCACATTCCGCGTGCGGGGGCGGCCAGGGGTAGTGCTTGTCCAGTTCGGCACGGGCGACGAGACCGCGCGCAGTTTCCTGCGCTGGCCCGACTGAAGCGGGGCCGCTTGCGCCGGCCCTGCCGCGTGCGATCTTAGGCCCATGCCCGACGACTCTCCGGCGTTCTCGCTCTCCCTTCACCCAGGCATCGCCGATGTCCCGGCGGCGGAATGGGATGCCTGCGCCGGCACCGACAACCCCTTCGTCTCCCATGCCTTCCTGGCGGCGCTGGAGGCCAGTGGCAGCGCCATCTCCCGCACCGGCTGGCTGCCGCAGCATGCGGTGCTGCGCGACGGCGCCGGCCAGGTGGTGGCCTGCGCGCCCTGTTACGGGAAAAGCCACAGCCAGGGCGAATACGTCTTCGATTATGCCTGGGCCGATGCCTTCGAGCGTGCCGGCGGCCGCTACTACCCGAAGCTCCAGGTCTGCTCGCCCTTCAGCCCGGTGCCGGGGCCGCGGCTGCTGGTGCGGCCGGGCAGCGGCGTGCCCGTCACCGCATTGGCCCAGGGGCTGGTGCAGGGCTGCGAGGAGCTGGGCCTCTCCTCCGTCCACATCACCTTCTGCCAGGAGGCGGAGTGGCAGGCCCTGGGCAGGGCCGGCTGGCTGCAACGCCTCGGCCTGCAATTCCATTGGCACAACCAGGGCTACGCGGATTTCGAGGATTTCCTCGGCGCGCTGTCCTCGCGCAAGCGCAAGGCAATCCGGCGCGAGCGGCGGGATGCCGCGGCTTCCGGCTTCGTGCTGAAGACGCTGCGCGGCCGTGAGATCACGCCGAGATACTGGGCCGCCTTCCACCGCTTCTACCGCAGCACCACCGACAAGAAATGGGGCCGCAGCGCCTATCTCACGCCGCGCTTCTGGCCGCTGATGGCGGAGGCGCTGGGCGACCGGGTGGTGCTGATGGTCGCCGAAAGGCATGGCGAGCCGGTGGCCGGCGCGCTGAACCTGCTCGGGCGCGACGCGCTGTACGGCCGCAACTGGGGCAGCATCGTGGATGCGCCCTTCCTGCATTTCGAGCTCTGCTACTACCGCGCCATCGACTTCGCCATCGAGCACCGGCTGCCGCGGGTCGAGGCGGGGGCGCAGGGGGAGCACAAGATCCAGCGCGGCTACCTCCCCTGCCCCACCTATTCCGTGCACTGGATCGACCACCCCGGCCTCCGCCGCGCCGTGGGTGATTTCCTGGCGCGGGAGCGGCCGGCGATGCTGGAGGAGATCGCCGCGCTGGCCACCCTCTCGCCCTTCCGCCGGGATGGCGAGGCCGAATGACGCCGCGCCGGTGATCCTGGCCTATGCCCAGCTTGCCGGCGCCATGGCGCTGGTCGGCGCCAATGTCGGCGTCGCCAAGCTGCTGGCGGAAGCCCTGCCGATCCCGCTCATCGCCTGCCTGCGCTGCGCGCTGGCCTGCCTGGTGCTCTGGCCATTGGCGCGGGTCCTGGATGGGCGGGTGCGGCCGGAACGCGCCACCTTGGGCAATCTGGCGCTGCAGGCGCTTTTCGGCACCGCGCTCTACAATGCAGGGCTGCTGGCGGGGCTGCGCCTGACCTCGGCGCTGGAGGGCGGCATGGTGCTGGCCAGCCTGCCCGCGGTGGTGGCGCTCGGCAGCGCGGTGTGGCTGCGGGAGCGGCTGCCGCTGCGGCACTGGCTGGCGGCGGCGCTGGCGGCGGGCGGCATGGCGGCCATCACCCTGGCGCGCGGCGGCGCGGCCGGGGAGGGTTCGGCGCTCGGCAATGCGCTGGTCTTCGCCGCCGTCTGCGGCGAAGCCATTTATGTGCTGCTGGCCAAGCGCCTCGCCGGGCGCCTGCCGGTGGTGACGGCGAGCCTCTGGATGCAGACCTTCAGCGCCGCCATGCTGCTGCCCTTTGCGCTGCCGGGGATCGGCGCCATGGCCGCGCTGGCGGCGCCGGACCTGACCGGGCTGCTGGTCTTCCACAGCCTGACGGCCAGCGTGCTCTGCCTGCTGCTGTGGTATGCCGGGCTGCGGCGCGTGCCAGCCGGCGTGGCGGGCTTGTTCACCGGCTTCCTGCCGGCCACCGCGGCGGTGGTGGCGGTGGCGGTGCTGGGGGAGAGCTTCTCGGTGGTGCATGGGATGGGTTTCGCGCTGATGGGCGGCAGCCTGCTGCTGGCGACCTGGCCGCGGCGGCGGGCGTGAGGGCCTGGTTCGCCTGCACGGGCGCGGAGTTGCTGGCGCGCGACCCGGAAGATACCGTCGGCCGGCTCTCCTCCGCCCAGGCGCAGCGCGGCTATGCCGGCACTTCCGAGCAGGAGGGTGCCTGGCGGGCGCAGATCGCCGCGCTGCGCGATACGATTCGGGCTTGCGATGGCATGGCCTGGACCATCGCGCTGGAATTCGATCTGCTGCGGCTGGAACGGCGCATCGACGCGGTGGTGCTGACCGATCGCGCGATCCTTTGCCTGGAATTCAAGACCGCCGACGCCTCGCCCGCTGCCCTGGCGGAGGCGGAGGACTACGCGCTCGACCTGCGCGACTTCCACGCCGGCAGCCGCCTGCACCCGATCCTGCCGGTGCTGGTCACGATGCAGGTGCCTGCCGCCCTGCCGCCGCAGCCGCCGCTGATCTGGGAAGGCGTGCTGCCGCCGGTCCGCTGCAACGGCGCGGGCCTGGGCGCGCTGGTGGCCTGGGCGCAGTGCCAGGCACCGCCGCCGCGCATGCCGCTGGACGGCGCCGCATGGTTGGCGGCACCCTATCGCCCGGTGCCGAGCATCGTCGAAGCCGCGACCATGCTCTATGCCCGGAACGGCGTGGCGGAGATCGCCACCGCGCGCGCCGATGCGGCGAACCTCACCCGCACCGCCGCAGCGGTGACGCGCGCGGTGGAGGCGGCGCGGCGGGATGGCACCCGCAGCGTTGTCTTCGTTACCGGCATTCCCGGCGCCGGCAAGACCCTGTGTGGCCTGAACGCCGTCTTCGGGCCGGCGCGGCAGGAGGGCGCGGCCTTCCTCACCGGCAATGCGCCGCTCGTCACCGTGCTGCGTGCGGCGCTGGCGCGGGATGCGGTGGCGCGCGGTGAATGCGGCCGGCCGGAAGCGCAGCGCCGCGTCCGCGCCGCATTGCAGAATGTGCACCGCTTCCTGGAGGATTGCGCCACTGATCCCACGCGCCTGCCACCCGAACGCCTGATCGTCTTCGACGAGGCGCAGCGCGCCTGGGATGCGGCGAAGGCCCGGCTCGGCACCCGGAACCGCCCCTCCCGCCTTACCATGAGCGAGCCCGCGCATACGCTGGAGATCATGGGCCGCCGTCCCGGCTGGGCTGTGGTGGTGGCGCTGATCGGCAATGGCCAGGAGATCAATACCGGCGAAGCCGGACTGGCCGAATGGGGCCGCGTGATTGAGGCCAGCGCCGGCTGGCGTGCCCTTGCCGCGCCGAGCACGCTGGCGGCACCCGACCCGGCGCAGCGCCTCGCCACCGGTGCGCCGGCCTGGCTGGCACTCGATGCCGATCTCGACCTCACCGTGCCGATCCGCAGCGTGCGTGACAGCGCCGGCGCGGCCTGGGTGGATGCGCTGCTGGATGGCCGCATTGCCGAGGCGCTGGCCATCGCGCAGGCTACCCCCACCCTGCCCTTCCTGCTGACCCGCGACCTCGGCACGATGCGGGCCGCGCTGCGGCATCTGGCGCGCGGGCAACGCCGCGCCGGGCTGCTGCGCAGCGCCGGGGCGAAGCGGCTGCGTGCCGAGGGGCTTGGCGCCGAAGTGCAGGGCGAGGACATCGCCGACTGGTTCCTCAACCGCTGGCCGGATGTCCGCGCCTCCGACGCGCTGGAGGTCTGCGCCACCGAATATGCCTGCCAGGGGCTTGAGCTGGACGTGGCCGGCCTCGCCTGGGGCGGGGATTTCCTGCCTGGTGCGGGCGGCTGGCAGGCGCGCCGCTTTGCCGGCACCGGTTGGCAGCGGGATACGAAGGAATTCGCTTTCGTCCGCAATACCTACCGCGTGCTGCTGACCCGGGCGCGCTACGAGACGGTGATCTACGTGCCGCAGGGCGATGCGGCGGACCGCACGCGGTTGCCCAGGGAATTTGATGCCATCGCGGCGCATCTGCGGGCCTGCGGCCTGCGTGACCTGGCCGAGCCGGTGCCGCTGCTCCGGCGCGTGACGGCACCACTGCTGCTTTAGCGCCGGCGCATCGGTGGCGGCAGCGTCTCCGCCAGGCTGGGCCGTGCCCTATGCCGCTCCAGATAGGCCAGCAACCCCGGTGCCTTCGCCAGCATGGCGCCGCTTTCGGGCATCTGCGCGAGGTAGTGCAGGATCGGGACCAGGAAGGCGTCGGCCAGGGTGAAAGCCGCGCCGACCAGATGCCCGGTCGGCGCCACGGCAGCCGCCAGCACCGCGATCTGCCGCTCCATGCCCGGCAGCGCGGCCTCGATTGCCGCGCGGTCGGGGCTGCGGTCCGGCGTGCGGGGGAAGACATAGCTCACCAGGTATTGCCGCATGCAGACCGGGTCGATGCTGGTATTCACCAGGGAAATCCACTGCTCCACCCGTGCATGCGCCACCGGGTCTTCCGGCATCAGCGCAGGTCCGGGAAAGGCCCGGTCGATATAGGCGCAGATGGCGCGGGATTCGCAGAGCGTCACCGCGCCATGCCGCATCGCCGGGATCTTGCGGAAGGGATGGATGGCCGCGATCTCGGGCGAATTCGGCAGGACCGGCACCAGGGTATAGGGCACGCCCTTCTCGGTGCAGGCGATGCGGCAGACCCAGACGTAATTGCTGTGCGGGTTCCCCATGATCTCCAGTTCGGGCACGGCGTTCCTCCCCTGGTCGCCGCCAATCCTATACGGGATTGGGCTGCCGCCGATGTAGGATCAGGCGCATGTGCGGACGCTATTTCCAGCAGCGCGGCCCCGCCGCCGTGGCGCGCTATTTCGAAGCGGTGAACCCGCTGCCCAACTTGGCGGCAAGCTGGAACCGCGCGCCGACCCAGGACGGGCTGGTGGTGCGCCGCCATCCCGAGACCGGGGAGCGGCACCTGGATGCGCTGCGCTGGGGCCTAGTGCCGCGCTGGGCCAAGGACCCCTCCGTCGGCAGCCGGATGATCAATGCGCGGGCGGAGTCGCTCACCGAAAAACCCGCCTTCCGCGAAGCCTTCGCCCGCCGCCGCTGCCTGGTGACGGCGGACGGCTTCTATGAATGGCGGACCGAGGGGGAAGGCCAAGCAGCCCTTCGCCATCGCCATGGCGGATGGCGCGCCCATGGCCCTGGCCGGGCTCTGGGAGGGCTGGCGGGCCCCGGACGGCAGCATCCTGCGGAGCTATACGATCGTGACCGGGGAAGCGAATGCCAAGCTCTCCGCCATGCACCACCGCATGCCGGTGATCCTGCCGCGCGAGGCCTGGCCGTTCTGGCTCGGCGAGGCACCGGCCGAGGCACCGGCGCTGCTCGACCTGCTGCGCCCCTGCCCGCCGGAATGGCTCGCCGTCTGGCCGGTGGCGGCGCGGGTGAACAAGGTGGCCGAGAACGACGCGGCGCTGCTGGCGCGCGACCCGCTGGCGCAGCCGCCGGCGGGGCTGGACGATCCGCCGCCGGCCTTTCCGGATTAGCTACAGCGCCAGCACCGGGTCGCGCCGCGAGAGCCTCTCCAGCAGCCAATCCACCTCCGCCCGCGTCTCTGGCGTGAGCTTCGGCCCCGGCGCGCGGAGCGTAGCGCTGCCGATGATGCCGCGCCGGGCCAGCACGTATTTCCGCACCGCCAGCCCAAGCCCCGGCTGGTGCTCGTAGCGGATCAGCGGCAGGTGCAGGTCAAAGAGGTCATGCGCCGCCGCGCGCTCGCCCCCGGCCAGCATCCGCTGCACCCGCACCAGCATCTCCGGCACCGCATAGCCGGTCATGATGCCATCCGCGCCGCGCTCCAGCTCCTGCGGCAGGAAGAGCCCGCCATTGCCGCCGAGGATGGCGATGCGGCGCATCCGGCCCTCCGCCGAGAGCCGCCGGATCGCGCTGAGCTTGTCGAGGCCCGGCCAATCCTCCGCCTTCAGCATCACCAGCCGCGGATCCTCGGCCATGCGCCGGATCATCTCCGGCGAGATATGGATGCCGTTCGACTGCGGGTAGTCCTGCAGCACATAGGGCGCATCGCCCACCGCCTCCGCCGCCTGCGCCATATAGGCCACCACGGCGTCATCGCCGCGCAGCCCGGGCGTGGGCGCGATCATCACCCCGGCGGCGCCGGCGCCCATGGCGGCCCCGGCCAGCGCCCGCATGCTGGCGAGGCCGGGGGCGGAGACGCCCACCACCACCGGCACGCGGCCCGCCACCCGGTGCAGCACGCGGGCGACGAAGCGCTGCTGCTCCTCGGCATCCAGCTTCGGCGCCTCCCCCATGATGCCAAGTATGGTGAGGCCACTGGCGCCGGCCGCCAGATAGGCCTCGGTCATGCGGTCGGTGCTGGCCTCGTCCAGCGCACCGTCCTCGGTGAAGGGGGTCGGCGTGATGACGAAGACCCCCAATGCGGTTTCGTCGAGGCGCATCACGCGGCGCCCCGCGACATGTGGATGGGCGGCTGCACCTCCGGCGGGATCGGGCAGACATAGGGGTTGCTTGCCGTGCGCGCCGCAAGATCCGCCTTGGCCCGCACCACCAGCTCGGGGTCGCGGATCGCGTCCACCGCGGTGCCGGCCATCACCTTCGCCACATGCACCATGCCTTTGTGCGCCGCCGGCAGCATGCCCTGGCCGGTCAATTGCCAGGAATGGCCGGGGGTGCCGATGGCATAGGTGGCGCCGCGCGCCTGCACCGTAGGCACCACCCAGCTCACGTCGCCGACATCGGTGGAGCCGACCATCGGCGCGCCCTTCGCCTCCGCCGGCACCACCACGTCGCAGAGCGAAACGCCCTGCCGCACCGGCAGCCCGACCCGGCGCCAGGAGGAGGCGATGTCCTCCTCCGACAACGTCGCCTGGAATTCCGCCGCCTTGGCACGGTCCGCCGCATCGAAGGGCGGCGGTCCCAGGCGGTCCAGGTTGTCCTGCATGGCCCGTTCCAGCGCCGTATTGCCGAGCAGGTTGGAAACGCCGCTGACCACCTTGGTCTCGACCTTCGTCTCGGTCATCAGCGCCGCGCCATCGCCGATCTTGCGCACCCGCTCGATCAGCCGGCGCAGTTCCGGCAGGTCGCGGGCGCGGATCAGGTAGCGCACCTTCGCCGTGGCCTGCACCACATTCGGCGCGATGCCGCCGGCATCGAGATAGGCATAGTGGATACGCGCGTCGCTCGGCATGTGCTCGCGCATGTAGTTCACGCCGACATTCATCAGCTCCACCGCATCCAGCGCGCTGCGGCCGAGATGCGGCGCGGCGGCGGCATGGGAGGCGCGGCCGGTGAAGCTGAAATCAATGCGGGTATTGGCGAGCGACAGCGCCTCCTGCACCCCGGCGAAGGCGGAGGGGTGCCAGGAGATCGCGATATCCACATCCGCGAAGGCGCCGGCGCGGACCATGAATCCCTTGGCGGCGCCGCCCCTCCTCGGCCGGGCAGCCATAATAGCGGACGCGGCCGGGCAGCTTGTTGGCCGCCAACCAGTCCTTCACCGCCGTCGCCGCCAGCAGCGCCGCCGAGCCCAGCAGATTGTGGCCGCAGCCATGCCCGGCGCCATCGCCCGGCAGCGGCCGCGGCTCGGCCAGGCCGGCTTCCTGGGAAAGGCCGGGCAGCGCGTCATACTCGCCGAGGATGGCGATGACCGGCCCGCCCTCCCCCGCCTCGCCCATCACCGCGGTCGGGATGCCGGCAACCTCGCGCGCCACGCGGAACCCTTCGGCCTCCAGCATGGCGGTGTGCTCGGCGCAGGAGCGGTGCTCGGCATAGGCGAGTTCCGGCATGCCCCAGATGCGGTCGCTCAGCGCCGTGAAAGGCTCGCGCTTGGCGTCGATGAGGCGCCAGATTTCCTCGGTGTTCTGCATGGTCGTCCCCTTTTCCGGCGCGGATGCTAGAGCGCGCCCTGCGCGCTCGCCCAGCCGGCGATGGTCCTGCTGTCCGGCATCCCGCCGCCGAACCAGAGCGCGGCGGCGACGCGCGACATGGCCGCGCCGTCGTGGCCGATGCCCGGCACGTTCTGCAAGCGCCAGGCGCAGGGCAGACCGTAGCGCGCCGCCTCGGCCTGGGCGAATTCCAGGTAGAATTGTGCGCGGGCGAAACGGTGTGGTCCCTGGCGCATCGCCTCCGCCTGCATCGGCAGGCTGGGGCCGGCGGTGTCGGTGTCGCGGTCGCCGGCCAGGATGAGCTGCGGGAAGGCCAGCAGCCGGGCCAGGTCGGCACGCGCCAGGCCGAGCCCGCCCAGCCCCTCCGGATAGGGCCGGTCGAGGGTTGGCAGGGTGTACCAGCCGGGATTGGCGGTGATCGCCGCCTCGAAGGCATCCTGCGGCTGAGTGGAGAGCAGCCGGTGCACGAATTGCCCGCCGGCGGAATGGCCGAAGAGATGCGCGCGCGGCCGGGTGGTGAGGCCGGACTCCCGCAGCGCCGCCTGGATGCGGGCGAGGCTGGCGAAGCCCCAGGCATGGCGCGGCCGCAGCCGGCCGTCATCGTCGCGCGGCATGCCGTTGTTGTAGTGCTCGGCGGTCGGCCAGTGCTCCGGCCCGAAGGTGGGGGCGATGACGAGCAGCCCGAAGCGCTCCGCATCCTCGGCCCAATAATCCCGGTACTCGGCGCCGTTCCGCTGCATGCCGTGCTGCACCAGCACCACCGGGCTCGCGGGCCGGTGCGAGGCCGGGCGATGGCAATGCAGCGTCACAAGCCGTTCGGGGTCGCCGGCCACATCCCGGAAGGGAATCGCGGCACGACCGGGCACCGAGAGCGCCGCAGCAAGGGCTTCGGCCAGCGGCAGGGGCGGCGTCACCGTAGATACCTCGCCTCGTCCGCCTTCATCGCCGGCACGCCCTGCAACCGGAAGATCTCCTCCACCGATACGATGGCGGCATCGGCGCCGGCTATCCCGCCCTCCGCCCGGATCTGCCGGAACACCTGCTGCATGGCGGTGACAGCGGCGCGGATGGCGTGGTTGCCGTAGATCACCACGCCGATCTTGCCGGACTCGCGCATCGCCGCCTCGGTGAGCTGCGGATAGGCGGTGGGCACCAGCACGATCGGGGCGCGGCCGTCCCAGGCGGCGATGAAGGACAGCACCTCATCGGGCGTCTTCTGCTTGGAGTGCACCAGGATCATGTCGGCGCCGGCCTCGACATAGGCATGGGCGCGGGCCAGCGCCTCCGCCTGGCCGAGCCCGGCGATCAGCGCCTCGGTCCGCGCCACCACCACCAGCGAGGGGTCCCGGCGCGCCGCGGCGGCGGCCTCGATCTTGCCCTGGAATTCCGCCACCCCGACCAGCTCCTGCCGGCCGCCTTCCAGCAGGCTGGTGTCCTTGGGGAAGCGCTTGTCCTCCATCACCACGGCACCGGCGCCGGCCCGCTCATAGGCGGCGACCACATGCATGACGTTGATGGCATTGCCGTAGCCTGTATCGATATCGGCGATGACGGGCAGCGCCACGGAATCGCAGATCGCCCGCGTCATCTCCAGGTGCTGGGTGAGCGAGAGCAGGCTGGCATCCGGGATGCCATAGGCGGCGGAAAGCTCGAAGCCGCTGGCCCAGATGGCATCGAAGCCGGCTTCCTCGGCCAGCCTGGCGCTCAGCGGGTTATGCGCCGACATCGCATGCACCAGGCCGCGCGAAGCGATGCCGTCGCGGATCGCCTGGCCGCGGCCCGCCTGTTCCCTGGCCGGCTGGTTCATTCCAAGACTCCCTGGTGGTGCGGTTCAGCCGGTCGCCGGTGCGGAGGAAGACACCGCGCAGGATCGCATCTGCCGGCACATCCCGCATGGCGTCCTCCAGCCGCCATGATGGGTTCGGGCCGCCGGGCGTCAAGCGCCAGGGGAAGAAGCGGCCGTGCCGCCTGCCTCCGGCGGACCGGTTCATGGCGCGAGGCCCTCTGGCCCTTCGCTGATCGGGCCGGCTAATCCGCCCTGATCTTCGCCGCCGCCACCACCTCTCGCATCATGGCCGCTTCGGCGCGCAGGAATTCCGTGAAGGCATCGGCGGAGATCGGGCTCGGGATCGCGCCTTCGCCTTGCAGGTAGCGGGCGAAGGCGGGGGCCAGGAGGGCGGCGTTGGTCGCCTCGTTCAGGCCGCGGCGGATCGCCGGCGGCAGGCCACGCGGGGCGAACAAGCCCCACCAGATGCCGGATTCGTAGTCGATGCCGGCTGCCTTCACGGTCGGCGCCGGCGGCGAGCCTGCCGGGCGCTCCTCCGCCGTATAGGCGATGATCCTGAGCAGCCCGCCGCGGATCTGCCCGGCGGCGCTGGCGATGGTGGTGAACATCAGGTCCACCCGCCCGGCCACCAGATCCGTCAGCGCCCCCCGCGGTGCCGCGATAGGGCACGTGCTGCAGCCGCGTCCCGGCCCGCAGGTTGAACAATTCCGTGGCGATATGGGTGGTGCTGCCGGGGCCGGAACTGGCGAAATGCAGCCGCCCCGGCCGCTCCCGGTCCAGCCGCACCAGGTCCTGGATGCTGCCGATCGGCGAGGATGGCGGCGTCAGCACGACCAGCGGCGAGCGGGCCAGCAGCGCCACGCAATCCAGCTCGGCCACCGGGTCGAAGCCGGTGCCCTGCACCGGGCCGATGGCGGCGACGGAGGAGGTGGTGACCAGCAGCGTATAGCCATCCGGCGGCGATTGCGCCACCAGGCCCACCCCCACCGCGCTGCCGGCGCCCGGCCGGTTCTCCACCACGAAGGGCTGGCCGAGGCGGGCATGCAGCCGCTCGCTCAGCGGCCTGGCCATGGCGTCGTTGCTGCCGCCGGGGGTGAAGGGCACGACGATGCGCACGGGGCGGCTGGGCCAGGTCTCGGCCCGCGCGGCAGGTGCCAGGCCGGCCAGCCCGGCGGCCGCGGCCATGAGGTGACGCCGTCCGGGCTCCTGTCGCATGCCGCTTCCTCCGCCGCGCCCTGTTCCGGGCACCTGGCCCGAGCCTGCCCGAGCCGCCCAGGCGCAGCAATGCCTTCCGGCCACGGGCCGCGCTGCGCAACCGGCCCTGGAGAGGCGTGGCGCGGCTTCCCGCACAGGGATGCCCCTGGCGCCGGCCTCACCCGGCCATGGCGGCCCGCATCGCATCCACCGTCCGCTGCGCTGCCACCACCTCCACCCCCAGGCGCTGCATGGCGAAATCGGCCATGCCGAGGGCGATCTCGCGTTCCCCCATCACCACCAGCCCGACCTCGGCCTCGGCGGCCAGCAACCCGGCCTCGCGCTCGTCATGCGCCCGGGCGGCGGCGATGATGCCGGGATTGGCGGCGCGGAGCAGTTCCAGCACCCGGCGCGATTCATCGGCATCCGGCAGCGCCAGCACCACCAGCCGGGCGGCTTCCGGCCGGGCCGCGGCCAGCACCTCCGGCCGGGTCGCATCGCCCCAGATGGTGGGGATGCCGGCCGCCCTGGCGTGCTCGGCGGTGCCGCGGTCGGCCTCGATGACCACCAGCGGCAGGCCATGGCGATGCAGCGCCGCGGCGATCACCCTCCCGACCCGGCCATGGCCGAGCAGGATGGCATGGTCGCGCAGCACCACCCCGGCCGGCGGCGCGATGGCCGGGCCGCGCCGCGCCACCTCCCAGCGGCGGAAACCGGGCCAAGCCCGCAGCCGCCCAGCCGCGACCAGCGCCAGCCGCGACGAGAGCGGCGTCAGCAGGATGGCGCCGAAGGCCGCGGCCAGGATCGGCGAGATGGCCTCGGGCGGCAGGATGCCCTGGCCGATCGCCAGCTTGGCCAGCAGGAAGGAGAACTCGCCGATCTGCGCCAGCGCCCCCGCCACCGCCGCCGCGGTGGCCGCCTCCACCCGCAGCGCCAGCAGCAGCAGGAAGGTGGCGCCGCCGGTGCCGAGCAGCACCGCCAGCAGCGCCGCCAGCGAGACCAGCGGCGCCGCCACCAGCGCCCGGGGGTCGAGCAGCATGCCGACCGAGACGAAGAACAGCGCGGCGAAGATGCGCTGCAAGGGCACCGTCTCCGCCGTCGCCTGGTGGCCGAGATCGCTCTCGCCGAGCAGCAGCCCGGCGAAGAAGGCGCCGAGCGCGAAGGAGACGCCGAAGAGGTCGGAGGCCGCATAGGCGACCCCCAGCGCCGCGACCACCACGCCGAGCGTGAACAACTCCCGCGAGCCGCCGCGGGCGAGGCGTGTCAGCGCCCAGGGCAGCGCCCGGCGGCCAAGCAGGAAGACGCAGGCGATGAAACCCAGCAATTCCCAGCACCGCGGTGAGCAGCGCCGCGGCCAGGTGCTCGGTGCCCGCGCTGCTGGCGGCGGGCAGCAGCACCAGCGCCAGCACCATCAGCAGGTCCTGCGCCACCAGCCAGCCCAGCGCGATCCGCCCGACGGCGCCGCCCAATTGCCCGCGATCCTCCAGCGTGCGGGTGGCGACGGCGGTGGAGGCGATGGCGAGCGCCAGGCCGAAGACTAGGGCCGGCCCCCAGCCCAGACCGAAGGCGAGTCGCCCCAGCACGGCGCCGAGCAGGGTGCCGACCCCCACCTGCGCCACCACCCCCGGCAGGGCCACGCGCCACACCGCCAGCAGGTCGCGCGGCCGGAAATGCAGGCCGACGCCAAACAGCAGCAGCGCCACGCCCACCTCCGCAAGGGTATCGGTGAAGGCGCGCTCCGCCACGAAGCCCGGCGTATAGGGGCTGAGCAGCACCCCGGCAACCAGATAGCCGAAGAGCGGCGGCAGGCGCAGCGCCCGCGCGGCGGTGCCGAGCGCGAGCGCCAGCGCGAGGGCGACGACAAGTGTCGCCAGCATCGGCGTGGCATGGTGCATGGGGTGGTTCTACCGCATTCGGATGCGCTGTCATGCGGCCGGTTGTGCCGGCGCATCGGGGCTGGCGAGTGGCCCCGGCGGCGCTACCATCCCACCCGTGCCGCCGGAACGGCGCGCGGGGAGGAGAACCGGCCATGGCCACGACATTCCAGCTCGGCGACATGACGATCCATCGGGTGATCGAGCAGGAGGACCCGCTCTTCGACCCGCTGGAATTCTTCCCCGGCCTGACGCGCGAGGTGCTGGAGGAGAACCGCGCCTGGCTGCAACCCGCGGCGCTGGACCCGGAGAGCGGGCTGCTGCGTTTCTGCATCCAGTCCTATGTGGTGCGGACGCCGCACCATACCGTGCTGGTGGACAGTTGCGTCGGCAACCACAAGCCGCGGCCGACCCGCCCCTTCTGGCACATGAAGACGGACGACACCTGGGAGCGCAACCTGGCCGCCACCGGCCTCACCGTGCAGGACATCGACTACGTGATGTGCACGCACCTGCATGTCGACCATGTCGGCTGGAACACCCGGCTGCGGGACGGGCGCTGGGTGCCGACCTTCCCGAAGGCCCGCTACGTCTTCGGCGAGCGCGAATACGCCCATTGGACCGCCGAGCACGCGAAGGCGCCGAACCCCGTCATCGCCGACAGCGTGCTGCCCATCATGGAGGCCGGCCAGGCCGATCTCGTCCGCACCGACCATGCCTTGAACGACCATATCCGCCTGACACCGACACCCGGTCATACGCCGGACCACTACGCGGTGGAACTCGGCCGCGGCGCGACCCAGGCGGTGCTGACCGGCGACCTGATCCATTCGCCGATCCAGGCCCGCTACCCCGAACTGTCCACGCGCGCGGATACCGACCAGCGCCAGGCCGCGGTGACGCGGCGGCGCTTCCTGGAATGCCATTGCGACACCGGGCGGCTGCTCTGCACCGCGCATTTCCCCTCGCCCTCCGTAGGGCATGTCACCCGCTGGGGCGAGGGGTTCCGCATCGCGGCAGAACTGCCCTGAAGGGTCTCAGGGCAGCCGTGCCGCCTGCACCCGGCGGTTCAAGGCCCGCCCGGCCTCCGAGGTGTTCTCGGCGATCGGCTCGTCCTGGCCGCGCCCATCGGTGACCAGCCGCGCCGGGTCCACCCCCTGCGAGGCCAGCCAGGCCCGGACCGAATCCGCCCGGCGCAGCGACAATTGCCGGTTGCCGGCGGGCGTGCCGGTATTGTCGGTATGGCCGATCAGCCGCAGCCGCAGCGCCGGGTCCGCCATCAGCGCGTCCCGCAACTGCATCAGCACCGGCGCGGCGGCGAGGTCGAGATCGGCCGAGCCGGTGCGGAAGGTGATGTAGAGCTGCACCTGGCCGGTGGCCCGCAGCGTCTCGCCGACCGGCGCCTGCACCGGCGCGGCGGCGGCCTGCTGCGGCTTGCCCGGCTGGAAGCGGAAGCTGCCGTCCCAGGGGCCGTAGTTGCTGCTCTGCACGCCGTTGCGGGTGCTGCCGGCATAGGCGCGGCGGCCGGGCTCGGGCAGCAGCGTGACGGTGCCGCCCATCCGGCCGATCGCCCCGGCATGCAGCGCCGCGCGGCAGACGCGGCTGTCCGAGGTATAGACCTCGCTGCCCCAGACCGCGCCGGAGAAGCCCGCCTCGGCCGGGCAGAGGCAGGTGAGCGGCTCGGTTTCGTGCTTGTAGGCCTCGAAGTTGTCGGGGCATTGGCTGGGCGTCGCCGGGCCGGTGGCGGCCTGCTGCTGCGGCGCCTCGCCGCCGAAGCGGAAGCTGCCGTCCCAGGGACCGTAATTCTGGCTCTGCACGCCGTTGCGGGTGGTGCCGGGATAGGCGCGGCGGCCGGGCTCGGGCAGCGCCGTCACCAGCCCGCCGCGCCGGGTGATCCGGCCGGCATGCAGCGCCGCCCGGCAGATGGCGGAATCCGAGGTATAGAGGTCGGTGCCCCAGACCGCGCCCTGCGCCGCCGCCAGCTCGGTGCAGGTGCAGACCAGCGGATCGGTCTCATGCTTGTAGGCTTCGAAATTATCGGGGCACTGGCTGGGCGCGGCGGGTGGCGGCGGGGTCTGCGGCTGGGCTTGCGCCTGCTGCCGGGCCGGGTCCGGGCGGAAGCGGAAGCTGCCCTGCCAGGGGCCGTAATTCTGGCTCTGTACGCCATTGCGGGTGCTGCCGGGATAGGCGCGCCGCCCCGGCTCCGGCAACAGCGTGACGGTGCCGCCGCGGCGGCCGAGCAGCCCGGCATGGATCGCGGCGCGGCAGATGCTGGAATCGTCGGTATAGACATCCATGCCCCAGACGGAGCCGCGCTCGGTCGCCTCGGGCGGGCAGGTGCAGGCCAGCGGCTCGGTCGTGCCGCGGAATGCCTCGAAATTATCCGGGCATTGGCCGGGCGGGCCGGGATCGGCTGGCGCGGCGGCGGCATCCGCCGCGGGCGGCTTGCCTGGTGCTGGCTCCGGCGCGGCCGGGGGCGGCTTGGCGCCGGCGGGTTCGGCGGGTGCCGCGAGGACCGGGCCCTCGAAGCGGAAGCTGGCGCCCCAGGCGCCGTAGTCCTGGCTCTCCACCCCGTTGCGGCTGCTGCCGGGATAGGAGGGCCGCCCCGGCTCCGGCCGCAGCGTCACCGTGCCGCCGCCCGGGGTGACGATGCCGGCATGCAGCGCGGCCCGGCAGACCGCGCTGTCCGCGGTATAGGTGCCGCTGCCCCAGACCGCACCGCCGGCGGTCGCCGCCGCCGTGCAGGCGCAGGTGAGCGGCTTGCTGCTGCCGGCCAGCGCCTCGAAATTCTCCGGGCAGGCATCCTGCGCGCGGGCCGGCGGCGCGGCCACGACGCCCAGGATCAGCATGAGCAGGCCGGCCAGTGCCGGCGAAAGGGGCGGCAGCCGCACGGGCGGGGAATCTCCTGGGCCTTGTTCCGGCCCGAAGCCTAACCCGCTTTGGCGGGCGCGGCACCAGCGGGGCGCCGCCGGTCGCGCCGAGGCCCGGGAGTGGAAGCCGAGGCAACGGCGGCACTGCCGTGGCGTTGGGGCGGCAGGCGTGATCCGGGAGGGGCCGATGGCCAACAACGACCGCAGCAGCAGCAACCCCGCCGCCTCTGGCACCATCCGCCCGAATCCGGGCGACGACGCCCCGCCGGGCACCCCCGGGACCGGCGAGGACACCTGCCCGCGCTGCAAGGGCACCGGCAAGCTGCAAGGCCAGCCCTGCGAGAATTGCGGCGGGACCGGCATGGTCACCAAGGGCATCGCCGGCGGCTGACCCGAAGGACTGGGGCACTGGCATCGGAGGGCCGGCGCCGCGGTCAGGGGTGCCCTTCCCCGGCAGTCCTGACCTGCCCGAGATCCAGCACGCCCTTGGCGCCCCAGCCGCTTACATCCTCCGGCACCTCCGGGCGGAAGCGCTCATAGAGCCGGAAGCCGATGCGGTTGAGTTCGCCGGCTTCGAAGCCGGCGGCCAGCGCCTCCATCGCCGCCCGCGCCTCGCCCAGCCCCGTGCCGAAGGCCCGCGCGAGATAGGCCCGCACCGCCACGGCCGAGGCCGGCCGGTCGCCCTCCGAGGCGGCATGCAGGCTGCCATCCGCCGCCCGCAGCACAGGAATGTCGCGGCCGAGCAGATGCACGGTATCGGCCCCGCGCTCGTGCTGCCGGTGCCTCTCCCCCGCCTCCTCGATGCCGAGGCGCCTGGCCTTGGCCCGCGCGGTGGTCCCGGCCAGGGCGGAGCCGAGGGTCAGCGCCGTCTCCGGCGGATGGCCCAGCCGCTCCGCCACGACCGCCGCCCAGAGCGTCAGCACCGGCGCGCGGTTGACCCGCAGCCTGGCCGCACTCACCCCCTGGCTCACCGGGGCACCGCCACCCTGGCGCCGGCCTCCGACAGGAAGGGCACCTGGGTCCAGAGCAGCGGCTGGTTGTTCTGCACCGGCGGCAGCATCCAGGTCTGCCCGGTCGCGGTATCGAGCAGCAGGGCATAGGGCGCATAGAGCACCTGGCCCACCGCCGCCCCTGGCACCAGGGTGATCCGGTAGCGCTCCCGCTGCGGCCCGGCCGGGTTGGGCATGGGCGGCGGAGTGGCGGGGGCTTCGGCCGGCGCCTGGACCGGGCCGGCGATGGGCGGCAGCGGCTGCGCCTCCGCCGGCATGGCGGTGGCGGCGAGGAGGATCAGGAGCGGCAGCCTCGGCATGGGCGGAATCCGATTCGGCAATGGGCCATGCAGCAGCGTGCGGCGGGGCCTCGCGGTTCCGGCGCCGCTATTCCGCCCCCTGGTCCATCGGCAGCCAGAGCACATCCGCGATCCGCCGCGCGCCGGAGGCCAGCATGGCCAGGCGGTCGAAGCCGAGGGCGATGCCGCTGCCGGCGGGCATGCCGTGTTCCAGGGCGGCGAGGAAATCCTCGTCCACCGGCCAGCCCTCGCCGTGCAGGCGGTGGCGCTCGGCCACGTCATGGTGGAAGCGGGCGCGCTGTTCCGCCGCATCGGTCAATTCGTCGAAGGCATTGGCGAGTTCGAGCCCGGCGGCGAACAACTCGAAGCGCAGCGCGGCACGCGGGTCGGCGGGGTCGCGGCGGGCGAGCGCCGCCTGGGGCGCCGGCCAATGCGTCAGGAAGCTCGCGCAGCCGCGGCCGAGCCGCGGCTCCACCCGTTCCAGCAGCAGGCGGAAGAACAGGTCCTCCCAGCCCTCCCCCGCGCGCGGCGGCAGGCCGGCGCGGGCGGCGGCGGCCTGCAGCGCGGCGGCATCCCCCTCGCCCGCGGGCGTCACAGTGGAAAGGATGTCGAGGCCGTTGCACCAGCGGGAAAACGCCTCCGCCACGGTGACGCGCTCGAAGGGCAGGCTAAGATCAGTCTCCACCCCCTCATGCGCGACGCGGGGCGGGCAGACGGCGCGGACCAGCGCCTCCGCCTCATCCATCAACCCGGCCAGGCCGAGGCCCGGCCGGTACCATTCCAGCATGGTGAATTCCGGGGCGTGGCGCGGCCCGGCTTCGCCATTGCGCCAGACCCGCGCAAGTTCGAACACCGGCCCAGCCCCGGCCACCAGCAGCCGCTTCAGCGCCAGTTCCGGCGAGGTGCGGAGCCAGAGCACCCGCCGCTCCCCCACCCCGAGATGCGGGATGTATTCGCTGCGGAAGGCGTGCAGATGCACCTCCATGCCCGGCACCGGCACCAGGCAGGGCGTCTCCACCTCCATGTAGCCGCGCCCGGTGAGGAAGGCGCGGGTCTCGGCGGTGAGGCGGGCGCGGCGGCGGAGGAAGGGCAGCCGGTCGGCCAGGCTGTCCGGGTGCCAGGCGGGGGTGCGCATTTGGGGCATTGCAGGGGACCGGAGGGGAGACTAGTTCCGCTGGACCATGCCCGATGGCACCCCGCCCCGCCCAGGGGACAAAGCTCTGGGTAACACTCATCGCACCCTCCGCAGCGCCGCCGACCTCGCCGCCGCCGGCCTGCTGCCGGAAGCGGCAAGGCCGGCGGTGGAGCAGGTGGCCGCGCGCTACAGCATCGCCGTGACATCGGCGGTGCGGGCGCTGATCGACCCCGCCGACCCCGCCGACCCGATCGCCCGGCAATACCTGCCCGATGCCGCCGAACTGGTGACATCGCCCCGGGAATTGGCCGACCCCATCGCCGATGCTCCCTTCACCCCGGTGCCCGGCGTGGTGCACCGCTACCCTGACCGGGCGCTGCTGAAGCCGCTGCTGGCCTGCCCGGTCTATTGCCGCTTCTGCTTCCGGCGCGAGGTGGTGGGCCCCGAGGGCGGGCTGCTGAACGACGCGGAGCTTGCCGCCGCGCTCGACTGGTTCGCCCGCACGTCGCAGGTGCGGGAGGCGATCCTGACCGGCGGCGACCCGCTGATGCTCTCGCCGCGGCGGCTCGCGCAGATCATCGGCCGGCTTTCGGCGATGCCGCATATCGAGATCATCCGCCTGCACAGCCGGGTGCCGGTGGCCGACCCCGGGCGGATCACGCCGGCGCTGCTGGCGGCGCTGGAGACGGAGAAGGCGCTGTTCCTCTGCCTCCATGCCAATCATGCGCGGGAATTCGCGCCCCCGGCGCGGGCGGCGCTGCGGCGGCTGGCGATGGCGGGCGTGCCGCTGCTCGGCCAATCCGTGCTGCTTCGCGGGGTGAATGACAGCGCCGAGGCGCTGGAGGCGCTGTTCCGCGCCATGCTCGCCAACCGGGTGAAGCCCTATTACCTGCACCAGCTCGACCGCGCCCCCGGCACCGCCCGCTTCGAGGTGCCGATCGAGGAGGGCCGCGAACTGCTGCGGGCGCTGCGCGGCCGCGTCACCGGCCTGGCCTGGCCCACCTATGTGCTGGATCTGCCTGGCGGCGGCGGCAAGGCGCCGCTCGGGCCGGAGATGGCGGTGGCGGAGGCGGGGGGCTGGCGGGTGGCGCCGCCGCTCGGCGGGCCGGACCACCTGCACGCGCCGCCGGAGACTGCATGATGCCGGCCGACCCCGGCCCGCGCCGCGACATCGTCTTCCTGCATATCCCGAAGACCGCCGGCACCTCGCTCCGCCACGCGCTGGCCATGCGGGCGGGGAAGCGCGCCGTGCTGCTGGATTACGGCCCGGACCCGGAGACCAGCCCGGCGCTGCGCGACCCCGCGGTGGCCACCGACCTGCGGGCGCATGTGGCGGCGCCGCAGGGGATGCTGCTGGCGGGGCATTTCCCGGCGCAGCGCTACTGGGGGCAGTTCAACCCGGACAGCTTCGTCACCTTCCTCCGTGACCCGGTGGCGCGGGTGCTTTCCGAATACAATCACGAGGTCACGCTCAAGGGTCATGCCGGCAGCCTGCTCGACTTCGCCAGGCAGCCCCGGCAACGCAACCGGATGAGCGACTATCTCGGCGAGTACTGGCGGCAATTCGGCTTCATCGGGCTGATGGAGGAATACGAGGCCGGGTTGGAGGCGCTCTCCCGCCATCTCGGCCTGGCGCTGCCGGCGGTGCGGCACAATGAGGGCCACTACCGGCCGGACCTGGCCGCGGGCATCGATGCGGCGACGCTCGGCGCCATCCGCGAGGCCAATGCCAGGGATGTCGCGCTTTATGCCGCGGTCCGTGGGCGCCGCGGGCCGGAGGTGCCAGGGGCTGCGGTGCCGCGGGGCGTGGTGCGGCAGGTGGAGGCGCTGCGCTTCCGCGGCTGGTGCGCCGACCAGGGATCGAGCCGCTGCTGGACCGTCTCGGTCAGCCTGGATGGGCAGGAAGTGGCGCAACTCCGCGCCGACCGCTACGCGGCGCCGCTGCGGGAGAAGCGGGGCATCCGCACCGGGATCGGGCAGTTCGTCTTTGATGCGAAACCCCTGGCCGGGCGGCGCGGGATGCTGGATTTCACGGTGGCGGAGGGCGTGGGGCGGATCGTGGGCGGGCCATTCGAGATCGGCGGCGAGGCGATGACCGGCGCGGCGGACCCGGCGGGCTGAGCGCACTGGACCGGCCGGATTGATGGGGTGGAGCGTGCATCTGCCCGA
Organism: Siccirubricoccus sp. G192; assembly: GCF_019084075.1. GTDB lineage: Bacteria > Pseudomonadota > Alphaproteobacteria > Acetobacterales > Acetobacteraceae > G192. The sequence goes on from NZ_JAHREN010000001.1 coordinate 4,408,616, forward strand.
ACGGCACCCCCAATGCCCATCCGCTCTCCCGCGCCGGCACGACGACTGAAGCGCACTTCCGCCCCTTTGTGCGGGCGCAACCACAGGTCCTGTCCTGCCTTCCCCCTGCAAAGACATTCCAGCAGCCGCGTGCCGCTTACTGGCGAAGCGCCTCGCGGGTTGCCGCTGCGAGCTCTTCCAGGCGATAGGGCTTCGGCAGCAGGGCGATGCCTTCAGCCTCCGCGTCGCGTTTCGCCGCCTCCGCATAGGCGGTCGTCAGGAGCACCGGCAGCCCGGGCCGACGCCGCTTCACCTCGCGGGCGAGCTCCATGCCGTTCATGCCCCCCCGGCATCATGATGTCCGAAAATACCAGATCAACGGCGCGGCCATTTGCCAGGGCGCCGAGGGCAGCGGCGGCACTCGCCGCCCGCGTCGCCTCGAAGCCGAGCTGAGCCAGCATTTCGGCAACGAGCGCTGCGACCTCGTTGTCGTCCTCGACCAGGAGCACGTGGCCGGCCATGGCGCTTGAAACCCGCTCGGCCCCGAGGTCGCCAAAGTGGCGCTGGTCCGCCGCGGGCGCCAGGCTGGACCGCGGCAGGAACAGCGCGATCCTGGTGCCCTGCCCGACCGCAGTGTCGATGCGCACGGTACCGCCCGACTGCTTGGCGAATCCATAGACCTGGGCGAGGCCAAGCCCCGAGCCCTTCCCGATATCCTTTGTGGTGAAGAATGGCTCGAAGACGCGCGAGACCACCTCGGGCGGCATGCCGGTCCCGGTGTCGATGACCGAGAGACGCAGGAAGTCGCCCTGAAGGTCGTCGTCCGCCAGGCCGGGAAGGTTCTCGGCCCGGATGGTGATCGTGCCGCCCTCCGGCATGGCGTCGCGGGCGTTCACCGCAAGATTCAGGATGACGAGCTCGAGTTCGCCCGGATCGACCTGGACTGGCCAGAGGTCCTCGGCGAAATCGAGGGCGACATGCACGTCGCCCCGCAGGCTGCGGTCCAGCATCTCCCGCATGCCCCCGATCTGCCTGCCGATGTCGACGGGCTCGGACCGAAGCGCCTGGCGGCGCGAGAAGGCAAGCAACTGGCGCGTCAAGCCCGCGCCGCGCTCGGCGGCCTGCCGCATGCCGTCCAGGAGCCTTTGCCGCCGGGCGGGGTCTCCCTGGCGGTCGAGCATGTCGAGCCCGCCGGAGATGACCATCAGGAGATTGTTGAAGTCGTGGGCCACGCCGCCCGTAAGCTGGCCGATGGCCTCGATCCTCTGCGCGTGGCGCAGCGACTCCTCCACACGCTCACGTTCCGCGATCTGTGCGCGCAACTCGCGGTTTGCCGCTTCGAGTTCGCGTGTCCGCGCGGCGACCAGATCCTCCAGCTCCTGCGCCGCCCTTTCCCGCTCGGCCAGGTGCGCGCGAACCTCGTACTGCCGCCGGCGGGCGCGCACGGCAGCCAGGACGGCGCTGGTCAGGGTGATCGCCTGGACCGGCCGCTCCAGGAGCGAGACGTTCCTGAGTGCCGCCACCAGGCGCCCGCGCCCGGCCACGACCGCGGGGTGCTCGCGATGGCTGGTCAGCATTACGAAAGGCATGTCCGACCATGGCGGCTGTTGCCCGACCCAGGCCAGCAGGCTCTCGATGGGACGGGTGAGCAGCGCCTCCTCGGCGACGAACACCGCTTCGGCCCCGGCCTCCAGGCCACTGACGAGCTCCGCGAGATCGGCGCAGACGCAGGCCGCCAGCGAAGCCCGGCGAAGCAACTCCGCCGAGGCTGCGCCATCCCGCCCTGTCGGGGCGAGGACCAGGACCCGCGCAGGCTCCCGGTCAGTCCTTGCCGGGTTCATCATCGGCCAGAAGTGGGGAGCTGGTGCCGGTGTAGCGGGGCGTGCCCGTGAAGACGCCGCTGAAATCCCTGAGCGGCGGACCGACGGCCAGACCCCGTGGGCTGAGCCGGAACTCGCGGATGCTGTGCTCGTGGCTGCCGCTGCGCTTCTTCACGACAGAGAGCGCGCGCCGCACCGTGCCCTCGAATTCGAAGTAGCGCAGCATCAGGACCGTGTCGCTCAGATAGCTGATGTCGACCGGGGTCTGCATCGGCCCGACCAGGCCGTGCTGGGCCAGGACCAGGGCGGTCAGGACGCCGAGCTGGCCGAGGTAGCTCAGCAGCTCATGCATCTGCAGGATCAGAAAACGCTCATCGGGCATGGCGTTGAGATAGCCGTTGAGGCTGTCGATGATGACGACCCGCGCGCCATCCACCTCCACGGCGTTTCTGACCAGGCTGGTGAATTCGCCCGGCGAGAGCTCGGCCGGGTCGACCTGCTGAATCCGGATCAGCCCGGCATCGAGCGCCGGCTGGAGCGGCAGGCCGAGCGCCCGGGCGCGGGCGGTGATGGTGCCCTGGCCCTCGTCGAAGGCGTAGATGACCGCGTGATCGCCACGGCCCGCGGCGGCGATCGCATAGGTCAGCGCCAGTGTGGACTTGCCCACGCCGGCCGCGCCGAGCAGGAGCAGGCTGCTGCCGCGTTCCAGCCCGCCGCCGAGCATGGCGTCGAGCGCGGTGTTGCCGCTTGGCACGAGGTCGCCGGTGAACTCCGTGTGGTGCTCGGCCGCGACCAGCCGCGGATAGATCTCAAGCCCGCCTGTCTTGATGGTGATGTCGTGAAAGCCTCCCCGGAACGGCATGCCCCGCATCTTGACCACGCGGAGGCGCCGGCGCTCGGCGCCGTAATCGACCGCGATCTGTTCCAGCAGGACGACCCCATGCGCGATCGAGTGGAGCTGGAGGTCGTCGCTCTTCGAGGACATGTCGTCCAGCATCAGCACCGTGCAGGCGCGGCTGGTGAAGAAGTGCTTCAGGGCCAGGATCTGGCGGCGGTAGCGCAGGGAGTTCTGCGCCAGAAGCCGCATCTCGGAGAGGCTATCGAAGACGACGCGCGACGGGTTCAGCGCGGCCACCCGGTCGAAGACCAGCTGCGTCGTCTCGCTGAGCTCCATCTCGGCGGGATGGAAGACCGTCAGCTCCCGGTTCGGGTCGAGGCTCGCCTCCGGCGGCACGAGCTCGAAGACCGTGACGCCGTCGAGCGACCAGCCATGCCGCTTGGCGACGAGGCGCAGCTCCCGCTCCGTCTCCGACAGGGAGATGTAGAGCGCGGACTCGCCCCGGCGGGCGCCCTCGCGGAGGAATTGGAGGGCAAGGGTCGTCTTGCCGGTGCCGGGCCGCCCCTCGCACAAATAGAGCCGGTCCGGGTCGAGCCCACCGCCCAGGATATTGTCGAGCCCCTCGCTGCCGGTCGAAATGCGGGGCGGGTCGCCCTCTGTCATCGCGGGATCGTCGTCTTGCCGGGCCACTCCGCCTCCTTTCTCCGCCGGGCGGCCGCCCGCAGCAGCGGGCGACCCGCCGATATGGCTTGGTCCGCAATACAGCCGGCGGGTTTATAAGCTCAAGCCTCGGCCGGCTTCATTGAGCACCGCCGCGCCGCGCAGCTCTCCTCGCCCAGAACATATTGCCCCCATGCACGGTTCCCGCCTTGGCAACGAGTGGCGGCATGCCGGGCACCAGGGATGCTCGTTGCAACGGCCGGATGTCACTCCAACCCGTTGCCACACCCACCCTTCCCGGACTAAACCCCCGCCCTATCGCGGGTCGCCGGTCGGCGCCCCAAGCTCATTCCACCCACCGGATCAGGTACCCCCGCCATGGCGAAGATGCAGGCCAACCAGATGCGTGCCGGCATGGTCATCGAATTCGAAGGCCAGCGCTACACCATCCTCAAGCAGAACATCATGATCCCCGGCAAGGGGAACGCCATCATCCAGGTGGATATGCGCAACATCAAGACCGGCGCCAAGAAGGACCAGCGCTGGCGCACGGCGGATACTGTCGAACGCCTCCAGACCGAGGACAAGGAGTACAATTTCTCCTATGCCGAGGGCGACAGCCTGATCCTCATGGACCCCGAGACCTATGAGCAGACGCATGTGCCGAAGGACATCCTCGGCGACCGCCTCCCCTTCCTGGTCGAGAACATGACCGTCGGCGTCCGCCTGATCGAGGGCGAGCCGGTGGCCATGACCCTGCCGGAACAGGTGACGCTGGAAGTCGTGGAGGCCGATCCGGTGGTGAAGGGCCAGACCGCCGCCTCCTCCTACAAGCCGGCCATGCTCTCCAACGGCGTCAAGACCATGGTGCCCCCCCTTCGTCACCACCGGGGAGAAGGTCGTCGTGAAGACCGACGATGCCTCCTATGTGGAGCGGGCGAAGGGTTGAGGCGTTAGGGCCCCACCCATGGCATCCCCCCGCCTCTCCCCCGCCCTCAATGTCGTGGTGGCCGCCGTCCAGAAGGCCGGGCGCCGCCTGCTGCGCGATTTCGGTGAGGTGGAGCAGCTCCAGGTCAGCGTGAAGGGCCCGGGGGGATTTCGTCTCCCAGGCCGATCTCCGCGCCGAGGAGACGCTGCGCCACGAGCTCTCCCGCGCCCGCCCCGGCTTCGCCTTCCTGATGGAGGAAAGCGGCAGCCATGGCGCCGCGGACTGGGAATGGCGCTGGGTGGTGGACCCGCTGGACGGCACCACCAACTTCCTGCACGGCATCCCGCACTGGGCCGTCAGCGTCGGCATCGAGAAGCGCATCGACGCGGACCGCACCGAGCTGGTGGCCGGCGTCATCTACAACCCCGCCGTGGACGAGATGTTCTGGGCCGAACGTGGCGTCGGCGCCTTCCTGAACGACAAGCGCCTGCGCGTCTCCGGCCGCAAGGACCTGCGGGAGGCGGTCTTCGCCACCGGCATCCCCTTCGCCGGGGTGCCGCGCAAGGCGGAGTTCAGCAACATCCTGGCCCGCGTCATGCCGCAGGTGGCGGGTGTCCGCCGCTTCGGCGCGGCGGCGCTGGACCTCGCCTGGGTCGCAGCCGGGCGGTATGACGGCTATTGGGAACTCGGCATCAAGAAGTGGGACATGGCGGCCGGTCTGGTCCTGGTGCGCGAGGCCGGCGGCTATGCCACCGACCCCGAGGGTGGCGACCCCTATGCGGAGGGCAATGTCGTGGCCGGCAACCCCGTGCTGCACGGCAGGCTGCGGGAGGTGGTGGCGGAGGGCATCGCCGCCACCCAGCGCCCGCCGCGCGCGGCGGAAGCCGCCCCCGCCCCGCCCGCCGGCTGATGCCGGCGGCCAGAGCCCGCCACGCGCCGGCCCCGGATGGACGTGGCGCGGGCGGCTGTCATAGTCTGCGCCGGTGATGCTCCCCCTCCCCGCCATCCTGGCGCGCGGCGCCCTGCTGGGCGCGGCCCTGCTCGGCTCGGTCCTGCTGCCCGCCGGCCAGGGCCGGGCGCAGCCGGAGGCCGAGTCCATCCCCGGCCTGCCGGCGGAAGCGCCGCCCGAGCCGGCCCGGCTTCCCCCCACCGCCCGCCCCATGGCCCCGCCGCCGCCCGAGGCGCCGCTGGTGCTGCCGGCCGGCATGGAAGCCCTGCCGCAGGGCAGTTGGCGCATCCGCTTCGCCGCCGGGGCCGAGCGCCCGCCGGAGGCAGCCTCCACCACCCTGGCCAACCTCGGCCGCCGCTTGGCGGCGCAGCCGGAGGGCCGCGTCACCCTGCAGGCCCAGGCCAGCGGCCCGGCGGCGGATGCCTCCGCCGCCCGCCGCCTCAGCCTGGCCCGGGCGCTGGCGGTGAAGCAGGCCCTGGCCGAAGGCGGGCTGCCGCCCACCCGCATCGACCTCCGCCCGCTCGGCCGCACCGAGGAGGCGGTGGATGCGGTGGATGTGCTGCCCCCCGGGGCCGAGCGCGCCGCCGCCAAATGAGCCCCGCCGCATGACCCATCCCATCCGTTTCCTCTGGCGCATGCTCGGCTTTCTCGGCGTGGTGCTGCTCGTCACCATCCTGCTGGGCGGCGAGCTGGCGCATGCCTTCATCACCAACCCCGTGCTGAACGGCCTGATCGTCGGCGTGCTGCTGGTCGGCGTGGCCTGGAACCTGCGCCAAGTGCTGACCCTGCGGCCGGAGGTGGAGTGGATCGAGCATTTCCGCGCCCCCCGGCTCGGCGCCCCGGCGCAGCCGGCGCCGCGGCTGCTCGGCCCGATGGCCAGCATGTTCGCGGTGCGGCGGTCGGAGCGGCTGTCGCTCTCGGCGCCGGCGATGCGGAGCGTGCTGGACGGCATCGCCTCCCGCCTCGACGAATCGCGCGAGTTGTCGCGCTACATGACGGGGCTGCTGATCTTCCTCGGCCTGCTCGGCACCTTCTGGGGGCTGCTGCTGACCATCGGCTCGGTCGCCGATGTGATCGGCGGCATGTCGGTCGGCTCGGGCGACCTGAACCAGTTGTTCAACCAGTTGAAGACCGGGCTGGCGCAGCCGCTGAAGGGCATGGGCACGGCGTTTTCCTCCTCCATGCTGGGCCTCGCCGGGGCGCTGGTGCTGGGCTTCCTCGACCTCACGGCGGGCCAGGCGCAGAACCGCTTCTACAATGAGCTGGAGGAATGGCTGGCGGGCATCACCCGCCTTTCCTCCGGCGTGCTGGGGCCGGAGGGCGAGGGCGGCAGCGTCCCCGCCTATGTCCAGGCGCTGCTGGAACAGACCGCCGAGAACCTGGAGGGGTTGCAGCGCATCCTGGCGCGCGGCGAGGAAGGCCGCGCCGCCACCGGCCAGGCGATGATGACGCTGACCGAAAAGCTCTCCGTCCTCACCGACCAGATGCGCGCCAGCCAATCCCTCATGCTGCGCGTGGCGGAGCAGCAGGCGGCCTTCGGCCCGGTGCTGCAACGTCTGGCGGAGGCCCAGGCCACCGGCGCGATCGACGAGCAGACCCGCGGCCACCTCCGCAACACCGAACTCTACCTGGCGCGGCTGCTGGAGGAGGTGGCCCAGGGCCGCGCCCAGGCCACCGCCGAGATCCGCAGCGAGATCAAGGTGCTGGCCCGCACCATCGCAGCGCTTGCCGAGGAAGCGCCGCGATGATCCCGAAGCAGGGCCCCGGCCCGCAAGCGGACCGGCGGCGCGGCGCTCGCCGAGGAAGCGCCGCGATGAAGCCCGCCCCCGGGTTTGCGGGCTAGACCATGGCACTGAGCGGCGGCCGGCGGCAGCGCGGCGAGGGGCTGAATGCCTGGCCGGGCTATGTGGATGCGCTCTCCACATTGCTCATGGTCATCATCTTCGTCCTGCTGGTCTTCGTGCTGGCCCAGGGCTTCCTCTCCGTCGCCCTCACCACCCGCGACCGCGCGCTGGACCGGCTGAACCGCCAGGTCGCCGAGCTTGCCGAGATGCTGGCGCTGGAACGCGGCCAGGCCAGCGAGCTTCGCAACACCCTGACCCGCACCGCCGACGAGTTGCGCGCCGCCGCCGCCGCGCGCGACGCCCTCACCGCGCAACTGCGCGACACGCGCGAGGAGCGCGACCGCTTCGGCACCGAACGCGACACGGCGCGGGGCGAGCGGGACCGGCTGGCGGCGCGGCTGACGGACCTCGAACTCGCCGGCCGCGGCGGCGCCGAGCGCCTGGCCTCGCTGGAGGCGCAATTGGCCGAGGCGCTGCGCCGCGCCGAGGCGGCCGGCGGCGATGCCGCGCAGACCGTCCGCCAGCTCACCGATACCGGCCGCGCCCTGGCGGCCGAGCAGGCCACGCGGCAGCAGCTTGAGGCGCGGGCGGGCGAGCTTGACCGACAACTCACGGAATCCCGCGGCGTCGTGGAGACGGCGCGGCGCGAGCTGGCCGGGCTGACGCGCCAGTTGCAGGACACCCAGGCCCAGCTTGCCGAGGCGCAGCGCCAGCTTGCCGCCATGCGCCAGGAGATGGCGGCGCTGGACCGCCAGGTGCAGGCCGATCGCGCGACGATCGAGGCGCGGCTTTCGGATCTCGCCCGCCTCACGGAACAGACGCGGGCCCTAACCGCGCTGCGCGACCAGCTCGAACGCCAGGTGGAAGAAGCGGCACGGCGCACGGGCGAGGAGGGCACGCGTCGCCAGGCCGCCGAGCGGCAGGCGCAGGAACAGACCCGCCTCGCCGAAAGCGCCCGCGCCGCGGTGGCGCTGCTGACCCGGCAGATCGAGGAGCTGCGCGCGCAGCTCGCCCGCATCGCCGCCGCGCTCGATGCCTCCGAGGCCGCGGGGCGCGACAAGGAGACGCAGATCGCCAATCTCGGCAGCCGCCTGAATGCGGCGCTGGCGGCGCGGGTCGAGGAATTGCAGCACTACCGCAGCGACTTCTTCGGCCGGTTGCGCGACGTGCTGGGCGATCGGCCGGAGGTGCGCATCGTCGGCGACCGCTTCGTCTTCCAGAGCGAGGTGCTGTTCCCGCCGGCCAGCGCCGAGCTCTCGGAACGCGGCCAGCAGCAGATCCGCGCCATCGCCCGGGTGTTGCAGGAGATTTCCTCGCGCATCCCGCCCGATGTGAACTGGCTGCTGCGGGTGGATGGCCATGCCGACCGCAACCCGATCCGCACTGCCCGCTTCAACTCCAACTGGGAGCTTTCCGCGGCGCGCGCCATCGCGGTGGCGCAATTGCTGATCCAGGAGGGGCTTCCGGCGAACCGTGTGGCCGCCACCGCCTTCGGCGACAACCAGCCGCTGGATACGGCCGATACGCCAGAGGCGCTGGCGCGCAACCGGCGGATCGAGCTCAGGCTGACGGATCGGTAACAGCCGGCGCGGCAAGCGCCGCCGGACCGGCTGCGGCCCGGGGCGCCTCCCGCGTCAGCCCGCGGCCGGCGTGCCCGCCACGGGGTCGAGGCGATAGCCGCCGCCCTCGGTCAGCAGCAGCCGGGCATTGGACGGGTCCGGCTCGATCTTCTGCCGGAGCCGGTAGATATGGGTTTCCAGCGTGTGGGTGGTGACGGCGCTGTTGTAGCCCCAGACCTCGTTCAGCAGCACCTGCCGCGGCACCGGCTTGCCGCCGGCCCGGTAGAGGTATTTCAGGATCGAGGATTCCTTGTCCGTCAGGCGGATCTTGCGGCTGCGGGCCGGCTCCAGCAGCAGCTTGGCGGAGGGACGGAACATGTAGGGCCCGATGGTGAAGACCGCATCCTCGGAGTTGTCGAAGACCCGGAGCTGGGCGCGGACGCGGGCCAGCAGCTCGTTCAGCCGGAAGGGCTTGGCGATGTAGTCGTTGGCGCCGGCATCGAGGCCGCGCACCACGTCCTGCTCGGCGTCATGACCGGTCAGCATGATGACCGGCATGCGCAGGCCGTCGCGTCGCAGCTTGGCGCAAAGATCGCGGCCATCGCCATCGGGCAGGCCGATATCGAGCAGGATGGCGTCATAGCGGGCATCGGCGCTGCCGAGCTTCGCTTCGGCCTCGCTCGCGCTTTCGGCCTCATCGGCGGTGAAATCGCCTTCCAGGCGAATCTGCTCCGCAAGGGTGGCACGCAGCGCGGCATCGTCCTCGACGATGAGGATTGGGCGGGGGGTCACCATGCGGCCTCCAGAACCTTGTGCTTCAGGGCTTTGGTTTCAGTCGGTGCGACTCCGCGCATCACTGCGCGAGAGCAATCATCGCGAATGACTTTGAAACCATGGCGCGAGAAAACACACCTCACGGAAGCGTCAGTTCGGATACACAATGTTGCGATTTAATGCCAGGAAATGAATTCTAGAGCAAACGCCCCTCGAAGGGCGGCTTCAGGTCCGGCGCATCGAACTCGACCACCCAGAGGTCGGGGTCCCGCTGCACCTGGCGCTCGACATAGGCATCGGCCGCCGCGTCATCGACCGGCGCGCTGCCGGTGCCGCGCAGCCAGGCGGGGCGGCCCTCGGCGTCGCGCACCTGGCTGAGCACCACCAGCCCCTCCCGCCCGCGCAGCACGCAGAGGATGCCGCCGCTGTCGGGGTCCCCCTTGCGCAGCACCGCGCCGCTGCGGCCGGAGATATCGGCCAGCCGCAGCGCCATCGAGACCCAGATCCCCGCCTTCACCCGTGCTTCCATGGCCACAAGGTGCCACCGCCACCGCATCCGGCAAGCCCCGGTGTGAAAGCGGCGACTTGCCTGGGGGCCCCGCCTCGGCCACATCTCCGCCGGTATCGCGCCCGGGGTGGCGCGGAGCGCCAATCGGCCTTGGGGAATTGCCATGGACCAGCGGAAGATGACCGAAGGCCAGCGCGCCTATGAGGCGAAGCGGGCCGCCAAGGCGGGGATGAGCCTGGAGAAATGGCTCGCCCTGAAGGAGAAGGAGGCGCTGGCCGAGCGCGCCGCGGCCCTCCGCGCACAGCAGGCCGAAACCGCGGCGGCGCCGAAGAAGCCCGGCTTCCTGGCCCGGCTGCTGGAACGCGCACAGAAGCCGTTCTGACCCGGCGCCGCCCGGCCGGGCCGCGCTACACCATCCGCAGCAGCGTGCCGTCCCGGCGGATTCCCTGGTGGAAGATCACGCCGCCGACATGCAGCACCAGCAGCACGATCAGGGACCAGCCCACGGCCTGATGCGCCGCCTTCAGCGACTCGGCCAGCGGAAGATTGACCTCCATGAATTTCGGCAGGTTGATGAAGCCGAGATAGGCGGTCTCGCCGCGCAGCGGGAAGCCGAAGGCATTGGTGGTGAGGAAGCCCAGCACCGGCTGCAGGATCAGCACCAGATACAGCAGCCGGTGCACCGTGCCGGCCGCCAGCCGCAACGGCTTCGGGACATGCTCCGGCAAAGGCGGCGCCGGATGCGCCAAGCGCCAGGCCAGTCGCGCCAGCGCCACCACCAGGATGGTCACGCCGGCGGATTCATGGATGGCGTAGAAGGCCATCTTGTCGCTGTCCTTGATGTGCTTGATGACCGGCCCCACCGGCAGCGCCACCGCGATCAGCCCTACGGTGACCCAGTGGAACCACTTCGATACCCTGTCATAGCTCGCCGCCATCGCCGCCCCCCCGGATGCCGACCCAAGCATGGCACAGCCGCGGCCGCCATGGGCGCCATGATCGCCGCCCATGCGGATTGGAGCATCGACCCCCGCAAGCGCTGGATCACCCTGGCCCGGCGCGAGGCTGGCACCTGGCGGGCGGAAGCCCCGGCCCTGGTCGGCGAGGTCGCGGCGCTGCTGCCGCGGCTGCTGGCGCCCGGCCTGCCGGTGGCGCTCGGCCTCGACCTGCCGCTCGGCCTGCCGCGGGAACATGCGGCGGGGCGGGCAGAGGCGGATTTCCCCGCCTTCCTGCGCGGGTTGGCGGCGCGGCCGGGCTTCTTCGCGGTCAGCCCCGGGCTGGAGACCGTCTGCCCGGACCGGCCCTTCTACCCGGCGCGGGGGGTGCGCGGCATGACCCGGGCGGCGCATGCGGCGGCGCTCGGCCTGGCGGGGCCACAGGGCCTCTCCCGCCACTGCGACCGCGCCACGGCGGAGCGCCCGGCCGGGGCGCCGCTCTTCTGGACGCTCGGTGCCAACCAGTCCGGCAAGGCGGCGATCGCGGCCTGGCGGGACTGGCTGGTGCCGGCGCTGGCGGCGGGCGCGCCGATCCGGCTCTGGCCCTTCGAGGGCGGGCTGCATGCGCTGCTGGCACCGGGCGCGGCGGTGCTGGCCGAGGTCTATCCGGCCGAGGCGCTGCGCCATTGCGGGCTGCGCCTGGCCGGCAGCAAGCGGGCGCAGGCACCGCGGCAGGCGCTGGCACCGGGCCTGCTCGCCGCGATGGCAGCGCGCCGGGTCCTGCCCTGCCCGGGGTTGGCGGCGGCGGTGGCGGCGGGGTTCGGTGCCGATGCGGCGGGCGAGGACCGCTTCGATTCGGTCATCGGCCTGCTCGGGCTGATCGGCGTGCTGGATGGCAGCCGGCCAGATTTCGTACCAAAGGACCCCTGGGTCAGGCGTTGGGAGGGCTGGGTGCTCGGCCAGACGGCGCTGCCGCGCGGCTGAGGCCGGAAGCGGCGCCGCGCCGCTCCGGCCCGGCCCAGGCGTCAGGCCAGGAAGTCGATGGTGGCATTCATCGCCTCGGCCGCCGGGACACGCAGCCCGCCGGCCAGCTCCGCCACGCCCGCGACGCCATTGGCCCGCAGCACCTCGCGGCTTCGGCGCGGATCGCGCACGCGCAGCCCGAGCAGCGCCAGGTAGTCGCCGCGCCCGGCCGGATCGGGTGCGGCCGTGCCGAGTTCCGAGGCCACGGCGGCCTGCGGCGCGATCTCCACCACCGCCTCCCCGGCCCGCAGCAGGCGGCGGCCTTCCGGCCCGGCACTGACGGCATCGGCGCCGAACATGCGGCCGAACAGCGCCGCCTGGCGTTCCGGGTCGCGCGAGGCGATCAGGATGCGGGCGACGGCCAGGGCGCCATTCGGGTGCTCCTGCCATTCCGGGCGCCAGACATGCTCGGGCGTCAGGTGCTCGCACCAATAGACCCGGCCATCGAAGGCGGTGGCGCGGTCCAGCCGCACCACCTTGAATTGCGCATCGGCCCGGCTGCCATCCGGCAGGTCCGCCGGGCGGTGGAAGGCCAGCGCCGGCTGCACCGGCACGCCCGCCGCCTGCTGCGCCGCGGCCAGCGCCTCCGCCCCATGGCCGCGGAAGACCAGGCCGTTCAGCCCGACGGGATAGGGGTCGAGGTCGGGCCTGAGCGCGCCGCCCGGCACGTCGGTGCCGAGCAGTTCCAGGTAGTCCCGCCCGAAGATCGCCAGGTGGTTGGCGGAGCCGAGGCTGTGCCGGCCCATCGGCGTCAGTTGGAAGCCCAGCGCCCGGTAGCGCCGCGCCCCCTCCTCCATCCGGTCCCGGACATCGACGACGACATGGTCGATCAGCGGCTGCATGCTCCCTCCCCTGATGGATACGATCCGACGGATGGCCTCCACATGCTGCCGCGCAGGGATGGGCGATGGGAAGGGCGACGTTATACTTGCGAGACCCGGCACTAAAGCTTGAACCGCGTGTATCCTGGAATGTTCGAAAGGCCGCATGGCACAGTGACGCGAGGACCGGTTCTACAAGAGTAGAATTTTAGATGCGGCGAGTGCTCATAATCTTCTTTCGTGTGGAAGACGACGTAACCGTTCGTGTCAAAGAGGGCGCCAGGGAATCGTTCTAACGGCATGTAGAATTTGCCGGTTCTACGATAGAGAGCGTGCTTCGCGCCAACACCCCATTGCTCATTCAGCATCTGTCCAATCGGCTTCGGCACCGGTCAACTCCCGGCCTTCTTGCCGCTCGGGTAGTGAAGTCCCGCCGCGATCGCTGCCTGCACCGCCAGGGCGACGGTGAGCGAGAGCACCGGCGTCGGCACGCCGCATTCCCGCGCCAGGCGCAGCGGCACCTGGAACAGCGCGTCGATCTCCATCGGCCTTCCCATTTCCAGGTCCTGCAGGATGGAGGGCTTGTGCGGGATATTGACCGAGAGGTTGATCCGGTCCTCCGCAGTGGTCGGCACCGGGCGGCCCATGGCGGCGGCGATGGCCAGCCCCTCCTCCACCACCTGCCGCGCCGCCTCGCGCAGCACCGGCTCGGCGAAGGTGTCGCGGATGTTGCGGCGGGTCAGCAGGCAGATCGGGCCATTCGCCAGGTTGTTGAGCAGCTTGCCCCAGACCTCGGTGCGGATGTCGCCGCTGACGCTGCAGGGCAGGCCGCCGGATTTGAAGGCGGTCGCCAGCGCCACCGCACGCTCGCTGCGGCTGTTGTCGGGCTCGCCCAGCACCAGCTTGCTGGTGCGGCTCGACACCTCGATCACGCCGGGCTCCGCCACCGAGCAGGCGGAATAGATGACGCCGCCGAGCACGCGTTGCACGCCCACCGCGTTCCGCACCGCATCGCCGGGATCGACCTCGGGGATGCGGGCGCCATCCATCGTCCCGCCATGCCGGTCGAAATACCACCAGGGGATGCCGTTGGTGACGAAGGCTACGGCAGTGTTCGGCCCCAGCAGCGGCGCGATGGCGGCGGCAACACCCGGCAGCGCCGGCACCTTGGTGCAGACCACCACCGCATCCTGCGGGCCAAGCTCGGCCGGGTTGTCGGAGGCGCGGGGGCGGGAATGCATCTCGCCATCCGCGGCGCGGACGGTCAGCCCCCGTTCGCGGATCGCCGCCAATTGCGCGCCGCGCGCCACCACGGAAAGCTCGGCGCCGCCCTTGGCGAGCCGCCCGGCCAGGTGGCCGCCGATCGCGCCGGGGCCATAGACACAGATCTTCATGCTGTCACTTCCATCGCAGGCCGGTAGAGCCCGGCGGCGATGGCCGCCCGGGTCGCCAGCGCCGTCATCACTTCAAGGGTCGGCACCGCGACCCCCGCCTCCCGCGCCAGCCGCAGGGGCGCGGCAAACAGCGCGTCGATCTCCATCTCCCGCCCGGCTTCCAGGTCCTGCAGGATGGAGGGCTTGTGCCGCAGTTTCGAGGAGCGGGCGATGCGCGCCTCCGGCGCATCGCCGGCAATCGGCCAGCCCTGCGCGGCGGCGATCGCCGTCACCTCCCGCGCCATGCGGATGGCGGTCTCGCGCACCGCGGGGCTGGCCAGCGTATCCTCCATGCAGGAACGGGCGAGGATGCAGAGCGGCCCGGTCATCAGGTTGCCGAGCAGCTTGGCCCAGACGGCGGCGCGGATATCCGGCACCGCCACCCCACCCATGCCGCCCGCCGCGATGGCCGCGGCCAGCGCCCGCAGGCGCGGCGTGAGGCTGCCATCGATCTCGCCCAGGATGACGCGGCCGTCCTTCGCCTCCACCTGCACGGTGCCGGGCTCCACGACCGTCGCGGCGGAATAGACGACGCCGCCGATGGTGCGCGGGATGCCCACGGCGCGACGCAGCGCATCGCCGGGGTCGAGTTCCGGCAGGCGGCGGCCGGCTTCCGGCGTGCCGTCGTAATACCACCAGGGGATGCCGTTCATGACGAAGGCCACGCTGGTCTCCGGCCCGAGCAGCGGCGCGATGCCGGCCGCCACCGAGGGCAGCGCCGGCGCCTTCACCGTGACCACCACCGCATCCTGCGGGCCGATCTCCGCCGGGTTGTCGCTGGCCCGCGGGCGGCTGTGCAGCAGGCCGTCATGCGCATGCACGGTGAGGCCGCGCTGCCGGATCGCGGCGAGATGCGGGCCGCGGGCGATGACTGAGACCTCGGCGCCGCCACGCGCCAGCCGTGCCGCGACATGGCCGCCGATGGCCCCGGCGCCGTAGACGCAGACCTTCACGAGACCTGGCCCTTCAGTTGCGCCACCATGGCGGCGCCGGCCCCCACCAGCCGCGCCACGATGTGGCCGCCGTGCTCGGCATTGCCAGGGCGGCTATCGGCGCAGGCAACGCCGCCGGGGGCGACCTCCTCCACCTCCATCGGCACCGCGACCTCCACCCCGGCGCAACGCAGCGTGCCGAAATTGGCGACCGGCAGGCCGAGGATCTCCGGCACCGCCTGCCGTGTGCGCGCCCGTTCCGGCCGGCAGAGATCGGGGCGGAGATGCAGCGCCACGGACCAGACGGGATCGCCGCCATGGCCGAGGCTTTCCGGGCTGCCGCCGAGTTCCGCATGCAGCGCGCCGGCCATCCGCCAGAGATGCAGCGCCGGCACAAGCACGCCGTGGCGGCGCCGCAGCGCGCGGGCGGCGGCCTCGACCGGCGCGATGGAGCCGGCATGGCCGTTCACCACCAGGATGCGCCGCGTGCCGGTGCGCAGCAGGTTGCCGCAGACTTCCTCGACCACACCCTGAAGCAACGCCGGCGTCAGCACGATCCCGCCCGGCACGAACGAGAAGAAGTCTTCGCCGCCGAAGGGGATGGCGGGCAACACCAGCGCATCGGCGTCGCGCGCGGCGGCGGAAGCGGCGATGCGATCGGCGATCGCCTCGGCCAGCAGGAAGTCGCCCATCGGCGCCTGCGGCCCATGGGTTTCCAGGCTGCCCATCGGCAACAGCGCGCAGGCTCCGGCGGCGAGGCGCGCCGCGACTTCCGGCGCCGTCAACTCCGCGATGCGGTGGGTCACGAAAGCATGTCCAGCGCGATGCGACTCAGCGCCTGCACGCCGAGTCCGATGCAGCGCTCATCCGGCTGGTAGCCGGCATTGTGCAGCCGGTCGTCACGCCCCGGCGCGCCGGCGCCGATCCGCAACTGGAAGGCCGGCACCCGCTCCGCAAACGCCGAGAAATCCTCGGCACCCATGGAAGGCTCGCCCTCCTCCACCACCTCGCCCATCTGCGCGCGCACGGCGGCGATGGCGGGGTCGAGCACCTCGTCGCTGTTCACCAGCGGCGGCACCTTGCGCTGGTAGTCCACCTCCGCGGTGCAGCGCATCGCCGTGCAGACACCCTCCACCAGGCGGCGGATCGCGGCTTCGGCCTTGTCGCGCGCTTCGGTGTGCAGGGTGCGGACCGTGCCCTTCAAGTGAACGCGCTCCGGGATGATGTTGTAGGTGGTGCCGCCCTGGAACATGCCGACCGTCACCACCGCCGGATGCAGCGGCTTCATCTCCCGGCTCACCACAGTCTGCAATTGCGCCACCAGATGCGCCGCGGCGACGATGGGATCGACCGCCGAATAGGGATGCGCCGCATGGCCGGAGCGGCCGCGCAGGATGATGTCGAAGCGGTCGGAGGCGGCGAGCGAGGCGCCGCGCACATAGCCGAAGCGGCCGACCGGCATGTCCGGGTGGTTGTGGAAGCCGAGCGCGAAATCCACGCCCTCCGCCGCACCGTCGGCGATCATCGCCGCGGCGCCCTCCAGCACCTCCTCGGCCGGCTGGAAGACCAGCACCACGCGGCCGGCAAGCTGCGGCGCCAGGCCCCGCAGCACCTCCGCCACGCCGAGCAAGGTGGTGGTGTGGATGTCATGGCCGCAGGCATGCATCTTGCCGGGGTTGGTGCTGGCAAAAGCCTGGCCGGTTTCCTCATGGATCGGCAGCGCGTCCATGTCGGCACGGATGGCGAGCGTCGGCCCCGGCCGGCCGCCCTCGATCACGCCGAGCACGCCGGTGCGGCCCACGCCGGTGCGGTGCGCTATGCCCAGCCGCGCGAGCTCGGCGGCGACGATACCCGCGGTGCGTGTCTCCTCGAAGGCGAGTTCGGGATGCGCATGGATGTCGCGGCGCAATTCCACGAGCCGCGGCTCGATCGCCGCTGTCGCTTCCCGGATGCGCGTCTCGGGATTGTTGGCGAGCCGGTCCCCAAGGGACGCGCCAGGGGAGGGTTGGGTGGTGCTCGGCATGGCTGGTCCTGCGCTGGTATGGGCGGCGCGAGGATCGCGGGAAGCCGCGGCACTGGCAAGCGCCGCCCCGCGCCCGGCGTGCCGGGCAACCCCGGCTTGCTTGGCTTGCATCGGCCATGCCATACGCTCGGCCAACCCAGACGGGGAGGAAGATGTCCGGGACGATGTTCCGCCGCGCCATGCTCGCGGGCGGTGCCGCTGCCGCGGCACGGCCGCTATCGGCGCGTGCCCGGTCGGGTGGGCAGTCCAGCGGGCCGGGCGAGGCACGGGAGGCCGACGGCCGGCCGGCGCAGGCCATCCGCCTCGTCGTGCAATCCGGCCGGGCGATCGGGGCGCGGGTGAACCGCGCGGTGCGGGCGGCGCTGGCCGATCCCGCCCCGCGCGCCCGCTTCGCCGCGCCCCCCGGCACGGTGGCCGATCTTTCCCCCAAAGCTTTCACCGCCTTCATCTGCGCGGAGGTGGCGCGATGGGCGCCGGTGGTGCAAGCTTCCGGTGCGCGTGTGGACTGAGCCGCTTGACGAAGCCCGGCCATCCGCCCAAGGCGAAGCTGCCCGGACCCCGGTCCGGGGAGGGTTTGCCCGCCCCCCGGTTCGCGGAGAACCGGTCCGGGCCCTGCCTTGCGTGGCGACGAGCCGGTCGGGGACGGACCCGCACGGCCATTCGCCGCGAAACTGTCCTGCCCGTCACGGGCGCCGGTCGCTTGACCGGGTGCGTGGCCAGGGGTGTCGTTGCCTGTGGTCCGGCGAACCGTGCCGGAGGCGTCTGGGAGCCGAGAAGGGTCGCTACATGAAATTGAACGCAAAGGATCTCGCCTCTGGCGCGCTCCTCATCCTGATTGCCGCCGTTGGGCTCTGGCTCAACGAGGACCATGCCCTCGGCTCGGCCCGCCGGATGGGCCCGGGCTACATGCCCATGCTGGTCTTCTGGATCCTGATGGGCCTGGGCGTCCTGGTCGTGGTCCTGTCGCTCTTCAGCGGGCCCGACCCGCTGCAGAGATGGACCGGGCTCGAGAGCGGGATGCTCGTGCTGGCGGTCGTCGTCGGCACCGCGGCCTGGTGGATCTCGCCGCTCTTCGGGAGCTTCTTCGAAAGCACCTACAATGGCGTCGGCTTCGGCATGCTGGTCGGCTTGCTGGTCATGTGCTGGGCCGCCGGATGGCGCCTGATCGGCTATATCAACGCCGCCATGTGCGCCTTCTCCCTGTTGCTGGAGAAGGGCGGGCTGATGATCGCGCTGATCGCCACCATCTTCATCTGCGCCCTGGCGGAGCCGGAGCACCGGCAGCGGCCGCTCGGGGTGCTCGGCGTCACCATCTTCCTGCTCGCGCTCTGCTGGTGGGTCTTCATCAAGCAGCTCGACATCCGCGTGGCCGTCTGGCCGAACCAGTACTGAACCCCGCCGCCACATAGGGGAGGACGGACCATGGACCTACTTGCCAACCTGGCGCACGGCTTCGGCGTCGCGCTCAGCTTCACGAACGTGACCTTCGCGCTGGTCGGGGCGCTGATCGGCACCGCCATCGGCGTGCTGCCGGGCATCGGCCCGGTGGCGACCATCTCGCTGCTGCTGCCGATCACCTTCGGCCAGCCCGCGACCACCGCCATCATCATGCTGGCGGGCATCTACTACGGCGCGCAGTATGGCGGCTCCACCACGGCCATCCTGCTGAACCTGCCGGGCGAGATCTCCTCGGTCGTCACCACGCTCGAGGGCTACAAGATGGCCCGCAACGGGCGGGCGGGGGCGGCGCTGGCGACCGCGGCGCTGGCCAGCTTCTTCGCCGGCACGGTGGCGACCGTCGTGGTCGCCGGATCAGGGCCGCTGCTCACCTCGGTGGCGCTGTCCTTCGGCCCGGCGGATTACTTCTCGCTCATGTTGCTCGGCCTCATCATCTCCGCCGTGCTGGCGCAGGGGTCGGTGACCAAGGCGATCGGCATGGTGACGCTGGGCGTGGCGCTCGGGCTGGTCGGCACGGATGTGCAGACCGGGCAGCAGCGCTTCACCTTCGGTGTGCCCGAGCTCTCGGACGGCATCAGCTTCGTCGCGCTGGCCATGGGCATGTTCGGCATCGCCGAGATCATCCTGAACCTGGAGCGGCCGGAAGCGCGTTCGGTCCTCAAGACCAAGGTCGGCAGCCTCTGGCTGACCAAGGAGGAGTTCCACCGCGCCATCCCCTCCGTGCTGCGCGGCACGGCGGTGGGCACCGTGCTCGGCATCCTGCCGGGCGGCGGCGCCTCGCTCTCCTCCTTCGGCTCCTACATGATGGAGCGGAAGGTCTCGAAGGGTCGGCATCTGTTCGGCACCGGCGCGATCGAGGGCGTGGCGGGGCCGGAATCGGCGAACAACGCCGCGGCGCAGACCAGCTTCATCCCGCTGCTGACCCTCGGCATTCCGTCCAACGCCGTGATGGCGCTGATGGTCGGCGCCCTCATCATCCAGGGCATCCAGCCCGGCCCGCGCATGGTGGAGGCGCAGCCCGACCTCTTCTGGGGCCTGATCTGCTCCATGTGGATCGGCAATGTCATGCTGCTGGTCATCAACCTGCCGATGATCGGCATGTGGGTGAAGCTGCTGCAGGTGCCCTACAAGTTCCTCTATCCGGCGATCCTGGTCTTCTGCTCGATCGGCGCCTACAGCGTGAACAACAACGTCTTCGACGTCTATACGACGGTGGTGTTCTCGATCGTCGGCTACATCTTCAACAAGCTGAAGATGGAGCCGGCGCCGCTGCTGATCGGCTTCGTGCTCGGCCCGATGATGGAGGAGCACCTCCGCCGCGCCATGCTGCTCTCCCGCGGCGATGCCACGGTCTTCATCGAGAGGCCGATCAGCGCCTCGATGCTGGCCATCGGTGCCATTGCCCTGCTGGCGATGGTGCTGCCGAACCTCCGCAAGGGGAAGGAAGCGGCCATGGCCGGCTGAGGGCGAAAGCCTCCGGGGTGGCGCCCGCGCCATCCCGGCAAGCCTAGCGAAGCCGCCCTGGAGAAATCCGGGGCGGCTTTTTTCTTGCGGGGACCGGTATCATACCGGCGTACCTGATGGTGACCGGTCAAGCGCCGGGCGGGCCGAACCTGTTCAGAGTCCGCCAGGCTGCGCCGGCAGGGTCGCCAGATAGTCCAGCAGCGGGTCCCGGACGGACCGCCACCGCGCCAGCATGGCGTTGTAGATGCCGAGATCGAGCGCGTTCCGGTCCTCGACCTCGCGCAGCACCTGCGGGTCCGCGGCCAGCTCGGCCGCCTCGTCGCCGTCATTGACCCGCATGCGGAGCGTCGGCGCCCTCGGCTGGCCGATCAGGGCGAAGAGCATCCGGAAGCTCAGCGGATACATCTCCTGCATCCCGATGAAGTCATAGGTCCGGAGCATGTAGTCCAGGCAGGCCTCCTGGTCGCCGGACTGGAACAGCGCATGGGGCACCAGGTATCGCGTGGCCTTGTTGGCTTCCTCCACGCGTTGCAGGTAATGCCCGAAGGTCGGGCAGCGCCGCCTGAATTCCTCATTCCCGGGATGCATCGGGGAGCACTGGTAGCGGTAGTCGGAAACCACCCGCTTCACCGGCTGGCGCAGCATCGTGACGCGGCGGATGCTGCCCGCTTCCCGCGCGATGGCATCCACGTGATGGGCGAAGATGTGGCCCGAGGCGAAGCGGTGCGGCAGTTTCCGGTGCCGTTCGAGGAAGGCCGCCACCGCGTCGTCCAGGCCCTGCATGTAGGTCCTGGTCTTGTCGTTGTAATCCAGGAATATATTGGCCTCGGGCTTCAGCACCCGGGCGATCTCGGCCCGGAGCGAACTGCCGGCGGTCTTCGGGACATGCGAGAAGACCAGCAGCCCGAGGTCCTGGCGGAATGCCGCGAAATACTCGTCGAACTGCTTTTCAAAGAGAAGCCCCAGCATCCTCGAATCCCTCAATACCGACGAGCCTCGGCAGGACCGGCATCTCAGGACCATCGCGCCGGCACCGCCTGCCGTCCCGCCGCGCGGCATGGACAGGGCCATGGGTGCCTTCCGCGGCTGGCGCCACCCTTCCCCTTCCTGGCTTGTATCGCATGCCGGTGCCGCCGCAAGGCCAGAGCAGATCGCGGACGGAGGCGAGCGTCCGGGAGCCTGAATCTGCTCTGCGAACAAAGGCTGCCGCGGGTTGGCGTTCAGGAATGAACGCAATCCGCGGCAGGCGGGCGCCGGTCAACAGGCCCGGTCCCCCCCCCGGCCTCCGGCCCGGCGGCCGCCGCGGCAGGCACCGCCCGTCGCCCGGCGGCCGCGAAGGCCGCGAGGTATTGGCGGGCCATCTCGGTCTCGTCGAAGGGCCGCGGCAGGGCGGCGGCCAGCCGGGCATGGGTCGCGGCATCGGCCGCTTCCTCCATCGCCCGCACCAGGTCGGCGGCGCTGCCGGGGCGGAAATGCAGCCCGGTGACGCCCTCCGGCACCTTCTCCGCCATGCCGCCGATCCCGGAGCAGAGCACCGGCCTGCCGGCCGCATAGGCTTCCTGGATCACGGTCGGCGAGTTCTCCCACCAGGTGCTCGGCACCACGACATAGTCGCACTCCGCCATCAGCCGCCGCACGGTGGAATTCGCATAGGCGCCGGCATAGGAGAAGAATGGGAACTCCTCCGTGGCCCTCTCGAAGGCTTCGACGAAGGAGGGCCGGCCCACCAGGTTGCCATGCACCCGGAGCTGGAAGCACCCCGCCAGGTCGCGGCGCTCGGCCAGCAGCGCGGCGGCCCGCAGCAGCAAATCGACACCCTTGAACTCGTTGATCTGGCCGAAATAGCCGAAGACCCACTCGCCCCCGCGCCGCGGCCGCGGCGGCGTGGGGGCGCCGGTGAGGCCCAGCAACCCGTTCTCGATCACCTCGATCCGCGCCGGCTCCAGGCCCCAATCCGCATAGCGGTCGGCCAGGAAGCAGCTCGGCGAGATGAAGCCGTCCACGCTGCGGAAGGCCCGCCGGAACCCCTCGCGCCGCAGGACGAACTGGCTGCGGTGGTGTTCCGGGAAGCATTCGTTGCAGGCTTCCGGGGAGGCACCGTCGCAGAGCGAGCGCGCCGGCCGGGTCACCATCTGGCCGTGGTTGTGGCAGATCGCCAGGTATTCGTGCAGCGTCACCACCACTACCGCGCCGGCCTGGCGCTTCGCCGCCTCGATGGCGCCGAGGCCGAGCGACATGTAGTGGTGGAAATTCGCCAGCCCCACCCCCTCGGCCTGCAGCAGCCGCGTCAGCTCGCGCGCCACCGGCAGCGTGCCGCGATGGTAGAAATGGTCGTAGCGCCGCGGCTCGAAGAAGATCGCGCGCTCCTGCGGCAGGCCGAGATGCAGGCGGCCGCGGTCCGCATCCGAACAGCAGGCGATGAAGAGCGCGTCATGCCCGAGGTTGCGCAGCCCGCGGAACACCGAATAGGCGGCGATCTCCGCGCCACCCTTCGAGACCGAGGGATGGGTATGGCAGATGACCGCGATGCGGGGCGGCGGGGTATCGGGCTGCCAGGCCCCGGCGGAATCAAGCATCGCGTTTCTCCACGACCGCGCCGGCCTGCGGCGGCCGCAGATGGCGGTTGATGCGCTGGGCCAGCAGGCCCGGTACGGCGCGGCGGCCGCGCCAAGCCGCGACCCCTTCCCCCGGGAGCGGCTGCGGCGCCGGCAGGGCGAGTTCCCGGCTCGCCAGCCCGCCCAGGAAGGCGGGCGTCGCCTGTAGCCAGGCGGTCGTGTCACGGCGGTTCCAGAGGAAGCATTCGGCGGGATCGGCCAGGTCCATGCCGAGCGCCGCCGCATCCCCGGCCGGCACCAGCGGTCCGCTCTCCGCGGCCGCCAGCCCGGCGAGCAGCGCGGCCCAGCCCGCCTCGCTCGGCGTGACATGCGGGCCGATGAAGGCGAAGCGCTCCGCCTCCAGCCGCGCCAGCACCTCCGGCAGCGCGTAGATGGCGGTCTCCGGATCGGCCACGAAGAACAGGCTGGGCCCGCCGGCCTCGTCCCCGCCGAGGTCGTGGAGATGCGCGAGCACGGCGGCGCGGTGCTGCCCGGCGGAGGCCAGCAGCGCGATGCCCGGCCGCTGCTCCGGCGGGCCGGACCAGGCCAGGCGCGACAACTCGTCGAAGAGCAGCGCCATGTCGGGTAGGTCGTCCGGCACCACGGCGACCAGCGCCTCGCGGCAGGGCCGCAGCGCGAAGGCTTCCGCCTTGCGGATATCGCGGCCCTGCCGCTCGCCGATGCTGGCCGAGAGGGCGGGGAAGAAACCCTCGGCATGCAGCGCCGGGAAGAGCGCCAGCATGTCCTCGATCGCCGCCGAATGGCCGACGATCCGCGCATGGCCCGGCTCCACCCGGTGATTGGTGGAGCTGCCATCGGCCAGCACGATCTTCAGCACCGCCTCGCCGAGATCCTCCTCCTCGATGCGGCCGGCGAAGGCGGTCACGAATCCCGCCTTCGCCACCATCTTCTGCCCGCCGGGCGCCAGGCCCAGCAGGTCCGGGCGCGGCTTGCGCGAGGTGGCGCCGGGTTCCGAGACCAGCACCGCCCGGCCGACCCGCAGCATGAAATGGCTGACCGGCTGCAAGGGGCTCAGCACCCAGCCTTCCGCGAGGCAGCCGAAGCCGGGCAGGACCAGCAGCCTTTCGAGATTGGCCCGCACCTCCAGGCCGAGCGCGGCGGCATTGTCGGGCGCCCAGTTGCGCGTCGTGGCCAGCAGCCTGCGCAGCGGCGTGGTGAACTCCCCCTCCAGCGCATTGGCGCGGCGGAGCGCCTCGATGCGGCTGGTGCATTCCTTGTCGCTCAGGAAGGCCAGGTCCTCCACTACCGGCAGCGCGTATTGCGCCGTGTCGCCGAAATGCAGCCAGGGCGCCGGACCCTTGCTGCTGGGGCGCCAATCCGTCCGCAGCATGCCGCAGATGCCGGTGGCATCCTCCGGCAGGTCGGTGCGGGCAAAGCCGGTGAGCACCGCCGCGGCCCGGTATCTCGCCCCATCCACGATCACCGCCGGGAAGTGCCGGGGCAATTGCCGCTGCATCCAGCCGAAGATCCAGATCAGGCCGGTCTGTTCCCAGGCCATCGCCTCGATATAGCCCACCACCCGGTCCGCCAGAGGCACGAGCGGCTGCTGCAGAAGGCGCCCCGCGAGCGCCTCCACCACCTGCAGCGCGGCCAGGGGATTCTCCTGCACGGCGATGGCCGGGAGGGGCGGCCCGCCGGCGGGTTCGGCGGGCAGCGGCGGCGCCATCTCGGCCGCCGTGGGCAGCGGCCCGGCCGAGCGCAGCAGCCGTTGCGCCGCGGCGACCCGCACCGCGAACCGGCCGCCTTCCGGCGCGCCCTCGGAGGCATGGCGGCAGGTGGCGGCATCGAAGCAGAAGCCAGCGGCGGGCGCCGCATGGCCGGCCAGGCCGATATCGTCGCGCGCCCGGTCGGTGAGGCAATCCGCCACCACCTTGCCGTCGAGCAGCAGCTCGACCCGCAGCGGCCGGTCCGGCGCCGCCAGGTCGAGCGTCCAGCCATGGATGCCGCGCCTGGGATTCGCGATCTCGACCAGGCCCCGGATGGTGCTGTCGCTTTCGTTCACGAGCGAGGCCGAAAGGGGATTCACGCTGCCCTCATGGGATACCGTGGCTGCATTCCGCGCCCGCCGGGAGCCCGGCGGGGCGGGGTGATCGGGGCCGCGCCGCCACGCCACTCCGGCCGCAGGGGCAGCGCCGGATGGGTTTTGGTCTTGGCCCCGGTATTTCTACTTATGGTTTATACACTATACCGTGATCGGGCGCCATCGGGGATGCCGGGGCTCGCCCGCTTCGCCATTCTCGCCGGCTTCTCTCAGTCCCCCACAACCACAAGGCGTAGTCCTGGCGAGATTTATTATCACATTTTCGTAATTCCAGGAGCCCCCCCCGGCGGAACGCTCAAGCTCCGGCGACGCGGCGCTCCAGCCGCGCCGTGAAGGGGTCCGCGGGATGGGCGCGGCGCAGCACTTCGAGATGCGCCGTGGCGGCGCCCCGGTCGCCGGCCGCGAGATCCAGCAGCGCCAGGAAGAAATGCCCGGCGGCATGCTCGGGCACGGCGCGGAGCGCGGCCTGGTAGCTGCTCCGGGCCGCGGCGGGCTTGCCGGCCTGTTCCTGCAACCGGCCGAGCTGGGTGGCCTGTTGCGCCTCCCGCGCCTGGGCGGCGGTGATCTCCCGCGCCAGCAGGGCGCAGGCGGCGGCGAGCACCGCCTCGGTCGTCGGCGGGGCGGATTCGGCGGAGGCGGCCTGGCCGTAATCCTCGGAGAAGAGCCGGCTCCGTTCCGGTAACCAGCGGCCGCGCACCGCCTCGTTCACCGCGGCGAAGCCGGCCATGAAGCCGGCGGCCTCCTCGGGTGCCGGGCGCCAGCCACGGCCGGGCATCGCCTCCGAGACCGATTGCATGAAGCGGCGCCAGAGCGGCGAGCCGGCGCTGAGCCCGCCGGGCAGCGCCTGCCCGAGATGGCTGCCCATCGCGCGCACCAGGGCCAGCCCCTCCGGTCCGATCGAGAGGTTGCTCTGCCGCGCCGGATCATCCTTCGGGATGCGCAGCGCCAGGCCGCAGAGGGCGAGGAAATCCTCCACCACGTCGCCGCCGAGCAGGGAGCCGGGCTCGAAGATGCGGGGCGTCACCGACTCAGCGCCGAAGACGCCGGCCCAGCGGTCGAGCAGCCTGGCATAGTCATAACCCGGCAGCCGCTCGAGCCCGCCCTCGGGCAGGCCGGGCGGCCGCAGCACCGCCACCCGCAGCGCCTGGGCATAGGAACTGGCCGCGTGCTGGTCCTGCCGGCGGAGATAGACCACCACGCGCATCGAGGCGAAGCGCGGCGCCAGCAACTCGTGCAGCCGCCCTATCTCCTCGGTCTCGACCAGCAGCCCGGCGCATTGCTCGGCGGAGAGGATGACCCGCCGCACCCCTGGCCCCATCGCCGCCATCTCGGCCGCGAAGTCCTGGCGGAACCGGGCCAGCCGCGCCTCGGGCGAGACGCCTTCCCAGACATTCGGATGGAAGTCGCGCAGCCGGCCCGCCTGGACCAGCGCGGCCGGCAGCACCGAGGCCGGCAGCAGCGCATGGTTCGCCGCGCCGGGGCTGCGGGGATAGAGCACCCCCTCGGCCAGCAGCGCCTCGCGCCGGGCGCCGAGGCAGCGCTGGATGGAGCTGGTGCCGGTCTTGGACTGGCCGATATGGAGGATCAGCTCGGGACGCATGGGCACTGCCTCGGGAGGGTCGCGGCCCGCGGGGGCGCGGCGGCGTTTGACCCTGTGATAGCCTACAAGTAGAATAGCATACAGGTTTGATAAGGTTTTGGTCATGGGGGCGGTGCATTTGGTCCCGGCCTTCGGCAGGGACGGGATCGAGATGCAGGCGCTGGCACGCCGGCCGCTGCTTGGGCGCGTCGGGCGGAGGCCCTTCCCGGTGCTCGACCTCCGCACCAGGCCGGAGGCGACCTATGAGGTGGCGGCGAAGGCGCTGCCCTTTCCGCAGCATGTCCGCTACCTCGCGGCGCAATACGCCTCCGACCTCGACCTGAAGGAGGACCCGGTCTTCCGGGCCGAGGCCGTCACCGTGTTCCGCGGCTCGATCTGGCACCGCGGCGAGCCGATTCAGGGCTCGGTCCATCCGAAGCACGAAAGCGAGTTGGGATTCTGGGCCGGGAAGGTGCGCGGCCTCACCGCCCGGGGCCGCCTGCCCCGCCACCCCGGCACGAGCGCGATCATCAGCGCGCCCGGCGCGCGCAACTACTTCCATTGGATGATCGAGATCGCGCCGCGCCTCTTCGCCCTCCGGGAATACCTGCGGCAGGGCCTGGGGCCGCTCGACCGCATCCTCCTCTTCTACGAGGAGCCCGCCGGCTTCATCACCCAGACCATCGAATTCCTGTTCCCCGACCTGGCCCCGCGCATCGCCTACTGCACGGATTCGATGTGCGTGCTGGAGGACTGCCTCTTCTTCATCGACCAGAGGCGCTACGAGGACCACAACTCCCGCATGAAGACTACCACCGCCTTCCTTTCCGAGGCGGTGGACGGGCTGCTGGAGCGGATGCCGCGCGGCCCGGGGGTGGGCGCGCCATCCTGATCTCCCGCGCCGATGCGCCGACCCGGCAGATCGTGAACGAGGCGGTGCTGCTGGAGGCTTTCGCCGATCTCGGGCTGGAGCGCGTCGCCTTCTCCGAACTGCCGCTGCGGCGGCAGATGGAGGTGATGGCCGAGGCCCGCTTCGTGATCGGCGCGCATGGCGCCGGCCTCACCAATACCATCTTCTGCCGGCCGGGCACGGCGGTGGTGGAGATCAACACCACCCAGTACATCCGCCGCTGCCGCAGCTTCGCCGATATCGCGATGCATCGCGGCCTGGCCTATGGCCTGGCCATCATCGACCAGCATGGCGACCGCCCGGTGGTCGAGCGGAACATCGGCAACGACATGGAGATCGCCCCGGCCGCGCTGCCGGGCCTGCGCAACCTGCTGCTGCGCTTGGCGGCCGATGGCACCGGGATTTCATGCGCGGTCGACGCCTTGGCGAGTTGAAGCGATGCAGCGACGTCTGGCTGGGGGCGGAACCACGAAAACCCGCGGCGAGAGATCAAGGGTATCCAGCCTTCCTGAATTCATCTGGTGGTAAATTCATCATGCTTAACATGCACATATGCAGCTTTTCGGCTCCAGTGAGGGTGCCGAACGATGGACGGTGATGTTGCTGGGGCGGTGGACCATTCGCGGGAAATCATTGGGCGGCTCAACGAGTTGATCCGGGTCATGAAGTTCCAGGCGCTGGGTCCCGAGAGGATTCTGGGATTCGCCGCCTACGACAATTGGGTGAAGCTGCACATTCCGCTTGCGATGACCGATGTGATCCAGCATCGGCTTTTCACCCGGCGGGAGTTCTTCGAGGCGCCGCAACTCGCTGACATTCGCGATCTGATAACGCCGGACTCGGTTGTCCTGGACGCCGGGGCGAATATCGGCAACCACACCGTATTCTTCGCCCATATCTGCAAAGCGAAGGAGGTGCATGCCTTCGAGCCGACCCGCGTTTCCTTCGGCATACTCGCGAAGAACATTGCGCTGAACGGGCTTGGCAATGTCCGGCTGCACAACCAGGCGCTTGGCGCCGGGAGCGGCCAGGCGGCTCTCGCGCGGTGGGTGGAGCATAATACCGGCGGCACCGTTCTCCGGGCGGAAACGGCCGGCGACTATCCCGTGGTCTCGATCGACAGTCTCGGCCTCACTCAGCTTGATTTCCTGAAGATCGATGTTGAGGGCATGCAGGAAGCTGTGCTCGCCGGCAGCCAGGAGACGCTTGCGCGCTGCAAGCCGATGATCTGGGTCGAGTTGCGCAGCAAGAGGAAGGAGTTCGAGACCGGCCACGCGGCGATGGCAAAGCTTGGCTACAAGCTGATCCGCAAGATTGCAGATTCATCCGACGACTTCCTGTTCGGCCCGGCTTGAACAGGGCCGTCCAAAGGGCCCCGGAAGCACAGCTCTCCTCCGCCCATGCCCTGCCCCAGCCACAACCCCATTGGAGCCAGCATGAAAGCGCGCCGCCGCAGCAAATCCGCCAAGCCCCGCAACACTCCGCCCGCGGTTGCCGCGCCGCCGCCGGTGGCTGCAGCCCTGCCGCCGGCGCCGCCACCGGAACCCTCGCCCGCCGAACTCCTCGCACGCCAGCGCCAGGCGGAGCGCGTGCTGCAGCGCAAGGCCGAGCGCCTGGAACAGCGCCGCACGGAACGCGAAGCGCAGCGCAGGCACGACCGCGAGGCCGCCCGCCGGCAGGAGGCGTAGCGCCAGGCAGGCGCACGGTTGGAGGCTGCATGAACCTCCTCCCCGAATGGCGGCGCGTCTCCGTGGAGGAGGCGGCGCTCATGCGCGAGCGCAACCGGGCGGCTTGGCGGCGCCACGACACATCGCTCCGGCGCCGCCGCCATTGGCGCCGGGCGAGGACCTTCCTCCCAATTGCGCTGACTGCCGCCATCGCCGGCGCGGGCCTTGCCTGGTTGACCGTCGTGAATCCCTGGCCAGTGGAGGTGACGGTCCGGCACGGCTTGGCCTTCCGCAACTGCGATGCCGCCCGCGCCGCCGGCCTGGCCCCCGCCAAGCGGGGGCAGCCCGGCTACTGGAAGCATCTCGACGCGGATGGCGACGGCATTTCCTGCGAACCTTGGACGCGCTGGTAGTGCCCGCTACACCACCCCGGCCACCCCCGCCCCTGGCACCCGCGCCTCCAGCAGCGCCGCCGCCTGGCGTTCCGCCAGCGCCCGTTCGGAATGGCCCTCGATCATCTCCATGAAGAGCCGGTGCCAGTTCAGTTCCGCCCGCAACCGCAGGAAGACGCTGCCGAGCCCGACGGCCGCGCGGTCCATCAGCGGGGAATTCGCGCGGCACCCGCACGCCGCCGGTGCGCTTCAGCCCCTCATGCACCTTGGCGGCCAGCTTGCGGCCATAGGCGGGGTCCTCCACCTCCTGGATCGGCCGGATGCGGTCCTGCACCAGCGGCTCATAGAGGAAGCGCGCCCAGAGGTTCAGCACCTGCATCGTCTCGCGCGAGAGGTTGCGGAAGCCCCAGGACTCGTAGGCGGCATGCGCCTTCTCCTCGTCATGGTCGCGCACCGCCTCGTAGAGCATGATGACGCCGCCGACGAAGCTCGGCGGAAAGACCCGGATGGTGCCGAAATCGAGCAGGTTGATGCCCTGCCCGCCCGGCCCCGCCGCATCCTGCCGCACTTGGTAATTGCCCAGATGCGGGTCGCCATGGATCACGCCGTAGCGGTAGAAGGGCACGTACCAGGCGCGGAACAGCGCCTCGGCATAGGCATTGCGCTCCGCCAGCGGCGGGCCCTCCTCCAGCCGCGCCTGGATCGCGCGGCCCTCCAGCCAGGTCATGGTGAGCAGCCGCCGGGTGCAATACCCCTCGATCGGCACCGGCACGGCGACCCCCGGGATGCCCTTCAGCATCAACCCATAGAGCCGCATCTGCGCGGCCTCGCGCAGGTAGTCCAGCTCCTCCCGCAGCCGCTCGGCGATCTCGGCATAGACCTCCTCGTGGTCGAGCGTGCTGTCCATGCGGCGATAGAGCGACATGGCGAGCTTGAGCTGGCGAAGGTCCGCCTCCATCACGCTCGGCATGTCGGGGTATTGCAGCTTGCAGGCCACCTCCCGCCCATCCGGCAGCCTGGCGCGGTGCACCTGGCCGAGCGAGGCCGCCGCCGCCGCCTCCCTCCCGAAACTGGCGAAGCGGCTTTCCCATTGCGGGCCGAGCTCGCTCTGCATCCGCCGGCGCACGAAGGCCCAGCCCATCGGCGGTGCATTGGCCTGCAGGGTGGCCAGTTCCTGGGCGTATTCCTCCGGCAGCGCATCCGGCACGGTGGAGAGAAATTGCGCCACTTTCATCAGCGGCCCCTTCAGCCCGCCGAGCACCGCCTTCAGGTCATTCGCATGCGCCGCCTTGTCGGTGCGGAGCCCGAGGAAGCGCTGGCCGGCGACGCGCGCGGCGATACCGCCGACCGCGCCCGAGGTGCGCGCCATCCGGCGGAACTCGCCGAAGAGCGTGCTGTCCTTGCTGCGGTCGCTCACGCGGTGGCCTCGATCTCGTCGTCGCGCTGCAAGCGCGCCAGTTCATCAATGAACCCGGCGATGACATCCAGACCGCGCTTCCAGAAGCCGGGGTCGGAGGCATCGAGGCCGAAGGGCGCCAGCAATTCCTTGTGCCGGAGCGTGCCGCCGGCGCGCAGCAGGTCGAGGTATTTCCGCTGGAAGTCCGGCACCGTCCCGTCCCGGTATACGCCATAGAGCGCATTCACCAGGCAATCGCCAAAGGCATAGGCATAGACATAGAAGGGCGAATGCACGAAATGCGGGATATAGGCCCAATAGGCGCCGTAATCCGGGGTGAATTCGAAGGCCGGGCCGAGGCTTTCGGTCTGCACCTGCATCCAGAGCTCGGCGATGCGCTCGGCCGCGACCTCGCCCTTGCGGCGCTCCTCGTGCAGCAGCGTCTCGAAGCGGTAGAAGGCGATCTGCCGCACCACCGTGTTCAGCATGTCCTCGACCTTGCCGGCCAGCATGGCGCGACGGCGCTTCGGGTCGCGCTCGGCATCGAGCAGCGCGCGGAAGGTCAGCATCTCGCCGAAGACGCTGGCCGTCTCGGCCAGGGTGAGCGGCGTGCCGCTGCGCAGATAGCCCTGCCCGGCCGCCAGGATCTGGTGCACGCCATGGCCGAGCTCATGCGCGAGCGTCATCACGTCGCGCGACTTGCCGTGATAGTTCAGCAGCAGATAGGGGTGCACGCTCGGCACGGTGGGGTGCGCGAAGGCGCCGCTGGCCTTGCCGGGGCGGAGCGCCGCATCGATCCAGGGCCGGCTGAAGAAGGGCTGCGCCACATCCGCCAGTTCCGGGCTGAAAGCGCGGTAGCTCGCCAGCACGCGTCCCACCGCGTCCTTCCAGGCGATCGGCTTGTCGTCCTCGTCCGGCAGCGGCGCGTTGCGGTCCCAGTGCTGGAGCTTTTCCAGGCCGAGCCACTTCGCCTTCATCGCGTAGTAGCGGTGCGACAGCCGGGGGAAACTCTCAACCACCGCCGCCACCAGCGCATCCACCACCTCGTCCTCGACCATGTTGGCGCGGTTGCGGGAGGAGCCGGGGCGCGGATAGTGCCGCCAAGTGTCGATGATCTCCTTGTCCTTGGCCAGCGTATTGGTAATCAGCGAGAACAGCCTGATCCGCCCGCCGAAAGCCTCGGAGACGCCCTTGGCCGCCGCCGCCCGCACGCCGCGGTCGCGGTCCGAGAGCTTGTTCAGCGCGGCCGAGACGGTGAGGTCCTCGCCCGAAACCGGCACGGTCATGCCGGCGATGGTCTCGTCGAACAGCCGGTTCCAGGCGGCGCGGCCCGTCACCTCCTTCTCGTGCAGCAGCTTCTCCAACTCGTCGGAGAGCTGGTGGGGGCGGAAGACGCGGAGGTCGCGCAGCCAGGGTCGCCAGCCCTCCAGCGCCGCGCTGCCGGCGAATTTGCGCTCAAGCTGCGCCTCCTCCAGCCGGTTCAGCTCCAGGGTGAAGAAAAGCAGGTGGCTGCTGATGGTGGTGACCCGCTCCTGCAGCGTCTGGTAGAAGCGGCCATTGGCGGGGTCCTGGGCATCGCCGGCGAAGACCAGTTGGCCATAGCTCATGGCCCGGCCGAGCACCTCCTCGATCCGCTCATAGGCGGCGATCGCCTCGGCCAGCGCATCGCCGGAGAGGCCCGCCAGCCGCCCGGCATGGCGCCCGGCGAAATCGCCGGCGGCCGCCTCCGCCCGGTCCAGGTCGGCGGCCAGCGCCGGGTCCCCGGGCGAGGCATAGAGGTCGGAAAGGTCCCAGACCGGCAGCGCGCCGCCACCCCCTGGCGCGGCGCCGGAATCGAGGGGAGAACGGGCGGCCAGGGGGGCCGGGCGGGGGGTGCCTTCGCCCGCGGCGGAACCCGCGGCGGAGCGAAGCGGCAAGGGATTGGGTTCGGTTCGGGTCACGGATTGCATATATGGCCTGGACGGGCGGGGCCAAGCCGCCCCCGCCTGATGAAAGCTGGCTGATGAATGATGGCCGGATCGCACCGGCCTGACCGGGGAGACGACGGAAGCATGCCGGATATCGGGCGCCAATCAAAGCAGGAGGCTGGGGCCGGCGCCGCCGCGCCCTGGAACAGCCTGCCCTGGATGCTGCTCGACCTGGCGCGGCAGCGACCGGCGCGGCCGATGCTGCGGCATTGGCGGGACGGCGCCTGGCAGAGCGTGACCGCAGGCGAATTCGCGCTCCGCGTCGCCAATGCGGCGGCGGGGCTGCGGGCGGCGGGGATCATGCCCGGGGACCGGGTGCTGCTGGTCAGCGACAGCCGCCCGGAATGGAACATCGCCGATTGCGCCCTGATGGCGATCGGCGCCGTCACCGTGCCGACCTACACCACCAATACCCCGGGCGACCATGGGCATATCCTGGGCGATTCCGGTGCCCGCGCCGCCATCGTCTCCACCACCGCCCTCGCCGAGCGGGTGCTGGCGGGCGCGGCGGCGGCCGAGGGGCTGGACCTGCTCATCTGCATGGAGTCCCCGCCCCCCGTACTGCCCGGCACCCGGGCGCTCGACTGGGCGGCGCTGGAGGCCACGCCGGGCGACCTGCCGCTGCTGCTGGCCGAGGTGGAGCAGATCCCGAGCGGCCGCCTGGCCTGCCTGATCTATACCTCCGGCACCGGCGGCTTCCCCAAGGGGGTGATGCTGCCGCACCGGGCCATGCTGGCGAACCGCGCCGGGCTGGCGGCGGTGGTGGGGCGGCTGCACCTGGACGGCACGCCCTACCTCTCCTTCCTGCCGCTCAGCCACAGCTACGAGCATACGGTGGGCTGCTTCCTGCTGCCCTCGCTCGGGCTGGAGGTGGTCTATTCCCGCGGCGCCGAGCGGCTGGCGGCGGGATTCCAGCAGATCCGCCCCACCGTCGTCACCGCCGTGCCCCGGCTCTTCGAGGTGCTGCGCGGCCGGATGCTGGCGCAGGTGGAGAAGGAGGGCGGGCTGAAGCGCTGGCTGTTCCAACGCGCCCTGGCGCTGGGGCTGCGCCGCATGGA
This sequence comes from Siccirubricoccus sp. G192, assembly GCF_019084075.1. Taxonomy (GTDB): domain Bacteria; phylum Pseudomonadota; class Alphaproteobacteria; order Acetobacterales; family Acetobacteraceae; genus G192. The sequence continues at coordinate 4,442,189 of NZ_JAHREN010000001.1, forward strand.
CGGGCCGCCGCTCTCCCTGTTGGAACGCGCGCAGGACCTGGTGCTGGACAGGCTGGTGCGGGAGAAGGTGCGGGCGCGGTTCGGCGGCAGGCTGCTGGCCATGGTCTCGGGCGGCGCCCGGCTCGACCCCGATCTTTCGGGCTTCTTCCTGGCGCTCGGCCTGCCGGTGATCCAGGGCTATGGCCAGAGCGAGGCGGGGCCGGTCATCAGCGTCAACCTGCCCTGGGACAATGACCGCCACACCGTCGGCCCGCCGCTGCCCGGCGTCGAGGCCCGCATCGCGCCGGATGGCGAGGTGCTGGTGCGGGGCGGGCTGGTCATGGACGGCTACTGGAACAACCCGGAAGCCACCGCCGCCGCGCTCCGCCCCGATGCGCCGGGCGAGGCGCCCTGGCTGCATACCGGCGATGTCGGCCATATCGAGGATGGCCGCATCAGCATCACCGACCGCAAGCGCGACTTCATCAAGACCCTGGGCGGCGACATGGTGAGCCCGGCCAAGATCGAGGGGCTGCTGATGGCCGAGCCCGAGATCGTCCAGGCCGTCGCCGCCGGCGAGGGCCAGCCCGCCATCGTCGCCATCCTGGTCCCGGCCGAGGGCATGGAGGCCGGGGTGGCGGAGGCGGTGGCGCGGGTCAATGCGCGGCTCTCCAATGTCGAGCGCATCCGCCGCTGGGCCAAGGCGCCGGCCGCCTTCTCGGTGGAGAACGGGCTGCTGACGCCGACCATGAAGGTCAGGCGGCGGGCGGTGCTGGAACGCTTCCGGGGCGAGGTGGCGGCGCTGTACCGGTAGCCGCGGGCGCGCCGCGCAGCGGCTGCCACAGCAGCCGGTCCAGCCGCTGCTGCGGCGCCTCGCGCCAGCCCGGCACGCCGATCACCACCGCCTCCCCCGCCGCCGGCGCGGCGCGGTAGCTGCCGAAGAGCCGGTCCCACCAGGGCAGGCAGAAGCCGTAGCAACTGTCCGTCTCGGCCCGCACCTCGCTGTGGTGGATGCGATGCATCTCCGGCGTCACCAGCACCAGGCGCAGCCAGGGCTCCAGCCAGGCCGGCAGGCGGATGGCGGCGTGGTTGAACAGGGCGGTGGCGTTCAGCAACACCTCGAAGACCAGCACCGCCAGGGCGGGCGCGCCGAGCGCCACCACCGCCGCCATCTTCAGCCCCATGGAGAGCAGGATCTCCACGGGATGGAAGCGCAGCCCGGTGGTGGCATCCAGCTCCGGATCGGCATGGTGGACCCGGTGCAGCCGCCAGAGCAGCGGCACGACATGGGTGATGCGGTGCTGCCAATAGACCAGCAGGTCGAGCAGCAGCACCGAGACCAGCACCGCCAGCCAGGGCGGCGCGCCCAGCGCCGGCAGCAGCCCGAGGCCCCGCGCCTCCGCCCAGAGCGCCGCGCCCACCGCCGCCGCCGGCACGGTGATCCGCACCAGCCCCGCGCCCAGCGCCGCCAGCCCGAGATTCGCGGGCCAGCGCCGCGCCCCCAGCGCCCGCCCGGGGCGCCAGGGCCTCCACCGCTCCAGCGCCAGCATGACGAGCAGCACGCCGAGAAAGGCGCCGAGGCGGATCAGGGGCTCATGCGGTGGCATCGCGCAGAGAATGGGGCGGCGGCCCGGCCGGGGCCAGCCCCGGCGGCCCGAAGGGGCCCCCGCCATGACGCGCGGAATGGAAAAAGGGGCTCCTGCCGGCGGTGCACCGGCAGGAGCCCCTTTGGCTCAGGCGAAGACGATATTCGCGCCGAGGTCGTTGATGCTCGTGAAGGCACCGTTGAGCAGGCCGAGGCTGCCACCGCCATTGAAGGCGATCAGCGTATCGTCGGCCAGGCTGTCGCCATCCAGGTCCGTGACGCTCACGCTGGTATTGGCGGTGAGCAGGGCGAGGTCGCCCGCGGCCCCGGTCACAGCGAACTGGAGCACCAGGTCATTGCTGTACTGCACCAGCACCGCGCCGGCATCGAGCGAGAGTTCGGCCGGCTCGGCCGGCGTGGCGTAGTAGCTGAAGGTCTTGTCGAAGACGTTGCTCACCGTGTTCTGCTGGCCGCCCTGGGCATAGGTATAGGCCACCGTCGTGCTCGACGGGTCGAGATCCGAGCCGTGATGGCCGGTGAGGTCGGCGCGCCAGGCGGAGAGGCCGCTGAGCCAGCTGTTCCACTGCCCGTTCAGGCTCGGCCCTCCGCTGGAGCCTGGCTGGCCCGCGAAGGTCGCGTTCGTCAGGTTGCTTGCGGCCTGGCCGGGATCGTAGGTCAGGTCCAGCGCAACCACCGGCGCGGGCGGCGGCGGCGGCGGGGCCTCGTCCTGGCCATGGACGGTGATGGTGATGTCCTGCTGCGTCCCGTCGAAGGAGGTGATGGTGAAGACCTCCGTCTTCGTCTCGCCGCCGTTCAGCGCCTGCGCCGCCTCGCCCAGCGCATAGCTCCACTCGCCGGTCGCGGCACTGAAATGGAAGCTGCCATAGGCGCCATCGGCGTCGACATCGCCGCCGAAGCCGACATCGCCGGCGTCCTTGTCGCTGACGGTCACGAAGCCGCCGATGACGGGGCTCTCGTCCTCGGTCACTTCGCCACCGAAGCTGCCGGCGAAGACCGCCGCGTCATCCGTGCCATGCACGGTGACGGTGATGTCCTGCGCCGTGCCGTCGAGGGACTTCACCGTGAAGGTCTCGACATGCGTGTCGCCGCTGTGCAGCGCCTGCGCCGCCTCGCCCAGCGCGTAGCTCCACGCGCCGGTCGCGGCGTCGAAATGGAAGCTGCCATAGGTGCCGTCCATATCGGCCTGGGCCTGGAAGCCCGATTGGCCGTCATCCTTGTCGGCCACGGCCAGCGTGCCGGCGGCGCCGGGGCTGGTATCCTCGGTGACGCAACCGGCGACGGCGCCGGTGATCTCCGCGGCGTCGTTCGAGCCGACCACGGTGATCGTCACGGTCGAGGTCGCGATCGCGCCATTGGCCATGCGGATCGAGTAGCTGAAGCTCACATCCTGGGTCTGGCCCGCGGCAAGGTGGTCGAAGCCGGTGCCCACCACCTGCACGTCCAGCAGGCCGCCGCCGGTGAAGGTGACCTTCAGCCCATCAAGGTGCAAACAATCGCCGATGCCGGTCTGTGCGGCCAGATTGCCCTGGTTGAAGGACCAGAACTGCTTCGCCGCGCCACCGAGGTCATTGGCCAGCACATCCACCATGCTGTGCCCGTTCTCATCGACCGAGACCTGGTCGGCATTCGCCTGGGGGGTGTTGCTAATGGCGACCTTCGCCACGCCTTTTGAGATAGCAGCCGTCGCCATACGCATCCTCCGAAGCCGGTGCCCGCGAAGGGGTAGGTGCCTGAAACCCCTGATCGCTTCGTCGGAGGTTCCCTAAACCTTAAGTTTCCATTGCGAAAGCAAATCTACCATCTGTGACGGAATTTTAAAATACCAGGTCATGAATCTTACAAAAGAGACCAAAGCCTATGGCTGGAGCATTCCCGCTTGATCGGCGCCCGGCAGCGACAAGCCCGGCGGCACCGGCCTTCTGCCTGGCCGCACCACCGCGGGGCCATAGCCCCGCAGCGGCCGGCCGGCTCAGCGCGGCTCGCGCGCCGTCATCGGCGCCAGCGCCTCGGCCGCCGAGGCCGCGGCGCTGCGCGCGGCGAGTTCGCGGTCCGCCACATCCAGCGCCTCCTCGGCGCCGAGCCAGCGATGCACCACGCCCGCGAGCACGCCGCCCGCGATCGGCGCCACCCAGAAGAGCCAGAGCTGCTGCAAGGCCAGCCCGCCCACCACGAAAGCCGGGCCGGTGCTGCGCGCCGGGTTCACCGAGGTATTGGTGACCGGGATGCTGATGAGATGGATCAGCGTCAGCCCCAGCCCGATGGCGATCGGCGCGAAGCCCGCCGGCGCCCGCGCCGCGGTGGCGCCGAGGATGATGAGCAGGAAGAAGAAGGTCATCACCACCTCGATCAGCAGCCCCGAGGTCATGTCGTAATGGCCCGGCGAACCGGCGCCATAGCCATTGGCGGCCAGGCCCTTCACCGCCAAGTCCCAGCCCGGCTGGCCGGAGGCGATGGCATAGAGCAGGAAGGCGCCGGCGCAGGCACCGATCACCTGCGCCGCGATATAGGGCAGCGCCTCACCCCCCCTTGAACCGCCCGGCGGCTACCAGGCCGAGCGTCACGGCGGGGTTCAGGTGGCAGCCGGAGATATGGCCGATCGCATAGGCCATGGTGAGCAGGGTCAGGCCGAAGGCCAGCGCCACCCCGAGCAGCCCGATCCCCACATCCGGGAAGGCGGCGGCCAGGACGGCGCTACCGCAGCCGCCCAGCACCAGCCAGAGCGTTCCGAAGAACTCAGCAGCGAGCTTGCGTGACACGATGGGATCCTCCCTGCCGGAGCGCCACAACGGCGATCCGCCACGGAAGGCATCCTATAATCTCGCCCGCGGCACAGATGCCTCACGCGCGATTCTGTGAACGGGCACCGTCGCAACCCGCCGCTATCCGGCCAGGGCGCTCCGCCCGCGGACCGCGCCGCCGCGCAGCGCCCCCGGCCGGGTATCGCCCCATTGCACCGCATGGCCCGCCGGCAGGGCGCGGCTATTCGGCATGGCGAGCCAGATCCGCAGCAGCACCCGCTGCGCGCCCGCCCTGGCGTCATCGGCATAGGCGGTGCGGCCGTGATAGCTGACATGCTGGTTCAGGAACTGGATGTCGCCCGGGGTGAAGGGCGCGTGCAGGCAAATCCCGTCCGCCACCTCCGCCAGCAGGTCGAGCGCGGCCAATTGCTCGGGCGTGATCGGCGGCACGCCGGGCTCGGCATGCGCCATCTCGACATAGGTGCGGCTGTACTGGCTGGTGAAACCGCCATCCGGACCACGGGAGAAGACCGGCATGCGGAAGACCCGGTCGGCATGGCCCTCGCCCTCCTCGTCGGCCGGGCGCATCCGCCAGAAATCCTGGTAGAGCACGCGCAGCAGGCCAGGGTTCCGGCGGGCGATCTCGTCATGCACCGCGACGGTGGAGACCACCTTGCTGATGCCGCCCTCGATGCCGTTGGAGGCACACAGCAAGGCCAGCACGTCGCATTTGTCGGTATGCCAGCGCAGCGGCCCGGTGGAGCGCGAGCGGGCGCGGGCGGAGGGCACCGGCCCGGCCGCCGCCCCACCGACCGCGGCGCCGGTGCCGGTCTCGTCCCGCACCTCGGCCAGCACCTCGCCCGCCGTGTTCTGCAGCAGCGGCGTGCCGAGATTGGCACAGATCCCCCCAGAAGATGCGCTTGAGGTCGAGCGGCGCGTAGCGCGCCACCGGCAGGCCGGAGAGCCGCACCAGGCCCCTGCCCTCCTCCAGCTCCCGCGCCACGCCATCGAGCAGCGGGCGGAGGCTGGGGATCGGGAAATCCGCGGCGCGGATCTCCGCCGGCGCCAGGCCGCGCGCCCGCACCTGATCCAGCGCGGCATCGAGCGCGGCGATCTCCGGCGCCGTCAGGCGGCGCGGCCAGAAGGGACTGGCGGCGAGTTCCTCGCCGCGCCAGGCGGCGGCGCCGCCGATGGAGGAAAGCTGGGCATCCATGGGCAGGGTATCCGTCTCCATGCAGGCAATATGATCCGATCCGGGCCGGTTTGTCTCGCCGGGCCTCAGCCGAGCGCCGCGTGGATGAAGGCGCCCACCTCCACCAGCGCGCGGCGGCCCGCCGCCACCTGCTGGTAGAAGAGGTGCCAGGCATGGATCATGTCCGGCCAGATCCTGAGCGTCACCGGCACATCCGCGCCTCCCGCCACACCGGCCAGCCGCACCGCGTCGTCAAGCAGGGTCTCGGCGGAGCCGACCTGGATCAGCATGGCCGGCAGCCCGCGCAGGTCGGCATGCAGCGGCGAGGCCAAGGGCGTCAGCGGATCGGCGCCGTGCAGATAGGCCGCGGCCAGCTCCAGCAGATAGGGCTTCCCGAGCAGCGGATCGACCGCGGCCTTGGCTTCGATGCTGCCGCCGCTGACCGCCAGGTCAACCCAGGGCGAGCTGCACCAGAGGCAGCCCGGCAGCGCCACCCCCGCATCGCGCAGCGCGACCAGCGCCGCGACGGCGCAGCCGCCCCCGGCGCTCTCCCCGGCCATCGCGACATGCGCCGGCGCAATGCCCTGGGCCAGCAGGAAGCGGTAGCCGGCCATGGCATCCTCCAGCGCCGCCGGGAAGGGATGCTCGGGCGCCAGCCGGTAGTCGAGCGCCAGCGTCCGCGCCCCGGCCTGCCGCCCCGCCTCCGCGATCATGTGCCGGTGGCTGTCGAGCGAGCCGGAGATATAGCCGCCGCCATGCAGGAACAGGATCACCCGCGCGGGGTTGGCCTGCGGCGTCGTGGTCCATTCCGCGGCGACGCCGTTCGCCGACACCTTCTCGACCCGCACATCCGGTGGCAGCGAATATTGCTGGCCCAGCGCGTCGAGGCGCCAGCGCCGCTCGGCCAGGTCCGCGGGCCGCGGATGCGAGGCCAATTGCCTGCGGATGACCTCGATCTCGGCATCTGCCATCGGGCTTCTCCCTCGTGCCGGGCGATCTGCTCTATCCCACGCTGATGCCGCGCTCCCGGATGATCCGGCCCCAGCGCTCCGTCTCGGCGGCGATCCGGGCCGTGAATTCCGCCCGGGTGTTCGGCAGGTAGATCAGCCCCTGCTCGGCCAGGAAACGCTGCATGTCCGGCAGCAGCGACACCGCGGTGTATTCCGCGTAGAGCCGGTCCAGCACCGGCGCCGGGGTGCGGGCAGGGGCGATCACCGCATACCAGGTGGCTACCTCGATCTCGGGATAGCCGGATTCCGCCAAGGTCGGGACATCAGGCAGATGCGGCACGCGGGAGGGGGTCGTCACCGCCAGCGCCCGTACCCGCCCGTCGCGGATGGCCGGCAGGATGGTGGGCAGGGTCTCGAACATCGCCTGCACGTCGGAGGCCATGAGCGCGATCAGCGAATCCGCATTGCCGCGATAGGGCACATGCTCCATCGCGATGCCATCGCGCACCCGCAGCATCTCGAAGATCAGGTGCTGCGCCGTGCCGATGCCGACCGAGCCGAAATTCAGCGCGCCGGGCCGGGCCTTGGCCAGGGCGATCAGCTCCGCCACGTTCCGCGCCGGCAGGTCCCTGTTCACCACCAGCACCAGGGGCGAGGCGGCGAATATCATCACCGGCGCGAGGTCCCGGCCGACATCATAGGGGATGTCGCGGTAGAGATTCGGGAAGATGGTCAGGGGCCCGAGATTGCCCATGCCGATCGTGTAGCCATCCGGCGCCGCGCGGGCGACCTCGGCCACGCCGATGCGGCCGCCGGCGCCGGCGCGGAAGTCGTTCACGATGGTCTGGCCGAGGGCGCGCGAGACGCGGTCGTTGAAGGCGCGGGCGATCAGGTCGTTCAGCCCGCCGGGCGGCCAGGGCACGACGAAGCGCAGCGGCCGCGCCGGCCAGGCGGCCTCCTGCGCCAGGGCGGCGGGGCTTCCGGCGGCCAGGGCGAGCAGGGCCGGCAGGGCGCGGCGGCTGAGCGGGATCGGCATCGGCATCGACCTCATGGCTTTCCCGGTTTCCGGGGGCGGAGGGTCGGGGCGCTCCGGCAACGAGTCAAGCGTCAGGTGCCGGCCTGTTCCGGCAGCACCTCCGCCTTGAGCGGCAGCACCGCGCCGAGCCAGAGCGCATGCATCAGGTGGTCGGCCCGCGGCCAGCCGGTCTCGGGATGCACCAGCACGGTCAGCCCCTGCCGGTTCAGTGCCAGGAAGGGGACGATCCGCGGGAACAGCGCCGGCGTGAAGGTCAGTTGGTACATGGCCGTGGGATGCGGGCCGACCGGCGCATCATGCCAGCGGCCAGGCACCGCTTCCGGGAAGCGCGCGACGATCCGCTCGCGCAGCAGCGCCGCCCGGTCGCGCGTGGCGGCGGGGTCGTAATAGACATGCGCGTGCCAGCCGGTGATCGCTCCGGGATCGAGGGGAGCGTCGGTGGCGGTTTCGGGCACAGGGCCAGGAGGGTCGTCCGGCATCGGCATGGACTCCGGCGGGCCCGTCGGCAGGACGGGCGCGGCCATGCTAGCGCCGGACCAAGGCGGCGGCCAGCGGTGCCCGGACAGGGCGCCCCCGCCCGCCGCCGGGAAGCTGGGCACGGGCCGGAACCCCGTGCCCCCGGCCCTACATGCCGAGCGCCCGGCGGTAGAGGTCGAGCAGGGTCTCGTGCTCCTCCACGTCGGCGGGCTCCTGCTTGCGGATCGAGATGATCTGCCGGATCACCTTCACGTCGAAGCCGGCGCTCTTGGCCTCGGCATAGATGTCCTTGATATCGCTGGCGAGGGCCTTCCGCTCCTCCTCCAGCCGCTCCACCCTTTCGATGATGGAGCGCAGCCGGTCGGCGGCGATCCCGCCGACTTCGGTATCCTGTTCCTTCTCCGCCGCCTCGGCCATGGCCCCCCCCCCTGAAATCGCGAGGCGGTATAGCCCCGGCAGGGCCGCTCGCCAATGGCGCGCGCAGGCCGGGAACCGAAACGTCCCCAGGTGATGCGCCGGTGGCCCCCGGGCACGAATGGCCGTAACCGGAACCGGCCGGTTGGGCGGAGAGCCGCTTCACATTCCCCGCCGCTGGAAGAAGGGGCGCATGAATTCCGCACCGAGGGTGGCCGGTTGGCTGAAGGGGAGCCGGACCTCAGGCGAGCGCCGCCCGGACCCGGCGGTCGTAGTCGTCGGCCAGGGCGCGGAGCGCCGCCGCGCCGTCGCCTGCGAAGGACGGGCCGTGCATCAGGGCGAGGGTGCGCGGCGAGAGATCGGCGAGCCGGCGGATGGTGGAGCCCATGCCCGGGTTCAGGCTGGAGAAGCCGAACAGGTCCTCGGCGGCGATCGCGGGCCCGACCACCTCCGCTTCGGTCAGGGCGGGGCCGTCGCCGAGCTGGGTGAAGAGGTCGCCGCAGAGCAGGGTGCCGCTCGCCTCCTCGTAGAGCACCCCGGCGTCCCAGCCATGGGGGATGTGCGGGGTATCGAGCCAGCGCAGGCGCCGGCCGCCGCCAAGGTCGATGGCCTCGCCATCGGCCAGCATCCGCGGCGTCCGGTCGGCCATGTCGTTCAGCGAGACCAGGCAGCCGGTGTGGCCATGGGCCGCCTCGGCATGGGGAGCCACGGCCAGCCACTCGTTCACCGCGCCGCATTCGTCGGCCTCGTAGTGGCCGAAGGCGATCCAGCGCAGCCGCTCGGGCGGGATGATGCGGGCCACGGCCTCGCGCACCAGCGGGAACATGCGCCTGAGCCCGGTGTGGAACAGCAGCGGCTCGTCGCCGAGCAGGAGGAACTGGTTGAAGGTGAAGCCGGCCGGGGGCGCGATCTCGGGCACGAAGGTCGAGAGCCGGTAGATGCCGGGGGCGACCTCGGCGATCCTGGTCTCCATGGCGTGTCCTCCTCTCCGGGAGGCCGGCGGGATGCCGGCCGCATGGGCCGGTCGGGCGATCGGATCCCCCGGTGGTGGGGGCGGGTTCGCCGAGCGCCGACACCCGGCGGAGTATCGGGGGCTGGCCGGGCCTGGCTCAAGCCCTGCCGGGCCCCGGCCCCGTCCCGTCGAACTGCTGGGGGCCCGTCAACAGCGCCGGCCGACAGGCCACCTGCCGGCCATGGCGGCGCCTCACCCCGGATCAACCTCCCGGAACCTTCGGCGCTCGCCCTGCCCGGCGCCGCGGCCGCCGGATTGGCGATTGCACGGAACCGCAGGCGGGGCCGGAAACGCGCGTGTTTCCGGCCGGAGCGGGATTCGGGCTAATGCCCCTTGCCGGTCTCGGCGAATTTCGCCTTCTGCTCCGGGCTCGCCTCCTTCTGGTGCTGCGCCTGCCAGTCCTTGTAGGGCATGCCGTAGATGATCTCCCGCGCCTCGGGGTCCGAGAGCGGCACCCCTTTCTCCTCCGCGGCAGCGCGGTACCATTTGGAGAGGCAGTTCCGGCAGAAGCCGGCCAGGTTCATCATGTCGATGTTCTGCACGTCGCTGCGCTCGCGCAGGTGCTCGACCAGGTGCCGGAAGGCGGCGGCCTCCAGCTCTGTGCGGGTGCGGTCGTCGATCTCGGGTGCGGCCATCGTGGTGCCTCCATCTCGCCGGCCCAAATCTGGGGCAGGATGGGCCGCGCCGCCAGGGGGCGGCGAGCCGGGCCTCCCCGCTCTGTTTCGCAGCCTCGGCAACGCGGCACCCTTAAGGGCAGGCGGCACCCATGCTCAGGATTCTCGGGAAGGCATCCTCGATCAATGTCCGCAAGGTCCTCTGGACCTGCCGCGAAATCGGCCTCCCCTACCAGCGCGAGGATTGGGGCACCGGCTTCGCCTCGACCCGGACGGCCGAATTCCTGGCGATGAACCCGAACGGGCTGGTGCCGGTCATCGAGGACGAGGCGGGCATCCTGTGGGAATCGAACACGATCTGCCGCTACCTCGCCGCCAGGCATGGGCGGACGGACCTCCTCCCCGCATCGCCCCGCGGCCGGGCGCTGGTCGAGACCTGGATGGACTGGCAGGCGACCGACCTCAACAGCGCTTGGCGCTATGCCTTCCTCGCCCTCGTGCGCCGTGACCCCGGCTTCGCCGACCAGGCGCAGATCGAAGCCAGCGCGCGGAGCTGGAACGCGATGATCGGCATCCTCGAAGGCCGGCTTGCCGCCACGGGGGGCCTTCGTGACCGGGGAGGCCTTCACGCTCGCCGACATGGTGCTGGGCCTTTCGGTGAACCGCTGGCTGGAGACGCCGATGCCGCGGCCGGACTACCCCGCCGTCATGGCCTATGTTGAAAGGCTGAGCGAGCGCCCGGGCTTCCGGGAGCATGGCCGCAACGGCATCCCTTGATTTCGCCGCAGCGGGGCTCCCCCGCCTACCACCACCAGAAAGCGGCTTGCCGGGGCGCCCAACCTCCCGATGATGGGCGGCGCAGAGGGAGGGACCAGCATGGCCTGGGATGATGCGCGGGCGCGGGCCGCGCTGCGGAGCCTGTTCGACGCGGCGGTGCAGGCCGCCGATCCGCGCGCCGTGCTGGCCCGGCACCTGCCGGAACGCCCCGGCCCGGGCGGCCGCATCCTGGTGGTCGGCGCCGGCAAATCCGCCGCCGTCATGGCCGCCGCGGTGGAGGCCGCCTGGCCCGATGCCCCGCTCTCGGGCCTGGTCGTCACCCGCTACGGCCATGCCGTGCCGACGCGGAAGATCGAAGTCGTCGAAGCCTCCCACCCCGTGCCCGATGCGGCCGGGGAGGCGGCGGCGCGGCGCATCCTCGCCCTGGTCCAGGGGCTCACCCCGCAGGACCTGGTGCTGGTGCTGATCTCGGGCGGCGGCTCGGCGCTGCTGGCGCTGCCGGCGCCGGGCCTGACGCTGGCCGACAAGCAGGCGGTGAACCGGGCGCTGCTCGCCTCCGGCGCCACCATCCAGGAGATGAATTGCGTGCGCCGGCACCTCTCCGCCATCAAGGGCGGGCGGCTGGCGGCGGTGGCGCACCCGGCGCGGGTGGTGACGCTCGCCATCTCGGACGTGCCGGGCGACGACCCGGCGGTGATCGCCTCCGGCCCCACCGTGCCGGACCCGACCAGCTTCGCCGAGGCGCGGGCCCTGGTGGCGCATTACGGCATCGCCCTGCCGCCCGCCGTCGCCGCGCATCTGGCGGCGGCGGCGGAGGAAACCCCCAAGCCCGGCGACCCCCGCCTGGCCACGGCCGAATACCGCATGATCGCCACGCCCATGATGGCGCTGGAAGCCATGGCCACGGCCGCCCGCGCGGCGGGCCTCACGCCGCTCATCCTCGGCGATGCGCTGGAGGGCGAGGCGCGGGAGGTCGGCACCGTGCTGGCCGGCATCGCCCGCGGCGTCCGCGCCCATGGCCAGCCCCTGCCCGCCCCCGCCCTGCTGCTCTCGGGCGGCGAGACCACGGTGACGATTCGCGCGCCCAAGCCCGGCCACGGCGGCCGCAACACCGAATGCCTGCTGGGCCTCACCCTCGCCTTGGCGGGCGAGCCCGGCATCTGGGCGATGATGGCCGATACCGATGGCATCGACGGCACCGAGGATTCCGCCGGCGCCATCGCCGCGCCGGACACCCTGGCGCGCGCCCGCGCCGCCGGGCTCGATCCGCGCGCCATGCTTTCTTCCCATGACAGCCACGGGGTCTTCGGTGCATTGGGGGATCTCATCGTCACCGGCCCGACGCTCACCAATGTCAACGACATCCGCGCCGTGCTGATCGGCTGAACGCCTCCGGCGCCGCCCCATCCGGGAGATTTCCACCACATGGCAACCCGCATCCCGATCCGCCGCCGGCGGCGCACCAAGATCGTGGCAACGCTCGGCCCGGCCAGCGCCACGCCGGAGATGATCGAGCGGCTGTTCCGCGCCGGCGCCGATGTCTTCCGGCTGAATTTCAGCCATGGCACGCATGAGGACCATGCCGCCCGCATCGCCACCATCCGCGCGCTGGAGCAGAAGGTGGGCCGTCCGATCGGCATCCTGGCGGATGTGCAGGGGCCGAAGCTGCGCGTCGGGCAGTTCCGCGGCGGGCGGGTGCAGTTGCAGACAGGCCAGCCCTTCCGCCTCGACCTCAGTCCGACGCCGGGCGATGTGCGCCGCGTGCAATTGCCGCATCCCGAGATCATCCAGGCCGCGCAGATCGGCACTTCGCTGCTGCTCGATGACGGCAAGCTCCGGCTGCGCGTCACGCACCGGCGCGAGGACCATCTGGAGACCGAGATCGTGGTCGGCGGGCCGCTGTCCGACCGCAAGGGCGTGAACGTGCCGGATGTGGTGCTGCCGATCCCGGCGCTGACCGCGAAGGACCGCGCGGACCTGGCCTTCGTGCTGGAGATCGGCATTGAATATGTCGGCCTCAGCTTCGTGCAGCGGCCGGAGGACGTGGCGGAGGCCAAGGCGATCGCCGATGGCCGCGCGCTCATCATGGTGAAGCTGGAGAAGCCGCAGGCGCTCGACAACCTCGATGCCATCATCGCGCTCACCGACTGCGTCATGGTGGCGCGCGGCGACCTCGGCGTGGAATTGCCGCCGGAGGAGGTGCCGCTGGCGCAGAAGCGCATCGTCCGCGCCGCCCGCGCGGCGGGACGGCCGGTGGTGGTCGCGACCCAGATGCTGGAGAGCATGATCGCCGCCCCCTCGCCGACGCGCGCCGAGGCTTCGGACGTGGCGACGGCGGTCTTCGACGGCGCCGATGCAGTGATGCTCTCGGCCGAAACCGCCGCCGGCCAATACCCCTATGAGGCGGTGAACATGATGGACCGCATCGTGGCGCGGGTGGAGCAGGACCCGGGCTGGCGCCAGCTCACCGATGCGGCGCGGCCGGAGCCCGAGCCCTCCAGCGCCGGCGCCATCGCCGCCGCGGCGCGCCAGGTGGCGCATACCATCGGCGCCGAGGTCATCGCCACCTTCACCTCCACCGGCAGCACCACCTTGCGCGTCGCGCGGGAACGCCCGGACTGCCCGATCCTCGGCCTCACCAGCAGCGAGGAGGCGGCGCGGCGGCTGGCCGTGGTCTGGGGCGTGCATCCGCTGATGACGCAGGAGCTGCATTCCATGACCGATATGGTGGCCAAGGCGCTGCGCGCGGCACAGGCGGAGGGTTTCGCGGGCCGGGGCGAGGAGGTGGTGGTGACGGCCGGCGTGCCCTTCGGCACGCCGGGCACCACGAATGCGCTGCGGGTCGCCACGGTGAAGTAGGGCGGGCAACGCGGAACCGGCACCGGCGAGGCTCGGCAGGCTGCCGCCGCGACGCGCCTTGCCGAAGGCGCAGAGGACCGCCGTCTCACGGCGGCGCCGATACCGCGAAGGGTCAGGCCGGCGAGGCCAGCGGCTTGCCCTTCTCGACCACATAGGTGATCGAGAGCTTGCTCGGCTTGTCGCCGCCCTTGGCGCTGTGCGGGGTTCCGGGCGGGATCTGGAATCCCTCGCCCGCGCGGACCTGCCTGTCGGGCTGGCCCTGGACCGAGATTTCCACGCCGCCTTCGAGGACATAGGCGGACTCGACGCCGGGATGGGTGTGCCGCGCCACGGTCGCACCCGCGGGGATCTCGACCACCGCCAGCATGGCGACGTGCTTCTCGTCCAGGTCGGTGCTCTGGATAATCCTCCGGGAAGCCCCAGGGGTCTGGGCGGGCTGGGTCTGGGCATCCACCCGGGACGCCACCAGGCCGGTCGCGGCGCAGATGGCGCAGGCAGCGAAGCTTCTCCGTGACAGCATGCGGACGACCTCCTGCGGCGGGGCCGATCCTCGCCGGCCCGGCGAGGCTATCATCCCGCGCCCCGGCTTGCGGTGGCGTGGCACCAGCCCGACATCACATCCGGTGGAAGCGCGGCGGGGCGATGATGCTTGCGCCCGCCGAGTGTTCTTGTTACGTTCTTTTCTTGCGCAACCCATGGCGGGAGGCACTCCCCGATGCACCGCCTCTTCACCCCACCGGAGACTGGCCGAGCTCCGTCCCGCATGGACGCGGCGTCCTCCCATGCCGCCCTGCCTGGCCCTGGCGGGCGCTGCCCAGGCCGGATTTGTCCGAAACCCTGTTCCGGCTGGCCAATCGGGTGCTGTGGCAGCGTCCGGAATGCCGGCCGCCGCCCGGCCTACCACGGCGGACCGGCCGGCTTCCGGTGAGCGGGGCCACCTGGCACCGCCACCTCGCCCCGCCATGAAGGGAGCGCTACTCTCCCTTGCCGGCGCGCTCCTTCGCCAGCAGCGCCCGCTTGCGCGGCACGCCCCAGCGATAGCCGGTGAGGTCGCCATTGCTGCCCACCACCCGGTGGCAGGGCACGGCCAGGGAGACGTGGTTCTGCGCGCAGGCCCGCGCCACCGCCCGCACCGCCCGCGGCGCGCCGATCGCCTCGGCCATCTGGCCATAGCTGCGGGTCTCGCCGAAGGGGATGGCCTGCAAGGCTTCCCAGACCCGCCGCTGGAAGGCGGTGCCGCGCAGGTCGAGCGGCAGGCTGAGCGCGGATTTCGGCTCCTCCAGGAATTCCACGACCTGGCGCATGGTCTCCGCCAGCGCTTCCGGCGCCGCTTCCACCCGCGCCTTCGGGAAGCGCCGCCGCAGGTCGCCTTCCAGCGCGGCAAAATCCTCGGCGAAGCCGATGAAGCAGACGCCGGCCTCGGTCGCCCCGACCAACAGGGGCCCGAGCGCGCTTTCGGCGGTGGCGGTGCGGATCACCTCGCCCTCGCCGCCGCGCCGGGCGGCGCCGGGGGTCATGCCGAGCACCCGGCCCGGCGCCTCATAGACCCGGCTCTCGCTGCCATAGCCGGCGCCGGCCACGGCTTCGGCCACGCGCTCGCCCGCCGCCAGCGAGGCCTGCAACCGCCGCGCCCGGACCGATTCGGCATAGCTGCGCGGCGTGACGCCGGTGATCTCGCGAAACAGCCGCAGGAAATGATGCCGGGCATAGCCGGCGCGGTCGGCCAGGCTGGCCAGGGAGGGGATGCTCTCGGAAGCCTCGATCATGGCGCAGGCGGCCTCGATGGCGGCGGCATGGATGCCGGCGCGCTCGCCCTTGGGGTCGCAGCGCTTGCAGGCGCGGAAGCCATCCGCCTCGGCCGCCGGGACATCGGGATAGAAGCGCACGTTGCGCCGGAGCGGCGGGCGGGCGGGGCAGCCGGGCCGGCAATAGACCCCCCTGGGTCGTGACCGCGTAGAGGAAGGGGCCGCAGTCGGGCATGGGGTTGCGGGAAAGCAGCGCCGCCCAGCGGGCCGCTTCGGGATCGGGCATGGGAGGGAGGTTCGACATGGCCTCAATCTGCTGCGCCGCCGGGCCGCCCGCCATCCGCGGGTTGCGGCGATGTGGCGCCCGAACCTGATGCTTTCCGGCGCTCAGGTGACGTCGCCTTCCGCCTTGCGGCGCAGCTCACGCAGCCGGGTGGCGCCGCCGGGCATCTTCGGGTTGATCGCCAGCGCCGCCTCCAGGCTGCGCAGCGCCGCGGCGGCATCGCCCGCCTCCTCCTGCAGGGCCGCGAGGCTGAGCAGCGCGGCCCAGTGCCGGGGCTCCAGCCGCAGCGCCTCCTGCAGGTCGCGCGCCGCCGCCGCCAGGTCGCCGGTCCTGGCATTGGCCTGGGCGCGGAGGTGCCAGGCCTCGGGGAATTCCGGGGCGAGGGTGATGGCGGCGTCGAAATCCTCCAGCGCCTCGCCGGGCAATTGCGCCTCCATGTTGCGCATCCCGCGGCGGAGCAGCAGCCCGACCGCCGGGGTGGCGCCCTGCGACCAGAGCTGGCGGATGCGGCCCTCGACCAGCGCGGCGCCGGCCTCGTCGGGCGCGGCTTGCAGCGCCTCGAAGGCTCGGTCGAGTTCCAGCCGCCGCGCCTCGGCGCCGCGCGGGGCGGCGGCGCGCGGCGTCGCGGGATGCGGAGATTGGGCCTCAGCGGCCAGGGGCAGCAGCAGGAGCGGGAGGGCGATCAGCCGGCGCATGGAGGGAAGGTCGGGCGGCCGGGGCGGGCTGGCAAGGGCCGGAACCATCCGGCCCGCCCCGGCGCGCATTACGCCGAGGCGGACCGCCCTGGCACCCTGGCATCTCCGGCCCGATTCAGACCTCCGGGCCATGCGGCCCTGCGGTCATCGGGCCGCTTGGCATCTCCGGCCCGATTCAGATCTCCGGGCCATGCGGCCCTGCGGTCATCGGGCCGGCTCAGCCGGCTGGCGAAGGCTGGTCGAGGAAGCCGGTGACGCGCGCCAGCCTTCCCTCGGCATCCAGGGTCGCGAAATCGGTGCCATGGGCGATGGGCGCGCCGCCCTCGGGCGCCAGGCTCCAGGAGAAGCGCAGGTTCCCGCCATGCCCGTCCGGCGTGCCCGCCAGGCTGAAGCGGTGGCCGGGGAATTGGGTGCGGGCGGCGGCGATCATCGCCTCGATGCCGTCATGCCCCTCACCCGCCATCAGCGGATCGGCGTAGCGCGCGTCGCTCGCCCAGAGTTCGGCGATGCCGGCGCGGCGGCGGGCGGCATCGCCCTCGTTCCAGATCGCCAGGTAGCGTTGCGCGATGTCGTGGTGGCGGCTCATCCTCGGATCTCCTTGTCTGCGCACCGGCACGTCGCCCGGTGCGGCGCGAAAATGGCCAGCCCGGCGGCCCCGGTCGATTACTCCGGAGGTAATGGAACCCGGCTCGCCGCGCGGTGTATCGAGGCCGCATGAGCGCCGCCGCCTCCCTTCCCGTCGGAAACCTGCTCCGCGAATGGCGCCAGCGCCGGCGGCGGAGCCAGCTCGACCTTGCCTCCGACGCCGCAATCTCGACCCGGCATCTCAGCTTCATCGAGACCGGTCGGGCGCAGCCGAGCCGGGCGATGCTGCTCCGCCTCGCCGAGCATCTGGAACTGCCGCTGCGGGCGCGCAACACGCTGCTCACCGCGGGTGGCTTCGCGGCCAGCTATCCCGAACGCCCGCTCGATGTTCCCGCCATGGAACCGGCGCGCCGCGCGGTCGAGCTCGTGCTGCGCGGGCATGAGCCCTTCCCGGCCCTGGCGGTGGACCGGCACTGGAACCTGGTGCTGGCGAATGCGGCGGTGGCGCCGCTGCTCGCCGGCGTGGCGCCCGGGCTGCTGGCGCCGCCGGTGAACGTGCTGCGCCTCAGCCTGCATCCGGAGGGGATGGCGCCGCGGATCGAGAATCTCGGCGAATGGCGCGGCCACCTGCTGGAGCGCCTGCGCCAGCAGATCGCGGCCAGCGCCGATCCGGTGCTCGATGCGCTGCTGGCCGAGCTGGAGGCCTATCCCGGCCGGGCCAGCGCCGCGCCGCGCGACGACCTGGCCGGTGTCGCCGTGCCGCTGCGGCTGCGGGATGGCGGCGGCCGCCTGCTGTCGTTCCTCAGCACCACGACGGTCTTCGGCACGCCGATCGACGTGACCCTCTCGGAACTCATGCTGGAGAGCTTCTTCCCGGCGGATGACGCCACCCGCCTGGCCCTCGGCGGTGGCCGCTGAGATGGTGCGCCGCGCGGCCCTACAGCGGCGTGCCGAATTGATGGTTCGGCACGCCGCTGTAGCCTGTTGTTTGCAGAGCGGATTCACGCCTCCGGGCGGTTCCGCCCTGCGGCGATCCGCTCTAACGCCCCAGCCGCAGCCCCGCGCGCGCCACGATGTCGCGGAATTTCGCCAGCTCCGCCGCCAGGAATTCGCGCGTCTCCTCCGGCGAGCGCGGCGGCGCCGGGTCCACCCCGGCCGCGGCCAGGCGCTGCGCCACGGCGGGGTCGGCCAGGGTCTCCCGCACCGCCGCGTTGATCCGCACGGTGAGGGCGGGCGGCATCCCCTTCGGCCCGAACAGGATGTTCCAGGTGGTGACCTCGAAGCCCTTGAGCCCCGACTCGTCCAGGGTCGGCATGTCAGGAAACAGCGGATGCCGCTCGCGCGAGGTGACGGCCAGGCCGCGCGAGAGCCCGTCGCGGATATGCGCGGCGGTTGAGGCCAGCACCTCCAGCGAATACTCGACCTCGCCCTTGGCCAGCGCCTCCATCACCGCGGAGCCGCCGCGATAGGGCACATGCTCGGCCGACATGCCGCCGGCCGCCATCTTCATGTATTCGCCCGTGAGATGCCCGACCCCGCCGGCGCCGGAGGTGGCCCAGGAATAGCGGCCCGGCGCCGCCTTCACCGCGGCGATCAACTCCTGCGCCGTCTGCCAACGGGAGGCCGCCGGCACCACCAGCACCAGGGGCCCGCCGCCGACCATGGCGATGCTGGTGAAATCCTCCACCGGGTCATAGGGGGTCTGGGCCGGCAGCGCCGCCGGATTGGTGGCATGCGAGGAGGCGGTGCCGAGCAGCAGCGTATGGCCATCCGCCGGCCGGTGCCGCACCCATTCGCTGCCCACCGCGCCGCCCGCGCCGCCGCGGTTCTCCACCACGATCCGGGCGGCGGGGCCGAGCCGCGGCGCCAGCCGCTCCGCCAGGACCCGGGCGGCGATATCGGTGGAGCCGCCGGCCAGGAAAGGCACCACCAGGGTGATGGTGCGGTCCGGCCAGGCGGCGGGCTGCGCCCGGGCAGGGCGGATCAGGGCGGGGCGGGCCAGAGCCGCGGCGCCGGCAAGCAGCAGGAGGCGGCGGGGCAGGGTCATGCGCGGGTCCTTGGATCGGGGGGCGCGGACCCTAGAACATGATCGCCGCGGCCAGAAGCGGCCATGCTCCGGGCCTGCCGCGGCAGGGGCGCTGCATGCCCGGGCCGGTTGCGGCAACGGCATTTCGTGCCGGTCGCGGCACCAAGCCGCGCCTCATGCGTTCGCATCGCCGCTGCCCCTTCCCCTGGAGACGGCCATGCCGGCGGACCGCAAACCCAGTGCCCTTCTTGCCACCGCGCTCGCCGCCACCGGCCTGCTGCTGGCCAGCTTCGGCCGCCGCTCCGCCCCCGCCCGGACAGAGTCAGGCCACCCCTCCAGGGGACATGGCGCGCAGGACCGGGCCCGGGCGCGCGAGCCCGGCCGCGGCCGCAACGCGGATGCCCCGAGCGAGATTCCGGCCCGCGGCTGGTGGGACATCCTGAAGCGCACCGCCGCCGAGGTGTCCAACGACCGGGTGCTGACCGAGGCCGCCGGCGTCACCTTCTATGGCCTGCTGGCGCTGTTCCCGGCGCTGGCGGCGCTGATCTCGTTCTACGGGCTCTTCGCCGAACCCGCGACCATCTCCGAACATCTGGCGACGCTCTCCGCGGTGGTGCCCGGCGGCGGCATGGAGATCATCGAGGAACAGGTGAAGCGCATCACCAGCAAGGGCGGCGGCACGCTGGGCCTCAGTGCCCTCATCGGCCTCGCCACCTCGCTCTGGAGCGCCAACCAGGCGAGCAAGGCGATCGTCGATGCGCTGAACGTCGTCTATGACGAGCGGGAGACGCGCGGCTTCTTCCGCCGGCTGGCGATCACCATGGCCTTCACCCTGGGCGGCATCCTGTTCATCCTGGTGGCGATGCTGGGGGTGGTGGTGCTGCCCGTCGTGCTGCAATTCGTCGGCCTCCCGAGCAGCGCGGAATGGCTGCTGAGCCTGGCCCGCTGGCCGGTGCTGCTGGCCGCCATCGGCCTGTTCCTGGCCTTCCTCTATCGCTACGGACCGAACCGCGACCGCGCGAAATGGCGCTGGATCTCCTGGGGCAGCGCCACCGCCGCGGTGCTCTGGGCGATCGGCTCGCTCGGCTTCTCCTGGTACGTGTCGAATTTCGGCAATTACAACGAGACCTACGGCTCGCTCGGCGCCGTCATCGGCTTCATGACCTGGATCTGGCTCTCGGCCACCATCGTGCTGGCGGGGGCGGAGCTGGATGCGGAGATGGAGCACCAGACGGCCCGCGACACCACTACCGGCCCGGAACGACCGATGGGCACGCGCGGCGCCCGGATGGCGGATACGGTGGCAAGCTGAGTCGGCCCGATGACCGCAGGGCCACTGGGCCCGGAGGTCTGAATCGGTCCGAGGATACCAGGCGCCGCGGCGGCTTTCAGGCCGGCAGGCGCGCCGCCCTGGCCGCCCGCGCCGCGGCCGCCGCGGCGGGTTCCGGCCCGCCGGCCATCCAGTCCAGCAGTTCCACACTATGCACCACCGGCATCCGGTCCCCGGCCAATTGGGTGAGGCAGCCGATATTGCCGGCGGCGATCAGGTCGGCACCGGTGCGGTCCAGGTTCCCGAGCTTGCGGTCGCGCAGCCGCGCCGCGATCTCGGGCTGGAGGATGTTGTAGGTGCCGGCGCTGCCGCAGCAGAGATGCGCCTCCGCCGGTTCCTTCACCGTGAAGCCGGCCCGCTGCAACAGCGCCTTCGGCACGCCGGTCAATTGCTGGCCATGTTGCAGGCTGCAGGCGGAGTGATAGGCCACCGTCAGGCCGGGCGCCTCGCGCGAGGGGGCGTAGCCGATTTCGTCAGCACCTCGGAGATATCCATGGCCAGGGCGGCAACCTTTTCGGCGCGCTGCTTCCAGGGCGCCGGCTCCTCGCGGAACATGTGGCCGTAATCCTTCACCGTGGTGCCGCAGCCGGAGGCGTTGATCACCACCGCGTCCAACCCTTCCCCCTCCCCCTCGATCTCACGGCTCCAGGCGGCGATATTGGCGCGGGCGAGCCGCATGGCCGGGTCGTGGTGGCCCATGTGGTGGGAGAGCGCGCCGCAGCAGCCCTGCTCCCTGGTGATCACCACCTCGATCCCCATGCGGGTCAGCAGCCGGATGGTGGCCTCGTTGATGGAGGGCGCGAGCACCTGCTGGGCGCAGCCGGTCAGCAGCGCCACCCGGCCGCGCCGCTCGCCCTTGGCCTTGTGGACCTGCGGGTGCTGCATCGGGCTCGGCGGCGGCACGGCGCCGGGGGCCAGGCCCAGCATGGCGCGCAGCCGCTGCCCGGTCATGGAGGCGCCGGGGATCAGCCCGCCGAAGGGCCGGCCGAGCCGGGCGCCCAGCAGCGCCGCGCGGAATCGGGCGGGATAGGGCAGCACCATCCCCAGCATCCGCCGCAGCATCCGCTCCGGC
This sequence comes from Siccirubricoccus sp. G192, assembly GCF_019084075.1. Lineage (GTDB taxonomy): Bacteria > Pseudomonadota > Alphaproteobacteria > Acetobacterales > Acetobacteraceae > G192. The sequence continues at coordinate 4,463,579 of NZ_JAHREN010000001.1, forward strand.
CAGGGGCGCTCATAGGTTTCCTCGATATAGCGGCGGGCATGGTCCACCAGGTGCATGTAGTGCACGCCGGAGGGGCAGGTGGTCATGCAGGAGAGGCAGGAGAGGCAGCGGTCCACATGCTTCACCACCTCGGCCGTGGCGGGCCTGCCGCTCTCCAGCATGTCCTTGATGAGGTAGATGCGGCCGCGCGGGCTGTCCAGCTCATCGCCCAGCAGCACGAAGGTCGGGCAGGTGGCGGTGCAGAAGCCGCAATGGACGCAGGTGCGGAGGATGCCGTTGCTCTCCCGCGTATCAGGGTCCTTGAGCTGTTCCGGGGTGAAGCTGGTCTGCATGGGTCCTCGGGGCGCGCGCGTGGCCGGCGCGGAAGGGCCAGATATAGGGGGGGAAGCGGCGCGGCGGAAACGCCGGGGCTTCCAGGGCTCCCGCTGGCCGGCGGGGTCAGGGGCGCGGGGCCGGTTGCGCCTCCGCCATGCCGCTTTGCAGCAACTCCGCCATGGCGCGGGCGAGGCAGTCGTTGAGCCGGTCCGCCACGGCGACGCGCCGGCTGCGCGGCGCCCGTTCCAGGTCCACCCGTTCCGTCTCGGCCCAGTAGCGCATCAGCTCGTAGCGGCGCAGCAGCGGCACCGCATGCGCCGCCGCCACCAGCCGCAGCATGTCGCGATAGGCGTCGATATTGGCGTTGGCGCGCAGGAACCGGGAGAATTGCGGGTCGATCACCACCGCATCCACCCCCTGCGCCCGCAGCAGGTCCAGGCCGGTGTTCAGCACATCCACCATGTCGTCGAGGTCGAGGCCGCGCACCGCCTCCACCGTGCCGGCCTGCCACAGCACCAGTTGCACCGCCCCTCCCTGCTGGAGCTGTCCCTGGGCGAGTTCCTCGGCGATCAGCGCCGCGGTGTCGGTTGCGGTGAGGCCGCGGGCGCCGCGCACCACCATCTCCACCCGCAGCCCGGGATGCCGCGCCTCCAGCAGCGCCCGCAGCCGCATCGGCCAGGCCGCCTCCGGCCCGCTGGTGCCGGGGCCGAGCACCGAGGCCGAGCCGGTCGCCACCACCCGCAGCCGGCCGGTGGCGATGGCCCGGGCCGTGACCGGCAGGGCGGCGCCGCTTTCCAGCAATTCGGGCGGCGCGCCGCAGGCCGCAGACTCGGCCCGCGCGGCGGCCGGGGCCAGCAGCGCGCCCAGCAGCAGCAGCAGCGCGGGTCGCAGCGCGAACATTACGCCTGAGTCCTAGGCGAGACGGCGGGCACCGGCAAGGATTCCGTTGCCGCCCCGGCGCGGGGGCCGGCCGGGGCGGCGGCCAGGGTGGCATTGGGCTTCGGGCCGGCCGCCGCCTCCCGCCGGTACCAGGCGCCGACCACCGCGATCCCCACCATCGCCGCCAGCCCGGCCAAGTTGACGGCAAGCTGCATGGCCCAGCCATCCTCGACCTCCAGCGCCAGGCGGCCGAGGAAGGACAGGAAGATGCCGGCGCAGAAGACCGGCAGCCCGTGCTGGCCCATGAGCACGAAGGGTGCCGCCGGCGGGCTGCGCAGCCAGGCCGCGTCCGCCGCCACCGCATGGCCGAGCAGATAGGCGAGCGCCAGGATGGACAGCAGCCGGAAGGGGTGCAGCGAGGTCTTGTCGATGGTGGTGAGCAGCACCGCCAGCCGCTCCGGCACCAGGGCCAGCAATTCCGGCCGGTGCCAGGCCACCGTCAGCGCCGCCACGCCCAGCAGCAGGACCAGCACGGCGGCCAGCGCGAGCGCCGGGTTGAGGGGCACGGCCGGTGCCGCGGCCCGCACCGCCCCGCGGCGCGGCGTATAGCCGAGGGTGCAGCCGATGAAGAACAGCAACTGCCAGGCCATGGGATTGAAGAACCAGCCGCCGCCGTTCCAGCTCGGCAGGTTCAGCTCGAAGAACCGGACCACGAGATAACAGGCACCGGAGAGGGCCAGCAGCAGCCCCGGCCGCCGCAGCAGCGGCAGCGCCGGGACCAGCAGCAGCAGGATCACGATGTAGAGCGGCAGGATATCGAGGAAGGCCGGCTGGAAGCGCAGCAGCAGCGCCTCCAGCAGCGCGCGGTAGGGCTGCTCCCCGAAGATGTCGAGATGCAGCTCGTCCAGATAGGCATTGCTGTCGAGCGCCGCGGCCGAGAAGCCCACCTGGGCCGTGAAGACCACCAGCAGGAAGATATGCGCGACATAGAGCGTGCCGACCCGCCGCACCAGCCCGGCGGCGGCGAAGGTCCAGCCCTTGCGGTCGAGGGAGGCACCATAGGCGAGGCCCGCCGCATAGCCTGCCAGCAGGACGAAAGCCTCGGTCGCATCGCAGAGCGCGATGTTCCGCAGCGTCAATTCGCCCAGCAGGTTGCCGGGCACGTGGTCGATGAAGATGAACCACAGGGCCAGGCCGCGGAAGAAATCCGCCCGCAGGTCCCGGCCGCCACCGCCGCGGATGAGAGCCCGCATCGCCACCTCCGCGGCAAGCAATGCGGGATGCGGCCCATCCCGCGCAAGCGCCTTCCCATGACACCCGCGGGAGGCGGCCGCCATACGGCCTGTAACCGCTGGCGCTGCTCGCGCGGTTGCGGCAATGTCGCAGAATGAGACGATTTACCTGCTGGCTGGGCGCCCTCCTGCTGCTTGCGCTGGCCTCGCCCAGCCTGGCCGCGGAGCCCCTGGCCCCGGAGCGCGATGCCCCGGACCGCCCGGCCTCCGGGTGCCCGGCATCCGCCAGCCAGGCGCTGCCGCTGCCGGTGACGCGGGCGGCGCTGCGGCAGGGCAGGCCGCTCACCATCATCGCCTTCGGCTCCTCCTCCACCGAGGGGGCCGGCGCCAGCAGCCCGGACCAGACCTATCCGGCGCAGCTTGAGGCGCGGCTCCGGGCGGCGCTGCCCGGCGTCGCGCTGCGCGTGCTGAACCGCGGCATCGGCGGGCAGGAGGTGCAGGAGATGCTGGCCCGGTTGAAGGCCGATGTCCTGGACTCGTCGCCGACCCTGGTGGTCTGGCAGGCCGGTGCCAATGCGGTGCTGCGCGGCATGGACCCGGAGGTCTTCCGCGCCGCCCTGGCCAGCGGCCTGGCCCGGCTGCAAGAGGCCGGCGCCGATGTGGTGCTGATGGACAGCCAGCGGGCGCCGCGCATCCTGACCTCGCCACGCTTCGAAAGCTTCGACGCCACGCTGCGCGACCTGGCGGCGACGCAGCACCTGCCGCTGTTCTCCCGTGCCGGCCTGATGCGGATCTGGGCAGCGGCGGGCGCGCCGGCCAGTGCCATGATCGGCCCGGACGGGCTGCACCATACCGATCGCGGCTATCGCTGCCTGGCCGCCGCCCTGGCCGATTCCATCCTGCGCGGCCTGGGCGCCAGCGGGATGGTCGCGGGGCGCTGAGCCGGCCTGATGACCGCGGGGCTTGGCCCGAAGGTCTGAATCGGCCCGAGGATACAAGACGCCGGCGGCTTCATTCCAGCCCGGCGGCCAATTCCTGCAGCATGGGGTTTCCGGCCTCCGCCGCCAGGGCGCGCCGCAGCCGCGCCGCGGCCTCCCCGGCGATGGCGGGATCGGTGCGGCCGAGTTCCAGCAGGGCGCGCAGCGCCCCGGCATGGGCCGGCTCCTTGCCCAGGACCTTGTGGAACAGGCGCCGCGCCCCGGCCGGGTCGCCGGATGCCACCCTCTCCTGCGCGCGCCGGAAGGCGGCCTCCGCCACCTGGCCCGGCTGCATCGCGGCCTGGTGCCGGATCACCGCCATGGCCACCTCCAGCACCTCGGCCTCCGCGGGCAGCGGGTCGGCGGCCTCTGGGTAGCGGGAGAAATCCGCCGGGAAGACCTGGTCGAGCGCCGGGAACCAGGTGGCGCGCAGCCGCTCGTTGGAGTCGCGGAAGGCCGCGCAGAAGGCTTCGGCCTCGGCACGGGAGGGCCGGCGCCCGGGGCCGCCGAAGCGGCTGTCCACCACATGGCGGATGAATTCCGGCACCTTCTCGTCCCCCTCCTCCGCCTCGCCGCCGCGGGTCGCGGCGTTGAGGCGGCGGAGGAATTCCTGGGCGGCGGCGTTGAGCGACGGGTTCCGCACCGCCTCCCCGGCGATGTCCAGGAGCCCGTCCATGCCGCAGGCGGCCTGGAAGTCGCGCAGCAGGTCGCCGCCCGGGAAAGCCTCCCGCAGGAAGCGGCGCGGCGCCACCGCTTCCGGCCCGAAAGCCTCGGCCCAGCGGTCGAGCATCAGCGCCCAGTCGAAGCGCTGGGCGTTGCGCCGCCTGCCCTCCAGCGGCGGCAGCAGATCCGTGTCGCTGCTGCCGCTGCGCATCCGGGTGGAATAGAGGCTCACCGCCAATTCATCCTGCCGGCGCAGATAGGCGATGACGGTGAAGCGGTCGAAATGCGGGGCGAGCAGCGCTTTCAGCCGCCGCGCCGCCGCCGGCGTATCCACCTTCCGGTAGCAATGCTCGTTCGAGAAGATGACGGTATGGACGCTCTCGGGCAGCGCCGCCATTTCCGCCGCGAGGTCGGCCTCCAGGCGCTCCGCCACCCAGGCGGCGTCGCCGGCCTCGCCGGTGACGCGAGCCATCTTGTCCACCTGCGCGCTCGATCCCGCATAGATCGCCAGGCGGAAATGGTTCTTCTCCCCGGGCGAGGCGGGATAGGCGAAGCCATGGTGCAGCAGCACCGCGCGATTTGCCGCCAGCATGCGCTGGATGGAAGTGGAGCCGGTCTTCGCGGTGCCGATATGGATGATCGCCCGCCGCTTGCGCGCCATGGCTGGAAACGCCTCGCAGGAATGCAACCGGACATAGCGTGACGGCGGGAGGCGGGGCAAGCGAAAGAGGCTGGCTCCGCCCGGGCGCGGCGGTGGCCGGTCCCGGATGCTGCCGCAACGGGCGCGGCGCCAGGGCTCTTGGGTTGCGGCGTGATCCCGGCCTAGACTTGCCGTTGGACCGTCCAGGAACCCCGCCATGACCCCTCCGCGCAATTCCACCGCCGCTCGCGACATCGCCTATGCGCTGCATCCCTATACCGACCACAAGGCGCATCTGCAGAATGGCCCCGTGGTGATCAGCCGCGGCAAGGGCGTGCGGGTCTGGGACGACCAGGGGAAGGAATACATCGAGAGCGTGGCCGGGCTCTGGTGCGCCTCGCTCGGCTTCGACAATGAGCGGCTGGTGCAGGCCGCGGCGGAGCAGATGCGGAAGCTCCCCTTCTACCACGCCTTCACCGCCAAGTCGCATGAGCCGCTGGTCGATCTCAGCGAGATGCTGATCGAGCGCGCGCCCTCGCCCATGAGCAAGGTGTTCTTCGCCAATTCCGGGTCGGAGGCGAATGACAGCGCGATCAAGATGATCTGGTACATGAACAACGCCATCGGCCGGCCGGAGAAGAAGAAGATCTTCGCCCGGCTGAAGGGCTATCACGGCATCACCCTGGCCGCGGCCTCGCTCACTGGCCTGCCGGCGAACCACAAGCTCTTCGACCTGCCGCTGCCGGGCTTCCACCACGTCTCGACGCCGCACCACTACCATGGCGCGCTGCCCGGCGAGTCCGAGGAGGATTTCGCCACCCGCCTGGCGCAGGAACTGGACGAGGCCATCATCAAGGAAGGGCCGGAGACGGTGGCGGCCTTCTGGGCCGAGCCGATCATGGGCGCCGGCGGCGTCATCCTGCCGCCCGCCACCTATTTCCCGAAGATCCAGGCGGTGCTGCGCAAGCACGACGTGCTCTTCGTGGTGGATGAGGTGATCTGCGGCTTCTGGCGCACCGGCAACTACTGGGGCAGCCAGACCCTCGGCATCCAGCCGGACATCCTGGTCTGCGCCAAGGCGCTCAGCGCCTCCTACCTGCCGATCTCGGCGGTGCTGGTGAATGAGCGGGTGTTCCAGGGCATCGCCGAGGGCTCCTCCTCCATCGGCACCTGGGGCCACGGCTTCACCTATTCCGGCCACCCGGTGCCGGCGGCGGTCGCGATCGAGACGCTGAAGATCTATGACGAGATGGGCATCGGCGCGCATGTCGGGCAGGTCGGCGCGCATATGCAGAAGCAGCTTCGCGCCCGCTTCGCCGACCATCCGCTGGTCGGTGAGGTGCGCGGCACCGGGCTGATAGCCGGGGTCGAGCTGGTGGCGGACAAGGCCACGAAGAAGAATTTCGACCCGGCGCAGAAGGTCGGCATCCGCCTGACCAAGATCGGCGAGCAGAACGGCATCATCCTGCGCTCCATGACCAATGACTCGATCGGCTTCTCGCCCCCGCTCATCATCACCGAGGAGGAGGTGGACGAGATGCTGAACCGCTTCGCCAAGTCGCTCGACGAGATCGCGGTGACGGTGCGGCGCGAGAGCCTCGCCGCGGTTTGAGCCAGGCGGCGCCCGGCTCCCATCCGGGCGCCCCACCGAGCCTGCCGCTGGCCATCGCCCTCGCGGTGGCGCCGGTGGCGGGGGTGCTGCAATCCAAGGCCCTGGCGCCGATCGCGCTGGCGGCCCTGTTGGCTTGCGTGCTGCTGCACCGGCGGCGGCATGGCGCCTGGCCCTGGCCGCGGGGCGCCCTGGCCGCCGCGGCGCTGGCGCTGTTTGCCTGGGGTGCCGTGACGGCGCTCTGGGCCTTGCAGCCCTGGCGAGCGCTTGGCACCGCGCTGCAACTCGGCGGCTTCGTCGCGCTGGGCGCGGCGGCGGCGAGGGCGGTGGCGGCGGATACGGTGCCGGCGCGACAGCGCCTGATGCTCGCCGCCACGGGCGGGCTGGTAGCGGGGCTGGTGCTGGCGGGGCTGGATGCCGCCACGGGCAATGCCATCCGCGCCGCGGTGCGCGGGTTGCGCGAGATTCCGCCGCAACTCGCCTTCGGCCTGAAGCCCGCGGCTTCGGCCATGGCGCTCTGGCTGCCGCTGATCGCCGTGGCGCCCGGCCTGGCCCGCTGGCTGCGCGGGCTGCTGCTGATCGCGGGGGCGGCGGTGCTGGTGGCACTGCCGGGGGAATCGGCCAAGCTGGCGGTGCTGGTGGCGGCGCTGGCCGGCGGCATCGCCTGGATGGCGCCGCGGCTGGCGCCCCGGCTGCTGGGTGCGGCGCTGGCGGTGGCGATCCTGGCCATGCCGGCGGTGCTTGGCCCGGTCCTGGCGCGCGGGTTGCCGGCGGGCGGCCTGCCTCCCTCCGCCGCGCATCGGCTGCTGATCTGGGATTTCGTGGCCGGGCGCATCGCGGAACGCCCGCTGCTCGGCTGGGGCATGGAGGCGAGCCGGGTGGTCCCCGGCAATACCGCGCATCCCGCCGCCGCGCAGTTGCAGCGCTTCGGCCTTACTGGCCCCGATGCGGCGGGCTGGCTCCCCACCGCCCAGATGCTGCCGTTGCACCCGCATAACGGCGCGCTGCAATTATGGCTGGAGCTTGGGTTGCCCGGTGCGGCGCTGGGCGCCCTGCTGGCGCTGCTGCTCGGCCAGGCCGCCGCCCGCACGGCACGGCCGGCGGCGGCCACGGCGGTGCTGGCGGCCGGCAGCGTCACCGCCATGCTGAGCTTCGGTGCCTGGCAGGAATGGTGGGTGGGGGCGGAGTTGATGGCGGCAGCCGCCGTCGCGGGGCTGCCGCCGCGGAGCACCGGGTGAACCTGCGGCGCGGGTTTCAGGCCACGCCGGCGAAGCGCAGCAGGTCCACCATGCGGAAATCCTCGCCGGTCCTGGAGGCGTCGATGGTCGGCAGGAAGGGCTCCCAATCCGGGTCCTGCGAGAGGTAGGAGGTGCGGTCGCCCTCCAGCAGGCCGAGGAAGACCTCGGTGACGATCCGGCCGCCGACCGGGCCGAGACGCTCGCCATTCTGCACCACCGCGGCCTCGCGCAGCACGTAGAACCAGAGCGGCGTGTGGTCGTCGAGCCCATGCGGCTTCAGCGCCGAGAGGTCGCCATCCGAGAGCACCGGCAATTGCATTGCCTTCGCCACCCGCTGCCCGGAGGGCAGCGCGAAGGTGAGGTGCCGGAGCAGGTTGCGCTGCGCCAGCGAGGCGGGGTTGGTCGCCCCCGGATTCGGCACCACCGATCCAGGCAGGTGGAAGAGCGGCGTCGAGAGCGTGGTATCGATCTTCTTGTTGGGCTTCACCTGGCCATCGCCGAAATCGAAGAAGGTCGGCCAGTCGATGAAGCGGCGCGGCGCCCGCCTCCCGCCCGAGAGGTCATCCGGATCGGCGGGGTCGGAGGGTGTGGGCGTGAAGATCATGGCGAAGAAGGGGCCGCCGCCATTGCCGGTGAAATTGGCACGGTAGGAGGGCCGCACCTGGCTATGGCCGAAGCGGTAGGCGCCGACCGAGAATTCCACGGGGATATAGGGCTCGTTGCGCCAATTGGCAAGATTTGCGGCCGTTCTGCAGCACGTCGTCCACCACCGCGTCGCCGCAGGTGCGGCGCAGGAATTCATGGACCACGATCCATTGGTAGTGCCAGCGCACGATCCGCTGCGCCTCGGTGAAGACCGGCCCGGGCTCGGTGAGCCCGATCTCGTTCTGCACGTAATCGACGACGGCATTGTGGGATTTCAGGAAGGCTACCTGCAACTGCGAGATGACGAGGTTCTCGTCGTCGCGCGGGTCGCCGATCAGCGCGACATTCTGGCTGTTGCGCGGCAGGTCCTGCCTGCCCGGCGTGCCGCATTCCTCCAGCAGGAATTCGATGCCGCGGCCGCCAAGCTGGTCATAGAGATGCGGGCTGCCGCCGGGCCCGGCGCCATAGACATTGTCGAGCCCGAAGCTCGGGGTGCGGAAATTCGCGATCTGCTCGGGATCGACCTGGCGTTCGAGGCTGGAGGTCGGGTCAAAGGTCATGTCGTGGTCGAGGAATTGGCCGAGGAAGGTCATCCCGGCGGTAAGTGACGGATTGTTGGGGTTGTTGGCCGAGAGCGCGGGGTCGGTGAGCAGCGCCTCCGGGCCGGCCCCGAGCTCGTCCCCCGCATCCATGATGCCGCCGGGCTTGCCGATCTCCATGAGCGCGGCGCGGCTCATCGGCGTATCGGAGGCGAAGGCGGGGAGCTTGCCGAATAGCCGGCCGAAACGGCCGGAGGCGAAATAGTCGGACAGGGGCGGGATGATATCCTTCGGATAGACGCCATGACGGGCCATGGTTTCCTCCCGTTGTTCTTCCCGGATGACATTTTTTGCAATGATCCGGCCCTGCCGCGGACCGGTCGTTCCATGCTAGGGCATTAGCCTGGCAAGTGGCACCGCGCATTGATTGCAGGGCAGTGAAACTGCTCGCGACATCCGGCGAGGAGGCGCCTTGGCCTATCGTGCCCGGGCGATGCAGAACTCCACGATGCCGGCCAGCGCCCGCCGCTCCGCGCCATCGGGGAAATGCGCCAGCGCCGCGAGCGCGGCATCGCCATAGGCACGCGCCCGCTCCACCGTGTCGCGCAGCGCGCCATGGCGTTGCATCAGGCCGAGCGCCTCCGCCAGGTCGGCCTCGCCCTGTTCGCGCCCCTCCAAGGTGCGGCGCCAGAAGCCGCGCTCGGCTTCCGAGCCGCGGGCGAAGGCCAGCAGCACCGGCAGGGTGATCTTGCCCTCGCGGAAATCATCGCCGACCGTCTTGCCGAGCCGCTCCTGCTCGGCCGAATAGTCCAGCGCGTCGTCCACTAGTTGGAAGGCGATGCCGAGGTTGCGGCCATAGGCGTCGAGCGCCGCCTCCTCCACCGCCGGGCGCTCCGCGACCACGGCGCCGACCCGCGTCGCCGCGGCAAACAACGCCGCGGTCTTGCCCTCCACTACCTGCAGGTATTGCGCCTCGGTCGTGGTGGTGTCGTTCTGGGTCACGAGCTGCAGCACCTCGCCCTCGGCGATGGTCGCGGCCGCTTCGGAGAGGATGGCCAGCACCCGCAGCGACCCGTCCTCCACCATCAGCTGGAAGGCGCGGGCAAAGAGGAAATCGCCGACCAGCACCGAGGGCTTGTTGCCGAACAGCGCATTGGCGCTGGCCTGGCCGCGGCGCAGCGCGCTTTCATCCACCACGTCGTCATGCAGCAGGGTGGCGGTGTGGATGAACTCCACGCAGGCGGCCAGCGCCACATGCCGCTGCCCCCCCGTAACCACATAGCCGCGCCGCCGCCAGGGTGAGCAGCGGCCGGAGCCGCTTGCCGCCGGCCGCCACGATATGCGCCGCAAGCTGCGGAATGAGCGCGACCGGGCTCTGCATCCGGTCGACGATGAGGCGGTTGCAGGATTCGAGATCGGCCTGGACAAGCGTGATCAGCGCGTCCAGCGCGCCTTCGGCGCCGGCAGCAGCAGGCTTGATCGGCGAGGCTTCGGGCATGGTACCCGCTTCCGCATCCACTTCGCTTGACCCTGGCATGGAGGGCGGCACCATAACCACGCGGTCCTTTGGCGGCAAGCACAGCAAAATCAAGGATTTCAACCCAAGATGCAGGTGGTGGCGCAGAGCACCGATCCGGTGCGCATCAGCTTCCTCGCGGCCCTGCTGCGCGATGCCGGCATCGCCTGCATGGTGCTGGATGCGCATATCAGCGCCATGGAGGGCGGCATCGGCGCCTTCCCCCGCCGCCTCGCGGTGCCCAGCGAGGATGCCGCCCGGGCCCGCCAGGTGCTGGCCGAGGCCGGCGAATGAGCGGGCCGCCCCCGGATCTGACGGAAGACCGCCTGCTCGGCGGCAGGGTGTTGCTGCGCCAGCCTCGGCGCGGGCTGCGGGCGGGGCTCGATGCCGTGCTGCTGGCCGCCGGCATCCCGGCCCGGCCGGGGCAGCGCGTGCTGGAGGCCGGCTGCGGCAGCGGCGCCGGCTTCCTCTGCCTGGCCGCGCGGGTGCCGGGGCTGCGGATCACGGCGGTGGAGCGCGACCCTGCCCTGGCGGCGCTGGCCAGTGCCAATGCGGCGGCGAATGGCTGGGCCGGCCAGGTGGAGGTGATCTGCGGCGACATCCGCGACCCCGCTTTGGCACGCGGCCTGCCCCTTTGCGACCATGCCTTCGCCAACCCGCCCTATTGGCCCGGCGGCAGCCCGCCGCCGGAACTGGTGCGGCGCCACGCCACGCATGAGGCCGGCGCCGGGCTGGAGGCCTGGGCCGGCTTCCTCGCCGCCGGCCTCGCGCCGCGCGGCAGCCTCACCCTGGTGCTGCCCGCGACGCGGCTGGCGGCCGGGATGGCGGCGCTGGCGGCGACGGGCTGCGGCGGCGTGCGGCTGCTCCCCTTCTGGCCGAAGGCGGGGCAGCCGGCCAAGCGCCTGCTGTTGCAGGCCTGCCGCGGCGGCCGCGGCCCGGCGCGGATCGAGCCGGGCCTGGTGCTGCACGAAGCCGACGGGCGCTTCACCGCGGCGGCGGAGGCGGTGCTGCGGGATGCGGCGGGGGTTTAGTTGCGTGGTGGCAGGCCCTATTGATCCGGTTTGGGTGCTCTTGAGGGCAAGTAGGATCGGCCCAGATGGGCGGCATGAAGCATGTGGACATGCGCAAGCTGCCGGCGGCGGCGCAAGAGGAACGCCGGCGACAGGTGATCGGGCTACGCCAAGCTGGCCAGACCTATGATGCCATTGCGGCGCAGGTGGGGCTGAGCCCGACCGGGGTATTCGACATCGTCAAGCGCTACGCTGAGCGGGGCGCGGCCGGGCTGCAGACTGGTCCGCGCGGGCCGGAGCCGGGGCATGGACGGTTCCTTGGCGCCGAGGAGGAGTTGGAGGCCCAGGTCCTGATCCAGCGCCACACACCTGACGAGTTGGGCCTGCCGTTTGCGCTCTGGAGCCGAGCCGCGGTGCGGGAGTTGATCTGGCAGCGCTTCGGGGTGCGGCTGGCGGTGCGCACCATGGGCACCTACCTGGCGCGCTGGGGCTTCACCGCCCAGAAGCCGCTGCGACGGGCCTACGAGCAGGACCCGGCAGCGGTGCGGCGCTGGCTGCGGCACGATTACCCGGCGATTGCCGCCCGGGCCAAAGCCGAGGGTAGCGTTGTCTTCTGGGGTGATGAGACCGGCCTGCGCTCTGATGACGTGCGCGGCCGCAGCTACGCGCCCCGGGGCCGCACGCCAGAGGTGCGGGTCAACCACAAGCGGGCCAACCTCGGCCTGATCTCGGCGGTGACCAACAAGGGCGAGCTGCGCTGGATGGTGCTGGACGGCGCCATCACGGCACCGGACCTGCTCCGCTTCCTCGCCCGTCTGGTCCGGGATGCCGGCCAGAAAGTCGTCCTCATCCTCAACCGCCTGCCGGTCCATCGCTCGGCCAAGGTCCGTGACTGGCTCGTCGGGCGCGAGGCCGAGATCGAGGTGTTCTACCTCCCCGGCTACAGCCCCGAGCTCAATCCGGACGAGGGCGTCAACGGCGACCTGAAGCAGGCGGTCACCCGCCAGGAGCCGGCACGCAGCAAGGCGCAGCTCAAGCGTGCCGCCATCGGCCACATGCGCAAGCTGTCGAAGCTACCCGATCGCGTCCGCAGCTTCTTCGGGCATAGGACCTTTCGCTACGCTGCATAGCCCAAGATTACCCAGGCCGGATCAATAATTCACCCCGACGGCGCCGCCCATCACATCGCCGATGCCGCGATGGATCACCAGGTCGGCCAGGGGATCGAGTCCGGTCGCCTCGTTGTTGACGATCACCAGCCGCGCGCCATTGCCCTTGGCCATCTCCGGGAAGCCGGCGGCCGGATAGACGACGAGCGAGGAGCCCAGCACGATGCAGAGGTCCGCGGCCAGGATCTCGGCCTCGGCCCGCAGCATCGCGGCCTCCGGCATCGCCTGGCCGAAGCTGACCGTCGCCGTCTTGATGAGCCCGCCGCAGGCCGTGCAGCCATGCACCTCGCCCTCGCGCTCGAACGCCTCCCGCAGGGCGTCGATTTCGTAGCGCCGGCTGCAATCCAGGCAATGCGCATAGGTCGAGTTGCCATGCAGCTCGATCACCTGGTCCTCCGGGATGCCTGAGGCCTGGTGCAGCCCGTCGATGTTCTGGGTGATGACCGAAGCCGCCTTGCCCTCGCGCAGCAGCCGCGCCACCGCCCGGTGCCCGCGATTCGGCTCGGCCGCGCGCATCACCGGCTCGCTGGCGAATTTGCGGCGCCAGGCTTCCCGCCGCAGGGCGGCGGAGGCGATGTAGTCCTGGAAATAGATGGGCTTCATCTGCGCCCAGATGCCGGTCGGGCTGCGGAAGTCGGGGATGCCGGATTCGGTGCTGATGCCGGCGCCGGTGAAGACCACGGCGCGGCGGGAGGCCGCGATCATCCGCCGCAGTTCGGCAATCTCCCGCGCCTGGTCCGTCACGGCAGCACCTTCCCCGGATTCATCAGCCCCTTAGGGTCGATGGCCGCCTTGATGCCGCGCATCAGTTCCACCGCCACCGGGTCCTTGTGCGTCGCCATGGCATGGCGCTTGGATTGCCCGATGCCATGCTCGGCCGAGAAGCTGCCGCCCAGTTCCACCGCGATGGCATTGACCAGCGGCTCCGCCTCGGCGGCGCGGGCCAGCCATTCGTCGCGCCCCATGCCCTCCGGCGCCATCAGGCCGAGATGCATGTTGCCGTCCCCGGCATGGCCGACCGCGACCATTCGGCCTTCCGGCCAGCGCGCGGCCAGTTCCCGCTCCGCCCGCGCCAGGAATCCCGGCACGGCGGAAACCGGCACGGCGGTATCGGTGCTGACCGAGGGGCCGGCCGCGCGGGTGCATTCCGGGTAGTGCTCGCGGATGCGCCAGAAGGCGGCGCGGTGCTCCTCGTTCTCGGCCAGCACGGCGTCGGTGGCCTCGCCGGCCTCGATGGCCTCGGCCAGGGTGTCCTCCAGCATGGCGCGCAGCGGCACGGCGGGGTGCGAGGCAGCCAGTTCCACCATCACATACCAGGGGCTGTCGAGCGGCATCGGCATGCGCACGCGCTGGCCGTGGCGCTCCACGATCTCCATGCAGCGCTTCAGGATGAGCTCGAAGGCGATCACCTCGGCGCCGCTCGACATCACGCGGGAGAGCAGGTTCAGCGCCGCCTCCGGCGAGGCGACCGCGACGAAACCGGTCTCCACCCGCTTCAGCGCCGGCACGATGCGGAGCGCGGCCGCGGTGATGACGCCGAGCGTCCCCTCGCCGCCCAGGAACAGGTGGCGCAGCGCATAGCCGCTGTTGTCCTTCCGCACGCGGCGGAGGTCGTTCAGCACGCGGCCATCCGGCAGCACCACCTCCAGCCCCAGCACCAGGTCCCGCGCATTGCCCCAGCGGATGGTGCGGATGCCGCCGGCATTGGTGGAGAGCGCGCCGCCCACCTGCGCCGAGCCCTGCGCCCCCCCAGGAGAGCGGGAAGAGCCGGTCCACCGCAGCCGCCGCCTCCTGCACCTGCTGGATGATGCAGCCGGCCTCCGCCACCAGCGAGAAGTCGCGCGCATCGACATCGCGGATGCGGTTGAGGCGCTCCAGGCTCAGCACCACGGCGGGCGGGCCGTTCTCCTGCACCACGGCGCCGCCGCAGAGGCCGGTGCGGCCGCCGGCCGGGACGATGGCAAGGCCCGCCTCGGCGCAGGCGCGCACCGCCGCCGAGACCTCCGCCACCGTGCCGGGCCTGAGCACCGCCTGCGGCATGCCGTGATAGGCACCGCGCCAATCCACCGCATAGGGCGCGAGATCGGCGGGATCGCGCAGGCAGTTCCGGGGGCCGAGGGTCTCGGCCAGCATGTCGAGGGGGCTCATGGCCCGGGAGTTTCCGCTGCCGCCGGGGCGGCTTCAAGCCCCCTGGCCTGGCGCCGGGTGCCGTCCTAGCCTTGCGCGCAGAACCGGCTTCGGGGGGAAGCGATCATGGTGCATTTCGGCCCGATGAGGCGGCAGGCATGAGCGGCGCCCTGCCCGCCGGCACGGATTACGTGGTGGTCGGCGCCGGCTCCGCGGGCTGCGCCCTGGCGGCGCGGCTTTCGGAAGACCCTGCGGTTCGCGTGGTGCTGCTGGAGGCCGGCGCGCGGGACTGGAACCCCTGGCTGCATGTGCCGATCGGCTATGCCAAGACCATGTACCACCCGACCCTCTCCTGGAACCTGATGACGGAGGCGGAACCGGAGCTGGAGGGCCGCCGCATCCCCTGGCCGCGTGGCCGCGTGCTGGGCGGCTCCTCCGCCATCAACGGGCTGCTCTATGTGCGCGGCCAGCACGCGGATTACGACCATTGGCGCCAGCTCGGCTGCACCGGCTGGTCCTTCGAGGATGTGCTGCCCTGTTTCCGCCGCGCCGAGGACCAGGAGCGCGGCGCCGACGACCTGCACGGCAGCGGCGGTCCGCTGGCGGTGAGCGACCTGCGCGAGCGCAACCCGCTGGCGCTGGCCTTCATCGAGGCGGCGGTGGAACTCGGCTTCCCGCGCAACCCCGATTTCAACGGCCCCACCCAGGAAGGCGCCGGCCTCTACCAGGTGACGGCGCGAGGGGGCTGGCGGTGCAGCGCCGCCAAGGCCTATCTGCGCCCCGCGGCGAAGCGGCCGAATCTCCTGGTGGTGACGGGCGCGCAATCCACCGGCCTGGTGCTGGAGGGCCGCCGCGCCGCCGGCGTCCGGCTGCGGCGGGACGGTGCGGAGCATGTGCTGCGCGCGACGCGGGAGGTGATCCTCTGCGGCGGCGCCATCGCCTCGCCGCATCTGCTGCTGCTCTCCGGCATCGGCCCGGCGGAGCATCTGCGGGAGACGGGCATTGCCGTGGCGCATGACCTGCCGGGCGTCGGGCGCAACCTGCAGGACCATTTCCAGGCGCGGCTGGCCTTCCGCGTGACGAAGCCCGTTTCGCTCAATACCAAGCGGCACAGCCTGTTCGGGCGCTTCCTGATGGGGGCCGGATTCGCGCTGCGCCGCACCGGGCCGCTGACGGTCAGCGCCGGCACGGCGGGGCTCTTCGCGCGCGTGCTGCCGGGCAGCGAGACGCCGGATGTGCAGTACCATTTCCTGCCCTTCAGCACCGACAAGACCATGCTGGAACTGCACCCCTTCCCCGGCCTCACCATCAGCGCCTGCCAGTTGCGGCCGGAGAGCCGCGGCAGCATCACGCTGCGCAGCCCTGACCCGGGCGAGAAGGCGGTGATCCACGCCAATTACCTGGCGACCGAGACCGACCGGCGCTGCATGGTCGAGGGCGTGAAGCTCGGCCGCCGCCTGGCCGCGACCCGGGCCATGGCGCCCTGGATCGCCGGGGAGGTGATTCCCGGCGCGGAACACGCCACGGATGACGAGATCCTTGGCTTCATCCGCCGCACCGGCTCGACCATCTACCATCCCTCCGGCACCTGCCGCATGGGCGGCGACCCGGAAAGCGTGGTGGACCCCGCGTTGCGGGTGCGCGGCATCGAGGGGTTGCGGGTGGCCGATGCCTCCATCATGCCCACGGTGGTCTCGGGCAATACCAATGCCGCCTGCATCATGATCGGCGAGAAATGCGCCGATCTGGTACGGGCCGAGGCGCGGCAGCGGCTGGCGGCCTGACCCCGGCGGGAATCATGGCAGTGGCGTATCAATCCGCTTGAAGTCCTCCGCGCCGGCGTTCCACCCTCCGCCTGGCAGGAACAGGCAGGACAGGACCGCCATGCCCCTCGGTTTTCGCCCCGGCGCGGCCGCGCGCCGCCGTGGCGCCACGCTTGGGGCCAGGCTGCTGCCGGGCCTACAGCGGCGTGCCGAATTGATGGTTCGGCACGCCGCTGTAGCCTGTTGTTTGGTGAGCAGATTCACGCCTCCGGGCGGTTCCGCCCTGCGGCGGTCCGCTCTAGCGGCGCTTCTCCTCCTGGCCGCCTGCGAGAGCCTGCATGTGCCGATGAACCGCCCCCTGCCGATGGACGCGGCGGGGCGGCCGGATTTCGCCGCCAATTACGGACCCGGGCGCTTCGCGGCGGAGATCCTGGGCGGCACCTCCACCTGGCCGGCCGCCCGCAGCGACCTGCTGGTGCTGCTGGCCTTCTCAGGCGGCGGTAAGCGGTCCGCGGCCTTCGCGCATGGGGCGCTGCGCGGCCTGCGCGACATACCGGTGCGCCCGGCGGGCCGGCCCGGCTGGACGCTGCTGGAGGATGTCGACTACATCTCCGGCGTCTCCGGCGGCAGCTTCCCGGCCGTGCATTACGGCCTCCACCGCGAGCGCAGCTTCGAGACCTTCCCCCGGGAATTCCTCAAGCGCGACATCAATGCGCATATCTGGGGCATCTACCTGCTGCCCTGGAACTGGGACTGGCTGGCCAATCCGCTGGTCGGCACCAATGACTACATGGCCGCGGTCTATGACCAACTCATGTTCCGTGGCGCGACCTATGCCGATCTTCTCCGCCGCGGGCCGCCGCTCATCTCCGTCAATGCCACCGACATCGTCAATGAGGTGGCCTTCCCCTTCCTGGGCGGCACCTTCGGGATGCTCTGCTCGGACCTGAATTCCTTTCCGCTGGCGCGGGCGGTCGCGGCCAGCAATGCCTTCCCGATCCTGTTCAGCCCGATCACGCTGGAGAACCACGCCGAAAAATGCCACGGGCTTCGCCCGCCCCTGGACCCGACCGCCCGATGGGCGCAATCCGCGAGCGCGACCATGCGGCGGGCCGAGCTGGCGCGCATCGCCAATCTCTATGCCGACCCCGGGCAGACCCGATGGGTGCACCTGATGGATGGCGGCATCGCCGACAACCTGGCGCTGCGCGGGCTGCTGAACATCCTCACCGGGCTGGAGGCGAACGACACGCTGGCCCGCCAGGTGGCGCTGCGCACGCGCCGCATCCTGCTGCTCAGCGTGGATGGGGAGGCCCTGCCGGACCGGGCGCTCGGGCAGCGGCGGGTCGTGAGCGGGCTCACGCAGATCTTCTCGGCCGTCTCCAGCACCCAGATAGACGCCTATAATTCCGAGACCCTGGCCCTCACCGCCGAACAGGTGAGGCAGATGACGGAGCGCTTCCGCACGCTCCGCTGCGGCGAGGCGCGGGAGGTGAATGGCCATCCCTGCGGCGATGTCGAGGGAACGGTGGTGCATCTCGCGCTGTCCGGCATCGCCGACCCCGCGGACCGCCTGCGGCTGCAGGCCATTCCCACGGGGCTGACGATCCCGGATGCCGACGTGGACGCGCTGGTGGGCTATGGCGAGCGCATGGTGCGCGACCATCCGGTGATCCGCGCCTATGTCGCCGCCAGCGGCGAGAACGGCATCGTCACCGCAGGCAGCGGCAGGGCGCCCCGCCTGCGTGGCATGGCGGGTCGCTAGAGCGTGATCGCTTGAGGTGCTCGCACCGAAAAGCGTGAATCACGCGATCAAACAAAGGCCTGGAGCATGATGCGTGAACGAAGGTGAACGCATCATGCTCTAGGCGCATGGCCCGGCGGGTTCACCGCCGGTGGAAGCCGCCGCCGAACCCGCCCTCTCCGCCTTCCCGGAAGCCGCGTGCGCCGCCCTCCCCGCCGCTGCGCCCGCCCGCGAAGCCGCCGCCGAATTGGCGCTGGCGCTGCTCGCCGCCCAGCCGGGCCTGGCGATCCTGCTCCAGTTGCGACCAGCTTGAGCTCTGCGCCCCCTGGCGGTTGGCGCGCGGATTGCCCTGGGACGTGCCGGCCGCATTGCGCTGGCCCTGCTGGCTGCCGGCATTCGGCCGCGAATTTGGCTGGGAGGCGCCGAGCGGATTCTGCTGCGCCCCGGTATTGCCCGAGCGGGTCGGCGGCTGCACCGGCTGCCAGGAGCCGTTGTTCCATTTGGACCAGCCGTCATCGGTATGCCGATAGGCATTGCCGTCATGGCCGGCATAGACATTGCCGCCGGCCCCCCGCACCATGCCGCCGCTGTTGTTGGGGCCGCGATAGCCCGCGCCCTCGGCGCCGGTCGAGGAACTGAAGGCCCCGGCCGAGCCCCGGCTGTTGCTGCCGCTTTCCGTATGCACCGTCTGGTTCGGTCCCGCGAAGGTGCTGGAGCCCCAGCGGCTGTAGGCATTGGCATTCTGCGTGGTGCTGCCGGAGACGCCGGTGCGCGGATTGTAGTAGCTGCCATGCGCGGTGCCGCCATCCGGCCCCCATACGGCGCTGCCCCGGGCATAGCCGCCGGTGGAGGGATTGTAGGCCGAGAAGGCCCCGGCGCCGCCATAGGGCCCATAGACCGCGCCGCCCCGCGCATAGGCGCCGGTGGCAGGGTTGTAGGCCGAGCGTCCGGTGGCCGTGGCATAGGGGCCGTAGATGGTCCCGCCGCGCCCCCAGACCCCATTCGCCGGGTTGTAGTAGACGCCGCCCGCATAGGTATAGGGATAGGGCAGATAGGCAGGGACGGGTCCCGGCACGATGACGGGCGGGTAGTGGTAGCCGGTCCCATAGACCAGGACGCCGGCGGTGATCATGCCGGCCATGTAGCCCGCCGTATAACCATAGGTGACCGCGGCCGGCGTCGCCGAATAGACCTTCACATAGGTGGTGTTGTGCATCGGGCTGCTGGCCGGAATGCCATGGATCGCGGGCGGCACGCTGTCGGCCAGGGCCCAGGGCCCGGTCGGGGAAGCGGCGGTGAACCAGGCCCCCTGGTAGCAGGCATAGTATTTGCCGCCGACCTCGAGCACCTCATAGGTGGTGTTCACCGCATAGGCGATAGGGGTCCCCGGTATCGGCCGGAACTGCGGCGTGCCGACATAGGTGACCTCCAGCCGCGCCGTGCTGCGGTCCAGCGTGGCCTGCTGCGGGATCTGGGCCTGCAGCACTGCCTCCTGCGCCTGCGCCGTGCCGGGCACCGAGGGCAGCACGCTGCTGACCGGGCTGTTCTGCGGGATCTGGGCGAAATCGGGCGGCAGGTCGGGGGTGGCGAAGGTCCAGGGGCCGTCCAGGCTGGCGGCGCTGAACCAGCGGCCGGAGACGAGGTAGTAGAAGCGCCCGGTCTGGGTGTGGCGGAACAGGGCGCTGTCGGTATTCGTGGCATATTGCAGGGCGGTCCCGGCGATCGGGCGGAAGGCCGGCGGGCCGGCGGTGACGATGATCTCCGCCGGGCTGGTGCTGACGAAGATGGTGGGCGCGGTGCCGGGCTCCGGCATCCGGCCGGGGATGGCCTTGCGCGCCTCGGCGAAATTCGGGCCGTCCGGAAGGGATTGCAGCGCCGCCTGCATCGGCTGCGGCAGCACCACCGGGCTGAAGGGGCCCGAGGCGGCGGGCGCCGAGAACCAACTGCCATTGTCCAGCAGGTACCAGGTGCCGGACCCGGCCGGGTCGAGGAACACGTCCCAATTCGTATTGGCCGCGAAGGAGAGGCTGGTGCCTGGGACCGGCGCCATCACGGGGTCGCCATCGAAGACCACCAGGCTTGCCGGGCGCGCGCTGTAGAAGATCGCCGGCGGGTCGTTCCTGACCTCGGCCGCCTCCGGTGCCGCGGCATTGTCCCGCAGGCTGATGAGCAGGGTATCGAGCGGCACCTGCTTGAAGGCCAGGTCACTGAGGGAGGCCTTGATGGCGGCCTCGAACTGCGCCGCCTGGCCAGTGTCGAGCGAGGGGAAATGCGAGGAGGTCAGGCGCGGATCGGACAGGATCACCGACCGGGTCGCGAAATCGGTCCGGGTGGCCATGGTGACCTCGATGGTCCCCAGCACCGGCGTGGTGCTCCCGGCCCGGGTGACGGAAACCGCCGCGCGCGCGTTCAGCGTGGTGCGATCGGGCCAGGAGATCGCCTGCGGCTGGTAGACCACGGCGCTGGCGCCGCCCACCGTGACATTGTGCGGCCAGCGTGCCTCGGGTGGCGCCGCCGCCTGCTGCGCCAGGCTGGCGCAGGGCATGGCCAGCGCGATCCAGCACAGGAGCAGGGCCTTGCCGGTCGCCAGTCTTGGTGCCGCACTCATGCCTTCCTCCCAATCGCCTCAAGGCCGGGCACAGGTCGCGCCCGGCCGCCATACCGAGTGCCGGACGGTGGCTACCGTCCCTGCCGCAGCGACATCAGCGCCTCGCGGCAGCCATGCGACAGGGATTCCCGCCGGTCGGCCAGGCAGGCCAAGGCGCGGCCGCCGCCGGGCATCACGCCGCGGCAATGGGTCGCGTAATCGGCGCCGCATTCCTCGCGCAGCACCCCAGCTTCCGCCCGGGGCGGCATCCGCCCCATCGGCGCCGCCGCGCCGCCGGCCGGCGGTGCCGCGGCGCCGGGAACGGCCGCGCCGGATTGCGGCGCGCCCCCGCCGATGGCACCCACCGCCTGCCGGCAATTGGGCGAAAGGCTCGCCATGTTCTGTTGCAGGCAGGCCAGCGACGCCTGGCCGCCGGGGGGGAACACTGGAGCAATGCGCCTGGTAGTCGGCGCGGCAGGAGGACCGGACGGCGCTGGCCTGCGCCTGGCTCGGCTGCTGCGCCGCGGCGAGGCCGGGCATTCCGCCCATGCCAAGCAGCACCAGCACAAGGAACGACATCAACCCCGAAGGGCGCCTGCACTGTTCGACCATTTCCATCCTCCCTTTGTGTTGCCTACCGGAGCGCGGCCGCCGAAACCCAGCCCTGCTGCGCGAAGAACTGCGCGAGCTTCCGGGCCAGGGCCTTGCCTATGCCCTTTCCCTCATCGGCGCTGTCGGCATGGCTGGTTTCCAGGACCCCGTGCATGCCTCCACCGACCGCCGCCGAGGTGGCGAGGCGGCCGGCCACCGCCCCGGCGCCCATGGTCTCCGCCATGCCGGGCGCGCGGCCGCTATCGGCGCTGGCCTCGAAGGACTCCAGCAGCCGCGGCTGCGCCCCGCGCTCGACATAGTAGAGCTGCGCATCCGCGGTCACGCTGCTCCGGCCCGCGCCGAGGCCTATCAGCGTGCGCCGGGTGCGGTTGCCCTCATCGACCGAGACGAGCTGCCCCTCCACCACGGCGACCCTGCCGGGACCGATCCCTTGCAGGCTGCTCACCCGCTCCGCCCGGAGTCCGAGGGAGCGGAAATGCGCGACAAGCTCCTCCGCCAGGCCGGAGGAGGTCGCCCGCGCGGCGGCGAGTTGCTGCCCCGTGCTGCTGCCGCCCGAGGCGGCGCGCATCAGCCGCGCCCCGATGCCCTGGTCCAGCCGCACATCCTGCGGCGTGACGGCGAAATCCAGCACCAGGATACGCTCCGGCTGCGGCAATGGCGCGCCGGCATAGCTGCGCACCTCATCGACCCGAGGCTGGGAGCAGGAGACGCAACCGAGGATCGCCAGGACAGC
This sequence comes from Siccirubricoccus sp. G192, assembly GCF_019084075.1. GTDB lineage: Bacteria > Pseudomonadota > Alphaproteobacteria > Acetobacterales > Acetobacteraceae > G192. Next base: position 4,485,577 of record NZ_JAHREN010000001.1, read on the forward strand.
GAGGGAGCGGGCCGGGAAGCCCCTGCCTGTCGGCGCCAACCAGTTCATGTTCCACCCTCCCTGTTCTGTTTCCGCAGTCTTGCGTCAGTGCGCCGTGCCTGCGAGTTCCCCTGGCCGCCGCCTGGCCTTCCACCCTTCCTCCAGCCGCTGCGCCAGGACGAAGAGCGAGGGCACGAAGAGCACCGCCAGCCCCGTGGAGGCGAGCATGCCGCTGAAGACGCTGAGGCCGAGCGAGGCGCGTGCACTGGCGCCGGCGCCGCTCGCCAGGACCAGCGGCAGGACGCCGAGGATGAAGGCCAGGGAGGTCATCACGATCGGCCGGAGCCGGGCGCGTGCGGCGGCCACCGCCGCCTGGACGATCTCCTCGCCCCCGGCGATCCGCCTTTCGCGGGCGACCTCGACGATCAGGATGGCGTTCTTCGAGGCCAGCGCGATCAGCAGCACCAGGCCGATCTGGGTATAGAGGTTGTTCGCCAGGCCCAACGAGGCCAGCGCGAGGGCCGGCCCGATCAGCGCCAAGGGCACCGCGAGGATGACCGGCAAGGGCGCGATCCAGCTTTCATAGAGCCCGGCGAGGCACAGGTAGACCAGCAATACCGCCAGGCCGAACAGCAAGTAGACCTGGTTGCCGAGCGCCTTCTCCTGGAAGGACATGGCAGTCCATTCATAGCCCGCCCCTGGCGGCAGCGACCTCTCGGCGATCCGTTCCATGAGGTCCAGCGCCTGGCCCGAGCTGAAGCCGGGCGCCGGCGCGCCGACGATGCTCGCGCTCAGATGCAGGTTGTAGAGGCCGATCAGCGAAGGCCCGATATCCAGGCTGACCTGCGCGAAGGCCCCGAGCGGCACCATCTGCCCGTCCTGGCTCCGCAGGTTGAGCCGGAGGATATCCTCCGGCTGCCGGCGGAACCGCGAATCCGCCTGCACATAGACCTGGAAGGTCCGGCCGAATTTATTGAACTGGTTGACATAGCTCGATCCGAGATAGGAGCCGAGCGCGGCGAAGACGTCGCCCACCGCGACACCCAGCGTCTCCGCCTTGGCACGGTCGAGCACCACCCGGAGCTGCGGCGTGCCGGCGCGGAAGCTGCTGACCAGCCGTTGCAGCCCGGACTGCGTCTGCCCATCCGCGATGATCCCCTGGGTGATGCGCTGCAGCTTCCCATAGTCGAAGCTGCCGTCGCGCAGCTCGACCTGCATGGTGAAGCCGCTGGCATTGCCGATGCCCTGGATCGGCGGCGGCACGATGACGAAGGCCTCGGCCTCCGTCATCGCATCGAGCGCCGTCTGGAGGCGGAAGTAGAGCGACCGGAGATCCTGGCCGCTGCCCCGCCCCCGCTCGCTCCAGTCCTTCAGCATCACATAGGCCACGCCGCTGCTGGACAGCGAGGCGTTGTTGTCCAGCACGGAGAGGCCGGCGATCTCGATCACCTGCTCGACGCCGGGGGTGGCGCGGGCGATCCGGCTGGCTTCCGACAGCGCCTCCCGGGTCCGTTCCAGCGAGGCGCCATCCGGCAATTGCACGCCGACCACCACATAGCCCTGATCCTCGATCGGGATAAAGGCGGTGGGCAGCCGGGCGATGCCCCAGATGCCGAGGCCGGCGAGGATCAGCGCGACCGCGCCCATGCCCAGGCTGCGCCCGGCCATCCAGCCGATGAGCCTGGCGTAGCCCCGCTCCAGCGCGTCATAGCCGCGGTTGAAGCCGCGCAGCAGGCGGTTGCGCTGGTCCTGCGGCACCGGGCGGCGCAGCCAGAGCGCGCATTGCGTGGGCTTCAAGGTCGCCGCGTTGATCGCGCTGATGAGCGCCGTCGCCGCCATCACCAGGGCGAACTGGGCATAGATCCTGCCGGTGAGGCCGGGCAGGAAGGCCGCCGGGACGAAGACCGCGATCAGCACCAGCGTGATGCCGGCGATCGGTCCGGTCAGCTCGCGCATGGCGGTGACGGCGGCATCGTGGCTGGACAGGCCGCGCTCCATGTGGCGCGCGGCACCCTCGACCACCACGATGGCGTCGTCCACGACGATGCCGATGGCCAGCACGATCGCGAAGAGGGTGGAGAGGTTCACGGTGAAGCCCAGCGCCGCGATCGCCGCGAAGGTGCCGATGATGGTCACCGGCACGGTGGTCGCCGGCACCAGGGTCGCCCGCCAGTCCTGCAGGAAGACCAGGATGACGACCAGCACCAGCACCGCCGCCTGGATCAGGGTGGCATAGACCTCGTGGATGGAGGTCCTGACGAAGCGGGTGGTGTCGAAGGGGATGCCGTACTCCACGCCCTGCGGGAAGTCGCGGGAGAGTTCCGCCAGCCTCGCCCGCACGCGGTCGGCGACATCGAGCGCATTGGCCGAGGGGGTCTGGAACACCGCGATGCCGGCCGCCGGGCGGCCATCGAGCTGGAAGACCTGGGAATAGGTCTGGGCCCCCAGTTCCACCCGCGCGATGTCCCGGAGCCGGGTGATGCGGCCGGCCTGGGCGCCATCGGTCTTGATGATGATGTCGGCGAATTGCGCCTGGTCGTCCAGCCGCCCTTCCAGGTTCACGGTGTACTGGAAGCCCTGGTACTGCTGCACCGGCGGCGTGCCCACCTGTCCCGCGGCGACCTGCTGGCTCTGCTGCTGGATGGACTGGATCACGTCATTCGGCGTCAGCCCGCGCGCCTGCAGCTTCTCCGGGTCCATCCAGATCCGCATCGCATACTGGCCGGCGCCGAAGATGTTGACATTGGCCACGCCCGGCACGCGGGCGAGCTCGCCAAGCAGGTTGATGGTGGCATAATTGCTGAGATAGAGGCTGTCATGCCGCGCATCCCGGGAGGTGAGCGTGGCGATCAGCAGGATCGCGGTGGATTTCTGCTGCACCGTGACACCCTGCGCCTGCACCGGCTGCGGCAGCGCGGCGAGGGCGCTGGACACCCGGTTCTGCACCAGAATCTGGGCGAGGTTCAGGTCCGTGCCGATCTCGAAGGTCACCGTCAGGGTATAGGTGCCGTCATTCGTGCTGGTGGATTGCATGTAGAGCATGCGGTCCACGCCATTGACCTGCTGCTCGATCGGCAGCGCCACGGTCTCCATGACGGTGCTGGCGCTGGCGCCGGGGTAGCGCGTGGTGACGCTGACCGTTGGCGGCACGACGTTCGGGTATTGCGCGACCGGCAATTGGTACAGCGCCACGGCACCGATCACGACCATGATGGCCGCCAGCACATTGGCGAGCACCGGCCGGTCGATGAAGAATTTCGATATCATGGCGAGGCCAGGGCGGCGCTGGCGGTGCCGGGCGAGATCTGGACAGGCTTGGGCGCGACCTTGCTGCCGGGAATGGCGCGCTGCAGGCGCCCCACCACGACGCGATCCTCCGCGCCAAGCCCGGACTCGATCACCCGCAGGCTGCCGATGAGCGGCCCCGTGCGGACGCTCCGCTGCTCCACCGCATTGTCGCCGTTCACGACAAGCGCGTAGCGCCCGCCCTGGTCGGTGCCGAGGGCCTGGTCCGGGATCAGCAACGCGGTCTGCGGCTGGCCCATGGGGATGCGGATGCGGAGGAAATTGCCGGGCAGCAGGCGCCGGCCGGGATTCGGCAGGATGCCGCGCACCGCCAGGGTGCCGCTCGCGGTATCGACTGCCGGGGCCGCGTAATCCAGGCTGCCCTGATGCGGGTAGCCCTCCTCGTTCATCAGCCCGACCTCGACCGGTATGGTCCCGAGATCGCGCACGGTCGCTCCGCGGCGGGCCAGGTTCGCGCGGATGCGCAGCGCATCCTGCTCGCTGATGTTGAAGTTCACGTAGATCGGGTCGAGTTGCACGATCGTCGCCAGCTTGGTCGGGCCGCTGACGCCCACCAGGTTGCCGGTCGAGACGAGATGCGCGGTCACCAGGCCGTCGAATGGCGCCGTCACCCGGGTATAGCCAAGGCTGATATTGGCGAGGGTCACGCCGGCCTGCTGGTTGACCAGGTTCGCGCGCAGCCCGTCCCTCTGCGCCCGCGCCTGCTCGATGGTGGATTGCGAGGCCCAGTCCTGGCGGGCCAGAGTGGACTGCCGGCGCAATCCCGAATCGGACTGGATGAGCTGCGCCTGGGTCGCATCCACCGCCGACTGCGCCTGCTGGAGCCTCGCCTGGTACTCGACCGGGTCGATGACGAACAGCAGGTCGCCGCGTTTCGCCTCGGCCCCGTCCGCATATTCGATGGAATTCAACACGCCGCCGACGCGCGCGACGATATCGGCGGTCAGATGGGCCTGGGCGCTGCCGGTGGCCTCGAGATAGGGCGTGACGGGGCGCTGCAAGGGCTGCGCGACGGAAACCTGGGGCGGCGGCGGGGTGACGAGCTGGTTCTCTTCCTTGCAGCCATTGAGGCCGCAGAGACACAACAGCGCCGCGGTCAGCGGCCTGATCCATGGCAGGGTAGCGACCGCACCGGCGGCGCCATGTTGCTCGGAGCCCGCGGTGTCGCGCACCATTCGCCTCTCACCCCGGAACATCGGTTCAGAACGATTGGGGGGAAGTTTCCTGTGGGGAAATTTGATCCTCCCGGCACGTTCCTGCAACAGGAATCGATACTTCCAGGGGGAAAGCCGCTAGCGCGGACCGGTGCGCAGCAGCGCGCGCGCAACCATTGGCACTGTCAGACCCTGGACAATTACGGTGAAAACGACAACCGCATAGCAGACGGCCAGCAACTCGCTGCGATAGGGCGACTCCGGCAGCATCAGCGCGAAGGCCACCGAAACCCCGCCGCGCAGCCCTGTCCAGGTGAGCATGGCGACGTCCCGGCGCATCTCCTGCATGCGCGGATAGAGGAAGGCCAGCGGGATCGCGACGCTGACGGAGCGCGCGCAGAGCGCGAAGAGGAAGGAGGCGAGGATCGGCAGGAGGTGGATGCGGTCGGGCTCGATAACCAGGATCTCGAAGCCGATCAGCAGGAAGAGCAACGCATTCAGCAACTCGTCCATCATGGACCAGAAGGTCGTGATGTGGTCCCGGGGCGCCGCGTTGCTGGCCATCCGCCGGATCTCCTGCCCGATCACCAGGCCCGCCGTGACGACGGCGATGGGGCCGGAGGTGCCCACCGCATCGGCGAGGCGGAAGGTCACCAGGACCAGCGCGAGCGACATGATGAGTTCGAGGTTGTGGTTGTCGACCCGCCGCAGCGCGAGCGCCGCCAGGTAGCCGGTCGCCAGGCCGAGCAATGCCCCGCCGACGCCCTGCGACACCAGGGCCGCGGCGACCGCGCCATGGCCGACGAGGCCCCTGGCACCCTGCGCGCCGGCCAGAGCGATGAGGAATATCACGACGCCCACGCCATCATTGAACAGGCTTTCACCGGTGATGGCCGCCTTCAAGGCGGGCGGCAGAGGGACGCGGCGGAGCAGCCCATGCACGGCGACCGCATCGGTCGGCGCCAGGACCGCGCCCAGCACGAAGCACCACAGGATCGGCACCGGCGCGCCGGCCGCGACGAAGGCCAGCCAGATCAGCAGGCCGAAGATCAGCGTCGAGAGGATGACGCCGACGGTCGCCAGGCCAAGGATGGCCCATTTGCTGGTCCGCAATTCCTCAAGGTCCACTTCGAGGCTGGCGGCGAAGAGGAGAAAGGCCAGCATGCCGTCGAGCAGGACATGCGACAGGTCGGCGGCCTTGAGGGTCCCGCGCGCAAGCTCCGGCAGCCCCAGGCCGGGCAGGAACTGATCGACCGCGGCGATCCCCAGGGAAAGCACCAGCGCCCCGATCAGCAGGCTGATCGGCTGCGGCATTCCGATCCAGCGGTGATTCACCAGGCCCAGCGCGGCGGCGAGGAACAGGAGGAGCGCGGCGAAGTCGAAGGGCAGCATCTGTTCTGCTCCGGTCGCCGTCGGTTGGCCCGAGGCGCCTGAGGCTGCCATGCCCTGTGGTGCGCAGACACTCGAATCGGCGCCTGAGCGACGTTTTTGCAACAGTGCCGGCGCCATCCCCGTGGCGCGGCCGGGTGGCCGCAGCCATCCGGCCAGGAGCAGCCGCCGCTGTGCATGGCCTTCCACGCCGCCGGCCCTCGACCCGGTTTGGGGCCTTGCAAACCGCTTGCCCGAGGCGCCAAGTCCCGATGCGCGGAGGGAATGGCGGTTCGGCACCCGCTGGCAATGAACCCCAGGTCAAATATTATTGTATAACATTAACGTGTGCGGTTAGATGACGGGCCGGCGCCGCTTTCCTTCATCCCGCCCCCGGTAGCCTGGCGGCCCGGCAGAGGCCTCGCCGGGGCGACCCGTCGAGGATCCCGCCGCATGACCTTCATCCGCACGCTGCCCGCCGCCGGCTTCACCGAGATCGGTGCCAGCTTTCCCAACCCAATTCCGCTCGCCCAGGCGACCCTGCGTTCCAATGCCTATGAGACGCTGGATATCGATCTCGATACCGAACGGCAGGTTTTCTGGTGCCGCCTGAAGCCGCTTGGCCGGCCCTGCTTCAGCCCGGAACTGCTGCGGGACGTCGCCGCCATGCAGCGTTCCATCGGGTCCCTGGCGCAGGCCGGCCCGCGCGGCGCCGATCCGGGGATCCGCTACTTCGTCTGCGCCTCCGCCATCCCCGGCATCTTCAACCTCGGCGGGGACCTGGGACTGTTCCGGCAGATGATCGCCGCGGGCAATCTCGATGGCCTCCGGCACTATGGCAAGGCCGCGGTGGAGGCCATCCACCGCAACCACGTCGCCTGCGACCTGCCGATGGTGACGATCGCCCTCGTGCAGGGCGACGCGCTCGGCGGCGGCTTCGAATGCGCGCTGGCGCATGACCTGATCGTGGCCGAGCGCAGCGCCAATTCGGCCTGCCGGAAGTCCTGTTCAACCTCTTCCCCGGCATGGGCGCCTACAGCTTCCTGTCGCGCCGCCTGGGCCGCGTGGAGGCCGAGCGCATGATCATGAGCGGCCGCATCTACACGGCCGAGGAACTGCACGCGATGGGCCTGGTGGATGTGGTCGCGCCGGATGGCCAGGGCGAGGAGGCCGTGCAGGACTACATCGACAGGAATTCGCGCTGGCACAATGCGCATAGCGCCACCTATCGCGCCCGCCGCCGGGTGGACCCGGTCACGCTGGCGGAGCTGCAGGACGTCGTGGAGGTCTGGGCCGAGGCCGCCATGCGGCTCAGCGACCAGGATCTCCGCCGGATGTCCCGCCTCACCGCCGCCCAGGACCGCCGCTTGGCGGCGCAGCCCGGCCCGGTCGCGGTGGCAGGATGACCCTGGGCCACAAGACCCCGGGCCTCCACCGCGCCCGGCTCAATGGATGCGGCCGGGCCGGGGCTCCAGGCCTGGCCGTGCCTCGCGCACGCGCTCCAGCTCCGCGGCCAGCAGGACCACCTGCCGCGCGCCGGCTGTTGCGACCTCCGCCGGGGCGATGGCCTCGGCGGCGCCGCATAATTCATAGACGAGCTTGGCGCCCATATTGGCCGCACTGCTGCGCAGCGCATGCGCCTCTGCCCGGAACCGCCGCACATCCCCCTTGCCGGCCGCGGCCTGCAGGGCCTGCAGCACCTGCGCCGCCTCGCGCAGGAAATCCTCGGCCAGGCCCGCGACGAATTCGCTGCCACCAAGCGCCTCCAGATCCGCCAGGACCTGCGGGTCGAGCGGCGGCAGCGGCGCCGGGCGGAAGCGGGGATGCGAGGCGATGGACGCCACCTCCTGGCCCTTCGCGGCGGGGGCGGTGTCGCCCGGCTGCGGTGCGACTGCCGCCAGGGCCTCGATCAATTGCGCGGGCTCGACCGGCTTGGTGAGGCAGGCATCCATCCCCGCCTCGCGGCACCGCTGCGCCGCTTCGGGCGTCGCATCGGCGGTGAAGCCGATGATCGGCACATGCGGCCGGCCAAGGGCGGCGAAGCGGTAGAGCTTGGTCGCTTCGATCCCGCCGAGCACCGGCATGTTCACGTCCATCAGCACCGCGTCGAACTGGCCCTCCTCCAGCGCATCGAGCGCCTCTTCGCCATCGCTGACCAGCAGCGCCTCGTGGCCCGACCGCTCCAGGATCTTCTGCACCACGCGCCGGTTCACCCGGTTGTCATCGGCCACCAGCACCCGCAGGCGCCGCGCGCCGCCGGAGGCAGGCAGCGGCCGGGCGGCCGCCGCATCCAGCTCGGGCAGGAGCCGGGCGGCGATGATCGCCATCAACGTCCGCAGCTCGGCCTCGGTGGGTTCCGCCCGCAGCCAAGTCGTGACGCGGCGGCGGATCCCGGGCGAAGGCAGACCCTCCGCCGGCGCTTCGCCGAACGCGAAAAGCGGATGGTCGTCCTGCCCGCGCAGCACCTCCATGACCTCCCCTGGCCCGAGGTCGCGGCCCTGCGGCAGGCACAGCACCAGATGCGCCGGGACGCCGCCGTCCGGCTCGGCTCCCCGGATTTCGGCCAGCGCGGCCCGGCTCATGCCGTAGCTTCGGACGGCAGCCCCGCGGGCCGCGAGCCGGGTGCCGATGCCGGCGGCGCCCGCGGGGTCCGAGGTCAGGATGAAGGCGGCGATGCCGGCGAAGGACCGCTCCGCCGCCGCGGGCTGCTCGGCCTGCCGCGCCGCCTGGGCGGTGAACCAGAAGGTGCTGCCCTGGCCCGGCTCGCTGGCGACGCCGATCTCGCCGCCCAGCAGCCGCACCAGCCCCTTGCAGATCGACAGGCCCAGCCCGGTGCCGCCGAAGCGGCTGGCGATGCTCTCATCCGCCTGGGTGAAGCGTTCGAAGATCCGGCCGAGCGCCTGCGGCCTGATGCCGATGCCGGTATCGGCGACCTCGAAGCGCAGCCGAAGCTGGCCGGATGCGGGCTCGGTCGCATCCACGCCGATGGTGACGCCGCCGGACTCGGTGAATTTCACCGCATTGCCGGCCAGGTTGAGCAGGATGTCCCTGAGATGCGTCCGGTCGCAGAGGATCCGGGCCGGCGTGCGGGGCGTGACATGGAGCGACAGCCTGAGACCCTTCTCCCGCGCCTGGGCCAGCAGCATCTGCCGCACCTCCTCGAGCAGGACGGTGAGGTCGAAGGCTTCGGTCCGGGTCGTCGTGCCCCCTGCCTCGATGCGGGAGAAGTTCAGGATCCGGTTGATGAGCGACAGCAGGGACCTGGCCCCACCGTCGATGGTCCGCGCCATTTCCTGCTGTTCGCGGTCGAGCGTGGAACTGCGCAGCAGGCTGCCCATGCCGATGATGGCATTGAGCGGCGTGCGGAGCTCGTGGCTGACGCTGGCCAGGAAGAGGCTCTTCGCCTCGCTGGCCTGCTCCGCCTGGCGCTTCGCCTGCGACAGCTTGCGGATCAGGGTCGCGGCGTAGAGGCCGAGCACGCAGGGCCCGATCAGCAGGCCGGCCGAGAGATATGGCTGCTCCCGCCAGTAGGGCGTCGTCAGCACCACCCAGCCGAAGCCGGCGACGAAGACCGCCATGGCCGCCAGCAGCCAGGCCGTGCCGAAGCGGAAGCCATTGCCGAGCGCGACCCAGATATAGACCAGGAAGAAGGGCGCCGCGACCTCGCCGGCCTCATGCAGGAACCAGGTGAGGAACCCCATGTCGAGCAGCAGCGCGAAGCCCCGCCGCAACCGGCTATGCCCGGGGCGGAGGCGGATATGGACGAAGACCCCGACGGCGAGGCAGCTCCAGTAGAAGAGGTTCGGGAGCTGCTCATCCGCGACCGATGCCCCGGCCGTCAGGAGATAGACGAAGATGACCAGCGCGAAGCCGAGCCGGTTGAAGCTCATCTCCTCCTCGCTGCCTGCCTCCCCCCGCAGGCTTCCGAGACCCGGCCGGGAGCGCCTTTCCCGCTGCTGGTCGGCCATCCGCGCTACCTCATCCGTCACCCGGCGCAGTGCCGGTCATCTCGAAGGAGGTCGTGAGCACGGCGGCGACGGCGCCGCCCGCGTCGCGCAGCGGCACCTTGGTGGTCAGCCAGCGGCGGCGCTCGCCACGGCGGCCGGCAACCTCCTCCTGGTAGGCCGGCAGGGCCTCGCCGGACCCGAATACCGCAAGGTCGCCCAGCCGGCTGCGCTCGCCGCGCTCCGGGCCCAGGAGCTGGGCGATGCTGCTGCCGGGCAATGCCGCGGGCGAGGCGCCGGATTCGGCGGCGAAGGCCCTGTTGGCATAGAGGCAGCGCCCGTCGCGGTCGGCCAGGCTGATGAGGGCCGGGATCGCCTCCAGGATGCGGCCCCGGCCCTCCGGGTCGGCCAGATCCTTCGGCGCCGGACCCGCCGGCTCCGGCAGGGCGTCGCGGCCGGCCGGCGCCTCGGGCGGCGGCCCCTCCTCCCCGGCGGGGGCCTGGCGGCCGAGCGCCAGCAGGTTGCGTGCCCGGGTGACCAGCTCGAAATGGTCGACCGGGCTTTGCAGGAAATCGGTGGCGCCGGCATCAAGGGCCCGCAGCTTGAAGCTGCGGTCGTCATAGGCGGTGATGACGACGATGGGGACATGCAGGCCACCCGGCATGGCGCGGAATTTCCGGGTGAACTCCGCCCCGTCCATGCCCGGCATCTTGTAGTCGGTGATGACCAGGTCGACCCGGTTGTCCTCCAGCCATTCCAGGGCATCGAGGGGATCGGCGAAGACCTCCACCGAGACTCCGTCCTCGATCGCCGTGGCCAGCCTCGCATAGATGTTCCGGTTGGTGGCCCGGTCGTCCAGGATCAGAATGATAGCCATGCAGGCCCTCGGTGAGGGTGGATCGCGCCGGTTCCAACGAAAGGCGCCCCGACGAAGGATGCCCCGGCAATGGCCGCGGAGTGGCCGGACAGCGGATGGGCGGCCGTCACCTCGCTACACCATATCCCGCGCGACGGCGCGGTGCAGCGGCAATCCAATGTCGCACACCAGGCCGGATGGTTCCCATTGCAGGACCACCTCGCCCCCCAACTGTTCGCGCACCGTGGCCTGGATGAGGCGGGAGCCGAAGCCGCTACGCGCCGGCGCCGCGGCGACGGCCGGTCCTCCGGTCTCCACCCAGCGCAGCATGAGCCGGCCGGCCTCCGCATCGATCCACCAGGTCAGTGCCAGCCGGCCCTCGGGGACCGACAGGCTGCCGTATTTCGCCGCATTGGTCGCGAGTTCATGCAATGTCATGGAAAGCGGCTGCGCCGTCACCGGTGCCACCGTCACCGGCGGGCCTTCGAGCGTCACCCGCGCGTCGCCGGACATGTCCATGAAAGGCGCCAATTCGCCGCGCAGCATGGCCAGCAGATCGGCCCCCATCCAGCGCGATTCGGTGAGCAGTGTCTGCGCCCGGGCGAGCGCGGCGACGCGGCCTTCCACCGCGCGGGCGAAGCTGTCCGGACTGTCGGCGCGGGTCAGGCGGAGAACGGCCTGCACCACGGCCAGGGCGTTCTTCGCCCGGTGGTCCACCTCCCGCATCAGCAACGCCTGCCGTTCCTCGGCTTCCTTGCGGGCGGTGATATCGACATTGACGCCGAGGATCGGCCCCATCCGCCCGGTCAGCCCCGGCATGCGGCGGCCGCGGCCGATCAGCCAGCGGATATCCTCGGAGCCGTTGCGGCCAGGGCGAAGGATGCGGAACTCGGCCTCGTACTCGCCGGATTCCAGGGCCCGGCAGGCCGCCATGCGCAGTTGCTCCCGGTCCTCGGGATGCACCAGGGCGAGGAAGGCGTCATAGGATTGCGGCGCCCCGGCCGCGGGCGAGGTGCCGAACAGGGCATGCTGCTCCGGCGACCACACGAAGCTGTCGGCCTCCACCTCCCATTCCCAGGTGCCGACGCCGGCGACTTCCTGCGCCAGCCGGAGCCTGGCCTCGCCGGCGCTGAGGGCGGCTTCGGCGGCCTTCAGCGCCGTGGCATCCGCATGCACCTCGACGACCGCGCTCGGCTGGCGGTCGGCGGCATCACGGCGCAGGATCCAATGCGCGGCGACCACCACGGGCTGCCCGTTCCGCCGCCTGTGGCGCAGCTCGCCCTGCCATTCGCCGCTGCGCAGCAACTCGTCCTGCACCGTCCGGCGGCCGCCATCCGGGAACCGGGTGCCGAGCAGCTCGTGCGAGGCCCGCCCCAGCGCCTCGGCGGCGGAGAATCCGAACAGGCGCTCGCAGCCCACCGACCAGTGCCGGATGGTGCCATCCGGCGCGCGCAGGATGACGGCGGTCAGGTCGAGCGCCTCCGCCCGGTCGGTCAGGGCGAGCAGCCTGGCCTCCAGCGCGGCATTGGCCTGCCGCAGCGATGCTTCCCGGCGGCGGCCGTTCAGGTAGAGGGCGCCACCGAAGGCGACCATCCCGGCGGCGGCCAGGGCAAGCCAGACCAGCACCTGCCCGAGCACCGCGGAGACCTCCTGTACCGGGAGCCGGAAATGCACCGGCAGCACGGGCAGCCAGCCAGCGATGGCCATGGCGGCCGCCATGCCGCCGGCGCAGCAGAACAGCCCGAGCCAGAGCGCGCCCTCGCGCCAGGGATGGGCGGCACCCGACCGGCCGGCCACGCCGGCTCGGGCGGGATTCGACAGACCGGGACCGGAGCGCGGATTAGGCAGCGTCCCGCCGATGCGCCAATGCGAGGACATCAGCCCTTCCGGAGGTTGCGGCGCGGACCAGGCGCCACGCCTGCCTGCCTGGCCATGCGGCGCCGTGGGACGAGGAGAGCCATCACCCATCTCGGCACGCATTTGGCGCAATCCATTGGAACCCTGCAACCACGGAAAGAACCCCGCCCCTATCATCGCGCACCGCACAGCAGGAGGCAATCGGTTCCATGTTATCCCGAAGAATTGAATATACGTTCATCAGAGGCCAAACAGGCCGATTTGCCGGGGTATTTCGTATCGAAGCGTAATTTATCCTGCGGCGATCCGCCTTCACAACCAAGTGCCGACGGCCTTCAATCCCCGCCACGCGCGGCTTCGGAGCGGCCCATGCGCCGGGAGCATGGCGGTACAATCTGGCGCTTCGGACGCATCCAGGGAGTTCCCATGCCATGCTGACACGCCGTCCTGCCCTTACCCTCTTCCTGGCGCTGGGCGCCGGCGCTGCGGTGCGGCGCCCGGCAAGGGCCCAGGCGGCCTGGCGCATGGTGACGGAATATCCCGCCACCGCCATGCCCGGCGAGGGCCTTGCCCATTTCGCCAGCACCATGTCGCGCCTCTCGGCAGGGGCATTGGCAGTGCGGCCGGGCTTCGACGCGTCGGAGGGGCTGCGCTCGGCGGGCATGCTGCGCGCGGTCGCCGAAGGCAGGGTGGAGGCGGCGGATGCCTTCACCGGCGCCCTGGCCGGCGAAGCGCCGGTCTTCGGGATCTCCGCCCTGCCCTTCCTCACGGCCTCGACTGCCGATACGGCGCGGTTGCTGCAGGCCGCGCGCCCGGCCTATCGCGCGGCACTGGCCGGGCGCGGGCTGTCGCTGCTCTATGCCACCCCCTGGCCGGCGACGGGCCTCTGGTCGCGCCAGCCTTTGCCGGGGCCGGAGGCGTTGCAGGGGCTGCGGGTGCGGACCTATGACGCCGCGGGGACGGCGGTGCTGCGGGCGGCGGGCGCCGCGCCCGTGCAGATCTCCTTCGCCGATGCGCTGCCCCGGCTGCGGGCGGGGGAGCTGGATGCGGTGCTGTCCTCCGGCGATGGCGGCGCGGGCGCGCGGCTCTGGGAAGTGCTGCCGGATTTCAGCGTGCTCGATTATGCCTCGCCGCTCAGCCTGGCCTTCTGCGGCGCGGATCGCCTGGCCGCGCTGCCGGAAGCCGCCCGGGCGGCGGTGGCGCAGGCCGCGGGCGAGACCGAGGCGCGGCAGTTCCAGGCGATCACCAGCCGCCTGGCGGAGAATGAGGCCCGCATGCGCGCGAACGGCGTGGCCATCGCCACGTCGCCGGCGCTCAGGGCCGCACTGGCACAGGCCGCGGCCCCCGTGGTGGCGGACTGGGCAAGCCGCGCGGGAGCGGAGGGGGAAGCCATCCTGGCAGCCTATCGCCGGGGATAGCGCCTGGGGAGCGGGGCCGGCTGCCGCCCGGTACCGCAGGAGGCTCGCCGCTTGTATCTTGCGGACCGATTCACGCCCTCCGGCTTCGCCTGCGGACGATCGGGCCGCTTGTATCTTGCGGACCGATTCACGCCCTCCGGCTTCGCCTGCGGACGATCGGGCCACTTGTATCTTGCGGACCGATTCACGCCCTCCGGCTTCGCCTGCGGACGATCGGGCCACTCAGTCCAGCACGGCGCCCGATGCGCGGACGATCGGCGCCCATTTCACCGTCTCGGCGCGGATGAAGTCGCGCGCCTCAGCGGGCGAGAAGGCCCGCCCCAGTTCCACGCCGAGTTCGGTGAGCCGGCCGCGGACCTGCGGCAGCGCCAGGGTGGCGTTGAGATCGCGGTTCAGCCGCTCGATCACCGCCGGTGGCGTGGCCCGCGGCGCCATCAGCGCAGTCCAGGTATAGGCCTCGAAGCCAGGCAGCCCCGCCTCCGCCATGGTCGGCACATCGGGCATGATCTCCGCGCGTTGCGCCGAGGCCACTGCGATCGCCCGCAGCATCCCGGAGCGCACCAGGCCGGAGGCGGCGGTCACCGGGTCGATGGCGAATGTGATGTGGCCCGCCACCAGGTCGTTCAGCGCCGGCGCCTCGCCACGATAGGGCACGTGGCGCAGCTCGGTGCCGGTCATCTGCCGGAACAGCTCCGGCGCCACATGCATCGGGCTGCCGACCCCGGCGGAGCCGAAGGTGTGGCGCCCCGGTTCGGCGCGCAGCAGCGCGATGAAGCCCACCAGGTCGCGGGCCTCCAGCCTTGGGTTCACCACCAGCACCAAGGGCGTCAGCCCGATCATGCCGACCGGGATGAAATCCTGTTCGGAATCATAGGGCAGCGACCGGAACAGGCTGGGATTGATCGCATGCGCGAGGGTCGTGACCAGCAGGCTGTAACCATCCGGCGGCGCCTTAGCGACGAAGCTGGTGCCGACCGTGACACCGGCACCGGGCCGGTTGTCGATCACGATGGGCTGGCCCAGGCGGGGCGACAGCGCCTCGGCCACGACGCGGGCGACGACATCCGTGGTGCCGCCCGCGGGATAGGGCACGGTGATGCGGATGGGATTCGTGGGATAGGCGCCCGGCTGCGCCCGGGCACCCGATGCCGCCAGCACCGGGGACAGCAGGATGAGGCGGCGCTGGATGCGGCTGTCGTGGCGGGTCATGCGGCTGTTCTCCCTTGTCTGCCGCATGGCTGCGGCATCGCGGCCCTGCGCGGGGAGAGCCTGCACGCCCCCCCTCATGCTGCTGCCCTTCTGCTGCGGGCAGGATGTCCGCGATCCTGACCGCTGTCACGGGGCGAGGGCCGGCACATGCGCCGCGCGGCGCGCAGGCGCACCAGGCGGCAGGCATTGCACGATGGCGCAACCGGATTGAGCCGGACTGTCGGCATGCATCGAAGCCGATGAACCGATCTTCCGGGAAGATCTCCATGCCTTGGGAACCGCGGTCGAGGGCAGCCTTGATCCCTGGCAGAGCGGCGCCGGAACACTTATTCAGGTCGGCGTGCTAGGGTGAGTTTCACGTGGGTTGAACTGAACAGGCAAGGATCATCATGCGATACACGGATACCCTCGACCGCTATGCTCCCTACGCCCTGGCCGCATTGCGGATCGCGGCGGCCCTGACTTTTATACTGCACGGCACGCAGAAGCTGTTCGGCTTTCCGGCCCCGCCCGGGGGCGGGCTGCCACCGGACTTCTCGCTGTTCTGGTTCGGCGCCATCCTGGAATTCGCCGGTGGCTTCCTGATCCTCATTGGCCTGTTCACCCGGCCCGTGGCCTTCCTGCTCGCGGGCGAGATGGCCGTGGCGTACTGGATGTTCCACGCCCCCCGGAACCTTTATCCGGCGTTGAACGGCGGCGATGCCAGTATCCTCTACTGCTTCGTGTTCCTGCTGCTCGTCTTCTCGGGCCCGGGCGCCTGGAGCATCGACGGCGCAAGGGCAAAGGCTGCTCCGCGGCTCGCCTAGGAGGATTGGCGCCTCCTCGCCGGCGCCCCCTCGCCCAGCCGCGTATCGACCCGCACCCGGCTCCCGGGCAAGGGGATGAACTCGCGCTCGTCGCCGGGCACCTTGCAGAAGTGCCCGGCCTTCCAATCCGCCTTCGCCTGCGCTGCGCCCGATGCGGTGCAGGCACCGCCTGGACCGGGGCCGTGCCGCCATCCGCGGCTGGCGGATGCAGGCTGCCCGGCGGTGGAAGCCGGGATCGGACCGAATCAGGCGGCCGGACTCCCCAGCTTCCGCAATGCCGCCGGTCATCTTGCCGGCGGCTCGCCCTCGGACGGATAGGCCACGAATGTCAGAAGCCTGCGGCTCGCGCGCAGGCCAGCGGCCAGGTCCCGCAATATTGCCGCCGCCTCCGCATCGGCGAGGGCATGCGCCTGGCCTTCGAGATCCTTCGCGATGCCGGCCGGATCCTCCCGCATCTGGCGGAGCCTGAGCAGCGCATCCGAGAGCACCTGCCGCAAGGCGCTGTCCCCGTCCCGACGGGCGACGAATCCCTGCAGTCGGGCGATCGCCTCACCGAGATTGAGCACCGCCAGCAGGCTGAAGCCTGGCCGCATCGGCAGGCCGGCCATCTGCCCGAGATGCAGGCTGAGGCGGAGCACCTGGCGAGCCGCCACCGCCGCCTGCCGGATGGCATCGACCGGCTCCCGCTGCATCGCCAGGCGCAGCAGGTCGTGGCGGATGGCCGCCGCCGCCCTTTCGGCCCGCTTGCCGGCACGCCGCGGCATCAGCATGAAGCCCGGGGCGACGAGCCCCACCGCCAGCATCAGGGCCGCCGCCTCGTTCAGGATGACGACCTTGTCGGTGACCGCCGGCAGCACCGCCTGGCTGGCGAGCAGGAAGGACATATTGGCATCGAGCGCCGGCCCCGCGGCCTTCCGGCTCGCCCTCGCCAGGCCGCCGACCAGGATGAAGGGCGCGACGGACAGAAGCAGGCCGGGGACCGTCGCGACATGCGGCTGGATGGCCAAGCGGTAGAGGATCGCCGTGGCGACCCCGACGCTGATGCCCTGCAGCATCATGGGCGCCACCACCTGCGGCGCCGGCAGCGAGCCCAGCACCAGCGAGAAGATGCAGACGCCGAGGGCGGCCAGTTCCCCCCGCCGGCCACCCCGACACATGGGCGAGGACCGCCGCGAGGAAGGTGGCCCCGCCGGCCACCAGGCCGGATTCGACCGCCCAGCGCCCGTCATAAAAGGGGGCGAGATAGGTCGCCTTGCTGCCGAAGGACCGGGCATCCGCGCCCCGCGGCTCCGTCCCAAAGACCGCCTCGGCCCGGATGAGGCGGCCGAGGGTGTCGGCCAGCCGGGGGTCGATCGCCGCGATCCGCGCGAGGCGCATCCGCCGCTCGGCCGCCGCTTGCGGTGCCGCGAGCAGGCTGCCGGCCAGCCAGGCGATGTCGTCCGGCAGGCTTCCGGAGGGCATTCCCTCGCGGCGCAGGCGCTGGTCGAGCGCGCGCCCCGCCGCAATGACGGCGAGCGAGACCGTGACGAGTGCATGCACATGGTGCAGCCGGCGGTAGCCCTCGATGGAACCGGCCGTGACCAGGCTCGCGGCCGCCTGCACCTCGCCCATCTCGCGCAGGATCCGCTGCTCGAGCGCCGCGCCTTCCTCCTGCGGCAGGTCCTTCAGCACGGCGGCGACGAAGGCGACGGCATCGCTGGAGAGGCGCCTGACCCTTTTATAGAAGTCCTGGCGCGGCGCGTCCGGGGTCCAGAACCCGGTCACCAGCGTGACCACCACAACGCCGATCAGCGTGCATTCCACGCGCGCCAGGGCGATCGCCCCGGAAGCCCCGGGCATCAGCACCGAGGGGAGCACGACGATCGCCGCCGTCATGCCGCTCATCAGGGCCCCATAGCCATGCACGCCGCGCAGGACATGGACGAGACCCGCATTGGCCGCCACCCAGGCACTCAGCATGGCGAGTTCGAGATAGGGATTGCCCGTGACCTGAAGGATGCCGAAGCCGGCGCCGGCGCCCAGCGCCGTCCCGATGATGCGGAAGAAGCCACGTTCGAGCAGCAGGCCCCGTGAGGACTGGGAGACCACCCAGATCGGCATCGCCGCCCAATAGGCATTTCCCAGATGCAGGAGGGAGGCGATCGCGAAGGCCAGCCAGGCGGCGAAGGCCAGTCTCAGGCCATGGGCGACACCGGCGCGGTCCAGGCCGAGGAATTGCCCGATCGAAGCGGCCATGAACCCTGCACCAGGATGACGCCGGTAGCCTCATACACCGGTTCGGGCTGCCTTGCCGAGCCTGCCCGCCGGGGCCTCCGCCGCATCGCGCCGCCGCCAGAGGCCCCCTACCCCTTCGCCGCCAGCACCACGCTGGCCAGGATCAGCCCGCCGCCCAGCGCCACGTCCCAGCCCAGCGGCTCCCCCAGCCAGAGATTCGACAGCAGCACCCCCACCGCCGGGATGGCGAGGAAGCCGAGCGAGGCCAGCGTGCCGGAGAGCCGCCGACCCGCCTCGATGGTCGCCCAGGTGCCGATCGGCGCCGCCACCGCGCCAACGAAGACCGCATGCGGCCAGGCGCCGCCGCTGATCCCGCCGCCCGGCTCCCGCAGCAGCGCCAGCGGCAGGATCAGGGCGGCGCCGAGGCCGAAGCACCAGGGCAGCAATCCCAGCACGGACCGCTGCGGCGGGAAGCGGCGGGTGACCAGGATCGCCAGGCTCCAGGCCAGGCTCGCCGCCAGCAGCAGCGCATAGCCGGCAAGCAGCCCGGCGGAGCCACCGCCCGTCAGGTTCCAGGGCGCCATCAGGGCCAGCACGCCGAGCAGCCCGATGCCGGCCGCCAGCCATTGCCGCGGCGAGACCCGCTCCCCCAGGAACAGCACGGAGAGCGGGATCAGCCAGAAGACCGTGACATTGCAGAGGATCGCGGTGCGGCCCGCCGGCACGAAATCCAGCGCCAGATGCGTCAGCGCGAAGAAGCTGCCGAGTTGCAGCAGGCCGATCGCCGCCACACAGGGCAGGTCGCCGCGCGCCGGCAGCCGCAGCCGGCCGAGCAGCGCCAGCAGCAGCGCCGCCACCAGCGAGGCCATCGCCGCCCGGTTCAGCGCGAACCAGAGCGGCGTCGCATCCTCCAGCGCCGATTTGGTGATCGGCCAGATGCCGCCGAAGAGCAGCACGGAAATGAGGAGGTAGCGCAGCCCCTGCCAGGCCGTCATGCCCTGCGTGGGTTCACGTCATCATCCAGCCGCCGGCGACATCAAGCGTGGTGCCGGTGACGAAGCCGGCATCCGGCCCGGTCAGGAAGCAGGCGGCGCGGGCCACCTCCTCCGGCTCGCCGCCGCGGCCGAGGGGCGTATTGGCGATGATCGCCTCGTTCACCGCGGGCGCCACCAGCCTCGCCATCGGCGTCATGATGCGGCCGGGGCAGATGGCATTAACCAGCACGCCATGCGGCCCCAGCTCCCCGGCCCAGTGGCGGGTCAGGCCGATCAGCGCCGATTTGGTGGCGCTGTAGTGGCTGCCGACCAGCGGCGTCCAGGCCTTGCCGGAGACCGAGGCCATGTTGACGATCCAGCCGCGCTTCCGGGCGACCATCCCCGGGGTCAGGCGCCGCGCCAGGTTCCAGCAGCCGGTGAGGTTCACCGCGATCACCTGGTCCCATTCCTCCGCCGGCATCTCCCAGATGGGCGAGGCCCGGCCGCCCGGCTTCGGGCTGATGCCGGCATTGTTCACCAGGATATCGACCGGGCCGAGCGCCGCCTCCACCGCCGCGCAGGCCGAATCCACCGAGGCGCGGTCGGTGACGTCGCAGCGCTCCGCCAGGCCGCCGCAGGCCGCGGCTGCCTCGCGCGCCAGGGCGGCATCGGCATCGAGCACCGCCACGCGGGCGCCGCGCGCCGCCAGCATCGCGGCGATGGCGGCGCCGATGCCGCGGCCGCCACCGGTCACCAGCGCGACGCGGCCGGCATGGGTCTGGATCTGCTCCGGCATCGCCCGCTACTCCGCCACTTTCAGCACGATCTTGCCGATATGCTGGCTGCTTTCCATCAGCGCATGCGCCGCCGCCGCCTCGGCGAGCGGGAAGACCTTGAAGATCGGCGGGGCGCAGCGGCCGGCATCCAGCAACGGCCAGACCTTCGCGCGCAGCGCCTCGGCGATCGCGGCCTTCTGCGCCGTGGTGCGCGGCCGCATGGTGCTGCCCGTCACGGTGAGCCGCCGCACCATGATCGGCCGGAGATCGACCTTCGCCGCCTCCGCGCCGCCGAGGAAGGCGATGATGACCAGCCGCCCGTCCATGGCGAGGCAGCGCAGGTTGCGCTGGAAGTAGTCGCCGCCCACCATGTCGAGCACCACATCCACCAGCTTGCCGTCCGTGAGGCGCTTCACCTCCTCGACGAAATCCTGCTCGCGGTAGTTGATCGCCGCATCGGCGCCGAGATCGAGGCAGGCCTGGCACTTCTCCGCGCTGCCCGCGGTGGCGAAGACCCGCGCGCCCATCGCCTTGGCCAATTGGATGGCGGTGACGCCGATGCCGGAACTGCCGCCATGGATCAGCACCGTCTCGCCCGCCGCCAGCCTGCCATGGCCGAAGAGATTGGCCCAGACGGTGAAGAAGGTCTCGCAGAGCGCCGCGGCGCGGATGGCGTCATAGCCCTGCGGCCAGGGCAGGCATTGGCTTGCCGGCGCGGCGCAGTATTCCGCATAGGCGCCGCCATTGGTGAGCGCGCAGACCCGGTCGCCGGGCTTCCAGGCCCCCGCCTCGGCCCCCACCGCCACGACCTCGCCGGCCACTTCGAGGCCGATGATCTGGCTGGCGCCGGGGGGGCGGCGGATATTCGCCCTTGCGCTGCGAGACATCCGGCCGGTTCACCCCGGCGGCCAGCACCCGGATCAGCACCTCATCGGCTTTCGGCTGCGGCACCGGGCCGGTGGTGGGCACCAGCACTTCCGGCCCGCCGCCCTTGCCGTAGGTGATATGGGTCATGCTTTGCGGGACGGCGGTCTGGGTGGCCATGGGTGAGTCCTTCCCGGGTTGCGGCGGCGGAGGTTCCGCGCCGGGCCGGCCCGCGTCAAGGCCGGCGCGGCACGGGGCAGGAATCGGGCACGAAGCCGTTGCCGCCGCCCGGGGTTGCAAGCCGGGCCGCCGGCCACGACTATCCCGCCGACAGGCCTCTCGCCCGGCAAGGATCGACATGTCCGACTTCGCCCGCCGCCCCCTGCTCGGCGGACTGGCGGTCGCTACCGCCCTGGCTGCGCTATTGCCCCGCCGCGCGGGCGCCCAAGGGGGTGCCCAGGGGAATGGCCAGGCCGGCGAGTTGCGCCTCGGTGCCCTCTATCCCTTCTCCGGCAGCCTGGCGCTGCTGGGCGATGAAAGCTTCCGCGGGTTGGAGACCGCCGCCGAGGAGCGCAATGCCGCCGGCGGGCTGCTCGGCCGGCCGATCCGGCTGGTGAAGGGCGATGCGACCGAGCCGGACCAGGCCGCCGCTGAAGCCCGCCGGTTGATGGGCACCGAGCGCGTGGCGGCGATCTTCGGCACCTATGATTCCGCCCTCGCCTCCGCCGCCACCAGGGTGACGGAATTGCAGGGCCTGCCCTATTTCGAATTGGGCGCGATCAGCGACCGCATCACCGAACGCGGCTTCCGCTATGTCTTCCGCACCTGCCCGCGCGCCAGCGATTTCGGCCGGGAGACGGTGAACGTCGTCCCCGATGTCCTGGCGCCGCTGTGGAACCTGCCGCCCGCCGGGCTGCGGCTGGCGATCCTGCATGAGGATGCGTTGGTCGGGCAGAGCGTGGCCAATTCCCAGGAGGCACAGATCAAGGCGCGTGGCCTGCTGCAACTGGACCGGCTGGCCTATCCGGCGCGCAGCGTGGACCTCTCCGCCGCCGTCCAGCGGCTGCGGAGCATCGCCGCCGAGGTGGTGCTGCATACCGGCCAGCCCGGCGACATCGCGCTGCTCTATCGCGGCATGCGGGAGGCGGGATGGCGGCCGCGCATGGTGATCGGCTCCGGCGGCGGCTACAGCCTGGTGGACACCGCCCGCGCCATCGGCCCGGCTTTCGAGGGCACGCTGGATGTGGACTTCACCCAGTTCGAGGTGAATGAACGCATCGCGCCGGGCGTTCGGCAATTCGTCGAAATCTACCGGCGGACCTATGGCAGCGAACCGCGTTCCGGCCACAGCCTGGCGAATTACGCCGGCGCCCGCCTCTGCTTCGACGCGGTGCAGCGCGCCGGCGGCACCGACAAGGACCGCATCCGCGCCGCCATGCTGGCCAGCGATGTCGCGGAAGGCACGACACCCACCGGCTGGGGCGCCAGATTCGACGAAACCGGCCAGAACCAGCGCGCCCGGCCCTTCCTGATGCAATGGCAGGGGGGGGCCGGCTGGTCACGGTGGCCCCGGCGGAGGCCGCGGTGGCGCCGCTGCGACCCGGTTTCGGCAAGCCGGGCTGACACGGCACTCCCCCGCTTCGCCGTAATTGGCGGGGACTGCACTGCCACGCCCTGGCGGCCGGCGCGAGCCGCGACCAGGCATGCAACATTGAGCCCGCCAAGCCAGCACCGGCCGGCGATGCAACCGGAGCCGGGTCTTCGCATGCGCTCGCGGCGTCAGGAAATGGCTTCCCAACCGCGCCGGCATGGGACGATCATGCCCAGGGCTCGCCAATCTCAGCGTGCCCCAAGGCGAGGCGCCATCCGGGGGAAGAACGATGTCGCGGAAATTGCACCTCAACCTGTTCATCCATGGGCGCGGCCATCATGAATCGGCCTGGCGCCATGCCTCCGCGACCCCTCTCGCCCTCACGGATATCGAGTATTTCCGGCAATTGGCGCGGACCGCGGAGGCGGGGCTTTTCGATTCCATCTTCCTCGCGGATACCCTCACCCTCGGCGACGAGATCGAGCATTCCGCCAGGGGCGGGCTGGAGCCCATCACCACCCTGGCCGCGCTTGCCGGCGCGACGAGCCGGATCGGGCTGATCGCCACCGCCTCGACGACCTATACGGAGCCGTTCAACCTCGCGCGCCAATTCGCCTCGCTCGACCATATCAGCGGCGGCCGCATCGGCTGGAACATCGTCACCTCCTGGATCGCCGGCGCCGGCCGGAACTACGGGCAGGACCAGCAGATGGGCCATGCCGAGCGCTATGCGCGGGCGGAGGAATTCCTCGAAGTCGCAACCGGCCTCTGGGACAGTTGGGCCGATGACGCCATCCTGGACGACCGCCGGTCCGGCCGCTTCGCCGATCCGGCCCGGATCCGCAGCATCAACCACATGGGCGCGCATTACCGTGTCGAGGGGCCGCTGAACCTGCCGCGGTCGCCGCAGGGGCGCCCGGTCTTCGTGCAGGCCGGTTCCTCGGAGACGGGCCGGCAATTCGCCGCGCGGCACGCTGAGGCGGTCTTCACCGCGCATCTCGAGAAATTCACGGCGGCTGAGTTCTACGCCGACCTGAAATCCCAGGCCGCCGCGCTGGGCCGCCCGAGCGACCAGATCCTGATCCTCCCGGGCCTGAGCGCGGTAATCGGCTCGACCGAGGAGGAGGCGCGGAGGCTCTGGCGGGAATTGAACGAGTTGGCGGACCCGAGGGTCGGCCTGGCGCGCCTCTCCAGCCGGTTCGGCGGCCATGACTTCTCGCATCTCGAACTCGACCGGCCCCTCTCGGTCGATGACTTCCCGGACCCCGGGCAGGTGCAGGCGGCCCGCAGCCGGGCGCAGGTGATCACCTCCCTGGTGGCGCGCGAGCGCCCCACGCTGCGCGCGCTCCTGCACAGCCTTGCCGGGGCGCGCGGCCATTTCACCATGGCCGGCACGCCGGAGCAGGTCGCCGACCTCATCGAGGACTGGTTCCGCTCCGGCGCGGCGGATGGCTTCAATGTCATGCCGCCCATCCTGCCCGCGCTGCTCGATGTCTTCGTCGCGGAGGTCATCCCCATCCTGCAGCGGCGCGGCTTGTTCCGATACGAATATGAGGGGCATATGCTGCGGTCGCATTATGGGCTCGCGCGGCCGGGCAGCCGATTCTTCGACCATGCGGGATAGAGGTCTTGCCCTGTGCCGCCAGGTCCCTGAAGGCGGTCAGCCCCTCCGCAGCATGAAGTCCCGGCCGATCAGCTTCATGCCGATCCCGACGAAGGCCAGGGTGATGACCAGCAGGATGCCGCCAAGGGCCGACAGCACCTCGAGGTTGCCCTCCTCGCTCAGGTCGTAGAGCAGCACGGAAATGGTCCGCGTCTCCGGCCCCACGAGGAAGATCGCGGCGCTGAGTTCGCGCGTGGCCAGGATGAATACCAGGAGCCAGCCGCCCAGCAGCGCCTTCTTGAGCAGCGGCACCACCACGGTGCCGATGGCGGTCAGGCGCCCGCCGCCGAGGATGCGCACCGCCTCCTCCATTTCCGGGTGGATCATCTGCATCCCCGCGGCGCCATTGGCATAGGCGATCGGCAGGAACCGGGTGATGAAGGCCAGGATCATGATCGCCGCCGTGCCATAGAGCGTGAGCGGCGGCCCGGCATAGGCGGAGTAGAACCCAATCGCCATGACGATGCCGGGAATGACGAAGGGTGCCATGCAGAGGAAGGCCAGCGCCATGCCGAAGGGCATGAGCTGCCGCTTGACGATATAGGCGATGGCCAGCGCAAGGCCCATGGCGGCGGTGGCGGATACCGCGGAGAAGACGAAGGTGTTCACCACCGCCGGCCAGGCGGCATCATGCTGGAACAGCAGGTAGTGGTAGTTGCCCAGCGTCAGGTTGTCGAAGGAGAAGCCCCGGCCCCAGGCCTTGGCGAAGGAGGCCTGCAGCAGCGCGACCATCGGCGCCACCACGGAGAGCAGGCACACGAAGCCGCACCAGGCGAGAAGCACCCAGCGCCAGGGTCCCAGCCTGATGAGCCGCCGCTCACCCCCCCTTGCCGGTCTGCGAGACATAGCCCTTGCGGGCCAGCAGCAGCTTCTGGACGCCGATCAGCACCGCCGTGATCAGCAGCAGCGGCATGGCATAGGCAGCCGCGACCTCGGCGCGGACCGGGGCTTCGAAGAACTGCCAGAGCTGGGTGGTCACCACGTTGATGCGGGCCGGGATGCCGATGATGGCCGGCGTGCCGAAGAGCGCGATGGTCTCCAGGAAGACCAGGACGATGCTCGCCAGGATCGTCGGCCAGACCAGCGGCAGCGTGATCCGCAGCGTCGTGCGCCAGGTGCCGGCGCCGAGGATATTCGCCGCATCCTCCATTTCCGAGGCGACGAGGTCGAGCGCCGATTTGAGGAAAATGAAGATGAAGGGAAAGGAGTGCAGCGCAATGACAAGGGCGAGGCCGAAGAAGGTATAGACATTGACGAGGCTGCTCTCGCTGCCCGTGAGCCAGCCCCAGATCTGGTTGATCCACCCCGAATTGGGCCCCGCCAGCAGGATCCAGCCCACCGCGCCGAGATAGGGCGGAATGATGAAGGCGGCCAGCACCGTGAACCAGGCGAAACCCCGGCCCGGCATGTCGGTGCGCGAGCAGGCCCAGGCCATCGGCACGGCGAGGACGGCGCATATCGCGGCGCTGGCGGCGCCGAGCGCCAGGGAGTTCAGCACTGCATCGACATAGCGCTGCCGCCCATAGGCCGCGGCGTAGTTCCCCAGTGTGAAGGCGCCGGTGCGGCGGGCCTGGAAGCTGGTGATCAGCAACTCCGCCACCGGCCAGACGACCAGGAAGAACAGCGCGCCGATCAGCAGGATCCAGAGCAGCGTCGCCGGCTCCGCATGGCGCAGGCGGCGCATGAAGGCGTTGGCGGGCGCCGCCACGCCGGTGGCCGTCTTCGGGGCGGCGGTGGTGGAACTCATGGCCAGGCTCCCGCTGGTGGCACGCGCACCGGGCCTAGACCCCGAAGGTGTCGCGCCATGCCTCCTTCACCTCCGGGATGCCCTCTTCGATCTCCTCCGTCGTTGGCCGGATGACCTTGACCCGATCAAGCGGCTGCGCGCCGGGATAGGAGGGCACGTCGGGGCGGGTGACATCGCTGAAATTCTCGGCATGGATCTCGTTCGCCCGCTTGCCGAGCAGGAATTCGACGAAGAGGCGCGATGCGTTCGGATTGCGCGTGCCCTTCATGATCGCGCTCGGCGAGATCATGAGCAGCGTGCCGTCCTCGGGATAGATGACATCGAGCGGGTTGCCGCGGGCCGCGCTACGCAAGGTGGTCGCGCCCGGCCCGGCGGCGACCAGGCGCTCGCCGGAATTGAGCATGGTCACCGTATCGTTGATCGAGCGGCCGATCTGCGGCTTGTTCTTCTCGAGGTTGCGGAAATAATCCCAGCCATAGAGCTTCCGCATGGCCACCACCCAGGTGCCGACATAGCCGGAGAAGCCCGGATGCCCCACCGCGACGTGGTCCCGCCACTTCGGGTCGAGCAGGTCGGTCCATTTCCGCGGCGCCTCCTCGGGCTTCACCTTCGAGGTATTATAGGTAATCAGCACCGTTCCGGCCGCCGTCGTGTGGTAGTAGCCGTCCGGGTCGATGTCGCGGTAGGCCTCGAAGAGATGCACTGCGTTCCGCGGCACGTATTTCTCGAGCTGCCCGGCCTCCTTCAGCGCGGTGAAATGCCCCATGTCGGTCGAGCTGAACACATCGCAATTGCGCACGCGCGCACGCATGTCCTGCGACAGGCGCTGGAAGGCGACCTGGGCCGTGGTACGGACCACATTCACCTTCACGCCCGGATAGGTCTCGTTGAAGGCGCGGCCGATCGCCTCGGCCGTCTCGCTGTTGTAGTGCGAGACATACCAGGTGGCCTGCTCGTTCCCGGACTTGCCGGCTTCGTAGAGCGTCCGCTCATTGGCGCTGATGTCGCCGGCCGGTTGCGCCTGGGCGCGGCCCGGACCCGGCCGCACCAGACCAAGCGCAGCGAGGGATGCAAGGGCACGTCTGCTGAATGGCCGGCCTGTCGGCATCGCCTCCTCCCGTCATTTTCTTGCAGGGGAGGTTGGCACCCCGGGATCGCGACCGTCAACCGGCCCGCCCTTCGTCAGTCGGGCAGGAAGGGATTCGCGCCGCCGCGCCGCCGTTGCTGCTGCGGCGGGAAGGCGCCCGCCAGGTAGTCGACGATCAGCCGCCGTTCCTCGCCTTCGAGCGGCGGCATGCCCTGGCGCTCGGTCATCCAGTCCATCAACTCGTCCCAGCGCTCCCGCGACAGGCGCGAGCGGCGGATGACGGCGGTGCCGTGGCAGGCAGTGCAACGGTAGAAGGTCTCCTCCCGGCCCTCGCCCTCGGGCAGGGCTTCCGGGGTTTCCTCCATTGAGCCGGGACGCGCGGGCGCTTCCGCCTGGGCGGCGGCATGGCCGATCCAGGCGCCGGGCCGGCCGAGGCACAGCAGCGCCACGGCACCCAGCAACAGGCAGAAAAGGCGCGGCACGGCGCTACCCGACCAGGACCGCCGCGCGGCTGATCGGGTTGCCGCCATAGCCCTGCGGATTCCAGTTCGCCGCGAGATGCGGCTGCATCAGACCCTCGCTGTCGGTGGCCCGGTACCAGACCTCGAAATAACCATCCGAAGGCAGCGCCACCTGCCCGGACCAGCGCTGCCAGGCATGGCGGTTGGCCGGCTGTTCCACCCGCATCTCCTGCCAGGTGGCACCGAAATCGACGGAGGCATGCACCGCCCGCACCGTCCTGTCGCCAGCCCAGGCATGGCCGCGCAGATCCACCTGCCGGGTCCCGGCCGCAAGCCGCGTGCCATGCGCGAGATTCGTCAGCACCGAACGCACCGGCATCGATTCCAGGTCGCGGAAATCGCGCCCGTCATTGCGGCTGCCCGGCACGATCGGCTGCACGGGCACGCGATAGCTCGTCCCGCCCATGCCCTGGCCGTCATGCGGGCGGTCGCGGATCCAGATCCGCCGCAGCCATTTCTGGCTCAACGAGCCAGGCCAGCCGGGCGTGACGAGCCGCACCGGCGCGCCGTGCAGCAACGGGATGGGCTGCCCGTTCATGCGGATGGCGACCAGCGTATCCTCGTCCAGCGCCTTCTCGATCCGCATGCCGCGGCTGATCGCCTGGCGGTCCGGATCGCCGGAGAGATGCGGGTCCGCACCGAAATGGCCGGTGAATTTCGCGCTGTCCTTCAACCCCGCCGCCTGGAGCAGGTCGCGCAGCCGCACCCCGGTCCATTCGGCGCAGGAGATGGCGCCATTGCCCCATTGGTTGCCGCGGGTTTCGGGGGAGAAGGAGGCGCGGCCATTGCCGCCGCATTCCAGTTGCAACCGGCGCGTCACCAGTGGGAAGCGGCCGCCTTCGAGTTCACCCTGCGTCAGTTCCAGCGGCGCATTCACCTCGCCATCGATGCGGATCTTCCAGGCCCGCGGATCGGATGGCGCCTCGGGCACCTGGCCGTTGTTGCGGACGAACATCTTCGCCGCCGGCGTGATCTCGTCGTCGAGCAGCGTCTCCGGCGCCTCGGCGTTCAGCGGCCGCTCGCCCTGCAGGATCAGCGGCGCCTTGCCTTCGAGCTGGATCATGCGCGGCCCGCCCTGGGCACCGCCCGCAGCAGGGGCGGCAGGCTGCGCCAGGGCGGCAGGCAGGAGCCCCCCAGGCAGGCGTCCGGCGAAGGGGATGGCGGCGCCGAGTGCGGCGCCCATCGAGGCGAGCGCCGCGCCCTTCAGCGCACCGCGCCGACCCCAGACCAGCGCATCGGCCCGCTCAGGATCATCGCGATAGACCTCTTCGAGGCCGCGCTCGGGCTTCCCGATTGAAGGCATGGACGCTGCATCTCCCTGAGTGTTCTTGTGCCTGCCGTTGCTCATAGCCGAGGCCGGCGATGCGGAGCGATGCCAATACGGCATTCGGCTGCGCAATGATAGGTGAGCGCGGTGGCACATGGCAGGTGCCCTGCATCGACATGCCGCTGCTGGGTGGCAATGGTACCGACAGCCTCATCGGCGGCGATGTCTTCGTCCTCGGCAGCGGCTTCGGCAACGATCGGGTCAATGGCTTCGACGCCAATCCCGACGCCAACGGCAGCGACTTCCTGGAACTCTCCGGGCTGGGCGTGACGGCGGCCAACTTCGCCACGCGGGTGCTGATCACGGATATCGGTGCCGATACCCTGGTCACCATCACCAACTCCGGTGCCATCGTCGGCGGCACGATCACCCTCGTTGACATCGACAACGGGGCCATCACCACCGCGGCCGACTTCATCCTCGCCTGAGGATGACGCGCCGCGGGCCATTCAACCAGCGCCCGGCATGGTGGAAACACCCGCCGGGCGTTGGGCCTGTCAGCCGCCGAAACCCGCCATGGCCTGCCGCCATTCCGCCGCGGCGAGGCTTTCCTCGATGGCCATCAGCTCGGTCGCCAGCGCGCCGCGTGGGTCGCGGTCCAGCCCCTCCTCGATGCAGCGCTTGGCCATGCGGAGCGCCGCGGGCGGCGCCCCGGCGATGACGGCCGCAAGCTCGGCCAGCGCCGCCTCCAGCGCCTCCGCCTCGACCAGCCGCGTGACCAGCCCGTGCGCCAGCGCCTCCCCGGCGGAAAGCGTGCGGCCCGTGAACATCATGTCCTTGGCCAGGCGCTTGCCCAGCACCCGCGGCAGCCTCTGCGTCGCGCCGACCGTGCCCCAGAGCGCCTCCGGCGTGCGGAAGCTGGCGGCGGGAGTGGCGATGATAAAGTCGCAGGCGCCGGCGATCTCGCAGCCGGAACCGACCGCCGGCCCCTCGACCACGGCGATGGCCGGCATCGGCAGCGCCTCGATCGCATGATAGGAGGCGAAGCCCTTCACCCGGCGGGCGCGCACCTGGTCATCGCCCATCCCCTGGCGTTCCTTGATGTCGGCGCCGGCGCAGAAGACCGGGCCGGCGGCGCGCAGCAGCACCAGCCGCACCGCTTCCGCCGCCGCTCGCCGCGCTGCGGCGGCCAGCGCCTCGGCCATCGCCAGGTTCAGCGCATTGCGCGCCGCGGGCCGGTTCAGCGTGATGGTCGCCACGCCCTCGGGTGAGGCAGCATAGAGCACCGTGTCGTTCATCTCAGCCGAGGTGCAGGGTGCGGCTGTGCAGGGGGCGGCCGAGCAGCCGCTCCGCCTCCAGCCCCGCTTCGCGCAGCTTCGCCAGGTCGAGGCCGGTGGCGTAACCCATGGCCTGAAGTGCGGTTGCCAGGTCCTCGGTGCAGGTATTGCCGGTGAAGCCCTCGCCATAGGCGATCCCGGCCGGATGCCCGCCGGTGCCGCCGAGCGCGCTATCCGCATGGGTCAGCCCGGCCTCGATGGCGGCCAGCGTATTGGCCATGCCGGTGCCGCGGCTGTCGTGGAAATGCGCGATGAAGGTCGCGGTCGGCAGGGCGCCATGCAGCCAGCCGATCAGGTCGCGCACGCGCGGCGGCGTCGCGCTGCCGATGGTGTCGCCGATCGCGATGCGGGTCACGCCGAGATCGGCGAAACGCTGCGCATCCTCCAGCACGCGGCTCTGGTCGGTCGGGCCGTCGAAGGGGCAGTCGAAGGCGACGGAGATGGTGCCGACCAGGGTGAAGGCGTCGCCGGCCTGCGCCGCCATCTCGGCCACATTCGCCCATTGCTCCTCGCGCGAGCGGTGCAGGTTCCGCTGGCTGTGGCCCTCGCTGGCGGAGACCAGCAGCGAAAGCTCCTCCGGCCCGAAACCGCCCGCCTTCGCCTCCAGCGCCCGACGCACCGCCTGCGGGTTCGGGCAGGTGGCCTTGAACAGCAGGCCGGGGCGCCGCCGCACGCCGCGCAGCACGGCCTCCGCATCGGCGAATTGCGGCACCTGGCCGGGATGCGCGAAGGAGGTGATCTCGATCCGGCGGAAACCGCAATCGGCGATGCGTTCGATCATCGCGATCTTCGCCTCGGTGGGCAGGATCGCCGTCTCATGCTGCAACCCGTCGCGGGCGAAGCATTCGCAGAGCACGATGCCATGCCCGGCCGGCGCCGCGGTCAGCGCGATCTCGGCGGGGTCGAGCATGTCTTCGGCGGGGGTCGGGTCGCTCACAGGCCAAGTTCCTTCAGGATGGCGATGACACCGTCCGGGTCGCGCGCCGTGCGCGCCCCGGCATCGGCAAGGGCGGCGAGCTTGGCGGCGGCGGCTTCCCGCGCGCCGCCGACCAGGGCGCCGGCATGGCCCATGCGGCGGCCCTCCGGCGCGTGGCGGCCGACCAGCATGGCCACCACCGGCTTGCCGCAGCGGGGGGATGCAATCGGCCAGGGCATATTCCTTGTCGCCGCCGATCTCGCCGCAATAGAGCACGGCCGCGGTGCCGGCATCCTCCGCCAGCGCCGCCAGATACTCCGCCGGGTTGCGGCCGCAGACCGTGTCGCCGCCGAGATGCATCACCGCCCGCTGCCCGATGCCGGAAGCCGTCAGCAGCCGCGCCATGGTGAGCGTCAGCGTGCCGCTGCGGCAGATCACCGCAAGCCGCCCGGGCGCGCAGAAGGCCGGCGCGATGGAGCCGAGCAGCCCCTCCCCGGGCACGCAGACGCCGAGCGTATTCGGCCCAACCAGCCAGCACCCGGCCTCCCGCGCCAGCTTCGCCGCCGCCAGCGCATCATGCACGGGCACGTATTCGGCGGCGACGACGATGCTCGGCACCCGGGCCGCGGCACAGGCGCGCACCGCGTCCAGCACGCCCTCGGGCGGGGTATAGATCACCGCGGCATCGGCGGGCTCCGGCAATTCGCGCAGGTCGTCCAGCAGAGGGATGCCATCCTGCGCGCCGCACCCGCGGCCGAGTGCGATGCCGGCCAGGATCCGCGTCCCCGCCTCCCGCATCGCCGCCACCTGCGCGGCGGCATAGCGGCCGGTCGGGTTGAACACCACGACGCGGCGGGGGAAGCTGGAGAGGAACGGGGCCCGGGTCACGGAGGATACGGTGCGGCTGACCGAGCATGATGGCAAGACGCTGCTGCGCCGCCACGGCCTGGCGGTGCCGCGCGGCACGCTGCTGGCCGGCCCGCCGGGGCCGGAGGCGGCCGGCATGCTGAAGGCGCAGACGCTGGAAGGCAGCCGCGGCAAGCGCGGGCTGGTGCGGCGGGTCGCGGCCGGCGAGGCGCCGGTAGCCGCCGCTGCCATTCGCGCCGCCCTCGGCGATGCAACCGCGCCGCTGCTGCTGGAGGAGGCCGTTGCGATGGTGCGGGAGGTCTATCTGGCCCTCCGCATCGACGGCACCGCCCAGGCCATCGAACTGCTCTGCTCCCCGGCCGGCGGCGTCGAGGTGGAAGCCGCCGATGCCCTGCTCCGCTGCCCCCTTGATCCCGATGCTGGCCTCGCACTGGAGATGGTCTTCGCCACGCTGCGCCCCGCCTTCCCGCCCGATCTCGCGGCCCGCCTGGCGCGGCTGGCGCTGCGGTTGGCGCGGGTGATGCGGGCGGAGGACCTCGAATTGCTGGAGATCAACCCGCTGGCGGTGCTGCCGGATGGCGGGCTGATGGCCTGCGACGCCAGGCTGGTGCGCGACGATGCAAGCGCCTTCCGGCACGCGCCGCCGCCGCTTTCCGCGGCGCTGGAGGATGCGGCGCTGACGCCGCTGGAACGCCGCGCCCGCGACCAGGGCTTCCAATTGGTGGAACTGCCGGGCGGCACGGTGGCGATGGTGACGGCCGGCGCCGGGCTCGGTATGTTGATGCTGGACCTGCTCGGCGATGCCGGCTGCCCCGCCGCCTGCTTCATGGACAACCTCCAGGGCGGGCCGCTGGACAGCACGGCGGAACGCCTGGACGCAGCCTTCGAGATCGCCCGGCGGCCAGCGGTGCGGGGCGTGATGTTCTTCACCACCCTGGCCTCGCGGCCACTGAAGGCGCGGGTCGATGCGCTGGCCGCGGCGCTGCGGGCCAGCCCGCCGCCGAAGCCGCTCTTCGTCGGCATCGCCGCGGGGCATGCGGCACTGCACGGCTATTCGCTGGACCAGGCACGGGCCGAGCTGGCGGCGGTGGGCGTCGCGGCGCTGCATGACAACCCGCATGACCTGGTGCGGGCGGTGGCGGCGGGGCTGCGCGCCGCATGGCCTCTGGCGTGCCCCGCCGCCCCGGCCCAGACTTGCCGGCGGGAGGATGCACCGGAATGACCCTGCGACGCCGCCACCTGCTGGCCACGGGCGCCCTGCTGCCCACGGGCGCGCTGCTGCCCTGCGCCGCGCATGCCCAGCCGCATTGGCCCGACCGGCCGCTGCGAATCGTCGTACCCTATCCGCCCGGCGGCTCGAACGACATCCTGGCCCGCATCCTGGCCGAGCCGCTGCGCGAGATCCTGGGTCAGCCCGTGCTGGTGGAGAACCGGGCCGGCGCCGGCGGCAATATTGGCACCGATGCGGTGGCCAAATCGCCGCCCGATGGGCACAGCCTGCTGCTCACCGCCCCCGGCCCGCTGGCGATCAACGAGCATCTCTACCGCGGCATGCCCTTCAGCCCGGAGCACGACCTGGTGCCGGTGGCGCTGGTGGCCAGCGTGCCGATCGTGCTGATGGCAACCAATGCGCTGCCGGTGCGCAACTTGGCCGAGCTGATCGCCCTGGCGAAGCGGGAGCCGGGGCGGCTTGCCTTCGGCTCCTCCGGCAATGCCAGCACCAACCACCTGGCCGGCGAGCTGCTGAAGAGCATGGCCGGGATCGAGGTGGTGCATGTGCCCTATCGCGGCGCCGCGCCGGCCATGACGGATCTCATCGCCGGCCAGGTGCAGTTCATGTTCGACAACATGCCGGGCTCCCTGCCGCAGCTCCGCGAGGGCCGGGTGCGGGCGCTGGCCCTGGCCGGGGCCAGCCGCGCCGCGGTGCTGCCGGAATTGCCGACGGTCGCGGAAAGCGGCCTGCCCGGCTTCGAGGCGGCGGCCTGGTTCGGCCTGGCCGCGCCGGGCGGCACGCCGCCGGCGCTGGTCGCGCGGCTCAATGCCGCGGTGCTGCAGGCCCTGGCCTCCCCCGCCTTGCGCGCCCGCTTCGCCGAGGCGGGGGCCGAGCCCGGCGGGCTGGACGCTGCCGGCTTTGCCGGTTTCGTCGCGGCGGAGCGGGAGAAGTGGCGGCAGGTGGTGGCCGCGTCCGGCGCCCGGGCCGACTAGATCAGCCGCGCCGGCCCCGGCATGATGGCGCGAGGCATTCCAGGGACCAAGCAGCATGACCGTCGGCTTCCGCATCCGCCTCGTCACCGCCCGCGTCGATGCCGCGCTCTGCGCCCGGGCCGCCAAACTGCCGGCGGCCAATATCGGCGATGTGATGAGCCGCATGCAGACCATGCGCGGCGGCTTTCGCCCCTTCGGCGGCCGCAAGGTGGTGGCCGGGCCGGCCTTCACCATCCGCGCCCGGTCCGGCGACAACCTCATGCTGCACCGCGCCATCGACCTGGCGGAGCCCGGCGATGTCATCGTCTGCGATGGCGGCGGCGAACTCGCCATCGCCCAGACCGGCGAGCTGATGATGGGCCATGCCGCAAAGCGCGGCATTGCGGCGGTCATCATCGATGGCGCGGTGCGCGACATCGCGGCGCTGGCGATGCTCGATCTCGGCATCTGGGCCTGTGGCGTGACGCCCTCCGGCCCCTACAAGGACGGGCCGGGCGAGATCGGCTATCCCGTCTCCTGCGGCGGCCAGGTGGTGATGCCGGGAGACCTCGTCATGGCCGATGAGGATGGCGTGGTGGTGGTCCCGGCCGCCGATGCCGCCGAGGTGCTGGTCGCGGCCGAGGCGCATAATGCCAAGGAAATCAAGGCCCAGGCGGCGATCGAGGCAGGCACCAGTGAACGCGGCTGGGTGCTGGACCTGCTCAGGTCCAAGGGCTGCGACGGGGCCTGAGCCGGAGGGTCGGGCGGCGCGGCCCTACCGCCGCCGCCCGGCACGTCGGCGCGGCCGCTGTGGTTCCACCGGCTGCAGCAGCATCACCGCCGCGCCGAATTGGGCGCTGGCGAAGGTGAGGCCGGTGAAGACCCAGAGCAGCAGGATCGGCCCCGCCGGCTGCGACGCCTGCCGCAGCAAGGTGCCGATGCCGCCGGGATCACCCAGCAGCAGCGCGGCCATGAACAGTGCGGCCAGTCCGAAGCCGATGGCGCTGTGCAGCGCCAGGAAGCGGAGCGGCAGGTTGCGGATCGAATTCGGCATGTCCGCAGAGCGCAGGCGCGGCCGCCGGGTTCCTTCCGGGATCAGTCCTGGCCGGGATCAGTCCTGGCGGGGTGTCGCATGCGGGGCGAGCCAGCCCATGCTGGCCCCGGGCTCCGCATCCGTGCTCGGCAGATAGGGCTTGATGTCGAGCAGCGGCGTGCCGTCCACGCAGTCCAGGTAGCGCACCCGCAGCACGCCCGGCGCCTCGAACCCTTCGAAAGCCACCACGGAAAGCCCGATCGGGTTCGGGCGGAAGGGCGCGCGGGTGGCGAAGACGCCGCGCCGCCGCGTATCGAAGGGCGGGGTGAAGTTCAGCCGCGCCACGCCGGCGCGATGCATCCAATAGAGCAGGAGGAGGTGCGAGAATCCCTCCACCCCCTCCAGCCCGGGCAGGTATTCCGCCTCCATCACCACGCGGCAGAGCGGCGCCGGCTGCGCCTGGCGGCCATTGCGCGGGCACTCGGCCGGTGTCGCCCAGGGGGTTTCGATGCGGCCGATGGGGCTGAGGGTGAAGGCCATGCCGCAGGTTATCCTGGCGGCGCCAGAACCGCGCCGCCGATCAGCGCCGCGATCTCGGCCTCGGTATAGCCCGCATCCGCCAGCACGCTCCGCGCATCGGCGCCGAGGCGTGGCGCCAGGGGCAGCTCGTCCGGCCCGGCGGCGGAGAAGGTCACAGGACGGCCGAGCCCGATCATCGGCCCTTCGGTTGGGTGGTTCTCCCGCCGGAGGAAGCCGGCCTCCCAGAGATGCGGGTCCTCCAGCAGCCCCTCGATGGTGTTGTAGGGCATGGCGGGAATCTCGCGCCGACGGAATTCCGCCGCCCATTCCGCCGTGCTGCGCGTGGAGAGCGCCTCCGCGCGCAGCTTGAAATAGGCATCCACGTTGCGGAAGCGCGCGCCCACCGAGTTGAAGCGCGGGTCGTCGCGCAGTTCTGGGCGGCCGATGGCATCGAAGAAGGCGAAAGCCTGGGCATCGGTATTGGCCGATACGGCGATATAGCCATCGCTCGTCGGGATCGGCTTGGCATCCGGGTTCATCACGCGCGGGTCGCCGGTCGGGCCCTCCGGGTCGAAGGTGCGGCGGAACATGTGCTCGGTCAGCACAAAATGCGCCATGCTCTCGAACATCGGCACCTCGATCGCCTGGCCCTCGCCGCTCCTCTCGCGGGCATAAAGCGCGGCGGTGATGGCCTGGGAGGCGATGATGCCGGTGATGTGGTCACACAGCACGAAGGGCGCGAAGCGCGGCTCCCCCAATACCCGCCCCAGCGCGGCGGCGAAGCCGGAGGCGCCCTGGACGATGGTGTCATAGGCCGGGCTGTCATGGTAGCGGCCGCGCTTGCCGAAGCCGGCGATGATGCAGAAGACCAGGCGCGGGTTCCTGGCCGAAAGCGCCTCCCAGGTGATGCCGAGCCGCTCCAGCGCGCCGCTCCGCATGTTCGTCACCAGCACATCGGCCTGATCCACCAGCCGCGCCAGCACCGCCAGCCCCGCCGCGGATTTCAGGTCCACCGCGATGCTCCGCTTGCCGCGGTTGAAATGGATGAATTTCGGCGACATGTCCGGCGAGGGCGCCGGCCCGCCCAGCTTCCGCAGCAGGTCGCCCTCCGGCGGCTCCAGCTTGACGACATCGGCACCCTGTTCGGCGAGGGTGAGCGTGCAGCTCGGCCCCACCACGACCGCCGTCAGGTCCAGCACCTTCACGCCGGAGAGCGGGCCCTTCGCGCTCATGCCCCCACTCACGATACCGACTCCGCCGTCGCTTCCACCGCAACGCGCTCGCGGTCGCCCAGCGCCCAGAGCCGCAGCCGGTTCGCGGTTTCCGCATGGCAGACCAGGCTGGCCGGGCGGCCCACGAAAAGCGGTCGGCCGTTGCGCGTGGTGAAGGTGGTCATGCGGCGGCGCAGCCGGCTTTTCGCCAGTTCCATCAGGAAGAGCGCGGTCAGCCCGCCATTCACCACCAGCGCCGGATAGCCCTCGATGCCACGGGTATAGTCGGCGTCGTAGTGGATGCGGTGGCCGTTGAAGGTCACGGCGGAATAGCGGAACAGCAGCACGGGATCGGGCCGGAAGGCGACGCGATGCGCCTCCGCGGGAATCGGCACGGGCTCGGCGGCGGCGGGTGCGGAGGCGGCCTCCCCGCCGGAAGCCGCTTCCGGCATCGGGCGGAAGACCAGGTCCTGCTCCTCCACCACCGCTTCGACATCCAGGTTGGCGGGGGTGATGCCATGGCGGATGGTGACGAAGACCATGCGCCCGCTCCGCCCCTCCTTCGGCGTGATGCTGGCGATGCTGGAGGTGCGGCGCACCGTCTCGCCGATGCGGATGGGGGCCAGGAACCGGGTGCGCCGTCCGGCGAACATGCGGCGCGGCAGCCTGATCGGCGGCAGGAAATCACCCTTCGGCGGATGCCCATCCGCGCCGAGGCTGGATTGCGGCGCCAGCGGGCCGAACAGCACGCTGTGCCAGCCCTCCGGCAGCGGCATGCCGGCGCCGATGGTCATCGGGTCGCGGTCGAGCAGCACGGCCAGGCGGCGGATCAGCCCGAGCGATGCCTCATCCTCCACCGTCTCCGACCGGCCGATCCATTCGCGCAGCGCGGCATCGTCCATGATGCGTCTCTCCTCGGTTCCGGCAATCTCCGGAGCCGCGCCGGGCCTGTCAATTGCGGCGTCCAGGCTTGCCCGCCGCCCGGCCCGGCGCAATGCTGCCGCCCAAAGCCGCCCGAGGGGGAAACCGCCGATGCCGAGCCTGACGCCCAGCAACTCCCCGATCGTCGCGGCCTATATGGCGCGCACGCCGGGCTCCGCCGCGCTGCACGCGCAGGCGCTGGAATTCCTGCCGAGCGGCATTGCGCATGACAGCCGGCACACCGACCCCTATCCCCTCTATACCCACCGCGCCGCCGGCCCGCGCAAATGGGATGTGGATGGCAATGAGCTGGTGGATTTCTACGGCGGCCATGGCGCGCTGCTGCTCGGCCACTGCAACCCGGCGGCCACCGCGGCGGCGCAGGCGCAATTGGCGCTCGGCACGCAATTCGGCAGTTGCCATGCGCTGGAGGTGGAGTGGAGCCGGCTGGTGACGCAGATGGTCCCCTGCGCCGAGCGGGTGCGCTTCACCTCATCGGGCACCGAGGCCACGCATATGGCGCTCCGCCTGGCGCGGGCCTTCACCGGGCGGGCGAAGGTCATCCGCTTCCAGCGGCATTTCCATGGCTGGCACGACCATATGGCCTTCGGCGTGGAGAACCACCTCGACGGCACGCCCACCCCCGGCGTGCTGGACCAGGTGGCGCGGGAGGTGGTGCTGCTGCCGCCGAACGACATCGAGGCGGTGCGGCGCGCCTTCGCCGGGGATGAGGACATCGCCGCGGTGATCCTGGAGCCGACCGGCGCCTCCACCGGCATGATCCCGACCGGCGCGGAATTCCTGCGCGGCCTCCGCCAGGTGACGCAGGAGCACGGCGCGGTGCTGATCTTCGACGAGGTAGTGACGGGCTTCCGCGTCGCCCCCGGTGGTGCCCAGGCAGCCTTGGGCGTGACACCCGACCTGACGACCCTCGCAAAAATCTTGGCCGGCGGGCTGCCGGGCGGCGCGGTCTGCGGCCGCAAGGAAATTCTCGACTGGATCGATTTCGAGGTCTCGGCCGCCAGGGGCCGCGAGAAGATCCGCCACCAGGGCACCTACAACGCCAACCCCGTCTCCGCCGCCGCCGGCATCGAGACCTTGCGGCAGATCCAGGCGGGCGATGCCTGCGCCCGCGCCACCGCCGCCGCCGCGGCGCTGCGCGATGCCTTCAACCGCGTGCTGGCCGAGGAGGACATTCCCTGGGCCGTCTATGGCGAGCATTCCGTGCTGCATTTCTTCACCAACCCGGAGGGGCTGCGGATCGACCCCCTGGCCTGGGATGCGCTGGCGCAGCCCGCCTCGGTCTTCAGGCCGGACCCGCGCAAGGCCATGCTCGCCAAGCTCTATCTGGCGCTGGTGGTGGGCGGCATCGACCCCAAGGGCCCGCGCGGTGCCATCGTCTCGGCCACCCATGGCGAGGCCGAGATCGCCGCCGCGACCGGTGCCTGGCGGCAGGCATTGCGGATGCTGAAGGAGGAGGGCGAGTTGCGGCATTAGCCGGGCGTCGCCCTGGCCGGAAACACCCAAATCCGGTCAGGACGGCACCTTGGCCGATCCGGAATGGCCCCTGCGACCCTGGCTGACTCGCGGCAGCGGCGCCCGGCTCGCGGATGGTGGGAGGGTGTTCCCGGTCATGCAGGGCCATTTCGCTGACCCATCGTTCCGCGCGGGAGGAACGCGTTGCCCCGCCAGCCCAGTGATGCGGCCCCTGCCCCGCGCCCTGCTGCTGCTCGGCCTGCTTGCGCTGGCGCCCGCCGCTGCCGCCGAGTCCCGGGCCGGGTCGCGGTCGCGCGGCCCCGATGCGGCGGCGATCGAGGCGGCGCGGCGCTTCCTCTGCCCGCATGGCGGCACGCCGGTGCGCGGGCTCCGCGGCCGTTGCCGGGGCGGGGCGGGTGGGGAGGGTATGGTGTCGGGCTGGGATGCCGGCCTGCCGCCACCGGCGCGCCGCCAAGCGCCCTGCCCCGAAGGCACCGTCGCAGTTGCCGCGCTGGCCCGGCAGGACGCGACCCGCTGCGTGCCGCGCTGATAGCGCCCCATGCAGCCCGGTATGGCCGGTCGCGTGCCGGAGCGCCGCAGCACGGGGCGGCGAGGCAGCCCGAGGGAAGAGGAAGTCCATATCGGTTCCCCTGCCCCGGCCAGCCTGCTACAGTTTTCCGGATCACGTCCTGCGGCGCAGCCGGTTGTTCATGCCGGATCATGCGAAGCTCCGATGCCAAAGTGACGCATTGGTGCTCGCGAGATTGGGATCAGAAGATCCCCTGCCGGCAACAGGAGAGAAGGACCGGCATGCGCCTGGAGTCGCGGGGTCAAGACGCGGGGTCAAGACGAGGCGGGGCGGGCCGGCCGGCGATCAGACCGATGCGGCTTGGCATCCTGCACCGCTCGACGGCCTGGCTGCTGGCCGGTGCCGTCGCCCTGCCACTGGCGATCCTCGGGGTCGGCGCCTGGCTGTCCTGGCAGGCGGCCTGGCGCGACGCCGCCACCGAATTGACCCGGACGGCCGATGCCGGGGCGGAATACGGGCTGCGCGTGCTGGCCGGCTATCGCATCGCCGCCAACCGGCTGAACGACCTGCTGCACGACCTGACGGATGCCGAGATCCGGGCGCGCGAGCCGGAACTGCACGCGGCCTTGAAGGCGCTGGTCGCCGACCTGCCGCAGGCTGGAGCGAGCCATGTGATCGACCGTGAGGGCTTCCCCCCTGGTTTCCGCCAGCGCCTTCCCGGCGCCGCACCAGCCGGTGGCCGCGGATCGCGAGTTCTTTCTGGCATTGCGGGCGGATGCCGCCCTTCCGATATATGTAAGCCAGGTACTCCAGGGCCGTCTCCGCAGCGGGCTGTTCATCGCTGTCAGCCGTCGCCGCTCGGGCACCGGCAACGGGCTGCCGCCCGGGACTTTCGATGGAATCGTGAGCCTATCGGTTCCCCCCCAACCAAGTGGCGGAGGGGCTGCGGCGCCTGCGGGCCGGCCCCCGCGATGTGCTCGCCCTGGTCCGGGAGGACGGCCACATCCTGGTCCGCAGCACCGGCCAGGACCGGCCCCTGCCGCGCGTCCGGGATGGCACGCCCTTCCACATGGCCGTCGCCGAGGGCCTGCGGGATACGGTCTTCACCAGCACTTCGGCGGTGAATGGCCAACCGCAGCTCACCGCCATCCGCCGGATCGAGGGCTTCCCGATCTATGCCTCCGCGAACCGGCCGCGCAGTGCCATCCTGGCCCATTGGCGCGCGGCAGTGCTGACCCAGGTGGCAATCGGCGTGCCGGCGACCCTGGCGCTGCTCGGCCTGGCGCTGCTGGTCCGGCGCGGCCAGCGGCAGCTTCTGGCGGCCAATTCCACGCTGGAGGCGCGCGTGACCGAACGCACCGCCGAATTGGAGGAGCTCTACGAGGCGCTGGACCTGGCACCAAGCCTGGTGGTCGATCTCAAGGGCATCATCCGCTATTGGTCGGCCGGCTGCGAAAGGCTCTATGGCTACAGCCGGGCCGAGGCCCATGGCCAATGGGCCTCCGACCTGCTGCACACCGAATACCCACCCGGCGGCCGGGAAGCCGCCCTGGAGGCGCTGCGCCGCGACGGCGAATGGTATGGCGAACTGCGGCAGCGGCGGCGCGACGGCGCACCGATGATCGTTGCCTGCCATTGGATCCTGCGCAACGACCCGGCGACCGGCGCACCCCTGGCGATCGTCAGCACCCGCGCCGACCTGACGCCGCTGCGCGAGACCGAACGCGCCCTGCATGAAAGCGAGGCGCGGCTCCGCCGGGCGCAGGAAGCGAGCGGGGTGATCGGCTTCGAGGTCGGGCCGGAGGGCATGGTGGCGGCGAGCGATGCCTTCCTGGCCTTGTTCGGCCTGCCGCCCGGCATGCGCCTGGATGTCGCCCGGCTGCTGCCCCGCATCCATCCGGAGGACCACGCGATGCTGCGCGCCGGTCATGCCCGGCTGGCGCGGGAGGGTGGCAGCTTCGGCGGCGAATTCCGGGTGGTCTGGCCGGACGGCACGCTGCACTGGCTGCTGCTGCGCGGCGAGGCCGAGGCGGATCCGGCGCGCGACCGGCCGCGCCGCATCGCCGGCGTCGCCCTCGACATCACCGAGCGCCGCCTGGCCGAGGCGGCCCTGGCGGAGAGCGAGGAGCGCCTGCGCCTGGCCCAGCAGGCCGCCGGGATCGGCATCTATGACTACGACTTCCTGACCGGCGACATCACCTGGGATGCCAGGCTGCGCGCCCTCTGGGCGGTGCCCGAAAACATGCCGATCACCAACCGGCTGTTCATCGAGGGGCTGCACCCGGAGGACCGGCCGCTGCGGCGGGAGGCGGTGCGGCGAGCCATGGACCCGCAGGGCACCGGCCTCTACCGCGTGGAGTACCGCATCATCGGCCTCGGCGACGGGGTGGAGCGCTGGGTGGCGGCCACCGGCCAGGTGCGCTTTGCCGGGAACCGCCCGGTGCGGCTGGTCGGCACCGTGCACGACATTACCGAACGCAAGCGGACCGAGCAGCGGAATGCCCTGCTGATGCGGGAGGTGGACCACCGCGCCAAGAATGCGCTGGCCGTGGTGCAGGCGGCGCTGCGCCTGACCCGTGCCGACAACCCGGCGGAATTCGTCCGCAGCGTGGAGGGCCGGGTCGCGGCCCTGGCCCGGGCGCAGACCGTGCTGGCGCAGCGCCGCTGGGAGGGGGCAGAGCTTCGCGCCCTGGTCGAAGGTGAACTGGCCCCCTTCCTGGACGAGGCGCATCCGGGCGGCCCCCGCATCCAGCTCTCCGGCCCGCCGGTCACGGTCGGCGCCCGCGCCGCCCAGCCGCTCTGCATGGCGCTGCACGAGCTGGCCACCAATGCGGTGAAATACGGCGCCCTGTCGGTGCCGGAGGGCATGCTGGCGGTGACCTGGCGGCTTGATCCGGCGGAGCGGATGCTGCACCTGGTCTGGCGCGAGAGCGGCGGCCCGGACCTTGCCGCGCCGCCCGCCCGGCGCGGCTTCGGCTCCCGCGTCATCGAGCAGACGTTGCAACTGCAGCTTGGCGGCACGCTGTCCCGCCGCTGGCTGCCGGGGGGGCTTGGTCTGCGAGATGGCGGTGCCGCTCGGCCATGACAGGCAGCCAGAGGAGCCGGCTCTCGATGGCCAGCCGCCGGAGAACGCCGCCGCGGCCTGAGGCCGGGCAGCAGGCGCCCTACCGGATCAAGCCGCCCGTCGGGCTCGAGGGATCGGCGACATATTGGCGCGGCATCCGCCCGGCCCGCCAGGCGAGCCGCCCGGCCTCCACCGCCGCCTTCATCGCCCGCGCCATCAGCACGGGGTCCCGGGCATGGGCGATGGCGCTGTTCATCAGCACCGCGTCGCAGCCGAGTTCCATGGCGATGGCGGCGTCGCTGGCGGTGCCGACCCCGGCATCCACCAGCACCGGCACCTTCGCGTTCTCGATGATGGCGCGGAGCATCACCGGGTTCTGGATGCCGAGCCCCGAGCCGATCGGCGCACCGAGCGGCATGATCGCGACACAGCCCATCTCCTCCAGCCGCTTCGCGGCGATCGGGTCGTCGCTGCAATAGACCATGACCTGGAAGCCGTCCCGCAGCAGCGCCTCGGCCGCCTCGAAGGTGGCGCGCATGTCGGGGTAGAGGAAGGGCGGCGGGCCCAGTACCTCCAGCTTCACCAGGTTCCAGCCGCCGGCCTCCCGGGCCAGGCGGAGCGTGCGGACCGCGTCCTGGGCGGTGAAGCAGCCGGCGGTATTGGGCAGATAGGTATAGCGCCTGGGGTCCACATGGTCCTGGAGCATCGGCGCCCCCGGGTCCGACAGGTTCACCCGGCGCACCGCAACGGTGACGATCTCCGCCCCGCTGGCCTCGATTGCCCGTCCCGTCTCCTCCAGGTCCTTGTAGCGCCCGGTGCCGACGATCAGGCGGGAGCGGAAGCGGCGGCCGGCGACCTCCCAGCTATCCTCCAGCGCCGCATCGCCCGGCGCCCCGCTGCCGGGCGCCGTTGTCTGGATGCCGTCCATGCCTAGCCTCCGCCGATGAAATGCACGATCTCCAGCCGGTCGCCGGCCGCGAGCGCGGTGGCGGCATAGGTGGAGCGGGGGACGATCTCAAGGTTGCGCTCGACCGCCACCTTGCGCGTATCGAGCCCGATCCGCGCCAGCAGGTCGGCCACCGTGGCCGGCGCCGGAACCTCCCGCGCCTCGCCATTCACCATGATCGGAATCATCGGTCCCATGGGGGGGGAATGTGGCGAAGCGGGCGCCATGGGGCAAGGTGGGGGCCACGCCGTTGCGGATCGCTTGCGGCGCCAAAAGCCGCCGTGCTAGGCGCGGCGGGCGCTGCCAGGAACGGATACCGCCGTGACCCCGCCCCTCATTGCCGTGCTGAACGGACCCAATATCAACCTGCTCGGCATCCGCGAGCCGGAGAAATACGGCACCGCCACCCTCGACGACCTGGAGGCGCTCTGCGCCGAGGCGGCGGAGGATCTGGGCCTGGCCATCGATTTCCGCCAGACGAATGGCGAGGGCGAGTTGATCACCTGGGTGCAGGAATGCCGCGGCCGGGCCGCCGGCATCATCATCAACCCGGCCGGCTATACCACCACCTCGATCGGCCTGATGGATGCGCTTCTCGCGGTGGACCTGCCGGTCATCGAGGTCCATATCACCAATATCCATCGCCGGGAGGCCTTCCGGCACGATAGCTACGTCTCCAAGGCCGCCACCGGCGTCATTGCGGGGCTCGGCGTCCAGGGCTATGCGCTGGCGCTGCAGGCGATGGCCGACCTGGTCGCACCGGAAGGCGCGGATGACCGGGACCTCGACTCCGATCGCGACAGTTGAACGGCAGGACAGAATGAGCGGCGGCATCCAGTTCGACCCCGAGGCGATTCGCGCGCTGGCGCAGATCCTGAAGGACACCGACCTCACGGAAATCGAACTGGTGGAGAAGGACAGCCGCATCCGGGTGGCCCGCACCCCGCCGGCCGCCGCGGCGGCGCCGGCCGTCTCCATGGCCTGGCCCCAGGCGATGATGGGCGGCGTGATGCCGAACGGCATGTCCGCGGGGGCGCTGCCGGCGGGC
This sequence comes from Siccirubricoccus sp. G192, assembly GCF_019084075.1. Lineage (GTDB taxonomy): Bacteria > Pseudomonadota > Alphaproteobacteria > Acetobacterales > Acetobacteraceae > G192. Next base: position 4,530,229 of record NZ_JAHREN010000001.1, read on the forward strand.
ATGCCCGCCGCCCCGGCGGCGGCGGCGGAGGCGGCGCCCGCCGAGGTGCCGGATGCCAAGCATCCCGGCCTCATCGCCTCGCCGATGGTCGGCGTGGCCTATCTGGCGCCGGAACCCGGCGCCGCGCCCTTCGTGACGGTCGGCGCCAAGGTGGTGCAGGGCCAGACCCTGCTGCTGATCGAGGCGATGAAGACCTTCAACCAGATCAAGGCGCCGCGCGCCGGCACCGTCACCCGTATCCTGGTCGAGCCGGGCACGCCGGTGGAATACGGCGAACCGCTGATGATCGTGGAATAGCCGGCAGCCATGGTCGGCCCCAAATTCGGCAAGGTCCTGATCGCCAATCGCGGCGAGATCGCGCTGCGCATCCACCGTGCCTGCCAGGAAATGGGCATCAGGACGGTCGCGGTGCATTCCACCGCCGATGCCTCCGCCATGCATGTCCGGCTGGCGGATGAGAGCGTCTGCATCGGCCCGCCCGCGGCGCGGGACAGCTACCTGAACGTCACCGCCATCCTCTCCGCCGCCGCCATCACCGGGGCGGATGCGGTGCATCCCGGCTATGGCTTCCTCTCCGAGAACGCCGATTTCGCGGAAATGGTGGAGGCGCATGGCCTGGCCTTCATCGGCCCCTCGCCCGCGCATATCCGCATGATGGGCGACAAGATCGCCGCCAAGGACGCGATGCGCCGGCTCGGCGTGCCGCTGGTGCCCGGCAGCCCCGGCGCGCTCGCCTCGCTGGAGGAGGCGCGGAGCGTCGCGGCGGAAGTGAAATACCCCGTGCTCATCAAGGCGGCGGCGGGCGGCGGCGGCCGCGGCATGAAGGTCGCGCATTCCGAGGCCGAGATCGAGGAGGCCTGGCGCGTCGCCCGCACCGAGGCCAAGGCCGCCTTCGGCAATGACAGCGTCTACCTGGAGAAATACCTCGACCGGCCGCGCCATATCGAATTGCAGGTGCTGGCGGATTCGCACGGCAATGTCGTGCATTTCGGCGAGCGCGACTGCTCGCTGCAACGCCGCCACCAGAAGCTGGTGGAGGAGGCCGGCTCGCCGGTGCTGGACGCCGCCGCGCGCGACGCGCTGGGCGCCAATGTCACGCAGGCATTGCGCGAGCTGGGCTACCGCAATGCCGGCACGCTGGAATTCCTCTGGCAGGACGACCAGTTCGCCTTCATCGAAATGAATACCCGCCTCCAGGTGGAGCATCCCGTCACGGAGATGGTCTGCGGCATCGACCTGGTGAAGGAACAGCTCCGCATCGCCGCGGGCGAGCGGCTTGGCTATGGCCAGCAGGATATCCGCTTCCACGGCCATGCCATCGAATGCCGCATCACCGCCGAGGACCCGGATACCTTCGCCCCCTCCCCCGGCCGCATCGGCACCTATCACGCGCCGGGCGGGCTTGGCGTGCGGGTCGATTCGGCACTCTACAGCGGCTATGCCGTGCCGCCGCATTACGACAGCCTGGTGGCCAAGCTGGTCGTGCATGGCGCCAATCGGGCCGAGGCCATCGCCCGGCTGCGGCGCAGCCTGGACGAGATGGTGGTGGACGGCATCAAGACCACGCTGCCGCTGCACCGCGCCATCGTCGAGGACCCGGAATTCCAGCGCGGCGACTATACCATCCATTGGCTGGAACGCTTCGTCGCGCGGCGGAGCGGCGCGGCGTATTCCCGGGCGGGCAACAGGATCGTGCCGCTCGCCGCCGGCGCTGAGGCAGGGCATACTCGGCCGGTGAGTCGCCGCCATATCGACATCACGCCCGAGCTGATGCTGCGGGCCTATCGGGCCGGGCTGTTTCCGATGGCGGAAAGCCGCCGCGGCAACCGGCTCTATTGGCTCGACCCGGAGCGGCGCGGGGTGATCCCGCTGGATCACGGCTTCCACCTGCCGCGCCGGCTGCTGCGGACCGCCCTCGCCGGCCCCTATCGCGTCACCGCCGATGCCGATTCCAGCGCGTCATCGCCGGCTGCGCCGCGCCGACGCCGGAGCGGCAGGATACCTGGATCAATCCGGAGATCGAGTTCCTGTTCCTGGCGCTGCACCAGCAGGGCCATGCCCATTCGGTCGAGGTCTGGCAGGATGCGGCGCTGGTGGGTGGGCTCTATGGCGTGGTGCTGGGCGGCGCCTTCTTCGGCGAGAGCATGTTCAGCCGCGCCCGCGACGCCTCCAAGCTCGCCCTGGTGCATCTGGTGGCGCGGCTCCGGCTCGGCGGCTTCACCCTGCTGGACGCGCAATTCCTGACCGAGCACCTCGCGCAATTCGGGGCCCGGGAAATCCCCCGCGCCGACTACAAGCGCCGCCTCGCCGCGGCCATGGCCGCCGAGGCGCATTGGCTGCCGGCCCCGGACCCGGCGGCGCTTCTGGCGGAAATCCGCGCGCTGCGCCCCGCCGGCGGCGAGGCGGCGTGAGCGAGGCCGAGGCCACCGCCCCCGCCGCCCGGCCGCGCCGCACCCAGTCCGGCGCCGCCACCGCGGATGTGGTGCATTCCGCCCATGCCGGCGGCAATGCGGCGCTGTTCCCGCAGATCCTGGCGCTGCATGTGCCGGATGGCGCGGTGGTGGCGGATGTCACCTTCGGCGGCGGCGTCTTCTGGCAGCAGGTGCCGCCCGGCCGCTACCGGCTGCTGCCGAGCGACCTCGCCACCGGCACCGATTGCCGCGCCCTGCCCCATGCCGATGGCGCGATCGACGCCCTGGTGCTCGACCCGCCCTATATGGAGGGGCTGCTGCGCGGCAAGGCCGAGACCCGCGGCGGCCAGGGCAGCCATGCGGCGCTGCGCGGCTATTATTCCAGCGGCCAGGAGGGCAAGCCGGCCGGCCGCTGGCACCAGGCGGTGCTGGACCTCTACCTGGATGCGGCGGCGGAGGCGCGGCGGGTGCTGCGCGACCATGGCATCCTCATCGTCAAATGCCAGGACGAGGTCAGCGCCAACCGCCAGGAGCTGACCCATGTGCAGATCATCACCGGCCTGGCCGGGCTCGGCTTCTATGCCCGCGACCTCTTCGTGCTGGTGCGGGCCAACCGGCCGGGTGTGGCGCGGCTGCTGAAGCAGGTGCATGCGCGGAAGAACCACAGCTACTTCCTGGTGTTCCAGAAGGTGCCGGAGGGCCAGCCGGTGGCCCGCTACCGCACCCGCGCGCTGCCGCCGCGCCCCGCGGCCCTGGCGGCAGGGGCGGATCGGGCCTAGAAGCGCGCCCTGCCGCCCCTGGAGCGTCCATGTCCGACCTGATCTCGCTGCCCAAGGACCGCATCCGCATCCTGCTGCTGGAAGGCATCTCCGACAGCGCGGTGGCGCTGCTGGGCGCCGCCGGCTACGGCAATGTCACGCGGGTGCCGAAGGCGTTGGAGGGCGCGGCGCTGGCCGAGGCGCTGGCCGGGGTGCATATCCTCGGCATCCGCTCCCGCACCCAGCTCGATGCCGCGGCGCTGGCGGCGGCGGACCGGCTGATGGCGGTGGGCTGCTTCTGCATCGGCACCAACCAGGTGGATCTGGACGCCGCCAGGGGGCAGGGCATCCCGGTCTTCAACGCCCCCTTCAGCAATACCCGCAGCGTGGCGGAACTGACCATGGGCGAGATCGTCATGCTGCTGCGCAGCATCCCGGACAAGTCGCGCTCGGCGCATCAGGGCGGCTGGGAGAAATCGGCCGAGGGCAGCTACGAGGTGCGCGGCCGCACCCTCGGCCTCGTCGGCTACGGCAATATCGGCAGCCAGCTCTCCGTGCTGGCGGAAGCCTTCGGCATGCGGGTGATCTATTTCGACCACACCACCAAGCTGCCGCATGGCAATGCCCGCCCCTGCGCCACCCTCGGCGAATTGCTGGCGGAGGCCGATGTGGTCAGCCTGCATGTGCCGGAGACGCCGGAGACCATCGGCATGATCGGCGCCGCCGAGATCGCCGCCATGAAGCCCGGCGCGCTGCTCATCAACAATGCCCGCGGCACGCTGCTCGACCTCGGCGCCATGGCGGCGGCGCTGCGCGCCGGGCACCTGGCGGGTGGCGCGGTGGATGTCTTCCCGGTGGAACCGGCCCGCAATGGCGAACGCTTCGAGAGCCCGCTGCAGGGCCTCCGCAACGTCATCCTGACGCCGCATATCGGCGGTAGCACGGCGGAGGCGCAGTCGCGCATCGGCCAGGAGGTGGCGCGCAAGCTGGTCGACTACAGCGACATCGGCGCCACCTTCGGCGCGGTGGGCTTCCCCCAGGTGCAATTGCCGGCGCGGCCCACCGGCACCCGCTGGATGCACCTGCACCGCGACGCGCCCGGCCTGCTCTCCCGCATCAACGAGGCTTTCGGGCGACGTGGCCTGAACATCGCGGCGCAGCACTACCAGGCCCATGCCGAGCTTGGCTATGTCGTGGTGGACAGCGTCGGCGGCCGGGCCGAGGCGCAGTCGATCCTGGCCGAGCTACGCGCCCTGCCGGGAACGGTCCGCGCCCGGCTGATCTATGAGCGGGGATAGACGTTGAACCGCGCCGCACTTGATCTGGATCATGGCCGGCGGCGTCCCCAGGTGGGTTAACTGTTCTTTACCTGCCGGCCGGCGCCACGCCGCCCGGCATCGCCAGACGGAGGATGCCATGCAGGCCCGCGACCTGATGTCCACCAACCTCGTCGTCGTGCCGCCGGAAACCCCGGTGGACGCGGTGGCGGAACTGCTGGCCTCGCGCGGCATCTCGGCCGTGCCGGTGCTGGATGCCGGCGGCAAGCCGCTCGGCATCGTCACCGAGGGCGACCTGATCCGCCGCCTGGCCGACCAGCCGCCCGGCCCGCTCGGCTGGTTCCTGAACCTGTTCCGCAACCCGAAGCCGCTGATCCAGCGTTTCGCCAAGGCGCATGGCGCCACCGCACGGGACGTGATGACGGCCGAGCTGGTGAGCGTGGACGAGGAGGCCACGGCCGAGCAGATCTCCCATCTGATGGAGAAGCACGGCATCCGCCGCGTGCTGGTGGTGCGCGAGGGCAGGATGGTCGGGCTGGTCAGCCGCGCCGACCTGCTGCGCGCCATCCTGCGGCCGGAGGCCCCGGCCGCGGCGCTGCAGGACGACCGCGAGATCCTGCGCGCGGTGATCGGTGCCATGCGCGAACAGCCCTGGACCGATACCTTCTGGATCTATCCGAATGTGCAGCAGGGCGTGGTGACGCTCTACGGCTTCGCCCGCTCGGACGCGATGCGCGAGGGGCTGCGGGTGCTGGTGCAGGGAATTCCGGGCGTGAAGGCGGTGGAGGACCACATGGACCCGATGCCGCTGGTGGTCCGCGCCATGCTGTAACGGGGTGGATGGGGCGGCGGGCTCTCCCGCCGCCCCGCGCCGTCACCCCGCCGCGGGAAGCTCCTCCTCGTCGTCCTGCTCGACGTGCTGCGAAACGAAGCCGACCTGGCTCTGCATGATGACCAGGATGCCGGTGACCATTCCGGCGAAGGCCATCAGGTCGCCCCAGGTACTGGAATGCCCGACATTCCAGCGCAGGAATCCCGTAACCGCCGTGATTACGGCGAAGACTGCGATCCAGAGCCACAGATTGTCCCTGATATGACTGCCTGCCGCCCGGTAAGCTCGCAATGCCATTGAGTACGCTCCGCTCGAATTGGTGTCCCGACGGAGCCACTAACACCACGCGGCCGGGCCGGGTTCAACCCGCCGCGTCGCCCACCCCGTCGCCCCTGGACTGCTTGCGCTACGGTGGATTGCGTTCATTCCTGAACGCCAATCCGCCGTAGCTCTTTGTTTGCAGAGCAGATTCACGCTCCCGGACGTTCACGTCCTTCCGCGATCTGCTCTAGCGGATCGGCGGCGCGTACATCAGCCCGCCCCGGGTCCAGAGATCGTTCAGCCCGCGCGGCAGGCCGATCGGGCTGCCGCGGCCGAGGTTGCGCTCGAAGATCTCGCCGTAATTCCCGGCCGCCTTGATGGCGTTGTAGGCCCAGCGCCGGTCGAGTCCCATCAGCGGGCCATGGTCGCCGGAAAGCCCCAGCAGCCGGCGGATCTCCGGGTTCTGGCTGTTCAGGTGGCTGTCGATATTGGCGCTGGTGATGCCGAGTTCCTCCGCCGTGATCAGGGCGAAGAAGGTCCAGCGGATGATGTCGAACCACTGGTCGTCGCCGTGGCGCACCACCGGCGCATGCGGCTCCTTGCTGATGATGTCCGGCAGGATGACGTGCTCCTCCGGGTGGGGGAAGGAGGCACGCAGCCCGGCAAGCTGGCTGGCATCGGTGGAATAGGCGTCGCAGCGGCCATTGAAGTAGCTGCGCCTGGCCTCGTCATTCTGTTCGAAGACCACCGGGTTGTAGTGGATGTTGTTGGTCCGGGCCCAGTCCGACAGGTTCAGCTCGTTGGTGCTGCCGGCCACCACGCAGATGGAGGCGCCCTCCAGCTCGGTGGCCTTGGTCACGTTCAGCGATTTCCGCAGCATGAAGCCCTGGCCGTCGAAGAAGCTGATGGCGGTGAAGTTCAGCCCGTTCGCGGTGTCCCGCCCCTGGGTCCAGGTGACGGTGCGGATCAGCACGTCGATCTGGCCGGATTGCAGCGCCGGCAGCCGCGCCTGGGTGGTGAGCGGCACCCAGCGGATCTTCGTGCGGTCGCCCAGCACGGCACCCGCCACGGCGCGGCAGAGGTCGGAATCGATGCCACGATACTCGCCCCGGCTGTCCGGCAGGCTGAATCCGGCGGCGCCGGTGGAGGTGCCGCAGACCAGGATGTCGCGCTGCAGCACCGCGGCCAGCGTCGGCCCCGGCGCCTGGGCCTGCGCCGATGCAGCCGAGGACCATCCAAGGGACCAGGATACGCCGAGGCACGCGGCGAGGACCGCGGTGACCAGAACCCGTTTCATGCACTTCTTCTCCCAGTGCGGCGTGACCATCTGCGGCCTGGCCTGCGCCATGGTGGCGCGCTACTGGCATGCGGTTCAACCCCGGCGCCGGAGAGATGCGGATGCGACTGGCGCTTCTGGCCCTTGGTCTGGTCCTGCTCATTGGCGGCGCCACCGCCGCGGAACTCGCCGGACCCGGCTGGCGGATCGATCCCGGCGACAGGCTGCGCCCGGCCGGGGTGGTGAATGGCTGGACCCTGCTGCGCGATACGCACGCGCCGGCCGAGGCGGAGGATTACGGGCTGCTGCTGCTGCGGGTGCAGCGCCCGGTGCCACCGGCTGCGCGGGCCGGGCATCTCGGCGCCACGCTCCGGCACCTCCGCCCCTTCCGCTTCGGCGCGCTGCCGAAGGCCGAGCGCATCCGCCATGGCGGCCTGCCCGCCGCAGTGCTGGAAACCTCGGGCTTCAGTGCCGGCACCGGCGCGGCGCTGATGGTGCGGGCCATGGCAGTCTATGCGCCGGAGCGCAGCTTCCTGCTCATCGCCGCCGCGCCCAGTGCGGAGTGGCCGGCGCTGCGCGAAGCCCTGGTGCGGGCGCTCGCCTCTTCCCATCCCACGGGCGGGCGGCGGTGATCCAGATTGCTGCCATTAGGTGAGGCGGCACCTTTGCCTGATTTCAGGAACATCGTCTGCACTCATCCTAACCCAGCCAGTCGGAAGACCGCGTAGGAGAACTACGTAGCCCATCGCATCTCTCCTGGTTACGTTAGCCCTAGCGCTTACGTTAGTTGTAACGATTCTTCCGGCCGTTTAAGAGTTCCCCAGCTACGTTTGCGCAGGAGAGCCAGCGATGCCTGATCGGTCGAGCCTTTACGACGATTCTGACCGTGTGAGGTTAACCCCGCTCGGACAGAGCAACCCAAAGATGCCTGGGTCGGCTGCTCACAAGAGGTTCTCCCTGTATCGAGATGGCGACACCATCAGGCAATGTCTCGAGCGCGGGGTCCGAAGGGACGACGTGCTTTGGGACTTGCGGCACAAATTCATCATTCTCGAAGCGAACCGCTAGAGCGCTCCCTGCAAGTCAAGGCGAACGGAAAACGCTTCAGCAGACCTCCGCCCGGAACACCTGGCTCGGCGCCACGAATTCCTCCTGCGCCGCTACGGTCAGGATCTCCCGCGATCCCGCCGCCACGGTCTGCCGCAGCAGCCCATGCACCGAGGAGGCGGCGGCCGAGAGCGCCGCCGCCGCCTCGCCCGAACGCAGCCGGTGGAACAGGAACAGCGCGGCGATGGCATCACCGGCGCCATTGACGGAGATCGGCAGCAGCGGCGTCCGCAGCCGCCAGAAGCGCCCGCCCTCGGCCGCCAGCAGCTCGATGGCATCCGCCGGCGTGTCCTCGATGCGGAGCGAGGTCAGCAGAACGCAGCGCGGGCCGCGCGCCTGCACCCCGGCGACCGCCGCCTTGGCCGCCGCCAGGGTGGTGATCGGGGCGCCGGTCAGCCATTCCAGCTCGAACTGGTTGGGCGTGGTGATGTCGGAGGCGGGCAGCGCCCGGTCGCGGAAGAATTCGGGAATGCCGGGGCGGACGAAGATGCCGCGCCCGACATCGCCGATCACCGGGTCGCAGCACCAGAGCGCGGCCGGATTGGCCACCTTCACCCGGCCAACGGCATCGAGGATCGCCTCGCCGATCCCGGCATCGCCCATATAGCCCGAGAGCACCGCGTCGCAGCGCCCCAGCACGCCGCGTTCGGCGATGCCGGTGACGCAATCGCGGATCAGCGCCTCCGAGAACACCTGGCCACGCCAGGCGCCATAGCCGGTGTGGTTGGAGAATTGCACGGTATTGACCGCCCAGACCTCGGCGCCCAGCCGCTGCAAGGGGAAGACTGCGCTGGCATTGCCGACATGGCCATAGGCCACCCAGGACTGGATCGACAGGATATTCATCAGCTTCTCCGCGCGCCGGGCGTCATGCCGCCTCGCCGGCCACCCAGCCGCTCGACCAGGCCCATTGGAAATTATAGCCGCCGAGCCAGCCCGTCACATCCACCGCCTCGCCGATGACAAACAGGCCCGGCACCGAATGCGCCTGCATGGTGCGGGAGGAGAGCGCGGCGGTATCCACGCCGCCCAGCGTCACCTCCGCCTTGGCATAGCCCTCCGAGCCGCTGGGCCGCAGCCGCCAGCCCTTGAGCAGGGCGGCCAGGCGGTGCAGCGCGCGGTCCGGCAGGCCGCCGATCGGCTGTTGCGCCGGCAACTGCGTCTCGGCCAGGCTCTGCGCCAGGCGCTGCGGCAGGAGTTCGGCCAGGATGGTCCTCGGCTCCGCCCTGGGCCGGCTGCGCTTGCGGTCGAGCAGGAAGCCGGCGGCATCCGTGCCGGGCAGCAGGTCGAGCAGGATCTCCTGCCCCTCCCGCCAATAGGAGGAGATCTGCAGGATCGCCGGGCCGGAGAGGCCGCGATGGGTGAAGAGCATCGCCTCGCGGAAGGCGCGGCGGCCGCAGCTTGCCACGACTTCCAGCGCCACGCCGCTCAAGGGCTGCATCAGCGCCAGGTCAGCGCCGCCGAAGGTCAGCGGCACCAGGCCGGGGCGCGGCTCGGCCAGCGGCAGGGCGAAGCGGCGCGCCACATCATGCGCGAAGCCGGTGGCGCCCATCTTCGGGATGGAGAGCCCGCCGGTGGCCAGCACCAGCGCCTCGGCGGTGACATCGCCCGTCTCCGTCGCCAGGCGGAAACGCTCGGCGCGGCTAATGTCGCCGATGCGCTGGCCCAGCCGCAGCTCGACGCCGACCGCCGCGCATTCCTCCAGCAGCATGGCCAGGATGGCGCGGGCCGAGCCGTCGCAGAACAACTGGCCCAGCGTCTTTTCATGCCAGGCGATGCGGTGCCGCTGCACCAGGGCGATGAAGTCGTGCTGCGTGTAGCGCGCCAGCGCCGACTTGCAGAAATGCGGATTGGCGGAGATGAACCGGTCCGGCGCGCAATGCAGGTTGGTGAAATTGCACCGCCCGCCGCCCGAGATCAGGATCTTCTTCCCCGCCGACTCCGCATGGTCGAGCAGCAGCACCCGCCGCCCGCGCCGGCCCGCGCTGATGGCGCAGAGCAACCCGGCGGCGCCGGCGCCGATGATCGCGACATCGAATTGCCCGGTGCGGTCGCCGGCCACGGCTACTCCAGGCGGGCGCCGGAGACGCGGATGATGGCGCCGAGCCGCTCCGTATCCTCGGCCTGCAGGCTGGCCAGCGCCTGCGGCGTGCCGGGGCGGACCTCGAACCCCGCCTCCTCCAGCCGCGCCCGCAGTTCGGGCTGCGCCAGGATGCGCGTGACCTCGGCATTCAGCCGCGCGATCGCGGCGGGCGGCGAGCCGGCGCGGGCATAGAGCCCGGCCCAGATCGAGCTTTCCAACCCAGGCAGGCCAAGTTCCGCCGTGGTCGGCACATCAGGCAGCAGCGCCAGCCGCCGCGGGCTCATTGCCGCCAGCGCCGTGACCCGGCCGGCGCGCAACTGGCCCAGCACATCCGCCACCGAGGGGAACATCAATTGGGTCTGCCCGGCGATCAGGTCGTTCAGCGCCGGCCCCTGGCCGCGATAGGGCACATGCACCAGGGTCACGCCGATGGCGCGGGCGAATTGCTCGCCCGCCAGATGCGTCGGCGAGCCCTGGCCGGAGGAGCCATAGGTGGCCGGCTCCCGCCGTGCCTTGAGCCCGGCCACCAGCGCGGCGAATTTCCGCTCCGCCGGCCAGTCCGCCACCACCACCGCCTGCGGGTAGTTGGTCACCAGGGTGATGGGCGCGAAATCCCGCACGGGGTCATAGGGCAGCCTGGCAAAAAGCGAGACATTCGCCGCCTGGGTGCCGTTGCTGCCGAGCAGCAGGCTATGTGCATCCGGGGCCGCTCGCGCCACTTCCGCCGCGCCGATGGTGCCGCCGGCACCGGGCCGGTTCTCCACCACCACGGGCTGGCCGAGGGCAGGCGCCAGGCGCTCGGCGATGAGCCGCGCCTGCACGTCGAAACTGCCGCCTGCCGGGAAGGGCACGACGATCCGCACGGGATGGTCCGGCGCCCAGTTGGATGCCTGGGCATTCGCGGGGAAGGCGCCCAGCAGCGGTGCGGCGAGGATCAGGCGGCGCGGAAGGCGTGTCATCGCTTGGCTTGCTCCCGAAGGAAGGGCAGGACGTGCCGGTCGAACAATTCCGGTTCGGTGCGGGACAGGGCATGCCCCCCCCTGCGGCACGAAGACCGCCTCGGCGCCGGGGATCAGCCGGGCCATCTCCTCGGAGAAATAGCGCGGCGTCAGGATATCGTCATCGGCGCAGAGGATGCGCACCGGAATGGCGATGCGGCCGTAATCGGCGCGGCGGTCGAAGGCCAGGATCGCCTCCAGCCGGCTGCCCTGCACCGCGGGTTCGCCGAGCGCGGCGGCGGCGGCGGCCTCCTCCGCCTCCAGCCGCTCGGCATGGGCGTTGATCCAATAGGGCGGATAGAGCAGCAGGGAGGTGTAGCGCGCATAGGCCGTGGGTCCGCCGAGATCGAGCAGCAGCCGGCGCAGCGCGAAGACGCGACGGCGATAGGCATCGCCGCAGGTGGTGCTGGCATAAACGACCAAGGATGCCAGCCGCCCCGGATGGTCCAGCGCGATGGCCAGGCCGATCGCCCCGCCGGTGGAATGCCCGAGGCAATGCGCCCGCGCGATGCCGGCATGGTCGAGGATGGCGACGACATCCCCGGCCATCTGCTCCACCGAGGCGACCGGGACGCGGGAGGACCGCCCGGTGCCGCGCTGGTCGAAGCTGAGGACGGTGAACTCCCTGGCGTAACGCGGGATCTGCCCCGCCCACCAACTGGCCGCGCCGCCCAGCCCGGCGGCGAGCACCAGTGCTGGTCCCTCCCCCCTGCACATCGTAATGCAGGTCGCACCCATCCCGCCGCACCACTGGCATGCTGCCGCAACCCTCCTGGCCAGTCCTGACGCCATCCCTTTTGCTGCCTTCCCGGCGAATACGGAAGGGGATTCCGCGCGGTCTCGTTGACAGGGCTGGATGACGGGCCGAGCATTCCGGCAAGCAGGCCAGCGCGGGAGGATGCCATGCGGAACAGCCGGATCGAGGTGCTGCCGGTCGCGGGCGCGGTCGGCGCCGAGATCGCCGGCGTGCATCTGGCCGAGCCGCCGGATGATGGCACGATCGCGGAGATCCGCGCCGCACTGAATGCGCATGGCGTGATCTTCTTCCGCGACCAGGAGCTTGATGTGGAGGCGCACAAGGCCCTGGCCCGCCGCTTCGGCGAGATCTTCATCCACCCGAATTTCAAGGGCTCCGGCGCCGACCCCGAGATCGTGGTGATCCGGCGCGAACCCGGCGATTCCTCCGTGGTGGGCGAGGAATGGCATGCCGATACCACCATGTGCGCGGCGCCGCCGATGGGCGCCATCCTCTATGGCGTCGAGGTTCCGCCCTATGGCGGCGATACCCTCTTCGCCAGCCAGGGCGCTGCCTATGACGCGCTGTCCGATGGGATGAAGCGGATGCTGGAAGGGCTGCGCGCCGTGCATTCCGACCGCAAGGTGGCCGGGCCGCAGGCTGCGCTGAACGCGAAACGCGCCACCAAGGTGCGCGAGGATGCGGAGTGGCGGGAGACCATCAGCCTGCATCCGGTGATCCGCACCCATCCGGAAACCGGGCGGAAGATGCTGTTCGTCAACCACTCCTACACGGTGGGGTTCGAGGGCATGACGGAGGCGGAAAGCAGGCGGCTGCTGGACTTCCTGCTGGCGCATGGCCACCGCCCGGAATTCACCTGCCGCTTCCGCTGGAGCACCGGCGCCATCGCCTTCTGGGACAATCGCGCCGTGAAGCATATCGCGCTCAACGACACCGGCCCGCATCGCCGCATCATGCGGCGCGTGCAGATCGCCGGGGAGGCGCCGTTCTAGTCTGCCTGCCGCACCGCCCCGCCTTGCAGCAGCGCGGCGATCTCCGCCTCGCCATAGCCGGCCTCGGCCAGGATCGCCTCGCTCTGTTCGCCGAGCCGCGGCGCCGGGGCGCGCTCGCCGGTCGGCGTGCCGGAGAAGCGGAGCGGCACGGCCATGCGCGTAAGCCTGCCCTCGCTCGGATGCTCCTCGGTGTCGAAGAAGCCGGTGGCCTGGAGATGTACATCCTCGAAGATGGATTCCAGGTCATGCACCGGCGTCACCGGCAGGTCGGCCTCGGCCAGCAGCTTCAGCCATTCCGCGGTGGTCCGCTCCCGGAAGATTTCGGACAGCATGGCCAGGATCTCGTCGATATGCTCGGTGCGCGTCGCATGGCTGGCGAAGCGCGGGTCGGTGGCGACCAGGTCCTGCCAGCCCACGGCAGCGCAGAAGCTGCGCCATTGCCGGTCGTTGTAGATCATGGTGCAGACATGCCCGTCGCGGGTCCGGTAGGGCCGGCGATCGGGCGAGAGCAGTCTGCCATAGCCGCCCGCATCCAGCGGCGGGTCGAAGACCTTGCCGCCGAGATGGTCGCCGAGCACGAAGGTCAACATCGTCTCGAACATCGGCACCTCGACGAGCTGCCCCTCGCCGCCACGCTCGCGCGCCAGCAGCGCCGCGTTGATGGCACCAACCGCGGCCAGGCCGGTGATGCGGTCCACCATGGCCAGCGGCACATAGCCCGGCCTGCCGTCGCCCACGCGCGCATTCAGCGCGGCCACCGTCGTCGCCCCCTGCATCAGGTCGTCATAGGCGGGGCGGGGCGCATAGGGGCCGTCCTGGCCATAGCCGAGCACGCTGGCATAGACCAGGCGCGGGTTCTCCGCCCGCAGCGCCGGATAGTCCAGGCCGAGCCGCGCCATGGCCTGGGGCCGGATATTGGTCACCAGCACATCGGCATTGCGGGCCAGGCGCAGCAGCACCTGCCGCGCCTCCGGCCGCTTCAGGTCCAGCACGATGCTGCGCTTGCCGCGGTTGACGGTGAGGAACATGCAGCCCATGCCCGGGCTGCGGCCAGGGCCGATGAGGCGCACCACATCGCCCTCCGGCGCCTCCACCTTCGTCACCTCGGCGCCCATCTCGGCGAGCACCTGGGTGCAATAGGGCCCGACCAGCACGGTGGTGAGGTCGAGCACCCTTATTCCGGCCAGCGGTCCCGGCATGTCAGCGCAATCCCTGTCGGCAATGCCAAGCCCATATCGTCCTGACTGTGGTCAGGGCGATATGAGCCTGGCCTTTGTTGAGCCAGCGATTCACGCCCTGGGTGTTTCCACCCGGGACGACCGCAGGCTAGCCCAGCCCGTACACCGCCCGCGCATTCCCGGCAAAGATCGCCCGCCGCTCCGCCTCGCTCATCTGGAACTTGAAGGCATAGCGCGGGTCGTCGGAATCCCAGTGCGGGTAGTCCGTGGCGAACAGCAAGCGGTCCCAGCCGATCCAGTCGATGAGCTTGCGCAGGTGCTCCGGCTGTTCCGGCTCCTCCACCGGCTGGGTGGTGAACCAGAAATTCGATTTCAGGTATTCGGAGGGCTTGCGGCGGAGATGCGGCACCTCCGATTTCAGGTTCTTCCAGGTGCCGTCCATCCGCCAGCCAAGCTGCGGCACCCAGCCGAAACCACCCTCGATCACCACGATCTTCAGGCGCGGGAAACGCTCGACCACGCCTTCCAGGATGAAGCTGGCGCACATGGCGGCCAGGCTCATCCCCACCGCCTGGTGTTCCTCGAAATAGAAGGAGGGCCAGCCGCCGCCCGTCACCGCATGGCCTGAGGTGCCGAGGCTGTGCAGGCCGAGCGGCAGGCCGTGATGCTCCGCCGCCTCGTAGATCGGCCAGTAGCGCTGGCGGCCGAGCGGCTCCAGCGCCCGCGTCACCATGGCGATCTGCACGAAGTCGCCCTGCCCGGCCCAGCGCTCGATCTCCCGCACCGAGGCCGCGGCATCCTCGCCGGGGATGGCGATGGTGGCCTTGAGGCGCGGCTCGCGCGCGGTCCAGTCCTCGCGCAGCCATTCGTTCACCGCGCGGCTCACCGCCTCGGCATAGCCCGGGTTGCGCTCATCCATGCCGCGCGCCGCCAGCGGCTGCAGCATGCCGTACTCGATGCCATGCGGGTCGAGGTGCTGGCTCCGCATGAAATCGAGGTCGCTGCCCGGCGGCCCGCCATTGGGCGGCCAGGAATCGTAGCGGGAGAGCGCCGGCGTCGCCTTCGGATAGGGATAGGTGGTGGTGAAGGGCTGGCGCAGCCGCAGCCCATATTCGCGGCGATGCTGCCGCCAGCGCTCCGGCAGCCAGCGGTCCAGCTCGGCCATGGAGCGCAGCGCCGGATGAATGTCGCAATCGATGACCCGCAGCCGGTCGCGGGCGGACGTATCGGCTTTCGGAAGGGTGGTCGCGCTCATTGCAGGCTCTCCCTCAGGCGCGGATAGGTGGCCAGCGCATTCTCCCGCAGCACGCGCGGATGCAGTCGGGCGGGCAGGCCGGGCGGCAGCGCATCGGTGCCGTCGAAACGCCAATGCGGCCAATCCGTCGCAAAGAGCAGCAGGTCGTCGCAGCCGATCATCTCCAGCAGCGCCTCCAGCTCCGCCGGATCCTCCGGCGCGTCGCCGGGCTGGACGGAGATGCGGACATGCTCGCGGAAGATCGCTGCCGGGCTGCGGTCCACCCAGGGGATCTCCTTCCGCATGGCGCGCCACATCTTCACGCCGCGCCAGAGGAAATTCGGCACCCAGCCGAAGCCGCTCTCCAGCAGCACCACGCGCAGGCCCGGGTACTTGGTGAAGACCCCCTCGCCGATCATGGAGAGCAACTGGCTCTGGAAGGTCTGGGCGAAGGTGACGTGGTCCTCGATGAGGTAGGTGGGCCAGCCCAGCGCGGTGGGTGCGTGCCGCCCGGCGCTGCCGGCATGGATGGCGATGGGCATGCCGTGCCGCTCCGCCGCCGCATAGATCGGCCAGTTCACCCTGCGGCCGAACAGAGTCTCGGCCGCGCCGAAGAGCAGCACCTGCACGAAGCGGCGGTCGCCGGCACGGCGCTCGATCTCCTCCACCGCGAGGTCCGGAGCCTCCACCGGCACCAGGATGCCGGCGCGGAGCCGCGGCTCGCGGTCAAGCCATTCCGCCGCCATCCAGTCATTGGCGGCGCGGCAGAGCGCCGCCGCCATATCCGCATTGTGCAGCGCCGGCGCGCCGAACAGCGGGTTGCAGATGGCGATGCCGGTGCCGAAGGGCTCCAGCGCCTGCGCCCGCAGCGCCTCCAGCGTGCCGCCGGCGAGGCCCTTCTCCGGCCGCCAGTCCGGCCGCGCGGTGAGTGGCGCGCCGCGCGGATAGAGGGCGAGGTCGAGGTCGTCCAGGCCGCGGCCGGTGATGACCTCCCGCCAATGCGGCTCCAGATAGGGCAGCAGCGCCTGGCAGCCAGGCAAAGCGGGGTGCAGGTCGCAGTCGATCGGCGCCAGGTCGAAGGGGGCCACGCATCCTCCTTGCGCCCGCGACGCGGCCGCGGGCACCTGTTTTGCCGCAAGCCTGCGCGCCGGGCCGCGCCCGGTCAACCCGCAGCGCCGGGCGGCCCAGGGCAATCGGGTGAATGCGGGGTGGCCTTTCCCCTTGCTGGTGGGAGTGGTTCGTGGGGTGCCTCTGGTGGGGGGCACGTCATGGTTGGGGATGGTGGGTCGCTGGTGGAGCGGTTTGCGGCGCTGTCGGACCCGCGGCAGGTGGCGAAGGTGCTGTATCCCTTGCCGGAAATCCTGCTGTTGCTGCTCTGCGCGACGCTGGCCGGGGCGGACGACTTTGTCGAGGCCGAGGTCTGGGGCAATCAGAACCTTGGCTTCCTGCGCCGGTTCCTGCCCTTCGCCCATGGCATCCCGAGCCATGACACGCTGGGAGCGCTAGTGGCCCGGCTGGACCCCGAAATGTTCAGGGACTGCTTCACCGCCTGGGTCGCCGGGCTGCGCGCCACGGCCCCGGACCTGGGCGGGCCGGAGGTGATTGCCATCGACGGCAAAACCGCACGGCGCAGCCACGCCCGGGGCAAGGGGCGCGAGCCGTTGCACCTGCTCTCGGCCTGGGCCAGCGGGCGGCGGCTGGTGCTGGGGCAGGAGGTGGTGGACGGCAAGTCAAACGAGATCACCGCCATCCCGGCGCTGCTGGAGCGGCTGGAACTGGCCGGTGCCCTGGTCACGATCGACGCCATCGGGACCCAGCGGGCCATCGCCGAGGCCATCCAGGCACGCGGTGGCAACTACCTGCTGGCGCTCAAGGCCAACCGGCCACTCACCCATGCCGAGGTCGCCGCCTTCTTTGCCGCCCCACCTCCGGGGATGCCGGTGCAGACCCACCAGACCGCCGATGGCGAGCACGGCCGCATCGAGGTCCGGCGCCACAGCGTCTGCCATGTCGTGGACTGGCTGTTCTCCGACCGCCGCTACCCCGACGAGCCCGCCTTCCCGGCCCTCGCCATGATCGGCATGGTCGAGAGCGAAACCGAACGGAACGGCCGGGTCGAGCGCGAGCGCCGCTGCTACCTCGGCTCAGCCAGGCTGGATGCCGAGACCTTCGCCCGCGCGGTGCGGGCGCATTGGGGCATCGAGAACCGGCTGCATTGGACACTCGACGTCGTCTTCCGCGACGACCTCGCCCGCCTGCGTTCCGGCTACGGGCCGGAGAACATGGCCGTGGTCAAGCATATGGCGCTCAACCTGCTGCACCAGGCCAGGCCAACCACCAGCCTCAAGAACCGTCGCAAGCTCGCCGGCTGGAGCACCGACTACCTCCAGCAACTCCTCCGCGGCACCGCGTAACAAACTCACCCGATTGCCCTGAGGGGCGGCCGGAATTCCGCTTGACGCCGCCCCCGCCCTTCCGGCCCGATCAGCACAAGCGCCGCCAGGGCGCGCCCGAGGAAGGTTCGAGGAGGCTTGGCCAGACATGCCGCAGCGGATCACCCGCCGGGCCGCGCTCGCGGCCCCGCTCGCCCTCGCAGCGCCGCGACTATTGCGCGCGCAGGAGAGCTATCCCAACCGCCCGCTCCGCTTGGTGCTGCCCTTCGGCCCCGGCGGCGTCTCGGACACCCTGGCGCGGCTGATCGCCGAGCAGGCGCGGCAAGCCCTCGGCCAGACAGTGGTGCTGGACCCGCGGCCGGGCTCCAACGGCGTCATCGCCACCGAGCATGTCGCGCGCTCGGCCAGGGATGGCTACACGATCGGCTACATGGCCTATGGCTCCATGGTGACGGGGCCGGCGCTGGGCCAGCCGCTGAACTACCGGATGGAGGATTTCCAGCTCATCACCGCCATCTTCCGCGCTGCCCAGGTGCTGGCGGTGGCGCGCAACCTGCCGGTGCGCGACGTGGCGGAGCTGGTGGCGTTGTCGAAGCAGCGGCCGCTGGCCTATGGCACGGTGGGCCGCGGCGGGCCCGGGCATATCCTGATGGAAATGCTGGCGGGCGAGACCGGCGGCCGCTTCGAGAACGCGGTCTACCGCACCGAGGCGACGGTGGTGCAGGACATGATCGGCGGCGCCATCCCCGTCTTCATGGGCAGCCTGCTGCCGGTGCTGCAGCAGCACCTGGCGGGCGAGGTGCGCATCCTGGCGCTCACCTCGCCACAGCGGATCGAGGTGCTGCCCGGCGTGCCGACGGTGCGGGAGCTTGGGCTGCCGGGGATGGAGTTCATGTATTGCCACGGCCTGGCAGTGCCGGCCGGCACGCCGCGGATGATCGTGGACCGGCTGCACCGGGTATTCAGCGCGGCCATCATGAGCGAGCCGGTGCGGGCGCGGATGACGCCGGACATGGTGCCGGACATCACCAGCCCGGAGGTCTTCACCGAGAATATCCAGCGCGAGACGGCGGCGCTGGCGGCGGTCATCAAGGCCCGGGGGGATTACGGCGGGCTGATGCGGCGGCGCAGGGCGCCGCCATCGG
Source organism: Siccirubricoccus sp. G192 (assembly GCF_019084075.1). Classification (GTDB taxonomy): domain Bacteria; phylum Pseudomonadota; class Alphaproteobacteria; order Acetobacterales; family Acetobacteraceae; genus G192. The sequence goes on from NZ_JAHREN010000001.1 coordinate 4,548,931, forward strand.
CTGGAGCGGAGGGCGGGCCGCTACTCGCCGGCCCTTCCCCAGGCCTGCCCGCGCGGCGTCGCGCAGGTGCAGGCATCGCCAAGCTGCGCCGGTTGGACCAATGGGCAGGAAACCGACCCTGCGTGGCACTGCTGCGCCGCGGCCGGCGGCGCATAGGCATAGGGCGTATAGGCGGGCGGCGGGGCCGGCGGATAATAATAGGCCGGCGGCGGGTAGTAGTAGTAGGCCGGTGGAGGATAGTACGGGTAAGCCGGATAGGCCGGATAGGGTGAGATCAGCGGAAACCCGAAGCCGAAGCCGAAGGCAACGCGCGCGGCCGCAGGCGTAGGGGAGAGCAGCGATCCACCCGCGGCCAAGCCCGCGGCGAGCAGGACGTGCAGGCAGCGCATGACAAGCCTCCTGTGCAACCCTGTCCGGGCGGCGCTTCCGCCTGCCCGGACAGGGCGAGGTGCCCCGTCAGGGCGAGGCCGGCCTGGTCTTGTTATTTCCGGCTGTCGTGACCGCCCTTGCGTCCCGCCTCCGCGGCACGCTCGGGGTTATTGGCGAAGTTGTTCGGGTCGTGCTCCTTGCCGCTGCCGACCGTCTCCTGCGGGACGCCTTTCTTGCCCTCGGCCGTCGCGTGCTGGCCGCCGGACTTTCCGGCCTCGTTCCTTCGTCCCTGCGCCTTGGCCATTTTCGCCTCCTGCGCTGCTGGCATGGGTCGAAGGCTGAAAACGCCGCCGATGGCCGCCGGTTCGATGCGGTGGCCCTGGGCCCGGGCCCGTGCGAATGACAAACCGCCCGCCAGGCAGGACCTGACGGGCGGCGCCACACCTCGACGTATCGGCCCGGCTTCCGGCCGGGCGAGGGATACGCCCCCGCCAAGCGGCAGGCTGCACGCCTGCGGTGCCGAAAGGATTGGCGCGCCTTCCGGTCGCGGTCGCGGGGTAACACGCCGGGCCGGGCGGAGTTGCAGCGGCGGGTGCCGGAACCCTGACCCTGCTGCCTACCGCCCCCGCGCCTCCGCCAGATGGTCGAACCGCCTGACATAGCTCCCCAACCCCAGGCTCTGCGACCGCAGCTCTATGATCAGGTCCTGCAATTCCGCCGCCGGCACCAGCGCCTGCACCTCGTCCCAGCCCTCCCAGCCCGGCTTCGCCTCATAGCCCAGGATCTGGCCGCGGCGGGCGCTCAGCAGGCGCTGCGCATTGGGAGTGTACTCGGCCGGCACGCTGATCGTCACCTGGTCCACCGGCTCCAGCAGCACCGGGTCGGCCTTGGCCAGCCCATCCTGCATCGCCATGCGCGTCGCGGTGCCGAAGGCCATGTCGGAACTGTCCACGGAATGGAAGCTGCCATCCAGCAGCGTCACCGCGATATCCACCACGGGGTGGCCGAGCGGCCCCTTCTTCGTCGCCAGCTCCGCCGCCTCGCCCACCGCCGGGATGAAGCGTTTCGGCACGGCGCCGCCCACCACGCGCTCCGCGAAGGTGAAGCCGGCGCCGCGCGGGCGCGGCTCGATCTCCAGCTTCACATCGGCGAATTGCCCGTGCCCGCCGGTCTGCCGCTTCAGCCGGGAATGCTGGGTCACGGCCTGGCGGATGGTCTCGCGATAGGCCACCTGCGGCCGCACCGACTTCACCTTCACGCCGGACGCCGCGGCGAGGCGTTCCAGCGCCGCGCGGAGATGGATTTCGCCCTGGCCGGCCACCACGGTCTGGCTGGATTCCGGGTCCATGGTCACGGTCAGCGCCGGGTCCTCCTCGGCCAGGCGTTGCAGCGCGCCGGAGAGCCGCACCTCGTCCTTGCGATCCTCGATGCTGATGGCCAGCGCATGCACCGGCGGCGGCGGCGCCGGAAAGGCCAGGGCTTCGGCGGCGCCGGGGCAGTCGCCGGTGGCCAGCCCCTCCATGCGGCCGAGCGCCACCACCTCCCCCGTCTCGGCCTCCGGCACCTTCTGCGCCTCGCCGCCGGGGAAGCGGTGCAGCCCGCCGATGCGCAGCCCGCCCAGGCTGCCGCCCTCCCGCACCGGGCCGCGCCAGAGCCGGGCGAAGGAAAGCCGCCCGGCATGGCCGGCATGCAGGGTGCGGAAGACCTGCGCCATGGGCTCGCCCTCGGCCTCGATGCCCAGGCGCATGGCGGTCTCCGCCGGCCAGGGCACGTCGTGCCGCAGCGCCTTCCACAGCCGGCGCAGCCCATTGCCCTGCTCGGCGGCGCCGAGCAGCACGCTCACCACCGCACCGCTGGCCTCGGCCTGATGCAGCGGGCGGTAGATCTCGGCGGGTTCCGGCACGAGGTCTTCCAGCACCTTCTCCATCAGCGCGTCGTCATGGTCGGCCAGCGCCTCCAGCAATTCGCCACGGGCCTCGGCCTCGCGCTCGCGCATCGGCTCGGGCAGGGCGATCTGCTCGGAAGCCTCGCCGCGGCGGTAGCGATAGGCGCGCTCGCTCGCCACATCGACATAGCCGACCACCGCCTCGCCCTCACGGATCGGCACCTGGCGCAGCACCAGCTTCCGCCGGCTCTGCGCCTGCAGCGCGGCCAGGCTGTCGCGGATGCTGCCCGAAAGCCCGTCGATCTTGTTGATCCAGACGAGGGCGGGGATGCCCTGGTCCTCCAGCAGGCGGAACAGCGGGCCGAGCGTGGCGGCACGGGCGGGCGCGGCCTCGCAGACCACCACCGCGAGATCCACCACCGCAAGCGCGCAGGCGGCGTCATGGGCGGATTCCACGGAGCCCGGGCAATCCAGGATGGCCCAGGGGTCGCCCATCCAGGTGCAATGGCCGAGCCGGATTTCGGTGCTCATGCCCCGCGCCGGGGCACGGCGGGGCGGCGCGCCGGCGGTCGCCAGCAGCGCGTCGAAGAGGGTGGATTTGCCGCTGCCCTGCGGCCCCACCAGGGCGATGGCGCGGGGCTTGGCCCCGCCCGGTTCTCTGCCCGCGGAACTGGCCGCCGAATTGGAACCCATGGACTCCGCCATTGGATGCTGCCCTCCCCTGGGCACGCATCCCGGCCGGCCGAATGGAGCCTTCGCGCCCGCGGGCGCTCCGGTCATCGGACAGGCCTGCCGCGGCCCCCCTGGTTGCGCCGGCGTCCGGGGCCCGGGATTTGCCCGGGCGACATGCGGCGGCGCCGTACTTGGGCGCGAGCCTAGCCGACATCGGCTTTCAAGGGGGGGCCGGAAACGCCGCCTCACCAAGCCGTGGTCGCCGCCGGCAGGGCGCGCAGGGGGCGCTACAACAACCTGGGGGCGAGTTTCTTAATCATGCCGCGCGTAATACGCATTGCTGGGCTGTGGATGTCACGCTTGCAACCTGATGCGGCGCAGCAATATGCTGCGTTGCAACATCGCAGAAAGCGAGTTTCGACGTGACCATCGGACCCCAACTTCTTGACCGGTCCCAGTTCCATCTGCTGCCGGTGCTGGGCCTCACAGCCCTTGTTATTCTCGCCCTGGGCCTGACCCTGCCCTCCCCGATCGCCTTCAGCCTCGGTGTGGCCCTTGCCATCACCGCCGGTATCACGGTGGCGGGGCGGCGGCGGCATGGCGGGTCGGACCTGCCGGCCCTGCCCTTCGCCCACGAGGGCTGACCCGCACCCCTGCGGGAAAGGGTGTCCGCCCGCGGTCCGATCCGGTAACGAGGGATCGGACCAGCGGGAGGGCACCAGATGAGCGAGGTCAGGGCCGGCAATCTCGGCGAATATGACCTGAAGGGCCGTGTTGCCGTCATCACCGGCGGCAGCAGCGGCATCGGCGCCGCCACCGCCCGGCGCCTGGCCGCCGCCGGCGCCAGCGTGGCGGTCGGCTACAACCAGGGGGCCGAACGCGCCGCCGCCCTGGCCGCGAGCCTGCCCACGAGCCAGCCCGGCCAGTCCCATCTCGCGCTCCGCACCCCCATGGAGGACAGCGCCGCGCTGCGCGCCGCCGCGGCGGAGGTGGAGGCGCGGTTCGGCCGCTGCGACCTGCTGGTGAACTCCGCCGCCACCACCCGCGCCGTGCCGCATGCGGATCTGGAGGCGCTGGACGACGCGCTGATCGACCGCGTGCTCGTCACCAATATCCGTGGCCCCTTCGCTACCATCCGCGCCTTCGCACCCCTGCTGAAGCGGGGCGGCGATGCGGTGATCGTCAATATCTCCTCGCTGGCGGCCATCACCGGCACCGGCAGCAGCATCATCTATGGCGCCTCCAAGGCGGCGCTCGACACCATGGGGATGTCGCTGGCGCGGGTGCTAGGGCCGGAGATCCGGGTGCTCTCGATCTCGCCCTCGGCCGTCGCGACGGATTTTGTGCCGGGCCGCTCCCGCGCGGCGGTGGAGCGGCAGGCCGCGGCCTCGCCGCTCGCCACCGTGACGGAGGCGGATGACGTGGCGCTGGCCATCATGGGGGCGGTGACGCATCTCCGCCTCACCACCGGCAGCGTCATCCTGGTGGATGGCGGCAAGCACCTGTAGGCCCGGCGTCGTCAGGCCGTGCCGGAGCCGCCCCGCGCCGCCGCGGGCCGCCTGTGGCGGCGCCTTGCCGGCCGCCCTTCAGCCCGCAGCGCCACGCCCTTGAGGGATTCCGCCAGCACCAGATAGGCCAGGACCAGGGCGCCGATGGCACCGAGCAGGGCAGCCGGGAGCGGTGCGAAGCCCAGGGCCGGGCCGAGCGGCCCCAGCGCCAGGCCGAGCGCCAGGGCCAGGGCACCGAGCGAGGTCGCCACCAGCACGGGATGCGGCGGCGCCCTGCGCCAGACCGGGCCGGCACTGCGGATCAGGAAGATCACCAGGATCTGCGTCGCCATGCTCTCCACGAACCAGGCGGTGCGGAACTGCTCCGGCGTGGCGCCGAAACCCCAGGGGGGGAGCCGCCAGCAGCAGGCCGAAGATCGCCAGGTCGAAGAGCGAGGAGAGCGGCCCCATCACCAGGGTGAAGCGCAGCACCGCCGCCATGTCCCAGCCATGCGGCCGGGCCAGGTCGGCCGGGTCCACCGCGTCGAAGGGGATGCCGATTTCCGACAGGTCGTAGAGGAGGTTGTTCAGCAGGATCTGCGCCGGCAGCAGCGGCAGGAAGGGCAGTGCCAGCGACGCCACCGCCATGGACAGCATGTTCCCGAAATTCGAGGAGGTGCCCATGCGGACGTATTTCATGACATTGGTATAGGTCCGTCGCCCCTCCACCACTCCGTCCGCCAGCACGCCGAGATCGGGCGCCAATAGGATCAGGTCGGCGGCGGCGCGCGCCACCTCGGTCGCGCCCTCCACCGAGATTCCGGCATCGGCGGCATGGATGGCGGGGGCGTCGTTGATGCCGTCGCCGATGAAGCCGACGGTGTGGCCACGCGCCTTCAGGGCGAGGATGACCCGCCGCTTCTGGTCCGGCGAGAGCCGGGCGAAAAGGTCCACCCTCCCCACCCTCGCGGCCAGCGCCGGGGCGTCGAGCCGGGCCACCTCCTCCCCGGTCAGCAGCCCGCGCGCCGGCAGGCCGAGCGTCTGCACCAGGTGCAGCACCACCGGCGCGGCATCGCCGGAGACCACCTTCACCCGCACCCCGGCCGCAGCCAGCCGCGCCACCGCGGCGCCGGCCGACTGCTTCGGCGGGTCGAGGAAGGCGCAGAAGCCGGCCAGCACCAGGTCCCGCTCGGCCTCCGGCCCGAGGGCCGCCTCCCCGGGCGCCTCGCCGTCCGGCACGGCACGCCAGGCCACGCCGAGCAGGCGGAGCCCCTCGGCGCCGCGCGCCTCGGCCCGAGCCAGCAGCGCGGCGCGGCTGGCCTGGTCGAGCGGCCGGGGGACGCCATCGGGGCCCTCGGCCGATATGCAGGCGGCGAGCACCGCCTCCGGTGCCCCCTTCACCACCAGCAGGCGCTGCCCGCCCTCGCTGCGGCAGAGCACGGAGGAACGGCGGCGCTCGAAGCCGAAAGGCGCCTCCGCCAGCAGGCTCCAGCCCTGCATCGCATCCGGCGGCGCCGCGGCGAGGATGGCATCGTCCAGAGTGGTGCGGGCGCCGCTGGCCAGCCCGGCATTCAGCGCCGCAAGCTGCAGCACGCGCGCCGAGGCCGCGCCATCCGGCGCCGTCGCATCGGCCAGGGCGATCCGCGCCTCGGTCAGGGTGCCGGTCTTGTCGGTGCAGAGCACATCCATGGCGCCGAGGTCGTGGATCGCCGCCAGCCGCTTCACCACTACCCGCTTCGCCGCCATGCGCAGGGCGCCGCGCGACAGCGTCACCGTGGTGACCATCGGCAGCAATTCCGGCGTCAGCCCGACCGCCAGGGCCACCGCGAAGAGGAAGCTCTCCAGGGTCGGGCGGTGGAAGACCAGATGCGCCAGCAGGACGAACAGCACCAGGAAGGCGGTCAGCCGCAGGATCAGCAGGCCGAGGCCATGCAGCCCCCGCTCGAAGGCCGTGGGCGGGCGGCGGGCCGAGAGCGCCGTGGCGATGCCGCCGAGCTGGGTGGCATGGCCGGTGGCCACCACCAGCATGGCCGCGGTGCCGGCCACCAGCGCGGTGCCGGCGAACAGCGCATCGAAGGCCTCCGCCGGGCCGGCGCCGTCGCTCGGGCCCGGGCGCTTCGGGACCGGATAGGGCTCGCCGGTCAGCAGCGCCTCCTGCGCCTGGGCGCCGTGGCTTTCCAGCACCACGCCATCGGCGGGGACCAGGCTGCCCGCAGCCAGTTCCACCACATCGCCGGGGACCAGTTCCTCCACCGGCAGGGGCCGGACCTGACCGTCGCGGCGAACCATGGCCCGCAGCGCGACACTGTCCCGCAGCTTGCCCGCCGCCACTTCCGCCCGATGCTCCTGGACCACGTCCATGACGACGGAGAAGGTGACGATAGCCAGGATGATGGCGAAGCCCGGCCAGTCGCCGGTGAGGCCGGAAACCAGCGCCGCGACCAGCAGGATGGCGACCAGCGGCTCCGCCAGACGGCGCAGGAGCCGCATGGCGAGATGCCGGCGCGGGGTGTCGGCGACGCTGTTGCGGCCATGGATGCGGAGGCGGCGCGCTGCCTCCTCGGCGCCCAGGCCCGATGCGGCGGTGCCGAGATCCCGCACCAGGCCGGGGACGGGCTGCGCCCAGAAGCGGGCGGGCAATGCGGTCGACATCGGCACAGCCTGCGCGCCGCGCCCGCTCCGCCGCAATGCGGCAAATCAAGCCCGGATCGTCCTCGTTACAACAGCCCTGGAATGGAGCATGGTTGTGCAGCCTGGATCGCCGGCCCCGCCGCGCCCCCGGAGACATGCCCCATGATCACACTCTTCTCCTACCCAGAGTTGTTCGGTGTCGCGGACAACAACCCCTATGGCCTGAAGGTCTACGCCTTCCTGCGGCTGTGCCGGCTGGACTTCCGGCATGAGCATGTCTTCGACGCGAAAGCCGCGCCGCGCGGCCAGCTTCCCTATATCGAGGATGACGGCGAGATCATCGGCGACAGCGACGCGATCATCGCCCATCTGATCGGCAGGCATGGGCTCGCGATCGACAACCACCTGACCGCCGCGCAAAGGGTCACGGACCTCCTGCTCCGCAGGACGCTCGACGACCTCTACTGGGTCATGTCCTATTCACGCTGGAGCGACGACCGCTTCTGGCCGCTGTTCCGCGACCGGATCCTCGGGACCCATCCCAACGTGACGCCGGACCAGATGGAGGCGGCCCGGGAATTCAATGCCAAGCGCTACTACTACCAGGGCATCGGCCGCTACGACGCGGCGGGGGTCTATCGCCGGGGCCTGGCCGACCTCCAGGCCCTGGCGGCACTGGTCGGGGAGAGCGGGTATCTGTCCGGCCCGGCGCCGAGCAGCATGGACGCCGGCCTCTACGGGTTCCTGGCCAATATCCTGTTCTTCGAGATCGACACGCCCCTGAAGCAATTCGTCTCCGCCCATCCGAACCTCGTCCGGCATTGCCGCTCGGTCCATGCGGCGGTGGGCTGATCCGGCCGCGCCGGCAGGGTGCTGGCGCTACTTCTGCAGCGCCTGCACGATCTCCTGCGTCACCTTCTTCGCATCGCCGAAGAGCATCATGGTGTTCGGCCGGAAGAACAGCTCGTTGTCCACCCCGGCATAGCCCGAGGACATGCCGCGCTTGACGAAGAAGACGGTCTTCGCCTTCTCCACATCCAGGATCGGCATGCCGTAGATGGCGCTGCTCTTGTCGGTCTTGGCGGCCGGGTTGGTCACGTCATTGGCGCCGATCACATAGGCCACATCGGCATCGGCGAATTCGGGGTTGATCTCCTCGAGTTCCTTGACGTCGTCATAGGGCACATTGGCCTCGGCCAGCAGCACGTTCATATGGCCCGGCATGCGGCCGGCGACCGGGTGGATGGCGTATTCCACCGTGGCGCCCTCCTTCTTCAGCAGGTCACCCATCTCCCGCAGCACCTGCTGCGCCTGCGCCACCGCCATGCCATAGCCGGGGACGATGATGATCTTCCCGGCGTTCTTCATGATATAGGCGGCGTCCTCCGGGCTGCCGGCCTTCACCGGGGCGCGGTCCGCCTCCCCCGGCCCCGCCGCCGCGCCGCCGCTATCCGTGCCGAAGCCGCCCAGCAGCACGTTGATGATGCTGCGGTTCATGCCTTTGCACATGATGTAGGACAGGATCGCGCCCGAGGCGCCGACCAGCGCGCCGGTGACGATCAGCAGCAGGTTGCCCAGGGTGAAGCCGATGCCCGCCGCCGCCCAGCCGGAATAGCTGTTCAGCATGGAGACCACCACCGGCATGTCGGCGCCGCCGATCGGGATGATGAGCAGGAAGCCCAGCGCGAAGGAGAGCAGCGCGATCAGCCAGAACAGCAGCGCATGGCCGGTGGCGACGAAAGCCACCACCAGCACCAGCAGCAGGATGCCGAGCGCCAGGTTCAGCCAATGCTGCCCCTTGAAGGTGATGGGCGCCCCGCTCATCAGCGCCTGCATTGGCGAAGGCGATCACCGAGCCGGAGAAGGTGATGGCGCCGATCGCCAGGCCGAGCGACATCTCCACCAGGCTGCCGCCATGGATATTGCCGGCATGGCCGATGCCGAAGCTCTCCGGCGCGTAGAAGGCGGCCGCCGCCACGAAGACCGCCGCCATGCCGACCAGCGAATGGAAGGCGGCGACCAGTTGCGGCAAGGCCGTCATCTGGATGCGGGTGGCGATGAAGGCGCCGGCCGAACCGCCGATGGCCAGGGCCACCAGGATCAGGCCGATGCCGCCGCCCGACATGCCCGGGCGCAGCAGCGTGGCGACGATGGCGATGCCCATGCCGACCATGCCGAAGAGGTTGCCCCGCCGGCTGGTCTCGGGATGCGAGAGGCCCCGCAGCGCCAGGATGAAGAGGACGGCGGCGACCAGATAGGCCAGCGTCGAGAGGGTGGCGGCCATCGGGTCAGCCCTTCCGCTTGAACATGGCGAGCATCCGGCGGGTGACGATGAAGCCCCCGAAGATGTTCACCGCCGCCAGCATCGCGGCGAGGAAGCCGAAGACCTGCGCCGCCAGGCTCTCGCCCAGGCCGGTGGCCAGGATGGCGCCGACGACGATGACGGAGGAAATGGCATTGGTCACGCCCATCAGCGGGCTGTGCAGCGCCGGGGTGACGTTCCAGACCACGTAATAGCCGACGAAACAGGCCAGCAGGAAGATGGTCAGCAGGTAGAGGAAGGGCTCGGCGGCACCGGCGGCCTGCTCCACCATGGGCATCTGCGCCGCGGCCAGGTCGCGTGCCTGCTGCGCGACGATCAGGGCGCGCTCGGCCATCAGGCTGGCCTGGTTGGCCAGGTCGGTCGGGTTCATGCTGTGGTTCCCTTGTTCCGGGCCATCCGCCTCAGCCTTCCGCGCCCTTCGGCGCTCCAGTCATCCGATGGCATCAGGCCGCCTTCGCCGCGGTCAGCATCGGATGCACCACCTGGCCGGCGCGGGTCAGCGTGACGCCGCGGACGATCTCGTCCTCGGCCGGCAGCTTCGGCGCCTTGGCCTCCTTGTCCCAGAAGGTGGTGAGGAAGGTCAGCAGGTTGCGGGCATAGAGCGCGGAGGAAGCGGCCGGAATCCGGCCGGGCCAGTTGGAGAAGCCGAGGATCTTCACCCCCCCCGGCGTCACCACCCCCTCCCCCGGCACGGTCAGCGCGCAATTGCCGCCGGCATCCGCGGCGAGGTCGACGATGACGCTGCCGGGCTTCATGCTCTCGACCATCGGCGCGGTCACCAGCGTCGGCGCCTTCCGTCCCTGCACAAGGGCGGTGGTGATGACGATATCCATCTTGCGGATGGCCTCGGCCACCACCGCGGCCTGCTTCTGCATGAACTCGGCGCTCATCGCCTTGGCATAGCCGCCGGCGGTTTGGGCGGCGCGGCTTTCCTCGTCCTCATGGCCGATGAAGCTGGCGCCGAGCGACTTGATCTCCTCCTTGGCGGCCGGCCGCACATCGGTGGCGGCGACCCGGCCGCCGAGGCGGCGCGCCGTGGCGATGGCCTGCAACCCGGCGACGCCGGCGCCCATGACGAAGACATTCGCCGCCGGAATGGTGCCGGCCGCGGTCATCAGCATGGGGAAGCCCTTGTCAAAGGCGGCCGCCGCCTCCACCACCGCCCGGTAGCCGGCCAGGTTCGCCTGGGAGGAGAGGATATCCATGCTCTGCGCCCGGGTGATGCGCGGCAGCAGCTCCATGGCGCAGGCCTCGATGCCCTGCGCCGCATAGGCTTCCGCGCCCTCGGTGCCGAGCTGGCCGATCAGCAGCGCGCCGCGCGGGATCAGGGCAAGCTCGTCCATCGCCCCCTCGCCCGCGCCGAGCGGCGCCCGGACCTTCAGCACGATGCCCGCCCCGGCCAGGGCCGCGGCGGCATCCGGCGCGATCTCCGCCCCCGCCTCGGCGAAGGCGGCATCGGGGATGCCGGCGGCGAGGCCGGCCCCCGTTTCCACCGCCACGGTCAGGCCGAGGCCGAGATATTTCTTCACCGTCTCCGGCGTCGCCGCGACCCGGGTTTCAGCCGGGCGCCGCTCCTTCAGGACTGCCAATCGCATCAAGGGGCCCTCTTCGCGGCCGCAACATGCGCGAAGGTGCGGGATGGCCGCAAGCCGCCTCGGCGCCGGGCAGGCCCCATTCAGCCGTTACGGTTGAATTTGTCCCCGCCGGGCGCCCCTTGGGGGCAAAGGCGCCGCATCCCCGAATTCCAGGCCCCGGCCTCGCCCGATTCCGGCAACCGGAACAGGCTTCCCGATTCTGTCGCGGCTGCCGCTTCCAGCGCGCCATGCCCGACCCCACGAGGCCGATGCCGGGCAGGAGCCGGGTGGAAGGCCCGGCACCTGCTCCGGAGTGCCGCCAACACGACTACTCCAGCCGGATATTCGCTTCCCGGATGAAGGCATGCCATCTTGTGCTCTGCTCCTGGAAAAACCGGGCAAACTCCTCGGGCGTATTGGCCTTCGCCTGCAGATCGGTGCTCCGCAGCCTCTCGGCCACAGCCGGTGTCGCGATGGTCTCGTTCAGGCTCCTGTTGAGCTTCTCCACGATGGGCCTCGGCGTTCCGGCCGGCACGAAGACCCCGTTCCATTCATAGGTCTCGAAGCCAGGCAGGGTATCGGACAGGGGCGGCAGGTCGGGCAGTGCCGCAAGCCGGTCCTTGCCCGTATGGCAGAGGGCCCGGAGGCGGCCGCTCTTCACGAAGGCGATCGCGGTATCGGCATTGCCGAAATAGTATTTCACCTGCCCGCCCAGGAGGTCATTGGTCGCCGGCCCGCCGCCACGGTACGGAACGTGGTTGACCTCGATACCCGCCCGCCGCGCGAAGAGCTCGAGCGCGAGGTGCTGCACGCCGCCGCTTCCGGCGGAGGCCCAGTTCATCCGCCCGGGATTGGCCTTCGCCTCCGCGATGAGCTCGGCGACGGACCTGGCCGTGGCCGACGGATGCGTCAGCAGCAATTGCGGCACGGTGATGGACTGGAACACCGGGACGAGGTCGCGCACCGGGTCGAAGCTCAGTTGCGGAAACAGGATCGCGGTCGAGAGAGGGGTGGTTCCATACAGGACCGTATAGCCGTCCGGCGCCGCGGCGGCGACGAAGCCGCTGCCGATCATGCCGGTGGCGCCGGTGCGGTTGTCCACCACGAATTGCTGGCCGGTGCGCTGCGAGGTCTCGGTGAACAGCACGCGGGCGACCGTATCCGCGGTGCCCCCGGGCGGCCACCCCACGACCACCCGCACCGGCCGTGCCGGCCATTCCGCATCCTGGGCCCGGGCCGTGGCGGCGGGCGCCGCGACGAGCCCCGCCGCCGCGGCCAGGAGATTGCGGCGCGGAAGGCGCTGATGCGGCGGGAAAACATGCTCCGTCAAGGCAGGCTCCTCTCGGTGGTTGCGGGTTCCGCGGCGGGGTCAATCGACCCTGATGCCGGCGGTGCTGATGACATGCGACCACTTCGCGGTCTCGGCGGCGAAGAAGCGCCGCGCCTCCTCCACGGTGCCGCCGATGGGCGTCGCGCCGCCCTGGGCGAAGCGGCCACGCAACTCGGGGTCCGCCAGGGCGGCGCGGAGATCGGCATTCAGCCGCTCCAGCAGCGGTGCCGGGGTGGAGGCGGGCGCGGCGATGGTGAACCAGGCCGTGGCGACATAGCCTTCCAGCCCGGCCTCGGCCGCGGTCGGGGCTTCCGGCAGGCTCTCCGAGCGGCCGGCGCTGGTCAGCGCCAGGACGCGCACGCGCCCCTCGCGGGCCAGCGGCGGCACGGTGGGCAGGTTCTCGAACATCACCTGGATGCTGCCCGCCACCAGGTCGTTCAGGGCCTGGGAACTGCCGCGATAGGGCACATGCGTCAGCCGCACGCCGGCCACGAGCATGAACAGCTCGCCCGCCATATGCGTGGAGGTGCCGTTGCCGGCGGAGCCGAAGGTGAGCTCCCCGGCTTCCGCCGCGCCAGTTCGATCAGCTCGCGCAGGTTGCGCGCGGGAAGTGCCGGGTGGGTGATGATGGCATTGGGGAATTCCGCCAGCACCACGACGGGGGCGAGGTCGGTGACCGGGTTGTAGGAAAGCGAGCGATAGATCGCGCTCGCCGCATGGATGCCGATGGTGCCGAGCACCAGCGTGTGCCCATCGCCCGGGCTGCGCGCCGCCTGCTCGGCGCCGATATGCCCGCCGGCGCCCGGCCGGTTGTCCACCACCACCTGTTGCCGCCAGCGCGTGGACAGCGCCTGGCCCGTGATGCGCGCCAGCACATCGGCCGACCCGCCCGCCGCGAAGGGCACGATGAGCCGCACCGGGCGCTGCGGGAACTCCGCATCCTGCGGCATCTGGGCCCGGGCAGCCGCCCAGGGCGCGGCGGCCAGGGCGAGAGCAAGCAGGGGGGGCGAGGCTCCGGCGCAGCATCGGCGATCCTCCAGGTCTTTGCGGGGATCACCGCATGGCAGGGCCGGGCTGGCAAGCCGGAGCGGCCATCCGCGCCCGGTCGACGGGGGAATGCCCATGCGGCATCCTGCCGCCGTGCCGGACTGGCGCATTGGGCAGGAGGAACGAACCATGCAGAAGCGCAGCTTGGGCCGGTCGGGGATCGAGGTGCCGCCCATCATCGTCGGCGGCAATGTCTTCGGCTGGACGGCGGACAGGGACATGTCCTTCCGCCTGCTCGATGCCCTGGCGGAGGCCGGGCTGAACGCGATCGACACGGCCGATGTCTACTCCGCCTGGGCGCCCGGCCATGCCGGGGGCGAGTCCGAAACCGTCATCGGCGAATGGCTGCAGGCCCGCGGACGGCGGCGGGACGTGCTGATCCTGACCAAGGTCGGCATGGAGATGCCGGGCCGCGGCAAGGGGCTCTCCGCCGCCTGGATCATGCAATCCGCCGAGGAGAGCCTCAAGCGCCTGAACACCGATGTCATCGACCTCTACCAGGCCCACAAGGACGACGAGGCCACCCCGCTCGAGGAGACGCTCGGCGCCTTCGCCCGGCTGGTCGAGCAGGGCAAGGTCCGGGCCATCGGCGCCTCCAACTACAGCGCGCCGCGCCTGAAGGCGGCGCTGGAGACCAGCGCGAGGCTCGGCCTGCCGCGCTTTGAAAGCATGCAGCCGCTGTACAACCTGATGGAGCGCGGGATCGAGGCCGATCTGCTGCCGCTGTGCCGGGAGCAGGGCATCGGGGTCATTCCCTACTACGCCCTGGCGGCCGGCTTCCTCACGGGCAAATACCGCTCCGAAGCCGATCTCTCGAAAAGCGTGCGCGGCGCCCGCAGCGCGGCGCAGTACCTGAACGAGCGCGGGATGCGGGTGCTCGCCGCCCTCGACGCGGCGGCGGCCCGCCTCGGCGCCACGCCGACGCAGGTGGCGCTGGCATGGCAGATCGCCCGCCCCGGCATCACCGCCCCCATCGCCAGCATCACCAGGCCTGAGCAGTTGCAGGACCTGGTGAGGGCTACCGCCCTGACCCTGGACCGGGACGCCATGGCGGCGCTGGACGCGGCGAGCGGGTAACGCAGGGGCCGGGGCGGCGGCCGGGTCCGGCCGCCCCGCGCGGCTATTCGGCTGCCGCCAGCAGGCTTTCGCCAGGCTGCAACCGGGTGAAATGCACCGGCCGCCAGTCCAGCGCGATCCGGCCCGCCGCCAGGGTGGCGACGGTATGGGAAAGCCCGTCCCGCCCCGCATCGGTCTCAGGGAAATCCTCGCGCCAATGGGCGCCGCGGCTTTCCCGCCGCGCCTCGGCGGCGGCCACGATGCTGCGGCTGACCAGGACCAGGGATTTCAGGTTCAGCCAGTCGTGCCAGGTGAGGTTGAAGGCGCGGTCCTGGCCGTCCAGCCCGGCTGCGTCCAGCTCGGCCTCCAGCGCATCCAGGCCGCGCGCCGCCTCGGCCAGCCCGGCCGCATCCCGCAGGATGCCGGCCTTCTCCCACATCAGCGCATGCAGCCCGTCGCGGATCGGCGAGAGCGGCGCGGCGGGCCGCCCGAAGGGCGCCAGGGTGGCGGCGATGGCGGCCTCCAGCGCCGCACGGTCCGGTTCCTCGAAGGCGCCATGCCGCGGCACCCAGCGCCCCATGCTGTCGCCGGCGATGCCGCCGAAGACGGTGGAATTCGCCACGCCATTGCCGCCCAGCCGGTTCGCGCCATGCACGCCGCCGGTATCCTCGCCGGCCGCGAAAAGTCCGGGCAGTTCGGTGCTGCCATCGGGGGCGAAGACCAGCCCGCCCATCATGTAATGCGCGGTCGGCACCACCGGCACGCGACCGCCGGCCAGGTCGAAGCCGCAATCGGCGCAGCGTTCCACCATGCCCTTGAACATCCGGCGGACCTTCTCGGCGCCGAGATGCCGCATCTCGATCCAGAGCCCGCCCTCGGCATTCACATTGCCCGCCAGCATCTCCCGGTACATGGAGCGGCTGACGATGTCGCGCGTCGCCCGCTCCAGCCGCGGATCGTATTTGTGCATGAAGCGCTCGCCATCGCCGCCGAGCAGATAGCCGCCGGCGCCGCGCAGCCCCTCCTCGATGATGGTGCCGGTCATGCGCGTGCCCGGGCCGGCGAGCACGCCGGTCGGGTGGAACTGCACCATCTCCATGTCGCGCAGCGGCAGCCCCGCTTGCAGCGCCATCGCCATGCCGTCGCAGGACTTGTCGCCGGAGGGGGTGTGGTAGGTGTACATGGTCGGCCCGCCGCCGGTGCCGAGCAGCACCGCGCGCGCCTGGCAGAAGACCAGCTCGCCGCTGCGCACATCGACCAGCAGTACGCCCGAAAGCCGCGAGCCATCCGCCGTGCGGATCAGCGCGACGGCGCGGTGCTCCTCCAGCCGCTCGATGCCGCGCGCCCAGACCTGTTCGGCCAGGCGGTTGATGATCTCGATGCCGGTCAGGTCGCCCTTGTGCACCGTGCGGTCGAAGGTCTGGCCGGCGAAAGCCTTCTGGTGGATGGTGCCGTCCGGGTTGCGATCGAAGAAGCAGCCCCAGCGGTTCTCAAGCTCGCGGATGCGGTCCTGCGCCACCGTCACCAGGGTCCAGGCGAGGTCCTGGTCGTTCAGCCATTTCCCGCCATCGAGCGTGTCCATGAAATGCCGCTCGGCGGAATCGCCCTCGGCAATGGCGACATTGTAGCCGCCCTGCACCATGCGGGTGCAGCCGGACTTGCCGAGCAGCCCCTTCACCGCCACCGTCACCTGCAATTCCGGCGCCGCATCCTTGGCATGCAGCGCCGCCAGCAGCCCGGCGCCGCCGGAGCCGAGCACCAGGATATCCGTGCGGATGCGGCGCGGCGCGGTCATGGCCGGGCGCCTTCGGCCGCGCCGAGCTTCTCCAGCACCGCCTGCCGCCGCGCCGCCACCTTGGCGTTCACCTCCGTGTAGAGGCTGCCGCCATGGCTATCCATGGCGACCAGCAGCGGGCCGAAATCGCGGATGCGGAATTTGTAGAGGCTTTCCGGGTTGAGGTCGTCGAGATCGACATCCTCCAACTGCTCGATCCAGGTGGTCTCCAGCGCCGCCGCGCCGCCCACCACGGCCAGGTAGCAGCCGCCAAGCTCGGCGAAGGCGCGCAGGCTCTCCTCGCGCAGCCCGCCCTTGCCGATGATGATCCGCACGCCTTCCCGCTCCATTAGCGGCCGGGTGAAGCGCTCCATGCGGTCCGAGGTGGTGGTGCCGACGCAGACCGGGGCATAGCCGGCGGGATGCTCCGGCGAGGGCTCCACCTTGCGGAGATTGGGCGCGGTATGGATCACGGCATGGCCGCGCAGGTCGAATTTCGTGCGGCGGCCATGGTCGAACATGTGGATCTGCGTGGCGTCGCGGATGCCGAAGAGGGTGGATTGCAGGGTCACGCGGTCGCCAACGCGCAGGGCGCGGATATCCGCCTCGGAAACCGGGGTGTTCAGCACATGATCGGCCATGGTTCAGAACCCCACCACGATGCCATCGGGCGTGAAGGTCGCGCTGGCGCGCCGCGCGCTGTGGCACTGGATGTTCACCGCCACCGGGTTCATGGTGATATGCGTCGCCGCCGTCTCCACATGCACGGCGAAGCTGGTGCCATCGCCGCCCAGGCCCTGCGGCCCGATGCCAAGGCCGTTCACCGCGTCAGACAATTCCGCCTCCAGCTTCGCACCCTCGGCATCGGCGCAGCGCGAGCCGAGCGGCCGGGTCGCCGCCATCTTCGCCAGATGCATGCAGAGGTCGGAGGTGCCGCCGATGCCGACGCCGACGATGGTGGGAGGGCAGACCTTGCCGCCGGCCTGCATCACCCGGTCCACCACGAAGCGCTTCACCGCGGCGAGCCCATCCGCCGGGATCAGCATCTGCAGGAAGCTGCCATTCTCGCTGCCCGATCCCTTCGGGATCATCTCCAGGCGGAGTTCCCGGTCGCGATCGGTGAAGTCGATATTGATGACCGGCACCCGCTCGCCGCAGCTGGTATGCTCGTTCTTCCGGGTGATGGGATGCACGACCGAGGAGCGCAGCGGCGCCTCCCGCGTCGCGCGCGCCGTGCCGCGGGCGATCGCCGCCTTCAGGTCCCAGCCATCCAGCGCGATGTTGCGGCCGATCAGCACGTTGAAGATCGGGATGCCGGTATCCTGGCAGAGCAGGTTGTCCATGCGTTCCGCCACGCCGATATTCTCGATCATGGTGGCGAGGATGGCCTTGGCGGTGCCGTCCGTCTCATCGGCATCGAGCCGGGCGAAGCCCTGCTTGATGTCGTCCGGCAGGATCTTGCAGGCCCGGATATAGAGCAGCTTCGCCGCCTCCTCGACGGCGCCGGGGTCGATCCGCAACGGCTCGGCATTGGGCCTGGAAACATGGGTCATCGCGTTCTCCTCCCGTCCATCAGGCCACCAGCGAGAGGCCGGAGGCCAGAAGCAGCGCCAGCAGCACCAGGCGGTAGCGCTCCGCCGTCGCGGCATGGAAGGCCCGCACGCCGAGCCAGCCGCCCAGGGCCAGGACCGGCAGCAGCAGCAGCAGCCGCTCCCCGGTGCCGCCGCCGAAGAGCCCGGCGCCGAAGGCCCAGGCCAGGGCCAGCGACTGCATCACCAGGATGAAGGGCTGGTAGACGCCGCGCGCCGTATCCTTGCGCCAGCCGCGCAAGTCGCACCAGATGGTCGGCAGCGCGCCGGAGAAGCCGCCGACCCCGCCCAGCACGCCGCCGGCGAAACCCACTGCCGCATCGGCGCCGCGGCCGCCGGCCGTCATCGGCGCGGGCGCCCGGCGCAGCGCCAGCCGGGCCAGCATCCAGCCGGCATAGAGGATCAGCAGCACCCCCACCGCGAAGCCGAGCGTGCGGGCATCGATATGCGCCAGCGCCAGGGTGCCCAGCGGCACGCCGAAGACGCCGCCGACCAGGAAGGGCGCCGCCGCGCGCCACTGCACGACCCGGCGCAGCGAGAGCAGGGTGCCCACCTGCATCAGGGTGCTGGCGGCGATCACCAGCGGCGCCGCCTCGGTGGGCGGCAGCAGGTGATACCAGACGCCCGAGGCGATCAGCGCGAAGGCGAAGCCCGCCAGCCCCGCGGCGAAGGCGGCGAAGAAGCCGCCCGCCAGCAGCCAGAGGAGGTCAGAGGACATCGTGCGGATGCGCGTTCAAAAAACAGCCAGGAGGAACAGCAGGCCGGCGGCAAGGGAGATCCCGGCCGAGGCCGCCACCAGATCCTTCTGCCGACGCCGCCAGCCAAGGAATTCCAGCGCCAGCACTCGCAGCCCGCCGGCGAGATGCGCCGCCAGCAGCAGCACCAGGCCGAATTCCGCGGCCTTCACCAGCGGGCGGTCGGTCCAGCGCAGGAAGCCCTCCAGCGCCGCCTCGCCCTGGATGGCGCCGCCGAGCGCCCAGAAATGCAGTGGCAGGAACAGCGCCAGCAGCAGGCCGGAGATGCGGTGCACGAGGAAGGCAAGGTAGGTCGGGTGGGAGCGGGGCCGGAGGTCCATCATGCTGCGTAGAGCCCCCAGGCGGCACGGATGCCGAAGCCCGCGGTGGCCAGCCCGATGCCGAGCCAGGCCAGGTCGAAGCCGCGGCCGCGCCAGCCCAGCGTCTCGCCCGCGATGTTGCGCAGCCCGATCGCCCCATGCAGCCCGGCGCAGAGCGCGAAGACCGCATAGAAGCCGAGCCATAGCGCGTCGCCCCGCAGCCGCCCCAGGATCTCCGCCGCCGTCAGCCCGCCGCGCACCGCCAGGATGATGGTGACGAGGTGCACCGTCACCGCCAGCGCCAGCACCATGGCGGTGACGCGCTGGGCGATCCAGAGATGCATCTGGCCTTGCGCCACGCGGTTCACGCGCGCCGCCCGAGCAGCGTGTCCCAGAACAGGCTGCGCTTCAGCCCGGCGATGGCCGCGGAAGGATCGAGCTGCTTCGGGCAGCGCTCGGTGCAGCTTTGCGTGGAGTGGCAGGAATGGCAGCCGGCATCGCCCGCCACTGCCTCCATGCGTTCCTGCCGGGCGCCGTCGCGCACGTCGTTCACCAGGGTCCAGGCGCGGTTCAGCGCGGCGGGGCCGAGATAGTCGGGGTTCCAGGCCACCACGTCGCAGCTTGCATGGCAGACGCCGCAGCCGATGCATTCGATGCCCGCATCGGCCTCCCGCCGCTGCTTGGAGGCAGGGGGGACCACGTGGAATTCCTGGGGCACCGCGCCATCCGGTGCATCCTTCGGCTGGAAGCGGCCGCGCGCCCGGGCCCATTTGTCGAAGAAGGGCGCCATGTCGGTGGCGAGGTCGCGGATAACAGGCAGATTGGCCAGCGGCCGCAATCCCAGCCTGCCATCGGCGCCGATGACGCGGCTCGCATGGGTGCGGCAGGTCCAGCGGGCGCGGCCATTCACCATCATGGCGCAACTGCCGCACATGCCGACCCGGCAGGCGAAGCGATAGGCAAGCGAGGGGTCCAGCTCCCGCTGGATATGGGTGACGATATCGAGCACGGTCTGGTTGCCGCGCGCCGGCACCTGGTAGCGCTGCATCGCGCCCTCGGCACCGCCGCGCCAGATGCTGACCTCAAGCGTCCCCGCCGCTTCCACCATCGGCATTCTGCCTTATTCCGCCGTAATTTCCCGAGCCAGTCTTGTATAAGACACAAGACTTGCCTAGCCTTAATCGCGAAATATTTCGAAGGTGAAAAAATGGGCAAGCCGATCCGGGGGGCGGATGCGCTGGTCGAGGGGTTGGCGCGGGCCGGGGTGGGAACGGTCTTCACCCTCTCGGGCAACCACATCATGCCGGTCTTCGACGCCCTGCTGGGGCGAGGAATCGAGCTGATCCACACCCGCCAGGAAGCCGCCGCCGTGCATATGGCCGATGCCTATGCCCGCCTCACCGGCGAGGCCGGGATCGCCCTGGTGACGGGTGGGCAGGGCCATACCAACGCGGTGGCCGCGCTCAGCACCGCCATGGCGGGGGGAGGTGCCGCTGGTGCTGCTCTCCGGCCATGCGCCGCTCGGCGAACTCGGTCTCGGCGCCTTCCAGGAATTGCGCAATGCCGATCTCGCCGCGCCCGTGACCAAGGCGGCCTGGGTGGCGCAATCGACCGCCACCCTGGCGCAGGACCTGGCCCGCGCCATCCGCATCGCCCGTTCCGGCCGACCCGGCCCGGTGCATCTCAGCCTGCCCACCGATGTGCTGGAAGCGCGGCTCGACCCCTCCGGCATCGCCTGGCCGGAGCCGGCGGCGTTCCAGCCGGAGCCGATGCCGCTCTCGCCCGGCATGGTGGCCGCCGTCATGGCGGAAATCGCCAGCGCCAGCCGGCCGCTGGTCATCGCCCCGCCCGCGCTCTGCACGCCGGAAGGACGCGGGTTGCTGGCCCCGCTCAGCGGCGTGCTCGGCGCGCCGGTGCTGGCCATGGAAAGCCCGCGCGGGGTGGCCGACCCCTCGCTCGGCGCCTTCGCGGAGGTGCTGGCGGAGGCCGACCTGATCCTGCTGCTCGGCAAGCCGCTCGACTTCACCCTGCGCTTCGGCCGGGCGCCGGCCATCGCGCCCGGCTGCCGCTGGATCGTGCTGGACCCCGAGCCCGCGCTGCTCGCCCGCGCGGCGCATCTGCTCGGCGGGCGCCTGGCACTGGCCGCCCTCTGCGGCGCCGCGGAAGCGGCGCGGGCCTTCATCATGCTCCCCGATGCAGGCAATCGACCGGCACCGGGCTGGATGGATAAAGTGTCTGACGCCATCGCCCATCGCCCCGCCGCCTGGGACGCCTATCGCGGCCGCAGCGCCGGCCCGATCCATCCCGTCACCCTCTGCCACGCCCTCGCGCCGCATCTGCGCGACCCGCAGGCCGTGCTGGTGAGCGATGGCGGCGAGATCGGGCAATGGGCGCAGGCGCTGCTCACCGCGCCCGCCCGCGTCATCAATGGCGTGGCCGGCGCCATCGGCCCCTCCATCCCCTTCGCCATGGCGGCGCGGCGGGCGCGGCCGGAGGCCAGCATCCTCGCCGTGCTGGGCGATGGCACCTTCGGCTTCCACATGGCGGAATTCGACACCGCGGTCCGCCACGGCCTGCCCTTCGTCGCCGTGGTCGGCAATGACGGCCGCTGGAACGCCGAGCACCAGATCCAGCTCCGCGACTATGGCGCGGACCGCGCGCATGGCTGCAGCCTGGCGCCGGCCACCCGCTACGACCTGGTGGCCACGGCGCTGGGCGGGCATGGCGAATTCGTGCAGGACGCCGCCGAATTGCCCGTCGCGCTGGACCGCGCCTTCGCCAGCAAGCGCCCGGCCTGCGTCAATGTGCTGATCGAGGGGCAGCCGGCGCCGGTCGTCCGCCGCAAATGACCATGCTGCTGCCGGAGGAATCGCGGCCCGCCGCGCAGCCGCTCTACCTCCAGGTGGAGGCGCTGCTGATGGGCCGCATCGCCGAGGGCCTCTGGCCCCCCGGCACGCCGCTGCCGAGCGAGGTGGAGATCGGCCGCGACCTCGGCGTTTCCCAGGGCACGGTGCGCAAGGCCTTGCAGGCGCTGGAGCGGCGCCGGCTCATCGAGCGCCGCCAGGGCCGCGGCACCTTCGTCGCCGAGCACACCAGCGAACGCGCGCTGTTCCACTTCTTCCGCGTCGCCGATCCCTGGGGGCGGAAGCCGGTGCCGACCAGCCGGCTGCTGCGCATGGGCACCGGCCCGGCCAACAACGACGAGGCGCGGCGCCTGCACCTGCCGCTTGAAACCCCGATGATGCGGCTGCTGCGGCTCAGGCTGCTGGAGGGCAGGCCCTGCATCCTGGAGCAGATCTCGCTCCCCGCCGCGCTCTTCCCGCATTTCACCCTGCCGCTCGACCGCGAGCTGACGGACGAGATGTACGTGCTCTACCAGCGCCGCCACGGCGTCACGGTGATGCGGGCGGAGGAGGAGCTGCGCGCCATCGCCGCCGATGCCTGGATCGCCGAGGCCCTGGCCGGCGCCGCCGGTCAGGTGCTGCTGGAGATCGACCGCGTCGCCTTCGACGTCTCCGGCCAGCGGGTGGAACGGCGCCTCACCTGGCTCGACACCACCGACTGGCGCTACCGGCTGGAATTGGAATAGCGGCCCTCCCCCAATCGGGCGGGAGAGGGCCGCTTGATTTCCTCGGCCCGATTCAGACCTCCGGGCCATGCGGCCCTGCGGTCATCGGGTCGTCGCTGCGGCCCGATTCAGACCTCCGGGCCATGCGGCCCTGCGGTCATCGGGCCGTCTCAGCGCATGAAGCCCTCCACCTCGCGCTCGGCCCAGCCCAGCACGCGGTCCATCGGCTCCTTGCTCTGCACCAGGCGGGCGATCATCTTCGCCTGGATGCCCTGGGTGTACATCTGCACCGCGATGCTGGCCGGCGCCGGGGAGCAGGCGATCGAGGGATGCGCATGGTGGTGCTCCTTGACCGGGTAGTTGAACACCGTCCCGCGCGGCGGCCCGACCGTGGACCAGGTATCGAGGTCGGTCAGGGTGGCGAAGGGCGGGATGTCGTAGCCATCCGAGGCGGCGACCATCTTCGCCACCTGCTCCCGCTGCGACAGGTGCTCCAGCAGCGCCTTGGCCGTCGGCTTGTTGTTGCTGAAGTTCCAGATGCCCCAGAAATAGGGCAGATGCGGCACGTACTGGCCGGCCGGCCCGATGGGGCTCGGGAAGTGCCAGGTCTGCTCCGCCACATGGATCGCGTCGCGCTTGGCCACCGCCCAGGCGGAGGGCGGGTTGAAGATGAAGGCGGAGCGGCCGGAGATCAGCGCCCGGTTGTTGGTGGCGTCATCCGCCGCGAACATCTCGCCGGGGATGTGCTGGAACAGCCGCGCGGCATAGTCCAGCACCTGCCTGACCTTGTCGTTGTTGCGGATGGTGATGTCGCCCTTGGCATCCACCATCTCCGCGCCATGGCAGCGGAACATGGCGCCGATCCAGTCGGTGGCGTCGCTGAAGGTGCCGGCCGGCAGGGCGAAGGGCACCCCCGCCGCATTGCATTTCTGCGCCGCGACCAGGAAATTCTCCCAGGTCCACTGGTCGACGCCGGGGCCGAGCCGGGTCTCGGCCGGATACATCGCCCGCACATCGATGCCGGCATGCTGCTTCATCAGGTCGATGCGCGCCGCCGAGCCCTTGTACTGGCTGCCCGCGGTCGCCGGCACCGCCCGCCAACTGCCGTCCACCTTGCCGAGATACTCGGTGGCCGGATTGGCCGGGCCGTTCTTCTGGATCAGGCGGCCGACGATGTCATCCACCGGCTCCAGGTTGCGCGCCTGGTCGTGCACCTGCCAACTCGGGAAGGCCAGGATGTCGTGGCCCTGGCGGGCCTGCGCCTCGGCGGCGATGGTCAGCAGGTTCTTCATGCCGACCGAGGTGATGAAGTCCATCTGGACCTCCACCCGGTTTTTCTCCGCCCATTCGCCGACGATCTGGCGCATCGCCTCGTTGCCGGTCGGCACCCAATGGTCCCAGAAGCCGACCGCGACGCGGCCCGCCGAAGTCTGGCCATGCACGTTGAACAGCGGCAGCGCGCCGGCCGCCACGCCCAGCCCTCCGGCGCGCAGCACGGCGCGCCGGGTCGTTCCGGTGATCTTCGTCATCAGACCTGGTCTCCCTCCGCCACGGCGGGCTCCTCTCGCACGGGAGAGGCCAGGAGAAGCCCGCGGGGCATTGTTGCCCTTCGCGCAGCGGCGACAGACTTGGCCCCACCGGCCGCTGCCGCCGAATCACGGTCCGGTGCGGTCGGTCCGGAACCGGCTCCGGTGGCGGCGTTGAGGACCCATTGGCCCTGGCGTCCTGGCCGCCTGCATGCGGCCGGAGGGGCTTCAGGGAAGTTATCGCCGGGCCGGCCGCCTATGCGACAGTCCGGCAGGAATGGCGAGGCGCCCGGGCGGCAGCGTCCGGACGGCCGGAGAATGGGAGGCAGGCAGCATGGCTGGCCGGACAGGCAAGGACACTCCCGAGCGGCGGCGGGAATCGGGTCGGGACGCGGGAGGCAGGGCCCCGCCGGAGAGCGCGGCCGCATCGGCAGGCACGGCACCGGAGGCAAGCGCGACGCCGGAGGCAAGCGCGACGCCGGAGGCAAGTGCCGCACCGGAGGCCATTTTCGGGCTCTGGGCGGCCTGGATGGAGGCGGCGGCGAAGGCCATGCCGCGCCCGGCCGGTGGCGAGGCCGGCCAGGGAGCACCAGGCCAGGGCACCCCGTGGTGGACGGTGCCGCCCAGTGAATTCGGCGATGCGATCCTCGCCGCCGGCGCCAAGCAGGCCACCGCCATGCTCACCCGGGACCCGATGCTGAAGGCGATCGACCGGGCCTGGAACGCCAATCCGCTGCGCGAGGTGGTGCCGGTGGACTGGGCGGAGGTGGCGCGGGCGCTGCGCACCGTCTGGCTGCGCTCGCTCAGCCGGCCAGCGACGACCCTGGCCGCAGCGGCCTCGCTCAACGCCTCGCTCTGGGGCGCGGCGATGGAGGCTTGGCAGGATGCGGCCCGGCGCTGGACCGGTGAAGCCGCCACTGGCAGCGCGCCGGCGGCGGGCGACAAGCGTTTCGCGGCCCCGGAATGGCAGGCCAACCCGGTCTATCGCAGCCTCCGCGATGCCTATCTGCTCGCCTCCGACTGGCTGCTGCGGCAGAACGAGGCGGATACCGACCTCGACCCGGCCGAGCGGGAGCGGCTACAATCCCACCTCCGGCAATTCGTCGATGCGATGAGCCCGAACCTGCTGCTGGCCTCGAACCCGGTGGCGCTGAAGCGGGCCGTCGAAACCGGCGGCGCCAGCGTGGCGGAGGGCGTGCGCAACCTGCTGGCCGACCTCAAGGCCGGCCGGCTTTCCATGGTGGACGAGACGGCCTTCGCGCCGGGGCGGAACCTGGCGCTCACCCCGGGCAAGGTGGTGCACCGCAACCGGCTGATCGAGCTGATCCAGTACGAGCCGAGCACGCCCAACGTGCATGCCACGCCGCTGCTGATCCTGCCGCCCTGGATCAACAAATACTACATCCTCGATATGCAGCCGAAGAACAGCATGGTGCGGTACCTGGTGGCGCAGGGCTTCACCGTCTTCGTGGTGTCCTGGAAGAATCCCGACGCCTCGATGGAGGACACCACCATCGAGGACTACATGGATCTCGGCCCGCTGGAGGCGAGCGACGTGATCCGCGACATCACCGGCGCCAAGCAGGTGAACGTGATGGGCTACTGCATCGGCGGCACCCTGCTGGCGATGCTGCTGTCGGTGCTGGCGGCCAAGGGCGACAACCGCTTCGCCTCCGCCACCTTCATGGTCTCGCTGCAGGATTTCTCCCGGGTCGGCGATACGGCGGTGTTCCTGGGCGAGCCCGGCATCGACTTCGTGGAGCAGCAGATGATGGACCGCGGCTATCTCGACAGCCGCGAGATGTCCAACATGTTCAACCTGCTGCGCTCGAACGACCTGATCTGGGCGAATGTGGTCAACAACTACCTGCTCGGCGAGAAGCCGCCGGCCTTCGACCTGCTCTACTGGAACAGCGACGGCACCCGCATGGCCCGCACCGCGCATAGCTGGTACCTGCGCAACACCTATGTCGAGAACAACCTGATGGTCCCCGGCAGGATCCAGTTGAAGGGCGAGGCGATCGACCTCGGCCGCATCGCGCTGGATGTCTATGCGGTGGGGGCCGAAAAGGACCACATCGTGCCCTGGGATGCGGCCTGGCGGATCACCCAGTTGGTCGGCGGCAAGGCGCGCTACGTACTGGCCTCGTCCGGGCATATCGCCGGCATCATCAACCCGCCGGGCGGCAAGGGCATCTACTGGACCAACGAGGACAAGGCCGAGAGTGCCGAGGCTTGGCGCGCCGCCGCCACTAGGCATGACGGAAGCTGGTGGACGGACTGGACCGCCTGGCTGGCGGAGCGCTCCGGCCCACGGCGGAAGCCGCCCGGCCTGGGCAGCACCGCGCATCCGCCGCTGGAGGATGCGCCGGGCCTCTACGTGCTGGAGAAATAGGCCATGCGCCGGAATGGGGGGGATCGCCGATGAGCGTGACGGATGGGCTTCGCTACCGGGTCAGCGCCAACAACCTCTCGCGCGCTTCGGAGAACAAGATCCATGACGATGCGGTGGCGCGCCGCTTCGGCTTCACCGGGGCGCTGGTGCCGGGGGTGGAGGTCTATGCCTATGCCTGCCACCCCGCGGTGCAGCGCTGGGGCCGCGCCTGGCTGGAGCGGGGCCGGCTGGAATGCCGCTTCCTGAAGCCGGTCTATGACGGGAAGCTGGTCGAGGTGACGGCGGCGGAGGAGGCGGAGGGCGGGCTGGCGCTGCGGGTGGAGAGCGAGGGCGTGCTCTGCGCCACCGGCCGCGCTGGGCTCGATGCTGCCGCGCCGCCGCCGGCAATCGCGGATTGGCGCTGGCAGGCACCGCCGGAGACCCGCCCGCCGGCGGATGAGGCCAGCCTGGCGCCGGGCACCTGGCTCGGCACCAGGCCGCTGCCGCTGACCCCGGAGGTCGCCGCGGACTACCTGCAAGGGGTGGGCGAGACGGAGACGCTCTATGGCGATGAGGGGCTGGCGCATCCGGGGATGATCCTGCGGCAGTGCAACCAGGCGCTGACGCAGAATGTGGTGCTCGGGCCCTGGATCCATGTCGGCAGCAAGGTGCAGAATTTCTCGGCTGCCCGGCTTGGCGAGACGCTCTCCGCGCGGGCCCGGGTGGTGGCGAATTACGAGGCCAAGGGGCACCGGCTGGTGGATCTCGACGTGCTGGTGATGGCCGGTGGGGAGCGGGTGCTGGCGCGGGTGCTGCATACCGCCGTGTGGCGGCCGCGCGGAAGCGGCTAGGGAATTCGCCGCCGCCGAACTTAACCAAACCCTAACATTGCCCCGCTGGAGCCGTTGCGGGCACCGCCCTACCCTGCGCCCGGGTCCGCGCCTTGCGGTCCTGGGGAGCGGGGACCATGGCGGACCACGAAATCGAGCCGGTGGAGATCGAGGATATCGGCAGCAACCCCGATCCCCGCCGGGCGATCGGCGAGCTGATCGAGGAACGGCTCTCGCGGCGCACGGCCCTGCGTGGGCTCTTCGCGGCGGGCGCGGCGGCGGTGCTGACCGGCCCGGCCGCGGCGGAGGTTCCGGCGCGGCCGGCGCATAGCACCGGCAATTCGCCGGAGGCCGGCCCCTCCTCGCTGCGCTTCCCGGAACTGCGCCACCAGCTTGCCGAAGGCGATGCGGTGGCGGAGGGGCACAGTATCCAGACCCTCATCCGCTGGGGCGACCCGATCCTGGCGGATGCCCCGGAACTCGACCCGGCGGCCCAGACCCCGGAGGCCCAGGCGCGGCAATTCGGCTATAATTGCGACTACCTGGATTTCTTCCCGCTGCCGCGCGGCGCGGGCGGCAGCGACCACGGGCTGCTGGTGGTGAACCATGAATATGCCAGCCCCGGGCTGATGTTCCCGGGCCTTGGCGCCGGGTCCCAGGCCAGGCGCCACGTCAGCGAGCAGCAGGCGCGGATCGAGATGATGGCGCATGGCGGCTCGGTGGTGGAGGTCCGGCGCGAGGCCGGGGCCTGGTCCGTGGTGCGCGAAAGCCACCTGAACCGCCGCATCACCGCCGAGACGCCGATGCGCCTCTCCGGCCCCGCCGCCGGCCACCCGCGGCTGCGGACCGGCGCCGACCCGGAGGGCCTGACCGTGCTCGGCATGCTGAACAATTGCGCCGGCGGCAATACGCCCTGGGGCACGGTCCTGACCTGCGAGGAGAATTTCAACCTCTATTTCGGTGGCGAGAGCGCCGAGACGGGGCCGGAGGCTGCCGCCCGCCGGCGCTACGGCATCCAGAAGCAGGCGAGCTATTCCTGGGGCCGGCACGAGCCGCGCTTCGACCTGGACCGGGAGCCGAACGAGCCGAACCGCTTCGGCTGGGTCGTGGAATTCGATCCCTACGACCCGGAGAGCATGCCGGTGAAGCGCACCGCGCTCGGCCGCTTCAAGCATGAGTGCTGCACCCATGCGGTCTCGAAGGACGGGCGCGTGGCCTTCTACGGCGGCGACGACGAGCGCTTCGACCATGTCTACAAATTCGTCACCGCTTGCCCTTGGAACCCCGCCGACCCCGCCGCCAACCGCGACCTGCTGGACGAGGGCACGCTGCACGCGGCGCGCTTCGAGGCGGATGGCACCATGCGCTGGCTGCCGCTGGTGCATGGCGAGGGGCCGCTCACCGCGGCGAACGGCTTCGCCAGCCAGGCCGATGTGGTGATCGAGGCGCGCCGCGCCGCCGGCCTGCTCGGCGCCACGCCGATGGACCGGCCGGAGGATGTCGAGACCAACCCCGCCAATGGCCGCGTCTATGTCATGCTCACCAACAATGGCCGCCGCACCGCGGAGCAGGTAAACCCGGCCAATCCGCGCCCGCGCAACATCCATGGCCATGTGGTGGAGATCATCCCGCCCGGCGCCGGTACGCCGGAGGTGGATCACGCGGCCATGGAGGCGCGTTGGGAGATCTTCCTCGCCGCCGGCAAGCCCGGGGTCGATCCCGGCGCGCAGTACCACCGCGCCACCAGCGACGAGGGCTGGCTCTCCTGCCCCGACAATTGCGCCTTCGACAGCCGCGGCCGCATCTGGATCTCGACCGATGGTGCGGCGGAGAATGCCGGCGTGGCGGATGGGCTCTATGCCGCCGACACGGTGGGGCGCGGCCGGGCGCTGACCCGGCTCTTCTACCAGGCCCCGACCGGGGCCGAGGTCTGCGGCCCCCGCTTCACGCCTGACGACACCACGCTCTTCCTGGCGATCCAGCATCCCGGCGAGGACCCCGGCAGCACCTTCGACAATCCCTCCACCCGCTGGCCCGATTTCCAGCCCGGCACGCCGCCGCGGCCGAGCGTGATCGCCATCACCCGGCAGGGCGGCGGCCGGATCGGCTGAGGCATGGATGACCTTCGCAGGTCATCCATGGCTTCCCGGCACGGCGGGCCAAATCGTCTGGACGTCCGGGTAGCGGCAGCGCAGTAGTGGCTCAGGTCACACGCGATGTCCGGGAACCCGAACGGTCCATGCCCCGCAAAGCTCCGCCCAGCAAGCGGAAACCGCCCCGCGAATCGCCCTCCCCTGGCCGGCAATACGCGGCCCTGCCCTTCGCCGAGCGCGAGGGGCAGACCATGGTGCTGCTGGTGACGAGCCGCGAGACGCGCCGCTGGGTGCTGCCCAAGGGCTGGGCCGAGAAGCGCCTGGCGCCGCATGAACTGGCCGCCAAGGAAGCCTTCGAGGAGGCGGGCATCCTCGGCCAGGTCATGCCGGAGGCGATCGGCAGCTATGCCTATCTGAAGCGCGTGGAACACGGCCGCACCGTGACCTGCGAGGTCGAGGTCTTCCCGCTGAAGGTGGAGCGGCTGCTGGAGGACTGGCCGGAAAAATCGGAGCGCGAGCGCCGCTGGTTCGCCATGGCCGAGGCGGCGATGGCGGTGGATGAGGGCGACCTCGTCACCCTGCTGCTGCGGCTGGCGGCCCCCTTGGCCTGATCCCGCTGGACCCATGCGCCGCGCGGGGAAAGACTGGCGATGCCGCAGCCCGGGTTACAGGGACGGCGGGGGAGGGAAACGCGACAATGGCACCCATCGTGCTGATCCATGGCGCCTATCAGGGCGGCTGGATCTGGAACCAGGTGGCGGCGCGGCTGCGGGCGGCGGGGCATCTCGTGCTGACGCCCACGCTCGATGGCTGCGCCGAGCGGCAGGGCCAGCTCCGGCCCGGCATCACCACCGAGAGCCAGGCCGAGGAGCTCGCCGGCCTGCTGTTCAACCACGACCTGCGCGATGCCGTGCTGGTCGGCACCAGCACCGGCGGCATGGTGCTGGCCCGCGTCGCGGAACAGGCACGCGACCGCGTGGGCCGGCTGGTCTTCGCCGATGCGCTGGCGCTGCGCGACGGGGAGCGGCTGTCCGACATCGTGCAGCGCCCGACGGCGGTGAATACCGCGCTGACCAGCGGGCCGTCGCGCCAGGATGCCGAGACCCGGCTCTTCGCCGAGTTGGAGCCGGCGCGGCGGGACTGGGTGCTGGCGCGCTATACCCAGCACCCGATCGCCGCCATGGAGGCGCCGGTGCGGCTTCCGCAATTCTGGCAGCAACGCTGGCAGGCCAGCGTCATCTGGTGCCGCCAGAGCGCCAATCCGCCGGAGGTGCATCAGCGCCGCACGGCGGCGGCGCTGGGGGCGGCCTGGCATGAACTCGACACCGGGCATTACCCGATGCTGACCAGGCCGGAGGACCTCGCGCGGCTGATCCTGGCGGGGTAGCCCGGGCGCGAAGCCCGGACCGGTCACGGGCTGCCCGGGGATGGCAGGTGGTCCGGCCCCAGCGGGCGCAGGCGGATGCCCGGGCGCAGCCGCCGATAGGGATAGACCGCCGGGTCGGCGCGGTAATAGCCCGGCGCCAGCACCACGATGACGGCCTCGGCAATCGGCTCGAATTCGCCCCGGAAGTGGCAGGTGGATTTGAGGCCGAGGATCTTCTGCTGCCGCGGCTCGATGCCAAGGTGCTGGAAGGGCGCCTGGTCCAGCGCCTGCATGCGCTTGGTGGTGACGGCAACGGAGACGCCACCGGTGGTCAGCAAGGCCATGGGGCCGAGATCGACCGGCCGGTTGCCGGAGACGCTGCCGGTGGTGTTGAACCTGCCGCTGCCCAGGCGCGTGACGCGGAAGGTGCCCTCCAGCGACGTCACCCCCTCCGGGCCGGTGCGGCCGCCGAGGGCCAGCGCGATCTCCGCTCCCTCGCCGGCCGCATGCGCGGCCCTGGCCGCCTCGGGATCGCAGAGGAAGCCGACCACGGCGTCCTCGGCCCCCGCGGCGACAAGGGCCCGGATCAGCCCCGTCGTATCGGCATTGCCGCCGCAGCCCGGGTTGTCCTGGGTATCGGCGATGACCACGGGCCTAGAGGCGGTCTTCGCCAGCCGCATGGCCCGTGCCACGCCCTCCTCCGGCGAGACCATCTCCACGGCGAAATTCGGCTCCTGCATGGCGATCTCCCGCAGCAGGCCGTCGGCGGCGCGGTCGGCGGCCTCCTGCGTCCAGGCATGCGCGATCACCGCAGGGCCGCACCAATAGAGGTCGCTCGGCGGAAAGCCGGCAAGGTAGGAGAGGTTGACGAGATCGCCCTCCGCCACCCTGGAGCGTGAGACGATGGTTTTCGAAGGCTCGACCAGGGTGCATTGGTCGTTCAGCGGAATCAGGAAGGGCGTCTTCCGCAGCGCCCGGCCCGCGGGCCGGCCGCGCTGCAACAGAAGCTGCATCGCCTTCGCGGCACGCTGGCCGGTCTCGGCCCGGTCCACATGCGGATAGGTGAGATAGGCCACCAGCCCATCGGTATTCGCCACCATCCCGGGCGTGACATTGGAATGGTAGTCCAGGCTGATGACGACCGGCACCGTCTCGCCCACCACGGCGCGCACCCGGCGCAGCAGCTCGCCCTCGCCATCCTCGAAGGGCGCGCTGACCATGGCGCCGTGCAGGTCGAGATAGACGGCATCCACCGGCATGGCTTCCGAGAGGCGGCCGATCAGCTCGCCCGTGATGCGCTCAAAGGCATCGGCGGTCACCAGGCCGCCGGCACCGCCGCTGGTCCAGAGCAGCGGCACCAGCTCATGCCCGGGCTGCATCTCCTGCATGAAGCCGGCCAGCGCGAAGGAGGAGCCGCCGAGCCATTCGAAGACCGCCTCGCCCCGCACCAACGGCGGACGGTCGCGGTGGCTGGCGAAATAGGCGTAGTCGGTATCCGGTTTCACGAAGCAATTGGTCTCGTGATGGAAGCCGCCGACGGCGATCCTGGCCATGCTCGTATCCCCCCTGGTGATGTCCTCAGCCCGGCAACATGCCGATCTCGCGCAGCAGCGGCGGCATGGTGCGGAACAGCTCCTCCACATGCGCACGGTAGCCGCGGGCATCGCGCCGCCAGGGCGCCAGGTTCAGGCGGGCAAGGAGCTGCGCATGTTCCGGGTCGTCGGCCATCGCCAGGAAGGCGCGCTCGTAGACGGCGGCGATCCCGGGTGGCAGGCCGCGCGGGGCGATGAAGCCGGTGGGCAGGGCATGCAGCACGTCGAAGCCCTGCTCGCGCGCGGTCGGCACCTCGGGCCAGCGCGGGAAGCGTTCCTCCGCCGCGACGGCAAGGACGCGCATCTGCCCGCCCTCCACCATGCCAGCCACGGCGCCGAGCGAGTCGAAGACCAGGTCGACCGTGCCGGCCATGGCGGCATTGATCATCTCGGCGCCCCCGGCGAAGGGCACGAAGAGCAGCCGCGTGCCGCTGCGGTGCTCCAGCACCTTCATGCCGACCGGCGGGTTGGCGGCGGTGCCGCCGGCGGCATAGGAGAGGCCCTCCGGCTTCGCCCGGGCCCGCCCGACCAGGTCGGCCAGGCTGCGGATCGGGCTGTCGGCGCGCACCGACCAGCCCCAGACCAGGGCATTGGTGCCGGCGAGATAGGTGAAGTCCGCCAGCGGGTCGTAGGCGACGGGCTGCACCATGGCGATGCGGAACACCGCCTCGGTCACGCCGCCGATCACGCCGCCATCCGGCCGCTGGTTGCGCAGATAGGCGGTGCCGACCGAGCCGGAGGCGCCGCCGCGATTCTCCACGACGAAGCTGCGCTCCAGGTGCCGCGAGGCGATCTGCGCGGCGCCGCGCAGGTAGAGGTCGATCGTGCCGCCCGGCGTCCAGGGGCAGACCAGCCGGACCGGCCGGTCCGCCGGCTGCCCCCGCGCCGCGATCGGCCAGGCCGCGGCCCCTGCCAGGAGCGCGCGCCTCGGGAACGCCGTCATGGCAACCGCCGCAGCGTATCCTCGACCAGCCCGCAGCAATCACCGAGCACGTCGGCGATGCGGTTGCGGTCGCGGACGAGCTGCACCTCCAGCATCCACCGCTCCTCGCCATCCGGCAGCCGGCCAAGCCGCGGCACGTCGTAGAGGGAGGGGATCATGCTGCCCTGCGGCGTGTAGCCATAAGGGTCGTGCCCATAGGTGCCCTTGGCGGTGCTGGCCAGCGGCACCAGCATGCGCGAGAGGCGCTTGAGGCAGGCATTCAGCACCTCGGCCGGCCCGTCATCGGTGACGCTGCCCTTCGCATAGCGCGCCCGCCATTCGCCTGCTGCCGCCTCCAGCCGCTGCGCCGCAGCCTTGAATGCCTCGGCCCGGGCGAGGGCGCCCGGCAAGCCGATCGTCCCGCCGGCCGGCGCCAGGGCCGTCAGCCGCTCGATGAACTGGTCGGCGACATGGACGAATTCGAAGGGCAGCACCGGCGCGGTGCACAATTCCCAGAGCCAGCCGGCATAGACCCGCAGATGCAGCTGCATCTCGTCCCAGTCCAGCTTGTCGATGGTGTTCTCGATGGAGTGGTGCCACCAGCCGAGGGTCGCCAGCGCGGTCCGCTTCAGCTCCTCCTCCGTGAAGGCGCCCTGCCCCGCCAGCATGGGCACCCCGAGGCCGAAGAAGGAGGAATCGCCGGTCTTCACCGCCCGCCGCCAGGAGGCCGGGCGGGTGCCCAGCACGCGCTTCTCCACCGCCTGGTGGAAGCCCTTGAGCTCGGCATTGGAGGCGGTGCCCCAGCGCGTGGTGCCGATGCAGCCGGGCTGGTCGATCTGCAGGTAGGCGACGGCATGGTCCCGCAGCCGGTCCCAATTCCGGTCCACATACCAGGAGGAGCCGATCATCGTGCCGGTCTCATGCGCGGTCCAGAAGCCGAGCACCAGGCCGCGGCGCAGCTTGTCGCGGTGCTGCTGGAAGACCCGCGCCAGTTCCAGGATGCAGGCATTGCCGGCGGCATTGTCGGTGGCCTGCGGGCCCGGCCAGGAATCCTGGTGGCCGCCGACCACGACGAAGTCGTCGCTGCCGGGCGCCTTGATCTCGCCGGTCGTGATCTGCACCGGCCGCCAGCCATTCTCGACATTCGCCCGCATGCGGACGCGCACCGGGCCCTGGCCGATCATCTCCCGCAGCTTGAGCCCGGCGGTGCGGGCGATGCCGATGCAGGGCAGGGTCGGCATCTCGGTCCGGAAGCCTTCCGGGGTCGGATTGCCCCAGGCCGGCTTGACGCTGCCGAAGGGCACGGCGGTATTCCCGTCATGCCCCCAATTCATCATGATGCAGCCGGTGGAGCCCATCAGCCCGGCGATGCGCTGCTTCTCATGCCGCGCCGGATGGTAGGACAGTTCGGAAAGCGTGATCTTCCCGACCGCATCCTGGCCCTCATATTCCTTGAAGTCGCCGGAGCGGACGTCGATCACCTCCCCCGCGATGCCCTCCGGCAGGGTCGGCAGGCTGTGGCCGAGGGTATTGGCCTCGATCGCCAGTTCGACGGGTGCCAGCACCTGCAACTCCCCCTTCCCCGGGAAGCTGACCAGGCCGGGCATTTCGTGGACCTCGGCGCTGACGCCGGCGGCCCGGAGTGCGTCGCGGCTATACTCCGCCATGCGCTTCGCATTGGCCGAGCCGGCCAGGCGCGAGGGAATCGCCGTGGTGATCCGCTCCACATGGGCGCGGACATTCGCGGCGGAGACGGCGGCAATGATCTGCTCGGACACTCAAGCCTCCCTGGTCAGTGAAATGCTTCGGCGCAGGCGGTCATCCACCCTGCGCACCGGCCCGCCGCATGACACCGCCCCATTTCTCGAATTCCTCCCGCAGGATCCTCGCCTGTTCCTCCGGTGTGGTGCCGAGCGCGACATAGCCGCGGTGCTCCAGGTCGCTGCTGACCGCAGGCTCGCGCACCGCCGCGACGAAGGCGGCACTGAGTTGCTGGATGATCTGCGGTGGCGTTCCGCCCGGCGCGTAGAAGCCCCAATGGGCCGCGACGACCACCTCGGGCAGGCCGGATTCGCGGAAGGTCGGCAGGTCAGGCATGGAGGGCAGGCGCTGCTCCGCGGTGGTGGCGATGGCGCGCACCGAGCCGGCCTCAATGAGGCCCTGGATGGCGCTGATCGCGGAGAAGGTGATGTCGATATGGCCTCCGACCAGGTCATTGGCCGCCTGCCCGGCGCCGGCATAGGGCACATGCGTCAGCTTGATGCCGGCGGCCTCCTGCAACAGCAGGCCGGCGAGGTGGGCGGTGCCGCCAACGCTCCCCGTCGCATAGGTCAGGCGCCCCGGGCTGGCACGGGCCAGCGCGATGACATCCTGGAGCGAATGCGCAGGCAGGGAATTGCGCACGATCAGCGTCGTCGGGCCGGAGACGGCGAAGCTGATCGGCATGAGGTCCTTGAAGATATCGAAGGGCAGTTGCCGGTTCAGCGTGGGCAGCACGGGCAGGGTGGTGTCGATGATGAGCAGCGTGTAGCCGTCCGGCCGGGCCCGGGCGACCGCCTCGACCCCGACCACGGTGCTCGCGCTGGGCCGGTTCTCGACCACGATGGGTTGGCCGAGCCGCTCGGCGGCACGCGGCGCGATAATCCGGGCCACCGCATCGGTATTCCCGCCCGCCGAGAAGGGCACGATCAGCCGGATCGGTCGGTTCGGGGAATTCCTGCGCCGCCGCCTGCAACGGCGCCGCTGCAAGCAGGCCGAGGCCGAGCAGCCCCGCCCGGCGGGAGATGGGAAGGCTTCGCATGGAAAGGGTCCTGTCAGGCATATCCACCATCCACCGGAATCACGACGCCATTGACGAAACTTGCGAGGTCGGAGGCCAGGAAGGCCACGACCTTGGCGATCTCCTCCGCGGTGCCGAGCCGCCGCAACCCGATGCGGTTGAGGATCGCCCGCTGGCCTTCCTCGCCATAGCTGGCCCATTGCCGGTCGCGCGCGGCATTGGTGCGGACCAGGCTCGGCGCGACGCTGTTCACGGTGATGCCATAGGGGCCGAGATCGGACGCCAATTGCCGGGTCAGCCCGACCACCGCATGCTTCGCGGCGGTATAGGCCTGCACGCCATGCAGCGATGCCTGCAGGCCGGCGCGCGAGCTGATATTGATGATCCGACCCCGCCCTGCCTGCTTCATGCGCGGAACCGCCGCGCGGCACAGCACGAAGACGGCGTCGAGATTGATGCCGAGGATGCTGTCCCAGTCGGCATCGGCGACCTCCTCGAAGGCCCGCGGTGTCTGGCCGAGCGAGCCGCCGGCATTGTTCACCAGCACGTCGATCGCCTGGCCCGCCTCCTGCTCGACCGCGCGGATCCAGGCGGCGGCCGCCGCGCGATCGGTGAGATCGACGACCTCTGTCGCGACCCCGGGCAGCGCGCCGATGGAGGCCAATGCCTCGGCGGCGCGGTCGGCAGCGTAGATCCGCGCACCGAGCCCGTGGAAGAACCGCGCGATGGCGCCGCCGATGCCGCCGCCGGCGCCCGTCACCGCGACGACCTGGCCCTGCAACCCGAGATCCATGCCCTGCTCCTCCGCTCGGCGTGCCGCTCAGTTGATGTTCGCGCCGCCATCCACGTCGATGACCTCGCCGGTCATGAACATCGGCTCGGCGGTGGCGAGGAAGGCGGCGACCACGGCGATGTCCTCCGGCGTGCCGACCCGGCCAAGGGGAATGATCTGCGGCAGCCGGTCGAGATGCGTGGCGAAGCTTTCGGCCGTCCGCTCGGTGAGGATGGGACCGGGACAGATCGCGTTGACGCAGACCTGCGGCGCCAGCTCGCGGGCCAGGCCGCGGGTCAGGCCGAGCACGCCGGCCTTGGTGGCGCTATAGGCGAAGCGGCTGGCGGCATGGGCCGAGGGGCCGGTATGGGCCGAGACGGAGGACATGTTGATGATGCGGCCAGCACCCGCCGCCAGCATATGCGGCGCCACGGCCTGGCACCAGTTGAAGTAGCCCTTCAGATTAACGGCAACGCCGAGGTCCCATTCCGCCTCGGTGATCTCGAGGATGCGCTTGGGCTGCAATACGGCGGCATTGTTCACCAGCACGTCGATGCGGCGCCAGCGTTCCATGATGGCCGCCACATGGCCGCGCGCGGCCTGGTAATCGGCCGTGTCGGCCACGATCGGCAGCACCTCGATGCCGAGCGCGCGAAGCTCCCCGGCGGTTGCCGCCAATTGCTCCCGCAGCAGGTCGACGACCGCGACCGAGAAGCCGTGCCTTGCCAGCGCCATCGCGATCGCCCGTCCGATGCCGCGCGCGCCGCCGGTGACGATCGCCGTCTTGCCTTGCTGGCCGTTCATCGCCTGCCTCCGTCATGCCGGGTCATGCGCCGATGCGATCGGCAGCTGCGCCTTCAGTCGACCCGCAGGTTCAATGGTTCGATCACGCGCCGCCAGGCCGCGATGTCCTGCGCGGTCAGCGCCGCAAGGCCCTCCGGCGTGCTGCTCTCGGGGACCTGCATCTGGCCTTCGGCCTGGCGGCGGAATTCGGGGCTTTCCACCGCCGCCACGACGGCCTGGTTGAGGCACGCGATCACCTGATCCGGCGTGCCGGCGGGCGCATAGACGGCGAGCCAGGAGACCACCAC
The DNA here is from genome assembly GCF_019084075.1 of Siccirubricoccus sp. G192. Taxonomy (GTDB): domain Bacteria; phylum Pseudomonadota; class Alphaproteobacteria; order Acetobacterales; family Acetobacteraceae; genus G192. Next base: position 4,586,635 of record NZ_JAHREN010000001.1, read on the forward strand.
CATGTCGGGATAGCCGGCCTCGGCGAAGGTCGGGACCTCCGGCAGCAGCGGCAGCCGCCGATCGCTGGAGACGGCGAGGATGCTCACCCTGCCGTCGCGGTAGAAGGGCAGGAAGTTGTTCGCCGATTCGAAGGTCATGGCGATGCGCCCGGTGATGACATCGAGCACCGTCTGCTGGAAGCCGCGATAGGAGACCGAGATCATCCTGGTTCCGGTTGCTGCCATCAGCCTTTCACCGAGCAGATGGCCGATACCGCCCGTGCCGGTATGGCCGAAGGCATAGGTGTCCGGCTTCGCGCGCATGCGCTCCACCAATTGTTGCAGCGTCGCCGCCGCCTGCGGATTGACGCCCAGCCCATAGGGCTGCTTCAGCACCAGCGAGACCGGCGCGAAATCGGCAGGCTTGTAGGGCAGCCGATTCCAGATCAACGGCGGCACCACCAGGCTGGACGCGCCGGCGAAATAGAGGGTGTAGCCATCGGGCCGCGAGCGCGCGACGAATTCGGCGCCGACCGCGGTATTGGCGCCGCTGCGATTCTCCACGATCACCGGCTGATCGAGCACCGCGCTCATGTGCCGCGCAATCTCACGCGCGGCGACATCGGTGCCGCCGCCGGCGCTGTAGGGCACGACGAGGCGCAGCGGCCGGTCAGGGAAGACCTGCGCGGCCGCGGGCGCGGCCCCCATGGCGAGCCCCGTGCCAAGCATTCCACGCCGCGTCAGGAAAGCGCCCGCCATCCGTCACCCTCCCCGGCAGCCTGCCGCGGGATCCTCTGCCCCGGAAGCAGGCGTGGTTTCACTCAGTGAAACTCTGTTTCATTGATCTAGCCACGGAACTCCGCCGCTGTTCAAGACCGATCTTGCGGCGGCAAGGCGGGCGGCATCGCGTCAGCCGCCAAGGCCGCGGGTGATGGCGGCCGCGCCCTCCCGTGCCAGCGCAACGAGTTCGGCAAGCCTCGCCTCAGGCACGCGGGCGATCGGTGCCGCCACGATGAAGACGGCGACGACCTCTCCCGTCGCGTCCCGGACCGACGCCCCGGCGGAGATCGCCCCGGCTTCCAGCTCGCCCTGGCTCACGCACAGGTCCTCCTTGCGGATCCCAGCCAGCTCCCGCGCCAATTGCTCCGTGGTGACAGGGGTATTCGGCGTGAAGCCCATGAGCGGCGCGGCAAGCACCTCGCGTTGCAGCTCGGCCGGCGCGAAGGCCAGCAGCAGCCTGCCCGATCCGGCATGCAGCGGGACACGGCGCCCGACCTCCGTGTGGTAGCGGACGATCTTGTCGGTTTCCCAGCGGCAGATGCACATGCTGTCACGGCCGTCGCGCACGCGAAGCTGCACGGTCTCGTCGCAGCGATGCCCGATGGCCTCGACGACCGGTTGCGCGACGCGCACCAGATCGATCTGCTCGGCCGCGCGCACGCCGAGCCGCAAGGCCTGGTAGCCAAGCCGGAAGCCGGGTTCGCTGCCCTTGCGCAGGATGAAGCCGGCAGCTTCCAGCGTGTGCAGCAGGCGGAAGGTGCGCGCCTTGCTGTTGCCGGACCGACGCGCAAGTTCCGTGAGGGTCAGGCCCTGCTTGTCGGCAACCAGCGTCAGCAATTGCAATGCCCGTTCGACGACCTGGACCTGGTAGGTGGAGGGCGATTCCCCTGCCGCGGGGGTCTTCACTCCAGGGTCCCGGCCGAATTGCTTCGGGATTTCGGTCATCCGTGGCCTGTTCGCGAACCAACCCACCACCGCATCGGGCCGCCCCACCCAGGACCGTCTAGCCGGCCATTGGCGGCATGCGCTCATGCCAGTCGGTCGCGTCCTGATAGGCCCAGCCGATCCTGAGTGCCGTCGCCTCGTCGCCGCCCCGGCACACGACCTGCAAGGATGTCGGCAGGCCCTTCGCCGTGAAGCCGTTCGGGACGGCAAGGCCGCAGAGATCGAGAAGGTTCACCCAGCGGGTCAGGAAGGCCGGTGTCGTCTCCTGATCGACCTCGCCGAGCCTGACCGCAGCCGTCATTGCAACCGGCGTCAGCAGCGCATCCACGCCCTCCATGGCGGCGGAGAATCCCAGCTTGAGCCGTTCTCGCTCCGCGAGCGCATGCAGGTAGTCGCGCGCGGAGATGGCGGCGCCGGCGCGGATGCGCGGCCGCACCGCCTCGTCGACCGGCAGATCGCCGTTGTCGGCGATGTCTCCGACCAGGGCATAGGCCTCGGCCGACATGATCCGCCCGTTCAATGCGCCGAGGTCGCGGAAGCCGCGCGGCAAGGACAGCTCGACGATCTCGGCGCCGAGATTGCGCAATGCCTCGACGGAAAGGTCATAGGTGGCCAGCACCTCGGGATCGATGCCCCGGCGCTCGGCTTCCGGCAGCCGTGCCAGGCGCAGGCCCGTCACGCCGCGCCGCAGCCCGGGCATCGGCTCGGCATCGCGATGGCCCAGGGTTTTCGGGTCCAGCGGATCGGCCCCCTGCAGGACCTGCAGCAGGATGGCGGCATCCTCCACGCTGCGGGTCATGGGACCTGGCGTGTCGAGGGTCGGGCTGAGCGGCAGCACACCATAGGTGCTGATGCGCCCGATCGTGGTCTTCAGCCCCGTGATGCCGCACCACCCGGCAGGCAGCCGCACCGAACCGCCGGTATCGGTGCCGATGGCGCAGGGCACCAGCCTTGCCGCCACCGCCACGGCCGAGCCGCTGCTCGACCCGCCCGGCGTGCGCGCCTCGGCGGCATCCCACGGGTTGCGCGGCGTGCCCATGTGCTGGTTGGTGCCCCAGCCGCCATAGGCGATTCCACCGTATGCGTCTTGCCGATCACGATCATGCCGGCGGCAATCAGGCGCCGCGCCAGCGTGGCCGTCCGTTCCGCCCGGCGGTTCCGCCAGACCGCGCTGCCGCCGGTGGCGACCTTGCCTTCGATCTCCACCAGGTCCTTCAGCGCGATGGGGATGCCGTGCAGCGGCCCGACCGCATGGCCGGAGCGGATGGCCTTGTCGGCGGCCTCGGCCGCCAGGTGGGCATCCGCGGCATTGACATCGACGAAGGCTTGCAGCTTCGGCTCCAGCCTTTCGATGCGCGCGAGGCAATCCTCGACGAGTTCGACCGGCGAAAGCCGGCCGGCGGCGATCCGGCGGGCGATGACATGGACCGGAAGCCCGGCCGGAGAGGACGCTGTCCCGCTCATCCGATGTTCCTCAAGCAAGTGGCTGGATAGCCGACCAGAGCGGAGGCTGAACCCCTTGCCCCGGCCGCGCAAGGCGGGAGCGGCGCGGGCACCAGGCGGCAGAGGCGGCGTGATGCGGCCACCGCCTCATGCGGCCGGGTGGGGTCCTGGAGCGGGCAGGCGCCGGGCAGGCCGGTGGCCGCGTCACGCGGCGGGGGCGGAGGTTCGCGCCACTTCCTGCACCTTGGCCGCGGCGGTGGCCGCCGGCTGGGACAGGTAGTCGAGGCCCGCCGCCCAGAGGAACGCCGCCGCCGCCGCGGCCAGCAGGAGGCGCTGCGGCGTCATGCGCACGGTCCTGTGCCGGGGAGCGGCGGGGCGCCGCCTGCCGCCCCCACCCGCGCCCGCCCGGCCTTCGCGGGGCGGCGGAAGAGGGGCCGCGATTGCGGCGGGGGGCCGGCCTGGCACGGCGGCACGCCGGGCGCCGAGCGACCGGCGATCCTGTCGCGCGGCGGGGAATGCGGCGCCGTGCCTGCCCTCCAGCCTCCGCCGTAGTAGCGCGCCCCCAGGGATTGCGGCCCGGGCCGGCGACGCTGCTCCAGGATCTCGGGCAGGAGCACGCCCCCGCGCATGCGGACACCCTGGCAGCCCCGGCCCGATCCGGGATAACCCGCACGGGCCCGGTAAGCCGTGTCCGCGACCATTCTCATGGTGGCACTCCCCCTGTCTGGCCGTCCCGCTGCCCGTCGCAACCTGCCGGAGGGCTGCAGTCGACGGACCCTCTTGGGAGGCACCACAAGGAAGGGTGCCATAGTTTCGCCTGATTTGCCAAAGTTTTGACATAATGAGGCAATGCCTGGGTGGTTGCAGCGGGGTGGACGTTGAGGGGCTGTTGAAAGGCCGGAGCGAGACGCATCCTCGGCCGCATGCCTCCCCGGCCCGGGACATGTCCATGGCCGACACGCCCCGCCGTGGCAGGTCGATTATTTCCGCATGGGTTCCGCGACGCGGCGAACGCGGCAGGGATTCCGGCCAGGCTGCAATTCCGGGACCTGCGGGCCGCCGCGGCGATTGAGGCGGCGGACGGCGGCGCGGACGCGCTGCAACTCCGCACGATGCATGGCTGGACCACAACCCAGATGGCCGCCCGCCCTGCGCGCTCGGGCGCGGCGCAGGCCAAGGCGGCAGCGGTGGCGCGGCACCGCGGACAACGCTGGGAACGAATGGCGGAACAGCCAGCGGAACGCCGGAATTCCCGGCTTTATCCAGAGGCTAAGGTCTTGATATGGTGGGCGCACAAGGACTCGAACCTTGGACCCGCTGATTAAGAGTCAGCTGCTCTACCAACTGAGCTATGCGCCCGCCGGGCGCCGCCAGACCGTCCGGCTCCGGGAGGCGCTTCTTAGCGTCCGCTGCGGGTTTGTCCAGCCCAAAACCCACCGCCGCCGGCCGATCGCGGCGCTTTCAGTCCCGCGCCGGGCCGAATTCCGCCGCCCCATGGGCGAAACCGGGAGCAGCAGGCCGAATCCCGGCCTGATCCCCGCTCTCCGCCTATACCCCCTCTGTCCGCGCCTCTCCCGCTTCCCTGACCGGCACCTCGCCGAAGTGGCAACGGCCGGACCGCAACCAATCCGAAATGCCGGGCGTTTGCACCGGCACAACAGCCAGGAGACGGTCCCGATGCGGAAAACCACCCTCAGCCTGCTTACCCTCGCCGCCCTCAGCCTTGGCGCCTGCGGCTATTCCACCGGCGACCGTGCTGTCTCGGGCGGATTGCTGGGCGCCGGGGCTGGCGCGGGTATCGGGGCGCTCACCGGCGGCAACGCTGGCACCGGGGCGTTGATCGGCGGCGCCGCGGGCGCGGCTGGTGGTGCCCTGACCAGCGGCCGGGACGTGAATCTGGGCCGCCCGGTCTGGCGCTGAGCGTCCTGCCTGGCCGGGACCGTCCCGGCCTCCCGTTATGATACCGGGGCCATCCGCAAGGATGGCCCCGTTCCATGTCCGCGGTCCGGCCCCACCATTACGCCCGTGCCGAGCGCCCCCGCAGCAGCCGGCGCAGCGTCCCCTGCCCCACCGCCACCAGCGGCCCGGAGGGTGGCCGGCGCGGCGGCGGCCGGCGCCGCCGCGTGGTCAGCCTGGCCCCTTCGGCCGAACGCACCAGGGTCAGCGTCCGGTCGTGATAGGCATCGAGGCCGGGGCGATGGCCGATGGAGAGCAGGGCGCTCTCTGGCAGTTCCTCCGGGAAGAGCCGCATCATCACATCCTGGTTCTCCTCGTCGAGCGCCGCCGTCGCCTCGTCCATGAAGACCCAGCGCGGCTTGTGCAGCAGCAGCCGGGTGAAGGCCAGGCGCTGCTGCTCGCCGAGCGACAGGATGCGGTCCCAGCGCTCCTCCTCCTGCAGGCGGGAAGCAAGATGCGGCAACCCGCAGCGTTCCAGCGCGGCGATGACAGCCGTTTCCGAGAACTTGCGCGCCGGGGCCGGATAGGTGATGGCGGCATGCAGGGTGCCGAGCGGCAGGTAGGGCCGCTGCGGCATGAACATCATCTGCGCCCGCGGCGGGATGCGGATCTCGCCAGAGCCCCAGGGCCAAAGCCCAGCGATGGCGCGGAACAGGGTGGACTTGCCGGAGCCGCTCTCGCCGACGATCAGCACCTTCTCGCCCTGCTGGATCTCGGCCGTGGCCTCGTCGATCACCACGTTGCCATCGGCATGCGCGATCTGCAGGTCGCGGAAGGCCAGCACGTCCCGCCCATCCGGCAGCGGCCCCTCCACCACCGAGATCACGCTGTCGGATTCGATGTGCTGGGCCGATTCCAGCGTCTCCTCCAGCTCCACCACCCGCTCGACATGGCTGCGCCAATCGGCGAGGCGCGGAAAATTGTCCACGAACCAGTTGAGGCTGGAGGTGACCTGATAGAAAGCCGAGGAGATCTGCATCAACACGCCGAGGGTGATGGCGCCGGCGAAAAAGCGCGGGCTCGCCACCAGCGCCGGGAAGACCGTGAGCAGCATGCCATAGGCGGAGGTCAGCCACATCAGGTGGCGCTCGCTGCGCATCAGGTCCTTCATCACCGTGACGACATGGTTGAAGGCGCGCTGCAAGCCACGCTCCTCATCCGCCTCGCCGCGGATCAGGGCCACGCCCTCGCTGCTCTCGCGCAGCCGGACCAGGGCGAAGCGGTGGTCGCTCTCGGCCTGGTTGCGGCGGATGTTGTACTCCACCATCGGCCGGCCGATCAGCCAGGTGAAGCCCGAGCCGATGCCGGCATAGAGCAGCGCCGCCCAGACCATGTAGCCCGGGATGTCGAACTCATTGGCGCCGAAGGCCACATGCAGCGGCCCCGACAGGGTCCAGAGGATGCCGACGAAGGAGACCAGCATCAGCACCGAGGTGATGAGCCCGACCGCCATGTCCACCGCCATGGCCGTGGCCCAGCGCGTGTTCTCGCTCATGCGCTGATCCGGGTTGTCGGCGGCGTCGGGCAGGAAGTTGAGCTGGTAATGCAGCCCGTTCTCCAGCCAGCGGTGCTGCAGCTGGAAGACCAGCCAGCGCCGCCAGTCCAGCTGCAGCATCTGCCGGACATAGAGCTGGCCCACCGCCGTCACCATGCTGGCTGCCGCCAGCACCAGGAAGAACCACATCTGGCCGAAGAAGGCGGAGCGGTCGCGGGTCTCGAGCGCGTTGAAGAAGTCGCGGTTCCAGATGTTGAACCGCACCTGGATGCCGATCTGGAGGATGGTCAGCACCAGCACGCCCGCCGCCAAGCCGCGCGCCCGCCAGCGCTCGTCGCCCGTGAAATAGCCGCGTGCCAGGCGCCAGAAGCGGCGGATGAAACCTTCCCGTGGGGCGGTGTCCGCCTCGGGCTCCCGATCCTGCTGCGTGGTCATGGCCTGGATCAGCGCTGCGGACCGGGCGCGGCGGGAGGGGCGGCCGCGGGCCCAGCCGGCGTGGCGGGCACCGGCCGCAGCGCCTCGGCAGTCTCACCCAGCCGTTCCGCCAGCAGTGCGCGGCCCGTCTCGCTCGCCTGGCCCAGGCCCTCGGCGGCCAGCTTGGCGCCGGGCTTCAGCAGGTCCCGGAACCCCTCGGCCGCCCCCTGCGGCAGCAGCACCACCGTGCCATCCTCCAGGATCGCGCCTGCCACCTCGCCCTGCGGCGAGTAGTAGGGCTGCTTCACCGTGCCCGCGACCGCCAGCCGCACCGCCTGCTCCACCGGCTGGCGGCCGGCGAGCCGCCAGTAGAAGCGGTCGACCACCACGGGCGTCGCATCGCCATTGGGGGCGAAGGCCAGCATGGTGATGACGGGCGCGGTCCGCGCGCGGATGCCCCAGACGATGATCGGCCGGCCGGCCGGCGCCACCTGCCGTACCGCTTCCGCGACATCGGGCGGAAACACCACCTGCGGGCCTTCCCGGAACAGCAGCGCATCGACCTCGCCGCGCGGATTGCTCAGATACCGCTCGACCGTGCCGGTGAAGGAGGGAAGCTGCGTCGGGTCGAACCAGAGATCGCTCGGGCGCCGTGGTGCCGGCGTGACATTGCTGCCGCTGGCAGCCTGGGCCGCGGCGCCCACCGGCACCATGATGACCAGCGCCAGCAGCGCGAGCAGCATCCGCAGCATCCGCCTTCCCCCCTGCGCCGGCCGCTAGGCGCCGCGGATGACGCCGAAGACCAGCGAGATCAGGAACAGCACCAGGAAGATGGCGAAGAGGATCTTGGCGATGCCGGCCGAGGCCGAGGCGATGCCGCCGAAGCCGAACAGGCCGGCGACCAGCGCGATCACCAGGAATATCAGCGTCCAATAGAGCATGGCAGCAGCCTCCGATCAGGGTCCGAGCGTCAACGCCACGCCCCTGCCGCGGTTGCCGATGCTCAACGACCCGCCGGGCCGGCCTGTCAGACCGGCCGCACCCCGCGCGTCACCGCCTGGTAGGTGGCCACCGCGAGGGTGGTGGGGTCGAAGGGCTTGGTGATGACGAAGGCCGGCTCCACCGCCTCGCCGGTCAGCAGCCGCTCCGGATAGGCGGTGACGAAGATCACCGGCGCCGTCACATGCCGCAGGATCCGCGCCACCGCGCTCGCCCCGTCGCCGCCGGCGCCGAGGTTGATATCGGCCAGCACCAGGCCGGGCCGCTCCGCCCGGGCGATCTCCACCGCCTCCGCCTCGGTGGCGGCGATGCCGACCACGCTGTGGCCGCAGCGTTCCACGAGTTCCTGGATGTCGAGGGCGATGATCGGCTCATCCTCGATGATGAGCACCCGCGTGGCGGCGCCGGTCCGCAGCCCGTCCCGCGCCAGGTGCAGTTCCAGCTCCGCCGCCTCGGTGCCGATCCGGCAGGCGGCGGCGGCGGCCACCAGCGGCTGCTCCTCGAGCGCGGTCAGCAGCAGCAGCATCCGTTGCAGCAGCGACATGCCGTCCGTGAGGCTGGCCGCGGTGCCCTCCCGCTCCGGCGCCGTGGCGCGGACCTCGTCGCCGATCGCGCCATAGAGAGCCGTGCGCGCCGCCGCATCGGCGGTGAGGTCGGTGCCGGGTTCGGCGAGCACGCGCCGCAGGGCATCGGCCACCACCGAATCGCCCTGGCTCTGGCTGCCGGTCAGGGCCCGGGCATAGCGCCGGGCATAGGGAAGGGCGCGGATCAGTGCGGCCCGGTCGATGGCGCTCATCGCCTTGTCATCCTTCACAGGCGTCGGACATCCTCGCCGTGGTCCGATCAGGTTGATATTGAGCGCCGGGTGAACCAGCAAGCCATGGATAGGGGGGCTACGCGTCTCGCTCGCGGGATTGTTGCCGGAGCTTCGCGCCTTCGCGCGGTTCCTCGCGGGATCGCGCGCCGAAGCGGATGACCTGGTGCAGGAGGCGCTGGCGCGGACCCTGCGCGCCCTGGATGGGCGTTCGGACGACGTCGATCTCAAGGCATGGTGCCTCGCGGTGATCCGCAACGTCTTCCATGAGCAATTGCGGTCACGCCGGCGCGAGGCGGCGCGGTTGCAGGCGGCGGGCGAGCCGGAGCCGAGCCCGGCCATGCAGGAGGTGCCCGGCCAGATGCGCGACCTGGCGCGCGGCATCGCCGGCCTGCCGCCATTGCTGCGGGAGGCGCTGGTGCTGGTCGGCGCGCAGGGGCTCTCCCATGAGGAGGCGGCCAAGGTCTGCGGCGTCCCGGTCGGCACCATGAAGGCCCGCGTCTCGCGCGCCCGCCGCCAGCTCGCTGTCGCTCTCGACCGTGTGACGGGATAACGCCAGCGCGATGCAACCCTCCGCCGCTGCCGATCATTGGTCTGCAGTGGATCAAGAGGGGACCAGCCTGATGGATGGAATGACAGCGACGACGCCGCAGCCGACCGAAGCCCGTGGCGGCCGCAAGGAATTCCACGGACAACTGGTCGCGCTGCTGCCGAAGCTGCGGGTGCAGGCCCTGGCCTTGACGCGCAACCGCGCCGCGGCCGAGGACCTGGTGCAGGATGCGGTGGCGAATGCGCTGGCCGCGCAGGACAGCTTCACGCCGGGCACCAATTTCGCCGCCTGGATGCACCGCATCCTGCGCAACCGCTTCATCAGCACGCTCCGCAAGCAGCGCGAGACCACCGATATCGAGGACCTGCCGATGTCCGCCTTCGCGGTGAGCGCCGCGCATGAGGACCGGATGGTGCTGAAGGAGCTGGGTGTCGCCCTGAACCGGCTGCCCTCCGATCAGCGCGAGGCGCTGTTCATGGTGGTGCTGCAGGGGCTTTCCTATGAGGAAGTGGCGCAGGCGACCGGCTGCGCCGTCGGCACGGCCAAGAGCCGCGTCTTCCGCGCCCGGCGGCAGTTGCAGACCTGGCTGATGGGCGAGGAGCGGCACGGGCCGCAGCCGACGCCGCGGTCCGAGCGGTCTGAGGTGATCGGTATTGGCGAAGTCCGTGCGGGAGTCCAAGGTGCAATGATGCGGAGCGAGGCGGCGGTCCTGGAACGGATCGCCGCCATCCCGGCCTCGGCGGCAGGGGCCATGGGCGATACGGACGAGAAGCAACCAGGCGAGCCGGGCAAGGCGCCCAGGGAACCGGAACCGGGGGGGGTGGATAACGCCTTCGACCTCTGGCTTCGCCGCGGCCTGCACCAGCTCTACGATACGGTGGCGAAGGAGCCGATTCCCGAGGATCTCCTGCGCATGATCGAGGAGGACCGCACCTCACGCGAGGAGTGAGGCGCGGCCCTGTCCTGTTACGCGGAACGCGCCGCGAATTGCTCCGCCGGCGCCGTGCGCTCGCGCTTCACCAGCAGCTTGTTCAGCGCATGCACATAGGCACGGGCTGAGGCCACGATGGTGTCCGTGTCCGCCCCCTGCCCGTCCACCAGCTTGCCGTTCTCCTCCAGCCGCACCGTCACCCGGGCCTGGGCATCGGTGCCGCCGGTCACGCTCTGCACGGCATAGAGCTTCAGCGCGACCTCATGCGGGAAGGCGTTGCGGATGGCGGCGAAGGTCGCGTCGACGGCACCGTCGCCGGTGGCCATGCCATCCCGCCGATCGCCATCCACCTCCAGCGCCAGGGTCGCCATGGGCTTCGTGTTGAGGCCGGTCGCCACGGTCAGCGCCGTGAGCTTCACCCGGTCGTGGCCGCGCACCACCTCATCATCGACCAGCGCCACCACGTCCTCGTCATAGACCACCTTCTTGCGGTCGGCGAGGTCCTTGAAACGGCGGAAGGCGTCGTTCAACTGGTTGTCGCCGACATCCCCATAGCCCAGCGCCTTCAGCTTGTCGCGGAAGGCAGCGCGGCCGGAATGCTTGCCGAGCACCAGGCTGTTCGTGGTCCAGCCAACGCTCTCCGGCGTCATGATCTCGTAGGTGGAGGCGTCCTTCAGCACGCCGTCCTGATGGATGCCGGATTCATGCGCGAAGGCGTTGCGGCCGACGATCGCCTTGTTCGGCTGCACGTCGAAGCCGGTGATGGTGGCCAGCAGCTTGCTGGTGCGGAGGATGTTCTCCGAAACCACGCCGTTCCGCACCGGGATCGCGTCGCTGCGGGTGCGCAGCGCCATCGCGACTTCCTCCAGGCTGGCATTGCCGGCACGCTCGCCGATGCCGTTGATGGTGGCCTCCACCTGCCGCACCCCGGCCTGGATGGCGGCCAGCGTATTCGCCACCGCCAGGCCGAGGTCGTTGTGGTTGTGGGTGGAGAGCACGATCCGGTCGGCGCCCGGCACCCGTTCCCGCACCATGGTGAAGATGCGGTGCATGTCCTCCGGCACCGCATAGCCCACCGTGTCCGGGATGTTGATGGTGGTGGCGCCGGCCTTGATCGCAGCCTCGACGCAGCGGCAGAGGAAGTCGGGATCGGTGCGGGTGCCGTCCTCGGCCGACCATTCCACGTCATCCGTGTGCTGGCGAGCCAGGCTGACGCTGCTGGTGACCAGTTCCAGCACCTCCTCCGGCTCCAGCCGCAGCTTCACGCGCATATGCAGCGGGCTGGTGGAGACGAAGCTGTGGATGCGCTTGCGCGCCGCCGGGCGCACCGCCTTCGCGGCGCGCAGGATATCGGCCGGCGCGGTGCGGGCCAGACCGCAGACCACCGGGCCATCCTTCGAGAAATGCTTGGCGATGGAGAGCACGCTGTCGAAATCGCCGACGCTGGCGATCGGGAAGCCGGCCTCCATCACGTCGACGCCGAGCTCCGCCAGCGCCTCCGCCATCCGCAGCTTCTCCTCGATGTTCATGGAGAAGCCTGGCGACTGCTCGCCATCGCGCAAGGTGGTGTCGAAGATGATGATTCGGTTGTCGTCCAGCTTGCCGAAGCTGGGATGCTCGATGGCCATGGGTGGCGTTCCTTCGATGCCGTGACTGCGCAAGAGTCTCCTCAGGTTCCCCTGAGCGGTGCCGGCCGAAAGCAGCCGGGCGTCACGCCCAGGGGCGGCTAAGTCGAAGGAGGAGGCCGAGCGCCAGGCACGCGCCGCCCGCGGCGGGAAGCCCACCGGTCAGGCTGGAAAGGGGCGCGCGCGGGGTCATTGCCGGGCCACCCTAGCGGCGGGGCCGGCGAACGGCAAGGACCGAAGTTGCGGCCTGCCCTGCCGGGCGGCAAGCTGCCGGCAATCCGGGAGGAATCCACCGCGATGACGCACCGTGTCCTGCTCTGCCGCCGCCTCCACCCTGCCGGCATGGCGCTGCTGGAGGCGCGGGCCGACCTTGACATCGTTGCGCTGCATGACCCGCCGGTGGAGGAATCCCACCAGCACCTCTCCTCCGCCGAAGCGGTGCTCTGCTGGCTGGAGCGGCTGGACCAGGCGGCGCTGGCGACGGCGCCGCGGCTGCGCGTGGTGTCCCGCTATGGGGTCGGCTTCGACACGGTCGATATCGCGGCCTGCACCGCGCGCGGCATCCCGGTCATGGTGGTGAACGGCACCAACGACCTCAGCGTGGCGGAACACGCCATGATGCTGATGCTCGCCGTGGCGCGCCGGGCAGTGGATGCGGACCGCCATGTGAAGACCGGCGGCTGGTGGTTCCCGGGCGGCCCGGACATGGTGGACCTCGCCGGCCGCAGCGTGCTGGTGGTGGGCCATGGCCGCATCGGCAGCCGCGTCGCGCGCTATTGCCGCGCCTTCGACATGCGCGTGCTGGTCTTCGACCCGCTCTACCACCCCGCCCGCATCGCCGCCGATGGCTACCAACCCGTGCGCGACTTCCATGCGGCGCTGGCGGAAGCGGATGTGGTGACGCTGCATTGCCCGTTGAGCCCGCAGACGCGGCACCTGATGGATGCCGCCGCCTTCGCCGCGCTGAAGCCCGGCGCCATCCTGGTGAATACCGCCCGCGGCCCGCTGGTGAGCCAGGCGGCGCTGGCCGAGGCGCTGCGGAGCGGCCGGCTGTTCGGCGCCGGGCTCGATGTGCTGGAGGCCGAGCCCTCGGAGGCCGCCAATCCGCTCTTCGAATTACCCAATGTGGTGGTCAGCCCACACAACGCGGCGAGCACCGAGGAAGGGCTGGCGCGCATGGCGCGGCAGGCGGCGCGGAACATCCTGGATGCGCTGGATGGCAAGCCCGATCCGGCGATGATGGTGAATGCCGAGGTGCTGCGTCAGGTCGGCTTCACGCTCTCATAGACCAGCATGCGGTGGCCGTGGTTCAGGAACTCGCCGGCTTCCCGCATGCCGAGTTCGCCGAGCACCGCGCGGGAGGGGTGGTTGGTCTCCCGCGCCACCGCGATGATGCGGCGGAGGCCGGCGCGATGGCCGAATTCCAGCGCCGCCCGCGCCGCCTCTCGCGCATAGCCCTGGCCGCGCACCTCCGGCCAGAGCGCGTAGCGGAGCGCGATGCCGCGGCCATCCGGCCGTTCCATCAGCCCGGTGATGCCGAGGAAGCTCTCGTCCCGCATCAGGTGCACGGCCCAGGTTCCGTAGCCGCGCGCCTCCCAGAAGTCGATGTCGTCCTCCAGCTCCTCCCGCGTGCGTTCGGGGCTGCGGACGCCATGCAGCATGAAGCTGAAGACCCGTGGGTCGGCCTTCAGCCGCACCAGCTCCGGCAGGTTCTCGAGCCCGACCGGCAGCAGCATCAGCCGCTCAGTGCGGACGATGCGCCCCGGCAGCGGCAGGGAGGCCGCGCCCATCCCCGGCCCTAGCGGGTCAGCGGCCGGTACTTGATCCGGTGCGGCTGGTCGGCCGCGGTGCCGAGGCGGCGGTGCTTGTCGGCTTCATAGGCCTGGTAGTTGCCCTCGAACCACTCGACATGGCTGTCGCCCTCGAAGGCCAGGATATGCGTGGCCAGGCGGTCGAGGAACCAGCGGTCATGGCTGATGATGACGGCGCAGCCGGCGAAATCCATCAGCGACTCTTCCAGCGCCCGCAGCGTGTCCACGTCGAGGTCGTTGGTCGGCTCGTCGAGCAGCAGCACGTTGTGCGGCCGCTTCAGCATCTTCGCCAGGTGCACCCGGTTGCGCTCGCCGCCCGAGAGGATGCCGACGCGCTTCTGCTGGTCCGCGCCCTTGAAGTTGAAGGCGGCGCAATAGGCGCGCGAGGGCACGCCGCGCTTGCCGATGGTGATGATGTCCATCCCGTCGGAGATCTCCTGCCAGACGGTGCGGTCGTCATCCAGGGTGTCGCGGCTCTGGTCGACATAGCCGAGTTCCACGGAATCGCCGATGCGGAGCGTGCCGCCATCCGGCTCCTCCTTGCCGGTGATCATGCGGAAGAGCGTGGTCTTGCCGGCGCCGTTCGGGCCGATGACGCCGACGATGCCGCCGGGCGGCAGCTTGAAGGAGAGGTCGTCGATCAGCAGCCGGTTGCCATAGCCCTTGCGCAGCCCCTCCGCCTCGATGACCAGGTTGCCGAGGCGCGGCGCCGGCGGGATGGTGATCTCGGTGGGGTCGGGCGCGCGCTCCTGGCTTTTCGCCAGCAGATCCTCATAGGCGGCGATGCGCGCCTTGCTTTTGGACATGCGGGCGGCGGGGGGAGCGGCCGATCCACTCCTGCTCCTCGGCCAATTGCCGCTGCCGCGTGCTCTCCTCGCGCTCCTCCTGCGCCAGGCGCTTGCGCTTCTGCTCCAGATAGGCGGAGTAGTTGCCCTGATAGGGGAAGCCGCGGCCGCGATCGACCTCCAGGATCCAGTTGGTGACATTGTCCAGGAAGTAGCGGTCATGGGTCACGACCAGCACCGCGCCGGCATAGTCGCGCAAGGTGCGTTCCAACCAGGCGACGCTCTCGGCATCGAGGTGGTTGGTCGGCTCGTCGAGCAGCAGCAGGTCGGGCTTCTCCAGCAGCAGCTTGCAGAGCGCCACGCGCCGCCGCTCGCCGCCGGACAGGGTGGTGACGGGGCTCTCGGCCGGCGGGCAGCGGAGCGCGTCGAGCGCGATATCCACCGTGCGGTCGAGATCCCAGCCATTGGCGGCGTCGATCTTCTCCTGCAATTCGGCCTGTTCGGCGAGCAGGGTGTTCATCTCCTCATCCGACATCGGCTCGGCGAAGAGGCCGGAGATCTCGTTGAAGCGCGCGAGGTGGCCCTGCAATTCGGCGAAGGCTTCCATGACGTTCTCGCCCACCGTCTTGTCGGGGTCGAGATGCGGCTCCTGCGAGAGGTAGCCGACGGTGGCGCCCGGCGCGACCCAGGCCTCGCCGCCGAATTCCGTGTCCTGCCCGGCCATGATGCGCATCAGCGTGGACTTACCGGCGCCATTCGGGCCGAGCACGCCGATCTTGGCATCCGGCAGGAAGGAGAGGGTGATGCCCTTGAAGACCTCGCGCCCGCCCGGATAGGACTTGGTCAGGTCTTTCATGACGTAGATGTACTGATGGGCGGCCATAATTTCCGGATTCCTGGGGGCGGGGGTTCGGGCGCTATGTAGCGTTCGGGGGGGCGCCGGGCCAAGGCATCGCCGGGCCGCGTCCCCGGCATGGGGCCGGCAGCGGGTATGGGCCCGGAGGGACTCGAACCCCCAACCAAGCCGTTATGAGCGGCCCGCTCTGACCATTGAGCTACAGGCCCCGCTGGGCTCCCCCCTGAATGCCGGGCGCGGCCGCCGCTGGCAAGCGCCGAGGCGAAAGGCAGCGCAGCAGGGCCGGCGCCGCCAGCGCCAGGGCGCCGAGGCTCCAGCCCATCGCCTGCCAATTACCCGCGCCCTCCTGCCCCGCCGAGGCCATGGCGGCCAGGGCCAGCACCCCGCCCGCCCAGGCTTCCTCCCGCCCGCCGCCGCCGCGCGGCAGGTCGCGCAGCAGCGCCCGCGCCGCCACCGCCACCAGCGGCACGGCGAAGCTTGCCAGCGGGAAGTCGCGGTAGCGCGGGTCGATCAGCAGCAGCAATTGCAGGACCATGGCGGTCCAGAGGAAGAGGAAGGACAGGTCCTGGAAGGCGAGTTGCCGCCAGCCCCGCCAGGCGAGCCGGAAGCGCAGCAGGTCCCGCAGCGTCGCCGTCGCCTGCGCGCCGCTCCGCACCGGCTCCGGCGGCTGGCCGGCCAGCAGCAGCGCGGCCCGGCGCAGCAGCAAACCGGCCAGCAGCGCCTGCCCGGCCAGGTTCACCCAGGCTGCCAGCAACAGATGCTCATCGAAGGCATAGGGCATGGTGCCGGCCCAGGCGAAGGCCAGCGCATTGCCCAGGGTGAAGCCCAGCACCGCCAGCCCCGCCCGCGCCATGCCCGGCAACCCCGGCACGGCCCGCAAGGTGCCGAGCCAGAACCCCAGGCCCAGCAGCGCCGCCGCACCCGCATGGAGCGGCCAGGTGGGATTCTCCACCACCGCCCCGTGCAGCGGGAATTTCGGCGCCCGGTCGGCGGTGAAGAGGCCCCAGGCGGCACCGACCGTGCCCTCGGACTTGTATTTCCACTCCTGGTCGAAAGCCTCGATCAGGTTGTAGTCGAGCCCCTCCCGCTGCGCCAAGGCAATGAAGCGCCGCAGGAACACCGCCTGGTTGACGCGGGAGGGCGCCGCATCCTCCCGCCAGCGGCCGCGGCTCGGCCAGCCGATCTCGCCGATGGCGATGGGCTTGCCCGGAAACAGCGCCCGCATGCGGTGGATCACCCGCTCCGCATGCGCCATGGCGGCGTCGATGGCGGTGGGCTGGTCCTCCCAATAGGGCAGGATATGGATGGTAATGATATCGACATGCCGCGCCAGTTCCGGGAATTGCTCCCAGAATTCCCAGACATCGGCATAGGTGACGGGCTGGCGCACCGCCGCCCGCACCTGGTCCAGCGCGGCGGCGAGATCGGCCACCGGCAGGTCGCGGCGCAGCAGCACCTCATTGCCGACCACCACCCGCTCCACCGTCTCCGGGTGGTGGTTGGCGATCTCGATCGCCTGGGCCAATTCGCGTTCGTTGCGCCGGGCATCGGGGCCGAGCCAGGCGCCGTTCCAGAGCTTCAACCCGTGCCGCGCGGCGATGGCGGCGATGTCGTAATCGCCTTCCAGCGAGGCATAGGTGCGGATGCCGCGGATGCTGGGGGCCAGCAGGGCGATGTCCTCCTCCACCTCCTGCGTGGTCGGGAACCGCTCGCGCAGCGGCGATTGGCCGGGGCGGAAGGGGGCGAAGGAGACGGAATTGAACCGCGCTGCCGGCATCGCCAGCGCCTCCGCCTGCGGCCGGTTGGGCAGCCACCAGAGCAACCCGGTCAGCAGCAGGAGGAACAGGGCCAGCAAGGCGGGAGGGAGACGGGACATCAGGGAACCAGGGTTGCGGCCACCGCTTCTGCTCCTGCATTGCGGCGGAAGCGCGGTATCGGTGTGCCGCGCTTGCGGCCCGGCCCGAAGCCAGCCAGGAACCATCCCATGACCGATGACGAGATCCGCGACATCCTGCTCACCACCCGGCGCATCGCCGTGGTCGGCGCTTCCGACCGCCCGGCGCGGCCGAGCTACGGAGTCAGCCGCTTCCTGGTGGACCGCGGCTACCAGGTGGTGCCGGTCAACCCCGGCATCGCCGGGCGCGAGTTGCATGGCGCCACCGTGGCGGCGCGGCTGGAGGAGGCGGGGCCGCTCGACATGGTGGATGTCTTCCGCCGCAGTGAGGAGGCCGGGGCGGTGGTGGACGAGGCGATCCGGCTCGGCGCCCGCAGCGTCTGGCTGCAACTCGGCGTCATCGACCATGCGGCGGGGGAGCGGGCGCGGGCCGCCGGGCTGCGCTTCGTGCAGGACCGTTGCCCGGTGATCGAGTGGCGGCGGCTGTCGCTGCCGGCGCGGGTGAGCTAGCCGGCGGAACAACCCCGCACCGAACCGGATGCGGCTTGAAAGCGCCGGCGCGCCGGGCCACTTCGCGGCGTGGCCCGCATGGCCGGACCGCCCGCCAAAGGGCGGCCGCGCCGCCGGGGCGGACCAAGGAGACGAGGGACCATGAACGACGAAGAGCGCCGCATCATCACCCAGTATGTCGAGCGGGTCGCCGGCGCGGCACCCGCCGCCGCGGCGGCCCCCGGCCCATGGGGCGGCAGCGTGCCCGCCACCGGCCAGCGCCCTGCCCTGCCGCCGGTGGACCGGGAAGCCGATGCGCTGATCGCCGACCTCTTCGCCCGCTACCCGGAGGCGCGCTACCGCCTGACCCAGACCGCCTTCGTGCAGGAAGCCGCGCTGGTGGAGGCGCAGAACCGCATCCGCCAGTTGGAATGGGAGGTGCAGAACGCGCAGTCCCGGGCCCAGGCGGAACCGCAGCGGGGCGGGCTCTTCGGCATGTTCGGCGGCGGCAGCAACAGCCGCCCTGCCCGGCCGATGCCGCCGCCGCCGCAGCCGGTCTATCCGCCCGGCCACAACCCGGCGATGCTGCAGCAGGGCCGTGCGGGCTCGGGCTTCCTCGGCACGGCGCTGACCACCGCGGCGGGCGTGGCCGGCGGCATGGTGCTCGGCAACATGCTGATGAACTCCCTCTCCGGCCATGGCGGCGCGGCGCATGCCGCCACGCCGGGCGCGGATGCGGCCCCGGCCGCGGATACCGGCGCGGCCGCTGGCGGCTTCGGCCAGGAAGCGGTCCCCGCCTCCTCCCCCCTGGACCGACCCGGGCGCCGCCGCCGCGGAGCAGGGCTGGGGCGGGGACAAGGGCGCGGCCCCGGATGCGGGCCAGGATGCCTGGGCCGCGGCCCCGGACGATGCCACCCAGGCCAGCTACGACGATGCCGGCTATGACGATGCCGGGGGCTTCGACGAGGAGGTCTGACCGGCTTCCGGCCAAACCATGAGCCGGCCTCATTGAAACCGCGCATGCCATGAGCGATCTTCATGGCATGCGCGTCCCCGACCTCGACCTCGACCTGCTGCGCTGCTTCGTCACCGTGGCGGAGCGCGGCGGCTTCACCGCCGCCGGCCAGGCCCTCGGCCTGACCCAATCCGCCGTCAGCCTGAAGATCAAGCGGCTGGAGGAGGTGGTGCGCCGCCGGGTCTTCGAGCGCACCAGCCGGGCCATCGCCCTGACGCGGGATGGCGAGACGCTGCTCGCCTATGCCCGGCGCATCCTGGCGCTCAACGACGAGGCGGTGCGGCGGATGGTGGCGCCGCCGGTCGCCGGGCGGCTGCGTCTCGGCGTCGCCGACCATTTCGTGCCGCGCAACCTGGCCCCGCTGCTGGCCCGCTTCGCCCGCACCTATCCGGAATTGCGCCTGGAGGTGGAAGTCGGCCGCAGCCACGAGCTTCGGGCCGCGCAGGAAGCCGGCGCGCTGGACTTGGTGCTCGGCAAGCGGCGCGACGGCGAGACGGCGGGGCGGCCGATCTGGACCGAGGTTATTGTCTGGGTCGCCGCCCCGGATTGGGTGGCGCCCGAGGGCCGGCCGCTGCCGCTCGCCATGCTGCCGCCCGGCTGCATGTTCCGCGACCGGGCGCTGGCGGCGCTGGCCCGGGCGGGGCTCGGCTTCGAGGTGGTCTACACCTCGGCCAGCCTGCTCGGCGTGGCGGCAGCGGCGCAGGCGGGTTTCGCGCTGACCGTGCTCGGCCGTTCCGGCCTGCCGCCGAGGCTGGTGGAGGTGGCCAGCCTGCCGCCGCTCGGCACCGCGGAGATGTGCGTCTTCGGCGACACCGCCGGGCGCAGCCAATTGGTGGAACCGCTGGTGGGCTTCATCCGGGAGAGCCTGGGCGGGGCGGAGCTGGCTGCGGCCGCGTGAGACGGGGCTGGAAGCGCATCGGCCGGAGCCCCAAGATAGGGCCATGAGCGATCCGGCCGCCCTCTATGAACGGGACTTCCATGCCTGGACCGAGGACCAGGCGGCGATGCTCCGCGCCTGGCCGGAGAAGCTGCGGCCCAATGCGCTCGATATCGAGCACCTCGCCGAGGAGATCGAGGATTTGGGCAGTGCGCAACGGAATGAGGTGAAAAGCCGGCTACAGCAGATCCTGGTGCATCTCCTCAAGCTGCGCTTCCATCCGGATCAGCAAAGCCGGCGGCATTGGCAGACCGAGACCGATGAATTCCGGGCCGCCATCGAGGCCGTGTTCGAGGACAGTCCCTCGCTGCGGGCGCGCCGGGCGGAACTCGCCGGCCCGGTTTGGGCGCGGGCAGCCAGGCTGTTCACCCGCCAGTTCGCCAGGGACGGGCACGATGCCGAAGCAGTTCGGGCCTGGCTTTCGGCCAGTGATGCGTCCTACTTCGATCTCGACGCCGAAGTCCTGAACGCCGACTGGTTCCCGCCCCCGCCCGCCGGCTGACCCGCCCGCCGCTGCCCCGCCCCTGCCGCGGACCAGCCCCTCCCCATCCGCTCGTTGACGGCGCGCCCCCCACGGCCGCAGGCTTGCGCCGGACTGCACGAGGCCCGCCCATGACCGCCGCCAGCCCGGCCCCCGCCCCCAGCCATGGCCACGATGCGCGCATCGTGGCGCTGATCGGCACCGGGCATTTCCTCTCGCATTTCTACATGCTGACCCTGCCGCCGCTGTTTCTGCTGTGGCGCGAGGAATTCGGCGTCTCCTTCGCCACGCTCGGCCTGGCGGTGGCGCTGATGAGCGGCACCACGGCGGTGCTGCAGACCCCGGTGGGATTCTGGGTGGACCGCTGGGGCGCGCGGCCATTCCTCGTCGGCGGCACCCTGCTGATGGCGTTGTCGGTCGCCGCCATGTCGCTGGCGCCGGCCTTCTGGATGATCCTGCCGCTGGCGGTGCTCTCCGGCATCGGCAACAGCGTCATCCATCCGGCCGACTATGCCATCCTGGCCGGCAGCGTGAACAAGTCCTTCATGGGCCGGGCCTTCGCGCTGCACACCTTCACCGGCAATCTCGGCTTTGCCCTGGCCCCGCCGGTGGTGGCGCTGCTGCTCAGCGTGATGGACTGGCGCGGCGCGCTGCTGACGGTCGGGCTGCTCGGCCTGCCGGTGGTCGGCGCGATCCTGTTGCAAAGCCGCATCCTGCAGGACCAGGCCAGGCCGGCGAAGGGGCAGGACGAGCCCTCCGGCCGGGAGGTGCTGCTGAGCCGGCCGATGCTGCTGTTCTTCGCCTTCTTCCTGCTGACCTCCATGGCCGGCTCCGGCGTGCAGGCCTGGCTGGTGACGGTGCTGGGCGAGCTCTGGGGCACGCCGGTGCTGGTCGCCTCCTCGGCGCTCACCGGCTACCTGGTGGGCGCCACCTGCGGCACCCTGGTCGGCGGCTGGATCGCCGACAAGACGCGCCGCAGCCTGCTCGGCATGGTCGTGGTGCTGACCCTGGTGGCGATGGCGCTGCTGCTGGTGCCGGGCCTGGTGCCGCTGCCGGAATTGGTGCTGCCGGCGGTGACGGTGGTGGCCGGGCTGGCGCTCGGCACCTCCCGCACCCCGCGGGACGTCATGCTGCGGGACGCGGCGCCGCCGGGGCAGGTCGGCAAGGTCTTCGGCTTCGTCTCGGCCGGGCTGCCGCTTGGCTCCGCCATCACCCCGGTGCCGATGGGGATCCTCATCGACATGGGCCATCCGGGGCTGGTGCTGCCTGTCGTGGCGGGCCTGCTCGGCCTGTCGCTGTTCTGCGCCGGCGGGGCGCGCACGGCGAGCGTGGCGGGCCGGCGGGCGGAGACGGTGGCCGCCGAATAGCGTGCCCAGTGGCCTGGCCGCCTTCGAGCAACTGCTGCGGGCGCTCGACCTCCTGGGCATCGCCGCCTTCGCCGCCTCGGGGGCGCTGGTGGCGTCGCGCAAGCAGCTCGACATCGTGGGCTTCGTGCTGATCGCCATCGTCACCGGTTTCGGTGGCGGCACGCTGCGCGACCTGCTGCTCGGCCGCACCCCGGTCTTCTGGCTGCGGGCGCCGGAATTGCTGGGGGTGTGCGCCGCCGCCGCGGTGCTGGTCTTCTTCACCGCGCATCTGGTGGAAAGCCGTTTCCGCCTGCTGCTCTGGGTCGATGCGCTGGGGCTGGCCCTCTATGCGGTGGTGGGTGCGGAGATCGCCCTGCTGGCCGGGGCGGACCCTTGGGCGGCGGTGCTGCTCGGCGTCGTCACCGCCACCACCGGCGGCATCCTGCGCGACGTGATCTGCGACGAGCTGCCGCTGATCCTCCGCCGCGAGATCTACCTCACCGCCGCGGCAGTGGGCGCCACCACCTTCGTCGCGCTGCGGATCGAGGGGGTGTGGCGGGAGCCGGCCCTGGCGGCCGGCTTCCTGGCGGCCTTCGGGCTGCGCGCCGTGGCGCTGCTGCGCGGCTGGTCGCTGCCGGCCTATCGGGCGCGGCCCGGGCGGGACTACCCGGACCGCGGATAGGGCGGGGCGCCTATTCGATGATGATCTCGCCGCGCATGCCGTGCTCGGCATGGCTGCGGCCATCCGCCGCCTTGACCTCGCAGCGGAGGTCGGTGAAGCGGCCCGCCTGCACCGGCACGAACCACCATTCGGCGGCGCAGCCGGGATAGACCTCGATCTCGCGGATGGCGCCCTTGAACTCGGCCATGACGCGGGGTTGCCCCGCCGCGTCCGGGCGCATCACCTGCACCTTGCGGGTCCAGATGCTGGCGGCGAAGCCCTCCGAGGTGAAGTAGTGCGGCTCCGGGCTGGGGTTGCGCAGCACCAGCCGGTAGAGCCGCCCGGTGCTGAAGCGCAGCCGCATCGGCCCGAAGACATGCCCGCCATCGGCATTGCCGAGTTCCACCACCATCTCGACAGGCGGCTGCCGCGAGAGGTCGCCGCCGGGCACGGCACCGCCCTGCCCGGCTGCCGGCCCCGAAACGAGGCCCACCGCCCCCGCCAGGCCGAAGCCCGCCATGCCCCGCCGCCCAAAGACGCCACCCTTGTTCGTGCCCAGCATCCCATGCCCGTCGCCCGCAAGGCTGAACAGGTCTTCAGTTGAAGAGATCGACATATTTTCCCTAGCAATTTCAATAGATTGCAGAGTATATGCAGGCGCAGGGCGCGGCAAGCCCGGCGCGAGCGGGCCGGCCGCATCCGCGGCGGCGATGCCGGTTCCGGTTGCCGCAGCGCCTCCGGCGCTTCGACTTCAGCGGCGTCAACGGGCTCTTTGCGTCGGCGCGGGTGCCGCAGCCTGTCCTGGAGCGCCTCACCGATGTCTCCCGCGCGGTGCCGGCCAATCCGGAAACGCTGCGCCGACTCCGCGCCATCCAGACCATCCCGGGCTATGAGGAGCCGGCCACCTTCCGCGCCTCGCTCGAGCGCAGCCTGCAGCAATGGACCGAGATGGCCGAGGCGCCCGCCGCGCAACCGGGCGCGGAAGAATGGGCCACCCCGGCTTGCCGCCCACCGCGCCCGCCCATAGCCTGGGGCCGAGAGCCGCGGCAGCGGCCACAGAACCTGTCTCGGGAGAGCACACCATGCGGCGTCGTCCACTGCTCGGCCTGGCGGCCGGCACCCTCGCCATGCCCGCCGTGCTGGCGCGTGCCCAAGGGGGAGCCCAGGGCACGGCCGGCGCCTACCCCGACCGGCCGATCCGCTTCATCGTGCCCTTCCCCGCCGGCGGCGCCACCGATACCTGGGCGCGCATCGCTGCCGAGGGCATGCAGCCCGAACTCGGCCAGACCATCGTCATCGACAACCGCGGCGGCGCCGGCAGCATGATTGGCACGGAAGCCGCGGCGAAGGCGGTGCCGGATGGCTACACGCTGCTCTTCACCATCACCACCTCCATCCAGTCCCCGGTGGTGCTGCGCCGCCATCCCTATGATTTCGTGAAGGATTTCGCCCCGATCGGGCAGCTCGGCTCCACCTCCATCACCTTCATGATCGGACCCAAGGTGCCGGCCGGGATCCGGACGCTGCAGGAGTTCATCGCCTGGGGGAAGGGCCGCGACCTCTCCTTCGGCGCCTATGCGCCGGGCTCGACGGGCCATGCCTTCGGCCTGCTGCTGGCCAAGGAAGCCGGGCTGAAGGCGGAAACCGTCTCCTACCGCGGCGAGGCGCCGATGGTGCAGGACCTGCTGGCCGGGCAGATCGATGGCGGCTTCCTCAGCATGGCCACGGCGGGGGGAGATGGTGAAGGTGGGGCGGTTCCGGCCGCTGGCAACCTCGGGCGACCGGCGCAGCCCGGCGCTGCCGGACACGCCGCTGCTGAAGGATCTGGGCTTCTCCGATCGCTTCGTCTTCGGCGGCTTCTCCGGCCTGCTGGCCCCGGCGCGGGTGCCGCAGCCGATCCTGGACAAGCTGGCGGCAGCCTTCCGCATCTCCGCGCAGAAGCCGGAGACGCATGAGCGCCTGCTGGCGCTGGATACCGTCCCGAGCTACCGGGACCCCGCCGCCTTCCGCGCCCAGATCGAGCGCAACCTCAAGGAATGGACGGAGATCGTCACGCAGCTCAACCTGACGGTCGATAGCTGAGACCACCCGCCGCCCGCATTCCAGGCAGGCACGCGTCATTTAGCACCGAGGCTGGACCCGGCGAAGCCCGGGAGCCGCCCGGTTGCCCATGTCGGCGGATTTCGCGCGAGGTTTCGTTGTATCTGCAGCCAAGGCGCCATGTCAGGTTCCGCGCCCTTCCGGAAACCATGGCAGGCGTCTGCTCCGCGAGTCCGGCTTCCTCAGCGTCATCCTCGCGCCGATCCATGACTGCGTGCTCGAATCCGCCCGCTGGCAGGAGGTGGTGGTCGGGCTCGCCGCGACGACGGTGAGGACGCATCTCTCGGGCCTGTTCCGCAGGACCCGCACCACGCGCTGGAATCACGAGTAGGCGAGCATGGCCGTCACCACAGTAGTTTCCTTCCGATGCAGGAGGCCGCGCTCTGTAGTCTCGTATGCAATCCCGGTTCGGCGTGGAGCTGCCCGCCGGCGCAACCAGTCTCCGCGGTAGGACAGCCGATGCTCCGCGCCCATCCAACCTGCTCTCCCTCACCCCTCCGGCTGCATCCCGCCGCGGCGCGGCCACCCCCGGGGACCGCACGGTCGCTTTCCATGGCGTGACCGGGACAGCGGCCCCGCCGGCCGGCCCCGGGCCGGCGGCCTGGCATGGATGCTCCGCGCGGCCTTCCTGACGATTCCAGGATGTGCGCGCGGTCACAGACCGCGCCGGATGCAGTCTCCAGAACCAGCCTCCGATCAGGCCCTTGGGGGAGAGCGTCGATGCCGCAGAGCTTGCCATTCCGGCCCGGGCCATGCCGCTGCGTCCTGGCCATGGCCATGGTCATCGCCACCATGCTGCCCGGCGGCTTGCTCCGCAGCGCCGACGCAGCCGAGCCGCAGGCGAACCCCGCCACGCAGACCGTCACCTTCGTCGCGCCATCGGTCATCGGCACGCTCACCCTGCCCCTGGCCGGCGACGGACGCCGCCTGCCCGCGGTGGTGCTGGTCCATGACGCGCTCGGACCCGACCCGCGCAGCGAGGGCTACATCGCGCAGCTCGGCGGCGCCGGCATCGCCGTGCTCGAATTGCTGTCGGATGAGGTTCTGCCGGCTCTGCCCCTGGCCGCCGAAGCCCTGGCCGCCGACCCGCGGATCGATGGCTCCAGGATCGGCGTGCTGGGATTCGGGGCGGGCGCCGCCGCGGCAGCGGCGGTGCGGGTGCCCTTCGCGGCGCGGGCGCTGCTGTATCCCGGCTGCGCCACCCTGCCGGCCCAGCTCCCGGCCCCGGCCAGGACACCCCTGCTGCTGCTGCATGGCGGCGCCGACCCGGCCAACCCTCCCGCGGCCTGCGCCGCGGCGGCCGTGGCCCTCGCGCGGGGTGGCGCGGCGGTGCGGCGGGTCGAATATGCGGGGGCCGGATTTGCCTGGGATCGCCCGGCCTACGGGCAGGAGGGGCGGTCGCTGCTGCCGGCACCGGGCAGCACGGAACGCATTCCGGCCGTCCCCTGGCCCGAACTGGCTGAATTCTCGGCGGCGCAGGTCGCCGGCTTCTTTGCCCTGGCGCTGCGGCCGGCGGGGCGATGAGCGATGACGCCGCGCCGCAAGGCGCCCCGCGCAGGGTGACAGCCGCGGCGGCCGTGGTGCAGGCCATTCCGGCGGTTCGCCGCCGCCTGCCGCGCGCCATCGCCTGGCCAAGGCAGCGCCCGCGCGCGCTGTTCCAGGGCTGGGCCGTGGTGGCCGGCGCATTCCTGGTGACGATGGTGGGCTACGGTGCCGCCTATTCCTTCGCCGCCTTCGCGCCGGATCTGGAGCAGGCTTTCGGCGCCTCCCACGCCTCCGTCAGCCTAGTCTACTCGCTCTGCGGCTTCACCGCCTTCACGGTCAGCGCCATCAGCGGCCCGATCGCGGACCGCATCGGCCCGCGCCTGCTCGCGGCCATGGGCATGCTCATGGTCGGGACCGGCCTCGTCTCGGCCGGCGGCGCCACCAGCTTCGCCGAGGTGCTGCTGTGCTATGGCCTGCTGATCGGCATCGGCATCGGCTTCGCCTATGTGCCGGCGATCGCGGCGGTGCAGCGGTGGTTCGTTGTCCGGCGCGGACTAGCCTCCGGCATCGCCGCCTGCGGCATCGGCGTCGGCACGGCGCTGGTGCCGCCGGCGGCCGCGCTATTGGCGCGCATCGGAGACTGGCGCACCGCCTTCGTGATCTCCGGCGTGCTGGCGGGGCTGGTTGGCCTCGGCGGCGCGCTGCTCCTGGCCCGCTCGCCGGAAAGCCGGGGCCTGCATCCGGATGGCGCGCGAGCCCCGCCCCCGTGCCGCCGCGGGATTGCGCCCCGGTGCGCGAGGTGCTGCGCAGCCCGGGCTTCGCCCGCCTCTATGGCGCCTGCTTCCTGGTATCGGTGCCGGTAGGCGTGCCCTTCGCGCATCTCGCCGCTTTCGCGGAGGCGCAAGGGGTGCCACGCGGCGAGGCGCTGTCGCTCCTCGGCCTGATCGGCCTCGGCTCCATCGGCGGCCGCTTCGTCCTCGGGGCGCTGGCGGACGAGGTGGGGCGGCGGCAAACCTTCCTCGGCTGCTGCTGGGGCGTGGCGGCCGCCACCCTCTGGTGGGCGGTGAGCGGAACGGGGCTTGGCATGGCGGTCTTCGCCCTGGCGTTCGGCGTGCTCTATGGCGGCTTCGTGGCGCTGCTTCCGGCCTTCGCCGTGGACATCTTCGGCCGTCGCGCCGCGGGGGCGGTGCTGGGGGCCCTCTATACCAGCCGTGGCCTCGCATTGCTCGTCGGGCCGCCTCTTGTCGCGGTCCTCGCCGCGCTGGGCCGGACCTCTGCCCTGCCCATTGGCGTCTGCGCCTGCGCGGGCGTAGCCGGCGCGCTGCTGATGAGCAGGGTGCGGCCTTCGCCTGGCGAGGCCACCGGCTGACCTGGTCGGGTGATCCCCTGTCCGGTTCCGAGACGCATCGGCCCGCCTCGTATCTTCGGCCCGATTCAGACCTCCGGGCCATGCGGCCCTGCGGTCATCGGCCCGCCTCACGCCGAGGGCGGCTTCCGCAGTTCCGGCTCCACCAGGCGGGTGAAGACCACCTCTCCCGCCGCCTCGATCCCTGCCGCGCCCACGGCGGCCCGCGGGTCGGGGGCGTTGCGCCAGGCCTTGTAGTCGTCCTTATAGGGCCAGCCCGCGGCCTCGGCCAGCAGGTGCACCCAGTTCACCACGCGGATCGGGTGAGTCTGCTCCAGCGCCACCGCCTCCCGGTGGCAGGAATGGAAGAGGGTGCAGAGCGTATCGGCGCCGCACTCCGCCATGGCCGCCAGCGCCGCCCGCTGCGCATCCGCCAGCGCGCCGGGCACGCCGACCAGGCCGGAACACATATGGCCCGGCGCCCGGCAGGGATGCTCCAGCACCGTGAGGCCGGGGATGAGGCGCAGCAGATCCGGCGCCAGAGTATTCACCGGCACCCGCGCATCGAAGCCGTGATGCGCATGCAGCAGCACCCGGGCCCGCACCGGATGCACCAGCAGCGGTCGCAGCCGCTCCCGCGCCGCATGCAGCACCTCGGAGACATGGGTGGTGGTGAAGGCGGTCGGCGTCACCGGCGCCATGACATCCTGCATGTTCATGTGGCAGGAGGGGCACCAGGTAATCACCTGGCCATGGCCGGCGGCGTTGAACTTCTCCACGGTGCGGCGGCCCATGCCCTCATTGATCCGGGCATTGGACTCCTTGGGCGAGCCGCAGCAATGCGCGGGGCCGCCGGCCGGCGCGGCCTGCACGCCCGCCACCTCCAGCAGCCGCGTGGTGAGGCGGATGATCTCGCCATGCCGCGCCATGTTGCAGCCGTACCAGAATGTCGCAGGCGCGGGGTGCATCGTCACAGCCATTGCGCCTGCTCCTCCTCGGTCATGGTGAGGCGTGCGAAGGCCTTCACCCGGGGCGAGAATTGCGTGTCCTCGCGCACCGGGATGCGCGGCGCCTCGCCCAGCGCGCCGCGCACGCGCATGCCGGCCAGGCGCAGCATGAGCGCGGCGTCGATGCGCTCCGGGCAGGCGGCGGTGCAGAGGCCGCTTTTCGTGCAGGCGCCGATCCAGGCCAGCGCCTCCGGCGTGCCCGGCCCGTCCCGCAGCACATCCCGCATGCCCGCCGCCACCGCGCCCGGCGCCGCGGCATCCACGCCGGCGGCATAGGGCGTCATCGGGCAGGCGCGGACGCATTCGCCGCAGGCGGAGCAGAGCGCCGCCAGCCGCGCGGATTCGCCGCGGATATGCTCGGCGAGACTCATGTCTTCGGGCTCCAGACCGCGACACCCTCGATCTCGATGCGGCTTGCCGTGGTGGTGGATTGCGCGCCGCCGACGCAGGTGCTGGCGGGCGGCGTGGCAAGCTCGGCGAAGGCGTGGCGGCGCGCCGCGTCGAAGCCGGCATAGTCGCGCATGTCGGCGAGCCAGGTATTCACCTTCAGCAGGTCCTGCAGCGAGGCGCCCTCGGCGGCCAGCGCCCGGCCGAGCCGCGCGAAGCACTCCGCCGCCTGCGCCTCCACGCCCTCCGCTTCCGCGGCGCTGCCGCGGGCAGTGACGCCGGAGCAGAAGATCAGCTTCGCGCCGCCCGGCAGCGGCACCACGCGGGCGGGGGAGAAGGCGGGCTTGCTGGGCGTGTCATTCATGCGACGTCTCCTGTTTGACCTGCTGGCTACCAGCCGTTCACCCGGTCCCAGACCGCGATGACCTCCTGCCCGCCCTCCACCACATGGTAGCGGTCATGCGCCGCGGCGGTGAGGCAGGTATGATTGGGCGCCACCCGCACCAGGGCGCCGATGGGCAGGCGCTCGAAGGGCAAGGGACCGTCGCCCTGCACCTCGCCATGCTCCTGATGCGTGCGCGTCAGGATGGCCTCGCCGAAGCTGCGCCTGCCCTCGCGGTCCAGCATCAGGCCGAAGCCGTAGTCCTTCGGCGCCTTTTCCGTGCTGCGGTCCTTGGAGAGCGCCAGCGCGCCTGCATCCAGCAGCACCGCGTTGCGCTCCGGCTTGCGGCCGATGACGCTGGCCAGCACCGTCACCGCGATGTCCTGGGCCGCATGGGTGCCGAGCTGCGCCTGGAACAGGTCGCCGAACATATAGACCCCGGCCCGCACCTCGGTGACGCCGGCCATGCTGCGCCCATGCAGCGCGGTCGGCGAGGAGCCGAGCGAGACGATCTCCACCCGATGCCCCGCCGCGCGCAGCCGTTCCGCCGCGCGCACCACGCCGGCGCGCTCCGTCTCCGCCACCGCCACCATGTCCTCGGCGCTGCGGCCGAGATAGCTGTGGCCGGCATGGGTAAGCACGCCCGCCAGGCGCGGGCCGAGCGCGGCGGCGATGGCGAGCAACGCGTCGCTTTCCGGCGTGACGCCGCCGCGGCCCTCGCCGATATCCACCTCGATCAGCGCCCGCAGCGGCCCGGGATGCGCGGCGATGGCGCGGGCGGACTCGGGATCATCGGTGATGACCTTCACCTCCGCGCCGGCTGCGTTCAGCGCGGCCACGGCATCCAGCTTCCGCGGCGTGATGCCCACGGCATAGATCTGGTCGCGCCAGCCGCCTTCCGCGAAGTAGCGCGCCTCGGCCAGGGTGCTGACCGTGATGGGGCCGCAATCCGGGGCGGCGAGCCGCGCCACCTCGCGGCTTTTCGCGGTTTTCAGGTGTGGCCGCAGCGTCAGGCCGGGGTGCCGCGCCACCGCCGCCGCCATGGCGGCCAGGTTGCGCTTCAGGATGCCGAGGTCGAGGACCAGGCAGGGGGTGGTAAGATCGTCGAGCGTCATGCGGGGGAGCCTAGCGCCGCTACGGCGGCGGCGCCAGGAAGCGGCCCTGCCGGCTCATCGCGCCCGATCCGCAGCGGGGAATTCACGGCATCCGGTGCCAGGCAAGGCACTCAACCTCCGTGCCGCTCCTCGATCGCATCGACGCGATCAGGGTAGAAGGCGACATGGTCCTTGATCGCGGCGACTGGTGCGAAGGGGGCTTCGTAGGTCCAGACGGCATTCGCGGACCGCTCACCGCCCAGCGGGATGCTGAAATAGGCGCAGTCGCCCTTGTAGGGGCAGTAGGTCGCGTGGTCCGTCCGCTTCAGCAGATCCATGTCGACATCCTGGCGCGGGATGTACTGCACCGGCGGATAGGAGGCTTCCCGCAGCGTCAGCGCCGCCCGGGTATCGGCGATGACGCGGCCCGCGATGGAGACGACGACCCGCGCCGGGTTCGGCTCGATCGCAATCGGATGATCGGGGGCGGGAATTTTGACCTGCCTGGCAGGCATGGCTTTGGCTTCCTTCATCGACGGTTTGGACCGGCCTCACCCTCTTCGCGGCAAGGCCCACCGCGTCTCCGCATCCAGCGGCAGCACCGGCCGCGGCAGCCGCGTGAAGGGAATGCGCGCCAGCACCGGCGTTGTCAGGCCCGGCGCATCCACCTCCACGATCCGCTCATGGCTGAAGAACTCGTCGAAGCCGCCGCGGAAATGCCCGCGCGACTTTACCACCACCGAACGCGCCGCGCCGATATCGAGGCCGAGATGCTCCAGGAAGGCCGGGTCAGCGCATTGCGTGCGGATGGAGATCACCACCACCGTGATCCCGCCCAGGCGCAGCGCCGCCGTCGGCCCAAGCTGCATCGCCGTGCCGGCGAAGATGCCGCGCCGCCCGGTGACCTGGCCATCGGAGAGCGCCACCACCTCCGCCTCGGCGGCGAAGGGGTGGCTGAAGGGGTCATCGGCGGCAAGCGTCCCCTGCGGCCGGTTGAAGCGCGCGGTGAAGCGGGCGCCAAGGCCCCGCTCATGCGCCTCGGCAGCCAGCAGCGGGTCGTGGATCACGCCGACCAGGCAGCCCTCCACCCCGGCGGCGTGGAAGGCTTCCAGGATGAACATGGTATTGCCCCTTCCGCCGCCGCCGGGGTTGTCCGCGACATCGGCAAAGGCCAGCGGCACCGGGCTCTCGCGGGCCAGCCGCACCGCCTCCGGCAGCGGCGTGAGGCTGGCGGTGAAGCGGGCGCGGCGCTCCCAGGCGGCTTCGGCCAGGGTATCGGCCAGCGCCTCGGCGGCCTCCGCCTCGGTGGCCGTCACCACCACCGCCAGGCCGTTGAAGGGCGTGTCGCCATAGGCGAAGCCGCCCATGACCGAGACGTTCAGGATGCGCTGGTCCTTCGCGGCCAGTTCCTGGCCGAGGTCGATCACCTCCGCATAGGGCCCCGCCGCCGTCAGCATGGAGACGGTGGGCGGCACGATCGGCAGGCGGCGCAGGGCCAGATGGGTCTTCAGGCCGCCCACCAGGCGCCGCAGGAGCTGCGCGCTCTCCGCGCCGCGCTCGCGCATGTCGAGATGCGGGTTGGTGCGGTAGCCCACGAAGGCATCGCAATCCCGCACCATGGCGTCGGAGACATTGGCATGCAGGTCGTAGCTGCACACCAGCGGCACCTCCGGCCCCAGCACCTCCCGCACCAGCGCCTGCACGGCGCCTTCCGGGTCGTCCAGCTCGGTGGTGAGGCCGGCGCCGTGCAGCACGCAATAGACCGCATCGACATGGCCGCGCAGCGCCTCCAGCCCGCGCCGCCAGTTCCGCATCATGGCCTCGAAGACCGCATGTTCCACCGGGCCGTTCGGCTCCGCCATGGCCAGCAGGATCGGACAGGGATGCCAGGGGCCGGCGGCGTCCATGTCGGTGACGAAGCCCGGCATCTCGCCCAGCGCGGCGGAGGAGTCGCTGCGGGCATCGGCGAGGATCGCCGGCCCCTCCAGCCAGCAGCGCGTGGTGAAATCCTGCTGCGTCGCCGGCGGGGCGAAGCGGTTGCACTCGATCGAGAAGCCCAGCAGCGCGACGCGCATCACAATGTCACTCCCAGAAGTTCCGCGATGCGCGGCGTGGACTTCAGCCCGGAGCCGGTCAGCACCACCACCGTCGTCTCCGCCGGGTTGATGCTGCCCGCCCGCAGCAGCCGACCGAAGGCGGCGGCGGCCTGGGCGGAGGTAGGCTCCACATAGACGCCGCCGCGCGCCAGTTCGAGCGTGGCGGCGCCGATCTCCTTCTCGCTCAGCATCACCGCGCCGCCCCCGCTCTCGCGCAGCGCCTCCAGGCATTCGGGCAGGCGGATCGGCTGCGCGATGGCGGTGCCCTCCGCGATGGTCGGCTCCGGCTCGGCATCGGGCGCGCCGAGGAAGGCGCGGGCGATCGGCGCGCAATGCGCCGGCTGCGCCGCGAAGAGGCGCGGCAGCCGGGCGATCTGCCCGGCGCGCAGCAGCTCCCCGAAGCCGATGCCGCAGCCCAGCACGTTCGACCCGGCGCCGCAGGGGATGATGACATTGTCCGGCGCCCGGAAGCCGAGATCCTCCCATAGCTCATAGGCCAGGGTCTTGGTGCCCTGCAGGAAGAAGGGGTGCCAGTTGTGGCTGGCATAGAAGATGTTCTCCGCCTCCCGCAGCGCCGCATCGGCGCAGTCCTGCCGGCTGCCGGGCACCAACTCGATCCCGGCGCCGGCTGCGCGGGACTGCACGGTCTTGGCCGGGGAGGTCGCGGCCGGGACCATGATCCTGGCCCGCATCCCGCCCGCTGCCGCATAGGCAGCGATGGCGGCGCCGCCATTGCCGGAACTGTCCTCCAGCACCTCGGTGATGCCCTGCGCCCGCAGCAGCGAGAGCATCACGCTGGCGCCGCGGTCCTTGAAGCTGCCGGTCGGCATGAACCATTCGCATTTCAGCAGCACCTCGGCCCCGGCGATGCGGCGCGGCACCAGCGGCGTGCAGCCCTCCCCCATGCTGATGAGGGCGGCATCCGGCAGCGCCGGCAGGGCGGCGCGGTAGCGCCAGAGGCTGCGCCGCTCCCGGTCGATATCGGCGGGGCCGATGCCGGGCAGGTCGGTCAGCAGCAGCGGCTCCTGCGCGGGCCCGCACCAGCGCGGCGGGTCGAGCGGCCAGGTCCGGCCGCTGCGGGGGTCGAGATAGGCGAGGGTTTCCATGGGTGGAGCCTTGCCGGGACGCGGCGAAAGGGCAAGTCTCCCCGGCATGGAGGAACCATGATGCCGGCCGATTCACGTCTCCAGGCTTCGCCCTCCGACGATCGAGCGGCGATCACCCGCCTCACCAGCGACCTCGTCGCCATCGACAGCCGTAGCAGCCTCTCGAACCTTCCCATCGCGGAGCGGATCGAGGCGGAACTCGCGGGGTTCGAGCTGGAGCGGCTGGACTATGCGGATGCGAATGGCGTGGCCAAGCGCGCCCTGGTGGCGCATCGCGGCCCGCCCGGCGGCCTGGCGCTCTCCGGCCATATGGATACCGTCCCCGATACCGGCTGGCAGGCCAATCCCTGGGAGCCGCGCCTCGATGCCGAGGGAGTGCTGCACGGGCTCGGCAGCGTCGACATGAAGGGGCCGCTGGCCGCCTGTATCCTGGCCGCCCGCGCCGTGCCGGCGCATGTGCCGGCGACCCTGCTCATCACCACGGATGAGGAAACCACCAAGGCGGGCGCCCGCGCCGTGGCGGGCAGCGCGCTGGCCCGGCGGCTCGGCCTCCGCGGCATCGTGGTGGCGGAGCCGACGGGGATGGTGCCGGTGCGCGGTCATCGCGCCTCCATCAACTTCATCATCCGCGCGCATGGGGTGCAGGCGCATTCCTCCACCGGCCAGGGGCGGAACGCCAATTGGGCGCTGATCCCCTTCCTGGTCGAGATGCAGGCGCTCGCCGCGCGGCTGCGGCAGGACCCCGCGCTGCATGATGCGGCCTATGACCCGCCCGCCCCCGACTTCAACCTGGTGCTGGACAACCACGGCACGGCGGTGAACGTGACCGTGCCGCTGGCCACCTGCCGCATAAAGTTCCGCTATAGCCGCAGCCTCGATCCGGCGCCGGTCCTGGCCGCGGTGCGCGACGCGGCGGAACGCGCCGGGCTCGAACTGGAGAAGACGGTGGAGGGCAACCCGCCCGAACTCGCCCCCGACCATCCGCTGGTCCGCCTGGCCTGCGAGTTGACCGGCCGCGCCGCCACCACCGTGCCCTTCGGCACCGATGCCTCGGAATTGCAGGCGCTGGCCCCTTGCCTGGTGCTCGGCCCCGGCGGGATCGGGACGGCGCATACCCCGCGCGAATGCGTGGCGGTGGCGGATCTCGCGGCGGCGGTGCCGATCTTCGCGCGGCTGCTGGAACGCGGCGCCGGGTGAGTGGCCCGGTCGCCCGAAGGCGAAGCCGGAGGGCGTGACCCGGCCCACAAGAGTCAAACCCCTCACGCCGCGCAACAGCCTGTCATGTAACGGCACGGGCAATGGCCCGGGCGCCACCCCATATCCAGGGGCGGCCCGCATCGAAGCCGCACCCCCAGGGAAGCGCACCATGTCCACCGCCCGATCGATCCCCGCCCTGACCGGCGCCCTTCTCGGCACCCTGGCGCTTGGCGCCTGCGCCGTCGTGCCGCCCACCGGCCCCACGGTCTTCGCCATGCCGCAGCAGGGCAAGGACCTCGGCCGCTTCCAGCAGGAGGATGTGGGGTGCCGCAACTATGCCAGCAGCCAGATCGGCTATGGCAGCCCGCAGCAGGCGGCCAACCAAGCGGCGGTGGGCAGTGCGGTGGCCGGCACCGCGCTCGGCGCCGCGGCGGGGGCGCTGATCGGCTCGGCGGGCGGCGCGGCGGGGGCCGGGGCAGCGGTGGGCGCCGGGGCGGGGCTGCTGGCCGGCTCAGCCATCGGCGCCAACAACGCGCAGACCTCCAGCTACGGGCTGCAGCAGCGCTACGACATGGCCTATGCCCAATGCATGGCCAGCACCGGCAACCAGGTGCAGGCCGCGATGGCACCGGCGGTGGGCTATGGGACCCCCTATGCCAATCCCTATTACGGGGCCTATCCCTATTACGGCGCCTACCCCTATTACGGCGCCTACCCCTATTATGGCGCCTATCCCTATTACGGCCCCAGCGTCTCGCTGGGCTTCGGCATCGGTGCCTTTCGCCGGCCGTATTATGGCGGATGGCACGGGGGCTGGCATGGCGGCGGCTGGCGGGGTGGTGGCTGGCACGGCGGCGGCTGGCACGGCGGGCGCCGATAGGCCGCCCGCCACGCCTCGGCCGCCCCCTATTCCAGCTTGATGTCGAGCTCCCGGAGCTTGGCGGCCCAGAAGGCGCTCTCCTCCCGCACCGCCGCGGCGAATTCCGCGCGCGGCCGCACCGGTGCCGGCTCCAGCCCGTCGGTTTCCAGCCGCTCCTGGGATTTCGGCGTGGCGACGGCGCGGCGGGCGGCTTGCTCCAGCCGGTCCATCTGCTCCGCCGGCACGCCGGCGGGCGCGAAGACGCCATGCCAGCCCTTGATGACCACGCCCGGCAGCCCGGCCTCAGCCAGGGTCGGCACCTCCGGCAGGGCGGCGATGCGGCTGTCCCCGGTAACGGCGAGCGCCCGCAGCCTGCCCTCCCGCACCAGCGGGATGGCGGGGGGCGGCGAGCTGAAATTCATCGTCACCCGCCCCGCCACCACATCCATCAGCGCCGGCGCGGTGCCGCGATAGGGCACGTGCTCCATCGAGAGCCCCGTGGCTTCCGAGAACAGCACCCCCGCCAGGTGGTTGGCATTGCCGACGCCGCCCGAGGAATAGGTGAGCTCGCCCCGCGGCCGGGTGCGGGCATAGGCGATCAGCTCCGCCAGGTTCTGCGCCGGCACGTCCGGATGCACCACCAGCACGTACTGGTAGGTGGAGACCTGCGCCACCGGCGCCAGCGCGGTGGCGAGGTCGATGCGGTCGCCACGCTGCATATGCGGGTTGACCGTGATGTTGGTGGAGACGGCGAAGAGCAGCGTGCTGCCATCCGGCCGCGCCCGCGCCACGCTGACCGAGCCGACATGCCCGGCGGCGCCGCCGCGGTTGTCCACCACCACGGTCTGGCCGATCTCGGGCGCGAAGACCTGGGCGAATTCCCGCCCGGTGATGTCGGTGCCGCCGCCCGCCGCATAGGGCACCACCAGGGTCAGCGGCCGCACCGGCTGCGCCCCGGCGCGGGCGGCCAGCGCCAGGCCGCCGAGCCCGGCCAGCGCCGCGCGGCGGGGGATGCGGGGGATCGTCGGCATGGCGGGCGCTCCATCTGGCTCTGCGACGCCGGCGTTACAGCCTCTCCCGGGCCGGGCGCAAGCCGGCCGGCGCCTGGCGGAGCAGGGAAGCGGCTGCTCGCGCAAAGGCGATGCCGGCGGGGCGGGCGCCGGGCGCCCTGACGGTGCCGCTGCGCCAGGAATTCGGCCCCGATCCCGGCGGGATGCGGCCGCAGGCCATCGTCTTCGAGGCGACCCCGGCCTAATCTTCCACCGGGCCGCCGGCCCCTGGACGGCACCAAGGGAGGACCACCATGCGACGCTTCCTGCCTGCCCTCGCACTGCTGCTGGTGCTGGCCGCCCCGGCCCCCTTCCCGGCCTTCGCGGGCGAGATCGCGCTGCGCTCCTTCACCCTGCCGCCGGGCGCCTATCCGCATGATGTCGCCGTCTCGGCCGATGGCACGGTCTGGTACACGGCGCAGCGCAGCGGCCAGCTCGGCCGGTTCGACCCGCGCACCGGCCAGGCGCGGCAGATCCCGCTGGGCGAGGGCTCGGCGCCGCATGGCGTCATCATCGGCCCGGACGGCGCGGCCTGGATCACCGATGGCGGGCTGAACGCCATCGTCCGGGTGGACCCGGTGACCGAGCAGGTCCGGACCTGGCGGCTGCCGGAGGAGACCGGCTACACCAACCTGAACACCGCCGCCTTCGACCGCCAGGGCCGCATCTGGTGGACCGGCCAGGCCGGCTTCTACGGCGTGCTGGAGCCGCAATCCGGGCAGATGCGGGTTTATCGCGCGCCGCGCGGCCGCGGCCCCTATGGCATCACCACGACGCCGGAGGGCCGGGTCTTCTACTGCTCCCTCGCCGGCAGCTTCATCGCCGAGATCGACCTCGCCACCGGGGAGAGCCGGGTGATCGAGCCGCCGACGCCGCGCCAGGGCGCCCGCCGGGTCTGGTCGGACAGCCGCGGCCGCATCTGGGTGAGTGAATGGAACAGCGGCAATCTCTCGGTGCACGACCCGAAGGACGGGTCCTGGCGGAGCTGGCGCCTGCCGGGTGAGAAGCCGCAGGCTTATGCGGTCTATGTGGACGAGGCGGACCGGGTCTGGGTGAGCGACTGGGGCAGCAATGCCGTGCTGCGCTTCGACCCCGCGACCGAGCGCTGGGACAGCGCCACCCTTCCCCGGCCTGGCGCCCGGGTGCGGCAGATCCTCGGCCGGCCGGGCGAGGTCTGGCTGCCGGAAAGCAGCACCGACCACTTGGCCATGGCCCCGACCCGGTGAGATGGCTGCTGCCGCTGGCGCTGCTGGCGGCCGGCGCGGCGCGGGCGCAGGACCCCGGCGAGCGCGACTTCCAGCGCTGCATCTCCTGCCATTCGGTCGCCGATCCCCTGGAGGAGGGGCTGCCCGGCCCGGGGCTGCGCGGCGTGTTCGGCCGCCGCGCCGCCAGCCAGCAGGGCTTCGCCTATTCCGAACCGCTGCGCCGCTCCGGCCTGGTCTGGGACCGGACGACGCTGGACCGCTTCCTGGCCGATCCCGAGGCGCTGGTCCCCGGCACGCTGATGGGGCTGCCGCCGCTCCGCGATGCCGCGCTGCGGCAGCGGATCATCGACTACCTGGCGCGCCAGGGCTGAAGCCTGGACCGCTGCGATGGTTGCGGTCCAGGCTGTGCCGGAAGGAGCCCATCCATGCAATGCAACAGCCTGCGCCTCGCCATCCTCGCGCTGCTCGCCGCGCCACTGCCCACCCTGGCCCAATCCACGGCCCAGAATCTCGCGCCTTCCGGCGTGCAGGCCGAGCAACTCGCCTATGGGCGCGTGGTGGCCGAGACCTGGTGCGCCAATTGCCATCTGGTCGGCCCGGCGGCGCGCGGCCCGGCCGGCGACGCGGCGCCGCCCTTCGCCGCCATCGCCGGCATGCCCTCCACCACGCAAATGTCACTTCGAGCCTTCCTGCAGACTCCGCATGCGCAGATGCCGGACTTCCGGCTGAGCAATGCCGAGCTGGATGGGGTGGTGGCCTATATCCTGAGCCTGCGGCGCCGCTGAGGCCCGGGGCGAAGCCGGCGCGCGAAGCGCGGCGGCTTGATCCGGCGCAATGACACCGGGCGGTATTGGCGCTTGATCCTGCCCGGCGATCCGGGCTGACCTGGGATCGGCCCCGACAGGGCGGGGCCGCCCGGAGGGCCGGGTGTAGCCATCCGGCCCTGACGGTGTTGAGACTGATCCGTCGAGGCCAGGATGGTCGCGCAGACGGGCGGGGCGCCGGCAAGTGTGCCCCGGAGACGCGATCCAACGGAGGAGGCAGGGAACAATGACACGTGTTGCATTGGTGACTGGCGGCCAGCGGGGCATCGGCGCCGCGATCAGCGAGGGGCTCAAGGCCGCCGGCCGCAAGGTGGTGGCGAGCTATGCCGGCAATGACGCGGCGGCCAAGGCCTTCACGGACCGCACCGGCATCCCCTGCTACAAATTCGACGTCGGCGATTTCGAC
This sequence comes from Siccirubricoccus sp. G192, assembly GCF_019084075.1. GTDB lineage: Bacteria > Pseudomonadota > Alphaproteobacteria > Acetobacterales > Acetobacteraceae > G192. The sequence continues at coordinate 4,625,383 of NZ_JAHREN010000001.1, forward strand.
CAGTGCGCCGAGGCGCTGAAGCGCATCGAGCAGGAGGTCGGCGTCGTCGAGATCCTGGTGAACAATGCCGGCATCACCCGCGACGGCACCATGAAGCGCATGTCGCGCGAGATGTGGGACAGCGTGATCGATACCAATCTCGGCTCCTGCTACAACATGTGCAAGCTCACCTGGGACGGCATGACGGCGCGCAAATTCGGGCGCATCGTCAATATCGGCTCGATCAACGGCCAAGCCGGGCAATATGGCCAGGTGAACTACGCCGCCGCCAAATCCGGCATCCATGGCTTCACCAAGGCCCTGGCCCAGGAAGGCGCGCGGGCGCAGATCACGGTGAACGCCATCGCCCCCGGCTATGTCGATACCGAGATGGTGCGCGCGGTGCCGCCCGACGTGCTGGAGAAGATCATCGCCCGCATCCCGATGGGCAGGCTCGGCCGTGCCGAGGACATCGCCCGCGGCGTCGTCTTCCTCACCGCCGACGATGCCGATTTCATCACCGGCTCCACCCTCTCCATCAATGGCGGGCAGCACATGTATTGATGGCGCGGGGTGTGGCGGCGGGAACATCCGTCGCCACACCCCGTTCTTCGCCTCTCAGGCAAGGGAGGCCGCGATGACCAGCAGCAAGCATCCGAAGGGGCCGGAGGACCGCAAGGCCGGGCTTGGCGGCAGCACGCCACGGCCGCCGGATGACCTGGACCGCAATCCCGGCATCGGCACCTCCAAGGGCGTGCATACCCGCACCGGCGTCGATCCCGAGAAGCTGGAAGGCGGGAATACCGCCGAAGGCGACGTGATGAACGACACCACGCCGCAGGGCGGGGTCGATCCCGACCAGCAGGGCCGCACCAACCGGTAGCATGCCTTTTGGGGCTTGCGCCCGAAGCGCCAGCGGCGGTCGACGCCTGGGCTTGTGGCGGAGCGGAGCAGGCTTCAGATGCGCGCCAGAGCCCCGAAGATGCGGCCGAGCAAGGCCCCGAAGCGTAGCCGCCCCTGGGTTGCGACCAGGCAGACGCAACCCTCCGGCCCCTCCGCCATCGGCCGGTGGCTCACCGCCTCCCCGACCTCGGCGAGGTCGCCCGGGCCGTAGCGGCCCGTCTCTTCCGCGAAGGCGCCCGCAAGCACCAGGGTCAGCTCCGTGCCGCGGTGCGAATGGCGCGGCAGCGCGGTGCCGGGCGCCACCCGCAGCAGCCGCAGCGTCCCTTCCTCCGGCGCGCGCAGCAGCACGGAATGCCGCAGGCCGGGCGCGAGCCAGCGCAGCCGCGGCTCGCCTGCTCCGGGCAGCGCCATCGGATGCTCCTGGCGGCCGGCGGCTTCGTCCAACCGGCCCATTGCCCGCTGCAGGGCGTCCGAGGCTAGCGGTGCCGGCGGCAGGCCCTCGAGCAGCGCGCCGCCCGCGGCCTCGGCCAGCCGGACCGTGGCGGAGCATTGCGCGCAGCGGTCGAGATGGGCCCCGACGACGAGCGCCGCGGCCTCCCAGAGAGTACCCGCGGCATGCGCCACCAGCGTCGCGTCGCTCGGGTGGTGCCGGATCGCCGTCGCTGCCGCCCCGCCGCTCATGACGCCTCCCCCCGTCCGAGCGCCGCCCGCAGCCGCGCCAGCGCCAGCCTCAGGCGAGCCTTGACCGTGCCGAGCGGTATGCTCAGCCCGCGCGCGATTTCGGCATGCGACCGATCCTCGAAATAGGCCAGGTCAAGCACCCGCGCCTGCTCCCGCGGCAGGGTGCGCAGGGCCTGGCGCAGCCTGGCCTCGCGCTGGGCCGCGGCGACCATCTCCTCGGCGCCGGGCACCGGGTCCGGCAGCCGTGCCATGGCCTCCGGGCCGGTGCCGGCAACCGGCACCGGAAGCCGGCCGCGGCGGCGGGCGTCGGCGCGCAGGTTCCGCGCGATCGTGAAGATCCAGGTTGCCGCCGCCGCCCTTCCGGGGTCGAAGAGGCCGGCCTTCCTCCAGACAAGGAGCATGGCTTCCTGCGCCATCTCCTCGGCCTCCGCGTTTCCTGCCCCCGAACGGAGGAAATAGGTCTTCAGCCGTGGCGCGAAATGCCCGAACAAGGCGACGAAAGCCGCGCGGTCGCGGCCTTGCGCCACCGCCACGACATGGTCCGAGAAGTCCGTCCCGCATCGCGGCATGCGTGGCGCCTCTGCATCCTCCGGCGCGCCCGGCATCAGGGCGCCGCCCGCGCGGCGAAACGCAACCCGGCGCATCGTGCGTCACGCTCCGCGCCGCTCCTCTCCTGGCACCACGTCCTCGGCTCACCGGCGCATCCACGCATGCATCCCACCACTCTACGCCGGCACCACCGGATTGGATCACGCCGAAGGGCCCGCATTCCCGGGGCGCGACCACCGGAACCTGTGCCCGACAACGCGCTGCGGTTCATCCGGGTCCGGGCCCGCGCCCGGAGCACCCGGTGGTCCGGGCCGAGGACGCGCATTTCCCCGCCGCAAGGCACGGCCCTCCCACACCTTGGCGCGAGGATGAGGTCCACAGGCCGCCGCGGTCCGTAATCCTCCGCATCGCAGGAGCAAGGGCGGGCGATGGATGGCAACCAGGCGGACGGGAATCCCGCCATCGGCAGGCCGCGCGATGGGAATGGAAGGGCTGCCGCGCTGCCAGGCGAGGCCACGGCAGCGCAGGGCGGCGATGGGCAACGGGCCGCGCATTGGGGTGACGGCCCCTACCTCCTGATGGTCGGTTGCGTGGCCGCAGCCGAGATCGCGGCGCTCCTGGCTTGGCTTGTCGCAACCTGAAGCGCGGCCGCATGGCGGTCCGTTCCTGCCCGTACGGAGCGGTATCGAATTCGCCATGCCGGCGAAACCGAAACCTTCCAGGGGCGGATTTATCGCCAACGACTCCGTGATCCGAACATCCAGCGCGAAGCGGCGCCCGTATCCCTCCGCGGGTCCAGACCGGTCCCGGGAGATCAATCGGCATGGCACACGACACTTTCGTCCAGGATGGCAAACTCGTCTACGCGACCGACTTCACGGCGCTGAACAATTCCGGCGTCGCCGGGCATGTCGTCCTGCTGCTGGACCAGGACGCCCAGACCGTGACGGTCGACATCCAGGCGAGCGGCCTGGAGCCGGGCCAGGTGCACATCCAGCACATCCATGGCTTCAACGACGACACCGATTCCAGGATGCCGACCATCGTCCAGGACACCGATGGCGACGGCTTCGTGGAACTGGCGGAGGGGCTGGCGACCTATGGGCCGATCCAGTTGAACCTGACGCTGAACCCCGAGAACGCAGCCCATGACCATGGCACGGCCGGCCACGACCACACCGGCGAGGCGGTGTTCCCGACCGTCGGCGCCGACGGGATGCTGCACTACCACGAGGTCTTCCAGTTCGACCCGGCCGACCCGAACGCGCAGGCGATCTTCGACGGCATCACGCCGCTCGAGGCCAAGGAGATCGTGCTGCACGGGCTGACCACCACTGCCCAGCAGGGCCAGGGCAGTCCGGGCGAGGTGGACGGCACGGCCGGCTACAAGCTGGCCCTGCCGGTCGCCTCCGGCGAACTGGCGGGAGTTGCCTCCGCGGCCGACCTGCTGCAGGCGGTGGCCGATCTCGGCGTCGATACCAATGCGGTGGTGGACTGGAACGCGGTCGCCGCGGAGGTCACGGCAAACTTCGAGGCCACGGGACATTGGTTCCTTTGAGCACCTGATACCGCTGGCCCCTTCCGATGGGCGTTGAGGGTCGGGGGCAGGACGCCAGGGCGTGATCGCTCGGCCGGATGCGGTCACGCCATGGTCGGCCAGGGCAGCCGGAGCGACACTGGGCCGCAAGGGCCGCCGGCAAGGCGTGACCGGCAATTCGGTCCGGGCCGATCACGCCCCGCTCACCGCGCCGGCGAGGGTCCGCCCGCAAATACCCGCGTCGCCGCCCAACTGGTGAAGGAAACCACCACCGCGCCCCAGAAGGCCGGCCAGAACCCCGCCACATGGAAGCCCGGCACCAGCAGCGCGGTGAGCCCCAGCATCGCCGCATTCACCACCAGCAGGAAGAGGCCGAGCGTCAGCACCGTCAGCGGCAGGGAGATCAGCACCGCCAGCGGCCGCACGAAGGCATTCACCAGGCCGAAGCCCAGCGCCGCCAGCAGCAGGCTGAAGAGGCCCCGCACCTCCAGGCCCGGCACGAGTTCCGTCGCCGCCCAGAGGGCGAAGGCCGTGATGAAGAGACGCGCCCAGAACCCCATGCCCCTGCCTCCACAGAATCCATTGCGGCGGGATATGGTGCGCGCCCCTGCCGGATGCCGCTCACTTGTCCACCAACCCTGCCACCCTGGCCGGCTGCGCTGCCCTGGCGCTCTGGGCCTTCCTCGCGCCGCTGGCGCGACTGGCGCAGCCCTTGCCGCCGCTGCTGCTGACGGCGCTGGGCTTCGCCGCGGGCGGGCTGCTCGGGCTGGCTGTCGTGGCGGCGCGCGGCCGGCTGGCGGCGCTGCGGCAGCCGCCGCTGGCCTGGGTGCATGGGGTGGGCGGGCTGGCCGGGTTCCACGCGCTCTATTTCGCCGCCCTGGCCCTGGCGCCGCCGGTCGAGGCCAATCTGCTGAACTACACCTGGCCGCTGCTGATCGTGCTGCTCTCGGCGCCCTTGCGCGGGTTGCGGCTCGGCCCGTGGCGGTTGGCGGGGGTGGCGATGGGCGCGGCGGGGGCGGCGCTGCTGCTGGCCGGGGGGCACAAGCATTGGCGCCAGCTTTCCGGCCGGAGCCATGGCGGGCTTCGCCTGCGCGCTCGGCGCCGCCCTCACCTGGGCGCTCTATTCCGTGCTGGCCGTGCGCTTCGCCGGGGTACCAAGCGAGGCGGTGGCGGGGTTCTGCCTCGCCTCGGCGCTGCTGGCCGGGCTGGCGCATCTGGCGCTGGAGCCGGCGGCGGCGCTGGCGCCGCGGCACTGGGCCGCAGTGCTGCTGCTCGGCCTCGGGCCGATGGGCGCGGCCTTCTTCCTCTGGGACCGCGGCATGAAGCGGGGCGATCCGCGGCTGCTGGGCACGCTCGGCTATGCCACGCCGGTGGCCTCGACGCTGCTGCTGGCGGCGATGGGGGAGGGAAGCCTCACCTGGCAGGTGCTGGCGGCGGTGGCGCTGGTGGCGGGGGGGCGGGTTGCTGGCGGCGCTGGCGGGGCGGAGGGGGTGAGGCGGGGTGGGCGATTTAGGGCCAGCGGCGTCACTCCTCGGGCATCCCGATCGCGCGCAGCGCCTCCGCCCCCCTCTCCCATGTCGCCGAGTAAAGCGGATACCCGGACTGCCCCTGGGACAAGCGGCGCAGGCCGGCGATCGTCGTGCCCGGACGAAGCCTGAGATACTCGCCGAGGGCAGTGCGCGCCTCCTCCCTGCGGCCCGCCAGCGCGAGGTCCCTGGCGAGGCCAAAGCGGCCGCCGGCGTAATCCGGGTTGCTGGCGACGGCGCGCACCGAGTAGGCGACCGCATCCTCGACACGGTCGAGCATGAGGCTGGCGAAGGCCAGGCCGTTGTACGGGATGCCGATATTGGGCTCGCGCGGGCTGATCCGGATCGCCTGGCGGAACTCCGCCATGGCCTCCGCCGGCCGGTCGGTGAAGGTCATCACCCGGCCACGGCGCGAATAGATCGCCGCGAAGTTGGGGGCGAGGCTCAAGGCCACATCGAACTCGGCGAGGGCCAGGTCGAACCGCTGCCTGCCCTCGTTGACCATGCCCGACACGTAGTGGGCCCGGGCGAGGCGCGGATCGCGTGCAAGGGCGAGGGCGATGTGCTCCTCGGCGCGCCGCAGCAGGCCCTCCTGGTCCTCGGACCAGCCGTTCGTCCACAGGCCCATGAGGACATGCGCGAGGAGCGCGTGCGTGCCGGCGGAGGTCGCGCCAAGCGCGATGGCGCGCTCGAACAGGAGCCGCGCCTCGTTGTATGCCTCGGGCGACGGCACCCCGAACAGGAGGGCACGGCCGCGCAGCACCAGGTCCACTGCGTCCGGGTTGTGCGGGCGCTCCGCGCCGGCGCGGGCGATCTCGGCGTCGAGCAGCCTGTTGCCAAGGGCCGACGCGATCTGCACCGCGACCATATGGGTAAGCCCGGCGATCTCGGCGAATGGCTCGTCGAAGCCGTGGACCCAGAGGTGGGCCCCGGTCGCGGCGTCGAGGAGCTGGGCATTGACCCGCAGGCGGTCCCCGAGCCGCCGCGCGCTGCCCTCGACCACGTAGCGCACCCCGAGCTCGCGGCCGACCTGGCGTGCGTCCATGGCGCGGCCCTTATAGGTGAAGGCGGTGCCGCGGCCGATGACCAGGACTTCCCGGGACAGGGCGAGGGCGGCGGTCAGGTCGTCCGTGACCGCATCGGCGATGTAGTCCTGCCCGGGGTCACCGCCGAGGTTGGCGAAGGGCAGCACCACCATGGACATGCGTGGGGCCGGGCGCTCCGGCATCCCCGCGGCCGCTTGCAGCGGTGGTCCTTGCGCCGCGGGCGAGATGGCTGGCGCCGGGCGCTGGGCGGAAGCCCACCATCCCATTCCCCCCGCCACGGCCGCGGCGAGCATCGCGCCCCCTGCCAGAGCCGCGCGCCGCCCGCGCCACCGGGACGCCCCGCCCCGTGGCCCCGCCAGTGCCCCCCGGCGCTGGTAGGGCAGCGACGGCCGCCGCGGGCAGGGCAAACAGCCGCACGGCGTGGGGAATGTTCTTGAGCTCGCGCTCACCAATATCCTCGAAGGGCAGCGTCAGCCGCCCGGCGAGCTGGCCATGCACCTCCCCCGAGGCCAGGACGCCGCCCGGCTCGGCCAATGCCTGCAGCCGCGCCGCGATGTTCACGCCGTCGCCATAGACAGCGCCATCGGGCTCGACCACCACATCGCCGAGGCTGACCCCGATCCGCAGCGCGAGGCCCTGCCAGGGCCGGGCGGTAGCACCCTCCACCGCGGCGAGCAGTTCACCCTGCACCTCGACCGCGCAGGCCACCGCCTCGACGGCGCTCGGGAAGGCGGAGACGAAGCCGTCGCCCAGCGCCGCGAAGGGACGGCCGCCATGCGCGGCGATGCGCGGCTCGACCACGCGGCGACGCAGCGCGCTCACCCGTGCGAGCGCGGCCGCCTCGTCCTCGGCCACCATGCGCGAGTAGCCGACCACGTCAGCAAACAGGATGGCCGCCAGCCTGCGCTGCCCCTGGCGGCGCCCGCCGGTCATGCTGGCACCTCCTCCGGCCCTCATGCCGGGGTGCCTGGAACGTATACTATGTTCCCGGGCTGGCGCCACGAAGACTACGGCCGTCCTGGCCTCACCGAAGCCAATGCGGATGCCAGGCAATCGGAGGCATTCCGGGGCCGGCGCTCTCGTTCCTTACGGCCGGTGCCGCCCCTACCCCACCGGCACCGTCCGCGCGAAGGCCGGCGTCTCCGCCACCCCCGCGAGCCAGGCCGCCAGCTTCGAATGCGCCGCCCGCCAGTCCTCCGCGCCAAAGCGGAAATCGAGGTAGCCCAGCGCGCAGACCACCGCCACCGAGCCGATGGTCAGCGGCCCCGCCAGCTTCGCCGCCTCCGCCTCCAGCAGGTCCAGGCTGCGCTCCACCGCTGCCTTCTGCCGCGCGTCGGAAGCCTGGCGGCCCTCGTCCTGCGGCAGGCCCATCTGCAGCCGCCGGCCGACCGCCGCATCCAGCATGCCATCCGCCAGCGCCTGCTGCTTCAGCGCCACCCAGCGCGCCGGGCCGGCGGGCGGGAACAGCCGCGGCGCCTCGCCCAGGCTGTCCAGGTATTCGCAGATCACCGGGCTGTCGAAGAGCGCGAGGCCCTCATCCGTCACCAGCGCCGGCACCCGGGAGAGCGGGTTGTCGGCCAGGAGATGCGCCGGCGACTGGTGCGGGTTGGTGGCGATGGTCTCGATCCGCCCCTCCAGCCCGCGCAGGATGGCGCAGGCCATCACCTTGCGGACATAGGGGCTGGTGGGCGAATGGTGCAGCTTCATGGGCCGGTTCCTCCCTGGCTTATCCCCGGAAGTTGTCCTTCGCGGTGCGGATCTCCGCAAGCCGGGCCACGTCGGGCGCGCGCAGGAAGGGGTTGGCGGCCAGTTCCTGGTCGAGCGTGGTCGGCACCGTGGGCTGCCCCGCGGCGCGGCGCGCGCTGGCCGCGGCCGCCATCCCGCGCAGCGCCGCATTGCCCGGCTCCACCGTCAGCGCGAAGCGGGCATTGCTTTCCGTGTATTCATGGCCGCAGCAGACCAGCGTCACCGCCGGCAGGGCGGCCAGTGCCTGGAGCGAGCCGAACATCTCTGCCGCCGTGCCCTCCAGCAGCCGGCCGCAGCCGAGCGAGAACAGCGTATCCCCGCAGAGCAGCACATGCGCCGTGTCGAAATGATAGGCGATATGGCCGCGGGTATGGCCGGGCGTGTCGATCACCACGGCCCCGCTCTCGCCCAGCGCGATCCGGTCGCCGGGCCGCACCGCCAGGTCGAGCGGCGGCAGCCGGTGCGAATCCGCTGCCGCGCCCACCACCTTGCCGCCGAACCGCGCCTTCAGCTCGGCCACGCCGCCCACATGGTCGCCATGGTGGTGCGTCAGCAGGATGAGGTCGAGCCGCCCGCCCGCCGCCTCCAGCGCCGCCGCGGCCGGGCCGGCCTCGCCCGGGTCGCAGATCGCGACGGCGCCCGATGCCTGATCCCGCAGCATCCAGATATAGTTGTCGGAAAGACACGGCAGGGGCGTGACGGTGAGCGGCATCGGTGGAGCCTCCTCTCGGCCCGTGAAATCCGGGCCCTCTCCGGCCTATATCGGCGCCATGAGCCAGGAGGTCCACGGTCTGGGCAATTTCTACGCCTCGCCGGCGGGGCTGGTCACCGCCCGACTGCTGCGGGACCGGCTGCGCGGGCTCTGGCCGCGGCTGCCTGGCCAGGCGGTGCTGGGCCTCGGCTATGCCAGCCCCTTCCTGCGGCTCTGGCGGGGCGAGGCGGCGCGCTGCGTGGCATTGGTGCCGCCCAATCTGCCGCGCTGGCGCTGGCCGCGCAGCGCCCCTTCCTGCACCGCGGTCGGCGAGGAGGAGGCGCTGCCCTTCCCCGACCTCAGCTTCGACCGCATCCTGCTGGTGCACGGGCTGGAGACCGCCGAGAATGCCCGCCGCCTGCTGCGCGAGGCCTGGCGGGTGCTGAAGGATGACGGCAGGCTGCTGGTGGTGGCGCCGAACCGGCTCGGCCTCTGGGCGCATCTGGAACGCACCCCCTTCGGCCAGGGCCAGCCCTATTCCCCCGGCCAGTTGGAGGAGCTGCTGCGGCGGCAGATGTTCCGGGTGGAACGCCGCAGCGCCGCACTCTTCGTGCCACCCTTCCGCACCCGGCTGCTGCTGCGCGGCGCCAGGGCCTGGGAAAGGGCGGGACCGATGCTCTACCCCCGCTTCGCCGGGCTGATCCTGGTGGAGGCGGAGAAGGACCTGTTTGCGGGCCTGCCGATCACGGCGCGGAAGCCGGGGCGGCGGGTGGTGGTGCCGGAGGGGGTATAGGCCCGCGCCGCGGCTCCTTGTTTGCAGGACGGATTCACGCTCCCATACCCGCTTTCGCCGAACAGGTGAACGTGCTGAGAAGCTTGGTGCTCAGCGGGTCCTGGGGCTGGTTGACCCCGCCTGCGCGGAGCATGGGTCCGCGACGACCGGCCCTTTGGTGGGCGGGCGCCCGCGGCCGCGATGTTCCGCACCTCGCGGGACCGGACGGCCGAGCACCCGAACCGGCACTTGGTCGGCTATGCCGGCATCCTGCAGGCCGACGCCTATGCGGGCTACAACGGCTTCTACGAGGCCGATCGAAAGCCCGGGCCGATCACCAAGGCGGCGTGTTGGGCGCACGGTAGGCGCAGGCTATTCGAGCTGGCCGAGTTGTCGCGCGCGCCACTCGCCATCGAGGCAGTGCGGCGGATCGACACCATCTTTGACGCCGAGCGCGCCATCAACGGGCTGCCAGCCGAGAAGCGCCTGGCCGCCCGCCGCCAGCACACCGCGCCGCTCGTTGCCGGGCTCGAGGCCTGGATGTGCGAGAGTGTGGCAAGCTGTCCCGGCACAACCCGGTCGCCAAGGACATGGACTGCATGCTGACGCGCTGGGAAGCCTTCACCCGGTTCCTGCATGACGGCCGGATCTGCCTCAGCAACAACGCCGCCGAGCGGGCGCTGCGTGGTATCGCTCTCGAAAGAAAGCCATGGCTGTTCGCCGGCAGTGATCGAGGGCCTTCATCGGTCAGGTCCGGAGACAGGCCAGGGAATGTCTGCGGGCTGCACATCTCGTAGCCCGAGGCGGCGAGTGTAACGCCGCCAGTGCTGGCTCAATCCACCAGGAGCAGTTCCAGCAGGGCAGCGTGAACGGCCTCGGCCGCCTCGTAGGGGGTCCAGTGACCGGCACCCGGAATGATGCGGAAGTCGAGGCCGGACTGAAGGCGGCGCAGAATCTCCTCGCGCTCGTGGACCGGCTGGGCCATGGCGTCTCTTTCCCCCCAGATACCCGCTATCCGCGCGTGCACCCGGGGCAACGCCCGCAGCAGCGTATCGGATGCGGGGATGCCGCCGGCCCGCACCCGGGCGCGGTGCGCATTCTCGAGCTGCAGGTGAACCGCCAGCGCGTCCACCCGGGCTGGGTCCGCGAGCATCAGTGCCGCGAGGTTATGCCGGTGGATCGAGAACGCCTCCTCCGCGCCCATTCCTCTGTCGAGGCGGCGCAGTGGCGGCAGTGGCCCGCGTGGCAGCCCGAGGCCGCCGGGCCCGAGGAGCACCAACTTCTCGACCCGCTCCCCATCCAGCGCGGCGAGGTGGCCGGCGATGATCCCGCCGAAGGAGAAGCCTGCAAGGCAGTATCGCCGCGGCCCAGGCAGGAGCTGGCCGAGCCCGGCGGCGAGGATCACGGCCAGGTCCTCCGGCCCCCAGGGTTCGGGAGGCATATCGGAGTCACCATAGCCCGGCATGTCCGGCGCGATCACCCGGAAGCGTTCCGACAGCGGCAGGACGCATCGGATCCAATGCGTCCAGGACCCGAAATCACCGTGCAGCAGCACCAGGAGAGGCAGATCCTCACCGCCCCAGAGGCGCCAGGTCACGCGGCGGCCCGCTGAACCATAAGTCGTTGCCCGTGCCGTGCCGATCCCGTCGATCCGCGCGACCACCTCCGCCGGCGTCGCCGCTTCGCAATGCTTCGATCCACCCATCTGGATTTCAGCCATTCACATCCGCCACGAGGTCGCAGGCAGCCATATGCCCGCCCGTGCTGCGGGCCATCGGAGCCGAATGCAAACCGTAGAAGCCGATTGTTGCCGCGTCTCGGGGTTTCCGATCATCTTCAACTGCCCCTGGTGGTGACCATGCGGAACCTACTCACGAACCCATCCGCCATCTTGTCCGGTCATGCCGGGTCGGCGGCGGCGGTCCGCCCCGCTTCGGCCAATTCGAAGGTGCGAGCGCCGAGTTCGGGCGGCATGGGCGCGAGCCAGGGTGAAGCACGCAGCGCCGCTTCAGCATCCGCCCGCCCGCGCGCCCAGCGCGCTTCCATGGTGCGCCGGCTGAATTCATAGTCCTTGGCATAGCCCTGGATCTCCCTTGGCCGGTCAATCAACTCGACGATATCCATGGTGGTGACGCAGCCGAACGCGTACAGGAATTGCGCTGCCGGCGTGGCCCGCAGCGCCTCCGGCAGCTTGTCCCAGAGCGTGTTGATGTTGTGCCGCACGTCGTGCACCTGGCGCAGCGTGTCGGTGGTGACGCGGGTGCGGCTGGAATAGCGGATGTCCTTCTCCCGCTCGTATGCGTCGATGAGCGTGGTGGGCAGCGGGCCGCGCGCAGGGAAGAGGTCCACCTGGAAGATCAGGCGGCTGCGGCGCGGCACATAGGTCAGCACGTATTGCAGCGGCGTATTGGAGACGAGGCCGCCGTCCCAATAGTGCTCGCCGTCGATCTCGATCGCCGGGAAACCGGGCGGCAAGGCGCTGCTCGCCATGACATGTTCCGGCCGGATGGCGATTTCGGCATTGTCGAAATAGGCGAAATCGCCGGTGCGGACATTCACCGCGCCGACACTGAAGCGGATCTCGCGGGCGTTGATCCGGTCGAAATCGACCAGGGCTTCCAGCGTGCCCTTCAGCGCGGTGGTGTCGTAGAGGCTGGTCGGCGCGGTGCCGAAGAGCCATTCGGCTGGCGGCCGGGGCAGGAAGAAGCCGGGCTGGCCGAACAGCAGCGCGGCGGCGGCGGCAGCCTGCCGGTGGTCACCCCAGCCGGTGCCAGGCGCATCGTCGAGCCAAGGCGGCCAGCACAGGGGCGGGGCGGTGATGCCATCCCAGAATTGCCGCAGCCGGTCGACACGCCGTTCCGGGGCATTGCCGGCGATGATCGCGGCATTCAGGGCTCCGATGGAGATTCCGGCGATCCAGTCCGGCAGGTAGTCGGAGGTCGAGAGCGCCTCGTAGACGCCGGCCTGGTAACTGCCGAGGGCACCGCCGCCCTGCAGCACGAGCGCGACATTCTTGTCGTAGGAGGCAGGCCGGGGTGGTGCCGCCGGGGTGTTCATCTGCGAGGCCTCCAAAGGTCCGGAGGAGATGGCCAACGAAGGGCGCTGCAGCCGATACGCCGAAAAGGGCGACATGCAGGGTGGGCGCAGCACGCCCTCGCCATCCCGGACGACGCGTGCCCCGACCCTGCGTCGGGCTCCCGATGAAGTCAGAAGCCCATCGCCGGGACGACCTTCCGGTCCATGATGTCCGCGACCGAGGGCAAGGCGGAACGTGCCCCCGGTGGCACTTCGAGCCAGTCGCTGCTCTCCGCGCTGCCCTTGAACCAATCGAATGGCATGCTGCCGGGCCCGGTGGGCTTGCCGACGATCAGGCGGCCCACCATGCCCGCCTGCTCGTGCGGTTCGCAAAGGTAATCATAGACACCCTCCGCGGTGAAGGTGACCTGGAAGGTCTCTCCCGGCAGCAGCACGTCAGATGCCCAGGGCCTCGCACCACGCGGGATGCGGAGCGATCGGCCGCCATTGGCAGGATGATAGGCGGTGGTTGTGTGGTAGTTCGCCTCGCACCGCCATCGGACAGTCTGGCCCGGCTGCAGAAGGAGGCCAATCGGGTCAAAGCCGACATGCCCGCCGTCCTCGTCGCTGCGCATGCGGATCTCGACCACACCGGCCTCGGCCCTGGGTCGCCGGATGCCGAGACCAGCGAGCAGCAGGCCGCTGGCCCCGGTGAAATGCCGCCGCGTCAACATCATCTCACCGCGCGACGGAGGCCTCGTCGGCCTTCGACACATGCCAGAGCACGACATGGTAGTGGGGCACCTCAACACCCGGATGGCCCGCGTTGTAGTACATGTCGACATGGTCGACCCGCCCCCCGGGGGCGGCAAGATCATTGAGCCTCTTGTGCTCGTTCATCTCGCTGAGCGGGATCATGTAGATGGTGCTGACAAGCCGGCCATTGTGGTCGTAGGCAAGGAACGGGCCCGCCGGGAGCGTCTTCGGGTCGACGAAGAGTTGGCCCATCCCGGGCAGGAAATCGGGCAGCCGAACAAGCTCGCTGACCTTCTGGTAGGGCGCGGGCGGTGGCGCGTGGTCGGGTTCGGCGGCCTTCGCCGGGATGGCCATCAGGCAGAGGGCGGCCGTGGCCGCCAGGGCGCTGCGCAACATGTCATGTCTCCTTCTCGTGGTGTACAGCGATCTTCCGCGAACAAGGCGCTGACGAGGACCGCCGGAACATCGTGGGCGGTCCGCCATGGCGCCTGGTTGCGGTGCTGCAGCGTCATTGGGGTGGCGTCGCGGCCCCGGCCCCGATGCCGTCGCGCTCCATGGCCGCCTCCGCCCGGAGGCTCTCGATGTCACGTCCGACCGTCGCGACCGCGAGGAGCTTGCCCCCCCTGCCGGTAGCGCACCACGGCGTCCCTTGCGCCGATGTCGCCCTCGATCTCGGTCGCGTCCCATCGCTGCGCATGCCCGACATAGCCGATCGAGGTGTCGTAGTGCCGGCTCCAGAAGAACGGCGCTGCGGTGAAGCGCGCGCGCCCGCCGCCGCCGAGCATGTTCAGCGCCGCCGTCTGGCCCTGGCGTTCCGCCACCACCCAGTGCTCGATGCGGAGCCGCTCGCCGGTATGCGGATCGGGCCATCGGGCGATGTCGCCGGCGGCGAAGATTCCCGGCGCGCTCGTCTCCAGGTACTCGTCCACCAGAACGCCATGGTCCACCGCGAGCCCGGCGCGCTCGGCGAGTTCCGTCCGCGGCCGGACGCCGGTGCCGAGGACCACCAGTTCGGCGTCGAGGCTCCCGCCGCCCTTGAGGCGCACCCGGCCCGGCTCGATCGCCGCGACCCCCTCCTCCAGGTGGAAGACCACGCCCTGCTCCTCATGGAGCCGGCGCACCAGAGCACCGAGTTCAGGGCCGAGCACGCGCTCAAGCGGCAGGCGTTCAGGCGCGACGACATGCACCACGAGTCCGCGCGCCCGGAGCGAGGCCGCGACCTCCAGCCCGATGAAGCCGGCCCCGATCAGCACCGCGCGCTGCGCCGCCTTCGCCGCCTCGATCAGGGCGCGGCTGTCCCGCAGGGAGCGCAGCATGCGCACCTGCGGCCCGTCGGCGCCGGGGATCGGCGGTCGCACGGGTTCGGCGCCGGTGGCCAACAGGAGGCGGTCGAACGGAAGCTCCCCGCCGCTGCCCGCGAGCACGACGCGCCGCCCCGCGGGGTCGATCCCGGCCACCGTCGCGCCCAGGCGCAGGTCGATCGCCTGCTCCGCGTAGAAGCTTTCGGGGCGGAGTGGGATCCAGTCCTCCGACGCAGTGCCCGCGAGGTAGTCCTTGGAGAGGTTCGGCCGGTCGTAGGGCGCGGCATCCTCCGCGCTGAGCAGCGTGAGGCTCCCCGCATAGCCCTCGCGCCGCAGCATCTCGGCCGCGGCGAAGCCGGCCGCACCGCCGCCGACGATGACGATCCGCCCGGGCTCTACGCCTGCCGCGGGCTGCGCGGATGCGGGGCGGCGGGCAGGCGGCGCAAGCTTTTCGCGCACGAAGAGCCTGCCGTCGCGCTGCTCCACGCGCCAGCACGGGACGGGGTCGAAGGCCGGCGCCCGCAGCGCCTCGCCGGTCCGCAGGCTGAAGCAGGCGTGGTGCCAGGGGCAACGCACCGTCTCGTCCACCAGCAGGCCCTCCGCGAGCGGACCACCGTAATGGGTGCAGCTGGCGCCGATGGCGAAGACTTCCTCGCCGCGGCGCGCCAGCAGCACGGCCTCCTCGCCGACATGGCCGGCGAGCATGCCCCCATCGGGCAGTTCGGAGAGGGCCACGCCCCCGGTCAGGTCCGGGCTGTCCGCTGTCGCGTGGTCTCCACCCATGGAAGCCTCCTTCATGTTTGCGGTGCCGCCGGTGACGGTCCGCAACAGCTTCGATGCATCGCGTCCGGGGATGTTCCCAGGGCAGGGCCGCCGCCCAGGCCATGGCTGGCCAACAGGTCCGGCGGACTTGCTTCGGGGCGCGGCGGAGCACTCCCGGGACCTGCAGGATGTCCGGCCGAACTGACCATTGCCGTGCTTCTGCAGGCTCAGGTGCCGGCACCCGTTCCCCGGCGCGGCGCGCAGAAGCGAGATGGCCGGCAATCGGGCACCAGGAGCGGCCAGAGCCGCCGCGGCGCAGCAGCATCGTCCCGCCGGGAGCGGCAGTTGCAGCTTCGCCTCCGCGAGCCTCGCCCGGCGCTTCAGCGCGCCACGCCCGCGACCCTGTCATGCGGCTGAGCAAGCTCGTCTGGCCGGACATCGCCCAATTCCCGCTCCTCCACTGTCGCGCCGTGCCGCTCCACGTAAAGGGGTGCCTGGGGGTCAGCTTGGTCCGCTGGAATCAAACAGGCAAACCAGATTTATTGGCCGTTGAGTGCATATTTCCTGCAGCATCGATTGGGGGCCACGCCTATTCTGGCTTATCCAGCAGAAATTCTGCGCTCAAGTGCCAATAAATCGGGTTTGCCTGCGTAACACAGGCAGATCAGGCTGGCTCCCTGGGCGCCCCTTTTCCCGGGGCGGCTATGCAGACTGTCAAATTGGGCAGCCCGCAAACCGCCACGGGTTGCGCTGGGAGTCTGGACTACGTCCCCCGAAGCGCCAGAGGAACAAATGTCAAAACCTGTGTCCATCCATGTCAACGGGCGGACGACCATGGTCGAGGTCGATGACCCCGACATGCCACTGCTCTATGCGCTCCGAGACAATCTCGGTCTGCATGGCCCGCGCTTCGGTTGCGGCCTCGGCCAGTGCGGCGCCTGCACCGTCCATGTGGATGGCAAGGCGGTCCGCTCCTGCGTAACGCCGCTCTCCACGCTCTCGCCCGGCCAGCAGGTGGTCACGCTCGAAGGGCTTGGCTCCTCCGAGCAGCCGCATCCGGTGCAGAAGGCATTCATGGACGAGCAGGCGGTGCAGTGCGGCTATTGTATCAACGGCATGATCATGCAGCCCGCCGCGCTCTTGGCGGCGAACCGCAACCCAAGCGAGGCCGAGATCCGACAGGCGCTGGCCAACAATCTCTGCCGCTGCGGCACCCATGTCCGCATCCTCCGCGCGGTAAAACGCGCGGCCGCGAATATCTGAGCAGGGGGGGGCATGACATGTTCGTGGACACAACCCGCCGCACGTTCCTGAGGACCGGTGGTTCGCTCATTGTCGGTTTCGCCCTGGCCGAATCCTTGCCATCGGCCCTTGCTCGGGCCCCCGTAGCGCGGCCAAAGACTGTCGCCACCGACGAGGTGGATGGGTTCGTGGCGATTGGCGCGGATGGGCGCGCCACGGTGTATTCCGGCAAGGTCGATCTGGGGACAGGAGTGCGCACTGCGCTGACCCAGATGGCCGCGGAGGAGCTCGACGTTCCGCTTGACCATGTGACGGTCATCCAGGGTGATACCGCACTGACCCCGGATCAGGGGCCGAGCTATGGCAGCCTCTCTATCCAGAATGGCGGGGTCCAGATCCGACAGGCGGCAGCGACAGCACGGAAGCATCTGCTGGACCTCGCTTCGCGCAGGCTCGGCGTGCCGGCTGGCGATCTCAGCGTCGAGGCCGGAGTGGTGCGGCCGAAATCGGGCGGCAACGGCATCGGCTACGGCGATCTGATCGGCGGCCAGGACTTCACGCTGAAAGTCGACAAGGATGTGACGACAAAGGAACCAGCTGCCTTCCGCATCGTCGGCCAGCCGGTGCCCCGCCTCGACATTCCGGACAAATGCACGGGCCGCTTCACCTACATGCAGGATGTCCGGCTGGATGGCATGCTGCAGGGGCGCGTGGTGCGGCCGCCGGCGCTCGGCGCGACGCTCCAGGACGTGGACGAGAACTCGGTGCGGGACATCCCCGGCTTGGTCAAGGTAGTGCGCGAGGGCAATTTCCTTGGTGTCGTCGCCCGCAGCGAATGGGCCGCGATCAAGGCCGCCCGATCGCTCAAGGCCAGATGGTCGGAATGGCATGGCCTGCCCGAACAGGCCAAGCTGTGGGAGCATGTCCGCAACACACGGGTTACCAAGGACGACGTGACCAGCAACGTCGGCAACCCGCAGGAGGCGCAGTCCCAAGGGGCAAAGCGGCTCTCCGCCACCTATGAATTTCCGATCCAAACGCATGGCTCCATCGGCCCCTCTTGCGCTATCGCTGAAATCCGGGACGGGAAGCTGACCTGCTGGAGCGCATCGCAGGCGACCCATAATCTGCGCAAGCAGCTTGCCGCCATGCTGTCCATGCCGGCCGAGGATGTGCGCTGCATCTATGTCGAGGGCTCCGGCTGCTACGGTCGCAACGGGCATGAGGACGCGGCGGCAGACGCTGCGCTGCTCTCCCGCGCGGTGGATGGCCAGCCGGTGCGCGTGCAATGGTCGCGGCAGGATGAGCATGGCTGGGACCCGAAGGGGCCGCCGACACTGGTCGACCTGCGCGCGGCGCTGGACGAGAAGGGTGCGGTGGTTGCCTGGGAATCGGAGTTCTTCATCCCGGAGGGCGCTGGCGGCAATGTGGCGCTGGTTGCGGCCGAGCTGGCTGCGCTGCCGCACGAGACCGCCATGTCGCCGGGCAACATCATCCGGAACTCGGAGATCCCCTACACCATCCCCAATATCCGCACCGTCTGCCGTCGGCTGGCGGAGACGCCCTTCAAGCCCTCTTGGATCCGAACGCCGGGGCGACTGCAGAACACCTATGCCAACGAAGCCTTCATGGACGAGCTGGCGGCGGCGGCAGGTGCCGATCCGCTGGACTTCCGCCTGAGGCACCTGAAGGACCCGCGCGGTGAGGAACTGCTACAGCGGCTGGCGACCCTGGCCCGATGGGAGCGGCGCCCTTCGCCGCGGCGGGATGCTGGCGGCGGGACCGTCCGCGGGCGTGGGCTCAGCTATGTGAAGTATGAGATGAACCGCACCTATGTCGGCGCGGTTGCCGAGGTCGAGGTCGACCGCGACAGCGGCCGGATCCGCGTGCCGCGCTTCTTCGTGGTGCATGACTGCGGCCAAGTCATCAATCCGGACGGTTTGCGCAACCAGATCGAGGGCAATGTCGTCCAGGTCGTGAGCCGCACCCTGATAGAGGAGTTGGCCTTCGACCGTTCCATGGTCACCAGCCTCGACTGGGCGAGCTATCCAATCATCACCTTCCCGGACGTGCCGGAGGTGGTGATCGAGCTGATCGACCGGCCGCAGGAAGCGCCCTGGGGTGCCGGTGAACCCTCAGGTGCTGTCATTCCGGCAGCGATCTCCAACGCGGTGTTCGATGCCACTGGTGTACGCCTACGCGGGGCGCCCTACAGGCCAGCACGGGTGAAGGCGGCGATGGGATCGAGTTGAAAGGCGGGGGCCCTGCTCATCGTGCGACCGCCCCGGGCTGGGGGCGCCACTTGGCCCTAGCTTGGCGCCAGGACCGGAATATCGGGATCCCTGAGTGTCCTGTGTGGATGACCCCTCCGACGCAAGGGCGATGTGACGTTGTGGCGCCGCGGTCGGGTGCGGTCATGTGTTCGGCCTGCCGACGCAGAGTGCGGTCTCCTTGCTTGGAGATGCCACCCTGCCGTTCCTTGCCACCGCTGGAGCTCTGCTTTTGCACCAACCCTATCCAGGCGGCGAGATGTCGGGCGGAACGGAACTGGGTGGGATCGGTGATGGATGCCACGATCGCTGAGGCGGTGATCGGTCCAACGCCGGAGATGATAGCAAGCCGACGGCTGGCCTCGTTGTCTTTGTGCCAAGCCAGGATCGCCGCCTCGATCGCCCCTACCCGATTGCCCAGCGCTTCCAACTCCGCCACCAGCCCGCTGAGCGCCTGTCCGTGGCGTTCATTCGACGACCGCGATTTTGGCACATCGATGCCGTGAAGCAGGGGCCGTCCACTGCATCAGTCCGGGAACAAGGTGAGTTATCTGAATCGGTTGTGAGTGGCGGGTTTGGGTGACAGGCGGGAAAGGCGTTCATGTGGACGCCCGAGAACCGGCCGCAGTACGACCGCAGCAAGCTGCGCTAGCCGAGCGGCGTGACGGATGAGGAGTGGTCGATCATCGCCCCCCCCTGATCCCGTCGGCGAAGCGCGGTGGCAACAAGCGAACGATCGCTGAGCGCGCGGTGGTCAACGGGGTCATGTACATCCTGAGCACCGGCTGTCAGTGGGCGGCGCTGCCGAAGGACCTGCCGCCGCGCAGCACGGTGAACGACTACCTGCGGCGCTGGGACGCGGACCAGACGCTCGATCGCATCCACCACGCGCTTTACGTGCTGTGCCGCGAGCAGGCAGGACGCGAGGCCAGTCCGACGGCAGCGATCATCGACAGCCAGAGCGTCAAAGGGGCAGAAAAGGGGGGACCTGCGTCGACCCGTCGGGCTACGACGCGGGCAAGAAGATCAAGGGCAAGAAGCGCCACGTCCTGGTCAACACCCAGGGCCTGCTGATGCAGCCCATCATCCACGCCGCCGACATCCAGGACCGCGATGGCGGCGTGCTGCTCCTGGGGGGCGCTGTTCGGCCTCTACCCGTTCCTGCTGAAGCTCTGCGCCGACAGCGGCTACCAGGGTCCCAAGTTCCAGGCCGGGTTGCGTGCCGTTTGCGGTCAGGTGAACCTGGAGATCGTCAAGCGTTCCGACCTCCACAAAGTCGTCGTGCTGCCGAAGCGCTGGATCGTCGAGCGCACCATCGGTTGGCTCAACCGGTGCCGACGATTGGCCAAGGATTGGGAATGCCTGAACCGCTCCGCGCTCGCCTTCCTGCGCTGGGCCTCGGTCCGCATCATGCTTCGAAGATTATGTCAGGCCAGCAAATGATCCCGGACAGACTCTGAGCAGCCGCCGGACTACATTACCGGCGGACCGCTTCTACGAGGTCAGGTCATCTGCGCCTTCCGATTTGTTGCCGTGCCACTGGTCGCTGGATGCAACCTTGAAACGGTCAGGGGGCGCGGCATGCAGGCCGCACCTTTCCATGGGCCGTGGTGTTGGTGGTCAGGCGACCCTGCACGCTCGACAGCCAAGGTCATCGGAGTGGTGTTCGACACAAGCGGCTCCACCCTCCCGGACGTCCACCTTCGTCCGCGACCCACTCTACCCCGTGGCGCGCTCCGCCGCCCTCGCAGCTTTCCGGTTCGCAGCACCCTCGGCCTCATCGGCGGCGGCCGCGGCCCGGGCGCGGGATTCGCATTTCTCGCGGATCTCGTCGAGCTCCTCCTCGGTCAGGCGCTCGATGCCGATGAAGGCGTTCTGCGCGGCGCTGGTGCGGATCAGCTCGTCGAGCTTGGCCTGGATGGCGGCGCCATCGCGGTTCTGCGTGTTCTGGATCAGGAAGACCATCAGGAAGGTCACGATGGTGGTGCCGGTATTGATGACCAGTTGCCAGGTATCGGAGAAGCCGAAGAAGGGCCCCGAGACGGCCCAGACCACCACCACCAGGACACAGAGGGCGAAGGTCAGCGGCCGCCCGGTCGCATGGGCGACCCGAGTTGCGATCTCACCGAAGCTGCGCGATGCCGATGCCATGCCTGCCGATCTGGGCCAGATGGACCCGCTGTAATTTTCGATTGCTTGGCGCAACCATCCCGGCAAACGCGCGCTTGAGCCGATGGTTGCCGGCAGGCGGCGCGCAGGCGAACCCGGGCCGCCCCGGGGCGGAGATGCCGATGCGGCCTGGCCTGGGCTTCCCTGTCTGCGGCTGTTCCATGACTTGCGCGGAACCATGCGGCCTGCGGGGGTTATGATGCGGGGTCTGATCGCTTTCAGGATGGGAGATCGGCATGAGCCAATACGGGATTGCCGTTGTCGTAGGCAGCCTCCGGCGCGAGTCCTTCAACCGCAAGCTGGCCGATGCGATCGTCAGGCTGGCGCCGCCGGAGTTCTCCTTCGAGCAACTGGAGATCGGCGACCTGCCGCTCTACAACCAGGACGACGACGCGAACCAGGCGGAACCCGTCAAGCGCCTCAAGGGCAAGGTCGCGGCGGCGAAGGGGCTTCTGTTCGTCACGCCGGAATACAACCGTTCGGTCCCCGGCGTGCTGAAGAACGCCATCGACCATGCTTCGCGCCCCTATGGCCAGAATGCCTGGCAGGGCAAGCCGGCTGGCGTCATCGGGTGCTCGATCGGCGTCATCGGCACGGCCCTCGCCCAGCAGCACCTGCGCAACATCCTCGCCTACCTGGACGTGCCGACGCTCGGCCAGCCCGAAGCCTTCGTCCATGCGAAGGAGGGGCTGTTCGACGAGGCGGGAGGCATCGGCCCCGCCAGCCGGGGATTTCTGCAGAACTGGATGGACCGATATGTGGCTTGGGTGAAGCAGCACGCGGGGTGACCTGGCCTGCCTCCGGCCCGCCGCGGACGGAGCCGCATCGCGGAAGCGGCGGAGCGTCTGGGTGGGTGAGGATGCTCGGAAGCGCCAAGGCTGGAGCGCCCTCCGCCAACCGGGGCGAGTGGAAGACGCTTTGTGCGACGGGTGCCCCCGGCTTCCGCACCATCCGCCGGGCCGCTTCAGCGCGCCACAGCCCCGGCCACTCGGGCTGATGGGGATCAGGCTGGCCCGCCGGCTCGGGCTGCTCAATGGCCTGCCGGCCCCGCTTTGGATGCTGCCAGACCCGGATTTGTCCGGAATCCTGCATCGCATCCTGTTCCGCTTCGCGGATTCACTGCCGAGCCCGGAACTGGTGGCGACCTGCCACCGCGTGCTGCGGGTCGCCGGCGGCCGCAAGCGGCTGCCGCGCTGCCTGGACCTCGCCTGAGGCGCCGAAACGTGCCGGCGCCTCAAGCCCGGCGGGTGCGCTCGCTACTGCGCCCGCGCAACCTCTCCGCGAACGCTCAGCGTTCGACACACATCGCCACGCCCATGCCGCCGCCGATGCAGAGCGTCGCCAGGCCGCGCTTCACCCCGCGCCGCTGCATCTCAAACAGCAGCGTGTTCAGCACCCGCGCGCCGCTGGCGCCGATCGGATGGCCGAGCGCGATGGCGCCGCCATTCACGTTCACCCGGTCCGGGTCCCAGCCGAGGTCCTTGTTCACCGCGCAGGCCTGCGCCGCGAAAGCCTCGTTCGCCTCGATCAGGTCGAGCGTGCCGATGTCCCAGCCCGCCTTCTGCAGCGCCTTGCGGCTGGCCGGGATCGGCCCGGTGCCCATGATGGCGGGATCGACGCCGGCCGTCGCCCAGCTCACGATCCGCGCCATCGGCGTGATGCCACGCTTGCGGGCTTCCTCGGCGCTCATCACCACCGCCACCGCAGCGCCGTCATTGATGCCGCTGGCATTGCCGGCGGTGACGGTGCCGTCCTTGCTGAAGGCGGCGCGCAGCTTCTGCAGCACCTCGAAGGTGGTCTCGGGCTTCGGGTATTCGTCGTTCTCGACGACCACCTCGCCCTTGCGGGTCTTCACCGTCACCGGGACGATCTCGTCCTTGAAGCGGCCGGCCTTCATCGCCTCGCCGGCCTTGCGCTGGCTGGCGGCGGCGAAGCGGTCCTGCTCCTCGCGCGTCAGTTGGTATTTCTGCGCCACGTTCTCGGCGGTATTGCCCATGTGGTAGCCGTGGAAGGCGTCCCAGAGCCCGTCCTTTATCATGGTGTCGACCAGGGCCAGGTCGCCCATCTTCTGCCCGGCGCGGAGCTGCGCGGCATGCGGCGCCTGGGTCATGCTCTCCTGGCCGCCGGCCACCACGATGGCGGCATCGCCGGTGGCGATCTGCTGCGCCGCCAGCGCCACGGCGCGCAGGCCCGAGCCGCAGAGCTGGTTGATGCCGAAGGCGGTGCGCTCCGCCGGGATGCCGGCCGCCATGGCGGCTTGGCGGGCCGGGTTCTGCCCGGCGCCGGCGGTGAGGATCTGGCCCATGATGACCTCGTCCACCTCCTCCGGCTTCACCCCGGCGCGCTCCATGGCGGCCTTGATGGCGACGGTGCCGAGCGCATGCGCGGAAAGCCCGGCGAAGGCGCCGTTGAAGCTGCCCACCGGGGTGCGGGCCGCGGAGGCGATGACGATCTCGGTCATGACTGGGTTCTCCCACCCTCAATTGCTGCGGTGCAGTCTGGACCCGTGGCGCCCTGGCCGACAAGCGTGCCGGCCTCCAGCGCCCTGACCCAGGCCAGGAACGGCCGCCAGAGCGCGGCCTTGGCCCCGCCACCGGCCACCATGCCGATATGCCCCGCGGAAGTGGGATGCACAGTGGCGCGCCGCAACCGCCCCGCCAGCGCCGTGGCCGAGGCCGGCGGCACGATGCGGTCGCGGGAGGGCACCGCCAGGAAGGCCGGAAGGTCGAGCCGCGCCGGGTCCACCACCTCGCCGGCCACGCGCCAAGCGCCGCGGGCCGGGGTATTGGCCCCGTACCAGCCGGCCAGGCCTTCCCGCGCCACTGGGGCGGCGAGCGGCACGCCGTCGTTCAGCCAGTCCTCCAGCGCCACGAAGCGGCGGGCCAGCGGCGCCTCCGGGTCCAGCCGGGCGAAGGCGCGGAATTTGGCGGCGATGGCAAAGGGGTCGAGCCCAGCGAAGAGCATCTGGATGGCATCGACCGGCAGGGTCCCCGTGGCCTCCAGCAGCGGCTCCAGCCCCGGCAGCAGCCCGGCGAGCGCCCGCGGCCGCGTCTCGCCCTCCGCCCAGAAGTCCCAGGGGGTGGCGAGCAGCGCCAGGGCGCGGACATGATCGGGCCGGCGCAGCA
Organism: Siccirubricoccus sp. G192; assembly: GCF_019084075.1. GTDB lineage: Bacteria > Pseudomonadota > Alphaproteobacteria > Acetobacterales > Acetobacteraceae > G192. The sequence goes on from NZ_JAHREN010000001.1 coordinate 4,649,453, forward strand.
CCACGGCGAGCGAGAGCAGCCCGCCCATGCAATAGCCCACCAGCACCACCGGGCCACGCGCGGCGGCAGCGGCGAGGGCGCGTTCCAGCCGGCCGGCGATGTAGTCCGTAAGGGTGAAGCCGCGCTCCGCCCCGGCCGGCGTGCCCCAGTCCAGCAGCAGCGGCCGCAGCCCGGGCTGCGCCGCCAGGAAGCGCAGCATGGAGGCTTCCGGCAGCAGGTCCAGCACCGTGGCCCGGTTGATGAGGGAGGGCACGAAGAGCAGCGTGGTGCCGCCACGGCCCGGGGCGTAGTCCAGCAGCCGGCTGCCGCCCTCGGCCCAGAGCACCGGCGGCTCCGGCAGGTCGCGGCGCCAGGGGTGGCGGCGATAGGCCAGGATGCCGGCCAGCAGCGCCGCGTCCTGACGCAGCAGGGCGCGCAGGACGGCGGCGCGGAAGGCCTCAGGCCGGTGGCCGCCGGCGGCGAGGCCGGCCGCGATCCGCGCCGCCTCCCGCTGCCCCGGCTTCGAGCGCGGCCAGCCGCCCTTCCAGCTCGGCCAGCCGGGCGGCGAGCCGGCCAGGGTCGAATGCAAGGTCGGGGGCAAGGTCGGGGCCGGGTCCAGGCCGGGCGGCATCGGCGAGGCCAGCGCCGTCCAGCCCCGCAGTGCCGCCAGCCCCAGATGCAGCGGCAGCGGGCGCGGGCCGCGGCGGCTGTGCGGGATGCCGCTGGCCTGCCGGTTCGCCGGATCGTCCCCCAGGAGTGGCCGGGTCATGCCCGCCGCCCGGCCAGCCGGCCATGCCGGCGGGGGGCCAGGGGGCAGCGCTTTGCGCGGCGCGCAGCCAGGCCGCGCCCATGGCCAGGGCCTGGCGCCACGGCCCGGCCCATTCCGGGTCCTCGGCCAGGCCGGTCAACTCGTTCTGCCACAGGGCGATCCAGTCCTCCGCCAACTGGTCGAGGTCGCATCCACTGTCCTTCGGCCCGTCCATGTCACCCCCAACGGGTCTCCCGGAATCCGCATCGACCATACCCCCGTCCGGGTGGCGGGAACACGGCTTTGGTGCGGCGCAAAAAGCGGCTTTCGTGGCGGCCCCGGCGGCATGCTAGGCTGGACGCGACAGCAGCAGTGACGGACTCGCCCAGCATGGCCGAAAGCAACGCCCAAGCCAAACCGGGGGCCGAACCGGGGACCGAGGCCTCGGCCGCGCCGGTGGTCGTGAAGAAATACGCGAACCGGCGCCTCTACAACACCGAAGCCTCCACCTATGTCACGCTTGAGGATCTGGCCGGCATGGTCCGCCTTGGCCGGGATTTCGTGGTCTATGACGCGAAATCGGGCGAGGACATCACCCGTTCCGTGCTGACCCAGATCATCGTCGAGGAGGAATCCAAGGGGCGCAGCCTGCTGCCCGAGAAATTCCTCCGCCAGCTCATCGGCTTCTATGGCGACAGCCTGCAGACGGTGCTGCCGCGCTACCTGGGAATCTGCGATGGCCGGATTCGCCCGGCAGCAGGACCAGATGCGCCGCTCCATGGAGCAGACCATGGGCATCGGCGGGCTGATGCCCTTCCCCGGCGCCTTCGGCAGCCTGGAGGAGATGGGCAAGCAGAACATGGCGATGCTGGAACGTGCCATGAGCCTCTTCGCGCCCTTCCGTCCCAATGATCCGGCGCAGCCGCAGACTGTCGAGGCGCTGAAGTCCGAAGTTGAATCGCTGAAGCGGCAACTCGCGGAGTTGCGGCAGAGCCAGGAGAATTCCTCGCGCCGCGGCTGATTTCCGCCTCGCCGTATTCCATCACGAGTTTGTCATGCGCGCTATGGTGGAACCTCTCGGGTAGTCCGGCATTCCCCCGGTAAGAGACACATTGGGACTGAAGGGTACCGGCATGGTAACGACCACCCAGACCGAAGCACGGCGCGACACCGATATGCCGGCCAAGCCGGGCCAGCGAGCGAATGCGGCGGACCGGCATGTCGGCTCCAGGATCCGCGAACGGCGCGTGATGATGGGACTGTCGCAGCAGCAACTCGCGCGCATGATCGGCGTGACCTATCAGCAGGCGCATAAGTACGAGCGCGGGTTGAACCGCATCTCCGCCGGCCGGCTGTTCGAGATCGCACAGGTTCTCGGCGTGCCCGTCTCCTTCTTCTTCGAGGGGCTGGTGGCGGCGGCCGAGCCGGCGGAAGCCTCGCCGCGGCAGCGCATGTGCCTGGAACTCGCGCGCAACTTCGCGATGATCGACAACGAGAAGCACCAGGAGGCGCTGAGCCAGATGGCCCGCGCCCTGGCCGCGCAAAGCCAGGCCGGGCAGCCTAGGACCGAGGGCGAAGAGACGCACTGACCGGTCCGCGCCGGCCGGTTCCTGCTGATAAGCGCCTTCTGAATTGCGGTGCGGGGTCGCGCCCCGCCCCCATCCGTGGTTTATGCGCCGCCGGTGCAGCCGTGCGGCGCCGCATTGCGTTTCCACTGGTTCGAGTCCCTTTTCCGGTCATGTCGTGTTGAGCCGTCCTCCCCCCGCCTCGTTGTTGCGTCCGCCGCGCCGCTCCGGCCGCCGGTTGCTGGCCAGGTCCGGGCTGGTATTGGCCAGCCTGGCCGTCGGGCTGGTGCTCGGGCTGAGCCTGCGGCCCGGGTCGGTGCCCGGCATCGTGCCGCCCGACGCCACGCTGGGCGCCGGGACGCCACAGGCCGGCGTCTCGATGGGACCGCCGGATTCGGCGCCACCGGCCCAGGATGCCACCCTCCGTACCGAGACCGAGGCGCTGCGGCGGGCCCGCATGGAGGAGCAGGCCCGGCTGGAGGCCGCGACAGCGGCTCGCCTGGCGGCCGAGGCGCAGCTCGCCGCGCTGCAACGGGACCTGGCCGCGCGCGCCACCCGCCGCGAGGCGGCCCCGCCAGCGCCGGCACAGGCGCAACTGGGTGCGCCGCCCACGGTGCTGCGGCTGCCCCGGGCCGAACCGGCCGCCACCTCCGCCCAGCCACGGATCGTGCTGCATCACCGCCCCGGCCCCGCCGCCACCGAGGCCGCCGCCACCATGGCCGCGCAAGTGCGGGAGGCCGGCTTCGAGGTTGCGGATGTGCGGACGGTCGCGGCGGCGCCCTCGCAACGGGTGGTCCGCTACTTCCATGCCGAGGATGCGCCGACGGCGGCCCGGCTGGCCGGACGGCTGGGCCGCGGCTGGGCGATCCAGGACTTCCGGGCCTATGAGCCGCTGCCGCAGCCGGGCACGCTGGAGGTCTGGCTGCCGGAGCGCTGAAGCGTTTTCCGGCCGGACTTGCAGACTTGCCGCAGTCAATATGCTCACAAGCGACCGGCTCGATGCATCCCGCGAGCCGGGGCGATAAGCCTGCGGCATGACGCGCCGCAGATACGGCCCCGGCATGATGCGCGAGCCTCCGGCTTGCCTGGCGCCGCGTCGCTCGGCGCGTTTGTGCCCTCCGGCGCCTCGGACGGCTCCAAAGGCGTGATCGCCCTCCCCGCGGCAGGCATGGAGCATGACCACTGCGGGCTGAATCGGGCAGCCTCCGAGGCGGCCCGCGCCCGAAACCGGCATGGCCTGAAGCCTGGATCGGCCGGTGCCGGAGGAGGTGCGCCGGCCCGCGGCATCACCGCTGGCGGTCGTGCTGGCGCTGCCCGCGTTCCTGCTGCCGTTGGGCCTGCGCCGCCTGCTGGCGCTGCTGCATTTCCTGATGCTGGCGGGCCTGCGCCGCCTGCTGGCGCTGCTGCATTTCCTGATGCTGGCGGGCCTGCATGTCCTGCTGCCGCCGCATCTGTTCGGATTGTTGCCGCTGCTGCGCCTCCTGCTGACGGCGCATCTGGTCGAATTGCTGGCGCTGCTGCATCTCCTGGCGCTGCCGCATTTGGTCTGCCTGCTGCCGATGCTGCATCTCCTGCTGGCGGCGCATCTGGTCGAACTGCTGACGCTGCTGCATCTCCTGCTGCTGCCGTCGCATCTGGTCCGCCTGTTGCCGCTGCTGCGCCTCCTGCTGACGGCGCATCTGGTCGAATTGCTGGCGCTGCTGCATGTCCTGCTGTTGCCGGCCTTGCATCTCCTGCTGGCGGCGCAGCAGCATTTCCTGCTGCTGCCGGGCGAAGCCCTCGGCCGGGGCGCGCATCTCGGGTGGGCGGTCCCAGCCCGCTGCCGGGCCAGGGCGGCCGGGGTCCCGCCGTCCCTCCGGCAGGGCGGCATGGCTGGCGGGCGGGGGGCCAGGCGGGGCTTCGGGCCGGCGCCCTTCAGGGCGCCTCTCCTCCGGGCGCAGTCCCAGCCGCTCCGCCATCCGCGGCGTGACTCCCGCCGTGCCGGGGCCCGGCCGCAGGGGCGGTCCCGCCAGCACCGCAGCGCCGACTTCCGGCGGCAGGCGCTGCGCCTCGCGCCGGATGAGGCGGGAGTCGCGCATGGCCTCGGCCGGGACCAACGTCGCCGCCCGCCGGTTCGCGAAAGCCTCGAGCCGAGCGCCCGGCAGCGGCACCGCCGCCTCCCCCACCGTCTCCCGCCGCGGGCCATCGCGACCGCGCTCCGCCCAGCCTTGCCGCACCGCCGGCAGGTCGCGCACCTGGTACAGGTTGGCCCTTGCCACATAGGCCGGCGAGGCGCGGTACCAGGGATACCAGGGCTCGCGCGGCGCCAGCGGCACCCAGCCGACCGGGGGCCCCGCCCCGGGGCCCCGGGCGGCGCCGAGGAAGGCCACCAGCGCCGGCGCCCAGACCGGCCTCAGCCGCGGCCCGGCGGCCAGCACCGGCGCGGGCGCCCAGCCCCAGCGCGGGCCGAGCCGCACCCAGCGCCCGTAATGCGAGGTGGCGAAGCCCCAGGGCGCCGCATCCACCCAGGTCCAGCCCCAGGGCTCCTGCCAGCGCCAAGCCCCGTCGCCATAGGGCACCCAATCGGCCGGCAGGCCCTGCGGGTACCAGACATCGCCGTAGTCCGGGCTGGTTTCCCAGCGGCCATGGAAGCCGAGTTCCTCCGCCCCAGTCATGCCGCGCGCTGCCAGTGGCGGTGGCCGGCGCGCCTCCAGCGTCGCGGCCCAGGCCACCAGCGGGGTGCCGGCGCCGGCCGGCTCCAGTGCCGGCGCCGCGCCTTCCGCCAGGCGCACCGCCTCGCCGGGGCCGAGCGGGATTTCCTCGCCGCCCAACCGCACCACGGCCGAGCCCTCGAAGACCGCGACGCGGGTGGCGGCCTCGCCCGGATCGCCGACGCCGATACTGCCGACCTCGATCAGGATGCGGCCATCCAGCGCGCTGGCGACCACCGCCTGCGGGGTGACGATCTCCACCACCTCCGCCGCCTCCGCCAAGCCGCGCAGCCGCAGGAAGACCGCGCCGCGCGGCAGGGTGGCGCGCAGGCTGCGCTCATCGAGCGTGGTGATCCTGAGATCCGTGCCGCCGTCCAGGACCAGGCGATTCCGGCCGAATTCCAGCGCCGCCCGCGCGCCGGGTTCGGTCCAGAGGCCATGGCCGGCGATCACCGCCTCGTTCAGCCGCGCCGGCTGCCACTCCTCCTCGCCCGGCAGGCGGAAGGAGACGGTGCCGGAGAGGCGGGCGATGCGGCCGACCCGGGCGGGCGGGTCCTCCGGCTCGGTCTGCAACCCGGCCGGCAGGGGAGCGGCGGGGGCCATGGCGGCCGGGGGCGCCTGCCGGGCCAAGTGCGGCGCAAGCGGGGGCGCACCGGATTTGATGCCGCCCAGGTCCTGCCACGGGGCGCCCTCGAATTTCTGCGCCGGCAGCGGCTGCGGCGCCAGCAGCAGCGCGGCAAGGGCCAGGGCGGCGGGGTGGCGGGGCATGGGGGATCAACCTCCGTGGAACCGGCCAGGGTTCCGACCGCCCCAATCAACGCCGCCAGTTTGGCGGAAAAGCGGCGCTGCCGTGCAAGCCGGCGCGAGCAGCGCCATCGCCACAGGGACGGAACGGCCGGTGCCGCGTTGTGCGCGCAATGGATCAGCCCCGCAGGAAGGTCGCACCGATGCCGCACCCGCTCCGCCATGCCACCAGCCCCGCCGTTACTTTGGCCTTGGCGCTGCTGCTTCCCCTCGCCGCTGCCGCGCAGGAGCGCGCGACCGGCACCGTGACCATCCCGCAGCCGCCGCCCGAGCCGCGCGGCGCGGTGGTGGAGCCCGCCCAGCCCGGCGCGGGCGTGGCGGTGCCGCGCGGCGGCGCCGTGGATGTGCGCGGCGCCAATGTGGTGGTGATCCAGGAAACCCCGCGCGGCACCCAGCTCACCGTGCAGAACGACGTGCTCTTCGACTTCGACAAGTCCGAGCTGCGGCCGGATGCCGCGACCGCGCTCGGCCGCGTCGCCGAGATCATCCGCGACCGGCGGCCGCGCGCGGTGCGCATCATCGGCCATACCGACAGCATCGGTACGGACGACTACAACGAGGCCCTCTCCCGCCGCCGCGCCCAAGCGGTGGAGCAGTGGCTGGCCAGCAATGGCGGCGGCCTGCCGCCGCTGCAGGTGGAGGGCCGCGGCGAGCGCGAGCCGGTGGCGCCCAATACCGTGGATGGCCGCGACAACCCGGAGGGGCGGCAGAAGAATCGCCGGGTGGAGGTGCTGCTGGAACGCTGAGCGGCGGGCCGCCACCCCGGTCGGAAGCGGATATGCGGGGGATGGCCGCGGAAAGCGCCGCAGTCCCCGGCCCGGGGCCACACGGCTACCGCGCCGCCGTCACCGTGCCGGCATGGATGAAGCCGTAGCTCGGGAAATTGGTGGCGCCATAGTCGTTCACCCGCGCATACCAGACCCGCACCAGCGACCAGTCATTCCCCGGCGAGACATCCCGCACCGCCTGGTCCCGCGCCACCCGTCCCTTGGCGGCGCCCGAGGCCCAATTGGCGTGGTCGACCCGGATCTCCCGCGCCGAGACCACGCGCGAGACCACCGCCACATGCCCTTGCGGCAGGCGGGAATTGCGCATCAGCACCAGCACGCTGCCGGCCCGCGGCGCCTGGCTGCGGCTGTAGCGGCCGGCCGCGGCCTCCCACCATTGCCAGGCATCGCCGCGCAGCTCGATCCCGGCGCGGGCCCGGGCATAGGGAACGCAGGACCAGCCTCCCGCCTGCCCGCCGGGCTCGCGGCCGGGTGGCAGGCGCGAGGTGCCGCAGGCCGCCAGCAGCAGCAGCGCGAGAAGCGCCCCCCATCGGATGTCCCCCCCTGCGCATGTCCCCCCCAGGATTCCCCGATCCCGGGCCATCCTAGACCCTATCGCCCCGAAGTGGAATCGCTTCCGCCTCCCCGCGCGTCTGCCGCGATGAGGCCGGCACCGAAACATTGCCCCCCGACAGGTCACAGGAGTGTTGCCGTGGCCTCCGGTCTTGCGTATTGGCCGAGGCACGGCGACCGTCCGTGGGGGGCGGCAGACGGCCGGCCCCGCGGCATCACGGGACCGGCCGCCGGTTCGCCGGACCACATCGGAATTGGCCAGGAAGCGAGGACCCATGGGTAGGACCCATCCAATGCAACAGCGGCCGCAGAAGACGGGGGCGCGGTTGCGCGCGCGCGGCGCGATGCTGCTGGCAGCCAGCCTGCTGCTCACATCGCCCGCCTTCAGCGCCACGCGCTGCGGCACGGAACAGGACCAGGCGGTGTTCGAGGTCGAGGCGCTGAAGACCGAACTCATGGTCGTCGCCACCACCTGCCGCCTGGAGGAGCGCTACAACGCCTTCATCCAGCGCTACCAGCCGCAATTGGCGGCGAATGGCCGCGCCTTCGGCCAATTCTTCGTCCGCACCAAGGGCCGCACCGGCCAGCGGGCGACCGATGCCTACATCACCAACCTGGCCAATGCCCGCTCCACCGAGGCGCAGGCGCTGGGCTCGGATTTCTGCCCGCGCAACACCGGCCTCTTCAATGAGGTGATGGCCCTGCCGAGCGCGGCGGAACTGCCCGCCTATGCCGCCGGCAAGGACCTGTTCCCGGCCAGCCTCGCGGCCTGCGACGGCGTGACCGCCGCCCCGGCCGCGGCGCCCACCCGCACCACGCGGGCACGTGGCCGATGAGCCGCAGCAGGATCATGGCCAGCCTGCCCCGGCCGAGCCTGGCACTGGCGGCAGGGCTGCTGGCCCTGGCCGGCTGCGCCCAGGACCGGCCGGCCCAGACCGCCTCCACCGCCCGGGTCTATGCGGTGGACCTGCAGGGCGGCGCCAAGCTCTGCACCGTGCCGGACCAGGTGAACCTCTCGGCGGATCGCCCGGCGGAGGCCAGGATGGTGATGGGCAATGATGGCGGCTGGTGCGGCATCACCCTGGCCCAGCCGGGGCCGCGGCCCTATACCGCCGGCCTCGTCGCCAACCGGCCGGAGCATGGCCGGGTGCATGTCCGCACGGTCGGCGACCGGACGCGGGTGGACTACATCCCGGATCGCGGCTTCACCGGCACGGATGCCTTCGCGGTGCGGATGCTGCCCGGCAATGCCGCCATGCAGGTGGCGGTGATGGTGGAGCCCGGCACCGCGGCGGCAACGCCCACCGCCGCGCCGGCTGCTGCCGCACCGGCCGCGGCCCCGACCCGGCCGGCCCCCGCCCGCGCTGCCCCGGCCAAGCCCGCCAGCCGCAGCAACCGGTAGGAAAAACCCGGCAAGGCAGGACGTCGCCCGCGACGTCCTGCGCCACCGGCAGGCAGCAGGGACCGGCCGAAGCACCCCCGGGGCCAGCCCGCCGCGTCAGGCCGCTTGGCGCGCCGCCGTGACCCGCCGCATCGCCCCGCCCGGCGTGGCGCCCGGCACCGCCGCGGCGAGGTCGGCGGCGACCAGCAGCTTCGGCCAGTCGACGCCGGTCTCCACGCCCATGCGGCCGAACATCCAGACCACATCCTCCATCGCCACATTGCCGGTGGCGCCGGGGGCGAAGGGGCAGCCGCCGATGCCGCCCGAGGCGGCGTCGAAGATGCGGCAGCCGGCCTCCCAGGCCGCCACCACATTGGCGACGCCCATGCCGTAGGTGTCATGCCCATGGAAGGCGAAGCGCTTGCCCCAGGCGCGGTGCGCCGCCTCGAAGAGGCGCCGCACCTGGTCCGGCGCGGCATTGCCGGTGGTATCGGCCAGCGCGATCTCCATCTCCGGGTCGAGCGCCACCACGCGCTCGATCCAATCCAGCGCCTCGGCCTCCGGCACCACGCCCTCGAAGGGGCAGTGGAAGACGCAGGAGAGGTTGAAGCGGATCTTCGTGCCGGCCGGCGCGTCCCGCACGATGGCGGCGAGGTCGGCGAAGCTCTCCTCGCGGGTTCGGTTGAGGTTCGCCTTGTTGTGGCTCTCGGTCACCGACATGAAGAGGCCGAGCCGGTCGGCGCCGGCCTGCACCGCCAGGTCGAAGCCCCGGCGGTTCGGCACCAGCACGGTGCATTCCAGCCCTTCGAGCTGCTTCGCCGCCTTCAGCACCGCGCCGGTATCCGCCATCTGCGGCACCGCGCGCGGCGAGACGAAGCTGCCGATCTCCATGCGCCGGAGCCCGGCCTCCCAGCAGGCGCGGACGATGGCGATCTTGGTCTCGGTCGGCACGAATGCGGCGATGGATTGCAGCCCGTCGCGCGGCGCCACCTCGCTGAGTTCCACCCGTTCGGTCATGACGCGGTCTCCTCGCCCAGCAATTCCTTGAACACCTGCGCGTTGTGCGCCCCGGCGGCGGGGCCCGTCCAGCGGACCATCCCGCGCGGCGCGATGCCGTCGATGCGGAAGGGCGCGGCGGGGTGCAGGATGGGGCCGATCAGCGGGTCCTGCACCTGCATCACCAGGTCGCGGGCCTGGAAATGCGGGTCCTCGGCGCAGTCGCGGATGTCGTAGAGGCGCGAGCACGGCACCTCCGCCGCCTCCAGGATGCGCTCCGCCTCGGCCGCCGGCAGGGTGCGGGTCCAGGCGGCGATGGCGGCGTCCAGTTCGGCGACATTCTCGCAGCGGGCGATATTGCTGGCGAAGCGCGGCTCCTCGGCCAATTCCGGCCGGCCGATCGCCGTCATCAGCCGGCGGAAGATCAGGTCGGAATTGCCGGCGACGCAAAGCCAGCGTCCGTCGGCGCAGGGATAGGTATTGGTCGGCGCGGCGGTCGGGATGGCGGCGCCGGCCGGCTGCCGGATGCGGCCAAACAGCCCGTATTCCGGCAGCATCCCCTCCATCAGGCTGAAGACGCTCGACACCAGGTCCACATCGATGATCCGGCCCCGCCCGTCGCCGCCGGGATGGTCGCGGCCCCAACAGGCGGCGGCCACCGCCATGGCGGCATACATCCCCGCCAGGTCGTCGCTGATGGAGACCCCGCAGCGCGGCGGCGGGTGCTCGCTCTGGCCGGGATTGGCGGTGAGGTGGCGCAAGCCCCCCCATCGCCTCGCCGATGGCGCCGAAGGCCGGCTTGTCGCGATAGGGGCCGTCCTGGCCATAGCCGCTAATCCGGGCGATGACGAGCCGCGGATTCGCCTGGTGCAGCGCCGCCGGGCCAAGGCCGAGCCGCTCCAACTGGCCGGGGCGGAAATTCTCGACCAGCGCATCCGCCCGCGCCGCCAGCTTGAGCAGCCGTGCCTTCCCCTCCGCGGCTTTCAGGTCGAGCGTGACGGAGAGCTTGTTGCGGCCATGCACGCTGAACCAGACGGCATTGCCCGCCACCTGGCTGCCCCAGCCGCGCACCGGGTCGCCCTCCGGCGGCTCCACCTTGATGACCTCGGCGCCGAGATCGGCGAGCAGGCGGGTGGCGAAGGGCGCGGCGATGTAATGGCCGAGTTCGAGGATCCTGAGGCCGCGCAGGGGCAGCCTGGGCGCGCCCGGGCTGGCATCGGTGGTGGCGCTGGTAGCGGGATCGGGGTCTGGCATGGCTGCGCCGAGGCATAGCAGCCGGGCCGGGCGGCGGAAAGCGCGCCCCGAGGCAGGGGAATCGGAGCGGCGGGACCAGCCTTCGCCCGTCCCGCCCCCCCGGCCCGCCTCAGCGGTAGGGCATCGGGGGCTGTGGCATGGCGCGGCCCTGCCGGGCGTCCTGGTCGCTCATGCGGTTCAGGTTGGAGGTGGTGTCGGCGCCGGGCGTGGGCGCATCGGTGCCCTGGCGGGCCCGCTGCAGGCTCATCTCATTGAGCCGGTCGGTTTCGCTGGACTGGGCGGTCTGGCCCTGGTGGGCGGAACCGCGCCGCTGCGAGGCGGCATCGGCCGGGAGGGTGGTCACCAGGCCAAGGGCCAGCGCACTCGTGCAAAGCATCAGGCTGGAGCGGAACATGGGCATCTCCTTTGGCGGGGCGATCACGGCCCCAGCCATGCAATGATGCCCTCTGCCATGCGTCGCGTAATACGTGCTCACGGCAATGTGGCCGCGCGTGGCGCGATCCGGCCGCCGCATCTCCGCCAGGCCACACCGCCAGCGGCGGTTCCCTGCCGGCCGCGGCTTTGGCACAGTGCGGCGCAACGATGGAGGATTCGGGCATGGCGGCGCAACCGGTGACCCCGCAGGATGAACAGGCCGCGGTGCTGGCCCGCGCCGCCGGCCTCGACAGGGCCTGGGCCGGGCACCGCGCGGATGTCGAGGAGGCGGTGGCCGTGGCCGCCCGCCTGCGCACCGGCTTCGCCCGCCCCGCCGACCCGGCCGTGGAACCCACCCCCGCCCACCGCGCCCCGGCGGCCCGGCCATGAGCGCCGCGCCCTGCATGCTGCCGCTGGCCGAGGCCGCGGCGCTGATCGCCGCGCGGCGGCTCTCGCCGGTCGAGCTGCTGAGCGATTGCCTGGCGCGGATCGCGGCGCTGGAGCCCCGCCTCAATGCCTTCATCCGCCTGCTGGAGCAGGAGGCGATGGCCGAGGCCCGCGCGGCGGAGGCGGAGATCGCGCGCGGCGGCCCGCGTTCCGCCCTGCACGGCATCCCGGTCGGGCTGAAGGACATCATCGACCTTGCCGGCCACCCCAGCACCTGCCATTCGCGGCTGCGGCTCGACCATGTGGCGGAAGCGGATGCCGCGGTGGTGGCGCGGCTGCGCGAGGCGGGCGCGGTCTTCCCGGGCAAGCTGGCGACGCATGAATTCGCCATCGGCGGCCCCTGTTTCGACCTGCCCTTCCCGCCGGCGCGGAACCCGTGGAATCCGGCGCATCATCCCGGCGGCTCCTCCTCCGGCTCCGGCGCGGCGGTGGCGGCGCGGATGCTGCCGGCGGCGCTCGGCACCGATACCGGCGGCTCGGTGCGGCACCCCGCCACGCATTGCGGGTTGGTCGGGCTGAAACCCACCTATGGGCTGGTCTCCCGCCGCGGCGTCTTTCCGCTGGCCTTCACCCTGGACCATGTCGGGCCGATGACCCGCACGGTGCGCGACAATGCGCTGCTGCTCGGCGTGATGGCCGGGCCGGATGCGGAGGACCCCGGAAGCGCCATGCGGGAAGCCGAGGACTACACGCGCGACCTGCATCGCGGCGTCAAGGGGCTCAGGATCGGCTTCATCCGGCATTTCCACGAGGCCGACATGCCGGCCAGCCCGGAGGTCGCCGCCGCGCTGGAGGCAGCGGCGCGGCTGCTGGCGGCGGAGGGCGCCACGATCCGCGACGTCACCCTGCCGCCGCTCGGCGAATTCGCCGCCGTCAACCGCGCCATCCTCGGTGCCGAGGCGGCCGCGGTGCATGAGACCTGGCTGCGCGAGCGGCCCGGCGACTACGCACATCTGACGCGCCGGCGCCTGCTGCCCGGCATGTTCGTCTCCGGCGCCGACTACGTGCAGGCGCAGCGCCGGCGCACGCAGTTGGTCGCGGCGGTGGAGGCGGCTTTCGCGGAAGTGGACCTGCTGCTCTCCGCCAGTTCCATGGACCCCGCCTGCCGCATCGACGACGCGGCGGAGGTGGACCGCACCTATTCCCGCCAGGCCCGCACCCCCTTCAATGTCACCGGCCATCCGGCGATCAGCGTGATGTGCGGCATCAGCCGCGCGGAGGGGCTGCCGCTGGGCCTGCAACTGGTGGCGCCCGCCTTCGCCGAGGCGCTGCTCTACCGCGCCGCCGCTGGCTATGAGCGGGCGGCGCCGTGGCGGGAGATGGCGCCGGCGCCGTTTTAGGGAGAGGGCGATTCAGACTTCATATCAATGGCCTTGTCCAACAACCGCTTTGGATGGAAAAAGTGGACTTGGCCCCGGATGCGCCAACTGCCAACCGTTTGTCCGGCCAGCAAGCTGGCTAAGGCTGATCGTGCTCAAGCTTCGAAGGTGGTCAGCGTAATAGAGGCGAAAGTGGACCTGGAGGGGGCAGCAGGAGGCCGGTAAAGCTGGAGCCTTTCGTCCCTAGGCGGGTTTGATATGTCAATTTTCCACGGACTTTCAGCGTTCCCCATCACCCCCGCCGACGAGGGGGGGACGTGTGGACACCGACGCCCTCGCCGCGCTGCTCCGGCGGCTGGAGGAGGCGGGGGTGGATTCGGTCGGGCTGCTCGGCAGCACCGGCACCTACGCCTATTTGACGCGGGCGGAGCGGCGGAGGGCCATCGAGGCGGCGGCCGAGTGCGTCGGCGGCCGCGTGCCGCTCATCGTAGGCGTCGGTGCCCTCCGCACGGACGATGCCCAGGATCTCGCGCGGGATGCCCAGGCGGCAGGGGCGGACGGGCTGCTGCTGGCACCTGTCTCCTACACGCCGCTCACCGACGAGGAGGTGTTCCAGCACTTCGCGGCCGTGGCAGGGGCGTCCGGTCTGCCGCTCTGCATCTACAACAACCCGAGTACGACGCACTTCACGTTCAGCGACGAGCTCGTGGCGCGCCTCGCCAAGGTGCCCGGCATTGTCGCCGTGAAGAACCCTGGCCCCGCGCCGACCGAGGCGAAGGCGAAAGTCGACGCCCTTCGCGCGCTCCTGCCCGCCGATTTCGCCGTCGGATTTAGCGGCGACTGGTACTCAGCGGAGGCCGTGCTTGCGGGCGGTGTGGCTTGGTACAGCGTAATCGGCGGCCTCCTGCCGCAGCCCTCCCTCGCCCTTATGCGCGCCGCCCAAGCGGGCGACGTGGCAGAGGTGCAGCGGCTCAACGCGGCCTTCGAGCCGCTCTGGAATCTGTTCAAGCAGCACGGGAGCCTCCGGGTGGTCTACGCGGCAGCGAACCTGCTGGGGCTGACCGAAGCACAACCCCCCCGGCCAATTCTGCCCCTTGGCGTGGCTGAACGGAGGCGCATCGAAATGGCGCTGACCGCACTGGATGCCCGATAGGGTGGCAAGGATGACCTGCCCCGCTGCTGCGAGGCCTGCTTTGGGTCGAGAGCGGTCACGCAACAGGGCCGCCGGCATCGCGCTGTTTCAGCTTGAGGCGATCGCGCTCTTTGGCCCCTCCGGCGCAATGCGGAACCGCGCCCGCCGCAGCAGCGCGTCGCCGAGCGGCGCCGGCAGCAACGCAAGCCCGCGCAGCAGCACCCCCAGCGGCCAGGGAAAGACCAGCCGCCCCTGCCGCCGCAGCAGCGCGCGGTGCAGCCGCGCCGCCGCCGCCTCGGCGCTGATCTCGAAGGGCTTCGCGCCGAGATAGCGCGCGCCCATCGCCGACGAAAAAAACCCCGGCGCCACCACCGTCACCGCGATCCCCGCCGGGCCATGCGCCGCGCGCAGCGCCTCGCCATAGGCCCAGAGCCCGGCCTTGCCCGCGCAATAGGCCGGGCTGTCCGGCAGGCCGCGGAAGCCCGCCACCGAGCCGACCAGCGCCACCTGCCCGCGGCCGCGCGCCAGCATGGAGGGCAGTAGCGGCTCGATCAGATGCACCGCGCCGAGCAGGTTCACCGCAACCTGCGCCGCCGCCGCCTCCCCGCCCTCCGCCGCGCCATCCGGCCTGGTGCCGCCGGAAATCCCGGCATTGGCGATGATGCAGTCCACCGGCAGCGCCGCGTCCCAGTCCCGCAGTAGCGCCGCCAGCGCCGCACCGTCCCGCACATCCAGCGCCGCCAGCCGCACCGTGGCGCCACGCGCCTCGCATTCCGCCGCCACCGCGCCGAGCCCCGCCGCACCGCGCGCCACCAGGCCGAGCGTCACGCCCGGCGCCGCCAGCCGCCGCGCCAGCGCCGCGCCCAGGCCCCGGGAGGCACCGCTGATGACGACATGCCCCAATGCCCTCACCGCGCCGCCCACCAACCGGCGAGGAAGCGGGAGGCGCCGCCGATCAGCGCCCGCAGCGCCGCCGGCGTGCGCGGCTGCCGGGCCGGGCCGGGCGCGGCCAGCCGGTCCAGCAGCACCTCCGGCGGGCAGGGCAGGCCGGTCACCGGGTCGATGTAGCGGGGGTGGAGGATCAGCGCGCCAGCCACCAGCGCATCGAGTTCCAGGCGGCGGCCACGGCGCGGCGGCGGGTCGCGGTCCGTCGTCAGGCCCCAGCCGGTATAGAAGGGGCGGCCATGGGTCACGACGCGCAACCCACGCAGCAGCGCCTCGAAGCCGGTGAGGGAGGCGATGCAATGCACCTCCTGCACCATGGCATAGAGCGGGCCGATCGGCACCCGGGCCAGCACCTGGTCGGCCAGGGCGGCGGCCGCGGCGGCGGGCACGGCACCGGCGCGCATGCCGGCCTCCACATCGGGATGCGGCTTGTAGAGGAGGAAGGCATCGGGGTTCTCCCGCCGCACCGCCCGCAGCAAGTCGAGGTTGCTGCGGATGCGGGCGCCGCCCTGGCGCATGGCCGCATCGTCCTCCACCTGGCCCGGCACCAGGATCACCCGGCGGCCGGGCGGCGGCGCAAGGGGCGGGGCGGCGCCGGCCAGATTGTATTTGGTGACGGCGCCGGCGACCAGCGCCTGGCGCAGCCGCGCCGCCCGGGCCAGCAGCGCCGGGCTGAATTCCGTGCCGGCCAGCAGGTGTTCGAGGTCGCTCTCCACCGAGGGGTCGTAATGGATGCCGCGCCCATCCATGACCAATGAGGCCGCCGGCGCCAGCAGCACGCCGAGCCCGGCGGAGCGGATGAAGCCATCCTCCATCCGCACGAGGGGCACGCCCGCCGCGGCGGCCCGCGCCGGCAGGCCGGGCGGCATCACCGAGGCCCAGACCGCCACCGCCCCCCCCTGCCCGCTGCGCCGCCCGGATCGCCGCGGAGCCGCGCGCCAGGATGCGGGGCGGGCCCGCGGTGCTGGCCAGCGCCGCGCGGATGCGGCGGTGCTTGAACCACTCCATGCCGGTGCAGGCGATGATGCGGCGGTTCGCCGCCTCCGCCACCCGCCAGTCGGCAAGCTGGCGGATCGCCTGTTCCAGGCTCCAGGGCCGGGCGCGGAAGGGATCGGCGCAGCGGGTCGCGGCGATCAGCGCGGAGAAGACCGCCTCGGCCGGCTGCTCCGCCCAGGCGGGGCCCCGCACCGGCAGGCCGGCGGCGAGGCCAAGCAGCCCCAGCTCATCCTCCAGCGCATGCAGCGCATGGGCGAGGTCGAGCAGGGTCCAGGGTGCCAGCCTTCCTGGCAGGCGGCGGGCGCCCGCCTCCGGCAGCACCGGGCGGGCGCCAGGCGGCGCGGCGGGGCTCGCCGCCAGCAGCAGCGGCCTTCCGGCGGCGGTGGCACGGGCGGCTTCCAGCAGGGCGCGGGCGGCGGTGGCCTGGCTTGGCGCGCAGGGATCGATCACCAGCACGGCCTCGCCGCGCGGCAGGCCGAGCCCGGCCGGGCCGGGGTCCGGCAGGCCGGGCGTGCCGCCGACCCGGGCCTCCCGCAATTGCGCCATCACCGAATGCACCGCCGTATCCGGCGCTGCCTTCGCCTGCCGCAAACTCAATGCCAGCGGCTCCGGCCCCGGCGCCACAACCAGGGCGACCGGTGCGCGGTGCTGGCCGAAGGCGGGTGCCCGCCAGGGGGGATTCCGTGACATGCAGGGCCGTGGCCGGCGGGGCGGCGCCGGGATGCCCCTCCGGCACCAGTTGCACCGCGCCGGCGGTGCCGGGCGCCACCAGCAGATGGTCCGGGAAGAAGCCCTGAAGATGCGGAATGGCCCGCCACAGCATGGCAGGCACGGCCAGCGGTGAACCGGACGCCATGCCGGAAAGTGGCGGCAGACGCACTTGCCCTCCGCGTAGCGAAAGAAATTGGTCAGGGTTACTGAGCTATAGGCGGGGAAAGCTTCGCCTGCCATCGTAAAGTTGGTTGCCGCGGCCTCGCTTTTTGCTAGAGGGAGCACAGGGGGCCTGCTTTTCATGAATGACCGATACCGCGCCTTGGGGCGGCCTGGCCTCGTGCCGGTGGGGGAACCGCGACGGTTGCCGGGGGCGGCGCTCATGCTGGCCGCAACGCTCCTGGCCGGCTGTTCCGCCATGCCGGCCATGCCCCGATTCGGCGCGGCCGAGACCCAGCCGGCCGGCGCCGGCCCGGCGAGGCCGGTGGCGCTGGCCATCCCGGCGGACCCGGTGGCCGCCTTCGCCGCCACCGCCGCGCCCGGCGCGGAAGCCCAGGTCGTGCTGGAGGGTGGCCGCAGCGCCCGGCTGCGGCTGCTCCGCGCCTACAACGCCGCCAGCGGCCGCGAATGCCGGGAGGTGCTGATCGGCAGCGGGCTCGATGAGCGCTCCAGCCTGGTCTGCCAGCAGGATGGCACCTGGGTGACGGCGCGCCCGCTGCTCCGCGGCGGGTCGCGGCGCCCGTGACGGGTGGCGTCCCCCCCGGCTGGTGCCGCGGCCCCGGGCGGGGCAGCGCGCGGCCGGACGGTCCGCGGGATGCAGGTGCAGCTTCGGGTCATCGGCGCGCTGACCCTGCGCGAGCTCGGCACCCGCTTCGGCCGCGACAACCTCGGCTATCTCTGGCTCTTCCTGGAACCGGCGCTGCTCGGCGGCTCGATCGGGCTGATCCATCACCTGATCGGCCATGGTCTGCCGGGCGGGCTGGATGTCGTGACCTTCTGGGTGATCGGCTATATCCCCTACTACCTGTTGCGGGGGGTGGTGAACCGGGCGCCCAGCGCCATCGTCGCCAACCAGTCGCTGCTCTATCATCGCCAGGTCACGCTGCCCGACATCATCATCGCCCGCAACCTGCTGGAAGGCGCGGCGACCTTCGGCGCCATGGTGGCCTTCCTGCTGCTGTTTGGCGTCGTCACGGAGGAATGGCCGCGCGACCCGGCGCTGCTGGTGCTCGGCATGGGGCTGATGCTCGGCCTGGCGCATGGGCTGGCGCTGCTGATCGCGGTGGGCAGCGTCTATACCGAACTCTTCGAGCGCATGGTGCACCTCGTCACCTACCTGGCGCTGCCGGTCACCGGCGCCTTCTTCATGGTGTTCTGGCTGCCGACCGAATTGCAGCGCGCGGCGCTCTGGATCCCCACCGTGCATCTCTTCGAGATGGTGCGCGCCGGCCAGTACGGCGCCCAGGTGCCGACGCATTACGACATGGCCTATGTGGCCGGCTGGGTCGCCTGCCTCAACCTGCTCGGCATGGCCGGGCTGCGCCGCGCCCGGCGGGACCTGGTGGTGTGAGCGATGATCCGGCTCCACGGCATCCACAAGAGCTACAGGACCCATTTCGGCGAGCGCGAGGTGCTGGCTGGCGTGGACTGCACCTTCCACCGTGGCGAGAAGGTGGGCATCCTCGGCCGCAACGGCGCCGGCAAGACCACGCTGCTGCGGCTCATCGCCGGGGTGGAGCACCCCAATCGCGGCCATGTGGAACGGGGAATGAGCGTCTCCTGGCCGCTCGGCTTCGCCGGCGCCATGCATTACAGCATCACCGGCGCCGACAATGCCCGCTTCATCGCCCGGATCTACGGCAAGCCGCTGGCCGAGACGGTGGAATACGTGGAATCCTTCGCCGAGCTCGGCGAATACTACCGGATGCCGGTGCGCACCTATTCCTCCGGCATGATGATGCGGCTGGGCTTTGCCCTGTCGCTGGCCGTGGAATTCGACTGCTACCTGGTGGACGAGGTGATCGCCGTCGGCGACACCCGCTTCGGCGAGCGCTGCCGGCAGGCGCTGGCCGAGCGGCGGGAGCGCAGCACGCTGCTGCTGGTCTCGCATATCCCGGAAACGGTGCGCGCCTTCTGCACCTCCGCCGCCCTTCTCTCCGATGGCAGGCTCACCCGATATGAAGATCTGGACGAAGCAATCGCCGCCTATCGCGCTGCCTGAGGGCGCGCCCGGCTTCGAGGGCGCCGTCCCCGGCGGGCGCTGGTCCGGCCCGGTGGCGACGCCCGGCGGGGTGCTCGCGCGGCTGCGCCGGCGGGCGCGGCGGCATCCCTTCAAGCTGCTGGTGCTGCTGCCGACCCTGCTGGCGGCGCTGTATTTCTTCGCCCTGGCCGCGCCGCAATATGATTCGGAAGCGCGCTTCCTGATCCGCGGCCGCCAGGCGGCGCCCAGCAGCGGCCTCGGCGAGATGCTGCAGACCGCCGGCTTCCGCCCGGCGCAGGAGGATGCGATGGGGGTGCGGGACTACCTGCAATCCCATGACGCCGTCGCCGCGCTGCGCGCCCGCCTCGCCCTGGTGGAGATCTTCCGCCGGCCGGAGGCCGACCCGGTGGCCCGGCTGTGGTGGGCGGCGCCGAGCGCCGAGCGGCTGCTCGACTACTTCCGGCGCATGGTCGCCACCGAATACGACACCACCAGCGGCATCACCACGCTCCGCGCCCGCAGCTTCCGGGCCGAGGATTCCCGCGCCCTGGTGCTGGAATTGCTGCGCCTCTCGGAAGACATGGTGAACCGCCTGAACCAGCGGCTGCAGGAGGATGGGCTCCGCGTCGCGCGCGAGGAAGTGGCGCGGGCCGAGGCGCGGCTCACCGCCACCCAGGCCGAGATGACCCTCTTCCGCGAGCGCGAGCGCGCCGTGGACCCCGCCCGCTCCGCCGGCGTGGCGCTCGAGAACCTTGGCCGGCTGGAGGGCGCGCTGGCCCAGGCGCGGGCCGAGATGGGCGAGGCGCAGCGCTTCGCCCGCGCCGACAATCCGCGCATCCTGCAACTGCGCAACCGGATCGAGGGGCTGAATGCCCAGGTCCTGGAGGAACGCCAGCGCATGAGCACCGCCGATGCCGGCAATTCGCAGCAGATCGGCGAATACGAGCGGCTCTCGATGGAGCGGGAATTGGCCCGCACCCAGCTCGGTTCCGCCACCGCCTCGCTGGAACGGGCGCGGGTGGACGCGCAGCGGCAGCAGATCTTCCTGCTGCGCGTGGTGGAGCCGAACCTCGCCGAATATGCCCGCTACCCGAAGGCGGTGCTGACGGTGGCCTATATCTTCCTGTGCCTGTCGGTGGCCTATGGCCTGGCATGGCTTCTGCTTGCGGGGATGCGTGAACATGCGGCGTGATCTTGGCCCCCTTGCGGCGCTGACCGGGGCGGCGTTGCTGGCCGCCCTCCCCGCCCTGGCGCAGACGCCGATGCAGGCACTCCAGCAGTTGCAGGCGCAGCAGCTGCAGCAGGTCCAGGCGGGCGGCCTCGCCCCCGGCTCGCCCAACCTCCCCTTCTCGCCCGCCGGCCGCTCGGTGCAGGGCCTGCCCAGCCTGGTCGCGCCGGACCTCGCGGTCTCCCGGCCCGGCCAGGTGACGCAGGCCGAGGGTGGGCCGGTGGCCATGGGCCCGCTCGGCGATGGCAGCCGCGCCGAGGGCCCGACGGCGGTCTTCGGCGCCAGCCTCTTCACCCGGGAAGCCACGGCG
This sequence comes from Siccirubricoccus sp. G192, assembly GCF_019084075.1. Lineage (GTDB taxonomy): Bacteria > Pseudomonadota > Alphaproteobacteria > Acetobacterales > Acetobacteraceae > G192. The sequence continues at coordinate 4,669,912 of NZ_JAHREN010000001.1, forward strand.
GTCAGCGACGCGCCCAACCCGGAATTACGTCATCACCCCCGGCGACCGCGTCTCGGTCAGGGTCTGGGGCGCGGTGGAGGCGGAGGGGGTGGGTGTCGTCGATCCCGCCGGCATGCTCTTCCTGCCGAATATCGGGCCGCTGCGTGTCGCCGGCACCCGCGCCGGCGACATCCAGCGGGTGGTCGAGAGCGAGGTGCGCAAGGTCTATACCAACCAGGTGCAGGTCTATGCCGTGCTGCTCTCCACCCAGCGCATCGGCGTCTTCGTCACCGGCTTCGTCCGCACCCCCGGCCGCTTCGGCGGCAGCGCCGCGGACAGTGTGATCGACTTCCTGGTGCGGGCCGGTGGCGTCGATCCCGGCCGCGGCTCCTACCGGGAGATCACGGTGCAGCGTGGCGGCCGCACGGTGGCCAATATCGATCTCTACCGCTTCCTGCTGGAGGGGCGCCTGCCGCCGCTGCGGCTGCAGGAGGGCGACACCCTGGTGGTGGCGCGGCAGCGCGCCGTGGTCGGCGCCGATGGCGCGGTGCGCAACAACTACCTCTTCGAGGTGCCGGGCCGGGTGATGACCGGGCGGGAGCTGATCGACTATGCCCGCCCCCTGCCCTCCGCCACCAATGCCATCGTCAAGGGCACGCGCGGCGGCCAGCCCTATTCGCGCTATGCCTCGCTGGCCGAATTGGGCGGGCTGACGCTGGGCGACCAGGACACCGTCACCTTCATCACCGACAGCCCCGCCCGCACCGTGCGGGTCAGCGTGGAGGGCAGCCGGATCGGCCCCTCGGTGCTGGTCGCCGACCGCGACGCGCAGCTCTGCCAGGTGCTCGACCATGTGGCGGTGGACCCGGCGCTGGCCGATACCGCCTCGGTCTTCCTGCTCAGGCCCTCGGTGGCGCAGCAGCAGCGCCGCGCCATCGACGAGGCGCTGGACCGGCTGGAGCGGCAGCTTTTCATGGCGGTGAGCCCGACCACCGGCGTCGCCGCCATCCGCGCCAGCGAGGCGCAGCTCGTTTCCTCCTACATCCAGCGGGCGCGGCGGACCCAGCCAGAGGGCCGCGTCGTGGTGGCCGACCGCAACGGGCGCTGCGCCCCGGTGCGGATCGAGGATGGCGATGTGATCGTCATCCCCGAACGCTCCTCCACCGTGCTGGTGGCGGGCGAGGTGGTGGCGCCGCGCGCCGTGGTCTGGCGGCCGGAGACGCGGCTTGAGGAATACGTGCGCGCCGCCGGCGGCTATACCCCGCGCGGCAGGTCGAGCTCGCTGATGATCCGCCGCGCCAGCGGCGAGTTGGTGCTCGACCCCGGCGAGACCCTGCGGCCGGGAGACGAGCTGATCGTGCTGCCCTATCTCGACCCCAAGGCCTTCCAGATCGGCAGCGACCTGCTGGCGGTGATCTACCAGATCGCGGTGGCGACGCGGATCTTCCTGTAGGCCGGAGCGGCTTGCCGGTCCCGGGGTGCGCGGGACTCGGTCCCCGCGCATGGTCCTAGCCGGCGATTGCGGCCGCCACGGCCTGGCCGACCGCGGCAATCGTCGCATTGCGCTGTTCCGCGGTGGCAGGCGTTCCGGTGAGATAGGCGGCGACGAGAACTGGTGCGCGCCCTGGCGGCCAGAGGATGCCGACGTCGTTCGCCGTGCCCCTCTCCCCCCGAGCCGGTCTTGTCGCCGGTGCGCCAGCCATCCGGCAGGCCAGCCCGGAGGCGGGTGTCGCCGGTCCGGTTGCCGAGCAGCCATCCGACCAACTGCTCTCGCGATCCAGCGGACAGGGCGGGTCCCAGGGCGAGCGCCTGGAGGTTCGCCAACATGGCCGCCGGCGTCGTGGTGTCGCGCGGGTCGTCCGGGATCGCCTCGTTCAGCTCGGGCTCGATGCGGTCGAGCCGCGTCACCGTATCGCCGAGCGAGCGCAGATAGGCGGTCAGCCCCGCGGGACCGCCCATGCTGGCGAGGAGCAGGTTGCCCGCGGTGTTGTCGCTCAGCGTCATGGCCGCCGCGCAGAGCTCCGCGAGCGACATCCCATCTCCGCCGACGCGCTCCTGCGTGACGGGTGAATAGACCACCAGGTCGCCGCGCCCGAACCGGATGCGCCGGTCGAGGCGCTCCCTTCCCGCATCGGCGCGCGCCAGCACGGCGCCGGCGGCCAGCAGCTTGAAGGTGCTGCACATCGGGAAGCGCTCGTCGGTCCGGTGGCCCGACCGGGTATCCGTCAGGGTATCGAGCACGGCGACGCCGAGGCGGCCGCCGCTGGCCGCCTCGATCCGCGCGAGGGTTGCCGGCAATGCGCCGAAAACGTCGCCGGCGGCCCTGGCGCCCCGCATCCTGCCTGCCAGCGTGAGTCCGGCCATGGCCGCACCTGCGCTGCATGCCAGTCGTCGCCTGTCGATCATCCGTCCCGCTCCGCCCGTCCTTGGTCGCGGCAGCAGATGCACCGGCACCCGGGGGCCGGACAAGTCTCCACTCCGGCTATTACGCCGCGACCATCCGCACCAGGGCCCGGCGCTCCAGATAATCCAGCCGCGCGGCGAGGTCGTCGGCGCGGCAGAGCATGAAGCCGAGCAGGTTGGGGCCGACCAGCCTTCCATCCTCCAGCCGCGTGCCGGCCGGCGTCTCGATCTCCACCGCGAGGTCGCCCGCCCCATCCAGCACCTGCAACACGCAGAAGAGCCGTTCATGGTCGCTGGCCTCGATCCAGCGGAACGGCCCTTCCAGCGCCCCATACCGCCCGGCCCGCAGGCCGAAGCGGCCGCCGCCGGGCTGGCCCTGCATCTCCAGCGTGATGCGGAGGGCGCCGCGCTCGGCCAGGGGCAGACGCAGCAGGGCGCGGCCTTGCAGGGTGCGGACGCCCCAGGGCTTCAGCCGGCCCCAGGCCGGGCCCTCCCGCACCGCATCGGCGATCGCCGCCTCCAGCCGCGGCTCCGGCCCGGGCAGCAACCGGGTTTCGTAGGCGGTGCCGGGATGCAGGGTGATGCGCGACAGTGGCGGCGGGGACTCCGCCGGCAGCAACGCCGCCACCTCGCTGCGAAGCTGGTCCGCCACTTCCGCCCAGCTTCGCAGCCGTGCCGCCCGCGGCAGCCGTGCCTCCCGCCCGGCCCGGAAGGCACGATCGAAGATCATCGCCTCCAGCCGTGCCACCAGCTCCGGCTCGCTCTGCGGCGTGAAATAGACCGCCGCCTCGCCGCCGGCCTGGCGCAGCGAGGAGTTGTCTGCCACGACAGGCACCTTGCCATGGCTGAGGCTTTCCGTGACCGGCAGGCCCCAGCCCTCGTAGAAGCTGTTGAAGACGGTGCAGAGACAGTGGCGATACAGCCCGTCCAGTTCCGTATCGGGCACGCCATGCAGCAGCGCCACCCGCTCCCGCAATCCCGGGGAATTGGCGTGCAGCGCCAGCGCCGCCTCGGCCAGCCAGCCGCGCTTGCCGACGCAGACCAGGTCCGGCACCGCCTCGGCGCCATGCCGGCGGATCAGGCTGAGCCAGGCATTGAAGACCAGCAGGTGGTTCTTGCGGCTCTCGATCGTCGCCACGAAGAGCACATAGGGGCGGGCGCGGGGCGGCAGGGCGGTGCCGGGGAGGCCCGGCGGCAGCAGCGGCGCCGCGTCCAGCGGCAGCACGCCGACCGGCAGGGCGAGATCGGGCAGCAGGCGGCGCTGCAGCCGCAGCACGTCGTCGCGGGTGCAGTCGGAGATCGCCAGCATGGCATCGGCATGCAGGCAGACGCTGGCGAACCAGCAGGCGAATTCATCCACCAGCCCGGCGGCGCAATGCTCCGGCACCACCAGCGGGATGCAGTCGTAGATCAGCGGCACGTAGCGCAGGCCGCGGCTGGCCTTGGCCTCCCGCACCCGGCGCAGGTAGTCCGGGATCCACCAGGAGGTGCCGAGATTGACCAGCACGCCGCCGGTGGCGAATTCCATGGCCGGCCCCTGCCGAAGCGCCTCCTGGGCCGCCGCGACCGCCTCCGCCCAGGCGGGGTCCGCCACCTCGGCGCCGCTGCGGGAGAGAGCGACCAGGCGGCGGAACAGCACGGCCGGGATCGGCTTCCAGGTGCCGCCCGCCGCGTCGAAGGCGACGATCGCGGCCATGTCCTCGCCGCCGGGGCGGTCCAGCGCCTGCTCGATGATGTTCATCTGCACGCGCTGGATGCCGGTGGGCGCCCGGTCGCCCTGGAAATAGGCCAGCAGGTCGGAGGCGTCGAAGGCCAGGGCCAGGCTGGCCGCCGGGCCGGGCATGGCAGGCGGCGCGGCGGGCGCCGGTGCCTCGGCCGCCGGTGAAGCCGCTGCCGTGACGGGGCCGGGCGGAACAGGCGCCTCGCTGGAGGCAGGGGGCTCCGATGCCCCGGCCCCCTCCGCCATCAGTTCCACCCGCGCCGCGGCATTGCCGGGGTCGAGCGTCAACGCCCGGGCATATTCCTGGAAGGCCTCCTCATGCCGCCCCAGCAGCTTCAGCGCATGGCCGATCTGGAGATGCGTATCCGCATCCCCCGGTTGCAGTCGCTCGGCTTCCCGGTAGAGCAGCAGGGCGGCCTTGGGATCGCCGCTTTCCTTCAGGCAATGGCCGTATTGCACCCAGATCTGCCAGTGGCCGCCGCGCAGCCGCAGATAGGCGGCATAGGCCTGTGCCGCCTCCGACCAGTCCTGCCGGTCGCGCAGCGCATCGGCCGCCGCGAGGAGTTCGGCGGGGTCGGAAGGCGCGGGGTCGGCCGACGACGCCATGTCCATCCAGGGGCTCCTGCGGGTAGAAGATCAACGGTAGAAGTAGGGCCGGCGATCCCGGCAGGTGGGAGATAGCGCATGCGGGGCCAAAGGAAAAACCGGCAGCGGGGGAAATCCCTGCCGGCCGCTGGTCAGCGCAGCAGCAGGAACGCCAGGAGCACGACCGGTGACAGGAGCAGGACGATGGCGGCCGCCCGCAGCAGCAGCACGGCGAATTCGGCAAGGCGGAGCGCCATGCCCTTGTGCAGCGGCACCGCCGCGGCCCGGCCTTGGGTAAGGCTCTGGGCCATGCCGGGAATGTCTTCCGAGGACGGTGCCACGCCGGGTTCCTGCATCCAGGACGGGATAAGACGCCGGGCTGCTTCCATCATCAAGCGAATTCAGTGCCCCGGTGACGATAAGGCGACATTGCCCCGGACCCCCCGACCTTCTCTTGCGGTATCCTGTGTTGATGCATCGAAACGCCGCCTGCCGACGCCGCGGTTCCGGGCCGAACCTTGGCGGCCCGGCCGGATGATCCGCCGATGACCCCGTCCGGCAGCGCCACGGGACGGCCGCGAGTTTTCCTGGATGGCTACAACCTGGCGCTCGACCAGGGCACCGGGGTCGCCACCTATGCCCGCAACCTCAGCTTCGGCATGGCGCGGCTCGGCTTCGAAGTGGGGGTGGTCTATGGCACCCGCGCCGCGCCTTCCTTCAACCCGCTGATCCGCGAAATCGCCTTCTTCGACGAAAGGGTGGGCGACCCGCCGAAATGGCTGGTGGCGCTGCGCCGCTCCCGCCGCATGCTGCGGGCGCCGCTGGGCGAGGTGGGGGTGCGGGTGCCCATCACCGGCCAGGTGATCGCCACCACCTTCCGCGACCGGCTGCCGCATTTCGACGAGATCTGGAACGCGCAGGAACTGTTCCAGCAGTCGGTCGCGCATTTCCGGATCTTCGGCAACCGGCTGGCGCTCCGCCTCAAGGGCCCCAGGCCGGAACTGATGCACTGGACCTATCCGCTGCCGCTGCACATCCCCGGTGCGCGCAACATCTACACCCTGCATGACCTGGTGCCGCTGCGCCTGCCCTATACCACCCTCGATAACAAGCGCCGCTACTTCCGGCTGAACCGGATGCTGGGGCAGCAGGCGGACCATATCGTCACCGTCTCGGAAGCCTCGAAGCGCGACATCGTCAGCCTGCTCGGCGTCGACCCGGAGCGGGTGACGAATACCTGGCAGGCGGTCGACATCCCGCGCAAATTCACCGATGTGCCGATGCAGGCGGTGCGGGACGAGGTGCAGGGCAGCTTCGGCCTCACCGCCGGGAAATACTGGCTGTTCTTCGGCGCCATCGAGCCGAAGAAGAATGTGGGCCGGATGATCCAGGCCTTCCTGGCCAGCGGCGTCGAGGGGCCGCTGGTGATCGTCGGCAAGAAGGCCTGGAAGTCGGAGGAGGAGCTGCGCCTCCTGTTCGACGACCATATCCGCTACCTCGTGCAGGACGGCGCCACGCTCCGCACCCGGCACAAGATCGTGCTGCTGGACTATGCCCCCTTCCGGCTGCTGGTGAACCTGATCCGCGGCGCCCGCGCGGTGCTGTTTCCCTCGCTCTATGAGGGCTTCGGCCTGCCGGCGCTGGAGGCGATGCTGCTCGGCACGCCGGTCATCACCTCCAATACCGCCTCGATGCCGGAGGTGGTGGGAGAGGCCGCGCTCACCGTCGATCCCTATGATATCGGCCAGCTCGTGCAGGCGATCCAGGCGATGGACGGGGATGCCGATCTGCGCGCCCGGCTGGCCGAGGCGGGGCCGCGCCAGGCCGCCTTCTTCAGCCCGGACCGCTACGCGGCGCGGCTGGAGGCGCTCTATGCCAGGCTCGGCGTCGCCGCCGCGCCTGCCCCAGTGCCGGAAAGGCTGGCGGCGGAATGACCCTGCCAGGCCGCAGCATCGAGGCCGGCGACCTGCTGCATGGCGAGGACCATGATTTCGTGGTCAACCTCTACCTCGCCCTGCTGCGTCGCTGGCCCGACCCCGGCGGCTACCGCCACCACCTCGACATGGTTGCCAACCGCCCGGAGCGCCGGGTGGAGGCGATCCGCCTGATGGCCGGCTCCGAGGAGGCGCGGCGGGCCGGCGCGGCAGTGGCCATCGGGCCGGACCCGGTGCTGCCCTCCGACCCCCGTAGGGCGCTGGCGGCGATGCTGGAACTCCGCACCGGCTGGCTGCAGGAGCAGGTGGCGCAGTTGCGCGAGGCGGTGGAGCTGCTCTCCGGCCCCGGCGGGCCGGAACTGGCCGGGCTCGGCGCCGAGCTGATCGAGGGGCGCGATGCGGCGCTGCGCTCGGAGATCAATGCGCTGCGGCGGGAGACCGGGCAGCGGCTGGAGGCGATCCTCGACCTGCTGCGGCAGCAGGGCGTGGTGTTGGGTGCCCCGGCGGCCGGTCCGGAAGCGCCCGTCGCAACGCCCGAGGAACGCGCCGCGCAGGCGGTGTCCCGCCTCGTGGCCGATTACGTGGGCGACCTGCTGGCCATCGCCGAGACGCGGTTCGAGGCCCGGCTCAGGGCCATCGAGGCGCGGCTATTGGCGCAGGGCGGCAGCGGCGGCACGTGAACACCCGCAGCCCGGAGCTGGTGGTCTTCACGCCGCTGCCGCCCAGCCATTCCGGCATCGCGGCTTATGTGGCGGAACTGCTGCCGCATCTCGGCCAGGCGCTGCGGATCGTGGCGGTGGTGGCGCGCGCGAGCGACGTGGTGGCGCAGCCCGACGCCGAGGTGGTCAGCGAGGCGGAATACCGCCGCAGCGCCGCGCTGGCCGGGCTGCCGCACCTCTTCCAGATCGGCAACAACCTTGACCACGCGCATGTCTATCGCGCGGCGCTGCGGACCCCCGGCATCGTCGTGCTGCATGAGCTGGTGCTGCACCATCTGGTGGAGGCGCTGACGCTCGGCCGCGGCGATGCGGCCGGCTACGAGGCGGTGCTGGCGGAGAACCACGGCCCGGCCGGGCGGCGGCTGGCGCGGCTCCGGCGGCTCGGGCTGTTCCAGCCGGGGCAGCGCTTCCTGCTGCCGCTGCATGCCCAGGTGCTGGAGCGGGCGCGCGGCGTGCTGGTGCACAGCCGCTACGCCGCGGCCCGGTTGCAGGCGCCGCGGGGCCTGCCGGTGCGGGTGGTGCCGCATCACCTCTCGCCGCGGGTCGCGGAATTCGACGGGCTGAGCCGGGCGGCGGCGCGGCAGCGGCTCGGCCTGCCGGAGGGGGTGCCGATGCTGCTCTCGCTCGGCCATGCGACGCCGGCCAAGCAGATCGATGTGGTGCTGGAGGCGCTGGCCCTGCTGCGGCGGCAGGGCCAGGCGTTCCGCTACGTGATCGGCGGCGAGCCGGGCGCGGGGCTGGACCTGCCGCATCTCATCCGCCAGGCCGGGCTGGAGGATTGCGTGCAGCTCACCGGCTGGCTGACGGAGGCGGATTTCTTCGCCCATGCCCGCGCCGCCGACCTGCTGCTGAACCTGCGCTTCCCGCCGGGGGGCGAGAGTTCCGGGGCGCTGGCCCGGGCGCTCGGCACGGGCCTGCCGGCGCTGGTCTATGACTGCGGCCCCCTGGCCGAATACCCTGACGCGATCCTGGCCAAGCTCCCCTTCGGCCCGGAGCGGGTGCCGGCGGTAGCGGCGACGATCGCGGCGCTGCTCGCGGACCCTGCCGGCCTGGCAGCGCGCGGCCAGGCGGCGCGGGAATTCATGCGGCGGCATTGCAGCGTCGAGACCTCCTGCACCTCCTATCTGGAGGCGATCCGGGCCTGGGGCTGAGTGGCCCGGTCGTCCGAAGGCGAAGCCGAGGGCGTGAACCGGCCCGCAAGATGCAAGTGGCCCGGTCGTCCAGAGTCGTAGCCAGGGCATGAACCGGTCCGAAACCTTTGAGCCGCAGGATGCCGGTCGCGGATCGCCGTGGGCGGCGTGGCTTTTTTGCAACTATCCGAAACGGTTCCAACGACCCCGGCGGGACTCACGTGTTCGTGAGAACTAACATGTTTCGTTAAGGTTAAGAGGTAACTCGTTGCCGCAGCGTTGCATTGCCGCGGCCATCAGAGGTGGCTCCGATGAGCATGACTGGAAAAAGTGAACCCGCACTTCGTGTATTGGTTGCAGAAGACGAATCCCTGGCGGCGATGGTCATCGAGGATGTCCTCACCGAGGAGGGTTATTCGGTGATGCTGGCCGGCGATGGCCAGGCCGCGCTCGACCTCGCGGCCGATACGCGCTTCGACGTGCTGGTGACCGATCTCGCCATGCCGCGGATGACAGGCTGGGATCTGATTCCCCGCCTCAGGGCGCAGCGGCCGGACCTGCCTGTCGTGGTGATGACCGGCTACATGCCGCCCGGCGGCACCGAGGTTCTTTTCGCCGGCCAGCGCGGGCCGCTCGCCCTGCTGCACAAGCCCTTCGCCATGGGCCAATTGGTCGCCGCCCTGGCCGGGTTGCTGCCCTCCCTGCCGCAAGCGCTCGCCCTGGAGACCGAGGCGCCGACCTGACGGCCGCGCCCCCTCCCCTGGCGCCTATTGCGCCAGGAAGGCGCGGATCCGATCGGTGAGCGGCGCCATGCCCACCACCCCGTTCAGATGGCCGAGCGGCCCCGTGATCTCCGCCACCTCCACCGGGCGGCCGGCGCGGCGCAGGATCTCCACCATCTCCCGCACGCCTTCGGCCAGGAAGACCCGGTCGGTGGGGGCGGAGGCCACCAGCCAGCGGGCTTGGCTGCGGCCGAGCGCCGCCTCGAAGCTCGGGTATTCGTTCAGGAAGAGCTGGTTGGCACGGACCATGTAGAGGAAGGCATTGGCATCCGAGGTGCGGGCGCGGGCGGCGGCCGCGTCGTCCAGCCAGCGCTCGATCGCGAAGCGGTCGCCGATGCGCCGGGCCGGGTCCTGGCCCTCCGGCACGCGGCGGTCATATTGCCGGGCCCAGGCACGGTCGCGGGCCTGCAAGGTCACGATCTTCCAGGCTTCGGCCAGGCCGCGCAGCGGCGGCTCCCGGCCCAAGCCGTAGTAGTCGCCCTCCCGCCAAGCGGGGTCGAGGCGGATCGGCGCCTCCCAGATATCGAGCCAGCCCTGCATCCAGGCATCAATGTCGGCGGCAACGACCGGCATCACCCTCTCGACGAAATCCGGATAGGCCGCGGCCCATTCGATGGCCTGCAACCCGCCATTGGAGGGGCCGGCGACCAGGGCCAGCCGCTTCACGCCGAGGCTGTCCAGCAGCCGCTTCTGCACCTCCACGAAGTCCCGCATGGAGACCACCGGGAAGCTCATGCCGTAGGGGCGGCCGGTATCGGGGTTGATGCTGGCCGGGCCGGTGGTGGTGGTATTCGGGTCCGGCACGTTCACATTGACCAGCGTGTCGGAGGCCACGACGAAGAACCGGTCGGTGTCGATCGCCTTTCCCGGGCCGATGATCGCATCCCACCAGCCGGGCGGGCCGCCGGCCGCGAGCCGCCCGAAGGCGTGGCTGTTGCCGCTGAAGAAATGTGCGATCAGCACGGCATTGTCGCCGGCCGGGTTCAGCCGACCCATGGTCTGGTAGCCGACCCGGACGGCGGGGAGGCTGGCGCCGCCCCTGGTCTGGTAGGCGCCGGCCTCGAAGACCCGCTTCTCCACTGTCGGCTGGGTTGCCTCCGGGGTCGTCCCCTGGGCCGCCGCCGCGCCGGCCATGCCGAGCGCCAGGGCCGCCGTCAGCACTTCGCGCCGCAGCATCCGCATTCCCCCTCTGCCCCTTGCCGCCCTGGTTCCGCGCGGCCGGCCTGGACCTCAGGCCTCGCCCTTCGCCCGCTCGATCGCGGCAAGGATCAACTGCCGCGCTTCCGCCGCATCGCCCCAGCCGAGCATCTTCACCCATTTGCCGGGTTCCAGATCCTTGTAGTGCTCGAAGAAATGCTGGATCTGCTCAAGCGTGATGCGCGGCAGGTCGGTGTGGTTCGTCACATTGACGTAGCGCTTGGTGAGCTTGGGCGAGGGCACCGCGATGATCTTCTCGTCGCCGCCGCCGTCATCCTCCATCTTCAGCACGCCGACCGGCCGGACATTGATGACCGCGCCGGGCGCGATCGGCCTGGTATTCGCCACCAGCACGTCGATCGGGTCGCCATCCTCCGAGAGGGTATGCGGCACGAAGCCGTAATTGCCGGGGTAGCGCATCGGCGTGTACAGGAAGCGGTCGACGAAGAGCGTCCCGGCCTCCTTGTTCATCTCGTATTTGATCGGCTCTCCGCCGATTCCGACCTCGATGACGACATTGACGTCATCCGGCGGGTTGTTGCCGATGGGAATGGCATCGAGGCGCATCAGGCGTCTCCGGAACGGGTGGGGCCGAGGCTGGCGGCGGAAAAGGATGCCGCCGGGTCCCTGCGGCGGTGCAGCTATAGCGCGGCAGAGGCAGGTGGCGGAAGCGCCCTCCTGGACCGGCGGCGGTGCCGGCCCGGGCTGCCGGCCCACCGTTGCGCCCACCGTTGCGCCCACCGTTGCGCCCCTGGGGCCGGCCGCATAGGCTGCATCGGTTTGACTGGAATCGGGTAGCCGGCGGCTCCAGGGGCGATGCCGGATCGGCAATTCCGGGCCGCGGGGACACAAGGGGGGAACAGGGTCTCTATGACGATTGCATTATTGCTCGTGATCCTGCTGGGGGCGCTGTCGATCGCCTATGGCGTGGTCACCGCGAAGCAGGTGATGAGCCTGGATGCCGGCAGCGCCCGGATGCAGGAGATCTCGAAAGCCATCCAGGAAGGCGCCTCGGCCTATCTGAAGCGCCAGTACACCACCATCGGCGCGGTCGGCGTGGTGCTGTTCCTGCTGGTGGCCTGGCGGCTCGGCATCACGGTGGCGATCGGCTTCGCCCTCGGCGCCGTGCTGTCGGGGCTGGCCGGCTTCATCGGCATGAACGTCTCGGTCCGCGCCAATGTCCGCACCGCCCAGGCCTCCATGAACAGCCTGGCCGCGGGGCTGGATGTGGCCTTCAAGTCGGGCGCCATCACGGGGATGCTGGTGGCCGGCCTCGCGCTGCTCGGCGTCGCGATCTATTTCTTCATCCTGGTGGTGATCGGCGGCCATGCCATCAATGACCGGGTGGTGATCGACGCGCTGGTGGCGCTGGGCTTCGGCGCCTCCCTGATCTCCATCTTCGCCCGTCTCGGCGGCGGCATCTTCACCAAGGGCGCCGATGTCGGCGGCGACATGGTGGGCAAGGTCGAGGCCGGCATCCCCGAGGATGACCCCCGCAACCCCGCCACCATCGCCGACAACGTGGGCGACAACGTGGGCGACTGCGCCGGCATGGCGGCCGACCTCTTCGAGACCTATGCGGTGACCATGGTGGCCACCATGGTGCTGGCGGCCATCGCCTTCACCGACCCCGCCATGCGCTGGGCCGGCATGCTCTTCCCGCTGGCGATCGGCGCGGTCTGCGTCGTCACCTCCATCATCGGCACCTATTTCGTGAAGCTGCCGGCCAACCAGTCCATCATGGGCGCCATGTACCGGGGCTTCATCGCCACCGGCGTGCTGTCCCTGATCGTGCTGCTGCCGCTGACCTACCTGGTCTTCGGCTCCGCGCCGATCACCGCCGGGGGCGCCACCTTCAGCCCGATGGCGCTGTTCTGGTGCGGCGTGATCGGCCTGGCCGTGACCGGGGCCATCGTCTGGATCACTGAATACTACACGGGCACCAATTTCCGCCCGGTGCGGGCCATCGCCGAAAGCTCCGTCACGGGCCACGGCACCAATGTGATCCGCGGGCTGGCGGTGAGCATGGAGAGCACGGCGGTGCCGGCGCTCATCATCATCGCCGGCCTGCTCAGCAGCTACAACCTGGCGGGGCTCTACGGCATCGCCATCGCCGTCACCACCATGCTGGCGCTGGCCGGCTTCGTGGTGGCGCTCGATGCCTTCGGCCCGGTGACGGACAATGCCGGCGGCATCGCCGAGATGGCCGGGCTGCCGAAGGAGATCCGCCACACGACGGATGCGCTGGACGCGGTCGGCAATACCACCAAGGCGGTGACCAAGGGCTATGCGATCGGCTCGGCGGGCCTCGGCGCGCTGGTGCTCTTCGCGGCCTATACCCAGGACCTCAACTACTTCATCGCCAATGCGGCGACCTATCCCTACTTCACCGGGATCGGCCCGCTGACCTTCTCGCTGGCCGACCCCTATGTGGTGGTGGGGTTGCTGTTCGGCGGGTTGCTGCCCTATCTCTTCGGCGGCATGGCGATGACGGCGGTGGGCCGCGCGGCGATGAGCGTGGTCGAGGAAGTGCGGCGGCAGTTCCGCGAGAAGCCTGGCATCATGGAAGGCCGCGACCGACCGGACTATGCCCGCGCGGTGGACCTGCTCACCAAGGCGGCGATCCGGGAGATGATCATCCCCTCCCTGCTGCCGGTGCTGAGCCCGCTGGTGATCTACTTCGTCGTGAATGCCATCGCCGGCAAGGCCGCGGCCTTCTCGGCGCTGGGCGCGATGCTGCTCGGCGTGATCGTCAACGGCTTCTTCGTCGCGGTCAGCATGACCACCGGCGGCGGCGCCTGGGACAACGCCAAGAAGTACATCGAGGACGGCCACCACGGCGGCAAGGGGAGCGAGGCCCACAAGGCCGCGGTCACCGGCGACACGGTGGGCGACCCCTACAAGGACACCGCCGGCCCGGCGGTGAACCCGATGATCAAGATCACCAATATCGTGGCGCTGCTGCTGCTGGCGATGCTGGCGCATAGCTGAGCGCGCCCGGCATCACGCATCGGGCATGAAAAAGGGGCCGGCGGAGCGATCCGCCGGCCCCATTCTTTTGGGGGAGTGAAACCTACCGCCCCGAACGCGTCACCGAGACGACGCCCTTGAGCGGCCGGCCGGAGGCCGTGGCGATGCGCCGGTCCTGCTCCTCGATCGTGGTGCGGGCCGGCTCGTCGCCATCGAGGCCACCGAGCAATTCGGTCGGCACCTTGCGGTTGGAGGTGCGGGTGCCGTCTTCATAGAGCACGTCGAACAGCACGAATTTGCCGTCATCGCGTCGCTTGGCCATGGGAACCTCCTGCGCCAGCGGCGCCAAAGGCAAACCCCCGCGGGTTTGCATGCAGACTGGAATCCGGGGCGGGCCTGCACGGCAGAGCCCGGCGCGATCGGGCCGGCAAGGGCCTGTCCCCGGGACGTTCCTCCGCCGTGGAAGCGCAACGCGACTCCGCTGGCGGGATCGGTGTTTCAGGCCACTGCCTGACGCCAGGCCGAGAACCGGCTTTGCCGCCCGGGCCGGGGCGGCTCGCACGGGTCCAGCCTGGGCGGGTTCGCCTAGTCCTGCTTCGGCTCCTCGGCCGGAGGGGACGCTGCGGCTTGCGGTCCCTCGCGCTCGGCCTTGCGGCGGGCGACGGCCTCCTCGCGCTCCCGCTGCTTGGCTTCCTGCTTTGCTTGCTTGGAACGGTTCACATCGGCCCGCTGCAGGCCATAATTCGGTTTGCGCGCCACGCTTCGCTCGCTGTCCTTGGGGGTTGCGGCCACGGGACCACCACCACCAGGGCGGGTCGCGGCGGCCGGCCTCGGTCCTTGTCTGTCTAGCCGAGGAGGGGGGGGCGGGCCGCTTCGCAACTGGCTTTCCAGCACGACGCGCTCATGCCCGTCCTTGGTATGCTTCACGCGGTATTCACGGTCATTCGGCGGCCCGGGCAATTGGCGCACGACGGTATAGGCGCCGCGCGGCACATTGCCGTCGAACTGGCGGGGCACGAACTCGACGTTCTGGCCCACGGCGAAGCGATGCGGTGACATGCTGCCTCCCGGCATTGTTGCCCTGGGCCTCGCCTGCCGAAGCGTTCCCGCTCCCGGCCGCGGTCCCGGGCCTGGTGCCCCCGGGCGGTGCCCCGGGACGACCGGCCGGCGGGGCGGGTTTGCCGCCCCGCCGGGGTAGTCTCAATCCTGGCTGGAACCCCCGCTCGCGCGGGCGCCCCGGTTGCCGGACTGGATCAGGCCTGCTTCAGGTTGCAGGCGGACAGCTTGCCCTGCTGGCCGCGCTGCACGTCGAAGCTGATCTTCTGGCCTTCCTTCAGGCTGCCGATCCCCGAACGCTCGACGTCGGAGATGTGGACGAACACGTCGGAGGTGCCATCCTCAGGCTGAATGAAGCCGTAGCCCTTGGTTGCGTTGAACCACTTCACGGTGCCGGTGGACATTGCTGGTTTTCCCATACATGCGGGGTTTCCGCCCCACGACATCGCGGGACGGGCCAATCTGCCTATGCGGGACGGAAACCAGGCTCGGGGCTCGGTAACGAGCTGACGGGACGGGCCGAACCAGACGAGTTGACAGTGCCTATATGGGCGCTCCCCCGCCGATGCGCAACCGGGATTGGCGGGCCTCACGATGATGCGCTCGATCCGCCGCTTCAATTGATCCGCAGGCGCTCCGGGATCGGCAACCCCAGCCTGGCCGGCACGCGCCAGACCTCCCGCACCGTCCGCAGCGGGTGGAAGCCCGCCGCCAGGTAGTTCGGCAGCGCCCGCGGGTGGTCGGCGGTGCAGGTATTCACGGTGAGCACCCGCGCGCCCCCTTCCCAGGCTTCCGCCACCGCCTGGCCAAGGAAGGCGCGGCCGAGCCCCTGCCCCACCGCATGCGGCAGCAGCCCGAAATAGGAAAGGTTCACCAGCGGCCAGTTGCGCCGGTCCAGCTCGTAGAACCCTGCTGGCTCGCCCCCGCGGTAGAGCACATGCACGGCATTGCCGGGGTCGGCCAGGATGCCGGCGAGTTCCGCGGGGGTCAGGGTGCGCCGCAGCCACCAGACATAGTCATGCCCGACTGTGTCATAGAGGTAGCGGTAGAAGGGCCCGGTGCAATGCGCCGCCCGCACCACCCGCGCATCCCGCGGCAGGGCCGGCGGGGGCACCGCCGGCCGCCGGTCCATGCGCAGGAAGGTGACGTCGACGGCGACCGGGATCGTCCGTTCCGCCGCGATACTCATCCCACGCGCCCCCGCGCGATGCCCACCTCAGTTGTCGAGGAAGCTGCGGAGCTTCCGCGACCGCGAGGGGTGCTTCAGCTTGCGCAGCGCCTTCGCCTCGATCTGCCGGATGCGTTCGCGGGTGACGTTGAACTGCTGCCCGACCTCCTCCAGCGTATGGTCGGTGTTCATGCCGATGCCGAAGCGCATCCGCAGCACCCGCTCCTCGCGCGGCGTCAGGCTGGAGAGCACCCGCGTGGTGGCCTCGCGCAGGTTGGACTGGATGGCGGCATCGAGCGGGATGATCGCCGCCTTGTCCTCGATGAAGTCGCCGAGATGGCTGTCCTCCTCGTCGCCGATCGGCGTCTCCAGGCTGATCGGCTCCTTGGCGATCTTCAGCACCTTCCGCACCTTCTCAAGCGGCATGCCGAGCTTTTCCGCCAATTCCTCCGGGGTCGGCTCGCGGCCGATCTCGTGCAGCATCTGGCGCGAGGTGCGGACCAGCTTGTTGATCGTCTCGATCATATGGACCGGGATGCGGATGGTCCGCGCCTGGTCCGCGATGCTGCGGGTGATTGCCTGGCGGATCCACCAGGTGGCATAGGTGCTGAACTTGTAGCCGCGGCGGTATTCAAACTTATCGACCGCCTTCATCAGGCCGATATTGCCCTCCTGGATCAGATCCAGGAATTGCAGGCCGCGATTGGTGTATTTCTTGGCGATGGAGATCACCAGGCGAAGGTTCGCCTCGATCATTTCCTTCTTCGCCTGGGTCATGTCGCGCTCGCCGCGGCTGACCGTGGCATAGACGCGGCGGAACTCGCCGACCGGCAGGCTGGTCTCGTTGGCGATGGTGGCCATCTGGGCCCGCACCGCCTCGACATCCTCGCGCGACCTGGCGACGAAAGTCTTCCAGGCCTTGCCGGGCAGCTTGGAGAGCCGGTCGAACCAGGCCGGGTCCAGCTCGCTGCCGCGCCAATGCTGGAGGAATTCCTCCCGCTTCACCTTGCTGCCCTCGGCCAGGCGCAGCACCTGGCCCTCCAGCGCGGTGAGCTTGCGGTTGAGGCCCTTCAACTGCTCGACCAGTTCCTCGATCCGGTTGTTGTGCAGGTGCACCTTCTGCACCATGCCGACCAGCTCGGCACGGGTCTTCTCATAGGTCTTCTCGGAGCGGGTCTGCAGTTCCTCCCCGGCGGTATAGGCCTCCATCCGCTTGAGCTGCATCTTCTGCAGCTTGCCGTAATTGGCCTCGATCGCCTGGAAGGCGGCCAGCGCCTCCGGCTTCAGCTTCTCCTCCAGCGCGGAGAGGGAGAGGCCCATGCCCTCGCCCTCCTCGCCTTCCTCGAATTCCTCGTCCGGGTCGGGCGCGGCGGCATCGGGGTTCTCGGCGGCGGCGGTGGCTTCGAGGTCGATCACGTCGCGCAGCAGCATGCGGCCTTCCTTGACCGCATCATGCCAGGAGATGATCGCCTTGAAGGTCTGCGGGCTCTCGCAGAGCCCGCCGATCATCATGTCCCGCCCCGCCTCGATCCGCTTGGCGATGGCGATCTCGCCCTCACGGGAGAGCAACTCCACCGAGCCCATCTCGCGCAGGTACATCCGCACGGGGTCGTCGGTGCGGCCGAGGGTCTCCTCGTTGACGTTGCCGCCGGATTCCTCCTCCTCCTCCTCCTCCTCGGCCTTGGCGGCGGGCTTGGCGGCGGCGGCGCCCTCGCCATCCTCGCTTTCCTCGGATTCCACCATGTTGATGCCGATCTCGCTCAGCATCGCCATGGTGTCCTCGATCATCTCGGAGGAAACCTGTTCAGGGGGCAGGGCCGCGTTCAACTCGTCATAGGTGACGTAGCCACGCTCCTTGCCGCGGGCGATGAGCTTCTTCACCCCGGCCGTCAGGGTATCGAGCAGCACGCCCTCCACCGCCTCGTCACGATTCTCGACCGTATCGGTGCCGCCCGCCGCCTTGCTCGCCATGCCCTGCTCCACATCGCCTTCACGGGGCTTCCCAGGTGCCCGGGGAGGCCGGACATCCGAAAAAAACACCCTCTATATTATGTCGCCTGGTCGGCGCCCTGATCGGCCTCGCCGCTGCGAAGGAACAGCAAGGCCTCCGTCAGCCGGCGCAGGCGCTGCTCCGCGGCCGGGTCGTTCGTCGCAACCAGCATCCTCTGGGCCTCGGCCCGGTCCTCGATCAGTTCCGCCTCGCCACGCAGCAGCCCGAAGAAGTGCCACCAGCCGTCCAGCGCCTCCTTCGGCTGCGCCTCGGGATGCGCCGCCGCGGCGAGCCCCGCGCCGCGGGTCGCCCAGGCCACGGCATCCCCGAGTCCGGAGCTTGCGAGTTGGTCCATCAAACCCGTGAAGTCAAGCACATCGGCGTCAGCAAGCCACGCCAGCAGCGCGCCCCTGAGTCGCGAGCAGTCCCCTTCCGGCAGGTCGAGCCCGGCGAGGGACTCCTCCACCTCCGCCAGGATGGCGGGGTGGCGGATCAGGATCGCCAGCAGGTTGCGAGCGCGTTCCAGTCGGATCGCTGGCGGATCAACCGGCACCCGTTGCACCCGGAGCACGGGGGCGGGCCGCCCGATGCCGCCCCCGCCGGGCCGCCAGGGGGCGCCACCCGGGGGGCCGGGCCGGCGGCTGGCGGCAAAGAACCGTTCCAGCAGCACCCGGCGGTATTCACCGGCCAGCGCCCGGTCCGGGATGGCACGGGCCGCCGCCTCCAGGCGACCGCGCAGCCCGGCCCGGCCCTCCGGGGTGGCCGCACTCCCTTCCGCCAGCAGGCCATAGAGCGCCTCGGAGAGCGGGCGGGCGGCCTCCAGCACGGATTGGAAGGCACGCGGGCCGCCTTTGGCCACCATGGTATCCGGGTCCTCACCCCCGGGCAGCGAGGCCAGGCGCAGGCTGCGTTCCGGCGCCAGCAGCGGCAGGGCGAGTTCGGCGGCCCGCGCGGCGGCCCGGGCGCCGGCCGCATCGCCATCGAAACACAGCACCGGCTCGGGCGAGAGCTGCCAGAGCGCGCCCATCTGCTCGGCGGTCAGCGCCGTGCCGAGCGGCGCCACCGCGCCGCCGAAGCCGGCCTGGTGCAGGGCGATGACATCCATATAGCCCTCCACCACCACCAGCCTAGCGCCGCGGAAGGTGGCCTCGCGCGCGAGATCGAGGCCATAGAGGCCGCGCCGCTTCTGGAACAGCGCGGTTTCCGGCCCGTTCACGTATTTCGGCTGGCC
Organism: Siccirubricoccus sp. G192; assembly: GCF_019084075.1. Taxonomy (GTDB): domain Bacteria; phylum Pseudomonadota; class Alphaproteobacteria; order Acetobacterales; family Acetobacteraceae; genus G192. The sequence continues at coordinate 4,688,776 of NZ_JAHREN010000001.1, forward strand.
ATCGCCGAGCAGCCTCCCGCCGAAGCTGATGGTACGGCCGCGGCGGTCACGGATCGGGAACATCACCCGGTTGAAGAAGAAGTCGGAGAATCCCCCCTCCTCCCGCGGCCGCACCAGCCCGGCCTCGGCCAGTTGCGCCGGCTCGATCCCCTCGGCGCGGAGGTCGGCGGCCAACGCCCCCCCTTCCCTCCCCGGACCAGCCCAGGCCGAAACGGGCGATGGTCTCGTCGGTGAGGCCGCGACGGCGGAGATAGTCCAGCGCCGGCCGCCCCTCCGGCAGATGCAGGCGGCGGCGGAAGGCGGCCTCGGCGGCGGCGAGCACGCCATGCAGGTCGCGGGCGCGCTGCTCGCGAGCGCGGGCCTCGGGGGTGGGTTTCGGCACCTCCAGCCCGGCCTCGCCGGCCAGGCGCTCCACCGCCTCGGGGAAGGAGGCGCCCTCGGCCCGCATCAGGAAGGTGATGGCATCCCCATGCGCGCCGCAGCCGAAGCAGTGGAAATGGTCGTCATAGACATAGAAGCTCGGCGTCTTCTCGTTGTGGAAGGGGCAGCAGCCCTTCCATTGCCGGCCGTTGCGGACGAGCTTCGCGCGCCGCCCGATCAGCGAGGGCAGCGGCGTGCGGGCGCGAAGCTCATCGAGGAAGGCGGGAGGGAGGGCCATCGGCGCCGCTACTGTAAGGACCTCGGCGGCCTGGGCACCAGCCGGCTTGTATCCTGCCGGCCGGTTCACGCCCTCCGGCTGCGCCTCCGGACGACCGGACGGCTCAGCCCCCCCCAGCGCCGCCTTCACCAGCGGCCCGGCGCGGGACAGGTCCATGGTCGCCGCGTGCTTCGCCCGCAGTACCGCCATGACCTTGCCCATGTCCTTGACGCTGGTGGCGCCGGCCTCGGCCACCGCCTCGCGCACCGCCGCCTCCATCGCCGCCGGGTCCATCTGCTGCGGCAGGAAGCCCTCGATCACCGCGATCTCGGCCTCCTCCTTCGCCGCCAATTCGGGGCGGTTGCCCTGGCGGTAGAGTTCCACGCTCTCGCGCCGGCTCTTCACCATGCTCCGCAGCATGGCGGTGATCTGCTCCTCCGGCACCTGCTCCACGCCGGAGGGGCGGGCGGCGATGTCCACTTCCTTCAGCCGGGCCAGGATCATGCGGATGGTGGAGGTCCGCGCCGCATCCCTGGCGAGCATCGCGGCCTTCATCGCCGCGGTGAAGCGGCTGCGCAGGCTCTCGGCCATGGCGGAACTCCTCTGTTGCTATCGGGGCTGGTGGCGGGGCTGTAGCATGGGCGCCGGCGGGCCGGGAGGCTTGGGAAAGAATTTCCCAGATGTTCGGTTTGCATTGAACTGGGAAGTCTTTTCCCACATAACCCCGTCATGCGGACGGTCGAAGACATCATCACCCTGCTTGGTGGCCCGGAGGCCGCCGCCGCACGTTGCGGCATCGGCACCGAGGCCGTGCGGAAATGGCGGCAGGCACGGGCCATCCCGGCCAGGCACTGGCCCGCCATCCTAGAGGCCACGACCCTTTCCCTGGCCGACCTCGCCACCCCCGCCGCCGGTGCCCCCGCTACGGAGACCCCCATGCCGAGCCCCATTTCCGCCCAAGACCAGGCCCCCGGGGGGCGCCGCGCCCGATGGCGCGACCGCCGCGCTCGTTCTGGCCGATGGCACGGTCTTCTGGGGCCGCGGCTTCGGGGCGCATACCCCGGGTGGCTCCGGCAGCGTGGGCGAGGTCTGCTTCAATACCGGCATGACCGGCTACCAGGAGACGCTGACCGACCCCTCCTATGCCGGGCAGATCATCACCTTCACCTTCCCGCATATCGGCATCGTCGGAGCCAACCCGGAGGATATCGAGGCCATCACCCCCGCCGCCCGCGGGTTGGTGGTGAAGCAGGACCTGACCGAGCCGGCCAATTGGCGCGCCACGAGGCACCTGGATGACTGGCTGAAATCGCATGGCGTGCCCGGCATCGCCGGCATCGATACCCGTGCGCTCACCATCCGCATCCGCGACGGCGGCGCGCCGAATGGCGTGCTCTGCTTCCCTGCGGATGGCCGCTTCGACCTTGCGGCGCTGCAAGCCCAGGCGGCGGGCTGGCCGGGGCTGGAGGGGATGGATCTGGCGAAGGAAGTCTCCTGCCGCCAGTCCTATGGTTGGGACGAGACGGAATGGGCCTGGCCGGATGGTTTCGGCCGCCAGGCGGCGCCGAAGCACAAGGTCGTGGCGGTGGATTACGGCGCCAAGCGCAACATCCTCCGCTGCCTCGCCGCCGCCGGCTGCGACGTAACGGTGGTGCCCGCCACCGCAACGGCCGAGGAAATCCTGCGGCACAAGCCGGATGGGGTGTTCCTCTCGAACGGCCCCGGCGACCCGGCAGCGACGGGCGAATACGCCGTGCCTGTGATTCGCGAGGTGCTGGAGCAGAGGGTGCCGGTCTTCGGCATCTGCCTCGGCCACCAATTGCTGGGCCTGGCGCTGGGCGCCTCCACCTACAAGCTGGATCGCGGTCATCGCGGCGCCAACCAGCCGGTGAAGGACTTGGCCACCGGCAAGGTGGAGATCACGAGCCAGAACCACGGCTTCGCGGTGGATGAGAAGACTCTGCCCGCCTCCGTGCAGGTCACGCATGTCTCGCTCTTCGACGGCTCGAATGAAGGGCTGGCCTGCACCGACCGCCCGGCCTTTTCCGTGCAGTACCACCCGGAAGCCTCGCCCGGCCCGACCGACAGCCACCACCTGTTCCACCGCTTCGTCGCAATGATCGAGAAGGAGAAGGCGGCATGACCGCGCTGTTCGACCTCGCCGGCCGCGTCGCCCTGGTGACGGGCGGCAATGGCGGCATCGGCCTCGGCCTGGCGCGCGGCCTGGCCCGCTGCGGCGCCAGCGTGATGGTGGCCGGGCGTAATGCGGAGAAGAACGCGGCCGCCGTGGCCGAACTCGCCGCGCTGGGCGTGGCGGCGGAGGCGGTGGCGGCGGATGTCACGGAACCCGATTCCATCGCCGCCATGGTCGCGGCAACGGTGGCGCGGTTCGGCCGGCTGGACATCCTGGTGAACAATGCCGGGATCAACATCCGCAAGCGCCCGGAGGAATACACCCTGGCCGAATGGCAGAGCGTGATCGCCACCAATCTCACCAGCGCCATGCTGGCGAGCCAGGCGGCGTATCCGCATCTGAAGGCGTCAGGGCATGGGCGGATCATCAACAACGGCTCGATGCTCTCGATCTTCGGCCTGCCCTTCACGGCGGCCTATGGCGCCAGCAAGGGCGGCGTGGTGCAGTTGACGAAATCCCTCGCCGTGGCCTGGGCGCGGGACGGCATTACGGTGAATGTCATCCTGCCCGGCTGGATCGACACCGACCTGACGAAGCGCGCGCGCGAGCAGGTGGAGACGCTCAATGCCAACGTGCTGGCGCGCACGCCCACGGGCCGCTGGGGCGACCCACGCGACTTCGAGGGCATCGCCGGTTTCCTGGCGAGCGACACGGCGGGGTTCATCACCGGCACGGCCATTCCCGTGGATGGCGGGTTCTCGGTGCACGGTTAAGCAGATGAAGGTCGCACAGCCATCGGAGGCTGATCCTACCGACACTGGTGACGACGACTTCTTCAAGCTCTCTAGTTATCTTGAGAACATTATCGAGCTTGCCTTCGTCGGTGATCTCTTACGCCTGCTGTGGGTACAGGGGGTCCGCGATGTCGAGGTCTTACGGTCCAATGTCGATGCTTGGGGGTATGACCTTGTGCTCGCGCGAGGCAGTGGGCTTCGGCATATCCAACTTAAGTCCAGCAAGCAGAACTCAGCCACTCGTCATGTGCCGGTCAACGCTAAGTTGCAGGACAAGGTAGGAGGATGCGTTGTCTGGATCCAATATGACCCTGAGACTTTGAAGCTCGGTCCATTCCTCTGGTATGGCGCTCCGCTAGGCGATCTGCCCCCCGCCATCCAGAAACTCAAGCCCGCTAAACGCACTACGGCAAATGCTTTCGGAATAAAGCCAATTCGTCCCAATACATATTTATTGCCGAAATCAGAGTGTCTGTGTCTCTCAGACATGACTGCACTCGCTGCGAAGCTTCTTGGTACGTCTGCGTCAGTCCCATACCGCACAGCCTAATGACGTCATGCCCGACCTCGCCACCCTGCTGACCTTCGCCGCGCTCTCGCTCGGCCTGGCGCTGACGCCGGGGCCGAACATGCTCTACCTCGTCTCGCGCTCGCTGGCGCAGGGCACGGGTGCCGGCATGGTCTCGCTCATCGGCTGCCAGAGCGGTTCGCTGGCGATCATGCTCTGCGCCGCGGCCGGCATCACCGCGGCGCTGCTGGCGGTGCCCTATGCCTGGGATGTGCTGCGGCTCGGCGGCGCTGCCTATCTGCTGTTCCTGGCCTGGCAATGCCTGCGCCCCGGCGGCCAGCCGCTCTTTGCGCCGCGGCCGATGCCGCGAGAGCCGGCAGCGCGGCTGCTTGGCGTCGGCTTCGCCACCGCGGCGCTGAACCCCAAGGTGGCGCTCTTCTACATGGCGGTGCTGCCGCCCTTCCTCGACCCGGAGCGTGGCAGCCTGTTCCTCCAGGGCACAACGCTTGGCCTGGTGCAGATCGCGGTCTGCACGGCGAGCGATGCGGTGCTGGTCTGGGGCGCCGCCGGCACCGCCCGCTTCCTCGGCACGCGCCCCGCCTGGATGGCGGCGCAGCGCTGGGTGCTGGGCGGCGCGCTGGGGCTGCTGGCGGTGAAGCTGGCCGGCGAAGGCCGTGGCTGAGATGGGCGGCTTGCCATTGCCTGCGCTTGGCCTGTTTGCGCTCGCCTATTCGGGGCTGGTGCTCTTCGCGCTGGCGCATGCGCTGAAGCGGGCCTATCCGCCGCGGCGCGCCGCCTGGAGCGCCTTCGGCCTTTCCGCCGCGGTGCATGGCGGCACGGTCTTCCTGGCGGAGCCGGAGCGCTGGGTGCCGCTGACCCTGTTCTGGCTGGTGCCGCATCTGCTGATCCTGCCGCTGCTGCTGCTCGCCGCCCGACGGCAGGCAGGTGGGCAATGAGCGATATCTCGCTCGACTTCACCGAGTTGTTCCTTGGCGCCGGCATTGCGCTGGCGGTGGCGTTGCTGGGCACGCCGCTGCTCTGGCGCATGGCGGTGCCGCTGGTGCGCCGCCGGCGGGCACTGCTGGCGAATCTTGCCTGCCTCGGCCTCGCCGGGCTGATCGCCCTGCCCTTCTCGCTGCAACCGACGCTGGAGGAAGCGGCGATCTTCGCACTGCTTTTCTCCGCCACCATGCAGGGGATTCTCCTGCTCGTTCTCCTTATCGCCGTCCCGAAACGCCCTGGCGCCTGACCGGAATCCCATCATGCCGAAGCGCACCGACATCAAGTCCATCCTTATCATCGGCGCCGGTCCGATCGTCATCGGCCAGGCCTGCGAGTTCGACTATTCCGGCGCCCAGGCCTGCAAGGCGCTGCGCGCCGAGGGCTACCGGGTGATCCTGGTGAATCCCAACCCGGCCACGATCATGACCGATCCGGGCCTGGCGGATGCCACCTATATAGAACCCATCACGCCTGACATGGTCGAGAAGATCATCGCCAAGGAACGCCCCGACGCCATCCTGCCCACCATGGGCGGGCAGACTGCGCTGAACACGGCGATGCGGCTGGATGCCGCCGGCACCCTGACCAACTACGGCTGCGAGCTGATCGGCGCCCGCGCCGAGGTGATCGACAAGGCCGAGGACCGGCTGAAACTTCGCGATGCCATGGCGAAGATCGGCATCGAGAGCCCGCGCAGCGCCATCGCCCACAGCATGGAGGAAGCCCGCGCCGCGCTGGAGCAGGTGAAGCTGCCCTGCGTCATCCGCCCCTCCTTCACCCTCGGCGGCACCGGGGGCGGCATCGCCTACAACAAGGAGGAATTCGAGCAGATCGTCGCCGCCGGCCTCGACGCCTCCATGACCAATGAGGTGCTGGTCGAGGAAAGCGTGCTCGGCTGGAAGGAATACGAGATGGAGGTGGTCCGCGACAGCGCGGACAACTGCATCATCATCTGCTCCATCGAGAACCTGGACGCCATGGGCGTGCATACCGGGGACAGCGTCACCGTCGCCCCGGCGCTGACCCTGACCGACCGCGAATACCAGCGCATGCGCGATGCCTCCATCGCCTGCCTGCGCGAGATCGGCGTCGATACCGGCGGCTCCAACGTGCAGTTCGGCGTCAACCCCGCCGATGGGCGCATGGTCATCATCGAGATGAACCCGCGCGTCTCGCGCTCATCCGCCCTGGCCTCGAAGGCCACCGGCTTCCCGATCGCCAAGATCGCCGCCAAGCTCGCGGTCGGCTACACGCTGGACGAGCTGGCGAACGACATCACCCGCGTCACGCCGGCGAGCTTCGAGCCGACGATCGATTACGTGGTGGTGAAGATCCCGCGCTTCACCTTCGAGAAATTCCCCGGCACCCCCGCCACCCTCACCACCAGCATGAAGTCGGTCGGCGAGGCGATGGCGATCGGCCGCAGCTTCGCGGAAGCCCTGCAGAAGGGCCTCCGCAGCCTGGAGACCGGCCTCTCCGGCCTGGACGAGGTCCCGGCGCCCGGCGATGGCAGCGCCCAGGCATTCCATGCCGCGCTGGCGACGCCGACGCCGGACCGCATCGTCATGGCGGCCCAGGCCATGCGCGCCGGCGTTCCGGTCGAGCGGATCCACGAGGCCACCCGCTTCGACCCCTGGTTCCTGCGCGAGGTCGAGAAGATCGTGCAGGCCGAGCAGGAGGTCCGTACCGCCGGCCTGCCGCAGGGCGCGACCGCGCTGCGCCGCCTGAAGGCGCTCGGCTTCTCGGATGCGCGGCTGGCGCAGCTTGGCGGCGTGGCGCCGGCGGCGGTGCAGGCGCTGCGGCAGCGCCTCGGCGTGCTGCCCGTCTACAAGCGCATCGATACCTGCGCCGCGGAATTCGCCTCCGAGACCGCCTATATGTACTCCACCTATGAGGGCGGCTACGGCACCCCCGCCTGCGAATCCCGCCCTACCGAGCGGCAGAAAGTCATCATCCTCGGCGGCGGCCCGAACCGCATCGGCCAGGGGATCGAGTTCGACTATTGCTGCGTCCACGCCGCCTATGCGCTGAAGGAGGCGGGGTTCGAGACCATCATGGTCAATTGCAACCCGGAAACCGTCTCCACCGACTACGACACCTCCGACCGCCTGTATTTCGAGCCGCTGACCGATGAGGACGTCATCGCCCTCATCCGCAAGGAGCAGGAGAAGGGGACGCTCCTCGGCTGCATCGTGCAATATGGCGGGCAGACGCCGCTGAAGCTCAGCCAGGCGCTGCACAAGGCGGGCATCCCGATCCTCGGCACCAGCGCGGAAGCCATCGACATCGCCGAGGACCGCGAGCGCTTCCAGCACCTGCTGCGCGGCCTCGGCCTGCAGCAGCCGCAGAACGGCACCGCCCGCAGCCTGGAGGCGGCCGCGGTCGAGGCCGAGCGGATCGGCTATCCCGTGGTGGTGCGGCCGAGCTACGTGCTCGGCGGCCGCGCCATGGAGATCGCCTATAACCGCGAACAACTGCTCCGCTTCGGGGCGGAGGCGGTGAAGGTCTCGGGCGAGAACCCGATCCTGATCGACCAGTACCTGGCCGATGCGATCGAGGTGGATGTGGACTGCATCGCCGACGAGGATGGCAGTGTCTATGTCGCCGGCGTGATGGAGCATATCGAGGAAGCCGGCATCCATTCCGGCGACAGCGCCTGTTCCCTGCCGCCCTATTCCCTGCCGCCCGCCATCGTCACCGAACTCAAGGCGGAGACGGAGGCGATGGCCAAGGCGCTCAAGGTGCGCGGGCTGATGAACGTGCAATACGCGGTGAAGGACGGGGAGATCTTCGTCCTTGAGGTCAATCCCCGGGCCTCGCGCACCGTGCCCTTCGTGGCCAAGGCTACCGGGGTGGCGGTGGCCAAGATCGGCGCGCGGGTGATGGCCGGGGCGAAGCTGGCGGAATTCGGCCTCGATGACGATGCGGTCTATCGCCATGTCGCGGTGAAGGAGGCGGTCTTCCCCTTCAACCGCTTCCCCCATGTGGACGTGATCCTGGGGCCGGAGATGAAATCCACCGGCGAGGTCATGGGCCTCGATGCCAGTTTCGAGCGTGCCTTCGCCAAATCCCAGCTTGGCGCCGGGGTGAAGCTGCCGGTCTCCGGCACCGCCTTCATTTCGGTGAAGGACAGCGACAAGCCGGCCGCCGTGGTGCTGGCCAGGCGGCTGCTGGAGATGGGCTTCACCCTGCTCGCGACCCGCGGCACCGCCGCCCGCATCCGGGATGCCGGGCTGGCCTGCCAGGTGGTGAACAAGGTGCTGGAAGGCCGGCCGCATTGCGTCGATGCCATCAAGTCCGGCGACATCCAGCTGGTCATCAATACCACCGGCGGTGGCCAGTCCGTTTCGGACAGTTTCGACATCCGCCGCTCCGCCCTGACCCAGGGCGTGCCGCATTACACCACGGCGGCCGGGGCCCGGGCGGCGGTCCATGCCATCGCCGCGCTCAGGGCCGGAACACTTGATGTCGCTCCGCTGCAATCCTACTTTAAACACTCGTTCTGATGGGGGCGGGGGAGCGGCGCGGAACCGCCCTCCCGCCGCCCGTGTTTCTCCTCGCCATCAAGGCTCCGATGCAACCGCCAGCCGGCCGCTGGCGGGGAAGGTTCGAAGGAAGGGCTTGCCGTGCAGAAGTTCCCCATGACCGCGGAAGGTCTGGCGAAGCTTGAGGAGGAGCTGAAGCAGCTTAAGGCGGAGGAGCGCCCGGCGGTGATCCGCGCGATCGCCGAGGCCCGCGCCCATGGCGATCTTTCCGAGAATGCCGAATACCACGCGGCGCGGGAGCGCCAGTCCTTCGTCGAGGGCCGCATCGCCGAGCTGGAGACGGTCATCCCGGCCGTCGAGGTGATCGATGTCTCCAAGCTCTCCGGGGACCAGGTGAAATTCGGCGCCCGCGTGACCGTCCTCGACGAGGAAACCGAGGAGCAGAAGACCTACCGCATCGTCGGCGCGCATGAGGCCGACATGAAGGTGGGGTCCATCTCCATCTCCTCGCCGCTCGCCAAGGCGCTGATCGGCAAGAAGGTGGGCGACAGCGTCGAGGTGCCGGCGCCCGGCGGCGCCCGCGCCTATGAGATCACCGGCGTCCAGTTCCGCTAGCCGAAGATTTGGCATGACGCCCCTGCGTGGCCTGGCCGCGGCGCCGGAACCCCCGGTGCCCTCCGCCGTCACCCTGGCGGATGTGCGGGCGGCGGCGGCGCGCATCCAGGGCGCCGTGCTGCGGACCCCGACCCTGCCCGCGGATGCCGTCTCCCGCGCCACCGGGGCCCGGGTCTTCCTGAAGCTCGACAATCTCCAGGCCACCGGCGCCTTCAAGGAACGCGGCGCCGCCAACCGCATCGCCCTGCTCTCGCCGCGGGAGCGGGCGGCCGGCGTCATCGCCATGTCGGCCGGCAACCATGCCCAGGCGGTGGCGCGCCACGCCGCGCTGGCCGGTATCGCCGCTACCATCGTCATGCCGAAATTCACCCCGGCAACCAAGGTGGTCCGCACCGAGGGCTGGGGCGCCTGCGTGGTGCTGCATGGCGAGACCCTGGCCGAGGCCGCCGCGCATGCGCATGAACTCGCGCTTCGCGACGGACTCACCTTCATCCACCCCTATGACGACCCCGCGGTGATCGCCGGCCAGGGCACCCTGGCGCTGGAGATGCTGGAGGACGCGCCCGGCATCGAGGCGCTGATCCTGCCGGTGGGCGGCGGCGGCATGCTGGCCGGCTGCGCCGCCGCGGCGCGGGAGCTGCGCCCCGCCATGCCGATCTTCGGCGTGGAGGTGGAGGGCTATCCGGCCATGGCGCAGCGCCTGGCCGGCCAGCCCGTCGTGGTCGGCGGCCCCACCATCGCAGAGGGCATCGCCGTGCGCGATGTGGGGGAGGCGCCGCTGGCGCTGATCCGCCGCCTCGGCCTGGAGGTGCTGGTGGTGCCGGAACGCGCGGTGGAACAGGCCATCGCCCTGCTGGCTGAGGGCGCCAAGGTGGTGGCGGAGGGGGCCGGCGCGGCCGGGGTCGCGGCCCTGCTCGCCTTCCCCGAACGCTTCGCCGGCAATGCCGTGGGCACCGTGGTCTGCGGCGGCAATATCGATGCCCGCATCCTGGCCAATGTGCTGCTGCGCAACCTGCTGCGGGACGGCCGCATCCTGCGCCTGCACCTCGATATCCCGGACCGGCCCGGGGTGCTGGCGGATATCGCCATGCGGGTCGCCGCGGCCGGCGGCAATGTCATCGAGGTCAGCCACCAGCGCCTCTTCGCCGCCCCCTCGGTGCAGAGCGCCGAGCTGGAGCTGATGATCGAGGTGCGGGACACGGCCCAGGGCAATGCCATCGTCGCCGCGCTGGAGGCGGCGCAATATGCGGTGCGGCGGGGGTAGCCCCGCCCTGCCCTGCCATGAAGCGCGGAAGCGGTTCCGGCTAGAGCAGATCGCTGCAGGGCGGAACCGCCCGGAGGCGTGAATCTGCTCTACAAACAACAGGCTACAGCGGCGTGCCGAACCATCAATTCGGCACGCCGCTGTAGGAATCAGGCCCGAAGGCCCGGGAAACCTGCCTGCCAGCGGCTCTCGCCGCGGGTGTCATCGGGCCTCCGCAAGCTCGACCGGCTCGGTGCTTCCGGCGGCATCCTCGGTGAGGGCGGGGTCCAGCGCCGCGAGCACGGTCGCGCGGGTCTCGCGCTGCTCCGCCAGGAGAGCCTCGATCGCCGCATAGACCTCACGGAGGCTGAAGGCCCGGCCGCTGCCGCGCGCCAGGAACACGCCCCCGTTCGGGCCGGCACTGTCGCGCCCGACGACCTCGGCGGCGGAACGGGAGGGCGCCTGCCGCAAGGTGGTCAGGAAGTTGCGCGCGCCAGCCGGGCCAAGCAGGTGGACGACATAGAGATCGGCCGCCGCGGCCGGGCGGCCGAGAACCTGCGCCAAGCCAGGCCGCTCCTGGGTGATCCGCTCCGCCGCCATCACCGCAGACAGGCGCGGGTCGTCGCGCAAGGCCAGGATCTCGGCGAGCAGCCGCCTGTCGCGGGTGGTGATGGAGCCATCCCGGGGGTTGGTCGAGAGTGCCGCCGCATGTCGCGCCAGCCCATGCCGGGGGCCGAAGTCCCGCACCACCTCGAGCCAGGTCGCGCGGGTGAATTGCATCAGCCCGCGGGCGGAAGACCGTGAGTTCCGGGCCTTCGGGTCGAACCGGCTTTCCTTCCAGGCCAGGGCCAGCAGGAGGGCCGGGTCCGCCCCGGTGGCACGGGCCGCCCCAGCTAGGGCAGAGAGGATGGCGGGATCCACCTCCGCCGCGCCATCGGCCGCCGGGGCGGGCGGCGGGCTCGCCGGGGCGCGGGGTGCCGTTACGGCACGGCGCGGGGCGCTGCGGGGCGCCTGCCTGGCCTGGGCCGCCGGCCGTGCCCGCGCCGCCTGTGCGGGCGCGGCCCGGCGATGATGGCCCTCACCGGCGCGTGTGCCGGCGCTGCCCGCGGCTGCCACGCCCGGGGCGGCCCAGGAGGCCGCCAGGAGGGAGGCGGCGACGGCGAGCACGCCGGCAAGGCGGGCACCGCGCCGCCGCGGAAAGCCGGGAGCACAGGAATTCGAAACGCGCCGCGGGGGGCGGCGCGAAGGTCCGGAAGGGGCAAAGCAGTGGTCTCCCTGGGGGGCTGGGGAGGTGGCGAAGCCTGTGTGCGGGAGCAGGAACGCCGGAAGAACCGGCCGGATTTCAACGTCCCGTAGCTTTATCGGTGGCCGGGGGGGGCTGATGGGATCGTATCCAGAGCGACCCCTCTACCGAAAAGCGTTATGGAATAGCGGGAAATACCGCGTTTTCTTTATGCTCTCCTTCGTTCTGCTGCTGATGTTCCGTGTATTCCTGCGGTCCTACAATCGGATGTCTTTCGGTTCCAATGGAAAATTTCCGGCATCGGCATCGGCGCGTCCGATCATTACGCTTCGCCGTTCAGCCCATTTCGCCACTGGCTCCGCCGGCCCTGCGACGGATTTCGCCCGTCCTGGCCGGAAATCATGCAGCGGGGCCGGCAGGCAGGGGCGCTTCCGGCCCGCCCCGGCCGCAGGATTCCAGGAACCAGTGGACGCCCCCTGGGGCTATCCCGCCCTGCCAGGTATTTCGGCCTCGCCGGCGGCCTGGAATGCGGCACGGGCCTTGCACCCTCGGGCCGATTCAGACCTCCGGGCCATGCGGCCCTGTGGTCATCGGTCGCTCAGCCCGCCACCGGCACCCCCGCCTCGTCCTTGGCCGTGCGGATGGTCTGCAATGTCTGCACCCGCGCCACCGGCCCGGCTGCGGTGAGCTTCGCGGTCAGCGCATTCTCATGCGCCGTGTCGCGCGCCACCAGGCGCAGCAGGAAATCGCCGCCGCCGCGGATCATGTGGCATTCCCGCACCTCCGGCCAGTCCTGCACCATGCCCTCGAAGGCGGTGAGCACCGCCTCCTTCTGGCTCTCCAGCCCGACCAGGGCGAAGAAGGTGATCTCATAGCCCAGCGCCACGGGGTCGAGATCGGCATGGTAGCCGCGGATGATCCGCTCCTCCTCCAGCCGGCGCACGCGGCGGAGGCAGGGCGGCGCGGAGAGGCCGACCCGGCGGGCCAGTTCCACATTGGTCATGCGGCCGTCCTGTTGCAGCTCCGCCAGGATCTGCAGGTCGACTTCGTCGAGGGATGGGTCGTGGTCGATGGTCATGCGCTCGTGTTTCGTTGCCGCGATCAGGCTTCTGGCGCAATATCCTTGCACGGCGCCGCGGCCGCAAGGCTTCCGCTTGTGGAAGGCCGCCATCTGCCAAATATGCTGTTCCAGTTCATTCCGCCGGGAATCCGCCAGTGTCCGTCACCCATGCCACCCGCCTGCTGATCCTGGGCGCCGGCCCCGCCGGTTATACCGCGGCCATCTATGCCGCGCGCGCCGGGCTCAAGCCCCTGGTCGTGGCCGGACTGCAGCCCGGCGGGCAGCTCACCATCACCACCGATGTCGAGAACTACCCGGGCTTCGCCGAGACCATCCAGGGCCCCTGGCTGATGGACCAGTTCCGCGCCCAGGCCGAGCATGTCGGCGCCGGCGTCATCCAGGACGTGATCACCCGGGTGGACCTCTCCGCCCGGCCCTTCCTGGCGGAGGGCGATTCGGGGGACATCTACCGGGGCGATTCGCTGGTCATCGCCACCGGCGCGCAGGCGCGCTGGCTCGGCATCCCCGGGGAGAAGGAATTGTCGGGCTTCGGCGTCTCCGCCTGCGCCACCTGCGACGGCTTCTTCTTCCGCGGCAAGGAGGTCGCGGTGATCGGCGGCGGCAATACGGCGGTGGAGGAGGCGCTCTATCTCTCCAACCTGGCGGCCAAGGTCACGCTGATCCATCGCCGCGACAGCCTGCGGGCCGAGCGCATCCTGCAGGAACGCCTCTTCGCCAAACCGAACATTACCGTCCTCTGGGACCTGGTGGCGGAGGAGGTGCTGGGCACCGAGGGCCGGTTCCGCGCCGTGCGGGCGCTGGCGCTCCGCAACGCCAGAACCGGGGCGCGCAGCGAGCTGCCCTTCGATGGCGTCTTCGTGGCCATCGGCCACGACCCCGCCACCGCGCTGTTCCGCGGCCAGCTCGGCATGGATGCGGAGGGCTATATCCTGACCGAACCAGGCAGCACCCGCACCAGCCAGCCCGGCGTCTTCGCCGCCGGCGATGTGCAGGACCGCATCTTCCGCCAGGCCGTCACCGCCGCCGGCACCGGCTGCATGGCGGCGCTGGAGGCGGAGAAGTGGCTGGCGCATATGCCGGCGGATGCGCCGTCCCTGGCGGCCTACGATTGATGCCGCTGGATTGGGACAAGCTCCGCGTCTTCCACGCGGTGGCCGAGGCCGGCAGCTTCACCCATGCCGGGGAGACGCTGAACCTCAGCCAATCCGCCGTCTCCCGGCAGATCCAGGCGCTGGAGGAATCGCTGCAGGTGCCGCTGTTCCACCGGCACGCCCGCGGCCTGATCCTGACCGAGCCGGGCGAGACGCTGAACCGCACGGTCCGCGAGGTCTTCGCCAAGCTGGCGATGACCGAGGCGCTGCTGACGGAAAGCCGGGAACGCCCGGCCGGGCGCCTCAAGATCACCAGCACCACCGGCTTCGGCAGTTGCTGGCTGGCGCCGCGGCTGCAGCGCTTCCTGGTGCTCTATCCAGATGTCTCGGTGACGCTGCTGCTGGATGATTCCGACCTCGATCTCGCGATGCGGGAGGCCGATGTGGCGATCCGCATGCACCCGCCGCGCCAGCCGGACCTGATCCAGCGCCACCTAGCCGGCTTCGGCTGGCGGGTCTGCGGCGCCCCCACCTATCTCAAAGCCGCCGGCATCCCGCAGCGCGCCGAGGATCTGGACGCGCATCGGCTGATCGTCTGGGGCGACCATCGGCCGCCGATCGACGAGGTGAACTGGCTTTCCGAAGCCGGCCGTCGCCCCGGCGCGCCGCGCCGCACCGCGGTGGAGGTGAACAGCCTCACCGGCATGCTGCGCGCGGTGCAAAGCGGCCTCGGCTTGGCCGCCCTGCCGGACTACATGGGCCGGGACCTGGATGGGCTTTTGCAGGTGCTGCCGGAGCTGAAGGCCCCCCGCCTCGACGCCTATTTCGTCTATCCCGAGGAAATGCGGCACTCCAAGCGGGTATCGGTGTTCCGGGACTTCCTGGTGGCGGAGCTGGCGACACCCCCCGCCTGATATGCGCTGGCTGCATGGGTGATGGCCGGTTTCACCAAGCCAACATAACACCACCAGGAGTAGCCTATGGTCGTTCCGGCGGGTTCCGCCGGATAGGGTCTTCGGATCCTTCGTCTCCCAGACGTGAAGCCTCCCTGTTGACTTGCCCGCCAATCCAATGGGTTGGCGGGCTTTCTTTTCACAGGCGATGGCATTGCGAAAGGCGGCCCGACGCGGATGCGGCGAGTCCCGGGCCTGGCGGCTTCATTGCCAATTCCGCAAAATCTCCGCCGGGCGATGGCCCATGGGCTGCATTGGCCGCAGTGCTCGCATGCTCACGCAAGGACGGCGCAAGCGCACCGCCCGGATGGCAACCCGCAACCGGGGGCAGCCGCCTCTCCGCCTCTGGCCCGCCGGCGCCCCGCATCGGCGCACCAAGCGGGCGGGCCTAGATGCGCTCAACCTCATCGCGCAGGAAGTAGAGCGAGATGGGCCGGTCCTGTTCCGGCCCGTCGGTGAGGCGGAGCTTGATAACCTCCCCCCTGCACGCTTTCCGGAGTCCATCGGCTGACGCGGAAGACCGTCATGCACCGGCCATCCTGATGCGCCTGCACCAACAATCGAGGGCTGGCCCCGCCTGTCTCGCGTAGCCTGCGCAGGATGAGGAGCGCCTGCGGATCCGCACAGCCGACGATGCCGTCCGCGGTGACCCGATAGACCGATTCGGGGCCCGGCATGGGCTGGTCCGCCCCTTCGGGGGTCTTTGAAGCCTCGGCCTCCGAAGGGGTATCGCTTTCAGCCTGCTCGGCGCTCGTCGCCCGAGGAGGGGAGGCCGGCGCGGGCGGGGCGGGCTTGTGCTGCCGCACCGCAGCCGGCCGCACCCGCTCCTGCGGCAAGGGCTGGGCAGTGCAGGCAGCCAGCAGGGCTGAAACCGCCATCGGCAGTGCGATGCGCATGGGAACCATGGATTGCAGAAGGCATCCGAAATGTCTAATCCGCAGTGGCATCCACAGCGGCGAATGCTACAGCTATGCGGCAGCGGCACATGGGGGGACATGCCTGAAGTGCGGCCCAAAGGCAATCTTCCGCCCGCGCCCGGAAGAGGCGCAGGAGCCCGGCTTGCAGCCAAATACCTGGCAGTGGCCGTCGCGGTCGGGATAGGGCCTGTTGTCGCCGGGCTTTCGGCATTCCAGGGGGATCAGGCCGGGACTGCTCGCCTCGAGGCCTTGGCGGAGTCCGCCCGGAGCCTGGCTGCGGCGGCTGACGCCGAACTCTCACGCTACGCCGAAAGCCTCGCGATCCTGGCCGCCTCTCCCCTGCTGGACCGTCCGGCGGCGAACCTGCGGGAGTTGGATGCCCAGGCCAGGGCGACCGCGGGAGTGCTCGGGGTTCCGGTCGCGGTCGCCGATACGTCGCTTGCGCAACTCGTCAATACGGCCGCCTCGTTCGGAACCTTGCTGCCCGGCCTTGGCGACGCCGCCGTTGCACTGAGGGCGCTGGAATCCGGATCGGTTGCCTATGGCGAGCAGCTTGCCGCCGGGGCGGACCAGGCCCCTCCCGCGGCCGTGGTTGCCGCCCCCGTCAGGCGCGATGGCGCAGACGTCGCGGTGGTGGCCACCCGGATCGAGGCATCGCAACTCGGACGCGCTGTCGGCACCATGGCGCGCGAGGGAAGGGCAGCAGCCCTTGCCGACCGGAATGGGCGCGTCATCGCCTCGAATACCCGGTTGCCATATCGCGCGCTGCCCGCCACCTCCGGCCAGGGAGCCCGCCCCACCGGATCGGGCCGGGCAAGCGCCGCAGACGGCACCGCTTTCCTCTACGCGACCAGCCCTCTTCGGACGGTCCCTGGCTGGACGCTCATCACCAGTGAGCCGGCGCGGGCGATACCCCTCTGGTCTGCGGCCCTGCCCAGCTTTCTCGGAGCGGGTCTTGCCGCATCGATCGCGGTGCTGGCGATCGGATCGGCACGCCGCCGCCGTCCTCGGGAGCGGGTTGCCGAGGGAATTCTCGTGGCGGAAAGGGCGCGTGCCGCGGCGGAGGACAGCGAGGCCGAGGCGCTGCGGACGCTCTCCGAGCTGAAGCGATTGCACGACACCATCCCCGTCGGCCTCGCCCTGCTCGGCCGGGACCGCCATTTCCTTTCGGTCAATGCGAAGCTCGCCGCCGTGGCCGGCATCTCCGGGGCCGAGCATATCGGACGCTGCCCATCGGATGTGCTCCCGCCAGGCATCGCGGAGCCGATCGAGGATGCGCATCGCCGGGTCCTTGCCACCGGGCGGCCGGTCATGGAACTCCCCTTGTCCGGAGAGGCGCCGGGCACGGTGCGCAATACCCGCCATTTCCTTGCGAGCTGCCACCCCGTCCAGGACGGCGAAGGGCGCAATACCGGCGTCAGCATCGTCCTGCAGGATGTGACGGAGCGCATCCGGGCGGAGAAGGGGCGCGAGCTCCTCGTTCGGGAGCTGAACCACCGGGTGAAGAACACCCTGGCCACGGTGCAGTCCATCGCCAATGCCACCCTCCGCCGCACCGGCGCGAATCCCCAGCGCCTCAGCGCCGACCTGGGGGCGAGGCTGCGGGCGCTGGCCCGCGCCCATGACCTGCTCACCACCCATGCATGGGAGGCCGCCGACCTTGCCGAGATCGCCCGCGCCGCCCTGGCGCCCTGGCTGGACGGCATGCCGGCGCGGCTCATGATCGATGGACCGTCCGGCGTTTTCCTGCGCCCCCGGCAGGCGCAGGCTGTGGTCCTGGCGCTGCACGAGCTTGCAACCAATGCGGCGAAGCATGGCGCGCTCTCCCGCGAGGCGGGATGCGCCAGCCTCCGGTGGCGCACGGAATCCGACGGGCAGACGATCATGGAATGGGTCGAGACCGGCGGACCGGCCGTGGTCGAGCCGCCCCACGAGAAGCGGGGCTTCGGAACGCGCCTCCTGGAACGGGCCCTGGTCTCGGATCTCGGCTCGGGAACCGAGGTTCGCCTTGTCTTCGCGCCGGAGGGATTGCGGGCCCATGTCGCCTTCAGGCACGACAACAGCATGCCCGAGGAGGTTGCCGCCTAGAGCATGATGCGTTCACCTTCGTTCACGCATCATGCTCCAGGCCTTTGTTTGATCGCGTGATTCACGCTTTTCGGTGCGAGCACCTCAAGCGATCACGCTCTAGTGGCCCGATCCTGACGCTTGGTCCCCAAGCGCCAGGTGAATCGGCCCACCAAACCAAGGCTCGTGGTGCAAATCCAACGGTCCTTTCCGTTGGATTTGCACCACCAGGGGTTGCGCCCCCCGGAATTGCCGACGCCGGCGGATTCACGGATGCGGAGCGGATCGCCCTCGGCCTCGCCGGTATTGCAGGATGGGCCATCGGATTGCTTGCGGGCCTGCGGAAAGGATGATGGCATGGGCGATCCCCTGCACCGCATCAGGACCAGTCCCGAACATACCCGGCATGGCCGATCCATCAGGCACCGCACCACACATGGACTGCGCCACCCCCGCCGGCGCGCCGCGATGATGCGCCGGGCTTCGCTGCTGCTGGCGGGCCTTGCGGTCTTCGCGCCCGCCAAGGCCCAGACGCCGCGTGACACCCTCACCATCGGCATCACGCAGTTCCCCTCCACCTTCCACCCCAATATCGAGAACATGGCGGCGAAGTCCTATGTGCTCGGCTTCGCCCGCCGGCCACTCACCGCCTATGACCCGGACTGGCAACTCGCCTGCCTGCTCTGCGAGCAGGTGCCGAGCCTGGAGAATGGCGGTGCCCGGCTGGAGACCACGCCGGAGGGCAAGCCCGGCATCCGCGTCACCTGGCGCCTCCGCGCCGATGCCCGCTGGGGCGATGGCACGCCGGTTTCGGCGGAAGACCTGCGCTTCGCCTGGGAGGCCGGGCGCGACCCGGCCACCGGCTTCGGCCCCGCCGAATTCTACCGTTCCGCCTATGAGCTGATCGTGGAGGATGCGCGCAGCGTCACCCTCCGCTTCGACCGCGTAACCTTCGATTTCGCCAGCGCCGGCGATTTCCAGCCCCTGCCCACGCATCTCGAACGCGCCCGCTGGGAGGCCGAGCCGCGCGCCTATCGCAACCGCACCGCCTATGACACCGAAACCGCCAATCCCGGCCTCTGGAACGGCCCCTACCGCATCACCGCGGTGCAGCCCGGTGCCGGCGTGACGCTGGAGCGGAACCCGGCCTGGCCCGGCCCCGCCCCCGCCTTCCGCCGCATCCAGATCCGCAGCATCGAGAATACTGCGGCGCTGGAGGCGCAATTGCTCGCCGGCCAGCTCGACATGATCAGCGGCGAGCTGGGCCTGCCGGTGGAGCAGGCCGCCGCGCTGGAACGCCGCACCGGCCAGCGCTTCCGCATCACCTACAAGCCCGGCCTGATCTATGAGCATCTCGACCTGCAGCACGACAACCCGGCGCTGGCCGATCTGCGGGTCCGGCAGGCGCTGCTGCTGGCCGCCGACCGTGCGCAGATCGTGGCCCGGCTCTTCGAGGGGCGGCAGACGGTGGCGCATGGCAGCGTCAATCCGCTCGATCCCATGCATGACCCGGGCGTGCGGCAATGGGGCTTCGACCCCGCCCGCGCCAATGCGCTGCTGGAGGAGGCCGGCTGGCGGCGCGGCCCCGATGGCATCCGCCGCAACGCCGCCGGCGAGCGCCTGGGCTTCGAGCTGATGACCACCGCCGGCAACCGCGCGCGGGAGGCGGTGCAGCAGGTGCTGCAGGGCATGTGGCGCGCGGTGGGCATCGAGACGCGCATCAGGAACGAGCCGCCGCGCGTGTTCTTCGCGGAAACCCTCTCCCGCCGGCGCTTCCAGGGCCTGGCGCTGTTCGCCTGGATCAGCGGGCCGGAAAGCGTGCCGCGCAGCAGCCTGCATTCGGAGGAGATACCGCGTGCCGAGCGCAATTGGTCCGGCCAGAATTACGGCGGCTGGCACAATGCCGAGATGGATGCGCTGCTGGAGGCGCTGCCGCAGGAGCTCGACCGCGAAAAGCGCCGCGCCCTCTGGTCACGGCTGCAGGCGATCTATGCGGAGGAATTGCCCTCCCTGCCACTGTGGTTCCGCGCCGATGCGCATGTCTGGCCGTCCTGGCTGCAAGGCGTGCGGCCTACCGGGCATCTGAACCCCACCTCGCTCTGGGTGGAGGAGTGGCGGGTGCGGTAGGCGGGCCGGCCGATGCTCCCGCGCCGCGGTCACGACCAAGTGCATGCCATTGGCGATCCCGCCCGGCCTAGGCTCCGCCGACAGCAACGGGAGGGCAGAACCGCCCCATGCCTGCACGATCCGGCCGTCACCCTTATCTCGATATCTTCACCGCCAGCCTGGTACCCTCCATGCAGCGCGGCCCGGGGCATGCGAATGATCCGCCGCCGGTGGACCATCTGCTGCCGCTGACCGCGGCCACGCCGGAAACCCGCGCCCTGCTCGACCTGCTGGTCGGCGCCGACCACGATCTGCGCGTGGACCATGGCAGGGCCGCCGGCATCAACCTGGAACTGGCAGAGACGCGGCTCCGCCTGGCCGTGAACCGTGACGGCCCAAGCCAGGCCCTGGACTCGGCACTGGCCAGCATCGCCCGGGCGCGGGAGGAGATGGCGAATGGCCGCCCCAGCCGCGCCTGTGCGGCGGTGACCGATGCGGTGCGTGCCGTCCTGCAAGCACCCCACGCCCGCCCGATCCCCGGGGCAGGCTGAGGGCCCCGATGACCATAGCGCCGTCAGGCGCGGAGGCCTGAATCGGCGCCCCAAAGGCCCCGATGACCGCAGCGCCGCCAGGCGCGGAAGTCTGAAGCGGCGCCCCGAACAGCCAAAGGCCGGTTCAGCCGCCGACCGGCCCGCCTGCCTGCCGCAGCAGCCCGATCAGGGTGCTGCGCGGCGGCACCCCCGGCTGGAAGGAGGGCCAGCGCGTGCCCGGCCGCTCGAAGCGTGCCCCCGGTTCCGCGCCGGGGTGGCGGATGGCGGCGAAGAGCACCTCCCCATCCGGCGTCAGCGCCGCGCCGCCGACCGAGGCCGCGCGCGGCGCGCCATAGATCGGCAGCGGCACGCCACGGCTTGGCCCATCCAGGTCGCAGCCATAGAGCCCCTCCGCCTGCTGCCCCACCTGGCCGCCGCGATCGGTGCCGATCCAGGCCCGGCCGCGCGCATCGACCGCCACCGTATCCGGGTTCTCCGGCCAGGCGCTGCCCGCCGGCAGCCCGCCCTGGCCGTAATGCGCCAGCGGGTCGCGCGGGTCGCCGGCGGCGAAGAGCAGCAGGGCCGAGGCGGTATCGGCGCCGTCATCCCCGCCCGCCGCCGAAATCTCGATCACATGGCCGGAGGGCCGGGCCGAACTGCCATGGCAGGCCAGCAGCAGCCGCGGCCGGGTGGGGTCGAGGCCGAGGCCGGACGGCGTGTCCAACGGGCTGCCGCCCACCTGCCGGGCCGCGCCGGCCAGGTCGAGCAGGGCGGCGGTGCCCTGCGGCAGCGGCAGCCAGGCCAGCCGGTTCTCCTCCAGCCGCGCCACCGCGAGGCTGCCGGCATCCAGCGCCTCCTCGCCCGTCGCCGGCCCGGCGGAGACGAAGCGATAGAGGCAGCCGCCCACCCGCCGGTCGGTCATATAGACCACCGCGCGGCCATCCCGCGCCAGGGTCGCCGCCGCGTCGCCATGCGGGAAGCGGCCGAGCGCGGTGCGCTTCACCGGCACGGATTGCGGGTCGAAGGGGTTCAACTCCACCATCCAGCCGAAGCCGCCGGCATCGGCGAAGCGCGGGTCGACGCCAGCCAGCCGGGCCTGCCAGGGCCTGGGGTCGCCCTCGGCCAGCAGCAGCGTGCCCCAGGGGGTGACGCAACCACCCTGCGGCCCCAGCACGCCGATCACGCTGCCGCCCGCCGCCACCGGACCGGCCATGCGGCAGAGCGTGTCGGCGCCGAGACGGCGGCTCTGGAAGCCGCCATCCACCACCACCCAGCGGCCGCGCTGCTTCTCCAGGTTCAGCAGCGAGGCGCCCTGCATGGCGGCGGCCAGGGCCGGCCGGTCCTGCACCGCGCCCGAGGCCGGGGCAGGCCAGGCCATGGCGGGATCGACCGTAGGATGCACCACGGCCAGCACGGCGCGCGGCACGCCATCCGCCGCCTGGACCTGCGGCACCGCGATGCCGGCGACCCGCGCATCCCAGCCGAATTGCGCCGAGGCGCCCTCCGGCGTCACCGTCGCGGGGTTCCAGGGTGGCGCGTCGAAGGTCACGCGGTCGCCCCAGCGCAGCAGCGCGTCGCGCCGGTAGCCCCGTGCCACCGTATCGTCCTGCTTCACCGGCAGCGCCAGGGTATCGAGGTCGTTGCGGCGGATCTGCGCCCGGCCGGGGACCGGCAAGGCGAGGGCACCGGCGGCGGCGAGCAGATGGCGGCGATGGATCATCGCGGGGTCATACCAGGGGCAGCCAGGCGCAACCGATCAAATGCCCTTCACCCGCCGGGCGCGGCCTCCCTGCCCCGCCGGGTTTCCTTCGGATCTGGACGAAAGGGCCCGGGGCGTCAGGCCGCCCCTTCCGCCACGACCGGCGGTGGCGCATGCACCGTGACCGGCGGCAGCGGCCCCTCCCAGCGTTCCACCTGCACCAGGCAGGATTGCGCCGAGGGGCCCTGGCCGAGCCGCGAGGTGCCGATATCGGCGGTCAGCACATTCGGGTTGCCGTGGATGCACAGCGCGTCCGGGTCGCCTGCCGTGGCGGGGTCGTACCAGGCGCCGGTCGCCATGGCGGCCACGCCGCGCAGCATGTCGGGCTTCAGTCGTAGGCCGCCGAGACAGGCGCCGCGGGCATTGAAGACCCGCACGATGTCGCCCTCCGCCAGGCCGCGCGCGGCGGCATCCTCCGGGTTCATCAGGATCGGCTCGCGGCCCTGGATCTTGCCGGCCGCCGCGACGCGCCCGGGGTCGAGCTGGCCATGCAGCCGCGTCACCGGCTGGAAGGTGAGCAGATGCAGCGGATGATCCTGCGTCGCCCCGCCCAGCCATTCGCGCGGCTCGATCCAGACGGGGTGGCCGGGGCAGTCGTCATAGCGGAAGGAGGCGATGGTTTCGGAAAACAGCTCCACCTTGCCGGAGGGGGTGTCGAGCGGGTGCTCCTCCGGGTCGGCGGCGAATTCGGCGAATTGGGTGTATTCCTCGCCGGGCTCGATCGGCGGCACCTCGATATGGCCGGCCTTCCAGAAGCCGTCGAAATCCGGCGCCTCGAAGCCGAGCGGCGCGCAGGCTTGGCGCCAGCGCTCATAGAGGTGGCGCAGCCAGGCGCCCTCGTCGCGCTGCTCGGTGAAGCGGTCGCGGTAGCCGAGTTCCTCCGCCAGATCCGCCAGCATGTCCACGTCGTTGCGCGCCTGCCCCTGGGGCGGCACGGCCTGGTGCATGGCGCGGATGAAGCGGTCGCGCGAGCTGGAGGCGATGTCGTTCCGCTCCAGCGTGGTGGTGGCCGGCAGCACGATATCGGCGTGCCGCGCCACCGCCGTCCACCAGGGCTCCTGCACCACGACGGTCTCGGCCCGCGCCCAGGCGCGTTGCAGGCGCGGCAGGTCCTGGTGGTGGTGGAAGGGATTGCCGCCGGCCCACCAGATCATGCGGATATCCGGCAGGACGATGTCGCGGCCATTGTATTGCAGCACCCCGCCCGGCCGCTCCAGCATCTCGGTGACGCGGGCCACGGGGATATAGAGGCCGACCGGGTTGCGGATGCCTGGCCCGGAGACTGCCGGCAGGTCACGCCGCGGCGCGCCCATGCCGTTGGTGCTGCCATAGCCGAAGCCCACGCCCTGCCCCGGCTTGCCGATGGTCCCCAGCATGGCGGCGAGGGCGATCAGCATCCAATAGGGCTGCTCCCCGTACTCCGCCCGTTGCAGCGACCAGGCCGCGGTCAGCATGGTGGGCTTCTCCGCGCATTCCAGCGCCAGACGGCGGATGGTGGCGGCGGGGACGCCAGTGATGCCCTCGGCCCAGGCGGGCGTCTTCGGCGTGCCATCCGCCTCGCCCAGGATATAGGCGCGCAGCCTCTCCCAGCCGGTGCAATGTGTGGCGAGGAAGCTGCGGTCCTCCCGCCCCGCCTCCACCAGCACATGCGCCATGGCCAGCATCATGGCGGCGTCGCTGCCCGGGCGGATCGGCACCCATTCGGCGCCGAGCTCCGGCTCGGTGTCGCCGCGGAAGGGGGAGATATTGACCAGCCGCACCCCTGCCGCGGCGGCCTGCCGCATCAGCGGCAGGTAGTCATGCCGCCCCATGCCGCCGGAGAGCACCAGCCCGTTCTTGGCGGCCAGCCCGCCGAAGCAGAGCATCAGCTTCGCGTGCCGGGCGATGGCCTGCCAATCCGTCATGCGGCCCAGCACCACCTCATTGGTGCCGAGGATATGCGGCAGCAGGGCCTGGGCCGTGGCATAGGAATAGGCATTGACCGAGGAGGTGAAGCCGCCGCCCTGGCCGAGGAAGCGCTGCAACTGCGTCTTGGCATGGTGGTAGCGCCCGGCCGAGGCCCAGCCATAGGAACCGGCATAGATCGCGGTGTCGCCATGCAGTGCGCGGGTCTGCCGGACCTCCTCGGCCAGCAGCCGCGTCACCCGGTCCCAGGAGACGGGCACGAAGGGATCGCCGCCGCGCAGGTGGCCGCGCCGCCGCCCTTCCAGCCAGCCCTGGCGGATATAAGGGCGGTCGATGCGGGAGGGGGCGTGGACCACATCCGGCACCGCCTCGATCAGGCTGCCCGGGAAGGGGTCGGGGCCGAAGGGGCGGACGCCCACCACCCGGCCCTTCTCCACCACCGCGTCGAAATAGCCCCAATGCGAGGCCTGTGGCTTGATTTCGGTCATGCGGCGTTTCCCTGGCTGGCCGAGGAAGGTGCCACCAGGGGGGGGCGGGGCGTCCACCCGGGGCGGGCCGCCGCCCCGCAGCGACCTACAGCCCCGCCCGCATCCGCCCTGGATTCAGCACGCCCTGCGGGTCCAACGCCGCCTTCACCCGGCGGCCGATGGCGGCCAGCGGGGCCGGCTCCTCCGGCAGCACCGCCACGGCGGCGCGCAGCGGCTCCGGCGCCCGGAACAGGGTGAAGCCGCCGCGCGAGGCCGCCGCCGCTGCCATCACGGCGGCATGCGCCTTGGGCGTCGCCGGGCCGGCGGCCCAGACCAGGCCGCCACCCCAGTCGAGCAGCAGCCGGGCCCCGAAAGCCTGCCGCAGCGCCGCCGCCACGGTGGGGCCGGCGGTGGGTTGGACCGAGACGCGCCAGACCGCATCCGCCGCCGCCGCGCGGAGCAGGCCGGCATCGCCCACCGCGCGCCAGAGCGGGCGGCTGGTGGCCTCGTCCAGCACCGTGCCGCCGAGTTCCTCCCGCAACCGGCGGAGCCGATAGGCGACGAACTCGGAAAACTCCTCGATCCGCAGCAGGGCGACGGGGCCGGAGAGGCCGAAATCCGCCGCGCCCGCCGGCAGCAGGGCCGCGCCGGAGACGCCGTAGGGGCTGCCCAGCCCGGCGGAAAGCACCGCCACCCCCGCCGCCAGGTCCCGCACCGGCACCGCGAGGGTCCCCACCGCAGGCGGCGCCGGCAGCACCTTCAGCGTGATCTCGGTCAGCACGCCGAGCGTGCCATGGCTGCCGGTGAGCAGCTTGCAGAGATCGAGGCCGGTGACGTTCTTCAGCACCCGCCCGCCGCTGCGGAACACCTCGCCGCGCCCGTCCACCGCGCGGATGCCCATGACATGGTCGCGCATGGCGCCCCAGGCGATGCGACGTGGGCCGGAGAGGTTGGTGGCCACCACGCCGCCCAGCGTCGCCGGCCGGTCGGTGCCGAAGAGGGCCGAGAGGTCGGGCGGCTCGGCGATCAGGTGCTGGCCGTGCCCGGCCAGCGCCGCCTCGATCTCCGGCAGCGGCGTGCCGGCCCAGGCCGAGAGGATCAGCTCCTGCGGCCGGTGCAGGGTGATGCCGGTGAGGTTGCGCAGCGACAGGGCGCGGGCCGCCTGCACCGGCCGCAGCAGGGCGCGCTTGGTGCCGTTGCCCTCGATCGAGAGCGGCTCCCTCGCCGCCGCCGCGGCGGCGACGATGGCGGCGACGCCGGCCTCGGTATCCGGCGCCTCGGTGTCGAGGGCGGCGCTCATGCGGCCCGCGGCAGGGTGGGCGCGAAGGCGGGGTTGCCCTCCAGCGGGAAGACCTTGGCCGGGTTCAGCAGCCAGTCCGGGTCGAAGGCCGATTTCACCGCGCGTTGCAGGTCGAGTTCCTTCGCCGTGAATTGCACGCCCATCAGGTCGCGCTTCTCCACGCCGACGCCATGCTCGCCAGTGAGGCAGCCGCCGACCTCGACGCAGAGCGTCAGGATATCGGCGCCGAATTGCTCGGCCTTGGCGAAGCTGGCGGGGTCGTTGGCGTCGAACATGATGAGCGGGTGCAGGTTGCCGTCGCCGGCATGGAAGATATTCGCCACCTGCAGCCCGTATTGCTCCGACATCTCGCCGATGCGGCGCAGCACGGAGGGGAGTTCCCCAGTGGGGATGGTGCCGTCCATGCAGAGATAGTCGGGGCTGATGCGGCCCACCGCCCCGAAGGCGCCCTTGCGGCCCTTCCAGATCGCCACGGATTCCTCGGCGGTCTGCGCCACGCGCAGGCTGATCGGGTCGAAGCGGGTGCAGATCTCCTTCAGCTTGCCGAGCAGCAGGTCCTGCTCCGCGACGCTGCCCTCGACCTCGATGATGAGCATCGCCTCGGCATCCAGCGGGTAGCCGGCATGGGCGAAGGCTTCGCAGGCATGGATGGCGGGGCGGTCCATGAATTCCAGCGCGACGGGGATGATGCCGCTGCCGATGATGGCATCCACCGCCTGGCCGGCGATCTCGTTCGAGCGGAAGGCGGCCAGCATGGCCCGCGCCCCCTCCGGGCCGCGCAGGATGCGCACCGTGACCTCGGTGACGACGGCGAGCTGCCCCTCGCTGCCGGTCAGCAGGCCGAGCCAGTCGAGCCCCGCGGCATCCAGGTGGCGGCCGCCGATCTCGAAGACCTCGCCCTCGATCGTCACCAGCTTGAGGCCTAGCAGGTTGTTGGCTGTGACGCCGTATTTCAGGCAATGCGCGCCGCCGGAATTCATGCTGACATTGCCGCCGATCATGCAGGCCAACTGGCTGGAGGGGTCGGGCGCGTAGAAGAACCCGTCCGCCTCGACGTATTTGGTGATGCCGAGATTGGTGACGCCGGCCTCAACCACCGCCAGGCGGTTGGCGTAGTCCACCTCCAGGATGCGGTTCATGCGCATCAGGCCGAGCACCACCGCATCCGCCAGCGGCAGGGCGCCGCCGGAAAGGCTCGTGCCGGCGCCGCGCGGCACCACGCGGATGCCCATGCCATGGCAATAGCGCAGTAGCGCCGCCACCTGTTCGGTGGTGTTCGGCAGCACCACGGCGAGCGGCGGCTGGCGATAGGCCGAAAGCCCGTCCGTCTCATAGGGCTTGAGGCGCAGCGGCTCGCTGATGACGCCGTCGCCGGGCAGGATGGCATGCAGCGCGGCCACGATCTCCTCGCGGCGGGCCAGCACCTCGGGTTTGGGATCGGGCAGCCTGATCACGACCGTTGCTCCTGTGATGCCGGGAAAATGGGCCGGCCCGGGGGCGGCGGCAAGCACCCACTGCCGGTCTCCCTTTGGCCTCCCTTTGGCCGGGCTTGCCCCGGCGGGGCGGCGCGGCCAATCTCCGCCGCCACCGCATCCCGGGAGACGCCCTTGCCTGTGCTTCGCATGCTGCTGCTCGCCGCCGCCCTCTGCGGCCTGGCCCTGCCCGCCGGCGCCCAGATCCGCGAGGGCGCCTATCAGGTGGAGGGGCAGAACCCGGATGGCACCACCTATGGCGGCGTCTTCATGCTGCAGGAAGCGGCGGGCGCGAGCTGGCTCGCGACCTGGCAGGTGGCCGATGTGCGCCTGGTCGGCCTCGGGCTGATCCAGGGCGGCGTGCTGGCCGTATCCTTCGTGGTGAACGGCAGGCCGGGCATCGCCGCCTATGAGGTGGAGGCGGACGGCTCGCTGCGCGGAAGCTGGACCACCGGCGGCGGCCTCGGCACCGAGATCCTGAAACCCCACCAGTAGAGCCAGCCGAACGCGAAAAGCCGCCGCGGCGATGCCGGCGGCGGCTGCGAACCACCCGAGGCCCCCGGGCCAGGTGGCCCGGGGCAGGCTTCAGCCCTGGCGGGCCTTCAGCCGGGGGTTCTTCTTGTTCAGCACGTAGAGCCGGCCGCGGCGGCGCACCACCACGCAGTTCTTGTCGCGCGTCTTCGCGGTCTTCAGGCTGTTGCGGATCTTCATGGCGGCAGTCCTTGGAAGGCGGTCGCGTCTAAGGGCGGGGTCCGGTCTTGTCAACCGCTGGGGCTGGTCGCGCAGCCTATTCCGCCGCCAGCTTCAGGAAGCCGTCGCGGGTCTGGGGCAGCTTGCGGCCGAGGATCTGCTCCGCCACCTGGGTCCGCAGCACCTGCGCCGTGCCGCCGGCGATGGCGAACATCCGGGCATCCCGCACATAGCGCTCCATCGGGTTCTCCCGGCTATAGCCGGCGGCACCCCAGACCTGCAGCGCCATATTGGTGACCTCGATGGCGGAATCCGCGGCCAGCACCTTGGCCTGGGCGGCGGCCAGCCGGTCCGGGAAGCCGTTCGGCCCGGCGCTGCGGGCGGCGCGCCAGACCAGGGCGCGGGCGGCCTCCAGCCTGATCGACATATCCGCCAGCATCCAGCCGAGGCCCTGGGAATCCGGCGATTGGCCGGCCGAATTGCTGCCGCCGCTGCGCGAATTCCAGCGCATGGCCATAGGCGCCGGCGGCCAAGCCCAGCGCCACCGTGGCGGCGCCGACCCGCTGGCCGTTATAGGCATCCATCAGCCGCCCGAAGCCGCGCGCGGCGCCGCCCGGCGGGCGCAGCATCATGGCATCCGGCACCTCCAGCCCCTGGAAGCGGATCTCCGCCTCCGGCATGCCCTTCAGCCCCATGGAGGGGATGCGGCGGTGGATCAGCAGGCCGGGCGGATCCCCCGCCCCGTTCCGCACCACCAGGAAGCCGCCGATGCCGCGGTCCTGCCCGGCCTCGACCATGCGGGCGAAGATCAGGTGCAGGCGGGAGATGCCGCCCCCGGTGATCCAGTGCTTCACCCCGTCGATCACCCAGGTATCGCCATGCCGCACCGCCCGGGTGGTCATCTCGGTGGCGGCGGAGCCAGCCTCGGGCTCGGTGATGCAGATTGCCGGCTTGTCGCCGGCCAGCACCAGATCGGCAGCGATCCGCTTCTGTTGCGGCGTGCCATAGGCCATGACGGCGCCGAGCGCGCCCATATTGGCCTCCACCGCGATGCGGCCGCAGACGGCGCAGGCCCGCGAGAATTCCTCGATCACCAGCACGGCGTCGAAATAGGAAAGGCCCGGCCCGCCCCATTCCTTCGGGATGGTGAGGCCGAGGAAGCCCGCCTCGGTCATCAGGCGGACCATCGGCCAGGGATATTGCTCGGTGCGGTCCGTCTCGGCGGCCTGGGCCGCGGCCTCCCGCGCCAATTCGCGGGCGCGGTCGCGCAGGTGCTGCTGCTCCGGGGTCAGGCCGTCCATTGCCGCGTTTCCTCCTTGTCTCGCTTCGGGTTAATCCACCCGGACCGAGGCCGCAATGGCCGGCGCCAGGCTGCGGGATTCCGCGGCGCGCGGGCTGCGGCCGCGCCAGGCCAGGGCCAGGCTGCGGGCCGGCACCGGGCCGGCGGGGGTGGCGGGCTCCAGCGGCCGCACCTCCACCGCCGCCCCGGCCAGCACGCCGCCCTGCACCGCCAGTTGCGGCAGCAGGGTCACGCCGAGGTTGCTCGCCACCATCTGCACCAGCGTGTGCAGCGAGGTGGCGGCGAAACCCTCCTCCCCCGGAGCCACCCCATGCGGCAGGCCGCAGGCGTCCAGCGCGTGCTCCCGCAGGCAATGCCCATCCTCCAGCAGCAGCAGCCGCTCGGCCGAGAGCGCGCCGACCGGGACCCGGTCGCGCGCCGCCAAGCGATGGCCGGCGGGTAGCGCCGCCAGGAAGGGATCGGCGGCGATGGGCAGGGTCTCGGCCTCGCCGCAGGCGCAGGGCAGCGCCAGCAGCAGCAGGTCGAGCCGGCCGCCCTCGAGCTGCGCCACCAGCCGCTCGGTCTGGTCCTCCCTGAGCCAGAGCCGCAGCCGGGGGAAGGCGGCGCGCAGCACGGGCATGAGCCGGGGCAGCAGGAAGGGGCCGATGGTCGGGATGATGCCGAGGCGGAGCGGGCCGGAAAGCGGGTCCCGCGCCGCCGCCGCCGTCTCCACCACATCCTCCAGCGCGGCCAGCGCGGCACGGGCCCGCGCCACCACCTCCAGCCCGAGCGGGGTGAAGACCGGGCGCTTGGCGGTGCCGCGTTCCAGCAGCGCGGCGTCCAACTGCCGCTCCAGCGCGATGATGCCGGCCGAGAGGGTGGATTGCGTCACCGCAGAGGCCGTGGCGGCGCGGCCGAAATGGCCGTGGTCGGCCAGGGCGAGCAGGTAGCGGAGCTGCTGCGGGCTGGGCAGGGCTGTCATGGGGCCTCCGCAATCATCGATTCATTCGATGAAAATAACCAAAACTATTCATTAGCAGGCTTCAAAACGCCATGCGATAGGGATGGGGTGGCGGCCCCAGGTGGCGACACCCCGGCCGCCGCATGGGCCGCAATAATGGAGAGGAAACATGGCAGCGTTGAAGGGCAGCAAGACCGAGGAAAATCTGAAGGCCGCCTTCGCCGGCGAATCCCAGGCGAATCGCCGCTACCTCTATTTCGCGCAGAAGGCCGATGTGGAGGGCTTCAACGACGTGGCCGCGGTGTTCCGCTCCACTGCCGAGGGCGAGACCGGCCATGCGCATGGCCACCTGGAATTCCTGGAAGGCGTGGGCGACCCGGCGACGGGCCTGCCGATCGGCCCGACCGACCACAACCTGAAGGCCGCGATCGCCGGCGAGACGCACGAATACACCGACATGTATCCCGGCATGGCCCGCACCGCCCGCGAGGAAGGCCATGACGAGATCGCCGACTGGTTCGAGACGCTGGCCAAGGCCGAGCGCAGCCATGCCGGCCGCTTCCAGCGCGCCCTCGACACGATGGCCTGAACCGGGCCCGGGGCCGCGTGGCCCGGAGGCCTGAATCGGGACGATCCAAGGAGCATCGAGAACCGTGGGGACGGGCCCTTTCCCGTCCCCGCGCGACGGGGGAAGCGAGAAGAATGCGAGAAGGCAGCCTGGAGGCACCCACGCGGCATCCGCTGGCGTGGCAGGAACCCGAATTCTACGACGAGGCGAGGCTGGACGCGGAGATGCGGCGCGTCTTCGACATCTGCCATGGCTGCCGCCGCTGCTTCAATCTCTGCGACAGTTTCCCCCGCCTCTTCGACCTGGTGGATGCCTCGCCGACCGGCGAGCTGGACGGGGTGGAGAGCAAGGATTTCAAGCCGGTCGTGGATGCCTGCACGCTCTGCGACATGTGCTACATGACGAAATGCCCCTATGTGCCGCCGCATGAGTTCAACCTCGACTTCCCGCATCTGATGCTGCGCTACCGCGCGGTGGAGGCGAAGACGCGGGGCATCCCGCTGGCGGACCGGGAGCTGGCCAGGACCGACCGCAACGGCAAGCTCGCCTCGCTGGCCCCGGCCCTGGCGAATTGGGCGAGCGGCACCAGCAACAAGACGACCCGCAAGCTGCTGGACAAGCGCGCCGGGCTGCACCCGGAGGCGGCGCTGCCGCGCTATGCCGGCACCCCCTTCGTCAAGCGCGCCGGGGCCGAGAGCCCGGCGGTGAACGAGGACGCCCCCGCCTTCGGCCGCAAGGCGGTGCTCTACGCCACCTGCTTCACCAACTACAACGACCCGGAGGCCGGGCTTGCCGCGCGTGCCGTGCTGGCGCGGAACGGCGTCGCCACCACGGTCGTGCATCCCCGCTGCTGCGGCATGCCGCTGCTGGAACAGGGCGATATCGCCGCAGTGGCGGAGAATGCGCGGGTCGTGGCGGCGGAGCTCGGCCGCTGGATCGACGAGGGGCACGACATCATCGCGCTGGTGCCCTCCTGCTCGCTGATGCTGAAATCCGAATGGCCGCTGATCCTGCCGGAGGATGCGGCGGTGAAGCGGCTGGCCGCCGCCACATTCGACATCAGCGAATATGTCATGGACATCGCCCGCAAGGAGGGGATGGCGCCGGGGATGGCGAAGCTGGAGGGCGATGTCACCATCCACCTCGCCTGCCATGCGCGGGCGCAGAACATGGGCCAGAAGGGCGCCGAGATGCTGCGGCTGATCCCGGATACCAAGGTGACGGTGCTGGAGCGCTGCTCCGGCCATGGCGGGTCCTGGGGCTTCAAGCGCGAGCATTTCGAGACGGCGCTGAAGGTCGGCCGCCCGGTGGCGCGCCAGGCGCGGCAGGGCGGCGCGGCCTATGTCACCTCGGAATGCCCGCTGGCGGGGGTGCATATCGCCCAGGGCATGGACCGGCTGGGCGGCGAGGGCGCGGCCCCGGCGCTGGTCTCGCACCCCGTGCAGTTGCTCGCGCGCGCCTATGGCATCGAGGCTTGAGGGGAAAGCAGAGCATGGCGAACCGGCACCAGATCACCGCCGCCGAGATCCTGCCGCGCGCGGAATATGCGAAGATCCGCGCCGAGGAGCGGCGGCGCATGGCCGCGCTCAAGCGCAACCGCCGCGTCGAGATCGGCCCCTTCGTGACCTTCCATTTCGAAAGCCACGACACCATGCGCCATCAGGTGCAGGAAATGTGCTGGATCGAGAATGGCGGCGCCGAGCAGATCCCGGAGGAGCTTGCCGCCTACAACCCGCTGGTGCCGCAGGGGGCGGAGCTGGTCGCCACCTTCATGATCGAGATCGATGACCCGGTGCGGCGGAAGCGCATCCTGGGCGGCCTCGGCGGCATCGAGGAAACCGCCTTCCTCCGCCTTTTCGATGAGACCGTCACCGCACATCCGGAGGCGGACCAGGATCGCACCACCGAGGAGGGCAAGGCCTCCTCCGTGCAATTCGTGCATTTCCCCCCTTACCCCGGCCCAGATCGCCCGGTTCCGCACCCCGGGCGCCGAGGTGGTGCTCGGCCTCGGGCACCCGGAATTACGGCCATATGGCGGTGCTGCCGGAGGCGGTGCGGGCGGAATTGGCGCGCGACCTGGACTGATGCGGGCCCGGTCTCGACCATCGACGCAGCCGATCAAAACGCCAAAAACTATTCATTGGAACAAGCGAAGCGGAAGCCGCATATCCCCGGTGCAGCGGCGCAACCGGCGCCGCGCGGGCCAGGCTTTGGCCCCTTCACCGAACCACTTCATTCCAGGGATGGATCTGCATGCTGACCGTTGGCGACAAGTTCCCGAGCTTCAACCTGGATGCCGTCAAGGGCGGCCCCGAGGGCCTCGGCGGCCCGGGCAAGTCCTTCACCAAGGTCTCCAGCGAGTCGGATGCGGGCAAGTGGAAGATCGTCTTCTTCTGGCCGAAGGACTTCACCTTCATCTGCCCGACCGAGATCGCCGCCTTCGGCAAGCTGGCCGGCGATTCGCCGACCGTGACGCGGTGGTCTACGGCGTCTCCACCGACAGCGAGTTCGTGCACCTGAACTGGCGCGTCTATAACGACGACATCCGCGACCTGCCGATCCCGATGCTGGCCGATATCAAGCGCGAGCTGGCCGAGGCGCTGGGCATCCTCGACAAGGAAGCGGGCGTGGCGCTGCGCGCGACCTTCATCGTGGACCCGGATGGCACCATCCAGTGGGTGGGCGTGAACGGCCTCAATGTCGGCCGCAACCCGCAGGAAGTGCTGCGCGTGCTCGATGCGTTGCAAACCGACGAGCTCTGCCCCTGCAACTGGGAGAAGGGCAAGGACGTCCTGAACCCGGAGAAGCTCTTCGACAAGGCGGCCTGACGAGACGGCGCGGGGCACCGCCCCCGCGCCAGCCCGCCCCCTATGCGGGGGCGGTGCGCCGAGCCGAGGCGAGGGGAGCACCCCCGGGCGCCTCGGCTCCGCCCACCGTGAAAACCAGAACCGAAGAGAGGAGCCCGCGATGTCGCTGGAAGCCCTGCGCAACCGCCTGCCCGAATACGCCAAGGACCAGAAGCTCAATCTCGGCAGCTTGGCGACGGAGCCGGCGCTGGACGAGCAGAAGCGCGCCGGCTGCTTCATCGTCTCCGCCATCGCCTCCCGCAATGCCGAGGTGACGCGCGCCATCCTCGCGGAATTCGGCCCGAAGCTCTCGCCCGAGGCGCTGACCGCTGCCAAGGCGGCCGCCTCCATCATGGCGATGAACAACATCTATTACCGCTTCACGCATCTGGTGGGCGGCGACTACGCCTCGATGCCGGCGAAGCTGCGCATGAACGTCATGGCGAGGCCAGGCGTGGACAAGGGCGATTTCGAACTGTGGTCGCTTGCCGTCTCGGCCATCAATGGCTGCGGCATGTGCATGGAATCGCACGAGAAGGCGGTGCTCCAGCACGGCATCGGCAAGGAGCAGGTGCAGGCCGCGGTGCGCATCGCCGCCGTGGTGCATGCCACCGCCGCGACCCTCGATGCCGAGGCTGCGCTGGCGGCCTGATTCACGCCGCCTTCATGCTTCCCCCCGCATGCTGCATTCCTTCGCTGGGATAGGGATGCAGCTTCGGGATGGATACTGGCGGTGACACGCTGCGCCCGGCGCGCGCGCCACGCCCCGTGGCGGATCGCGAGCGTTTCCTCACCTTCGCGCTGACCGCGGCGGAGATGCTGATCGAGGTCTCGCCGGAGGGCCGCATCGGCTTCGCCGCCGGCACCTTCGAGAGCCGCATGGGGCAGCCGCCCCAGGCCTGGCTCGGCCGCCCGGTGCGGGAGATGGTGGCGCCGGCCGACCGCCGGGATTTCGAAATGTCCTTCGGCCTGCTGCTGGCGCGGGACCGGCTGCCGCCGACCGGCTTCCGCCTGGCCGATGCGGCCGCCACCCCGATCTCGGTCGCCGGGCTGCGGCTGCCGGAACGGGACAGCCAGCGTCTCTGCCTGACCTTCGCCGCCATGCCGCAGCCGGCCGCCACCCCGCCCGCCAGGGGGCTGGGGGGGACCGGCGGCACTGCGCGAGACCGGGGAGGCCGGCCTGCGGCGCGCCGGCCCGGGCGGAACGCTCGGGCTCATCGAACTTGCCGGGCCGGATGGCCCGCTGGGCGCGGAGGCAGGGCCGCTCGGCCCGCTCATCGGCCAGACCCTTGCCGATGCGCTGGCCGCCGATGCGGTGGTGGGGGAATTGGCGGCCGGGCGCTATGGCGTGATCTCCGGCACCTCGGCCGACCTCGCCGCGATCGGGGCGCAGATCGAGGCGGTGGTGCGGAAGGCCGGGCTCGATGCCGCCGTCGCCACCAGCAGCCTGGCGCTGGATGCCGAGGGACTGACGCCGATGCAGGCGACGCGGGCGCTGCGCTATGCCCTCTCCACCTTCGCTCGTGGCGGGTCGGCGGCGATGCAGCAGGCGGGTTTCGCCGATGGCCTCTCCGGCTTCGTCGCCATCGCCTGCTCGCGGGCGCTCGCATTGCGCCAGGCGATCGCCGAGCGGCGCTTCGGCATGGCCTTCCAACCCATCGTCTCCCTCGGCGACGGCGCGATCCACCATGTCGAGGCGCTGCTGCGGCCGCAGCCGGGCCCGGACGGGGAATTGGACCAGCCCGGGGATTTCGTCACCTTCGCCGAGACCGTGGGCCTTTCCGAGGAATTGGACTGGGCGGTGCTGGAGGCCGTCTGCGGCGCCGCCCGGCGGTCCCGCGGCATCCGCATCGCCGCCAACCTCTCCGGCCTGTCGCTGCAAAGCCCGGGCTTCCGCGCCAGGCTGCTGGAATTGCTGGATGCCGAGCCGCTGCTCGCCTCCCGCCTGCTGATCGAGATCACCGAAACCGCCGAGATCGAGGAGGAGGCCGAGGCGGTGCGCATGGTGGAGGCGCTGCGCCGCCGTGGCCTGCCGCTCTGCATCGACGATTTCGGGGCCGGTGCCGCCGCCTTCCGCTATCTCCGCGCCTTCCGCGTGGACTACGTGAAGATCGACGGCACCTATGTCCGCAACGCCATGCGGAGCGAGCAGGACCGCGGCATCGTCGCCGCCATGGTGGACCTGGCCCGCAATGTCGGCGCCCGGGTGGTGGCCGAGCAGATCGAAACCGGGGCCGAGGCCGCGGCCATGCGCGATCTCGGCGTGGATTACGCCCAGGGCTGGCACTTCGGCCGGCCGGGGCCGCTGCCGGGCGGTTGACCCGGCGCGGGCTCCGGGCTCCCATCCCGCCAAGGGACAGCGAGGCGGCGATGCGCGACAGGACCTGCAAGGCACCCGACCCGGCGACGCGCGCCCCGCGCTTCCGCCTGCCGCCCGGCGCCTGCGACGCGCATTGCCATGTCTTCGGCCCCGCGCATCGCTACCCCTATGCCCCAGACCGCGCCTATACGCCGCCCGATGCGCCGATGGAGGAATTGCGCAGGGTTCACCGCATGCTCGGCGTCTCCCGCGCGGTGATCGTGCAGGCGAGCTGCCATGGCACCGACAATACCGCCATGCTGGACGCCATCGCGGAATCGGGTGGCGCCTATCGGGGCGTGGCGATCCTGGGTGGCGGGGAGAGCGATGCGGAACTGGCGCGGCTGCATGCGGGCGGCATCCGCGGCGTGCGGTTCAACTTCGTCCGCCATCTCGGCGGCACCCCGGACCTCGATGTCTTCGACCGCGTGCTGGGGCGGATCGAGCCGCTGGGCTGGCATGTGGTGCTGCATCTCGATGCCGAGGACATCCTCGAACATGCGGCGCGCATCGGGCGCCTGCGCGTGCCCTTCGTCATCGACCATATGGGCCGGGTGAAGGCGCGGGCGGGGCTGGACCAGGCGCCCTTCCGGCAATTGCTGGAGTTGATGCGCAACCCGCTGGCCTGGGTGAAGGTCTGCGGGGCGGAGCGGGTCTCCTCCGCCGGCGCCCCCTTCCAGGACGCGGTGCCCTTCGCCGCCGCGCTGATCGCGGCGGCGCCGGACCGGGTGCTCTGGGGCACCGACTGGCCGCACCCCAATATCAGCGGCGACATGCCGAATGACGGCGACCTGGTGGACCTCCTCGCCCGCTTCACAACCGAGAAGGCGCTGCTCCGGCAGGTGCTGGTGGAGAATCCGGCGCGGCTCTACTGGGGCTGATCCCGCCGGTTCAGGACCATTCCACGGGGAAGAAGCGGTAGCCCTCGCCGTCCCTTGCGATATGGCCAGTCGCCGGGAAGGGGAAGTGGTAGCCCGCCACCCGCACCCGGTCCACCGCCACCCGATCCAGCACGCGCCGGCGCGTCACCTCGGCCATGGCGGCGTCGAATTCAAACAGCGAATGCAGGCCGGGGCGGCGGGCGAAGACCTCCGGCCGGTGGGTGGTATCGGCCAGGAGCATCAGTTCCTCCGCGCCATCGGCCACATGGAAGATCATATGGCCGGGGGTATGGCCATAGGCGGCGATGGCGCGGATGCCGGGCGCCACCTCCTCGCCATCCCGGTAGCGGCGGAGGCGGGCCTGGTAGGGCGCGAAGCGGCGGGCGACATTGGCGAAATTCACCCGCTGGCCCTCCGGGCTACGGCTCTCGTTGCCAGGGTCGGACCACCAGGCCCATTCGATCTCGCCCACCGCGACCTCGGCATTGGGGAAGACCGCCTGGCCCTCCGCCGTGGTGAGGCCGTGGATATGGTCGCGGTGGCAATGGGTGATCACCACCAGCCCGACCCGGGCGGGGTCGATGCCGGCCGCCTGCATGTTGCGCGCGAGCAGCCCGGAGGTGGGGCCCATCTGCCCGCCAGTGCCGGTATCGAAGGCGATCAGCAGCCGCCCGGTATCGACGAAGGGGACGGTATAGACCCCGTCATAGGTGGTGGTGGGCATGAAGGCTTCCGCCAGCACCGCCTGCACCTCCGCGGTCGGCGCATTGCGGACCAGCCCTTCCACCGGGCGGCGGGAGAAGCCGTCATGCACCGTGGTGACAATATAGTCGCCGAGGCGGAAGCGGTAATAGCCGGGCGCCTGGGACAGGGCGGGCGCGGCGGGCTGGCCCGCGCTCTGGGCGAATGCGCCACGCAGCAGCGCGGGCGTGGCCAAGGCGGCGGCAATGGGCGCGAG
Source organism: Siccirubricoccus sp. G192 (assembly GCF_019084075.1). Classification (GTDB taxonomy): domain Bacteria; phylum Pseudomonadota; class Alphaproteobacteria; order Acetobacterales; family Acetobacteraceae; genus G192. The sequence continues at coordinate 4,726,627 of NZ_JAHREN010000001.1, forward strand.
CAGGGCCTTGCGGCGCAGGATTGTCATGCATGTCCTCCCCGGTTCCCGGTTGCGGGCAGCATGCGCCATCCGGCGCCCTGTCTCCAAGGCCCCGGATCAGCCGACCCGGTGCGGCGGCGCCTTGCCCTGCAGCAGCACGGCGTCCAGGTTCTCCAGGCAGCGGAGGCCCATGGCATGCCGCGTCTCGATGGTGGCGCTGCCGAGATGCGGCAGCAGCGCCACGTTCTCCAGCGTCAGGTAGCCGGGGTTCACCTTCGGCTCGTTGTCATAGACATCGAGGCCGGCGGCGCGGATATGGCCGGAGGCGAGCGCGGCGATCAGCGCCTCGTCATCCACCGAGGGGCCGCGGCCGCTGTTCACCACGATGGCACCCTGCTGCATGGTGGCGAGCCGCTTGGCATTCAGCCATTTCCGCGTGCCCTCGCCGCCCGGCACATGCATCGACAGGATGTCGATGGTGGCGAGGAAGCGGTCGTCATCGTCATGGTAGATGGCGCCCTGCTCCAGCTCCGGCGGCAGCCTGTTGATGTCGCGGTAATGGATCTCCATGCGGAAGCCGCGGGCCATCGCCGCCAACTCGCGCCCGATCCGGCCGAAGCCCAGGATGCCGAGCTTCTTGCCCTCCAGCGTCACGCCCATGAGCTGGGTCGGCGCCCAGCCTTCCCACTTCCCGGCGCGCACCATCCGCTCCCCCTCGCCGGCGCGGCGGGCGGCCATCAGCATCAGGGTGAAGGCGCATTCGGCGGTGGCGAAGGAGAGCACCTCGGGCGTGTTCGTCACCACGATGCCGCGCGCCCGGGCGGCAGCGATATCGATATGGTCGGTGCCGACGCTGAAGGTGGTGATGATCTTCACGCTCTCCGGCAGCGCCTTGATGCAGGCGGCATCGAAGCGGTCCCCGGCGGCGCCGAGGATGCCGGCGGCGCCGGCCTCGGTGGCGCGCCTGGCGATCTCGGCGCCATCCACCGCCCAATGCGCGTCCTGCGGGTTGAGGCGGGCATCGTAATCGCGGGCGGCGCGGGCCTCGATGGCCTCGGGCAGCTTGCGGGTGACGAGCAGGACGGGCTTGGCCATGGGGGAGTCTCCTCGGGATTGAGGCTTCCTTACCAGCCCTGCGCCGTCTTGCCAGCCGGGCCCGCGGCGGGCAGGGTCGCGGCTCGCCATGGCCGGGTGGGCAGGGCCCCGCCCCACTCAGGGAGAGACAAGGATGGATCTGGGCTTGCAGGGCCGCCGCGCCCTGGTGATGGGCGGCACGAAGGGGCTTGGGCGGTCGATCGCCGATGCGCTGGCCGAGGAAGGCGCGCATCTGGTCATCAGCGGCCGCGACCAGGGAAGGCTGGACGAGGCGGCGGCGGCGCTGCGGGAAAAGGGCGCGGCCAGCGCCATCGGCGTGCCCGGCGACGTGGCGAATCCCGAGGACATGGACCGGCTGGCCGATGCCGCCGTGAAGGCCATGGGCGGCGTCGATATCCTGGTGCTGAACCATGGCGGCCCGCCGCCCTGCACGGCGCTGGAGATGCAGGAGGCCGATCTCATCACCTGGTTCCAGCGCATCACCCTCTCGCCCATCCGCATCACCATGCGGCTGCTGCCCGGCATGCGGGAGCGGCAATGGGGCCGGATCATCGTGGTGGGCAGCACCGGGATGCAGCACCCGATCCCGCATCTGGCGCTCTCCAACACCTTGCGCGCGACCATCTGGTCCTGGCTGAAGACGCTCTCCGGCGAGGTGGCGAAGGACGGGGTGACGATGAACGTGCTGGCGCCCGGCTCCATCCGCACCGACCGCACCAAGGACACGCTCGGCAAGACCGCGGAGAAGCGCGGCATCACCATGGAGCAGGCGGAGAAGGAATCCTCGCGCGAAATTCCGGCCGGGCGCTTCGGCGTGCCGGCGGAATACGGGCCGATGGGCGCCTTCCTCGCCAGCGATCGGGGCAGCTACATCACCGGCAGCATGATCCGCGTCGATGGCGGCCGGGTGCGCGGGATGCTGTGAGCCATGATCCCGAACCTCACCCCTGACGTCGCGCTCGCCGAGCGGCTTTTCGCCGAGCTCCGGGCACGGAGCTTCGATGGCACCGGCATCACCCGCGAAGCCTATGGACCGGGCGAGCGCATGGCGCATGCGCTGATGCGGGAGACCGCCGATGGGCTGGGGCTGGAGGTGCGGGCGGACCCGGTCGGCAACCTGTACATGACCCTGCCGGGCACCGACCGGGCGGCGAAGCGCGTGCTGCTCGGCAGCCATCTCGACAGCGTGCGGCAGGGCGGCAATTTCGATGGCGCGGCCGGCGTGCTGGCCGGGCTCGCCGCCGTGGCCGGGCTGAAGCAGGCGGGCTTCACCCCGGGCCGCGATATCACGGTGATGGTGACGCGGGCGGAGGAAGCGGGGGCCTGGTTCCCCACCTCCTACCCCGGCAGCCGCGGCGCGCTCGGCACCCTGCCGGCGGAGGAATTGCAGATCCGCCGCATGGACAGCGGCAGGACGCTCGCCGAGCACATGCGGGAGGAAGGCTTCGATCCCGCCCATGTGGAGCGTGGTGGCAAGGAACTCGGCCCCGACAATGTCGCGGCCTTCCTGGAGGTGCATATCGAACAGGGGCCGGTGCTGGAGGCGGAGGGCATCCCCATCGGCATCGTCACCGGCATCCCCGGCAGCCGGCGGCTGCGCCAGGGGCGGGTGCTCGGCGAATACAACCATTCCGGCGGCACGCCCCGGAAATACCGGCGCGACGCGGCGATCGCCCTGGCCGACCTCGCCTATCATCTGGACGAGACCTGGTGCCGGCTGGAGGCGGAGGGCCACCACCTGGTCTGCACCTTTTGCACAATGGCCACCACGGCCGAGGCGGGCTTCACCAAGATCCCCGGCGAGGCCACCTTCCAGTTGGATGTGCGCAGCGTGAACCTGCACAGCTGCGATGCGGTCTTCGAGGTGCTGTATGACCGGGTGGCGCAGATCGAGGCGCGGCGCGGCGTGCGCTTCGATCTCGGGCCGGAGGGCGGCAGCCGCCCCGGCCCGATGGATGCCGGCGTGCAGGCGGGGCTGAGACGCGCGGCGGAGGCGCTTGCCATCCCCTATCGGGCGATGGCCTCCGGCGGCGGCCATGATGCGGCGGCCTTCGCCCAGGCCGGCGTGCCGGCCGGCATGCTGTTCGTCAGGAACCAGCACGGCAGCCACAACCCGAAGGAAGACATGCGGATCGAGGATTTCGCGGCGGCCTGCGCGGTCGCCCAGCGCTTCGCGGCGGAACTCGCGCAGTGACGGCAGGCCTGGCAGCCGAGGGCGGCAGCGCCGCCCGTCTTGCGGTGGATATCGGCGGCACCTTCACCGACCTCGCCATCGAGCAGGACGACCAGCGCTGGACCGCCAAGGTGCTCACCACCCCCGCCGCCCCGGAACAGGGCGTACTGGCCGGCGTGCGGGCGGTGCTGGGCAATGCCGGCATGGCGCCGGGCGACATCGCCATGGTGATCCACGGCACCACGCTCGCCACCAATGCCATCATCGAGCGCAAGGGCGCCCGCACCGCGCTGCTGACCACCGAGGGTTTCCGCGACGTGCTGGCGCTCGGCAACGAGTCCCGCTACGACCAGTACGACCTGAACATCAGCCTGCCGGAGCCGCTGGTGCCGCGCCGCTGGCGCCTGCCCGTGCCGGAACGGCTCGACAATACCGGCGCCGTGCTGCTGCCGCTGGACGAAGCCGCGGTGGCGCGGCAGGTGGCGTTCATGCGGGCGGAGGGGATCGAGGCGGTCGCCATCGGCTTCCTGCATGGCTTCGTGAACCCGGCGCATGAGCGCCAGGCCGCCGCCATCCTGCGCCGGCTCTGGCCGGAGGTGCCGGTCTCGCTGAGCAGCGAGGTCTCGCCCGAGATGCGGGAATGGGAGCGGTTCAGCACCACCGCCGCCAATGCCTATGTGCAGCCGCTGATGGCCAGCTATCTCGGCCGGCTGGAGGTCGGGCTGCGCGAGGCGGGGCTGGCCTGCCCGCTCTTCATGATGCTCTCGGGCGGCGGGCTCACCACGCTCGAGACCGCGGCGCGCTTCCCGATCCGGCTGGTGGAGAGCGGCCCGGCGGGCGGCGCCATCTTCTCCGCGCATGTGGCGCGGCAGCGCGGGTTCGACCGGGTGCTGTCCTTCGACATGGGCGGCACCACGGCGAAGATCTGCCTGATCGACGACTACCGGCCCCAGGCCAGCCGGACCTTCGAGGTGGCGCGGGTCGGCCGCTTCAAGAAGGGCTCCGGCTTGCCGCTGCGCATCCCGGTGATCGAGATGGTGGAGATCGGCGCCGGGGGCGGCTCCATCGCGCAGGTGGATGGCATGGGCCGCATCCAGGTGGGGCCGGAAAGCGCCGGCGCCGTTCCCGGCCCGGCCTGCTACGGCCGCGGCGGGGCCAGGCCGGCGGTGACGGATGCCAACCTGGCGCTCGGCCGCTACGACCCCGCGAATTTCGCCGGCGGTTCGCTCCGCCTCTACCCGGAGCCGGCGCGGGATGCGCTGGCGGCGCAGGTCGGCGGCCGGCTTGGCCTTTCGCCGGAGATGGCGGCGCTCGGCGTGGTGGAGATGGTGGACGAGAACATGGCGAATGCCGCCCGCGTCCATGCCATCGAGAGCGGCAAGGGCTTCGAGGGCCGCACCCTGATCGCCTTCGGCGGCGGCGGGCCGGTGCATGGCACGCGGGTGGCGGAGAAGATCGGCATCCGCCGCCTGCTGGTGCCGAGCGGCGCCGGCGTCGGCAGCGCCATCGGCTTCCTGCGCGCGCCGGTGGCCTATGAGGTGGTGCGGAGCCTCTACCAGCGCTTCGCCAGCTTCGACGTGCCGGCGGTGAATGCGCTGCTGGCCGGCATGGCGGAGGAGGCGATAACGGTGGTCTCGCAGGGCGCCTTGGGCGCGCCGACCGTGGAGCACCGGCTGGCCTATATGCGCTATGTCGGCCAGGGCCACGAGATCGCGGTGCCGCTGCCGGCGCGCGACCTGACGGCAGCGGATGTGCGGGAGATCCGCGCGCTCTATGACGTCGAGTACACGAAGTTCTACGACCGCCCCGTCCCCGGCAGCGACGTGGAGGTGCTGAGCTTCGCCGTGACGGTGGCGACGACGACGGAAGCGATCGAGCCCGTCGCCAGGGTGGTCCCCGCCCCCGCCCCTGCTCCGATCCGCACCCAGATGGTGCGCGACACCGCGACGGGCGAGGTGACGGAATGGCCGGTCTACGACCGCACCGCCATGGCGTCGGGCGCGAGCGTGGCGGGGCCGTGCATCGTGGCGGAAGACGAGACGAGCACGCTGGTGGGGCCGGGGTGGTCCTGCCGGATGGATGGGTTGAGAAATCTCGAGTTACTGCAGTACGGCACGTGAATTCGTTTGCACTGGTGCTGCGGATACTTCTTGTGTGGAGCGCGGAGATGGCACAGGCACTGGTTACGATGGTTTCGCTACTCGCCTTTGCCCTCTTAATAAGCGGCAAATTGCACGCACAGGTGCCCGAAGCCGCTGACGCGTTGCGTTTGATCAGAGAGACCGCTGATGGTCTTTGCGAGAGAATACCGCTTGAGCGTACAAATTCCGGCATGCGCCTAAGCGGACAGGCGGAAGCCGAACTACGCGGGGTGCTAGCCCGCCTCAGCGCCCTTGGGGTACGAGGAGCAGTCCAGTATGAGCAGACGGCGGAGTCCAGGGCAGTACTCGAGGGTGACATAGTAAGGGCGTTAGGCCAGCGAGACACGTGCAAATTGAGTGTTTTCCACGCACTGATTGACCGATTGCTCCCGACGCACAGAAGTCAAGCACCATCAAATGTTATAATGCGAACAAACATAGAAGGAATCTTCATCGGGAGTTTATTAGAGCAGATTTCTGCTCGCAGGGATCTAGAATTCGGCATCACAGACACTAAAGAAGTATTTGCAAGAAAGAGAACGGTGTATTTAGCTGGACCTCAAGGCGCGCACACCACCATAAATGCAGAAGTCATTTACAATCTGAGAAATAACGAAGTTTATCGCATTATGCTTTGGCTCGACGAGCAGGCAACTTGGTGCGCTAGAAATCCAAATTTAGTTTTTAATCAACTCACTTATGAATGGGGCCGGCCGGTGGCTGAATCGAGAGGTTCAGAACACAATTCTTTTTCTTTTCAGAGCGATCGTATCCAGGTCAAGCATTACCTCCGCTCTTTTCAGGCGGGCGCCTGGAATTGTCCCTCTTATATTGAGTACATGATTAGAGACTAAAACAAGGCTCAATGGCCCACTCGTAGGAGAATTAGCCCATGCAGGACGCCCTTGGTTTGGCCACCATCCAGCGCCAGATCCAGTGGAACCGCCTGATCGCGGTGGTGGAGGAACAGGCGCAGACCATGATCCGCACCGCCTTCAGCACCACGGTGCGGGAGGCAGGCGATCTCTCCGCCGGCATCTTCGATCTGCAGGGGCGGATGCTGGCCCAGGCCGTCACCGGCACGCCGGGCCATGTCAATTCCATGATGGAGAGCGTCGGCCATTTCCTGGCGAAATTTCCGGCCGCCGGCATGCGGCCGGGCGACCACTACATCACCAACGACCCCTGGCTCGGCACCGGCCACCTGCACGACCTGACGGTGGTGACGCCCGCCTTCCGCAACGGCGCCATCGTCGGCCTCTTTGCCAATACGGCGCATATCATCGATATCGGCGGCCTCGGCATGGGGCCCGAGGGGCGCAGCGTCTTCGAGGAGGGGCTCTACATCCCCATCGTGAAGTGCTTCGACCGCGACGTGCCGAACGAGACCTTCTTCGACTTCATCCGGGCAGGCAGCCGCACCCCGGTGGAGCTGGAGGGCGACATCTACTCGCTTTGCGCCTGCAACGATGCCGGCGCCAAGCGGCTGGTGGAGATGCTGGACGAATTCGGCATGGACAGCCTCGACCCGCTGGCCGACTACATCTTCACCAGCAGCCTGCGGGCGACGCTGGAGGAGATCGCCCGGATTCCAGCCGGCACCTATCGCGCACAGATCAAGTCCGATGGCTATGAATCCGAGGTCACGCTGAATGCCGCGATGACGGTGCATCCCGACCGCATCGTGGTGGATTACGCCGGCACCTCCGGCCTCTCGGGCCGCGGCATCAATGTGCCGCCGGCCTATTGCCGCGCCTATTCCTGCTTCGGGATCAAATGCGTCGTGGCACCGGAAGTCCCGAACAACTGGGCCTCGCTCTCGCCTTTCCATATGGAGATTCCGGAGGGCTGCATCCTGAACGCGCCGCGGCCCTACCCTGTCAGCGTGCGGCACGTGGTCGGGCAATTGCTGCCGGACCTGATGATGGGCTGCCTGCACCAGGCGGTGCCGGGGCGGGTGAATGCCGAGGGCTCCTCGGCGCTCTGGAACCCGCCGCTGCGTGGCGGCGCGCAGGTCTCCGGCCAGGCAGCGGAGGTCGAGGATTTCGAGATCATCACCTTCAATTCCGGCGGCACCGGCGCCCGCCCGGCTAAGGACGGGCTGGACGGCATCGCCTTCCCCTCGGGCGTCCGCACCATGCCGGTGGAAGCCACGGAGAACGTCGCGCCGGTGATCTTCTGGCGGAAGGAGTTGCGCCCGGACAGCGCCGGCCCCGGCCGCACCCGCGGCGGCTTCGGCCAGGTGATGGAGATCGGCGCCAAGGGCGATGCCGAATTCGCGGTGAATGCCATCTTCGACCGGGTGGCCAATGCACCGAAAGGGCGCGAGGGCGGCGGCGACGGGGCCAATGGCTGGGTCGGGTTGAACGACCCGAACGGCACGCCGCTGCGCACCAAGGGCTTCCAGATCATCCCGAAGGGCCGGCGGCTGCTGCTGAAGCTGCCCGGTGGCGGGGGGATGGGCGACCCGAAGGCGCGCGATCCGGCGCTGGTGCGGCGGGATGTGGCGGATGGGCTGGTGAGCGAGGCGGCGGCGCGGGAGATCTACGGGGCCTGAGGCTCGGGGTCGCGCTTCGGTGGCCCACCAATAATCCCTGAAGGGATGGCAGCACGCTCCAACCCCGGCAAGGGCTGGGGCATGTCCTCGGTGCGGATGACGGCGGCGCGAAAGAGGGCGCAGTCGCCGGCAACCGAGAAGCCGCTCGGGTAGACGACCCGGCCACCCGGCAGCCGGTCGGGGGGTATGCCGCAGGTCGTCTTGTAGTTCCCCAACAGCCGGCGCAGCCCCTCGGGAGGGGGGGCCGCAGCCGTGGGCCGTGTATCCATTCGCGACCGAGTCTGCGATCCGCCGTTCCATGTTGAGGGTGAAGTTGGTCCAGTCCCAGCGGTCTTTGCCGTCGAATACCGGCCACAGAGGGATAAGGATGGTATTACCGAACCGCCAGTACCGGAACCCGCCCTCGTCCATGGCGCTTGTGAACATCTCGATGTATTCCAGGCGCAGCGGCCCTTCCAATTGTGGTGGTCCGCCGAGGCCCCACTTCGGAGTGCGCCCGCAACTCGGCTTGTAGACCTGTGTCGGCACAAGCGTTGCCACGACCAAGAGCGCTGCGCCGAAGCCAAAGCTTATTGCAATCCACTTCGAGCGCCGCCGCATACGAATGCCCCTCAACGGATGCGGCCCCAGGATGCGCTCTGCAGCGTCAGCGTGCCATTTGGCCCGTAGCGCAGTTCGGCCTGTACATCCTGGGAACGATCATAGCTCATACGGAAAGGTGCGGCTTCACCAGCCCGCTCCAGAATTTCGGCTGCATCGCGGCCAGGCTGGCCCGGGTTGAAGTCGAAGATTTCCTTGGGACCAAAACCGTGCGCCACGGTGCCTCGGATCGTGAGCATGTCACCATTGCGCTCGGCACTGAAGGTTCCATCCGATTTGATAGCGCTCCGGCCGAAGGCCAAATAGGTGGATGGCCGACTCGCAGTTGCGGGTGTGTCCCAATAATCATCGAAGTTGAAGGTTTCTCCTTCCTGCAATCCAAGAAGCCCCTCGTTAACACCTCGGTTATTGGTGCGGGTCGTGTCCCCCGTCGTGGTGTAGGAGCGGTGCTCCTGGGCGGGCCTGATCGCCGCGTCAGGTTGTCACGGCAGGCAAGCTGACGACGGCAGTATCGCTGAGAGTGCCGATCGTCTCCAGGGTCATGTAGCGGGATCGTTGGGTTGCCCACTCATCGGATTGCTCGAGGAGGATGGCGCCGACCAGGCGAACGACGGCGGCGTCGTTTGGAAAGATGCCAACGACGTCGGTGCGCCGCTTGATCTCGCCGTTCAGCCTCTCGATTGGGTTGTTGCTGTGGATCTTGGCGCGGTGCTGCGGCGGGAAGTCCATGAAGGCCAGCACATCCTCCTCGGCGGCATCCATCAGGGCGGCGAGCTTCGGCACCTTGGGGCGGAGTTGGTCGGCGACGGTCCGCCATTGCGCATGCGCGGCAGGGGCGTCGGCTTCGGCAAAGGCGGTGCCGATCCAGGCCGAGACGATGCGGCGCTGGGTCTTCCCGGCATGGGCGGTGGCGTTGCGCATGAAATGCACCCGGCAGCGTTGCCAAGTGGCCCGCAGGACGCGGCTGACGGCCGCCTTTAGGCCTTCGTGGGCGTCGGAGACCACCAGCTTCACCCCGCGCAGGCCGCGACGCGACAAGCCGCGCAGGAAGTCGGTCCAGAAGGTCTCCGCCTCGGAGGCGCCGACCGCCATGCCGAGCACCTCGCGCCGCCCATCGCTGTTGACGCCCACCGCGACGGTGACGGCCACCGAGACCACGCGCCCGGCCTCGCGCACCTTCACGTAGGTGGCGTCGAGCCACAGGTAGGGCCAATCGCCCTCGATCGGCCGGGAGAGGAAATCCTGCACCCGGCCGTCGATCTCAGTGCACAGCCGGGACACCTGGCTCTTGCTGATCCCCTCCATGCCCATGGCGCGGACCAGGTCGTCGACCGAGCGGGTCGAGATGCCCTGGACGTAGGCTTCCTGGATCACCGCCGTCAGCGCCTTCTCCGCCGTCCTGCGGGGCTCCAGAAAGGCCGGGAAGTAAGTGCCCTTCCGGAGCTTGGGAATGCGCAGCTCGACTGTCCCCGCCCGGGTCTGCCAGTCGCGGTCCCGATAGCCGTTGCGCTGGTTCATCCGCTCGGCGCTGCGTTCGCCATGGGCGGCGCCGCATAGGCCATCGGTCTCCAACTCCATCAGCCTCTGGGCGGCAAAGCCGATCATCTCGCGGAGGAAGCTCGCATCAGAGCCCTTCTCCAGAAGCTCCCGAAGGGCAATCCTGTCGTCGGTCATCGTGGGTGTCCAAGGTTCGGGGTGCAGGTCTCGACAACCCAACCCTACCCAGGACCACCACGATGGCCGCCACCATTACGGTGGCGATCTCCTACACCACGCCCAGGGGCGCGACCTTGGTGCGGCCTGTGAAGGTAAAACTCTCGAAACGCGTACGACTCGTGTCCTCCGCCTCGAGCAAGGCTGGATGGCGCTCGATCTCTCTATTTGAGTACTCCTCCAAGCCACCCTGCCCGCTCCGATAACGCCGCAGGTTCTCGGCTGCGGTGTCATAGCCGAAAAAGTCAAAGCCACGCTCGGTCAAGGAGAAGAAATTCCGGGCCGCATCCAGCAGCCCGGCTGCCATATCGGCATCGGCTGGCCCGGCGGCGTCAAGAGTATCGCTCACGGCCGTGCCCTCCCGGCCAGGCGCGCCAGTTCGATGCAGAGGGTGCATTCCGTCTCGCCGCCCGGATCGAGATAGCCGTCGCGCCGCAGGCCGCGGTCGCGCTGGTAGCCCCGGATGGCATCATCGAGCGCGCGGGTGATGTAGCCGTTCCGCTCGCGGTCGTTGTAGCGGCCAAGCACTTGCAACGCCGCCTTGAGCCAGAGGATGTCCTCGGGGTGGTTGGTGCGCCCATTGCCGGTCCGCCCTCGAAGCCATGTCCTTTCCTTGCCAGCCTCTGGAGTAATTATTTCGGACGTCTATGAAGTCTCCGGCAATCTCGATCTAGGAATATAGGCCTGATTCCATGGAGTCGTCAAGATCATTTCGAGAACGCTCCCACCCGCCAGAATGCCGGCCGGTGACAAGCCCGACCGCCCCGGCCACACTTGTCGCCCTGCCCCAGCCCTGGACGGAACCGGCATGCTCCGCTGCGACCTCATCATCCGCGATGCCACCCTCATCGACGGCACCGGCGCGCCGCGCAGCACCGGCGATCTCGGCGTCACCGGCGACCGCATCGTGGCGGTGGGCGACCTCTCCGCCGCCAGCGCGGACCGCGAGGTGATCGCCACCGGCCGGGCGCTGGCCCCCGGCTTCATCGACGCGCATACCCATGACGACCGCGCCGTGCTCTGCGGCCCGGAATGCCTGCGCTGCAAATCCAGCCAGGGCGTCACCACCGTGGTGGTCGGCAATTGCGGCATCAGCCTGGCGCCGACGCGCATGCAGCGCCGCCCGGTGCCGCCGCTCGACCTGCTCGGCGACGAGGCCGCCTATGCCTTCGGCAGTTTCGGGGAATACGCGCAGGCCCTGGCCAAATCGCCGCCGGCCGTGAACACCTATGCGCTGGTCGGCCATATGGCATTGCGTGCCGGCGCCATGGGCGAGGACCTCAACCGCCCCGCCACGGATGCCGAGATCGAGCGCATGCGCCGCCAGGTGGCGGAGGCGCTGGCGGAAGGCGCCTCCGGCTTCTCCACCGGCCTCTACTACAAGCCCAACATGATGGCGACGACGGAGGAGGTGATCGCGGTCGGCGAGCCGCTGCGCGCCGCCGGCGGACTCTACGTCACGCATATGCGGGACGAGGCGGACCGGGTCTGCGCCTCCATCGAGGAGACGCTGAAGATCGGCAAGCGCATCGGCGTGCCAGTCTGGATCAGCCACCACAAATGCTCGATGCCGGAGAATTACGGACGCAGCGTGCAGACGCTCGCGCTGATCGAGGCCGCCGCCGCCATGCAGGAGGTGGGCTACGACATGTATCCCTACCCCGCCGGCGCCACCGTGCTGATGCCGGACCGGCTGCGGCCGGAATGCCGCGTCATCGTCTCCTGGTCCGTGCCGCATCCGGAGATGAACGGCCGGGATCTCGCCGACGTCGCGCGCGGCTGGAACACCGATATCCGCAGCGCCGCCGAACGCCTGCTGCCCGCTGGCGCCATCACCTTCCAGATGGACGAGGAGGATGTGCGCCGCATCATGGCGCATCCGCTCTCCGTCATCGGCTCGGACGGCATCCCGCAGGAGGCGCATCCGCATCCGCGGCTCTGGGGCACCTTCCCGCGGGTGCTCGGCCTGTACAGCCGGCAACTCGGCCTGCTGGACCTGGAGACCGCCATCCACAAGATGACAGGGCGCACCGCCGCGCTGTTCGGCATGGAGGATCGCGGCGTGCTGCGCCCCGGCGCCTATGCCGACCTGGTGCTCTTCGACCCGCACCGGGTCATCGACCGTGCGACCTTCGAGGAACCGACCCTGCCCGCCGAGGGAATCGAGGAGGTCTGGACCAATGGCGTGCCCACCTTCCGCGCCAGCCAGGGCATGACCGGGGAGCGGCCGGGCCGGCTGATCCGCCGCCACAGGGCCTGAACCACGCGCCGGCTTGGCGGCGGGCCCTGCCAGCGCTACGCAGCGGGGGCCTGAAGGAGATGCGCGCCACATGCCCACCGCCGCCGAACGCCTCACCGAATTCCTGGCCGCCCAGGGCATCGACCGCGCCTTCTGCGTTCCCGGCGAGAGCTACATCGCCCTGCTGGACGCGCTGCACGCGCACGCCACCATCGACCTCGTCACCTGCCGCAGCGAGGGCGGCGCCGGCTTCATGGCGGTGGCGGATGCCAAGCTGACGCACCGGCCGGGGGTGGTGCTGGTCTCGCGCGGCCCCGGCGCCTGCAATGCCAGCATCGCGGTGCATACCGCCGAGCAGGATGCGGTGCCGCTTATCCTGCTGGTCGGTCAGGTGGAGCGGCGCGACCTCCGCCGCAACGCCTTCCAGGAGATCGACTACGCCAATATGTTCCGCGGTGTGGCGAAATGGGTCGGCGAGGCCACGGAGCCGGACCAGGTGCCGGAACTGATCGCCCGCGCCTATGCGCAGGCCATGGGCGGCGTCCCCGGCCCGGTGGTGCTGTCGCTGCCCGAGGACGTGCTGGCGATGGACTGCGCCGCGCCCCTGGTGCCGGCCACCCTGTCCCGCCCGATGCCCCCCCGCCGCGGCGGATGTGGCACGGCTGGCGGAGCTGCTGCGCCGGGCGGAGCGGCCGATCCTGCTCGCCGGCCATGCCTTCGACACGCCGGGCGGGCGGGAGGCGCTGCTCGGCTTCGCCGAGGCCTGGCAATTGCCGGTGGCCGTCTCCTTCCGCCGGCAGGACCTGTTTCCCAACAACCACCCGCTCTATGCCGGCGATCTCGGGCTGCGGAACCCGGACGCGCAGCGCGCCGCCTTCGCGGAGGCCGATCTGGTGCTGGCGCTCGGCACGCGGCTCACCGACATCACCACCCAGGGCTGGACCTGGCCGGCACCAGGCCAGCGCCTGGTGCATGTCTGCGCCGAGCCGCGCTTCCTCGGCTGGCAATTCCCGGCGGAGCTTGCCATCGCCGCCGATGCGCGGGCGGTGATCGCGGCGCTGGCCGGCGAGGCCGCCACCGCGCCCGCAGCGCGCGCCGGCTGGAATGCTCGGCTGCGCCGCCTCCATCTGGCGGATTGCGAGGTGGTGACCCGCCCCGCCCCGGACGGCATTCCCTTCGCGCTCGTCGCCAAGCTGGTGGAGCGCGTCGCCGCCCCGGATGCCATCGTGGCGCTCGATGCCGGTACCTTCGGCGCCCCCTTCTACCGCAAGACCGCCTGGACGCCGCCGCAACGCCTGCTGGCCCCCGTCTCCGGCGCCATGGGCTTCGGCATGCCGGCGGCGGTGGCCGCGGCGCTGCGCCACCCGGAGCGGCAGGTGATCTGCGCGCTCGGCGATGGCGGGGCGCTGATGACCGGCGCCGAGCTGGCGGTGGCGGTGGCGCGCGGCGTGCCGGTGAAGCTGCTGCTCTCCGACAATGGCAGCTATGCCAGCATCCGCATCCACCAGGAGCGGGCGCATCCCGGCCGGGTTTCCGGCACCACGCTGGAGAACCCGGATTTCCTGCAATGGTGCGCCGCCTTCCGGGTGCCGGTGCTTGCGGTGGAGACCGAGGCCGACCTGCCGGCGCTGGAAGCCGCGCTGCGCGCACCGGGGCCCCTGGCGGCGGTGATCCGCACCTCGCTCCAGGCGGTGCTGCCCAAGGGGCCGGCGGCCGATACCGCCGTGGAGTAGGCTTGCACCTCCGGGCCGGTTCACGCCTCCGGGCCTGCGGCCCTTCGCCGACCGGGCCGGTCAGCCCGCCAGGAAGCCGGCGACCAGCCCGATCTGCGCCGCGTCCATCAGGGCCGGCGCATGGCCGCAGCCGGGGATCTCCGCCAGCCGCACCCCCGGCCGCGCCGCCATCTCCCGCGCCGTCTCGGCCAGCAGCAGGTCGCTTTCAGCGCCGCGGATCAGCAGGGTCGGCGCGGTGACGCGGGCCCAGTAGGCGGAAAGGTCCATCGCCGCCGGCGCCACCGCCCGGATCGGGGTGGCGATGGCCGGGTCGTAATGCAGGCTGAGCCCGGGGCCAGGTTCGGCGGGGCGGCAGGAGGTGGCCGCCAGGTGCCGCCATTCGGCATCGGTCAGCGGGCCGAAGGGGGCATGGACGGCGCGCAGATGCGCCTCCAGCGCCGGCAGGTCGGCGAAGTCCGGCATCTCGCCGATATAGTCGCGGATGCGGGCCATTGCCGCCTCCGGCACATGGCTGCCGATATCGTTCAGCACCAGGCGGCGCACCGGGTTGCCCGGCAGCGCCGCCACCGCGATGCCGCAGATGCCGCCGAGCGAGGTGCCGATCCAGTCCACCGGCCCCTCCAGCCGCGCCAGCAGATGCGACAGCGCCGCCACATAGGTCGGTGGCGCATAGAGCGCCGGGTCGGGCAGCCAGTCCGAGGCGCCGCGGCCGGGGAGGTCCGGGCAGAGCACGCGCCGCCCCTCGGCCGCCAGCGCCCCGGCCAGCGCATCGAAATCCCGGCCGCTGCGGGTCAGGCCATGGATGCAGAGAACGGGGGCGCCATCCTCCGGCCCCCATTCCCACCAGCGGAGCGTGAAGAAGCCGGGCGCCAGCAGGTAGCGGAGGGCGCCCTGCCGCATCCCCTGCCGCATCGTCAAACGATGCCCCTGGCCTTGAGGTCGGCGATCTCCGCCTCGCCCATGCCGAGCAGTTCGGAGAACACCTCCGCCGTGTGCTGGCCGAGCAGCGGCGGCGGGCTGCGGTAGTCGGGCGGCGTGGCGGAGAGCTTCACGGGGTTGGCGATGACCTTCACCGTCTCGCCGCTGGCATGCGGCATCTCCACCACCATGCCGCGCGCCTGCACATGCGGGTCGGCGAAGACCTGCTCCAGCGTGTTGATCGGGCCGCAGCCGATCTTCAGCGCCTCCAACTGGTCGATCCACTCGGCGGTGGTGCGGGAGCGCATCACCGGCGTCAGCGTATCCGTCACTGCCTGGCGATTGGCGACGCGCTTCGGGTTGCTGGCGAAGCGCTCGTCGGCCAGCAGGTGCTCCTGCCCGAAGGCCCGGCAGAAGCGCTCGAAGGTCGGGTCGTTGCCGACTGCCAGGATGATGTAGCCATCCTTGGTCGGGAATTCCTGGTAGGGCGCGATATTCGGATGCTGGTTGCCGAGCCGCGGCGGGTTCTCCCCGGTGGCGAGGTAGTTCATGCCCTGGTTCGCCAGCCAGGCCACATGCGTGTCCAGCATGCCGATATCGATCTGCTGGCCCTGGCCCGTGGCGTTGCGGTGCTGCAGCGCGGCCAGGATGCCGATGCAGCCATAGAGCCCAGCGAAGAGGTCGGCCACCGGCACGCCCACCTTCTGCGGCGAGCCGTCCGGGTCGCCGGTCAGGCTCATCACCCCGCCCATGGCCTGGATCAGCGCGTCATAACCGGGGCGCGGCGCATAGGGGCCGGTCTGGCCGAAGCCGGTGATGGAGCAGTAGATCAGCCGCGGATACTTCGCCGAGAGTTGTTCCCAGCCGAGCCCGTATTTCGCCAGCGCACCGACCTTGAAATTCTCGGCCAGGATGTCGCAGCTCTCCAGCAGCCGCTGGATGATGGCCTGGCCCTCGGGCTTGGCGATATCCACCGTGATCGACTTCTTGTTGCGGTTCACGCCGACGAAATAGGCGCTCTCCTTCGTGTTCGGCACGAAGGGCGGGGCGAAGCCGCGGGTGTCGTCCCCGGCTTCCGGCCGCTCGATCTTGATGATCTCGGCGCCGAGATCGCCCAGCATCTGGGTGCAGGTCGGGCCGGCCAGGACCCGCGTCAGGTCCAGGACGCGGATACCCTTCAAAGGGCCGGTCGGCGGCTTTTCCATGCAATCAGTCCCCTTCCAGCTTCCGGCGCCGGGCCCAAGTGCCTTGCCGCGCGCGGGCCATGGAATCATTGTCCAGCCCGGCTTATACGACCCGCCTATCCCGGGAGGAACCCATGCTCGACCGGCCGCACCCCACCCCCTCTGCCCCCTCGAACGATCCCTTCGCGCTGGCCAAGGCGCTTTCAGGCTTTCATTTCATCGGCGGCGGCTATGTGCCCGCCCGCAGCGGCCGCAGCTTCGCGGTGGTGAACCCCGCCACCGGCCAGCAGGTGGCGCAGGCCGCCGAGGGCGATGCCGCGGATGTCGATGCCGCCGTGCGGAACGCCGCTGAGGCCCAGAAGGAATGGGCCAAGCTCCCGGCGCGGAAGCGCGGCGCCCTGGTGCATCAATGCGCCGCCCTGCTGAAGGATCATGCCGAGGAACTCGCGCGGCTCATCGCGCTGGAAACCGGCAAGGCGCTGCGGACCGAAAGCCGGGTCGAGGCCGGCGTGGTCGCCGATATCTTCGAATTCTTCGGCGGCCTCGGCAGCGAGTTGAAGGGCGAGAGCGTGCCCTTCGCCCCCAATGTCCTGAGCGTGACGGTGCGGGAGCCGCTGGGGGTGGTGGGCGCCATCATCCCCTGGAACGTGCCGATGCTGCTGATGGCGCTGAAGGTGGCGCCGGCACTGGTGGCGGGCAATTCCGTGGTGGTGAAATCCGCCGAGGAGGCGCCGCTCGCGGTGCTGCGCGTCTGCGAGCTGATGAACCGCGTCCTGCCGCCCGGCGTCTTCAACATGCTCTCGGGCTTCGGCCCGGAATGCGGCGCGCCGCTGGTCGAGCACCCGCTGGTGCGGAAGCTGACCTTCACCGGCAGCGTCGAGACCGGCAAGATCGTGGCCAAGGCGGCGGCCGAGAAGCTGATCCCGGTCACGCTGGAACTCGGCGGCAAGTCGCCGATGATCGTCTTCGCCGATTGCGACTTCGACAAGACCGTCTCCGGCGCGCTGACCTCCATGCGCTTCACCCGCCAGGGGCAGAGCTGCACCGCGGCCAGCCGCATCTATGTGGAACGCCCGATCTTCGACCGCTTCGTGCAGGCGATGAAGACCGCGGTGGATGCCATGGTGATGGGCGACCCGCTGGACGAGAAGACCGATATCGGCACCATCATCTCGACCGGCCAGTTCGAGAAGGTGCAGAGCTTCATCGAGGAGGGAAAGGCGACGGCCGGCGCCACCGCGCATGTCTGCTCCGCCATGCCGAAGGACCAGGCGCTGAAGAAGGGCCTGTTCCTGCAACCCGTCATCTTCACCGGTCTCGACAGCAAGAGCCGGCTGGTGCGGGAGGAGATCTTCGGCCCGGTGACGGTGATCCAGCCCTTCGACGAGCCGGAGGCGGTACTGGCCGAGGCGAATGACAGCGAATACGGCCTGGCCGCCAGCCTCTGGACCAACAACCTGAAGGTGGGGCTGGACCTCGCGCACCGGCTGGAGGCGGGGCTGGTGCAGATCAACCAGAACCTGGTGGTGCAGGCCAACCTGTCCTATGGCGGCGTGAAGAGCAGCGGCCTCGGCAAGGAGGCCTCGCTGGAGGCGATGCTGGAGCACTTCACTCACAAGAAGACGATCATGGTGAACATGGCCTGAGCCACGCCGGAACCGGCCGCGGTGCCCCGGCGCCGTGGCCGGTTACGCTGCTTGCTGCGGCAGGGGGGGCGCCCGTGGGCGAAGTGGTCGGACCGGCGGGATTTGAACCCACGACCCCTTGTCCCCCAGACAAGTGCGCTACCAGGCTGCGCTACGATCCGACGCCGGGCGTGGTAGCATCCCAGGCCCGGCTCGGCTAGTCCAACGTCGTCCTTGCCGGAAACGCCCAACGTTTTCGGCCGGGACGGCACAGTTGGCCACCCTGACAAGGCTAGACCACAGCCTGAAAGGCTGTGGTCCAGGCCCGGCCCAGCCCCGGCGGCCCCCCCGAAGGCAGGCCGCCGGGTCCGGCCATCCTCAGCCAGTCCGCAGCGGCAGCGCGACGATCGCCCGTCCGCCCTCCCGCTCGATCTGCAGCGCGATGGCGCTGCGCCCGGCCTGGCGCGCCGCGTCAACCGCCTTGGCCACATCGGCCGGCCCGTGCACCACCTGGCCGCCGGCGCGGAGGATCACGTCGCCCGGCTGCATCCCGCGCTCCGCGGCCAAGCCATCCGGCGCCACCTGGGCCACCACCGCCCCTTCACCCTTGCCGTTCGGGGCCAGGGCCAGGCCAAGCTGCTCCCGCTCCTGCCCGGCCGCGCCGCCCTGCGCCATCCGGGCGTTGGGCGGCGTGCCGATGGTCACCTGCGGCTCGGTCCGCTCGCCATTGCGCAGCACGGCCAGCTTCGTCTCGGCGCCGGGCTTCAGCTCGGCCACCGCCGCCGCCAGGGCGCGCGGCTGCGCGATCGGCCGGCCATTCACGCCCACGATCACATCGCCCGGCTGCAGCCCGGCCCGGGCCGCCGGGGAATTCGGCTCCACCGCGGCCACCACCGCGCCCTTGGCCTCCGGCACGGACAGGGCCGCCGCCATCTCCGGGTCCAGCCGCTGCATGGAGACGCCGAGCCAGCCGCGCTCCACCCGGCCATGATCCTTCAACTGCGCCACCACATGCTGCGCGAGGCGCGAGGGCACCGCGAAGCCGATGCCGATATTGCCGCCGGAGGGCGAGAAGATCGCGGTGTTCACGCCCACCACCTCACCCGTGGTGTTGAACAGCGGGCCGCCGGAATTGCCGGGGTTGATCGGCGCATCGGTCTGGATGAAGTCGTCATAGGGCCCGGCGCCGATCTGCCGGCCGCGCGCCGAGACGATGCCCGCCGTGGCGCTGGCACCGAGGCCGAAGGGATTGCCCATGGCCACCACCCATTCGCCGACGCGGAGATGGTCGCTGTCGCCAAAGGCCACGGTCGGCAGCGCACCACCGGCCTCCACCTTCAGCAGCGCCAGGTCGGTCTGCGGATCGGTGCCGACCACCTTGGCCGGCAGGTCCCGCCCATCGGCCAGTTCGACCTTCACCTGGTCCGCATTGCCGACCACGTGGTTGTTGGTGACGATGAAGCCGGCCGGGTCGATGATGAAGCCGGACCCCTGGCCGGCGATCCGGCGCGGGGTCGGGCTGCCGCCATAGCGGCGGAAGAATTCCTCGAAGGGCGTGCCGCGCAACTCCGGCGGTATTTCGGCGGCGGCGTTCTGCACATGCCCGATCACGCTGACCCGCACCACCGCCGGCGTCACCTTTGCCGCGAGATCGGCGAAGTCCGGCCCGGCCGGGCGTGGCAGGGCGATGGCGGTGCTGGCGGCGGGTGCCTGCTGGGCGGTGGCCTGGTGCGGCAGGGGGACGAGCGCGGTGGTGGCAAGCGCCAGCGCCAGTACGCCGGAGGCCAGGATCGCGCCGCGGCGGGGATTGGTCTTGGGCATGGTCAGCTCCTCATCTCGGGGCTACCCCCCGGGAAGAGGGGCGGCTGCAGCATGAGAGTGGTGCTTCGGCCCTCGTCCCGCCCTCGCCAGCGGTTTACCGATCCGTAAAGGCAGGCGGTGGAGGCGCCGCCCCGGAGACCTTCGGGGCTGCCGCTTCGGCCGGCGCTGCGCGACCGCGGGTATTCGCCTGAATGCCACCTATCGGGGCAGCCGCCCGTCCATCCCCATCCTGACCGGGTTTTCAGTCCGCCACGGCGGCGATCGTCTCCTGCCCGGAGAGTCTCGGTGCGTCACGGCAGAACGAGTCCCACAAGGCATCGAGACGGAGGGGGGGTCTCGGTCCAGTGCGCGACCAAGGGCAGGCCGAAAGGCTCAGGCCGGTCGCCGAGCCGCCCGAAGAGCTGCACGAAACGGACGTAGTCAGGCTCGCCGTCGAACCACACCTCGCCGCAGACGGAGCGCGTTTCGTCGCTGCCACCATGCTCGAAGTCGTGGATGCGGATGTCGCGGAACAGGAGCTTTTCGTCACCGTTCAGGGCGGCGACCGCCATGACGGCCAGCCGGTCAATTCCGTCCCAGAATGCGCGAGCGGGCATCACCGTCACGGTGATCGCGGCAGCCAGGGCGATGCGTGCGAACATTGGCCTCGACCTCCTGCCAAGCGGCTATCGGCGCCGCATATGGCGCGAACGGGGGCGCTGGAACGCAAGTCCCGAGCCAGGGGCAATCAGCAACCGGTTGGCCGCCGTGGCGAAGTGCTGGCCGGTGAGGCGATTGAAGACGGCGGGGCCGCAACCGATCATCAGGAGTGCGGGCAACGGCATGACGAGGAAAGGGCTGCTGGACGCTCCGGCCCAATCCCGCGTTCGCAGTCGGATGACCTCAGCGCCCCAGGATGCGCCGGCGCGCCGCACGGGCAGACCGCCCGACACAGCCCGTCGCGCGTGGTTCCCGATGTCCAACGGATAGGCAAGCGCGCTCGTGGCGACCATCGCCGCCAACCCCATGCCGATCGACTTCATCGAAGTCTCCCGACCTTCGGCCCGGCGCGCAAAGCAGACAATGTTTTGATTCGCAGCGTCAACATGAGATGCGTGTTCCTGAAAGGATGTAATGCGCCGCCAAACCGCAACGAACCCGATCTGCGCAGGGCCGCCTGGCTGCGCTCCCATCCGCCGCAGGACGGCAGCCTGCACGCGGCCTGATGGTCGTGGCGGTTGGCAGGCATCGCCCGCAATCCCGGCGTGAACGACGAGATTCCTGCGCAGGCGGACGGCGCTGGCAGTGGTGCAGCCTCCGCCCCTGGCCGCCTCGGCCTGGCGGGTTTACCAATCCGCATGCTCGGCCGGCCCGGCCGCGGAGTCGCCACCCGTGAAGATCCTTATCGTCGAGGACGACGCCGAGACCGCCGACTACGTCGCCCGCGGCCTGACCGAGGCCGGCCATCTGGTGGACCGCGCCGCGGATGGGCGGGAGGGGCTGTTCCTGGCCGGCAGCGGCGACTACGACGTGCTGGTGGTGGACCGGATGCTGCCGCGCCTCGATGGGCTCGGCCTGGTGCGGGCGCTGCGGGCCGCCGGGGTGCGGAGCCCGGCCCTGTTCCTCACCGCCCGCACCGGGGTCGGCGACCGGGTGGAGGGGCTGGAGGCCGGCGCCGACGACTATCTCGGCAAGCCCTTCGCCTTCGCCGAGCTGCTGGCCCGGGTCAATGCCCTGGCCCGCCGCCCGCCGCTGCAATCCGAGGTCACGGTGCTCAGGGTGGGCGACCTGGAGATGGATCTGCTGCGCCGCAGCGTGACCCGCGCCGGCCGCCGGATCGAGCTGCAACCGCGCGAATTCCGCCTGCTCGAATACCTGATGCGCCGCGAGGGCCAGGTGGTGACCCGCACCATGCTGCTGGAAGGCGTCTGGGACTTCCATTTCGACCCCAGGACCAGCGTGGTCGAGACCCATATCAGCCGGCTGCGCGGCAAGCTCGACCGCGGCTTCGGCACCGAGCTGATCCATACCGTGCGCGGCGCCGGCTACACCATCCGCGCGCCCGACAATGCCCCCGGCTGACCCATCGGCCCGGACACGCCCGGGCGGCACCCTCGCCGGCATCCTCCGCACCACCGCCTTCCGGGTCACGCTGCTGCACCTGGCGCTGACCCTGTTCGGCACCGCCGCGCTCTCGGCCGTCGCCTGGTGGGCGACCACCGGCTTCGCCGCGCGGCAGGTCGCCGAGGAGGTGGCGCGCGACATGGGCGTGCTGCAGCAGGCGGCGCAGCTCGGCGGCCTGGCCTCGGCCGCCGTCTCGGTGGAGGCGCGGCTCGCGGCCGATCGCGGCGGCGCCGAATACTATGCGCTGACCGCCCCGGATGGCGGGCGGGCCGCCGGCAACCTCGCCGAGGCGCCGCGCCTGCCCGGCTGGCGCAACCTGCGGCTGGAGGGCGGCCCGGCCGGGCCGGAAACCACCCTGCTCGCCCTTGGCGCGGCGCTGCCGGGCGGCGGCTTCCTGGTGGTGGCGCGGGACCTGGCGCCGGTGCGGGAGTTGGAGGCGCGGCTGCTCGGCGCTGCCGGCTGGGTCGGCGGCGGCGCCCTGCTGCTCGGCCTGCTGGGCGGCGCCGTCATGGGCCGTGGCGTGGCCCGGCGGGCGGCGGCGATGGAGGCGGCGCTGGCCGCGGTGGAGGCCGGCGAGATCACCCGCCGCCTGGCCGCGCGCGAGGGCGGCGATGAATTCGACCGGCTGGCGGCGCGCATCAACGCCACGCTCGACCGGCTGGCGGCGCTGATGCAGGCGGTGCGGCAGGTGACGGACGACATCGCGCATGACCTCCGCACCCCCCTCGCCCGGCTGCGGCAGCGGCTGGAAGCCGCGCTGCGCACGGCGCCCCGCAGCGAGGCGGAATGGGAGGCGGCGGTGGAGGGCGCGCTGGCGGATTGCGACCGCATCCTCGGCATCTTCGCCGCCCTGCTGCGCATCGCGCAGGTGGAAAGCGGTGCCCGCCGCGCCGGCTTCACCCGCCTCGACCTCACCGCCGTGGCGGAGGCGGTGGCCGAGGTCTATGCCCCGGCGGCGGAAGCGCGCGGCCAGGTGCTGGAGACGCGCCTGGCCCCCGGCCTCATGGCCTGGGGCGACCGCGAGCTGGTGACGCAGATGCTCGCCAACCTGGTGGAGAACGCGGTCACGCATGGGCGGGAGGCCGGGCATATCCGGCTCACACTCGAGGCTAGGCCCAGTGGTGGCGCCCTGCTGGCGGTGGCGGATGACGGGCCGGGCATCCCGGAAGCGGAACGCAAGCGGGTGCTGCGCCGCTTCCACCGGCTGGATGCGGCGCGGTCGCAGCCCGGCAGCGGCCTCGGCCTGGCGCTGGTGGCGGCGGTGGCGGAACTGCACGGCATGCGCCTGACGTTCGGCGACAACCGGCCGGGGCTGCGGGCGGTGCTGGAGGTGCCGGCACCGCCGCAAGGGACGCCAGCCGGCGCTTCCCACCCGTCACCGGGCTGATGCCGCGGATTGCTGGGTGCCGGGCAGCCTTCGCGCCGCAAGGCATGTGCGGCAGCGCACAACGATCACCATGCGATCGGCTCTACGCTCCTGCCCGCGGTGATTATCCGCGAAGGAGGGCACAATGCGTTATGTCCTGTACGACAAAACCACCGGCGCGATCGTGCATACGCATCAGTCCTTTACACTCGACAAGGAGCAGCCGCAGGAGGTGACGGAAGAGGATGCCCGCGCCATCCTGAGCCGCTTCGGCGATGCCGATCGCCTTGGCATCACCAGGACGGCGATGCCGGTCGTATCGAGCCGCGAAGCGACGATGTCGGTGGATCTCAGCACCGGCGAGGTCGTCAAGCACCCGCTCGTCACCGACGCGCTGGGCCGGCAACTTGCCGAACTCCACCGCAGGACGCTGGAGGAAAAGTGACATGCCAGCATTCAGGGTCAACCTGGCCGCGCTCAAGAACAATGGCGGATCGGCCAGCGCCACGGTCGATCTGGGCAGGGTCCGCCGATTCCTGGCCTGGGGATCGGTGACGATGGTGGATTCGCTCAACGACTTCGACAGGGACAACGCCTTCGCCTTCGACATCTACACGATCGATGGCGTGAAGACGCCGACAGCCGTTTTTGGCGGAGACCATTGGGGGCCCCTTGGATCGGGCAGCAATGTCTACCAGGGCGCGGTGGTCGGCAGTGGCCGCTTCATCAACATGTGGCTGCGGTCGATCCACACCGACGACCTCGACACCTTCGGCGTCGGATGCGTCCTCACCATCGACTAGAGCATGATGCGTTCACCTTCGTTCACGCATCATGCTCCAGGCCTTTGTTTGATCGCGTGATTCACGCTTTTCGGTGCGAGCACCTCAAGCGATCACGCTCTAGCTGCTCCTGAAGCCCGGGCAGAGCCATGACCGAAGCGGCGCCCCATGCGCGCGGCGGGACCGGGGACCGGGAATTGGAGCGGGGCGGCCGTGGCCATGCCGCCCCGCCGTTCAGGCCCGTGGTACGGCCTGCGAGGGTGCAAGGCCGGCGCGCCGCCGGATGCCGATGGCACCCCTGGCTTCAGCCCTGCGCCAGGTGGCGCAATTCCTCGGCCAAGTCCTCAAGCTCCTCCAGCACCGCCCGCAGCGCCTCGGCGCCGGATTCTGGCGGCTCGGGCAGCGGCAGGTCGGTGTCCTCCGCCGCCCCGGCTTCCTCCAGCCCGCCTTCCCGCAGCAGGCGCTGCACGCCCTTGATGGTATAGCCCTGGGTATAGAGCAGGTCGCTGATGCGGCGCAGCAGCGCGATGTCCTCGGGCCGGTAGTAGCGCCGCCCGCCGCCGCGCTTCAGCGGCTTCAATTGCGGGAATTTGGTTTCCCAGAAGCGCAGCACATGCTGCGGGATGTGCAGGTCCTCCGCGACCTCGCTGATGGTGCGGAAGGCCGTGGGCGCCTTGCGGGCGCGGGTGCGGGCAGCGTCGGCGTGGTCTTCGCTCACGCCCGCGCCTCGTCGCGCGGCACCGGCTGGCCGTTGATGCGGGCCTTCAGCACCTGCGAGGGCCGGAAGGAGAGGACCTTGCGCGGCAGGATCGGCACCTCCACCCCGGTCTTCGGATTGCGGCCGATGCGCTGGCCCTTCTGCCGCACCATGAAGGTGCCGAAGGCGGAGATCTTCACCGCCTCGCCGGCCTCCAGGGCGGCCGACATGCGGTCCAGCACCGTTTCCAGCAGCGCGGCGGATTCGTTCCGCGACAGCCCGACCTGGGCGTAGATCGCCTCGGCCAGGTTCGCGCGCGTCAAGGTGTTCATCCTGGAGCCTTTTCCCGCAAGCCCTTCATCCGCCTAGAAAACCGGTATCCGCCGCGGGCGTCAACCATCATGGCGAAAAGGCCGGTCGTTGCGGGGCGGAAAGGCTCCCGGGCGGGTTCAGAACCGCGCCAGCGCCGCGCCCCAGGTGAGGCCGCCGCCGATCGCCTCCATCACCACCAGGTCGCCCCGCTCGATCAGGCCCGCGCCGGCGGCCTCGGCCAGCGCCAGCGGGATGGAGGCGGCGGAGGTATTGGCATGGCGGTCCACCGTGACCACCACGCGCTCGGCCGGCAGCTTCAGCTTCTTGCCCATGGCATCGATGATCCGCCGGTTGGCCTGGTGCGGCACCAGCCAGCGCACATCCTCATGGCCCAGCCCATTCGCCTCCAGCGCCTCGTCGACCACGGCGGCGAGCTTGGAGACGGCGTGGCGGAACACCTCCCTTCCGGCCATGCGCAGCTTGCCGCACTGGCCGTTGGAGCCCGGCCCGCCATCCACCAGCAGGATGTCGCCGAAGCGGCCGTCGCTGTGCAGATGGGTGGAGAGGAGGCCGCGGTCCGCCGCCGTGCCCCCGCCCTCCCCGGCGGTCAGCACCACGGCACCGGCGCCGTCGCCGAACAGCACGCAGGTGCCGCGGTCGGTCCAGTCCAGGATGCGGGAGAAGACCTCCGAGCCGATCACCAGCACGCAGCGCGCCTGGCCGGTGCGGATCAGCGCATCCGCCATGCCGAGCGCATAGACGAAGCCGGTGCAGGCCGCGGAGAGGTCGAAGGCGAAGCCGCGGGTGATGCCGAGCGCCTGCTGCACCCGCACCGCGCTGGCGGGGAAGGCCTGGTCCGGCGTGGCGGTGGCCAGGATGACGGCATCCACCGCCTCCGCCCCGATCCCCGCGCGCTCCAGCGCCTGCCGCGCCGCTTCCGCGCCCATGGAGGAGGCGGTCTCCTGCGGCGCCGCGATGTGCCGCTGGCGGATGCCGGTGCGCTCGACGATCCAGGCATCCGAGGTCTCGATGCCGAGGTCGGCGCCGAGCCGGTCGTTCGGCACGACCCGCTCCGGCAGGTAGCCGCCGCAGCCGGCGATGAGCGCGCGCGTGATCATGGGAAGCGGAATCCCTAGCGGGCCACCGGCGCCAGTTTCGGCGCCGGGGTGGAGAGGTGGGAAAGGCCTTCCCGGATGCGTTCGTTGAAGCGGTGCGTCACCATGTCCATGGCGACATCGACGGCATGGGCGAAGCCCACCGCATCCGTGCCGCCATGGCTCTTCACCACGACGCCGTTCAGGCCGAGCAGGATGGCGCCGTTGTAGCGGCGCGGGTCCATCCATTCGCGCAGGCGGTCCAGCGCCGGGCGCGCCAGCAGGTAGCCGGCGCGGGCCGGGATGCTGCTGGTGAAGACCTGGCGCAGCAGGTCGCGCATCAGCTTCAGCGCGCCCTCGCCGGTCTTGAGCGCGACATTGCCGGTGAAGCCATCCGTCACCACCACGTCGACGGTGCCGGCGGCGATGTCATGGCCCTCGATGAAGCCATGGGAATTGCGCGCCGATATGGCTGTCCCGCAGCACCTCGGCGGCCTGGCGGACGCGCTCGTCGCCCTTCAACTCCTCCGAGCCCACATTCAGCAGGCCGAAGCTCGGGGTCGGCAGGCCGAGCACCGCCTGGGCGAAGGTATGGCCCATGACCGCGAATTCCACCAGGTTGCGGGCATCGCACTGCACATTGGCGCCGAGGTCGAGCATCACCACATCGCCCCGCGCCGAGGGGCCGATGGCGGCCAGCGCCGGCCGGTCGATCTCCGGCAGCGCCTTCACCACGATCTTGGCGAGCGCCATCAGCGCGCCGGTATTGCCGGCCGAGACCACGCCCGCCGCCTCCCCCGCCGCCACCGCGTCGATCGCCAGGCGCATGGAGCTGTTGCGGCCCTGGCGCAGCGCCGCGGTGGGCTTCATCTCGGATGAGATCACGCCCGGCGCATGGCGCAGGCTGCACAGCCTGGCGGCGCGCTTGCGGCGGGCGAGCATGGCGCCGAGCCGCGCCTCGTCGCCCACCAGCAGGAAGCGCGCCTGCGGGTGCCGTTCGGCGGCCAATTCAAGCCCATCCAGCACGCTGTCAGGCGCGTTGTCGCCCCCCATGGCGTCGATGGCCAGGGAGAAGGATTGCGACATTCAGGCGCGCTCCCGGTGCCAGATCATCACGCGTCGCCGCAAGGGGCCCGTGGCCCGGTCAGGTGCGGATGGCGGACTTCAGGGCATTCCCCGCCGGCACCACCTCGCGCCCGTCGTAATGGCCGCAGGCGGAGCAGACATGGTGCGGCCGCTTCAGCTCGCCGCAATTGGCGCATTCGGAATGGGCCTCGGCCTTCAGGCCCTCATGGGCCCGCCGCATGCCGCGGCGGGAGGGCGAAACTTTTCTCTTCGGAACGGCCATGGTGCCGAGCCTCTCTCTTCAACAAGCGGCTGAGTGCAGCGGAAGGGCGGGCCTGTAGCACCGCCCCCCCGCTCACGCAAGCGTTCGCCCCATCGGCGCCGCCCAGGAAAGACCGAGTTCGGCAAGGATGGGGCATCAATGCCGCCGCCGCAGCGCCGCCAGCCCGGCCAGCTTCCCGCCCCCGGCATCACCCGCCTCCGGGGGCAGGGCGGCGCCGGGCGCCCGTGGATAGGGGTCGAGCGCCAGGGCAAGCTGTTCCGCCACCGCCTCGCCGAGATCGGCGATGCCGTGTTCGGTTTCGATCTCGTCGATCTCCTCCGGCCCCTCGTCCGGCGCGCGGCCGGGGGGCAGCAGGCGCAGCGCCACCGCCTCCTGCACCTGCTGCGGCACGGCCTCCAGCGTCACCACGCAGGATTGCGTGACCGTCGCCTCCAGCCGGCCCTCTGCCAGCACCGCGCCATCCGGCTCCGGCTTCAGGTGCAGTTCGGCACGGAGCGATTCGATCGAGGGGATGCCGAAGCGGCGGGCCAGCGCGGCGCATTCCGCGGCACTGGCCTCCAGCACCTCCCGCCGCCCCTCGGGGCCAACCCGGCCGAGGGCGAGGGGGGCGGGAGAATTCGCGGGGTTCAGGCGGCATCGGCAGCCTCCTCCGGGGCAGAGAAACGGGCCTCGCCGCGCAGCAGCCCGGCGAGCGGCTGGGTCGCCAGCGCCGCGGCGGCGGCCATGACGTGGCGCGCCAGGCGCGGCGCCCCCCGCCGCCCCGCCTGCCCCGTCACGCCAGACATTGCGGCCGAGCGCGGCGGCGAGCGCCGGCGCATCCCCCGCATCCAGCGCCGCCTCATAGGCATGGGCGCGGCCGTGGAAGGCCTCCCACATCGCCTTGACGCGCTTGCCGACCGAGAGGTCGCCCACCCCCATCTCGCGCAGGTTCACGTCCATATCGGCGAACATGGCATCGAAGACCGCCTGGGCCAGGGCGGCGCCGCGCGGGTCCGGGTCCCGGCGCAGCCGGCGGATCAGCAGCGCCACATGCAGCCCGACCAGGTCGAAACGGCCATCCAGGCTGTCCGGCACGCCGAGCGGGCCGAAGAACCAGGGATGCCGTGCCGCGGCGACGGCGGCGCCATAGAGCTCGAAGCCGGAACGCTCATGCGGCTTGCGGCGGAGCAGGGCGAGGAGGCCCATCGGTCGGTGGATCCTTATGGCAGGGCGGGCGGGCACAAGCAGGCGTGGTTGACCGTGCCGCGGCAAGGTGGCATTCGCCAGGACACATGGATCGCCCCCCTCGCCCGGTCAACGCAATGCCCGCCTCCGCTTCCCGCACCGCGCCCCAGGCCGCCTCCTGGGGCGGCCTGGTCCGCCGCGCCCTGCTGGCCCTGCCGGCGGTGCTGCTGCTCTCCGGCTGCAGCCTGTTCGAGGCGCCGGAGATCCAGCGAGGCAACCGGGTGACGGAGGACCAGCTGCGGGAGATCACCCCCGGGGTCCAGACCAAGGCCGATATCCGGGCCCTGCTCGGCTCGCCGACCCAGACCAGCACCTTCAACGACAACCAGTGGTACTATATCAGCAGCCGCACCCGGCAGCGGCCCGCCCGGCAGCTCCTGGTGGAAGACCAGAAGACCGTGGTGGTCGAATTCGATGAGCGCGGCGTGGTGGACAAGGTGCGGGTCCTGACCGCGGCCGATGGCCAGCCCGTCTCCATGGTCTCGCGCGAGACCCCGACCCCCGGCACGGAGCGCACGCTGTTGCAGGCGCTGTTCGGCAATATCGGCCGGGTGGGCGCCGGCGCGACGCAGCCGAATATCGGCCCCGGCACCGCCGGCCCACCGATCGGCCAGATCCGCTAGGCCCCGGAGCCGCCAGGCCACAAGCTTCCGAACGCCGGTTCAGCCTTTAGGGAATCGGCCCGGCTGCGCCTGCGGGCGACCGGGCCGTTCAGGCCACCGCCCGCGCCGCCACCTGCCGCCGCCAGCGCTGCCAGGCCAGCAGGCCCAGCGCCACTGCCAGGGCGGGCAGGATGGACAGGTTCAGCATCACCCAGCCGCCCCGCGCATGCACCGCCCCGGAGAGGAAGGCCGTGCAGGCCACGGTGCCGAAGACGATCAGGTCATTGGCCGCCTGCGCCCGCACCCGCTCCTCCGGCGCATAGGCCGTGCCGAGCAGGGTGGTGGCGCCGACGAACATGAAATTCCAGCCCACGCCCAGCAGCGCCAGGGCCAGGGCGAAATGCGCGAAGCTCTGGCCCTGCAGCCCGACCAGCACGCAAAGCGCCGAAAGCAGCGCGCCGACCCCGATGATCCGCCTGGTGCCGAAGCGGGTGATCAGCCGCCCGGTGACGAAGCCCGGCGCATACATCGCCACCGCATGCGCCTGGATGACGGTGGCCGAGGCGCCGACGCCGAAGCCGCAGAGCATCATCTCCACCGGCGTCGAGGTCATGACGAGGTTCATGGTGCCGAAGGCCACGGCCGCGGTCACGGCCGCCGCGATGAAGGCCGGCCGGGAGATGATCTCCCGCACCGGGGCGCCGCCGGCGCTGCGGGCGGGCGGCGGCGGCAGCCGGGTGAAGGCCAGCAGCAGGATGCAGATCAGCGGCAGCAGCGCCAGCACCAGATAGGTGCCGAGGAACAGGAAGGGCGGGAAGGCGGCGCCGGTATGCTTCACGATCTCCGGTCCGAAGGCGGCCGAGACCACGCCGCCGGTCATCACCAGCGAGATCGCCCGCGCCCGATAGGCCGGCGTCGCCACCTCGGCGGCGGCGAAGCGGTAATGCTGGCCGATGCCGAAGCCGAGCCCCGCCGGCACCGCGCCCAGGCAATAGAGCACGAAATCCCCCTGCCACACCCCGGCGGCGAAGGTCAGCGAGCCCGCCAGGGCGAAAAGCGCCCCGAAGATGAAGCCGGGGCGGCGGCCGAGGCGGCTGAAGACCAGTCCGGCCGGGATGGAGGCCGCCATGGTCGCCGTCATCTGGATGGCGATCGGCAGGGTGGAGAGCGCCTTGTCCTCGGCGAGGGAATGGCCGATCAGCGCCCCCATCACCGCCTGGCCGACAATGGTGGAGTGCATCAGCGCCTGGCAGAAGAACAGCAGCCAGACCTGCCGCTTCATGGCCCGGTCCCGCGACGTGCTAGAAATGGCTCCACCCTCCCCTGGGCAGGGCCAGGGGTCGCCCCCCCTCACCCCGCAGCGCGACCTCTGCAGGCCCCGCGACGAAAGACCCGATCCGCGTCACCGCCACGCCGGCGGAAGCAGCCCGGGCCAGCACCGCCGCCTCCTGGTCGGGGGCGGCGGCGAAGAGCAGTTCGTAGTCGTCGCCGCCGGTCAGCACCAGCGGCAGAAGGGCGGGGTCCGCCATGACCGCGGCGCGGGCGGCGGGCGAGAGCGGCACGGCCGCCGCTTCCACCACCGCGCCGCAGCCGCCCGCCCGGCAGAGATGGCCGAGGTCCTGGGCCAGCCCGTCCGAGACATCCATGGCCGCCAGCGCCAGCCCGGCCAGCGCTTGGCCAAGCGCCAGGCGCGGCTCCGGCAGCCGGTAGCGTTGGGCCAGATGCCCCGCCGCATCCGCCGCCAGCCGCCCTTGCAGCACCCGGAGCCCCAGCGCGCCATCGCCGATTGTGCCGGAAACCCAGACCGCATCGCCCGGCCGCGCTCCGGCTCGCCGCAGCGCCGCCCCCGGCGCCACCGTGCCGAGCATGGTGAGCGACAGCGTGACCGGCCCCGGCGTCGAGACCGTGTCGCCGCCCAGCACCGAAAGCCCGAACGCCACCTGGTCCGCTGCCAGCCCGGCGGCGAAGCCGGCGACCCAGCCATCGGCGGTCCCCTGCGGCAAGGCCACGGTCATCAGGTAGCCGAGCGGCGCCGCGCCCATGGCGGCGAGATCCGAGAGGTTCACCCGCAGGAGCTTGCGGCCGATGGTCTCCGGCGGGTCGTCGGGCAGGAAATGCACGCCGGCGACCATGGCATCCGCCGTCAGCACCAATTGCCGGCCGGGCGGCACATCCAGCAGCGCCGCGTCATCCAGCAGGTCGAGCGCGCCGGGGCCGGCGAGGCTACGGAAATGCCGGGCGATCAGGGCGAATTCACCGGGGAGCGACATGCCAGCCCCGCAGCCACGGGCAAGGCGGATGCGCCATGGGCACCGGCTCAGCCGCCGGGGCGGCGCGGCGCATCGGCGGATTCCGCGGCCCGCAGGCTGCGGGCCATGGCGTCCAGCACGCCATTGGCGAAGCGCGGCTCGTCGCCGCTGAAGAAGCCATGCGCGATATCGAGATACTCGTTGATGACCACCCGGGCCGGCGGCTCGGTGCCGCCCCAGAGCTCGGCGCAGGCGGCGCGCAGCAGGGCGCGCAGCACGGGATCGAGCCGCATCAGCGGCCAGTCCGGGTCGAGATGCCCGGCCACCAGCCCGTCCACCGTCTCGCCGTTCTGGGCGGCCTTGCGGACGATGGCGGCAAAGAGCGGCACATCGGCCTCCGGCACGCGGCCTTCCTCGAAGCCGCCGATCTCGCCGCGCGGCCCCGGCAGGTTGCCGAGCCGGTGGCGGACGAACTGGTCGATCACCGCCTCCGCCGCCTCGCCGGTCTGCTCGCTCTGGTAGAGCGCCTGCATGGCGGCGACGCGGGCGCCGGTGCGCGGCCGGCCGCGCACCCGGTCCGGCTTGCCCTTCGGCTTGCCGGCCGGCTTCCGGGCGCCGCTCATCCGAGGCCCCAGCGGCGGCGCAGCGCCACCTGGCCGAGCAGCGCATGCGCCGCCTCGGCCCCCTTGTTCATGCGGCCGGGCGCGGCGCGTTCCAGCGCCTGGGTGAGGCTGTGCACGGTCAGCAGGCCAAAGCCGATGGCGGCGCCGGTCTCCACCGCGATGTCCATCACGCCGCGGCAGGTCTCGCGGCAGATATGGTCGTAATGGTCGGTATCGCCCCGCACCACGCAGCCCAGGATGAGGAAGCCGTCATAGGGGGTGCCGGCCTGCGCCAGCGCCATCCGCAGCGCCGCCGGCATTTCGAAGGCGCCTGCCACATCCACCACCTCCACGGTGGCGCCGGCCGTGGCGAAGACCGCCTCGGCGCCCTCGCGCATGCCGCCCACCACCTTCTCGTAATAGGGGGGCCTGGATCACCAGCAGGCGCGGCGGCGGCCCGGCGATGGGGCTGGCGGCGCGTTCCGGCGCATCGATGGTGCTCATGCTTCGCCCTTGCGGATGAGGGGCCGGGTTTCGGACACGCGCAGCCCATAGCCTTCCAGCCCGATGATCGGGCGCGGGTTGTTGGAAAGCCGCACCAGGTCGCGCACCCCGAGATCGGCGAGGATCTGCGCGCCGATGCCATAGTCGCGGATTTCCGGCGGCGCCACGCGGCGGTCGCGGCCGCGCCGCACCTGCTCGCTCATGTTGGTGGGGCGCCAGTCGCGGATCACCACCACCACGCCGCGCCCGGCCTCGGCGATCATGCGCATGGCGTCGTGCAGGTCGCGGGTGCCGATGCCGGCGACGATGTCGTGCAGCAGGTTGGCGGCATGCATCCGCACATGCACCGGGCCAGGCTGGGTCACGTCGCCCTTCACCAGCGCCAGGTGCTCGGCATATTCCAGGGTGTTGGTATAGACCACCAGCCGCCACTCACCGCCGACCGCATGCTCGATCTGGCCCTCCTGCACCCGCCGCACCAGGCGCTCGGTCCGCCGCCGGTGCGCGATCAGGTCGGCGATGGTGCCGAGCTTGAGGCCGTGCCGCTGCGCGAAGGCCACCAGGTCCGGCATCCGGGCCATGGTGCCGTCATCGTTCATGATCTCGCAGATGACGCCGGCCGGGTTCAGCCCGGCGAGCCGGGCGAAATCCACCGCCGCTTCGGTATGCCCGGCGCGGACCAGGGTGCCGCCATCCCGCGCCATCAGCGGGAAGACATGGCCGGGGGTGACGATATGATCCCGCCCGAGTTCCGGGTTCACCGCCACCGCGATGGTATGGGCACGGTCGGCGGCGGAGATGCCGGTGGTGACGCCGTCCTTGGCCTCGATGCTGACGGTGAAGGCGGTGGCGTGGCGGGTGCCGTTGGAGGCGGCCATCAGCGGCAGGCCGAGCTGCTCCACCCGGTGCCGGGTCATCGCCAGGCAGATCAGGCCGCGGGCGTGCTTGGCCATGAAGTTGATGGCGTCCGGCGTCGCGGATTGCGCGGGGATGACGAGGTCGCCCTCATTCTCCCGGTCCTCGTCATCCACCAGCACGAACATGCGGCCGCGCTGCGCCTCCTCGATCAGCTCCTCGGAGGGCGAGAGGAAATCGGCGAAATTGACGCGCTGCGGCGAAATCTGCTCGCCGCCCTGGGCCACGGTGCCGGCTGTCATGGAGTCCTGTCCCTGTGCGTCGGGGCCTCCGGTGGCGCGGCGCCCCCGGATGCCGCCAGCCGCGCGACATAGCGCGCCAGCATGTCGATCTCGATATTCACCGCCCCGCCCGGCTGCAAGGTGCCGAAGGTGGTCACGGCGGCGGTATGGGGAATGATGTTGACCCCGAAGACCGCTTCGTCAAGCGCGCCGGGCTCGCCCACCTCGTTCACCGTCAGCGAGCAGCCGTCGATCGCGATGGAGCCCTTGGCGGCGACGAAGCGCGCAAGCCCCGGCGGCAGCCGGAAGCGCCAGCGCACCGAGCCGTTCTCCGGCTCGGCCGAAAGCGCCTCCGCCACCCCGTCCACATGGCCGGAGACGAGATGCCCGCCGAGCTCGTCGCCCATGCGCAGCGAGCGTTCCAGGTTGATGCGGCTGCCCGGCCTGAGCCGGCCGAGGGTAGTCTTCGACAGCGTCTCGGCCGAGGCATCCACCGCGAACCAGTCGCCGCCCAGCTCCACCGCGGTCAGGCAGCAGCCGGAACAGGCGATGGAGGCGCCGATCACCGCCGGCTCGGGCCTCGCCAGGAAGGCGGGCGAGGTGC
Organism: Siccirubricoccus sp. G192; assembly: GCF_019084075.1. Lineage (GTDB taxonomy): Bacteria > Pseudomonadota > Alphaproteobacteria > Acetobacterales > Acetobacteraceae > G192. The sequence goes on from NZ_JAHREN010000001.1 coordinate 4,761,028, forward strand.
CGATGATGAGGCGCATGTCGTTGCCGCCGCCGATCGGCTGCACTTCCCGCACCGTGCCGAGGTCGGTCACGATCCCGGTGAACATGGGTCTTCGCCCTCCGCGCGTCTGAATTCGGTCAGCCAGTCCGGCCCGAGCGGCTGGCTGGCAACCCGCACAAACCTGGGCATGGCGGAAAGCGATGCCAGCGGCAAGGGCTGCACCGCCGACAGCCCGTCCCCGCCCATCACGCCGGGGGCGTGGAACCAGGCGATCCGGTCCACCAGCCCCGCCCGCAGCAGCCCGGCGGCGATGCCGGCGCCGCCCTCCGCCAGCACCCGCGTGACGCCCCGCTGGGCCAGGGCGCCGAGCAGCATGGGCAGGTCGAGCCCCACCTTGCCCCGCTTCACCGTCAGGATCTCCACCCCCGCCGCCTGGTAGGGGGCGAGCGCGGCCGGCTTCTGGCCGGTGCGCGTGGCGATCCAGGTGGGCACCTCCCGCGCCGTCGCCACCAGCCGGGCATCGAGCGGCGTCCGCAGCCGGCTATCGGCCACCACGCGGGCCAGCGGCACCCGGGCCATGCCGGGGATGCGGCAGGTGAGGTCCGGGTCATCGGCCAGGACCGTGCCGCTGCCGACCAGGATGGCGTCGTGCCGGGCGCGCAGCCCATGCGCCGCCCGCCGCGCCTCGGCCCCGGTGATCCAGCGGCTCTCGCCTGCCGCCGTGGCGATCCGCCCATCAAGGCTGGTGGCGAGTTTCAGCGTCACCAGCGGCAGGCCCAGGGTGATGCGGCGGGCGAAGCCGGCATTGACCGCCCGCGCCGCCTCTCCCATCAGGCCGGTCTCCACCACCACCCCGGCATCGCGCAGCCGCTGCAAGCCGCGGCCATCGACGCGCGGGTCCGGGTCGCCGGTGGCCACCACCACCCGGGCGATGCCGGCGCGGACCAGCGCATCGCAGCAGGGCGGCGTGCGGCCCCAATGGGAGCAGGGCTCCAGCGTGACATAGGCGGTGGCGCCGCGGGCCGCGGCGCCGGCCCGGGCCAGCGCCTCGGTCTCGGCATGCGGGCGGCCGCCGGGCTGGGTCCAGCCGCGGCCCACCACCTGCTCATCCCGGACGATGACGCAGCCGACCGCCGGGTTGGGCCAGGTATTGCCCAGGCCCCGTCGTGCCAGCCCCAGCGCCGCGCGCATATGGGCCTGATCCTCGGCGGAAGACATGGGCGCTAGCTGGGGTGCGGCCCGGCCGGGGGAAAGCCGCACCGGCCGCGGTTGCTGGAATTCATGCGGGGCCTGGCGGGCGGTGGCAGACGGCCTCCACCCGGTTGCCACCCGGGTCCAGCAGGAAGGCGGCGTAATAGGCTGGGTGATAGCCAACCCGCAGGCCGGGCGGCCCGTCGCAGCGCCCGCCGGCCGCCAGCCCGGCGGCATGGAAGGCCTCGACCGCCGCGCGGTCCGGCGCGCGGAAGCACCAGTGCCGGTTGTCCGCCACCACGGCGGGGCCGGTGCTGGCATGGACGGAGAGGTAGCCGTGCCCGTCATCCCCGGGCCGGTTGCGCGTGCCGTAGCCGAGCTGGCCCTCCCGCCGCACCACGCAGCCGATGCCGAGCGCGGCCATCACCGCATCCCAGAAGGGCGCGGCGCGCGCGAGGTCGGAGACGGTGATGGAGACGTGGTCGAGCATGGGAGTCCCAAGGCGGAAGCTGATCGGGGCCGGTGCTAATCCGCGTCCATCTCGCCGAGGAAGGCGCGGAAATCGCGGGCCTCGCGGAAATTGCGGTAGACGCTGGCGAAGCGGACATAGGCCACCTGGTCCACCTCCTTCAGGGTTTCCATGACGATCTCGCCGATCTGGCGGGACGTGACCTCGAATTCCACCTCGGTCTCCAGCCGGCGCTGGATGCCGTTGACGATGCGCTCGATCCGGTCCTCGTCCACCGGGCGCTTGCGCAGCGCCACGCGGATGGAACGGGCGAGCTTCTCGCGGTCGAAGGGCACCCGGCGGCCATCGGTCTTGAGCACGGTCAGCTCGCGCAGCTGCACCCGCTCGAAGGTGGTGAAGCGGGCGCCGCAGGCCGGGCAGGAGCGGCGGCGGCGGATCGCCACCCCGTCCTCGGCGGGGCGGCTGTCCTTCACCTGCGTGTCCTCACCGCCGCAATAGGGGCAGCGCATCCGTGTCTTCCTCCCCCCCGGGGGCGAAACGCCCTCCTTCCTAGTCCCGGTAGATCGGGAAGCCCTGGCAGAGCGCCTGCACCCGCGCCTTCACCGCGGCCTCGACCGCGGTATTGCCTTCCGGCGCATTGGCCGCCGCCAGCCCGTCCAGCACCTGGCCGATCAGCCGGCCGATCTCGCGGAACTCGGCCTCGCCGAAGCCGCGGGTGGTGCCGGCGGGGGTGCCGAGGCGGACGCCGGAGGTCACCATCGGCTTCTCCGGGTCGAAGGGGATGGCGTTCTTGTTGCAGGTGAGATGCGCCCGGTTCAGCGCGCCCTCCGCCGCCTTGCCGGTGAGGCGCTTCGGCCGGAGATCCACCAGCAGCAGGTGGTTGTCGGTGCCGCCGGTGACGAGGTCCAGGCCCTGGCCGCGCAGCTCCTCGGCCAGCGCCCGGGCATTGCCCACCACCGCCCGGGCATAGGCGCGGGATTCCGGCCGCAGCGCCTCGCCGAAGGCCACCGCCTTGGCGGCGATCACATGCATCAGCGGGCCGCCCTGGAGGCCAGGGAAGACGGCACTGTTGAATTTCTTCGCCAGCGCCTCGTCATTGGTGAGGATCATCCCCCCCCGCGGGCCGCGCAGCGTCTTGTGGGTGGTGGTGGTGGCGACATGCGCATGCGGGAAGGGCGAGGGATGCGCCCCCCCGGCCACCAAGCCCGCGAAATGCGCCATGTCCACCATGAAGATCGCGCCCACCTCATCGGCGATGGCTCGGAACCGGGCGAAATCCCAGTGCCGCGCATAGGCCGAGCCGCCGGCGATGATGAGCTTCGGCCGGCTCTCCCGCGCGATGCGGGCGACCTCCTCCATGTCGATCAACTGGTCCTCGCGCCGCACCGTATAGGGCACCGGCCGGAACCACTTGCCGGAGAGGTTGGCGGGCGAGCCATGGGTCAGGTGCCCGCCGGCCGCGAGGTCAAGCCCCATGAAGGCGTCGCCGGGCTGGAGCAGCGCCAGGAACACCGCCTGGTTGGCCTGGGCGCCGGAATGCGGCTGCACATTGGCGAAACCGCAACCGAAGAGCTTGCAGGCCCGCTCGATCGCCAGGGTCTCGGCGATATCCACGAATTCGCAGCCGCCATAGTAGCGGCGGCCGGGATAGCCTTCCGCGTATTTGTTGGTGAGGACGGATCCCTGGGCCTCCAGCACGGCGCGGGAGACGATGTTCTCGCTGGCGATCAGTTCGATGCCGTCCTGCTGGCGCACCAATTCCTGGCCGATGGCGGCGGCGATCTCGGGGTCGCTCTCGGCCAGGCCGGCGCTGAAGAAGCGGGCGGGGCTGCGATAGGCGGTGGTCTCGTTCATGGGTGCTACTCCCCGGCCTTGGGGGGCGGGGCAAGTTTCGCCAGCCGCCGGTCATGCCTGCCGCCCTCATAGGCGGTGGCGAGGAAGGTATTCAGGGCGTCCTGCGCCACCTCGGCCCCGATCAGCCGGGCACCGAAGGCGGCGACATTCGCATCGTTATGCGCCCGTGTCAGCCGCGCCTCCGTGCTGTCATGCAGCACCGCGGCGCGGATGCCGGGGTGGCGGTTGGCGGCGATCGCCATGCCGATGCCGCTGCCGCAGACCAGCACGCCGAAGTGCGCCCGGCCCTCCTGCACGGCCAGGCAGACCTGGTGTGCGAAATCCGGGTAATCCACGCTGGCGGCCTCATTCGTGCCGAAATCCAGCAATGCGTGGCCGGCGGCGGCGAGCGCCTGCTGCAGGGCCTGTTTCAGCGGCAACCCGGCATGGTCGCCGCCAATGGCGATGGGGAATCCGGCGGAGGTCATGCGGGCTGACTAGCACTTCCCCGATGCGAGGCGAAGAGCGGGCCCCTGGGAACCCGGCCCGTCAGGGCGCAACCCCGCCATGCGCCCCGAGGAAGCCCGCCACGCGCCGCAGCGCGTCCGCCCGCCCCGCCGGGTCGCTGCCCATCGTCACCATGCGGCCATCCGGCAGGGCATGGCTGCGCACGGGCCGGCCGGGATGGTCGAAGCCATGCGCCGCGCCGCTGTAGAGCACGGTCTCGACCTGCCCGGCATGGCCGGCGGCCAGGCCCTGGCACAGGCCGGGCGGGGTCCAGTCATCCGCGGCGCCGAGCAGTTGCAGGACGGGCACCGCCGGCACCCAGCCGCCGGCCCGCGACAAGGTGCCGCAGCCCGGATAGAAGGCGATGGCGGCGCGGATTTGGCCGGGCGGCAGCGGTGCGGCCACCGCGGCCAGGGTGGCGGAGCCGCCATGCGACCAGCCGAGCAGCACCACCCCGCCGGGCAGCGCCCAGGGCTGCGCCACGGCCCAGGCGGCGGTGGCGCGGGCATCCTCCCGCCGCACCCTCTCGGGCGAGACCGGGAAGCCCCGCACCCCGCAAGCGCTCCCCAGGCCACGGCTGCCGAAACTGTCGGGGAAGACCACGGGATGCCCGGCTTCGGTGAGGCGGGCAGCCCAATCGGCCTCCCGCAGCGGCAGGCGCAGGCGCCGGTTCGGCGGGGCGAGGCCGCTGCAGCCATGCAGCGCGACCACCACCGCGCCTTTTGCCGGCCCCTCCGGCAGGGCGAGCAGGGCGTGCAGGGTCACGCCCTCCGGCCCTGGAATCGCCATCTGCTGCACCGAGTTCGGCGCCCTGGCGGTCGCGAAGGGCAAGTCCGGCCCGGCGCAAGCGGCGAGCAGGAGCAGGGGCAGGAGGCGTGAGCGGATCGGCATCGCAACACCCTAGGGCGGATCGGGTTCATGCCTGAACGCCAATCCGCCTTGGCTCTTCGCTTGCAGGGCCGCGGCACCCGCGAGCCCCTGCCCCTTCCGCTGCGGGGCCCGAAGTGGCACGACTCCGCCCGAGGCGAGTTCCGCAGGAGAAGGCAGGACATGGCACGGCCGAACATCACCCATCCCGAGACGCTGGCGCTGCATGGCGGCAGCTTCCGGGCCGACCCCTCAACCGGCTCGGTCGCGGTGCCGATCCACCAGACCACCTCCTTCCAGTTCCAGGATACCGGCCATGCCGCCCGGCTCTTCGGGCTGCAGGAGATGGGCAATATCTACAGCCGCATCATGAACCCCACCTGCGATGCGCTGGAGACCCGCGTCGCGGCGGTCGAGGGTGGCGTGGCGGCGCTGGCGGTGGCCTCCGGCCAGGCGGCGACCAGCTTCTGCGTGCTGAATCTCTGCGAGGCGGGGGACAATTTCGTCACCTCCACCGACCTCTATGGCGGCACCTGGAACCTCTTCGCGAATACGCTGAAGCAGCTCGGCATCGAGGCCCGCTTCGTCGATCCCGCGGATCCCGAGGGCTTCCGCCGCGCCACCGATGCCCGCACCCGCTGCTACTATGCCGAGGTGCTGCCCAACCCGAAGCTCCAGGTCTTCCCGATCGGCGAAGTGGCGAGGATCGGCCGCGAGCTTGGCGTGCCGCTCATCATGGACAATACGGCGGCGCCGGTGATCTGCCGGCCGCTGGAGCATGGCGCCGCGGTGGTGATGCATTCCACCACCAAATTCATCGGCGGCCATGGCACCAGCATCGGCGGCATCGTGGTGGATGGCGGCAATTTCGACTGGGCAGCCCATGGCGACCGGTTCCCGACGCTGAACAAGCCCGATCCCAGCTACCACGGCGCGGTCTGGACCGAGGCGGCGAAGCCGCTCGGCCCCATCGCCTATATTCTGCGCATGCGCACCTGCGTGCTGCGCGACCTCGGCGCCGCCATGGCGCCCTTCAACGCCTTCATGTTCATCCAAGGGCTGGAGACCATGCCGCTGCGCATGGAGCGGCATTGCGAGAACGCGCTGCGCGTCGCCGCCTTCCTCTCGCAGCACCCGGCGGTGACGCAGGTGATCCACCCGAGCGTGCAGCAGGGCGAGGCGAAGCGCCGCGCCGATGCCTATCTCAAGGGCGGCTATGGCAGCCTGATGGGCTTCGAGCTGGCAGGCGGCATGGAGGCCGGCAAGCGCTTCATCGACGCGCTGCAGATGTTCTACCATGTCGCCAATATCGGCGATGCGCGGTCGCTGGCGATCCATCCCGCCAGCACCACGCATAGCCAGCTCTCCGAGGCGGAGCAGGCGCAGACCGGGGTGACGCCGGGCTATGTGCGGCTCTCGATCGGCATCGAGCATATCGACGACATCCTGGCCGATCTCGACCAGGCGCTGGGGGCGGCCACCGCGAACCAGGCGCAGGCCGCGCAATGAGCCGCGACCAGCCGCCGGGCGGCTTCCCGACCGTCCGGATGCGGCGTAACCGGCGGGACGCCTGGACCCGCCGGCTGGTCTCCGAGCACGCGCTCTCCGTGGACGACCTGATCTGGCCGATCTTCGTCATGGAGGGCGCGGGGCAGACCAGCGAGGTCGCCTCCATGCCCGGCGTCTCCCGCGTCACGCTCGACCGGCTGGCAGGGCATGTGGAGGCGGCGGCGAAGCTGGACATCCCGGCCATCGCCATCTTCCCGATGACGCCCCTGAACCTGAAGGATGCGGAGGGGACGGAGGCGCTGAACCCGGAGAACCTGATCTGCCGCAGCGCCCGGCTGCTGAAGCGGGAATTCCCCGGGATCGGCCTGGTCGGCGACGTGGCGCTCGACCCCTATACCGACCATGGCCATGACGGAGTGATCCGCGGCGACTACGTGGCGAATGACGACAGCCTGGAGGTGCTGGTGCGCCAGGCGGTGATCCAGGCGGAGGCCGGGATCGACGTGATCGCGCCCTCCGACATGATGGATGGCCGCGTCGGGCGCATCCGCGTGGCGCTGGACGATGCCGGGCTGATCGACACCCGGATCATGTCCTATGCCGCCAAATACGCCTCGGCCTTCTATGGCCCCTTCCGCGATGCGGTGGGCTCGGGCAAGGCGCTGCGCGGCGACAAGAAGACCTACCAGATGGACCCGGCCAATACCGACGAGGCGCTGCGCGAGGTGGCGCTCGACCTCGCCGAGGGCGCCGACATGGTCATGGTGAAGCCGGGCATGCCCTATCTCGACATCGTCCGCCGCGTGAAGGAGCGCTTCGGCGTGCCGACCTTCGCCTATCAGGTGAGCGGCGAGTATTCGATGATCATGGCCGCGGTGCGGAATGGCTGGCTGGAGCATGAGCGGGCGATGATGGAAAGCCTGCTCGCCTTCAAGCGCGCCGGGGCGAATGGGGTGCTGACCTATTTCGCGCTGGATGCCGCACGGCTGCTCCGCGCATGAGCGGGGCGGATGCCACGCCGATGCGCCGCGCCATCGCGCTTGCGGTCGAGGCGCGCGCCCGCGGCGACGGCGCCTTCGGCGCGGTGCTGCTGGCCCCGGATGGCAGCGCCCTCGCCGAGGCCGGCAACGCCGCCATCACCACCGGCGACCCCACCGCCCATGCCGAGATGGCGGCGATCCGCGTGGCGGCGGCGCAGCATGGCCCTGGCAGGCTGGCCGGCGCCACGCTCTACGCCTCGACCGAGCCCTGCCCGATGTGCGCCGCTGCGGCCTATCTCGCCGGTATCGGGCGGGTGGTCTTCGGCCTGCGCGCGGGCGACCTGGCCCGCGCCCGCGGCGGCCCCCTGAACTGGCAGCCGCTGCAATTGCCGGCCGCCGAGGTGGCGGCGCGGGGCCGCCGGCCCATGCGCGTGGAGGGGCCCTTCCTCGAAACCGAGGCGGCGGTGCCGCACCGGGGCCTCGGCGGCGCTTGACCGGAGGCGCCCGCCGCGTGCCTGATCCCGGAAAGGCGGGAGGAAGGGCGATGGCGGCGGATTGGCTCGGGCTTGCGGGCAAGGTTGCGGTCGTCACCGGCGCGGCGGGGGGGGCATGGGGCGGGCGATCGCGCTCTCCTTCACCGCCGCCGGCGCCGATGTGGCGCTGCTCGACCGGGATGGCGAGGGCTGCACGGCGCTGGCCGCGCAGATCAACGGCGCCGGCGGCCGCGCCGCCGCCTTCGCCTGCGACACCACCGATGAGGCTGGCGTCGCCGCCACGGCCGCGGCGGTGGCGCGCGATCTCGGCCCGGCGGATATCCTGGTGAACAATGCCGGCGTGCTGCGGCCCGGGCCGCTGGCGACCCTCGGCATCGCGGAGTGGAACGCGCTGCTGGCGGTGAACCTCACCGGCTACCTGATCTGCGCCCAGGCTTTCGGGCCGGGCATGATGCAGCGGGGCAGCGGCGCGCTGGTGCATATCGCCTCCATCGCCGCCTCCAACCCGCAGCCGCGCAGCGGCGCCTATAGCCCGAGCAAGGCGGCGGTGGCCATGCTGTCGCGGCAATTGGCGCTGGAATGGGGGCCGCAGGGCATCCGCAGCAATATCGTCAGCCCCGGCCTGATCCGCACGCCGATGTCCGAGAGCTTCTACCAGGCGCCCGGCATCAAGGAACGGCGGGAGGCGATGCTGCCCAGCCGCCGCATCGGCACGCCGCAGGACATCGCCGATGCGGTGCTGTTCCTCGCCAGCCCGCGCGCCGGCTATGTGAACGGCGCCGAGATCCTGGCGGATGGCGGGCTTTCCACGGTGGTGATGGAGCAGACGCCGCGGCCGGGCTTCTAGACCGGGGCCTTGCGGCCCGGCATCCCGCCCCAGCGCTGCACCGTGCCGAGGTCGATGTCGAAGAGATCCAGCACCCGGCCGAGCGTATGGTCCACCATCTCGGCGATCGAGGCCGGCCTGGCATAGAAGGCCGGCACCGGCGGGTAGAGGATGGCGCCCGCCTCCGTCACCGCCGCCATGCTGCGGATATGGCCGAGATGCAGCGGCGTCTCCCGCAGCATCAGCACCAGGCGCCGCCGCTCCTTCAGCACCACATCGGCGGAGCGCGAGAGCAGGTTGGGGGTGACGCCCGTGGCGATCTCCGACATCGTCTTGATGGAACAGGGCGCCACCACCATGCCCAGCGTGCGGAAGGAGCCGGAGGAGCAGGCGGCGCCGAGATCGGCATGGCCATGCACCACATCGGCCAACGCCTCCACCGCCGCCGGCTTCAGCCCGGTCTCATGCGCGAGCGTCAGGCGCGCGGTCTGCGACAGGATGAGATGCGTCTCGACCGACGTCGGCCGCAGCAATTCCAGCAGCCGCACGCCGTAGATGGCGCCGGAGGCACCGCTGATGCCGATGATGAGGCGCGCCGGCGTGGCGGCATTGGGCATGGTCGGTCCCTGGCGGCTGGCGGCCAGTGTGCCGGCAGGACCGCGGGAAGCCAAGCGGTGGCGGGATTTTGCCTTGCCCGGCGCCGGCCGGGGCTGGTCTGCTGCGCCGATATGAGATCCCGCACCCTGCCCTTCCCCGTCGGGGCCACCAGGCGGCGCCGGCTGCTGGCCGCCGCGCTGCTGCTGCCGGGCCTGGCGCGGGCGCAGGAGCCGCCCGTGCTGCGCGTCGGCTCCAAGAACTTCACCGAGCAGTTGGTGGTGGGGGAGCTCTACGCCCAGGCGCTGGAGGCGGCGGGCGCCCGGGTGGAACGGCAACTCAATCTCGGCGGCACGCTGATCGCGCAGCAGGCCCTGCTGGCCGGGCAGATCGACCTTTATCCCGAATATACTGGCACCGGCCTCGGCGTCGTCCTGCGCGCCTCCACGGAGGGCAGCGCGGCGGAGGTCTACCGGCGGGTGCGCGAGGGGTATGAGCGCGAATTCGGCCTTACCTGGCTGGCGCCCTCCGGCATCGACAATGGCAATGCGCTGCTGGTCCTGCCGGAGACGGCGCGGCGATACGGGCTGGCGACGCTCTCGGACCTCGCCCGCGCCGCGCCGCAACTGACGCTGGCCGCCGGCAATGAATTCGCCGGCCGGGCGGATGGGTTGCCGGGGCTGGTCCGCGTCTATGGCATCCATTTCCGCCGCTTCCGGCAATTCGCCGCGCTCGGCCTGCGCTACGCGGCGCTGCGGCATGGCCAGGCGGATGTGGTGAATGCCTATGCCACGGATTGGCAGATCGCCACCGGCGGCTTCGTGGTGCTGCGGGATGACCGGGGCCTCTGGCCGCCCTATCAGCTCGCCCCGGTGGTGCGGCCGGAGGCGATGCAGCGCTTCCCACCGCTGGAGGCCGTGCTGGCGGCGGTGAATGCGCGGCTCGACAACCCGGTGATGCAGGAACTGAACCGCCAGGTGGATCAGGATGGCGACGAGCCGCGCGAGGTGGCGGCGCGCTTCCTGGCCCAGCCCCGGCCATGAGATGGACCACCCGCAACCTGGATGTGGTCGGCCAGGCGCTGCTCCAGCATATCGGCCTGGTCGCGGCCGCCATGCTGATCGCGCTGGCCATCGCCCTGCCGCTCGGCGTGCTGGCGGCGCGCTGCGGGGCGCTGCGCGGGGTGGCGCTGGGCACGGCCTCGGTGCTCTACAGCATCCCGACCCTGGCGCTGTTTGCCCTGCTGGTGCCGGTGCTGGGCCTGGGCTTCACCCCGGCCCTGCTGGCGCTCGTCACCTATGCCGTGCCGATCCTGCTGCGCGCGCTCGTCACCGGCCTGCGGACCGTGCCGGCGGAGGTGCTGGAGGCCGCGGATGGCATGGGGCTGACGCGGCGGCAGCGGCTGTTCCGGGTGGAATTGCCGCTCGCCCTGCCGGCGCTGATCGGCGGCTTGCGGGTGGCTGGCGTGACGCTGGTCTCGGCCGCGACGGTCGGCGCCTATATCAATGCGGGCGGGCTCGGCACGCTGATCCTGACCGGGCTCGACCAGGGCCATACCGAGAAGATCCTGGTCGGCGCCGGGCTCACCTGCCTGCTGGCCCTGGCGCTGGACCAGGCGCTCCGCGCCGCGCAGCGCCGCCTGCCGGAGGCCGCCTGATGGGCGCGCTGGCGGAGGGGCTTTCCTGGCTGCGCGCCAATCCTGGCATCTTCCTCGGCGCCTTGGGCGAGCATCTGCTGCTGTCCCTCACGGGGCTGGCGATCGGCATCGCCCTGGCCCTGCCGCTCGGCCTGCTGGTGGCGCGGCGCGCCCGGCTGGCGGAGGCGGCCATCGCCGCCGCCGGGCTGCTGCGTACCCTGCCGAGCCTGGCGGTGCTGGCGGCGCTGCTGCCGCTGCTCGGCGTCGGCTTCACGCCCTCGGTGGTGGCGCTGGCCCTGGTGGCACTGCCGCCGGTGCTGGTGAATGCCGTCATCGGGCTGCGCGGCGTGGACAGCCAGGCGCTGGAGGCCGCGACGGGCCTCGGCATGACGGCGCGGCAAAGGCTGCTGCGGGTGGAGCTGCCGCTGGCGGCGCCGCTGATCTTCGCTGGCCTCCGCATTGCCGCGGTGCAGGTGGTCTCGGGCGCGGCGCTCGCCACCTTCATCGGCGGCGGCGGGCTCGGGGATCTGGTGACGCAGGGCATGGCGCTGCTGGAGACCGGGCGGCTGCTGGTCGGCGGCATCGCCATCGCGGCCCTGGCGCTCGGCATGGAATACGGCTTCGGCCGGCTGGAACGCGCCAGCGCCCGATGGAGCGGCACCGCATGATCGAGCTGTGCGACCTCTCGAAGCACTGGCCCGGCGCCCCGGCGCCCGCGGTGGCGGGGCTGACGCTGACCGTGCCGGAAGGGACGAGTTGCGCGCTGATCGGCCCCTCCGGCTGCGGCAAGACCACCACCTTGCGCATGGTGAACCGGCTGGTGGCGCCCTCCGGCGGCAGCATCCGCATCGGCGGGCAGGATGCGCTGCGGGCCGATCCGGTCACGCTGCGGCGCGGCATCGGCTATGTCATCCAGAATGTCGGGCTGTTTCCGCACCGGGACGTGGCGGCGAATATCGCCACCGTGCCGCGCCTGCTCGGCTGGGACCGCGCCCGCATCGCCGCGCGGGTGGAGGCGGTGCTGGCGCTGGTCGGCCTCGACCCCGCGCGCTTCGCCCACCGCCTGCCGCGCCAACTTTCGGGCGGCGAGCGCCAGCGCGTCGGCGTGGCGCGGGCCCTGGCCGCCGACCCGCCGGTGCTGTTGATGGATGAGCCCTTCGGCGCCGTCGATCCCGTGCTGCGCGGCCGCCTGCAGGAGGAGGTGCTGCGGCTGCTGAAGCAGCTCCGCAAGACCGTGCTGATCGTGACGCATGACGTGGAGGAGGCGATCCGGCTTGGCGATGCCGTCGCCATCCTGCGCGCCGGTCGCCTGGTGCAGCACGCCGCCCCGGCGGAATTGCTGGCGCACCCGGCGGACGGCTTCGTGGCGGGATTCCTCGGCCAGGACCGGGCGCTGAAACGCCTGGCGCTCTTCACCATCGCCGAGGCGCCGCGCCGCGCCGAACCCGTGCCGGGCGAGCCCCTGGCCGCCACCGCCACCCTGCACCAGGCCCTGGCCGAGATGCTGGCGCGCGGCACCAGGGCGGTGCCGGTGGTGGGCGGCGGCTCGCTGGCCCTCGACGACCTGCCCGGCTTCGCGGCACCATCCCCCGGAACCGAGGCAAGGAGCCCGTGATGCAGACCCTGCTGCCCCTTGGCGAGAAGGCCGGCGCGTTGCTGAAGGCGCGCGGCGAGAGCATCGCGGTGGCGGAATCCTCGGCCGCCGGGCTGATCTCCGCCGCGCTGCTCGCGGTGCCGGGTGCCTCGGCCTATTTCCGCGGCGGCGCCGTGGTCTATACGCGGGAGGCGCGCAGCATCCTGCTGGATATCCCGCAGGCGGCGCTGGGCGATGTGCCGCCCTCCTCCGAACCCTATGCGGCGCTGCTGGCGCGCGGCGCGCGGGAGCGGCTGGGCACGGTCTGGGGCCTGGGCGAGACCGGCGCCACCGGCCCCACCGGCAACCGCTACGGCCATGCCGCCGGCCATGCCTGCCTCGCGGTCTCCGGCCCGGTGGAGCGCGCCATCACGCTGGAGACCGGCAGCCCGGACCGGATCGGCAATATGCGCGAATTCGCTGCCGCCAGCCTGCGCCTGCTGATCGAGGCCCTGGAGGCAGCGCCGCGCTGATCCTGCGGCCGAGGCGGCAAGGCGCGGGAGCGGATCGCGCCCGCCCCAGCGCATGGTCCGTCCCTTTCGCCCCCCTCCTCCGCAGGGCAGGGGCGGCGGGCCTGCTCATGAGGCATTGCTGCGGGCAACATGGCGCAGGCCCTCGACGGCGATCCGGATCAGCTCCGCATCGCCGGTCTCGGCATAGACGACATGGGTTGGGTACAGGAACTCCGGCGCATCCTTCACCAGTTCCAGCCTGCCGCTCTCCAGATGCGGCTGGACTGTCCCGTGGCGGAAGTATCCCGTCCCGCCCGCCTGGAGGATGTAGCCCAGGCCCAGCGGACCGAGGCTGACAAAGAGGCCCGGATCGGCTCTTCCGGGCAGGCCGATACCGTGCTGGAGCGCGAAAGTCGGGCCCCAGTCCACCTGGACGTAGTCGGCGCTGGCACCGTCGGCCCCGGGCGGCGTGGCCACCATCACGAGCCTCTCCTCGGCAAGGAGCTCGACCTTGAGCCCGGGCCTGTAGCGCGGCTCGTAGACGACGGCGATGTCGAGGATTCCCTGGGCGACCTGGTCCAGCAGATCCTCCGGCAGCCCGACCAGGGCACGCAGCGCCACATCGGCCGCCGAGGCGCGCATCCACAGCAGCCAGCGGAGGAGAAGCGGGTCCCACAGGCTGAGCTCGCCCCCGATCGCCAGCACGGCCCGCCGGCCGGCCGGCACGGCGACCTGGTGGCGGGCACGCTCCCAGAGTTGCACCAGCGCCGGCGCGTGGCGGAAGAACTGTTCGCCGGCGGGCGTCAGCGACGCCCCGGCCTTGCTGCGGACGAAGACCGGCCGCCGGAGCTGCTCCTCCAGCACCCGGACGCGGGCACTGACGGTGGTCTGGCTGACATTCAGGAGTTCCGCGGCACGCACGAAGCTGCCGGCAGCGACGATGGCGAGGAAGGTTCGGGCGAGTTCGATGTCCATCTTGGCTCCTCCCTGATCCTGCAGGAATTACGCAGTCAACACCCAAACAATCTCGTTTGTCTGCGCTATCTGGGTGTGCCAGCCTCGATCCGAAGCCTTCCCTGCCGCCCGGGGCGGATGCCGAGGCGGCAGGCCACCGGAAGGCTGCGCCCTTGCGGAGGTGGGTGCGGACATGTCCGTGCAGACCGGCTTGCGGGATTTCGGGATCGGCCTGGCAGCGAGGCCCGTACTCGGCGTGCAGAGGCCAGGGAAGGCCGCCCCCTCGGGGGCGTATCCGGTGAGCGGAACCTCGGAGGATGGGTGGCCGTCATGCGCCGTGCATGGGCCCGATCCCGCCTGTCCCGGCTACCGCAGCCAGGATGAGGGGCCTGGCGGGGCCGCGGCCCTGGTAACACCCCACAGTCGCTGTAACCTGTTGTTTGTAGGGGAGATTCACGCCTCCGGGCGGTTCCGCCCTGCGGCGATCTGCTCCAGCGTCGGCCAGGCTGCCGCACGGCACGCGACACGGCCTGAAAGCCAAGGCCGCGGCATCATTGAAAGGCGGTCCGACGGATGAAGACGACAACCGGTTCCGGGCCACCAAGCCCCGGCACGGCCCGCCACGCCGAACCCCATGCCCCCTTCAATTCCTGAACTCTTTCAATCCCGGTGCCACAATGACACTCAGCAATTCAGACAAGCCCGCGCTTGAGGCCGTGAGACGGTTGGAGCAAACCCGCATCGCAGCCATCCGCAGCAATGATGCCGAAACCATGGCGCATATTATTGATGAAAAGTTCATTTATATTAACAGCAGAGGAAAGATCTACGACAAGCAGGCCTATCTCACCGCTGTCCGTTCCCATAGCCTCACCTATGCGGCCGATCTTGACCTGACGGAAACCGATTATCGGATCGACGGCGACCTGGTGATCCTGGTTGGGCTGATGCGCGGGCACGCTCGCCTTGAGCGGGAACAGGACGTCTATAACGACAAGAACATGCGTGTGTGGCGCGAGCGCGGGGGGGGAATGGAAGCTCCTGGCTTGGCAGTCCACCGGAACCTGGTGATCCCGGCCGGGCTGATGCCCGGCCTGTCGGGGACATCCGCGGGCCTGGCCGGAGCCACCAGCGCACCCCCGGCAAGGCCGGCGCCGGGCAACCGAAGACTCACGGCCCCGGATGCCTCGCGCCTGCCCCGGAAAGCCAGGCCGCTTGTATCTTGCCGGCCGGTTCACGCCCTCCGGCTCCGCCTCCGGACGACCGGGCGGCTTGGCATCCTGCGGGCCGGTTCACGCCCTCCGGCTCCGCCTTCGGGCGACCGGGCCGCTCAGCGGCTTGCCGTCCGGGAAGGCGGCCGGGAACGGGACCGGCCCCTAGAAGAGGCGGAGTGCGGGTGGCGCGACGGCATGCGTGCCGCTGCCGGGCCGGCGCCCGTCGAGGATTGCCTCGAACCGCTCCAGGCGGTCCGCCCGCACCTCCGGCTCGCGGCGCCGCTCCGCCCCGACATCGCAGAGCCTGTCCAAGAGGCCGATGGCCCGGCTCCAGTACCATTCCGCCTCGCGGGCATCCGTGGTGCTGCGCGCGCAGAGGCCGATCAGCCGCCCCGCGGCACTCGCCAGGTCGTCCGCATGGCCGGGCCGGTGATCGTGCCCGGCCTGGGCGAGGAGCCTGGCGATCCGGTTATGCAGTTCGCGCCGGCACAAGCGGAGCCAGAGGCGCCCGAGCGGGCCCGCCCGCCACTGCGGCGCGGCGGCGCCGGGTGCCGCCTGGCGGTGCTCCAGGGTCCTCGGCAGGATCTCCTCGGCCACGACCTGGCGCAGCACCTCGGCGCGCGCCGCGTCGAGCCCGTCATTGGTCCCGAGGATACGCGGGGCGAAGGGCTTCAGGCGCTGGCGCGCCTCGCGCGGCATATGGTCGTTGAGCGGGATGGCGAAGGCCCGGATGAGCTGGGAGGCGCAGCTCGGGGCATCGGTGTGCCCCTCCCCGGCCAGGGCGGCCACGAAGGCCATGACGCACATCTGCCCGAGATCCGGGGTGCCGATGCCGCTCACCAGCTCGACACGATCGAAGACCCGTTGCAGCCGCAGATCCAGGTTCATGGGACGCTCCCTCCGCCTCTCGCGCAGACAAGGAATCAGGAATGGAACGCACGCGGCGGCCCGCGGCTGCACGGCTGCCGCGCGACATCATTCACGGCGTCAGGATCGGGAAGCAGGCACACGACGCTGCGGCCGCGCTGCATGGCCTCCGGGCGGGCATCCAGGCTGGCGCGCGGTGTCGGCGGCGAGCCGCGTCTTCCGCCTGGAACGGCCTATTCCTCCGCGGCCCAGATATGCAGGAGGGGGGCGGCAATGCGGTTCCAGGCGATGGCGCAGTCCCGCCCGCAGCGCTCGACCCAGTTCGGCACCACGGTCTCGGCCAGCATTGGGTGCGCCGGGTTCCATCGACCCAATTCTCCCGGACGATCCGCATCCGGCCGCGCCGACCGGCCAGGCAATCCGGCAGGCCGGCATTGCAGGCCAGGCCCTCCCGGCCGTCCCGGTCGGCCTTCTCCCAGATCTCCTGCTGCAACTGCGCCAGCCCATCGCGCAGGCGGGTCCGGACCGTCTCGGGCAGGGCCGCCCAGGCTGCCTGGTTGGCGCCGAAGATCGAGACCAGCCAACTGATGGACAGCGGCGAGACATGCGACGCCTCCTGATGCAGCCCGATGCGGTTCCCGACCAGGGCGCCGGTGATGGCGCATTCCACCACGCCGCCCCGCAGCGCCGCGGCCGTCTCGGCGAAGGGGATCACCACCGGCACGCCCCGCAGCGCCGTCACCAGCTCCGACTGGCCGACCGAGGAGGTCCGCACCCGGCGCCCCGCCAGGTCGGCCAGGCCGGTGAAGGGCTCGCGGCAGAAGACCACCTGCGCCGCATGGGTATAGATGGCGAGCAGCTCGACCCCGTAGCGTTCCCGCAGGACCGCCGCGAGATGCGGCCACCACAGCGCCACCATGCGGCCCAGCGTGGCGAGATCCGGGCTGAGCGCCGGCAGGTCGATGGCATTCAGCTCCGGGTCGTTGGCCGCCGCCAGGCCAAGCGGCACGGTGCCGAAGGGGACCACGCCGAGCCGCATCAGCTTCAGCATCTCCTCGCCGCGGATGCCGCTGCGGTCGAAGGGCGCGATCGTTGCCACGGCTTGGCCGCCTGTCAGTTCCGGCACGCGCCGGGTCCAGAACGGGACCTCCTGGTCGAGATACTGCCCGATTCCGTCATGGCCGCCCACGACCCTGAGGAGGATCGGCGGCGCCTCCGCTGCCCGCACCGGGGCGGTGCCGAGGCCGGCCAGCAGCAGCAGCCATGCCGCCTGGGCCATGCCGGCCAGGCACCGGAGCGCCCTGAATGCGAAGGTCAATGCGGCAACGCCCCGGAAATGGTAAGCCCGGCGACAGCATACCGTAACCTGTGGTTGCATGCAGCCCCTGGCAGACCCTATGCCTGCAGGAAGGCTAGGCGGTCCGCCTCCAGCACCAGGCAGGTCAGTTCCCGCCCGAAGACCGCGCCGGTATCGATGCCGATGCGGTTCCGCCGCACCACCGGGCCGCGCGCCGGCGTATGGCCATGCACCACCACCATGCCGAAATCGGCCTCCGAGGCCAGGAAGGAGTGGCGGATGCGCAGCAGGTCGTCCTCCGCCTGCGCCTCCAGCGCCACCCCCGGCTTGATGCCGGCATGGACGAAGAGGTAGTCGCCCAGCCGGTGGTGCATCTCCAGGCCGCGGAGGAAGGACTGGTGCGCCACCGGGATCAGCCCGGGCCATTGGCCGGGCGGCGCTTCCGGGTCGATGCCCCAGCTTGCCAGCGCCTCCCTTCCGCCGGTGAAGAGCCAGTCGGTGATCGCCGCGCGCTCCCCGGCCAGTGCGTCCAGCATGGTGCGTTCGTGGTTGCCCATCAGGTTCACGACGGGCACGCCTGCGGGCACCCCCGGCAGCGCCCCGGCAGCCAGGCGGGCTACCACCGCGGCGCTGTCCGGCCCCTTGTCCACATAATCGCCGATATGCAGCAGCAGCGGCCGCGCCGTGGGCCGTGCCACGAGGTCCTCGCCGATCATGGCATGCAGCGCCGCCAGCCTCTCGTCGCAGCCATGGATATCGCCGATGGCATAGACGCGCTGGCCCGGCGGCAGGTGGCCAGGCGCGGCCTGGAACTCCATGCGGCCGGGCCGGGCCGCGGCGGCGAAATGCGCCAGATCGTCCATTCCGTCCCTTCCGCTATTCCGCCCGCCTGAGGCCCATGGCCAGGGTGCGTTCGTCCATGCGCGGCTCATAGCGCAGGCCGCGCCGCGCCGCCCAGGAATTCACCAGGTGGAACAGCGGCACCAGCGCCACCTCGTCGGTGGCCAGCCGCACCGCCTGGCGCAGCAGCACCTCCCGTTCCTGCGCGTCGATGGTGGCGGTGGCGCGGTCGGTCAGCGCATCCAGCGCCGGGTTGGAATAGCGCCCGGCATTGGAGGCGCCGCGCCGCGCCGCCGCGTCATAGGTGCCGAGCACATTGGCCAGCAGGTAGCTCGCCTCCCCCGTGGTGCTGCCCCAGCCGGTGAGGCGGATGGCGAATTCCTGGCGCGCCGCACGGGCGGAGAAGCTGGTCCAGGGCAGCGCCGCCACCTCGGTGCGGATGCCGATGCGGCTCCACATCTGGGCGATGGCCTGGGCCGTTTTGGCGTCGTTCGGGTAGCGGTCGTTCGGGCTGTGCAGGGTGAGGCGGAAGCCGTTCGGGAAGCCGGCCTCGGCCAGCAGGCGCCGCGCCGCCTCGGGGTCGAAGGCCGGCACCGGCACATCCGGGTTGTGCGAATAGACGCCGGGCGGCAGCCATTGCCCGGCCGGCTGCGCCGCCCCCTCCATCACCCGCTCCGCCAGCGCCTCCCGGTTGATGGCGATGGAGAGCGCGCGGCGGATGCGCTGATCCTTGAACGGATTCGCCTCCAGCGGCCGGCCCTCGTTGTCGGTGACACCGGGCGGACTGCCCTCGCGCGAGAAATCCGCCTGCAGGAAGATCAGCCGCAGCCCCTGGATCTCGAAGACGCCGACGCGCGGGTCGCGCCGGAGCCGCGCCAGGTCGGCCGAGGGCACCTGGTCGATCAGGTCGACATCGCCGGCCAGCACCGCCGCGCTGCGGGCCGCGTCATTGCCGAGGAAGCGGAGCGTGACGCGAGACCAGGGCTCCCGCCCGCCGAAATACGCCTCGTTGCGCGCCAGTTCGGTGCGGTCATTGGCGCTGTGCGAGACCAGGCGATAGGGGCCGGTGCCGATCGCCGCGCGGCCGCTGTTGTAGTCCTCCGTGCTGGCGCCCTCGCCGGCATGGCGCGAGACGATGGCGATATAGCCCATCTCGGTCGGCAGCAGGGAATGCGGCTGGCGGGTATGCAGCCGGATGGTGAGCGGGTCCACCACCTCCACCTTCGAGATCATGCGGAGGAAGCTGCCATAGCCGCCCGGGCTGTTCGGCACATTGCCGGCGCGCGAGAGGCTGAAGGCCACGTCATCGGCGGTGAAGTCGCGTCCGTCATGCCATTTGACGCCGGGGCGCAGGCGGAATTCCCAGACGGTCGGCTCCACCGCGCGCCAGCTCTCCGCCAGGCCCGGCTGCAACTGCACCCGCGCGTCGCGCTCCACCAGCCGGCTGAAGACATGCGCGGCAAGCTGCGCATTGGGCGCGGCGTTGAAGAAATGCGGATCGACCGAGGTGGCCGGCGCGGCGACGCCGATGGTGAGCGCATCGGCGGCGCGCTGCGCCACGGCCGGCTGGACGAGCAAGGGCAGGGCAAGGGCGGCAAGCGCAGGCAGGCGCCGGCGGCTGCGCGCCAGGGCGGCGGATATGGACGGCACGGAAGGCTCCTGGTCCCGGGTGGCCAAGGGTGGAGCCTGGCCGGGCCGGAAGGCAAGAGGGGGTGCTGGTCAGGGCCCGGCCGATATGCGACGAATTCCCCGGTATCGGGAGGATGACGCATGCTGGAAATCGAAAGCATCGAGGCGCTGCGCGGGCATCTCGGCCAGAAGCTGGGCACCAGCGACTGGATGGTGGTGGACCAGAAGATGATCGACCAATTCGCCGAGGCGACCGGCGACCATCAATGGATCCATATCGACGTGGAGCGCGCCAAACGCGAGATGCCGGGCGGCAAGACCATCGCGCATGGCTATCTCACGCTGTCGCTGCTGCCGAAGCTGAACCAGAACATCTACCGCATCAAGAAGCGCTCGCGCGGCGTCAATTACGGCTCGAACAAGGTGCGCTTCACCGCGCCGGTGCCGGCGGGGGCACGCATCCGCGGCCATCTCACGCTGAAGGCCATCGACCCGATCGAGGGCGGCGCCCGCCTCACCATGGAAGCCATGGTGGAGGTGGAGGGCAACCCGCGCCCGGCGCTCGTCGCCGAGACGCTGTCGCTGGTCTACGAGTAGCGCCGGGCGAAGGGGGGGCGGCCATGGCCGAGGAAGTCAGCCTGCGCGAGCGGGTGAAGGAGCCGCCCTCCGACCGCCTGGTCGAGAGCTACTACCGCCCCGCCGTGCTGCGCGCCCAGGCGCAGGTCTTCGACCATGAGATGTGGGTGCATCTCGCGCATGCGCTGATGCTGGAGCGCCAGGGCATCGTCGCCTGCGATTCCGTCGCAGCACTTTGCGGCACGGTGCTGGAATTGGCGGCGCAGGGGCCGGATTCCGTGCCGGTGGATCACCGGCAGGAGGACCTCTATTCCTATGTCGAGCGCCGCATCGTGCAGGCGCTCGGCCCGGATGTGGGCGGGCGGCTGCATACCGGGCGCAGCCGCAACGACCTCAACGCCACCACCTGGCGCATGGCGTTGCGGGAGCAACTGGTCGCCCTGCTGGCCGGCCTCGCCAGGTTGCGCGGCACGGTGCTCGACCTGGCGGAGCGGCATGCCGCCACCGTCATGCCGGGCTATACCCATACCCAGCACGCCCAGCCCATCACCTTCGGCTATTGGCTGCTCTCCGCCGCCGATGCGCTGGCGCGCGACCACCGGCGGCTTTCCGGCGCACTGGCGCATGCGGATCTCTGCCCGCTCGGCGCCGGCGCGCTGAGCACCACGGGTTTTCCGCTGGACCGCGGCCTGACCGCGGAACTGCTCGGCTTCGCCGCGCCGCTGGAGATCGCCTATGACGCCGTCTCCTCGCGCGACGATGCGCTGGAGGCGGCGGCGGCGATGGCGGTGCTGATGACCCTGCTCTCCCGCCTCGCCACCGACCTGCAGGCCTGGAGCACCTGGGAATACGGCTTCCTGGAACTGGCGGACCGCCACAGCGCGGTCAGCAGCATCATGCCGCAGAAGAAGAACCCGGTGGCGCTGGAGCATATGAAGGCCGCCGCCGGCATGGTGCAGGGCGCCCTCGCCGCGGCGCTGGCCTGCACCAAGAACACCGCCTTCGCCGATGTGAACGACGCCGTGACCGCGGTGAACGAGCCGGTGCTCGACGCCACCAGCCGCACCCGCCGCATCCTGGCACTGGCGGAGGAGGTGCTGGCCGGCCTCACCCTCGACCCGCAGCGCATGGCGGGCGCGGCGGCGGAGGGTTTCGGCAGTGCGACGGAACTGGCCGATGTCATCGCCCGCGAATCCGGCCTCTCCTTCCGCATGGCGCACAACATCGTCGCGCTGGTGGTGCGGGACGCGCTGGAGGCGGGGAAGCGGGCCGACATGATCCGCAGCGCCGATCTCGATGCAGCCGCAGGCACGCTGTTCGGCAAGCCGCTCGGCATCGCCGAGGCCGCGCTGCGCCAGGCGCTGGACCCGGCCGAGAATATCCGTGCCCGCACCGTGCTCGGCGGCCCGGCGCCCGGCAACATGCGGGACATGATCGCCGCGCGCCGCACCGCGCTGGCCGCGGATCGCGATGCGGTCGAAGTCGTGGCCGCGCGCCTCGCCGCCGCCCGGGAGCGAAGCTTCGCCCTGGCCCGCGCCCTGGCCGGCTGAGATCAGCCGCCGGTGAAGCCCTTCGGAATGCCGTCCCAGCAGGCGTCGTATTCCGGCTGAAGCTGCGGGCATTCCATGGCGAAGCGGGTCGGCCGGATCACCTGGCTGGTCTCGAACATGAAGGCCAGGGTGCCCTCGATGCGCTGCGGCTTCAGTTCCGCCTGGATCGCGCGTTCCGTCGTCGCCGCATCCGGGCCATGCGCGCTGAGCCGCGGATGCAGGCTGACGCCGCCGGGCAGGAAACCTTCCGCCTTCGCGTCATAGACGCCCTGCACCAGCCCCATGCATTCATTCATGACGTTGCGGTGGAACCAGGGCGGGCGGAAGGTATTCTCCGCCACCATCCAGCGCGGCGGGAAGATCACGAAATCCATGTTCGCCAGGCCCGGCGCCGTGGTGGGCGAGGTCAGCACGGTGAAGATGCTGGGATCGGGGTGGTCGAAGCTGACCGTATTGATCGCCATGAAATGCGCCGTGTCGTATTTGCAGGGCGCATTGTTGCCGTGCCAGGCCACCACATCCAGCGGCGAATGGTCGAGCATGGTCGCCCAGAGCGATCCCTGGAATTTCTGCACCAGTTCGGTGGGCTCGTCGCGCTCCTCGAACCAGGCGACCGGCGAGAGGAAGTCGCGCGGATTGGCCAGGCCATTGGCGCCGATCGGCCCAAGGTCCGGCAGCCGCAACGCCGCGCCGTGGTTCTCCGCGACATAGCCGCGCGCCGCGCCATCCGGCAATTCCACACGGAATTTCATGCCGCAGGGAATGACGGCGATCTCGCCCGGCCGCACCGCCAGGCGGCCGCATTCGGTGGCCAGCAGCAGCCGCCCCTGCTGCGGCACCAGCAGCAATTCGCCATCGCTGTCCATGAAGACCCGCTGCATGGATCGGTTGGCGCCATAGAGGTGGATGGTCACGCCGGACAGCGCCTCGGCCGCTGCGTTGGCGCCAAGGGTCGCCAGGCCCTCCACGAAATCCGTGGGCTCCTCGGGCAGCGGCAGCGGGTCCCAGCGCAGGCGGTTCGGGTTGGGCTCGGCCAGCGCGCCGCAGAGCAGCCCCTGCCCGATGCGGCGGAAGGCACGATGCGCGGCGGAGGGGCGAATGCGATAGAGCCAGCTCCGCCGCGCCTCGCTGCGCGGCACGGTGAAGGCGGTGCCGGTGAGTTGCTCCGCATAGAGGCCGAAGGGCACCTTCTGCGGCGAGTTCCTCCCCACCGGCAGGGCGCCCGGCAGCGCCTCGGTGGCGAATTCATTGCCGAAACCGGAGAGCATGCCGGGTTCCGTCCCGGCGGGGTTCGGGGTCATGACCTCCTCCTCGATGCCGCAATGCAGCGCGGCCCCTAACTGCGCACGCGCGCCAGCAAGCGCCGCGCGCGTTCCACGACCGGCAGATCGATCATCGCGCCCTCGAAAGCCACCGCGCCCAGGCCCTTGGCCAGCGCATCCTCGAAAGTCGCGATCAGCCGGCGGGCGCGGTCCACCTCCGCCGGGGCCGGCCCGTATTCCTCGTTGATAACAGGCACATGCAGCGGATGGATGCAGGCGGTGCAGGCGAAGCCGAGCCGGCGGGATCGCTTGAGCGAGGCGCGGTAGCCCTCCAGGTCGTTGAAATCCGCGAAGGCGCCGACCGAGCCCAACGGCAGGATGCCGGCGCCACGCGCCGCCGCCACCACCATCATGCCGAAATGATACAGCAGGTCGCCACCCGGCACCGCCTCAAGCTCGGTCGCCAGGTCCTCGGCGCCGACGCCGAGCGCCGCCATACGCGGATCGGCCGCGGCGATGGCGGCCAGATGCGGCAGCGCCTGCGGCGTCTCCACGATGCCGATGAAGCGCGTATGGCCAGGCGTGAGGCCCAGTGCCGCCTCCCGCGCCGCCACCACCTCCGACAGCAGGCGGATATGTTCCGGCCCCATCACCTTGGGCAGCATCAGCGCGGTGACGGCGGGCATGACCGCCGCGGCGATGTCGGGGATCGCCAATTCCAGCGGGCGATTGATGCGCACGCAGATCTCGGCGCCCGCCTGGCCCACCTGCGCGGCGGCACCGGGCAGTGCGGCGCGTGCCGCCTCCTTTTCCGCCGGCGGGATGGAATCCTCGAGGTCGAGGATGATGACATCGGCGCCGCGGGTATGCGCCTTGGCGACGAAGCGCTCGGCGGTGGCGGGGACAAAGAGCAGCGAGCGCCAGGTTGGGGCTTTCGACATGGGGTGTTCCTTAGGCGGTGCCGATGGCGGCGCCGGTTTGCAGCATGCGGTCGATCTCGGCCTCGGCATAGCCGGCCTCCGCCAGCACCTCGCGCGTATGCTGGCCGAGGCGCGGCGCGGGCAGCACCGCCTCGCGCATGCCGCCGCCGAAGCGGTTGGCGACCTTGGTGCGGCGGATGCGGCCCTCGGTGGGGTGCTCGTCGAATTGCCAGAAGCCGACATCCTGCAGGTGCGGATCGTGCAGCAGGTCGTCGATCCGGTTGTACCCGGCCGCCGGCACATCGGCCCTGGCGAAGATGTCCAGCCATTCCGCCGTGGTCTTCGTGGCCAGCGCCTCCACCTGCACGGTGAAGTAGTCGGCGGCGTTCTCGGTGCGGCGGATCGCGGTGGTGAAGCGCGGGTCGTCCTTCAGCTCCGGTTGGCCGATGGCGTCGAAGAAGGCGAAGGCCTGGCGGTTGTCGTTCGGGCGGACGGTGATGTAGCCGTCCAGCGTCGGCAGCGGACGGTAATCGGGGCTCAGCAGCCGCCCATCGCCGCTCGGCCCCTCCGGCGGATCGAAGGTGGCGGCGCCCAGATGTTCGCTGGTTACGAAGCTCGCCATGTTCTCGAACATCGGCACCTCGATCGCCTCGCCCTGGCCGGTCCGCTCCCGCCGATACAGCGCGAAGCCGATGGCCTGGGCGGCGATCAGCCCGGCGATGTGGTCGGTCATCACCATCGGCACGAAGCGCGGCTCGCCGATCGCCCGCTCGAAGGTGCCGGCGACGCCGGAGAGGGACTGGATGATCGGGTCATAGGCCGGGCGGTTGGCGTAGCGGCCATCCGTGCCGAAGGCGACGATGCCGCAATGGATCAGCCTCGGGTTCAGCGGCGCGAGCGATGCGTGGTCGAGCCCCGCACGGGCCAGCGCCGCTGGCCGGACATTGGAGACGAAGACATCCGCCTCGGCGATCAGCCGCTTCAGCGCCGCGAGACCCTCCGGCTTCTTGATGTCGAGGACGATGCTGCGCTTGTTGCGGTTGAAGTTGATGAACTTGCCGGACATGGCGGGCGTGCGGCTGCCGGCGGCGAGGTAGCGCAGGATATCGCCGCCCGGCGCTTCCACCTTCACCACCTCGGCCCCCTGATCCGCCAGCGTCCGCGTGCAGATCGGCCCCACCACCACGGTGGTGAGGTCCACCACGCGCACGCCCTCCAGTGGCCCACCGGTCATTGCGCGAATTCCAGGTCGAGCCGGGCGCAGAGATTGCCGTCCCGGTCCGCCGCCCAGGCCAGGGACTTGCCGTCGCGCAGCCCCTGCCCCGCCAGCGTCACCGTCTCGCCCACATAGAGCGGCCGTGTCAGCCGCGCGCTGAACCCCGTGAGGCGGCCCGGCGTGTGCTTCACCGCCGCATCCAGCAGAAGCTGCATGGTCAGCCCGCCATTCTGCACGGTGTTCGGATAGCCCTCGACCTGCCGTGAATAATCCGCATCGTAATGGATGCGATGCGCATTCCAGGTCACGGCGGAGTAGCGGAAGACCAGCGGCGGATCGAGCTGCCATTCCTCGCGCCAGGCGGGATCGGCCGGGGCCGGTTGCGGCGGCGCCACGGCGCTCCGCTCGCCGGGCTGCACCGCCTCGCGGTAGATCGCATCGAATTCGTCGACCGCGATCACCTCCTCGCCGCGCCGGATGGTGTGGCGCATGGTGAGCACGGTGATGAAGCCGGTGCGGGCCTGTTTCGGCAATATGGCCGCGACCTCCGCCGTCTTGGTCGCGGTGTCGCCGACCCGCAGCAGGCCGGGGATGCGCACGCGCCGCCCCGCGCCCATGCGCCGCGGCAGCGGGATGGGCGGCAGGAAGGTGCCGGGCTTCGGGTGCCCGTCCGGCCCGATATCGGAATGCCGCGCGATATCGGCGAAGAACATGGTGAACCAGTGCGGCGGCAGCACCGTGCCGCGCTGGAAGCGCTCCGGGTCGATATCCAGCATGCCGGCGATGCGGCGCACCGCGGTCAGGCTGATCTCGTCCTCCACCAGGCGGGTGCGGCCCACCCAGGACTGCAATTCGGGGCTCAGGGCCAAGGACATCTCCGCCTCCTATTCCGCGGTCAGCTTGAGGGCGCGGATCAGCGGCGACCATTTCGCCGCATCCGCCCGCGCGCGGGCGCCGAACCATTCCGGCGCGTGCGGCTCCGCCGGGTCGGCGCCGACCCGGGCATAGGCGGCGCGCACCCGCTCATCCTGCAGCGCCGCCTGCAAGGCGCCGTTCAGCCGCGCCACCACCTCGGGCGGCGTGCGCGCCGGCACGGAGAGACCGAAATAGCTGGAAGCCTCGTAGTCCGGCACCGTCTCCGCCATGGCCGGAACGCCGGGCCAGAGCGGGCTGCGCTGCGTGGTCGTCACCGCCATCGGCCGGATGCTGGCCACGCTGCGCACCGTATCGCCCTCCGGCAGGCCGAGGCAGCGGGAATGCACGCGGCCCGAAAGC
Organism: Siccirubricoccus sp. G192; assembly: GCF_019084075.1. Taxonomy (GTDB): domain Bacteria; phylum Pseudomonadota; class Alphaproteobacteria; order Acetobacterales; family Acetobacteraceae; genus G192. The sequence continues at coordinate 4,787,598 of NZ_JAHREN010000001.1, forward strand.
AGGTCGGTCATCGCCTGGGTGCTCTGCCGGTAGGGCACATGCACCATCTCCAGCCCAAGCCGCGAGCCCAGCAACTCCATCGCCAGATGCGTGATGGCGCCGACCCCGGCGGAGGCGAAGGTGAAGCGTCCGGGATTGGCGCGGATCCAGTCCAGCAGTTCCGGCAGGTCGCGCCCGGGGATGGAGGTATGCACCAGCAGCACGCAGGCGGTGGAGCAGAACATGCCGATGGGCGCGAAATCCCGCTCCCAATCATAGCCGACGCTGCGATAGAGCAGCGCGTTCAGCCCGCTATTCGTCCCCATGGTGGCGACACTCATGGTGTAGCCATCGGCCGGCGAGCGGGCGAGCAGTTCCGCCGCCAGGTTGCCGGCACCGCCGGGGCGGTTGTCCACCAGCACCGGCTGGCCAAGGCGCTGCGCCATGGCCTCAGCGGTGAGGCGCGAGACGATATCGGTCTGCCCGCCGCCGCCATAGGGCACGATCAGCCGCACCGGCCGGTCCGGGAAGGCGGCGCGGGCCAGGCGCGGTGCCGCCAGCAGCCCGGCCGCGGCACCGAGCGCGCCCCGGCGTGTCCATCCGCCGTCATTCGGCCGCATATCCATCCCCTCCGCGTCCCGGCTGTTTGGCGGGAGCATAAATGCGCGCCGGCCTTCCGGCTACCGGGGCGGGCAGCCTATAGAGATCGGCAATGCAAAGGGAGGACCCCCCCATGGCCGAGACCCTGCTGCCGACTTCGCTGGTCGGCTCCTATCCGCAGCCGGACTGGCTGATCGATCGGGAGCGGCTCGCCGGCCGCTTCCCGCCGCGCGTCCGGGCGCGGGAGCTGTGGCGGGTCGCGCCCGAATATCTCGGCCAGGCGCAGGACGACGCCACCCTGCTGGCGATCCGCGCGCAGGAGGAAGCCGGGCTCGACATCATCACCGATGGCGAGATGCGGCGCGAGAGCTATTCCAACCGCTTCGCCACCGCGCTGCAAGGGGTGGATATCGACAATCCCGGCATGGCGCTCGACCGCAGCGGTCACCCCAACCCGGTGCCGCGCGTGGTCGGCCGCATCCGCCGGCGCCATGCGGTGGAGGTGCGGGACGTGCAGTTCCTCCGCGCCCATACCGACCGCCAGATCAAGATCACCGTGCCCGGCCCCTTCACCATGGCGCAGCAGGCGCAGAACGACTTCTACGCCGACGAGGCCGAACTGGCGCAGGACTATGCCGCCGCCGTGAATGCGGAGATCCGCGACCTCTTCGCCGCCGGCGCCGATGTGGTGCAGGTGGACGAGCCCTATATGCAGGCGCGGCCGGAGAAGGCGCGGCAATACGGGCTGGCGGCGCTGGAGCGGGCGCTGGAAGGCATCGAGGGCCGCACCGCCGTGCATATCTGCTTCGGCTATGCCGCCATCATCCATGCCAGGCCCTCGGGCTATTCCTTCCTGCCGGAACTCTGCGGCTGCAAGGTGCAGCAGATCTCGATCGAGACGGCGCAGTCCAGGCTCGACACCGCGGTGCTGGAGACGCTGCGCGGCAAGACCATCATCCTCGGCGTCATCGACCTGTCCGACATGCAGGTGGAGACGCCGGAGGTGGTGGCGGCGCGCATCCGCCGGGCGCTGCCGCATGTTGCGCCGGAGAAGGTGATCGTGGCGCCGGATTGCGGCATGAAATACCTGCCGCGCGAGGTCGCCTTCGGCAAGATGCGGGCGATGGTGGAAGGCGCGCGGATCGTGCGGGCGGAAATCTCCTAACCCCGCCACTCCTCCCGCAGCGCCGCCATGATCCGCTCCACATCCGCGGCTGTGTTGAAGCCGTGGAAGCTGAAGCGGATGCGGCCGCGGCCGTTCCAGGCATAGACGCCGCGCTCGAACAGCGCGCGGGTGATGGCGGCGGCATCAGGCGAGGCGATGCAGACGCTCGCCCCATGCCGCGCCGGCGCCGCCGGCGTGGTGCTGGCGATGCCGGCCTCATCGAGCCGCGCCAGCAGCGCCGTGGTCAGGCCCTGCACATGCGCCTGCACCGCCGCCGGCGCGAACCCCGCCAGGTAGTCCAGCGCCGAGTCCAGCACATAGAGCGATGCATGCGCCGGATTGCCTCTGGCAAAGCGCATCGCATCCGGCACCAGCGCCAGATCGCCTGCATAGTCCGGCCGGCCCATGGAGGCGATGCTGTGCCATCCCGCGGTGCCGGGCATCCAGCCCGGCTGCCGCGCCCGGTTCCAATAGGCGATGGCGGTGCCGGTCATGCCGAGCAGCCATTTGTAGCAGGCGGCGAAGGCGAAATCCGCGACATCCGGCCGGATCTCCAGATAGCCCGCCGCCTGGGTGTAATCCACCACCAGCAGCGCGCCCACCTGGTCCGCCACCCGCCGCAGCGCCGCCAGGTCGTGCCGCTCCCCGGTGAGGAAGGAGACGGCGCTGACGCCGATCATCCGGGTCCGCGCATCCACCTGCGCGGCCACCGCCGCCGCATCGCCGATCCTGGCGAAGCGCAGTTCCACCTTCGGATGCCGTTGCAGGGCGAGCGGCGCGACGACGGAGGGATACTCGTCCGGGTCCACCACGATGTTGTCGCCCGGCTGCCAGTCCAGGCTCTCCACCACCAGCGAGACGCCCTCCGCCACATGGGCGCAGAAGCCGATATCGGCCCGGGCCACGCCCCAGGCCGTCGCCACCCGGTCGCGCGCCCTCAGCACCACCGCATCCTGCGCGTCGCGGCCGGGGGGGCCGCCGCTCTTGTCCTGCGCGTATCGCAGCAGCGCCGCGTCGTGGCGGCGGAGGAAGGGCGTCTCGCCGCCGGCGCAGACATGGGTGATGCCGGGCGGGATGCGGAAATCGGCGGGGTCGAAGAGTGGCATCGTCATCTCCCGGCGGGTTGCAGCAGCAGCGCGAAACCCGGGATGTAGGTGGTGAGGAACAGCACCGCCAGCATCAGCAGGATCTGCGGCCAGATGGCGCGGCTGATCTGGCCGAGCGTCAGCCGGCTGATCGCCATGCCGATGAAGAGGCAATAGCCGATCGGCGGCGCCGCCATGCCGATCGCCACATTGGTCACGATGATGGCGCCGAAATGGATGGGGTCCACGCCGAAGCGGTTGGCGATGGCGATCAGCATCGGCCCCAGGATCACCATGATGGCGATCTCGTCCATCACTGCCGCCAGCAGGAAGAAGGCGATGTTGAGCGCGGCCAGCGCCAGCCAGCGCTCGCTGACGTTATCGGCCATCCAATGGGCGAAGCGCGGGGCGATCTGCTCCTGCGCCACCAGGATGCCGAAGCCGGTCGAGACCGCGATGATGGCGCAGACGATGGCGCTGGTCTGCATCGCGCGGCTGAAGATCTCCGGCAAGGCCGGCAGCGACAATTGCCGCTCCACGAAAAGCCCGACCAGCAGCGCATAGACGCAGGAGATGGCGGCAGCCTCGGTCGGCGTGAAGATGCCACCATAGATGCCGCCCAGCACCACCGCCGGCGAGGCCAGCGCCCATTTGCTGCGATGGAAGGCCTGCCAGGTCTCGGCCAGGTTGGCGCGCGGCAGGCGCGGCACGCCGGCCCTCCGCGCATGCACCCAGCACAGCGCCAGCAGCCCCGCCGCCAAGGTTATTCCCGGCACGACGCCGGAGAGGAACAGCCGGCCGATCGACTGCTCCGCGATGATCCCCCAGATGACGAAGGCGATGGAGGGCGGGATCAGCGGCCCGAGCACGCCGGCACTGACCGCGATGGAGGCCGCGAAGGCGGCGGAATAGCCCGCCCGCACCATCGCCGGGATCAGGATGCTGCCGATCGCCGCCGTGGTGGCCGGCGCCGAGCCGGAAATCGCCGAGAAGACCAGCGCCGCCAGTACCGCCACCATCGCCAGCCCGCCGGTGCGGTGCCGCACCAGCGTGCCGGCCAGGTCCACCAGCCGCTGCGACAGCCCGCCGGCGGTCATCAGCTCGCCCGCCAGCATGAAGAGGGGAATGGCCAGCAGGCTGAATTGCTGGCTGCCGCTGATGACGGATTGCGCCAGGAAGGCCGGCTCGATATCCGCCAGCACCAGCGCCGCCGTGACCGCCAGCGCAATGGCGATGGCGAAGGGGAAGCCCAGCAGCACCAGCCCCGCGAAACCCGCGGTGAGGCACCAGGAGATCGGCGTCATGCGGCCGGGCTTTCCAGCGCGCCACCCGGCCGCAGCACGCGCTCCAGCGCGAACAGCGCCATCAGCGCGCCGCTGATCGGCGCCAGCGCATTCAGGATCTCGATCGGATAACCCGCCGCCGCGGAGACGGAGCCCGAGGTGATGTCGAGAAAGCGCCAGCCCGACCAGGCCAGGAACAACCCGAGCGCCGCCGTCACCGCATCCGTCGCGCGCTCGGTCCAGAGGCGCGCCCGGGCCGGCAGCGCATCCGGCAGCAGGGTGAGCCGCACATGCCAGCCCTCCCGCACCCCGAGCGCCAGCCCGCCCAGCACGGACCAACTGAACAGCAGCACCGCCAGCTCCTCGCTCCAGGAGGGCGTGGCGCCGAAGACGTAGCGCATCACCACCTGGTAGGTGATGGCCAGCAGCATCAGCGCGGCGGCGACCACGATGCTGGCCCGCGTCAGCGCCGCCGCCGCGCCGGCCACGGCGCCCAGCAGTCGCGCCACTACTGCACCGCGGCGAGCGCGTCGCGGATGATCTCGGCGCCGATCTGGCCGCGGAAGCTCTCATACATGGGCAGCACGGCGCGGCGGAAGGCGGTCTTGTCCGGTACCTCGTTCACCTGCATGCCCTTGCCCGCCAGGCCGCGGGCGATCTCGGCGGCGTTCCGGGCATTCTCGGCGCGCTGCACCGGCGTGGCTTCCGCCGCGGCTTCCGTGACCGCGGTCTTCAGCTCGGCCGGCAGCCGGTCGAAGCTGCGCTTCGAGATCAGCAGCCCGATCATCGAATAGATATGCCCGGTCAGCGACAGGTACTTCGTCACCTCGTAGTATTTGTTCTGGTCGATGACGCCGAGCGGGATCTCCAGCCCGTCGATCGCGCCCTGCTGCACGGCGGTGAAGGTCTCGCCCCAGGCCATCGGCACCGCATTGCCGCCGAGCGCGCGATACATCTCGATATAGACCGGGCTCTGCAGCACGCGGAACTTGATGCCGCGCAGATCCTCCGGCTTGGCGATCGGCCGGACATTGTTGATCATGTGGCGGAAGCCGCCTTCCATGTAGCCGAGCGGGATCACGCCCCGCGTCTCCAGCCGCTGCTTCAATTGCGCGCCCACCGGCCCGTCCAGCACGCGATGGCCCTGCGCCTCGCTGCTGAACAGGAAGGGCATGTCGTTCACCTGGAAGGCCGGCTCGATCTGCGCGATCACCGCATTGGTGATGACGCCCATATCCACCGTGCCGAGCCGCATCCCGTCCAGCAGCGGCCGCTCATCGCCAATGGCGCGGTTGGGGTAGAGCTGCACATCCACCCGTTCGCCGACGCGCTTCTCCAGCGCCTTCTTGAACTCCCGCGCGCCGACGGCATAGGGATCCTGCGCCCCGTCGCCGCTGGTCCAGCCGATCCGCAGCACGGTGCGCCCCTGGGCGCGCAGCAGGCCGGGGGCGATGCCGCCGAGGAAGGCTGCGGCGCCGAGGCCGCGGCGGGTAAGCTGGGTCATGTGGTTTCCTCCGTTTCGGTAGCGATGATAGAGCGCGATCGGCCCGGACTGGAACAGGCTGGGGCGTGAATCGCCCTCTCCCAGGCCTCAGCCCGGCAGGGTGAGAAGCCGGCCGAAGCCCGGCACCGCATCGCCGATGCCGCATTGGCGGAGCGCATGCCAGGCTATGGCCTGGTTGCTGGTCAGCACCGGCATGCCCAGCGCCGCCTCCAGCCCCTCGATCAGCTCGGCGGAACGGATGGCGGTGCAACTGATGAAGCAGGCCTCCGCCCCCGGCGCCGCCGCGGCGGCCCGCAGCGCCTGGTCGCGGATGGTGGCGGGCGGCAGCCGCGCCATCTCGGCATTGCTATCGATGCCGAGCCCCTCCCCGCCCGCCACCGCCACGCCATGCGCGGCCAGGAAATCCACCTCGCGGGCATGCACCGGGGCGATATAGGGCGTCACCAGCAGCACGCGGCGGGCCCTGAGCACGGCCAGCGCGGCGAGGATGGCATCCGCTGTAGCCAGGGCGGGCAGGCCGGTGGCGGCCTCGATCCGCGCCCGGATCTCGCCGGCCAGATGCGGCGCGAAGGTGGAGACCGCGGTGCAGTGGAAGACGATGCGCGCCACCCGCGCATCCGCCAGCAGCCGCGCGGCCGGCTCCAGCGCCGCCAGCATGCCGAGCAACTCGGCCTCGGAACTGCCGCGCAATTCCAGCCGGGTCACCAGCGCCGTGACGCCCTGCGGCAGCATGGCCCGGATCTCCGGCTCCGCCACGCTGTTGCCGGAGGGCACCAGCAGGCCGAGCCGGGCACGGTCGCCATAGTCGATGCTCATAGCGAGGCCCGCGCCTCGGCCAGGAAGCCGCGGTCGATATAGTCTTCCGCATGGGTCCGCGCGCGCGAGGGGAGTGCGCGGATCAAGGCGCTGGTCTCGATCAGCGCCTGCACCCCGGCGGCGCTGGCCTCGCCGTCGCGCGGGAAGATTCCTGCCCGTGTGTAGTCCTGCCAGGCAAGGTTGGCGTAGCGTTCCTCGATGCCCGCCTCCCGCATGGCGATGGCATTGGCGCCCTCCCGGTTCCGGTAGAACCATTCATGCGCCCGCAGGAAGGCGCGGCAGAAGCGCAGCAGCAGGCCGCGATTCGCCGCCGCCCAATCCGCATCCACATCCAGGCTGGTGAACTGGAAATCCTGGCGCGGTTCGCAGAGGGAGACGAAGCCCTGGTCCAGCGCGATCCGGTCCAGCGGCGCCCCCTGCAACCCGGCATCGATGCCGCCGGAGCGCAGCAGCTCCCACCGCGCCAGGATCGGGCCGCAGGGCACCAGCTCGTAGTCGCCGGGCCAATGCAGCCCCTCCGCCGCCAGCAGCTTCATGATGAGCGAGGAACTGCCGGCGCGGATCGAGGACACGCCGATCCGCTTGCCGCGCAGCCCCGCCAGGCTGCCGATTCCGGCCCGGGCGATCAGCGAGAAGGGCAGCCGGTTCACATTGCCGCCGATGATGACCTGGCGCCCGCCCTGCTCGGCATCCAGGATCACATGCTCGGTCACGCCATAGGCAAGCTCCGCGCGGCCATCGCGGAGCCGTTCGTTCACCTCCTCGATGCCCTCGATATGGTCGATCCGCACCGCCAGCCCCTCGGCCTCGAACAGCCCGGCATGGAGAGCGATCCAGGCCGGCAGGTTGAAGTAGTTGCGGGAGACGACGGCGAGGGTCAGCGTGTCCATGGGCGGCCTCCATCTGGCCGGCATCTCGGCCCGGAGGCAGCCCGGCTGTCAAACCCGGCGGTATCTGCGATACCTGTGCCTCCCGGAGAAGGAAGCCGCCATGCCGCCGGTCGTCGCCATCATCGCCCAGGGCGCCATGGGGGCCGGCATCGCCCGGCGCCTGACGGAGAACGGCGTCACCGTACTGACCTGGCTGGAGGGCCGCAGCCCGGCCAGCACGAAGCGCGCCGCGGCCGCCGGCATGCAGGGCACGGACCTCGCCGGCATCGCCGGGGCCGGGATCATCCTCTCCATCCTGCCGCCCGCCGATGCGCCTGATCTGGCGGAGCGGCTGGCGCCGCATCTCGCCGCCGCCGCACGGAAGCCCGCCTTCGCCTGTTGCAATGCGGTGAGCCCGGAGACGGTGCGGCGCATCGCCGCCATCCTGGCCGGAAGCGGCGCCGCTTTCGTGGATGGCGGCATCATCGGCGGCCCGCCGCGGCCGGATGGCTATACCCCCGCCCTCTATCTCTCGGGGCCGGAGGCGGCGCGGCTTGGGGTGCTGGGTCGGCACGGGCTGGATATCCGCCTCCTGGATGGTCCGGTCGGCGCCGCCTCGGCGCTGAAGATGTCCTATGCCGGCATCACCAAGGGGCTGGTGGCGCTCTCCTCCGCCATGATGCTGGCGGCCACCCGGGCCGGCGCCGCCGAGGGGCTGTTCCGGGGATTGGAAAGGAGCCAGCCGCAATTGCTGGCCTGGTTCGGCCGCATGGTGCCGCCGATGTATGACAAGGCCTATCGCTGGGTCGGCGAGATGGAGGAGATCGCCGATTTCGTGGCCCCGGATGCCGGCGCCCGCGCCGCCTACCAGGCCATCGCGCAATTCTACACGCAGCTTGCCGAGGATGCCGCCGGGCCGAATGAGGCCACCGCAGCGCTCTCGGCCTTCCTGGCCCAACCGAAATCCGACTGAGCCTTTTTCTACGCCACCACCCTGTCCCGCGGCAGGCTCAGCCAGGCGCGGGCGCCGACGCCGGGCAGCGCTTCCAGCCGGAGCCCACCGCCATGCGCCTCCAGCAGCGAGCGCGCCACCGCCAGGCCGAAGCCGAGGCCGCGCGTGCGTTCCGCCTCCGTCACCACCGGGGCGGCGGCGGCGAGATCCTCGGCGCCGAGCCCGGCGCCCTCATCCTCGACCACGATCGCCAGCGTCTCCGGGGTCAGCACGGGGCGGAGGTCGATCCAGTCGCCATCCCGGGTCATCCGCGCCGCCCGCGCCAGCACCTGCAGCAGCGCACCCCGCAACGCCCGCCGGTCGGCATGCAGCGTCAGGCCCGCGAGGCCGGGCGCCAGCCGCCATTGCCGGGTGCCCGGGCCGAGCTGGGCGGCGGTGGCGGCGATCGCCTCCTCCAGCAAGGGCGCGAGCGGCAGCGCCTCCGGCCGCAGGCTGCGCGGACCGGCCTCGGCGGCCAGGAATTCGGCGATGTCGTCGGAAAGCCGCAGCAGGCGCCGGCCCTCGGCCGCGATGGCGGCGGCCTGCGGCGGCGGCAGGGTGCCGGCATGGCCGAGCAGGGCGAGGCCGGGGGCCTGCAACTCCTGGGCGAGCAGGCCGAGGCAGCGGGCGCGGGCCTCGGCACTGCGCCGGGCGCTGGCGGCGGCGGCTTCAGCCAAGCGCCGCCCCTGCCGGGCCCGCAGCAGCGGCAGCAGCAGGATGGCGGCGGCCAGCAGGCCGGAGAGGATGGGCAGCAAAAAGCCGGGCATGACGCCCGGCTTTAGCCATCAAAGGTAAAGAAGCCCCTAAGAAATGGGCTCAGGCCGCCGCGGCTGCAGCCTTCTTCGCCTGCGCCCGGGCGATGCGGCGCTTCAGGGTGATCGCCTCGACCGGCAGCTTGCGGTCCGGCGTGCCGAGCAGGAAGGCATCGAGCCCGCCATTGTGCTCGATGGTGCGGATGCCGTTCACCGAAAGGCGCAGCCGCACGGGGGCCGCCAGCACGTCCGAGAAGAACGACGTCTCCTGCATATTGGGCAGGAAGCGACGCCGCGTCTTGTTGTTGGCGTGGCTGACGTTGTTTCCCGTCAGCACGCCCTTGCCGGTGATGCCGCAGCGGCGGGCCATGGTGCAGTTCCTGAAGGCAGGCGCAGCGGCAAGGCTTCGCCGCATGCGGGTTGGGTGATTGAGCCGGGCCGTATGCCCCGCCGGGCGCGGGGCGTCAAGGCTTGGCGTGGCCCCTCACATCTCGGCGGGGTGGTGCTGGCCGCCCGGCAGATGCTCCCGCATTTCCCGCAATTCCCCCGGATTCGACCGAGGCCAGGGCATTCCGCAGCACCGCGGCGATCGCCCGGTCCTCCATGGTCCGGGCCAGCAGGCCGAGCGCGCCGCCGAGCAGGGCCGAGGCCACCGAAACCGGGGCGATCTTCTGCTCCATCATGTATTCGATGGCCTTGTCCACCACCGAGCCGGCGTGGCTCAGGTCTTCCGGGGCCACGCCCTGGGGGTCTAGCTGCATGCGGCTGCCTCCTCCTGCCCGGCGCAGATAGGGCGTGGGGCGGCCCGGCGAAACCCCTGCCGCCACACCGGGCCCGGCATTCCATGCCCGGTGTGACGCAGCCGCCGCACCGGTTCAGAGCGCGGCGGCCGCATCCTCGCCGGGCCGCGCCCTGCGCGACGCGTCGAGGCCGGCCGCCACACCGGTTCAGAGCGCGGCGGCTGCGTCCTCGCCGAGCCGCGCCCTGCGCGACGCGTCGAGGCCGGCCGCCGCTTGCGCCGCCGCCGCCGCCTCGGCCGCCGCCACCGCCTCGGACTGGCGGCGCCACATCTCGGCATAGAGGCCGTCCTCGGCGATCAGCGCGGCATGGCTGCCACGCTCGGCGATCCGACCATCCCGCAGCACGATGATCTCATCCGCCTCCACCACGGTGGAGAGCCGATGCGCGATCACGAGCGTCGTGCGGTTGGCCGAGACCTGGCGCAGCGCCGCCTGGATCTCCTGCTCGGTATGGGTATCCAGCGCGCTGGTCGCCTCGTCCAGGATCAGGATGCGCGGGTTCTTCAGGATGGTGCGGGCGATCGCCACGCGCTGCTTCTCGCCGCCGGAGAGCTTCAGCCCGCGCTCCCCCACCATGGTGCGGTAGCCATCCGGCAGCCGCTCCACGAAGTCGTGCACCTGCGCCAGCTTCGCCGCCTGCACGATCTCCTCCTCCGAGGCGCCGGGCCGTCCATAGGCGATGTTGTAGCGGATGGTGTCGTTGAACAGCACGGTGTCCTGCGGCACCACGCCGATGGAAGCGCGCAGCGAGGCCTGGGTCACGCTGCCGATCGGCACGCCATCCACCAGGATGCGGCCGCCCGTCGCGTCGTAGAAGCGGAACAGCAGGCGGGAGATGGTGGATTTCCCCGCCCCGGTCGGCCCGACGATGGCCAGCGTCCGCCCCGGCGGCACCCGGAAGGAGACGCCCTTCAGGATGACGCGGTCCGGCCGGTAGCCGAAGCGCACATCCTCGAAGACCAGCTCGCCCGGCCCCGGCGGCAGGTCCGGCGCGCCGGGGGCATCCGCGACCTCGCGCTCCTCGCGCATCAGGCTGAACATCGCCTCCATGTCGGTGAGGGACTGCTTCATCTCGCGATAGACGAAGCCGAGGAAGTTCAGCGGCAGGTAGAGCTGGATGAGGTAGGTATTCACCAGCACGAAATCGCCGACCGTCATCTCGCCCCGCGTGACACCCCCCCGCCGCCATCAGCATGACGATGGTGAGGCCGATGGCGATCACCGCCGACTGGCCCATGTTCAGCCAGTTCAGTGTCACCTCGGAGCGGATATAGGCATGCTCGTAGCGGGACAGCGAGGCGTCGTAGCGGCGCTCCTCATGCGGCTCGTTGTTGAAGTACTTCACCGTCTCGTAGTTCAGCAGGCTGTCGATCGCCTTGGTATTCGCCTCCTGGTCGGTGGCGTTCATCTCCCGCCGGAAGCGCAGCCGCCAGTCCGTGAAGAGCAGGGTGAAGGCGATATAGATCGCGATGGTCCCCAGCGTCACCGCGGCATAGGCGAAGCTGAACATGCCCCAGAGGATCGCCGCCACCACCAGGATCTCGAGGATCGTCGGGATGATGGTGAAGAGCATGAAGTCGAGCACGAAGGTGATGCCCCGCGTGCCGCGCTCGATAACGCGCGAGAGGCCGCCGGTCTGCCGGTCCAGGTGGAAGCGCAGCGACAGCGCATGCATGTGCCGGAAGACCTGCAGCGCGATCCGCCGGCTGGCCCGCGCCTGCACCCGCACGAAGACCGCATCGCGCAACTCGCCGAAGACGCTGCTCGCCACCCGCAGCAGGCCATAGGCCAGCACCAGCGCCACCGGCACCGCCGCGATGCCGGCGGCGGTGCCGAGCTTCGGCCCCAGCGCATCCACGGCGCGGGCATAGGCGATCGGCACCAGCACATTCGCCAGCTTGGCCGCCACCAGGAACAGCAACGCGATGACGACGCGCGCCCGCAGCCCGGGCTCCCCCTTCGGCCAGAGCCAGGGGGCGAGGGTCAATAGGGTAGCGAGGTGGCCGCGCTCGGCCGCCTTGGATTCACTCACGGGAAGACTCCAGATCGTTCCCCCCAAGATGGGGCGGAAGCGCCGCCGGGCAAACCGGGGCGCCGAACCGGCCATCTGGCCGAGCCGGTGCGGGCGGCGTTACAGAAGGGCATGAGCCCCTTCCAGCGCCATATCGATGCCTGCAACAACCTCCCCTCGCCCGCCGGCCTGGTGCCCTTCCGCATCGCCGAGGCCCAGGTGGGCTGGCTTTCGGCCGAACTGGCGCAGGCGCTGACCTTCTTCCCCCGTGAATCCCATTTCGATGCCGCGGGCGTTGCCATGGCCGGCCGGCTCCGCGGCCCCGGCGCGCGGTCGGAGGCGCTGGCGACGGTGGCGGCCTCGCTCGCCGGCCGCGGCTTCTTCCGCCTGCGCGGCGAGCGTTTCGATATCCGGGCGGCCGCGGAGGGGCCGGTGCTCGCCGCCCTCGACCGCGGCGCGCTGCCCGCCTTCGGCGTGATCTCCCAGGGCGTGCATGTGAACGGCCTGGTGCGCCGGCCGGAGGGCCTGCACCTCTGGATCGGCTGGCGGGCGAAGGACAAGGCGGTGGCGCCCGGCCAGCTCGACAACCTGGTCGCCGGCGGCATCCCGGCCGGGCTCTCGGCCGAGGAAACCCTGGTGAAGGAGGCGGGCGAGGAAGCCAGCCTGCCCCCCGAACTCGCCCTGCGGGCCCGCCGGACTGGCCGCGTCTCCTATGTGATGGCGACCGAGCGGGGCATGCGGCGGGACGTGCTGCACTGCTTCGACCTCGACCTGCCAGAGGATGTCACGCCCCGCCCCGGTGACGACGAGGTGGAACGCTTCGAACTGTGGCCCGCACAGCGCGTGCTGGAGACGGTGCGGGATACCGGCCGCGTGAAATTCAACGTCAACCTGGTGCTGATCGACCTCTTCCTGCGCGAGGGGCTGATCGACCCCGCCAGCGAGGAGGGCCGCCGGTTGCGGGCCGGCCTGGAGCAGGGGCCATGACGCAGCGCGAGCGGATGCTGGCCGGCCTGCCTGGCGTGGCGGTGGCCGCCCGCGCCATGGTGCGGCAGGCATAGGGCATTTCCCGGCGGCGCCCCCGTCCCCGCATGCCGGGGCAATGCCCGGATGGCGCCACCTTCCCCGCCCGCGCCACATCGGCGGCAGACCTGAAAGGCGCCGCCATGCCGAGCCCCATCACCCGCCTCGCCGCCGCCGCAGCCTCCGCCCATGCGGCCGACCAATTGGCGCTCGCCGCCCTGCCGCTGCTGGCCACCCTGTCGCTCGGCGCCGGGCCTGGCCTGGTCGGCCTGCTGGTGGCGGCGCAGAGCGCGGCCTGGCTGCTGGTCTCGCTGCCTGCCGGGGCGCTGGTGGACCGCGCCGACCGGCGGCACCTGATGATCCGTGCCCAATGCGCGACCGGGCTCGCCCTGCTGCTGGCGGCGCTGGCCGGCTGGTGGGGCGCCACGCCGCTACTGGGCCTGGCGGCCTTCCTCGGCAGCGCCGGCACGGTGGTCTTCGCGCTGGCCGCCTTCGCCGCGGTGCCGGCCCTGGCCGCGCGCGGCGGGGAAGCCCTGGTCCCCGCCAATGCCCGGCTGGAACTGGCCCGCGCCCTGGCCACCCTGGCCGCGCCGGTCCTGGCCGGGCTGCTGGCCGCCCGGGCCGGGGAGCCGGCGCTGGCCCTGCTCGCGGCCGGGCTGGCCGCCCTGGGCGCGGCGGCGATCGCGGCGCGCGGCCTGCCGGCCCTGCCCCCGGCCTCATCGCCCAACCGCCCGCCGGTCGGCCGCGCCATCGCCGAGGGCGCCGGCTTCGTCTGGCGCCAGCCGTTGCTGCGCGCCGTGGCGCTTTGCGCCATCGCCTGGAACGGCAGCTTCATGGCGCTGACCGCCGTCTTCGTGCCCTTCGCCCTGACGCGCCTCGGGCTGGATGCGGCCGGCGCCGGCACCGCGCTCGCGGGGTATGGCGCCGGGCTCGTGCTGGGGGCGCTGGCGGCGGGCAGGCTGACCCGGCACCTGGCGCCGCGGGCGCTGCTGGTGGCGGGGCCGGGGCTCTCGGTGGTGGCGGCGGGCGCGATGCTGGCGGCGCCGGCCCTGCCGGGGCTGCTGCTGCCGGGGCTGACCTGGTTCCTGCTGGGCTTCGGGCCGATGCTCTGGCAGGTGGCGCAGACCAGCCTGCGCCAAGCGGTGGCACCGGCGGCGCTGCTCGGGCGGGTGGGGGCCACGATGCAGGCGGCGATCTTCGGCGCGCGGCCGCTGGGTGCGCTGGCGGGTGGCGCGGTCGCGGCCATGGCGGGGCTGGAGGCGGCGATGGCGCTGGCGGCGGGCGGGTTCTGCCTATCGCTCGCGGTGGTGCTGGCGACACCGCTGGCGCGGCTGCGGGCGCTGCCGGCGCCGGCCTGACGCGGCTTCCCCCGCTTCAGCGCTTGCGCGGCGGCCTTCCCTCCCGCCGGTCCTGCTCCTCCGCCAGCACCGACCAGATGCGCATATAGGCTTCGTGCCGCCAGCGTTCCGGGACGGAGCCCTTGAAGTTGGTGGCCTTGATCTCGGTTGCCGCCCTGGCCATGGCCTCCGCCACCCGGGCGCGCGGCAGGGTGGCGCGATAGGCATAGTCGGTGCCGACCCAGGCCTCCACCTGCGCCTCGGGGAAGACGCGCTCGATATCGCCCTTGAAGCGGCCGCGGACCTTGAGCGTGTCCGGCTCCCCCCGGGTTTGTCACGATGCTGAGGAAGGCTTCGGCCAGGAATATCCACATGGTCAGAATCCCGTGGTGGCGATGTGCTGAAGCAACGCGGCGACCGGCTTCGCGTCATGCGCATTGGTGAGCCAGGCCGGCAGATCCACCACCGGCACCAACCGCACCGCCTCCACCTCCCGGGGATCGAACGCCACCGGCGAGCCGCCGAGGCGCCGCGCCAGGTAGAGCCGGGTCGTCGTGGTGGAGCGGTCGAAGTCGCCGAGCCAGCCGGTGATGGCGATGCCGAGGCCGGTTTCCTCGAAGCATTCCTTCATCGCCGCCCGCTGCGGGTCGAGCCCCGGCTCGATCCGGCCCTTGGGGAAGGTATGGGCATAGCCGCCGAAGCCCTTGGCGGGGTCGATGATCCAGACCCGCCCGTCCGGCTCCAGGATCGCCGCGCCCGCGGCCGGATCGCGGCCGGGCGCGGGCACCAGGGGCGGCTCGCCGAGCGGCAGGGCGCCCGCCGCCAGGCTCCAGTCATCCGGCGGCGGCCAGGGCGCGAAGGCGACGCCGTGCAAGGCCGCCGGCACCGCGCCGCCGCTGCGGAATTCCAGCACCGCGCCGCCGGGTCGCGTCACGCCATGAAGTCCGGCTCGTCCTTCGCCAGGATGCGCTTGATGCTCTCCAGGTGCAGCCGGGCGCTTTCGCGGTCGCCCTGGCGCATCTGCCGATAGGTCCTTTCCGCCATCTCGCGCGGCACCGGCTTCAGCGGGCGCCCCGTCGCCATGGCCAGGCGCTGCGCCTCGCAGGCGCGTTCCAGGTAGTAGAGGTCGTCCCAGGCTTCGGCGATGCCGGGGCCGACCACCATGACGCCGTGGTTCTTCATGAAGACGATATCGGCCTCGCCAAGGCTGGCGGCGATGCGGTCGCCCTCCTGCTCATCCAGCGCCAGGCCGCCATATTCCTCGTCCACCAGGGTGCGGCCGTAGAATTTCAGCGCCGACTGCCCGGCCCAGGCCAGCGGCGGCCCCTCCAGCATCGCCAGGGCGGTGGCATTCGGCATATGCGTGTGGAAGGCTGCCTTCGCGCGCGGCTTGTTCAGATGCACCCGGGCATGGATGTAGAAGGCTGTGGCCTCCGGCACGCCCTCGCCCGCCACCACATTGCCCCGGAAGTCGCAGATCAGCAGGCGGGAGGCGGTGATCTCGCCGAAGGCCCAGCCATAGGGATTCACCAGGAACAGGTCGTCGCGGCCGGGCACGACGAAGCTCAGATGGTTGCAGATCCCCTCATGCAGGCCGAGCCGCGCGGCCATGCGGAAGCAGGCGGCGAGGTCGATCCGCGCCTGCCGCACCGCCTCGGCATCGAGATCCGAGTTGCGCAGCAGGGCAGGCGCGGCGGGCGCGCCGAGGGCATGGGCCATGGGGCTGTCTCCGGGAAGGTCAGGGGGGAAATTCGCAGGCGATGGCGATTCCGGCAAGCCGGGACCCCCGGCGCGACCTCAGAACGGATAGGGCGCCCAGCCGCGCCGGACTTCGCGCTGCCTTTCCCAGCGCTCGACCTGGTCGCGTGTGAGGGCCCGCCGCTGCTCGCGCGGGCCGTTCCAGAAGCGGTCCGCCGCCTCCTTCTCCCGCTGGCGGTCCCACCAGGCATCGAAGTCGCGGGGCTGCGCGGCCGGTTCGGCGCGCGGGGGCTCCGCCGGAATCGGGCGCGACGGCTCCGCGGCCTGGCACGAGGCGGCCAGCAGCAGCAGGGCAAGGGCATCGCGGCGGCGCACCCCGCCCATATCGGCGGCCGATGCGGCCATCGCCAGGGCGGGCTTGCGCCGCGCCCCCCGGCCGGGCCGAGGATCGGGCCATGCCCGAGCAAGCCCCCCCCGCCCCTCTCCGGCGTGCTGGAAACCGCGCTCTATGTGGACGACATGGACCGCGCCCGCGCCTTCTATGAAACCGTGCTGGGCCTCTCGCCCATGTTCCGGGACGAGCGGCTCACCGCCTATCCGGTCGGCGGGCGCAGCGCGCTGCTGATCTTCCACCGCGGCGCCGCGACCCATACCGCGCACCTGCCCGGCGGCACCATCCCGCCGCATGACGGCGCCGGGCCAATCCATTGCGCGCTCTCGATCGCCGCCGCCGACCTGCCGGCCTGGCAGGCGCGCCTCGCCGCGCATGGCGTGGCGGAGGAAGGCCGGACGGATTGGCCACGCGGCAGCATCAGCATCTATTTCCGCGACCCGGACGGGCACCTGCTGGAGCTTGCCACGCCGGGCCTCTGGCCGATCTACTGACGGCAGCCACGGCAGGAGGAAGCGCGCCCATGCGACACGCCCCGGCACGACGCGGGTTGCTGGCACTGGCCGCGCTGCTGCCATGGCGATGGGCGGCGGCGCAGGAGGCCCCGCCGCTCCGGGTGCTCGGCACCGGCGCCGTGGAGCATCCCGTGCACGACCTGATCCCGGGCTTCACCCGCGCCACCGGCCACCGCGTGGTGCAGGCCACCGGCAATGCCGGTGCCGTCGCCGCCCGCATCCGCGCGGGCGAGGCCGCCGACCTCGTGCTCAACAGCGCCGCGCAGATCGAGGCCATGGCGCGCGAGGGCCTGGTGCGGGGCGAGAGCCGCGCCGAGCTCGGCCGCATGCGCATCGGCCTCGCGGCGCGGGAGGGTGCGCCCGCCCCGGATATCGCCACGCCCGAGGCGCTGCGCGCCGCGCTGCTCGCCGCCCCGGTCCTGGCCTATTCCGATGGCTCGCGCGGCGCCACCACGGGCATCCATCTCGACCGGCTTTTCGCCCAATGGAATATCGCCGAGACGCTGCGGCCGCGCAGCCTGCTGTTCCAGCAGGGGCTCGCCGCGGTGCAGGCGGTGGCGGAAGGCCGCGCCGCCCTGGTGATGACGCAGATCAGCGAGATCGTGGTGGTGCCCGGCGTCACCCTGGTCGGCCCACTGCCGGAGGCGGTGAACCTGGTCACGCCCTATCTCGGCGCGGTGGCGACCCGTGCCACGGACCCGGCAGGCGCGGCGGCGCTGCTGCAGTACCTCACCGGGCCGGAGGGGACCGCGCGCTTCCGGGCGGCCGGTTTCGCGGTGGGCGGATAGGCTTTCAATGATTCCAAAGGGTTACGACAGGGGGCCGCTGCGGCGGAAACCGAGGGCATCGTTTCGGACAAATCGGTTCCGTTGACTATATTCGGGTGAATATTCATGGCACCTCAACCCTTATCATCTGCGCTGCCTAAGATCGGGAAAGGAGAGTGGAGCATCAACTTTGGCATGGACGCCATGAAGGCCCGCCGAGAGCACGCCGAACTCATTGCCGGAACTATAGCGGCATGGTCACAGGTCGAGGCTCAAATGGGGATTGTTCTGGCATCAATGCTGCACACGAAGTCTGGCCCCTTCGTGATAATGTACTCTGCCATAGAAAGCCAAACTGCTCAGTTCGCAGTTCTAGATGCTACAGCGAAGGACACGCTATCAAAGGGCGATGCCGACCTGTTCTGCGCGTCCACCATTGCCATCAGAAGGGCTTCTTCTCATAGAAACAAATTCGCTCATCGTATCTGGGGCATCACCAATAAGTTTCCTGAGAGTATACTACTTGCCAAGTCCAATGTCCTTTGGAATTTCCAGGCCCAATTTAGTGCTGAACTTATGTTAAACTCCCCTGCCGATACTAACTTTCCAAAGACGGATTTCAGCGAAATCTATGCATACAAGATACAGGACCTTCTAGAGGCGCGCGAGGCCACCATCAGGGCGCATCTCATTGCTCATGACTTGTCTATTCTTGTTGGGCCGATAAAGCACGCCCGCGAGCTAGCGCGCACCCGGCTAGAAAGTGAGCCTGAAATTCGGTCAATCCTGGACAAAGCCCGGGATTTTGGTCTTCTTCTTCCAGAAGCACTTCTACGACTGCCTGATAGAGACGACGTGTACTAACCAAAGCCACATCCGTCCAGGATGGGGCAATGGGATTAATTTCAAAATGCTCCGCACTTATGGCGCGGACCATTTCATCCATCAACCCTCTAATAAACAATGAACTTGCGCTAACCTGCCCCGCTCACGACAACATGTGGGCCTTGTGGCATCGACGACGTAGTTGGTGTTATATTCCTATGCCCCGCCCCTGCCCGGATCGCAAGCCCGCGCCTTGCCCGCCGGCCGCGCCCGGCGTAGTCCCGCAGACTCCGGAAGCGGCAGGCGGGCAGGATGAGCGGCACCAATCAGCGGATCGACGGCAAGCGCCTCTGGGACAGCCTGATGGCCATGGCGGAGATCGGCGCCACGCCGAAGGGCGGCGTCCGCCGCCTGACCCTCACCGAGGTGGACCGCCAGGGCCGCGAGCGTTTTGCCGAGTGGTGCCGGGCGCTCGGCCTGACGGTGCGGGTGGATGCCATCGGCAATATGTTCGCCCGCCGCGAGGGCCGCTACCCAGAGCGCCCGCCGGTGCTGTTCGGCAGCCATCTCGACAGCCAGCCCTCGGGCGGGAAATTCGACGGCGCGCTCGGCGTCATCGCCGGGCTGGAGGTGATGCGCAGCCTGCACGACCTCGGCATCACCACCGAGGCGCCGCTGGAACTGGTGAACTGGACCGATGAGGAAGGCAGCCGCTTCGGCCATTCCCTGATGGGCAGCGGCGTCTGGGCCGGCGTCTATCCGCAGGACAAGGTCTATGCCCTGCCGGATGTGGAGGGCGTCACGGTCGGCCAAGCGCTGGACCAGATCGGCTACAAGGGGCCGCACAAGGCCGAGCCCTTCCCCGCCGATGCCTATTTCGAACTGCATATCGAGCAGGGCCCGATCCTGGAGCGGGAGGCCAAGCAGATCGGCATCGTCACCGGCGCCCAGGCGCAGGTCTGGTGGGATGCGCGCGTGCTGGGCCAGGACAGCCATGCCGGCACCACGCCGCCCTCCGCCCGCAGGGATGCCCTGGTCTGCGCCGCCCGCATCATCGACCTGGTGGACCGCATGATGCGTGCCCGCGGCGAGGACGGACGCGGCACGGTGGGCTTCCTGCAAGTATTGCCGAACAGCCGCAACGTGGTGCCTGGCGAGGTGCGCTTCAGCGTCGAATTCCGCCACCCCGACACCGCCGAGATCGAGCGCCTGGCCGCGCAATTCCCGCGCGAGGCCGGCTTCATCGCCCGCGATTGCGGCCTGCCGCTGGAACTGCACGAGCTGTTCCGCTTCCCCGCCCAGCCCTTCGATGCGGGCTGCGTCGATCTGGTGCGCCAGGCCGCGGCGCGGCTCGGCCTGCCGGCGCGGGAGATCGTGAGCGGCGCCGGGCATGACGCGGTCTATGTGGCGCGGCGCGTGCCGACGGCGATGATCTTCACCCCCTGCAAGGACGGCCTCAGCCACAACGAGGAAGAGAGCATCCTGCCGGAGGAGGCGGAAGCGGGCTGCCAAGTGCTGTTCGAGGCGGTGGTGGCGCGGGCGAACCGGGCGGTGTGATCGCGGTGTGATCCCAGCGCAAGGCCGGGCAAGGCACGGCACGGGACCGGTTCGCACCCCCCTGAGGGGATCGGGTTCGGAAACCGGGTCAGCCCCCGACCCAGCGCGCCACCAGGAAGGCGGTGGCCGCGGCCAGGCCGCCGATCAGCAGGGTCTGCAGGGCCCCGCGCAATGGCGGCAGGCCGGTGGCGCGGGCCTTCAGCCAGCCGAAGCCGAGCAGCGCCGTGCCGGTCAGGCCGCAGGAGGCCGCCAGGGCCGGCAACGTCTCGGCCAGGACCATATAGGGGGCGAGCGGGATCAGCCCGCCCACCACATAGGCGCCGCCGATGGTGGCCGCGCTCTGCGCCGCCCGGCCGGGCGCGGGCTCGGCGATCTCCAGCTCGAAGCGCATCATGAAATCCACCCAGCGCCGGCGGTCGCTGGCAATGGCCTCTGTGGCCCGCGCCAGGGTCTCGCCGCGCAGCCCGTAGCGGTGCAGGAGGGCCGAGACCTCCCATTTCTCGCGCTCCGGATAGTCCCTGGTTTCCTGCTCCTCGCGTGCCCTTTCGGTGACGTAGTGCTGCGCATCGGTGCGGGCGGCGAGGTAGCCGCCGAGCCCCATGGCGACGCAGCCGGCGGCGATCTCGGCCATGCCCGCGGTGACGATCAGCGGATTGGCGGCCACCGCCCCGGAGAGGCCGGCCGCCAGGGCGAAGGGCACCGTCAGCCCGTCCGCCGTGCCGATCACCAGGTCGCGCACGGTCTGGGAGGCGGTGAAATGCTGCTCCCCCTCCGGCGGCCCGGGGGGCTGGGGCGGCAATCCCTCGCGGTAGGGGCTGGGCACGGGGGAATCCATGGGCGGAGGCTACCCCGCCAGGGGGGTTGGGCCGCCAGGGCGGTGGGCAGGGCGGCGGGCCGCCTGACGCGCGCGGGGCTTAACCGAACGGCAAAGGGTAGCGGCGCCCAATCGCAGGCGCTCTCCTGCCCATCGCGAAGGAACCGGCCTTGCGTATCAACGAACCGATCACCGACCGCGAAATCCCGGTCCCGGCGGCGGAGCCGCTGGTCTCCCGCACCGATCCCGGCGGGCGCATCACCTTCGTCAACCGCAGCTTCGCCGGGGTCAGCGGCTTCACCGAAGCGGAGCTGGTCGGCTCGCCGCACAACCTGGTGCGGCACCCGCATATGCCGAAGGCGGCCTTCGCCGATCTCTGGGCCACCCTGAAGGCCGGCCGCCCCTGGGAGGGGCTGGTCAAGAACCGCAGCAAGACGGGCGATTTCTACTGGGTGCGGGCCAATGTCACGCCCGAGCTCACGGCGGGCAAGGTCACCGGCTACATCTCCATCCGCTCGCAGCCCTCGCGCGCGCAGGCGGCGGCGGCCGAGGCGGCCTATGCCCGGATGCGCGCGGGCACGGCCCGAAACCTTGGCCTGCGGGATGGCGAGATTGTCTCCCGCAGCCCGATGGCGCGGCTGCGGCAGGTCGCCGCCAGCATCACCGGGCGGCTGCTGGCCGCGGCGGCCGTCGTGGTGGCGGCGCTTGGCCTGGCGGGCTGGCCCGGCCTCTCCGGGTCCGCCGCCGGGCTGGCGGCCGCACTGGGCGGCCTGGCCACGATCGGCTGCGGGGTGCTGGTGCTGCTGGCCATCCGCCGGCCGCTGCGCCGGCTGGAGGCGCATCTCACGGCCCTGGCGCAGGGCGACCTGACGCGGGAGATCGAGCTGCCGGCCGCCGGGGAATTCGGCCCGGCCTTCTCCCTGCTGCGCGCCCTCCGCGCCAGGCTGGCCTTCGCCGAGCAGGAGCGGCTGGAGCAGGAGCGGCGCGTCGCGATCGCGCGGCGCGAGGCGGTGCGCGACATGGCCACCAGGATCGAGGCCGTGGCCGACGAAGCGGTTGGCGGCATGGTCGAGCGCGCCGCCGAGATGGCCCGCAATGCGGAGGACGTGGCGCAATCCGCCGCCCGGGTCGGCGGCAATGCCGAGGCCGTGGCCGGGGCGGCGAGGCTGTCGCAGGGCAATGCCCAGGCGGTGGCGGCGGCGGCAGAGCAGCTCAGCGCCTCGATCCGGGAAATCTCCAGCCAGGTGGCGCATGCGAGCGACGTTGCGCGGCGCGGCACCGGGGATGGCCACCGCGCCCAGGACACGGTGCGCGGCCTGGCGGACTCCACCTCCCGGATCGGCGATGTCGCCCGGCTGATCGAGGACATCGCCAGCCGCACCAACCTGCTGGCGCTCAATGCCACCATCGAGGCGGCCCGCGCCGGCGAGGCCGGCAAGGGCTTCGCCGTGGTGGCCGGGGAGGTGAAGGCGCTGGCCGCCCAGACCGCCAAGGCCACGCTGGAGATCACCCAGCAGATCGGCGCCATCCAGGCCGAGACCCAGACCTCGGTGACGGTGATCGAGGGGGTGGGCCGCACCATCGGCGAGATCGCCGAGGTGACGGTCGCGGTGGCCGCCGCGGTGGAGCAGCAGGCCGCGGCGACCCGCGAGATCAGCCGCAACATCGCCGAGACCACCGGCGCCGCGCAGGAGGTCTCGGACCGCATCGCCGAGGTCTCGCGCGAGGCGGCGGAAACCGGCCGGCGGGCCGGGGAGATGCAGGCCGCCAGCGCCGCCGTCGCCGGGAACACCACGGCGCTGCGCCGGACCATCAACCATGTGGTCCGCACCGCCAGCGCCGATGCCGACCGCCGGCTGCATGCACGGCATCCGGCGGGGGAGCCCTGCACCTTGCTGCTCGGTGGCGAGCGGCACGGCACGGTGCTGAGCAACATCTCCCGCGGCGGTGCCCTGCTGGCCCTGCCGGAGGGTGCCCGCGTCGGCGAGCGGGGCAGCCTGGTGCTGGACCGGCGTGGCGGCGCCCGGGCGGCGGTGGAGGTGCTGGAATGCGACCCGGAATCCGGCGGCACCCGGCTCCGCTTCACTGCCGAGGCGTTGGAGCCCGCCTTCGAGGCGGCGCTCGCCGCCCTCACCGCCGGCAAGCGGGCGCAGGCCGCCTGAGACGGCGGCCGGGCCGGGGCGGGGCGGGGCGGGGCGGGGCGGGGCGGGGCGCCCGGGTTGCCCCTTCCGGCGCGCCGCCGTATAGGGCGCGCCGATTGGGAGGATCCCTCCGCTTGGCGACGCTCGAGCCCGATACCCAGCCGGTTGCCCGGCCCAACCCCGCCCAGGCCGCCCAGGCCGCGCTGCTCGCGCGCCCGGCGACGGAAGAAAGGCGGATGGCGGATGCGATCCGCGCCCTCGCCATCGATGCGGTGGAGCAGGCGAAATCCGGCCATCCCGGCATGCCCATGGGCATGGCCGATGTGGCCACCACCCTCTTCACCCGCTTCCTGAAATTCGATGCCGCCGACCCGCGCTGGCCGGATCGCGACCGCTTCGTGCTCTCGGCCGGGCATGGCTCCATGCTGCTCTATGCCCTGCTGCACCTGACCGGCCATGCCGGGATGGGGACCGAGGAGCTGAGGCGGTTCCGGCAGTTGCATTCCCCGGCCGCCGGCCACCCGGAATATGGCGAGCATCCCGGGATCGAGACCACCACCGGGCCGCTCGGCCAGGGCATCGCCACCGCGGTCGGCATGGCGCTGGCCGAGCGGCTGCTGGCGGCGCGCTTCGGCAAGTCCCTGGTGGACCACCGCACCTGGGTAATCGCCTCCGACGGCGACCTGATGGAAGGGCTGAGCCATGAGGCCGCCTCGCTGGCCGGGCATCTCGGCCTGGAGAAGCTGACCGTCCTCTATGACGACAACAGCATCTCGATCGATGGCGACACCGCGCTCTCCCTCTCGGACGACGCGCTGAAGCGCTTCACCGCCTATGGCTGGGCGGTGCGGCGCATCGATGGGCATGACGCGGCGGAGGTGGCCTCGGCCTTGGGTTGGGCCATGCGCTCGCGCCGCCCGACCCTGATCGCCTGCCGCACCATCATCGGCTTCGCCGCGCCGACCAAGGCGGGCACCGCGGCGAGCCACGGCGCGCCGCTGGGCGCGGCCGAGGCGGCGGCGGCGAAATCCGCCCTGGGCTGGAACCACCCGCCCTTCGAGGTGCCGGAAGGGCTGCGCGAGCGCTGGGAGGCCGCCGGGCGGCGCGGCGCCGGCACCCGCCGGAGCTGGCTGAAGCGCCTGGCGCGACATCCGCAGCAGGCCGAATTCGAGCGCGCCATGGCCGGCAGGCTGCCGGAGAACTGGCACGAGCCGCTGGCCGCGCTGCGCGCGAAACTCGCGGAGGACCGGCCGAAACTCGCCACCCGCGTCGCCAGCCAGCGGGCGCTGGAGGCGCTGGTGCCGGCGGTGCCGGAGATGGTGGGCGGCTCGGCCGACCTCACCGGCTCCAACAACACCAATGTGAAGGGGGTGCCGGCCATCGCGCCGGGGAATTTCGCCGGGCGCTACATCCATTACGGGGTGCGCGAGCACGGCATGGCGGCGGCCATGAACGGCATGGCGCTGCATGGCGGCATCATCCCCTATTCCGGCACCTTCCTGGTCTTCTCCGACTACATGCGCCCGGCCATCCGGCTGGCGGCGCTGATGCGGCTCCGCGTGGTCCATGTGCTGACCCATGACAGCATCGGCCTCGGCGAGGACGGGCCGACGCACCAGCCGGTGGAGCACTTGGCCTCCTTCCGCGCCATGCCGAACATCGCCGTCTTCCGCCCCGGCGATGCGATGGAAACCGCCGAGTGCTGGGAACTTGCGGTGAAACGCGCCGAGGGGCCCTCGCTGCTGGCGCTGTCCCGGCAGAACCTGGCGGCCTTCCGCGCCGATGCCGGCGAGAACCGCTGCGCCCGCGGCGGCTATGTGGTGGAGGAGGCCGCCGGGCCGCGCCGTGCCACCCTGATCGCCTCGGGCTCGGAGATGCAGGTGGCGCTGGCGGCGCGCGCGGCGCTGGCGGCGGAGGGTATCGCCACCGCCGTGGTCTCCCTGCCCTGCTGGGAGCTCTTCGCGGCGCAGGACGAAAGCTACCGCGAACAGGTGCTGGGCGGGGCGCTCCGCGTCGGCATCGAGGCGGCGGCCGGCTTCGGCTGGGAGCGCTGGCTCGGGCCGGAGGGCCTCTTCATCGGCATGACCGGCTTCGGCGCCTCGGCGCCGGCCGAGGAACTGTACCGGCATTTCGGAATCACGCCGGAGGCCGTGGCCGCGGCCGTGCGGAAGCGGCTAGGCTGACCGGGCATCTTGCACAGAGGGGATGAAACCATGGCCGTGAAGGTCGCCATCAACGGGTTCGGGCGCATCGGTCGCCTGGTGCTGCGCGCCGCCATCGAGAGCGGGCGCGACGATATCGAGGTGGTCGCGATCAACGACCTCGGCTCGGTCGAGGCCAATGCCCACCTGTTCCGCTACGACAGCGTGCATGGCCGCTTCCCCGGCGAGGTGCAGGTCGAGGGCAACAGCCTGGTCATCACCTGCAACGGCCGCCGCTACGCGCCCATCAAGGTGACGGCCGAGCGCGACCCGACCAAGCTGCCCTGGCAGGGCGTCGACGTGGCCGCCGAATGCACCGGCATCTTCACCAGCAGCGACAAGGCGGCGCTGCTGCTGAAGGCCGGGCCGCGCAAGGTGCTGGTCTCCGCCCCCATCACCTGGGCCGAGGAGCATGCCGACATCACGGCGCAGGCGACCATCGTCTATGGCGTGAACCACGACATCCTGAAGCCGCAGCACAAGATCGTCTCCAACGCCTCCTGCACCACCAATTGCCTGGCGCCGATGGCGAAGGTGCTGCACGACAAATTCGGCATCCTGCGCGGCTACATGGTGACGATCCACGCCTATACCGGCGACCAGAACACCGTGGACACGCTGCACAAGGACCTGCACCGGGCGCGCGCGGCCGCGGTCTCCGCCATCCCGACCTCGACCGGCGCGGCCAAGGCGGTGGGCCTGGTGCTGCCGGAGCTGAAGGGCAAGCTGGACGGCACCGCCATCCGCATCCCGACGCCGAATGTCTCCATCGTCTCGCTCGACGTGAACCTGAAGGCCGAGGGCCTGACCAAGGAGCAGGTGAACGCCGCGATGAAGGAGGCATCGGAGGGCGCGCTGAAGGGCATCCTGTTCTACAACACGGAGCCGCTGGTCTCGGTGGACTTCAACCACAACGCCGCCTCCTGCACCTTCGATGCGACGCAGACCCAGAGCATCGACGGCGGGAAGATGATCCGCGTCATGGGCTGGTACGACAACGAATGGGGCTTCTCCAACCGCATGTCGGACACCGCCGCGCTGCTCGGCAGGCTGTAGCCCGCAACCCGGCCGCCGGCGGGGCGCTAGCCCTGCCGGCGTGAATCGGTCCGTCACATAAAAGGAGCAACGCGACGCATGGCCCGCTTCCGCACCCTCGACGATCTCGACCCGAAGGGGAAGCGGGTCCTGCTGCGCGCCGACCTGAACCTGCCGGTCAAGGACGGGATCATCACCGACCGCACCCGCATCGAGCGGCTCTGCCCCACCATCCGCGAATTGGCGGAAAAGGGCGGGCGGGTGATCATCTGCAGCCATTTCGACCGCCCGAAGGGCCAGCGCGTGCCGGAGATGTCGCTGCGGCCGATGGCCGAGGCGCTGGCCGCGGCGATCGGCCGGCCGGTGGGCTTCGCCACGGATTGCGTGGGGCCGGAGGCGGAGGCCGCGGTGGCGGCGCTGCGGGACGGCCAGGTGCTGCTGCTGGAGAATACCCGCTTCCATGCCGGTGAGGAGAAGAACGACCCCGCCCTGGCCGCGGCGCTGGCGCAGCTCGCCGATGTCTTCGTGAACGACGCCTTCTCCGCCGCGCATCGCGCCCATGCCAGCACCGAGGGCGTGGCGCGGCTGCTGCCGAGCTTCGCCGGCCGGCTGATGCAGGCGGAACTGGAGGCGCTGGATGCGGCGCTCGGCAACCCGAACCGGCCGGTGGTGGCGATCGTCGGCGGCGCCAAGGTCTCGACCAAGCTGGAATTGCTGGGCAACCTTTCGAAGAAGGTGGATGTGCTGGTCATCGGCGGCGCCATGGCCAATACCTTCCTCGCCGCCCAGGGCCACGCCATGGGCCGCTCCCTGCAGGAGGCCGAGATGCATGGCACCGCGCTCCGCATCCTGGAGGAGGCCGAGGCGGCGCATTGCGAGATCCTGCTGCCCACCGACCTGGTGGTGGCCGCCGCCCTCGCGCCGCATGTGCCGACCCGGACGGTGGGGGTGGATGCCGTGCCCTCCGAGATGATGGCGCTGGATGTCGGGCCGGACACGGTGGCGATGATCGAGTCCCGGCTGCGCCAGGCCAGCACCCTGGTCTGGAACGGCCCGCTCGGCGCCTTCGAGACGCCGCCCTTCGATGCGGCGACGGTGGCGGTGGCGCAATCCGTCGCCGGGCTGACGCAATCCGCCGGGCTGAAATCCATCGCCGGCGGCGGCGATACCGTCGCGGCCCTGAAACATGCGGGGGTGGCGGAGCGGATGACCTATGTCTCGGCCGCCGGCGGCGCCTTCCTGGAATGGCTGGAGGGCAAGACCCTGCCGGGCGTGGCGGTGCTGGAGACGGCATAAGGGCGCCACCCGTCCTTCCGTCAACCAATGGTTACTTGAGGGTTAATGGTCCGGGGGCGTAACCTCCCGGGCATGCAGATCAGCCGCGCCGCACCGATCCGCCGGGACCGCCCGCCGACCGGGCGGCGGCCGGCGTTAACCGCGAATTCGGATCTCGGCGCGATCATCCTGCGCATGATCAGCAGCACCTCGCTCGCCGGCCTCACCCCGGCGATCGGCCGCAACGAAGCGGCCCAGCCGGCCCGGGGCATCGCCCAGGCCCAGCCCGCCAGCGCCCGCGCGGACCAGGCCGCGCCGCAACGGCCGCTGGAGGCGGTGCCGCCGCAACCCAGCCGGCCCATGCCGCGCGGCTCCCTGCTCGACCTGCGGGTTTGAGTGGCCCGGTCGTCCGGAGGCGAAGCCGGAGGGCGTGAACCGGCCCGCAGGATGCAAATCCTCCTGGCGCGCGGCCAAGGTCACGGTCCAACGGCGGCCTGTAGGATGCCCGGCGGCTGCGATGCCACCTGCGGCCTCCCCTGGCGCAGGGCGAAGCGCATGATGTCCTCCGCGACCGGCGCCATCGCCGGCAGCCAGGGCAGCGACATCAGGATGCCGAGATGGCCGACGCCGGGGTAGACATGCGCCTCGACCCTGCCGCCCGCCCCGGCCACGCGCTCGGCTAGGCCCTGGAGGTGCCGGGCCTCGACCACCGCGTCAATCCCACCGCCCAGCAGCAGCAGCGGCGGCGCCGCGGCCGTGGCGAAGCTCCCGGGCAGCAGCGCCGCCAGATCGGGCTGCCCGGCAAAGACCCCGCGCACCGTCCAATGGCGCGGGAAGTCGCCGAGATAGGGGCCGGCGATGCCGATGGCGCCGGCCAGGTCGCGCGGCCGCAACCCCTGCCCCGCCAGCCATTGCCCGTCCAGCGCCAGCATCATGGCGATATAGGCGCCGGCGGAATGCCCGGCGACGAAGATGCCCTCCGGGGCGGCGCCGAGCCGCTCGGCATTGCGCCGCGCCCAGGCCACTGCTGCTGCGGCATCCTCCAGGAAGCCGGGAAAGCGCGTCTCCGGATAGAGGCGGTAATTCGCCACCAGCACCACCGCGCCACGCGAGGCCAGGCCGGAGGCAAGGACCTGGTTCTCCAGGCTGTCCTTGCCGCCCATCTGCCAGAAGCCGCCATGGAAGAACAGGATCAGGGGCCGCCGGCCCGCCGCCTCGGGCCGGTAGAGATCGAGCTGGTGGCGCGGGCCCTCCGCATAGGGAACATCACGCTCGACCACGACGCCGGCCGCGGGTTGGTTGCCACCGGCCGATGGCACGCCACAGGCATCCAGCACGAGGCCGAGGGCAAGCAGGAGCAGCCTCGGCAACCGCCGCCAGGGTAGCATGCACCGCAGCATGACCATGGCCCGCCCCCACTGGTTACGGAAACGGTAATCGCTCCATTGCGGGAATGTTCCGCGGCGGACCGATCACGTCGTTGCAGGCGCGGCATCGTGTCGCGCCGGGTGGGCGGGGCTTGCAGCGGCGGCAGGGCGCGCGCATCCTTGGCCGATGCCCGGTTTCGTCCGCAGCATCCCCGAGGGTGACGACCGCGAAAGGCTGACCTGCGCGGATTGCGGCTTCGTCGCCTATGAGAACCCGAAGGTGGTGGTGGGCAGCGTCGTCGCCGAGGGCGGGCGCATCCTGCTCTGCCGCCGCGCCATCGAGCCGCGCGCCGGCTTCTGGACCCTGCCCGCCGGCTACCTGGAAATGCAGGAGACGGTGGAGGAAGGCGCCCGCCGCGAAGCCTGGGAGGAAGCCCGCGCCCGCATTGCGCTGGAGGGGGTGCTGGCGGTCTATTCCATCGCCCGGCTCGGCCAGGTGCAGGTCATCTTCCGTGCCAGCCTGGCCGAGCCAGGCATCGAGGCGGGGCCGGAAAGCCTGGAACTGCGCTGGTTTGGATGGGAGGACATCCCGTGGGAGGAGATCGCCTTTCCCTCGGTCCGCTGGGCGCTGCGGCGCTGGCGGGAGACGGCGGGCGCGCCGCTCGGCCCGCCGGCGCTGAATCCGCCGGAGGACCCGCGCGGCACCCGCCCGCTGCCGCAGGCGCAGGGGCTGTGACGCGCCGGGGCCTGCTGCTGCTGGCGCTTGGCGCCCTGGTCGCCGGCCCGGCCGGGGCGCAGGAGGCGGCGCCCGAGGCCGAAACCCCGCCCCGCCCGGCACCCGCTCCCCGGCCACGCCGCCGCCGCCGGCCGCGCCAGGCCGCGCGGCCGGAGCCGCCACCGCCGGAGACCGCCGACCTGACGCCCCCCGCCCCGCCGGCCTCGCGGCTGGAGGCCGCGCCGGTTCCCAACCGGGACCTGGAGGCACCGCGCGTCATCCGGCCCGAGGGGCCGAGCTTCACCCCCGACGTGATCCAGCGCCGCCTGCCCGGCCGCGGCCAGGCCGCCCAGGGCGTGCCGGACCGCACCGAGGAGCGGCTCTTCGCCCCCGCCCCCGGCGCCCGGCTGAACCTGCCCTTCAGCTACTGAGCGACCCGGTCGGCAAAGGGCCGCGAGGCCCGGAGCCGTGAACCGGCCCGCAAGATACAAGCGGCCCGGTCGTCCGCAGGCGAAGCCGGAGGGCGTGAACCGGCCCGCAGGAACTAAGCGGGCGGCTGCTGGGCGCGGCCCGGCACCCAGACCGGGTCCGGGGCGCGCCACAGCGCCGGGTCCCGCATCATGCGGGCCAGGCCGGCGGTGACCGCCTCGATGATCCGCTGCCCCTTCTCCGCGGTGGCGGCGCGCGGGTCGCCGCGGACGCCGGTGCGGGGCGCGCGTTCCTCGAAGCTCCAGAAGCGCGAGGCGCCGGCGGGCGTGGGCGGCGCGGCATTGGAGAGCGCCCCGGCGATGCGGTCCTGCCGCACCTGGTCGGGCTCGAGCGCGAGCCAGAGGCTGGTTTCGCCCTCACAGGCATGGTGGATGCCGGGCTGCGCCGTCAGGATGCCGGCGATCTCGGCGGGCGCCACGTTCGGCCAAGTGGTGGCGACGACGGGGATGCCGAATTCATGCGCCAGCTCGCGCGCCGAGACCGCCAGCGGATCGATATTGCCGCCGTGGCCATTCACGATGAACAGCTTCGAGAAGCCGTCGGCGCGTAAGCTGCGCACCACGCAGCGCAGCACCGCGTGGAAGGTGGCGTAGTCCAGGCTGATGGTGCCGCCGAAGGGGAAGTGGTGCTCCGACAGCCCGAGCCAGAGCGGCGGCAGCACCACTACCGGCATCTCCCCCGCCACCGCCTCGGCGGCACGGAGCGAGAGGTTGTGCGCGGCATGGCTGTCGGTCCAGACCGGCAGATGCGGCCCGTGCTGCTCCAGGCTGCCGATCGGCAGCACCACCAGCGCGTCCCGCGCGGCGAGCGCCTTGAGGTCCGGCGCGGTCAGGCGTTCCCAGGCCACAGTCATGCTATCCACCCCGGCTGATCAGGCCGCCAGGGTCGGGGGCCCTGGCGCCTGCGTCAATCCAGCCCGACCAGCCCCCGCGCGAAATCCCGCGCCGTGAAGGGCCGGAGGTCCTGCGCCGTCTCGCCCACCCCCACCATATGCACGGGCAGGCCGAATTCCTGGGCCAGCGCCACCACCACGCCGCCCTTGGCGCTGCCGTCCAGCTTGGTCACCGCCAGCCCGGTCACCGCCACCATCTCCTTGAAGACCTTCACCTGCTGCAGCGCGTTCTGGCCGGTGGTGGCGTCCAGCACCAGCAGCACG
The DNA here is from genome assembly GCF_019084075.1 of Siccirubricoccus sp. G192. GTDB lineage: Bacteria > Pseudomonadota > Alphaproteobacteria > Acetobacterales > Acetobacteraceae > G192. The sequence continues at coordinate 4,818,759 of NZ_JAHREN010000001.1, forward strand.
GAATGCGGCGCCGTCTCGTCCTGGCGCTTGAGCACGCGGATGATCTTCCGCAATTCCTCCATCAGCGCGGCCTTGTTGTGCAGCCGCCCCGCGGTATCCACCAGCAGCACCTGGGTGCCGGCCTCCTTCGCCGCCCGCAGCGCGTCGAAGGCGAGGCCCGCGGCATCGGCGCCGGGCTTGGCCGGGGCATGCACCTGGCAGCCGGTGCGCTCGCCCCAGATCTGCAACTGCTCCACCGCCGCGGCGCGGAAGGTGTCGCCGGCGACGAAGCCGCAGGTCAGGCCAAGCTCGCGGTAGATGCGGCCGAGCTTGGCGATGGTGGTGGTCTTGCCGGTGCCGTTGACGCCCACCACCAGCACCACATGCGGCGCGCGGCGCGGGTCCACCTCCATCTCATGCGCCACGGGGGCGAGGATGGCGGCGATCTCCTCGGCCAGCGCCGCCTTCACCTCCTCATCCGTGACCTCCTTGCCGAAGCGGCTGCGGCGGAAGCCCTCGACGATGCGGGCGGAGGCGGCGACGCCGAGATCGGCGGTGATCAGCATCTCCTCCAATTCCTCCAGCGCGGCCTCGTCCAGGCGGCGCTTGCGGAACAGGGTGGTGACGCCTTCGGTAAGGCGGGCGGTGGAGCGGGCCAGGCCGGATTTCAGCCGGGAGAACCAGCCGCCGGGCGCGGCGGTGGCCGGTTCGGCCGCAGGCGCGATGAGAACAGGTTCGGCCGCGGGTGCGGCGGGAACAGGTTCGGCCGCGGGCGCGGCGGGGCGCGGTGCCACCGCTCCGGGCAGCGGGGCGCCACCACTGGCCTGCGCGGGCGGGATCGCCACGGGCTCCGAGGGCGGCCGGAGCTCCACGGCATGGCCTGGCGGCGGGGCGGCGGCGGCCTCGCGCGCCTCGGCCTCGCGCTGCGCCGTCTGCTGGCGTGCTTCCGCCTCGCGCAGCGCCCCGGCATCGTCCTGCGGGCGCAACTCCTCCGCGCCGGGCAGCGGGGGGGGGGGTGAAGCCGGATTCGGAGAGCCGCCCGAGCGGGGTTGGCGGCGAAAAGGGCGGCGGGCTGGGCGGCAGCGGCGGCACCGGGATGGCCGGTGATGCCGCCGGGGGCATGGTCGGCGGCCCCTCGGGCGGGACCGGCGCCGGGGGCTGGCCGGGCGGGGTGGTGAACGGCGGCTCCTCGGCCGGGGTCTCGGCGCCGCGGCCGCGCAGGCGGCCGATCCAGTCACGCAGCGCCATGCCTAGGCGGCCTCCGCCAACAGCCCGTCCGGCGTCGTGCCGGTGACCCGCAGCCGGCGCAATTCGCCGGGCCGGGCTCCGCCGCCGGCCAGGCGCAGCGGCGCGAAATGCTCGGTATGGCCGCGATCCTCACGCTCGAACAGCACGGCTTCCTCCTGCCCGACCCGTGTTGCGAAGAACCGCGCGGCCGCCGCCTGGCCGGTGGCGCGCAGCCGGGCCGCGCGTTCCCGCCGGAGCGGCACCGGCAGTTGCGGCATCCGCGCCGCCGGGGTGCCCGGCCGCTCGGAATAGGGAAAGACGTGCAGGAAGGTGAGTTCCATCTCGCCCACCAGATCCAGCATCTCCTGGAACTGCGCCTCGGTCTCGGTGGGGAAGCCGGCGATGAGGTCGGCGCCGAAGGCGATGTCCGGGCGCAAGGACCGCGCCCGGCGGCCGAGGGCGATGGCATCCGCCCGGAGATGCCGGCGCTTCATGCGCTTCAGGATCAGGTCGGCGCCGTGCTGGAGCGACAGGTGCAGATGCGGCATCAGCCGCGGCTCCTCGGCGATCAGCCGCCAGAGGTCGTCATCCATCTCCACCGGGTCGAGCGAGGAGAGCCGGAGCCGCGGCAGTTCCGGCACCAGCGCCAGCAGGCGCCGCACCATCTGGCCAAGGCTCGGCCGCCCCGGCAGGTCCGGGCCGTAGGAGGTGATGTCCACCCCGGTCAGCACCACCTCCCGGTAGCCGCGCCCGGCCAGCAGCCGCACCTGCTCGACGATGGCGCCGATCGGCACGGAGCGCGAGGGGCCGCGGCCATAGGGGATGACGCAGAAGGTGCAGCGGTGGTCGCAGCCTTGCTGCACCTGCACGAAGGCTCGCGCCCGGCCGGCGAAATCGGTGACGAGATGCGCCGCTGTTTCCGTGGCGGCCATGATGTCGGTGACGGGGGCGGGCGGTGCGTCCAGCGCCCAGGCCTCGGGGCGCAGCTTGTCGGCATTGCCGATCACCCGCGCCACCCCCGGCAGCGCCGCCCAGCGTTCCGGCGCGATCTGCGCGGCGCAGCCGGTGACGAGGATGGTGGCCGCGGGATTCTTCCGGTGCGCGCTGCGGATCGCCTGGCGGGCCTGGCGCTCGGCCTCCGCCGTCACGGCGCAGGTATTCACCAGGATGGTATCGGTGTGCCCGGCCTTGCCGGCCAGGTCGCGCATGGCTTCCGACTCGTAGGTATTGAGGCGGCAGCCGAAGGTCAGGACATCAAGGGTCATGCCGGAAAGGCGCCCAGCTCGATCTCGCCGGTGAAGGCGGTGGCGACGGGGCCGGTCATCAGCACATGCCCATCCGCCCGCCATGCGATCTCGAGGTCGCCGCCCGGCAGGCTCACCGTGGCGCGCCGCCCGACCAGGCCGCGCCGCGCCGCATTCACCAGCGCCGCGCAGGCGCCGGAGCCGCAGGCGAGGGTCAGCCCGGCGCCCCTTTCCCAGACCACCAGCCTGAGATGCTCCGGCCCCAGCACCTGGACAAAGCCGATATTGGCGCGCTCCGGGAAGATCGGGTCCTGCTCCAATGAGGGGCCGAGCGCCGCCACCGGCACCGCATCCAGATCCGGCACGAAGAAGGTGGCGTGCGGGTTGCCCATGCTGCAGGCCGCCGGGTCCGCCAGCACGCCGCGCGCGAGGGGCAGGTGCAGCGTGTCCATGGCGCGGGCCAGCGGCACCTCCCGCCAGTCGAGCCGGGCCGAGCCCATATCCACGGTGAAGCGGCCATCCGGCAGCGCCTCGGCCGGCAGGTCGCCGCTGATGGTCCGCACCACCACGCGCCTGCGCCCGGTCTCGGCCGCGAGCAGCGAGGCGACGCAGCGCGTGGCATTGCCGCAGGCCCCGGCCTCGGAGCCATCGGGGTTGCGGATGCGCATGAAGACATCGGCCAGGCCCGGCGCGCCCGGCTCCAGCAGGATGAGCTGGTCGCAGCCGATGCCGGTGCGCCGGTCCGCCAGCGCGGCGGCGCGGGCCGGGGTCATGCCGAGATCGGCGGCGCGGGCATCCAGCATGACGAAATCATTGCCGAGGCCGTGCATCTTGCGGAAGGGAACCATCACGGGCGCAGATATGCCCCGGCCGGCCCGCCGATCCAAGGGCAGGCCGCCCGATGGCTGAAGCGCCGCAGGCGCGGAAGGCTGAATCGGCCGGCCGCAAACATGCCCGATGGCCGAAGCGCCGCAGGCGCGGAGGGCTGAATCGGCCGGCACATATCCCCGATGGCGGCGCCAGCCCCGCCTATCGCTTCAGGATGGAGCCTAGCACGCCGCGCAGCACCGAGCCGCCGAGTTGCCGGCCGAGCTGGTTGCCGATGGTCCGGGCCAGGGATTTCGCCATGGCCTCCGCCACCCCCTCCCGCTTGCCGCCGCTGCCGGTGAGGATATCGCCGAGCACGCCGCCGGGCCTGGCCTGCGGCGCGGGTTGGCGGCGCTGCGGGATCTGCGGGATGCGTCCCGGGCCGGGCGAAGCCGGCGCCGGGGACCAGGAGCCGGGCCCGGTATTGCCCCAGGGGCTGCCGCCGCGCACCGGGGCCGGGCCGGGCTCGGCCGGCACGGTCGTGGCGCGGCCATGCAGCATCTCATAGGCCGAGTCGCGGTCCACCGCCTGGTCGTAGCGGCCGAGCAGCGGGCTGCGGCCCAGCACCGCCGCCCGTTCCTCCGGGGTGATAGCGCCGATCCGGCTGCGCGGCGGCGCGATGCGGGCGCGTTCCACCGGGTTCGGCGTGCCATCCGCGGCCAGGGTGGAGACCAGTGCCTCGCCCACCGCCAATTGGCCGATGGCCTCCTCCACCCGCACCTTCGGGTTGGGGCGGAAGGTCTCGGCCGCCGCCCGCACCGCCTTCTGCTCCAGTGGCGTGAAGGCGCGCAGCGCGTGCTGCACCCGGTTGCCGAGCTGGCCCAGCACCGTCGCCGGCAGGTCCAGCGGGTTCTGCGTGACGAAATAGATGCCCACCCCCTTGGAGCGGATGAGGCGCACCACCGCCTCCACCTTCTCCACCAGGGCGCGCGGGGCATCGCGGAACAGCAGATGCGCCTCGTCGAAGAAGAAGACGAGCTTGGGCTTCTCCAGGTCGCCCACTTCCGGCAGTTCCTCGAACAGTTCGGAGAGCAGCCAGAGCAGGAAGGTGGCGTAGAGGCGGGGGCTCTGCACCAGCTTATCGGCGGCCAGCACATTCACCGCGCCGCGGCCATCCGGGGTCAGCAGCATGAGGTCGGTCAGCGCCAGGGCCGGTTCGCCGAAGAATTCCTCGGCCCCCGCCTGTTCCAGCACCAGCAGCCGGCGCTGGATGGTGCCGATGGTGGCCTTGCTGACCTGGCCGTAATGGGTGCGGACTTCCTCGGCGCGGTCGGCGACATGGCCGAGGATGGCGCGGAGGTCCTTGAAGTCCAGCAGCAGCAGTCCGTCGTCATCGGCCAGCTTGAAGGCGATGCTCAGCACGCCTTCCTGGGTGTCGTTCAGTTCCAGCATCCGGGCCAGCAGCAGCGGGCCCATCTCCGCCACCGTGGCGCGCAGCCGGTGGCCCTGCTGGCCGAAGACGTCCCAGAAGACCACCGGGGCGGGTTCATAGGCGAAATCCGCCACCCCGATCTCCGCCGCGCGCTTCTCGAGCTTCGGGTGGGGCGTGCCGGGCTGGCTGAGGCCGGAGAGGTCGCCCTTGATATCGGCGCAGAAAACCGGGACGCCGGCGCGGGAGAAGCCCTCGGCCAGCACCTGGAGGGTGACGGTCTTCCCCGTGCCGGTGGCGCCGGCGATAAGGCCATGGCGATTGGCGCGGCTCAGCAGCAACTCGCAGGGGCGGTCGCCCCGGCCGATCAGGATGGATTGCCCCGTCATGCCCCAAGCTCCCAGGCCGCTTCGGCCCGGTATAGGGGATGGGGCGGCGCCGGTCAGCCCCGATCGGCGGAACGCGGAAGGCCCGCGGCGCCGCCCCGGGAGGGGGGTGCCGCGGGCCTCGCCGCAGGTGTCGCGGCGGCCCGGATGCCGGGCCGCCGGTTCCGGTCCGGCCGGCTGGGCCTCAGGCGGCGATCGCGGCGGCGCCGAACAGCGCCTCGGCGCGGGCGGCGATCCGCTCGCGCACCGCCATCGGCACCTGGCGATGCGCCTTGGCGCGCGGCAGGTCCATTTCCGGGATCGCGGCCTCGGCGCCGTAGAGCGCCTCATGCTCGGCCCAGTTGTCGAAGGCGGCGCGCTCGACATTGTCCACGAAGGTCTCGGCCGGCACGCCCTCGGCCAGGATCAGCGCATGATCGGCCAGTTCGACATGATGGTAGGTGAAGACCTGCGGCACCGCCGCCTCGCGCAGGATGGAGGTGCCGTTCACCAGGGCGCCGGCCTGCACCAGCACGCCCTCCACCAGGATGGCATGGGCGGGCGAGACGAGCAGGTCGCGTTCCGGCAGGTTCTCGGCCAGGGCGCCGGCGCGGATGCGGATCGGCAGGGTGGTGAGCGGGTCGGCGAAGAGGGTGGAGACGGTCTGGTGGCCCATCCAGCGGATGGAGGCGGCCTTGCCCTCATGGGTGAGGACGATATCGCCGATCTTCAGGGCCTCGACCGCGGCATCGCCCGAGGGCGTGCGGACCAGGGTGCCGGGGTAGAAGCAGATGGCGAAGTCAGTCGTCGCGCTAGGCCCCGCGGCGTCAACAGTCTTCGTTACCTTGGCATTGGCGATACCCTGCGGGGCGCTTGTCGAAAAGTAATATTGATTACCATCACTACCCGAAGCGTAAAATCCAGAAGTGGTGTTCGACCCAGTATAGGTCGCTCTGCCAAGGTAGGTATAGGTAAGGCCATCGCCCGCGAAGCTGAAAGTCTCAGCGGAACCGGCCTGATCGCCGAGGACGTAATTGTTGGCGCCTGTTGTACTCACGTTATGTGCAGCCGGCGTCGTAGTATTGGTGCTCAACTGGTCACTGCCGCCGGCTTTGAAAGTTGTCCTGAACAGGGTAAATGTGCTCGTTGCCACCGCATTGCTCCATCGTGAGTTGCAGGCGGGCAAGAACCCGCCAAGGCTGTAGCGAAGCCCGGTCGTGGCAAGTCTCATGAAGTCTGCTGCCAATCAGGCCAGCGACCCAGGGTGGAAATGCAACAACCAGTCCAGGCGTTGTCAGGATCATTGCCATAATGGCCTGCCCGGTCCACCAATCTACGGTTGTATAGCCCGCCCCAAGAAACAGTCAGAAAGTAAGAATCAGGGGGCCATCCACCGATACAGGGCTACCCCTTCCGTAGAGGCAGGCGGGGCGGAACTAGGCTGATTGCAGCGTGGCACCTTGGATTCACTGGCTTTCCGGAAACCTGCCCGGGCCGTGGTTCCGCCAGTCGGGAGCGCGGCGGGCCTTCCACCGGTGCCCCGGCCGAGCTCACCGGAGGATGTGCTCGCTACAATTCAGTACAATACTCCGGCCGGCGATCCGCCTGACCCGGGCGGCCCGGCCTGCCCTTGCGCCCCACCCGCCCCGCCGCTATACGCCCGCCCTCGCTTTCCGCGCGTCCGGGCCTGTAGGGCATGCCCGGCCGCGGCCTCGTGCCTGTTCCGCAGGCGCAAACCCCGACCAGGAGGTCCGAAATGCCCAAGATGAAGACGAAGTCTTCGGTGAAGAAGCGCTTCAAGCTCACCGCGACAGGCAAGGTGCTGGCCGGCCCGGGCAAGAAGCGGCATTGCCTTTCCGCCCGCTCCAGGAAGGTGAAGCGGCAGAACACCGGCACCCAGGTGCTGCGCCACCAGGACGGCATCACTGTGAAGCAGTGGATGCCCTATGGTCTGGACCGGTAAGGGGGGGCATCGAGACATGGCACGCGTGAAGCGGGGCGTTACCGCCCATGCCCGGCACAAGAAGGTCCTCAAGCTCGCCAAGGGCTATGTCGGCCGGTCTTCCACCAATTACCGTCCCGCGCTGGAGCGGGTCGAGAAGGCGCTGCAATACGCCTATCGCGACCGCCGCAACAAGAAGCGCGACTTCCGGGGCCTCTGGATCCAGCGGATCAACGCCGCGGTGCGGGAGCACGGGCTGACCTATTCCAAATTCATCGCCGGCGTCAGGGCGGCGAATATCGAGATGGACCGCAAGGTGATGGCGGCCATCGCCTTCGACGACCCGGCGGCCTTCGCGGCGCTGGTGGAGAAGGTCAAGGGCGCGCAGCCCGCGTAACTCCGGTGGCGGCGGGTACCCCGCTGCCCTTCAGCCAGAGGGCCGCGTCCGGCCGCCGGGGAGAGACCCCCGGGCGGTGGGCGCGGCCCTTCGCGTTTGCGGAACAGGTGCCATGACCGACCTCGCCCCCTCCGACGACCTGGCCGCGCTGCGGCAGGAGATCGCGGCGCAGCTTGCCGCCAGCGCCGATCTCCGCGCCTGGGACGCGGTGCGCGTCGGCGTACTCGGCAAGAGCGGCCGGCTCACCGCGCTGCTGAAGGGGCTGGGCGCGGTGGCGCCGGAGGCGCGGCGCGAACGCGGCGCCGCGCTCAACCGCCTGAAGGCGGAGCTGGAAGCCGCCATCGAGTCCCGCCGCCTGGCGCTTGAGGCGGCGACGCTGGAAGCGCGGCTCGCCGCCGAGCGGCTGGACGTGACGCTGCCGCCGCGGCCGCACCCGCCCGCCGGGGCGGAGCAGGGCGGCATCCACCCCATCAGCCGCACCATGGAGGAGCTGGTGGCGATCTTCGGCGCCATGGGCCTGCGGGTGGCGGAGGGGCCGGATATCGAGGGCGACTGGTATAATTTCGGCGCCCTCAACATCCCGGAGCACCACCCGGCGCGGCAGGACCACGACACGTTTTATTTGCCGGCCGACCCGGACGGCCGGCGGCCCGTGCTCAGGACCCATACCTCGCCGGTGCAGATCCGCACCATGATCGCCGAGCCGCCGCCGATCCGCGTCATCGTCCCCGGCCGGACCTACCGCGCCGACCATGACGCGACGCATTCGCCCATGTTCCACCAGGTGGAGGGGCTGGTGATCGACCGCGGCATCACGCTCGGCCACCTGAAGGGCTGCCTGATCGACTTCCTCCGCGCCTTCTTCTGCATTTCCGACCTGCCGGTGCGCTTCCGCGCCAGCTACTTCCCCTTCACCGAACCCTCGATGGAGGTGGATATCGGCTGGAACCGCAGGACGGGCGAACTCGGCAAAGGGGGGGATTGGCTGGAGATTCTCGGCAGCGGCATGGTGCATCCGCGGGTGCTGGCCAATTGCGGCATCGATCCGCGGGAATGGCAGGGCTTCGCCTTCGGCATGGGGATCGAGCGCATTACCATGCTGAAGCACGGCATGCCGGACCTCCGCCCCTTCTACGAAAGCGACCTGCGCTGGCTGCGCCACTACGCCGCCGACCCACTTTCTCCGCCCTCCCTCGCGGAGGGCGTGTGAGATGAAATTCTCCCTGAGCTGGCTGCGCGAGCATCTGGAGACGGATGCGCCGCTGGAGCGGATCACCGCCTGCCTGAACGGCATCGGCCTGGAGGTCGAGGGGGTGGAGGATCGCGGCGCCAGCCTCGCCGCCTTCCGCATCGCCCGGGTGGTGGAAGCCAGGCAGCACCCGAATGCGGACCGCCTCCGGGCGCTGACGGTGGAGGTCGGCGACGGCCGACTGCTCTCGGTGGTCTGCGGCGCCCCCAATGCCCGCACCGGTATGATGGGCGTGCTGGCCCTGCCCGGCGATTTCATCCCCGGCACCGGTATCACGCTCAAGATCGGCGAGATCCGCGGCGTGAAGAGCGAGGGCATGATGCTCTCGGCGCGGGAGATGGGTCTCGGCGACGACCATAGCGGCATCGTCGACCTGCCGGCGGAGGCGCCGCTCGGCGAGAGCTATGTGCGCTGGGCCGGCATGGACGACCCGGTGGTGGAGATCAGCGTCACCCCGAACCGCGGCGATGCGCTGTCGGTGCGCGGCGTGGCGCGGGACTTGGCGGCGGCGGGGCTCGGCCGGCTGAAGCCCTTCGCGCCGGAGCCGGTGCCGGCCGCCTTCGCTTCGCCCCTCCAATGGGGGATCGCGGACCCGCGCGCCTGCCAATGGGTGCTGGGGCGCGCCCTGCGGGGGCTGCGGAACGGCCCCTCGCCCAAATGGCTGCAGGACCGGCTGGTGGCGATCGGGCTCCGGCCGATCAATGCGCTGGTCGATGTGACCAATTTCTTCACCTATGACCTCGGCCGGCCGCTGCATGTCTTCGACGTGCGGAAGGTCTCCGGCAGCGTGCTCACCATGCGCATGGCGCGGGAGGGCGAGAGCCTGGCGGCGCTGAACGGCAAGACCTACACGCTGACCCCGGAGGATGGCGTCATCGCCGATGCCGCGGGCGTCGAGGCGCTGGGCGGCATCATCGGCGGCGAGCCCAGCGGCTGCGACGAGGCCACCACCGAAGCCTTCATCGAATGCGCCCTCTTCGACCCGGTGCGCATCGCCCTGTCCGGCCGCCGCCACGACATCCGCACCGATGCGCGCAGCCGCTTCGAGCGCGGCATCGATCCTGCCCTGATGCCGGTGGCGATCGAGGCCGCCGCCGCCATGATGATCGCGCTCTGCGGCGGTGAGGCGAGCGAGGTGGTGGGCGCCGGGGCCGAGCCGGACTGGCGCCGCAGCGCCACGCTGCGCTTCGGGCGCCTGGCCTCCTATGGCGGCGCGGAGGTGCCGCCGGAGGAGGCGGTGGGGATATTGGAAGGGCTTGGCTTCGCGGTGCAGGCGCGGGATGCGGCGCGCGTCACCGTCGCCGTGCCGTCCTGGCGGAATGACGTGGCGGCACCCGGCGCGCTGGCCCAGGCCCCCGGCCTGCCCGCCGAGCGCGCCCGCGCCGCCGCCGAGGGCTGCGCCGCAATCGAGCCGGAATGCGATCTGGTGGAGGAGGTGCTGCGCATCCGCGGCCTCGACCAGGTGCCGCCGGTCTCGCTGCCGGTGGCCTCGCCGGTGCCGCCCGCCACGCTGACACCGAAACAGGCGCGCTCGGCCCTGGCACGGCGGGTGCTGGCGGCGCGGGGGATGCAGGATTGCGTCAGCTTCGGCTTCCTGGAGCGGCGGGTGGCGGCGCTGTTCGGTGATACGCCGGAGGCGCTGCACCTTGTGAACCCGATCGCCGCCGATCTCGACCAGATGCGCCCGACCCCGCTCGCCAGCCTGCTGCTGGCGGCCGGCCGCAATGCCGCACGGGGCTACCCGGACCTGGCCCTGGCGGAACTGGGCGGCGCCTGGCGGGACCAGTCGCCGGAGGGGCAGTTGCTGGTGGCCGCCGGGCTGCGCTGCGGCCATACGCCGCGGCATTGGGCGGAACCTGCCCGCGCCATGGACGCCATGGACGCCAAGGGCGATGCGCTGGCGGTGCTGGCGGCGCTCGGCGTGCCGATGGCGGCGGTGAGCGTCACCGCGGATGCGCCGGGCTTCTACCACCCCGGGCGCAGCGGCGTGGTGCGGCAGGGGCCGAAGACGGTGCTGGCGACATTCGGCGAGATCCACCCGCGGGTGCTGGCGGCACTGGACCTGGCGGGGCCGGCAGTCGGCTTCGAGGTCTTCCTGGATGCGATCCCCGAGCCGAAGCGCCGGAAGCGCGGCGCCCCGGACCTGCCCGCCTTCCAGCCGCTGCGGCGCGACTTCGCCTTCCTGCTGGATGCGGCGGTGCCGGCCGATTCGGTGCTGCGGGCCGCCCGCGGCGCGGACCGCAGCCTCATCACCGAGGTCGTGCTCTTCGACCGCTATGCCGGGGAGCGCCTGCCGGAGGGCAAGGTCAGCCTCGCCATCCAGGTGACGCTGCAGCCGCGCGAGGCGACGCTGACGGATGCGGAGATCGAGGCGGTGGCCGAGCGTGTCGTGGCCGCGGTGGTGAAGGCGACGGGGGCGGTGCTAAGGTCCTGACGGGGCGCGAGGAATTCCATGGACCACCTGATCGGAGGTGCCGGTGAGATGGGCTGGGTGGCGCTCAAGGCGCTGCTGCTCTATGTCACCGCCGTCCTCGGCTTTCGGATCGGCCAGCGTCGCACCCTCACCGATCTGTCGCCCTTCGACTTCGTCGCCGCCGTCGCGGTCGGCTCCATCGTCGGGCGCGTGCCGAATGCCAGCGATGCAAGCTACCTCGCCGGCGTGGCCACCCTGGCGGCGGTGCTCTTCGCGCACTGGTGCGTCACGCGGCTTCGCCAGTTCCCCAGCGTGGCCCACCTCATCGAACACGCTCCGCGCCTGCTGGTCGCAGATGGGCGGGTGCTCGACGACGACCTCCGGCGCTGCGGGCTGACGCGGAGCGAATTATACGGCATCCTGCGCCTGCGCGGTATCGAGGATCTGAGCGAGGTGCGGTTCGCGATCTTCGAGCAGCGGGGCCAGGTTTCCGTCATCCGCAATACGGAACGAAGCGGCCCCGGGATGGACCTGGCGCGGGATATCGTGGCGCACCCTTCGCCAGGGACGTGACGCGGCGGAGGGAGTGCCGCCCGCCCGCCCCCGCCGGACTGTCCTTCAATCCTGGGCCTTCGATCCCGGGCCTTTGATCGGGGCGCGATCTGCCCTATCTCCCCCTGACAGGCCGGGAGCCCCGCCCCACTGCGTCCCCCCTGGCCAATGGAAGCAGATGACCGACACGCCCCTTTCCCAGATCCGCAACTTCTCGATCATCGCCCATATCGACCACGGCAAGTCCACCCTGGCGGACCGGCTGATCCAGGCCACCGGCGCCGTGGCCGCGCGGGAGATGAAGGAACAGCTCCTCGACAACATGGAGCTGGAGCGGGAGCGGGGCATCACCATCAAGGCCCAGACCGTCCGGCTCGCCTATCCGGCCAAGGACGGCAAGACCTATGTCCTGAACCTGATGGACACGCCCGGCCATGTGGACTTCGCCTATGAGGTGAGCCGCAGCCTGGCCGCCTGCGAGGGCTCGCTGCTGGTGGTGGATGCCTCCCAGGGGGTCGAGGCGCAGACCCTGGCGAATGTCTACCAGGCGATCGATGCCGGGCATGAGATCGTGCCGGTGCTGAACAAGATCGACCTGCCGGCCGCCGAGCCCGACCGGGTGAAGCAGCAGATCGAGGACGTGATCGGCCTCGATGCCTCCGATGCTGTGGAGATCAGCGCCAAGACCGGCCTGAACATCGAGGGCGTGCTGGACGCGCTGGTGGCCCGGCTGCCGCCGCCCAAGGGCAACCCGGACGCGCCGCTCAAGGCCCTGCTGGTGGATAGCTGGTACGACCAGTATCTCGGTGTGGTGATCCTGGTGCGGGTGAAGGACGGCCATCTGCGCAAGGGCCAGCGCATCCGCATGATGGCCAAGGGCCAGGTCCATACCGTGGAGCAATGCGGCGTCTTCACGCCGAAGATGGTGGCGATGGACAGCCTCGGCCCGGGCGAGATGGGCTACATCACCGCCGCCATCAAGACGGTGGCGGATACCAATGTCGGCGACACCCTGACCGACGACCGCCACCCGGCCACCGAGGCGCTGCCGGGCTTCAAGCCCTCCATCCCCGTGGTCTGGTGCGGCCTCTATCCCGTCGATGCCGATGATTTCGAGAAGCTGCGCGAGAGCCTGGCGAAGCTCCGGCTGAACGATGCCAGCTTCCATTATGAGGCCGAGACCTCCGCCGCGCTCGGCTTCGGCTTCCGCTGCGGCTTCCTCGGCCTGCTGCACCTGGAGATCGTGCAGGAGCGGCTCTCCCGCGAATTCGACCTTGACCTGATCGCGACCGCGCCCTCCGTGGTCTACAAGATCCGCAAGACCAATGGCGAGTTGACCGAGCTGCACAACCCGGCCGACATGCCGGATGGCAGCCTCATCGACAGCATCGAGGAGCCCTGGATCAAGGCCACCATCATGGTGCCGGACGAGTATCTCGGCGCGGTGCTGACCCTCTGCAACGACCGCCGCGGCCAGCAGGTGGAGCTCACCTATGTCGGCAACCGCGCCATGGCGGTGTATCGGCTGCCGCTGAACGAGGTGGTCTTCGACTTCTACGACCGGCTGAAATCCATCTCCCGCGGCTATGCCAGCTTCGACTACGCCATGGACGGCTACGAGGAAGGCGACCTGGTGAAGATCAGCCTGCTGGTCAACGCGGAACCGGTGGATGCGCTGAGCTTCATGGCGCATCGCAGCGCCGCCGAGAAGCGCGGCCGGCAGATCTGCGAGAAGCTGAAGGAACTCATCCCCCGCCAGCTCTTCAAGATCCCGATCCAGGCGGCGATCGGCGGCCGGGTGATCGCGCGCGAGACCATCAGCGCGCTGTCCAAGGACGTGACCGCCAAATGCTACGGCGGCGATATCAGCCGCAAGCGCAAGCTGCTGGAGAAGCAGAAGGAAGGCAAGAAACGCATGCGGCAATTCGGCAAGGTCGAAATCCCGCAGAGCGCCTTCATCGCAGCCCTGAAGATGGACGCCTGAACCGGGAAAGGCCGGCCGATCGCGGCCGGCATTGACGCAGCGCAACGACGCCGCGCCCGGCGCGTTCCAGGAAATCATGCCGGCGCCAAGCCGGCCCATTTGCAGGGAAGCCCCATGACCCGCATCACCCGCCGCGCCACCTTGGCGCTCGCCTCGCTGGGCCTGGCCTCCGGCCCGGCCTTCGCGCAGCAATTCCCCAGCCGCACCATCACCATCATCGTCCCCTTCGCGGCCGGCGGCCCGACCGATACCGTGGCCCGCCTGGTGGCCGAGGCCACGGGCCGCGACCTCGGCCGTACCGTGGTGGTGGAGAATGTCGGCGGCGCCGGCGGCACCCTCGGCGCCGCCCGCGTCGCCCAGGCGCGGCCGGACGGCTATACCCTGCTGCTGCACCATATCGGCATGGCGACCGCCCCCACCCTCTACCGCCGCCTCCCCTACGACCCGGTGGGCGGCTTCGAGACCATCGGCCTCGTCACCGAGGTGCCGATGACGCTCGTGGCCAAGAAGGACTTCCCGGCCAATACGCTGGCCGAGGCGGTGGCGGTCATCAAGCGGGAGGGCGACCGGCTCAACTACGCCAATGCCGGCATCGGCGCCGCCAGCCACCTCTGCGGCCTGCTGCTGCAGAAGGCGGTGGATACCTCCATGACCACCGTGCCCTTCCGCGGCACCGGCCCGGCGATGCAGGAACTGCTCTCCGGCCGGATCGATCTGATGTGCGACCAGACCACCAATACCACCGAGCAGATCAATGCCGGCGCCATCAAGGTCCTGGCGGTGACGACGCCGGAACGGGTCGGCTCCCTGCCCAATGTGCCGACCTCCGCCGAGGCCGGGCTGCCCGGCTTCGAGGTGACGGTGTGGCACGGGCTCTATGCGCCGAAGGGCACCCCGCCCGAGATCCAGCAGCGCCTGTCCAAGGCCCTGCAGGCGGCGCTGCGCGACCCCCGGCTGGTCCAGCGCTTCGCCGAGCTCGGCACCGCCCCGGTGGCGCAGGACCGGGCGACGCCGGAGGCGCATCGCCGCTTCTGGCAGGCCGATATCGCCAAATGGCGGCCGATCATCCAGGCTGCCGGGCAATACGCGGATTAGCCATGCCGGGCTGCTGGGCGCCGTGGCGGCGGGCTGAACCCGCCCGACGGGCTCGGCCCGGCTGCGCTTCGCCATTGCCCTTGGCCGTGAAGCACGCCTCCGCTCCGCGGCGATGCAGGTCAGGCCATGGCGCAGCCTGGCGCTTCCGGCGCGGGGACTGACCGACCCTCCGCTATTCCAGGGTGATGCCCGCCTCCCGCACCACCCCGCCCCAGCGCTCGCGCTCGGCCGCGATGAAGGCGCGGGTCTCGGCGGCGTTGCGGAAGCGGGCGGCCACGCCCTGGCCGGCGAAGGCCTGGGGCAGGTCGGTTTCCCGCAAGGCCCATTCCACCGCCGCCTCCAGCCGGCGCAGCACCGCGGGCGGCGTATTGGCGGGGGCGACCAGGGCGTGCCAGCTTCCCGCTTCGAAGCCCGGCAGCCCGGCCTCGGTGGCGGTGGGCACCGCCGGCAGGATCGCCTGGCGTTCCGCCGCCGCCACCGCCAGAACCCGGGCGCGACCGCTCTCCACCGCGCCCCGCATCAGGCTGTAGCCGTCGATCAGCATCTGCACGCGCCCGCCCGCCAGGTCCTGCACCGCCGGCGCGCTGCCGCGATAGGGCACGTGGATGATGTCGAGCCCGGCCTGCCGCTTGAACAATTCCAGCGCCAGGTGCGAAGGCCCGCCGGCCCCGGCGGAGCCCGCGTTCAGCCGGCCCGGATTGGCCCGCGCATAACCCAGCAGGTCGGCGAGGCTCCGCACCGGCACCGCATCCGCCACCGCGATCACCAGAGAGCTTTCCATGGTCTGCGCCACCGGCGCGAAGTCGCGCAGCGTGTCGAAGCTGAGGTCGCGATAGAGCGCATTGGTCACGCCGAGATTGCCGACATTGCCGTAGAACAGCGTATAGCCATCGGCCGGGGCCTTCACCGCCGCCTCCATGGCGATATTGCCATTGGCGCCGGCCCGGTTCTCCACCAGGAAGGGCTGGCCCAGGCGCTCGGCCAGCTTCGGCATCAGCAGCCGCGCCACGATGTCGACGCCGCCGCCGGGCGGGAAGCCCACCAGCACCCGCACCGGCCGCGCCGGCCAGGCCGCCTGCGCCAGCGCGCCGCGCGGCAGGATGCAGGGAAGCGTCAGGGCGGCGGTGAGCAGGCGGCGGCGCGTGGCAGGCATGGTGGATTCCCCCGATGGTTCCGCCAGGGTGCGATGCCGATGGCCCGGAGGGCAATGCCCGCTCGCGCCGGCAGCGCCCTCCCGCCTGGACAGCGCCGCCGCCCGGGGCGAAGCTCGCGCCGGAACAGCCGCTGCGGAGCGCGCGCCTCGTCCCGCGGACGGCAGCCCGAAGCCACGACGGCCTACGGAACAGCGCGGGAGGAACCCAGGATGGACGGCACCGCCAGGCTCGACAGCCCCTATGACCGCACCCGGGAATCCCTCGGCAATGTGGTGGAGCTGCAGCATGTGAATGTGCGGGTGCCGGACCAGCTCCTGGCCACCGCCTTCTACATCGCGGGGCTCGGGCTGACCCGCGACCCCTACCTGATGACCGGCATCGACAACATGTGGGCCAATGCCGGCATCAGCCAGTTCCACCTGCCCGCCGGCAAGCCGCAGGTGGTGCGCGGCGTGACCGGCCTGGTGCTGCCGGACCGGGCGCAGTTGCTGGAACGGCTGGCCCGCGCCCGCAAGCCCCTGGAGGGCACGCGCTTCGCCTTCACCGAGGCCGAGGACCATGTCGAGGCAACCTGCCCCTGGGGCAACCGCATCCGCTGCCATGCGCCGGATGCGGCGCGCTGGGGCCGGATCACACTCGGCATCTCCTATGTCGAATTCGAGGTGCCGGCGGGCAGCCTGCCGGGCATCGCCCGCTTCTACCGCGAGATCCTGGGCGCCCCCGCCACGCTGGAACGGGATGCGCGCGGCGAGATGGCGCGCGCGCTGGTCGCCAACCACCAATACCTGGTGTTCCGCGAGACCGACCGCACGCCACCGGATTTCGACGGCCACCACATCCAGATCACCCTCGCCGATTTCGGCGGCCCGCATGCCAGGCTGAGGGACCGCGGGCTGATCACCGAGGAAAGCAATCCCTGGCAATACCGCTTCACCGACATCACCGACCTTGACAGTGGCCGGGTGCTGTTCACGGTGGAGCATGAGGTGCGGAGCATGACGCATCCGCTCTATGCGCGGCCGCTGGTGAACCGCAACGCGGCGATCAACAACCGCAATTACATGCCGGGCCATGAGGCCTGGGCGCCGGCGATGCGGCCCGAATAGCGCCGAGCCGATTGGCCGGCGCCGGGAAGCGGGCTGCAAAGCCGGGTGCGGCCAGGCGCCGCGATCAGGGCCAGGGCGGCACCGGCTGTTCCGGCAGCCGCGCCCAGATCGCCGCCGCCGGCACGGGCAGGTCCAGGCCCATGACCTCCTCCAGCACCTGCCCGAGATCCTGCGCGTCCCGCAGGCTGCGCTGCTCCAGGCTGCCATCCGGGTGTCGGGTGGAAAGCGTGGCGTTGAACAGGCTCGCCCGCGCCGCGCCGACCACACGGGCGGCCACGAGGTTGCGGGTGAAACGCGTGCGCGGATGGGTCGCGGTGAACCAATTGGCCATCTCGAAATCGGCCGGCGCCTGGGGCGCGAGGGTGAAACGATACATCGCCTCCCAGCGGTCGGGCAGCCGCATCTGCGCCTCGAAGACCTCGCCCTCGCGCAGCAGGCGGTAGGTGCCATGCGGCGTGGGCTGTTCGAGGCCGGGCTCCAGCCGAAGCGGCGCGGTCGGACCCTGGCCGCCGAAACCGACATCGGCGATGAAGCGACCCTCCGCCAGGTCCACCAGCGTAAGCCGGTGGGTCAGGGGCGCTGCCCGCCCGGGCCTCATCCAGACGACGCGGCCGCCCAGCGCGGTGACGGAAAACCCCAGGGCCGCCAGCACATCATGGAAGAGGCCATTCTGCTCATGGCAATAGCCGCCGCGGCGCCCCTGCACGAGCTTGGCCTCGATCGCGGCAGGATCGAGGCTGACGGGGCGGCCGAGAAAGGGGTCGAGCCCCTCGAAGACGATGCTGGCCGGGTGGTGGGCATGCAGCGCGCGCAGCACGGTCAAGGTCGGCTCGGCGGCCCCCGCATGGCCGATGCGGGCGAAATAGGCGGCAAGGTCGGGATATCGGCTCACGCCCGCATCAGCGCCCGCACATGCGCCGCGGTGGAGGTGGCCAGCGCCTCCAGGTCGTAGCCGCCTTCCAGCAGGCTGACCACACGGCCGCCGGCATGGCGCTCGGCGATGCCGCAGAGCTCGGCGGTGAGCCAGGCGAAATCCGGCTCCCGCACCCGCAATTGCGCCAGCGGGTCGCGGGCATGCGCGTCGAAGCCGGCGGAGACCACCAGCAATTCGGGCGCGAAAGCCTCCACCGCCGGCAGCAGCATCCCGGCCCAGGCGGCGCGGAAGGCGGCGCCATCGGCGCCCGGGCGCAGCGGCGCGTTGAACACATTGCCCACACCCCGCTCCCGCGCATCGCCGGTGCCGGGATAGAGCGGCCATTGATGCGAGGAGGCGTAGAGGATGCTGGCATCGCCCTCCACGCAGGCCTGGCTGCCATTGCCGTGATGCACGTCGAAATCCAGGATGGCGACGCGCGCCAGCCCATGCGCCGCCTGGGCGTGGCGGGCGGCGATGACGGCGTTGGAGAAGAAGCAGAAGCCCATCGGCCGCGCCGGCTCGGCATGGTGGCCGGGCGGGCGGGTGGCGCAGAAGGCGCGGCGCACCTCCCCCCGGCAGACCGCATCCACCGCCGCCACCCCGGCGCCGGCGGCGCGCAGCGCGGCCTCGGCGCTGCCATGGCTCATGATGGTGTCGCCATCCAGCGGCACGCTGTCCCCGATCGCCGGGCGGATGGCCAGGATGGCCTCCACATAGTTGCGCGGATGCACGCGGCAGAGCTGCTCCAGCGTGGCTTCCGGCGCCTGGTCGCGGATGAGGTCGGAGAATTCCTCGCAGTCCAGCGCCTGCAGCACGGCCCGCAGCCGGTCCGGGCATTCCGGGTGGAAATCGCCGGGATCATGCGCGAGGCAGGCCCGGTGGGTCAGCAGCAGCACGCTCATGGCGAGGCTTTCCGGCGCAAGACGAAGCGATAGACCCCTTCGCTTTCACCGAAGGAGACCAGCTCATGCCCGGTTTCCTGGCAGAAGGCGGAGAAGTCCTTCACGCTGGCCGGATCGGTGGCCAGCACGGTGAGGCGGGCGCCGGGCGCCAGACTGCGCAGCGCCTTGTTCGCCTTCAGCACGGGCAAGGGACAGGAGAGGCCCTGCACATCGAGCAGCGTTTCCGACATGCCCCCGAGTGCAGCACCCCGGACGCGCTACCGCAAGGTGGCGCTTTCCCGGACCCGCCGCTGCAAGCGGCGGCGTCCCGGACGCATTGTCGCAAGGCTTGCGAATCCGGGACCGGCTGGCCCACCCTGCGGCGCAGCATGATCCGCATCGGCATCGACCTCGGCGGCACCAAGACGGAGATCGCGGCCCTGGACGCGGCGGGCGCCGTGCTGCTGCGCCGCCGCGCGCCGACGCCGCCGAGCTACCCCGGCGTCATCGCCCTGCTGGGCGAAATGGTGGAGGCGGCGGAGGCGGCGCTGGGCCAGGCCGGTACGGTGGGGGTGGGCATCCCCGGCAGCCTCTCGCCGGCCACCGGGCTGGTGCGGGGCGCCAATTCTACCTGGCTGAATGGCGGCCGGCTGGATCGGGACCTGGAGGCGCGGCTCCGCCGCCCCCTCCGCATCAGCAACGACGCCAATTGCCTGGCGATGAGCGAGGCGGCGGATGGCGCCGGGGCCGGCCACCGCACGGTCTTCGCCGCCATCCTCGGCACCGGGGTCGGCGCCGGGATCGTCACCGGCGGGCGCCTGCTGGAAGGGCGGAACCGCATCGCCGGCGAATGGGGCCACAACCCGCTGCCCTGGATGACGGCCGAGGAACACCCCGGCCCGGAATGCTGGTGCGGCCGGCGCGGCTGCACCGAGACCTTCCTCTGCGGCCCGGCCCTCGCCGCCGATGCGGATGGGCCGGGGGCGCGGGATGCCGGCACCCTGCCCGCCCGCGCCGCCGCAGGCGATACGCGCGCCGCCGCCGCGCTGGTGCGGCACACCGAAAGGCTGGCGCGGGCCCTGGCGCAGGTCATCAACCTGCTGGACCCGGATTGCATCGTGCTGGGCGGCGGGCTCTCCAACATGGCGCATCTCTACCGGGAGGTGCCGGCGCTCTGGCCCCGCTGGGTCTTCAGCGACAGCGTCACCACGCCGCTGCTGCCGGCCGCGCATGGCGACAGTTCCGGCGTGCTCGGCGCGGCAAGGCTCTGGGATGCGTGAGATGCGGGCCGGGCTGGCCTATGCGGCGCTGGCCCTGGCGGCGGGCTGGGTGCTGGGGCCGTTCCGGGAGTTCCTGCTGGTGCCGCGGATCGGGCCGGGCGCGGCGGTGCTGGTGGAGGCGCCGCTGATGCTGCTCGCCTGCCTGCTCGCGGCGCGCTGGGCGGCGACGCGGCTGGCCGTGCCGGCGCGGCCGGGGCCACGGGCGCGCATGGGGCTCACGGCGCTGCTGCTGCTGGCGGCGGAACTTGCCGGAAGCTGGGCCCTGCGCGGCCTGGCGCCGCGGGCCTGGCTGGCGCGGTTCGGCACCGCGGAAGGGGCCGTTTCGCTGCTGCTGTTCGGCCTCTTTGCCGCGCTGCCCCTGCTGCTGCTGGCCGGGCGGCGCTGATGCCCGCCCTCTGCCGCGACTGTTTCCTGGAAGTGCCGGCGGAGCGCGCCGCCTGCGCCTGCGGCTCCCGCCGCATCATCCGGCACCGGGAGCTTTTCGCGCTGGCCGTCGCGCATGTCGATTGCGACGCCTTCTATGCCAGCGTCGAGAAGCGCGACCGGCCGGAACTGCAATCCCGCCCGCTCATCATCGGCGGCGGCAAGCGCGGCGTGGTCGCGACCGCCTGCTACATCGCCCGCACCTCCGGCGTGCGCAGCGCAATGCCGATGTTCAAGGCGCTGCGGCTCTGCCCGGATGCAGTGGTGCTGCCGCCGCAGATGCCGAAATACACCGCCGCCGCCCGGCAGATCCGCGCGCTGATGGAGGCGCTGACGCCGCTGGTGCAGCCGCTCTCGATCGACGAGGCGGTGCTGGACCTGGCGGGCACCGAGGCGCTGCACCGCGCGCCGCCCGCCGCCGTGCTGGCCCGCTTCGCGCGGCAGGTGGAGCGGGAGGTGGGCGTCACCATCTCGATCGGCCTCGCCCCCAACCGGCTGCTGGCGAAGATCGCGGCGGAGCGGGGCAAGCCGCGCGGCTTCGCGGTGATCGGCCGGGCGGAAGCGGCGGCGCTGCTGGCGGAGGAGCCGGTGACGCTGCTGCCCGGCGTCGGCCCGGCGCTGGAGCGCAAGCTGCACGCGGCCGGCTTCACCCGGCTCGGTCAATTGGCGGCGCTGACCGCGCAGGAGGCGGCGCGGCGCTTCGGCGAGGATGGCCCGGCGCTGGCCGCCCGCGCCCGCGGCGAGGACAGCCGCGCGGTGAACCCCGACCGCGAGACGAAAAGCATCAGCGCCGAAACCACCTTCGATACGGATATCGCCACCGTGGCGGCGCTGGAACAGCCGCTCTGGCGGCTCTGCGAGAAGCTGGCGCGGCGGCTCCGGGAGAAGGGCTTCGCCGCCGCCGGCATCGTGCTGAAGCTGAAGACCGCGGGCTTCGCGCAGCGCACCCGCAATACCCGCCTGCCCTCCCCGACGCGGCTGCCGGAGACGCTGTTTGCCGCCGCCCGGCCGCTGCTGCTGCGCGAGGCGGATGGCACCGCCTTCCGGCTGATCGGCATCGGCGCGCAACCCCTGGCGCCGGCGGCGGAGGCGGATCGCGGCGACCTGGCGGACCCGGAGGCGCCACGGCGCGCCGCGCGCTGGGCGGCGGTGGAGGCGCTGCGGGCGAGGTTCGGCGAGGGCGCGGTGATGCGGGGGCGTGGGTTGCGGCCGCCGCACAGGAGCGGACCTGCGGAATGATTGCTTGGGATGGAGAGCGGGTCCTGCCGACCGGGTGCCAGGAAAGGAGCATCCGGCCAGGCAGGCGCCACGGGGCGAGACCGTCAGCGCCGGTACTGCTCGTCGCTCACCTTTTCCATCCAGTCGACAGGCGAGCCGTTGAGCCTTTCCTGGATGGCGATATGGCTCATGGCCGTGGTCGGCGTGGCGCCGTGCCAGTGCTTCTCGCCGGGCGGAAACCAGATCACGTCACCAGGCCGGATCTCCTCGACCGGCCCGCCCTCGCGCTGCACCCAGCCGCAGCCGGTGGTGACGATCAGCGTCTGGCCGAGCGGATGCGTGTGCCAGGCGGTGCGGGCACCCGGTTCGAAGGTGACCAGGGCCCCGGCAACCCGGGCCGGATCCGGTGGGCTGAACAGCGGGTCGATACGGACCGTGCCGGTGAACCATTCCCCCGGTCCCTTGCCGGAAGGCTGGGAACCCGCGCGCTTGATCTCCATCGCCAACCTCCGATCCTATGCCGTGCTGCCAGATAGGGAGCGCCATGGCTGCCGATCAGGGGGCAGAACTGCGCTACAGTATCAGGGCACCAGCCGCCGCACCCCATCCGCCACCAGCGTGCAGCCCGCCACCGCCATCAGGATCGCCAGCCCCGGCCAGAGCGCGGCCAGCGGCGCGCTGAAGACCAGTTCCTGCGCATTGGCCAGCATATTGCCCCAGGAAGGCGCCGGCGGCTGAATGCCGAGGCCGAGGAAGCTCAGCGTGCTCTCGGCCAGGATGGCGCCCGCCACCGCCATGGCGGAGGCCACCGTGATCGGCCCCAGGATATTCGGCAGCACGTGCCGCCACAGCAGCCGCGCCTCACTGGCGCCGGCCACCCGCGCCGCCGCCACGTAATCCTGCGCCAATTGGCCGAGCGCCGCGGCGCGGGCCAGCCGCGCCACACCCACCCAGCCGAACAGCGTCAGGATCACCACGATGCGGGCGATGTCGGAGGCGGCCTCGCCGCGCGGCAGGCCGAGCCGGCCGGTATCCACCGCCGCCAGCACCACCAGCAGCGGCAGGGCGGGCAGGGCCAGCATGCCATCCGCGAGCCGCATCAGCACCGCATCCAGCCAGCCCCCCCGCCCAGGCCGCCGCCAGGCCGATGGCGGTGCCGAGCCCGGTCGCGCCGAGTGCCACCGCCACCCCCACCAGCAGCGACACCCGCGCGCCGAACAGCAGCCTGAGCAGCATGTCCCGCCCGAGATCATCGGTGCCGAGCGGATACTCCGCCGAGGGCGGGCCATGCCGCTGGAACAGGTCCGGCGTGAAGGGGTCATGCCCGAGCGCCGCCTGCACCCAGGGCGCCGCCACGGCACCGAGTGCCAGCAGGCCGAGCAGGGCAAGCCCCAGCGCGAGGCGCATCAGCCAGCCAAGCGCGGGTCGAGCAGGCGCTGCGCCACATCGGCGGCGAGCGTCGCCAGCATCGTCACCAGCGAGGCCAGCAGCAGGGCCAGCAGCGCCAGGTTGTAGTCATTGCCCATGACGGCGTCATAGATCAGCTTGCCCATGCCGGGGCGGGCGAAGATGGTCTCGGTGATGAGCGCGCCGGAGACCAGGCCGCCGGCATCCAGCGCCGCCACGGTCAGCACCGGCATCGCCGCATTCGGGAAGGCATGGCGCCAGATCACGGCACGGGGCGGGAGGCCCTTCATGCGGGCGGTGCGGATATAGGGCTCGGCCAGCACCGACTGCATCGAGGCCATGGAATGGCGCGAATAGGTGGCGAGGTTGACGATGGCGAGCGTCGCCACCGGCAGCGCCAGGAAGCGCAGCGCCTCCAGCACGCCGCCGCTCTCCGCCACGCCGCCGGCCGGCAGCCAGCCCAGCGTCACGGCGAAGAGGATGATGAGCAGGATGCCGAGCCAGAAGCTCGGCGTGGATTGCGCCAGGATGGCGAGGGCATCGGCCGCCGGCGCCAGGCGCGGCCGCACCGCCGCCAGCACGCCGAGCAGCACGCCGCAACCGGCGGCCAGCGCCAGCGCCGCGCCGAGCAGCACCAGGGTGGAGCCCAGCGCCGGCCAGAGCACCCGCGCCACCGGCACGGCATAGAGGCGGGAGAAGCCGAACTCCCCCCGCAGCACCGCCGCGCCCCAGGCGAGGTAGCGTTCGTGCAGTGGCCGGTCGAGCCCGTGCAGCGCCCGCATCCGCTCCAGGTCCGCGGCGGTCAGCGCCGGGTCGGCGAGCATGGCGAGGTCCAGCGGATCGCCCGGCATCAGCCCCATCACCAGCCAGATCAGGGCCGAGAGGATGAGGAGGGTGACGGCGATCTGCAGCAGCCGCGCGGCGATCAGGCGAGGCATCGGTGGAGGCTAGCGCATTTCCAGGCGGGCGGTGAGACTTTCACCCCCGCCGCGGCTGCGTTGCATGACGCCGGCCTCCACCACGGGCGAGCGGAGTGGTGCCCGGAAGCCCGCTAATTCACGCTCGCGCCGGAGACCCGGACCAGTTCCCGCACCTTCTCCAGTTCCGCGAGCTGGAAGGCGGCGAACTCCTCGGGTGTGCTGCCGACCGGCTGGTAGCCCAGTTGCTCCACCCGCTCACGGACCGCCGGCGAACGCATCGCGGCCGCGATCTCGGCGGACATGCGGGCGATGATCGGCGCCGGCGTGCGGGCCGGCGCGAAGATGCCCAGCCAACTGTTGAAGACATAGCCCGGCACGGTCTCGCCAACCGTCGGGATATCCGGCAGGCTCGGGGCACGCTCCTGGCGGGTGACGCCGAGGGCCCGCAACTGGCCGCCCTTCACGTGCTGTATCGCCTCGACCACCGGCGAGAAGATGACGTCGAGCCGGCCCGCAACGAGATCGGCCATCGCCGGAGCGCCGCCCCGGTAGGGCACATGCGTGAAGCTCACGCCGGCCTGCTGCTCAAACAGGGCGGCGGCGAAATGCTGCGAGCCGCCCGGGCCGCTGGTGCCGAGGTTCAGCTTGCCGGGATTGGCCTTCGCATAGGCGATCAGGTCGGAGACGCTCCGGAACGGGACGGATGGATGCACCACGAGGATGCAGCCGCTCAGCAGGGCAAGCGAGACGGGCGCGAAGTCGCGCACGACATGGAAGCTCAGATCGGAATACAGGAACTGATTCGTCGCATGGGTGCCGAGCGAGGCCACGATGTAGGTATAGCCGTCCGGGGCGCTGCGGGCGACGAATTCGGAACCGATATTGCCGGCGGCGCCGGTGCGGTTCTCCACCACGATCGGCTGACCCAAGGACCCGGTGATCGCCTCGGCGATCACCCGCCCGGCGGTGTCGGTGCTGCCCCCCGGCGCGAAGCCAACGACAAAGCGGATGGGGCGGTCGGGGCTCCAGCTTGCGGCAGCGGGTGCCGTCTGGGCCAGGGCAGCGGCCGTGGGAAGGAACGGCGCGGCGGCGAGCATGGAAACAAGACTACGACGCTTCATGAAAACGGCTTTCTGCTTCGTGCTGGGCTTTCTCTGTGCCTGGCGTTGAGGTGGAAGGCAGGACCCATTCGGGGGGGCCGCCTGCGGCCCGCCCCCTGGAAAAGACCGGCGCAGCCTGCCGCGCCGGCCTGCCCGAAAGTTCCGGCCGGCTTGTATCCTGCCGGCCGATTCACGCCCTCCGGCTGCGCCTTCGGGCGACCGGCCGGCTCAGCCGGCAGTGGCCCCGGTCTTCGGGTTCGCGCGCGCGCTGGTATCGGGCGGCGGCAGGCCGGGGCCCTCGCCACGCGCCTCCTTCACCGCGGCGCGGGACGCCTGGACCATCAGGCCGACATCATTGGCGATGGTGACCAGCTTGAAGCCCATATCTATCATGCGCTTGGCATAACCCGCCGTGCCGTTGTGCAGCCCGGCCGCGATGCCGCGCTTGGAGGTTTCCTTCAGCAGCCGCTCGTAGATCTTCAGGATCTCCGGCTCCTCCCGGTCCAGCTTCGGCGCCATGCCGAGCGAGAGGCCGAGATCGGAGGGGCCGACATAAATGCCGTCGATCCCCGGCACGTCCAGGATGGCCTCCAGGTTGTCGAGCGCCTGCTGCGTCTCGATCATCGGGATGACCAGGATCTCGTCATTGGCGGTGGCCTGGTAGTTGCCGCCCTCGCCATAGAGGCCGGCGCGGATCGGGCCGTTGCTGCGGGTGCCCTTCGGCGGATACTTGCTGTACTGCACCAGGGCGCGCGCCTCGGCCTCGGTATTCACCATCGGGCAGATCACGCCATAGGCGCCGGCATCCAGCACCTTGCCGATGATGCCCGGCTCGTTCCACGGCACCCGCACCATCGGCGTCACGCCATGCGGCTGCATGCCCTGGAAGCAGGCGACGCAGGAGAGGTAGTCCTGCACGCCATGCTGCATGTCCACCGTCACGCTGTCCCAGCCGGACTGCGAATACATCTCGGCGCTGAAGGCGGAGGGGATGGCGAGCCAGCCATTCACCACCGCCTTGCCGGACTTCCACGCCTGTTTCACCTTGTTCGCCATCGTTTCCCCCCTCATGCCGCATCGGAATGGACCCGGACGCTAGGCGCGGGGGCTCATGGCGTCAACGCGGGGGGGCGTCAACGCGGGGGCGTCAACGCGGCCTGGACGCGCGCCGGGCCGCGCGGCACCCTCCCGCCATGCCCGACTGGACCACAAGCTCGGAAACCGGCCGCCTCACGGAGGTGCTGGTCTGCCCGCCCGATCACTACCGCTGGATTCCCACCAACAGCATCGTCCGCCGGACGCTGGCCGGCGGCAGCCAGCCGGACCTGCCGGCGCTGGCGGCGCAGCATGGGGAGTTGGTGGCGGCGCTGCGCCAGGGCGGCGCCACCGTCCATAGCCTGCTGCCGGAGCCGCACCTCCCCTACATGGCCTATACGCGCGATTCCGTGGTGGTGACGCATCGCGGCCCCGTGCTCTGCCAGTTGGAACGGCCGCAGCGCCGCGGCGAATACGCGCCGCTGCTGGACTGGCACGCGGCGCAGGGCAGCCGGTTCTGGCGCAAATCCTCGGCCGGGACCCTGGAGGGCGGCGATATCCATATCCTCCGCTCCGGCCTGGCCCTGGTCGGCGCCAGCGGCGGCCGCACCGACCTCGATGGCGCGGCGCAATTCGCGGGCTGGCTGCGTGCGGAGGGCTGGGAGGTCAGGATCGAAGGTTTCGACGAACATTTCCTGCACCTCGACGTGCTGTTCTGCATGGCCGCGCCGGGCCTCGCCGTGGCCTGCCTCGATGTGCTGCCGGAGGGTTTCATCGCCTGGCTCGCCGGCCACGGCATCCGCTGCCTCGGCGTGCCCTATCGCGAGGCGATGCGGCTTGGCTGCAACATCCTTTCCCTGGGCGGCGGGCGCGTGATATCCGCCCGCGAGAGCACCACCCTGAACGCCGCCCTGCGGGCTGAGGGGCTTGAGGTTCTCGACCCCGCCCTCTCGCTCTTCACCGCCGGCGGCGGCGGCCCGCATTGTCTCACCTGCCCGCTGCGGCGGGAGGAGGAAACACCGTGAACACCATTCCGCCCCGGCCCGTGGATGCCGTCATCGCCGCCGCCCGGGAATTCCTGGGCGAGCGCCTCTCCACCGCAGAGGCCGTGCGGGAGCAGCACGGCCATGGCGAGGATCCCAGCCCGCCGGTGCTGCCCGATGCCGTGGCCTTCGTGGAGACCACCGAGGAGGTGAGCCGCGTGCTGGCGCTCTGCCACCAGCATGGCGTGCCGCTGGTCGCCTTCGGCGCCGGCACCAGCCTGGAGGGGCATGTCACCCCGGTGCGGCGCGGGATCTCGCTCGACCTCTCGCGCATGACCGCGGTGCTGGAGGTCAATGCCCAGGACATGGATTGCCTGATCGAGCCCGGCGTGACGCGGCAGCAATTGAACGACCACCTGCGCGACCAGGGGCTGTTCTTCCCGGTCGATCCCGGCAGCCATTGCACCATCGGCGGCATGTGCGCCACCCGCGCCTCCGGCACCAATGCCGTGCGCTACGGCACCATCCGGGAGAATGTGCTGGGGCTGGAGGTGGTGCTGGCGGATGGCCGGGTCATCACCACCGGCGGCCGCGCCCGCAAGGCGGCGAATGGCTACGACCTGACGCGCCTCTTCATCGGCAGCGAGGGGACGCTCGGCGTCATCACCCGGGTGCGGCTCCGGCTGCATGGCATCCCGGAGGCGATGTCCGCCGCCGTCTGCCAATTCCCCGATCTCGGTGCCGCGGTGGAGACGGTGATCGCCACCATGCAGGCCGGCATCCCGGTGGCGCGGATCGAGCTGCTGGATGCCGACCAGATGCGCGCCTGCATCCGCTACTCGAAGCTGGAGGGCTATGCGGAGGTGCCCACCCTCTTCCTGGAATCCCACGGCAGCCAGGCGGGGGTGGCCGAGCAGGCCGAGGCGGTGGAGGCGATCGCCGCGGAATACGGCGGCGAGGGCTTCGCCTGGGCGACCGACCCGGAGGCCCGCAACCGGCTCTGGAAGGCCCGGCACGACGCCTATTGGGCGGCGATCGCGCTGAAGCCCGGCTGGCGCGGCATCACCACCGATGTCTGCGTGCCGATCTCCCGCCTGGCCGAGGCGCTGGTCGGCGCCAAGCAGGACGCGATCGCCGCCGGCCACACCACCTGCATCGTCGGCCATGTCGGCGACGGCAATTTCCACCAGGTGATCCTCTTCGACCCGAACGACCCGCAGGGGCTGGAACGCGCCTGGGAGATGGACCGCAGGATCGTGGCGCGCGGCCTGGCGGCGGGCGGCACCTGTTCCGGCGAGCACGGCATCGGCCTCGGCAAGCGCGAATTCCTGGAACAGGAGCACGGGGCGGAGGCGCTGGCGGTGATGCGCGGCATCAAATCCAGCCTGGACCCCAAGGGCATCCTCAACCCGGGGAAGATGTTCCGGAACTAGCCGGAGGTGGCTCAGGCGGAGGCGCGCGGCACCGCGCTCGCGGTGCCGATCCTGGCGCTGGCGCTGGGGCATGTCTTCTCCAATGCGGTGCGGACCCTGCCGGCCGTCGCGGCGGATGTGCTCTCGCGCGATCTCGGTCTCAGCGCGGAGGGGCTGGCGGCGCTGACCGGCGCCTTCCCGGCCGCCTTCGCGCTCGCCATGATCCCGGTCGGCGTGGCGCTGGACCGCTGGGGGGTGCGCCGCACCTCCCTCACCCTGCTGGCCATCGCGGGGCTCGGCGCGGTGCTGGCGGCGCTGGCGCCGGGCGCGGGTTCGATGCTGCTGGCGCAGGTGGTGCTGGGGGTGGGCTGTTCGGGGATGCTGATGTGCCCCATCACCTATGCCGCGCATGCCATGTCCGCGACGCGGTTCGGGCTGTGGTCCGGCATCATCCAGGCGGTGGGCAATACCGGCATGCTGCTCTCGGCCAGCCCGCTGGCGCTGCTGATCGAGTGGCAGGGCTGGCGCGCCGGCTTCTGGGCCGCGGCGGCGCTGGCCGCCTGCGCCTGGTGCGCGGTGGCGGCCACGGTGCGCCAGGCGCCGCCGCCCCGCAGCGCGGCGCCCTCGCTCTGGCAGGATGCGCGGGAGGTGGTGGCGCTGGCCGTCTCGCCCGCCATGCGGCCGCTGATGGTCTTCGCCTTCGCCAGCTTCGCGGTGGTGCTCGGCGTGCGCGGCCTCTGGGGCGGGCCCTGGCTGATGCAGGTGAAGGGGCTGCCGCGGGTGGAGGCGGGGAATATCCTGCTCGCCTGCACTATTGCCCTTGCTTTGGCGCCGGCCCTGGCGGGGGCGGTGGACCGGGCGCTCGGCCGCCGCGTCGCGCTGATGGTCGGCAGCCATGTGGTGGCCGGGCTGCTGATCCTGCTGCTGGTCGCCGGCGGGCCGGGCGGCCCGCTTTCCGCGCTGTTCGGCCTGGCCATGCTGCCGCCGGCTTTCGATACGGCGGTGCTGGTGGCATTCGGCCTCATCATTGCCTTCCAGGTGCTGGGCTTTTCCCTGGTGCGGGCGGCGGTGGCGCCGGAGCAGACGGGGCGGGCGCTCTCGGCGCTGAACATCTCCTTCTTCGGCGGCGCGGCGGTGCTGCAGGCCGTCTCCGGCGTCGCGGCCGCCTGGGGCGGGGTGGCGGCGGCGCTCGGCACCTTCGCGGTGGCGCTGCTGGTCTGCAGCGGCGGGTTCCTGCTGCTGCGGCGCTGAAGGGCCGAACCCCGCCGGTCCAGGGTTCCAGCAACACCCGTTCCGCCCTTCATGCCGATGGACATGGCCGCCGGAAGGCAACAGGCTGGGCCCAACGACAAAGCCTGGGAGGAACGCGCATGACCATCACCCGCCGTGGCCTCGGCGCGGCGCTGCTGGGCGGGCTGGCCGCCCCCGCGTTCGCGCAGGCGCCCGCCTGGCCCAGCCGCCCCGTCCGGCTGATCAGCCCTTTCGCGCCCGGCGGTCCGCAGGACGTGCCGGGACGCTTCTTCGTGGACGCCCTCACGCCGAAGCTCGGCCAACCCATGGTCTATGACAGCCGGGCGGGTGCGGGCGGCGCGGTGGGCATGCAGCACGTCGCGCAGGCGACGGACGGCCACACCTTCCTCATCACCTCCAACGCCGTCGCCACCCTGCCGGCGCTCCGCCGCGACCTGGGCTTCGATCCCTTCACGGACCTGCTGCCGGTGACGCTGGTGATGCAGTCGCCCTATACCCTCGTCGTGCGCGCCAATGGCCCCGCGAGCTTCGCGGAATTCCTCGCCCTTGCGCGGGCGGCCCCGAACCGCCTCACCTTCGGCAGTTCGGGCGTCGGCTCCTCGACGCACCTGACCATGGCGATGCTGCTGCAGCGCGCGGGCGTGGAGCTGACCCATGTGCCCTATCGCGGGGCGCAACTGGTCATGAACGCCTTGCTGGCCGGCGACATCGACTGCTTCGTCGGCGACCTCTCCGTTCCGCTGGAGCATATCCGCGCCGGCACCGCGCGCTGCATCGCGGTGACGACCGAGGCACGCGCGCCCCTGCTGCCCGACGTGCCGGCGGTGCGGGAGGCGGTGCCGGGCTATGCCTCGACGCTCTGGTACGGTTTCTTCGCCGCGAAGGCGACGCCGCCGGAGGCGATCCAACGCATGCTGGCCGAGCTTGCGCCGCTGCGCGCGCCGGCGGGCGAACTCTCCCGCCGCCTGTCGGAACGCGGTGCGGAGCTGCTGCTGACCGGGCCGGAGCCGCTGGCCGAACGGCTCCGGGCCGAGGTCCCGCAATGGCGGGCGGTGGTGGCGGCGGCGTCGATCCGGGCCGAGTAGCCGGCGCGGCGGCGTTCGGCCGGACCTATGATCCCGGGTTCCTGGCCGGCATCCACGCGAACATCCCCGGAGATCCCGCCGCCGCGGTGGCCTGGCATCGGCGTGCGGTCGCGCTGGGCGACGACCAGGCGAAGGACTGGCTTGCCCGGCATGGGGCGAAGGCCGCCGAGTAGGGGCCCCTGCCCATGGCACGCGCGGCCGGCCTTGCGCGCGACCCCGCCGGTTCCGGCGGAGAGAGCCTCTGCGCCGCTTCGGCCCGGCCGCCTCGCGCGCCCTACAGCGGCGTGGCGAAGCAATGGTTCGGCACGCCGCTGCAACCTGTTGTTTGCAGAGCGGATTCAGGCCTCCGGGCAGTTCCGCCCTGCGGCGATCCGCCCTAAATCCCTTCCTTCAGGACGCGCCGCGCCAGCGACATGCGGTGCACCTCGGTCGGGCCCTCGTAGATCCGCATCACCCGGATCATGTTCGAGAGCTGCTGCAGCGGCAGTTCCTTCGTCATGCCCATCGCCCCGAAGGATTGCATGGCCTGGTCGATGATGTCCGAGGCCATCTCGGTGCCGAAGACCTTGATCATGCTGGCCTCGCCGCGGACGTCGCCCCCGGCATCGACCGTGCGCGCGGCGTTGTGCACCATGAGACGGCAGGCATGGATGCGTGTCGCGCCATCGGCGATCCACCACTGGATCGCCTGCCGGTCGGAGAGCTTCACCCCGAAGGTCGAGCGCTCCTTGACGTGGCCGATCATCATGGCGAGGGCGCGGCGGGCCATGCCGATGCAGCGCGCCCCCATCTCCAGGCGCCGGATGTTGAGGCGAAGCTGCATCGGCGCGTAGCCCTTGCCCGGCTCGCCCAGGACCTGCCGGGACGGGACCCGGCAGTCCTCGAACACCAGCTCATAGGTGCGCCGCCCCCCGATCATCGGGATCTCCCGCTCGATGATGAAGCCGGGCGTGCCCTTCTCGACGATGAAGGCGGTCACGCCCTCCTGGCGCTTGCCCTCGCCCGTGCGGGCCATGAGGATGATGAAGTCGCAGGCGGGGACGTTGCTGACCCAGATCTTGCGGCCGTTGATCACCCAGTCGTCGCCCTCCGGCACGGCGCGGGTCGCCATGCCGGCCGGGTCGCCACCGGCGCCGGGTTCCGAGATGGCGATGCAACTGGTCGCCTCGCCGCGGGCATAGGGCTCCAGGTAGCGCTCCCGCTGCCAGGGGCTCGCCACCTGCAGCATCATGTGCAGGTTCGGGCTGTCGGGCGGGAAGATGAAGGGCGTAACGGTCCTTCCCAGCTCCTCGTTGACGAGGGCCAGGGCCTCCACGGGCAGGTTGGCGCCGCCGAACTCCTCCGGGCTGTCGAGGCCCCAGAGGCCCAGCTCCTTGCACTTGGCCAGGAGCGGCGCCTTTTCCTCCTCCGTGAGGGCGAAGCGGCCGCCGGTGGCCTCGCGCCTGAGCACCGGAGGCTCCAGGGGAATCA
Organism: Siccirubricoccus sp. G192; assembly: GCF_019084075.1. Lineage (GTDB taxonomy): Bacteria > Pseudomonadota > Alphaproteobacteria > Acetobacterales > Acetobacteraceae > G192. The sequence goes on from NZ_JAHREN010000001.1 coordinate 4,851,083, forward strand.
GTTCCCGATCGACGAACCTGGTCACCAGGTCCTGCAGCATGCGGTGTTCGTCGGCGATCGCCATGGCGGTTCCTCCTCGCGTGTCTCCGGCAGTCTGATCGAGGAACCGGCACCGTCAACGGCGGGCCGCCGTTCCGGCCCGGCGCCGGCCCTGCACCCGAACATTGCCGCGGCCCGTCGCGCCCGGGTCGGCAACCTCAACACGTTCACCTGTCCGGCAAAGACGGGTATGGGGGCGTGCATCCGCCCTGCAAACAAAAGGCCCCGGCGGATTGGCGTCCAGGAATGAGCGCAATCCGACCTGGAGCAGGATGCGTTCACCTTCGTTCACGCATCATGCTCCAGGCCTTTGTGTGATCGCGTGATTCACGCTTTTCGGTGCGGGCACCTCAAGCGATCACGCTCTAGACTGCCCGCCGGAGGATCCCCGCATGCTGCGCAGCATCCTTGTTGCCCTGGACGACACCCCCGGCGCCCTGGCCGCCCGCGACGCCGCCTTCGCCCTCGCCCGCCGGACCGGCGCGGCGATCACCGCCGCCACGGTGCTGGACCGCCCGCATACGCTCGATGCCAATGAGCCGGTGCCGATCGGCGCCGCCGCCTTCGCCGAGCGCCGCAACGCCAGGCTCGCCGCCCAGGCCGAGGCCGCGGCGGCGGCAGCGCTGGCGGCCTGCCAGCAGGCGGCGGGCGGCCTCCCCTTCGAGATGCTGCGGCTGGAGGAGGCGCCGGAGCCCGCCCTGCTGCGGGTCGGGGCGGGGCACGACCTGGTCGTGCTCGGCCGCGACTGCACCCTGGGGCGGGAGGAGGCGGAGGATGTCGCCCCGGTGATCGAGGCGCTGCTGCGGGACGGCGCCCGCCCGCTGCTGGTGGTGCCGCCCGGCGCCGCCGCACCGCCCCCGGCGCCGGTGCTGGTCGGCTATGACGGCTCCGTGCCCGCCCTGCGCGCGTTGCAGCTTTTCGCCCTGCTGGGGCTGGACGAGGGCTCGCCGGTGATGCTGCTCGCCGCCGATCCGGATCCGGCCCGGGCGGCGCTGCTGGCGGCCGAGGGGGCCGGCTATCTCCGCCGGCACGGGATGTCGGTGCAGGAATGGGCCATGGAGGGTGACGAGCCGGCGGAATTGCTGCTGGCCGAGGCGGCGAGGCTCCGCGCCCGCCTGCTGGTGATGGGCGCCTTCAGCCATACCGGGCTGCGCGCGCTGCTGCTCGGCGCCATGACGCGCCGCCTGCTGCGGGACGCACCCTGCGCGGTCTTCGTGCATCACTGAACGGGCAGCCCCGATCGGCAATCCGGGGCCCGGCGGCTTGTATCCTGCCGGCCGATTCACGCCCTCCGGCTGCGCCTCCGGACGACCGGACGCTCAGGCCCGCAGGGCGTGCAGGGTTTCGCGGAGGGCGTCGCGCACCTGCATGACGCTGCGGAAGCTGCTCATCAATTCATAGCCAAGGATCAGCAGCATGACCACGGCTATGGCCGGATAGCGTTCGGTCCAGCGGCGGGCGAGGCTGGCGGGCCACCGCAGCAGCGGCAGCCCCTGCACCACCGCCGCGGCCAGGGCGCCGAACAGGGCGCCCGCCAGCATGTCGGAGAGATAGTGGTAGCCGAGATAGAGCCGCGGAAAGCAGACAACGAAGGTGCCCCAGATCGCCGCCACCACGGCCAGGCGCCGGGACACCACCCAGATGGCCGCGACCATGGCGAAGACCAGTGTGGCGGTATCCGAGGGAAAGGAACTCCAGTCGTCCAGGAAGATGAGGTGCCCGAGATCCGCGAAGGGCAGGGTCTCGGCCCCGAGGCGTGGCCGCGGCCGGGCGGGCAGGAAATTCTGCAGGATACGGCTCAGGAGGGTCGCGACGAAAATGCCCGCCATGCTGCGGAACACGACCTCCGGCCGCGCCTCGACCCGCCCCTTCGGCATGACCCATACGAAGAGCATCAGGGCGACGATGGGGCCCATGCGCAGCAGATCGACCTCGATCAGCAGCCGCATCACCCAATCGAAACCCTTCGATCCGCCGAATGCGTCCAGTACAGCCCGGCTGACCGCGAGGTCGAAATTCTGCAGCATGCCGAGCCGGCGTTCCTGGTTTCTGTCGAAGCGAAAACGTCATGATAGCTTATTGGAACCGCTCCGGCCCCGCCAATACCCCCTCCTGTCGCATTGCCGCGATTTCCGCCGCGCTGTAGCCAAGCTCCGCCGCGATCGCCGCGCCATCCGCGCCGGGCGGCACCAGGTCGCGCCGGCCCGTGCCAGGTCCCCCTGGGCGCTGGCCGTCGATCGCCACCGGCAGGGCGGGGAGCTTCACCGGGCGGCCATCCGGCAGGGTGAGCGGCACCAGGCCGCCGGAGGCATTCAGGTGCGGGTCGTCGAAGAGCTCCGCCGGCCGGCCGATCGGCGCGAAGGGCAGGCCCAGCGCCTCGCATTTCGCCATCAGTGCGGGCTTGGTATAGGCGCGGAAGGCCGCGGCGACGCGCGGGATGGTGCGGGCGCGCGCCGCGACCCGCTGCTGCTTGGTGGCCAGCGACGGGTCGGCGGCCAGGTCGTCCAGGCCGAAGGCGGCGCAGAAGGCGGGCCATTGCGTATCGGTCACCACGCCGACGAAGACCTGGCCGCCATCGGCGGTATCGAAGACGTCATAGACCGGCCAAGCCGGGGTGCGGACCGACATCGGCTGCGGCTCCTGCCCGGTGATGGCGGTCTGCGCCATGTGCTGCGCCATCAGCAGCGCCACCGTCTCGAAGAGCCCGGCCTCGACATGGCGGCCGCGGCCGGTCCGCTCCCGTTCCGCCACCGCGGCGAGGATGGCGATGGCGGCGGCCATGCCGCCCATGATGTCGATCACGCTGCTGCCGGCCCGCTGCGGCTTGCCGACCGGCCCGGTCATGTAGGCCAGGCCGCCCATCATCTGCACCACCTCGTCGAGCGCGGTGCGGTGCTCATAGGGGCCGGGCAGGAAGCCCTTGCAGGAACAGTAGATCAGCCGCGGATTCTCCGCCGAGAGCGCCGCCCGGCCCAGCCCCAGCTTCTCCATGGCGCCGGGGCGGAAGTTCTCGATCAGCACATCGGCGCCGGCGACCAGCTTCCGCACCAGCGCCAGCCCCGCCGGCGTTTTCATATCCACGCAGAGGCTGCGGCGGCCGCGCTGGAAGGCGGCGTAGAAGCCGGTGCCGGAGCCGGTCAGCCGGCGGGTGGAATCGCCCTCCGGCGCCGGTTCCACCTTCACCACATCGGCGCCAAGATCGGCCAGCACCATGCCCGTGGTGGGGCCCATGACCATATGGGTGAACTCGACCACCTTCAGATGCGCGAGCGGGGTTGGGGTTTCCATTGGGGGGGGGGACTCCGCGGATTCAGCCGAGATCGCCGCCGAGGCGGCGGGTAAGGGCGGCGGCGGCGGCAGCAAGCGCCGGCTTCAGCGCCTCCGCCAGCGGCGCCAGCCGGGCGCGCGGGCCGGAGAGGGCCAGCGCCCCGGCCAGGGCGCCGCCGCCGCCGAAGACCGGCGCGGCCAGCGCCGCCATGTCCGGGTCGCGCTCGCCCAGCGTCACCACCACCGGGTCCGTGCCCGGCGGCGGCGGGCCGGCGGCGAAGGCCAGCAGCACCCGGCCGCCGGCGCCCTGCTCCAGCGGCAGCAACTCGCCCGGCAGCAGGTGGTCGCGCACTGCGCGCGGGCTGTCGGCGCGGAACAGGCAGAGCCGCTGCCCGCCCTCCCGCACCCAGAAGGTGGCGCTCTCGCCGGACTCGTCGGCCAGGCGGCGCAGCGCCGGCGGCAGGATCGCATCGAGGCGGAGGCCGCGCTGATAGAGCATCCCCCAGCGGAACAGCATCGGCCCCAGCGCCCATTGCCCGTCCGGCCGGCGCTGGACGCAGCGGAACCGCTCCAGCGAGGCCAGCAGCCGCAGGATGGTGCTCTTGTAGAGGCCGGTGCGGGCGGCGAGCTCGGCCAGGCTCAGCGCCGCCTCCCCCTCCCGCCAGGCGGCGAGGAGGGAGAGCGCGCGTTCCACCGCGGCAACGCCGGGTTCCTCCGCTGCGGCCATGCTACTGCGCCGGCAGCCCGGCTTCCCGCAGGATGACCTCCCAGCGGCGCATCTCGGCCGCCACATAGGCTTCGGCCTCGGCAGGGGTATTGCCGATCAGCCGCTCGGCGCCGAGTTCCGCCAGCCGCGCCCGGAGCGCCGGCTCCGCCAGCACCGCGGCGACCTCGCGCTGGATGCGCGCGCGCAGCGGCGCCGGGGTGGCGGCGGGGGCCAGGATCACCTGCCAGACGCTGAAGACCGCCTCCGGGAAGCCGAGTTCGGCGATGGTGGGGAGATCCGGCATGGCCGGGCTGCGCTCGGCGGCGGAGAGTGCCAGCGCCCGCCCCTGGCCGCCCTTGGCCAGCGCGAAGCCGGTGAGCCCCGCGTCATACATCATGTCGAGCGTGCCGGCGGCGAGGTCGAGCGCCGCCGGGCCGCTGCCGCGATAGGGCACCTCGGTCATCTGCAGGCCGGCGGCACGCAGCAGCAGCAGCGAGACCAGTTGCAGCGCGCCGCCGCCGCCGCTGGTGCCGTAGCTGTAGCGCCCCGGCGCGGCGCGCACCGCGGCGATGAACTCGGCGAAGCTGTGCCAGGGCGAATTCGGCGGCACCAGCAGCACCATCGGCGTTTCCGCCACGATGGTGATGGGCGCGAGGTCGCGCGCCGGGTCGTAGTCGAGCTGCGGATAGAGCACCCGGTTCACCGCATGGCCGATATTGGTGAAGAGCAGGTGGTGCCCGTCGCCCGGCGACTTGGCGATGTTGGAAGCGCCGATATTGCCGCCCGCGCCGGAGCGGTTCTCCACCACCACCTGCTGCGGCAGGCGCTGCGACATGCGTTCGGCGATCAGCCGGCAGATGATGTCGGTGGGGCCGCCGGCGGCATAGGGCAGCACCATGCGGACGGGGCGGCTCGGCCAATCCTGCGCGGCCGGGCCAGGCTGGGCGCGGGCGGGCAGGCCGCGCAGCAGGGCGGGGGCGGCGAGGCCGGCGAGCAGCAGGCGGCGTCCGGGTGCGGGCATCCCTGGGTCTCCTGATGTTCTGCGCAACAGAACGGCGTTCTATTGTGGCGCCGCAGTTCTGCGCCCCGGGCGCCGCCCGGGTCAAGCGGAATCGTCGGCGCATGAGGTCAGGGCGGCGGGATATCCGCCGCCAGCACCCTTCCGCTGGCGCTTTCGGTGATCAGCAGGGTCGTGCCATCCGGGGCGAAGCAGCAATTGGTGGTGTGGCGGCCGAAATCCGTGCAGTCCACTCGCAGCATGATCTGCCCATGCGGGTCCACGCCCCAGACCTGGCCATGGCCGGGATTGGCGACGAAGAGCCGGTCATGCGCATCCACCGCCATGCCATCCGGGCCGGAGGTGCCAGCGGGGATGCGGACGAAGCAATTCGCCTTGCCCACCACCGCATCCGGCCTGAGCGCGAAGCGCCAGACCTCGCAGGCCCGGGTCATCGCCACGTAGCAATGCGTGCCCGCCTGGTTCAGCGCGATGCCGTTCGGGCTCGGCGCATTGCCGATGAGGCGGTCGATGCGCCCCTCCGGGGAAAGCCGCCAGACCCGGCCGGAGGGGTCCTGCAAGCCGCTCTGGCCCTGGTCGGTGAAGAGGATGCCGCCCGCCGCATCCAGCACCAGGTCGTTCAGCCCCTTGAAGCCCTCCGACAGGATGTGTTCCAGCACCGGGGCCATGGCGCCGGTGGCGGGGTCGAGGCTGAGCAGCCCGTGCCGGTAGTCGGTGATGAGAAGGGCACCGGCATGCGCGCCATCCCGCGGCCCGGCGGCCATGCCGTTCGGCCAGCCCTCGTATTCCGCCACCAGTTCCCAGGCGGCGGGGCCGACCCGGAAGATGCGGCCATTCGGGATATCGGTGACCAGGAATTGCCCCGCCGCGTCGAAGCAGGGGCCTTCCAGGAAACTGTCGATCGCCGCGCCGGCCCGGTTGGCATCGGACCAGGGGGTGCGGCGGGCGCGGCGATGCGCCTCCGGCAGGGCGGAGAAGAGGCGGGCGGGAATCGCGCGGGGCGGGGTGAACCACATGGCGGCAGCCTGCCCCTGGCGGCAGGAGGCGGCAAGCCCGGCCCAGCCTGGAGACGAAGCCGGCGGAAGACGGGGCTGGCGCGGCGCAGGCATGACCGATATTTCATCGGGCCACGGCAAGGTTGCGGTAACGCTGCGCCGCGTGCTTTCTGCGCCTTCGCTGGTGCAACATCCGCCCTCCCCCCGGGAATCCCGATCCGATGCTCCGCCTTCCACTCGCGTTGCTTCTCCTGCTGCTCGCCCTGCCCGCGGCCCAGGCCCAGTTCGGTCCGCAGGGCCCGCCGGCCGTCGGCGTGGTGACGGCGGAGCGCCGGCCGGTGACGGAGAGCAGCGATTCACCGGCCGGATCGAGGCGGTGAACCGCGTCGATATCCGCGCCCGCGTCACCGGCTTCCTGCAGGAGCGGCTGTTCCAGGAAGGCCAGGAGGTGAAGGCGGGCGACGTGCTGTTCCGAATCGAGCGGCCACCCTTCGAGGCGCAGCTCGAACAAGCCCGCGCCAATGTCGCCGCCGCCCAGGCGACGCTGGAGAATGCCCGCGTGACCCTGACCCGGGCGCGGGATCTGCGGCAGACCGGCGCCGGCACCCAGGTGGCGCTGGACAATGCCCAGGCGCAGGAGCGGACGGCGAATGCCCAGGTGCTCGGCGCCCAGGCGCAGGTGCGCACCGCCGAGATCAACCTCGGCTATACCGACATCATTGCGCCGATCGACGGCAAGATCGGCCGTGCCACCTATACGCCGGGCAATGTCGTCTCGCCGACCCTGACCGAGCCGCTGGCCACCATCGTCAGCCAGGACCCGATGCGCGTCGCCTTCACCGTCAGCGCCCGCAGCGCGGTCGAGCTGCGCAACCGCTACGAATCGCGCGGCGGCGTCGCGGCCATGGTGGTGCGGGTGCGGCTGACCGACGGCCGGCTCTATGACCAGACCGGCCGGATCGACTTCATCGATACCCAGATCGACCGCAACACCGATACGCTGCTGATCCGCGCCCTCATCCCCAACCCGCGCCGCGACAGCGCGCAGGGCGCCCAGGGCAGCGACCGGGAGCTGATCGACGGCCAGTTCGTCACCGTGAATGTCGAGGGTGCGGAGCCGGTGCTGGCCATCGTCGTCCCGCGCGCCGCGGTGCTGCAGGACCAGGGCGGCAATTACGTCTTCGTGGTCGGCGCCGAGAACAAGGCGGAGCGCCGCAATGTCCGGCTCGGCCGCAGCAGCGCCGAGACGGCGGTGGTGGAGGAGGGCCTCCAGGGCGGCGAGAGCGTGATCGCCGAGGGCTTGCAGCGCGTCCGCCCGGGCCAGCCGGTGAACCCGGCGCCGGCGACGCCGCCGGCCGCCCGCGCGGGCAGCGCCGGCAGCCTGAACCCGCCCGCACCGCCCGCCGCCGCGCCCGCCCGCCCGCCCGCCACCCCGCCGGGCGCGGCGCCAGCCAGGCCACCGGCGGCCGCCCCCGCCAGCGACCGGCAGGGCTGAGCCGCCATGATCTCCGGCGTTTTCGTCGACCGGCCGCGGCTGGCCATCGTCATCTCCATCGTGATGACGATCGCCGGGCTGCTGGCCATGTTCTCCATCCCGGTCAGCCAGTTCCCGGACATCGTGCCGCCGCAGGTCTCGGTCACCGCCCGCTATCCCGGCGCCTCGGCGGCGGTGGTGGAGGCGACGGTGGCGCAGCCGATCGAGAGCGCGGTGAACGGCGCCGACCGCATGCTCTACATGCGCTCGAACAGCGCCAATGACGGCACCTATTCGCTGAACGTCACCTTCGCGCTCGGCACCAACCCGGACATCAACACGGTCAACGTCAACAACCGGGTGCAGGCGGCGCTGGCCCGGCTGCCGCTGGAGGTGCAGCGGAACGGCATCACGGTGCGCAAGCAATCCTCCGCGGTGCTGCAATTCCTGGCGCTCTATTCCGAGAATGGGGAGCAGGACCCGCTGTTCCTCTCCAACTACGCCACCATCAACATGATCGACACCCTGGCCCGCGTGCCGGGCGTCGGCCAGGTGAACCTGTTCGGCGCCATGGACTATTCCATGCGCATCTGGTTCGAGGTGGACCGCCTCATCAGCCTGAACGTGACGCCGCAGGACATCGTGCAGGCGATCCAGTCGCAGAACGTGCAGGCGGCGGTGGGCCGCATCGGCGCCAGGCCGATCAGCGAGGACCAGCAGTTCCAGCTCAATATCCAGACCCAGGGGCGGCTCACCTCGCCGGAGCAGTTCGGCGAGATCATCATCCGGGCCAATCCCGATGGCAGCGTGCTCCGGGTGCGGGACGTGGCGCGCGTCGAGCTGGGCGCCACCAGCATGGACACCGAAAGCCGGCTGAACGGCCGCCCCACCGTGACCATGGGCATCTATCTCTCGCCCGGCGCCAATGCGGTGCAGGTGGCGCAATCCGTGCGCGACACGCTGGACCGCCTCTCCGGCCGCTTCCCGGAGGGGGTGAAGTACCTGGTGGTCTACGACACCTCGGGATTCGTGACCGACACGATCCATGAGGTGGTCAAGACGCTGCTGGAAGCCTTCGTGCTGGTGGTCCTGGTGGTCTACCTGTTCCTCGGCTCGGTCCGCGCCACCATCATCCCGACCGTCGCCGTGCCGGTCAGCCTGATCGGCACCTTCGCGGTGCTGCTGGCGGTGGGGTTCACCGCCAATACCGTCTCCCTGCTGGCGCTGGTGCTGGCCATCGGCATCGTCGTGGACGATGCCATCGTGGTGGTGGAGAATGTCGAGCGGGTGATGGAGCAGCACCCGGAATTGCCGCCCGCCGCCGCGGTGAAGCAGGCCATGGCCGAGATCACCGGGCCGATCATCGCGATCACCCTGGTGCTGCTTTCCGTCTTCATCCCGGTGGCCTTCATCCCCGGCGTCTCGGGCGTGCTGTTCCGGCAATTCGCGGTGACGATCAGCGTGGCGATGGTGATCTCCGCCATCAATGCGCTGACCCTCTCGCCGGCGCTCTGCGCCCTGGCGCTGCGCCATACCGGGCCGCGGCGGGGGCCGATCAAATACGTGCTGCGCGGCATCGACAAGGTGCGCGACGGCTATGCGGCGGTGGTGCGGCGCCTGGTGCGCTTCGCGCTGCTGGCCCTGCTGCTGACCGCGGGCTTCGCCTTCGGCATCTGGACGCTCTCGAAACAGACCCCCTCCGGCTTCCTGCCGCAGGAGGACCAGGGCGCCTTCTTCGTGCAGCTGCAATTGCCGCAGGGCGCCAGCGTCTCCCGCACCCGGGAAGCGGCGATGCAGGTGGAGGCGATCCTGCAGCAGAACACCGCCATCCAGCACGTGCTGGCGATCGTCGGCTTCTCGCTGATCGATGGCGGGGCGCAGTCCAATTCCGCCTTCATGGTGGCGCGGATGAAGCCCTTCGCGGACCGCACGGCGACCCAGGACAGCGTCTTCGCCGCCATCGGCCGGGTCTTCGGCGCCGCGCAGGGCATCCGCGTCGCCAATGTCTTCGCCTTCAACATCCCGCCGATCATCGGCCTCGGCACCGGCGGCGGCTTCGAGTACCAGTTGCAGGATTTCGAGGGCCGGCCGCCGGCCGAGCTCGGCAGCGCCATGCTTGGCCTGATCGTCGCCGCCAACCAGGACCCGCGGCTGACCTCGGTCTTCTCCACCTTCTCGCCCACCACGCCGAGCCTCTACCTCGATGTGGACCGCGACAAGGCGCAGGCGCTGGGGGTACGGATCAGCGACATCTTCAGCGCGCTCCAGGCCACGCTGGGCGGGTTCTACGTCAACGACTTCAACCTCTTCGGCCGGGTCTGGCAGGTGAACATCCAGGCCGAAGGCAGCGACCGCGACGACATCCCGGATATCTGGCGCATCCGGGTCCGCAACAACCGCGGCGACATGGTGCCGCTGCGCGCCTTCGCGGATGTGCGGGTGGTGGTCGGGCCGCAGACCGTGCAGCGCTACAACAACTACCGCTCCGTCACCCTGAACGGCGCGGCGCGGCCGGGCATCTCCTCCGGTGAGGCGCTGCTGGCGATGGAGCAGATCTCGGCCCGCGCGCTGCCGCCGGGCTATGGCTATGAATGGACCGGCACCGCCTATCAGGAACGCCAAGCCTCCGGGCAGACCGGCATCCTGGTCGGGCTGGCGGTGCTCTTCGCCTATCTGTTCCTGGTGGCGCTCTATGAGAGCTGGACCATCCCGGTGCCGGTGCTGCTCTCCGTGGCGGTGGGCGGGCTCGGCTCCTTCCTGGCGATCTGGCTCGGCGGGCTCGCGCTCGATGTCTATGCGCAGATCGGGCTGGTGGTGCTGATCGCGCTGGCCGCCAAGAACGGCATCCTCATCATCGAATTCGCCAAGGAGGCGCGGGAGCTGCGCGGCCTCCCCATCCGCGAGGCGGCGCTGGAGGGGGCCAGGCTGCGGTTCCGGGCCGTCATGATGACCTCGATCGCCTTCGTGCTCGGCCTGGTGCCGCTGGTGACCGCCACGGGGGCGGCCATGCTGTCCCGCCGCGCCGTCGGCACGCCGGTCTTCGGCGGCATGATCGCCGCCTCGGCCATCGGCATCTTCATGATCCCGATGCTCTATGTGGTGTTCCAGGGGATGCGGGAATGGGTGAAGCGCCGGGCGGGCTACCGCGCCGCATCCGCGCCGGGGCCGGGGGAGGGTGCGGCGGGCGCACCGCCGCATTAGGCGGGGCGCGGGCATGGACCCCTCATCGGCGCCGTCGCGCTGGGCGCCGCGGCCGCGGGGTTCGTGCAGGGCCTGACCGGCTTCGCCTTCGGCCTCGTGGCCATGGCCATCTGGGCCTGGACGGTCGATCCGGTGCTGGCGGGCCCGCTGGTGGTCTTCGGCTCGCTGGTCGGCCAGGTGATCGGCCTGGGGTCCCTCCGGCCCGGCCTCGATTGGCGGTGCATCCTGCCCTTCGTCGCCGGCGGCCTGCTCGGCGTGCCGCTCGGGGTGCTGCTGCTCGGGCGGATCGACCCGCTCGGCTTCAGGCTGGCCGTGGGGCTGCTGCTGGTGCTGTGGTGCCCGGCCATGCTCTTCGCCCAGGACCTGCCGCGCATCACCCGCGGCGGCCGCCTGGCGGATGCCGGGGCCGGCTGGGCCGGCGGCGTCATGGGCGGGCTCGGCGGGCTCAGCGGCCCGGCGCCGATCCTCTGGGTGACGCTGCGGGGCTGGGACCGGCATGCCCAGCGCGCCGTCATCCAGGTCTTCAACCTGGCCATGCATGCGACCACCATGGCGGCCTATCTCGCCACCGGCACCGTCTCCGCCGAGGCGGCGCGGCTTTTCGCCGTGGTCCTCCCGGCGATGCTGGTGCCCTCGCTGCTCGGCGCCCGACTGTTTCACCGCTTCAGCGATGCGGGTTTCCGCCGCGTCGTCCTCGGCCTGCTGGCGATCTCCGGCGCCGTGCTGATCGCCACCACCCTGCCGAAGCTGCTTTAGAGCAAACTCCGTGCAGGCGGAATCGCCTGGACGGAGTAATTTGCTCGATAAGACAAAGGCTGGAGCGGATTCCGTGAGCGAATGCGAACGGAAAACGCTCCAGGCGCCCCCCCACGCCGATGTGTTCACCGGCCTCCCGCGGGGTGGCCGGCGCTGAATCGGGCCGGGCCGGCGATACCCCCCTTCCCCCCGCGCCCCTTCCTCCGCAGATGATGGGGGCAGAAAAACCGACGGGGGTTGCCATGGCCAAATTCCGGGCTCAGCCAGCCGATGCGCCGCATCGAGGATCCACGCCTGCTGAAGGGCGGCGGCCGCTATACCGACGACATCCCGATGCCCGGCGCCGCGCATGCCGTGGTGCTGCGCAGCCCGCATGCGGCGGCGCGCATCCTCTCGATCGACACGGCGCCCGCCATGGCGGTGCCCGGCGTGCTGGCGGTGATCACCAACCAGGACTGGCAGGCGGAGGGCTTGGGGGAGATTCCCTGCATCATCCCGCTCAAGAACATCGACGGCACCGACCGCGCCGAGACGCCGCGCGGCGCGCTCGCCGGGGACCGCGTGCGGCATGTCGGCGACCCCGTGGCCTTCGTGGTGGCGGAGACGCCCCAGGCGGCGCGCGACGGCGCCGAGGCGGTGATGGTGGATTACGAGGAGCTGCCCTCCGCCACCGACCTCGCCGCCGCGCACCAGCCGGGCGCGCCGCTCGTCTGGGACAACGTGCCGAACAACATCTGCTTCGACTGGGAGGCCGGCGACAAGGCCAAGGCCACGGCGCTGATCGCGCAGGCGGCGCATGTCACGCGGCTGACCGTGGTGAACAACCGCGTGGTCGTCTCCAGCCTGGAGGTGCGCGCCGCCGCCGCCGATTACGACGCGGCGGAGGGGAAGTTCACCCTCTATGTCGGCACCCAGGGGTCCTGGCTGGTGAAGAGCCTGCTCGCGGACAACGTCTTCAAGCTGCCGGAGGAGAAGTTCCGCGTCGTCACGCCGGATGTCGGCGGCGGCTTCGGCATGAAGCTCTACCTCTATGCCGAATACGCGCTGGTCTGCATGGCGGCACGCCGGCTCGGCCGGCCCGTCAAATGGACCAGCGAGCGCACGGAAGCCTTCCTCTCGGACACGCATGGCCGCGACAACATCACCGAGGGCGAGCTGGCCACCGACAAGGACGGCAAATTCCTGGCGCTGCGCACCCGCAACTACGCCAATATGGGCGCCTACCTCTCCACCTTCGCGCCTTTCATCCCGACCGGCGCCGGCACCAAGGTGCTGGCCAGCGTCTATGGTTTCCAGGCGATCCATGCGCGGGTGCTGGGCGTGCTGACCAATACCGTGCCGGTCGATGCCTATCGCGGCGCGGGGCGGCCCGAGAGCAACTACCTGGTGGAACGGCTGATCGACGCCGCGGCGCGCGAGCTCGGCATCGAACGCGCCGAGCTGCGCCGCCGCAACATGGTGCCACAGAGCGCCATGCCCTACACGACAGCCATCGGCCAGCGCTATGACAGCGGCGATTTCGCCACCGTGCTGGATACCGCGCTCGCCAAGGCCGATTGGGCCGGCTTCCCGGCGCGGCGGGCGGCCGCGGCGGCGCGCGGCAGGCGGCGCGGCATCGGCCTCGCCTATTACCTGGAAGCCACCGGCGGCGGCCCGACCGAACGCGCCGAGGTGCGCTTCGCGGCCGATGGCATGGCGGAGGTGCTGGTCGGCACCCAGTCCACCGGCCAGGGGCACGAGACCGCCTATGCCATGCTGACCAGCCATGAGCTGGGCATCCCGATCGAGAAGATCCGCATCGTCCAGGGCGATTCGGACGTGATCCCGACCGGCGGCGGCACCGGCGGCGCCCGCAGCCTCTATTCCGAGGGCCAGGCGATCCTGCTCACCACCGCGACGGTGATCGAGAAGGGCAAGCAGGCGGCGTCCGAACACCTGGAAGCCTCGGTCGCCGACATCGAATTCACCCCGGCTGGCGGCCGCTTCACCGTGGTCGGCACCGATCGCGGCGTCGATATCCTGTCGCTGGCGAAGATCCAGCGCGAGCGCGCGGCGCGGGGCGAGAGCGCGACGCTGCTGGATGCGGCGGAGGTGGCGGAGATCAAGTCCCACACCTTCCCCAATGGCTGCCACATCGCCGAGGTGGAGGTCGATCCCGATACCGGCCTGGTCGAGGTGCCGCGCTACATCGTGGTGGATGACGTCGGCCATGCCATCAACCCGATGATCGTGCGCGGCCAGGTGCAGGGCGGCGTGGCGCAGGGCATCGGCCAGGCGGTGCATGAGCGCACCGCCTATGACAAGGAGAGCGGCCAGCTCCTCTCCGCCTCCTTCATGGATTATGCCCTGCCGCGGGCGGAGGACCTGCCGGATATCGAGGTCGAGCTGATCGAGGTGCCCTGCGAGACCAATCCGCTCGGCGTCAAGGGCGCCGGCGAGGCCGGCGCGGTGGGCTCGCCTCCTGCCCTGATGAATGCGCTGGTGGATGCGCTTGCCGGCGACGGCGTGACGCACATGGACATGCCGGCGACGCCGGAGATCGTCTGGCAGGCGCTGCGGACCGCCCGCGCCGCCTGAACCCGGCTTCCACCCTCCCCCGCCGGTGGTGCAAATCCAACGGAGAGGTCCGTTGGTTTGCACCACCGGCCTTGATCTGGTGGGCCGATTCACCTGACGCTTGGTTCCCAAGCGCCAGGATCGGACCACTGGCGGGGGAGGGCCTGGGGCGCCTACCGCACCACGTAGTTGTTCATGGTGCAGGTATTCACGTTCCGCCGCTCCTGCGACTGGCCGCCCTGCCAGACCCAGCGCAGGTCGTAGCTGCATTCGCCGACCGGCAGGCGGACGGCATAGGTCGCGCCCGGCTGCACCACGTCATTGCCCAGCCGGTCCGGCCCCCAGTCCTGCTGCGAGGAGGGCGAGGCGAAGAACTGCTCGATCACCCGGCCGCTCTGGTTCATCAGGTTGAAGGAGGGGTTGCCCGATTGGGTCTGCCCTTGGGCCTGGCCGGGCGGTGCCGCCTGGGCCTCGCCCAGCACCACGTCGGTGATGTTGCAGGTATTGAGGTTCCGCCGCTCCTCGGCATTGCCGCCCTGGTAGACGATGCGGATGTCGTAGACGCATTGGCCATCGGCCGGCAGGCGCACGATGTAGCTGCTGCCGGGGGCGATCGTCTCGGTCCCCAGCCGGTCCTGGCCCCAGCTTCGCTGGTTGGCGGGCGAGGCATAGACCTCGTTCACCACGTTCTGCGTGTTGTTGATGACCCTGAAGGACGGGTCGTTCGACTGCGCCCCGGCGGGCACGGCCAGCAGGGCGAAAAGCGCGGCGATCAGCGCGCGACGGAACATGCGATCCTCCCCGGGGATGGATGTTCCGCAGCCTAGCGCGGATGGCAATGCAACGACCATAGGCTCCGCGCCGTGGCGCCGGCGCAAGCTTCCGTCAGCATGGAAGGCTCAACCCCCCCTGCCGGCCGGGTCTCCAGCAGGGCGTGGCAGATCAGGTCGTCCGCCGCCGGGCGCATCGCCTCGGGGTGCGGGCGGCGCGGGCCGGAGGGGCGGCTCGGCCAGGCCATCGCCTCCGGCACCGTCACCGCGAAGCCGGCCCGGCGGAAGCGCGAGACCATGGCCGAGAGGCCCAGCCGGTTCACGTAGATCCCGGCCCGGCCGACCAGCGGGCTGGCCCAGAACCCGTCGCTGAGCCGCAGGTGCTGCAGCCCGCCGCCCAGATGGTCGTGGAAGTCGATCCAGTGCAGGCCGAGCCCACGCGGCGCCGTCACCCGCCGAAGCTGCGTCAGCAGCGGCGCCAGATCCTCCCGCCGCACATGTTCCAGCACCACCTCGCTCACCACCAGGTCGATGCTGCCATCCGGGATGGCGGCCAGCATGCCGGGCCCGCCGGTCAGCAGCCGGGCATTGCAGCGCGCGAGGATGGCCGCGCGGTCCGGGCAATCCTCGAGGTCCGGCACCGGGATGCCGCGCGCCCGCGCTGCGCCCGCGGCCGCCCGGTAGGGGGCGGGGTCCATCGGCGCGCTGTCGGCCGGGTCGGCATACCAGATGCGCCGGAAGCCGAGCCCGGCCAGCACCGGCGCCCGCAGCACCATCCGCCCCGGCCCGATCTCCAGCAGGCTGCGCGGCGGCCGGCCGAGCACCGCCTCCGCCCGCCGCAGCCAGGCCATCGGCCCGTCCAGCAGCCGGGCCGGGTCCTCGGCCCCGAAGGAGGGTTCGGCGAAGCCGAGCCGCCTGGCCCGCGCGCCATGCAGGCCGAGCTTGGCGAGGGCCAGTTTGATGCCGAGCTTGGCCCACCAGGGCAGCGGCATGCCGCGGGCATAGCCGCGCGGCACCGGCACCTGCCGCAGCGGCCGCGACGCCTCTTCCGTTCCCTGATCCATCAGGCCCATGCGCTTCACGCCCCCTGCTCTAGCCATAGCCCAGCCATGCGGGGTTTGCCCATCATCGCCACGAATCCGATACTGTGCGCCGCCAAGGAGGCCCCCGTGAACCCGATCCAGCATATCCGCCGCTACCAGGACCAGTTGACCGAGTGGCGCCGCGACTTCCACGCCCATCCGGAAACCGGCTTCGAGGAGCAGCGGACCAGCGCCCTGGTGGCCGAGCGCCTCGCCGCCTGGGGCATCGAGGTGCATCGCGGCATCGGCGGCACCGGGCTGGTCGGCGTGTTGCGCAACGGCAACGGCGACCGCGCGGTCGGGCTGCGCGCCGACATGGACGCGCTCGACATGCCGGAGGAGAACGAATTCGCCCATCGCAGCCGGAACCCCGGCAAGATGCATGGCTGCGGCCATGACGGGCATACCACCATGCTGCTCGGCGCCGCCCGCTACCTGGCGGAGACGAAGAACTTCGACGGCACCGTGCATTTCATCTTCCAGCCGGCCGAGGAGGGCCAGGGCGGCGCCCGGGCGATGATCGCCGAGGGGCTGTTCGAGCGCTTCCCCTGCAACAGCGTCTATGGGCTGCACAACCGGCCGGGGATGGAGATCGGGCATTACGGCATCCGCGCCGGCGCCATGATGGCCGGCGCCGCCTTCTTCGACATCCATGTGCATGGCAAGGGCGGCCATGGCGCGCGGCCGGAGAGCACGATCGACCCCGTGATCTGCGGCGCCCAGATCGTCTCCGCCCTGCAATCCGTGGTGGCGCGCAACGTGCCGCCGGCGGATACCGCGGTGGTGAGCGTCACCGGCTTTACCGCGGGCCAGGCCTACAACGTCATCCCGGAACGGGTGGCGCTGCGCGGCACCGTCCGCACCTACCGGACCGAGGTGATGCGGCTGGTCGAGGCGCGGATGCGGGCGCTGGCGCTCTCCATCGCCACCGGCTTCGGCGCGACCGCCGAACTGGCCTTCCGCGAGATCACCGTGCCGGTGCTGAACAGCGAGGCCGAGACCACGCTGATCGCCGATGCCGCCGCCGCCATGGTGGGCGAGGCGCATGTGGACCGCCAGCGCCCGCCGGTGATGGGCTCGGAGGATTTCTCCTACATGCTGGCCGAGCGGCCCGGCGCCTATATCCTGGTCGGCAACGGCTTGGGCGAGGCCGGCGGCTGCGAGGTGCACAACCCGCGCTACGACTTCAACGACGCCGCCATCCCCTATGGCGCCGGCATCCTGGCCGCGGTGGTGGAGCGGGAGATGCCGCGGCTGAAGGACTGATCCGGCGCCGCCGGCAGGATCGAGGCCGGCGCCGCCGACATGATCGAGGCCGGCGCCGCCGACATGATCGAGGCCGGCGCCGCCGGCAGGGCGGCCCCCGCGCGGATCGCGGCGCGGGGGCTTGCCTATCGGCGGCCCGCCAGAAGCGTGAGCATGAGCACCACGACCAGCGCGACCATGGCGGCACGGTGCTGGGCCACCCATTCGAGAGCCTGTTCCAAAGCGGCTGCCCCCCAGGCGCGGCGGCATGTCCCGGCCCGCCGCCTTCCCTGACGGGTTCTGACGCCTTCAAGCCTGTCACGCAACGGCCGGCGCCGGCCGGCGTTGCGCCATGGCGGCCGATCCCCGGCCGCTGCTTGCGGCGGAACCCCGGCCCGGATGTCAGATTCCCCAAACCCTGCCCCACGCCGCGCCCTCGCCGCGGCGGCCACGCCCGGCTCCGGCATGCAGATGCTGCAGGGCGCGATCATCGCCATCGCGGTGCTCTATTTCGCGCGTGAATTGCTGATCCCCCCTTGTGCTCGCGGTGCTGCTGAGCTTCGTGCTGGCGCCGCTGGTGCGGGTGCTGCGCCGCATCTCGGTGCCGCGCGCGGCCTCGGTGCTGGTGGTGGTGGTGCTCGGCTTCGCGGTGATCTTCGGCATCGGCACGCTGATGGCGCGCCAGGCGACCAGCCTCGCCGCCAACCTGCCGAGCTACCAGGCCACGATCACGGCGAAGCTCGATGGGCTGCGCGGCTCCGGCGGCCTGCTGCAACGGCTGAACGGGGTGCTGGCGGAATTCGGCCACCGCGCCGGCACTCCGGAAGGCCCGCCCGGCGATGTGCCGCGGCCCGCCTCCCCCCTCGCCCGCCCGACGCCGGGCGAGCGGCCGATCCCGGTCGAGATCCACAGCCCCGACCCGACATCCTTCGAGACCCTGCAGCACCTGGCGGAACCGCTGCTCGGCCCGCTCGCCACCACCGGCATCGTCATCGTCCTGGTGATCTTCATCCTGCTCTACCGCGAGGACCTGCGGGACCGGCTGATCCGCCTGGCCGGCGCCAGCGACCTGCACCGGACCATGGCGGCGATGGACGACGCCGCCTATCGCCTCTCCCGCTTCTTCCTGGCGCAGACCGCGATGAATGCCTGCTTCGGCCTGTTCATCGCGACCGCGCTCTGGCTGATCGGCATCCCGAACCCGCTGCTCTGGGGTTTCGTGGCCGGGCTGATGCGCTTCGTGCCCTTCATCGGCGTCTTCGTCGCGATCGCCTTCCCGGCCCTGCTCGGCCTGGCGGTGGACCCGGGCTGGGCCACCCTGCTCTGGGTGCTGGCGCTTTTCGGGGTCAGCGAGATGGTGATGGGCCAGGTCTTCGAGCCCTGGATCTTCGGCCATTCCACCGGCCTCTCGCCCATCGCCGTCATTGCCGCCGCCACCTTCTGGACCTGGCTCTGGGGGCCGATCGGGCTGCTGCTGGCGGTGCCGCTGACGGTCTGCCTGGTGGTGCTCGGCCGGCATGTGGAGCAGCTGGAATTCCTGGAGGTCATGCTGGGCGACAGCCCGCCGCTCGACCCGGAGGAAACCTTCTACCAGCGGGCGCTCGCCGGCGATGCCGATGCGCTGGCCGAGCAGGTGGAGCGCTGCCTGAAGGAGCAGCGGATCACCGAATACCTGGATGCGGTGGCGCTGCCGGCGCTGCGCCTGGCGCAGACGGATGCGCAGCGCGGCACCCTGGCGCCGGAGCGGCTGGAGACCCTGGAGCGCAGCGTCCTGACCCTGATCGAGGATCTGGAGGAGGCGGAGGAGGCCGAGGCGAAGCCGCCGGAAGGCGAGGAGCCGGGCGAGGAAACGATGCCCTTGCCGCCCGCCTGGACCACGCCGGGGGCAGTGCTCTGCATGCCCGGCCGCGGCCCCTTCGACCCGCTGCTGGCCGCCATGCTGGGCCAGGTGCTGACCCGGCGCGGCTTCGGCGTGCAGATCGGCGGCGCGGCGGCCGGGCCGGCGGCGCCGCCCCGGCTGCTCTGCCTCTGCCTGCTGGAGGGCGGCAGCAGCACCGCGACCGCCCGCTACCTGCTGCGCCGGGCGCGGCGGCGGCTGCCGGGCGTGCCGGCCCTGGCCCTTGCCTGGGCGGTGGAGCCGGATGGCAGGCTGGCCGCGGCGCTCCGGGCCGAGAGCCAAGCCACGCCGCTGCTGCTGGCGACCAGCCTGGTGGAGACCCTGGACCTCGCGGTGGAGGCCGCCGGCAGCGACACCGTGCCGGTCTTCACCGCCCCGGCGCCGCAGCCCGCGCCGCCGGCCGCCTCCCCCGCGCTGCTGCCGGGGGGGCCGGCGCCAGGGCTGGCCTAGAGCAAACCGCAGCCCGGTTGGAACCGCGGCCTGCTCCAGCGGGTCGTTTCAGGGAGGAATTAGCTTGTGATTCCGCCCTGCGGGGGGCACAAATCGTTGCGCGCGGCATTTCCGAATTGCCGGAGCATTCGATCCGGCAGGGCGAATGGGAGCAGCACGATGAATATCACCTGGAGGCTTGGGGGGGTTCGCCCTTGTCATGCTCGGCCTGACCGCCTGCGAGCCGTCGAAGGAGACCGGCCCACTCAGCACCATGCCGACCGGCACGAACGAGTCCATACTGCGCCAGCAGCAGCTTCGGAACATTCAGCAGGATCCAAGCCGCGCCATGCAGAACCCGACCGTGACCGGTGTCTCCCCAGGCGTCGGCGGCATTGAGCGCGCACCGACGGGCGGCACGGGCGGCGCCGGGGCTGGCTACCCGGTCGGGGTGAACCCAGGCGTTGGCGGCATCACCCGCGCACCGGGAATCGGCGCGCCGACGCGCTAGAGCATGATGCGTTCACCTTCGTTCACGCATCATGCTCCAGGCCTTTGTTTGATCGCGTGATTCACGCTTTTCGGTGCGAGCACCTCAAGCGATCACGCTCTAGCGCAGGCCGCCGTCCCAACTGAACCGCGGTCTGCTCCATAGCGGATTGCGTTCCTTCCTGAACGCCAATCCGCTGTGGTTCCTTATGTGCAGAGCAGATTCGCGCTCCCGGACGTTCACATCCGTCCGCGGTCTGCTCTACAGCGGCGTGCCGAATTGGTGGTTCGGCACGCCGCTGTAGCCTGTTGTTTGTAGAGCAGATTCACGCCTCCGGACGGTTCCGCCCTGCGGCGATCCGCTCTAGCTTCCGACCGGCCGCTCATCGGCGATGACCTTGCCATCATTCGGCAGGCTGCCCGGCGCCAGGATCTCCACCGCGCCGCGCAGCTTGGTCACCGCCTGGAGGCTTTGCGCCACCGCCTCCCGCAGGGAGTCGTCGCCGCTGGAGGCTTCGGCGCGCAGCAGCATGGCGTCCTGCTCGCCCGCGCGCGTCACCACCAGCCGGAGCCGCGCCAGTTCCGGGTGACGGCGGGCGATCTCGGCCAGTTGCTCCGGCCGCACGAACATGCCGCGCACCTTGGCGGTCTGGTCGGCCCGGCCACGCCAGCCGAGGATGCGCATGTTCGTCCGGCCGCAAGGCGAGGCCCCCGGCAGCACGCCAGAGAGGTCGCCGAGCGCCAGGCGCAGGATCGGGTGGTGCGGGTCCAGGGTGGTGACCACCACCTCGCCGATCTCACCCTCCGGCACCGGGTCGCCGGTGCCGGGGCGGACGATCTCCAGGATCACGTCCTCCTCCACCACCAGCCCCTCGCGGGCCGGGGTTTCATAGGCGATGCAGCCGAGATCGGCGGTGGCGTAGCACTGGAAGGCCGCCACCCCGCGCCCGGCCAGTTCCGTCTGGAGCGAGGGCGGGAAGGCGGCACCGCTGACCAGGGCCTTGCGCAGGCAATCCGCCGGCCGCCCGGCCGCCTGCGCCGCATCCAGCAGGATCTTCAGGAAATCCGGCGTGCCGCAATAGGCCGCCGGCCGGTACTGGGCGATGAGGTCGAGCTGCTGCTCGGTCTGCCCCGGCCCTGCCGGGATCACCGCGCAGCCGAGCGCCCGGGCGCCGCGGTCCATGATCCAGCCGCCCGGCGTCAGGTGGTAGCCGAAGGTGTTCAGCACGATGTCGCCGCGGCGGAAGCCGGCGGCATGGAGGGCGCGGGCCATGCGCCAGGGATCGGGGCCGGGACCCTCCGGCTCGAAGATCGGGCCGGGGGAGGTGAAGAGATGGGCGAAGCCGCCGGGCGGGCCGGCGATGAAGCCGCCGAAGGGCGGCGCGGCGCGTTGCAGCGCCGGCAGGTCGGATTTCCGCAGCAGCGGCAGCCGGGCGAGCGCGGCGCGGCTGGTGATGCCGGCGGGGTCGATGCCGGCGAGGCGTTCGGCCTGGGCGGGTGCCTGCATCGCCGCGGCGACGATGCCGGGCAGGCGGGCGGCGAGATCGGCCTCGCGCGCCTCGGCGGTGCGGGTTTCCCCATTATCGTAATAGTCGGCGTCGTAATGCTCGGCCATGGCGCAGCCCCCGGGAATTCTGGCCGGGGAGGTTACGCCGCGGCGAGTGGCGGGCGCCAGGACGGCGCCCGCCCTGCGGGGTCAGGCGCTCTCGTAGAGCCTGGTCAGGCTGAACTCCCGGTGGCCCAGCAATTCGGCCGCCGTCAGTTCGCCATCCGCGGTCCGGAGGATGCAATCCAGCAGCGCCTCGCCGGCATCGTCCATGTTCATCCGCTTCTGCAGCAGCCCGGTCACATCCACGTCGATATGCTCGCTCATGGTGCGCTGGGTGCGCGGATTGGCCGTCAGCTTGATGACCGGCAGGATCGGGTTGCCGATGACATTGCCCTGGCCGGTCGGGAAGGTATGCACCGCGAAGCCGGAAGCGGCGCAGAGCGTCACCATCTCGGCCGCCGCGCTGCTGCTGTCCATGAACCAGAGGCCGGGATGGGTCGGCTCCTCGGCCTTGTCCAGCACGCCATCGACCGTGCACTTCTTGCCGATCTTCTGGATGTTGCCGAGCGCCTTCTCCTCGATGGTGGTGAGGCCACCCTCGATATTGCCCTTGGTCGGCTGGCTGTCGCTGAGATCGCTGGTCTTGTGCGCCTCGATGACGCCCTGGTAGCGGTCGAACATCGCCTGGAACTGGGCGCGGATCTCGGGGGTCTTGCAGCGCTCGGCCACCAGATGCTCGCCGCCGGTCAGTTCCGTGGTCTCGCCGAAGACCAGCGTATTGCCGTTGGCCCAGAGCTTGTCGAAGCTGTTGCCCACGGTGGGGCAGCTTGCCAGGCCCGAGGTGGTGTCGCTCTCGCCACATTTGGTGCTGACCCAAAGCTCGGTCAGCGGCGCCTTGGTCTTCTTCAGCTTCGAGGCGTGCTTCACCATCTTGTAGGCGGCGCGGGAGGCATTGGCGATGGTGTTGATGTCGCCATTCTGCTCGATCGCGAAGCCCTCGACCGGCTTGCCGGTCTTGGCGATGCCCTCGACGATCCTGCCGGTCCAGCCCGGCTCGATCCCGATCACGATCACCGCCGCCACATTCGGGTTGCAGCCGGTGCCGATCAGGGTGCGGAAATGCAGCTCGAGGTCGGCGCCGATTGCAGCCGGCCATAGGCGTGCGGGATGGCCAGCGCGCCCTTGATGTTGTTCGCCACCGCCTCGCATGCGGCATTGGCCAGGTCATCCACCGGCAGGATGATGACGTGGTTGCGCACGCCCATGCGGCCGTTCTCGCGGCGCCAGCCCTCGAAGGCGGCGCCCTTCAGGTTCATGCCCATCTCAGCCGCTCCCTACCAGCGCTTGGTCTTGACGTTCTGCACATGCGCGTGCTCGCCGGCGCCGATATCGGCCACCGCGCGGCCGATATCCACGCCGTACTTGATGATGGTGTCGCCCGACTTGATCGGCTTGATGGCCAGCTTGTGGCCGATCGGGATGTTCGACTTCGCGTCGAACTCGATCATCTTGTCCTGGTCCATGATCCAGCCGGTGAGCTTCTGGCCAGAAGCCAGGCCCTCGACCACCACCACGCCCACGCTGTCGCCCTCGTCATGGACGACGAAGTGGATCGTCATTGCGCCCCTCCCTTCTCGCTCGGGTCCGGGGAAGCTAGGCGCCGGTTGACGGAAGGTCAACCAGATGAGTTAGATGACCTGCATGAATGCCGAACCGCCGCTCTGGCGCTCCATCCATGCCGCGCTGGAACAGGACCTGGCCGCGGGCGCCTTCCCGCCCGGCACGCCGCTGCCGGCCGAGCGGTTCCTGGCGGAACGCTTCGGCTGCGCCATCGGCACGGTGCGCCGCGCGGTGGATGAGCTGGTCGCCGCCCGCGCCCTGGTCCGCCGCCAGGGCCGCGGCACCTTCGTGCCGGAGCTGGACAGCGCGGCACGGGTTCCGCGCGACGTGCCGGACCGCACGCAATTCTACTTCCTCCATATCGCCCGCGCCGATGGGCTGCTGGAGCCTCCGCGCACGGAATTGCTGGATTTCCAGACCCCCCCTGCCCTGCGCCCCCGACCATGCCGCCCTGCTCGGCCTGGAGGCCGGGGCACCGATGCACCGGGCACAGAACCTGCAATACCTGCAGGACCGGCCGGTGATGCTGGACGAGCTCTGGATGCCGGCGGGCCTGTTCCCGGGCCTCGATGCCGAGGGTTTCGCGGGGCGGGAGGGCACGATCTACGGCCTCTATCAGCGCCGCTTCGGCCTCTCCGTGCTGCGCACCGAGGAGCGGCTGCGCGCCGAGGCCGCCAGCCCTGACATCGCCGCCCTGCTCGGCCTGCCACCGGCGGCGCCGGTGCTGCGCATCCTGCGGGTGGCCCATGCCATCGGCGACCGGCCGGTGGAGCTGCGGCTTTCCTGGGTGGATACGCGGGAGCACGAGTACCGCAACAGCCTGGGGTGATCACACCCGCCGCACCGGCACCCACCAGGCCAGCGCGCTGCCCGCCGCCGCCAGCAGCGCCGCGCCGAGGAAGGCCGCGCGGAAGGCATCCGTAAGCCCGATGCCGAGCGCCGCCCGTTCCGCGGCGCCGAGTTGCGGCAGCAGCCGCGCCCCCTCCCGCACCAGGCGGGCGAAAAGCGCCGCCACCTCCGGGTCGCCCGCCGCCAGGCTGCCGAAGAGCAGCGCCCCCAGCAGCGCCGTGCCGATGGCCGCGCCGAGCGTCCGGAAGAACTGCACCGCCCCCGCCGCCGCGCCGAGCCGCGCCGCCCCCGCCGCCACCTGCACCGTGATCTGCGACACCGGATAGGAACAGCCGATCCCCATCGCCACCAGGCCCAGCAGCAAGGCCAGCGGCAGGTCCGGCAGCAACGGCGCCACCAGCGCCACCGCCACCAGCCCTGCCGCCCCCACCCCGAGCCCGATCGCGGCGAGCGGCGCCGCGACCCCGGTATGGGTCATCAGCCGCCCCGCCGTCAGCCCGCCGATCCCGCTGCCGAGGGAAAGCGGCAGCAGCAGCAGCCCGGCCATGGCCGGCGACAGGCCGCGCACGCTTTGCAGGTAGATCGGCAGGAAGCTCACCAGCGCCACCAGCGCGCCATGGGCGCAGGCAGTGAAGAGGTTGCTCCGCAGGATCGTGGGCTCCGCCAGCAGGCCGAGCGGCAGCAGCGGGTCGCGCGCCCGCCGCTCCTGCCGCAGCAGCAGCCAGAGCGCCATGGCCGCCAGCAGCGCCAGCCCCGCCGCCGCCGGCAGCGCCGCCACCTGGAGCCGCTGCAATTGCGACAGCGCCAGCAGGGCCGGGGCGACGAAGCCGGCGAAGAACATCACCCCCGGCAGGTCGAAGCGGAAGCCCGCATGCCGGCTGCCCGCCCCGCCCTGGTCCCGCTTCGGCAGCCGCAGCGCCAGCAGGAAGGCCAGGCCCAGCGCCGGCAGCATCACCCAGAACACCGATCGCCAGCCGAATTGCTCGGTCAGCCACCCCCCGCCACCGGGCCGAGCGAGGAGGCGAAGGTGAAGCAGGCGGCGATCCAGGCCTGGAAGCGGCCACGCTCCCGCGGCGGCACCGCCTCGCCGATCAGCGCCATGGTGAGGGTGGTGAGGCCGCCGCCCCCGGCCCCCTGCACCAGCCGCCCCAGGATCAGCCAGGCGAAGCTCCCGGCCGTGGCGGCGATCAGTGCGCCGAGCGCATGGACGCAGAGCGCCACGAGCAGCAGCCGGCGCCGGCCGAAGACATCGCCGAGCCGGCCATAGACCGGCGCCGCGATGGTGGCGGTGATGAGATAGCCCACCACCACCCAGGACATGCTCTCCACCGCCCCCATGGCGCCGGCGATGGAGGGTAGCGCGGTGGCGACGATGGTCTGGTCGATGGCGGAGAGGATGATGGCTGGCGCCACGGCGGGGAAGGTGCCGAAGAAGGCGGCGCGGAGCTCCGCCGGGCTCATGCGGGCGGGCGGGGCGGGATCGGGCGTGGCGTCGCGCGGGCTCATGCGTGGCGGCTGCCGCCGGCGGCTGCGCCGGCCCGATCCGCGCGCCCCCCTCGGGCGCCCTGTTCCGAAGGCGCTCACACCACGCTGTTCCGCCCCATCTCCAGGAACTTCTCCCGCCGCCGGGCGCGGAGCGTGGCGCCATCCAGCGCCAGCAGCGGCTCCAGGCAGGCCCAGACCTGCTGGCCCACCGCCGCGATCGCCGCCTCCGGGTCGCGCTGGGCGCCGCCCATGGGCTCCGGCACCACCGTATCCACCAGGTTCAGGCGGCGGAGGTCCTCGGCGGTGAGCTTCAGCGCCTCGGCCGCGGTGGGGGCCTGGGCGGCGTCGCGCCAGAGGATGCTGGCGCAGCCCTCCGGGCTGATGACCGAATAGATCGAATGCTCCAGCATCAGGATGCGGTCGGCGGCGGCCAGCGCGATGGCGCCGCCCGAGCCACCCTCGCCGATGATGGTGGCGACGAAGGGCACCGGTGCCTCCAGGCAGGCCTCGATGGAGCGGGCGATGGCCTCCGCCTGGCCGCGCGCCTCGGCCTCGATGCCGGGGAAGGCGCCGGCGGTATCGACGAAGCTCAGGATCGGCAGGCCGAAGCGCCCGGCCAGTTCGATGATCCGCCGCGCCTTGCGGTAGCCCTCCGGCCGCGCCATGCCGAAATTATGCAGCACCCGGCTTTCGGTATCGCTGCCCTTCTCGGTGCCGAGCACCGCCACGGCGCGGCCGCGGAACCGCCCGAGCCCGCCCACCACCGCGGCATCGTCGGCGAAGGCGCGGTCGCCGGCCAGCGGCGTCCAGTCCTCGATCAGGGCGCGGATGTAGTCGAGGCATTTCGGCCGGTCCGGGTGGCGGGCCACCAGGGTCTTCTGCCAGGGCGAGAGCCTGGCATAGGTGGCGCGGAGCAGCGACTGCGCCTTGTCGCGCAGCCGCCCCACCTCCTCGGCCACGTCGATCCCGCCGGCATCGGTGGTCCGCCGCAATTCCTCGATCTTGCCCTCGAGTTCGGCGAGCGGTTTTTCGAAGTCCAGGAAATGGCGCATCAATGGTCCCTTGGGCCCGCGGGGTTAGCGGAAACGGGGGGCCAGGGGAAGCGGGCGGAAGCGGGGGCGGAAGCGAGGCAGCCATGGCCGCAGAGGATTGGCGCGCGGCGAACCAGGCGAATTGGGATGAGCGGGTGGCGATCCATCTCGGCCCCGGCAGCAGCTACGACCTCGGCCCGCTGCGGGCCGGGCAGGGCCGGCTGGACGCCATTGTGGCGGCGGAGCTGGGGCCGGTGGCGGGGCTCCGGGTGCTGCACCTGCAATGCCATTTCGGCAAGGACACGCTGGTCCTGGCGCAGCAGGGCGCGGCGGTGGTCGGCCTCGATTTCTCCGCCCCGGCCATCACCGCGGCGCGGGGCCTGGCCGGGAAACTGGGCCTGGCCAACCGGGCGCGCTTCGTCGAGGCCGATCTCTACGACGCGCCCCGCGCCATCCCGGAGCCGGCCGGCTTCGACCTGGTCTTCGTCACCTGGGGGGCGCTGCCCTGGCTGCCGGATATCGCGGGCTGGGCCCGGATCGTCGCCGGCTTCCTGCGCCCCGGCGGCCGGCTCTACCTGGCGGAGGGCCACCCCGCCGCCTTCGTCTTCGACGACGCCACCGAGACCCCGGATGGCAGGCCCGGCTGGTTCGTCCCCTATTTCCAGCGGGAAGCCTTGGTCCTCGACGAGCCCGGCGACTACGCCGATGGCGCCGCCCGGCTGCAGCACCGCCGCACCCATACCTGGATGCACCCGCTGGCCGAGGTGCTGGGCGCCCTGGCCGCTGCCGGCCTCAGCCTGGACTGGCTGCACGAACACCCGCGGCTGCCCTGGCGGATGTTCCGGGGCCTGGTGCAGGACGCCGAGGGGCTATGGACCTGGCCGGATCGGCCCTGGCTGCCCCTGGGTTATTCCTTGCAGGCTTCATTGCAGGGCGGGCCGCCGCCCGCCGCCCCCGGCGCGCGCCCGGCCTGACCAGCCACGCGCGCCGGCCGGCTCAGCGCAGGCCGAGGAAGGACAGGACGACGAGGACGATCACGACGGCTCCAACGATCCAGACGATGTTGTTCATGGCGGTTCTCCGTAGCAGGTAGGGCTGCTCCGGGGTGACAACGGAGGAACGTGCCGGTGGTTCATCGTCACGGGGGCGTGCTGTTGCCGGCGGCCTATCCCTCCGCCAGCGGGTGATGCGCCTCCACCAACGCCTTCAGCCGCTCCTCCAGCACCTGGGTATAGATCTGGGTGGTGGCGATATCGGCATGGCCCAGCAGCAATTGCAGGCTGCGGAGATCGGCGCCGCGCCCGAGCAGATGGCTGGCGAAGGAATGCCGCAGCACATGCGGGCTGACCCGCGCCGGCTCGATCCCCGCCGCCAGCGCCGCATCCTTCAGCAGCAGGCCGAGATGCTGCCGCGTCATGTGGCCGGAGGCGCCGCGGGCGGGAAACAGCCAGCGCGGCGGCAGGGCGGCGGGCTTGCCCTCGGCCTTTCTCCCGGCCTTCCCCCTGGGGCGCTCGCCCAGCGCCTCGCGCGCCGCCAGCGCCGCGTCCCGCGCCCGGGCCGAGATCGGCACCAGCCGCTCCCGCCCGCCCTTGCCGCGCACCGCGATCAGCGCCGCGTCGGGGCGCAGCGCGGCGGCGGGCAGCGCCACCAGCTCGCTGGCCCGGAGGCCGGAGCAATAGAGCAGTTCCAGCGCCGCCGCCGCCAGCGGGCCACGGTGGCCGGGCAGCCGGCCGGCGCCCTCGATCAGCGCCGCCACCTCCGCTTCGGCGATCGGCTTCGGCAGGGTGGGGGGCAGGCGGGGGCTGTCCAGCAACTCGGTCGGGTCCTCCTGCCGCACCCCCTCGCGGGCCAGGAAGCGGTAGAATTGCCGCAGCGCGGAGAGGCGCCGGGCGGCGGTGCGAGGCTTCAGCCCGGCATCGGCCAGGCGGCGCAGATAGGCCCGCAGCAACTCGGCATCCGCGCCCGCAGGGGCCTGGCCGGCCGCCCGGGCGAAGCCGGCGAAATCCTCGAGGTCGGCGCCATAGGCGGCCAGGGTATTGGGCGCGGCGCCCCGTTCCGCCGCCAGCATCTCCAGGAAGGCTTCGAGGTGCCGCCCGTCAGGGCTGCCGGCGGGCCGGGCGGCGCCCGGTGCCGCCGGTCCGGCGGGCGGCTGCTCCGGCCCGCTCACGCCTGGCACCCAGGGCGCCGGGGGCCGGGCGGCAGGCTACGGCGCATTGCAGTCCCAACCGGACTGCGATGCGCCGTAGCCTGTTGTTTTACGAGCAGATTCACGCCTCCGGGCGTCTCCACCCTCCAGCGATCCGCTCTACCGGGTCTGGAACCGGTCATTGGGCAGCACGCGATCCACCGGGGCGGGGCTGACGGAGGGCGGGAAAGCCCCCACCGCCAGCAGTCCGATCACCAGGACGCCGGCCAGGATCGCGGCGAGAAGCAGGTAGGGTCGACGGAACATCGGGGGCAGGGTCCTCGCGCGCGGCCGCCGGTGTGCTAGCCTTGGTCATCGTGTCGCGCAACACCATCAACGCCTTCGCTCCCTCCACTGCAGGTCATGCCCCCGGTCCGGCCCTCGATGGCTGCATCGGCCCGCAGCCGCATGGGGGTTCCCCGGCCCCGCATCCCTGGGGCCGCAGCATCGTGCTGGTCGGCATGCCGGGGGCCGGGAAATCCTCCATTGGCCGCCGCCTGGCCGCCCGGCTCGGCCTGCCCTTCCTCGATGCCGATACCGAGATCGAGGCCGCCGCCGGCCAGCCCATCACCGAGATCTTCAGCCGCTACGGCGAGGCGCATTTCCGCGACGGCGAGCGCCGGGTGATCTCCCGCCTCATCGCCGGCCCGCCGGTGGTGCTGGCCACCGGCGGCGGCGCCTTCACCGACCCGCGCACCCGGGCGGCGGTGCGGGCGGCCGGCGCCGTCTCGGTCTGGCTGAAATGCCGGCACGCCACCCTGCTCCGCCGCGTCGCCGGACGCGAGCACCGCCCGATGTTCCTCAATGCCGATCCCGGCCTGGTGCTGGACCGGCTGATGACGGCGCGCCACCCCCTCTATGCCGAGGCCGATATCGTGATCGCCTGCACCGACGAGAGTCCCGAGGTCACCACCCGCCGCGTCGCCGAGGCCCTGGCGGCCTGGCAGCCGCCCGCCCGCCTGCCGGTGACGCTGGGCGAACGCAGCTACGACATCCTGGTGGGCCGCGGGCTGCTGGCCCGCGCCGGGGCGCTGCTGGCGCCGGTGCTGCCGGCCCGGCGGGTGGCGATCGTCACCGATGCCACGGTCGGGCCGCTGCACCTGCCCACGCTGCGGGAGGGCCTGGCCGAGGCCGGCTTCAACATCGCCACCGAGGTCACCGTGCCCCCAGGCGGATCGAGCAAGGGCTTCGCCACCCTGGAATCCGTGCTGGAGCAATTGCTGGCCGCGGGGATCGAGCGGCGCACGGCGGTCATCGCGCTGGGCGGCGGCGTAGTGGGGGATCTCGCCGGCTTCGCCGCGGCGGTGGCGCTGCGCGGCCTGCCCTTCGTGCAGGTGCCGACCACCCTGCTGGCCCAGGTGGACAGCAGCGTCGGCGGCAAGACCGGCGTGAACCTGGCCGCCGGCAAGAACCTGGCCGGCGCCTTCCACCAGCCGCGCCTGGTGCTGGCCGATACCGGGACCCTGGCCACCCTGCCGCCGCGCGAACTCCGCGCCGGCTATGCGGAGGTCGCCAAGCACGGGCTGCTGGCCGGCGAGACGCTCTGGCGCTGGTGCGAGGCTGAAGGCCCGGCGCTGGTGGCCGGCGACCCGGCGGCGCTCGCCCATGCGGTGCTGGAAAGCTGCCGCCTGAAAGCCGCCGTGGTGGCGGGGGACGAGCGCGAGGAAAGCCCCGAGGGCGGCCGCGCCCTGCTCAATCTCGGCCATACCTTCGGCCATGCGCTGGAGGCCGAATGCGGCTATGGCGGCACCCTGCTGCATGGCGAGGCGGTGGCGGTGGGGCTCGGCCTCGCCGCCGCGCTCTCGGCCAGGCTCGGGCATTGCAGCCAGGAATTGCCGGGGCGGGTGGTGTCCCACCTTGCCGCTTGCGGCCTGCCCGCCCGCATCGCCGACCTGCCGCGCGGCTTCGCGGTGGCGGCGCTGCTCGGGCGGATGCGGAAGGACAAGAAGGTGCGGGACGGCGCGCTGCGCTTCGTGCTGCTGCGCGGCCCGGGCGAGGCCTTCACCGCCGCCGACGTGCCGATGGAGGCGGTGGAGGCGCTGCTGCGCGACGAGGGCTGCGAGGGCTGAGACGCCCGGTCGTCCGGCGGCGCAGCCGGAGGGCGTGAACCGGTCCGCAGGACACAAGCCGCGCCTACCCGGCCTCCGCCGCAGCCTCCTCCGGCGCCAGCCGCAGCACCACGCGGGTGCCGCCCTCCCCGGTGAGCTCGGTCGCGAGCGTCGCGCCGATCTGCCGGGACAGGGCCCGGATCACCGTCGCGCCCAGGCTCGCCGCCCGGCCTTCCGGCGAATCCTCATCCGGCAGGAAGCGGCCCTGGCCCTCCACCAT
The DNA here is from genome assembly GCF_019084075.1 of Siccirubricoccus sp. G192. Lineage (GTDB taxonomy): Bacteria > Pseudomonadota > Alphaproteobacteria > Acetobacterales > Acetobacteraceae > G192. Next base: position 4,882,054 of record NZ_JAHREN010000001.1, read on the forward strand.
GGCCAGCAGCACCCCCTCCTCCAGCCGGGCGGAAAGCCGCACCGGCCCCGCGCCGGGCTCGGCATGGCGCAGCGCCTTCGCCACCAGCTCGCTCAGGATCAGCGCCAGCGGAATCGCCCGCTCGGCATCGAGCGTCAGCCCCTCCGGGGCCTCGGTGCGGAGATCGGCGCCGGGGTGCTGCACCGCGGCGCCGGCGGCCAGTTCGTGCAGCATGTCGGCGAGCCGCACATGTTTCAGGTCCGGGCTGTTCTGCAGGGCGCGATGCGCCTCCGCCACCGCCTGCACCCGCACCGTCGCGGCCTCCAGCGCGATGCGGGCCGCGGGCTCCTCCATCCGCCCGGCCTGCAGGCGGAGCAGCGCGGCCACCAGTTGCAGGCTGTTCTTGATGCGGTGCTCGGCCTCCCGCGCCAGGGCCTGCTGCGCCGCCAGCGCCTCCCGCAGCGCGTCCTCGGCGCGGTGCCGGTCCTCCATGTCGGTGCAGGTGCCGACCCAGTGGCGGATGCGGCCGGCCGCGTCGCGCACCGGCGCGCCGCGCACCTGGAACCAGCGATAGCCGCCATCGGCGCCACGCAGGCGGGTATCGGCCTCGTAGTCGCCGCCGCCCTCCAGCGCCGCCTCCCAGGCCAGGCTCAGCGCCGGCGCGTCCTCCGGGTGCAGCATGGCGAGCCAGCCGCCGTGCCGCGCCGCCGCCAGGTCGAGCCCGGCTTGGCGGCGCAGGCGCTGGTTCATGTATTCCGGCTCGCCCCGCGCATCGGTCTGCCAGACCAGGTGCGGCATGGCCTCGGCCAGGGTGCGGAAACGGTCCTCGCTGGCCAGCAGCGCCTGTTCGGCGCGCTTGCGGAGGTCGATATCGGTATTGGCGCCCACCCATTCGATGACCCGCCCGGCGGTGTCGCGCAGCGGCACGGCGCGGGCCGCGGTCCAGCGCCAATCGCCATCGGCATGGCGGAGCCGGTATTCGGTGTCATAGGCCCTGCCCAGCGCCAGGGCGGCGGCCCAGGCATCCCGCACCCGCTCCCGGTCCTCGGGATGCACGGCGTCGAGCCAGCCCCAGCCGGCCGCCTCCGCGGGTGCCTGGCCGGTGAATTCCGCCCAGTCGGCACCGTGCAGCAGGCGGCCATCCGGCGCGGTGGTCCAGACCGCCAGCGCGCCGGCCTCGACCAGGGCGCGGTAGCGTGCCTCGCTCGCCGCCAGCGCGGCCTCGGCCCGGGTGAGGTCGGTGACGTCGCGGCAGACCAGGATGCCGCCGCTGATCCGGCCGGCCGCGTCATGGATCGGCCCGGCGCTGCACAGGATGGGCACCACGGTGCCGTCCCGCCGCCGCAGCAGCCAGGTCTCCTGCCGCACCGTCTCGCCCCGGCGGACCGCGCGGGTCAGCGGCAATTCCTCGGGCGCGGCGGGGGTGGTGCCATCCGGGCGGAAGACCTGCCAGGTGGCGGGGTGCAGGGCGGCCTCCTGGCCCAGCACCGCGGCGGCCTCCAGCCCGGCCAGTTGCAGCCCGTGGGCGCTGACGCGGATCAGGCGGGCCTCCGGCGCCTCGGCCAACAGCAGCCCTTCGGGGATATGGTCGAAGAGCGCGTCCAGGGTCGCCTGCGCCGCCTCCGCCCGGCGCAGCGCCGCCTGCTGGGCGGTCACGTCGCGGAGCTGCGCCAGCACGCCCCAGATGGCGCCCTGCGGGTCGTGCAGCGGCGTCGCCTCGATCTCCCAGAAGCCCGGCACGGCATCGGGGCGGAGCCGCAGCGGCTGGCCAGGCGTGCGGCGGGCGGCACCGGTCAGCCGCACCTGTTCGAGAGCGGCGAGATGCCCCGCCGCCGCCAAGTCCGGGAAGGCCGCCGCCAGGGAGAGGCCGAGCAACTCCGCCGCCTCCCGCCCGGCCGCCAGGCAGAAGGCCGGATTGGCATAGAGGAACCGCTGCGCCGGGCCGCCGAACACTACGGTGGGGTTCGGCGAGCCCTCGGCGAAGCCGCGGATCGGTTCGATATCGGGCGCGGTCGGGCGGCCATTGTCAGGCACGGTCCGCTTACCCCCCCTCAAGGCTGGAAAATGCTGGATGCTGAATGGATAGGACGCCGTTCCTCTTACCGGAAACGGCGCGGCGCGACGAATGAAGACCCCGTTGGTTGCCATCACAGCCGGATGATTGCCGCATTGCTGCGTGAGGGCCTGCCTGGGCCGTATTTCGGTTTTCCTCGCAGATCCGGCACCGATGGTGCTCCGGCCGGACAGGCGGCGCACCGTGTCCGGGACGCCGCCCTGCCCGCCGCAAAGAGGACCGACAATGCGCCGGTCAGGCCGCCTTGCGCTTGCGAACCAGGGCCAGGCCCAGCAAGGCTGTGCCGAAAAGGGCGAGGGAGGCGGGCTCGGGAACCGCGACCGAACTCACCAGGAAGAAGCCGGCGCCAGCCCCGAAGGGCGACAGCAGCACGGTGCCACCAATGGAGTGGTTGCCGACGCCAAGTGCGAAGACACCATGGCTGATGTTCGGATTGGCCAGGCAGGCGCTGATGTCACCGCCGCAGTCCGACCCTGGAACGGGAACCGATGTAGGCCCAAGCAGGCTCCCGAAGTCGGTGACGTTGAACTGATCGCCCGAGCTGAATCCATCGAGAAGAGTCAAAGTACCCGGAGCGGACAGGGTGAAGGTCCAGGGGGCATCGGGTGCCGCGATGCTGGGAGGATTGACGCCAAGTATGAAGCCGGCGCCGCTGGTCAGGCTGGAACCGACATCTCTGAAACCAAATGTGTACCACTGATCCAGCGCGATCGGGGCGGCATTCGCTCGCAGTCCACCCAGAGCTGACGCCGCAATGAAAAGGCCCAGACAGAAAAGCTTTCGAAGCATGGTAGCCTCCGCTTGGTGTTTCACCCTCTGCGCGCAACCGCACGCTGCCTGCTGAAGCAAATTCCATGCCGCTGAAAATGAGGCTCTTTTCCCAAGGGCTTAGCAACGCAATTTTTGTGCATTCAAAATGATGTAAACAATCCCGACATTCTGTAAATCAAGGGACAGGAATGCGAGCACCGCAGGCCATACCGGCCTGCCATTGGATTGCCGTTCCGAACCCGACCCTGTCTCGAAACCACGCCTCTTCCGCCCGCGCCTCCTCTGCTGGCCAAGGACATCGCCGTATGGCATAGGTCCTTGTTGCGCTGCACCATCCGGAGATGCCCATGCCCCTTCCCACCCCCGTCGAGCGGAAGCTGCTGCATCTGCGCGACATCCAGTTGCGCGGCTGGCAAAGGGCCGACGGGCTCTATGACATCGAGGCGCATCTGCTCGATACCAAGGCCACGTCCTTCCGCAACGAGAGCCGCGGCGAGGTGCCGCCGGGCACCCCGCTGCACGGCATGTGGCTGCGCCTGACCATCGCCGAGGACATGCAGGTGGTGGCCTGCGAGGCCTCCTCCGACCATACCCCCTATGCGATCTGCCCGCAGGCGGCGCCGATTTCAGCCGCCTGGCCGGGCTGAGGATCGGCCCCGGCTTCAACCGCGCGGTGGTCGAGCGGGTGGGCGGCACCCATGGCTGCACGCATCTGCGGGAGTTGCTCGGGCAGATGGCGACGGTGGCCTACCAGACCCTCTACCCCATCCGCGCCGCCAGGGAGCGCGAGGAGGCGGCGCGGCGGATCGCCGCCGGCGAGGCGCCGCCCCGCAAGCGCCCGGCGCTGGTCGGCACCTGCATCGCCTATGCCCCGGACAGCCCGGTGACGCTGGCGCGCTGGCCGCATCTGAAGGAGCAGCAGGCGGCGGAATAGCCTGGGCGCGCCGGCCCTCAGCCCGGCGCCAGCAGCCGCCCGCCAAGCAGCGGCCGCGCCACCCCGGTGGTGCCCGGGAAGGTCAGCGGCAGGCCGCGCGCGACCCGGGCCGCCAGCAGGCCGAAAGCCTGCGCCTCCAGCGCATCGCCATCCCAGCCCACCGCCTCCACCGGCCGCACCGGCTGGCCCAGCGCGGCTTGCAGCGCCCGCATCAGCGCCGGATTGCGCCGGCCGCCGCCGCCCACCAGCCATTGCCGCGGCGGCGCCGGGAAGTGGCGCGACGCGGCGGCGACGCAGCCGGCGGCGAAGCCCACCAGGGTGGCGGCGCCATCCGCGGGCGAGAGTTGCTCCAGCCCCGCCTCCCGCAGCGCCCGGCTGAAATCCAGCCGGTCGAGCGACTTGGGCGGCGGCGCTGCCAGGAAGGGATGCGCCAGCAGCCGCCCGAGCACCGCCGCATCCGCCCGCCCGGCCAGGGCCAGGCGGCCCTCGGCGTCGTAGTCCAGGCCGGCGGCGCGGCGCGCCCAGTCATCCAGCGGGCCATTGGCCGGGCCGGTATCGAAGGCCAGCAACGCGTCCCCAGGCCCGATCCAGGTGACATTGCCGACGCCGCCGAGATTCAGCACTGCCAGCGGCTTCGGCAGGGCATGGGCCAGGGCGGCATGGAAGACCGGCACCAGCGGCGCCCCCTGGCCGCCGGCGGCGACATCGGCGCTGCGGAAATCATGCGCCACGGGCAGGCCGGTGAGCCGCGCCAGCAGCGCCGCATCGCCCACCTGCCAGGTCCGCCCTTGCTGCGGCCGGTGCAGGATGGTCTGGCCATGGAAGCCCAGCAGGTCGGCCGCCTCGCCGGCCTCGCGGCGCAGGCGGTCGCTGAGCGCCGCCACTGCCTCGGCATGGCGGAGCGTCAGGCGGTGGACGCAATCGGCCAGGAAGGGGTCGGCCGGGTCGAGGCCAGGGGTGGGGCCAGCGGCGAGGTCCAGCAGCCGCCGCAGGTCCTGCCGCAGCGGGGCGGCATAGGGCAGGGTCAGGGCCGGGCCGGTGCGGGCGATGGTCTCGCCATCCGTCTCCACCCAGGCGGCATCCACCCCGTCCAGCGAAGTGCCGCTCATCAACCCGATGCTTCGATGCCCCATGGTTCTATGCCTGCCAGCCCTGTGCTAACGGGGGCACCCCCCGCCCTGCAAGCAAGCACGGGCGCGGCCAGGTTTCGAGTGGTTCCAGAGCATGACCGGCCCGACCAGCGACTTCCTCCACGCCGCCCAGGAGCGTGGCTACATCCACCAGGTGACGGATTCGGCGGCGCTGGATACGCGCCTGCGGGAGGGGCAGGTCGCCGCCTATATCGGCTTCGACTGCACGGCGGACAGCCTGCATGTCGGCCACCTGCTCTCCATCATGCTGCTGCGGCTGTTGCAGACCACTGGCCACCGGCCGGTGGCGCTGATCGGCGGCGGCACCACCAAGGTGGGCGACCCCTCGGGCAAGGACGAAGCCCGCCAATTGCTGACCGAGGAGCGGATCGAGGCGAACAAGGCCGGCATCCGCCGCAGCTTCGAGAGCTTCCTGGATTTCGCGCCCGGCCGCGCGCTGATGCTCGACAATGCCGCATGGCTGGACGAGCTGCGCTACATCCCCTTCCTACGCGACGTGGGCCGGCATTTCAGCGTCAACCGCATGCTGACCATGGACAGCGTGCGGCTCCGGCTGGAGCGCGACCAGCCGCTGAGCTTCCTCGAATTCAACTACATGCTGCTGCAATCCTACGACTTCCTGGAACTGCACCGGCGGCATGGCGTGACGCTCCAGATGGGCGGGTCCGACCAGTGGGGCAATATCGTCATGGGCGCCGACCTGGTGCGCCGGATGGCGAGCGCGGAAGCCTTCGGCCTGACCACGCCGCTGCTCACCACCGCCTCCGGCGCCAAGATGGGCAAGACCGCGGCCGGCGCCGTCTGGCTGAACCCGGACCGCCTCAGCCCCTATGACTACTGGCAGTTCTGGCGCAACGCGGATGACGCCGATGTCGGCCGCTTCCTGGCACTCTTCACCGAGCTGCCGATGCCGGAGGTGCGCCGCCTCGCCGCCCTGCGGGACGCCGAGATCAACGAGGCGAAGAAGCTGCTGGCCACCGAGGCCACCGCGCTGCTGCATGGCCGCGCCGCGGCGGAGACGGCGGCCGAGACGGCGCGGCGCGCCTTCGAGGAAGGCCAGGCCGCCGAGACCCTGCCCAGCCTCACCGCCAGCCTGCCGGCGCCGGTGCTCGACCTGCTGGTGGCGGCGCAACTGGTGGCGAGCAAGGGCGAGGCGCGGCGCCTGGTGGCGCAGGGCGGCATCCGGCTGAACGACGCGCCGGTGGCCGACCCGCAGCAGGTGGTGACGGCGGCCGACCTGCGGGATGGCGCCGCCAAGCTCTCGCTCGGCCGCAAGCGGCACCTGCTGGTCCGCGCGGGCTGAAGCGGGGCCGGGCGGCGCCCGGAAAACCTTCCGCCACGGCATCACAAACCCCGCCGGGCCGGCTGCGTTGCTGGCCCGGCGGTGGCTGCCGGAGGGTCCGGGCGCCGGCTGCCGGAGGGAGCCTGGCATGCGCGCACTCTGCTGGCACGGCAAGCACGACATCCGCTGCGACACGGTGCCCGACCCGAAGATCGAGCATCCCCGCGACGCCATCATCAAGGTCACGAGCTGCGCCATCTGCGGCTCCGACCTGCATCTCTACGACAACGTCATCCCCGCCATGGAGAACGGGGACATCATGGGCCACGAGACCATGGGCGAGGTGGTCGAGGTCGGCCCGGAGGCCCGCGGCAAGCTCAAGGTCGGCGACCGCATCGTGGTGCCCTTCACCATCTTCTGCGGCGAGTGCGAGCAGTGCCGGCGCGGCAATTTCTCGGTCTGCGAGCGCAGCAACCGCAACAAGGCGATGGCCGACAAGGTCTTCGGCCACACCACCGCGGGCCTCTTCGGCTATACCCACCTCACCGGCGGCTATGCCGGCGGCCAGGCCGAATACCTCCGCGTGCCCTTCGCTGATGCGACGCATATCAAGGTGCCCGCCGGGATCCCGGACGAGAAGCTGCTCTTCCTCAGCGACATCTTCCCGACCGGCTGGCAGGGCGCGGTGCAATGCGACATCCAGCCCGAGGATACGGTGTGCATCTGGGGCTGCGGGCCGGTCGGGCAGATGACGATCCGCAGCGCCCTGCTGCTCGGCGCGAAGCAGGTGATCGCCATCGACCGCGTGCCGGAACGCCTCTCCATGGCACGGGCCGGCGGCGCCACCACCATCAATTTCGAGGAGGAGAGCGTCCTCGAACGCCTCCAGGACCTCACCGGCGGCAAGGGCCCCGAGAAATGCATCGACGCGGTGGGCATGGAGGCGCATGCGACGGCCACGCTCGACAGCATCTATGACCGCGTGAAGCAGGCGGTGATGCTGGAGAGCGACCGCGCGCATGTGCTGCGGGAGATGATGTATGTCTGCCGCCCGGCCGGCGTGCTCTCGGTGCCCGGCGTCTATGGCGGGCTGATCGACAAGGTTCCCTTCGGCATGGTCATGAACAAGGGCCTGACCATCCGCACCGGCCAGACCCATGTGAACCGCTGGACCGACGACCTGCTGCGGCGCATCGAGGAAGGCCAGATCGACCCCTCCTTCGTCATCACCCATACCGTCGGGCTCGATGCCGGGCCGGGGATGTACAAGACCTTCCGCGACAAGCAGGACGGCTGCATCAAGGTGGTCCTCAAACCCTGAAATAGGCAGGTGGTGTCATGGCCCATCGACGACCCGATCGGCAGCATGCGGCATCGCGGCGCCGGCGGCGCGATTCGGCCGACAGGCTGGCGCGCGGCCTCGGCTGGTTCAGCATCGCCCTCGGCGCGACCGAGCTGCTGGCCTCGCGCGGCCTGACCCGCGCCCTCGGCATGGAGGGCAATGAGCGCCTGGTCGCCAGCTATGGGTTGCGCGAGATCGCCACCGGGGCCGGCATCCTCGCCTCGGAGAATCCGGCGCCCTGGATCTGGGGCCGGGTGGGCGGCGACGTGCTCGATCTCGGCACCCTCGCCACCGCGCTGGATGGCCGCAATCCCCGGCAGGAGAATGCCGGCCTGGCCTTCGCGGCGGTGCTGGGCGTCACCGTGCTGGACGTGATCTGCGCCCGGGCGCTCGGTGGCCGGCGGCGGCAGGGCCGGGTGGGCTTCCGGGACTATGCCGACCGCAGCGGCCTGCCGCGCCCGTCGGAGGCGATGCGCGGCGCGGCGCGGGATTTCCAGGTGCCGCGGGACATGCGGGTGCCGGAACCACTGCGCCCCTACAAGGTGGCATAGGGCAGCCCCGGCGGGAGGGCCGGAGCGCGGCCGCCCCGGGCTTCGCCCGAAGCGGCCCGGCCGCGACGCACCCGCTTGCCCCGCTGCGGCATGGAGGCTATATCGCCGCCTCCGCCGCACCGGCCATGCCGGGGCGGAGACGGGTCCGGGTGACGGAGCGTAGCTCAGCCTGGTAGAGCACTGTGTTCGGGACGCAGGGGCCGGAGGTTCGAATCCTCTCGCTCCGACCAGATCGGAACCGGCAGGCCCCTGCAGGAGCAAGCTCCTGCAGGGGCTTCGCAATTCCGGGCGGCGGTGCGGATGATCACAGCGGGGCTTGGCCGCCCCTCCAGCGCCGCCTCCGCCGCCTCTGCTGCACCAGCCGCCATCACGTTGCCGCTACGAAGCAAAGCGCGGGTTCCGCCCGCCGCACGCCCGGCGCATCGTTGCGCATAACAAGCCGGGAGGGCGACATGGCCAGATGGAGTGGGGTGCTGCTTGCTGCGGTGCTGGCGCTGGCGGCGCCTCGGGCCGAGGCGGCTCTATCCGGGCAAGCCTATTACGATGCCGCCGCCTGGCTAGCGGTGCTCCCTACGCCGGCTACGTTGGAGAGTTTCCCGAGCTACAGCATGGTCGCCTCAGATGGCTTCGGCGCCAAACCCGCTGTCGCGGTCTCCTCGGGCAGCTGGGGCGGCAGCTTCCAGTGCCTGGATGCTTTCGCCATCTGCACCGGCACCAACAGCATCACCTATACGCTGCCCTTCGAGATCATCGGCCTTGCCGGGCAGCTGGACTACCGGATGCCGATGTTCGTCGGCGCCTTCCCTCTGGACGCCTTCTACCCGCCGCTGGAGACGGGCATCCTGCCCAACGAGCCGGGCGGGTTGAGCGGTCTCTACCGCTACGACAGCTTCTTCGGCGTGCTCTTCGCCGCGCCGACCAATACCCTGACGGTGGCGCTGCGGTTCGAGAACCTGGACACTGGCGGCCCCTCTGACATGGTGAGCTTCCTGCTGACCAATGCCCGGGTCGTCACCGTGCCGGAGCCATCCGCACTGGCCCTGCTCTCCCTGGGCCTGCTCGGCATGACCCTGGCCGCCCGCCGCCGGACCTAGAATCGCAATACCCGCCCGGCGGCCCCTTGAAGGGCCGCCGGAACACCGGTCCGATGCCCTGGATTGACCTCCCGGCCCGGCGATGGCACGCCTGCCGTTGCACGGAACGATCGGCAGGGAGCGCGCGATGGCGGAGATCCTGGTCGTTGGCGCGGGCCCGGTCGGCCTGACCATGGCGGCGGAACTCGCGCGGCATGGCGCCCGCTGCCGCATCATCGACCGGCTCGCGCAGCCCCTGCCCTATTGCCGCGCCATCGGCGTGACGCCCCGCACCCTCGAAGTCTGGGATGCCATGGGGATCGCCCGCGAGATGATCGATGCCGGAATCTGGATCGAGGGGCTGCGGTCGATCCTCCACGGCCAACCGCCGAGGGATGCCCGCCTTGAGCTTCCCGACCTGCCCTATGCCCAGCTCGGCCTGCCGCAATACGAGACGGAACGCCTGCTTGCCCGCCATCTCGGCCGCTTCGGCATCACGGTCGAGCGCGGGGTCACGCTCACGGGCCTGAGCCAGGATGCGGAGGGCGTCGCGGTGCGGCTCGAACAGGCCGGGGGCGGGCCGCCTGAGAGCGCCGGCTTCCGCTACGTGGTCGGCTGCGACGGGGCGCATAGCGCCGTGCGGCGCGCGCTCGGCATCGGTTTCGAGGGCGATGCCTTCCCGATGATGTTCATGCTCGGCGATGTCCATATCGGCTGGGACCTGCCGCGCGGGATGGCGCTCCGGGCCCTGCGCCTGGTCGAGGGCGGCGCGCCCGACATGTTCATCGCCATTCCCCTGCCGGAGCCCGGCCGCTACAGGGTCTCCATGCTCGCACCCGCCGGGCTCGCCTCTCCCGGCGGTTCGGACCACGGCATCCAAGCCGAATTGCAGGGGCCGGATCTCCCGCAGATCCAGGCGGTGGCCGACGACCTGCTGCCCGACAGGCCGCGGCTCTCCGACCTGCGCTGGTCCTCGGTCTTCCGCATCAGCATGCGGCTTGCCGCGCATTACCGCCAGGGCCGGGCCTTCATCGCCGGCGACGCGGCGCATATCCATCCGCCGACCGGCGGACAGGGGATGAATACCGGCATCCAGGACGCCTGCAACCTGGCCTGGAAGCTGGCGCTGGTCCTCAAGGGCGCGGCCCCGGAGAGCCTGCTCGACAGCTACGAGGCGGAACGGCGGCCCGTCGGCGCCGAGGTCGTCGCCCGCACCCGCGCCGCGAGCGAGGGCTATGGGCGCGAGGCGGGCAGCAAGCCGGATCGCCTCGCCGATACCCAGATCCTGGTCTCCTACCGCGGCACCGGCTGGGTCCGGGATGATGCCGGCGGCGCCGCCGGCCCGGCCGCCGGCGACCGCGCCCCGGATGCCATCGGCCTCCGGCGGCACGGGGTCGGCTTCCCCCCTGCGGCTCTTCGATGTGCTGCGGGGGACGGAACACCTCCTGCTGGTGCATCTCGCCGGGGCGGGCATCCCTGGGAGCGCGGCGGATCTCGCGGGTTTCGCGCGGGAGGTGGGGCCGCGTCTCGGCCCCCATCTGCGGGTGGCCGCGATCGCGCCGGGGGCAGGCCTGCCGGAATGGCCCGGCCTTGCCTTCTACCATGATGCCGAGGGCGCATTTGCGGCCGCCTACGGCAAGGGGGAAGCGGCCTTTCTTGTCCGGCCCGATGGCCATATCGGCTGGCGCGGGCCATCCTGGCGGGATCCGGGCCTTGCCGCGCATCTGGACAGGATCCTCACCGTCCGGCCGGCTGTTCAGGCCCCGCCATCCTGACGGCTTCCGGCGGGGCGGCCCCGTTCATGAGGCCGCCCGGTCCCGTCCTGCGCGAAGCAACCGCTCAGGCCGCCTTCGCAGCCTGGCGCCGCCCGGCCAGGCCGAGGCCGAGCAGGCCCAGGCCGAACAGCGCCAGGGAGGCCGGCTCGGGGACAGGGGTGGTGTGGAAGGACTGGCCGATGGAGCTGATCTGGGCCAGCCCCAGGTCAGCCGCGGAGACGTTGATGTCCTTCGTCACATACAGGGTGGTGTAGCCGGCGCCCAGCGGGATGACTTCGGATCGGTTGCAGCCAAGCAGGCTGCAGCTGACCTCCACCTGCGCGACAATATTCGTCCTGGCGGCATCGCTGTAGACGGTCTCGGTGACCGACGCGACGGCCAGGCCGAGGAAGGTGCCGTTGAAGGTCAGGCCGATCGAGGTGATTGGGGTTGCGCTGGTCACCTGATAGGTGATGAGCGCATCGTCGAAGGTCCCGAAGCCGGCGGTGAAGCCGCTGGCGAGGTTCAGGTTGCCGCCACTGGTGGAGGCGTCGATCTGGTTGCAGTTGGTCGGGAAGGCCAGGCCGCCGGCATTGGTGATGATGCAGCCGATATTCGAGAAGGTGCTGCCGCCCGAGCTGATCGGACCCACCGTTCCCGGCGCGTTGACGAGCGGAATGGCCGAGGCGGAGCCCATGCCCAGGGTGAGGCTGAGCGCGGCCGCCGCGCAGGTCGCCAGCAGGGCGGATCTGATCTGCATGTCTTCCTCCTGGTGAAGGCGCCGGCCGGGAGCCAATCGCCTGGGATGCAGGGGCAAGCAGTGTGCCAGGATTCTGCCGGCACCGGAGGTGGGCGCGCGGGCTTGCGACACGAGTTCGTGGGCGCGTTTCTATCACGTCGATGTATTCCATGTATTCAATACTCAATCAGTCTTATCTCGGCTTCGCGACATGATCCAACGGATGCACAACTTTTTGGGTTGGGGTCTGGCCAATCGAATCCTGGCATCGGCTAACCGGCTCTGGCCGCAAGGCTGTAAGAACCGCCGACATTTTTCCCGATGTCCTGGAACGAAGTCCTGGAACGAAGTCCTGATTCATTACGGATCATCTGTTACGATTCGTTGAATATCCAGAAGAACATGGCCGTGCGCCAAAGTTTCTATTTTTAAATCCATCAGTCCGTATTCGGGACGATCATGACTTTGCTGCCGTGCCTCGCAGCCCCGCATCGGAGCGATTCGACATCAATCCGGCGCCCCGGGTGATCTCAATGGAGGAGGAGGTGCGGTGGCGCGCGGCCCGGAGTCGGGTTTCCTTACAGGTCGGCAATGCCGATCAGAGCCTATGCGGACGGCCCGTTCCCGATGATGGGAAGCGCCCTGCGGCCGACAGATCCCGCAAGGCTGTCTTGCCCGATCCGAACACGCTCCAAGAGACCGGGTTGGTCGGGCAGGTCTGACCCCGCCCCCTGCCAGGAGGCCAGTTCCTGCATTGCCCTGAGGGATGCGACCGGTCCTGGTCGGGCCGGGGGCAGCCCGGCACCGGCCGGTGGAGGCATCCGACCCATCGCAACCAATTCAGTCCGCCCGCTGGAATCCCTGTCGCAATTCTGTCCGCAACATTGCTAACTTGTAATCCCGAGCGGTGGTGCTCAGAGGGAGGCTAGCAATGAAATTCCCCGTCTTCAGGCATATCGGCGAGCATACTTGGCTCTGGATCGCCGGCTTCGCGGTGCTGGGCGCGGTCATGGCCATGCTGCGCCTGAGCACCCCGGCCGCCGTCTCCTTCATGGTGGTCGGCCTGCTGATCATGATGAAGAGCCAGGGCACCAGCATCCTGTCGGTTGTCACCGCGGATCCGGTCCCCGAAGAGGAAGCCGCGGAAAGCCCCGCTTCCGGCACAATCGCGGCCCCGACCCAAAAGGCGGCGTAGCGCGCCCGCCGGGCAGGCGGACCCGGGGAAGACCAGCTCCCGGGCCCCTGGCCCGGACCTGCAGGCAAGGCCCCGCAGGCAAGGCCCCGCAGGCGGCGCGCCGGCGGGGCTTGCCGCGCCTGCCCGCGGTCAGCCCCGGCCGGTGCCCGCTGCCCAGAGCATCAGCCGCTGCGCCGGCCAGGCCCAGGCGATGCCGGCAACCAGGAAAAAGGGCGCCTGCCAAGCCCAGTGCAGCCGCAGCACATGGTCGGCCAGCGCCACCACGCCCCCGACATAGAGCAGGAATCCGAGCAGCCCGAGCGGGATGGCGATGACGGTGCGCGACATGCGACGCCACATGGCGCAAGCCGGCGGCCGCGCCAAGCCCCGCCCCCGGTTGCGGCGCGGCGCATGGGGTGCTTAGAGCGGTCCCGACCCGCCGCCCCAGGCCCAAGCCCGCGACCCCGGAAGGACCGGCCATGACCCAGACCGCAGCCGATACGGAGACGCTCGACCTGCGGGCGCATATCCGCGGCATCCCGGATTTCCCGAAGCCCGGCATCCTGTTCTACGACATCTCCACCCTGCTCCGGCACGGCCCCGCCTGGCGCGCTGCCATGGCCAGGCTGGCCCGCATCATCCGCCCCTATCGGCCGGACCTGCTGGCCGGCATCGAGAGCCGCGGCTTCCTCGTCGCCGCCCCCCCTGGCGCTGGAACTCGGGCTCGGCTTCATCATGCTGCGCAAGCCGCGCAAGCTGCCGGGGGCGACCATCGGCCTCGACTATGCGCTGGAATACGGCTCCGACCGGATCGAGATGCAGGCGGATGCGGTGGTGCCCGGCCAGCGCGTGGTGCTGCTGGACGACCTGCTGGCCACCGGCGGCACCATGGCGGCGGCGATCGCGCTGCTACGCCAGGCGGGCGCCGAGGTGCCGGCCGCCGCGGCGCTGATCGAGCTGACCTTCCTCGGCGGCCGCACCCGCCTCGACCTGCCTTTCGAGGCGCTGCTGCGCTACGACAGTTGACACCGCCCGATGGCCGGAGGGCGCTTGCGCCCGGAGGGCTGAATCGGCCGGTAGAGGCAAACCCCCGATGGCCGCAGGGCGCCTGCGCCCGGAGGACTGAATCGGCCGGTAGAGGCAAATCCGCCCGAGGGCCGAAGGGCGCCTGCGCCCGGAGGGCCGAATCGGTCGGCGGATGCCAAACCGCCCGAGGGCCGAAGGGCTTTCCGGTCCAAGGGTTGAAGGTCGGGCGAAGGTCCGGGCCAGGTGCCCGCGCCAGCCCATCGCCGCATAGGGACCTGCCCCGGCCAGGCGGCCGGGCCGAAGCTGCAAGAGAGGGGGGACCAGCGATGACCGACCGCCTCGTGCCGACCCGGCGTGGCCTGCTGCTCGGCGCCGCCGCCGCCACCCTGCCCGGCCGGGCCGGCGCCATGCTGCCCGCCACCGCGAAGCTGCTGGTGCCGGGGCCGGAGGATGGGCCGCTGGCCCGCTGGTCGGAGCGGCTCGCCGCCGCCCTCGCCCGCGGCGCGACCAGCGCGGTGAGCCTGGAGCGCAGCGTGCTCGGCGGCGCCGATGGCGTCACCGCGGCGAACCGCTTCGCCACCCAGGCCGCGCCGGATGGCCGCACCCTGCTGGTGCTGCCCGGCGCCGCGGCGCAGGCCCGGCTGGTGGGCGACCCGCGCGCCCGCTTCGATGCCGCCGGCTGGCTGCCGGTCTGCGCCATGCAGGGGATCGCGGTGGTGGCCGGGCGGGGCTTCCCGGCCGCCGGGGCGCCGCTGCGGCTCGGCCTGCCGGCGGCGGACGCGCCCGGCGCGGCGGCGCTGCTCGGGCTCGACCTGCTGGGCGTCACCGCCACCCCGGTGCTCGGCCTGTCGCCGGACCAGGCGGAGGCGGCGCTGGCCCAGGGCGCGGTGGAGGCCATCCTGCTCCAGGGCGCCGAGGTGCCGGCCCGGCTGGCGGCGCTGCAGGCGCGGCCCTGGTTCACCCTCGATGCCGCCGGGGCGCGCGACAGCACGCTGCCGGAAACCCCGGCCCTGCCCGATCTCGCGGCCAGCGGCGCGGCGCCGCCCTCGGCGCCCCTCTGGGCCGCCTTCCACGCGGCGGCGGCGGCGGCACGGCTGCGCGCGGCGCTGGTGTTGCCGGCGCTGACCCCGGCCAATCTGGTGGCGCTCTGGCGCGGCGCAGCGCAGCGCTGGCAGGAGGAGGAGAGCCGCGCCGGCCTGCCCGCCGGGCTGCGCATCCGCACCGGGGCCGAGGCGGCGCCGCTGCTCGCCGCACTGGTGCCCCCGGCGGCGGCGACCCTGGCCTATCGGGACTGGCTGCGGCGGCGGCTGAACTGGCGCCCGGAATAGGGGCGGGACCCGTCGCCAAGGCCTTGCCATGGCGCCTGCCGCGCGATGCCCTGGCCATGGCAGACCGGGCCTGCGACACCGAAGCCCGCCGCGAGCAGATCGCGGCTGATACCAGCGGCCGATTTCATCGACCCCTGGTATGCTTTTTTCTTGCCCTCAATCGCCGGGCGCAAACCTCCGGTTTGCTTGGCTTCGCGCCACTCGGCGCGGGCGCCGTTCGGCGCCTCGGACCGGTCCGTTGGTACTAGGGCGCGGATGGGTAAGCTTCGCGCTCATCCGCAGCAATCCCGCGGATGACACGGCAGGGGTTGCCGGCCGCAAATACCCGGGCTGGAAGGTCGCGCGTCACGACGCTGCCGGCGCCGATCACCGTGCCCGATCCGATGCGCACGCCAGGCAGGATGAAGGCCCCCGCCCCCACCCATACATCCGATCCGATCTCGACCGGCTTGCCATATTCCTGCTTCCGGCGCAGGGCGGCATCGAGGGGATGCATCGGCGTCAGGATCTGGACGCCCGGCCCGAAGAGCGTGTAGTCGCCTATACGAACCCGGCAGACATCGAGAACTATGCAGTTGAAGTTGAAGAATACGCGCTCGCCCAGCTCTATGTTGGAGCCGTAGTCACAGTAGAATGGCGGCTGCATCCATACCGTGTCACCGCCTTTTGCAAAAATCTGCCTGCAAAGCTCACGGCGCAGATCTTCGTCCGCGTCACTGGACGCGTTGAGCTTCTGGCACAGATCCCTGACCCTGTATCTGGCAGCGACGAGATCGGGATCGAGAGCATCGTAAAGCTCCCCAGCCAGCATTTTTTCGCGTTCGGTGTGCATTTGCATTTCCCAGTGCGAAGTTTTCCCATCGGTAGCCGGATGCAGGAATCACGCTCAAGCGAATGCCATTGCCGGCCCATCGGCCAGGGCCGATCGCGAGGGTGAAGCACGGGCCGCGACCCATGGGTATCCCGCTCGGGAGCCGGCGCTGTCCCGGCTGGACAGCCGGCCCGGCATTGCCGCCTGATGCGGCAGGCAGGATCGCGGCGGCCAGCCGCACGCCAAACGGAGATGCGCCATGCCCGATTTCCACGCGCGCCTTTCGCATGTCGCGCTGCAGGTGCAGGACCTGCCGAGGATGCAGCGCTTCTATGCCGAGGTGCTCGGCCTCGAGGTCAGCGACCAGGGCACCGCCAGGGATCTGGGCTGCGAGATGGTGTTCATGAGCGGCAGCGCCGCGGCGCACCACCAGCTCGTACTGATGTCGGGCGCGCCCGGGCAGCGCGCGCCCTCGCGGGTCAACCACCTGGCCTTCGCGGTCGATTCCCTGGCGGCGCTGCGCGCCATCCGCGACCATGCGCTCGCCCTGGGGGCGACCGGGATGCGCCAGATCGACCACGGGAATGCCTGGTCGGTCTATTTCGCGGACCCCGAGGGCAATCCGCTGGAAGCCTTCCTGGACACGCCCTTCCACGTGCCGCAGCCGCATGGCCGCGCCTTCGACCTCGACCAGCCCGATGCGGTGATCATCGCGGAGACGGAGCGGGCCTGCCGCCAGGACCCGGGCTTCCTGCCGCGGACGCGCTGGGCAGAACAGCACGCCGCGCGGCTCGGGACCTGAACCTTCCCTACCGCTGCACCCAGGGCGAGCGCTGCCACAACGCGGCGAATTCCCGCGCCGCCTCGCGCAGCCGGGCGGCCCAGGCTTCGCCCGGCTCATAGGCCGGTTCGGTGAATTGCGCCTCGATGGCGCGGCGGAATTCCCGGATCCTGCGCCACCGCCGCCGTCGCCTCGCGCAGCTTCGCCACCGCGCCGGGCGGCGTGCCGGCGGCGGTGATGATGCCGCGTTCGGACTGCATCACCGCCGCCACCCCCTGCTCGGTCAGGGTCGGAACATCGGGGGCGAGGCGGGAGCGCTGTGCCCCGGCCTGGGCCAGCATCCGCAACCCCTCCGACGCCGGCATCACCTCGCCCACATTGATCGCCGCCGCCTGCACCTGGCGGCCGAGCAGCGCATTCTTCTGCGGCGCGGCGCCGTTGAAATGCACGGGCGTGAGCCTGACGCCCATCGCCTGCTCGATCAGCACCAGCATCAGGTGGTCGTCGGTGCCGACGCCGGAGGTGCTGACAGTGACGCCCTCCGGGTCGCGCCGGGCACGGGCGATGAGGTCCTGCATGTCGCGGATCGGGCTCTCCGCCACTACCACCAGGCCGGAGGGATCGGTGACGAGATTGCCGATATAGGCGAAGTCCTCCAGCCTGTACTGCGCGGCGCTGCGCTCGATCGGGATGGTGACGAAGCTCGGCATGTTGGTGATGCCGATCACATGCCCATCCGGCCGGGCCCGCGCCACATAGGCCCAGGCCAGCTCACCCGAGGCGCCGGGGCGGTTCTGCACCACGACTGGTTGGCCAAGACGCGGCTCCAGGAAGCGGGCGAAGGTGCGCGCCGTGACATCCGTGCCGCCGCCGGGGGCGAAGCCCACCACCAGTTCCAGCGGCCGGTTCGGGAAGCCTGCATTCTGCGCCAGGGCCGGCGCCGCGAGGGCGGCGAGGCCGGCGCCCAGGGCGCCGCGGCGGGTGAGGCTCATGCCTGCTTCCCCTCATTGCCCTCGCGCCAAGCGATCAGCCGGCCAAGCCCCTCCCGCATCCCGACCAGCGGCTTCCAGCCGATGGCGCGCTCCGCCTCGTCATGCACGATGCGGAAGGCGCCGCCGGAGGTCAGGCGCACCTTGCCCGACTCGTTGCCGACGAATTCCGGCTCGGCGCCGCCTCCAGCGAGTTCCGTGACCAGCTTCACCAGTTCCAGCGTGGTGATCGGCTCGGGGCCGGAGGTGTTCACCGCCACATCACTCGCCGCGCTCTCGAAAGCCATGCGGTTGGCCCGCGCCAGATCGCCGACATAGACGAAATGCTTGGTCTCGCTGCCGTCGCCGAAGACCTGCGGCCGCTCGCCACGCTTCACCTTGTCGAAGGTCTCGATGATGTAGAGGGCATTGGCGGCGCGGTAGTGCTGCCGCTCCCCATAGACCGTGGAATAGCGCAGCACGACATAGTCCAGCCCGTGCTTGCGGTGGTAGTCGCGGCAGAGCTGCTCGCCGATG
Source organism: Siccirubricoccus sp. G192 (assembly GCF_019084075.1). Classification (GTDB taxonomy): domain Bacteria; phylum Pseudomonadota; class Alphaproteobacteria; order Acetobacterales; family Acetobacteraceae; genus G192. Next base: position 4,900,329 of record NZ_JAHREN010000001.1, read on the forward strand.
ATCTTGCTGGCGCCGTAGATGATGGCCGCCGGCGGCGCGCCATGGCTGTGGAAGGGCGTGGTCTCCACCAGGTCGCCCGCCACGCCGGGCCCATAGCCGTAGGTGGCGTTGGAGGAGGCGAAGACCACCTTGCGCACCGCATTGGCGCGCGCCGCCTCCAGCGCGTTCTGCACGCCGCGGATATTCACATCCAGCCCGCCCCAGGGGTCGCGGTCCATGGACAGCGTCATGAAGGCGGCGAGTTGCAGCATCCCGGCCATGCCCTTGGTCGCCGCCAGCAGGTCCGCCATGCGCATCACGTCGCCGCGGATCAGCCGGAGCCGCGGATGGTCCTTGAGATGCGCGATGGCGGCTTCCGAGCCGAAGGCGAAATTATCAAACAGCGCCACCTCCGCCGCGCCATGGTCGAGCAGTTCCGCGGCGGTGGCGGAGCCGACCAGGCTGGCGCCGCCCACGATGAGGAAGCGGTTGCCGGCGATCGGCACGGCGGCAGTGTTCGGCATGGGTCTCTCCCGGGGATTCGTCTCGGCCGCATCCAAGCGCGGCCGGGGCCGGAGGCCAAGGGGTAGCCCCTCAGCGGCTGGCGCTGTGCCATGCGGCGGGCCGGCGCTTCACCGGGGGCGCGGCAGGCCGCGCCGGGGGCGGCGGCGGCAAGGGTGCCACCAGCAGGCCGAGGCGCTGGAGCTGCGGCCGCGGGTCCGGCCGCGCCGGCATCAGATACCAGGCGGCCAGCAGGGCCAGCGCCACCACCAGCGGCTCGAAGGGGGAGCCGGTGCGGCAGAGCGGCAGCGCCCAGGTGCCGCGGAAGGGCCAGGCCAGGCGCAGCCCACCCGGGGTCAGCAGGTCGCCCAGCAGATGGCTGAGATAGCCCACCACCAGCGGCGCCACGACCTGCCGCGGCACCCCTTCGTTCAGCAGCAGCGCGCCGCAGCCCGCCACCGCGACAAGCGAATGCGTCACGCCGCGATGCCCGAAGACCGCGGCGATAGCATGGGAGAGCGGCCGTAGCCGCCGCCCGACCCAGGATTTCGGATGGTCGATATCCGGCAGCAGCGCCCCCAGCACCGCCAGGCCCAGCGCCGCCGGCGCCAGGGCGGGCTGGCCAAGCTGCGGCGCCGCCGCGATCCAGGCCGCGGCGCCGAGTGCAACATGCGAGCCCGCCATCATCGCCGTGCCGCCCTCCGTCAGCCGGCGCCTGGGACAAGGGCTTAAGACTCGGCGCTAGGGCACGGAAAGTCCAATGTTTTTTCTCGCGACGTCAGGCCAATTCATGCAGCGCCGCCAGGAAGCGTTCCGCCGCCGCCTCCGGCGGCCAGGGGCGCCAGGGCGTCTCGCCCGGTGTCGCCAGCGGGTCCGCCTCCAGCACCGCGGCGCGGATGCCGAGCGTGCCCCGCACCTCCGCCCGGGTCCAGCCGGCGACATGCACCGCCTCCGCCGCCGCCAGCGCCACGTCGCAGGTCTTGTGCAGGCGCTTCGCCTCGGGGGTCCAGGAGGGCAGGGCGTAGCGCAGCGCCACCACCGCCTGCAGGCGCGATTGCAGATCGGCGAAACCGGCGCCGAGGAAGGGCTTCAGCGGCGAAATGCAGTCGAAGCCAAGCAGCCCCTCCTCCGCATCATGCAGCAATTCCCGCCGCGCCTCCGCCTGGCTCAATGGCAGGCGGCTGCGCTGGCGGCGCAGCGCCAGCACCGCGAGCGAATGCTGCGCCACCGAAAGCGGCGCGCCCGGCCAGACGGAATGCCCGCCCCAGCGGAAGGTGCGGGAGAGGCCGATCGCCAGGTCCTCGTCGGTCCAGTCGAAGGCCGTGGGGGAGATGAGGTCGAGGCGGCGGCCGGAGGGCAGCCGCACCCAGGCCCGGTCGGCCAAGCTCAGAACCGCGGCGCGGAGATGTCGAATTCCTGCATCACCTCCAGGTCCTCGCTGAACCAGGCGGCGATGCCGGCGCGGCGCTGGCCGATATATTCGGGCCGCCCCGCGGCATCGAGCCGCATGGTCAGGTCATGCCCCGGGATCAGCAGCGTGCCCGGCGCCTGCTTCCACAGCCCCCAGATCAGGTCGAGGCTGGCGCGGCTGGCCCCGGCATCCATGGTCATGTCGGTGGCCATGGAGAGCAGTTCCGCCCGGTTCTTCGCCGCATCGCCGCTGAACACCACCGGCACGTCGTTCCCCGTCATGCGGTACACGAGGCAGCCCGGCGTATGGCCGGGGCAGAGATGCGCGGTGAGGCCGGGCAGGAAAGCCTGGCCATCCTCCAGCAGATGCAGCCGCGGGTGTTGCGCCAGGTCCCGCACATAGAGTTCCGGCAGCGGGTTGAAGCCGGGCTCCACGCTGGTCGCCCAGTCCATCTCGGCCCGGCCGATCCAGAGGTCGGCCTGCGGGAAGAGCGTGTAGTTCACCGAATGGTCCCAATGCGCATGGGTCAGCACCACATCGGTGACGCTCTCCGGCGCGCAGTCCGCCGCCTTGAGTTGCCGGCCGAATTCCGGCCGCACCGCGAAGGAGCCGACATCGATCAGGATGGTCCGGCCGCCGCCCCGCAGCAGCGCGATGGTGCTCCAGCCCAGCCCCCCATGGCAGAGCGACTTGCCGGGATAGCCCTGGATCAGGACATCGATGCGGTACATGGCGGCGCTTCCTCTCCTGTGGTGGCCCAGGGGTCGGGACCAAGGGTCGGAGGTGGTCCGGCCCGCGTCAATCCGGTCATTGCCGTCGCAAAAATTTACAGCTCACGCGGCGATGAACTGAGGCCGCAATGAATTCAATCGTCTATCCCATGGCACGGCACTTGCTTTCGATGCCTGCCCCCAACGAATGGGGCGGGACAAAGCTGGAGTCTGTAATGCGTCGTTTCAAACAAGCCTTGCTGGCAGCCGTCGTCACCGTTGCGGTCGGCGGCCTCGGTGCCGCGCAGGCCGCGGATTTCTCCTTCACCGGCAGCCTCTCGGACCCGAACCAAGTGCTGCTCTTCAACTTCGATGTCGGCGCCACATCCACGGTGACGCTGCGGACCTACTCCTATGCCGGGGGTACCAATGCGGCCGGGCAGGTGATCCCGGGCGGCGGCTTCGACCCCATCCTGGCGCTGTTCGACGGCAGCGGCGCGCTCATTGATGAGAATGACGACGGCGACGGCAACGTGCCGGCCGATCCCGTGACCGGCAATCACTATGACACCTTCCTCCAGGCACTCCTGGCTCCCGGCAGCTACACCGTCTCCGTCCAGACCTTCGCCAATTTCGCCAATGGACCCAACCTGTCCGATGGCTTCTCCGGTTTCGGCTCCTTCAACAACCGCGCCACCAACTGGGCCTTCGACGTCCTGAATGCCGGCGAGGCCACCCAGGTGGCGGTGCCCGAACCGGCCTCGCTCGGCCCGTTCGGCGCCGGCCTGGTCGCCCTCGGCCTCACCCGCCGCCGCAAGGCCAGGCAGGCCGCCTGAGCCCGGCTGCGTCGGAAACGCTTACAGGGCGGCCCCGCCGGGCCGCCCTGCCCCGGCAGGCTTGCACCGACTCGCCCCGCCTGCGCATCCTCCGCCGCAATGCGCCTGCTGCACACCGCCGACTGGCATCTCGGCCGCGCCCTTTGCGGCGCCTCCTTCCTTGAGGACCAGGCGCATCTGCTGCGTGGCCAGTTCCTCGACATCCTGCGGGAAACGCGGCCGGACGCGCTGCTGATCGCCGGCGATGTCTTCGACCGTGCCGTGCCGCCGACCGAGGCGGTGGAGCTTCTGGACGAGATCCTGCGCCGCTGCATCCTCGACCTCGGCGTGCCGGTCGTGCTGATCCCCGGCAACCACGATGCCACCGAGCGGCTTTCCTTCGGCGCCTCGCTGCTGCGCGGCGCCGGGCTGCATATCGCCGATTCGGCGCTGGGCCAGGCCATCCGCTTCGAGGACGCGCATGGCGAGGTCTGGGTGCTGCCCTCCGGCTATGCCTCGCCCCTGCTGCTGGCGCGGCTCTTCGCGGGCGAGGCCATCGCCGACCATGATGCCGGCTTCGGCTTCCTCTGCCGCCATCTCCGCGAGCAATGCCCGGCCGGCGCCCGCATGGTGATGGTGGCGCATGCCTTCGTCGCCGGCGGCGAGGAATGCGAGAGCGAGCGGCTGCTTGCCGTGGGCGGCGCCAAGGCGGTGGCGGCTTCGCGCTTCGAGGGCTTCCACTACGTGGCGCTCGGCCACCTGCACCGGCCGCAGGGCCTGGCCGGCGGGCGCATCCGCTATGCCGGCTCGCCGCTGGCCTATTCCTTCAGCGAGGCGGGCCAGGCGAAATCCGTGACGCTGGTGGAGATCGACGCCGCCGGGGCGGTGCGGACCGAAGCCATTCCGCTGACCCCGCGGCGCGAGCTGCGGCGGCTGCGCGGCAGCTTCGCCGAGCTGCTGGCGGCGCCGCCCAGCACCGATTGGCTGGAGGTGACGCTCACCGACCCGCTGCCGATCTTCGAGGCGCAGCGCCGCCTGGCCGAACGCCACCCGCATATCCTGGGCTTCGGCTATGGCCGGCACGAGGGGCTGGACCTGATGCTCGCCCCCGCCGCGCACCGGCCGGAAACCGCCGAGCCGCTGACCCTGCTCGGCGAATTCTGGCGCGAGATGCGCGGCGAGGCCTTGCCGGAAGCCGCCCTGCCGGTGGCCCGGGCGGCGATCGGCCTGGCCCGGGACGAGGGCTGAGCGATGCGGCCCCTCAGCCTCACGCTGCAAGCCTTCAGCGCCTATGGCGGCCGGCAGGAGATCGATTTCGGCCAATTGGGCGAGCACCGGCTGTTCCTGATCGCCGGCCCTACCGGCGCCGGCAAGACCACCGTGCTGGACGGCATCTGCTACGCGCTGTTCGGCGAGAGCAGCGGCGGCCCGGAACGCGGCGCCGGCCACCTGCGGAGTCACCACGCCGCGGCGGCCATGGCCACCGAGGTGACGCTGGACTTCGCGCTCGGCCAGGAACAGTGGCGCATCTGCCGCCGTCCTACCCAGATGCGGCCGAAGCAGCGTGGCGGCGGTTTCGTGGAGGAGCGGAGTTCCGTCGCGCTTTCGCGCCTCACCGGTCCAGGCAATCCGCTGGAACGCGATGCCGAGGTGCGGGCGCGCGTCACGGAATTGCTCGGCTATCACGCCGCCGAATTCCGCCAGGTGGTGCTGCTGCCGCAGGGCCGCTTCCGCGAATTGCTGAGCGCCGGGCCGGGCGCGCGGCAGGAGATCCTGCGCACCCTGTTCCGCACCGACCTCTATGAACGCATCCAGGCCCGGCTGAAGGAACAGGCCGACAGCGCCGAGAAGACCATGGCGCAATGGAGCGCCCGCCGCCGCGTGCTGATCGACCAGGCCGGCGCCGCCGACCTCGCCAGCGCCGAGGCGGCGCGCGGGGCCATGCAACAGGCCCTCACCGAGGCCGAGGCGGCGCGCGAGGCCGCGGCGCTCCGCGAACGCGAGGCCGCCGCCCTGGCCGAGGCGGGCCGCCGCGCCGCCGAGACCCTGGCGGCGCGCGAGGCGGCCGAGGCCGGGCTGGCGGCGCTCACCGCCCGCGCCGCCGCCGTCGCCGCCGACCGCGCCCGCCTCGACGCCGCCCGCCGCGCCGACCGGCTGCGCGGCGAGGCCGAGGCGGCGCGGCAGGCCCGCCAGGCGGCGGATCAGGCGGCGGCCCAGGCCACGGCGGATGCCGCCCGGGCCAGCGCGGCGCAGCAGGCCCTCGCCGCCGCCACCGCGGCGCTGGCGGATGCGCCGGCGCGGGAGGCCGAGGCGCGGGCAGCGGCGGCGGAAAGCATCCGGCTCCAGGGGTTGCTGGATCTGGCCGAGCGCGTCGCCACCGCCGCCATGGCTTTGCAGGAGGCGCGCACGGCGGCGCAGGCGGCGAAGTCCCGGCATGACGCCGCTGCCGCCACCGCCGCCACGGCAAGCACCGCCGCCGAGGCCGCCGACCGCGCCCTGGCCGAGCGCGAGGCGGTGGCCGCCCAGGCAGAACGGCACCGGCTGGGCCTGGAGGCCGCTACCCGCCAGGCCGCGGATGCCACGGCGCTGGACCAAGCCCTGCGCGCCCTCGCCCGCTGCCAGGCCGCCCTCCCCCCCGCCCGCGCCGCGCTGGCCGAGGCGGAGGCCGCCCATGCCGCCAGCCGCGCCGCCCGGCTGGAAGCCGCGCAACGCCTCGCCGCCGAACACGCCGCGGTGCTGGCGGCCGGCCTGCAGCCCGGCGCCCCCTGCCCGGTCTGCGGCGGCACCCATCACCCCACACCGGCCCAGCCGGAATCCGGCCCGCTGCCCGACCTCGCCCTGCTGGACGCGGCCGAGGCCCGCGCCGCCGCCGCGCTGGACGCCGCCCGCGCCAAGGCCCAGGCGGCGGAGGGCGCGCTGCGCCTGGCCGAAGCCGAGCAGGCGGCGCGGCGGGACAGGCTCGGCGCCAATGCAGCGCCGCCCGCCGGGGCGCTGGCCGAGGCAAAGGCGGCCCTCGCCACGGCCGAGGCCGCGCTGCGGGCCCTGCCGGGGCTGCGCCAAGCGCAGGCGGCGGCGCGCGCGGAGGCCCTGGCCGCGACCCAGGCGCTGGAGGGTGCCAGCGCGGCGGAGCGGGCGGCGGCGCTGGCCCTCTCGGTCGCCGAGGCGACCCATGCCGATCGCCTCGCCGCCCTGCCGCCCGGGGCCGGCAGCACCGAGGCGCTGCGCTCCGCCATCGCCGGCACCGCCGCCACCGCGCGCGGGCTGGAGGCGGCGCTCGGCCGCCAGCGCGAGGCCCGGGCCGCCGCCGAAGCCGCCGCGACCGCCGCCGAGGCCGCCGCCGCCGCCAGCGCCCGCGCCGCCGAAGCCGCCGCCACGGCGCGCGCCACCCGCCGCGTGGCGCTGGAAGCCGCCGCGCGGGCGGCGGGCTTCGCCGATCTCGGCAGCTTCGCCGCGGCGCTGATCGAGCCCGCCGAGACCGATGCCCTGGCCGCCGAGGTCAGCCGCTTCGACGCGGCGATGGCGGCGGCGGAGGCGGCGGCCGTCCAGGCCCGCGCCGCCGCCGCCGGCCTCACCACCCCGGACCTGCCGGCGCTGGAGGCGGCGCTGGCGGTGGCCGGCACGGCGGCGCGCGAGGCGGCCGATGCCGCCACCACGCGGCGCAATGCGCTGGAGGCGCAGGACCGGCTGCTGGCCGAGATCACCGCCACCGAGCACCGGCTTGCGGAGAGCCAGGCGGATTACGGCCTGAAACGCGACCTCGCCGACCTCGCGCGCGGCAACAACCCGAAGAAGCTGAACCTGGAAGGCTTCGTGCTGCGCAGCCTGTTCGACGAGGCGCTGGCCGCCGCCAACCGGCGCCTCCGCGGCATGTTGGGCGGCCGCTATGCCATCCGCCGGCGGGAGGAGCCGCTGAGCGGCCGCGCCGCCGTCGGCCTCGATATCGAGGTGCTGGACCAGTGGAACGACCAGGCGCGGCCGGCCGGCACGCTTTCCGGCGGCGAGGGCTTCTGCGCCTCCCTCGCCCTGGCGCTGGGGCTGGCGGATACCGTGCAGGCGCATGCCGGGGCGCGGCGGATCGACAGCCTCTTCATCGACGAGGGCTTCGGCAGCCTGGATGGCGACACGCTGGAAACGGCGATGGAGGTGCTGACCGGGCTGCATGGCCAGGACCGGCTGGTGGGGGTCATCAGCCATGTCGCCGGGCTGCGGGATTGGATTCCGGCGCGGCTGGATGTCACCCCGGGACGGCGCGGCAGCAGCGCGGCGTTTCGGTTTGGGTGAGGCGGGGGTGAGGGTGCTTCACGCCTGCGGGTGATGCGGCCATGCAGGGATCGGAGCACTCATGCCAGCGGCCGTCTTGGGGGGGCCGCTCGCGACCCGAAGCGGAAATTCAGATTAGACAGCCGAATGACAGGTGCTGGCCGGTAACGGAATGGCGACTCCGGCGACTGATACCGCCGCGCCTATGAAGGGACCCACCGTCGCCCGGTAAGGGCGGCGCGGTCAGTCCTCAGGGCCGCGCGCGGGCTTTTTCTCGATGGGTCGGGACATACGCTCGGCGGTATGACTGGGCGGACGCAGACTTTCGCTGCTTGCCCGTCGAACCCGGTATTTGTCAAAGAAGTTGTCCGGTGCCCATCAGGCGGCGTCTCTGATTTCGTGGTCGCTGATGTCGCGCTCGGGGTTGAGGCAGACGTCGCCGACCGGCGCCCAGTTTCGGATTTGGCGTGACCACCGCGCGGGGTTGGCGGCGCGAGCTTCGGTATAGAGCTCGGTCCGACGCTCGAGGAGCGCGCGATCCTCACCTGCATGCCGGGCGCTGGGCGTGACGAACTGGATCGCGCTGTGGCGGTGCTCGTGGTTGTACCAGGCCACAAAACGGGCGACCCAGTGTTGCGCGTCCTCCCTGCTGGCGAACCCCGATGCTGGCCAGTCCGGCCTGTACTTGCAGGTACGGAACAGGGCTTCGGAGAACGGGTTGTCGTCACTGACGCGCGGGCGGCTGTAGGAGGCGATGACGCCGAGCCGTTCGAGGGTGGCCTTCATGGTCGCGCCCTTCATCGGGCTGCCGTTGTCGGCGTGCAGGACGAGAGGGCGGGTGAGGCAGCCCTCGGCCCAGACCGCGCGGCGCACGAGCTCGGCGGCCAGCTCGGCGGCTTCGCGCTCGTGGACCTCCCAGCCGACAATCTTGCGGCTGTAGACGTCGAGGATGAGGTAGAGATAGAAGAACCCGCCCCGGATCGGGCCGGGCATCCAGGTGATGTCCCAGCTCCAGACTTCGCAGGGGCCGCGGGCGCGGTGACTGGTCGGCGGTTGGCGACGCGCCGGCGGCCTCGCCCGGCCACGGTGGTGCTGCTGACCCTCAGCCCGCAGGATGCGGTAGAAGCTTGCTTCCGAGGCGATGTAGCGGCCCTGGTCTGCGAGGCGGGGCACGATCTGACTTGGCGGCAGGCTCTTGAAGGCCTGGCTGTTGCAGGCCTCCAGCACGGCCTGGCGTTCCGCCTCGGACAGCCTGTTGCCCGGTGCTGGCCGAGGCGCCGTCGGGCGGCGGTCTTCGGGCGCGCCGTCCCGGGCCCGCCAGCGGCGACAGGTCCGTTCATCGAGCGCGAGTTCCGCACAGGCCTGGGCGCGGCGCGCGCCGGCCGCGACAGCCTGGTCGATCAGCGCCATGGCGTTCTGGCGATCTGGGGTGCTGATCATGCGTCCTCGCCGTCCCCCCAGATCGCCGCGGCGTTTTTTCGCAGCACCAGCAGCGCCGCCGCCTCGGCCAGCGCCTTCTCCTTGCGCGCCAAGTCCCGCTCGATGGCCTTGATGCGCTTCTTCTCCTCCTTAGTCGCCTGGCCCAGCCGCTGGCTGCTGGCGCGGTCCCAGTCGTTGGCCTGCTCGCAGGCGGTCCGCCAGGCTTGGATCTGCTCGGGGTAGAGACCCCGCTGGCGGCAGTAGGCGGCGAGATCGGCCTCGTTCAGGGCGGCGGTCTCGAGAACGGCGGCGAACTTGTCGCGCGACGTCCAACCCTCCGGGCCGGCGTCGGCATCGGGCAGGAGCCGCCCCTGGCGGCGAGCCTCGCGGCGCCAGGTGTGCAGCGTTGCCTCGGAGATCCCTTCCTCCTTGGCCAGCTGCCGCAAGGGCACCGCGTTCGGCGGCTCCAGCTTCCTCAGAACCGCCGCGCGGCGTTCCGTCGAGTAGGCCAAATCATCCCTCCGTCCCGCCCCTCTGGAAATGAGAGATCATCTCAAGGCGCCGGACAACTTCCCTGCCATAGGGGGAACCGTCTCCGATTCGGACCAACTGAGGAGTCGCTGCCATGCTACGCACCCGAACTGAGGGGTAGCTGTCAAAGCCATTGACTTGCGTTGGCTTTCTCCGCCAGCGTCCTTGAGTTGGAATAAGATGCGGAGCACAGAAGATGGTGATAGATAAGCGCAGCGCTCGCTTACTGCTTTTTCCAACTCTCTATTTCTCTGTGGCCATGCAAAGCGAGGCATTGCCTTCAAGTTGTTCAGCAACCAACGAGAATGGTGGAGTGTGCAGCGTCGATTGCCCTGAAGGGCAGGTCGCAAGCTGTCAAAACGCAAGTGGCGGCGGCAACCCCGAGTGCGCATGCACCGGCTCATTCGCATCGGGTGCCACTATTCTCCAAAATTTCCTGCGATCTAATACCGCAACCGTCGCAAATCCTACCTTGGCTGCCCTTCCAGCTGCCAACTCTGACCAGCAAGTGGTTGTTAACGTCCGTGGGGAAGTTACCAGAGCACTCAACCAGTTGGGCGATCGGCGCATAAAGCAAGAAACGCGGCAAGTGCCGACCGGACGATATGAGTGCCGCTCATATGGTCCTCGCGATCCGGACGGCAATCGCCCAGAGCGGTGTTGGGAGATCACACACCCTGAACAATATGATGTCGTAGGAAGGTTGGCGCTTAACGGTGAGATTATCCTCACTACGCCACCTCAGGTCACTCTCGATCAACCTAACTGGTCAGCACTTCCGATCTCTTACGTCGGCATGCGCGGATTTTATCGAAATTGCACTAGCCTACAACAATCTTTCAGCTTCGCCCATACAGAGGAAGTCACTGTTGGGCAGAGGGTGACCAAACTAACTTCTATAGTGACGGGAACAACACAAAAAGTAACGGCGTCAGTCAACGTGAGCGCTCCAGCAGTTCCTGGCGGGATTGGTGGCGGCGCAGGGATAGGTGTCGAATCTGGCTTTACTCAGACTATAACTGTCTCGGACACGGCAGAGGAAAACTACACAACGCGCCGCTCAGTCCAGGAAACCTATCCAATTCAAGTCGCTCCAAATTCACTCGTCACGGTTACCCACAGATGGCTCGTAAGGCGTATTTCGGTTCCGTATTCAGGGTCCGTTGTAGTGGATGCTCCGATCATCCCAAATATGGCAGGTCCTTCAGGAAACAATTTGCCTTTCTTGTCACAAATATTGCCTGATCCAAGCCAGAGAAGATATATATTCAACGGTCGGATTGAAGATACCACACTCTATGACACGGGCTTTATGGTGACTCAGGCAAGCTTAACTCCAGATGAGTGCGCTTCTTCCACCTCTAGTGTTCGCTATGAACCTTTCGTGGAGAGTGGTACTGTTTCGTTCCAATAAATCGGGTGCGCTAAACTTCAATTCAGCTTCTGGTTTTCCGTCACTCTGCACGGAGTGTTTGGGGCGCTGGTTGCCGGTCGGCTAATACCGCCGAGCAGGGGTCAGACTTGGGTGTGACGCTACGACGGCCACGGGCGTGAATCCCTTTCCGGCGGGCATGGAGCGGCAGGCGCTGCGGGACGCAGTGGTCCGGTACTATGCAGCGGGGTTTACGGGCTTGCGCGACCGTCCCAAGTCGGGCCGACGAGCGTCCCTTCGGCAAGCGCCTGCATCCAGCGTGCCTCTCGCGTATCGTGCGGTGCGTCGATCTGTCGCGCTAGGCCTGCGCCACCGCCACCCCGCGATCCCTCACCAACTTCACCACATCGAGCTTGAACTCGCGGCTGAATATTCTCTGTCCCATCCCAGGGCCTCCGATCGGGTGAAAGCCTTAATTAGGTGTCCATCAAACCGGCAGCAGTTCAGAGGGTGGATTCAAGTGGTCGTCGCAACACCAAGGCGGAGGGTGGTTGCGATGGCGGGTCGGCGGCGTTCGGATCGGGCTTTGCGGGCGAAGTCTCCTTCGCCAGGCCGCCCGGGAGTAGCCCGGCGTGAGGACCAGCGGCGCTTCTGGACGTTGATTGCGGCGGGACAGTCGAGCTGGGACGCGGCGATCGGCGTGGGGGTGTCGGAGGCGGTTGGGTCCCGCTGGTTTCGGGAGGCGGGCGGGATGCCACCATCGACGCTCGGGCGGTCGTCAAAGCCGCCTTCGGGACGATACCTGTTGTTTGCGGAGCGCGAGGAGATTGCGCTGCTGCGAGCCCAGGGCTGTGGAGTGCGAGAGGTTGCCCGGCGGCTGCGACGGGCGGCATCGACGGTCTCGCGCGAGCTACGGCGCAATGCGGCCACGCGCAGCGGCAACCTGGAGTACAGGGCCACGACGGCGCAGTGGCATGCTGAGCGGGCGGCGCGGCGTCCGAAGCCGGCGAAGCTGGTGACGCACCCGGCGCTGAGGGCGTATGTGCAAGATCGGCTGGCGGGTGCCGTGGTCTCTCCAGGCGGGGCTACGGTGCCCGGACCGGCGGTGCCGTGGAAGGGCCGGCGGCATGGACCGAGGCAGCCTCGGCGCTGGGCGAGAGGATGGAGCCCGCAGCAGATCTCGCGGCGGCTGCGGCTCGACTTTCCTGGCGATGGTGCGATGCGGATCAGCCATGAGGCCATCTACCAGTCGCTCTACGTCCAGGGCCGCGGCGCGCTGCGCCGCGAGCTGACGGCCTGCCTGCGAACCGGGCGGGCGCTGCGCGTGCCGCGGGCGCGGAGCCGGGGGGCGCGGCAAGTCGCATGTCGCGCCCGAGGTGCTGATCAGCCAGCGCCCGGCGGAGGCGGACGACCGGGCCGTGCCGGGGCATTGGGAGGGAGACCTCATCCTTGGCCTTGGCAGCTCAGCAATCGGCACCCTGGTGGAGCGCACGACGCGGTTCACGATGCTGCTGCACCTGCCCCGCATGCCGGGTCATGGAGAGGGAACGCGCGTCAAGAACGGCCCGGCGCTGGCCGGGCATGGGGCGGAAGCGGTGCGCGACGCCATCACCCGCATGATCACCACCCTGCCGGAGGCGCTGCGCCGGTCGCTGACCTGGGACCAGGGGGGCGGAGATGAGCGAGCACGCCCGGCTGCGGATCGACACCGGCGTGCAGGTGTACTTCTGCGAGCCGCACAGCCCGTGGCAGCGTGGCACGAACGAGAACACCAACGGGCTGCTGCGGCAGTACTTCCCGAAGGGGACTGACCTGAGCGCGCACGGCGCCGATGACCTCGCGGCCGTGGCTGCGGCGCTCAATGGCAGGCCTCGCAAGACGCTCGGCTGGAGAACGCCAGCCGAAGCGCTTGACGAGGCGCTGCGATCGGCTCAGGCAGGCGTTGCGACGACCAGTTGAGCCTGGGGAGAGTGCTTCCGCTCGCAGCGCTTCCTTGTCGGCTATCACGCCATCGTGCACGCTTGCTGCGGCGCCTGGAACGCACTGACGTTGGAGCGCGCTCGCTCCCTTGCCGCGCTCCTCTGAATCCTGAAGGTCGCTTCAGAGGCTCGGCGGTGTTACTCACCCCAGAACCGTCCCGCTCGCGACCGCTGCGGCTCCGAAGTCTGCTATCAGGATCCGGCCAGTAGCCCGCGAACTACTGAGAAGGGCGCGGAGCAGACCTTGATGCAGCGCTTACCTGCGTCCGCTTCCCACCCAAAGCCGCCACCACACAGCCCCGCCACCGTCAATACTCCCCGAACATCCGCGCAATCTCCGCCTGCTCCGCCGTGCGGGTCAGCGCCAGGGCCAGCAGGATGCGGGCCTTCTGCGGCGTGAGGTTGTCGGCCGGCAGGAAGCCGGCCTCGCGCAGCTTGGTGGTGGGGAAGACGCGGCCGCTGCCGGCGCGGGTGGAGACCACCACGGTCACGCCGAGCGCCCGCGCCTCCTGCAAGGCCAGCGCATCGCCCGGCGTGACGAAGCCCGGCGCGAAGCCGGCGCAGACGATGCCCTGCGCGCCCGCCGCCAGGAAGGCGCGCACCGCCGTGCCATCCGCCCCGGCATAGGTATAGGCGATATCCACGCGCGGCAGCACCGCCAGGCCGCGCGCGTCGAATCCCGTATCCGGCGCCACCCGGCGCAGCGGCCGGCGATACCAGGCGATGCTGTCGCCATCGGCATGGCCGAGGCAGCCGAAATCCGGGCTGCGGAAGGTCTGCAAGCGCCCGGTGGAGGTCTTGGTCACCTCCCGCGCCGCATGGATCTCGTCATTCAGCAGCACCAGCACGCCGAGCCCGCGCGCGCCCTCGCTCGCCGCCACCCGCACCGCATTCACCAGGTTCAGCCCGGCATCGCTGGAGAGCGCGGAATTCGGCCGCTGCGCCCCCACCAGCACCACGGGCAGGGCGGTCTTCAGGGTCAGCGAGAGGAAATAGGCCGTCTCCTCCAGCGAGGAGGTGCCATGGCCGATGACGATGCCGGCCAGGTCCGGCTGCGCCGCCGCCACGTCCTCGCAGAGCAGCAGCAGCTCCCGCCATTCCTCCCAGCCCACCCGCGTCGAGGGCAGGTTGCGGAAGCGGATGGGCACCACCTCCGCCACCTGCTGCACCTCCGGGAAGCGCGCCAGGATCGCATCCGCCTGCAGCACCGTGCCGTTGGCGCCATAGTCGAAAATATCGAGCGGGCCGCGGCCGACCGAGGCGATGGTGCCGCCGGTGCCGATGAAGGCGACTTTCGGCCTCATGCCGCGATCCCTGCTTCCCGGCGGAAGCCGGCGATGCATTGCGCCACCGTCAGCACATCGCCGAATTGCAGGTGGAAGGCGGTGAGGGAGGCGGCGTGCTCGGCATCCGTCACCGCGGCGCAGGCATCGCTGACCATGACGGTGCGGAAATTCAGCATCATCGCGTCCCGCGCGCTGCTCTCGCAGCAGACATTGGTGACGGTGCCGGCGATCAGCACGGTGTCGAGGCCGAGCGCCCGCAGCCGCTCGGGCAGGTCCGAGGCACCCTGGATGAAGGCGCTGTAGCGGTATTTCGGCACGATGGTGTCGCCGGGCTGGACATCGAGGCCGGGCCAGAGCCGGTGGCCTTCCGTGCCCTCACTCATCGCCGCGGCGCGGCGGGCGCGGGCTTCCGGCGTCGCCATCTCCTGCATGATGGACCATTCGGTCTCGCAGCGCGCATCGAAGGTGTTCTGCACCCAGAACACGGCGCCGCCGGCTTCGCGCAGCGCCGCGGCCAGGCGGTTCACCGCCGGCACCACATGCTGCGCCATGGCGCAGAAGGCATGCGAGAGGTCCTCCCGCATGAAGCCGTTCTGCATGTCGATCACCACCAGCGCGGTGTGCCGCGGATCGAGCCGCGCGAAGGGATGCGGCGTGCCGCAGCGGGCGGCAACGCGGGCCGCGATGGCAGGGGCGATGGTGAAGGGGTGCATGCGGGCCTCCCGACCGGCTGGAGAATACGGGCCTGCGTGGCGGTCCTGTCCCAGGCCGGCCGGTCCCATGCCCGGCGCGGCGACAGCCTAAAGCAGCTTCGCCCCGGAGGGAATCGCCACGCGACCCTGCGCGACGCAGGAAACGGGCGGCCGGTGCCAGGCCGATCTGGTCCTTGCACTTCGCCTCATGGCATGGCGTCGTAATGGCGGGCGCCCGCGATCCGTGCGGGCCAGGTGATCCAGATGAGCAGCAACCAGCCCGGCCATATCCGCCTCACTTCCCACCCCGAACCGCTGGCGCATCGCTGGCGGCTGCGCTGGGGGGCGGGCACGCCGGCGGAGCGCGGGCCGGTGATCGGCTCGGTCACCCGGCCGGCGGACCGCAACGTGATCGGCGCGCATGGCGGGTCCTATTCGCTCTACCGGGCGCTGGCGGTCTCCTCCGGCACGCTCTCGCCGCTGCAAAGGCCGGACCTCGCCAATACCCAGCCGGTGGTGGAGATCGGGCCGCACCCGCAATGGACCGAGCCGGGCCGGATCGTCTCGCTCGACCCCTGGGGGCATGTCGCGGCCGCGGCCTTCGCCGAGGCGATCGGCGAGGGGATCGATATCCGCCCGACCATCGCCGTCACCCGGGCGCGGCTGAACCTGGCCGAGGTGAATGGGGCGATGCAGGCCGGCCGGCTCCGCGCGGATGGACATGTCCTGCATGCCGGCGGCGATGTCTCCGTCACCAAGGCGGCGCTCGACCCGGTCTGGTGGCTGCCCGGAATCGCCGGGCGCTTCGGCGTGGCCGAGCACCAGCTGCGCCGCACGCTGTTCGAGCAGACCGGCGGCATGTACCCGGATCTCGTCACCCGCCCGGACATGGAGGTGTTTCTGCCGCCGATCGGCGGCATCACCGTCTATATCTTCGGTGAGCCGCGGGAGCTGGCCAATCCCCGCACGCCGCTGACCTGCCGCGTGCATGACGAATGCAACGGCTCCGACGTCTTCGGCTCCGATATCTGCACCTGCCGGCCCTATTTGATCCATGGCATCGAGGAATGCATCCGCGCGGCGCAGGAGGGCGGCGTCGGGCTCGTCGTCTATAACCGCAAGGAGGGGCGGGCGCTGGGCGAGGTCACGAAATTCCTGGTCTACAATGCCCGCAAGCGCCAGCAGGGCGGCGACCAGGCCGCGACCTATTTCGAGCGCACGGAATGCGTGGCCGGCGTGCAGGATGCGCGCTTCCAGCAATTGATGCCGGATGTGCTGCACTGGCTCGGCGTGACGCGCATCCACCGGCTGGTCTCGATGTCCAACATGAAGCACGACGCCATGGTGGCGCAGGGGATCGCAATCGGCGAGCGGGTGCCGATCCCGGAGGACCGCATCCCGCCCGATGCCTCGGTGGAGATGGAGGCGAAGAAGGCCGCCGGCTATTACGCCACGGAGCCGGCGGTGCCGGAGACTACGATCGGCCGGCCCCTGGAGCAGATGTGAGCGCCCCTGGCCTGCTGCTGACGCCGGAGGCGGTGCGGGAGCGGTCGCGGGAACTCTACGCCCTCGGCCTCGACGGCAGGCTGCAGGCCTGGACGCTGGACCCCGGGCGCCTGGACGCCACCGCCGCACTGGTGGCGGGGGTGGTGCGGGAGAACTACCCGGATCTCGCCGTGCCCTTCCACGCGCGCTGGCGGCATTTCCTGAGTCGCGGCCACGACCGCTGGGGCGCGTTGCGGGCGAGGCTGCCGGAGGATGCGGCGGAGCGGGCGCGCGCCGGTTTCGACCTGGTGATCGTCTCGGTGCTGCTGGATGCCGGCGCCGGCATGGCCTGGCGCTACCGCGAGGCGGCGACCGGCGCGGTGCTGGCACGGTCCGAGGGCCTGGCCGTCGCCAGCCTGGCGATGTTCGGCGCCGGCGCCTTCGCCGCCGACGGCCGTTCCCCCCGCGCCGATGCCGCGCGCCTCGCCACCATCGGCGCCGCCGACCTCGAAGCCGGTTTCCAGGCTGGGCCGGAGAACCCGCTGGTCGGGCTGGAGGGCCGCGCCGCGCTGCTGCGGCGCCTCGGCGAGACGCTGGCGGCGGAGGGGCTCGACCGCCCCGGCGCGCTGTTCGACGCGCTGGCCGCCCAGGCCGCGGGCGGCACCCTGCCGGCGCGGGAGATCCTCATCACGCTGCTGCGGCGGCTCGGGCCGATCTGGCCGGGGCGGGTGGTGCTGGAGGGCGTGAACCTCGGCGATTGCTGGCGGCACCCCGGCATCCGCCGGGCGGATGCGACGGATGGGCTGATCCCCTTCCACAAGCTCTCGCAATGGCTGGCCTATTCGCTGATCGAGCCCTTGCAGGCGGCCGGGATCGCGGTGGGCGGGCTGGAGGCGCTGACCGGGCTGCCGGAATACCGCAACGGCGGGCTGTTCCTCGACATGGGGGTGATCCGGCCGCGTGACCCGGCGGCGCTGGCGGCCGAGCACGCGCCGGGGGATGTGCTGGTGGTGGAGTGGCGGGCGCTGGCGGTGGCGCTGCTGGACGCGGTGGCGCCGCTGGTGCGGGAGAGGTTGGGGGTGGCGGCCGAGGCGTTTCCGCTGGCGCGGGTGCTGGAGGGGGGGGACCTGGGCGGCGGGGCGGAGGCTGGCGGCGGAGTTAAGGGCGGATGGGGGGGCCGCCGGTGCGGGTGGTGAGTGATGGGACGGTGTTTTAGGGGGTGACGGCCGGACGACGGCCTAAAGGCGACCTTCGTGCCCGAAGCCGGTATGTCCGATGTTGGCGGGCAAGCGGATATTGCTAGGCAGCAGCCTGGACCGGCGGTTATGCGCCGATTGTGTTGAAAAACTCTGGGCGGCCGTTGAGCAACCAAGGAAAGAACGGGAGTCGGCCCTGGTCCGCAACTCTAGTTTCTACCGGAACTCCTCGTCGCACGGGTATTGCGCAACAATGCCTCTCAGGCGCCTGCGGCCGACTTTTTCAACAGCATCCGCCCAAGGCGGTCGTTCAGTCGATTGTCGCAGCTCATCCAAAGCGGACGCAGAGCCGCTTCGGTGGAAACTGACAGATGGTATGTGACTGGACACCATGGTTTCGTTCTGGCCCACCCTCAGCTAGAATCGAACCATGGACTCGACATACAACCTGAACGGCGGTTTCAAGCCGACGTTAAAGCGTTTTGCCGACCTTCAGGGACCTGACTATTTTCCTACTCCTGAATGGGCGACGCATGCCCTGATTGCCAACGAGCAGTTTGAGGGCAGCATTTGGGAGCCTGCGTGCGGCGACGGGGCAATGTCGCGCGTCCTCGAGACGACGGGATCCCCTGTGCTATCTACCGATCTCTTTGACCGCGGCTATGGCGAGGCTGGCGTCGACTTCCTCAAGGCTGATCACGTCGCAGACAACATCATCACCAACCCGCCGTATAACTCCGCCGAGGCTTTCGTAAAGGCTGGTCTGGTGCAGGCTCGCTGCAAGATGGCGCTCCTACTGCGCCTTGCCTTCGTTGAGGGCGCTAACCGTCAGAGAACGATCTTCGCGAAGACGCCTCCAACACGGATATGGGTGTTCAGCGAGCGGATCACCTTCTACCCAGCTGGCGCTGTCCAAAAAGGAAGCGGGACGACCGCCTATGCCTGGTTCGTTTGGGACAAGCAGGACATGGGCAAGACCGAGATGAAATGGCTGCCCTTGGGCTACAAGAGCCGCTACTCGGCTAAAGGTGTGAAGGAAGCCAAGAACCCCATGCTGTTCAGGTAGGCCATTCCCTTCTCGGTAACCGAAAGGCCGTTTAACGTCCTCGTCGCATAGCCCTTCTTGAAGGGTCCCGCCGGCGTCTCCTGATGTGAGATGACGTTGCCGACGATCTGCTGCCACAGCGCCTCATTACCGCGACTGGGCGACCGGCGGCGGTCGACCTCCGATAGCTCGGTATATTTCGGTACTTCCCTCTTAATGAACTGCGTCGATGCCGTCCGATTGGGCTGTTGTGCCGCAATTTTGAGGGCCAAAATCCTGGCCTCTGGCTCGCGCAGACGATCACCCCGTGGCCTTTTCAGATCTCCATATGTGAACGGCTCGCCGCGCTGCCATGCGATGGCATTCTTGGGGATGACCATCTCCTTGATGACGATCTTGATGACGCGAGAGATCTCTTCCTTGTCCTTTACGTCATTCGGCAGATAGAGCGTCACCGTAAATTCAGGATGACCCGCATACGTCCGAAGATCAAAGCGGATATCGTTGCCGATTGTGAAAGAGGCTGCCTGAAACTCATCAAGCCCATCCTCACCTTCGCGGATCATCGTTGTGAAATACTTCAGCGCACGCCAGAATATCGCCTGAGGCGTGATGTCGTAATCAGGTTCATATTTAGAAAGTTTGACTTTGGCCATTTGTCTGCCTTTATGGCTGCATGTTCGTGACAACAGCCTTAATGCATGCGAAGTCTTCGCCATCCTTGCAGCGGTATTCGACCCCAGGCGTTGCCGTTAGATACCATCTCACCTCGAATGGCGAGCCATCGGGATGGGGATCGATCAGCGTGGTGAAGTCGATGCCACGGCGGTTCTTCAGCTTCCCTGCGTAGGCTTGCACAGCAGGCTCGAAACCGTTCCTTGGGGTCCTGCCCCAAATCTCGCCGGAGGCCACCTGGATCAGCGCAAGGGACTTCGGTTGTGTCTTGTCGTTCTCACGACGATTGAACTGTCCTAGGGCCACTGATGCACTCTCTCCGACGTAACGACTACAGAATGCAAAACCCGAGTCGACCTTGTCAAAGGGGGGGCCAGGAATCGGGCCGCCGCCCCGGTCGGCGAGGGCTCACCCCCGCAAAAAGCGGACAATCGGTAAGCACATCCGTTTCAAGAGTGGACAGTCTCCTCTCGGCCAAACCACGCCGTGCAGCTTGGGCTCAGGCGCGCTGCGTCTATGTCCGCTCACGGAGGTGGACCAGGCGTTTCGGTGGCGAGACTTCTACAGCCGCTTTCCGCCCTGAACGGCAGTTGCGGCTTTCTGGGCACGACCGGTCGCCCAACCACCCATCCTCCCCACCCCTCATTCCCTTGACAAAGGACTATATTCCTACTACCCTCCGCGCCTCTTCCCCCACCCGCCGGAGGCCGCACCCCATGCCCAACTTCCTCCCTCCGGACTTCCCCTCCCGCCTCGAATTCCTCCACCGCGTCTCCCTCGACCCCATCCGCTGCCGGACGCCGGTGCGCCCCTGGGCGCCGCTGACCGATGATGAATGGGAGGCCATCGCCCCCAGCCTCGCCGCCATGGGCTGCGGTCTCTCCCTCACCCGCCGCGCCGGCCGCCCGCCGGCCGATACCCGCGCCCGGCTCGACGCCATCTTCCGTGCCGTGACGCTCAAGCACCCGCGGGGCGGCCGCGCCGCCTGGGCGCAATTGCCGGAGGCGCATGGCAAGGCGGATACCGTCTCCCGCAGCTTCCGCCGCTGGGCGCATGCCAAGCTCTGGGCCCGGCTGCTGATGGAGGTCGCCTGCCCCACCTGCCCGGCCGCCCTCCGCGGCCTCACCTACTGGGTCTGCTGCGCCTTCCGCCGGGGCATCCGCATCATGGGGCTCCGCGCCATCACCCTGGCCCGCCGGCTGCGGCTGCACTCCGCCTTGCCGGCGCCGTCCTGCCTGCTGTGGGACCGGGATTTGTCCGAAAAGGTGGCGCCGATCCTTCCCGCCATCATCGCCTACCGCGCAGGGCACCCGGACTGGCGGGTCCCGAAGGGGTTGCTCCGGGCCGTCGATGGCCTGGTGCGGCTCTGCCTCGGCCGCAAGCCGCGGCGCTGGATGGAACCTGCCTGATGCGCCCCCGCCCCGGCTCCGCTATTGGCTTGGGCTCCGGCCTCGGCGGGCCGGCGGCACCGGGGGTATGCTCCCTGGCAGCAGAAAAGGGCAGCCGATGATGAGGGACGTGCATGTGGTGGGGCATCCGCTGGTGCAGCATAAGCTCACCCTGATGCGCGATGCCGAGCGCTCCACCCAGGGCTTCCGCCGCCTGCTGAACGAGATCGGCATGCTGCTCTGCTACGAGGTGACGCGCGACCTGCCGCTGGAGGAGATCGAGATCGCGACGCCGCTCACCACCATGAAGGCGCCGATCCTCTCGGGCAAGAAACTGGTCTTCGCGCCGATCCTGCGCGCGGGCATGGGCTTCGTGGACGGGATGCTGGAGCTGATCCCCTCCGCCCGCATCGCCCATATCGGCCTCTACCGCGACCCGAAGACGCTGGCGGCGGTGGAATACTACTTCAAGGCGCCGCCGGATGTGGCGGAACGCCTGGTGATCGTGCTCGACCCCATGCTCGCCACCGCCAATTCCGCGGTGGCGGCGGTGGACCGGCTGAAGGAGCGCGGCTGCCGCGAGCTGCGCCTGGTCTGCCTTCTGGCGGCGCCGGAGGGCATCGCGCATTTCCACGCGGTGCACCCGGAAGTGCCCATCTGGACCGCCGCCATCGACAGCCACCTGGACGAGCACGGCTATATCCTGCCCGGCCTCGGCGATGCCGGGGACCGGATGTTCGGCACCCGCTGATGGCCTGGCTGGTCGCGGCCTCAGTTCACCTGCGAGAGGTCCTCGGCCAGCACCACGATCTGGATGGCGTAGGAAACCTCGCCCTCCTCGGCATCGCGATGGACCGTGCCGACGAATTCATCGCCGACGCGCAGCTCCACGGAGGCATTCTTGCGCGGCGGGACCGCGAGGGTGATGCGCTGGTTGCCGAGCAGCCGGCGCAGATGCGCCTGAACCGCCGCAAGTTCGGCCTGGGTCATGGGTCCGGTATCCGTCTTGTGAATGCAGAGGGTCGCATAGACCTCGCACGCCGTGGCGGGAAGCCCGGCCTGCGGGAGGCTGGCCTGAGGGGTTCACAGGGCATGGCGGCCGGCAGCCACGGCATGGCACATAAACCGCTGGAATCTGGGGGAGTTCCAAGGCGCGGCCGGCTGCCCCCACCCCGGCCCCCGGGGCACAGGCCGGGTCAGCCCCGCCCGGCGACGGGGTCCGTCACATCCTCGATCCAGGTCAGCGCCGCCACCGCGCGGGGGAAGCCGAGCGTCGGCACCGCCAGCAGCGCCACCTGCTTCAGCGCCTCGGGCGAAAGCCCTTCCTCCAGCCCGCGCCGGGCATGGGAATGGACGCCGCCCTCGGAGCCGGCGCCGATCGCCAGGGCCAGCTTCACCAGGCGCAGCGCCGGGCCCTCGACCGGCCCGCTGGCCGCGCAGGCGGCGCCGAGCGCGGCATAGGCGCGGTAGAGTTCGGGATAGGATTTCGCCACCTGGCCGGCGGCGGCGGGCAGTTCCTGCTCGTCCTGCATCGGGTCCCTCCTGCTTGCCGTCCGATGACCGGAGGGGCGAAGCAACGACGATGCCGCCGGGCCCGGATGGGAAACCCACCCATGCCCGGCGGCATGATCGCAATCCGGCCGGCGCCGCGGCGGAGGGGCCAGCCCCTCCGCCGCGGGATGCCGGCGCTACTCCTCGGTGGCGGCCTGGTTCCGGCGGCGGATGGCCGCGGCCAGCACGTCGCCGAGCGAGGCGCCGCTGTCGGAGGTGCCATACTGCGCCACTGCGGCCCGGTCCTCCTCGATCTCCTTGCCCTTGATGGTCAGGGTCAGGCGGCGGGCGGCACGGTCCACCATGGTGACGCGGGCATCCACGCGCTCGCCGGGGGAGAAGCGCTCCGGCCGCTGGTCGGCACGGTCGCGGCCAAGCTCGGCGCGGCGGATGAAGCCGGTGAGCACGTCCTCGACCTTCACCTCGATGCCGTTGCTCTCGACCGCGCTCACCACGCAGGTGACGATGTCGCCCTTGCGGACGCGGTCCAGCACCTCGGCGGCCGGGTCGGCCTCCAACTGCTTGACGCCGAGCGAGATGCGGGCCTTGCCCACATCCACGTCCAGCACCTTCGCCTTGACCACATCGCCCTTGTTGTAGGCGGTGATCGCCTGCTCCCCGGGCACGTCCCAGGAGAGGTCGGAGACATGCACGAGCCCGTCGATATCGCCGGGCAGGCCGATGAAGAGGCCGAACTCGGTGATGTTGCGGATCTCGCCCTCGACGATGGTGCCGGGCGGATGCGCCTCCGCGAACAGCTCGTGCGGGTTGCCCAGCGCCTGCTTGATGCCGAGCGAGATGCGGCGCTTGCCCTCATCCACGTCCAGGATCATCACGTCCACCTGCTCGGAGCTGGAGACGATCTTGCCGGGATGCACGTTGGTCTTGGTCCAGCTCATCTCGGAGACATGGACCAGCCCCTCGATCCCCGGCTCCAGCTCCACGAAGGCGCCGTAATCGGTGATGTTGGTGACGCGGCCGGCGATTTGGCGCCGACCGGGTATTTCAGCGCCACGCCCTCCCAGGGGTCGGCCATCAACTGCTTCATGCCGAGGCTGATGCGCTGGGTCTCCGGGTTGAAGCGGATCACCTGCACCTTCACCGGCTGGCCGATGGTCAGCACCTCGGAGGGGTGATTGACCCGGCGCCAGGCGATGTCGGTGACATGCAGCAGGCCATCGACGCCGCCGAGGTCGACGAAGGCGCCGTAGTCGGTGAGGTTCTTCACCACGCCGTCCAGTACCACGCCGTCCTTCAGGCC
Organism: Siccirubricoccus sp. G192; assembly: GCF_019084075.1. Lineage (GTDB taxonomy): Bacteria > Pseudomonadota > Alphaproteobacteria > Acetobacterales > Acetobacteraceae > G192. The sequence goes on from NZ_JAHREN010000001.1 coordinate 4,923,885, forward strand.
CTTGATGAGCTCGCCGCGCTGCTCGGTGCGGGCTTCCTCCAGCACGGCCCGGCGGGAGACCACGATATTGCCGCGCGGCCGGTCCATCTTCAGGATCTGGAATTGCTGCGGGGCGCCCATCAGGGGGGCCACGTCGCGCATCGGCCGCGTGTCCACCTGGGAGCCCGGCAGGAAGGCGACGGCGCCGCCGAGATCGACGGTGAAGCCGCCCTTCACCCGGCCGAAGATGGTGCCGGCGACGCGCTGGTTGGCGGCATGCGCCTTCTCCAGCACGGTCCAGGCCTCCTCGCGCCGGGCCTTCTCGCGGCTCAGCTTGATGGCGCCGTCGCGGTCCTCGTAGCGCTCGACGAAGAGGTCGATGACGTCGCCGGCCTTCACCTCGGCCGTCTCGCCGGCCGGGGCGAATTCCCTGAGCGGCACGCGGCCTTCGCTCTTGAGCCCGACATCGATGACGGCGACATCGCCCTCGACCCGGATGACGCGGCCGGAGAGGACGGAGCCGGCGAAGCCGGTATTGTCGCCCAGGCTGGCGTCGAGGAGGGCAGCGAAATCCTCGGTGCCCGCGGTGTCATGGGCGGTGGAAAGGGAAGTGGATGCCATAGGCCGATGTGTCTTTCGGAAGGCCCGCGCGGGAGGTGCGCCCGCCGGCCCTGGTATGCGCCCCCGCGGCCTGTCGGCGCACCGGGACGGCTTGGGACTGGCACCTGTGTTGCGGCGCCAGCAGCCCCTGCAGGATGAAGCGATGTTCCGGTTCGCCCAGACCCGGCCCGGCGGCAGGCGGAAACCCCGCGCGCGCGAGCACCACGGCCCCAGGGCACGCGACGCCGTCCCCCTTAGGCATTCGGCAAACGCCGGTCAAACGAATTTCGCTTGCCGCCGGGGCCAGAGGCGTGCCGAATAGCGGCTTGGTTGAAAATCGCGCCCGACCCCTAGCCCCTGGCGCTCTTCCGTTGGTAGCGGCGGGCGGACTTGAACCGCCGACCCCGGCATTATGAGTGCCGTGCTCTAACCAGCTGAGCTACACCGCCAGAACGGAGGCGGCGGACTTAAGCCGCCGTCCCCACCATGTCAACGCCAAGCCCGGCGCGGCGGATGAAGCCGCCGCCCAGCACGCGCTCCCCGTCATAGAGCACGCAGGCCTGGCCCGGCGCGGCGATCGCCGGCACCGCCGGGCGCACCAGCAGCGTCGCGGCCGCCGCGTCCCATTCCACCAGCGCCTCCTGCGGCGCCTCCCGGGCGCGCAGCTTCACCTGGCAGCGGCGCGGCGCGGCGGGCGGCGGGGCGAGCCAGTTCATCTCGCCGACCGGCACCGCCTGTTGCGGCAGGGCGGCGCGCGGCCCCACCACCACGCGGCGGCGCCCGGGCTCCAGCGCCGCGACATAGAGCGGCTGCCCGGCATCCCGCGAAGCCTCGCCGAGGCCGCGGCCCTGGCCCACCGTATAGCGCGCGATCCCGGCATGGCGGCCGAGCACCCGGCCATCGAGATGCACGATCTCCCCGGCTTCCGCCGCATCCGGGCGCAGGCCCTCCACCACCTGATGGTAGCGGCCTTCCGGGACGAAGCAGATATCCTGGCTGTCCGGCTTCTCCGCCACCGGCAGGCCGAGCCGCTGCGCCTCCGCCCGCACCGCTGCCTTGTCCGCGAAGCCGCCGAGCGGGAAGCGGCTGAAGGCCAATTGCGCCGGGGTGGTGGCGAAGAGGAAATAGCTCTGGTCCCGCGCCGGATCGGCGGCGCGGTGCAGTTCCGGCCCGGCCGCGCCTTCCACGCGGCGGGCGTAATGGCCGGTGGCCAACGCCTCGCAGCCGAGGCCCTGGGCCAGATCCAGCAGGTCGTGGAACTTCACGGTCTGGTTGCAGCGGACGCAGGGGATCGGCGTCTCGCCGCGGGCATAGCTATCGGCGAAATCCTGCACCACGGCGTCGCGGAAGCGCGTCTCGCGGTCCAGCACGTAATGCGGGATGTCGAGCAGGTCCGCCACGCGCCGGGCATCATGGATGTCCTGGCCGGCGCAGCAGGCGCCCTTGCGGCTCACGGCGGCGCCGTGGTCGTAGAGCTGCAGGGTGGCGCCGACCACCTCATGCCCCTCGGCCTTCAGCAGCCCGGCGACGACGCTGCTGTCCACGCCGCCGGACATAGCGACAAGAATCCTCATGGCTGCGCCACGAGGCGGGCAACAAGAATCCTCATGGCTGCACCATGAGGCGGGCCACGAGAATCCTCACGGCCGGTGCGCCCGCTCATAGCCCGGCATCCGGCCGAGGGCCGCATCCAGCCCCTGCTGCCAGAACCGCGCCTCCAGCCGCGCGGCCTCGGCGAAGGTGGCGGAAAGACTGGCGAAGCGGGCCTCGCCGCCATGACTCAGGCCCAGCGCGTCGATCCTGGCCGCGGCGGCCCGCGCCATCGCCTGGTAGCCGGGATCGGCATAGGTGGCGATCCAGGTCTCATAGGGGTTCTCCGCCAGCCGCCGGCGCGGATCGGCCAGGATGCGCAGCGCCACCTCGCCATAGCCGACCGTGCAAGGCGCCAGCGCCACTTCGAGGTCGAGGATGTCGCCGGCCAGGCCGCGGTCGATGACGTAGCGGGTATAGGCCACCGTCTCCGAGGCTTCCGGCGTGCCCCGCACCTCGGCCTCCGGGATGCCCCATTCGGCGCAGTAGCGCAGGTGCATCAGCGTCTCCGAGAGGATGGCGCCGATGGCCGCGGTCTTCTCCCGCATCGCCTCGATGCTCTCGGCCTTGAAGACCGCGAGCGCCTTGGCGCGGGCGAAATGGATCAGGAAGAGGTAGTCCTGGATGAGGTAGCGCCGGAAGGCGGCCAGCGGCAGCGTGCCCTCCGACAGTCCCTGCACGAAGGGATGCCAGGTATAGGCCCGCCAATCCTCGGCGCAGGCGGCGCGGAGGCGCCGGTAGAGCCCGCCTTCGGCGCCGAATTCCGTCTCCCAGCGGGCCATCATCCGCCCGCATTCCGCGTGCCGGACGGCAGCTTCACCACCAGCCCGTCCAGCGCCTCGGTCATGATGATCTGGCAGCCGAGCCGGCTGGTCTCCTGGAGGTCGAAGGCCAGGTCCAGCATGTCCTCCTCATCCTCGGTCGGCTCGGAGAGCTGGCCGAACCAGGGCCCGTCCACGATCACATGGCAGGTGGAGCAGGCCAGGCTGCCCTCGCAGGCGCCCTCGATATCGACGCCATGCTTGTGCGCGATCTCCAGGACCGAGAGGCCGAGCGGGGCTTCCACCTCGCGGCGGGTGCCGTCGCGCTCGATGAAGGTCATCCTGGGCATCGCTTGCTGCTACTCCGTTCCGGTCCGGGCGGGCCGGGCCGCCGCCACGCGGCGCCATGCCGCGGCCAGGGCGGCAGCCGCGCGGTCCACATCGGCGGGGGAGGTAAAGCGACCGATCCCGATCCGCAAGGTGGCACGCGCCTCGGCCTCCGGCATACCAAGCGCCCGCAGCACATAGGAGGGCTCGACCGCGGCCGAGGAACAGGCGGAACCGGTCGAGACGCAGACCTCCGGCGCCTCGGCCATCAAGCCTTGGGCATCCAATTCGCCGGGGAAGGTGAGGTTGAGGTTGCCCGCCACCCGCCGCTCTGGGTCCCCGTTCAGCCGCAGCCCCGGCACCTCGGCCTCAAGCGCGGCCAGGAAGCGGTCGCGCTGCCCGGCGATCCGCCCGGCATCCAGCAGCCCCTCGCCGGCCGCGATCCGCGCCGCCTCGCCGAGCCCCACCACCAGCGGCGCCGGCAGGGTGCCGGAGCGGAAGCCCCGCTCCTGCCCGCCACCCGAGAACAGCGGCGCCAGCCGCACCCGCGGCCGCCGCCGCACATACAGCGCGCCGATCCCCTTCGGCCCGTAGATCTTGTGGCCGGAGATGGAAAGCAGGTCGGCCTGGATCTCCGCCACATCCAGCGCGATCCGGCCGCAGCCCTGGGCGGCATCAGTGTGGAACAGCGCGCCGGCCGCCTTGGCGATGGCGCCCACCACCTCCAGGTCCTGCACCACCCCGATCTCGTTGTTCACCGCCATGACGCTGACCAGCAGGACCCGCTTGTCCACCGTGTCCCGCAGCAGGTCGAGGTCCAGCAGGCCGCCCGGGCCGACCGGCAGCAGCACCGGCTCGAAGCCCTCGGCGGCCAGGTCGCGGACGCTCTCCAGCACGCATTTATGCTCGGTCGCCAGCGTCACGATCCGGCGGCGCTCGCTCCCCTGGGCCGCGGCGAAACGGGCGGCGCCCTTGATCGCCAGGTTGTTGGCCTCGGTGGCGCCGGAGGTCAGCACGATCTCCCTGGCCTCCGCCCCGATCAGCCCGGCGATCTCCGCCCGCGCCGCCTCCACCGCCGCCTCCGCCTCCCGCCCCATGGCGTGTTCCACGCTGTGGGGATTGGCGAAATTCTCCTCCCACCAGGGGCGCATGGCGGCGAGCACGCGCGGGTCGAGCGGCGTGGTGGCGTGGTTGTCGAGATAGACGGGGCGATCGGGGTGCATGGTCCAGCCAAGATGGCCCGTCAGGCCGCCCGGCGCGAGAGGCGCGCGCGCATGGCAGCCCAGGCTTCCAGGAAGCGCTCCGGCGCATCCTCCGCCGCGTTCCAGGGCAGGGAGACGCGGATGCCGCAGCCGGCCGCCTCGCCGAAGCCCATGGCGGCCAGCACATGGCTCCGCGCCACCTTGCCCGAGGAACAGGCGGCGCCGGCCGAGACCCGCAGCCCCATCAGGTCGAGCGCGATCACCTGCGTCTCCGCCGGCACGCCGGGCAGGACGATGGAAAGGGTATTGGGCAGGCGCGGCGCCGCCTCCCCGGCGATCACCGCCTCCGGCGCCAGCGCCCGCAGCCCGGCGGCGATCCGGTCGCGCAGCACCGCCAACCGCCCGGCCGCTTCCGGCACCGCCGCCGTGGCCGCCGCCGCCATGCCGGCGATGGCCGGCAGCGGCTCGGTGCCGCCGCGCCGCCCGCGCTCCTGCCCGCCGCCGGCGATCAGCGCCGGCAGATGCAGCCCCGGCCGCAGCAGCAGCGCCCCGGCGCCGGGCGGCCCGCCCAGCTTATGGCCGGAAAGCGCCAGGCTATCCGCCGCCCGGTCCATCGCCACCCGCCCGGCCGCCTGCACCGCATCCACATGCAGCAGGGCGCCGTGGCGGGCGCAGAGCGCCGCTACCTCGGGGATCGGGTGCAGCACGCCGGTCTCGTTGTTGGCGGCCATCAGGCAGACCAGGGCCGGCCCGCCCGAGGCCAGCAGCGCCTCCAGCGCCGCCAGGTCGGCGGTGCCGTCGGGCCGCACCGGGATGGTCTCGGCCCCTCCTGTGTCCCTGGGCGCGGCGGCCAGCACCGCGGCATGCTCGGTGGCGCCGAGCAGCACCCGGCGGCCCTGGCCGAGCCCCCGCACCGCCAGCGCATTCGCTTCCGTGCCACCGCCGGTGAAGATCACATCCTGTGGCCTGGCGCCGAAGCGGGCGGCGAGATCCTCCCGCGCGCCCTCCAGCAGCCGCCGGGCGGCGCGGCCGGCGCCATGCACGGAGGAGGGGTTGCCCCCAGCCTCCAGCGCCGCCAGCACCGCCGCCCGCGCCTCCGGCCGCAGCGGTTCCGTGGCATTGGCGTCGAGATAGAGCTCGTTCACGGGGAATCCCCGGCAAAGGGCTCGGCATACGGGATCGCGGCCCGGCCGAGCACCCGCCCGGCCACCACATCGGCCAGGGTCATGTGGCTAAGGAAGAGGCGGATCTGCTCGCCAAGCTCGGCCCAGAGGTCATGGGTGAGGCAGCGATGGCCGGCCAGGCAGCCCGGCGCTCCCTCCTCGCAACGGGTGGCGCGGATCGGCTCGTCCACCGCCTCCACCACCTCGGCGATGGCGATGGCGGCGGCCGGGCGGGCCAGGCGGTAGCCGCCCCCGGGGCCGCGCGCCGAGGCCACCAGCCCGCCGCGCCTGAGATGCCCGAAGAGCTGTTCCAGATAGGCCAGGGACAATTGCTGGGCCTGGGCGATCTCGGCCAGGCTGACCGGCCGCTCGGCGCCACCCTCGCCGGCGCCGCAGGCCTGCTGGCGCATCGCGAGCTCGACCATCGCCATCACGGCATAGCGACCACGGGTCGAGAGGCGCATGGGTCAGACCTCCCTTCGCCGGCCACAAATCGTGCATCCGGCCCAAAAATCGCCTCTTCGGGGATTGAGTGGTCTACTATTCCCGCACAGGGCAAATAACCTGTTCACAAGCCCGTTTTCAGTGACATGCACGGGAACCGCATACCGGACCAGAGCCTGGGACATGGGATGCCTGCCATGAATCCGTTATGAAAGCCGGAGGTGAATACCTATATTCCCGCCACCCCTGGGATCCGGGAGCCTTCCCCGGGGCGCCAAGGTCATGATCGGAGCCAAATGTCCGCGACAGAGCAGGTTCGCAAGGACCGTCGTTGGAAAGAGGCTATTTTGCCCGACCTCCCCGGTCAACAATCGGGGCGGCCGATGGTTCCGGTCCGGCATGGCGGCCGGCGCGGCAGTCTGGCCTCACCATCCCTCCGGGATGGCGGGGGCGGCAGGCGCGGCGTCGGCAAGGACTTCCCCACCAAGCGTCGGTGCGCGCTTGGCTTGTCGGTGAAGGCAACCACCATGCCTCCCCCGGCAGCCCTGGCGCGCACGGCCAAACCGGAATTGGACCCACGGGACGATGCCTGAGGTCATGTTCGCCGGCCCTGATGGTCGGCTCGAAGGCCGCTATCACCACTCGAAGCAGCCGAATGCTCCGGTCGCGCTGGTGTTGCATCCGCATCCGCTGCATGGCGGAACGATGAACAACCGGGTGATCCACGCGCTCTACCAGCGCTTCCAGGCGATGAATTTCTCGGTCCTGCGGTTCAATTTCCGTGGTGTCGGGCGCAGCCAGGGCCGTTACGACGGCGGCATCGGCGAGATCAGCGATGCGGCTTCGGCGCTGGACTTCCTCCAGGCGGTGAACCCGAACGCGCATAGCCTTTGGGTGGCCGGCTATTCCTTCGGCTCCTATGTCGGCATGCAATTGCTGATGCGGCGGCCGGAGATGGGCGGCTTCGTCTCCATCAGCGCGCCCGCCAGCCACTATGATTTCGGCTTCCTCGCCCCCTGCCCCTGCAACGGCCTGATCCTGCACGGCGCCGAGGACGAACTGGTGCCGGAATCCTCGGTGAAGAAGCTGGTGGACAAGCTGAACACCCAGCGCGGCATCACCATCGACTACCGCGTCATGCCCGGCGCCGGCCATGTCTTCACTCCGGAGGAGACTGTGCGCGTGGTCGATGCCGCGGAGGACCATGTGAAGACCGTGCTCAACCGCAGCCGGATGGCGCTGGCCGCCGATTGAGGCTGCAGCACCTGCATCGGATCGACGAGAAGGGCCGGCGGACCACCGCCGGCCCTTCCCATATCGGGAACCACCGGATGACCACCCGCCGCAGCCTCCTCACCTTCGCCGCCACCGGCGCCGCGACCCTGGCCCGCCCCGCCCGCGCCGAATGGCAGCCGGACCGGCCGCTCAGCATGATCGTCGCCTTCGCGGCCGGCGGCGGCACCGACCTCGCCGCCCGGACCCTGGCGCGCTTCCTGGAACGTGACCTCGGCCAGCCCATGGTGGTGGTGAACCGGCCGGGCGCCGGCGGCGAGATCGGCTTCGCGGAACTGGCGCGGGCGCGGCCGGATGGGCTGACCATCGGCTTCATCAACACGCCTCACATCGTCACCCTGCCGGTCGAGCGCCGCACCCGCTTCAAGCTCGATGACTTCACCCCCATCGCCAATATCGTGGACGATCCCGGCGCCTTCTACGTACTGACGGACAGCCCCTTCCGCTCCCTGGGTGATGTGATCGCGGCGGCGAAGGCGAAGCCGGATTCGGTGACCTATGGCACCACCGGCATCGGCTCCGACGACCACCTGGCGGTGCTGGCCTTCGAGCGCCAGGCCGGGGTGAAGCTGCTGCACGTGCCCTATTCCGGCAGCAGCCAGGTGAAGCAGGCCCTGCTCGGCCGGCAGATCGCCATCGCCTCCATGAACGTGGCGGAGGGCGTGCATGAAAGTCGCCAGGGCCTCATGCGCATGGTCGGCCAGATGGGCGAGCGCCGCACCGAGGTGGCGCCGGACGCGCCCACCTTCCGGGAAGCCGGCTTCGATGTGGTGGAAGGCTCGATGCGCGGCATGGCGGCGCCGGCGGGCGTGCCGCCGGATGCGCTTGCGCGGCTTTCGCTGGCGGTCCGCCGCACCGTGGACAATCCGGAATTCCAGGCCCTCGCCGCGCAGCAGATGCTGCCGCTGCGCTTCCTCGGGCCGGAGGCCTATTTGGCGGAGCTGCAGGCGCTGCGCAGCCGCTACGAGAAGCTTTGGGCGGAGCATCCCTGGCGGGAGTAGCGCCGGCCGGCGCTACTGCCAGAGCCAGCTCATCAGCAGCCCGCCCTCGGTCCAGGGGCGGTTCGGGCCACGCTCCATGCCGAGGGTGCGGCCCGGTCCGCGGTCGAAGACCTCGGCGTAATTGCCGACCTGCCGCACCACCTCGAAGGCCCAGGAGGCGGGCAGGCCCCAGCCGGTGCCGACATTCTCGGTGAGGCCGAGGAAGCGGCGGATCTTCGGATCCTGCGTCGTCTCGCGGATCGCGGCCACATTCTCCCGCGTCAGCCCCATCTCCTCCGCCTGGAACAGCGCGAAGACCGCCCAGCGCGTCAGCGCCGCCCATTCGGCATCGCCGTTCCGCACCAGCACGCCATGCGGCTCCTTGAAGATCAGGTCGGGCAGCAGCACCAGGTCATCCGGGTTCGGCGCCGCCATGCGGTTGCCGGAGAGGTTGATCATGTCGTTGCTGATGGCGTCGCAGCGGCCGGCCAGGAAGGCCTGCAATATGGTGGGCGGCGTGTCGAAGGGGATGGTGGTGATGCGCAGGTTCTTCTGCCGCGCCCAGTCCGCCAGGTTGCGCTCGATCTCCGAAGCCTGGGTGGCGCAGAAGGTGGCGCCGTCGAGCTGCTCGGCGCGGGTGATGTTCAGCCGCCGATGCACCAGCACGCCCTGGCCGGTGTAGAAATGCGCCACCGTGATGGTGAGGCCAAGCTGGCTGTCGCGCGCCAGGGTCAGCGCCGTGGTGCGGGTGAGCATGTCCACCTCGCCCGATTGCAGGGCAGTGAAGCGGGTCTGCGTGGTGGTGGGCACGAAGCGCACCCGCTCCGCATCGCCGAAGACGGCGGCGGCGACCGCGCGGCAGATATCGGCATCGAAGCCGCGCCAGACGCCCTGCGCATCCGGCTGCGACATCCCGGCCAGGCCCACCGAGACGCCGCAGCGGAGATGCCCGTTGCGCTTCACCGCATCGAGGGTCGTCCCGGCCAGGGCCGGGGCAGCAGCGAGGCCGAGCAGCAGCGCCGCGGGCAGCAGGCGGGAGAGGATCTGTCGCATCGGCATGCCTCCGATCGGGCCCGGGGGTTCAGGCCAGGGGACCGTTCCGAGCATGGCAAGCCGCCCCGGCCGCGCCAAGCGCAATCGCGCCGCTCCATCCGCGCAAAATATCCTGCCCTCCGGTTGCCACCCGCCCGCGCCCGTGGTCCGATCGGGCACGCCACGGCGCGCGGAGATGCGCCGGCGGGAGGAAATTGCGCCGATGTTCAGACGTTCGTTCACCACCAGCCTCGCCGGGCTTCTCGCGCTGCCCGCCGCGGCCTCGGCGCAGGCCTTCCCGGAGCGCGCCATCACCATGATCGTCGCCTTCGCCCCCCGGCGGCGGCACGGATGTGGCGGCGCGCACCCTGGCGCGCTTCATGGAAAGGGATCTTGGCCAGCCCGTGGTGGTGGTGAACCGCGCCGGCGCCGGCGGCGAGGTGGGCTGGGGCGAACTCGCCCGCGCCAAGCCGGATGGCTATACCATCGGCTTCACCAATACGCCGAACATCATCACCGTGCCGATCGAGCGGCAGGCGCGGTTCCGCTTCGAGGACTTCTCCCCCATCGCCAATATCGTGGACGATCCCGGCGGCTTCTGGGTGCTGGCCGACAGCCCGGTCGCCTCGCTCGCCGCGCTGATCGAGGAAGCGAAGCGGCGGCCGGGCGAGCTGGCCTATGGCACCACGGGCGTCGGCTCCGACGACCACCTGGCGATGCTGGCGCTGGAACGCCTCACCGGGGCCAAATTCCTGCACGTGCCCTTCGGCGGCTCCTCTCAGGTGCGCACCTCGCTGCTCTCCAAGCAATTGGCGCTCGCCGTGGTGAACATGGGCGAGGGCATGGCCGATTGGCGCCAGGGGCTGATCCGCCCGCTCGGCTCCATGGCGGTGCGGCGCTGGGAAGGCGCGCCCGATGTCCCCACCTTCCGCGAACTCGGCTTCGACGTGGTGGAGGGCTCGATGCGCGGCGTCGGCGCCCCCGCCGGCATGCCGCGGCCGATCCTGGATCGGCTGGCCCTTTCGGTGCGCCGCACCATCGAGAACCCGGAATTCAAGGCGGCGGCGGCGCAGCAGATGCTGCCGCTGCGCTACCTCGGCCCGGACGACTACCGCGCGGCGCTGCTGGCGCTGAAGACGCAGTATGAGCAACTCTGGGCCGCGCATCCCTGGCGCGAGCAATAAGGATTTCGCAGTGGTGAGACTTGTCCGCGCGGAAAGCTTCGTCTTCCGCGCCCCCATCGCGGTGCCGGTGGTGAATGCCTTCGGCGCCATGACGGAACGCGTCGCCGTCTTCCTCCGGCTGGAGGATGCGGAGGGCGGCTTCGGCTGGGGCGAGGCCTGGGCGAATTTCCCGACCGTCGGCGCCGAGCATCGCGCCCGGCTCTTCGATGCCTTCATCGCCCCCCCGCCTGCTCGGCCGCGAGATCACTGACCCGCGCGCCACCTGGCACGAGATCAGCCGCGGGCTGCATCTCTGGGGCCTGCAGGCGGGCGAGCCCGGCGCCTTCGCCGCGGCGCTGGCCGGCGCCGATATCGCGCTGCACGACCTGTTCGCGCGCCGCGCCGGGCTGCCGCTGTTCCGCTGGCTCGGCGGCAGCGATGCCTCGCCACTGCCCTGCTACGCCTCCGGCCTCAACCCGGATGCCATGGCGCTGGAGCAGGTGGAGGCGGCCCGCGCCCGCGGCTACCGGGCCTTCAAGATCAAGATCGGCTTCGGCGAGGCACGGGATGTCGCCACCCTGGCCCCGATCTTCGCCTCGCTCCGCCCGGGCGAGCGCTGCATGGTGGACATCAACCAGGGCTGGGACGTGGCGCAGGCGGTGCGCATGGCCGGCGTGCTCGGCCAATTCCCGCTCACCTGGATCGAGGAGCCGCTGGCCGCCGACCGCCCGGCCTGGGAATGGGCGCAGGTCCGCGCCGCCGCCAGCAGCCCGCTCGCCGCCGGCGAGAACCTGCGCGGCGCGCTGGCCTACCACGAGGCGCTGGAGGCGGGGCATCTCGCGGTGGTGCAGCCGGATGCCTGCAAATGGGGCGGCTTCACCGCGACCCTGCCGGTGGCCCAGGCGGTGCTGGGCGCCGGACGGAGCTATTGCCCGCATTTCCTCGGCGGCGGCATCGGCCAATTGGCCTCGCTGCACCTGCTGGCCGCGGTGCGCGGCCCCGGATTGCTGGAATGGGATGCCAACCCCAACCCCTTGCGGGAGGGACTGCTGGAGGGCGTGCTGGAGTTGCACGACGGGTTGGTGGCGCCGCCGCAGGGTCCCGGCCTCGGCCTGGTGCCGGACCTCGCGCCCTTCGCCCCGCATCTGGCGCTGCATACCGAGCGCCGCGCCTGAACCCGGCCCGCCGTCCCGCGATGTGGAGGCATGGCAAGGGCGGGCGATGCGGCCAGGTTCGCGCGAGAGATGGAGGCGCTGGGCGTGCATCTCGCCCGCTTCCCCTATCTCGGCCTCGACCATCCGGTGGGCCGGCGCATCCTGGCCGCGGTGCGCCGGGCGCCCAAGGTCACGCTGGACGAGGCGCTCTGGCACCGCGCCCGCCTGCCCGATGGCCCGGAACGCCGCAGCGCCGCAGCGCCGCCGAGATGGGGCCGCCGCCCGCCAATTGGAACGAGGGCCGCTTCAACCACCATGGCCAGACGGTCTTCTACCTGGCCTCCAGCGCCTATGGCGCCTGCGCGGAAACCGCGCCCGCTTCGCGCTGCATCGCCTGGGTCCAGTGCTTCCGGATGCGGCGCCTCTCCGGCCTGCTCGACCTCGCCGGGGTCACGGCCGGCCAGGGGAAGAGCCAGGCGCAGGGCCAGAGCGTGAGCCTGCTGACCGCCGGCCTCAACGCGGTGATGGGGCGGCTGCGCCCCGACCGGGACAGCCCCTGGAAGCCGGAATATTTCGTGCCGCGCTTCGTGGCCGATGCCGCCCGCGCCGCCGGCTTCCGCGGCATCCTCTATTGCAGCACGCGCTTCGAGGGCTACAACGCCGTGCTATTCCAATGGAGCGAGCGGGACGTCCAGGCTGAGGGCCATCCCGCCATCGTGGAATTCCGCAGCGGCAAGCCGCTCCGCCCCGAGATCACAGCCAGCGCAGCGCCACGAATCCAGCCACGATGCCCAGCGCTGCCCCGGTCGTCACCAGGGTCAGCCGCCGCTCGATGAAGTCGCGGATCGGCGGGCCGAAGCGTTGCAGCAGCCAGGCCAGCAGGAAGAAGCGGGCGCCCCGGGTCACGATGCTGGCGGCCATGAAGACCAGGAAATCGAATTTCGCGGCGCCGGAGGCGATGGTGACGATCTTGTAGGGGATCGGCGTCAGCCCCTTGATGAGGATCACCAGCGCCCCCCATTGCGCGTACCAGCCCTCGAAGCGCAGCAGCGCATCGGCATGGCCATAGGCGCGCAGCACCGGCTCGGCCAGCGCCTCGAACAGGAAATAGCCGATCGCATAGCCGGCGATGCCGCCGAGCACCGAGGCGATGGTGCAGATCGCGGCATAGCGCCAGGCCCGGTCCGGCCGCGCCAGGCACATCGGGATCAGCATGGCATCGGGCGGGATGGGGAAGACGCTGCTCTCGGCGAAGCTCACCACCGCCAGCCAGGCGGGGGCGCGCCGGTGGGCGGACAGCGCAAGCACATAGTCGTAGAGGCGACGCAGCATCCGGGGCTCCCTTGCCGGCCACGGCGGGCCGGCACCGGCAGGGGCATGGCACGGCCGCGCGGGGGGGCGCAATTCACGGCACCTGGCCCCGCGTTCCGGGCATGGGTGGCACGGGCACCATGCGCCCGGCGCGGTTGCGGCGCCTGGGCAGCCGATGGGAACATGGCCTCTTCCGGAAGGGCCGGCTGCGTGCCGCGCTCCATCCTCCGCCATGCCTGAGGTGCCGCCCATGCCAGCCTCCCCCGCCTCCTCCCCCCGCCTGCCGGTCAGTATCGGCCTGCTGCTCGGCTGCGCCATGCTGACCGCGGCCCTGGGGATGGGGCTGCGCCAGACCTCCGGCCTCTTCCTGGCGCCAATGACCGCGGCGCATGGCTGGACCGCCTCCGGCTTCGCCTTCGCCATCGCGCTCCAGGTGCTGCTGAACGGCGTCTCGCAGCCGGTCTTAGGCCAGGTGGCGGACCGGATCGGCGCGCGCCGGGTCATCATGGGCGGCGCGGCGCTGCAGGCCTGCGCCGTCTTCGGCATGGCGATGTCGGAGGGGCTGCCGATGTTCACCTTCTTCGCCGGGGTGGTGATGGGCCTTGCCGTCTCGGCCGCGGGGATGCCCGTGGTGATGGCCAGCCTCACCCGGCTGCTGCCGGATTCGATGCGGAGCCGCGCCATCGGCCTCGGCACCGCCGGCTCCTCCTTCGGGCAGTTCCTGGTGGTGCCGCTGGTGCAGCTCGGCATCAACGGCTTCGGCTGGCAGGCGGCAATGCTGGGGGTGGCCCTGGCCTCCCTGCTCATCATCCCGCTGGCCCTGCCGCTGAACGACGCGCCGGCGCCGCCCGCCCCCGGCGCCACGGAACAGACGGCGCGGGAGGCGCTTTCGGTGGCGCTGCGGGATTCCACCTTCTGGTGCCTGTTCTTCGGCTTCTTCGTCTGCGGCATGCATGTGAGCTTCCTGGCGGTGCACCTGCCGGGCTTCGTCGCAAGCTGCCACCTGCCGGCCGCGGTGGGGGCCGGCGCCATCAGCCTGATCGGGCTGTTCAACATCGCCGGCTCCCTGGCGGCGGGGGGAGCTGGCCGGGCGCTGGCGGCGGCGGGAGCTGCTGGTGGCGATCTATGCCGGGCGCGGCGTGCTGATGGCCGGCTTCATGCTGGTGGAGAAGACCACCGCCTCGGTGCTCATCTTTTCCGCGCTGATGGGGCTGCTCTGGCTCTCCACCGTGCCGCCCACCATGGCGCTCTGCGCCCGGGAATTCGGCACCCGCTGGCTGGCGACGATCTTCGGCATGATCTTCCTCGGCCACCAGATCGGCGGCTTCACCGGCGCCTGGCTCGGCGGGCTGGTCTTCGACCGGACCGGCAGCTACGACCAGATGTGGGTCATCAGCATCCTCGCCGCCGGCTTCGCCGCGCTGGTGCATCTGCCGGTGCGGGACGGGCCGCGGGTGCCGGTGGCGGTGCCGGCCTAGGTCTGAGGACTGATCGGCGCTAGAAGGGCGGGACCGACCTGGGATCGAGGAGGATCGCGCATGCGGCATTGGACCCTGCTTCTGGCGCTGGGATTGCCGCTCGCGGCAACGGGGGATGCCGGGGCGCAGCAGCGCCAGGCGCCGCCGCATGAATGGATCTTCGGCGCCTGGACCGGTGGGCAATTCCCGCCGGTGGACAACGACACCCCCGCCTGTTTCGGCAGCCCCACCGTGATCTTCACCCGCGACGTGGTGATGCGCTCCACCTCGCTCGATATCGCCTATCGCCAGCGCACCATCGAGACGGTGGCGATCCAGCCGCAGGGCCTGGAATTCCGCTTCACCCCGATGCAGCCGGTGATGACCGCCTTCGGCGGCAGGGTGCCGCCGGATGGCGGCTTCGGCTGCAGCGGCAACCCCAACCTGCTGCGGGTGGAAAGGCGCGGGCCGGATGAGATCACCTTCCCGGATTGCAGCGAATTCCCCTCCCCCCCTGAAGCGCTGCGTCGCGAAGTGATGCCACCAAGGACCCCGCCATGCGCATTGCCCTGATCCACGCCCTCCGCCACTCGCCGCCGCCGATCGAGGCCGCCTTCGCCCGGGCCTGGCCGGAGGCCACGCTGATGAACCTGCTGGATGACAGCCTCTCGGCCGACCTGGCGCGGGAGGGCCGGCTCACGCCCGGCATGACGGAGCGGTTCCTCACCCTCTCGCGCTATGCCGCCGGCACCGGCGCGGCGGGCATCCTCTTCACCTGCTCCGCCTTCGGCCCCTGCATCGAGGCGGTGGCGCGCGACCTGGCGCCCAAGCCTGTCCTGAAGCCAAACGAGGCGATGATCGAGGAAGCCTGCGCGGCCGCGATGGGCGCGGCCGATTCAGACCTGCGGGCATCGCCCTCCGGTCATCGGACGCGGCCGACGATCGGCCTGCTCGCCACCTTCCAGCCGACCCTCGACACCATGCCCCCGGAATTCCCGGCCGGCGTCACGGTGGTGCCGAAGCTGGTCGAGGGCGGGCTGGCGGCACTCGACCGCGGCGACCTGGCCGAGCATGACCGGCTGGCGGCCGAGGCGGCGCGCGACCTCGCGCAGTGCGACGTGATCGCCCTGGCGCAATTCAGCCTGGCCCGCGCCGCGCCCCTGGTGGAGGCGGCGACCGGCCGGCCGGTCTTCACCACGCCGGACAGCGCGGTGCGCAAGCTCAGGCGGCTGCTGGCGGGTTGAGGCGGACCGATGACCGCAGGGCCGCATGGCCCGGAGGTCCGAATCGGCCCGAAGATACAAGGCGGCCACGGCGCGCCAGAAAGGCAAGCCTCAGTGGGCGCGCCCGTGACCATGCCGATGGTGCAGATCGGGGTAATGCGGGTGACAGTGCACCAGGGGCGCGTGCCGGTGCCGATGCGTGTGCGGCTCACTGGGCGGCACCTCCGGGCCGTGCTCATGCTGGTGGTGCGCGTCGTGAGTATGGCGATGCTCGTGTTCCATCGCCTCATGGGCATGTTCGTGGTCGTGCCGTTCCGAGAGGTGCAGCCAAAGGCCCAATCCCATCAACCCACCCGCGATCAGCACTTGCGCCGACAAGGACTCACCCAGCATGAGGATGGCGAGAACCGCCCCGACGAAGGGCGCGAGCGAGAAATAGGCCCCGGTGCGGGCGGCGCCGAGATGGCGCAGGCCGAGCACGAACAGCACGAGGCTCACGCCATATCCCAGGAATCCGACGGCGCCTACGGCCAGGAGGATGCCGGCGGGCGGCAGGACCGCCCCGTTCAGCAGCGCGAGCAGAAGGTTGACCGCGCCCGCGACCAGGCCCTTGAGCATGGCGATCCGCACCGGATCGGCCGAGGACAGCCGGCGCGTCAGGTTGTTGTCGATCCCCCAGCAAAGGCAGGCCCCGGCGATCAGCAGGGCGCCCCATTGGAAGGACGCCTGCCCCTGCCAGGACAGCAGGATGGCCCCGGCAAGGATCGCGAAGGCGCCCAGCAGCAGCCGGCGGTCCACGTTTTCCCGGAAGACGACCCAGGCGATGCCCATGGTCGCCAAGCCTTCGAGGTTGAGCAGGAGCGAGGCCCCCGCCGCGTCGGTGCGGGAGAGGCCGAACATCAGCAGTAGCGGCCCCAGGATACCGCCTGCCACGATCACCAGGGCCAGCCACGGCATGTCGGAGCGACGCAGCGGCGCCTCAACGGCAGGCAGCCGGAGGGCTTCCCGCGAAAGGTGAACGGAGGCAAGGCCGATGCCTGCGCCGAGATAGAGCAGGCCAGCCATCATCCAAGGGTCAACGGCCCCCAGAAGGAGCTTGGCGAGGGGCGTGCTGGCGCCGAACAGCGCGGCGGACAGCAGGGCGAGAAGGATGCCGGTTCGGATCATGGAATAGCCAAACGCCTCTGATGGCTACCGTTCGCCTGCCAGGACGACTGAGCGACTGTCTTCGCGGTCAAGAGCTGATTTGCCTTTGGATGGTTGCCGGGCGGTGGGGTTGATGCAAGGCGGGCGCTGTGGGCCCGGGCCCTCGGCGGCTTCGGCCTTGAGCTGCTCCTGCTGCCTGGTGGTTTTTACTGTGGCCAGATCGACGGGACGGTCTGGTCGGTGCGCCGTTGGCGATGCGGGCCTGACAGGCGCCGCCGATCAAAGGAACATAACCTCGCCACACCCGACCTTGTGCGCCGGAGCCGTCCTACCCCTTGCCCTTCGCCGCATTGCGCTTGCGCGTCGCTGCCGCCTTCTTCGCCGAGGCCGAGCGCGCCGCCGCCGGCCGCGCGGCCGAGGCGGCGCCGCCCTTCCTGCCGCCGCGCCGCGCCGAGACGGTCGTGTCCGGCTTGCCGCGGCCGGAGCCGCTCTGGTTGCCGCCGCCGGTCTGCTTGTTCACGGTTGCCCAGGCGCGGCGCTCGGCCTCCTCCTCAGGGACGCCGCGTTTCTCGTAGCCTTCCTCGATATGCTCGGCCTGGCGCTTCTGCTTGCCCGTATAGGCCGACTTGTCGCCGCGTGGCATGGTCGCCTCCAACTCCCTCGCCGGCCACAACGGTGGCGCCGCATCCGGGTTCGGGCGGGCAGGAGGGCGAATTGGCAGGCGTCAGACCGGCAGCGTCGCCACCGCCTCCAGCCCCGCCCCGCCCGCCGCGCGGTTGCGCAGCACCACATCGCCGCCATGCGCGCGCAGGATGTTCCGGGCGATCGGCAGGCCGAGCCCGGCGCCGCCGGTCTCGCGGTTGCGGCTGGCCTCCAACCGGCGGAAGGGCTGGAACACCGCCTCCAGCTCGGAATCCGGGATGCCCGGCCCGTCATCCTCCACCACCAGGCGCAGCGGTTGTCGTGGCGCCGCAGGGGGCGAGAGGGTCAGCCGCGCCGCGCCGCCATAGGCCAGCGCATTGCCGACCAGGTTGGCCAGCGCCCGCTTCATCGCCACCGGCCGCACCGGCACCACCAGCCGCTCCGGCCCGGCATAGGCGATGTTGGCGGCGGCTTCCGGCCGCGCATCCGCCGCCTCGTCCAGCACGGTGCGGCAGAGCGCGGCGAGGTCGAGCGGCACGGTGGCCTCGGCCGCCGCGTCGTCGCGGGCGAAGGCAAGGGTGGCGGCGATCATCGCCTCCATCTCGTCGAGGTCGCGCAGCATCTTCCCGCGCTGCTCGTCATCCTCCATGAACTCGGCGCGCAGCCTGAGGCGGGTGATCGGCGTGCGCAGGTCATGGCCGATCGCCGCCAGCATCTGGGTGCGGTCGCCGACGAAGCGGCGGATGCGCCCGGCCATGGTGTTGAAGGCATGCGCGGCGGTCGCGACCTCGGCCGGGCCGCGTTCCGGCAAAGGCGGCGCGTTCACGTCGCGGCCGAGCCGGTCCGCCGCCTCGGCCAGCGCCCGCACCGGCAGGGTCAGCCGCCGCACCGCCCAGAGGGTCAGCGCGGCGGCGGCCGCGGTCATCACCAGGAAGGCGATCAGGAAGGTGGGCGAATGCCAAGGCCGTGGCGCCGGCACCTCCACCCGGAGATTGAGCCATGGCCCATCCGGCAGCCGCAGCGAGGCCATGAAGTGGCCGGGGCCGCCGAGCCTGGCGAAACGCGCCTCGCGTGGCCGAAGCCGGGGCGGCCCGCCGCCGGCCAGTTGCTCCATGCGGTAGCGCCGCAGCGCCGGCAGCGGCGGCGGCGGCGCATCGGCGGGCACCAGGGGCTGGTCATCGAGGCTGGCCGAGACCCCGGCGGGCAGGTCCACATCCGCCAGCAGCGCCGCGCGGCGTTCGGGCGCGGCCAGCACCAGGCTGCGCCAGAGGCCGAAGGTGCGGGCCGAGATCTCGCGCCCCTGGGCGAAGCGCTGCAGGTCCACCCGGTCCAGCGCATGGATCAGCAGCCCCGCCCCCTGCACCAAGGTCAGGCCGAGCAGCAGCACCAGCGCGGTGCGGCCCGCCAGGCTTTGCGGCCAGAGGCGGCGCAGCACGCCCATGCTCAGGCCCGGTCGATCGTCGCGGCCAGCACATAGCCGCCGCCGCGCACGGTCTTGATGAGGCTGGGGTTGCGCCCGTCATCCTCCAGCTTGCGCCGCAGCCGGGAGACGGCAACATCGATCGCCCGGTCGAAGGGCCCGGCCTGGCGGCCGCGCAGCAGGTCCATCAGCATGTCGCGGGTCAGCACCCGGTTGGGGCGCTCCACCAGCACTTGCAGCAATTCGTATTCGCCCCCGGTCAGCGGTACCTCGGCGCCATCGGGGTTGAGCAGGCGGCGGCGGCCGGGCTCCAGGGTCCAGCCGGCGAAGCGCACGGATTTGGCCGGCGGCTCCTTGGCGGCGCCGGCCTCGCCGGAGGCACGGCGCAGCACGGCGCGGATGCGGGCCACCAGCTCGCGCGGGTTGAAGGGCTTGGCCACGTAGTCGTCGGCGCCGAGTTCCAGGCCGACGATGCGGTCCGTCTCCTCGCTCATCGCCGTCAGCATGACGATCGGCACACCACCATCCCCTGGCCCCTGGCTGCGCAGCCAGCGGGCGAGATCGAGCCCGGGCTCGCCGGGCAGCATCAGGTCCAGCACCACCAGGTGGTAGCGGCCGAGCGGCCAGAGCCTGCGCGCTTCCCGCGCATCCCGGGCCGCGGTCACGCGCATGCCCTGGCGTTCCAGGAATTTGGCGAGGAGGTCGCGGATCTCGCGGTCGTCGTCCACGACCAGGATATGCGGCTGCGGTTCCATGATGCCCCTGATATAGCGCGGCGCATGGCTTTGGCGGGGCAGGATGTTTCGCTTCGTTGCCCGGCCCGCGCCCGTTGCATTCCGTTGCAATTCGCCACATGCCGGGGCTTCCGGCGGCAACAGGGCGGGGCCAGTTGCGGGGTGGCGCGCGGCGATCTCCCGGTCCCCCTCCGGGTGCCGATGCGCTAAAGGCGGCGGGGATGGCCCCCCCTCTCCTCCTCCGCTACCCCGCCGCCCCCCCCTTGCCCCCCGGCCCTCCCCCCCTGGGCCCGTGACGGGCTGGAGGCGCTGGTCGCCGCCGACCCGCGCCTTGCGCCGATCGAGGCCGCCGCCGGGCCCTTGCCCTGGCGGGTCCGCCAGCCCGGCTTCCCCGGCCTGCTGCGCGCCATCTGCGGCCAGCAGATCAGCAACCAGGCGGCCGGCGCCATCTGGCGGCGCCTCAGCGCCCTGCCCGGCGCGCTGGAACCGGCAGGGCTGCTGGCGCTGGACGATGCGGCACTCTGCGGCACCGCCGGGCTGTCGCGGCCCAAGGCGGCGCATGCGCGCTCCCTCGCCGCCGCCTGCCTGGAGGGGCGGCTCGATTTCGCGGCGCTGGCGGGGATGGAGGATGCGGCGGCGGTGGCGCATATCGCCGCGGTGAAGGGCCTCGGCCCCTGGACCGCGGCGGTGCACCTGCTGTTTGCGGAGCAGCGGCCGGATGTCTTCCCGGCGGGCGACCTGGCGCTGGCGGCGAGCGCCGCGCATCTGCTCGGCCTGCCGGCACGGCCGGGGCCGAAGCCGCTGGCGGAGCTGGCGCTGGCATGGCGGCCCTGGCGCTCGCTGGCG
The DNA here is from genome assembly GCF_019084075.1 of Siccirubricoccus sp. G192. Taxonomy (GTDB): domain Bacteria; phylum Pseudomonadota; class Alphaproteobacteria; order Acetobacterales; family Acetobacteraceae; genus G192. The sequence continues at coordinate 4,944,352 of NZ_JAHREN010000001.1, forward strand.
GCGCGGCTGCTCTGGCACCACTGGCGCTTCGTCACCGGCCGGCCGGCGGTGGAGGATGCGCCGGAACCAGTGCCGTGAATGGCTAGCTCAGGGTGCCGGCAGGATCGCTTCCACCGGCCAGGGGATGGATTCCCCCTCCACCAGGAATTCCACCTCGCCCTCATCCTCCCCGTCCCAGGCCCGGGCGAGGGCCAGGGCGATCACCGAGAGCCAGCCGGAGGCGCCGAGCGCGGCGCTGACATGAGCCTGCACCGTGCCGCGCTCGTCATGCAGGCGCAGCACATGCCCGGTCCAGATCCGCTCGCCGAGGCATCCCTCGACCTCCGCCGTCTCCGGCGTCAGGATGCGGAGAAGCTCGCGCACCCGGCCATCGGTGCGGATCAGCCGGGCGATCCGCCAGGGTTCCTCATCGGTATTGTAGGCGGAGAATTCGGGCTCGATCGGGACCATGGACGTGTCTTTCGTATCAGGCGCGGCCGGGTGCCGAGGGCGTTGCCGCGCCGGAGCCATCCTGCCCAGGGCCGCCTTGCGCCAACTGATCGAATTCGGCCATTCCGTCACATCCCAGCGCGATGATGGAGTGTGCCGTCAGGTCGGTTCGCACGCAAAGGATGTTTTGTCACAAAGGTTAATCTACTGACTGGTGATGCGCCCCTGGCGATCAAGTTCTGGTCAGAACCCCGCCGCGACGGCAGGCTGCGCCCTCGCGACCGGGGCAGGAGGGCATGGATGGGGCTGGCGGCAGGGGCCGTGCTGCTGGGCTGGATGGTGCTGGCGCTGCTGGCGACCCTGGCCCCGGCGCTCTATCTGCGGCTGCTGCGGCGGCCGCAGCCGCAACCGGCGGCCTGGCCGCCGATCCTGGTCCTGGTGCCGGTGCGCGGCGCGGCGCCGCTGCTCCCGGAATTCCTGGCGGCGCTGGCGGCGCAGGACCACCCGGCCTGGCGCGTGGCCTTCGCGGTGGAATCCGCCGCCGACCCGGCCTTCGCGCCGCTCGCCCGCTTCGCCGCCGCGCGGCCGGGCCAGGCTTCGGTGGTGCTGGCGGGGGCGGCGGCGCGGCGCGGCCAGAAGGTCCATAACCTGCTCGCTGCGCTGGCGGCGCTGCGGCCGGAGGATGCGGCGCTGGTGACGCTGGATGCCGACATGGTGCCGCCGCCCGGCCTGCTCACCCAGTTGGTGCGGCCGCTGCTGACCGGCCAGGGCGACATCGCCACCGGCTATCGCTGGACCCTGCCGGGCGGCCCGGGCATCGCGGCCGCCCTGCTGGCGCTGATCGACATGGGCATCGCCACCCTGCCGCGCTGCGCCCGCTGCAACCTGTGCTGGGGCGGTGCCACGGCGATCAGCCGGGCGGCGCTGGCCCGGCTGGACCTGCCGCGCCTCTGGGACCGGGCAATCTCCGACGACCTGGCGCTGAGCCTTGGCGCCCGCGCGGCGGGCCTGCGGATCTATGCGCCGCTGACGGTGCGGCCGCCGGGGCCGGTCGCGCCCGGCCTGCGCGCGGCCCTGGGTTTCGGCCGCCGCCAGTACCGCCTGGTGCGGCTGCATGCGCCGGGTGTCTGGGCGCTGGCCGGGCTGTTCCTCGTCCTGCCGGCGGCGGGTGGCGCGGTGGCCCTGGCGGCGGTGGCCACGGGCAGCGGGGCGGCGCTGGCCTGGCTCGGCGCCGCGCTGCTGCTGCAGCGCCTGCGCGCCGGGCTCCGGGCCGCGATCGCGCGGGAGGTGCTGCCGCCGGGGGCCGCCGCGCTCGCCGCGCGCACGCTGCGGCGCGGGCTCTGGCTGGGGCCGGCGGCGCATGGCCTGCACCTGCTGGCCTGGCTGGCCAGCAGCTTCGGCGCCGAACTGGCCTGGGCCGGGCGCCGCTACCGACTGGCGGCGAATGGCTCGGTGCGGGCGGTGCTGCGGCAGGGATAGTGGTGGGGCGGCTTGCAGCTTGCCGGCCGATCAAGTGGCTCAGGCCCGCCCGGCCACCGGCAGCCGGTCCAGTTCCTCTGGCGCGAGGGCCCGCAGGAAGCTCTCGCCCCAACCTTCGGGCGAGGCGCCGGCGATCGCGCCCCAGGCCACCTGCCAGCGCGCCTGGCGCTCGGCCAGCGGCATGTCGAGCGCCTGCGCCAGCGCTTCCGCCATGCTCTCCGCATCATGCGGATTGACCAGCAGGGCGGAGCCGAGCTGCGCCGCCGCGCCGGCGAAGCGGGAGAGCACCAGCACCCCCGGGTCCGCCGGGTCCTGCGCCGCGATGTATTCCTTGGCAACCAGGTTCATGCCGTCGCGCAGCGGGGTCACCACGCCGACCCGCGCCTGCCGCATGAAGCCCGCCAGGGTCTCGCGCGGCTGCGGCCGGGCGAGCAGGCGCAGCGGCAGCCAGTCCGGCTCGCCGAATTCGCTGTTGATGGCGCCGGCCGCGGTATCCAACTCCTCGCGCAGGCGGCGATAGACCGCCACATCCTCGCGCGAGGGGGCGGCGATCTGCAGCAGGGCCAGGCTGCGGGCGGGGCGGCGTGCCACCAGGCGGCGGAAGGCATCCAGCCGCTCCGGCAGGCCCTTGGTCGGGTCCAGCCGGTCGACGCCAAGCAGCAGCGCCTGGCCGCCGAGCGAGCGTTCCAGCAGCCGCGCCGGCTCCGCCCGCGCCTCGGCGGCGGCGGTGGCGGCGAATTCCTGCGCCGCGATCTCCGCCGGGAAGACGCCGAGGCGGATCTCGCGGCCGCCCGCCTCGATCACCGCATCCCCAGTGCGCCGGGCATCGGTGAAGCCGGTGGCGGCGGCGGCGAAATTGTCGCGGTCCGCGGTGGTCTGGAAACCGAGCAGGTCGGTCGTCAGCAGATCCTGCACCAAGCCCCGGATGCCGGGCGCCACCGAGGCTGCCTCGGGCCCCGGGAAGGGCACATGCAGGAAGAAGCCGGTGGGGTTGCCGACGCCACGCGCCCGGAGCGCGGCCGGGAAGGACATCAGGTGGTAGTCATGCACCCAGATCAGGTCGTCCCGCCGCAGCAGCGGCACCAGGTTGTCGGCGAAGCGCCGGTTCACCCGCCGGTAGGTGTCGAGATCCTGGCGGCGGAAGGACATCAGGTGCGGCAGGCTGTGCAGCATCGGCCAGAGCACGCCATTGGAATAGCCGGTGTAGTAGCCGCCATGCTCCGCCTCGGTGAGATCGAGCGTGGCATAGCCGACGGCACCGCGCTGCACGAAACCGGGCGCGCCGACCCGCTCCGTCACCGCGCCGCTCCAGCCGAACCACAAGCCGCCACGGCTCTCCATCAGCCCCAGCAGGGCCACCGCCAATCCGCCGGCATGGCCGGCATTGCCCGCCGGCACCGGCACCCGATTGGAGACGACGACGATCCGGCTCATCCCACCTCCAGCAACGCGACCGGCAGCCGGGCGAGCAGGCGTCCCACGGGCAGCCGATCGCCGGGGGCAGCCAAGTTTGTCCCGGTCAGCGCCTCGCGCCAGGTGCGTGCGCCATCAAAATGCGGCAGCGCGAGTTCGGTTCCCTCCCATTCCGCCTGCGGGACAAGCGGCAGGGCGGCATCGCCTAGCAGGGCGGCGGGCAGGCGCGTCACCACCGCGACCACGGCACGGCCGCGATGGGTGCGGGCGAAGGCCAGAAGATGCCCGGCGCGCGGCCCCTCCGACACCAGCGGCTGGTAGTCGCCGGCAGCGAAGAGCGCCGGATGCGCCGCCCTGAGCGCCAGGGCGCGGGCCAGCACCGCCTGCTTCACCCGCCCGTCCTGCCACTGCGGCAGCAGCTCCGCGGGCGAGGTGCCGGCCTCCAGCGCCGCCTGGCGCGCCGCCCAATCCACCGGGCGGCGGTTGTCGGGATCGACCAGGCTGAAATCCCAGAACTCGGTGCCCTGGTAGAGGTCCGGCACGCCCGGCGCGGCGCAGCGCAGCACGAGTTGCGCCAAGCCGTTCACCGCGCCCGCGGGGGCGATCCGGGCGGCGAAGGCGGCGATCTCGTCCCGCATGTGGCTGGCCCGCTCGGGCGCCATCATGGCGAAGAGGAAGTCGCGGCAGGCGGCCTCGTATTCGGCATTGGGCACCGCCCATTCGGTGCGGCGCTTGGCCTCGCGCAGCGCCTTCTCCCTGCCAGGCGGCCACCCGTTCCAGGAAGCCGCCCACCCCCGCCTCGTCGCCGGGGTCGAGGCCGAGCGGCCAGGCACCGACCAGGGTCTGGTAGAGCATGATCTGGGCGCTCATGCCGGGCGCCGGGCCGCCCTCCAGCTCCCGCCGCAGCGGGGCGTTCAACCGGGTCCAGCGCGCCACCGCCGCTGCCCATTCGGGCGCGATCTCGGAAAGCACGGCCAGGCGCGCGCGGGTATCCTCGCCGCGCTTGTGGTCATGCGTCGCGGTGGCCAGCAGGGCGCGCGGGAATTGCTTCGCCCGGGCCCGGGCGGTGGCGTGGAAGCCGGCCGGCGTCACGGTGAAGTGCCCGGGGTCGGAGCCCACCTCGTTCCGCGACAGCAGCCGGCCGTAGCGGTAGAAGGCGGTGTCCTCCACGCTCTTCGCCGCGACCGGCGCCGAGAGCTGCTGGAAGCGCACCGCGGCGGTCAGCCTTTCGCGCCGCTGCGCCGGCGGCAGGCTGCGCGGCGCCTCGCCGCCGAGCCAGGCATCCAGCAATTCGAGCAGCGGGCGTTCGGTGGCGCGCACGGTGCGGCGCGCCCCGGCCAGCGCCCAGGCCAGGATGCGCTTGTCCTCCGCCACCCGGCCGCCGGGCGTGATGTAGAGGCGATAGACCGGGAAATGCACCAGCACCTCCGCCAGCGCGCGGCGCAGCGCGGTGAGGGTGAAGTCGCGGGTGGCGAGGTCGCGCGCCGCGACGCGCTTCAGCGCGGCGGCGGTGCCATGCAATTCGCTAGCCAGGTTGTCGCGCAGGATCTGCCGCCGGGCCTCGCGCGCCTCGGTCTCGAACAGGGCGGGGCGCCCGGTGGTCCCGGTCCAGAGATCGGTGAGCGGCGCCTCGCCGGCCGGGTCGTGCAGCACGCCGGAGGCTTCGTCCATGAAGTCGTAGCCGGTGGTGCCGTCCACCAGCCAATCCGTGCGCAGCGCCTCGAAGGGCGCCAGGATCTTCTCCACCCAGATCAGCGGCTGCTGCTCCGGGCGCACCGCCTGCATCCGGCGGTGCAGCTTGCGGCAATAGCCGCGCGGATCGGCCAGCCCATCCACATGGTCGATGCGCACGCCGTCGATGCTGCCCTCGGCATAGAGGCGCAGCACCAGCTCATGCGTGGCGTCGAAGACCTCCGGCAATTCGGCGCGCAGCCCGGCCAGCGAAGTGATGTCGAAGAAGCGGCGCCAGTTGATCTCGTCCGCCGCGGCGCGCCACCAGGCCAGGCGGTAGTGCTGGCGCTCCAGCAGCCGGTGCAGCCGGTCCCTGCCCGCCTCCGTCGCCGGGTCGAATGCGGCGAGCGCGGCCTCCAGCATGGCGCCGCCCTCCGGCCTGGTGGCGAGGGCGGCGAGCGCGGCATGCGCCCGCGCCGCCTCCGCCCGCGCCTCGCCGCGGTCGCGCTGGCGCAGCCCGATGCGGCCGAAGGCCTGGGCCAGCGGTTCCAATGCCGGATCCCCGGCGGCGACCAGCACATGGTGGTAGTGCTGCGGCGCGATCGGGAAGCGGTGCTCGAAATACCAGGCATCGAGCCGGCCGGTCGCCGCCTCGAAGCGCAGCCGGAGGTCGCCGGAGGCCAGCACCTCGCCATAGGGCGCGCCGAGGAAGGGTGCCAGCAGCCGGTTCTGCAGGGTGCGGTCCGGCGGCTCCCAGTCGATGTCGAAGAAGGGCGCATAGGGGCTCTGCCGCCCCCATTCCAGCACGTCCAGCCACCAGGCATTGTCGCTGCCGCCGACGCCCATGTGGTTCGGCACGATATCCAGGATGAGGCCCATCCCCGCCGCCCGCAGCGCCGCGGTGAGCCGCCCCAGCGCCGCCTCGCCGCCAAGCTCCGGGTTGATCCGCCCGTGGTCCACGATGTCGTAGCCATGGGTGGAGCCGGGCCGCGCCTTCAGGATCGGCGAGGCATAGAGATGGCTGATGCCGAGTCGCGCCAGGTAGGGCACCAGCGGCACCGCATCATCCAGGGTGAAGCCCGCGTGGAATTGCAGGCGCGCGGTGGCCCGCAGCGGGGCGGCTTGCGGGACCGCCAAGGCCTCAGCTCCCACCGCGCGGGCGGGCCAGCGCGAAGACCTCCAGCCGGCGCGCCACCGCCTCCTCCTCCAGCAGCGCCGCCGCCTCGCCCGGCAGGCGCCGCCGCCAGTTCGGATGGCCTTCCACGGTGCCGGGCAGGTTCGGCTGTTCGGTGAGGGCCAGCGCGTCCTCCATCGGCAGGATCGCCAGCCGGCAGGCGGTGCCGCCGACATGCGCGAGCGCGGCGTCGAGCACGGGGTCGGTGGCCTCGGCGCCCGGTTCGTCGCCGGTGGCGGCGCCGCTTTCCAGGAAGGCGGTCCAGAGCGCACCGCGTTCGGCCCGGCGGCGCTCGCGTTCCTGCGCCGCCTGGCCGGCCTCGGGAAAGAGCGAAAGCCGCTCGCGCCAGTCGATGTCGCGGCCGCGCCACCAGCCGAGCACGGTCGGCAGGTCATGCGTGGTGGTCATTGCCGCGGCGGCGCGGGACCAGTCGCGCGGCGGCCGGAAGCCGCCCTGCTTTGTCTGCTCGAACCAGAGCACGCGCATGCCGAGGATGCCGGCACCCTCCATCCGGTCATGGAAACCCTCCGGCAGGGTGCCGAGATCCTCGCCGATGACGATGGCGCGGTGGCGGTGCGATTCCAGCGCCAGCAGCCGCAGCAGGTCCTCCACGGGATAGCGGAGATAGGCGCCCTCCGCCGGCCCGGCGCCGCGCGGCACGACCCAGAGCCGCTGCAAGCCCATGGCATGGTCCACGCGCAACCCGCCGGCATGGCGGAAGGTGGCGCGCAGCAATTCCAGGAAGGCGCCGAATCCCTCGGCCCGCATCGCCAGCGGCGAGAAGGCGGTCAGCCCCCAATCCTGGCCGAGCGGCGAGAAGACATCCGGCGGCGCGCCCACGGAAACATCCGGCAGGATCTCCCGCTGCCGCGACCAGGCATGGCTGCCGCCGCCATCGGTGCCGACCGCGAGATCGGCGATCAGCCCGATCGGCATGCCGGCCTCGCAGGCCGCCCGCTGCGCCGCGCCGCGCGAGGCATCGGCAAGCCATTGGCAGAAGGCATGGAAGGCCACCTCGCGCGGGTTGTCGCGGGCGAAGCGCTGCACGCCGGGGGATTGCGGCGCATGCAGCTCCTCGGGCCAGTCGCGCCAGTGCCAGCGCGCCGGGTCCTCGGCCAGGAGATGCGCGTGCAGCGCCTCGAACCGCGCATGGTCCTCCAGCGCCGACCCGGCCTGGTTGCGGAACTCGACGAAGCCCGGATGGTTGGCGGCGAGGTCGAACAACCCGCGTAGCCGGTCGAGCTTGCGCCGTGTCGCCGCCGGCCAGTCGATCAGCTCCGCGTCCTCGGGCGCCGCCATCGGCGGCAGGGGGCCGAGCGCCGCCTCCGGGTCGGCATGCAGCACGTTCAGCAGGATGCGGCTGGAAGGCGCATAGGGGCCGTATTTGCCGGGGTCGGCGGCAAACAGCGCATGCGCCGGGCTGACCGCCAGCGCCGCCGCGCCGCGTCGCGCCGCCGCGCGCGCCAACTCCGCCACGCCGCCGAAATCGCCGATGCCGAGATCGCCCTCCCGTCGCAGCGAATAGATCTGCGCGGCCAGCGCCCAGGGCGCCGCGCCCTGGTGCAGCGCCGCGTCGGCATCCTCCAGGGTGAAGCAGCGCGGGGGCGCCGCCGCCACCACGGCATGGCCGGCATCGAGCGTCAGGCGGTGGTAGCCGGGCTGGCGGAGGGCCGGCAGCCGCGCCTCGCCGCCCCAGCCCCGTTCCAGCCGGCCCTCGATGGGATCGCCGCCCTCAAGCTCCAGCCGGAAGCGGTCGCCCGGCGCGGCGCCCGGCACCGCGGCGCCGTCCGGGCCGCAAGCGAGCGTCAGCAGCGGCGGCAACCGCGCCGCGAGCGCAGCCAGCGCGGCGCGCGCCTCGCCGGCATCGCCCTCCAGCCCGAGCGCGTCGAGCACGGCGCGCAGCGTCTCCGGCCCGACCGCCCGCTCCTCGCCATGCACGTCGCGCCAGGTGGTGGCGATGCCCGCGACTTCCGCCAGGTCCTGCAAGGCTGTGTCGGTCATCCCGGACCTTTCATCATCAGCCCGTCCGGGCCGGCGCCTGGTTGCGCCGGCTCGATCATGGCGACGCAGCAACGCGGCGGCAGCCTCCCGGTGCCCAGCGCGCCGGCGGCCCCGGCCATGCCCTCGAAGAGCACCTCCCCCGCCGCCGTGCAGGAGGCCGGCTGCGGGCCGAGGTTGCAGGCGATGGCCAGCACGCTGCCATCGCCGAGCCGCCAGCGCGCCAGCACCGCGGCCTCGCCCACCGCATGGGCGCTGATGGCGCGGGCGCCCGGCAGATGCGGCACGATCTGCGCCTGGCGCAGCGCCAGCAGGCGGCGATGCAGCGCCAGCACCTCCGCATGCGGTGGCCGTTCCGCCTCGGCGGGGTCGGGGATGGAGGCGCGGAAGCTGGCCTCGGCATTCGGGTCGGGGATGCGCTCGCGCGTCGCAGGGTCCTGGAAGGCGACGGACTTCGCGATTCGCGCCGCCTGCCATCGCGGACCAGCGGCGCGAGGTCCGGATTGTGGTCGGTGAAGAACAGGAAGGGCGCGCTGGCGCCCCATTCCTCGCCCATGAAGAGCAGCGGAATCTGCGGGCAGAGCAGCAGCAGCGCCGTGGCGGCCGCCAGCGCCCGCGGCTCCGCCAGCCGTGCCAGCCGCTCGCCGAAGGCGCGATTGCCGACCTGGTCGTGGTTCTGCAGGAAGAGCACGAAGGCGGTAGGCGGCAGGTGCGCCGAGGGCTCCCCGCGCGGTGCGCCGAGATGTGCCGAATGCTGGCCCTGGAACAGGAACCCCTGTTCCAGCACGGTGGCGAGCTTCTCGGCACCGTTCCCGGAGAAATCCTCGTAATAGCCCTCGCGCTCGCCGGTCAGCAGCGGGTGCAGGATGTTGTGGCCGTCATCGTTCCACTGCGCGTCGAAGCCGCCGGCCGGGCGCAGGTGGCGGGCGGCGTTGCGCTCGTTCTCCAGCACGAGATGGATCTGGCGGTCCGGGATCTCCCGGCGGAGGCGGGCCGCCAGCGCGTCCAGCCAACCGGCTTCCGCGATGGCATGGACGGCATCGAAGCGCAGCCCGTCCATGCGGTATTCGTTCAGCCAGTAGAGCGCGTTCTCCTCGAAATAGTCGCGTACCGCGGGCTCGCGGAAATCGATGGCGGCGCCCCAGGGGGTGTGCACGCCCTCGTCGAAGAAGCGCTTCGCATAGGCGTGCAGATAGGCGCCATCCGGGCCGAAATGGTTGTAGACGACATCGAGGAAGACCATCAGCCCCAGGCCATGCGCGGCATCCACCAGGGATTTCAGCTCGTCAGGCGTGCCATAGGCGCTATCCGGCGCATAGGGCAGCACGCCGTCATAGCCCCAGTTCCGCGCGCCCGGGAAATCGCCGATCGGCATCAGCTCGATCGCGGTGATCCCCAGTTCGCGGAGGCGCGGCAGCGCCGCCTGCACGCCGGCGAAGCCGCCCATGGTGCCGGCATGCACCTCATACAGCACCACCTCATGCCAGGGCCGGCCGCGCCACCCGGCATGGCGCCAGGCGAAGGCGCGGGGATCGACCACCACCGAGGCATCATGCACATCGCCCGCCTGCAGCCGCGAAGCCGGGTCCGGCACGGCAAGGTCCGGCGCGACGCGGAAGCGGTAGCGCGCCCCGGCGCCGGCCGGCGCCTCCAGCGCGAACCAGCCCTCCGCCTCCGCCTGCATCGGCAGCGGCTGCCCGCCCTCGACCTCCAGCAGCACGCCAGCGCTGTCCGGCGCCCAAAGGCGGAAGCGGGTGCGCCCAGGGGCCAGCAGCGTGGCGCCCCAGCGCGTTGGCTGGGCGAAGCGCGTCACGGCGGCAGGCGCGCCGTGAGCAGCGCCACGGCGCGGGGCGCCACCGGCACCGCCTCATCCGGCACCGGCCGCTCCTCCGCCTCCGGATGCGCGCTGCTGAGCACGAGCCGCCAGTCGAGGCGCGGCTGCGGCAGGGCGAAGGCATGGCCGGCGCCATCCGCGTTCAGCAGCAGCAAGATGACATCGACGCTGCCATCCGGCGCCACCGTCGCGCGGCGCATCGCCAGGGTGCGCGCCTCCGGCTCGTTCCAGGCATCGGGCGCCATGGCCTGGCCGTGCTGGTCGAACCAGGCGATGTCGTTCAGCCCCGGCCGCAGCTCCGTGCCGCCATGCAGGAAGACCGCCGGGCGCAACGGCGGCAGGCGGTGGCGGAGCGCGATCAGCCGGGCGGTGAAGCGGTTGAGCGCCTCCGCCTCCGGCGTTGCGGCGCGGGCCCAGTCGAACCAGCTGGTCTCGTTGTCCTGGCAATAGGCGTTGTTGTTGCCGCCCTGGGTGCGGCCCATCTCGTCGCCGCCGAGCAGCATCGGCGTGCCGGCGGAGGCAAACAGCGTGGCCAGCATGGCGCGCTTCACCGCGACGCGCGTGGCGTTGATCGCGCCGTCCTCGGTCTCGCCCTCCACGCCCCAGTTGCTGCTGTGGTTGTCGGAATGGCCGTCGCGGTTGTCCTCGCCATTCGCCTCATTGTGGCGCTGCTCATAGGTCACCAGGTCATGCAGCGTGAAGCCGTCATGCGAGGCGAGGAAGTTCACGCTGGCCCAGGGCCGCCGCCGCCGCCGGTCGAAGAGGTCGGCCGAGCCGGTCAGCCGCGCCGCGAGTTCCGCCCGCATGCCGGAATCGCCGCGCCAGAAGCGGCGCACGCCGTCGCGGTACTTGTCGTTCCACTCGGCGAAGCCCGGCGGGTGGTTGCCGACCTGGTAGCCACCGGGGCCGATGTCCCAGGGCTCGCTGATGAGCTTCACGCGCGACAGCACGGGGTCCTGCCGCACCGCGTCGAAGAAGCCGGAGCCCTGGTCGAAGCCCGTCCCCTCCCGCCCCAGGATGGTGCCGAGGTCGAAGCGGAACCCGTCGACATGGTATTCGCGCACCCAGTAGCGCAGGCTGTCCATGACCATCTGCAGCACCCGCGGATGCGAGATGTTCAGCGTGTTGCCGGTGCCGGTGTCGTTGATGTGGTAGCGCTCCTCCCCCGGCATCAGCCGGTAGTAGGAGGCGTTGTCGAGGCCGCGCCAGGAGAGCGTCGGCCCCATCTCGCTGCCTTCGCAGGTGTGGTTGTAGACGACATCCAGGATCACCTCGATGCCGGCGGCGTGCAGGCGGCGCACCGCCACCTTCACCTCGTTCCGCATCCAGGGCGCGACCAGGTAGCGCGGCTCGGGCGCGAAGAAGGCCAGGGTCGAATAGCCCCAGTAATTCCTGAGCCCCTTCGAAACCAGGAAGCGGTCCTGCAGGAAGGCCTGGACCGGCAGGAATTCGATCGCGGTGACGCCGAGCCGCTGGAGATGCTCGGCGATGCGCGGGTCCGCCAGCGCCGCGAAGGTGCCGCGCTCGCGCGGCGCGATGTCGTCCCGCCGCATGGTGAGGCCGCGCAGATGCGCCTCGTAGATCACCGTCCGGTCCCAGGGCACGCCGGGCGGCCGGTCGTCGCCCCAATTGAAGCTGTCGTCCACCACCACGGATTTCGGCATGGCGGGGGCGCTGTCGCGACGGTCGAAGGAGAGGTCGGCGCGGCCGGCGCCGACGCGGTAGCCGAAGAGCACATCCGCCCAGCGCACCTCGCCGGCCAATTGCCGCGCATAGGGGTCGAGCAGCAGCTTGTGCGGGTTGAAGCGGTGCCCGCGCCGCGGCTCATAGGGGCCGAAGGCGCGATAGCCGTAGAGCAGGCCGGGCTGCGCCTCCGGCAGGTAGCCGTGCCAGACCTCGTCGGTGCATTCGGGCAAGGACAGCCGCGCGATCTCGCGCCGGCCGGCGGGATCGAAGAGGCAGAGGTCGATGCGCTCGGCATTCGCGGAGAAGACCGCGAAATTCACGCCGAGCCCATCCCAGGTGGCCCCCAGCGGATCGGATCTGCCGGGCAGCAGGCGGTTCGGGATGGGTGGCATGCTACCCCTGGGGCAGGAGGATGAGGACGGCCAGCGGCGGCAGGAACAGCGGCAGGGACTGCGCGAAGCCGTGGCTCGCGACCGCCTCCGCCGCAACGGAACCGCCGTTCCCGCTGTTGGTTCCACCATAGGCGGCGCCGTCGGTGTTCAAGACCTCGTGCCAGGTGCCTTCGCGCGGCACGCCGATGCGGTAGCCATGCCGCGGCACCGGCGTCATGTTGCAGACCACCAGCGCCGGCGCCTCACCCTCGGCCCCGAAGCGCAGCCAGGCGAAGACGCTCTGCGCGCGGTCGTCGCCGACCACCCAGCGGAACCCCTCCGCCGCGCAGTCCTGGCGGTGCAGCGCCGGGATGCCGCGATAGGCGGCGTTCAGGTCATGCACCAGGCGTTGCATGCCGCGGTGGCGCGGGTCGTCGAGCAGCGGCCAGGGCAGGGCGGCGTCGTGGTTCCATTCCGTGGGCTGCGCCATCTCGCCGCCCATGAAGAGCAGCTTCTTGCCGGGATGCGTCCACATGAAGCCGAGATAGGCGCGCAGATTGGCGAATTGCTGCCAGGGGTCGCCCGGCATCTTCCCGAGCAGCGAACCCTTGCCATAGACCACCTCGTCATGGCTGAGCGGCAGGACGAAACGCTCGCTCCAGGCATAGACCAGGCCGAAGGTCATGTCGTCGTGGTGCCAGGCACGATGCGCCGGGTCATGCTCCATGTAGCGGAGCGTGTCGTGCATCCAGCCCATGTTCCATTTGTAGGTGAAGCCGAGCCCGCCCTCGCGCACCGGCCGCGTCACGCCCGGCCAGGCGGTGCTTTCCTCCGCCACCACGATGGCGCCGGGGCAGCGTTCCGCCACCACGGTGTTGAGCTCCTGCAGGAAGGCCACGGCCTCCAGGTTCTCCCGCCCGCCATGGCGGTTCGGGATCCATTCGCCGGCTTTGCGGGAGTAGTCGCGGTAGAGCATGGAGGCCACGGCATCCACCCGCAGCCCGTCCACATGGTAGTGCTCCAGCCAATGCAGCGCGCTGGCCAGCAGGAAGCCGCGCACCTCGTTGCGGCCGAGATTGTAGATCGCGCTGTTCCACTCCGGATGGAATCCCTCGCGCGGATCGGCATGGTCGTAGAGCGCGGTGCCGTCGAACTGGTACAGCCCATGCGGGTCGGTCGGGAAATGCGCCGGCACCCAGTCCAGCAGCACGGCCACGCCCGCCGCATGCGCGCGGTCGACGAAGCGCGCGAAGCCGGCCGGGGTGCCGAAGCGCGCGCTCGGCGCAAACAGGCCGAGCGGCTGGTAGCCCCAGGAGCCACCGAAGGGATGTTCCATCACCGGCATGAATTGCAGATGCGTGAAGCCCATGCCCTGCACATAGGGGATCAGCCGGTCGGCCAGCCGGTCCCAGTCCGGCGATGCGCCTTCCGCATCCCGCCACCAGGAGGCGGCATGCACCTCGTAGATGGAGAGCGGCGCATCGGGCGCCTGGCGCGCGGCGCGGCTTTCCATCCAGGCCGCATCGGTCCAGGCGGCGGGCGCGGCGCCGGCGATGCGGGAGGCGGTGGCGGGCGGTGCCTCGGTCGCCAGCGCAACCGGGTCCGCCTTCAGCGGCAGCACCGCGCCATCCGGGCCGAGCAATTCGTATTTGTAGCTGAGGCCGGGGCGCAGCCGCGGGATGAACAACTCCCAGACCCCGGCCTCCCGGCGCAGCCGCATCGGGTGGCGGCGGCCGTCCCAGCCGTTGAACTCGCCCACCACGGAGACCCTGCGCGCATTCGGCGCCCAGACCGCGAAGCGGACGCCGGCCACGCCATCCAGCACCATCGCCTGGGCGCCGAAGACCCGCGACATCTCGAAATGCCGCCCCTCCGCAAACAGGTGCAGGTCGAGCTCGCCGAGCAGCAGGCCGAAGCTGTAGGGGTCCTCCGTCTCCTGCACGGTGCCGGGCCAGGCGATGCGCAGGCGATAGGGCACCTGCCGCGCGACCCTGCCGGCGAAGAGCCCGGCGGGGTGCACGAGATCCAGCCGGCCAAGCTCCGCGCCGCCGTCCCGCGCCAGCACGGTCACGCCGCGGGCGCCGGGCTGGAAGCTGCGCAGCTCCTCGCCATGCGGGCCGAGCAGGGCGAAGGGGTCGCCGTGGCGGCCCGCCACCAGGGCTTCGATGCCGGCCTCCATCATGCCGGCGCCAGCCGGTCCGTGAGCGCCGCCAGGCCGCGCAGCGGCACTCCGATCCATTGCGGGCGGTTCGCCGCCTCGTAGCGGATCTCATAGGCCGCCTTCTCCAGCAGGAAGAGGTCGAGCAGCGGCGCTTCCGCCTCCGCCGATACCCAGGGGTCGGGCGCCGCCGCCTCCACCGCGCGATAGGCGGCCAGGAAGGCGGAAGCGGCTTCCTGCTGCCAGCGCATGAGGAGCGCCGCGCGCCGTTCCGTCGGCGCCGCGGTGGCGGTGCCGGAGGCCTCGGTCGCGGTGGCGACCGAGGCGGCATAGTCGAGGCTGCGCAGCAGCCCGGCCACGTCGCGCAGCGGGCTGCCCTTGGCGCGACGCTCCGCCAGGCTGCGGGCCGGCTCGCCCTCGAAATCCACGATCACCGCATCGCCCTGCGCCACCAGCACCTGCCCCAGATGGAAATCGCCATGCACCCGCGTCTTCAGCGCGCCCTCGGCCGATTGCGCCAGGCGATGCACCGCCTGGCGCAGGGCATCGCGCCGCCCCAGCACGCGCGCCGCGCGCGCCGCATCCGCCTCCGGCAGATCCTGCCGCGCCGCCAGCAGGTCGAGCGCGGGGTCGAGCTGTGCCAGCGCCCCGGCGGCCCAGGCCGCGCGCTCCGCCGCCGTCGCAACCTCCGGCGTGAAGGCAGGGTCCGGGTGCGGCCGCGCCAGCACGGCATGCAATTCGCCAAGCCGCCGGCCGAGCGCGGTGGCGAAGGGGGCATAGCCGGCGAAGGGATCCTCCGGTGCCTCATCCGTCAGCGCGACCTCGTCCACCGCGCGGGACAGCCAATCGAGCGTCCAACCCCAGCCATCGCCCTGGTTGCGGACGAAGCCCTGCGTCAGCATCAGCGTGTGCGGCGTGCCGTCCGGCGAGACCCGCACCACCTCGCCGAGCAGCGGCGCCGTATTGGCGTAGCCGGCCTCGGTGAGGTGGCGGGTCATCTCGGCCTCCGGGTGGATGCCGGGATTGATGCGGCGGATGATCTTGAGCACCACCGCCTCGCCGAAGATCAGCGTGGGATTAGACTGCTCCGCCGCGAGCCGCCGGATCTCCGCCGGTTCCGGCAGCGCGATCTCGGCAAGGCGCGGGGTGGGCAGGAAGCGGATCTCGCCATCCTCCGTCGGCAGCACCAGGCGCTCGCGCATCGCGGCCAGCACCGCGCCGGGCATCCGGTCATCGGCGAAGGCGTCGGTCAGGTAGCCGACACGCCGCCCCTGCCGCAGCCGCGACAGCGCGAGCTGCGCTGCCAGCGGCCCCACGCCCTCCTTGTCCTCGACCCCAGCCAGCGGCAGGGCGTAGCGTTCGGTGCGGCCCGGCAGGCGGACCTCCACCTCCGCCATGACACCCGCGCCGTGCGTCTCCGGCAGCGCGGCGATGGCGGTGAGGCGCGTGGTTTCCAACTGCTCGTCCTTGGCGGCGAACCAGCGGCGCTTCCGCAGGTATTCCGGCAGCTTGGAATGCTCCAGCTCACGGCGGACGGAGTCGCTGAGAAGTTCCTTCACATCAGCCCTCAGGACCAGGGTGCGCAGATCCGGCAGCGGCTCGGGCGCCGGCCGGTGCCAGGGCGGCAGCGCCGTCTCGGTCGCCAGCATGAACCAGTAGAAGCCGAAGGGCTGCAGGGTCAGCAGATAGGGAAGCTGGCCGACCGGCGGGAAGGAGGTGCCGCCCAGCATCTCCACAGGCACGCGCCCGGCCTGGGCCGCAAGATCGAGTTCCACCGCCTGCGCCGAGCGCGAGAGGTTGAAGACGCAGAGGATCAGCTCGCCCTCGTATTCGCGCAGGAAGGCCAGCACCTTGCGGTTGGCCGGATAGAGCAGCCGCATGGCGCCGCGGCCGAAGGCGCGCGAGCGCTTGCGCACCGCGAGCGTCCGGCGCGTCCAGTTGAGCAGGCTATGCGGGTCGCGCGCCTGCGCCTCCACATTCACCGCCTGGAAGCCATAGAGCGGGTCCTGGATCGGCGGCAGCACCAGCCGCGCCGGGTCCGCCTTGCTGAAGCCGCCATTGCGGTCCGGGCTCCACTGCATCGGCGTCCGCACCCCGTCGCGGTCGCCAAGGAAGATGTTGTCGCCCATGCCGATCTCGTCGCCGTAATAGATCACCGGCGTGCCGGGCATGGAGAGCAGCAGCCCGTTCATCAGCTCGATCCGCCGGCGGTCGCGCTCCAGCAGCGGCGCCAGGCGGCGGCGGATGCCGAGGTTGAGCCGGGCGCGCTTGTCCGCGGCATAGGTGGACCAGAGGTAGTCGCGCTCCCGGTCCGTCACCATCTCGAGCGTCAGCTCGTCGTGGTTGCGCAGGAAGATCGCCCATTGGCAGCCATCCGGGATATCCGGCGTCTGGCGCAGGATATCGGTGATGGGGAAGCGGTCCTCCTGCGCGATCGCCATGTACATGCGCGGCATCAGGGGGAAGTGGAAGGCCATGTGGCATTCGTCGCCGGCGCCGAAATACTGCTGCGTGTCCTCCGGCCACTGGTTCGCCTCGGCCAGCAGCAGCCGGTTCCGGAAGCTCGAATCCAGCTTGGCGCGGATCTTCTTCAGGACCTCATGCGTCTCGGGCAGGTTCTCGTTATTGGTGCCCTCGCGCTCCACCAGATAGGGCACGGCATCGAGCCGCAGCCCGTCCACGCCCATCTCCAGCCAGTAGCGCATCACGTTCAGCACTTCGGTGAGCACGCGCGGGTTGTCGAAATTCAGGTCGGGCTGGTGGCTGTAGAAACGGTGCCAGAAATACGCATTCGCCACCGGGTCCCAGGTCCAGTTGGACTTCTCGGTGTCGAGGAAGATGATGCGCGTGCCCTGGTAGCGCTGGTCGGTCTCCGACCACACGTAGTATTGTGGTGCGAGGAGCCGGGCTTGGCCAGGCGGGCGCGCTGGAACCAG
Organism: Siccirubricoccus sp. G192; assembly: GCF_019084075.1. Classification (GTDB taxonomy): domain Bacteria; phylum Pseudomonadota; class Alphaproteobacteria; order Acetobacterales; family Acetobacteraceae; genus G192. The sequence continues at coordinate 4,961,501 of NZ_JAHREN010000001.1, forward strand.
GGGTGCTGGTCGCTGGTGTGGTTGATGACCAGCTCGGTGATGACGCGCAGCCCCCGCGCATGCGCCTCCCGGATGAAGCGGCGCGCGTCGTGCAGCGTGCCGTAGTCGGGATGCACGCCGAGATAATCGGCGATGTCGTAGCCGTCATCCTTGCGCGGGCTCGGATAGAAGGGCAGCAGCCAGAGCGTGTCCACGCCAAGCTCCGCCACATAGTCCAGCTTCTGCAGCAGCCCGGCGAAATCGCCGACGCCGTCGTCGTTGCTGTCGAAGAAGCTCTTGAGGTGCAGCTGGTAGATGACCGCGTCGCGATACCATTGCGGCTCATCCACCAGGCCCGGTGCCGGCGCCTCCGCCTTCGCGCGCCCCATCAGACGCCCTCCGCCGGGCGCACGCGCCAGATGCCGAAGGGCAGTTCCCCGGGATCGAGGCGCAGCCGCTGCGTCTTGCCGGCCCAGGTGAAGCGGTGGCCGCGCAGCAGGTCCTCCGCCTCCAGCGCCGCATGATCCGGCAATCCCCATTCCCAGAGCGGCAATTCCACCGTCGCCTCCTGCACTGCATGCGGATCGAGGCTGACGGCGCAGAGCACGACGTTGCCACGGTCCGGCGTTGATTTCCGGTACCATAGCACGCGGTCGTTGAAGGCATTGTGGAAGGCGATGCCCAGATGCGTCTGCAAGGCGGGATTGGCGCGGCGGATCATGTTCAGGCGGGTGATCTCCTCGACGATGTCGCCCGGCCGGCGGTCCGGCCAGGCGCGGATCTCGTATTTCTCCGAGTCCAGGTATTCCTCGCGGCCCGGCAGCGGCGTGGCCTCGCAGAGCTCGAAGCCCTGGTACATGCCCCAGAGGCCCGAGAGCGTGGTCGCCAGCGCCGCGCGGATGAGATGGCCGGCGCGGCCGCCGGTCTGCAGGAAGGGCGGGTTGATGTCGGGGGTGTTGACGAAGAAGTGGGGCCGGAAGAAGTCGCGCGGTGCCGTCGTCGTCAGCTCCGTCAGGTAGTCCTGGATCTCCTGCTTCTCGTTCCGCCAGGTGAAGTAGGTATAGGACTGGCTGAAGCCGATCTTGGCCAGCCGGTACATCACCTTGGGGCGGGTGAAGGCCTCGGCCAGGAAGACCGCGTCGGGGTGGCGCGCGCGGATGTCGGCGATCAGCCATTCCCAGAAGGGGAAGGGCTTGGTGTGCGGGTTGTCCACCCGGAAGAGCAGCACGCCCTGCTCCACCCAGAAGCGCACCACGTCGCGCAGCGCGATCCAGAGGGAGGGCACTGCGCCCTCGTTGTAGAAATCGACGTTGACGATGTCCTGGTACTTCTTCGGCGGATTCTCGGCGTAGCGGAGCGACCCGTCCGGCCGCCAGTCGAACCACGCCTTGTGTTGCTTCAGCCAGGGATGGTCCGGGCTGCACTGGATGGCGAAGTCGAGCGCCAGCTCCAGCCCATGGTCGCGCGCCGCCGCGACCAGGCGGCGGAAATCCTCCAGCGTGCCGAGCTGCGGGTGGATGGCATCGTGCCCACCCTCCTCCGAGCCGATGGCATAGGGGCTGCCGGGGTCGTCCGGCCCCGGCGTCAGGGTGTTGTTCCGCCCCTTGCGGAAGGCACGGCCGATCGGGTGGATCGGCGGGAAATACAGCACGTCGAAGCCCATGGCGCGGATATGCGGCAGGCGGCGGATCACGTCGTCGAAGGTGCCGTGCCGCTGCGGGTCGCCGCTTTGGCTGCGCGGGAACAGCTCGTACCAGCTGGCGAAGCGGGCGCCGGTGCGCTCCGCCTCGACTGGCAATTCGGCACTGCGGGTGCGGAAGGGGCGGTCATCCGCCGCCGCCATGAAGCGCGCCATCTCGGCCGAGAGCAGCAGGGTCAGCCGCTCGGCCTCCTGCGCCGTGGCCAGCCGCGCCGCCAGCTCGGCCAGCGCGCCTCCCGCCCGTTCGGCGGCACCGGCCACCAGCAGCCGGCCCTCCTCCAGTTCCAGCGCGACCGGCACCCCGGCGCTGTGCTTCTTCTCCAGCTCGTCGCGGAAGCTGGCGAAGGCATCGCGCCAAGCTTCCACCATGAAGACGTGGCGGCCCATCCGCTCCAGCGGGAAGGCGGCGGCCCAGCGGTCATTGCCGAGCGGCCGGAGCCGCGCCTCCCGCCAGTCCGGCTCATCCGCCGGGCGCCAGAGCAACGCGGCGCCGAGCTTGTCATGGCCGTCGCAGATCAGGTCGCAGGAAACCTCCACCACCTCCCCCACCACGCGCTTCACCGGGAAGCGGCCGGCATCCACCGTGGGCGTCACCGCCTCAATGCCGATGCGCGGCGCCTCGGCTGCGGCGAGGGCATCCTCGTCCTCGGGGAGCAGGATGGGCCGCGGCGCCTCGGCCTCGAAGAGCCGCACCTCGCCGGCGTCGAGATGCAGGGTGGCGCCGGGCACCAGCGCCTCGCCCGCTTCGGGCCAGGCCGGGCGGAAGCGGGCGAAGCCGCCGCCGGCGCCAGGCAGCAGCGCCTCCGCAGAGACCGGGGCGCCGGCGCGGAGATCGGCATTGGCCAGCACCAGGCCCGCCGATCGCGCCAGCCGCGCATCCGCCGCCCCGGCCCGCAGCAGCGCCGCCACCGGCGCGGCGGGGCCGGAGAGCGGCCGCAACTCCGCCGGCTCCAGCCGCCGGGGCGTCAATTGCGCATTGGCGGCGCGGAGTTCGGCGGAGAGGTCGAAGCCGGCATGGCTGCGCAGCCATGCCCAATCCCCCGGCCGGTCGCGGGCGGGGTCGAGCGGCCGGCGGGCGCCGTATTCGAAGCCCATCGGCACCAGCATCCCGGCGCCGATCCCGGCGGCCACCCGGAGGTGCCGCCGCGCCGCCCGCTCCGCCATCAGCGGGTCCTCGAAATGCCCGGCGAGGCGCGGGCCGAAGGGCGCCTCCACCGTGGCGATGGCAGGCGCGATGGTGGCCAGCCGCGCCGCCTCCTCGGCCAGCCAGGCGCCGCGCAGGTCCCACCAGGCCAGGCTGTCGAAGACCGCGGCGAAGCCGGCGCCGGCGAGCGAAGGCACGGCGGGGGCCGGCAGGCCGGCGGTCCAGGCCAGGAAGCGGCAGTCCGGCAGGGCATCGGCCAGGCGGCGCCAGAGGCTGGCCGGCACCCGCGCCGGAGCATCGCAGCGGAAGCCCGCCACGCCGGCAGCGGCGAAGCGGCGCAGCCGGGCCTCCCACCACTCGCCCAGCGCCGCCTCCACCGCCGCATCCTCCAGCCGGGCGCGCAGCGCGCCGCGTTCGGGCAGGGGCATCCGGGGGTCGAGCGGCAGGGCACCGGCGGCATCCTCGAACCAGCCAGGATGAGCGGCGGCCAGGGCGCCATCGGCGCCGGCCCGGTCCAGCACCAGATCCAGATACAGCGAAAGCCCCTGCGCCCGGGCCCGGCCGGCCAGCGCCTCCAGCACCGCGGCGGCATCGCCCGGCGCCTCCAGCACGGGATGCGGCGCATCGGGGTCGCCGGTATGGAAGAGGTTGCCGCTGCCGCCCGGGGCGAAGACCGGCGCCAGCAGCACCGCATCGAAGCCAAGCCCGGCGGCATGCGCGAAGGCGGCATCCCAGGCGGGCAGCGGGCCGATCAGCAACGGATGCAGCAGATAGAGCCGTGGCACAGCCGGGGCCGGGGGCTGTGCCGGAGCCTGGCCCGGCATGGCGGGGCGGGACTCCTGGCCGCGCGGCGCCGCTGCCCCGGAAAGCCCGGCACCGGCCGCCGTGCCCGGGGCGGAGCCCGGGCTGGCCGCCGGAGGCGCGGATGCCGGCGCGACAGGATGCGCCGCCTTCGGCCTTTTGCCGCGTCGTTCTGCCATCCCAACCCCCAAAACCTACCCCCGGCGAACGCGCCGGGCCTGCATCGGTCGGCCCGGCCCGTCTTCACGGATGCGAGAGGCGGTGCCGGGGGCCAATCCGAAGCAGCGTGGCACGGAAGTGGCATGAGAGCATGCCGGGCCTTTGCGGGCCTCCGGCCCGCGCCACAGGAGCCATCCGATGCCCGATCCCGACCGCTTCGCCCCGGTCGCCGCGCCGGCCATGACGCGCCCGGCGCCCTGCGTCACCGCCCCGGTGCGGGCCGCGCAGGGTGCCGCCTGATGCCGCCCGCCAGCGGCCCGGGCACGCGACCAGCCCCTGCCCCCGCGCCGCGCTTCGGCCGGATCGCGGATGGCCCGGCCGCGGCGCCGGGCGGCGAGAGCTTCGCCACCCTGCTCGCCGCCGGTGGCGCGCGGGTGGAGCGCATCGCCTCCCTCGCCCATGCCGATCCGCCGGGGCAATGGTACGACCAGCCTGGCGCGGAATTCGTGCTGCTGCTGGCCGGCGCCGCCCGGCTCGGCTTCGCCGATGGCACCGAAAGGGTGCTGGCCCCCGGCGACTGCGCGGTGATCCCGGCGCGGTGCCGGCATCGCGTCGCCTGGACCGACCCGGCGGCGGAAACCCTCTGGCTGGCGCTGCATCTGCCGCCGGATTGATCCCGCGCAAGGAAGCCGGCCATGGCCGGGCCTAGCAATGCGGGCATGAGCCCGAACGTCCCGATCAGCTACGCCCTCGCCAACCTGCCGCGCTACACCAGCTACCCGACCGCGCCGCATTTCGCGCCGCTGGCGGAGGCCGAGTATCGTGGCTGGCTCGGCGGCATCGGCCCGGCGGATACGCTCTCGCTGTATCTGCACATCCCCTTCTGCCGGGCGCTCTGCTGGTATTGCGGCTGCCACACCTCGGTGACGCGGAACCAGGCGCGCATCGTCGATTACGCCGCGACGCTGCGGCGCGAGGCGGCGCTGCTGGCCGCGGCGCTGCCCGGACATGCCGGGGTGGCGGCGCTGCATCTCGGCGGCGGCACGCCGAGCACCATCGGCGCCCCGGCGCTGCGCGACCTGTTTGCCACGCTGCGAGCCGAATTCGGCTTCCGCCCGGGGGCCGAACTGGCGGTGGAGCTCGATCCCCGGGTCCTGGACGAGGCGATGGTGGAGGCGCTGGCCGAGGCCGGCATCAACCGCGCCTCGCTCGGCGTGCAGGACATCGCGCCCGAGGTGCAGCGGCGGATCGGCCGCATCCAGCCCGCCGAATGCGTCGAGGCGGCGGTGCAGCGGCTGCGCCGCGCCGGCATCACCGGCATCAACCTCGACCTGATGTACGGGCTGCCCGGCCAGACCGAGGCGCACGTGGCGGCCAGCGCCGGTTTCGCCGCCGATCTCGGGGCCAGCCGCGTGGCGGTCTTCGGCTATGCCCATGTGCCCTGGATGAAGCCGCACCAGAACGCCATCCGCAGCGAGGACCTGCCCGGCGCCCTGGAACGGCTGCGCCAGGCCGAGGCGGCGGAGGCGGTGCTGGCGCGCGCCGGCTACCAGACCATCGGCCTCGACCACTTCGCCCGGCCGGAGGATGCCATGGCGGTGGCGGCGCGGGAGGGGCGGCTCCGCCGCAACTTCCAGGGCTACACCACGGATACGGCGCCGGTGCTGCTCGGCCTCGGCGCCTCGGCCATCGGCAGCATCGGCACCGGTCCGGGGGCCTTCTATGCCCAGAACGCGACGGATGAGCGGAAATACGTCACGGCGGTGCAGGCGGGCGAGCTGCCGGTGCGCCGCGGCCTCGCCCTCACCCCGGAGGACCGGCTGCGGCGGGGGGTGATCGAGCGGGTGATGTGCGATTTCGCCCTCGACCTCACCGCCTTGCCGCCGGCGCTGCTGGCCGAGGCGCGGCCCGCCCTGGCGCGGCTGGCCGGGGACGGCATCCTGGACCTGATGCCCGACATGCTGCGGGTGACGCCGGCCGGGCGGCGGCATGTCCGCCATGTGGCGGCCTGCTTCGACGCCCATCTCGGCACCGGCACCGGACGGCACAGCCGGGCGGTGTAGGACACCCTTCCAAAGGCTGCGCACCCTCCCACGGACGATGCGGCAAGGGTTGGGACGGGGACCGTCGCCCTGGGTTGTCCACCACCACGCCCGCGGCGGTAGTCTGCGGCATCGGAGGTGCCGCCCCATGCCGACCCGGCCCGCGCAGCGCGTCTACCGCACCTGGATCATCGACAGCACCCGCTGGGACCGGTACCGGCCCCGCCCCGGCGACGTGGTGATCGCCACCTACCCCAAGTGCGGCACCACCTGGATGCAGCGCATCGTCGACCTGCTCGTCTTCCAGACCCCGGAGCCGCGGTCGATCCCGCTGGTCTCGCCCTGGATCGACCGGCGCTTCCCCGAGCCGCTGGACGCGGTGATGGCCCGGGTCGAGGCGCAGGCGCACCGCCGCTTCCTGAAGGCGCACCTGCCCGCCGACGGCCTGCCGCTCCACGATGAGGTCCGCTACATCCATGTCGCGCGGGACGGGCGCGACGCCTGCCTCTCCTTCCACCACTTCGCCTCCGGCTTCGAGGCCGAGATGCTGGCCGCGCTTGAGCGGGAGGGGATGGCGGACCCGGCGATCGATCGGCCCTACCCGCCTCTCCCCGCCGACCCGGCCGACTTCTTCCACCGGTGGCTGACCGAGGGCGTGGTGCCAGGCGATGCGGACGGCAGCCCGAGCATGTCCTACTTCCACTTCGAGCGGAGCTGGTGGGAGGAGCGGCACCGCCCGAACCTGCTCCTGGTGCACTACGCCGACCTGAAGGCGGACCTGGCGAGCGAGATGCGCCGGGTGGCGGACCACCTCGGCATCGCCGTCCCGGACGAGACCTGGCCCGCCCTCGTCGAGGCGGCCGGGTTCGCGGCGATGCGCCGCGAGGGCGCAGCGATCATGACGCGGGCGGTCGGCATGCTGGAGGGCGGGGCGGACCGGTTCTTCCACCGCGGCGAGGTCGGCCGCTGGCGGGGCGTGTTCCGGGAGGCGGACCTCGCCCTCTACGAGGCGAAGCTGAAGGCGACGCTGCCGCCCGCCTGCCGGCGGTGGCTGGCGGAGGGACGGTTGCGGGCCGGCGACCCAGACCGGCGGCACTGAGGCTGACGGTCCGGGCGACGCAGCCGCCCGCCTTCGACTTTCCCCGGCCCGGTCAGGCAGCCGGCTGGATATTGTGGTTCAGGCGGAAGAAGTTCCCGGGATCGTATTTCGCCTTGATCGCCTGCAGCCGCCGGTAGTTCGGCCCATAGGCGGCGGCGACCGCATCGCCAGGTTCATCGTCGCCGAAGTAATTCATGTAGCGGCCGGCGCCCATGAAGGGCCGCAGCGCGGCGTAGGACTCCCTGGCCCAGGCGATGCAGGCATCGTTCTGGCCCGGGTCCATCCATTCCGAGAGCACGAGCATGTTGTAGCCCTCGGTGCGGTGCGGGAAGGCGGTGTCGGCGACGCCGACGCGCGCGACGGCGCCGTGGAAGTGCTCGAGCAGCAACTGCCCCATCGGCGTCGGGCATTCGGCGAAGCAGCCGATCATCGTCCGGATCGCGTCGTCGCTCAGGCCGGAGAGGAAGTTGGACTTCCAGTAGTTGAGCGCGCCGCGCGGATAGGCCGCGTCCAGCATCGCGTTGAGCTGGGAATAGGGCATCGGCCCGACCGCGTCGAGCGCCGGCGTGCCGAACCGCTTGATCGGCCGGACCGCCTCCTCGCCCGCGGCGGGCGTGCCGCAATGGCACATCACGAGCAGCGCCAGCTTCGCGCCCGACCCGTCCGGCGCGTGGACCAGGCCGCCGAAGACGGTGAACTCGTCGGGCAGCGACGCCGTGACATCCCGGAAGTGCCGCAGCACGTCCCAGGCCTCGCTGAAGGGATAGGCGATGAGCCCCCCCGGTGACCATGGGCCCCACCGCGTGCAGGCGGTATTCGAAGGACGCCACCACGCCGAAATTGCCGCCGCCGCCGCGCAGGGCCCAGAAGAGGTCGGTATTGTCCCCGGCGCTCGCCGTGACGACCCTGCCATCGGCCAGGACGACCTCCGCCGACAGGAGGTTGTCGAGGGCCAGCGCATGCTTGCCCATGAGCCAGCCGAGCCCGCCGCCGAGCGTCAGGCCCGCGATGCCCGTCGAGGAGACCACGCCCCCCCGTGGTGGCGAGGCCGTGGAGCTGTGTCTCGCGGTTGAACCCGTTCCAGGTGACGCCGCCCTGCGCGCGGGCGGTGCGTGCCCGCGGATCGACATGGATGCCCTGCATCAAGGACAGGTCGAGCATCAGGCCGCCCTCGGTCGTCGCGCGCCCCGCGACATTGTGGCCGCCGCCGCGGACGGCGACCTCCAGCCCCTGGTCGCGCGCCAGCTTCACCGCATCGACGATGTCGGCCAGGCCGCCGCAGCGGGCGATGAGTGCCGGGCGCTTGTCGATGAGGCCGTTATGCACCTTCCTGGCGTCCTCGTAGCCCGGATCGCCCGGCCGCAGGACCTGTCCCATGAATGACCTGGCCAGTTCGGCAGCCGTGTCGGCCAGGGATGATGTCGCGTTCATCGTCACCTCCCATGTGGTGGTGCGGGCTGAAGGCGAGGGTGGCGCCGGCACCCCATCCTGCCGCGGCCTCCTCCGGCATCGGCCGGATCAGCGGGACGCCGCCGCGGGGATCGTCGATCCGCAGCGCAGCGGGGGTCAAACACAAAGTTGCGCCGCCCCGGCCGATCGGCGGCGCTTCCCGCGGGCGCACAGGGGATGCGCGGCTCCCCGGTGCCAGGCGCCGGGGCTTGCCTGCCGGCCGGGCGGTCCGGCCCGACGCCGCCCCAACGCCTGATGCCCCAACGCCTGACGTCCATGTGACGCGCCGGCCATGAGAGGCTGCGGCTACAACCGCATACCCCTTTCGTTCCGGTCATGGCACAGGCGCTTCCGCCCCTCCGTTTCATTCTGGCCGCCGCTTTCGGCAGCATCGCATTGCTGGCCGCCCTCGCCACCAGCCTGCTGGCCTGTGGGGAAGCGAGCCGGGGGGTGCAGGCCGAGCTGCTGGAGGATCTGGCCGGCGATGCCCGGCAATTCGCCGAGATGCTGGATCGCGGCATCTTCGCCCGCTGGCGCGACCTGCAGGTCGCCGCCGGCCTGCCGCTGATGCGCGACCCGGCCACGCCGCCCGAGACGCGGCGGGAGATCCTGGCCCGGCTGCAAGACACGACCGGCGACTATGCCCTGCTCGCCTTCGTCGCGCCGGACGGGCGGGTGCTGGCCGATAGCCGCCGCCTGCTGGAGGGCCAGGACCTCTCGGGCCAGGACATCCTGCGCCGCGCGCTCGACGGGCCGGTGGTGGCGGATGTGCATCCGGCGCCGGTGCTGGCGGGGCGACCCGGCCAGCCGCTGCGCCTGGTGGACCTGGCGACACCGGTGCATGACGCGGCCGGGCAGGTGGTCGGCGTGATCCTGGCGCAGCTCGACTGGCGCTGGGCCATCGAGGCAGTGGCGCCGGCCGGCCCGGCCGACCCGCATATGCTGATCCTGCGCCGGGATGGCGAGGTGCTGGCCGGCCCGGCGGGGCTGCTGGGCCGCATCCTGGCGCTGCCCCCCGGCGGCCAGGGCCGCCTCGCCCTGGATGGGGCGGGGCTGGATGGGCCCGGGCCGGAGGGCCGCCGGGACTTCGCGGTGGCGGCGCCGACCCGGGGCCACCGCGACTATCCCGGCCTCGGCTGGGTGGTGGTGGCCTGGGAGGATGCCGCCAGGGCGCTGGCGCCGATGCGGGCGATGCAGCGGCAGATCCTGCTGCTGGGTGGCGGCGCGGCGCTGCTGGCAGCGCTGCTCGGCTGGGCCGCCGCCTGGTGGCTGGCCCGGCCGCTGCGGCAATTGGCCGGGGCCGCGGCGCGGCTGGAGCAGGACGCGGACGCCGCCCTGCCGCACCCGGCCGGAAGCGGGACCGGCTTCGCCGAGGCGGCCGGGCTCGCCGCCGCGCTCGATGCCATGCTGCGGCGCCGGCGGGAGGCGGAGACGGCGCTCCGGGCCAGCGAGACCAGGTTCCGGCTGGCGCAGCGGGCCGGGCAGATCGGCTGCTACGACTACGACATCGCCAGCGGCCGGGTGCTGCGCACGGAGGAATGCCTGGCGCTCTCCGGCCTGCCGCCAGCTGCGGCCGCCGATACCTGGAGCTCCGGCGACGCCGATTGGCTGGCCCGGCTGCACCCGGAGGACCGGGCGCGGATGTCGGCGGAAACCGCCGCCGCCTTCGCCCGGCCCGGCCCCTATGCCTTCGAGTTCCGCCTGCTGTGGCCGGATGGCGGCCTGCGCTGGCTGGCCGATCGCGGCGAGGTGCTGGCCGGGCCGGATGGCAGGCCCGCCCGCGCCCTCGGCGCGCTGCGGGACGTGACCGCGCGCCGCGCCACCGAGGATGCGCTGCGGGAGGGCGAGGCGCGGCTGCGCCTGGCGCAGGAGGCTGCGGGGATCGGCAGTTGGGACCTCGACCCCGGCAGCGGGCGGCAGGTCTGGTCGGCGCAGCAATACCGGCTGTTCGGCCTCGACCCGGCCGCGCCGCCGCCGGATTCCGCCGACTGGTTCCGGCTGGTGCACCCGGAGGACCGGGCGCGGGTGCAGGCCATGCAGGCCACCGCGCTGGCGGCAGGTTCAAGGGAATTCGCCACCGAATTCCGCATCCGCCGCGCCACCGACGGGATGCCGCGCTGGATCGCCGCCCGCGGCCGCATCGAGGTGGATGCTGCCGGCCGGCCGGCGCGGATGCTCGGGGTCAATCTCGACATCACCGAGGCCCGGATGCGCGAGCAGCGCCTCGCCGAGCGCGAGGCCGAGTTGCGGGCCCTGATCGAGGCCAATCCGATCGGCGTGCTGCGCGGCGATGTGCATGGCCGCATCCTGGAGGCGAATGACGCGCTGCTGCGCCTTGCCGGCCGCAACCGCGCGGCGCTGGAGGCGGGCGACCTCCGCTGGGACGCGATGACGCCGGCGGAATGGCGCCCGGCCGATGCCGCCGGCCTCGCCGAGGCGCGCGCCAAGGGCGTCTGCACGTCGTATGAAAAGGAATATCTCCGCCCCGATGGCAGCCGGGTGCCGATCCTGATCGGCTATGCCCTGACGGGGGAGGCGCGCGAGCAGATCGTCGCCTTCATCCTCGACCTCACCGACCGTAAGCGGGCCGAGGCGGCGCTGCTCAGGGCCAAGGAGGGGCTGGAGCAGCGGGTGGCGGAACGCACCGCCGAGCTGGCGGCGCGGGAGGCCGAGCTGCGCCGGATCTACGACCGCACCCCGGCCGCCTTCCATTCGGTGGATGCCGAGGGAAGGCTGATCCGGGTCAGCGAGCAATGGCTGGCCTTCCTCGGCTACACGCATGAGCGGGAGGTGCTGGGCCGCCGCACCGGGGAGTTCATGCCCGGGGACAGCGCCGCGCGCTGGGAAGCCGCGCTGGCGGCGCTGCAGGCCCCCGGCGACGAGGTGCGGGAGGTGGAGTACCGGATGCTCCGCCGCAACGGCGAGCGGGTGGAGGTGCTGGTGCGGTCCCGCGCCGAGCATGACGCGGCCGGCCGCTTCCTGTGCAGCTATTCGGTGCTGATCGACCTCACGGCCCGCAACCAGGCGGAGGCGCGGCTGCGGGAGGCGCAGAAGCTGGAGGCACTGGGCCGCATCGCCGGCGGCGTGGCGCATGACTTCAACAACCTGTTGCAGGTGATGACCGGGGCGCTGCATCTGGTGGAGGCCAAGTCCGAGGATCCCGCGCGGGTGCGCCGCTACGCCAGGGCGGCGCTGGAGGCGGCGGAGCGCGGTGCCGACGTGACCCGCCGGATGCTGGCCTTCGCCCGCCGCGATGCCTTGCGGACCGGCCCGGTCGAGGTCGCGGCGGTGCTGCGCGACCTCGCCGCCCTGCTGCATGGCCCGCTCGGCCCCGGCATCGCGCTGGAGATCGCAGTGCCGCCGGACCTGCCGCCGGTGCAGGCGGACCGCATGCAGCTCGACCTCGTGCTGTTCAACCTGGCGCTCAATGCGCGGGACGCCATGCCGGGGGATGGCAGGCTCCGCCTCTCCGCCACGGCGGAGACGGTCGGGCCGGGCCACCCGCAGGGGCTGCGGCCCGGCCGCTATCTCCGGCTCGCGGTGGAGGATTCCGGCGCGGGCATGGATGCGGCCACCCTGGCGCGGGCCACCGAGCCCTTCTTCACCACGCGCGAGACCGGCCAGGCCAGCGGCCTCGGCCTCTCCATGGCGCATGGCTTCGCGGTGCAGTCCGGCGGCGCGCTGGCCCTGGCCAGCACGCCCGGCCAGGGCACCGTGGTGACGCTCTGGCTGCCGGTGGCCGCGGCGGCCAGCCAGCCGGCGCCAGGGCTACCGGCGCCAGATCCATCGGCACTGCGGGGCGAGGCGCGTGCTGCTGGTGGCGGATGCGGCAGTGGCGCGTGACCAATCCGGCATCGACGCAGCATGCAGGGATCTGATGGGCCGCGTCGGCGGGCTGGTCCGCCGGAGGACATCCTTGATCCCAGCCAAAGGCATCCGCTCAGCGGCCTGAGCGGAGATACTTGATGAGTGCCGCGATCCCGAGCGCAAGCAGGATGAGCAGCAGGAGCCAGAGCAGGCCCATGCCGCCCATCATCCAACCCATTCCCTCCATGCCATTATGCATCATCTGTCTGACAGCCCGGGGGACGGCCCCTTCTGGAGCGATGCCCTCAACTCGGCCACAATGAACTTCCGCATCCGGAGCCTCCCTGGTTCACGACCCGGACGGCCGATCGGGATAACGACCTTCCCACGCAGGAGGGTTTCCCGAGGCATGTCCGGGGGCTGCTCCCGGCCACTCCGCCAAGGACTGCCGCGCGATCTGCCAGTTCCGGCTAGAGCATGATCGCTTGAGGTGCTCGCACCGAAAAGCGTGAATCACGCGATCAAACAAAGGCCTGGAGCATGATGCGTGAACGAAGGTGAACGCATCATGCTCCAGGCCGAGCCCGGCCATGATCCCCGCGACCACGATGTCAGGTCAGCCAGTGCCGGTGCTGGCCAAGCCCTGTGGCTCGGCACCTGGCCGGACCGCTCAGCCGCAGAGGCGGATGAGCGCGGCGGTCAGGTCGTCGGGGTCGTAGGGTTTGGCCAGGACCGGCACATTGGCATGGCCGGGGGGCAGCCCGTCCGCGCCATAGCCGGTGGCGACCACGAAGGGGATGCCGCGGGCGGCCAGGGCATCGGCCACGGGGGTCGAGGTCTCGCCGGCCAGGTTGAGGTCGAGCACCGCCGCCTCCGGCCTCTCGCGCGCCAGCAGGGCAAGCGCCTCGGCCACCGTCGCGGCCGGGCCGATGATCGAGGCGCCGGCATCGAGCAGCGCATCCTCCACCAGCATCGCTACCAGCGCCTCGTCCTCCACCACCAGCACGCGCCGCCCCGTAAGCCCTGTCATCGCCCGCACCTTTTCTCGGTCATCGCCGCCTGTCACTCGCGCGCCCCAAGTCATGCCTCCTCGGCGGGAAGGAAGCGAATTCTGGCCCGGAATCCTTCCGGCGCATGGTCCAGCACCACCTCCGCCCCCGACCCAAGCTCCCCCGCCAGCCCGGATTCCAGCAGCCGCACGCCGAAACCCTGGCGTTGCGGCGGCCGGACCGGCGGCCCCTCGGATTCGGCCCAGTCGAGTTGCAGCATACCTCCATCCAACCGATGCCAGGTCAAGGAGACCCGGCCCTGCGGCACCAGCAGCGCGCCATGCCGGGCGGCATTGCTCGCCATCTCATGGATCGCCAGCCCCAGCCCCAGCGCCTGCCGCGGCGCCAGCCAGACCGGCGGGCCGCCGAAGGCGACGCGCCCGGCCCCCGCACCGGTCCCGGCATCAAGCGGCACCTCCCCGCCCCGCCAGGGGGCCAGAGCGGTCGCCACCACCTCGCCGAGCGTCGCGCCGCGCCAGGTGCTGGAGGTCAGCAGGTCATGGCCGCGCGCCAGGGCCATCAGCCGCGCCTGGAAATCCTCGAGGAATTCCGCCCCCCGGCCGCGCCGCGCCGTTTGCCGCGCCAGCGAGAGCACGGTCGCCAGGGTATTCTTGACCCGGTGGTTCAGTTCGCCGATCAGCAGCCGCTGCCGCTGCTCGGCCGCCTTGCGCTGGGTGGCGTCGCGCGCGAAGCCGCCGATGCGCACGACCCGGCCGCCGGCATCGCGCATCGGGAAGCCCAGCACCCGGAGCCAGAGCTGCTGCCCATCGGCCCGGCGGATGCGGTATTCGAGGTCGATCGCCTCGCCCTCCAGCAGCCGCGGCAGGGCCGCCTCGACCCGGTCGCGATCCTCGGGATGCAGGCCGGTGGTCAGCGGGCCGAGGCCGGGCCGGTCCGGCGGCGGCTCGCCCCAGAGGCGCTCGAAGGCCGGGCTCAGATAGTCCAGGCGGTCCTCGCCGAGTTCCAGGACCCAGAGCAGGTCCGGGCTGGCCTCGGCGAAGCTGCGGAAGCGGGACTCGGAACCGGCCAGCGCCTCGGCCGCCGCCACCACTGCCTGGCGGGCTGCCGCCTCGGCCGCCACCTGGCCCTCCAGCGCCTGGCGGGTCTCGACCAGCTCGGTCACGTCGGTCGCGGTGCCGAGCCAGCGGTGGATGCCGCCCTCGGCATCGCGGGCCGGCAGGGCGCGGGCGACGAACCAGCGCCAGACACCATCGGCCCGGTGCAGCCGGTACTCGGCCTCATAGGGCTCGCCGGTCGCCAGGGCCTGGCGCCAGGCGGCGCGGGCGGCATCGCGGTCCTCCGGATGGATCGGCACCTGGAGGCCGGCCTCCTCCGGCTCCGGGCCGTCGCCCACGAATTCACGGTAGCGCCGGTTGTAGTAGTCCACGGTGCCATCCGGGCCGCTGGACCAGACGATCTGCGGCACCGCCTCGGCCAGGGTGCGGAAGCGCAGCTCGCTCTCGCGCAGCGCCGCGGCGGCCTGGCGCTCGGCATCGATCCCGGAGAGCGCCAGCACGGCGCCGCCGATCCCGCCATCGCGGTCGCGGATCGGCGCCGCCAGCGCCCGGACCCAGATGAAGCCGCCATCGCCCCGGCGGAGGCGATATTCGCCCTGGCAGGCCTCCGGCGCCGCCCCCGCCAGGGCCCGGGCGAGCGGCATCTCCGCTTCCGGCACCGGCCTGCCCTCGGCATCCCGGGCGTCCCGCGCCAGATGCGGGGGGATGCGGCCGGCACCCCCGGGCGGCAGGCCAAGCATCGCGCCCAGCCGCCGGTTGGCCAGCCTGATCCGGCCGGAAGGCGCCTCGGCCAGGGCAATGCCCATGGGCGCGTGGTCCAGCACCGCCTGCAACCGCGCCGCCAGGGCCAGCGCCTCCGCCTCGCGGTCGCGGCGCTCGGCGGCGGCGGCTTCCAGGGCGGCGGCGACCGCATCGATCTCCCGGACCCCGGAGGCCGCAACCGGTGCCGGCACCGCGCCGCGCCCGGCCGCCGCGGCCGCGGCGGCCAGCGCCAGCAGCGGCCGGGCCAGGAAACGCCTGGTCCAGAAGCCGAAGCCCAGGCTCAGCACCGCCAGCGCCACGCCGCCCCCCCAGCAGCACCGGCAGCAGGGCTCGCAGCAGGGCGCCATCCACCTCATCCCGCGGGATCCCGACCAGCACGGTCCAGCGCAGGTCCGGGACCAGGCGCCAAGCGATATGCACCGGCGTGCCCTCCCGCGTGGCGCCGGTGGACCAGCCCTCGGTCGCCGTCCTGGCATCCTGCAGCACCTCGGCGGCCTCGGGATGCACGGGCTGGCCGACGAAGCGTTCCGGCTGCGGCGCGCGGGCCAGGATGGTGCCCTGCGCATCCAGAACCGAGGCGACCCAGCCCTCGGGCAGGGTCGTGCGCTGCAAGGCCTCCGACCAGAAGTCCAGGGCATCCGTGGTGATCGACAGCCGGACCGGGCCACGATCGGCGGTGGCCGGGTCCCCCGGACCGATGATCCGGCTGAGCGTGACCAGTTTCCGGTCGCTGGCGGCATCGCGCTGCAGGCCAGAAAAGGTTGGCCGGACACGGGCAGCGGCGCCGTTCACGGCCGGCGCGAGGACCACCTCCACCCCATCGGCGGCATGCAGCAGCGCCGCCTGCTGGCGGAAGGCGGCCAGGTCGCCGGCCGCCAGGGCCGGCGAGGTGGCCAGCGCCATAAGGCTGGCGCGCAGGGCCGCCGCCTCGCGCTCCACCGTCGCGGCGATGTCGCGCGCGGCATCCTGGCCGGCATGGATGAGCGCTACCCGTTCCGCCTCGGCGAGGCGCCAGGCGGCGAAGCCGGCGAGGCCCCAGGCCGGCAGCAGCGCCAGCAGGGCAAGCAGCACCAGATGCGCCCGGACACCGAGGCCGCCCGATCTCCGCGCGGGACGTCGAGGCGCCGTCGCCGCCATGCTCTTCCAGGTCGTCTCGCCCACCATCCCCCCGGTTGCCCTTCCTTGCCGGGCGCGCCGTGGTTGATGGCTAGCGCCGGGGCGGTGGGCTGGAACCTCACGATTGCGCGCGCCGGGCCGGGCGAGCCGCCCGAAGCCCCATTTACCGGCGGAATTGGCCATTCCGAATTCACGTTCGGATTGTTCACAATTCCGTCATGACACCTTCGCGGTGGAACCGGAATGGACCCCGGCCGACATGCCCGGGCAGGCGTAGGCCGCTGGTGGGCCGATTCACCTGACGCCTGATCCCCAGGCGTCAGGATCGGACCACTAGGCCCGCGCCGCCTGGATCGCCCGCCAGATCCGCTCCGGGGTCGCCGGCATGTCGATATGGCTGACGCCGTATTCCGCCAGCGCATCCACCAGCGCATTCATCACCGCCGGCAGCGACCCGGCGCAGCCCGCCTCGCCGCAGCCCTTGGCGCCGAGCGGATTGGTCTTCGCCGGCACCGGATGGCTCTGGAAGCCGAAGCTCGGCAGGTCGCTGGCGCGCGGCAGGCAGTAATCCTGGTAGCTGCCGCTCAGCAACTGGCCCTCCTCGCTATAGGCCACATGCTCATACAGGGCCTGGCCGATGCCCTGCACGATGCCGCCATGCGCCTGGCCCTCGACCAGCAGCGGATTCACGATCACGCCGAAGTCGTTGACTGACATGTAGCGCACCACCTCGGCATGGCCGGTCTCCGGCTCGATCTCCACCTCGCAGATGTGGCAGCCATTGGGGAAGGCCATCGGCGCCTGGTCGAAGACGTGGCGGACATCGAGGCTGGTGGGCAGGTCCGGCGGCGGGTCGTTGGCGGTGCGGAGGCGCTCGGCCAGTTCCATGATGCCGATGCTGCGGTCGGTGCCGGCGATGGTGAAGCGGCCATGCCCCTCCGCATCGCGGTCGAACTCGATATCGGCGGGCGCGGCCTCCAGCATATGCGCCGCCGCCTGCCGGCCCTTCTCGATCACCAGCGCCGCCGCCTCGACGATGGCGGCGCCCGAGGCCATCAGGGATTTCGAGCCGCCGGTGCCGCCGCCGGCGACCAGCCGGTCGCTGTCGCCCTGCACCAGCCGGATAGCCTCGAAGGGCACGCCGAGCCGCTCGTGCAGCACCTGGGCGAAGGGCGTCCAGTGGCCCTGGCCGTAATCCAGCGTGCCGGTGATGATGGTGACGGTGCCATCCGGCTCGAAGCGGATCTCGCCCTGTTCCTTCATCGGCGGCGCGGTGCATTCCAGGTAATTGCCGATGCCGCGCCCGCGCAGCTTGCCGCGCGCCTGGCTTTCCGCGCGGCGCGCCGGGAAGCCGTCCCAGTCGGCGGCCCGCAGCGCCTGGTCCAGCACCGCGGTGAAATCGCCGCTGTCATAGGTGCTGCCGGAGGCGGTGGCGAAGGGGAATTGGTCGGGCTTGATGTGGTTGATGCGGCGCAGCTCGATGGCGCTGCGGCCGGTCTCCCGCGCCGCCTGTTCCAGCAGGCGTTCGAAGAAGTAGTTGCCCTCCGGCCGCCCGGCGCCGCGATAGGCGGAGACCGGCGTGGTGTTCGTCACCACGCATTTCGTGTTCACCTCGATCAGCGGGGTGGCATAGTTGCTCTGGATGTTCTTGACGAAATTGCCGGTGCCCATCAGCGGCCCCACGGTGGCGAGGTAGCCGCCCATATTGGCGAAGGCGGTCAGCCGCACCGCCAGCGCCCGGCCCTCGGCATCCAGCGCCAGTTCCGCCTCCACCTCATGGTCCCGGCCATGCTGGTCCGAGAGGAAGGCGCCGCTGCGGTCATCGGTCCATTTCACCGGCCGGCCGAGTTCCTTCGCCGCATGCAGCAGGCAGGGGTATTCGGGATAGGCGCTGGCCTTCATGCCGAAGCTGCCGCCGACATTGCCGGTGAGGATATGCACCTTCTCGACCGGCACCTTCAGGATGTCCTTCGCCATCTGCCCGCGCAAGCCGAAGACGCCCTGGCAGCCGACATGCAGCGTGTAGCGGCCGCTTGCGGCGTCGTATTCGCCGATGGCGCTGCGCGGCTCCATGGCGCAGACCACGACGCGGTTGTTGCGGATGGAAAGCTTCGTCACATGCGCGGCGCTGGCGAAGGCCGCCGCCACCTTGGCCGCGTCGCCATAGTGGAAGTCCAGCACAACATTGCCGGGGATGTGGTCATAGAGATCAGGCGCATCCGGCGCGGCGGCGGCGGAGGCTTCCGTCACCGCCGGCAGCACGTCGATATCGAGGAAGACCGCCTCGGCGCCGTCCCGCGCCGCCGCCCGGCTTTCCGCCACCACGCAGGCCACCGGGTCGCCGACGAAGCGCACCTTGTCCATGGCCAGCGCCGGGCGTTCGATGTTGCGCAGCGGCGTGCCGTCGCGGTTCTTCAGCGGCAGCGTGCAGTGCAGCACGCCGAAGCCGGCGGCCTGGAGGTCGGCGCCGGTATAGACGGCGACGACGCCGGGCACCTCCTTCGCCGCCGCCGTGTCGATGCCGGTGATGGTGCCATGCGCATAGGGGCTGCGCACCATGGCGCAGAAAAGCTGGCCGGGCAGGCTGATGTCATCCGTGTAGCGGCCGCGGCCCCGCAGCAGCGCCGGGTCCTCGTTGCGCGGCACGGGCTGGCCGACGCCGAATTTCAGGCGTGTCAGATCCGGCATGGAGGTGTCGGGCATGAGGTCTCTCTCGCCTTGTCGCTGATCCGTTGGGGGCCGAAGCTAGGCCAGGAATGCCCGGCCGGCGACCCCCGGTCCCGCAGAGGTTGACACTCCAGGCCCCTCCGGCAAGGGTCCGCCGCCCGCCGGGACCGGTGCGGCAGGGGAAGGTTGGGGATGCGGCCGCCGCTCCGGCGCCGCCTGCCGCCGGGGCCGGCGCGGGCCGGCGGCAGGGGGGGGGCGGAACAGGCCATGCAGATCTATTTCCTGGCGCTGGTGGCGCTCTCGCTGGGCGCCGTCATCGAGGCGCGCTGCTCCACCCCGGGGCTGCGGCCGGAGGCGGAGGCGGCCGACCGGGCCTTCCATATCCTCGGCCGCGGCGCCTTCGCCTTCTGGCTGGTGCTGCTGGCCTGGGGGTTCTGGAAACTGCCCTGGATGCAGCCGGTGGCGGGGCTGATGGGCTCACTCGCCGCCAATGCGCTGCTGGTGGGCGGCGGGGCGCGGCCCTATTGGCCCGGCCTCTCCATGGGGCTGTCGCTGGGCGGGCTGTTCCTGACGGCGATGCTGATGATGGCGCGGTAGGGCAAACGCCGTCCGGGCGGAATCAGCAAGCCAGAAGGCTGGCATCCTGCGCCCGAGCTTCGGGACCAGGACTGCCACCTGCGGGACACGGCAGTGATCGCCGCGCCGATGGCCGGCGCGGCGTCACTGTCCCGGACCTCGGAAGCAAGGCGCGACCCACAGCAGCCCTGCCGGCAGGCCGCACCCGGGCAGGAAGGCAGTTGCCCGGTCCATCGGCGTCAGGTATGCGCGCCGGTGCTCTCGCCCGCCTTGCCTGGGCGGCGTCGCAGCGCGACCAGTCCCGCGACCGCCGATCCGAACAGGGCGAGCGTGCCGGGCTCGGGCACAGTTGCGGCGCGGGCGATCGGCTCGCCATAGATGAAGTCGTCCATCACCACGAGGTCGATGCCTCCAGCCTCGTTCGGGCCCAGCGCGGAATTCCCGCTGGTGATCCGCACCCGCGAGATCACGGCGGTGCCGAAATCGACTCCGAGGAAGGAGAGGCTCTCACTGCCCGTCAGCCCGGGTGGGGCAAAGAAGCTGCCGAGGAGAAGATTGTTCACGTCGAAGAAGGCCAAGCTTGTAGTGTTAGCGAGGTCGACGTCCGTGAACACCGCCCCGAAGCCGCGGGTCAGCGCGGGTGTGGTGCTGCCGGGCACGAAGAAGTCCACATCCACCACGTTGCTACCGAGGGCAGTGAACAGCCGTTGCGGCGAGAAGGTGGCGAAGTAGCCGGGGTAGCTCGCGTTGATGTTGCCGAACTCGACCGGCGCGCCCGATCCGGGATTGGCGCTGACCTGGAAGCCCGTGCCCGGCGTCGCGAACACCACGCCGCGCGGGGAGGTCGTGTTGAAGAAGTCGGCGGGCAGGGGGTTGGGCACCGAGCGGGCGTCCGGCACCCCGTCCCAGTTGATCTCGCGCCGGCCGGTGCCAGCGGAGCCGGCCAGGTTGGGGTTCAGCCCACCGAGCGCCGCCCGGAAGGCGTCCACCTGCCCCTGGATGGCGGCGGGGTTGGCGCCCGAGGCGGAGAAAGTGACCGGCGCGGCCTCGGCCAGGCCAATGCTGGCCAGGATGGGCAGAGCGACCACGGCGGCCGTCGCCCATCGCGGAATCCAGCGTGACGGCGAGCGGTTGGATGCGGGCCGGCTGGCAGGCTTCGGAGAATGCACTGGCTGCGCTCCTTGGAAACGTCTTCCTCACCGACATAAAAGCAGGCTGCGGAAGCAAGAAGCGCGCCAATCCGGGGTGCCGAACTCCATCAAGGAGTTAGGCATCCGCTCGCACGGGTTCTGCTGGGGCTGTAAGAATCCTCGACACTCCGACCCTGCGCCCAGAGCTGGCCCCGGGGCGCCAGCCTCATCCCGGATTGCCGGTTCAGGCCAGCGGCGCCAGGTGCAGCGCCACCACCTCGCCATCCTGGCCCGGCACGGCGGGGAAGCGGTTCCGCACCTCCGGGTCGTGGCCGGGGATCACCCGCGTCTCGTCGCCCCCGGCCAGGCGCCTGGCGATGCGCCAGCCCTGGGTCATGGCGCCGAGGTCGAAGATGATCGGGAAGGGATTGCCGGTGCCCGCATTGGCGTAGAAATGCAGCGCGTCCGAGGCGACCACCACCGGGCCGCGCGCCGTCTCCACCCGCACCACCTGCAAGCCGTCCGAATGGCCGCCGACCCGGTGCAGCGTCACGCCGGGCGCCACCTCGCCCTCGCCGTCATGGAACTGCACCTTGTCGGCGAACAGGGCGCGGACCATGGCGACCACGTGATCCGCCTCGAAGGGCAGGCGGATGCAGGCGGTGCACATGTGCCGGCCGGTGGCATAGGCCATCTCCCGGTCCTGGATATGGATGCGGGCATTCGGGAAGATGCCGATGCTGCCGGCATGGTCGTAGTGCAGATGGGTGATGACCACATCCCGCACCTTCGCCGGGTCGCAGTCCATCGCCCGCAGGCTCTCGGCGACGGAGCGGCTGATCCTGCGGCCGCGCTTCTCGGCGAGCGCCGCATCGAAGCCGGTATCCACGACGATATCGTGGCCATCCGGCCCGCGCAGCAGCCAGACGAAATAGTCGAGCGGCATGGCCTCATGCGGGTCCTCGACCGGCAGCAGGAAATTGCTCTGCGCCGGGCGGTCGTGCCGGCCGTAGCGGATCGCGTAGGCTTCCCAGTTCATGCTCCGCCTCCCGGCCGGTTGCCGCCGCCCAAGGCTTCGCCCGCCAGCTTCTCCGAAAGCTGCGCCAGCGCCGTATGGTCCTGGCCCGGGCCGAGCAGCGGCACCGCGCTGGCCCACATCTCCCGGCAGAGCGCCGCGAAGGGCGTGGGCGTCCCCGTCTCCCGCCCGACTTCGAGGGCGATGGAGAGGTCCTTCACCATCAGCTCCAACCCGAAGCCGGCATCGAAGCGGCGCGACAGCACGAACTGCTTGAACTTCTTCTGCGTGCTGTTGTTCATGCCCGTGGAGGCATTCAGCACATCCACCATCAGCGCCGGGTCGAGGCCGAAGCGCTGGCCGATCAGCAGCGCCTCGATCCCGATCAGGAAGCCGCCGGCGGAGACCAGGTTGTTCAGCGCCTTCATCGCCTGGCCGGCGCCGATGCCGCCGCAGCGATGGATGCTGGTGCCCATGGCTTTCAGCACCGGATCGGCGCGGTCGAGATCCGCCGCCTCGCCGCCCGCCATGATGGCCAGCTCCCCGGTTTTCGCGCGCGGCACGCCGCCGGAGACCGGGCAATCCAGCATCGCCACGCCCTTCGGCGCCAGCGCCGCCGCGATCTCCCGGGTCTTGCCGGGCTGGCCGGAGGTCATGTCGATCACCAGCGTGCCGGCGCCGAGCGCCCCGGCGATGCCCTCCGCTACCTCCGCCACCTGCCGGCTGGTGGGCAGGATGGTGATGACGCAATCGGCGCCCTGCGCACACTCGGCCGGGCTGCCGGCGGCGCGGCCGCCGACCTCCTGCACGAATTGCGCGGAGCGGCCGGGCACCGCGTCGCAGACCGCGACATCGAAGCCCGCCTTCAGCAGGTTGGCCGCCATCGGCCAGCCCATGTTGCCGATGCCGATGAAGCCGATGCGCTTGATGGCGCCAGGCATCACAGGGCCTCCGGCATCGGCTTCTCCTCGACCTCGCGCCGCGTCCCGCCAGCCCCGGGCTTCAGCGCGCCCTCGGCGACCAGCACCTCATGCGCCGCCTTGAAGGCATCGAGCCCGGCCGGAATGCCGCAATAGGCGGTGGCATGCAGCAGCGCCGCCTTGATCTCCTCCACCGTCACGCCGTTGTTCAGCGCGCCCTTCACGTGCAGCTTGATCTCCGGCGCGCGGTTCAGCGCCGTCAGCATCGCCAGGTTGATGAGGCTGCGGGTCTTGCGGTCCAGCGTCGGGTCGCCCCAGGCCCAGCCCCAGGCCCAGGCGGTGGTGGCGCGCTGGAAGGACATCATGAAGTCGTCGGCCTTGGACATCGAGGCATCGACATAGGCGGCGCCCAGCACCTCGCGCCGGATCGGCATGCCCTTGTCGAAGAGTGCGGAATCCTCGGACATCGTCATTCTCCCTTGGGGGTATGGCGGCAAGGCTGGCCCCGGCCGGGGCGGCGGTCAACCGGCTGGCGTCCCCGCCCGGGAGGGCTACAGCGGATGGCGTTCATTCCTGAACGCCATCCGCTGTAGCCCTTTGTTTGCAGAGCAGATTCACGCTCCCGGACGTTCACGCCCGTCCGCGATCTGCTCTAGGATCGGCGGGGACCAGGAAGGGGGCGGCCATGTTCTTCAAGGGCTTCGCGCTGGAATACCATGAGGCGAACGGGCAGCGCATCCGGCTGCGCCAGGGTGGCGAGGGCCCGCCCCTGCTGCTGCTGCATGGCAATCCGCAGACCCATGCCATGTGGCACCGGCTCGCGCCCGCCCTGGCGCGGCGCTTCACCGTCATCGCGCCGGATCTCCGCGGCTACGGCTTCTCCAGCTCGCCGCCGCCGAGCCCCGACCACGCCGCCCATGCCAAGCGGGAGATGGCGCAGGACCTGGTGGCGCTGATGCGGGGGATCGGCTTCAACCGCTTCCGGGTGGTGAGCCATGACCGTGGCGCCCGGGTCGCGCACCGCCTGGCGATCGACCATCCGGAGCGGGTGGAGCGGCTCTGCACCATGGACATCATCCCGACCATCGAGCATTTCGAGCGCACCGACATGGGTTTCGCCATGGGCTACTACCACTGGTTCTGGCTGGCCCAGCCGCATGACCGGCCGGAGCGGATGATCCTCCGGGATGTCGAGGACTGGTTCGACCTCCACACCTCGCGCGAACCGAAGGACCGCGGCTTCTTCCACCCGGAGGCGCGGGCCGACTACCTGGCCGCGCTGCGCGAGCCCGGCACCGTGACCTCGATCTGCGAGGACTACCGCGCCGCCGCCACCATCGACCTGGTGCATGACCGTGAAAGCCGCGCCCGGGGCGAGAAGGTGCAGTGCCCGCTGCTGGCGCTCTGGGGCGCCAAGGGCAAGCTCGGCGAATGGTACGAGCCGCTGGCGATCTGGCGCCGATACGCAACGGGCGAGGTCACGGGCGGCGCGGTCGCCTCAGGCCATTACCTGGCCGAGGAGGCGCCGGAGGAAGTGCTGTCCTGGCTCGACCGCTTCCTTTGAGCGCGCTTGCATGGCGGCCCCGGCGGCGATAGGGGCAAGGCAATGATTCCGGGAGGACACCGATGCCGCACACCACCCGCCGCGCCCTGCTGGCCGGCGCCGCCCTCGCCGCGCCCGCACTCGCCCGCGCCCAGCCCGCCTGGCCGAACCGCCCCATCACCGTGGTGGTGCCGAACCCGCCCGGCGGCGGCAGCGATTTCGCCGCGCGGCTGTTCCAGGACTCGCTGACGCGCGCGCTCGGCGCCCAGGTGGTGATCGAGAACAAGCCCGGCGCCAATGGCAATATCGCCATCCAGTCGGTGGCCCGCGCCGCGCCGGATGGCCATACCCTGCTGCTGCAATACAACGGCTACCACGCCGGCAACCCGGCGATGATGCGCAACCTGCCCTGGGACCCGATCCGGGATCTCGCGCCGGTCGGCATGGCCACCGTGGCGCCGCACGGCATCTTCGCCGCGCCCGGGCTGCCGGTGAACAGCCTGGCCGAGTTCATCGCGCTGGCGAAGACCCGGCCGGGGCAGTTGAACTACGCCTCCTCGGGCAATGGCTCCATCCAGCATATCGCCGGCGTGCTGTTCAGCCGCGCCATCGGGGTGGAGATGGTGCATGTGCCCTATCGCGGCGCCGCGCCGGCCTTGCAGGACGTGGCCGGCGACCGGGTGGAGATGTTCATCACCACGCCTTCCTCCGCCATCGGCCTGGTGCAGGGCGGCCGGGTAAAGGCGCTCGCCATCGCCAGCGCCGCCCGGATCAAGGCCCTGCCGGAGGTGCCGACCACCGCCGAGGCCGGCCTGCCGGGCTTCATCGTCGATGCCTGGTTCGCCTTCTTCGCCCCCGCCGGCACGCCGCCCGGGATCATCGGGCGCGTCAACGCGGCGTTGCGCGAGGCCACTACCCAGCCGGATGTGCAGCGCCGCGCCGAGGAGGGCGGGGTGATCCTGCGGCCGCTGACCGTGGCCGAGATGGACGCGGTGGCGCGGCGCGAGATCGAGGTGCTGGGCCGCATCATCCGGGAGAACAACATCACCATGGAATAGCGGCCCGGCCGTTATTCCAGCCCCAGCGCCTTGAGGTCCACCGTCCAGGGCAGGTCGGTATCCTCGGTGCGGATGCCCGCCTGCGTCACCAGGCAATGCGCCTGGCCGCGGTGATGCGTCTGGTGGTTGAAGAGATGCGCCACCAGCACCCAGGCGGGCTTCGTCATCTCCCGCCCCGTGGCGCCGCTGAACCAGGTGAAAGGGGCTGCCAGCCAAGCCTGGTCCAGCCCCGCCGCCCAGGCCTCGATCTCGGCATCGGCCTCGGCGCGGGCGGCGCGCAGGCTGTCCCAGTCCTCGATCAGGCGGGGGCTTTCCTTGATGCCGCCGGGGGGCTTCGGCCAGCCGGCGAAGCGGCTCATCCAGGTGCGGTCGGCCCAGAGCAGATGGCAGAGCGTGCCATGCAGGGAGTCGAAGAAGGCGCCGCGTCCGGCGCGCCGCTCCGCCTCCGGCACCGCCGCGGCGGCGGCATAGAGCCGGCCGTTCATTTCGCTGTTGTAGGCCGCCATCAGGCGGCACCAATCGGCGGAGATCATGCTGCCCTCGCGCTGGCGGCCGGTGCATCGGCCGCCAGCCTAGTGGGGAAACCCCGGCGGATGCCACAAGGGGCTGCGGAAGCGGCAACCATGGCCACGTGGTTCCTGTCCGGCCGCGCTGCACGACCACCCGGCGGGCCTCCTCTACCCATCCCGGTTCGACCCTTCCGAGCCTTGCGTCGCCCTGTTCGAGCGCAGCGCCCCGCATCTCGCCTTGGCCAGCGACAGCCTGCCCCTGGGCGGGACGCTGCCGGAGGTCGCTGCCGCGCTGGACCGCTACGGCAAGGCCCTGGATGCGGGCCAGGCAAGCCCGCCCCGGGCTGCCAAGGGATGCGGCGCCGGGTGGCCCCGGCCTCGCCCCGTGTCAGGCCTCGCGGTCGCGCTCCGCCATCATCTCGCGGAAGGCGGGCCGGGCATGGCAGGTCTCCATCCAGGCCTTCACGCGCGGCGCCGCGTCGAAGAGTTCCGGCGCCGGCAGGGCGAAGCGGAACACTTCCGCCAGGTTGATGTCCGCCACGGTGAAGCGCCCGCCGACGGCGAAGCCCGTGCGGGCGAGCGCCGCGTCCAGCACGGCGAAGGGCGCGCGCAGCGCCTCGATGGCGGCCTGGGCCCTGGCCGGATCGCGTTCTCCCGGCGGCTTCGCGACGCGATGATAGAGCACCTCGATCGCCTGCGGCTCGGCCTCGGTCGCGGCCCAGAGCGACCACATGGTCATCAGCCCGTCCTCCGCGATATCGGCGGGGCCGAGCCTGCCGCCGTATTTCTTCGCCAGATACAGGTTGATCGCCAGCGACTCGTGCAGCACCAGGCCGTCGTCCTCGATCGACGGGATGTGGCCGCTGGGATTGACCGCGAGGAACCCGGCGGAGCGGGTATGCAGCGGCGCATCGGGCGCGGCGGGGTCGGGAAGCCGGTAGGCCTGGATGACCGGGACATGCCGGAAGGGCAGGCCGATCTCCTTCGCCAGCCAGATGTTGCGCGAGGCGCGGGAGCGATAGACGCCGTAGATCGTCAGCATGGAATGCGCACCTCCGTGCAAGCAATGGCAGGCGCAGGCGGGGAGTGCCTCGGAGCCTGTCGGGCGCGCAGCATGCCGCAGCCGCAAAGCCGCGCAAGCTGATCCCTGGTGATCGGCTTCGCGCCGGCGCCTGAACGCGGGCGCATGCAGACCAGCCGGCGATCCGATCTGGCGGGGAAAGCCGGGCGGAGTCAGGATGATGCGGCAGGGCTCCCAAGGAAAGCGCTGCCCGGCGGCAGTTCGGCTTCGGCATGGCGGAGATGCCACAGCCGCTCATGGGCGGCGATCAGGGTGCCCATCTCATGCCGGCGGCGCCTGGGATCAGGCTCGTCAGGAATCACTCCCTCGCTGAGGCAAAGGAGACCGGCGGCCAGTTCCAGATGCCCGTCGTCACAGGCGCGGTGGACCGCGACGAGGATGATGTCGTGCAATCGCCTGCTTCGACGGACCATGGGATGCATGTGGGGTTCGCCTTGCCTGGATCGGTTGGAAGCCACCCGAGGGGCGGCCCGGAATGCGCGTGGAGACGAATGCAAGGCCGGCCTTCGTCTCCCCAGCGCAAATCCGATCTAGGAGGGCACTGCAGAGGACGGCCGGAAGCGTCGCCAACCGCGGATGGCCGGCCGGCCGGCCGATTCCTTCCTGCTCGGCTGCGGCGACGGCCAGGGAGGAATGCGCCCTCCCCGCCTCATCCTGCCTGCCATGCCTGGCGGAATATTCTCGTCCTCATACTCATGGATCACCTCCCGCGAGAGGTGAATGAGGTTCACCAGGGCGCGGACATAGCCGAGCGGCTCTTCCGCCCCGCCCCGGTCCCCCGAAGCCATGGATCTCATCGGTCTTCCCCCATGGCTGTTGCCGGCATGTAGGGCCCGGCGGCCCTGGCGTCCTCCCAGGCCCCGACGCCGGTCCTGACCAGGCGCCGGAGCGCCTCCGCCAGGGAGGGGAGCCGCTCCCGGATGCGGAACTCCTCGACCGTCACGGCCTCCGCGACCGTGAGATTGAAGGAGAGATGCACGTCTCGCGGATTGCCGCGGGGATGGTTGGCCATGGGCCCGATCTCCACTCGCCGGCCCGGCGCGGGCCCACGCTCGGCGGGCCGCGGCGGGACCGGGCGCTGTCCCTCCGGAGCGATCGGGGGACCCCTATGGGTCCCCCGACATGCGGGTCAGGCCTCGCCGTCCTGGCGACGGCGGCGGCTGGCGATCCCGAGCCCGAGCAGGCCCATGCCGAACAAGGCCATCGAGGCCGGCTCCGGCACGGCGGTGCCGATGCGGACCTGGGCGACGTCGCTGACGAGATCGAGGCCGATGATGCCAACCGTGGTGATGAAGCTGATCGAGGTGAAGCTCTCCCCGGTGATGGTGAAGAAGTTGTTGCCGGAGGCGGACAGGGCGAAGGGCGCCGAGGTGCCGCCGGGAATGCCGGTGAAGGTCACGGAGCCGGCGGCATTCGCGTCGATGTTCAGGATCAGGGAGGTGAAGGCGGAGCCGTCGG
The DNA here is from genome assembly GCF_019084075.1 of Siccirubricoccus sp. G192. Lineage (GTDB taxonomy): Bacteria > Pseudomonadota > Alphaproteobacteria > Acetobacterales > Acetobacteraceae > G192. The sequence goes on from NZ_JAHREN010000001.1 coordinate 4,989,580, forward strand.
CATAGCTGATCGTCAGGTTACTGAAGTCGCCATCCTGCGCCACGATCCGGGCCTGGCCGCCGGCAGCGTACTGGATGTTCTCCAGGGCGGTGAAGTTCACCAGCTTGGTGGAATCGGTGTTCAGGCAGCCCTGGATCGTCAGGGCAGGACCCGCGATGGCGCCCGTGCAGGGATTGTCGATGACGTTGGCCTGATTCGGCTGCGGATTGTTGCCGGGCGTGATGATGAGGGCCGCCTGGGACGGCGCGGCGAAGCCGAGGCCCGCCAGCACGGTCCCGGCGAGCGCGATGTTGCGCAGGGTCGAGGTCATTGAGAGGCACTCCCCCAAGGTGGGTCACGTAGCAGGATCGCTACGCAGCACCCTGTCGCAAGCAGCGTGCCAAGCCCCAAACCCGCCAAAAGCCGCCCGTGCGCGGCAGATCTGGAGAAGTTTCCAACTAAACAAAAATGTTATCGGATGCCAAATTGGCCGACGTAATCGTGATGGTTTCTTTCGTCGCAAGTTGTTTACAGTATGTCGTCTAAATTGTGAGATAGTCTTAATATTAATGTCTTTCCCAGCTTAGCGACTAAATCTGTCTATACATCGAGAGTTGGTTTTAAATTTAAGTTTAAAAGAATGAATTGCCTCATGTAAAATCCATCGCCATCTTCTTTAACGCAATAATTGCTGACCCGAAGGCATGGTAGGTCGTGGCGAACACCTCGCTGCTCGCCTACGCTGGCCAGGATGCCGCGACAGGAGGCCGGCGCCGCGGCGGGCCTGCCTCGCGCCTCAAGAATAAATGCCTAGGGAATCCCCGAGGGCCGCCAAGCGGCATGGGCCGCCGGGTCCGAAGCGCCGTGTCGCAACGGAGGACTCGCGCGCAGGCGCACCGGCAGCATCACCGCCGGTGGTTCCGCGCCGAAGGGGCGCTGATCTGGTCCGGGACCACGGGGATGCGCGGCGCCCACCCGCCGTTCCCGCCGGCGGGTGCGGCCCCATCGAGCCCCGCCGCCGCCCAACCCCGCGCGAAGCGGTCGGGAGACGGCCCCGGCGCCTACATCCCGCCGATGTAGTTCGGCCCGCCGCCGCCCTCCGGCGTCTTCCAGTCGATGTTCTGCGAGGGGTCCTTGATATCGCAGGTCTTGCAGTGGACGCAGTTCTGCGCGTTGATCACCAGCCGCGCACGGGCATCGCCGGCCTCCACCGCGGCGCCCTCGCCGGTGGCCTCCGCATCCGGCGTGCCGCGCAGCTCCCGCTCCGCCTCCGGCCCCACCGCCTCATAGACGGCGGCCGGGCAGTAGCGGCTTTCCGGGCTGCGGAACTGGTCCCAGTTCACCGGTGTCCAACGGGCCGGGTCGCGCAGCACCAGATGCGCCGGCTGGTCCTCCTCATGGTTGGTGTTCGAGAGGAAGACCGAGGAGAGCCGGTCGAAGGTCAGCACGCCATCCGGCTTCGGGTATTCGATCTTCCTCGACTGCGCCGCCGGCTTCAGCGTCTCGTGGTCCTGGTGGTGCGTCCAGGTCCAGGGCGCCTTGCCGCGCAGGACATAGGTGTCGAGCGCGGCATTCACCATGCCGCCCCAGAAGCCGTATTTGGCGAAGCCCGGGCGGATGTTCCGCACGCCCTGCAACTCGGACCAGACCCAGCTTGCCTTCAGCGCCTCCGGGTAGCTCTCCAGCACCGCCGGGCGCTCCTCGCCGGCCAGGGCCGCGGCCACCGCCTCGGCCGCCACCATGCCGGATTTCATGGCGGTATGCGTGCCCTTGATCTTCGGCACGTTGAGGAAGCCCGCCGTGTCGCCGATCAGCATGCCGCCGGGGAAGACCAGCTTCGGCACCGCCTGGATGCCGCCCTCGTTCAGCGCGCGCGCCCCGTAGGCGATGCGCTTGCCGCCCTCCAGCATCTTCCGCACCGCCGGATGCATCTTGAAGCGCTGGAATTCGTCGAAGGGCGAGAGCCAGGGGTTGGAATAATCGAGCCCCACCACGAAGCCGATCGAAACCAGGTTCTCGCCCAGCATGTAGAGGAAGGAGCCGCCATAGGTGTCCTGCGTCAGCGGCCAGCCGGTGCTGTGCCAGACCAGGCCGGGCTTGTGGTTCTCGCGCGGGATCTCCCACAGCTCCTTCATGCCGAGCGCGAAGGTCTGCGGCGCGACCCCGTCCCGCAGGTTGTAGCGCTCGAAGAGCTTCTTGGTCAGGGAGCCGCGGCAGCCCTCGGCAAACAGGGTATAGGTGGCGCGCAGCTCCATGCCCGGCTGGTAGTTCGGCCCCTTCTCGCCATCCTTCAGGATGCCCATGACGCCGGCCACCACGCCCTTGACCTGGCCGTCCTCGATGATGCTCTCGGAGGCGGCGAAGCCCGGATAGATCTCCACCCCCAGCGCCTCGGCCTTGGCGCCGAGCCAGCGGCAGACATTGCCGAGGCTGACGATCCAGTTGCCGTGGTTGTTCATCTGCGGCGGCGTCGGCAGCTTGAAGGCGCGCGTCGCGGTCAGCAGCATGAAGCGGTCGTCGGCGGCCGGGGTGGCCAGGGCCGGCGGGTCGTCCCGCCAGTCCGGGATCAGCTCGTCCAGCGCGCGCGGCTCCAGCACCGCGCCGGAGAGGATATGCGCGCCGATCTCGCCGCCCTTCTCCACCAGGCAGACGCTGGCCTCCGGCGCCTGCTGCTTCAGCCGGATCGCCGCTGCCAGGCCCGCCGGCCCGCCGCCCACGATCAGGACATCGAATTCCATCGCCTCGCGCTGCTCAGCCTCGGACATGCCTGCGACCTCTCTTGGTTTGCAGGGGATGTAGCGGAGGGGCGGGTTGCGCGGAACCCCGGCCAGGGGCGATATCACCAGCATGGGCCAGGGCGCGATGGATGCAGGCTGAAACCGATACGGCGCTGCTGCTGGCGGCGCTGCGGCTGCAGCTCGACTGGGGCGCCGAGGAGAGCCTGGCGGACCAGCCCCTCGACCGCACCGCCGCGCCCGCCGCAACCGGCCCCGCCCCTGGCGCCCCGCCGGAGCCCCGCCCCGCCCGGCCGGCCCTGGTCCGCCCCACCCCCGCCGCCGCCCGCCCCGCCCCGCCCGGCGCCGCCCGCGCCGCCGAACTCGCCGCCGCTGCCGGCAGCCTGGAGGCGCTCCGCGCCGCCATGGCCGCATTCGACGGCAGCCCGCTGCGCGAGACCGCCACCAACCTGGTCTTCGCCGATGGCGCGCCGCAATCCGGCCTGATGCTGATCGGCGAGGCGCCCGGCGCCGATGAGGACCGCCAGGGCCTGCCCTTCGTCGGCGCCTCCGGCCGGCTGCTGGACCGGATGCTGGGCTCGATCGGCCTGGATCGGGCGCGCGACGCCTATATCACCAATATCCTGCCCTTCCGCCCGCCCGGCAACCGCACGCCGACCGAGGCCGAGATCGCGCTCTTCCTGCCCTTCGTGCTGCGCCACATCGCGCTGGCGGCGCCGCGGCGGCTGGTGCTGGTGGGTGGGGTCTCGGCCAAGGCGCTGCTACGCTCGCGCGAAGGCATAACCCGGCTGCGCGGCCGTTGGCTCGAAGTAATGATTCGGGAAGACGAGGCATTGCCCGCCCTCGCCACCCTGCACCCCGCCTATCTGCTGCGTAACCCCGCAGCGAAGCGCGATGCCTGGACCGACCTGCTGCTGCTCAAGCGCGCAATTGAGGCAAAACAAGGGCAATAACGCACGGATTGTTTACCAATCCCGGATCGATGGCCTTCCGGGATTCAGGCCCCCCGGCGGGGTTTTTCATGACGCTCCCGGCAATCCGGGGCTTGCGCAACGGCAAGCGGGAACGGTAACGGAAACCCGCATGCGAGCGACCGGCCCCCGGGCCCGGCGCACCCTTCGCCCCCTGCGTGCCGGGGTCCTGTGGGGTGCCGTGCTGTGCGCGGGGGTTGCCATCCCCGCCATGGCGCAACGGGCCCACGACCAGACCGCCATGAGCCTCTCCCGCCCCGCCCCGCAAGGGGAGGCCGCCGGCCTGCCGCAGGTCCTGGCCCCCTCCGACGCCGCCCGGCTGCGCCGCATCTTCGACCTGCAATCCCGCGGCGAGCCGGAGGCGGCGGCGCGCGAGACCGAGCGGCTGGCCGACCGGCGCCTGCTCGGCCATGTGCTGGCGGCGCGCTGGCTCGACCCCGCGGCCGCGCCCAGCGCCGCGGAGGTGCAGGCTTGGCTCGGCAATCATGCCGACCATCCGGACGCGCTACGGCTACATGACCTGCTCACCCGCCTGTTGCCGCGCGGCGCGCCCCTGCCGGCGCCGCCGCCGGCGCCCGATTCCCTCTCCCCCGAAACCTCGCTGGCGCCGGAGGAGCGCGATGCGGCCAGCGCCGCCATCATCCGCAACCCCGCGCTCGACCGCAGCCTCCGCGACCGGGCGCGGGAGGGCAATGCCGAGGCGGGGCTCGCGCTGATCACCCGCAGCCGCGGCATGACCCCGGCCTATGCCGCGCTGCTGAAATCCGACCTCGCCCTCGGCCTGTTCCGCGCCGGCCAGGACGGGCCGGCGCTGCGCATCGCCGCCGAGGCGCTGCGGGCCGGTCCGAACCGTGCCGGGGCGGGCCAGGCCGCCTTCGCCGCCGGCCTCGCCGCCTGGGGCCAGGGGCACTACCCCACCGCCCTGCCCTTCTTCGAGGCCGCCGCCCGGGCCGAAGGCGCCGCCCCCGTGCTCCGCGCCGCCGCCGCCTTCTGGACCGCCCGCGCCGCGGTCCGCGCCCGCCAGCCGCAGCTCTATGTCACCTGGATGATGCAGGCGGCGCAGGAGCCGCGGACCTTCTACGGGCTGGTCGCGCGCCGCGCGCTCGGCCTCGCCACCAGCTTCGCCTGGCAGCAGGAGGTGGCGGGCGAGGCCGAGGCCGCCGCCGTGGCCGAGACCGCCGGCGGCTGGCGGGCGCTGGCGCTGCTTCAGGTCGGCCAGGCGGCGCGGGCGGAGGCGGAGCTGCGCCAGTTGTTCGGCCAAGCGCGGAACAACCCCGGCCTGCTCCGGGCCATGCTGGTGGTGGCCTCCCAGGCCAATCTCACCGGGTTGGCGGCGCAATTGGCCGGCGCCTCGCAGACCGTGGATGGGCGGCCGCGCGACTTCGCCCGCTACCCGCTGCCCCGGCTGCTGCCGCAGGGCGGCTTCCGGGTGGACCCGGCGCTGCTCTATGCGCTGGCCTTGCAGGAAAGCCGCTTCAATGCCGCCGCCGTCTCCCCGGCCGGGGCGCGCGGCCTGATGCAGATCATGCCGGCGACCGCGAGCTTCGTGGCGAACGACCCCTCGCTCAGCGGCGAGGCGGCGCACCGGCTGCACGACCCCGGCTTCTCGCTGGAACTCGGCCAGCGCTACGTGCATCACCTGGCGCGGCTGGAGGTGGTGGAGGGCAACCTGATCCGGCTACTGGCCGCCTATAACGCCGGGCCGGGCAACCTGGCGAAGTGGCTGCCCGCCAGCGGCCACCGCGACGATCCCTTCCTTGTTCATCGAGAGCATCCCCTTCGACGAGACACGGGGTTTCGTGCAGCAGGTCCTGGCCTATTCCTGGATCTATGCCTCCCGCCTCGGCCTGCCGGCGCCGAGCCTGGACCAGATGGCCGCCGGCAGCTTCCCGAAATTCAGCGGGACCGAGGAGGTCACGGCGATGCTGCGCCGGCGCACGGCGAGGCTACAGTAGGGGCAACCAAGCCGGAGACCCCCCATGCCGATCGACGAATCCCTGGAATTCCTGCCCGTCAACATCGCGGTGCTGACCGTCTCCGACACGCGCGACATGGCGAATGACCGCTCCGGCCAGACCTTGCAGGAACGGATCGAGGCGGCCGGGCACCGCTGCGTGGCGCGCGAGATCGTCCGCGACGAGGCCGATGCCATCGAGGCAGTGCTGCGCCGCTGGATTGCCGACCCCGCGGTGGATTGCGCCATCACCACGGGCGGCACCGGCATCACCGGCCGCGACGTGACGCCCGAAGCCTTCCAGCGCGTGCTGGAGAAGGAGATCGAGGGCTTCGGCGAGCTGTTCCGCATGCTCAGCTACCGCAAGATCGGCACCAGCACGATGCAGAGCCGGGCGCTGGGCGGCGTGGCCTCGGGCACCTACCTCTTCGCCCTGCCCGGCAGCACCGGCGCCTGCAAGGATGCCTGGGACGATATCCTGGTCTTCCAACTGGATGCACGGCACAAGCCCTGCAACCTGGTGGAGCTGATGCCGCGGTTGCGGGAGCATGTGAAGGCGGGGTGAGGCGGTGCCCTGAAACGGGACCGCATGCGGAGGGAAGCAGGATGGGTCTTCGCGCAACCATGCTGGGATTGGGCGCGGCTCTCGTTCTCGCCCTGCCGGCGCGCGCCGATTTCTTCGATGACCTTCGCCGGACCTTCCAGCACGATATCCCGCGCACCTTCGAGCACGACATCCCGCGCGCCTTCGAGCACGACATCCCGCGCGCCTTCGGAGCCGAACCGCGGCGGAAGCCGCAACCGGCGCGCGCGCAGCCGCGGCCAGAGCCGCAGCGGCCGGCGAATACCAGGCGGACGCCGCCGCCGCGGCCTGCACCGCCGGACTGAACGCGCCGGCTTCCGCTGGCGCCATCGGCCAGGGCTTCGGCGCATCGCGAAACCATCGCCTATTCAGCTCGGTCGCTGGCCCGGCGCAGCCTGAACCGCTCCCGCTCCGGGCGATCCTCCTCGATCAGCCGCAACAGGTCCTCCGGGATGGGTTCGGCGGCAACGGCATCGAAATGCTGATGCAGGCTGCGCTCCAGCCAGCGAAGCCATGGCGTGAAGGCGTCGCCCTCCGGCTCGGCCCTTGGAGGGTCCGCCCTGCTTCCGCCTGGTGGCTCATTCGGATGTTTCGCCATGGCCTCGCTCCGCCCCGCGCACGCCTTGCAAGGGGCGCACGGGATGGCGAGCGCGGGATGTGCGGCTTCGCACAGCGTGGCGCTGACAAGAGGGTGTTTTCTGGCCTTGGTCCCAAGGGACCCACGTCCCCAACCTGGCCCGGCGCGCGCTCCCACGCGCCGGGCCTTCTTTGGCTTCCGAGATCAGCCCCGCCGCGACCCTGTAGGACCGGCTTCGCTAACCCGCCCCCTCCACCGGCGGCACCGCCCCCGCCCGCGGCTCGACCGGCAGCCGCTTGTCGAGCCCGCTCAGCCGCTCGAAGAGCGCCGCCGCGCGCAGCGCGCGTTCCTCCCGCCGTGGCGGCGCGGCGATCTGGAGGCCGATCGGCCTGCCGTGCTGGTCGAAGCCGCAGGGCACCGCCACCGCCGGGCAGCCGGCCACCGTGATGGCGGCGTTCAGCATCGAGGCCGCCATGTAATTCTCGAGCTTCACCCCGGCCACGCTCTCCGGGTGGCGCAGCATCACGTCGAAGGCCGGCGTCGCCGCGCCCGGCGTCACGAAGACATCGTATCGGGCGAAGAGCGCGGCCATGCGGCGGTAGAATGCGGCGCGCTCGCGTTCCGCCCAGGCCAGGCGGCTCGGCGTCTCGCGCAAGCCGCGCTCGGTGTTCCAGATGATGTCGGGCTTGATGAGGTCGCGGTGGCTGGCGAGCTGCAATTCGCGGTCCACCACGAAATGCTGGCTGCGCAGCACCAGGAAAGCCTCCTGCAAGTCGCCGAGATCGGGGGCGGCCTCCTCCACCACGCAGCCCGCTTCCTCGAAGCGCCGCACCGCTGCGGCGCAGATGGCGCGCGTCTCGCGGTCCACCGGCAGGGCGCCGTTGAAATCGGCGGTGAAGGCGATGCGGCGCGGGCGATGCGCCTCCGCCCCCGCCACCGCCGCGGCGTAGCTCTCGGCCGGCGCATCATAGGTGAGCGGGTCGGCCGGGTCCCAGCCCGCCATGGTGTCGAGGAACAGCGCCACATCCGCCACGTTCCGCGCCATCGGCCCCAGCACCGAAAGCGGCGCAAACAGGTTGTTCGGCGTGCCGCGCGTGACGCGCCCCGGCGAGGGCCGCAGCCCCACCACGCTGCAATAGGTGCCGGGCCGGCGCAGGCTGCCGGCATGGTCGCTGCCATGCGCCAGCCAGGCCTCGCCGGTGGCGACGCTCACCGCGCCGCCGCCGGTGCTGCCGCCGCAGGTGAGCGCGGTGTTCCAGGGATTGCGGGTGCGGCCGAAGACCTCGTTGAAGGTGGAGCCGCCGGCGCCGATTCCGGCGTATTGGACTTGCCGATGACGATGCCGCCCAGCCGCTCGATCCGCAGCACCAGCGGGTGCGAGCGTTCCGGCACATGGTCGCGGAAGATCGGCGAGCCATAGGTGGTGCGGACCCCGGCCACATCGGTCAGGTCCTTGATCGTCACCGGCAACCCGCCGAGCCAGCCGGGCTCGCCCTCCGCCTCCCGCCCCTCGCCGGCCATCAGCCGCCGCGCATGGGCGCGGGCGCGGTCGAGGCAGAGGGTCGGCAGCGCATTCACCGCCGGCTCCACCGCGGCGATGCGCGCGGCCGCGGCCTCGACCAGTTCGAGCGGCGAGACATCGCCCTGGCGCAGGCGGGCCACCGCCTCGGTGGCGGTGAGGCGGATCAGGCTCTCGGACATCGGGCGGTTCCTCCTGATCGGCATTGCAGCGGAGAGGGGCGCAGGGCGCAATCCCGGTCCTGCTTTGTCCTTGCGCCAGCGCAAAGTTCCTATTATGTTCCTAATGCAACTCTCACCCTGGAGGCAGTCCGGCATGGCCCACTTCACCCCCCGCCGCGCCTGGGCACCGCTCTCGGATGCGGAATGGGCCGTGCTGGCGCCCTTCCTCCGGCGGGAGGGCAGCGCCGGCCGGCCGCTCGGGGATGAATGGCGGAGCCGCATGGACGGCATCTTCCACGCCGCCGTCTCCGGCCAGCCCTGGCATGCCCTGCCGGAGCAGTTCGGCAAGCCCGATACCGTCAGCCGCCACTTCCGCCGCCTCGCCCATGCCGGGCTCTGGTCCCGCCTGCTGGTGGCGCTCACCCTGCCGCAGTGCCCGTCGGCGCTGCGCGGCATCGAATACTGGCTCTGCCGGGCCGCGCGGCGGGCCATGCGGCTCTTGCGCATGGGCGGGCTGATGCTGGCCCGCCGCCTCGGCCTGTTCAGCGCGCTGCCGATGCTGCCCTGCTACATGCCGAACCGGGATTTGTCCGAAGCGCTGCACCGCTTCCAGGCCAGGCTGCTGGATCGGCTGTTTTCCGACCCGCCATCGCCCGGCACCCTCACCCGGCTCGGCCGCCTGCTCGCCTATGCCGGCGGCCGCAGGGTCTGGTCGAAGCGGCTGGCCCCACCATGAGGGCCGAACCTAGGGTGTGCAGAGGCCCTGTGGCCTCTGGCGGGGTGTCCAGAGGGGCAGCGCCCCTCTGGCCTGCGCCCTCGTCAGTCCTGATCCTCGAACGGATTCTTCGTCCCCCGCGCCTGCAAGCGGATCGGCACGCCCGGCATTGCGAAGGTCTCGCGGAAGCTGTTCACCAGGTAGCGCCGGTAGTCCTCCGGCAATTGCTCGGCGCGGGTGCCGAAGACCACCAGCGTCGGCGGCCGCGCCTTGGCCATGGTGGCGTAGCGCAGCTTGATGCGGCGGCCCTCCACCAGCGGCGGCGGGTGGCGCTCCAGCACGGATTCGAACCAGCGGTTCAGCTCGCCGGTGCCGATGCGGCGGTTCCACAGCGCATAGGTGGCGCGCACCGCCGGCATCAGCCGCTCCACGCCCCGCCCGGTCTGCGCCGAGAGCGGCACCACCGGGATGCCGCGCAACTGCGTCAGGCTGGTCATCAGCGTGTCGTCCAGCCGCTTGCGGGTGGCGGCGCGGTCCTCCACCGCATCCCATTTGTTCAGCGCGATGACGACGGCGCGGCCCTCGCGCTCGGCCAGGCGGGCCAGGCGCAGCTCCTGCTCCTCCATGCCGAGCAGGGCGTCCACCACCAGCACCGCCACCTCGCATTCGCGGAGGGCGGCGAGGGAGGCGGCGGCGGACATCTGCTCCAGGTGGTGCTGGATGCGCGCCTTCTTGCGCAGCCCCGCGGTATCCACCAGCCGCACCTTCCCGCCCGTGGCATCGGTCCATTCCACCGCCACGGCATCGCGGGTGAGGCCGGGTTCCGGCCCGGTGATCATCCGCTCCTCGCCGAGCAGCGCGTTCAGCAGGGTGGATTTCCCGGCATTGGGGCGGCCGATGATGGCGAGGCGCAGCGGCCGGTTGGGGTCATGGCCTTCGCCCGTCCATTCCCGCGGCGCGTCCTCGTCGGGCAGGTATTCGCGCACCGCGTCGTGCAGCTCGCCCATGCCGTCACCATGCTCGGCCGAGACCGCGACCGGGTCGCCGAGGCCGAGTTCATAGGCCTCCATCGCGGCATAGCCGCCGTGCCGCCCCTCGGTCTTGTTCGCCACCAGGATCACCGGCACGGGCTGGCGGCGCAGCCAATCGGCGAAGGCGCGGTCGGTGGGGGTGACGCCGGCCCGGGCATCCATGACGAAGAGCACCAGGCTGGCCTGGCGCACCGCCGCCTCGCTGCTGGCGCGCATGCGGCCCATGATGGTCTCGGGTGCCGCCTCCTCCAGCCCGGCGGTGTCGATCAGCCGCACCGGGCGGCCGGCGACCCGGCCCTCCGCCTCCTTGCGGTCGCGGGTGACGCCGGGGGTGTCGTCCACGATGGCGATCTTGCGGCCGACCAGCCGGTTGAACAGCGCGGACTTGCCCACATTGGGGCGGCCGATGATGGCGATGACGGGCAGCATGGTGCAGGCGATACCGGAGGTAAGGGGGGGCGCCCGGAACCCCGGGCGGCCCCCCCCTCTACAGCATTTCCGGCCAAAGTGCTCGCGCCCTGCCCCGGAAAATGCGCCGGGGCGGGAAAGGCGGGCGCTAGCCCTGGCCGCGCAGCGCCACCACCCTCGCGTCGTCGGTCAGCAGGTACAGCGTCCCGCCGGCGATGGCCGGTTGCAGGGTGGCGCCGTCGGAGAGCCGGGTGGTGGCCAGGATCTCGCCATCCAGCGGGTTCACCTCGACCATCCGGGAATGGCTGCCGGCCACCAGCAGCCGGCCGCCCGCCAGCACCGGCGGGCCCCAATTGATCGGGTCGCGGCGGCGCTCCTCGTTCTCGAAGCGGCCGAGCGGGCGGAGCCAGCGCACCCGGCCGTCATCGCGGCCGAAGCAGATCAGGTCGCCATTGGTGGCCAGCAGGAACAGCGCATTCCCGGCCGCCCAGGGGGTTTCCGCCCCCGCCACCTCCCGCTCCCAGAGCCGCCGGCCGGAGCGGAGGTCGATCGCGATGGTGAGGCCGCCGAGCCCGGTGGCGAAGACCCGGCCTTGGTCGATCACCGGCAGGGCGGCGATGGCGGCGATATCGGCCAGGCCGCCGCCGCGGGCCGAGGCCAGCGTCTCGCTCCAGATCACCCGCCCGTCATTGGCGCGGATCGCCGCGAGCTCGCCGGAGGCGAAGCCGGCCACCACGGTCTCGCCCTCCACCGCCGGTGCCGGCAGGCCGAGCGTCATGGTCACGGTGGGCTGCCCCCGATAGGTCCAGAGCCGCCGGCCATCCTCGACCGAAAGGGCGAGGAGCTGGTTCTCGGTAGTCGGCACCAGGATGCGGCCGCCGGCCACCGTGGGGGCGCCGCGCGCCGGGGCGGACAGCGGCGCCCGCCAGCGCACGGTGCCATCGCCGGGCTCCACCGCCAGGACCTCCGCCAGGCCGGTGACGGCATAGAGCGTCCCGCCCTCGAAGGCGACGCCGCCGCCGAGCGCGCCATCGCGCTCCTTCTCCGGCCGGGTATCGAGGCTCCAGCGCCGCCGGCCGGTGGCGGCATCGAGCGCCGTCACCTCGCCATAGGCATCCATGGCATAGACCGTCTCGCCGGCCATGATGGGGGGGCCGGTCAGCCGCCGGCGATAGGCCGAGCCGCTGCCGACCGAGCTCCGCCAGGCCTCGCTGAGCGGCGCGCCGAGCGCGGGATGGCCCGGCGCATGGCCGGGCACGCCGCCGGCCTGGGGCCATTCGGCCATGGGCTCGGGCGGCGGCAGGCTGACCGGCGCGCCGCCCTCCGCCTCGCTCACGCCGAGCGGCCGGTCCGCCGCCAGCACCGGCAGGCGCTCGCCCTGCAGGGGCCGCTTCCTTTCGCCGAAGATGCTGTCGAAGGATTCGGTGATGGTCTCGCAGCCGGCCAGCAGCCCGGCGGCGCCCAGCAGGACGGCCCGGCGGGTCGTCTCACGGCCCGGCCTGGGGCGCGCTGCGTCCCGCATGTTCTTTCCCGGCATCCTGTTCCCCCCGCTGTCAGCCGCCGAGGCCGGAGAGCAGCCGCCCGGCCCGGTCGCGCACGCCCTGCGGCGCGGTGTCATCGGCGGCCAGCGCCGCCAGGCCGCGGCGGGCGGCTTCCGTCTCGCCCCGCTTGAGCGCGGCCAGGGCCAGGATCTCGGCCGCCGAGGCGCGCCACGGGCCATTGTCTGCCGCCAGCGGCGCCAGCCGCGCCTCGACCGCCGCCGGATCCCCGGCATCGAGCGAGTGCAGCCCCCACAGCACGGTGGCCAAGTCGCGATAGAGCGGATCGACCGCGTCATCCGTCGCCACCGCGTCCCAGAGCGCCAGGGCGCCGGGCTTGTCCCCGGCCTCGGCCAGCAGTGCCGCGGCGCGCAGCCGGGAGAGCATGCGGTAGCCGCTCGGCGCCTCCGCCGCGATGCCGGCGAAGCGTTCGGCCACCGCCTTGGCATCGGCTCCCGGCTCGGCGGCGCTGCGGCCGGCGGCGAGGTAGCTCACCGCCGCCTGTGCCGCCGCGCGGTCCTGCCACCAGCGCCAGCCCTCCAGCCCGGCGATGCCCAGCAGCACCAGCAGCGCGGCGCCGGTCAGCAGGCCGCCATAGCGGGCGAGCAGCCGCTTCATGCGCTCGGCGCGATAGTCTTCCTCCACCTCGTCGAAAATATCGGACACGGATTTCCCCCGGAACCGGCGCGGTGCATAGCAGCCCCTTGGCGGGGCGTTAAGCCCGGGGTGGTTGGATGCGGCGATGCACCGCCTCCTGCCCCTCCTGCTGCTCTCCCTCGCCGGCTGCGATCCCGCCGGGCTCGGCGCCGCCACCGCGGTCGGCCTGGGCTCGGTCGCGGTGATCGGCCGCACGCCGGTGGATGCGGTGGTCTCCGTGGTCAGCGGCCGGGACTGCTCGGTGGTGCGGCTGGACCGCGGCCAGGGCTATTGCCGGCCGGAGGAGCCACCGCCCCCGCCGCCACCCTACTGCACCCGCAGCCTCGGCCGCGTCGATTGCTGGCGGCAGCCGCCGCTCGCCCTGCCGATGCAGCAGGGGGTGGCGGATGGCAGGGCGGTGCTCACCGCGGAGCAGGAGGCGCATCGGCGGCGGCGCTGGCCGGGCCTCTGGTGAGACGCCGGGCCTATTGCCGTGGCGGCGAGGCAAACTCCTCCTTCTGCATCTCCGCCGGGGCCGGCGCATCGGAGCGTTCCGAGGCCGGGATCGCCCGGCCGCTGCCGATCCCCTGCCGCTCGCGGGCAAGCCGGGCCCCGAGTTCCGCCAGTTCCTGGCGCTGCTGCTGCAACCGGGACTGCGCCTCCGCGATCATCTCGCCGAGTTCCTGGCGGCGCCGCTCCATGGTCGCCACCTCGCCCCGCAGGGTCTGCGCCTGGTCCTGCAGCCGGGCCTGTTCCTGCCGGGCCGCCGCGGTGGCCTCCGCGACCTGCCGCGCCTCCGCCGCCGCCTGGTTGGCGCTGGCCAGCCGGGTTTCGGTTTCGCTGAGCGCGGCACGGCGGGCGGCAAGCTCGGTGCCGGCCGCCTGCGCCTCGGCACGCGCGGCTTGCAGGCGGCGCTCCTCCGCCGCCGTGCCGTCGCGCAATTCGGCCAGCCGCCGCTCGGCGGCGCCGACGGCGGTGCGGAGCTCGGCGCTGCGGGCTTCCAGGTCGCGCAGCGTGGCGGCCGCCGCCTCGCGGGCGGTGCCGAGGCGGCCCAGTTCCGCCTGCGCTTGGCCGATCTGCGTGCGGTGCTCGGCCTGCGCCGTCTCGGCCGCCGCCAGGGCCTGGCGCAGCCCGGCCAGCCGGCGCTCGGTCTCGGCGACCTGGCCGGTGAGGTCGGTGGAGCGCGTCTCCAGTCCGCGCAGCCGGGTCGCAGCCGCCTCGGCACTCTGGTTGGTGCGGGCGAGCCGGGTCTCGGCCTCGGCCAGCGCGGCGCGGCGGGCGGCGAGGTCGCGTTCCGCCGTCGCCGTCTCGGTGCGGAGGCCGGCGAGGCGCCGCTCGGCCTCGCTCCCGGCCTGCTGCCGCTCGGCCAGCGACCGCTGCGCCTGCTCGATGGTGGTGCGCAGCGATTGCAGGCGCCGCTCCTCCGTCGCCGCGGTGTCGCGCTGGCCGGCCAGGCGCCGGTCCTCCGTGCCCACCTCCTCGCGCAGCCCGGCCAGCCGCCGCTCCGCGGCCGCGGCCTGTTCGCGGAGGCCGGCGAGGCGCCGCTCCTCGGCCGCCGCGCGTTCGCCGAGCGCAGCCAACCGCCCGTCCTGGCCCGCCGCCTGGTCGCGCAGCTCCGCCAGCCGGCGTTCCGCCTGGGCGACCTGCCCGGTCAGCCCGGCCAGGCGCTGGTCGGCGGCGCTGGACTGGTCAAGCAGCCCGGCGATCCGCCGCTCCGATTCGGAAATGCTGTCGCGGCGCTGGACCGAGGTCTGCTGCGTCAGGTCCGCATCGGCCTGCAATTCGGCGAGCCGCTGCTCCTCGGCGGCGATCCGCTCGCGCAGGCCCTTCGCCTGGAGGTCGGCGGCGCCGCGGTTCCGCTGGGCGGTGGCCAGGGTGCCGCGCGCCGTGGCCAGCCGGGCCTCCAGCGCGGCGAGGTCGCCGGCGGCGCGGCGCTCCGCGGCCAGCGTGGCTTCGAGTTCGCCCACCTGCTGCCGCAGCGCGCCGCCGCGCGCCTCCGCATCCGCCAGGGCCCGCTGGGTCGCGGCGATCCGGTCGCTGCGCTCCACCGTCAGGCCGCAGCCCGCCAGCGGCGCCAGCAGGACCGGCCACAGCACGACCAGGGCCGGCTTCGGCCAGCACGACAGCTTCACCATCCGAACGTCCCCCGTCTTGTCCCGTGCCTGGTCCCGGCCGCCACGAGCCGCCGGCCCCCCGGCCGGATGTCCTGGCATTCCCGCGCCAATGCGGCCCGCTTCCGGGGCGCCGGTCAACGGCCGCCAGGCGCGGCGGCGATCGTTTGCGTTCACGTTAAAGTTTCCAGCGGCCGGCGAGGGGCGTCCCTCGCCGGCGCCCGGGCGGGTGCGCCGCGGCGGGAGCGCCGCCCGCTACGCCCCGCGCGCCTCCGCGAAGCGGACCGGCGCACCGCGCGGCGGGCCGAGGACCTCGTCCTCGCGCATCGCCACCTGGCCGCGGATGATGGTCATCACCGGCCAGCCGGTGCAGCGATGGCCGGCGAAGGGGGTCCAGCCGCAGGGCGAGGCGATCCAGCTTTCCTCGATGCTGCGCTGCCGCTTCAGGTCCACCACGGTGAAGTCAGCGTCGTAGCCCGCCGCCAGCCGGCCCTTGCCGGAGACGCCATAGACCCGCGCCGGGCCGGCGCACATCAGGTCCACCAGCCGCCCCAGCGAGAGCCGCCCGGCGGCCACATGGTCCAGCATGACCGGCACGATGGTCTGCACCCCGGTCAGCCCAGCCGCCGTCTCCGGCCAGGGGCGTTCCTTGGCGGCGCGGGAATGCGGCGCATGGTCGCTGCCCACCACATCCACCGTGCCGTCGCGCACCGCGGCCCAGGCCGCTTCCCTGTGGCGAGCGTCGCGGATCGGCGGGTTCATCACCGCATAGCCGCCGAGGCGGTCATAGGCCTCGTCGGTCTGGGTGAGGTGGTTCACCAGCACCTCGACCGTGGCGACGTCGCGGAAATCGCGCAGGTAGTCCAGTTCCTCGGCGGTGGAGACGTGCAGGATATGCGCCGGGCGGGAGGTCGCGCGCGCGATGGCCATCAGCCGCCGCGTGCCGAGCGCCGCGCATTCCACGTCGCGCCATTCCATGTGGTTGCGGTGGGGCATGCCGCTGCGGAACAGCGGCTTGCGCGCCTGCAGCCGGTACTCGTCCTCGGAATGGTAGCAGATGCGGCGGCGGCCGCTGCGCATCACGGCTTCCAGGCTGGCATCGTCCTCCACCAGCAGGTCGCCGGTGGAGGAGCCGGCGAAGACCTTCACGGCGCAGACATTGGGCTGCAATTCCAGCGCCGCCAGCTCGGCGATGTTCTTCTTCGAGGCGCCGACATAGAGCCCGACATCGCAGAAGGCGCGGCCCGCCAGGTAGTCCCGCTTCCAGTCCAGCCGCGCGCGATCGGTGATGGCGGGGGTGGTGTTCGGCATGTCGAAGACCGCCGCGAGGCCGCCGAGCACGGCGGCGCGGGTGCCGGTCTCCAGCGTCTCCACCGCCGGGTCGCCGGGGTCGCGGAGATGCACATGCGCGTCGATCAGCCCGGGCAGCACATGCAGGCCGCGGCAGTCGATCTCCTGCTCCGCCGCCGCGGTGCGGAGGTCGCCCATGGCGGCGATGCGGCCCTCCCGCACGCCCAGATCCGTGGTCTCGGTGCCCCAGGGCAGCACGCAGGCGCCGCCGCGCAGGATGAGGTCGAAGCCGGCCATCGCAAACACTCCCTCCGAAGCACCCCTTTTCCTGCGGCCCGGCCGCGCCGGCAAGCCGACGGGTCTGGTTCAGCGCCCCGCCAGCACCTCGAAGACATCCCCCTCCGCCGGCCTGCCCTCGATATGGCGGCGGTGCCACAGCGCGTAGAACAGCAGATGCCAGGCTGCGAAGCCGCGGTGCTTCTCGCCGCCGGCATGGCGGAACAGCGCCGCCACCCGGTCGGGCCGGGCGATCTCCGCCACCCCCGGCTGCGCCGCCACCAGCGGCCCCAGCCTTTCCCCGACGCCCTGGATCCAGGCACCGATCGGCACGGTGAAGCCCTGCTTCGGCTTGAAGGGCTCGCTGGCGGGGAAGTGGCGCGCCAGCCATTGCCGCAGCAGCCACTTGCCGCTGTGGCCCTGCACCTTCAGCGCATCCGGCAGGCGGAAGGCGGCGGCGGCCAGGCCGGGATCGAGCAGCGGCGTCCGCCCCTCCACCCCATGCGCCATCAGGCAGCGGTCGAGCTTGATGAGCAGGTCGTTCGGCAGCCAGTCCGCCAGATCCAATGCCTGCGCCGCCTGCAACCGGGTGCGGCCGGCCGAGGCGGCGGCGGTCTCGGCGGCGGCGGTGCCGTCGCGCCAGCCGGTCGGCGGCTCCCGCAGCACATCCAGCCGGTCGAAGGCGCCGCGGGAACGGGGCGCCTTGCCGCCCAGCCACCAGGGCCGCATGGCGGCGCGGTAGCGGCCATAGCCGCCGAAGATCTCGTCGCCGCCCTCGCCCGAGAGCACCACCTTCACCTCCTCGCGGGCACGGCGGGCGAGGAACCAGGTGGGGATGATGGCGTAATCCGCCGCCGGGTCGTCCATGGCGCCGACGATCTCCGGCAGGTGCCGCCAGACCATGGCCTCATCCACCGCGACCGTCACATGCCGCGCCCCGGCGGCCGCCGCGGCATGGGCGGCGGCGGCGCGCTCATCCGCCGCGCCGGGCACGTCGAAACCGGCGGTGAAGGCCAGCACCGGGCGCTCGTTGAGCCGCGCCATCATGGCCAGCACCGTGGCGCTGTCGATGCCGCCCGAGAGGAACATGCCGTAGGGCACGTCGCTCCGCTGGTGCAGTGCCACGCTTTCCTCCAGCGCCTGATCCAGCCGGGCCAGCGCGGCTTCGGCCTCGATCGGCTCCGGCCCGCCCTCGGGCAGCGCGGCGCGGCGGTGGCGCTCGGTCACGGCGCCGTCGGAGATCACCACCGTCTCGCCGGGCAGGATCCGGCAGATGCCCCCGAAGATGGTCTCCGCGCCGGTGGTGAACTGGATCTGCAGCAGCTCGGCCAGGGCCTCGCGCCGGATGCGTGGCTGCACCAGCCCGGCGGCGATCAGCGCCTGGGGTTCCGAGGCGAAGGCGATGCCGCCCGCCACCTCGGCCAGGTAGAGCGGCTTGATGCCGAAGGGGTCGCGGGCCAGCACCACCTGGCGCGTGGCGCGGTCATGCAGCGCGATGGCATACATGCCGCGCAGCGTGTCGGCGAAGCCGATGCCGTCGCGGCGCCAGAGATGCAGCGGCGGCTCGCAATCGCTGGCGGTCGCGCAGTGAAGCTGGTTCTGCTCGCGCAACTCCCGGTAGTTGTAGACCTCGCCATTCGCCACCAGCGCCGCGGCGCCAGCGAACAACGGCTGGTCGCCGGTGACGAGGTCGATGATGGCAAGGCGGTTATGCGCCAGCGCGACGCTGCCGGAGACATGGTGCCCCGCCCCGTCCGGCCCGCGATGCGCCAGCGCCCGGCTCAGCGCATCCAGCGTGGCGCCGGCGGGCGAGAGCCCCTGGCGCAGCGCAAGCCCCGCGAGGCCGCACATCAGGCCACCTCGCGCGCGGCGGCGGGGGCCACCGCGTGCAGGAATCCCCGCCAGCGCGCCAGCACCGGCGCCTCAGCATGGGCGCGCAGGAATTCCGCCCGGCCGGCATCGGCCAGGGCGGCGGCGCGGCCGGGATCGGCGAGCAGCCCGGCGATGGCGGCGGCCAGCGGCGCCGGCGCCTCCTTCGGCACCAGCAGCCCGGTCTCGCCCTCGCGGATCATCTCCACCGGCCCCTGCGCCGCGGCGGCCACCACCGGCCGCGCCGCCGACCAGGCTTCCAGCACCACATTGCCCAGCGGCTCATGCCGGGAGGGGCAGACAAAGATGTCGCAGCCGGCCAGCAGCGCCCCGGCATCCTGCCGCCAGCCGAGGAAGGCCACGCGATCCGCCACCCCGAGCTCCCGTGCCAGCCGCTCCAGCGCCGCCCGTTCCGGCCCCTCGCCGGCGAGCGAGAGATGCGCCCCCGGCAGCAGCGCCAGCGCCCGCAGCAGCACGTCGAAGCCCTTGTTCGGATGCAGCCGGCCGAGGGCGAGCAGGCGCGGCATGCCCGGCGGCGCCGGCAGGTCCGCGGGCGCCGTGCCGGCGAAATCAGTGGCGAAATTCGGCACGAAATGCGCCCTTTCGGCGGGCCAGCCCTGGCGGACGAGCCAGTCGCGCAGGTCCCGCGTATTGCCCACCAGATGGTCGCAGTGGCGATAGTATTTCAGGCTGTAGTAGCCACCGAGCCGCCCCACCAGGGTCCAGGCCGCGCCGTCGCGCCGGATCTTGCCGGCATAGAGGCTGGCGCGGTTCTGCCAGGCCACCACCACCTCTGGCCGGAAGCCGGCCAGGGTCGCGGCCAGGCGGGAACGGGTGGTGAGGTCGAAGTGGTTGCCGAAGGGCAGTTCCACCGGATCGAGCCCCGCCGCGCGCAGCCGCGCCGCGCGCCCGGCATCCCGTCGGATCACCGGCAGCACCGCCTCGCCCGCCGCCTGCAAGGCGGGGGTGAGGCGTTCGAAGAAGCCCTCGGCCCCGCCCATGGGGGCGCCGGCCATGACATGCGCCATCCTCATGCAACGAGCGCCTCGAAACGTGCCGCCACCTGGTCCCAGCCCGGTCCGGGGCCGCGCGCCAGGGCCGCCCGGTGCATCGCGGTCCAGGCGGCATCATCCGAGAGCAGGCGGATGGCGGCGGCGGCGAAATCGGCATCGCTCCGCGCCACCACCCCGGTTTCGCCATCCACCACCCGCTCCGGCACGGCGCCGAGCGGCGTCACCACGCAGGGCAGGCCGAGCGCCTGGGCCTCGGCCAGGGCCAGGCAGAAGGTCTCCCCGGGATCGCCGCGATAGAGCATGAGACGGGCCTCGGCCAGGCGCGCCGCCAGGATGGGGCGCGGCAATGGTTCATGGAGACGCACGCCGGCGGCGCGCAGGGCGGCGGCGCGGGCGAGCGCCGGCGCCGCTCTGGCGGCGAGGCGCGCATCCCCACCATAGGTGGCGGCGCCGGAATAGAGATGCAACTCCGCCGCCGGCAGGGCCGGGTGGATCCGCGCCTCCCAGAGATCCAGCAGCCAGTCCAGGCCGCGCAGCGGGCTGGAGGTGAAGACCGCGACCGGCGCCGGCGGTGGGCGCGGCGGGACGCCGGCATCGAAGGGCGGCGCCATGGCGAGCGGGATCTCCACCGGGCGGAACGGCAGCCAGCGCGGCAGGCTGGCCGAATGGCGGGGGCCGAGCGTCACCAGCCGCGGCTGGGCCGCCAGCAGCGGCAGCAGGTGGCGGGGCTTGCGCAGGTAGGAGCCGGGATTGTGCAGCCACAGCACGCGCCGGCCGCGGGGCAGGGCGCGGAACAGCCGCGGCAGGCGGTTCGCCAGCACCAGTTCCGCCGCCGCGCCGCCCCGCTCCGCCAGCGGTGCCCAGGCGATGCCGTGCCGCGTCTCCGCCGGCGCCTCGCCCGCCCGCACCTCCACCGCATGGCCGCGCCGCGCGAGGGCCTGGGCCAGCAGGGCGAAGGCCGTTTCGGCGCCGCCGAGGGCCTGGTTGCCGATCGCCTCCGCCGCGATCCGCGGGCCTTCCGTCGCCATCACGATGCGCATCAGGCGACGGGGCCGGAAGGGCGGTGCCGCTCCGGCTCCAGCCGGGCCTTCAGATGCGCCAGCAGCGGAAACAGCCCGGCGCAGAGCGCGATGAGCAGCCCCCAGCCGCCCTCCTTCCAGCCGCGCCGGCCGAAGTAGCATTTCAGGAAGCGCGAGACGCAGCGTCGGAGGTTGTCGGGCAGGGAGCCGATCCTGCCGGCCGCCAGCAGGTCCGTGGCCTTGGCCGAGGAATAGCGGTCCAGCCGGCGCAGCATGTCGGAGATGTCGCGATCCACCTCGTGCCGGATGCCGGCCAGGGTGATCCGCTCGCCTTCGGTGCCGGTCCAGTCGAGGCCGGGATGCACCCGCTGGGCCCGCCAGTGCTTGGCGCCGCGGCGGAACAGGACGGGCTTCAGCGTGGTGCCGAAACTGCCGCCCCAGCCATGCAGGATCAGCCGCTCGCCCACGTAATTGTCGATGCGGACCCGGTGGAAGCCATGCGGCGAAGCGGCGATCACCTGGCGGATCGCGGCCCAGAGCGCCGGGGGCACCCGTTCATCCGCATCCACTTCCAGGATCCAGTCGCCGGTGCAGGCGGCGATGCCGGCATTGCGCCGCGCGCCCTCCAACTCCCAGGCCCCCTCAAGCAGGCGGGCGCCGTGCTGCCGGGCGATCTTCGCACTGGCATCGCCGCTGCGGTCGAGCACTACCACCAGCTCATCCGCCGCGGCCAGGCTGTCGAGGCAGGCGGGCAGCCGTGCCGCCTCGTTCCGGGCCACCACCAGGGCGGAGAGGCGGGGGGTGCCAAGGGACATGCCACCGGATGTGCTCGCCGGGTCCGTCACGCCGGCACCGCCGGCTGCGCCAGCAGGCCCTCGGCCGCCGCCAGCGCCGCCTCCACCGTCAGGCCCGGCATGGAATCCAGCCCCGGGCTGCCCGGCGCCACGGCGGTGGCGGTGCGGCGCCCGGCCGGGGCGTATTCCTCGACGCGGGAGGGGCCGAAGAGGCCGAGCGTCGGCGTCCCGGTCGCTGCCGAGAGATGCATCAGCCCGGAATCATTGCCGACGAACAGCGCGCAGCGGGCCAGCACCGCCGCCGCCTCCGGCAGCGAGAGGCGGCCGACCAGGTCCACCGCATCCTCCCCCAGCGCCGCCAGCACCGGCGCCGCCATGGCGGCCTCCTCGGCACCCGGTCCGCCCAGGATGGCGGCGCGGGCCCCTTCCAGCGGCGCTCCCGGCGCGGTCAGGGCGCGGAACAGCGCCACGAAACGCTCCGCCGGCCAGGTCTTGCGCGCCCAATTCGCGGTGGGGCCGAGGCCGATCCAGGGCCTGCTGCCCGGCAGCAGCACCGCCGCCCGCTCCACCTCGGCCGGGCCGAACCAAGCCACCGGCAGCGGCGCCGGGTCCCCATCCGACCCTGGGCCCAGCAGCGCGCCAAGCTGCGCCAGCCGGTGCCCGGGGCTGCGGCCGCCGCGCATCACCAGGCGCTGGCGCGCCCGCACCGCCCAGGCGAAGCCGGAGCCGCGGAGGTCTACCACCAAGTCCCAGCGCGTGCCCGCCACCTGCCGCCAGAGGTCCAGCCAGTGCAGCCGGAAGCGGCGCTTCTCCAGCACGATGGTCCAGGCGCGGTTCGGCATGCGGGCGAAGACGCCCTCGGCCACCGGGCCGCAGGCCACCACCACCTTGGCATGGGGGTGGCGGCGGATCAGCCGGTCCAGCAGCCCGGTGGAGAGCACGGCATCGCCGATCCGGGTGGAGGTGATGAAAAGGATGCGCACGGCGGGCGCCTGTAGCACGTCCGGGCCGGATCGTCCCGACCCCTTGGCCGCAGGCCGACCCGTTGCAGAACTGCCCCGGCGATGCCACCTGCCAGGGATGCCGATCGCGTTTCTCCCCGACCGGGGCGTGCTGGAGGTGGCGGGCGAGGACCGTATCGCCTTCCTCCAGGGCCTCGTTTCCAACGATGTCGCCGAGGCCGCCCCGGGCCGGGCGGTCTGGGCCGCGCTGCTGACGCCGCAGGGCAAGTGGCTGGCCGATTTCCTCATCCTGGCGGAGGAGGACCGGCTGCTGCTGGACTGCGAGCGGGCGCAGGCGCCGATGCTGGCGCAGCGCCTCTCGCGCTTCCGGCTGCGGTCCCGCGTCGCGCTGCGCGACCTCTCGGCCGAATTCGCCGTGCATGCCGGCTGGGGCGGCGTGCCCCTGCCCACGGGCATGCCCGCCGCCCCCGACCCCCGCCTGCCGGCGGCCGGCTGGCGCGTCCTCGCCGCCGCCCCCCCTGCCCGGCGCCGATGCCACGCCGGAGGACTGGGACCGGCACCGCCTCGGCCTCGGCCTGCCGGACGGCTCCCGCGATATGGCCGCCGAGCAGACGGTGCTGCTGGAGGCCGGCTTCGACGAGCTCCAGGGCATCTCTTGGAGCAAGGGCTGCTACATGGGCCAGGAACTCACCGCCCGGACGAAGTATCGCGGCCTGCTCAAGCGCCGCCTGGTGCCGGTGGCCGTGGCCGGCCCGCTGCCGCCGCGCGGCACGCCGGTGCTGGCCGAGGGGGCCGAGATGGGCGAGATGCGTTCCGGCCGCGACGGCCTGGGCCTCGCCCTGCTGCGGCTGGAGGCGCTGGATGGCCGGGCGCTGCATTGCGGCGGGGCGGTGCTGACGCCGCGCATCCCCGGCTGGATGGTCCTGCCGGCGCGGAACGCCGCCTGAGCATGTCGGGCACCGGCAAGGACGCTCCCGACCACGGCCCCGGCGTGCTGCTGCCGCCGCCGCTGCTGGTGGCGGGGCTAATCGCCTTCGCCTGGCTGCTGCGGCAGGCGGTGCCGCTGCCGGTCGGCGGGCCGCTGCCGATGCTGGCCAACCTGGTGTTCCTGGCCGCCTTCGGGCTGATCCTCTGGGCAATCCTGGCGATGACCCGCGCCGGCACCGACCCGCGGCCGGACAAGCCGGACCAGGCGCTGGTCGAGCGCGGCCCCTTCCGCTTCAGCCGCAACCCGGTCTATCTCGGCCTCGTGCTGCTGGTCATCGGCTTCGCGCTGCGCTGGGGCGATCTCTGGGGCTGGCTGGCGGCGCTGGCCAGCCAGCAATTGCTCGACCGGCTGGTGATCGCGCGGGAGGAGGCCTACCTCGCCACGCGGTTCGGCGCCGCCTACAACGCCTATCGGGCGCGGGTCAGGCGCTGGGTGTAATCGCCCGCTACCCGTTCACCACCGTGCCGCCATTCGGGTGCAGCACCTGGCCGTTCATGTAGCTGCTGTCGCTCGCGGCGGCGAGGAAGATATAGCTGGGCGCCACCTCGTCCGGCTGGCCCGGCCGTTCCATCGGCGCGGACTCGCCGTGCCTGGCGGTGCTCTGCTCGTCGAAGCTGGCCGGGATCAGCGGCGTCCAAATCGGCCCCGGCGCCACCGCGTTCACCCGGATCTTCCGTTGCTCGAAGAGGTTCTGCGAGAGGCTGCGGGTGAAGGCGACGATGGCGCCCTTGGTGCTGGCATAGTCGATGAGGCCCCCGCTGCCCTTGTAGGCGGTGACGGAGGTGGTGTTGATGATGGTGCCGCCCTCCGGCATGTGCTTCAGCACGTATTTCGCCATCCAGAAATAGCCGAGGATATTGGTGCGGAACGTCCGCTCCACCTGGGCCTCGGGGATTTCGGCGAAGTCCTTGCAGATATGCTGCTCGGCCGCGTTGTTCACCAGGATGTCGATGCGGCCGCCGAGGAATTGTGCCGCCTTCTCCACGGCCTGGCGGCAGAAGCCGGCATCGCCGACATCGCCGGCGATGGCCAGGCATTTCCGCCCGGCGGCCTCCACATGCCGCTTGGTCTCCTCGGCATCCTGCTGCTCGTCCTTGTAGAGGATCACTACATCGGCGCCCTCCTTGGCGAAGCCGATGGCCACCGCGCGGCCGATGCCGGAATCGCCGCCCGTCACCACGGCGCGCTTGCCGGTGAGCTTGCCGGCCGGCTTCCAACCCTCCATCCGGTCGCGCGGCTGCGGCGTCATCTCCGCCTCGATGCCGGGCTGGCGGTCCTGCTTCTGCGGCGGCTGCGGGGTGGGTTTCTGGTCCGGCATGGCGCGGGGTTCCCTCGGGGCGTGCCGGCGGGGAACGGGCGGAGGGGTGCGGGGGTTGCGGGCGGCAGGCGGAACGGAGTCCTGCTACCCGCCGCCCGGGAGCAGCCGCGCCACCGCATGGGCGCATTCCGTGAAAAGCCGCGCCGCCGGGGCGGGGCTGCGGTTGCCGAGCGTGATCAGCGCGATCGGCCGCCGGGTTTCCGCAAGCTCCACCGGCAGCGCCGCCAGGGCGGGGTATTGCGCCCGGAAGCGCAGCATGGCGGAGGGCAGCACGCTCAGGAAGCACCCATTGCCCAGCAGGTTCACCGCCAGCCGCACGGAACGCGTCGTCACCGCCCGCGGCGGGTCCAGCCCGCGCAGGCGGAAGGCCGCGGCGATCATCCCGCCGAGGAAGGAGTCGGGTGGCGGCAGGACCCAGGGCTCCGCCATGAGCTCGGCCAGCAGGATGCGCCGCCGCCGGGCCAGCGGGTTGCGCCGGCCGGCCATGACCACCAGCGGGTCGTCGAAGAGCGGGTCCACCAGCAGGTCGGGCTCGGCGGCGGCGCCCGCCGTGCGGCTGACCGCAAGGTCGAGGCTCCGGTCGCGCAGGCGCTGGAACAGCAACCCGGTATCCGCCATCTCGACCTCGAAGGTCATGCGCGGGTAGCGTGGCGAGAGCCGCAGGATGACAGCGGAGACGATGGCGGTCATCGGCTCGGTTGTGCCGATGCGCAGCCGCCCGGTGGCCGGGTCCGCCAGGAAGCGGATCTCCTCGATCCCCAGGCGCAGCTCATCGAGCATGGCGGTGCCGCGCGCCAGCAGGACGCGGCCATAGGCGGTGGGCTCGACGCCGCGCGGGCCGCGGTCGAGCAGCGGCGCGCCCAGGCTGCGCTCCATCCCGGCGATGGCCTTGGAGATCGCCGGCTGCGACATCGCCAGGCGCTCCGCCGCCTGCGCCATGCTGCCGAGCTCCGCCACCACCCGCAGCATGTGGAGGTCCCGCAACCTGAGCCGCCGGGCGATGCGCTGGTCGGCTCCCGCCTGCTGGTCCGGCATGATCCCTGGCCTGAGCTATGCCATCCGGTTATCGCACCATGCCAAGATACGATTTCCGCGCATGGCCCGGCCAGCCTCTTCTGCGTGCCTCGCCGGCTGAACCAGGGAGGACCCCATGCACCACCTCCAGCCCCCCGCCGCAATCATCGGGCGCCGCGCCCTCATCGCCGCACTGCCCTGGATCGGCGCCGCCGCCGCGGAGACCCCGCCGGCCCCGGCCGCGCCCCTGGCGGAACCCTGGCCGGAGCGCCGGGTGCGGGTGATCACCCCGGCCACGCCCGGCTCCTCGCTCGACCTGATCGCCCGTGTGGTGGCGGAACGGCTGACGGCGCGCTGGGGCCAGCCGGTCGTGGTCGAGGGCAGGCCGGGTGCCGACGGCATCCCGGCGCTGGAGGCCATGCTCGCCACCCGGCCGGGCGAGGCGCTGTTCCTGGCCAATCACGGGGTCATGACCGTGACGCCGATCCTGCACCCGCGCCTCGGCTTCGATCCGCTGGCCGAGCTGCCGGCGGTGGTGGACCTCACCAGCGACCAATTCGGCCTGGTGGTGCCGGCATCGCTGCCGACGCGGGATCTGGCGGAATTCGTGGCGCTGGCGCGGACCCGGCCGGGCGCGCTCAACTACACTTCGGCGATGGGCCCGCCCTACCTCGCCATGCGCGCCTTCCTGCGCGATGCCGGGCTCGACCTGGTGCATGTCGCCTATCGCGGCGCCGGGGCGGCGGTGGTGACGGAGCTGCTGGCCGGGCGGCTGCATGCCCTGATGGCGCCGCTGGCACCGGTGGTCGGCGCGGTGCGCGACGGGCGCCTCAGGCTGCTCGCCGTCACCGGGCAGGAGCGCGCCCCCGCCGTGCCGGAGGTACCGACCAGCGCCGAGCAGGGTTTTCCGGATTTCCGGCAGGAAGGCATCCACGGAATCTTCGGCTGGAAGGGCATGCCGGAGGCGCTGCGGGGGGCGCATCGCCGCCGAGGCGGCGGCCGTGGTCGCCGACCCGTCCCTCGCCGAGCGGCTGCGGGGCGCCGGCCTGCTGGTGCGGCGCGGCGGCACGCCGGAAGGCTTCGCCGCCACCCTTGCGGAGCAGCGCGGGCGCTGGTCCAGGCTGGCGCAGGAATTCGGCGTCGCGCCGCCCGCATAGGACCACGGATCGGTCCCGGCGGTGCCGCGCCACCACCGGCGCGCGGCGCCATCCCCGGGCTACTCGGCCGCCTGGCCGGTGCCCTGCGCCCGGGCCGCATGGCCGCGGCCGAAGCGGCGATGCGTCCACTCCCGCATGTGCTGGAAGACCACGTAGAGCATCGGGATCAGGAAGATGCCGATGGTGCTGGCCACGATCATGCCGGCGAAGACCGGCGTGCTGACGCTGCGCCGCGCGACCTGCGAGGCGCCCGTCGCCACGACCAGCGGCACCAGGCCCAGGACGAAGGCGATGGAGGTCATCATCACCGCGCGGAACCGCAGCTTCGCGGCAATCTGCGCCGCTTCGCGGATCGGCACGCCGCTCTCGCGCTGCTCCTTCGCGATCGACGATCAGGATGCCGTTCTTGGCCGCCAGCGCGATCAGCACGACCAGCCCGATCTGGCCATAGAGGTCGAGCGAGAGCCCGGCCACCAGGACGCCGGCGAAGGCGCCGATCACGCCCGCGATCACCGAGAGCAGCACCGGGATCGGGATCACCCAGCTCTCGTAGAGCGCCACCAGGAACAGGTAGGCGAAGAGCACCGCCAGGGCGAGGATGATCCCTGTCTGGCCGCTCGCCTGCTGCTCCTGGAAGGCGGTGCCGGTCCACTCGTAGGCGTAGCCGGCCGGCAGGGTCCGCGCCGAGATCTCGGCCATCGCCGCCATCGCCTCGCTGGAGGAGACGCCCGGTGCCGCGCCCCCGTTGATCGTGACGGCACGGTAGTTGTTGTAGCGGGTGATGCCCTGCGGGCCGGTGACCGTGCGCAGGGTCGCGATGGAGCGCAGCGGCACCATCGCGCCGTTGCTATTACGGAACTGGATCTTCCACAGCGCCGCGGCGTCGCGCCGGTCGGCGGCCTCGCCCTGCAGGTTCACCTGCCAGGTGCGGCCGAACAGGTTGAAGTTGTTGACGAAGGCGCCGCCGAGCGTCGCCTGCAAGGTGGTGAACACGTCGCTGACGCTGAGGCCGAGCGCCTGCGCCTTGGTGCGGTCGATATCGAGGAACAGCGAGGGATTGGCGGCGGTATAGGTCGAGAAGACGCGCGCGAGCCGCGGGTCCGCATTGGCGGCGCTGACCAGGCCTCGCATCACGCCGCCAATAGCCACCGGGTCGGCGCCCCGCAGGCTTTCCAGCATGTATTCGAAGCCGCCGGTGGTGGAGAGGCCGACGACCGGCGGCAGGTTGAAGGGCAGGACATTCGCGTTGCGGATCCGCTGGGCCGCGCCGAAGGTCCGGGCGATCACCGCCTGCGCCGAATCCGCGGCCGCCGTGCGGTCCGCGAAGGGCTTGAGCCGGGCGACCATGAAGGCGGAGTTGCTCGCTGAGAAGCCGTCGAGCAGCGAGAAGCCGACGATCGAGATCACGTCCTGGACCTGCGGCGTGGCCTTGAGGAGTTCCTCGACCTCGCCGACCACGCGCCCGGTGCGGGCCACGGAGGCGCCGGCCGGCAATTGTACCATGATGAAGAAGGAGCCCTGGTCCTCCTCCGGCAGGAAGCCCGTGGGCGTCCGCAGCGAAAGGGCCCAGGTGCCCGCGCCCAGGGCCGCGACCAGCGCCAGCGACAGGACGGCGAGGCGCAGCGTCTTGCCCACCACCCCGGCATAGCCGTCCCGCACGCTGTCGATGCGCCGCGAGACCCAGGCCATGACCCCGCGCTTCGCGCCGGTGTGGCGCAGCAGGACGCCGCAGAGCGCCGGCGAGAGCGTCAGGGCGTTGATCGCCGAGATCACCATGGAGACGCTGATCGTCACCGCGAATTGCCGGAACAACTCGCCCGAGATGCCCGGGATGAAGGCGATCGGCACGAAGACCGAGAGCAGCACCAGGGTGATGGCGATGATCGGCGCAGTGATCTGCGCCATCGCCTTCCGGGTGGCCTCGGCCGGGGCGAGGTCCGGCTCCTCCTCCATCACCCGCTCGACGTTCTCGACCACCACGATGGCGTCGTCCACCACGATGCCGATGGCGAGCACCATCGCCAGCAGGGAGACGGTATTGGCCGAGTAGCCCATCAGCAGCAGCACCGCGAAGGTGCCGATCAGGCTGACCGGCACCGCGATGAGCGGAATGATGGTTGCGCGCAGGTTGCCGAGGAACAGGAACACCACCACGGCCACGATGGCGAGGGCCTCGAAGGCCGCCATCACCACCTGGCTGATCGTGTCGATCACGAAGGTGGTCGAATCATAGACCGCCTGGACCTTCACGCCCGCGGGGAGGCGCCCGACGACCTTGTCCAGGGTCTCCCGGACCGCCGCGGCGGCGTTCACCGCGTTCCCGCCGGGGGCCTGGTAGATGCCGATGGCGACCGCGGGCCGGCCGTTCAGCCGGGTGAAGGTGTCCTCGTTCTGCGCCCCTATCTCGACCCGGGCGACGTCGCGCACGCGCAGCACGGAGCCATCCGGATTGGCGCGGATCACGATCTCGCCAAATTGCTCGGGGGTCGAGAGGCGGCCCTGGGTCTGCACGTTCAATTGCAGCCGCTGGTCGTCGGGGATCGGCCGGGCGCCGACGCGGCCGACCGGGGCCTGCACGTTCTGCGCCTGGATCACCCGGACGATGTCCGAGGGCGCCAGGTTCAGGCTGACCAGGCGCGCGGTGTCGAACCAGATCCGCATGGAATAGTTGAGCTGGCCGAAGAGCAGCGCCCGCCCGACGCCCGGCGTGCGCGCCAGCTCGTCGATGACGTTGATGGTGGCGAGGTTCGTGAGGAACAGCGGGTCGTGCTCGTCGACATCGCTGGTCATCATCACGAATTGCAGGATCGAGGAGGACCGCTTCAGGACCGTCAGGCCCTGGCGCTGCACCTCCTCCGGCAGTTGCGCCATCGCCGTCTGGACGCGGTTGTTGACGTTGACGGTGTTGATGTCGGGGTTGGTGCCCAGCGCGAAGCTGACATTCAGGCTGTAGCTGCCGTCGTTGCCGCTGGTGCTGCGCATGTAGAGCATCTGGTCCACGCCGAGGACCTTGGACTCCAGCACCTGCGCCACCGTGGCCTCCACCACCTCGGCGGAGGCGCCGGGATAGACGGCGGAAACCTCGACCTCCGGCGGCACGATGTCCGGCAATTGGGAGACCGGGATGCGCAGCAGCGCGAGCGCGCCGGCGAGCGTCAGGACGACGGAGATGACGATCGCCAGCCGCGGCCGGTCGATGAAGGTCGAGGAGATCATGGGCCTATCTCCGGCCTGCCGGGGCGCCATCCATCGCCTGGACGCCGGTATCCGCGGGGCCGGGCGAGACCTCCATGTTCGGCTGGACGCGCTGCACGCCTTCCAGCACCACCTTCTCGCCTTCCCTGAGGCCGTCGGTGACCACGGCGGACTCGGGGGTGGACTGGCCGAGCTGCACGGCGCGCCGCTGCACCCGGTTGTCGGCGCCGACCACATAGACGAAGTCGCCCTGCTGGTCGGACAGCACCGCCTCGCGCGGGATGGTCAGGACCTGCACCGGCTCGGCCCCTTCCAGAGCCACCGTCACGAACTCGCCGTTGAACAGTTCGCGCAAGCGGATGTCACCGACCTTCTCGGCGGGGAGAACGGGGTTCGGGATGGTGCCGCGGAGCGTCAGCGTATCGGTGTCCTGACTGACATCGATATCGACGAAGCCCAGCTTCCCGGTCTGTTCGTAGAGGCGGCCATTCGGCAGGCGCAGCCGGATCACCACCGCCTCGAACCCGCCCTTGTTCGCATAGCGGCCGCGCAACTCCAGGGCGGTGCGCATCGGGACCGGGAAAGTGACATACATCGGATCCTCGCTCACGATCGTCGCCAGGACACCGGGAATTCGGCCCGACCACATTGCCGACCGTGACCGCGGTGCGGCCGATGCGGCCATCGATCGGGGCCCTGATCTCGGTGTAGTCGAGGTTGATCTGCGACTGGCGCATCTGCGCCTGCGCCGCGAGCGCCTGGGCATTGGCCGAACGCTCCTGCGCGATGGCATTGTCCAGGGCGACCTGCGTGCCGGCACCGGTCGACCGCAGGTCCCGCGCGCGGGCAAGCGTGGCCCTGGCATTGATGAGCTCGGCCTCAGCCTGGGCGACCGCTGCCTGCTTGGCCGCGAGGTCGGCCTCATAGGGGCCGCGCTCCAGCCGGTAGAGCAACTCTCCCGCCTTCACCTCCGCGCCCTCGGTGAACAGCCGATCCTCCAGGAAGGCGGCGACGCGCGCCACCAGGTCCACCCGGTGGATGGCCTGCACGCGGCCGATGAACTCGTAGCTCTCGGTGATGGGGCGGCGCGTGGCCTCGATGACGCCGACCGCCGGCGGTCCGGACGGCGCGGGCTGGGCGGCGACCTGGCCAGCCACGGCGCAGGCGAGCAGGAGCATGGCGGCGAGACGGGCAAGGCCGCGAAACGGACGGTTCGGCATGGGCTCCCCGGGCATCATGGCTGGCCGGGGCTGGCATGGGACCGCCCGGCGCTGTCGCCGATAACGCCACGGCGCATGCTTTGTCCAATCCGGAATCCGCCTGCCGGAGACCGCTGGCTGCCCATCGCGTCAGGCAGCCGGGCGCCGGGGGCGCGGGCGACGAAGGCACTCCAGGGCATCGCGGCCATGGCCATCCATACTCACTGCAATGAGGCGCCGCTTCCGGCAGGGAGCCGCGGCCCGGGCCCGGCGAGGGGAGGATTCCTCGCCGCAGGGCCGGGTTCAGCCCCAACGAGGGGGGGGATCGCAGCCGGGCCGCGGCGGCTTGTTAATATACGAACATGGCTGTATGTAAAGGCCCTGGTGTCCTGCCCGCGAAGTTCGCTGGATCACCAGCGAACGAAGCGGATCAGCAGGTCACTGAAAACAAAGGCTGGTGGCCTGAGAACGAAGGCCAGAGGACTTGGGAATCAGGACACCAGGCAGGATGCAGGCGAAATGGCGCGGCGCACGAAGGAAGCAGCCGAAAAAACGCGCGAGGCGTTGCTGGATGCCGCCGAGCAGGTCTTCCTGGAGCGCGGCGTCTCCCGCGCCACCCTCGAGGAGGTGGCGCGCGCCGCCGGCGTGACCCGTGGCGCCGTCTACTGGCACTTCCGCGACAAGCTGGACCTGTTCCTCGCGATCGACGAGCGGGCCCGCCTGCCGAGCGAGGAATTGCTGGCGAGGCTGGCTGCCTATCCCGGCCCCGACCCGCTGGCCGAACTCGCCCGGGCCCTGGCCGCGGCCTTCGCCGAGCTGCAGGCCGACCCGAACCGCCGCCGCATCCTCACGGTAGTGCTGGTCCGCTGCGAATACACCGAGGAGATGGCCGCCGCGCTCGACCGGCAGCAGCGTGCCGACGAGGCCCTGCGCACCGAGTTCCGGCGCATCTTCGCCCGCGCCGCCGCGCCGGGCGGCCTGGCACCGCCCTGGACGCCCGAGACGGCGGCGCTGGCCCTGCACGCCCTGGTGGCCGGGTTGGTGCACACCTGGCTGCGCAGTTCCGATTTCAGCCTCGCCGCCGAGGGCGCCGAGGCGGTGCGCGCCCCTCCTGGTCTCGATCGCCACCGCCGCACGCGGCGAAGGGGTTGGTGGCCCCTGACCCCGCCGCCCCGCGGGACGCCCATGCTCGCTTTGCAGGGGTTGCGTCCCCTGGTCGAAGGCGGCAATCGGGCGCGCCGGCCATCGGGAGATCCTGAAGGAGATGCATATGAACGGAGCCGACGACCGTGCGGGCGGCGGGGGGGCAGAATCCGGAGCGGCACGAATTGGCGGCGCGGCCAAAGGAGCCAGGCGCGCCCCGGATCAGCCTCGCGCTGCAAGGCGGGGGTGCGCATGGCGCCTTCAGCTGGGGCGTGCTCGATCGCCTGCTCGAGGACGGGCGCATCGCCATCGAGGCGGTCAGCGGCACCAGCGCCGGGGCCCTGAATGCCGCCGCGCTTGCCGCGGGTTTCGCCAAGGGCGGCGCGGCCGGTGCCCGGCAGGCACTCGACCGCTTCTGGCTCAGCGCGAGCGAGGCGGCGCGTTTCAGCCCCTTCCGGCGCAGCCTGGCCGACCGCATCGCCGGCCGCTGGAACCTCGACTGCTCACCGCGATTCCTCTGGCTGGACCTGTTCAGCCATCTCTTCTCGCCCTACCAGACCAACCCCCTGAACCTGCAGCCGCTGCGCGATATCCTCGCCGGCCAGATCGACATCGAGGCGGTGCGCGCCTGCGAGGCGATCCGCCTCTTCGTCACCGCCACTAATGTGCGCACCGGCCGCCCAAGGGTCTTCGGCCGCGACGACATCTCGCTCGACGCCCTGCTCGCCTCCGCCTGCCTGCCGCATCTCTTCCAGGCCGTGGAGATCGACGGCGACCCGTACTGGGACGGCGGCTACATGGGCAACCCGGCGATCTGGCCGCTGATCTACAACTGCCAGACCGCGGATGTCGTGCTGGTGCAGATCAACCCCCTCATCCGCGAAGGCGTGCCGCGCACCCCTTCCGAGATCGACAACCGCATGAACGAGATCGCCTTCAACTCCTCCCTGATGCACGAGATGCGGGCGATCGCCTTCGTGCAGCGCCTGCTGGAGGAGGGTGGCATGACCGAGCCCTTCGCGGCCCGCTACAAGAACATGCGCATCCACATGATCGGCGACGAGGAGGGGATGAAGGCCCTCGGCGTCGCCAGCAAGGCCAATGCCGAGCTTGCTTTCCTCGAGCACCTGAAAGCCGTCGGCCGCGCCTGTGCCGGGCGCTGGCTGGAGGCGACCATCGGGGATATCGGCGTCCGCTCCAGCGTGGATGTCAGGGGCACGTTCCTGTGACGGCCCGGGGTCATCGCAGGCCGGGCGCGCCCCCGCCGTAGCCGAGGCTTGCATCCCACCCCGCCCTGTCCCTACCGTCCGGCAACGGAAAACGGGAGACGTCTCATGGCGATCGGGCGACGCAGCCTCGGGCATGGCGTGCTGGCGGCGGGACTCGCGCTGCCGGCCCTGGCGCCGCGGCGGGCCGAGGCGCAGCGCAATGCGGATACGCTGCGTGTCGTGTTCCGCGACGCGGTGCCGAATATCGACCCCTATTTCAACAGCCAGCGCACCGGCCTCATCCTCGGCCACCACGCCTGGGAGGGGCTGGTGCACCGCGACCCGGAAAGCTTCCGCATCGTCCCGGCGCTGGCCACCGCTTGGCGCTGGGTGGATACCAAGACGCTCGATTTCGAGCTGCGCCCGGGCGTGAAATTCCACGACAGCAGCGATTTCGGCGCCGATGACGTGGTCTATACCCTGAACACGGTGGCGAACCCGGAAAGCCGCGTCGCGACCCCCAGCAACTATGCCTGGATGGACCGCGCCGAGAAGACCGGCGACCTGGCGGTGCGCCTGCACCTGAAGCGGCCGACCCCGGCGGCGCTGGAATACCTGGCGCTGGTCACCGGGATCTGGCCCAAGGCCTATCGCGAGCGCGTTGGCCCGGAGGGCTATGCCCGCGCCCCGATCGGCGCCGGCCCCTACCGGATCACCCGCGTCGAGACCGGCACGGCGGTCGAATTCGAGCGGTTCGACGGCTATTACGCCGGCGGCCCCAAGGGCAAGCCCGCCATCCGCCGCATCACCGCGCGCTTCGTGCCGGATGCGGCGACGGAGTTGACCGAATTGCTCTCGGGCCGGGTGGACTGGATCTGGAACATGAACCCGGACCAGATCGCCAATGTGAACCGGCTGCCGACCTTGCAGGCGGTGCGCCAGGAATCCATGCGCGTCGGCTACCTGCAACTGGACGCCTCGGGGCGCAGCGGCCCCAACCCGATGACCAACCTGAAGGTGCGCCAGGCCGTCTGGCACGCCGTGGACCGGCAATCGATCGCCGAGAAGCTCGTCACCGGCGGCTCCCGCGTGCCGCCGGCACCCTGCTACCCCTCGCAATTCGGCTGCGACGGGAATGCGGCGGTGCGCTACGACTACAACCCCGCCAAGTCGCGGCAATTGCTGGCCGAGGCCGGCTTCCCCAACGGCTTCGACATCGAGCTCACCAGCTATGTCCAGCCGCGGCAATGGTCGGAGGCGGTGCAGAACTACCTCCAGGTGGTGGGCATCCGGGCCCGGCTGAACCTGTTGCAGGTCGCGCCCGCGATCCAGCGCGCCTGGCGCGGCGAGCTGGCGATGTATATGGGCAGTTGGGGCAGCTACTCCATCAACGACGTCTCCGCCTTCCTGCCCAATTGGTTCGGCGGCGGCAATGACGACTATGCGCGCGATCCTGAATTGCAGCGGCTGATCGAGGAAGGTGGCTCCACCAATGACGAGGAGGCGCGCCTGCGCGCCTATTCCGCCGCCATCCACCGCATCACCGAGCAGGCCTATTGGATGCCGCTGCACACCTACGTGAACACCTACGCCTTCTCGAAGCAGCTCAACTTCACGCCCTACCGGGACGAGCTGCCGCGCTTCTACCTGGCAAGCTGGCGCTGAGGCGCCTCGGCATCCGCCGTTCCGGCGGGTGCCGGCTCCTCCAGCAGGTGGCATTCGGCGAAGCCGCCGCCGGGCGTGGGCCAGGCGCGCGGCGCCTCCTGCGGGCAGCGGCCGAAGGCCTGCGGGCAGCGCGGGTGGAAGCGGCAGCCGGGTGGGATATTGGCGGGGTCCGGCATGACGTCGCCAAGCCCGACATCCGGCACGCCGAGCCCGGGTTCCGGCGTCAGCACGCTGGCGAGTAGGGCACGGGTATAGGGATGGCCGGGGGCGCGGAACAGCGCCTCGGATTGGTTCCGCTCGACGATGCGGCCGAGATACATCACCGCCACCTCGCTCGCGACATGCTCCACCACCGCGAGGTTGTGGCTGATGAAGAGGTAGGTCAGCCCAAGCTCCCGCCGCAGCTCCGCCAGCAGGTTCAGGATCTGCGCCTGCACGGAAACGTCGAGCGCGCTGGTCGGCTCGTCGCAGACCACGATGCGCGGCCGCAGCACCAGCGCGCGGGCAATCGCCACGCGCTGCCGCTGGCCGCCGGAGAGCTGCGCCGGAAAGCGTTCGCCCTGTTCCGCCGAGAGGCCGACCCGTTCCAGCATCTCGCCGACGCGCCGGGCGGCCTCGGGGCCAGGGACATCGCCCTGGGCGGCCAGCGGCATGGCCACGATGTCCCGCACCCGCCGCCGCGGGTTCAGCGAGGCGAAGGGGTCCTGGAAGACCGGCTGGATCAGCCGCGCCCGTGCCCGGCGGTCGAGATCGGCCAGCCTCTTGCCATCCACCAGCACATCGCCGGCCGAGGGCGGCAGCAGGCCGAGGATCAGCCGCGCCAGGGTGGACTTGCCGCAGCCGCTCTCCCCCACCACGCCGAGCACGCTGCCGGCGGGGATGCTGAAGGAGACGTCATCCACCGCCACCACCTCGCGTGGCGGGGCGAAGAAGCCCTGGCGCACCCGGAAGACGCGGCGCAGCCCGTGCACCTCGATGGCCGGCGCCGCCATCAGGCCGCCTCCGCCCGGCGCACCCAGTCGGGCGGCAGGGTGCAGAGGAATTCATGCTCCGGCCCGGCGGGCTGGCGCGGCACCGGGCCGGCGCAGGCCGGCGCCGCATGGGGGCAGCGATCGCGGAAGGCGCAGCCCTGGAAGCCGGGCGGCAGGCGCGGCACCACCCCGGGGATGCTGCCGAGCGGCTCGTCCCGCCGCACCTTGCCGGGCACCGGCACGCAGCTCAGCAAGCCGCGCGTATAGGGGTGGCGCGGCGCGGCGAAAAGCTGGGCGGTCGGCGCGCTCTCCACCACCTCCCCCGCATACATCACCGAGACCCGGTCGGCGATGCGCGCGACGATGCCGAGGTCATGGGTAATGAGCAGGATGCCGAGGCCCAGTTCACGCTGCAACGCCGCCAGCAGCCGCAGGATCTGCGCTTGCACGGTCACGTCGAGCGCCGTGGTGGGCTCGTCCGCCACCAGCAATTCCGGCTCGCACATCAGCGCCATGGCGATCATCACGCGCTGCCGCAGGCCGCCGGAAAGCTGGTGCGGGAACTGGCCGAGCCGCATCCCCGGCGCGGTGATGCCGACCCGGCCGAGCAGCTCCGCCGCGCGGTCCACCGCCTGGGCGCGAGGCGTGCCGCGGTGGCGGCGCAGCACCTCGGTCATCTGCGAGCCCACGGTATAGGCGGGGTTCAGGCTGGTCATCGGCTCCTGGAAGATCATCGCCATCCGGTCGCCTCTGAGCCGGGACATGCGACCTTCGGAAAGGTTACGCAGGTCCTGGCCGGCGAAGGACAGCACCTCCGCCTGCCGCCGCGCGCCCCGCGCCAGCAGGCCCATCACCGCCAGCGCGGTCACGGATTTGCCGCAGCCGGATTCGCCCACCAGGCAATGGGTCTCGCCCTTGCGGAGGCTCAGCGAGGCGCCGCGCACCGCGGCGGTGTGGCCGCCGAATTGCACCTTGAGGCCCCGGACATCCAGGAGAGGGGCCGTCATCGCGCGTCCTGCGCGCCGAGCATGTCGCGCAGCCCGTCGCCCAGCAGGTTGATGCCGAAGACCAGCACGAACAGCGCGACGCCGGGCACCATGATGACCCAGGGGCTGAAATACATGTAGTCCTTGGCCTCCGCGATCATCAGCCCCCAGGAAGGCAGGGGCGGCGGCACGCCGAGGCCGAGGAAGCTCAGCGCCGCCTCCAGCAGGATCGCCAGCGCCATCTCCAGCGTCGCCACCACCGCGAGATGGGTGGCGATGTTCGGCAGCACCTCCCGCGCCAGGATGGAGACGCGGGAGGAGCCGGCGCACCAGGCGGCGCTGACATAATCCAGGTTGCGCACCTGCATGGTGGTGGAGCGCGCCACCACCGCGAAACGGTCCCAGAGCAGCAGGCCCAGCACCAGGATCACCAGGGTGAAGCTGTTGCCCATCAGCCCCACCACCGCCAGCGCCACCAGCACCACCGGGATCGACAGCCGGCAGGTGATGGCGAAGAGCACCACGTCATCCACCCGGCCGCCGAAGAACCCGCCGAGCACGCCGAGCGTGATGCCGATGAGCCCGGAGGCGATCACCGTCAGCACGCCGATCACCATGGAGATCCGCGCGCCGTAGACCAGCCGTGCCAGGTAGTCCCGGCCAAGCTGGTCGGTGCCGAGCGGATGCTCCAGGCTGCCGCCCTCCATCCAGAAGGGCACGACCAGCCGCTGGCCGAGATCCTGCGCGAAGGGGTCGTGCGGCGTCAGCGCCGGGCCGAAGATGGCCGCCAGCCCGATGAATCCCACGATCAGCACGCCCAGGGCGAGGCCGAGCCTGTGCCGGACCCGGCCGCGCGGTGCCGCCAGCGTCGCGCTCATGCGCGCAGCCTGGGGTCGAGCACGGCATTCAGCAGGTCCGCCAGCAGGGTCAGGCCGATATAGATCAGCGCCAACACCAGCACGACGGCCTGGACCACCGGGAAGTCGTTCTTGCTGATGCTCTCCCAGGCCAGGAAGCCGACGCCGTGCAGCGCGAAGACCGTCTCGATCACGATCGAGCCGCCGAGCATGAAGCCGAGCTGCACCGCCGCGATGGAGACCACGGGGATGGCGGCATTGCGCAGCGCGTGCTTGGCCAGGATGGAAAGCCGGGTCAGCCCCTTGGCCCGCGCCGTGCGGATGTAGTCGGAGGCCAGCGCCTCCACCATGCCGCTGCGGGTCAGGCGCATCAGCGCCGGGATGGCGGAGAAGGCCAGGACGATCCCGGGCATGACGAAATGCTCCCAGGACCCGGTGCCGGAGATCGGCAGCCATTGCAGCTGCAGCCCGAGCACGACCATCAGCAGCAGGCCGAGCCAGAAGGAGGGCATGGCCTGGCCCACCAGCGCCACCAGCATCACCGCCCGGTCCACCCAGCTCCCCTCCCGCACCGCGGCGATGATGCCGAGCGGGATCGCCACCACCAGCGCGATGCCGAGCCCCACCAGGCCGAGCGTGAGGGTGATGGGCAGGCGGCTGCCGATCAGCGTCGAAACCCTTTCCCGGAAGAAGTAGGAGGTGCCGAAATCGCCCAGCACGGCCCGCCCGATCCAGTCGAAATACTGCACGGTCAATGGCCGGTCGAGGCCATAGGCGCGGCGGATGAGCTCGACATCCTCCTGCGTCGCATTCGGCCCGGCGATGGAGATGGCAAGGTCGCCCGACAGCCGCGTGAGCATGAAGCTCAGCGTCAGCACCGTCATCGCCACCAGCAATGCCACCGCGAGGCGGCGGAGAAGGAACCGGGTCATGCGGCCGGGAGCCTAGGCGGGCCCGTGCCCCGCCCGCAAGCGGAGGTCTGCGCCGCCGCCCGGCACGGGCGGGATATTGAGCGGGCGCCGGCAATCCTGTAGCGGATGGCGATGCCCGATGTCCCGCCGGCGGCCCCGCATGGGGCGGGCCTCTCCCCTGCCCCGGCGGAACCCTGGCCCGGCGCATCCGGCGCGTGAGCTCCGCGCGGCTGCAGGGTCTGGGGCTGCTGCTGGTCACGGCGGCGGCCTGGGGCTTCAACTGGCCGGTCATGAAGCTGCTGATGCAGGAATGGCCGCCCTATTTCTTCCGCGTGCTGGCCGGCGGAGGCGCCATCCTGCTGCTGCTGACGATCGCCCTCGCGCAGCGGGACGCCCTGTTGCCGCGGCCGGACCAATGGGGGCGGCTGGTCGTCGCCGCCATCCTCAACGTCACCTCCTGGAGCGGCGTCGCGCCGCTGTCGCTGTTCTGGCTGGATGCCTCCGAGGCGGCGATCATCGCCTATACCATGCCGGTCTGGGCAACCATCCTGGCCTGGCCCTTCCTCGGCGAGCGGCCGACCTGGCGGCGCCTGGCGGGGCTGGTGCTCGGGCTTGGCGGCGTGACGCTGCTGATGGCGGGGCAATTGGTCTCGGTGCCGGCGGCGGTGCTGGCGGAAAAGCTGCCCGGCGTCGCCGCCATCCTGGGCACGGCGCTGATGTTCGCCTCCGGCACGGTCTTCACCAAGCGCTTCCCGGTGCAGATGCCGCCCGTGCCCATGGTGGCCTGGCAGCTCGGC
Organism: Siccirubricoccus sp. G192; assembly: GCF_019084075.1. GTDB lineage: Bacteria > Pseudomonadota > Alphaproteobacteria > Acetobacterales > Acetobacteraceae > G192. The sequence goes on from NZ_JAHREN010000001.1 coordinate 5,029,130, forward strand.
ATCGGCATGCTGCCGGTGGTCGCGGTGGCGCTGGCCTTCGAGCGGCTGGACCTCTCGCGCGTCGGCATCATCGGCTGGGGCTGCCTCGCCTATGTGGCGGTCATCGCGCAGTGTCTCGCCTATCTCGCCTGGTTCCAGGCGCTGAAGCGGCTGCCGGCGAGCACGGCGGCGATCGGCTCGCTGCTGGTGCCGGTGATCGGCGTGTTCAGCAGCGGGCTCGTGCTGGATGAGCCGCTCGGGCTGCGGCAGATGGCGGCGCTGGCGATGACGCTGGGCGGGGTGGCCCTGGCCTCGCGCGGCTAGAGCAGATCGCCGCAGGGCGGAACCGCCCGGAGGCGTGAATCTGCTCTACAAACAACAGGCTACAGCGGCGTGCCGAACCATCAATTCGGCACGCCGCTGTAGTGCGTGGTGCGGCCGGGCCCGGGTTGATCGCGAGAATCTGATTCCAGGCCGCCGGCAGGAACCCGGCCATGGGCGCGAGGTGCCGGATGCCGGCCTTGCTCGCGCGGCCAGGGCCGATGCCGATGGCCGGGCTGGTGATGAGCGCGGCCCTGATGCGCGCCGGCCTCCTTGCGCGCAGGATGAGGTCCGGCGACCGGCGCCCGCGGCGGCCACGCAGGAAAGGCAGGCAGGATGACCCGGCAATTCGAGGCGATCGTCATCGGCAGCGGCCAGGCGGGGCCGCCCCTCGCGGTCCGCCTCGCGCGGAGCGGCCTGAAGACCGCGCTGATCGAGCGCGAGCATCTCGGCGGCACCTGCGTGAATGACGGCTGCATCCCGACCAAGACCCTGGTGGCAAGCGCCCGCGTGGCGCAGATGGCCCGGCGCGCCGCGGAATACGGGGTGGGCATCGGCGGCGCGGTGAGCGTCGACATGGCCGCCGTGAAGGCGCGCAAGGACCGGATCGTGCAGGCCTCGCTCGACAGCCTCGCCGCCTGGATCGGAGGGACGCCGGATCTCACCCTGGTATGGGGATCGGCGCGGTTCACCGGACCGCACGAGGTCGCCGTCGGCAACCAGAGGCTCAGCGCGCCGCGCATCTTCATCAATACCGGCGGCCGGCCGCTGGTGCCCGACTGGCCCGGCCTCGCCGGCATGCCCTATCTCACCAATACCTCGATGATGGCGATGGACCGCGTCCCGGACCACCTGATCGTCGTCGGCGGCAGCTATATCGGCCTCGAATTCGCGCAGATGTACCGCCGCTTCGGCGCAAGGGTGAGCGTCCTGGAGATGGCCGACCGGCTGATCGCGCGCGAGGATCCGGACGTATCGGACACCCTGCGCGAAATCCTCGAGGCCGAGGGCATCGCCTGCCACCTCGGCGTGCGCGACGTCGCGGTCGCGCAACACGATGGCGGCATCCGGCTCGATGCGGCGCTGGGCAGCGGGCCCATATCCGTCAGCGGCAGCCACCTGCTGCTGTCGGTCGGGCGCCGGCCGAATGTCGAGGACCTCGACCTTGCGGCCGCTGGCGTGACGCTCGACGCCAGGGGCTACATCGAAGTCGATGACCAGCTCCGGACCAGCGCCGAGGGCATCTGGGCCCTGGGCGACGTCAATGGGCGGGGCGCCTTCACCCACACCTCCTACAATGACTACGAGATCGTCGCGGCCAATCTTCTCGACAACGACCCCCGCCGTGTCTCGGACCGGATTCCGGCCTATGCGCTGTTCACCGATCCGCCGCTCGGCCGTGTCGGCATGACCGAGGCGGAGGCGCGCGCCACCGGCCGGCCCGTGCTCAAGGGTCATCTGCCGATGACGCGCGTCGGCCGCGCCAGGGAGCGCGGCGAAACCCAGGGCTTCATGAAGGTGCTCGTCGATCGCGAGACGAAGCTGATCCTGGGCGCCGCGCTGCTGTGCGTGGAAGGCGACGAGATCGTGCACTCCCTGCTCGATGTCATGGCCGCGAAGGCACCCTGCACGGTGATCCAGCGCAGCATGCACATCCATCCGACCGTCAGCGAGCTGATTCCCACGATGCTCGGGGACCTGCACCCGCTGGACCAGGCCGCCGGCGCCTGAGCCGGCAATTCGGTTCCGCCATGGCATCGCTCGCGCCACGGAACACGCAGCGCCGGGCGCAATGAACCCGCAGCCAACAATCGCGGGAGTTCCATCCGCTCCGGCTCGACGGCATCCGTCCCTGCGGCATAGTCTCGGCGCGCCGTGGCTGGCTGGGCGGGTCGCATGAAACACCTGATGACGGCGTTGTTCCTGCTGCTCCCTATCGTCGCCACGGCGGACCCGCGCCCTGCCCCCGCTGGTGCGACGGGCGGGCTTTGCCTGCCGGCCATCGCCGCCGCCGAGCGGAGCGGAGGGCTGCCGGCTCACCTCCTGCGCAGCATCGCCCTTGTCGAGAGCGGAAGGCCGGACCCGGCAACCGGCCGCACCGTGCCCTGGCCCTGGACCATCAATGTGGCCGGCACCGGCTATTTCCATGCCAGCAAGGAGGAGGCGATCGCCGCCGTGCGGCTGTTCCAGGCGAGCGGCATCAGGTCCATCGATATCGGCTGCGCCCAGGTCAACCTGCTGCACCATCCGGACGCCTTCGCCTCGCTCGACAGCGCCTTCGATCCGCAGACCAATGCCAATTACGCGGCGCGTTTCCTCAAGGCGCTGCACCGTGCCAGCGGAAGCTGGCCGCTGGCCGCCGCCGCCTACCACTCGCAGACGCCCGATATCGGCTATGGCTATGCCCGCAAGGTGATGGCCATCTGGCCCAATGCCGATCGCTACGGCGCCTTGCCGGCGCCCGGCCGCGGCGGCGCTTCCCGCCCGGCCGTGGACTACAGCATCTACACTCCGGAATTTGCGACGCGCTTGCGCCGCATGGACCGGGACCTGGCACGCGGGATGCCGGCCGGCAGCGCCACCGGGCTGGTCTGGATCAACCGGCCGGCCGAACCGGTGCCGGTGGCGCCGCAGCGGCCGGCACGGCGGGACCATCGGCGGGCGCCGGGCTAGGGACGGACCCGGACTCCGCCCGGGGTCGCCAAGGTCCCGCCCCCCGCGCTAGTCTCGACCGAACGGTCGGTCCATAACCGGAGGAAACATCATGTCAGGAATCGCCCGCAGGGCGGTGCTGGGCGCCGCGCTCGTCCCCGTTCTCGCCAGGCGCGCCGCGGCGCAGGGCTGGCCGGCACGGCCCATCACCTGGATCGTGCCCTTCACGCCGGGCGGCATCACCGACACCTCCTCCCGCCTGGTCGCGCAGCCGCTCGGCGCAGAACTCGGCCAGCAGGTGGTGATCGACAACCGGCCCGGCGCCGGCGGCGCGATCGGCACGGAAGCGGCGGCGCGCGCGGCGGCGGATGGCTATACCATCCTCTACGGCACCCAGGGCACCATAGCGACGAACCCGGTGCTCTACCGCTCCGTGCGCTACGATGCGCTGCGCGACTTCATCCCGGTGCATGGGCTGACGCAGACGCCGCTGCTGCTGGTCTGCAACCCGGACCGGCCCTTCCGCACCGTGCAGGAGCTGGTCGCGCATGCGAAGGCGCATCCCGGGGAAGTCACCTATTCCTCCTCGGGCATCGGCACGGGCACGCATATGGCGGCCGAGCTGTTCCAGTTGGAGGCCGGGGTGCAGTTCACGCATGTGCCCTACCAGGGCAGCGCCCCGGCGCTGAACGATCTGGTCGGCGGCCGCACCGACATCATGTTCGACTACCTGGTCTCGACCCGCGCCTTTCTGGAAGCCAGGCGGCTGCGGCCGCTGGCGACCACCGCCGCGGCGCGGATGCCGGCGCTGCCCGATGTGCCTTCCATCGGCGAGGCCGGGCTCGATGGCGCCGTGACCACCAGCTGGTCCGCCATCATGGCGCCCGCCGCCACGCCGGCGCCGATCGTGGCGCGGCTCGCGGAGGGGCTCACCACCGCGCTTTCCGAGCCGCGGGTGGCGCAGACCCTGTCCGGCACCGGCAGCACGCCGCTGATGCTCTCGGGCGAGCCGCTGCGCAGCTATGTGGAGCGCGAGGTGAACCGCTGGCGCGGCATCGTCGAGCGGTCCGGCGCCAGGGCCGGCTGATGCTTGGCCGGCCGGGGCCTGCGGGGCAGGATTGCCAAGCCCGCCTCCGGGCCCTAGCCTCGCTTTTGACCGACCGTCCGGTTGGCATGGGTGGCGGAAGCCAGGCGTGGCGCGTGGGCCCCGGAACGCGCCAGCCGCAGTCCAGGGAGAACCGAGCCGGCCATGGATGATGCCGCCGATCTGGAATCCTTCCGCCGCACGCTGCGCGAATTCGCCCTGTCCCATTGCCCGCCGGAGATCCGCGCCGTGGTCGCGGCGAACCGGAAGCTCGGCCGCAAGGAATGGAGCGCCTGGCAGCGCATCCTGCATGCCCGTGGCTGGGGCGCGCCGAGCTGGCCGAAGGCGCATGGCGGCACGGGCTGGGACCTGCGGCATCGCCATGCCTTCGACGAGGTGATGGCGGAATGCGACTGCCCGCCGCAATACCACCATGGGCTTCGGCATATCGGCCCGGTGCTGATCGAATTCGGCACGCCGGAGCAGCAGGCGCACTTCCTGCCCGGCATCCTGAACGGCGAGGACTGGTGGTGCCAGGGCTATTCCGAACCGGGCGCCGGCTCCGACCTCGCCTCGCTGAAGACGCGGGCGGAGCGGGATGGCGAGGAGTATGTCGTCACCGGCCAGAAGCTCTGGACCTCGCACGCGCATGAGTCCGACTGGATGTACACGCTGGTCCGCACCTCCAGCGCGGGCAAGCGCCAGGAGGGCATCACCATGCTGCTCATCCCGCTGCGCTCGCCCGGCATCACCGTGCGCCCGGTGCCGACGATCGATGGCTGGCATCATGTGAACGAGGTCTTCCTCGACGGTGTCCGCGTGCCCGCCGCCAACCGCATCGGCGAGGAAGGCAAGGGCTGGACCTATGGCAAATTCCTGCTCGACCGCGAAAGGCTGGGCGGCGCCAATGTCGCGCCGGCCTTCCGCTTCCTCGACCGCGCCCGGGCGCTGGTGGCGGCGGAGCTGCAAGGGCCGCAGAACCGGCTGAAGCGGGAGATGCTGGCGATGCGCCTGCTGCAGATCGAAGCCGAGCTGCGCGGCGCGCGGGAACTGGGCCTCGCGGCCATCGATGACGTGATGAATGGCAGGCCGCTCGGCATCGCGCCCTCCGTCCTCAAGCTCTCCACCTCCGAGGCCATGCAGCGCACCAGCCAGGTTGCGCTGGATGCGGTCGGCCACCGGCTCGCCACGCGGTTCCGGCCGGTGGATGCCTCCGGCCCGAATGCCGAGGTGGGGGAGATCGAATGGTTGCAGAACTACCTGTATCTGCGCGCCAAGACGATCTTCGGCGGATCGAGCGAGGTGCAGAAGAACGTCATCGCCCGCCAGCTCTTCGGGACCTGACCGCCATGGCCTACGCCCCCAAGCCCCTGCTGCCCGGCGATGCCTTCGAGGCGGCGCTGCGCTTCGGCCTTGCCCTGGAGCAGGACCTCGCCCACCGCCAGGACCCGCCGGACCGTGCCGCCTGCCTCGCCCGCCACTGGCGGGATCTGCTGGAGCTTGGCTGGGCCGGGACGCTGCTGCCGGAAGCGGCGGGCGGCGCCGGCGGCGCGATCGCCGACCTGGTGGCGCTGGCCGATGGCGCCGGGCGCAGCGCCATGCCCCTGCCCGTCGCCGCCGCCTGCGGCGTGGTGCCCATGCTGCTGCGGGCCGTTCCCGATGCGGCGATGCAGGCAGCGGTGGCGACCGGCCGGATGCGGCCCTGCCCGGTACTGGAACCCGGCGCGGTCACGGCGCGCATGGAGGGCGAGGGCTGGCTGCTGGAAGGCAGCCTGCTCGGCCTGGAATTGGTGCCGGAGCCGACGCATTACCTGCTCGCCTGCCCCATCGCGGCGGCGGAGCCGGGGCTTTTCCTGCTGCCGGCCGATGCGCCGGGCCTCGCCGTAACGCGCCATCTGCGGATCGACGGCCGGCTGAGCGCGGACTTGGCGCTGCACAGCCCGGCCAGGCTGCTGGCCCGCGGCGCGGCGGTGCGGGAGGCGGTGGCGGCGGCGCGCGACCTCGGCGCCTTCCTCACCTGCGTCGAAGCGGTGTCGGCCATGGGCGCGCTGATCGAGCAGACCATCGCCTATCTTTCGGCGCGCGTGCAATTCGGCACCGCCCTCGCCAGCTTCCAGGCGCTGCGGCATCGGGTTGCCGAGATGCATGTCGCGGCGGAGAATACCCGCGGCCTGGTCGCGCAATTGCTGCGGGCAGCGGGCACGGCGCCCGCCCTGCCCTGGCGGGAGGTCTCCTTCGCCAAGCTGCGGCTCGGCGAGGCCGGGCGCTTCGTGGCGGAGGCCGCCATCCAAATGCATGGGGGCATGGGCGTGACCGAGGCGCTGCCGGCCAGCCGGCTCGCCCGGCGGATCATGCTGGCGGAATTCGAGTATGGCGACCGCAACTGGCACGCCGCCCGGCTGCTGGAAGCGGCATGAGGCCGCCCGGGGCGACGAGGATAGGACGGATGGGGAGGACAGCATGACGATCAAGGGCAGTGCCTATATCGCGGGGGCCTTCGAGCACCCGACGCGGCTGGCAAAGGACAAGTCGGTCGCGCAACTCCATGCCGAGGTGGCGGTCGGCGCGCTGGCCGATGCCGGCCTTACCAAGGCGGATGTGGACGGCTATTTCTGCGCCGGCGACGCGCCCGGCCTCGGCCCGCTGGCCATGGCCGACTACATGAACCTGAAGCTCAGCCACCTCGATTCCACCGATGTCGGCGGCTGTTCCTACATCGCGCATGTGGCGCATGCGGCCGAGGCGATCATGGCCGGCAAGTGCCGGGTGGCGCTGATCACCCTCGCCGGCCGGCCGCGCAGCGAGGGGCATTCCGGCGCGGTGCCGCGCATCCGCGGCGCCGATGCGCCGGACACGCAATGGGAATTCCCCACCGGCGTCGCCACGGTGAATGCCTATGCCATGTGCGCGGCGCGGCACATGCACCAGTACGGCACCACCAGCGAGCAGCTCGCCTGGATCAAGGTCGCCGCCTCGCAGCACGCGCAGTACAATCCGCATGCGATGCTGCGCGACGTGGTGACGGTGGAGGAGGTGGTGAACTCGCCCCTCATCGCCACGCCGCTGCACCGGCTGGATTGCTGCGTCGTCAGCGATGGCGGCGGCGCGCTGGTGGTGGTGGCGCCCGAGATCGCGCGCAGCCTGAAGCGGCCGAAGGTCAAGGTGATGGGCGCCGGCGAATCCATGAAGGGCCAGATGGGCGGCGAGGTGGACCTCACCTATTCCGCTGCGGTGCGCTCCGGCGCGGCCGCCTTCGCGGAGGCCGGGGTGAAGCCGGCCGACATCAAATACGCCAGCATCTATGACAGCTTCACCATCACGGTGCTGATGCAGATCGAGGATCTCGGTTTCTGCGAGAAGGGCCAGGGCGGGAGGTTCGTCGCCGATGGCAACCTGATCTCGGGCACCGGCAAGCTGCCCTTCAACACCGATGGCGGCGGGCTCTGCAACAACCACCCCGCGAACCGCGGCGGCATCACCAAGGTGATCGAGGCGGTGCGGCAGTTGCGTGGCGAGGCGCATCCGAAGGTGCAGGTGAAGAACTGCGACATCGCGCTGGCGCATGGCACCGGCGGGCTGCTCGGCAGCCGGCATGGCGGCGCCACGCTCATCATGGAACGGGAGTGACGCCGATGGCTGGCAAGGAGCGCGCGATCCCCGCGCCGATGACGAACCCCGAGACCGAGCCCTTCTGGGCCGCCGCGCGGGAGGGGAAATTCCTGCTCCGCGGCTGCACCGCCTGCGGCAAGACGCATTGGTATCCCCGCGCGGTCTGCCCCTTCTGCTTCAGCGAGCGGACCGAATGGCGCGAGGGCTCCGGCCGCGGCACCATCTACAGCCTGAGCGTCATGAAGCGCGCGCCGGAACCCTATGCCATCGCCTATGTGACGCTGGAGGAGGGGCCGACCATGATGACCAACATCGTGGATTGCGACCTCGACAGCCTGGCGATCGGCCAGAAGGTCACGGTCGCCTTCAAGCCCACCCAGAATGACGGGCCGCCCTTCCCGATGTTCCGGCCGGCCTGAGCATGGCGCCCCGGCCGGGCCTGCCCGCAGGGAGCAGGCCCGGCCAATGCTTTCGTGAAAGGACGCAGCATGATCCGAACCCCCCTGCCGCTCGGCCGGCGGGGGATCCTGGCCGCCGGCGCCACGCTGCTGGCGGCGCCGGCGCTGGCGCAGGCTCCGGCTGGCCAGGGTTTCCCGAACCGCCCCATCCGCATCATCGCGGTCTGGGCGCCCGGCCCGAATGTCTATACGCGGGTGCTGGGCGAGATCGCCGGCCGAAACCTCGGCCAGCCCGTGGTGATCGAGCACCGCACCGGCGCCCAGGGCACCCTCGGCGCCCGGCTGCTGCTGTCGGAGCGGCCGGATGGCCACACGCTCAGCCAGATGCCCGGGACGGTCATGCGCGTGCCCGCCATGTCGGCCCGCCCGCCCTTCGACCCGGCGGAGGATTTCACCTGGATCATCTGCCTGACCGGCTACACCTTCGGCGTCGTGGTGCGGGCGGATTCCCCCTTCCGCAGTTGGGGCGATCTCGTCGCCGCGGCGAAGCGGCGGCCGGGTGCCGTTTCCTACGGCTCGCCGGGCATCGGCACGGAATCGCATGTGGTGATGGAGCGGCTCTCGCAGGCCGAGGGCCTGGAATGGCTGCACGCGCCCTTCCGCGGCGGCAGCGAGCTGAGCAATGCGCTGCTCTCCGGCCAGATCGACGCCGTCGCCACGGCCAGCCACTGGTCGCAGCTCGTCCTGGACGGAAAGCTGCGGCTGCTCTGCGTCTGGACCGAGGAGAGGCTGCCCCGCTTCCCGGACGCGCCGACGCTGAAGGAGCTGGGCTACGGCATCGTCGCCACCTCGCCCTATGGGCTGGCCGGCCCGAAGGGCATGGATCCGGAGGTGGTGTCGGTGCTGCACGATGCGTTCAAGGCGGCGCTCTACGCGCCGGAATCCCTCGCCTACCTGGCGCGGCTCGACCAGCCCGTGGTCTACAAGGACCCCGCCACCTATACCGAATTTGTCCGGCGGCAGGCGGCGGAGGAGCGGGAGAATGTCCGGCGCCTCGGCCTCGCCCTGGAATGAGGCGGCCGGCGGCACCTTCGAGGCGCGCATGAGGGACCTGGCCGATATCCTGGGCCTGGACGATGCCGGCGGCCCGCCCCAGGAGAGGGTGCTGCAGATCCTGACGGAGGCGTGCCGGCTCTTTGCCACGCGCGGCTTCGATGGCGTCTCGGTGCGCGACATCGCCGAGGGCTGCGGCATTTCCAAGGCCACGCTCTATCACTATTTCCCGGACAAGGACGCGATGCTGCGCCCCCTCGTCCTCGGCACCACCAGGGCGATGTATGAGCGGGTGCAGGCCAGCATCGACGAGGCCGCGCCGCCGGTCGAGAAGCTGCGCCGCTTCATGCTGGAATCGGCCGCCTTCTTCGAGCAGTACCGCTGGGCCTGGATCGCCTCCTCCTCGGTCTTCTGGAACGACCCGCAGGTGCGCCGGCGCAAGGAAAGGCTGGCCTGGCGCGACAGATACGAGGGCCTGCTGCGGGGCATCCTGCAGGAGGCGGTGGACCGGGGGGAGGTCCGGCCGCTGGATGTCGCGCTGGCGGCGCGGCTGGTGCTGAGCGCGCTCAACTGGCTGCCGCGCTGGTACAGTCCCGAAGGCCCGGCGACCGCGCCCGAAATCGCCGAGGGCTTCTACGACATGATCCTACACGGCTTCCGCAAGCCCTGAGGCCGGCCCGCCGGCCACCCGGCGGGCCAATTCATACCAACGGCATCGGTCAATGACCGATGCCGAGCCCGCTTCTGCGGGTCGCCGCCAGTGCGGCGTAGCCAAGGGCCGCGGAGGCGGCCCGCCCGGCGACTGAGGGGCGCTTGATCGGTCACGATCAAGCGCCGTCGATATCAAGTGCCGCCGGTCCGCCCGAACCAGACCCCCATCAATGCGCCCAGCGACACCAGCAGCAGCCCGCCATTCACCACCACCAGCAGCAGCCGCGGCAACCGCCAGACATCGGACCGCCGGGGCGAGTCATGGCCCGGCCGCAATTCCCGCCACACCGCCACCGCGAAGCAGAAGCCGGAGAACAGCACCAGCAGCGTGGCGTTGAACAGGATGGCCCATTCCGGCAGCACGCTGCCGAGCGAGGTCTTGGCGCCCACGCCCGCGACCAGCGCCACCAGCCCGGTGCGGACCCAGGCGGCATAGGTCCGCTCCGCCGCCAGCACGGTGCGGTCGGCGGCGTAGAGCACCCGTGGGTCGTCCATGGAGTCCGGCATCGAGGAGCCAACGCATGGGCGGCCCCGGGGCTTCCTGTGCCGAAGCCGGTGCGGGCGCGACGGAAACCCTGGCCAACCGTGAACGTTTAGGGAACATCGCTTTCGAAAGAGGATTGCAGCATGGCCGCACGCCAGCAGAACCAGGCCGACCACCAGGACAACCCGAAGCAGGATCCCGATCCCGGCTCCAATACCATCAAGGACCCGGATGACTGGACCACCGGCGATGAGCGCATGACCGGCGCCCAGGCCAGCTATCTCAAGACCCTCTGCGAGGAGGCGGGAGAGGAATTCGACCCCGGGCTGACCAAGGCCGATGCATCCCGCCGCATCGACGAGTTGCAGGCCAGGACCGGCCGCGGCCGCTGATGCCGGGCCTCGGCGACGGAGCGGTCCGGCCGGCACAGGGCCGCGAGGCCCGGCGCCGCGAACGGTCCGCCCGCGACGCGGAATCGCGGGGTGTGCGCCGGCACACATCGGCGTGGCCGGCTTGCGCGCATGGTTCGATCCGCCGCGGACAATCCGCGCATCGGAGGCGACCATGTTTCTCCATCACATCCAGACCCTGCGTCTCTTCGGCGCCGCCGCGCTCGCCCTGGGCCTCGCCGCCGGCGCGGTGCAGGCGCAATCCCTGAACGGCATGTCCGGCGTCCCCGGCAATATCGTCGGCGGCGGCAGCGCCACGATCTCGGGCGGCGGCGAGAACATGACCATCACCTACGACAGCGGCGGCGCCGGCGGCGGTGGCGGCCTCATGGCGCAGGCCAACCGGCAGGCCCGTTTCGCCAGCCCTTCCGGCGATGGGGAGGAGCTGGAGTATCCCGCGGCGCTGCCCGCGGGCCCCGGCCGCGAGGCCTGGCTGAGCGGTGGCGGCGAGAACACCGAGGTGGTCTATACCCGGCCGCGGTGACGCCCCATGCCGCAGGGGCGACCGGAGGAGGGGCGGCCTCGCAGGGGCCGCCCCTCTGCAATTCCGGGCATCGGGCGCGGCGGCACGGGGCCGCGCTGAAAGGCGCGCAGGGCAAGCTGGCTTGCCCATGGGGCGAAAGCGCACCAAGCTCGCGCAACGGCAAGCGCAACACGAAGGGCCATGACCTGTCCGGTGCCGGGCGACCGCGGGAAACCCGGCCTGGTCCCGGCATCGCCATCCTCCCGATATTCCCCCTCCCCATTGAACCGGCCGCGTCCGGTGGCGGGCATGGCGGCCCGCCCCGGGCCAGCGCCCCGGCGGCATTCCCCAGCAGGTGACCTGGCGTGGCACTCTCCCTCGGCATCGATATCGGCGGCACCTTCACGGACCTGGTCCTGCATGACCCGGATGGCCTGCGGTCCGGCACCCTCAAGGTCCTGACCACCCATGCGGACCCGGTGCTGGGCATCCTGGACGGCACCAGGCGCCTGCTCGCGGATCGTGGCGTGCCGCCCGCGGCGGTGAGCCGGGTCGTGCATGCCACCACGCTCTTCACCAATGCGCTGATCGAGCGCAAGGGCGCCGTCACGGCGCTGGTCACCACGGCGGGGTTCCGCGACATCCTGCAGATCGGCCGGGAACGCCGCTACGAGCTCTATGACCTGCAACTCGTGCCCCCGGCGCCGCTGGTGCCGCGGGAGCTGAGGCTCGAAGTGCCGGAACGGGTGAAGGCGGACGGCACGGTGCTGCAGCCGCTCGATGCCGCGGCGCTGGAGGCGCAGGTGGCCGAGGCGGTCGCCATGGGCGCGCAATCCGTCGCCGTGCTCTTCCTGCACAGCGACCTGCACCCGGCGCATGAGGCGGCGGCGGCCGCGCTCATCAAGAAGCGCTTCCCGCAGGTCTCCGTCACCGCCTCGCATGCGATCGTGCGCGAGGTGCGGGAATACGAGCGCGGCTCCACCGCATCGGCCAATGCCTATGTGGCGCCGCTGGCCGAGCGCTACCTGGCGAGGCTCGGCGCCGAATTGACCGGGCTCGGCATCGCCGGGCCGCTGGTGCTGATGCTCTCCAACGGCGGGCTGACCCATTTACAGGAAGCGCAGCGCGCCCCGGTGCAACTGCTGGAATCCGGCCCCGCCGCGGGGGGTCTCGCCGCCGCCTTCCTCGCCGGGCCGGAGGAGGCGCGGGTGCTGGCCTTCGACCTCGGCGGCACCACCGCCAAGCTCTGCGTCGTGGAGCATGGCGAGCCCGAGGTGGTCTTCGGATTCGAGGCGGCCCGCCAGGCGCGCTTCATCGAGGGCAGCGGGTTGCCCATCCGCATCTCCACCGTGGACCTGATCGAGATCGGCGCCGGCGGCGGCAGCATCGCCCGGCGCGACGCGATCGGCCTGCTGAAGGTGGGGCCGGACAGCGCCGGCTCGGAGCCGGGCCCGGCCTGCTATGGCCGCGGCGGCCAGGCGCCCACCGTGACGGATGCGAACCTGCTGCTGGGCTACCTCGATCCCGCCCGCTTCGCCGGGGGCGAGCTGCCGCTCGACCGCGCGGCGGCGGAGGCCACGGTGGCGCGGCTGGCCGAGGCGCTTGGCCTGGCGCCGCAGGATGTCGCCTGGGGCATCCATGACGTGGCGACCGAAGCCATGGCCGGCGCCGCCCGCACCCATCTGGCGGAACGCGGCCGCGATGCCGCCGAATTCACCCTGGTCTGCACCGGCGGCGGCGGCCCGGTGCATGGCTGCCATCTGGCACGCAAGCTCGGCATCCGCCGGCTGATCGTGCCGCCGGAGGCGGGTGTCGCCTCGGCGCTCGGCATGCTGGCGGCGCCGCCGCGCGTGGACCGCGTCGCCACCCTGGGCCGGCGGCTGAAGGAATGGAGCGCCGCCGATCTGGACGCCGCCTTCGCCGCGCTGGAGGCCGAGGCGCGCGAGGTGCTCGCCCTCGGCGGCTGGCAGGATGCGGCGCTGGCGCCGGAGCGGCTGGTGGATGCGCGCTGCGTCGGCCAGGGCGCGCATATGCCGGTGCCCCTGCCGCCCACCCCCTGGCCGGTGGCGGATGCGGCGCTGCACGGGCTGGTGGCGGAAGCCTTCCACCGTGCCTACCAAGCCCGCTACAGCCGCCCCCCGCCCGCCGTGCCGATCGACCTGGTGCATGCCCGGGTGGTGCTACGCGGCCGGCGCAAGGCCACCGCCCCGACGCCCCGCCTCGGCACCGCCGCCGGCACCGGGCCGGAGCGGCGCGAGGTGCGCTTCGAGGCCGGCACCATGACCGCCTCGGTCTTCAGCCGCGCCGCCCTGCCCGCCGGCTTCACCGCCGCGGGGCCGGCCCTGGTGCAGGAGGCCGGCTCGACCCTGGTGGTCGGCCCCGCCGGGCGGTTCACCGTGCTCGATTCCGGCAATATCCTGGTGGAGCTCGGCTGATGGCCCTGGACCCCGTGACCCTGGAGCTGGTCTGGACCCGGCTGATCTCGGCGGTGGACGAGGCGGCGAAGGCGATCGTCCGCACCTCCTTCTCCACCCTGTCGAACGAGGCGAACGACTTCGCCTGCGTGCTCACCGATGCGGCGGGCCATTCGCTGGCGCAGAATACCGGTTCCATCCCGAGCTTCATCGGCACCCTGCCGGCCACGGTGCGCGCCGTCTGCGCCGCCGTCCCGCCGGAGACGATGCGGCCGGGCGATGTCTACATCACCAACAATCCCTGGATCGGCACCGGGCACCTCAACGACATCTCCCTGGTGCGGCCGGTCTTCAGCGGTGGCCGCATCGTCGCCTTCGGCGCCACCACGAGCCACGTGCCCGATATCGGCGGCCGGATCCGCAGCACCGAGGCACGGGAGCTCTTCGAGGAAGGCTTCCATATCCCGCCGATGCGGCTGCTGCGCGACGGCGCGGCGGATGCCAGCCTCATCACCCTGCTGCGCACCAATGTGCGCACGCCCGACCAGACCGAGGGCGATGTCTGGGCCCAGGTCGCGGCGCTGGCGCTGATCCATGACCGCGTCTGCCAGACCCTGGCCGACCATCGCCTGGCCGATCTGGCGGCGGTGGCGGCGGAGATCTTCGGCCGCTCGGAGGCCGAGATGCGCCGGCGCATCGCCGCCCTGCCGGAAGGCTGCTGGCGCCATGCCATGCAGACCGACGGGCTGGAGGAGCCCTTCACCTTCCAGGTCGCGGTCACGCTGCGCGGCGGCGGCGTGGCGGTGGATTTCGCCGGCACCAGCCCGCAGCAGCCGCGCGCCCTGAATTGCGTGCTGGCCTATACCACCGCCATGACCGCCTTCGCCATCAAGGCGCTGCTGCTGCCGGAACTGCCGAACAATGACGGGATCTTCCGCGCCATCACCGTCACCGCGCCGGAGGGCTGCATCCTGAACCCGCGCTACCCGGCGGCGGTGGGCGGGCGGGCCGCCACCGGCCATTACGTGCCGCCGTTGATCTTCGGCGCCCTGGCCGAGGTGCTGCCCGAGAAGGTGCGCGCGGCGCCGGGCAGCCCGCTCTGGATCATGAACCTGGCGGGCACCGATGATCGCGGCCGGACCTTCGCCAATGTGCTGTTCTTCAATGGCGGCACGGGCGCCGGCGCGGCGCAGGACGGGGTGGATGCCGTCTCCTGGCCCTCCAACATTTCGGCCACCCCGGTCGAGATCGCCGAGCGGACCGCGCCGGTGCTGGTCCACCGCAAGGCGCTGCGCGAGGGCTCGGGCGGCGCCGGGCGGCAGGCCGGCGGGCGGGGCCATGAGACCGTGGTGGAATGCGAGGCCGCCGATGTCGCCGCGGTCTTCGTCACCGAACGCCTGCGCTTCGCCGCCCCGGGCCTCTTCGGCGGCGAGGCCGGCGCGTTGGGCGAGGTGCTGATCGACGGCACCCCCACCGACACACGGCGCCAGCAGACCCTGCAGCGGGGCAGCATCGTCACCATCCGCACGCCGGGCGGCGGGGGCTACGGCAGGAAGGGGTGAGGCGGCGCCGCGCGCTTTGTCCTTGCGGCCCGGGGCGCCGCACGGCCACGATGCCGCCTCCAGGCCGGGAGCGCCCATCAATGTCCCTGCGCATCCACCGCCGGCTGCTGCTCGGCGCCACCCCTTTCCTGCTGGCGCCGGAACGCGCCCGGGCGGCATGGCCGGACCGGCCGATCCGCCTGATTGTCCCCTTCGCGGCCGGCGGCGGCGTGGACCTGACCGGCCGTGTCCTGGCGGAAGCGATGGAGGCTTCGCTCGGCCAGCCGCTGGTGGTGGACAACCGCTCCGGCGCCGGCGGCGCCATCGGCATGCAGGCCATGGCCCAGGCGCCGGCGGACGGCAATACCCTGGCCATGACAAGCCCGAGCACCGTCACCATCGGCCCGCAACTGCGGCCGAGCCCCTATGCGCCGTTCGCCCTCACGCATGTCTCGCGGGTCTGCACCAGCCCGTTGCTGCTGGTCTGCCGCCCGGACTTCCCCGCGCGCGACCTGGCCGGCCTGCTCGCCATCGCGCGCAGCGACCCCACGCGGCTGCGCTTCGCCAATGCGGGGATCGGCACCGTCACGCATCTCGCGGCGGAATTGTTCAACCTCCGGCTCGGCACCGGCCGCTTCGTGCATGCCTCCTACCGTGGCACCGCCCCGGCCATGAGCGACCTGGCCGCGGGGAATGTCGATGTCTTCTTCAGTGACAGCTCGGCCTGGGCGGCGGTGGAGCAGGGCCAGGTGCGGCTCCTGGCCGTGACCTCGGCGGAACGCTCGGCCCGCAGCCCGGCGACACCGACCGTGGCGGAGGCCCTGCCCGGCTTCGAGCCGACGAATTGGTACGGGTTGGCGGCCCCGGCCGGGCTGCCGGCAGCGGTCGCGGAACGGCTGGAGGCGGCCTGCGCCACCGCCCTGGCGCAGCCGGAGCTCCGGCGGAAGCTGGAGAGCATCGGCTTCGACGCCGCGCCGCTCGGCCGCGCCACCTTTACCGAATTCCTCCGGCGGGAGAGCGAGACCTGGCGCGAGGTGATCGCCAGAGCGGATATCAAGGCTGATTAATTGGCCTCGATCCCCGCCTCCTTCGCCACCCGCACATAGCGGGCGATATCGTTCCGCAGCACCGTGGCGAATTCCGCCGGGCTATTGCCGACCGGCTGGGCCCCGAGCCCGGCCAATTGCTCCCGCACGTCAGGCAGGGCCAGCGCCACCGCCACCAGGGACTGCAAGCGGCCGATCACGGCGGGCGGTGTTCCCGCGGGCGCCATCAGGCCATACCACGGGTCCACCTCGAATTCCGGGATGCCGGCCTCGCGCAGGGTCGGGATGTCAAGCAATGCGGGCGTGCGCGACCCGGCGCTCACCGCGAGGGGCCGCAGCGTGCCGGCGCGGATGAAGCCGATCGCGGCCGGAAGGTTGGCGAAATTCATGGCCAGCCGGCCACCGATCACATCGACCAGCGCCGGGCCGTCGCCCCGATAGGGCACATGCACCATGTCGATCCCGGCCAGCCGCTTCAGCATCTCCCCGGCCAGGTGGCCGGAGGCGCCGGTGCCGGCGGAGCCGTAGCTGAGCTGCCCGGGCCTGGTCCGCGCATAGGCCACCAGCTCCTGCGGGGTCGTCGCGGGGAAGCCGGGCGCCACCACCAGCACCAGCGGCACCGAGGCAACGATCGTCACCGGCGCGAAGTCGCGCAGCGGATCATAGGGGAGGCTGCGGAAGATGCCGACATTGATGGCGTGCGACCCATTGGTGGCCATCAGCAGCGTATGCCCGTCCGGCGCCGCCCGCGCCGCCGCCTCGCTGCCGATGATGGCGCCGCCGCCGGGCCGGTTCTCGACCACCACCGGCTGGCCCAGGCCCGGCGCGATCCGCTCGGCCACCATGCGGGCCAGCAGGTCGGTCGAGCCGCCGGGCGCATAGGGGACGATGAGGCGGAGCGGCCGGGTCGGGAATGGCTCGCTCGCGCCGGCCGGCCGGGCGGCGAAGGCGGACGCGGCCAGGAGGAGCCGTCTGGAAAGCATCGCCCGCGATCCCCGCCGCTGGATTACGCGGCCCTTGCGGCGGGGCCGGCCTGGAACAGCCGCCCGGCGGTAATGCCCCCCCATCGGCACCCCCATCCGCGCCAGCCCGGCCCAGAGCGAGGCCTGGTTGGAGCTGATGACCGGCCGGCCGGACCGCGCCTCGATCATCGCGATGCGGTCGAGGGTCAGGAGATTGGTGCAGCTGATGAAGATGGTGTCGCAATCGCGGATGGCGGCCGCATTGCCCAGCACCAGCTCCGCCACCTGGTCCGAGGAGATGGTGCGGATATCCTCGCTGGTCGGGCAGCGGAAGCTTTCCAGGGCGACGGTCTCCATCCGGAAATGCTTGAGGAAGGCCAGTTCGTGCTCGTTCACCTCGTCCGGATAGGGGGTGATGAGGAAGACCCGGCGCGCGCCCAGCGCCTGCAACGCCTCGACCACCGCCGTGGAGGTGGTGACCGCGGGGATGCCGGTGCGGCTGGTGATCCGCGCCGCGAGCCGCGCCTCGTTGCCGATCCCTTCCAGGAAGCTGCCGCTGGTGCAGCCATAGACGATCACCTCGGGATAGGCCTGCGCGAGGTCGTGCGCCGCCTGCTCGAGGGACTCCGCCATGGCCAGCAGCGATTCCCGGGAGATGGCGTTGCCGGGGCGCGACAGGCGGTTGTGGTTCATCACCACGCCGGGCGGCAGATGCGCCGGCAGCTCGCGCTCCATGGCCACATTGCCCGGCGGCGCCAGGATGCCGATGCGGCGCACCTTGTTGTCCATTCTTGGCTCTCCCTGCCTTGCTTGCGGGCGTCCGGCGGGGCCGCCCGGCGGCCATGCGGAAAGTAAAGACCCGGCGGGCGGCCGCTTCCAGTGGAGATTTTGGGGTGCCCGCCTCAACCGGCCGAGGGCGCGGGTGCCGGTCCCGCACGGCGCCAGGACCGCCGGAGCCCCCCGTCGGCACCCTGCTCGGCAGCCGGCAGTTCCAGCATGGCGAGCGTGCCGCCGAGGCCGGCGCCGCGGCCGAGCGTAAGCCGCCCGCCATGCAGCGCGGCCAGGTCGGCGGCGATGGCGAGGCCGAGCCCGGCGCCCGGCCGGGCCTCGTCGAGCCGCACGCCCCGGTCCAGCGCCGCCTCCGCCTGCTCCGGCGGCAGGCCGGGGCCGTCATCCTCCACCGCCACCGCCACGCTGCGGCCGGAGGGATGGACCCGCACCTCCACCCGTGCGGCGGCCCATTTGCAGGCATTCTCCATCAGGTTGCCGATCATCTCGATCAGGTCCTGCCGGTCGGCGCGGACGCGCAGCCCGGCATCGCCCTGCACGGCGATCCCGATGCCCTCCTCCGCCCGCAGGCGCCGCAGGGCGGCGGCGACCTCCTCGGCGGCGGCGAGCGGCGAGGCGCTGGCCGCCGCGGCCCCGGCCAGCGCGGCGGAGCGCGCCCGCGCCAAGTGGTGCTGCACGATCCGCTCGATCTCCAGGGATTGCGCGCGCGCGATCCGCACCTGCGGGTCGGGCTGGTCCAGCGCATTCCGCAGCACGGCCACGGGGGTCTTCAGCGCATGCGCCAGGTTGCCGACATGGGCGCGCGCCCGCTCCACCGTCGCGCGGTTCTGCGCGATCAGCGCATCCACCTCCTCCACGAGAGGCGCGATCTCGGCCGGCGCGACGAGGGCCAGCCGGTCACGCTCCCCCGCCCGCACTGCCGCCAGCGCCCGCTGCGCCGCGCGCAGCGGCCGCATGGCCCAGACCACCTGCGCCGCCAGCCCGCCGACGAGGCCCGCCCCGAGCAGGACGAAGGCCAGGGCGAGGCCGCGATGCAGCCGTGCCACCTCCTGCTCCGTCGCCTCCCGCGACACACCCACCTGGACGAACAAGGGCCCCGCCGCGTCCGGAATCTCGACGCGACGCTCCAGCAGCCGGAGGTTCTCGCCGCGCGGGCCGGGGGCGTCCCGGGCCACCATGCCGCCCTCGCCCGTGCCGGCGGGCGGTGGCAGGCCGGAATCCCAGAGCGAGCGGGAGGTGGCCACGCCTCCCGGTCCGGTCACCTGCCAGTAGCGGCCGGAAAGCGGCCTTTCGAATTCCGGGTCGGGCAGCGGCCGGTCGAGGCGTGGCCTTCCTGCCGCATCCACCGCCGCCGCGGCGACGACCGCGTCGAGCATGGTCGAGAGCCGTGCATCCGCGGCCTGCTCGATGTGGCGCTCGGCGAGGCCGGAGACGAACCAGCCCGCAAAGCCGAGGCCCACCGCGACCCAGAGCGAGGCGAGCAGCGCGACGCGGCGGGTCAGCGAGCCCATGGCGGCAGTGCCTGGAGCGGATCGCCGCAGGGCGGCATCGCCCGAAGGCGTGAATCTGCCCTGAAAGCAATGAGGCAGAGCATTTACCGTGACCCTTGTGAACGGAAAATGCTCTAGAGCAGATCGCCGCAGGGCGGAACCGCCCGGAGGCGTGAATCTGCTCTACACACAACAGCCTACAGCGGCGTGCCGAACCATCAATTCGGCACGCCGCTGTAGCCCGGACCCGACGCCAGCCGATAGCCCTGGCCGCGCACCGTCTCGATCAACCCCTCGCCGAGCTTCCGCCGCAGCCGGGCCACGATGACCTCCAGCGTGTTGCTGTCGCGGTCGAAATCCTGCGCGTAGAGATGCTCGGTCAGCTCGGTCTTGGAGACCGGCCGCCCGGCATGATGCGCGAGATAGGCGAGCAGCCCGTATTCCAGCGCGGTCAGCCGCACCGGCAGGCCCTCCAGCGTCACGCCACGCGCGGCGGTGTCTATGCGCAGCCTTCCCAGCACGATCTCCGGCCGCGCCAGCCCATGCGCCCGGCGGATCAGGGCCTGCAGGCGCGCGATCAGCTCGGCCATGACGAAGGGCTTGGCCAGGTAGTCGTCGGCGCCGGCGTTCAGCCCTTCCACCTTCTCGGTCCAGGCATCCCGGGCGGTCAGGATCAGCACCGGCATGCGCCGCCCCGCCGCGCGCCAGCGCCGCAGCACGGAAAGCCCGTCCAGCCGCGGCAGGCCGAGATCGAGCACGACGGCATCGTAGGGCTCCGTCTCACCGAGGAACAGCGCCTCCTCCCCGTCCGGGGCCTGGTCCACGGCGAAGCCCGCCTGCGCGAGTGCGGCGCGGAGCTGTCCGGCAAGCGCCTCGCTGTCCTCCACCACCAGCACCCGCATCAGCGCCGCTCCTGGGCCGGCCCCTTGCTCCGCAGCACCGCGGCGGTGGCGGCATCCACCTCCAGCTCGAAGACCCGCCCGCTCGGTGGCAGCAGCTTCAGCTCATAGACCCAGCGGCCGTCCTCGCGGTCGAGATCGACCTCGATCACCCGGCCGATATAGCGGCGCTCGATCTCGGCCAGGATCTCGGCAAGCGGCCGGATCTCGCCGGCGGCCAGCGCCGCCCGGGCGCGCTCCTGGTCGTCGTTGTCACGGGCCGCGGCCGGGCGGATGGCGAGGGCCGCCAGGCAGGCGGCAAGGAGGGCGGGTCTGCGCTGCATGGTGGTCCCGATACGCCTCGCAAGCTGAACGCCGGCTGAACCGCCGGCTCAGCGCCGGTTCAGCCTGGCCCGGCCAGGATGCCCCCATCGCAACCCGGCGGCCACCCCGCCGCCGCAAACAGGAGAACAGGTCATGACGGGCATCGAGGAGTCCATGGTGAAGCTGGCGCTGGCCATCGCCCTCTGCGGCCTCATCCCCGCAGGCGCTGCGCTGGCCTCGGAGCGGGCGCGGGAGGCCGCCGGGGGCCAGCGCCTCGCCGGCACCATCGGGGAGATACGCGGCGAGCGGCTGGTGCTTGTCACCGAACAGGGCGGCCGCGTCACGGTGGATGCCGAACGCTGTGCCGCCGCCGCCACGGTCGGCGAGAAGGTGGAATTCACCGGCCACCCGGAGCGGGATGGGGAATTCGAGGCCCGCAGCATGACCCGCCCCGGCGGCGCCGTCCTGGCCTGCGACGACGATCGCCGCGACGACCGCCACCGGCTGGCCGCGGCGGCGCCGGTGGATGCCGCGGCGGCCATCGAGGCCGCCCGCCGCGCCGGCTATCCGCGCGTGACCGATCTGGAATGGGAGCGCGGCGCCTGGAAGCTCCGGACGGCGGATGCCGATGGCCGTGCGGCGCGGCTGATGGTGGATGGCTGGACCGGCCAGCTCTCCACCCGGCAGCGCTAGGGCCGTGCCATGACCGGCACGGCGCCAGGCAGCCCCGGCTACGATGCCGGCGCCCGCCTGCTGCATTGGGCCTCGGCCGCGGCGATCGTCGCGGCCTTCCTGCTCGGGCTCGCGATGGGGGATTGCCGCGCGGGCCGCTGCGCGACCTCGGGCGGGAGGCGCATTACTCGCTAGGTGTCCTCGCGCTCGGCCTGGCGGTGCTCCGCCTGGCCTGGCGCGCGGTCCGGCCCCTGCCGGGGCCGCTGCCGGGCACGCCGCGCTGGCAGCATGGTGCCGCGCGCCTCATGCATGGGGCCCTGCTCCTCACGGCCCTGGCCGTGCCGGCCGCCGGCCTGCTGGACCGCTGGGCGCGCGGGCGGCCGGTATCCGTCTTCGGCGGCCTGCCGCTGCCGCCGCCCTTTCCCATACCGGGCGGCCGGCTCTGGGGCGAAGCGCATGAGGCGCTGGCCTGGAGCCTCGCCGCGCTCCTGGCCGTGCATCTCCTGGCCGTGGCCTGGCATGTCCTCGTGCTGCACGATGGGACATTCCGGCGTATGCTCGGGCAATCCTGCCGGTTGGGTTGAGGCCGGCAGGTTGTCGCAGGGGAGGTCGGACCGGGCATGGCTGAGGCACGGCTGCTGCTGGGAATTGGCGGGGGGAAGCGGCGCTGCTGCTCTGGGGCCTGCACATGGTGCAGAGCGGGGTGCAGCGCGCCTTCGGCAGCCGGCTGCGCCAGGCGCTGGGCGTCGCGCTCGGCGGCCAGTTGCGCGCCCTGCTGGCCGGGCTCGGCGTCACCGCGCTGCTGCAGAGCAGCACGGCGACGGCGCTGATGGTCGGCTCCTTCGCCGCCGCCGGCGCGGTGGCGCTGGCGCCGGCGCTGGCCGCCATGCTGGGCGCCAATGTCGGCACGGCGCTGATCGTCCAGCTCCTGTCCTTCGATGTCACGGCCGTGTTTCCGGCGCTGGTGCTGGCCGGCGTCATCGCCTTCCGCCGCGCCACCCGCACGCGCAGCCGCGACCTCGGCCGGGTGGCGATCGGCCTCGGGCTGATGCTGCTCGCCCTGCACCTGATGCTGGAGAGCATGGCGCCGGTCGAGGCCTCGCCGACGCTGCGCGCCCTGCTCGGCATGGTGGCGGACCAGCCGCTGCCGAACCTGCTGCTGGCCGCCGCCATTGCCTGGGCGGCGCATTCCAGCGTGGCCGCGGTGCTCTTCGTGGCCTCGCTGGCCGGCAGCGGCGTGGTGGAGCCGCAGGCGGCGCTCGCCATGGTGGTCGGCGCCAATCTCGGCAGCGCGCTGAACCCGTTGTTCGAGGCCGGGGGCGATGCGCGGGACCGGGCGCGGCTGCGGGTGCCGCTCGGCAACCTGCTCAACCGGATCATCGGCTGCGCCCTGGCCCTGGCGCTGCTGCCGCAGGCGGTGGCCTGGCTCGCGGCCCTCGATCCGGTGCCGGCGCGGCTGGTGGCGAATGCGCATTTCGCCTTCAACCTGGCGACGGCGGCGCTCGCCCTGCCGCTGCTGCCGGCCCTCGCCCGGCTGCTGACCCTCGTGCTGCCCGACCGCAGCCCCGATGCCGATGAAGGGGCGCCACGCTACCTGGACGAGGCGGCGCTCCGCACGCCCTCCGTCGCGCTGGCGAATGCGGCGCGGGAGGTCCTGCGCATGGCCGATGCGGTGGAGGCGATGCTGAAGGGCTCGGCCGAGGCTTTCCGCGGCACCGACCGCGACGCCGCCCGCGCGGTGGCGCGCATGGATGACGTGGTGGACCGGCTGCACCGCGCCGTGCATGCCTATCTCGCGCGCGTCCCGCGCGAGAGCCTGGGCGACGAGGAGGGCCGGCGGCTGGCCGAGATCCAGGCCTTCGCCATCGCGCTCGAACATGCGGCGGATGTGGTGGAGCGCGACCTGGTGCGGCACGCCGCCAAGCGGATGCGGCGCGGCCTGGCGCTGGGCCCGGGCGAGGCGCAGGAACTCGCGGTGCTGCATGCCACGCTGCTGGAGCAGCTCCGCCTCGCCGTCGCGGTCTTCATGCTGGAGGATGCCGAGGCGGCGCGGCGGCTGGTGCGGGGCAAGGAAGCGCTGCGCACCGCCGAGCGCGACGCGGCGCAGCGGCTCGCCGAGTCCGGGGCGCTGCCGGCCGGGGCGGGCGGCGCGGCCTCCGGCCTGCTGCTGGACGCGGTACGCGACCTCCGGCGCGTCGGCGCGCATCTGGCTTCCGCCGCGCATCCGCTGCTGGAACGGCGCGGCGAATTGCTGCCGAGCCGCCTGGCTGCCGAGGCCGAGCCGCTGGATGCCGGCGATCCCCTGACCGAAGCCGGGGAGGCCACCGGCCGCGCCGGGCCGCAGGGTTGCGGAATCACCTGAAGGCGGCAAAGCTCGGCCGAGCGGCATGGCAGGCCCATCGGGGAGGAATGACGGGAATGGCGGATGATACGGTGGTGCGGTTCGAGGTCCAGGATGGGATCGGCGTCATCACGGTCGATTATCCGCCGGTCAATGCGCTCGGCCCTGGTGTCGGCGAGGGCATCGTCGCCGCCGTGGAGCAGGGCGAGGCGGATCCCGCGGTCGCCGCCATGGTGCTGATGGGCGCCGGGCGCAGCTTCATCGCCGGCGCCGATATCCGCCGCTTCGGCAAGCCGCGCGCGACGCCGAAGCGCCGCAGCTATGATGCGCTGGAGGCCAGCAGCAAGCCCGTCGTCGCCGCCATCCACGGCTATGCGCTGGGCGGCGGGCTGGAGAACGCACTCTGCTGCCACTACCGCATCGCCGTTCCCGGCGCCAAGGTGGGGCTGCCGGAGGTGCTGATCGGCATCCTGCCCGGCGGCGGCGGCACCCAGCGCCTGCCACGGCTGATCGGCCCGAAAGCGGCGCTGGAGATGATCGTCAGCGGCCGCCATGTTCCGGCGCCGGAGGCGAAGGCGCTCGGCATCATCGACGAGATCGTCGAGGGCAGGGATCTGCGCGCCGAGGCCATTGCCTATGCCAAACGCATCGCCACCCTCCGGCCCCTGCCGCGGGTGCGCGACATGACCGTGAAACAGGCCGATCCCGGCCTCTTCGACACCATGCGCCAATCCATCGCCCGCAGGGCGCGCAACCAGAAGGCGCCCTACCACTGCATCGCCGCGGTCGAGGCGGCGGTGACGCAGCCCTTCGAGGAGGGTCTCCGCACCGAGCGCCGGCTGTTCGAGGAGCTGGAGAATTCCGAGGAGGCGCGGGCGCTGCGCTACGCCTTCTTCGCCGAGCGCGAGGTGGCCCGCCTCCCCTTCCTGCCGAAGGACCTGCCGCTGCCGGAGATCAGGACCGCCGCCGTAGTCGGCGCCGGCACCATGGGCGGCGGCATCGCCATGAGCTTCGCCGACCACGGCATCCCGGTGAAGCTGCTGGATGCCTCGCCCGAGGCGCTGGCCCGCGGCATGGGGCGCATCCGCGACAACTACGCCGTCAGCGTGAAGCGCGGCAGCCTCGCCCAGGCGGAGATGGATCGCCGCCTGCCGCTGATCGAACCGGTGGAGAGCTACGAGGCGATCTCCGATTGCGACGTGGTGATTGAGGCGGTCTTCGAGCAATTGCCGGTGAAGCAGGAGATCTTCGCGAAGCTGGACGCCGCCATGAAGCCCGGCGCGCTGCTGCTCTCCAATACCTCGGCCCTCGATATCGACGCGATCGCGGCGGTCACGCGCCGCCCGGAAGCGGTGGCCGGCGCGCATTTCTTCGCGCCCGCCAATGTGATGAAGCTGCTGGAGGTGGTGGAGGGCGCGAAGACCGCGCCCGCGACCCTGGCGGCGGCGATGAAGCTCGGCCGCGCCATCGGCAAGATCAGCGCCTATGCCGGGAATTGCGATGGCTTCGTCGCCAACCGCAGCCGCGTGCCCTTCAACATCGAGCAGGGGCTGATGGTCGAGGAGGGTGCGCTGCCCGAGCAGATCGACAAGGTGATGGTCGATTTCGGCTACCCGATGGGTCCCTTCGCGGTGAACGACATGTCGGGGCTCGATGTCAGCTACCAGACCCGCAAGCGCCGCGCCGCGGCCGACCCGAATTACCGCGGGCTGCCGATCCCGGACCGGCTGGTGGAGATGGGCCGCAAGGGCCAGAAGACCGGCGCCGGCTGGTACCGCTACGAGAAGGGCGACCGCACCCCGCATGTGGACCCGGAGACCCACCGGATCATCCGGGAGGTCGCCGCCGGCATGGGGATCGAGCAGCGCAGCTTCACGGATCAGGAGATCCTGCAACGGCTGCTGTTTTCCTCGGTGAACGAGGCCTGCAAGATCCTGGAGGAAGGCAAGGCCCTGCGCGCCAGCGACATCGACGTGATGTGGCTGAACGGCTTCGGCTTCCCGCGCTACCGCGGTGGGCTGATGTTCTGGGCGGATGGCATCGGCGCGCGGGAGATCTACAACCAGATCGCCGCATGGCACCAGCGCTACGGCGCGCGCTGGAGGCCAGCCGAGCTCCTGCGGCGCCTGGCGGAGAGCGGCGGCTCGCTGCGCGAGGCGCAATCGCCGAAATCCCGCTGACCGGCCGGGAACACGAAGCTCGGCGGCTGCCGCGCGAAGGGCATCGCCAGCAGCCGCGGCAGCGTGACCGCGGCCGGGTCCCGCCAGGCCGGGACGCCGATGGTCACGCGCTCCTGCGGCACATCGAGCCGCAGCGTGCGGTGCAGCCGATCCCAGAGCGTCAGGCCGCTCGACCAGTTGGAATCGGTCTCCGCCTGCACGACCGAGTGGTGGATGCCATGCATCCGCGGCGTGACGATGAAGGGCACCAGCCGCCGCTCCAGCCGGGCCGGCAGCCGCAGATTGGAGTGGTGGAAGAGGATCGAGGCGAAGAGCAGCGTCTGCCAGACCGAAAGCGCCCGCGGCCCGACCCCGAGCAGCGCCACCTGCGCCGCCCGCCAGGGCACCGAGACCGCCATTTCCGCGCAATGGAAACGCAGCGCCGTGGTCGCGCTCAGGTCGAGATCGGCATGGTGCACGACATGCAGGCGCCAGAGGAACGGCACGCGATGCGTCAGCACGTGCCAGAGATAGAGGGTGTAGTCCATCAGCGCCGCGGCCAGCGGCACCTCCAGCCAGCGCGGCAGCCGCAACCATTGCAGCAGGCCGAAGCGCCGGCGCTCCACCGCCCGCGCCAGTGGCTCGACCACCGGCTTCTCCAGCACCTGCAAGGTCGCCGCGCTCAACGCCGCCACCGCCAGGTTGCGCAGGTCGCGGCGGAGCTTCGGCTCCACCGGCCGGCGCAGCGGGCGCCGCGTCTCCGCGACGACCAGCGCGGCGAAGGCGCCAAGCACCAGGGCGCCGCTCAGCCATCCCGGAATGCGCCGCGAGCCGGCCGTGCCGCGGCGGGTCCGGGCGGCATGGCGCCTCACCGGACGATCCCCGCTCCCGTCACGCGGCCGCCGCCCGGAGCGCGGCTTCGGCGCGGAGGTCGCCCCCGGCGGCCTGCTCCACCGGCCTGAAATCGCCGCGCAGCGCCTTCAATGCGGTGCGTTCGCGGTTGATCTCCTGCGCGGTCCGCACGCCGCGCCTGCGGAAGAAGGGCACCGGCGGGCACCACCCCTGCAAGGCGTGCTGCAGCAGGAAGGCGGTGACCGCCATCGGCAGGGCGAGGAAGCGCCGGTCGGCGAAGATGCCGAGCAGGGTGCCACCGAGCGCGAGCGTCGCCGCATTGGTCTCCAGCGTCCGTTCGATATCCCATTCCGCATCAAGCTCGCGCAGGCGATGGTCGATCCGGTCCGGGTGCCCGGCATGGAAGCGGATGCTACGCTCGATCTCCGCTGCGATGCGGCGGTTGATCGCCTCGGGGGTATGCCGCGCCACGCGGGTCGCCGTGGCGGGCAATATCCGGCGCTCCATGCGGGCCTCCAGCGGCATCATGCCATCCCAGAACCGGCCCGGGCGGTCCGGGTTCCGGCCGGGCCGGCGGCCACTGCTCATGCCCCGGCGCGCGCCACGAGCCCCTCCCGCCACCAGGCCAGCCAGGCGGCGCCGAGCCCGGCCAGCATCGCCGCATCCAGCCAGGCGGGCGGCAGGGCCAGCGGCGCATCGGGCCGCACCACCCACCAGAGATGCGCGGCGTGCTGCACCAGCAGCAGGGCGCAGACCAGGCCCATGCGCCAGGGCCCGTGCCGCGGCGGCGCGGCCAGCAGGATCGCCGCCAGCAGCGCCGGCACGGCGAGGCCGAGGCCCATCCAGGCCCAGCCGCCCCGCATCCGGCGCAGGTACCAGCCAGCCTCCGCCGGCAGATCCGCCATCCACACCACGATGTACTGGGTGAACCAGAGCCAGAGCACCGCCAGCGCCAGGGTGAGCAGCGCCCGTTCCAGCCCCACCATCGACTCCTCCCGGGACGGCGTGCCACGGGCCAGGGCGGTGAGGGTTGCCGCGGCCAGCGCCCCCGCCAGCCCCTCCACCCAGGCAGCGATGCCTTGCAGGCTGCCGAACCAGGCCGGATCGCGGGAGAGCGACCAGTCCTGCGCCGCCAGGGTGACGCTCGGCAGCAGCAGCGCGAAGACCAGGGCCGAGAGGCGCCGGTCCGGCCGCCCCGGCCGCGCCAGCAGCCAGGCCAGCCCGATCCAGAGCGCCAGGAAACCCGCCGCGCGCAGCCGGAAGGGCCAGGGCTGCAACCACAGGGCGCGCGGCCCCTCCAGCACCGCCCCGCCGCCCGGCCCGGCCCAGGGGTAGAGCTGCGCCAGACCGAGCAGCACCGGCACGGCCATCACCGCCAGCAGCGGCATGGTGCGCGCCGCGGCCTCCAGCGGCCCGCGCACCGGCCGCAGCCATTCCTCCTTGAGCAGATGGCCGATCGCCAGTGCCCCGAGCGAGCCGAGCGCCAGGCTGGCCCAGAACAGGAAGGCGAAGAGCCAGGCCTCCAGCAGCGCCGGCCCGCCGAAAGCCGCCAGGGCGGCCGCGGCGAGCGCCAGCAGCAGCAGCGCGCCGGCCCTCATGGCGCGGCGACTTCGAGCCGGCCGACGAAATGCGCGATGGCCCAGCGATCCGCCGGCGCGATGCGGTCCTCGAAGGGATGCGCGCCGGCCAGGTTGGTGGCCATCGCGGCCATGCTGCGCCCGGGCGCGGTGCCGGCGATGGCGGCTGGCCGGGGGAAGCCGCGCACCACCACGGGGCCGTCGCCCTCGCCACCCGGGCCATGGCAGGGCGCGCAGAAGATGGCGAAGCGCGCTGCCCCGCGCCGCAGCAGCGCCGCATCCACGGGCGGGCCGGGCGGGGCGAGGGCGGCGCGGCGCGCGGCCTCGCCCTGCGCCACGGCGCCGGGCGGCGGCGCGGCGGGCGGCGGGGAGGGCGTGCTGGCCGGCCAGCCGTCGCAGCCGGCGAGCAGCAGCAGGCCGGAGGCGGCCACCAACCGCCAGGCCTGGCGGCGGCACCGGATGGACTCCCGGCGCCTCATTTCTCCGGCACCTCGCTGACCCGCAGCGGCGAGAGGCCGTGCAGGAAACGCGCCGTCGCTTCCGGCCGGAAACGCGGGTCGCGGGAGGAGAGGAACAGGAAGAAGCGGTCCTCGCTCGCCCGGCCGAAACCCGGCACGGCGAAGACCGGGTGGTGCAGCCGCGGCAAGCGGTTCAGCGCCAACATGCCGAGCAGCGCCGCCGCCGCCGCCCAGAGGATGGCGACGATGGTGGTGGCGGGCAGGAAGGCTGGCCAGGCATGCAGCGGCCGGCCGCCGACATTGATGGGGTAGTCGTGCACGCTCAGCCAGTATTGCGTGCCATAGGACAGCGCGGCGCCGCAGAGCCCGGCGCCGATCGCGATCCAGGCCACCGGCCCGCCATGCGCATCGAGCAGCTCCGCGGCCTCGGGCAGGGGATAGGGCGCATAGGCGTCCATCCGGCGCCAGCCGGCGGCACGGGCGGCGCGCAGCGCCCGCAGCAGCGCCTCGGCCTCCTGGAATTCGGCCATGAGGCCGGCGCTCATGGCACGTCCTTCCCGCTTTCCTCGTGCCGCGTCTCGAACATCGACACGACCGGGAGGAAGCGCGCAAACAGCAGCATCAGCAGCACGAAGAGCCCGACCGCGCCGAGCAGCAGCGTCCATTCCGGCACGGTCGGCGCATAGAGCGGCCCGCTGCGCGGCAGGTGGTCCCGCAGCAGCCCGCCGGCGATGAGCGAGAAGCGGTCGAGCCAGACGCCCGCCGCCGCGGCGATGCCGATCGCCACGGCAGCCGGCGCGCTGCGCCGCAGCGCCGGCAGCCAGAGCAGTTGCGGCACCACCACCACCAGCGCCACGCTGCCCCAGTAGAGCCCGGCATAGGGGCCGAAGACGCGCGCGACCATGCCCAGCCGCGTGGCCGCATCCTCCAGCCAGGCGGTCATCAGCTCATCCGCGTAGAGCCAGCCGCAGCCGAGCGCGGCGGCGGCGGTAAGCCGTGCCAGCAGGTCCATGTCGGCGTCGTCGATGTAGCGTTGCAGGCCCAGCGTCTCGCGCAGCACGACGGCCAGCGCCAGCACCACCCCGAGGCCGGAGGGGATGCCGGTGGCCACCACATGCAGCGGCAGCCGCGCCTGGTGCCAGTCCGGCACCAGGGTGGTGGCGAATTCCAGCGCCACGATGGTCTGGGCCGAGACCAGCATCGGCAGCACCAGCGCCGCCACCAGCCGATAGGCCGCCTGGTGCCGCGCCCAGTGCCGCACCGAGCCGCGCCAGCCCAGCGCCGCCAGCCCATAGGCCTGCGCCGTCAGGTGCCGGCCATGCAGCGCCGCGCGGTCGCGCATGGTGGCGAGGTCGGGGATCAGCCCGGTGTACCAGAACAGGCCGGTCACCACGAGGTGCGACATGATGCCCCAGAAGTCCCAGATCAGCGTGCTGCGGAATTGCGGCCAGACCTGGAAGCTCGCGGGATAGGCCAGCACCCAGTAGAACAGCCAGGGCCGGCCGAGATGCAGCACCGGATAGAGCGCCGCGGCCGCGACGGCGGCCAGCGCCGCGGCCTCGGCGAAGCGGTTGATCGCAGTGCGCAGCCCGTGCCGGCGCAGCACCAGCACCACCGCGACCAGGCTCGCCGCATTGGCGATGCCGATCAGCCAGACATAGTTGATGAGGTCGAAACCCCAGACGAAGGGGATGTTGGTGCCCCAGAGCCCGGTGCCGGTGAGCAGCAGCGCCACCGCCGCATAGGCCAGCAGCAGGGTGCCCGCCGTGGCGGCGGCCAGCCCCAGGGTGAAGCGCCAGCCGAAATCCCGCCGCAGCGGGATGACGGCGACGGGGCGGGTATCGATGGCATCACTCGCGGGTTCCGCCGCCCAGCCGCTCTCCGCCGCCGGAGTGACGGCGCGCGGGGCTGGCATGCGGCGCGGCCGCGGGGCATCGACACGGCGCCGCCGCGGGGCCGCAGCCGCCCAGGCCAGCAAGGCCGTGCCGGCCGCCGCGAGGCCAAGATCGAGCACGGCGCGCCAGCCCTGGCCGCGGCGCGGCGCGCCGGCCGGGCCGCCACTCACCCCGCATCCCCTGGCGGCAGGCCAGCCGCGCCCGCGCCGCCCGGCGCATCCTGCGGCGCGGCGACGCGGGCGAGGTAGGTGGTGCGCGGGCGGGTATCGAGGCCGCCGAGCAGCGCGTAGTTGCGCCCCTCCCGCTTGGCGCGGGAAACGGCGGTATCGGGGTCGTTCACATCGCCGAAGGTGATGGCGCGGGTCGGGCAGGCGCGCTGGCAGGCGGTCTCCACCTCGCCGTCGCGGATCGGCCGGCCCTGCATCCCCGCCTCCGTGCGCGCGGCGGCGATGCGGTGCTGGCAATAGGTGCATTTCTCGATCACGCCGCGCGGCCGCAGCGGCACATCCGGGTTGCGCACCGCCACCGCGCCCTCCTGCCGCGCATAGCCGAACCAGTTGAAGCGCCGCACCTTGTAGGGGCAGTTGTTGGAGCAGGTCCGGGTGCCGATGCAGCGCGGATAGATCATGAGGTTCAGCCCCTCATTGTCGTGCACCGTGGCATTGACCGGGCAGACCACCTCGCAGGGCGCCTTCTCGCAATGCATGCAGGGTACGGGCTGGAAGGCGGCACGGCCATCCGCCTCGGCATAGCGGTCCACGCGCAGCCAGTGCATCTCCCGGCCGCGCGCCACCTCCTCCGGCCCGACCACGGGCGTGTTGTTCTCGGCCTGGCAGGCGATGACGCAGGCATTGCAGCCGATGCAGGCATCGAGATCCACCGCCATGCCCCAGGCCTGGCCGGGGTATTCCCAGTCCGGGTAGAGCGAGCGCGGCGGCGGCAAGGGTGGGATGGCCTCGCCCGGCACCACGCTCCGCACCGGCGGCTCCCGCCCTTCCAGGGCATGGTGATGCGCGGTGGTGATCACCCCGCCGCGCCCGCCGGTGGGCCGCAGGACGAGGCCCGGCACCACCCAGGGCGCGTCGGCGGGGCGCAACCGATAGGCGTCGAAGCCGGTGCGGCCGGGCACGCCGCCCGCCACCAGCCTGCCGCCGCCGAGCGGCAGGGTCACCACCCCCGCTGCCTGGCCGGGCATGACCAGCACCGGCGCCCGCACCGCCCGGCCGCGCAGCGAGAACTCCACCTCATCCCCATCCGCCAGGCCCAGCGCCGTCGCATCCGCCGGCGCGAGCAGCGCGGCATTGCCCCAGGCCTGCTTGGTGATCGGCCGCGGCAATTCCTGCAGCCAGGCATTCGGCGCGAATTCGCCACCCCGGAGATGCGGGTCGGGCGCGAAGAGCGCGACCAGCCCCGTGGCGGCTGGCGCGGGCGGCCCGGGGTCGAAGCCCGCCCGCGGGCGCACCGGGCGTGCCGGCGCCGCCGTGCCCGGCAGCACCCCCGCCTCCAGGGCGGCGAGCCATTCCGCCTCCCCGAGGTTCCAGGTGCCGCGCACCAGCGTTTCGCCGTCCGGCGCCACCCCGGCCAGGCTGGCCAGGATCTCCTCGGCCGAACGCGCCGCCGGCACCAGCGGCAGGCAGGCGGGCTGGCGGATGGCGGCGGTGCCGTCCGGGGCGCGGGCATCGCCCCAGGATTCCAGCGGGTGCTTCAGCGGCAGGTGCCAGGCGCTGAGCAGCGCCGTCTCATCGACATGGAGCCCCGCATGCACCGAGACCGGCACGCGGGCGAGCAGCGCCGCGAAATCCAGACCGGCCGGCGCGTCATATGCCGGATTGGCGTCGAGGATCAGCAGCCCCCTCACCTCCCCCGCCACCATCGCGGCGGCCAGGGCCTGGAGCGAGGCGCCGCACTCCTCCGGCCGCGCCATCACCGGCGCCAGGTGCCGCACCGTGCCGCCGATGGCGCCTAGCGCCGCGTTCATCGCCTGCGCCAGCGCATGCACCGCCGGCGCCTGGCCACGCCCTGCCGCCACCAGCGCCGCCGGGCCGGCCTGGCGCAGCGCGGCGGCGATCGGCGCGGCATCGGGGTGGCCGGCGCCGGCCGGGATCACGCCGAGTTCGGCGGCCACCGCGCGCACCAGGGCCTCGATCCCCTCCGGCCGCAGCGCCAGGCGGCGATCGGCCTTGGCGCCGGTCAGGCTTGGCGTCGATTCCGCCACGATGAGCACCGGCAGCCGCCCCGATGCCCGCCCCGCCGCCCGCGCTGCCGACCAGTCCCGCGCATGGCGCAATTGCGCCGGCCCCTCGCCCAGCAGGTCGGCGCCGAGGGCGAGCACGGTGGCGGCGCGCGAGAGGTCGTGCAGGGTGGCCACCGGCTCGCCGAAGGCCAGCAGCGCCCCGGCCAGCGCGGCATCCTCGGCCAAAGGCGACCACTGGTGCCAGCGCGCGCCGGGATGCGCCGCCAGCACCGCCGCGATCAGCCGCGCCGTGGTGGGGGAAGCGATGGGGCCGGTCAGCAGCCGCAACCCCTCCCCGCCCGGTGTCGCCGCGGCCAGTGCCGCCAGCGCGGCCTCGGGCGCAGGCGCCGCGCGCGGGATGCGCCCGCCCTGGCGGATATGGCGGGAACGCGCGGGGTCGTGCAGCGAGAGCACCGCCGCTTCCAGGAAGACATCCGTGGCGCCGAGGCTGCCGGGATGCGCGGGATTGCCCTCGATCTTCACCGGATGCCCGGCGCGGGTCCGCGCCAGCACGCCGCGGCCGATGCCCTCCAGCTCCAGCACCGTGGCATAGCGGCGCTCCTCCGCGGCCACGCCACGCGGGCGGGCGTAGAGCGGGTCGCCGAATTCCTCCGGCCCCGGGTCGCAGCCCGCCGCCGCGGCGAGGGCGAGCGAGGCGCCCGCCGCGCGCAGCACCGAGCGACGGTCCGGCGGCGGCAGGGTCCAGGGCAGCGGCGGCTCATCCAGGGGCGCGGGCCGCCCGTCCCGGCGCTCCGCGGTCACGCGCGCGGTCCGGCGCGGCCTGGGCCGCCCGGTCGTCCGAAGGCGCAGCCGGAGGGCGTGAATCGGCCGGCAAGATACAAGCCTGCCCCGCTGGGGCCGAAGGCGGAGTCCTGCATCATGGCTGGGCTCTCCGAACGCCATTGCGGGCCGGGGCGGGATGGCCATGGTCCCGAGGTTGCTACGCCGGGCGCGCCGCGATGGTTCCCGGCCGCGCAACCCGGCGCCCCGCCGCCACGTTGGCGGGCCATCCATGACGGGAGGCTGCCCTGGGTGGCATGGCGCGGCGCGGTGGTGCCTGGACGGCGGCCCTGCTGGCGCTCGCCGCCTGCGGCGAGGCGGAGGTGCCGCCGCATCTCCGGGTTGCCGGCGGCACGCCGGAGCGCGGCCGCTCCGTGATCCTGGAGCATGGCTGCGGCGCCTGCCATGTGATCCCGGGCGTGCCGGGCGCGGTCTCCTGGGTCGGGCCGCCGCTCGGCGAATGGGCCAGGCGCGGCTATGTCGCCGGCCGGCTGCCCAATGCGCCGGAGAACCTGGTGGCCTGGCTGCGCGACCCGCAGGCGATCTCCCCCGGCTCGGCCATGCCCGATACCGGACTGACCGAGGCCGAGGCACGCGATGCCGCCGCCTTCCTCTATACCCTGGGCGCGGCAGGGGTGCCGCCGGTGCCGGCCGGCATGCCGCTCGGCCCTGGCGAGGGTGGGCCTCGTGCGGAGGCGCGACTCCGGCCGCGATAGGCCCGGGCCTTTCAGCCGCAGGGCGGCAGGACCAGGGCGGGGACCGCCTGGAACAGCACCGCCAGCCCGGCCAGCACCGCCGTGGCGGCGGTGAACCAGCGGGTGAAGCGGGGTTCCGTCTCGCCGCCCTCGTCCAGCGGTCCCTCCAGCCTGGAGAAGGCCGGGCGCAGCACCAGGCCGAGCCCGGCCAGGGCCAGGAGGGTGAAGCCCGCCACCAGCGCCGGCACCCAGGGTAGGCCCAGCAGCCTGGTGCCCGCCAAGCCGCGTTCGCAGGCCACGGCATTGGTGGCGTAGATCGCGCCGAAATGCCCGGCCCAGATCGCCAGGCCGGCCACGGAGAGCAGCACCTCCAGCACCGGGCGGGCGCGGCGCCCCGGCGCACCCCGGCCTTGGGCGCCGCCGCTCATGCCAGCAGCCTCGGGAAGCCGTGCGTCAGCGCCAGCCCCACCATGCCCTGCCCCGCCGTATAGCCCCAGAAGAGCAGCGTATTGTCCATGGTCAGCCGCCGCTGCCCGTCGAGCTTGCCGGCCAGGGAGCGCGCCAGCGTATAGAGCGACATCAGCAGCGCGACCGCCACGTGGAATCCCTGCCAGGCAAACAGCGTCCAGCAGGCGGCGCCATAGGCATGGGTGGTCGGCCGCACCCCGCCCTGCCACAGCGCCCAGCCATCGATCACGGCACCGGCCAGGAAGAGCAGCGAGGCCAGGAAAAGCACGCCGCGCACCACCCAGCGCCCGCGCCGCCCGAGGGCCCGCGCCGCCCCCCCAGAGCACCAGCGCCCCCGCCGCGTAGAGGCCAAGCGCCAGCAGGCCCCAGCCCGCCACCGGCAGCCCCTGGCTGGGCGGCGGCCACATCGCGTCGCCATTCACCAGCCACAGGAACAGGTAGGTGCCGAGCAGGCAGGCATAGCCGGTGCCCATCACCAGCATCAGCGTGACCACCGCCCACCAGGAGGTGGTGACGGCGCCGGTGGCATGGGTCGGCAGCCGGTAGCCATCGCCGATATCCACGGTTTGCGGGCCGAGCGGGCCGGGATCGCTGCCATGCCAGAGCCAGCCGATGAAGCCGCCAAGCGTCACCAGCCCCGCCACCGCCGCCACGATCATCAGCGGCACGGTCAGGGCGAAGAAGAAGGCGCAGGTGCCGAGCGCCGCCACCACGTGCCCCCAGCCCGGCTGGGGCAGCGCCGCGACATATTGCGGCAGCGCCTCGGCCGGGCTGGTGACCAGCGCCTCGCGCCGGCCGGTGGCGGTGAAGGGCAGGTAATGGCCGCCGGCATCCACCTGGCGCGACAATCCGGGCTCGTCCCAGAGCGGATAGCGGCTGCGCACGCGGGGGATGCTGCGCGGGCCGTAATTCGCGTTGTTCAGCCATTCCAGCGTGCCGGCCCGCCAGGGATTCTGCTCGCCTTCGCCCTGGCCCGATCCGCCGACCCGGAAGTTCAGCGCCACATCCGCCAGCAGCACCGCCGCGCCCACCGCCACCATCGCCGCGCCGGCCGAGGAGAGCGCGTTCCACAACTCCAGCCCCATTCCGGCGGGATAGGTGTAGATGCGCCGCGGCATGCCCATCAGCCCGCTGACATGCATGGGGAAGAAGGTGAGGTTGGTGCCGAGGAAGAAGAGCCAGAAGGCCCAGGTGCCGAGCCGCTCCGACAGCGGCTGCCCGATGGCCGGCGCCCAGTAATAGAGCGCCGCCAGCAGCGGGAAGACCATGCCGCCGATCAGCACGTAATGCAGATGCGCCACGATGAAATAGGTGTCGTGCGCCTGCCAGTCGAAGGGCGTGACCGAGACCATCACCCCGGTCAGCCCGCCGATCACGAAGATGAACAGGAAGCCGAAGACGAAAAGCGTCGGCACCTTGCGCTGCACCCGCCGGCCGGCGGCGAAGGTGGCGATCCAGGCGAAGACCTGCAGCCCCGAGGGAATCGAGACGGCGAAGCCCGCCGCCGCGAAGAAGGCCAGGCTCAGTGCCGGGATGCCCGTGGCGTACATGTGGTGCACCCAGAGCCCGAAGCTGAGGAAGCCGGTGCCGACCAGCGCCATCACCACCAGCCCATGCGCCAGCAGCGGCACGCCCGCCATGGCCGGCACGATCATCGAGACCATGCCCGCCGCCGGCAGGAAGATCACATAGACCTCCGGGTGGCCGAAGAACCAGAACAGGTGCTGCCAGAGCAGCGGGTCGCCGCCGCGCTCGGGCAGGAAGAAGGGCCAGCCGAAGGCGCGTTCCAGTTCCAGCAGGGTGCTGGCCACGATGACGGCGGGGAAGGCGAAGATCACCATCGCCGCGAAGACCAGGATCGCCCAGGCGAAGATCGGCATGCGGCCGAGCGTCAGGCCCGGCGCGCGGCAGCGCAGGATGCCGACGATGAGCTCGATCGCCCCGGCGATGGCCGAGATCTCGATGAAGCCGATGCCCAGCAGATACATGTCGGTATTGATGCCGGGCGAATTCTCCTTGCTGGTCAGCGGCGGGTACATGAACCAGCCGCCATCCGGCGCGGCGCCGAAGAAGAGGCTGGTGAAGAAGCTCAAGCCGCCGATCGCGTAGATCATCCAGGCATAGGCGCCGAGCCGCGGGAAGGGCAGTTCCCGCGCGCCCAGCATGGCGGGCAGCAGGGTGACCGCCACCGCCTCCACCGCCGGCACGGCGAAGAGGAACATCATCACCGTGCCATGCATGGTGAAGAGCTGGTTGAAGGTGGCGGCATCCACCAGGGTCAGGCCGGGGACGGCAAGCTGGGCGCGGATGAGCAGCGCCAGCACCCCGGCCAGCAGGAAGAACAGCAGCGCCGTGCCCACGAAAAGCGGGCCGATCAGGTTGTTGTTGAACTCCGTGAGCCGCGCGATGCCACGCGGCATCCGCCATGCCTCGCGCAGCCGCTCCAGCTCCTCCGGCGGGCGTGGCAGGGGGTTGGGCGTATCCTCGGCCTCGATGCGGGGGGTCGCGGTGTCCATCACCGCAGCCCCTCCAGCCAAGTCGCCACCGCCAGGAGGTCCGCCCCTTCCAGCGCCCTTCCGTAAGCGGGCATGCTGTTGCCGGGCTTGATGTCCTGGGCGCCGGCGATCCAGCCGGCCAGGGTGCCGTGGCGGTTCTCCAGCGCACCCGCCGCGAGCGAAAGGCGCGAGCCGACGCGCGACAGGTCGGGGCCGAGCCGCCCCTGCCATTCGGTGCCGCGCACCGCATGGCAGGCGCCGCAGCCGGCCTCGCCGAAGACCCGCATGCCGCGCGCCGCCTCGGGGCTGGCAGGCGGCGGCACGGGGGCGCGCTGGCGGGCGAGCCAGGCCTCGAATTCCGCGGGCTCCTGCACCACCGCCCAGAAGGCCATGAAGCTGTGCTGCAACCCGCAGAATTCGGCGCATTGGCCGCGCAGCGCGCCGGTGCGGCCGGCACGGAACCGCTGCCGGTTCACCCGGCCCGGGATCATGTCGATCTTGCCATGCAGGTTGGGCAGCCAGAGGCTATGGATCACATCGGCGGAGGAGACCAGCAGCTCCACCTCGCGGCCCACCGGCAGGCGGATCTCATTGGCGGTGACGGCGCCCTCCCCGGCATCCGGGTAGCGCACCTCCCACCAGTATTGCCGGCCGATCACCTCGATGCGCAGCGGCGCCGCCTCCGCCGGCAGCACCAGGGCGCGCGAGACGCCGAGGGTATGGACCAGCAGCGCGGCCAGGGTCGCGACCGGGAAGGCGATGCCGCCCAGCAGCACGAAGCGGTGCGAGCCCATGCCGCGCCGCAGCCGGGCGGGCGCCAGGATCGCCAGAGCCAGCAACCCCATCACCAGCAGGAAGATCGCGGTGCCGCCGCCGAACAGCAGCCAGGTGAGCCCGGCGATCCGCCCGGCCTGCTCGCCATAGGGATCGAGCGGCGTCTGCACCCCGGTGCAGGCGGCAAGCGCCAGCGGCAGGGCTGGCGCGACGGCACCCCGCCTCACGCGCGCGGCCGGGGCAGCGCCGTGTCGCGCAGGGCACGGGCGAGCGCGGGCAGGGACACGGCGGCGAAGGCGAGCCCGCCCGGCACCCACATCAACAGCCCGCCGAGCTGCTGGTCCTCCAGCGGCGTCAGGCCCCAGGCCAAGGTGGTCAGGCCATGCGGCGCGAAAAGCGGGCGCGGCGCGAAGGTCAGCAGCGCGCCGAGCGCGCCGGTCTGCGCCGCCGTGGCGAGGCCCGCCAGCAGCGCCATATCCGGCCGCGCCGCCACGCCCAGCAGCAAGCCTCGCCAGAGCCAGGCCGCGGTGCCGAGCAGGCTTGCCTGCATCGCCCAATAGGCCAGGTCGGAGCGGAAGGTGGCGGCATAGGGGCCCGGCAGGTGCCAGGCCCAGAGCGCCACCGCGAAGGCCCCCGCCGCCGCCGCCAGCCCGCCCGGCGAGGCCATCCAGCGCGGCCCCCGGAGGCCGAGCGCCAGCAACGGCGCCGCAGCCGTCAGCAGCACCAAGTGTTGGCCGACCCGCGCCGAGAACAGCGCCACCGACAGGTTGCAGAGCGGCGAGAGCAGCGCCGCGGCAAGCACGGCCCAGCCGGCGAACAGGATCCTGCGATCCCCGCCCCGCCCCGCCGGCCCCCAGGCCAGCAGCAGCCCGAGCAGCAGGGCGGCGATCAGCCAGGGGTCGAGGTTCCAGGCGACATCGCCGGGCGATGGTGGCACCCCGCAATAGGGTGTGGCAGGCGCGGCCTGCGGCATCCGTTGCCTCCCCGGGGTTGCCAGGCGCCCAACGCGCCGGCCGGCCTTGCGATCCCTCAGCGATGGCAGGTCGAGCAGCGGGTGAGGGCCGGGATCTCGACGCCGAAATGCTGCAGCCGCGGGGTCGCGGCGTCTGCGGGCGTTGGCTGCGAGGCGGAACCCGGCTGCCAGTCCCGGCTGAACACCGCCTCGGCCGGGCGCAGCCGGGGCGCGGGGTCGCGGTGGCAGCCCAGGCAGAAGGCCATGGAAAGAGTCTCTGCCTTCACGGTGCGCGGCATGGTCCAGACCTGCCCATGGCAGGACTCGCAGGCCACCCCCGCCGCGGTATGGGCCCCGTGGTGGAACCGCACATGCTCCGGCAGCCGGTGGACCGAGGCCCAGGGAACCGGTACCTGCAAAGCCAGCGCGGTCTCCAGCGGCGCGAATTGGGCCGCGACGTTCCAGACCTGGCGGTGGCAGCCGAGGCAGGTCTCGGCTGTCGGCATGCCGGCCGCCGCCTGGCGCTCCACCCCCGCATGGCAGAAGCGGCAATCGAGGCCGATCCCACCGGCATGGACGGCATGGCTGAAGGGGATGGGCTGCGGCGCGGCAACCCCCACCCGCCAGGCACGGTCGGACCGCACATAGACGAAACCCGCCGCGGCCGCCATCACCAGGGCACCGGCACCGAGGGCGAGTGCGACCCGCAGCCGCGCATCGGCGCGCGGTGAGAAAAGCTGCGGCATGCATCCCCGCTACGCTGACCCGGAACGGCAACGCGGCAGCACGGGCGAGGTTGAGGGGCCCGGCGCGGGCAGCGGCCGAAGCTCCGGGCTTCATGCGTCCGCAACCCGGAGGCGGACGGCGGGCCTTGCGGCCCCGGACACCCCGGCGGCGCCGCCACCCGCCAAGCCCGCCGCGGGCGGTTCAGCCCACCTGCCGCAGCCGCCCCATCACACTGCCGAGTTCGCCGCGCAACGTCTCGCCCTGGCGCGCCACCTCGGCGCCCGCCTGGTCCAGCACGCGCAGCGCCGCGGTGGTGTCCTCCACGCCCTGCGTCACCTCGGCGATGGTGGTGGAGACATGGGTGGTGCCCCGCGCCGCCTCGGCCACGTTGCGGGCGATCTCCTGCGTCGCTGCGCCCTGCTCCTCCACCGCCGCGGCGATGCTGCCGGCGATGTGGTCGATCTCCGAGACCACCGTGGCGATGCCCTTGATGGAGCGCACCGCCTGCTCCGTAGCGCCCTGGATGCCGGTGATCTGGCTGGCGATCTCCTCGGTCGCGCGGGCGGTCTGCGCGGCGAGCTGCTTCACCTCGCTGGCCACCACGGCGAAGCCCTTTCCGGCCTCGCCGGCGCGCGCCGCCTCGATGGTGGCGTTCAGCGCCAGCAGGTTGGTCTGGCCGGCGATGTCGCTGATGAGGCGCACCACCTCGCTGATGCGGCCCGCCGCCTCGGCCAGGCTGCCGACCACGCCATCGGTGGTACGCACCTCCTCCACTGCCCGGTTGGCCACCTGCGCGGCCTGCGCCACCTGCCGGGTGATCTCGCCGACCGAGGCCGCCAATTCCTCGGCCGCCGCCGCGACCGTCTGGACATTGCCGCCAGCCTGACCAGCTCCGGCCGCCACCGCCGCGGCCTGTTCCGCGGTGCGATTCGCGGTGGCCGAGAGCGTGCCGATCGAGGCCTGCAACTCGGTGGCCGAAGCCGCGAGCGCCTGGGTCACGCCGCCCAGGCTGCGTTCCATCGTCTCGGCCAGGGCATGCTGCGCCTGGGCCCGCTCGTGCTCCGCCCGGTCCCGCATCCCAGCCGCCTCGGCCTCCAACTGGCGCGCCTGGCGGGCGGTAAGGCGCAGCGCCTCCAGCCCCTCCGCGATCGCACCCACCTCGTCGGTGCGGTTGCGGTCGGGGGTTTCCTCCTCGATGCGGCCGCCGGCCAGCGTCGTGGCCGTGCCGGCGAGGCGCTGCAGTGGCCGGGTCACGCCGCGCAGCACGATCAGCAGCGCGAGGCCGGTGCCGGCCAGGATGCCGGCCAAGGAGACGCCGACCAGCCAGGCGCGGGTCCGCGCGATATCCGCCTCGATGCGCGCTTCCATGGCTTCCGCGAAAGCGCGTTGCCGCTCCTCGGCGCCACGGATCAGCTCGCGCATGCGGGTCACGATGGGGGCGCCCTCGAAAAGCGCGTTCTGGGCCGCCTGCAACTGCCCGGCCCGGCTCTGTTCCAGCACCCGGGATGCGACCGCGCGGTGGCGGTCCAGCTCGCGCCGGACCTCGCCCATTACCGTGCGATTCGCCGGCACCAGCAGGTTGCGCTCAAGCTGCTCCAGCCGCGTCTCCATGGTGCGGCGCTCCTCTTCGAGCGCGGCTTCCCAGTGGCGGCGCTGATCGGGTGGCAATTCCAGGGGCAGCCATTCCGCGGCGCGCGCATAGCCCAGCAGGTTGGAGCCCATGCGGCCGAGC
Organism: Siccirubricoccus sp. G192; assembly: GCF_019084075.1. Taxonomy (GTDB): domain Bacteria; phylum Pseudomonadota; class Alphaproteobacteria; order Acetobacterales; family Acetobacteraceae; genus G192. The sequence continues at coordinate 5,070,586 of NZ_JAHREN010000001.1, forward strand.
CAGAACTGGCGCTCGGCCAGCACTTCGCGCTCCTGGAGCTGCGCCGTGGCCTGGGACAGGGCGCGATAGCCCATCCCGGCAACCACCATCGCCACCACACCCAGGATGGCGACCGCCGAGAGCAGCTTCGGCGCCAGCCCCAGGCGCAGTCCACGCGCAGTGCGGGCCGGGCCCGCCACGCCATTCACTTCGGTCATCTGCATTCCGCCATTCCATGCTGCCGGCCATGGTGCCGGGACCGGCAGCGAGTTTGGCGGCGGGCCGTTTACAGCGGATGAAGGCTGCCCCGGATTTCCTCCAGGCCGATTCATGCCAGCGGCTGCATGCAGGGCCACATGTGCCGGCTCAATAACCAGGGCCAGGGCCCGTTCGGCGGTCTCAAGCGGGTTCAGCCGGCTTTCCCGGCCGCGATCAGGAATTCGCGGTTACCCTCGGGGCCCAGGATCGGGCTCGGCTCCACCCCCAGCACCCGCCAGCCGGGCAGCCCGGCCCACCAATCCGCCATGCGGTCGCAGACGGCACGATGCACCGCCGGGTCCCGCACCACGCCGCCCTTGGCGATATGGGGCCCCACCTCGAATTGCGGCTTGATGAGCGCCACCGCCCAGGCGCCCGGCGCGCAGAGCGCCAGCGGCGCCGACAGCACCGTGGCGAGGCCGATGAAGCTGGCATCGCAGACCAGCGCGCCGGCGGGCTCGGGCACGGAAGCCTCATCAAGGTAGCGGGCATTCACCCGTTCCAGCACCACCACGCGCGGGTCGTTCCGCAGCCCCCAGGCCAATTGGCCGTGGCCGACATCCACCGCATAGACCTTCGCCGCCCCCCCCTTCCAGCAGCACATGGGTGAAGCCGCCGGTGGAGGCGCCGATATCGAGGCAGACCCGCCCGGCCGGCGACAGGCCGAAATGCGCCAGCCCATGCGCCAGCTTCACCCCGCCGCGGGAAACCCAGGGGTGGTCCTGGCCGCGCACCTCCAGCGGCCGGTCCGGCGGCAGCACCTGGCCCGGCTTCTCGATGCGCTGTTCGGCGGAGAAGACCTTGCCGGCCAGGATCAGCGCCTGCGCCCGGGTGCGGCTTTCCGCCAACCCGCGATCCACCAGCAATTGGTCCGCGCGCAGCTTGCCGGGCTTCGCGCGGGGCGCACCGGCCGTGCCGGCGCCGATCATGCGCGCGCCGGTAGCGCCGCAGCCTCCGCGCCCAGGGCGGCGACGGCCGCGGCGACGATATGGCCGGCATTCAGCCCGGCCTCGTCATACTGCTTCTTCGGGTTCTCGTGGTCGATGAAGCGGTCCGGCAGGCACATCGGCCGCACCTTCAACCCGTGGTCCAGCAACCCCTTCCAGGCCAGGTGCTGCAACACCAGGCTGCCGAAGCCGCCGACCGAGCCCTCCTCGATGGTGATGAGCACGGCGTGGTCCCGCGCCAGCCGCTCCACCAGTTCGGTGTCGAGCGGCTTGGCGAAACGGGCATCGGCGACGGTGGTGGAAAGGCCGCGCGCGCCGAGTTCCTCGGCCGCCTTCAGCGCCTCCTGCAAGCGGGCGCCATAGGACAGGATGGCGACCGTGCCGCCTTCCCGCAGCACCCGCCCCTTGCCGATCGGCAGCGGCGTGCCGCGCTCCGGCAACTCAAGCCCGAGCCCCTCGCCGCGCGGGTAGCGGAAGGCGCTCGGCCGGTCGTCGATGGCGGCGGCGGTGGCCACCATGTGCATGAGCTCCACCTCGTCGCTCGCCGCCATCAGCACGATGCCGGGCAGGCAGCCGAGATAGGCGATGTCGAAGGCCCCCGCATGGGTCGCGCCATCGGCGCCGACCAGCCCGGCGCGGTCGAGTGCGAAGCGCACCGGCAGGCCCTGCAGCACCACGTCATGCACCACCTGGTCGTAGCCGCGCTGGAGGAAGGTGGAATAGATGGCGCAGAAGGGCTTCATCCCCTCGGTCGCCATGCCGGCCGCGAAGGTGACGGCGTGCTGCTCGGCGATGCCGACATCGAAGCTGCGCTTCGGGAACTTCTTCGCGAAGAGATCGAGGCCGGTGCCGGAGGGCATGGCGGCATTGATCGCCACGATGCGCGGATCGGCCTCCGCCTCGGCGATCAGAGCATTGGCGAAGACCTTGGTATAGGAGGGCGGGCCGGGCGGCGCCTTCACCTGCTCGCCGGTGACGACGTTGAACTTCACCACCCCGTGGTACTTGTCGGCGCTGGCCTCGGCCGGCGCGTAGCCCTTGCCTTTCTTGGTCACCACATGCAGCAGGATCGGGCCGCGATGCTCGGTGTCGCGCAGGTTGCGCAGCACCGGCAGCAGGTGGTCGAGGTCGTGGCCATCGATCGGCCCGACGTAATAGAAGCCCAATTCCTCGAAAAGCGTGCCGCCGGTGAGCAGCCCGCGCGCATATTCGTCGGCGCGCCGCGCCGCACGCTCCAGCGGCGCCGGGAAGCGCTTGGCCAGCCGCCCCATCAGCTCCCGCAGGTTGACGAAGGGGCGGGAGGAAATGAGCCGCGACAGGTAGGCGCTCATGGCGCCGACCGGCGGCGCGATCGACATGTCGTTGTCGTTCAGGATGACGATGAGGTTGGCATTGGAGGCGCCGGCATTGTTCATGGCCTCATAGGCCATGCCCGCGCTCATCGCGCCGTCGCCGATCACCGCGATGACGTTCCGGTTGTCGCCCTTCAGGTCGCGCGCCACCGCCATGCCGAGGCCGGAGGAGATGGAAGTGCTGGAATGCGCCGCGCCGAAGGGGTCGTATTCGCTCTCGCTCCGCCGGGTGAAGCCGGAGAGGCCGCCGCCCTGGCGGAGCGTGCGGATGCGGCCGCGCCGGCCGGTGAGGATCTTGTGCGGATAGGCCTGGTGGCCGACATCCCAGATCAGCCGGTCCCGTGGCGTCTCGAAGACCGCATGCACCGCGACGGTCAGTTCCACCACGCCGAGCGAGGCGCCGAGATGCCCGCCGGTCTGGCTCACCGCATGGATTGTCTCGGCCCGTAATTCCGCCGCCAATTGCTTGAGCTGCTCGGCCGAGAGGTTCCGCATGTCGGCCGGCACGCGCACCCGGTCGAGGAGCGGAGTGGAAGGAAGGCCAGCCATCAATTCCTCCGCTCGATCACGAAATCCGCGAGCATCCGCAACAGGTCGGCCCGTTCGTTGAATCCGTCAAGATGGGTCTTCGCCTGCGCAACGAGGCGCTCGGCCTGCAACCGGGCCCGCTCCAGCCCGAGCAGCCCGACCAGCGTGGCCTTGCCCGCCCCGGCATCCTTGCCGGTGCGCTTGCCCGCCTCCGCCGTGGAGACGGTGGCATCCAGCAGGTCGTCGGCGATCTGGAAGGCGGCGCCGAGGTCGCGGCCATAGAGGCAGAGCGCATGCCGCTGCGGCCCCGCCGCCTTGCCCAGCAGCGCTCCCGCTTCCGCCGCGAATTCGATCAGCTTGCCGGTCTTCAGGGTCTGCAACCGGCCGATGGCGGGCTCGTCCAGCGCCTCGCCCGCCGCTTCCGCCAACATGTCCAGCATCTGCCCGCCGCACATGCCGCGCGCCCCGGCGGCGCGGGCGAGGCAGCGCACCAGTTCGATCCGCACGGCGGGGTCGGGGTGGGTATCCTCCTCGGCCAGCACGCTGAAGGCCTGGGTCTGCAGGGCATCGCCGGCCAGGATGGCGGTGGCCTCGTCGAAGGCCCGGTGGACGGTGGGCTTGCCACGGCGGAGGTCGTCGTCATCCATCGCCGGCAGGTCGTCATGCACCAGGCTATAGGCGTGCAGCATCTCGACGGCGCCGGCCGCCCGCAGCGCGGCCTGGCGGGAGACGCCGAATTGCCGCGCCCCCTCCAGCACCAGGAAGCCGCGCAGCCGCTTGCCGCCGCCGATGGCGGCATAGCGCATCGCCTCGAAAAGCCGGGATTCCGGCCCCTCGGCCTGGGGCAGCAAGACCTCCAGTGCCTGATCGATCTCCGCCGCCGCCGCCGCCATGGCGCGCGGAAGGGCGGGGGCCTCCATACTGCTGTCCATCGGTTGGGGGCCCTACTCCACGTCGCGCAGGCTGGGGCCGCCCGGGCCCTCCACGATGGCCTGCACCTTCATCTCGGCTTCCGCCAGCTTGGTCTCGCAATGGCGGCGGAGCGCGGCGCCGCGCTCGTAATCCGCGATCGCCTGGGCGAGCGTGCCCCGGCCGCCTTCCAGCGACTTCACGATATCCTCAAGCTCCCCCAGCGCTTCCTCGAAGGACAGCAGCGCCAGGTCGCGGGTGCCGGTCCCGCCTGCAGCGCCGGGTTGATTCTGGGCCTCTCCCATTCGGGTCTCCATCCTCGAATGGCCAGCATACCAGGGGTCCCGGCGGGACAAAACCTCGGCCCTGGGAAATCAGGCGGCGATGAGGGCGGCCGGCCGGGATCGACCGCCTGTCGCAACGACCGGCCGCTACATCTGGATGTTGCGCTCGCGGATCACACGGGACCAGAAGCCCACCTGCTCCTCCAGCCAGCGGCCAAAGGTCTCGGGGTCATCGGCATGCGGCTCCAGCCCGTCCTCGCGGATCAGGCGCTGGACGCCCTCGGTGGCCGCGACGCTGCGGAGATCGGCGGCGATGCGGGCGCGGAGTTCCGCCGGCACCGCGGCCGGGGCGAAGAAGCCGTAGAAGGTGCGGGCCATCACGTCGAAGCCGCTCTCCAGCATGGTCGGCACCTCCGGCGCGAGCGGCGAGCGCGCCGGCTGGGTGATGGCGATGGCCCGCACCCGCCCCTCGCGGGCGAAGCGGAGCGAGGTGGGACTGTCGAAGAGCGCGTTGATATGGCCGGCGATGAGGTCGGTCATCGCCGGCGCGATGCCGCGATAGGGGGTGTGCAGGATCTCGATCCCCGACCGCCAGGCAAAAAGCTCGGCCGAGATATGCGGCGAGGACCCCATGCCGGCGGAGCCGAAGCGCAACCCGCCGGGATTGGCGCGCGCCCAGGCTACCAGTTCCTGAAGGTTCTGCGCCGGCACGGAGGGATGGATGTAGAGGATGCCGCCGCCCAGCGCGATCCGGCAGAGCGGTGCCAAGGCCTTCGGGTCATAGGGCAGGTTGCGCAGCATGATCTGGTTGGTGATGATGCCGAAACTCGCCAGCAGCAGCGTATGCCCATCCGGCGCCGCATGGGCCACCGCGGCGGTGCCGATGGCCGAGGCGCCGCCCGGCTTGTTGCTCACCACCACGGATTGCCGCCAGAGCTCGGCCAGGCGGGCGGCGAATTCCCGGGCGTAGCGGTCCGTCGGTCCGCCCGCGGCATAGGGCGCGACGATCTCGACCGGCCTGGACGGCGCCCAGGGCTGTGCCCCGCCGGGCTGGGCCAGGGCCGGCCGCGCCGCCGCGGCCAGCAGCGCCGCCCCGAGCAGGTTTCGCCTGTGCATCGCGCCCTCCCCCTTCCCGTCACCGCCCCTTGAACACCGGCTTGCGCTTCTCAAGCTGCGCCCGCCGTGCTTCCAGCGCATCCTCCGTCTTCGAGAGCTCGTAGGTGAAGTTCTGCTCGAAGCGATAGGCGTCCTTCTGCGGCATCAGCTCCACCATGTTGCAGGAGGTCTTGGCGTAGCGGATGCCGAGCGGGCTCTTGCCGGCGATCTCCGTGGCGATTTTCATGGCTTCCGGCAGCAATTGCGCCGCCGGCAGGCAGGCCTCGATGACCCCGAGCCGGTAGAGCTCGGCAGCCGGCAGCCGCTGCCCCGTGAACATCATGCGCCGGGTTTTCGACCGCCCGAACAGCTCACGCAGCATGGCGGCGCCGCCGGCCAGGCCGACATCGATCTCCGGCATGCCGAAGACCGCCTCCTCGGCCGCCAGCATGATGTCGCAGGCCGCCATCAGGCCGAAGCCGGCACCCAGCGCCGCGCCATTCACCGCCGCGATCACCGGCTTGGCGCATTCCTTGATGGCATTGCCGGTCTCGCGCGTCAGGCGGTTGTGCCACCAGTACTGGCCGTGCTTGCCGGGGTCCGGCCGCTGCTTCAGGTCGGCGCCGGCGCAGAAGACCTTCCCTTGCGCGGTGAGCACCACCACGCGGATATCGTCGCGGTCGGTGGCCTCGTCGAAGATCTGGATCAGCCGCTCCCGCATCTCCCAGTTCACGGCATTCACCGGCGGGCGGTTCAGCGTCGCCACCGCCACGTAATCGGAGACTTCAAGCGTCACGACATCGGAAGGCATCGGCATTCCCCTGTTCAGGTTCGGGAGCGGCGCAGGATGACGGCATCGACGCCCATCCCGCCTTGCGGCAGCGCCATGAAGGGATTGACCTCGACGCTCTCCAGCGCCTCCCCATGCGCCGCGGCGAAGCGGGAGAGCGCGACCAGCGCCTCCGCCAGCGCCCCCTCATCCACCGGCTGCCGCCCGCGCGCGCCCTGCAGCAGCGCACGCCCCTTGATGGAACGCAGCATGGCGAGCGCGCCGGCATGGTCGATTGGCGCCAGGCGGAAGGCGACGTCGCGGAACAGCTCCACGAAGACGCCGCCCAGGCCGAACATCACCAGCGGGCCGAAGACCGGGTCGCGCGTGGCGCCCAGCACCACCTCCACCCCATCCCGCACCATGGGCGAGACCAGCGCGCCCTCGATGCGCGCCGCCGGCGCGCGGGCCCGCACCTCCGCCAGCATCGCTTCGAAAGCCGTCGCGACCTCCGCCGCATCGCGCAGATTGAGCCGCACGCCGCCGACATCCGATTTATGCGCAAGATCGGGCGAGAGCACCTTCAGCACCACCGGGAAGCCCAGCGTGGCGGCGGCATCGGCCGCCTCCGCCGCATTCCGTGCGACGCGCTGCGGCGCGAAGGGGATGCCGGCCGCTTCCAGCAGGCGGCGGCAGGCGGCCTCGTCCAGATCGCCCTCCGGCAATGCGCTGGCGGGCGGCAGCGCCAAGGCATCCTGGCGCGCGCCGCGCTCGCCCAGCCAGCACAGCGCGGTGGCGATACGCATCGCCTCGGCGGGCTCGACGCAGGTGACGAAGCCCTTCGCGTGCAGGTCGAGCCGCACCGCGGGCAGGCAGCGCATGCAGAGGATGAAGCGCGTGCCGGGGTGCCGCGCCCGCAATTCCTCCAGCGCCGGCAGGGTCAGCGCCAGCCGCGCCGGGTCCTCGCCCATGAAGCCGAGGAAGGCGATCAGCACGTCGAAGCCACCCTCGCGCAGCATGATCGCCAGCATGCGGCCGAGCAGGCTCCGGTCATTCGCCACCTGCGCCGTGGAATCCACCGGGTTGCGCGGTGCGGCGAAGGGCAGCAGGGCGCGGATTTCCGCCTGCGCCGCATCCGGCAGCGCCGGCAATCCCAGCCCTTCCGTGGCCGCCATATCCGCCATGAAGGCGCCGGCACCGCCGGAGACGGTGACGATGCCAAGCCGCCGCCCCTGCGGCAGATCGCCCGCCGCGCAGGCCGCCGCCACATCCGCCGCCTCGCTGAGCGAGGAGGCGCGCCAGACGCCGGCCTCCTCGAAAGCCGCCTGGTAGCCGGCGTCCGATCCCGCCAGCGTGCCGGTATGGGAGGCCGTGGCCGCCGCGCCCTGTTCGGAAACCCCCACCTTCATCGCCACCACGCGCTTGCCGCGCTCCGCCGCCAGGCGCAGCGCCGCGCGCAGCCGGGCGCCGTCGCGGCAGCCCTCCAGATAGGTGAGGATCACCTCGGTGGCGGGGTCCTCGGCCAGCCAGGCGATGCAGGCGGCGATGTCGATATCGGCCTCGTTGCCCGTCGTCACGAGATGGCTGATGCCGCAGCCGCGGTCCGCCAGCAGGGTATAGCAATAGGTGCCGACCGCGCCGCTCTGGCTGGCGATCGCCACCTTCCCCGGCCGCGGCCAATGCGGGCCGAGCGAGGCCGTGAAGGTGCAGTAGACGCCATCGCCGGGATTGATGAGGCCGAGCGCATTGGGGCCGAGCAGCCGGATGCCCGCCGCCTGGCAGCGCGCCAGGATCGCCTGCTGCGCGGCGCGGCCCTTGGCATCCACCTCGCCGAAGCCGGCGGAGAACAGCACCACGGCGCGCGCGCCCTTGCGGATGCAGCTTTCGATCGCCTCCGGCACCGCCGCCGCCGGCACCGCCACCACCACCAGGTCGACGCTGCCCGGCGCATCATCCAGCGAGGCGAAGGCCGGCAGGCCCTGCACCTCCCGCTGGCCGGGATTGACCGGCAGGATGCGCCCCTTGAAGCCGGCCCGCTTCAGGTAATCCACCGGCCGGCCGCCGATCTTGGCGGCGTCGGTGGAGGCGCCGATGACGGCGATGCTGGCGGGCCGGAACAGCGCATCCAGCCCGGCCGAGAGATGTTGGGCCTTCATGCCGACCACGCCTGGTCCAGCCGGTCCGCCAGCGCCGCGCGCGAGGCCACCGCATCCAGCGCCGCCGCCGCCTCCCGCACCCGCCGCAACTGCCGGTGCAGGCCGAGGTCCCAGGTGAAACCCATGCCGCCATGCAGTTGGATCGCGCCCTCGACGATCAGCGGCGCCGCTTCCGCTGCCGTGGCGCGGCAGACCAGGCGCGCCACGGATTCGCCGCGCGGGTCCTGCGCCGCGGTGGCCAGCGCATGCGCCAGCGCGTGCCGCGCGCCTTCCAGCGCCAGCTTGTGCCGCGCCAATTCGAAGCGCAGCCCCTGGAAGGAGACCAGCGTGCGGCCGAACTGCTTGCGGCCGGTCAGATGCGCCATGGCGCGCTCCATGCAATGCTCCGCCGCGCCGAGCGCGCCCGCGGCGCGCAGCAGCAGCGCATCGGCGCAAAGCTGCGCCCAGCCGGCCTCCGGCAGCATCTCTGCCGCCGCATCGCGCAGGGTGACGCGCGCCGCCGGCCGTTCGAGGTCGAGCCCTGGCTCCTCCACCACCTCGGCACCTGGCGCGGCGAGGTCGAGCAGCACCGCGCCGCCGCCCTCCAGCGGCGCCAGCAGCCATTGCGCCTTCTGTCCCAGCGGCACCTGACCCACCACGCCGCTGACGCCGGCCGGCCCGGCCCGCAGCGTCCCGGCGCCGACGATGCTGCACAGCGCCTCCCCCGCCACGATCCGCGCGGCAAGGTCCGGCCGTGGTCCCGCCAGCAGCCGCGCCGCCAGCAGCGCCTCGACCAGGGGGGAAGGCGAGCAGCGCCGCCTCGGCCGCCGCCACCACCGGCGCCGCGGCGGAAAGCGGCAGGGCCAGCCCGCCCACCTCCTCCGGCGCCAGCACGCCGAGCAGCCCGTCCTCACCGAGGCGGCGCGCCGCGGTCGCCGCATCCAGCCCGGCGCAGGCTTCCGCCGCGCGCTGCGCGGTGCGGGCGATGTCCTCGGCGGCGTCGAATGTCGCGCTCATGCTCACGCCCATGCTCACGCCCCCCGGGGCAGTTTCAGGATGCGGTCGGCGATGATGCCGAGCTGGATCTGCGTGGTGCCGGCATAGATCGTCTCCGCCCGCACCTGCAGATAGAGCTTGCGGAAGCGCCGCTGCGCCGCCGCCACTTCCGGGCTGGGCGGATAGGGGGCGCGGTCCAGCACCTCCATCGCCAGGGCGGCGAAACGCTGATGCGCCTCGCTCCAATGCTGCTTCATCAGGCTGCCGCGGCCGCCAATGCTGCCGCCGCTGGCGAGGTCCTCCACCACCTGCTCCACCAGGCGCTTCAGCACCTCGATATCCACCTGCACCTGGGCGATGCGTTGGCGGAGATGCTGATCCTCCAGCAGCCGCGCCAGCGCCGGGTCGTTGCGGCAGGTGGTGACGAAGTGGCGCAACTGCTCCTCGAAGCGCCAGGCGCGGTACATGCGGTTGGTGCCGCGCTCCACTTCCAGCACGCGCACCGCGGCCTGCCAGCCCTTCTCGGGCTCGCCCAGCGCGTCCTCCGGCTCGACCAGGGCATTGTCGAAGAAGACCTCGCAATACTCCGCATCGCCGGTGATCTGCTTCAGCGGCCGCACGGTCACGCCGGGCTGGTCGAGCTTGAGCGCGAAGAGGGAGAGGCCCTTGTGGCGCTCCTCCAGGGTGCCGGTGCGGGCCAGCAGCAGGCAGCGCTGCGCCCGGTGCGCGCCTGAGGTCCAGACCTTCTGGCCATTGATGCGCCAGGCGGCGCCATCCCGCGTCGCGCGCGTGCGGAGCCCCGCGAGGTCGGACCCCGCCTCGGGTTCGGAGAAGCCCTGGCACCAGATCTCGCGCATTTCCAGGATCGCCGGCAGGTAGCGGCGCTTCTGCTCCTCGGTGGCGACGGCCAGGATGATCGGCCCGGCCAGTTCCTTGCCGATGGAATTGGCGCTTTCCGGCATCGGCACGCGGCCGATCTCCTGGTTGGCGATCAGGTGCTCGCGCAGGCTCAGCCCATGCCCGCCATAGTCGCGCGGCCAGGCGATGCCCCAGAGCCCGGCCTGGTGCAGCCGCGCCTCCCAGGCTTTCTGCTCGTCGAGCGTCGGCGGGCTGTAGTCCACCGCATCGGCCCGCCACTGCGGCGGCAGGTTGGCGGCGATCCAGGCGCGGTGCCGCGCGCGGTATGCGGCGGCATCCACTGCCGCGCTGCTGGTCGTTGTGCTGGCGGCTGGCGCGCTCATGCGCGGCCCTCCGGGGTCCGGACTGCCATGGTTTCCTCCGTGCTTGCCGGATGGTTCCGGCGGGGCTTGCAGGCAGTCTCCGGCAGCGCGGCCCGGGGATCAACCCCGCCACATGGTTACAGCGAGATCGGCCGGCGGTACTTGGCCGAGATCGTCTCCGGTTTCACGATCCCGCCGGCCAGCGCCATGGTCCACCAGCCGATATCGGCCAGGTGCACGACGGTGCTCTCCAGGCTGCGGACCACCAGCTCACCCTCGCCGGAATGGGCGCCGGCGATATGCGCCACCTCCTCCGGCAGCCCGGCCAGCAGGCAGAGATGCACGCCATAGGCCGGGTGCCGGATGGAGGGCAGGCCGGTGGCGCGCGGCGCGGCTTCCCAGCGGCGGCGGTTCTCGGGGTCGAATTCCCAGGGCTTGCCGATATCGTGGCAGAGCCCGCCGGCCACCACGATGTCATGCCGGATCGGCATGTCCGGGTTGCTCGCCGCCATCTCCTCGGCCATGCGCATCGCCAGGCGGGTGACGCCGCGGATATGGTCGGTCTGGTCGCCGCGGGTCAGCAGCATCTGGCCGGGATTGCCGGCCGGCGGGATGTCGCGGATGGAACGCCAGGAGCTGCGGGCGATGGCCAGGGCCCAGGCTTCCACCACCCGCTCGCGCAGGCCGGCATCCTGGATCGAGGCCACCTCGGGCAATTCCTCGCGCATCTGGCGGCGCAGCGCCTCCGTGACCTCGGCCATGGCTTCTCCCCTTCCGTGCCATTTCAGGACGGCCACTCTGTCACAGGATTAGGACGCGTCGAGCCATTGCCCGATCCTGCCGGCAGGCGGGACGCTACCGGTTCAGCAACCGCGCCAGGTTGCTGACCCGGCGGTGCAGCAACGCGCGCCATGCCCGCTCGACCGGCCCGCCTGCCGTCCAGTCCGCCAATTCGGCCTGCACGGCGTCGCGCTCGGCCCGCAACCGGGTCCGATCCTGCTCGGCGGCTTCCAGGTCGTCTTCGGCCGCGGCGAGGGCGGTGCGAAGTGTCTCGACTTCGCTTTCCAGGCCGGTGGCCTGCTCAAGGGCTTCCGCCTCGGCCTGGCGGGCTTGCCGGGCGGCTGCCTCGGATTGATCGGCGCGAATCCGCTCCCGCCCCAGGGCATCGCGCAGGGCGGCGGCTTCGCCCTCCGCCCGTCCTGCCCGCCCGCGCAACTCGGCTGCCTCGCCGGCCAATGTGTCGGCCCGCTCCCGCTCACGGTTGAACTGTTCCCGAAGGGCGGCAACCGCATCGGCCAAGGCCTTCACCGCGTCCGATCCGAGGGGTCGATCGGAACTGTTTCGGTCATCGTGCGAATGCATCCAACAGCCTTCCGATGCGATGGCCTCCGATATGGTGGCGCCCGGAGCGTCCTTCAGGCGGGCCCGCCTGCCCGAAGGCGACAGGTTCGATTGCAGCCTCTGCCATGGCGTGCGGCTATATCATAGGGCCATGCGGGTTCGTGCCGCGGAGCGGGCATGCTCACCGCGCCGCCGGCTTCGCGCGCCGCGGATCGCGATCGGCCTCAGACCCGCAGCCCACCCTTCAGCACCACCGGAACCCGCAGGTAATGCACGCCGTTGCGCTCGGCCGGCGGGAAGCGGCCGGCGCGCATATTCACCTGGATGGAGGGCAGCAGCAGCAGCGGCGGCGCGAGCTTGGCGTCGCGGGCCTCGCGCATCCGCACGAACTCCTCCTCCGACATGCCGTCCTTCACATGCGGGTTCCGCGCCCGCTGCTCTGCCACCGTGCTCTCCCAGGCGAAGTGGTCGCGGCCGGGGGCCTTGTAGTCGTGGCAGGTGAAGATGCGCGTCTCCGGCGGCAGCGCCAGCAGGCGGCGGATGGAACGCCACAGCACCCGCGCATCGCCGCCGGGGAAGTCGCAGCGCGCGGTGCCGTAATCCGGCATGAACAGCGTGTCGCCGACGAAGGCGGTGTCACCGATCACATAGGCGACGCAGGCCGGGGTATGGCCCGGCACGTGCAGGACCCGCACCGGGAGGGTGCCGATCGCAGATTCCTCGCCATCGCGGAACAGACGGTCGAAGTCGCCGCCCTCGGGTGCCAGGTCCTCGGCGTCGAAGACCGGGCGGAAGATGGTCTGCACGTCGCGGATATGCTCGCCGATGCCGACCCGCGCCCCCGTCTTCAGCGCGACATAGGGGGAGGCGGTGAGGTGGTCGGCATGCACATGGGTCTCGAGCACCCAGTCCAGCGTGACCCCCGCCTCCTCGGCCAGGCGCAGCACGGCATCGGCGCTGCGGGTATCGGCCTCGCCGCTGCGGTTGTCCCAGTCCAGCACCGGGTCGATCACCGCGCCGTGCAATGTCGCGGGGTCCCAGACGAGATAGGTGACGGTATTGGTCGCCTCGTCGAAACAGGCCCGAACCTCGGGACCGGGCATCGCTGCCATCGTATCCTCCCTTTTTCTCCCCACAATATAGGCCACTCCGCCCCGGGATTTGCAGGATTCCCGAAGGCCCTATAGGCCGGCCGGGGAAAAGCAGGGCATTGCCCGATCATCCGCCTGCCGGAGCCCCAGCATGTCCCGACTGCCCCGCCGTGCCCTGCTCACCGCCGCCGGCGCCGCGCTGTTGCCGCCCTTGCCCGCCTCCGCCGCGGCGGAGCCCCGCCGCCTCGTCGCGGCGCTGGCCCGGCAGGCGCTGCTCGGGGCGGGACGGCCGGAGACGGGGATCTGGGCCTATGACGGCACCTCGCCCGGCCCGCTGCTGCAGGCCCGCCAGGGCGAGACGTTGCGGCTGCGGCTGGAGAACCGGCTGCCGCAGCCGACCTCCATCCACTGGCACGGCATCCGGCTGCCCAATGCGATGGACGGCGCCGCCGGCATCACCCAGCCGCCGGTGCCGCCAGGCGGCGACTTCGACTACGTCTTCGCCCCGCCCGATGCCGGCACCCATTGGTACCACCCGCAATGGGAGGCGCATGAGCAGGTGGCACGCGGCCTTGGCGGCGCGCTGATCGTGGCGGAGGCGGCGCCGCCGCCGGTGGACCGCGACCTGCTCTGGGTGCTGCGCGACTGGCGCTTGCAGGAGGATGGCGGCATCGCCGAGGATTTCGACAATCTGCGCGATGCCCATTACGCTGGCCGGCTCGGCGATCTCGTCACCCTGAACGGCAGGCGGGCGGAGGATTTCCCGGTGCGGGCCGGGGAGCGGCTGCGGCTGCGGCTGCTGAATGCCGCCAATGCCCGCATCTTCACGCTCCGCTTCACCGGCCATGCGCCACTGGTGGTGGCGCTGGACGGCCAGCCGGTGGAGCCGCATCCGCCGGAGGGGGATCTGGTGGTGCTCGGCCCCGGGATGCGCGCCGACCTGATCCTGGACTGCACCGGCACCCCCGGCGACCGGGCGCAGGTGGTGGACGAGACCTATGCCAGGCGGCCCTTCCGGCTGCTCGACATCGTCTATGCGGCGGAGCGGCTGCGCGCCATGCCGCCCGCCGATGCGGTGCGGCTGCCGCCGAACCCGGTGCCGGAGCCCGACCTGGCGCGGGCCGAGGCCATCCCGGTGGTGCTGGCCGGCGGCATGCGGAGCATGCTGCGGCCGGGCATGCAGGATGCGCGGGCGCGCGGCCTGGCCTGGACCGTCAATGGCCATGCCAATGCCCCGCAGGAACGGCAGGAGCCCCTGGCGGTGCTGCGGCTCGGCCGGAGCTATGTGCTGGATATCCGCAACGAATCCGCCTTCTCGCATCCCCTGCACCTGCATGGCCATGCCTTCCGCCAGATTACCCGCAATGGCCGCCCGGTGCCGCATCGGCCCTTCCGCGACACCGTGCTGCTGGGCCCGCAGGAACGCATGGAGCTGGCCTTCCTGGCCGACAATCCCGGCGACTGGATGCTGCAATGCCAGGTGCTGGAACATCAGCATGCCGGGCTTTCGGCCATGCTGCGTGTGGAATGAGGCCACGGCTTCCCGCGCCGCCCGGCCGGGCCTAGGCTTCAGGTGAAAGCGAAGGAGCCCCCGATGGCCGATGTGATCCCCGTCCTCGACCTCGCCCCGCTGCTGGCGGACGAAGCCGGCGCGCAGGAGCGCCTCGGCGCCGAATTGCGCCGTGCCTTCACCGAGGTGGGCTTCTACTTCGTGCGCAACCACGGCGTGCCGGATGCGCTGGTGGAGGCCGCCTTCGCGGCCGCGCGGCGCTTCCACGACCAGCCGCTCGACGCCAAGCTCGCGATGCCCTTCAACGAGCACAATATCGGCTACCTGCCGATGCGCGGCGCCACCACGCGGCTGAACAGCCTCGGCACCGTCTACAAGCCGAATGCGAACGAGGCGGTGTTCTTCAAGCGCGAGCGGCCGGCCGACCACCCGGATGTGGTGGCAGGGCGGCGCTTCCGCGGCATGAACCAATGGCCGAAGGACCTCCCGGGCTTCCGCGAGTTGGTGCTCGACTATGCGCGCGCCATGGAGGGGCTGGGGCTGCGCCTGGCGCCGCTCTATGCCGTGGCCCTCGGCCTGGCGCCGGATTTCTTCGCGGACAAGTTCCGCGAGCCGATGTTCACCCTGCGCATGACCCACTACCCGCAGCAGGATCCGGTGGGCGGCGAGGAGGAATGGGGCCTGGCGCCGCATTCCGATACCAGCTTCATGACCATCCTGGCGCAGAACCGGGTGCCTGGCCTGTCGCTGCGGCTGCCCGACGGCACCTGGGTGGATGCGCCCGCGCCGGAGGGCGCCTTCCTGGTGAATGGCGGCATGATGCTGCGGCGCTGGAGCAATGAGCGCTTCCTCGCCACGCCGCACCGCGTCACCAACCGCAGCGGCCAGGAACGCTATGCCATTCCCTTCTTCCTGGATGCGGATTACGACGCGCGGATCGCACCCCTGCCCACCTGCGTGGATGCGGAGCACCCGGCGAAATACCCGCCCTTCACCTATCTCGACTTCATGACCGAATATACCAGCGCCAATTACGCCGAGCGGCAGCGCGCGCAGCAGGAGGTGCAATTGCAGGGCGCCTGAGCGCCGATTTCGCTTCCGCGGCCCCGCGCCAGATGCTTTCCTGACGGCAACGAAGCTTGCCACAGGGAGAACGCCGCATGCGCCGCCGCCCGTTCCTGCTCGCGCCCACCGCCCTGCTCGCCGCCCCTTTCACGGCCCGGGCGCAGAGCTTCACCGAACGGCCGGTCAGCCTGGTGACCGGCTATGCACCGGGCGGCTCCACCGATATCGCCGCGCGGCTGCTGGCGGACCGCATCGCCGCGCAGCTCGGCGCCGGCACGCGGGTGGTGGTGGAGAACCGGCCGGGCGCGGCCGGGGCGGTGGCCAGCGAATGGCTGCGCCGGCAGCCGGCGGATGGGCACACCATCATGGTGGCGGAAACCGGCTCGCATGCCATCGCGCCCAATGCGCTGATCGGCTGGAACCGCTATGACCCGGTGGCGGATTTCACCCATCTCGGCATCATCGGCGCGCCGCCGCTGGTGCTGGTGGTGACCAACGGCTTCCCCGGCCGGACCCCGGCCGAGGCCGTGGCGCGGCTGCGGGAGGCGCCGCGGGACAGCATCACCTATGCCACCTCGGGCGTCGGCGGCGTGCTGCACCTGGCGGCGGAGATGCTCGGGCTGCATCTCGGCACCAAATTCGTGCATGTGCCCTATCGCAGCGGCGCGCAGATGCTGCAATCGATCCATACCGGGGAGGCGCAATTCGGCATCGCCGCGCTGGCCTCCGCCAATGCCATGCTGCGGGACGGGATGGTGCGCGGCGTCGCCGTCACCGGCCTCCAACGCTTCCCCACCTTCCCCGACCTGCCCACCCTGGCGGAAGCCGGGGTGCCGGGCTTCGAATTCGACAGTTGGTTCATCCTGGTGGGCCCGCCGAACATGCCGCCCGCCATCGCAGGGGCCCTGAACCGGGCGCTGGTGGCCGCGTTGCACGAGGATCCGCTGCGCGACCGGCTGCTCGCCGCCGGCCACGACACCTGGCGCAAGCCGAACAGCCTCGCCGATGCGCGCGCCTTCATCCAGCAGGAGATGGAGAAATACCGCGTGGTGGTGGAGCGGACCGGGGTACGGCTGGAGCCCTAGATCACAGTCTTCCAGACTGTGATCCAGCTTCATGAGATCGGCCAACTTTGCCGTCCTGACCGGAAACGCGCGCGTTTCCGGTCAGGACGGCGTTAGACTAATCCGCGCTCGCCCCGCTCGCCCGCACCACCGGCGGCCACATCGCGCAATGCTCGCCCACCATTTGCGTGAAGGCTTCCACCGAAAGGTCGCCGGCCTGGCTGTCGCTCTCGGCCAGGCGTGCGCGGACCTCCGGCTCGGCCATCACCGCGCGCAGTTCGCGGTTGAGGCGCTGCTGCACCGGGCCCGGCGTGGCGGCGGGCACCGCGATGCCGAACCAGCCGATCGTCACCAGATCTACGCCCTGTTCGCGGAAGGTCGGCACATCGGGGAAGGTCGGGCTGCGCGCCTCGGCGGAGATCGCGATCGCCCGCACCGAACCCTGGCGGATCGGCGCGGCGGCGGAGGGCAGGCTGTCCGACATCATCGGCACCGTGCCGCCCACCACCGCGGTCATGGCCGGCCCGGCGCCGCGGAAGGCCACATGCGTGAGCTTCGCCCCGGTGAGTTCGGCGAAGCGGACGATCAGCATGTGGTTGAGCGAGCCGGAGGCGGAGGAGGCCATGTCGAGCCCGTCGCGCGCCTCCTGCGACAGCCGCACCACGTCCTGCAGGGTCCGGCCGGGGAAGCCCTTGTTGGCGACGAAGACCAGGGGCTGCGTCGTCAGCAGGGCCACATGCGCGAAATCCCGCATCGGGTGGTAGCCGACATTGCGGTAGAGCGCCGGGCTGATCGCCATGACGGTGCTGGTGGAAAGCAGCATCGTATGCCCGTCCGGCGCCGATTGCGCGACGAAATTGGTGGCCAGCGTGCCGCCGGCGCCCGGCCGGTTCTCCACGATCACCGGCTGGCCCAGCCGCTCCTGCAACCCCTTCGCCGCCAGCCGCGCGATCAGGTCGGTGGAGCCGCCCGGCGCGAAGGTGACGACCAGGCGCAGCGGCTGGCTCGGCCAGGCCGGCTGCTGCGCCCGCGCCCCAGGGGCGAGCAGAGGGGCGAGCAGGGCGGCGGAACCGGCGAGTGCGGCGCGGCGGCCAAGGAATGGCCGGAACCGTGGTGGCATGGCAGGCATCTTTGGCGTTCCCCTGGAATCCTTGCCCCAGGACAGCACGCGGCCCGGCGCCCCGGCAACAACGCCCCGGCAACGCCACCCTGCACCGCGCAGGCACCGGATTGCCGGCACGGGCGCGGAAGGTTAAGGCCGACTCTATCCGGAAGGAGAGGATCGCCCGCATGCGCCACCCCGGCACCCGCCGCGACCTGCTCGGCCTCGCCGCCGCGGTGCTGGCGGGCACCCCCGCCCTCGCGCAGCCGGCACCGCTCACCGTCTTCGCCGCCGCCAGCCTGCAGGACGGGCTGCGGGCGCTGGAGCCGCTCTGGCGCCAGGGCAGAGGGGAAAGGCCGCCGCTGCGCTTCTCCTTCGCCGCCTCCTCGGCGCTGGCGCGGCAGATCGAGCAGGGGGGCGCCGGCCGATCTCTTCGCCTCCGCCGATGAGGACTGGATGGACTACCTGGCGACGCGCGACCTGATCCGGCCGGAGACGCGCATCGCCCCGCTCGGCAATGCGCTGGTGCTGGTGGCGCCGGCCGACCGGCCGCTGGAGGTGGCGCTGGAGCCCGGCCTGGACCTGGCGGCGCTGCTCGGGCCGCAGGGAAGGCTGGCCATCGGCGACCCGGCGCATGTCCCGGCCGGCCGCTATGCCCGGCAGGCGCTCATCGCGCTCGGTGCCTGGGAGGCCGTGGTGCCCCGCCTGGCGCGGGCCGGGGATGTCCGCGCTGCCCTGCTGCTGGTGCAGCGGGGGGAGGCGCCGCTCGGCATCGTCTATGCGACCGATGCCGCCGCCGTCCCCGGCATCCGCATCGCCGGCCGCTTCCCCGAGGGCAGCCACACCCCCATCATCTACCCCTTCGCCCTGACCCGCCACGCCGCCCCGGCCGCGGCGGCGCTGCTGGCCCTCCTGACCGGGCCGGAGGCGGCGCCGGTCTGGCGACGGCTGGGCTTCCGGGTGCGCTCCTGATGCCGGACTGGCTCTCGGCCGAGGAATGGGAGGCGGTGCGGCTCAGCCTGGCGGTGGCCTGGCGGAGCGTGGTGCTCTCCCTGCCGCTCGCGGTCGTCACCGCCTGGCTGCTCTCGCGCCGCCGCTTCCTCGGCCGGCCGCTGCTGGATGCGCTGGCGCATCTGCCGCTGGTGGTGCCGCCGGTGGCGGTCGGCTGGGGGCTGCTGATGCTGTTCGGCCTGCGCGGCCCGATTGGCGCGCCGCTGCAGGAATGGTTCGGCATCCGCCTGGTCTTCACCACCGAGGGCGCGGCGCTGGCCACCGCGGTGATGACCTTCCCGCTGATCGTCCGCGCCGTGCGGCTCTCCCTGGAAGGTGTCGATCCGGGGCTGGAGGCGGCGGCGCGGAGCCTCGGCGCCGGCGGCTTCGACCGCTTCCTCACCATCACCCTGCCGCTGATCGCGCCCGGCATCCTCTCCGGCGCCATCCTCGCCTTCGCCGCGGGGCTCGGCGGATTCGGCGCGGTGATCACCTTCGCCGCCAATATCCCGGGCGAGACCCAGACCCTGCCGCTGGCGATCTATGCCGCCACCCAGACACCGGGGGGCGAGGCGGCGGCGGCGCGCATGGCCGGCATATCCTTCGGCCTGGCGGTGGCCGGGCTGCTGCTGGCGGAGGCGGTGGCGCGGCACCTGCACCGCCTGCTCGGGCGCACCTGATGCTGCCGATCGCCTGATGCTGGAGGTCGCACTGCGCCATGACTGGCCGCCGCCGCGCGGGGGCGAGGGGTTCAGCCTCGATATCGCCTTCGCCGCGCCGACTCCCGGCGTCACGGTGCTGTTCGGCCCCTCCGGCTGCGGCAAATCCACCATCCTGGCGGCGGTGGCCGGGCTGCTGCGGCCGCGCGCCGGGCGGGTGGCGCTGGACGGCACGGTGCTGACCGATACCGCAAGCGGCCTGCTGGTGCCGGCCGAGCGGCGGCGCTGCGGCGTGGTGTTCCAGGAGGCGCGGCTGTTCCCGCATCTCTCGGTCGAGAGCAACCTCCGCTACGGCGCCCGCCGCGCGCCGCGCGAGGCCACGGGGCCGGGCTTCGGGGATGTGGTGGCGCTGCTCGGCATCGGCGGGTTGCTGCGCCGCCGCCCGGCCGGGCTTTCCGGTGGCGAGCGGCAGCGGGTGGCGCTCGGCCGCGCCCTGCTGGCCCGGCCCCTGCTGCTGCTGCTGGATGAGCCGCTGGCCTCGCTCGACCTGCCGCGCCGGGCGGAGGTGCTGCCGCTGCTGGAGCGCGTCCGCGATACCTTCCGGGTGCCGATGCTGCATGTGACGCATGCGCTGGAGGAGGTGGACCGGCTGGCCGATACGCTGGTGCTGCTGCAGGCCGGGCGGGTGCTGGCATCGGGCACCCCGGAGGCGCTGACCTCCCGCCCCGACCTGCCGCTGCTGGCCGGCCGCCGCGATGCCGGGGCGGTGCTGCGCTGCCTGGTGGCGGGGCATGATCCCGGGCGCGGCCTCTCCCGCCTCGATTTCGCCGGCGGCAGCCTGCTGGTGCCGCTCCGGCCCGAACCCGCGGGCACGAGGCTCCGGCTCCGGCTGCGCGCCCGCGACGTGGCGCTGGCGACCCGCCCGCCCGAGGGCCTGGCCACGCATAACGTGCTGCCCGCGACGGTGGAGAGCATCGGCCCGGCACCCGGCAGCCCGCATGAGGTGCTGCTGCGCCTGCTGGTCGGGCCGACGCCGCTGCTGGTGCGGCTGACCCGGGATGCGGTGGGCACGCTCGGCCTGGCGCCGGGCCAGGGGGTCTGGGCGCTGGTGAAGTCGATCGCCTTCGACCATGGCGGGCCGGCATGAGGATTGGCGGGCCATGCCTTCGGTGCCAAACTGGATTGCCGGGTATTCAACACTGAGTTGTGCTAGAGCGCATTTGGACCACCAACTGGCCCCTGGACACCAACCGGCATGCCGGAGCATCCGATGCGCTTTCCCCGATCGCCTGTAGCCGGGCAGTTCCCTTCCCGTGCCGGCACGCCCGCGTCCCGCGCGCCGCTGGTCCTGGCCTTGGCCCTGATCCTGGCCCTGACCGGCCTTGCCGGCAGGGGCCTGGCGCAGGAGGCGCCGATCCGGCTCAAAGTGGCTGGCGGCCTGGCGGAACTCAGCCAGTATCTCCGCCACGAACAGCCCTTCTGGACCCGCCGCGTGCCGGAACTCACCGGCGGGCGGGTGCGGGCGGAGATCGCGCCCTTCGACCGCAGCGGCATCCGCGGGCAGGAGATGCTCCAGCTCATGCGCCTCGGGGTGGTGCCCTTCGGCGATGTGCTGCTCGCCGTCGCCGCCGCGGAGGAGCCCGAGCTCAATGCCATCGACCTGCCGGTGCTGAACCCGGACATGGCGGCGCTGCGGCGGACCGTGGAACTCTGGCGGCCGCGGCTCGAATCCCTGCTGCGGGAGCGCTACGGGGTGGAACTGCTGGCGGTCTATACCTATCCGGCGCAGGTCGTGTTCTGCCGGCGCCCCTTTTCCGGCCTCGCCGACCTGGCGGGAAGGCGGGTGCGGACCTCCTCGGTCGGCCAGTCGGAACTGGTGGGCGGGCTCGGCGGCACGCCGGTGGTGATCCCCTTCGCCGAAACCGTCGCGGCCATGCGCGGCGGCGTGGTGGAATGCGCGATCACCGGCGCGCTGTCCGGCAATGCCGTGGGCCTGCATGAGGTGGCCACGCATATCTCGCGGCTGGCGATCAGCTGGGGCGTGTCGATCTTCGGCGCCAATACGGCCGCCTGGGAGGCGCTGCCGGAGCCAATCCGGGGCCAGTTGCGGGCAGGCCTGCTGGAATTGCAGGAGGAGATCTGGCAGGCCGCGGAACGCGAGACCGAGGACGGGCTCGCCTGCAATGCCGGGCGGCCGGACTGCACCGAAGGCCGGCCTGGCCGGATGATCGTCATCGAGGAGCGCTGGCAGGACGAGGCCCGCCGCCTGCAATTGCTGCGCGATGTTGTGCTGCCGGGCTGGGTGCAGCGCTGCGGGCCGGACTGCGCCGCGACCTGGAACCGCTTCATCGCCCCCTCGCTCGGTCTCTGGACAAGGGCGGATTAGCCATGCAGGCACGCGCCCTCCGCTTCGCAGTCGGCCTGTCGCTGCTGCTGCTGCTGCTGGCGCTGGCGGCCGGGACCGCCGGGCTGCTGGAACGCCTGCGGCAGAGCGCACGTGGCGCCGCGGCCGAGACGGTGCAGGGCGTCACCCGCGTGGTCGAGAGCACGCTCAACCGCCACTTCCTCTCGGTGGACGGGATGCTGGCCGGGCTGCCGGCCGTGATGGCGCAACTGGCGCAGGCCGGAGAGATCGATCCGGCTGCGGCCAGCCGCATGCTGCGGGAGCTGAATTTCCAGAATTCTCAACTTCCGCGACTTGCTGCTGCTCCGGCCCGATGGCCGGCCCTGGGCGGCTGCCCTGCCCGCCTCCCGGCAGCGGATGCTGCCGCTCGATGCCGGGGGCGGGGCCTCCCACCAGGGCGCGGTGGCGATCATCGGCCCGATGCGGAACCCGCTGACCGGGGAATGGGCGCTGTTCTTCAGCCGCCCCGTGACCCTGCCCGGCACCGGTCCCCTGCTGGCGGTGGCGGAGGTGCCGGTCTCCCTGGTCGCTACCCTGCTCGCGCCGGTCGGCGAGGTTCCGGGCCTGCGCATCTCCATCGAACGCGCGGACGGGCAGCTCCTGGCCAGCGTGCCGCATGACGAGACCCGCATCGGGCGCCGGCTGGAGCGTAGCGCGGCCGGCCTGCCGGCGGATGGCGCCGCGGTCGAGATGCCGGGCCGCTTCGCCGATGTGCAGGTGATCGCCTCGGCGCGCGCGGCGCTCTATCCCGACCTCCATATCGTCGCCAGCTACGAGACGGGCGCCGCCTTCGCGGAATGGTCGCGCGACCGCCGCGTGCTGCTGACAGTCGCCGCCGGCACCTCGATGCTGCTGATCGCCCTGGCGCTGGCGCTGGACGCGGCGCTCCGGCAGCGCGAGCGGACCGAAGCCGAGCGGGCCCGGGCGCGCGCCGTGCTGGAAAGCGCGATCGACTCCATGTCGGACGGCTTCGTCATGTTCGATGCCGAGGACCGGCTGGTGATCTGCAACCAGCGCTACCGCGACCTCTATGCCGTCAGCGCCCCCTTCATCATGCCGGGCGCGGCCTTCGACGACATCATCCGCGAAGGCGCCAGGCGCGGGCAGTACCCGCAGGCGGGCCAGGACCTCGAGGCTTTCGTGGCGGAGGTCCGGTCCTGGCACCGCGGCGACTTCGAGCCGATGGAGCGGCTGCTGCCCGATGGCCGCTGGATCCTGGTGACCGAGCGGCGGACGCCGGATGGCGGCACGGTCGGCATCCGCACCGACATCACGCCCCTGAAACATGCCATGGCCGATCTCGCCGCGGCGCGCGACGCGGCGGCGGCCGCCACCGAGGCGAAGTCGCGCTTCCTCGCGCATATGAGCCACGAGCTGCGTACGCCGCTGAACGGCGTGCTCGGCCTGGCGCAGGCCCTGGCCGGCGATCCCGGCCTCACCGGGGAGCAGCGGGCCCGGGCGCGGGTGCTGGAGGCCGCCGGGCGGCACCTGGTCGCGGTGGCGAATGACGTGCTCGACCTCGCCAAGGTGGAGGCCGGGCGGCTGGAGCTGCGGCCGGTGCCGACCGCCCTGCCTGGCCTGCTGGAGAATTGCGCCACGCTGATCGAACCGGCGGCAAGGGAGAAGAGCCTCACCCTGCATCTTGCCCTGGCCCCCGAGCTGCCGCCGATGGTGCTGGCCGACCAGACGCGGCTGCGCCAATTGCTGCTCAACCTGCTGTCCAATGCGGTCAAATTCACCCCGCCCGGCGGCCAGGTGGAGCTGCACGGCCTGCTGCGGCAGCGGGAGGCCGATGCCTCGGGCCGCGTCCTGGTGCGGATCGAGGTGCGCGATACCGGCCCCGGGGTCCCGGAGGATGCACGCTCCGCCATCTTCGGTGATTTCGTGCAGCTGGAGCGGAGCGAGTTGCTGGGCGGCACCGGCCTCGGCCTCACCATCGCAGCGCATATCGTGGAGCGGATGGGCGGGCGCATCGGCTGCGACAGCAATGCGGCGGCACCGGACGGAACCGGCGCGCTGTTCTGGGTCGAGCTGCCGCTGCCGCCCGTGGCGGCGCCGCAGCCGCGGCCGCAGGAGCCCGCGGCGGCATCCCCGGCACGCCGCAAGCTGCGGGTCCTGGTGGCCGATGACGTGCCCGCCAACCTGGCCGTCGCCCGCGCCCTGCTGGAATCCGCCGGGCATGGCGTGCATTGCGTTCCCGACGGCGCCCAGGCGGTGGCAACCATGGCGGCGGATGGCACCGCGGACCAGCCCTTCGATGTCGTGCTGATGGATGTGATGATGCCCGGCATGGATGGGCAGGAAGCGACCCGGCGCATTCGCGCGCTGCCCGGCGCCGCCGGCCAGGTGCCGATCCTGGCAGTGACCGCCGGCGCCTTCGCCGAGGACATCGCCGCCTGCCGTGCCGCCGGCATGGATGCCCATCTCGCCAAGCCGATCGAGCGGGAGGCGCTGATCGCCGCGCTGGAACGGCTGACCGCCGGCACGGCCGAGGCTGCCGCGCCGCCCCCGGCGGAGGCTGCCGGCGAATTCGCCAGCCTGCCGCTGCTGAGCCGCCAGGGCGAGGCGCTGCTCGCCGTGCCGGGGCTCGGCCCGGAGGCGGCGCAGGGCCTTGCGCTGGGATTCCTGCAGGAGATCCAGGCGGCCACCGCGCTGCTGCATGAGGTGACGGCGGAGTCCTGGCCGGAGATGATCCCGCCGGCGCATCGCCTGGCCGGCGCCGCCGCCACGCTGGGCGCCACCCGGCTGGCCACGGCGGCGCGCCGGCTGCAATCCGCGGGGCAGCGCCTGCCAGGGGCGGAGATGCTGGCGCTGCGGGACGTCGTGCTGGACATCGCCACCGCGACCATCGCGGTGCTGGAGGCGGCGCTGGCCCAGCCGGCGGGCACGCCCGTGGCCTGAATGCCCCGCTCCGCCCCGGTGGGCGCCTTGTATCTCCGGCCCGATTCAGACCTCCGGGCCATGCGGCCCTGCGGTCATCGGGCCGCCCTCAGCGCCCCTGGAAGGCCGGTGGCCGCTTGTCGCGGAAGGCCGCCACGCCCTCCCGGAAATCCTCGGAATCGCGGATGGCGTTCAGCCGCTGCCCCTGCAGCGCCCATTGCTCGGAGGGGCCGCGCGGCAGGATGTCGTCGAGCACCATGCGCTTGATCCCGCCCAGCACCATCGGCGCGAAGCCGGCCATCTCCCTGCCCCATTCGATGGCCTTGGCCAGCGCCTGGCCCTCCGGCACCACCTCGTTCACCAGGCCCACCTGCGCGGCACGCTCGGCCTCGAAGGTGCGGCAGAGCAGCATGAGCTCCATGGCGATCTTGTGCGGGATGCGGGAGGGCAGCGCCGCGATCATGCCGCCGGTCAGGCCGAGCTTGGCCTCCGGGTAGTAGAACCGGGCGCGGGCGCCGCAGACCGCGAGATCGGCCATCATCGCCAGCACCAGGGCGCCGCCGATGCACCAGCCCTCCACCGCGGCGATCAGCGGCTTGTCGGTCTGCCAGCCGACATTCGGCACGGCGCGCCACAGTTCCGGCGGCTCCGAGACATCGGCGCCGAAGGAGAAGGCCTTGCTGCCCATCGCCGTCAGCACCGCCACGCGCTGGTCGGAGGCGGCGAAATCCTGCATCGCCGCCTGCACCTCCTCGGCCATCAGCCTGCTGATGGCATTGCCCTTGTCGGGCCGGTTCAGCGCCACGATGCGCACGGGACCCTCGTCCCAGACCTTCACATGTTCCATGCTATTCCACCTTTGCTCCGGTCCGCCGCACCGCCGCGCCGAACAATTCCCGGTCATTCCGCAGCCGGCGGGCGAAAGCCTCGCCCGCCTCGAAGCGCGGCGTCAGCCCCACCGGGGCCATGGCGCGCGCCACCTCCGGCATGGCCAGCACGCGCTCCAGCGCCGCGGTGAGGCGCCCCACCACCTCGGGCGGCAGGCCCGCCGGGCCCGCCAGGCCGAAGAAGGAGAGGCCTCCCTCGCCAAACATCCCGAGTTCGCGAAGCGTCGGCAGGTCGGGCAATTCCGCGCTGCGCCGCTCGCCCGTGGTGGCCAGGCCGATCAGCCTTCCGTCCTTGATGGCGGGGATGGCGATCGGGTCGAATTGCAGCTGCACCCGGCCAGCCAGCAGGTCGGTGAGCGCCGGGGAGGAGCCGCGATAGGGCACATGCTCCATCTGGATGCCGACCGCATCGGCGAAGATCTCGCCGGTCATCTGGGTGATGGTGCCATTGCCGGCGGAGCCGAAGCGCAGCCGCCCCGGATTGGCCTTCGCATAGGCCACCAGCTCCTGGATCGTGCGCACCGGCACGGAGGGGTGCATCGCCACCACGCCATCCGACATCGCCAGCAGCGAGACCGGCGTGAAGGCCCGCGCCGGATCATAGGAAAGCTGCATCATGTGCGGGCTGATGGTGAGCACGGCGGTCGGGAAGGTCAGCAGCGTATAGCCATCCGGCCGCGCCTGCGCGACCAGCCCCGCGCCGAGCGTGCCGCCGGCGCCGCCGCGATTCTCGATCACCACCGGCTGGCCCAGCACCTCGCCGAGCTTCGGCGCCACGGGGCGGGAGACGTTGTCGGTGCTGCCGCCCGGCGGATAGGGCACGATCAGGGTGATCGTCCGGTTCGGGTAGTCCGTCTGCGCCCGCGCGATGGCCGGCAGGGCGAGCGAGGCCCCCAGGGCGGCCAGGCCGCGGCGGGGAAATGGGGTTCTTGGCATCGGCGTCTCCATTAGGCGGAAGCGAGCAGCGTCGCCCGCGCATCGACCGCCACCCCGCCATGGCCGGCGGCCCGGAGGATGAGCGGGTTCAGATCCATCTCCACCAGGCGCGGCCCGAGATCGGCGGCGAGCCAGGAGAGCCGCACCAGCGCCGCCGCCGCCGCCGCCGCATCCAGCGCCGGCCGGCCGCGCACCCCGGCCAGCACCGGCCAGAGCTTCAGCCGCTCCAGCATGGCCATGGCATCGGCGCCGCGCAGCGGCGCGGGGGCCACCTGCACATCCCGCAGCACCTCCACCAGGATGCCGCCGGCGCCCACCAGCACCATTGGGCCGAGGCCGGGGTCGTGGCGCGCGCCGAGGATCAGCTCCACCTCGCCCCGCGCCATCTCCTGCACCAGCGCGCCCTCCATGCCCTCCGGCGCGGCGCGCTCCAGCCGCGCCGCGACATCGGCGAAGGCCGCGCGCACCGCATCGGCATCGGCCAGGTCCAGCTTGACGATGCCGAGATCGCTCTTGTGCACCACGCCGCGGCTCACGCCCTTCAGCACGACGGGATAGCCGATGGACTGCGCCGCCAGCGCCGCCTCCGCCGCGCTCCGCACCAGCCGCTCGCGCGTTACCGGGATGCCATAGGCTGCGGCCAGGCGCTTCGCCTCGGCCTCGTTCAACGCGCCCGACGGCAGCCCCGGCGGCACCGGCCCGGCGGCTTCCGGCCGGGCGGGGGGCGGCAGCTTGGCCCGGGCGCGGCCGGCGGCCTCCGCCTCCAGCGCCCGGAGCACCGCCAGCGCGTCCGAGACGCGATCGTAGAAGGGGAAGCCGACCTGCCGCATCCGCTCCCGGGCGGCATCGCCCACCGTGCCGGCGGTCATGACATAGAGCAGCGGCTTGCCCCCTTCCTGGCAGAGCGGCGGCAGCAGGGCGGCGCGGCCGGCCATGGCGGGCTGGGTGGTCATCGGGAAGACCACGGCGCCGATATCGTCATCGGCCATGAAGGCGCGGATGCAGGCCTGCAACCCGTCCTCGCTGGTGCCTTCGTCGAAGGAGCCAGTATCGAGCGGCAGATGCACGTGGCTTTCCGGCATGAAGCGCCGCAGCTCCGCCCGCGTGGCCGCCGAAAGCTCGGCCAGCCGCAGCCCCGCCGCCGGCAATTGGTCCGCGCAGGTCACGGTGCTGCCGCCGGAGGAGGCGATGACCGCGAGCCCGAGCTCGGCGCGCGGCAGGCGCGGCAGCCGGTCCAGCGCATCCGCCGCCAGCACCATCGCCGCCGGGTCTTCCAGCAGCACCGCGCCGGCCTCGCGGCACACCGCCTCGAAGGCAGCGAAGGAGCCGGCCAGGCTGGCGGTATGGGAACGCGCCGCCTGCGCCCCCGCCTCCGACCGCCCGGCCTTGACGCAGAGCACCGGCTTGCCCGCGGCGCGGGCGCGGCGCAGCAGCGGCGCGAAGCGGCGTGGCGCCACCAGCCCCTCGACATAGAGGGTGATGACGCGGGTGGCCGCATCCTCGATGAGGAATTCCAGGAAGTCGCAGAGTTCCAGATCCGCCTGGTTGCCGACCGAGATGCAGCGGCTGAACCCCGCGCCATAGCCATGGCCGAGCGAGACCAGCGTGCCCATCAGTGCGCCGCTCTGGCTCACCATGCCGATGCCGCCCGGCCGCAGCCCCTCCGCCTCCAGCGCCAGGGAGGAGGAGAGCATGGCCGCATCGGTCATGTTGAAGATGCCGAGGCAATTCGGCCCGACCAGCCGCATCCCCGCCGCCCGCGCCACCGCCAGCACCTGCTTCTGCAGGGCCGCGCCGGCCGCGCCGGCCTCGGCCAGCTTGCCGGTGATGATGATGCAGGCGCCGACCCCGGCGGCGGCGCAATCCTCCACCTGCCGCAGCAGCGCCGCGGCGGGCACCGCCAGGATCGCCACATCCACCGGCCCCGGCGCGGCGCCGATGCCGGGGAAGGCCGGCAGGCCGCGGATGCTGGCGCGGTTCGGGTTGATCGGCAGCAGCCGGCCGGGATAGCCGTGGCGGATCAGGTAATGGATCACCCGGCCGCCGAATTTCCCAATGTCATCGGAGGCGCCGATGACGGCGACCGATTGCGGAGTGATGATCCGGGCCAGCGGGATGCGGTCCGGGATGCGTCCTGGCATCGCCTCTTGCATTCCATGGGCCGCCCGGCCGGCGGTGCTTTCCGTTTGCGACATGTCTTGTTCGGTCCCCGAGGCGGAGCTTGGCATGGGGAAGCGGGCTGGGGTAGCACCCCCCTCATGCCCCGCTCCTCCCGCCGTGCCCTGCTGTTGCTGCTCGCCCCGCCTCCGGCCGCGGCGCAGGACCGCTTCATCACCCTGGCCTCCACCACCTCCACCGAGCAATCCGGCCTGTTCGGCCATATCCTGCCGCTCTTCACGCAGGAGACCGGAATCGCGGTGCGGGTGGTGGCGCTCGGCACCGGCCAGGCGCTGGATGTCGCCCGGCGCGGCGATGCCGATGCCGTGCTGGTGCATGACCGCGCGGCGGAGGAGCGTTTCGTCGCCGAGGGACATGGCGGGCCGCGCCACCCGGTGATGTTCAACGATTTCGTGCTGATCGGCCCGCAAGCGGACCCGGCCGGCATCGCCGGGCTCGACGATGCGGTGGCGGCGCTGCGGCGGATCGCCGCGGCGGGCGCGGCCTTCGTCTCCCGCGGCGATCGCAGCGGCACCCATGCAGCGGAGCTGCGGCTCTGGCAGGCGGCCGGAATCGATCCGGTGCGGCAGGGCCGCGGGCATTGGTACCGGGAGGTCGGGCAGGGCATGGGGCCGGCGCTCAATACCGCCGCCGCGCAGGATGCCTATATCCTGGCCGATCGCGGCACCTGGCTGGCCTTCCGCAACCGCCAGGCGCTGCGGCTGCTGCTCGCGGGCGACCGGCGACTGTTCAACCAGTATGGCGTCATGGCAGTGAACCCCGCGCGGCACCCGCATGTGAAGGCCGCGGAGGCGGAGCGCTTCATCGCATGGCTGGCCTCGCCGGCGGGCCAGGCGGCGATCGCCGGCTACCGGATCGACGGCGAATCCCTTGTTCTTCCCGAATGCCGGCGATCCGGACGCCTGAAACCAGGACGCCGGGCATCTCCCGGTCCGCTCGCGCGTTTCCGCTGCGGACCCGGCCGCGATGGCCATGTCCAGTGGGCTCGGGAGGGGCGGTGGCGATGGCCAATGGGACGGAAGGCAGGGCACCGGCGCGGCGCGGCGTCCTGAAGGTGCTTGGCCTGGCCGCCGTCGCAGCAACCCCGGCCGGCGCCTTCGAGGCCGATGGCGGCACCGGCGGCCTGCCGCCGGCCAAGGAAAGCGAGGCGGAGAAGCGCAAGCCCCGCTACCGGGAGACGCCGCATATCCAGGCTTACTACCGCACCAACAGCGACTGAAGCGGGGCGCCCGGGCCATGCTCATCAAGCGCAGTGAGGGCCATGCCGCGCGGCAGCGGCTTGCCTCGGTCCATCAGGGGTTTTCGCCGGGCGGGCTGGATCGCCGCGGCTTCCTGCGCCAGGCCGGGCTCGGCGGCGCCGGGCTGGCGGCGCTGGGCGGCATCGGCCCCGGCGCGGTGCGGCCGGCGGCGGCCGGGCCGACCAATTTCGGCGCGCCGATCGAGCGGCGGAAGAATGTCTGCACCCATTGCTCGGTCGGCTGCACCGTCATCGCCGAGGTGCAGGAGGGCGTCTGGGTCGGCCAGGAACCCGCCTGGGAATCACCGATCAACCGCGGCACGCATTGCGCCAAGGGCGCCTCGGTGCGGGAGATCCCGCATGGCGACCGGCGGCTGAAATATCCGCTGAAGCTGGTCGGCGGCGAGTGGCGCCGCATCGGCTGGGACCAGGCGCTGGACGAGATTGCGGCGAAGCTGCTGGAGATCCGCGAGCGCAGCACGCCGGAGGCGGTGTTCTGGCTCGGCAGCGCCAAATTCACCAATGAGGCCGCCTACCTGTTCCGCAAGCTCGGCGCCTTCTGGGGCACCAACAATACCGACCACCAGGCCCGCATCTGCCATTCCACCACCGTCGCCGGCGTCGCCAATACCTGGGGCTACGGCGCGATGACGAACAGCTACAACGACATCCGCAATGCCCGCACCATCGCCATCATGGGCGGCAACCCGGCCGAGGCGCATCCCATCGCGATGCAGCATGTGCTGATCGGCAAGGAGCAGAACCGGGCGCATCTGATCGTC
The DNA here is from genome assembly GCF_019084075.1 of Siccirubricoccus sp. G192. Taxonomy (GTDB): domain Bacteria; phylum Pseudomonadota; class Alphaproteobacteria; order Acetobacterales; family Acetobacteraceae; genus G192. The sequence goes on from NZ_JAHREN010000001.1 coordinate 5,101,184, forward strand.
ATCGACCCGCGCTTCACCCGCACCGCCGCGCATGCCACGGAGCATGTCCGCATCCGCCCCGGCACCGACATCCCGGTGATCTGGGGGATACTTTGGCACATCTTCCAGAATGGCTGGGAGGACAAGGAGTTCATCCGCCAGCGGGTCTACGGCATGGAGGATGTCCGCAAGGAAGTGGAGAAGTGGAACCCGGAGGAGGTGCAGCGCGTCTCCGGCGTGCCGGGAGAGCAGTTGAAGCGCGTCGCGCAGATCTTTGCCACGCAGAAGCCGAGCACGCTGGTCTGGTGCATGGGCTCCACCCAGAAGACCGTCGGCACGGCGAATGTGCGCGCCTATTCCATCCTGCTGCTGGCCACCGGCAATGTCGGCGCGCCCGGCACCGGCGCCAATATCTTCCGCGGCCATACCAATGTGCAGGGCGCGACCGATATGGGCCTCGATGTCTCCACCCTGCCCGCCTATTATGGGCTGGACGAGAATGCCTGGCGCCATTGGTGCCGGGTCTGGGAGGTCGATTACGACTGGATGCTGCGCCGCTTCGTCAGCGAGAAGCTGATGCAGACGCCCGGCATCCCGAGCACCCGCTGGTTCGATGCCGTGCTCCTGCCGCGCGACCAGATCGAGCAGCCCACCAATTGCAAGGCCATGGTGGTCATGGGCCATGGCGGCAATACCGTCACCCGCATGCCGGAGATGGTGAAGGGGCTGGAGGCGCTGGAGTTGCTGGTGATAGCCGATCCGCACCCCACCACCTACGCTCAGGTCTCCAACCGCCGCGACGGCACCTATGCACTGCCCGCCTGCACCAGCTTCGAATGCAGCGGCAGCCGCGCCGCCTCCAACCGTTCGCTGCAATGGGGCGACAAGGTCGTCGATCCGGTCTTCGAGAGCCGCAACGACTACGACATCATGTATGCGCTGGCGCAGCGGCTCGGCTTCGCCGGGGAGATGTTCAAGAATATCGAGGTCAGGGATGGCGCGGTCTCCGCCGAGAGCATCCTGCGGGAAATCAACCGCGGGGCCTGGGCGCTGGGCTTCACCGGACAGTCGCCGGAACGCCTCAAGCTGCACATGGCGAACCAGGAGCATTTCGACGTCACCACGCTGCGCGGTCGCGAGGGCACGCCGGTGGCGGGAGAGACCTATTGCCTACCCTGGCCCTGTTGGGGCACGCCGGAGATGAAGCATCCCGGCACGCACATCCTCTACAACACCAACCTGCATGTGAAGGAGGGCGGCGGCACCTTCCGCGCCCGCTTCGGCGTGGAGCGCAACGGCGAGACGCTGCTGGCCGAGGACAGTTGGTCCAAGGGCTCCGAGATCCAGGGCGGCTATCCGGAATTCACCGTGGCGGTGCTGAAGCGGCTCGGCTGGTTCGACGAGCTGACCGCCACCGAGAAGGAGGTGATCGCGCGCGTCGGCGGCGATGCGCCGGACCGCGTCTCCTGGTCCACCGACCTCTCCGGCGGCATCATCCGCGTGGCGATGGAGCATGGCTGCCTGCCCTATGGCAACGGCAAGGCGCGGGCCAATGCCTGGAACCTGCCGGACCCGGTGCCGGTGCACCGCGAGCCGATCTACACGCCGCGCACCGACCTGATCCCGGATGCCAGCCAGGTCGCGGTGATGCAGGCCTCGAATGGCAAGGTCGCCGCGCCGGCCGGCACCTACCCAACCATGCCGGACCGCCGCGGCTACCGGGTGCCGCATCTCGGGCTATCGGTGCAGATGCGCTCGCACCAGGTGGCGCGCGATTTCCCGATCATCCTCACCTCCGGCCGGCTGGTGGAATACGAAGGCGGCGGCGAGGAGACGCGTTCCAACAAGTGGCTGGCCGAACTCCAGCAGGACATGTTCGTGGAGATCAACCCGCGCGATGCCGAGGCGCGCGGCATCCGCGCCAAGGACTGGGTCTGGGTGACCGGGCCGGAAAGCAATAGCCGCGCCAGGGTGAAGGCACTGGTGACGGAGCGGGTCGGGCCCGGCGTCGCCTTCATGCCCTTCCATTTCGGCGGCTGGTTCATGGGCGAGGACCGCCGGCGCTTCTACCCGCCCGGCACTGACCCGATCGTGCTCGGCGAGAGCGCGAACACCGTCACCACCTATGGCTACGACCCCGTGACCTTCATGCAGGAAACCAAGGTCACGCTCTGCCAGATCAGGAGCGCCTGACCATGGCAAGGCTGAAATTCCTCTGCGACGCCGACCGCTGCATCGAGTGCAACGCCTGCGTCACCGCCTGCAAGAACGAGAACGAGGTGCCCTGGGGCATCAACCGCCGCCGCGTGGTCACCATCAACGACGGCAAGCCGGGCGAGCGCTCCATCTCCATGGCCTGCATGCACTGCACCGACGCGCCCTGCGCCGCGGTCTGCCCGGTCTCCTGCTTCTACGGCACCGCGGATGGGCTGGTGCTGCACGACAAGGACCTCTGCATCGGCTGCGGCTACTGCTTCTACGCCTGCCCCTTCGGCGCGCCGCAATACCCGCGGGTGGGGAATTTCGGCGGCCGCGGCAAGATGGACAAGTGCACCTACTGCGCCGGCGGGCCGCAGGCCGACAACTCGGCGGTGGAATACGCGCAATACGGCGCCAACCGCCTGGCCGAGGGCAAGCTGCCGCTCTGCGCCGAGATGTGCTCGACCAAGGCGCTGCTGGCCGGGGATGGCGAGATCATCGCCGCCATCTACAAGGAACGGGTGCAGCGCCGCGGCTATGGCTCCGGCGCCTGGGGCTGGCGCACCGCCTACAAGGAGGGCCTGGCCGTATGATGCGCCGCATCCTGCCCCTCGCCCTGCTGCTGCTGGCAGCGCCGGCGGCCCAGGCGCAGCAAAACGCGCAGGAGCCTGCCGCCGGCGCCCCCGCGGTGCAGGCCATCGCACCGGAAGTCGGCGCCGGCCGCGGCGGCACCGGCGGCGGCCAGCAGCCCGTGACCACCGAGCCGCAGGCGCCCACCGGCAGCCCGACCCCGGAGGCATCCCAGACCACCCCGCCGCAGCCGCCGACGCCCGTGACGCCGATCCCGACGCCCGCCCCCTTCACCGATCGCGGCCAGTCGGATGCGGCGGAGCTGGAGTTGCGGCGCGCGCTGCGCGGCGGCATGATCGAGGGTGCGGTCACCATCCCCAACCAGACGGCCGCCGTGCTGATCCAGCCGGAGGGGCGGGACTGGCGCGTCTTCCGCAACAGCACCCTGGGCTGGACCGGCGCCATCGCGGTGCTCGGCATGCTGGCCGCCCTGGCGCTGTTCTATCTGCTGAAGGGCACGACACAGATCGAATCCGGCCGGTCCGGCCGCAGCATCCTGCGCTATGGCGGGCTGGAGCGCGCCAACCACTGGATGGTCGCCACCAGCTTCGTCCTGCTTGGCCTGTCCGGGCTCAACCTCTCCTATGGGCGCTATCTGCTGCGGCCGCTGATCGGGGCGGAAGCCTTCACCAGCCTGACCTTCTGGGGCCAGGCGGTGCACCAGTACCTCTCCTTCCCCTTCACCATCGGGCTGGCGGTGATGCTGGCGGTATGGCTGCGGGAGAACCTGCCGACGCGGACCGACCTCGCCTGGCTGCGGGCCGGCGGCCCGATGGCGCGCGGCCATCCGCCGGCCGGGAAATTCAATGCCGGCCAGAAGCTGCTCTTCTGGTTCGTGATCGGCGGCGGCGCGCTGGTCGCCGCCTCGGGCTACCTGCTGATGTTCCCCTTCACCCTCACCGATATCGCCGGCCAGCAATGGGCGCATATGGCGCATGGCATCATGGCGATGCTGATGCTCGCCGCGATCCTGGCACATATCTATATCGGCACCCTCGGCACCGAGGGCGCCTTCGAGGGCATGAGCAGCGGCCGGGTGGACTACCATTACGCCAAGGAGCACCACCGGCTCTGGGTGGAGCAGGAGATGGCGAAGGCGCAGGAGGTGGTGGCGCCGCCCGCCAGGGCCCGGTCGGCCGGCGCCGATTAGAGCGTGATCGCTTGAGGTGCTCGCACCGAAAAGCGTGAATCACGCGATCAAACAAAGGCCTGGAGCATGATGCGTGAACGAAGGTGAACGCATCATGCTCCAGGCGAGATCAGGCCCGGCTGATCTCGCCGCGCTCGATGACGAAGCTCTGCTCCACCAGCGGCCGCAGCAATCCCGGGTTGCTCTCGGTGATGAGGATGCTGACCTCGGGCAGGGCGTGGTGCAGCCGCTTCAGCGCCTCCGCATAGCGCTGCGCCAGCGCCGGGGCGAGACCCTGGAAGGGCTCGTCCAGCAGCACGGCGCGGGTGCCCACCATCAGCGCCCGGCCGAGCGCCACCATCTTGCCCTGGCCGCCGGAGAGCCCCGCGGCGCGGCGCGGCGCCAAGTCCCGCAATCCCGGCAGCAGCCCGAAGACCGCCTCCAGCCGCCGCGCGGTCTCGGCGGCGGGCAGCTTCAGCACCTGCGCCGGCAGCAGCAGGTTGTCACGCACCGCGAAGCTGCCGAAGAGCCGCCGGTCCTCCGGCGCATAGCCGACGCCGAGCCGAGGGCGGTGATGCGCCGGCAGCGCCGTGGCCTCCCGCCCATCGATCGTGACCCGGCCCTGCCGCGCCGGCAGCAGCCCCATCAGGGCGCGGAGCGTGGTGGTCTTGCCGGCACCGTTGCGGCCGATCAGCGCCACCCGGCCGCCCGGCGGCACATGCAGATGCACCGCCCGCAGCACCGGCACGCCGGCGATATCGACGGAGACGCCATCGAGCTCAAGCATGGCCGCTCCCCGCCTCGATGCCGATCACCTCGCGCCGCACCACCGGGTCCGCCAGCACCTGTTCCGGCGGGCCGAGGGCGAGGATGCGGCCCTGGCTCCAGACCGCCACGCGGTCGGCGAAGCGCGCCACCACCTCCATGTCGTGCTCGACGAATACCGCGGTGACGCCGGCCTGCCGCAGCACCCGCACCAGCGTCTCCACCACGGTCATCTTCTCGGCGGTGGCGACGCCGCTGGTCGGTTCGTCCATCAGCAGCAGGCGCGGCTGCAGCGCCACCGCCATGGCGATATCGGCGAGCTTGCGGGCACCCTCGTTCAGCGCATCGGCCCGCACCCCGGCCAGGGGGCCAAGGCCGAAGCGGTCCAGCAGCGCCATTGCCTCCGCGCGGATGCCGGGGCGGAGCAGCCGGGCCAGCGGCGACCACAGCCCGGTGCGGGCGGCGATGGCAAGCGCCGCATTCTCCAGCACGGTATGCTCGGTGAAGAGCTGCGGCAGTTGGAAGCTGCGGGCGATGCCGCGGCGGACGATGGCGCGCGGCGCCAGGCCGAGGATGGAATGGCCGTCATAGGCGATGCTGCCCGCCTGCGGCCGCAGGTAGCCGGTGGCCATGTTGATGAAGGTGGTCTTGCCGGCGCCGTTCGGGCCGATGATGGCGAGGAATTCGCCCGGCATCACATCGAGGTCGATGCCATCCGCCGCCTTCACCCCGCCGAAGGCGAGGCGCAACCCGCGCGCGGCCAGCAGCGGCGCGCCCATGTCCTTCCCCTTCATGCGCGGCCCCGCAGCCGGCCGGCCACGATGCCCCAGAGACCCTGCGGCGCGAAAAGGATCACCGCCAGCAGCACGCCGCCCAGGATCATCTGCCAGGCATCGGCGACCAGCGCCGCGGCATAGACCCGCACCAGCTCATAGGCCGCCGCCCCCAGGAAGGGGCCGAGCGCGCTGCCCGCACCGCCCAGGATGAGGATGAAGACCAGCTCGCCCGAGGCGGTCCAGTAGGACAGCAGCGGCGTGACATGCCGGGTCGTCATCGCCAGCAGCGCGCCGCCGCAGCCGCCCATCACCGCCGAGAGCACATAGGCAAACAGCAGCACCCGCCGGGCCGGCACGCCGATGAATTCCAGCCGCGTCTCCCGCGTCTTGATCCCTGCCAGCGCCCGGCCCATGGGCGAAGCGAGATAGGCCCGCACCAGCAGGCCGGATCCAACCGCCAGCACTAGCGCCAGGCCGAAGATCAGCCATTCCTGGGTCTCCCGCCCCGGCTCCTGGCCGGCGATGGTGATGGGTGTGACACGGATGCCGTCGGTGCCCTTGGTGATGGCGTAGAATTTCTCCAGCACCGAATAGAAGACCATGCAGAGCGCCAGGTTCAGCATGCTGAAGAAGATGTCGCGGTAGCGCACCACGAACAGGCCGATCAGCAGCCCGGCCACCGCCGAGAACAGCACCGCCAGCGGCAGCAGCAGCAGCGCCTCCGGCACCTGCGGCGCCAGGAAGGCCACCGTATAGGCGCCGAGCGCCATGAACATGGAATGGCCGAAACTCACCTGCCCGGCGCGCAGCAGCAGCAGGATGCCGAGAACCGCCAGCCCCTTGGCCAGCGCGATGGTCAGCACGAATTTCAGCCAGGGCACCGCCCAGGCCGCCAGCACCAGCAGGGCGGTGGCGGCCAGCGCCAGCAGCGGCTCGACCAGGCGGTTCATACGCGCCTGGTCTCCACCACGCCGAAGAGCCCCTGCGGCCGCACCAGCAGCACCGCCACCATGATGAGGTAGGGCACCACCACCTCCAGCTCCGGCTCGAAATAGACCGCGATGCTGCGGCCCATGCCGATCATCAACGCGCTCAGCGCGGCGCCCTCGATCTGGCCGAGCCCGGCGATCGCCACCACCGCGAAGGACAGCACGATGGTCTGCGCCCCCACCCCCGGCACCAGCGAGGTGGTGGGCGAGGCCAGCGCGCCGCCCAGCGCCGCCAGCGCCGCGCCGAAGGTGAAGGTGAGCAGCGTCACCTTCGCGGCGTCAATGCCCATGGCCGTCGCCGCCTCCTTGTCGGTGGTGACGGCGACGATCACCCGGCCGGTCAGCGTCCGCCGCAGGAACCAGGCGAGACCCGCCAGCGTCGCCACCGCCACCCCCGGCACGACGAAGATCTGGTAGGCGGTGAAGGGGATGACATCCTCGCCGAAGGGCACGTCCACCGTGCCGAGGAACTTCATCGGGGCGTCATGGAACAGCGGCTGCACCCCCCAGATCAGCTTCTGCACATCCTCCAGGATCATGAACAGGGCGAAGGTGACGAGCAGCTGCAGCACATCCTCCTGCCCATAGACCCGGCGCAGCACGCCGCGCTCGATCACCGGGCCGAGCACGCCACCGACCAGGACCGCGGCCAGCAGCAGCACCGCATAGCCCGCCGCCGGCGGCAGGCCCCGCGCCGAGAGGAACAGGCCGAGCGAGGCCGCGGTATAGGCGCCGATCGCAAACAGGCTGCCATGCGCCACATTGACGATGCGCAGCACGCCGAAGACCAGGTTCAGCCCGACGGCCACCATGAAGACCAGCGCGGCATAGGAAAGCCCATCCAGCAGCGCGAGGCCCAGCAGCAGGCCGTTCTCGGAAAACCAGCCTGCCATCAGCCCTCCCCCCCTCAGCGATCGGCGCCCTGCGAAGCCGCGCTCAGCCCGCGATCGCGGCTGGCACCTGCGCCAGGATCTCGGGCTTCAGCGTCTTCAGCCAGTCCACGCTCTTCTGCCCGACCGGCGTGCTGACCATGGCGGCCGGGAAGATCACCATGTCCTTCGGCACCGCGAAGGGGAAGCGGTCGTTGAAGGAGCTCATGCCGACGATCTGATCCTCCAGCCCCTGACCGTCCTCGCGGAGCGTGATGGAGGAGGTGGGCGAGTCGAAGGTGAGGCCGCGGAAGGCATTCGCCAGTTCCTGGTCATTCGGCCAGCCGCCGCCCTTGGCCTGGATCGCCTTGGCATAGGCGGCCTGGGTGGCGGAGATCGCCTGCGCCATGTGGTGGCAGGGATAGATCGGGTATTCGTTGTAACGCTTGCGGTAGTCCTCGACGAGGCGGCGCAGCCGCTCCGGGTCCTTCGGGCGCGGGTGGTTGTTCCAATGGTCGCCGCGGGCGCCGATCACATGCCCCGCCGGCATGGTCCGGCCGAGGATCTGCATCGAGGCCTCGGCCACCGGCAGCACGAAGGTCGAGCGGTCGAAGAGCCGGCGCTCCGCTGCCTGCCGCACCAGCGTCACCAGGTCGCCGCCCCAATGGGTGGAGAGGATCACATCCGGCCGCGCCGCCAGCAGCCGCGTGACCTCCGTGCTGTAGTCGGTGGCGCCGAAACGCGGGAACATCTCCGCCACCACCCGCACGCCGGGCTTCAGCGTGTCCATGGCGGTCTTCCAGATCTCCCAGGAATCGCGGCCCCAGGCATAGTCCTGGTTGATCACCGCGATGCTGCGGAAGTCCGGCTTGTGCTTCAGCAGATAGAGCAGCGGTGCCAGCACCTCCGGCGTCGCATAGCCCTGGGTGCGGAAGGCGAAGGGGTGCGGCCCCTCCTCGAAGATCCGCTGGGTGCCGCAATCCCAGAGCACGGTGGTCTTGCGCATCTCGTCCGAGAGCGGCGTGCAGGCCAGGCAGGAACCGGAGGAGATGGAGGCGAAGATGAGCTGCACGCCCTCGTTCTGCACGAGCCGGCGGTATTCGCCGACGAGGTGGTCGGTGCCCGGCCCCTCATCCACGAAAAAGGCGCGGACCGGGACGCCGCCGATGCCGCCGGCCTTGTTGATCTCCTCGAAGAGCATCTCGGCGGCCTGCCGCGCCGGCACGCCGAAGACGCTGGCAGGGCCGGAGAGGAAGGTGGTGATGCCGATCTTCAGCTCGGCCGGGCGCTGCTGCGCCCCTGCCTTGCCGCCGGCAAACAGGAGGCTGCCGGCGGTCGCGGCCCCGAGCAGGGCGGCGCGGCGCGTGAAGGCGGCATCGGTCATGGTGGACGATTCCCTCTCCCTGGTCCCGCAGTGTCGCGGGTTTCAGCGGGAGCATGCCGGTGCCGGCCGGGGGCTGTGAAGGGTGTTCCGTTGCCGCGGCCGATTTATCCGGCGCAGCCCTGTGCCGATTCCTTGATGCCGCATCCGGCATTGGCACCCTTCCATGCGGCATGGCCGCGCTATGCTGGCACCAAGCAACAAGATCGAGGGAGGCCCGCATGAACCGCCATTCCATGGCATATCCCCTGGCACGTCCCCTGGCACGCCGGAGCCTGGCGGCCGCCGCCGCGGGCCTGCTGGGTGCCCCGGCCCGGGCGCAGCAAACCTGGCCGACGCGGCCGATCACGCTGGTCGTGCCCTATCCGCCCGGCGGCAGTTCCGACCTGGCGGTGCGGCCCCTGGCGCCGAAACTCGCCGAGATCCTCGGCCAGCCCGTGCTGATCGAGAACCGGGCCGGGGCCGGCGGCAGCATCGGCGCCGAATATGTCGCGCGGGCGCGGCCGGACGGCTACACGCTGCTGGCCTTCCCCACCGCCGTGCTCACCATCAGCCCGCATGTCATGCCACTGCCCTACGACCCAGCGCAGGCCTTCACGCCGGTGACGATGACCGCGGTCGCGCATGGCGTCATCGCGGCGCATCCCGGGCTGCCCTTCCGCGACGTCGCGGGGCTGGTGGCCTATGCGAAGGCCAATCCGGGGCGGCTGCGCTTCGGCTCCGCCGGCAATGGCACGATCACCCAGCTCAGCGGCGAGATCTTCGCCGAGGCCACCGGCATCCGGCTGGAGCACGTGCCCTATCGCGGCTCGGCGCCCTCGTTGACCGATCTGCTGGCCGGCCGCGTGCAGTTGCTGTTCGATTCGGTGGCGATCCCGGCGATCCGGGAGGGCAGGCTGATCGGCCTCGCCACGATAGGCGAAACCCGCAACCCGCTGCTGCCGGACCTGCCGACGCTGGCCGAGCTTGGCCTCCCCCAGGCGCAGGCCCTGCCCTGGTTCGGCATCGCCGCGCCGGCCGGCCTGCCACCCGAGATCCTGACGCGGCTCACCACCGCCTTCGAAGCGGCGATGGCGGCGCCGGAGGTGGCCGCGGCAACCGCGATGATGGGCCTTACCCCGCGTTTCGAGGCCGGTGAGGCTTTCGCGGCCCGCATCCGGCGGGAGCGGGAAGTCTTCGGCGCGGTGGTGCGCCGGATCGGCGCCCGGGTGGAGTAGCAACGCACCTGCACTGACTGATCGCCGATATGTAGAAGTGCCAGGATCCACCGCTCGGATCGGGCGAACCTGTGCCGATATTGAGCCTCGTCCCGCACGCGATCGCGTGAGGCGGGGTTTCGCTATGTCTCTCCCTGCCGTAACTCCAGCGGCGATGCGACGCCGGATCCTGCTTCTGGGTGCCGCGGCTCCGGCCGTGCTCACCTTCCCTCCTTATGCGGCCCAGGCCGCCCCACGCCGTCAGGCGGCCCGCCAGGCGGGGCCGGCGCCGCGCCAGTTGCTGTTGCGGCACGCGGCCACCGGCGCCCGCTTCTCCGGCACCTATCATGACGGCCGGGCCGCCGACCCCGCCGCGCTGGCCGAGATTTCGGTGGTGCTGGCGGATAGCCGGACCGGCGCGGTGCATCCCTTCGACCCGCGCGCGATCGACATCCTGTGGGAGGTGGCGCAGCGGGCGCGGCTGCGGGGCGAGTTCACGATCCTGTCCGGCTATCGCACGGCCGCGACCAATGCGGCGGTGGACGGCGCCGGCGACAGCCAGCACCTGCGGGCCGGCGCGCTCGACCTGCATGTCCCGGCGGAGCGGCTGGTGGGGTTCGGCGAGACCGCGCTGGCGATGGCGCGCGGCGGGGTCGGCATCTATGCCCGGCGCGGCTTCGTGCATCTCGACAGCGGCCCGGTGCGGCGCTGGGGCGATGTGCCCTCCGGCGGCGGCCACGCACCGGCCGCGCCGGACCCGCTGGCCCGGATCGCCGAGGCTTGGGCCGCGACGCGCGGGCGCTGAATGGCCCGGCCGGCGGAGGGCCGCAGCCCCCACCGCCGGGCCCGCACCGGAGGGCTCAGCCCTCGACCGCCTCGTAGGGCAGCCGTGTCACTCGGTCCATGTTGACGCCCTCGATGCGGAGCAGCCGGGTCGCGCCGTCGCGGCGCGGCGAGTGCAGCACGCCGGGCTCATAGAGATGGGCATCGCCCGGCTTGAGCGAATAGTCGCGCAGCCGGCGCGCCTTGCCGGGCTTGCCCTCGGCCGGCCGTTCCAGGCAGTCCCAGTCGGTCATGATGGTCTCGCCGGCGGCCTGGCCGTAGATCGCCCAGGAGGGGCCGTGGTCGTGCGGCTTGCTGCTCTTCGCGCCCGTATAGGCATGCGCCAGGATGGCGAAGCCGAGTTCCGGGTCCTCGTAGAGCACCTTCCGCTCCGGCGTGCCCTCCGGGATATGGGCGGCGATGAATTCCGGGTCCTGCAGCGCCTCCCGCACCAGGGCGGATACCTGCTGGCGGCCGGGGGGCGCCGGGATTGGCCTTCAAGGCGTCGTGGCATTTCTGCGCGAATTGCTGGAGCGACATGGGCATGGACGGCCTCCTGGCTTTGCCTGATTATGCGACGTATCGATAGCAGTGCACGCGGCCGGGCGGGATGGCAAAATCGCTGGAGCGCTCAAGGCACCGAGACCATGGGCGCTGCCGATGCAGCCTGAAACAGCCAGGACGACCCTGGTCTTGGCGCTTTCACCTTCGGTAAGCATACGCCGAACCCTGCTCTGTTCGAGCCAAGTTGCTCCCGCGGGGCGCGAAATGCTTAAGGCTGCTCTCGCCATGTCCTGCCGGCAGGCTTCCTTCTAACAGCACCCTCGGCCGTCGCTGCAAGCCGCCGTATCGAGGGTGCCTCGATCCACCGCGCACCCGGGCGAGCCACGCGCGCGGACGCCTCTGACTCTGCCATGCTTTTCAATGCTCGCCGCACGTGCAGCCCAAGACATGAAGAAATGGCGAACAGATAATAAAACATCGGCTGGAACGCGATACCAATGAACGCTCCGCACGCGAGCATGGTAAGGAGAGAGACCTGCAATGCGAGTGCGAGTTCCCGGCACCATTCCAGTTCCTTCACCTTCCGGGTCCGGCGCACGACGACCTGCTGGGTGAGGAAGGTCGTGGCGACGAGCCCAAGGAACAGCCCCAGTCCGATCCACCCGTGCTCGCCAAGCACTTCAAAATAAATGCTGTGGAACGCCTTGCCGTAGACCACCAGCGGTTCCGGATGCAATTCAGTGGCAGGGAAGACAATCTGATTGATCCTGTAGGCATCGAAGCCGCCACCCAGGGGATTGCTTGCAACGAATTGCAGTGTCCATTTCCACGCAAGAATACGGCCTAATGCAGAACTTTCCTGGTCGTAGTCCTGGATCGTTGAAATCCGCTCATTCCAAGCGTCTGATGTCAGATAGATTACCGCCGCCGCTGCAACAGCACCAATGATGCCAAAGGTTATCTTCCTGCTGGTTCGTATCCACATTGCAACGCCAACGACGACCATGCCTATTAGTCCCGTGCGTGCGTAGGTACCGATTGCGCCGATTATCGCGGCCGCCACCAGCCCAGCGTAAAGCGCGTCCGTCAGAATGGACTTCGGGAGGATTCGTGTGTGTGCCCTCAGGAAGAAAATGATTGGCACCACCATCAAGGCAACTGCTGCCAGCGTGCTGCCTTCCGCCAAGCCATAATCGCCGGATGTAGCGGCCACTGAAAGTACCCGGCCATAACCGCCGCCACTGAAGATCGTTTTTATTGCGGCGGATACAAAATGAATTGTGAGAGAAAAGATGTAAACCTGAAGGAACGCCTCGATCTGTATCCTGGAGCGAAATATGAAAGGAAAAAAAGCAGAAAAAAGAATAGTCTTGGATGCCCAGTCCCACTTCGCCCATGCTGCATCGGGCGCTACCGCCAAGAATGCCGTCGTCAGCGTTACCCAGATGGCCAATGCCAGGGTCAGCACCATGAACAGGCTGATCGGTGGTGGCGAGCGTCGGTCCAGCAGGATGTACCCACCAACCGCGCCTGCGCCCATGACGAGAGAGACGGGGAATAGAGGCAGCATTATATAGTCAATCCGCTGTGGATTGAACGTATCCACCCAGACATAGCCCAGGCTGAATACAAAGGGCGCCACCACTCCCAGTGCCAGGAAGGCAAGATAGACCAGAACTACGTAGAGGCTACGGAGCATGCGGCGCGATCCTCACGCTGAACCCTTCCGGCGGGCCGCCGCCGCATTCGTCCGCCAGCCACTTCTAGGGGCCTGAGCATCGGCTGCGGCCTTGGGCTCCGGTGCCTTCTCAGGCAGAAACCAGGGCAGCGACCGGTCCAGCAGAACCGCCCGGAAAATCACCACCAGGCACCCGATGGTGCTGAACAGGATGCAGAAGGTATCGACCATGTCGTGTCAGCCTCGGATCCGCTTCATTGCCGTATCCGGATGCGGTTCGCCCACCACCCCGGCCCCACCCTCGATCAGGGCGGCATAGGCCTGGAACATCGTCTCCTCGTCGTAGTCCCGCTCCGCCTTCGCCCGGTTGGCAGCGCCGAGCCGTGCGCGCAGCGCCGCGTCGCCGAGCAGCGGCCGCAGCGCCGCCGCCAGCCCGGCCTCGTCGAGCGGCGCGAGATGCGCCAGGTTCTCCGGCGCCAGCATGGCACGCAGGTCGCCGACCTCGGTGGCCGCCACCGGCAGGCCGCTGGCCATCGCCTCCAGCACCGAGAAGGGCATCTGCTCGGTATCCGATGAAAGCGCGAAGAGGTCCATCCCACGATAGGCCGCCGCCGGGTCCGCCACAGGCCCGGCGAAGAGCACGGACCCGCCGATGCCAAGCTCCCGCGCCAGGGCTTCCAGCTCCGCCCGCTCCGGCCCATCGCCGATCACCAGCAGGCGCAGCGCGGTGCCCTCCCGCAGCAGCAGCGCCGCGGCGCGCAGCAGCCGCCCGAGATTCTTCTCCGGCCGCAGCGCCGCGACGGTGCCGATCAGCGGACCCTCCCCCGGCACCGGCAGCCTGGCCGCCGGCCCCTCCGGGCGGAAGCGGCGCAGGTCGAGCCCGTTCGGGATGTAGCGCAGCCGGCCGGCGGGCAGGCGCCAGGCCTCCTGCGCGGCGCGCAGCAGGATGGTCGAGGGCAGCACCACCGTGCTCCAGCGCAGCGCCAGCCGGCGCATGGCGACGCGGCGGGGCAATTGGCCGGCGCTTTCCTCGGGGCCGAATCCGTCCTCGGTATGCAGGTGCCTGAGGCGCGGTGGCAGCAGGTTGGCCAGCGCCCATTCGATGCTGCCCCAATTGCTCGTGACCAGCACATCCGGCCGCAGCCGGCGCAGCAGCGCATGAATCCGCCACAGGCTGCGCGCCAGGCCCTCGCCCCGGCGGACCGGCGAGGGCAGCAGCTCGAAGGGCACCTCCGGCCCGAGCCGCGCCGCGCATTCGCCGCAGCCATCCAGCGCCAGGATGGCGTGGCGCCAGCGCGGCCCGAAGCGGTTCGCCAGGGCGCAGAAGCGCACCTGCGCGCCGCCCACGGCGAAGCTCGGGAAGACATGCAGCAGCAGGGGCGCCGCGCCACCGGCGGAAAGCCTCTCCGGCGCTGGACCAGGCCTGGCCACGGAGGGCATGTTCATGCCGCCCTCCCCGCCGGGGCGGAATCGAGGATGCCCGCATGAACCGCCCCGCCCTCCGCGCCACCATGGCGCTGCTGCTCTGCCTTGGCCTCGCGGGTCAGGCGATGGCCGAAACCCTGCGGGTCGGCCCCGGCCAGGCCTTCCGGGTGCCGAGCGCCGCCGCGGCCGTGGCGCGCGACGGCGACCGGGTGCTGATCGCGCCGGGACGCTACCGGGACTGCGCCATCTGGCGCGCCGCCGGGCTCAGCATCGAGGCGGCCGGAATGGGCGCGGTCGAGATCAGCGGCCCGATCTGCGCCGGCAAGGCGCTGTTCGTGATCGCCGGACGCGATGCCTCGGTGGTCGGCCTCACCTTCCGGGGCGCCGCCTTCCCGGGGGGCAATGCCGCCGGCATCCGGGCCGAGGGCGGCGACCTCCGCATCCTGCGCAGCCGCTTCCTCGGCAACCAGAACGGCATCCTGGCCGGCGGCCCGCCGGAGGCATCGCTGGTGGTGGAGGATAGCGAGTTCATCGGCAACGGCGCCCATCTGCATGCCTGCGCGCATGGGCTCTATGCCGGGCGGCTGGCGCTGCTCGCCATCCGCCGCTCCCGGTTCGAGGCGACGGTGATCTGCCACCACATCAAGTCGCGGGCGGCGCGGACGGAGGTGGTGGACAGCCTGATCCTGGACGGGCCGGAGGGCATGGCCAGCTACCTGCTGGACCTGCCGAATGGCGGCGACCTGCTGCTGCAAGGCAACGAGATGCGCAAGGGCCCACGCTCCGGCAATCCCGGCGTCGCCGTGATCGTGGGCGCGGAGGGCGTGACCCAGCCGACGCAGAGCCTGCGCCTGCTCGACAACCGCTTCACCAACCTGCAACCCTGGCGCACCGTCTTCCTGCGCAACCTGAGCGATACGCCGGCCGAACTCCAGGGCAATGTGCTGCGCGGCCCTGTGGTGGCGCTGGAGGGGCCGGGGCAGGTGCGCTGACCCCCTGCGCCCGCCCGGAGGCATGGGAACCGGTTGCCGCATCACCCCGCCCCGCCCGGCTGTTCCGCGCCCGGCGGCGCCGCCAGCCGGCCATCCGCCGCCCGCCGTCGGGCCAGTTCAGCCTCCGCCAGGGCCAGGACGCGGCGGGCATTGCCGGCCCAGGTGAGGTCCCGCCGCAGCACCTCCGCCCGCGCCGCCGCGCCGAGCCGCGCCCGCAGCACCGGATCGGCCGCGAGGCGCAGCACGCCCTGCCACAGCGCGCCGGGCAGGGCCGGATCAAACAGCAGCGCGGTGCGCCCATCCTCCAGCACCTCGCGCAGGTTGGGCTGGTCCGGTGCCAGGATGGCACGGCCCGCCGCCATGTATTCAAAAACCTTGAGCGGCGAGGCATAGGCGACGGCGGCGGGCTGCAGCGCGATATCGAAGCCGGCGACCAGCCCGGGCACCGCCGCCCGGTCGGCCAGGCCGGTGAAGCGCACCCGCCCGGCGACACCAAGCTCCGCCGCCAACCGCTCCAGCCCCGGCCGCGCCGGGCCCTCGCCCACCACCAGCAGGGCCAGGCGCGGCTGTCCCTGCCAGGCCGCGATCTCGCGAATCACCGCGTCCAGCCCATGCCAGTCGCGCACGAAGCCGACGAAGCCGAGGGTCAGTTCGGCGCCTTCCTCCGGGGTATCTGCCGCCGGCGCGGGGAAGTCGTCGAAGTCGATGCCGTTCGGCACCACCTCGATCCGCTCCCGCGGCACGCCCGCCGCCGCGACATGGCCGGCCAGCACCTCGGTCACCGGCAGCACGCGATCGGCGCTGCGCCAGACGAAGCGCTCGGCAGCCCGCGCCAGGCGGCGCAGCCGCAGCCTGCCGAAGCGGGCGCGCTCCTCGGCCAGCGGCGAGTTCACCTCCAGCAGGAAGGGCAGGCCGCGGCCGCGGGCAAGCAGCGCGCCGGCGAGGTGGAACAGGTTGGCCCGTTCATACAGCACATCCGGCCGGAATTCCCGCGCGGCGCGGGCGAGGCGCAGCCAGGCCGGGATGCTATAGGCCAGCTCCGCGAGCTCCGCCGTGAAGCCGGGCAGCAGCCGCCGCACCAGCGCGACGGTGCCGCTCTCGCCGCCGAGCCCGGCCCGCGCATAGCCGGCGGGGCCCACCACCCGCACCTCATGCCCGGCGGCGCGCAGCGCGGCGACCAGCGCCTCCAGATGCACGCCCTGGCCGTCATGCGACTGGATGCGGTGGCTGTAGAGGATCCTCATGGCCGGTGGTCGCTCCCCGCTTCGTCGCCGCGGCCGAGCCAGCCGAGCAGCCGCTGCCGCCCGCGCCCAGCCACCTGCCGCGCCACCGCCAGCAGCCCCGCGGGATGGCGGGGATCGGCGACCACCAGGCCGATCCGCTGCCGCCGCCGCCCGACCCAGAGCTGCTTGTAGGGGTCGTCGCCGCGCCCGAAATCCAGCTCCCGCACCCCATCCTCCTCCAGCAGCCCGCGGATCATCATGGCGGTAAGCGCGGTGCCTGGGGAGGCGGCGCGGCTTTCCTCGGCATGCGCGAGCTTGAGCAGCCAGGCCCGTCCGCCATCGGCGATCCAGTATTGCGCCGCCGCCGGACGGCCATCCCCCCGCCCCCGCAGCAGGCCGAGCCGGAGCATCCCAAGCCTCGCCGCCGCCCGCATCAGCGCGGCGTCGAAGGCGGGAAAGGGTTCGTGCGGCTTCCAGCTTCGGGCCCGGACATCCTCATAGGCTGCTATCCCGGCGTCCAGCGCGGCGCCGGGGGCGGTGTGCAACTCGAAGTGCATCTCCCGGCCGCAGCGGGCGAGCTTGCGGCCGATGGTGGTGCGCAGCGCCGGCGGGCGGGCGGCGAGGTAGGCCGCCCAGCCGAGGCCGGGCGGCAGCGCCTCATGCCAATTGCCGAAGTGCCGGTAGCGGTGCAGCGCGAGCCCCGCGGCGCCGAGCCCGGCGAGGAAGGCGTCGAGGCCCGGCGCCTCGGCGTCCAGCGCCTCCAGCCGCGCCGGCGGGCCGCCGCGCAGTAACCGGCCGAAGCCGTGCCCGGCCTGCCGCAACGCCGCCGGATCCGCCCCCTCGGCTAAGAGCGGCCGCCAGGCCAGGGTATAGGGCGTGGCGAGGTTTTGCAGCCGCCCGCCGGTGCGGAGCAGCGGCAGCAGGGCCACCTCGCCGCAGGCGGCGACCAGGGGCTCCGCCTCATCCGGCAGGGCATGCGCCAGCGTGGTGTCATGGAAGGCGCGGCCGGCGAAGAAATCCCCGCTGCCCGGCGGCGCCAGGAAGCGATCGCACCAGGCCGGCAGGCCCGTGCGCGGCACCGGCACCAGCCGGGCGCCCAAGCTGGTGCCGGGACTAGTCACGCAGCGCATAGACCAGCCGCCCCACCCATTCGCGCAGGAAGAACCAGCTTTCCCCCAGATGGTCGGCCCGCGGCAGCCATTCCGAGAGCCGCCCGTCCGGCACCCGGTCGAGCCGCACCGGGGCGGCCGCGGTGGCCAGCCCCTGCCGGGCGAAGGCCGCCTGGGCGCGCGGCAGGTGCCAGGCATGGGTGACGAGATAGGCGGCGCCGATCCCTTCGCCACGCAGCAGCGCGGCGCTGAAAGCCGCGTTCTCCCTGGTGTCGCGCGCCCGCGCCTCGACCCAGCGGGGAGCGGCGCCGAAATCCGCGGTGAGGCTCCGGGCCATGAGCACGGCGATCGGCGCGCTCCCCGGCGAAAGCGGCCCGCCCGTGACCAGCAGCGGCAGCCCGGTGCGGCGGTGCAGGGCCGCCCCGGCGCGCAACCGCTCCAGGGTCAGGGGGCCAACATCGCCCCCGTCCCGGCCATGCACCATCTCGGCGCCGAGCACCACGATGGCGCCCAATGGCACGCCTCCCGCCGGAATGCCTGGCGTCACCTCCCGCTCCAGCGTGGCCCGGAGCAGCCCGGCGGCAAGCGGCGTGGCGAGCAGGAGCAGCCCGGCAGCGGCCACCACGGCCAGCAGGGCGCCCGGTCGCCAGCCGCGCCAAGCCAGCAGGCCGCCCGCGAATCCGGCCAGCACCAGCAGCAGCGGCGGCAGGGCCAGCGCGGTCAGGCCTCCCTGGAGGTAGGCCAGCATCGTCCCTGCGGCACTCACGGTGCCCTCGCCCGGACTGGCCGGAAGGCCACGGCCCGCGCAGGACCACGGGTCGTGCCGCCGGGCGCTGGACGATGGCAGGCTGCGCCCTGTGGCACCGGGCCTGTAGTCCGGCAGGCTTCGACCACCGATTCGACACCGGCACCTTCCCGCGCGAGCCGTGGCGTGGTCTTGTACCGGCCATGACGGTGGAGGTGGCCCTCGCGCGGGTTGAATGCTTCGACGCGCTGGCCGCCACATGGCGCCAGCTCGAGGCGGAGGCCGCCGATCCCGCCTTCTTCCAGACCTGGACCTGGGTGGGATGCCTCGCCGGGGAGCGCTATCCCGACCCCGTGCTGCTGCGGGCGGAGGAGCGTGGCCGCCTGGTGGGCCTGGCGCTGTTCAACCGCCGCCACGGCCAGCTTTGCCTCACCGAAAGCGGCGACACGGCGCTCGACGCGCCCTTCATCGAGCACAACGCGCCGCTGCTCGCCCGCGATGCGGGGCCGCAGGTGCTCGGCGCGCTGTTGCAGGCTGCGTGGCGCCACCCCGGCATCCGCCGCCTCCGGCTGGGCGGCGTGCCGCCCGAGGTGCTGCGCGCGGCGGGCGGCACGGTGCTGCGGCTGCAGGAACGCCTGGCGCCGGTGGTGCGGCTCGATGCGGTGCGCGCGGCGGGGCGCGGCTATCTCGGCGGGCTGAGCGCGAATACGCGCTACCAGCTCCGCCGTTCCGCCCGGCGCTATGCGGAACAGGGCGGGGTCGCGCTGCGCCGCGCGGCAACCGAGGCCGAGGCGCTGGAATGGCTGGACGCGCTCATCGAATTGCATGGGCAAAGCTGGCGCCGCCGCGGCAAGCCCGGCGCCTTCGGCAACCCCTTCATGCGGCGCTTCCACCGCGCCCTGGTCGCGCGCGCGCTGGCGCGGGGGGAGGTGGACCTGTTCCGCCTGGACGCGGCCGGGGAGGCCGCCGGCTACCTCTATAATTTCCGCCTGCGCGGCCGGATCTACGCCTATCAGAGCGGCTTTGCCGACAGTGGCGCCGACCCGCATGCCAAGCCCGGCCTCACCTGCCACCATCTGGCGGTGGAGCAGGCCCTCGCAGCCGGCGACCGCGAGTATGACTTCCTGGCCGGCGCGGACCGCTACAAGCTGAGCTTCGCCAATGCCACGGTGCCCCTGCTCTGGGCCGAGATGGTGCCGGCCTGGTCCGGCGCCGGGCTGGTGGCGCGGCTGATGGGCGCGATCCGCCGCCAGGGCGCCGCTTAGAGCGGATCGCCGCAGGGCGGAACCGCCCGGAGGCGTGAATCTGCTCACCAAACAACAGGCTACAGCGGCGTGCCGAACCATCGATTCGGCACGCCGCTGTAGCCCGCGATCGTCCTGGGTGAAAACGCCCAGGGCGTGAATCGCTGGCTCAATAAAGGCCAGGCCCATATCGCCCTGACCACAGTCAGGGCGATATGGGTCTAGCGCAACAACGCTCCCTGCGGCATCGCCCGCGACAGCCGGGCCGGGGCGGCACGGTTCTCCGCCCACCCTAGCCGCCCCGGCAGGCGAGCGTGCCGCGACGCAGCCAGCCGGCGAGCCGGCCCAGCAGGCGATGCATCAGGGACAGCAGGTCCCGCTCGGCCCCTGCGGGCTGGCCACAGGCCACCCAGAGGGCGCCAAGCACGGCGAAATAGAGCAGCGCGCCAAGCGTCACGCCGGCCAGCAGCGCCCGCGTCGCGGCCGCCGCGGCAAGGGGCGCCGGCGCCCAGCCGAGCCCGGCCCACCACAGCCCCGCCGCCATCACCACCACCGCCACCAGCGGCCGCCAGACCTGCGCGAGCAACCGCGCCGGGCGCAGCCCGAGATGGTGCAGGGCGCGGGCCACCAGCACCGCCTGCTCCGCCACGAGCGTGATCGCCATCGCGATCGCGCTGCCAAGCAGGCCGAGCCAGGGGGTGAGGGTAACCAGCAGGACGATCCGCAGCGCCGCCGTCCCGAGCGCGATCCAGACCATGCTCTGGAGCTTCGTATGCGCGTTCAGCAACGCCGCGCTGATGAAGCCAAAGAGGGATGTCGTCAGGGCGAGGCCCAGCACCGCGACAACCGGCACCGCCTCCAGCCAGGCGGCCCCGAAAGCCAGCCCGACCACCGGCCCGGCCACCAGCGAGATGCCGGCCCCCGCCGGCAGGCTGAGCAGGCCCGTCAGGGCGATAATGCGCAGGTAATGCTCCGCGCCCTCGCTGCCGGAGCGCAGCGCCGCGGCGAAGCCGGGCATGCAGGCACGGCAGATCGGGTCCACCAATTCGCTACTCGGCAGGGCCGCAACCTCCCAGGCGGCCGAATAGACGCCGACCTGCGCCGGCCCGAGGCTGCGGCCGATCACCACGCTGTCCATCCGGTCCCGCACCATCGTGCTCACCGCGAAGGCCCAGGTCCAGAAGGACACCCCGGCAAGCTCCCGCCAGGCGCCCAGCGAGAGGCGCGGGCGGTAGGGATGCATGATGTAGCCCATCGGCACGCCGACGAGCCGCGTGATCACGATGCCCGCCACCAGCGCCCAATGGCTGTGCATCAGGAAAGCCAGCGAGATGGTGGCGGCGATGCCGGCCAGCCGCGGCAGCAGCAGCAGGCGGAATTCCTTGTCGAAGGCCAGGTCCCGCCGGAAATCGGCGCAGCCGACATTGCCAAGGCCGCCCAGCGCCGTGCTGGCCGCGAGGACGTAGAGCACGCCGGCGAGCCGCGCATCCCCGAAGAACCCGGCCGCCGCCTCCGCCGATGCCGCGACCAGTGCCGCGATCAGCAGGCTGCGCAGCAGGTTCAGGGTGAAGGCGGTGTCATAGAGGCTGCGCGTCGGCGCCCGGGCGCGGACGATCTGGTCCTCCACCCCGATCGCCAGCCACACCTCCAGCGCTATGGCGAAGGTGGTGGCCAGCGCCACCAGGCCGAAATCCCCCCGGCGTCAGCAGCCGGACCAGCACCAGCGTGCTGACGAAGCCGAGCAGCCGGGTGGCCATCCGCCAGGCGATCACCCAGCCCGCGCCGCGCGCCGTGCGGGCCAGGATGCTGCCCCCGCCCTCCTCCACCATCGCCATGCGTCAGGCCCGCACCAGCATGTCCGCGGCGCCCGCCGCGGCATCGGGCAGCGCCCTACCCTCCGCCGCCAGGAAACCCTCGAAGACCAGCAGGTGCCAGAGCGCCTGGGTATGGTCGAGGCGGCCTTCGGCATGCTCCTCCACCAGCCGGGAGAGGGCGGCGCCGTCGAACAGGCCGCTGTCGAGCATCGGCGCGCCCAGCAGCCGGTCGCGCACCACCGCCGCTCCGGCACGGAGCTGGCCGCCGATGGAGGCGGCGAAGCCCTGCTTGCGCCGCTGCAGGATCTCCGGCGGCAGCAGCGGCGCCACGGCCTGGCGCAGCACATGCTTGCCCTGGCCGCCACGCTGCTTCAGCCCCGCCGGCAGCGCCATGCCCCAGCCGACCAGCTCATGGTCGAGCAGCGGCGGGCGCAGCTCCAGCGACACCGCCATGCTGGTGCGGTCCGTCTTCACCAGGATGTCGCCCGGCAGGTAGGTATGCAGATCCGCGTATTGCGCCTGCAGCAGCGGGTCGGCCGGGTCGCATTCGGCCATCAGGGCGCCGATCCGCGCCGCCGGGTCGTGCCCGTCCAGCGCGGCGCGCAGCCCCGGCGAGAGCAGCGCGCGGCGGCGGTCATGGTGCAGCTTGCAGACGGTGCGGTAGTAGCCCAGCGCGCTCTCCAGGCTGATCTCGGTGAGCGTATGCTTGGCCCGCAGCCAGCGCGGCGCCTGGTCCAGCTTCGGGTAGGCGCGGGCCAGGCCGCCGATCACCTGCCGCCGGAGCGGGCTCGGGATGAAGGCGCGCACCGCCTCCGCCAGCACGTGCCAGCGGTAGCGGCGATAGCCGGCGAAGACCTCGTCGCCGCCATCGCCGGAAAGCGCCACGGTGACATGCCGGCGCGCCAGGGCGCAGACCGCCAGGGTCGGCACCGAGGAGTGGTCGCCGAAGGGCTCGCCGAAGATCCGCGCCTGGTCCCGCGCGGCGGCGAGGTAGTCGGCCGTGCCCGGCTCCGCCCGGTGGGTGGTGCCGCAGCGGGCGGCGACCAACGCCGCCTGCGGCCGCTCGTCGCCCTCGCCGGGGAAGCCGATGGTGAAGGTGGCGAGCGGCCCGCCCGCCGCCTCCGCCACGGCCCGTGCCGCCAGGGCGGTCACCGCGCCGGAATCCACGCCGCCCGAGAGGAAGGTGCCGAGTGGCACATCCGACATCAGCCGGGCCCGCACCGAGGCATCGAGCCGCGCCGCGAGTTCCGCTGCCACGACATCGTCCGCCGCCGCCGGCCGGGGCGCGACCGGCGGCTGCCAGTAGCGGCGCGGCGCCGGCACCTCGGCGGCACCCTGCCGCAGCAGCAGGAAATGCGCGGCCGGCAGGCGGCGGATGCCGGCGTAAATGGTATGCGGGTCGGGCACGTAGCCGAGCGCCAGGAAATCATCCACCGCCACCGGGTCGAGGCGGCGGGGCAGCGCCGGCAGGGCCAGCAGCCCGGCCAGTTCCGAGGCGAAGGCGAGGGTTCCATCGGGCAGCCTTGCGTAGTGCAGCGGCTTCTCGCCCAGCCGGTCCCGCGCCAGCAGCAGCTCGCCCCGCCCGCGGTCCCAGAGGGCGAAGGCGAACATGCCGTTCAGCCGCTCCAGCAGGCCCGGCCCCCATTCGCGCCAGCCATGCAGCAGGGCTTCGGTGTCGGAGCGGGTGCGGAAGCGGTGGCCGGCCGCCTCCAGTTCGCGCCGCAGGGCCTGGTGGTTGTAGATCTCGCCGTTGAAGGAGACGACAAGCCGGCCATCCTCGCTGGCCATGGGCTGGGCCCCGCCGGCCAGGTCCACGATCGCCAGCCGGCGATGGCCGAGCGCCAAGCCGGGTTCGGCATGGAAGCCTTCACCATCCGGGCCGCGGTGGCGCAGCGCCTCCGCCATGCGCCGGATCAGCCCGGCCTCGGGCAGATGCGGATTCGAGGGATGGAACAGGCCGACCACGCCGCACATGCCAAACGCTCCCGTATCGCCGTGCCGGCAGGCGGCGAGTCCCGCTCCAAGGCCTTCCCGGGGCGCGCGGGAAAGATCCACGCAATCCCGCCCGGTAATGGTCACGGTCCTGGTTACGACCAAAGTTACCCTGGCGGATGCGACGCCCCGCCTGCTCAGGCGTTTGTGCCACTGTGCAGGACCCGTGACATCAACCTAGACTTGTGATAACCGTTTCTTTACCACCAACTCTTAATAGAGGGGAGCTTGAAGAGGGCTCAACCGTTCGAGGAGGCGCAATTCGTGACTCGGTTTCAGGACGCACGGCGGCTCGGCAGGGCGAAAGCGATTCCTGGCGAGTTCCAGGCTGCCCCGATGCCGCAGCGCCTGGCCTGGCCAGCCGCCGCCCTGGTCATCGTCGGTCTTTCCCTGCTGCTCTGGTCGAGCATCGGCGCGATCCTCGTTTGGTTCCTGGGCTAGCCGCCGGATAGACCTGCTGTTCCGCCGGAGTGCGATCGGGCGGTATCGACCTGCCCCAGCCCGGGTTTCCGACCCGAAGCGCCGCCGTCCTAGCCATCCACCAGGCCAGGCCGGCCTGCCCTCAGCCAGGCGACAACCTCGGCCAGACCCGCTCGCAATCCCACCGGCATGCCCAGATGCAGGGCCTCGCGCGCCCGTGCCGGCGAGCCAAGGGAATGCTGGATCTCGCCCGCACGCGCCGGCCCGTGGCGCAGTTCGAGCGGGGTTTCGCACAGCCTCGCCACCACCTCCGCCAATTCGCGCACCGAGGTCGGCTGGCCGGTGCATACATTGAACACCGGCGCCGCTGGCGAGGCCACGCGCATGGCCGCCAGCAAGGCCGCCACCACATCGGTGACGAAGACGAAGTCGCGGGTCTGCCGGCCATCGCCGAAGACCTGCACCGCCTCGCCGCGCGACAGCCGGTCGCAGAAGATGGAGATCACGCCGGAATAAGGCGAGCGCGGGTCCTGCCGCGGGCCGAACACATTGAAGAACCGCAGGCCCAGCGTCGGAATCCCATGCACGATCCCGGCGACGCGGGCGTGCTGCTCGCAGCCCAGCTTGTCCGCCCCATAGGCCGAGAGCGGCCTGGCCGGCGCCGCCTCATCGATCGGCAGCACCGCATGGTCGCCATAGACGGCGGCGGAGGAGGCATAGACCACGGGGATGGCATCCGGCTTGCCATGCGCCCCGCCCGGGCGGGCCGCCTCCAGCAGCGCGATGGTGCCGGAGAGGTTGACCCGGTGCGTGCCAAGCCATTCCCGCACGCCGCGCTCCACCGAGGCGATGGCGGCCAGGTGGAAGCAGCCATCCACCCCGGCCATCGCATCCCGGACCGCCGCCGGATCGGCCACATCGCCCCGCAGCAGCGTCGCGCCGGGGGCGAGATTCCCCGCCGACCCGGTCGAGAGGTCGTCGAGCACCCGCACCTGGTCGCCCCGCGCGCGCAGCGCCGCGCAGAGATGCGAGCCGATGAAGCCGCACCCGCCGGTCACAAGGAAGGTTGCCACCCCTGCTCTGCCTCCTCGGCATGTCCGGGCGGGATCATACGACCAGAAAGCGCGAATCCGAACCCGTCCGCATCGAAATGTGAACCATCGCCATGACCGGAGACGCCCGCCGGGACCAAGGGGCGCGCCGCCGCACGGGCCGGGCGGCGGTTCACCCGGCTACTGGCGGGCGTAGGAGTCTGGTCATCATGCCGGGCCGCAGGCATGCTGCCACGACCACCGGTGGCTGTCCGGAGGGCCGCCGTCCAGCAGAGGTTCCCGTCCAGCAGGCCCCGATCTTGACCCGAGAAGTCTCCCTCTATCTGGATGCCGTTCGTTTCCTGGCCGCGATGACGGTCTTCCTCGGCCATATGTCGCGGCACAGCTTCACGGGCGGGTTTCTCTGGCCGCTCCTCGGCTTCGGCGCGGAAGCCGTCACCATCTTCTTCGTCATCTCCGGCTTCGTCATCGGCTATGCGACGGACCGCCGGGAGGCGTCGGCCTCCTCCTACATCGTGGCGCGCGCCGCCCGGATCTATTCCGTGGCCCTGCCCGCGCTGGTCCTCACCTTCCTGCTGGATGCGATCGGCCGGTCCTTGCGGCCGGACCTCTATGCCGGCTGGTGGGAGCCCGGCCCCGGGGGCCAGCCCTGGCAATTCGTCAGCAGCCTGCTGTTCCTGAACGAGCTCTGGTTCAGCCAGCTCCGGCTCGGCTCGAACGTGCCCTATTGGTCGCTGTGCTTCGAGGTCTGGTACTATGTGATCTTCGGCATTGCGGTCTTCGCGCCGGCGCGCTGGCGGCTGCCGGGCATCGCCGCCGTCCTGGTCCTTGTCGGGCCGCTGATCGCGGCGATGTTCCCGCTCTGGCTGCTCGGCCTCGGAACCTACCGGTTCTGCGCCCGGCGGGAGCTGGGGCGGGTGGCCGGCACGCTGCTCTATCTCGGCTCGCTGGCCGGCTGGGTGGCCTATGAGATCTGGAGCCGGCGGTACGGGCGGCCCCTCACCCTGATCCCGCCCTCGATGGGGCGGCCCGAACTGGCCCTGGACTACGTCGTCGCCGGGCTTTTCGCCATGCATCTGGTTGGTGTCCGGGCCATCCCCGGGCTGCTCGGCCCGGTGCTGAACCGGCTCGCGCGGCCGATCCGCTGGAGTGCCGGGGCGACCTTCGCGATCTACCTGTTCCATCTGCCGGTGGCGCAGTTCCTCGCCACGCTGGTGCCCTGGCCACCCGATTTCTGGGCCACGCGGCTGTTCATCATCGGCGGCACGCTGGCGATCGTGCTCGCCCTCGCCGAGGTGACGGAGCGCCGCAAGGAGGTCTGGCGCCGGGGTTTCAGCGCGCTGCTGCGGCAGGGCCAGCGCGCTATCAGGCCTGGCTGATGGCCGAGGCCGCCGGCTGCGGGCGCGGCCTGCCGCCCGATGCCCGATCCGTCATTCCGGCTGCGTCGGGTCTCGTGGTAATGCCGTGGGATAGAGGCTGGCCGGACCAGCAGGAGGCAAGTCGCATGCTGAAATTCCTCAGCCGCCAGATCGTGGCGACGCGGGCCGGCCGGTACTGGCTGTCGAAGCTGAGCAACAACCTGGATTTCGATCCCCTCTACGACATCATGGCGAATCGGGTTCCGGTCGGGTTGCGCCGGCTGCGGCAATTGGGGTTCGCGCCGGATCTTGTGGTGGATGCCGGGGCCTATCGCGGCGAGTGGACCACCATGGCGCTGCCGGTGTTTCCCGAAGCCCGCTTCGTGATGCTGGAAGCCCAGCCCGACAAGGCGGCGGCGCTGGAAGCGGTGCAGGCCGCGGCGCCCGGCCGCGTCTCCTTCCAGATCGGCCTGCTCGGGGCGGAGCGCCGGGAGAAGGTGCCGTTCTTCGTCGCCGAGACGGGATCTTCCGTCTATGTCGAGACCACCGCCTTCGCCCGCAGCGAGATCTCGCTGCCGATGCAGACGCTAGATGAGGCGCTGGCGGCGGAGCGCGCGGCCCGGAGCGTCTTCCTCAAGCTCGATGTGCAGGGCGCGGAACTCGACGTGCTCGCTGGTGCCGCCGCGACCCTGGAAAGGACGGAGGCGGTGCTGCTGGAAGCCTCGCTCGCGGAATACAATGCCGGGGCGCCCCGGCTCGCGGACGTCACGGAGCAGCTGCGGAAGCTTGGGTTCCTGCCCTTCGACATCCTGGACCTCAGGCGGATCGGCCCGGTCCTGGCGCAGATCGACATGGTCTTCGTCCGCCCCGAATCGGCGCTTGCCCGCCGGGCGGCGGAGGTGATCGCGGGGTATGGCCGGGAGCAGGCGGGGAAATAGGGAACCGGCGCGGTTCCCGGCATCCTCGACCGCTCACCCACAATAACGTCATATCCTGCCCCGCGAATCAGGCGAAGATTCGCGGCATGGCGTGTATCTGCGGCTTGGATAACACGTTACACTTGCATTGCGACGCCTTCATTACGGGTGGCTGCGGCTGGTTCAGAGGGCCAGGTTCATGTGCGGCATTGTCGGCCTCCTGGTTCCTGACGGCCTCGGCGACGAAAGCTCGGCGCGTGGCCTGATCGCCCGGATGCGCGACCGCCTGGTGCATCGCGGCCCGGATGATGCCGGCACCTGGCTCGATGGCGCCGGCGGCCTGGCCTTCGGCTTTCGCCGCCTCTCGATCATCGATCTCTCCCCCGCCGGGCATCAGCCGATGCTTTCCGCCGATGGGCGCTACGCCATCATGATGAATGGCGAGGTCTATAATTTCGGCGAGATCCGTGCCGAGATCGATGCCGCCCGCGGCCCGCATCCCTGGCGCGGCCATTGCGACACCGAGGTCCTGGTGGAGGCGATCGCACTCTGGGGGGTCGAGGCGGCGATCCGCCGGGTCAATGGCATGTTCGCCCTGGCCATCTGGGACCGGCGGGACCGCGTGCTCTCGCTGGCCCGCGACCGCATCGGCAAGAAGCCGCTCTACTACGGCTGGGCGGGCCACAGCTTCGTCTTCGGCTCCGAGTTGAAGGCGCTCTGGCCGCATCCGCAATTCGACTTCCGCGTCTCCGGCGAGGCACTCGCCGGCTTCCTGCAACTGGGCTATGTGCCGGGCGAGCAGACCATCTTCGCGTCCATCGCCAAGCTGCCCGGCGGCCGCCTGCTGCAAATGGACCAGCAGGCCCTCGCCCGGCGCCAGGCGCCCGCGCCGAGGGCCTATTGGGATCTGCGGGAGGTGGCCCTCGCCGGGCTGGAGGCGCAGGCCGCCGGCCATCCGGCCGCGGAGGAGGAACTGGAGGAGGTGGTGCAGGATGCGGTGGCTCGCCGCATGACCGCCGATGTGCCGGTCGGCGCCTTCCTGTCCGGCGGCATCGACTCCAGCCTGGTGACCGCGATGATGGTCGCCACCTCCTCCGGCCCGGTGCACAGCTTCGCCATCGGCTTCGATGTCGGGGAGTGGAACGAGGCGCCGCATGCCCTTGCCGTGGCGCAGCATCTCCGCACCAACCATGTGGAATCCTATCTCAGCCGGGCCGAGATCCTGGCCGTGGTGCCCGAACTGGCGGGCATCTGCGACGAGCCCTTCGCCGATGATTCGATGATCCCGACCACGCTGCTCTGCCGCCTGGCCCGGCGCAGCGTCACCGTCGCCCTCTCGGGCGATGGCGGGGACGAGTTGTTCGCCGGCTACCAGCGCTATGCCGCCGTCGATAGCTGGCTCGACCGGCGCGCGGCCCTGCCGGCGCCCTTCCGCTCCCTCGCCAGCGGATTGGTGAACCACCTCGCCCGCCCCGCGGCGGGGCGATGGAGCAGCCCGCGGCTGGAGCGCCGCCTGCACCTGCTCGGCAACCTGCTTGAGGCGGGCGACGCGGAGCAACTCAATGAGATGCTGGTCTCGCAATCCCTCGACCCCGGCACCCTGCTGACCGCCCCCGGCGCCTTCGACCACCCCCTGGCCGCCAAGGCCTACCGGCTCGGCCGCTCGGCGCCGGTCGACCGCATGACCTTCATGGACACGGCGACCTACCTGGTGGACGACATCCTGGCCAAGGTGGACCGCGCCAGCATGTCCACCTCGCTCGAGGTCCGCTGCCCGCTGCTCGACTACCGGGTGATCGAATTGTCCTGGCGCTTCCCCGCCGCGGCCAAGTGCCGGAACGGCAAGGGCAAGCGGCCGCTGCGCGCGCTGCTCTACCGCCGCGTGCCGCGCGCCATCGTGGACCGGCCGAAGATGGGTTTCGGCGCACCGGTGGAAGTATGGCTGCGGCAGGAATTGCGTGGCTGGGCGGAGGCGCTGATGAGCCATGAGGCGCTGGCCGAGCACGGTCTGCTCGATGTCTGCGCCTGCCGCCGGCTCTGGGAGAATTTCGCGCATCACGGACGCGGCTATGACCGGGTGATCTGGAACCTGCTGATGTTCCAGGCCTGGCACGCTTCCATGAAGGCGATGGGCCGGGGCCAGATGGCGCTGGCGGCCTGAGCCGGCACTGCGGCACGGCTTGTATCCTGCCGGCGGTTCCCGGCTCCGGGCCGCAAGGCCCTTTGCCGACCGGCGGCTCAGGCTGGCAGGCCGGGTCGGGCCTGGACCGTGCCGCACAGCCTTTGCAGGTGCTCGCGCAGCCCGGCGGTATTCCGCTGCCAGGTGAAGCGCTCCGCGCTGGCCCGCACCGCCTCCGCCGCCGGCGGATCGGCCAGGATCGACCGGATCGCCTCGGCGATCGCCGCCGGGGTCCGTTCCCGCAGCAGGCGCCCCGCCGCCGGCCGGTCCAGCGCCTCGGTCGCGCCATCCACCGCCGGTGTCACCACTGGCGTGCCGCAGGCCATGGCCTCGATCCAGGCATTCGCCAGGCCCTCGCTTTCCGAGGCCAGGGCCATCACATCCGCGGCTGCCAGGATCGCCGGCAATTGCCCATGCGGCACGCCGCCGAGCAGCCGCACCCGCCCGGCGACACCACGCGCCTCTGCCAGGGCGAGGAGCCGTGCCTGCTCCGGCCCCGACCCCGCCACCAGCAGCGTCGCATCCGGGATCCCGGCCATCGCCTCGATGACGAGGTCGTGCCCCTTGCGCGGGATCAATGCCCCGAGGCTCACCACCAGCGGGCCGGTGACGCCCAGCTTCGCCTTCGCCGCCGCCCGGTCGAGCGGGCGGAACCGGTCCAGGTCGACCCCGGTATAGTGGACGCCGATCTTGGCGGCCTCCATGCCCATCGCCACCATGTCCTGGCGCAGCGACTGCGCCACCGTCAGCAACCCGTCCGCCTCGGCGGCCGCCCGCAGGATCTGCGCCCGGCATGCCCGCCGCGCGCCCCAGTAGTGGATATCCGCCCCGCGCGCCTTGATCGAGAAGGGCACCCCGAATTCCCGGGCGAGCCGTGCGGCCGCCGGACCGTCGGGATAGAAGAACTGGGCGTCGATCACGTCGAAATGGAAGCCTTCGGCCTGCCAGCGCCGCAGCACCTTGCGCGCCGCATGGACCAGCAGCGACGGGTTAAGGGGCCCGCTAAGGCCCGGCAAAGTCAGGAAGCGCGGCCGCGCCACCTGCACGCCCTTCCAGCACTCCGCTTCGGGAAGCGATCGCAGGTCGCGGTAGTGCGGGTGCAGGTCGAGCGGAAAGGGTGGCAGCCCGATCGGGTTCACGACCCGGAGTTCGACACCCTCGCAGGCCGCCAGCCGCAAGGTCTGGTTCTCCACGAACACGCCGAAATTCGGCTGCGCCGCGTTCGGGAACAAGGTCGACAGGGTCAGGACCCGCAGCATTCGCGTTCCATATCGCCCATGCGCCGGCGCGGCGATGCCCGGGGCAGCATGCATCCTGTGGCGGCCAGCCGGGAGATTCACGGCATCACCTTCATGCGGAGCGGCAAGATCGGTCACATGCACGCCAGTAGCCTTTCAGGCATTTCGCAGGCCGGCGGCCCCTCCCGCCAAGGGAAGGTCGCACCACGCATCAGGGAAGTGCCCGACGGAGCCATTCCGGCATCCTAGATCATTTTTGGACGTCGAGTGCGATTTTGTTATTTCAAAGAAACGTAATGCCCGCGGTGGCACCCCGTATCAGCCGCCGACGGAAACCATGGGCCTGGTGGTGGATGGTGGGCCCGCCGCCACGTCCCGCAGCGTCCGCTCCGCCAGGAACAGCGCATCGAGCCAGAGATGCCGGCCCAGACGGTCCACCTCCTCGACGAGCGCCACGATCTGCGGCGCGGCGGCATCGCCCTGATCCAGGCGCAGCTCCTTGAGGGTACGCGGCGTGTCCTGGAAGAGGCGCCGCAGCAGCTCGGCCACGGCGGCGGCGGCACGCTGGCGCGGCCACTCCGGCTGGAGCCCCCGCCCTTCCAGGACCAGCAGGGCGAGAAGATAGGTCGCCCGCACCCGCCCGCCGGCTTCGCCCGGCTGCGAGGCCGGATCCGGCAGCAGCGGTTGCAGCGACGGATTGGGCAGCAGAGCATCAATGCCCATCGTCCCGGAAAGCGCCACTGCCCGCCGGAGGCTGGCGGCGAGGACCGGCAGGAACAGATGCATGCGCCCGGTCGCCGCCGGCTCACCCAGCAATTGCGCCGCGGCGCGCCCCGCCTCGTCGCGCGGCAGGCCGGCGCCGAGCTGCTTCAGCAGCCGCCCCGGCTCGCTATAGCCGAGCCAGGCCAGGTCCTGGACCATGCGCGGGATCGCGCCCTGGTCGTCCGCCGCGGCATGGCCGTTCCGGACCGCCACCAGCGCCAGCGCCCGGAACAGCGACCGTTCATTGTCCTGGCCCGGTCCAGGCAGGATGTCCTGCAGCATCTCGTCCAGCAGCAGCGCGAATCCCGGCCCTTCATCGGGGAGATCCTGCGCCCGGTAGCGGTTGATCACCTGCCGCAGGGTCCGTCGGCTGTTGAGCAGCCCCGCCGGCAGGCAGGCGATGCCCAGCAGCGCTGCGCTCTCCAGGCTCGGGCGGCAGCGCAGCCCGAGCCGGAGCAGGTGCCGGGCCCGGGGAAGGTCCCGCTCGAACACGGCCGCGCGCGCGAAGCCATGATAGGTGGCGGCCATCTTCACCCGCACCTGCCGCGCCGGCAGGCCGAGCGCCTGGCCGAGCAGGGTGAGGTTGCACAGCGACGCCTTGAGGAAGCGCTCGGAATTCGAGGAAATGCCGATGCCGCGGGCATAGCGGGTCAGTTGCTCGGGGCAGAGGACGATCTGCCACCGGCTCGCGGCCAGGCGGGTCCACAGGTTGTAGTCCTCGACCGAGATGAGTTCGCGCGTCTCGTCGAAGCCGCCAAGCGCCATGAAGGCGTTGCGCCGCACGAGCACGGTGGGAATTGCAGATCCAGTTGCGGTCCCACAGATCCTCGAAGGTCAGCCGGAGCGGGACATTCATCGGCTGCTGGCAGATCAGGGCATGCACCAGCCCCACCTCCGGCGGCCTGGTATAGGGGAGCTGCCGCTCCAGCTTTTCCGGCAGCCATTGGTCATCCGCGTCGAGCAGCGCCAGCCATTCGCCGGTGGCCTCGCGCGCCCCGAGGTTGCGGGCCGAGGCGGGGCCGCCATTGGGCTTGCGGATCACCCGCACGCGGTCCCCATAGGCCTCCGCGACCGCGGCGGTCTCATCGGCGGAGCCGTCATCGACGACGATGATCTCGGCGGGCGGGACGGTCTGCGCCAGGACGCTGTCGATCGTCCGCGGCAGGCTCCTGGCGGCATTGTAGGCCGGGATGATCACGCTGACGCGGATTGCCCGCAGGTCCGGCTCCGTTCCGGCGGTCATTGCGCCCTCCGTCATGCCCGGCTGCCAGGGCCGCTGGCGACAGCCTCATACATCCGCAGCATCTGCGGAATCACCGCCGCATCGGAAAAATTCTCCTCCACGTGCCGCCGGGCGGCCGCGGCCAGGCCGGCGCGCCGTACAGGATCGAGCATGGCGAGCAGCGCCTCCGCCAGGCCGCCGGTCCGGGCGATGTCCTGCCGGAGGGCGCCGGGCCCGGTGACATAGTGGAAATCCGGAGTGTCATGGCAGATCACCGGCAGGCCGCAGGACATGGCTTCCAGCAGCACCATGCCGAACATCTCGAAAAGCGAGGGCAGCACGAAAAGGTCCGCGGCCTGATAGAGGGCATGCACCTCCGGCCGCGGCACGTCGATCAGGATGCGGGCATCCTCGCCCAGGAGGCGCTCCGCCAGGGCCACCACCTCGGCCGTCTCGGGCTCCCGCCCACCCGCGACGACCAGCAGCATCCGCCCGCCGCAGGCGCGATTGGCCGTGGCGAATTCCTCGATCAGCACGTCGATCCGCTTATGCCGCCGCCGGATGGCGGCGCAGCAGAACACCACGACCCGGTCCCCGGGCAGGCCGAGCCGCGCCCGGGCGGCCAGGCGGTCGCCGGGGGTGAAGCGCGCCGGGTCGATGAAATTCGGGATGGTGAAGGCGGCCTGGCCAAGCGGGCGTTGCGGCTCCCAGGCCGCGGCGGCGCCGGGGGTCAGGTGCTGCAGCCAATCGAAGCGGCGCAACATCTCCGGCGCCTCGCCGGTGCCATTGGCCAGGATCACGCGCGGCCGCGACAGGCCCCGGCGATGCGCAGCCGCCAGCATGCGGGCCAGAATTGGGTCCTGCACATGCACCACGTCGCAGTCCCTGCGGATCTGCCGCCAGAGATTGAAGGCGAAGCTCGTCTGCTCCACCTCGTAGGGGGAGCCCATGCCGTAGCGCCAGCCCCCCCACCCGTTCGAACAGCCGGGCGAGGTCGCGGGCCGCGCCGCTGGTCCGCCGGAAGCAATGCACCGTATCGCAGGCCGGGGGGCTGGCGGCACCGAAGAAGCGCACCGTCGCGGCGCTGCGGCGGAGGGCACCGGCCAGGTCTTCCGCCCAGGCCTCGATCCCGCGCCGCACATGGCCGACCCCCGAGCAGGCGATGGCGACCCGGATCCCCTTTGCCCGGTCCGGCCGGGGCCACTCGCCGGGCGCGACTCGGCCTTCCCGGTCCTTGCCGGCCAGTTCTCCGGCTTCGGCTGTCATGTCATCCATTGCCGTGCAGAACGCGGTGCCCGCAGGCGATGACGCCTGGCCTGCGGCGGATGGAGGCCGGACCATCGGCATCGCCTGGACGATCAGTGCCGGGCCGCTGCCGCGTGTTCCAGCGAAGCGAAGTGCGAAGCGCAGCCATTGACCCTCAGGGGTGTGATCGGGAACACGGCCGGGATCGTAGCCTTCAGGATGTAAGACGGAAATGAAATTTCTGTACAGGGAAGCCTTTGGGATGCCCTGCTACGGCCCGTCCTTCGGGCCAGGCTGCCGCGCCCCGGTGGCAGGGTGCGGGAAGCGCGATGGGGTTCAAGCCCGGCCGTGCAGGGCTTCGATGGCCTGGAGGGCATGGTGCCGATAGGCCTTGCCGCAGTACCGGTAGCTCCCCATGAAGTGCACGAACTTGGCTTGGCCACCCAAAGGCTTCCCCAGATAGGTTTCGTAGATCGGCGGGGCGAGGACCATCAGGTCCGGCGAGTTGGCGGTGAGCAGGTTCATGGTGACCTGCTCCGTGCCCCATTCCGACCAGCGCCGGTCCAGGATACCGCCCATCCGGCTGGAGATATGCTCGACGATCGGCAGCCTTTCACCCGGTGGCAGTCCGGTGAAACCCGCACATCCCCTGATGTATTTCGTGGCGAAGGACGTGCTGAGGCAGTCGAGCCGGCTTTCGGCGACGATCTGGATGTGAAGGCTGTCGATGCCTTTTGCCTTTTCGATCGCACGGCTGACCGGCACGACGCGGGCATCGACTTCCGCGGTCAAGGTGAAGGCGGTGCCGTGCCGCACGCAGTCCAGCACCTCGCCAAGCGGCATCAGGGTAAGCGTGTCGGAATCGAGCTGAATGACATAGGCATCCGACCCCAGTTCCACGGCCTTCATGAGCCGCTCCCAGCATCCGCCCGCGGGTGTCGTACCCGAACGGACCTCGGAAATATGCATAATCCTGATGCCGCGCAGATGCTGCCGCAGCAGGGCGTGATGCTCGGTGGTCAGGGAGCCGTCGTCCAGGACAGCGAAGCG
The DNA here is from genome assembly GCF_019084075.1 of Siccirubricoccus sp. G192. GTDB lineage: Bacteria > Pseudomonadota > Alphaproteobacteria > Acetobacterales > Acetobacteraceae > G192. The sequence continues at coordinate 5,136,088 of NZ_JAHREN010000001.1, forward strand.
GCCCAGGCCCGTATGATGGGCGAAGGATTTCGCGGCCAGCAGGTATATCAGGAAGTCGCGAGCACAGACCTGACTGAAGATGACCGCATCGCGCCCGCTTTCCCGGGTTGGTGGCGTATTCAGTACGGCCGAAATGGCCCGGTGATGGCGCCAGGCCTCGACCTTGGAATTGATGCGGCGGAGCAGTTCAGGAGCACTCATTGCAACCTCAGTCACGTGCCGTTGCATTGGCCCGCATCAGACCAGACAATCGGCTGGATTCGATACCTTCTTGGTAATGAACTCACGCGGCGAGCGTAGGTGCAAGCGGCCACGCAGCGGATTGTCTGCCGCCACCAGCCGGCAGCTACCAAGTTGCATGCGCGGTGCATCGGGGACACGATACCAGCCCAACGAATAGCTGGAGCCGATGGGTTAACCAACGCTGGACCTTGTTTGTTGATGTGCGATGCCGCCAGCCTGCAGCTAGCGGAAGGGGGCTGAGTGCCCTTTCTCCAGCCCGGCACAGCCTGCCCAAGCTAGCCGGCAGCACTTACGCGAACATCCACAAGCGCAGCGAGATGTGCATGCAGACGAGCCGAGCGCGGCAATATACGCGAAAAACATCGCGTGGCGAAACCTGTTGGAGGCCAGTTACGAGCTGCGTTCATCATATCGTAGGTGAAGTCATTCACGGGCCAGACCTCGGCCCCTGACGGCGCGCCTTTAGACATGGTGACCTGACCGGCAATCTTGAGCAGGTCACGCAGTTGTCGTGGTGTATACTCCCGCACATGATAGGGCCACTCGCAGCGAGACAACGTCCAGTTTGGCGTACTCACAAAGATTCGCTCCCGCGCCACGCGGGCTAACTGGCGCACGAAAGCCTCATCTTGTTCGACATGCTCGATGACATCGACACAAGTAATGACGTCAACGCTCTTATCGGGAATCCCCTCCAGCGGGCCGATATGCACGTTGGGCCGTACGAGCCGTCCGTCGAGATCCTGACCACGGACTTCCCGTGCCGTCTTGGCCAAGATATCAAGGCCATTGCCAAGGCCACAGCCCACATCCAAAACCACCTTGTCCCGACAAATTGTGCGGGCCGCATACTCGTACCAAGGCAATTGTCCAGGGCCACGTCCGGCATCCACCGAAGTGTCGCCAACCTGTCGCACGGGACGGGCTACTTCAACTACGGCCATGTGACCTCAGCCTCCACATCCTAATCTGGAAGGATATTACTCGGACGCCACCAGTTTTGATCACAAATTGTAGGAAGGAGGCAGGCAAAACGTGAGTGAGCGTGCCGCGATCGGTGGCGGCCGAGCCGCATTCTCACGCAGAAGTTGCATCAATGCAAAAGGGCAGACAGCCTGAACATGCAGTTGCCTCAGTATGACGCTCCGGCCCGCCGGTCATCTGGGCTGGCCAAGCTCGATGTGAGCGCATTCATCAGCGCAAGAGACGCACCCCCATGCGGCATCCGAGGGCGCCGCGGCCTTCGGGCAGGCGCAAGGAAGCGTCGGCAGCCGGCAGCAGCCCTCGATCGCGCCATCCTGCCGTGGCACCCGCTGCTGCATCCGGCACCTCGCCGTAATGTTGACGGCGGAATGGTCGCCACGGCATCGCAGCCGTGCCAACCTGCCTTCTCAACCCTGCGGGGATTCCAGGGAGGCTCCACAGGGGTGAAGCAGGTGCCGGAGGACGATATCGGCAGGCGATCGCCTGTCCGGACCAGGATTTCACGCAACGGAAGCTTCGCCGGAGCAGGCAGGATCGCCCTCCGGTCGCCGGATCGGGGCTGCGGATCAGTCCTGGGCATCCGGCGGCCGCGGGATGATGCTTCGCGCGAGGAAGCGCATGGCAGGACTGGTGCCGTTCGGGCGCCACCGGAAAGGAACCGCGTATCATGCCTTTGACCCGCAAACGCGTCCTGGTGACAGGTGGGGCCGGGTTCCTGGGGTCCCACCTGTGCGAGCGGCTGGTGGCGGCCGGGCACGACGTGCTTTGCGTGGACAACTACTTCACGGGCCGCAAGGACAATGTCGCGGCCCTGCTGGGCTTCGCCCGGTTCGAGGCATTGCGGCACGATGTGACCTTTCCGCTCTATGCCGAGGTGGATGAGATCTACAACCTGGCCTGCCCCGCCTCGCCGGTTCACTATCAATTCGATCCGGTCCAGACCACCAAGACCAGCGTGATCGGCGCCATCAACATGCTCGGCCTGGCGAAGCGGGTGAAGGCCAAGGTGCTGCAGGCCAGCACGAGCGAGGTCTATGGCGACCCGACAGTGCATCCGCAGCGGGAAGACTACCGCGGCAACGTGAACCCGCTGGGCCCGCGTGCCTGCTACGACGAGGGCAAGCGCGTCGCCGAGACCCTGTTCTTCGACTATCATCGCCAGCACAAGGTGCGGGTCAAGGTTGCGCGGATCTTCAATACCTATGGTCCGCGCATGCATCCCAATGACGGCCGGGTCGTCTCCAACTTCATCGTGCAGGCGCTGCGGGGCGAGGATATCACGCTCTATGGCACGGGCACCCAGACCCGCGCCTTCTGCTACGTCGATGACCTGCTCGATGGCTTCCTGCGGCTCATGGCCACCGATGACTCGGTGACCGGCCCCGTGAACCTCGGCAATCCGCAAGAGATCCAGGTCAGGGAATTGGCGGAACGCATCCTGCACCTGACCGGGTCCCGGTCCAGGATCATCTACCGCCCCCTGCCGCAGGACGACCCGATGCAGCGCTGCCCCGATATCACGCTGGCAAAGCGCCTGCTCGACTGGGAGCCGAAGGTTTCCCTGGACGAGGGGCTGGGCCAGACGATCGCCTATTTCGACAGGCTGCTCACCGAGCGGGGGCCGCAGGTGGCCGTGGCATCGTAGGAGGGGCGCGCCGGTCGCGCCGCCGCCGGGCTTGCGGAACATCACGGAGAATCGGCGGTGGATCGGGGCCGGGAATCCCTCCCCATCGCCAGAGGTGGCAGGTGGTCAAGCTTCTGGACGCGTTGTGACGCTGGGGAGATCGCGAAGGTGGTCGTCACATCCAACCTCATCGAGACGGAAGCCGGGCCGGCTCGGCACGGCGCATCGCGGGCAGGCCGGACATGAGCCGGTCCCTTGCGGTCCCCCTGCGCGCCTCGGTGCTGCCCCAGCGCGTCGGCGCCATGGAGGTCCTGCTGGCCTTCTGCGTCATGCTGGTGCTGGCCTGGGCCTTGCAGCACAGGATCGGCGCCTATGGTGCCGAGTTCTCCGACGATGACGGATCGCATTTCGTCACGGGCCTGCTGGTGCGGGATTATCTCGCCCGGATGCATCCCTCCTCGCCGCTCGCATTCCTGAAGGAATTCGCCGCCCATTATCCCCTGATCGGCATCGGGCACTGGCCGCCGCTATTCTACGGTCTGGAGGCCGTCTGGATGCTGCTGGCCGGGACAAGCCGGTCCGCGATGCTGCTGCTTTCGGCATTCATCACGGCGGCATCGGCCACCACGCTCTACCATGCGGCCGCGTCCCGGCTGGGGCGGGCGGAGACACCCTGGCTGGGCCGCGCGGCAGGAGCCGCGGTCGCCTGTGTCTTCATGCTCTGCCCGGTCGTGCAGGCGCAGACCGGCATGCTGATGCTCGACGTGCTCACGGCGCTGCTCTGCCTGCTTGCGATGCTGGCCTTCGCGCAATTCATGGACACGGCGCGGATACGCGATGCCGTGCTGTTCGGGCTGGTTGCGGGCGCCGCCCTGATGACCAAGGGAAATGCGGCCTGCCTGGCCCTGCTGCCGCCCCTCGCCATCCTGATCGGCCGGCGCTTCGACCTGTTGCTGCGGCCCAGCCTGTGGCTTTCGGCGGTGGTCGTCCTGGTGGTCGCCGGACCATGGTACTGGTTCACCTACTCGCTCGTGGCCGTGGGCTTCCAGTACGGCTTCGACCAGAATTATTTCGTGGCTGCGGGCATCGCAGAATCTGGGCTTCCTGCTGGACATGCTTGGGCCCCTGGGCGCGCTGCTGGCGGCTGGCGGCATGATCGCCACCATCATGCAACCGCGGCGTGGCCCGGATGCGGCCTGGCTGGCCTGCTGCGTGGCGCTGATCCTGGCAGTGCCGGTCTTCCAGGAACTGGTCCCGTCCGGAATCCAGGATCGCTACATGCTTCCCGCCTTCCTGCCGGCCCTGCTGCTTGCCGCCTGGTTCCTGCTGCATCTTGCCAGGCGCCTGCGGCCGTCCGGCGGCATTGCGCCCGCCCTGGCCGGCCTCTGCCTTCTCGTCCTTTCCGTGCTCCCTGGCGCGGCGGCGGTAACACCGCGTCCGCGGCTCGGGATGGGAGAGGCCGCTTCCCAGATCTGGCGCCACTGGTCAGCGGCGAACCCGTCCGTCCTGCTGGCGATGCCGGTTGAGGCGGAAGGCGCGGCGATATCGGAGCTGGCGCTGCGGGACCGGATGCGCCCCAGCCTCTTCGCCGTGCGGGGCGTGCGGCTATTGGGGGCGGGAGGCTACAATACCCATGAGTATGTCCCACGCTTCGCCTCGCCAACCGAGGTCATGGCCGCCATCGACGAATATGCGATCCCGCTGGTCCTGCTGCAGCCTGGCCAGGCCGGCCGCGAATTGGCGCATATCGGCCAGATACGGGATACGATCGCGGCATTTCCCGACCGGTGGACCCTGCTATGGCGCAGTGATGAGGGCCCGCCGGCCTTCCTGTACGAGGTCGTCGGCAATGCCGCAAAACCCGCGGACCAGGCGAAACTGACCCGCCTGTCTGCGCCCCGGCAGCTTGTGGAATAGGCCGCCGCCAGGTCTCTCGCGCAGCAGCACCCCCGCTCAGTGGGGCCGGCGGCCGCCCATCGGCTCCGGCCGGTGGATCATCAGGACGAGGTTGCTTGTCCAGCCCCAGAGCCGCGTCGGGGCGAAATGGAACCGGCAGCCGGGATGCGCCGCCATGATCCGGCGCAGCTCGGCCCTGGTCATCAGGTTGAGGTTCTCCTCCGCCGAGAAGAAGCCATAGCCAGCCTTGCGGAAGACGGCCCGGCATAAGGGCTTCGGCAGCCAGTGGACCAGCGGCAATTGGGTATGGAATTCGACCGGGAACCACCGGTTCGGCGTGGTCAGGCAGACGCCGCGGCGAGCGACGCGCAGGCATTCCGCGACCATCCTCGCCTGGTTCTCGAAAGATCCGACATGCTCGAGCACCGCGGAGGAATGGACGATGTCGAAGGAGCCCTCCGCGAAAGGCAGGTCCAGCGCATTCGCATAGGTGAATTTCACCCCCGGATAGAGGCTCTCGAGGAAACTCGCATCATCGATGCCTGCGGCGGTGATGCGGTCCTTGTGGGGGTAAAGCGCCTCCAGGTAGTTCGACGAGGTGTAGCTCTGGTCCGAGGTCACGCCGAGATCGAGGATGGTTTCGTGGGGGGCCGGCGCGAATTCCTCCATGAAGGCCGAAAACATCCTCGACCTGACCTGCGTCGCAACCCGGACCGCGAGGGAGTCCGGGCGCGCCAGGTTGTACTGGGCGTTGGGCTGATTCATCGGCTTCTCCGGAAGGTCCATAGTTTCAAGAGGGCGTAGTTCGTCGCCGCGACCCCGATGGCGACGGCCGAGAAGGCCAGCCAGGGCCGACCCCGGATCACGGCCGGGAACAGTTCGGAGCCAATCACCGCGAGCGCATTGCCCAGGATCTGCGTGGCGACGTAGCGCGGGAAGGCGCTTGCATGGTTGCGGTCGGACCGGAAGGTCAGGCTGCGTTGGACGAGATAGGTCGGCGGCATGAGAAGCACGAGGCTTGCGGCGATCGCGAGGCTCGGCCGGAAGCCGCATAGGCTGGTGAAGAAGACGCCCAGCACGACATAGATCGCGGCACTCGTGCCGCCGACCGCCAGGAACAGGACGATCTCCCGCAGATGTCCGAAGGCGGGCGGCAGCCCGGCGCAGATTGGCCGCAATGCAGGGTCCTGCGCCGCCGATACGGCCGGAACGGTCACTGCGCGGACCGGGGCTGCGGCTCGGCTGCGCCAGGGAGCGGCTCCGGGGTGGCGGGAGCAATGGAAGCCCGGATGTCCAGCACGCTGATGAAGAAGGCGGCATAGACCATCTGGAAGGCCAGCAGGATCATGGTCGCCGAGGGGATCACGTATCGCATCGTCTCGGAAGTGCGCAGGCTTCCGAAGTCCTGGCTGCTCCAGAACGCGGTCGCGGACACGCCCAGGGCCACGCCGAGCACCAGAAGGAAGGCGCCGGCGATCAGGCCCCGCTCAACGGTGATGATCCGGACGGCCTGCTGGAACCATGGGTCCGGTGGCACGATCCTCTCGCGCAGGCCGTAGATCTTGGCGAAGATCCAGAACAGGACCGACTGGAAGCCTATAATGACCAGGACCGCGCTATAGAGCAGCGTGTGCACGTCGAAGGTCACGCTGCCGATGCTGCGGGGCCGCGGCAGCAGCCAGACCATCGCGAGCAGGCCGAGGACGAACATCGCAAGGCCGGGACAGAGGAACAGCCACCGCGGGCTGTAGAGCAGCAGGAACCGCAGATGCCTCCAGCCATCGCTCCAGCTTCTCAGGTGCGGCGGCCGTGAACGGCCATCCGGCGACAGGATGGTCGGCACCTCGGCGATCCGCATCTGCGCGACGGTGGCCTTCACCACCATCTCGCTGGCGAATTCCATCCCGGTGGCCTGCAGATCCAGCCGCAAGGCTGCCTCGCGGGTAAAGCCGCGCAGCCCGCAATGGAAGTCGCCGCAGGGGCTGTGGAAGAAGATCCTGCCGATCGTGGTCAGGACCGGATTGCCGAGGTAGCGGTGCAGCGGCGGCATGGCGCCTGGCATGATCCCGCCCTGGAACCGGTTGCCCATGACCAGGTCGTAGCCCTGGCGCAGCTTCTCGACGAATGGCTCCAGGGCGCTGAAATCGTAGCTGTCGTCGCTGTCGCCCATGATGATGTACTTGCCGCGGGCGCTGCGGATGCCGCCCTGGAGCGCGGCGCCATAGCCGCGGATGGGAATATCCACCACGCGGGCGCCATGTGCGCGGGCGATCTCCTGCGAACCATCGGTGCTGCCGTTATCGGCGATCACCACCTCCCCGACCACCCCGCTGCGGTTGAGGAAGTCATTCGCCTTGGCAAGACAAGCCGCGAGCGTTTCCGCCTCGTTCAGGCAGGGCATCAGGATGGTCAGTTCGACGGAATCGGGGGCCGGTTGGCGGGTCGCATCCATCGGGGAACTCCAGATTGCGTCCATAGAGGAAACCTCGGCAGGGGTATTCTGGCATGCCGGGCTACAAATTGCCCGAGGCACCCTGCCGCATCGCGGGGTGCGCTCCCGCTCGGCATCGGCCACCTGCCCCAGCCGTTCGGCCATGCGGGACGCGCCGCCCATCCCCAACGCTGCGGCCATTGGCGCCTATGCTGCCGCCGCCGCGACGGCGACGCAGCGCTGCGCCTGCGATGGAGCCCGGTGCACACCGCGCGGGACGATGTTGTAGAGCGGATCGCTGAAATAGTCCCGCAGCCGCGTGCCGGGTGCGCCGGCCTCGGCCAGCCAGTCATAGGCGCGGCGGGCCTCCTCCGAGCCGACCACATCGCGCAGCGCGGCCAGGGCCTGCAGCCCAAGCTGCCCGTAATTGCCGCCGCTCTTCGACCATCCGTCCTGGTTCGACAGGCCGCGCGCGCGCGTCGCCGCGCCGCACTCCGCCCAACTGCGGAAGGGCCCGGGTTTGCCGCCTTCAGGCGCGATGGCGATGGTATAGGCAACTCCGTCCCGCGGGTTGAAGCCCTTCGCGCCGGCCAGGAAGCGGCCAGCCAGGAAATTGCCCATCCAGGCGAACACCACCTTCGCATCCTCGCTGCCCCGCCTGGCCGCCGCCGCTGCGGTGGAGGCGAAATAATCCTGCTGCCACGGCGCCAGCGTGCCGCCCTCCCCCGTGGCATCGCCGACCCAGCCATGCGCCTCGCCCTGCGAAGCGGTCAGGGCCGGAAGCTGCGCCCGCAACCAGGTCCAATTCCCCGCCGCCGCCGCCTCGAAGAAGGCCCGGTTCGGGTCGTCCTCGGGGCTGATCCAGCCAGTCTCATCCAGTTGGCGCAGCGACCAGGCGGCGCCGCGCACCTGGTTGCCACGGATCACGTTCACGCCTTCTCCCGGCCCCGTGGCCCCGGCCTCCCCCCCGCGCATAGCCTGAGGGCCAATGCGTCATCACGGCATGCGAAGCCTGCGCCTGCAAATTATCGAGGAAAGCCCGCCGGCCGGTCACCAGATAAGGCACATAGCAAAGGTCCGGCTGATGCGCGGTGTCGGACGTCCAGCCAGAATCCTCGCCCACCGGCTGGAGCAGGCCCTCGGTGCCGCCCTGGCCGCCACGGTAGTCCACCCAAAGCTTCGGCCGGTGCCGGGTGTCCATCCAGCCGCCGGTGCCGCCCGAGCCGCCCCGCGGGTCCCAGAAATGCCAGGGCACGGCGCCGGCCGCCTCGGCCTGGCCAATGACATAGGCGGCCACGCGCCGGTCGCCGGTGATGAGCCAGGCCGCCTGGGCCTGGGTCGCCGGGCCGATATCCGCCCGCCCCCCCGGTCATGGGCATATACTGGGTCAGCCCCCGCGCACCGAGCGGCACCTGCCAGGCGGGGGCCGCCGCCTCGGCGCCGAACCGCGCCAGCAGGGCCTCATCCACACCGGTCGAGAGATCGTAGCGGGGCACGCCCGCAGCCTCGACCAGGGAGGCCGCATCCGGCCGCACCAGCGGCGGGACGGGTGCAGGCCGGCCGCCGGGGGCGGTGCCGAGCAGCCTGCCCCAGCCGGTATACTGGGCCTGCCGCAGCGGCCCGGTCCGCAGCGCCTCGCGCCCGTCGAGCAGCAGGCGCGCGGCATAGCTCGCCGGGCCGCCGCCAGGCAGCATCGCCACATCATTGCGCAGCCAGAAATCGACCCAGAGCGTGCCATCCGCACGCAGCGCGACATCCGCCACCAGCCGCAGCGAGGTGGCGCCCCCCGCCGCGGCAGCGGGCACCGGGACCACGATGCGCGCCTGGCTGGCCAGCGGCCCAGATTGCCAGGGCCTTTGGCCTGCCGGGCCCGAGCGCAGCAGCGCGCCGAGATCCGCCCGCCAGGGCTCGCCACCGGCCGCCCCCACTTCCAGGATCGCCCGCCGCTCCGCGAATCCCGCGGCGAGGTCCAGCGGCGCCGCCGCTGCTGCCGGGCGGGCCGACAGCACCACCCCGGTTCGCCTGCCGGAGGCCAACCCCGGGGCGGCGAGGCTGACCACCGCGAAGCGGGCCGAACCGTCCGGGTGCCGTCGCGTCACGTCCATCTGGGTTGGGAGCAGCCGTCCATCCGCCAGATGCGCCACCAATTGCGCCTGGCGCGGCACCTGCCCGGGGCGGAAGGCCTGGCCGAAGACGGTGATGGTCCCGGCCGGCGCCCCGGTCCCCTCCAGGACCAGGCCGGCCGCCTCGCCCGGCCTGGACAGGCAGGGCATCGGCGCGGGCAGCACCGTTCCGGACAGCCCCGCGAATAACCCGCCGGACTGGGCGGAGGCGCCAAGCGGCCCGCCACAGGCGGTCAGTGCCGAGGCTGCCAGGACGCCAAGGTCCCGCCGGCGGAGTGGCGCAGCGGATTTGCCCATGGCCTGCCCCTTCCGCGCCACGTCAGCGCCCGGCGCGAAGGTCGGCGAGCAGACGCTCCGCCTCTGGCCGCTCCGGGAAGGCCGTGCCGCCGGCGAGTACCGGGTCCAGCACCCGCAGCGCCTCCTCGCGCTCACCGGCCGCATGCAGCGCATAGGCCAGCCGGTAGGACATGGCCGGATCGGGCGTCTGTGCGGCCCGCGGGGTCGCCACCGCCTGGCGCAGCAAGGGCACTGCCAGCTTGGCCTCGCCGCCGCGGGCCAGGATCCAGCCCAGGGTATCCGCCGCCTCCGCGCCGGGGATCAGGAAATAGGCACGCTCGGCAAAGCCGCGGGCCTTTGCGGTGTCCGGCCCGCCGCGCTGGGCCAGCACCCAGGCCAGGTTGTTGAGCGCTACCCCGTTCGTCGGCGAGCGCGCCACCAGATCGGTCAGCCGCCGCTCCGCCTCCGCGAGGCGTCCGGCCTGGAGGTCGTACTGGGCGAGCATGTTCAGCGCGGCGAGATCCGCCGGCTCGCGTTCCAGCCGGGCGCTCAACGCCGCCGCGGCCTCCGCCGGCTTTTGGGCCGCCATCCAGGCCGTGGCCTGCCGCATCGCCAGCACCGAGGAGGGCGCCGCGGCATTGGCCGCGGCAAAGGCGCGCGCGGCCTCCTCCGGGCGCCGGGCATTGAGCAGCAGGTCGCCGCGCAGCGTCGCCGCCGCCGGCTGCGCCTCGGGCTGCTGCGCCAGCCGGTCCGCCACCGCGAGCGCCGCGTCCAGCCCCTGCGCCTGCAAGGTGAGCCCGACCAGCGTCTGTTGCAGGATCGCGTCGCCCGGCTTCCGCCGCAGCCCCTCCTGCACCACCGCCTCGGCCGCCCGCGCGTCGCCATTGCGCGTCAGCAGCGCGGCGAGTTGCCGCCGCGCGCCGGAGGAGTCCGGGTCCTCGGCCAGCGCGGCCCGGCTCGCCGCCTCCGCCTCGGCCCATTGGCCTGCGGCGGCGCGCACCTCGGCGCGGGCGAGATGCAGCGCCGGCCCGCGGCTGCGCGCCTCCAGCGCCTCCGCATCCAGCACCGTGACCGCCCGGGCGGCATCGCCGCTGCGGACCAGCACATTGGCGAAGGCAAGGGCGAGCAGCGGCTCGCCCGGCGCGGCGGCCTGTGCCGCCTCCAGCGTGGCCCGGGCGGGGGCGGCGCGGGGGCCGCCGGACGTCGCGGCGGCGGCGAGGCGATTGATCGCCTCGGCATTGCCGGGCTGGCGCTGCAGCACTTCCGCCATCAGGCGTTCGGCCTCTGCCGGATCGCCTCGCATCGAAGCCAGCCGCGCCAGGCCGAGCCGGGCACCGACGGATTCCGGGTAGTCGCGCAGCACCGCCTCGAAGGCCGTGCGCGCCCCGGCCTGGTCGAGATGCACGAGGTGCAGCGTGCCCTCCAGCACGCCAGCCGGCTCGCTGCGCTTGGCATTCGGGTCCAGCCGGCCGAGTTCCTCCGCCGCGGCGGCCAGGTCGCCCTGCACCATCGCCGCTGCGGCCAGCATTTCCCGCACGCCGGGCTGGGCCGCTCCGTGTTCCAGCGCGCTATGCGCCGTCGCCGTCGTGCCCGCGGCATCCCCGGCCGCGAGCCGCGCGGCGGCCAGACGGGTCAGGATGCCGGGATTCTCCGGCGCCAGGGCCGCGGCCCGCTGCAAGGCGTCCAGCGCCTCGCGCCGGCGGCCGGCCAGGCCATAGAGGCGGCCCAGCATGTCCAGCGCCTCGGCATCCGCGGCGCCGCGCGCATCCAGGCGCCGGAGCGTCTCCCGGGCGGCGTCGGGGCGCCCGCCCTCGAATTCGAGCGTCGCCAGCAGCCTGGCCCCGCGCGGGTCTTCCGGGCGGCGTGCGAAATGGCGGCGCGCCGCGTCCTCCGCCTGGGCCGTCTGGCCGATCGCGCGCTTGGCGGTCGCCTGCAACAGGAAACCATCGGGGAAATTGGCCAGCATCGGGCCAATGCGCTGCAAGGTCTCGTCCACGCCGCGCCAGTCCTGGGCACGGGCGAGCAGCAGGGCACGCAGGTAGATGCCGGGCACGCTGCCAGGCTGGCTGGTCAGCGCGGCGTCCACATCCTGCTTCGCCCGGGCGGTGTCGCCGAGTTGCAGCATCACCTCCGCCCGCCGCAGCCGCGCCACCACATTGCCGGGCATGCGGGCAATCACCCGGCCCAGGCTCTCCTCCGCCGCCTGGCGGTCGCCGCCTTCCAGTTGCAGGCTGGCCTTGCGCAGCAGCGCCTCGGCCGAATTCGGGTCGAGCGCCAGTGCCCGGTCCGTCGCGGCCTCGGCCGCGGCACGGTCGCCCTTGCTTACGGCAAGGGCCGCGGCGGCAAGTTGCGGCTCCACGGCCGAGGGCGCCAGGCGCAGCGCATCGGCGACCGAACGCTCCGCGTCCTCAGGCTGCGAAAGCAGCATCTGCGTGATCGCGCGGGCCGCCGCCACCTGGCCGGCGACGGCCGCCTGCGCCGGCGTCGGTGGCTGGCCTTCCGGTGCCGGGAAGTCCCGCAGCAATTCCTGGAAACGCCGCTGCCCGAGATAGGCCCGCAGCAGCAGCGCGGTTCCGGCCGCCCGGTCGTAGCCGCGATCGAGCGCCGCGCGCGCCTCCTTCTCCGCCGCGTCCATGTCGCCGAGATCGAGGCTGGCGGAGGCGAGCGCCGCGCGGGCGGCACCGGAATTCGGCTCGGCGCGCACGGCATTGCGGAATTCGATCTGCGCCGCCCGCAGGTCGCCGCGCGCCTGCGCCTCCTGGGCGCGTTCGAGCGGTCCAGCCAGCGCGGCCGGGGGGGCGGCCAGGCTGGCGGCGGCAAGCGCGGCAGTCAGGGCCAGCACGGGCACGCGGCCGGCAGCACGGCCAAGGGCGTAGAACGGCAGGAGCGGCTTGGCCATGGCTTATCTCCAGCTACACGGCATCTGAGGCAAGGGTGGCGGCCGGTGCGTCCGGCGCCTGGCGGGGAATGGCCAGGCCATGCGTGTCCAGCAGGCCATAGAGGGTCGGGCGGCTGATGCCGAGCAGCCGGGCAGCGGCCGAGAGGCTGCCATTGCTGCGTGCCAGCGCCCTTTCGATGGCCTCGCGCTCCGCCCGCATCCGGGCGGCGCGGAGGTCGAGATCCGCCTCCTGCGCCGCAGCGGCGGGGGCGAGTTCGAGGTCGGCGGCCGTGACCAGCGACCCCTCCGCCATCAGGGCGGCGCGGCGGATCCGGTTCTCCAGCTCGCGCACATTGCCGGGCCAGCGATGCGCGGCGATGGCTTCGGTGGCCTCGGCATCGAAGCCGCGCAGCCGGCGATCGTATTCCCGGGCATGGCGGGCCAGGAACCAGCGGGCGAGCAGCAGCGCATCGCCGCCCCGCTCGCGCAGCGGCGGGATGCGGATGGTCAGGGAATTCAGGCGATAGAGCAGGTCGGCGCGGAACCGGCCGCTTTCGGCCTGCTCCTCCAGCGGCTGGTTGGTGGCCGAGACAACCCGCACATCCACCCGGATCTGGGTGCGGCCGCCGACCCGCTCGATCACCTGGTCCTGCAGGAAGCGCAGCAGCTTGGCCTGCAGCGGCAGCGGCAGGTCGCCGATCTCGTCCAGGAACAGCGTGCCGCCATCGGCGCCCTCGATCCGCCCGGTCACCTGGCGCACCGCGCCGGTGAAGGCGCCGCGCTCATGGCCGAACAACTCGCTTTCCAGCAGCGGTTCCGGGATGGCGGCGCAATTGATGGCGACGAAGGGCTTGCCGGCGCGCGGCCCCATCTCGTGCAGCGCCCGCGCCAGGGCCTCCTTGCCGGTGCCGCTCTCGCCCAGCAGCAGCACGGGCACCGAGACGCCACCCAGCCGCTCCACGGTGCGGCAGACCTTCAGCATCGCCTCGTCGGAGGTGACGATATCGCGGATCGGCGAAGGGCGCGGCGCCGCGGCGAGCCGCAGGTTCTCCTCCTCCAACTCGCGCAGCCGCAACGCCCGGTCCACGACGGTGCGGAGCACGGCGAGATCGACCGGCTTCTCGCAGAAGTCATAGGCGCCGAGCGATACGGCGCGCAACGCATTCTCGCGCTGGCCCTGGCCGCTCGCCACCACCACCGGCAGGCCGGGGCAGGCGCGGCGCAGCGCCTCCAGCGTGGCGAAGCCCTCGCTCACCCCCTCCGGATCCGGCGGCAGGCCGAGATCGAGCAGGGCGGCGGCGGGCTGTTCCTTGCGGGCCAGCGCCTCGGCCTGGTTGCGGTCATTGGCGATCACCACGCGGCACGAGGGAAAGGCCCAGCGATACTGCGCGCAGAGGCCGGGATCGTCCTCGACCACCAGCAATTTCGGCTTGCTCATGCACACCTCTCCTGCGCCGCAGCCTCGAGCGGGCGTGCGGCAGCGGCAGGCAGGGTGAGGCGCATGGTCGTGCCCGCGCCCGGCCGGCTCAGCACGGCCAGGTCGCCGCCCGCGCCGCGCAGCAGGTCGCGCGCCTGCCAGGCGCCGATGCCGCTGCCCCGCGGCTTGGAGGTGCTGAGCGGGCGGAACAATTCGTCACGGATGAATTCCGGGGTCATGCCTTGGCCGCGATCGGTGATGTCCACCACGATGCGCCCGGCCTCGTGCCGCACCCGCACCTGCACCGGCTCGCCCGGACCGGAGGCTTCGGCGGCATTGTCGAGCAGATGCGTCACGGCGGCATCGAAGCGCTCCGGTGCCATGGCCGCGAGGTCCGGCGCCTGTCCGTCATCCTCGATATGGATGGGATGTGCCCTTGCCCCGGCGATGGCACGGAGCCGGGCCAGCGGTGCGACGGCAGTGGCAGGCGGCGCGACCGGCGCCTCCTCGGGCTGGCGCAACCGGGCGATGAGGGTATTGATCCGCGTCGCCGAGGCACGGACGGTGAGCAGCATGTCGCGCTGGAACTCCGGGTCCTGCAGATTCTCATCCGCATTGGCGAGCAGCAGGGAGAGCTGGCTCGATACGGTCTTCACGTCATGCGCGACGAAGGCGAAGCGCTTGGCATAATCCGCCAGCCGCCGCTCATCCACCAGCCGCTCGGCGGCCCGGCGCTCGGCCAGGAACATGGCCACCTCCCGGCCAAGGGTGCGTAGCAGGTCGAAGACCTCCTGGTCGAGCGTGAAGGCGGCGCGCGGCCGGGCGAGCAGCACCGCGCCCAGCAACCCCTCGCGGTGGTGGAGGAGCGGCACGGCGAGCCAGAGCGGTCCGAAGGCGGCGCGCAGATCCGCCGGCAGGTCCGTGGCGAGAACCGCGACCCAGCCGCCGTCCCGCAGCGCAGCGAAAAGGGCATGGTCCTCGGGCAGCGCAACCGGCTCGGCCGGCAGATTCCAGGACCCGGTCCAGCGCAGCCCGGGCTCGCCGGGGTCGCGCAGCAGCAGCACGCCGGCGGGGCTGTCCACCGGGTCGGCGATGGCGCGGATGGCGCGGACCGGAGCCGGCGCCTCGTTGTCGGGGGCAGAGAGGGCGGTGGCGCAGCGCAGCCATTCCTGGCGGTAGTCGTAGCGGGCGGTGAAGAAGTGATCCACGACCAGGCGCCGCACCTTGGACCGCACGGAACGCGAGGCGGCGGCGACCACCAGCACCAGCACCCCGCCGGCCAACAGGCTTGCCTGCGCCGCCCGGCCCCAATCCGCCCCGAAATGGCGCAGCGCCTCCCCGGCGGCGCCGACGCCCAGCAGGAAGGCGCCGGCCACCACCAGGGTCGCGCCGTGGAACACCACCTCGCGCGAGACCGGGGGGGTCGTGCCGCCAGCGCCGGCCGCGCACCGCCGCGACCGCCAGCAGCGGCAGCGCCAGCGCGGTCAGCGCGGCACGGGCATCGAGCAGCACCGGGGACACCGCCCGGTAGAGCGCCGCATCCGCATAGAGCAGCACATCGAAGGCGGAGAGGCCGCCCAGCGCGATGCAGGGCAGATTGACCTGCCAGCGCGAGGCTTCGTTGGCATTGCGGTACAGGTTCTCGGCCAGCAGCACCACCAGCAGGGCCAGGCCGAGCCGCGCCAGCAGCGCCGGCGAACCCAGCGTGGGCAGCGCCAGCGCGTCATCGGCGCCGGGCATCACCGAGGCCAGGGCAAGCACCGTCACCACCCCGCCCGCCCAGGCGAAGCGGCGCACGAAAGGCGCCGCACGGCCGGCGACGCGGCGGCAGAGGCTCAGTAGCAGGGCGAACCAGACCGCGCCGCGCAGGATCTCGAGCGCCCCGGCCACCCCCGAAAGCGGCGTCTCCGGCGTGAGCGCCACCGCCGCCGCCCAGAGTGCGGCGCCGCCGCAGGCCATGGCCGGCAGGAGCATCGCCCGGCCGCGCCCGACGCCGAGCACCAGCACGGTCCAGACCAGGCAGACCGCGGCGCAGCCGGCATAGAACAGGGGAGAGGCGGCGACCGTCACGCTGGCCGCGGCCTGGCTGCCCGGTTCATCGCGCACCCTCCTGGAACAGCACGACACGGACGGTCGCGACCAGGATCAGCAGGTCCAGGAAAAGGCTGCGCCGCCGGATGTAGTAGAGGTCGTAGGCGAGCTTCATCCGGGCATCCTCCACCGAGGCGCCATAGGGGTAGTTGACCTGGGCCCAGCCGGTGATGCCGGGCTTGACGCAGGCGCGGTCATTGTAGTGCGGGATGATCCGGCCGAGCTGCTCGACGAAGCAGGGCCGCTCCGGCCGCGGGCCGACGAGGGCCATGTCGCCGCGCAGCACGTTCAGCACCTGCGGGATCTCGTCGATGCGGGTCAGCCGGATCAGGCGCCCGACCCGGGTGACGCGCGGATCCTGCCGGCTGGCCCAGAGCGCGCCGCCTGCCTCGGCATCCACCGTCATGCTGCGGAATTTGAGCAGCGTGAACACCCGGCCGCCACGGCCGACGCGCTCCTGCCGATAGAAGACCGGGCCGGGGCTGTCGAGCTTGATGGCCAGCGCGGTGAGCAGCAGCACCGGCAGGGTCAGCAGCACCAGGGAGAGGCTGGCCGCAAGGTCGAGGCCGCGGCGTGCCGCGGCATCCAGCAGGCTGTCCCGGGGGCCGCTGGTGGCCAGCCAGTCTTCGGGCAGATGCTCGAAATCCACGCGGCTCAGGCGCCGCTCACGGAATTCGGCGGCGCTGAATACGGGCATGCCCGCAGCCTCGCAACGGCGGCGGACCGCGGCCGGCACGCTCGCCGGATCGGCGGCGACGACGGCCCAGATGCGCCGTGCCCGCAACCGCTCGGGGGCGAGCGCCTCGGCGAGAGCGCCGCCGGCCGGAATGGCGAGGGCGACCTCGAAGGGGTCATGGCGCGGCGAGTCCCCGGCGGCCTCGGCTTCGGGGGCGAGTGGCCCTTCCGGCCCATGCACCACGGCCAGGCGATGCTTGAGGAAACCGCTGCGCGCGGCGGCGGCGAAGCCGAGCCGCGTCAGCAGGATGGCGGCGGCGGAGGCCAGCAGCACCTCGGTGAGGCTGCCCCAGGGGGCATTCCCGAACTGGCCCGGGGCCACCACCATCAGGATCAGCCGCGCCAGCAGCAGCAGCAGCAGGGCGGCTACGGTGGCACCGGCCAGCAACCGCCTGGCCCGCTGCCAGGCCTCGGGCTGATAAAGGCCGCTGGCGCCGGAGATGATGCCGGAACACAGGGCGAAGGCGGCGGCGAAGGCGACGGTCCCGCCGTGATCCGCGGGCACCCCCTGGACGATGCCCCAGGAAAGTATGGCGTATACGGCCACAAAGCATGCAATTGCTTCGACTACGTAAAGAAGAAGCAGTTCCGATCTGACGCTGTGGCCGAACAGGTTCGTCATCGTACCACTCCCCGGCATGCCTCAGGCCACGGGCCGAGGGGCTCGCTGTCGCTCTCGGCAGCTTGCCGTGCCTCCAGAGTTTGAGATTAATTTCGGTAAAGACCTAGCCCGAGAATGCGGCCGGGGCAGGAGAACGGCATCAACATCTCGATAGGGTTTCGAGGCCACCTTCGGCGTCACGGCGCTGTGATACGATGGTTTCCGTAACGTGATGCACAGAAGTATAGTTCTGTGCTACCTCAAGTTGTGCCTCCCTGCGATGCGGCTGTACCGCCGGAGGTTCCATTTTTGCGACTGCGAGGGTCTAAAATTTTGTCTTAATTGCCCATAAGTCTATTGCGCCGGATGCTTCACGGTGCATAGGCTGGTACCGCTTTCATGGACAGGGGCGCCATTGCGCCCCGGCGGACGAGGCCGCGCCGCGACGGCGCGCTCCTGAGGAGTGCAGGGTATGGTGGCGCACCGTTTGCTGACTGTTTCTGTGGCGCTGGCCTGTGCCCTTGCGCTGGCGGCCTGCGGCAGCGGCCCGCGGACACCGTTGCCGGCTACCGAGGACGCCCCGGCAACGAGTTCCGGGTATATCATCGGTCCGGGCGACGGGCTGACCGTCTTCGTCTACCGTGCGCCGGAACTCAGCGCCCCCAACCTTCCGGTACGCCCCGACGGGCGCATCTCGCTGCCGCTCGTCCCCGATATCGAGGCGGCGGGCCGCACCCCTTCGCAACTCGCACGCGAGATAGAGCAGCGCCTGAGCACCTATGTGCGCGACCCGAACGTGACCGTGATGGTGCAATCCTTCCAGGGGCCGCCGAACCGGCAGATCCGGGTCCTCGGCGAGGCGACGCAGCCCATGGGCATCCCCTACCGGGACGGCATGACGGTGCTCGATGTCATGATCAGCGCCAAGGGCCTGACCCGCTACGCCGCCGGGAACCGCGCCGAGATCATCCGCCGCGAGCGGGAGGGCGCACCGCCGGAAGTCATCAAGGTGCGCCTGTCCGACCTGCTGCGCGACGGCGATGTGTCGCAGGACCTGCCGATGCGGCCCGGGGACACGCTGGTCATTCCACAGGGCTGGTTCTAGGGAAAGGCGCGACACCATGCAGATCGCCGCGCTCATCAGGCGCCAGGCCGCGGCCGCCTGGCGCCATCGCTGGAAGGCGCTGGCCCTCGCCTGGCTTGTCGCCGGGCTTGGCTGGGCGGGTGTCTACACCATCCCGAACCAGTTCCAGGCGAATGCCCGCATCTATGCGGATGCCGATGCGATCCTGGGCTCGCTGCTCCGCGGCATCGCGATCGACAACTCCACCACCAGCCAGGTCGAGATGCTGCAGCGGACCCTGCTGAGCCGGCCGAACCTGGAGAAGGTGATCGCCAGGACCGATCTCGACATGCGGGTGGACAGCACCGCCTCGCGCGAGCGGCTGCTGCTCGACCTGGCGCGGTCGATCCGCATCACGCCGCAGACCAGGAACCTGTTCACCATCGAGTATCGCGATCCGCAGCCCCGTCTCGCCCATGACGTCGTGCAGGCGGTCATCAACCTCTTCATCGAATCCGCCGCCGGCTCCGACCGCCAGCAGATCGACAATGCCCGGCAGTTCCTGGCGCAGCAGATCCAATCCTATGAAGTCAAGCTGCGCGAGGCCGAGCGCCGCCGGGCCGAGTTCCAGGCCCGCTACATGGACCTGCTGCCTTCGGCGAATGGCGGCGCCTCGCGACTCGATGCGCAGCGGGTGCAGCAGCAGCATTTGCTGGGCGAATTGCAGGACGCGCGCATGCGCCGCGACCTCACGCGGCAACAGCTCGCGCAGGCTCCGGCCATGCTGCCGGCGGGTGCGGATGGCGGCAGCGGTGAAAGCCGGCTCGCGGAAGCCGAGCGGAACCTGCGTGAGCTGCGCCTGCGCTATACCGAGCGGCATCCGGAGGTCATCAGCACCCGCAACATGATCGAGGAATTGCGCGCCAGCGGTGGTGGCGGACCGGCTCGCCCGGCTGGCCCCCGCAGCGTCGCCGGCCCCCGCGCGAACCCGCTCTATGAGCAACTCAAGGTGCGGATGGTGGATGCGGACGCCCAGGTCGCATCGCTGGAGCGGCAGACCCGCGACGGCCAGGCCGAGCTGGAACGGCTGGAGGCGGTGGCGCGGACCCAGCCGGAACTGGCGGCGCAGTTCACCAATCTCGACCGCGACTACACCGTCATGCGCCGCAACTACGAGGAGCTGCTGGCCCGCCGCGAGGCGCTGCAGATCGGCGACGCGGCGCGGACGGGATCGGACCGGGTCAAGATGGAGGTGGTGGACCCGCCGACGGTTCCCGCCCTGCCGGTCGCGCCGAACCGCCCGCTGCTGCTCTCGGGGGTGCTGCTGCTCGGCCTGGGCGCGGGCGCCGCGCTGGCCTTCCTGCTCGCGCAGCTGGATGCGACCTTCTACACCGTGCATGACCTGCGCGGCATCGGCCTGCCGGTCCTGGGTGGCATATCGGCCCTGCGAGGGGCGCCGGCACACCGGGCGCTTCCGGTGCTGGCCTTCGGGACTGGCTTCGTGCTTCTTCTCCTGGCGTTCGGCGCCGTCATGGCCGGGCCCACGCTGCTGCTGAGGGCCTTCGCATGAACGAGTTCCCGGCGCGCCGCCCGCATCTGGTCGAGCGTGCGGTGGAGGCCATGCAGGGTTTCGACCTGCTGTCGCCTTCACCCTCGCCTTCGCCCCCGCCCGGCCCGGTCGCCCAGACGCCGCCACCAAAGCCGCCACAGCCGGCGCCGCCCGACGAGCGGGTGGCGCCGGAGGCTGCGGCCGCGCCGGCCGATTCCACCCCCGCCAGCATCAGCCTGGATACCTTGACGCGGGCCGGCCTGGCCACGATCCCCGGTGGCGCGCGGAGCCGGATCTCGGAAGAGATCGGCGTCGTGCAGCACCAGATCGTCCGCACCATGCTGGCGGCCGAGCCGGGTGACAGCCGTTCGCATCTCATCCTCATCACCAGCGCCAGGCCCGACGAGGGCAAGACCTTCAACGCCTTGAACATCGCGGTCAGCATGGCGGTCAGCAGCGCCATGCCGGTCGTGCTGGTCGATGCCGACGGCAAGTCGCATGGCTCGCTCGGCGATCTGCTCGGCCAGGTCGAGGCGCCCGGGTTGCGGACGCTCGCGGCCGATCCGGCGCTGCATCCGCGCCGCATGCTGGTGCCGACGGCGGTGCCCGGGTTGCTGTTCCTGCCTTATGGCGCGCCGGTTCCCGGCGGGCCGGAGGTGCCGCCCAGCGCGGCCATGGCGGCCGCCCTCCAGCGGCTGGCCACGGCGATGCCGCACCATGCCGTCATCGTCGATACCTCACCTTGCCTGTCCACCAGCGACACCAGCAGCCTCGCGCCCATCGCCGGACAGGTGGTGATGGTGGTGCAGGCGGAGCGGACGCAGCGCAACGAGGTGGAGGCCGCGCTCGACATCGTCGAGGCCTGCCCGACATTGCAGTTGCTGCTCAACCGGGTGCGGATCACCGCCAACGACACCTTTGGCGCATACGGTGAATACGGTGCATCGCCCGCCGCATAGCGAAGGGCGGCCCGGCCGCGGGGCGCTGGCATGGGCGGGGCGCTGCGCGGCCTTCGGGGCGGCGCTGGCGGCTGCGACCCCGGCACTGGCAGATCCGCCCCCCTTTCCCGGAACCGAAGCGCCGGACTGGCCTGGGCCGACCTCGACTGCGCCATCCACGGAGGGCGAATCCAGCGGCCCGCTTTCCCCGCCACCGGTGCGTCTCGGCAATCTCGGCTTCCCCTTCGGCGCGCCGACTACCGAGCCCGGCTCGGCGGGGCGAAGCTGGAACATCGTGCCGAGCCTGGCGGTCCAGTTGATGGGCACCGACAATGTGAACCAGACCAGCCGCGGCCAGCGTTCCGACCTCATCACCAGCATCATTCCCGGCATCTTCGCCACGGCCGACACGTCGCGGCTGCGGGGCACGCTCAGCTACTCGCCTAATTTCCAGATCTATGCCTCGGAGAGCGACCAGAACCGGATCGCCCACCTCTACAATGCCCAGGCGCTGGCCACGCTGATACCGCAGAGCCTGTATTTCGATCTGCGCGGTACCGGGTCCGTGCAGGCGACCGCCGGTGGTTCCTCGCCGCAGGGCGGGCTGGTGACCGACCGGCGCAACCAGGTACAGACCACCAGCATACAGGCCTCGCCCTACTACATCCATCGCTTCGGCGGCCTGGCCACGGCGCAGATCGGCTACGCCTTCCAGCATGTTTCCCAGGACGGGAACAACCAGTTCCTGTCCCAGGGCGGGGCGCCCTTCTTCACCGCCCAGGAATTCACCGCCCATCAAGGCTATGCGGTGGTCCGCACCGGCGAGGATTTCGGCCCCCTCGCCTTCCAGGGCCAGGCGAGCGGCACCTTCTATTCAGGCACCGGCGTGCTGGACAACGCGCATCGCCACATCGCCACGATCGAGGCGCGCTACGCCATCATGCGCGGTGTCGCCGTGCTGGCTGAAGGCGGCTATGAGGACCAGCGCTATGCCGGCGTGCCGCCGCTGCGGATCCAGGATCCGGTCTGGGCGGTGGGCGTACGCCTGACCCCGGGGCCGGAGAGCGTGATCATCGCGAAATACGGCCACCGCGACGGCTTCAATTCCTTCTATCTCGATGCCAGCGTTGCGCTTGGCGGCCGAACCCGCCTCACCGCGAACTACTCCGACCGGCTGGCGACCTCGGCGCTGCTCGCGGCGGATCTATTGTCCACCACCTCGCTCGATGCGCTCGGCAATCCGGTGGATACCTTGACCGGGGCGCCGACGCTGCAATCCTACAGTAGCTCCTTCCTCGGCGTGCAGAGCAGCCTGCTGCGGATCAAGCGCGCCGTGGCCGCGATCACCCAGACCTGGCCTCGGGACAGCCTCACGCTTTCGGTGTACCATGAGGACCAGCGCCCGGTCGCCATCGCGCCCGGCACCACCGGCTTCGCGCAGGAAGGCATCTATGGCGCCCTGAGCTGGTCGCATTCGCTGGCGCCGGTGACCAACCTGTTCGGCTACCTGCAATACGGCCATTTCGATTCCCCAACCTCGGGATCGGGAGACCTGTTCAGCGCCAATGCGGGGCTGACGCACCAGATCAACCCCAAGCTCTCGGCCATCCTGCAATACCTGCTGATCACCCGCAGCGGCAACGCCACGAATGGCCGCGTCACGCAGAACATCATCCTGGTCGGCCTGCGGCAGACTTTCTAGGACCGGCGCCATGCACACCGAATATTACGGCTTCAGCGAGCATCCCTTCCAGATGACGCCCGATGCGCGGCTGTTCTTCGCCAGCTCGGTGCACCGCCGCGCCTATGCGCATCTCATGTATGGCCTGGCGCAGCGCGAGGGATTCGTGGTGGTGACCGGCGAGGTCGGCGCCGGCAAGACCACGCTGGTGGAGCGGCTCTGCACCGAGCTTGATCCCAATGGCTTCGTGGTGGCGCGGATCGTGACCACGCAGGTCTCCGGCGACGACCTGCTGCGCCTGGTGGCCGATGCCTTCGGCGCACCCTCGGAAGGGAACAAGGCCACGGTGCTTCGCGGCATCTCCGCCGCGCTGCGGGCCGGCGCGACGGAGGACGGCCGGCGCTACCTGCTCATCGTTGACGAGGCGCAGGGCCTGCCGCCGCCGGCGCTGGAGGAGCTGCGCATGCTCTCCAACATCACCGAGGGCGGGCGGGCGCCGTTGCAGACCATCCTGCTCGGGCAGCCGCAGCTGCGCCGCACCCTCGCCAGCCCCGATCTCGACCAGCTGCGCCAGCGGGTGCTCGCCTCCTACCATCTCGCCGGCCTGTCGCGCGACGAGACCCATGCCTATGTCGAGCACCGGATGCGCGCGGTGGGCTGGGATGGCCGGCCCGCCTGGGAGGACACGGCGCTCGACCTCGTGCACCGGCACAGCGGCGGCATCCCCCGCCGCATCAACCGGCTCTGCTCGCGCGTGCTGCTGGGCGGCGCGCTGGAGCGGAGCGCGGAGCTGAGCGCCTCTCTGGTCGAGGCCACGGCGCTGGAGCTGGAGGAGGATCTGGGCGGCGGCCAGGGCATCCTGCCGCATGCCGGTCCGCGCGGCGCGGCGGCCTATGGCGGCGCGCCGTCCTTCGGTGACGAGACGGCGCTGGATGGCCTGGCGCAGCGGGTCGAGGCGCTGGAGCGCCTGACTGCCCGGCGCGAGCGCGTCTTCAGCCGCATGATGGACCTCTTCGCTGATATCGGCAGCACCCGCCGATGAGCCGCCCGGACCTCGCGCCGCCACGCGATACCCCCGGCACGCCCGCGCCGCGGAATGCCCCCGGCGCGCCCGCGCCGCGCAACGCCATGAGCGTAGATGTCGAGGACTGGTTCCAGGTGCAGGCCTTCGCCGGCACCATCCGCCGTGCCGACTGGGACGGGCTGGAGCGCCGGGTGGAGGCAAATACGGACCGCGTGCTGGAAGCCTTCGCCGGCGCCGGCGTGCGGGCCACCTTCTTCACCCTGGGCTGGGTGGCCGAGCGCCACCCGGCGCTGATCCGCCGCATCACCGGGGCCGGGCATGAACTCGCCAGCCACGGCCATGGCCATGAGCCGGTGGACCAATTGGGCGAAGCCGCCTTCCGTGCCGATCTCCGCCGCGCAAAGCAGGTGCTGGAGGATGCCGCCGGCGTCGCAGTGGTGGGCTACCGCGCCCCCACCTTCTCGATCGGCCCGCATACCCCTTGGGCGCACCGGGTGCTGGCGGAGGAGGGGCATCGCTACAGCTCCTCGGTCTTCCCGATCAGCCATGACCTCTATGGCGCGCCGGATGCGCCGCGCGGCCCGCACCGGCCAAGCCCGGATGGCGTAGTGGAACTGCCGATGACCACGGTGCGCGCACCGGGCCGCAACCTGCCCTGCGCCGGCGGCGGCTGGTTCCGCCTGCTGCCCTATGGGTTGTTCCGCGCCGGGCTGCGCCGGGTCAATACCGCCGAGGCGCGCGCCGGCATCTTCTACTTCCACCCCTGGGAGGTGGACCCGGGCCAGCCGCGCGTGCAGGCGGCCGGGCGGCTGTCGCGGTTCCGGCACTATACGGGCCTTGGCAGCATGGCCGCGCGGCTGGACCGGCTGCTCCAGGATTTCGCCTGGGGCCGGATGGACGAGGTTTTCGCCACGGCGATCAACGGGGCGGATGCCCCGCTGCGCGCGGCGGCATGAGGGGGCGGGGATGGCAGTACGCATTCGCGAGCTGGACGAGGCTTCGCGCAGCGCCTGGGACGCGTTCGTGCAGGCGACGCCCGAGGCCACCTTCTTCCACCTCTCGGCCTGGGCCGAGGTGATCCGCGGCGCCTTCGGCCATGCCACGCATTACGCGCTGGCGGAGCAGGATGGCGCCATTACCGGCGTGCTGCCGCTGGCGCGGATGCGCACCTGGCTCTTCGGCGATACCCTCGCTTCCACCCCCTATTGCGTCTATGGCGGCCCGGTGGCGAGCACGCCGGAGGCGGCGGCGGCGCTGGAATCCCACGCGCTCGGGCTGATGCGGCGGATCGGCGCGCCGAGCCTCGAATTCCGCCGGCTGCACCGGCCGGATCCGGGCTGGCCGGTGCGGCCGCCGCTCTACTACACCTTCCGCAAGCCCATCAGCGGCAATGCCGAGGCGGATATGAAGGCGATCCCGCGCAAGCAGCGGGCGATGGTGCGCAAGGGCATCCAGAACGGTCTCACCTCGGTATCGGATGGCGACACCGACCGGCTGCACCGCGTCTATGCGGAAAGCGTCCGCAACCTCGGCACCCCCGTCTTCCCGCGCCGCTACTTCCGCCTGCTGGGCGAAGCCTTCCCCGGCGCGAACGACGTGACCACGGTGCTGCATGAGGGCCGCCCCGTCGCGGCCGTGCTGAACTTCCATTTCCGCGACGAGGTGATCCCTTATTATGGCGGCGGCACCCGGGAGGCGCGGCAGGTGGCCGCCAATGATTTCATGTACTGGGAGGTGATGCGCCGCGCCGGGGCGGAGCGCGGGGCGCGGCTGTTCGATTTCGGCCGCAGCAAATCCGGCACCGGCGCCTTCGACTTCAAGAAGAACTGGGGCTTCACCGCGCAGCCGCTGCACTATTGCTACCAGTTGCGCGAGGGCGCCCGGCTGCCCGAGCACAACCCCACCAATCCGAAATACAAACTGATGATCGCCGCCTGGCGCCGGCTGCCGCTGCCGGTGGCCAATCTGCTCGGGCCACCGATCGTGCGCGGCCTGGGTTGAGCCAGGCGATGCCCCGCCGCCGGTTGCTGTTCCTGTGCCACCGCATCCCCTACCCGCCGGAGAAGGGCGAGAAGATCCGCGCCTGGCACATCCTCGATCACCTGGCCGAAAGCTGGGAGGTGGAGCTGGGCTGCCTGGTCGATGACCCGGCCGACCTCGCGCATGTGCCGGTGCTGCGGCAGCGCTGCGCCGCGGTGGAATGCCGGCCCACCGGCCACCGCATCCGGGCCGCCGCGCGGGCGCTGCTGCAACTCCGCCCCGGCCGGCCGCTGACCTTGGGCTGGTTCCACGAGCCGGGGCTCCGCGCCTGGGCGGAGCGGGGCCTGGCCGAGGGGCGCTTTGACGCGGTCTTCGTCTATTCCTCGGCCATGGCGCCCTACGCGATGGGGCCGGCAGCGCGGCGCCCTGGGCTGCGGCGGGTGCTCGACATGGTGGATGTGGATTCCGAGAAATGGCTGGCCTATGCCGCCGGCGCCCGCCCGCCGATGCGCCAGGTCTGGGCCCGCGAGGCACGCACCCTCCTGGCCTTCGAGCGCCAGGCCGCCGCCGCCTTCGACCGCACCATCCTCGTCTCCAGCGAGGAGGCCCGGCGCTTCGCCGAACTCGCGCCGGAATGCGCGGCGCGGGTGGACTGGGTGGACAATGGCGTGGACCTCGCCCGCTTCGACCCGGCCCGCGACTACCCCAATCCCTATTCCGGCCCGGCCCCCGCGCTGGTCTTCACCGGCACCATGGGCTACCGGCCGAATATCGAAGCGGTGGCCTGGTTCGCGCGCGAGGTGCTGCCGGGGCTGCGGGCCGGCGCCGCGGTGCCGCCGGAATTCCATATCGTCGGCGCCAATCCCGCCGCCGCGGTGCAGGCGCTGGCGCGGCTGCCGGGGGTGCATGTCACGGGCTCGGTGCCGGATGTGCGGCCCTATCTCGCGCATGCCGCGCTGGCGGTGGCGCCGCTCCGGATCGCGCGCGGCATCCAGAACAAGGTGCTGGAGGCGATGGCGCTGGCCCGGCCGGTGATCGCCTCGCCCCAGGCTTTCGAGGGGGTGCGCGCCCGGCCCGGCCGCGACCTGCTGGTGGCCGATGGCGCCGCCGAGATGGCGCAGCGGGTGCGGGAGGTGCTGGCCGGCGCGCATCCCGGCCTCGGCGGCGCGGCGCGGGCCGCCGTCGCCGCCGGGCATGACTGGGCGGCGACGCTCCGGCGGCTGGACCCGATGCTGGAGCCGGATGCCCCGCAACCCTCCCTGGCCGAGATCGGAGCAGCGGCATGAACGCGGTGGCGGAGGTGGTGGTCCCCGCGGCCGCCGGGTCGCGCCGAGCGCCCTGGGTCGCGGCGCTGGTGGCGCTCGGCCTGGGGCTGGTGCCGTTCGGCTTCCTTTTCGCCGAGGAGGGCACGGCGGCGATCGCCACCTGGGACCGCTCCACCGCCTACAACCATTGCTGGCTGGTGCTGCCCATCGCCGCCTGGCTGGCCTGGAACCGCCGGGACCGGCTGGCAGGGCTGCTGCCCGCGCCATCGCCACTGCTGGCGCTGCTGGCCCTGCCTGCGGTCCTGGCCTGGCTGGTGGCGGAGCGGCTGGGAATCATGGAGGGCCGGCAACTCGCCGCGCTGGCGCTGCTGGAGGTGCTGGTGCTGGCGGTGCTGGGCTGGCGCATCTGCCGCGCCATGGCGGGGCCGCTGGCCTATCTCGTCTTCCTGGTGCCCTTCGGCGCCTTCGCCGTGCCCGCGCTGCAGGCGGCGACGGCCTGGATGATCGGGCTCGGGCTGCGCCTGCTCGGCATCACGCATTACATCGACGGCTTCGTCATCGAGACCACCTCCGGCACCTATCTGGTCGCAGAGGCCTGCGCCGGGCTGCGCTTCATCATTGCCGCCCTGGCCTTCGGCGCGCTCTATGCGCTGACGATGTTCCGCAGCCCGGGGCGGCGGCTGCTGGTGATGGTACTGGCGCTGGTGGTGCCGATTATTGCCAATGGGTTGCGGGCGCTGGGCATCGTGGTGCTCGGGCAGTATCTCGGCAGCGCCGAGGCGGCGGCGGCGGACCATGTGATCTATGGCTGGGGCTTCTTCTCGGTGGTGATCCTGCTGCTGATCCTGGCCGGGCTGCCCTTCCGCGAGGATGGTGCGGCGGCGCCCGCCCATCCCCCTGCGGTGCCCGACACCGCCGCCCCGCGCGGCGCGGCGCTGGCCGCCGCGGCCGGGCTGGCGGTGGCGCTGGCGGCGTTGGGGCCGGCCCTGGCCGCCGGGCTGGACAGTGCCCTCGGCGGCCCGGCGACCGCCGTCCCGGCCCGGCTCACCGCGCCGGAGGGATGCACGGCCACCGCCGAGGGCGCCGCACTGCACTGCCCCGGCGCCACCGTCTCGGCGCGGCTGCTGGTCTTTCCATCGCGCGTGACCTGGGCCCCGGTCGCCGCCGAACGGCGGCGCGCCACCGGAGGGGACGAGGAGGAGGACAGCTTCGGGATCCGTCCCTCTGGCGGCATGGCGGCCTGGCAGGCGCGCCAGTTCCGCGCGCAGGGCGAGAGCCAGGGCGGCGGCCAGTCCGGCACGGTGGCAGTCGCGGCCTGGCTGGAGGGCCGGCCGGCCGGCGACGGGCTCCGCACCCGCGCCACGCAGGCCTGGAACAGCCTGCGTGGCGGCGGCGGCGCCCCGGTCGTCGCTATGGTGACGCTGCAAGCCGAGGGACCGCAGGCCGAGGCCGCAGGCCAGGCGCACCAGCGCGCACTGCTGCAGGCGGTGCTGGAGGCCCAGGGGCCGGGCCTGGTCGCGCAGGCCACGGCGCTGTCCGGCGGCCGCTGAGGCGCGGTCCGGCGCGTTGCCTGACGTGAAGCTCCGGTCGCCGGACAGGCCGGTGCAGGAGCTGAACCGCTACGGCAGGGTCTGTGCAAGGGGTGGCCTCATGGTCAGGGCCGCCCTGAAGGGGCAATGTCCGGAAAACCCCATGGCCCATCGCAGCAGGCGGTTGCACGATACCATGCTCGTCGCGGTCCACCGCGCCTGCGACGGGGGGGCATCTCGACCTTGCCGCCAGGCTTCTGCGCCTCACCGAGGAGGCCATGGCCGTCGAGCCCGATATCCGGCGGCGCCGGCAGGAGATGTGGACCCTGATCGCCGCCCATGAGCGGCTGTGGCACCTCCGCCATGCCGATGCCGACCTGCCGTTCGACGATGCCCTCGTCGAAGCCGCCAGCACATCGCGCTATGTTGCGATTGCAGGACCAAATAGCGGAAGCCTGTCACCGCTTCCGTAAATTTCCAGGTTTTGGAACGAGTCGTAAAATTTTACAAAGTTACGAAAAGGTGCCCCGGCATGGGCAAATTGGCGAAATTCGGCCGTTTTTCTAGTTGGCATGACTCCTGCATTAAGGCTTGCGGAGCCGGACCGTGAGGCACTGGAGTGACCTCACCCAGGAACAACACGGCCTACTGCCCCACTGGGACCAAGGAGAAGCCAATGCCAAGTTTCAACTATCTGCGGTCTGCCGCTCTGGCAGCAGCCCTGGCAGCAGCCCCCGCTCTGCTGCCTGCGTCTGCCGAGGCCGCTGCCTGCCTGACCTCCGATGTCACGCTGCTCATCGGTGCGACGTCCTACAATCCCACTTCCTGCGCCGACAACCTGAGCCAGGGCGGTGGGCCGACCTCTGAGACCAACTCGCTGAACACGGCGCTTGGGACGTCGTTCGTCTATCTCGACAAGTCGGATGATGCCGGAACCCCGACCGGCCTCGGTGGCGTGGCCTTCACCGTCACCGCCAGCGCCGGCAACAGCGGAACCTGGACCGTCACCTGGACGGATGTTGCCGGTCTGCCCAACCTGCCGCTCATTGTTGACCTCGGGGTCGCGCTGTTCGCCGGCAACACCGGGTCCGGCTACCTGTTCGACAACGTGCTGCTGCCGATCAGCCCGAATACCGGCACCGGCACCTTCGACATCAACTTCGTGAATGCTGGCGGCCAGCAGCCGGCGATCTCGCACCTGCTGCTCACCGGCGGCAATGCCACGACCCCGCCGACGAACGTGCCGGAGCCGGCCTCGCTGGCGCTGTTCGGCATGGGCCTGCTCGGCCTCGGGCTGGCGCGGCGGGCCCGCAAGGGCTGAACCGGATGGGGCCGGGCGCCACGGCGCGCCTGGCCCCCTTCCTCCCGAAGGTCCCGGCAATGAAGGATGCGCCAGGGCCTTCCGCCGGATGGCCACGCAGATCTGAAGGCTGAACCTCGCGTGCCTCCCATGGTCCATCGAAGCCGCCGGCTGCATGACATCCTCCTCGTCGCGGTCCACCGCGCCTGCGACGGGGGGGCATCTCGACCTTGCCGCCAGGCTTCTGCGCCTCACCGAGGAGGCCATGGCCGTCGAGCCCGATATCCGGCGGCGCCGGCAGGAGATGTGGACCCTGATCGCCGCCCATGAGCGGCTGTGGCATCTCCGCCATGCCGATGCCGACCTGCCACCAGACGATGCCCTCGTCGAAGCCGCCACCGCATCCTCCTGACGGAGCAGGGCTAGCGCCTGGGACGGCCCCGGCATCTGTAAAATTTCCCGACAAGACTCCGAAAGGCAGGCCGCCCCGCCCTACTCCACCCGCGCGGAGAAGCGCATGGAGGCGCTCACGCCTTCCGGCTCGTAGCGCAGCGCCACCGTGGCCCCGCCGCCCAGCTCGCGCGGCAGGGCCTGCAACAGGCGGGAGCCCAGGCCGCGCCGGGAAGGCGCGCCGGCGACCGGTGGGCCGCCGCGCTCGGTCCAATCCAGCGCCACCTCGCCCTGCCGCCCGGCGCGCCAGCACAGGATCACCCGGCCTTCCGGCGCGGAAAGCGCGCCATGCTTGCCGGCATTGGTCGCCAGTTCGTGCAATGCCAGCACCAGGGCCTGGGCCTGCTTGGCCGAAACCCGCGCCCGCCCCTCCCCCGCCAGCGCGATGCGGCCGCCGGCGCCGAGCCAGGGCGAGAGCGCGGCGCGCAGCACCGCCGCCAGCTCCGCGTCACGCCAGTCCTCAACTGTCAGCAGGTCCTGCACCCGCGCCATGGCCCGCAGCCGGGCGGTGAAGGCAGCGGCGAATTGCTCGGGGTCGCGGCTGCCGGAGCGGAGGGTCTGCGCCGCCAGGGCCTGCACCGTGGCGAGCAGGTTCTTCACCCGGTGGTGCAACTCCCGCGCCACCAGATCGCGGGAGCGTTCGGCCTCCACCCGTGCGGTAATGTCGGCGGCACCTTCCACCACCACCAGGTCGCCCCCCGGCGCCGCGCGATGCAGGCGCCAGCGGCTGGCGACGACCAGTGCCCGCCCCTGCCGATCCCGCTGGCGGAGCAGGCCCTCCCACTGGCCATCCCGCAGCAGCCGCGCCTCGATCGCCGCCAGGGCTTCCGGGAAGCCGGTTTCCAGCAGGCCATGCGACACCTGGCCGATGGCATCGGCGGCAGGCCAGCCGTAAAGCTCCTCCGCGCCGCGGCTCCAATGCAGGATGGTGCCATCCAGGCGGCGGACCAGGGAGGTGGTGGTGTCGAGCGCCGCGGCCAGCCGCGCCGCCTCGGCGCCGCGTTCGGCGATGGCCGCCTGCGCCTCGGCCAGGCGGTCGCGCAGCCGGGCGAATCGGCGATGCCGCCGCCCGTCTCGGGCGGCGGGATGGGGCTGCCGCCGGCGGCCGCGGCCTCGGCATGGCCGACCAGCGCATGCAGCGGCCGCAGCAGCCGCCGCGCCAGCAGGCCGGCGACCAGCAGGCCGAAGGCGAGCGCCGCGCCGCCGCCGATGGCCAGGGCGATCAGCGGCGTCTGCCAGGCATTGCGATAGGCCGAGGCCGGCTCCGTCACCACCAGGGTCCAGGCCGGGTCGGTGGCGAGGCGCTGGAAGGCCAGGATCATCGGCTGGCCGTCGAGCCCCTGGCCGGCGAACAGGCCGTTGCTGCGGTCGGCAATGGCGGGGGCATACCAGGCCGGCATGAAGCGGCCGGTCATTTCCCCGGCCCGCTCGGAGCGGGCCGCGACCACGCCCTGGCCGTCGATCAGCATGGCCACTGTCCCATTGACCAGGCCGAGCGAGGCCAGGGTCCGGGAGAAGCGGCTTGGGTCCAGGATCGCCCCGAGCGCCGCCCGCACCTGATCGCCCTGCCGGATCGGCACCAGGATGGCGGCGCGGGGCAGGCCCAGCAGCCGGCCGGTGGCGATATCGCCGAGCGCCGGCCGGCCAGTGGCGAAGACCCGCGGCACCGGCGCGCGCGGCTCGAATCCCATGGCGAGCCCGGCCGGCAGGGGCGAGCCCAGGGGCTTGGCCGTATTCACCCATTGCTGCCATTCCGGGCCCGGGCCGTAGACGAAGATCGAGGTGCCGAGCGAGACGGCCGCGGACCGCGCCAGCGCGTCGAAGCCGGCGAGGCCGTCTTCCGGGTCCATGCCGGTGAAGCCGGCCAGCGCCTCCAGCGTCTGGAGATGCGCCGCGATCTCCTGGTCCATCGCCAGCGACAGGGCGCGGGCGGTATCCTGCAGCCGCGCCTCGAAGGCGGCGCGGTAGCCCCGCACCGCCACGCCCACGGCGAGCCCGCCCACCAGCAGCGCCGGCAGCAGCGCAGCCAGCAGCACGGCCAGCAGATGCGTGGCCAGCCCGAAGCGCCGTGGGGCCCGGGGGGGCCGCTTCCGGGGTTCGGCGGGTGATGGAGCGGAAGACACCATAGGGGGGCGGAATACATGCCTCGGTTGTAGTGGCGGAGGGTAGCACACCATCTCCAAGACGTGACCCGGCTTCCGTGAACTGTTGCCGTTGCGGCCCGTATATTGGCGCTTGCGTCTTCTGGCCCCTGCGACAGGATCGCCGCGTCGCAAGGGAGGGTGCCATGCTGATGATCCACGGAATCCCGTACTCGCGTGCCTTCCGCTGCCTGGACTGGCCGGCGGTGCTCCAGGTGCGCAGGCTGCGGGAGGGTTAGATGCGGGAGGCGATCATCGGGGCAGCGCGGGCGCTGGATGCGCTGGGCTTCATGCCCGCCAAATCGGGCAACCTCTCCTGCCGGACGCCGCGCGGCTTCCTGATCACCCCCTCCGGCCTGCCCTATGCCGAAACCTCGCCGCAGGACCTGGTGGAACTGGCCCTGGATGGCGCCGTGCTGTCAGGCGCGCGCCGGCCCTCCTCCGAATGGCGCCTGCATGCCGCGGTCTACGCCGCGCGGCCGGAGGCGGGGGCGGTGGTGCATACCCATAGCCCCTTCGCCACCGCCCTGTCCTGCGCCCGGCAGGGCATCCCGCCCTTCCACTACATGACCGCGCTCGCCGGAGGCGGCGATATCCGCTGTTCGGCCTATGCCACCTTCGGCACCGCCGCCCTGGCCGAGGCCACGGTCGCGGCGCTGGCCGGGCGCCGGGCGGCGCTGCTGGCCAATCATGGCGTGGTGGCGCTGGGCAAGACGCTGGCCTCGGCCCGGACCCTGGCGGAGGAGGTGGAGAACCTGGCCCGCCAGTACCTGGCGCTGCGCGCCTCCGGCCTCGCCCCGGTGCTGCTGACCGAGGCGGAGATGGAGGCGGTCCTGGCCGGCTTCGGCGATTACGGCCGGCTGGGCTGACCCGGCCATCCGGCGGATCATGCGCCGCAGCTACCGGAAATTCAGCTCCCGCACCGAGCAGGTCTCGACCCCGCGCCGCTCGGTCGCGGTGCCATTGGCATAGACGACGCGGATATCGACGGCGCAGACCTTGCCGCCGGGCAGACTCACCCAGAGGCCGGCGCCGGGCGGCAGGGTGCCCCGGCCCAGCCGGTCCGGCCCCCAATTGCGGTCGGAACTGAGCGAGACGTAAAGCTCGTTCACCGTGATCCCGGCGCGGTTGATGAACTGGAAGCTGGGGTCGCCCGCCGCGGCGCCGCCCCAGACGATGCGCGACAGGCTGCAGGCATTGATCTGCCAGCGCGTCTCCTCCCGCCCGCCCTGGAACACCACCTTCACATCCAGCACGCAGTCGCTGAGCTGCGGCACGATCCAGACGCTCTGCCCCGGCGGCAGCACCCCGGTGCCCAGCATGTCCGGCCCCCAATTATTGACGCGGGAGGGCGAGACATAGACCCGCTCGATGGTCTGGCCGGTGCTGTTCACCAGGCTGAAGCGGTTCTGTGCCTGGGCGGGCGCGGCACCCAGGGCCGCGGCCAGCACCAGGCCAAGGATCAGCAGGACCCGGGCGCGCATCTTTCTGCTCCGTCATGTCATGGCAAGATGCGGCAGCGTATCATGCCGGAGCCGGAGGGAAAGCCGGCAGGCGCAGCCAGGGCGCCGCAGCTTGCGGTGGCGCCCCCTGGCCGCCGCTGCTAGCCTGCTGCGATGCAGCGTTCCGGTCCCCCATTGCGGCTTGCGCTCCTCGCGGCCGCGCTTCTCTCGGCCTGCGCCGCCGGCGGCAGCCCCGGCAGCAGCTTCGGCGGCAGCGGCGCGCCGTTGACCGGTGCCTATGGCGCCTATCTGGCCGGGCGCTTCGCCGCCGCCGAAACCGATACGCGCTTCGCTGCGGACAGCATGCTCGCCGCGCTCCGCGCCGACCCGGACCAGCCGGAACTACTGAACCGCGCCTTCCTCGCCACCCTGCTGGACGGCCGGCCGGAGGCGCTGCGCCTGGCCCGCCGCCTGCCCGAGAATCCCGCCGCCAACCTGCTGCTGGCCGGTGCCGATGCGCAGGCCGGCCGCTGGGAAAGGGCCGAGCAGCGGCTCCGCGCCATGGGCCGCAGCGGCCCGGTGCAAATCCTGCAGCCGGCCCTGCTGGCCTGGGTGCAGATGGGCCGTGGCCAGCCGGAGGCGGCGCTGGCCACGCTCCGCCCGCTGGCCGAGGGCAACCGGCTGCGGGCCCTGAACGCCCTGCATGCCGCGCTGATCGCCGATATCGCCGGCCGCCCGCGGGAAGCCGAGCGCTTCGCCCGCCAGGCGGTGGCCGACCAGCCGCAGCCGCCCTGGCGGCTGGCGGTGCTGGCAGCGGGGGTGCTCACCCGGTCCGGCCGCGGGGCGGAGGCGCAGCGGCTGCTCGACCAGGTGGCCGAAAGCGGCGAGGATGCGGCGCTGGCCGCGACCGTGGCGGGCCGGCCGGCCCTGCTGGCGGCGCGCGGCGTCGCCTCCCCCACCGATGGCATGGCGGAGGCCTATACGGCGCTGGCCGGGGCGCTGCGCGGCCAGGGCTCGTCCGATTTCGCGCTGATCCTGGCGCAGCTCGCGCTCCGGCTGCGGCCCGGCTTCGCCCCGGCGGTGGTGCTGAGCGCCGATGCGCTCGGCGAGGAAGGGCACGAGGAACAGGCGTTGGCCGCGCTCGATTCCATCGCCACGGATGATCCGCTGGCGCCAGTGGTGGGGCTGCGCCGCGCCGCCCTGCTCGACAAGCTGGACCGCACGGAGGAGGCGGTGGCCGTGCTGCGGCAACTGGCCGCGGCCTATCCCACCATGCCGCAGCCGCCGGCCCGGCTTGGCGACCTGCTGCGCCGCCGCAACCGCTTCCCCGAGGCCGCCGCCGCCTATGACCAGGCGCTGGCCCGCACCAGCCAGCCGGGCGCGCGGGACTGGCCGCTGTTCTATGCCCGCGGCATCGCCCGCGAACGCTCGGGCGACTGGGCGCGGGCGGAGGAGGACCTCCTGCATGCGCTCCAGCTCGCGCCGGAACAGCCCTATGTGCTGAATTACCTCGGCTATAGCTGGGCCGAGCAGGGCAAGAACCTCGATCGCGCCAAGGCCATGCTGCTGCGCGCCACCGAGCTGCGGCCGCAGGACGGCAATATCGCCGACAGCCTGGGCTGGGTGCTGTTCCGCCTGGGCGACCTGCCGGGCGCCGTGACCTGGCTGGAGAAGTCGGTGGAGCTGGAGCCGCGTTCCAGCGTCATCAACGACCATCTCGGCGATGCCCTCTGGGCGGCGGGGCGGCAGCGCGAGGCACGCTTCCAGTGGCGCCGTGCCCTGACCCTGGACCCGGAACCCGAGGAAACCCCGAAGATCGAGGCCAAGCTGCGGGACGGGCTGCCCGGCTTCCCCTCCAGCACCGCCCAGCGCTGAGGCATCGGGCGGTGTTCCCGGCGGAGCCGGCGCCTTCGCCCCCGGCGGAGCCGGCACCCTCAAAGGTCAACCTGTATCTGCATGTCACCGGGCGCCGGACGGATGGCTACCATCTGCTCGACAGCCTGGTGGTGTTCGGGCCGGCGGCGGACCGGCTTGCCGCCAGGCCGGCCGCGTCCCTGAGCCTGACCCTGACCGGACCCTTCGGCGCGGCGCTGGCAGCCGAGCCGGACAATCTGGTGCTGCGGGCGGCCCGGGCGCTGGCGGCGGCGGCCGGCATTCCGCCGCGGGCGGCGCTCACCCTGGAGAAGCACCTGCCGGTGGCCTCCGGCATCGGCGGCGGCTCGGCCGATGCGGCGGCGGCGCTGCGGCGGCTGGACCGGCTCTGGGGCCTGGGCCTCGGCGCGGCGCGGCTGGCCGGGATCGGCGCGGCGCTGGGGGCGGATGTGCCGGTCTGCATCGCCTCCCGCCCGGCGCGGATGGGCGGCGTGGGGGAGGTGCTGTCGGCGGCACCCGGCCTGCCGGATTGCGGGCTGCTGCTGGTCAATCCTGGCCTGGCGCTGGCGACGCCCACGGTGTTCCGGGCACGGCAGGGCGGCTTCTCCGCCCCGGCCAGCCTGCCCGCCGCCTGGCCGGATGCGGCGGCGATGGCGCGGGATCTCGCGGCGCTGCGGAACGACCTGGAGGCCCCGGCAGTGGCGCTTTGCCCGCCAGTGGCGGTGGTGCTGGCGGCACTGCGGGCGCTGCCGGGCTGCCTGCTGGCGCGCATGAGCGGCTCCGGCGCCACCTGCTTCGGCCTTTTCGCGGATGCCGCCACGGCGCATCAGGCGGCGGCGGCGTTGCCGCAGGCATGGTGGCGGGCGGCAGGGGGGCTTTACGACGCGGGGGGGCTGACGCTTATTGAGGGCGCCCGCGCGAGGGCCTGCTGGGGCGTAGCCAAGCGGTAAGGCAGCGGTTTTTGGTACCGCCATTCCCAGGTTCGAATCCTGGCGCCCCAACCAGCCCGGTTCCGTCCGAGGGCCCCACGCGGCATTCCCGGCACGTAGTCGCGGCCTACAGGACCCCCAACCGCAGCCTCTCCCTTGCCTCCGTCGCCAGCCGGTCCGCCCTTTCGTTCATCGCGTCCCCCGCATGGCCGCGCACCCATTTCCACTCCACCTGGTGCGGCTTGGCGGCAGCCAGCAGGCGCTGCCACAGCTCCATGTTCGCCACCGGGTCCTTGGCCGCGTTGCGCCAGTTGTTGCGGACCCAGCCATTGATCCAGCGGGAGATGCCGTTGCGCACATATTCGCTGTCGGTGTGCAGCACCACGCGGCAGGGGCGCTTCAGCGCCTCAAGCGCGCTGATCGCGGCGGTGAGTTCCATGCGGTTGTTGGTGGTGGCGGGTTCGGCGCCGGAGAGCTCGCGCTCCGTGCTGCCATAGCGCAGGATCGCCGCCCAGCCGCCGGGGCCGGGATTGGGCTTGCAGCCGCCATCCGTCCAGATGGCGACGCTCTGCATCGGCTCAGAGGCCAAGGGCGGCGGGCCCCTCGGCGCGGGCGAAGAAGCGCAGCTTGCCGAGATATTCCAGCGGGTCCTTGCGCGTCACCAGCGCCCCCGGCGGCGTCGCCGCCCAATCATAGAGCCGGGTGAGCAGGAAGCGCAGCGCAGCGCCACGGCAGAGCACCGGCAGGGCGGCGCGCTCCGCCCTGCCGAGGGGCCGCAGCGCCTGGTAGGCGGCCAGCAGCGCATGCGCCTTGGTGACATTGAAGGAGCGGTCCGGCTCGAAGCACCAGGCGTTCAGGCAGACCGCGATGTCATAGGCCAGCAGGTCGGTGCAGGCGAAGTAGAAGTCGATGATGCCGGAAACCTCCGGCCGCCGCTCCGCGCCCTCCAGGAAGAACACGTTGTCCGGGAAGAGATCGGCATGGATATGCCCGGTGGGCAGCGCGCCCGGCGCCGGCCAGTCGCGCAGGATGCCGGCGAGCGTCGCGTCCAGCTCGGCGATGAGGCCGGGCTGCACCGAATCGCCCGCCCCATCACCCGCCCTCCGGCAGCGCTCCAGCAGGGGCGCCCAGCCGGCCGGGCCAAGCGCATTCGGCCGGGTGGCGGCGAACCCCTCGCCCGCCGCATGCAGCCGCGCCAGCGCAGCGCCGAGCGGGGAGCAATGCTCCGGCCGCACCCGGCGCGGCCAGACCCCGGGCAGGAAGGTGCAGATCGCCGCCGGCCGCCCCGCCAATTCCCGCAGCGCCATGCCATCCCGCGCCTTCACCGGCAGGGGGCAGGGCAGGCCATGCGCCGAGAGGTGCTCCATCAGCCCGAGGAACCAGGGCAATTCCCCGGGATCGACGCGCTTTTCATAGAGCGTCAGGATGAAGTCGCCGGTGCTGGTGCGCAGGGCGTAATTCGGAATTCTCCACCCCCTCCGCGATGCCGCGGAAGGCGAGCAGATCGCCGAGCGGATACCCGGCCAGGAATGCGCGCAGGGCCTCGTCGGAGACCTCGGTATAGACCGCCATGGCGGGCTTCTATCGCGGCGGCGCCACGATGCCTACGGGCTTCGGCTGCATCATGCGCGGCCCGCCGCCGCCCGGGCCGCCTTGTATCCTGCGGGCCGGTTCACGCCCTCCGGCTTCGCCGCCGGGCGACCGGACCACTATCCTGCGGGCCGGTTCACGCCCCCCCGGCTTCGCCGTCCGGGCAACCGGACCACTCAGGCATTCAGCGCCGCGGGCAGCTTGAAGGTGATGCGCTCCTCGGCCACCACCACCTCCTCGATCACCAGGTCGAAGCTCTCGCGCAGCCGCGCCAGCACCTCCTCCACCAGCACCTCCGGGGCGCTGGCGCCGGCGGTGATGCCGATGGTGCCGAGGCCGCGGACAATGCCGGGGTCGAGGTCGCGGCCGCGCTGCACCATCACCGCGCGCGGGCAGCCGGCGCGTTCCGCCACCTCCACCAGCCGCACCGAATTCGAGGAATTGGGCGCCCCCACCACCAGCATCAGCTCGGCCCGGCCGGCGATGGCCTTCACCGCCGCCTGGCGGTTGGTGGTGGCGTAGCAGATATCCTCCTTGGCCGGCGCGTGCATCTCGGGGAAGCGCTCGCGCAGCGCCGCGACGATGCCGGCGGTGTCATCGACCGAGAGCGTGGTCTGGGTGATGAAGGCAAGCGGCGCGCCGGCCGGCACCTGCACGCTGCGGGCCTGTTCGGCATCCTCCACCAGGCTGACCGTGCCGGCCGGCAACTGGCCCATGGTGCCCACCACCTCCGGATGGCCGGCATGGCCGATCAGCAGGATGTGGCGGCCGCGGGCGAAGTGCTGCTCCGCCTCCCGGTGGACCTTGCTGACCAGGGGGCAGGTGGCGTCCAGATAGAACAGGTTGCGCCGGCTGGCCTCGGCGGGGACGGATTTCGGCACGCCATGGGCGGAGAAGACCACCGGGGCGTCCGCCGGCACATCGTCCAGCTCCTCGACGAAGACCGCGCCCTGGCGTTCCAGGCTTTCCACCACGAAGCGGTTGTGCACGATCTCGTGCCGGACATAGACCGGCGGGCCGTAGCGGCGAATCGCCTCCTCGACGATCTTGATGGCACGGTCCACCCCGGCGCAGAAGCCGCGCGGGCCGGCCAGCAGGATGTTCAGGCGCGGTTTCTCTTGCATCATTGCCTTCATTCGCTCGCCGCGTGTTGCCGCGCCACCCCGCCGCCGGGCAGACTGGCCGCGGGAAGACCGGCCTTGCGCAGACCGGGCGGGGCGCAGACTAGTCCAAGCCCGCCCTGACTGGAAACGCCATGCCTTTCCAGCCCGGCCGGAAAGCGGCCCGGGGGTTTGTTCATGGGAACGTGCCCTGTGGCGAAGCTGTTGCCTTCCGCCGCAGGATGCAGCAACCGCCATGGTCGGGATGCAAAGGGGAATATGGGGATGCGCGTTCGATTCGTCCTGGCGGCCGTGCTGGCAGCCTCGCTGGCCGGCTGCGGCAGCAGCGGACCGACCCCCCTGCCCGTGGCCTGCCCCAACCCCGGGCTGCTGGCCGAGGGGGCCGATCTCACCCGCTACCGGCCAGGCCCGGTGCGCGACCTGACGACGCTGGAATTCGACGCTAGGCTGGCCGGCATCAATGGCAGTTGCCGCCCCGGCCGCGGCGACCGCAGCATCGACATCACCCTGACCACCAGCTTCTCGGTGGAGCGCGGCGCGGCGGCGCAGGGCCGCACGGTGGACCTGCCCTGGTTCGTCGCCGTGGTCGGCCCGGATGACCAGGTGCTGAGCCGCCAGGTCTTCGTGGAGCGGGTCGCCTTCGGCCGTAACGAAACCCGCACCACCGGCAGCAGCGAGCCGGTCAATCTCTCCCTGCCCGTGGGCGAGGACCGCCGGGCACGGGATTACCGCATCTTCGTCTCCTTCGAACTGACCCCGGAGGACCTGGCGTTCAACCGCCGGCGTGGCCCGCGGTAGGGGCCGGAACGAGGCAGGGGAGCCCCGGCAGAATCCCTCCCCCATATCCGAGACGCGGCCCCGGATTTCGTTGGAGCCGCTGTGGGCTGCTGGACTCCCCGGCGGCCGGTGCGGGGCAATTCGGCCTCCAGGGCTTCGCTGGGCCTGATTTCCTCCCGGATCTGTTGCTTCACCCAGCATGGGATCGATGGCGTCTGAGGCCTGCGATGCGGGCTCAGGGGAATCAGGCATTGGGGGCGATCATCAATCCAGGAGGCGCCGGCAATACAGACAAGGCCAGGTTCGGCCGGTGCCGCGGGTGCGATGCTGCCGGGGCGGGCCCAGGTGGGGAGGTGATCCGGCATGGCTGATGGCGCCGCGACGATCCGCCGCCGACCGCTCTCGATGCTGCGGCACTTCCTCGACAACGAAGCCTCGGGCGGCCTGGTCCTCATGGCCGCCGCCGCGCTCGCCCTGGCGGTTGCCAATTCGCCTTTCGCGCCGGCCTATTTCGGGGCGCTGCATGCCTATCTCGGCCCGCTCAGCCTGCTGCACTGGATCAACGACGCGCTGATGGCGGTGTTCTTCCTGCTCGTCGGCCTCGAGATCAAGCGCGAGGTCCTGGATGGCCAGCTCTCGACCTGGTCGCGCCGCGCCCTGCCCGGCATCGCCGCGGCCGGGGGCATGACGGTGCCGGCGCTGATCTATGCGGGTTTCAACTGGAGCGATCCGGCGACGCTGCGCGGCTGGGCGATCCCCACCGCCACCGACATCGCCTTCGCGTTGGGCGTTCTGTCGCTGCTCGGGTCGCGCGTGCCAGCCTCACTCAAGGTATTCCTCACCGCGCTGGCCATCATCGACGACCTCGGCGCCGTCGCGATCATCGCCGTCTTCTATACCGGCGACCTGTCCTTGCTGGATCTCG
This sequence comes from Siccirubricoccus sp. G192, assembly GCF_019084075.1. Classification (GTDB taxonomy): domain Bacteria; phylum Pseudomonadota; class Alphaproteobacteria; order Acetobacterales; family Acetobacteraceae; genus G192. Next base: position 5,176,963 of record NZ_JAHREN010000001.1, read on the forward strand.
GCCTCGCCGCCGCCGTGGTGGCCGCCCTGGTGGCGCTGAACCGGGGCGGTGTCCTGCGCCTCTGGCCCTACCTGCTGCTGGGCGGGGCGCTCTGGTTCCTCGTGCTGCGCTCGGGCGTGCATGCCACCATCGCCGGGGTCGTCCTCGCCCTCACCATCCCGTTGCGCGCCCAGCCCGGCCGGCCGGACGAGATGCAGGGCTCGCCGCTGCACCGGCTGGAGCACGGGCTCCACAACTGGGTGGCCTTCCTGATCATCCCGGTCTTCGGCTTCGCCAATGCCGGGGTTTCCTTCGCCGGCCTGACCACGGAGGCGCTGCTGGACCATCTCACCCTCGGGGTCGCCCTCGGGCTGTTCCTGGGCAAGCTGGTGGGGGTCTTCGGCAGCGCGGCCCTGACGATCCGCCTCGGCCTCGCCGACCTGCCGATGGGGGCGAGCTGGCCCCAATTGGTCGGGGTTTCCCTGCTCTGCGGCATCGGCTTCACCATGAGCCTGTTCATCGGGATGCTTGCCTTCGCCAACGATCCGGCGCTGCAGGACGAGGTGAAGATCGGCATCCTCGGCGGCTCGCTGCTCGCGGGGCTGGCCGGATGGGGCGTGCTGCGCATCGCGCCGAGGGAGGTGCCGGCCCCGGCGCCCCATGCGGCGGCGCGGCCCTCCCGGCGGTAGCCTTCGGAACCGGGTGCCGGATTCGGCCGCGCCCGCGGAACGGATGGTTGCGCTCCTTCCCTCCGCCGGGCTAGACCTGCCATCCCGCCGATCCCGTGCGGGAGAGAGCGGCCCCTGCTTGCGGGCCGCCGCCGAAGGCGCAACCGGCCCCCGGAAACGCTCAGGCAGAAGGACCGCGCGGGGAAGGGGTCTCTGGAAAGCCCGGCGCCCACTCGCGCCGGCACCGACGGAGTAAGGGTCGCCCGCCACCCGGCATGCGCCCTGAATCTCTCAGGTCATCGGACAGAGGGGGGGCCACGGACTGAAACCGCCGCAACCGCGGCAGGGGGACCCGTGGCCGATTCGACTGACCAGACACCCGACCAGGCACCGCTCGAAACCCCACTGGGCCGGCTGCATCGCAGCCTGGGCGGCCGCATGGTGCCCTTCGCGGGCTATGCCATGCCGGTGCAATACCCGGCCGGGATCATGGCCGAGCACCTGCATTGCCGCAGCGCGGCCGCGCTCTTCGACGTCTCGCATATGGGCCAGGCCGAATTGCTGGGCGATGGCGCGGCGGCGGCGCTGGAGCGGCTCACGCCCGCGGATGTCCAGGGACTGAAGCCCGGCCGGCAACGCTACGGCCTGCTGACCACCATGGCCGGCGGCATCTTCGATGATTTCATGGTCGCCAATCTCGGCGACCGGCTCTTCCTGGTGGTGAATGCCAGCCGCAAGGAACAGGATTTTGCGCTGATCGAGGCCGCGCTGCCGGCCGGGGTGCGACTGCATCGGCTGCCGGACCGGGCGCTGCTGGCCCTGCAAGGACCGCAGGCGGTGGCGACGCTGGCGCCGCTGGCCCCGGACCTTGCCAAGCTCAGCTTCCTCGGCATGGCGGAGACGAGCATCGCCGGCACCCCCGCCCTGGTCAGCCGCAGCGGCTATACCGGCGAGGATGGCTATGAGATCAGCCTCCCGGCCGAGCGGGCCGAGGCATTCGCCCGCAGCCTGCTGGACCTGCCCGGCGTCGCGCCCGCCGGCCTCGGCGCCCGCGATTCGCTGCGGCTGGAGGCGGGGCTCTGCCTCTATGGCAACGACATCGACGAGACCACCAGCCCGGTCGAGGCGGGGCTGACCTGGACCATCGGCAAGCGCCGCCGGATGGAAGGGAATTTCCCCGGCGCCGAGCGGGTGCGGGAGGAGCTGGCCAATGGCCCGCGCCGCCTGCGGATCGGGCTGCGGCCGGAGGGCCGCCAGCCGGCCCGTGGCCATACCCCCATCCATGCGCCCGGCGGCGAGGCGATCGGCGAGATCACCTCCGGCGGCTTCGGCCCCTCGCTCGGGGGGCCGATGGCCATGGGCTATGTCGCCCGCCCGCAGGCCGCGGATGGCACCGCCCTCGAACTCATGGTGCGCGGCAAGGCGCTGCCGGCCCGCGTCGCGCCGCTGCCCTTCATCCCGCACCGCTACGCCCGCTGATCCCTCTCCGCTGGAGACCGACCGCATGTCCGAGATGAAATTCACCCGGGACCATGAATGGGTCCGCCTGGATGGCGACGCCGCCACCATCGGCATCACCGACCACGCGCAGAACGCGCTGGGCGACGTGGTCTTCGTGGACCTGCCCGAGATCGGCCGCGAGGTCGCGGCCGGCGAGGCCTGCGCCGTGGTGGAGAGCGTCAAGGCCGCCTCCGACATCTATGCGCCGGTCGGCGGCCGCATCGTCGAGGTGAACAGCGCGCTGGCCGAGGATCCCAGCCTGGTCAACCGCGAGCCCATCGGCGAGGGCTGGTTCTTCAAGCTGGAGCCGCGCGACCCGGCCGAAGCGGCCGGGCTGATGGACGAGGCCGCCTACCACGCCTTCGTGGAGAGCGAGGCGTGAGCGCCCAGGGCTTGAATACGCTGGCCCAATTGGCGGCGCTTGAGGAGCATGACGAGTTCACCCGCCGCCATATCGGCCCCTCGGAGTCCGAGATCGCCGAGATGCTGCAGGTGGTGGGCGCCGGCAGCCTCGATGACCTGGCGGCGCGCACCGTGCCGGCGGCGATCCGCCAGGCGGATCTCTCCGCCCTGCCGCCCCCGGCGACCGAGGCGGAGACCATCGCCGAATTGCGCGCGCTGTCGGAGCGGAACCGGCGGGTGAAATCGCTGCTCGGCCTCGGCTACCATGGCACCCATGTGCCACCAGTGATCCTCCGCAACGTGCTGGAGAATCCGGGCTGGTACACCGCCTATACGCCCTATCAGGCGGAGATCGCCCAGGGACGGCTGGAAGCGCTGGTGAATTTCCAGACCATGATGGCGGACCTCACCGGCCTGCCCATCGCCAATGCCTCGCTGCTGGATGAGGGCACGGCGGCGGCCGAGGCGGTGGCGCTGGCGCATGCCGCGCACAAGGCCAAGGGCAATACGCTGCTGGTCGCGGCGGATCTGCATCCGCAGACCCTGGCCGTGGTGCGCGTGCGGGCCGAGCCGGTGGGGATCGAGGTCGCGGTGGTGCCGGTGGCGGAGATCGCCAGGGCGGCGGCGGCGCTCACGCCCTTCGCCCTGCTGCTGCAATATCCCGGCACGACAGGCGAGGTGCGCGACATCGCGCCCGAGATCGCGACGGCGCATGCCGCCGGCGGCATGGCGATCGTGGCAGCCGATCCGCTCTCGCTCTGCCTGCTGACGCCGCCCGGCGAGATGGGCGCGGATGTGGTGGTGGGCAGCACCCAGCGCTTCGGCGTGCCGCTCGGCTATGGCGGGCCGCATGCCGCCTATATGGCGGTAAAGGAGGCGCATAAGCGGCTGCTGCCCGGGCGCCTGGTGGGGGTTTCGCTGGATGCGGCGGGCGCGCCGGCGATGCGGCTGGCCCTGCAGACGCGCGAGCAGCATATCCGCCGCGAGAAGGCGACGAGCAATATCTGCACCGCGCAGGTGCTGCTGGCGGTGATGGCCGGCATGTATGCGGTATGGCACGGGCCGCAGGGCCTGACGCGCATCGCCCGGCGGGTGCATCTCCAGGCGACGCTGCTGGCCGATGCGGCGAGGCGCGCCGGCTTCGGGCTGCGGTACGACAGCTTCTTCGACACCATCGCGATCGAAGCCGGCCAGGCCGCCGATGCGCTGGTGCAGGGTGCGCTGGATCGCGGCTTCAACCTGCGCCGGGTGGATGCCGGCTGCGTCGCCATCGCCTTCGACGAGACGGTGACGCGCGAGGACCTGGTCGCGCTGGATGCGGCGATCTGCGAGGCGGGGAACTGCGCCAGGCTCGGCCTCGGCGAGCTTGATGGCCCGCGGCGGCTGCCGGAGCCGCTTGAGAGGACCACGCCCTTCCTGACGGCGGGGGTCTTCAACAGCCACCATTCGGAGCATGCCATGCTCCGCTACCTGAAGCGGCTGGAGGACCGCGACATCGCGCTGAACCGCAGCATGATCCCGCTCGGTTCCTGCACGATGAAGCTGAACGCCACGGCGGAGATGATCCCGATCACCTTCCCCGGCTTCGCGGAAATCCACCCCTTCGCGCCGGTGGACCAGGCGGAGGGCTATTTCACGCTGGTGAAGCGGCTGGAGGGCTGGCTCTGCGCCGTGACCGGCTTCGCCGCCGTCTCGCTGCAACCCAATGCGGGCAGCCAGGGCGAATTTGCCGGGCTGCTGGCGATCCGCGCCTGGCACCGGGCGCGGGGCGAGGCGCAGCGCGACATCTGCCTCATCCCGAGCAGCGCGCATGGCACCAACCCGGCCAGCGCCGTCATGGCGGGGATGCGGGTGGTGGTGGTGGCCTGCGACCGCGACGGCAATGTGGACCTCGGCGACCTCAGGGCGAAGGCGGAGCAGCACGCGGCGCGGCTGGCCGCGCTGATGGTGACCTATCCCTCCACCCATGGCGTCTTCGAGGAGCAGATCCGCGAGATCTGCGCCCTGGTCCATGCCCATGGCGGGCAGGTCTATATGGACGGCGCCAACATGAACGCGCAGGTGGGGCTGACCTCGCCGGCGGCGATCGGCGCCGATGTCTGCCACCTCAACCTGCACAAGACCTTCTGCATCCCGCATGGCGGCGGCGGGCCGGGCGTCGGGCCGATCGGCGTCGCGGCGCATCTGGCGCCGCATTTGCCGAACCACCCGCTGCATCCCGGCGCGGGGCCGGAGACCGGCTATGGCCCGGTCAGCAGCGCGCCCTTCGGCAGCGCCGCCATATTGCCCATCAGCTATGCCTATATCCGCATGATGGGCGCCGCCGGGCTCACCCGCGCGACGGCGGTGGCGATCCTCAACGCCAATTACGTGGCAAAGCGGCTGGAGGGGCACTTCCCCGTGCTCTATCGCGGCGCCCGCGGCATGGTGGCGCATGAATGCATCCTGGATTGCCGCGGCTTCCAGCAGGGCGGCGGCGTGATGGTGGAGGACATCGCCAAGCGGCTGCAGGATTACGGCTTCCACGCCCCCACCATGTCCTGGCCGGTGGCCGGCACCCTGATGGTGGAACCCACCGAGAGCGAGCCGAAGGCGGAGATGGATCGCTTCATCGAGGCCATGGTGGCGATCCGCGCCGAGATCCGCGCGGTGGAGCAGGGCCGCGTGGACCGCGCCGACAACCCGCTGAAGAATGCGCCGCATACCGCCGCCGAGGTCATGGCGGAGGAGTGGGCGCATCCCTATACCCGCGAGCAGGCCGCCTTCCCCCTGCCCTTCGTGCGTGCCCATAAATACTGGCCGCCGGTGAAGCGCGTGGACAATGTCTATGGCGACCGCAACCTGGTCTGCACCTGCGCCCCGCTGGAGGACTATACCAAGGCGGTGCATCTGGAAGCGGCGGAGTAACGCCGCCCGATGACCGGAGCGCCGAAAGGCGCGACGGTTTGAATCGGCCGGCCAGATGCGCCCGATGACCGGAGCGCCGAAAGGCGCGACGGTCTGAATCGGCCGGCCAGATGCGCCCGATGACCGGAGCGCCGAAAGGTGCGACGGTCCGGGCCGCAGTCGGCAGCGGCGGGGCAGGACGCCAGGCTTGCCGGCGAAGGAGGAAGCCCGCCATGCCGCCCGCGCTGCCCCATGCCTTCGCCGCCGCCGTGGCGGCCCTTGTCCCGCCTGAGCCTGGCCGCCGCTCGGCGCTGATCCTGTCGCATGGCACGCTGGAAGTGCGCTGGTACGCGCCGCGCGGCACCGACCCGCAGACGCCGCACAGCCGGGACGAGGTCTATGTCGTGGCCGCGGGACATGGCGAGTTCCTCTGCGGCGAGAGCATCAGCCACTTCACCACCGGCGCCCTGCTCTTCGCCCCCGCCGGGGCAGAGCACCGCTTCCGGAATTTCTCCGAGGATTTCGCCACCTGGGTGATCTTCTACGGGCCGGAAGGCGGTGAGGCGCCGGAATGAGCCGCCCGGTCGCCCGGAGGCGCAGCCGGAGGGCGTGAACCGGCCGGCAAGATGCAAGCCGCGCCGCCATCGCCCGCCACCCCACGGAGAACCCGCAATGCCCGAAGCCATCCGCATTGTCCCCCTGGCCCCGCGTCACCGCGCCGACTGGGAACGCCTCTATGCCGGCTATGCCGAATTCTACCGGGTGACGCAGACGCCGGAGATGCGTGCCACCGTCTGGGGCTGGATCCAGGACCCGGCGCATGAGGTGCAGGCCCTGGTGGCCGAGACGGCGGATGGCCGCGCCGTCGGCCTCGCGCATTACCGCCCCTTCGCCCGGCCGCTGGCCGCCGCCACCGGCGGCTTCCTCGATGACCTCTTCGTGGACCCCGCCTGCCGCGGCCAGCGCGTGGCCGATGCGCTGATCGAGGCCATCGCCGAAATCGGCCGCGCCCGGGGCTGGAGCGTGATCCGCTGGATCACCGCCGACAACAACTACCGCGGCCGCGGCGTCTATGACCGGCTGGCGCAGCGGACCATGTGGATCACCTATGACCTGAAACCCGGCTGAACCGGCCCGGGCACGGCGCGTTCGCCAGCGGCACCGCCCTTCCTGGCGGCACCGAGAGGCATCGATGCATGCAAGCAACCAGGCGCCTTGCCGCCGTGCCCTGCTCACCATCGCAGCCCTGGCCCCTTTCGGCATGACGGTGCCGGCGGCGGCACTGACCGGGACCTGGACCGATCCGGCCCGTGGCCGCGCGCTGCCGGTGCGGCTGCGCCTGCCCGCGGGTTCGGCGCCGGCACCGGCGGTGGTGGTCTCGCACGGGCTCGGCGGCTCGCGCGACGGGCTTGGCTATCTCGGTGAGGCCCTGGCGGGGGCGGGCTTCGTGGTGCTGCATCTCCAGCATCCCGGCACCGACAGCGCGCTCTGGCAGGGCGGCGGCGATTTTTCGGCCGCGCTGATGGCCGCGGCGCTGGATGCCGGGCAGGCGCTGGCACGGTTGCAGGACGGCATCTTCGCGCTCGATGAGCTCAGCCGCCGCACCGCCGCGCCGGGGCCGTTGCAGGGCCGGGTGGACCTGTCCCGCCTGGCGGCGGCCGGGCATTCCTATGGCGCCTGGACGGTGCAGCACCTGCTCGGCCAGCGCCTGCCGGGCGGGGAGCGGGGCCTGGCGTTGCTCGATCCGCGCCTGCGGGCGGGCATCGCGCTCTCGCCGGTGCCGCCGCGCGGCCTCTCCCCGCGCTTCGCCTTCGGCCGCATCGCCACGCCCCTGCTGCATGTGACCGGCACCCAGGACCACGGCTATATCGAGGGCGTGGCGCCGGCCGACCGGGAGATCCCCTTCCGCGCCATCAGCGGCCCGCCCCAGGCGCTGGCGGTGCTGGCGGGGGCCAACCATGCCGCCTTCGCGGACGAGCCGGCGGCGGGGCCACGCTGGTCCAACCCCGCCTACCACGCGCGCACCGCCGGGCTGGCGGTGGCCTTCCTGCGCGCGGCGCTGTTCCGGGATGCGGCGGCGGCGGCCTTGCTGCGCGCCGGCGCCCCCCGGCCTGCTGGCCCAGGGCGACCGGCTGGAGCTGAAGGACTTCCTTTAGCCCTGGGCGGCGCCTCACCCCACCCGCAGGGGCGCGTCCATGCGCTCGGCCAGCGCCGTGCGTTGCGCCGGCGTCAGGTGCAGGCCGAGCTTGCTGCGGCGCCACAGCACATCCTCGGCGCTGCGGGCCCATTCCTCGCGCCGGAGCCAGTCGAGCTCGCGCTCGGAGAGGCCGGCGCCGAGATCGGCGCCGAGATCGGCCAGGCTCGCGGCGCCGCCCAGCATCGCGTCCGTCTCCGCGCCATAGGCCCGCACCAGCCGGTGCAGGGTGGCGGCGGGCAGCCAGGGGTGCCGCCCCGCCATCTCCGCCTCGAAAGCCGCGAGGCCGAGGCCGCCAGGATTCGCCGCCCGGCAGCGCCGCCGTGGCGGTCCAGGCGGTGCCGGCGCGGCCAAGCGCGCCGCCGATCCGGCCCATCGCCTCCTCCGCCAGGCGGCGATAGGTGGTGATCTTGCCGCCGAAGACCGAAAGCAGCGGCGCCCCGCCGGCCGTATCCAGCTTCAGCACATAGTCGCGGGTCACGGCAGAGGGGTTGTCGGCGCCATCGTCATGCAGCGGCCGGACCCCGGAATAGGTCCAGACGATATCCTCGGGGCGCGGCGCGCAGCGGAACTGCCGGCCCACCGCGGCACAGAGATAGGCGGCCTCCTCCGGCGTGCATCGCGCCATCGCTGGGTCGCCCGTATGCGGCACGTCGGTGGTGCCGACCAGGCTGAACCGCCCCTCATAGGGAATGACGAAGACCACGCGGCCATCGTCGTTCTGCAGGATATAGGCCTGCTCCCCGGCATGCAGGGCGGGCAGCACGATATGGCTGCCGCGGACCAGCCGCACCCGCTCGGCGGCGCGGGCATGCGCCGCTGCCTGCGCCTGCATCACCCAGGGGCCGGCGGCATTGACCAGGGCGCGGGCCCGCACCAGGCGCTCCCGCCCCGCCGCGTCGCGGAGCGTGCAGGCCCAGTCCGCGGCGCCGCGTTCCGCCGCGGCGAAGGCGCTGCCCACGGCGATCTCCGCGCCGCGCCGGGCCGCGTCCTTGGCGTTCAGCACCACCAGGCGGCTATCTTCCACCCAGCAGTCGGAATAGGCGAAGGCGGTGGCGATTTCGGGCTTGAGCGGCGCGCCGCGCGGGTCATGGGCAGTGGCGAATTGCTCGGTGCCCGGGAGGCTGACGCGGCGGGCCAGGTGGTCGTAGAGGAACAGCCCGGCACGGATCATCCAGCGCGGCCGCATCTCCGGCCGGTGCGGCAGCACGAAGCGCATCGGCCAGACGATATGCGGCGCGATGCGCAGCAGCACCTCGCGCTCCGCCAGCGCCTCCCGCACCAGGCGGAATTCATACTGCTCCAGGTAGCGCAGCCCGCCATGGATCAGCTTGGAACTGGCGGAGGAGGTGGCGCCGCCGAGGTCGCCGCGCTCCGCCAGCAGCACCGAGAAACCGCGCCCTGCGGCATCGCGGGCGATGCCGCAGCCATTGATGCCGCCGCCGATGACGAGGATATCGACCGCGTCCCGCATCAGATCAGCCGCGCGCGGATGCGGGTGACGACGACCTCGGCCACCACCACCACGGCCAGGATCGCCAGCAGCACCGTCGCCACCCGGTCCCATTGGAAGTAGTTGATGGCATCGTCCAGCACCACGCCGATGCCGCCGGCGCCGACCAGGCCGAGCACCGCGCTCTCCCGCACATTGATGTCCCAGCGGAACAGCGCCACGCCCCAGAAGGCCGGCTGCACCTGCGGCCAGAACCCCTTCAGCATCACCGCGCCCCAGGGTGCCCCGGCCGCGCGCAGCGCCTCCGCCGGGCCGGGCGCGGTTTCCTCCAGCGCCTCCGACAGCAGCTTGCCGACGAAGCCCACGGAGCGGAAGGCGATGGCGAAGGTGCCGGCCGCGGCGCCGGGGCCGAAGATGGCGACGAAGATCAGCGCCCAGACCAGCGAGTTCACCGAACGCGACGCCACCAGGATGAATTGCGCCAGCACGTTCAGCGGCCGCAGCGGGCAGACATTGCGCGCGGCCAGCAGCGCCACCGGGACCGCCAGGGCGAAGGCCAGGATGGTGCCGAGCGTCGCGATATGCAGCGTCTCGATCAGCGCGGCGTGGACCGCGGGGTAGTAATGCGCGAGGTCCGGCGGCCACATCCGCACCAGCAGGTCGGCCATCTGCTCCGGCGCATCGGCCAGGAATTCCGGGATGATGTCGATGCTGCGCACCGCCCAGGCCAGCGCGGCCACGACCACCAGCCAGACCAGCCAGCGCGAGAGCCGCTGCGCCGGGGTGAAGCGCCGCCATTCCCGCCGCAGCGGCGCGGCCGGGTCGGGGATGGAGGTGGCGCTCATCGCAACGCCGCCCGCACCCGGCCGGAGACGACCTCCGCCAGGAAGATCAGCGCGATGATGGTGAGCAGGATGGCGCAGACGAAGTCATAGTCGAAACGCTTGAAGGCGGCGAAGAGGGTGCCGCCAATCCCGCCCGCGCCGACGATGCCGACCAGGGTGGAGTTCCGCAGGTTGGAATCCAGCTGATAGAGGCAGAAGCCCACGAAGCGCGAGGCCACCTGCGGCAGCACGGCATAGAGCAGCACGGAGGCACCCGGCGCGCCCGCCGCCCGCACCGCCTCCACAGGCTTCATGGAGATCTCCTCGATCGCCTCGGCAAACAGCTTGGCGATGAAGCCCATGCTGGCGATGGTGAGCGCCGCCACCCCGGCCAGCGCTCCGAAGCCCAGCGCCTTCACGAAGAGGATGGCGACAATTACGTAATGCAGGCTGCGGCAGAGCGCGATGAAGGCGCGGGTCGGCACGGCGATGAACCAGGGCGAGAGGTTGCGCGCCGCCATCAGCCCGAGCGGCAGCGAGATCAGGATGCCGAGCGCGGAGGCCAGCGCCGCGATCTGCAAACTCTCCAGCATGCCTTCCAGCAGCAATTCCCAGCGCGTGAAGTTCGGCGGGAACATCCGCGCCAGGAACCGCCCGCCCTCGCCGAACCCGGCCGCCAGCCTGGCCCAGTTCAGGTCGAGCTGGGTCGCCGCGAAGACCGCATAGACGGCCAGGGCCAGCAGGCCGAGCCGGGCGCCCCAATTCGGCGCGAAGGCCTGGCGCGCGGCCGCGGCGGCGCCGCTCACAGCCAATCCTCCCCACCATAGATCAGGCGGAGATGCCCGGGCTCCAGCGCCTCCGGCGGGCCGTCGAAGACAATGACGCCGCCGGCCATGCCGATGATCCGCTGCGCGAAGCGTCGCGCCAGTTCCACATTATGGATGTTGAGGATCACCGGCACCCGCGCTGCGCCGGTCAGCCGGACCAGCAATTCCAGCACCTCCACCGCCGTCTTGGGATCGAGGGAGGAGGTCGGCTCATCCGCCAGCAGCAGGTCCGGCCCCTGCATCAGGGCGCGGGCGATGCCGACGCGCTGCCGCTGCCCGCCGGAGAGCGCATCGGCGCGGCGCGGCGCATGTTCCGACAGGCCCACCGCATCCAGCAGGTCAAAGGCGCGCTCGATATCCGCCGGCGGGTAGCGCCTGAGCCAGGCGCGCCAGAGCGGCGTATAGCCCAGCCGGCCGCAGAGCACGTTCTCCATCACCGAGAGGCGTTCCACCAGGTTGTATTCCTGGAACACCATGCCGATGCGCCGCCGCGCCAGCCGCAGCGCGCGGCCGCGAAGCCCGGTCAGCGCCTGGCCATGCAGCCGGATCTCGCCCGCGGTCGGCTCCACCAGCCGGTTGATGCAGCGGATCAGGGTGGATTTGCCGGTGCCGGAGGGGCCGATGACGGCGGTGATCCCCTCCGCCGCCACATCAAGGTCGAGGCCGCGCAGCACCGGCTTGCCCGGCTGGTATTCCTTCACCAGCCCGCGGATTTCCAGCCCGCGCTGCGCGGCGGCGCTCACTGCGGGCGAGCAGCCGGCTGGGGCGTCCCTGGGGCCGGCGCCTGCTGCTGCTGGCGCTGCTGCGCGCGGCGGGCCGCGGCGGCTTCCTCGGCGCGCGCCTCGGCGTCGAAATTGGCGCGGGTATAGGGGGCGTTCACGGCATCCGCCACGGCGCGCACCGGCTCCCAGTCGCGCAGATAGGTGGCGGGCCAGAAGCGGTCATTGCCGCCGAGGTCGCGCCGCATCGCCTCCGGGAAACGGTAGTCGAAGAAGCATTGGTGGATCTTCGCCGCCAGTTCTGGCCTGAGGTCGTGCGCCAGGGCGAAGGAGCTGGTCGGGAAGGGCGCGCTCTGCCAGAGGACACGGATATTCTCCCCCTTCACCTGGCCGCGCCCGACCATGCGGCCGAACACGTCGGAGGCGACGGGCGCCGCGTCGTAGTCGCCGGCATTCACGCCCATCACGCTGCGGTCATGCCCGCCGGAATAGACCACGCGGTAATCCTGGTCCGGCACCAGCCCCTGGGCCGGGAAGAAGGCGCGCGGCGCGAGGTTGCCGGAATTGGAGGTGGCGGAGGTATGCGCCACGCGCTTGCCCTTGAGGTCGGTCAGGCTCTGGAAGGGGCTGTCGGCGCGGACCAGCACCTGCACGCGATAGCTCTCGTAGTGCTCCGGCCCGCCCTTCACCGCGAAGGGCACCGCGCCCGCCAGGTTCACCGCGAAGGCGGTGGGGCCGGTGGAGAAGCCGGCGATGTGCAGCCGCCCGCTCCGCATCGCCTCCACCTGCGCGGCGTTGCTGGTCACCTGGAAATACACCACGCGCTTGCCGGTGCAGGCGGTCAGGTGCTCCAGGAAGGGCCGGAACTGGTTGGCATAGAGCGCGGGATCCTCGACCGGCGTATAGGCGAAGACCAGGGTGGAGGGGTCGCGGAAGCGCGCCGGGTCCTGCGGCGGGTCGGCGGTGAGGTCGCGGTCCTCGTCGCAATAGGCGTCGTCCAGCGCGCCGCGATGGCTGCAGGCGGCCTGCTGCGCCTCGGCGGCGGGCAGCCAGGCGCCGAGCGTGATGGCCAGCCCGGCGGCGCCGAGAATGCTACGGATCATGTGGTTCCTCCCCTTGTTGCGGCTCGCGCGGCCAGCACGGCTTCGGTGAATTCCACGAAACCCGCCCCGGCTTCCGCCCGGGTGACATAGGCCGGGGCGGCCGGCATCGCATCCAGGAAGGGCAGCACATTCGCCACGCCGATGGAAAGCGGCACTTCGGCAAAGATCGGCGCGTCGTTCGGGCTGTCGCCGAGATAGGCGACCTGCCCCAGCACCCCCTCCAGCGGCTGCCACAGCGTGGCAAACAGGTGCCGGAGGCCGGAAAGCTTGTCCCATTGCCCCATCCAGGCATTCACATGGATGGAGGACACCTTGGCCGCCGCGCCCCCCGCCCGGAAGATGCCGGCGATCCGCTCCGCCGCATCAAGGCCGAGCGGCCCGGCATCCTCGCGGAAATCCACCGCCACATCGAAAAGCCGGAAAGGCTGGTCGGCGGCGAGCGCGCTGCCCGGCACCGCCGCCATGGCCTGCTGCGCCAGCCGCTCCAGCGCCGCGCGGGCGGGCAGGTCCTGCACCGCATGCCGGCGCATCCGGCGGGTGGCGGGGTCATGCGCGTACCAGAGGGCGCCATTCTCACCGACCACCGCCGCCACCGGCCAGGTCCGGGCGATCATGTCGCACCAGCCGGCCGGGCGGCCGGTGATAGGCACCACCGCGATGCCGGCCAGGGCCAGCCGCTCCAGTGCCGCATAGGCGGCGGCGGTCAGGCGGCCCGCGGTGGTGAGGGTGTCGTCGATATCGGTCAGGACCCAGCGCAGCCCGGCCAGGACGGCAGCGGGCGCCGCGGCCAGGGGGGGCCGGCACCGTCCTCTCGCTGCAACTCCCGGCCCGCAAATGAACCATGCCCGATACGATCCCGCCCATGTGGTAGTTACACCAGGCCATGTGGCAGATCAAACATCAAACCTCGGGCGGCGCGATCGTGATCCGCACCCCGGCCCGGTCCAGTGCGGCCGCCAATTTGGCCGGCGGCGGCTGGTCGGTGACCAGGTCGGTCAGGGCGGAGAGGTCGCAGACCCGCTCCAGATGCGCCTTGCCGATTTGCCCGAATCCACCAGCAGCACCCGCCGCGCCGCCTGGCCCAGCATGGCCCGCTTCACCCAGGCCGCCCGGCTTTCCACATCCGAAGGCCCGGCCAGGGTGAGGCCGGAGGCGCCAATCAGCGCCATATCGGCATTGAAGCGCTCCAGGAAAGCCTGGGTCTCCGGCCCATAGGCGGCGCGTTCGGCGGCATAGAACTCGCCGGGGCAGAGCAGCACCCGCATCCCCGGCGCCGGCGCCAGCGCCTCGGCCACGCCAAGGCTGTTGGTGAGCACCGTGCCCTCCGGCTCGCGGCCGGCCAGGGCGCGGGCGAAATGCGCGGTGGTGGAGCCGGCATCGACCATCAGCACCGCCCCCGGCTCCACCAGCGCGGCGGCGGCGGCGCCGATCCGGGCGCGTTCCGCCACCGCCATCCGCTCCCGCTGGCCCACCGCCGGCTGCAACCCGGCATGGGTGACGGAGGCGCCGCCATAGGTGCGGCGCACCTCGCCCTGGCGGGACAATTGCTCGATGTCGCGCCGCACCGTTTCGGCCGAGACGCCGAATTCCGCGGCCAGGGCCGATATGCGCACGGTGGGGTCGGCCGCCAGCGCGGCCAGGATGCGGCGGTGGCGCTGCTCCTTGGAAGGTGCATCCAGGCTGCGGGGCGGCATGTCCTATCCCGCGCGGGCGGCCTGGATCGCCCGCCAGACCCGCTCCGGCGTCGCCGGCATGTCGATGCCGGTGACGCCGAGCGGCGCCAGCGCATCCAGCAGCGCATTCACCACCGTCTGCGGCGCGGCGATGCAGCCCGCCTGGCCGGAGCCCTTCACGCCCAACGCATTGGAGGCGGTGGGGATCTCGCCGAAATTGATCTCCAGCATCGGCAGATCCGCCGCCCGCGGCAGGGCGTAATCCATGAGGGAGGCGCTGAGCAACTGGCCGCTCTCCGGGTCATAGGCCACCTGTTCCAGCAGCGCCTGGCCGATGCCCTGGGCCAGGCCACCCTGCACCTGGCCGGCGGTGAGCAGCGGGTTTATCAGCCGGCCGAAATCATCCACCGCCTGGTAGCGCAACAGCGCCACCGCGCCGGTTTCGGGATCGACCTCCACCTCCGCCACATGGCTGCCGCTCGGGAAGGTGACGAGGTCGGAGAGGTTCATCGCCTCCGCATCCAGGCCCGGTGCCAGCCCTTCCGGCAGGTTCGCGGCATCCTGCGCGGCCTGGGCCACGGCGAGCAATTCGATGCCGCGCCCGGTGCCCGGCATGGTGAAACGCCCGGCGGCGAATTCCAGCTTGCCCGGTGCCGCCTGCAACAGATGCGCGGCGACGCGGCGCGCCTTCTCCAGCACGGCATCGATCGCCTGCACCAGCGCACCGCCGCCGAGATGCATGGAACGCGCGCCGCCATGCCCGGCGCCGCTGGCCACCGCCGCGGTATCCGCCTGCACCAGGCGGAAGCACTCCAAGGGCAGGCCGAGCCGGTCGGCGGCCACCTGCGGAAAGCTCGTCTCATGCCCCTGGCCATTGGACTGGGTGCCGATGGCGAGTTGCACGGTGCCATCTTCGGCGAAGCGCACCGCCGCCCATTCATTCGGCGCGCCGCGCGCGGTTTCCAGGAAGCAGGCCAGCCCCAGGCCACGCAGCCGGCCCCGCGCCTCGGAGGCGGTACGGCGGGCGGCGAAGCCGGGGCGGTCCGCCAGTGCCTCGGCCGCGTCGAGATTGGCGGTGAAGCGGCCGCAATCCATCAACATGCCGAGGGCGCTGCGATAGGGGAATTGCGTCACCAGGTTCCGCCGGCGCAGCGCCGCCGGGTCGAAGCCGCAGGCCCGGGCGGCGGCATCCACCAGCCGCTCGATCATGTAATTGGCTTCGGGCTTGCCGGCGCCGCGATAGGCATCGACCGGCGTGGTATTGGTGAAGGCACCCCGCACCTCATGCAGGATGGCGGGGATGGCATAGACGCCGCCCATGGCGGTGGAGCAGGAATTGGTCGGGCAGGCCGGCCCATTGGCCGAGCAATAGGCGCCCATATCCGCCGCCATCTCGGCATGCAGTGCGAGGAAGCGCCCCTCCGCATCCAGCGCCAGCCGCGCCCTGCCCTGCATGTCGCGGCCATGCACGGCGCCCTGGAATTCCTCCGATCCCTCCGCCACCCAGCGCACCGGCTGGCCGAGGCGGCGCGCCGCGAGGAGCACCAGCACATACTCGGGAAACAGGAAGTTCTTCAGCCCGAACCCGCCGCCGACATCGGGGCAGGAGAGGCGGATACGCTCCGGTGGCATGCGGAAGACGCTGGAGGCAAGCTGCCCGCGGATATTGTGGACGGACTGGCCGGTGAGCAGCAGGTCGAAGCTGTCCGTCGCGGCGTCATGCCGGCCGATCGCGGCGCGGGGCTCGATCGGCGCGGCATGGACGCGGTTGTTCACCAGGTCCAGCGCGACGACATGCGCAGCCCGGGCGAAAGCGGCCTCCACCGCGGCACGGTCGCCGCGTTCGAAGCGGAAGGCCAGGTTGCCGGGCGCCTCCGGCCAGATCGGGGCCGCGCCGGGCGCCAGGGCAGCAAGGCTGTCCACCACCGCCGGCAGCGCCTCGTAGTCCACGGCGATGGCCTCGGCGGCGTCCCGCGCGGCGGCGGCGCTCTCCGCCACCACGCAGGCCACCGGCTCGCCCACATGCCGCACCGTATCGCGCGCCAGGGCATGGCGCTCAGGGATGATGAGCGGGCCGATGGTCTGCACCTGCGCCGGGCAGGGCAGCGGGCCGATGCCGTCGGCGGCCAGGTCGGCGCCGGTGAACACCGCCCGCACGCCCGGCATGGTCCGCGCCGCCGCCACCTCCAGCCCCAGGATGCGGGCATGCGCATGCGGCGAGCGCAGCACATGCAGGTGCAGCGCGCCCGGCACCGCCAGATCCGCGACATAGCGGCCCTGGCCGGTGAGGAACCGCGCATCCTCGACGCGGCGGAGGGACTGCCCGACGAAGCCTTCCGGCATGGTGTTGCTCCGTCAGCCCCGGGCCAGCCGGCGGTCCACAAATTCCAGCCGGTCCTGGCCCCAGAAGATATCCTCGCCGATCACGTAGCTCGGCGCGCCGAAGACGCCGCGGGCAAGGGCCGCCTGGGTATCCGCATCCCGCCGCTCCGCCCAGCGCGGCTCGGCGCCGAGCCGCATCACCGCCTCGGGGTCGAGGCCCTGTTCGGCGATCAGCGCGGCGAGGGTGGCGGGGTCGCCGGTATCCTGCTCCTCCTCCCACAACGCCTTCAGCACGCGATGCGCGAGGCGGATGGCCGGCGCATCGCCCATGGTCTCCCGCAGCGCGATCACGCAGCAGGTGGCGGGCAATTCCCTGGCCGGGAAATGCCTGGGCTGGATCGTGATGGGGATGCCGAGATGGTCGCGCCAGCGCGCCAGTTCCTGCAAGCGATAGGCCTGGCGCTGCGGCGAGCGCTTCGGCAGCGGCAGCCCGCCGGAGCCGGCGAAGATGGTGCCGAAATCCACCGGCCAGATGCGCAGCGAAGCCCCATGCTTCGCCGCCAGCGCCTCGATCCGCGCCGCGCCGAGATGCGTCCAGGGCGAGTTGAGCGAAGCGTAGTAGTCGATGTGCCGGGCCATCGGCCTTGCCCCCTCAGCTCGCCAGCAGCGCCGCGCCGGTGGCGGCACGCGCCGCCTCCAGCGTGACGCCGGGCGCCAATTCGCGCAGTCGAAACCCCTCGCCCAGCGGCTCGAAGAGGCCGAGATTGGTGGCGACCAGCGTCACCACCCCGCGCGCCGTCACCGGCAGGGCGCAGCGTTCCACCAGGCGGGGCGCGCCGCTGCGCGTATTGTGCTCCAGGATGATGTAGACGCGCCTGGCGCAGGCGGCGAGGTCCATGGCGCCGCCGATGCCGCCGCCCTTGGCCCCGGCCACCTTCCAATTGGCGAAGTCGCCGTTGCAGGCCACCTCATAGGCGCCCATGACAGTCACATCGATGCGGCCAGAGCGGATGATGCCGAAACTGTCGGCATGATGCACCACGGCGGCGCCCGGATTCAGCGAGACGTTCTGCCCGCCGGCATTCACCAGGTGCAGGTCCTCCTGCCCCTCCGGCAGCACCGGCCCATAGCCGATCACGCCGTTCTCGGCATGATAGGTGATCTCGCGCCCACCGATATCGGTATTGGAACAGAGCGTCGGGATGCCGACGCCGAGATTGACGATCCAGCCATCCTGGAATTCACGGGCCAGCCGGTCCGCCATCTGCTGCCGGGACCAGCCGATCTTGTCCGTGCCGCTCATCGCACGCGCTCCTTCCGGCGAACGGGCCACAATCCCTCGGGCTCCGGCGGAATCCGCACCAGCCGCTGCACGAAGATGCCGGGGGTATGGATATGGTCGGGGTCGAGGCTGCCGATGGGCAGGATCTCCTCCTCCACCTCCACCACCACATGGCGCGCGGCGGCGGCCATCAGCGGGTTGAAATTGCGCTGGCTGAGGCGGAATTGCAGGTTGCCCGCCGCATCGGCGCGATGCGCCCGCAGGAAGGCGTAATCCACCGGCATGGCGTATTCCAGCAGGTATTCGCGCCCATTGATGACCCGTGTCTCGCGCCCCTCGGCGATTTCGGTGCCGACGCCGGTCGGGGTATAGAAGGCGGGGATGCCGCAGCCCGCGGCGCGCAGCCGCTCCGCAAGCGTGCCCTGCGGCACCAGCTCGGCCTCCACCTCGCCGGCCTCGTAGTATTTGGTGAAGGGCAGCACATCGGTCGGGCGGCCGGGGGCGGTGAAGCTGCAGACCACCTTCCGCACCTGGCCATTCTCCACCAGCATGCCGAGATCGGGCATGCGCGGCTGATGCGCGCCGCCGGTGGTATTGGCGATGCAGGTGAGGTCGCGGGCCCCCTGCGCCAGCAGCGCCATGATGAGGTTGTAGGGCGTGCCCGGCGCGGCGAAGCCGCCGAAGGCGATCACCGATCCGTCCGGGATATCCGCCACCGCCTCGGCAAAACTGGCAACCACCTTGCTTTTTTGGCCCATGGCCCGGCTTTCCTCCCGCCTGTTCCGACGATGCTGCTGGCGGGAAGCTTAGTCCAAGGCCGCTCCGGCTGGAAATGCGCGTGTTTCCAGCCCGCAGCGCCCGATCTCCGGCGCAGCGTCGATGCGGCTCCCCGCCGGGCAGAAGGGTCAGGCCGCCCCGAAGCCGAGTTGCGCGCCGAGGCTGCCGGCCTCCGCCAGCCCTTGCAGCTTCTTCCAGGTGGCCGCCTCGATCTCGATGCCCTCCCGCGCGCGCTCGATCTCCTGCCGGTGCTCGATCTCGCCGGGATAGAGCACGCCGCTGCTGCCGGTGGAGGGTGGCGTCGCTTTCAGGTAGCCGGCGAGATCCGTCACCTGCTGGCGGAATTCCAGCAGCGGCCGGAAGGCATCCACCTTGATCGCCAGCATGAAGCAGCCGTCATTGTGCCGCCCGCTGGGCTCCACGCCGAAGCCGAGGCCGGTGAGGATGCCGCAGAGAATCTCGCCGATCACCGCCAGCCCGTAGCCCTTGTAGCCCTCGCCGGGGCCGCCGAGCGGCAGCAGCGCGCCGCCGGGCTGCAGCTTCGCCGGGTCGGTCGTGAGCTGGCCCTCGCTGTCCACCACCCAGCCCAGCGGGATCTGCTGGCCGCGCGCCTGGGCCAGCTTCACCTTGCCGACCGCGACCGCCGAGGTCGCCATGTCGATGAACAATGGCCCCTCCAGGTCGGAGGGCACGGCAATGGCCCAGGGGTTGGTGCCGAGCCGCGCCTCCCGCCCGCCGAAGGGCGCCACGGATTTCGGCGAGCGGCCGGAATCCGCCCAGGCCATGCCGATCATCCCCGCCGCCGCCGCCATCAGCGGGTAGCTGGCCAGCCGCCCGACATGGCCCTGGCGGAAGACGCTGGCCGCGGCGATGTTGGATGTGCGCGCCTTCTCGATGGTGAGTTGCATGGCGCGTTCGTTGATGACGTAGCCGAAGCCCCAATTGCCATCCACCACCGTGGTGGTGGGGCTCTCCTGCACGATGGTGAAGGCGGCGCCGGGCACGATATGGCCGGCCTTCATGCGGTCGATATAGCCGGGGATCTGGATGATCCCGTGGCTGTCATGGCCGGCCAGGTTGGCGGCCACGCAATGCCGCGCCACCGTGGCGGCCTCATCCTCCGGCACGCCATTGGCGACGAGCAATGCGCGGCCGATCTCCCGCAGCCGTTCCGCCTGAACCTTGGGCATCCGTCCGATCTCCCTATCTTTGCTGCCGTGCTACCGCCACCTGCGCCCGGTAGTCCTGGAT
Source organism: Siccirubricoccus sp. G192 (assembly GCF_019084075.1). Classification (GTDB taxonomy): domain Bacteria; phylum Pseudomonadota; class Alphaproteobacteria; order Acetobacterales; family Acetobacteraceae; genus G192. Next base: position 5,196,823 of record NZ_JAHREN010000001.1, read on the forward strand.
GCGCCGCTTCAGGCCGGGGCGGCTGGCGGACCGCACCAGCGCGGCCATATCCGCATCATTCTCCGCCGGCGCCGTCCGCCGGTGCAGCGCCGCGACCGTCTCGGGGTCGAGCCGGCGCGCCGCCGCGGCCGCATGGGCAAGTTCCGCCGGCACCGCCGCCGGAGGCACAACGGCAGTGGCGAGCCCACAGGCCAGCGCCGCCTCGGCCGTGACCTCCTGGCCGGCGAGCAGCATCGCCCGCGCCGCATCCCGCCCGACCAGCGCGGCCAGCCGCGCGGTGCCGAGCACCAGGCCGAAGGCGGGGCCGGGAAAGGCGAAGCTGGCGCCGTCCACAGCGATGCGCCGGTCGCAGGCGGCAAACAGGTCGGCGCCGGCGCCGAAGCTGCGGCCGGTGGCGATGGCGAGCACCGGCACGGGGGCCGCGTGAATCCGTTGCAGCAGCTCCTCGATCCGCACCACCCGCAGCAGCAGGTCGCCATCCGAGAGGTCGTCGAGGTCCGACAGGTCGAAGCCCGTGCAGAAATGCCGGCCCTCGCCGCGCAGCACCACCAGCCGCGCGCCACCGGCCAGCGCACCCTCGAAGGCATCGCCCAGCGCCGCCACCAGTGTCGGGCCCAACGCATTGCCACGCCCGGGCCGGTTCAGCGCCAGGGTGGCGACGCCGTCTTCCAGGCCGGTGAGGACCGGGGATGCGGCCTCCGTCACACCGGGATCTCCACATCGAGCAGCGGCGTGTGCTGCTGCGCGCCATAGACATCGGTATCGCCGATATCGCCGGCCGGGACCAGGCGCGGGAGGGTGGCCTTGAAGGCAAGCCCGGCCTCGTATTCGGTGAAGAGCACCTCCCCGGCGCCAACGCCGTAGAGCCGGGCGAAGAGTTCGGGGCAGAGCACGCCGGTCGCGCGCACGCGGCGGAACAGGCCGGGATCGTCGAAGACCACGTCGATGGTCAGGTCGAAGGGGCCGGCATTCTTGCTCTTGCAGACCTTGGCGATGTCGCGGATGCGAGGCATGGGATCACACGCTCTCATATTCGATGGGGAACATCTCATAGGGGTCATCCGGCATGACCACATGCGACATGCTGAAGCGGAAGACCTCCCCCGCCGAAAGGTCGGAGGGCGAGAAGGGGATCGCCATGTTCCCCTCCTTGCACAAGCGGCCCGGGAAGTCGCTGTGCAGCATGCTGGTGCGCGCGAGCGCGATCACCGCCTGGGCGATATCCGGCGTCCGGCCCACCACATCCAGCACGAAGCCCAATTCATGGCCGCGGATCTCCCGCACCGGCTCGCGCCCCGCCATCACGCCGTCGCGGCCATAGCAGTGGATGGTCAGGCGATACTCCTCCGGCGAAATCTCCAGGTCCTGCGCCTTGCCGCGCACCAATTCGCGCACCAGGCCGAGGAAGTGGTCGAGCTGGCCGATCAGCACCGGGTCGCGGGTGCCGCAGATGGAAATGGCGCGGTGGCCGACGCGCTCCGCCGCCTCGATCTTCACCGTATAGGTCTCGGCCGGCATCCAGCGCATGCCCGTGACGAGGGTGGCCTTGGCGGAGACCGCCTCGAAGCGGCATTCGCTGGTATCCAGCACGCCGCCCGGCTCGACATGGCGGATCGGCGAGGCGTTCTCGTGCAGCGAATGGTTGGCGACCGACATCGGCGTGCAGGCGCGATCGCCCATCGGCTCGCAGATCACGCCATCCTCGCGCACCGTCACATGCAGGCAGTCCGGCCCCTTCGGCAGGGCGGGGGCGGCGCCGCATTCCAGCATCTTGCCGGCATACCAGGACTGCGCCGGGGGAAGCTGGGCGCGCATGGAATTGGCGGCGAAGGGCGCGGGGTCGCTGCTGCGGCCGCCGAGCACGATCTGCGCCCCCTGGTCCAGCGCCCGCATATAGGGCTCCGGCCCGCAGAGCCCGACGATGCGCTCGGCGCGGTCCACCACGCCCTCATCCAGCGGCGCCATGCGGCCGAGCGGCCGGGTGCGGCCCTCGCGCAGGCGGCGCCGCATCAGGTCCTTGTCCTGCTCGGCATGGATCAGGGCCAGCCTGAAATGCAACCCCTCCTCCCGCGCGATCTCCCGCACCATGTCGGCGACGAGTTGCAGATGCGGCTCGCCCCCCGCGCCGCCGCAGGTGCCGACCACCATCGGCACCCGGTGCCGGATGGCGGCGAGCAGCATCAGCCGGAGGTCTCGCCGCATCGCCCGCAGCGAGACGAACGGCTTGCCGCTGCCGAGGTAATAGGGGCCGGGATCGCTGCTGCCGCCATCGCAGCCGATCATGTCGACGCCGCGTTCCAGCGCCGCGTTCAGGCTGGATTCGGGATAGCCATAGCCGAGGATGCCGCTGGTCGAGACCATCCTGAATTCGCGCATTCCCGGCATCTCCCCTTCAGGCCGCGGGACGCGGAGCCCGCCCCCGGATGAGCGGCCCTCCCCCGATGCGCCGGCGGCCGGCCATGGCATGTCCCGTGGCCGCACGGGCGCCTTGCCGGATCATGGGGGCAGACCGCGCGGCCTGGTAAGCCCCAATCTCGCGGCGCCCGGCACGCCCGTTCCGACCCGGGCCACGAATATCTAGCTTCCTAGCTATTCGCAGGCATCCTATCCTGAGTGGATGCCTGAAGGCTCCTCCCTTGCCCAGACCCAGTGGCGGCTTGGCGCCACCATCGGCCAGATCGCCCGGCGCTGGCGGGCCCGGCTGGATGCCCGCATCGCCCCCTTCGGCCTGACGGAAGCGCGCTGGCTGGCGCTGCTGCACCTCTCCCGCGGCGGCGACGGGCTGACCCAGAAGCAGCTTGCCGCCCGCCTCTCGATCGAGGGGCCGACCCTGGTCCGCACCCTGGATTGGCTGGAGCGCGAGGGGCTGGTGGAACGGCGGGAGGCGCCGCATGACCGCCGCGCCAAGACCCTGCACCTCACCCTGAAGGCACGGCCGCTGACCCAGCGGATTGAGGCCGCGGCCACCGGCATCCGGGCGGAGATCATGGCCGGCATCCCGGCGGCGGAACTGGCGATCTGCCTCTCCGTGCTGGAACGCGTGGCGCAGGGCCTGGCGGCCTGCCCCACGACCCCGGCGAAGGACCCGGCGGCGGAAGGCCCGGCGCAGGAGGACCCGGCGGATGGACATCGGGCAGCCTAGCGGACCGAACCAGGTGGCACCCGGCCAGGGTGCGAAAACGGGCGGCGCACCAGTGCGCGAAGCCAGCCGGGCCGGCATGGCGCGGCAGCGGCTGCGGCTCGGCGCCATCCTCGTCGTGCTGCTGGCGGCGCTGGCCGGCGCCGGCCTCTTCATCCACCGCCTCATCACCCATGTCTTCGTGGATGATGCGCGCATCGCCGCGGATATGATCACCTTCGCCAGCCGCGTCCCCGGCTGGGTGACGGAGGTGCGGGTCATCGCCGGCGACCAGCTTGCCGCCGGCGAGGTGATGGTCCGCATCGACAGCCGCGATTCGGCGCTCGCGGCGCGCGAGCTGGAAGCGCGCCAGGCCAGCCTCGCCGCCCGGCGGCGGGAGCTGGAGGCGCGGCTGGCCATGGTGGACCTCCAGACCACCAGCCAGCAGGCGGCCAGCCGCGCCCGGCTGGAGGTGGCGCGCGCCGCGTTGCCGGCGGCGGAGGCCGAGCGGCTCTTTGCCGAGGGTGATTCGGCCGCGCCCAGCAGCTCATGGCCAGCGGCAGCGGCACCCGCCAGCGCCACGACCAGACCCGCAGCGCGCTCGACACCGCGCGCCAGAAGGTGCTGGGCGCCGTGGCCGAGATCCAGAATGCCGAGGCGCAGATCGCCGCCGCCGCCGCCGGGCGCGAGGAGCTGAACGTGCTGGCCCGCCAGCTCGATGCGCTGGAGCCGCAGGAGCGGGAGTTGCGGGCGCAGCGGGACCGGGCCGAGCTTGACCTGCAGGACCGCATCATCCGCATGCCCTTCCAGGGCTCGATCGACCGGGTCTTCGTCGATCCGGGCGAATATGTCGTGCCGGGGCAGCGGCTGGTGATGCTGCATGACCCCTCCAGGGTCCGCGTCGAAGCCAATGTGAAGGAGACCGAGATCCGCCACTTCCGCCCCGGCACGCCGGTGCGGCTCTCGGTGGATGCCTGGCCGGGCCAGCGCTTCGAGGGCGTGGTGGAACGCGTGGCCGGCGCCGCCACCAGCGAATTCGCGCTGCTGCCCGCGCCGAACCCTTCCGGCAATTTCACCAAGATCACCCAGCGCCTGCCGATCCGCGTGGCGCTGCGGCCGCCGCCGGAGGATGGCCTGCTGCGCCCCGGCATGATGGTGCAGATCGAGGTGGCGCGTGAATAGCCGGGATGAGTGACCGGCCGGCCCCGGCCGGCGGCGAACGCAGCGTCGAGGCGCTGGGGCGCCGCTTCGGCCCGGCCTACCGCTATCTCGTGACCTTCACGGCGATGATCGGCACCATCGCCACCATCCTCTCCTCCACCATCACCAATGTCGCGCTGCCCGAGGTGATGGGCGCCTTCGGCATCGGCCAGGATCAGGCGCAGCTTCTCTCCACCGGCTTCCTCGCAGCGGTGACGGGCACCATGCTGATGAATGCCTGGATGGTGGAGAATTTCGGCTGCCGCTTCACCTATGTGGTGGCGGTGGCGATCTTCGTCGCCGGCTCCTTCGTCTCCGGCCTCGCGCCGAACGAGGGAATGCTGATCGCCGGGCGCGTCATGCAGGGTGCCGCGGCGGGGCTGCTGCAGCCGCTCTCGATGCAACTGATCTTCCAGGTCTTCCCGGCGGAGCGGCGCGGCACCGCCATGGGGCTTTTCGCGGTCGGCGTGGTGCTGGCGCCGGCGCTGGGGCCGACCCTCGGCGGACTGCTGGTGGATAATTACGGCTGGCGCTCGGTCTTCTTCCTGGCCGTGCCGTTTTCCCTGGTCGGACTCGGCATGGGGCTGGTCTTCATGCCGGACCGTGCGGCCGACAGCCCGCGCCGGCGCTTCGACTGGGCCGGGTTCGGCCTGCTGATCCTGGCCCTTGGCGCGCTGCTCACCGGCCTTTCCAGCGGCCAGCGGGAGGGCTGGGGGTCGAACCGCGTGCTGTTCGAGCTTGGCCTCGCCACCGCCGCCACGCTCGGCTTCGTGCTGTGGGAGTTGCGGGCGCGGGCGCCGCTGCTCAATCCGCGGCTCTTCGCCAACCGCGGCTTCGCCGGCGCCTCGGCGGTGGCGCTGGTCTATGGCGCCTGCATCTTCGGCACCACCTACCTGGTGCCGCTCTTCGTCCAGACCATCCAGGGCTATACGGCGACACGGGCCGGCCTGGTGCTGATGCCCGCCGGGCTGGTGATGGTGATCGTCTTCCCCATCGCGGGCCGGCTGGCGGACCGGATGCCGCCCTGGCAGCCGATCGCGCTCGGCCTGCTGTTCTTCGCCGTCTCCTGCTGGCTGTTGGGGGCGGTGGATACCGACACGCCCTTCTGGAGCATGGCGCTCTGGATCCTGGTGGGGCGGATCGGCCTTGGCCTGGCGATGCCGAGCATGAATGCCGGCGCGCTGCGGGCCCTGCCGCCGCGCTGGCTCGGCCAGGGCGCGGGGGCGATCAATTTCGCGCGCCAATTGGGCGGGGCGCTCGGGGTTAACTTGCTTTCCATTCTCTTGGAGCAACATACTGAGCTCTATGCCCAGACCATGGTCGCCACGCAGGATGGCGGCGGCGGCTCGGCGACACTGGAGGCGCTGCGGATGATCGACGGGCTGCTGCGGCAGGATGGCGTGCCGGAGACCCAGCGCCTGGGCGGGAGCTATGATTTCCTCGGCCGCATCCTGCAGGCCCAGGCCGGGATGCTGGGCTTCCGCGACAGTTTCCTGGCCGTGGCGGTGGCCTGCCTGGTGGCGCTGCTGCCGACCCTGGCGATGCGCCGGGCGGCACGGCCCGCCGCGGGCTGAGGCGGCGGGCGGTGTTGGTGCCGGACCGGCCACTCGTTGTAACCTGCGCAGGCTTGCGCGGCGCCCCGTGGAACCCGGCCGCGCCGGGGCGGTTCCCAGCGGCATGGCCGACCGTGTCGCGCCCGGTGCAGTGCCGGTGCATCCCATGAAGCCGCTCGTCTGGGGCGCCGGTGGCGCACTGCTCGGGGCGGTGCTCGTGCTCGTGATCGCCTCCTCCGGCGGCAGCGAACAGGCGCCGGCGCCGCCCGCCGCGGCCGAGATCGCCGAGCAGGCGGCGCTGCGGACCCTCCGCGCCCGGCTGCGGGAGCCGGAGAGCGCCAGTTTCGGCGCGGTACGGGTGCATCAATTCGGCCCGGCGGACGAGCGCGCCGTCTGCGGCCAGGTCGCGGCGCGGGACGGGCCGCCGGTGGATTTCGTGATCCGCGTCATCCTGCCCGGCACCGGGCGGCCTTCGCACGGTGGGCCGCCGCGTGGCGGCACGCCCCTGGTGGTGATGGAGGAAGGCCCCGGCCTGCTGCGCAGCACCGCCGACGCGCAGCGCCGCTATTGCCATGCGGCACCGCCGCCCGCCATCCGCGCGCCGGAGGCGGCACCGGCCGTGCCCGACAGGGCCCCGCCCGGCATGGTCCTGGTCCCGCCCATGGCCGCGAAGCCGGTGATGATCGACGCCTCGGCCGGCAGCGGCGTTGCCATTCCCGCAAGCCAGGGCAACGGCATGGCGGAGCCGCAAGGCCGGGCGGTCGTGCAATCCCCGGCCAATCTCCGGGCCGGGCCGGGGGGCGGCGCCGAGGTGCTGTCCACCCTGCCCCGCGGCCAAGTGCTGACGGTCTTCGACCGGGCGCCGGGCGGCTGGCTGCGCGTCGGCGAAGCGGAGCCCCGGGGCTGGGTGCATTCCAGCCTGCTCGCGGAGGGGCAGCACTGACGCGGCGGGAAAGCCGCCATTCGTCCCGCATCCTGCGCATCCCGGACCGGCGTGTGATGGCCGGGAAGACCAGACCTGCACGAAACACTGGCAGCATGCACCCATACATGCTTACGCTGCTGCACCGAGCAAGCAAGCCCGGGCGGGAGGAACGTCAATGCCAATGCGGGCAATTCGCGCCACGAAGGCGTATGCGACGGCACATGTCGGCGAGAATCTTTGGTTGTGGACCGCGATCTTCGCTATCGCGACAGCGATCACGGCGGCACTGCTCTGGGGTGCGAGTAAGGGCAGCCGTTGGGGCGACCTGGCGGCACTCTTCGGCTGCATCACCGGCATCCTGGTCATGGTTCAGAGCCAGAGCGGCTTTGTCGGGAATTACCCTCCGGCGGATGAGGGCGAGGATGATTCCCCTATGGCCGACCAAGCCGCGAACCCGACCTATGATCTGAAGCTGGGTTTGGGTTTGTCCCGCTCTGGTGGACAGTTGATGGGCTTGGTTGATTACGGGTCTGCTGTGGCGGCTTGATGCTCCTCTTTTTCGTAGGTCATGGGCGATCGGTAGCCCAGCGATGAATGGAGCCTGGCTGGGTTGTACCAGGCCTCGATGAAGCTGAAGGTTGCCATGCGCGCTTCGGCGTGGGAGGCGAAGCGGCGTCGCGCGAGCAACTCGCATTCCAGGATGGCGAAGAAGCTCTCGCACAGGGCATTGTCATAGGCGTCGCCGACGGAACCCATGGACGGCCGGATGCCGGCTTCTCTGCAGCGCTTGCCGAACGCCAGGGACGTATATTGCCCAGGCTCAACTGGTCGTCGCAACGCCTGCCTGAGCCGATCGCAGCGCCTCGTCAAGCGCTTCGGCTGGCGTTCTCCAGCCGAGCGTCTTGCGAGGCCTGCCATTGAGCGCCGCAGCCACGGCCGCGAGGTCATCGGCGCCGTGCGCGCTCAGGTCAGTCCCCTTCGGGAAGTACTGCCGCAGCAGCCCGTTGGTGTTCTCGTTCGTGCCACGCTGCCACGGGCTGTGCGGCTCGCAGAAGTACACCTGCACGCCGGTGTCGATCCGCAGCCGGGCGTGCTCGCTCATCTCCGCCCCCTGGTCCCAGGTCAGCGACCGGCGCAGCGCCTCCGGCAGGGTGGTGATCATGCGGGTGATGGCGTCGCGCACCGCTTCCGCCCCATGCCCGGCCAGCGCCGGGCCGTTCTTGACGCGCGTTCCCTCTCCATGACCCGGCATGCGGGGCAGGTGCAGCAGCATCGTGAACCGCGTCGTGCGCTCCACCAGGGTGCCGATTGCTGAGCTGCCAAGGCCAAGGATGAGGTCTCCCTCCCAATGCCCCGGCACGGCCCGGTCGTCCGCCTCCGCCGGGCGCTGGCTGATCAGCACCTCGGGCGCGACATGCGACTTGCCGCGCCCCCGGCTCCGCGCCCGCGGCACGCGCAGCGCCCGCCCGGTTCGCAGGCAGGCCGTCAGCTCGCGGCGCAGCGCGCCGCGGCCCTGGACGTAGAGCGACTGGTAGATGGCCTCATGGCTGATCCGCATCGCACCATCGCCAGGAAAGTCGAGCCGCAGCCGCCGCGAGATCTGCTGCGGGCTCCATCCTCTCGCCCAGCGCCGAGGCTGCCTCGGTCCATGCCGCCGGCCCTTCCACGGCACCGCCGGTCCGGGCACCGTAGCCCCGCCTGGAGAGACCACGGCACCCGCCAGCCGATCTTGCACATACGCCCTCAGCGCCGGGTGCGTCACCAGCTTCGCCGGCTTCGGACGCCGCGCCGCCCGCTCAGCATGCCACTGCGCCGTCGTGGCCCTGTACTCCAGGTTGCCGCTGCGCGTGGCCGCATTGCGCCGTAGCTCGCGCGAGACCGTCGATGCCGCCCGTCGCAGCCGCCGGGCAACCTCTCGCACTCCACAGCCCTGGGCTCGCAGCAGCGCAATCTCCTCGCGCTCCGCAAACAACAGGTATCGTCCCGAAGGCGGCTTTGACGACCGCCCGAGCGTCGATGGTGGCATCCCGCCCGCCTCCCGAAACCAGCGGGACCCAACCGCCTCCGACACCCCCACGCCGATCGCCGCGTCCCAGCTCGACTGTCCCGCCGCAATCAACGTCCAGAAGCGCCGCTGGTCCTCACGCCGGGCTACTCCCGGGCGGCCTGGCGAAGGAGACTTCGCCCGCAAAGCCCGATCCGAACGCCGCCGACCCGCCATCGCAACCACCCTCCGCCTTGGTGTTGCGACGACCACTTGAATCCACCTTGCGACCCCTGATCCGAGTGGTGAATGACGCCGCGCGGCCGGCGTTGGCCGACGGCCATGTCGAGCGCATCGAGCACCAGCTCGGTGCGGAGATGGTTGGCGGTAGCCCAGCCAACGACCTTGCGGCTCCAGACATCGAGCACGACGGCGAGGTAGAGGAAGCCGGCTGCCGTGGGAATGAACGTGATGTCTGCGACCCATAGCTGGTTGGGACCGCTGGCCGTGAAGTTGCGGTCGACCAGGTCCGGCGCCGGCCTGCTGCTGTCGTCACGGCGGGTTGTCACCGGTCCGCCGCGGCGATGGCTGGCACCGACCAGCCCGGTGCTGCGCATGAGCCGTGCAATGCGCTTGCGGCCGTGCCGGATACCGGCAGAGCGCAGGGCGGCATGCACCGTAAGCGCGGCGTAGGTCTGGCGCGAGGTCGCGTGCACGGTGCGGATCCGCCGCAGCAGCGCCGCATCCTCCTCGGCACGGGCCGACAGAGGCCGACCGAGCCAAGCGTAGTAGCCGGCGCGCGAGACGCCGAGCAGGCGGGCCATCCGGGCGATCGGGAAGGAGGCCTGGTTTGCCTTCATGAACTCGAAGACCCGGACGGGATCGTCCCGGTCTCGCGGGCAAACCAGGCCGCCGCTCGAGAGAGAATGTCGCGCTCCTGGCGCAGCTGCTTGTTCTCGCGCCTGAGCCGCGCGAGCTCCTCGCGCTCGGTGGCATTCAGGCCGGTCTCGGCGGGGGCAGGTTTCACCTCACGCCGACCCTCCTGCCGGTCGGCAGAAGCCACCCAGTTCCGAATGGCCTGGGCGGAGGGTTCGAACTCGCGGGCAAGGTCGGCCGGGTCGCGTCCGGCACGGACCAGCTCGACCATTTGGCGCCGGAACTCCGGCGCGTACGCAGGATGGGTTTTGGGCATTGGGGGACACCTCACGCGAAAGCTTCGTGGATGTCCACCGAGACGGGGCAAACCCAACCCGGCGATTGCCGCCCGGGCCAAAGCCGAGGGTGGCGTTGTCTTCTGGGGTGATGAGACCGGCCTGCGCTCTGATGACGTGCGCGGCCGCAGCTACGCGCCCCGGGGCCGCACGCCAGAGGTGCGGGTCAACCACAAGCGGGCCAACCTCGGCCTGATCTCGGCGGTGACCAACAAGGGCGAGCTGCGCTGGATGGTGCTGGACGGCGCCATCACGGCACCGGACCTGCTCCGCTTCCTCGCCCGTCTGGTCCGGGATGCCGGCCAGAAAGTCGTCCTCATCCTCGACCGCCTGCCGGTCCATCGCTCGGCCAAGGTCCGCGCCTGGCTTGTCGGGCGGGAGGCCGAGATCGAGGTGTTCTACCTCCCCGGCTACAGCCCCGAACTCAATCCGGACGAGGGCGTCAACGGCGACCTGAAGCAGGCGGTCACCCGCCAGGAGCCGGCACGCAGCAAGGTGCAGCTCAAGCGTGCCGCCATCGGCCACATGCGCAAGCTGTCGAAGCTACCCGATCGCGTCCGCAGCTTCTTCGGGCATAGGACCTTTCGCTACGCTGCATAGCCCAAGATTACCCAGGCCGGATCAATAATGGGACAGCCATCCAGCCATTCAGCGTGATGTTGTGCGGCATGGCTTCATCCTCCCGCACCGATGAAGCCGGTCGTGCCCGGTGCGAATGGGACTGAAGTTCGTCGCCGATCCTCGCCCAATCAGCCGAAACACGGCCGCGCGCTTAGCCCATGCTTGCGGTGCTCTGATTCCCCGACGATCGCTCGGCATGGAGAACCAAATGCTCACCCTCGACCTGCCCACCGAACCCTATTGGCTCGACCTGCCGCGCGGCGTCCGCGTGGAAATTCGCCCCGTCACCACCGCCGTCATGGCCGCCGCCCAGGCCTGGCTCCGCCCGTCGCCTCGGCGCGCTGCGGATCACCGAGGCCGACCTCGACCCCGACATGGCCCGCGGCCTGGCCTTCGCCTTCCTGGGGAGTGGTTATACTTGAGATCTAGATTGCTTGGATTTGCGTTCGTTTGAGATATCCGACGCATAACCAGATTTATCATTTGCCTGTTAAAAAAACGACTTGCTGACATCTGCGCTCTCCGGTTACCCCGTCGTGACCCCAGATTTTGGGGGCTGCATCTCGAACCCAGAGCAGAGGCCAGGCATGCCCGCACCACGCACCCGCATCGGGCTCCGCGAAATCCGCGCGATGTCCCCCAACGAGACCATCTTCGACGGCGGCACCGGCTCGGTGCCCGGCTTCGGTGCGAGGCGTCGCGCCGGGCAGCACGTCAGCTACTTCATCATGTACCGCACCCGGGACGGCCGGCAGCGCCGCTACACCATCGGCACCCACGGCGCGCCCTGGACGCCGGACGCGGCCCGCGCCAAGGCGCAGCAAGTGCTGGTGGCGGCCAGGATCGAGGGTGCGGATCCCCAGGCAGACAAGAAGGCGAAGCGCTCGGCCGCAACCATCGGCGAACTCTGCGACATGTACATGCAGGATGCCGAGGCCGGGCGGCTACTGACCCGGCGCGGGATCGCCAAGAAGCCCTCGACGTTGCTGACCGATCGCAGTTTCATCGAGGCCCACATCAAGCCGCTGCTCGGCCGGATGAAGGTGCCTGCGGTGACACGCGAGGATGTCGAGCACTTCATGCACCAAGTCGCCGAAGGTGCGACCAGGAGGCGGGTGAAGACCAATAAGAAGGGTGACCTCTCCAACGTTCGCGGCGGCAGGGGTGTGGCGTCACGCACCGTGGGGCTGCTCGGCGGGATCTTCACCTATGCGCAGCGCAAGCGGATGGTCACCGAGCATCCGGTGCGGGGCGTGATCCGCTATGCCGATCGCCAGAAAGAGCGGCGCCTGTCCGACGAGGAGTACGCTGCCCTTGGCCGCGGGCTCGCCGCTGCTGCCGAACTGCCAAAGCCGCGGGATGACGGTAAGGCGCCACGTACGCCGCGGTGGCCGGCGACCATCCAGGTGGCCCGCTTCCTGGCGCTCACCGGCTGGCGCACCGGCGAGGCGCTGACGTTGCGGTGGGCGATGCTCGACCTGCCCCGCCGCACGGCCCGTCTCCCCGACACCAAGACGGGCGAGAGCCTCCGGCCGCTCTCGATGGCTGCCTGCGATTTGCTGCGGCAGATTGGCCCTGGTCATGCAGCAGCGCTGGTGTTCCCGCCCGCGCGTGGAGACGGGAAGATGAGCAGCTTCCCCAAGCTGTTCGGGCGGATCGTCCGGCCGGCCGGCCTGCCGCGAGACATCACACCGCACGTCCTTCGGCATTCCTTCGCCAGCTTGGCCGCTGACCTGGGCTGCTCGGAACTGGCGATCGCGGCGCTGCTCGGCCATCGCAGCGGCAGCATCACTGCGCGCTACACCCATGTCGCCGATGACGTGCTGCTGTCGATCGCCGACCGGGTGGCCGCGGCGACGCTGCGGAAGATGGCGGGGGAAGGCAGCGTCGAGGTTTTGGCGGGACCGGGCGTGCTGAAGGGGGTGGCGTGACACAGTCAGCCGCCAGCCTTCGCTGCTCGCATTTTCACGTCATGCGCCGCCAATACCGGGGGTTAGCATAGGGGTCACAGGGAGGATGCGCGGGATGGCGGCGGCGCCGTTCGCGCGTCTCAATCGCCGAGGCTCTCGTGCGCCTCCGCCGGGTCGACGCCGATGCTCTTCGCAATTGAGGTTCCGTCGGCCGTTTCGAAGCGACCCCAGGAGTCCGTTCCGCCGCCTTCGGCCTCGTAGTCGGCCCGAAGGTTGGAGAGGGACGAATGCTGCGTTCCGCGGTCAAGGTTCTCCACAATGATCCGTTCATGCTCATCCAGCCGGATCGCCCCGGCGACCCGGCCGCGGTCCTTGCGCCCCGCCTTCTTGGCCAGAGGCAGCCATATGAGAAGGCATCGGCCCGGCTCGTTGCGCAGGCGTTCGGTGAGCGGCTTGCGGAAGGCACCCCTGTAGCGGATGGTGCGCTGCCTCCCCGCCGTCGCCGCTTTAGCGGAAACTTTCGCCGCGTCCCGGCGGGAGCGGCTGTCAGCTGTCGCAGATTCCGCGAGTTCAGCCAGACGGCGGTCGCAGGCCTCGACCACCTCCAGCGCATTCCGTTCAGCCGCGTTCTGCCGCTGCACCTTTAGCGTTTTCGGAGCGGTGTTGGCCGCAATGGCCGCGAAAATCTTGTCGAGGCTCTTGGACTGCGGTGTGTTCTGCATCGGGAATCCCTCCGGGTCAGTCGTGGCCGATGATCTTGATAGCGGACACGGGTGCGTCGAAAGTCGCCGCGAGGCGACGCTTCGCTTCAGCGAGGGTCAGAGTGATGGCGATAGGCGCTACGGGCTCTTTGCCGGCCTCGTTCGGCAGGGTATCGGCATTGGTTTCGCCGTGTTGGCCCACTGCGTCGGAAACCACAGCGCCTTTGCCGTCGGCTGATTGAGAAGGGAAGACGATCTTCGGGCCGCCGAGCCTAGTGATCGCGGCCGAGACCGCGGCGGCGGAACGGCGGGGATCGCGGTCACCTGTCCGCATCTGCCGAATTGAGTTGAGGGTGACGCCCGACTCTTCAGAGATGCGCTTCATAATGACGGGTAGATCCCAGCCCGTCGTGTCCTGAATACCTTTGATCCCCAAGCCAAAGAGCTGGGCGGCATACTTGTGGACGCAGGATTTGCTCTCGTAGTCGACGTCGGCGTAGGGGCGCATCATGGGATTCCTTGTTCGATTTGTGAGCCACCCGTTACCATTCTAGATAACTTATTTTCAAGGCTAAAGGCGCAAAATTAAGCGATAAGAATGCTAATTCTCTCTCGCATGCGTCCGCAGTCCGCCCATCCCGGCCGTTCCAGGGCATTTTGTAGACTGGAGCCGTGCCCCATTTCTCCCTATATGACCACTGTGGTCACATAGGGGTGTCGCGCCATGCGCGAGGTTCAATTACGCGATGCCAAGGCCAGCTTCTCGGCGGTGGTCGATCAGGCGGCCAAGGGCGAATGCACAGTCGTCACCCGGCACGGTGCGCCGGTGGCCGTGGTCCTCGGTTATGACGAATGGCAGCGGCTCAGAGGTGCGAAGCCGAGCCTGGCCGATCTGCTGCTCGCCTTCCCGGAGGGCGGCGACCTCCAGCGCGATCGCACGCCGGCCCGCGATCTCGGGCTGTGATGGCCGGCTACCTTCTCGACACGAACCTGATCTCCGCGACCGCGCCGGATCGGCGCGACGTGTTGCCGCCGGAGAAGGCGGCTGCCCGCGCATGGATCGTGGCCCAGCAGTCGAGCCTGTTCCTTCCCGTCACCGCTGTGGCCGAGATTGCCGCAGGCATCGGCGAGCGTGAGGCGAGCGGTGCCAGCCGGCACGCGCGGGATCTGGCCGAGTGGTTGGCCGCGGTGCTGACGAACTATCCGGACCGCGTGCTGCCTTTCGACACCGAGGCCGCGCTGCAGGCGCGACAACTCCAGCACCAGGCTCGCCTGCGGGGGGTGACGCCCGGCTTCGCGGACTTGACGGTGGCCTGCATCGCTCGTGCACGGGGACTCATCGTGGCGACGCGCAACACCCGCGACTTCGTGCCCATGGGGGTCGAGGTCGCCAATCCCTTCGAGGCGTAGACGCCAGCATGGAACTGACAAGCGAAATACTGCCCGCCGGCCGCGCCAAAGCCACCCGGAAAAAAGGAAGCAAAGTGCCCAGGACAACGCTTCCGGACGGGCTCGACGCGCTCAGGGTCGAGGTGGAGTTGGGCGACGTTATGCGCCTCATCGAGCGCACGGCCCGCTGGGTCGATCCTGCGACCTTCCAGCTATTGCCGCTCTGGTACCCTGAATATGCGCGGAAAGGTCTATTCTACAAAAGCAACTGGTCCGTCGAACAACTCAACAAAGGCACGCACAAGCAAGAGGGGAATCTCGGCGCCAACAAAGCACTGACGCATGCGCTCGGATTGCGTTCCGACGACAGACCGAACTGGTCGTGCTGTCATGTCTGGGGTGTCGATGACGCGCGGTACCAATCACTGAATTTGGTCGTGCAAGACCATCGGTTCTTCTCGTGCGTCGGCAACATGGTGTTGCTGCCGACCCCGCTGAAAGCCTTCACCGACACGGTGCCGGAGGTAAAGGCCATGCTCCGAATCTGTGCACGCGCCCTCTACGGCTGGCATTGCGATCACGAAAGCCTCTCCGAGACGGTGGCCACAATCAATCAATGGGGTGACTGGGATGCCTACCCCGCGAGTTGGCCGCGGGTCATCGGTGAGGCGAAGGTGCCTCCAGGCGTAGTGGCGCTCGACGACGGAATTCGCAAAGACGCCACACGACGACTGGCGCGGATTCGGAAGGACATGGTTGATGCTGGTCCGTACTATCCGCGCCACGCCGTCCGCGAAGCGATGGCGTACTGGAAAATTGAGGTCTGAATTCGATGGGGGCCCGCCTTCTCCAAGCCGCAAGGGAAGCTGCCGCCATGGCGCGCGGTGACGCAGTGCCCGGCGGCGTCATTCATGCCGCGCCCGCAAAGGCGCCTAAGAGCCTATCCCGGTAGGGCATGTCGCCAGGTGATGATGGCGAGTGCGAAGTGGAGCTGCGCGAGGTAGTTGCTGGGTTTCTTGGCCCAGCGGATCAGGATCGAGCGGAACCGATGGAGCTGTCAACGGCGGAGCAAAACCAGGCCAGCGCGGCGGAGTAAAACCAAGCCATTGATGGCGGAGCGGCAGCAGACCTCGCCGGGCCCCGATCGGGGCCCGGCGAGGTCTGTGGCTGGATCCTTCGGTGGTTAGCTGGGCAGGATCTCGCCGGTGTCGCGGTCCATTTGCTGACCTGCAGCGGCGTCGGCTGGTGCTGTCTTGGCCGGCGGGCGGCGCCGGGCGGTGGACTGGGCCAGGCGGTAACTCTCGCCGTTCATGCTCAGGATATGGACATGGTGGGTGAGCCGGTCGAGCAAGGCGCCGGTGAGACGCTCCGAGCCGAGCACCGTAGTCCATTCCTCGAACGGCAGGTTTGAGGTGACGATGGTGGAGCCGTATTCGTAGCGCTGGCTGAACACCTCGAACAGCAACTCCGCCCCGGTCGGCGACAGCGGTACGTAGCCAAGCTCGTCGATGATCAGCAGCTTGGCAGCCTGCAGGTCACGCTGGAGCCTGAGCAGGCGCCTCTCGTCGCGTGCTTCCATCAGCTGGTGAACCAACTGGGCCGCCGTGGTGAACACGACGTTGAACCCCCTCTGGCAGGCGGCCAGGCCGAGGCCCAGGGCGATGTGGCTCTTGCCGGTGCCGCTGTTGCCGAGCGCGATGATGTTCTCACGCCGCAGGATGTACTCGCAGCGCGCCAGCTCGAGGACCAGCATCTTGTTGAGGCTGGGAATGGCGGTGAACACGAAGCTGTCCAGGCTCTTGGTCGCCGGGAACCGCGCCTGGCGGATCCGCCGCTCGACCAGGCGCCGCTCGCGGTCGATCAACTCCAGCTCGAGGAGGCGCAGCAGGTAGCGGGGGTGGTCAACGCCGTCGCGGGCGCATTCGCGGGCCACCTTGTCGTATTCGCGCAGCACCGTCGGCAGCCGGAGCTGCTTGAGATGATGCGCCAGCAGGACCTGTGGCGTCCCCTGGCTGGTGCCATGCGGCATGGCATCGGCTGCGGTCATGCCGCCTGCTCCTGCAGCAGCGCAGCGTAGTCCGCGGCCCGGGTCATGCGCACGTCGGTGCCCGGCAGATAGGGATAGGCGGTCAGGTCGAGCCTGGCCGGACGCCGCTCGATCCGCGCCAGGACGATCTGCCGGACCGCGTCAAAGCCGATGGCGCCGAGATGGATGGCCTCGGCCACCGCGGCAGCCACCACCTCCTTGGCGGCGATCTCCAGCAGCCGCAGGACCTGGATGAACTCCCGCTTGCCGCGGTTGCCCATACGCGCCTCCAGCAGCTGGCGGAGGTGCTGGAAGGCCGGTGGCAAAGCCCAGCCCTGGAGGGCCGCCGCCTGGTCGAGCGCGCCCGGCTTGGTTTCGAGCAGCGCCAGGTAGTGCAGCGGGTCGTAGACGAACTCGCCGTGGCCATAGGAGCGAGCGTGGCGGGCGATCGGCGCGCCGTCGCACAGGATCACCACCGCGTCGACGAAGCCCTTCACCAGCACCGTCTGGAACCCATGCGCGGTCGGCACCGAGTAGCCATTGCCGCGATAGCGGACCAGGGCAGTGGACGACACCCGCGCGCTGATCGTCTCGCAGGGCTCCAGGGCAACACCCGGCAGGTGCTGCAGCGCCGCCAGATCCGCTGCCAGACGCGTGCCGATCGTCTCGGCATGCCGGCCCGCCCGGTCGGACTGCCGCAGCCGGCAGCGCTCCGCCAGCATGGCGTTGAGCGCCTCGTAGCTAGCGGCGATCGGCACCGGAGTGAGGAAGTTAGAGCGGGCAAACTTCACCAGCCCCTCCACCTTGCCTTTGTCGTTCCCCTTGCCGGGCCGGCCAAACCGGTCCTGGAACAGGTAATGGCTGACCAGGCCGGTGAAGGCTCGCGTCCGCTCGCGCTTGCCGTCGCCGCAGATCCTGGCCACCGCGATCTTGAGATTGTCGTAGAGGATCGACAGCGGCACGCCGCCGAAGAAGGCGAAGGACGACACGTGCCCGTCGAGGAACGCCTCGGTCGTCTCGCGCGGGTAGGCTGGGTTTGCCCCGTCTCGGTGGCTCTTCCGCAGGAAGCGTGGTTCAAGCGGCGAGGAGCACGCGGCGCCTGAGGAGATCGAAGCTGCTGCGTCCGAAGGTCTGGCGCTTCAACATCTTCAGCTTGCCTACCTGTCCCTCCGTTTGTCCGCTGCTCCATGAAGTAGTGAGAGCGGCTTTCACCGCCGCCCCGTCCTGTTGAAGGCTGGCGGCAAAGGTGGTGATGGCGGCCACACCGCTCCTCCTGGCGTCCCGGAGCCAGCCGTCGAGGGTGGTAATCGGTGCGCCGCACCGCGTCTTGGCGCTGACACAGCAGCTACGCAGGAGGTCTGCGAGCCGGCGGACCAGCCCGGCGACGGTGGCAGCTTCGGCGTCCTGCTCCAAGCGGGCGATGGCCGCAGCTTCCTCCTCGCTGAGCTGGTCCCTCGGCCGCGTCAGATACCAGGCGAGTTGCTTCGGCGAGGGGAGCGCCGGTGCACTGTCATCCCCAGGAGATGGCGCGGCCGGCAGCGCTCCTCCTGCGCGCTGTGGCGTGTGTTTCGAGCGTGTCGTTCGTCGCGGGCCCAGCCAGCGGTGGACCTGTCTCGCCGTTCCGCGGAATCCGCGGTCACGCAGTTCGCGCCACAGCGCCATCGCGTTCTCGCATCCGGTCGCAAGTCGTGCCTCCAGGTGGTCGAGGTAGGGATCCAGAATACTGGGACCGGGAGGCCGGACCGCCCGCTCCGGAAAGCTCTCGGCATCGGCGAACTTCCGCACCGTCCCGCGAGCCAGCCTCATGCGGCGGCTGATGGTGAGCAGCGGTTCGCCGGCCGCGATGCGGCGCCGAACCTCATCGTAGAGCGCCTTCCAGCGCGCCCGGCTATCGGCGCTGGCCGCCCGCTCGGCCTGGCTGCGTGGGAACGCGCTCGTCCGCCGCGCCGGGCCAGGCGGCCGACGCGGGATGGGCGGCAGGCGCCGGAGCCTGCCATGCACCCCGGCCAGCCAGCGCTCGGCCATCTGCCGAAGGTTCAGCAGCAGGTGCCAGCGATCGGCAACCTGCACGGCCCGGGGCGCCCCGAGCCCAATGCCGCGGGCGTACTCGGTCGAGCGGTCACGCGCGACGATCCGGATCCCGCGATGGCGCCGGAGCCAGTCGGTCAGCGTCGGGGCACTCCGGTCCGGCAGCAGGTCGATGACGCGATGCCGCTCCAGGTCAACCAGGATCGTCCCATAGGTCTGGCCCTTGCGCCGGGCCCAGTCGTCAACACCAAGCACATGCGGAGCCTGGCAACGCGGCAGGGGCAAGCGGCGCACCAGGCGCAGCACCGTGTCGCCGCTGGTCGGCATCCCAATTTGCTGCAGCATGCGCGCGCCCGCCTTGCCACCCATGGCAACGCCAACCCGTCCCTGCGCCGTCGCCAGCCGGTCAGTGCGCTGCGCCCGCGGCGCGATCAGGCTGGGCAGTCGCTCAACAAAGGTCCGCCGCGAGCATGCCGGATTGCGGCAGTACAGGCGCCTCACCTGAAGTTGGAGGCGTACCTGGCGGCCAAGGCAGGGCAGGTCGGCAGGGTGCCGAACCGTGCGGCTGTGGACAGCATGGCTCGCCTCACCACAATCCGGACAATGGCCGTTCCGCTGCCGAGCCTCAGCAGCGATTTGGATGTTGCTCGCGTCCGGGTGGGTGACCTCCCGGATGCGGCATCCTGGCAGGAGATAAAGGTCCGTCATTCCGAATATTACCGCCCGGCCGGCGGCGCCGCAGCTAGCCGCAGCGCACCGGCCAGCACCAACCACGCTTCCTGCGGAAGAGCCGTCTCGGTGGACATCCACGAAGCTTTCGCGTGAGGTGTCCCCCAATGCCCAAAACCCATCCTGCGTACGCGCCGGAGTTCCGGCGCCAAATGGTCGAGCTGGTCCGTGCCGGACGCGACCCGGCCGACCTTGCCCGCGAGTTCGAACCCTCCGCCCAGGCCATTCGGAACTGGGTGGCTTCTGCCGACCGGCAGGAGGGTCGGCGTGAGGTGAAACCTGCCCCCGCCGAGACCGGCCTGAATGCCACCGAGCGCGAGGAGCTCGCGCGGCTCAGGCGCGAGAACAAGCAGCTGCGCCAGGAGCGCGACATTCTCTCTCGAGCGGCGGCCTGGTTTGCCCGCGAGACCGGGACGATCCCGTCCGGGTCTTCGAGTTCATGAAGGCAAACCAGGCCTCCTTCCCGATCACCCGGATGGCCCGCCTGCTCGGCGTCTCGCGCGCCGGCTACTACGCTTGGCTCGGTCGGCCTCTGTCGGCCCGTGCCGAGGAGGATGCGGCGCTGCTGCGGCGGATCCGCACCGTGCACGCGACCTCGCGCCAGACCTACGCCGCGCTTACGGTGCATGCCGCCCTGCGCTCTGCCGGTATCCGGCACGGCCGCAAGCGCATTGCACGGCTCATGCGCAGCACCGGGCTGGTCGGTGCCAGCCATCGCCGCGGCGGACCGGTGACAACCCGCCGTGACGACAGCAGCAGGCCGGCGCCGGACCTGGTCGACCGCAACTTCACGGCCAGCGGTCCCAACCAGCTATGGGTCGCAGACATCACGTTCATTCCCACGGCAGCCGGCTTCCTCTACCTCGCCGTCGTGCTCGATGTCTGGAGCCGCAAGGTCGTTGGCTGGGCTACCGCCAACCATCTCCGCACCGAGCTGGTGCTCGATGCGCTCGACATGGCCGTCGGCCAACGCCGGCCGCGCGGCGTCATTCACCACTCGGATCAGGGGTCGCAACCCAGGCTCAACTGGTCGTCGCAACGCCTGCCTGAGCCGATCGCAGCGCCTCGTCAAGCGCTTCGGCTGGCGTTCTCCAGCCGAGCGTCTTGCGAGGCCTGCCATTGAGCGCCGCAGCCACGGCCGCGAGGTCATCGGCGCCGTGCGCGCTCAGGTCAGTCCCCTTCGGGAAGTACTGCCGCAGCAGCCCGTTGGTGTTCTCGTTCGTGCCACGCTGCCACGGGCTGTGCGGCTCGCAGAAGTACACCTGCACGCCGGTGTCGATCCGCAGCCGGGCGTGCTCGCTCATCTCCGCCCCCTGGTCCCAGGTCAGCGACCGGCGCAGCGCCTCCGGCAGGGTGGTGATCATGCGGGTGATGGCGTCGCGCACCGCTTCCGCCCCATGCCCGGCCAGCGCCGGGCCGTTCTTGACGCGCGTTCCCTCTCCATGACCCGGCATGCGGGGCAGGTGCAGCAGCATCGTGAACCGCGTCGTGCGCTCCACCAGGGTGCCGATTGCTGAGCTGCCAAGGCCAAGGATGAGGTCTCCCTCCCAATGCCCCGGCACGGCCCGGTCGTCCGCCTCCGCCGGGCGCTGGCTGATCAGCACCTCGGGCGCGACATGCGACTTGCCGCGCCCCCCGGCTCCGCGCCCGCGGCACGCGCAGCGCCCGCCCGGTTCGCAGGCAGGCCGTCAGCTCGCGGCGCAGCGCGCCGCGGCCCTGGACGTAGAGCGACTGGTAGATGGCCTCATGGCTGATCCGCATCGCACCATCGCCAGGAAAGTCGAGCCGCAGCCGCCGCGAGATCTGCTGCGGGCTCCATCCTCTCGCCCAGCGCCGAGGCTGCCTCGGTCCATGCCGCCGGCCCTTCCACGGCACCGCCGGTCCGGGCACCGTAGCCCCGCCTGGAGAGACCACGGCACCCGCCAGCCGATCTTGCACATACGCCCTCAGCGCCGGGTGCGTCACCAGCTTCGCCGGCTTCGGACGCCGCGCCGCCCGCTCAGCATGCCACTGCGCCGTCGTGGCCCTGTACTCCAGGTTGCCGCTGCGCGTGGCCGCATTGCGCCGTAGCTCGCGCGAGACCGTCGATGCCGCCCGTCGCAGCCGCCGGGCAACCTCTCGCACTCCACAGCCCTGGGCTCGCAGCAGCGCAATCTCCTCGCGCTCCGCAAACAACAGGTATCGTCCCGAAGGCGGCTTTGACGACCGCCCGAGCGTCGATGGTGGCATCCCGCCCGCCTCCCGAAACCAGCGGGACCCAACCGCCTCCGACACCCCCACGCCGATCGCCGCGTCCCAGCTCGACTGTCCCGCCGCAATCAACGTCCAGAAGCGCCGCTGGTCCTCACGCCGGGCTACTCCCGGGCGGCCTGGCGAAGGAGACTTCGCCCGCAAAGCCCGATCCAAACGCCGCCGACCCGCCATCGCAACCACCCTCCGCCTTGGTGTTGCGACGACCACTTGAATCCACCCAATATACGTCCCTGGCGTTCGGCAAGCGCTGCAGAGAAGCCGGCATCCGGCCGTCCATGGGTTCCGTCGGCGACGCCTATGACAATGCCCTGTGCGAGAGCTTCTTCGCCATCCTGGAATGCGAGTTGCTCGCGCGACGCCGCTTCGCCTCCCACGCCGAAGCGCGCATGGCAACCTTCAGCTTCATCGAGGCCTGGTACAACCCAGCCAGGCTCCATTCATCGCTGGGCTACCGATCGCCCATGACCTACGAAAAAGAGGAGCATCAAGCCGCCACAGCAGACCCGTAATCAACCAAGCCCATCAACTGTCCACCAGAGCGGGACAAACCCAAACCCAGTTCCAGTTGCCGAACTCGGCCGGAAGGGCACGCCAGGTGACGTTGTGGACCGTGAAGTAGTGCAGCGCCTCGAGGAAGCGTCGGTCGTTGCGCCCCTTGTCGCCGCGCCGGGATTGGGCCGCCCGAAACACCTCAAGCACCACCTCCCAGTCCCGCTCCGTCATCCGCGTCAGCATGTCGGTCCCCCAAAAACCGACACGCCATGAAGCACCGATCAGCCAATCCGGGAATCCAGCCCGCTTTCAACTTCCCGGAATCCGTCCACACGGCCTAGTCCTGCAGCATCATGATCCGGCGATGGACCTCGCGGCCGGATTCGCCAAAATCCGACTGCAACGTCCTCCCCTGCGCCACCAGGAACGCGACCAGCGTCAGCTTGCCCAACGTGACGCCTTCCACGAAGGCGTCCTCCAGCCGTTTCCGAGCGTTGGCCTGGAGAAATCCATAGGCCTCGGTCCTTTCGACCAGCTGGTCGATGACGCGGCGCGCGTAGTAACTTACCTTGTTACTGGTGGCTAACGTGGAGAGGTATCCGTTCCAGGTGTCTGGGGTGAAGTCCTTGGGGTTAGGATCAAAATTGTCGAGAGCGACTGGTTGACCGGCATTGTCGAAATCGAAGTTGTTCACTTGCAGCTCGAAATTCTCACCATCCTTCAAGGGACGAAGACGGTCCCCGTTGCTCACCACGATGTCGAACACGGCCATCTTGCCAAAGCGCCGGAAGTTTCGTTTGACGAAGAGCCCCTGGTGAATTGCGAGGAGGCCGGCCGCGCGTGCGTCGGCGGGGCCCTTGTTGAGGGCGTTCAACTGGTCCTGAACGTTGGGCCGACCTGGCTTGTATTCGATCTTGCAAAGCAATGATCCGGTGGGTGGGCTGAGAACCCTTATGCAATCCAGGAGCTCTCCATGCGCCGGTAGCTTGGGCGGCGGGTATTCGGGATCTGATGGGACGTACGTCGCACCGTTCCGTACATGCGCGCCCTTGATCGCGGTGATGTCGCCCGCATCGGCCAGTACGTTCGCGGCAGTTCCGTCGAAGACGTGGCTGGCGAGGAAGTTGGTGCAGCCGAACCTGTCGACGTTCTGGGAGATTTCGAACTTCAAGGCCGCGCGCTGGCCGCGGGCGTTTGTCGCGATCCAGACCTTGTTGTGAACCTGCTGCAGGTGATTCATCCCCCAATCCTTGATCGGCAGGGTCACGTCCAGCGCCACTTTGTTGGTGGCCCTCAATCCCCATTGGTAGAAGTTGCGTGCCTCCTGGCCGTGCTGCGGCCGTATCTTCAACAGGAAGCAGACCCTGCCGAAGCCCGACCCTGTGCCGTCATTGGCGATCGCCGAGGGGCGCATGAAGAAGACCTCGAGCTCGCCTCCTCCCAGGCTCCAGTTCGACGTCGCAGTGAAGCTAGCCGGCGGCTTGAACCCTTTCGCGGACGCGACCTGCGCGATGTCGTTCAAGGTCTTCGCCAAGACCAGGGACAGTCCTTGTCCGTTGGCAAGCCGGTCGATGACGCTGCCAGCGCCAGGGTTGGGCAGGTCGACCATTTTGCCGGTCGCCCAACTGAAGCTCCAGGTGCGGGCTAGCGCGTGGAGGTCGGTGAAGGCCTCCCTCTCCTCCTCACTCCAGACCAGGCGGGTTCCGGGCCGGAACACGGTCTTCCGCCGCCAGCCATGTTCGCTCACGCCACGCTTGGGCGTGTCTTCCAACTTCCACTGCATGCTTCGTCCCTCTCCTGCCGGCCGCGTGGGCCTTCGTGCTAACCGTGTTTCAGCCGGTCGCGGATGCGGGAATCGATGGCGGCGGCCTGGGCCCGGAAAGCCGCCGCCCGGTCCGTCCATGATTTCACGGTGCCGAAATCCACCAGCGCGGCGAACGCCGTGGTGGGGAACGGGCGTATGTTTCTGGCCAGTTCCTGCAGGCCCCCGTGCAGCGCTTCCCAGAAGGCGGAGAAGCCCATGGACTGCTTCTCGGGCGTCTTGTCGGGGCCGAACAGCACCGGATTGAGCCATTTCAGGAAGTCCAGCGCCGTCGCATCCAAGCCCGACTGGCCTTCCAGCGCCGCGAACTCGGCCGCGATCAGGGCGCTGTCTCCTCCCCACGTGTCCTTCCAGCCGGCCGCATCCTCGACCAACTCTTCCAAGCTCGCCTGGCGCGTCTCCGGCTCGCGGTCGAGCGCGGGGAACACCGTGGCGATCGCGGCGAGCGAGGCGGCTGCATGGCCAAGGTTCTGCATGCTTTTGTCGACCACCAGGCCCAAGTGCTTCCGCAGCACCTTCCGCGCTTCAAGGTTGGGGTGCGCCAGAGCCGCCTCCACCGCCTTCTCTAGCAGCGCCGTGAACAGCGCCGGGTTGAGCGGCGAGGCGAAGGGCTTGAACTGCTTCCTTTCGGTTGCCCAGTCCGGAATGTCGGAATCCGCCGGCATCACGATGCTTGGCGGCAGCGCGTAGCCCGGGTTTTCCTTCAGCGCCGCCGATGCCCTTTCGCAGGCCTGCATCAGCGTCTTCATCCCTGCCACCAGCGCCTCGAGGTCGCTTTTCGGCCTGGTGAATTCGCTGGAATGCTCCACGGCATAGGCCGCGCAATTGTGCACGCGCCTGGCCTTCAGGTAGACGTCGCTGACGAAGCGCATCTTGTCGCGGAACGCCTCGCGCTCGATGTCGATCTCGCCCACGAGGTCCCGGTATCTCGGCGCGTACGCCTCCAGGATCGCGAACAGCGGCACGCCGTGCGTCTTGGCGTGTTCTGGCAGGTCGTCGGCCGCTTTGAGCAGCGCCTCCATTTCCATCTTCACCGCGTCGTTGTCGACCGGCTGGCCCGGGTTCAGCCTGGGCGCAATGGGCTCTAACGGCTTTTTCGGCGCGCGCGCGGGCGGGTTGGCCACCGGCGCCGCACTGCCCCCGCCCCGCCCGCCACCTTCGCTCCTGGCGCTGCCGCCGCTTCGGGGGGCGTGGGTCGGCAGGCCTGCCTCCGCCTTGCGGATCGCCGCACTCTCCGCCTCGGAAAGCACGCCGTCCTCGTCGCCATCCGTGTCGTCGCCGTCCTCGTCGTCGTCGATCGGAACCAGGTCATCCGGCGTCAGGTCCGGCAGGGCAGGACCCGCGCCGCCCCCGCCCCCGCTGCCCCCGCCACCGCCGTCCGTCCGGGGTTCCACCGGCCGGCCGGGCGAGACGGGCACGCTCTTCACCGGCGCGCCGCCCATGCCGGCGTAGATCACCTCCACCGAGTGATGCACCCCGCTAATCGAGGTCCATCGCCCCCAGTCCGACGTGAACGAGGCGTCGGCCGTGATCGGCCCCTTCTTGTAGCCGCCGCCCACAGAGGCCCGGACTTCGTCCAGCGCCTGTTTGGATTCGGCGGTGATCTCGGCCAGCGCGATCAGGTAGCCGCCGCGCACCCAGCCGCTGACGAAGTAGTTGCCGAAGCCGCGGCGGAACTCATCGTCCTTCATGCGGTTGAAGCGCGGTTCGACGCTAAAACCGTCGACCCGGAAGTCGGTGTTCTCGGCGTAGCAGATCACCAGGAAGAACAGGCTGAACTTGTCGACCCTTGACTCGCGCAGGAACTTGCCGACCGTGTTGGCCGAGAACGCGTCGTAGCCCCCGCTCACCTCGGTGCCGAGCTGCAGCATCTCGCGCAGGCTTTCGGTGCTTTCGACCTGCACGATCTTCTTCTGCACCTTCTGGCCGATGTAGGGGCCCATCACGGAATGGCTGCCCAGCGCGGTCACGTCGGCGCAGGCCGAGGACATCGTGGTGCGGGTGACCGTGTCGTAGCCGCTGCCGGAATCCATGCCGGATTCCCACGGCACGCGGATGATGCCGCCCGCGGTGCTGCCGCGCACGGGGCCCGCGATCGGCGGCGCGATAGGCGGCAGGCCGTTCCTGGGGTCGGTCACTTGCCGAACCCCGGCTCGACCTTGCGGATGTCCGTCACGAAGGCGTACTGCACGAACACGTCGCAGTCCTTGATCAGGAGCTCGTACGACCCGACAACGCCCAGCCTTTTGGTCAGCGAAACCGGCGCCGGCCACCCCTTGTCGCCGCCAAGGCCACCCACGCCGGTCATGGATGTGTCCTGCACGGTCTGCAGGTCGAGCGCGATCGCCGACCACAGCCCGGCGACGTTGCCCAGCGCCTCGGCGGCCTGGGCGATCGCCTCCTTCATCCTCTCGAACATCGAATCGATGGTACTGAAGAAGACCGTCACCGCGCTGTACTTGTTGGCCTTGTCGAGCCGGGCGGCCAGCGCCTCCATTTCCAGCTTCGCCACCTTCGCCTGCGTCCCCATCACGCTGGCCATGATCAGCGTGGCGATCACGCCGAACGGCGGCAGCACGAACAGGAACAGGGCCGAGCTGCCTGCGCCGCCGGCCAGGCCCTGCCACTTCACATTGTAGTCGTGGATGTCCTGCTGCAGCTTCGCGATGTAGGCCTTGGTGTCGCCCTTCTCCAGGCCGTGCGCTTCTTCCCAGACATGGATGTCCTTCTCCTGTTCTTCGATCCAGCCTTTATATTTCTTTTGTACCTCGGCCGATGAATCGTAGTCCTCAACGATGTCGGCCTTGAAGGCGAGGATCTTGTCGCGCATCGTCAAGGCCTTCACGCTGTTGGCTTCGGCTGCCTCCTTGAGATCCGACACCATCTCATCGAACTGCGCCTTGAGCACCTGTTGCTCCTCGGCGCTGAGCTTGGCCCAGACCGCCGGCGCCAACTTTTTGCTGTCCTTGCCGATCTGCTCGACCGTGATGATCGAGGCGCGGGCGTAGTCTTTGATGGGCTGCGCCACCTTCAGCATGTCGCCAAGCAGCGGTTCCCACCGGCCGGCGTTCTGCCTTGCGCGGTCCATCAGCGCCGGCACGGTGAGGATGGGCTTCCCCGGCCGGTTTTCGGTGATCATCCCCGGCTGGTCGAGTGGCGGCTCGGGCGCGTTGATGCCGCTGACCGTGCGGGTGTAGGAATACATCGCCTTGACCCACTTGAGATCCAGGAAGGCTTCGGCCTTCTTGCGGACGGCCTCGGCGGAAATGTCTGCGGTCATGCCGGTCCCTCGTCTTCCCTTGATTTAATCATGTACCGACAACGGTCTCAGGCAACGCAACTCGGCCCGGGGCCGTCACTTCGGCTGGTGCAGGGTGGTGAGGTACTCGGTTGCCCCCGCGGCCACCTGCCGGATCGCCGCCAGCGTCAACAGCGGCCGCGACCTGGACAGCGACCATGCCTCGATCCCCTGCCACGTGTTCCTGTCGCCTAGCGTCGCCGCGGCGCTGGCAAGCTCCGCGCCGACCAGCACCCAGGTGCCACGCTGCAGCTGCGCCAGGCGGTCGAGCTCGGCCAGCCACGCCGCCAGCAACCCCAGCGTTCCGGCGCATGCACCGGCGAGCTCTTTCAGCTTCTTCCGCTGCAGCGAGAATTCGCCGGCGCCGGAGCCGAAGCCATACCGCTCGACCGTCAGCAGGAAGCCGCGTCCATGCCACTTCTGAAGCGCAGCCTCGTGGTCGGGGTCCGGCGCCTCGGGCTGTTCCGCGGCAGCGGCGGCGCTGTCGGCGATCGCCCTGCACCTCTCCAACATCGCGGAGGCCGCGTCGCGCTGCGGCGTCATCAGGTGGTCGTTATTCTGGGCGGTGTTCAGGCACGCGGCCTGCAAGCCCCGCATCTCGTCGCAGAGGATGCTTACCTTCATGTATATGTCGGTGAGTTCGTTCATCGCGGTGAAATCCCAGCGCGGCGTTCCGGCCAGCGCCGTCGTTGCGCGTTTCAGCAACCCGGTCGCGGTGCTCGCGCGCTCGGCGATCCCCGCCGCGTCACGCTCGACTCCGTGCAGCGCCAGGATCACAGGATGCGCAAGCGCCCACAGCGGCTCGACTGTGGCGTCCAGCTCCTTCCAGTTGGACGGCTCCTGCATTCGGCCTCTCTGCATTGTGGGGCGGCGGAGCGTGCCGGCATGTGCCGATCGATCACAATGCCGGGGACATGCCATTGCAGGATGCCTGCGGGAAGGCCGATCCGACGGCTAGCGCTAGATTCCTGCCGAACCTGTCCAGGTGCTGCCGAATCTGTCCACGATCCGCCCGTACGTCGGATCCACGCAGGCGTCTCCGCGCTCACGCAACTGGCCGAGCCTGCAACGCGAAGCGCTTGGTTGGCGATGCCCCGACGCCGTGCAAGGCTCGCCCGTCAGTTGAGACCGGTGGGGAGAATGCCGCAGTGCGATCAGACGCGAACGCTATCGATCCGATGGCGCTCAAGATGTTCGACGTCATAGCGACCAGCGATTGCAACATGCTGGACGGCACAACGCGCATAGTCGAGCGCGTCGCACGCCCCAGAACCAGTTATGCCTACCAGGTGCAGGACCGGGCGCTATGGCGGACGAACTTCGACCGGCCAATCTTCACCCTAGCCACCCGCAGCGCCGGCTCGGTCATCGCCGGTCACGCGGAAAGCCGTTTTGCAACCGAGGTGACGATGGACGGCGAGGAAAGCGGCCTGTTCTGCTTCACCATACTGCGGCACGGCAGGATAGCACTTCGCAACGGGCGAGACGAGACCATTGCGATGCCGGGTTGTGGCCTCGCCTTCCGCCCGGGAGCTGATGTCCGGCTGCTGACCAGCGACGGCAATGCGCGCACCAACGTCTTCATCGACGCAGCCGAGGTCGAGGCCGCGCTCGAGCGTCTCCTGGACCAGCACCTTCCGCAGCCGCTGAAATTCAGGCCAGGGCTGGATTGGAGCGGTGGGCTCGCTTCCAGCCTGAAGCGCCAGTTGGAGTTCCTGATGCTGGAGTTCCAGCGACCCGACGGCATCGCCGACAACGCGCTAGCCCTGGCATCGATGACCGACCTGCTGATCGCGCTAATGCTGGCGGGCGCTACGCACAACTACACCGGCGAGATCGAGCGGCGCGGAACGCAGCGTAGCCGGGGGACGGCGGTTCCGGCCTATGTCCGCCGGGCCGAGGCCTTCATGGCCGCGCACTGCCAGGAGCCAATTCCGGAATTCCCCAGGTCGCTATTGCTGCAGGGTGCAGCACCAGGACCCTCAGCGAGGCGTTCCAGAAGTTTCGCGGCAAGACCCCTTTGCAGGGGCTGCATGAAATTCGGCTGGAACAGGCCAGGCGCGCGCTGGCAACCGGGGGCGATGCTGCCTCGTTGGCCCAGGTGGCGCGCCACTGCGGCTTCACCAACTCCGGTCGCTTCAAGGCCGCCTACCAACAGCTGTTCGGACAAACGCCCTCGGAGACGCTTTCGCACAAGTCGCCTTGAGCCTGAGCCCAATGTCGTCGATCCCCCGACGGTCATGCCGGCTGAATTCATTTGTCACGTGAGCGCCCCACGCGGGTGGAGACAGATGTCATCGGGTCCAAGCTGTCTCAGAAGCTGACCGCAACGTTTGGGTGCAGCGTGTCTTTGACTTGGTCCAGCCTGGCGGGGAACAGCGCACACCGACCTTCGAACCGCGAAGATACCACGCAACCCTACCTCGAGGGCAACGACAAATCGAATCCCGGTGCACTCCCTCCGGCACAAAGCCCGATATTGCCGTGGCCACCATTTGCTTACGCCAGGTGTAGAACTGGCCCGCGCTGACGCCGTGGCGGTCCGCCACCGTCTGGACGACCACCCCAGGCTCCAGCGTCTCTCGGACCATCCGCAGCCGCCCCTCCGTCGACCAGTTTCGGCGCCGGACCTCCCGCACCCGAACCTCAACGCCGCGGGCCGCGTGAAGTTTGGAACCGCTCCTACCCCATCAACTCAACCCCGGTGCCGGCTGATGCTTACGATCACACTGGACTTGTGGACGACAAAGTTGTTACACATGCACGGGGGACCATTCCGCCGGACGCGAGTCCCGGGCTTGGCATCAAACCGCGTACGTCCGCCAGTATTCGTCGACACACCCGGACGGACCACACACGCATGAATCGCCGCAGGCTTTTGACAGCCGCCGCCACCACCGCCGTTCTGGCCGCACCGGCCCTGAGCCAAGCCCAGCGTGGCACTGACCCGAGGGTGCTGCGCTTCGTCCCACAGGCCGATCTCACCGCGCTCGACCCGATCTGGACGACCTCCACGGTAACCCACAATCACGCACTCGCTGTCTATGACACGCTCTACTCGATAGACAGCCGCTTCCGCCCGCGGCCCCAGATGGCGGAGGGTCACACCGTTTCCGATGACGGACTTACTTGGCGCATCCGGCTGCGGGAAGGCCTGCGCTTCCACGATGGCGAACCGGTCCGCGCCCAGGACTGCGCGGCAAGCCTCTCGCGCTGGGCACGACGCGACGGCCTCGGTCAAATCCTCAATGCACGCGTGGAGCGCTGGGGTGCGGCGGATGACAGCGTCATCGAGATCCGCCTCACGCGCCCATTCCCCGCCATGCTCGACGCCCTGGGAAAGAGTTTCCCCCAGGTCCCCTTCATGATGCCGGAGCGCATCGCCCGCATGGATCCGAACACGCAGATCACCGAGGTGGTCGGCAGCGGCCCCTACCGTTTCCTGCGCGACGAGTTCGTCTCCGGCAGCCGCGTCGTCTACGCGAAGTTCAACCGCTACGTGCCGCGTTCTGAGCAGTCCGAATGGGGCACCGGCGGCAAGGTGGCGCATTTCGAGCGGATAGAGTGGCGCATCATTCCCGATGCAGCGACCGTAGCCGCCGCCCTGCAGACGGGTGAGGTGGACTGGTGGGAGCAGCCGCCCCCCGATCTGATGCCCGCGCTTGCAGGCCACCGCGGAATCCAGACGCTTGTCACGGACCCCATCGGCCACATGGCATTCCTTCGCTTCAATCACCTCCATGCGCCCTTCAACGACCTGCGCGCGCGACAAGCAGTGGCAGCCGCGCTGAGCCAGGAGGACTACATGCAGGCGATCAACGGCCCAGACCGGTCGTTATGGGAGACCTGCTTCTCGCTGTTTCCCTGCGGCACCGACCACGCGACCTCCGCCGGCGCCGAGCTCATGCAAGGACCGCGCGACCTTGCCCGGGCGCGCGCCATGATTGCCGAGGCAGGGCTGGCGGGCACGCATACGGTGGTGATCAACCCGACAGACGTCGCCGTCATCCGCCCGATGGGCGAGATCACCGCCGACGTGCTGCGCCGTCTGGGGCTTAACGTGGAACTCGCCGCCAGCGACTGGGGCACCGTCGTCCAGCGCCGCGCGAGCCGCGAGCCGCCCGGGCGCGGCGGTTGGAGCGTGTTCCACTCCTTCGGTCAGGCCGGGAACTTTGTGAACCCGGCCGTGAACGTGCTGACACGCGGCCAAGGTGCCAACGGCTGGCCCGGCTGGTACGCGAGCGCGGAGGTCGAAAGGCTGACGAACGAGTGGCTCGACGCGCCAACCCCCCAAGCGCGGCGGGTGATCGCGAACGAGATCGGGCGCGTGGCGAACA
This sequence comes from Siccirubricoccus sp. G192, assembly GCF_019084075.1. Classification (GTDB taxonomy): domain Bacteria; phylum Pseudomonadota; class Alphaproteobacteria; order Acetobacterales; family Acetobacteraceae; genus G192. The sequence goes on from NZ_JAHREN010000001.1 coordinate 5,228,420, forward strand.
GCGATGTCGCAACGATTCCGCTTGGGCGCTTCTTCAGCCATACGGCCTTCCGTCGAACGCTTGAGGGCGTGCTGCCGGGCACGTCGCCCTATTTCTGGAACGTCCGCCGGAACGCCTGACGCGCCGGCCCTTCGTCGGCGCCATCGGCAGCCTGAGCGAGGCTGGCGTCGCCCCTCGTCGCGATGATACGGGACAGCGTGACCGGCGTGTTCAATCTGCGCCACTCATCCGACCCGGGTGAGCGATGTGCCGTAAGCGGCCGTTTGAGGCCCGTCTTCCCGCGATGTGGGTGAATGTGCTGGGTCAGTCTGGAGCAGCAGGCTTCCGGGTGACGTTATGGATAGCGTTAAGGACGACGCGAAGGGTGTCGGTTATCGGCGGGTCGAAGTTCTGACGGGGCCTGGCCGGCGGCGGAGTTGGTCTGACGACGAGAAAGCGAGGATCGTCGCTGAGACGGCGGAGTCCGGCGCGAAGGTGACCGAGGTTGCCCGTCGTTGGCAGGTAAGCCCGCAGCAGGTCTTCGATTGGCGCCGGCAAGCGCGTCGTGCGCTGGCGGAGGCCACTGCGCCGGTGACACCGAGCTTCGTGCCGGTCGTCTCCGGACCACCGGCCCCAACTCTTGAAGCGGGGGGTGCAACGGTGCGCCAGGCGCCCTCGATCGAGTTGCAGCTGGCCGGCGTGGTGCTGCGCATTGCGCCTGACACCGATGAGGCTCTGCTGACGACGGTGCTGCGCGCGATCCGGGCCTCGGCGGCATGATCGCGCTGCCGGCCGGTGTGCGGATCCTGCTGGCGAGCAAGCCGGTGGATTTCCGGAAGGGCGCCCACTCCCTGGCAGCGCTGGCAGCCGCGGAACTCGGCACCGATCCATTCTCGGGCGTGGTGCTGGTGTTCCGCTCGAAGCGATCCGACCGGGTGAAGATCCTGACCTGGGATGACAGCGGCCTGGTGCTGATCTGGAAGCAGCTGGAGGCAAACACCTTTCGCTGGCCGCCGATCGTGGATGGCACGCTGCGCCTGACCGCGGTCGAGTTCGCCGCGCTGTTCTCCGGGATCGATTGGCGACGCGTGCAGGCGACACGGGAGATTCCCAAACCGAGCGTGCCCGCATAGAATCGGCGGTACGATGCGCGCCGCGGACAACGACACGCCGACACTGCCGGAGGATCCCGCAGCACTGCGCGCGCTGCTGGTCGAGACACGGGTGCTGGTCGACACGCTGACTGCCGAGCGCAACACGCTGTCATCCAGATGCGGCAGCGTGACCGCCGAACGCGACGCGCTGGTCGAGCGGAACGAGCGTCTCCGCCACCTGCTGCTGAAGCTGCAGCGCCGGCAGTTCGGGCGGAAGTCGGAGCAGCTGACCGACGAGCAACTGCAGTTCGCCTTCGAGGAGATCGAGGCGACGCTGGCCGAGAATGCCGCGGAGGCGGGCAAGCAGTCGCCGGCGACCCGCGAGCAGCAGAAGCAGCGCCGCCGGGCCGGCCGCGGCCGCCTGCCCGCGCACCTGCCGGAGATCGAGCAGGTGCTGGCGCCGGAGGCGACGACCTGCCCCTGCTGCCAGGGCCCGCTGGTCGAGATCGGCAGCGACACCGCCAGGCGGCTGGACGTGATCCCCGCCCAGTTCCGGGTCCTCGTGACCAGGCGCCCGAAGCTGGCCTGCAGGGCCTGTCCCGGCGTCGTGCTGCAGGCGCCAGCACCCGCCCGCCTGGTCGAGGGCGGCATGCCGACCGAGGCGACGGTCGCGCATGTCCTGGTGTCGCGCTACGCGGATCACCTGCCCCTGTATCGGCAGGCGCAGATCCTGGCGCGCCAGGGGATCGAGATCGGCCGCGCGGTGCTTGCCGACTGGCTCGGCACGGCAGCCCGCGAGATCGCGCCCGTGGCGCGACGTATGCACGAGCTCCTGCAGACCTCGCCACGCCTGTTTGCGGACGAGACCACGATGCCGGTGCTCGACCCGGGGCGCGGTCAGACGAAGAAGGGCTATGCCTGGGCAATCGCCCGCGATGACCGGCCCTGGGGCGGCACCGATCCACCGGCTGTCGTGTTCCACTACGCGCCAGGCCGCGGCGCCAAGCATCCGAAGGCGCTGCTGGCCGATTACCAGGGCATCCTGCAATGCGATGGCTACGCCGCCTACAAGACGCTGGCCGCGGCCAAGGAGGGCATCACCCTCGCGTTCTGCTGGTCGCATGTACGAAGGGGGTTCATCGAGCTGGCCAAGGGCAACACCGCGCCGATCGCCACCGAGACGCTGCAGCGCATCGCCGCGCTCTACGCCATCGAGGCCGAAATCCGCGGCAAGCCGCCGGAGACCCGGCAGGCCGTCCGCCGGGCAAAGACCAAGCCACTGGTCGATGCGCTGTTCGCCTGGTTCGAGGACCAGCTCGCGCGCCTGCCCGGCGGCAGCCCGACCGCCAAGGCGATCCGCTATCCGCTGAACCACCGCGAGGGCCTGATCCAGTTCCTCGACGATGGCAGGATCGAGCTCGACACCAATGTGGTCGAGCGCGCCATCCGGCCCGTGTGCCTGAGCAGAAAGAACTCACTCTTTGCGTCCGGCGATGACGGCGGAACGCGGTGGTGCGCGGCAGCCTCGCTCGTCGAGACATGCAAACTGAATGGCGTCGACCCGCAGCGCTACTTCACCGACCTGCTTACCCGCCTGGTCAATGGCTGGCCCAACGACCGTATCGACGAGCTGATGCCCTGGTGCTAGGCCGACTCGCAGGAGCCGCCCTCCTCAGCTGAGGGCGCCAAGGGTCCGTAGCCGCCGCTTACAATGTGCCTGGCGCGGGTCCGCCGGCAGCTGGCCCAGCGGCGCTGACGCGTGCATCAGCCCGAGAGCACCGGACGCAGCATTCCCAGCGCCATTGCTACGAGCACGGCGGCGGAAACCATGCGGGCCAGCCTGTAGTGGAGCTGCATCAGCCGCCGCGCGGCGGGCCGTGCGAACAACGCGGCGATGACCGCGCAGCCGAGCAGCGCCAGCAGCGGCACCAGCGCCAACACCAGGGGCAGCGTCTTTGCGGCGCCCACGGGACCCAAGAACTGCGCGATGAAGAAGGCCGCCGTCGCGGGATTGCTGACAGCCACAAAGAAGCCGGTGACGAAGACGAACGTGCGATCGCGCGCGGACGGCGCCGGCGCATTCGGGTCGTGGCAGTCCACCGGTCTTGGTGCCACCGCTACCCGAAAAGCCACCATCAGCAGCAGCAGCGCACCGATCTTCCGCCCGGCGTGTTCCCAGCCGAGATCCTGGCCCAGTAGGTCGCTGGCCAGCGCCAGCGCTACGGCCAGTGCGCTGGCGCCTGCCGCGACGCCGGCGCAGAGCGGCAGCACGCCCAGGAAGCCGCGCAACGATGCGACAGAGCCAATGGCGAGCATGTTCGCTCCTGGCGCCGCCATGAGAGCAAGATATCCGAGCGCGAACCCGGCCAGCGCCGTAGTCGGGCCGAGCACCATGTCCGGCGGCATTACTGCCGCACCGCGTCCTGCCAGACGCCTGGCAGGAGCAGCGAATCTGCCATGTCAAGCGCAGCAATGACGGCGAACGGCAGCGCGTGCCCGGCGATGGGCGTCGGCACCGTGCCTTCCTTGATGATATCGGTCAGCATGCCACCTGCCGACCTCGATTTGGCGTCGCCAGACGGCGCCGCGCCAAGCCGGCCAGCGCCGCAGCAGGACTGTGCGCCACCCAGCCTGGATGGGGCTGTGTCGCTGGACAAGCACGGCACTGCCAAGGTGCCGAGGTTCGCGGCTAAGCTTTGCCCCGGTGCGAAAGATGTCATGGATTGTGACCCACGACGTTGGCACCCCTTGCGCGTTCGGCTCGGATGCCCGGCCTCGCAGGACGCAGCATTGCCCGCGCGGCGTGCACAAGCCTGCCCAGGAGTGCTCGGCTTTCCGCAGCCCTGTGGCCGTGGGCCGCGGCTTGCACACTCAAGGGATCGCCGTGCAGGGCTGCCATGCGAACGCGTGCCTGCACGACTTCCAACGCGGCCGCGCAGGCGGGTTCAGGCATTGAGCTGGCCGGGGAGTTGGCAGCTGAGCCGATGAATGGTTTTTGGTTGGCTTCGTACATGGCTGGCGTGTTCCAGTGACCAGCCTTATTTGCACGCCCGGACACCGGGATGAGACCCAAAGCATGGCCCGGACCCGGTTTCCTGCCGGAAGTGTCCTATCGCTGCCGGATCGGTCTATGTTGCTTCTTCAGCAAGGGCTGGTGCGCGAACGTGCCCGCGCCTTAAGGGATAGTGCAGCCATGCCATTGCCCGCACCGCCGTCCTACTTCGACAGGCTGACGACGTTCAACGTCGTTCGCGCGAATGATGCGTCGGAACTCGATAGCCGTTCGCGCTTGAGCAGTCGCTTTTCGGGACCGGCCAGTCCCTACCGGTTCCATTTGCTCGATCATGCGCTTCTGCGACAGCGCTTCGACAATCCGATCTTTTCCCTCGCTGTCCGCGGCGCGGGCGCCATCGTGGCCACCTACGTCGATAGCCGCTTCGCGACGGAAACGGCGATTCAAGGTGAAAGTGACCTCTTCTGCTTCACCACACCGCTTCAGGGCAAGATGACATTGATCAGGCAGGGCGAGATGGCGACGGGAACGGATTCCCAAGGCCTCGTCTACCGTTTCAGTCCCGACATGCGAATGGTGACCAGTGACGAGAGCGTGCGAACCAACGTGTTCGTCCAAGTTGCGAAGTTGGAGGAGGCGCTGGAGCACATGCTCGACAAGCGCCTCCTCAAGCCTCTCTGCTTTCGGTCAGCTTTGGATTGGAGTTCCGGGCTGACCGCCAGTCTGAAGTACCAGCTCGACTTCATCCGCTCTGAGTTCGAGCGACCGGGCGGGGTCGCCGACAACGCCGTCGCACTCGCCTCCACAACCGATCTGCTGATGGCGCTGATCCTGCGCGGTGCAGCCCACAACCACTCCGATCAGCTGGACGTCGGGCCGGCCAGCGCGGTGCCAGTCTATGTCCGACGCGCGGAGGAGTTCATGCGCGTGCATTGCGCGAGCCCGATCCACCTTTCCGACATCGCCGCTGCAGCGGGATGCAGCGTCCGAACTCTCGGCTCCGCGTTCCAGCGGTTCCGCGGCCGGACGCCACTGGCAGCCTTGCATGCGTGCCGGCTCGAGCAGGTGCATGCCGAGCTGTGCCGCAACGCGGGCGCGACCCCAATCGGGGCTGTCGCACGCCGCTACGGGTTCACCAACGCATCCCGGTTCGGCATCGCGTTTCGTCGTCGTTTCGGCGAATCGCCGCTGGACACGGTGCGGCGCGCGTTGCGATCCTAGCTTCCGCCGTACACCGCCGATCCGGCCGGACGTCCGCGTAGCCGCGCCTCACAGCAGTATGCCCACGCCGGCGGCAAACAGCATGACATTCACCAGGCGCGCGAAGTGGCGGTCCGACAGCAGTCCATGCAGTTGCAACCCGCACAGTGTGCCGAATAACGCAGGCCCGGTGACCAGCAACAATGAGGGTTCGAAGCCCGCCATCTGCGCGCGCGCGGGCGCCAGCATGTGCAGCAGCGGCAACGCCGCCATCTGCATGACCAGGATATAGGGCTGGGTGATGTTCCAAAGGCCCACGCGCCCCATGCCGCGCCAGCCGCACCAGGCTACGAGCGGCCCTGCCGGAAACCCAGCGATACCCCCGGTGATGCCGCCAGCCGCACCAACCATCACCTGGGTCCAGCGTGATGGCGTGACGGCCTGGGCGGCGTGCGGGCGCCACATCATCCATCCGGCATGCGCAACCATCGTAAGCGCGGCGACGAGGCCCGTGTGGCTCGCGTTTGACGGTCAGCCGTTGTGGTTGGGCGCCCAGCACCACGGCATGAGCTCGTCGATGTGGCCGTTGGGCCAGCCGTTCACGAGGCGGGTCAGCACGTCAGTGAAGTAGCGCTGCGGGTCGACGCCGTTCAGCTTGCAGGTCTCGACCAGGGAGGCCACGGCCGCCCATCTTGCCCCGCCATCGTCGCCGGAGGCGAATAACGCGTTCTTTCGGCTGAGACAGATCGGCCGAATGGCGCGTTCCACGGTGTTGTTGTCGAGCTCGATCCTGCCGTCATCCAGGAACCGCACCAAGCCGTCGCGATGGTTCAGCGCGTAGCGGATGGCCCCCGCGGTGGGGCTGCCGCCGGGCAGGCGTGCCAGTTGCTCCGAGAGCCAGGCGAACAGCGCCTCGACGAGGGGACGGCTCTGTTCCTGCCGGCCCACTCGACGGAGGTCAGGTGGCTTGCCGCGCAGCTCCGTCTCGACCGCGTAGAGGGCAGCGATGCGCTTCAACGTCTCCTGGGCGATCGGCGCGGTCTTGCCCCTCGCCAGTTCGATGAATTCCCGCCGCACATGGCTCCAGCAGAATGCCAGCGTGATGCCGCCATCCGCCGCGGCCAGCGTTTTGTACGCACCGTAGCCGTCGCATTGTAGGATGCCCTGGTAGCCGGCCAGCAGTGCTTTTGCATGCTCGGCGCCGCGGCCCGGCGCGTAGTGGAACACCACCGCCGGTGGATCGGTGCCGCCCCAGGGCCGGTTATCGCGGGCGATTGCCCAGGCATAGCCCTTCTTCGTCTGACCGCGCCCTGGGTCGAGGACCGGCATGGTGGTCTCGTCGGCGAACAGCCGCAACGAGCCGAGCAGGATCTCGCGCATCCGCCGGACCACGGGGACGATCTCCGTCGCACCCGTGCCGGCCCAGTCGGCGAGCACCTCGCGGCCGATCTCGATCCCCTGCCGCGCCAGGATCTGCGACTGGCGATAAAGCGGCAGGTGGTCGGCGTAGCGGGAGACCAGCACATGCGCGACCGTTGCCTCGGTCGGCATGCCCCCCTCAATCAGGCGGGCCGGCGCGGGCTCCTGCATGACCACGCCGGGGCAGGCGCGACACGCCAGCTTCGGCCGCTTCGTCACGACGACGCGGAACTGGGCGGGGATCACGTCCAGCCGCCTGGCGGTGTCGCTGCCGATCTCGACCAGCGGGCCCTGGCAGCAGGGGCAGGTCGTCGCCTCCGGCGCCAGCACCTGCTCGACCCGTGGCAGATGCGCCGGCAGGCCGCCGCGGCCCTCGCGGCGACGCTTGGTCTGGTTATCGCGCAGCGTCGGAGACCGCTTGCCCGCCTCGGCCGCGTTGCCAGCCAGCGTCGCCTCGATCTCCTCGAACGCGAACAGCAACTGCTCCTCCGGGAGACGCTCGGACTTCGTGCCGAACTGACGGCGCTTGAGCTTCAGCAGCAGGTGCTGCAGGCGCTCATTCTGGCTCGCCAGTGCATCACGCTCGGCGGTAATGCTCCCAAGCTCGGTGCTGAGCGTGTCGCACCTCGCCAGCGTCTCGATCAGCAGCGCGCGCAGCGTCGCAGCATCCTCCGGCAGGCTCGGCGTGTCGTCATCCGCGGCGCGCATCGTGCCGCCGATTCTATGCAGGGACGCTCGGCGTGGGAATCTCCCGCGTGGCCTGGACGCGTCGCCAATCAATGCCGTCGAACAGCGCGGCGAACTCCACCGGCGTCAGGCGGACCACGCCGTCCACGATCACCGGCCAGCGGAACGTGGAGGCCTCCAGTTGCTTCCAGACGAGGACCAGGCCGCTGCCGTCCCAAAGCAGGATCTTGATCCGGTCGGCGCGCCGCGACCGGAACACCAGCACCGCGCCCGTAAAGGGATCGGCGCCCAGCACCTCGACGGCGAGCGCGGCCAGGCTGTGCGCGCCCTTGCAGAAGTCGACCGGCTTGGTGGCCAGCAGGATCCGCGCCCCGGCGGGCGGCGCGATCATGCCGCTGACGCTCGAATGGCCCGCAACACCGCCGTCAGCAGGTCGACGTCAGTGCCGGGCGTGACGCGCAGAACCGCGCCGGCCACCCCCACCTCGATTGATGGTGGCGCAGGCAATGGCAGAGCCGCCTCGGGCGCACGCACCGGCGTCTCCGCCACGACCGGCACGAAGCTCAGCGGCGCCACCGCCGCGCGCCGCATCTCCCGACGCCACGTGAACACCTGCTGCGAACTGACCTGCCAGCGTCGCGCCACATCGGCCACCACCGTGCCCGGCCGCAGCGTCTCCGCCACGATCCGCGCCTTGTCGTCCTCAGACCACTTCCGCCGTCGGCCAGGCCCGGTCAGAACCTCTACACGCCGATAGCCGCCGTCCTTCGCGCCATCGTTAATGTCGACCATAATGTCGGCCCGAAGCTCCATGCTCCACGCCGAACCAGCACATCTACCCACCCCGCAGGAAGACGGGCCTCGACGCCGCGCTTACAATAGATCGAGGCCAGTTCTCAATCTCGGCCACTTTCCTCTCGCACTGACCGAGGATCGTTCCCCATTGTTCAAACTCAATCGGCCCTCTTGGTGCGGGGATACGCCGGTCCTTCGCCAAAGCACGCAATCCAAACTCAGCGGCACACATGAGGTGGTAGACTACGGCGTTGTTCCGGCCGAACAGCCAGCAATTGCCGGCTTCGCGTATATCCATGCGCGCGCTTGGAAAGCCGTCGTAAACGGCATCTCCGAACAGACGGTGGTTATCATGGAAAGATAATCTGTCTTTTGGTCCGAGAAAGAGCCTGCAATCTGCCATCTCGCTGAGCAGAAGACCCCGGAATATCTCCAGTGACCGCTTGGCCTCGCTGTTTGTTATGCGCCGATCAAAGTCAGATCGGAGACGCACTAGCCTGAAAAATTCACCGGGCTGGGTGTGAGGGCGGGAAGCGCCACGGCGGCTCGCGTTTCGGTTGTGCGGGCGCGCGGCGTTGCCGCTGGCCTCGGGGCCAACTGTCGGCTGCGGATCGCGGGGTTGGTTGGTTGCGGGTCGAAGGGCTCGGCAGGGGCATCCGCCCCGCGGCTCAGCAGGTCAGGCGCGGCAGACGGCTGAGGGCAAGGCGCATGATGGCGTGGTCCGGACAGGCGCTCGGCAGGTGCAGCATGACCCGGGTTTTCAGCGCGACGACGCGGGTGGCGAGCTTGACCAGGCGCAGCCGGAGGGTGTCGAACTGCGCGGTGCGCCAGGTGGAGCGCTTCGGCATGAGGCTACGCAGGGACCACAGCAGCCAGTAGGCGCCGGTGTGCAGCATCAGGCGGAACTGGTTGGCCGTGGCGCGCGAGCAGGAGGTCCGGTCGGCGGCGAGGTGCCGCTTCCAGGCTTTCAGATGGTTTTCCGCCTGTCCGCGCTGGCAGTAGCTCCGCTCGTAGAGGGCGCGCGCTGAGCCACCGGAGAGGTTGGTGACGATGAACCGAGTGTCGGTTCCTTGGGCGCTGGCCTCGATCCGGGCGATGATGCGCTCAACCCGGCTCCAGCTTCCGGCACCATCATAGAACTCCGTGTAGCGGCGCAGCTTGTCGGCCCCGGGCATGGCGGCCCGCCGGGCGGCGGCGCTTTGCTCGAGTGCCGTGACATGGCGGCGCAGCGTCGTGGTGGAAGCGACGCCGAGGATGAAATCGAGACCTTCGGCACGGCAGAAGTCGAGCACCTCCGGGGCGCAGTAGTGGCTGTCGGCGCGGATCAGGATCTCCACCCGCGGCCAGTGCGCCCGGATCTCGCGCACCAGCCGGCGCAGGAACGCCCGGGCTTCGCGCCCGCTGGGGCGGTGGGCGGGGCGTAGCATGGCGACCACCGGCCGGCCCTCACCATCGAACACCACGATCGGCTGGAAGCCATATTCGTCGTAGTGGGCGTTGAACAGCCGCAACTGCTGCTCGCCATGGACCGCATCGAAAGTGTCGTCCACATCCAGCACGATCCGACGTGGCACCTGGCGGAAGTTGCCGCAGTAGAGCCCAACCATGGCCTGGGCCGTGCGCAGCAGGGTGCGCAGATCCGGCAGGTTCTCCAGCCGCGAGATGGTCGGCTGCGAGCAAAGCGCGGCGCCGTCGGGCAGCTGGTCGAGCGCGAGCTTGAAGACCGGATCGTGCCGTAGGCTGTCCGCGTCGTTGCCGTCCTCGTAGCCGGCCGCGATCATCAGCATCCGGAAGCGCAGAATGGCGGCAATGCCGTGCCGGACCCGGCCCGGAGCGCGCGGGTCGTCAATGCAAGCCGCAAGCCGATCCGCGATGCCAAGCCGTCGCTCGACCTCGCGCAGGGCGAGCAGGCCGCCATCGGAGGACAGTTGCCCGCCATCGAAGCGGGCGACCAGAGGTTTGCCAGCAACCGGTGACAGGCCGGGCAGTGGCGGGCTAGATTCAACCTTGGCGGGCATGGGCTCCGGAAACGGCTGGATTTGAGTGTCGCAACCGAATCCTATTGCCGTTCAGCGGCTTGCACTATGCCCGCCAGCTCTCGTGCATAAAGCGGGTTAGCTGGTTCCACTAGCGCCTGCCTGTGGGCCGCACCGAGGCGACATGCCCTCCTGTATTCTTGTGCGGTTCCGAATGGCGCCGCGCAGTAGGAAGCGTATTGCCATGCCTGACTTCAAGCCTGCCGCAACCGGTCAGCCGCGCTGCGGCCGGGTGCTGCACCGTCCGCATTTCCGCCGCGCCGCTGCGGCACTTGCGGCAATGCTGATCGCGCCACTCACCGCTACCTCGCTCTGGGCTTCCGCAGGGAGGGCACCCTCCGCACCACGCCGGCTGCCGCAATCCGTGTCGGTCGCGCTGGCCGAGGGACTCCTCCAGGCCGAAGACCTGCATGGGCGAGACGTCTTCGCCAACGATGAGACGCGGCTTGGCACCCTTAAGGCCGTCGCCGCTGCCATGGGCCGGCCCCGACCCGTGATGGCCCTCATTGCCCTTGAGACCCGCCTCGGCCTGGGTGACGGCTGCATAGCCGTGCCGCTCACCTGGATGCTGGAGGCCCCCGAGCACCGGTTGGTGCTCCTTGCTACCTGGGACGAGCTTCGCGCTGCCTCCGCAAGCCACCCGGCCTGCGACGCATAGCGAGGCCACTGCCCGAAGCTGGGCCGCTTCTGCAAGGCCCGGTGGCGCCCGTGGCTCCTCAGGCACCCCCATGTCCCTGCTGCGTCGCAGCAATCGTTTCAAAACGGCTGGACGCAAAATCTCAACCTTCAGTATAATAACAGCCCGCATCCCTCTCTCATTCGGGCACAAAGAGCCATGCAGATCGCGCAGATCGTCTTCGAAACCGATTACGCACAGGTGCTGGCGGAGATCAGGTGCTTGGTCGAGGGGGAGCCGGATCGTTGCAGCCCCGACGGAGATCGTTTGGATGCGCTTGCCGCCCTCGCCGAGGTGTACGAGGCGGAATTCGACACCCAGGCATTGGCCGAAACCGAGAGCCGGATCGTGCCCCTGGGCGTGGTGTAGGAGCTGTGCTCCTCGGCAGGCTGAGCCGCCGGGTCAGGCGGCCACGGCGGGCAGGCTGATAGTGGGATTGTCGCTTACGGAGCTGATGGTTTCCAGGGTCATGTAGCGGGCCCGCTGGGTGGCCCACTCGTCGGACTGCTCGAGCAGGATCGCGCCGATCAGCCTGACGGCGGCGGCATCATTGGGAAAGATGCCGACGACATCGGTTCGGCGCTTGATCTCGCCATTGAGGCGCTCGATGGGGTTGGTGCTGTGGATCTTGGCGCGGTGCTCGCGGGGGAAGTCCATGTAGGCGAGCACGTCATGCTCGGCGGCGTCCATCAGTTCGGCCAGCCTGAGCACCTTGGGGCGGAGCTGGTCGGCGACGCGGCGCCACTGGACATGGGCGGCGGGCGCATCGGCCTCGGCGAAGGCTGTGCCAATCCAGGCGGAGACCAGGCGGCGCTGGGTCTTTCCGGCATATGCCGTGGCGTTGCGCATGAAGTGCACGATCCGAACGCAATCGACGTGCTGTGGCTGGTCATTTCGCTCCCCTTTTCGGGAGCGGGACCGGCGACCAAGCGGCAGCGCCGGGATGCCAAGTTCCCCCGCGGCGAGGGATAGGCGTTCGAACAGGGCCTCCTCCCATGGAGCCCTCCGCCGATGCCGCGATCGTCGTCCGCCTACGTCGGACCGCGCTGGACGGTCCGCTCGGTCCCGGTCCGGACGCGCGACGGTCCCGATCGTCTGGATCAGGTCTACCGCCGCCTGCTTGACGGCACGGCGGCAGCCAGCGCACCGCCATTCCCCGCCGGTGCCAGCATGAGAGGTGAACCACCATGCACGTCGCCATCTACGCCCGTGTGTCCACCGAGCGGCAGGAGCGCCAGCAGACCATCGGCAGCCAGCTCGCAGCCTTGCGGGCCTGGGCGGTCGGCGGGGGCCACGAACTCGACGAGGCGCACGTCTTCCGCGACGAGGGATACAGCGGCGCGCGCCTTGACCGGCCCGGCCTTGATGCCCTGCGCGACGCGGCCCGCGACGGCGCCGTCGAGCACGTCGCGGTGCTGAGCCCCGACCGCCTCGCGCGGCGATACGCGTACCAGGTGCTGCTGCTCGAGGAGTTCCGCAAGGCCGGCTGCCAGGTGACGTTCCTGCAGCACCCGATCTCGGATGACCCGAACGACCAGTTGCTCCTGCAGATCCAGGGCGCCATCGCGGAATACGAGCGCGCCGTGATGGGTGAGCGGTTCCGCCGCGGCAAACTGCAGAAGGCCCGAGAGGGCCACTACCAGTGCGGCCGTGCCCCGTACGGCTATAGGTACGTGCCGCGCCGCGAGGCGGTGCCGGGCCACCTCGTGGTCGACGAGGGCGAGGCTGACCTGGTCCGCATGATCTATGGGTGGCTCACGGACGAACGGATGACCATCCGGCAGATCCTCAAGCGCCTGAACGCCGGGCCGCACTTCCCCCCGTTCGGGCCGGCATCCCTGGTCGCCGTCGGTCGTGCACCACATCCTCGCCGACCCGATCTACGCCGGCACGGCCTACGCCAACCGCTACAGCTTCGTGCCGCCCAAAAAGCCTCGCATCCGGGGGTCGCGCAGCCACGAGGCATCATGCCGCCAGCCGAAGCCACGCGAGCAATGGATTGCCATCTCCGTGCCGGCGCTGGTCGATGCCGATACCTGGGACAGGGCGCAGGCACAGCTCGCGCGCAACGCCGCGCTCTCGTTCAGGAACAACACGAGGTACAATTACCTGCTGCGCTGCCTGCTCACCTGCCGGACCTGCGGCCTGGCCATGTTCGGGCGCACCTACCGAGCGACGGTGAGCCAATCGGAGCGGCGCTACTACCAGTGCCACGGCAAGGACTGCATCCTGACTGCCCGGCCCGAGCGGTGCCCGAGCCGCAACGTCAAGGCCGAGGAGGTCGAGGCCGCCGTCTGGGACCATGTCGTGGGCCTGCTCGCCGATCCGGCGCGGCTGGTCGCGCAGTTCGCGCGCTTCGCCGCCGTGGAGGGTGGATCCGACCGCGAGCGCGCCGCCGACCAGTTGCTCCGCACCCGGATGGAGCGCACCAGCCGCGCCGACAAGCGCCTGCTCGATGCCTACGAGGCTGGTGCCGTCAGCCTGGCTGAGATGTCCGAGCGGCGCCACCGCCTCGCCGAGGAGCGACGCGCCCTCGAACGCCAACAGCAGGAGAGGGAACGGTTGCGTCAGCAGCGCGCCCAGGCCGAGGCGGTGCGGACCAGCCTGGAGGCCTTCTGCGCCCGCGTGGGCTCTCGCCTGGAGGACGCCAGCCTCGCCGACAAGCAGGCCATCTTGCAACTGGTCATCGAGCGCATCATCGTCGGCGATGGCAGCCTGGAGATCCGCCATGTCATCCCACTGTCCCCCGGCCAGCCGAGCGGCAGCGGCGCCTCCACCCCGCAACTGCAATTGCGTTCGGATCGTGCACTTCATGCGCAACGCCACGGCATATGCCGGAAAGACCCAGCGCCGCCTGGTCTCCGCCTGGATTGGCACAGCCTTCGCCGAGGCTGATGCGCCCGCCGCCCATGTCCAGTGGCGCCGCGTCGCCGACCAGCTCCGCCCCAAGGTGCCCAGGCTGGCCGAACTGATGGACGCCGCCGAGCATGACGTGCTCGCCTACATGGACTTCCCCCGCGAGCACCGCGCCAAGATCCACAGCACCAACCCCATCGAGCGCCTCAATGGCGAGATCAAGCGCCGAACCGATGTCGTCGGCATCTTTCCCAATGATGCCGCCGCCGTCAGGCTGATCGGCGCGATCCTGCTCGAGCAGTCCGACGAGTGGGCCACCCAGCGGGCCCGCTACATGACCCTGGAAACCATCAGCTCCGTAAGCGACAATCCCACTATCAGCCTGCCCGCCGTGGCCGCCTGACCCGGCGGCTCAGCCTGCCGAGGAGCACAGCTCCTACACCACGTTCGGGGACACGATCCGCCAGCATTGGCGCCTCCGCCTCACGGGCGGCCGGCGATGTGGCGCGCTGGCCCGACCCGCATAGCGGCGGGCGCATCCGCGTGGAGCACTGGGGGTTGCCAGGCGGATGGGGCGGGCGGCGGCGCTGAACATCCTCGGCCGGGAGGAAGCGTTCGACGCCGTGCCTTTCTGGAACCGGTACTGCCACGATCTCAACATCGATTGTCCCAGCCATGCGAAGGCCTGGGACGAGATCGCAGTTGAAGGCCGAGTGGCGCCGGCTTTCGCCCAGCCGCGCCACCATCACGCTACGGCAGGCGTCGGTCCGGGGACGCGTCGAAGTCGATGGCAGGCCCGAGCGGCACGATGCCGGTCGGGTTGATCGTGGCGTGGCTCTGGTAGTAGTGCCCCTTGATGTGGCCGAAGTCGACCGTGCCGCGGATCCCGGGCGTCTGGTACAGCTCGCGCGTATAGGACCAGAGGCTCGGATAGTCGACGAGCCGGCGGATGTTGCACTTGAAGTGGCCGACATAGACCGGGTCGAAGCGCACCAGCGTGGTGAAGAGGCGCCAGTCGGCCTCGGTCTGCCGGGCGCCGCAGAGGAAGCGCTGGCCCGACAGCCGCTCCTCCAGCCAGTCCAGTGTCTCGAACAGTGGGCGGACGGCCTCCTCATGGGCGGCCTGCGTGGTGGCGAAACCCGCCTTGTAGACGCCGTTGTTCACCCTGTCGTAAACGCGCGCGTTCAGGGCATCGATCTCGCCGCGCAGATCCTCCGGGTAGTAGTCGCCCGCCCATGCGCCGACCCCGTCGAAGGCGCTGTTGAGCATGCGGAGGATGTCGGAGGATTCGTTGCTGACGATGGTTTGCCGCTGCTTGTCCCAGAGCACCGGCACCGTGACGCGGCCCGAGTAGCGCGGGTCGGCGCGGGTGTAGATCTCGTGCATGTACCGTGCGCCGTTGACCGTGTCGGGGACCACGCCCGGGCCTGGTTCGAAGGTCCATCCCTTGTTCGGCCATGAGCCAGTGCGTGACCGAGAAGGAGAGGGCATCCTCCAGCCCCTTCAGGGCGCGGAAGATCATGGTCCGGTGCGCCCAGGGACAGGCGCGCGAGATGTAGAGGTGGTAGCGCCCGGGCTCGGCGGCGAAGCCGCCCTCACCCGTGGGGCCGGGCGCGCCGTCCGGCGTGACCCAGTTGCGGAACCGGCTCTCGCCGCGGACGAAGCGCCCGTCGCTCTTCCCGGTATCGTACCACCGGTCCTGCCAGACGCCGTCGACAAGAAGTCCCATCTCAACGCTCCATCCCGCCCGAAGCGGCCTGTGGTTTCGCAGCGGCCGCATCACGGCGGCGGCCGGGCGCGATCTCGCTGTCGTTCCAGACCCGCAGGCAGCCCCGGTTCATGCGGGCGGGTTCATGATAGCGGGCGAAGGCGACATGGCGGCGGGCCTTCAGCCAACCGTGGTTAGCGCCACCGAGGCTCACGAAGGGCACCTGCAGCGGCGTGCCGAATTGATGGTTCGGCACGCCGCTGTAGCCCGTTGTTCGTAGGGCCGATTCCGCCTCCGGGCGGTTCCGCCCTGCGGCGATCGGCTCTAGCCCGTCGGCCCCCGCTCCAGCGCGTCGCGGTCCCAACGCCCGAGGTCGGCAGCGGTGGCATAGGTGTCCTGGAAGAAGGCGAGCAGGTCGCCCTCCGGCGAGGCCGCGCGGCGAACAGCGTCGTAGGGGAGCAGGAACTCGCCCTTCTCCCGGCTGTAGAAGGCGGCATCGGGCCGGACGCGCGCCTCCGCGAAGCCCGGCGGCTCCGGGTAGGCATAGGCATAGAAGGCGGGCCCGCCGGTGCTGGCGTCGCCGGGCCAGATGCCGCAACTGCTGACCTCGTGCGAGTAGGCCTCCTGCGTCACCCAGTCGGCCAGGCCGGGCACGCCCGGGTGCAAGGGGGCGCGGCGCCCGGAGAAGCGCGTCACCGCGAGGTCGAAGCCGCCCCAGAAGAAATGCACGGGGCTGGCCTTGCCGAGGAAGCCTCCCCGGAACGCCTGCATCACCCGGGCGGCCTGCCCGAGCATGCGCCAGCAGCGATTGGCGTGGTCCGGGTCGTAGGAGGCGTGCGTGTGGTCTGCCTCGAAGGGGATCGGATCCTCGATCTCCACCGGCATCGTCCAGATCCGCGTCTCGAGCCCGAGGGCGCGCAGCCGGGCCATGACCTCCTGGTGGAAATCCGCCACGGAGCAGGGCGCCAGTGGGATGCTCTCATGCTTTCCATCATCGGCCTGGATGAGAAGCCGGTGGTCGATGAAGTCGAAGTCGATCTGGAAGCGGCGCGTCCCGTGCGGCATCGGCGCGGTCGTCAGGCCACGGCAGGTGACGTAGAGGGTCGTCTGCCACCAGTGGTTCAGCATAGGCGCCCGGGCGAGGCGGATCTTGCCGACGATCTGGGTCCAGCGGTGGAGCGTGGTGTAGGTGTCGGTCCAGGTGTCGAGGGGCAGGCTTGGCCAAGCCTCGCCCGCCCGAGGTGAGCCTGCCGCGTGTTCGGTCTCGGTCATGGCGGCCTCCAATGGATGAAGCCCGATGCGCGACCACGCGGCCGCGCCCGTCGGCGGCACGGCAACCTTCGCCGGCGCAGGGCCGCAAACCCGAAAGCCCGATGCCGGCACCACACCGTGATGGCAGGAGGCGGTGGCTCCTCCGTTGCTGCCGCGCCGAGCGCCGGTCAGACCCTGATGGCGTAGTAGCCGGGCGGGTCGCTGGCCGGGAACGATCCATCCGAGGCCTCGTCGACCTTGTCCCAGGGCTCCCGCGGCGGGCTGTGCATCGCCTCCGGGCTCGTCGGCCGGGCCTCGCCAAGGTGCCGCGCCGGACCGCGCCGGACGGTGGCGGCCGGGGAGGTTTCCTTCCCCTGGCGCCTGCCCCGGCCTGCCAAGCGCGCAAGAGCCACCAGAACCGCGGCAACGGCGACGATGTCCGTGACCCAGATCCTGCCGCGTTCGTGCACGATCACGCTGCACCTCCTCGCTGGTCCCATGGCCGAAGGAGGGCTCATGCCCGGCATCCTCGAGCGCGGAGCCTCGCCTTGGAGAACCCGGCAGCTAAACGGGGCGAGGCATGGGTGGTTGCAGGCCACCGCCGGCGGCACCGCGCGAACGGGATCGCGAGCGTCGGCACCTCTTTTCCCGAGGGCCAGAAAAGCGGCCCGCAACCGCCGAGAGGTTCGGCCTGATGCCAGGATGCCTGTTCTTCGACACCGGCTGCGATTCGGCGACGATACCGGGCTGGCTGGCCGGGAAGCGATGCATCGCGCTACACATCCCGGTGCTCGACAGGTCCGGGCGCCGAAGGAAGCCAGGCCGGAGCCGCGGCCATTCATCAGGCTGTCATGCCGGTCGCGGAGTGCAGGGGAGCCGTTCAGCCGGCGGAAGTGCGGGCGTTCAAGTTGTCGCAAGAGGCCCGCGGGCCTGCCAGCAGGCGCGTCGATGGCTGCAATTCGGGAAGTCCGGCACCATATGCGATGGTCGGCTCCAGGAAATCAGACGGGCAGCGGCATGGTCGCTTCAAACGTTGATTGCGGTGCATCAGGGATGCAACGTGGAGCTTCCATGCAGGCGTATGCCCTAGCGGCATCTGACAGGAGGGACCATGGCCAAGCAGCCCACCGGCTCAACCATGAGCACTGGCGCACCGGCGCCAAGCGACCGCAACTCCCTGACGGTCGGCCCGAACGGACCGGTCCTGCTCCATGACGTGCACTTCCTGGAGCAGATGGCGCATTTCAACCGCGAGAAGGTTCCGGAGCGGCAGCCCCATGCCAAGGGCGCTGGCGCCTTCGGCGTGTTCGAGACCACCCAGGACGTCTCCGCCTATACCAAGGCTTCCCTGTTCCGGAAGGGCGCGAAGACCGAGATGCTGGCGCGCTTCTCCACCGTGGCCGGCGAGCAGGGCAGCCCCGACACTTGGCGCGACGTGCGCGGCTTCTCGCTGAAATTCTACACGGACGAAGGCAATTACGATCTGGTCGGCAACAACACGCCGATCTTCTTCGTGCGCGACCCGATGAAGTTCCCGCATTTCATCCGCAGCCAGAAGCGCCTGCCGGATTCGGGCCTGCGCAACAACCACATGCAATGGGACTTCTGGACCAGCAATCCGGAGAGCGCGCATCAGGTCACCTATCTGATGGGCCCGCGCGGCCTGCCCCGCACCTGGCGCCAGATGAACGGCTACGGCTCGCACACCTTCATGTGGATCAACGCCAAGGGCGAGAAGTTCTGGGTCAAGTACCACTTCCACACCAACCAGGGCATGGCCTTCCTCAGCAATGCCGAGGCTGCCAGGATCGCGGGCGAGGATGCCGATTTCCACCGCCGCGATCTGTTCGATGCGATCGCCCGCGGCGAGCATCCCAGTTGGAAGTTGTCGGTCCAGGTCATGCCCTATGCCGAGGCCAGGACCTACCGGTTCAACCCTTTCGACCTGACCAAGACATGGTCGCACAAGGATTATCCGCTGATCCCGGTCGGCACCATGATGCTGAACCGCAATCCCGAGAATTTCTTCGCCCAGATCGAGCAGGCGGCCTTCTCGCCGGGCAACACCGTGCCGGGCATCGGCCTGTCGCCCGACAAGATGCTGCTGGGCCGGGCCTTCGCCTACAACGACGCCCAGCGGAACCGCATCGGCACCAATTTCCATCAGCTCCCGGTCAACCAGCCCAAGGTGCCGGTGAACACCTACATGATGGACGGCCAGATGAACTATCACCACACGGGTGCGGCGCCGGTCTATGTCCCCAATAGCGGCGAGCGTTCCTGGGCGGACGAGACCGGCCCGGCCGAGGATGGCTGGGAGGCCGACGGCGCGCTGGTCCGCAGCGCCTATACGCTCCACGCCGAGGATGACGATTTCGGCCAGCCGGGCACGCTGGTGCGCGAGGTGATGGACGACGCTGAGCGCGACAAGCTGGTCGACCAGGTGGCTGGCAGCCTGCTGGGCGGGGTTCGCTCACCCGTGCTGGAGCGCGCCTTCGACTACTGGAAAAGCGTCGACCCCGAGACCGGCCGCCGGATCGAGGAGAAGGTCCGCGCCGGCTCCGCGCCCAGGCCCGCCGAAGGCATGGGCGAAAGCTGAGCACCAAAACCCGACTGCTGCCCCCTCAGTGTCGGCCCGATCCCGGCCGACCAGGCGGCCGGGATGCAGGCCTGCGGTATGAGCCCGGCCGCCTCGGTGACCGGGCGCAGGAACGGCGCAAGGCTTGCGATGAGGGCGAGCATGGCCGGAGCGCATGGCAAGCCTGGCCGGGTTCACACGCTGACGGCGGGGAAGTCGGCGAACTCGTGCTTCACGCTTCGATGTCGACATCCTTGGTCTCCGTCCCGAGGAGCAGGGATATCAGGGTGAGCACCGCCATCATCGACAGATAGACACCGACCCAGAACGGGCTGCCCTCGCCGGCGCGCCACAATGCCACCGCGATGAACGGCGCCACGGCCGCCCCCAGGATGGACGACACGTTGTAGGAGATGCCGGAGCCGGTGTAGCGCAGATTGGCCGGGAAGAGCTCCGGCAGCAGGGCGCCCATCGGGCCGAAGGTCATGCCCATCAGGGAGAAGCCCAGGATCAGCCAGGCCATCACGCCGAGGAACCCGGCCGACAGCATCGGCACCCAGAGCAGGCCGAAGGCGGCAATCGCCAGGGTGACCCAGATGAGGGTCCTGCGGCGCCCCCACCTGTCGGCCCAGGGGCCGGACAGGAGCGTGAAGATGCCGAAGAACACCACGCCGACGATCATCATCAGCACGAAGCTGGTGTAGTCGTAGCCGAGGCCCGGTACCGGGCCATCCGCCGCCGCGCGGCCGTAGCTGAGCGAGAAGGTGGTCATCAGGTAGAAGAGCACATAGGTGGCGAGCATGTAGAAGGTGCCGAGCACGAGCTCCTTCCCATGCGTCCGGAACACCGTGGCGAGCGGCAACTTCGTGACGCGCCCGCGCCTCACCGTCTTCTCGAAGGCGGCGCTCTCCACCAGGTTGAGGCGCACCCAGAGCCCGACCACCACCATGACGGCGGAGAACAGGAACGGGATGCGCCAGCCCCACTCGAGGAAGGCCGCGGACGGGCGGGACGGGTCGCCGGACGGCAGCAGTGCGGCGATCGCGAGGAACAGGCCATTGGCGATGATGAAGCCGAGCGGCGCGCCGAGTTGCGGGAAGGTGCCGAAGACGGCGCGCTTGCCGGCCGGCGCATTCTCGGTCGCGACTAGCGCGGCGCCGCTCCATTCGCCACCGAGCGCGAAGCCCTGCGCCAGCCGCAGCACCACCAGCAGTGCCGGGGCCGCCCACCCGACCGTCGCATAGGTCGGCAGCAGGCCGATCAGGAAGGTCGCGATGCCCATGGTCAGCAGCGCGCCGACGAGGGTCGTCTTGCGGCCGCGCCTATCGCCGAGATGGCCGAAGAAGACCGCGCCGAGCGGCCGGGCCACCATGGCGGCACCAAAGACGGCGAAGGACGACAGCAGCGCGGTGGTTTCGTTGCCGGTCGGGAAGAACAGGTGCGGGAACACCAGGACTGCCGCCGTCGCATAGACGTAGAAGTCGTAGAACTCGACGGTGGTGCCGATCAGGCTGGCGAAGATCACGCGGGAGCGCGGATTGGCCGGCGCCTCTACGGCTTGGATGCTGGCGGTCGTCGATTGCATGAGGAAGGATCCCTGGCCGGGGTCGGGCGCGCGGGGCACGCCGGCCCGAAGCATTCCTGGTTCTGAAGGATCTGGCCGGCGCCGCCGATTGAGGCCACTTTTCCCGCGGCCCGACACGACGGCGCAACGCATATCCTACGCGCGGCGGCGTCCGCGAGCGCCGCCCCCGAAGAGCGGCGATCATCGGCCGGCCATGCCGCAGGCATGCGCGACGGCCAGGAAGATCTCGCGCAGGAACACCGCGAGGCTCGCGATGAAGGCGAGCATGGCGGCCACGAACAGCAGCGCGATCAGCCACGCCAGGTTCAGGCCGACGAACGCCTCGGCGAAGGCGATCACGATCGTCAGGCCGACGAACAGCGCGCAGATCACATCCAGCGCGACCGCCAGGTAGATCAGCCGCATCCGGGACCGCAGCACCGTCAGCTCGCCCGGTATCAGCGCCAAGGTATTATGCGCCCCCCGTCCCTGTTGCTCCTCGAGCAGGCGGGTGCGGTCCACCGCACGGGCCAGACGGTTGGTCTGCACGCCGAGCAGCGCGCCGATCGCGGTGAGCAGGAACACCGGCGCGATCGCAAGCTGGATCACGTTCGCGATGTCATCGATCCCGGCATTCAGCGTCATGGTCGGCGGCTTTCGGACAAGTTGCGCTCTGGCGATTGTTCGGCGCCCGGGCAGACCGGGCGCCCGCGGTGCTACTGCGCCGTCCAGCCGCCGTCGATCGGCAGCGCGGTGCCGGTCATGGTCGCCGCGCCGTCCGAGCACAGGAATACGGCCAGGGCACCGATCTGCTCCGGCGTCGTGAAGGCGAGCATCGGCTGCTTCTCGCGCAGCAGCTCCTCCTTCGCCTGCTGCACCGCCATGCCTGCCTCCTTCGCCCGGGCCTCGATCTGCCGCTCGACCAGGGGCGTCAGCACCCAGCCCGGGCAGATCGCGTTGCAGGTGATCCCGTCATTGGCGAGATCCAGGGCGACCACCTTGGTCAGGCCGACGACGCCGTGCTTCGCCGCGACATAGCCGGCCTTGCCGGCGCTGGCGACGAGACCGTGTGTCGAGGCGACGTTGACGATCCTGCCCCAGCGGCGCTCCCGCATCCCCGGCACCGCCGCCTTGATCGCGTGGAAGGCCGCGGACAGGTTGATGGCAAGGATCGCGTCCCATTTGTCGTCAGGGAATTCGTCGATGGGCGCGACGTGCTGGATGCCGGCGTTGTTGACCAGGATGTCCACGGCGCCGAGCTCCGCGACCGCCTGCTCGACCATCCGCCGCACCTCGGCCGGCTTCGACAGGTCGGCGCCCGAATACGCCACCCTGACGCCATGCCGCTCGGCGAGGCTCCGGCGGATCTCCTCGATCTGAGCGGGGTCGCCGAAGCCGTTCAGCATCACGGCGGCGCCGGCCGCGGCCAGCGTCTCGGCGATGCCGAGCCCGATACCGCTCGTCGAGCCGGTGATGATTGCGGTCCTGCCCTTCAGCATGTCTCCTGCTCCTTTGCCTGTCACAGGAAGGTGCCCCGGACGTCCACGCTCGAGCGGAGGCCGAGATCGTCGAAGGTCGCTTCCAGCCAGCGCCCGGCGCAGGCGCGGCCGGCGGCCTTCAGGTGTTCGAGGAAGTCGCGCTCGGCGTTGAACTTGCTGGTGACGCCGAGCGCCTTCATCCCTTCCTCGTCGCCGATCATGTGGATGCGCATGTTCTTGTACTGCGACGCGAGGGGTTCCTTCAGCGCGTCCTGCTCCAGCAGGCGCTGCACGAAGGCGATGGCGCGCATCTCGTGCATGAGCGAGGCATTGAAGGCGATTTCGTTCATCCGGTTGTCGATCTCGAGCGAAGTCTGCGGGACGCCATTGCGCACCAGGGGATTGATCTGCACGAGCACCACATCCGAGGTCTGGCAACCGTAGATCAGCGGCCAGATCGCCGGGTTGCCCATGTAGCCGCCGTCCCAATACGGGTCTCCGTCGATCTCCACGGCCTGGAAGAGATGCGGCAGGCAGGCGGAGGCGAGCAGGGCGTCGAGCGAGAGATCCTCCTGGCCGAAGACCCGCGAGCGCCCGGTGCGGACATTGGTGGCGGTGATGAAGACCCGCATGGCCTGGCAGGCGCGCACCGCCTCCATGTCGATCTGGCTCGCGAGGATCTCGCGCAGCGGCTGGTAGTTGAGCGGATTGGTCTGGTAGGGCGAGAACAGCCGGCTCAGCAGGCTGGACACGAGGTAGCCTGGCGAGCGGTCGAGGTTCCAGCGCCCGAACAGCCGGTCCGCCGGGGTCCGTTGAAAAGGGCTGAAGGCCGCGTATTCGCTGGTGCTGATCCAGAACCGGTCGAGCGCCCGCCGGGCGCCCTCCCGGCCGCCCTGCGCATGGCCGGCCGCCAGTGCGGCGGCGTTCATCGCCCCGGCGCTGGTGCCGCTGACCGCCTCGATGACGATGCGGTCGTCCTCCAGCAGGCGATCGAGCACCCCCCAGCTGAAGGCGCCATGTGCGCCGCCGCCCTGGAGCGCGAGGCTGATACGGCGCGGCCCCGACCTGGCATCCCCGCGTGGCGCCTGGTGCGCCTCAGCCACCGAGCCTTCCCCACCCTCGCGCCCGTCCGCTCTGCCTTGTCGCTGCGCCATGCCTGTTTCCTTCTGTTCTGTGCCGGAGTTCGCGTCGCCATGTCTCCAGGAACTGCCTGGCCCTGAGGTGGCAGGATGCCGGCTAGCTCGTGGGCGAACCCTCGCTGGCCCGCCCGGGCTCCGCCGGCCGGCTCCCCGCCCGCATCGCCACGCGCTCGGGCAGCGGGATGAACTCCGTCTCGTCGCCTGGCACCTTGCCGAAACCTCCGGCCTTCCAGTCGGCCTTGGCCTGCTCGATCCGCTCGCGCGAGGAGGAGACGAAGTTCCAGAACAGGTAGCGCGGCCCGTCCATCGCCGCGCCGCCGAGCAGCAGCAGGCGCGCGCCCCGCGGCCCGGCGCGCAGCGCCAGCCGGTCCCCGGCACGGAACACCAGCATGCGGCCCGGCTCGAAGCGATCACCCGCCACCTCGACTTCGCCGTCCAGCACGTAGGCTGCGCGTTCCTCCTGCCCTTCCGGCAGGGGCAAGGCGCTGCCGGCCGAAAGGGCGGCATCGGCGTAGAAGAGGGACGAGGAGACGGCGACGGGTGAGGCGAGGCCCCAGGCCTCGCCGGCAACCAGCCGCAGCCGGACCCCGCCATCCTCGATCACCGGCAGGGATGCGCCGGGGTGATGCACGAAGGCCGGCGCTGCCTCCTCCGCCGCCTTCGGCAACGCAACCCAGGACTGGATGCCGAACAGGCGGTTGCCATGGACCCGCAGCGCCTGGTCGGTCCGCTCCGAATGCGCGATCCCGCGCCCTGCGGTCATCCAGTTCACGTCGCCCGGAACGATCGGCTGGTGCGAGCCGAGGCTGTCGCGGTGCAGGATCTCGCCCTCGAACAGGTAGGTGACAGTCGAGAGCCCGATATGCGGGTGCGGCCGCACGTCCAGCCCATGCCCGGCGAGGAATTCGCCCGGCCCCATCTGGTCGAAGAAGATGAAGGGGCCGACCATCTGCCGCTCCTTTGCCGGCAGGGCGCGGCGCGCCTCGAAGCCGCCCACGTCATGGGCGCGCGGCAGGAGCACGAGCTCCACGCCATTGGGCGGGGCCGGGCATTCGGGGTCTTCGGCGGGTTGCCAGCTCATGGTCTCTGCTCCCTTGGGTTCCCGTGCAGGTGGCACCTGGTTGGATCGTGGCGGGTGTCTGCCGCCGCCAACCCTAGGCTGGCGGTGTGGCTCCCGCCACGCGCGCGAGGATCCGGCGCGCGATCCCCGCCTCGTCCTCGTTGATGCCGTGGTCGCCGCCCGGGTAGATGCGGGTGACGACCTCGGCCCCGAGCGCTTGCATCACGACCTCGGTCTCGCGCACCCGTCCGATCGGGATATGCGGGTCGCGCTCGCTGCAGCCGAGCAGGATCGGCATGCCCGCGAAGATCGGCGCGCCCGTCGCCGGAGCCACGCTGTCGCCGATCAGGCCGCCGCTGAGGCCAATGACGGCGCCGAGGCGCTGCGCGCGCCGGCGGGCGAATTCGAGCGCCAGGCAGGCGCCCTGCGAGAAGCCGAGCAGGGCGATGCGCTCCACAGGAACACCATCCCCGACCAGCCGGTCCACGAGGTCGTCCAGGACGGCGAGCGCCGAGGACAGATAGGGCTCGTTGCGGGCGACCGGCTCGGTGAAGCGGTAGGGGTACCAGGTGTTGCCGGCGGCCTGCGGCGCGAGGCAGGCGAGCGCCGGCGGGGCCACCAGCCCCGCAAGCCCGAGCATCTCCTCCGCATCGCCGCCCCGGCCATGCGCCAGGATCAGCGCCCCTGCGGCCTCCGCGGGCGGCGCTCCCATCGTGGCGATCGGCTGGCCGGCATGCGGCCCCGTGCCTCCGGTCACGTCACGCATGATCTGTCTCTCCCGCGCCCTGCATCAGATCGGCTTCAGGCCGCGCTCGATCTCCGCCCGCTGCGGCTCCAGGAAGGGCGGCAGGACCAGGCGCTCGCCCAGCGCTTCCAGCGGCTCGTCCGTCGCGAAGCCCGGGCCGTCGGTGGCGATCTCGTAGAGGATGCCGTTCGGCTCCCGCGTGTAGAGGCTGCGGAACCAGAAGCGGTCCACCGGGCCGCTGGAGCGGATGTGCAGGCGTTGCAGCCGCTCGACCCAGGCGGCGTATTCCTCGTCGCGCACCCGGAAGGCGACATGGTGCACACCGCCCGCGCCGGGGCGCGCCGGCGGCAGGTCGGGCTCGACCCGCACATGCAGTTCCGCCGCGGGGCCGCCTTCGCCCATCTCGTAGACATGCACCGTCACTCCGGCCGCGTCCGGCGCTGCATAGCTGCGCCCCTGGCGCATCGCCATCACACCGGTGAGGAAGTGGTCGGAGGGCGCGAGGTCGGGCACGCTGATGGTGATCGGCCCGAGGCCGCGGATCTGGTAGGCCTCCGGCACGGAACTGCGGTCCCAGGGGTGGGACGGACCGGCGCCGCCATCATCCACCAGCGTCAGCCGCTGGCCTTCCGGGTCCTCGAAATCGAGCTGTTTCCGGCCGTCCACCTCCCGCACCGGGCCGTGCTGCACGCCCGCCTCGTCGAGGCGGGCGGTCCAGTAGTCCAGCGCCTCCTGGCCCGCCACCCGCAGCGCGGTGCGGACGATGGAATGCGTGCCGCGCCGCTCCTGCTCGGCCGGCCAATCGAAGAAGGTCAGGTCGGTGCCGGGGTTGCCCGCGCCATCGGCGTAGAACAGGTGGTAGGCGGAGACGTCGTCCTGGTTGACGGTCTTCTTGACCAGCCGCATCCCGAGCACGCGCGTGTAGAAGTCGTGGTTGCCGCGCGCATCCGCCGAGACGGCGGTCAGATGGTGGATTCCGTGGAGTTGCATTGCGATCTTTCCTTTATTCCGTCTTCGTGGCTGCACCTCTTTGCCATTGCGCCAGTCATGCGCGCTGCGGACCAGCGACGCATGGCGGCAGCAACGCTCCGTGCCGGTGTCAGGCTGCCAGCTTGCCGGCGATCTCGGCCACGTGGCGGCCGAGGAAGCGGGCGCCCTCCAGTTCGGTCGCGCTGACCTGGCGGGAGCCGTCGCCGCCGGCGATCGTGGTGGCGCCGTAGGGCGCGCCGCCGACCACCTCATCCAGCCGCATCTGCCCCTGGAAGGAATAGGGCAGGCCCGCGATGACCATGCCGTGGTGCAGCAGCATGGTGTGGATGTTCATCAGCGTCGTCTCCTGGCCGCCATGCTGGGTGGCGGTGGAGGTGAAGGCGGCGCCGACCTTGCCGATCAGCTTGCCCTGCGCCCAGAGGCCGCCGGTCATGTCCCAGAAATTCGCCATCTGCGAGGTCATGCGGCCATAGCGGGTGCCGGTGCCGACGATGATGGCGTCGTATTCCGCCAATTCGGCCGGCGTGGCGATGGGCGCGGCCTGGTCGAGCTTGTAGTGGCTGGCGCGCGCCACCGCCTCGGGCACCAGTTCCGGCACCCGCTTCACCACCGCCTCGGCCCTGGCGCTGCGCGCGCCCTCGGCAACGGCATCGGCCATGGTCTCGATGTGGCCGTAGCTGGAATAGTAGAGGACGAGGACCTTGGTCATCTGTGACTCCCTGATTGATTCGGATGGTGTCGGTTGAGGATTGATCGGGCTGACCTCCTGTTGCGGAGGGGCGTCCGATCCGTCTGGTGTGAAGATCGGCCTTGGCGGAGGGACAGAAAAGGGAAACAACGGAAACTCATCGTTTCCGGATTTGCCCATGCCCCGCCTGCCCGACCTCGAAGCCTGGGCGGTCTTCGCCAAGGTGGCGGAGACCGGCTCCTTCACCCGCGCGGCCGCTGAGCTCGGCCTGTCCAAGGCGACCGTTTCCAAGGCCGTCGCCCGGCTGGAGGCGCGGGTCGGCGCGGCCCTGCTGAACCGCACCTCCCGGCGCCTTGCCCTGACGGAGACCGGCCGTGCCGCCGCCGCCGGCGCCACCCGCCTCCTGGCCGAGGCGGAGGCGGTGGAGGCGGAGGCCATGTCGCAATCCCTCGCGCCGAGGGGCCTGGTGCGGCTGGCCGCGCCGATGTCCTTCGGCATCGCGCATCTGGCGCCCCTGCTGCCGGAGCTACTTGCGGCCTATCCCGAGGTCTCGGTCGACCTGCATCTCGGCGACGAGCAGGTGGACCTGGTTGGCGGCGGCTTCGACCTGGCGCTGCGGATCGCGGCGCTCGCCGATTCCAGCCTGCGGGCGCGGCGCCTCTGCCGGATCCGGCGGTTGCTGGTGGGCGCGCCCGCCTATTTCGCGCGCCGCGGCCGCCCGGGGCAGCCGCAGGACCTCGCCGGCCATGCCTGCCTCGGCTATGCTTATCTGCCCAGCCCAGACCGCTGGCGCTTCATCCACGCCTCGGGCGAGGAGGCGGTCGTCACGCCGGCCGGCCCGCTGCGCGCCAACAACGGCGACGCGCTGATGCCGACCTTGCTGGCCGGGTTGGGTGTCGCGGTGCAGCCGGAGTTCCTGGTGTGGGAGGATCTCGCCGCCGGACGGCTGGAGGCGGTGATGCCGGGCTGGTCGATGCCGCCGATCGCGCTGAACATCGTCACGCCGCCCGGCGGGTTGCGGCCGGCCCGCGTCGCCGCGGTGATCGAGTTCCTGGCGCGCCGCCTGGCCGCCGCGCCCTGGGCGACACCCGTCGAGGCGTGACGCGGATGGAGGCGTGTCTTTCGCCGCCCGGCCCTGGCGAAGAAACGGCCCGCGCCCGGTCCGGCGCGGGCCGCCCGGATCAGATCACCAGTGCTTCCCGATAGGCGGCGATCTCCGCCTCGGTGTAGCCAGCCTCGCGCAACACCTCATCCGTATGCGCGCCCAGTTGCGGCGCGGGGCGGTCGATGCGGGCACCGCCATGCGCCATGCGGAAGCCGGTAGTGGCGAAGCGCCTATTGCCCCAGGGCGTCTCCACATCCTGCAGGGCGTCGCGGGCCAGGACCTGGCGGTGCTCGATGATCTCGTCCACCCGCCAAATGCGGGCGCAGGGCACGCCCGCGGCGGTGAGCCTCTCCTCCCAATTCGCGGCGTCGTCCTGGGTCAGCACACCCTCCAGGTTCTCGCGCAATTCGGCCTGGTTCTCCAGCCGCAGGAACCAGTCGGCGAAACGTGGATCGTCGAACAGCCGGGTCAGGCCCAGCTCCCGCATCAGGATCTCGTACTGCTTGTCGGTATTCGCCGCCAGCAGCAGGTGCCCGTCCCGCGCCCTGAAAAGGTTGGCCGTGGCGCGACGGCTGACGGCCTGGTTGCCCCATTGCTTCTGCTGGAAGCCGCCCACCGTCCAGTCCGCCACCTGGCCGCTGAGGAAGGCCAGGGTGGATTCCAGCATGGAGACGTCGATCCTCTGCCCCTGGCCGGTATGGGTGCGCTGGAACAGCGCGGAGGAGATGGCGAAGGCCGAGGTCATGCCGGACAGCACGTCGCAGATCGCGAAGCCGGCGCGCAGCGGATCGCCGCCGGGATGGCCGGTCATGGCCATGATGCCGGACATCGCCTGGATGCGCCCGTCATAGCCCGGCTCCCTGCGGTCCGGCCCGGTATGGCCGAAGCCGGAGACGCTGCAATAGATGATGCGCGGATTGATGGCGGAGAGCACGTCATGGCCAAGCCCCAGCCGCTCCATCACGCCGGGGCGGAAATTCTCCGTCACCACATCGGCCTCGGCCACCAGC
This sequence comes from Siccirubricoccus sp. G192, assembly GCF_019084075.1. Classification (GTDB taxonomy): domain Bacteria; phylum Pseudomonadota; class Alphaproteobacteria; order Acetobacterales; family Acetobacteraceae; genus G192. The sequence continues at coordinate 5,257,491 of NZ_JAHREN010000001.1, forward strand.
CGCTTGAGGATGGCGATGGCCTCGGGCTTCTGCAGGTCCAGCGTCAGGCTGCGCTTGTTCAGGTTGATCGCCTGCCAGGACGGTGCCTGGTTGCGTTCCGCCCATTCGCGGGATTGCGGATTGCGCCGCGCATCCTCACCCTCGCGGCGTTCCACCTTGATCACATCGGCGCCGAGCAACCCCAGTTGGCAGACCCCGAAGGGGCCGGCCAGCACCTGGGTGAAGTCCAGGATCTTCACGCCCTCGAAGGGGCGGGCACCTGGGCCGGTCATGCCGCCTTCTCGCGCAGGCCCTTGGCGACCGCCTTCTGCTTCAGGAACTCCTCGCGCCGACGGGCCAGCTCCGCCTCGCCGATCTGCTCGAGGTTGTTGTAGTCGTTCTTCCAGAGCCCGTCCTCGGTCCAGCGGATCGGGTTCTGCACCGTGGTGCGCGGCCCCGGCGCGGTTTCCAGCACGCGCAGCGCCAGTTCCAGCGTGCGGGCCTGGCTCTCCGGGTCATGCGGCTTGCCGGCGCTGTTGCCCAGGGGGGAAGTCGCTGAACAGGAAACGCGGCACGCCGCAATGCTCCACGATGTCCTTGGCGCAGCCCATGATGACGGTCGGGATGCCTGCGGCTTCCAGGGCGCGCGCCACCAGGCTGCAGGTCTGGTGGCAGACCGGGCAGTTCGGCACCAGGATCACCGCGTCCACGCCGTCTTCCTGGCATCGCTGCACCAGCTCGGGGCAGTCGATCTCGACGGTGTGGCGGTGGCTGCGGTTGGTCGGCGCGCCGTGGAAGCGGGGGGACAGCTCCTTGATCCGCCCGGCCTTCACCGCCGCACGCAGCAGAGGCAGCGGGAACCAGCTGTTGCAATCGGTCGCGGTGGTGTGCTTGCGGTCGTAGCCGATATGGGAGATGCGCAGGTCGTGGTCGGCGGCTGTGTCCCCTGAATACGGCTCGTAGAATTTCGCGCCGGAATTGTAGGGCGCACCGGGCCCCTGGTCCCCCTTGGCAGGGTCGTAGGGTGCTGCGGTGGTGATCAGCCCGATGCGGCTTTCCGACAGCTTCCTGGTAAAGGGGGTGAAGGGCACGTCGCGGTAGTGCGCCCAGCGATAGGGGTCGTAGCCGATCGCCTGGTAGTAGGCGCGGGTGCGCGCCATGTAGGGGACCGGGCTGTCGTAATCGGGCGCGAAACCCATGGCGCGGTCGATTTCGGCGGTGCTCATCGTGGCTTCCTCCTGCCCGCCGGCAACCGGCGAGGCGATGGCATATCAGCGTGACGCTAGAGCAAACTCCGCCCGAGTGAAATCACCCGGCCAGGGCCATTCCCGGGAAGGCACTGAAGCCCCTTTACTTTCGACCTTGGGCGCCCCCACGCTTCGGACAGCGAGGGGAGGAGACGGGATGAGGAACGCCGTTGGCGCTGCCGTGCTCACGCTGGTCAGCCTCATTGCGGGGGCAGGGCGGCCGGCTGACGCGCAGCCATCGCCCCGGACGTTGCGGATCGCAATGACAGCGACCGACGTGCCAACCACCACCGGGATGCCGAACAATGGCTCCGAGGGCATGCGTTTCCTCGGCTATCCGATATTCGAGGCTTTGGTGCTCTGGGATCTGTCGCGCCCTGACCAGGTGGCAACCTTGCGCCCCGGACTGGCTGAGCGCTGGGAGCAGGATGCCGCCGACCCCCGCAAATGGCGGTTCTCGCTGAGGGCCGGCGTCGTCTTTCATGACGGCACGCCCTTCAACGCCGATGCGGTAATCTGGAATCTGGATCGTTTCTTCCGCAATGACAGTCCGCAATTCGATCCGGCTGGCAGCGCCATTGCGCGCGGGCGGGTTTCGGTGCTCACCGCATACCGGAAGCTGGATGACCTTGCGGTCGAGCTGGAAACGGTGCGGCCAATCTCCTACACGCCTTACATCGTCAGCAACATCCTGCTCACCTCGCCGAATTCCTGGGAGCAGGGCGGGCGCGATTGGGCCCGTGTCGCCGCGCTGCCGGCGGCGGGAACAGGCCCGTTCCGCCTGACGCGCTTCGTGCCCCGCCAGCTTGTCGAGCTCGGTCGCAACGACAGCTACTGGGACACGAACCGCCGGGCGCGCCTCGACCGTATCGTGCTGCTGCCCATGCCTGAGGCGAATACCCGCCTTGCCGCACTGCGCTCAGGCCAGGTCGATTGGATCGAGGTGCCGCCGCCCGACGCCATCCCCAGCCTCCGTCAGGCGGGCTTCAACATCGTGACGAACTCCTACCCGCATGTCTGGCCCTGGGTATTCGCCGCCGGCCGCCAAAGCAGCCCGACGGCGGATCCGCGCGTGCGGCAGGGCCTGAACTACTGCTTCGATCGCGCTGAGATGGTGCAGTTGTTGAACGGCACCGCCGAGCCGTCGGTCGGATTCTTCAAGCCGGATGACCCGAATTTCGGCAACCCGCAGAACCGATATCGACTGGATGCCGCGCGAGGTCGTGCCCTGCTGGCTGAGGCAGGCTTCAACGCGCAGCGCCCGCTGCGGCTGCGTATCGGCATCTCCAACTCAGGCTCCGGCCAGATGCTGCCGCTGCCGATGAACGAGTTCCTGCAGCAATCACTGCGCGAGAACTGCGGTGTGGAGGTCGCTTTCGAGGTTGTGGAATGGAACACGCTGCTCATCGCGCTCCGATCCGAGCCCACGGCCCCGGGGTGGCTTGGTGCAGATGCCGTGAACATCTCCCTCATCTCCTCCGATCCGTCCCAGATGGCACGCTGGTTCCTTGCGTCCAGCTTCTCCCCGCGCGGCTCGAACTCCGGCCAGTGGCGCGACGAGGCGTTCGAGGCCGCCTTTGCGGCGCTGGAGGTGGAGGCAGACCCGGCACGTGTTCAGGCGCTCCTGCGCACGGCACATGAGCGTCTGGTGGACAACCCGCCCTGGCTGTGGGTCGTGCACGACCTCAATCCGCGCGCCATGAGCCGGCGCGTGCGCGGCTTTGTCTCTGCTCAATCCTGGTTCCAGGACCTGACGACGGTGGAGATGCAATAGTGCGGGCACCGTGGTCTGGATGGCCGAGCGCCTACCGCGCCATGCACCGAAGGGTGAACTCCCTGGCGGCGGCAGCGTTGCAAGGGCGCATCAGCCTGGCCGCGGGTTCAGGCAGAAGGCATCGGGAGGAGATTGCCGATGGATGAGGATCGCATCGCCGGCTCAGCGCAGCAGGCCAAAGGTTCGGCCGAGGCGGCCGCCGGCCGCGTGCTGGGTGACGCCAAGCTGCAGGCGGAGGGCGCGGCCGACCATGCGGCGGGGACGGTCCGCAATGCCGCGGGCGGCGCGAAGGACGCGGCCAGGGAAGCCGGCGAGTCGGCGCAGACCGAAATCCGGCATCTTCGAGAGGAACTCGACGAAGTCTCGGCCGAGCCCGTTGCGCCCAGGCTGGCCGCGGCGAGCGCGCGGGTGGATGCCTATGCAAGGCAGGCGGAGGCCGCCGTGGCCCGCCGGTCGGACGCCCTTGCGGATCTGGTGTGGGACCACCCACTGGCCGCGATCAGCGGCGCTGCCATTGCGGGGTATTTTCTGGGCCGATTGACCAAGGGCGCGACATACATCTACCGCCGGTGATGGCCGGCGGCACTCCTGGCCGAGTCACGTCCGGACCGGAAAGGCAGGGCAACTCACGTCAGGAATGCGCCGCCATTCACGTGGATCGTCTGGCCCGTGACATAGCCGCCTTCCGGGCCGGCCAACAGACGGACCATGGCGGCGATCTCGTCAACCGAACCCTTGCGCCGCAGCGGCACGGTGGCATCGCCGCGCGTGGCCGGCAGCGTGCCTGCCGAGGCGCCGCGCAGGGTGTCGATGGCGCCCGGCGCCACGCAATTGCAGCGGATGCCATGGGGCGCCAACTCCACCGCAAGCGCCCGCATGAGACCTTCGAGCCCCGCCTTGGAGGCAGAGACATGGGCGCGGTTCGGTGTGCCGATATGGGTCGAGATGCCCGAGAGCCCGATGATCGCGCCACCACCGCGGCGGATCATGTGCGGCACGACCGCCTGCGACAGGATGAAGGCGCCGTCGAGCGCCACGGCCAGGATCTCCCGCCATTCCTCGAAGGACATGTCGAGGAACGGCGTCTGGCGTCGCAGCCCGGCATTCGACACCGCGATGTCGATGCCGCCCAGCCTGGCCGCCGCGAACTCGGCCATCTGCGCAACCGCATGCGGGTCGGAGACATCGGCCAGATGGGCAAGGGCCTTGCCGCCCATGGCGACGATCTCGCCCGCGACCGCCTCGATGGCGGCACGATCGGAACGGCCGTTGACCACAACCGCGGCACCGTCGCGCGCCAGGTGCAGCGCGATGGCGCGGCCTATGTTCCTGCCCGCGCCAGTTACCAGCGCCACCTTGCCGTCCAGAGTGCCCATCGCTTCATCTCCCGAGGACATGCGCTGGCCAATGCCGCGTTGCTCTCCCCGGTCAGGGGGCAACGAGGCTGTCAGGCGCGGTGCAGCACGGCTTCCGTGCGTGCCTGCAACTCATCGAAGGACAGGCCGGGGATTATGTCGATCACCACGAAGCCCTTCGGCGTGACCTCCAGCACTGCGAGGTTGGTATAGATGCGGCTGACGCAGTGCTTCGCCGTCAGCGGATAGCTGCACTGCTTCAGGATGCGGGCATGGCCATGCTTGGTGGTGTGTTCCATGGTCACCCAGACGCGCTTGGCCCCGACGGCCAGGTCCATCGCGCCGCCGATCTGGCGGCCTGCTTCGCTGGCCGATTGTGCCCAGTTCGCCAGGTCGCCGTTCTCCGCCACCTGGAAGCCGCCGAGGACGCAGAGATCGAGATGCCCACCGCGGACGATGCCGAAGCTGTCGGCATGGTGGACATAGCTGCCGCCGGTGCGCAGGCTGACGCGCTGCGTGCTGGCATTGATCAGCCAGGGATTCTCCCGGTGCTTCTCCGGCGCCGGGCCCATGCCGAGGATGCCGTTCTCGGAGTGGAAGACGACTTCCCGGTCTGCCGGCACGTGATCGGCGATCAGGCTGGGAATGCCGATGCCGAGGTTGACATACCAGCCTTCCGGGATGTCCTGCGCCGCGCGGGCGGCCATGCCGGCCCGGCCGAGCGGCCTGAATGCATGTGCGGTTTCGTTCATCGCGTGCGCCCCTTCATTCCGGCAGCTTCGGATCGCCGGCCTCGACGTGCAGCACGCGATCGACGAAGATCCCCGGGGTGACGATCTCGTTTGCCGGCAAATGGCCGAGATCGCAGACATGATGCGTTTGCACGATGGTGAGTTTTCCCGCCATGGCCATGACCGGGTTGAAGTTGCGGCCGCTGTCCCGATAAGTCAGGTTGCCCCAGCGATCCGCCATCCAGGCCTCGACCAGCGCCACATCACCGGGCAGCGCGCGTTCCAGGATGCAGGTGCGGCCGTCGTATTCGCGCGCCTCCCTGCCCTCGGCCACCAGCGTGTCCGCGCCGGTGGGGGTGAAGAAGGCGGGCACGCCGGCGCCGGCGGCGCGGATGCGCTCCGCCAGCGTGCCTTGCGGCACCACTTCCACCTCCATCCGCCCGTCGCGCACCGCCTCGCCGGCTATGCTCTGGGCGCGAACGAAGCTGCAGATCAGCTTCTTCACACGGCCGAGTTCGATCAGCCGTGGCAGGCCGCGCGCCGGGTGGTCCGGGCTGCGCGCCCGCCCGCCGGCATTGGCGACGATGGTGAGATTGGTGGCGCCCTGCTCGATCAACCCGTCCAGCAGGGCATTGGGCGTGCCGACATCGCCAAACCCGGCCAGCAGCACGGTGGAGTTGTCCTTGATGCCGTTCATGGCCTCCGCCATGGAACGCACGAATTTATTGATCATCGTCCCGGCCCCCCACCGATGGATTCCGCCTTTCGCGCGGTGGCATTGATCGGCCGCCCCGGAATGGTCTGGCTGGAAACGTTAGTGAAGACTGGACCACAGCACCAGAGCGGGCGCGGCAGCAGCGCCTTGCGACCCTCCTGCAACGCAGCATGGGATGCCGCAAAGCGCCGGGATGGCTGTGCAGCGCTGCAAGACACTGATGGAACACCGTGGCGATGCCCAGGCGGTGGAGGCACTCGCTCCGTCATGCCTCCGGCCGGTCGGGAGCTGTCGGCAAGCCCGGGCGGCCGATCACCCCGGCGAGGCGGCGCACGGCATCGTTTCCGCCTGGCTGGCCGAAGTGGAAGGGAAACTGCGGCGGCTCGAGGCGTTGCGCGCCGAACTGGCGCGCATGGTGGAGACTGGCTGCCGCGGCGCCCCCGCGGGTTGCCGCATCCTGGCTACGCTCGCGGACCATGAACCACGGGCATTGCCTTGGCTCGGAGCATGCTATCCCCGAAAGACGCTGAGCGATGGCAGGCGCACAAGGGCCCGAACCTTGGCCCCGCTGAGCAGGAGGCAGTGGATCCAAGCCGCGGAGGAAATTCGTGTCCTGGGCGTGCCCCCGCGGCCCGGGGCTGGCGTGTCCCGCACAGCCATGCCTGGCCAGGCTGCTGAAAACCTTGGAGCGGGCGATGGGAATCGAACCCACGACATTCAGCTTGGGAAGCTGACGTTCTACCTCTGAACTACGCCCGCGCCACGGGCCAGTATTAGCGGTGCCGGCGCTGCGCGGCAAGGCTCGGCCACATGCGCCCGTGCCGCGGCCCGCGCCCTTGCGGGGTGGGTCGGGACAGGATCCGCACGCTTCGCCGCTTGACCCGTGCGGCTGGCCGGGCCTATGCCAGTGGCCCTGGTGGCGGCTGCGCTGCCCCTCGCGATTTGTCCGGCCAGCTTGCGGCGAGGTGAAACAAGCGCGCTAAACGGCCGTTGGGGGTTGCCATAGGCACCCTCGCGCCCCGCTCAGGGGGCCGGACGCCGCGTGCTGAAGGTGTCCCTCACCCATGTCCAAATCCCTGCCGCATCGCCCGCTCCGCCCCGCCACCCTGCTGGTCCGTGGAGGCACCAACCGCAGCAACCACGCCGAAACCTCCGAGGCGCTGTTCCTCACCTCCGGCTTTGTCTACGACAGCGCCGAGCAGGCGGAGGCGACCTTCACCGGCGCCGAGCAGCACTACCAGTATTCCCGCTTCGGCAACCCCACCGTGGCGATGCTGGAGGCGCGCCTGGCCGCGCTGGAAGGCGCCGAGGCCTGCCGCGTCACCGCCACCGGCATGGCCGCGGTGCATGCCGCCCTGCTGTCGCATCTGAAGACCGGCGACCGCATGGTGGCCTCCCGCGCGCTGTTCGGCTCCTGCCACTGGATCGTCTCCACCCTGCTGCCGCGCTACGGCATCCAGACGGAATTCGTGGATGGCACGGATCTCGCGCAGTGGGAGAGCGCGCTGTCCCGCCCCGCCGCCCTGGTGCTGCTGGAGACGCCCTCCAACCCGATGCTGGAAATGGCGGACCTGCCGGCGGTGGCGGCGCTGGCGCACCAGGCCGGCGCCATCGTGGTGGTGGACAATGTCTTCGCGACGCCGCTGCTGCAGAAGCCACTGACGCTGGGCGCCGATGTGGTGGTCTATTCCTGCACCAAGCACATGGACGGCCAGGGCCGCACCCTCGGCGGCGCCGTGCTCGGCAGCAAGAAATGGGTCGATGAGGTGCTGCAGCCCTTCACCCGCAATACCGGTCCGGCGCTCTCGCCCTTCAATGCCTGGGTGATCCTGAAGGGGCTGGAGACCCTGGCGTTGCGGGTCAATGCCATGGGGCGCAGCGCTGCCGCCATCGCCGATTTCCTGTCGGAGCGGGCGGAGGTCGACCGCGTGCTGTATCCCTTCCGGGCCGACCACCCGCAGCATGCGCTGGCCAAGCGGCTGATGTCGGGCGGCGGCACGGTGGTGACCTTCGACCTCGCCGGAGGCCCAGGGGGCGCCCCAGGGGGCGCCAAGGAGGCGGCCTTCCGCTTCTGCAACGCGCTGCGCATCATCGATGTCTCGAACAATCTCGGCGACGCCAAGAGCATGGTGACCCACCCCGCCACCACCACCCATATGCGGATCGGCGCCGAGGAACGGGCGCGGCTCGGCATCACCGAAGGCACGATCCGCCTCTCGGTCGGGCTGGAGGATGTCGCCGATCTGATCGACGACCTGGCCGAGGCGCTGGACTCCGCCGGTGCCATCGATTCGCGCGCGGCAGAATAGGCCGCCGGAGTAGCGTGCCGCACTGCCGGCATGGCAGGCTGGCGGGACTGGGAGCAGAGCCGATGATGCTGGAAACCGGGACCGCCTTCGCCCCCGCGACCTCGCGCGGGGGCTGAGCCGGCCATGCCCACCCCTCCTGCCTATACCGAGGTCACGCGCGACATCCGGGTGACGGTGCGCGCCTTCTACCTGGCCGACCAGTCGGAGCCGGAGCGTGGCCAATTCGCCTGGGCCTATCGCGTCACCATCGCCAATGAGGGCCGCCGGACCGTGCAATTGCTGCGCCGCACCTGGCGCATCACCGATGCCCTGGGCCGCACCCAGCAGGTGCAGGGCGACGGGGTGGTGGGGGAGCAGCCAGTGCTCGATCCGGGCGAGAGCTTCGAATACACCTCCGCCACGCCGCTGGCGACGCCCTCCGGCTTCATGCGCGGCACCTACCACATGGTGGTGAGCGATACCGGCGAGCCCTTCGACGTGACGATCCCGAGCTTCAGCCTGGACAGCCCGCACCAGCCCGGCGGGGTCCATTGAGGCGGAAGCGGGCTATTCGCCGGACCTTTCATCACCCTGGCCCGGGCCGCCCCGCTTGCGTTCGTAGTGCTTGTGGTATTTGTCGGTGAGGAGATCCGTCTTCACCACCACGCAGACATCCGTGGTGTTGAATTGCCGGTCCAGCACCGCGCCTTCGCCGACGAAGCCACCGAGCCGCAGATAGCCCTTCACCAGCGGCGGCAGCTCGTTCAGCACCGCCCGCGTGTCGAGCCCGGCCGGGTCCAGACGGTCCATCGCCACATAGCGGTTTGGCAGGGCGCGCGGCCGCAGCGCCGCCGGCGCCAGGTGGTTGGCATGCAGATAGGTGAGCTGCGGCGCCAGCGCGTCCGGGTCGGTTCCCGGCAGGCTGGCGCAGCCGAACATCACGACGACCTCATGCTTGTAGATATAGGCCGCGATGCCGCGCCAGAGCAGCTGCAGGCTGCCGCGCGTGCGGTAATTGGCATGCACGCAGGACCGGCCGAGCTCCAGGATCTGTCCGGGTAGGTTCACCAGCGGCGTGATGTCGTATTCATCCGCCGAGTAGAAGCGGCCGAGCTTCGCGGCGGCGGACCGGCGGATCAGCCGGTAGGTGCCGACCACCGCCTCCGGCCCATTGCCGATATCGTGGTCCAGCACCAGGAGATGGTCGGCCACCGCATCGAAGGCATCCCTGTCGCGGCGGGCGGCCAGGGTGCTGGCATCCGGGTGGGCGCCCATTTCCTCATAGAAGACGCGGAAGCGCAGCGCCTGCGCGGCATCGACCTCGGCCGCCGTCTCGGCGATGCGGACACCGAGATTGCCGGCGCGGATCTCGCCGAAGCCGGCCTCGGTGTCAGCTTCGGTGGAGGAGAGGGAGCTTTCAGGGGTCATTCGGCGTCCCGCCCGTTGGTGGTGCGGCGCGGTGTCACGCGGCGTGGCCCCGGGCGGGGCGCGGGCTTGGCCTCGGGGAAGCGGCGGCCGAACAATTCCAGCCGGTGGTCCACCAGCTCGAAGCCGAGCCGTGCCGCGATCGCCTGCGCCAGGGCCTCGTGCTGCGGCTCCTCGAATTCGATCACCCGGCCGGTATCCACATCGATCAGGTGGTGGTGGTGGCCATGCTCGGTGGGTTCGTAGCGGGCGCGGGCACCACCAAAGTCATGCCGCTCCAGGATGCCCTTCTCCTCCAGCAGGCGCACGGTGCGATAGACCGTCGCGATGGAGATGCGGCTGTCCTGCGCCACGGCGCGGCGATACAGCTCCTCCACATCGGGGTGGTCGGCGCTGTCGGACAGCACGCGGGCGATCAGGCGGCGCTGCCCGGTCATCTTCAGGCCGCGGTCGATGCAGAGCCGTTCGATGCGGGAGGCGCCTTCGCGGTTATTCGAAGCGCGGGTATCCATGCGCGTGGGCCGGTGCCCTTCCTGGCGGACGGCAGGCAGGGCCTGCCGTGCGTGTCTCGATCACCACCATAGCCTGCTGCGGCTGCCGCCACCATCACGCTGAAACGCGTGCCTGACCAATAGGCCGAAAAGCGCATGCCTGGCCAGCGCGCGGCAATCATATGCGCCGCCTTCCGCTCCAGTGGCGCCCTCCGCAAGGCGGGAGGGCGCGCCCGCCGCCTCCGTGCCGCAGCCGGGATCTGCGGACGAGCGGCGACGGGCGGCCGGATCAGTTGGTCTTGGTCGGCGACGTGGCCATGGCGGCCATGGCGGCCTCCCGGCGCCGGCTGCCGGGCGGGCGGCCGCGCGGCTTGGTGCCGAGGCCGATCTTCTTGGCCAGGGTGGAGCGATGCTTGGCATAATTCGGTGCCACCATCGGATAATCCGAGGTCAAACCCCAACGCTCCCGGTACTGCTCCGGGGTCAGGCCATAGGAAGTCTGCAGATGCCGCTTCAGCATCTTCAACTTCTTCCCGTCCTCCAGGCAGATCAGGTATTCGGGGGTGATCGACTTCTTGATGGGCACCGCAGGCTGCGGCCGCTCCGGCTGCGGTTTCACCGCCGGCAGGCCGACGGAAGCAAGGGTGCGGTATACATCCTGGATCAGGTTCGGCAGGTCGCCGAGCGAAACCGGATTGTTGGAGACATGCGCGGAGACGATTTCCGCCGTCAGTCCCAACAGGTCGGCCGTGGGGGTTTCTTCAGCCATGACACGCATCTTCCCGATCAAAGTTTGGAAGCTATAGTGCCACCTCTCGCCGTTTCGCAACGCGTTTTTCGGGTTTGAAGGGCATGAACCGGTGAATCCTATGCCAAGCCAAGAATTGACCGCGGATCGCCAACTCGACATAACCGCGGAGACTTGCCCCATGACCTTTGTGCGGACCCGTCTGGCATTGGATCGTATGCAGCCGGGGCAGACGCTGCTGATCCGGCTGCGCGGCGAGGAGCCCCGCCGCAACGTCCCGCGCACCGCCGCCGAGCAGGGCCATGCCGTGCTGGCGCAGCAGGAACTGCCGGACGGCATCACGCTGCTGCTGCTGCGGAAGGGTTAGGCCAGGGGCGTCCCGGCCGGGGCCGCAAGCCGGGGCGCTGGTCTCAAGAAACCAGGTCCCGCCGCAGCACCAGCGCGTCCGACCCGTCCGGATAATAGCGCCGGCGCTGGCCGACCCGGTCGAAGCCCAGCCCCCTGTACAGCGCCAGCGCGGCCGGATTGCCGGCCGCCACCTCCAGGAACATCGCCGCCGCCCCGCGGGCCCGCGCCGCTGCCATCGCCCCCCGCCATCAGCGCGGCGCCGAGCCCCTGCCGGCGCGCTTCCGGCCGCACCGCCAAGGTGAGGATCTCCGCCTCTCCCGCTGCGACGCGGGCCAGCACGAAGCCCTGCCCTTCGCGCCACAGGCCAAAGGCGCCCGGCATGGCCAGCATCAGGCCGATCGCCGCCGCCCCCCAGGCCTCGGCCGACGGGAAGGCGGCGGCGTGCAGGGCGGCGAGGGCCGGGGCATCCTCCCCGGCGGCCTGCCGCAGCATCACGGTCACGTCCGGGTGGCGGCGGGCAGGCGCACCGCCGGCGGCTCCACATAGAGCGGCCGGGCGGCCAGCGGCGGCAGCCGGCCGGCCAGGCGCAGGGCCGCCACACGGGCGGCGGCGGCGGCCTCGGGCAGGTGCAGCCCGGTCAGCACCACATCCACGCCACGGGCGGCCAGCCTGGCTGCGACGGCGGCGGCGGCATCGCCCACCACCGCGACCTTGCCGGCGGGCTGCGGCAGCTCCGCTTCGGCGAGGATTTCCGGCGGCCCCTGCGCCGCGGCGGCGCCCGGGGCGAAGCGTTCCAGCGCCACCCGGCCACGCCGGTTGTCCACCACCGCCCAGACCGTGTGGCGGGCGCGGATGGCCTCCGGCAGGGCGGCTGCCAATGCCTCCCCGGTGGTGACGCCGATCACCGGCAGGCCGGCGCCGAGCGCAATGCCCTCGGCCAGGGCGAGGGCGGCGCGCAGGCCGGTGAAGCCGCCCGGCCCGACCACCGCCGCCACCGCATCCAGATTCGCGGGCGGCACCCCGGCCTCGGCCAGCACCGCGGCGGCCAGCGGCGGCAGGGCGGCGGCATGGCCGCGCGCCACGTCCTGGATCTGTTGTGCCAGCACCACGCCATCCGCCAGCACGGCGGCGGAGCAGCGGGCGAGCGAGGCATCAAGGGCGAGGATCCACACCGGGCGTTTTCCCCCGGGGCCTTCGACAGGCTGGTCGCCGCCCCGCCCCGCCATGCTATCGCTCACGAGAAAGAGAGACCATGGCAGATATTATTCCACTGCCCGATTCAGAGCGCCAATTCCACCATGACCGGCACATGGTCGCTGGCCTGGGTCCAGCCGCGGGCAGGTTTCAGGACGGCGTGGCGGGTCAGGCGCCCGGCCAGGTCGCCACTGACCCAGACATGGTCCAGCCGCCGGCCACGATCCGCCGCTTCCCAGTCCCGCGCCCGGTAGGACCACCACGTATAGAGCTTTTCCTCGGCCGGCACGAAATGGCGCAGCGCATCGTGCCATTCGCCGGCCCGCTGCCAGCCCTCCAGCGCCGCGACCTCGACCGGCGTATGGGACACCACGCCGAGCATCTGCCGGTGGCTCCAGACATCATGTTCGAGCGGCGCGATATTGAGGTCGCCCACCAGCACGCTGCGTTTGGCGGTGCCGCGGCCGGCGGTCCAGGCGGTGGCCTCGGCCACGAAATCCAGCTTATGGGCGAATTTCGGGTTGGCCTCCCGGTCCGGCGTATCGCCGCCGGCCGGCACGTAGAAGTCATGCAGCTCGATCGGCCCGCCCGGCGCGTCCAGTTCCACCGCCAGGTGCCGGCAATCGCCCTTGCCACACCAGTCCGGGTCGTCCTGCCGCGCCGTGAAGGGCAGGCGGGAGAGGATGGCGACGCCGTTGTAGCCCTTCATCCCCTTGTAGGCGACATGCGGGAAGCCGAAGGCCCTCAGGTCTTCCAGCGGGAAGACCTCATCCGGGCATTTCGTCTCCTGCAGGCAGAGCACGTCGGGGTCGAGCGCCTTGACGAGTTCGGCCAGCAGCGGCCGGCGGAGGCGGACGGAGTTGATGTTCCAGGTGGCGATGCGGAGCGGCCGCCGCGCCGTGGCGCGGGCCAGGTTCGGCGCGGCAGGCATCTCAGACGATCCGGCAGCGGACCTCGCCGACACCCTCGACGAAGCCTTCCAGCAGGTCGCCCCGCTCCACCGCCGCGACGCCTTCCGGCGTGCCGGTCATGATGAGGTCGCCCGGCGCCAGCCGCACCAGGTGGGAGAGGTTGGAGATCACCTCCGGCACCGACCAGATCAGCTTGGACAAATCCGAGGTCTGCCGGACCTTGCCGTTCACCTTCAGCTCGATCCGGCCCTTCGAGACATCGATGTCCCGCGCCGGCACCAGCTCACCCATGGGCGCAGAATTATCGAAGCCCTTGCCCATGTCCCAGGGGCGGCCGGTCTTCTTCGCCTCGTTCTGCAGGTCGCGGCGGGTCATGTCGAGGCCGGCGCAATAGCCCCAGACATGGCCGAGCGCATCGGCCACGCTGATATCGGCGCCGGCGGAGCCGATGGCCACCACCAGTTCCATCTCATGGTGCAGCGACTTCGACATCGGCGGATAGGGCATGTCCGCGCCCCGCACCACCAGGGCATCGGCCGGCTTGGCGAAATAGAAGGGCGGCTCGCGGGTCGGGTCGCTGCCCATCTCGATGGCATGTTCGGCATAGTTGCGGCCGACGCAGAAGATGCGGCGCACCGGGAACATCTGGCTGCTGCCCTTGATCGGCACGGCAGCCACCACCGGCGGGGCGATGACATAGTCGGACATGCCTGCGAACTCCTGGGATGCGGATGGCGGCGAGGCATAGCAGCGCCGATGCGCGCCCGGAAGCCCGGCATTTCCGCATAAGATTGAATATTTTCTGAAACTACTCGCCTACCAGGCGAAAACCCGGAAAAAAAGCGCCCGGTCAGGGGGGTGACCGGGCGCCGTTGTTATAGTTTCCGATCGGAAAGGTCGGGCGAGCCGGCAGGGGAAACCGGACATCGACCACCAGCCTGTATTCGGCTGGCACTGTGATAATAGCGATTTGCCCCCCGGCGAGGCAAAAGGTGATTGCGCGGTGCAGCCATGCAACACCGTCAGATCCGCATCGTTCTCGCAATCTTGAATGGAACTGGGCTATTCGGCGGCCTGCGCCAGGTGCCGGCCTGCGGCCCAATCGGCGGCCGCCCGGCCGAAAAGCTCGAAGAGGCGGCGGCTCACCGCGTCGCGCTCCCAGTCATACTCCGGATGCCACTGCACGCCGAGCGCGAATCCGGGCGCGTCCTTCACCCGCACCGCCTCCACCGTGCCATCCGGCGCCCAGCCCTCGGCCACCAGCCGCGGCGCGAGCCGGGCGACGCCCTGATTATGCAGGGAGTTCACCGGCAGTTGCACCACCCCGCCGGCCAGCCGCGCGAAGGGGCTCTCCGGCTGCAGGCGCACCGTATGCGCCTTGGCCACCCGAACCCGCGGCAGGCGCTGGTCCGAGGGAGTGGAATGGTCGATTCGCCCCGGCAGGTCCTGGATGCGCTGGTCCAGGCTGCCGCCCAGTGCCACGTTCAGTTCCTGGAAGCCGCGGCAGATCGCCAGCAGCGGCAGGCCGGCGGCGATGGCGGCGCGGATCAGCGGCAGGGTGGTGGCGTCCCGCGCATGATCCTCCGGCGTGCCCTCGGCATGCGGGGGACCATCATAGTAGTCCGGGCAGACATTGGAGCGGCTGCCGGTGAGGATCAGCCCATCCAGCCGGGGCAGGATCTCCGGCGCCATGGCCTCACCGGCGGCGGGCAGCAGCACCGGGATGCCGCCGACCGGCCCGAGCACCACGCGCACGTAGCTGTCGGAGGCGGCATGATTCGGCGTCCCGAAAATGCCAAAGGGTTTCACGCAGCAGGAAATGCCGATGAGGGGTTTCATCACTCCTGAACATCGCAAGGGATTGCGGCGCGATCAAGACGCGAGCGCACCGGGTGCCGCCGCAATTCCGCATGGCCGGCATCCCTTCCTCGCTGGCCATGCCGAATTTCGACGCGGCGCTACTGGATGCCGAGCTCCTCGCGGAAGCGAGGGTCGTTGAAATCGAAGAGCAGGGACGGGAAGCGGCCGCCATATTCGGTCTGGAACAGGCTGACCCGCGTCTCCTGGCCCTGGGCATCGACCACGGCCCATTGCTTCAACTCGACCGGATCGCCGCCGAAGACCAGGGTCAGCCGCCCTTCCGCCGCCTGGCCGGTGCGGAACAGCGTGATGCGCACCAGGCCGCCGCTGCGCTCCACCCGGGACACCGTGATCTCGCCCGAAAGCCGCAGGTTGTCGCGCAGCAGGATGCCGAGCGGCGTGGCCGAGAGCGGCAGGGTCGTCGCCTGCTTCAGCGCCTTGTCGAAATAGAAGAACTGGCCATGGCTGGCCACCAGCAGCAGCGGCTCCGGCGGGTCGTATTCGAAGCGCATCCGGCCGGGGCGCACGATCCAGGCGGTGCCCTCCACCGCCGCGCCGTTCTGCGCGATCTGCAGGAACCTGGCCTTCAGGCTGCGCAGGTCGTTCAGCCAGGCTTCGGCGCTGGCAACGTCGCGGCGGTCGCGGTCGGTGAGGGTGCCTTGCGCGGCCGCAGGAGCAGCGGCGAGCAGGGCGGGCATGGCGAGCAGGGTGCGGCGGTGCATGGGCCTCCATGTGGACCGGCGGGCCGGCGGCGAAAACCCCCATCGCGCCGCAACCATTCCGGGCCACGCCGAATCGTGATCCCGGCTGGCGGCTCCGTGACCGGCGCCCTGGTACCATTCCGGCGACGATAAGGTCGCCGGCGCATCGGCGCCACCCTCGGACCTATCCATGCCCCCTGCCCAACTCCCCGCGCCGCTCCAGGCGGTGGTCGCACCTTCCAGTCTCGCCGTGCCACGGGCCGTGGTGGCGATTCCGGTCGGCGGCGCGGCGGCCGGGCTGGGCCATTGCCTCTCGGCCCTGGCGGGGCAGCGCGGCGCGGCAGGGCTGCGCCTGGCGCCCGGCGCCTTCGGCGTGCTGCTGCTGCTGGAACCAGGACAGGGGCAGCCGGACGGCCTGGCACGCGGCCTGCCCTTCCCGCTGCGGGTGCTGGAGGCGCCGCCCGCCGCCCCGTCCTGGGCGTGGCGGCAGGCGATGGCGGCCGCCGCCGGCTGGCTTGGCCCGGATACCCCCGGCACCGTGGTGCTGACCACCGAAGCCGCGGCGGCGCCCGCGCCGGACTGGCTCGCTGCCAACCTCGCCGCCATCGCCGCCGGGGCGGATGCGGTGGCGGGGCGGGTGCTGGCCGCCGCGCCCGCCGGCCCGGCGGCCCGTTACGCCGCGCTGCTGGATGCGCTGGCGGCGCGGCTCGACCCCGATCCCGATGATCCCTGGCCGCGGCATGGGCTGGAAAGCGGGGCGAGCCTTGCCCTCACCCGCGACGCGCTGCTGGCCGCGGGTGGCCTGCCTGCTGCCGGTGCGGAGGATGGCGTGGCGGCGCTGCTCGGGGCGCTGCGCCAGCGCGACCGCCGCATCCGCCATGCCCCGGAGGTGGTGGTGCGGGCCGCGCCCGGCCCGCTGCCGGGGGCGCCGCCGGAACCCCTGGCCGCGGCCCGCCGCCGCCTGGCCGCCCGCGCGGCGCTGCGGCGGCTCTGGCGGGACGGGGTGGGCAGCGTCGCGCCGGAGACGCCGGCCCTGTGGCATTGGGCGCGCCGCCTGCGCCTCCCCGCCGGGATGCTGGCCGGGCTGCTCGGCGCGCGGCATTTCGGCGCGGCCTGGGCGGCGGTGGAGGCGGCGAGCCCAGCGCTGGCCCGCAGGGCGCTGCCGCCCGGTGCGCTGCCGCGGCAGATCCTGGCCGCCCGGCTGCTGCTGGCGGGGTTGCGGCTGGCCGGCCCGGTGCGGCGGCCCAGTCCTGATGCCGCCCGATAGCCCGGCTCAGCCGGGATACCGGTGGTGCGATACGGCACGCTGACACCGCGCATGGGCAGCAGGGGCGGGCGATCCTGCGCCGCGGCCGATGCGCATGGGGCGGGCGGGGCCTTTCGGGGCGATGGTTCCGGCAGGCCAAGGTCTGCGCGGATGGCCATGCCCGCCCCGCGTCAATCCTCCTCGCTGCGCCGCACCAGCACCTCGCGCTTGCCGACATGGTTGGCCGGGCCGACCACGCCTTCCTTCTCCATCTGCTCGATCAGCTTGGCAGCGCGATTGTAGCCGATCTGGAGATGCCGCTGGATGAAGGAGGTGCTGGCCTTGCCCTCGCGCGACACCAGCGCCACCGCCTGGTCGAAGAGCCCCTTGTCGGCATCCGAGGCGCCGGCGATGCCCGACAGCGAAAGCCCCTCGCCGCCACCGCCGAGATCCTCCTCCGCTTCCGTGACTTCCTCGACATAGGAAGGCTCGCCCTGCTCGCGCAGGAACTGCACCACCCGCTCCACCTCCTCGTCGGAGACGAAGGGGCCGTGCACGCGGGCGACGCGGCCGCCGCCGGCCATGTGCAGCATGTCGCCCTGGCCCAGAAGCTGCTCGGCGCCCATCTCGCCGAGGATGGTGCGGCTGTCGATCTTCGACGTCACCTGGAAGGAGATGCGGGTCGGGAAATTCGCCTTGATGGTGCCGGTGATGACATCCACCGAGGGCCGCTGCGTCGCCATGATGACATGGATGCCGGCGGCGCGGGCCATCTGCGCCAGGCGCTGCACCGCGGCCTCGATCTCCTTGCCGGCGACGATCATCAGGTCCGCCATCTCGTCGATCACCACCACGATCATCGGCAGCGGCTCCAGCGCCAGGGGCTGGTCCTCGAAGACCGGGCGGCCGGTCTCGGGGTCGAAGCCCACCTGCACGCGGCGCGTCAGCACCTCGCCGCGCTTGCGGGCCTCCGTCACCTTCTCGTTGTAGCCGCCGATATTGCGCACCCCGAGCTGCGACATGGCGCGGTAGCGGCGCTCCATCTCGCGCACCGTCCATTTCAGCGCGCCGATCGCCTTGGGCGGCTCCGTCACCACCGGCGCCAGCAGATGCGGGATGCGGTCATAGACCGATAGTTCCAGCATCTTCGGGTCGATCATGATGAAGCGGCACTCCTCCGGCGAGAAGCGCCAGAGCAGCGACAGGATCATGGTGTTGATCGCCACCGACTTGCCCGAGCCGGTGGTGCCGGCGATCAGCAGGTGCGGCATGCGGGCGAGGTCGGCGACCACCGGCAGGCCGCCGATATCCTTGCCCAGCGCCAGGGGCAGCCGGCCCGAATGCCGCTCCCACTCCGCATCGGCGAACATCTCGCTGAGATAGACCGTCTCCCGCCGGGCATTCGGCAGCTCGATGCCGATGACGTTGCGGCCGGGCACGGTGGCGATGCGCACGGCGGTGACATGCATGTTGCGGGCGATGTCGTCGGCGAGGCCGATCACCCGCGCCGATTTGGTGCCCGGCGCCGGCTCCAGCTCATAGAGCGTCACCACCGGGCCGGGATTGATGGCGGCGATCCGGCCGCGCACGCCGTAATCCTCCAGCACCGTCTCCAGCAGCCGGGCATTGCTCTGCAACGCCTCCTCGGTCGGGCGGCCGGTGCGCCGCGCCGGCGCCTCGGCCAGCAGGGTGAGCGGAGGCAGGCGCCAGGGGCCTTCCTGGAGATCCAGGGTCTGCTGCTGCGCCGCGGCGCTGCGCCTGGGCGGCGCGGCCGGGGCGGCGACCTTGGCCGGCCTGGCGGCTTCGCGCTCGGCGGCCGCGGCCGGCAGGGCGACCTGCGGCTCCGGCCGGGACCGCGGCGTCCTCACGGCAGCATCCGCGGCCTGGAGCACGGCGGTGAGGTCGGCCCCCGGCTCCCGCGCGGGGCGCCGGCCAAGGCGCATCAGGCCCCGGAAGGGCGCCCGCAGCTTCGCGGCCAGGCCGATGGCGCCGCGTGCTCCGGCGCCGCCTGCCCGCGCCACGCCGCCGGCCGAAACCCGTGCCGCGCGGCCGATCCGCAGCCATTCCCCCCGGCGAGAGGCCAAGCGCCGCCACGAAGAGCGCCAGCGTTGCCGCCGCCAGCGCCACCTGCCCCAGCACCAGGCCGAAGGGGCCGAGCACCGCCTCGGTCAGCCGCGTCACCGCGCCGGCTACCATGCTGCCGGCGACGCCGCCCGGCCCCGAATGTGTCGGGATCCCGGCCGGCAGCGGCGTCACCGCCAGCACCGCGCCGAGCACCGGCAGCGCCGCCAGCAGCGCCGCGAGCCGGGCTGGGAACAGGCCGAGGCCGCGATGCGTCGCCAGCCGCCAGGCCCAGGCCAGCAGCGCCACGCCGGGCAGCGCGGCGGCCCAGCCAAAGCCCTGCAGCAGCAGGTCCGAGACGGTGGCACCAAGCGGCCCGGCGAGGTTGCTGGGCGCCCCGGCGGTGGCGGTATTGGCGGAAGGGTCGGCCGGGTTGTAGCTGGCCAGCGCCAGCAGCAGGCCGAGCCCGGTCAGGCCGCAGACCAGGCCGAGCAATTCGGAAAGGCGCCGCCGCAGCAGCGCCTTGACGGCGGGAGAGGCGAAGCGGCGGACCCCGGCCAGCGGGGTGGAGGCGGGGCGTGGGGTGGCGGCTCGGGACATGATGCTCTGCGGCGGTTCAGGTTCGGCCACAGATATACACCGGAAGCGGCTGCCGCGGCCGGATTCTTCCCGGCAATCACGCAAGCGATGGGACGGGTCGGCAAGGCCTCACGCGGCGGGACTCCCCTGGAGGGCAGCCTGCCTGGGTTCTGGTCACGCTCCGGGGCCGGCCCGGCCGCTTCGCCTGAATTAGCGGGGGGGGCGCCGGCCGCGCGGCCAGCGCCCCCGCTTTCCGGCGGCGGGGTGGCTCAGAAGGCCCGGCTCAGGGTGAAGACCACGCGGCCATCGCAGATGCGCTGGCCGGCAGCGGCGCGTTCCAGCAGCGGCGCGCATTCGCTCTTGCTGATATTGGTGCCGTACCAGCCCACCGCGGCGGTGACGCCGCCCATGATCTCGCGCGAGACGCCGACCGAATACCAGAGGTAGTCGGGCGTGCCGAAGAAGGCATTGCGCTCGACCCACTGGTAGCCGAGCCGGGCGGAGGCCGTGACCTCGAAGGGCAGGCTCACGTCGGCGCCGCCCTCCAGGTAGAAGCCGTCGCCGGAGCGGCCGAAATAGTTGGGTGAATAGTAGAAGCCGGCCAGCAGCTTCACCGGGTCGATGGTGGTGCTGGCCCGCAGGGCGATTTCCTGGAACTCGTTGAGCTGTGTGCCCGGCGCCTTGTCCTGGCCGGGATAGAGATAGGCGATATAGCCGAGGTCGAAGCTGACCCCGGCCAGGTCGAAGCGGTAGCCGGCCAGCAGGTCGAGCTCCTGGCGGGTGTCGTTCCAGGGATTGGCCAGGAATTTCGCGCTGGTCAGGAAGGCGCCGATATAGACGCCGCTCGTGTGCTGCACGTCGAGCGTGCCCTGCAAGGCCCAGTTGTTGCGGGTCTGGCTGATGCCGCGGAACAGGTAGTCCGAGGTGACGGCCGGCGTGGCGGTGACGGTGAGGCCGGCTGCCTCGACCTCGAAGGCTTGCGCCCCGAAGCTGGGCAGCAGCAGGGCGGCCGCCAGGGCGAATCCGCGGAAGCGCGCCAGCGGGGTTGCGGGCGATTGGGCAGGGCTCGGCATCTGTGGAAATCCCCCAAGGGTCGGATCGGCAGGGCGGGGGGCGGGCCCGCCCCGAAGGCAGGCCCGCCCTTCGGGATCAGGCGATGCGCTCGCCGTGCTGGGTGACGTCGAGCCCCTCGCGCTCCTCCTCCTCGGCCACCCGCAGGCCGACCAGCGCATCCGTCACCTTCAGCAGAAGGAAGGTGCCGATGGCGGAGAAGGCGAAGACGGCGGCGGTGGCGCAGAGCTGCAGCAGGAACTGGTCGAGCGACCCGCTGCTCCCCTCCGGCGCCGCGGCGGTGGCCGAAAGCGGGCCATAGGCGAAGACGCCCACCAGCAGCGACCCCACGATGCCGCAGACGCCATGCACGCCGAAGGCATCCAGGCTGTCGTCATAGCCGCACAGGTGCTTCAGCGCGGTGGCGCCCCAGAAGCCCGCCAGCCCGGCGACGAGGCCGATGACCAGCGCCGGCACCGGCAGGACGAAGCCCGAGGCCGGGGTGATCGCCACCAGCCCGGCGACCGCGCCCGAGATCGCGCCGAGCACGCTGGGCTTCCCCTTGGTCGCCCATTCCGCGAACATCCAGGACAGCGCGGCGGTAGCGGCAGCGAGCTGCGTCACCAGCATGGCCATGCCGGCCCGCGCCCCGGCGCCCGCCGCCGAGCCCGCATTGAAGCCGAACCAGCCCACCCAGAGCAGCGAGGCGCCGATCACCGCCAGCGCCAGGTTGAAGGGCGACATGTTGTCATTGCCGTAGCCGACCCGCTTGCCGAGCACGATCGCGCAGACCAGCCCCGCCACGCCGGCATTGATATGCACCACCGTGCCGCCGGCGAAGTCAAGCGCGCCGAGGCCGAAGATCCAGCCATTCGGGTGCCAGACCCAATGCGCCACCGGCGCATAGACCAGCAGCGACCACAACACGCTGAACACCACCATGGCACTGAACCGCATGCGGTCCGCGAAGGCGCCGGTGATGAGCGCCGGGGTGATGATGGCGAAGGTCATCTGGAACATCAGGAAGACCGTCTCGGGGATGGTCGTCGCCACCGCCGCGGGACCGCTGCCGAGCGTGAAGGGCTTGTCCCATCCCTCCGCCAGCCCGCCCAGGAACAGGCGGGAGAGGTCGCCGACATAGGCATTGCCCTCGCCGAAGGCCAGGGAATAGCCCGCCACCATCCACACCACCGAAACCAGCGCGGCGAGGGCAAAGCTCTGCATCATGGTGGCGAGCACGTTCTTCTTGCGCACCATGCCGGCATAGAACAGCGCGAGGCCGGGGATGGTCATCATCAGCACCAGGGCGGTGCTGGTCAGCATCCAGGCGGTGTCGCCGGTATCGATCCTCGCCTCCTGCGCCAGGGCCGGCGTCGCGGCGAGCAGCGCGGCGGCCATGGTCGCGGCCGGGGGGCGCCATGCCTGCGGGCATCCTCATCATCGTCTTCCCCAATGTCCTGAAGGGCGGCATCTCAGAGCGCCGCCTGGCCGGTCTCGCCGGTGCGGATGCGCAGCGCATGCTCCACATCCAGCACGAAGATCTTGCCGTCGCCGATCCTGTCGGTGCGGGCGGCGGTGGCCATCGCCTCGACCACCGCATCCGCCAGCGCGTCCTGCACGACGACCTCGATCCTGACCTTGGGCAGGAAGCTCACCTGGTACTCGGCGCCCCGGTAGATCTCCGTCTGCCCCTTCTGGCGGCCGAAGCCCTTCACCTCGGTCACCGTCAGCCCCTGCACGCCAAGCGAAGTGAGCGCCTCGCGCACCTCGTCCAGCTTGAAGGGCTTGATGAATGCCACCACCAGCTTCATCTGCCCGCATCCCTCCTGCCAAAGCGAAACCCAAGTGGACCTTCCAAATCCCGTGCCAGCGCCGGGAAGCCCGGTTCCGGGCAGCGCGAACCAATGCGGGCACGGCGCCTGCCCAAAGCCCGGGCGGACAGTGCAGGAATGCGGCGGAAGCCGGGGCCGGTGGACGCGCCCGGCCAGGGCTGGCATGAACCCGCTATGACGGAGACCCTGGAGGTCGCGGCCTGCATCCTCGGTGCCGGCCCGGTCGGTGCCACCCTGGCCGCCACCCTGGCCGCCGCCGGCCTGCCGGTGGCGGTGGTGGACAGCCAACCCCTGCCGCCGATGGCGCTCGCGGATTTCGATGGCCGCGCCTATGCCATCGCGCTCACCTCGAAGCGGCTGCTGGAGGCGGCGGGGATCTGGGGCCGGCTGCCGGAGCCGCCCTGCCCGATCTGCCGCATCCGCGTGGCGGATGGCCGGCCAGGCGAGCCCGCCTCACCCCTCTCGCTGCAATTCGACGCGGCCGAGGTCGGCCCCGAACCTTTCGGCTTCATGGTGGAGGCGCGCTCGCTGCGGGTGGCGCTGAACGCCAGGCTGCCGCATCTCGACCATCTCAGGGTCTTCGCCCCCGCCACCGCGGCGGTGGAGCGGCGGGGCGAGGGCGCGACGCTGCATCTCTCCAGCGGCCAGACCATCCGGGCCAGGCTGGTGGTCGGCGCCGAGGGGCGCAACAGCCCGATGCGGCGCCAGGCCGGCATCCGCGCGGCGGTGCTGGACTACCGGCAGATCGGCATGGTCGGCGCCTTCGCCCATGCCAGGCCGCATGGCAATGTGGCGCTGGAGCAGTTCCTGCCGAACGGCCCCTTCGCGCAATTGCCGCTGAACGGGCCGGGCGGCTTCGGCACGGCGGAACTGCCGCATGCCTCGGCCTTCGTCTGGGCCGACCGGACGGCGATCGCGCGGCGGATGCTGGCGCTGCCGGAGGCGGGATTCGGGCGGGAGCTGCGGCGGCGCCTGGGCGGCCATCTCGGCGAGATCCGGTCCATCGGGCGGCGCTGGTCCTATCCGCTCTCGGCCCTGCATGTGGAGCGCTGGACCGATACGCGGCTGGCGCTGATCGGCGATGCGGCGCATGGCGTGCATCCCATTGCCGGGCAGGGCCTCAACCTCGGCTTCCGCGACGTGGCGGCGCTGGCGGAGCTGGTGATCGAGGCCTGGAACGGCGGGCAGGACCCCGGCGCGCCCGGGCTGCTGGCGCGCTACCAGGCACGGCGGCGGCCGGACACCCTGCTGATGCTCTCCGGCATGCATGCGCTGGAGCGGCTGTTTGGCAACGACATCGCGCCGGTGCGGCTGGCGCGGCGGCTCGGCATCGCGGCGGTGGACCGGATTCCGGCCCTGAAGCGCGCCTTCGCGCGGCAGGCGATGGGGCTCGGGCCGGGCGTCACCGGGCTGCTGGCGGGGCAAGGGCTGATCCCCGGCCCCGCGCGCTGAAGCGGTCCGGTCGGCGCAGGGGCGAATGCCCGAAGCCTTGAATCGGCCTGCAAGACACAAGCCGGGCCGGCGGGCGCGCTACCGCATTCGGCCACCCGCGCCACCTCCGCCGCCCCGGCTGCCGGTGGTGCCTTCAGGGAAGTTGGGATCGGCACCGATATAGTAGTTCCGGTTGATGCCGCCGGGGCCGTAGCCCTGGGGGCTCAGCCAGGGCGGGCTGGTGGCGGTGCTGCCGATCGGCGTCGAGGCCACGGACCGGCTGGGCGGCTGGTAGCCGCAGGCGGCGAGAAGGGGGATGACAGCGCACCCCGCCAGGAAGGCGGGCATGTTGCTGCGCGGCGGGCGGTTCGGCATGGGCGTTCCTTGGCGCGGCGGGACAACCCGGCACCGCTACAACGCCGCAGCCAGGCCGGGTTCCGGCCCAGACCTCAGTGCCTGCGCCGCGGCGGGTCCCGGCTCAGGCCCTTCGTGGCCAGCTCGGCCTCATAGGCCGCCCAGCGCTCGGCCTGCTCGGCGCCCAGGCGGTACAGGTAGTCCCAACTGTAGATGCCGCTGTCATGCAGGTCGTCGAAGACGATCCGCACCGCGTAGTGCCCGACCGGCTCGATCCGCATGATCCCCACCTCCCGTCGGCCGGAGACGGTCACCTTCTGGTCCGGACTGTGGCCCTGCACCTCGGCCGAGGGGCTTTCCACCCGCAGGTATTCCGCCGGCAGGGCGAAGCGGGCGCCGTCATCGAAGGCGACCTCCAGCACGCGCTCGGCGCGCTTCAGGCGGAGTTCGGTGGGGGTAGGGGTGGGCATGTCAGTCCAACTGCCGCGCCTCGTCCGGCAGCATGATCGGGATGCCGTCGCGGATCGGGTAGGCGAGGCGGGCGGAGTCGCTCACCAGCTCACCGCGCGCCCGGTCGTAGCGCAAGGGGCCCTTGGTGACGGGGCAGACCAGGATCTCCAGCAGGGCCGGATCGACCTCGCCCCCGGGGGTAGGGGCGGGGGAGGGGGCGGCTTCGGGGGTTGTGTCGCTCATGGTGGTCCTTCTAGAGCAAACTCCGTCCGGGTGGAATCACCCGGCCGGAGTAATTTGCTCGCTAAAACAAAAGGCTAGAGCGGATTCCGTGAGCCAATGCGAACGGAAAACGCACTAGCTCGGGCGGCTGTCCGGCGGCAGGCCCCCGGCGGGTGCGGCATGCACGCCCATCTGCAACAGAGCGATCAGCATGGCGGCGCGCTCCTCCGGGCTGGCGGCTTCCAGCAGCGCCTGCTTCTCGCGCAATTCGAAGGGGCAGACCATGGCCAGGGTCAGCACCAGCAGGGGGTCGGAGGTCTGCTCCACCGCCTCCCAATTCGCCTCGATGCCGCGGGCCCGGAAGAAGGGACGGAGCGCGCCGAGCAGCGCCTCGCGGTCGATCCCCGCCGGCGGTTCCGCCAGGTCGAGATCGGCGCGGAAGGCGCCGTACTCCGCCCGGACCCGCCGGTAGCCACGGCGCGGCGGCAATTCCTCCGCCACCCGGAAGCGGATCACCCCGGTCAGCGTCACCAGCAGCCGCCCATCCTCCGTCTCCGCGAAGGAGGAGACCCGGCCGAGGCAACCGATACGGTAGAGGCCGGGGCCGGTCCTGCCGCGCGGCGCCCCCGGCTCCGGCTGGATCATGCCAAACATCCGCCCCGCCGCCAGCGCATCCTCGGCCATGGCGAGGTAGCGCGGCTCGAAGATGTTCAGCGGCAGGCGGCCCCGCGGCAGCAGCAGGGCGCCGGCCAGCGGGAAGACCGGAATCTCGGCCGGCAGATCCCCGAAACCGGGATGGAAGGCGGCCACGGCCCGGCCCCGCGGCGCCTACCGGAACAGCAGCGAGGAGAGCTTCCGTCGCGCCGCCAGGGTCGCCGGATCGGTCATGCCCCAGGCCTCGAAGAATTTCAGCAACTGCTTGCGGGCGGCCTCGTCGTTCCAGGCGCGGTCGCGGCGGATGGCCTCCAGCAGGGCATCAGTGGCTTGGCCGCGCTCCTCCATGGCGTTCAGGGCGATGGCGAGGTCGATGCGGGCGGCATGGTCCTCCGGAT
This sequence comes from Siccirubricoccus sp. G192, assembly GCF_019084075.1. GTDB lineage: Bacteria > Pseudomonadota > Alphaproteobacteria > Acetobacterales > Acetobacteraceae > G192. The sequence goes on from NZ_JAHREN010000001.1 coordinate 5,283,535, forward strand.
CGGCGGCCAGGCGGCTCTCGAATTCGGAGAGCCTGGCGCGGGCCTTGCGGCCTTCCGCCGCCAGTTCGAGGGCGCTACGGATGCCGGCGATCTCGGCATGGTCCTGCAATTGGCCGGCACGCCCTCGACCAATTGCCGCGCCTGCTCCTCCTGGCCGAGCGCCAGCAGGCTGCGGGCGGCGCCGGCGAAGGCCTCGGCATTCTCCGGCTCCTGCTGCGCCAGGGCGCCGAAGAGTTCGAGGGCGGTCTGGTGGTCGCCCTCCTCCGCCGCCGCCTTCGCTTCCGCCAGCAGGTCGGCGCTGGGCATCTGGCCGCCGGCGAGCTTCAGCAGCCCCTCGATGAAGCGCTTCACCTCGCCTTCCGGCAGGGCGCCCTGGAACAGGTCGGCGATCTGCCCCTGCCAGAAGGCGGCCACGGTGGGCACGGATTGCAGCGGCAGGCCGAGCTGGGTGAGCTGCTGGACCAACTCGCGGTTCTTGTCGATGTCGATCTTGACCAGCTTCACCCGGCCGCCGGCGGCGCGCACCACCTTCTCCAGCGTCGGCGTCAGGGTCTTGCAGGGGCCGCACCAGGTAGCCCAGAAATCCACCAGGATGGGGGTCTGCCGGCTGGCATTCACCACATCCTGCATGAAGCTCTTCTGGTCGCCGTCCTTGATGATGTCGTCGGCGGCGGGCGCGGCGGCATCAGGCTGGGTGCCCGGGCGGTTCGGGTCGAAGATGACGTCCATGGCAGCAATTCCTCGGCTCTTGTCGACATAGATGCCCCGACTTGGCGGTTGGGCAATGGGGGGCGGCCAGGTTGGTGGCCGCAACGCTGCCTGGCGCCGGTTCCGGCCCGGTATCGGCCCCGGCGGCTCAACGCCCGGGACCGGGCGAGGATCGCCGGCGCCCTCAGCCGCCCGGCGCCGGCAGGTCCAGCAACTCGGCCCGGTGGCCGAGATCCGCCAGGAAGCGGAGCAGCCCGGCGGGGCGGATGGCGGTGGTCATGCTGTTCACCAGCGGGTGGAAGTGCACCCATTCGTGGCCCTGGACCAGCGCCGCATCGATCACCACCCGCACCGTGCCGGGCGCCGCATTGACCAGGCCGAAGGGCGTGACCGAGCCGGGCTCCACCCCCAGCACCGTGCGCAGCGCCTCGGCCGGCGCCATCTCCACCCGGCCGGCGCCGGCGGCGCGGGCCAGGGCATTGACCGAGATCTTCCGCTCCTCCTCCAGCACCGCCAGCAGGAAGGGGCCTTCGCCCTTCGCCGGGCGGAGGAACAGGTTCTTGCTGTGGCCGCCCGGCAGCGCGCCGCGCAGCGCCTGGCTCTCGGCGACGGTGAAGACCGGCGGATGGGTGGTGGTGCGGGCCTCGATGCCCATGGCTGCGAGGCGGGCGAGCAGGCCCTCGGGCGTCTCCGGCATGGAATCTCCTGCGATGTGGCGGGGCTCGGTCGAGCCTGGTGGCATTGGCGCGGATGACCTCCCACCAGATCACGGCCTTCTGCTTCCTCCTGGCCCGGAAGGCGGCGGGCCTGGCGCGAAGCAGGTGGCGGCGCATGGCGGTTTCTCTCCCGGCCTGATGGAGCAATGAAGCCCGGGCGCGGCTGCCGGGCAACCTGCGGCCGGGGCCAGGGGCCAGGGGAAGGGGGGCCAGGGGCCGCGGCTGGCAATGCCCGCGGATTCCCCTAGGCTCCCGCGCCGGCCCTGCAGCACATGGCCGCGGAGATGAGCATGACCGAATTGGCGCCCCTGGATCAGGCCGACCTGCCCCCCCGGCATCCGCTCGCGCTTTGTGGAGGGCATCAATGGCCTGCGGATGCATGTGCTGGAGGCGGGGTTCGAGGCGCCCGGCCGGCCCTGCCTGCTGCTGCTGCACGGCTTCCCGGAACTCGCCTATTCCTGGCGCAAGATGATGCTGCCGCTGGCGGCGGCGGGGTTCCATGTCGTCGCGCCGGACCAGCGGGGCTATGGGCGCACCACCGGCTGGAGCGCCGATTACGACGGCGACCTCGCCCCTTTCCGGCTACTGAACCTGGTGCGGGATGTGCTGGGGCTGGTTGCGGCGCTGGGCCACCGCAGCGTGGCGGCGGTGGTGGGGCATGATTTCGGCTCCCCGGTGGCCGCCTGGTGCGCCCTGGTGCGGCCGGACGTGTTCCGCTCGGTGGCGCTGATGAGCGCGCCCTTCGCGGGGCCGCCGGCGCTGCCCTTCGGCACGGCAGGGGCAGCGCCGCAGCCGGGCACCGGCCCGGCAGCGCCCAGCATCCATGACGAATTGGCGAAGCTGGACCGGCCGCGGAAGCATTACCAGTGGTATTATTCGACCCGCCAGGCCGATGCGGAGATGCGCCACTGCCCGCAGGGGGGTCCATGCCTTCCTGCGCGCCTATTATCACCACAAGAGCGCGGATTGGCCGGGCAACCGGCCCTTCCCGCTGGCCTCCTGGACCGCCGCCGAACTGGCGCGGATGCCCACCTACTACATCATGGATCTGCACCAGGGCATGGCCGAGACCGTGGCGGCCGAGATGCCCTCTGCCGCCCAGATCGCGGCCTGCCGGTGGCTGACCGAGCGCGAGCTTGGCGTCTATGGCGCCGAATACGGCCGGACCGGCTTCCAGGGCGGGCTGCAATGGTACCGCTGCCGGACGGAGGGCCGGTTCAACGCCGAACTGCAGATCTTCTCCGGCCGGACCATCGACGTGCCCTCGATCTTCATCGCGGGGGCGAGCGACTGGGGCGTGCATCAGGTGCCCGGCAGCCTCGACCGCATGCGGAATGCCGCCTGCACGCGGATGCAGGGCTGCCACCTGTTGCAGGGGGCCGGGCATTGGGTGCAGCAGGAGCAGCCGGAGGCGGTGAGCGGGTTGCTGCTGGAATTCCTGCGGCAGCAGGATTCTGCCGAATGACTCGAGCGGTGCCGCATTACGCGCAGGGCTTCGATGTCCGCGCACTGGTGCCTGTCGGGAGATCATGTTGAACATGGCCGCCGATGGACGGCAGCGCTGTCCGCGCCAGGTTCGGCACCGGCACGGTTAGGGCGCAGGTGCCTCTTGCATTCCCGCGAAGGCCTGTTAAAAGCCGCGCCTCTACCGGGGACGCGGGCGTAGCTCAGGGGTAGAGCACAACCTTGCCAAGGTTGGGGTCGAGGGTTCGAATCCCTTCGCCCGCTCCAGTCGGCCTTCCAACCTAATATTCCTCATGCGTCGATGGCGCCGTGAACCGCAGGTTTCCTGGGGTTGTGCCGCGGTGGCTTGAGGGTTGGAGAATGCACCGAACCCGGCAAGCGCTCTCCGGAGACCACAAAGTCTCCGAAGCTTGGGGGTGGGGCGCTTCACCCTACAAGTAAGTGGGGCAAAACCTGTGGCGGCTAGGCGGGCTGGCATCGCGGCCGGACGAGATCCGGCAGGTACGGGATGGCGGTCTGGCCGGTGATGCCGAGCCTGGCGCCGAGGTAATCCCAGAAGCTGAGACCGAGCTTGCCGCAGGTCTTGGCGAGGCCGAGGAAGGCGTCGCGGCAGTCGCGTCCCGTGTCGCTCCGCGTGCCGCCACTGACCTTGCGCCGGGTGACCTGGGCGCGGATGTCGTTCTCCGAGCCGTTGGTGTGCAGCGGGATCTCCGGGCGGTCCAGCACGCGCAGCAACTCCGCCTTATTGGTGTGCAGGCGCGCGAGCAATCAGTCGAGCACGATGAAGCCGGTGCGCCGCCTGAACAGGCGGTCGAAGCGGGCACGCAGCTCGGCCCGGCGGCGCCGACTGGGTTCACGCCGGTAGGCTTTCAGGTCGGCGTAGAACCACCAGATGAGGTCGCGCATACGCGCCTGGGAAGTCCGCTGTTGGTCGGTGAAGGTGTCGAGTTTGTGGACCAGGCGCTCGGCATGGACCCAGCACAGGGCGTGCTTGCCGAAGGCGAACTGGCCGGCATCGTCGCTGACGATCACCGTCCCGGGCAGCAGGCCATGCGCCTTGATGGCACCCCAGAGCGCCCCCTCGGTGGCGAGGCGCGCCGGGCCGAGACTGCCTTCCATGCCTTGGATGCCCAGCCGCTCGAGATGCGCAGCCCAGGCCGCCTGGTCCGGGAAGGCGCGCTCTGGATGCCCGGCCAGGCGGGCGATCACCGGCCCGGCCAGGGCGCGCTCGCGCATGTAGGCCAGCGCCTCGGCATTGACCACGTAATCGGCATGGGAGCACGTGAACCTGACCGGTGATTACGTCTGGGGTGCCTCGCACAACATGTCGGCAAACCCGGCCGGATTGAGGCCCCTCCGCCCGCTTCCCAACACCTACCCCAGGGCCGCCTGACGTTCTCTCTTTGTCCGGCTATGCGTATCAGAAGCTCCTTTCGTTAGTCGGGGCCCAGTTGTTTCGCATCCGGTGTACTGCTGGGAAGGCGTTCACGAAACGCGGCACCTCTGGTGCAACTTTGATCACTGAGTTGAGATTCAGCCAGAGCCGCCTAATCCAGGCCCAGATTGCTTCCCAAAAATTCTGGCAGATATTCAGCCATTTAGCGGCTGTTCACCTCTTTGGCAGCATGCCTCGCAACATAGCTTCTGCCTCAAGCGTCCCCAAACCAGTGGAACAGAATAAGTTTCGGTACCGTTTTCGTTACTAGCGGCGGACGAAGTAGCTGACTTAGGGTCACTAGCGGAACGTCTTTTTTGATACCAGCGTCTCTGCGTGGGCCAATTCGCCCACAATGACGCTGGCCCGCATGACCTAAGTCAGGAGGCCAACATGGCAATCAGTTTCAACGTCAATCCCGAAGACCTCGCCTTCATTCTGGAACAGATCGAGGTTGCGGAGGCGGAAACCGCGCTCGTCGCCACCGGCATGACCCCCGAAGCGGCGCTGCAGCAGATCATCGGCCCGAATGCCGCGATCCTGCCGGTTGGCCTGCGCCACGTCGATGGCTCCAACAACAACCTGCTGCCGGGCGGCAGCACTGTCGGCGCCGCCGATCAGGTGCTGCCGCGGCTGGTGCCCCCCTCCTACGTGACCGACACCAATACCGATCCGTTCTTCGGCGTTTCCAACAACAACTACGCGACGCCAGGAAACATCGTGGACTCGAACCCGCGCACCATCAGCAACCTGATCGTCGACCAGTCGAACACCAACCCCGCGGCCGTCGCGGCCTGGCATGCGAACCCCCTGGCGGTTGCCGCCTGGGAGGAGGCCCATCCCGGCCAGGCCCTGAGCCCGGACTACATCCCGACCAACGCCGAACTCGCGCTGATCTCGAACCAGTCGCCGGATATCGGCCTGTCGCCGGCCTTCAATGGCTGGATGACCTTCTTCGGCCAGTTCTTTGACCATGGCCTCGACCTGATCACCAAGGGCGGCCCTGGCGTCGGCACGGTCTTCATTCCGCTGCAGCCCGATGATCCGCTGTACAGCACGGCCCCCGGCGCGCAGAACTTCATGGCCCTGACACGGGCGACCCCGGCCCCCGGCCAACCGACCGAGACCATCAACACGACGACGCCCTGGGTCGACCAGAACCAGACCTACACCTCCCACGCCTCGCACCAGGCGTTCCTGCGCGAATACGTGCGGGTAGATGGCAAGACCGTCCCGACCGGCCACCTGCTGGACGGCGCCCATGGCGGGATTGCCACCTGGGCCGAGACCAAGGCGCAGGCGCTGACCATGCTCGGCATCAAGCTGACCGATGCCGACATCTTCAACGTGCCTCTGCTACGGACCGATGCCTACGGCAACCTGATCCTCGGCCCGAATGGCTATGCCCAGGTGGCAACCCCCACCGGCTTCGTCGAAGGGACCGCGGCCGGCCTCCTGATCCCGGCCAACGCATTCCGCACCGGCCATGCCTTCCTGGACGACATCGCGCATACGGCCGTCCCGGTCATCCTGGGAGGCGTGCTCCAGGCCGATGCCGACACCGATGCCGGCAATGCCGTCCCGGTCAATCCGCTGACCGGCCAGAACACCCAGTACGACAATGAGCTGCTCGACTCTCACTTCATCACCGGCGACGGCCGCGGCAATGAGAATATCGGCCTCACAGCCGTCCACACCATCTTCCACGCCGAGCACAACCGCCTAGTGGAAGCCAACAAGGCCACGCTCATCGAGGCCGCCCAGGCGGGCAATCTCGCCCTGCTGAACGAATACCTTGCCGTCGACGTTGCGGCAGTGCCGGCCGATACCGGCACCCTCGTGTGGGATGGCGCGCGCCTCTTTCAGGCGGCGAAATTCGTCACCGAGATGGAATACCAGCACCTGGTCTTCGAGGAATTCGCCCGCAAGGTGCAGCCGAACGTCGATCCCTTCGTCTTCACGAATACCCCCGACATCAACCCGGCCATCGTCGCCGAGTTCGCCCATGCGGTGTACCGCTTCGGGCATTCCATGCTCACCGACACGGTGAACCGCCTCGATGCGGACATGAATGCGGACGACATCGCCCTGTTCGACGCCTTCCTCAATCCGGCGGCCTTCGTCGCCAGCGGCGTCAATGCCGGGGAGGCGGCGGGTGCGATCATCCGCGGCATTACCCGGCAGGCCGGCAACGAGATCGACGAGTTCGTGGTCGGCGCCCTGCGCAACCAGTTGCTGGGGCTGCCGCTCGATCTCGCCGCGCTCAACCTGGCGCGGGCCCGCGACACCGGCGTTCCCTCCTTCAACGACGTCCGGGCGAAGTTCTATGAGATGACTGGGCAGACCCAGCTGAAGCCCTATGTCAGCTGGCTCGACTACGCCGAGAACCTCAAGAACCCGATGTCGATCATCAACTTCATCGCGGCATACGGAACCCACAGCAGCATCACCTCGGCCACGACGCTGGAGGCCAAGCGCAACGCCGCGACGCTGCTGGTTTTCGGGGATCTGCCGGGCAGCGGCGTCACCGGGCCTGTGCCGGAGGACCGCCTCGACTTCCTGAACAGCACCGGCGCCTGGGCGAATGATGCCGATGGCCGGACGATCACCGGCATGAACGCCGTCGATCTCTGGATCGGCGGCCTGGCCGAGGTGAAGATGGAGTTCGGCGGCATGCTGGGCTCGACCTTCAACTTCGTCTTCGAGACGCAGATGGAGAACCTGCAGAACGGTGACAGGATGTACTACCTGAGCCGGTTGCAGGGCACCAACATGCTGAACCAGCTCGAGCCGAATACCTTTGCCGAGCTGGTCATGCGCAACACCGATCTGGGCAATCCGGGCTCCTCGCACCTGCCTGGCCAGCTCTTCGACACGCCGGACCTCACCCTGGAGATCAACCAGTCCAGGCAGATCGACGAAGACCCGGTTCAGGACACCGCCATCCTCCAGGTGATCAACCCCAAGGTCGTGCGGAAGGATCCCGGCGCGGATGTGGACGGCGACGGTCATGCCGATGGCGGCTATCTGAAGTTCACCGGCGGCGAGCATGTGGTGCTCGGCGGCACCGAGGGCAACGATACGCTGATCGGCGACCGGGGCATCGACACGCTCTGGGGCGATGGTGGTGATGACTACCTGAATGCCCGTTCCGAATCCGACCAGGTCTTCGCTGGCGACGGCGACGACATCATCGAGGATCCGTTCGGCGACGATCTGCTGCGCGGCGAGAACGGCAACGACGTCATCAGCGGCGGCGCCGGCTTCGACATCCTCTTCGGTGGCGCCGGCTCGGACTTCATCATGGTCGGCGCGGAGTCCGGTGAGGTCTTCGCCGGCGAAGGCAACGACTTCCTGCTCGGCGGTAGCTCGGCCGACGCCCTGATGGGCAATGAGGGCGATGACTGGATCGAAGGTGGCGACGGGTTCGATGCCGTTACCGGCGAGAACTCCGACCTGTTCTTCAACTCCCCGATCATCGGCCATGACGTCCTGAACGGCCAGGGCAACGACACCGACTATGATGGCGAATCCGGCGACGACATCATGGTGCAGGGGCCGGGCATCCAGCGCAGCAACGGGATGCTCGGTTTCGACTGGGGCATCCACAAGGGTGATCCCAACGCCGCCAACTCCGACCTGGGCATTCCGACCTTCGCCACCCAGGAGGACCTGACGCTCCGCGACCGCTTCGACTCCGTCGAGGGGCTTTCGGGCTGGAAGTTCAACGATACGTTGATCGGCACCAACTTCCCGACAGGCGCGGTCGGCAACCCGGGCGGCCTCATCAACGGGCCGGAATCGGACAGCCGGCTCACCCAGGCCGGCGTCGACCGGATCCATGGGCTTCAGGCTGTGGTGGGCGGAACGCCGCTGGCCGACCCCAACGCCTATGTCTTCGACCCCAGCACCGGCGGCGATATCCTGCTCGGCGGTGGCGGCAGCGACACCATCCAGGGCAAGGCCGGCGATGACATCATCGACGGCGACTCCTGGCTGAACGTGCGGATCGCCGTGCACGCCAACAAGGATGGAACCGGAGCCGAGCTCTTCAGCATCGACAGTTTGAAGGACATCGTCAGCCCGGCCGACCTCCTGAAGCTCGGCATCACCAGCACGGTCGGCAAATCCGTCACGGACCTGATGCTCACCCGGGGGCTCAACCCAGGGCAGCTCGTCATTGTCCGCGAGATCCTCAATGGCGATCAGCCGGCCGATATCGACCGGGCGGTCTACTCCGATGTCCGTGCCAGCTACGACATCACCAGGAACAGCGACGGCTCGGTCACCGTCGCGCATACCCGCGGCACCGCCTTCGACGGCACGGACAGGCTGCGGAACATCGAGGAGCTGCAGTTCGCCGACCAGGTGCTTACAATAGTGAACCGGCCTGCCAGCGGCAGCCCAACCCTCAGCGACACCAGCCCGACTGAAACCCTGACGATCACGGCCTCGCCCACCGGGATCATCGACCCCAATGGCCTGCCGCCTGCCGCCGGCTTCAGCTACCAGTGGCAGTCGAAGTCACTCGTTGGGGATACTTGGACCAATATCGCCGGCGCGACCAATGCCTCCTTCACGCCGGGTACGAACCAGGTCAATCACGAGCTCCGGGTGGTGGTGAGCTTCACCGATGGCGGCGGGACGGCGGAGCAGGTCATCTCCGCGCCAACCACCGTGGTCGGCGACCGGGTCAATAGCCCTCTCTCCCTCGTTGGGCTGAACCCCACTCTGACGGCTGGAGACGACTGGGTCACTGCCGGCCTGGGCAACGACACCCTGAACGGTGGCGCTGGCAGGGACACGCTGGATGGCGGCGCTTCAGGCAATGACACGCTGAACGGAGGCGACGACAACGATACGCTGAACGGCAATGCCGGCGCCGATCTCCTCAACGGCGACGCCGGCAACGACACGCTGAACGGCGGCAATGCCAACGATACGTTGAACGGCGGCACCGGTGCCGACTCGATGTCTGGTGGCAACAACAACGACACCTACGTCGTGGACAATATCGGCGACGTCGTTGTCGAACTGGCGGGCCAGGGCACTGACATCGTCCAGACGACGCTCGGCAGCTACACGCTGGGCGCCAATGTGGAGAACCTGACCTTCACCGGGGTCGGCACTTTCACCGGCACCGGCAATACCTTGGACAACACCATCCGCGGCAGCCTCACCAGCAGCAATATGCTGGACGGCAGCAGCGGCAACGACACCGTGGTCGGCGGCAGCGCCGCGGATACGCTGCTCGGCGGCATCGGCAACGATAACCTCATGGGCGGCGAGGGCGCGGACCGACTGACTGGCGGCGCCGGAAACGACGTGATGAATGGCGGTGCCGGAAACGATGTCTTCATCTTCGGCAGCGGCTTCGGGAACGATACGATCAACGGCTTCGATGACAACCCCGTCGGTGGCCAGGACCTCCTGGATATCTCCGCACTGGGTGTCACGGCGGCCAACTTCGCCTCGCAGGTGATGATCGCGGGCGGTGTGGTCACCATCGCCGGCGGCGGAACCATCACCTTCTCCAATCCGGTCGTCGTTGTCACCGCGGCCGATTTCATCCTCGCATGAGGATGGCGCGGCTCGCCGCATGACGCGCTGCGGGACTTGGCCGGCTTCCGGCCCGGCCCGCAGCGCACCAGCCAACCGGCGCCCGGCGTGGTTGAAACACCCGCCGGGCGTTTGGCCTTTCAGGCAGGAGACAGACAATCCACTACGCCTTGTTGCACCGATCGCCCCCCCTGGGTAGCTTCGGGTAGGGTGAGGCCGGAGCGAGTCCCGTCACCGTTCAGGACCCTCCTCTTGCCGTTCAACGTATGGCCCGCGGCACTGTCAGGTTGAGCGGGGCTTGGCAGGCTGGGGAGTGACTGTCTTGCGGGTCAAGCGGTTTGCCATGGTTTTTGGTCCCGCAGGATGGCGTTGAGGATGGTGAGCAGCTTGTGCACGGCGGCATTTGGCGCGCAGCCGGTCGTAGAGGGCCTTGATGGCTGGGTTGTGCCGGCTGGCGGTCAGGGCGGCCATGGTGAGGGTGTTGCGGACGGAGGTCCGGCCACCGGCGATGGCACGGTGGCCGCGCGAGGCGCCGCTGTCGCGGTTGACGGGGGCGACGCCGACCAGGGCGGCGAGGCGGCGGCGGGTGATGTGGCCGAGTTCGGGCAGTTCCGCGATGAGGGTGCGAGCCGTGACCGGCCCGATGCCGGGGACGGAGGTGAGCAAGTTCTCGGCCTCGCGCCAGGCGGGACCGGTGCGGATCTGGCGGCCGATCTCACGGTCGGTGTCGTCGAGTTCGGCCTGGAGGGCGGCCAGGGTGCGGTCGAGGCTGCGCTGGATGCGCGGGCTACGGGCCTGATGGCGGCGGTTCTGCTCCCTGCCGATCATCTCGATGATCTGGCGGCGGCGGACCACCAGCTCGCCGAGCGCCTGGGCCGCGGCCTCGGGGACCGGACGGTTGAAGGCAGTGCCTTCAACCGGGCCGGACCTGCTCGGCGAAGCGGGCGATCAACTCGGCATCGAGGCTGTCGGTCTTGGCCAGCCGACCGATGGCGCGGGCGAAGGCGCGAACCTGGGTCGGGTTGACGACGGCCAGTGGCAGGCCGGCACTGGCGAGCCCGGCGGCGGTGGTGGCCTCGAAGCCGCCTGTGGCCCCGGCCACCACCAGAACTGGCGTGGCGGCGCGCAGGCGGCGGGTGAGCTGCTCCAGGCCAGGGCCCGTCGCGTGGCACGGCGAAGCTCTCGCCGCTGGGGCGCAGATGAACATCGAGGCGCGCCTTGGAGACATCGATGCCGACAAACATCGCGCCTCCCCCCTGGGGTGCGTCGCTGGCCCTCGCTTGCGAATGCGGGCTCGCCCTGCGGCGGCCCCGATGACTGTCCGGGCTCTCGGACGCGATGGTGGGCGGGGCACCACACTAGCCCGCTTTATGCACGAGAGCTGGCGGGCATAGTGCAAGCCGCTGAACGGCAATAGGATTCGGTTGCGACACTCAAATCCAGCCGTTTCCGGAGCCCATGCCCGCCAAGGTTGAATCTAGCCCGCCACTGCCCGGCCTGTCACCGGTTGCTGGCAAACCTCTGGTCGCCCGCTTCGATGGCGGGCAACTGTCCTCCGATGGCGGCCTGCTCGCCCTGCGCGAGGTCGAGCGACGGCTTGGCATCGCGGATCGGCTTGCGGCTTGCATTGACGACCCGCGCGCTCCGGGCCGGGTCCGGCACGGCATTGCCGCCATTCTGCGCTTCCGGATGCTGATGATCGCGGCCGGCTACGAGGACGGCAACGACGCGGACAGCCTACGGCACGATCCGGTCTTCAAGCTCGCGCTCGACCAGCTGCCCGACGGCGCCGCGCTTTGCTCGCAGCCGACCATCTCGCGGCTGGAGAACCTGCCGGATCTGCGCACCCTGCTGCGCACGGCCCAGGCCATGGTTGGGCTCTACTGCGGCAACTTCCGCCAGGTGCCACGTCGGATCGTGCTGGATGTGGACGACACTTTCGATGCGGTCCATGGCGAGCAGCAGTTGCGGCTGTTCAACGCCCACTACGACGAATATGGCTTCCAGCCGATCGTGGTGTTCGATGGTGAGGGCCGGCCGGTGGTCGCCATGCTACGCCCCGCCCACCGCCCCAGCGGGCGCGAAGCCCGGGCGTTCCTGCGCCGGCTGGTGCGCGAGATCCGGGCGCACTGGCCGCGGGTGGAGATCCTGATCCGCGCCGACAGCCACTACTGCGCCCCGGAGGTGCTCGACTTCTGCCGTGCCGAAGGTCTCGATTTCATCCTCGGCGTCGCTTCCACCACGACGCTGCGCCGCCATGTCACGGCACTCGAGCAAAGCGCCGCCGCCCGGCGGGCCGCCATGCCCGGGGCCGACAAGCTGCGCCGCTACACGGAGTTCTATGATGGTGCCGGAAGCTGGAGCCGGGTTGAGCGCATCATCGCCCGGATCGAGGCCAGCGCCCAAGGAACCGACACTCGGTTCATCGTCACCAACCTCTCCGGTGGCTCAGCGCGCGCCCTCTACGAGCGGAGCTACTGCCAGCGCGGACAGGCGGAAAACCATCTGAAAGCCTGGAAGCGGCACCTCGCCGCCGACCGGACCTCCTGCTCGCGCGCCACGGCCAACCAGTTCCGCCTGATGCTGCACACCGGCGCCTACTGGCTGCTGTGGTCCCTGCGTAGCCTCATGCCGAAGCGCTCCACCTGGCGCACCGCGCAGTTCGACACCCTCCGGCTGCGCCTGGTCAAGCTCGCCACCCGCGTCGTCGCGCTGAAAACCCGGGTCATGCTGCACCTGCCGAGCGCCTGTCCGGACCACGCCATCATGCGCCTTGCCCTCAGCCGTCTGCCGCGCCTGACCTGCTGAGCCGCGGGGCGGATGCCCCTGCCGAGCCCTTCGACCCGCAACCAACCAACCCCGCGATCCGCAGCCGACAGTTGGCCCCGAGGCCAGCGGCAACGCCGCGCGCCCGCACAACCGAAACGCGAGCCGCCGTGGCGCTTCCCGCCCTCACACCCAGCCCGGTGAATTTTTCAGGCTAGTACTACAGCCGTGTTTGCGCGTTATGGCCTGCATCCGGAGGGGTGGGTGCCATGGTGGCGCTGGCGGCGGCTGAGGACTGGTCGCGGGAGCTGGAGGGTTTGGCGGCTCGGCTGGGGCGGCGGTTCGGCCGGGCGGAGCCGCGCGGTGAGGCGCTGGCCTATCTGCGCGGGCTGTTGTCGCCCCTGGAGCGCAAGAACGGCTGGCAGTTGGCCGAGGCGGCCGGGCAGGCGAGCCCGGGTCGGGTGCAGGACTTCCTCGCGCGGACGCGCTGGAACGCCGAGGCGGTGCGAGACGACCTGCGCGCCTATGTGGTCGAGCAGCTGGGCGACCCGAGCGCCGTGCTGGTGCTGGACGAGACCGGCTTCCTGAAGAAGGGCGCCCACTCGGCCGGGGTGCAGCGGCAGTACAGCGGCACGGCGGGGCGGATCGAGAACTGCCAGATCGGCGTGTTCCTCGGCTATGCCAGCCGGCACGGGCGGGCGCTGATCGACCGCGCGCTCTACCTGCCGCAGGGCTGGGCGGCGGATGCCGCGCGGCGCGCCAGGGCCGGCGTGCCGGCGGCGACCAGCTTTGCCACCAAGCCAGAACTTGGCCTGGCGATGCTGCAGCGGGCCTTCACGGCCGGCGTCCCCTGTGCCTGGGTCAGCGGCGACAGCGTCTATGGCGCCGACAGCCGCCTCCGGCGCGGCATCGAGGCCCGGCCCTGCGGCTACGTGCTGGCGGTGACCTCCGGGCAGCGGCTCGGCCTGGTCCCGGTCGAGGAATGGCTGGCCGAGATCCCGCCCGGCGGCTGGCAGCGGCTGAGCGCCGGCGAGGGCGCCAAGGGGCCGCGTCTCTACGACTGGGCCTGGCTGCCCTGTCGCGGGGCCGGCCCGGGCTGGCAGAAGGGCCTGCTGATCCGGCGCAGCACCGCCAGGCCCGAGGGGTTCACCTACTACCTGACCCTCGCGCCCGCAGCCGCCACGCTGGCCGATCTGGTGCGGGTGGCGGGCACCCGCTGGACCATCGAGAGCTGCTTCGAGGAGGCCAAGGGTGAGGTCGGCCTCGACCATTACGAGGTCCGCTCCTGGACCGGCTGGCACCGCCACATCACGCTCGCCATGCTGGCGCACGCCTACCTCGCCGTCCTGCGCCAGGGCGCCGTCGGGGGGAGAGGACAGCCGCGATCTCGCGGCCGACCTGCTGCCCCTCACCGTGCCCGAGGTGCGGCGCCTGCTCTGGCGTCTCGTCTGGGACCATCCATCCAGGCCGGACGCCGTGCTCCACTGGTCCACTTGGCGACGACGCCATCAGCAGCGTGCGCGCCGAGCCCACTGGCACAGACGGACACACCCCAGGCTCAACTGGTCGTCGCAACGCCTGCCTGAGCCGATCGCAGCGCCTCGTCAAGCGCTTCGGCTGGCGTTCTCCAGCCGAGCGTCTTGCGAGGCCTGCCATTGAGCGCCGCAGCCACGGCCGCGAGGTCATCGGCGCCGTGCGCGCTCAGGTCAGTCCCCTTCGGGAAGTACTGCCGCAGCAGCCCGTTGGTGTTCTCGTTCGTGCCACGCTGCCACGGGCTGTGCGGCTCGCAGAAGTACACCTGCACGCCGGTGTCGATCCGCAGCCGGGCGTGCTCGCTCATCTCCGCCCCCTGGTCCCAGGTCAGCGACCGGCGCAGCGCCTCCGGCAGGGTGGTGATCATGCGGGTGATGGCGTCGCGCACCGCTTCCGCCCCATGCCCGGCCAGCGCCGGGCCGTTCTTGACGCGCGTTCCCTCTCCATGACCCGGCATGCGGGGCAGGTGCAGCAGCATCGTGAACCGCGTCGTGCGCTCCACCAGGGTGCCGATTGCTGAGCTGCCAAGGCCAAGGATGAGGTCTCCCTCCCAATGCCCCGGCACGGCCCGGTCGTCCGCCTCCGCCGGGCGCTGGCTGATCAGCACCTCGGGCGCGACATGCGACTTGCCGCGCCCCCCGGCTCCGCGCCCGCGGCACGCGCAGCGCCCGCCCGGTTCGCAGGCAGGCCGTCAGCTCGCGGCGCAGCGCGCCGCGGCCCTGGACGTAGAGCGACTGGTAGATGGCCTCATGGCTGATCCGCATCGCACCATCGCCAGGAAAGTCGAGCCGCAGCCGCCGCGAGATCTGCTGCGGGCTCCATCCTCTCGCCCAGCGCCGAGGCTGCCTCGGTCCATGCCGCCGGCCCTTCCACGGCACCGCCGGTCCGGGCACCGTAGCCCCGCCTGGAGAGACCACGGCACCCGCCAGCCGATCTTGCACATACGCCCTCAGCGCCGGGTGCGTCACCAGCTTCGCCGGCTTCGGACGCCGCGCCGCCCGCTCAGCATGCCACTGCGCCGTCGTGGCCCTGTACTCCAGGTTGCCGCTGCGCGTGGCCGCATTGCGCCGTAGCTCGCGCGAGACCGTCGATGCCGCCCGTCGCAGCCGCCGGGCAACCTCTCGCACTCCACAGCCCTGGGCTCGCAGCAGCGCAATCTCCTCGCGCTCCGCAAACAACAGGTATCGTCCCGAAGGCGGCTTTGACGACCGCCCGAGCGTCGATGGTGGCATCCCGCCCGCCTCCCGAAACCAGCGGGACCCAACCGCCTCCGACACCCCCACGCCGATCGCCGCGTCCCAGCTCGACTGTCCCGCCGCAATCAACGTCCAGAAGCGCCGCTGGTCCTCACGCCGGGCTACTCCCGGGCGGCCTGGCGAAGGAGACTTCGCCCGCAAAGCCCGATCCGAACGCCGCCGACCCGCCATCGCAACCACCCTCCGCCTTGGTGTTGCGACGACCACTTGAATCCACCCACCATGACCAAACACGGCTGTAGTACTAGTCCCGGGCTCAAGAGCCCCAGCGGCCCACGGGCTCCCGCCCACGATCAGCCTCGCCGGAGCTGCCCCGGCAGGCAAGGGAGAGATACAAGTGGCCGCCAGACTCCCGCCAGGCTCAGGCGATCACCTGGATCTCGCTGGCCAGCAGCGCCGGGGTATTGGTGAAGATCGCCAGCAGCACCGCCGCCGCCGTGCCGGTTCCGTCCACATCCCAGCGGAGCGCGCCGCTTGGCCGGTCATAGAGGAACTGGCCGAAACCCGCCGTCGCCACGGTGCCGTTCACGAAGCGGGCAGCATCCAGGACGCCGAGGGCCGTCTCCAGCCCGCCCTGGAACCCGGCGGCCGAGATCTCGATGCCGTCCTCCGGGATGTAATAGGCCAGGATCGTGTCGCCCCCCTCCGCCGCCGAGGCATAGCGGAACACGTCCAGCCCCGCCTGCCCGTTCAACTGGTCGGCGCCCTCACCGCCCTGCAGCGTATCGTTGCCGGCGCCGCCGAACAGCGTATCCGCGCCGGCGCCGCCCGAGAGCCAGTCGTCGCCGTTGAGGCCCGAGAGGCTGTCGTCGCCATCGAGGCCGGAGAGGCGGTTCGCGGCGTTGTTGCCGATGATGCTGTTGCCCAGTTCGTTGCCGGCGCCATCGGTCGCCTGGCCGCCGGTCAGGGTCAGGTTCTCCACCGCCGCGCCAAGGGTGAAGCTCACCAGGGACTGCACCAGGTCGATCCCCTCACCCAGCAGTTCCACCACCAGATCGCCGAGGTCGTCCACCACATAGAGGTCGTCGCCGGTGCCGCCCGCCAGGCTGTCCGCGCCGGCTCCGCCATCCAAGGTGTCGTTGCCGCCGCCGCCGAGCAGTGTGTCGCTCCCGCCCAAGCCCTTGAGCAGGTTCGCCGCGCCATTGCCGGTGATGCTGTTGTCGAGGGTATTGCCGGTGCCGTTGATCGCCAGGCTGCCGGCCAGGGTCAGCGCCTCCACCAGCCGGGGCAGGGTGAAGGTGATGGAGGAATGGACGCTATCCATTCCCTCGCCGGTTTCCTGCACCACATCGCCGGCATTGTCGACGATGTAGAGGTCGTCCCCCAAGCCGCCGATCATCAGGTCCGCGCCGGTGCCGCCATCCAGCAGGTCATTGCCGGAGCCGCCGAGCAGCGTGTCGAGTCCCGTCCCGCCGAACAGCAGGTCGTTGCCGGCGCCGCCATCCAGCGAGTCCGCATCCTGGCCGCCATCCAGCAGGTCGTCGCCATTGCCGCCGAGCAGCGTGTCCATCCCCTGATAGCCGAAGAGCCGGTCATTGCCGTCATGCGCGTTCAGCAGATCGGCTCCGAGGCGACCGATCATCAGGTCATGGCCGGCCCCGCCCAGCATGCTGTCGCCGGCCGTGGTCCCGACCTGGTAGTCGTTGCCAGTGCCGCCCTGGTACTTGCCCATCCGGGGCGCCGCCTGGACCGTGTCGTAATCCTGATAGCCAAGCACCAGCGTGGTGGTGGCGGTATTGCCCAGGCCATCCGCCACGCTGAGGCCGACCGCATCCGCGAAGCCGATGCCGGTGCCCGACACCGCACCATCCGATGTCTCAATGTCGGGGGCAAGCGCCACAGGGCCTGCGATGTATTCCACCCGCCCGGCATTGATGTCCTGCTGGCTGAAGCTCGCGCCCACTCCGATCGCGACGCCGTTCAGCAGCAGCCGGCCGAGGGGCGCGGCGGTGATCGTGTAGGTCACGCCGGCGCTTCCGGGCGAGGAGGCGAAAAGATCCTCGGCATCGAGCCGCAGGCGCAGTTCCGCCGCATCCAGCGCCGTGGCCAGCGCCGAATGTCCCACCACCAGCCCGAAGGGCGTGGTGATGTTCACCGTGATGGTGGAGGAGGCGCGGTCGCCGGCGCCATTCCCGTTCGCCACCGTGTAGTGGAAGACCTCGGAGACAAGCGGGCTGGTGCCCAGCGCGATGGTGTCGGGATCGGTGTGGTCCAGTACGTAGCGGTAGCCGCCATTGGCCCGGAGGAACAGCGTGCCGAACCGGCCGCCTATCGCCGCTTCCTGAGTGGCCGGGTCGAAGACCAGCGGCGCCTGCGCCAGGTTGTCCCAGGAGGCTTCCCGCACGGTCAGCGGCACACCGAACGGAACGGCATCGGGATCGCTGAAGTTGTCGGCGAGGCTTCCCACCCGCTCCACCGGGCCGGTCAACCCGGCGCCGATGGTGCCGAGCGCAATCAGCACGGCCTCCGGCGTGACGATCGGCTGGTCATTGGTGCCGCGGATCTGCACTGTGATGGTGGAGGAGGCGCGATTCTCCGCCCCGGCCCCATTGGCGACCGTATAGGCGAAGACGTCATTCACCCTTTGCCCGTCGGTCAGTGCCTGGACATCGTCATCCGCATTGTCGAGCACGTAGCGGTAGTCGCCATTGGCCTGGATATACAGGTTGCCGTAGAGGCCGCTGAGCGTCGCCTCAAAGATCCCGGGCGAGGTTTCCAGGAAGACCAGGTCGATCTGGGGCTGGTCCTGCCGGGCGCCCTGCGTCACCCGCAGCGCCGCCGCCTCCCCCCGCGTCGGCATCGCCGAGCACCCCCGCGGTGGCCAGGCGCCCGATGACGGCGCTCGAATGCTCGACGCCGAACCCGGCCTCCGACAGCGGGACCGGATTGGCGATCAGCGGCACCGCGGTCGGCCGGTCGTTCACCCCCTGGATGGTGATCGTGATGTCCTGCCGTGCCCCGCCGGCGCCGCCGCCCACCACCTGGCCCAGCAGGGAAGTGCCCTCATAGCCGACCGCAAGCCAGGTCGCCACGACCCCGCCGCCCGGCAGGGCCATGATTTCGCCGAGTTCCTGCGTTCCCTGTCCCTGCGGGCTGACCGGGAAGCCGGCGCCCTCGGCGGTGCCCAGGGCGGTATAGGCCTGCGCGAAGACCGTGGTGCCCTGGCCGCCCAGTTCCGACCACAGGATGGTGAAGCCGCCGCCCGCCGTCGCCGCCACGCGCGGCCCGTATTGCAGGCCGGCAGCATCGCCGCCATCCGCCTCGAAGCGATTGCCGACCGCCATGCCATCGGCCGAAAAGACCTGGCCCCGGACCCTGGAATCCTCCAACCCCTGCCAGATCACAACGAAGCCGCCACCTTCCAGCGGCACGGCTTCCAGATCCACGGCAAGGACCGGGTCGAGGTCACCGCCAACCAGCAGGATGTCGCCCCGCGGGCTGCAATCCGCGTTGAAGAGGCGGATGCAGACTTCGGAAGCGCCGCCGCCGCTCTGCCAGCACAGGACGAAGCCGCCATCCGCCAGCGGCGTGGTGCAGAGCCCGCCATACTGGTCGGCGGAGTACCGGGCATACCCCAGATCGTTCGCATAGACGGGCACGCCAAGCTTCTGGCCCTGGCTGTCGAACATCTGGAAGATCACGCCGATGAAGCCGGTATCCAGCTCAGCCCAATTCCAGACCGCGACGAAACCACCCCCGGCGAGGCCGATGACCTGGCTGCCATCGACATCGGGCAGCAGGGATTCGCCCGTGGGCGCCTGGTCCGGCGTGATGCGGGATTCCGCCGGCGTCACCAGGTCGGGGCCGGGCAGCTTGGTGGCACCGTCCGGTCCGGTCTCGAAAATCTGGCCCTGCAGGAATGAGGTGATGCTGGTCGGGTTGCCGGGAAGCGGATCATCCCGCTCCTCCTGCGACCGCCAGGTGACCAGGAAGCGGTCATCCGCCAGGTCGATCACCTCCGGCAGGTCCTGGTTGCCGGGCAGGGTGGTATTGGCGAGGAATTCGGTGCCGATCGCAACTCCGCCGGCATTGAAGACCTGACCGGAGACGGCATAGGACAGTTCGCCGCCGCCGGCCCCGGGCAGCGGCCCGGCATCGCCATCCGAGCGCCACAGCACGACGAAGCCGCCGCTGCTGAGCGCCGCCACCGTCGGGGTCTGCGCGCCAAGCTCCGGGCTGCTGGTATTGACCCGGAATTCGTCCGTCGTCGCATGGCCGCCGGCGTCGAAGAGCCGGGCATGGACGCTGGGGAAATCCTCGCCCTCGCGGATCCCGGTCCAGACCAGCACGAAGCCGCCGCCGGCCAGGGCCGCCATGCGCTGGTCGTGTTGCTCGATCGCCGGAGTCGGGCTGGCCGCGAATGCCGCATTGGTGCCGACGCTGACGGAATAGACCTGCGTCAGGGTATCGCCCGCGCCAAGCTGCTGGATCGCGCGGTCATCCACCGCGAAATTCCAGGTGACCTGGCCGGTTCCCGGGCCGGTGTCCTGATGCGTCACCGAGAAGGTGCCGAGGGCGACGGGGCCGACCGCCGCCTCGCTGCTCACCACCGACTTCAGGTCGAAGCGGACGCCATGCAGGCTGCCGGCATCCTGGTCGGTGAAGCCGAATTGGCCTGAAGTGGTCAGGATGGGCGGTGCCGGCGGCGCCGGCATGTTCTGGTCCTCGGTCAGCGTGCCGCTGACCTGGCCACCGGGAGTGATCACGACCGGGTCGTCGCGGTCCAGCACCCCGAGCGTGAAGCTCCGCTGCAGGGTCACGGGCATGCCCGCCTCGGTGAAACTCGCGCGGAGCGTCAGCGGCACCTGGGACGCCGCCTCGAAATCCAGGGCGATGCCGGGCTTCAGGCGGAGCGCCGGGGCGCCGCCCGAGACATCCACCTCGAAGCGGCTGTCCGGCAGGCCGCCGCTACCGAGCACCTGGAAGCTCACCGCGAGAGGCACCGGCGCCGCCACGGTGAGCATTCCGATCACGGCGCCGGCCTGGTTTTCAGCGACAAGGCTGTTCGAGAGAGCGAGGCCGCTCCCGTCGGGCCCGGCATCCGTAAAGGCCAGGGGCGTCACCATGCTCTCCACTCCGTTCCCCACAGATCGAGGGTCATTCTGGGGGCAAAGCGAATCTGCGTCGTTTCAAATAGGTGTGTATATTTATCTGGATGAGCCAAAATATTAAAATACCAAAGTAATCCTATTGCGCTTCATGAAAGAAGCAGGGATTCGGGTCCTGCTGCTATATTGCATACTGTCCGCGAGTAGATCCTTATCCCGGCAGCTATTCTCCCCGGGCAAGCCCCTCCGCCGCCAGTGCCCGTGCCAACAGGGTGAGCCGCTGCTCGCCGCGGGTAAGATCCACCCCTTCCGCAAAGATGCGCGCCACCCGCCAGCCCTCGACCTCCTCGCCCTCCACCACCCGCGCCGTCCGGTCATCCGCGAGCCGCAGCAATGCCACCGCGCCTTCCGGCCGCAGCACCACGCCGCTGGCAGCCGCGGGCGGCGGCGATTCCCGGCGCGGCCAGCATGAGGGGCACCGGCTCCGGCGGTGGTTCCGGCGGCCGCCGGGTGGCGGCGAAAAGCGGGCGGGCCACCTGCTCCGGCCAGGGTCCGGCAGCCGGCCCCGGCGGGGGCGGGCTGGCGGGGCGGGGTGGCGGCGCCTCGGCAAACCCGGTGGGCACGGGCAGGTCGCCAGGGCCGCCCTCCCCCGCCAGGGCGAGCCAGCCAAGCCCGCCACAGGCCAGCAGCAGCAAGGGCAGCCGCAGCCTCATGGCGCCGCCTCCGGGCCGCCGCGCAGCCCGCGGAGTTCGATCTGCACTTCCAACTGCCGCAGCGCGGCCCCGCGCCCGGCGGCCGGGGTGAGGCTGAGCGAGGCCACCTGCAGCAGCATTCGGCCGGTTTCCAGCTCGGTCAGCAGGTCGCGCAGCCCGCCGGGCTCGGTCTGCAGTCGGGCTCGCACGCCGATTATGCCATCTCCGGCCCGGCCTTCCGGCAGGGTCTCGATGCTCTGCACGATGCCGCCATGCCGGGCCGCCGCTTCCCGCAGCCGGCGCTGCAATCCCGCCCCGGCCAGCGCATGGCTGCCGCCCGGCACGCCCTCCGCCGCGCCGGCCAGGGATTCGCGCAGCCCGGCCACCTCGGCCTCCAGCGCCGGGCGGCGGGAGGCCAGGGCGAGGGCGCGCGATTCCACCGCGAGAGCGCGGTCCTGCCGCAGCACCAGCGCCTCCCGCGCCTCCATCCAGGGCGTCAGCAGCAGCGCCCATGCCAACAGCAGCGGCAGCGCGAGCAGACCGAGCGCTGCCAGCCGCCGCACCGGTTGCGAGAGCCCAGTCATCGCCCGGCCGTTCGCAGCGGATCGGCCGCGGCCGGGACCACCAGGCGGAGCGCGATCTGGAAACGCTCCGCCGTCTCGCGGCGCTCCCGCGTGACCGGTGCGGAGAAGCGCACCTCGCGCAGCATGGGCGAGGCATGCAGCAGCTCAAGCAGCCCATCGGCGCGGGCGGCAAAGCCGGTCAGCGAGAGCTGATCGCCAGTCAGCCGCAGTTCCGAAAGCCAGACCTCATCCGGCAGCCGCTCCGCCAATTCCTCCAGCAGCACCACCGCGGCGGGGCGATCGCCACGCAGCGCCGCCGCCAGGTCCAGCCGCGCCCGCAGCGCCGCCGCCCGCTCCTCCAGCGCCAGCACCTGGCCGGCCGCGACGCGCGCCGTGGCGGCCCGCGCCTCCAGCGCCGCCACCGCGGCCTCGCCCTGCCTGAGATCCTGGAGCGCCAGATGCAGCAGCAGCAGCGCCACACCGGCGGCGAGCCCGGCCTCGGCCAGGCTGCGCCAACGGCGGCGCGGCGGAGCGAGCGCATCCAGCGGCACGCCGGGCCAGGCGGCATCCGGGTCCGGCCGCGCGACGATCGGCGCCACCAGCCCGGCCTCGCGCAGCGCAGCGGCGGTGCCGGCGACCAGATGCCGCGGCAGCATCGCCACCTCCACCTCGATCCGCTGCTGCTCCGGCAGACGGCGCAGGACGCGGGCAGTCCAGACCACCTCATGCGCGGCGAAGGGAATATGCTGCTCGATCTCGAAGCCGAGCACGGCGTCGAGCCTGGCCTCCGCCGCTTCCGGCAGCCGCAGCACCCGCCGCAGCACCCAGTCCGGCAGCACCGCCAGCACCAACCGGTCCTCGGCGGCGAGGGCCCGGATCGCCGCGCCGCGCCGGGCGGCCGCGAAGGGCAGCAACGCCCGCCAGCCGGTGCGCGTGGCGCGCGCGACAAAGGGCGCCTCGCCCCGCAGGTCGAGCAGGTGGCGCGGCCCGGCGCGGCGCAGCCGGGCCGGCAGCATCTCCGCCAGTTCCTCCCGCCACCAGCGCCCGAAGGCGCGCCCCCGGGCCGCCAGCGCGGCGATATCGCTGCGGCCGCTCATGCCCCAGGCATCCGGGTGGCGGCCAGACGCGGCGCGACCAGCAGCGGCGGCCAGTGGCGCGTATCGCCCGGCTTGAAGGCGATGGCCAATCCCACCACCGCCGGCAGGGCGCTGGCCTCTGACCATGCATCGTGCCAGGCCGCCGCCTCGCGCGGCCGCGGCACGCCGAAATAGCGCAGGCGGAGCATCGCCACATTCTCCAGCAGCAGGCGGCCGGCAGTGCCTTCGCCCTCGGCCGCGCCGCGCAGCGGCCGCCAGCGCAGTTGCACCGCCTCCGCCTCGCGCCGCAATCCCACCAGCGCGAGCCCGGACACACCGAAGCGGCCAGGCAATTCGGTGATGAAGGCCAGGCGCTCCGCACCGCCCTCGAAGAGCACCGCCGGGCGGCCGCCTGATCCCTCGCCCACCACCGGCACGGCGGCGAGCAGCCGCAGCCGCAGCAGGTCCTGCACCGCCGTCAGCGCGGTATTGTCGGCAACCGCCACCGCCCCCGCCCGCCCCACCAGGCCGAGACTCGCCAGGCCCAGTGTCGAGACCAGGCCGAGCAGCACCAGCCCGACCAGCGTCTCCACCAGGGTCATGCCGGGGCGCGCCAGCCGGAGCCGCGTCATGGCGCCACCGCCGGGCCGGGCCGCAGCGTATCCAGCGCGAAGCCGCCCACCGTCACCCGCACCGGGAACAGCGCCGAACCACGCGGTCCCGCCTCACCGGTGCCGATCTCGACTCGCCAGGGGCCCTCCGCCGCGCGGCCTTCCCAAAGCCCCGTCCGTGCCGCGCCCGGCGGCGCATGGGCTTCGAGCAGGGATTGCGCCAGCAGCACGCCGGCCAGCCCTGTCTCGCGCTCGCCCTTGGCATGCAGCGCCCGGCCAAGCGGCGGCAGCACCGCCGCCACGGCGCCGCCGATCACCACCAGCGCCACCAGCGCCTCCACCAGGCTGAAACCAGGTGCCCAGGGACCAGGGCTGCGATCAGGGCCGTGCACGGACATGCCCCGTCAGCCAATCTACCTCGACGGCCGAGGATAGCGCGCCGAGCGCCACCCGCACCCGCCCGCCGGTGGAGCCGCCCTCGGCATCGAAGCGGATGGCGATACGGCCATCGGCATCGGCCTCCGCCGCCGCGCCTTCCACCAGCAACGCCGCGCCCTGCGGCACCCGGCCGGTGCGGCCCCCCTCGGCGCGGCGGAAACTGCCGAGCGCGGTGTCGAAGACCACCCGCGCCTCCCGCCCTCCGCCGCGCGCCGCCAGCCGCGCCTCGCGCAGCATCGCCGCCGCATCCTCCGCCGCCGCGCGCACCAGCCCGCCGTGCCCCGCGCCCCAGAGCCGCGGCAAGGCGGTGGCCGCGAGCGACAGGATCAGCAGCACCACCAGGGTTTCCAGCAGCGTGAATCCCGGGGCACGGAGAGGGGAAGCGCGCATGCGGCTACCAGCTCGTCACGTCGCGATCCTCGGCGGAGCCGCCGGGACGGTCATCGGCGCCGAGGGTGAACAGGTCGTAGGGACCGTTCTCGCCCGGCACGCGGTAGCGGTAGGGGTGGCCCCAGGGGTCCTGCAACTGCTCGGACTTGCGGACATAGGGGCCGTTCCAGCGCTCCTGGCCTGCCGGGCGCTGCACCAGCGCGGCCAACCCTTCCTCCCGGCTCGGATAGCGGCCGATATCCAGCCGGTAGAGGTCGATGGCGGTGATCAGCCCCTGCAATTGCAGCTTCGCCGCATCGTGCCGTGCGCCACCGAGATAGCGCATCGCCTGCGGCGCCGCGACCGCCGCCAGCAGCCCGAGGATCACCAGCACCACCAACAATCCCACCAGGGTGAAGCCGGGCCGCACCGCCCGCCGCCTAGCGCCTGTCCGCATCGGAATCCGCACCGCCCTGCCCTTCCCCCTAATTCAGCCGGGCGGCGCCGGGGCCGCGCCGGACGCGCCCCTCGCCATCCACCTGTACCAGCCAGACCGTCTCCAGGCCGCCACCGCGCGGCCCGCCCGCCAGGCGAAGCGGCGGCAGCGCGCCCGTCTCGAAGGCATCGCCGCCGGCCAGCGCCGCCGCCATCCGCTCTCGCGTCAGCCCGTGCCCGGCGCGGCGCAGCGCCTCCACCACCACCTCGCCCGCCGCATGGCCGAGCCGGCCGATGATTCCGCCGCGCGCCGCTTCGGCCGCGGCGAAGCGCTGCCCGGCCAACCCGCCGCCGCTGCCCTGCGGCAGCCCGAAACCCACCGTCACCGGCCGTCCGAGCGCCGCCGCCACCGCGGGTACTGCCTGGCCCGCCACCGAACCCGGCAGCAGCACCGGCAGGCCGAGCCCGCGCAGCGGCGCCACCGCATCGGGCAGTGCGCCAGGCTCGGCGAGCAGCAGCACGGCGCTTGCCGCAGGCGCCGCCTCCATCAGTTCCGCGGGACCGACGATGCGCGGCTCGGCACCAGTCAGGATGGCGAGCCGCTCGATGATCCGCCCCGCCAGCATCTGGTCCGCCGGAGCGGTGCCGGTTGCCAGCAGGGCCTGCCCGGGATCCTCCAGGCTCCGCAGCAGCGCGACCCCTTCCTCGACGGCGCCGGGCAGCAGGGCGAAGGCCAGCGGCCCCGCCTCCGGCGCCGCGCGGACCGACAGCAGCGGCGCACGGGCCTCGCCCGCGGCGCCCGCCGCCGCCGCATTCGCGGCTTCCGGCAGGGCGGATACCACCGCCAGCACACCGGGCGCCGGCAGCATTCGGCCCAGCGCCGCCACGGCTTCCTCCGGCGATGCTGCGCCCATCCGCACCGCTTCGATCCGGCGGCCGAACACGCCCTCCGGCGCGGCGGCGGCAAGCGCCCTGGTGAAGGCGGCGGCAAAAGCCTCGCCCTGCGGCCCCGGCGGCAGCAGCAGGCCGAGCCGCAGCCGGTCCTCCGCCACACCCGGCACGGCGCGATGGTCGAGCGTCCGCAACCAAGCAACAAGGGCCTGGCCATCCTCCAGGGTCAGCGCATAGCGCGGCATGGCAGGGTCGAGCGCCCGGCCCCCGGCACCGACCCCCTGCGCCACCGCGCGCAGCAGCCGGGCCTCGTCATAGGCTGGACGCTCCGCGGTGGCGCTGGCCAGCACGGACCAGGCGAGCGGCGGCGGCCGCACCCCGGCCTCCGCCCGCCCGCCGCCCCCCCTCGGCGCCATGGCAGCCGGCGCAGGGCAGCGCGGCTGCGGTCAGCACGGTGCCGCCGGCGGCGATGGCACGCGGCGCCGGCATGCCCGGACGGGCACCCCGGATGAACAACGCTTCACCAGGATCGGCCAGCGCCGGCACGGCAAGCCAGCACAGCGCCGCCCCGGTGCCCAATACCAGTCGGGTCCGGTGCGCTAACCTGCGCATCGCGCGGCATCCGCCACCGCCGGTGCGCGGGCGACCTCGGCAAGCTGCAGCCCCGCCGCCGCGGCCGGGGTATCCGGGCGGATACGGGTCCAGCGGCGTGCCGGCACGTTCCCGGCGAGCAGCAGCGTGGTGTGCCGGTCCGGCCGCTCCTCGTCCACGGTCTGGCCGAGGCGGCGCGCCACCTCCCGCAGGTCGGCGGCGGCGCCGGTCAGCAATTGCCAGTCGGCATAGCTGCCGAAGCGCGCCGCCCAGGCTTTCAGCCGCTCCGGCCGGTCGCGCCGCGGGTCGGTGGTGAGGTGCAGGATGCGCGGCGGCGGGCCGGATTGCGCCGCCGCATCGGCGATCTCCAGGCTGCGTGCCGCCAGCAGCGGGCAGGCATCCGGGCAGGAGGTGAAGATCCAGCCGATCAGCACCGTGCGGCCGCGCAGCACGTCGTCATAGAAGCGCACCTGCCGGCCTTCCTGGTCGAGCAGCAGGCGATTGGTGAAGTAGTCCCGCTCGCGCCCGTCGCAATCAAGTTCGGCGGCAGCCGGCCGCGCCATGGCCAGGCCTGCGGCACCGAGCAGCAGGCCGCGGCGGGAGATCGGCCCGGCGCTCATGCCGCGGCCCTCCGCGCATCGAGCGCCGCATTGACCGCCGCCGCGATCGCCTCCGGCGCCGGCAGGCCGGAGAGCCGCCGCATCTCGCCCCGCAGCGGGTCCAGCACCACCACCATCGGCGCGTGGTCGGCGCCCGGCGCCGGCCCGCCGAGGCGGCGCAGCACCTCGTCCAGCGCATTGACCGGCACGTTCACCAGGGCCCAGCCGGGCCCGGCATTGAAGCGGCGGCCATAGGCGGCCAGCTCCTCCGGCGTATCGCCGAAGGGATCGAGGCCGATGCTGAGCAGCCCCGCCTCCCCCGGCAGCCGCGCCGCCAGCAGCTCCTGCGCCCCCGCCATGGCGGCGGAAACGACGCCGCACAGCGAGGCGCAGCCGGTGAGCACGAAATCCACCGCGACCACCCGGCCGCCAATCACCTCCGAAGCCAGGCGCCGCCGCCGCCGCGCGGCATCCACCACGCGCGGATCCGGCAGTGGGCCACGCAGCCGAATCACGCCTGCCCCCGCCGGAACCGGCGCGGTAGGCTGCTGCCCGTCCTGCGCCGCCGCCGGCCAGGCCGCCATCGCGCCAAGCAGCAGTCCAAGCGCCTGCCGCCGCCTCGGCTCCCTCGCGACGCGGCTCATGGCGCCACCGCCCGCAGCGTGATGTGCGGCAAGCTGCCCGGTTGCAGCCCGAGCGAGGCGGATTCGACATAGAGATTCACCGGCCCCGGCCGCGGCGGCTTCACCGCCGCTTCATACAGCCCGTCGCCCAGCGGCCGCATGGGCAGTTGCATCTGCCAGTGGCCGGCGAATTGCACCACCCGGGCCACCATATCGGCGGCCTCGCGCCAGGCGCCCTCCGCTTCCGGGCCGTGCAGCCGCACCCGCAGCATTGCCGGCGAGCCATCCAGCGGCACCACCCTCCCCTCCGGCCCAGCCAGTTCCAGGCCGAGGCGCTGCGCCAGCGGTTGCGACGCCGCGGCCTCGCCCGGCAATTCGACCTCGAAGCAATGCAGGAAGCCGCCGCCCTGCTGCATCACCGGCACCACATAGCGGCCAACGGCGGGGAAAACGGTCTGGGTTTCGTATTGCCCAGGCGCCGTCTCGCGCAGGCCGCGATCCACCGCCATGATCGCCAGCGGCCGGGCCTGCGGCGTCCGCAGCGCGCCGGAGGGCGCCGCCATGCCTTCCATGTAGACATGCACCGCCTGCTCGCCCGGTGCCGCGATCAGCGCCGCCCCGTCACCCGGGGCGATGGCGATGGTGGCGCCGAGCGCCGCATCCGCGACGAGCCCGGCATCCCCCACCGCAATGCCGGCGATGGCGGGCGTGCCGCCTTCCACCAGGCTGCCGAGCGCGATCAGCGCGATCTGCGGCGAGCCCTCGCGCTGCACATAGGCCTGGCCGCGGCTGAAGCCGACCCGCAGCGGCCGGCCCTCCAGCGGCACCCGATGCGCCACCACGCCGCGCCCGAGATCGATGACGGTGAGCCGCCCTTCCTCGGGCTCCGGCACCAGCAGCAACCGGCCGCTGGGGTCCGGGAAGAGCCCGGACGCGGCAGGCGCCACCTCCCAGCTCGCCACCGGCCGCCCGTCCGGCCGCAGCGCGAGGACCCGGCCCTCGGCTCGGTCCAGCAGCAGGGCCAGTTCGGCCAGCGGCGACCAGGCGATGTCGCTGAAGCCGCCGCCGAGCGCCGGCAATGGCCGCGACGCTGCCGCCTCCAGCACCGCCGCGCCCGCTGGCGAGGCCACCACCGCCCGGCCCTGGCCCGCGGCCGTGACCGCATGCGGGCCGGGGCCGGCCGCCAGCCGCGCCGTGACCTCGCCGCTGGCGCGCTCGATCACCGCGACCGTCTCCTGCGCGCCCGCCGCGCCGTCCTGGCCGACCCAGAGCCGCAGCCCGCCCGGGTCCAGCGCCATCCGCGCCGGCCGGCCGCCGACGGCGATGCGGCGGCGCTGCACCCAGCGCCTGGTATCGACCTCCACCACCTCGCCGGTCTCCGGCAGTGCGACGAACAGCGCGTCGCGCGCCTGGTCCTCGGCGAAGCCACCGGGGCGGTCGCCGAGATTCACCACCGCCAGCAGCCGCGTGCGGGTATTGCCGCCCAGCGGGTCCAGCGCATAGACCGCGCCGTTGTCGCCGAGATAGACCAGTTGCCAGGCATTGAGGTCGATCTCGGCCCGGCGTCCGAGCCGCGCCTGGATCAGCCCCCGCACCCTTTCCCGGCACTCGCTGGCGTGCAGCGTCGCGCGTTCCGCCCAGGCGGCCGGGCGCAGCCCCCGCGCCGGGCCGCCATCCTCGGCGGCGAAGCGCAGGTTGAGCAGGGCAAGCTCCCCGGCCCGCGGCGCGCCACCGGCGGCGCCGCGGATCTCCAGCGTGGCGGTGAGGCCGGCCGCGCTGTGGCTGGCCCGCACCACTGTCTCCTCCGCGCCGGCCGCGCCGGTGCCGAGCAGCAGCGCGGCCACGGCCAGTTGGCGGGCCGCCATGGGGTGACGGCGGATCATGGCTTCACCCTCAGGATGCCCCATTGGCCGCCATCGAAGGCATTCGGGAACATGTTGCGGAACAGGTAGTCGCCGGAGATGCGGAACGGCCCGCCCGCCTGTTCGACGACGACGTTGTGGTGGTTGCCCGGCGCCACCCCCTCCCGCGTGCCGAGCCATTGCCCCGGACGATAGCCGGCCCGCCAGGACTGCCCCTCGATCCGCTGCGACGGCACGGCCCCTGCCGCATAGGGCCGTTCGACGAAGCTGTGGCCATGCAGGGTGAAGGCCCCGGTGCGCATGTGCCCGCCAGGCTGCAGCAGGTGGAACCGCGCCTCCTGCCCCGCTTGCGCCGCGAAGATCGGCGTCCGCGGATCGGCGCCGGCGATGGCGTTCGACAGGGCCCTCGCATAGTCGAGCCCGTTGGTGATGCCGAGACTCTCGCCGGGCGGATGGCCAAGCCGGAACCACATCGGCTCGGTGCGGAAGTTGTAGCCGTGATGCCCGGCATCCTGCGAGTCATCGAGGCCGATGCAGCCGGTCTGCGTGACGCTCGGCTCGATCCCGCCCTCCTTGGCGGCATCGGCGCCGGCGATGCAGATCGGCCGATTGCCGGCGCGCAGCGACAGATCGTCCTGCGCGATGAGGACGAAGTCGCGGAAGCTGCGGCCCTCGGGGGTCGTGACCGTGGCCTGCATCCGGGTATTCGCATCCTCCGCCCATTGCGCGCCCTCCGGCAGCACGACCAGGGCACCGACCAGCCCCTTGCCGCTCTGCCGGATGCGGTCGGCCGGCATCAGGTTGACGCCGCCGAATTCCACCGGGGTCGGCACCAGCCGGATCTGGCCAGGCGCGACCGCCTGCTCCTGCAGGATGCCGGCATACCAGCGGTAGGTGATGCTCCGGCCCGAGGCCGCGGTCTGGCTGGTGCTGCGGACACCATCGCGCAGCGCCGCATTCAGCCCGACATTGGCGCCGTCGCTCCGGCTGAGGTCGCTGGTGACGAGCTGCGCGTGCAGGCCCACCTCCATCGAAGGCCGCAGCTGGTTGGCGTTGAAGCGATCCACCAGGAAGGGCAGCATCATGTAGTTGTGGTTGGCCGGGGCCACGACCTGGCTGGCCCAGGTGGCCGGCAGCCGGTTGGTGAGCGTGACCTCGATGCAGTCGCCCGCCGCCGCACGCAGCACCAGCGGCTCCACCGTGCGGCCGGGGAGCAGCTTGCCGGCCGAGAGGTCGCTGTCGAGCACGTAGAAGGCGCCGGTCGGATCGGTGATGGGGCCGGGCTGGCCGCCATAGTTGCCGACCCGGCTGTTGTAGACGATGCCGCTCGGGCCGACCGCCACGCTGGCCGCGACGGCTGAGACCGCATAGCGCCGTACCGGCGCGTTGCGCGGGCAGGCGCCGTTGAACTCCGCCAGGTTGGTGATGACCGAGGTGGCGCCCGCGCTCACCGTGCCGGTGCCCGTGCTGACGAAGCGGCGGGCCGGCGGCGGGTTGTTCGGCAGCGGCCGCAGATTGGCCTGCTCGAACTCATAGGTCCGGGCCAGGCCCCAGGTGCCGTTCCAATAGCCCTCGATCCCGCCCGAGGCGGCGTAGAGATGGTCGACCGTGGGCGCCAGGTCGCTCTCCGGCGGAACCACCGACAGGCTGATCTCGAAATGCTCCGAAATGCCGAGCTGCTGCCCATTGCGCCAGCCCGAATGCGGGTCGTCGGGATCGGCGAGCCAGCGGGCTCCATGCATATGCGCGACATGCGGCTCCTCATGCGCGCCGGCCAGCAGGCGGACCCGGATGCGGTCCCGCTTGTAGGCCCGCAGCATCGGCGTCCAGGGGTCGCCCGGCGAGAGCCCGGCGGTCAGTGGCGGATAGCTGGTGGGCTGCCGATTGAAGTCCGGCAGTGCCCGCGGCACGTCGGAGCGGAAGGCATAGGCCAGGTCGCCTGCCCGACCGGCCGCCTGCCCGCCATTGCCGCTGCCATCGGGGCGCGGCGCATTGGGGTCGAAGACCCGCAGCGCCAGCGGCTCGTTGCGGTAGTTGACGGTGAAGGTGCCGACATCGGCGACCGAGATCGCCTGCGGGCAGGGCGCCCGGTCGCCGTTTTCGCAGTTGTTCCCGCGGCCGATCAGGTAGGGCAGCGGCAGGCGCTCCCGCGACGGGCCGTTCACCACCCGCGCCGGATCGGGGATCGGCCGGCCATTCCCGTCCACGCCGCCACCCCTGGCATAGGCATGCACGAAATCGGCGACCTGGAGGGTGAACTCGCGGAAGGAGTCCTGTGGATCCGCCGTGATGATCCGCGCCGCCCAACTGGTCGGGCCGCCGTCGGCGCGCTGGTAGCCCAGCCGCTGGTCGCTTTCGGCCTCCAGCCAGGTCGACCCGGCAGGCTCGATGACGATCGAGGCGTAGAGGCCGGTCTGCTGATGCGTGGAGGGGCCGAAATGGTCGTGGGTGAAGACCGCGCCCTGCTCACGGGCTTGGCCGGTCGAACCCTTCAGCGGGTCGGCATACCAGCGCTGGAAGGTGGTCATGGCGCCGACCCACTGCCCCGCCACGGGGAAGTCGCCACCCTCCGAGGCGGTAAGGGCCGGTCCGGCGCCGAAGAAGGGGTGCGGTACCGGCAGGGGGCAGTCCGGCCCGGTGTCGCTGCCGCCGCAGCCATTGTGGCGGCGGATCGCGCGGATACGTTCGCGCACCTCGGCGGGCGCCAGCGTGCCGTCCTCGTAGTTCCAGCCATTGCTGGAACCGTCGGCCGAGGTGACGTCGAACTTCACCAGATGGATATGCTGGCCGATGATGTCGGTCGGCGTCCTGATCTGGTAATCGTCCAGTTCATAGACACTCGGCACCAGGTTGGCGTGCTGGTACTCGACGCAGTCGCCAGCATGCACACGGAGGACCAGCGGCTCGGGCGGCCGGGCCCCGGAGAGCGTGGGCGCCACATCCTGCCAGAGGGCGGCCATGC
Organism: Siccirubricoccus sp. G192; assembly: GCF_019084075.1. Taxonomy (GTDB): domain Bacteria; phylum Pseudomonadota; class Alphaproteobacteria; order Acetobacterales; family Acetobacteraceae; genus G192. The sequence goes on from NZ_JAHREN010000001.1 coordinate 5,315,732, forward strand.
GGGCCTGCGGGAAGTGCCAGCCGGCGCGGTTCAGCGTCATGCCGACCTGGATGGCGGCGCCCTGGTAGGTGCGCGGCGTGGCCGCGCCGGAGCTGGCCGCTCCGGTATCGGTCATGCAGGGGTCGGCATAGGGCGCGCCATGCACCGGTGGCCGGCCATTCGTCACGAAACGCCGCGGCGTGCCGTCATGCGTGACGCTCTCGTGGCTGCGCAGCGCATGGAAGGCCATGGCCGCGCGCTCCCGCGGCTCGCCCTGCTCGTCGAGCCAGCGGACATTGAGCTCCTCGCTGACCTTGTCCATGTCGAGGCGGGTGAGCTGCGAATGCGCGGCGCCCGACAGCACGACATGCCGGCGCAGGCCGCCGTCATGCAGCGTGTCGAGCGGCGGCCGCGGCGCACGATGGCCGGCCTGGCCGGGGATGAAGAAGGGATAGCCGGGATTGTCCGCGGCCTCGGTGCCCTGGGAGGCCAGCACCACCTGGCCGTTCACGACATGCGCCGTGGCGGGCATCGGCGCCAGCGCCATGCCGGGGATGGGCACCAGCGCATAGATCGGCGTGCCACTGGCGATCTCGCCATCCGGATAGGCGCGGGAAAAGGGCGCGGGGCGGCCATCCGGGCTCAGTTCGGTGCCCTGCTCGAAGGTGTCGTGGACGCGCCAGAGGCCCCACATGCCCTGGGCGAAATGCGGGTAGAGGTGGCAGTGGAAGATGCTGTCGCCGACCGTCTGGTTGCGGTTGCCCGAACCGTTATAGGCGATCTCGTAGGTGCGGCCGGTGCCCGGCGCGATGAACTGGCTGTCGAGGTAGGAGGAATCCGCGTTTTCCGCATTCGCCAGCCACTGATGCGCATGCAGGTGGAAGATGTGCTGCTCCGCCCCGGCATGCAGGTTCCGCATCCGCAGGCGGTCGTTCAGGTAGCTCGGGAAGACATTCGCGGGGTCCGCGGGATAGAGCGCCCGCGTCGCCCGCGGCGCATCCGGGTCCGCCGTCCCGTCGGACCGGAGCCCGGCGCTGGCCGGCACATCCGTGACCAGGGCCGGGTCGTTTCCGGCCCAGGCGGTGAGGAAGAAGTCCTCGTACTTGCACTCGGCGCAGCCGGCGGCCGGGCCGAGGCCGAGCCGGTTGGCCAGGATCTGGTTGCCGATGCCGGTGATGCCGTAATTGATCCCGAAGGCATCGCCCACGCCCTTCAGCGTGTGGCCGAGTTCCGGGTCGTCGAAGTGCGGGAAGCCCTGGATCGACTTCACCTCGTCATGGAAGATGATGGTGAATTCGCGGAAGGCCTCATTGCGCCGCCGCGGCAGGGCGCCCGTGTCCTGGGGGATCGTCGCGTTCGGCTCCAGCACCACATTGCCGGTCGAGACCGAGGTGAGGTCGCCGCGGTTCGGGCCGGTGATGATGGCATGCAGGTCGCCATGCATGATGGCGTTGCCCTGCAGCATGGCCAGGATCGGCCGGCCGGCATGCGGATGTCCCGCCGGATAGGCGGCGTCGTAGTCGATGCGCGGCTGGCCGGTCGGCAGCAGCACCGGCCGGCCCATGGCGTCGCGCTCGGTCGCCAGGTCGAGGTCCGCCCGGGTGACCTGGCTGCGGTACCACTCGGCCCCTTTCGGCTGCACCGTGATCGCGCCGAACATGCCGAGCGCGATGGAGCCGAGATTGCCCTCCCCACCGGTGGTGACCGCCTGGTTGTAGAAGAGGAAAGTGCCCTCATGCGCGGCGTGCAGGCGATAGGTGGTGCTGGCGCCGGGAGCCACCAGGCTGTTGACGTTGCGGCCGACCTCGGCGCCGTCGTCGCGGATGCTGCGGGTGTAGTTGAGGCCGGTGGCATGCAGCCCCGCCATCCGCGTGGCCGTCGGGTCCCCATTGGAACTGGCGCCATTGTCGGGGGGAGCCATCCGGGCTCAGCAGGTTGGTGAAGGTGACGGTCAGGCAGTCGCCCTGGTTCATCCGCAGCACCAGGGGCCGTGGCCGGTGGTCGTCGCGCAGCCGGACATGGCCGGGGCTGAGCGAGGTGCCGCCATCGGTCGCGACCACGTCCCGCCGCAGCGCGTAGATCATGAAGGCGGGGTAGTGGGAGCCGTAGCGGTTGAACTGCACCGCCTGTTCCAGGGCAACCACATCCGCGGTGAGCTGCCGCGCGCATTGCGGGCCCGGCGCCGGGCGATCCTGGGCCGCGGAGCGATCGCCGGAGAGCAGGACGGCAAGGGCGGAGGCAGCCAGGACGCGCCACGCCATCGGCCGAAACGCACCGGAATGGTTGTAACTCATCGTGATTCCTTCACCCGAATTCCCGGAACCGTCGCGCTTTTTCGACAACATGGGCGCCGGAGGGCGCTTCCGTTGCCGATTTTGTATACGAGGCGTGCCGGCCTTACTTAACGGAAGCATAACGATACGTTTCGGCGACGCTCTTCACATTTTGTGGACGAAATGAGAAATCGCCCTTCGATTGCTCTTTTCTCCGCAAAATTCGCCTTACCCTTGAGGGGCCGGCCAAATCTCAATACAATCTACTCGCATTCCCGAGAGCATTCTTTCGGGCGCCGCAAGGACGGCACGCCCTTTGGCCATGACGGAATACCATATGCTCGGGGTCATCCTCGGCGCGGCCGGGGCGGGGTCGCTGCTGGGTGGCCTTGCCGACTTGGCCGTCCGCCGGCTGGCCGGCCGCCCGCCGCAGGCCTGGCCCTATCCGGCCATGGCCTGCGGCGCGGCGCTCGCCCCCTTGGCGGCCCTGCTGCTGCCGGCCGCTGCCTGGCCCGCCGCAACGGTCTTCGGCGCCCTTCTCCTCGCAATCGCCTGGCTCGATCTCCGCGCCGGCATTGTCCATGCCGCGCTGGCCGTGCCGCTGGCCCTGGCGGGGCTCGGGCTCGCCGCCTTGGCCGGAGCAGCGGTGCTCGCCGCCGCCCTGGCCGGGCTGGCGCTGGGCTATCTCGGCTTCCTTGCCGTGGAATGGGGCTTCCGCCGCCTGCGGGGGCGGGAGGGTCTCGGCCGGGGTGATGCCTGGGTGCTCGGTGCGGCCGGCGCCTGGGTGGGGCCGGGCGGGCTTGGCCTGATGGTCGCGCTGGCGGCCGCCCTTGCGCTGGGCATGGTCCTGCTGCGCGACCGCCGCCTGGCGCCGGATGCCGCGGTGCCCTTCGCGCCGGCTCTGGCCGCTTCCGCCTGGCTGGTCTGGATCGCCGGCGGCGGCACCGCCTCCTGGGTGGCGCCGTGACCACGGAAGCCGCCGAGGCCGGGCGCCGCCTCTCGGCGCATCTGCTGGCCCGCGGCCTGCTGGCGCCACCCACCCTGGCACGTGCCGAAGAGGCCCGGCGCGGCACCGGCGAGACGCTGGCCGGTGCCCTCCTCGCCCTTGGCCTGCTCGGCGAGGATGTGCTGGCCGCCGCCATGGCCGAGGCGCTCGGCCTGCCGCTGCTGCGGCGCGAGGAATTGCCGGCCGAGCCGCCGCTGCCCGGGCGCCTGGCGCCGCGCTTCCTGCGCCGGTCCCGCGCCTGGCCGGTGCGGATCGAGGCCGGGCAGTTGCTGCTGGCCCTGGCCGACCCGCTGGACGGATTCGCCGCCCAGGCCGCGGCGCTCGCCACCGGCCTGCCGGTGCTGGTCGCGGTGGCCGAACCCGCCGCGATCGAGGCCGCGCATGCCAGGCTGGAGGCTGCCGCCGCCCCCGCCATCGCCGCGCCGGAACCCGCGGCCGGCGGCGCCGAAGACGCCGCCCGGCTGCGCGACCAGGCGAGCGAGGCGCCGGTGGTGCGCCATGTCAACGCGCTGATCCTGCAGGCCGTCGAGCTGGGCGCATCCGACATCCATCTGGAAGCCACCGAAACCGGGCTGCGCACCCGGCTGCGCGTGGATGGCGTGCTGCAGGATGCCGGGCTGGTGCCGCCGGCGCTGGGGGTCGGCGTGGTCTCCCGCCTCAAGATCATGGCGCGGCTGGACGTGGCGGAGCGGCGGCTGCCGCAGGATGGGCGGCTGCGGCTGGCGGTGCGCGGGCGCGATGTCGACCTCCGCATCTCGGTCATTCCCTCCCTGGAGGGCGAGGGCGTGGTGCTCCGGAATCCTGGACCGCGCCGCGGTGGCGCTGGATTTCAACACGCTGGGCTTCGCCGCGGAGGAGATCGCGGCGCTGCACGGGCTGCTGGCGCAAACCAGCCGGCTCGTGCTGGTCACCGGCCCGACCGGCAGCGGCAAGACGACCACCCTCTATGCCGCACTCGGCTCGGTGGACCGGCAGCGGCTGAAGGTTGTCACCATCGAGGACCCCGTGGAATACCGGCTGGAGGGCGTCAGCCAAGTGCAGGTGCGGCCGCAGATCGGCTTCGGCTTCGCCGATGCGCTGCGGGCAATGCTGCGGCACGACCCCGATGTGGTGCTGGTCGGCGAGATCCGCGATGCCGCGACGGCCGAGGCCGCGGCGCAGGCGGCCCTGACCGGGCATCTCGTGCTGGCCACGCTGCATACCAATGACGCGCCCTCGGCCGTGACGCGGCTGATGGATCTCGGCCTGCCTGAATACCTGATCGCCTCGGTGCTCCGCGGCGCCCTGGCGCAGCGCCTGGTCCGCAGCCTCTGCACCGCCTGCCGGGAACCCTATGCGGCGCCGCAGCCGCTGGTGGAACGGCTCGGCCTGGCGCGGCGGGCCGGGCATGGGGGACCGATCACTCTGCACCGGCCGCGCGGCTGCCCAGCCTGCGGCGGCACCGGCTACCGCGGCCGCACCGCGGTGCTGCAGATCATGACGCTCGATCCTGCCCTGCGCGAGCTGGTGCTGCGCCGCGCCGATGCCGGCACGCTCGGCGAGAGTGCCGCCGCCGCGGGCATGCCGAGCCTGCTGGAGGCGGCGCAGCGCAAGGCCCTGGCGGGCACCACCTCCATTGAGGAGGTGTTGCGGGTGGTAGGCACATGAGCGGGTCGCCCCCCCTGCCGAGCTTCGACTACGTGGCGATCGCCGGCGACGGCCGCATGCTGCGTGGCCGGATCGAGGCCGCGGACCCGCATGCCGCCGCCCGTCGCTTGCAGGAAAGCGGCAGCCTCCCCGTGGAGCTCCGCCCGGCCGGCGAGGCGATGACCGCACCACCGGCCCGCGATGACCGCCGACTGCGGCCCCGCGAGCTGGCCCGCCTCACGCGCGGCCTCTCGCTGCTGCTCGGCGCCGGATTGCCGCTGGATGCGGCGCTGGAGGCGCTGGCGGGGGCGGAGGCACATCCCGCCGCGCGCGCCCTGCTGCGCGCCCTGCATGAGGGGGTCTCCGCCGGCACGGCGCTTTCTGTCGCCGTGGCGGCGCGGCCGGCCGCCTTCCCGTCCTGGTATGCCGCGGCCATCGGCGCCGCCGAGGGCACCGGGCGGCTCCCCGCCGTGCTGGAGCGCATGGCGGCCGAGATCCTGCGTGGCGCCCGCATCGCCGAACGCATCCGCAGCGGCCTCACCTACCCGGCCATCGTGCTGATGCTCGCCCTGGTCGCGGTGGCGGTGCTGGTGGCGGTGGTGCTGCCGGCGCTGGAGCCGCTGTTCACCGCCGCGGCGGGGGAACTGCCCGCCTCCACCCGCAATGTGCTGGCGGCGGCGGCCTGGCTGCGGGACTGGGGCGGTATCGGCCTGGCGGCGCTGCTCGGGCTTGCGCTGCTGGCGCAGCGGGCCATGGCGGCGGAGGCGGGGCGGCGCTGGCGGGATGCGCAATTGCTGCGCCTGCCGCTGCTCGGCCCCATTGCCTGGCGCGCAGCCACGGCGCGCTTCGCCCGGGCGCTGGCGACCCTGCTCGGCGCCGGCGTGCCACTGGCCAATGCGCTCGGCCATGCGGCGGCCGCCTCGGGCAATTCGGCGGTGGCGGCGGGGCTGGAACGGGCCCGGCTGCACCTGACCGCCGGCACCGGATTCGCCGCTTCGCTCACGCGCGAGGCGGCGCTGCCGCGCCTTGCCATCACCCTGGCGGGGGTGGGCGAAGAAGGCGGGCGGCTCAGGGAATTATTGGAAGAAGTCGCGATCATTCATGAAGAGGATTTGGAGCGTGCCACGGAACGCCTGCTATCGCTCCTGGTCCCGGCCGTGACCCTGGTATTGGGGGGGCTGGTCGCCAGCATCGTCCTGGCGACGCTGGACGCGATCCTCGGCGCCAATACCGCTGCCCTGGGGGCAAGATGAGGCGCCTCGTTCCCTTGCTGCTGGCTAGCCTGGCGCTGGCCGCCTGCGGCGAGTCCCGGCCACGTGGCCCCGCCGCCTTCGACGAGGCGATGCGGCGCCTGCAGGACCCGGAGCGCCGCCCGCCCGGCCTCGGCCTGGCGCCTGGCAGCACCGTGGTGCAGGGCCAGCCGGTGCGTGGCGGGCCGCGCCGCACGGTGATTGACCTCGGCCTGGCCGGGCGCGGGCCGGCGCGCTCGCCTGGGCCGCTCGGCGCGGCGGAGGCGGGCGGCGGTTCGGTCACGCTCAATTTCGTCGAGGCGCCGGTGCCGCAGGTGGTGCAGGCGGTGCTCGGCGACCTGCTGCGAACCGACTACACCATCGATCCGCGCGTCAGCGGTACCGTCACCTTGCAGACCCAGCGCCCGGTGCCGCAGGCGGCGGCACTCTCGCTGCTGGAATCGGCGCTGGAGGTGAACAACGCCGCCCTGGTCCGCGGTGGCACCGGCTATCGCGTGGTGCCACTGGAGGATGCGATGCAGGCCGGCCCGCCGGTCGGGCTGCGCGCCGCCGGGGCCGTGCCGGGGCCGGGCTTCGCGATCGTCGCCCTGCCGGTGACCAATGCCCGCGCCGCCGACCTCCAACGCGTGCTGCAACCCCTGGCGCCGCGCGGCGGTACAGTGATCGCGGACGAGGCGCGCAACGTGCTGCTGCTGGCCGGCACCGGCCCGCAGCTCGCGACCCTGCTCGACACCGCCGAGAGCTTCGACGTGGACTGGCTTCGCGGGCAGTCCATGGCGTTGCTGCCGCTGGAGAATGCGCCGGCCGCGCTGGTGGCGCAGGAGATCGGTGCAGTCTTCAGCGCGGAGGGCGGGCGCCAGGCGCTCCGCATCGTGCCGGTCAGCCGAATGAATGCCCTGCTGGTGGTCACCACCCAGCCGCAGCAATTGGAGCGGGTGCGGCGCTGGGTGCGGGAGCTGGATGCGGGGCTCGGCGGCTCGCCGCAGCTTTTCGTCCACCGCATCCAGTATGTGCGCGCCACCGACCTCGCCAATACGCTGCGGCAGTTGCTGCAGGGCAATGCACGGGGCGGCGCCGGGGCGCCACTGCTGGCGCCCGGACTGCCGGGCGCCCTGGCCGCGGCGGGCGGCACGCTCGCGGTGGCGGCGGGCGGCGCCCCTGGCCTGGTGCCCGGCGGCCTGCCCGGTGCCATGGTGGCCGGCGGCGTGCCGAACGGGGGCATGCCGGGTGGCCTGGCGCCCGGCGCCGTGCCGGGTGGCGGCGAGGCGCCGGGCCTGCCGCCCGTCCTTCCCGGCTCGATCCCTGGCGCTCTCGCCGGCGGCCTCCCCGGCGAGCCCCCGCCGCCCTTGGGCGGCGCCGCGGGCGGGCTGCCGGCCGCGCCTGTCCGCATCGTCGCGGATGAGGGGCAGAACGCGGTGATCGTCTATGCCAGCCAGGCGGACTGGCGGCTGGTGGAGCGCGCCATCCTGCTGCTCGACCGGCCACCGAGCCAGGTCGCGATCGATGCGATCATCGCCGAGGTGACGCTGAACGACGACCTCGAATACGGCCTGTCCTGGTACTTCCGCTCGGGCCTCTTCGAATTCAGCCTCACGGCGGGCAACAGCCCCACACCAAGCCCGAGCTTCCCAGGGTTCAATATCCTCTATTCCGGCAATACGGACGCGCGGGTGGTGCTGCACGCGTTGGCCACCATGACCGATGTGCGGGTGATCTCCTCGCCGCAGGTGATGGTGCTCTCGAACCAGACGGCGCGGCTCCGGGTCGGCGATTCGGTGCCGATCGTGACGCAGCAGGCGACCGGTGGCGGCATCACCGACTCGCGCATCGTCAATTCGGTGCAGTTGCGCGACACCGGCGTCTCGCTGGATGTCACGCCGCGGGTGAATGCCGCCGGCGGCGTGCTGCTGGAGGTGGACCAGGACGTCTCCGACGCGGTGCGGACCACCACCAGTGGCATCGACAGCCCGACCATCCAGCAGCGCCGGTTACGCAGCATGGTCTCGGTCCCGAATGGGGAGACGGTGGCGCTGGGCGGGCTGATCCGCGAAAGCGACACCCGCAGCCGCACCGGCCTGCCCTTCGTCGACCAGGTTCCTGTCCTGCGGGATGTTCTGGGTGTCACCAGCCGCGCCCGGCGGCGGACCGAGCTGCTGGTCCTGCTGACGCCGCGGGTGGTGCAGACCACCGAGGATCTGCGCCGCGTGACCGAGGAGCTGCGCAGCCGGATGCGCAGCATGCAGCCGCGCGACGAACCACCGCGCCGGCCCAATGCGCCGCCGCGTTGAGACCCCAGGCTCGGCGCTCGTCCTCGCGCTGTGGCTGGCGCTGCTGCTTGGCGTGGCGGGCATTGCCGCCACCCGCCTTGCCGCCACCGGCGCCGGCGCGGCGCGGCTGGAGGCGGATCTGGCGCGCGCCCGGGCCGCGGCCGAGGGCGGAATCTGGGCGGCGGCGCATCAATTGGCCACGCTGCCGCGCCAGTCCCGGCCGCACCCGGCCGATTTCGCCTTCGCGCCCGGCGGCGTGCCGGTGGTGGTGCGGGCCACGGATGAGGATGGGCGGCTCGACCTGAACGCTGCGCCCGAGGCGCTGCTTGCCGCATTGTTCGCAGCCGCCGGCCTGCCGCCCGGCGATGCCGCCACCCTGGCCGCCCGTGTCGTTGCCTGGCGCGAGCCGGACCGCCAAGGGCTCGGGCCGTTCCGCAGCGCCGCGGAACTCGGCGCCGTACCGGGCTTCGACCGGGCCTTGGCCGAGGCGCTCCGCCCCGCGGTGACGGTGCATTCCGGCCGCTCCCGCCCGGCGGCCGAGGCGGCGCCACCGCTGGTGCGGGGGCTCCTGCCGGAGGCGCCGAGGGGCGGCCTGCCACTGTCGCGCGGGCTGCGCCCGGGGGTGCCCCAGGCCCTGCCCGGCAGCGGCCGGCGCAGCATCTGGCGGCTTGAGGCCGAGGCGCGGAGCGGCGCCGCCACCGCGCGGTTGGCCGCGGTGATGGACCTGTCGCCGGTGGAAGGCATGCCGGGCCGCGTCCTGGAGTGGCGGCCGGCCGGTCACTAGCCGATCCTGTTCGCCGGGCAGCAATGGCAGGTGCGCCGTCAACTTGGCAGGGGGTTGGCGGTCTGATCCGGCATCGGTAGGCATCCGAAATGAGCTCGCCCGCCGCCAGGCCCCTCTATGCCGGATTCCGCTTTCCGGCCGAGGTGATGGTTTTGTCAGCACTCGCGCCAAACCTGCCGGCATGAGCTGGTGGGCGAGTTAGGCCTACGCCGCCTCGAGGAGGGCGAGCGCGATGGCGGCGCGACGGAGGTGGAGCAGGCGACGACGGTCGGCGGGGACGTGCTGGCGGTGACGGGTTCGAAGGCGGAGGAAGTTGCGGAGCTCGTCGTGGCTTCGACAGAACCGCTCCGGCGTGACCGGCAGCGCGCCGATACTGGCCATGTGCGCGAGCTGGTTGAGGTTGCTGGAGAGACGGGACTCTCCCAGCAGGGCCAGCGCCTTCGCCAGTGCCTGTCGGTCCTCGACCGCAAGGCCGGTCCGGCGCAGCCGCAGCGGCGGCGCGTCCCCCAAAACCTTGGCTTTGATGTAGCTGCCAAGAGGCGCGCCGCGCGCCTCTTGCGTCAGGCGGTCCCGTTCTGCCTCAGACAGCCGGAGGCTGAACGGGGCAACACGCTTTGACCGGGGGCGGGCGGCACGAAGCCGACGACGCCGCCGAAATTCTCGCTTAAGGACATGGCCCAGGGCTTCGAATCCAAGTTCATAGGGCTGGCAGGCTGAGGAGGTGATTGAGGTAGTCGGGTGTCCAGCCGGCGAGTTTTCGGCGCAGCTTGAGGGATTTCCTATCGGCTGCGGAGCGGACGAGGTTGAGGGCGAGATGCCTGACGACGGCCATGTTCCTGGCGCCGTGGCCTTTCCGAAGGCGGGACTGGTCGTCGTGGAAGACGACGTCGAGGACCCAGTGGAGGCGGTTCTCGATGCCCCAATGCCCGCGGATGGCCTGCGCCGCCCGCGGTGCGGTGAGGGGTGCCAAGGCGATGTAGTAGCGGGTTTCGGCCTGGCTCTTGCCGGCCCGTTCGCTGCGGCTCTCGACGCGGATGACGCAGGCGACGCTTGGCAGGCGTAGTTCGCCGGGGAAGCGGCGGTCGCTGGCGAGCCAATCGACCTCGCAGGCGCAGGCTGACGCTGCGCTGCTCGATGCGGCCATGGCCCTTGTCGTGTTCGGTGTCGGTCTCGATTGTGCCGGGGGGCGCGGCGGCGAAGGCGGCCTCGATCTCGGCGCGGAGCGTCGGCTGGTTGGCCTTGACCGCGAGCAGATAGTCGGCGCCGGCGGCCTTGATGGTCTGGGCGATGGTGGCATTGGTGGCGATCGCATCGATCGAGACCAGCGCGCCCCGGAGCCCGTCCTGCACGGCCAGGCGTTCCAGCAGCTTCGGGATCGCGGTCACCTCGTTGGACTTGTCGGCCACCGCCTCCTGGCCGAGCACCAGGCGGCTGGTGGTGGCGAAGGCGGAGACCAGGCGAAGGGGCGCAACCGCCGCCGCCCGGTCGTGGCTGCGGCGCGAGGTCTTGCCGTCTATGGCAATGAAGTCCGGCCGGTCGGGCCAGGCCTCGCGCACCCAGGCGGTGAAGGCGGCGGCGAACAGCGCGGGGTTTATGCGGTTCATCAGGATCGTCAGCCAGCGGCCGCCGGGCACCCCATGCTCATAGGGCAGATGCCGGCGCAGGAAGGCGAGATGGGCCTCGCCCCAGGCGGCGATGTGGTCGTAGTCATCGCAATCCGCCATGGTCCCGCAGACCACCAGCAGCAGCACCTCGGGCAGCGGATGGGCGATCCGCTGCACGTCGCGCGGATCGTCGATCGCCGCAAAATGCTCCAGCAGAACGCCCAGGCGGGACTTCCCCTGAGCGGTAGCGGTAGCAGCGGGCATGGCCGGAGGCTCCGAATCGACCACATCCATCGAAGCGAAAAAAATCGCAACCTGTCACGGCGCCTCAAATGAGTTCGGAGCCCTGGGACATGGCCGCCCCCGCCCACAGGGACGGCGGCGGTGGCCCCGTCATCGATGTATCTTTTAGTATTTGCTCCCAATGCGCCAGTTCGTCGAAGATCCAGTTCGCCTCTTCACCGGAGAGGCGAACCTTCCTTGCACCCTGGAGATATGGGCTCTCTCCAGCCAGGCTGTTGTCCCTGGTCGCGCTTGGCCTTCACCCGCTTCCGCAGCGTCTCGGCCCTGCAGCCGATCGCAGCCCGTTGCGACGCGTGACCGCTGCCGTGGTCCAGCACCATCCGTACCGCCTGCTGGCGTACCTCCGGCGCAGTTGGAACCATGCCCCGGGCGCAGGCCAGGTGCAAAGCGGCCTGCAAGAATAGCAGGGCGCAGCGCCTCGCGCGGTTGCACATACAAAGGCTGCGTGGTCTTCCGGTCCTTCTCGCCGGACCGGATTGATGCAGACTGGGCCCGTATCTGGAGCACGCTCTACGGATGGATGCCAGCCCTGCCGCTTGCCCCGCCAATGATCTGGGCCGCGTCCGGCGCCTGCCCAAGCGCGGCACGTATGGTTTCGCCTCGATTGCGCCAGCCGCCGATGCCGCGGCCCTCGTGGCGATGCCCTGGGTTGTGGCCGGTACGATAAGGTATCGGGCGGAGGATGGAAGATGACGAGAACCGGGTTCGACACGGACCGCTTCGGCACCGATCCGGGCGCGACCATTCGCGCCAATCTCGCCGAGTTGCGTCACCGCATCACCGCCGCCTGCGCCCGCGCCGGTCGCGATCCGGTTGAGGTGCGGCTGCTGCCGATCACCAAGACGGTGCCCGCCGAGGTGCTGCGTCACGCCGCGGCGGCGGGGCTCGACATGTTCGGCGAGAACAAGGTGCAGGAAGCGATGGGCAAGGCCGAAGCGCTTGCCGACCTGCCGGTGCGCTGGAGCATCGTCGGCCATCTGCAGACAAACAAGGTGAAGCACCTCACCCGTTTCGCCAGCGAGTTCCAGGCTCTGGACAGCCTGCGGGTGGCCGAGGCGCTGGACGCGCGGTTGCGGGCGGAAGGCCGCATGCTCGACGTATTCGTGCAGGTGAACACCTCCGGCGAGCCGAGCAAATACGGGGTGGCGCCGGAAGAGGCGGCCGGGCTGGTGGCGCGGTTGCCGGACTTCCCTTCGCTGCGGCCAGTGGGGCTGATGACGCTCGCGATCTTCAGCGCCGAGACAGAGCGGGTGCGCGCCTGCTTCCGCCTGCTGCGGGAGCTGCGCGAGACGCTGCGCGCCACACCGGCCGGCGCCGGACTCGCGCATCTGTCAATGGGCATGTCGGGCGATTTCGAGGCCGCGATCGAGGAAGGCGCGACCGTCGTGCGCATCGGCACCGCGATCTTCGGCACGCGGCCCACGAAGGACGGAATCTACTGGCCCGGCCTGTTTCCCGAGGTCGCGCCGACCTAGCGATGTGAATCCTCGCTCGGCGCAGGGGCAAGCATGGCCGCCACGATCATGCCAGGCGGAACGGCGCGGCTTCCTGTTCGCGGGCGAGCAAGGCCCGCTTGCGCGCCACGCCCCAACGATAGCCGGAGAGTGCGCCATCCTTCTTCACAACCCGATGGCAGGGAATCAGGATGGCGATGCCGTTGGCGGCGATAGCGTCGGTGACGTCGCGTGCATCCCGCGTGCCGAGCTGCGCGGCAAGGGCGCCGTAGCTCCTGGTCTCTCCGGCAGGAATGGCGCGCAGCAGGTCCCACACGCGCTTCTGGTAGTCGCTGCCGCGCATGTCGAGCGGGATGGATGGTGATGAGGCCGGCGCATCGACCAGCGCGGCAAGCCTGTGCAGCGTGTCGGCGAGGCCCGCTGCATCCTCGATCAGTTCGGCCTCGGGGAAGCGGGCGCGCAGCTCTGCCGGTCCCCCGGCGAATTCGAAGGCAACGAGGCCGCGGTCCGAGACGGCGGCGATGATCGGGCCGAGCGAGCTGTCGCTCGTCGCGTAGCGGATGCGGTCGAACATGATCCTGCCTTTCCCATCAAGCCTCGGCGCATCGGATAGGCCGTGCGCAACCGGCCTCCGGCATCGGCAACGAGCATGAGGCCGCCGATCGGCGTCGCCATGATGGCCGCGCCCAACCGCGCCGGGGTGCCGCTACCTGGCATCATGGAAGATGATGCCCGCCGTGTGCCGCAGCCCCGAGCGGACGCGGCTGACGCCGTGGCGCAGGTTGACCCGATAGGTGCCGCGGCTCCCCTGCACCGGCCGGTTGTGCACGGCGAAGGCGACCGCGTCGCCCTGGCGCAGCGGAACGACCTCGGCCCGGCTCTGCATGCGCGGGCGCTGCTCGGTCAGCACGAACTCGCCGCCCGTGAAGTCCCTGCCCGGCTCCGACAGGAGGATCGCGACCTGCAACGGAAAGGCGAGATCGCCGTAGAGGTCCTGGTGCAGGCAGTTGTAGTCGCCCGGCACATATTGCAGCAGCAGCGGCGTGGGGCGGGTCTGGCCGGCCTCATGGCATGCCTTCAGGAACACCTCGTGCCGCGCGGGGTAGCGCGTCTCGATCCCCATGCGCGCGTTCCAGTCATTGGCCACCGCGGCGAGGCGCGGGTATAGCGCGGTGCGCAGGGACGCGAGCAGATCGGGCAGCGGATAGCGGAAGTAGCGGTATTCACCCTTGCCGAAGCCGTGCCGCGCCATGTGGATATGGCTGCGGAAATGCTCCTCCTGTGGGTAGAGGGCCGCGATTTCCCGGCATTCCGCCGGTGTCAGCAGCTTGCCCAGCACCGCGCAGCCGAAGCCGTCCAATTCGGCGCCGAGCGCGTCCCAGTCATAGCCAGCCACGCGCGGCTCCACCGGCTCGTCGATTCGCGCCTGCACGGTCATGCCCGCGCCTCCTTCGCCAGCAGGGCGCGCTTGCGGGCTACGCCCCAGCGGTAGCCCGACAAGGCGTGGCGCGCGGTGGCAGCGCGGCATATGCGGTGGAAGTGGAACGGGCCCATGCCGACGGCCGCGGACAGCGCCTCCAGCCTGGACGTCTCCTCCGTCGCCTCGATCATGCGGCAACGGGCGCCAGCCCTGCGCATCACGTGGACGAAGTCCCAGTCCCGCGCCGCATCGCGCCAAAGGGTTGCCTCCCAGCGCGGGTCCGTCCCGGCCACCGCGGGCGCCCCTTCCGTCCTGGCGAGATCCATGTCCCGATCCCCTTCACCTGATGTCATGGCCCAAATCTAGGCGCCGCGCGCCCCGATCACACTCCGTCGCTTGCTTTCGAATTCGCGGCCTGGATCCGGGCGACACCCTCGTTGTCGAGGTGGAACGCCTCACGCGCGGCGAGGCGGACGATCAGGCTACCCGCATCGGCTGCACGGCCGCGACGCTGCGGAAGCGGATGCGCCAGGCTGGGCGCGACCGGGGACAACGGCCTGGCCCGACGACGGAGGGGCGTGAGCGTATGCGGCCCCGCGACGCAACTCCGCGGCGGCGGTCACGCGCCCCACCAGTTTATCCTCGCCCGCCCATCGGCTGGCGCTCTACCCTTCACCGTGCCCGCAACGGGCGCGATGGGAGGAAAACATGATCGAAGCCATGCACGACCGCCGCCGGGTGCTGCGCGGCGCGGCGGCCTTCGCCGCTACCACCGCGATCCTCGGCGCCGCCGGCAGCGCGCGCGCCCAGCACAATGTCCGCTGGTCCGCCGGCACCGCCGCCCCCCGAACGCCGGCCCCTCCCAACGCGACCGACTGCCACTTCCACATCTACGACGACCGTTTTCCCGTGGCAGCCAGCGCCAGCCTGGAAGCCGCCGACCGCCTCGGTGGAGGATTACCACGCCTTGCAGCGCCGCCTCGGCCTGACGCGCTGCGTGCTGGTCCAGCCCTCCACCTATGGCACCGACAACCGCGCCTATCTTGGCCTGCTTCCGGCACTTGGCGGCGCCGAGCGCGCGCGCATGGTCGCGGTGGTCGACCCCTCGGTGGCGGACCAGGATTTGCGACGCATGCACGAGGCCGGCGTGCGCGGCATCCGCTTCAACCTCGGCGCCCAGGCCGGCGCGACGACGATCGACATGATCGAGCCGCTGTCGCGCCGGGTGGACCCGATGGGCTGGCACTGCCAGGTCAATATGGACGGCCGCAGGATCGTCGAGGCGCAGGACCTTTTCCTCCGTCTCCCCGGCAAGCTGGTCTTCGACCACATCGCCCATGTGCCGCAGCCGGAGGGCGTGAACAGCCCGACCTTCGCGCTGGTCCGCCGGCTGCTCGACAAGGGCAATACCTGGGTGAAGCTCTCCGGTGCCTATTTCGAGAGCAAGACCGGCGCACCGACCTATGCGGACAATGCCCCGGTGGTCCGCGGATTCGTGCAGGCGGCGCCGCAGCGTTGCGTCTGGGGCACCGACTGGCCGCACCCGACCGAGGCCGCGGACAAGAAGCCCGACGATGCGGTGCTGTTCGATCTCCTGGCTGAATGGGTGCCCGATACCGGCACGCGCAACCGCATTCTCGTCGACAACCCTGCCGAACTCTACGGCTTCCCACGCGGCTGAAATTCACCCGGGACCGGGCACGGCATTGAAATGCCATGGGCCGGGGGCGGGAAAGCCACCGGCCCGGTGATCCTCCATGGTTGGCGGATCACGGTGGCCAGTCTACCCTTCCCGCAGCCAATCACCCCGCGAAGGGCTGCCGCCAGGAACAGCCCAAGCCACCAACGGCCGAGGAGCGCCCGCCATGATCCATGTCATCGCCATCATCACCGCCAAGCCCGGCATGCGGGACGCCATCCTGAAGGAGTTCCGGGCGAACATGCCCGCGGTCCGGGCCGAGCAGGGGTGCATCGAATACGGCCCCGCGACTGATGCCGAGGGCATCGGCAAATCCCAGACGCAATTCGGCCCGGACAGCTTCGTGGTCATCGAGAAATGGGAAAGCCCGGAGGCGCTGAAGGCGCATGCCACCGCGCCGCACATGGCCGCCTATGCCGCGAAGACCAAGGACATGATCGCCAGCCGGGTCATCCACGTCCTGTCGCCTGCCGGCTGAAGCCATGCGGATCGTCGACGCGCAGGTGCATCTCTGGTCCAGCGGCACGCCGAGCGGCCATCACCGTCAGGTGCCGGTCTTCACCGCCGAGGAATTGCTCGCGGAGATGGACGAAGCCGGCGTGGATGCGGCGGTGATCCATCCGCCGGTGAGCTGGGACCCGGATTCGAACGAGCAGGCGATCGAGGCGGCGCGGCGCTACCCGGACCGCTTCGCCGTGCTCGGCCAGGTGCCGCTCGACCAGCCGGCGGAAAGCCGGGCGCGCCTCGACCATTGGCGCGAGCTGCCGGGCATGATGGGGCTGCGCTACCCCTTGGTGCGCCCGGAGCAGCAGAGCTGGCACATCGACGGCACGATGGACTGGCTTTGGCCGGCGGCCGAGCAGGCAGGACTGCCGGTCGCCACCATGGCCGGGCGCTTCCTGCCGGTGTTCCGCGGCATCGCCGAGCGCCACCCGAATCTGCGTCTCATCATCGACCATCTCGGCCTGGTGCGGTCCGGGCAGGACGAGGCCGCCTTCGCCAACCTCGATGCGCTCCTGGCGCTGGCGAAGCTGCCCAATGTGGCGATCAAGGCCACCGGCGCGCCAGGCTACTCCACCGCCGGCTACCCCTTCCGCAACATCCATGAGGGGCTGCACCGCATCTACGATGCCTATGGGCCGCAGCGCTTCTTCTGGGGCACCGACATCACCCGCATGCCCTGCACCTACCGCCAATGCGTGACCATGTTCACCGAGGAGCTGCCCTGGCTCTCCGGCCGGGACCTGGAACTGGTGATGGGCCGGGCGGTCTGCGACTGGATCGGCTGGAAGCTCCCCTTCGACTGATACCCGGCGAGGGCACCGGACAATGCCCTCGACAGGGGCGGGACGCGCCCTACTCGATGCGGATGCCGGAAGCCGCCGCCACGCCGCGCCAGCGCGTGAGGTCGGCGGCGACGATGCGGCCGGATTCCTCGCCGCCCAGGAAGGCGGCGGTGGCGCCCTCCCCCTCGAAGAAGCGGGCGAAGGCGGGGTCGGCGAGGCTCTCGCCGATCGCGCCTTCCAGCACCCGCCGCACCTGGGGCGGCAGCCCGCGTGGGCCGAGGATGCCCCACCAGAAGCCGATCTCGTAGTCGTAGCCGGCCTCGCGCACCGTCGGCGCGTCAGGGAAACCGGCGGCGCGGGTGGCGCCGGTGGTGGCGAGCAGGCGGATCTGACCGCTGCGGAGCGGGCCGCCCACCGCCGGCGGGCTGGTGATCAGCAGGTCGATCCGCCCGGCGATGAGGTCGATCGCCGCCGGGCCGATGCCGCGGTAGGGCACATGCTCCATCCCGATGCCCGCCACCTGCTCGAAGAGCGCGCCCGCCAGGTGATTGATCGCGCCCGGCCCGGCGGAGCCGTAGCGCAATGGCTGGGCGCGGGATTTCGCCAGCGCCACCAGCTCCGGGATGCTTCGCGCCGGCAGCATCGGCGCCACCACCACCGCCAGCGGCGCCACGGCGAGCCGCGCCACCGCGTCGAAACCCGCGGCCGGGTCGAAGCCGGTGCGCTGGGTGGCCGCGGTGGTGACGATGGACATCGAGGCGATCAGCAGCACATAGCCATCCGCCGGCGCCCCGGCGACATGCTGCGCGCCGATGGCGCCGCCGGCGCCGGCCCGGTTCTCCGCCACGAAGGGCTGGCCGAGCCGCGCCTGCAACCGGTCCCCGAGGGCGCGGGCGATCACGTCATTGCTGCCGCCCGGCGCGAAGGGGATCACCAGGCGCACCGGCCGCGCCGGCCACCCCTCCTGCGCCGCGGCCCCACCGGTTGCGCCGAGCAATGCACCGGCAAGAAGCCCGCGTCGCCTCATCCCCGCCTCCCCAGCAATGCCGCGCAGCGATCGACCAGCGCCTGCATCGAGCCGCAAACCTCCACCCCCGCCGTCGCCAGGCTTGCGGCCTTGGAGGCGAGGCTGCCCATGCCGCCATAGGTCAGCGCGCCGGCATGGCCCATGGCAACGCCCTCCTTCGCCTCGCGGCCCGCGAGCAGCACCAGGACCGGGCGGCCGAGCGGGGCGCGGGAGAGCGCCGCGGCGAATTCCTCCTCCTCCGTGCCGCCGACCTCGCCGATCAGCACCACCGCCTCGGTCGCCGCGCTGGCCGCCAGCACGGGCAGCAATTCGGCGAAGCGGGTGCCCTTCACCGCATCGCCACCGACGCCGATCCAGAGGCTTTGCCCGAGCCCGATGCCGGCCAGGCGATAGCCCACCTCATAGGACAGCGTGCCGCTTTTGGTCAGCAGCGCCACCGGGCCAGGCCGCAGCGCCACATCCGGCAGGAAGCCGAGCTTCACCTGGCCGGGAATCGCGCAGCCCGGCGTGGAGGCGCCGAGCCAGATGGCGCCCTGCGCCCGGGCCAGGCCGCGCAGCCGCACCGCGTCATGCACCGGCACGCCCTCGGCAATGGTGACGATGAGGCGGATGCCGGCCGCGATCGCCTCCGTGGCCGCTGCCAGCACCTCCAGCGGCGGCACCATGCAGACCGAGGCGATGGCGCCGGTCGCCGCCACGGCCTCGGCGCAACCGGCGAAGAGCGGGATGCCCTCGATGCTGCCGCCGGCCTCGCGGGCCGAGGTGCCGGCGACGATTCGGGTGCCATAGTCCCGCATCAGCAGCATATGCCGCCGGCCCATGCGGCCGCTGGCGCCCTGCACCAGCACGGGGGTCGCGCGGGACAGCGAGGCGAGCGGGTGGTTCATGCCGCCAGCGCCGCGGCGCGTGCCATGGCCGCCTCCAGATCCTCGAAGAGCAGGATGTCAGGCCGCCGCTCCGCCAGCGCCGCCCGTGCCTCTGCCGCGCCATTGCCGACCAGCCGGGCCACCACGGGCACGCCGCGCACCGGATTCGCCGCCAGCGCCTCTGCCAGCAGCATGGCGAATTCGCGCTGGTCGGTGATGCCGGCGAAGATGTTCACGAAAAGCACGCGCACCGAGGGCCTCGCCGCGATCCAGTCCAGCACGCGGATCAGCCGCGCCGGGCTGCCGCGCAACTGGCCGGTGCGGATATCGAGGAAGTTCAGCGGCCGTGCGCCGCGCGCCACCAGCTCATCCACCAGCATCATGGAAAGCCCGGCGCCGGTGGTGATGAGGCCGATGCGCCCCTCGGCATCCAGCTCGACATAATCAAAACCCTCGGTGAGCTTGCGGCAGGCATCGGCATAAAGGCGCGGGCGCGCCAGGATCATCGCCTCCAGCGCCGGCTGCCGGTGGATGGCGTTGAGGTCCAGCACCACCTTCGCATCGCCGGCGATGCAGCTCTCTACGGTGAGAAAGAGTGGATTCACCTCCACCAGCATCAGCTCGCGCTCCAGGAACAGGTGGATCAGGCCCTGCCCGGCCTGGCGAATCGCAGCGGCCTCCAGCGGCGGCAGCCCGGCCGTCACCGCCTCCAGCGCCATGCGCATCGCCGTCGCATCCAGCGCGCAGAGCCGCGTCGCCTCCGGCCCCAGGCTCGCCGCCTGGGATTCCACCTCCACCCCGCCCTCGGCGAGGAAGGTGATGCGCGCCGCGCCCGCCGCGGCATCCAGCATGACGGAAAGATAGCATTCGCGGCCACTGGCAACGGGTTCCACCAGGCAGGCCTCGACGGCATGGCCGCGCAGGCTGGTGCCCAGCAGCCGGTCCACCGCCCCTGCCGCCGCCGCCGTATCGGCGCAGCGCAGGATGCCGCCGGCCTTGCCGCGGCCGCCGGCCGGGACCTGCGCCTTCACCATCAGCGGGCCGGGCAGGCTGGCCGGGAGGCCGCCGCGCTCCGTCACCAGCACGCCGTTCGGCACCACCAAGCCGTAATCGCGGAACAGTGCCTTCCCATCCGCCTCGATGAGCAGCACGGGTCAGAACCCGCCCATGCCGAAGATGCCATCCGCCGGCAGGTCGCCGCCCATGATGCGCTTGCCGATCAGGTCGCGCAGCGTCTCCGAGGCGCCGCCGCCGAGCGAGCCGTAGCGCGCGCCGCGATAGAGCCGCGAGACCGGATATTCATCGGTGAAGCCGAAGCCGCCATGCAGTTGCACCGCCTCATTCGTCACGCGGATCGCCATCTCGTTGCAGAAGACCTTGGCGGTAGCGGACAGGAAGGGATCCGGGAAGGGATCGGCGGTCCAGCAGGCGCGATAGAGCAACCCGCGCGCCGCCTCGATATCCTTGTACATGTCGGCCAGCTTCCAGCGGGCGCCCTGGAAATCGCCGATCGGCTTGCCGAAGACGGTGCGGTCGCGGACGTATTTCACCGTTTCGTCGAAGGCGCCCTCCGCCAGGCCGAGCGAGATGGCCGGGTTCAGGCAGCGCTGGGTATTGAAGGCGGTCAGCAGCCTGCGGAAGCCGTCCTCCCGGATCACCAGGTTCTCCAGCGGCAGGTCCACGTCGTTGAACTGCACCTCATGCAGGTTCTCGCCGCCCATGGTGTGGTAGGTGCCGGTCACTTCCAGCCCCGGCGTGCCGCGCTCGATCAGCACGCAGCCGATGCCCTCGCGGCCCGGCCTGCCGTCGATGCGGGTGAAGACCACGAACATCCCCGCCTCCTCGGCGCGGCTGATGAGCGTCTTCGTGCCGTTCACCACCACGCGGTCGCCGGCGATGCAGGCATTGGTGCGGTAGGCCGCCACATCGGTCCCCGCATGCGGCTCGGTCATGCAGATGGAGAGGATGCAGTCGCCGGTGCAGACCGCGGGCAGGATGCGGCTGCGGATGCTCTCGGGCGCATAGGCAGCGATGACGCGGGTCTGCACCCCGGCCTCGCCCAGCACCGCCATGGCCGTCGGGTAGCAGACCTTGGCGATCTCCTCCAGCACCAGCGCCGTCTCGAAGACCGGCAGGCCGAGGCCGCCATATTCCTCCGGCACGGTCATGCCGAGCACGCCGAGCCCGGCCAGGTCGCGGATATTCTCCCAGGGGAAGGTGCCGTCCATCCAGCGCAGCGCGCGCTGGCGGAATCTGCCCTGCGCCAGGTCGCGCACGCTGGCGACCATCTGGCGCTGCTGGTCCGTCAGGCGGAAATCCATCGCCGCGTCAGCCCCGGAACTGCGCGCCGGCATCCACATCCAGCGTCGTGCCGCTGAGATAGCCGCCGCGCGGGCTGGCGCAGAACACCGCGAGATCGGCGATCTCCTCCGCATGCGCCGGGCGGCCGAGGGCGAGGCCGCTCAGCATCTCCTCCCAGCGGCTCTCATCGCCGAATCTGGTCTTCGCCCGGCTCTTCGAGAGCTGGACGATGCGGTCCGTCTTTGTCGCGCCCGGGCTGATGCCCACCACCCGCACGCCCTTGTCCGTGCTACGGCCGCCCAGCGCCGCGGTGAAGGCGATCAGTGCCGCATTGCCGGCGGCGCCGCAGATGTAGTCGGCGCGCGGTGCCCGCCCCGCCATGCCGATGATATTGACGATGACGCCGGCCCGCTTCGCCTCCAGCCCCGGTAGGTAAAGCTGGGTCAGGTGGATATAGCCGAAGACCTTGAGGCTCCAGGCCTCCTGCCAGCGCGCCAGGGAGATGTCCTGCACCGTGCCGCCCGGGATGGCGCCGGCATTGTTGACCAGGATGTCGATCTCCGGATGCGCCCGGTGCATCGCCTCCCGCGCCGCCGCATCCGACAGGTCGGCGGCATGGATGGTGACGGAGACATTGTGCCGCGCCCGGATGCCGGCAGCAGCCGCCTCCAGCGCCGCCGCATCGCGGGAAGCGAGGATCACGTCGCAACCCTCTGCCGCGAAGGCGGCGCCGCAGGCGAGGCCGATGCCCTTCGAGCCGCCGGTGACCAAAACGCGCTTGCCGGCGATGTCCATATCCATCTGGCGTTCCCCCCGGGATGTTCCCGGGGGGATGCTAGAGCCGCGGCGCCACCCCGGAAACCCCGGTTGCCTGTTCCAGCGCCGCCAGCGCCAGGAGATAGGCATGGCGCGCCTGGTTGGCCTGGATGCGGGTGGCATTCAGCACCCGCGTCGCATCCAGCACGTCCAGCAGGGTCCGGCCACCGGCCAGATAGGCCTGCTCGGCGCTGCGGAAGGCTTCCTCCGCGCGGTTCAGCGCGCCGCCGGTATAGAGGCTCAGCAGGGCGCGGGCCTGTTCGTAGCCGGCCCAGGCGGCGGCGATTCGGCGCGGGCCTGGAGCAGCGCGGCGTGGGCCTGCAACTCCGCCTGGGCCTGCTGCGCCTGGGCGATACCGATATTCCCCTCGACGATGCGGGAGGTGAAGATCGGCACCGAGAGCGACAGGCCGAACTGGTCGACGGCGCTCAGCCGATCACTCGAAGACGGCAGGTCCTGCGAGAGGCGGGACCGGCCGAAGCTGCCATTGAGCGTCACGTCGCGCGACCGCCCCGCCTCGGCCAGGGCCCGGTTGGCGCTGGCGGCGCTGGCCTGGCGCGCGGCGGCCACCACATCGGCGCGGCTCGCCACCCCCTGCGCCAGTGCCTCCCGCCCGATGCCGAGTTCGGGCACCGCATCGAAGCGGCCGCGCAGGTCGAAGGCGACAGGCGAAAGGATGGTCCGCACCGTGGTCGGGGCCGAAGCGGGGCCGGCCGGGGCCCGTTCGGCGGCACGGCCGCGCCCCGCCGGCGGATTCAGGCCGAGCGCCGCCGCCTGCCCCGCCCCCGGCTGGAAGGCGGCCGGGTCGGTGGCGAGCAGCGCCGCCACCGCGGCGATCCCCGCGGCATAGGCCTGGGCATTGGCGGTGACATCGCCCTCGAAGCTCAGGCGGCTGGCCTGGAAGCGCAGCAGGTCGCCCTCGGGGATGGCGCCATCGCGGAGCTGGCGGCGCAGCAGCGCCTCGGTCCGGTCGAGGCTGGCGCGGTTGGCCAGCGCCACCTCCAGATTGGCCCGCGCCAGCAGGGCGCCGAGGAAGCCCTGGCGAAGCTGGAACAGCTGCAGCCGCAGCGCGTCCAGCACCTGCGCCTCGGCCATGCCGATCTGCGCCTCCGCCACGCGGGTGCGCAGCGTCCGCTTGCCGCCCCGCTCGATCAGCACCTGCAGGCCGACCGAGATGTTGTTGGCCGGGCTGTAGAACCGCGCCCCGCGCAGCGCCCCCTTCGAGGTCTCGGTGAATTGGCCGAGCGTATTGCCGACACTGACCTCCGGCGGCGGCAGCGAGGAGGCGACCAGGCGCTGCGCCCGTGCCGCATCCACCCCGCGCCGGGCCGCGAGCAGGGCCAGGTTGTTCTCCACCAGCAGCCGCTCCGCCTGGTCGAGCGTCAGCGGCTGGGCGCGGGCGCCGACCGGCAGCGGCACGGCGGCCGGCGCGGCGGTTGGCCCCTGGGCCCGGGCCGGCAAGGGCGCCGCGCCCAGCAGGACGAGGCCAAGCAGCCCGGCCCGCAGCGGAACCAGCCTCATGCCGGCGCACCCAACCCGGGATTCGCCCGTTCCGCCTGGCGAACATGCCGCGGCCGGCCGAGCAGGTCGATCATCGCCGGGAAAACCACCAGGATGAAGATCGGCACCAGCCCGATCCCGCCCACCACCACCAGCGCCAGCGGCTTCTGCACGTCGGCGCCGATGCCGGTGGCCAGCGCCATCGGCAGCAGCCCGGCGAAGCTGGCGAAGCAGGTCATGAAGACCGGCCGCATGCGGTCGCTGCCGGCCTGGTCCAGCGCCTGCCGCCAGGGCATCCCCTCATGCCGCAGGTGGTTGAAGTGCGACAGCATGATGATCCCCTCCATCACCGTGATGCCGAACAGGGCCAGGAAGCCGATCGCTGCCGGCACGCTGAAATTCAGCCCCGCCACCGCCAGCGCCACCACGCCGCCTGTGATCGACATTGGCACGATGCCGAAGACCAGCAGCGTCTCCCGCAGGGTGTTGAACTGCACATAGAGCAGCACGAGGATGAGGGCGAAGGCGGCGGGCACCACCACCATCAGCCGGCCGATCGCCTCCTGCAGGTTGCGGAATTCGCCGACCCAGTCCAGGCGGTAGCCGGGCGGCAGGTGCACGTGCTGCTCGACCAGTGCCTGCGCCTCCGCGACCGTGCTCGCCGGGTCGCGGCCGCGCACGCTGAAGCGGATGGGCACGTAGCGGCTGGCATCCTCACGGTAGATGTAGCTGACGCCGGAAACCAGGCGGATATTCGCGACATCCTGCAGGGTGGCGCCGCGCGGGCCGCCGACCGGGATCCGCCCGATCGCCTCCAGGCTGTCGCGATAGGGCGCGTCGAGCCGGACCATGACCGGGAAATTGCGGTCGCCGCCGGGCTCGTAGAGCCGCCCGGCCTCCCGCCCGCCGATCGCCGCCTGGATCACCTGGTTGATGTCGTCCACCGCCAGGCCATAGCGCGCCGCCCGCGCCCGGTCGATCTGCACGGCCACCGTCGGCTGGCCGAGCGAGCGGAACACCGCGAGGTCGGCGATGCCGGGAACCCCCGCCAGCACCTGCCGTATCTCCTCCGCCTTGCGGGCCAGGATGTCGAGTTCCGGGCCGAAGACCTTGATGGCATTGGCGCCCTTCACGCCGGAGGCCGCCTCCTGCACGTTGTCGCTGATCGCCTGGGCGTAGCTGAACTCGATGCCGACGAATTCCTGGGAGAGCCGCGCCTGCATGGCATGCACCAGCCCGTCGCGGTTGTGCGCGGTGGTCCAGTCCTGCGGCCGCTTGAGCGGCAGGAAGAACTCGGCATTGAAGAAGCCGGCGCTGTCGGTACCGTCATCCGGCCGCCCCTGCTGCGAGGTGGCGGTGATGACCTCGGGGGAATTCCCATCAGCACGCCGCGGATGCGGTTGACCGTGGCATTGCCTTCCTCCAGCGAGATGGTGCCGGGCATGGTGGCGCGGACCCAGAGATTGCCCTCCTCTAGGGTCGGCAGGAATTCGGCGCCGAGCGTGGACATCAGGAACAGCGAGGCGCCGAACAGCACCGCCGCCGCCAGCAGGCAGAGCGCCCGCATCCGCATCGCCGCCGCATAGAGGCGGCGGTGCCCCCAGCGCAGCGCCCGCACCAGCGGCGTGTCGCGCTCCCGGCTGTCTTCCCGCAGCAGCGCCGCGGCCAGCGCGGGGGTGATGGTGAAGGTCGCCAGCAAGGCGCCGATGATGGCATAGGCATAGGTCTTCGACATCGGGCCGAAGATCCGCCCCTCGATCCCGCCCAGGGTGAACAGCGGGATGAAGGCCGCGATGATGATGAGGGCCGAGAAGAAGATCGCCTTGTCCACCTCCCCCGCCGCCCGCAGCACGGTCAGCGAGAGGCCCGACAATCCCTTGGAGCCGGCGGGCGGCGTGTAGCGGTGGGTATGGGTGCGGGCGAGGCCGAGATGCCGGTAGATATTCTCCACCATGATGACCGTGGCATCGACCAGCAGCCCGAAATCCAGCGCCCCGAGCGAGAGCAGGTTGGCGCTCTCGCCGCGCGCCATCATCAGCAGGATGGCAAAGAGGAAGGCGAAGGGCACCGTCGCCGCCACCACCATCGCGCCCCGGAAATCGCCCAGGAACAGCCATTGGATGATGAGGATCAGCGCCACGCCCTCGATGATGTTCTTCACCACCGTCTTGGTGGTGATCTTCACCAGGTCCTCGCGGTCATAGAGCGGCACGATCTTGACCCCGGGCGGCAGCACGCCGCCGGCATTGATCCGCGCCACCTCCTGCTGCACGCCGCGGATGGTGGGCAGGGTCTGCTCGCCGCGGCGCATCAGCACCGTCGCCAGCACCACGTCGTCATCCTCCGCATGACCGGCGATGCCGAGCCGCGGCAGGCTGCCCACCTCCACCGTGGCGATGTCCGAGAGCAGCACCGGCACGCCCCCTTCGGCCGAGACCACCACATTGCGAAGGTCGTCGAGGCCGTGGATCAGGCCGATGCCCTGCACCACCGCCGCCTGCGGCCCGATCCGGATGGTGCCGGCGCCGACCGTGGCATTGCCGGCCCGGACCGCCGCGATCACCTGCGGCAGGGTCAGGTTCTGCGCCGCCATCCGGCGTAGGTCCACCACCACGTTGTAGCTTTTCGTGTGACCGCCGAAGGAGGTGACGTCCACCACCCCCGGCACCCGCTTGAAGCGGCGGTCCAGCACCCAGTCCTGCAGGGTCTTGAGGTCCGTCAGCGAATAGCCGGGCGGCCCGACCAGCCGGTAGCGCATGATCTCGCCGATCGGCGAGAGCGGCGAGATGGTGGGCTGCGCTCCCTCGGGCAGACCCTCCAACTGGCCTAGCCGGTTCAGCACCTGCTGCAGTGCCTGCTCATAGGTGAAGTTGAAGTTGAACTGCACCCGCACATCCGACAGGCCGAAGAGGCTGGTGGAGCGGACCGAGGTGAGATTGGGCAGCCCGGCCATCGCCACCTCGACCGGGATGCTCACATAGCGCTCGATCTCCTCGGCGCTCTGGCCGGGGTTCTGGGTGATGATGACGACCTGCGGCGGCACCGGGTCCGGATAGGCCTCGATGTTCAGCTTGGTGAAGGCGACCAGCCCCACCACGATGAAGACGAAGAACAGCAGGATGACCAGCGGCCGGCGCTGCAGGGCGAAGGCGACGATCTGACGCATGGAACTCTCCAGGGGCGGCGCCGCGCTTCCGCAGGCGTCCTGCCCCGATAGTCAAGCTGCTCCGATACTCTAGCCGACTGTGATCGCGCGCGGCTCCACCGCGGCGCCGCGGCTCAGTCGATTCGCGCCGCCCGGTCGATGAACAGCGCGCCGCCGGTCACCACCCGCTCGCCGGGCTTCAGCCCCTCCGTCACCTCCAGCAGGTCGCCGGCACGGATGCCTGGGGTGATGCGCCGGAGCATGAAGCGGTTGCCCTCCAGCGCCACCCAGACACTCGCCTCCGGGCCGCGATAGATCACCGCATTGACCGGCACGCCGACCGCCTGCTGGCCCTCGCCCACCTGGATGCGGAAGGTCGCGAACATCTCCGGCTTCAGCAGCCGGTCCGGGTCCTGCACCTCGGCACGGACCGTCAGGCGCCGTGTGGCGGGGTCGAGGCCGGCGCCCACGGTGGTGATCCGCGCATCGAAGGTCCGGCCCGGCAGCGCGCCGACCGTGACCGCCACCTGCTGGCCCACGCGGATCAGCGGTGCATCCAGCTCCCGCACCGCGGCGACCAGCCACATGGTCGAGAGGTCGGCGATGGTGAAGACCGGCTCGCCCGCGCCGGTCGAGAGCCACTGGCCGGGGCCGATCCGGCGCTGCACCACGGTGCCGCCGATCGGCGCCGTCACCGGCACCACGGCATCCACCTGCCGCGTCTCCTCGATGCGGCGGACCTGCTCGGACGAGCGGCCGAGCACCCGCAGCTTGTCCCGCGCCGCCGCCAGGCTGGCTTCCGCACTGCGCTGGTCCGCGAGGGCGGCCTGGGTGGCGACGCGCGCCTGCTCGACATCCCGCTGCGAGGTGGCGCGGGCGGCGAAGAGGCTGTTCTGCCGGCTTTCCTCCCGCCGCGCCTGGTCGAGCGTGGCGCGCGCCTTGTTCGCCGAATCCACCGCCGCAAGCAGGTCGTTGGCGGCGCCGGCCAGGTCCGTGGTCTCGATCTCGAAAAGGGTGGCGCCGGGCTCCACCTGGTCGCCCATCCGGGCCATGACCCGGAGCACGCGGCCATTATAGGGGGAGAAGATCGGGGTCGCGCGGTCCTCGTTATAGGCGATGCGGCCTTCGGCGACCCGTTCGGCACGGAAGTCGTGCAGGCCCATCACCTCGATTCGCAACGCCCGCATCTCGACATCCGAGAGCCGGAACTCGCCCTGCGACAGGGGCTCGTCCACGCTCGCGGCCGGCGAGTGCGGCACCGGCCGCTCGGCGGTCAGGTGCTCGTAGACGGCAAAGCCACCGGCGGCGGCCAGGGCGAGCGCACCCAGGACCCAGAGGCGGGACCGGGGTTTCCGCTGCTCCGGCGCCTGGTCGCCAAGCGGCGGGGCTTCGCCCGGCCCGATCTGGGCCGGCAGCGACTGCAAGGGAGGCACTTGGCCGGAATCCGGCTGCCGCGCCGGCTGGATCGGCAGGGACAGCGCGCGCGGAGGCGAACCGGCCTCCGCCTGTGGCGGCTGATGAATGACGTTCATCGCTTCTTAAAACGGACCAAGCGCTGCAGCTCCCCGGTGCCGCGCGCCGTCCGGGCTGCCAAGCCTGGACGACGGAACGGAAAGAGGCGGTTTGCCCGCCCCGATACCAGGCACTTTGCACGCTCCCGGCTTACCCGTAGCTATCCCGAAACCTGAAACCTGGGAAAGCTAAATCCGCGGGGATCGTCGCATTTCCAACAGCACCGATCCAAAGTTACGCTCAAATGAGCAATTCGATCAGGAACGGTCCCGGCCGTGCGAAGGACTGCGCCATGAGATCGGCGCATTGGTCCAGCGTCTCCGCCTTCGCCGCCTCCACCCCCATGCCATTCGCCAGCCGCACCCAGTCGAGGTCGGGGTTGCCGAGGTCCAGCATGTCCATCGCCGTCCGCCCCGGATTGGCCCCGACATTGCGGTATTCGCCGAGCAGGATCTGGTACTTGCGGTTGGAGAGCAGAACGGTCGTAACCGGCAGGCGTTCCCGCGCCTGGGTCCAGAGCGCCTGCACCGTATACATGGCGCTGCCATCCGCTTGCAGGGCGATCACCCGGCGCCCATCCACGGCAAGTGCCGCGCCGGTGGCGGCGGCGGGGCCATAGCCGATGGCGCCGCCGCAATTCTGCAGCCAGTCATGCGCCGGGGCGGCATTGGTATGCGGGAAGAAGCCGCGGCCATAGGTGACGGCCTCATCCACCACCACCGCGCCTTCCGGCATCAGCGCGGCGACGGTCTGCGCCAGGCCCTCCGGCGAAAGGGCGCCGCGCCCGGCCTCGGGGCGCGGGCCGGGATCGGGGATGGCCGCCTTCGGCGCGCCCAACTCATCGGCCAGGGCGGCCAGCGCCGCCTCGGCATCCTGGTCGAGCCGGGTCAGCACATGCACCTCGGCGCCGGCGGGGTAGAGGATGCTCGGCTTGCCGGGATAGCCGAAGAAGCCGACCGGCGCCTTGGCATTCACCAGGACCAGGTGCTCCACCCATTTCAGCGCCTCGGTCGCCTGCTCCACCACATAGGGCACGCGGTCCAGCGGCAGCCGGCCGCGGCCGCGCTGGACGCGGGCGCTGGAGCCCTCGCACATCAGCTTCGCGCCGGTCGCGGCGGCGATGCGGTGGGCCTGCTGCTGCGCGCCCTCCCGCAGCGCCAGGCCGCCCAGCAGCAGCAGCACGTTGCGCTTGCCGCGCAGCACCTGCGCCACCTGGCGCACCGCATGCGGGTCGGCCTCCGGCACCGCCGGCACCGGCAGCGCCTTGGCCACCACGCCGCCCTCGTTCCAGGAACTGTCGGAGGGCAGGATCAGGGTCGCCACCTGGCCCGGCGAGGTCCGCGCCGCCTGCACCGCCACCGCGGCATCGGCGCCCACATCCTCGGCGCGGGTGGAGGTGCGGACGAAGGCGGAGACGCCCTGCGCCCAGCCCGTGGTATCCGCGGTCAGCGGCGCGTCGAAGGGCCGGTGGTAGACCGCCTGGTCGCCCACGATATTGACGATGCCGCTGCGGGCGCGGCGGGCATTGTGCAGGTTGGCCAGGCCATTGGCGAGGCCGGGGCCGCAATGCAGCAGGGTGCAGGCGGGCTTCTCCGCCATGCGCCAATAGCCGTCCGCGGCGCCGGTGACGACATTCTCCTGCAGGCCGAGGATGCAGCGCATGCCCGGGATGCGGTCGAGCGCGGCCACGAAATGCATCTCGCTGGTGCCGGGGTTGGAGAAGCAGACGTCGACGCCGCTCCCGAGCAGCGTATGGACCAGGCTTTCGGCTCCGTTCACGGCGTTTCCTTCCCTCTGAAATTCCGGGCCGCAAAGTGCGCGGCCCGGGCCGGCGCTGCAAGATGGCAAGATCGATGCGCGCACGGGATGGTGGCGCGGCATGGCCGGCCCGGTCTAGTTTCGATGCATGGGCAAGACGATCCTTCTCGGTTTCCTCGCCGGCTTCCTGGCGGTGCTGGTCTTCCACCAGGGCACGGTCTTCCTGCTCCACCACTGGGGGAATGCGGTCCCGGCGGTGGTGCGGGTGCTGGGCCGGACGGCCGGCCCGGCCTTCAGCATGGCGGGGGTGCCGCCCTTCGGCGTGCCGCGAGTGATCTCGCTGGCCTTCTGGGGCGGCGTCTGGGGCATCCTGCTGGCCGGGCTGATCCGCCGC
This sequence comes from Siccirubricoccus sp. G192, assembly GCF_019084075.1. Classification (GTDB taxonomy): domain Bacteria; phylum Pseudomonadota; class Alphaproteobacteria; order Acetobacterales; family Acetobacteraceae; genus G192. Next base: position 5,346,002 of record NZ_JAHREN010000001.1, read on the forward strand.
AGGCCATGGTCGGACCTGCTGATCGGCTTCCTCTTCGGCGCCGTCGCCGCCACGCTGGTGGGCTTCACCCTGGTCGCCCGGCTGCGGGGCGTGCCGGTCTTCGCCGGAGGCAACCTCCAGGCCTGGCTGCGGGCCGGGCTGCTGAACGGCGCCTGGGGCTGGGGCACCGCGCTTCTGCTGCGGCCCCTGCTGCGCCTGCGCTGAGCTGCCCGCCGGCGGCATTTGCGCCGGGCTGGCACCGTGCCAGTTTGTCGCGGGGCACCGGCCGCAGGCGCCCCGTTCAGGAATGGAGGGGACCGGGATGCCGGCTCAACGCTTCACCGTATCGCGCCGTGCGGCGCTCGGCCTGCTCGGCGCCGGGGCGCCGCTGCTGGTGGCGGCGCCAGGGCCGGTGCGGGCGCAGCCGCGGCTCGACCGCCTCAGCTTCGTCACCAATTGGCGCGCCCAGGCCGAGCATGGCGGCTTCTACCAGGCGCAGGCCGCCGGCCTCTATCGCGCCGCCGGGCTGGAGGTGGAGCTGCGGGCCGGCGGGCCGCAGATCAACCCGGCGCAATTGCTGATCGGCGGCCGGGTGGACATGTCCATGGGCAATGGGCTGGCGGCGCTGAATTTCGTGCGCGAGGGCATCCCCTTCCTCTGCATCGGCGCGATCTTCCAGAAGGACATGCAGGTGCTGATCGCGCATCCCGGCACCGGCTTCACCCGGTTCGAGGCGCTGCGTGGCCGGACGCTGCTGGTCGGCGCCGAGGCGCGCGTTACCTGGTGGCCGTACCTGCGCGAGAAATACGGGCTGCGGGACGAGCAGGTGCGGCCCTATACCTTCAACCTGCAACCCTTCCTGGCCGACCGCATGCTGGTGCAGCAGGGCTACCTCGGCAGCGAGCCCTTTTCCCTCCGCCAGGCCGGCGTGACCCCGGACACGCTGCTGATCCATGACGCCGGCTTCGAGAATTACGGCACGACCATCAATATCGGCGCGAAGACCCTGGCCGAGCGGCGCGAGGTGATCGGCCGCTTCATCGACGCCACCATGCAGGGCTGGGACCAGTACCTGAAGGGCCCGGCCGGCGGCTTCGACACCGGCGGGGCCAATGCGCTGATCCGCGCCCAGAACCCCGAGATGGGCGAGGATGTCATCGCCTTCGGCACCCGCATGATGAACGAGGCCGGCATCGTGCGCTCCGGCGATGCCGCGACACTCGGCATCGGCGCCATGACCGAGGCGCGCTGGCAAAGCTTCCACGCCGCCGTCGCTGCGGTGGGGGTGCTGCCGCGGGAGCTTGATTGGCGGAAGGCATTCGACCTCGGCCTGGTGAACAAGGGGATCGGCCGGGTTTGAGGAATTTTGGGTTTGAGGAGTTGAGGCTCGCTTGCGGCGGGGCGCGCGGCTGCCCGGCCAGCCGCGCTTCCCGGCCGTTCCGGCTTTACATTTTTAGGTTTTTATGCCTAAATCCTGCCTCGGCCATTCCAGCCGGACGAGGCGGCGCATGATCATCAAGGTATCCCCGCAGGGCCAGGTCACCATCCCCAGGGCGCTGCGGGCGCGGCTTGGCGATGTCCGGCGCATGGAAGCGCGGATCGAGCGGGAGGCGCTGGTACTGCGGCCGATCCTAGCGGACAACCCGGCGGCGGGCGATTGAAATGGGGTGCCGAGGGCGTCACCGCGGAGGTGCTGTGGCAGGCGATCCGCATCCTCGACGCGAGGCGGGCCAAGAAGGCGGAGGGGAAGACGGGGAGTTGACGATATTCCTATAGCATCGCGGGCAAGCGGAGGCAAGGATGGATTCGAGTAGCGGTCATTCGGCTGTCGGTCGGCTATGCTTCCGACATGGTTCGATTCGCCCGAAATCCTGAAAATGCGGGCGCCTCGGTGGCCGCATCCCTCCGCGGCCGCGAACGCACCCTCGCCACGACGGGAAGTCACGCCTCCATCGAGGCGGCACGCGCCGTCGCGCATGCTGCCGCCCTTGGCTGGTGGCATGCGGCAGGCGAGGCACAGGGGACCGGTCACCACCCCGTCCCCACCCTGCCATCCGACCTTGCCGTCGCTGCGGTCTCTACCCTCGTTGCTGCCGATGCGCGGGCCTTCGGGCGCGACCTCGCCAGCCTACCGGTGGCGGAGGCCAATGCCGTCCTCGGCCGCCTCTACACGCAGGCCCTGCCGCCCGCGCACCGCACGGCGCACGGCATCTTCTACACCCCGCCCGCCCTGGTCCGCCGGCTATTGGACAAGGCGGAGCGCGCGGGCCACGCGTGGCGCACAGGCCGCGCCATTGATCCCTCATGCGGCGGCGGCGCGTTTCTGGTGGAAGCCGCATCGCGCATGGTAGCTGCGCTGGCCGATGCCGATCCTGCCATCATCCTCGCCGCGCTTGCGTCCCGGCTGCGCGGATGGGACCTGGACCCCTTCCGCATGGTTGGCAAACCTGTCGGTCGAGGTGGTCGCACTGCCCCTTGTTGCGGCCAGCGGTCGGCGCCTCGGCGTGGTGACGGAGGCACGCGACGCCTTCACGGGATTCGAGGACGCAGCCGGGCAATATGATCTCGTGATGGGCAACCCACCCTTCGGCAAGGTGAAGGACACGGCGGTCATCCGCGCCCGCTTCGCGCGCAGCCTGCACGGGCATCCGAACCTCTACGGGCTATTCACCGACCTCGCGGTGCATCTCGCCAAGCCGGCGGGGGGGCGTGGTGGCTTACCTGACGCCCGCCAGCTTCCTCGCCGGGCATTATTTCAAGGCACTGCGCCGGCTGCTGCATGAGCACGCCCCACCCGTCACCCTCGATCTCGTCGAGAGCCGCAAGGATGTGTTCGCGGAGGTGTTGCAGGAGGTGGCGCTCTCCACATTCCGGCGTGGGCGCACCGGGCGGAGCGCCGAATGCGCCGTGGTGATCGCCGAGCGCGACGGGCTGGCGGTGCAGCCCACCGGAAGACTGGTTCTACCAGAAGACCCGGAAGCCCCCTGGATGCTGCCGCGAAGCGCCGAGGATGCTGCCTTTGTCGAGCGCATGCGGCAGATGCCCGCACGGCTGGCCGACTGGGGCTATGCGGTGTCCACCGGGCCACTGGTATGGAACCGGCACAGGCCGCGCCTGCATGACAAGCCGGGGCCAGGCCGCGTGCCGGTGGTCTGGGCCGAGGCCGTAACCCAGGACGGCCGCTTCGTCCTCAAGGCGACGAAGCGCAACCACGCGCCCTGGTTCGAGCCAAGAGGCGAGCGCGACCCGAATCTCGTCTCCCGGCCCTGCGTGCTGGTGCAGCGGACCACCGCGAAGGAACAGCACCGCCGCCTGATCTGTGCCGAGATGCCGGCCGAGGTGATCGCTCGTCACGGCAAGGTGACGGTCGAGAACCACCTAAACATGATCCGTCCCATCGCAGCCGAGCCGGAATTGCCAGTGGCAGCGGTCGCCGCCTTCCTCGGCACCGCGACTGCGGATCGGGTCCTCCGCTGCATCAACGCCTCTGTTGCGGTGAGCGCGTCGGAACTGGAGGCCATGCCGCTGCCCGCGGCCGAGAGGATTGTCGCGGCGCTGGCCGAGGCAGACCTGGAAGCGGCCGTACGGCGCCTCTACGGCCTTCCGGAATGAGCCTGCCGCCGCTGATCCCATGGCAGCAAATGCGCGAGCGGCTGTTGGTGATCTTCCCCGAAGGCATGCCAGACCGCGGCTATCTCGTGCGCGAGGCCACCGCGAAGACAGTCTTCACCGCTCTCTATGTCGGTGCCATCGCGGGCGCGGATCGCTGGATCGCACCTCGGCATGTGGTCCGCATGAGCGACGCGCAGGCGGCGCAGGAGGGCGAGGCCGAGCGCACCGCCTACCACGCGGCCATGAGCGCAGCGAAGGCGCCGTCTCCAGAGGGCCGATGGTATGCGGAGAACACGCGCGAGCCGTTGCGGGATGAGGTGATCCGTCAGGGCCTGGTGCCGGTCAATGCCGTGGTGGAGCGAGCGGGGCTGGCGACCACGTCACCTCTTAGCCGCTACGCCCTGCAGGCCAATTTCGCGGCGCTGTTCCGGCCCGGCCTGGACGCCGCGCAGCTTGAAGCCGAAGCGGCATCATGGCGGCAACGGAACCTTTCTCCCGCCGCCCGCGCCCGTGCTGCCCTGATGCGGGCCAGCGCCAGCACGGCGAGCGCCAATATCGCGGTGCAATGCCCTGGTGGTTCCTCCATCATCCTGCCTCCCGGCCCGAGCCCGACCATCACCAAGGCCGTCATTGAGGTTTTCGCCCCGGCCTTCCTCGGCAACCCGCGCGTTGCCTGAGTGAGCGACAGCGCCAGCAAGCAGCCCTTCCGCGACGCGCCGCTGGAACGCGCCCTCGGCATCACCCTCGATGCCGCCACGCTGCTGCCCGATGTGGTGCTGGTGGACCTCGATCCGCCGGGACGGCCGGGCGAGGTTCTATTGGTCTTCGTTGAGGTGGTGGCTTCTGATGGGCCGGTCACGGAACAGCGGCAACGCGCGCTGCTGGACCTGATCGCCGCCAGCCCGCGCCGCTACCGGCCCGAGGATGCCGCCTTCGTCACCGCTTATATGGACCGTGGCGGCGATCCCGCGCGCCGCACCCTGCCGGCGTTGGCCTGGCGGTCCTTCGCCTGGTTCGTCTCCGAACCCGACAGGCTGCTGCAACTGCATGACGGGACCACTGCGGCAAAGCGCCTCGCCGCGCTCCTGTAACCCCTTGCCCCCTTCACCGCGCCGCACCCATTCTGGCGGCGCATGAGTAACCTCCCCCCACCCGCGCCGCGCGAATACCTCGCCACCCTCGCCGGCCTCGGCAAGCGCTTCCCGAACGGCACCCAGGCCCTCGCCGGCGTCGATCTCCGCATCGCCGCGGGCGAGTTCCTCGCCGTCCTTGGCCCCTCCGGTTGCGGCAAGTCCACCCTGCTGCGGCTGCTGGCCGGGCTCACCGAACCCTCGGAGGGGCGCCTCACCCTCGCCGCCGGCACGGCGCCGCGGCGGGATATCGGCTTCGTCTTCCAGGACCCGACCCTGATGCCCTGGGCGACGGCACTGGCCAATGTGCGGCTGCCGCTCCGCCTGCACGGCCTGCCGCGGGCGGAGGGCGAGGCGCGGGCGGCGGCGGCGCTGGCCGCGGTAGGGCTCACGGGCTTCGAGCGGGCCCGGCCGCGCGAGCTTTCGGGCGGCATGCGGATGCGCGTCTCCATCGCCCGCGCCCTGGTGACGCGGCCCTCGCTGCTGCTGATGGACGAGCCCTTCGCCGCGCTCGACGAGCTCACCCGCCACCGGCTGAACGACGACCTGCTGGCATTATGGGCCGGCAGCGGCATGACGGTGGTCTTCGTGACGCATTCGGTCTTCGAGAGCGTCTATCTCTCCTCCCGCGTTGTCATCATGGCGGCGCGGCCGGGCCGGGTAGTGGCGGAGGTGCCGGTCACGGCGCCGGTGCCGCGCGAGCCTGGCTTCCGCACCTCCACGACCTATGCGGCGCTCTGCCGCACCGCCCTGCTGGCGCTGGAGGGGGCGGCGCGCGCATGAAGCCCGAGGGCCTGTTCGGCTGGGTGGCACCTGCCCTGCTCGGGCTGCTGGTGCTCGCGACATGGGAGGGGCTCACGCGCTTCTACGCCGTACCCGCCTATGTGCTGCCGGGGCCGCTGGCGATCCTGGCTGCGCTGGTGGCGGATTGGCCGCTGCTCTCGGCCTCGCTGCTGGTGACGCTGCGGATCGCGCTGCTGGCGTTGCTGCTGGCGGTCGGGCTCGGCGGGCTGCTGGCGGTGGTCTTCGCGCAGTCGCGCTGGCTGGAGCGGGCGCTGTTCCCCTATGCGGTGGTGCTGCAGGTCACGCCCATCGTGGCGATCGCGCCGCTGATCCTGATCTGGGTGAATGATGTCACCGTCGCGCTGCTGATCTGCGCCTGGATCGTCGCCTTCTTCCCGGTGCTGTCGAATACCGTGCTGGGGCTGAACTCGGCCGACCGCAACCTGGTGGAGCTGTTCCGCCTGCATGGCGCGACGCGCTGGCAGGCGCTCTGGCTGCTGCGGCTGCCCTCGGCCCTGCCCTTCTTCCTGGCGGGGCTACGGGTGGCGGGCGGGCTGGCGCTGATCGGCGCGGTGGTGGCGGAATTCGTGGCCGGCGCCGGCGGCACCGGCTCCGGCCTCGCCTTCCGCATCCTGGAGGCCGGCTACCAGTTGAAGATCCCGCGCATGTTCGCGGCGCTGGCGCTGATCTCGGCCTGCGGGGTCGCGATCTTCGCGGTGCTGGGGCTGGTGCAGCACCTGCTGCTGCGCCGCTGGCACGAAAGCGCCCTGCGGGCGGAGGGGTAGCCCTCCGCGCCCGCCCTAGTCTGGACGTACCTGGCGGCTTCAGCGCTCGTTGCAGGCGCCGGCGACCAGGACGCAGATGCCGCTGCCCTGCCGGCTGCAATTCTCCAGGGCGGCCCGCTGCGCCTGCTCCCGCGTCGGGCCGGCGCCGGCGGCGGTGGCCATGATCGAGGCGGGGCCGAGGGGCCGCAGCGCGACCAGCACCTCGCGGTCCACCGCCTGCGCCACCGCGCCGCAGCGGCCGGTGAATTCCGCCACCAGGCGGCAATCCAGGCTCCGGCGGGCGCAGAGCGCCGCGGCCGCGCCCAGCGCTTCCGCCCGGTCGGCGCGGCCCACCGCCAGCCCATGCGCGGCGCCGGCGGCGTAGAGCGCGCCCCAGCCGGGCTGCGGCTGCGGCGCGGGCTGGGGGGCGATGCGGGGGGGTCAGCATCGCCAGGCTCTGGCCTTCGTCGGGCGCGGCCGAGCCGGCCACCGGCAGCAGCAGCAGCGCAAGGGCGGCAAGGCGGCCGGCGCCACGCAGGACTCGGGGATGGGACATCGCTGGCTCTCCGATGCCGGCGATGGGGGGAAGGCCGGCTGCCAGGCAGACTGGAGGCGGGCGATTTCACGGCGATGTCGCCGCCCCTGCAAAGCCGTTTCAGCCCGGGCGGCAGGCGCGATGCGGAAGCAATACCGGGTGCCGGAACCGGCGCCCTCAACGCGGCGGCAGGCGCAGCACCATGCCCGGCCGGAGCGCCCCGGCATCCGCCAGGATCGGCGCATTCGCCTCCAGGATGCGGCGCGTCTCGCCGGGTCCGCCGTAATGCCGGCTTGCGATATCCGCCAGCGTCTCCCCGGGCTGCACCGTGTGCAGCAGGCTGCCGGCGGGGCCGAAGACAGTGCCGGGCTCGGGCGTGGCGCGATGCACCGCGGTCTCCGCCGCCTCGGTGCTCGCCGCCCCGGCCGGCAGCCGGGCGAAGCTGCCCAGCATGTCCAGCAGGCCCGTAGGTTTCGCCACGGTCAGCCGGTCATCCACCTGTTCGATGCCCTGGAGGTTGCCGACCGCCAGCACCACCCGCTCCCGCGTCGAATCGTCCGGCACGCTGCCTTCGAGGGTGGCGACGCTGCCGCTGCAGCCGATGCGAAGCCCCGCCGCGGGCAGGCCAAAGCGGTCCAGCATCCCGGTTATGGCATGAGCGTTGGGCGGGCTGCCGGCGATGGCGGCGCCGGCCTCGATTGGGAAATGGTAGGTTGTCATCGGGAATTCCATGCGCGCCCCCAGGCAACGTGCGGCGGGCCGTGCCGGTTGCGGAAAGCGCCTGGGAGCCCCACCCTTCCGCCATGGAAGAGACGCTTCTGGTCCAGCCCGACCCCGCCGATCCACGCCTGACCCGCCGCGTCGCCGGCATCGACCATACCGGCGCCCGCATCGAGACCAGCGTGACGGTGGAACGCCCCCCTTACGCTCTATCTGAACGGCCAGGAGATCGTCACCATGATGACGATCCTGGACCGGCCGGAGGATCTGGCGCTGGGCTACCTGCTGAACCAGAACATGCTGAAGCAGGACGACCGCGTGACGGCGGTGGAATACGACGACGATCTGCAGGTGGTGGTGGTGCGGACCGAGGCGCGCACCGATTTCGAGGCCAAGCTGCGCAAGAAGACGCTCACCAGCGGCTGCGCCCAGGGCACCGCCTTCGGCGACCTGATGGAGGATTTTTCCGCGGCTCGGCTTCCGATGGCAGCCGAGATTCGCACCTCCTGGCTCTACCGCCTGCTCGCCCGCATCAACACCCTGCCGACTCTTTATCTGGAGGCCGGCGCCATTCATGGCTGCGCGCTCTGCGTGCGGGACCGGCCGCTGGTCTATATGGAGGATGTCGGCCGGCACAATGCGGTGGACAAGATCGCCGGCTGGATGTTCCGCACCGGCACCCCGGCGACGGACAAGATCTTCTACACCACCGGCCGCCTGACCTCCGAGATGGTCATCAAGACGGTGCGCATGGGCATTCCCATCCTGGTCTCGCGCAGCGGCTTCACCGCCTGGGGGGTGGAGCTGGCGCAGCAGGTCGGGCTGACCCTGATCGGCCGCTGCAAGGGCAAGCGCTTCGTGGCGCTGGCCGGCGAGCAGCGCATCGTCTTCGACGCCGATCTCGCCTATGTCGAGGAGGAAAGCGCGAAGCACTGGCGGAAGAACAGCCGGGAAGCCAACGCAACCGGATCGCAGGGCGCCGAAGGGCGCGAGGCGTGAATCCGGCGCATGATACGCTGGCCGTGGTGCTGGCCGGCGGCCTGGCGCGACGCATGGGCGGCGGCGACAAGCCGCTGAGGATGCTGGCCGGGCGGCCGCTGCTGGCGCATGTGCTGGAACGGGTGGCGCCGCAGGTCGCCGCGGTGGTGCTGAATGCCAATGGCGACCCGGCGCGCTTCGCCGGTTACGGCCTGCCGGTGGTGCCGGATGGGCTGCCCGACTACCCGGGACCGCTGGCCGGCGTGCTGGCGGCGCTGGATTGGGCGGCGACGGAGCGGCTGGAATTGCCCTGGGTGCTCTCGGTTCCCGGCGACTGTCCCTTCCTGCCGGCCGACCTCGCGCCGGCGCTGCATGCGGCGCGGCAGGCGGCGGGGGTGCCGCTGGCCTGCGCCCGCTCCGGCGGCCAGGCGCATCCGCCGGTGGGGCTCTGGCCGGTGGCGCTGCGTGGCGGATTGCGGGCGGCGCTGCTGGCCGGGGAGCGCAAGATCGACCGCTGGACCGCCCGCTTCGGCTGCGCCCATGCGGATTGGCCAAGCGCCCCCATCGACCCCTTCTTCAACGCCAATGCACCGGAGGACCTGGCGGAAGCGGAAGCGCTCTTGCAAGCCGGCGACGGCGGACCCATACGAATTGGCAATGCAACCACCGGGAGGACACCGTCTTGAAGGCCATATTCGCCGGCATCCTGGCCGCGGCCGTCCTGGCCGTGGCCGCCGCGGTGATCCTCGATACCAGCGTGCAGCGTTCCGCCACCGAGCACTACCAGACCGAGGGCGTGCGGCTCTGAACGGGGCGGCCCGCAGGTGAGCGGCCCGATCGGCGAAGGGTGCCTGCGTCCGGAGCCGTGAATCGGACCGCGGGGAATAGGCGGCCCTATCGCATCGGGCCGGAACGCCTTCCGGTCGGGACTGTTGCAAGGCCGCTTGCCCGCGGCGCCCGGCACGGGCAGCTTGCGCGCGCATGCGCAACCTCCTTCGCCGCCACTCCAGCGTGTTTCTCCTCGGCGGCATCAGCCTGATCGCAGGCGGGCTGGTCCGCTGGCTGCACGGGCCGGAGGGCTTCGCCCGTGCGCTGGGGGTCGCCCTCGATATCTTCCTGGCGGTGCTGCCCGCCATGCTGGCGGGGCTGCTGCTGGCCGGCAGCCTGAAGCAGATCATCCCCTCCGGGGCGCTGGCCAAATGGATGGGCGCGGAGTCCGGCTGGTGGGGCCTCGGCGTTGCCACCGTCGCCGGCATGGCGACGCCGGGCGGGCCGATGGCGGCCTTTCCGCTGGTGCTGGTGCTGGCCCAGGCGGGGGCGGATCGCGGCGCGCTGATCGCCTTCATCGTCGCCTGGGGGCTGAACGGCTTCCAGCGCGTGCTGGTCTGGGAAGTGCCGCTGCTCGGCGCCGATTTCGCGCTGCTGCGCTTCCTCTGCGGCCTGCCGCTTGGCTTCGTCGCCGGCTGGCTGGCGCGGCGGGTGCCGATCGACTGGAGCCCGCCCGATACGGGCGCGCCGCCCGCCGCACCCGCCATCGGGCGCCGCGCGTGACGCCGAGCCTGATCCTGCTCTTCCTGGTCGCCTTCGGCGCCTTCGGCCTGGCGCTCAGGCGCGGCGTGCCGACGGCGAAGCGGGCGCTGCGCGAGACCGGGCAGAGCATCGGCCGGGTGCTGCCCCTGCTGCTGGTGGCGATGCCGATGGCGGCCTTCCTCTCGGAACTCATCCCAGCCGATATTGCCAGCGGCTGGCTCGGGGTGGAATCGGGGCTCACCGGCATCCTCATCGCCAGCTTGGCCGGCGGCCTCATCCCGGGCGGGCCCTATGTCTCCTTCCCGCTGGTGCTGAGCTTCCTCAAGGCGGGGGCCGGCGGACCGCAGATGGTGGCGCTGATCACCGGCTGGGCCATCCTCGGCTTCCATCGCGTCATCGCCTGGGAATGGCCGGTGCTGGGCGGCCGCTTCGTGGCGGTCCGCATGCTCTCCAGCATCATTCTGCCGGTGCTGGCGGGGCTGCTGGCGGCGGCGCTGCTGCCGCTGTTTCCGCACGCCCTGCCGCGGCCCTGAAGAGGGCCGCGTGCTCTGCCCCCGTTGGGGCCCTGAAAAGGGCCGCGTGCTCTGCCCCCGTTGGGCCCTGAAAAGGGCCGCGTGCCCTCGCCTCAATCGGGGCCCTGAAAAAGCCGCGGCGCCCTGGCATCCCTCGGGGCCTTGCGGCAAGGTGCGGCGCATCATGGACGGCATGCGGAGCGGATCGGAATGGGAGGCGCTGCTCGCCCTGCGGGACGCGGGCGGCGCCGCCGCGCCGCCATGCGGCCCCCTGGCGAAGCTCTTCGCGCCGCTGCTCGCGCCGCCGCGCGCCGAGGATGGCTGCCTGGTGGTGGGGCGGCTGGCGCAGACGCTGGACGGGCGCATCGCCACCCTCTCCGGCTCCAGCCAATGGATCGGTGGGCGGGGCGATATCCTGCACACCCACCGGCTGCGGGCGCTCTGCCATGCGGTGGTCATCGGCGCCGGCACGGTGCGGCATGACGACCCGCGCCTGACCACGCGGGAATGCCCAGGCGCAGACCCGGTGCGCGTCGTACTGGATACCGACCGCCGCCTCGGCCCCGACTACCGCGTGTTCCAGGAAGCGCCACCCACCCTGCTGCTCTGCGCCGAGGATGCGCCGGGGCCGGATCGGCTGGGCCGGGCGGAGGTGCTGCGCCTGCCGCGCGACCCGCTTCGGGGCGGGCTGCACCTCCCCTCGCTGCTGCGGCTGCTGGCGGGGCGCGGGCTGACGCGGCTTTTCGTGGAGGGCGGCGGCGTCACCGTCAGCCGCTTCCTCGCCGCCGGCTGCCTGGACCGGCTGCATGTGACGGTCGCGCCGGTGCTGCTCGGCTCCGGCATCCCGGCCTTCACCCTGCCGGAGGCGGCGCGCATCGCCGATGGGCTGCGCTTCGCCTGGACCGTGCATGCGCTGGACCCCGACGTGCTCTTCGATATCCCGCTCGACCGCGCCCGGCCGCAGGTCTGCCGATGAAGGCACGAGCGCTCTGGAGCGTGGCGCCGGGCCAGACGGAGCTCCGTGAGGAAGCGCTGCCGCCGCGCGCGCCGAACCAGGCGCTGGTGCGCATGCTGGCCAGCGGCATCTCCCGCGGCACCGAGCGGCTCGTGTTGGAAGGCCGCGTGCCGGAAAGCCAATGGGGCGCGATGCGGGCGCCGCTGATGGCAGGCGAATTCCCCTTTCCGGTGAAATACGGCTATGCCGCGCTGGGCGTGGTGGAGGAGGGGCCGACAGCCTTGCAGGGCCGCCGCGTCTTCTGCCTGTATCCGCACCAGGACCTGTTCCTCGCGCCCGCCGCCATGTGCATTCCCGTGCCGATTCGGTGCCGGACCACCGCGCCGTGCTCGCCGCCAATATGGAGACGGCGGTGAACATCCTCTGGGATGCGAGGCCGCTGGTCGGCGAGCGGGTGCTGGTGATCGGCGCCGGGGTGGTCGGGCTGCTGGCGGCGGCGCTGCTGGCGCGCATCCCGGGGCTCGATCCTGTGGTCTGCGACCTCGATCCCGGCCGCGCTGCCCTGGTGGCGGCGCTCGGCGCCCGCTTCTGCCGGCCCGATGACGCGCCCGAGGGACGCGACCTCATCATCCATGCCAGCGCCGATCCGGCGGGGCTACGCCTCGCCCTCGCCCGCGCAGGCTTCGAGGGCCGCATCATCGAGGCAAGCTGGTATGGCGACCGCGAGGCGGCATTGCCGCTCGGCGAGGGTTTCCATGCGCGGCGGCTTTCGATCCTCTCCAGCCAGGTCGGCCAGGTCGCGCCGGCGATGCGCGGGCGGCGCAGCCATGCCGAGCGGCTGGCCCTCGCCCTCGCCCTGCTGGAGGATGCGCGGCTGGATGCGCTGCTCGGCCCGCCGGTGCGGTTCGAGGATCTGCCGGGGGCGCTGCCGGCGCTGCTCGGGGCCGGCGCGCCCCCCCTGCCCCGTCGTCACCTATATATAGAGTGTGGAATCGATGTTCAGCCTGACGGTCTGCGACCACATCATGATCGCCCATAGTTTCCGCGGCGAGGAATTCGGCCCGGCGCAGCGGCTGCACGGCGCCACCTTCGTGGTGGAGGCGGAGTTCCGCGCGCCCAGGCTGGACAGCCTGCATCTGCTGATCGATATCGGCCTGGCGAAGACCGAGTTGCGCCGCGTGCTGGATACGCTCGACTACCGCAACCTGGATGCGGAGCCGGCCCTGGCCGGGCGCAACACCACCACGGAATTCCTCGCCTGCCACATCCATGGCCTGCTCTCGGCGGCGCTGCGCGAGGGGCGGCTCGGCCCTGGCAGCGCGGGGGTCAGCGGCATGAAGATCCTGCTGCGCGAAAGCCCGAATGCCTGGGCCGCCTTCGAGGGTCCGGTGCGGGATATCGCCGCTTGAGGATCGCGCTGCTCGTCCCCGGCCCCTTCGACGCCGTCTCCGGCGGCTATATCTATGACCGCCGGCTGGCCGAGGGGCTGCGCGCGCTCGGCCATGAGCTGCGCGTGGTGGAGCTTGCCGGGCGGCATCCGCTGCCCGATGCGGCGGCCGAGGCCGCGGCGCACGCAGCGCTGGACTCGGTGCCCGAGGACTGGCGCCTGGTGATCGACGGCCTTGGCCTGCCCGCCTTCGCGCCGCTGGCCAAGGAACTGGCGCGCCGCCGCGCGGTGGCGCTGATCCACCACCCGACCGCGCTGGAGACCGGATTCCCCGATGCCGACCGCGCCGCGCTGAAAGCCCGCGAGCGGGTATTGTTCCCGGCCATGGCGCGGCTGGTCGCCACCTCGCCCCTGACGGCGCGGCGCCTGCCGGAGGATTCGGCGCCGATCCCGCCCGGATCGGCGTGGTCGAGCCCGGCACCGATCCGGCGCCGCGCGCGCGCGGCTCGGGCGGCCCCGGCGTGGCGCTGCTTTCGGTGGGCGCGGTGACGCCGCGCAAGGGGCATGACGTGCTGCTGCGCGCGCTGGCCGGGCTGCCCGACCTCGACTGGACGCTCGGCATCGCCGGCGGCGCACGCGACCCGGTGCATGCGACCGGGCTGCGCGCCCTCGCCGAGACGCTCGGCATCGCGCAGCGCGTGCGCTTCCTGGGCGAGGTGGATGCGCCGGCGCTGGCGGCACTCTACGACGGCGCCGATGCCTTCGCCCTGGCAACCTGGTGGGAGGGCTATGGCATGGCGGCGGCGGAAGCCCTGGCGCATGGCTTGCCGGTGGCCATCACCGCCGGCGGCGCCATCGCCGAGGTGGTGCCGATGGAGGCGGGCATCGTCTCGCCACCCGGCGATGTGGTGTCGCTGACCAAGGCGCTGCGGCGGCTGGTCTTCGATACCGAGATGCGCCAGGAAATGGCCGAGGCCGCCTGGGCCGCCGGCCAGCGCCTGCCGCGCTGGCCCGACCGCGCCGCCGCCTTCGCCGCCGAGCTGGAACGCGCCGCGGAGACGGCGGCGTGATGCGCCGGAGGCGCGCATGACCGAGGAATTCAGCCTCGACTGGCTCGACCTGCGCGAGCCCTTCGATGCGCTGGCACGGTCGGAGGCGCTGGCGGCGCGGCTGCTGGCGCGGCTGCCGGCACGGCCGCGGCTGCTCGACCTCGGCGCCGGCACCGGCAGCCTGTTCCGCTGGCTGGCGCCGCGCATCGGCCGGGCCCAGGCCTGGACCCTGGTGGATGCGGACCGCGAGATGGCCGAGGCCGCCTTCGACACCATCGCCGACCGGGCCGAGGCGATCGGCCTGAAGATCAGCTTCCCCAACCGCAAGACCCTGCTGGTGCATGCCCCAGGTGGCGCCTGGCGGGTGGAGGCGCTGGCCGCGGATCTCGCCGAGGCGCCGGAGAACCTGCCGCTGCACAATGCCGATGCGGTGCTCAGCTCGGCGCTCTGCGACCTGGTCTCCACCCCCTGGCTGGAGGACATGGCGACGGCGCTGCGCATTCCTTTCTACGCCGCGCTCTGCGTCGATGGGCGGGACCGCTTCACGCCGCCGCATCCCGCGGATGCGCGGGTGGCGGCCGGCTTCCGGCGCGACCAGATCCGCGACAAGGGCTTCGGCGGCGCGGCGCTCGGCCCCGCCGCGCCGGCGGCGATCGCCCGCATCTTCGGCGCCCGCGGCTTCACGGTGGAGAGCGCCGCCAGCGACTGGGTGGCGCGTGGCCGTGGCGGCCTGGCGCATCCCTCGCTGCGCGACCGCTCCGCGCAATTCCTGGCGGAGCTGGTGATGGGCCATGCCGCATCGGCGGAGCGGCAGGACCCGCGCGGCGCGGCGCGGATCGCGGGCTGGAGCGCAGCGCGGCTCGGCCAGGTCGCGGAGCGGCGCCTGGCCCTGCGGATCGGCCACCGCGATGTGCTGGCCCTGCCGGGAGAGCGCGCATGATGCTGCCGCCGGGGCTCAGCCTCTCGGTCGAGGACAAGCCGGCCGAGGCGGATGTCGAGGTGCTGCCCTATGGGCTGGAAGCCTATAACGAGCAGCACTGGCCGGGGCACCAGCCCTGGCAGCCGCTCGGCGTCTTCCTCCGCGAGGGCGCGCGGGTGGTGGCGGGCCTGGCGGGGGGAGAGCTACGCCGGCTGGCTCTTCATCCGCTATCTTTGGATCGCCGAGCCGCTGCGCCGCCAGGGAATCGGCAGCCTGCTGATCCGCGAGGCCGAGCAGCGGGCGCGGGCGCGCGGCTGCCACTCGGCCACGGTCGATACCTTCAGCTTCCAGGCGCCGGATTTCTACCTGAAGCAGGGCTTCGCCGACTTGGCCGGCTGGACTATCCGCCGAAGGGGGAACGGATCTTCCTGCGCAAGCGGCTGGCTTGAACCAGGCGCGATCTGTACTTAAATCCGTACGGATTGGAGGCGTCGAGGATGGTGCAGGTCAGCTACACCGAGTTCCGCACCAACCTCGCCACGCATATGGACGAGGTGGTGAACAGCCGCGCGCCCCTGCTCGTGACCCGCCAGGGCGGCAAGGGCAATGTCGTGGTCATGTCCGAGGAGGAATTCGCGGGCTGGCAGGAGACGGTGCATCTTCTCGGCAATCCGCAGAATGCCGCGCATCTGATGCGTTCCATCGCAGAACTCGATGCCGGCGAGGGTGAGGAACGGAAACTGGTCGACACCCCGCGCCGATGAGGGTCGTGTTCGCGTCCGAAGCCTGGGCCTCGTACATGGAATGGGCGCGAACGGACCAGGCGGTACTGCTCAGGATCAACGAATTGATCGAGTCGGCCCGCAGGACTCCCTTCGAGGGGCTGGGCAAGCCGGAACCGCTGAAAGCCACCCTGCGGGGGTTCTGGTCCCGCCGGATCACCCGAGAGCATCGGCTGGTGTACCGGGTGGCGGGGGTGGGCGAGGAGCAGCGGATCGAGATCGCCTCCTGCCGGATGCACTATTGAGGAAACGGGACCGGTTCACGGCCGCGGCACGTAGCCGACCGCCTCCACCTCCAGCGCGCAATCCATGGGCGTGCGGCCGGCCTGCATGCGGGTGCGGGCGGGGAGCGTCTCGGCGCTGGTGAAATAGCTGCGGTAGATGCGGTCGAAGGCTTCCTGCTGGCGCTGGTCCTTGAGCCAGACGATCACCTTCAGCAGGCAGTCCATGTTCGACCCCGCCGCTTCCACCAGCCGCTTCAGGTGGTCCATGACGATCCGCACCTGGCGCTCGAAGGGCAGGTCCGGGAAGGGCGGCGGCGGCTCGCCCCGGGCACGGGCGGCGCGGAGCGCGGCGCAATACTCCTCCTCGAAGGGCGGCAGGCCGGAGACATAGAGCATGTCGCCGTGCCGGACGCAGAGGTTGAAGGGGCCGCCCGTCTCCGGCACCCCCGCCTGGATCACCTGCTTCTCCATCTTTCCTCTCCCATCCTCGGATGCGACAGGGAATGCTAGGCCACGCGGCCAAACCAGCGAAGGGGGGACTCCCTGAGGCGCCGGGCCGTGATTCGACGCCGATCTCTGGCATGGAGATCGGCGTTGATCCGTGAGCGGCCGACAAGGCTTGGGCAGTCTTCGAGCCATTCGTGGTGTCCGCGAGCCCGCGGCCATCGGCGGGTGCTGGGCGCGATCTTCTGGATTGCGCGCATCGGCGCGCCGTGGCGTCACCTGCCGGCGGAGCTCGGCATTCCGCCACTCCGCCGCGGGACCACTTCCGGCCTGTGGGGCGTGATGACCGAAGCCTTGGCCGATGGCGGCGATGATGCCGACCATGGACCAGGTTTCTCCGGCCGGCGCACGAAACGAATATCATCGCGCTGACTGGTTGATGCACGCATGACGTCGGCAAGGATTGGGGCTCGATGCGCTGGCCGGCAACCCGGCCCGGCTTGGCGGGTCGGGGTGCGGCCTGCGGTTCGATTGAGGTAGCAGCACTCCATGCATGCCATCGCCCTGTCACAAACGAAGCAATCGGCAGGACGCGCTTACCTTGTGAAACAATTTCTGCCAACCGGATTTGACAAAGATCAAAGAAGCCACGGCATCTTCTCGGCACACCAAGACCAGGGTGAAATTTTTTCTTTCTTCGATCTGAAGGCGGCGGCGCAAGGGCCTTGTGATGGGACGTATACAGCTGACATTCTGGGGTGGGATCGTCTTGCTCAGCGGCCTGTGGCTTCTGGCGAATCCTGGCGCACTGGCGCCAGCCAGCTTCTTCGCGTTCCGCGACTCCATGGTGCAGTACAGCGGCATCCTTGCGATGGGCTGCATGAGCCTCGCCATGATCCTCGCGATGCGGCCGCGCTGGCCGGAAAGGTGGTTCGGCGGGCTCGACAAGATGTACCGCCTGCACAAATGGCTCGGCATCGGCGGGCTGGTGCTGGCGATCGCCCACTGGCTGTGGGCAAAGGGTCCGAAATGGGCCGTCGGCCTCGGCTGGCTGGAGCGGCCGCAACGCGGACCGAGGGCGGCCGTCGAAGGGGTCGAGCAATTCCTGCTTTCGCAGCGCGGCGTGGCCGAAGGGCTTGGCGAGTGGGCCTTCTACGGCTCGGTGCTCCTGATCGCGGTGGCGCTGATCCACCGCATCCCCTATCGCATCTTCTACAAGACGCACCGCCTCCTCGCGGTCGCCTACCTGGTGCTGGTCTTCCACAGCCTCGTGCTGATGAACTTCCCTTACTGGGCTTCACCGCTCGGCGTGGTCATGGCGGTTCTCCTGGCTTACGGAACATGGGCCGCGATTGTGGTGCTCGTGCGCCGTGTCGGTGCGAGCCGGAAGGTGGACGGCACAACCACGCGGCTGCATTACTTTCCGAGCCTTCGCGTGCTCGAAGGCGAGGTCGACACCCTGCAGGGCTGGCCCGGGCACAAGCCTGGACAATTCGCCTTCGTCACTTGGGACGAAGCCGAGGAGGCGCACCCATGTACAATCGCCTCCGCCTGGAACCCTTCCGAGCATCGGCTGACGTTCATTACCAAGGAGCTGGGCGACTTTACACGGCGCCTGCCCGAGGCGCTGCGGGTCGGTCAACCGGTGAAGGTCGAGGGTCCCTATGGCTGCTTCACCTTCGATGACAACCGCACACGGCAGATCTGGATCGGCGGCGGCATCGGCATCACGCCCTTCATCGCCCGCATGAAACAGCTCGCGATGGATCGACAGGCCTATTCCGGCCGGCCGCGCTCGCAGGCAATCGATCTCTTCCACACCACGGCCGATTATAGCGAGGAGGCGATCGGCAAGCTCACGGCCGATGCAGAGGCCGCAGGCGTACGCCTGCACGTACTCCACGACACGCGTGATGGCCGGCTCACCGGCGACCGCATCCGCGAGGCCGTGCCGGACTGGCAGGAAGCCAGCGTCTGGTTCTGCGGCCCGGCGGGCTTCGGCGACGCGCTCAGCAAGGACTTCGCCAGCCACGGCCTGCCGGTCACGACGCGGTTCCATCGGGAATTGTTCTCCATGCGATGACCTGGAGCTCCCGGCTGGCTATCGACCGGCAGACCGTCGCATTGTTCTCCCGGTGCCGGCGGGACGAATGCCTTTCGGGGCTTGTCCCGGCAGCCCGAACGCCGTGGCAGGAGGAGACGATGCCGGACAAGCCCATCGCGATCCGCGCCAAGGATGCGCCGCCCCGCGCCCGCCCGAGCAACTACCCGCCAGACCTGGTGGCCAGGATCGGCGCGCGGGAGAAGCACCCGCTCGGCGAGTTCTTCGGCCTCCGCAACTTCGGCGTGAACCTCACCCGGCTGCCGCCCGGCACCGCCTCCGCGCTGCGCCATGCCCATGCCCTGCAGGACGAGTTCGTCTACATCCTGGAAGGCACGCCAGTCCTGGTGACGGATGCCGGGGAGACGCCGCTTGCGCCCGGCATCTGCGCGGGCTTCCCCTGCGGCACCGGGAACGCGCATCATCTGGTGAACCGGAGCGCGCAGGATGTGGTCTATCTTGAGGTCGGCGACCGGACGCGCGGCGATTCCGTGGACTACCCCGATGACGACCTGATGGTCCGGCCCGATGCCGAGGGCCGCGCCCGCTTTCTCCGCAAGAATGGCACCCCGCTCTAGAAGGATTTTCCGCATGCCGCTCCTTGGCTGCATCGCCGATGATTTCACCGGCGCCACCGATCTCGCCAATACGCTGGTGCGGGGCGGCATGTCCGCGGTGCAGGTGATCGGCGTGCCCGATGCCCCGCTCCCCCAGGCGGATGCGGTGGTCATCGCGCTGAAGTCCCGCACCGCGCCCGTGCAGCAGGCCGTGGCCGAGAGCCTGGCCGCCTGCGAGGCGCTGCTGGCGGAGGGCGCGCGGCAGATCTTCTTCAAATACTGTTCCACCTTCGACAGCACCGACCAGGGGAATATCGGCCCGGTCGCGGATGCGCTGGTGCGCCGCCTCGATTGCGGCTTCGCCCTGGCGAACCCGGCCTTCCCGACCAATGGCCGCACCGTCTACCAGGGGCATCTCTTCGTCGGCGCGCAATTGCTGAACGAGAGCGGCATGCAGGACCACCCCCTCACGCCGATGCGGGACGCCAACCTGGTGCGCGTGCTCGGGCGGCAGACCGATGGCGCGGTGGGGCTGGTGCCCTTCGCCACGGTGGAGCAGGGCGCGAGCGCGATCCGCCGCGCCATGACCGTGCTGAAGGAAAGCGGCCGCCGCTATGCCGTGGTGGACGCCGTGACGGATACGCATCTGCTGGCGATCGGCGAGGCGGCGGAGCACCACGCCCTCATCACCGGCGGCTCCGGCGTGGCGATGGGCCTGCCGGCGAATTTCCGCCGCGCCGGGTTGCTGCCGGAGCGCGGCGATGCCGCCGTGCTGCCGCCGATGCGGGGCCATGCCGTGGTGCTGGCCGGCTCCTGCTCGCGCGCCACGCTTGGGCAGATTGGCCTGGCGCGGAATCATGTGCCGGTGCTGGAACTGGACGCGCTGGCCCTGCCGGATGCCGCAGCGCTGGCGGCGCAGGCGCTGGAATGGGCGGCGGGCAGGCTCGGCGAAACCCCGCTGGTGATCGCCGCCTCGGCGCCGCCGGACCGGGTGGCGGCATTGCAGGCACGGCTCGGGCGCGAGGCGGCGGGGGCGCTGGTGGAGCAGGCCATGGCCGCCATCGCGGAGGGGCTGGTGGCGCGCGGCGTCGGCCGGCTGGTGGTGGCAGGGGGCGAGACCTCGGGCGCCGTGGTGGCGCGGCTCGGCGTCAAGGCGCTGCGCATCGGGCCGGAGATCGACCCCGGCGTGCCCTGGACCTATGCGGAGCCCGTGGGACTGCACCTGGCGTTGAAATCCGGCAATTTCGGCGGGCGCGACTTCTTCCTGAAGGCATTCGGGGCATGAGCACGGAATCCGAACTCCGCGAGGCCATCGCCGCGCATGGCAGGCTGCTGTTTGGCCGCGGCTTCTCGGTGGGCAGCGCCGGCAATATCAGCGTCCGGCTGCCGGATGGCTTCCTCATCACCCCCACCAATTCCTGCCTCGGCCGGCTCGATCCCGCGCGGATCAGCAAGCTCGACCTGGAATACCGCCATGTCGCCGGCGACAAGCCCTCCAAGGAGGTCTTCATGCACCGCGCCTTCCTGGCCACGAGGCCAGAGGCGGGAGCGGTGGTGCATCTGCATTCCACCCATGCCACCGCCATCGCCTGCCTGGCGGCGCCGGGGGAGACGGCGCCGATCCCGCCGCTGACGCCCTATTTCGTCATGCGCATCGGCCGCGCGCTGCCGGTGATCCGCTACTACCGGCCGGGCGACCCGGCGATGGAGCCGGCCATCGCCGCGGGGGCGCGGGAGGCACGCGCGGTGCTGCTGGCGAATCACGGGCCGGTGGTCAGCGGCAAGACGCTGGACGATGCGGTCTATGCGGCGGAGGAGCTGGAGGAAGCGGCGAAGCTGGCCCTGATGCTGCGCGGCCAGCCCGCCCGGACCCTGACCCCGGCGGAGGTGGACGAGTTGCTCGGGCATTTCGGCTGATTAGCGAGGAGATCGCCCGTGCTCGGCCCTTGCAGGCGAGCGCCGGCATTCCGCAGCAACAGAAGGAGCGAGCCATGCCCCCCCACCACCCCGCCGGACCACGAAGCGCCGGCCGATCGCCCGATCGAGGCGCTGCTGCGCCGCCGCTGGAGCCCGCGCAGCTTCACCGACCAGCCGGTCTCCGCCGCCGCGCTGGAGACCCTGCTGGAAGCTGCGCGCTGGGCAGCAAGCTGCAACAACGCCCAGCCCTGGCACTACCTGATCGCCCGGCGGCAGGAGGATGCGGCTGCCTTCGAGGCGCTGCTCGGCTGCCTGACGCCGAACAACCAGGGCTGGGCGAAGCACGCCCCGGTGCTGATGCTCTCGGTGGCGCGCACCACCTTCCCGGCGAATGGCAACCCGAACCGGCATGGCTGGCACGACACTGGCGCGGCCAGCGCGCAGATGGCGCTGCAGGCCGCCGCGCTCGGGCTGCAACTGCACCAGATGGCCGGCTTCGACCCGGCCCGCGCGCGCGAGGTCTTCGCCATCCCGGCTGAATACGACCCCGCCGCGGCCATCGCGCTCGGCCATCCCGGCAGCGCCGATGCCCTGCCGGAGGCGTTGCGGCAGCGCGAGACGGCGCCACGCGCGCGCCGCCCGGTGGCGGAATTCGCCTATTTCGGCAAATGGGGCGGCTGAGGCATGGAGCAGGAGATGCTCGACCGGCCGGCGATCCGAGCGCTCGACCCGGCGCTGCTGGCGCGCTTCCCGGAAGGCTACCGGCATCTGGCCTATCTGCAGACCGGCATCGGCTATGCGGTGAAGACCGACATGCCCGGGCTGCACGGGCCGGAGGTGGAGGCGCTCCATGCCCACGGCGCGCGCTGGCTGGCGGGCGGGCCGCACGGGGCGTAGCCAGGCGGGGGCTGGCCCATCGCGGCCCGGCGCCCCACGCGAAAAGGGCGCCGCCCCCTGCGAGACGGCGCCCTCTCGCCGGGATCTGCGGCGGACTCAGTCGTTGGAGGACTCGCCGCCCTCAGTCGCCTCCGGCACTGCGGCAGGCGTTGCGGCGGCAGCGGCGGCGCGCTTCGCGGCGCGGGTCGCGGCCCCCTTCTTCGCCGCCTCGGAACGGGCCGAGGTGGCGGTCTTCGCTGCCGCGGCGCGGCGCGGCGCGGCGGTCCCTGCCGTGGTCCTGCGGGCCGCCGGCTTGCGGGCGGCAACCTTGCGGGCCGCGGGCTTGCGGGTCGTGGCGGTCGCGGTGGCCTTGCGCGCGGCGGGCTTCCGCGCCGCGGTGGTCGCCTTGCGCGCGGCCGGCTTGCGGGCCGTGGTGGCTGCCTTGCGCGTGGTCGCCGTCTTGCGGGCGGCAGGCTTCCGCGCCGTGGTGGTCGCCTTGCGGGCGGCCGGCTTGCGGGCCGTGGTGGTCGCCTTGCGCGTGGTCGCCGTCTTGCGGGCCGCGGGCTTGCGGGCGGTGGTGCTGGCCTTCTTCGCCGCCGGCTTGCGCGCGGCCGGCTTCTTCGCCGCCGCCGTCTTCTTCGCCGCCGGCTTGCGGGCGGCCGGCGTCTTGCTTGCGGCGCGGGCGCGGGCCGTGGCGGGCTTCTTCGCCGTGCGGCGGGTGGTGGACATGGCCATCGCCTGGGCGTTCGGCGTTTCGGTGGTGTCGGTCACGGTCAGGATCTCCTTGCGCGTTCCGTGGGGGAACGGGCCGCTGCCATGGGGCGGCCGGCCCGGGTGGTGCAGGATTCGGTCGTGCGACGGCGGCGGCGCGCGGATCCCGTGGCGCGCGGCGCCGGACGGATCGCCGTCCAGGCCATGCAGGCAGACATCGGCAGCGGGCGATCGGCGGCACGCCGCATCGCAACTCCCTCGGCCGCGTCTCCATCGCGGGGCGCGCTGCTGGCGCCCTGCGGCAGTGCGGGATGCCCGGCGGAACTCGCTGCCGCCACCCCGTCATGCCTGCGGTCCATGGACCGTCCTTCCCTGCTGCGGCACTTCGTCGACGCGTTCGCTGGATTTCCATGCAAGCGAATCGCGTGCGACAGGTGCGCGCGAATCACGCTATCTGCACAGCCATGTGGCGTGTCAACAGAAACCGCAATTGCAGCCACGCTTTTCTGCGCACGACACCGCGCGACATTCCGCCGCGCCGCATCCCGGCCTGGAAGGATGCGCGATCCATGGCGCGCGGCGATGCAGGACGGCAAGCGCATCGTGGCATGAGGCGCGAAAGACAACGGCCGCCGGATGCGCCGGCGGCCGTCTGGAAGCGGGATCGGCACGGCGCGAAACCTGCCGCGCCATGCCCTTGCTCAGCGTGCCGCCATCGGCGCCACGCCCTGGTTCAGCGCTCCGACATCGGCGGCACGCCCTTGCTCAGCGTGCCGCCATGGGCGGCACGGGGCGCTGCTCCGGCCCGGTATAGACCGAGAGCGGGCGGATCAGCCGGTTGTCCGCCGCCTGCTCGATGACATGCGCCGCCCAGCCGGTGACGCGGGAGGCCACGAAGATCGGGGTGAAGAGCGGGATGTCGAAGCCCATCAGGTGGTAGGCCGGGCCGGCCGGGAAATCGAGGTTCGGGTGGATGTTCTTCTGCCGCAGCATCTCGGCGGCGAGGATGCGGCTCATCTCCATCCAGCGGCGGTCGCCCACCACCTCCGCCATCTTCTCGGCGTATTTGGTCATGGTAGGCACGCGACTGTCGCCGGACTTGTAGACGCGGTGGCCGAAGCCCATCACCAGCGCGCGATGGTCGAACCTGCCCTCCAGCCAGGCCGCCGCCTTCGCCGGCTCGCCGATCTCCGTCAGCATGTGCATCACCGCCTCGTTCGCGCCGCCATGCAGCGGCCCCTTCAGGGCGGCGATGGCGGCGGTAATGGCGCCATGGATGTCGGCGCCGGTGGAGGTGACGGTCCGGGCGGTGAAGGTGGAGGCGTTGAAGGTGTGCTCGGCATAGAGGATCAGGGAGACGTCGAAGGCGCGCACCACCTCCGGCTGCGGCACCTTGCCGAACACCAGATTGAAGAAATTCTCGGCGAAGCTGTGCGCCGGGTTGGGCGCGACCGGCACCTGGCCCTTGCTGGCGCGGTGCGCGGCGGCGATGGCGGTCGGGATCTTCGCCAGCAGCCGGAGCGCCTTGCGCCGCGTCGCCGGCTCCCCGGTATCGGCGGCCTCGGGGTCCTCCATGCCCATGAAGGAGACCGCGGTGCGGATGGCATCCATCGGGTGGGCGTCATGCGGGAAGGCCCGGATCACCTCATGCAGCGGCGGGCTGATCTCCCGCTCCGCCGCTTCCGCCGCCTTGAACTCCGCAAGCTGGTCGCGGTTCGGCAGCTCGCCGTTCCAGAGCAGGTAGGCCACCTCCTCGAAGCTGCACATCTCGCACAGGTCCTGCACCGCATAGCCGCGATAGGTCAGGCTGTTGGTTTCCGGCATCACCTTGGAGACGGCGGAGACATCGGCGAGCACGCCGACGAGACCCTTTCTAATGTCGGGCTGGTTGCTCTGGCTCATGCTTTCGCTCCTGTGCTGTTGGTTGTCCTTGTGGTCCTCCGGCCCGGGCCGTGAGGCTTCGGCGCCGGGCAGCCTGCCCCCGGCGCCGCGCCGCCGCCAGCCCGGGGCCGCATCGGCGGCGAGGGGCCTCCCCTCGCCGCCACGACCCACGCTAGAAGATGCCGGGCTTGCCTTCCGCCAGCGCGCCCGCCGGCAGCGCGACGTTCAGCAGGCCGAGCTCCCCGGCGGTCAGCCGCGGCAGGTCCTGCACCACCTCCAGGAAGCGGTTCGCCTCGCGGGTCGAGAGGGTGCCCTCGGTCAGGATGCGGAACTTGTTGATGTAGTCCTCGCGACCGAAGGGCCTGGCGCCGTTCGGATGCGCATTGGCGACGCCGAGCTCATCCACCAGCCGGGTGCCGTCCTTCAGGACGATCTCGACCCTGCCGCCGAAGGCCAGCTCGTCCGGGTCCTTGGAATGGTAGCGCCGGGTCCATTCCGGGTCCTCGCGCGTCTCGATCCGGTGCCAGAGCCGCACCGTATCGGCCCGCCCGGCGCGGCGTGGCGCATAGCTGTCCACGTGGTGCCAGCGCCCGTCCTGCAGCGCGACGGCGAAGATGTACATGATGGAATGGTCGAGCGTCTCCCGGCTGGCCTTCGGATCCATCTTCTGCGGATCATTGGCGCCGGTGCCGATCACGTAATGCGTGTGATGGGAGGTGTGGATGGTGATCCGCTCGATCGCATCGGTGTCCGGCACCTGCTCCCGCATGCGGAAGGCGAGGTCGATCAGCGCCTGGCTCTGGTACTCGGCCGAGTGCTCCTTGGTGTAGCTATCCATGATGGCGCGCTTGGCCTCGCCGAGGCCGGGCAGCGGCACCTGGTAGTAGTCCGGGCCATAGACGGTTTCGCGGCCCTCCTTGTCGGCCTGCGTGCGGCCCGACAGCACCCAGGCGATGACGCTGTCCTCGCCCTCGTAGATCGGGCTCGGCGCACCCTCGCCCCGCATGGCGCGGTCCACCGCCTCCACCGCCAGCTTGCCGGCATGGGCGGGGGCGAAGGCCTTCCAGGAGCTGATCTCGCCCTTGCGGGACTGGCGGAAGGAGACGCTGACATGCAGCGCCTGCTGCACCGCCTGGAAGATCACCTCCTGCTTCAGCCCGAGCAGGGTGCCGATGCCGGCGGCGGCGGAGGGGCAGAGATGGGCGATATGGTCCACCTTGTGCTCATGCAGGCAGATGGCGCGGACCAGGTCGATCTGGATCTCGTAGCCGGTGGCGAGGCCGCGGATCAGGTCGCGGCCGGACTTCCCCATGGTCTGGGCCACCGCCAGGATCGGCGGGATATTGTCGCCGGGGTGCGAGTAGTCGGCGGCCAGGAAGGTGTCGTGCATGTCCAGCTCGCGCACCGCCGTGCCATTCGCCCAGGCCGCCCATTCCGGCGAGAAGCCCTTGGCGGTGGGAACGCCGAAGATGGTGGCGCCTCCCTTGCGCGGGTGCCCCAGCGCCATGGCGCGGGCGGAAACCACCGGCTTGCGGTTGATGGCGGCGATGGCGACCGAGGCGTTGTCGATGATCCGGTTGACGATCATCTCGGCCACGTCCTTCTGGACGGCCACCTTGTCGGCGGCGACGCCGGCGATCTTCCAGGCGAGCTGGTCCTCGCGCTTCAGCAGCGCCTTGGACGGGTGGACCTTCACGGCGTGCATCTGCATCGTCGGCGTTCTCCGTATGGTTCGGGCCGGCGGAGTTTTGCCCCCTCCCGCGCGCAGCGTCCATGCCGGGCGCTCAGCCGCGGGTTTCCGGCGGCAGGCCGAGCAGCGCCTCGAATGCCGCGGCCGCCACGCTCGGCCGGCGTCCCGGCAGGATCAGGCGGCTCAGCATCCGGCGCAGCGTGACCTGGCCCCCGGAGACGGAGCGGAGCCGCGGCACCCGCAGCCGGCCGAGCGCGATCTGGTCCGCCGCCGCCGCGGCGGAGACGATCGCCACCCCGACACCGGCGGCGACAAGCTGCTTGATCGCCTCGGTGCTGCCCACCTCCAGCGTGCGCCGCGGCCGCACACCCCAGGCGGCGAGGGCCTCGAAGCCGACATCGCGCGTGCCGGAGCCAGGCTCGCGCATGATGACGATCTGCCCGGCGAGGGCATCGGGCAGGACCGCCTCCGCGCCGAGCGGATGGGTCGCGCTGGCGACCAGCACCATCTCGTCCTCCCGCCAGGGCTCCACCACTAGGCCGGGCTCCTCCACCGGGCCTTCGACCAGGGCAATGTCCAGCTCCCGCGCCAGCAGCAGGTCCACGATCGCGCGGGTATTGGCGCTCGTCAGCCGCAATTCCACCTCGGGGTGCTGGCGGTGGAAGGCGCCGAGCGCGCGGGGCAGCAAATAGGTCGCGATGGTGGTGCTGGCGCCGATCGCCAGCGTACCGCGGCGCAGGCCCCGGAAGGCGGCGAGATCCTCCTCGGCCGCGCGTTCCGCGCCAAACAGCGTGGCGGCATGGCCGGCCAGGATGCGGCCCGGCTCGGTCAGGGTCACGCCGCCCGGCCCGCCGCGTTCCAGCAGGCGGCTGCCGAGCTGCGCCTCCAGCTCCCGCACCCCCTTGGAGACGGAGGGCTGGCTGACATGCAGCGCCTCGGCAGCACGGGAGAAGCTGCGGTGCCGCGCGACCATGGCGAAGAGGCGGAGCAGATGCAGGTTGATGGCCATAACCACAGCCTATGCCTGCATGGGATAAATGTATTCGAGTTATGCAGGCCGCGGGTGTAGCGCCTGCCGGGACGGGCGGTAGGCCCCTTCCCATCCGAGGACATCATGTTCCCGCTTCGCACGGTCCGGCGGCTGCTGCCGGGCCTTCTTCTCTGTCTCGCGATCACCCTGGCCGCGCTCGCCCTGGAACATGTCGAGGAAGCGGTGTTCGGCCGCGCCTGGCTGGAGGCGCTGGTGCTGGCCATCCTGCTCGGCACGGCGGTCCGCTCGCTCTGGCGGCCCGGCGACCAGTACGGTCCTGGCATCGGCTTCGGCGCGAAGACCCTGCTGGAGGTGGCGGTGCTGCTGCTCGGGCTGTCGGTCAGCTTCGCCGCCCTGCTCGCCGTGGGGCCCGGCCTGCTGCTCGGCATCGCCGCGCTGGTGGTGGTGGCGATCGGCGCCAGCTACCTGATCGGCCGGGGGCTCGGCCTGCCGCGGCGGATGGCGATCCTGGTCGGTTGCGGCAATTCCATTTGCGGCAATTCCGCGATCGCCGCCGTGGCGCCGGTGATCGGCGCCACGGGCAAGGATGTGGCGGCCTCCATCGCCTTCACCGCCGTGCTCGGCGTGGTGGTGGTGCTGACCCTGCCGCTGCTGGTGACGCTCTGGGGGCTGACCGAGACGCAATACGGGGTGGTGGCGGGCCTCACCGTCTATGCGGTGCCGCAGGTGCTGGCGGCGACGGTGCCGGTCGGCATGCTCAGCGCCCAGGTCGGCACGCTGGTCAAGCTGGTGCGGGTGCTGATGCTGGGCCCCGCCGTGCTGCTGCTCTCGCTGATCGCGGCGCGTGAGGGCGACGCGGCGGCGCAGCGGAAACGGCCGCCGCTGCACCGGATGGTGCCCTGGTTCATCATCGGCTTCCTCCTCCTCGCCGGCCTCCGCTCGGCCGGGCTGGTGCCGCAGGCGGTGCTGGCGCCGGCGGCGGCGGTGGCCGATCTCCTCACCGTGCTCGCCATGGCGGCGCTCGGGCTCGGCGTGGATGTGCGGAGCGTGGCGCGGGCCGGCGCCCGGGTCACCGCCGCGGCGGTGCTGTCGCTGCTGCTCCTGCTGGGGATGAGCCTGGTGCTGATCCGGGTGCTGCATATCGCCTGAACCCCAGAACCGGCACTGGTTGGCGCGGCGGGCGCGGCGGCATAGGCTGCCGCATCCTGAAACCCGTGCTGGATGCCGACCATGCAGACACCCTATGACCGGATCATCCTTGGCGAGCTGGTGCTGCCCGACGGCATCCTCCGTGACGGCTGGGTCGCGGTGCGGGGCGAGACCATCGCCGCCATCGGCCAGGGCGCGCCGCCGCCGGCGGCGGAGGTGGCGGACCATGCGGGGAAGCTGGTGCTGCCCGGGCTGGTGGACGGCCATATGCATACCAGCAGCAGCGCCGGCTGGCCGGGGATCGAGGGTGCCTCCATGTCCGCGGCGGCGGGCGGCGTCACCACTTGCGTCGACATGCCCTATGACGTGCCGCGGCCGGTGACGGATGCCGCCATCTTCCGCGAGAAGGTGGAATGGGTGAACCGGACCTCGCATGTGGACATGGCGCTCTATGGCACCATCCTGAAGACCGGCGGGCTGGAGGCGATTCCGGGCTTGGCCGAGGCCGGGGCCTGTTCCTTCAAGCTCTCCACCTATGAATACGACCCGGTGCGCTTCCCCCGCATCGACCACCCCACCATGGTCGCCGCCTTCCGGGAGATCGCGAAAACCGGCCTGATGGTGGCGATCCACAACGAGGACCAGGAGCTGGTGCAGCGCCTGACCGAGGAGGCGAAGGCGGCCGGCCGCACCGACCCCATCATGCATTGCCGCACCCGCCCGCCGCTGGCCGAGAGCATGGCGGATCTGGAGATTTTCGAGATCGCGCTGGAAACCGGGGCGCATGTGCATATCGCCCATTCCTCCCTGGCGCGGGGCTTCGAGTTGGCCGAGCTGTTCCGCCGCCAGGGCGCCCGCAGCAGCGGCGAGGCCTGCATCCAGTATCTCTGCATGACCGAGGAGGACCTGCCCCGGCTGCAGGGCTTCGGCAAATGCAACCCGCCCTTCCGCTCGGCCGCGGAGGTGGAGCGGATGTGGGGCGCCTTCCAGGCCGGGAAGGTCGCCTATGTCTCCACCGACCACGCCCCCTGGCCGCGCGAGCGCAAGCGCTATGACGGCGACATCTTCGCCCCCGGCGCCGGGCTGACGGGCTTGCAGAGCTTCGCGCCGCTGATGTTCTCCCTGCTGGCGGAGCGCGGGCTGCCGGTGACACTGATGGCGCGCTACTGCGCGGAACGCCCGGCGCGCTTCCATGGCCTCTTCCCGAAGAAGGGCGCCATCCGGGTGGGGAGCGACGCCGACCTGCTGGTGCTGGAGGAGGGGCGCTTCACCTTCGACGAGCGCGAGATCCGCGACCGCGAGGATGCCCGCTGGTCGCCCTATAACGGGCGGGCGATGCAGGCGCGGGTCGCCGCCACCTATCTCCGCGGCGCCTGCATCTGGAACGGGGCGGAGGTGCTGGCCAGGCCCGGCACCGGCCGCTTCGTCCCGCGCCAGCACCGCGACACCTATCTCGGAGAGGACTAGACCATGCCGCGCCGCCTGCGCGTCGCCGGGGCCCAGATGGGGCCGACCCAGCGCGCCGATACCCGCACCCATACCCTCAACCGGATGATCGCCCTGCTGGAGCACTCCGCGGCGCAGGGGGCGGAGCTGGTGGTCTTCCCCGAATTGGCGCTGACCACCTTCTTCCCGCGCTGGTGGATCGCCGAGGACGACACGGAATTCCTGGGGAATTTCGAGCGCGCGATGCCGAATCCGGCGGTGCAGCCGCTGTTCGACCGGGCGCGTGCGCTCGGGGTCGGCTTCTATCTCGGCTATGCCGAGCTGACGCCGGCGGGGAAGCGCTACAACACCGCCGTCACGGTGGGGCCTGACGGCGCGATCCTCGGCAAGTACCGCAAGGTGCACCTGCCGGGCTCGACCGACTTCCGGCCGGGGCAGCAATACCAGCAGTTGGAGAAGCGGTACTTCGAATACGGCGACCTCGGCTTCCCGGCCTTCCGCGGCCCGGCAAGCTGGAACGCGCCGGTGCTCGGCATGCTGATCTGCAACGACCGCCGCTGGCCGGAGGGCTGGCGCGTGCTCGGGCTGCAAGGCGTGGAGCTGATGCTGATCGGCTACAATTCCGCGGCCTACGACCCCAATGGCGGCACCGCCGAGGATGCGGCGCTGCGCACCTTCCACTCGACGCTGGTGGCCCAGGCCAATGCCTATATGAACGCCACCTGGGCGGTGACGGTGGCCAAGGCGGGGGTGGAGGACGGCTCCGGCCTGATCGGCGGCTCCTGCATCGTCGATCCGAACGGGATCGTGGTGGCGCAGGCGAAGACGCTGGCGGATGAGGTGATCCTGGCGGATGTGGATTTCGACGCCTGCCGTCAGGGCAAGGAGAAGATGTTCAATTTCGCCGCGCACCGCCGGCCGCGATGGTATGGGCCGATCGTGGAGCAGACCGGCGCCGTGGCCCCGGACTGAGACGGGAGATCGCCATGCCCCGCACCCTGACCCTCGCCGCCGCCCAGCTCGGCCCCATCCAGCGTGCCGAGGGCCGCGAGGTCGCCGTCGGCCGCATGGTCCGGCTGATGGAGACCGCCTATCGCCGCGGCGCCGAGGTGGTGGTCTTCCCCAGATTGGCGCTGACCACCTTCTTCCCGCGCTGGTACGAGGAGGACCTGGCCGCCGCCGACCATTGGTACGAGCAGAGCCTCCCCTCCCCCGCCACGGCGCCGCTGTTCCAGGCGGCGCGGCGCTACGGCATCGGCTTCCATCTCGGCTATGCCGAGAAGACCCCGGAGGGCCGCCGCTTCAACACCGCGGTCTATGTGCATCCCAGCGGCGAGGTGGTACTGAAATACCGCAAGGTGCATCTGCCCGGCCATGCGGAATACGACCCGCAGCGGAAGGTGCAGCACCTGGAGAAGCGGTATTTCGAGGTGGGCGACCTCGGCTTCCCGGTGGTCCGCGCGCCGCTCGGCGAGAACCAGGTGAATATCGGCATGCTGATCTGCAACGACCGGCGCTGGCCCGAGGCCTGGCGGGTGCTGGGCTTGCAGCAGGCGGAGCTGGTCATGCTCGGCTACAACACGCCCAGCCTCAACATGGAGAATCGCGGCTTCGAGGCGCATCACCTCCGCGTCTTCCACTCGCATCTCAGCATCCAGGCCGGCTGCTACCAGAATGCCTGCTTCGCCGCCGGCGTCGCCAAGGCGGGCACCGAGGATGGGCATGAGCTGTTCGGCCATTCCATCATCGTCAACCCGCAGGGCGAGATCATGGCCCAGGCGACCTCCTGGGGGGATGAGCTGATCGTCGCGGATTGCGACCTCGAGATGTGCCGGCTCGGCCGCAGCACCATCTTCGACTTCGCCCGGCACCGGCGGCCGGAAGCCTATGGCCGCATCACCGCGCAGGTGGGCAGCGAGCCGCCGCCGGCCTGGGTGCCGGGCCAGGGGAAGTAGCCGCGCGGCGGAACCGGCAACCCGCCTCGGGCGCTCCGGTTCCGGAGGGCCCGATCTTGCAAGCGATAGTGGGAGCGACACTGGCAATGGCGCTGCTGGCCGGCACGGCCGCGGCACAAACCCCGGCCGCGGAGGCTTCCCGCCGGCTCGAACAGGGGGTGGACGCCGACCGGCTGCGCGACGCGGCGCGGGATGCGCGCGGCGATCCCCGCCCGGCTCCGCCCGAGGTGCGGCAATTCGAGCCGCAGCGCCGCACGCTGCAACCGGATGTGGGCCGGCCGGAGGAAGGGGCCGGCTCCGCCGCCGATGGGACGCGCGGCGCCACCGGCATGGGCCAGAACCCGCAACGCTGACTGCTACCGCCCCGCGGCGGGCACCTGGCCCAGTCGCCCGAGCGCCGCCGCAAGCTGCGGCAGCAGGGCCGGCTCCCGCGGGGCACGCAGCAGCGCCGCCTCCAGCATCCGGGCCGCGCCTTCATAGCCGGCGGCGCCGCCCGCGCCCTCGCCCGGCCGCATCTCCGCCATCAGGCCGAGCGTGGTGCCGAGCAGCCCGGTCCCGCGCTGCGGCATCAGGCGGCCACCTGCCGCGGCAGGGCTTGGCCGCCCTGCACCGCCAGCAGCGCCATCACGCCGGCTGCCTGGCAGGGCTCGACCACCGGCACCCCCGCCGCATCCTCGGCGGCGCGGACATGGCCGGCGAGGCCGGCGCAGCCCAGCACGATCACCTGCGCACCCCCTGCCGCCAGCGCCTTGGCCGCCGCCTGGATGCGGGCACGGGGGGCGATGGGGTCGGTCAGCGTCTCCATCGGCAGGTTCAGCGGTTCATAGCCGGCGAGCCGCGCCTCCACCCCCATGGCCTGCAAGGCACGCAACTGGCGGGGCCGGCTGGTTTCCATGAAGGCGAGGATGCCGAAGCGCTCCGCCCGGGTCAGCGCGG
Source organism: Siccirubricoccus sp. G192 (assembly GCF_019084075.1). Classification (GTDB taxonomy): domain Bacteria; phylum Pseudomonadota; class Alphaproteobacteria; order Acetobacterales; family Acetobacteraceae; genus G192. The sequence goes on from NZ_JAHREN010000001.1 coordinate 5,378,515, forward strand.
CGGCGACGGCACAACGCAGCATCCCGAGCACCGGCCTGTCGGTCGCCATCCGCACCGCTTCCAGCCCGGGATCGGAGACGCAGGCGATGACATAGGCCGCCGCCTTCTCCTGCTCCACCAGGCGGCAGAGCGGCTCCGCCACCCCGTACCAGTCGCGCCAGGTGACGATAGCGGGCGGCCCCTCGGCCAGCCGCGTCACCTCGAAGCGGGGCAGGCCGGGCGCGGCGAAGGGGGCCAGGGCAGTGGCGATCCCCTGGGTGCAGGAGAGCGAGGCGTTCGGGTTGATGACCAGGATGCGCTCTGACATGGGAAAAGCCTCACCCGCCGGGACGCGCCATGCAAGTCCCGTGCGGAACGCGGGGCTGTGATGCGGCGCTTGATCCGGGTGCCTGGAAGGGTGATATTGCACCGCACAATACGGCAATGCGTCCCGCCCGGCAGGATGACCGGCGGCCCGCGGCGCGGCCGCCCCATGAAACAAGAGGATCGCCGGATGAAATGGGAGCCCGACAGCTTCGCCGCATCGATGCAGGGACGGGCCTCGCAGGGCCTGCCCTCCTTCCTCACCGCCGTGGGGCGTGGGCTGCGGAACCGCTGCCCGGTCTGCGGCGAGGCGCCTGTCTTCCAGGGGTTTCTGCGGGTGGTGCCGGAATGCGGCCATTGCGGCACGCCGCTCGGCCGGCTGCGGGCGGATGACGCGCCGCCCTATTTCACCATCCTGCTGGTCGGCCACCTGCTGGTGCCCGGCGTGCTCTGGGTGGAGAAGGTCTGGGAGCCGGCCATGTGGCTGCACATGGCGGTATGGCTGCCGTTGTTCACCATCTTGTGTACGCTGGTGCTGCGGCCGGTGAAGGGTGCGGTGGTCGGCTGGATGGTCACGCTCGGCTTCACCGGCGAGGAGCATGGCCCGATCCCCATGCCGGCGCCGGGCCGCATGGATGGTTGAGTTGGCCACGCCGCCGGCCATGGACCCCGCCCCGGCCAATGGGTCGGCCCATGGATCGCCCCCTGGGCCGGATGCCGCGCGCCGGCTGACACGGATCGAACTGCCGGACGCGACCCCCCTGCCCTCCGCCTATGCCGAGGCGGATCGCAGCCAGGCGGTCGCCGACCTGCTGGCGGGCAACCACTTCGACCCGCAGGGCGTGCCCGGCGGCCCCTTCACCCTGCATCTCTGCGTCCGGGACGGGCGGCTGGCCTTCGATATCCGCGATGCGGCGGATGCGCCGCTGCGCGCCATCCTGCTGGCGCTCGGCCCCTTCCGCCGGCTCATCAAGGACTACCACATGATCGTGGAGAGCCATGAGCGGGCGGTGCTGGAAGGCGGCATGGAAGCCCGCATCCAGGCGATCGACATGGGCCGGCGCGGGCTGCACAACGAAGGCGCGGAACTGCTGGCCAAGCGGCTGGAAGGCCGCATCGCGCTGGATTTCGAGACGGCGCGACGGCTCTTCACCCTGGTCTGCGCGCTGCACCAGCGGATGTAGGCCGAGGGCGGCAACCAGCCGGGGGCGGCGCCGTTCCGGCCGCCATGCTGACCCTCCTGCGCTTCGCCGCCGTGCTGCTGACGGCGCTTTCCCTGGTGCCGGCCGGGGCGCATCTGTTCGAATTGCCGAACAAGATCGGGCTGCCGCGGGAGGCCTATTTCATCGCCCAGGGCCTCTATCGCGGCTGGGCGCTGTTCGGCTTCGCCCTCTTCGGTGCCCTGGCCGCGAACCTGGCGCTGGCGGTGACGCTCCGGCGGCAGCGGGGGGCGGCCGGGCTGGCGCTCGGGGCCGGGCTGCTGATCGGCCTGACCCTGGCGATCTTCTTCACCTGGGTCTATCCGGCCAATGTCGCGACGGCGAATTGGACCCAGGCGCCGCCGGGCTGGGAGGCGTTGCGGCGGCACTGGGAATACGGCCATGCCGTGAACGCCCTTCTCACCTTCCTTGCCTTCAGCCTCTCCGTGCTATCCGTCCTCGGCACGGAGCGGCACGGGACCGACAGGCCATGAAGATCGACGGCAAGCCCTATCGCAGCGTCTGGCTGGACGAGGATGGCTGGTCGCTGCGCATCATCGACCAGACGAAATTGCCCTGGGCGCTGGAAGTGCCGCGCCTGACCGACGAGGACCAGGTGGCCGAGGCCATCCGCACCATGCAGGTGCGCGGCGCGCCGCTGATCGGCGCCGTCGCCGCCTATGGGGTGGCGCTGGCGCTGCGTCGCGACGCCTCCACCGCCAGTCTGGACCGCGCGGTGGCGATGCTGGGGGAGACGCGGCCGACCGCCATCAATCTCCGCTGGGCGCTGGAGCGGATGCGCGCCGCGCTCCACAACCAGCCGCCCGAGGCGCGCGTCGCCGCCGCCTATGCCGAGGCGGCGGCGATCGCCGAGGATGATGTCGAGACCTGCCGCCGCATCGGCGAGCACGGGCTGCCGCTGCTGCAGGAGATCGCCGCCCGGAAGGCGCCGGGCGAGCCGGTGAACGTGCTGACCCATTGCAATGCCGGCTGGATCGCCACGGTGGATTACGGCACCGCGCTCTCGCCGATCTACCAGGCGCATGACCTGGGCATTCCCGTGCATGTCTGGGTGGACGAGACCCGGCCGCGCAACCAGGGCGCGGCGCTCACCGCCTGGGAACTGGGCAGCCATGGCGTGCCGCATACGGTGGTGGCGGACAATGCCGGCGGCCACCTGATGCAGCATGCAGAGGTGGATATCTGCATCGTGGGCACCGACCGGGTGACCCGCCAGGGCGATGTCGCCAACAAGATCGGCACCTACCTGAAGGCGCTGGCGGCGCGGGACAACAACATCCCCTTCTGGGTGGCGCTGCCGCATTCGACGCTCGACATGCGGGTGCGGGACGGGGTGGCGGAGATCCCGATCGAGGAGCGCGCGGGGTCGGAGGTGGCGGAACTCACCGGCCGCACCCGGGATGGCCGGCTGGAGACGGTGCGCGTGGTGGCCGAGGGCAGCCCCACCGCCAACCCGGCCTTCGACGTGACGCCCGCCCGGCTGGTGACGGGCCTCATCACCGAGCGCGGCCGCTGCGATGCCTCCGAGGCCGGGCTGCGCGCGCTCTATCCGGAGAAGGACGGCTAGATAACGCCCCCGACCCGCAACAACGACCCTGCTCAGAATCCGCACAGAACCCTGTCGAACCCGGGGATGGAGTTCCTGCCCATGCGCATGGCCATCATCACCGCCGCCCTGCTGATTGCCGGACAGGCAAACGCCCAGCCCGCCGAGCAGCCGGTCTTTTCCTTCCAGAGCGGGCGCCCGACGCTGAACCTCGCGGATGGCAATCTGACGGTCCGGCCGGTCCTTCGCCTCGATCTCGACGGTGGCTCCTTCTGGGGCCAGGCAGAGCCGGGCGGGTTCGGGAGCGGGGTCAATGTCCGGCGGGGCCGGCTCGGCCTGCAGGGAACCTTCCTGCGCGACTTCAGCTACAATTTCACCTGGGATTTCGCCCCTTCCAGCCCGCAGGGCCAATCCAATGGCGGCAGCATCTTCGAGTTGCAGGCGGCCTATGAGGGCCTGAAATGGGCGACCTTCCGGGTCGGTGCCTTCACCCTTCTGCATACCCTGGAATTCTCGGGCAGTTCCTTCGAGACGCTGTTCATGGAGCGGGCCTCCATCGTGACCCTCGCCACCAGCATGGCGTCCGGCACTACCCGGCTTGCGGCGGGCGTGGAGGCGCGCGGGGAGAGGTGGTTCGCCAGCTTCTATCTCAGCGATGGCGTGCTTTCCACGCTCCATGACGACCGCCAGGGCGGGGTGGTCGGCCGTGCGGCATGGCTGGCGCTGGATGACACCGTGAAGCTGCAGGTCGGCCTGAGCGGCGTGTACCAGTTCCGTCCCGGCCCCAATTCCTTGGAAAGCGTCCGGCTGCGCGACTACCCCGAATTGCGCCTCGATCCGCAGCGCTTCGTGGACACCGGCTCCATTCCTGCCAGTGCCGGATGGAGCATTGGCCCCGAAGTCTCCGGCATGGTCGGGCCGCTGCACTTCGCCGCCGAATACTACCATGTCGGCGTGGATGCCCGCAGCGGCGGAGACCGCGGCTTCGATGGCTGGTACGCCGCGCTGGCCTATCCCCTGCTCGGCGAGCCACGACGGCGCGATGCGAAACGGGGTGCCTGGGCCAAGGGCCGCGCCGAGGATCTCAATCCGGCGGCAGGGACCTGGGGCGCCCTTGAACTCGCCGGCCGCTACAGCGCGATCGACCTCAATGACGGCCTGACCCGCGGCGGGCGCCAGGGGATCTGGACCGCGGCGCTGAACTGGTACCCGACATCCAGGCTGCGCCTCACGGCCCAGTACATGAACGGCAGGATCGCCCTCGACGGACCCGATCGCGACTTCCAGGCCGTCGGCATGCGACTGGCCTTCAATCTCTGACGAGCCGGAGGATCAGGGCGCCGGAAGCCCTTCGCGTCCCGCCTACCCCGAGAAGGGCTGACGCGCCTCCAGCGTCATCCCATGCGGAGCGCCGCGGCGCTCCAGCAGGGCCAGGCCCAGGATCAGCAGCACCCCGGCCAGGCAGGCGGCGTAGAAGGCGAGCATCGGCGAGATCCGGCCGGGCGCCAGGGCGTCGCTCAGCAGCAGGGCGACCAGGCCGCAGATCACGGCGAGGGCGCCGCCGATGAGGGTGCAGGCGATGCGTTGCATAGGGCGAGGCTCCCCGACCCGTTTTGCCACTCGACAGGGTCAGCGACCCGCCGCATTGCATTCAACACCGGACACGCGGCGGCTTCGGGCCGAGCTTGCGGCGATATTGTGGCAAAACTGTCCGGCATCACAACCATTGCGTGTATTGCGCCTGCCTGCCGCCCGCGCAGCCAGGCCGCTGCCGCTCGTGGAAGAGGCAGGTCACGGTCCGCCCTGGCCGGAGACCGGATGGGCGACGGTTGCGCACCCGCCGCGAATGCAGGATCGTCGCCGCGTTTCATGTGACCGGGAGAGACGCCACGATGCGCCCCTTGCTTGCCGCCCTGCTGCTTTCAGCCGGAATGGCCGGTGCCGCCACGGCCCAGACCGCCCCCGCAGCGGATGCGCAGCCGCCGCTGCGCTGCGCCGCGGACGGCACCTTCGCCCCGCATGCCTTCCCGCGACTCGATGGCGGCATCCAGGGCTTCCAGGTGGATCTGTTCCAGGAAGTGGCGAAGCGCATGGGGCGCAGCATCACCATCGATTCCGCCAGCTTCTCCGGCCTGATCCCGGCGCTGAACGCGGGCCGCTACGACTTCCTCTGCGCCCCCACCACGGTGACGCCGGAACGCGCGGCCAACCTGCTCTTCACCGAGGGCTATCTCTGGACCGAGCTGCAATTCGGCATCCGCCGCGGCACCCCGCCGATTCGCTCGGAGGAGGACCTGCGCGGCAAGGCCATAAGCGTGAACAAGGGCACCCCCTATGAGCAATGGGTGACCCGCAACGCCGAGCGGCTGAACCTGACGCTGCTCGCCTTCGACACCCAGCCGGATGCGGTGCAGGCGGTGCTGCAGGGCCGCGCCTATGCCAACCTCTCGGGCAATACGGTCATCAAGTATTCGGCCTCCCGCGCGCCGCAATACGTCGCCGATTTCGTGCTGCCCGGCACGCGCTTCCACTGGGCCACGCCCTTCCGCAAGGACAGCGGCGCCCTGCGGAACCAGGTGGAGGAGGTGATCGAGTGCATGAAGCGGGATGGCACCATCGCCCGGCTCTCCGAGCGCTGGTTCGGCGCCGCGCCGAAGGAGGACGATGCCGAGCGGGTGGTCTTCCCCGGCTATGGCCCGCCCGGCCTGCCCGGCTACGACCCGACCCCGCATGAGCCGCACTGCGGCTAGGGCCGGGCAGGTGGCGGAAGCGATCGTCCAGGCGCGCGGCATCCACAAGCATTTCGGCCACCTGCACGTGCTGCGGGGCGTCGATCTGGTGGTGGCGGAGCGGGAGCTGGTCTTCGTGATCGGCCCCTCGGGCTCCGGCAAGTCCACCCTGCTGCGCTGCCTGAACCGGCTGGAGGAACCCTCCGGCGGCACCATCCTGGTGGATGGGATCGACATGCTGGACCGCCGGACCGACATCAACCGGGCGCGGCAGCGGATCGGCATGGTCTTCCAGTCCTTCAACCTCTATCCGCACATGACCGCGCTCGGGAACGTGTCGCTGGCGCTGCGCAAGGTGCAGGGGCTGGATCGCGCGGCCGCCGAGGCGCGGGCGCGGGCGGCGCTTGGCCGGGTGCATCTGGATGACCGCGCCGGCCACTATCCCGGCCAGCTCTCCGGCGGCCAGCAGCAGCGCGTGGCGATCGCGCGCGCCATCGCGCTGGAACCGCGGGTGATGCTGTTCGACGAACCCACCAGCGCGCTCGACCCGGAATTGGTGGGCGGCGTGCTGGCGGCGATGCGGGAATTGCGGGAGGACGGCATGACCATGGTGGTGGTCAGCCATGAGATGGGCTTCGCCAAGGCCGCCGCCGACCGGGTGGTCTTCATGGCGGATGGGCTGATCGTCGAGGAAGGCCCGCCTGAGGCGCTGTTCGGCAACCCGCGGCAGGAGCGGACGCGCGCCTTCATCCGCCAGATCGACCGCCACTGATGGCCCGGATGGCGGTGCGCGGCACATGACCAATTGGGAAAGATTCCTCGACAGCTTCTTCAACCTGCGGGTCGCGGCGGACTACCTGCCGAAGATCATCGACGGGTTCTGGGTGACCATCCAACTGGCGCTCTGCATCATCCTGACCGGCATCGCCGCCGGGCTGCTGCTGGCGGTGGTCCGCAGCCTCGGCCTCCGGCCGCTGAACTGGCTCATCATCTTCACGGTGGACCTGTTCCGCGCGCTGCCGCCGCTGGTGGTGATCGTGCTGTTCTATTTCGGCCTGCCGGCGGCGGGGCTCTCGCTGGGCGGCTTCGCCTCCACCTGGCTGGCGCTGTCGCTGGTGCTGATGGCCTTCACCGAGGAGATCTTCTGGGCCGGCATCACCGCGGTGCCGAAGGGCCAATGGGAGGCGGCGCGCAGCACCGGCCTTTCCTTCGCCCAGACCCTCGGCCAGGTGGTGCTGCCGCAGGCGCTGCGGATGACCATCCCGCCCCTCACCAACCGCACCATCGCCATCACCAAGGGCACCGCGCTCGGCTCGGTGGTGGCGGTGCCGGAGATCCTGGGGGCGGCGCAGGCCGGCGTCTCCTTCAGCTTCAACCCGACGCCGCTGACCATGGGCGCGCTGGCCTATCTGGTGCTGTTCATCCCGGTGGTGATCCTCGGCCGCTGGATCGAGACCCGCTTCGCGTGGAAGCGCTAGCCATGCGATCGCGGAGGACCGCAGCGCAGCAAGGACCGGAGCGTGAATCGGATGGCCAGGCATAACCCATGACCTTCGATGATTTCCTGCTGGCCTTCTTCTCGCTCGACATCCTGCGGCAGGCCTGGCCGATCCTGCTTGCGGGCCTGATCCAGACGCTGCTGCTCTCGGCCATCGTGGTGCCGCTCGGGCTGCTGGGCGGGGTGATCCTGTCGCTGCTCTCGGCCGTGCGGCATCCGCTGGTGCGCTGGCCGGTGATGGCCTGGGTGGATCTGTTCCGCGCCCTGCCGCCGCTGGTGCTGCTGGTCTTCGTCTATGCCGGCCTGCCCTTCGCGGGGCTGGAGGTCTCGGCGATCGGGGCGGTGGCGATCGGCTTCTTCCTGAATACCGGCGCCTATTACGGCGAGATCCTGCGGGCCGGGATCGAGAGCGTGCCCGCCGGCCAGGTCGAGGCGGCGCGCAGCACCGGCCTGACGCGCGGCCAGGCCATGGGCTATGTCGTGCTGCCGCAGGCGGTCAGGAACGTGCTGCCGGACCTCATCAGCAATACGTTGGAGGTGGTGAAGCTCACCTCCATCGCCTCCGTGGTGGCCCTGCCGGAATTGCTGTTCCAGGCGCGCCAGGCGCAGAGCGTGACCTACAACGCCACGCCGATCGTGGCGGCGGCGGTGATGTATTTCATCCTGCTCTGGCCGGTGGTGCGGCTGTTGTCGCGGCTGGAGAACCGGCAATTGGCGGGGCGGCGGTAGCGGCCCGCGCTACCGCACCACATACACGTCATAGGTCGGCCCGGTCGGCGGCCGCTGCCCCACGCCCACCGCCAGCACGCGGTTCAGCCAAGCCAGCTCCGCATCGCCGGTCTCGAAGCGGATGGCGATGCGGAAATAATAGTCGCCGGGGTCCACCGCCTCGCCGCGGCCAAGCCGCGCCAGCACCTCCGGCGCGCCGGTGCGCACGCCCATATAGTTCATATAGATGTCCTGGCCGCGATCCGTTCGCAGCACCAGCCGCACATCCATATGGGAGGTACCATCGGCCTCCACCCGCAGCCAGTCGGCGGTGGTGCCCGGCACCACCTCGCCCTTGAGGCGCGGCCCTTCGAAGCTGCCTCGTGTCACCGGGATCACGCGCAGCTCGCCGCCCCGGCCGGGCGCGCTCATCTCAGGTGCGCCGGCGGAGAGCGCCAGGCGGAACAGGAACTCGCCCTCGAGCGGCAGCGGCGTGGCGGTCATCGGCTCTTTCCTCCCGGGTTCGGCGGCGCCCGGCGATAGGCGCCGGAGAAGCTGACATTCATGCCGCCGCAGGCGCCATTGTCCTCGGCCAGCAGCCAGGGGCCAAGCAGGCGCAGCCTGGCGCGGCAATCCGTGGGCTCGCCGGCCTCATAGGGCTGCGTCCCACCCATGCCCATGGTGAAGCCGAGCAGCGGGCCCTTCGGCCCCACCTCGGCCGCGATCTCGCCCATGTTCACCGCGCCGCGGCGCACCCGATCCGGATCCTGCGCACCGTAGGTGGCTTCGCCCTCGATGCGGAGCGTGCCGGGCCGGGGGCCGCGGCGGATGGAGATGCGGTGCTCCGGCCCGCCGCGCCATTCGCCCAGCCAGTCCTCCGGCACCCCGGCCGGGCCGGGCGGCTGCCGCGCCACAGCGGCCTCCGGCAGCCAGCCGGCGCGCGCAAGGCCGCGCGGGTTGACATAGAGGGCGCAGGCGAAGCCCGGTGCGCTGGCGCCGCCCAGGATCACCTGATCGCTCGGCACAAGATAGGCGCGTTCCTGGCAGGCCGGGGTCTCGGCGGGGCAATCCGGGCTGGCTCGGTCGCCGCGCAGGAAATACGCCCGCGGCCCGGCGGTGACGGTGCCGATGGCGAGTTCCGCGGTGAGATCACCGAAGCCCAGGCAGTCGCGCTGCTGCGCCAGCGCTGCCTGGCCCGCGGCAAGGCTGCCGGCCAGCGCGAGGAGGGCCAGCCTCACCGCTGCCGCCAGGGCAGCCCCTCCGCCTTCCAGCCGGCCACCGAGCCGCGATGCCCTGCCGCATCCACCGGCCCCTCGAAACCATCCGCCACGTTGAAGGCATGGGGGAAGCCGGCGGCCTGCGCCGCCTGGCCCGCCGCCAGGCTGCGCGCGCCGGAGCGGCAGATGAAGAACAGCTTGTGCAGGGGCGTCAGCCCAGCCTTCCGCAGATGCTCCGCGAAGGCACCATTGACCTGCATGGAGGGGTAGACCTGCCAGGGGATCAGCACCGCCTGCTTCCCCGCCTCCTCCAGGTCGGGCAGGCCCACGAAATTCCACTCGGCATCGGTCCGCACATCCACCAGGGCGGCTTCGGGGTCGGTCCGCAAGGCCTCCCAGGTGTCCCGGGGGCTGATATCGGGCACGCCGGTCATGGCTCACTCTCCTCGTCCTTGCCGGCAGAATGGGGTGGCGGGGCCGGGGCGGCAATGCGGGCCGCTACCCTGTCGCGGGCCGGCGGCACAATAATATGGTTAATGGAATGTTTTTTTATTGATACGGCGTTAACGGTGGGCTTATCTCCGGGGAACGGCGCCATCACGGCGCAACCCACCGGGAATGACCGCCATGGCCACCGCCGCACCCGATCCCCGCGCCCTGCTCCCGGCCGGCGGCAGCCTCTGGCGCGGCGGCGGCCCGCTGCTGCTCACCTTCTCCTTCGCCGGGGATGCGGCGGATGCGGTCGGCAACCTCCTGCCGGAAGGGGCCTGGGCGCCCTTCTCCCTGGCGCAGCAGGAAGCGGCGCGGCTGGCACTGGCGGACTGGGCCGCCGTCTCGGGCCTTTCCTTCCTGGAAGTGCCGGACCTGGTGGGCGGCGCCGGCATCGATCTGCGGTTCCGGCTGGAGGATCTCGGCGGCCCCGGCATCCTCGGCCGTGCCTGGGCGCCGCCGGAGGGCGATATCGCGCTCAGCCTCGGCCTGTTCCGGGGTGACAGCCTGGCGCCCTCCGCCAGCCGCATCGGCTTCGCCACCCTGCTGCACGAGATCGGCCATGCCATCGGCCTCGGCCATCCCGCGGAGGGCCTGGTGCCGCCGGGGCAGGATACGCGCGACGTGACCGTGATGTCCGGCACCCCCGGCCGCCTGGCCCTGCCCGCCGCGCCACGGGCGCTGGACGCGCTGGCGGCGGAGGCGCTCTACGGGACCGAGGCGGCGGAACAGGCGCTCGGCCTGCACTGGTCCTGGGCGGAGGGCGCCGTGCGCGGCGAGGGCACGGCGGGCGCGGATCGCCTGATCGGGACCGATCTTTCCGATCGCCTCCTTGGCGGCGCCGGCAACGACCTGCTGCTCGGCATGGCGGGCAACGACACCCTCATCGGCGGCGCCGGCGACGACACGCTGGAGGGCGGCGCCGGCACCGATACGCTGCGGCTCGATGCCGCCCGCGCCGAGGTGGTGCTGGACCTCGGCGCCGGTACCGCGGCTGCCCCCGATGGCATGGACCATTTCAGCAGCATCGAGGTGATCGAGTTCACCGATGGCCGCCTGGTGCTGGAGGCGGATGACCTGGCCGCGCAGGTCTTCCGCCTCTATCGCGCGGCGCTCGGTCGGCTGCCGGATGATGCCGGCCTCGCCCATTGGACCCTGGCGATGACCGCGGGCGCGAAGCTGGAGGCGCTGGCGGGCGGCTTCCTGGAAAGCGCCGAATTCGTCCTCCGCTTCGGCCCGCTGGAGGATGCCGGCTTCGCCGCGCTGGTGGCCGGCCATCTCGGCGCCCCCGCTTTGGCCCCCACCCTGGTCACCGATATCCTGGACGCGCTGGCCGCCGGCGCCAGCCGCGCCGAGGCATTGGCGGAGGTGGCCGATGGCTGGGCCGCCCGCCGCGCCACCGCCGCCGACCTCGCCGCCGGGGTCTGGGACCAGCACGACCATGCCGGCGAGATCGCCCTGCTGTTCCATCTGGCGCTCGGCCGCTCGCCGGATGCGGCGGGCTGGACGCATTGGACCGTGCTGCGGGCCGAGGGGATGGAGGCCGAGGCGGTCGCCGCCGGGCTGCTCGACGGCGCCGAATTCCACGCCCGGCACGGCAGCCCCGATGCGTCGGCGCTGGTGCCGCGGTTGCTCGGCGAATTGCTGGGCCGGGAAGCGACAGCGGCGGAGGCCTCGCCCTGGCTGGACCAGGTGGCGGAGGGCCTGGAGGCGCCGGGCCTGCTGGTCGCCCTGGCCGAAACCGAGATGGCGCGGGCGAAATGGGTGCCAGTGGTGGAGGGTGGCATCCTCTATGCCTGAGGCCGTGGCATGAGGCGGGGCCGGCTTGCCTTTGTGATACGTTATATCATAACAATACGGCATGCCGCGACGCATCACGCCTGCCCTCGTCCCATTGCTTCTCGCGCCTCCCGCTATGGCCCAGCCGGCCGGGACCGAGGCCGTCCTGCCGGAGCTGGTGGTGCAGGCGCAGCGCGCCGTGGCCGCCCGGCAGGATATCCTGACCCGCTTCGGCGCCCGCGAGGTGCAGATCGACCGCGAGACGATCGAGGCGCTGCCGCAGGGCGGCAATGCGCCGCTGAATCAAGTCCTGTTGCAGACGCCGGGCGTGGTGCAGGACAGTTTCGGCGACATCCATGTGCGCGGCGAGCACCGCAACCTGCAATATCGGCTGAACGGCGTGGTGCTGCCGGAGGGGCTCTCCGGCTTCGGCCAAGTGCTGGATGCCCGGTCGCTGCGCAGCGTCGCGGTGCTGACCGGCGCCCTGCCCGCGCAATTCGGCTTCCGCACCAATGCGGTGATCGACCTCGAGACCCGCAGCGGCGCGCTCGATCCCGGCGGCAGCATCGGGGTCTATGGCGGCTCGCGCGGCACCATCCAGCCGCATGCGGGCTGGGCCGGGGTGGTGCAGGGCTGGGATGTCTTCGCCACCGGGTCCTTCTTCCGCAGCGACCAGGGGATCGAGAACCCGACCGGCAGCCGCACCGCGCTGAACGACCAGACGCAGCAGACCCGCGGCCTCGCCTATGCGGCGCGGCAATTGGACGAGACCACCCGGCTCTCGGTCATCGCCGGCACCTCGCTGAACCGCTTCCGCATCCCGAATACGCCCGGGCTGCAACCGGAATTCACCGCCTTCGGCCAATCCACCTTCGACAGCACCGATCTCCGCGCCCGGCAATGGGAGCGCAATTGGTATGGCGTCGCGGCGGTGCAGAAATCCCTCGGCGATCTGGACCTGCAACTGGCGGGCTTCACCCGCTACAGCTCGATCCATTACGTGCCGAGCGTGGTGGGGGAGATGCTGTTCAACGGCGTCGCCTCCGATGTGCTGCGCGCCAGCCTCACCACCGGGGCGCAGGCCGATGCCGCCTGGCGGGCGAGCGCGACCCATACGCTGCGCGCCGGCTTCCTGGCCTCGCGTGAGAGCAGCCGCACCCATAGCCAGACCACGGTGCTGCCGCTGGATGCGAACGGGGATGCGCTGGACGATCCCTTCACCCTGGTGGACCGCAGCAGCCGGGTGGGCTGGCTCTACGGCGCCTATGTGCAGGACGAATGGCGGATCAGCGAAAGCCTGACGCTCAATCTCGGCCTGCGGGCGGACCAGATGGTGCAGTATGTGGTGGCCGGGCAGCTCTCGCCGCGCGCCAACCTGGTCTGGCGCCCGGCCCCCGGCACCAGCTTCCATGCCGGCTATGCCCGCACCTTCACGCCGCCGCAGCAGGAGCTGGTCACCACCCCCACGCTGCAGCAATTCGAGAACACCACCAATGCGCCCTTCAGCCTGCAGAACGACCCGGTGCGCCCGGAACGCGCGCATCGCTTCGATATCGGCGCCTCGCAGCGGCTGGGGGAGCATCTGACCCTTGGCGTCGATGCCTATTACAAGGACGTCCAGGACCTGCTGGATTACGGGCAGTTCGGCAAGGCGCTGATCTTCACGCCCTTCAACTACCGGCAGGGGCGGGTCTATGGCGTGGAATTCTCCGGCAATTGGCGGAGCGAGCGCTGGCTGCTCTATAGCAACCTGGCGCTCAGCCGCTCCGCCGGGCGCGACATCCGCTCCGCGCAATACCTCTTCGAGCCGGAGGAGCTGGACCATATCAGCCGCAAATACGTCCGCACCGACCATGACCAGCTCATCACCGGCTCGGCCGGCGCGGTCTGGCGGGCGACCGAGGGCACGCGGCTTTCCGCCACCATGCTCTATGGCAACGGGCTGCGGCGCGGCTTCGCCAATAGCGAGAAGCTCTCGCCCTACGCCACCTTCAACCTCGGCCTGAGCCAGGATTTCGACCTGCCCGATGGCGGGCGCTGGACCGCGCGGCTCGACGTGGTGAACCTGTTCGACGAGCGCTACCAGTTGCGCGATGGCAGCGGCATCGGCGTCGGCGCGCCGCAATTCGGCACCAGGCGCGGGGTCTTCGCCGGGCTGAGCCGCGCCTTCTGATCAGGCGAGCAGGTCGTGGCTGGTGACGAAGCGCACGCCGAGTCCCTCCAGCCGCGTCCGCGCCGCATCCATGGTGGTGCCGCCGGAGGGCAGCGGCAGGCCGATGCCGCGGCAGGCATCCTCCACCACGATGGTGGTGAAGCCGAAATGCACCGCATTCTCCGCTGACCAGGCGACGCAGAAATCCGTAGCGAGGCCGCAGAGGAACAGTCGCGTCACGCCACGCGCCTTCAGCCAGGCATCGAGGCCGGTACCGGTCCTGCGGTCGTTCTCCAGGAAAGTGGAATAGCTGTCGATCTCCCGCCGGAAGCCTTTCCGGACGATCAACTCGATCCGCCTCTGGTCGAGGTCGCGGTGCAGGGCGGCATTGGCGCTGCCCTGCACGGCATGATCGGGCCACAGGGTCTGCGGACCGTAGGAGGCCTCGATGCTCTCGAAAGGCTTCCTTCCGGGATGCGAACTGGCGAAGGAGAGATGCCCGCGCGGATGCCAGTCCTGGGTGGCGAAGGCGTGCAGGAAGGGACCGGCGAGCAGGCGGTTGATCACCGGCACCACCGCATCGCCCTCCACCACGGGAAGCTCGCCGCCCGGCATGAAGGTGGGCTGCACATCCACCACGCCCAGCATGTCGGTGGCAGGATCGATCATATTGCCGGCCATGGCCTCTCCTTGTCCTGGCATGGGGCCGGTCTGCGCCAGGACCGCCCCCCCGCCAGCGTCGCGGCGGGGAGCGCCAGGGCGGTGCGGCGGGGGACGGGCCGGGGCATGGCGGCCTCCCGCAATTCGGCGCAAGGGTATCGCGGCGGGAGGGGCACGGCCAGGAAAGCCCGCGCGATCCGTCCGCCGGCTTGCGCGGCGCCCCGGGTGAGGCGAGGCTCCTCCCCCGCAACCCTGGATGACCTTGCCCATGCCCGAGACGGATTGGCGCGCCCGCGCCGGCAGCCCCTTCACTTGCGAGAAGCGCCCCGCCACCGGCTCCCGCGGCATGGTGGTGACGAACCACCCGCTCGCCTCCGCCGCCGGGGCCGAGATGCTGGCCGGCGGCGGCAATGCGGTGGATGCCGCCGTGGCGGCGCTCTTCGCGCTGACGGTGGTGGAGCCGATGATGGTGGGGCTGCTGGGCGGCGGCATGGCGCATTTCCGCCTGCCGGATGGCAGCCACACCGTCATCGACGGGCTCTCCACCGTGCCGGCGGCGGGGCGGCCGGACATGTACACCCCGGTCTCCCAGGAGTGGCCGGCGGCGCTGGAGACGGTGGGGCGGGAGAATGCGGTCGGCGCCCGCTCCGTCGCCACCCCCGGCAACCTGCTGGCCTGGTGCGAGGCGCTGGCGCGCTTCGGCAGCCTGCCACTGGCCGATGTGATGCAGCCGGCGATCCGCCTCGCCGCGAGGGGCTTCCCGGCCACGCCCTATCTCGCCGAATGCGCCGCCGATGCGGCGCCGGACCTGGCGCGCGATGCCGCCATCGCGGCGCTGTTCCTGCCCGATGGCGCGCCGCTGCGGCCCGGCAGCCGGCTGGTCCAGGGCGACTATGCCGAGACGCTGCGGAGCATCGCGCGGGAAGGCCCCGGCGCGCTGCATGGCGGGTCGATCGGCGCCGCCGTCGCCACCCATGTGGCGCGGCTCGGCGGCGTGCTGGACGAGGCCGACCTCCGCGACGCCCGGACGGTGGAGCGCCAGCCGGTGCGCGGTACCTATCGCGGCGTGGAGGTGGTGGGGCCGCCGCCGCCCTCCTCTGGCGGCGTGCACGTGATCCAGATGCTGAACCTGCTGGAAGGGTTCGACCTCGGCGCGCTCGGCTTCGGCACGGCGCCCACGCTGCACCTGCTGGCCGAGGCGCTGAAGATGGCCTTCGCCGACCGCGCCGCCGCCACCGCCGACCCGGATTTCGTGCAGGTGCCGGTGGCGCGGCTGCTATCCAAATCCTATGCCCTGGAGCGCCGGGCCCTGCTCGACCCCGCGCGCGCCCGTGCCTGGAGCGCCGGCGTCGCGGCAGGGGAGAGCCCCAATACCACGCATCTCACCGTGGCCGATGCCGAGGGCCGCATCGTCTGCGCCACCCATACCATCAACAGCCTGTTCGGCGCCCGCTTCCTGGTCCCCGGCGTCGGGCTGATCCCCAACAACTACATGGCGCTGTTCGACCCGCGGCCGGGCCATGCGCTCTCCATCGCGCCGGGCAAGCGCATCAGCACCAGCCAGGCGCCGCTGATCGCGCTGCGGGAAGGCAAGCCGCTGGTGGCGCTCGGCCTGCCCGGGGGGCTGCGCATCTTCGGCTCCGCCATGCAGGCGCTGCTGAACCTGCTGGACCACGGCATGAGCCTGCAGGAGGCGGTGGAGGCGCCGCGAGTCTGGACCCAGGGCCAGGCGCTGGAGGTGGAGGCCGGCGTGCCGGAGCCGGTGCGGGCGGCGCTGCGCGGAATGGGGCATGAGGTGGTGGCGCTACCGCATGTGGCGGGCGGCATGTGCGCCATCCGCTTCCATGCGGATGGCATGCTGGAGGGCGCCGCCTGCTGGCGCGCCGATGGCACCGCGATCGGCCTCGGCGGCGGGCTGGCGCGCGAGGGGGTGCGGTTCTGGTCGGACCGGGTGCGGGGCTGACCGCCGCGGTTGCCTCCGGGCAGACGGGATGCGGCCGGATTGCCAGCATCGCGCGGATGCCCTGCAATGGGCCGCACGGCCATCAAGCTGGAGGAAACGCATGACCACCCGGATCATCATGATGGACAGCGCGCTGAGCGCCACCGAGATCGCGCGGGAGATGCTGCCGGCCGGTTGCGACCTGGTGGTGGCCAAGCCCGGCAGCCCGGAATTCGCCGCCGCCGCGGCGCAGGCGGATTGCCTGGTCGGCTTCGGCGACCCGGCGATCAACGATGCCTTCTACCGCACGGCGCCGAAGCTCAAGCTGGTGCAGTTGCTCTCGGCCGGCTACGACCGCTGCGACATCGAGGCGGCGCGCCGCGCCGGCGTGCCGATCTGCAACAATGGCGGCGCCAATCCCACCGCCGTCTCCGAACACGCCATCATGCTGATGCTGGCGGTCTGCCGGCGGCTGGTCTGGCAGCACCGCAACGTCGCCGCCGGGCGCTGGCGCGGCAACGACCTGGCGGGCACGAAATTGTGTGAGCTGCGCGGCAAGACGCTCGGCATCATCGGGCTTGGCGCCATCGGCAAGAAGGTGGCGCGGCTGGGCAATGCCTTCGGCATGGCGGTGCAGTACTACGACCTGGCGCGGCTTTCCGAGGATGCGGAGGATGCGCTGGAGGTGCGGTTCCGGCTGATGAACGAGGTGCTGCGGACCTCCGACATCGTCTCCCTCCACGTGCCGCTGACCGCGGCCTCCCGCCACATGATCGGCGCGGCGGAGTTGCGGCAGATGAAGCCCACCGCCTATCTCATCAATACCTGCCGCGGCCCGGTGGTGGATGAGGTGGCGCTGGCCGAGGCGCTGGCCCAGGGGGTCATCGCCGGCGCCGGCCTCGATGTCTTCGACCAGGAACCGCCGGAGGCGGACAACCCGCTGTTCCGCCTGGACAATGTGGTGCTGACCCCGCATTTCGCCGGCCCCACCTGGGACAACCAACAGGCGCGCTTCCGCAACGCCTTCGACAATTGCCAGCGGGTGACGCGCGGCGAGAAGCCGCTCTGGGTGATCCCGGAACTGGCAGGGTAGATCGGATCGCGGGCGCCCGGACGCTGGTGCGTTCAGGCGCCAACCCCGCTCAGGACAGGTTCAGGGTGGCGCAGGCGGCCCACCATCGGGTCTGCACGGCGCTGTCGATGATGTCGCCGAGAAGCCCCTGCCCCTCCTCGCTGAAATCGACGGCGCAGAGCGGCCCGGCGGGCGAGTCCACCCGCCGGACGGTGACCAAGCGGCAGCCCTCCGGCAGGGGGCCGCCGGGATTCTGCAGGGTCTGCTGCACCAGGGCCATGGTGGGGCAGACCGCCACCTGCTGCGGCTGCGCGATGAGCGGCGCAGGACGCAGGGCCAGGGCCGATCCCAGGGCCGCAACCGCAAGCCAGTTCCGCATCGCCGTGCTCCTTGTCGCGCGTCGGGCGCGTCCTACAGCGGCGTGCCGAACTGATGGTTCGGCACGCCGCTGTAGTCCGTTGCTTGTAGAGCGGATTCACGCCTCCGGGCGGTTCTGCCCTGCGGCGATCCGCTCTAGAGTTCCACCTTGCCGGTATGCAGGCGCATCCGCATGTGGTCCGGCACCTCCTGCCCGGCATCGGTGAAGGCTTTCCGCAGCGCGCCCATGCTCGGGCCGAAGATCCCGGTGCGGTTCTCGCTGCACCATTCGCGGGAGCCGATGGTGGTCTCCACGGAATGCTGGAAGCGCGGCATGACCCAGCGGGCAAACATCTCGTAGCTCCGCATGGTCTGCTCGCGGTTGGCCCATTCATGGCTGCGGAACAGCACGCCACCGGCGCCGCCCTCGGTGAATGCCAGCATGCGCTCGATGCCTTTCGCCACCGTCTCCGGGCTGCCGACCAGGGTGGTGCCGGCGCGCAGCCCATCGGTGAGCGGGTCCTCGCTCCGCATCGGCGGGCGGCCGAGGGTCTCGCTGAAATAGCTCAAGGTCTCCAGCCGCTCGCCATGGCGGACCTCACGCATCGCCGTCTCGTCATCCTCGGCGCAATGCATGTTCACCACCAGCTTCCAGCCGGCGCGATCCATCACCTTGCCGTGCTTCGCCGCCTCGGACTCGCCGAGCCGCCAATGCTCCGCCAGCTTCTGCGGCCCGCCGGGCAGGCCGGCGCCGATCGAGAGCATGCCAACCCCGTGCCTGGCCGCCGCCAGCACGCCGGAGGGGGTGGTGACGGAGGCGACGGCGATCGGGAAGCGCGGATAGGTATAGGGCGCCAGGTGCAGCCGCGCCTCGCGCAGCTCGAACCAATCGGTCTTCATCGTCACCGGCTCGTCGCAGGCCAGCAGCCGCATGATGGCGCCGAGGCTCTCATCCATCATGCGCCGCTGCTGCTCGGCATCGATGCCCATCATATAGGCGTCGGAGACCAGCGCGCCGGGGCCGCAGCCCAGCATGACGCGGCCGCGCGTCATGTGGTCGAGCTGCACGAAGCGCTGCGCCACCAGCAGCGGATGATGGTAGGGCAAGGAGGTGACGCCGGAGCCGAGCATGATGTGCTTCGTGCGTTCCGCCGCGGCGGCGATGAAGATCTCGGGGCTGGCGATGATCTCCCAGCCGGCCGAATGATGCTCGCCGATCCAGGCCTCGTCATAGCCGAGCTGGTCGAGCCAGGTGACCAGTTCCAGGTCGCGGGCGATCGCCAGGGTCGGGTTGTCGCCCACCCGGTGGAAGGGCGCGAGGAAGATGCCGAAGCGCAAGCCACGATGAGCCATGGTTGGAGGATGCCTTTCCCGGACCCGTTGTTCCCCGGCCGAGGCTAGGGACCAGCGCCCCCGCCGGTCAACCGGCCCGCCGCGCCAGCGCCACGCCGACCGCCGCCAGCGCGGTGCCGGCCCAGGCCAGCGGCGCCATCACCTCCCCCAGCACACCCCAGGCGATCAGCGCCGCCAGCGGCGGCACCAGGAAGAACAGGGCGGAGACCCGCGCCGCCCCGCCATGCCGGATCATCGCCAGCAGCAGACTGGTGGCGATGAGAGAATTGGCCAACACCAGATAGGCCAGCGGCAGCACCAGCCCCGGCGCCCAATCGACACGCATAGTCTCGGTCAACGCCGCGACCGGCAGGGTGGCCAGCAACCCCACCGCATAGAGCACCAGATTGGCCATCACCGGATGGCAGGGCTGGCCGCCGTGCTTCTCCAGCAGCGCCCCCGCCGTCATGGTGCCGAGTGCCGCCACTGCGAAGCCGAGCCCAAGCCAGCCCTCCGCCCGCACCGCCGAGCCGCTGAGGATCACCGCCGCCGCCCCCGCGAGGCCGAGCAGCAGCCCCACCCAGGCGCGGCCGCCCACCGCCTCCCCCGCCAGCCCAGGCGCCAGCAGTGCCACCAGCACGGGTTGCAGGGCGATGAGGAGCGCCAGCCCGCCCGCCGTCATGCCCCAGAACTGGGCCAGGTTGCAGGCGGCGAAATAGCCGAATTGCACCACCAGCCCCATCAGCAGCAGGTGCCGCAACAGCGCGCCCCGCGGCGGGCGCAGCCGCAGCAGCGCCGCCAGCGGCAGCAGCCCCGCCACCACCACCAGGTAACGCAGCGCCTGCAGGGTCAGCGGCTCGGCATGTTCGAGGCCGAGCCGCACCGCGGTGAAGCCGCCGGACCAGAGCCCGACGAAGACGAAAGGCCCGAACCGGCGCAGCATGGCATCCGCGCGCACCCGCCCTCACCGATACCGCGGCCGCGTGGCGAGGCGGCCGCTCACGACCGGCTGGCATCCTGCCTCCTGTACGTCACCGGCGAGCGCCAGGGGCAGGCAGGCCATGAGGTCCGGTGCGCCAGTACGATCCCGTTGCCCGGCGGGCTTCGGGATCGGCGCACCGGGTTTCAGCGGGCCCGCTCGGCGGTCCGCAGCGCCGCCGAGCCGCCGGAGACGCCGATGCGGGTGCCGGTATCGGTGAGCTTGCCATCCTCCCCCACCCGCAGCACCTGCACGTTCCGCTCCACCATGTTGCCGACCAGCAGGGTGCGGCCGTCCTGCGAGAAGGCGGTGCCCTGGGACCAAGTGCCGACCTGCGCCTCGGAGACCACCGAGAGCCGCCCGTTGTCGATCCGCAGCATCTTCACCAGGCCCGGCCCGTGGAAGGGCGAGTCGGCGGGCTTGTTGGAGCCATTCATCACCGTGACCGCGACATGGCGGCTGTCCGGGCTGGTCATGATGCCCTCAGGCGTCTGGCCGACGCTGACGGTATCGACGATGCGGAAGGGCTCGCGTTGCAGGTCGATCAGGCTGACCGTATCGGCATCGCCGGTGCCGCGGCCGATATTCGCCACCACCGCCCAGCGGCCATCCGGCGTGATCGCCAGCCCATAGGGGCGGACGCCCGTGGTGATCTGGCGGTCGAGCTTGGTGACGCGATCGCCGTCGATCTGCAGCACATTGACCATGTGGTCGCCATAGCGCGTCACCAGCGCATGGCGGCCATCCGGGGTGAAGGCGACATGGCTGACCTCGGAGCCCACGGTGCCGATCTCGACCTTGCCGGCCGGCGTCACCTGGCCGCCCTGGATGCGGTAGATGCTGACCGTGCCCTCCGCCCGGTTCGCCACCAGCGCCATGGTGCCGGCCCGGTTGATGGAGACGCCGGCGGGCGCGGTGCCGGTCGGCACGGTGGCGGTGATGCGGGGCGGATTGGCGGTGAGGTCGATCACCGCCATGGTGATGCCGGGAACCATCTTGCCGGGATCGGCCGGGTCGGGCCGCTGGTTGGCGGTGGCCAGCGCCATCCGCTCATCCGGCGTGATGGCGACCGAGAGCGGCGGGCCGACCACGCTGGAGGGTACCGGGATCTCGGCGCGCAGCGCCGGCGGGTTGGCCGCCAGATCGATGACCGAGAGCGTGTCCGGCGCAGCGTCGCGCACCACACGGGTCACGCCATTCTCCAGCACCAGCTTGTTGTCGTTGACCGAGAGCGCGAGTTCGGCGCGGGCGGCAACGGTGAGCGCGGCGAGGCCGGCGCTGGCCAGCAGCAGGCGTTTCATGGCGGCTCCTCCCTTGGGGCATCATTGGCCCGCAGGGGGAGTGTCGGCCCGGCGCGGGGCCGAGCGCAAGCGCCAGCGGATCACGACCCGGCCCCGACCTGCTTCGGAGGCGCCCGGGGTTGAGGTGCCGGGGGGGTTTGCCGGACACTCCCGGCCAAGGCCCATCACCAGGAACCGAGGAAGCCCAGGGATGCATTTCGGCCAGTTCAACCTCATGGGATACCGCCGCCCGGGCACGCCGCCGCATGAGATCTATGATGCCGCCGTGGCGCAGGTGAAGGCGGCGGAGCAGGCGGATTTCGCGATCTCCTGGTTCGCCGAACACCATTTCTCCAACTACTCGGTCTGCCCCTCGCCGCTGATGATGGTGGCGCGCTGCGCCGGGGAGACCAGCCGCATCAGGCTCGGCAGCGGCGTGGTGATCGTGCCGCTCTACCAGCCGGCGCGGCTGCTCTCCGAGATCGGCATGGTGGACAGCCTGACCCATGGCCGGCTCGTGCTGGGGATCGGCAGCGGCTACCAGCCCTATGAATTCGAGCGCTTCGGCGAGGACCTCTCCCACTCCACCGAAAAGCTGCTGGAATTCATGGAGATGCTGGAGCTGGCGGTCGGGCAGGAGACCTTCAGCTATGCGGGCCGCCATCTGCGGATGCCGGAGACGCATGTGGCTTCCCGCCCCATGGCCGGCCTGCCGGATGTCTGGGTGGCCGGCGACAACCCGGCATTGCACCGGCTGGCGGCGCGGCGCGGGTATGTGGTGATGGTGACGCCGCGGCACTTCACCGCGGAGATGCTGGCCGCCGCCCGCCAGCGCTTCGAGGCGACCTACCGCGAGGCGGGCCAGGACCCCCGCCGCATGCGCTTCGCCGCGCTGCGCCATATCTGCGTGACCGACAGCCGCGCCGAGGCGGCGGGCTTCCTCGATGAGGTCCGCCACCAGATCCGCCTCTCCCAGAGCCTCCGTCACCGCGAGCAGGCCATGGCGGGCAGCATGCTGGTGGAGAAGCCCTGGCCCGGCGAGGCCAGCCTGGAGGAGATGGCCGGCCATATGCTGGTCGGCTCCCCGGAGATGATCGCCGAACGCATGGCGGAGGAGATCCGCCGCGCCGAGCCCTGCCACTACCTGCTGCAATCCCAGGCCGGCGGCTCCTCCCTGCCGCTGGCGCTGCGCTCCATCGAGCGTTTCGCCCGCGACGTGCGGCCGCTGCTGGAACGGGCGGTGGGGCCGCTGGAGCGGATCGGGGCCGGGGGCGCGGCGATGGGCTGACCGTGATCGGGATGGCGGCATTGCCGGGATGCGGGCGGCGGCGGTGCCTGCTACCTCTGCCGCCATGATCGGCATCGATTGGGGCACCACCAGCCTGCGCGCCTATCGGCTGGATGCCGCCGGCGCCATCCTCGACCGGCGGGAGAGCCCGCAGGGCATCCTCGCCGTGGAGCCGGGCGGTTTCCCGGCGATCCTGGACCAGGAAATCCGCCCCTGGCTGGAGGCCGGCGAATCGCTCGTGCTGCTCTGCGGCATGGTCGGCAGCCGCCAGGGCTGGCAGGAAGTGCCCTACCTCGCCTGCCCCGCCGGTCCGGCGGAGATTGCCGGGGCCTTGGTGCCACTGGATTTCCCCGGCGCCCGCTGCCTGCTGGTGCCCGGCCTCACCACGCGCGACGCCGCCGGCGTGCCGGATGTGATGCGCGGCGAGGAAACCAAGCTGGTCGGGCTGCTGGCCGAGCTTGGCGATAGGGCGGCGCTGCTCTGCTTGCCCGGCACCCACAGCAAATGGGCGCGGATCGGCGGCGGCCGCATCACCGGCTTCGCCACGCGGATGACCGGCGAGACCCGCGCCGTGCTGCTGGAGCACAGCATCCTCGGCCGCCTCGCCGGGCCTGGAAACGGCGGCGATGCGGCCTTCCTGCGCGGGGTGCGGCGCGCCCGGGAGCCGGGCGGGCTGCTGCACCACCTCTTCGGCACCCGCGCGCTCGGCCTGATGGGCGAGCTGGCGGCCGAGGATACGGACGACTACCTCTCCGGCCTGCTGATCGGCCATGAGGTGGGGGCGGCGCTGGCCGAAGGCATGCCGGAAGGTCCGGTGCATCTGGCCGGCTCGGAAACCCTCTGCCGCCTCTATGCGCTGGCCTTCGGCGAATTCGGCCTGGCGCACCGGCAGCACGACCCTGATATCGCCGCCGCCGGCCTGGCTCTGATCGGGAAGACCCTTGCATGACCACCCTCGCCGAATGGCTTGCCCGCTGCCCCCTCATTGCCATCCTGCGCGGCCTCCGCCCGGAGGAGGCGGTGGCGATGGGCGAGGCGCTGGTCGGTGCCGGAATCACCCTGCTGGAAGTGCCGATGAACTCGCCCGAGCCGGTGGAGAGCATCCGCCGCCTCGCCGCGCATCTCGGCGATCGGGCACTGGTCGGCGCCGGCACGGTGATGACGGAGCGCCAGGTGGCGGAGATCGCCACGGCCGGCGGCAGGCTGCTGGTGACGCCGCATGCCGACCCGGCCCTGGTCCGCGCCGCGAAATCCGCCGGGATGCTCGCCGCGCCCGGCTTCTTCACCCCGGCGGAAGCCTTCTCCCTGCTCGCCGCCGGCGCCGATGCGCTGAAGCTCTTTCCCGCCGAGGCCGCCTCCCCCGCCGTGCTGAAGGCGTTGCTGGCGGTGCTGCCGAAAGGCACGCTGGTGCTGCCGGTGGGCGGCATGGCGGCGGATACGATCACTCCCTGGCGTGCTGCCGGGGCCGCCGGCTTCGGCATCGGCGGCGCGCTCTACCGGCCGGGCGATGCGCCGGAGGTGGTGGGCGCCCGCGCGAGGGAGTTGCGCCGGGCGCTCGATATCGGTTGAGATGGGCAACCATCGGGCGCCGCGCCCATAACCAAGAACAAACAGCCCAGAACGAATTGGGGGAACCGCCATGCCCGACCGCCGCCGCCTGCTCACCCTCGGCGCCGCCGCGCTGGCCGCGCCCACGCTGCTCCGCATCCCGCGCGCCGCGGCGCAGGAGGTGACGCTCCGGCTGCACCACTTCCTGCCGGCGGTCTCCAATGTGCAGCGCTTCTTCCTGAACCCCTGGGCGCAGAAGATCCAGGCCGAGAGCGGCGGGCGGCTGCGCATCCAGATCTTCCCCTCGATGCAGCTCGGCGGCGCCCCGCCGCAGCTCTACGACCAGGCGCGGGACGGCGTGGCGGACATCACCTGGACCCTGCCCGGCTCCACCCCCGGCCGCTTCCCGTGGATCGAGGTCTTCGAACTGCCCTTCGTCTCGCACAAGCGGGCGATCGTGAACTGCAAGGCGGTGCAGGAATATGCCGACAGGCACCTGCGCGAGGAATTCCGCGAGGTGCATCCCCTCTGCATCTGGGGCCATGGCGAGGGGCTGATCCATTCCCGCCGCGAGGTCCGCAGCATGGAGGACCTGCGCGGCCTGAAGCTGCGTTTCCCCTCCCGCCTGAACGGCGAGGCGCTGCGCGCGCTCGGCGCCGCGCCGGTCGGCATGCCGGTGCCGCAGGTGCCGGAGGCGCTGAGCCAGGGGGGTGATCGACGGCGCCGTGGTGCCCTGGGAGGTGGTGCCCTCCATCCGTCTGCATGAGCTGGTGCGCAACCATACGGAGGTGCCCGGCAGCCCGACCCTCTACATCACCACCTTCATTCTCGGCATGAACCGCGCGAAATACGAGGGCCTGCCGGCCGATCTGCGGCAGGTGCTGGATGCCAATAGCGGCATGGCGGCGGCCGAAATGGCGGCCAGGCCCTGGGACGAGCGCGGCCCCGTGGTGGAGGAGATGGTGCGCAAGCGCGGCAACCAGATCATCACCATCACCGAGGCGGAGAAGGCGCGCTGGGTGCAGGCGACCAGGCCGGTGGAGGAGGCTTGGCTGGCCCAGGCCCGCGGCTTCGACGGCGCCGCGCTGCTGGCCGAGGCGCGGGCGCTGGTGGCGAAGCACGGCGAGGGCCAGGACTGACGCCTGCCATGCCCGGCCAGCCGGGCCCGCCGCGCGGCCCCATCGCCAGGCTCGGCACCGCGCTGGCCTTCGCCGGCGGACTGGTACTGCTGGCGACCGCGCTGCTCACCACCACCAGCGTGGTGAAGCGCTGGCTGACCAGCCAGCCGGTGCCGGGGGGATTTCGAGCTGGTCTCGCTCGGCTCCGGCCTCGCGGTGCTGGGCTTCCTCGCCCATGGCACACTGATGCGGACCAACATCATCGTCGATAGCTTCACCACCCGGCTGCCGCGCGGCGTGACGCGCGCGGTGGATGCCTTCTGGAATCTGGTATGGGCCGTGGTCGCCGCGGTGCTGGCGGAGCGGCTCTGGGTCGGCGCGCGGGAGACGCTGGCCTCCGGCACCACCACCATGCAGCTTGGCCTGCCGACCTGGTGGGCGGTCGGCATCGGCGCTCTGGGTTTCGCGGGGACGGCGCTGGCGGCCCTGTATTGGGCGGTGCGGCTGATCCGGAGAGGCGGCTGATGGCGCCGGAATTCGCCCTCGCCGCCACCGGCTTCGCGGCGCTGCTGGGGCTGATCGCGCTGCGCGCGCCGGTCGGGTTGGCCATGCTGCTGGTCGGCGCCGGCGGCTATCTCTGGGTCGTCGATGCGGCGACCCTGCTGAACTACCTGAAGACCACGCCCTATTACCTCTTCGCCAGCTACACGCTGTCGATCATCCCGCTCTTCATCCTGATGGGCGCGCTGGCGGAACGCGGCGGGCTGGCGCGGGACCTGTTCGCTGCCGCCAATGCGCTGGTCGGGCACCGGCCCGGCGGCATGGCGATGAGCGTGATCGGCGCCTGCGCCTGCTTCGGCGCGGTCTGCGGCAGCAGCGTGGCCACCACCGCCACCATCGGCCGCGCCGCCCTGCCGGAATTGCGCCGCTACGGCTACGACCCCGGCTTCGCCACCGGCACCGTCGCGGTGGGCGGCACGCTCGGCATCCTGATCCCGCCCTCCATCATCCTGGTGGTCTATGCCATCAGCACCGAGCAGAACATCGCCAAGCTCTTCATGGCGGCGCTGGTGCCCGGGCTGCTGGCGGTGCTGTGCTACGTGCTGGCGATCGCCCTGGTGGCGCGGCGCCGCCCGGCGCTGGTGCCGGCGGCCGCCCGGCCAAGCGGCTCGGAACGGCGCGAGGCGATGCTGAACACCGTCCCGGTGCTGCTGATCGCGCTCATCGTGCTGGGCGGCATCTATGGCGGCATCTTCACCCCGACCGAGAGCGCCGCCATCGGCTGCATCGCGGTGCTGGCGGTCGGGCTGCTGCGCGGCACGCTGCGGGCGCGGGAGGTGCGGGACGCGCTGCTGGCCACCGCCGAGACCACGGCGATGATCTTCGTCATCCTGCTCGGCGCCGAGGTCTTCAACGCCTTCCTGGCGCTGAGCCAGGCGCCGGACCTGCTGGCGCTCTGGATCACCGAGCAGGATTTCCCGCCCTATGGAGTGCTGGCGATCCTGCTGTTCTCCTACATCGTGCTGGGCGCGGTGATGGATGAGCTGGCGATGATCCTGCTCACCCTGCCGATCTTCTTCCCGGTCGTCACCGCGCTGGATTTCGGCCTGGCGGGCCAGGAGGAAACCGCCATCTGGTTCGGCATCCTGGTGCTGGTCGTGGTGGGAATCGGGCTGGCGGCGCCGCCTATCGGGCTGAATGTCTTCGTGGTCTCCTCGTTGGCGCGGGACGTGCCGATCGCCCGGACCTATCGCGGGGTGCTGCCCTTCATCGCCACCGACCTGCTGCGGCTGGTGCTGCTGGCCGCCTTCCCGGCGCTGAGCCTCTGGCTGGTGCGGCTGCTCGCCTGAAGGCGGCCGTTGACCCGGCTTAGTCGGCGCGCGACTGTCCGGCCAAACCTGCCCGGAGAGGAGCGCCCCCCATGGCCGACGCCTTCATCTGCGACGCCGTCCGCACCCCCATCGGCCGTTACGCCGGCGGCCTGGCCCCGGTCCGCGCGGACGACCTCGGCGCCATCCCGCTGAAGGCGTTGCAGGAGCGCAACCCGGGCGTCGATTGGGCGGCGGTGGAGGATGTGATCTTCGGCTGCGCCAACCAGGCCGGCGAGGACAACCGCAACGTCGCCCGCATGGCCCTGCTGCTGGCCGGGCTGCCCGACAGCATCGGCGGCAGCACGGTGAACCGGCTCTGCGGCTCCGGCATGGATGCCGTGGGCATCGCCGGCCGCGCCATCAAGGCGGGCGAGGCCGACCTCATGCTGGCCGGCGGGGTCGAGAGCATGACCCGCGCCCCCTTCGTCATGGGCAAGCAGACCGAGGCCTTCGGGCGCCAGGCCGAGATCTTCGACACCACGATCGGCTGGCGCTTCGTCAACCCGAAGATGAAGTCCGCGCATGGCGTGGATTCCATGCCGGAAACCGCCGAGAACGTGGCGCAGGACTTCCAGATCAGCCGCGCCGACCAGGATGCCTTCGCCTTCCGCAGCCAGCAGCGCGCCGGCAAGGCGCAGGCCAGCGGCCGTTTCGCCGAGGAGATCGTCGCGGTGACGATCCCGCGCCGCAAGGGCGACCCCCTCCGCGTGGAGAAGGACGAGCACCTCCGCCCCGACACCACGCTGGAGGCGCTGGCGAAGCTGCCCACGCCCTTCCGCAAGGAGGGCGGCAGCGTGACGGCCGGCAATGCCAGCGGCGTGAACGACGGCGCCTGCGCCATCATCGTCGCCAGCGAAGGGGCGGCGCGGAAGCACGGCCTCACGCCCCGCGCCCGCATCGTCGCGGTGGCGACGGCCGGCGTCGCGCCGCGCATCATGGGCTTCGGCCCGGCGCCGGCGACGCGGCGGGTGCTGGAGAAGGCGGGGCTCAGCCTCTCCGACATGGACGTGATCGAGCTGAACGAGGCTTTCGCGGCCCAGGCCCTGGCGGTGACGCGCGACCTCGGCCTGCCGGATGATGCCGAGCATGTGAACCCGAATGGCGGCGCCATCGCGCTCGGCCATCCGCTCGGCATGTCCGGCGCGCGGCTGGTGCAGACGGCGGTGCATGAACTGCACCGGCGCCAGGGCCGCTACGCGCTGGCCACCATGTGCATCGGCGTCGGCCAGGGGATCGCGATGGTGCTGGAGCGGGTTTGATGTTTCTCCAGCTCGGCGACATCACGGTCCATGCGCAGGTGGAGGGGCCGGCGGATGCGCCGCCGGTCCTGCTGCTGCATTCCCTCGGCACCACCCTGCAGATGTGGGACCCGCAGGCGGCAGCGCTGGCCCGGCGCTTCCGCATCATCCGCATGGACATGCGCGGCCATGGGCTGACCGAGGCACCGCATGGCCCCTATAGCATGGCGATGCTGGCTGGGGACGCGCTGGCGCTGCTGGATGCGCTCGGCATCCATGCGGCGCATCTCGGCGGCGTCTCGATCGGCGGGCGCATCGCCATGGCGATGGCGGCGATGGCACCCGGCCGCGCCCTCTCCCTGATGCCCTGCGACACCGCGCTGGAATTCGGCCCGCCGGAGATGTGGCAGCAGCGGATGGATGCGGTCGCGCAAGGCGGCATGGCGGCGGTGGTGGATGCGGTCATGGGCCGCTGGGTGCTGGACCAGTCGCTGGCCTCCTCCAACGGGCTGCGGCGGATGCTGCTCGGCACCGACCCGGTGGGTTATGCGGGTTGCGGCGCCGCGCTCCGGGATTGCCGGGCGGCGGAACTGCTGGGGCGGATCACCTGCCCCACCACCGTGCTGGTGGGCGAGCGCGATGCCTCCACCCCGCCCGCCGCCGCGCAGGCAATCCATGAGGCGATTCCCGGCAGCCGCCTGGTGGTGATCCCGGAGGCGGCGCATATCCCGAATTTCGAGCAGGAACACCACGTCACCGCGGCCATCCTGGCGCATCTGGAAGCGCAGGTGGCGCTGCCCACGGATGCCGCGGAAGCCGGCATGGTGGTGCGGCGGAGAATTCTCGGGGACGCGCATGTGGCACGGTCCGAGGCGGCGCTCACCGCGCTCGACGCGCCCTTCCGCGACTTCATCCTGGAGGGCGTCTGGGGCCGTGTCTGGACCCGGCCGGGGCTCTCCTACCGCGACCGCAGCCTGCTCTGCCTCGGCATCCTCTCGGCCTTGGGCCATGAGGAGGAATTCCGGCTGCATGTGCGCGCCACGCGCAATACCGGCGTGACGCCGGAGGAGATCGCGGAGGTGCTCTTGCAGGTCGCTGCCTATGGCGGGGTGCCCGCCGCCAATACCGCGCTCCGCATCGCCAAGGCGACCCTGCGGGAGATGGGGGAAGCGTGACCACCATGCCCGTGAACCCCGCCGATTCCCCGGTCCTGGGCGCCCTCTACGGCACCGATGCGATGCGCACCGTCATGGGCGAGATGGCCTGGCTCCAGCATATGCTGGACGTGGAAGCCGCCCTCGCCCGGGCCCAGGCGCGCTTGGGCATCGTGCCGGCGGAGGCCGCCCGGGCCATCACCGAAGCGGCGCGGGCCGAGCGGCTGGACCTGCCGGCGCTGGCTGCCGCCACCCGCAATACCGGCTATCCGGTGGTCGGGCTGGTGAAGCAGCTCTCCGCCCTCGCCGGGCCGGAAGCCGGGCGCTGGACGCATTGGGGCGCCACCACCCAGGATATCATGGACACCGCCGTGGTCTTGCAGATGCGCGACGGCTTCGCGCTGCTGGAGGCCGAACTGGCCGCGGTGATTGCCGGGCTGGCGCGCATGGCGGAGGCGCATCGCGGCACGCTCATGGCCGGGCGCACGCATCTGCAGCACGCGCTGCCCGTCACCTTCGGCTACAAGGTGGCGGTCTGGCTTTCGCCCCTCATCACCATGCGGGAGCGGCTGGCGCAGTTGCGGCCGCGCGCGCTGCGGCTGCAATTCGGCGGCGCCGCCGGGACCCTGGCCTCGCTCGGGCCGCAGGGAATCGCGGTGCAGCGGGAATTGGGGCGGGAGCTGGACCTCGCCCTGCCGGATATCCCCTGGCATGTGGCGCGGGACGGCATCGCCGAGGCGGTGTGCTGGCTCGGCCTGCTCACCGGCACGCTGTCCAAGCTCGCCACCGATGTCATGCTGCTGATGCAGACGGAGGTGGCTGAGGTAGCGGAGCCGCACGAGGAGGGCCGCGGCGGCTCCTCCACCATGCCGCAGAAGCGCAACCCGATTGCCTGCGAATACATCCTGGCGCAGACGCGCGGCGTGCAGGCCCTGGTGCCGCAGATGCTGGCCGCCATGGCGCAGGACCAGGAGCGTGGCACCGGGCCCTGGCAGGCGGAGCCGCTGGCGGTCGGCCAGGCCTTCCTGCTGGCGCATGGCGCCCTGACCCAGGCCCGCAGCATCGCCGAGGGGCTGACGGTGGATGCCGTGCGGATGCGCCGCAACCTCGACAGCACCGGCGGGCTCATCATGTCCGAGCATGTGATGATGGGCCTGGCCCCGGCGCTCGGCCGGGGCCAGGCGCATCATGTGGTGCACCATGCCTGCGACGTGGCGCTGGAGATGGGCATCCCGCTGGCCGATGCGCTGCTGCGGGACGAGCAGGTGGCGGCGAAGCTGCCGCGCGCGGAGATCGAGCGGCTGACCGACCCGGCGGGCTATCTCGGCAGCACGGAAGCCTTCATCGACCAGGTGCTGGCCCGGCTTGGCACCGCCGCCTGAGGCGGTGCCGGCCACCAGGCGGCCTTTTGCGGTCCGGTTCAGACCTCTGGGCCAAGGCCCGCCGGTCATCGGACCGCCACCTCAATCCGGCTTGATGCCGACCGTCCGCACCACCTCGGTCCAGGCATCGATCTCGCGGTGCAGGCGTTCGGACACCGCGCGGCCATCGGTATAGCGGACGAAGGTGCCGGCCTCCTCGGCGCGGCGCTGCACCGCGGGGTCCGCCAGCACCGCCTGCACCTCCTGCTGCAGCCGCGCGACCAGCGGCGCCGGCATCCGCGCCGGGCCATAGAGCGCATACCAGACATCCACGGGATAGTTGCTGAGCCCTGATTCCGGCAGGGAGGGCACATCGGGCAGCGCCGGGTGCCGCTGCTGCCCGGTGGTGGCGATGGCGCGCAGCCGCCCGTCGCGGATGAAGCTGATCACCGGCGGCGGCGAGTTCATGTAGAACTGCACCCGGCCGGCCACGAGATCCGCCATGGTCTCGCCGGTGCCGCGATAGGGGATATGCACCAGATCCATCCCGGTGCGCTGCTTCAGCAATTCGCCGCCCAGATGATGCAGGGAGCCATTGCCGGCGGAAGCGTAATTGAGCTGCCCCGGCCGCGCCTTCGCATAGGCCACGAATTCCTGCAGCGTCCGCACCGGCACGGAAGGGTGCACCATCATCACCTGCGGCGTGTCGGTGATCTGCGCGATACAGGTGAAGTCCCGGCGGGGATCGATCTCGCCGATGCCCTCCACCGCGGGCTTGCCGGTCATCTGCCCGGAATAGCCCACCATCAGCACATGCCCGTCCGGCCTGGCGCGGATGACCGGCATCATGCCGACGGTGCCATTGCCGCCCGGCCGGTTCTCCACCACGACCGGCACGCCGAGCCTGGCCGAGAGCGGGTCCGAGATCAGCCGCGCGCTGAAATCGGTGCCGCCGCCGGCGGGCGCCGCGGCTACCAGCACCACCGGCCGGTTCTGCAACTCCTGCGCGAAGGCGCGGCCGGGCAGCGCCAGGGCGGGGGCGGCCAGCAGCCCGCGCAGCAGCGGGCGGCGGCCGGTGCGGCCTATGCCGGTGCGGCCTATGCCTGTCATTGGTCCTGCCCTCCCCTCAGACCGGCGCCGAGGCGGTCAGGCCGCCATCCACCACGATCTCCGTCGCGGTGATGTATTTCGCCTCCTCGCTCACCAGGAAGAGCACGGCATGGGCGATGTCCCAGCCGGTGCCCATATGCCCGACCGGCACCCTGGCGTGGCGCTCGGCGATCAGCCGCTCCGCGTCATTGGCGCCGAGCTGGCGCACCAGCCGGTGCTCCACCAGCGGTGTATGCATCAGCCCCGGCACCACCGTGTTGCAGCGGATGCCCTTCTTGGCATAGCCGAGCGCCACGGATTTCGAGAAGGCGATCACCCCGGCCTTGCTGGCGCTATAGGCGGAATGCACCCGCGCGCCGCCCATGCGCAGCCCGGCAACCGAGGAGAGGTTGACGATGGCGCCGCCACCCGCCGCCTCCATCACCGGGATGACGTATTTGCAGCCGAGGAAGGCGGTCTTCAGGTTGAAGTCGATCTGCCGGTCCCAGACCTCCTCCGGCATGTCCACCGGCCCGCCGGGATGCGAGCCGCCGACATTGTTCACCAGGATGTCGATGCGCCCGAAGCGCTGCATGCAGGCGGCGACCGCGGCCTGCACCTCCTCCGCCGCCAGCATGTCGCAGCGCCGCGTCACGCAGGTGCCGCCCTCGCTTTCGATGAAGGCGCGGGTTTCCTCCACCGCCGCCTCGTTCACGTCGATCGCGAAGATGGCAGCGCCCTGCCGGGCGAGCACCACGGCGGTTGCCTTGCCATTGCCCCAGCCGGGACCGACCGAGCCGGCCCCCGTCACGATCGCCACCTTGCCTACCAGGCTGAACACGCCCGTTCCCTCCATTGCTTTGGAGGCAGCCTATGGCGGTGGCGGGGCGGGGTAAATCCGGGGGGGCAAGCGACAGCGGCGCGATCGGGGCGGCAGTGAACCCAGGCGGCCGTCCCGCGCTGAAACAGGCAGACCTCACAAAAGAGAACCCATGCCATCCATTTCCATGTCGCTTCGTTTGCTGATGCCCGCGCTGCTCCTCCTCGGCCTTGCCGCCTGCCAGCAGGAGGGACCGGCCGAAAGGGCCGGCCGCAGTCTCGACCGCGCCGGCCAGAACCTCCGTGATACGGTCGATCCGCCGCGCGGTCCGGTCGAGCGGCTGGGCCGCTCGGTAGACCGCGCGGTGAACTGATCGCCCCCTCGGCAACCTGGAACGACGCCGGCTTGGCCTTCAGAGCATGATGCGTTCACCTTCGTTCACGCATCATGCTCCAGGCCTTTGTTTGATCGCGTGATTCACGCTTTTTGGTGCGGGCACCTCAAGCGATCACGCTTTAGAGGCGGCGGTCGGCGTCGAAGCCGCGGTGGCGTGAGGCCGGTTCGGCCGGCTCTGGCGCCATCAGGTCGCGGATCACCGCGGCCGCCAGGGATGGCGTGAAGGGTTTCGCCAGGAAGCGTGCCCCCTGCACCACCTTGCCGGAATCCGGCATGGTGTAGCGTCCCGAGGCATAGACCACCGGCAGCCCCGGCCGCAGCACCCGCACCGCCCGCGCGAGCGCGAAGCCGTCCGATCCCCCCTGGAAGATTGATATCCGTCAGCATGGCAGCAATGTCGCTGCGTCCGCAGACATGGTCGAGCGCCTCCTGCGCATCGGCGGCTTCGAGAACCTCGAAGCCATCATCGCTGAGCGCATCCACAAGCGTCAGCCGCACAAGAAAATCGTCCTCAACGACAAGCAGCACCGGCGGTTCTGAGTCCATGCAAAGAGTTCCTTCCCCCGGACTCAACAAGCCTTGGCAGGATCGGGCGTTGCCGCCGGCAAGGGTGACGAGTCCGTGACCCTTCCATGGATTCTGCGTAACGATACTGTGCTGTCTTCAATGCCGGTCGGCGGCGCCGGTGCCGCTCCGGGCCTCTCACGGTATTTCGGCCGGATTTCCGGGAACCGGCAGCCAAGGGTTGCCGGCGGCAGCCCTCATGGGGCGCGCGGATGTGTTCGTTACGTGGCCAACCGGCAGCGGATCACAAGAACGCTGGCCAGCGGCCCGGCCGCGGCTCAGCGGCCCGGCATCTCCGCCACTTCCAGCAGCGCCTCGCCATTGCGGCGGAGGCGCGCCGCCTCGGCGCTGGCGCAGGCCTGGTCCCGCAGCAGGTCGGAGCCGGGGGGCGGTCACCTCCAGCTTGGCCCGGACCCGGCACATCGCATGGCGGCTGCTGGCGGGGGAACCGCCATGCCAGCGCCGCAGCGCCGCGGCCCAACTGCCCGTCTCCATGAACCAGCGGCGCAGGAGGCCGCCCGCCCAATCGGCCGAGCGCTCCGCATCCAGCGGCCAGTCGGAGCCGCGGGCATGCACCCCGGCATTCACCTGCACGCAGCCGGCCATGGCCGCGCCGCCGGCGGCGCGCAGCAGGCGCCGCGCCGTGGCCAGGTCCTCCGGGTAATGGGCGCGGCCGCCGATGCTGAGGGCATGGGCATGCAGCCCGCTCTCGGACAATGCGATGGCGACCAGCAGGCCCTGCGGCAGGCCATGGATGCGCTCCGCCCGGCGGGCGGCATCGAGGCAGGCCCCGCGGGGCGAAGCGGCTTGGCGGGTCGCCGCCTCGGTGGCCTGCGGCGGCAGCAATTCCTGCGGCGCATCGGGAAGCCGCGGCCTCGCGGCGCCGGGCAGGGCAACCACCAGCAGGGCGGCGAGAACCGCGCCGACCGGCAAGGCACGCGCCGCCCATGCCGCGGGCGCGGCACGGGCCTCGAGCCCCGGAGGGAGGGCGCCCCGCGCCACGCGCGGGAACGCCGCTGAGGGGCGCCGGGGTCTTGCCACCGGCGTACCGTTCGCGGACGTCATCCCGGTTTCGTTAGCATGCGTGGAACGACCGGGGCAAGCTGCGGGGGCAGGCCGGGGCCGCCGGGCGCAGAAACCGGTGGCGGCGCGCCGCGCCCGCGGCCAGATTTGCACGCAACCGCTTTCAGGCCGGAGAGAAGATGCCGATGCGCCGCCCCCCTCGCCGCGCCGTCCTGGCAGGCCTGCCGATGCTCGCTCCCCTGGCCGGCAGCCTGCCCTTTCGCCCCGCGCGGGCCCAGCCCGCCTATCCGGATCGCCCGGTCACGCTGGTGGCGCCCTTCTCGGCCGGCGGCGCGGCCGATATCGCCGCCCGCATCCTGGCCGCGCATGCGCCACGCCATTTGCCCAACCCGGCCGCGACCATCGTGGTGGAGAACCGCACCGGCGCCTCCGGCGCGGTCGGCACCCAGTATGTGGCGCGCGCCAAGCCGGACGGGCAGACGCTGCTGCTGGCCCGGGTCGGCTCCTCCGCCATCCTGCCGGCGACCGATCCGCGCACCCCCTATGCCTGGGACGAGTTCACCATGCTCGGCCTGCTGGACGAGAACCCCTTCGTGGTCTGCGTCCGCGCCGAGGCGCCCTGGCGGAACCTGGGCGAGTTGCTCACCGCCCTGCGGGAGAATCCGGGGCGGCTGAATTTCGCCACCACCGGGCCGGCGACCATCCTCGATCTCGGCATCCGCCACCTCTTCGCGGCCAGCGGCCTGCCGATCGATGCCGGGGTCGCCATTCCCTTCCGCGGCGGTGGCGAGGCGGTGATGGCTCTGGTTTCCGGCCAAGCGCAGTTCATCGGCAACAACCTTACCGACACCTTCGGCGCCATCGCCTCCGGCCAGTTGCGGGCGCTGGTGGTCGGCACGGCGGAGCGGCTGCCCGCCCTGCCCGGCGTGCCCACCGCCAAGGAGGCGGAGGTCGAGGCGCTGGCGCAGATCACCGGCTGGAACGCCCTGTTCGGCCCGCCGGCCCTGGCCGAACCGGTGGCGGATGCCTGGGTGCGGGCCCTGGCGGCGCTGGCCGAGGATCGCGCATGGATCACCGCGACGCGCCGCGTCGGCGGCATCCCGCGGGTGCTGCCGCCGGCCCAGACCCGCGAATTCCTCCGCGGCCAGGTGGCGCTCTACCGGGACCTGGCGCGGCGCCTGGGGCTCATCTGAAGCAGCCGGGCCGCGCACGTCAGGCCGGGCCGGCTGGGCATGCATGCCCCGGGGAGGGTTGCGTGGCTGACCCGGGCGGCAAACCCCGTAGTGTCCTGCCCGCGAAGTTCGCTGGATCACCAGCGAAGGAAGCGGATCAGCAGGCCACTGGAAACAAAGGCTAGTGGCCTGAGAACGAAGGCCAAAGGACTTCGGAATCAGGCCACTAGGACCGAAACATGCCGCTCGTCGAAGCCGTCCTTGCCCTGATCGCGGCCTGCATCGGCTTCGCCCTGCTCGCGCGCCGGCTGCGCCTGCCCTATGCGGTGATCCTGGTGCTGGGCGGCATGGCGCTGGCCTTCATCCCCGGCCTGCCGCAGGTGCGGCTCGACCCCGAATTGGCGCTGGCCTTCTTCCTGCCGCCGCTGCTGCAGGCCAGCGCCTTCCGCACGGACTGGCGCAGCTTCCGCAGCAACCTGCGGCCGATCCTGCTGCTGGCGGTGGGCTGCGTGGTCTTCACCGCCCTCTGCATCGGGGCATTGGCCAAATACCTGGTGCCGGAACTGCCCTGGGCCGCGGCCATCGCGCTCGGCGCCATCGTC
This sequence comes from Siccirubricoccus sp. G192, assembly GCF_019084075.1. Classification (GTDB taxonomy): domain Bacteria; phylum Pseudomonadota; class Alphaproteobacteria; order Acetobacterales; family Acetobacteraceae; genus G192. The sequence continues at coordinate 5,415,022 of NZ_JAHREN010000001.1, forward strand.
GCGCCGCCGGATGCCGTCGCGGCGGGCGCGGTGCTGTCCCGCCTGCGGCTGCCGCGCCGGCTGGTGACGGTGCTGGAGGGCGAGAGCCTGGTGAACGATGCCACGGCCCTGGTGCTCTACCGGTTCGCCGTGGCGGCCGTGGGCGCCGGCGCATTGGCACCCTGGGACGGGATAGGAGAATTCCTGCTGCTGGCCGCCGGCGGGGTGGCGATGGGCTGGGTGGTGGGCCGCGCCGCCATCTGGGTCCAGGCCCGCTTGGAGGACACGCTGCTGGAGACGGCGCTGGGCTTCCTCGCCTGCTATGCAAGCTACCTGGCGGCGGAGGCGCTGCATCTTTCGGGCGTGATCGCGGTAGTGACCACCGGCCTGGCGATGGGCCGGGCGCAGCACCGCATCGCCGGCCCGCGCAGCCGTCTGGCGGGGCGGGCGGTCTGGGATTTCCTGGAATTCATCCTGAACAGCCTGGTCTTCATCCTGATCGGGCTGCAGTTGAACGACATCCTCGGCCGGCTGGACGGGCGCCCCTGGTGGGAGATCGTGGGCATCGCCCTGGCGCTGGCGGCGGCCCTCATCCTCTCCCGCTTCCTCTGGGTCTTTCCCGCCACCTGGCTGCCGCGGCTGATCCCGGCGGTGCGCCGGCACGTCCCGATTCAGCCCTGGGCCGAGGCGACGATCATCTCCTGGGCCGGGATGCGCGGCGTGGTGAGCCTGGCGGCGGCGCTGGCCCTGCCGATGGATTTTCCGCAGCGCGACCTGATCGTGTTCCTCGCCTTCACCGCCATCCTGGCGACGCTGGTGCTGCAGGGCACGACGCTGGAATGGCTGATCCGCCGGCTGCACGCCGAGGTGCCGGCGCATGCGGGCGGCATCGACCCGGAGGAGGCGGAGGCGCGCCACCTCTCCGCCCGGGCCGCACTCGATGAGATCGAGCGGCGGCTGACCGACCCACTGGAGGGTGCCATCGCCGCCGATCTGGTGCCGGAATTCCGCGACCGCGCCCGCCATCTGCACCGCACTGCCGAGAATCGCGGCGCGGTGGCGGCGGAACGGGCGGCGCGGCGGCGGCTGCGCCTCGATTCGCTGGAAGCGGCGCGGGCCAGCCTGATCGAGCAGCACCGCCAGGGCCGGCTGCATGAGGAGGGGCTGGCCCGGCTGGAACTGGAGCTCGACCTTGAGGAATTGCGCGTCCGCCAGGCGCTGGGCGACGAGCGGACCGAGGCGGAACGGCGCGCGGCGGAGCAGCGCCGGCGCGAGCAGACTGGCTGGGCCGCCTTCTTCGCGCAGAGTTGACCCCCTGTCGAGGCAGGGCCGCGGTGCAGCCTGTATCCTCGGGATGAAACCAGGGATGCAGGAGCCGCAACATGAAGGTCGGTGACATCATGACCCGCCAGGTGATTTCCGTGCCGCCGGACACGCCGGCGCTGGCCGTGGCGCGGCTGCTCGCGGAGCGTGGCGTCTCCGCGGTGCCGGTGACGGATGCATCGGGAATGCTGCTCGGCATCGTCTCCGAGGCCGACCTGATCCGGCGGCTGGCCACCGGCGCGGCGCCGGAGGTGGGCCTGACGCAGCGGCTGTTCTACAACCGCGACCGGGCGGCGGCGGATTATACCCGCGCGCATGGCGCGACCGCCGAGGACATCATGACCCGGAAGCTGGTGACGGCGACCGAGACCATGACCGCCGAGGACGCCGCGCAATTGATCGAGACGCATGCGGTGCGGCGGCTGCCGGTGGTGCAGGACGGCATGCTGGTCGGCATCCTTTCCCGCGCCGACCTGCTGCGGGCGATGCTGGCGCCGGCCGAGGACGTCTCGGATGCGGCGATCCGCGCCGCGCTGCGGCAGGAGATGGCCCGGCTGCCCTGGGCCGATGCACCCTATGTGCTGGTCGAGGTGCAGGGCGGCACGGTGACTTTCCACGGCTTCTGCCATTCCCCGGCGGTGCGCCGCGGCCTAACGACCATCGCCGCCGGCCTGCCGGGGGTGAAGGCGGTGCAGGACCGCATCACGGAGGCGCCGCTGAACCGGGAGTTCTGAGCTCGGCCTGGGCAGGCCCGGGCCGCTGGGCGCGCAATTCGTCGCGGATCTCGGCCAGTAATTTCTCGCTTGGCGTCGCCACCGGCGGCGCCTTGCCGATCTCGTTGAGCCGGAGCCGCGACAGCGCCTTCACCACCCAGAAGATGGCGAAGGAGACGATCACGAATTTGATGATGGTGTTGAGGAATTTGCCGATGGCGAGCACCGCCGCGCCACCTTCGCGCGTGGCCTCCAATGAGGCGCGGCGCTCGCCGCTCAGCACCAGGAAGATGTTGGAGAAATCCACCCCGCCGACCGCCAGGCCGATCAGCGGGTTGATCAGATCCTCGACCAGCGAGGTGACGATGGTGGTGAAGGCGGCGCCGACGACCAGGCCCACCGCCAGGTCCACCACGCTGCCGCGCATGAGGAAGGCCTTGAATTCCCTGATCCAGGCGGGCTCGCGGATGAGGCTGGTGGACATGCGGCGACTCTCCCCCGTGCTGCCGCCAGCTTAGGCCGCCCCCGCCTGCCGGAGGAATGCTGCGGCACAGCCCAACCGGAACAATTGATCGGCAGGCAGGCGGCCCGCGCAAGGCGGATATCTCGCGGCCGCAGGAAGGCGCCGTGCCGACCCTGAGGCCCGGCTGTGGCGGCCTGCTGCCGCACCCGGCGGCAGGTTGCATTCCTGCTTCCGCGACCCGGCTGGCACCCTGCCGGAGACCGGCGCCGCGAGCCCTGCCGACCCCGGGAGATCGATCCCGTCCGCGCAACCATCCCTGGCCGGGGACGTTCCGGTCGGCGCAGGCGGGAGCGCGCCGATCCCCATGGGACCGGTCGAACGCTGCATCGCCGCAGGATGAGGAGGGCGATGATGACCTGGAAACTGGTCGGTGTGGCGGTGATGGCCCTGGCCGTTACGGCCTGCGGCACCGAACCGCGGGAACGCACCACCGGCGGCGCTGCGGCGGGTGCCGCGACCGGCGCGGGCATCGGGGCGCTGGGTGGGCCGGTCGGCGCGCTGGCGGGTGCCGCGATCGGCGCCGGCGCCGGTGCCGCGACCGGCGCTGCCACGAGCCCACGTGATGTCAATCTCGGCGAGCCGCCCTGGAGCAACCCCGAGGTGCGGACCCCGCTCGACAACGACCGGAGCAGCCGGGCCGGAACGCGCTCGGCACGGCGTGACCATGCAGGTTCGAGCAGCGTGCAGCAGGCGCAGCGGGAGCTGAATCAGCGCGGCTTCAATGCCGGCTCCGCCGATGGGGTCTGGGGGCCGCAGACATCGCAGGCCGCGATGGCCTTCCAGCGGGCGAACAACCTGGATCCCACCGGGCGCCTCGATTCCCGCACCATGCAGGCGCTCAACATGGACGCGAGCCGCAGCAGCACGGCGCAGCGGCGCGACGATCGCAACCGCGCCTATATGGGCGGCGGCACGACCGGCACCGACAATCGCGCGACCGGCTCCACCACCACCACCGGGCCCACCGGCAGCGGCGGTCCGGGCATGAACGATACCCGCAGCACCACGGGCACCGGCACCATGGGTACCGGCACCTCGACCGGCAATCCGGGGGTCGGTGGCGGCGGCATCGGGTCGAGCACGACGACGGGCCCGGGCTCCATGGGCGGCGTCGGCTCGGGCACCCAGCCGGGCACCGGCGGCACCACGCCGCGCTGAACCGGCAGGCCGCGCCGCCGATTCCGCCCGGCGGCGCGACCCTTCCGCGGTTTTCGTCCAGACGTGGACGAAGGCCATGGCGGATGGCTCCTGTGGTCCGGAGTCACGCGATCTGCGTCAGCGTGAGAGCAGCAGGTCCGCCAGCCCGGTGACCAGCGTCACCGGGAACAGGGTGATCAGCACCACCGTCAGCACCAGCATCAGGAAGAACGGCAGGGAGGCCATCGCGATCTCCCCCTGTTCCTTGCCCGTCATGGTCTGCATGACGAAGAGGTTGAAGCCGAGCGGCGGGGTGATCTCGGCGATCTCCACCAGCAGCACGATGAAGACGCCGAACCATACCAGGTCGAAGCCGGCATGCTGCACCATCGGCACCACGATGGAGGTGGTGAGCACGATCATCGACACGCCATCCAGCGCGGTGCCGAGCACGATATAGACCACCGTCAGCATGGCGATGATGCCGAACGGCCCGAGATCCAGCGCCACCACCGCCGCGGCCAGCGCCGCGGGGATGCCGGTCAGCGCCATGGCCTTGGAAAGGAAGGCGGCGCCGGCCAGGATGAACATGATCATGCAGGACAGCCGCGTGGCGCCCTTCAGGCTGTCCAGGAAGTTCTGCCAGGTGAGCGCGCCCGTCACCGCCGCCAGGATGAGGCTGCCCAGCACGCCGAAGGCCGCGGCCTCGGTCGCCGTGGCCCAGCCCGCGAACATGGTGCCGATGACGGCGATGATGAGCAGTCCGCAGGGGATGAGCTGCGCGCTCTGCCGCAGCTTGGCCGCGAAGGGCATGCCCGGCTCGACCGGCGGCTGCTTCGAGGGACGGAGCAGCGCCCAGGTGATGATGTAGAGGCTGAACAGCGCCATCACCAGGAGCCCGGGAATCAGCCCGGCGATGAAGACCCGCACGATCGAGACCTCGGCCGCCACCGCATAGACCACCATGATGATGGAGGGCGGGATCATGATGCCGAGCGTGCCGGCGGTGGCCAGGCTGCCGATCGCGGTGCGCTCGTCATAGCCGCGGCGGCGCAATTCCGGCAGCGCGATCTTCGACACCGTCGCGCAGGTGGCGGCGGAGGAGCCGGAGACGCTGCCGAAGATGCCGCAGGCCAGGATGTTCACATGCAGGAGCCGCCCTGGGATGCGCCGCACCCAGGGGGCGAGGCCATTGAACAATTCCTCCGAGAGGCGGGTGCGGAACAGGATCTCGCCCATCCAGATGAACATCGGCAGCGCCGCCAGGGTCCAGGAGCCGGTCGCCTCCCAGAAGGCGGAGGCGAGGAAGAGGCCGGGACTCGGATGCACCACCACCATGGCCAGCCAGCCCACCGCGGCAAGCGACATGGCGATCCAGAGCCCGGTGCCGAGCAGCAGGCACAGCACCACCAGCAGCAGCAGGGCGAAGCTCAGCAGTTCCATGCCCCTAGAGCTCCGCCGAGAAGTCGCCGGAGGCCGCGCGTTCCTCCGCCGCCACGACATAGCTCGGCTTGGCCCCGCGCAGCACCGTGACGAGCTCGTCCAGGATCGCCACCAGCAGCAGCCCGGCGCCGAGCGGCATGGCGAGCTTCGGAATCCAGAGCGGGATGGGCACGGTGCCCTGCGCCACCTCCTCGATTTCCAGGGAGAAGAGCATGTCCTGGCCGGTCCACCAGGTGACATAGGCCATGATGACGGCGGCCATCACGAGCACCAGCGCCTCCATCACCCGGCGGGGGAAAGGCCGGAGGCGGTCGATCACCATGCCGACCCGGATCAGCTCGCCCCGCTTGAAGGTGGCGGCGAGGGCGAAGAAGGTGGTGGCGACGCAGAGATAGGCGCTGACGTCATCGGCCGCCGGCAATTGCATCCGCAGCTCCCGCAGCAGCACCTGCGCCATCATCACCAGGAAGATGCCGAGCAGCGACAGCGCCGCCAGGCCGGCCGCAGCGGTGTAGAGCGCATCCAGCAGTCGGCGCATCATGCGGCCCGGAAGGCCCGGCCGGAGACAACCGCAAGCTGCATGCGGCGGAAAAGCGCCATGCCGGAAGTCCCCTGGTGATTCGTTCCAGGGAAAACCATGCGCCGCCGGCTTCGGGCGGCGCAAGGGGCGATCGGCGGGTGGCGGCCCGGCCGGAGGACAACCCTACCCGGCGCGCAGGGCCTCGATCAGCTTCCGGCCGTCCTCGCCGGCCTTGGCGATCCATTCCTCGGTCATGGTGGCACTGACCTGGCGCAGCGCGGCCATGACATCGGGCGGGATGGTGCCGATGATGAGGCCCTTCTCCGCCAGCCGGCTCTCGGCGGCCTTCTGCGCCTCCTCCGCATAGCGCCAGCCGCGTTCCTCGGCACGGCGGGTGGCGGCCAGGAACACCTCCCGCAGGTCGGCCGGCAAAGCCTCCAGCGCCCGGCGGGAGACCAGCACGGCGTTCTTGGTCATGGAGAAGGTGGCCGGGGTGAAGACCTTGGCATAGTCCCAGGCCGAGGTATCGACGCCGGTCTGGGCCGAGGTCACCATCGCCGTGGCGATGCCGGTGGCGAAGGCCTGGGCCAGCTCCGCCTGCTGCACCAGCACCGGATTGGCGCCGACCAGCGCGGCGAAGCGGTTGGTCATCGGGCTGAAGGTGCGGAAGCGGCTGCCGCGCAGCACATCCAGGCTGTTCAGCGGCACCTGGGTATAGAAGCCCGCCGCGGGCCAGGCGACGGTATAGAGCAGCGCCAGGCCCTGGCGCTGGAGGCGCGCCTCGATATAGGGCTTCTGCAATTCCGCCAGCCGCTTCGATTCGGCGAAATCCCGCACCAGGAAGGGGATGGCGTCGGCGTCGAAGAAGGGGTCCTCGTTGGAATAGGCAGTGAGCAGGACCTCGCCGAGTTGCACCTGGCCGGTCTGCACGCCGCGCTTGATCTGCGCCATGGGCAGCAGGCTGGCATTGCTGTGGACCTGGAGGGCGAGGCGGCCACCCGAGGACTGCTCGATCTCCGCCGCCATCTCGCGGATGTTCCGGGTCTGGAAATTCCCGTCCGGATAGGGCGTGGCCATCTGCCAGCGGGTCGGCGCCTGGGCATGCGCGCCCGCCCCCAGGACTGGGCCCGCAAGCAGGAAGGCCGGGGCCGCGAGCGCGGCGCGGCGGGTGATCGGCATGGCGGGAAGCCCCCTGTCCTTCATTGTCCTCTGCGATTGATGCAGGGGTCGCCCCGTCGCGGCAAGCGGAAGCTTGCGGCCCGCTACAGCGGATAGTCGCGCGCGGGGTCCACCCCGACGGCTTCCAGGAATTTCCTGAGCCCGCCCACCTCCTCCTTGGAGAGGCTGTGGCGGGTGTCGTGGAAGCCCTGGGTGTGGCCCTTCAGCTTCACCACGACCTGGCCGTGCCCGCCATGCACCACCTCGGCGCCCAGATCCGCAAGCGCGGCATGCACCAGCTTCGGGTCGATATTGCTGCTGACGGGATGGGCGAAGAGGGCATGCAGCGTCTTGCGGTGGCGATGGTTCATGGCATCGGTGCTCCGGGCAGGATTGCCTGCGCGGCAGTGGAGCGCCGCCGCGCCGCCATGTCCTTGCGGCAGATCAATGAACGGCAGTCGCTCACCCCGCCGAGGCGACGTAGGTCTTGAGCGTCTCCGTCTCGTATTCCGCCTCCTCGATCCGCGCCTTCACCAGGTCGCCGATCGAGACCAGGCCGGCAAGCTGGCCGTCCACCAGCACCGGCAGGTGCCGGACCCGGTGGTTGGTCATGAGACCGAGCGCCTCCACCACCAGGGTCTCAGGCGTGACGGTGACGAGGTCGCGGGTCATGAGCTGCTCAGCCGGCAGCTGCGAGGTGCCCTGGCCGTGCCCGGCCATGCCGCGGATGATGTCGCGCTCGCTGATGATGCCGATGATCCGGCCTTCGGCATCGCGCACCAGCGCCGCGCCGATCCGGCGCTGATCCAGGATGCGCACGACGTCCACCACCCGGTCGGCCGGAGCGACGGACACGACCTCCGTGCCCTTGTGCTTGAGGATCGCGGCGATGAGCATGGGCTGCCCTCCTTGGGCCCTTCTTGGCCGGTGGCACCGTGCGCGAGGCACGAAGAACCTGCCGTCGCATGAAGCCTGCGCCCCGTCCGGGCCGCCGGGCAAGCAAAAGCCGCTGCCGTCCCGCCTCAAGGATCGGTGGGCGGCCGATACGCCGCCGGTGCTACTCCGCCGGCATTACTCGGCCGCCTGGGCCGGCTCCGCGGTCTGGCCGGTGAGCTGGGTGCGGACCAGTTCGGCGAAGCGGCCGCCCTGCTGCACCAGGTCGTTGAAGCTGCCGCGCTCGGCGATGCGGCCGCCCTCGAAGACCAGGATCTCGTCGGCATCGCGCACGGTGGAGAGGCGGTGCGCGATGACGAAGGTGGTGCGGCCCGCCATCAGCGCGGCCAGCGCCTTCTGCACCCGCGCCTCGGTCGCCGCGTCCAGCGCGCTGGTGGCCTCGTCCAGGATCAGCACCGGCGGGTCCTTCAGCAGCGCGCGGGCGATGGCCAGGCGTTGGCGCTGGCCGCCGGAGAGGCTGGCGCCGCGCTCCCCCACCATGGTGTCGTAGCCCTGGGGCTGGCGCTGGATGAAGTCATGCGCCTCCGCCATGCGGCAGGCGCGCTCGATCTCCTCCTGCGTCGCCTCGGCGCGGCCGATCAGCAGGTTGTCGCGGATGGTGCGGTTGAACAGCATGCTCTCCTGGAAGACGACGCCGATATTGCGCCTGAGGCTTTCCAGGGTGACGTCGCGCAGGTCATGGCCATCCAGCGTGATGCGGCCCTCCACCGGGTCCCAGAGGCGCTGCAGCAGCGCCATGGCGGTGGATTTCCCGGCGCCGGTCTGGCCGACCAGCGCCAGGGTCCGGCCGGGCGGCGCCTCGAAGGAGATGTCGGTCAGGATGCGGGTGCCGCCGGGATAGGCGAAGGCCACCCGGTCGAACTCCACCGCCCCGATGGCACGGTCCAGGGTCAGCGCGCCGGGACGCTCCGGCACGCTGCTGCGGGCGTCCAGCACCTCGAAGAATTCGACGATGGAGGGCGCCTGGAAGACCAGCCGGGAGACGAAGGCCACCGCCCCCTCCAGCTTGCCGATCAGCAGGGTGGCGAAGCCCATGAAGCTGACGATCTCGCCCACCGTCGCCTTGCCATCGAGGTGCAACACGGTGCCGAGGACGAAGATCGCGATGACGGTGACGGTACTGGCGGCCCGGGTCAGCACCGAGACCACCGCCCACCAGTTCAGCACCGGGAATTGGTGGTCCAGCACCTGCCGGACGATGTCGCCGAAGAGCCGCGCCTCGCTGTTCAGCCGGGTGAAGGATTGCACCACCATCACGTTGGAGAGCGCGTCCTGCGCATTGCCGGCGAGGCGCGTCTGGAACCGCTCGACCACGCTCTGCGCCGTCTCGGTGCGCTGGATCACGAAGGCGGTGAGGATGGAGAAGAAGACCACCAGCCCGATCAGCAGCAGGCCCATCCGCCAGTTCATCGCGAGCGTCAGCGGCAGCAGCACGATGGCGGCGATGAAGGTCACCAGATGGTCGCGGAAGAAGGCCAGCCAGAGGCCGAACATGTTATCCATGCCGACCAGCATCACCTTCATCAGCCGGCCGGACTGGATGTCGCCATGGAAGGAGAGCGGCATGGCCAGCACATGCTCGAAATAGCGCTGCATCCAGATCAGCCGGTTGCGATGCGCCATGCGGTCCGAGAGCAGCGAGACGGCGACATTGGCGCCGATGCCGGACAGGCCCACCGCCCCCCCAGAGCGCCAGCAGGGAGAGCGCCTCCGCCCAGACCGCATCGCGGCTCATGCCGGCGGCATGGGACAGCACGTCCACCACCCGGCCGAACAGCACCGGTTCCAGGAACTGCAAGCCGGCCAGCGCGACATTCGCGGCGGTAAGGCCGATCGCCACCCAGCGATCCGCCGCCAGGAGCCCGAGAACCCGCCCATAGAGCTTCAGAAACTGCATCCGGCCGCGCCCCCGATGGCCTCCCTTGCCCGAATTCCCCGGACAATACCCACCCGGCCGGCGCCGGAGCGGGTGAGAGCCGTCCGTACAGGCCCGCCCCGCCCTCCGGCAAGGCTTGCCATGCGCCGGCCCGATGCGGCAGGAACAGGGAAAGATCGGCCCAGCGGGACAAGAGTTCCCGCGGCCAGGAAGGAGACCAGCCGAGAATGCCGCGTGACCCGATCGGGTTCCCGTCGCGCCGCGCCCTGCCGGGCATTGCCCTCGGCCTGGCCGCGGCGACCGGCCTCCTGCCCGCCAGGGCCCAGCCGGCCTGGCCGAGCCGGCCGCTCCGCCTCATCGTGCCCTTCCCGACCGGTGGCGCCACCGACCTGCTGGCGCGGGTGATGGCCGAGCGTCTGGGCGCCCGGCTCGGCCTGCCGGTGGTGGTGGAGAATCGCGGTGGCGCGGCCGGCGTCATCGCCGCCGAACTCGCCTCCCGCGCCGAGCCGGATGGCTACAACCTGTTCTTCGCCTCGATCGGCACCGCCTCCATCAATGCCAACCTGCACCAGCGGCTGAGCTACCGGCCGGAGGACCTGGTGCCGGTGGCGCTCTTCGCCGATCTGCCGAATGTGATCGTGGTGCGGCGCGACGCGCCCTGGCACAGCCTGCATGCCCTGCTGGCCGCGGCGCGCGCGAAGCCGGGCGGACTGACCTATGCCAGTTCCGGCAGCGGCAGCAGCCTGCACCTCTCGGGTGAGATGCTGAAGGCGGATGCCGGCGTCGATATCCTGCATGTCCCCTTCCGCGGCGGCGCCGATACCGCGAACCAGATCCTGGGTGGGCGGATCGATATCGGCATGAACAACCTGCCCTCGGTCATCACCCTGATCCGGTCCGGCCAGTTGCGGGCGCTGGCGGTGACCTCGCCGGAGCGCACGCCGGCCCTGCCCGATGTGCCGACGGTCGCCGAATCCGGCCTGCCCGGCTATGCCGCCACCGCCTGGTTCGGCCTGCAGGTGCCGGTCCACACGCCGCAGCCGGTGATCGAGCGGCTGAACGCCGAGGTGAATGGCATCGTCGCCGACCCCATGGCGCGGGAGCGGCTGGAGCAGGTGGGCGCCCGGATGCGCGGCGGCTCCATCGCCGATTTCGCCGAATACATCCGCACCGAGAGCGTGAAATGGGCGGAGGTCATTCGCCGCTCCGGTGCCAGGGTGGACTGACCCGGCGCTCCGCGCCCATGCTACAGGCCGAACAAAGCAATCCCGGGAGAGCCTCCACGCCATGATCACCCGCCGCGCCACCCTCGCCGCCGGCGCCAGCCTGCTGGCAGCCCCTGCCCTGCACGCCCAGCCCGCCTATCCCAACCGCACCGTCCGGCTGATCGTGCCCTTCACCCCGGCCGGCACCACCGATATCGCGGCGCGCATCCTGGCGGAGCGGCTGACCCAGCGGCTCGGCCAGCAGGTGGTGGTGGAGAACCGGCCCGGCGCCGGCGGCAATGTCGGCTCGGACGCGGTCGCGAAGGCGGAGCCGGACGGCTACACCCTGCTGATGTGCACGGTCAGCAGCAGCGCCATCAACTACAGCCTCTATGGCGCGCGGATGCCCTACAAGCCGGAGGACCTGGCGGCGGCCGGGCTGGTGCTGAAGGTGCCGAACGCGATCTTCGTCACCAACAGCCTGCCGGTGCATACCCTGAAGGAGCTGGTGGATTACGCCAAGGCGCGGCCGGGGCAGCTCAACAACGGCAGTTCCGGCCTCGGCACCAGCCTGCACCTGACGGGCGAGCTGCTGAAGACGGTGACCGGCATCGAGATGGTGCATGTGCCCTTCCGCGGCGCCGGCCCGATGCTGCAGGAGGTGATCTCCGGCCGCATCCAGGTGGCGGTGGACAACCTGCCCTCGGTGCTCGGCCATATCCAGGACGGGCGGCTGCGGGCGCTGGCAGTCACCACCGAGGTCCGCTCCCCCGCCCTGCCCGATGTGCCGACCACGGCCGAGGCCGGCTACCCCGAGATCCTGGCCACCGCCTGGTTCGGCGTGCAGGTGCCGGCCCGCACGCCGCGGCCGATCATCGAACGCCTCGGCACCGCCATCGACGCCGTGACGAAGGAGCCGGCCACCCGCGCCAATTCGCCGAATTGGGCGGCATGGCGCCCGGCCTGACGCCGGATGGCGGCACCTCGCCCGAAACCTTCGAGGCCTTCATCAAGGCCGAGATCGCCAAATGGGGCGAGGTGGTGCGGAAATCCGGCGCGACCATCGAATAGGGAGCCGCCGCCATGCATGCATCCCGCCGCCGGCTGCTGGCCGGCGCCACCCTGCTGCTCGCCGCACCGCGCCTGGCGCGGGCCCAGGCCTGGCCGAGCCGGCCGGTCCGCCTGGTCATCCCCTTCACCCCGGCCGGCACCACCGATCTGGTGGGTCGGCTGGCCGCTGAGCAGCTTTCTGCCCGGCTTGGCCATTCCGTGGTAGTGGAGAACCGCCCCGGCGCCGGCGGCAATGTGGGGGCGGGATTCGTCGCCCGCAGCGAGCCGGACGGCCATACCCTGCTGCTCACCACCATCGGCACCGGCGCCATCAATTTCGCCGTCTATGGCGACCGCATGCCCTACAAGCCGGAGGATCTGGCGGCGGCGGGGCTGCTGATCCGCGTGCCGAATGTGCTGATGGTCGCGAATTCGCTGCCGGCGCGCAGCGTGCCGGAACTGGTGGCACTCTCGAAGACGCGGCCGGGCGGGCTGGATTACGGCACCGCCGGCATCGGCTCCTCGCCGCATGTCTGCGGCGAGTTGTTCAAGCTGATGACCGGCGCGGCCATGACCCATGTCCCCTATCGCGGCAGCGCGCCCATGCTGACCGAGTTGATGGCGGAGCGGGTGGATGCGGGGATGGACAACATTCCCTCCTCCCTCGCCTTCATCCGCGACGGCAAGCTGCGCGCGCTCGCCACCACCGGCGCCCGCCGCAGCAAGGTGCTGCCGGATGTGCCGACGCTGGACGAGGCGGGCGTGAAGGGCTTCGAGGCCACCGCCTGGTTCGGCGTGCTGGCCCCGGCGCAGACGCCGAAGCCCGTCATCGCCCGGCTGGGGCGGGAGCTGGACGCGGTGGCGAAGGACGCTGCCTTCCGCAGCCGCATGGAACAGCTTGGCGCCGACCTGCCCGGCTTGACGCCGGATGGCGGCACCTCGCCCGAAGCCTTCGAGCAATTCCTCACGGCCGAGCGGGCCCGCTGGCTGGATGTGGCGCGCCGCAGCGGCGCCAAGGTGGAGTAGAGCCCATGGCAGCCTTTCCCCGTCGCAGCCTGCTGGCCGGGGGGGCATTGCTTGCCGCCCCCGGGCTTCTCCATGCCCAGGGCAGCGCCTGGCCGAACCGGCCGGTGCGCCTGGTGGTGCCCTTCCCGCCGGCCGGCACCACCGACATCACCGGCCGCATCGCGGCGGAGATGATCTCGCCCCGGCTCGGCCAGCAGATGGTGGTGGAGAACCGCTCCGGCGCCACCGGCAATCTCGGCGCCGAGCATGTCGCCCGCAGCGATCCGGACGGCTACACGCTGCTCTGCTGCACCATCTCCACCGCCGCCATCAACTATTCCCTCTGGGGCGCGCGGATGCAGGTGAAGCCGGAGGACCTGGCGGCGGTGGCGCTGCTGATCCGGGTGCCGAACGTGATCTTCGTGCCCGCCGAATCCCCGATCCGCACCGCCCAGGAATTGGTGGCGGCAGCCAAGGCGCGGCCGGGCGCGCTGAATTACGGCAGCGCCGGCAGCGGCGGCTCGCCGCATATGTGCATGGAGATGTTCATGATGCGCACCGGCACCAGCCTGGTGCATGTCCCCTTCCGCGGCGCCGGGCCGATGCTGATCGAGGCGGTGGCGGGGCGGCTGGATGCCGGCTGCGACAACATGCCCTCCTGCCTCGGCCATATCCGCGACGGGCGGCTGCGCGCGCTGGCCGTGACCAGCGCGGGCCGCTCCCCGGCCCTGCCCGATGTGCCGACGCTGGTCGAAGCCGGCGTGCCGGATTTCGAGGCCACCGCCTGGTTCGGCGTGCAGGCCCCTTCCCGCACTCCGCGCCCGATCATCGAGCGGCTGGGGACGGAACTGGACGCCATCACCCGGACCCCGGCCTATCGCGCCCGCATCACCGAATTGGGCGGCGACCCGCCGGGCCTGACGCCGGAAGGCGGCACCACCCCCGCCGCTTTCGAAGCCTTCATCAAGGCCGAGATTGCGCGCTGGGCGGAGGTGGTGCAGGTCTCCGGCGCCAAGGTGGACTGATCCCGGAGCCCCGCATGACCCTCCCCCCGCCGCGCCGCCCTCGGCGCCCTCGCCAGCCTGGCCGCGCCGGGCCTGCTGCGGGCGCAGGGCACCTATCCGGCGCGACCGGTGCGCGTCATTGTGCCCTTCCCGCCGGGCGGCGCCACGGATGCGGTGGGGCGGCTGACGGCCGAGCGGCTTGCCGCGGAACTCGGCCAGCCCTTCGTGGTGGAGAATCGCGGCGGCGCCGGCGGCAATATCGGCGCCGAGGCGGCGGCGCGCAGCGAGCCGGACGGCTACACGCTGCTCATCGCCGTCATCAGCGTCTCCGCCATGGCGCCGCATCTCTATCAGCGGCTGAGCTTCGATCCGGTGCGGGACATCATCCCGGTGGCCCAGACCTGCCTGGTGGCGAACGGCATCCTGGCCCGGCCGGACCTGCCGGCGAAGACCCTGCCCGAATTGCTCGCCTTGGCGAGGGCGCGGCCGGGGCAGCTCACCTATGGCTCGCCGGGCAACGGCACCTCCGGCCACCTCACCGCGGAATACCTGAAATCCCAGGCCGGGCTGGACATGCAGCACGTGCCCTACCGGGGCACCGCGCCGCTCATCACGGACCTGGTGGCGGGGCGGCTCGACCTCTGCGTCGACAACCTGCCGACCTATCTGCCGCATGTGCGGGAGGGGAAGCTCAAGCTGCTGGCCGTCACCTCCGCCGAGCGCTGGTTCGCCGCGCCTGAAGTGCCGACGGTGGCGGAATCCGCCCTGCCCGGCTTCGTCGCCACCCCCTGGTGGGGCGTGCAGGCGCCGGCCCGCACGCCAGCGCCCATCATCGAGACCCTGGCCCGCGCCACCCTGGCCGGCTTCCGGGACGAGGCGACGCGGGCGCGGCTGCACGGGCTCGGGGTGGAGGCGGCGCCGCTCGGCACCGCGGAATTCGGCCGCCACATCGCTGCCGAATACGCGAAATGGGGCGAGGTGGTGCGGGCGGCGGGCATAAAGCTGGATTGAGCGGAAGCGTGGCGGCCGCCCCGGCGTTGGGGCTACGGTGGCAGGCCATCCCCTGCCAATGGAGGCCCCCCATGCCACTGCATCGCCGCGCCGTCCTCGGTGCCCTGCCCCTCCTTGCCGCCCCTTCCCTGCTCCGGGCCCAGGCCGCCTGGCCGAACCGGCCGATCCGCCTCGTCGTGCCCTTCCAGGCCGGCGGCGCCACCGATGTCACGGGGCGGGTGATCGCGGAACGGCTGGGCCAGAGCCTCGGCCAGCCGGTGGTGGTGGACAACCGCGCCGGCGCCGGCGGCAATATCGGCGCCGATGCCGTGGCGAAATCCGACCCCGATGGCTACACCCTGCTGATGGCGACCATCGGCACCGCCAGCATCAACCAGTTCCTCTACAAGCAGATGCCCTTCGACCCACAGAAGGACCTGGCCTCGATCGCGCAGGTGAACCAGGTGGCCAATGGGATCATCGTCAATCCCAATACGGCGGCGAATACCCTGGCCGAGCTGATCGCGCTGGCCAAGAAGGACCCGGGGGGCATGGATTACGGCACCCCCGGCAATGGCACCTCCGGCCATCTCTGCGCCAGAATTGCTGAAAAGCCGCGCCGGGATCGATATCCAGCACGTGCCCTATCGCGGCACCGGCGGGGTGCTGCCGGAATTGCTGGCGGGGCGGCTGGAACTGGCGGTGGACAACCTGCCGGCCTATCTGCCGCATCTCCGCTCGGGCGCGCTGCGGCTGCTGGCCGTGACTTCGAAGGACCGCTGGTTCACCGTGCCGGAGACGCCGACCGTGGCTGAAGCCGGCCTGCCCGGCTTCGAGGCGGTGGCCTGGTTCGGCCTGCAGGCGCCGGCGCGCACGCCGCAGCCGGTGATCGACAAGCTCGCCGCCACCACGCTCGCCGCCATCGCCGAGCCCGAGGTGCAGGCCAAGCTGCGCGAGGTCGGCAGCGAGCCGCGGCCGCTCGGCCCGGCCGAATTCAGCCGCTACATCGCGGAAGAGAACGCGAAATGGTCTGAAGTGGTGCGGATTTCGGGGGCGAAGCTGGAATAGCGGCGGCGCTGCCCGCCGGCCTCAGCCTCCCACCATCTTCGTCGCCGCCGGCACGCCGCCGCGGGTGGCGCCGGCCGTGATCTCGCCGAAGACCGCGCGGAAGCTCTCCGGCAGGGCGCGGGAGAAGGGGGTGGCGAGCCAGAGGCGCAGCAGGGTCCGCTCCGCCGCATCGGCGGCGCTGGCCTCGCCGGCGTGGACGCGCTTCCAAACCAGTTGCGGGTTGTAGAGCAGCAGGTCGCCGGCATGCAGCGGGATCGACAGCGCCTGGCCCGGCGCCGCCGCCGCCGCGTCCAGCGCCGCCAGCGCCGCGATCTGGGCCGGCTCGGGCAGGGTCTCGGGCATCGCCTCGCGGTCGTAGCGGCCGACGAAACACCCGCTGGTGGTGCTGAAGACCGGCAGCAGCCGTGGCTCGGCACCGGGTTCCGGGGCGCGGTGCGGCAGCGGCGCATGCAGCACCGCCAGCGCGGTGCGGTCCGCCTTCAACAATGCATTGTGCAGGGCGGGGGCCGAAACCAGGGTGATGCTGCCGCCTTCGCGCGGCTGGCCGAGGCAGAACAGCCCCACCGCATCGGCGGGGTCGGCATGGAAGCGGGCCGGCGCCTCCGCCTCCGCCGTCGGCCCGGCCAAGCGGCCGACCAGGGTGCCGTCCCCGTCCTGCGGCAGGGCGGTGCCGAGATGCGCGGCCAGGACCAGCAGCGCCGCTTCCACCGCCATCTCCGCCTCCAGCCGCTCCAGGCTGAGGCCGCGCAGCAGGACAAAGCCGCGGCCATTTTCCAGCCGCTCCGCCACGCCCTGCAGGATCGGGCCGAGATGCGGCAGGGGCGCATCCTCCGGCCGCTCCGGCCGGCGGTTGTTCAGGGCGGCGACGGTGGCGGCAAGCTCGGCTGCGGCCTCCGCGCCCAGTGGCAGCATCCAATCGGCGGGGGAGAGCGAGGCGCCGGTCCAGACAGCGGGACCGGCCTGGGGCACGAGACGGGGGGGTGGGGTCATGGACCCATTCTATCAGTGCCCGCGCCTGGCCGGCAGAGAAAGAAGGCGGAAGAAAGGCCGGCCGGGCACCC
The DNA here is from genome assembly GCF_019084075.1 of Siccirubricoccus sp. G192. GTDB lineage: Bacteria > Pseudomonadota > Alphaproteobacteria > Acetobacterales > Acetobacteraceae > G192. The sequence goes on from NZ_JAHREN010000001.1 coordinate 5,432,031, forward strand.
TTGATGCAACGGCCCTGCGGCCGCAGGCTGCCGGCCCGACCGTATCTGAGGAAATCCCGCATGGACGCGCCCGCCCTCGACCTGCCCTTCGATGCCGAGGCCATGCTGCCCGGCCTCCGCCGCTGGGTGGAATGCGAAAGCCCGACCTTCGATGCCGCCGCGGTGGCCCGCATGATGGAGATCGCGGGGCGCGACCTGGCGCTGATGGGCGCGCGGATCGAGACCATCCCGGGCCGGCTGGGCTATGGCCCCTGCCTCCGCGCCAGCTTCCCGCATCCGCGCGCGCATGAGCCCGGCATCCTGGTGATGGGGCATCTCGACACGGTGCACCCGATCGGCACGCTGGGGCCGCTGCCCTGGCGGCGCGAGGGCAACCGGGTCTATGGCCCCGGCATCTACGACATGAAGGGCGGCAATTACATCGCCATCGAGGCGATCCGGCAATTGCTGCGCGCCGGCATCGCCACCAGCCGGCCGGTGACGGTGCTGCTGACCAGCGACGAGGAGGTCGGCAGCCCCTCCACCCGCGACCTGATTGAGGCCGAGGCGGCGCGCCATGCCGTGGTGCTGGTGCCGGAGCCGGCGCGGCCGGATGGCGGCGTGGTGACGGGCCGCTACGCCATCGCCCGCTTCAACCTGCGCACGACAGGCAAGCCGAGCCACGCCGGGGCGCGCCTGGCGGACGGGCGCAGCGCGATCCGCGAGATGTGCCGCCAGGTGGTGGCGATCGAGGCGATGACCTCGGATGCCGTCACCTATTCCATCGGCGTCATCCATGGCGGGCAATGGGTGAATTGCGTCGCCACCCATTGCGACGCCGAGAGCCTCTCCATGGCCAAGCGCCAGGAGGACCTCGATGAGGCGGTGGAGCGCATGCTCTCGCTCCGCCCCACCGGCAACGACGTGCAGCTCGCGGTGACGCGCGGCGTGACGCGGCCGGTCTGGGAGCCGGACGAGCGGGGCATGGCGCTCTACGCCACCGCCCGCGGCATCGCCCAGCGCATCGGCTTCGACATCAGCAGCCAGAGCAGCGGCGGCGGTTCGGACGGCAATTTCACCGGCGCCATGGGCGTGCCGACGCTCGACGGGCTCGGCGTGCAGGGCGCCGGCGGGCATACGCTGGAGGAACACCTGATCCTCGACAGCCTGGTGCCGCGGGCGCGGCTGCTGGCAGGGCTGTTGCAGGTGGCGTGAGCGGAGGGCTGGCCCTGGGCAGCGCGGCCTATGCCACGCGGCACGCGGCTGCCAGCGCGGCCTCCAGCGGGGCGGGGTCGAAGCCGAAGTCGCGGTAGCCGTCGCGCAGGCGCCGGATGTATTCCGCGGCTGGCGGGCCGGGGCGGTCGATGATCTCGTGATAGATCCAGGCCTCGCCGAGACCCGCCACGGGCGCCGGCAGGGCCAGCCTGTCACGCCGGTAGCAATGCGGGCCTTCGTAGCGGTCCAGCGCCGCCAGGTGCCCGGGCGTCACATGCCATAGCCCGATCGGGCAGGCGGCGGCGGGGTCGGGCTCGACCAGGGCGAAGCGGCGCAGCACCAGGCGCCAGCCGGGCAGCAGCGCCTGCCCCGCCACCGTGGCGCCGGGGCAGCGCCGCGCCATCTGCGCATACCAGAGATTGCTGCCATAGGCGGCATAGAGGCTCGGGGCTGTCATGCAGGCCCCACCCTGGCGCGAGCGGCCCGCCCCGGCAAGGATGCCGGCATGACCCTGCTGCTCCAGGCCCTGCCCCTGCTGCTTCTCCTGTTGCTGCTCGGCAGCGGCCGGGCCGGGCCGGTCGGTGCCTGCCTGGTGGCGTTGGTGGCGGCGGTGCCGGCGGCGCTGGTCTCGCTGCCCGCGGGCACGGCGCTGCCGGGCTTCCTGGCGATGGAGGTGCTGCGCGGCGCCTTCCTGGCGCTGCAACCGGTGGCGGTGGTGGCGGGCGGGTTGCTGTTCCATGCCGCGGTCTCGGGCGATGGGGCGCCGGCGCCCCGCCCCGCCACCGCCGCCCGCGTCTTCGCCGTCACCCTGCCCATGGGCGCCTTCCTGGAGAGCGTGACCGGCTTCGCGGTGGGCGCGGTCTTTGCGCTGACGGCGCTGCGCGGCATGGGGATCGGGGCGGATGACCATGGGCGCGATGGCGCCCGGCCGCACCCGCCGGGCTCCGGCGCCGTGGCCGGGGCGCTGGCCCTGCAGGCGCTGGTGCTGGTGCCCTGGGGCGGGCTGGGGCCGGGGACAGCGCTCGGCGCGGTGCTGGCGGGGGTGCCGGCGCAGCAGGTGGCAATGGTGGCGGCCTGGCCGAATGCCGCCTGGCTGGTGCTGATGGGGCCGGTGCTCTGGGGGCTTTCGGCGCGGGCCGGGGTGCCGGTGGCGGGGCGGGAGCGCGCCGTGCAGCTTGCCATGCTGGGCAGCATGGCCACGCTGCTGATCCTGGCGAACCTCACTTTGCCCTTCGAGGTGGCGGGGATTCTCGCCAGCGGCCCGGTGCTGGTCTGGGCGCTGTGGCGGGCCGACCCGCCGCGCGACCTGGTGGCCGCGCTCGGCGCCGCCGCGCCCTATCTGCTGCTCACCGCCTGCCTGCTGCTGGCGCGGCTCTGGCGGGATGCGCCGGCCTTCCGGCCCTTCGCCGAATTCCCGGGCCTGCCGCTGACCCATGTGGCCGTGGTGCTGTGGCTGGTCTCGGCGGCGCTGCTGCTGCGGCACCGGGATGGCGGGCCCCGGGCGGGGGCGGCGCTGCGGCGGGCGCTGCGGCCGGCGCTGGCCATGCTGCTCTATGTGGTGCTGGGGCGGGTGCTGGCGGGCAGCGGCGCGGCGGCGGCGCTGGCGGCGGCGGCGGTGGCGGGGCTCGGGCCGCTGGCGCCCTATGCGATCACGCCGATGGGGCTGCTCTCCGGCATGATCACCGGCAGCAATGTAGGATCGAATGCGGCGCTGATGCCGGTGCAGGCGGGGCTCGGCCAGGCGGCGGGCCTGCCGGCGGCGCTTGCGCCGGGCCTGCACATTCGCCGGCGGCGCGGGCGCGGGCATGAGCGTCGGCGTGCTGGCCCTGATCTGCGGCCTGCTGGCCGACGGGACGCGGCCGGGGCAGATCTGGCGGCTGCTGCTGCCCTCGATGGCGCTGGTGGTGGGGCTGGGCTCGCTGGCGGTGTGGTTGCTGCGCTAGGCCGGCCGCGCTACGTCTCTATCAGTGGACGCCGGGAGGAAAAGAACACATGACCACACGACGCGCCTTGCTCGGTGCCCCCTTGGCCGGGCTGCTGGCCGCGCCCGCCCTGCATGCGCAGCCAGGCTTCCCCAACCGGCCGCTGCGCATCATCGTCACCTATCCGCCGGGCGGCGTGACCGACCTCATGGGCCGCATCATGGCGGAGCCGCTGGGGGTGCGCCTCGGTCAGCCGGTGGTGGTGGAGAACCGGGCCGGCGCCGGCGGCAATATCGGCGTGCAGGCCGCGGCCCAGGCCGATCCGGACGGCTATACCCTGCTGCTCGGCACCGCCGCGACGCATGGGGTGAACCCGGTGCTCTATGCCAATTCCGGCGTCGATGCGGTGCGGGACTTCGCCACCATCGGCACCATCGCCGACATGGCGAATGTGCTTTCGGTGAACCCTTCCCGGCTGGACGTGAAATCCGTGGCCGAGCTGGTGGCGAGGGGCAAGCGCGGCAATCTGATCTATGGCTCGGTCGGCAATGGCAGTTCCTCGCATCTCTCGGCGGTGATGTTCATGAAAGCGGCGGGGTTCGAGGCGGTGCACGTGCCCTATCGCGGCTCCTCGCCGGCGGTGGCGGCATTGCTCGCGGGAGAATTCGACTTCCTCTTCGACACCACCGCCACCTCCACCACGCAGATCCGGGCGGGCGCCTTCCGGGCGCTGGCCGTCACCACCGGCCGCCGCGCCTCCGCCCTGCCCGATGTGCCGACCTTGCAGGAGGCGGGGATCGCCGGCTACGACCTGCCGGTCTGGAACGCCCTTTTCGTCCATCGCCGCACGCCGCCCGAGGTGCTGGCGCGGCTGCAGTCCGCCTTCAACCAGGCGATGGACGAGACCACCCAGCAGCGGCTGCGCGGCGCCTTCGTCGATCCCCTGGTCGTGCCCACGGCGGAACTGCCGCAATGGCTGGAGCGGGAGCACGCGCGCTGGACCCAATTGGCCCGCGACGCGAAGCTTTCGGTGGATTGATGTCCCTGCGTCGGAGCCGCTGATGGTCGAACTCGTCGGCGGTGCCGCCGCCCTCGCGGCCCCGGGCAAGCCCCGGGCCGAATGGGCCGGCGCGCTGCGGCACCTGCGGCGCGACCCGGTGCTGAAGCGCGTCATCCGCCAGATCGGCCCCTGCACGCTGGAGCCAGTACCGCGCGAACCCTATGAGGCGCTGGTGCGCGCCATCGCGCATCAGCAGGTGCATGGTCGCGCGGCGGAAGCCATTCTCGGCCGCTTCCTCGCGCTGTTTCCGGGCCATGCCTTCCCGCCGCCCGGCTTGGTGCTGGCCCTGCCGCCGGAGGCGATGCGCACCTGCGGCTTCTCCGGCAGCAAGGTGGCCGCCATCCGCGACATCGCCGAGAAGGCGGCCGGCGGGTTGGTGCCGACGCGGGAGGGCTGCGCTGGCCTCTCGGATGCGGCGCTGATCGAGCGGCTGGTGGCGATCCGCGGCGTCGGCCGCTGGACGGTGGAGATGCTGCTGATCTTCACGCTCGGCCGCCCCGATGTGCTGCCGGTGGATGATTTCGGCGTGCGCGAGGGCTGGCGCGTCGCCGCCGGCCTGGATGAGCAGCCGAAGCCCAAGGCCCTGGCCGAGATCGGCCTGGCCTGGGGCCCCTGGCGCAGCGCCGCCGCCTGGTATCTCTGGCGCGCCGCGGATGCGGCGAAGCGCAGCGTCTTCAAGCCGCAATAAAGGCGTCAGCCGCCTGCCAGGAAGGGCTCGATCAGCGCCAGGAAGCCCTCCGGATTCTCCGAATGTACCCAATGGCCGGCGCCGGGCACGGTGGCGAAGCGGGCATCGGGGAAGAGGGCTCGGATGCGGGCATGGTGCTCCGGCCGGATGTAGCGCGAACGCTCGCCGGCCAGCACCAGGGTCGGGCCGGGATAGGGGGTGCCGAATTCCGGGAAGCCCTCGATCACCGGCATGGCGGCGGCGATCTCCGCCAGGCCGAGGCGCCATTCGGGCGGGTCCTGCCCGAAGCGCAGATTCTGCAGCAGGAAGCCGCGGATGCCGGGCTCCGGCACCGCCGCTACCAGCGCCGCATCGGCCTCCCGCCGCGTCAGGCCGGCGCGCAGCGGCAGCGCCTGCATGGCCTCGACATAGCCGCGCAGCGACGGCGGATAGGCGACCGGGGCGATATCCGCCACCACCAGGCGCGTGACCAGGCCGGGGCGCGCCAGGGCCAGCGCCATGGCCACCTTGCCGCCCATGCTGTGGCCGAGCACCGCGGCCGGCATGGCGCCCCGCGCCGCCAGCGTCTCCGCCACATCCGCCGCCATCGCCGGGTAGTCCATGGCGGCAGCGTGGGGTGAGGCCCCGTGGTTGCGGAGATCGGCCGCGATCACCCGATGCCCCGCCGCCAGCCGCTTGCCGATCGCGCCCCAATTCCCGGCCGAGCCGAAGAGCCCATGCAGCAGCAGCACGGGATCGCCTGCGCCGGCCTCGGTCGCGCTGAGTTCCATACCCGCCTCCTGCTGCTGCCCGGCCCTGGTGCCCGCGGCCCTGGCGCGATGCGTCCCGAGAGCCGCCCCCCGGCTGGCGGAGGGAGGATCTAGCGGTCGCTGGCCTCGGGGTGGCGGAGGTGCCAGAGCCGCTCATGCGCCGCGACCAGGCTCTCCATGTTCCGGCGCCGGTTGGTGTCGGGCGAGGTCGGGCGACGCGTCAGCATCATTTCCAGGATGCGGAGCAATTGCTCGGCCACCTCGTAATCCGCCTGGTCGCAGGCGTGGTGGAAGGCGATCAGGATCTTGTCGGACAGGCGGCGGCTGTGCCGCGGCGCATTGGCGCTGCGCGCCCCGTCGCGCGGCCCGTCCTGTTCCGTGTCCTCGTCCATCATGCCGGCCCCCCTGCCCTGGACCGCCGCAGCGCTGCGGAACGGGCCAGCAGATATGAAACACAAACGCATTGGTCGACCATGCGATGCGGTCGCGTCAACTGTTCCTGCGCGCCGCCCCACCCATTTGCGCCGCTACCGCGGCGGCGATGTCCTCCGGCCGCATCTCCGGCCGGAACAGCGACCGCACCCGCGCATCGGGTCCGACCAGGTAGATGAAGCTGGAATGGTCCATCAGGTAGTCCGTCATCTCCGCCCGCTGCACCCGTGCGAAATAGACCCGGTAGCGCCGCGCCACTTCCGCCACCTGCTCCGGCGTGCCGGTCAGCCCCAGCATGCGCGGATGGAAGCGGGCGACGTAATCGGCGAGTTGCGCCGGCGTATCCCGCTGCGGATCGATCGTGATGAGGGCCGGCACCACCTTCTCGCCGGCGGCGCCCATGGCATCCACCGCGGCGGCCATGGTGCCGAGTTCGGTCGGGCAGACATCCGGGCAGTAGGTATAGCCGAAATAGATCAGCATCCAGCCCCCGGCGAAGTCGCGCTCCGTCACCGCCCGGCCGGTCTGGTCGGTCAGGCTGAAGGGCCCGCCGAGCGAGGTGCCCTGGGGAAGCTGGATGCCACCGGCCGAGGGGATGGGCGCCTGCTGCCCCCCCGAAGAGCATGCCAAGCCGGCCCGCGAAAGCCTCCGCCAGCCCCTCCCCCCGGGGCACGGGTCACCCAGGCATAGGCCCAGACCCCGCCTACCAGCAGGGCCAGGAACAAGGGAGAAGAGGCGGATCGTACGGAGCATGGCAGGCTAGATAGCCGCGACTGGCCGCAACCGCCAGGGCAAGACGGATCACGGCCAGACGCCAGTGGCCTGCCCCTGAACTTCGCCCGCGAATTTCAGGGACAGGCAGGCCACCAAGCCGTTGTTTTCCGGTGCGCCGAAACCGGTATGGCGGCCCCGGCGCCCCCGCGGCTCAGTGCCGCGGCGTGGCTTCCAGGATCGCGCCGGCCGGTTGCGGCGAGGAGAAGGTGCTGTCCGAGAAGGCCTCCTCCCAGGTGCCCGAGGTGCTGGCCTTGGAATATTCGGTGGCGCGGTTCTCGAAGAAATTGGTGTGCTCGACCGCGTTCAGCATCTCGTCGAGCCAGGGCAGCGGGTTCTTCTCGATGTGGAAGAGCGGTTGCAGGCCAAGCTGCTGCAGCCGCCGATCGGCGATGAAGCGGATGTACTGCTTGGTATCCGCGGCATCGAGGCCCTGGACGCCGCCCAGTTCGAAGGCCAGGTCGATGAAGGCGTCCTCGTGGTTCACGATGGTGGCGCAGATGAGATAGATGTCGCGGCGCAATTCCTCGGTCCAGATCTCCGGGTTCTCCTGCACGAAGGTGCGGAACAGCCGGATCATGGAGAGGCAATGCAGCGTCTCGTCCCGCACCGACCAGGAGATGATCTGCCCCATCCCCTTCATCTTGTTAAAGCGGGGGAAGTTCATGAGGATGGCGAAGGAGGCGAAAAGCTGCAGCCCCTCGGTGAAGGCGCCGAAGGCGGCCAGGGTCTTGGCGATCTCCGGTTTGCTGTCCACCGTGAAGCCGTGCATGTAGTCGTACTTGTCCTTCATCTCCTTGTATTTGAGGAAGGCCGAGTACTCCATCTCCGGCATTCCCACCGTGTCCAGCAGGTGGGAATAGGCGGCGATGTGGATGGTCTCGATGTTCGAGAAAGCCGAGAGCATCATCAGCACCTCGGTCGGCTTGAACACCTGGGAATACTGCTTCATGTAGCAGTTGTTCACCTCGACATCCGCCTGGGTGAAGAAGCGGAAGATCTGCGTCAGCAGGTTCCGTTCGGCGGCGCTGAGGTTCCTCTGCCAGTCCTTCACGTCATCGGCGAGCGGCACCTCCTCCGGCAGCCAATGCACGCGCTGCTGCGTCAGCCAGGCGTCATAGGCCCAGGGGTAGCGAAAGGGCTTGTAGACCGGGTTGGCGGTCAGCAGGTCGAAGCGCAGGGGGTGTTCCTCGGGGGAGTAATTGCCATCGGCCATGATGCCCGCCATTGAATGCTGTGAAGTTGCGAGTCGTGGTGCCAGCTTGCCAGATTCAGCAGCCGGCAGCCTCAGGGAAATACGCGCCGGCGCGAAACGCCGAATTGTCTGCCCTTCCTGCCGCGCCGCGCCACCTCGTCTCCCGGGCTTCCATCCTTCAGGCTCCTGCTCGACAATTTGTCCCGTGCAATGCCGCAACGCCCATATCACGCGGCCGTTGCCCGCAAAACGATTCCTGCCCCGGGGCATCCCGGGATCCCGCGCCCCTGTGCCGTCCAGGCCACGCCATGCAATGGCGGCATCCTGGCCCCGCGCAGCCGATCAGGAGCGGAGGAGCATGACGATGCCGGAGCAGGCGGCAACCGGCCGCTCACCGCGCCGGCGTCACTGCGCGCGGCATCCGCAGCACCAGCAGCGCCGCCAGCGAGGCGAGGCCGAGCCCGGCGGAGACCAGCAGCATGCCCGCCCCCCAGGCATCCAGCAGCACGCCGAAGAGCAGCGGCGCGGCGGCCTGGGCGAGCCGCGCCGGGGCGGCCAGCAGCCCGGTCCGCAGCCCATACCCCGCCGGCCCGAACAGCGCGAGCGGCAGGGTGCCGCGGGCAATGGTCAGCATCCCGTTGCCCGCCCCGTGCAGCACCGCGAAGGCGGCCGCGGCGGGCCCGCCCAGCGCCAGCAGCAGCGCCGCGCCAATCGGATGCAGCAGGGTGGCGAGCCGCGCCGCCGAGAGCGGCCGCAGATGCCGCTGCAAGGCGGATTCACCAAGCCTGGCCGCCACCTGCGCCGGGCCGATCAGCGCCCCCGCGGCCACCGCGCCGGCCGCCGTGGCGCCGGCCTCCTGCAAAAGCCGCGGCAGATGCGCCGCCATGCCGGTCGAGACCAGCCCCACCACCGCGAAGATGAAGGCCAGCAGCGCCATGGCGCCGCGCTGCGCCGGCGCGGCCGCGACCTCCGGCGTGCCGGGCGGGGCCGGCGGCGGGGCGGGCGGCACCAGCAGCCGGTTCAGCGGCAGCGCCACCAGCAGGTGCAGCGCCGCCCAGGCCAGGCAGGCGCCACGCCAGCCGATCTCGGCCTCCATCGCCGCCGAGGCCGGCCAGCCCACCGTGCTGGCGAAGCCGGCGATCAGCGTGATGCCGGTGATCGGCCCCCGCGCCTCCCGCCCATAGAGCCCGGCCAGGGTGGCGAAGGCGGCGTCATAGAGCCCGAAGGCCATGCCGACCCCCAGCACCGCCCAGCCGGCGCCGAGCAGCAGCGGCCCCTGCGCCAGCCCCAGCAGCACCAGCCCGGCCGCCAGGATCAGGTTGGAGAGGCACAGCACATCCCGCCCGCCGCGTGCATCGATGGCGCGGCCCGCCAGCGGCCCGAGCAGCGCGGTCAGCAGCAGCGCGCCGGAGAAGGCGGCGAAGATCCAACTGCGCGACAGGCCTAGCTCGGCCGCCATCGGCACCGCCAGGATGGCCGGCAGGTAGTAGCTCGAAGCCCAGGCGAAGGTCTGGGTGGTGCCCAGTGCCAGGACGACCCGGCGCCGCCCCGGCCCGCTCTGTCCCTGCATAGTCAGCGGCAGCCGGGGCAGGCCATGGCAGTGCCCGGCACCAGCGGCCTCCGGCACCAAGCCGAGGGTGAGGAATGCGCCGCAGCCGCGGCATCCCCGCCGGCCAAGCCCAGCCGGGGGGCATGGTCCGCGAAGGCAGGCGGCGGGGCAAGGCGGCTGATTCGCATGCGGCCAGCCTAAGCATCGGTCCCCGGCGCACCAAGCACCGATCGAAACCAAACGGGGTGTGTCCCCTGCCGGTCATCCCACCCGCTTCCGGCCGGACATGCCCTATCCTCCACCCCCAGGAGCTGATCGGCACCGGAGGGCGGCGCGGATCGGCGCGGGACAGGAGGGGCGCGATGCGGATCACGGTGCTGGGCGCCGGGGCGGTGGGCGGCTGGCTCGCCGCCGGGCTGGCGGAGGCGGGGCATCAGGTGGGGCTGCTGGCCCGCGGCGCGAGCCTGGCGGCGCTCCGCGGGCACGGGCTGGTGCTGTTGCAGGGCGAGCGGCGCCGGGCCTTCCGCCTGCCCGCCAGCGATGATCCGGCCGCCCTGGCCGGCGCCGATCTCCTGCTGCTCGGCCTGAAGAGCCACGACCTGCCGGGTGCCCTGCCGCTGATCCTGCGGCTGCTCAGGCCGGAGACGCTGGTCCTGGCGGTGCAGAACGGCATCCCCTGGTGGTTCTTCGAAGGCTTCGGTGGGCCGGCGGAGGGGCTGACGCTGGAGGGCGTCGATCCCGGTGGCACGCTGGCCCGGACGCTGCCGGCCGGGCGGGTGATCGGCGGCGTCGCGCATGTGGCGAGCCGGGTGGAGGCGCCGGGGCAGGTGCGGGTGCTGCAGGCGGACCGGCTGCTGCTCGGCGACCCCTCCGGGACCAGAGGCGAGGTGGTGGCGGCGCTGGCGGCGGAGTTCCGGGCGGGCGGCGTGCCGGCCGAGGTGGTTCAGGATATCCGCGCCGAGATCTGGCTGAAGCTCTGGGGCAATTCCAACATGAACCCGCTGAGCGCCCTGGCCCGCGCCGATGCGGTGGCGCTGCTCGACGACGGGGGCGCGCGCGGCCTGGTGCTGGCGATGATGCGGGAGATGGCGGAGATCGGCGCCCGCATCGGCCTGCCCATCGCCCGGGACCCGGAGGAGCGCATCGCTGTGACCCGCCGCCTCGGCGCCTTCCGCACCTCCATGCTGCAGGACCTCGAGGCGGGGCGGACCATGGAGATCGGCCCGCTGCTGGGCGGGCTGGTGGAACTGGCCGGGCATCTCGGCCTGCCGGCGCCGACGCTCCGCGGCGTGCATGGGCTGCTGCGGCTGCTGGCACGGAGCTCCGGCGCGACGGGCAGCGCGCCCGGCTGAACCCGCCGCCCGCTGCCGCGTCATTGTCGCCATGCGGGCATGCGGGAAGGATGCGCAGGCGTGACGCGCCGGGGCTGGCTGCTCGGCATGGCGGCGTTGCTGGTGGGGCGGGAGGCAGTGGCGGCGGAACGGCCACGCCGGCGGCGGCAGCGGCCCGCGCCTCCCGCCCGGGCCGCGCCCGGCCCGCCGCCCGCGCCGCCGATGATCGATGGCCCGCCGCCGCCCTCCCGGATTCCAGGGCTGGAGCCGGCGCCGGTGCCGAGCACCAATGCCCGCCCGCCCCTGGAGGACCGGTTGCCGCAGCCGCGCCTCTCCCTCGGCGTGCCAACGCCCACGCTGCTTGGCCAGGGGGAAACCTTCCACAGCGGCGATCCCTCGCCGGATACCCGCCAGCCGCAGGGGTTCCGGCTGCCCTCGCCGGGCGCCACCCTGCGGCTGCCCTTCTGATGGCCTGATCGATCGGCGGCGCAGCGGACGCCGCGCCCGATGGCCAAGGCCAGCGGCCCTTGGGATTACTCCAAAGGTCCGCCCGGCGTCGTGGTCGCAGGGCCCGCCGCGGCGCGCGAGCAGGTAGCGCGCCGCGGCGTCCTTCTCAGGCGATGCCGTTCCACTGCGCCATGACGACATTGTCCAGATGTGCCGTGACGATCGGTGGGGTGGAGGCGTCGGGCGTCCCGCCCATCCAGCCGTCCCAACCGCTTCCGACAAAGCCCATCATGCCGAACCCCATCGGCACATCAGGGGATTGTAATCCCACTGCGCCACCAACTGGCCATCGGTCTCGATCTTCACGAGGTCGGGCAGCCAGGTCAGCGTGTAGTGGTGCCAGTCCGACGGATCTGGCCCGCCCATGATGACATCGGCATCGGCGCTGCTGTTGCCCCAGTGGAGCACATGCATCGCGTCGCCCTTGGGCGTCTCCAGGATGTCGATCTCGGGCGGCCAGGTATCCGTCATCGGCCACATGAGGAACGCCGCCGTGGTGCCCTGCGCGCTCTCGACGCGGGCATCGAAGTCCACCGTGCCGTAGTGGATCCCCACACCTGCCTTGAACGAATTGAACCCGCTGGTGGTCCAGGTCCCGTCCGCCTGGTGCGTCATCGTCACCTGCATCTCGCCGTCGCGCACGTTGACGTCGCCGGGGTTCCAGATATAGGCGCCGTTCGAGGACGGGCCATTCGGGTAGGGCAACGGGAAGGGGTCGCCCCAATGCGAATGGTCATAGCCGTTGCTGAAATCATCGCTCAGCACGACGGTGTAGCCTGGCCGCGCTTCCACAGGTGTGCCCGGGGCCGGAGGCTGCTCCGGTTCCGGCGCGGGATCGGACGGTGTGACAGGTGGGGTTGCGTCACCCATGTACCAGCTTCCGGTGGCCTCGTAATTGGCCAGTACCTGCGCAGCGATCGCATTCCAGTCCACAGGAGCCGGTTCCGGGGCCGGCGGCGGCTGCTCCGCTACGGGCGGGGGCTGCTCCGGTTCCGGCACGGGGTCGGGCTGTGAGACAGGCGGGGTTGCGTCACCCACGTACCAGCTTCCGGTGGCCTCGTAATTGGCCATCACCTGCGCAGCAAGCGCATTCCAATCCACGTCGTCCGCCAAAATCTTCCTCCTCGCAGCAATGCACGCCAGCGCAGAACCAATGTTGCGTCATACAGTTCCGGTGACAGCCGCTGGTAGCGCAGGATGACGCGGCACCGAAGCAGGCTTGCAACACATGGCACAGCACCTGCTCGCGAGTGTTGCGGTGGTCCCACGCCGGAAGATCACGGCCTGGGAATCTCTCGGGAATCAGCCTTCGAGACACGGTATTGCGCCTGGCCACCGTGTCCGCGATCCTTCGTGCCGGTTATGGGGCCGGTCGGCAGGACGCGGCTTGCAGATGGTTGCGGATCGCGACCGTCATCAGCAGGAACTGCGCGGGAAGCGTCTGCCGGACTCACCCCGCCAGATCGGGTCGCCGAATGCTCCGGCGCCCTGGCGGGCGCGTCACTCCGCCGCTGCGGCGCCCAGCGGCGCGGCCGGCATCGCCTCGGGCATGGCCGGGCCGAGGCCCATCCGGTGCAGGGCCGAAAGCACCTGGTACACCGTCTTGAAGGCCAGGACCGGCACGATGGCGCGCAACTCGCCATACAGGTTGCCCGCGAGCATGTTGATGATGCCGTCGCGCATCCAGAGCGTATTGCGCGGCGCCATGAACAGCGACCGCATGACCGGGTCGTTGACGCGGTAGATCAGCCAACTGATCCGCTCCATGGAACGGGCCAGCTCGCGGTTGGTCCTGGCCGCCAGCCTGCGGCCGCGCGCCGGGTCGTCGAGCCAGGCATCGGCCGCCGCGGCGCCGAGTTCGCCGGAGGTCATCGCCATGAGCACCCCGGTCGAGAACATCGGGTCGACGAAGCCATAGGCGTCGCCGATCATGAGGTAGCCGTCGCCATGCCCCTGGCGGGCGCGGTAGCTGTAATTGCCGGTGCTGTAGACCTCGGAGACGATCTCCGCCCCCCCGGCTGCGGGCGGCGACCGTGGGGCTGCCGGCGATGCGCGCCAGGAACAGCTCGGCCGCGCTGCCCTTTCGACCCTTCCAGGCCGACTGGTTGCCGACGAAGCCGATGCTCATGATGTCGCCCGGCAGCGGGATCAGCCAGAACCAGCCATCCTCGGCCAGGTGGATGCTGATATAGCCATCGAGCTCGCCGCCGCGCCGCTCGACGCCCCGGAAATGCGCATAGGTGGCGGCGGTGTTGTTGTACTTGTTGGAATCCTTCACCCGCATCCGGCCGGCGAGGAAGGTGTCGCGGCCCGAGGCATCGAGCAGGTAGCGCGGCCTGAGCTCCAGCACCGCGCCCGCGGCATCGCGTGCCAGCACGGTCGGGCGCTCCCCCACCGCGCCGAAGCGGATATCGGTGACGCGGGTATTCTCGAGCATGGTCGCGCCGCGCCGGCGGGCATTGGCGAAGAGTAGCGTGTCGAACTCGGAGCGCTTCACCTGCCAGGCATGGGTGCGCGACCGGTTCAGCGCCTTGGCGAAGGGAAAGGCGGCGCTGCGGCCGGTGCGGTCGGAGACGGATTCCGCGCCGGGCTTGTGGACGCCGATGCCGCGCACCTCCTCCAGCACGCCCAGGCGCTCCAGGATGTCGAGGTTGCGCGGCAGCAGGCTTTCGCCGATGTGGAAGCGGGGATGCGCCGACTTCTCGAGCAGGGTGACGCGGCGCCCCGCCATGGCCAGCATCGCCGCGGCGGTGGAGCCGGCGGGCCCGCCGCCGATGATGGCGACGTCGGGGGAATTGGGATCGGACATGGGCGGAATGCTTCCGTGACCTTGGCCACGCCGTCAAGCGCCACCGGCACTTCTTGGCTGGACGCAACCGGGCCGTGGCCCGATGGTTCTGGAGACATGCTGTATCTCCTGGCCTTCCTCGCGCCACCCGTGGCGATCCTGCTGGCGGGCCGCCCCTTCCAGGCGCTGTTCAACGCGCTGCTCTGGGCGCTGGGGCTGGTGCTGCTGATCCTGCCTTTCGTGCCGGGGCTGCTGACCTGGGGCCTCGCGGTCCTCTGGGCCGTGGTGGTGGTGCGGAACCGGCAGGCAGCGGCGCGCGACCGCCGCCTGGTGGAGGATGCGATCGAGCGTGACCGGGCGCGGCGGAGCGGTTGAGGCAGCGGGGCGAAGCGACGGGGCCCGAAGGGATGCAGGAATGGCCAGGTGGCTATGGACCATCGGTGCCGCGCTGGTGGCGCTCGGGCTCGGCGCACATCTCTTCGGCTGGGACGCGCTGCTCTGGGTTCCGGCCGCCATCATCGGGGCCGTCCGGTCGGACCCGGAAACCTACGGGGTCGTCGCGCTCGGCGTGGCGCTGATGGTGCTGGCGCGGCTGATCGGGCGCCGCGGGGGCTGACCTGCAACGGCGTGCCAATTGATGGTTCGCCACGCCGCTGCAGGCTGTTGTTTGCAGCGCAGATTCACGCCTCCGGGCGGTTCCGCCCTGCGGCGATCCACTCTGGCAGGCAGCGGGGCCATGCAAGCCGCCCCCTGCCCGCCGGGCCGCCATCATTCCATCGTGGCGCCCGATGCCTCGACCATGCCCTGCCACACCTTCTCCTGCTCGCGCATATAGGCGCCATAGGCCGCGGGCGTCTCGTCCGCGATGGGCGCGAAGCCGATCGGTTCCATGCGCTGCCGGAAGGCATCGGAGCGCACCACCTCGGTGATGGCCCGGTGCAGGATGGCGATGCGGTCGTCCGGCGTGCCGGTCGGCACGTTGATCCCGTACCAGCTCTGGATGTCCATGTTGGACCTCGGCAGCAGTTCCCGCATGCCGGGCACGTCGCGCAGTTCCGGGACATAGGTGACGCGCTCGGCGCTGCCGACCGCCAGCGGGCGGA
Source organism: Siccirubricoccus sp. G192 (assembly GCF_019084075.1). Classification (GTDB taxonomy): domain Bacteria; phylum Pseudomonadota; class Alphaproteobacteria; order Acetobacterales; family Acetobacteraceae; genus G192. Next base: position 5,447,320 of record NZ_JAHREN010000001.1, read on the forward strand.
ACCGGCCCTCCCGCACATTCGGCATCGCGGCAGGGATGACGTCGAACATCATGTCGATATTGCCCGCCAGCAGGTCCTGGAAGGCCGGCCCGCCGCCGCGATAGGGGACATGGGTGATGTCCACGCCGGCCGCGCGCTTCAGGGATTCAAGCGTCAGGTGGCTCACCGTGCCGGTGCCGGAGGAGCCCATGGTGATCTTGCCCGGGTCCTTCTTCGCCGCGGCGATCAGCTCCGCGAAGGTTTTCCAGGGCCGGTCCGGAATTGACGACCAGCAGCACCGTCCCGGTGGTCACCCGCGTCACCGGCGCCAGGTCGCGCATGGGATCGAACGGCATCGAACGGCGGAACAAGGAATTTGTTGGCGCAGAGGATCGAGGCCGAGCCGAGCAGCGTCGTGTAGCCATCCTTCTCGGCCTTGGCCACCACATCGGCGCCGAGGTTGCCGCCGGCGCCGCCGCGGTTGTCCACCAGGATGTTCTGCCCGAGCTGGGGCTGCAGCCGCTCCCCCAGGAAGCGGGCGGTGAGGTCCACGGCCCCGCCCGGCGCATAGGGCACGACGATGCGCACCGGCCGCGTCGGGAAGGCGGGGGCCTGCGCCCGGGCGGCGGAGAGCGTGGGAAGCGTCAGCGCGCTTGCGCCCAGGAATGCACGACGGCGGATCATCTTGGCCTCTGAAGCAAAGGTATTGCCCGTGGCGCGGGCTGCGCCGGGGGGCCGGCCACGTCACCGGCACGGTCACCCGGGCCGATACACCACCAGGCCCCAACCGTCACGGGCCCGGGCGGTTTCCTGCCGGGCAGGTTTGTTCCGCCCGCCGCTTCGGCCGAAATCCGCCGGGCGCGCCGTTCAGGCCATACCGCCATTGATGGAGATGACCTGGCCGGTGATGTAGCCGGCCTCGGCGGAGGCCAGGAAGCCGACCAGCGCCGCCACCTCCTCCGGCCTTCCGGCGCGCTTCATCGGCACGATCTCGGCGATGCGCTTCGGGTCCAGGGCGGCGTCCACGGCAGGGGGAGGCGATGACGCCGGGCGCCACGGCATTCACCGTCACCCCACGGCTCGCCACCTCCCGCGCCAGGGATTTCACCGCGCCGATCAGCCCGGCCTTGGCGGCGCCGTAATTCACCTGGCCGCGGTTGCCGAGCAGCGCGGTGACGGAGGAGACGGCGATGATGCGGCCCCAGCGGGTCGCCAGCATCGGCAGCAGCAGGGGCTGCACCGCCGCGTAGAAACCGCCGAGCGAGACATCCAGCACGCCGCGCCACTGGTCCTCGCTCATGCCGGCCATCGGCACGTCCTGGTGCGTGCCGGCATTGTGCACCACCACCTGCGGCACGCCCGCTTCAGCCAGGTGCAGCATGGCGGCGCGGGTGGCGGCGAGATCCGTGAGGTCGCAGCCCAGCGCCTCGGCGCTGCCGCCGGCGGCCTGCAATTCCGCCGCCAGGGCCTCGGCCCGGGCCAGGCCGGCATGGGCATGCACCACCACATGCAGCCCCTCCGCCGCCAGCCTGCGGCAGATGGCGGCGCCGAGCGGGCTGGCACCGCCGGTGACCAGCGCCCGCTTCATGCCAGGCGTGGCAGGGCGATCGCCGCGCGGCCGGAGAGCAGCATCCGCCCGGCCTCCGAGCCGATCTCGAAGCCGTAGATCAATCCGCCCTCCTCCTGCCGTTCCAGCCGGGCCGCGACGCGCAACGCGCCCAGCGCCGGGTCGTCCAGCCGCTCCGCCAGCAGCGCCACGCCACGCAGGCTGGCGAGATAGCCGGCCGGCTGCGGCACCTCGCCGGCCGCCAGCGCGCCATGCAGCGCCGCCGCCTGCAAGCCGTATTCGATGCCCGCCACCGCCCCCCAGCCGGCCCGCGCGCCGCAGCGGATTCGCGGCATCCAGATGGGAGCGGGCGAAGCAGGTGATCCCGGCGGCATCCCAGGCCTCGACCCGGTCCAGCAGCACCATGGCACCGGCATGCGGCACCAGCCCGGCGATCCCGGCGGGGCCGCTCATGGCGCCAGCGTCACCGTCAGGCTGCCATCGCCATAGGGCAGAAAGTGGCTCGCCGCGCCGCCGCGCGCCAGCGCCTCCAGCAGCGGCAGGGCGCGCGCCGCGGCATTGCCGGCGGCCAGCGGGCGCAGCCCCTCGATGCGCGGCACCGGCGGCGCGGCGCCGGCCATGGCCTCGTAGCGCACCGCCAGCCGCGCGAGCGGCCTGCCGATGCCGGGCGGCGCCAGCACCAGGCCGAGGCCGAAGGGCGCGAGCGTCGGCCGCCTGGCATCCAGCGGCGCCGGCAGCGGGTGGTCATAGGCGCAGAGCAGCACCGGCTCCGCATCCGCCACCACCTCGGCCATCGCCTTCAAGAGCCCCGCCGCCCAGGTGTCGTCATGCAGGCCGAGGCAGGTGGCCGGCTCCGCGCTGGCATTGGCGATGGACCAGTAGCCGGCCGCGGCATTGTGCACGGGATTGTGGAACTGCGTCGGCGAGACCGGCCGGCTTTCCGCCGGGATGGTTGCCAGCGCATCGAGGATGCCGCCGACCACCACGCCATCCCCGTTGCTGCTGGCGAAGACGCTGCGCAGGCTGGCCGGCGGCAGGCCGGAGGCGGCGGCGGCCTCCTGCGCCACCACCAGCGCCAGCCGGGCCACCGGGCCGGTGCGGCGCCGCTCGGTCGGCGGCAGCACGGCAGGCGGCGGGGCGGGCGAAGGGCGGGGTTCATAGGGCGCCTCGCCGGCCAGCACCGGCCGGCTGGCGGCCCAGCCCTCCAGCCCCGGCCCCCCAGACGGAAACGCCGATGATGTTGGCTTCCAGCACCGTCACGGCGGGCTGCCGAGCACCAGGCTGCAATTGATGCCGCCGAAGCCGAAGGGATTGCTCAGTACGTACCGCAGCGGCCGCTCCAGGTTCGCGGTCGCCACGCGGGATTGGAAGGCGGGGTCCGGCTCGGTCACGTCGAGGCAGCCGGCGACGAAGCCGCGCTCCAGGCATTGCCCGGCCAGCACCGTCTCCAGGATGCCGCAGGCCCCCAGCGTATGGCCGGTATAGGCCTTGGTGGAGCTGCATGGCGTATCCGCGCCGCAGACCGCCATGACCGCCATGTCCTCCATCGCGTCATTGGCGCGGGTGCCGGTGCCGTGCAGATGCACCCAGTCCACCGCATCCGGGGCCAAGCTGGCGCTCGCCAGCGCCTGGCGCATGGCGGCGATGGCGCCCGCCCCCCCGCGGATGCGGCGAGGACATGTGGTAGCCGTCGCTGCTGGCCCCGGCCCCGAGCAGCGCCAGGCGCGGCCCGGCGCCGCCATCCCGGCGCGGCGCCTCGGCCCGTTCCAGCAGGGCGAAGCCCGCCGCCTCGCCGATCGAGATGCCGCTGCGCGCCGCGTCGCAGGGGCGGCAGGCGGTGGGCGAGATCAGTTCCAGGGCGGCGAAGCCCTGCAGCGTCATGCGGCAGAGGCTGTCCGCGCCGCCCACCACCGCGGCATCGCAGATCCCGGTCTGGATGAGTTGCGCGGCATCCATGAAGGCCCGGGCGGAGGAGGCGCAGGCGGTGGAGACCACCAGCGAAGGCCCCCGCAGGCCCAGCGCCGCCCGCACATAGCCGGCCAAGGAGGCGAGGTCCTGGGTGCGGCCATAGTCGAAGCCCGCCGGCAGGGTGCCGCTTTCCGGGTCGCGCTGGCGGTAGGCTTCCTCGGCCGCGGTGATGCCGGAGGTGCTGGTGCCGAGGATCAGCGCGATCCGGCCGGCGCCATAGGCCTCCCGCGCCTCGGCCACCGCCTCGGCGAAGCCGTCGGCGGCCAGCGCCATCGCCGCCAAGCGGTTGTTGCGGCAATCATAAGCGGCGAGTTCAGGCGGCAGGGTGACATCCTCGACCCCCGCCACGCGGCCGATCCAGCCGCCCACCGCGGGTTCGAAATCATTGGGCCGCAGCCCGCCCCGGCGGGCGGCGAGCGCCTCTCCCTGCGCCGCGGCGCCCTGGCCGAGCGCGCTGACGGCGGTGCTGGCCGAGAGCACCAGCGGCCGCATGCGGCTGGCCATCAGCGGCGCTGCCCCGCGCCCCGCGGCGCGGGCCGCTCACCGGCAAAGAGGAAGCCGAAGCCCATCGCGAGCACCGCGCCGATCGCCACGGTCCAGCCGATATCGCGCAGCAGCGGGGTCTGGCATGCCGCCAGCAGGCCGAAGGTCAGCAGGGTCATGGCGTTGCAGGTCACCAGCGTACGCAAGGTGCGGGCCCTTTCCTCCGCATCCAGCAGGGGGCGCGAGAAGAAGAGTCCGTAGTCGAGGCCGATGCCGGCCACAAGCTGCAAGGCGACAAGGTGCAGCAGGGAAAGCCGCGCGCCGGCAAGGGTCAGCACTGCCACCGCCACCAGCAGGGCCGCAACGACCGAGCCCAACACCCGCACCACCCGCCCGGCATCCCGCAGCCCCGCCGCCAGCACCGCCAGCACCAGCAACCCGGTCCAGCCGAGCCAATGCCAGGCCTGGGCGGTATAGCGGGCGAGGATGCCGCCCAGCTCCTGGCGCATGTCGACATAGACCACGCCCTCCCGGCCATCGAGCGCCGCCCGGATCGCGGCCGCGTCGTGCACCCCCCCGCAGGGCGACCGGCCCGTGCCAGCGGCCCTCGCGCTGGAACAGCAGGGGTTCCAGCCGGGCGCCGAGCGGCGTGCCGGCCAGGTTCTCCGGCCGGAGCGGCGGCAGGTCCCGGCTGGCGGCGACAGCTTGCAGGAAGGGCGCGAAGGCATCCGGGCGGAAGGGCAGCCCGGCGCCGGCCGCCGCCAGGCGCCGGGCCAGTTCCCCGGGCGCCGGCAGGGCGGCGCGGCGGGCTTCCTGGGTGGCGATGCTCGGCAGCAGCCGGGCCGCCAGCTCCGCCCCCGCCAGGGCGCCCGCCGCCCGCAGGCGCTCCAGCACGGGCCACAATTCCTCCTGCCGCCGCAGCACGGCCTCCGCATCCGCCCCCTGGATGACCAGCAACTGAGTCACCTCCGGCGCGCCGAGCTGGGCCCGCAGCTCGGCATCCAGCGCCCGCGAGGCGGCCGGCACCGGGCTCAGGCTTTGCAGGTCGCCCTCCCAGTCCGGGCCGCCCCGCGCAGCGAGGTACAGCGCGGCGGCCAGCACCGGCAGCAGCCCCAGCAGGCGCCAGCGCCTGAGCCCCTCCACCGGCGCCAGCCAGGCCGGGTTGCCGGCGGAGACCGGTGCCAGTTCCGCCGCCACCACCAGCCGCGGCAGCAGCCACCAGGTGGCCAGCGCCGCCGCCGCCAACCCCGCCGCGGAGAAGACCCCAAGCTGCGAAAGGCCGGGAAAGCCGGAGAAGACCATGGCCGCCAGCCCGAGCGTCGCGGTGATGACCGCCAGGACGAAGGCCGGGCCGATCCGCGCCCTTGTCGCCATGGCCGGCTCGCCGGCCTTGCGGTGGCCGATCATCAGCACGGGATAGTCCAGCGAGACGCCCAGCATGGTGATGCCGAAGCCGAGCGCCACGCCATGCAGCGCGCCATAGCCCAGTTGCACCACCAGCGCCGCGGCGGCGATGCTCAGCACCACCGGCACGGCGATGGCCGCGAGCACCAGGGCCGAGCGGGATCGCCACCAGAGCAGCAGCGCCACCAGCCCGGTGGAGAGCAGGGCGATCCGCTCCACATCGCCCCGGATGGCCCGCGCCGCATCGCGGGCGAAGACTGCCGGCCCCGCCACCAGCAGCCGGGCCGGGCCGGGCGAGGCCGCCAAGAAAGCCGCCTGGATCGCCGCCGTCGCCGCCTCCTGCGCCGGGATATCCATGCCGCCGGCCCGGCTGCGCGCCAGCAGCAGGGCGCGGTCCTGCCCGGCGGCGAACCAGGCGCCCTCCACCACCCGCACGCTGCTGGAGCCGGCCCAGCCGCGCAGCATGGCGAGGAAGGCGCCCGGCGGATCGGCCAGGCCAGGTGCACCGCCAGCGGCGCCATGGAGGAACCGAGTTGCCGCAGCAGAGCCTCCAGGTCCGCGCGCAGGGCAGGCTCGGTGAAGGCCTCCGCGGTGCTGGCCGGGGAGAGCAGGTAGCGCCGGGCAAACAGCGCCGCACCCTCGGCTTCCGGCAGCGCGGCCTCGCCGCCGATGACCAGGGAGAATAAGCCGGTGGCGGGCAGGGCCTCGGCCATGGCGCGGCTGATCCGTGCCAGATCGGCGGGGGGCGCGCCCTCGATGCCCACCAGGATCAGGCCGGTGGCGGCGCCGGCGCGGGCCTCCCGCAGCACCAGCCGGGCGGCCTCGGTCTCGCCCCGGGGCAGGAACTCGGCCATGTCGGTGCGCACCCGCACCGCCAGCAGCAGCACCGCCGCCAGCAGCAGCGCCGCCGCCGCCAGCGCCGCCAGCACCGGCCAGGCACGCCTGGTTGCCGGGGTCAGGGCAGCGGCCTGGTCAGCATGTGGTGCACGTCGCCATTGGCCTGCAGCAGCAGTGTCTCCCGCACATTGGTGCCGCTGCCGGCCAGGCGCACTGCGCGCAGGAAGCGGGCGGCGCGCGGCTCCAGCGGCTGCAGCTCCAGCACCCAGGCATCCGGCGTGCCGGTGGCCCGCACCGCGAAGGAGCGGCGGAGCGCGGCGAGGTCGCCGGAGAGCGGCGCGCGCACCGCATCCACCAGCACCCGCAAGTCCGGCGCCCGCGCCAGGTCGAGGATCTGGGTCGGCTCGTTGCCGAGGGTCAGTTCCACCCGGTCGCCCTCCACCACCAGGCTTTCCGGCTGCGGCGTCTCCGTCAGCTTCTCCAGATGCGCGGGGCGGCGGTAGCGGAGCGTGCCGGTCATGACCAGCGGGAAGTTGAGCGCGGCGAGCCGCCGCTCCTCCCGGAAACTCTCGTGGCGTTCGGGCACCGCGGCCATGCGGGCCATCAGCGCCTCCAGGTCGAGCGGGGCATCCTCAACCGGCGCGGGCTGGGCCCGGGCGGTCCAGGGCGCCGCCAGGCAGGACAGGAGGAAGCGACAGGACCGGACGGCGCCGCATCGGGTCCGGCATGCTGGCCGTGCTCCCAGAAAGGAAAGAAATTGAACCAGTTGAAGGGATGCGCCCGGCAGGCCGCCTCCAGCGCGGCGGCATAGCGGCCGACCCAGCCGCGCAGATCCTCGGCCCGGCTCGCCCGGCGCAGCGCCAGGCGCTCGGCGAATGGCTCGAAGCGCACGGTGTAGCGGCGCGGCCCGGTGCGGAGGCCCTGGAACAGCACCACCGGCGCGGCCATGCTGGCGGCCAGGATGAAGGGGCCGGCCGGGAAACCCGCCGGGCTGCCGAGGAAGGGCACCGCCACCGTCTTCTCGCCACGGGGCGAACGATCCGCCAGCAGGCCGACGATCTCGCCGCGCTCCACCGCCTCCCGCGCCCGCAGCATGCTGCCCGGCTCGCCGATCTCGATGACGCTCTCGCGGAGCCCGGGCGAGAGCCGGTCCAGCAGCGCGGTCAGCGCACCGGCATTGCGGCGATACATCATCGCCCGCACCGGCACCGGCGAATGGCGGGCGACGCTGCGCAGCACCTCGAAGCTGCCGAGATGCGCGCCCAGCAGGACGCAGCCCTGGCCGCGCGCCAGCACCGCCAGGACATGCTCCAGCCCCTCGATGCGGATATCGAAGCCGTCCAGCCGGCCGGCGAGCAGGAAGACCCGGTCCAGCACCGCGCAGGCGAAGCCGTGGAAATGCCGCGCCACCTCCGCCAGCCGCGCCGGCCGCCCCAGCACCCGGCCGAGATAGTCGCGGGAGGCGGCGCGCGCGGCGCCGGCGGTGGCCAGGTACCAGGCGGTCAGCGGCAGCAGGACCAGCGCGCCGAGCGGGGCGCCCAGCCGCAGCACCAGCCACAACAGGGCGCGGAGCGGCAGGGCGCTGCCGCCTTCCACCTGCTTCGTCCAGGCCGCCGTGGTCATGGCGGGGAACCCAGCTCCAGCCTGCCGCGCAGCACCTCGCGTCCCGCCACCGCGCCGGTGAAGCCGATGCCGCCCGCCACCGGGCCGGCCGCGACCTCCACCACTTGTCCCGGCAGGACCGGCACGAGGAACCGCACCTGCGGCAGCCCGATAACCACCCGCCCCGGATGCGCCGCCAGGACCAGCGCGAGGATCTCCTCCAGCAGCACGACACCCGGCACCACCGAGTTTCCCGGGAAATGGCCGGGGAGGCAGGGATGCTCCATCGCGATGCTGGATTGCCCGGCCGGCCGCATCAGGCCGCTCCGCTGGCGCAGGCGTCCGACTGCGCCAGCAGGTCCAATAGCCGCTGCCGCGGCAGCTTGCCCGATTCGTTGCGGGGCAAGGCGGGGACACGGATGATGCGGCGCGGCAGGAACAAAGGGTCCATCCTGCCGCGCAACTCCTGCAGGATGCTGTCGGCACTCCGCTGCGGCGCCACCACCACCGCCAGCAGCCGCGCCGTCGCCGAGGGGTTCCAGGGCCTCCGGCAGGGCGAAGGCGCCATCCTCCACCCCGTCCAGCCCCAGCAGGATGCGGTTCAGCCCGGCGAGCGAGGCGCGGTGGCCGCCGAGCTTGACGATATCCGTCCGCCGGCCGAGCAGCCGGAACCGGTCCGGGCCAAGCGCCTCCACCTGGTCGTCCAGCGGCACCGCGGGCGCATGCGGCGCGGTGATGCCGACGCCCTCCGCCACCGGCGCCAGCGCGACACCGGGATAGGTGGCCCAGGCATCGCCCTCCAGGGTGCGGCGGCTGGCGATGGAGCCCACCTCGGTGGCGCCGAAGATCTCCAGCACCGGGGCCTGCCAGCGCGCCTCGGCCTCGGCGGCCAGCGCGGCATCGAGCGGCGCGGTGGCCGAGATGACGGCGCGCAGCCGCGGCAGGCCGGGCCCCGCCCGCAGCAGCGTGCTCATCTGCAATGGCGTGGTCACCAGCAGGCGCGGCTCGGGCACCGCGGCCAGGGCGGCGCGCATATCCTCCGGGAAGAAGGTCGGGCCGCACCAGCCGGCGGCGGCGGCATGCAGCGGCAGCAGCACCGTGGTCTCGAAACCATACATGTGCTGCGGCGGCACGGTGCCGATGACGGTGGCCGGCGCGGCTTCCGCCAGGCCGAACCGCAGGCCGGCGGCGCGGCTGCGCTCGGCCAGGGCGCCCCAGGTCTTTTCGTGGCCGACCGGTACCCCCGTGCTGCCGGAGGTGAAGACGATGGCCGCCAGCCGCCCAACGGGGATCACCGGATTGCCCGCGGCCGGGCCAGTGCCGGCTTCCCCGGCCGCACCAGATGCAGCGGCAGCCCTGGCGGCAATTCCTGCGCCGGATCGTCGACGGCTGCGACGCAGCCGGGGAAGCCCGCGGTGAGCCCCGCCAGCGCGGCGGCGGAGCGTTCGCCGGTCAGCAGGCAGACCTGTTCCCGCAGCAGCGCCGCGAGGAAGGCGATGGCGAAGGCGTAGCGGTCCCGGCACAGGTTCAGCAGGTAGCGCCCCGGCGGCAGGCTGGCCGCCAGGGCTTCCGCGTCACGCAGCAGGTCGTCGGCGGAGATGGCCAGGCCGTCGCGCCGGAAGAGCGTGGCCCCCGGTGGGCGTTCGACGAGCGGGTAGCCGGATTGCCGGGTCAAGGCGGCGTGGCGGCAGCGCGGGACGCCTCGATATGCGCGGACAGGCTGCGTAGGGAGGCGAAGATGCGGCGATTCTGCTGGTCATCGGACCGCAACTCGATGCCATGGGCGCGGGAAATCGCCAAGGCGAGTTCCAGCGCATCGATCGAGTCCAGGCCGAGGCCATCGCCGAACAAGGCGGCCTCCGGCTCGATCTCCGTGGGCGCGATCTCAAGCTGCAGCGCGGCGACGATGAGTTCCGCGAGCTTGCGCTCTGCGTCCGTCTGTTCACCGGGCATCTGCTCACCAGGCGTCTGCTGATTGGTCATCTGCTGACCGGCGCTGCCGGATGGTGCCGGCGAGGAAGTATGCGGGTCGGCCACAGGTCTCTCCATGCTGCACATTACAGGGGCAGGAGGAATGCCTGTAAAGCATCCGGCCCGCTGCGGCGAACCGCCCCGGGCCGCGAGTAACGCAACCGTGGCAAGGGTTTGGCGCCGGGTGCCCGCCCGGCTGCCGCTGGTTGTCCGCATTGCCGCCCGGTGGCACGCCACGCGTAATTTCCCCTCGGCCAGGGCGCCGGAGCGGCGCCACGGCCGGCGGCGGGTGCCCGCCCTTCAGGCAGGACTCACCCTGGCCGGCCGGCCAAGCGGCGTCGCAGCAGCCGCGGCAACCGTGGCAGGAAGCCCAGCACCAGGCGCAGATGCATGAAGGCCAGCAGGAGGTTGTCCCTGACATAGTGGAAATGCGAGACGCCGCCCTCGGCCCGGCTGAGGTAGCGCACCGGGACCGGCAGCTTCATCGGCTGCACCCCGCGCCAGCACAACCGCACCGCCGCTTCCGCATCGAAATCGAAGCGCCGCATCCAGCGATGGCGGGTCATTTCCTCCAGCAGGGGGCGCACCGGATAGACGCGGAAGCCGAACAGCGGATCGCCGATGCCCGCCCAGAGCGTCTCCAGATCCGCCCACCAATTGGACAGCCGCCGGCCCAGCACCCGCTCCAGCGGCGCATCGGCGCCGAAGACCGGCTGCCCCAGCACCATGGCCTCGGGCGCGGCGGCGGAGGCCGCCATGGGTTCACCGATGCGGTCGGCCGGGTGCTGGCCGTCCGGATCCATCACCAGAGCATGGGTGAAGCCCAGCCGGTCCGCCTCCCGCAAGGCATGCAGGACCGCGGCGCCCTTGCCGGCATTGCGCGGCAGCCGGAAGACCCGCAGGCCCGGGTCGCCCGCCTCGATCGGCGCCAGCGCCGCGTCCCAGCCGTCCGTGCTGCCGTCCACCACCACCCAGACCGGCGCCCAGGCCGCACGCGCCTCCCGCACCGTGCGCAGCAGCAGCGCGCCGGCATTGTAGGTGGGGATCAGCACGAGATGCGTGCGCGATGGCCGCATTCAGCGGCGCCCGGCGGCGTCGAGGCCGGCCAGCCGCGCCTCGACCGCCGCCGCGCCTTGCTCCAGCAACGCATAGAGATGCCGGTAGGTCTCGCCGAAGCCCGCCGGGTCGTCCCGCGCGGGGCGCCGGGCCAGCCACCAGGCGAGCGGCCTGCGCTCCACCAATGCCTCGCGATAGCGCCCCGCCACCCAGGCCAGGTTGCCGCGGAGGTCGTGCCGGCGCGGGTCGTCCTGGATCTCGTCGAACCAGCCCTGATAGGGGCCGAAGGTCGGGTCGTCGTAGAAGATCAGCTTCAGTTCGGTGTCATAGACCTCGTTCGGCCGCTGCGGCGGCCGCGGTTCCATCAGCGCGCCGGGCCGCAGCGGCAATTGGCCAGAGTGCAGCAGCGCCCGCCGCGCCGCCGGATCGGCATGCAGCGCCGCCGGGTCCAGCAGGGAGGCGTCGCCGGTGCGCCGCATCAGGTTGACGAGTTCGTTGCGCGGCACCGGGAAGTCGAACATCGCCAGCAGGAAGGGCCGGCCGGTCGGCCATTCCGCCCAGACGCCGGCCGCGGCGAGCGCGTTGTGCGCCAGGTGGATGCAGTTGTCCTGGAACAGGCTCCAGCGGGATTCCTCGCGTCCCTCACGGTAGGGCGCGTTCTGTTCGTTCAGGAAGCCGACCATCACCGCCAGTTGCGCCCGGTTGACCGGCACGCGGGCGCAGAACCGGCCGCGGCCGAGGCTGATGGCATAGTCGGTGGCGACCGAGACCTCGTATTTCCACGTCTCCCGCGCCATGCCTTCGGGCATGTCGTCGAAGACCTCCTTGTGGAAGGCGATGCCGTCATAGATGCCGAGGCGCCTGGCCTCGGCCTGGACAGCGGCATAGCCGGCCCGGGTGAGCGGTTCCCCGGCCGCCATGTTGCCGTGGAAGAAGAAGTCGCGGCCGGGCGTTGCGATCCATTTCGCATTGCGGAAATGCGCGTTCATGCTGAGCCCGACGCCATCGGCCGGCTCCGCCGCGGGCTCGTCGCAGAGCCGGAGGGTGGTCTGGCCCTGCTCCGCCGCGCGGCAGGCACCATGCAGGTAGAAGACGGCATGGCCGCCGATCTCGCCGCGGATCTCCGCGCCGAAGCCGCGCTTCTGCTTGATCTGCGACAGGGCGCAGAATTCGGCGAAATACGGAATGAGATCGGTATAGGCTGCCTGGGCGATGCCGCCGGGCCGGTCGAAGCCGACCGTGCTGCAGGCCGTCAGCCACAGGCCGAGCAATGGCGTGAGGTGACGGGCAAGGCGCATCGCAGGTTCCCTTCTGGCCCGGCGGGGGGATACCAGCCACCGGGGGCGCAATCTACAGGAGGGGTTGCATGCCGCCCAGGGAGGCGGGGGCGCCCGGCCTTCGCTGATGCGGCGATGCCGCGTTGTCTCGCATCGCCTTCCTGAATAGTTTGGCCCAGGTTCGCGCGGCAGGCCGGGGCGAGGCAGGGGGACAATACGGCGGTGGCAATGGCGCATGGCGCGGAGAGCACGAGGATTCGCCAGGACGGGACCGCGGATGGCGCCGGACCGTCCGCACCGCACCCGCCCCTGCTGGACTACCACCCGGCCGCGCAGGACCGGGACGGCTTCGTCCGCGACCTCTTCAACCAGACCGCCGCCTCCTACGACAGGATCAACCGCGCCTTCTCGCTGGGATCGGGGGCCTGGTACCGCAGGCGCGCGTTGCAGCGGGCCGGGCTGCGGCCGGGCGCAAAGCTGCTGGATGTCGCGGTCGGCACCGGGCTGGTGGCGCGCGAGGCGGTCCGCATCACCGGCAGGCCCGGCGACGTCATCGGGCTGGACCTGAGCGAGGGCATGCTGGCCGAGGCCAGGCGCAGCCTCGCCATCCCGCTCATCCAGGCGCGGGCCGAGGCGCTGCCGCTCGGCGATGCGAGCCTCGACTTCGTGAGCATGGGCTACGCGCTGCGCCACGTGGCCGACCTCGCCATCGCCTTCGCGGAATACCACCGCGTGCTGCGGCCCGGCGGGAACCTGCTGCTGCTGGAGATCGGGCGCCCCGACAGCAGGCTCGCTTATGCCGCGGTCCGGTCCTATCTCGGCCGGGTCGTTCCCGCCCTGAGCCGCCTGGCCGGGGCCGGCACCCGCGCCGAGACGCTGATGCGATACTACTGGGATACCATCGATGCCTGCGTCCCGCCGGCGGTGATCCAGCGGAGCCTGGCGCAGGCGGGCTTCGTGCAGGTCGCCTGCGAGACCCAGTTGGGCATCTTCCGCGCCTATAGCGCGCGGCGCCCGCCGGGGTAGCCGGGCCGGATATCGCCGCTCATTCGACCGATGCGCGCAGCCAATCCCTGGCCGCGGCATCCGCGTGCGAGGGCAGCGGCGCGTCAGGGCGCTCCAGCCAGGCGGCGATATCCGCGGCCACCAGGGCGCGCTCCTGGTCACGGAGCAGCAGGTGATGGCCATGCGGATAGAAGGCGAGGCGGTGCGGCCCCGCCGCCGGCAGCGCCCGCAGGAACTGCCGCATCGGACGCTCCGGCACGATCAGGTCCTGCCCGCCATAGAGGACCAGCGCATTCGCGTTGAAGTAGGGCGCGGCGGCCTCGGCATCATCCATGAGGTTCACCAAGCCGTAGACGACATCGACGCGGAACTCCTTCACCGTCAATGGGTCGCGCGACCAGCGCTGCATCACCTCCTCGTTGTCGGTCGGGGCGTAGCCGGGCGCCGACCCGCGGAAGCCGACCGCCGGGATCGCGCGGGCCGCCACTTCGAGGGCAGCCCTGGAAAACCGGCTCATGCTGGCACGGCCCCTGACCCCGGGCGCCAGCAGCACATAGCCATCGACCATCGGCGGGTCCGCGGAGGTGGCGGCCACCATCAGGACGGCAGCCCCCCATGCTTTCCCCCATGAGGTAGACGGGCACACCGGGATGGCGCGCCCGCAACAGCCGCGTGACCGCCGCCGCATCACCCGCCAGGGTGGCGCCGCCGGGCCAGATCCCGCGATGGGGCGCAGCGCCGAACCCCCGCTGGTCATAGGCATAGACCCCGATTCCACGGGCGGTGAACAACGGCGCCGGCAGGTCGAAGGCGTTGATGGAATAATCCCCGAAGCCGTGCAGGCCGAGCAGGATCGCCCGCGGCCTGCCCTGGGGCAGCCAGGCCTGGTAGGGCAGCCTGGCGCCATCCGACATGATGAAGGCGTCGCGCCCGATGGCCGGCGCGGCGGCGGGCAACCCGGAACCGATGGTGACGGGCGTGCACCCGGCCAGGCCAAGCACGCCGAGGCAAAGCAGGGCGAGGACCAACCCGGCTTTTTTCATTGGGGTTCGCTGCCCTGGCACAGGTCCGACCTGGAAAGGACCGGGTTCCTGGCGGGATGTCCTCCCGGGGACTCGCATCCTCCTGGCAGCTCCGGCAATGCCCTCAAATACCCGACGTCGGAACCGGTCAATGCAGCAAGTATTCGGGCAGGAACGGGAAACGGCTTGGTTTTGTCAGGCATGGCGGAGAGCCCTTGGCGACAGGCGCGCTCAGCCGAAAGGGGGAGGATTGCCGGGGTCCCTGGCATTCGGCAGCGGCCGCGCGCCATGGATTATTCGGACCCGCAATCAGCCCGCCCGCCAAGTCCATGCAACATGGTCCCAAGCCTCGGTATCACGCGAGCGACAACATTGCCTCAGCAGCCAAATCGGTGTCGAGAGCCAAGTGGCATCGTCTATGCAACATACGCGCCAACGGGAGCATGTGACCGGCTTCAAGCAGCCGGCCTGGACGCCGGAGCATCCAGGCCGGCCCATGATCCGATCCGGTGTCCCGACCGGAAACGCGCATTTCCGATCGGGACGGGGTTGCACTAGCCACGGAAGGCGTCGTCCGACGCGCGGGCCAGGCCGGTCGCCGGCAGGCTGGGCTGGTAGACCACCTCGGTATTCTCGCCGCCGCCGACCACCTGGCCGATGCGGCCAGGCAGGGCGTTCACCTGGCCATAGGTGAAGCTGCGGTTCTCGCCGCCGCCATGCAGCAGCACGGTGCCGCCGCCGACCACCACGCCCTCGGGGGCGCCGCTGTACTCGACCTCGGCATTGGTGCCGCCGCCGACCAGGCGCGGGCCCTCCGCTGCCACGGCGGCGCCGGCCGCACCGAAAGCGATCATCGAAGCGAAGAGGATGTTGCGAAGCATGGGATGTTCTTTCGTGTCCTGGGTGGGCGATGCGCCCTTCCCTTGCCACGCAAGATGCTCCCCGCCCGACCCGCCGCCCAATGCGTGGTGTGGATGCCGCCGATCCGCCGGATGGATGGGTTGGCCGCTGCGGGCGTGCCGATCTAGGCCGCCGCCTCCAACTGCTCCTGCAATTCAAGCCACTCGGTCTCCAGCGATTCCATGATCTTCGTCACGGCGGCGCGGCGGGCGGTGGCGCGGGCGATCAGGTCGGCATTCTTGTTGGCATAGAGGCGGGGATCGAGCAGCGCGGCGTCGATCGTCGTGGCCTCCGCCTGGAGCTTCGCAAGCTGCGCCTCCAACTGCTTCGCCCGGTCACGCAGCGGCGCCGGCGCGGTGCGGGAGACCGCCCGGCCGCGCCGCTCCTCCCGCCGCCTCGGCGCCGCCTCGGCGCGGTTGCCGCCGCGGGTGCGGTCGGCCAGCAGGGCGCGGTAGTCGTCGAGGTCGCCATCGAAGGGGCGCACCCTCCCCTCCCCCACCACCCAGAGCCGGTCCGCGACCAGCTCCACCAGATGCGGGTCGTGCGAGATCAGCACCACCGCGCCGCCATATTCGGCCAGCGCCTTCACCAGGGCTTCCCGCGCATCGATGTCGAGGTGGTTGGTGGGCTCATCCAGGATGAGCAGTTGCGGCGCCTCGCGCGTGCAGAGCGCCAGCAGCAGCCGCGCCTTCTCGCCGCCCGAACAGGCGGAGATCAAGGTCGTCGCGCGATCCACGTCCAGGCCGAAGCGCGCGAGCTGGGCGCGGCACTGCTGCACCGTGGCGCGGGGCAGCGCCGCCTGCATGTGGGAGAGCGGCGTGCCGGCGGGGTCCAGCTCATCCGTCTGGTGCTGCGCGAAATAGCCGACCTTCAGCTTCGGCGCGCGGTGCATCCCGCCGGAGAGCAGCGGCAGCCGCCCGGCGAAGAGCTTCGCCAGCGTGGACTTGCCATTGCCATTGGCGCCGAGCAGCGCGATGCGGTCGTCCTGGTCCAGCCGGAGGTCGAGGTCGCGCAGCACCGCGCGCCCGTCATAGCCGGCGCTGGCCTGCGAGAGGGAGAGCACCGGCGGCGCCAGGGCGGCGGGTTCGGGGAAGGCGAAGCGGGTGACGCTGTCCTCCACCACCGCCTCGATCGCCGGCATGCGCTCCAGCGCCTTCACGCGCGACTGCGCCTGGCGGGCCTTGCTGGCCTTGGCGCGGAACCGGTCCACGAAGGACTGGATGCGGGCGCGCTCGGCCCCCAGCCGCTCGTTCTGCGCCACCTGCTGCGCCTGGCGCTCGGCCCGCACGCGCACGGAATTCTCGAAGCCGCCGGGATAGAGGGTGAGCTTGCCGCGATCGAGATGCACGATGGCATCGACGCAGCGCTCCAGCAATTCGCGGTCGTGGCTCACCACGATGGCGGCGCCGGAGAAGCGCGAGAGCCAGCCCTCCAGCCAGATCGTGGCTTCGAGGTCGAGGTGGTTGGTCGGCTCGTCCAGCAGCAGCAGTCGGGTTCCAGGAACAGCACCCGGGCCAGCGCCACGCGCATCCGCCAGCCGCCGGAGGAATTCCGCTGTGGGCCGCTCCTGCGCCTGCGCGTCGAAGCCGAGCCCGGCCAGCACGGTGGCGGCGCGGGCCGGCGCGCTGTCGGCCTGGATGGCGATCAGCCGCTCATGGATCTCGGCGACGCGGTGCGGCGGCGGGTGGGATTCCGCCTCGGCCAGCAGGGCGGCGCGTTCGGTATCGGCGGCGAGCACCGTCTCCAGCAGGCTTTCGGGGCCGCCCGGCGCCTCCTGCGCCACATGGCCCATGCGGGCGCGGGCGGCCAGGCGGATCTCGCCGCCATCCGGGTGCAGATCGCCGGTGATGGCGCGCAGCAGGGTGGACTTGCCGGCGCCGTTGCGCCCGACCAGCCCGATCTTGCGGCCGGGGTCCACCATCAGGTCGGCGCCCTCCATCAGGGCGCGGCCGGCTATGCGTAGGGTGAGGTCGCGGATCGCCAGAACGGTCATGGTGGCCCTATAAGGCAGAAAAGGCTGCGCGACTCGCAAGCCCGCTGGCCCAGTCGATCAAGATGAGCACCTACCTGAACGGGTTTCTGGGATTGACCTAATATCTATTGGGCCA
This sequence comes from Siccirubricoccus sp. G192, assembly GCF_019084075.1. Classification (GTDB taxonomy): domain Bacteria; phylum Pseudomonadota; class Alphaproteobacteria; order Acetobacterales; family Acetobacteraceae; genus G192. Next base: position 5,464,499 of record NZ_JAHREN010000001.1, read on the forward strand.
ATTTTATGGATTTGCAAATACCCCTTCGAGCCAATCGATAATAGATCGGCACATGAAATGAAATTCTTCGGGCGGCAAATCTTCAATTTTCGATTTCTTTCCCTGGTAAATCCAGATTATATTTTTCCCATGTGCGGCATGACCTCTTGCTGCCCAACAAGCTTTCATAAATTCGTAAAGAGAATGCTTTTCTTTGGAAAGGTTCCTTCCAAATTTCTTTTCAAATCCTGCCGTTATGTGTTTCAATAGATTAGTTTCGCCAACATTCAGGCTTTTGATACTGATGTTTCTAGCTTTAAGTATTTTGTCTCTCTGCCTCTCCCACATGGAACACATCAATATTATGCATGTTGGCCAATTTTTTCAGGCTATATTGATGCTGAATTTCACAAAAAGTGAGTTCGTGTTCGGCAGGCCACTCCTCTTTGCACGCCAGCAAGAAAGATTCGCTCCATACTTCAGGCGAAATAGATTTCGCCGTTTGTGGAGGTGTAATTTGCCTTACTGTTGCGATTGGAGCACTTTCTACGTTTTGATCTCCGCTCATTTGAAATAATAAATGTTTATTGCCAGTCAGGCCTTCAGCGGGCACGCCTATCCACCACTGCCCTGATTTTACGCGCAACCAGTCAGTGAATGCAGAAACGGAAATTTTTCGCAGTTCACTTCTGTTGACTGCGATCCGTAGAATTCAACGATTAAAGTATCTTTGAAACGACTAAACTGACCAGCATCTTCATCGCCGAAAGCAAGTTTTATACTAGGGGCTTGGCCCAATACAAGATTTGGCAGCGCCGCCATCTTAAATGGTCCTGACATCGGAGGCGAACCGACAAAAATATTAGCGAAGCTCTCCGAATCAAATTGTGGGATAGGTCTCCAAGTCGGCTTGGCTATCCGAACCGGAGGTTGCAACGCTACCTTATGACCCCTGTAGTTGCCTACCATCCGGAATATTTCTGCTGCCTCATCTAAAATCATCGCGCCGGAAAAACTGAATATACTTAACTCTCCAGCGGGCGTTATCATCCGTTTTTTCCTAACTACGTTTAAACTCAGCTTTAGTATCGCGATTCCGCGAGCATATACTTGCTAACTTTATGCCTCAAATGGCCAAAAATGTAAACGTTTTTATAAGGCAACAACGCCGGGCGGACACTGAACTGAGAGAGAGCCAATCGGGAGGCGGGCTTGCATCCAGTCCTCAGCCCGCTTATCCGGCCGCGACACTATGTATGGAACGCTCCCATGGCCCTCGAACGCACCCTTTCCATCATCAAGCCGGATGCCACCCGCCGGAACCTCACCGGCAGGATCAACGCCAAATTCGAGGAGAAGGGCCTGCGCATCATCGCGCAGAAGCGCCTGAAGCTCTCCGCCGAGCAGGCCGGCGAGTTCTACGCCGTCCACCGCGAGCGGCCCTTCTACAACGACCTGGTGGCCTTCATGACCAGCGGCCCGGTGGTGGCGCAGGTGCTGGAGGGCGAGGGCGCGGTGGCCAAGAACCGCGAGATCATGGGCGCCACCAACCCGGCCAATGCCGCCCCCGGCACCATCCGCAAGGGGTCGCGGAGAGCATCGAGGCGAACAGCGTGCATGGCTCGGACAGCGCCGAGAATGCGGCGGCCGAGATCGCCTTCTTCTTCGCCGGCATCGAAATCGTCGCCTGAGCAGGCTGGATCGGCCGCCGGAAGCTTCCCGGCGGCCGATCCGCATTGCTCATGGCCCGGCCCAGACCCCCGGGTCTGCAGCCCTCGGCCGCGTCAGGCCACGAAGACCAGCAGCGCGATCAGCACCAGCGCCGTCACCAGCAAGGACCAGGTAAGGAACTGGGTGAAACCCTCCCAGCCGCGTTCCCGCTCGGCCAGGATGTCCTTCGTCTCGACGGCGCTGAGTTCGTAAGACTCCTGATGCTCGGCCACGGCCTTTTCCCTATTCTGGTCCCGCCACTCGGGGCGTCGGTGTAAGAAGCGCGAGCGGTCCCGGCAAGGGGTTCAGCAAAGCCGTCCCCGGCGCCACCGCTCCCGCCACCATGGCACGTCCGGCCGCGATCCGCACCCGCCCGGCCGCCAGCCAGGCCAGCGCCGCCGGATAGACCCGGTGTTCCTGCTCCAGCACCCGCGCCGCCAGCGCCGCCGCCGTGTCGCCGGGCAGCACCGGCACCGCGGCCTGGGCCAGGATCGGCCCCTCATCCACCCCGGCGCTGACCAGGTGCACGGTGCAGCCATGCAGCCGCACCCCGGCCGCCAGCGCCCGCTCATGCGTATCAAGGCCAGGGAAGGCCGGCAGCAGGGAGGGATGGATATTCACCAGCCTGCCCTCCCAGGCCGCCACGAAGCCCGGCGTCAGCACCCGCATGAAACCGGCCAGCGCCACCAGTGCCACGTCATGGTGGAGAAGCTCGGCTTGCACCGCCCGCTCGAACCCCTCGCGGTCGCCGCGGAAGGGGCGGCTTTCCACCACTGCCGTCGGCACCCCGGCGGCGGCGGCGAGCGCCAAGCCGCCGGCATCGGCGCGATTGGCCAGCACCAGCGCGATCTCCGCCGGATAGGCGGGATCGGCCGCCGCCGCCAGCAGCGCCGCCATGTTGGAGCCGCGGCCGGAGATCCAGGATGGCGGTGCGGGTCCGGCCTGGCCGCCCGGCAATCACCTGGGCCAGCCCTCGGGCAGATTCTCCACCCGTAGCCCGGCCGGGCCCTGGCCGGCGGCAAGCTCGCCGATGCGGAACACCGTCTCGCCCGCCTGGCGCAACCGGGCCGCGGCATCCTCGGCCGCCGCCGCCGGCACCACCGCCACCATGCCGATGCCGCAATTGAACACCCGCAGCATCTCGTCCGCGGCGATGTTCCCCGCCGCGGCCAGCCAGGCGAAGACCGGCGGCACCGGCCAGGTGGCGGCATCCACCACCGCCTCCAGCCCCGCCGGCAGCACGCGCGGCAGGTTGCCCGGCAGGCCGCCGCCGGTGATATGCGCGGCGGCCTTCAGCAGCCCGGCCTTGTGCAGGGCCAGCAGCGGCTTCACGTAGATCCGGGTCGGCGCCAGCAGCGCCTGGCCGAGCGTCTGGCCCCCCCTTTCGCCCGACGCGAAGGGCGCGGGATCGGCCAGGGACAGTCCGGCCGCCTCCAGCACGCGGCGCACCAGGGAGAAGCCGTTGGAATGCACCCCCGCGCTGGCGAGGCCGAGCAGCACATCCCCCGGCGCGAGGTTGCTGCCCGACAGCAGCCGGTCGCGTTCCGCCGCGCCCACCGCAGATCCGGCGAGGTCGTAATCCTCGGCCGCATACATGCCCGGCATCTCGGCGGTTTCGCCGCCCACCAGGGCGCAGCCGGCCTGGCGGCAACCCTCGGCGATGCCGGAGATCACCGCGCGGGCCTGTTCCAGCCGCAACCGGCCGGTGGCGAAGTAGTCCAGGAAGAACAACGGCTCGGCGCCCTGCACCACCAGGTCGTTCACGCACATGGCGACGAGGTCGATGCCCACCGTGTCGTGCTGCCCGGCATCGATGGCCACCCGCAGCTTGGTGCCGACGCCATCGGTGGAGGAGACCAGCACTGGGTCCTTGAAGCCGGCCGCCTTCAGGTCAAACAGCGCGCCGAAGCCGCCGAGCCCGCCCATGCTGCCGCGGCGGGAGGTGGCGCGGGCCAGCGGCTTGATCGCTTCGACCAGCGCGTCGCCGGCCTCGATATCCACCCCGGCATCACGGTAGGTCAGGCTTCCCGGGGAGGAGGATTCGGGGGGAACTGGTCAGGGCGGCCTCCGATCGGCTACAGGGCAACATATCGTCCGATGATCCTGGCGCCATGAGGCGCGGCGGTCCAGATCGGCCGGCGGAACATCCGGGAGAGACGGAGAGCCGATGCTGGGTTGCAGAACGGGCTCCGGGCCGGCCATGCCGGCCGGCCGCGGCGGAAACAACCACGCGCGCGGCCGCTTCGCAACCGCGGCGCTGCTGCTTGCCGGCCTTCTCGCAGGCCTGCCCGCCTGGCAGCCGGCGGCCGCGCAGGACCTGGCGGCGCCGGAGGCTGCCGCCATGCCGGCGCCCTCCGGCCTGCTCAACCTGACGCAGCGCGGCATCCCGGCCGAGGCCACCGCCGAGAACGGCGTGCTGGCGCGCGACCGGGCGCTGGCCGCCGGCCGCCGCATCGCCTGGGACCGGCTGGTGGCGGAGGCCGGGGCCCCGCCCATCAACCTGTCGGACGGGCAGATCGAGAATCTCGTCTCCTCCATCGTCATCGAGCAGGAGCGCACCTCCCCGACCCGCTATACCGGCCGCATCACGGTGAGATTTCAGCGCCGGCCGGGTGCGCTCGGCACTCGGGTCGCGGGTGCCGGGCCTGGCCGGGACCGCGGCGCCCGGCGAGTCGGCGGTATCGGCGCCGGCGCCATCGAGCCCGGCCTCCAATTGGCTGGAGGTCGTCGCCACCTATCGTTCCATGGGTGAATGGCTGGGATTGCGACGGCGGCTGAGCGGCGCGGGGCCGGTCGCCTCGGTGGAGATCCAGGCACTGGCGGTGGATGCGGCGCGGCTCCGGCTCGGCCTGCGGGCGCCGCCGCCGATCGCGGCCGGGGACCTGGCCGCGCTCGGCATCGCCCTGGTGCCGGCGGCGGGGCCAGGGCCGGGCTTCGGCAGATCCTGGCGGCTGGGCCTTGCCGGAGGCGGCTGAGACGCGCGCGCCCCGAAAGCGGCGGCGAGGCGGCCGGCGCCGTGAGCAATGCGCTCGTGACCCTGCCCAACCTCATCACCCTGGCCCGGCTCTGCGCCGTGCCGGCGGCCATCTGGCTGATCCTGCACCACCGGCTCGACCTGGCCTTCGGCGTCTTCGTCGGCGCCGGACTCTCGGATGCGGTGGATGGCTGGCTAGCGCGGGTGCTGAATGCCCGCTCAGCGCTCGGCGCGCTGCTCGACCCGGTGGCGGACAAGGCGCTGCTGGTCTCGGTCTATGTGGCGCTGGCCGGCATCGGCGTGCTGCCGGACTGGCTGGCAATCCTGGTGGTATTCCGCGACCTGGTGATCGTGGGCGGCGTGCTGCTGCTCTGGGTGCTGGGGCAGCCGCCGGCGATCCGGCCGCTCTGGATCTCCAAGCTCAATACCCTGGTGCAGCTTGCGCTGGCGGCGCTGGCGCTGTTCCTGGCCGGCTTCCGGTTGCAGGCGGATGCGCTGCTGCTGGCCATGATCTGGGCGGTGGCGACCACCACCGCGGCCTCCGGCATCGCCTATGTCGTCTCCACGCTGCGCCGGCCCAGGGCCTGACCGCAACGTGAAGCTGATGCCGCAAGCGCCGCCCCCCGCGCCCGCCGTGACCCGCCCCCTCGCGGGCGAGCCGGCGCCAGCGCCCGGCCGCGGCCGCCCGCTGCCGGTCGGCCCCCGCGTCGCCACCAGGGCGCAGCGGATCGGGCTGGCGGCCGGGGTGGCGCTGGTGCTGCTGTTCAGCCTCTGGCTCTTCTCGGCGATCCTGACGCCCTTCGTCCTGGCCGCCTTCATCGCCTATTTCCTGGACCCGCCGGCCACCCACCTGGCGCGGGTCGGCGTGCCGCGCGGACTTTCGGCGCTGCTGCTGATCCTGGCGCTGGCGGCCGTGGCGCTGCTCTGCCTGCTGCTGCTCTATCCGCTGCTGGTGGCACAGATCACCGTGCTGCTGCAGCGCCTGCCGGGCTACGTGCTCGGCATCGGCCAGGCCGTGCGGGAGGCGCTGGCGGCGCTGGCGGAACGCCTCGGGCCGGATTTCATGGATACCGGGCTGCAGGAACTGGCGGTGGGGCAGGCCGGGTCGGTGATCTCCTTCCTCGGCACCGCGCTGGCGCGGCCTGATCGGTGGCGGCGTCGCGCTGTTCTACGTCTTCACCCTGGTCACGGTCACGCCGGTGGTGGCCTTCTACCTGCTGCGCGACTGGCCGCGCATCCTGATCCGCCTGGATGCCTGGCTGCCGCGCCGCTCCGCCGCCACGCTCCGGCAATTGGCGCGGGACACGGACCGCGTGCTCTCGGCCTGGCTGCGGGGGCAGTTCATCTGCTGCGCGCTGCTCGCGGTGTATTACGCGGCGGCGCTCTCGGCAGTGGGGCTGGAGCTTGGGCTGACCGTCGGGCTGCTGGCGGGCATCCTGTCCTTCATCCCCTATGTCGGCTCGGTCACCGGGATGGTGACCGCCGTGACCCTGGCGCTGGCGCAATTCGGCACCTGGAACGGGGTGCTGCTGGTGCTGGCGGTGTTCCTGCTGGGCCAGGTGGTGGAGGGCTACATCATCTACCCGCGCCTGCTGGGCGACCGGGTGGAGTTGCATGCGGTCTGGGTGATCTTCGCGCTGTTCGCCGGCGGTGTCGCCTTCGGCTTCCTCGGCGTGCTGCTGGCGGTGCCGATGGCGGCGGCGATCGGCGTGGTGGCGCGCTACTGGCTGCGGCGCTACCTGGAAAGCCCGCTCTACCTCGACCCGCCGCGCACCGGGCTATGAGCGCCGCGCAGCCCGGCCAAGCCGCCCGACAACCGGCCCGGCAACTGGCCCTGCCCCTGCCCTTCGCCGCCTCCCACGACCCCGCCGACCTGCTGGAGGACAGATCGAACCAGGCGGCGCTGGCCTGGCTGCGGCGGCCGCAGGACTGGCCCGGCGGCCGCCTCGCCCTGTTCGGCCCGGCCGCCACCGGCAAGACGCATATGCTGCGCGGCCTGGCCGCCGCGCGCGGGTGGCCGGTGCTGGAGGGCCCGCGGCTGCGCGGCCTGGCGGCGCTGCGTGGCATGCCGGAGGTGCCGCCCGGCCCCGGCCTCGCGGTGGACGATGCCGATTGCGCGGCGGAGGAGGAGGCGCTGCTGCACCTGCTGAACCTCTGTGCCGAAGGCGGCCAGGCCGTGCTGCTGGCGGGGCGGGAGGCGCCGGCGCGCTGGCCGGTGGCCTTGCCCGACCTCCGCAGCCGGCTGCGCGCCATGACCGCGGTGGCGGTGCTGCCGCCCTCGGATTCGCTGCTGGCGGCGCTGCTGCAGAAGCATTTCACCGACCGGCAGTTGCGGGTCGATCCCGGGGTGCAGGCCTGGCTGCTGCCGCGCCTGCCGCGCGAGGCCGCGGCGGTGGCCGAGGCGGCCGCCCGGCTCGACCGCGCGGCGCTGGCCACCGGCGGCCGGCTGACCCGCAGCCTGGCCCGCGCCGCCCTGGCCGACCTGCCCGGCTTCGGCGCCACGGATGACGATTCGACGCCCGAGCAAGACGGCGGCTCCACCTCGACCCCGCGGCTGCTGTAGGCTGCCTGCATGTCCCCTCGCCGAAGCGCTGCCACCCGCCCTTCCCGCCATCGCGCCGGATTCCCCGGACCGCTTCATCAACCGGGAGCTGTCCTGGCTGGATTTCAATTCGCGGGTGCTGGAGGAGGCGGCCAATCCGCGGCATCCGCTGCTGGAACGGCTGCGCTTCGTCGCCATCTCCTCCTCGAACCTGGACGAGTTCTATTCGGTGCGGGTCGCCGGGCTGATCGGCCAGGAACGCGCCGGCATCGCCAGCCCCTCGCCGGATGGCCGCACGCCCTCGCAGCAGATGGCCGCCATCCATGAACGGGCGCGGTCCCTGATCGCGGACCAGCACCGGGAATGGCACACGCTGCGCCGCCTGCTGCGCGAGGCCGGCGTCTGCCTCCTGGACGCGGTGGGATTGTCGGAGGCCGACCGGACCTGGCTGCAGGACTGGTTCATGGAGCGGGTCTTCCCGGTGCTGACGCCGCTGGCGGTGGACCCGGCGCATCCCTTCCCCTTCATCGCCAACCTGGCGCTCTGCATGGCGCTGAAGCTGGTGCGGGAGGAGGATGGCGGCACCATGCGGGCGCTGCTGCCGCTGCCGCCGCAGGTGGACCGCTTCATCCGCCTGCCCTCGCCCGCCCCGGGCGGAGCGGCCGGCGCCGACCGCAGCATCCGCTTCGTGCTGCTGGAGGACCTGATCGTCCTCTGCCTCGGCCGCCTCTTTCCAGGCTTCATCCCGGCCGAGCGCGGGTTGTTCCGCCTGATCCGCGACACCGACGTGGGATTCGAGGAGGAGGCGGAGGATCTGGTGCGGTCCTATGAGACCGCGCTGAAGCGCCGCCGCCGCGGCCGCGCCATCCGCCTCTCCGTCACCGCCGACACGCCGGCCGACATGGTGGGCTTCGTCGCCGAGGAACTGGCTGCCGACCGCACCGGCGTCTTCGTGGTGGATGGGCTGCTCGGCCTTTCCGACCTGAAGCAGCTGATCGTGGAGGACCGGCCGGACCTGCTCTTCACGCCCTATACGCCGCGCTTCCCGGAACGCATCCTGGATTATGGCGGGGACTGCTTCGCGGCGATCCGCGCCAAGGACATCGTGGTGCACCACCCCTACAGATCCTTCGATGTGGTGGTGCAGTTCCTGCGCCAGGCGGCGCGCGACCCGAATGTGGTCGCCATCAAGCAGACGCTCTACCGCACCAGCCGCGACAGCCCGATCGCCCGCGCCCTGATCGAGGCGGCCGATTCCGGCAAATCCGTCACCGCCATGGTGGAGCTGAAGGCCCGCTTCGACGAGGAGCGCAACATCGCCCTCTCGCGCGAGCTGGAGGCCGCCGGCGTGCAGGTGGTCTTCGGCTTCGTCGAGCTGAAGACCCACGCCAAGGTCAGCCTGGTGGTGCGGCGCGAGGGCCAGGCGATGCGCAGCTACGCGCATTTCGGCACCGGCAACTACCACCCGATCACCGCGCGCATCTATACCGACCTCAGCTTCTTCACCGCCGATCCCGGCCTGACCCGCGACGCCGCGCGGCTGTTCCAACTACATGACCGGCTATGCCCGGCCGGAGACGATGGAGGCCCTGGCCTTCGCGCCGCTGACCATCCGCCCGGCGCTGCTCGGCCTGATCGAGCAGGAGATCCGCTTCGCGCGGGAAGGCCGTCCGGCCGGCATCTGGCTGAAGATGAACAACCTGGTGGACGAGCAATTGATCGATGCGCTCTACCGCGCCAGCCAGGCCGGGGTGCGCGTGGACTGCGTGGTGCGCGGCATCTGCTGCCTCCGCCCCGGCATGCCTGGCCTGTCCGAGAACATTCGCGTGAAGTCCATTGTCGGGCGCTTCCTGGAACATTCGCGGATCTGCGCCTTCGGCAATGGCCACCGGCTGCCCAGCCGCCGCGCCCGGGTCTTCATTTCCTCGGCGGACTGGATGGCGCGGAACATGGATTGGCGCGTTGAGACCCTGGTGCCGGTGGAGGGATCCCACGGTACATGCGCAGATCCTGGACCAGATCATGGTGGTGAACCTGAAGGACACGGCGCAGTCCTGGGGATTGCAGGCGGATGGCCATTGGCGGCGGCTGCCGGCAGGGCTGCATCCGGTCTCGGCGCATGAGTATTTCATGACCAACCCCTCGCTCTCCGGCCGCGGCAGCGCGCTGAACCCACCGACCCGCACGCCAGCCGTGGGCAGGCGGCCCCGGCAGAACCGGGTGGCGCAGGACTGAACGGCTTGGACACGCCTGCTTCCCTCTGGCCCGGCGCCGCCTGCGGCGGGGTCCGGCCGCCGCGCTGCGGCGTGGTCGATCTCGGCTCAGATTCTGTCCGCCTGGTGGTTTTCGAGGGGCGCGGCCGCAACCCGCAGGCGATCTTCAACGAAAAGGCGGTGCTCGGCCTCGGCCGCGGGGTGCAGGCTTCCGGCCGGCTGAACGAGGAGGCGATCGGCCCGGCGCTCACCGTGCTGGCGCGCTACCATGCCGTGGCCCGCGCCATGCACGCCGAGCCGCTGGAGGTGCTGGCCACCGCGGCGGTGCGCGACGCCGCCAACGGCCCGGGATTCGTGGCCGGGCTGCAGGCGCGGATGCCCGGCGTGCCGATCCGCATCCTGACCGGCGACGAGGAGGCGCGGCTTTCCGCCGACGGCGTGCTGATGGGCATTCCCGGCGCCGATGGCATCCTGGGCGATCTCGGCGGCGGTTCCCTGGAAGTGGTGCGGCTGGAGGCCGGGCGGGCGGTGCGCGCCGCCTCCCTGCCCATCGGTGTCATCCGCCTGGCGGAGCGGGCCGGCAATGACGTCGCCCGCGCCCGCGGCATCGCCGAGCAGGAGCTTGGCCGCCAGCCCTGGCTGGCCGAGGGCGCCGGCCGCGACCTCTATCTGGTGGGCGGCGCCTGGCGGGCGCTGGCGCGGATGCATATCGCCCAGACCGGCTACCCGCTGGCCATCGTCCACCACTACGTGCTGCGGCGGGAGGAGGCGCGGGACCTGGCCGGGGTGGTGATGGCCGCCTCCCGCCGGATGCTGGAGCGGATGCCGGGCGCGCCGCAGAAGCGCCTGGGCGACCTGCCCTTCGCCGCCGTGGTCATGCGCCGCCTGCTGCGCGCCACCGGGGCCGGCCGCGTGGTCTTCTCGGCCAATGGGCTGCGGGAGGGCTGGTATGGCAGGCTGCTGCCGGACCCGGTGCGGCAGGCCGATCCGCTGCTGACGGCAGCGCGGGGATGGCGGTGGAGTGGGGCCGCGACCCCGAGCTGCCGCCGGCGCTGCTGGCCTGGACCGACCCGCTCTTCCCGGAGGAGGGCGCGGCCGACCGCACCCTGCGCGAGGCCGCCTGCTGGATCTCCGACATCGGCAGCCACGACCACCCGGAATACCGGGCGGAGCAGGCTTTCCTCAGGGTGCTCAGGCGGAACGGCATCGGGCTCGACCACCATGGGCGGGCCTTCCTCGCGCTCAGCGCCGCGCTCCGCTACGAGGCCGAGCCGGGTGCCGCCTTCCTGGCGCCGACGCGGGTGCTGCTGGATGCGGCGGCCCTGCGCCAGGCGGAGACGCTGGGGGCGGCGCTGCGGCTCGCCTATACGCTCTGCGGCGGCACCCCAGGATTGCTGGCCGGCACCAGGCTGGCCCGGCATGGCGACAGGCTGGTGCTGCGCCTAGCGGAGGGCACCGGCGTCTTCGCCGGCGAAAGCGTGCTGCGCCGGGTGGAGGCGCTGGCGGCCTCGCTCGGGCTGGAGGCGGTGGTGGAGGTGGCGGACCGGGAGGCGGTTCCGGAATAGAGCGGATCGCGGACGGATGTGAACGTCCGGGAGCGTGAATCTGCTCTGCAAACAAGGAGCTACGGCGGATTCGCGTTCAGGAATGAACGCTAGAGCATGATGCGTTCACCTTCGTTCACGCATCATGCTCCAGGCCTTTGTTTGATCGCGTGATTCACGCTTTTCGCTGCGAGCACCTCAAGCGATCACGCTCTAATCCGCCGTAGCCCGCCGCCCTATTCCGCCCCGATCAGCTTCACCCGCCGGCCATCGACGCCGAGCGCCAGCCGCCCGGCCTTGAGCGCCAGCGCCGACTCGCCGAAGACCTCGCGGCGCCAGCCGCGCAGCGCCGGCAGGTCGGGATGCGCCTCGGTGGCCAAGCGGTCGAGGTCGTCGCTGCTGGCGAGCAGCTTTGGCGCCACTTCATGCTCCTCGCTCTTGGCGGCCAGCAGCACCTTGAGCAGCGCCACCAGGGCCGGCGAGGGCGAGGGGCCGCCGCGGTCGCGGGGCGCCTCGGGCAGGTCCAGATCGGGCAGCGCCTTGGCGGCCTGGATCGCGGCGAGCAGCCCGGCGCCGCTGCGGCCCTTGGCGAAACCCTCCGAGATGCCGCGCGCCCGCGCCAGGTCGGCCGGGGTCTCCGGCCCGGTGGCGGCCACCTCCAGCAGGGTTTCGTCCTTCACCAGGCGCTGGCGGGGGATGTTGATGCGCTGCGCCTCCCGCTCCCGCCAGGCGGCCACGGCGCGCAGCGAGGCCGAGGAAGCGGCGGTTGCCGGTGCGGGCCTTCAGCCTTTCCCAGGCGGTCTCGGGGTCGACGCGGTAGGTGGCGGGCTGGTCGAGCACCGCCATTTCCTGCGCCACCCATTCCATCCGCCCCTCGCGCTCCAGCCGGTTGCGGAGCGCGGTGTAGATCTTCCTGAGATGCGTCACATCCGCCGCCGCATAGGCGATCTGCGAGGGCGAGAGCGGCCGGGCCGCCCAGTCCGAGAAGCGATGCGCCTTGTCGATCTGCGCGCCGGCCAGGGCCCGGCAGAGCTGGTCATAGCTCACCTGGTCGCCGAAGCCGGCCACCATGGCGGCAACCTGGGTATCGAAGAGGGGCGTCGGCACGGCATCAGGTTTCGGCAGGAAGATCTCGATGTCCTGGCGCGCGGCGTGGAAGACCTTCACCACCTTGCGGTCGGCCAGCAGGGGCGCCGAGCGGGGCGAGGTCGAGATCGGGGGCGAGGGCATCCACCACCGCCACCTCCTGCTCGCCACCCGATTGCACCACGCAGAGCTCAGGCCAGTAGGTCCGCTCCCGCATGATTCGGTATCGTACCTGGCGAAGGTCTCATGCCGCAGCCGCTCGCACACAGGGCGGCGAGATCGGCGGTGGTGGTGATGGGGCCGGGGCGGGGTCCGGGGCAGGCAGGCGACGGCTCATGGGCCGCGGTTCACCACATAGACTACGGGAGGCGCGGGGAAAAGCCGGGCCGCGGGGCCGGGGTTGACTCCCGCCGCGGGGCGACCCTCTCTGCGCTGCCATTTCCGGCCGGCACTTCCGGCCGCCATCCAGGTTCCCCGACCAATGCACGCCTATCGCACCCATACCTGCGGCGCGCTCCGCGCCTCCGATGCCGGCTCGACCGTCCGCCTGTCCGGCTGGGTGCACCGCAAGCGCGACCATGGGGGGCTGCTGTTCATCGACCTCCGCGACCATTACGGCCTGACGCAATGCGTGGTGGCGCAGGGCTCCCCGGTCTTCGAGGCGGCCGACCGGCTCCGCCCGGAAAGCATCATCACACGTGACCGGCGAGGTGGTGCGGCGCGAGGGCGCCACCATCAACCCGCGCCTGCCGACCGGCGAGGTCCAGGCTGCGGGTGCGGGAACTGAACGTGCAGTCCGAGGCCGGGGTGCTGCCGATCCAGGTGGCGGGCGAGGCCGGTCCCAGGACCTCAGGCTGCGCTACCGCTTCCTCGACCTCCGGCGGGAGAAGCAGCAACGCAACATCATGCTGCGCGCCGGGGTGATCGCCTCCATCCGGCAGCGGATGATCGAGTGGGGCTTCACCAGATTCCAGACGCCGATCCTGGCGGCGTCGAGCCCAGGGGCGCGCGACTACCTGGTGCCCTCCCGCCTGCATCCCGGCACCTTCTATGCGCTGCCACAGGCACCACTACGCGGCCCGTTCGTGGCCATGGTGGCGGGCGGCCGACCGCTACTTCCAGATCGCCCCCTGGCTTCCGTGACGAGGCGAGCCGCGCCGACCGCTCCCCCCGGCGAGTTCTACCAGCTCGATTTCGAGATGAGCTTCGTGACCCAGGAGGACGTCTTCGCCGCGATCGAGCCGGTGCTGGCCGGCGTCTTCGAGATTCTCCGCGACTATCCAGCACGAAGCGCATAGTGACGCCTGCCCCCTTCCCCCGCATCCCCTTCGACCAGGCGATGCTGGGGGTCGGCTCCGATAAGCCGGACCTGCGCAACCCGCTCCGCATCCGCGACGTGACCGAGCAGTTCCGCGGCGGCGCCTTTGGAGCTTTTCGCCCGCGCCGTCGAGGCGCGTGGTCGCGCCATCCCGGCGCCGGGCGCCGGCGGGGGAGCAGCTTCTTCGACAAGCTCAATGAATGGACGCGGAGAGCGGCGCCAGCGACCTCGGCTACATCACCTTCGAGGCCGGCGAGGCCCGCGGCCATCGCCCGCAGCCTGGAGCGAGAGGCGCGCCTGCGCGATCGCGACGCCTGCAGCCTGAGGACGGGACGCCGTGTTCTTCGCCGCCTACCGACGAGGCAGAGGCGGCGGCGAAATTCGCCGGCCAGGTGCGCAGCCGGCTCGGCCAGGAGCTCGGCCTGATCGGGGGAGACGCCTTCCGCTTCTGCTGGGTCACCGATTTTACGATGTACGAGCGCAACGAGGAAACCGGCCAGATCGATTTCAGCCACAACCCCTTCAGCATGCCCCAGGGCGAGCTGAAAGCGCTGAACAACATGGACCCGTTGCAGATCAAGGCCTTCCAGTACGACATCGTCTGCAACGGCATCGAGCTCTCCTCCGGCGCCATCCGCAACCACCGGCCGGACATCATGATCCGCGCCTTCGAGATCGCCGGCTATTCGGCCGGGAAGTGGTGGAGAAGCAGCACCGGCGGCATGCTGAACGCCTTGCGCTACGGCGCGCCGCCGCATGGCGGCTCTGCCCCCACGGCATCGACCACGCTTCGTGGGGCTGCTGGCCGATGAGCCGAATATCCGCGAGGTGATCCTCTTCCCGATGAAGTAACAGGCCGAGGATCTGATGATGGGCGCCCCTTATTTGGTGGAGCCGGCGCGGCTCCGCGAGCTGCATATTCGCCTGGACCTGCCGCCGCCAAGGGTGCTGGCCGGCGGCAGGGCGACACCCTAAGTGGGGCGCTTGCTCCTGAAGGAGGCCCCGATCCCTAAGCCGCCACCTCTTCGCCGCCCTGCTCGGCACCGCCTCCCTGCCCGCCGGCATCGCTATCCGCCCTGGCCCCGGCCCAGGCGAAGGCGGCGGAACCAGGGGCGGAGGCCATGGCCGCGCATCGCGCCGCCTATCACCTGACCCTCGACCGGGTGCGGGACAATTCCGACATGCCCGGGCCGAGGGTGAGCCTCTATGAAGATGGTGGATGCCTGCGACGCCTGGGCCACCGAGCAGCGCTTCACCCTGATTCACCGGCACGACGAGACAGGTGGAGACCGCCTCCGACTACTCGACCTGGAGACGAAGGACGGGCGCAGCATCCCGCTTCTCGCGAGCGCAAAGCTCGCAGGCGCGTCTCCCAGCGTGACGGGCGAGGCGGAGGTGACGCCGGAGGGCGGCCGCGTCCGCTATACCGACCCGGCCGCGAAGGAGGGAGGCACTGCCGCCCGGCACCCCCCTGCCGTGCTGCCCGCCATCCGCACCCTGGCCACCGCGCGGGCGGGTTCGCTTGCATGCTGGTGGCGCCGCTTTTCGACGGCACCAGCCCGGACGGGGCGCAGGACACCACCACGGTGATCTCCGGCTGGCAGGCGGCGCAGCCGGGTGAGCGCTTCCCCGTGCCAGCATCGCCGCTCGGCAGCGCCCGGATGCCGGATCGCCTTCTTCGACCGCAAGGACACCAGCGGCGGCGGCGCCAGCGCGCCGGATCGGGGGGTGAGGCTGCTTCACTTCGAGAGCCGGCGTGGCGGATGGCCTGAACATGGATTTCGGCGAGTTCA
>NZ_JAHREN010000002.1 GCF_019084075.1 Siccirubricoccus sp. G192
TGATCCTTCCCGAGCCAGCCAACCCGCGTGATAGAATCGCCGGATGAGCAGCCGATGGGGACCATCCTCCCTCCCCTTCACCGCGCCGGAGCGCACCCGATCCGGGCGGATGGGCATGCATTTCGGCCAGTACCCCAGCCTGGCCGAGGGTCTTGTTCCTGCGCACCCGGCGCGGCGGACCGCAGAAGGGCGAACCGGAAGGTGCCGCCGGCCGTGCAGAGCACGCTCGAGCGGGGCCTGGCCGAGCCCCGCCGGGGCGAATGGGACCCCGGGCCATGTTCACGGAAGCAGGGCTGGCGGCGCTGCGGCAGTTGGCGCTGGACTGCCAAGCGCCGGGGACCCGGTCCGCTTCTGCCCACCTGCGCCGGGAACTTGGCCTGGATGCTCCGGAGGAAGCGACCGGCAGGTGACGGGGTTGGACGGCCGATTGGACCGGTTTCCGATCACCGCAATGCAGCGACCACCATCACGGCTTGGCCGACCTCTTCGCTTGCATCGCCTGCCTCCGGTTGGCCGCATTGGCAGCATTCCGGTGCCTCCTTGACCTGGTCTCGGCCCAAAGGGCTGCCAGGGCTCAACTGGACGACCTCGCCTTGGCGGGCGCCGTCTCAGCGCGCCGGTTCATCCGAAAGTGCAGGACCGGTTTTGTCAGCACTGGCGCCAAACCTGCCGGCGTGAGCTGGCGGGCGAGTTCAGCCTACGGGCTCTCGAGGATGGCGAGCGCGATGGCGGCGCGCCGGAGGTGGAGCCGGCGACGGCGGCTTGCTGGGACATGCTGATTGTGGCGGGTGCGGGGGCGGAGGAGGTTGCGGAGCTCGTCGTGGCTTCGACAGAACCGGCCCGCCGAAGCGAGGCTTCTTGAACCCCCGCATACATCGTATGCGGCCTTTGGACACCGCGTGGTCCCTGCTCCAGTCGATTGTTTTTGTAGGCACCGGTACGGTGCAGAACCCGCCGGCCGAGCGTCGAGCGGATTGCCCGCGGGTAGGAGCCGTGCCCCTCGGTGGTGATCCAGTCGGGCGTGACGCCCGTGGCGGCCTTGGCCGAGCGGAAGAAGGCCTGGGCCGCCGCCATGTCGCGGTGCTCGCTCAGCATGGTGTCCACGAGATGGCCGTCATAGTCGATCGCATGGGATAGAGGTAACACCAGCGGCTCCAGCACCTTCGGGAATACGTCTCGTCCACCGGCCAGCGGCGGCGGCCCGCGCCGCCCTTGGCGTGCCGTCGGCGGCGGAGCTCGTGGGCCAACTCCGGTGCGAGCCTCGCCTCCCATGCACGGACGGCCTCGTGGCTGAAGACGATGCCGCGCTGGGAGGAACATCTCGGCCAGGTCGCGCAGGGCCAGGCGGTAGCGCAGACGCCAGAGCACCACGAGCGCGATGACGGGGCCGGACAAGTACTGGGCGTGGTTGAGCAGGGTGCCGGAGCGCCTGCTGTACCGCTTGCCGCAGTCTCGGCAGCGGAGCCGGCGATAGCCCCGGGCGGTGCGGTCCGGCCAAGCTCCGCCACCGCGGCCGAGCCGCAGAAGCCGCCACAGTCCATACCTGAGTCCCGTCCTGCTGCTCCCGAGCCTACCGGCGCCGCCCTGACCAGCCAAACGGGTCGCTCTTGGCGCGAGTTCTGACAGGAACTCATCCGCGATGGGCAATCTCAATCACGGCGCTTTCCGGGGTGATCACCGGGGGGCTGCCCGGGCGCAGCGACGCAACCGCCCAACCTCCCCCGGACGCAGAAAAGACGAGGGCACAGCCCCCTCACGCAACAGCACCGCCGCTGCCAGGCGCCGCCTTCCACCTCCTCACCCGTCAAAGCGCGTCGGCCGCCAAGCACCATTACCCCCGGGCACCTCCTCGCGGAGGGGCTGACCCGCAGAGGCTTACTCTTTCTTTGGGCTGGTCACTAAGCGCCGGTCAATGGTCTTTCTGAGTCCCTTTGGCTATCAAGCCTGGCCTTCAAAAATGAGGCCGGGATGCGGGCACACAGTCCACCAACACCGACGCTAACCGTGCGTGCGGCTCGCCCACCCTAAACTACCCTCAACCCAAAGGTGTAGTCGGCCTTCACAGGATCTGGCTCTCCCGGCACCACACGCTCGTGGCCGTCGCTGATGTTCCTCACCCGGTACTCGCGGTCACTCGAGTCGTTGGGGGAGCTGGCGAACGACCGTGTAGGTTCCACGCTGGGCGGTACCGTCGAACCTGGCGGGCACGAACTCGATGCTTTGCCCGACTGTGAAGCTCGCAGGCGGCATGGCCGTTTCCTCGCGGGGCGGGTTCGGCGATGGCGCCAATGCAGGGCGATCGGGCGGCCTGCGCGCCGTATCGCTCAGGATCCCACGGCGGCAGCGTCGATCTAGTCGTTGCCGTTTGGGATTTCCACTACGCTATCGATGCCGGGTGCGCTCCGGGGCTGGACGCGCATGGCGCAGGAGCCAGGCGAGGCGGGCCTCTGCTCGACCGCAGGTGCCCGCCTTGCCCTGACTGCGTTTGGTCCTAACCTTCGGCGGCGACTGAGCGAAGCTGCTGCCCGCCCCGCTTCCGGCCGGGCTGCTGGATCTCCACCTCATCGCGGCGAACCGTCGCCTGCACCGTCTCGACCTGCTGGGTGCGCTCGGTCCGGACGACGATCTCCTCCCGCAGCCGCAGGCGCTTCTCGACGACCGGGACCTCGGCCGTCTCGATCACCTCCACCGTCATCTCGGTCAGGATCTCGCCCGTCACCTTGTCGCTCACCGGCCGGCGGCGCTCTACCACCACCTTCTCGCTCTGCAAGGTGACCTGCTCCTCGGCCTGGGTCTCGACGGCGAAGCGGCGGATCCTTGCCGTGCCGCGGTTCTCCGTGCGCTTGCTGACCTCAAGCACCTCCTCGCCGAGCGGGATCACCTCCTCCATGCCGGAGGGACCCCTGGCGGCGACAGCACTGCCGGCCTGTTGCATGCTCTGCAGCGCGCCCATCCAGGGCCACAGGAACATGTCCGTCAGTGCCGATGCCGAGGCTGAAGCCCGTGCCGGAGCACGCCGGGCGATATTGTTGGTCGCTTCGGCAGCCCCTGCCGCCAGGCGAGTGGCCTGCCGCGCCGTCTCGGTGGCGGCCTGCACCGGCGCCAGCGCCGCGCCGGCAACCTGTCGGGCTGCCTCACGGGTGCGGCGTTCAGCGGCCTGGCTCTGCTCGACCCGCAGCTCGGCCTGACGGGCCAGGAACTCGGCCTCTTCACGCTCCTGCCGGGCTTTGGCCCGCCGCTCCTCCGCCTCGTCCTGCTTGGCCTGCTCGGCCTCGGCGAGGCCGGCTTCCATCTTCTCGGCGACGTTCTGGACCTGCTCCTCGCTCAACGCCCGCTGCACCGCCGGCAGAAGCTCGCGCTTGTCGTCGCGCGCATGCTGCCGGAAGGTCTTCTGCAGATCCTTCAGCCGCTCGGGGAAGCTCTCGTCGTTCTTCGGCAGGGCCTCGAGCTCGGCGAGCTTGGCCCGCAGCTCCTTGTTGTCGCGGATCGCGTCGGCGACGAGCTCCTTGGTCTCGGCATTCCGCCGGAGCACCGGGAAGAGGTGCTGCTCCTCAAGGCTGGCGTGGAGCTCGAGCTCGGCCTTCAACTCGGTAAACAGCTTCTCCCGGGTCTTCACCGCACCGTCCGAGGTCTCGGACAGCTTGGCGAACAGCTCAATGGCTTTGGCCGGACCGGTCTGCATCAGGGTTCGAAGGTTCATCGTAAATCCTTGGTTTGCCGCGGAGCCGGCTCCGCGGCCATATCGACATGAAATGGGGAGCTGGCGCCCGCACCCGGCACTCACCCGGCAGCTCACGTGGAGCTTGAGAGTTCCGGTTCTGGAAAAGGCGTTTTGCCGTGCTGCAACATGCAGACGCATGGGCGAGCGCGAAGTTGCACTGCAGCAAACGGAACGACCATGCCGCTGAACTGCGGAGATTCCAACGACCGCGCCACAAGAGGCTTATGACCGCAGCCGCCTTGCTGCTCCGGGAGTCCCTGACACGTCCCCATTACGCCCGCGCTATAGGCATGGGCGCCTTTCGTGTGGTGCGCCGCACGGAGGTTGCACCTGCCTGGGCCGTGCCCATTCCCTGCATACTGATGTGCGGCTCGAGAACAGGTCCAGCGAAACCGGACAGGTCCACCGTCGAGCGGATCCCGACCGAGGTGAGATCCGCCGCGAGCCACTGATTGGCGGCACCGTGGCCAAGCGCGCGCATCTCCTGCAGGAAGGCCCAGCTGGGGTCCTGGTGGCTGCCGATCTTGAGCGCGCGGAACTCCTCCTCGGCCCCAATCACGTGCAATCTGGCATCCCGCAGCCGGGCCAGGACACCTGGCGCCGAGGGCAGATCGGCCAGCAGGCGCTGTGCCAGCGCAAGGGACCGCAGTTCCTGCCGCAAGGCTGCGCCGAAGGTCATCTCCTCAGTTCGCTCGAGCACGGCGGCAGCGCTGGTGGGCAGGTCAGGGCGCTGGACCGGCGTCGTGCGGACCAGCACGATGTCGGCAGGCGCCCCGGCCTCGATCAACGCCCGCAGCGGCGGGTTGCTGGCGAAGCCACCATCCCAGTAGGGCTCGCCCTCGATCTCCACGGCCGGGAACAGCTGCGGCAGGCAGGACGATGCCAGCAGCACCTCCGCCGTCACCTCGCCGTCCCGGAAGAGCCGTGCCTCGCCGGTGCTGACCCGAGTCGCTGAGACGACCAGCGAGGGCGCACCCTCCCGGCCCAAGGCTGACGGGTCGAAGAGGCCGTCGAGCACGCCGCGGAGCGGGTTGAGGCCCAGCGGGTTGACCTGCCGTTGTGCCAGTCCCTTGGTGGTCTGCCGCAGCGCTTCGGCCATCGGCGCCATGATCCCGCTGAACGGGAAGAGCCAGCCTGCCCCGCCGATGTCGGGTGATCCTGATGCAACAGCGACGCGGCGCCAGAACGTCTCAAGGAGACGCTTGGCCTCGGCTGGGCCGCCGGTGGCGAGCCCTTGGACCAGCAGGGCGGCGTTCATGGCGCCGGCGCTGGCGCCGCTGACCACCTCGAAGCGGAGGCTGGGCACGTCCAGCAGACGGTCCAGCACGCCCCAGGCGAAAGCGCCGAGGGAGCCGCCGCCCTGCAGGGCGAGGGTTATAGGGTGAGCGTGCCCGGAGGCGAGCGGACCGTTAGATCCGCTGCCGGCGAGTTGGGTATCGACTGTCATGAGTATTGGATCCGGAGAGGGTCGGGCCGCAGGACGCGTTCAATGCTCACGGGGCATTGGCGGCAGGTCGTCGAAGTGCCCCTTCAGGACCACGATGCGCGCGGTGAGGCTGGCGACGACAAGAGCAGCGACGGCCAGCAGGAATGTAAGTTCGGGCATGGGAGAAACCTCCAAAGTTCCTCCCCGAACCTGCATCTAACGTATTTGCTGCGGCGCGAAATACAACTCACGTATTGTGTGAGGCTGCAATAAAAATAATCCGCAACACAGCTCTATTCGAGAAACCGTTCTGGAACCATCCAAATACCAGCTACGGGCTCGGAAGTCCCAACACACGCGGATCCGATACTCCTGCGGCCGGCGAGTAATGCTCTCAGGATCGCAGCGGCTCGCGGCTTCGCAGCCCAAGGTGTCGCGGCGGTGGGCGCGGCCCTAGCACCGCGTCGATCATCTGCCTGGCCCGGCCGATCAGTTCCGCAAGCGTTGCTGACCCACCGCCGCCCGGAACCTCATGGGGTTCGCCCCTGCCCGCTGGCGGGTGGATGACGACGGCACATTCCCGCCCGCCGCCGTCCCGGAGTTCGAGGCGGTGGCTCTCTTCGTAGGTGGATTCCATCGACCAGCGCCGGCTGAAGAGGTCCAGGACCTCGCGCAGGCTTGCCGTCGTGTCGGTGCACAGGAAAGCCTCGGGCTCGCGTCTACCATCCGGGTAGCGGACCAGCACCCACAGGATCGGCACGATCGGCTTGCCGGAGTGGTGCCAGAGCGCCGTGCCGGCGGTGTATTCGATCCAGCCGGCACTGCGCCACCCCGCACGGCTGGCCTGCACGATGCGGCGCCAGCGCGTCGCGGGATCGGTGGTTCGTGCGGTCAGCGTGGGTTGCCGATCCCCCCTTCAGCGCCGGACGGCCGCGCCGGTCCCACTCGCCGGGCGGATCGAACAGGCGCGCGTCGCGCCGTAGCCGGGTGATCACCACCATGCGGGACCGCAGGGCATGCAGCAGCTCGAGGGCAGCGAACTCGCCGTCCATCACGGCGACGATCGTCCGGTCGGGCAGCCAACGCCGCGGTGTCAGCAGCAACCGGCGAGCCCAGTCGGTCACCGGACGGTGCCGCTGCCCGTGCTGCTCGGACCAGGTCTTGCTAGGGGTCAGGGCGGTCAGGACCGGCAGTGCCCAGACATGGCCGGCGAACGGCACCTCGACCAGCACCATCGCGCTCAGCCAGCGCAGGCCCCGGCTGGTGGCCTGCCACGCCGGTGAGGAGCGGCCCGCGTCGTAGAAGTGACCGGCGGGCCCGATGTGCCGGCCGCGGCGGCGCTCCAGCGTGTGGTCGACACCGATCACGATCGGCCCGGCCGGGACGAAGGCGGCCACCACTTGGCGCAGCAGGATGCGGGCGAGTGCGAGGCCGGACCAGGCATTCCGGTTGAGCACGCGGTGGAAGGCGGCGAAGCCTGGGTGCTCGGCCAGGCCGATCACACGCAGGCAGGCGGCGACCGTGCGTGGGCCGACGGCGAGCAGCGCACGCCCCCGCTCCAGCCCTGCCGCAGGCTCTGCTCGGAGAGCATCCGGGCGAGGTGGTCGCGCCGCAGCGAGATGCCGAGCGCGTAGGTGGGTAGCGGCGGCTCCTGGCGCGCGGTGACTACCGGCACGGCGGCGATGATGATCGGTCGCCCTGTAGTCGAGCTCTGGTGGAGGCTGGACACCTCGGTGCGGCCACTGGTGAAGACGCGCCGCGTCGTCAGGGACCCCTGGATGTTGGACCGGCGCTCCCCCGGAGCCCAAAGGGTATTCAGAACCTGCCGACCGTCGGGCGTCGTGAGGGCGATGGGCTCGCCGCCGAGCCGGGCGGAGGCGGCCCGCATCTCGGCCTCGAAGGTCTCCAGGTCGCCGCGCGCCAAAGCAGCCGACGTGGCGAGGATCGACATCGCAGCCTCGGCGCGATCGAACTCACGGTCCACGGCCAGCGCCAGGGCCGTGGCCTGATCCCTCAGCTGCTCCTCGGCATGCTCGCGCTCGGCCTTATAGTCCTGCCACACCGCGAGGATGGCGAAGGCAAGTAGCGCGAGGGTGACAAAGCCGACCAGCAGGAGCAGCCGGCCGCGCAGCGTCGGAGACCGTGAGGGGCGCATCTGCACCTGATTCTACCACAGGAAAGTTCTGCTTGTGTGATCCTTCCCGAGCCAGCCAACCCGCGTGATAGAATCGCCGGATGAGCAGCCGAGCGGACCATCCTCCCTCCCCTTCACCGCGCCGGAGCGCGACCTGATCCGGCGGGAGATGGGCATGCATTTCGGCCAGTACCCCAGCCTGGCCGAGGGTCTGTTCCTGCGCACCTGGCGCGGCGGACCGCAGAAGGGCGAACCGAAGGTGCCGCCGGCCGTGCAGAGCATGCTCGAGCGTGGCCTGGTCGAGCTCCGGCCGGGGCGAATGGGACCCCGGGCCATGTTCACGGAAGCAGGGCTGGCGGCGCTGCGGCAGTTGGCGCTGGACCGCCGGGCCATGGACCCGGTCCGCTTCGCCCACCTGCGGCAGGAACTCGGCCTGGATGCCCCGGAGGAAGCAGCCGCCCAGTGACAAGCCGACGGCTGGCACGGCGACTTCAGCGAGAGGCAGCCGAAGACGCGGCCACGACGGGCGGGGGCGCCCGGGTCGTGCCTCAGGGCTTCGGCCGGGGTGTCTCGAGGATGGTCGCGACCAGCTGGACCATGGCGTCGAGATCGAACGGCTTGCGGACGAAAGCTTCGTAGCCGTCGATGCGCTCACGCACGCTCGCCTCGGGCATGGAGCTCATGACGATGCAGGGGATGTCGTGCTGGGCTTCGCTCTCCCGCATCGCCCGCAGCAGCCCGACGCCATCGAGGACCGGCATCATGTAGTCGGAGATGACCAGGTCCGGGCGCGGGCCCTCCGCCAGGCGCTCCAGCCCCTGGCGCCCGTTGGCAGCGGTCAGCACGTGGTAGCCCTCGTCGGTGAGGACCATCTCCAGCAGGTCCGCGATGGCGATTCGTCCTCGACGACCAGCACCGTTGCCATGCCGCTCACCCGGACTGCCCAGTGTCGTCGGCCGACGGGGCCCGGGCCCCGTCGGAGGATGCCGCCACGGTAGCGGCCCTCGAGAGCGCCGCCCGGGCCATCCCGCTCAGGACGGCCTCGACCCTCTCGAAGGGCTCGCCGACGGTGATGCCCGCGGCGGTGATCTCGAACTCGCGGATCGTGGGATCGAACGCGCCCTCGCGTACCTTGAACAGGGAGATGAGGCGGTACAGCCGCGACTGCAGCTCGACGTAGCGCAGCATGACCATGACCTCGGCGAGCGAGGAGATCCCGCTCACCGGCACACGGAGGTCGGCGCCGATGAGCTCCGGCATCTCCAGGGTGTGCAGGGTGGTGACGCCCAGCGCCCGCAGCTCGTTCGACAGGGCGGACCAGAAGCGCACGAGCCGTTCCGGCTCGAGCGCCGCCTGCTGGAAGCCGGACAGGCCGTCGATCAGCAGGCGCTTGACGCCGCGGCGCCGAACCGCCTCGAGCAGCCTGTGGGCGAGTTCGTCCAGGATGTGCTCGCCCACGGGATGCCAGAGGATCTCGAGGTCCCCCCCGCCGCTCCGCCGCGGCGAGGTCGAGGCCCATCGTCTCGGCCTTCAGGTGCAGCCGCTCGGGCGGCTCGTAGCAGCCGAACAGCAGGCCGGGCTCGGCGGCGCTCGAGGCGGACAGGAACTGCAGGCCGAGCGTGGTCTTGCCCGAGCCCGACGGGCCGACCACCGCCGTCATCGTGGCTTCGGGGATCCCGCCCCGGAACACCGCGTCGAGCGAGACGATCCCGGACGACACGCGTGTCCGTGGCGGCGGGCCGCGGAGCGTGGGCGTCGCGAGCAGGGCCTCGGTCCGCGGGAAGACGGCGACGCCCTCGCGGGTGATGCGGAACGCGTGCTCGCCCTCGAGGAAGGCGCTGCCGCGGAGCTTGTGGACCAGGAGCCGGCGCTCGCTTCGGACGCCGAAGGATCGCTGCCGCAGCTCGATCATCCCGTCCACCATCGTGTGCTCCGGCGCCGACCTCGCGCCGGCCGTGGTGGTCAGGAGCAGCATGGTGCAATTGGTCGCCGAGGCCAGCGTCTGCAGCCCGTGGGTGAACCGCTTCATCTCGAACACGGCCCCGGCGCCGGCCTTGGCTTCGACCGCACTCATGCCGTCGAGCACGAGCAGCGTCGCCTTGTGGGCCAGGACCTCCCCGGCGGATGAACGCAGCGACCCCCCTCGAGCCCCTCGTCCTCCAGCGCCTGGTAGGCGCTGAGGTAGGTCACCCGGTCGGGGATGAAGGAGGGGTCGAAGAACCGCATCGGGCGCAGGTGCGCCAGCATGCGGCCGTGGTTCTCACCGAGGACAGTGACGAAGAGGGCACGGCCTCCCTCCGCCGCCCGGCGGTAGAGGATCTGGCTGGCCAGGACGGTCTTGCCCATCCCCGGCGCTCCCTGGACCAGGTAGAGGCCACCGCGCAGGAAGCCGCCGCACAGCACCTGATCGAGGCCCGGTACCAGACCTCGGGACCCGTCCAATCTCCTCCTCGCCAGGAGTGGCCTCATCCTGTGGCATGCGTCGTCCGATCCGGTTCCAGGGGTGCGAGAGGGAGCGTGACGGTGAAGGTCGAGCCCTCGCCCGGGCGGCTCGACACGGCGATCCGGCCGTCCATGGCCGCGACCAGCCGGCTCGCCACCCACAGCCCGATGCCGAAGCCGCTGCCCCGGTGCTGGCCCACCACCTGCTCGAACCGCCCGAAGATGCGCGTCTGCTGCTCGGGCGGCATGCCGACCCCGCGGTCCTGCACCTCCAGCACCGCCGAGCGCCCGTCCGACCGGAGCCGGAGGGTCACGGGCCGGCCCATGCCGAATTTGAGGGCGTTGGAGAGCAGGTTCTCGACGATCTCCTCGGCCGCGAGCCGGTCCCACATCCCGGAAACGCCGTCCTCGGCCTCGAGCCCGAGCGCGCTGCGTCCATGGGCGGCCGCGGCGGCGTAGCGCTGGGCAACCATGCGCACGAGTTCGGAGAGGTCGGTCTCGGATGGTTCCAGCCGCAGATTGCCGGACTCGATGCGGCCGACATCCAGCAGCCTGGTCGCTCGCCTGATGAAGTCCTGGGCGGCCCGCTGCAGGTGCTCCAGCAGGGTCGTGACGCGCGGGGAGGCGCCTTCGGCGTTGCGCGCGGCGGTGAGCGCGGCCTTCGCCAGGCCGAGGATCGGCGTCATGGGATTGCGGAGCTCGTGGGCGGCGATGGCGATGAAGTCGTCCCGGGCACGGACCGCCCGCACCAGCTCCTCGACCCGCCGGCGCAGGTCGGCCACCTCCGAGGCAGCGTCGGCGTCGAGCTTGGCGCGCGCGAGCGCCGCGCGAAGGCGGGCATTCTCCGCCACCAACGCTGCCTCTCGGCTCGTGGGAGCGCAGCCAGGGTCAGCGGCGTGTTCTTGGGTCATTTCAGGTGATGCTGCCCACGGCGCCGATCACCATGATCCGTACCGTCCGACACGGCGGGCGACGGTGCTGGTTGTCTGGAACCGGCAGGCTCGTCGCGCTGCAGCAGGCGCAGGCTAGCCCTGACCACCTCGGACGCGCTCCGATAGCGGCCGGACGCAACCCGTTCGCCAATGTAGGCTGTGAGCTCCGGGGTGAGTGAGACGTTGAGCGAAGCGCGGGGCGGCATGCGATGCGGCTCCGGATCGGGAGCAGGGTGTCAATGTTGGGCACATTGGCAAGCCTAACCAAATAGGCTCAGAAATAGAAAGCCAGCCCTCCATCCATCGCGATCCCGTGCCTCTGGCGCAGTAAGACCCCCTTCTCTGCGGCTGGCTGGGGTGCCCAGCCCACCGCGGGTTTGAGCCGTTTGGCCGTGAGATGCGCGGCCGATCAGCGGCGGGGGCGACGGCCGGCGTGGTGTCGGGTGTCCTTCTTCGGGGTCCCCTGGCGGCGCCATGCCGGTGCTGTTATCGCCACTCACGGTTCTGTTTCGAGACAGGATGCTTCCGAGTGCGGTCTAAATCTCGTGCCGCGCCTCACCCAGCGGCGGGGCCGGGCGCCTCTCTCCACACCTTCGCCTCCACGGGCGCCCGGCCTCCTTCCCCTGCTACAGCTGCGACAGAATGAAGGTCGCCAGCGCGGTCAGCGCTAGCATGCCGACGATGGTCGCCGCCACAACGGTCGCGATCAGCTTGGCAAACTCGCGCCGGTCGATCCTGTCGCGGGCGGCGGCAGGGTCATGTCGAGCTGGCGCCTGACCTCGGCATCAGTGAGCGGCCGGCCCTCGGCCACCGCCTACCGTAGGATTGCGGCCAGCGCGCCGTAGCGGAATGACTCCAGCCCCCTGATGATTGGGGTGTCGCCAAACACCTGCCGATACTCGGCCAGCGCCAGGGCGAAGGGGTCAGTGACGGGCGGCATGGCCTCCAGCCGCGTCAGGCACGTCATGACGGCGGCCTCCAGGGCAGCGACATCTTCACGGGTGGCATCGTCTCGCGCAGCGTCGCCATCGCCTCGGCCAGCTCGCAAGCCCAGCCGGGCGCGGGGTCGTCCGGGCGCGTCATTCGATGATCCCTGGCGGCGGCAGCGTCATGCCCAGCCGGCAGTAGAGATCCGCGGCGGTCACCTTCTCCCCGCGCGCCACGGCGGCACCCCGCGGCCCGGGCCTGCTCGGGCGTGCCGGGCGATCATGCGGTCGCACGCGATGCTGGCGAGGGGAGAGGACGAAGAGGCCGACAAATAGAAACCGCCCGACGCGGGTGAGCGCCGGGCGGCTCTGCGCCTGGACGTGTCGGCCCGGCATTCGGCCGGGCGAGGGATACGCCCCCGCCACGCGACCGGGATACGGTTCCGGCGCCGCCACGGGGAGATAGAGGCGCCCCGCAGATCGCTTCGACAGAGCCAACGCCGCTGCTGCTTCGGGTTTCCCCGGCGCTACTTTCACAGCACGGGTAGCCCGATGAAGGCGGCCGCGTGGCGGGCCTTTGGCAATTCAGTGGCAGGCGCAACTAGAAGTATCAGAGATGGTTGGGCGCCCTATGCCCATTCGACGTTACTTCCGACCGGCCCCGGTCCGTTCCCTTTCGACCCCGCTGCGGTGGACCGGCGCCACCGTGCTGGTCCTCGTCGCCTTCGCCATCCGCTACTGGCTGCTCGCGGACCTGCTGGCCCTGCCGTTTCTGCTGTTCTTCCCGGCCATCATCCTCTCGGCCGTCGTGTTCAACCGCGGCTCCGGCGTCGTCGCCACGCTGCTGAGCGCTGCGCTGGCGGTCTACTTCTTCGTCCCGCCCTTCCATTCCTTCGCCATCCCCGACACCGAGACGGCGATCAGCGTTGGCCTGTTCGTCCTCATCGGCCTGCTCATTGCCGTTATCATCGAGGCGCTCCACGGTGCCTACGTCGAGGCCGAGCAGGCCCACGCCGAGACCGAGGAGGCCCGGAGGATGGCCGAGCAGGTCGCCCGCGAGCGCGACCTGCTGCTGCTGGAGTTCGGCCACCGGGTGAAGAACGACCTCGCCAGGATCGGCGCCACCTTGAGCATGCAGGAGGCCGGAACCTCGCCCGAGACGGCCGCCGCGCTGCGGGCCGTGTCCGAGCGCGTGCGGGTCCTGGCCCGCGTGCACGATCGGCTGGCCCGGCGCGACGGGCACGTGATGGTAGACATGCAGGAATTCCTGCATGACCTGGTCGCGGACCTGCGGGCCAATCTGACAGACGTTACCCCGGTTGGCCTGTTCATCGAGGCCGAGCGGCACAGCCTGCCCGTGTCGCGCGCCGGTGCGGTGGGGCTGATCGTCAACGAGCTGGTCACGAACGCCCTCAAGCACGCCTTCCCGGAGGACCGCGCAGGAGGGGTGCGGATCGGCTTCTGGCGCGAGGGGCAGGACCTGCTGCTGACCGTGGCCGACGACGGGGTCGGGTTCCCGAACATGCCGGCCGAGGAGGTGCCGCGGGAGTTCGGGCGACGGGGTGGCATGGGTCGCCGGCTGATCCGTGCCCTCGCCGCCCAGCTCGGCGGCCGCATCGAAACCACGAAGGCCAGTGAGGCTGGGGGCGTCCTCCACATCCTGCGCTTCCCGGCCGAGCCGCCCGGCAATGCGCCAGGGCAGCGGGCGTAGTCGCCCCGTCACCCCGGCCTCAACCTCGCCCGCAGGTCGGCTTCACGGATCGCCTCGCAGACGCGCAGGTGGATTTCCTTCGCCCAGGCTTTCAATTCGCGGCCGTCGCACTGCTTGGCATGGAGCGTCATCGTCTCAGAGGCCGTCAATCTTTCGTCTGGGTCTGACCGGCTGCTTCCGTCTGGTGCCGTGCCTGAGTAGGCTCGGGCTGATGGTGACGCGGTGAGTGGGATGAGGGCGGATTCTGGAACTGGCCTTTTCGGGATCCTGCTGGAGCAGATATCGGCAGCACGGCCCAAGGGGGCTCCGCGGCTGCGTCAAGCCGAGCGGCGGCAGGTGAGCTTGCGGCCGCTCAGCCTGGAGGACCTGCTGCCACCCGATCACCGGGCGCGCTTCGTGTGGGCCTTCGCCGAGCGGCTCGACCTCTCCGCGCTGTATGGCGCGATCAAGGCGGTGGAGGGCCATCCCGGCCACCCGCCGGCCGACCCTCGCATCCTGCTGGCGCTCTGGCTCTACGCGACGGTGGAGGGCGTGGGCAGCGCCCGCGAGTTGGACCGGCTCTGCCGCGAGCACGTCTGCTTCGAGTGGCTGTGCGGTGGGGTCGGCATGAACCACACCACGCTCGCCGAGTTCCGCGTGGCCCACGGCGCCGTGCTGGAACGCCTGCTGACCGACAGCTTCGCAGCGATGCTGAAGACGGGCCACGCCTCGCTCGTGCGGGTGGCGCAGGACGGCATGCGGGTGCGGGCCGCGGCCGGCGCTGCCTCCTTCCGTCGCCGGGCCTCGCTGGCGCGCTGCCGCGCCGAAGCGGCGGCCGAGGTCGCCCGGCTGCGGGCCGAGCTCGAGGCCGATCCCGGGGCGCTGAGCCGCCGGCAGGCCGCCGCCCGCCAGCGCGCGGCGGCGGACCGCGAGCGCCGCGTCGAGGCAGCGCTGGCGGTGGCCGAGCAACTCGCGGCGAAGCGGCAAGGCGATCCGTGCCCGCAGAGCGAGGACCCGCCGGGGCCCGGAGACGCGCCCGCCGGCGAGGCCACCGGCAAACCGCCATCCGAGCCGCGGGTCTCGACCACGGACGCCGAGGCGCGGGTGATGAAGATGCCCGATGGCGGGTTCCGCCCGGCCTTCAACCTCGGCTTCGCCAGCGATCCCCGCAGCACCATGATCGCCGCCGTCACACTCGACAACACCGGCTCCGACAAGGGCCAGCTGCGGCCGATGAGCGAGTGGCTGGCCGCAACCTACGGGCAGCGGCCGGGCGAGCACCTGGTGGACGGCGGCTTCGCCAAGCTCGCCGACATCGAAGCCCTGGCCGCGGCTGGTGTCGCGGTCTTCGCGCCAGTGCCGAAGCCGCGCGATGCGGCGCGCGACCCGCACGCGCCGCGCGACGGCGATGGCCCCGGCGTGGCGGCCTGGCGCCGGCGGATGGGCAGCGAGGCGGCGAAGGCGGTCTACAAGGAGCGGGCCGCCACCGCCGAATGCGTCAACGCCCAGTGCCGCAACCGTGGCCTGCTGCGCTTCCTCGTGCGCGGCCTCGAGAAGGCCAAGGCGGTCGGGCTCTGGCATGCCCTGGCGCACAACATGATCTGCACCGGCCGTCTACTCGCGACCTGACCCGGCGCCCGCGGCGCGCAACCCACCCGAACCACTCTGCGCGGCACCGAAGCACCGAGGTGCCGCTGCGCAACCGCACGCATGCCCCGCCGCACGGCCTCGCCAGATGGCGACACACCGGTCCGCAGCACTGAGCCCGGCCAACTCGCATCAGGCTTGGCGGCGCGGATTCACTGCCAAACTCTCAGGTGAAGGGCGAGGCCCCGCCAGCAGCATAGCCGTTCACCACCACTGCGGAGAACCGATTGCATGGCGGAGCCCGTCGCGCGGAGGACGGCTCCGGTGCTGGCAAGACGTTCGGTGCTGGCTGGCGGCCTGGTGCTCTTCGCGGCGCCGAGCTGGGCGCAGACCTGGCCGTCGCGCCCAGTGCGTATCATTGTGCCGGTGGCGCCGGGCGGCAGCGTGGATGCGCTGGCGCGGGTCCTGGGGCGGCACCTGTCGGAGGCGCTTGGTCAGCCCTTTGTCATCGAGAGCCACGCCGGCGGAGGTGGCAATATCGCCTTCGAGATGGTCGCGGCGGCCAAGCCGGACGGCCACACCATCCTGGCCGGGTGGGATTCGGTGGCAATCAACCCTTCGCTCTACCGCAGCGTGCCCTACGACCCGCTGCGCAGCTTCGCACCGGTGATCCAGACAGTGCGCACGGCGCAGATCCTCGTGGTTCGGAACGGGCTGCCCGTGCGGACCCTGCCGGAGTTCCTCGACCTCGCTCGGCAGAGGACAATCACCCTGGGCACACCCGGCAATGGTAGCATCGGGCACCTGGCAGCCGAGTTGATCAAGTCCCGCACTGGCGTTGGCTGGACACATGTGCTCTACCGCGGCGGCGGCTCGGCCTCGATGGACCTGCTGGCCGGGCACATCGATGCCTTGTCGCTGACCTTGGCGGCTGTCGTGCAGCATGTGCGTGGTGGCCGGATGCGGGCCATTGCCGTCTCTACCGCATCTCGTGCCCCGGCGCTGCCGGAGGTCCCGACCGTCGCGGAATCAGGCCTGCCTGGCTACGATGTGGTCTCCTGGCAGGGACTGCTCGCCCCGGCTGGCACCAATCCCCAGATCGTCGCGCGGCTCAACGCCGAAGTGAACAGGACGCTGGCGCTGCAGGAGGTTGCCCGGCAGTTGAACGATCAGGGTTTAGAGCCCGTGGGCGGTAGCCCGGAGGTCCTGGCGGCACTGCTGCGGGCGGATGTCGCACGTTGGCCCGCCATCGTGCAGGCTGCCGGCGCGCGCCTCGATTGAGGCCGTTCCCGTGATATCAAAGACGCGACCGACTGAACGACCGGCGATGAGCCGATGACCGGAGCGCAGCAGGTCTAGGACATCGCTCCCTCATAGCGCAGCCGCTCCTTGGAAATTGAGTGACAGCAGCTGTGGCTATGTACGCGCAAGCCCGGCTCCAGGCGATCCGATCTACTGCTCGCATCTGCCCACGCCCACCTCGCGTTGACCTCCCCATCGGAAGCGAGATGGAGCATGCACCCGGGTTCCCCTTTCTACACAATCGGCCATTCAACCCGGTCGGTGGCGGAACTGACCGATCTGCTCCGCGAGGCGGGGGCGGATCTCGTCGTGGATGTCCGGACGATCCCCCGTTCGCGCACCAACCCACAGTTCAATGCTGACGCGCTCCCAGCAGCCTTGGCCCCATACCAGATCGGCTATCGGCACTGCCGGCGGCTGGGTGGCTTGCGCGGCAGGCAAAAGGACCAGGGGCCTTCGCGGAACACCTTCTGGGAAAACGCGAGCTTTCGGAACTACGCCGACTACGCGGCCACGCCTGATTTCCGTGAAGGCATGACGGCACTGCTTGAACTCGGCGGCTCCCAGGTTTGCGCCATCATGTGTGCCGAGGCAGTCTGGTGGCGCTGTCACCGGCGCATCATCACCGACTACTTGCTCGCAGGCGGCCGGGAGGTGTTCCACATTATGGGGCCGGGGAAGATCGAACGGGCCAGCATGAACTCGGCGGCCGTCCTGGAGTCCGACGGGACGCTGGTCTACATGGGCAGCCATCCCTGACGGGAGCGGGCCGCTGCGATCGTCGTTAGCAATGCGCCAGAGCGGCGCACGCGCTGCTGCCACAATTCTGGGAGGGCATCACCACCTCGCCTGCATGCTGGCCGGCTTGGCTCAATCCGGACGGGGTCTCTCCACACCTCGCCTCGAGGCCGGTATCACGCTACCCAATCACTCTCGCAGCTTTGACCAGCGGCGTCGGGACCGGCGTTGTGGACGGTGATCACCAGAGCGCACTGCTGTCCGAACAGCACCACCAGCCGCCTGCCGCGGGTCACGCCGGTGTAGGGCAGGTTACGGGCCAGTATGGGGTAATGCTGCATGCTGAGCGGGATCACCACGGCCGGGTATCCCGAGCCCTGGCTCTTGTGGATGGTGGTGGCATAGGCCAGCACCAGCTCGTCCAGCTCACCGAAGCCATAGGCGACCTCGCGGCCCTCGAAGCGGACCAGCAGCTCGCCCGCCTCCCGCTCGTCAAAGTAAGAAATTGGCGGCCGTCAGTACAAACTCACCAATCAGCTCGATTTCGGCGTCCACGACCCCATCAGGCGGGAATGCTCCAGAGCCGGCGGCCCGTATTCCGTCCATCTGTATGATAGTCCGGCCTTCGAGCACCTCGTAGCGCAGATGCGGCTCGCCGCCACCCCCGTCGGTGAATGCATTAGTGCCGATGAATTCGAACGTAAGGTCGCTCGGGGGGGTAGCAGGTCCGACAATGGGACCGCCCCCACTGGAGAAGTTGACCAGACTGAGGTCGATCACGTCCGCTCCCTGCTGGAAGTCGCCAATTACGTCGCGTGCTCCCTCACCGACACCAGTGCCGATCCTGTAGGAGGACCCACCTCTGGATCCAACTACGGTGCCGAAGGAGAAGATGTCTTCTCCCCTGCCCCCCACCAGGGCATCGACGCCAAAGCCGCCGTGCAAAAGGTCATTGCCGCGACCGCCGTCGAGTTTGTCGTCGCCCTTGCCGCCGTCGAGTTCATCGTTGCCGTTACTGCCAGCAAGTTCGTCGTCGCCGTCCACGCCCTGGAGATGATCGTCGCCATTGCCGCCTTGGACCTGGTCGTCACCGCTCAGGGCAATGACCTGATCCCCGCCGTTACCAGTGCTGATCTGGTCGGCGCCATGTGTCGCGGTAATGATGTCGGCCTGGTTTGTGCCAGTGATGATTGCCATTCCGCTCCCCCCACGCGCCAACGACCACCCCGGTATTCCGGCTGGCCCATTGCTTTCTATTCCTGGGAATGTAGGCGTCGCACGCTCAATTGTATACGATTCCACGCACCCGAACCGAACTGGCCCAACAATGAGGGCGCAGCCGAATGCACGCCCTCCGGCAGGAAGGAGGATGTCGCATGCGGGACACCATCGGCCGACGGCACACCCTCACGCTCGGCCTCTTCACGGCTGCCGCTTCCTCGCGCCTCGGTCTGGCGCCAGCTGCAGCGCAAGATACTGGCAGCGCGGAGGGCAAAACCTATGTGCTGGTGCATGGCGCCTGGGGCGGTGGCTGGTTCTGGACGCCAGTCGCCGAGCGCCTCCGCGCCCAAGGCCACCGAGTCGTCACACCGACCCTGACCGGCATGGGAGAGCGGAAGCACCTGCTCTCGCGCGGCGTCACGCTCGACACCTGGGTCGAGGACCTGGTCAATGCCATCGAGGCTGACGAACTGCGCGACGCCATCCTCGTCGGCTACAGCTTCGGCGGTATCCCGGCCATAGGCGTGGTGGATCGGATACCGGAGCGGATCCGACGCCTTGTCCTTCTCGACAGCCTGGTTGTGGAGGGTGGCCAGCGCGCCCTCGATGTAGTGCCGGCCGATCGAGCGGAAGGGATCCGCCGCGCGGCTGTGGACCAGGGCAGCGGCCCCGTCCTGCCGCCACCCCGAACGGCCGCCGCCCTCGGCATGCCCGACGGGCCGATCACGCAGTGGCTGCTGCGGCGCTTTACGCCGCAGCCGCTCGCCACCTACGAGAGCCCACTACGGCTGGACCATCCGGTCGGCAACGGCCGGCCGCGGACCTATGTGGCACTTACCCGCCCGCCCTACTCATTCATTGAGCCAAGCCGGCGCTGGGTGCGGAGCCAGGCGGGTTGGGATTGGGTGGAACTGGCGGCCAGTCATCTTGCCCCAGTCACGGCGCCCGAGGAGGTGGCGCGCCTGCTCGCGGCTTTCGGGTAAAGGCGACCGTGTCACCGAAATCTGGAACCCAGTCGGGAGTGCATTCGAGGAAGGCCGGTCGGCGATCCCGGGCGCGGACCGCGCCCTGTCGTGTTATGCTTCCGATATGGAGCCTCCCTCCCCTACCCCGCCCTGTCTCCCCTGGGACTTCCACCCGGCGCTGAGCGAGGATCGCCTGCGGCTCTGCGCCAGGCTGCTGGCCAATGCCCGCCGCGACGCCCTGGCCATGGCCAGCTATGAGCTCGGCGACGATCCCTGGTCGGTCGGCTGCCGCGCCTTCGCCTTCGGCCGCCACCGGCTGAAGCGGGCCGCCGAATCAGGCGACTATCCCTGGCTCGAGGTGCTGGACGACAGCGCCCACTTCGTCTTCGTCATCGGCTCGAACGGCCAGGGCGTGCCGGTCCGCTTCTACCGCGGCGCTGCCGACGAGCCGACCGAGCGCACGCTGCGCCGGCAGGAGGGCGAGGCGCAGCAGCTCTCGCTGGCGCTCGGCACCGAGGCGGCCGAGGGGCTGGTCTTCCGCTTTGCGGTCGAGACCGGCGAGGGTGGCCAGGTGGAGCGAGTGGTCTTCCTGGCGCTGCGCGGCGAGGATCGGGTCGAGTGCTTCTGGCCGGTGCCGCTGACCCTGCCGCCGGCCGAGCTGGCCGGAGCCCATGGTGGTGCGGTGCAGCTGCGCCTGATCGCCGATGACGGCTATGAGGGTCCGGGACAGGGCGCATCCCGCCCCCCTGCCCTGCGCCCGGCGCTGCCGCGTCGCAAGGCCGCCGGCAACTCATCCCAGCAAACGGAGACAAGCCTGCTCTGATCCGGGTACGGGATCCGAGGCCGCCAGGAGCTTCCACCCCGGACTTTCCATCGCCGCACTTTCTTAACCAGCCAATGCTGCCGTGATCGTCCTGGCGGCACCCGGGTGCTGGGTGGGATCCCGTCCTGGCGCTGGTCCACGGTCTGGCTACGCGGCGGCCGCCTTCGACTCGGCCGCGCCGGTGCCCGTCACATCGGCAGGGCTCACGCGGATCTCGCCAAAGGCCCTGTCCTGCTCGAGCGCAGCGGCGCCGTCGCGGGCGAGTTCCAGGCCGGCCAGGAGCGTGCTGGCCAGCGCCGCCCGGCGCTGCAGGCGGTCGCGGCCCCCCTCCCCGGCTGGCGGCAGGAAGCGCGCGAGCGGCGCGCCGTGCGGCAGGCCGGGCAGCAGCTGGCGGATCCGCGCCAGCGCGTCCGGGACCCGCCAGAGGGAGGGCGGCTGCGGCCGATAGACCCGCTCGTGCAGCGGCAGCTCCAGCAATTTGAGGCAGGCCCGCAGCAACTCCGTAAGGTCGGCCGCCGGCAGCGCCGCGACCGCGGGCTCGGCCTCGCCGCGGCCAAAGACCTCCCGCCCGAGCTGCGGCCGCCGCTCCAGCCAATCCGCCAGGCGCCGCGCCGCCTCCCGGCTGGCCAGCCGCTGGCGCAGGTCCGCGGCCTCGCGGTGCGCCTCGAGGGCCTCCTCCTCGGCGACCGGCAACAGCAGCCGTGAGCGCAACAGGGTGAGCCAGGCCGCCATGATCAGCCACTCGGCCAGCCGCGACAGCGGCACCCGCCGCGCCGCGATCGCCGCGTCCACCACCGCGCTGAACTGCTCGGCCAGGGTCACGATGGAGAGCTGGGCCAGGTCGACGCGCTGTGCCCGGGCGAGGTCGAGCAACAGGTCGAGCGGGCCCTCCCACACCTCGAAGCGCAGCACCGGCGCGCCGGCGTTGCCAACCTCGGCGCGCGGGCCCTCGAGCAGGGGCTCGGCGCTGTCCGCCTCAGGGGTCATCGTAGAAGGGGCGGAGCTCGATCCGCAGGCCCGGCCAGCGGGCGCGCAGCTGCAGGAGGGCGCGCCAGGGGGTCCAGTCGGCCGCCCAGAAGCCGACCCAGACCAGGCCAGGGTCGCGGCGCCGCGGTTCGCCGCGCCCGGGCACCGGCAATTCCACGACATGCCGCAGGGCCTCGGTGGTGCCCCAGCACTCCCAGAGCCAGCGCCGCGTCTCCGGATGGTCGGGGCCGAGCCGGAGCAGCCGGTCCGGCACGGGCAGCAGCCGGTGCAGGTCGAAGGGGCAGGACCGGCTCGCCGCGGCCCGCTCGGCCACCAGGCGCTGCCGCGCTGCGGCGGCATCCCGGAGCTGCCCGGCCAGGATGCGCGCGCCCTCCAGGCTCAGGCGGCGCCGCTGCGGCGCCGGCGGCGCCACCAGCAGGTGGAACCAGTCCTCCGCCGCCGGGCCGAGGTCGTGCCGCCAGGGCAGGACGCCGGCGCCCGCCGCCGCGGCCCGGAAGGCCCCGATCGCAGCGGGATCCCCGCGCACCCGGAGGTGGTGGTAGAGCCAGTCCGGGTGCGGCAGCGCCAGCGCGTCCGGAGACCCGCCGCCCGCGGTCCCTTCCCCTGCCCGCTCCACCCTGGCCGGCATCCGGGTCACAGGTCGAGCAGCTTGACGGCGCTGTCGGTGACCAGCTTGGCGCGGCGGACGTAGCCGCGCATGGTCTTCAGGTCGCGGTGGCGGGTGTGGTCCATCACCTGCTCGTCGCGCGCCCCGGCCAGATAGGCCTCGGTCACGAAGCCGGCCCGGAGCCCATGCGGCGATAGCCGCTCGGAGCCATGCACCGTGAGCTTCGCCTGCGCAGCGCGGCGCAGCAGGATGTCGCGCACCGCATCGGCGCCGAGGCGGCGGTGCTCGACGGTGCCCCAGCGGTCGACCTTGCGGAACACCGGGCCATAGCGGCAGGCCGAGGCCTCGAGCCATTCCTCGAGCGCCCGCACCGGGCAGGTCTCGCGCCGCTTGCCGCGGCTGATGCCGAGCTCGGCCCCCTTGCCTTCCTGGTCGGTCTTGGACGAGGGCAGCAGCAGACGGAGGCCGTCGGCGGTGACGCGCAGGTGCTCGCGGTCGATGCCGACGAGTTCCGAGCGGCGCAGCGCCCCGGCAAAGCCGAGCAGGAGCAGCGCCCGATCGCGCAGCCCGGCCAGGTCACCCGGGCAGGCGGCGACCAGCTTGCGCAGCTCGGTCGAGGTCAGGGCCGCGGCCTGGCGTTTGCGGCTGCCGTGCCGGCGGTGGATGCCGCGCAGGGTGCTGCGGATCGCCGGATGCCCGGCGGACCACTCGAGGTCGCGCAGGCGATGCGCATGGCCGATCGCCGCCAGGCGGCGCTCCAGCGCTGAGCGCGAGTACAGGCCGGCCAGCGATGCGAGGTAGGCGGCGACGGCGGCAGGCTCGGCCGGCAGCGGCGGGCAACCAGCCGCATGGCACCAGGCGGTAAAGTGCGCCCAGTCGGCGGCGTAGGCGCGCTTCGTCTCCGGCGCCAGGGCGTCACGGGCATAGGTCTTCGCCGCAGCCAGCGCCGCCGTGGCGACCACGGAGAGCCCAGGCGCACCGCCGGCCGGATCCGGCGGCGACGCTGGCACGCGGCCATCGCTTGGGCCAGGCGCCAGCCCATCGTCCGACGCGGGGGCGTCTGACCCGCTCACCGCAGCCGCTCCTGCCCGAACAGCGGCACCCCGTAGGCGGCGAAGGCCGCATCCTCGCTGACCAGGGTGAGGTTTTCCGCCCTGGCCTGGGCGATGAGCATGCGGTCGAAGGGATCGGCATGGTGGCGCGGCAGCCCGCCGGCGGCGATCGCGTGCGAGACGCTGATCGGGAGGGGCTCGAAGCCGGCCCGCGCGAGAATGGGGACGAACTCCTCGAGCGGGAAGGCGATGCGCCCGAGCGCCCGCTTGCTCGCGATCTCCCAGACCGAGGCCGCACTGACGAAGATCGTGTTCTCGGGCACCGCGAGGGTCAGGCGGAGGTCCTCCGCCAGCCGCCCGGGATCGGCGGTGACCCAGAGGAAGATATGCGTGTCGAGCAGCAGCCTCATGCGTCCCCGGCACCGAAGGCCGCGGCGAGTTCGTCCGGCAGCGGCGCGTCGAAGTCGGGGCTGACCCGGACCTGCCCGGCCAGGAAGCCGAATTCGCGCGGCGCGGTGCGTGTGGCGAGCGGCACCAGGCGCGCCAGCGGCCGGCCGCCCTTGGCGATGACGATCTCCTCGCCGGCTGCGGCGCGGTCGACCAGGCGGGAGAGCTGGGTCTTGGCGTCGTAGAGGTTGACCTGGGTCACGCGCGGCCTCCGGACCAGGGTTGGTCTGGCAGGCCTCGTAGCTAATTTGGTCAAGTTTGGTCAAGACAGGCAGGCCCCTCCCCTTCCGGCAATTCTGGCGGGAAACCGCGATTCGGGCAAGCCCGGACTAAGGCGCGGTAAGCGGGGCTTATCGCGGGGGAGACACACATAGCCATTGTGCCGGGCTACGGCCGCCCTGGGCGCTTGTCGCGGAACCCAGATCATAAGAAATCCCAGCCAACTGCCGGTTTGTGGCGCGGTGGTGTGCCCTGGATCGCGCCAAAGCGCCCCTGATTGGCGATAAAAATGCCCAGGATCGCGCCACGGGTCGGCCAGACCCGAGGGTGGCCGCCCGACCCCCGAACACGGGAGGCCCCCCTCCCCTCCTCGCAGGCATCACGGCCATCGCGCCCTCTGCCGATCGCCGGACCTGCCGCGGCGTCCCGCCAACGGCGACGCGCCGCCCTCGCTGCCCGCCGGCGCCTGACCTCCGCGGCGCACCGCGCCGCCGCGTACCGGGCCCAGGCCGCCTCGTCGCGTGCCAAGCCGGCCGCGATGGCACCCTGCCGTCGCCGTTCCTCCTCCCCGTCAACCGCCTCAAGCACGGCGCGTCCAAGGACTGGCCCCCAGCCGCGCGCCTTCGGCCGCAGCGCCTCCAGGTCCTGCCACGAGACGTATGCGAGGGGCGCGGCGAGGTCGTCCGGCGGGGGGCGTTTTCCCGGTGGCGTCCCGATCGCGCCGGCGGCGGAGGCCGCCACGGCACCGAAGACGGGTGCGACGATGCCGAGGAGCGCATGCACCGCCCGCACCGGCAGTGTCGCCAGCGCGCGGGCATCGCCGTCACCTCCGGCCGCCCCCCGGCCGCGGTGCCCGGTCTCGTACGACGATGGCCGGACCAGAGGGGATCACCAGATCCCGCACCATGGCCGGGAAGACCGCGGCAGGCAGGCCGAAGCCCCGGGGCCCCGCCGAGGCCACACCGCCGAGCGCGGCGAGCAGGTCGGTCTGAAGCGCTAGGACCGAGCTTTCGGGCCGGGCTTCGGCCCCCGGTAGGCCCCGGACGGCTGGTCCAGCGGCGCTCCGCAAGCGTCGCAGATCAGCCGCTGCCGGCCCGCCATGGGCCGGAACCCGCATCGTCCGTGCGGGCAGCGCGGGCAGGCCTCGGCAAGCAGCACGTCGTGGATCGGGCACGCCACCCAGCCGCCGAGGCGCCATGCCACGCGCCCGTAACACTCTCCTTGCCGCCCGACGTCATCGCGCACGCAGCCGGCGCACCAGGCCGGGCGGGCGCGGCGCCAGAGGGCGATTTCAGCGACCGCCGCGACGGGGCGCAGCGCCCGGACCGCACCGACCTCGAGGCGCGCCGCTCCGGCGAGGAGGTGGTCCAGCTCGGCATCGGCCCGCCAGTCCAGAGCAGCGATGCGCGAGGCGTGCACCCCGTGGCCGCGGCGCAGCCATGCGATCAGTGCCGAGGCCTCAAGGCTGTAGCGCGCGCCGATCCGGCCGACCCAGGACAGCACCGCCTCGCCCGGGAGCGGCCGCGGCACAAGCGGCAAGGGCCCGGCCGCTCTCATGCCGCTGGCCGCCCGCGTGCGGCGCCCCGGCCCCCGGCCGGCGTGCCACGGCCGGTCGTCGCCACGCCCCGCCAGACCTCCGGGTCCTCGAAGCTCGCGAACTCGATCCGCTCGCGCCCGCTACGGATGGCGGCGACGGCGGCACGCTCCACCGCCTTGCAGATGCCGAGCGTGATTCCCCGCGACCGCTCGACCAGCAACGCCCGCAGCCGCGGCGAGTCCACCGGCGGTGGCTCGCGCAAGGGCAGGCTCCAGATCAGCCGGGTGAGGAAATCCCGCAATTCCTCGCCCGGCGTCCACGGCGACAGCTCGATATCGCTGAAGCGGCCACGCAGCTGCGGGTCCGACAGCAACGCATGTCGCGCCTCGGGAACGCCCGCGCAGACGAGCGCGATCTCGAGGTTGTTCGAGAGGAAGCGTAACAGCTGCAGGAGCAGGCGCTGCTGGCGCGGCGTGCCGGCCAGCACCGAGTTGATCTCGTCGAGGACCAGCACCCGCACCCCGAGGTCGCGCAGGAGCCCGATCGCCGAGGCGCGCAGGCGCATGCCCTGCACCCAGAGCCCGGCCGAGGGCGCACCAACCGCCTCCAGCACGCATTCGAAGAACTCGGCCTCGGTCGGGTTCGGTGGCATCAGGACCACGAGCACGGGCCGACGTTGCGCGCCCGCGGCCTGGTCGAAGGCCACCGCGTTCGCCCGCTCGAACTTCTCGAGCAGCATGCTCTTGCCCATGCCGCTCTCACCGAGCAGCAGGACGTTCTCCAAGCGCCTGCGCGCTGGCTGATTGCGGAATCCGACGCAAACCAGCCGGTGATTCCGACGCAAGCCTGCCACTGAATCCAGTCCAAGCCAGCCACCCATTCCGACGCAAGCCCGCCACCCCAGCTCGGGGCTGAGGGGGGCGGTCTGCGGGCAGTCCTCCACCGAGGGCAAGCTCGGTCCGGCAACGCCGCCGGGGAGAGCCATGCCTGCCCAGAGACTGCCCATGCGCCAGGTTCGAGAAGTTCTTCGCCTCAAACACGCCTGCGGCCAGAGCGAGCGGCAGATCGCCGCCGCGGTCGGGATCAGCCGGTACACGGTGGCCGAATACCTGCGCCGGGCAACGGTGATCGGCATCACCTGGCCGGTGCCGGCCGGGCTCGACGACGCGGCGCTGGAGGCGAGGCTGTTCAGCCCGCCCTTCACGCCCCGGGAGGCGCTGCGGCCGCAGCCTGACTGGCCGCGGATCCATGCTGAGCTCCGGCGGCCCGGCGTGACCTTGATGCTGCTCTGGCAGGAATACCGAGCCGAGCAGCCGGAGGGCTACGGCTACAGCCGCTTCTGCGACCTCTATGCCGAGTGGCGCGGCGGCGTGTCGCTAACCATGCGCCAGACCCATGTCGCCGGCGACAAGCTGTTCGTCGACTTCGCCGGGCAGACCCTGGCGGTCATCGACCCGGCCACCGGCCAGGTGCGGCCGGCGCAGGTCTTCGTCGCCGTGCTCGGCGCCTCAAGCCTGACCTATGCCGAGGTCCGCTGGAGCCAGGGACTGGCGGACTGGGTGGGCTGCCACGTCAATGCCTTCGCCTTCTTCGGCGGCGTCGCGCGGCAGATCGTGTGCGACAACCTCAAGGCTGGGGTGACCGCCGCCTGCCGCTATGAGCCCGGGATCAACCGCACCTACCAGGAGATGGCGGCGCACTACGGCACCGCCGTGGTGCCGACGCGGGTGCGCAAGCCGCGCGACAAAGCCAAGGTCGAGGTCGGGGTGCAGGTGGTCGAGCGCTGGATCCTGGCCCGCCTACGCAACCGCCGCCTGTTCGGCCTGGAGGAGGCCAACAGCGCCGTCCGCGAACTGCTGGAGGCGCTGAACAGCCGCCCCATGCGCCGCCTCGGGACCAGCCGGCGGGCCCTGTTCGAGAGCCTCGAGCGCGGCGCCCTGCTGCAGCTGCCACTCGAGCCCTACGCTTATGCCGACTGGCGCCGCTGCCGGGTCGGGCTCGACTACCACGTCGAGGTGCTGGGGCACTGGTACAGCGTGCCCCATCGTCTCGCCCGAGCCGTGGTCGACGCCCGCATCACCGAGCGCGGGGTCGAGCTGTTCCACAACGGCAGCCGCGTCGCCGCGCATCTCCGCAGCCCGCTGCGGCACCGGCACACCACCATCCCCGAGCACATGCCGAGCGCGCACCGGCGGCATGCCGACTGGACGCCGGCCCGGCTACGGCGCGAGGCAGCCGCCATCGGCCCCGCCGCGGTCGGCATGGTCGAGGCGATCCTGCGCGCAAAGCCGCATCCGGAGCAGGGTTTCCGCGCCTGCCTCGGCATCCTCGGCCTGGTGCGCGGCTACGGCGCCGCCCGGGTCGAGGCTGCCTGCCAGCGCGGCCTCGACATCGGCGCCCGCAGCTACGGCTCGATCGCATCCATCCTGCGCAACGG
Source organism: Siccirubricoccus sp. G192 (assembly GCF_019084075.1). Lineage (GTDB taxonomy): Bacteria > Pseudomonadota > Alphaproteobacteria > Acetobacterales > Acetobacteraceae > G192. The sequence continues at coordinate 27,194 of NZ_JAHREN010000002.1, forward strand.
CCTCGACCGCGCCTTTGCCCCCGAGCCCGTGCCGGACACGCCGCCCATCCGGCACCCGAACATCCGCGGCGGCGGCTACTACCATTGAGGAGATGCCATGCTGACCCACCCCACTAGCGAGCACCTGCGCAGTCTTGGCCTTGTCGCCATGGCGCAGGCCCTTGAGGAGCAGAGACGCCAGCCGGACCTGGAGAGCCTCGGTTTCGAGGAGCGCCTGGCCCTGCTGGTCGAGCGCGAGGCGACCGGCCGCGAGGACCGGCGGCTGCGGGCCCGGCTGAAGTTCGCCAGCCTGCGCCAGTCGGCCTGCATCGAGGACATCGACTGGCGCGCCGCCCGCGGCCTCGACCGCACCCTGTTCCAGCGCCTCGCCGCCGGCGAGTGGATCGACCGACACCAGGGGGGTTCATCTCACCGGGCCGACCGGCGTCGGCAAGACCTGGCTGGCCTGTGCCCTCGGCCACAAGGCCTGCCGCGACGGCCGCAGCGTGCTCTACCACCGCCTGCCAAGGCTGCTCGAGGCGCTCGGCCTGGCCCGCGGTGACGGCCGCTACGCCCGCATGCTCAAAAGCCTGGGCCGGGTCCAGCTACTGATCCTGGACGACTGGGGGCTGACCCCGCTGACGCCCGAGCAGCGGCGCGACCTGCTGGAGATCGTCGATGACCGGCATGGCCGGGTCGCCACCATCGTCACCAGCCAACTTCCGGTGCCCGCCTGGCACGAATGGATTGCCGACCCCACCCTGGGCGACGCCATCCTCGACCGCCTCGTCCACAACGCCCACCGCATTGAGCTCAAGGGCGAATCCATGCGTCGGAAAGCCGCCCGGCGCGCCATCGCAGTTGACACCGGCCAGGAGAACTAGGCCACACTCACACCGCCCGTAGACAGCCACCCACCCCCGGCCGGTTTCGCTCGGAACGCCCGGCTGGCTTCAGTTGGAACAGGCGGCTGGCTTCGATCGGAAGCCCCGGCTGGTATCGTCGGAATCCGCAGGCTGATCGAAGGCCTCCTGCAGGTAGCCCAGCACGCGCTCCGCCGCAGCGTGGCCGATCCACCGCTCGGAGCGGATGTGCGCGATCCGGTCCTCGTTGCCGAGGGTGGCGATCGGGCGCAGATCGATGGGGAGGTGTGGGAATTCGCCCGTTGCCGGCATCACCAGAACTCCACCCCGCCGCTAGCCCCCTCCTCCGGCATCGGCACCCGTGCCTCGGGGTCGTCGCGGGTCGCCGTCCGCGGCTCTGCAGCCGGCCCTTCACCTCCATCGGGTCTCGCCAGGGCACGCCCCGTCCGTACCACTGCCCGGTGCTCCGCCCGGGTCAGGCGGTGCGCCTTGGCAAGGATCCGGCGCTGCTCGGCGATCGCCGCGAAGATCGCGTGCTCATCCACGGTGCGCCGCCCTTCCGCCCGCAGCCGCCGGCAGGCCTCGGGTGCTCCCAGAGCGTCACGGGCGGCCGGCCCAGGTCGGCATAGGGCACGCGGACGTGGTCGCCCGTCGGCAGCTCGACGAAGACCGCGCTGAGGTCGCGCGGGTCGTACTTGACCCGGACCCGTGCCCCACCGCGGTCCACCAGGTGGGCGAGCGCCCCATCCTGATAGAGGACATTGAACAGGCGCACGCCGTCACGCCGGACCAGGCGTTCCTCGAAGGGCAGAAAGTCGAGCAGCAGGGCGCCGGCGTCCGCCGGCGGGCGCAGATCCAGCCCATGCGTGCCCTCGAGCCAGGCGGACATCGGCGTACGGCCGAGCGCCGAGTGGACCTCGTTGTGGTAGGGGCCGAGGACCTCGAGGGCGAGGATGTGCTCGAATTCACGCAACGTCAGCACCGCCCGCGCCTCCGAGGCGTAGTCGCCGCACTCGACGGGATCGGAGAAGGTGGCGCCAGGCAGCGCGTGGATGCGCCGCATCAGGGTGCCCATCAGCGGCTCGATATGGCCGCCGAAGCGCGGGGCCGCGGGCGGGCGGTAGTCGATCTCGATGCCGTGCTGCCGGCACCCGCGCTCGAAGGCGCGTGAGTGGAACTCACGGCCGTTATCCACCAGGATCACCTCAGGCCTGCCCTCCGCCGGCCAGGTCAGGGCAACGCCATGGTCGTCCAGCCAGGACGGCTTTGGCAGCACCGCCTGCGCGACGGTGAGCCCGACGCCGGCGGCGCTCGGAGGATCGAGCGCGATGTACAGGCCCAGCACCAGGCGGGTATGCACGTCCAACGCCAGCGTCAGCCAGGGCCGGCCGATGCAGGCGCGCATGGCATCGTCGACCAGTTGGATGTCGACCAGCGTGTGGTCGATCTGCACGACCTGCAGCGGCCGCTCGGTGCGTGGGCCGGCCTTGACCTGGCGGAAACGACCGCCAGCGGCGGCCGCGCCCTCGCGCGCCGCCATGCGTTCGCGCAGGCTACGGGCGGTGATGCGCGCCCGAAGCGCTTTCATGGAGGGCGGAGCGAGTCTCTCGGCTCGGCAGGCATACGCCACTTGGCCGAGCAGTCGGGCCAGGGTAGGCCTCTCCGCTCGAAGATATACTGCGTCGATCGCCGCCTCGATCCGTGCATCCATGGCCGGAGCGAGGCGGCGCGAGCCTCGTGCCGGGCCTAGCTTGGACAGCGCCAGCACTGCCGTGACCGGATGGCGGCGGAAGGCGCGGACCAGGCCGTAGATGCGGGTAGGGCTCAGGCCGAGGGACCGCGCCGCGCGTTCCACCGCGGCCCGGCCAAGCCACCGCTCAGCAGCGAGAGGACGCACCACCGCCTCGCGGCGGGCGGCTTCGGCCCAGGCCGCGTCGGGGATCGCATGCGCCGGAGCAGGGCGCTTGGGCAGGCGCACCTTCGACATCGGGCCTCGCGACGATCACTGGTTGCGATCCCGGGCAGCCTTCGCACGATTCGGGGCATCTTATCGCCGGTGGTCGGTCGGCCAGGTGATCGAAAGCCCAAGGTTCCAGGTGTCGTGATCCAGAACGCGCCGCACCGCTCAAGCCCAGGCCGGCCGCCTCGACCCACCGCGTCGGCGGTGACCCGCTTTATGGCAAAGGATTGGGTCAGCACCCCTGTCACAGCCGACGTCGCTGTCATCGCCAAGCACGATCTCGCACATGATTCGCGCGATCCAAGGCATTTTGGCATCAACTCGGGAACAAGCAAGTCGCTGGAATTACACGAAATCACTTCGCATCATCAAGGGCACTCGACAAGCCGTTTCCACAGGAGAGGCTGCCACTCGAGGCCCTCTGCCTACGCTTTCAGCCCCGCCCTCACGGGTCCGCGTTGCGCCGTAGGGCGGCGTAGGTCTCTTGCCAGAACCGCGCCCACGTATTATCTTTCCCTAGAAAGAAATGGCCCTTAAACTCTCTGGTGATAAAAATGGGAGTCTTAGCACAAACAAGCGTTGCCTCCCCTACTAAGCGGTCAACGGTAGTGGGTAAGGCGGTCACGCGGGCGGCCGACCTGCTCGGCCTGACCAACGCCGTCATGGCGCGCACGATCGGGGTGTCGGAGGCGACCGCCTCCCGCCTCCGAGCCGGCACCTATGCGCTTGAGCCCGGTACCAAGCCCTACGAGCTCGCCCTTCTGCTGGTCCGCCTCTTCCGCGGCCTTGATGCCGTGGTGGGCGGCGACGAGGCCTCCCTGCGCTCCTGGATGGCCGCCGCGAACCGCGCCCTCGGGGGCACGCCGCGCGACTTGGTGCAGACCGTGACCGGCTTGGTCGCCGCCGTGGACTATGTGGACGCCGCCCGCGCTCGCGTCTGAGGCACGGTCCTGGTCCGGCGATCTCTGGCGGGTGGTGGAGAGCCAGTCCCTGGTGGCCACCCTCAAGCTGGTCGACACGCTCGACGAGCAGGCCATCCTTGAGGCCGAGCTGGAGGGCAGCAAGCCTGCAATCCCCGCCACGTGCATGGGGCTCGACTACCTCCTGGCCAGCCCGTTCCGCTACGCTCCCTACCGCCATGGCAGCCGGTTCCGCCGCGCCCGCCAGCCGGCAGGTTGCTTCTACGCCGCCGAGCGGGTTGAAACGGCGGTGGCCGAGGAAGCCTTTTATCGGCTTCTGTTCTTCCTCGACGCCCCGGCCGCGAGGCGCCCGGCGAACCCGCAGGAGCGGACCGCCTTCCGGGTCCCGGCGGGCACCGACGTCGCCATCGACCTGACCGCGCCTCCGCTCGACCGTGACGCGGCGCTCTGGGGTCACCCGACCGACTACGGCCCCTGCCAAGCGGTGGCCGATGCCGCGCGGGAGGCTGGAATCGAGGCGATCCGCTACCGCTCGGTGCGCGATCCCGGCGAGGGCGCCAACCTCGCCCTACTCTCGCCGGCGGCCTTCCGGGCCGCGCAGCCCGAGGCCGCCCAGACCTGGCACGTCTTCCTGCGCGAGGCTTCGGTGCAGGCCGTCCGCGAGATGCCCCGCCTCACGCTCGAGATCCCCTTCTCCGCCTGGGCCACGGATCCCCGCGTGCCGGACCGGCTACCTCGCTGACTACGCGGCTGGACACGGGCGAGATACGTAAAGCCAAGCCGGGCGCTGGCCTGCCTCCCATGACGTGCTCTGGGATCGGCTGCGGGTCCGGCACGGCAAGCAGAACGGCACCCGCGCCATGGTGGCGGTGCTGATGCTGGGTAGGGAGTTCGGCGAGGAGCGGCTGCGGGCGGCGATCGCCTCCGCCGTGTCGCTCGGCGCATGCGACGTCGCGGCGGTGCGCTATCTGCTGGGCGAGGCGGCGTTGCACAAGGCCCGGCCCGCGCCGGTCGATATCGGCGAACTGACCCACTACGACCGGCCGATGCCCAGCGTTGCCGACTACGACACGCTGCTCCTCTCCGGCCCCTGCGCCGGGAGGGCGTGATGAGCGACCTGCAGGACCAGGCCATCCGGCAGCACTGCAAGGCGCTGCGCATGCCGACCATCGGTGGGCAGTTCAGCCGCCTGGCGGAGACCGCCATCCGGGAGAAGCAGTCCTACCTTGGCTATCTTGAAGCCCTGCTGGCGGCCGAGATGGAGGAGCGCGAGAGCCGGGCGATCACGCGTCTGCTGCACGACGCTCGGCTGCCGCGGATGAAGACGCTTGAGGCGTTCGAGTTCGACCGCTCCGGTGTCTTGGCCGCCCAAGTGCGCGGGCTGCGCCACGCCACACGCAACAGTTTGCAGAGCCCATTTCCTTGCGGCCTCAGCCCCGCGCCTTGCTTCGCCGACGAGCTGGGCACATCCTCAAATTTGGTCGCCTTTTATCTGTCTGTATATCCCTTCTGCCATGAGAGGTCGGCTGCGGCGAGGGGCAGTGAGTGTGGCTTCTATGCCAAAGGTGTAGCGCGCCACACATTTCCTTCGGCCTGCGCCGCTCATTTCTGCTGCTTTGTTGCCGAGACCTGCGATACAGATTGCAAGTGTCCAGGTCGCGGGGGGGGCGAATGGCAAAAGCAGGGGTGTTGACCCGATCGAGGTCGACAAAGAGCATTGCTGAGGACGAGCCGCCAACGGAGCCTCATAGGACCGCCAAGTGGCTACTCGTCGCAAGCGGGAAGGGGGGTTCCGGCAAGACCTCCACCTCACTGAATTTGGCCGTCTATGCCGTCCATGCAGGACTGAAGGTGGTCGTCGTAGACCTGGACCGGCAGGGCAGCTTGACGCGCTGGTATGAGCGCCGGCCGCCTGCGGCACCGCCCCTCATCCTGTGGGAAGGGACGATGAGCGACGCCAAGAGGGCAATCGCCGAGATCGGCGCCCTAGAAGATGTGGACCTAGTCATCGTGGATACGCCGCCTGGGCTGGATGACCACCCAGACTCTACCCGTCTGCTCGTGGAGAAATCCGACTTTGTGCTGGTGCCGACCACGCAGGGCACCACGGACATCGACAGCGTCGTGGAGTGGATGGGCTTCCTGCGTCGCGAGCGGGCCAACAGCGCCTTCCTGCTAAACAAGGTCCAGCGGACCCACACGCGCTACTCCAAGGCCAAGGCCCGGCTGAATGGGGCGGGTCTGCTGTGCCCAGTGGATGTGCGGCAGTTAGACGACATCGAAAGCACCCACGACCACGGGGTAGGCGTTTGCGAGCTGCGCAAGAGCCGCGCAGCTGAAGACCTCGGTTGCGTATGGGATTTCGTGAAACAGCAACTTGCTCTTGAAGGGGCAGCGCGATGACTGGATTTCGGCTGCCTGAGAGCGCGCGTCGTCGGAAGGAACCCGGCGGCATTCTGCCCGAACATCAAGAGGCCAAACGTCAGCGCCTCCTAAGCAACCACGTCAAGGAATGCCACGGCACCGCGGATTTCGTGTCCGAGATCGGGAAGCTGTGGGAGGAAGCCCAGGCCAAATTCCTGACGATCGGGCGCTACCTGGTGCAGGCCAAGGAAGGTCTTCCCCACGGCGAGTTCGAGTCAATGGTTGCCAACCAACTGCCGTTCGGCCGCAGCGTGGCCTACCAGTTGCGGATGGTCGCCCAGGCGGTCGAACAGCGGCGGATTGCGGAGGACGATCTACCCCGCAGCTACACCAACGCCTATAAGCTGGTACTGCTGGACGATGGCGCTCTCCGGCGGGCACATGAAGCAAAGGTGGTTCGGCCCGACGTATCCAGGCGGGAGCTGACCGAGTTCCTTAATAAGATCAAGGCCGAATCCCAGCAGGGCACGCCCGAGCAGGAGCGGCGGGCCCAGCGCATTGCGTGGCTTCTGTCCAGGGCGAAGGCTCTGTCGCATGAGATGGCGCAGATCCAGGCGGAGCTACATGCCCTCAGCGGGGGGATCCGAGACCGAAAGAGAGCCCACCATCATTGAGGGCCACGCTCAGGAGGCCGCATAGAGCGGTCTGAGCGCCAGGGAGGGTGGCCCGGCGCCGGCAGCTCTGCCCGCAGCAGATCTTCACATGGCGGCCGGAGATGCTAGGCGCCTCATTGAACCTATTTTCAGGTGCGATGGTGGTGTTCTGCTCGAAGCGAGCGGATCGGATCGGAATCCTGGTCTGGGTGTAGAAGTAGCGACTTGATCTGACAGTTGGTCGATCTGGCGTGGTGGGTGTCCGCCGGATCGAAACTGTTGGCTGGCTCGGCTACGCGGCCTTTGCCGGGTTCTGTTTTTCGCGCGCGAGATTAGCGCTGTCGAGGAAAGTCTGCATCGGCGTCTTGCCGAAGCACCAGCGGCCCTGATGGGTATGCGGCGTCGTCCAGGCATTCTCATGCGCCTCCATCCGGGGCTCCAGGTTGGGGGTTGCTGGCCTCGCAACCACAGCTTTCCAGCCCAGCCCCGGAGGGACAACCTCCATAGCAACGACAACTAGCGCGGCGATGCTGTCCATCCCCACCACGGGCAACTCGGGGACAGGGCCGTCCGCGAGGTAGATGCCGTTGCCGTCGATCCAGTCGGCCAAAACGAAGGCGAGGGCGTCCGCCTCGGTGCGGAGGATTGGGCGGGGTGGGGGTGTCGGCGGCTGTCTCGGTGGCTGGCTCATACGGGGACCGGCTACCTGGGCGGTGACTCCTCAAGGTTTCATGGACCCGGCGTGGGCGCTCGGGGCTCCGGGCCGCCGGAGGCCGAGATGCACGATCTGATCTTGCCCGCCCTGCCGTTCGCTGGGTTCCTCATCGCCTGGGCGGTGGTTCGCGGGAAGGCCGGGGACGACGCGGTGATGACGTCCGTGATGCTCGCGGTCCACCGCCCGAGGTGACCCCCGAAGAATGGGTGTTTTGGTGAGCTTGGCCCCCGGCAAGTCCTTGGCGTCAGTGCTTAATGGGTGGGTGATTTGGTGAGCACCGGACAGAGCGCGACTCGTGCCGATGCCGCGAGTCGCCGGGTGATTTGGTGAGCCCGCTTATCCTTGGCGAATGGTAAGCAGGCGCGGCGCCACAGGCGGACGGCTCGGCTTCAGCAGCACCCCGATCTCGCCGACCTCGACCTTGGCGTCGGGATACACGGCCAGCGCCAGGTCCAGTGCCTTCGGCCACTTCGACTTGAAGTGGTAGAGTTCCTTGTAGTTGGTGCCGAACTGCGCCTTCAGCGCCTTCCACGTCACCAGCGTGTCGCCCTTCAACGAGTGCAGGCGGTAAGCGAGCCAGATGTAAGCGTCCATCGCTGCCGAGTTGTTAGCCAACGACTTGATGGCGGCCTCCTCGAGCGGGACGGGGTGCTTCTTCAGCTGCTCGAAGTAGCCCTCGGAGAGCTTGGCGATTTCCAGGCTGAGGCGGCCCTGGCGGTAGTCGTCAGACTCCTCGATGAAGAGCGCCTTGTCCACGACGCTCTGGTTCACCAGGGCGCTGGTACGTCCGGCGCCCGAGATGTGGAAGGACAGCCGGCAGCGGGAAATCCGCTCGGCCTGCTCTTTCACGGAGCGGAAGGCGCTCCCGCCTGGCTGGATGCCCAGGCGGGCCATCCACTGCCGCAAGGAGCCGCCCAGCTCAACCTCGCGGCTGCCGGTCCTGAGGGCTTCCGTTTGCAGGAACAGGAGAATGAGTCGGGCATGCGCCCCGAACGGGACGCCGACGCTCTCAAGCTGCCCGTCGTCGCCGATCGGGCGTAGGCCCGGCTGAACAACCAGGCGGACCCTCTCCGAGGCCACAGTCCACGGCTCGTCGTCTTTGAGCCTGCGATGGGGAAGGGCGCATTGGGTCCAGCCGGAGTAGACGAAGCCGAGGCCGCTTTCCTCGTCCTGCATGTAGCGGGCGGCGGTCTCGATGATGTCGCGCTCGACGGTCCCGGCCGCAATTGCCCCGGCCTTGCCTTTCTCCGTCAGCAGCTTGTGGACCGTCCCCATCTTCGTGGCCTGCTCAACGCACTTTCATGGCGCCGAACATGCCTGTTTCCGTGGGCTTCGTCGCCGGGTGATTTGGTGAGGCAGTTACTAGGGAAGGGATATTTGAAGTAACTATTAGTTTGCACGCCAAATCACTCGGTATAACCAAAGCAAGTTATTGATTCGCCGTGGCCGTCCTCACCAAAAGGCGCACGGCTCATCACCGCTTCACTCGGGATAACCGGCGGGACCTGTGGGCCGCCGTTCCCCGCGGCTCACCAAATCACCCGGCCGCCCGGCGCGACTCGGACGGTCCTCTCGCTTGCGTCCCGCGGCCTCAGCCTCCCGGCATGAGGAACGCCAGACCCTACCGCCGCCACCGCCGCACCGCACCTCCCTGCGCCGAATTCATCGTCGGCCGGAAGGCGGGCGACAGCTTCGCCGAGATCGCTCGATCCTACGGTTGCCAGGAGCGGACGGTCCGCCTCGCGCTGGACCGATACGTCGACCGCGGCGAGGTGCCGCTGGTCGCGGTGCACGTCCTGCACCCACACGATGGCGTGGCGCGGGCCCGGTTGTTCGACCGCAGCCGGGCAGCGCACCAGCGGGGTGTCCCCGTGAAAGGCTGGGAAACCGTCGAGGAGGCTCGGCGGAGGTTCGGGGACGGCTCGATGGGGTACATGCCGTGAGGCGCCGGGGAGTCATGCGGCGGGGCAACCGCGACCGCAGCGAGTTCGCGCCGCTCTACGTGGTCTTGCGCGAGAGGCTGGCCACCCGTCTCTGGCGGGGTGCCTGGATGGGCACCGGGCGAGGGGGGAAGTGGCTCGCCTACCAGGGGGCCTTCACCGTGGCGGAGCGGATGGCTCGCCACGAGGCGGTAGGGGCTCCCCCGTGCATACTCCCGGCCCACCATGCCCCGTGGATTGCCGTGAGGGCCGGGGCCATGTTCGGGTTGCAGCTGGGGCAGGGCGCCGCGCTGGCGCTGACCATCCTCGGAGGAACGCTCGGGGTCGGGTGGCGGGTCGCCCTCGTGCTGGGCCTTGGGGGTCTCCCGGCGGGGCGAGGAGGAGGCGGAGTGAAGCCACAGAGGCGGCTCCGAGGAGCGGTAGCCCCTCCCTGCGACGGCCGTGCAACGCTCCCGGACGGCTGACCCGTCACGAGCAGATTGGTCTTGAGTGCAGTCACGACCCTCACTAAATCACTCACATCCGCGTCGCTGGTTCACCAGCGGCACCCCTGGGGGCTACGGCCTCCGGGGTTCTACTTTTTTGGGGCACCCCATTGCGGGGATATCGTCCTGGATGAGTTCGGACGATTCGGCATCTGCCCCTGAGGAGGCCTAGCCTTCACCCGAGGAACCGGTTCTGTAGGGACTCGCGCTGGGCGACCCGTTTGGCCGGCCAGGGTAGGGCTGGTAGGCTCCGGTCTCGGCGTAGCGGGACTCGGCGATGGACCGTGTGGCTTGCGGCTCCGCCGCCGTGATGGAGCGGCCGGAGCGCACGGCCCGGGGCTACCGCCGGTTCCGCTGCCGCGAGTGCGGGAAGGAGTTCAACGAGCGCAGCGGCGGGTTGCTGAACCACACCCACCACCCTTCGGACGTCATCGCGCTGGTGGTGCTATGGCGGCTGCGCTACCGCCTCACCCTGCGCGACCTCAGCGAGATGTTCCTCGTCCGCGGGATCGCATTCAGCCACGAGGTCGTCCGCGAGTGGGAGGCGAAGCTCGCGCCCGCTCTGGCCGACAAGTTCCGCCGGCGGCGCCATAGCCGGGGCGGTGCCCGCGGACGCCAATGGCACGTCGACGAGACATATCTGAAAGTCGGCGGACAATGGGCCTATCTGTATCGAGCCATCGACCACGACGGCAACCTCGTCGACACCATGGTGAGCGAGCACCGCGACATGGCGGCGGCCCAGGCCTTCTTCCGCTCGGCGAAATCGGCCACCGGCCGAGTCCCCGACCAAGTGACCACGGACGGGCACGGCTCCTACCCCCGGGCAATCCGATCGACACTCGGCCAGCGGGTTGTCCATCGCACCGGCGCCTACAAGAACCTATGGCGCGCCCCGTCTGCAAGCGCTTCCGCGACCCGGTTCGACGAGTCTACGCCAACCTATCCGGTCTCAGGGCCCAGCCCCGGCCAAGATGGAGATCCGCACGTCCCGGTCCTCATAACAACGACGGCGTCGAGCGCCAGTTTTTGTAACAGGATTTCGGAACGCCGGTCGATCGTCAGGCCATCTCGCTTCCACCGCCCGCAGACCTCGTCAGCCGCCCGCGCCGGGTGAGCGCGAACGGCCGATTCCGTGCGCTACGACACCGCCGTGGCCCTCGTCTCGAACCCCCGCCCGCAGCGGAGCACCGCGCGGACGATCCGCGCCAGCTTGGCCGCGAGCGCCACCACCACAGTGTTCACGTGCGCCCGCGCAAGCAGGCCTCGCAGCCAGCCGCCGAGCGGCGTCTCGCGCCTGGACAGCGCCGGCAGGGCCGCTCGCGCGCCGTGGATCAGCATCTTGCGCAGATACACGTTGCCCCGCTTGCTGATCCCGAGCAGCCTCGGCTTGCCGCCCGTCGTCATCTGCTTCGGCACAAGCCCCAGCCATGCGGCCAGGTCCCTTCCACGGCCGAAGGTCTCGGCCCTGCCGATCGCGGCGACCAGCGCCGTCGCGTTCAGCGGCCCTATGCCGGGGATCGTGGTCAGCAGCCGGGCGGCCTCGTCCGTGCGGGCCTGCAGCGCGAACTCCTCGTCGAACGCCAGGATGCGGCGGTCCAGCTCGCGCCACTCCGCCCGCATGTCCTCGACCAGCAGCCGAGTCCGCGGGCTGAGCGAGACTTCCTCCGCGCTCAGCAGGATCTCAAGGGACAGCTCCAGCTTGCGCCGTCCCTGGGGCACTATGACGCCGCGCTCCAGCAGGAAGGCGCGCAGCCGGTTGATCAGCGCCGTCCTCTCGCTCACCAGCCGGTCGCGGGCGCGGTGCAGGCTCTGCATGCCGAGCTGGGCTTCGCTCTTGAGCTCCACGAAGCGCATCGTCGGCTGGGTCGCGGCCTCGGCGATCGCCTCGGCGTCCCGGTCGTCGTTTTTCTGCGCCTTCACGTAGGATCGCACGTATTCGGGCGACATCAGCCGGAACTGGTGGCCGAGGTCCCGCAACCTTCGGTCGAGGAAATGTGCCCCCCCCCGCAGGCCTCCATCGCCACCACGCAGCCCGGCACCCCCGCCGCCAGCTTGACCACCCCGTCCCGGTGCATGCGCCGCCGCAGGATGGAACAAGATCATCGCGGCGTGAAAGGCCGCATACGATGTATGCGCGGTTTCAAGAGCTTCGCCTCCGCCGAGCGTTTCTGCCGAAGCCATGACGAACTCCGCAACTTTCTCCGCCTGCAGATCCGCCACAACCAGCACGTCCCCGCCAACCGCCGCCGCCGGCTTCACGTCCGTCGTGCCACCGCTGTGCTCGCCGTCCTCGATGCGGCGTAGACGGAACCTGTCATCCAACTCGTGACGGCAGGTTTGGCCCGAGAGCTGACAAAACCCTTCCGCCGATCCCTGCAACACTGCCCCTCCGAGGCGTCGGTCCTGCGGTTGATCGGCGCCGTGCTGCTCGAGGCCAACGACGAATGGCAGCTGCAGCACCGCCACGTGGGCGTCGAGGCTATGGGCAGGATGCTCACCCCCGCCATCGACCAGCGATACCCTGCAGCTTCCACCCAGGGCCGTCTGATCCATAGCGTCTTAGCCCATCCGCCTTTTCCACCATGTCGACGGACGTGATCCTCTTTCTGCTAAGTAGGTGGCCAAAAGTCTTCTATCAGGTTCCTGAGCCAGAAGTGCTTTGAAGCCATCCCGGCCTTGCGGCACGCCTGCTGGGGTGTCAGTCCCAGCACCCAGTCTGCGGCATCGCTGGCCAGAGCATTCACCGAGGTGGCCTGCCGATTGGCGGCGATGAGCCGCTTCAGTTCGCGCCAGAGTTGGTCCATGGCGTTCAGTTCCGGAGCCTGCTTGGGCAGCCAAAGGAACCGGATGCCAAGCGCCGCGGCCAGCATCTGGGTGCGCGCGGCGGTGTGTGCGCTGGCCCGGTCGGCCAGGAGCCAAATCGTGCCGGCGGCGCGGTAGCGGCGTCGCACCTCGCGCAAGAAGACCTGCGCATCGGCAGCGCCGGCACGCGGACGGACGAGCACGACCCGGTGCGCGGTCCGCAGGTCGATCGCGCCGAACAGCACTCGCTTGGCGTTCGCGCCGGTGATCGGCACGGTGGCCTGCGTGCCCTTGAGAGCCCAGGCCGCGCGCAGCGGGGGAAACAGCCGCAGCAAGGTCCAGTCGCAGCACAGCAGCACGTCGCCGGCGCGCCAGCCAGCGCGCAGGCGCCGGATTATTCCCCTTTTTTCTGGGCCAGATGTACTGCCCGTCCGACGTAGACGTAGCGGGGCCGCTTCCAGCGGTAGTTCGCCTCATGCAGGCGGCGGCGCAGCGTTCGGGCGCCGACCGTGATGCCGTGACGTCGGTGCAGATACTGCCTGAGCAGAGGCACCGTCCAACTCGTCGCCTGATAGCCGCAGCCGCGCGGGTCGCGTGCCAAGGCCGCCGCCAGGCGGCACGGAGTGAGCCGCGGGGCCGAGTGCGGTCGCCCGGGGCGCGGGCGGTCCGCCAGGGCGGCGGCATCATGGGCCGCCAGGTAGCGTTCGAGCCACCCGCGAACACTGAACCGTGTGGCGCGCACGTGCCGGGCCACCTCACTGATGGGCTGTCCTTCAGCGACCAGCAGCACCGCCTCGACCCGGCGGTACAACCGTGCCTCGCGCGCCACCGATAACACACGCTCAAGGCGGCGCCGATCGGCCGGAAAAAACCGCTGCACCTCACGCTTTGCATGTCCACGCATGCCAGCCAGTGTGCCAGCAAGATCAGACTGGTCGAAAACTTTTGGCTACCTACTTAGAGATACGCACGGGGCTCTATGGGCCTGCCCAAGTTCGGATGGTATGTTCAGCAGGTTGGCACGACGCAGCCATCCCTCTGGAGGTTTCATGGCGCTGGTGAAGACATCCGAACTGGCCAGGGGTGACCAGCGCCCCACGGCTGGTCGCGAGGAGGTGCCGGCCGCCGCGCCCGTGGCGCCGTCGTTTGCCCGTCGCTCGTCGGACCGGTCCCGGATTCGCCGGCAGCAAGCGGCCGAACGCATCGGTGTTGCATCGGAGGAACTGGCTGCGGGCGTCGCTGAGGCCTCAGCGGCTGTCGAGGAGTTGCGGCGCGCCTTAGAGCAGATCGCCTCCGCCGCGGAAGAGGCGGCGGGTGCCACGCAGGAGAGCCAGGGCGCCATTGACGGGCTCGGGGCGGCCTTCGGTCAAGCTCGGAACCAGGCTGAGGCGGCGCGGCGCGTGACCGAGGCGCTGCGGATGCTGCTGACGGAGGCGGGTGCGGGAATCAGTGCCTCAGCCGCATTCACCGAGAGTCGCGCTGCACGCCAACTGCGCTCGGTGGAGATCGTCACGACGCTGGAGACTCTGGCGGGCAGCATCGGGGAAATCACGGGCGCGGTCGGCGACATCTCGGACCAAACGAACCTCCTCGCGCTCAACGCGGCCATCGAAGCGGCCCGTGCCGGCGAGCATGGGCGCGGCTTCGCGGTGGTAGCGGAGGAAGTGCGCGCCCTGGCGGAGAAGTCCGAGGCGAGCGCTCGGGAGGTGCACGGCCTCGTCACTGCGATCCGCGACGAGGTACGCGGGATCGCAGCGCGCATCCGCGTCGCAGCCGAGGCAGCGGGCGGGGAGGCACGGAATGGACGCGCCGCTGCCGCGATGCTCGACGCCGTTCGCGCGGAGATGGCTACTATCGCGGAGGGGGCAGAGGCGATCCTCCAGGCGGCAGTGGAGGCCGAGGCCGGCAGTCGCGAGGCGCAGCGCGGCGCTGAGGCCGTGGCCAGCGCTGCCGAGGAGCAGTCCGCCGCGACCGCGGAGGCGCAGCAGGCGGTGGAGCAGCAGACGACGGCGCTGGAGGGAAGTCAGCAGGCAGCGCAGGCCCTCGCGGCGCTGGCCGAGGACTTGCAGTCCGACCGGACAGGCGCTTCCCGGGCGGAGGAGGTGGCCTCGGCCGCTGAGGAGTTGTCGGCGACGGTGCAGGAGATGTCGGGCTCCGCGGGGCAGATCATGACGGCACTCGGCCAGATCGCCCGCGGCGCGCAAGCGCAGGCGGCCGCCACGCAGAAATCCTCCGCCGCCATGGCCCAGATCGAACGGGCGGCCGTCTCGACCCGCGGTGCCGCGGCCGGGGCGGTGCAGAAGCTGGAGGCCCTGGCGCCGCGCGTCGGCGAAGGGCGCACGGCAGCCGAGGGTCTAGGCCGCAGCCTGGAGGAGGCGCTGCGGGAGGCGGAAGCGGTTGCCGCGCTCGTCGCTTCGCTGGAGGCCGCCCGGCGGCGGATCGAGAAGATCGTGGACGCCATCGCCCTCGTCGCCGTGCAGACGAACATGCTTGCGGTCAGCGGATCGGTGGAGGCGGCGCGGGCCGGCGAGTCCGGGCGCGGCTTCGCGGTGGTCTCCTCTGACATCCGCGACCTTGCGCGCGATGCCGCCGGTAACGCGGACCGGATGAAGGACGTGGTCCGTGATATCCACGATCATGTGGAGGTGGTCCGCCGCGACCTCGATTCCATGTCGGCGGCCTCGCTTGGGGAGGTTGCCCGGATCGCCAGTCTCGCCGGGCAGCTCGTGACGGCGGAGACGGAACTGGCGACGCTGCGCGCGGGCGCGGACGAGATCGTGGCGAGTGCCGCGACGGTGCTCGACGCGGTACGGGAGATCTCGGCCGGCACGCAGGCGATCGCCGCCGCGGCCGAGGAGGCGAGCGGCGCCGCGACCCAAGCCTCTGCCGCCGCCCGGGAGCAGGCGAAGAGCGTGGAGGAACTGGCCGCCGCCATCGAGGAGATCGCGAACCTCGCCGACGAGCTTCGGACGGGGGGGTGATCCCGTGACGCCAGTGGCGTGGACGGCCGCGGAGGGTCGTTCCCTGACGGTCACGGTAGCGGGCGAAGTCCTCGCTCTGCCCGCCGGCATGGTGCGGGAGGTGCTGCGGCCGCGGCCCGTTACGCGCGTGCCGCACGCGCCGGCGGCCCTGCTCGGGCTGGCGAACATGCGGGGGGCGGCGCTGCCGGTGGTGTCCCTCGCCGCGCTGATGGGGCGGGAAACTGCTGCGCCGTCGGGCGCCACGCGGGTCGTGGTGATGGAGGGGGAGGTGCCGGTCGGGTTGCTGGTGGATTCCGTCTCCGCCCTCGGAGGCGGGAGTGTCCGTACGGTGGATCCGGACGCGCTGCTGGCGCGGGCCTTCGGCACCTCAGCGCGCCGCGGCACCGGCGCGCGCGGGCGAGCATCCGCGATCGTCGGACCGGGAGCCGTCGCGCCGCAGGCGATTTTGGAGGAACTCGCCCTCATCGCTTTCCTCCTCGCCGGACAGGAGTACGCCCTACCGCTGGACAAGGTCGCGGCTGTGATGCGTCTGCCCGCGGAGGTGGCGGCGGTGCCGCGTACCGGTCAGGCGATGCTTGGGGTCACGGCATACCGCGGCGGACTGCTGCCACTCGTCTCACCCCACGCGCTGCTCGGGATCTCTGTGGCCGAGGCCGCCCGCGCGCGGGCACGGATCGTCGTGGCGCGGCTGGGCCCGGCCCTTGTCGGACTGGTGGTGGACTGTATGACGGCGATCCTGCGTCTGCCCGAGGCTGCCATTGATCCCGTCCCGCCAGTCCTCACGCGGGGCGCGGGCGAGGCGCGGGTGGAGGCCATTGGCCGATTGGAGGGAGGACGGCGGCTCGTCTCCATCCTCGCCCCGGCGCGGCTCTTCAACGACGAGACGGCGTTGCAGCTCCTGGCCGACGCCGGTAGGGAGACGGGCGCGATGACCGATGCCGAGGGCGGGTCCGAGGCGGTTGAGCGTTTCGTGGTGTTCCGGTTGGGCGACGAGCATTACGGCCTGCCAATCACCGCGGTGGACGAGGTGGCGCGGCGGCCGGAGAGCCTGACGCGGGTTCCTCGCGCGCCTGCCTTCGTGGACGGCGTGATGAACCTCCGCGGCGCGGTCATCCCGGTGATTGACCAGCGCCGACGTTTCGCCGCGGGGGGAGCGGCGGAGGAGGGCCACGGCCGCGTCGTCGTGCTGACGATCGAGGGGTTGCGCGCGGGGCTCGCGGTGGATGCAGTCACCGAGATCCTCTCCGTCCCGACCACGGAGCTGACCCCGGCCCCTACGCTGGCGGCCTGCGAGGCTGCTATGTTCGACCGCGTCGCGACGGTGGAGCGGGACGGGCGCATCATCCTGCTAATCAACCCGAAAATCTTGCTGGATGCGGCGGAGCGGGACCTGCTATCCGCCATCGCCTCGGACGGCGCGGGCGGAACGGGGGCCGACCCCGCCCCGTGATCCGGCTTCTCATCGTGGACGATTCCGCCCTGATGCGGCGCCTGCTGGGCGAGGTGTTCCGGGCGGAGGGCGACTTCGAGGTCGCCGTCGCGCGCGACGGCGACGAGGCGATGGCGATGCTGGCTGAATGCCGGCCGGACGTGATGACGCTCGACGTGCAGATGCCGCGGATGGACGGGCTGGCCTGCCTCGACCGCATCATGCTGGAGCGGCCGCTCCCGGTGGTCATGGTCTCCTCCGTCACGGAGGCGGGGGCGCGGGAGACGCTGAAGGCGCTGGAGCTGGGCGCTGTGGACTTCGTCCCGAAGCCGGGCGGGGCGGTGTCGCTCGCGATAGATGAGCTGGGGCCACTGCTGGTCGAGAAGGTGCGGGCGGCGGCCGCGGCCCGGCTGCGGCCGAGCCATCGGTTGCGGGAGCGCGTGCGCCTGCGCGCCGGATTGTCGGCGTCGCCGACCCCGTCACCAGCACCCCGGGCGACGCGCCGGGACCCCGCGCCGCGCGCGGCCGGGCTGGTGGACCGAGTGGTACTCGTCGGCTGCTCCACAGGTGGGCCGCCGGCGCTGGACGCGCTGCTTGGGCCGCTGCCGGCCGATTTCCCCTGGCCGATCCTCGTCGCGCAGCACATGCCCGCGGCTTTCACCGGGCCGCTGGCACGGCGGCTGGACAAGCTCTGTGCGCTGACAGTTGTGGAGGTCACGCGGCCCGTGCCGGTCGTACCAGGGCAGGTCCATATCGGGCGCGGGAATGCCGACTTGATCCTGTCGCTGCGTCCCGGCGGGCTGGTGGCGATGGCGGCCCCTGCCCTGCCAGAGCATCGCTGGCACCCGAGCGTGGACCGTCTCGTCACGAGCGCGTTGCAGCACCTGTCGGCCGAGCGCCTCGTCGGCGTGCTGATGACGGGGATGGGGAGCGACGGCGCCGCCGCGATGGCGCGGCTGCGGGCGGGGGTGGGCGGACGATCGCCGAAGCTGAGGAGACCGCCGTGGTCTGGGGGATGCCGGGTGAGCTGGTACGGCTGGGCGGGGCAGAGGCCGTGCTGCCGCTGGACGCCATCGCCGGCACGCTGACGGGCTGGGCTGGATGAGTGGACCGGGCGCCTTTCCCGCCGAGCCGCCGAGCGCGGAGGAGCTGCGGCGCCTCTGCGATTTCATCTACCGCCGTAGTGGCCTGTCCTACGGCGAGAGCAAGCGGACCTACATCGAGCGGCGGCTGGCGATGGGGATGGAGCGGAGCAGCGCCCCGTCCTTCCTCGCCTACATGGCGCTGCTGCGGGTCAACCCGGCGGAGGCCGAGCGGCTGATCAACAGCGTCACGGTGAACGAGACTTACTTCTACCGTGAGGAGCACCAGCTTCAGTGCCTCGGCCGCTCCCTCCTGCCGGAGATCGTGGCGGCGCGCGGGCCGGGCGACCTCGTGCGCCTCTGGTCCATGCCATGCTCCACGGGGGAGGAGCCCTATTCCATCGCCATCTGGCTGCTGGAGAACTGGGCGCTAGTCGACGCCTACAACATCGAGATCGTCGGCTCCGACCTCGACACGGAGGTCCTAGCCGCGGCGCTGGAGGGGCGCTACGGTAAGCGGGCCCTCTCGCGTCTGCCGCCCGGCGTGGTCGAGCGCTACTTCGAGCCGCCGCATGGTCACCGGCGGCAGATCATCCGGGACCTGCGGGAGTCCGTGCGCTTCACCCTCGCCAACCTCGTGGACGCGGACAGCATGGCGGCGCAAGGTCGCTTCGACGTCGTGTTCTGCCGCAACGTGCTGATCTACTTCGACGAGGCCGCCCGTCAAGCGGCCTCGCGCCACCTCTTCGCGGCACTGAACCCGGGCGGCTTCCTCTGCCTCGGCCATTCAGAGTCCATGGCGCGGATCTCCGAGCGCTTCATTGCGCGGCGCTTTGAGAACGCGATCGTGTATCAACGCCCGGTGGGCGCATGAGCGAACTGCTGGATCAGTTTCTCCTAGAAGGTCGGGAGCTGATCCAGCAGGCGACCGACGACCTGCTGGCGCTGGAGCGCCATCCGGGGGATGCGGCGCGGCTCGACGGAGCCTTCCGGGCGGTGCACACGCTGAAGGGATCGGTGGCGCTGTTCGACCTCGTCCCGATGGAGCGCGCGCTGCACGCGGCGGAGGACCTGCTGGATGCGGTGCGCGACGGGCGGCGGGCGGCCGGACAGAACGTGATGGACGCCTTGCTCGACCTCATCGGCGCGAGCGAGGGGTGGATCGAGGAGATCGCGCGGACGGGCGGCCTGCCCGAGGATGCGCCGCAGCACGGGCGGGCGCTGGAGGGGCGCTACGCGCGGCCCTGGATGGCGATGCGGTGCCGTGCGCGACGGTGCCCCCGGCGGCACCCTGGGCCACGAGGGCCGAATGGTTGCCGGGGCTGATGGCGGCCGAAGCGGAAGCTCTTGCGGCGGCGCAGGCAAGCGGGAAGGGCGTGACGGCGCTGCGTTACGTTCCGGTGCCCGACTGCTTCTTCCTCGGAGACGACCCGATGGCGCTCGTCCGTGCGGTGCCGGAACTGACAGGGTTGCGCGTCCTGCTCCGCGCGCCTTGGCCGGAGGAAGGGCCCGATCCCTTCACCTGCAATCTCGTCATCGAGTTGCTGAGCACGGCGGCGGAGGTGGAGGTCCGGCAGGTCTTCCGCTTAGTCGCGGACCAAGTGGATGTTGTAGCGATCCCGCTGCCGGATCGACCCGCGCCGGAGGTGCCGGTACCGGGCGCCGGGACGACGAGCGCCGCGTCGCGCAGCCTACGGGTGGATGCGGCGCGGGTAGACGCGCTGGTGGATCTGGTAGGTGAGCTGATCGTCGCGAAGAACGGCCTCGCTCATCTCGTCGCACAGGCAGGGGAGACGGATCCGCGGCTGGCCCGGGCTCTGGCCGAGAGCCAAGCCGGCATCGAGCGGCTGGCGGAGACAATGCACCGCACGGTGATGGGCGTGCGCATGGTGCCGCTGGCCCGCACCTTCCGTCGGCTACCGCGGCTGGTGCGGGAGGCAGCGGCCGGGCTGGGGAAGACCGTCGCGCTGGACATTAGGGGGGGAGGCAACGGAAGCTGACAAGGCGATCGTGGACGGGCTGTTCGACCCGCTGCTGCACCTGCTGCGCAACGCGGTAGACCACGGGATCGAGAACCCGGCGGCACGGGCCGCCGCGGGCAAGCCGGCGACCGGCCGCGTCACCCTGGAGGCGCGGCGCGAAGGCGACGAGATCGCCGTGGAGGTGACGGATGACGGGCGCGGCATTGATCCCGCGCGGGTCCGCCGGGTCGCGCGGGAGCGGCGCCTGATGCCAGACGCGGCGCTCGACGCGCTGGACGATGCGGCGGCGGTGCAGCTGGTGTTCCAGCCCGGCTTCTCGACGGCCGCCACCGTCACGGCCCTGTCGGGGCGCGGGGTGGGCATGGACGCGGTGCGCGCGGCCGTGGAGGGATTGGGAGGGCGCGTCTCTCTGGCGAGCCAGCCTGGCGCGGGCTCGACCATCCGCCTGTTGTTGCCGCAGGGCGCCTGCGTCACGGCCGTCTTGATGGTCCGGCTAGGAGGGGACGTGTTCGGCGTGCCGGTCGAGGGTGTGGCAGAGACAGCGCGCATCCCAGCGGACTGCATTCTTCCCCTTCGCGATGGAGAGGCCTTCGTGTTCCGCGGCCGGACGGTGCCGCTGCTCCGCCTGTCCTCGCTGCTGAACCTGCCGGAGACGGCGCGCGAGGGTAACGCGCGGGTGCTGGTCATCGGTTCCGGTGCTGGGCGGGCCGGGGTGGAAGTGGACAGCTTCGTGGGGCAGGTCGACGTGTTGCTGCGGCCACTGTCCGGGCTCCTGGCCGGGATACCCGGGCTGCTCGGTACGGCACTGCTGGGGGATGGACGGGTGCTGATGGTGCTGGACCTGCCGGGGTTGGTCGGATGAGCGTGCGGCTGGATGGCCCGGTTATCTGTCTGGAGGGCGAGTGTCGGGTGGAAGACACCGAGCCCCTGCTCGCCGCCCTGCAGGGTGGGCCAGGGCGGGTCGTTGACCTGAGCGGGGCGGGCCCCCTGCACGCGGCAATCGTGCAGGTGCTGCTGGCACTGCGGCCGCCCCTGTCGGGGCCTGCACGCGACCCGTTCACGGCTCGGTGGCTGCTGCCGCTTTTGGCGGCGAAGCCACCGGGCTAGACTGGGCCGAACTGTTGCTGGGGTTGGGCAGGCCTCCGAAGCCAGCGCCTTCCTCTTGGAGTTTGGAGTTCAGGCATGGCCATCACGGTGCTGATTGTTGACGACAGCAAGCTCGCCCGGATCGTGGCGGGGAAGGCCGTCGGCGCCCTGGAGCCGGGCTGGGAGCGCGCTGAGGCGGGCAACGCCGAGGAGGCACTGGCGCGGGTCGGGTCGGGCGGGATAGATGTCGCCTTGCTCGACTACAATATGCCGGGAAAGGACGGGCTGACCCTCGCGGCGGAGCTGCGTGCGCTGCACCCGACCATGCCGCTGGCCATCATCACGGCGAACGTGCAGGACGAGATCATCGCCCGCGCCCGCGCCGTGAACGCGACCTTCGTTGCCAAACCGGTGACGGAGGAGGGTCTGCGCGGTTTCGTCTCCGGGGCTGCCCTACGGCTACGTGCGGCTGCACAGTGACCCCGCCCGAGGCGCTGCTGAACGAGCTGGAGCGCGATGCTCTCACGGAGCTGGTGAACATCGGCGTGAGCCGAGCGGCGGCCAGCCTGCGTAAGATGGTCGGCGGGGAGGTCTTGCTGTCGGTTCCTTCCGTGGAGATCATTGACCACCACCGGGCCATCGCGCTGATCCAGGAGAGAGAGGGCGAGGACCTGGTAGCGGTACGGCAGGACTTCTCCGGTGCGTTCCAGGGACGCGCCTTGTTGATCTTCCCCCAGGCCAATGGCCTGGAACTGGTGCGTGCCGTGCTGGGCGAGGCGTTGCCGGACGACGAGGATGCGGCGGCGATGGAGCAGGAGGCGCTGGCCGAGACGGGCAACGTGATCCTCAACAGCTGCCTCGCCACGATGGCGAACATGCTGGAGCGCTCCCTTACCATGTCGCTGCCCCAGGTGCTGCGGACTGACGGCCGGGGCTTGCTCGCGAACGGGGATACGGCGGCGGACGAAGGGCCGGTGCTGTTCCTCTATATCAACTTCTCCGTGCGAGAGCGGAGCATCCGCGGCTATATCGCGATGGTGATGGACCTTCGCTCACTCGACGCACTGAAACGTCTGGTGGGCGACTTTATTGACCGGGTGATGCAGGATGAGGCGTAGCGACCAACCGTGAGCGATTTTGGGGACAGGGCACCCAACGCAGCGCCGCCGGCCGAGCTTCAGCAGCTTGCCGGGCCGCTCTTCGACGCGATGGCGCGCTCGGGCCTGTCCCTAGTCGTGACCGATGCGCGGCAGCACCACAATCCCGTCGTCTTCGTCAACGCCGCTTTTACAAGGCTCACCGGCTACGCGCCGGAGGACGTGATCGGCCGTAACTGTCGGCTGTTGCAGGGTCCCGGGACAGACCGGGCCACCATCGCCACCATCGCAGCGACGCTGCGCGAGGGACGCCTCGTCGAGGCGGACTTACTGAACCATCGGAAGGACGGTACCGCCTTCTGGAACAAGCTGGTCGTCGTTCCGGTCCCTGGCGACGCGGGGCGGCCGGCCTTCTTCCTTGGCACCCAGGCGGACGTCACGGCGGTGCGGGCGCCCGGGGTCCAGACCGCCCTCCACGTGCACCAGCGGGCACTGGATGAGGTGACCGACCATCTGCGAGCGACCCTCTCCACCGTAGGCGTGATGGCGTCTTGGGACTGGCACATCGCGGAGCGGCGAATCTATGGGGATACGCGCTTCGCCGCCCTCTACCAATTAGGGCGGGGTGAGGCGGTCCGCGGTGTTGCGCCGGCGACCTTCTTCTCCATCATCCATCCTGGGGAAGAGGCGCGCATCCGGCTGGCCGTAGGGGGAATCCTGCGCGGGGCCGAGGTCTTTTCGAAGGAATACCGCGTCGTCCTGCCGGACGGGACGACCCGCTGGGTCCATGGCCGCGGCCGCCGCCATGGGGATGCGGAGGCGGCCCGCTTCGTCGGCACGATGGTGGACATCACCGACCAGAAGCGCGCCGCGGAGCGGCTGCGGATCGCGCAGACTGCAGGCGGCATAGGCACTTTTGAGTATGTCAGCGGCTTCGGCACGGTCTCGGTGTCGGCGCAGTTCTGTCAGCTCCTGGGCCTGCAGCCGGCGGCGGACCTGCCGCTGCGGACGGTCAACTCGGTGGTGAAGCCGGAGGGTGGGTCGATCATTGGCGCGACGACCGAAGCGGAAATCGGACAGGTCAGTCAGGCGGAGTTCTGCATCATACGGCCCGACACCGGCGAGCGACGCTGGCTGATGCGGCGCGGTGAGTTTCTCCGCGACACAGAGACTTCCGAACTGCGCTTCAGCGGTGTGATTTACGACATCACCGACGCCAAGCGCACCGAAACGTTGCTGCGCAACCTGAACGAAGAACTGGAGGTACGTGTCTCGGAGCGTACGGCGGACCGCAACCGGTTGTGGCGGCTGTCGACCGACATCATGCTCGTCGCGCGCTTCGACGGTACGGTCAACGCAGTGAACCCGGCCTGGACGAGCTTGCTCGGTTGGGCTGAGGCCGAACTTGTCGGCAGCAACCTAATGGGCCTTGTCCACCCCGAGGACAGGGCTTCGATGCTCGCCGAGATAGGCAAGCTCGGGCAGGGCGCCACCATCCTCCGGTTCGAGAACCGCTACCGAGCGCGCGACGGAAGCTACCGCTGGCTTTCCTGGATCGCGGTTCCTGACGCCGACCTCATCCAGGCGGTCGGTCGTGATGTTACGGACGAGAGGGCGCGTCAGGCCGAACTCGAGGCCGCCCAGGAGGCACTCCGCCAGAGCCAGAAGATGGAGGCCATCGGACAGCTCACAGGTGGAGTAGCGCACGACTTCAATAACCTGCTCACGATCATCAAGTCGTCCACCGACTTGCTGCGCCGGCCGGACCTCGCCGAGGAGCGGCGCCGCCGGTACGTTGATGCCATCTCCGACACGGTGGACCGGGCCGCCAAGCTCACGGGTCAGCTCCTCGCCTTTGCCCGCCGGCAGGTTCTCAAGCCCGAGGTCTTCGACGTGCCCGAGCGCGTGCAGGCCCTCGGCGACATGCTGCGCACGATCCTTGGGTCGCGCATCCGAATAGTGACGCAGATCGACACTGGGCGCTGTCTCACGGAGGCCGACGTTACGCAGTTCGATACGGCTCTCGTCAACATGGCCGTGAATGCGCGCGACGCAATGAACGGTGAGGGAACGCTCCGGGTAAGAGTCGAGAGTTCGCCGGGGATTCCGAGGGTAGGGGCCCAGGAGGGCCGCACGGGCACGTTCGTCGCCGTATCACTCTCCGACACCGGATCCGGCATCGCGACCGAGAAGCTTGCGCACATCTTCGAGCCGTTCTTCACGACGAAGGACGTCGGCAAGGGTACAGGCCTTGGACTGTCTCAGGTATACGGCTTTGCAAAGCAGAGCGGCGGGGATGTAGGGGTCGAAAGCGAGGTCGGGCGCGGCACCACTTTCACCCTCTACCTGCCGCGGGTTGAAGGCGAGGCGGCACCGCAAGCCGGAGCGGTCGGTAAGATACAGGGCGACACCGGCGGCGGGCTGCGGGTGCTTCTAGTCGAAGACAATGTCGAGGTGGGCAGGTTCTCGACCCAGCTCCTGCAGGACCTCGGCTACGAGACAACCTGGGCTGCCAGTGCCGACGAGGCCCTGGCATTGTTGGAGCGGTCGCACTTCGACATCGTTTTCTCGGACGTGGTCATGCCCGGCATGAGTGGGGTCGAACTGGGAAAGCTGATACGGCAGCGCCACCCCGAATTGGCCGTGATTCTGACCTCCGGCTATAGCCACGTCCTCGCTGAGAAGGGCCGTAGCGGTTTCGGATTGCTGCAGAAACCCTATGCCATCGAGGACCTGTCCCTGGTGCTGCGCCGGGTCTCACAGAGTCGGACCATCCGATAGCTCCGAGAGATTCGGATTATAAAGGCAGGGGTTCTGTCAGAACTCGCGCCAGGCTGGCTGTGTCTATGAATTTTGGCCCACCGGTGCTGACGAATTCTGGCCCACCTACCGCTTCTGACCGTCCTGGCCGGGCCGCGGCCCGGCCAGGACGGTCAGCGTCGCTGTTCTGGTGTCCTCCTCATGGCTTGGCGGGCTTGCGCTGTGCCGTGGTGCGGCGGAACCGGTAGGAATCCGTGCCCGTGGTGATGATGTGCGCTCGGTCGGTCAGGCGATCGATCAGGGCCTTGCACAGCCGCGGGTTCGGGATGACCTGCGGCTATTCGGAGAACGGCAGGTTGGTGGTCACGATCACCGCCGCCTTCTCGGCCCGGTCGGCGATCACCTGGAACATCAACTCGCAGGCGGTCTCCGCGAGCGGCACGTAGCCCAGCTCGTCGATGCAGATCAGGTCAAGCCGCTCCCAGCGGCCGAGCGCGCGGCTCAGCTGGTTGGCATGCGCCGCCTCGGCCAGTTCGTTGATCAGCCCGGTCGCCGTGGTGAACCGCACCCGCCGCCGCTGACGGCAGGCCGCCACGCACAGCCCGGTCGCCAGATGGGTCTTGCCCGTGCCCGCTTCGCCGATCAGCAGCACCGGCTCCGCCTTGGCGATGTATTCGCCCTCGGCCAGCCCGCGCAGCTGGGCGGCCGGGACGCCGGAGCGGTCGAACTCGAATGCCTCGAGCGTCTTCATCCGCGGCAGCCGGGCGTCGTGCAGCAGACGCGTGATCGCCCGGCTCTCGCGCTCCTCCATCTCGGCCGCCAGCAGGGCTTCAAGATAGCCGAGATGGGACTGCTTCTCCCGGATGGCGGTCTCCGCCAGGCGGCTGAACTGCCCACCGATGGTCGGCATGCGCAGCGCCTTGCAGTGCTGCCGGATGGCCTGGTCCTGCAGGTCGCTCATCACGCCCTCCCGGCGCAGGGGCCGGAGAGGAGCAGCGTGTCGTAATCGGCGACACTGGGCATCGGCCGGTCGTAGCGGGCCAGTTCGCCGATATCGACCGGCGTGGGCCGGGCCTTGTGCAACGCCGCCTCGCCCAGCAGATAGCGCACCGCCGCGACGTCGCAGGCGCCGAGCGACACCGCCGTGGCGATCGCCGCCCGCAGCCGCTCCTCGCCGAACTCCCTACCCAGCATCAGCACTGCCACCATGGCGCGGGTGCCGTTCTGCTTGCCGTGCCGGGCCCGCAGCCGATCCCAGAGCACGTCATGGCAGGCCGGCCAGCGCCCGGCCCGGCGCCACTGCTCCAGCGGCCTGGACCCGGCGAGCGCCCCTGGCTTGTGGCCCAGCACATCCAGGTAGTGCTCGAGATCCAGCACCTGCTGGCGGCGGCTGTGGCAACGCTCGTGGCGGGCGATCCGCCGTCCGCCATGCCAGATCTCGACATGCAGCGGGTGCACCCGCGCCTCCACCCGCGTGCCCGCCCGGGCAGGCACCGAATAGGCGTTGGTCTTGACCGTGACGCAGCCCTGCTTGTCCACCAGCGGGAACGTCACCTCGGCCAGGTCGAAACCCTCGTCTGCGGGACGCAGCAGGTGGCCGCGCTCCGCCGCCATCGCCACGCCGACCGCCTCACTGCGCCCGTCCAGGACCCGTGCCTCGTCCGCGCGGCAGGCCGCCAGCAGCAGCGCGTTCAGCGCGTCGAGGTCGGCCACCTCCGGCACCGGGACCAGGTGGTTGCGGCGGAAATAGCCGACCTCGCCCTCGATGCCGCCCTTCTCATGGCCTTCGCCGGGGGTGCAGAACTCGGCCGCGAACCGCCAATGCGAGCGGAACGCCACGAACCGCGCCGTCTCCTCCCGCCGGTGCCCGCGCAGGATCTTACGCACCGCGCTTGCCAGGTTGTCGTAGCGCAGCAGCCGGAACACCCCGCCGAAGTAGCCGAAGGCCCCCCTCATGTGCCTCGAGGAACGCCTGCTGCGTCGCGTGCAGGTAGGCCCGGTGGAACGCCGCGCCGCTCGCCATCGAGCGCATGGCGAAGACCTGCACCCGGGTCCGCTCGCCGCCGAGGTCGGCCCAGGCCTCGTACCAGTCCACCTGCGCCTCCTGGCCCGGGCCGTAGCTCTGCGGCACGAAGGTCTCGCGCCGCACCAGGCCCATCGCCCGCTTGCGCTCCCGCACGTGGTTGCGCACCGTCGACTCGGCCAACGCGGTGCCCGGAAACTCCTTCAGCAGCCGCCGATGCAGACGCCGCGCCGTATGCCGCTGCTTGCGCGGCGCCCGCAGATCCTCCTCCAGAACCCGGTCGATGAAGGACGCGACCGCATCCAGCTTGGGCTTGGCGCGCTGCGGGTAGTACCGCGCCGGGGGCAGTGCGCTGGCCAATGCCTGTCGCACCATCCGGCGGTGCACCCCAAACTTCGCCGCCACACCCGCCACCGTCCCGATGCCGAACTCATGCTCCCGGCGAAGCTGCTCGAACAAATCCACCTTGGCTTTCCAATCCACTCCAGGCCCCCCCGGGTCACCCAGGAGACCGTAGGTTGGGGGACGGCAGGTGGGCCAAAATCTAGCAGCACGCCTGGGCCAACATTCAGTAGCAAAGCCACAGCCACGTGCTGACCATTCGTGGCGACAGCTACCGCTTGCGGGAGAAGCGGCGGTCCGGGCTACTCAAATCCAACGTCGCACCGGCTCCGGCCGGGTCATCCGAATGACCGGGGTGGCTGGGTTTTCGATGTCGCCGCTGGCTGGGTTCCTGATGTCGTTTGACAGGATGGTCGCGGGCAACCCCGCGGCCCCGGCTGAGGCACTGGCGGCGCTGGCCAGAGACCCCGACGAGTGGGTGCGCCGGACGGTCGCGCGCAACCCCGCTATCTCGGCTGAGGTGTTGGCGGCGCTGGCCAAAGACCCCGCCAAGGAGGTGCGCGGGTCGGTCGCGGGCAACCCCGCGGCCCCGGCCGAGGCACTAGCAGCGCTGGCCAAAGACCCCGCCAAGGAGGTGCGCCGGACGGTCGCGGGCAACCCCGCCATCTCGGCTGAGGCGCTGGTGGCGCTGGCTGGCGACCCCGCCACGGAGGTGCGCCGGACGGTCACGCGCAACCCCGCCATCTCGGCCGAGGCACTAGCAGCGCTGGCCGGCGACCCCGCCACGGAGGTGCGCCGGACGGTCGCGGGCAACCGCGTCACCCCGGCCGAGGTGCTGGCGGCGCTGGCCAAAGACCCCGCCAAGGAGGTGCGCCGGACGGTCGCAGGCAACCCCGCCATCTCGGCCGAGGTGCTGGCGGCGCTGGCCGGCGACCCCGCCACGGAGGTGCGCCGGACGGTCGCGGGCAACCGCGTCACCCCGGCCGAGGTGCTGGCGGCGCTGACCGGCGACCCCGACGGGGGGTGCGCCGGACGGTCGCGGGCAACCCGAACACGTTGCTTGAAGATCTCGAGGTGGAGAAGGTGGCTCGATAGGGCCATGCCCCGAATCCGGACCAAGCCCGGGCGCCCAAAGCGCCGCGTGACATTGCTTGCCAATGCTCGCTGACGTGCCTTGACACGAAAGGCGGAGGAGGCGTTTCGTTACAATAAAGCACCAAACCACCGAGGCCGCAGCGGGCTTGGCCTGGAGGCCCAGGAAGCGGCCATCCGGGCCTTCCTACAGCCCGGCGACCGCCTGCTGGCGACGGTCTACGTCGAGGTCGAGAGCGGCCGGCGCACTGACCGGGCCGGACCTAACGGAATGCGTGGTTCTGTAGCGTAGCGGAACGAAGCGAGAACGCGGCGGTGGCCTGGTGAAGGAAACCCACCACCCCGCCCTGGTGCCGCGTGTGTCACTTTCCGAAGTCCCCTTCAGTGGTATTCGTTGGAGCTACTGAACTCACGAGCTTTCCAAGCGACAGTTCTTCAAGGAAGCGCAGCGGCTCGGCGCGCCGCGTTCCTTGATTGGACCACGGAGGCGAGACACCCGTGAAGGATATCCGTGACACGCTGATGCTGGCGCGCAGGAGCGACGGCACGCTGGTCGCCCGGCCGTTGTCGCCCCATCTGCAAAACTATCGCTGGCCGGTCAGCATGGCGCTGTCAATCGCCCACCGGGCTACCGGCATCGGGTTGTCGGTGGGCGCGCTTCTCGTGACGTGGTGGCTCGCCGCCGCAGCGGTTTCCGACAGCGCCTTCGCTATGGTGCAAGGCTTCCTCGGGTCGGGCTTCGGCGTCTTCCTGCTGATGGGCTGGGCGGCGGCGCTGCTGCTGCACCTATTCCTGGGCATCCGCCACCTAGCATGGGACGCGGGCTGGGGGTTCGGCACACTGGCCCAACAGGAACCTGTGCGCCCAGGCCACGAGAACCGTATCTATCGCATCACCGGCTGGGGTGTCATCGGCGTGACCGTGATCGCCACGCTGATCGTCTGGATCATCGGCTTCGTGGTGTGGTGATGCCAAGCAACCCTGACCTCCCGGATAGAGCCATTCACGTCGATGTCCTGCGCTCTCAGCTCAAGCGCGTGCGCGGCCTCGGCTCGGCCCACTCCGGGTCCGGAACGTGGTGGGCGGAGCGTCTGACCTCGATCGCGCTGGTGCCGCTGACCCTGTGGTTCATCGTCTCGGTCATCAGCCTCGAAGGCGCGACCCGGGCCGACGTGTTTGCCTGGCTGCACGCGCCGGTGCCGCTGGTCCTCATCCTGTGCATGGTCGTCGCCACTTTCTGGCACATGGAGCAGGGGCTGCGCGTGGTCATTGACGACTACGTGCGCAGCGACGTCCTCCGCATCGCGATGCTGCTGCTCAGCCGCGGCGTCTGCATCGTCGCCGCCTTGCTCTGCGTCGTCTCGGCGCTACGCCTGGGGCTTTGACACCGACCGACGAGGTTTCGGTGTTCCGCTGAGGAGATGGTTCACCGAGGCGCCAACACAGGGGCCAATATGCACATGGTCGCTTTCAGACTGCCCGCGAACAGCCGCATCAAGCCAGGCAAGACCTTCGCCGCGCCCGCCGGCACAAGGCGCGTGCGCGCGTTCCGTATCTACCGCTGGAACCCCGACGACGGGACCAGCCCACGCACCGACACCTACGAGGTCGATCTCGACACCTGCGGGCCAATGGTGCTGGACGCTTTGATCACCATCAAGAACGAGGTCGACTCGACGCTCACCTTCCGCCGCTCCTGCCGCGAGGGCATCTGCGGGTCGTGCGCCATGAGCATCAACGGAGTGAACACGCTCGCCTGCCTCAAGCCGATCGAGGAGGTGAAGGGCCCGGTGCGGATCACGCCCTTGCCGCACATGGCGGTGGTGAAGGACCTCGTTCCCGATCTGACGCAGGCCTTTGCCCAGTACCGCGCCATCGAGCCCTGGCTGAAGACCGACACCCCCGCGCCGCCGGACAGGGAACGCCTGCAATCTAAGGAGGAGCGCGCCCGGATCGACGGCCTGTGGGAATGCATCCTGTGCTTCTGCTGCACGGCGGGCTGCCCCAGCTACTGGTGGAACGGCGACCGGTTTCTCGGCCCCGCCATCCTGCTGCAGGCGTACCGCTGGATCGCCGACAGCCGCGACGAGGCGACCGGGGAACGGCTGGAGGCGCTGGAAGACCCGTTCAAGCTGTACCGCTGCCACACGATCATGAACTGCACCGACACCTGCCCGAAGGGGCTGAACCCCGCCAAGGCAATCGGCGCGATCAAGCGGTTGATCGTGGGGCGTCAGGTCTGAACGGGTGGGCGGAAGCGAGAGGTCCGCTCGACAAGATCGACCATGTGGGCTGCCGCGCGCGTCGTCAGCGGGTGTTGGGTGAAGCCCGGCCTCGCGGATATGTAGCGCGCCATCTCGCAGGCCTGTTCGATCTGCCGGTCCGACGCGGTGGCCAGCAGCGAGATCACGAGGTTCTCCAACGCGATGACGCGGACGTGCAGCGCGCCCAACTCGGCGGCGTTGTTGCCGGGCATCGGAACCCGGTCCTCGGCCGCCGTCGGCGCCATCTGCGGACCATCCGGTCCAGCACCCCCTTCGTTGTCCCACCTGGACAGCGCCTGTTGGCGCAGCAGCGAGGCGTCGGGAGGATCGGAGCCTTGGTCGGACATGCGGTCGTCTCCTTCGGACAGCGTTCGGATCGGCTTCCCGCGCAGGGCGGCTACGGAGCGCGATGGAATTCCAGGTAGAAGCGCACCGGTCCGACCGGCTCCACATGATGCCGGACCTCTGGCTCGATCACGCCGGGTCGGCCCGGCTCCAAGGTGCTCTCTGATGGCGGGGTCTCGATGCGGTAGCGCAGCTTGCCTTCGAGGACATGGATCATGGCCCACGCCCCGCCCTTGGTCTCCTGCGCGCGCAGGAGGGCCGGCGGCACCGTGTCCTGCGTGAACACCGGTGTCCGCCGGCTCGGCACGTAGCCTGCCGGGATCGGCATGTCCGCCCCGAATCACTGATACCCGACGTTCATCACGTAATCGCGCAGGAGGGCTTCGTCGTTCTCCGATTCGCCCAGCAGGCTCTGCAGGGCGTCCCGCGCATAGATGATCCCGACCGGCTTCCCGCCCTGGCCGACGACCGGGACGCGCTGCAGGCCGCGCCTTTTCATCACTGACCAGACATCATGCAGCGTGTCGCCGGGCCGGCAGGAAACGACGTCGCGCGTCATGATCGTGTCCACCCTGGCCATGCAGCCACCGCCGATGCAGTGCCCGATCTGCCTGACGATATCGGTCTTCGTGAGCACGCCGACCATGCCTCCGTCGTGGCCGCAAGCAACCACGAGGTCAGTGTGTGGCTTGGACATGAGATCAGCCGCGTCCTTGACCGGGGCTGCGGCGTTGACCGTGGCCAGGCGCTCGCGCGCCCTGGGCAACATCTGCTCGGCGAACATTCCTGCCCTCTCCTTGCTGGAGTAATTCTGTTGCGCTCGATCCGGCAGGATGGCGCGGTTCATTCGTTCATCCGCTTCAGCGCGGCGCCTTTGTGCATGGCGATGTGGTCGGTCTTGTCGCTCTTGATCTCATACTGCGGATCATCTTCGGTCGCATGGTGGGTATACCCTTTGTAATCGGCATCTCTTGTATGCACCTTGATGATTCTACCTCTGACGTGCCCGGCTTCCGAGTTCCAGGTCACATGATCCCCGACCTTGAATCGTTCTGTCATGTCGAGCTGCTCCCACGGCAGGCGGTCATATCGGCATGCGGTAGCCGTAGAACTCATGGTCCTCGTTGTAGCCACCCTGGCCGGCACCGAGGTCGGCGAAGTCGTGCACGAACTCGATGGCTGTGATCCATTTGACCATCTTGAAGCCCAGTTCGTTCTCGCATCTCAGCCGCAACGGCGCTCCGTGCAGCACGCTGACCGGCGCCCCGTTCATCTCGTAAGCAAGGATGGTCAGCTCGTGGCGCATGTTGTGCATCCTGTGCACGTCGTAGTAGCGGCCCCCGTCGGCGCCGTCGGCCAAGGAGTAGAACACGGCGTAGCGGGCATCGGCGGTCGGGCGCACCAGGTCCAGGACATGGCGCATGGGAACGCCGCCCCACTTGGCGACGCCGGACCACCCCTGGATGCAGAAGTGCGTCGTGATCTGCTCCTGCTTTGGCATCGCCTTGAGGTCGGCAAGAGAGAACTCCCGCGGTTGCTCGACCAGCCCGCCGACTCGCAGCCGGTACCGAGCGAAGCCGTCGGCCACTAGGGCATCGAACTCGGCGGAGTGCGGCATCGTGCCGTTCGGCCAGAAGTGCGGCGAGATGTCCTGCTCGGTCAGCTCGGAGGCCGGATCCCACCACTCGGCCAGGCCCTTGATCCAGCCGATCAGGAACGTGCCGATCTCCTGCACCAGCCGCGCGTGCCGGATCGTGAAGGGTGAGGCGCGCCACCACGCCAGCCCCACGACCACCATGGCCAAGGCGAAAGGTAGGAACCCGGCCCAGGAGGGGCTCTCCACGCCGGCGAACATGTGGTTCGTGTTCTGCCGCAGGCCGGTGACGAACACCATGACTCCGTGGGCCAGGATGAACAGCACGAACCAGAAGAACGAGAGGAAGTGGATGGACCGGGCTACCTGCCGGTTCAGCACCCTCCCGCCCCAGCCCAGCCTGTTGGAGATTGCCGGGCTCTGCAGCAGGCCGGTGGCGATGGAGGTGGGAGCGGCGACGAACACCGTGATGAAGTAGCTGAGCTGCTGCAGGCTGTTGTAGCGGGTCCAGCTCTCGTCCACCGGGAAGTTCAGCGACGCATACTGGATCGCCGTCGAGAGCGCGTTGGGCAACACGTCCCAGGTGAGCGGCACCAGCCGGCGCCACTGGTCGGTCGAGAACAGCAGCGCGTAGAAGGCCATTCCGTTGATCGTCCACAGCAGGTTGACCGAGAGATGCCACCAGCGGGCGAGCCCGATCGTGTGGCGCAGGCCCGGAATGCCCAGCCATGTCGGCAGCGTTACAGAGTCGTCCTTGGCGGTCCAGATGCGGTCCTTCGGCACCGGACGCTGGAAGCGGAACCAATCCGTGCCGGGCGTGCAATCCCGCTTCCAGTACAGCCGCGGATGATCGGCCAGGATCTGGATGCCGGCGCGGATGATGAACATCATGAACAGCATGTTCAGGAAGTGCTGCAGCCGCAGCCACCACGGGAAACCGGAATCGACCGACGGCGCCGCCTGGGCGATGCCGGGGTACCGCGTGATGAAGGCGCGGACCTCCGGGTACTCCCGCAAGCTCTGGGCCACGGCGATGGTGAGAACGAGTGCCGTGAACCCGAGCGGCAGCGCCCACAGCACGCTGACCCAACGTCGTCCCACACGGAGACGAGGCACGATACCCTCGCTTGGAGGCAGCCAGTGGCTCAGCAGGATACGGTCGTCCGCCGGGGCGAGGCTCGCCGCGATGGGATCGTGCGGCGGCGTAACGTTAGACGGGTTCTCCATCGACCTTGCCACTCGTGAACCTGGCACGAACGCCACGTCCTGTTTGAGCTACGTCCTGGCCCCGAGCAAGCGTCACAAGCGCCGGGGCCACGGGGAGGAGCCGTCTTCTGAAAGCGACAGCGTGCGGAACCCCGTGTTGCGGGTGTCAGGAAACGGGTGTTTGCCGGCGGGATCGCTGACCGGGGCGCCGGACGCCTGCCGACGGCCGAAATCCTGCGCGACAAACGCTGTCGGAATGACCTACCGTGCGGAAACCCCAGGAAGCGGGTTTTCCGCGCATGCTGGTTGGCTACATGCGGGTCTCCTCCGATGGCGACCGCCAGGTCCTCGATCTCCAGCGCGACGCGCTGCTGGCCGCCGGCGTCGACGCGCGGCACCTGTTCGAGGACCGCGCCAGCGGCAGCCGCGACGACCGTGCTGGCCTCGCCGCGGCGCTCGCCTTCCTGCGGCCCGGCGACTGCCTCGTCGTCTGGAAGCTCGATCGCCTCGGCCGGTCGCTGCCACACCTGCTGACCGTGGTGAACGACCTCAAGGCGCGCGGCGTCGCGTTCCGGTCGCTGACCGAGGTGATGGACACGACTACGCTGCAGGGGGGAGTTGCTGTTCCACGTCTTCGGCGCGCTCGCGCAGTTCGAGCGCTCCCTGACCCAGGAGCGGATCATGGCAGGCCTCGCCGCCGTTTGCCGGACCTTCGGCGTCAAGCGCAGCACCCTGACCGACACGCTGGCGCGCATTGGCTAGTCCGCCGGCGCCGCGGGAGAGGGAGGACGGGGTGGCGCGCCGACAGCAACTGACCGAGGCCCAGATCGCGGCGCTCTACGACCCGCCGGCCGAACCGCGTGACCTCGCGCGCCACTGCACGCTGTCGCCGGAGGACCTTGCGTCAGTTGCGCGCCGGCGGGGCGACCACAGCCGGCTCGGCCACGCGCTGATGCTCCTCTACCTGCGCCACCCCGGTCGCCCGCTACGCGCCGGGGAGGTGCCGCCGGCCGCGCTCGTGGAGTTCGTCGCCGCGCAGGTCGGCGCGGCGTCCGAGGCGCTCGGCGGATACCTCGCCTCGGAGCAGAACCGGCGCCGCCACGCCGCCGAGCTGCAGGAGCGGCTCCGGCTGCGCCCCTTCGGCCCGCGCGCCGCGACGGACCTCGAGGGCTGGCTGCTGCCGCACGCGATAGAGGACGACCGGCTGGCCCACCTGGCCGGGCTGGCGCTGGAGGAATGCCGCCGGCGGCGGGTCGTGATCCCGCCGCCGCGCACGCTGGAGCGGCTCTGCCTGGAGGTCCGGCACCGGGCACGGCGCGAGGTCCACCGCCGCCTGACCGACAGCCTGTCGGCCGAGCAGCGACGCCGGCTGGACGCACTCACGGCGCGCCGGGGGGACACGAGCCAGAGCTGGCTCGCGTGGCTGCGGGGAATGCCGGAGGCCACCAAGCCGTCCGCCATGCTTAACCTGATCGAGCGCCTCCGGCACGTCCGCGCCGTCGGCCTCGACGCGGGGTACGGGCATCGCGTGCACCAGGCGCGCCTCGCCCGGCTCGCCCGCGAGGCCGGGCGCACCACGGTCCAGCACATCGCGGGCTACGAGAGGGGGGCGGCGGCATGCCACCCTCGTCGCGGCCACGCTCGACATCTCGGCGGACCTGACCGACGCGGCGCTCGACCTGTTCGACCGCCTGGTCGGGGCGATGTTCCGCAAGGCCGAGGGCCGTCACGCTCGCGACTTCCAGGCGGACGGCCGCGCCATCAACGACAAGGTGCGCCTCTACGCCCGCGTCGGCGGCGCCCTGCTGGCGGCGCGCGCTGAGGGCCGGGATGCCTTCGCGGCGCTGGAGGGGGTGATCCCCTGGGATCGGTTCCGCACGAGCGTCGAGGAGGCCGAGGCGCTGGCGCGGCCGGAGGAGTTCGACGCCTACCGGGAGCTGGGCGAGCACCACGCCGGCGTCCGGCGATGGGCGCCGGCCTTCCTCGACGCCTTCGAATTCGACGGCGTGCCGGCCGTCGCGCCGCTGCTGCGCGCGGTCGGCATCCTGCGCGAGGCCAATCACGCGGCAACACCTCGCCTGCCCCGCTCCGTCCCGACCTCCTTTGTGCGGGAGCGCTGGGCGCGCCACGTCCTGCCGGGCGGCGCTGCTGCCGACCCGGACCGGCGCTACTACGAGATCTGCGTTCTGGCGGAGCTGCGTGACCGGCTGCGCGCGGGCGACGTCTGGGTGGCGGGCAGCCGGCGCTACCGTTCCTTCGAGGAGCGCCTCGTCTCGCGCGAGGCGCTGCAGGCCATGGAGGCGGACGGCACCCTGCCGGTCGCGGTCGATCCCGACTTCGACCGCTTCATCGCCGCGCGCCGGGACCTCCTCGCCGTGCGGCTCGCCGCCGTCGACACGAAGGCCCGTGGCGGTCTGCTGCCGGAGGTCACGCTCGAGCGCGGTGTGCTCAAAATCGCGCCGGTCGAGCGGTCGACCCCGCCCGAGGCAGAGGCACTGGCCGCGCGGCTCTACGCGATGCTGCCGCGCATGCGGGTTACCGACCTGCTGGCCGAGGTCGCCCGCTGGACGCTCTTCCCGGACCTCTTCACCCACCTCCGCAGCGGCGAGGCCGCGCCCGACCCGCGCGTGCTCATGGCGGTCCTGCTGGCCGACGGGCTGAACCTCGGGCTGACGCGCATGGCGGAGGCCTGCGACGTCGCCAGCCTCGGCCGGCTCGCCTGGACCGCCGACTGGCACGTCCGCGACGAGACCTACGCCCTGGCGCTCCGCCGCCTCGTCGACCGGCAGGGGCGCGAGCCGCTCGCCGCCCACTTCGGCGCCGGCACGGCCTCGTCGTCGGACGGCCAGTTCTTCCGCGCCGGCGGCCCCGGCCGGGACGCGGCCCGCCTCAACGCCCACTACGGCGACGCGCCGGGCGCCAAGTTCTACACCCACCTCTCCGACCGCTACGCCCCATTCCACACGAAGGTCATCGCCGCGACCGCGAGCGAGGCGGTCCACGTCCTCGACGGCCTGCTCTACCACGGGAGCGAGGTCGCCTCCTCGCGCCACCACACCGACGGCGGCGGCGATTCCGAGCACGTCTTCGCGCTGTGCACGCTGCTCGGCTTCGGCTTCGCACCGCGCATCCCCGACCTGAAGCACCGCCGCCTCTACGTCTTCGGCAAGGCCTCCGACCATCCGGCGCTCGAGCCGCTGATCGCCGGGCGCATCAACGTCGCGCTCATCCGCGCCCACTGGCCGGACATCCTGCGCGTCGCCGCCTCCATTCGCACCGGCACGGTGACCGCCTCGCTCATCATGCGCCAGCTCGCCTCCTACCCGCGGCAGAACGGCGTCGCCGCCGCGCTGCGTGAGCTCGGCCGGCTGGAGCGGACGCTGTTCACCCTCGATTGGGTCGAGGATCCCGAGCTGCGCCGGGGCGCGACGCGCGAACTCAACCGCGGCGAGTCCCGCAACAGCCTGGCCCGCGCGGTCTTCCTCCACCGCCTCGGCGAGATCCGCGACCGCACCTACGAGAACCAGCGCCACCGCGCCTCCGGGCTGAACCTGCTCGTCGCCGCCATCATCCTCTGGAACACGCGCTACCTCGGCCGCGCCGTCGCCGCCCTCCGCGAGGTCGAGGACGTGCCTGACCAACTCCTCGCCCACCTTTCCCCGCTCGGCTGGGAGCACGTGAACCTCACGGGCGACTATGTCTGGGCCGCCTCGGACGAGGTGTCGGATACCCGTGACGGATTCCGCCCGCTCCGGCCCGTGACCGACGCCATGCGCCTAGCCGCCTGAGTTCGCGCTTCGTCCCGCTATGCTACACGGCCGCGCAGTTCGTTAGGTCCGGCCGACCGCCCCGAGCTAGAGCACTTCGCCTCGTCCCTCTCAAACGGGCTGTAAGTCAACGGTATTGTCGCTAGGCCCGTCAGACGGTTCGCTCGAGCCGATCCGCTGGCGCGGTGGCGAGCGATGCCGCGACCTGGTCCGCAAGCTGCTGCGCGGTGACAGGCTTGCGCAACAGGGCGAAGGTGCCGTCGACGGCCGCGCCGACGGCGAGCGCGGCCGCATCGCCAGCGTAGCCGGTGACCAGGATCGCGGGCAGGCTGGGGCGACGGCCCTGCGCCGCCCGGATCAGGGCGACCCCGTCCATCCCCGGCATCGCCAGGTCGGTGACGAGGATGTCGAAAGGCGCGCCCCGGTCCAGCAGGTCGAGCGCGGCCGCGCCGTCCCCGCCTTCCGCCACCTCGTATCCCGCCTCCCCGAGCTGGGCCGCTAGTACCTCGCGCACGACCGGCTCGTCGTCCACCAGGAGCACGCGGGGGCGCCGGCCTTGCCCGGCAGGCGGAGGCATCCAGTCCGCCGACGCGGGACCGGGATGATGCCTAGCCTCCTGGTCGGTGACCGGCAGCCAGAGCGACACCATCGTGCCCTGGCCCGGCTCGCTGACGATGGCCAACGCCCCGCCCGACCCCTTGGCGAAGCTCTGCGCCATGGCCAGCCCGAGCCCGGTGCCCTGCCCCTGGGGCTTGGTCGTGAAGAAGGGTTCGGACGCCCGCGCGAGCGTGTCCGCGCTCATTCCCTGGCCGGTGTCGGCGATGGCGAGGTGCACGTATGGGCCGGCCCCCTTGAGGCAGCAGGGGCCGCCTTCGCTCCCTCCCCGGTGCATGCGGGCAGACAGCGTGAGCGTGCCCCCGTCTGGCATGGCGTCGCGCGCGTTGGTGGCCAGGTTGACCAGCACCGTCTCCAGCTGGCCGCGGTCGGCCAGCACAGGCGGCAGGCCGGGCTCCGCCTCCACCTCCACCCGGATCCGGGGCCCGAGCGTGGCCGACAGCACCTCCCGCAACCCGCCCAGGAGCTCGCCGGCATCCAGGGCGGCCGGGCGCAGCTCCTCGCGGCGCGAGAAGGCCAGCAGGCGCCGGGTAACCGAGGCGCCGCGCCGGGCCGCCTCCTCCACCATGCCGGCCAGGCGCTCGACGGCCGCCCTGTCGCCGGCGCGGCGGCGGATCAGGCCGATGCCGCCGGAAACCGCTTGCAGGACGTTGTTGAAGTCGTGCGCGATGCCGCCGGCGAGCTGCCCCACCGCCTCCATCTTCTGGGCGTGGCGGAGGCTCGCCTCCGTGGCGCGGCGCTCCGCCATCTCCGTCCGCAGCTTGGCGTTGCTGACGTCCAGCTCGCGCGTGCGCTCCGCGAGGTCGAGGCGCAGCCGCAGGGTTTCGCCGAAGTACCGGCTCGAGCGCCTGACGGTCACGATGAGCACGACGAGGAACACGCCGATCATGGCGGCCGCGGCGAACCGGCGTCCCGAGCCCTCCAGGGCGAGCCGAATGGCCAGGAGGCCACTGGCGGGGATGATGAAGGCGAGGGCGCTCGGGAGGTGCGCGTAGTGCAGCGCGGCGGCACCGGCGCACATGCCGGCGATCACGAACGCCCAGAACAGCTGGTGGATCTCGGCCTGGGGGAACAGCAGGACCGAGCCCCCGCCCCAGAGCAGCCCGGCGGCGAGCGCGCCGCAGATGCTGGTCGCGGACCAGCGCCGGTGCTGCGCGATCGCTGGTCCGGCGCGGCGGTATGCCCACCAGGCGGCGAGCCGGGCCGCCGCGACGAGCACGGCCGTGCCCAGCCATGCGTAGGCGCCACCGCCCTGCCCGTCTGCCACGAGGACCGCGACCATGAGCGCCGCGTTCGTCATCGTGGCGAGCGCGGCGACCGGGATCTGCTCGAAGGCGGCCCTGACCCGCTCGGTCTGGAGCTCGGCCTCCTTAGTCATGTGACAGCCGTCGGGAGGCTCGGGGCATCCTCTCGATCCGGGTGGTTCACGGAAGCAGGGTAGTTGAGGATCGGGCGAAAGACCACAACCGCCGGGGCGTTGATGCATGGAGGCAGCATAAAGCGACAAAATTCAGGGACATACCGTTGACCTAGGCACTGCATGGAGCGGCTTAGCGGCGCCGGTGGAAGGTGTGGCGCAAGCGGGCGATCCACTGATTGAGGGTGCGCAGCGCGAGGCTATGGCTTTCGGCATAGGCGGTGCACACAGGCCGCATTCGTGCCATGCACGCCCTCCGTCTCTCGCATCATGTCGGCCAGGGTCTGGGCGCCGCGGCGACTTGCGCCGCGGCCGACCGCGCCGCACACCGCGTCTTGCCGGTGCTGGACGAGCTGTAAGATCCTGGTTTCCAAGGGTGCTCTCCTCGTCGAAAGCACCTGGAATAGCCGGAGGAACCTGGCTCCACTCGGTCTTACCGGCTGCCATATGCCGGTGGAAGCCGGAAATCAGACGTTCACGGCGGCTGGCGGGGTGCGGCCACGGATGAGGTCGGCCGCCTTCTCAGCGACCATGATCACCGCGACGTTGATGTTGCCGCCCACGAGGTCGAGCATAACAGACGTGTCAGCCACGCGCAGCCCCTCGGTGCCGCGCACGCGGAGCTCCCGGCGGAGATTATGTAGGCCTCCTCCGCCACTACGGCGAGGATGTGGATGGTCAGCCGGTTTACGGTCGGCGTGGCGGCGGTGATGATTGGCGCCGGCTTGGCGCACCCCTACCATGGGCGCGGCCGGGACGGTTGGTGTGCGCCGGGCGGTGAGCCGCAAGCCCCCAGCAGCCGTAGGAGGTCGCCGTATGACCACCGGCATGCCGGACAAAGCCGCCGCCACCGACCGGCTACGGCGGGCGCTGCTGGCCTTTCAGCACGCCCAAGGACTACTTCTGGCCGCCCACCGACGACTGAAGGAGCTGCCGCCGGCCGAGGTGGAGCAGTTCTGGGCCACCCAGGGCCGCCGCCTCGAAAAGCACCTGCAGGCGACGGCCATGGAGGCAGACGCGGCCTTCAAGGTGTTCTCGGCGGCCGGCCTGGTTGCGGCCCCGGCTGACCGGCACCGCGTTAACCAGGCGCGCCGGCATCTCGCGGAGGGCGGATGATCCGGTATCTGCAGCATGCCCGGGAGGCGATGGTTAGGCGGGGCATCGACCCCACCTGGGTCGAGGCCGCCCTCGCCGCCCCGGACTGGACCGAGCCAGATCCTGGCCATCCCGGGCGCACCTGCTCCTTCCGGGCCACCTCTGAGATAGGAGGCCGTGTGCTGCGGGTTGTTCATTGGCGGGACGGCCCCGATGTCGTGGTGCTCATGGCCCACCCCGACCGCGACGCCGCCAAGAGGAGGCCCAAGGTATGATCACGACCAGTTATGACCCGGAGGCGGATGCCGCCTTCGTCTCCTTCGGCCCGAAGGGAGCGCAGTCTACCGAGACGGTGGAGGTGGCGCCCGGCATCCTGCTCGACTACGACGCCACCGGCCGGGTCATCGGCGTCGAGGTGCTTGACGTGCGGGCCCGCGCCGCAGCGGCCGAGCCCCGCGCCCAGGAGACGGTTGCAGCAGCGCAGCGGCGCTAGGCAGCCGCGACACAGCCCCCGATGCTGGGGTTCCGGTAGCAATGGAACCGGGATGCCAGCCCTCGCCAGTCATGGCCGCCCTCGCCGGAACAGCAGTGCCCGCCATGCCCGGGCGAGTGGCTGAGCTGCACCCGGTTTCCCTGGACACCCATTTGTCCAGGGAGAGACCGGAATGATGAAGCTGAACATGAACGAGATCGATCGTCCTGATGTGGTTGATGGGCCGGTGGTCAGCGAGGGCGGGCGCAGCCCGTCCACGCTGTCCACGGGCCACGCTGCCCCATCGGTGCCAAGCGAGACAAAGCCCGGCCCGCTGGCGCCCGGTCAGCGCTGGAGCGTGGCGCGCAAGCGCGAGGTGGTGCTGCGGCTGCTGCGCGGCGAGCCGGCCGAGTTGCTCTCCCGCGAGCTCGGCCTGCCGATGTTCAAGCTGGAGCAGTGGCGCCAGAAGGCCGAGGCCGCGCTCGACGGCGCTCTCAAGGAGCATGAAGCCGATCCCGCCGACGGCCAGCTCGGCGCCGCCATGCAGCGCATCGGCGAACTCAGCATGGAGGTCGAGCTGCTGCGCGCCAGGCTTGAGCGCCCCGGCCCTTTGGGCCGCCGGAGGTCGCGCTGATGGCCCAGGCGACTTCTCCCGCCAGCGGCCAGCGCTACGGCGTCCAGCGCGTCTGCCAGGCCTGGGGCGTGCCGCGCTCCAGCTTCTACGCCGCCCGCCAGCCGGCGCCGGCCAGCACCTTGCCGCGCCCGCCGGTGCGTCGCGGGCCAAAGCCCGCGATCTCCGACGAGGCGCTGCTCGCCGCCATCTGGCAAGATCTCGCCTGCTCCCCCCTGGACCGGCGAAGGCCACCGCAAGGTTTGGGCCCGCCTGCGCGTGCGCGACGCCATCCGCGTCTCTGCCAAGCGCGTCCTGCGCCTGATGCGCGAGCATGCCCTGCTGTCGCCGCACCGCGCCCGCCAGCGGAACGAGACAGCGCACGACCGCCACATCATCACTAAGGCGCCGAACCTCATGTGGGCCACCGACGCGACCCAGATCACCACCGTCCAGGACGGCAAGGTCTGGCTGTTCGGCGTCGCCGAGCACTGGAACGCCGAGCTCCTCGGCTGGCACGTGACGAAGTCGGGCACCCGCTTCGAAGCCACACAGGCCCTCGGCATGGCCATCCGCCAGCAGTTTGGCCACCTCTCCGCCGACGCCGCCCGAGGCGTCGCACTGCGCCACGACCACGGCAGCAACTTCATGGCCGACCACTTCCAGAAGCAGATCAGGTTCTGGGGCATGGCACCGAGCTACGCCTTCGTCGCAGAACCGGAGACGAACGGCGTCATCGAGCGCCTGTTCCGCACGCTGAAAGAGCAGATCGTGCACGGCCGCATCTTCCAGACCATCGACGAGGTCCGTGACGCCGTCCGCGCCTTCGCCGTCCGCTACAACGCCGAGTGGCTGATCGAAAAGAACGGCCATCGCAGCCCACTCGACATGCGGGCCGCCTGGCTGGACCAGATGGGGTGGACGGCCCCCAATGGCATCGATGTGCCAAGGTGCGGTCGTCTAAACCCGCAGCGAGGGAGCCGTTCGCGATGAGCACTACCATGATTGGCCTCGACATCGCCAAGTCCGTCTTCCAAGTCCACGCCGCAGACGCGATCGGCGAGGTGCAGCTGAGGCGCAAGCTGCGCCGCGACGAGCTGATCCCGTTCTTTGAAGGGCTGCCGCGCTGCACCGTGATCATGGAGGCGTGCGGAGCGGCGCACCACTGGGCCCGCGTGCTGGGCGGCCTCGGGCACGAGGTGAAGCTGATCGCCCCAGAGACGGTCCGGCCGTTCGTCAAGCGCGGCAGGAAGAACGACGCCGCAGACGCGGCGGCGATCTGCGCTGCCGCGTCCCGGCCCGATGTGAGGTTCGTGCCGGCGAAGAGCGTAGAGCAGCAGGGTGTCCTCGCCCTGCATTCGGCGCGCGCCCTGCTCGTCAAGCAGCAGACGATGCTGGCCAATGCCCTCCGTGGCCTGGCGACCGAGTTCGGCTTGGTCGCGCCGCAGGGTATGGGCAGGCTCGAAGAACTCGTGGCGCTGGTGGCGGCGGATGGGACCTTCCCGGAGCAGGCGCGCGGGGCGTTTGCCGGGCTGCTCGAGCAGTGCCGCGCGACCGCCGAACGGATCGAGGCGCTGGAGGCGAAGATCGTCGCGCATGCGCGGCGGAGTGACACGGCACGGCGCCTGGCCACGGTCCCCGGCATCGGGCCGATCACCGCTTCACTGATCGCGGCCACGATCGGCGGCAACATCGGGGCGTTCCGGAGCGCGCGGCACTTCGCCGCCTGGCTCGGGCTGGTGCCGCGGCAGCACTCGACCGGCGGCAAGACCCGCCTCGGCCGGATCACCAAGGCCGGCGACCGGCAGATCCGGACCCTGCTGGTGCTCGGCGCCACCTCAATGGTCTACCGCGCCGTGGCGTGGAACAGCGCCGCCGGGGCATGGACCCGAGGGCTGCTGGCGCGGCGTCCCGTCCGGCTGGTGACGGTGGCGCTGGCGAACAAGATGGCGCGCATCGCCTGGGCGCTGATGACGCGCGACGAGGTTTACCGGGCGGAGGGACGTAGCGCGGCCGCTTCGACGGCCACGGCGTGACATCCCGACCCGCGCGGTAGGCGGCGGGCACGAGCCCGCACCATCCGGCGGCAAGCGCCGAGAGGCGTGATGGGGAAGGCTGTGGTCCAGACAGCTCAGGCGAAGCCGTTGACGGTGTCGTGCCACGAGCACGCGAACCAGATTGGCGCCTGACACGCACGCGCACACCCATGATGGCCAGCGGCGAACGCCGCGCGACAGGCCGGACATAAGGGCGCAGCTGACCGGACCTTCCACCAACGCGGATCGGGGTTTCAATGCCGGCAATGTGTCACGCGCACTGAGCCTCGCGCAGCCTTTCCGTCGTCGC
Organism: Siccirubricoccus sp. G192; assembly: GCF_019084075.1. Classification (GTDB taxonomy): domain Bacteria; phylum Pseudomonadota; class Alphaproteobacteria; order Acetobacterales; family Acetobacteraceae; genus G192. The sequence goes on from NZ_JAHREN010000002.1 coordinate 71,483, forward strand.
CGCTCTAGGCCGGGTCAAGCCGATGGTGCATCGGGCCGCAGCGAAATTCGTTGCCGTGCTCCGGCCGTCCACATAAGCGGTCGGGAACGGTGGGGCGCAGCCCCCAGAGGATGGTCAGGCCGCACAGCCGGCGCGGCCGCAGCGCCGGATCGGGGTTGTTCCTGTCGAGGTTCAACCGCCCCTGCGCATCGCGCGGAACTCGCAGCCATAGGATCCGGCCGCACAGCAGGCCGCTGCACTCGAAGATCTGCACGGCCGCCTTCCCGTCGATGAGCCAGACGCCATCCGGAACGCCGGCGGAGGCCGCGGTGCGCGTGAAGGCCAGGACCATGAGGGCGGCGAGCACCAGGGCGGCGCGGCGGAGGCTGTGCGATGAGCCCGACCTGGGACTCCGTGCCCGGTCCGGGCCGAGAGCGGCGGCAACGGCTCGCGGTGACATGGGCGTCTCCTCAACGTTGTCGCTTGCCGTTCCTTCCTTGGCCCGGCAGTCGCGGGGGTCGCCGGAGAGCACGGGATGGTGCTTCCGTGCATCCTGTGAATCCCAGGCGTGGATCACGATCTCAAGCGGACAGGTGCTCGCGCCACCCGGACCGACTGCCGCCGCGGGCCTGCGCCGAGCCGCGATGGGCCCAGCCGAACGATCGTGGAAGTGCATTCCGATGAAGCCGAACCCGACTGATCAGATCGCCGACCGCGAAGCCGAGGAGCGGAGCGAGAACGAGGGGATGCCGGAGCACCGGGCGAAGGCCCATGATCCGGTTCGATGGGCCGCCGATCGCGACCTGAGGATGGGCCATCGCATGCCGGAGCGCTCGCCCAGCCGCGGCGGAATGTTCGGCGTCGCCCTGATGTGTTGCGCCATGCTGGCCGCGGTAGGCTCGGCTCGTGGTGCATTGCGCTGGATGCGGCGCGGGGGCGGCATGGCAAGACTTCCCCGCTGAGCAGCGAGCGTGCCGCCGGCCCCGGGCTGCCGACCGGAGCAAGCATTGCCGGACGCATCAACCACGGATGGGATCCATGGCCAAGGCTCAGAAGCGCAGCAACCGGGAAGCGAAGAAGCCCGGGTGGCCGAAGGCGAAGCCTGTCACGGCTGCCTCCCCCTTTGCGGCGCGGGCGCAGGCTGCGTCGCCGCCTGCCAAGAAGGGCTAGCGGCACGCCGTGCACCGCTTTGGCCTGACGATGCTGGCCTGCGCGTTGGTGTTGCCGCCGAGCTGGCCATCGTCCGCGGAGGAGGGTAGACCCGATGGGTGCCGAGCGTTCGAGCGATGCCGATGGTGCTCGGGGCGGTGGACGTCCGACCCGGCCCGCGGCCGGGGGCTCCCAGCCCCTCTTCTCCCTCTCCCTCGATGAGCTGTACGCGGCCCGGGACGAGCGGGAGCGGCGCAGCGAGGCCGCCGCGGTGGATGCCGCGCGGCAAGAGCGCGAGCGCCGGACCGGCGACCGCGGCCGCTTCGATGCCCGCGGCCTGACCGACGCCGACCGCCGGGGCATGCTCTCGAAGGTCGAAGCCGCCTTTGCGGGCGGCCAGCGGGAGGTGATGCTGGTGTCCTTCCCCTCCGACTTCTGCACCGACGGCGGACGCCGGATCAACAACCGCCTCCCGGGCTGGCAGGACACGCTGCCAGCCGGTGCGCAGCTGTTCCTCGTCTTCTGGCGTGACGCCTTGCAGCCGGGCGGCTTCGGCCTTGGCGCCCGGGTCCTCGACTTTCCTGGTGGCGTACTCGGCGATGTCGGCCTCTTCGTCACCTGGCCCGAGAGCAGAGGGTGATGCCCGGGGCCGCGGCGCCGCCGCCGACAGCCCCTCTTGCGGAGCACGCCAGGTTGGAGAGGCACGAACTCAGGGCGGTCGCGCTCCGCTTCCAGGAGGCGATCCCGCGCACCGCCCTATCGCAGATCGCCACCACCTTCCCGCCGCTGCTGGGCCTGCTCGCGGCGATGCACGCCGGCCTCGTCCTGGGCTGGTGGCCGGTCCTGGCGCTCGCGCTACCGGCCGCGGGCCTCGTGGTGCGGGTCTTCGCACTGCAGCACGACTGTGGGCACGGTTCGCTGTTCCGGTCGCGGCGCGCGAACGACGCGGTGGGCCGGCTCTGCTCGCTGTTCACCCTGACGCCCTATGGGCACTGGCGGCGGCAGCACGCGGGGCACCACGCAGCCTGGAACGACCTCGACTGCCGCGACCGCGGCGCCGACATCTACTCCACCTGCGCCACGGTGGCCGAGTACCGGGCCATGGGCCGCTGGCGCCAGCGGGGCTTCCGCGCGGCGCGGCATCCGCTCGTGGCCCAGCTGCTCCTGCCGCCGCTGATCTTCCTGGTGCTCTACCGCGTCCCCTTCGACGCGCCGGCGGCCTGGCACCGGGAACGGCGCGGCGTACACCTGACGAACCTCGCGCTGGCTGCCTGCTATGGTGGCCTATGCGTGCTGCTCGGCTTCGGGCCGGTGGCGTCGGTGCTGCTCGCCGTAATGGTCCCGGCGAGCGTCGCCGGGGTCGGGCTGTTCTCGGTGCAGCACCGCTTCGAAGGCGCGCGCTGGACCTGGCACGCGGAATGGGACGCGGTGGCGGCGTCGCTAGAGGGCAGCTCCTTCCTGCGATTGCCGCCGATCCTGCGGTGGTTCACCGCCCGGCTCGGCTTCCACCACGTGCACCACCTCGCGCCGCGCATCCCCAACTACAGGCTGGAGGACTGCCACGACGCGCACCCGGCCTTCGCTGGCGCCCAGGTCATCACCCTGCGGGACGCTCTCGCCGCGTCGCGCCACGTGCTGTGGGATGAGGCCGCAGGCCGCATGGTGACCTTCGCGGAAGCCGACCAGGTGTCCTGACCCGCCGAACTGGTCCGGGCGGAGCGCAGGTTTTTCGGGCACCCTGACCCTTGGAGGAGAGTGCCATGAAGCGGAAGCGGTGCGCGAACGAGCAGATCGCCTTCGCGCTGCGGTCACGCCGGGCAGTCCGATGTTCAGGAGGCGGAGACACTCTGCAATCTCGTCGCGGATCCGCCACCAGAAGTGCGGGTTCCTCGCAATCTATCCCAACATCCGGCCTGTCGGCTGGCACGGGCAGATGCCGAAGTCAGGATAGCGAACCGTCTGAGGTGGGGAGCTGGGCGGGGGCAGGACCGCCAGCCCAGCTGACCGGTTGGGTCAGCGGCTTAGCACTCGGCGACTTCTGCCCGCCGGCCTCCACGCGGCTACGTCAACGAACGGGCGTTCTGGCGGGCTGCACCGCGAGCGCCTGGCACAAGCCGGAGCGACTAAGCGGGACAATTGCTGCGCCGCACAAATTCCCTTGCTTTTGCTTGTTGGAGGGCCTAGGTCTACCAAATGCTGCAGCGCAGCAATCCGGCGCCAATGAGGTCGTCGAACCAGCCTCTTGGCGAAGGATCACGACTATGGCGGTTCAGAACACGATGGATCGGACGGCGACGGCCTCCAGGATGGCAGCGGATGGCATCGCCGCAGTCCAGCAGGTTGCTGCCGAGAGCACGGCTCAGGTCCGCGGCCTGATGGAGAACGGCTGGAAGCCAGCGGCTGAGGCGTTCTCCAAGGCCACCAACGGCGCGGCCGGGTTCGGCCGCGGCAACCTCGAGGCGGTGACGCAGTCCACGCAGGCCTACCTGACGGGCATGCAGGATTTCAGCCGCCAGTACCTCGCGGCGGTGCAGGGCCTGACGCAGCATGCCGTTGCGGGTGCCAAGGCGTTTGCCGGTGCGAAGAGCCTGCAGGACGCCATGGCGGTCCAGGCGAACCTCGCCCGCGCCTCAGTCGAGTTGGCTCTCGGCGAGGGCACGAAGCTGCAGCAGGCGGCTCTGAAAGTGACCGAGCAGGTCTATGCTCCGCTGACACAGCGCACGACGGTGGCGCTCGCGCAGACGAAGTTCGCGCGGGCAGCCTGACTGGAGACGGCGAGGGGTGGTGTCACCCTTCGCCTTCGACGAACGGATGGGATGCAACACCTCCGTGCGGTGCACCGCACGAAAGGCGCCCGTGCTTGTAGCGCGGGCGTAGCGAGGCCGCGCCAGGGACCTCCCGGAGCGGCAAGACCGCCGCAGCCATAAGCCTCTTATGGCGCGGTCGTTGGTTATCTCCGCAGTTCAGCGGAGCGGTCATTCCATTTGCTGCAGTGCAACTTCCCACTTGCTCATGCGCTTGCATGTTGCAGCACGGCAAAACGCCTTTCCCAAAACCGGATTTCCCAAGCTCCACGTGAGCTGCCGGGTGTTGGCGCCAGCTCCCCATTTTCATGCCGAAATCACTTCAAATCGCCACGGAGCTTGCTTCGTGGCAGCCAAGGAATTCACGATGAACCTCCGAACCCTGATGCAAACTGGTCCCGCCAAAGCCATCGAGCTGTTTGCCAAGCTGTCCGAAACTTCGGATGGCGCGGTGAAAACCCGGGAGAAGCTGTTTGCCGAGTTGAAGGCCGAGCTCGAGCTCCACGCCAGTCTCGAAGAGCAGCACCTCTTCCCGGTGCTCCGGCGGAATGCCGAGACCAAGGAGCTCGTTGCCGACGCGATCCGGGATAACAAGGAGCTGCGGGCGAAGCTCGCCGAGCTTGAGGCCCTGCCGAAGAACGACGAGAGCTTCCCCGAGCGGCTGAAGGATCTGCAGAAGACCTTTCGGCAGCATGCACGCGACGACAAGCGGGAGCTTCTGCCGGCGGTGCAGCGGGCGCTGAGCGAGGAGCAGGTGCAGAACGTCGCCGAGAAGATGGAGGCGGGCCTTGCTGAAGCCGAGCAGGCCAAGCAGGACGAGGCGGAGGAGCGGCGGGCCAAAGCCCGGCAGGAGCGTGAAGAGGCCGAGTTCCTGGCCCGTCAGGCCGAGCTGCGGGTCGAGCAGAGCCAGGCCGCTGAACGCCGCACCCGTGAGGCAGCGCGGCAGGTCGCCGACGCGGCGCTGGCGCCGATGCAGGCCGCCACCGAGACGGCGCGGCAGGCCACTCGCCTGGCGGCAGGGGCTGCCGAAGCGACCAGCAATACTGGCCGGCGTGCTCCGGCACGGGCCCCGGCATCGGCATCAGCACTGACGGACATGTTCCTGTGGCCCTGGGTGGGCGCGCTGCAGAGCATGCAGCAGGCTGGCAGCTCTGTCGCCGCCAGGGGACCTTCCGGCATGGAGGAGGTGATCCCGCTCGGCGAGGAGGTGCTTGAGGTCAGCAAGCGCACGGAGAACCGCGGCACGGCACGGATCCGCCGCTATGTCGTGGAGACCCAGGCCGAAGAGCAGGTCACCCTGCAGAGCGAGAAGGTTGTGGTGGAGCGCCGCCGGCCGGCAAATGACAAGGTGACCGGCGAGATTCTGACCGAGATGACGGTCGAGGTGATCGAGACGGCCGAGGTTCCGGTGGTCGAGAAGCGCCTGCGGCTGCGGGAGGAGATCGTGGTGCGGACTGAGCGCACCCAGCAGGTCGAGACGGTGCAGGCGACCCTTCGCCGCGATGAGGTGGAGATCCAGCAGCCCAGCCGGAAGCGCGGTGGGCAGCAGCTTCGCTCTGTTGCTGCAGAAGCCTAGGACCGAAGGCAGTCAGGATGGGACGGGCCCCTGCGGTCGAGCAGAGGCCCGTCTCACCTGCCTCCTGCGCCATGCGCGTCCGACCCCGGGTCGTACAAGCACCGGCAGCGTTGACTGAAATCCCAAACTGGCGGCGTGCAGACCGACGCTGCCGCCGTGGGATCCTGAGCGAAACGGCGCGCGGGCCGCCCGATCGCCCTGCATTGGCGCCATCGCCGAACCCGCCCCGCGAGGAACGGCCATGCCGCTTCACAGCTTCACAGTCGGGCAAAGCATCGAGTTCGTACCCGCCAGGTTCGACGGCACCGCCCAGCGTGGGACCTACACGGTCGTTCGCCAGCTCCCGAACGACTCGAGTGACCGCGAGTACCGGGTGAGGAACGTCGGCGACGGCCACGAGCGTGTGGTGCGGGAGAGCCAGATCCGCCGCGGGCCGACTGCACCGCTCGGCTAAGGGCAGTCTTGGGTGAGCGAGCCGCACGCACGGTTAGCGTCGGTGTCGAGGCGGTAGATTGGGGAGGGTCTTCGCACCCGGCCTCACTTTGCGTGGCGCCTAATAACGGAGGGATCCGTGGCACAGAGCAAGGCAGAGGCCGAGAGCGCCGATCCGACCACCGCCATCAAGGCCGAGGAGGAGGCCGCCTATCTCGCAAAGCGGCATCGTGTGTCGCCCGCCATCGTGCGGGAGATCATGCGCCAGATCGGATCGAGCGAGCGCAGCGCAATCGAGCGTGAAATCCAGAGAGGCAAGGCGAGGCGGTGATCGCCCTGCGTCCACGCCTGATCCGAAGAGCACGCGTTTGGTTCGGCACGTTGATCTGATCTTCTGGCATTAGCGACAGGGAGGCAGGCGCACTGTTCTTTGCAATGAGCGCCAAACCCGGACACCTCTGTGGAACCCTTTGCAACCTGGCGGGTTTGCGCGGCGCCTATCCACGACCGGCGCCTGATCAATAGCCGCTGCCGGTTTGTGGAACGCGGCAGGGCAGCAGAAGGAGTGTCGTGGGCAAGGATCGAATCGCGGGCACCGCGAAACAGGTGAAGGGCTCGATCAAGGAGACCATCGGCAAGGTCACCGGCGACACCAAGACCCAGGCCGAAGGCACAGCCGAGAAGGCCGCGGGCAAGGTGCAGAACACCGTCGGCGGGGCCAAAGGCACCCTGCGTAACGCCACCGAAAGTAGCGCCGGACGCCAAGCAGGATTGCGTCTCAACCCGGTCGAAGCGCATTCCGCGTGCGACGGCCCGGTTCAGGTCTTGTCCTTTCCTTGCCGCAGTCTGCCATCAACGTCGCGCGGCGAGCCGCGCCCCATTCCCGAAGGATACCCGCCATGCAGGCTCGTCCCCCCATCGACCCTTACGCTGCAGGTGCAGCGACGATCCCAGGCGCAGCGGCGGTGGCCGCGCCCGAAGGCGCCCCCGCGCTACCGCCGCGCGTGTCCTGGGGTGCCATCATCGCCGGCGCCCTCGTCGCGGTAGCGGTCGGCGCCATGCTCAATATCCTCGGCCTTGCCGTCGGGGCAACGGCAGTCGAGGCGGTGAGCCGCGACACACCCTCGGCCAGCAGCTTCGGCATTGGTGCCGGCATTTGGCTGCTGGTGTCCAATCTCGTTGGCCTTGCCGCGGGCGGCTACGCGGCCGCCCGGCTCTCCGGGACCTCCGACGGCACTGACGCAACCCTGCACGGCCTAGGCGTCTGGGCCACCGCGTTTCTGATTTCGGCGGCGCTGCTCGGCAATGTTGTCGCCGGTACCGCCTCCACGGCCTTCGGCGCGGTTTCGAACGTCGTGGGCGGCGCGGCACGCGGCGCCGGTTCGGCGGTGTCGGCGGTTGCCGACCAGGCCAACCCGCAGGCGCTGATAGACCGGGCTCGGCTTGCTCTTACCGGTCCATCGGATCCAGCCCGCATGAGCACGGAACAGCGGGCGGCGGAGATCACCGGCCTGATCGGCCGCCGGGTGACTAATGGCTCCCTCTCCGACGCTGAGCGGCAACGGCTGAACGCGCTCGTCGCGGCGGAGGCAGGCATCCCAGAGCAGGAGGCGGCGCAGCGCGTCCGGTCCTACGAGGCTGAGGCGCAGCGGTTGGCCCAAGAAGCTGAAGAGCGTGCCAGGCGGGCCGCCGATGCGGCAGCCAGTGGCACTGCGGCGGCAGCCTTCTGGGTGTTCGCCGCCCTGCTGCTCGGCGCCATAGCGGCGATCATCGGTGCCCGCTCCGGCATGCGCAACCTGCTCGTCGTCGGCGCCGCCCGGCGGCGGGTAGCGTAGATCCCGGTTGGATCTGGATCGCGGCGTAGCACCAGGAGGCCCGGCGCAGGGAGCGCGTTCCAGGTTCCAGAATAGAAAAGGGCCGCCGGCGCGAACCGGCGGCCTGTAAGCTCGAGTGGTGAACAAGCCCTGCTCGGCGCATCTGTGCCTTAGGCCGCGTGGGTCATCAGCACCTTTCCAGAAGGCTCCGCTGGGGTGCTGATTCAGCGCGGCAGCAGATCAGGCGTAAACGCGGCGAAGAGGCCCATCTTCCGGCGCGGCCCTTGGATGTGGTGGGGTCGGCTTGGAGCGAGGGGCTTTGAGCTGACGTTATGGATAGCGCTAACGACGACGCGAAGGGCGTGGGGTATCGCCGGATCGAGGTTCTGACGGGGCCTGGGCGGCGACGGAAATGGTCGGACGACGACAAGGCGCGGATTGTTGCGGAAAGCGCCGAGCCTGGCGCGGTGGTGACCGAGGTGGCGCGTCGCTGGCAGGTTTCGCCACAGCAGGTGTTTGACTGGCGCCGCCAAGCCCGTAAGGCGCTGGCGGCGACTGCCGCGCCGACGGAACTGGCCTTCGTGCCGATCGTGCCGGAGCCGCCGGAGACTGCGGCTGCCGCGATCCTGGCGCGTCCCGCGGCACCGATCGAGGTCAAGTTGGCCGGTGCGGTGCTGCGTGTCGCGCCAGGGACCGACGTGGACCTGCTGACGGCGGTGTTGCGGGCGATACGGGCGTCGGCGGCATGATTGCGCTGCCTGCCGGTGCCCGGATCCTGCTGGCGAGCAAGCCGGTGGATTTCCGCAAGGGGGCCCATGGCTTGGCAGCGCTCGCGGCCGAGGTGCTGGGCGAGAACCCGTTCTCGGGTGTGGTGGTGGTGTTCCGTTCCAAGCGAGCGGACCGGATCAAGGTCCTGATCTGGGATGGCAGTGGCCTGGTCCTGATCTGGAAGCGATTGGAGGGCAACAGCTTCCGCTGGCCTCCGGTGGTGGATGGTGTGCTGCGGCTGAAGCCGGTGGAGTTCGCGGCGCTGTTCGACGGGATCGACTGGCGGCGGGTGCAGGCGACATCGGAGATTCCCACGCCGAGCGTTCCTGCATAGACTCGGCGGCACGATGCGCGCCACGGGTGACGACACGCCGACACTGCCGGAGGATGCTGCGGCCCTGCGCGCGCTGTTGCTCGAGACCTTGGTGAAATGCGACACGCTGGCTGCCGAGCGGGATGCCCTGGCCTCCCGCAACGAGCAGTTGCAGCACCTACTGCTGAAGCTGAAGCGCCGGCAGTTCGGGCGGAAGTCGGAGCAACTACCCGCGGAGCAGTTGCTGTTCGCCTTCGAGGAGATCGAGGCGACGCTGGCCGAGAACGCCGCCGAGGGGGCCAGGCAATCCCCGGCGCTGCGGGGCCAGCAGGCAAGGCGCCGCCGGACCGGTCGCGGCCGCCTGCCGGCGCACCTGCCCCGGGTCGAGGTCGTTCTGGCGCCGGAGGTGGCGGCCTGCCCCTGCTGCCAGGGCCCGCTGGTCGAGATCGGGGTCGATGCCGCCGAGCGGCTCGACGTGATCCCAGCCCAGTTCCGGGTCATCGTGACCAAGCGCCCGAAGCTGGCCTGCCGAGCCTGCCCCGGTGTGGTCCTGCAGGCCCCCGCGCCGGCCCGCCTGATCGAGGGCGGGATGCCGACCGAGGCGACGGTCGCGCATGTCCTGGTGTCGCGCTATGCCGACCACCTGCCGCTCTATCGCCAGGCGCAGATCCTGGCCCGGCAGGGGATCGAGATCGGCCGCGAGATCCTCGCCGACTGGACCGGCACCGCGGCTATGGAGGTGGTGCCGGTGGTGCGCCGCCTGCACGAGATCCTGCTGGCCTCGCCGCGGCTGTTCGCGGATGAGACCACGATGCCGGTGCTCGACCCCGGCCGCGGCCAGACCAAGAAGGGCTTCGCCTGGGCGATCGCGCGCGACGACCGCCCCTGGGGTGGGGCGGACCCGCCGGCGGTGGTGTTCCACTATGCACCGGGCCGGGGTGCCAGGCATCCGAAGGCGCTGCTGGCCGGCTATACGGGCATCCTGCAGTGCGACGGCTACGCCGCCTACAAGGCCCTGGCCGCGGCCAACGGCGCCATCGCCCTGGCGTTCTGCTGGAGCCATGCGAGGCGGGAGTTCATCGAGTTGGCGAAGGGCAAGATGCCGATCGCCACCGAGGCCCTGCAGCGCATCGCCGCGCTTTATGCCATCGAGGCGGAGGTCCGCGGCCAGCCAGCGGAGATCCGCCGTGCCGTCCGCCAGGCGAAGAGCCGGCCGCTGGTCGGGGACCTGTTCACCTGGTTCACGGCGCAGCTCGCCCGTCTGCCGGGCGGCAGCCCGACCGCGAAGGCAATCCGCTACGCGCTGAACCACCGCGACGGCCTTGAGCGGTTCCTCGGCGACGGGCGGATCGAACTCGGTAGAGTCGAGGACAGGCGCGGTGGCTGTAGTCTCCCGGTGGGTTTGATGGTGTCACTTTCGCCCACCCCCGCAGTCCGGGCTGACGTGGCTCCGTCTCCTGTCCCCGCTCGTCAAACCGGACGTGCGGATTTCCCGCATCCGGCTTTCTCCCGATCCATCAGACCTTCGCTCTCGGCAGGTCGGCGCGGCGCTGCGGGACGCGGTAGAGGCCGAGTGTCCCGTAGAGGTACTCGTCCGGGATCTGGCGGAACCCGGTGCCTCGTCGTCCCGTGCGGCGCATCAACCAGCGCCGGACCCTGCGGTCAGTGTAGGTCCGGATGCGGTCATAGATGTCCATAACCGGTCCCTGATCGAAGTAGCCGCATCAGCCGCGAAGCATGCTGCTGATGCGTGCCACCGTGCTCTCCGGGGTATCCGGGTACCACTGCCGCGAGGTCCGCTCGTGGATACGCTCGAGCAGGCTCCGCACTGCCTTCTGCGAGGGTCGGGTGCCGATGTAGGGGCGCCCGTCCTTGCCGTAGTAGCGGCCGACCGTATAACCGAGGAAGTCGAATCCTTCCTCGGGCAACCGGGCGACCCGGGTCTTGGCCGTGTTCACCTCCAGGCCGAGCCGCGCCATCAGCGCCTGCGTCCTCGTCAGTGCCGCCTCGGCGTTACCCGGCCGGCAGCAGATGACGAAGTCGTCGGCGTAGTTGACGACGTGGGCATCGAGTTGATCCCGATGGCCGTGGCCATGCCAGGCCAGCAGGAAGCGCCGGAAGTACAGGTTGGCCGCTAGGGGCGAGATCACCCCGCCCTGCGGCGTCCCCCGTTTGGTCCGGCGCGCCTCGGTGGTCTGCACCGCGCGCCCGTCGACGATCTCCACCACGGGAGCTGTGAGCCAGCCCTTGATGGTGTGGAGGAGGCGTCCGTCGGCGATGCGGCGGGACAGACAGCGCATCAGGGGCGAGTGCGGGATCGAGGTGAAGTAGTCGCGCAAGTCCGCGTCCACCACCTCCCGCCGCCCATGCTGCGTCACGTGCCAGTAGACCCGGCGGAGAGCCATCTTGGCGTCCAGCCCGGGGCGGAACCCGTACTGCTGTGGCAGCAGGTCCGCCTCGAAGATGGGCCCGATGACCAGCATCACCGCCATCTGCGCCACACGGTCGCGGATGGTGGGAATGCCGAGAGGCCGCCGGCCTCCGTTGCTCTTGGGTATCCACACCCGCAGGAGGGGCTTGGGCGCGTACTGGCCCGAGGTGAACTCCTCCCGCAGCCCTTCCAGCCACCGCTCCACGCCCTTGGCTTCGATCCGGTCAAAGCTCTCGCGGTCCACCCCCGGCGCCCCCGCATTGGCGCGGCAGCGTCGGTAGGCTTCCTGCAGGACATCCTTGCGACAGACCTTGTCCCAGAGGCTGTAGAAGCGGCAGGCCGGTTCAGCCTTAGCTTTCGCCTGCAGCGCGGTCTGGAGCGTCTCAACCGTACCAGCGGTGAGCTATGGCCGAAATTGGGTGACGGCGGTCTAAGAAAGGCGGCGTATCGAGGCGGGTGACGAGCCTGGTTCGGGTCAGGGCTCCTTCCCTCCGCCGGCGTTACCCGGCCTCGACGGTACTACGAACCCATCCGCCATCTGCGGTCGCCGGCGCTTGTAGCGCGTCAACCATGTTGTCCGAGACCGACAACCAAGATGGCCGGTGCTGGCTGGTACGGTTAGCGGTTTAGGTGGTGATGTCCTCCTTGCTGTCGGTGAGGTTGTCGGCGTCAGCCTCGTGCTGGTGGGCATCGAGGATGTCGGCGGAGGTTGTCGCCGGGGTTTCGGACTTGTTCCGGCGGCTGGCTGCGGTGCGGCGTCGATAGCTGTCGACGTTCATCTCGAGGATGGTGGCGTGGTGGACGAGGCGGTCGATGGCGGCGACGGCCATGGCCTTGTCCGGGAAGAGGCGATCCCAGGCGCTGAATGGGACGTTGGCGGCGATGGCGAGGCTGCGGTTTTCGTAGCGGCGGGCGATGAGCTCGAAGATGACGCTGGTTTCCGACTGGTCCTTCTGGGCGTAGGCGATGTCGTCGAGGATGATCAGGTCGAAGCGGTCAAGCCTGGCGAGGGCCTGCTCGAGGACGAGATCGCGCCGGGCGGCTTGCAGCCTCTGCACGAGATCGGTGGTGCGGGCGTAGAGGACGCGCCGTCCAGCTTCGACCAGGGCATGGGCGATGGCGCTGAGGAGGTGGGTCTTGCCGGCGCCCGAGTTGCCGATGGCAATCAGATTGGCGCCGGTCTCCAGCCAATCGCCGGCGGCAAGGGCCTCGATGCGGGCGCGCGGGACGCTGGGGATGACCTTGGCGTCGAAGGTGGCCAGGGTCTTGCCGGCGGGCAGGTTGGCTTCGAGGAGATGGCGCCGGATGCGCCTTGTGTCGCGCTCGGCGAGTTCGATCTCGGCCAGGGCGGCAAGGAACCGAGCAGCCGGCCAACCCTCCTTGTCGGCGCGCTCGGCGAGGGCCTGCCAGTGGCGGTGGAAGCTCGGCAGGCGCAGTGCCGTCAGCATGGTGGGCAAGGCGTGGACGTCGATGGCGCGGGCGCTCATGCCTGCGCCTCCAGCAGGGCGTCGAAGGTCGCCAGGGCGGTGAGCGCGACGGGCACGTCCGCGGGCAGGTCGCGCTGCCGCGGCGCCAGGCGGCCCTTGAGGGTGGCCGCATCCGGCAGGTGCCCGGCGGCGAGTTCGGCGGTGATCAGGCCGGCGAGCGCGGCCTCGCACACCTCGTCATGGGCGAGCCAGAGGAGGTCGACCATGCGCCAGCAGGCCTCGCGTTGGGGCAGCGCCTCGGACAAGGCGATCCAGGCGGCGGCGTATTCGCTGCGGGGGAAGAGGCCGTCGCGGTAGACCGAGGCGGCGAGCGCCTGCGGCTTGCGGCGCAGGGCATGGATGACGTGGCGGTAGTCGATGCAATGGGCCCGGCGCCCGTCCTGGCGGGCCCGCAGGCGGGGATGGCTGAGCACCTGGGTGCTGCCGAGCCAGGCCTCGATACGGTCGTCATAGACATGCACCCGCAGGCGCTGGCCGATCAGGCGCGAGGGGGCGCTGTAGAAGATGCCGTGCACCAGGAAGCCGCCGGTGCGGGTGACGCGGGCGACCAGCTCGGTGAAGTCTGTGGTGCGGCGGGATGGCAGGGACTTGAGAGCCGCCATTTCGACCCGGAGCACGGTCTCGCGGCGGCGGTTGCGCCGGGCGACGAGCTGGTCGATGAAGCGGCGCCAGTCGGGGAGGCTGGCGAAGTCGCGCGAGCCGCGCAGGATCAGGGCCTGGTCGAGGGCGGCCTTGAGGTGGCGGTTGTGGGCCTCGACCGCGCCGTTCTCGTGCGCCTCGCCGGGGTTGTTGCGGCTGGCCGCCATGCCGTAGTGGGTGCAGAAGGCCTCGTAGCGGCGGGTGACGTCCTCGGCGGCCACGCGGTCGAGGTTTCGGTAGGCGGCCGAGAGGCTGTCGGTGCGATGCTCGCGCGGGACGCCGCCCAGGGCCCAGAGGGCGTTCTGCAGGTTCTCGGCCAGGGCGGTGAAGCTCTCGCCGCCAAGCACGACGGCGACATGCTCCCAGCTGCTGTAGGCCAGGACGAAATGGTAGAGCCGGTGGGCCAAGGGCTGGCCGGCGATGGTGACGGCGAGTTCCCCGGCGTCGGTGAAGTCCGACAGCGCCATCCGGCCGGGCTCGGGCACCTGGCGGAAGATGATGTCCCGCTCCGGGCCATGCAGGGCGCGCCAGTCGCGCACCCGCCGCTCCAGGGTCCGCCGGATCCGGTCGTCCGGAAAGCCATCCGGGTCGGTCACCTGCAGGTGTCGCAGCAGGGTGACGGCCTGCACCGCCGGGTCGTTCTCAAGGATCGGCAGCAGCACCGGCTCCCACACCGCGGCAAGTGGATCGGGCACGGTTCGGCCGCGCTCGGCCTGGCGCTGAGACGGCAACTGGGGATCGGCCTCGATCCGCCGGGCGGTACGCTCACTGAAGCCCGCGCGGGCGGCGGCGGCACGCTGGCTATGACGCAGTCGGTCTTGCATATAGGTTCTCACTTGCTGGTCGATGACGGGTTTGCCCGGCACGAGGCGATCTCCGTTTGGCAACAGAGACCCTCCTCGCGCCGGCCCGCAGCGGCCAGCACCCCACACCCCATCCCGGATCGAGACGGTCATGCCGGTGGCTCCAGCCTCCGGGCGGGCTACGCCCGCCCTACGCCTGGGGCCACCGGCCAACTTGCCTGACGGTGCCGGTCACGATGGTTGTCGCTGAACAGGCGCTGGCCCTCACGGGTTCGCCGTTGGAGTGGAAATGCCGCTCCACTCCACGTCCGCAGACTTCCCTTGTTGCGCACTGCTCATGTCCCGTGCGTGCTGCCACCACTACCCCGGTGGGATCGCCGGCTGCATATCTCGCTCGCTTCGCCGACGACGGCGGCCTTCCCCGTTTGTGTGGCGGGTCGGCTCCCACATTGACTCTTTCGAGGCCTGCTCGGTGTTTACTCGCGTTGCGGCCCGCACGGTCCGCTGTCCCCCTTCGGGGTCTTTTCTCGGAGTGCTTCAGACCATTCGTCGCCTCCTGATCCGCCCCGAGTGCTTCCGGCTGGAGCGAGAGTTTGCCGGCCTGGATTTCCACCAGGGAGAGCAGTGCACCTTCACAAGGCACACACACCAACACCGTGGAACGCACCATCAGGCCCCTCTGCCTCAGCCGGAAGAACGCACTCTTTGCCTCCGGCGATGATGGCGGGGCGCGCTGGGCCGCGGTGGCCTCGCTGGTGGAGACCTGCAAGCTGAACCGCGTTGATCCGCAGCGCTACTTCACCGACCTGCTCACCCGCTTGGTCAACGGCTGGCCCAACAGCCGCATCGATGAACTGATGCCATGGTGCTGGGCCAAATCAGAAAATCCGCCGCCGTCAACCGCGGACGACAAGGGTCCGTAAGCGCCGCTTACGATCAGGCTGACCGCGATGCCGAACAACCGCCTGTTGATATGCCGGGAGAGGCACGCGGCCTCCCCCGGTAGCCTATCTTGAAGACCTAAGAGGCACGACGCTTTGCACTGGCGCCGCGCGACTTGGCTTCAGGCTCGGCACTCGCTTCGCCGCCGCCCATGGCTTCAGCCATGATGTGCTGCTCGGTCACTTCGGTCAGCTTGAGGTCGGTCTGCTTCTCCTCCTCGAGCGTTTGGGTCAGCAGCTGCACGACCTCCTGCTCGCCCAGCGCCCTGGCCAGCGCGATGTCGGTGCCGTAAGCGGCGATCTCGTAGTGCTCGATCCGCTGCATGCCGGCGACGATCACCAGGTCCAGGATCGGGCCCTTGTCGTGGTCTTCGATCTCGTGCTGCGCTTCTTCGACAAGACCGCGCATCGCCTCGCAGACCTTGCGGCCCGGGCGGGCCTCCAGCCTTTCGAGGGCCTGCTCGACACGCTCGATCTGCACCTGGGTCTGCTCGATGTGCATCTGGATGCCATCGCGCAGGGCAGGGGCAGTGGCTTTCTTTAGCGTTCGTTGCATGCAGCGCAGCGCCTGCTTTTCGGCGCTGTAGGCATCCTTGAGTTGCTCGACCAACAGTTCCCGAACTTCGTTTTCCATGCGGTACCTCGATTGTTTGTACCCATCCGCCGAGGGCCGCCTACTGGGATTGGGGTGAACCTGCTTTCTGATCTTACAGGCGTTCTTTGGAGCGCCGTTAAGGGCAGCGGGTGGGGTGCGGGATGGAGGTCATCACCGGCGTCGAGCGGCGCCGCCGTTGGCGGGACGAGGAGAAGCTGCGGATCCTGGCCGAGCTCGACGGGCCCGGTGCCAGGTTCAACGACGTGGCCCGCCGGCACGATGTGAGCCGTGGCCTGTTGTGGCAGTGGCGGGACGCGCAACGGCGCGGCAAGCTGGTGGCGGAGGCGCCCGGCTTCGTGCCGCTGCGCATCGTGCCGGAACTGCCTGCACCTGAGGCGCAGGGGTCGACGGCCCCGACGTCCACCGCCCATGAGAGTGATGCGGACAGCCGCATCGAGATCGTGCTGCCCGACGGCACGGCGGTTCCGGTCGCCGAGGGGATCAGCGCTGCCGTCCTGCGCCGTGTGCTGGCGGCGCTGCGCGGATGATCCCGACACCATCTGGCGTCCGGGTCTGGTTGGCGGTCGGGCATACGGATATGCGGCGTGGCATGAACAGCCTGGCGCTGCAGGTGCAGCAGGCGTTGGGCCGTGACCCGCACTGCGGCGATCTCTACGTCTTTCGTGGACGCCGCGCGGACCTGGTGAAAATCATCTGGCACGACGGGCTTGGCATGTCCCTTTATGCGAAGAAATTGGAAAGGGGACGCTTCATTTGGCCATCTCCAGCTGACGGTTGCCTACAGATCTCCGGCTCGCAGCTGGCCTACATGCTCGACGGAATCGACTGGCGGAACCCGCAACGAACATTCAGGCCGGAGCTGGCGGGATAGTGTAGGGCGCAGTTTCTTCGGCGCTACCCAGCGCGCCGCAGCTGTGATTCGATCAGCAGCGTGATGCCTGCACCGGACACATCGCCCGATGACATCGCTGCCCTACGCGCCGCGCTCGCGGCCGAGCAACTGGCGCGACGCCAGGCCGAGGCACGTGCCTCCGGCGCCGAGGCGGTGGTGGCGCACCTCAAGTTGCTGATCGCCCGGCTCAAGCGCGACAAGTACGGCGCCTCCTCCGAGCGTGGCCGCAAGCTGATCGACCAGTTGGAGCTCGAACTCGGCGAGCTGGTCGCCGCCGCCAGCGAGGACGCCACCAAGGCGGAGGATGCTGCCAAGGACGGACGCGGCCGGCGCCCCGACCAACCGGCCCGCGGCCAGCCGGTGCGCGCACCCTTGCCGGCCCACCTGCCGCGCGAGCGGGTTGTCCTGCCGGCGCCGACCGCCTGCCCCTGCTGCGGCGGCCGGCTCTCCAAGCTGGGCGAGGACATCACGGAGACGCTGGAGGTCGAGCCCATCAAGTGGAAGGTCATCCAGACGGTCCGCGAGCGGCTCTCGTGCCGTGCTTGCGAGACCATCACCCAGCCGCCGGCGCCCTTCCACCCCATCGCCCGCGGCCGGGCGGGGCCGAACCTGCTGGCCATGATCCTCGAGGCCAAGTTCGGCCAGCACCAGCCGCTGAACCGCCAGAGCGAGACCTACGCCCTGCAAGGCGTCGAGCTCAGCGTCTCGACCATCGCCGGCTGGGTTGGCACCTGCACCGCCAACCTGGCCCCGCTCAATGCCTTGATCGACGCCCATGTCCTCGCCGCCGCGCGGCTGCATGGCGACGACACCACCGTCCCCGTGCTGGCCCGGGGCAAGACGATCACCGGCCGGGTCTGGACCTATGTCCGCGACGACAGGCCCTGGGGCGGGACCGACCCACCGGCGGCGATGTTCCGCTACTCCCGGGACCGGACGGCCGAGCATCCGAACCGGCACCTGGCCGGCTACGCCGGTATCCTGCAGGCGGACGCCTATGCCGGCTACAACGCCTTGTACGAGGCGGATCGACAACCCGGGCCCATCACCGAGGCGGCGTGTTGGGCCCACACCATCCGAACACAATCCAACGGGACCGGAGGGCTCCGGCCCGTTCCCAGGCGTATGGCCCCGCAGCGGGATGACATGCTGGATCTCCAAGGTGCCGTCGTGGACGATGATCCGCTCGATGACCAGCTTCAAGATGGCTTGGCGCTCGGCAAAGTCGGCGGTTTGCAGTCGAGAGCTGATGCGCTCGCTGAACGCGGTAAGGTCCGCAAGCGCCACCTGTGCCTTGAGCCGCAGCTGGCTGCGTTGACGGTGGTGCTCGTACTGCTTCTCCGCCAAGCGATGCTGCTCGGCGAGGGCATTTCGCTGACCGGCCAGCTCCTCAAGGCTGATCACCTCGGCTTGGTAGGCCTCGAGCAGACGGCGGTCAGCGCGATCCAGCCGCTCGATGCGGGCGCGCAATTGGCCAGCAGCGGCGGCTTCGCTCCCGATGGCAGCCTCGCCTGAGAAGCGCTCGAACTGCGCCAGGACCTGAGCGGGATCCCGGAGCAGGCCGACGACGTGGCGCCAGACCGCCTGCTCAAGGCTGTCCGCCGGAATGTACGCCCGCGGGCATTTTGCCTCACGGCCCGTGGTGAGCGGGTCCGCACCGGCGCATCGGTAGTAGCGCTTTCCGGATCGGCGTATCCATACGGCCAAGGCCGCGGTGGCCGAGGACAGGGGGTGGGCGGCGCCCACGGCTTTTAGTCGAGGCTGAGTGCCTTGAGGGCTCCCATCCGGAGAACTGCGGATCAGGTTGCTGTTTTGCGCTTGGTAGCAGGCTTGCGTGACCACGCCCTAGCGAGGGCTTCGACGGCCTTTGCATGCTCATCGAAATCGATGGTGTTGGGATTGAAAGGCGCCCCGGCCCATTGGACCATCTCGGTATGGTTCTCGTGCTTCGGGTCGGCGATCGCCTCGAGGAACTCGGCGTAGCCCCAAGGTCCACCGACGTCCTCGGGCGGGCAGCGCCCGGTGGCATCGATCAGGAGCGGGTAGGTGAGGCCGGGCATGGAATCCGTGATGCGCTCGACCTTGATCGTGTGTTCCCAGCCATCGCCGAAGTCGTAGAGGTATTTCAGCGTCTTCGCGCCGGTGTCCTCGAGGACGTCGAGGAGACGCGTCTTGCGGGCATCGAGCGGGCCTTCTCCCCAGTCCGGGTCGGGCACGCCCCAGCCCACGTCGCGGGCCCGGATCTTGTAGAGATGGCTGTTGGTCCAGCCCATGGCGGCCTGGAGCACCAGGTGCAGGCGATCAAGCCGGATGGTCAGTGGCACCTCGACGCGGCGCAGCACTGCGGGCTTGACGTCATCGAGGGTGATCTTGAGCCGGGCGATGCTGTTACTGGTCATGCCGCTGCCTTTCTCTCCCTCGCCTGGTTCCAGTTCCAGGGGAGTAGCTCATCCAGCCTCGAGGCGGGATGATCGGCTATCCTGGCCAGCACGTCGGCGAGCCAGGCGCGCGGGTCGACCCCGTTCAGCTTGGCGGTGTAGATGAGCGAGATCATGGCCGCGGCCCGGTCGCCGCCTCGATCACTGCCGGCGAACAGCCAAGATTTTCTTCCGAGGGCGATACCACGCAGCGCCCGCTCGGCAGCGTTGTTGCTGAGGCAGATCCGGCCGTCATGCAGGAACCCGGTGAAGGCCTCCCAGCGCGTCAGCATGTAGTCCATGGCCTTGGCAACTGGGCTGTGGCGGGACAGCTTGCCGCGGCTCTCGCGCATCCAGGTTTCGAGTTCGGTGACCAGCGGCGCGATGTGTTGCTGGCGGACAGCGAGCCGCGCCTCGGCGGGCAGGCCGTTGATGGCGCGCTCGGCGTCAAAGATGGCGTCGATCCGCCGCACCGCCTCGATGGCCAGCGGCGCGCGCGACAACTCGGCCAGCTCGAATAGCTTGCGCCTACCGTGTGCCCAACACGCTGCCTCGGTGATCGGCTCGGGTTTTCGATCGGCCTCGTACAAGGCGTTGTATCCGGCATAGGCGTCCGCCTGCAGGATGCCGGCATAGCCGGCCAGGTGTCGGTTCGGGTGCTCGGCCGTCCGATCCCGGGAGTAGCGGAACATTGCCGCCGGGGGCGCCCGACCGCCAAAGGGCCGGTCGTCCCGGACATAGGTCCAGACCCGCCCCGTGATGGTCTTGCCCTTGGCCAGCACCGGGACGGTGGTGTCGTCGCCGTGCAGCCGCTCGGCGGCCAGCACATGGGTGTCGATCAGGGCCGTCAGCGGCGCCAGGTTGGCGGTGCAGGTGCCAACCCAGCCGGCAATGGTGGAGACGCTGAGCTCGATGCCCTGCAGGGCGAAGGTCTCGCTCTGGCGGTTCAGTGGCAGGTGCTGGCCGAACTTCGCCTCCAGGATCATCGCCAGCAGGTTCGGCCCCGCCCGGCCGCGAGCGATGGGATGGAACGGCGCCGGGGGCTGGGTGATGGTCTCGCAAGCACGGCAGGAGAACCGCTCGCGGACCGTCTGGATCACCTTC
Organism: Siccirubricoccus sp. G192; assembly: GCF_019084075.1. Classification (GTDB taxonomy): domain Bacteria; phylum Pseudomonadota; class Alphaproteobacteria; order Acetobacterales; family Acetobacteraceae; genus G192. The sequence goes on from NZ_JAHREN010000002.1 coordinate 91,648, forward strand.
CACTTGATGGGCTCGACCTCGAGCGTCTCCGTAATGTCCTCGCCCAGCTTGGAGAGCCGGCCGCCGCAGCAGGGGCAGGCGGTCGGGCCGGGGATGACGACCCGCTCGCGCGGCAGATGGGCCGGCAGCGGTGCCCGTACCGGCTGGCCGCGTGACGGCATGCCGGGGCGCTCCGAGCGGGCATTCTTGCCCGCCGCCTTCTCCGCCTTGGCGGCGTCCTCGCTGGCGGCAGTGACCAACTCGCCGAGCTCGAGCTCCAGCTGGTCGATCAGCTTGCGGCCGCGCTCGGAGGAGGCGCCGTACTTGTCGCGCTTCAGCCGGGCAATCAGCAGCTTGAGGTGGACCACCATCGCCTCGGCGCCGGAGGCGCGCGCCTCGGCCTCGCGCCGCGCCAGCTGCTCGGCCGCGAGGGCGGCGCGCAGCGCGGCGATGTCGTTGGGCAGGTTGTCCGGCGCGGCTGTCACGCCGGCGATGGAATCACAGCTGCTGCATGGCAGGTAGCGCTGATGCAACCGCGCCGTACACTATCCCGCCAGCTCTGGCCTATAGGTCCGTAGTGGATTTCTCCAATCGATTCCGTCGAGCATATAAGCCAGCTGCGCGCCCGAGATCTGCAGACAGCCGTCGGCTGGGGAGGGCCAAACAAAGCGTCCCTTCTCCAATCTCTTCGCGTAAAGCGACATGCCAATCCCGTCGTGCCAGACGATCTTGATCAGGTCCGCTTTGCGGCCACGAAAGACGTACAGATCGCCGCAGTGTGGGTCACGACCCAGCGCCTGCTGCACCTGCAGCGCCAGTGAGTGCATGCCCTTCCTCATATCGGAGTGGCCGACCGCAAGCCACACCCGGACGCCAGAGGGTGTCGGGATCATGCGCGCAGCGCCGTCAGCACGCGGCGCAGGTTTGCGGCACTGATCGTCGCGGCAACCCGCACCGCAGTCCCGTCCGGCAGGACGATCTCGATGCGCTCGTCTGGCTCGTCCTCCACCGCGGGACGGTCAGCGCAGGGCGGCGGGCCCGATCCTCCGGGTGGAGCCGGCGCGGCCAGCTCCGGTAGGACCTGAACGGGCAGGAAGCCCGGCGTCTCAGCCACTAGCCTGCCGCGCCGCTGCGCATCCCGCCACTGCCACAGCAGGCCGCGGCTGACGTCGTGCCGCCGGGCAACCTCGCTGAACCTAACCCCGGGCTGGTTCAGCTCAGCCAGAATCCGCAGCTTCTCCTCATCCCGCCACTGCCGGCGACGCTCCACCCCGGTGATGATCTCCATCGGCCACCCCACTGCCTGTCCTTACCGGCGCTCGAAAGAACGCCCGTAAGATCCAAGGCAGATCCCGCGCAAACTCGGTAGGCGGCCCTCAGCAGAGGGATACGGATCGGCCACCCTGCGCGGGGAAGTAACAGCCGTGAAGTCCAAGGCCGCACCTGCCGCACTTGAGCAGGCAGCGCAGCAGGTAGTCGTGCTTCTTGTTCCGCCGGAAGGCCGTCGCCGCGTTTCGCGCGAGCATGGCGCTTACGCGCTCCTTGGTCTGATGGTCGACCAGCGGAGGCACGGCAATGGCGATCCACTGCTCCGGCGGTCGGGGACGCCGCGAACTGCGTTCCGCGCTTCGGCGCGACCTGCGCCGAGGCGACTTGGGCACAACGTAGTCGAAGCGGTTGGCGTAGGCGGTGCCGGCGTAGACCGGGTCCGTCAGAATGTGGTGCACGACGGAGGGGGCCCACTGCTTGCGGCCCGACCGCGTCACCCAAGGACTGGCGTTCAGCCGTTTCGTGCACTGGCGGATGGTGAGCCCGTCCTCGAGCACCCAGGCGTAGAGCTGGCGGACCATGGCGGCCTCCGCCTCGTCCACCACGAGGCGGGCGGGCATGGCGCTGTGGCGAGCCTCATAGCGGTAGCCGTACGGCACCTTGGAGCTGATAATATGGCCGTCGCGCGCCTTCTGCAGCTTGCCGCGCCGGAATCGCTCCGCCAGCACGGCGCGCTCGTACTCGGCGATGGCGCCCTGGATTTGCAGCAGCAGTTGGTCGTTCGGGTCGTCCGAGATGGGGTGGTGCAGGAACATGACCTCGCAGTTGGCACGCCGGAACTCCTCCAGCAGCAGGACCTGGTAGGCATACTTGCGGGCGAGCCGATCCGGGCTGAACACCGCCACCACATCCACGGCGGCATCGCGCACAGCGTCCCTGAGCGCGTCCAGGGCGGGGCGGTCCAGGCGCGAGCCGCTGTAACCCTCGTCGCGGAACACGTGGGCCTCCGCCAGGACATGACCCTGGGCCGCTGCCCAGTCCCGCAGGGCGGAGACCTGACTGCCGATGGTCTGTTGCCGTTCCTGGCGCTCGGTCGAGACACGCGTATAGATCGCGGCGCGCATGTGTCATCTCCACGGCTCGGAGGCACGGTCTGCATCCGCCAACTCGGGCCGGAGGCCCGGTGCCGGACGCGGTTGCTCACGCTCGATGTCGTCGATGAGGCGGCGGTAAGCTTGGTCGAGCCGCCCCGGGCCGTCTCGGGTACGGACCACGACCGAGCGGATAGCCCAGATTGAGGCCGCGATGGGGCGCTGGTCTGCGGGCATAGAGCGGATCCTTCCGTGGAGCCGCCCGAAGAAACTGCTGTCCCCGATCTCAGCCTGCCGACGGTGGCCGCCGTTGCCGCGACGCGGCCAACCCGGAAGCGAACGATACGCAGGAGACGAAGCGCAGGCCTGCGATTGCGTTCGGATGGTCCATGGCAGGCGCAAGCTGTTCGAGTTGGCTGAACTGCAGCGCGCGCCGCTGGCCATCGAGGCGGTGCGACGGATCGACGCCATCTTTGACGCCGAGCGGGCCATCAACGGGTCGCCCGCCGAGGCGCGCCTGGCCGTCCGCCGCCAGCACGTCGCGCCGCTCGTTGCCGGGCTCGAGACCTGGATGCGCGAGAGCCGCGGCAAGCTGTCCCGGCATAACCCGGTCGCCAAGGCCATGGACTACATGCTGACCCGATGGGAGGCGTTCACCCGGTTCATCGAAGACGGCCGGATCTGCCTCAGCAACAACGCCGCCGAGCGGGCGCTACGTGGTATCGCTCTCGGGAGAAAATCATGGCTGTTCGCCGGCAGTGATCGAGGCGGCGACCGGGCCGCGGCCATGATCTCGCTCATCTACACCGCCAAGCTGAACGGGGTCGACCCGCGCGCCTGGCTCGCCGACGTGCTGGCCAGGATAGCCGACCACCCCGCCTCGAGGCTGGATGAGCTACTCCCCTGGAACTGGACCCAGGCGAGGGAGAGAAAGGCAGCGGCATGACCAGTAACAGCATCGCCCGGCTCAAGATCTTCCTCGATGACGTCAAGCCCGCAGTGCTGCGCCGCGTCGAGGTGCCACTGACCATCCGGCTTGATCGCCTGCACCTGGTGCTCCAGGCCGCCATGGGCTGGACCAACAGCCATCTCTACAAGATCCGGGCCCGCGACGTGGGCTGGGGCGTGCCCGACCCGGACTGGGGAGAAGGCCCGCTCGATGCCCGCAAGACGCGTCTCCTCGACGTCCTCGAGGACACCGGCGCGAAGACGCTGAAATACCTCTACGACTTCGGCGATGGCTGGGAACACACGATCAAGGTCGAGCGCATCACGGATTCCATGCCCGGCCTCACCTACCCGCTCCTGATCGATGCCACCGGGCGCTGCCCGCCCGAGGACGTCGGTGGACCTTGGGGCTACGCCGAGTTCCTCAAGGCGATCGCCGATCCGAAGCACGAGAGCCACGCCGAGATGATCCAATGGGTCGGCGCGCCTTTTGATCCCAACACCATCGATTTCGATGAGCATGCAAAGGCCATCGAAGCCCTCGCCAAGGCGTGGTCACGCAAGCCACCCATCAAGCGCAAACCAGCAACCTGATCCGCAGCCCTCGCCGGATGGGAACCCTCAAGGAACTCAGCCTCGACCGGAAGCGGTGAGCGCCGCCCATCCCCTGTCCTCGGCCACCCGCGGCCTTGGCCGTATGGATACGATTGTTTCGCCATGGCCTTTGGAGCGTGGCACGCTCCGGCACCTCCCGAACGGCGCCGCGCCATGGCGAGTTGCCGACTACAGCGTGTTTCGGGGAAGGAGAGCCGTCGGGGCTCTATCAGGCGCCGGCTTGAGCTTCGACTACACGCGCTTTCCCGAGGCTTGTTCCGCGTGGGCGCGTAGCGCAACCGCGTGGTCGGCTTCGCGCAGTGCAGCATCGCCGATCGCGTCGGCCTGGCGCAGCTGGGTCAGGGCCCGGCGGCCCTCGGCCGCGGCTACCTCCGGCTCCGCATGGGAGGCGTGGTCCTGCGCCGCCATGGCCTGGGCATGGGCCACCTTCCCCTCGTGCTCCTTCTCCTCGGCACCACCAAGCTTCGCCCAGGCGAGGGTCTGCGCCAGCATGGCACCTTGCAGCAGGCCAGAGCCGACCACGAGCAAGCCGGTGAGGGCGAGGACCAGATCACGGTCCGGATAAGGTCGGCCATCAGGCGTCGCACCTGGAACGGCGAGCACGAGTGCGAGGGCGATGACCGATCGGTGGCCAGACCAGGAGGCTGCAGCCGCGGTACGCAAGCGGCCTGCCGGCCGGCCATCGGCTCCGGGCACCGGCGGCGTGCCCGGGAGGACCTGAACCAAGAGCGCCATCAAGAACTGGATGGCGAGCACCGGGGCGAGGAGGAGCATGGCGGCCAGGACCAGGCGCTGCCAGCCGAAGCGGCCGAGGCCCGTCAGCGCCTCTGGCAGTGCCCGGCCCATCAGGAAGAACAGACCGCCCGAAAGCAGCACCCCGACCTCCAGCCAGAAGTGCCGCGATACCAGGCGGGCCTCAGGCGAGGAGATCGCCTCGCCCGTCTGTCTGTCCACGGCGCGCCAGGAGACGGTGAGCGCCGCGGCCACGATCACCACAGCCACAGACACCCCGGCCGCCTCAGCCAGGGCGGCAGCGAGAAACGGGGTGGTCACGGAGACCGCAACCTCGACCGTTGCAGGCCCGATGCGCCGGCGGAACTCGGCGGCCGCGAGGCCGACTGCGAACCCGATCGCGCCGCCGCCTGCCAAGTCGGTGCCGAGGCGAAGCAATGTCTCCGCCGGACCTGGTGGTGGCCCGCCGATAGAATTGCGCGCCAGCAGGTAGAGCGTCACCACGATCAGCCGCGCGCTCACCCCCTGGCCCGCGAAGGCGTCGGTCAGGACACGGGGCAGCTGCTGGTCCTGGCCTGTCTCCTGGGCCAATCGCGTGTCGCCGATCGAGACAGCGATTCGGACCAGCAGGCAGGCTGCCGGGTCGATGCCCGGCAGCAGCAGGCGGGTGGCCTCCGCGACGAGGAGGGTGATGCCGATCACCAAGGCCGCCCCGCCGAGCACGCCCCGCCCGAACGCATGGCGTAGCAGATCGACCGAGAGCGCGGCGGTACCGGCATAGAGCAGCGGCGGGAGCAGGAGCCCGAGCACCACCTCCGGGTCAACATGCACAGCGGGTAGCAGCCCAGGCAGTAAGGTGGAGGCGAGCCCGCCCACGAACAGCACCGCGGACTGCGGCAACTTGAGCAGGCGTGCCAGGGCCAGCAGCAGACCCACCGCGATGAGAACGCCGGAGACAAACCGAACTTCAGGCACCGACCCTCACCGTGGCTCGTGGGCACGAGGCGCCGTGTGCCCTGTGCCGGCCGGCAACGCCCTAGGATGTCCGCCGTTGCCATGGCTCCAGCGCAGCCAAGGGTAGGATGTTGCGGCCCCGAGGATGACGGCGCGGCCACCAAGGCGGATCGGTGCACCGGACGCCTTGGAACACGCTCGATTCGACTTTGAACCCGATGCCGAGCCGCCCGTCGCCCCAGCTGACCTGGAGGAGATCGCCGAGGCTCTGGCCTATGTGCTGCGCCATGACGAGCGTGGCCGGCCCCGGCGCGGTGCCATTGCCGGCTGGGACTTCGCCGCGGGCTTCGCCGCCGAGCATCTGGCGCGCGCCGGCTTCGTGGTGATGAAGCGCCGCCCCGGTCGCCCGAATCGCGCCGGGTAGGCATGACCGGCTACGCCGAGGTCGCGGCCCGATCGAACTTCAACCTGCTCGATCGCGCCTCGCATCCGGCCGAGCTAGGGGCTACGGCCAAGGCTTTGGGCCAGGCGGGGCTGGGGCTCTGCGACACCACCTCCCTGGTCGGGGTAATCAACTCCATCCTAAGGTTCGTTCTTCCGGTGGCAAGCAGGAGGAAACTGCTTGTTTTTCCGGTCGTTGGTTGCATTCGGGACCTGCATGCATGGCGGGGCGGAAGGATTCGATCCCATGGCACACAGTGGCAGCTAGGCCCAGCCAGCCGGGTAAGCCCAGTAGCTCAGGCGATAGTGCCGCGGCGTCCAATCCTGAGGTTGGGGACGATGTTGCCGTCCCGTCTGCCAGCGCTCCGGAACGAACCTGTTTGGTCGTGGGCCTCGGCGCCTCGGCGGGTGGTCTCGACGCGTACAAGGCCTTCTTTTCCAAGATGCCGGCTGACAGCGGCATGAGCTTCGTGCTGGTCCAGCACCTCGATCCTCACTATGAGAGCTCTTTAGTTGCGATCGTTGCTGGCTACACCACGATGCCGGTGCACCTCGCCGAGGACGGGGTGGAGATCAGTCCGAACCAGGTCTATGTTATCCCGCCAGATGCGATCCTGACGATCGAGGACGGTGCCCTCCACCTCACCCGTCCGGCACCGTCTGCCGCGCGTCGTACGTCGATCAATACGTTCCTGACCTCGCTGGCCGAAGACCAGCGCGAGAACGCAGTCGGCATCATTCTCTCCGGGTTCGGCAGCGATGGGGCGCTTGGCATCGCGGCGATCAAAGAACAGGGCGGGCTGACCCTGAGCCAAGCCGAGTTCGACCATCACGCCAAGAGCGGCATGCCGCAGAGTGCGGCCTCCGGCGGCTTCGTCGATCATGTGCTCGCGGTCGAGGACATGCCGGCTGCCCTCATGGACTACCGGCACCATCGCATTATCGGCGACGCCACGAAGGGTCCGGATGGCATCCGCCAGGACCTCCCGAACTACCTAGTGACGATCTGCGCCGTGCTGCACAGCCGGCTTGGCCGCGACTTCAGCCAGTATAAGACTGGCACCCTCATGCGCCGCATCCAGCGCCGGATGCATGTGCTGCAGACGGACGAGGTTCCTGCCTACATCGAGCAGCTGCGGGCCTTGCCGCACGAGGCGGAGCTACTGTTCCGCGAGCTCCTGATCAGCGTTACCCGCTTCTTCCGTAATCCGGAGGCATTCGAGGCGCTCGAGACGAAAGTCATACCGGAGCTGCTGGCAGACCTACGCAGCACTGACCCGATCCGGGTGTGGGTGGCAGGCTGCGCCACGGGCGAGGAAGCCTATTCGATTGCTATCCTGCTCAAGGAGGGCCTGGACCGAACCGGCTGCCACCGCCCGATCCAGATCTTTGCGACCGACATCGATGATCGAGCAATCGAGGCCGCACGGGCCGGACTGTATCTCGGGGCGATCGCCTCCGACCTCTCCGCCGAGCGTCTGGAGCGGAACTTTGTCAAAGAGGACGGCAACTACCGCGTTGCGAAGGGCCTCCGGGAGATGTGCCTGTTCTCGACGCATGACCTCGTCAAGGACCCACCCTTCTCCCGGCTTGATCTGATCTCCTGCCGCAACCTGCTGATCTACTTCGAGCCACAGCTGCAGCACCGCGTCCTCACCACCTTCCATTATGCGTTGCGGTCGGGCCGGCACCTGTTCCTCGGGCCGTCGGAGGGCACCACCGCGCAAGTCCACCTCTTTGCGCCCCTCGATAAGCAACATCGGCTTTATATCAGACGGGACACGACGGCGCGGCTGCCTGCCTTCCCGCTCTCGCGCTCGTCGGAACGCCTGCCGCTAGCCAAGCAGGCCGCGCCATCGGCCCGTGATGAGATCGACCAGCGCGTGGCTCGCGCGATCGCGCGGTATGCCCCGGCATTCCTGGTCGTAGACCGACAACATGACATCCTGCGGTTTTCTGGCCATACCGCGAAGTACCTGGAGCCGGCACCGGGGGCCGCCAGCCTCAACCTCTTCAATCTCCTGCACACCGATCTGCGGGCAGCGGCGCGCGCCGCACTCAAGGAGGCTGCGGCGACGGGGGAGCGGGTTCTGCACGGCACTGTCAGCATCGAGGTGGGGGAGCAATACGAAGCCGTCAATCTGATCGTCGAGCCGCTCGGTGATCCGGGAGAGGGGGGGCCTGTTCGTTATCGCGTTCCAAGAGGTCGGAAACGTGAGACCAGTTCCAAAGGACACGGCAGCGCCGGGCCTGCACAACGAGGATGGTGATGCGGCCCTTCAAGCCCTCAACGCCGAGTTGCTGAGTACGAGAGAGCGCCTCCGCAACATTACCGAGGAACTGGAGGCCGCCAACGAGGAGCTGCAGACCTCCAACGAGGAATACCTGTCGGTCAATGAGGAGCTGCAATCAGCCAACGAGGAGCTGGAGACCTCGAAGGAGGAGCTGCAGTCCCTCAATGAAGAGCTGCAAACAATCAATGCGGAGTTGAATCACAGGAACGACAGCCTGGTGCGCTCCAACAGCGACCTTGCGAACCTCTTCGACAGCACCTCCATTGCAACCCTGTTCCTGGACAACGACCTGCGCATTCGGCGCTTCACGCCGCGCCTGCTGGAGATCTTCAAGGTCCGCGAGGGAGACGAGGGGCGGCCGATCAGTGACATTGTCACCCGCCTGAACCGTGACGGACTGGCGCAAGACATGCGTCAGGTGCTGCGTACCTTGGCTCCCATTGAACGGGAAGTTGCAGTGGCCGAGGGTGGCGCGAGCTACCTCATGCAGATCCGCCCTTATCGTGACCTGAACAACGTCATCGACGGTGCCGTCATCACCTTCATCGATATTTCCGAGCGCAAGAGACATGAGCAGGCACGCTCGCTGCTCGCAGCGATCGTCGCGTCGTCCCAGGATGCAATCATCAGCCACGATCTGCACGGCGTTGTCACGAGTTGGAACGCCGGTGCCGAGCAGCTCTACGGCTGCCCAACCTCCGAGGCGATCGGACAATCCTTATCCGTGCTGCTGGACGGGCTTCTGCCCGACGATTGGCCGCACCTGCTGGAGAAGCTGCAGCAGGGTGAGCGGGTCGCGCATTTCGACAGCGCCAAGATCGACAAAGACGGTCGCCCGATCGAGGTCTCGGTCACGGTCTCGCCGGTCAAGGAAGGTGATGGACAGATCGTCGGTGCTTCCCTAGTCGCGCGAGATGTCAGCGAACGCAAGATCGCCGAGCAGAAGGCTGCATTGCTGCTCAGCGAACTTGACCACCGCGTGAAGAACATCCTGGCGGTCGTGTCTGCCGTGATCTCGCAGACGTTGCGGACCAGCCGCACGCCCGAGGCCTTCGCCGTCGAGCTTGAGGGCCGTATCAAGGCAATCGCCAGGGCACACAGCCTGCTGACCCAGACCGGGCAAGGCGAGATGTCTCTCTCTGCTGTTGTTGCAATGGAACTGGCTCCCTACGATCGCGGAGAGGGCAATCTTGTGGTCACGGGCGGCGATGTCACGCTGACCCCGAGGGCAGGATTGGCCATGGCGATGGCCCTGCACGAGCTTGCCAGCAACGCGGCCAAGTACGGCGCGCTCTCGACAGCCTCAGGGCGCTTGGCGGTCGCGTGGCATGTCACGGGCGGCGTGGGTAACCACGCGTTGACCCTCATCTGGACGGAGGCCGGCGGCCCGGAAGTGCAGCTGCCCTCACGGCGCGGCTTTGGAACCACGTTGATCGAACGGACCCTCACTCACGAGCTCGATGCCAAGGTAGACCGGGAGTTCCTGGCAACCGGCCTTCGCTGCACCATGACGATACCCCTGACGGAGGAGGTCGGCCGCCTACGGGCTACCGGCGAAGCTGGAGGCAAGCGCGATGACCACCGATAGCCTGACAGGACGCCGCATCCTGGTGGCCGAGGATGAGATGCTTATCGCTTTGGAGATCGAGGAGACCCTGCAGGCTCTCGGCTGCGTCGTCGTGGGCCCGGCCAGCAAGGTAGACGCCGCGCTGCAGCTGGCAAGCGATGAGGCACTGGATGCAGCGATCCTGGACGTGACCATCCGCGGTGGGTACGTCTATCCAGTGGCTGAACAGCTCCTCATGCGTGGTATCCCCTTCGTCCTCGCCAGCGGCTACGGGGATTGGGCTCTCCCTGAAGCCCTTCGGGACCAACCTCGCCTGATCAAACCATTCACACGTCAAGACCTCGAGCGGCAGGTTAGGCTGCTCTGTAGCACAGACGGCTGAGCAGAGCGGGACTAACCCTCTGAGGCTTCCAGTGCTTCCCTGTCGGTCGGGTGGGTCCATTCCTTCTCGAGGAGTTGCCGCAGCACAACGGTCCGCTCCTTGGCTTCGCGCATCGCCGCGTCCCACTGCATTGCGGTAGACGCGTTCCCGGCAGCTTGAGCTTTGTCGGCCATCTGCCGGCATAGCTCGCCTCTCTCGCTGAGAGAGCGCATCGCCGCTTCAAGCGATTCCTCCAGCGCGGCGAACTGCGCCGCCACCAGCACCTCGGCTGTGTAGACATGGCCGATGTGGCACCTGAACTGGGTCAGGGTGCCGAGTTCGGTCCGGCGTAACGCGCCACCGCAGTCCGGGCAGGTCACCGCGACAGGCTGGTCGAGCTTGTACTCTGCCGTCATCTCCTGTCCCCGTCTCCTGGCGGGTGCCGGACGCGGTTGAGCGAGGAGGGCACCGGCATCCCTCTTGGCGACCAGGCCTGCAAGAAGCGTCGGAATTTGTGCCAGCGGCAAGCAGTGATCAACTGCGACATGATGCAGCGCACTGCGCGGCATACTCGGACTCACCGCATCGTCAGGGTCTTGGACCACAGTGGTTCCGCCGCGCTGCTCGATCTCGTAGAGGCCGGCCGTGCCGTCGTTCAGCCCGCCGGTCAGGATGACGCCGATCACCTCGGACCCGTAAGCCCGAGCGGCGCTGCGAAACAAGGGATCGATGGCAGGGCGCGCCCAGTGCGTATTCCAGGTGATCGCGGGCACTGATTCCACGGGATCGTGGGCAGGGTTTCCACGGCAAGGCGGGCAGCGATTCCACGGGATCGCGGGCACCTGAGAGGGGGTGCCGGGGCTGGTCTGGCGACAGTCTGAGCGGGCTAAGGCGGCCTCGTCCCTGACGAGGTCTGCTGGATGCCAACCGAGAGATTGTCGATGCGCCGGATCCGCGATGTGTTGCGACTGAAGTACGAGGCCCGGTTGAGCGAGCGCGCCATGACCGCGGCGCTGGGCGTCAGCAAGGGAGCGATCGGGTCGTACCTGAGCCGAGCCCGAGCGGCCGGGCTGTCCTGGCCGTTGCCGGAGGGGCTGACCGACACGGAACTCGAGCGACGGCTGTTCCCTGGCCCGCCGGCGGCCGAGACGGTCGCCAGCCGGCCGGTGCCGGACTGGGCTGAGGTGGAGCGGGAGCTGCGGCGGCGCGGCGTGACGCGGGCACTGCTGTGGCAAGAGTACCGGGCGCGGCATCCGGACGGCTTCGGCTACTCCTGGTTCTGCGAGGCCTATGAGGCCTGGAAATCCCGCCTGTCGCCGCGCATGCGCCAGAGCCATGTCGGCGGCGAGAAGGTCTTCGTCGACTTCGCCGGCGACACCATCGGTGTCACCGACCCCGACAGCGGCGTGGTGTGGCAGGCCCGGCTGTTCGTGGCGACCATGGGCGCCTCCAACCTGGTCTTCGCGGAGGCCCGCGCCAGCGAGGGGCTGGCGGACTGGATCGGCGCGCATGTCAGCCTGTTCGCGGCCCTCGGCGGCGTGCCGAAGTTCGTGGTCTGCGACAACCTGAAGTCGGCGGTGATCAGGGCCGATAGGTACGAGCCCGGGCTGAACCGCTCCTACCTGGAACTCGCCGAGCACTACGGCACCACCATCCTGCCGGCGCGGCCGGGCAAGCCGCGTGACAAGGCGAAGGTCGAGCAATCGGTGCTGCTGGCCGAGCGCTGGATCCTGGCCCGGCTGCGGAACGCCCGCTTCTTCTCGTTGACCGAACTGAACGGCGCGATCACCACGCTGACCGCCGACCTGAACGCCCGGATTATGCGCGGCTTCGGCGCCAGCCGGGCGGAGCTGTTCGCCGCGCTCGACGCGCCGGTGCTGCGCGGCCTGCCGGAGCGCGCCTACGCCTTCGCCCAGTGGAAACGCTGCCGGGTCGGGCCGGACTACCACGTCGAGGTCGAGGGCCACTGGTACTCGGTGCCGTTCCGGCTGATCCGGCAGGTGCTGGACGTGCGGGTGGCCGAGGGCACGGTGGAGGCCTTCCACCGCGGCGAGCGGGTGGCCAGCCATCCGCGGGCCCGCCAGCGGCGCGGGCATAGCACTGTGCCCGAGCACATGCCGAGCGCGCACCGCCGGCACGCCCAGTGGACGCCGGCCCGGCTGCTGGAGGAGGCGGCCCGGATCGGCCCCGCGACGGTAGTGCTATGCGAGACGGTCATGGCGGCGCGCCCGCATCCCGAGCAGGGCTTCCGCACCTGCCTCGGCATCCTGGCCCTGGCCAGGACCTATGGAGCCGCCCGGCTCGACGCCGCCTGCGGGCGCGGCGTCAGCATCCGGGCGCGCTCGGTGGCCTCGATCCGCTCCATTCTGCAGAACGGCCTCGAGCGGGCCTTTCTGGACGAGGAGCCGGAGCGGCGGCCTCCCCCGCTGCACGGCAACATCCGTGGCGGGGGCTACTTCCACTGACCCGCGGCAGAGAGGACCCCATGCTCGCCCACCCCACACAGGAGCAACTGATCGCGCTCGGCCTGACCGGCATGGCCAAGGCGCTGGACGACCAGCGACGATCGCCCGACATCGCCGCGCTCGGCTTCGAGGAGCGGCTCGGCCTGCTGGTCGACCGCGAGGCCGCCGAGCGCGAGAGCCGGCGCCTGGCAACGCGGCTGAAGTTCGCCGCGCTGCGGCACGACGCCAGCATTGAGGACGTCGACCTGCGCGCCCCTCGCGGCCTCGACCGGGCGCTGTTCCAGCGGCTGGCCGCCGGCGACTGGCTCGACCGCCACGAGGGTGTCCTGATCACCGGCCCGACCGGTGTCGGGAAAAGCTGGCTGGCCTGCGCCCTCGGCCACAAGGCCTGCCGTGACGGCCGGCGTGTGCTCTACCATCGCATCCCGCGGCTGTTCGAGGCTATGGCCCTGGCTCGTGGCGATGGCCGCCATGCCCGCATGCTCAAGGCGCTGGCCCGCGTCGACCTTCTGATCCTGGACGACTGGGGCCTGTCCGTCCTCTCCCAGGCCGAGCGGGAGGACGTGCTCGAGATCCTGGAGGACCGCCATGGCCGCGGCTCCACCATCGTCACCAGCCAGGTGCCGATCGAAGCGTGGCACGAGGTGATCGGCAGCCCAACCCTCGCGGATGCCATCCTGGACCGCCTGGTCCACAACGCACACCGGATCGAGCTGAAGGGGGAGAGCATGCGGAAACTGCGCGCCAAGCGGGCGCCGGCCAGCGAAACGCTTGACGCCGGGCAGCGGGCCTGACTCCATTACCACGTCGGCAGATCAGCCTGCCCGCGATGCCGTGGAACTCGCGCCCACGATCGCGTGGAACGGCTGCCCACGATGCGTGGAATACGCACCCAGTTCTCGCGCGGCCCTTTCGTCAGTCGCACGAGGCCGGGCTCGATCACCAAGTGATGATCAGGAGGGGCCACATAGATCTGCCCGGGGTGAATGAGGGCGCCATCTTTCGGATGGCTCGCCCGGAGCGGTCCCAGCTGGTTCAGCAGCGACGGCAGCTCGCTCTTGTGGGCCCCGATATGCAGAACGATGAACAAGGCGGCCGCGATGTCGGCCGGCAGCCCGGCGGCCAGGGTGCGTGTCGCCTCAACACCCCCTGCGGAGGCGCCGATCACGATGATCGCCGGTGCTTTCTCCATAATCGAACAACGGGATTACGGCGAATAGTTGCATTAGGGCAAACAGGTGACCCTCGGCCAATCGCAGCCTCTCTGAAATCGCGGTTCGTCCGTGCGCTGAAGGCTTGCATGGAAGCTTCGTGGCGGGCTGAGCCGACGAGAGGGGTTGCTAGCCTGCCTCTTGAAGCGGACCTTGCCTGCCCGGCCTTTGTGCCGCACTGAAGCCGACGCCCCTGGCTGAGCGTCGGCTCCGCAGCCCGCTATGCGGTGGCGGGATGCGGGTGGTCGAGGAAGAAGCGGAGTATCTCGCGCGAGGCGTCGGGCCCACGGGGATCGGTGTAGGAACCAGCTGAGCTGCCGCCGGACCAGGCATGGCCACCGCCATGGATCACCCATTGTTCCAGCATCGGCTGGCCGCTGGGATCGGTGTGCAGGGTGCGGCTGTAGGCATGCCCGCCGGGCACCTGACCACGCTCCGTCCTGGCCTGCAGGCCAACGGCTGCCGCTGCCTTTGCCTGGGCAATGACCTGGTCGCCGTTGCGGAGATTCACCGTGCCATCCTGATCGGCATGGAACACGATGGTCGGGACGATCCTCCGGAGCCCTTCAGTGTTTGACCCGCCGCCCGGCCGGTGCGGCGCGGCGGCGCTGCCCTGCCGCATGGCGGCGAAGGCGGAGGGGATGTCGCGGGCAGCCCCGCAGGCCAGCCCGGAATGCACCCCGACGGCGGCGTAGAGATCGGGATAAGCCACCCCCATGATGGCGGCGGCCGCCCCGCCGGCGGAGAGCCCAGCGACATAGACGCGCCGTGGATCAACCGCGTGGTCGCGCATGACCTGGCGGGTGATGCCCGCGAGCAGCGAAGGCTCGCCTTGGCCGCGCTGCTGGTCGCCCGGGCTGAACCAGTTCCAGCACTTCTGGGCATTCGCCGAGCTCGGCTGCCCCGGATAGACCACCAGGCAGGCGTGCTCCTCAGCCAGCGCGTTCATGCGGGTGCCGGCGGCGAAGTCGTCCGGTGACTGGGTGCAGCCGTGCAGCATGACCAGCAGCGGCACTGGTTCGCCACGATAAGTGCTGGGGATGTAGAGCTTGTAGCCGCGGCTGCCGGCGTCGCTGGTGAAGGACCCGGTGACGAACTGGGCGCCGTCAGGCAGCGGATCGGGTGCCTGCGCCGGAGCACGCATGCCCAGCCCACCCAAGCCCGACGGCAGACCGCCGCCGCTGTTGAGCTGCTCAAGGAAGCCGCGCAGCGCCTCCGGCAGCTGCGGCAGGGGGTTTCCCGACAACCCGCCTGCGGGTCGCACGCCGGCGGCGAAGCCGCGCGCCGCCCTGGCCGGTGAGGCGGGATCGGGGTCGGTCACCTTTCCCGTCTTGGGGTCCACATCGATGACGCGTGGCTGGCCTGCGAGAGACGGCGCCGCGGTGTCGTGCAGCGTGCTGGACGGCATATCCGGCGCGCTGCCGTTGTGGAACAGGCGCTGCAGGAGAGCAGAGGCCTCAGTGAGCCGGCCTTCGCGGGTGAGGCGGGTCGCTTCGAGTAGGTTGGGGGGCAGCATAGCGTTCATGTCAGGAGCTTTCTGTGCGCGGGCGCAGCCCAGGCCTCCTCGCAAGGAGGACCGATCCGCATCCCGGTGGGGTGTCGGTGATGGAAGCAGGTGATGGTGGCGGCCCTACCGAAGGGGTGCTTCGGTTAAGCGGAACAGCGGCACGGCCTAGGGGTGGTCAGCGGGTTCTGTCGGCCAGTGCGTCCTTGATCGCGGCGCTGGCCTGCAGCGCCCCGAGCACGGAGATCGAGGCGATCGTGGCGCGGGCGAGTTCGGGCGAGACGTCCTTGGCGATGCTGGCGAGGCCCAGCACCCGGATATCGAGCATCTGGCCAGCAGCCCGGGCGGCCTCGAGGTCCGCGCGGCTGTAGTGTCGGAGGCCAAGGTCAAGGCTTCGCCGGGCCACCGACTGCTTGGCCGCCTCGGCATGCCGCTCGATCTGGTTGCGGATGGCGGTGCGAATGAAGTCGGTACGGTTCGAGTAGAAGCCGTCCTGGACCAGCAGGTCGATATGGCCGAGATCGACGTAGCCGAGGTTGATGGTGATCTTCTCGGTGTCGCCGACCTTAGGCCGGAGCTCATGTACGTTTGCGGCCATCCTCTTGACATCCATATACCATCTGTGTGGATGGTAAGTGGTGCCCGTCCCGAGGCTTTCAAGGGGGCACGACTCAGCAGCGGGCGTAGCGCGCCCCCCCCTTGCCCCTCATGTGCCGATTGCGCAGAGGGCGAGAAACTCCGATAATACTGCCACCCTGGCGTGCGGGCTGATCGAGCCCCGCCAACCACCCCCTCGCGTGCGTTCCCTGTGTCCGTGACCGCCCGTGTGGCGCGGGCCGCGGTCAGCTCACGCGTCCACCGCACCTGGACCACCCATGGATCACCTCTGTTGGCTTGGGTACGCACACGGGACGCGGCAGCGCATCTCGGGCTTGGATCGGGCCAGCCCGGCGCCGTCCCTGAAGGCTCTGATGGTCGTGCTGCCCGCCGCGGCGGAGGACGTGGGGCGGGGGAGGGCGCCCGGCCTGTCCCGACAATGCATCAATTGGTGGATTGGGATTGTCGGGCGCGCCTGAGCGCACCCTGCCCTCGATCATGGCCAAGAAACCCTCCCACAGAGGCACTGCCAGCCTCCTCGGCATCCCTGGGTTTGTCGCCTACTACCGGGTCAGCACGGCCAAGCAGGGCCAGAGCGGCCTCGGCCTGGAGGCGCAGCGAGAGGCGGTCGAGCGCCACGTCCGCTCGGTCGGGGGCACCGTCCTCGCCGAGTTCATCGAGATCGAAAGCGGCAAGAAGAACAACCGGCCGGAGGTGGCCCGGGCGATCGCCGCCTGCGGGGCCCGCCGCGCCACCCTGGTGATCGCCAAGCTCGACCGCCTGGCCCGGAACGTCGCCTTCGTCTCCAACCTGATGGAAGCCGGGGTCGAGTTCGTCGCCTGCGACAATCCCTTCGCCACCCGCCTGACCGTCCACATCCTGGCCGCGGTGGCCGAGCACGAGCGGGAGATGATCTCGGCCCGCACCACCGCCGCCCTGGCCGCCGCCCGGGCGAGGGGGACCCGGCTCGGCAACCCAGCTCTCCGGGCTGGCGATGCCGAAGCCGCCCGCCGGGCCAATGCGGCCTGTACCGCACCCGGCTCCCTGGGCACTGGGTTGCACTATGCGGCGCGCCTGACGGTCTTATGTGGACGGCCGGAGCACGGCAACGAATTTCGCTGCGGCCCGATGCACCATCGGCTTGACCCGGCCTAGAGCGGCGACGACGGAAAGGCTGCGCGAGGCTCAGTGCGCGTGACACATTGCCGGCATTGAAACCCCGATCCGCGTTGGTGGAAGGTCCGGTCAGCTGCGCCCTTATGTCCGGCCTGTCGCGCGGCGTTCGCCGCTGGCCATCATGGGTGTGCGCGTGCGTGTCAGGCGCCAATCTGGTTCGCGTGCTCGTGGCACGACACCGTCAACGGCTTCGCCTGAGCTGTCTGGACCACAGCCTTCCCCATCACGCCTCTCGGCGCTTGCCGCCGGATGGTGCGGGCTCGTGCCCGCCGCCTACCGCGCGGGTCGGGATGTCACGCCGTGGCCGTCGAAGCGGCCGCGCTACGTCCCTCCGCCCGGTAAACCTCGTCGCGCGTCATCAGCGCCCAGGCGATGCGCGCCATCTTGTTCGCCAGCGCCACCGTCACCAGCCGGACGGGACGCCGCGCCAGCAGCCCTCGGGTCCATGCCCCGGCGGCGCTGTTCCACGCCACGGCGCGGTAGACCATTGAGGTGGCGCCGAGCACCAGCAGGGTCCGGATCTGCCGGTCGCCGGCCTTGGTGATCCGGCCGAGGCGGGTCTTGCCGCCGGTCGAGTGCTGCCGCGGCACCAGCCCGAGCCAGGCGGCGAAGTGCCGCGCGCTCCGGAACGCCCCGATGTTGCCGCCGATCGTGGCCGCGATCAGTGAAGCGGTGATCGGCCCGATGCCGGGGACCGTGGCCAGGCGCCGTGCCGTGTCACTCCGCCGCGCATGCGCGACGATCTTCGCCTCCAGCGCCTCGATCCGTTCGGCGATCGCGCGGCACTGCTCGAGCAGCCCGGCAAACGCCCCGCGCGCCTGCTCCGGGAAGGTCCCATCCGCCGCCACCAGCGCCACGAGTTCTTCGAGCCTGCCCATACCCTGCGGCGCGACCAAGCCGAACTCGGTCGCCAGGCCACGGAGGGCATTGGCCAGCATCGTCTGCTGCTTGACGAGCAGGGCGCGCGCCGAATGCAGGGCGAGGACACCCTGCTGCTCTACGCTCTTCGCCGGCACGAACCTCACATCGGGCCGGGACGCGGCAGCGCAGATCGCCGCCGCGTCTGCGGCGTCGTTCTTCCTGCCGCGCTTGACGAACGGCCGGACCGTCTCTGGGGCGATCAGCTTCACCTCGTGCCCGAGGCCGCCCAGCACGCGGGCCCAGTGGTGCGCCGCTCCGCACGCCTCCATGATCACGGTGCAGCGCGGCAGCCCTTCAAAGAACGGGATCAGCTCGTCGCGGCGCAGCTTGCGCCTCAGCTGCACCTCGCCGATCGCGTCTGCGGCGTGGACTTGGAAGACGGACTTGGCGATGTCGAGGCCAATCATGGTAGTGCTCATCGCGAACGGCTCCCTCGCTGCGGGTTTAGACGACCGCACCTTGGCACATCGATGCCATTGGGGGCCGTCCACCCCATCTGGTCCAGCCAGGCGGCCCGCATGTCGAGTGGGCTGCGATGGCCGTTCTTTTCGATCAGCCACTCGGCGTTGTAGCGGACGGCGAAGGCGCGGACGGCGTCACGGACCTCGTCGATGGTCTGGAAGATGCGGCCGTGCACGATCTGCTCTTTCAGCGTGCGGAACAGGCGCTCGATGACGCCGTTCGTCTCCGGTTCTGCGACGAAGGCGTAGCTCGGTGCCATGCCCCAGAACCTGATCTGCTTCTGGAAGTGGTCGGCCATGAAGTTGCTGCCGTGGTCGTGGCGCAGTGCGACGCCTCGGGCGGCGTCGGCGGAGAGGTGGCCAAACTGCTGGCGGATGGCCATGCCGAGGGCCTGTGTGGCTTCGAAGCGGGTGCCCGACTTCGTCACGTGCCAGCCGAGGAGCTCGGCGTTCCAGTGCTCGGCGACGCCGAACAGCCAGACCTTGCCGTCCTGGACGGTGGTGATCTGGGTCGCGTCGGTGGCCCACATGAGGTTCGGCGCCTTAGTGATGATGTGGCGGTCGTGCGCTGTCTCGTTCCGCTGGCGGGCGCGGTGCGGCGACAGCAGGGCATGCTCGCGCATCAGGCGCAGGACGCGCTTGGCAGAGACGCGGATGGCGTCGCGCACGCGCAGGCGGGCCCAAACCTTGCGGTGGCCTTCGCCGGTCCAGGGGGAGCAGGCGAGATCTTGCCAGATGGCGGCGAGCAGCGCCTCGTCGGAGATCGCGGGCTTTGGCCCGCGACGCACCGGCGGGCGCGGCAAGGTGCTGGCCGGCGCCGGCTGGCGGGCGGCGTAGAAGCTGGAGCGCGGCACGCCCCAGGCCTGGCAGACGCGCTGGACGCCGTAGCGCTGGCCGCTGGCGGGAGAAGTCGCCTGGGCCATCAGCGCGACCTCCGGCGGCCCAAAGGGCCGGGGCGCTCAAGCCTGGCGCGCAGCAGCTCGACCTCCATGCTGAGTTCGCCGATGCGCTGCATGGCGGCGCCGAGCTGGCCGTCGGCGGGATCGGCTTCACGCTCCTTGAGAGCGCCGTCGAGCGCGGCCTCGGCCTTCTGGCGCCACTGCTCCAGCTTGAACATCGGCAGGCCGAGCTCGCGGGAGAGCAACTCGGCCGGCTCGCCGCGCAGCAGCCGCAGCACCACCTCGCGCTTGCGCGCCACGCTCCAGCGCTGACCGGGCGCCAGCGGGCCGGGCTTTGTCTCGCTTGGCACCGATGGGGCAGCGTGGCCCGTGGACAGCGTGGACGGGCTGCGCCCGCCCTCGCTGACCACCGGCCCATCAACCACATCAGGACGATCGATCTCGTTCATGTTCAGCTTCATCATTCCGGTCTCTCCCTGGACAAATGGGTGTCCAGGGAAACCGGGTGCAGCTCAGCCACCGCTGCCGCGGCCAGGGCAAGGCGCACAACGAAGGGCTGCCTTCCCATGCAGATAAAGATGACGGCCAGCGCCAGCGCGCAGCCAGTAATGGCGAACACCAGCCACCCGTTGTCGGGCGCCATAACACTTGGTGCTTTGATGCGCAGCGCAACCATGTATGCGTCACCAACTCAATGGACCTACCGGCATCAGCCGTATGTGGAGACGATCATGGCCACCAACGAACAAGATGCCGCTGCGCTCATCCGGGATCACGTCGTACCGCTCGTGCGGGCTAAGGGGCAGGCTCAGGCAGTAGGTCCCACTTCTCAGATGATGTGGGAGGCGGGGTCATTCCGGTTTGCGCTGCGAACAGCATCGAGTCCAAACCCATCACTTGCTGACGCACCAACCTACTCCAAAGCCCTGGCAGAAAAGGAAGCCAGTCGGATGCTCCCAAACGGATTGGACATCTGGCACAATGAAAAGGTGCTTAGCCTCGAATGGGACACCATCGAGCTGACGGTGAACAGCTTTCAACGCGGCCCATGGGAGGACGAGGTGCTAGCGCTTCGCTGAGATGTCGACTGGAGCAGACATATTGCTGGAGGCGATTGGGTGAATTGTCTCAGTAATACTTTACGCGCATTTTATAGAATGGCTATTATCGAACTTCAGAACTGATATCATTTTGCATTAGCATGGATTCACATCGACAAGTTAGGACCCTGCCGTATTTCTTAACTCTATGTTGTATTTGTGTGGTATGGCTTGTCCATCGTTAGCCCTATTGGCTGCTGACGCCTGAGAGAATGACCTACCCGGTCCTGTGCTCCCGCCGCCTCGGCTAGGGAGAAAACCTATGACGGGATCGCCTGCGTTATTTTTGATTGAAGATGATGAACTGCTCCAGAACTTGCTGGAAATGGCACTCGACGACGCAGGGTTTGAGGTTGTTCTGGCCAGTAATGGCAATCAGGGGCTAGCGGAACTGGACGCCAACGCTGTCCGGTTCAATGCCATTATTACCGACATCAAGCTGGGGAAAGGGCCGGACGGCTGGGACATCGGGCGCCGGGCGCGTGAACTCGTGCACGATATGCCTGTTGTCTACATAAGCGGCGACAGTGGCTCCGACTGGTCGTCCAAGGGCGTGCCGAACAGCGTGATGCTGGCCAAACCCTTTGCCATCGCCCAGCTCATCACAGCGGTTTCCACGCTGCTGAACGAGGTCACCATCATCAGCGCGAAGAACTCCGACTGACGCCAACTGCCAGCGGATCCTCAAACAGGACTTCCACCCGCAGATCCGGCTCCGCCCGCGCCTCCGCCATCCGCGTCACGGCCAAGTCGAGGGTGCGGCCGCGCAGCCCCTCCAGCAGCTCCTTGGTCGGTGCGACGTCCACGCGGAAGCGCATCCTCGGGTGGCAGCCCGAGAGCCGGTCGATGACGGCCGAGACCACCGCAGTCATTGGCTCGGTGGCCCCGACCCGGACCTCGCCACCCGTGGGGTCCGCCAGGAAACGGATCTCCTCGATCCCCTGCCGCAGTTCGTCGAGCATCGTCGTGCCGCGCGCCAGCAGGACCCGCCCGTAGTTGGTCGCCGCGACACCCCGCGCCGAGCGGTCGAGGAGGGGCACCCCAAGCGCGCGTTCCATTTCCGCCACCGCCTTCGAGATGGCCGGCTGCGACAACGCCAAGCTCTCGGCGGCCCGCGCCATGCTGCCGAGATCGGCCACCACCCGTAGCGTGTGCAGGTCGCGCAGCCGGATCCGCCGCGCGACCCTGTCGTCCCGGTCTGCCATCGGGCGCCCATGCCAAATGGTTATTACCGCATGACAAGATACTACTTCCGCTCATCGGCACGCCAGTGTCTGCTTTCCAGCGTCGCCGGCCGTGGGGACACGGCCCGACCAGACAGCGGAGGACGACATGTCCCACGGCCAGACCACCGCGGCCCTCAGCCGCCGCGGCCTCCTCGCCGCGCTGCCCTGCCTCAGCGCCGCGTCCGTTCTCACCCCCTCGCGCCGCGCGACGGCCCAGGCGCAGGCACCGGTCGCGGCCTGGCCGGAACGCCGGGTACGGCTGATCACGCAGGCCCCCCCCCCGGCTCCTCCCTCGACCTGATCAGCCGTGTAATGGCCGAGCGCCTGGCTGCGCGCTGGGGCAAGCCTGTGGTGGTCGAGGGCAGACCCGGCGCCGACGGCATCCCGGCGCTGGAGGCCATGCTCGCCGCCCCGCCCGGCGAGGCGTTGTTCTCGACCAACCACGGCGTCGTCACCGTGACCCCGATCCTGCACCCGCGGCTCGGCTTCGACCCAATGGTCGAGCTCGCCCCCGTGGTGGACCTCACCGCCGACCAGTTCGGCGTCGCCGTCCCGGCGGCGACGGCGCCGCGCGATCTGGCGGACCTTATCGCCCGCGCACGCGAGCGGCCCGGCGCACTGAACTGGACGGCGGCGGCGGGCCCGCCCTACCTGGCCATGCGCGCCTTCCTGCGCGACGCCGGTCTCGACATGGCCTTCGTGGGCTACCGCGGTGTCGGCGCCGCCGTCGTGACCGAGCTGATTGCCGGGCGGCTCGACGCGATGATGGTGCCGCTGGCGTCGGTAGTGGGCGCCGCCCGGGAGGGCCGCCTGCGCGTAGTCGCCGTTACCGGGCCAGAGCGTGCCCCCGCGCTGCCGGAGGTGCCGACCAGCGCCGAGCAGGGCTTCCCCGGGTTCCGGCAGGAGGGCATCCACGGCCTGTTCGGCTGGCGGGGCATGCCAGAGGCGCTGCGGGCGCGGATCGCCGCGGAGGCCGCTGCCGCAGTGGCAGAGCCCGCCCTGGCGGAGCGCTTGCGCGCGGCGGGCCTGCTGGTGCGGGCGGGTGGCACGCCGGAGCGCTTCGCCGCCACGCTCGCCGAGCAGCGGGAGCACTGGGCCGCCCTGGCACGGGAGTTCGGGGCGAACCCGCCCTTCTGATCGGGAGCGAGTGCCGGGACACAGTCCAGGCGGTCCCCGCAGCGCGCGCTACGTGATCCATGCCGGCCTCTACGAACGGGGAACGGCGGGTGGTGACGCGCGGGTTGCTGAACGACGGGCCAAGCGTGGTGGTGACCACCACGGCCCAGGGCTGGGCACCGGCTGCTCTACTCCAGGAGTGTTCTTTCCTTTCCGCTTCCATTGTCACTGAGGCAGGTCCAAGGTGATCCGGTCGGCGCCGAGCACGCGCTTGCGGACGACCATGGCGCCGGGAGGACACAGAGCCATGCCCCGCGCCTTCGTTGCGCGCCTCGCCGCTCTCGGCGGGATCGCGCTCGCACCCTCCCTCGGCCTCTCCCAAACGCAGCACGACGGGCATGCCCATGCCGGCACCCCTCCCGCGGCTGCGGCGCTCGGCAAGGTGCACTTCCCCGTCGCCTGCTCGGCGGCGGCGCAGGCCGCCTTCGACGATGGGATGCGGATGCAGCATTCCTTCTGGTTTGAGGCCGCCGGCGAGGCGTTCCGCACTGCGCGCCAGGCCGATTCCGGCTGCACCATGACCCATTGGGGCGAGGCGCTGAGCCTGCTGACCAACCCGTTCAGCCAGCCTACCGCGGCCAACCTCGCCAAGGGGCGTGCGCTGCTCGACGAGGCGAAGCGCCTCGGCGCCCGCAACGAGCGCGAGGCCGCCTACATCGAGGCGCTCTCGCTGGTCTTCGCCGACGCCGACCTGTCCCGGCACCGCGCGCGCCTCGGCGCCTACCGCGACGCGATGGCGCGGCTGCACCAGAACTACCCCGACGACACCGAGGCCGCGATCCAGTATTCCCTGGTCCTTGCCGTCGCCGCCTCGCCGGCTGACAAGACCTATGCGGACCAGCTCCGCGGGAGCGAGATCCTGGAGCGCGAATGGCAGCGCCAGCCGGACCATCCCGGGATCGTGCACTACCTGATCCACCTCTACGACTACCCACCACTGGCCGAGCGGGGCATCCGCGCAGCCGAGCGCTACGCCGACCTGGCGGCGGAAGCGCCGCACGCGCTGCACATGCCCTCCCACATCTTCACCCGCGTCGGGCGCTGGGAGTCCTCCATCGCCACCAACCAGCGCGCCGCCGAGCGGGCGGTCGTGGCGGGCGACCCGGAGCAGGAGTTCCATGCCTCCGACTACATGGTCTATGCCTATCTCCAGACCGGACAGGACCAGGCGGCGCGGCAGGTCATGGACGGCGCAGGGTGCGCGACCGGGCCGGTGCGCAACGCGCACGCCTTCGCCGCCGCGGCGATGCCGGCGCGCTACGCGCTGGAACGCGGCGCCTGGGCGGAGGCGGCGGCGCTGGCGCCGCGCCAGACCGCCTACCCCTATACCGAGGCAATGACCCATTTCGCCCGGGCCATAGGCTTGGCGCGGTCCGGGCGACCGCAGGAGGGCGCGGCCGATATCGAGGCGCTGGCGCGCATCGCGCCCGGATTGCGGGGCCGCGACGCCTACTGGGCCGAGCAGGTCGACATCCAGCGCCAGGCGGCCGAGGGCTGGTCTGCCTTCGCTGCCGGGCGACGCGAGGAGGGGCTGGCGGTGCTGCGGGAGGCGGCGGAGCGGGAGGGGCGGACGGAGAAGGCGCCGGTCACGCCGGGTCCGCTCGCACCGGCCCGCGAACTCTACGCCGAGGCGCTGCTGGACGCAGGCCAGTATGCGGAAGCGCAGCGTGAATTCGAGGCGGTGCTGCGCAACGAGCCCCGGCGCTTCCGCGCGGTGTACGGGGCCGGCCGCGCGGCGGAGCTCGCCGGCGAGCGAGAGGCGGCGCGGCGCGCCTACAGCCAGTTGCTGGAGATCACGGCGCGGGCCGACACACAGCGGCCGGAATTGGAGCAGGCGCGGGCCTTCGTCGGGGTTCAGTGAGCCGGACTACATGCCGGTCTAGAGTGGGGCGCCCCGCCGGGCTGAGTTCCAAGGACGCGCCGGATGGGTAAATCGGGCGCCCACGGCAGGTCCCGAGAGCTTGCGATATCCGGTAGGCACGGTCTCTCCATGGACGTCGAGATCGCGCTCGCGGTGAGGAGCTGGTGGGACTGGTTGGGGAGATGTGGACGCGGCGCGGCCTGATTTGCTGCGTGTTGGCCTCAGCGCCCGGATGAAGGTCTGTGCCGCCCACCAGGGGCCGAGTTCCGCCAGAATACTGCGTCACGCGGCCCCGTTGTGGTGCCTCCAGACGATCGCCTCGACCGCGCGGCGCCGGTTGCGGTGCTCGGTCCTGGCGTGCGGCCGACATCTGTCGAGCCGTAGCGCAAGGTCCACCCACTCGCGTCCGCAAGCGCCCTCCTGCCATCTCCTCCCGGGCTTCGCCCGCCGTCCAACGCGCCGCATTGCGTCGCCGCCCACGGCCGGAGCGCAATCCTGGCTACGGGCGCCGCCCACCCGCCCGCGGCCACAGCGCCAGGGCCATGGCCGCGAGTTGCGCCGCGACGACCAGCATTGGCGCCGTCCATCCTCCGGTGGCCGAGACGGCCGCGGCGCAGAGCATCGGGCCCGCCGAGTAGCCGATGAAGCAGACCAGGACCGTGCCCGAGGTAGCGTCCGTCACGCGCTCAAGCGGCGTCAGCCGGGCCACCTCGGCGAGCAGCAACCCGCCCCAGCTGGTTGCCGCGAAGCCCGCCGCGCCGGCCGCGAGGAGGAACAGGCCCACCGGAGCCCCTGGTGGCAGGAGCACGAAAATGGACGTGAGGCCCGAGGCGAAGAGGGCTTGGAGGAACAGGTTGCGGGCGGGCGTGCCGGTGCGGTCCGCCAGCCAGCCGAGTGCGAGCCGCCCCACGACCCCGGTGCCCTGCATGACCGCGTAGGCCGCGCCGGCCTCCACCAGCGTCAGGCCACGCGCCTCGACGAGGAAGGCGACCGTCAGGGCGAAGAGGCAACCCTGCACCGCATTGAAGGAGCAGGCCAGCACGGAGAGGGGCACGAGCAGCGGATGCAGCCGCAGCGCCGCGAAGGGCGCCGCCAGGTTGGCTGGGGCGAACAGGGCCGCCGGACCGATCGGCCGGTGCGGCTCGCGCTCGTCGTCCAGCACGGGTCGCAGCGGTTGGATGGTCAGTGCCGCGGCCAAGGCCAGGCCGGCCGCCAGCCAGAGCGCGGCCGCCCAGCCCGCCAAGGCGGCGACGGGTGGCAGCGCCAACCCGGCCAGGGCGCCGCCGAGCGGGGCGCCGGCCAGCTTGACCGAGAAGATCAGCGTGCGGTGCTCCGGGGGGAGCCGTGCGTGCCAGGATGCGGCTGCCCGCCGGGTGGGTGGGTCCGTTCCCCAAGCCGAGCAGCAGGGCAGCTGCGAAAAGGGCCCAGGGCACCCCCGCCGCGACAGTGGCGACGGCGACCGCAAGGCCTGCCGCCGTGGCGGCACCGCCGAGTTGCAGCGAGCGGACCGGCCCCAGCCTCGCCATGAGTGGGCTGCCGCAGGCGAGGAAGGCCATCGTCGCCGCCGCGGTCAGGCCGGAGAGGTATCCGATGCCCTCGGCCGGGAGGCCGGCGGCCCGGGTAACCAGGGGGGGCAATGGCCGGCATTGCCTGGCAAGCGAGGAAGACGACGGTCTGCATGAGCAGCGTCGTGCCCAAGGCGGCCAT
Source organism: Siccirubricoccus sp. G192 (assembly GCF_019084075.1). GTDB lineage: Bacteria > Pseudomonadota > Alphaproteobacteria > Acetobacterales > Acetobacteraceae > G192. Next base: position 118,203 of record NZ_JAHREN010000002.1, read on the forward strand.
CCAGGGCGCCACCCTCGGGCGGGTGCCTGCCCGGGCGTCGGACGGCGGAGCCATCGCCAGCTCTCGTGCCTGAATGGAACCAGCCTAGGGCCGATCGGGGCGGCCGTTCAACGACGTCCTGCGGCTGACTTCCATCGGAGCATAGGCCTTACGGGCCCTGGTCGTGGTCTCGCTCGACCGCCTGGCCCGCTCGCTCTCCCACCTGCTTGAGGTGATCGAGGGCCTGCAGGGGAGGGGGGCCTTCTTCCGCAGCCTCAAGGACCCGGTGGATACCGCCAATCCGCAGGGGCTCTTCACCCTGCAGGTGCTTGGCGCCGCAGCCCAACTCGAGCGGGCCCTGATCCGCGAGCGGACCCGGAGCGGCATGCGGGCGGCGGCGGCCCGCGGCCAGCGCGCCGGCAACCCCGGCCTGCGGGCGCGCGACCCGGCGGCGATCCAGAAGCTCTCGGAGGCCCGGCGGGCGGCCTACCTGCGGCAGCTGATCGCCGCGGCCGACCGCTGGCTGCCCTCGGTGCGCCGGTTGCGGGCGGATGGCCATGCCTGGGAGGAGGTGGTGCGCTACCTGAATGCCCGCCGCGGCGCGGGCGAGCCGGCCTGGAGCGAGGAACGCCTGCTGCAGGCGGTGCGGCGCTTCGTGGCCGAGGGGCTGGCCGAGGCGACCCTGCTGGCCCCGGCGCCCCGGGCGCGGGCGCCGGACCGGCTCCTGGCGGGGGTGGCGGGCATCCTGCGCTCGGACCCGGCCGCGACGCTGCGGCAGATCGGTGCCCGGCTGGAGGCGATCCGCGAGCCGACCCCGCGCGGCGGCAGCCGCTGGCGGCCCGGCTCGGTGGCCCACATCGTCGCCCGCGCCCGCAAGGCCGGACTGTTGCTAGAGGTACCAGGAGTCTAAGGGGGGGCCATCCGGTCCGACCGCTGTGCGCTCTTCTCGGTCATCTCCTGGATGCGCCCGACTTCCTGAAAGCGGACAAAGCGCACCCTGCCTTGGCTGATCGAGATGGGCGGAACCCCGACGCCGAGATCTCGACCTGTGAACGTCCGGCTCCCCCGAGCGGCACGACTCTCCGCGCCTCAGCGGGCCGTGCCGGGACGCGGGGGACACTGCCCGCCGCCGGCCGCGCCGGTGAGCACGAGCCGCGCGGCCACGAGCGGCACCACGGTGGCCAGCACCAGCGCTGGCAAATAGCTCCCCGTCAGGTCGCGCAGCGCCCCGAAGATCCCGGGCGCGCAGGCCATCACCGCCTGGTTCATCGCAACCGCCATCGCTGCCACGCGCGGTGCGTCCGCACGCCCGAACTCGGCCTGCACGATCAGCAGCGGCAGCACGCCGAGGTTGCCCCCCCCGCGAGGCCAAGCAAGGCGCAGCCTGCCAGTGCCATCGCGGTGGATGCCGTGCCGGGCGGCATGACGACCGCGCCGAGCAGCAGCGCCCCGCCCCCGCACGCCTGTGCGCCGAACGTCGCCGCGGCCGCAGCGCGCCGGCTGCCTCCGCGGCCGAGCACCCAGCCTACGCCTGTACGTCCGGCGACCATGCACCCGGCCGCCAGCGAGAGGGCGCCCGCCGCGGCGGCGTCCCCGAGCCTCGGCGCGAGCAGCGCCAGCATGTGCGCATAGAGCCCGACCAGGGCGGACATGCACAGCGCGAAGGCCACCGACATGGTGGCGAAGCGGCGCTCGCGCAGCAGCGCCAGACGCCCGCGCGGCGCGGGAACCAGATGTGGGCATTGCAGCCCTGCGGCGGCACCGGTTACCGGGCCGGCAGCGCCCATCTCCGCCTCCCCGTCAGGGGCCAGGCCGAGCGAGGCAGGCGTCGGGCGGAGGTAGCGTCCCGCCAGCGGCCAGAGCACCAGCAGGGCCGCGGCGCCGACCACCACCGCGGCGCCGGGGAAGCCCAGCCCGGCGATCAGCGCCACCCACAGCAGCGGGAAGAGCACGCCGCCCACGGCGCCGCCGTTGAAGGCCATGGCCAGCGCGGCCGGGCGGCGCCGCTCGAACCAGGGCGCCACCATCGCATTCAGGGCGGCGCCGTTGGTCGCCGCCCAGCCGGCGCCCGAGAGCGCCGCGGCGAGGAACGCCTGCCATGGCTCGTGCGTCAGTGCCCAGCCGAGAGCACCGGCCGCAAGCAGGACGACGCCGGCGCGGGTAGTTCCGGCAACGCCGAAGCGCCGATGCGCTTCGGGTAAGAAGGAGACCAGCGCGGCGGCGACAAGAAAGTGCGCCGTCACCGCGGCGGAAACCGCGGAGACCGCCCATCCATGCTCCGCGAGCAGCGTCCGCAGGTAGATGGCGGGTCCGAAGAAGCCGATGCCCCAGGAGAAGAGCGCCGTGGCGAAGGCCGTGGCGACCACGCGCCAGCCGAAGAACACCTCCTGTGGCCGGCCCGAGGCGGATTGGCGCGGCGCGATGGGCCGGCGAAGGAAGGGGACTTGGCCTACCACGCCACCTCGCTCTCCCCGGGCAAGGCTGCGAGGCCGCGGCCGGCGACCATCACCTTCGGGACACCGATGCGCGAGATGATCCGCCCGGCGACGAAGGACAGGCATACATGGCAAGGACGCTCCACTGAATCCCGAGGTTGGCGCCGGCTTGTGACAGCCCGCGGGCCGGGCCGCATCCGCCTCCGGCCTCCCCTGTCGCGCGCCCGTTACGGAACAATATCTTTGCGATTGTGTTCACATCCAGCCGCGAGGTCCCGCGCGGCGGGGCCGGGCGCTCCTCTTTCCTCCGCTCTGGGAGCGCCCGACCTCCCTGCCAGCGATCCTGGAATCACCCTGATGGCCCGCTTCGTGTTTATCGTTCTCGCTTTTCTTTTCGGGGCTGGGCTCTTCGGAATCGGAGCCGCACTCGACACCTCCCAGCCGCATCTCCAAGCGTCAACCTCCGCGCGGTAGGCTGGCGCGGGATCGGCGCGAGGCCGGAGGGTGCCCCGGGGGCCTTCGCGGCCCCCCCCACCCCCCTCCAAAAGCCCGCCCCCCTGGTCGCCCCCACGATATCCAGCGCGGGCCTACTTCCGAGAACGGAATGTATGCGCAGAGGGCGTCTACACGAATGTCGATGGGATCGAGCTGCCGATGCGGCCGGGCAGCGTCCTGCTGACCCCCGGCGACGGGTGGCACAGCCACCTCAACGAAGGCACGGCCGATGCCTACTGGATCGACGTGCTGGACGTGCCACTGGTCCAGGCGCTCGAGCCGATGTTCTTCGAGCCGCATCCGGACGAGTTCCAGCCGACGCTGCGGCGCGCGGACCGGCACGACTTCCTCTTCGACAGGGACGCCATCGAGGTGCGGCTGGCGGCGGACGAGGGTGGCGGCGACCAGCCCTTGATCCTTAACCTGTCCTCCCCCGCCATGCCGACCGTCGGCATCCACATGCTGGGATTCGGCCGAGCCGGCGGTGCCTTCCGGATGCGGGAGACGTCGAACAACATCCTCGCCGTGGCGGCCGGCAACGGCGAGGTCACGGCAGGCCCGCTGGCCTCGGCCTTCGCTGCCGGCGATGTCATCAGCGTGCCGATGTGGGCCGACACTGTGATCACCGGCCAGCCTGGCACGAGGGTGCTGCGGGTGACGGACGCGCCGGTGATGGCCATGCTCGGGCTGTTCCGGAGTGCGACCGGCTCCTGACGGAAGGGTAACAAGACCCTGCCGGCCGCACCTCGCCTCTGAACGTTCGATCCGCCGCACGTCCTGGCGCCCGGCTGCCCATGTCTGGGGCACAGACAGGGACAGCCGCCTTGGATTTCAGACTTCTGCACCTTATCGCCATGGTAATCGACGCCTGTGATCGGCCGCCAGACCGCGGCCCTAGCCACCCGCCGACCGAGACCATCCGGGTCGTGGCCACACTGCGCCGCTTCCTGCGCGAGGGCACGCCCTGGCGCAGCCTGACCGCCACTGAGGACCAGGCCAGCGGCTCGACCCTGCGCCGCTGCCTGGCGCATTGGGCTGGGACGGGCCTGCTGGCGAAGGTGCACGCCCTGCTGGTCGGCATGCTGCGCGGCCATCCCGACCTGACCCTCGCCCCGCCAAGGCCCGCGCCAGGAGCCGCCAGGACGCGCCGGGAGGTCCGGGGCGAGGCGGCGGCCCTGTCTGGCCCGCTGGCCCTTGGCCCCGCCTGCGGCCTTCCATAGCCCGCCAGGACGGCGCGGAAGGCGCGACCAGGGCAGGATCGCAGCCGGGAGAGATCGGCCAGGAGCCCCGCCAGGAGGCCGAGGCCGCCCGCTGGCGCGCCCGGCGCGACCAGGGCGCAACATTATTGGAGCGGGAGGCGGCACGCCGCCGAAGGGCCGTCGCTCGTGGCTGCGGCCTAGGCCACAGGGCTTCAAGCCCGTTGCGCGTAACGCTGAGGACGTGAAGCGCGGTTCAGCGACGCCGGGGCTTGAACCTCCGCGCCATCGTTTCTAGATCGGCCGCCAGGGTCCGGGTCCCTCTGGCGGCTGGCCGCAGCCGCGATGTCGGGCAGTGTTATGCCCCTGCGCCGACGGGCGCGATCGTGTGTGGATCCAGGATGACCGAATACCTGCTCGCGCTCCTTGCGGACCCGGCCGCTTGGGCGGCGCTCGCCGCGCTGATCGCCATGGAAGTGGTGCTTGGCATCGACAACCTCATCTTCATCTCGATCCTCACCAACAAGCTGCCCGAGCACCAGCGCGAGCGGGCGCGGCGCATCGGCATCGGCCTGGCGCTCGGCTTGCGCGTCGCGCTGCTCGGCACGGTGGCGATCATCGTGCAGCTGACGCAGCCAATTTTCACCGCCTTCGGCCATGGCTTCTCCTGGCGCGACCTCATCCTCATCGCGGGCGGGCTGTTCCTCGTTTGGAAGGCGACCAAGGAGATCCACCACAACGTGGACCCCGACCACGGCCCTGACATTTTCGAGCCCGGGGCGACGACCATGGCCTTCGGGGCCGCGATCGGCCAGATCCTCGTCCTGGACCTTGTCTTCTCCATCGACAGCATCATCACCGCCGTCGGCATGACCGACGACGTCCCGATCATGGTGGTCGCCGTGCTGGTGGCGGTGGCGACCATGCTCCTCGCCGCCAATCCGCTCGCCAACTTCATCCGCGACAACCCGACGGTGGTCATGTTGGCGCTCGGCTTCCTGATCATGATCGGCATGGCGCTAATCGCGGAAGGCTTCGGGGCCAAGATCCCCAAGGGCTACATTTATGCCGCCATGGCCTTCTCGGCGGCGATCGAAGCACTGAACATGCTGTCGAGCCGCGCCCGCCGGAGACGGGTAGCCGCGCTGCCGGCGAGGGCGAGCCACGACGTCGGACAGCCGCAGCGGCGCGCCGATCTACCCTGACGGCAGGGGGGGATGCACCGATGCCGGGCGAGCCGAGCGAACAGGATGCCAGGGCCAAGCGCATCATGGCCTGCGTTGGCGTGGCGGGCTTTGCGACGCTTCTAATCGTTATCCTGGTCCGCGCCGCCCAAGACGGAATCGGCGCGCTGACCTTCAACGACTGCGCAACGATAGTGGCCTCACTGGTGGGCGGAATCGCGCTGGCGCGGACGGCGCGGCTGCTATGACTTGCCAGGGCGCGGCGGTGGAGGCGGCCCGCCCGCCAGGGCACTGCCCCGGCGGCGGCTGACCCGTCCTGGCCCTCGCCCCGCCAGGAGCCGCCAGGACGCGCCAGGAGTGCTGCGAACTCGGGCCAGCCTGGCCCGTTTCACCGGGCTCAATGCGCATAATCCTCGCCGGCACTGCCTCTCGTATTCCCGGCCGCGGGACCGCCAAGGCCGCCTGATGCGCACCATTGCGCACATCTCCGACCTGCACTTCTGCCGCATCGACCCTGCGGTGGTGGAGGCGCTCGCGGCCGAGCTGAACGCCGACCCGCCCGACCTCATCGCGGTCAGCGGCGACCTCACCATGCGCGCCCGGTCACAGGAATATCGCGCCGCCCGGGCCTTCCTCGACTGCCTCCGCGCCCCGGTCCTGGCCGTGCCGGGCAACCACGACATCACTTCCTACTGGCTGCACGAGCGCTTCCTCGACCCCCTCGGCCGCTGGCGCCGCTTCATCGCCGAGGAGGCCGAGCCGGTCTGGACCGATGCCGAGATCGCGGTGGTGGGCGTCAACACCGCTTCCCGTGCGGGCGCCTTCCTCGACTGGTCGCAGGGGCGGGTCGGTCAGGGCAGGCTTCGGCGTGCCGTGGAGCGGCTGCAGGCGCTGCCGGACCACCTGTTCCGCATCATTGTCGCCCACCACCCCTTCCTGCCGCCGGAGACTGCACCGGAGACCCGCCTGGTCGGCCGGGCGGAGGCCGCGCTCGCCGCTTTTGCGGGGCAGGGCGTGCGCATGGTGCTCTCGGGCCACCTGCACCTCGGCTACATGCGCGCCCGCGGTGCCGCCGCAGGGGCCGAGACCGCCGGCGGTGCTGCGGGATCGGGTGAAGGCGAGCTACTGGTGGTGCAGGCCGCGACCGCGACCTCCACCCGGCTGCGGGGCGAGCCGAACGCCTACAACCGGATCCGTGTGGAGGACGGCCGCGCCACCGTCGAGGTCCGTGCCTGGGACGGTAGCCGCTGGGCCTCAACTTGATCCGGCCATCTGCCGCCTATTCCGAGCAAGCCGACGTGCCGGCTGATACCGACGCGTTCGCCGCCGACGTATAGGCTCGCCTTCCAACTCACGCCGTTCAGGCTTGACGCAAGTGCTGAGAGAACCCGAGCGCTGACCTACCGCTCGGGTGCCGTCACGGCCCACGTGTGGCCGTGGACCAGGCCTTCATCATACCCGGCATCGATCGTCGCCGCGCCCGGTGCCGGCGTGGCGCTCAAGGCGTCGTCCGACGGCTTCATCGCGCCGGGCCGCGGCATGGCCGGTTCGGTGGCCCAGCGGTGGCTATGGACCAAGCCCTCATCGTAGTTGTCGTGGTCTATCATCGCGCTCTCCTAACTCTGGGGCACCGGCGGATGGGGGAGGGCCGGCGCGGGTCATGGAGGGATAAGGCGACGACCGCTGGAAGCGTTCGAGGTGGGTGGCCCCGGTGGCGTGTAAACCTGTGAGTGCTTTCACCTCCGAGGCTTGTAAAACCGTCAATGCGCCGCCCTCCACCAGGGGCCGAGTTCTGCGGGGATGCCACGCCAAGTGGCGCCATTCCGGTGCCACCAGATGCGTATTCCAGGTGATCGCGGGCACTGATTCCACGGGATCGTGGGCAGGGTTTCCACGGCAAGGCGGGCAGCGATTCCACGGGATCGCGGGCACCTGAGAGGGGGTGCCGGGGCTGGTCTGGCGACAGTCTGAGCGGGCTAAGGCGGCCTCGTCCCTGACGAGGTCTGCTGGATGCCAACCGAGAGATTGTCGATGCGCCGGATCCGCGATGTGTTGCGACTGAAGTACGAGGCCCGGTTGAGCGAGCGCGCCATGACCGCGGCGCTGGGCGTCAGCAAGGGAGCGATCGGGTCGTACCTGAGCCGAGCCCGAGCGGCCGGGCTGTCCTGGCCGTTGCCGGAGGGGCTGACCGACACGGAACTCGAGCGACGGCTGTTCCCTGGCCCGCCGGCGGCCGAGACGGTCGCCAGCCGGCCGGTGCCGGACTGGGCTGAGGTGGAGCGGGAGCTGCGGCGGCGCGGCGTGACGCGGGCACTGCTGTGGCAAGAGTACCGGGCGCGGCATCCGGACGGCTTCGGCTACTCCTGGTTCTGCGAGGCCTATGAGGCCTGGAAATCCCGCCTGTCGCCGCGCATGCGCCAGAGCCATGTCGGCGGCGAGAAGGTCTTCGTCGACTTCGCCGGCGACACCATCGGTGTCACCGACCCCGACAGCGGCGTGGTGTGGCAGGCCCGGCTGTTCGTGGCGACCATGGGCGCCTCCAACCTGGTCTTCGCGGAGGCCCGCGCCAGCGAGGGGCTGGCGGACTGGATCGGCGCGCATGTCAGCCTGTTCGCGGCCCTCGGCGGCGTGCCGAAGTTCGTGGTCTGCGACAACCTGAAGTCGGCGGTGATCAGGGCCGATAGGTACGAGCCCGGGCTGAACCGCTCCTACCTGGAACTCGCCGAGCACTACGGCACCACCATCCTGCCGGCGCGGCCGGGCAAGCCGCGTGACAAGGCGAAGGTCGAGCAATCGGTGCTGCTGGCCGAGCGCTGGATCCTGGCCCGGCTGCGGAACGCCCGCTTCTTCTCGTTGACCGAACTGAACGGCGCGATCACCACGCTGACCGCCGACCTGAACGCCCGGATTATGCGCGGCTTCGGCGCCAGCCGGGCGGAGCTGTTCGCCGCGCTCGACGCGCCGGTGCTGCGCGGCCTGCCGGAGCGCGCCTACGCCTTCGCCCAGTGGAAACGCTGCCGGGTCGGGCCGGACTACCACGTCGAGGTCGAGGGCCACTGGTACTCGGTGCCGTTCCGGCTGATCCGGCAGGTGCTGGACGTGCGGGTGGCCGAGGGCACGGTGGAGGCCTTCCACCGCGGCGAGCGGGTGGCCAGCCATCCGCGGGCCCGCCAGCGGCGCGGGCATAGCACTGTGCCCGAGCACATGCCGAGCGCGCACCGCCGGCACGCCCAGTGGACGCCGGCCCGGCTGCTGGAGGAGGCGGCCCGGATCGGCCCCGCGACGGTAGTGCTATGCGAGACGGTCATGGCGGCGCGCCCGCATCCCGAGCAGGGCTTCCGCACCTGCCTCGGCATCCTGGCCCTGGCCAGGACCTATGGAGCCGCCCGGCTCGACGCCGCCTGCGGGCGCGGCGTCAGCATCCGGGCGCGCTCGGTGGCCTCGATCCGCTCCATTCTGCAGAACGGCCTCGAGCGGGCCTTTCTGGACGAGGAGCCGGAGCGGCGGCCTCCCCCGCTGCACGGCAACATCCGTGGCGGGGGCTACTTCCACTGACCCGCGGCAGAGAGGACCCCATGCTCGCCCACCCCACACAGGAGCAACTGATCGCGCTCGGCCTGACCGGCATGGCCAAGGCGCTGGACGACCAGCGACGATCGCCCGACATCGCCGCGCTCGGCTTCGAGGAGCGGCTCGGCCTGCTGGTCGACCGCGAGGCCGCCGAGCGCGAGAGCCGGCGCCTGGCAACGCGGCTGAAGTTCGCCGCGCTGCGGCACGACGCCAGCATTGAGGACGTCGACCTGCGCGCCCCTCGCGGCCTCGACCGGGCGCTGTTCCAGCGGCTGGCCGCCGGCGACTGGCTCGACCGCCACGAGGGTGTCCTGATCACCGGCCCGACCGGTGTCGGGAAAAGCTGGCTGGCCTGCGCCCTCGGCCACAAGGCCTGCCGTGACGGCCGGCGTGTGCTCTACCATCGCATCCCGCGGCTGTTCGAGGCTATGGCCCTGGCTCGTGGCGATGGCCGCCATGCCCGCATGCTCAAGGCGCTGGCCCGCGTCGACCTTCTGATCCTGGACGACTGGGGCCTGTCCGTCCTCTCCCAGGCCGAGCGGGAGGACGTGCTCGAGATCCTGGAGGACCGCCATGGCCGCGGCTCCACCATCGTCACCAGCCAGGTGCCGATCGAAGCGTGGCACGAGGTGATCGGCAGCCCAACCCTCGCGGATGCCATCCTGGACCGCCTGGTCCACAACGCACACCGGATCGAGCTGAAGGGGGAGAGCATGCGGAAACTGCGCGCCAAGCGGGCGCCGGCCAGCGAAACGCTTGACGCCGGGCAGCGGGCCTGACTCCATTACCACGTCGGCAGATCAGCCTGCCCGCGATGCCGTGGAACTCGCGCCCACGATCGCGTGGAACGGCTGCCCACGATGCGTGGAATACGCACCACCAGACGATCGCAGCGATCGTTCGCCGGAGGTCGCCATGTGGCGTGCTCGCGCGGGGCCGGACCAGCTCGATCAAGGGCCCGAGCCTCGCCCATTGCTCGTCGGTCAACAGCTGTTACCCATGCCAGTCGATTGCCCCCAAATAGGCGCGAGCATCCGGGTCATTCATGGCTCGATCGCCTCCATGCGACGAAAGGTGCCTCAGACGGCATGGAAGACCCCGTCCTCTTCGTGCTCGCGGTGCTGGCCGTGCTCGGCACGCCGGGTCCGACCAACACGCTGCTGGCCACCGCTGGGGCCACGGCCGGGCTGCGGCGCTCCCTCCCTCTGATCGTGGCCGAGGCGGCCGGCTACACCGTCTCCGTCATCACGCTCGGGCTGGTGCTCGGGCCGGTGGTGGCGGGAGCACCTTTGCTGGCCGGGGCGCTGCGTGCGGCGGTGGGCGTCTACCTACTGTCCCTCGCTCTCCGCCTGTGGCGCCGCGGCGGGGCGGCCCTGGCGACGGGGGCGGTGGTGACGCCATGCCAGGTCTTCGTCACCACGCTGCTGAACCCGAAGGCGATCGTCTTCGCGCTCGGGGTCGTGCCCTTCGGGGCGGGGCGGGGCGTCTGGCCGCCCTACATGCTCGGCTTCCTGCTGCTGCTGGTCTCGGTCGGCGCGGCCTGGATCGCAGCGGGCGCGATGCTCGGGGGTGCCGCAGGCCGGCGGGGCTGGGGCGGGGCGGTGCCGCGGGTCGGGGCTGCGGCGGTCGGGAGCTTCGCCGTCCTGCTGCTCGTGGCACCTTTTCTCCGCTAGGGTCAGAGGGCGTTGCCTGGACGGCCGTAGCCGGCGGACCAGGGCAAAGAGGTTCTAACCGACCTTGACGAACGAGGCGGGTTCGGCCCCGCCAGCTTGCTACCCGGATTGGATGGCAAGGCAGCTCTGGGCAGGACGGGACAAGCTGACGTCCACGAAGTGCAGGTCGAAATCCCACTTCGCCTTGCATATCGGCCCGTGGGCCGCCGCACCAGCTGCGGCAAAGCCTGGGCCCGGTCGAGCGTGATCTCGCTGAAGTAGTCGTACCAGCCGTCGGCTTGTCACGCGACGGCTGCTTCCTGCGGGGTCTCCAGACCGAGTTCCTGCCGCAGGTGGGCGAAGCGGGCCGGGTCCATGGCCCGGCGATCCAGCGCCAGCTGCCGTAGCGCTGCCAGCCCTGCTTCCGTGAACATGGCCCGAGGTCCCATCCGCCCCGGCCGGAGCTCGACCAGGCTGCGCTCCAGCATGCTCTGCACGGCCGGCGGCACCTTCGGCTCGCCCTTCTGGGGTCCGCCGCGCCAGGTGCGCAGGAACAGACCCTCGGCCAAGCTCGGGTATTGACCGAAATGCTTGCCCATCTCCCGCCGGATCAGGTCGCGCTCCGACGCGGTGAACGGGGAGGGCAGGTGAGTCGCTCGACTGCTCATCGGGCGATGCTACCACGCGGAGGCGATTCGCGTGCGGGCCGCCTACGGTGGCGTGACCAGTCACCACGAGTGTGGCCAGCCGGCTCGCCCGGGCCGAGCGAGCTATGGGAGCAGGAAGATGTCGTCCTCGACTCCTGTGGCCTCGGTCATCAGACGGATGAGCTGCTCGCGCTTGTGGGACATCGTGCCCTGCAGCAACGGGCACCAGCGGGTTCCTGCGATACCCGATTGGTCCGGTGCCTCAAGGCGCCGTTCGTGGCCTGGACCCGAAGCCGGCCCGGGGCAGGGGCACGGAGGATGCGAGGACGCGCCGCTGGCCGTCTGCCTCCCACCAGTCCGCACCCCGCAGGTAGCAGGCCAGCAGCGCGTCCCGATTAGGGGAATTCGGCATAGCTCCTCACCTCCTTACCCTGACCGCGAAGCGCCTTATCGAGGGGTGTCCAATCCGCCAGGATGAGCTTGCCGCTCTCGAGCTCGAAGTAGATTGCGATCTGCTGGCCCTCGTACCCAACCGACCAGCCCGGTCTGGGCGCACTTGCCGCCAGGGGGGATGGCGGTGCGGGTGAGGGTGATGACGGCCATACGGAGCACTCCCAGGAGCAGCCGTTCAGGCGCACGTCCACGATGATGTCCTCGCTCTCGCCCTGTCGTCCAATGTTCTGAAATCATTACTGCCCGTTCGGCGCTCATTCCCAGCGCGGTTAACGCCGTGTCGGTTCCTTGGGTGCCAGGCTTCGGGGCCCGCTGCTGTTTCGCCCTTGCCACCCCATATCCGGCGGAGATGATTGGTCTCTCTGCCACGCCCTTCCTCGATATCCACCGCATCTATTTCGAACCCGCCGCGGAGGCCTATACCCGGGGGCGGGAGATCCTGGCGCGCTTCCCGGCGGCCGAGCGCGTGCCCGTCGCCTCGCACTGGCGGATCCCGGAGCTTCAAGGGGGTGACCCTGGTGACTTCCTGCGCCCAAAGCGGGAGGTGCTGGTACTCGGCCTGAAGAAGGGCTTGGCCTGCCGGCCAAACGGCCGCAGCGCCGACTTCATCGCCCCCTCGACCTCCAACGGCTGCGCCATGGCCTGCGCCTATTGCTACGTCGCGCGCCGCAAGGGGCACGCCAACCCGATCACCGTCTTTGCCAATATCGAGGAGATCTCGGCCGCCATCGCCCGCCATGCCGCGCGGCTTGGCCCCAAGCCGGAACCGAACCAAGTGGACCCACGGGACTGGGTCTACGACCTCGGCGAGAATGGTGATCTCTCGGTGGACGCCCTTATCTCCGATAATGTCCGGGATCTGGTGGCAGCCTTCCGCAGCCTGCCGAATGCCAAGGGCAGCTTCGCCACCAAATGGGTGAACCGCGATCTGCTCGGCTATGACCCGCAGGGCTGCATGCGCGTCCGCATGTCGCTGATGCCAGCGAGCGCGGCGAAGCTGCTCGATGTGCGGACCTCCCCGGTGGCGGAGCGCATCGCTTTCATTCCCGAACTGCACCGCGCCGGCTATGAGGTGCACCTGAACTTCTCCCCCGTGGTGCTGCACGAGGGCTGGGAAGCGGAATGGTCCGAACTCTCCGCCGAAGTCGATGACGTGCTGCCGGCGTCGGTGAAGGATCAGCTTGCCGCCGAGGTCATCATGCTGACCCACAATGCCGAGCTGCACGAGGTGAACCTCGCCTGGCACCCCAAGGCCGAGGCGCTGCTCTGGCGTCCCGACATCCAGGAAGAGAAGCGCTCCGAGGGCGGGCAGATCAACCTGCGCTACCGCGCCGGCTGGAAGGGCCGCTGGCTCCAGCGCTTCCTCGACCTGCTGGCCGCGCGCATGCCCTACTGCCGGGTGCGGTATGCCTTTTAGCGCGGCCGCTCAGAACAGGCGCCGCGCTCTGGCATACCAGGGCGCTGCTCTCGACCCGCCGGCCCGTGCACGGGGCGCCAGGGCCCAGACCAGCGCGGCAAGGCCGGTCGCCAGGGCGGCGGCGCTGGCGATCGGCCTCATCTGTGCCTCGAGCAACAGGCTGGTCTGGCGGGGTGGCAGACCCTTGAGGCTGCTGCGCTCTGAGAGGTCCTCCCGCGGTTCGTAGAGGTTGTCCCGTCGTTCTGGCCGTCCAGGGTCGTCGGTCGACTGCAACGGCTTGGCCGTCACCTCCATGACGTAGTCGGTCAGGCGCGGCGCCAGGGCGCCGGCCACCGTGGTCAGCCAGCCGCCGGCGCCAACATAAAGGTCGCGCACCGGCGTCTCGCAGGCGTGCAGGATGGCCCGCGCCGCGACCCGTGGGTGGTAGGACGGCGGCGGGTTCCGGGTGCCCCGGGTTCCCATGGCATTCCGCGCATGCTCCATGAACGGGGTGTCGATCGGCCCCGGCTTGATGAGCGTGACGGAGATCGGCAAGCCTGCCGCTTCAAACTCCATGCGGAATGCATCCGTGGCGCCCTTCACCGCGTGCTTTGCCGCGCAGTAGGGCCCCTGCAACGCGATGGCCCGGTCGCCCAGCACGCTGCCGAGGTTGACGATGGCACCACCCCGCTCCCGGAGGTGGCGCGCCGCGGCCAGGGTGCCATGCACAACGCCCCAGTAGACCACGTCGAACAGGCGCCGCTGGTCCTCGAGCGACACGTGGTCCATGCGGCCATAGATGAAGGCGCCGGCGTCGTTGACCCAGGAATCGAAGCCGCCGAACTCCGCAATGGCCTTGGCTGCGATCGCTTCGACCTGCGCCGGGTCGGCGACATCGGCCACCTGGTACGCGGCCCGGCCGCCCTGTCCACGGATCTCCTCGGCCAGACGGCGTAGCGCCTCCTCGTCGCGGGCGGCGAGCACAACGGCGGCGCCGCGCTCGGCCGCCATCCGGGCAGTGGCAAGCCCGATGCCCGAGGAGGCGCCGGTGATGACGATGACGGGACTGCCGCGAAACTGGGGGTCATGCGGCGGCGGCCACTCGCGGGAGCAGATCATTTGCGGCGCAGAAACGCTGCCCGAAGCCGGTGCCGAGCGTGCCGTTGTAGACGGCGCAGCGGACCTGCAGCAGCCGATCGGCGCCGTGCCGGGACCAGCGCATCTGCTGTGACTTGGCCATCCGGCGGTTCACCAGGAAATTGGCCGTGCCCTCGGTCAGCGCCGTGCCGACCCGCAGCCCGGTCCGGTGCCGCGCGCCGTAGTCGACCAGCCGGTCGCTCTGCCCGACGAGGTAGTTGTTCAGCGCCCGCAGCGCGGTCCACAGCTTGCGCGAGGGCGCGGCGGCCCTGCGGCCACCGAGCTCGCCCCGGAAGTGGCGCATGACCGCGCGGATCCGCTCGATGCTGATCCCGGCATCCTTGGCCTTGCCGTGCCACAGCCGCCAGCGCAGCCGCTCGACCTCTTCGACGATCACCGCCTTCGCGGCCGCGCGCTCCGGGCCGTCGCACGACAGGCCTCCGGCGACCTGCGTCAGGTGCTGCAGCCGCATGCCGAGGTGGAACCAGTCCAGGATCGGCAGCCCATCGACGCCGGCCCTGAGGAGGATGCGCCGCAGCCCGGGACAGCCGTCGGTGAAGGCCGTCGGTGCAGTGCCCTCGGCACATCCCACGGCGCCGAGGCTGCGGCGGATCAGCGCCGCCGGGTCCGTGTCCGTCTTGGCGACGGCGCCGAAGACCTGCCGCCGCCCGCTCGCCGTCTCGACGTTGCCGACCCGGACCTCCAGGTGCCGCTCGCCGGCCTCGCAGCTGCGGACGAAGGTCGAGTCCAGGGTCACCACGATCGCCTCGGCAGGGCTGGCCGGCTTGGCTGGCGTCGGCACCGGCAGGCGCTCGGCGACCCTGAAGGTATGCCGGCGCAGGGTCTCGGGATCGGCGCCGGCGTCCACCGGGAGCAGCTGCGCCAGCACCGCGGCGGCCGTGCGGTAGGTCATCAGGGCGGAGAGTTGCGCCCGCAGCCGATCCAGCTCCGGGGTCGAGCGGGCGTGCGACAGCCATCCCACGCCCGCCTCGGTCGTGGCGCACGCCGCACAGCGGAAGCGGGGCAGCCGGACCGCGACCTGGCCGAACGGCGTGGCGACCGCATGCTGACGGTAGTCCTTGACCCGGCAGGCCGCGCCGCAGCCGCGGCACGCCGGCCGGCGCACGGCATGCAGCCGCGCCTGCGCGGCGACGACCTCCCGCTGGACACCGGCCAGGAGCCGCTTGCCCTCGGCCAGGGTCAGGCCCAGGCCGGCCAGATCGGTGAGGTCGCCGGGCCTGGCGATCCGCATGACGTCGGTGCCGTGTTCTTCGCCCTCAGCGTCGATGCTCACCAGCCTCACGATCCAAGCCACGTCGCCTCTGCCTCACCGGGATAACCGGTCCGAGACTATCCGTTTCGGCCTCATACCCCCAACCTCGCGGCAGTCCCGCAGATTGCCTCGGAGAGGCTTCAATCCACACCAGAAATCAGTGAACATCAGCATGGTGCGGGCGCACCGCTGGCGCGTTCGGGCATGTGCCAATCAGCAGAGGTCAGACTGTGACCAATCTCGCATTCACCGTCGCCCGCGACACTTTTCAGAGCTCGGGTTTGAATGCCCCATGAGGACAACCCGGCGCGTCCTGTTCGCAGTCTCCATCGCGGTCGTGCTCTCCGCTGCCGCGGCGGCACAGAACGCGCCAGGGTTGCCCGTGGGCACCGCGGCCAGCGTGTTCATAGAAGTCATACCCACCGAGGGCCGTGCACCGGTGCGGCTTGCCGCAGCGCAGGTGGTGCGCGTGGCGCGGGTCGAGAATCATACGATCATCGACACCACCGCCTGGGTGCAGCAGCGGACCATCAAGCCGGTCGAGGCCGTTGCGCGCCGCCTGACGGCCGCGGGGCAGCGGCTGGTGGCCCTGACCGATCTCAGCAATACGCGCATCTATCTGGCTGCCGACCGGGTCGTCCTTGTGCGCGAGTCGCAGGAGCGGCATGCGGCAGGCGCACGCGCTGCCATCGTGATGGTCGGGCTCCGCTTCAACACCGATGTGGCGGTGCGGGAGACGGTCGAGGAGGTCATGGCTGCCCTCAGGCGCGAGGCGCAGGACGGCCCGCTGGAGAAGCCTGCCGCGGGTACCGCGCGATAGGGGCTCGTCCCGGTCACCGCGAAGGCGGCTCGACGCGTCTAGTCCTTACAGAATTCGGTTCGACTCTGAACCTGGCGCCATTTAGAACATTATACGAACATAGCCGCCGCCGAGGCCGCCCACCATGTCGCAGTCCGATGCCGAGCCACCCCCTGCTCCGGCCGACCTCACCCCGGCTGCCCTGGAGGAGGTCACCGAGGCCCTGGCCTATGCGCTCCGCCATGATGAGCGGGGCCGGCCGCGCCGCGGCGCCGTCGCCGGCTGGGACTTCGCCGCCGGTATCGCCGCCGAGCACCTGGCCGGGCACCTGGCGCGCGCCGGCTTCGTGGTAATGAAGCGCCGCCCCGGTCGCCCGCACCGCGCCGGCTGAGGCATGGCCGGCTACGCTGAGGTCGCGGCCCGATCGAACTTCAGCCTGCTCGATGGCGCCTCGCATCCGGCCGAGCTGGTGGTCACCGCCAAGGCCCTGGGCCAGGCGGGGCTGGGGCTCTGCGACACCAACTCCCTGGCCGGGGTAGTGCGCGGCTATGTCGCGGCGCAGCAACTTGGCCTGCGCTTCGTGCTGGGCGCCCGGCTCCTCCTGCTGGACGGCAGCGAGTACCTGGCCTGGCCGACCGACCGCGCCTCCTACGGCCGGCTGGTCCGGCTGCTGTCACAAGGGCGCATGGCGGCGCCCAAGGGCGAGTGCCGCATCCGGCGGGAGGATCTGCACGCCCACGCGGCGGGCTGGGTGCTGGCAGCCGTGCCGCCGGCGGGCATGCCCGATACGGGGTTCCGGGACCGGCTCCGCGCCGAGGCGGCGGCGCTGCGGGGCCGGCTTGCGATGCCCCTCCTGGTGGCCGCCTCCTGTCTGCTCCGGGGCGATGACCGGAGGCGGCTGGAGGCGCTGGCGCACGCCGCCCGGAGCGCCGGCGCTGGCCTGCTCGCCAGCAATGCGGTCCGCTATCACGAGCCGGACCGGCGCCGTCTTGCCGACGTGCTCACCGCCATCCGGCTGGGCACCACCGTCGACCGGCTGGGCTATGCGGCGGAGCCGAATGCCGAGCGTCACCTGAAGCCGCCGGCCGCGATGGCGCGCCTCTTCGCTGGCTATCCGGAGGCGCTGGTCAATACCCTCCGGGTGCTTGAGGCCGCCTCGGGCTTCTCCCTCGACCAGCTCCGCCATGAATACCCCGACGAGATCCTGGAGCCCGGCCGCACCGCCCAGCAGACGCTCACCTCGCGGGTGGCGGCGGCGGTGCGGGAGCGCTGGCCGGAGGGGGCGCCGGCCGCGCTCCGCGCCCGGCTGCGGCACGAGCTGCGGCTGATCAAGCAACTGGATTACGCGCCCTACTTCCTGACCGTCGATGAGATCGTCCGCTTTGCCCGGGGGCAGGGCATCCTCTGCCAGGGCCGTGGCTCGGCCGCGAACAGCGCCCTCTGTTACGTGCTCGGCATCACCGCCGTGGACCCGGAGAAGCACGACCTGCTGTTCGAGCGCTTCGTCTCGGCCAGCCGGGGCGAGCCGCCCGACATCGACCTCGACTTCGAGCACGAGCGCCGCGAGGAGGTGATCCAGCACGTCTACCAGCGCTATGGCCGCCACCGGGCTGCCCTGGTCGGCACGGTGATCCGCTTCCGGGCCAAGTCCGCCCTGCGGGAAGTGGGGAAGGTGCTGGGCCTCTCCGAGGATCTCACGGGCAAGCTGGCGGCCGCCACCTGGGGCGCCGGCCGGGAGCGGAGCCTGGCGGCGCTGATCGAAGCGGCAGGGCTGGACCCGGGCGATCATCGCCTGGCCCTGACCATCGCGCTGGCCGAGCAGATCCAGGACTTCCCGCGCCACCTCGCCACCCATGTCGGCGGCTTCGTCATCACCCGTGGCCCGCTGGTCGAGACCGCGGTGGTCAGCAATGCGGCCATGCCGGGGCGCACCGTGCTGGAATGGGACAAGGACGACATCGACGCGCTCGGGCTGATGAAGGTCGATCTGCTGGCGCTCGGGATGCTGTCCTGCCTCCGCCGCGGCTTCGACCTGCTGCGGCGCCACCGGCGCATCGACCTCGACCTCGCCGCCGTGCCGCGCGACTGCCCGGCCACCTATGCCATGCTGCGGCGAGCCGATTCCGTGGGCGTCTTCCAGGTCGAGAGCCGGGCGCAGATGGCCATGCTGCCCCGGCTGCGGCCCGAGACCTTCTACGACCTGGTGGTGCAGGTGGCGATCATCCGCCCCGGGCCGATCCAGGGCGACATGGTGCATCCCTACCTCCGGCGGCGCAGCGGCGAGGAGAGGGTCACCTATCCCAGGCCAGGCCCCGAGCATGGGCCGCCGGATGAGCTGGAGAAGGTGCTCGGCAGGACCCTCGGCGTGCCGCTCTTTCAGGAGCAGGCGATGCGGGTCGCCATGGTGGCGGCCCGCTTCAGCGCCGAGGAGGCCGACCAGCTCCGCAAGGCAATGGCGACCTTCCGGTCCACCCAGGGGGTGGCGCAGCACCGGGAGAAGCTGGTCGGCGGCATGGTGCGGCGCGGCTATGACCCCGAGTTGGCGGAGCGGGTGTTCCGGCAGCTCGAGGGCTTCGGCTCCTATGGCTTTCCCGAGAGCCACGCGGCCAGCTTCGCCCACCTTGCCTATGTCTCAGCCTGGCTGAAGTGTCACCACCCCGCGGTCTTCGCGGCGGCGCTGCTCAACAGCCAGCCGATGGGCTTCTACGCGCCCGCCCAGATCGTCCGCGATGCCCGCGAGCACCGGGTGGTGGTGCGGCCGATCGAGGTCAATGCCAGCGAGTGGGACTGCGCCCTGGAGCCCGACCGGACGAGTGCCGAAGGCCTGGCGCTACGGCTGGGGCTGCGGCTGGTGGCCGGCCTGGCTGCGGAGGACGGCAAGGCCGTAGCCAAGGCCCGGCGGGCCGGCAATGGCGCGCCCTTTGCCTCGGTCGAGGAGGTCGCCCGGCGGGCCGGGGTCGGGCGGCCCGCGCTGCAGGCCCTGGCGGCCGCGGATGCCTTCACCGGTCTCGGTGTCGGGCGCCGCACCGCCTTGTGGGCCGCTGCCGCAGTGGAGCGATGGAGCCAGGACAGCCTGCCGTTGTTCCGTGCCGCTGAGGCCGACCCGCCGCTGATCCTGGAGCCGGACCCCAGGCTGCCAGTCGAGCGGGAAGGGGAGGCGGTGGTGGAGGACTATGGCGCCACCGGCCTGACGCTGCGCGCGCATCCGCTGGCCCTGCTGCGGCCGGCGCTGGAGCGGCTCGGCCTCGCCGACACAAGACGGCTCGCCACCCTGCGCCAGGGTGGCTGGATCCGCCTGCCTGGCCTGGTGCTGATGCGCCAGCGCCCGGGCACTGCCAAGGGCATCGTCTTTGTCACCCTCGAGGATGAGCACGGCCAGGCCAACATCGTGGTCTATGCCCAGGTCGGCGAGCGCGACCGGGCGGCGCTGATCGGGGCGCGGCTGCTGGTTGTGGAGGGGCGGGTCGAGCGGCAGACCGAAGGCGCCGAGGTGCCGATCCTCCACCTCATCGCCCGCCGGCTGATCGACCGCTCGGACCTGCTGGACGGGTTGCGGCGGAGCGATGCCGGCGATGCCGCCTGGGCGGAGCGGGGGCTGGGGCGCGCCGATGCAGTGCGACGGCCCGATCCAGGCTCGGCCACACCACGGCCGAGCCTGGGCAAAAGCCGGGATTTCCGGTGAGGGCGGCAGAGCGACAATCCCTAACCGGAGGCGGCCGCGCCGCGCAGTGCGATGTAGTCACGGCAGGTGGCCATGCAGCAGCCAGCGTGTCGCCTCCGGCGGGCCGGTGCGGCAGATCCAGAGCCGCGCACCCGAGGCGAGCTCCACCCGGTAGTAGTCCCGCCGCAGCAAGCCGGGGCGATCCCGCCACCACTCGGGTTCCAGCCGCTGCGGTCCCTCGGCCCAATGGACGCGATGGGTGCCGCCGTGCCAGCGCAGCAGCGAGGGGGGACCGTCCGGCAGCAGGGCCACCATGGCCTCCAGCGGTGCTGGCCGGCGGAGCAGCAGGACCGGCAGCGCCGCCGCTGCCCAACCCACGGGCATGACCGGCGGAGTGGCATGCGGGCCCAGCGCGGCGACCGAGCGCTCCGGCCAGTGGCTGGCGATGGAGGCGATACGCTGGACCCGTAGCCGCTGGGCCAAGCGATCGAGCAGCTGCGCGAGGGCCTCGGCCGTCGCCGCATCGCGCCGGCCATCGATCCCGAGGCCGACCTGGGTGCCCGCTGCCATCGGCTCCGTGGCCCGGGCCTCCAGCGCCATCCGCTCGAAGCCGAGGCCAGGCTCCAGCCGTTCCAGCCGCTCGGCGAAGAGCCGCCGGAGATGCGCTGCCTCGCGCACCGGCCGCCCGGTGCCGATCGCCACCTCCTGCACCATGCCATCCACCCGCCAGGCCAGGAGCACGACGCGACGGGCGCCGAGCCCCGCCTGCCGCAGCCGGGCGCAGAGCGCATCCAGCAGCCGGTCGAGCACGGCGTCGATGCCCGTGCGGGTGATGATCGGCTCCAGGAGATCCTGAACGACGGCGACATCCGGTGGCGGAAGCACGGGGCGGATGGCGGTCCGCCGCTGCCCGGTCACCGCGTCGAGCCGGTCCAGCAGCTCCTGCCCGAAGCGCCGGGCCAGGGGCCCGCGCGGCTGGTCGAGCAGGTCGCACACCCGGCGCAGGCCCAGTCGGGCGAGGTCCGCCAGCATCGTCGGCGGCAAGCGGAGCGCAGGCCCGAGCGGCAGCGGCGCGGCCACCGCCGCCTCGATGCCAGAGACGGCGATCGGGTTGTCGCCCCTGGCTCGTGCCAGGGCGGCGCTCGTGGCGGCAGCGCCCGCCACCGCACCCCGCGCCGTGATGCCCGCCCGCTGCAGCTGGGCCAGCGCATCGCGCAGCAGCGCCGCCTCGCCGCCCAGCAGGTGGTCACAGCCGGTGATGTCGAGCAGCAGCCCATCCGGCGGGTCCACCGCGGTAAGCGGGGTGTAGCACCGGGCCCAGAGTGCCAGGGCGTGCAGCGCTCGCGCATCACCCTCTGGATCGGCGGGGCGGAGCAGGAGATGGGGCGCGATTGTCTGGGCATCGGCCAGTGCCTGCCCGGGCCGCAGGCCCGCTGTCGCGGCGACCTGGTCCACGGCGACCAGCACCTGGCGGTTGCCCGATGGTGCCCAGGTGGCGAGCGGTCGGTCGGCTGGCAGGTCCGGTTCCATCCGGCGGAGCCGGTCGGTGGCAAGGCAGGGCAGGTAGAGCGCCAGGAAGCGGCGCACTATGGCGCTGTCCGTGGGCAGCCGCAGCGCGGGATGGGGAGGGCCCGTCATGCGGAGGCGTCGCGGCCTGTTCTGGCGACGGAAGCTGTCTCCTCTGCATCGAGATCCAGCCGCCCAGCCGCGGCGCGCCAGGTCACCGCCCAGGGGCCGCCCGGCCGACCGCCTCGTGCCCGCAGCAGCTCCAGTTGCCAGCGTGGGTCGTCCAGGCCGTGCCCCGCCCCAGCGGCATGCCGAGGTCCGACCCGCCAGCGCGTGGCGGCCGCGGTGTGCTCCAGGCGAGCGGCGTCAGGCCGCAACAGCAGGCCGAGCGCTCCGCCCGTCTCGGCCGCCAGCTGCAGCCGGCGCGTCGCGGTCAGGTCCAGTGTGCCGTCACCAGCCTGCCGATGCGGCTCCCAGGCCAGGGCCAGCAGCGCGCCGGTCACAGCGGGGCAGCGCAGCGCCTCCTCCATGGCCCAGAGCGCGTCCGGCCATCGCTCGGCCCGAATGAGGACCAGGTTGGTCGGGACTAGGCCGCAGCGCGCGAGGCCTGGTGGCCAGGCCAGCAGCCCGTCCCTGCCGCTGGCGATCCAGAGGACGGTGCCGCCGGTGCGGGCCAGCAGCACGGCGCAGAAGGCGGCGCCACAGCCCGGTTCCGTAGCCAGCACCTCATGGACCGCGGCGCGCGCCAGCCCGCCGCCGGGCAGTGGCAGGCCCTCGCAGACCGGGATGGCGCCAGCCTCATGCTGCGCCCGGCCGACCCCCTCCAGCCGTGCCACGCGGGCACGCAACGCAGCGAGGACGGCGGCTTGGTCGAGCGGGGCGTCGGGAGCGGCTGGGGGCATCGGTCTCGCATCCGCTTGGCCGTTGCGCGCATCCCGGCATGGCCGGGCTGGGATGTCTCCTCGTGGTGAGGAGAGAGTCACCTATCCGCTGCCATGCAGTGGCCGCGGCGCCTTACGCATGACCACGAAATTCGCCCGCTCCAGCTGCGCCGCGAGCTGCTCCACAAGCAGTACGGCAGTCATCTCCTACCTGCCTCCCCGGCACGGGCGGCCCCACGCGTTGAACCGCCGGGGCCGGGGTCACCTCTGTGGGAGTCGCCGTAATCGAGGAAGCCACCAAAGGCTCAGGACGCTCAGGCGAGGTTCCTGGCGGTTCGGGATTGGGAGAATCGGAGGGCTGCATAACGGGCGACGATGACGAGGCGATGCGAACGAATCAAGAACAAAGGCGCGGCATCGCCGCGGCCCAGGTGTCCATGGCGCCCTGAGCTGCTTCAAAGGATCGGACGGAAGCACGTGAACGCGACATTCCGCAGCGCCAGCGACACCGACCTGGCAGTCCTGGTGCAGAGCCGACCTGGCCCACTGGAGCCATGTGCATCGGGCCGTGGTGGGAGCAACGGGAATGGCTACCGTGTCAGCGTGGGCCGCGCCGTGGCCCGGGTCCACCGCCGCCTGTAGCTTCGGCCGGCCCTGCTGCACCGCCGGCTTGGGGCACTTCGACCGGCACGACCTCGACGGGCGCGGTACCCCGCTCCTTCATCCCAAGATCCTCGGCAGTCCGGGGACTAACGTCGAGGACCCGGCCGGGCACATGCGGGCCACGATCCTCGATCGTGACTGTCTGCCTCCGCCCATTCTCGAGATTGGTCACCCGCGCCCTGGTGCCGAGCGGCAACGTCCGGTTGGCCGCGGAGCTGGAACGAGGGTCGAAGCGCCGGCCATTGGCCATCCGGCGGCCGTTGAACTCGCGCCCGTAATACGACGCCTTGCCCCTCTGCACAGGGGCCGACTGCCCACTGGCTCGGCGATGCTGCCGCTGCCTGGCGGTGGCAGGTTCCTGGTGCGGTCGCGCCACGCGAGCCCTCTGATTTGGCCGCTGAGCCTCCGCTCGGGTTCTCGGTGCCTCACGGGCTTCGGCCACCGGCACCCCACCCAGCGTGCTGCTCAAGCCCAAGGCCATGCAGACCACCAATATCCTCAGCTTACGCATCGTCAGCCCCCCCTCTGCCGATCTTCTGCTCGGGGCAGGACGCGGTTAAGCGACCGCGGTTCACCGAGGCGGCCACCTGCCGCTAAGCTGGCGCCACCCTTCTGCGCGCCGTATGCCGAAGCAAACGGCCAGCCAAGCACCGCCTCAAGCGACCGGCGGTGTCGTAGCCGCTGCCGCCGCGGTCCGACCGTCCTCGGCATCGGCGCTTCCGGGCACGCGGCGGGTCGCGGCACCGCGGGCATGCGCTTCGCCCATCAGCCACGCCTGCAACTGACGGCGGGCGCGGAAGACTCGGCTCTTCGCCGTGCCCATGGCACAGCTCGTAGCCATGGCCACCTCCTCGTAGCGCATGCCCTGCAGCGCCACCATGAGCAGTGCCGCGCGTTGTTCAGCCGGCAGGCGCGCAACTGCGGCACGCAGTTCCTGCATCAGGAGGTGATGCTCCTGCGCGGCGCCGACCGCGAGGGCCGACCCTGGAAGGTCGTCGAGGCACCCTGTCTCGCGTGCCCTGCGGACGACGCTGATGAAGCGGTTGTAGAGGATCCGGTGCATCCAGCCGCGGAAGTCGGTGCCCAGGGTAAAGCTGTCGCGGGCCGCCAAGGCATTGGCCACGGCGTCGTGGACCAGGTCCTCCGCCGCGGCGCGGTTCCGCGTCAGAGCCATGGCCTGGGCCCGCAGCTGGGGAAGAATGCTGACGAGCAGGTTGTGGAAGCCGTCTTGCTGTGGCATGGGCGCGCCCTCCTTACAGCCCCAGGTTGTGCTGAAGGTGTCGGGCACAACAAGGAATGTTCCGGCTTATATCGGCTTCGTGAACCCAAGCCCGATGCCGCGCCGGACCCGCGCATAACGGTCGCTGTGCGCAAGCCGGGTACTTCCTGGAAGGCAATGCCGAGGAAGCCGCTTATGTCCGGTGTTGATCCTCCTCAGAACGTGGCGTGCTGGGGTTCCGCCGGTGCAGCAGGGCCGCCACGAGGTCGGTCAGCTTGGCCGTAGAGGCTGGCTTGTGCAGCAGGGCGAAGGTCGCGTCCGGCGCCGCCCCGCCGGCACTGATGCCCGCCGCCCAGTAAGGTCACAAGCCTGCGCAGCGGCCGGGTATGCCGGGGATGTTTCATTGCGATCCGCAATGACTTGGTAGGCTGCCGCCATCAGGGGTGGGAGCAAAGCCGTGGCCGGTGCACGCCAAAGCCGAGAGGAGGAGAAAGGGGAGCCGCAGACGCAGCGTGCCACCGAGGCGGACCGGCATGTCGGCCATCGGATCCGCGAGCGGCGCATCATGCTGGGGCTGTCGCAGCACCAGCTGGCCCAGCTGATCGGCGTGACCTACCAGCAGGCGCACAAGTATGAGCGCGGCCTGAACCGCATCTCCTCCGGCCGGCTGTTCGGGATCGCGCAGGCCCTGGGCGTCCCGATCGCCTGGTTCTTCGAGGGCCTGGGCGAGGGAGGTGGGCTGCAGGAGGCATCGCCGCGCCAGCGGCTCTGCTTGGAGATGGTGCGTAACTTTGCGCTGATCGAGGACGAGGAGCACCGGGAGGCGCTGAGCCAGATGGTACGCGCCCTGGCCCTGCAAGCGCAGAGCACGGCAGCCGAGGCCGTGGAGGGCGACAGCAGAGCCGGTACGGGCAGGGCGGGCTGACAGCGTCCGCTGGCCTGCCCTACCCAACATCGCAGTTCGGGTGGCACTCCCTGATAGGGGTGCCACCCCGAACGCGGCGGACTCCGAGCAGGTTAGCGCCCGTACGTGGGACCGGGATTGGCCCCGCTGGTGTTCGTTCCTGTCGTGCGGTCCAGTGCCCGCTCCGCGGCCGTACCTGGCGGGTTCGCTGGCGTGCCGTCGGACTGCGACGGATAGGCACCACTCACATTGGTCCCAGCGGCCCGGTCGAGCGCACGGCTGGCCATCGTGCCTGGCGGGTTGCCCGGCGTGCCGTCCGGCGTCGTGGGGATGATGCTGCCGTCGTCGGTGTATCCGGACCAGCCACTGGCGCGGTAGTCGGCGCCGCGCTGCGCTGCGTCCACCGGCCCATGCCGCGCCAGGATCGCTTCGGCCTGCGCAGCACGGCTCTCATTGGCCCGGACGGTCACGAGATTGCCGCCGCGCCGTAGCCCCTCGGCATAGACATGCGCATCGGCCTCGTTAACCCCCGCCGTGGTCAGAGCCCCGAGCAGGCCGCCCGCTGCGGCACCCGCGCCCGCTCCGGTCAGCGCCGCCACCAGCCAGCCGGCGGCCACGATCGGACCGAGCCCCGGGATCGCCAGTGCACCGATACCCGCCAGCAGGCCGGCGCCACCACCAAGCACTGCCCCGATCCCGGCGCCCGTGCCGGCGCCGCTCTCGGTCCGGTCATCAACGCCGTCCCGGTCGGTATCGCGGGCCGGCACGGTGGAGGTGGTGCCGTATTGGCCTTGGGCGTTGTTGGCGACGAGGCTGACATCGTTCTGCGAGAAGCCTTCCGCTTCGAGGTCGCGCATGGCTGCCGCTGCGGTCGCATAACTGTCGAACAGGCGGACAATGGTACGTGTTGCCATGGTGCTGAGTTCTCCTGGAATGAGTGGACATGAAGCCGCCCCGACCGGGCCGGGCGCCCGCGGCGGCAGCGGCCCAGCCGTTCAGCGTGTCGGTGTCCCGCCGGAGGTGGTGCCCTGCCCCTGCGGATTGGCGCCCGTGCTGTTGGTGCCGAGTGTCCGGTCCACCGCGCGGCCAGCGGCCGTGCCGGGCGGGTTGCCATCCGGACGCGGCGTCTGGCCCTGCATCCGATCCACCGCGCGGCCTGTGGCCGTGCTGGGCGGGTTTCCAGGCGCGCCGTCGCGCGAGGAGGGGGCGGCCGTAGTACCGCCCGCCGTCGCGCTGCTCCCGGTGGCGGGGCCACGCGCTGCTGCGCCGGACACCACATGGCCCTGGTAGTCGAGGGCCACGTCGGCCGCGGTTCCATTGCGGGAAGCCCGGCCGCGCCAGACGCCCTGGTCGTCTTTACGAAGTTCGCCGACGTTGGAGTAGCCAGCACCCTCGATGCGGCTGCGCGCCTGGCCTTCAGTGAAGCTGTTGGCGCCGGCCACTGGCGCGTCAGGGGTGCGGGTATCGGTCCGGTCGTCGCGGCGTGCGGCGGGAGCGGCCGGCTGGCTGGGCCTTGGGGTGTCAGTGGCTCGGGCGGCTGGTGCGGGCGCGCTGCCTGTCTGGGCGAAGCTGGCGGACGGCGCGGCGACAAGTGTGGCGCCGAGCAGCGCCAAGGCTGCAGTGGTTGGCCTCATGGGCTGACGTTCCTTATGTTTCCTACGGCAGGGCCGCAGGGCGCCGAACGCAGCAGCAGTCTCTCCGTTCTCTCATCGTCATTGTTTGAGCTGGCGCGCGGTCTACACAGCCAGCGGCTCAGGAACGGCGAGTCAAGTCGGGTTGCCACCTCCCGTGAGGTCACCTCTGGCCTGCTGGGCAAGCGGCAACGGTAGTTGCAGGGATTTCAGGCGAGAGTGGCGCCGCCCCGGACCATATCGCTCCCGTCCGGCTTGCATGGGCCGACACCCAAAGGCCGCATCATGCGCCATTAAAGCCCCTAGTTGTGCCGTTGGCAGTAACACAGCTTATGCGTGTAAAGTCTGCGTGCATCATCAGGCCGTGAAGTCACGGCTCTTCACACTGGGATCATCCTGAAACGGAACCACTCCGCGACAGGACAACCGATGACTGTACTGCTGGTTGAGGATGACACGATCGTGCGTCTGACCATGTGCGAGTTTCTCGAGGAGGCGGGGCTCCAGATTGTCGAGGCGGGCGATGCAGAGGAGGCGCTTGCCCTGCTGGAGGAGCCGGCTCATAGCATCACGGTCCTCGTCACCGACCTGGATCTTGGCCTCGGTGATAACGGGCTCATGTTGGCAGCCAAGGCTCGGCAGTGGTTGCCGGACCTGCAGGTTGTCTACGCGACAGGCAGCCCCGAAAAGCTTGCCGGTCATCAAGTCGCCGCTTGGGAGCGGGTGTTCCTCAAGCCGTTTGACCTCACCATGCTGACGGCCGCAGTTCGCGTCCTGGAGCAAAGCCCTCGGAGCGCGACACAGGCGACGGATCGCGCCGTTGCGGCAAGACGGCACAGGATAGCGCGAAGCCAGCAGGCGGATGCCTCGCCCCTCTGACTTCGCTGAAGCGGATCCCGGCAGCGGCACTCCCTACTCGGTTGCGGCCGTCATCAGCAGGCCTTCGCCGCGCAGCGCGAAGCCGATGTCGTCAGCGACGGCCCGGAGGTCGTGCAGCATGGACCGCAGCAGCGCCACCTCGGCCGCGCAAAGCCCGGAATCCTCCTCGCCCTCCGGTGCCAGGCGCGCCACCAGCACCTCGGCCTTGCGGGCAAGCTCGGCGAGCGTGCGGGCCGGCACCGCCGCTAGCCGAGCCACCAGCCCAAGGCCGACGCCGCCAGGTTCATCATTCTCCGCCCATCCATCGTTGCCGGGGTCGCCCGCCGGTGTGCCGGGTGCTTGGCTTGGCGCGCCGGAGGGGCAGGCAGGATCCTGACGGATTCCGCTCGGCGGGGTTCTGGCGGCGAAGGGCAGGATCTCGGCCATGGGGGAAGCCCAGAATGGAGGGTGCCCAGGCTCTGCCCTGGGCGGCATGGCGGCGGCTCCAGGCGGGCGCGGTCACCCGCCCGGAGGCGCTGGTCAGGCTGCCACCGCCTGCTTCTCGGCTGGGTTGAGGCGGTACCCACCGCCCTCGGTCAGCAGCAGCCGGGCATTGGTCGGGTCCGGCTCGATCTTCTGCCGGAGCCGGTAGATGTGGGTCTCCAGCGTGTGGGTCGACACCGCGCTGCTGTAGCCCCAGACCTCGTTCAGCAGCACCTGCCGCGCCACCGGCTTGCTGCCGGCGCGATACAGGTACTTCAGGATGAGGCATTCCTTCTCGGTCAGGCGGATCTTGCGGTTGCGGGCCGGTTCCAGCAGTAGCTTGGCGGCGGGGCGGAACAGGTAGGGCCCGATGGTGAAGACCGCGTCCTCGCTGTTGTCGAGGACCCGGAGCTGGGCCCGGACGCGGGCCAGCAGCTCGCCGGCGCGGAAGGGCTTGGCGATGTAGTCGTTGGCGCCGGCATCGAGGCCGCGCACCACGTCGGCTTCGGCATCGGCGCCGGTCAGCATGATCACCGGCATGCGCAGGCCGTCGCGCCGCAGCTTGGCGCAGAGATCGCGGCCGTCACCGTCGGGCAGGCCAACATCGAGCAGGATGGCGTCGAACCGGGCGCCATCGATGGCCAGCTTGGCCTCGGCCTCGGCGGCGCTCTCCGCCTGGTCGGCGGCGAAGCTGCCGTCCAGGGCGAGTTGCTCGGCCAGGGTGGTGCGGAGCGCCGCGTCATCTTCGATGATCAGGATGGGACGGGAGGTGGACATGGGCTCTCCGGGGGAAAGATGCGCTGCCGTTGCTAGACATGCTCAATTGTGAGACAATCTTGCATTCTTGAACGGTTGATAGTCAATCCTAAAAACTTCATCAAATTAGATTACGCATCTCCCGCAACACAACATTGCGATCCCGCGCTGACCAGAGGCCCATCAGCGGTCCAGCCTTGCGGCAGTTTGGAGGAGACCGGCCGCTAACCTGCCCTGACGGTGCTCCGCGATGCCCACGCGGCCAAGCTGCCCCTCATCGCCAGCGCCAGGCTTCACTGCCCATGCCTGCCCGATGGGGCAGGGCGAAGCGCAGTTCCGCCCTGTGCGTTGTCCGCAGGATGACCGGCAGGACACGTGACCATGCCGAGCAAAGCAAGGAATGTGACGGGCATAGCAGCCGACGACTTGGCGGCGGGAGGCAGAGAGCTGAGCCAGGCAGCCGCCATTGCTACTGGGCAGGAGGACGACCCCTTCGACCTCTGGCTCCGGCGCTGCCTGCGCGAGGCCTTCGACGCTGTCGTGGCGGAGCCAATCCCGGAGGATGTGCTGCGGCTGATCGAGGAGGACCGTGCCGAGCGAGAACGAATCCGGCGGGCCCGGGCGGCCAAGTCGCGCGGATAAGCCGCCGGTCCAACCCCGCGGCGTCCCATCCAGCTATTCTTCGAGTGGCCGGTATCCATGGTGCGGCCGCTCGCCGCCAGCATGCTCCGCTTGGCCGGCTCGGCCGCGCCAAGCAGCGTGCCCCAACCCCAACTCGGCGAGCGTAGCGAAATGCCGACAGGAAGCCGCCAGAACGGTCAAATCATCGCGCGCCGGTGTGGCGCCGTAAAATGAGTGCGATTGTTTAATATTCCAGCCGCGCTGGGTCCGGATTCGTTTAAGCTGCCGCTGCGACGGGCGGCAGACGCGACGCCCCTGGGAGGCCCCGATGGCAGCGCTCCAGGATGTCTGGCGGCTTGAGCCGGATGGGGTTCTGGCAGCCGAGATTGGCGGTTTCCGGCTGGTTGTCAAAAAGCCAGAGACAGCCGGCGCGCTGGTACGGTTTCTCGTCCTCCGCGGTGCCGCCGACGGAGCCAGCATCATCGGCTCCGGCACCGAGGCGGATGTGCGCTCGGCGATGCAGACAGCCTCTCGGATGGCCGCAAGGCTCACAGTCTGGGAAAGAACTCGGTTCGCGGCCACGGCGAACCACCCATCCCGGTAGGGCGAGGCGCACCAAGGAGTTGCTTCCGGCGACTACCATGCCGGCCCGGTACGCCGAGCGGCTGCTGGCCGAACGCGGAACTGATTACGGCCGCGCTCGCCGCCATCGGCCCCTGCTGACGTGCTACGCCGGCTTCAGGCGCTCAGGCCGCATCCGAGGCAGTGGCGGGAAGGTGAAGGCGATCGCGACCGCCCCGAGCCCGATCACCAGGGAGCCGAGGTACATCCCTGCGTAGCTGCCGAAGCGATCGAAGATCCAGCCGCCGACCGCCGGCCCCGCCGCCATACCGAGGCAGGAGACCATGGTCGCGGCGCCGAACACCGTGCCCATGATACGTGGGCCGAAGTAGTCGCGTGCCAGCACCGCGTAGAGCGGCATCACCCCGCCATAAGCGAGGCCGAAGACTGCGGCGACGGCGTAGAACTCCCCAAGGCTGCGGGCCGGGAGGAAGGCGCCGATCGCCAGCGCCTGCAGCAGCAACCCTCCGATGAGCACAGGCTTGGCGCCGTGGCGGTCGGCGAGCACGCCCAGCAACAGGCGCCCGCCGAGCCCCGCCAGGCCCTGTAGGCTGTAGATGCTGACGGCGGCCATGGCGGACGCGCCGCAGACCGTGGCGTAGCTCACCACATGGAAGATCGGCCCGGCATGCGCGAGGCAGCAGGCGAAGAAGGTCGCCGCGAGCACCACGAACTGCTGACTGCCCAGGGCTTGGCGCGCGGTGAAGCCCTCGCTCGCCGGCACGGCAGTCGCGGAGGCGGCCAGGGCCATCGCCGGCGGGCGGCGCAGCAGCAGCGCGGCCGGCAGCAGGACCGCCCAGGCGACCAGCCCGATCACGAGCTGCGCAGTGCGCCAGTCATGGCCGGAGAGCAGCCATTGCGCGAAGGGCGCGACGGTCACCGGCGCCATGCCGAGCCCGGCGGAGACGAGGGAGATGGCGAGCGCGCGTTGGCGATCGAACCAGGCGCTGGCTGTCGCCATCATGGGCGCGAAGAAGGCGCCGACCGCCGCCCCGAGGAACAGGCCGTAGGCCAGCTGGAAGGCCAGCAGGCTCGTCGCCCGGCTGGCCAGCACCAGCCCGGTGCCCAGCAGCAGCCCGCCGGCGATGCCGACGATCCGCGGACCGTGGCGGTCGCTGACCCAGCCCCAGCCGAAGGCGCCGGCCCCCATCGCCAGGAAGGCGACCGTCATCGAGGCGGAGATGCCGGCGCGCGACCAGCCCGTCCCGATGGCAATGGGATCGAGGAAGACGGCGAGGGAGAACATCGATCCCATGCCGATGCAGCCCATCAGCGCCCCGACGGCGACGATGACCCAGCCATAGTGTCGTTCCATTCGCGTCTTCCTACGGCGGTGGCGATGCCGGTCAGACTGCCTCCTTCAGCTCCTTGGCTGGCCGGAAGGCGATCTTCTTGCTCGCCTTGATCTTGATCGGCTCGCCGGTGGCTGGGTTGCGCTCCATCCGCGCCGGCCGGGCGCGGACCTGGAAGATCCCGAGGCCATTCAGCCGGATCTTGCTGCCCTTCTTGAGGTGCCTGCTGAAGGTCTGGACGAACTCACCCAGCAGGGCCTCGACCTGCCGCTTCGGCAGTTCATGGCTCTCTGCCAGGCCAGCCGCCATCTGCTTCAGGCTGATCGTGGCTGTCGCGGCGGCCGTGGCCATTGTCGGAGCGGCCTTGCGCGAGGCCGGTACCTCGGAGACGGCCGGCTGCTTCGCTGGGCCGGCCTTTGCTGGCTTCATCGTTGCGGTCTTCGCCGTCTTCGCCATGGGCATAGTCTCCCCCCTTGTCCCAATGGCAGCACGCCATCACGGATCAGCGGCAGGAACAATGCTCTTTTGCTGCCGGTCAGGACGTCCCAGGCAAGGCGGACCAGCGGGTACGAGCACGGACAGAAGCGGCCAGACTCTGCAATGCCAGTCTGGCGGTGGGGCGCGTGAGGCGCAGCGCCACGCAGGAGGTGTCCTCGCCAGGTGGTACCCTGCTGGGTGGCTCCCGACCGAGTGCCGCACACCGGCTCCACCCTGCACCTGCCGAGGTCAGCATGGCGAAACCCCTCCTCTGGCTGGCGGCATCCCTGCCGATGCTCTTGGCCGCCTGTGTCGACCAGCGGCCCGGCGCGGCCTCCGGGAATACCCCGCTCTTCGCCATCGCCTGCACCCCGGCCACGCCCGCGGAAGGCACCGCCCAGAACCCCTCTGCCTCAGACGTGATCGCGGTGCGCGCGCGGGAGATCATCGTGACACCGCGGCCGCCGGGAGCCGAGCTCAGCTGGGTTGGGCCAGACCAGACCTCCGAGCCGGTGAGGACCTACATACCGCCCGGTCAGCGGTGCAGCATCTACCGGACGTTCTGAAGCTCGGTCTCGGCTGCGAGCCTATGGGCTATGCCGGCATCCGGCTCGCCATGCGGAGCCCGAGGGATGCGGGGCCTCCAGCAGGCACCGAGCCTCGGCCAGCACGGCATCGGCGTCGAGGACGAAGACGCGCCGCTCGGTGCCGAAGGCGAGGCCGCCAAGGTCCACCCCGGTGAGCAGGGCCGCGAGCTCGGCGGCCAGGGTTTCCTGCATGGCCGCGGTCACGATCCCCACGAGGCTGCCGTCCCGGTCGACCACCGGGCCACCGGAATAGCTCATCAGCGCTGGCAGGCGGGCGACGAAGCCCGGGCCGGAGCCGGGCAGGAGGCGGGAGGGCGACACCACCGATCCCACGGCAACGGCGCGTCCAAGCCGGTGCGGGCCCACCGCCCAGACCGGGTCTCCGGCGCGCGGTGGCATGGCGGCGGCCTGCGGCGGGGCCGTGAGGAAGCCCTCCGGCATGACGAGGATGGCGAGGCCGAGCCCGCGGCCGCGGCCGCGGCGCTGCCGGCGGCCGACCTTACCGAGCTGCTGCGGGCCTGCCTCAAACTGCTGGAGCTGCCGCTGCACGAGCGGGTCTATCGGCCGCAGCCCCCCGCCCTCTGGCGGGTGCCGGATGCGCTGGCGCGGCTCTGCCGGCTGCTGCCCGGCCTGCCGCACGGCGCGCCGCTCGCGCGCTTCCTGCCGCCGCCAGGGGAGGGGGGGCGCGACCGCCTGCAGCGCCGGGCGGCGCTGGCCAGCACGCTCCTGGCCGGCCTGGAGCTGGCCCGCGACGGCGCCGCTGCGCTCGATCAGGACGCGGCCTTCGGGCCCATCCAGCTCCGGGCAAGGCCCCCAGAGGTCGGTATCACCGTGAACCTCGCGCCCGAACAGGCCGCCTGACGGTTCCGGCACCGCTGCGGCCACCGGCTTGCATGGCCGCGGCCTTTCTGGTGACCGTTGCCGCCGACATGTCCCATCTCGGCCTGCGCCTCACCCCCCAGGGCCGCCTGGTCTGCGAGCCTGTCGCCGACGCGCCCGAACTGGACGAGGCCGTGGCCATGCGGCTGGGCGAGGCCTTCGCCCGCGGCAGCGGCGACGGGCTGCTGCGGCTTGGGGCTGGCGAGGCCGGCCAAGTGCTGCCGCCCGCCTTCGTTTGGTGGCGTGACTTCGCCGCGCGCTACGTGGCGACGCTCTGCACGCACACCGCCGGTGCCGAGGGTGGGTCGGCCGACGCGGTCGTGCCGACCGAGGTGCCGGCGCCTGACCGGGCGGAGCTCGATGCCCTGGTGCTGACCGCGCCGATGATGCCGGGGGCCGAGTACCTGACCGCCGAGGTGCTGCGTGAGCTCTGGGCCGCGCTGGCGAGGGCGCTCGCGGACGCCCTGGCCGCCTCCGGGGCCGGGCTGCAGGAACTGCTCAGGCAGCTGAACCCGGCCTGGAACCTGGTCGGTCGAGTGCACTTCAACCTCGCCGAGAACCGCCGCGATCCCGAGGCGCCCTTCGCCTTCCTGGCGACCTATGCCTCGCGGCTCTCCGCTCAGGCCAGGGTGCAGCACCTGCCGCTGGGCCAGGCGTTGCGCGAGTACGGCGGGGCCGCGAACCGCCCCAGGCTGCTCTCGCTCCTGCTGCCGGTGCAGCGCGCCGCCGAGAGCTGCGCCTGGCTGCGGCCGATGGTCGAGAGCGGCGAGATCTTCCACCCCCTGCGCTGGAGCCCGCAGGAGGCCGCGCGCCTGCTGGCCAGCGCGCCCGAGCTGGAGCGCGCCGGCGTGGTGCTGCGCATGCCGGCGGGGTGGCAGGCCGGCCGCCCGGCGCGGCCGCAGGTCACCGCCACGGTTGGCGACCGCGCGCCGTCGAAGCTGGGGCTGGACGGGCTGCTCGACTTCTCCCTGGCGGTGATGCTGGATGGCGAGGCGCTCAGCGAAGCCGAGATCGAGCGGCTACTCGCCGGCACCGACACGCTGGTGCTGCTGCGCGGCCGCTGGGTCGAGGTCGACCGCGAGCGGCTCGGCCGCGCCCTGGCGCAATCCCGAGCGGCGGAGGAGCTCGCGCGGAAGGAGGGGCTGCGCTTCGCAGAGGCGATGCGCTTGCTGGCCGGCGCCGGCCTCACCCGGGAGGTGGCCGACGCCGCCTCGGCGGCCGAATGGTCGCGGGTGACCGCCGGGCCCTGGCTGGCCGAGACGCTGCGCGCCTTGCGGGCGCCGAAGGCGGGCAGCATCGACCCCGGCGCGGCGCTGCGCGGCACGCTGCGGCCCTACCAGCAGGCCGGCCTGCAATGGCTGCATCTGCTGTCCGGCCTCGGCCTCGGGGCCTGCCTCGCCGACGACATGGGGCTCGGCAAGACGATCCAGGTGCTGGCGCTGCTGCTGGTGCAGCGGCAGCGCGCCCAAGGCACGAGGCTGGCGCCCTGCCTGCTGGTGGCCCCAGCCTCGCTACTGGCCAACTGGGCGGCGGAGATCGCGCGCTTCGCCCCTGATCTGCAGGCTCGGGTCGTGCACCCGTCGGTGATGCCGCCCGAGGAGATCAGGCGCTTCACGGCGGCCGAGGCGGCGGAGCTGGACCTGGTCATCACCAGCTACGGCACGCTGCTGCGCCTGCCCGCGCTCGCCGGGATCGGCTGGCGCCTGGCCATCCTTGACGAGGCGCAGGCGATCAAGAACCCGGCCGCCAAGCAGACCCGGGCAGCGAAGGCGCTGAAGGCCCAGGCACGGATCGCGCTGACCGGAACGCCGGTCGAGAACAGCCTCGGCGACCTGTGGTCGATCTTCGACTTCATCAACCCGGGCCTGCTCGGGACGGCGCGGCAGTTCGGCAGCTACACCAAGGGCTTGGCAGAGCGGGCGCACAATCCCTATGGCCCGCTGCGCGAGCTGACACGTCCCTACATCCTGCGGCGCATGAAGACCGACCGCTCGATCATCGCCGATCTGCCCGACAAGTCCGAGGTGACGGCGCACTGCCACCTGAGCCGGCGCCAGGCGGCCCTGTATGCGCGTGTGGTCGAGGATCTGGCGCGCGACCTGGCAGAGGGCGCCGACGGGATCCGGCGGCGGGGCGTCGTGCTGGCGACGCTGCTGCGCCTCAAGCAGATCTGCAACCACCCATCGCAGTGGCTGGACGACGACGGCTGGGCCGAGGCGGACAGCGGCAAGCTCGCCCGGCTGCGCGAGATCGCCGAGGTGGCGGCGGCGCGGCAGGAGAAGATGCTGGTCTTCACGCAGTTCCGCGAGGCGACGGCGCCGCTGGCGGCGTTCCTCGAGGGCATCTTCGGCCGGGCTGGTCTGGTACTGCACGGCGGAACCGCGGTGGGGCGGCGGCAGGCGCTGGTGCGGCGCTTCCAGGAGTCCGAGGCCTCGCCGTTCTTCGTGCTGTCGCTCAAGGCCGGCGGCTCCGGGCTGACGCTGACGGCGGCGTCGCATGTCGTGCACTTCGACCGCTGGTGGAACCCGGCGGTCGAGAATCAGGCCACCGACCGGGCCTACCGGATCGGCCAGCGGAAGAACGTCCTCGTGCACAAGTTCGTCTGCCGCGGCACCGTCGAGGAGCGGATTGCGGACCTGCTCGCATCGAAGCGGGAGCTGTCCGATATCGTACTGGCCGGCGGTGACGAGATCGATCTCACCGGAATGACCGACGCGGCGCTGCTGCGGCTGGTTGCCCTCGACCTGAACGCCGCAATGCGGGATTGACGCCGATGTCGCGCGACTACGAAGGAGAATGGCCCCCGTACGTCCCGGTCGCGGAACGCCGGCGCAAGGCCGCGCGGATCGCGGAACGGCTGCACCGGAAGGGGCAGGTGCTGGCGCCGGTGGCGATCTCCGGGCGCGCGATCGCCACCACCGCCTGGGGCAAGGCATGGTGTGACAACATGGAGTCCTACCGGGACTACGAGAGCCGCCTGCCACGCGGCCGCACCTACCTGCGCAATGGCTCGGTGCTCGACCTGCAGATCGCGCCGGGCGAAGTGACGGCCCTGGTCAACGGGTCCGAGCTGTACCGGATCACGGTGCGCATCGGGCGGCTCCCAGTGACGGCCTGGCGGCGGATCTGCGCCGACTGTGCAGGGCGCATCGACTCCCTTGTCGAGCTCCTGCAGGCACGGTTCTCCAAGGCGGTCATGGAGCGCCTCTGCCGCCAACAGGGCGGGCTGTTCCCGCGGCCGTCCGAGATTCGCTTCACCTGCAGCTGCCCGGACAACGCGTCGCTCTGCAAGCACGTGGCGGCGGTGCTGTACGGCGTCGGGGCGCGGCTGGACCACAAGCCGGAGCTGCTGTTCCGGCTGCGTGCCGTCGACGAGGCGGAGCTGGTGGCCGGCATCGGGACGGACCTGCCGATGGCGAAGGCGGTGCCTGCCGCCGGCAGGGTGCTGGAGGAAGACCAGGTCGCGGCGCTGTTCGGCCTGGACATCGACACGGCGGGCGCGCCCGGGGCCGTGCGGCAGCCCGGGAAGCCCGCGGCATCCCGCGTGCGCAGCCCGCCGGCCGTGCCGAAGGCCACACCGCGCGCCGCCAAGCCCGGCGAGGCAGGTGCCAAAAAGGTGGCCGGGAAGCAGACGCCGACGGCGCCACGGAAGGGCGCGACAAAGATCGGACCTGCCGCTGCTCCATCGACGGTCAAGCCAAGCGCCGCAAGATCGCCAAAGGCGGGAAGGCCGCGCGCCGTCGTGCACGGAGGCGGAACGCCCGTGGCAGCTTCGGACCAGCCCGCCGGCTCCCGGCGGCGTTCGATAGCGCCGCGTCCGGTATCGAAGTCGAAGCGGCCATGATCGATGAAAGAGGCCTGCCGGCAGCTTGGTGCACGGGTCGCTCAATCGGGCGCCTTTGAATAGGCTGGCATGGGGGCGAGCCCTCGAACAGTGAGGAAGGCCCGCCATGCCGTTCAAGACCAACGCCGATCGCCGGCACCATATCCCGCGACAGCGCCAGAAGGTGACCAACTGGGCTGAATACGAGGCCGGCCTGCGTGCCCGCGGCAGCCTCATCGTGTGGTTCTCGGAGGAGGCGATCCAGGGCTGGCGAGCCGAGGTGCGCACCGGCCGAGGCGGCCAGCCGAAGTACTCGAACCTGGCGATCGCCACCGCCCTGACGCTGCGCGCCACCATGAGCCGCCGGGCGGAGACGCTGGAGGTGCCGCGGCCGCGTTGCGGGCGCACCCCCGTGCACCTGCTGGTCGACAGCACGGGGCTACGGCTGTGCGGCCCTGGCGATTGGTTGGAGGAGAAGCACGGCACCCAGCGGCGCCGGTCGTGGAGGAAGCTCCACCTGGCCACGGATGCCGACACTGGTTACATTGTCGCGTCGGCGCTGACCGACAAGGATGCCGACGACGGCTCGCTGGTCGGCCCCCTGCTCGACCAGATTGATGGCCCGGTGGTGTCCTTCACCGCCGACGGCGCCTTCGACCGGGACGACGTCCACACCGAGGTCACGGCGCGGCATCCCGACGCAGTTGTCGTCATCCCGCCGCGCTCGAGCGCTGTGCCGAGCGCCACCGCCGAGATCGCGCCGACGCAGCGGGACGCGCATCTACAATGCATTGCCGAGCGCGGCCGGATGGGCTGGCAGAAGGCCTCCGGCTACAACTTCCGTGCTCTGGTGGAGTCCGACATCTCGAGATGGAAGCGCGTCATTGGTGACGGACTGCGCTCGCGCACTGACGGACGGCAGGAGACGGAAGTGGCCATAGCTA
Source organism: Siccirubricoccus sp. G192 (assembly GCF_019084075.1). Lineage (GTDB taxonomy): Bacteria > Pseudomonadota > Alphaproteobacteria > Acetobacterales > Acetobacteraceae > G192. Next base: position 156,225 of record NZ_JAHREN010000002.1, read on the forward strand.
CGAACGCGCTGAACCGTATGCTTGAGCTCGGGCGCCCGAAGTACATCCGGGTCGCATGATCCCGAATGCCGGTAGGGCCCACTGCGTTCATGCTGCCCACCGGTGCAACAAGGTGGGCGCAGGTGGACGAACACTGCCGCAGCCGGCGCCGCTGCGACCGGTGCGGGGCGCAGCGCCCGCTCAAAGACCGGCGGCCACGGCGATTGATCTCGCTGTTCGGGGTGGTGGAGGTGCGTGCCCCCCCGCTTCGGCCCGTGCCGGTGCGGTGTCGCCTGCCGGCGGGCGATCACGCCGGTGGCGGAGATCATGCCCGACCGTTGCACGCCGGAGTATGAGCGCGTCGTTGCCGCCATGGGTGCCGCGCTGCCCTACCGCCGAGCCCTGAAGCTGCTGGGCGAGTTTTTCCCGCTGGAGCATGCCCCCGCGGTCGAGACCACGCGGCAGCGAACCCTGCGGGTTGGTGCCCGGCTCGAGCGCGCGACACCCACGCTTCCTCAACCGCCCGCTGCGGTACCTGAGGCGAGTTCGATTGCGCTCGCCATTGACGGCGGCCACCTGCGGTCGGTGCGCCGCTACCAAGTGCGCTCCTTCGAGGTTTTTGTTGCCCAGATCAGCGGCGACGAGGGCAAGTCTGTCGTGTTCAGCAGCGTGCCGGCCGAGGCGGACCGGCAGCAACAACAGTTGCGGGGTGTGCTGCTCCGCCTCGGCGCGACGTCGCGAACGCCGGTGACCATCCTGAGTGATGGCGCCGATGGGTCGCGCTCGCTCGGTGAGGCGGCCTGCATCGGTCCGATCAACCATGTGCTCGACTGATTTCATCTTGCCATGCGCATCCAGCATGTGGCGCAGGCGGCCAAGGGCTGGTCGGCCGACACGCCGGAAGAGCGTGAGGACGGCGCACGGCTGGCCGACGCGGTCGAGCGCATCCGATGGCGTCTCTGGCACGGCCAGGTGCGGCGCGCTCTCGATCTCATCGGCGAGACACTGGCGTGGCTCGAGGGCATGCCCGACGCGGAACTGGCCGCCGCGGCGAAGGTGGCGGCATTGCTGCGCGGGCTCGAGACCTACGTCGCCGGGCAGGCCGGCCTGATCATCGACTACGCGACGGCACGGCGCAGCGACGAGCCGATCTCGACGGCGACCACGGAGAGCACGGTGCAGTGGCTGCTGCACCGTCGGATGGGCGCCAACCCTCAGGGTTCCCCTCATTCCGGTCTGACATTGGGCGACATGAACGAACCAGGCGGTTGGTGTCTGGTTGCTGGAAAGAATCGGGCGGAGCCGATGCTGGTTCTGTTCTGACGTCATCAGGCAGCGCGTTGCCTTCCGAGCTATGCTCTGATTCGACAGCGCCCCACTCTGCGGGATGGGGGCGCGATGCGGAGCAAGCAGATCTCCGTGGCGACGGTGGAGCAGTTCCTCGGAGGCGTGTTCGGCCAGGACCTGCATGCCAAGCGCGTGCAGTCCCTGGCGGGCGCCACGCTGGGGGTAATGCGGAGCTGCTCGCTGGCGGTGTCGCTGATCGGCCAGGGCTTGGCATTGGCGCGCGGCCTGAAGACCAAGCATGCCGTCAAGCAAGTCGACCGCCTGCTGTCCAACCCGGGCATCGACGTCGACGCCCTGCTGCCGCACTGGGTCCGCCATGTGATCGGCCAGCGTCCGGCGATCACCGTGGCGATGGACTGGACCGAGTTCGCCGCCGACGGCCAGGCCACGCTGATGCTCTCGCTGCTCTGCCGCCATGGTCGGGCCACACCGCTGTTCTGGTTGAGCGTCGAGACGGCGACCTTGAAGGACCGCCGCAACGGTTACGAGTACCAGGCGCTGGTCCGCCTGGCCGAGGCGCTGCCCGTCGGAATCAAGGTCTGCCTCGTTGCCGACCGCGGCTTTGGCGACCGCAAGCTCTACCGGCTGCTGACCGAAGAGCTGAAGTTCGACTTCGCCATCCGCTTCCGCGGCAACATCACGGTCACCGCCGCCGACGGCGAGGCCCGGCACGCTGCTGACTGGCTCGGCAAGGGCGGCCGCGCACGCATCCTGCGCGGTGCCACCGTCACCGCCGACGCCTACCCCGTCCCCGCCGTCCTCTGCGTGCAGGCCAAGGACATGAAGGAGCCCTGGTGCCTGGCCAGCAGCACCGACCTGCCACCCGCCGACCTCATCAAGCTCTACGCCCGGCGCTGGGGCATCGAGTGCGGGTTCAGAGATGCCAAGGATCCGCGCTTCGGCATGGGCATGGGCGAGATCCACCTCAGCTCCCCGGCCCGCCGCGACCGCCTCTGGCTGATCGCCGCCTTCAGCATCGCCCTGCTGACCCTGCTCGGCACCGCAGGCGAGGAACTCGGCTATGACGTACGCGCCGTGGCCGCCCCACCTAGCGAAACGCCTCGGCGATAGGGCCGTGTTGTCGGTCTCTGGCTGACGGAGGCGGACATGGAGGCGGAGACTGAGGCCACGAGTACTCATACGAGATGGGGTGGACGGCCCCCCACGGCATCGATGTGCCAGGATGCGGGTCGTGTGAACCTGCAGGAGGAGCCGCCCACTATGACGGTTACCATGATCGGCCTCGATACCGCCAAATCTGTCTTCCAAATCCATGGCGTGGACAAGGGGGGGCAAGGTGGAGCTCAAGCGTAAGCTGCAGCGGCGCGAGCTCGTCGCCTTTTTCGAGCAGCAGCCGCGCTGTACGGTAGTCATGGAGGCATGCGGCTCGGCCCATCACTGGGCTCGGGTTTTGGGCCAGCTCGGCTACGAGGTGAAGCTGATCGCCCCAGAAGCAGTCAGGCCCTTCGTCAAGCGGGGAAAGAAGAACGACGCTGCTGACGCTGCGGCGATCTGCACAGCCGCGATGCGGCCTGACGTCAAGTTCGTTGCCGTGAAAAGCGCGGAGCAGCAGGCTGTGCTCACCCTGCACTCGGCACGCACCCTGCTTGTCAAGCAGCAGACTATGCTGGCCAACGCCATGCGGGGTCTCGCTGCCGAGTTCGGACTTGTCCAGCCGAAGGGTAAGTGGAAGCTCGAGGAACTCGTGGCGTTGGTAGAGAACGATGAGGCCGTGCCGGGGTCAGCGCGGCGGGTGTTCGCCGGGCTGCTCGCGCAGTTTCGCGCGACGGCGGAGCGCATTGTGGAGCTGGAAGCGGAGATCGTCGCGGACGCACGAGAGAACGAAGTGGCTCGCCGCCTGGCCACGATCCCCGGGGTCGGACCGATCACCGCCTCGCTGATCACTGGGACGGTTGGCGAGGGTATCCAGAACTTCAGGGACGCACGACACTTCGCAGCCTGGCTCGGATTGGTGCCCCGCCAGTTCTCCACTGGTGGCAAGACCCGGCTCGGCCGGATCACGAAAGCGGGCAACCGGGAGATTCGGAGGCTGCTGGTGCTCGGCGCTACCTCGATGACGCACCGGGCAGGGGCGTGGAATAGCGCCGCAGGTGCCTGGGTGCGAGGACTGCTGGAGCGTCGTCCCGTGCGACTTGTGACGGTGGCTCTCGCCAACAAGATGGCGCGCATCGCCTGGGCGCTGATGGCGCGCAAAGAAGTCTACCGCCCGAGCGGGCGTTCTGCCCCGGCCTGTGCCGTAGGGTGAACTGTCCGACTGGGCGGGAGACATCCGGGCGGCTGGCCCGGTTATCCGGCAGGATTTGCTGAACAGCGTGATGGGAAGGGCTGTCGGTCGTACGACGGTTCAGGCAATACCGGTTACGCGAATGCGCCTTGAGCGCGCTTACGAGATTGGTGCCTGACACGCACGCGCACACCCATGATGGCCAGCGGCGCAGGCCGCACGACAGGCCGGACATAAGGGCGCTCCTGACCGGATCCCTCGCTATCACGCACGGCATCGACTGCCGACACCAGACTGCGGGAAGCGCGCAAAGCCGTGCGGGCGAAACTTGTGCCTGGCACATCGCCGCGCGATCGGCAACGCTGTCGTACGCGCAAGGGAATCGAACCGGAACAGGGCTGCACAACACCATTGCGGGCCCCGGGCCGTCCACATAAGTGCGCGTAAGAGTACTCGCAGCGAGGTGGTGGAGGTTGTGACCCGCGGCGAGCGGCGCCGGATATGGTCGGATGCGCAGAAACACCTCGTTGTGCTGGAGGCGATGCAGCCCGGGGCACTGGTCACTGAGGTGGCCCGACGCTGGGGCATCGGCACGGGGCTGATCTACACCTGGCGCAGGCAGATGCGGCAGGGCGAGCTCGGCGCCATGCCGGTGCCTGCCTTCGCGGAGCTGACGGTGACGCCACCACCGGCGATGGCTGAGCCGGAGCCGGTTGCGGCACCGCCAGAGGTGCCGGCCAAGGCGGGCGCCCACGACCCTGGGCGGATCGAAGTCGCCCTGCCCTGCGGCGCGACGGTGCGGGCCGGGCGGGACGTGAACGAGGCCGCGCTGCGGCGCGTGCTGGCGGCAGTGAGGGCGCGATGATCGGGCCACCTCCTGGCACGCGCGTCTACCTGGCCTGCGGCGTGACCGACATGAGGGCGGGAATGGATCGCCTATCCGCGCTCGTGCAGCAGTCGCTCGGTGCCAATCCGTTCGACGGCGCGGTCTATCTTTTCAGAGGCCGCCGAGCTCGGCTGCTCAAGGCGCTCTGGCATGACGGGGTCGCGCTCAGTCTGCTGGTGCGCCGGCTCGAGCACGGCGCGTTTGCCTGGCCGATGACACCGACCGGGTCTGTCACGCTCTCCCCGGCGCAGGCTTCTTTGCTGCTCGAAGGCCTGGAGTGGCGGACGGCGCAGCGGGAGTGGCGACCAACAGCAGCGTGATCGCGCGCGGCGCTGCTTTCGCTTGGCTCGGCGCGGGCACATCGGCGACGATTCCGGCGTGCCCGATGATCATGCCAGCAGCACCGGCGATGCAGCGGAGAAGGTCGCGCAGCTGCGCGCCGCGCTCGCCGCGGCCGAGGCGCGCATCGCAGCACTGGAGCAGATCATCCAAGACCTGCGCCGGACCCGCTTCGGTCAGAGCGCAGAGCGCGTCGACCCCGGCCAGCTGGCCCTGGCGCTCAGCGGGGCGCCGGCGCCACCGCCGGCGAGCAACGACAACCCAGCCCCGCGCGGCCGCAAGCCGCATGCCGAGCGGCGCCGCAACCGCGGCCGCCTGCCGGCGCACCTCGAGCGGATCGAGCAGGTGCTGGAGCTTGCCGACCGCCGCTGCCCGTGCTGCCGCGAGGAGATGCGGCGGATCGGCGCCGACACGGCCGAGCGGCTCGACGTCGTGCCCGCCCAGCTCCGGGTGCTGGTGACCGTCCGGCCCCGCTATGCCTGCCGGCGGTGTGAGGAGGCCGGCGTGCACCAGCAGCCGGCGCCGGCGCGCATCGTCACCGGCGGCCTGCCCACCGAGGCACTGCTGGTCCAGGTGCTGATGGCCAAGTACGGCGACGGCATCCCGCTCCACCGGCAGTGCCAGATCCTCGCCCGGCAGGGCATCCAGCTCGACCGCGCCACCCTGTGCGACTGGGTCGGCCAGGCCTGCTGGTGGCTGCGGCCGCTGCGGGACCTCATCCTCGCCCATGTAGTCGGGCATGCCAGGGTGTTCGCCGACGACACGCCGCTGCCCACCCTGGAGCGCGGCCTCGGCCGGACGCGGGTGGGCCGGCTCTGGTGCTACGCGGCCGACGACCGTGCCTCGTGCGGGCAAGGACCGCCGGCGGTGGCCTATGTCTACGCCCGCGACCGCAAGGCGGCCCGGCCGGCCGCCCACCTGGCCCGGTTCCGCGGCACCCTGCAGGTGGACGGCTACCGCGGCTTCCGCACGCTCACCGCCGGGCGCCGCGACGATGCGGTCACGCTCGCCTTCTGCTGGAGCCATTTCCGTCGACGCTTCCACAAGATCCACGCCCACAATGGCTCGCCGCTCGCCGCCGAGGCCCTGCTGCGCATTGGCGCGCTGTACGGCATCGAGCGCGAGATCCGGGGCCAGCCGCCCGAGGTGCGGCGAGCGGAGCGCCAGGCCCGCAGCGCGCCGCTGGTCCAGGCGCTCCGCCCCTGGCTGGAGGCGCAGCTGGACCTGGTCAGCCAAGGCTCGGCCCTGGCCGGCGCGATCCGCTACGGGCTGCGGCACTGGGACGGGCTGTGCCGCTACCTCGAGGATGGCACCCTGGAGATGGACACGAACAGTATCGAGCGGGAGATCCGGCCGGTGGCCAAGACGCGCCGCGCGGCACTCTTCGCCGGCAGCGAGGGAGGGGGTGACAACTGGGCCATCGCCACCACCCTGGTCCGCACCGCCATCCTGAACGGCGTCAACCCGCAGGCCTGGCTCACCGACGTACTGGAGCGCATGGTCCGTGGCGAGGTCAGCAGCAAGGCATTGCACACCCTGCTGCCCTGGACCTGGCGCGAGGCCCAGCACGCCGCCGCGGCATGAGCCGGCGCCGCGGCCGCGTCCCGGCCCTCTCGCTCGATGACCTCGACACCTGGCTCGCGGGCCAGCCCGACATCGCCCAGCGCAACTGGACCGTGACCTCCATCGACGGCTTCTGCGCCGCGCTCCTGGCCGGCCCGGAGCACATCGAGACCGCGGCCTGGCTGCGGGTGATCTTCGGCCCCAGCCTGCCCACCACCCCGACGGGCCTCGGCGCCGTCCAGGCCGTGCTCGAGCACCACGACGCGGTACGCCGCATGCTCGCACTCGATGGCGGCCGGCGCTGGCAGCCGCTCTACCTCCGCACCACCAACGGCACCGTCATCGCCCAACCCTGGGCCGCCGGCTTCATGTTCGCGGTCAAGCGCTGGCCGGACGCCTGGCGGCCCATGCTCGAGCGCGACGACCATGTCGGGCTCATGCTGCCCATCATCACCTGCGACGCCACCGAGCAGGTCGAGCAAATGCTCCGCGGCCAACCAGACAAGCTGGCGCACGCCGCCCAGGCCTACCACCACATCCCAGAGGCCGTCCGCGCCATCCGCGCCTACTGGCGCCAGCACACCTCGTAGCCGCCCGCCGCACCCGGATCCGCCCCACCCGCGTCAAGCATTGAATGCCGTGGGGTCGTCATGACGCGTACGGAACTTCAAGGCAGAACGTCAACCCGCCGCAATGGGCTGACGCTGACGCAGATACAGCTCATTCCGATGCCAGGTGTCGCCCGGCCTTGACCGCCGCCGGCGCAGCTTACGGGCTTGACGTTTGATACCCGTTGAAGCCCTGAGTCGCTGGCCAGATCCGCGATCCTGACGGGACTCTTCCGCCTGGCGAGTACCACTGGCACCGTCTCAGCCGGTCTGCCGGCGCGTTTCCTCTGCCGCTGGCGGCTCCGCCGGCCGCTGGACCACAAGAGCGATTGCGCCCAGCACACAGATCAGGGCCGCCACGTCGAAGGAGCCGATCTGGCGCTGTACGAGCAACGCGCTGCTGGCAACACCAAGGCAGGGCACCACCAGCAGGGAGAGGCTGGCGACGCTGGCCTTCAGCCGCCCCAGCACGGGGAACCACGCGGCGTAGGCGAGGGCATTGGCGAAGACAACCATGTAGAACAGGCCGAACAGTCCGCGCCCCGCGTCCGGGTGCAGGTAGGTATAGTCGTACAGCAGCAGCCACACCGCAAAGGCCGGCGGCGTTCCCAGCAGCAGTTGCCAAGCCGTGATCAGCAGCACGGGGCTGCGGAAGCGCAACTTCTTACTGAGCACCGTGCCGGCGCCGAAGGTGGCGCCCGCAGCCAGGCCCAGCGTCACGCCGAGGCCGCTCGGGCCCTCGGCCCCCGCGGTACCGGCCAGCACCAGCAGCACGGCAGCGAGCCCAAGGCCGAGTGCCATCAGGGTGCGGCGGTCCAGCCGCTCGCCCAGCACCGGCACCGCGAGCAGCGAAGCCCAGAGCGGCATGGTGTAGTTCAGGATGGCCGTCTGCCCCGGCCCGACCAGCATGACGCCGGCGATCAGCGCGAAGGGGAAGACTACCATGATCAGCAGGCTGAGCGCGAGCACGCCACACCACTCTTCGCGGTGGGGCAGGATGTGCCGGCCCGGGGCCCGCAGGCAGAGCAGCAGCAGGAGCGCTCCGGCACCGACATTGGCCAGCAAGCGGGCAGTGATCAGGTCCACCGCTTCCAGCGTCCAGGCCATAAAAGGGTAGCTGAGGCCCCAGCAGAGCCAGACGATGAGCAGCAGCAGCCAGGTCACGCAGCACCTTCGCCCAGCAGATGCAGCACGAGTTCGTGCCGGTGCGGGCTAGTTCGGTGCTCATAGAGGTAGATGCCCTGCCAGGTCCCGAGCACCGGTCTGCCTTCGGCGAGCGGGATTGAGAGCTGGGTCTGGGTCAGCGCGGCGCGGATATGGGCCGGCATATCGTCCGGCCCCTCGTCCTCGTGCCGGTATCGGCCGTTGCCGCCATCGGGCACGAGGTGCCGGAGAAAGGCTTCCAAGTCAGCCTGGACGTCTGGGGAGGCGCTCTCCTGAACCAGCAGGGAGGCCGAGGTGTGCCGACACCAGATGGTCAGCAGGCCAGTGGCGATCCCCTGGGCGCTTGACCAGTCGCAAACCTGATCGGTGATTGCCACAAGGCCTCGCCCGCGTGTCATGACCTCGATTCGGTGCAATCGCTGTTCCAAGCCCCATCCTCCCTGGCCAGCCGATTCACCCTAGACGAAACTTACCGTCCAACTCGAGACGTCACGTTTGGCGTGAGCTCTGACAAAACCTCAGCGACCGCCAAACAGGCGTGCGTCCCAGATCATCGGGCGGGGCTGGGATGTGCGCAACTCGCTGAAGGCCGGGTGCATCTGATTGATGAGCACATTGCGGTCGTAGCCCATTGCCGGCAGGGACGGGACGATAAGCACGGCGGTCCGGCCAGAGTCGTACCACGGATCGCCGTAGGCTTGGCTGGCGCCGTATCCGGGCGCGTCCCAGCCGGGTACATCCTCGGGCCCGACTTGCTCTATCGGGACGTGTCCGGGGATGAGGATCTCGGCGAACTGCTGGCCTGAGGGGACGCTGCCGATGCGGGTGCGGACGAGCTTCTCCAGCAGCGCCACCGAGAAGCCCAGACCAGCGTAGATCACCCGCCGGCCGCGACTGTTCCAGCGCCCTCCTGTCCGGAAGGCGCCTGTGCCATCGAGAAGCGGAAAGCGGTCGTCCGCGATGCGGAAGGCGAGCAGAGGGCCTGAGGGACGAGACGGCATGCGCGGCAGCGATGCCTATGCCGGGAGTCCGTAGAGGATGCCGTCGAGGATGGCCTCCACTTGGCGGGCGCCGAATTCGTCCACTGAAACCTCGATCGGCGTGCGGTCGCCCAGCTCGGGGTGCGGCGTGGTCAGGAATGCGCGGGCCTTGGTCGGGTCGCGCCACACATGCTCGGCATGAGCGATAATGTGTGCGAGGCGGGCAGTGCGCTCGCTTTCCGAAGGCGACAGGCGACCAACCTTGGCTCGGCGCTTCAAGGAGCCCTCCGGCACCACGCGGAGCATTAGGGACCGGCGATCGGCTGGGTGGTCGTGGACGTGGGCTGCTACCTCCTCAAGGGCCTCCACCGGCAGACCGGCCTCGATGTCGTGGCGAAGATCGGCAAGGCTTCCCGGCGGGTGTCCCAGGACAGCCCCGCCACCCAGGACCCGCGCAATTTCTTGAACTTCCATGGCAGCCTCCATCTCAATTGATCCAACATATAGGGATCATTTGATCCAGAGCAAGGCGAGCGTATTGCCGAGGCGGAATGCTACTGGGTCAGCCCGAAGCCCAGCCCGTGTGGGACCGCGGTAGGAGCGTGGGGAGCAGGCACCCGGAGCGCGGGATCCTGGCAGCGGATGCGCTGCCCCTCCGTGCCAATGACGATGAGACAAAGATCTCCCGGGATCTTAGACTTGAGGGCGCGGAAGGATCACCTCGCTGGTGCCCATGCTCCCCACCCTGGATGATGTCGCGGCGGGTGCCGTAACCGACCAAGGCCGCAGGCCGACGGGACTGCCGCAAAGTTGAGGTCAGGCTGCGACGGTCACTCGCGGGAGCATGTCGTTGGCGGCGTGGAAGCGATGTCCGAGGCCGGTGCCGAGCGTGCCATTGTAGACGGCGCAGCGGACCTGGAGCAGCAGGTCGGCGCCGCGCCGCGACCAACGCATCTGCTGCGACTTGGCCATCCGGCGGTTAACCAGGAAGTTGGCCGTGCCCTCGGTCAGCGCCTCGACGATCACCGCCTTCGCGGCCGCGCGCTCCGGGCCGTCGGGTGGCAGACCTCCGGCAATCTGGGTCAGGTGCTGCAGCCGCATGCCGAGGTGAAACCAATCGAGAATCGGCAGCCCATCGACGCCAGCCCTGAGGAGGATGCGCCGCAGCCCGGGGCAGCCGTCGGGGCGCTGGTGCATGGATGCGTGTGAACAGACGGTACTGGCCCCGTCCCCCGCGGGATTACACGGCGCGAATGGAAACGGGCTTCGCAACCCGGATCATGCGGTTGAGCACCTCGGCGGCAACGGCGACTTCACCTTGCTGGGCCGGCAAGATGCGGGCGCGCAGCTTCGGTCCGATGATCGCCTTGTATCTGCCGACCGCGGTCTCCGCGAGGCTGCGCCGGCCGTAGCCGGTCGCTTTCTGCCAAGCCATGCGGCCCTTCTCGGCGATGAGCCGGATGTGGCGATCGCGTTGGCTCTGCGCCTCGGGGTCCTCCGTGCCCGGCACGGCCGACGCACGTGGCGGGATGACGACCTCGGGCATCGGATCGGGCTGGTGGTTCGCAATTGCCTGGTACACCGGCTCGCCGTCGTACGCGCCGTCCGCCGTCACCGATGCGATTTCGCTCTCGGTCCCCTCGAGCAGCGCCGGCACCTGACTGGCATCATCGGCGGCGTTGTCGGTCAGCAGGCAGGCGACGATCTCGCCGGTGCCGGCGTCCAGGGCAAGATGCAGCTTGCGCCAGGACCGGCGCGTCCGGCCGTGCTTCTCCTCATCCCACTCGCCCTGGCCGAACAACTTCAGGCCGGTGCTGTCGATCACCAGGTGCAGCGGGCCGTCCGGGACGACCTTCGGCTGCCGCCCGGCGAAGCTGCGGCTACGCCGGCTCAAGGTCGTGTGGTCCGGGACGCGCAGCGCCTGCCCAAGCAGCCGCAGCACGCTCATGGTGAAGCCCTCAGCCTGGCGCAGGGCAAGGTGGAAGACGAGCCGCAGCATGAGCACCAACTCGATCGCCGCGTCCGAGTACCAGGCCTGGCCGCCCGGCGTGGTCCGCCGTGGCGCTTGCCACCCGGTCATGGCATCCTCATCGAGCCAGAGCGTCAGGTCACCACGCCGCCGTAGCCCGGCCTCGTAGGCTGGCCAGTTCTGGACCCGGTAGCGGCCCCTTGGGATGCGGTAGCGGCGGGCGGCGTTGTGCTTGAAGGGCATACCCGAGAGCGTAACCGCTCGGCTGCCGCTGGACCACCCGACCCGGCTCCCTGCACCAACGCCGAGCTGGTGGGCACCCGGCGGCGGCGCTCGAGCACCGCGGCCGAGCGGGCCTACACCGTGGTTGATAATGCCAACATCCACAGCGGCATGGACATGCTGCTGTTTACTCCGACCCACCCGCACTGGGAGTTCGTGTTCCAGCCGGATTACGCGGCCGACCTCAACCTCATCAAGCCGTGGAGGAAGGTGCTGCGCTCGCTGGCCCTCAAGGGGCGGTGGTTCGAGGCCTGGGCCGAGATCGAGCAGGCCGTCGAGCGCGCCACCGCACGCCGCGCCGTCTCGGCGTCGTGGCTCCACCAAATGTCGTGCTCATTTAGCGGATGCGCCATTTAGATTTACGACGAGGCTGGCCGCGGCGCAGTGCCGTCATCCCTCGACTCCGGCAGGTAGCCACGCGCACGAAGATGCTGGTCGAGAAGGTGCTCGATCAGCGAAGTCAAGGATCTGCGGTCATCGGCGGCTGCGCGCTCGGCGGCGGCCTTCAGACTTGGCTGGAGCCTGAGATTGACCTGGGCCGTCTTGCCCTCACGGGTCACGTAAAGAATTCCTCTATACAAACGCTACGCATTTCGCCATCATAGGACATCGACGGGTGATTCCGATGGTACTGGAGGCGGAGCCGACCATGCGCGAATTCCTTCTGGCGCCAGTTTGGGGCGCGCTCGGCTTTTTGGCGTTCTTCCTGTGCGCCGTCATCGGCCTTGCCTATGCCGCGCTCGCGCTCGCCGCCGGGCTCTGCATGGGCCTTGCCCTGCTTTGCTTCGGATTCTGGCTTTTGACCCAGCATCCGGCCAGCCTGGACGCAACGTTTGGCTTCCTGCTGTGGGGCGTCGTGCCGGCGGCACTGATGGCACTGATCGGCCACGCCGCAGGCCGTGCCGCGGGGCTAAGGGAGCCCCGGCGTCATCGCGCAGGCTGACGTTCCCGCCACAATCGTTGGAAGGCCCCCCGGCGTGCCGATGGGGACAGGTGATGATGCGGTGAGGAGTGTGCGGCCGGCGCTCAGCGCCCTCCGCCCGCCGTGTGGGGAGGCACCTGGTGCCCTCCCCGCACGGCGCGGCGGAGGACGCATGAGGAGGTTCCCAACCAATGTCTAAGTCCGAAGCCGCCCGTCCTTCTGGTCCTGGCACCGACCGGAATGGCGAGAACCAGAGACGCCCGGCCGAGCCGGGTGCAGTCGACGAGATGCTGGCCGTCCTAATAGCCAGCGGGCTCGTTGTGCCCGACGGAGGTCCGGTCGACCGACCACCAACGACCGTTGCGGCCGCAGAGAATTACCAAGAGGCCCTTCGCCGCGAGGCCCGGCTCCGCGAGGATCTTGCCGCTGCCCGCCGAGACATAGCCGGCATGCTGCCGGCCTATTCCCCGGCCGTTGCATCGGTGGTCGATGCCGTCGCGGAGAGACTGCCGGCGCTGGCCGCAATGGCCGCTGGGTGGCAGCTGAGTACGCTTGTGATGGCGCGCCTGAAGCGTGGAGAGCCCGTCGCGCAGGTTGATGTCGACGCCATCATAAACATGATCAGGCGGGACGTCGCAGCGGACCCCGGACCGATTTTGCGGGACCGAGGCAGCCGTTGGGTAGACGAAGTGGCAAGGGTAGCGGACGCGAGGCGGCGTCGTTCACGCGGACGACTTCTGACGTTTGCCCTCGCCACGCTCCTTGTATGTCTTGGGGCTGCTGCGTTCTGGCTCGGCCAGATGGCGGCGGGCCAGGGTCACACGCCCGTGCTCGGCTTCCTGGAGGGACACATAGAGCCACGCTGAAGCGCCGCAGGCAAAACTGGAGGGATGCGGTCGGGAGAAGGCCTGAAGGCATGCTCCCGGCCGCCGACGGTAGGCGTCCAGTGGGCGTAGTCGAGCTATCCCCCTAACCAGCCGCGAACCTGCCGATCGGTTACGCGGAGGGTCACGCCAGGAGGGTGCGGACGGTTCAGCAGGTGGAGGTTGGCCTCGTGGTTCCACGGATTCCAGCGGGTGTACCGAAGCAGGACGACACAGGCCCGGCGGCAGTCGCGGAAATGCAAAGAACCGAACGGCTGTGGCTCGGATGATGCGGGAAGGTTGGCGTAGGCGTCAGCAACCAGGCCAAGCGGGGCAACGTAGATCGCGGGCCGGATGAACAGCAGGAGCGCCACGAGGCAGGCACAGACGTTGTCGCTTGCGGCCTCCATGGCGGTTTCAAGAGCCTGGTCGCCCCTTGCCCGCCAGCTCCGGATGAGGCCGACGGTTGCACCGATGGTGGTGAGGAGGAGGGCAGCGGGCGCCTCCCAGGCGGTCGACAGGACTGGCCACCACAGCGCCGGCCGGTACCACCAGTGGATCGCGTCGTGGGGGCCGTCCGGACCGAACAGGCCCAGCAGAACGGCCACAAGCCCGAGCGTTGGCGTGAGGACGAGGGCGGGACAAAACCAAGCGAGGAAACGCTCCCGAGCCTGGCGCGCGGCCGCGGCGGCCTGACGCTGAGCTTCATCGATCAGGTCCTGCATGTGCCTACATTTCTTCTCGCGGGCCTGCTCCTCTTCCGCGGCTTGCTGCTTGGCCCTCTCGACCTCGACACGCCTTCGCTCGGCCTCAGCTGCCGCGGCGCGCTGCCGCGCGAGCTCCGCGACGGCCTCACGCCTAACCCTTCCGAGCGCCTCGGCACGGGCGAGCAACTGCCAGGGTTGGTCGGGGTCCGCGTCGATGCAGTCGCCGTCAGTAAGCAGGCCCTGGTTGAGCAGGCGCTGCAGGCCATCACGGGTGGCAGCCATTTGTCTCAACGTGGCTGCGGCAAGGATGTAGTCGCCTTCGGCGTCGGTCCTTGCCGACGTACCGGCTGGGAACGCCCGTACACCGTCGCGCGCGCACTTCCAAACCACATCCTGGTTTTCGATCGGCGAGAGTGTGCGGGACTGCAGGAGTGCTGCCGTGCCCGTCGCCCAAGCTGCGGTCTCGGCCGCAAGGTAGGCGCATGCCGAGCCGATCGTGACGGGTACGGGTGGAGGCGTTGACGGCGGCAGGGGGGAGCCGGCATTGGTGCGCAGACGCCCTCGCAACTCGCGCCTCGACACAAGGATACGGAACGACATAACGGCGTCGAGCGCGTCCGTGTCGGAGCCACCGGCCGTCTCCACCATATCGGCAGGCGTGATTCGGCCTGACCGGAGCAGGTTCCGCAGCGTCAGAGAAGCCCCGGCCACACGCCGCCACTTGGCCAGGGCGATGCGCACATCCCGGGCGATTTTGTGCTCCGGCTCGGCTGCCAGGGCAGCGAGCCGGCGACGCGGTTCCTCCACCCCGGCAGCGCGAAGCAGATCAGCACCAGCCTCCACCAGCTCCTCTGCACGATCGTCCAGCCATCCCAGCAGATCACTCGCCAGGACTACGCCACGGCGCAGCTCGCTGGCCGGGACGTTCACGCCGTCCGGGCGCTTAATGGGTGGGAGGAGAGAGGAGGACGAGGAGAGGGAAGGCGCGGCGAACGACGCTTCTACTCTTGCCGCGTCCGCGGGCTCCAATGCATCCCCCGTCTCCGCCAGCTTCGCCCCTAGATTTTTGTAGGCGGCAGAGCGAGCGGTGGGGTCGGCCATCGCCAGCAGGTCGTCTGCCAACGTGGCGCTCTCTACCACCCACGCCGCGTCCGCCTCGGCCCTCACGCGGCGCAGATCGGCCAGGGTGATCATGGCCACAGCCTCCACGCTGCGCCGACTAGGCTGGAGCGCCGGGCGGGGCGAACACCGCCATGGCCTCCTCCGCCCAGGCCGTCAGACGGCGGACGGCGCGCACCGCTTCCAGGCGCGGCATCCCGCGCGAGGCCCACCATTCAATCGGGTGCCCCATTGCCACGTCCAGGCGCATCCGTTCGTCCACGATGGCCGCCAAAGCCGGCGACATGCAGCGCGGCAGCACCGCTATCTCTGCGCCATGGGGTTTCGAGGTCGCCCGCACCGCCGTGCTAGCCGGGTCCAGCGGGAACAGGTGTTCGTCGCGCTGGTTGACCAGCAGGAGGCGACGAGACGCCGGCAGGGCCTGGGCGACGTAGGCCAGGGCATTGTTGGCGCTCGCCAGGGCATTCGCCTCGCCCGTTGTCAGGGCATAGAAGTCCGTCCGCTCACCTGAGCCCAGAGGGCCGTCCTCGCCGTACTCATGGAGCCAGGCGGTGAGCGCCCTCGTCAGATTGGCGCCGAGGTCCACCACGATCTCCTCGCCCGCATGGGCCAGGATCAGCTCACCGATCGCCTCCCACATGGCATAGAGCAGCCGGGGGTTGCGCTCGATTTCCTCCAGGGAATTCGCGGAAAGGCGGAACAGCGTCACCGCGTCGCCGTAGATCAGAGCCAGGCGCGGCTCGGCCTCAACCTCGATGATCAGAGGCAGCGCGCCCGTCTCCATGACGACCCGCGAGACTGCCGCCTGAGCCGCCAGCGATTTTCCGACGCCCCCTTTGTCCGATCCGAAGATTCGAACTCGCGTCGTGTGGGCTTTGCCAGTCGTAGCCATGGTCAGTTGCCTTCCTTTGGCCGACGGTCAGCGGCCGTGATGTTGATGGGGTCGGGTTCCCGCAGAGGTGCCCGCTTGTTCCGCTGCAGAGCAGCACGGGCGCGAGTGGCAATCTCCGCATCGCCACCCTTGCCGGCTTCCGGGCGGCCGGCAGCCGGGGCCGGCGCCACGGGAGCGGCCGGCGGTGGTGAGTTGGGAGTCGGAGAGAAAGTGATGTCGCAGATCGCCTCGCCCGGTCCCATACAATCCGGGCTTCGACGATATTGGCGAGAGCCTTTGGTAGTTCGACGCTTGAGGCGCACCGGGTCGCGTTCATCCGCGACCTGGGACGCCATCGCGGACACCAATTTGCCGTTCAGGGGCCCGCCGTCCTCTCGGGTAAGGCCTCGCTCCGTCAGCAACATGGCCGTCTGTTCCCAACTCAGGCGCTGCTGGCCCTTCGCGGCCAATACTGCGGCGAGATGTTCACGGAGATAGGACCGCAGAGCACCCGGACTGTTCGACCGGGATGCCGGCTCTAGATGGCTGGCAGCCGCCGCCAGCCACTCGGCCTCCCGGTTCATGTCGGATTTATCGGTCATCGCCGACCCCGCTTTCCCGTCTGCCAAGATCTCATCACACCCTCCCCGACCCGCCTGCCGATTAGTTCAGAGCCTAGTATTTAAAACACTGATTCCAAATCTCCAATACTTTCAATATGAAAGCAATATCGCCAATTGATCCAATGCCCCGTACAATGCTAGAATAATCCCTTGAAATTTGCTCACACGGGGAGTGCATCTGTGCTGCTCATTATTGCACAGCAGCCGGGCTATACCCTATATACATGCCAGAGGAACGATGTGGCCGTTCCCAGGCAGGGCCGTAGGCCAGGGCGGTATGACGCCCGGCGACGGCCCGGCTAGCTGGGTCCAATCCCTGGCAGAGTATGCGGCGCCCAAGGGTCGGCGCGCCCGCCCGGGGATGCCTCGCTGGCGTCACCGGGGTCACAGGAGGCCTGCCCGCCAGGGTGCGCCGGGACCGCGCGCCTCGCTCCAGAGGAGGCCGCCATGGCCGTCAAAACCACGACTAGACACGAGGCCGAGGGCCAGGACGGCGCCAAGAGCCGCGCTTGGGCCTTCCTCACCCGCCAGGACGCCGAAGCGCTGGAAGCCCGCGCCGTCGCCGAAGGAGTGAGGGCGAGCGAGATCACGCTCCGAGCGATCCGGGCCTATCTCGCTACCCCGCTGCTCCCTACTACCTCCGTGGCCGAGTTGGCCGGCATGGTGCCGGGTGACCGCCGGGCTGTACTGGCCATGACGGCCAGTCTCCCCATGGCGGCTTCTGCCGTGGTGGCCAGCGCCCACATCGAGAAGCTGGCCCAGGCCGTCGAGGCGCTGGACCGAGTGGCGACGGCGCTGATCGTGACCGTGCCGAGCATCACCGCGCAGACCGAGGCCCAGGCCGAAATACGCGAGTCCCTGGCCGCCTTGGCGGACGGAATCGGCACCGTCGCCGCCGATGTTGCGAGCCGCTACGGCTTGGTGGCCGCGGGCGAAGACGGCGTGGCCGTCTTGCCTGGCCGCTGAAGGGGGCTGCCGCCATGGCCGCATCCCTCAAGAAGATCGGCGGGGCGGGCGGCCTCACCGGGCAGGCCGCCGCCGGCTACTATGACACCACTCTGGCCGACATGGAGCGGGAACGCCGCGAGACGGTCCGCCAGGTAGCGATGAACTCCACAGCCCTGAACGGCGCGCGGGCGGTGGACGAGTACCAGATGGCAGACCCGTCCGCCCCTCTCGCCCGCTGGCACAGCAGCAACAGCGACCTGGTGCCCGACCGAGCACCGGTCCGGCCGGGTCAGCTTCGGCGCCTGTTGGACGGCCAGGCGCCGGACGGCCGGCAGCTTGTCCAACAGCAGGCCGGGAAGGCCCGCGTCCACGGCTGGGACGTAACATTTTCGGCGCCCAAGAGCGTGTCCGCCCTGTGGGCGGCCTCCTCCCGCGAGGGGCGGCAAGCCATCATGGAGGGCATGGCGGAGGCCGCCAAAGCCGCCCTCGCCGCCCTGCAGGACCGCGGCGTGTTCACGACCCGCACGGGGAGTGGCGGTGCCGGCCGGGAGCTGGCGCGGGACATCGCCGTGGCCCTGTTCCCGCAGACCACCAGCCGGGCCGGCGATCCACAGCTCCATTGCCATTCGGTCATCGCCAACGTCTGTACCAGGGCGGACGGCAGCACCGGGACGTTGGAGAGCCGCAACCTCTATGCGTGGAAAACCTACGCGGGCGCGGTGTTCCGCGCGGAGTTGGCAAAGCGCATCCAGGAGAGGACCGGGGCCGCCATCGAGGCTGACGGCCGCAGCTTCAAGGTTGCCGGCGTGCCGGACGGGCTGGTGGCAATATGGAGCAAGAGGCGCAAGATCATCCTTAGCGCCTACGACGAGGTGAAGGCGAAGTTGGAGGCGGCGGCAAAGGCGGCGGACGAGCAGGCCCGCGCCAGCGGCACAGAAGCCGGAGCCCTGTCCAGCGACGCCACCGAGGACACGGCCGGTGCCCTCTCCGCCAAGGGGAAGCGCCACCTCAAAGCCCAAATCACCCGGCAGAGCCGACGCACCAAGGCGTCTGTCGAGGGCATGCCGGATCTCGAGAAGCGATGGCTCGAGGAAATGGCGGCCCCGCCGCTCAACCTGACCCGCGAGGACGTGTGGCGCCTGGTGGCCGAGGCCGCGGCGAAGGCCGCGGCGCCGGAGAGGTCCGCCGCCGACGCCGCGATCGACGAGGCGCTTGCCCGCTCCTCCGTCATCACCGAGCGCATGTTGCGCCGCCTGGTGGCCGAGGAGGCCCAGGTGCGCGGGATCGGTGCGGCCGGCGCCCACGCCGAGTTTGACCGGGCGGTGGCCTCGGGCAAGCTGATCCTGTTGCCGGGCAAGACCAAGATTGGTGAGGCAGTGTGGACCACGCGCGAGGCGTTGGACCGGGAAAGGGGCTTGCTGCTGGACGCGCTCGAAAGGCGCGGCGAGCGGGATCGGAACCGAGGGCTAGGTGGCTACATCAAGGCCGAGGCCGCCGAGGCCGTGATCGCGGAGATCGCCGCGCAGGCCGCGGCCGAGACCGATCCGAGGAAGCGCCGAAACCTCACGGAGCAGCAGGCCGCTGCCGTGCGGCACGCGGCATGCGGTGACGGTGTAGTTGTCATTGAAGGTGTTGCGGGCGCCGGCAAGAGCTTCACATTGGGCGCCATCAAGAAGGCCGCCGAGGCCAGCGGTCTTGCGTGTGTCGGCATTGCGCCATCGTGGAAGGCGGCCGATGTTGTCCGAAAGGATACTCAGCTTGAGCAGGCCCGCGCCCTACAGGGCTTTGTCCTCGGCCTCCAAGGCGGCCGCATCCGGTTCGGCGCCCCACCCGCCAGCGGCCCGGAGAAGGGTGTGCGCTACCTTGGGGAGCGGGTGGTGCTGCTGCTGGACGAGGCCGGCATGGCCGGCTCCAGGGATCTCGCCACCCTCCAGCGGTTCGCGCGTCAGCACCGAGCAACCATCATCCTCTCCGGCGACCGGAGGCAGCTCAAGAGCGTGGAGCCCGGCGCAGCATTTGCGGCCGTGGCCGACCTTCTCGGCGTGGCCCGCATGGATCAGGTCCGCCGGCAGCAGATCAAGTGGCAGCGCCAGGCCAGCGAGGCTTTCGCAGCTGGCGATTCCGTGGACGGCTTGGCCCGCTACGACGCGCAGGGCCGTATCGCATGGGCGGCCGACGAGGCCGACGCGCGGCGGCGCCTGGTGGACGACGTCATGGCGAACCGGGCCGAGCATCCCGCCGCCACCCGGATCGTTATCGCCGCCCGGAATGCGGATGTTCACACCCTCAATACGGCGCTCCGCGACAGGCTGATGGCGGCCGGGGCGCTCGGTGCCGAGGCCATGACTCTACGGACCCGCCATGCCGGCGGCCGCGACGGCAACGGCGAGGTGCGGGACATGGAAATCCGTGCCGGCGACCGCGTGGTGATCGGCCTCACGGTCGGGCCGGAGGAGAGCAGGAAGGCGCTCAACGGCGACGTGGCGACCGTCCTTGGCTTCGAGGCCGGCGGCGATCCACGCCTCCGCCTCCGGTTGGACCGCACCGGGCAAGAGGTGTGGTTCCAACTGTCCGAACTGGTGCCACCGACCCGTAAGCAGGAGGATGGGCGAAAGGGGAAGAAGACGACGAGGGAGGTTGCCCAGGCCCCGGCCCTGCAACACGGCTATTCCCTGACCGTCCACAAGAGTCAGGGCCAGACGGTTGACTATGGCTTTGTGTACGCGGGCGAAGGCATGGCGGGCGACCTGGCCTATGTGGCGATGACCCGCCACACCCGGGACGTTCGGGCCTACGTGGACAGTGGCGGCATTGCGGAGCGGCTGGCCGAGGCTGGGGTGCGGCCGACCCAGGGCGAAGTCCGCAAGCGGTTCCTCGCGGCCGCCAAGATCAGCTCGGATGGTCTCAACGCTTCCGACTACATTGAGGACCAGGCCGCTTGGCTCCGCTCCGGCGATCCGTTCGCCACGGGTGAAGCAGCGGGGCCGCGCGTCCCCACCATCGCCGAAGTCCGCATGAGGATGGCGGCGGAGCGGGCCCAGGACGGCATCCTGGCCGCCGCCGGCCGAACGTTCGCGGACCAACCCAAGGCCGGCACGGAGGCGCGGGAAATCCGCATCAGCAACCGGAACGTGATGGACCACCTCCGTAAGCGGTTTGGCCAGTCGGTGAGGGCCCCGGACGGGACCAAGGAGTGGCGGCTTCACGACCGCCAGGTTGCCGCGCTGGACCAGGCGGCGAGGATGCAGGCGAAGCGAGTCGGCATCGTTGGGACGATGCTCGGCGCGTCCTACGACCACATTCCAACCCAGGCGGAGGCTGCACTTCGGCAGCGCCGAATGGTGACGGTGCGGACCGCCCTGCAGGCCCTTCTGGACCGCGTGGCGCCGGCCAAGGACAAAGCGCCGGGCGCTATCTTGCTGCGCGCCTACGAGCGCGACATGCAGCGGCGCCTCGCCGGCCATGCGGTAAGGCTGGCCGCCCATGACCGGCGCATCGAGGAGACGGTGGACCGCCTCCGCCGCCCCAGCATCGTCACCCGCGCCGAGTGGTGGATGCGGACGGCAATGCTCCGGTCCAAGCACCGGGGCCAGCGCAAGGCTATCGCGCGGTCCTGCGGCTGGCCTGCCCGTGAGGCTCGCCTGGCGGTGTTCAACGCGGTGGCAGCCGAGGAATGGCTGCGGTTCGCCCAGCGCCGCCGGGAGGCATTCGACCGGGCCACGGCGCCAGATCGCGCGGCAATCCCTGACACCATCACGCGCCTGCGCGCCGAAGCTCCAACATTCGTGCTCCCGACCGGACGCAGGTGGATCGAGGAGCAGGCAAAAGACCCTAGGTGGCTGGCACGTATGGGCGTGACAGACGCCCGTGAGGCGCTTGCCATGCTCGACGCCACGAGGACGGAAACGTCACTTCAGGAGGCCGTCGACGCCCCTGCGACGGCTTCTGGGCCCGTGGCGATGTCGGCTCTGCCACTACCGGCGGCATGGGGCAGGACAATGCGCGTGGACAGCTACCTCGCCCAACTCGACGCCGAGGTGGCGGCCGCCGACGCTGAGGCGATGCGGGTGCTAGCCCGTCAGGGCCGCCGGCCGGAGGATTGGCTCATAATCCGCGAGAACGAGCGCACCGGAGATGGCCCGGTGGCTGATCTGGCGTGCCGGTCCCGCTCGGCCGAGGACGCCGCCATGGCGGTTCGCGGCGCGACCGACACCGGCAAACTGAGGCACGGCGACGAAATCCGGGCGGAGCATCCTGGCAATCGCGCGGCCGTGCAGCTAGCGCTTCAGCGGGCCCAGGATGAACGGGTGCCATTCGGCTTATCCGAAGCCAGGGCGGACCACCTGGCAGGGCGCAACCGACTGGACGGCAAGGCAGACAGGGCGTCGGCCGAGCACACGGCCCGAGCCGAGATCGCAACGACGGCCCGCGAGGCGAAGCGGGCGCCGCTTCTTGCCCGGCAGCGCGCACGAGGCGAGCACAGCAGGTAGAGGCGTTAGGCCAGAGCTGGCTCGTGCCGCCTCGCTACGATGCGGCGGGCCGGGCGAGCTGCGTCAGGCGGGCCCGGTGGAGGAGATCGCCGCGCGCCGGCGCGATGCCGACCGCGCGCGCATGCTCAAGCCGCTCGATCAGCCCCAACATGGCGGATGGCTTGGCAGCCCCCGGTATCTGCCGCAGCCAGGCCAGTCATCTCAGGTTGTTCTCCTCCCGGCGTACGGTCAGGGCATTGAGGCGCCTGCATTGTTCGGCGGAGAGGCCGTCGGTCAGCCGCCGATTGGCTTCCTGGCGCGCGCGGTGGCGGAGTTCAGCGCATTCCTCGCGGATGTGCTGGAGGGTGCGGGGTCGGCGGGCTCGTCATAGAAAGGGCAGAATAGCACGCGTGGCGGTACGCACCGGGAGCACGGTCATGCTGCTGTAGTGCGCAGTAGGCTGAAGCTGTCCGACTCGAGGCCACCCGTCTGCGCCCCAGAGGTGGTCTCCAGTTAGATTGACGTGCTGCCAACCGCGCGGGGGCGATGCCCGGCGCATCTCCGTAGTTGCCCAATTTAACGCGCCTCCCAAACTAGTATTAATCTGCTACAGTATTATTATATTGCGCTGCGCATGGGAGATCAATATGGCCTACGTAAACAACGACGAACAGAAGGCAGACGAGTTCATCAGCTCCCTTATTAGGGAGAAGGCTGCTGGGCAGAAGTTTGGCGACGCACCGCATGAATTTCGTCGAATGATCGACGGGGTAGTCTACAACAGCAAAACTGCGGTGTGCGTAGCATATTACGGAAACGAGAAGTACGCCCCGGACTATGACATCGTTTTCGAGCAACTATACCAGACCCCGAAAGGTCATTTCCTACTCCTCGGAGTGGGCGAGTGCTGCAGCGTCTGGTCGCTTTACAGCCAGAACGCGGCGGGAAAGCTTTCCGCCCACGCCTTCGTTCCGCTGACCGCCGACGAGGCCCGCCGGTGGCTTGAGCTCCGGGACCTACAGGACGAGCTATTCGAAACATTCGGCGACCCCGACGAGGTGGAATCGGCGACCTCCGAGGTCCTCCTGCAGATCCCGCCCACGCTGGGCAAGCGCCTCGCGGCGTCGGCGGCTGGCGCCGGCATGACCGTGAGTGCATGGATTCTCGCCCAACTCGGGGATGCGGTGGAGTCCGGTATGCGGCCCGTCCCGGGCGGCAAGTGACCGGCTGGCTTGACCAGGGCTTGTCATTGATTTGTTCGCGGGAGGGGGGGACGTTGCTGGTCGGCTGTGTTACCCAGGGGCGGCGGCCCCGCACCGCCCCGCAGGAATGCCTGCGTAGCCAGAACGGGGCTATGAAGCCCCTCGAAGCGGACATGCGTGCGGTGCCCGCGCCAGAGCGGCTGGCCGGGCTCGTCGGCGTGGGCGATGCCGACCGGCGCGAAGTGGCCGCAGCTGGCCGCGATGGCCGCCCGTAGCGGTGGCCGGTCGGGGTAGCGGAAGGAGCGGACTACGACCCATTCGGGTCCCGCCTCGCCGACGAACCAGGGGTAGCTTCGGGATACCCAAGGTGAATCAGCCTGCGCAACCGTCCGCGTATCGCTGCGACCGCTGCTGGGTCGGAAGTCCGGCCTTCCAGGACAGCACGTGCAATTACCTCCGGAAGACACAAGCCGAACTTGAGGGCCTCCTCGATGTTCTCGGGGAGCCGCGGGTGCACGGCGTCCGCATCGATGGCGTCGATGGCCGACACCAGCCCGCTCGGGTCCCGGATCTTCACGGTGACGGTGAAGTCGTCGAAAGCGGACACCGTCAAGCCGAGGCCGCCCAGGCCAGCCGCGATGGATGCCATCGCGGCGCCGCCCGCGAATCCCCATAGGACGACGCGACCTTCGCCGTCCGCCACGAGCGGAAGCGCGTCGGCGTCCACGAACTCAAGGCGCGCGCGGATTTCCTCCAGCGCCGCCTCGGCACGCCGCGATAGACGACACCCCGGTATGGTCCCAGCCACCACGCGTTCGACAGCGTTCGCCACCACGCTCGACATCGGGCGTCCACTGCCAAGCCAGCGTGAACGACCACCCCTCTCGGTCGGCAGGACGGAGATGATCCGTCGCCGCCAGTCGACGTCCGTGACCTTCCAACTCCTGCCGCCGAGCGAAATCACGGCAGGTCCACCGCCGTGGCCTGGCGCGATGCTGGCCGGGTGAACCGAGCCAAGCTCCAGCGGCCCGTGCCTGACGGCGAGCAGAAGGGGCTGGCTGAAGGCGGCGACGAGGTCGCCAAAATGCCGACGGCCGAACTCGCGCTCGCCGACGGATCCCAGGCCGAGGATCCCTATGTCCTCGGCGAGGATGCCGTTCGCCAGCATGTGTGCGAGAACCTCCTGCCGATCCGCCTCCGGGACGGCGTCCGCCGCTGCACCGAGCCAGCGACCTATGTCCGCGCGCGCGACGCCTTTCTCCTGGAGGACGAGCGCCATGACCTGCTGGGCGAAGATGTGCGATGGCCGCGGCGGCGCTGCGATCGCTTCCACCACCCCCTCGCGCCATAGTGTTGCAAGCGCTAGGCAGGCCAGCAGCTCTTCGTTATCGATGGCCAGGAACAAGCAATTCCTCGTGGTCCCGCTCCGCCGTCCCGTGCGGCCCATGCGCTGAAGGAAAGAGGCAACGCTCGGCGGCGCACCGATCTGGATGACCCGGTCCAGGTCGCCGACGTCCAAACCGAGTTCGAGGGTGGAGGTCGCCACAATGACGCAGTCCGGCTCGGCGACGAAGGCTGCTTCGGCTTGGCGCCGCTCGTCGAGCGAGAGCGACGCATGCGACACGAAGGTCCTCACACCCGCCGCCCTGAGCCCGGCCGCGATCTCCTCGACGCGGGTCCGGCTGTCCACGAAGACGAGCCGCCGCTCGCCGCGGTGCAGGCGCGCGATGACCGTGACCGCGTTCCGGACCGACCCCACGTGATCGGCCGTGACCTCGCCGTCTGCCACCGGGCACGTGGGCCCGAGCACCCGCCCGCCCCGACCCAGCGTCAGCCAATCGAGCAGTTCGGACGGGTTGCCCACCGTCGCGGTCAGGCCGATGCGCTGGATCTGGCGCCCGGTGAGACGCTCAAGGCGCGAGAGCAGGAATAGCAGATGCCAGCCCCGGTCGTCTCCGGCGAAGGCGTGGAGCTCGTCTACAACAACCGAACGGATGCCACCGAGAAGGTCGACGTGATCGAGGCGCGCCGAGATCAGCATTGCCTCCAGGGATTCGGGCGTGGTCAGCAGGATCTCAGGCGGGTCCCGCAGCATCCGCCTCCTGGCGGGCTCGCCGACGTCTCCATGCCACAGCCCGACACGTAGGCCGACGAAACTGGCGTAACGCTCAAGACGTGGGGCCAGGTTGTTCAGCAATGCCTTGAGCGGACAGACGTAGACCGCCGACAGGCCCCGCCCGCCCTCAGTCGCGATGCGGGAAATCAGCGGAAACGCGGCGGCCTCGGTCTTCCCGCCCGCTGTCGGGGCGAGCAGCAGCACGTCCTCGCCGGCCATCACCGGCCCGACGGCGTCGGCCTGGGTGGGCCGTAGGTCGGGCCAGCCGAGGGTGCTGACGATGTGGTAGCGCAGCGCGGGGTGAAGCGCGTCGAACGCCGCGCTCACGGGTCGAGCTCGATGTCGTCCACATCGATTGCACCGGCAGCGGCCCGCTCGGCCTTGGTCATCTCCCGCTCGTCGACGGTCGGTGCGTAGTGCCGGCGCGGGTTGAAATCGGCGAACTGATCCACGCGGTCTAGCACCTCGGCGACCAGCTTCCGGAGGTAGAGGCGTGGCGCGACGCCGGCCCGCCCGCCGAGGCGTCCCGCGACGCCGCGCGCGAGGTCAGCGACGTAGCCGTCATCTACCACCGTGCGGATACGTGCCTCCTGGGCGCTGTGCTCGGCGAAGAGGTCGCGGACCCGCCGCCCCACGGTGACCAGGGCGTCGAGGTCGAAACCCTGCAGCCGCACCTGGACGGCGCGCGGATTGTCGAACCGGGCGTCGGTGGCGAAGTCCGTGTGAAGCCTTTGCGCGAGCGGCGGGAGACGTTGGACGCCCTGCGGCCCGTCGAAGAAAGCTGTCGTGCCGGTAACGACGAGGTAGAGGCCGGGGTACCGCCCGGCATCGAGCTCGTCGAGGACCTGCCGGAGCGCGTTGAGGCCCTTCTCGCGCGTGTCGGCGCGCATGCGCTGGAGCGTCTCGGCCTCGTCGAGGACCAGGACGAGGCCCGATCGGCCGCTGTCGCGCAGGATCGTCAGGAGGCCGCCGAGGAAGTGCATGGCCCCGAAGGCGTCGAGGTCCCCCTTGATCCCCGCCGCACGCTTCACCGCGGCCGCGACATTCGGCTGGCCGCCGAGCCAGGCGATCAGGCCCTCGGCGAGGCCAGCGTCGTCCGCGAGAAGGGCGCGGCGGTACGCACGGAGGACGGCGGAGAAGGCGGGCGCAGTCCTGGCGATAGCCGCGAGCCGGCGCTCCATGACGGCCTCGGTGGCCGCCGCCAGCGCCTCCGCGTCGTCGCCGGCGATCCGCCCCTCGGCCAGCACGTCCTCCTCCAGGGTGTAGAACCACGCGTCCACGGAGGGCCGCAGGGCCCCCTCGGGGGTATCGGAGGTCGCAAGGCGCTCCACGAGGCGACGGTAAACGGTCTCCCAGCGGTGCAGGGGCGTCTCGGTCTCGCTCACCTGCACCTCGGCGGTCGCGAAGCCCCCGGCGCGGGCACGCTCCTGCAGCCAGCGCGCCATAAAGGTCTTGCCCGAGCCGTACTCGCCGCGGACCGCCTTGAAGGCCCCTCGCCCGGCCGAAACGGCCGCGAGGTCGGCGTCCACCGCGGCCTCGAAGCGGTCCATGCCCACGGCGAAGGCGGCCAGGCCCTCGCGGGGCACGGTGCCGCGGCGGAGCGCGTCGAGGATCGCGGCCCTGCGCTGGACGCCGATCATCGGCGACCGCCGAGCTCGAACTGCACGCGGAGCAAGGCCTCGTCGAGGACAACGTCCTCGCCGTCCACGGCGAGGATCTGCGCCTGGTCGAGATTGAGCACCCGCCGCGCCGCGCTGACGAAGCCCGCGAGGCGGAGCACCGGTGTCCCGAGGGCTTGAGCCAGGCCCGCCCGCGTGATCCGGCCGCCCCGTGCCGCCAGCGCTGCCAGAAGCGCACGGATCTGGTCGTCCGGGGGCGCCCCGCGCCCGGCCAGGGTCCGCTGGGCGGCATAGCTCTCCGAGCGCAGCAGCGCTTCGATCCAGGGCGGGGCGGCCCCCGTCGGCACCCGGACCTGCGATGGTGCCGCGGGACCAGACGCATCGCCGCGACCATCCGGCCCGCCGACGAAGAGATCGACCTGACGCGGTTCCGACTTCCGGCGGCCGGCCGGTGGTGAGGCGACCTCGGGCTTGCGCGGAGGACTGGGTTCGCCGTCGGCACCGCGCCACCACGCCGGCTCGGCAGGCGGCGCCTCGGTCCAGCCGGATGGAGGGTCGTCGGACGACAGCACGGCAACGGGCACAAGGACCTCCTGGGGAGCTGCCCCCCGTGGTAGCCGCCCCGCCGCGCGGCGAAGCGGAGGCGCTCGCTCCATGCCGCGACGATCGTTGTCGTTCCCCCTGGCGCCAAGACGCGGCCGCCCGCGAGCGCGACCTCGCCGTCGCCCGGCGGCGTGCCGGCGCTTCGCCAGCGGTCGCCCGCTCCGCCGGGCCTCTGGACGGTCCCCTCGTCGAGCGCATGGCCGTGGTCGCCGGTGACGACGACGATCCGGCCGGCCTGCCGAGCGGTGTGCAGGATGGCGGAGACCTGGCGGAAATCATCGGCAGACCAGGTGATCTCGAGCTGGTCGCTTCCGGACAACTGGGCGTCCACCGCGTTGTGGACGATCCCGACGATCCTCTGCTGGTGGTCGGCGACGGCGGCCTGGACGTCGACGCCGAGTTCCGGCCCGGAGGCGAGGTCGGCCTTGTGGAACAGGCAGGGGGGCTTACCAGCCCGGGACACCGCGACAAGGCTTGGAAGCCCTGCGAAGCCCGCACGCTCCGCCGCCTGGTCGCCTCGCGTCAGCCTCCCGCAGAGCAGGCTGGCCCGGGAGATCTCGGTGACCGAAGGCAGCGCCGCGGCCCCGATGAACGCACCGCGCCCGTCCGACGGGGCGAGTTCCGACCAGCCCAGCCGCCCGACGGTCTCGGCGAGGTGACGCCAGACCGCGAAGCTGAGGCCGTCGAAGACGAGGAGGAGGACCGGCTTCTCGCGCGCCAGCGGGGCGACCACCGCCTCCAGGACGCGCTCGACCGGGAGCGGCACGTCGCCGTGCCCGCCGCCCTGGTTCCATCCCTTCAGAAGCGTCGCAAAGGACTGGTTCTCCGCATCGCGCTGCGCTGCGGCCGCCTTGGCGACACGGGAGTAGGCGGCTGCGACGTCGGGAAGCTGATCGCCGCCACAGAGGGCCTGCCTTGCGCGGTCCACGAAGCCCCCTTCCAAGGCGTAGCCTGCGGCAGCTTCTGCAAACGTGCGGATCGCCCGCTGCCGCCCCTTGGCGAGCCAGCCCACAATCCTGGCGGCCATGGTCAGCCGCCCGATCCGCGCGGCGTTGTCGCCGGCGCGGTCGTGGCTTGCAACCTCGCGGACACGGTTCCAGGCGGCGCCCGCATCGTCGGCCTGACCCGTCTCCGCGGCGCGGCCCAGCGCGTCGGCCGCCTCGCGCAGCCTGGCGTCGAAGCCGAGCTGCAAGGCTGGACTCAGGCCCGCGGCCCGCTCGGCTCGGATATCGGCCAAAATCGCGGCGGTCCGCGCCTCCGCGGCTCGGCACGCTGCGGGATCGTCGCGGGCAAGCCGATCGAGCACCCGACGTCCCGCCTCGGCGAGGCTCCGGCCCACGTCGGGATCGATCGGGACGCCGCCGACGAGCGGCTCGAGCCGAACGGCAGCGTCCCGGAGCTCGACGCGCGGCGCCGCTTCGCCGAACACCACGCCGCAGGCCAACGCGATGGCCAGGGCGTCGCCGCCCCGGCCTGCCGCGGCCGCACCCAGAACCAGGGCCGCGGCCGGCCCTCCCTCCATGCCAAGGCGGCTGGCCAAGGCCTGGCGGACGTCGGGCGGAAGCTGCGCGAGCCGGTCCAGGCCGACCGGGTTGAGCGTCCAGCTCAGCAGGGCCGCCGCGTCGCCGCGCCCCTCGGGCAGGCCAAGCACCTCTTCAAGCGCGGCTCGCCATGCAGTGTCGAGGTCTAGGACGCCGCCCGATGCCGGGCGGTATCCGTCTCCGGGTACCTGGGCCAGAAGCAGGTCGGCGAGCCAACGCTGCGCAGCCAGCCGCGGGTCAACCGCGTGAGCCTTGAACAGGCTTCGCAATGCGGACCACCGATCGGTTTGTTCGAGCCGGGCGCGCGGGAAGCGCGCGACGATGTCGCCGGCGAGCGCAGTGGCCTCGAGCGGGGTCAGCAGGATCATCCCGTCGGCGTCGGCTTCCGCTTCGTTGAGACGCTCCCGCATTTCGAGCTCGGAGGGGCACCAGGCAACGCGGAACCGCCGTCCTCGCCGCTCGATGATTTCGGGCCAGGTGCGCTTGACCGGGGAGCGCATGGCGAGGACGCGTGCGCCGGCATCGCGCCGCAGGAGGTCCTCCAGCGCCCGTTCGATCTCGGCCCGGTCAGGTGCCAGCAGAGGGCTCAAGCAGCCCCTCCGGACTTCGGCCGGGTCAGCCGCCACGAGATCGTCAGCCGGGCGCCGGGAGAGGCGACCAGGCGCCCTCTCAACTCGTCGATCGCCGCCGTCGCGGCGGAGGCCTCCAGCACCACCTGCTGGCGCTCGTCCACCACCTCCTCGCCGGGTGGCGGGAGCGGTGGATCGCGTTCTGGCGGCTGCCCACCAGTCGGCTTGGTTTCGGCGAGCAGCCGCGAGGCTCGGGTCTGGACGTCGCGGAGGACGGGCCTGAGTTGCACCGCATGCTCGTCCGCGTCGAGCATCTCAACGAGCTTCTCTCGCAGTCCCTCGGAGGCACCCTTGCGGTGGTCGCCCAGGCCAGTCCCGGCCTCGATGATGTTCCAGTCGGCCGAGGCGACGGCCTCCCGGACCTCGGACAGTGCGGCAAGGAGGCGGCCCACCGCCGCCTCGCTGGTTTCCAGGTCCGCATCCGCCAGCGCCTCGACGCGGGCGAGCGGCGTGGCCGCCCCGGCGAGGTCGCCGAGAAGCGCCTGGGCGGACCGCATCGTGGCAAAGCGCGGAGCCGTCGCCGCCACGCCGAACCTGTCCGCCCACGGCCTGAGGTCCTTCAGCAGCTCGGCAAGGAGCGTCCGCTTGGCGGCGCCCTTCTCCTGGAGCTCTGCCGCTAGCGCCGACAGCGTCGCGCCCTTCCGGACCTCGCCCGGCTTCAGGCCGAACAGGGCTGCGGCGCGTTCGCGCGCCTTGGCCCAGGTCGTCTCGTCGGGGAGAGCTTCCTCGCGCATTTCGATGGTGTCGTCGATGCGGTCCAGCGAGATCGTCGCGGGTGCGCCGTTGCGGACGGGCGCGCGGTCGGCCTGCGCCGCGAAGGCAAGGATGACGAGGTCCTGCACGCGCTGCGGCAGGCCCATCGGCTTTGGCTCGTCGATCCAGGCGCGGAGCTTCGCCACCGTCAGCGGCCCGCCCCCGGTCCGCGCATGCATCGTGGCGAAGTGGTTCGCCCAGTCGTTGGTGAGTTGGAGTTGCGTCTGACTCATCACCGCGAGCTTCAGCGGGACGGCGATCGCGCCGAGATGCTTCCGGTCCGCCGTATCCTCGATGTACTTCCGCTGGTCCGGCTCCTGCGCCGCCTCATGGACGCGGTCCAGGACGCGGCGGAGCACGGCGTCCCGCACCTCGGTGTCGAACATCGGGTGGGCGGGATAGCGATGCTCGAACCAGCGATCCAGCAGCTGCGTCACCGCGGCCTTCATGTCGGCGCCGACCGGCATCTGCGGCACGAAGGTGCCCTGGAGCGACACCAGCCGATCCTCCGGCGGCACGGGCGTGCCGATGCATCCGTCGTTGTCGTTGCGGATGCCGTAGGCGGTCTCGATGCAGGCGCGGATGCGCTGGTGCAGGGCGCTCTGCTGGCTCCGCAGCACAGCCCGCGCCTGCTCGCGGTCGGAAGCGGACAACATCCGTGCCGCCTCGTTCAACCGCTCGCCGGTCCCGGCCAGCAGGAAGTCGATGCGGACCAGCGTGCCGAGGTCCTTCATCGCGCGGTCGCTCAGATAGGCGGGCTGCCACACCATGCCGCCCGACGCGCCGTCGTCGTTGAAGTTCTTGGCGTGGGCCAGGTGCGTCGACGGCGGCCGTCCCTTCGGATCGAAGGGCAGGCCGAGCACCAGCACCGGCACGCCGCGCCCCTTCAGGCGGTCGGGGCTCACCTCGGCAACCGCCTCGAAGTAGAGGTCGATCTCCCGCTTTGTGCCGCGCCAGGCGTGCTCGTAGTTTACGAAGGGCTGGGCGCCGATGAGGGTGCCGTCCTCCCGGATGCCGAGCGCGTCGAACAGGATCCGCTGGAGCTTGCTGCGCCGCTGGCCGTCGTTGTCGGCCTGGGCCGCGTTGGCGAGGACCGGCTCCACGTCGACGCCGCTGATCTGCAGCGACACAATTGGGGTCTGGTCGTCGGTGATACGGATCTCGCCGACCCGCGTCGCCCATTTCCGGACCTTCTGGAGGACGATACCCCCCCTCCCCGCCCGGCACCGGCGACACGACGGTGCCGTGGTTCAGGGCGGCCAGCCGAGGTGCGGTGAGTGCACGCAGTGCCGGTACCTCCGGCACCAGCGCCGCGAGCAGCAGGGTCTTCAGCAGGCGCGCGTCGTTGGCGAAGCGTCGGGCCACCTGCGGGTCCGCCCGCCCGTCCTGCAGGTCCTGCCAGGACACTGCGTGCTCCTGCTCCAGCAGCGGGAGCAGCTTCAGGGTCCAGAGCTTCTTCGCGTTCTCGAACTCGATTAGCATCCCGTCCGAAAAGGGCTGGTCGCCCGTCGCAATCTCATCCCACAGGTCGCCCACCGGGATCAGAGCACCCAGGCGCAGCTCGCCCCGCCGCTTCACCAGCAGGGTGAGCATCAGCTTCAGCGCCGTCCGCTCCCGCTGCAGGACTGAGGACGCAGCGATCAGCGCCTGCACCAGGGCGGGGCTGAACGGGTAGGTCATACGGAACAGGGCCCGCTCGCCGTCCGAGCCGAGCAGCGTATCCAGCACCGTCTGCCGGGCGCGCATCACCCGCTCGAACTCCGCGTCGATCTCCTGCCTCGCCATCTCCGACTTCGGCGCGAGGAGGCGCTTCTCGGCGATCACGGGCAGGTTGCGGTCCTCCAGCAGGACCTTGTCGAATCGCGCCTCCCAGTACTTCAGCGTGTCGAAGAAGCGTACCTGGAGCGCGCCGGCGTGCTGCTGGCCGATGAGGTCGCGCAGATCGCGCTGTCGGGCCACGAAGGACACGATCGGGATCGGCCGGTTGGTGTCTTGCGCCTCTACCAGCTTCGACAGCTTCGAACCCTCGTCGTTGACGAAGTCCACGTCGCCGGCGCGGCTGGCCAGCCACAGGATCAGCTCGTCGAGGAACAGCACGACCGCGTCGTAGCCGAGCCGCTTGGCGTGCTGGCTCATGATGGCGAGTCCGGCGTCGAGGTCCACGAAGGCCTCGCCGCGCGTCGCCGCCACCCCGGCGTAGTTGCTGAAGTAGGCCTCGATCAGCCGGCCAACCAGGCGCTGCCGCTCCTCGCCCTCCGGCGGTTCGAGCGTCGCCGCCTCAAAGGACCCGGCGTCCCACTGGTTGCCGAAGTCGCCCCAGCCATCGTCGCTGGCGGCCGCGCCCTCGTTCAGGTGCTGGAAGAAGGCATCGTCGCCCATCTTGGCGCGGAGGCCGCGGGCATCCTCGAACAGCTTCTCGCCGAGGTAGAAGCCCGGCGTCGGCGCCGTTGGCTCGACCTTGCGGACATGGGCTGCGTAGCCGCCCAGGATGGCGCTGGTAACGTCCTTCGCCCCGATCATGTGGTAGGGCACCATCAGGAAGCGTTTCCCGCCGAGCCAGCGGTCGTGCTTCGTCACCACGCCCGCGAGCTCCGGCACGCCGCGGGCCTTGGCGTGGCCGGCCAGCAGCAGGTTCAGCACCGCCATAAAGTGCGACTTACCGGCGCCGAAAGATCCGTGGAGGTAGCAGGCGGCGCTCTTGCCGCCCTCGACCGCGCCCTGGATGAAGCCGAGCGCCTTATCGAAGGCCTTGGCGAGCTCCGTCGTGACGACGTAGCTCTTGATGGTCTCGGCCGCGCCGGCCTCGGTGACGCCGTCCGATAGCTTCAGGACGAAGTCGTTGGTCTGCACCCGCTCCGGGATGGTGATGAGGTCGCGGAGCAGCGGACGGGTGGTGTCGCTCATGCCGCGGACCTCCGGGCACGCCTGCGCCGGGCTTGCGCGGGCGGCGTCCAGTTGCGGAGGTCGTCGATGGTCAGGCCGCGCTCGCGCGCTTCCTCCTCGATGAAGCCGGCGAAGTAGTCGCCCATGCGCAGCCCGGTCTCCGCGTCGATGTCGTTGTGCCATTGCCGAAGCCAGGGGACGAGTTCCAGCAGGCCGGCGAGCATCGGCAGCAGCCGCGCGGAGGACCAGCCATCCGTATCCCGCCGCTCGACGTAGAGGGAGGCGAGCGCTCGGGCACGGGCGAGGTGGTCGTGGCCGGCCCAGAGGGTGGGCAGGCTGGGGTCGGCGTCGCGGGCGCAGTGGGGGAAAGAGACGAAGCGTTCCTTCGGCACGTCGAGGCCGCCGCGGAGCCCCCAGAAGCCCGCGGACTGGAAGTCGGCCGACTTGTATTTTGGTGGCACGGGGATGTCGCCGACCTCCGCCGCCTTGCGGCGCTTGGCCTCCGC
This sequence comes from Siccirubricoccus sp. G192, assembly GCF_019084075.1. Classification (GTDB taxonomy): domain Bacteria; phylum Pseudomonadota; class Alphaproteobacteria; order Acetobacterales; family Acetobacteraceae; genus G192. Next base: position 189,961 of record NZ_JAHREN010000002.1, read on the forward strand.
CGCAATGGCAGCGTCGGCAGCCTTCTGCACGGGCTTGGCGCCGAGGCCGGCGGCCATGCGGGCGGCGTAGGCTTCGGCGGCCTCGCCCTCGCCGCGCGCGTTCTGGCGCGACCAGGCGGCGCGGAGGAATTCGTTGCGGAGGGCGGCGAGCTCCGCGTCAATAGCGTCCTCGGCGCGCTGCTTCTCCCAGGTTGCTTCCCAATCCGCGTGCTTGCGCAGGCCCGTCTCGCTGTAGCGGAGGGCGGCGAGGAAGGGCACGGATTCAGCCGCGACTAGCTCTGCCACCAGGGCTTCGAGGTCGAAGCCGGCGCGGCCGACATAGAGCTCCGCGACAGACTGGAATTCGGCATCGGCGCGCGTCGCATCGGCGAGACTACGTGTGGCGACGATGCGCGGGTCGGCGACGTCCCAGAAGCGCGGGTCTTCCAGCCGGTCGAGCAGCCAGGTGCGGAGCGCGTCCTGCTCCATCTTCTCCCAAGGCTCGGACTGCCAGCGACGCTTGTACTCGGGCCGCTCGATCAGGCCGATGGTGGGGTCGGATTCGATTAGGGCGATGCGGCGTTCGACCACAGCGCGGTAGTCGGTCGGCCAGTGGGCGGGCAGGTCGGTGATGGGGGTGGAGCGATGACGCTCAAACCACGCCGTGTCCATTTCCCCAGCCGCGATGCGGCGGGCCATAACGATTTCAAAGGCGCGCTCGCCAAGGCGAAGCGGTGGCGGGTCCGGGTGCTCCGGCGGCGCGTCGTTCAGGCTGTAGAGTCGGTAGCAGCGCCAGTCGAGTTCCTCCTGGAGCGCGATCATTCTCGCCCAGGATGCCTCGGCCTCAGCGCGGGCAGCGGCGAGGGCTTCGCGGGTTGGTACCGCGCTGGCGCAGAGGGCGGTGGGCTGCTTGGCCGAGAAGCGCTGCGCTTCGGTGTCGAGGGCGCGGGCGAGGTCGATGGGCCGGTCAGCTAGGGGGAAATTTTGAAATGCCTGTACCAGTGAATTCATATGTGTTGACCCACTCGTCGGTACCTGTCGTTCGCGCGCCGCGTGAGTCTGTTGTATCGCCGCGGTTCTGAAAATTCTGCTTCATCCAAAAACAAGCAGCAGATGAGTTTAGGAGACCGAGAAAGCCAAGATGGTCGTCCTCCGTCGCACTCGTCGGGAGCTTGATGACTGGCGCTGTACGGTTGAACACCTTGCCGCCGCGGTCGAGGACGAAGTGGTTATGTGTCGCAACGAATGCGAAGGTGATCGCTATGGGATTTCGATATCGCTCTGGGACCCAGCGGTACCAACCCCACCATGGTTCACCAAGATCCGTTTTTGTCTTTCCTCCAAACGAGACAATCCCTCCAAGGGGCACGCGGAACGCCCATAGAAAATTCTGAGCACCGGCCAGTTCACCGAGCGGCAAGAGCGAATGCTCTGAAGAGTATGGGGCGAGCGCTTCATCGCCCGCCAACACACGGTAATCACGAACTTGATCCCCGCCGATGAGCGGCCGAACAATGACGGTCGGCACACCGTGCCGAGCATAGGTCCCACTTGCAGCAGTTAGCACATCATCAGCACCGGTAAAGCTCGCGAACCCGATCTCCGGATCCAGAGTTGCAAGGATTGGCCGGCCCTCCTCAATCGCCTCCTGCACCTCCGCCGCGCCGCCACCGCCCATGTTCCAGGGATGCGTGTTCAGTGTTGCGCGCGGCGTGTCCTCGGTGCTGATGAAGGGGCTCTCGGACCTGTCCTGGTCCGTCTGCGCCACGATGGCCGACCAGACCAGCCCACGCGCTGGGTCCTCGGGCGCCGAAGGCTCGCCCCGCACCCCGCGCACCGTCCGCACCACCGATGCCAGGGGCGCGCGGTTCCGCCCGAACAGGATCACCGTCGGCGTGCCATGGCCCGGGATGTAGGCGCCGGAGCAGTCCACCACATGCGTCAGGTCCAGCTGCGGCAGCACGCCCTCGATCAGCTTCTTACCGAACTCCCGCTTCATGAAGCTGTTGGCGACGATCAGCCCAACAAAGCCTGCCCCTTGGGCGCGCGAGCCCGCTTGCGCCAGATCGAAGAAGCGCTCGATGAAGGGCGCGCCGAGGCCGTACTTCATGTGGCAGCTCTCGTAGATCTCGCGGTAGGCGTCCCGCATCGCCGCGTCCTTCGGCGTGATGTAGGGCGGGTTGCCGACCACGGCGTGATACTGGCGGTCGAGGATGGCCTCCACCGCCTCCGTCTGCTCCGCGGCGTAGTGGTGGCGCAGGACGCGCCGGAAGCCCTCCTCCGTCCCGCCCAACTCGTGCCGGGCGAAGTGCCGCCCATGCAGCAGGCTGTCGCCGGTGGCGAGCTGAAACCGAAAATCCGGCGCGGCGGCCAGGCGCTGCGCGCCCGCCGCACGCAGCGCCGCCACCAGCAGCCGGAAGCGCGCGATCTCCACGGCAAAGGGATTCAGGTCCACCCCCGCCACTGCATCCAGCGCCTTCTGCGCCTGTGCAGCCGGCGGCATCTCCGGCGCATGGCGCCGCCATTCCTCCAGCAGCCAGGTGAAGCCACCCAGCAGGAAGTGGCCCGAACCGCAGGTCGGGTCGATCATCCGCACCTGCTCATGCCCGAACTCCCGGATCGCCGGGTCGAGGGTGCGGGAGAGGATCCACGCCTCCACGAAGTCCGGCGTCTGGAGCAGGGCGAAGCGCTTCCGTGCCTCCTCCGACAGGTCCTGGTAGAGATCGCCGAGGAAGCGGGTGTTCCAGTCCGGGTCGCCAAAGTCGTGCACCGGCGCCCCGGTCTCGGCCCCGCGCTGGCGGAAGAAGTCGAACAGCTCTTTCGCCCCGTCGCCGGAGACGGGCAGCCGGAACAGAGGATTGTGGGCGGGGTCGTAGAGGCCGCGGAGACCAGGAAGCCGCGCTACCTCCCCGAACATTGCCAGCAGGTATTCGGCGTCGCTGTCCGTCGGGTGAGCGCGGAAATGCTCGCGTTGCCGCATCTGTGCGAGCTCCAGGCGCTCCCCGACGCCCGAGATCAGCGGGCGGTCCAGCAGGCTGTTGTCCTCAAGGAAGCGGAGGAAGACGAGGGCGAGGATCCAGTGCACCGCGGTCTGGTCCACCGCAGCGCCGAAGAAGGTTTCGAAGGTGTCGGCGGTGCGCCGTGTGTCCCGCGCCTCCTGCCACTCGGCCTCGACCGCGGCCCGGCCGGCGGAGGACGCATGATGGCCACGAAGATCGGCCTCCAGCTTCTTCCTCAGCTTCTTCAGATCATCGAGCAGCCGCTCCGTATTCACCATCTGCCAGCCCGGTCCCCTGGTATTCGTTGTTGGTGTCGAAATCGTCAGGCAGCGCCCGTCCGGCGATCCTGCTGAACCTGACGGCGCCGCTCCGGCAGGACGGAGGCGGCAGCCCGACAGATGCTAGGCCGCAGCCCTCGGCGTGACCTCGGCGCGGATCCGCGCTCCGGCCTCCTGCTCAGCGACTTCCAGCTCATGGGCCTTCTGCAGGTTGAGCCAGAAGGCCGGCGTGGTGCCGAAGTGGCGGGCCAGGCGCAGCGCCGTCTCCGCCGTGATGGCGCGCCGCCCGCCCAGGATGGCCGTGATGCGGTTGGCCGGCACGCGCAGCGCGAGGGCCAGCGCATGCGCCGACAGGCCCAGCGGCTCCAGGAACTCGTGCCGCAGCACCTCGCCAGGGTGGACAGGACCAAGGCGGCCGCCGCTGTCCACCTCGGCCAGGTCCACGCGACCGGCATCAAGGTCGCTGCGGGAGATCGGCCCCATGGTCTTCCCTCGGGGCTTCACGCGTGTCGTCATGGCGAGCCTCCTCAATGGTAGTCCACGATCTCGACTTCATACGGGCCGTCGTCGCGCCAGACGAAGACCAGGCGCCACTGCCCGTTGATCCGGATGGAATGCTGGCCCGCGCGGTCGCCGCGCAGGGCCTCCAGCCGGTTGCCGGGCGGCACGCGCAGGTCGTCCAGCCGCTCCGCTGCGTCCAGCATCGCCAGCTTGCGGCGCGCGACCTGGGCCAGGTCCCGTGCCATGCCGCGAGGCAGGCCGCCCTGGAACACAAGCGCGGTCGCCTTGTCGCCGAAGCTCCGGATCACGCTAATACGTATCGCGTCATACGCAAGACATCAAGCGTAATGTGTCAGGCGGCGGAGCGGCCGCCAGCGCGATGGGCATTGGCCAGCCAAGGGTCCGTCAGCCGGGTCCAGTTGGCGGCGGAGATGACGGGCAGGATGGCGCCGTCGATCTCGGGACGGCCGGGCGCGGCCTGCGGGATGAGGAGCCAGAGGCTGGGTGGGCCGCCGGAGGCTCCGGAGGCCTGCGAGAACTCGTCCAGCATCGTCATCAGGTCGTAGCGGGCGATCAGGCCGGGACGGGTCAGCAGGGCCGGCTGCCGAAGGGCGAGGACCTCCCTCGCCACGCGCGGCGCCGCCTCGGCCGCGAGGCGGAGGAGGTTGCGGAAGTCGGCGCTGTCCCGCGTGGCGGCGTCCGCCATGAGCGCCTTCGGCCAGGCGATGCGGCGTTCCTCGGCCCGGGCGCGCATGGCGTGGAGCGTAAGGCGTTCAAGGCTGACGACCTCCCGCGGGAAGCGGCGGAGAAGTTCGGCCTCGGCATCGCGGGCCCGGCGGGGCTCGACGGTCAGCGCCAGGAAGACACCCTTGTCGGCGGCAAAGACGATCTTGTCCTCGATCGCCCGGGCGGCGAGGACATCGGGGGTTGCCTCCTGCGCCGGGGCGAAGGTGGCGTGGCGGATCAGCGTCGCGGTGCCGCTGCCGCTGTCGGCGATGGAGCGGCTGTAATACCCGGTGTCGGTTGGGCCGGCGTCGCGCCAGTCGACCTCGGCGCCCGCTTCCTCCAGCAGGGCATCGAGGTCGGGGCGGAGCGGCAGGTCCTCGGCCTCGGGGAAGCGGCCGCGGACCCGGGCGCGCAGCTCGGCTTCGCTGAGAGCGCGGATGTTGGCGAGCGTGCCGAGGGCGAGCTTCAGTGCCCCCAGCGCCTTCATGCCGCGCGGGTACAGCTCGCCACGCGCGGAGAGGGCGGCGCCGGCCGAGACGGCAATGGCGAGGCGCAGCCGGCGCTCCGCCGTCAGCGCGCTGGCGCCTTCCGGGACGGGGACGACGCCGAGCTCGTCATCCACCCTGCCGGGGCTCGGCAGCGGTGTCTCCGCGGCGAGCTTGTCCGCGGCGCGGCCGAGGCGCCGGGCGTACTCGGCATTCTCCGGCGAGGCGGAGACGAGGACGGCCGAGGCTTCGGGCCTCGCCTCGGCGTAGGAGACGAAGCGGGTCGGGGTGACGGAGGCCTCGAGTTCGACGGCGGCGCGGATCGTCGCGCGCGCGCGCCGCATGCGTTCCTTATCGTCCTCCCTGACCGAGCCGCGGGAGCCGAGGAGCTGTACCGCGAGTTCGTCGACCGCGGCGACGCCCCCTGCCCTTTCGATCAGGGTGCTGAGCTCGCCCCGTACGGCGTTCAGGTCGGCGCTCTTGTGCCAGCGGGTCCTGGCCGCTTCAAGGGCTTCGGCCACGGCACCGCGGGACGTGCCGACGGCGGCGGCTACCTGCCCGGCGCTGGCCCAGGATGCTGCGTCATCGTCGATGCCGAGGAAGTAGGCGAGGATGCGGTCCTCGGGACGGTCATCGCCGGCCGGGCGACGCGGCAGCAGCTGCTCCGCCAGACGGTCCAGGGTGGCCCGGCCACCGTCGTCCTCGGTGATGCCGCCGGGGACGAGGTCGCGGCGCAGCTCAGCGAGGCGCTTGGCGCGTTCGCGGATCTCCTTCCGGATGCGGTCGCCAACGCCCGTGAGGTAGCGGAACTGGAGGCGGGGCACGCCCAAGAGCTGGTGGACCGTGTGGATGCCCATCTGGTCCAGCACCGCACGCGCCTCGACCCCGTAGCCGACCTCGGCAATGCTGCTGGTCCGATCCAAGCGAGGGGCGATCACCTCGATGCTGTCGGCCACGGCGGCCGCACGATCCAGCGGCGAGAAGGCCGCCCGCCACGCCCGCAGCATCTCCTCCGCGTTCCCGAACCGCTCGGCGGGGTCGCGGCGCAGGGCACGCCGGAAGAAGGCCTCCAGGCCGTCGCGCAAGGCCGGGTCGAAGCGGTCGACGGCGATCGTCGCCTCGTCCTCGATGAAGCGTGCCTCGGTCAGGCCGTCTCCGAAGGTGGGCGGCGTGCCGACCAGCATCTCGTAGAGCGTGATCGCCGCGGCGTACCGCTCAGCGTGCAGATCCCAGCGCGGTGGGCGGCGGTCGACGAGGAACGGGTCGAGGTAGGGCCTGGTGCCGGCCGTGACGCTTTCCAGCGGCGCCCGCGACAGGGAGAAGTCGAAGAGGACGAGCCGGTACGCCCCGGTTGCAGCCGCCTTCGCTATGCCGATGTTGTCGGGCTTGACGTCGCGGTGGGCGACGCCGTCCCCCTCTAGGTACTCGACGGCCGAGAGGAGGTGCTCGCCAAAGCGCCGCATGAGGTCGAGCGAGAGCGGCGAATCTCCACCGCGGATCCACTGGGCGAGTGTGCGTTCGCCGGCGCGCTCCATGAGGATGGCCGGCCGCCCAGCGATCGTGGTGTCGGCGACGAACCTGACAATGTTCGGGTGACGGAGGGGGCGCAGGACGTCGGCTTCGGCCCGGATGCGATCGGCGTGCGCATCATCGAGCGCGACCTTCAGGACGAATTCCTCGCCAGTGGCCTCCTGCTCGACCAGGAAGGCGTAGGCGCTGCCGCCCTGCCCAAGACGCCGCTTGATCACGAGATCGCCTTCCAGGCGGTCGCCGGGCGCTGCCGTGGCAGGATCCGTGACGAAGGCCGGCGCGGGTTCCTGAGGTGCGGCCTCCCGCTCCGCTTCGGCCAGATACTCCAGGAACTCGCGTGCATCGCGCGGCCTGTCGCGCACCACCGGGGTGGTAGCGGCCCGCACCATCTCCTCAAGCCAACGCCCGACGCCGTTCATGGCGCCGGACAGGAGCAGGCCGTTCCCCTCCCGGAGCTTGGCCGGGAGCTCAAGCGGGCTCCCGGCCGGCGGTCGGCCGGAGAGGAGGTGGTACGCAATCGCGCCGAGCGAGAAGACGTCGGCCTGAGCGGCGCCGACGTCTGCGGCCGTCGCGGCCTCGGGCGCGAGATAGATCTTGGAGGGGTCGGTTATGTGGTCTTCGACGTGCAGGGTCCCGGCCGTCATGATGGCGCTCGCGGTGCTTCCCTCGGCCCGGCTGGCAACCTGCCAGTTGGTGATCTGAAGACGAGGGGAGGCACCGTCGACATCCCGGACGAGGACGCTCTGCGGCGCCAGGCCGCGGTGGTAGAGCCGCTTCCCGTGCGCGTAAGCCATCGCCTCGCCCAGCTGCCGGACGAGGTCTAGGCGCTCGGTGAGGGCCAGCTTCTCGAGACGCCGAGACATGAAGCGGTCCAGGCGGAGCGCGTCCGGGTCGTACTCGAACACGAGCGCTGGTCCGAGCTCGGCCTCGCGGTAGTCGAGGACGCGCTGGATGCCCTGGTGCTCCAGACCCTCTAGGACGCGGGACTCGCGTTGGGCGGTGCGAGCGAGGCGGTCCCGTGCCTCCGGCGTGGTGGCACGGGCGTAGGGGTAGACCCGGATGCGGCGCTTGACGCCCGTGGCTGCGTGCCGCGCGACGAAGTCCTGCCAGTTGTCGCCCTCGCCGAGGAGCTGTTCGAGTTCGTAGTCGCCGACCCGGCGGCCACGTCCCGGCGGACGGACACCTGCCTGCTCGAGAGCCCTCGTGATCTGCCTGGCCGCAGCCGGGTCAACTGCTCCCCGTCGACCAAAGCCGAGTTCGTCTGCGCAGAGCAACGTGCCTATGACGCCGGGATCCTCGGGCTTACCGGGCTCCCCGCGCAGGACAACGCGCTTCGAGGTGCCAGGGTCCAGAGTGGGACGTTGAACCACCTTAGAGAGGAAGATCAACGGCTCAACCCAGGGCGTGATGCGGGCGCCATGGCGGCCGCTGAGAGCCTCCTGTCGATGGAGGACAGAAGCCAGGCGCTTGGCCTTCCTTGTTCGCGAGGGGAAGCGGATTGTCAGTCGAGACCTCCCGCCCCTCGGTTCGCCATGTCCAGCTATAAGCATCTCCTCGAACGGTGCCCGGCCGGGACTTCACCTCTACCAAGATGAGGCACGCCGGGGTCAAGATGAGAGCGTCAACCTCGTTCACTCGCCCGTCGTCATCGATGAACTCGAAGTTCGACCAAGCGCGCCATGGTTCGTGGTCAGGCAGGTGGTCGCGCAGGAAGTCGAGGGCTTCCCGCTCCCACTCGAAAGCAGACTGACTGACGGCGGTCCAGCGAGGCGCCTTCATCGCTCTGTGGAAGCTCCAGGTTGGCTGGTTTGGGATTGTAGACGAAAGCAATAAGTCCGGCAGGTCGGGCGAGCAATCTGCCACCCTACGCCGCCGCTGGACGGCTGGAGACCTGTTCCTGAGCCACTACGCATAATTTTTGTGAGCGCGACGTGGTATGCGGCGACACGATTATGATGTCCTGAACGTCTGACGTTGCCAACTTGACACTGCAGGCGCGAGGCTCTCCGGCACCTCGGTGCTCGCCCAGCGATCCCAGAAGTCGACCGTTCCGCTGTTAGGTTTGTGCGTCGGCTTCTCCAGCCGTATGCGGCTTGGAAGCAGGCTCGCGTCGCCGACCACAAGCGCCTCGCCGGTGTCCAGCACGGGCAGAAGGTCGCCGTAGCCCCCAAGGCTGTCCGGCAGGAGACGCCGGATGACACTTTGGTCCTCGCCGTTCGTGAGCCGCATCGCCAAAAGGTTGTTGCACTGGCTAAGAACCGTCCTGTTAACCTCGGACGGCCTTTGGCTGATCACCACCAAGCCGACGCCGTACTTCCGGCCCTCCTTCGCGATCCGTTCGAAGATGCCCACCGAGACCTCGTCCGCGGCGCTGCCACCGGACCGGTCTGGTAGATAGAGGTGCGCCTCGTCGCAGAACAGCGCCACGGGGTGGCGCACGGCAGGCAGTGCCCACTGCTGTACCGAGAGCGCCAGCTTGGCGACGAGACTGACCATAACAGGAAGCACGTCCGACGGGACTTCCGAGAAGTCGATCACCTTAATGCCGCCACCGTTATCGGCTTGGCCGCGTGCGCTTGCGAGAAGCGCCGCGACCAGCCGTTCCAGCCAGCCCATCTCAAAGGAGGTGTCCCCTGCCCCAAAGAGGAACGCCAGTCGCCTGTCCGAACGCCTGCTCTCCAGGCGCTGGATCATCCGGCTCAGCTTGCCATGGAAGTCGCCCTGCTTCGTCGCACCAGCGCGCGCGCCCTCCACAACCTCGGTGTTCAGGCTGGTCAGTGTCCGGATGACGTCCTCGATGCTGAATGGGACGGGACTGTCGATGGTAAAGTTAGCCAAAAGCGCGTGCTGCCCCATCGAGATCAGGTATGCCTTCTTTGCATCCATGATTGCGCGAGCCATAACCATCGCCTGGTTCGGCGCGTTCTGGTCGGTTCGGTCGACAAACATCGAGACGAGCGCCTCGTATCCGAGGAGCCAGTAGGGAAGGAACAAGACTCCATCATCGTTCGCTCGCGGCTGGTCCAGGTCCGCGGGGCCCGCAACGCGATAGTGCCGGAACCCCGCGCCGGCGAGGGGACCGTACTCCCCGTGTATGTCGAACACCACGGCGTTCGCATTGGGCAGCGCGGCGACCTGTTCGAGGATGCGGGCCGTCGCCCAGGATTTCCCGGAGCCCGTACTACCCACGATGATCGCGTGCCGCTGGAAGAATTTGTTGCCGTTGAGATAGGCCTCGGCTCGGTCATCGAGTGTGTAGTGCCCCAAGAGGAGCTTATGGCCGTCGCCGGAGATGCTGGAGATCACGCGCATGAAGCGCGTCAGCCGCTCGCCCTCGATTGCGAAGCAGCGCGCCTCTATCTCCGGGACTGTCTCGAGCGTCCGCCGGAAAACGTCGCGCTCCTGTCCGACACGATCGATCAGGGTCCCAATGAGCGCGATGCGGGCGAGGCTCACCTCGGGTAGGGACTCCTCGTCCTCCTCGCCTACATCGGCGCGGGTGTGCGCCTTAGGCTCGGCGGCGCTGCGCGTAATTTTCTGGATCACGCCAATCAGGTGCTGGCCCGGCCGGCTGCTCCGCAGCATGGCCAGTCGATTGACCTGGAGTTGCCGAAGCCGCTCCACGTCGTCGACGCGCACCACAACCGTCGCTGTGTCCACCGATAGGACTGACCCCAGCGCCTCGCCATCGTCGAAATCGAAGATGCTCACGACTTCACCTACATCACCAGCGAGAGAAACCCGTGAAGAGTCCAGAGGTCCGGCGTCGGCAGTTCGGCGCCGGCTGGGTAGTCGGGGCAGTAGGCCCGTGTCCCTGCCGTACTCTGCTCCAGCACCAGGTATCGCCGGCACTGGCCTCCCAGCACGAACTCTCGTGCGGCCGGCGTCATGGTGCGTGTCAGCAGCACAAGCGGCACCGGCTCGACGGCACACCGCTCGATGAGCTTAGGCTGGATGTGCCTGTCGTTGAAACCGTAACCTATGCACACGTAGCCTCGCGCCCGCTGCAACGCACGGTCGGCGTTCGCCAGGATCGTCCGGAACGGCTCATCGTGGGTCTTTTGGAACTTCTCGATGCCGGGCGTGATGATCAAGGGCGAGTACCCAGACAGCCGCGCCGGCATGAGGGGCAGACCTACGGGCGCGCTGTCGGTCGGTCCCTGAAACCAGTCCAGCGAGCCGTGTACCTTCCAGATGTTCACGGTACGGGCAGGCTTCTTGTTCTGCGTGAACCTCAGCGGATGTTCCTTGTGGCGGAACCGTAGGTGACCGTGGCCGAATCCGGTGGAGTGGCACAGCTCGCCGGCGTCCGCCGCGTACTCCGCGAGCCGGTCGTAGTTGGTCGTGACGAGGTCCAGGTCGGTGTGCGTGCTCGCCAGCAGATGCCGAAAAAGACGCGTTAGCGCCAAGTGTCGATGATCGCGCACAACCGCCTCGAAGACGCGCAGGTCAGCTGCCGCGATCTGATCCCAGGTCGCCTCCACGATATGGCGCGTGAGCGCCTCAGGCAGGCGAACCGTCGTCAGGACCGTCTCCAGGTCTGCGCTCGCCGCCTTGGACACGAACGTGTTCCAGGCATCCGAATGCTCACGGTCTGGAAGCGCCGGTCCGCTCGCGACCAGGTGGCTCGCCAGCGCGCCCATGCCCGGTAGGCCGTGCGGCATGGAGGCGCCGCTGCCCAGGACGACGACCGGCGCAGCGGCCACGCAAGCCTGCGCCAACTCGGCCACAAGTTCCTCGATAGGTGCGGGCGCAACAGGCTTGGGTGATGCTCCCAGAGGCTTGAGCGCGCCCATCACTGCCATACGAGTTGAAGGCGGGATCGGCGCTGGCGGATGTCCTGCTGCTCTTTCTCTCGCGCTTCGCCCAGAAGATCCATGCGGCCGCTCGCCCTATCTAGGCCAGTGAGTGAGCAGGCCCGATCAGATCACCGATCCGGGCGCCGCACTTCAACCAGAACATGGTATGACGCCTCACCCGCTACACGCAACAAATTCAGAAGCTCGGCATGCATCCCCTTTGGAAGCGCCGCACTGCCCGCAACAGGCGCTCCTCGCTCCAGGCCGGCTCGCCCGCGCCGCGCCGGACATTCAGGTAGCGCACCACCTCCTCCCAGGCATGGCCATCCGCCCGCAGCCGGTGCACGCTGGGCAGCCAGCGATCCGCCTCACTGATCAGCCGCCGCAGAGAGGCCGCCCGCCGGGCCTCCGAGAGCTTCTGGATCGCTGCCGGGTCGCGTGCCCGCAGGCCGGGGTTGCCGGCGCGCTGGCCACGGGCCGCAGCGGCCCGCATGCCGCTCCGGGTAGCGTTGGTGCAGGGAGGCGGCGGGACCCGGACCTGTTAGCCCGTCCGGCGGCTGAGCCGTTACGGTCTCGGGCATGCCATTCAAGCGCCATGCCACCCGCCGCCATCGCATTCCGAAGGCCCGCTACCGGGTCCGGAACTGGCCGGCCTACGAGGCCGGGCTACGGCGGCGCGGTGACCTGATGCTCTGCCTCGATGAGGCCAGCACTGCGGGGTGGCAGGCGCCGCGGCGAAGCACTCCCGGGGGCCAGGCCTGGTGCTCGGATGCGGCGATCGAGCTGGTGCTGATGCTGCGGCTCGTCTTCCACCTTGCACTGCGCCAAGTCGAGGGCTTCGCCGCAAGAATGCTGCGACTGCTCGGGCAGGAGCTACCATACGACGTTGTCCCGCCGCAGCTGCGCCTTCGTCGGACGCCAGCCCAGGGCCATCCCGCATGGTCCGAGGCACTTGGTGATTGACAGCACCGGCCTGAAGCTGTTCGGCCAGGGCGAGTGGGACGCGGAGAAGCATGGCTGGACACGCCGGTCCTGGCGCAAGTTGCACCTCGCCGTGGACGCCGATACCGGCGAGATCGTCGCCTGCCTGCTGACCGACAACGGCGCCGATGACGCCGCTCAGGTGCCGGCGCTGCTCGAGGAGATCGAGGGCGAAATCGCGTCCGTGGCGGCGGACGGGGCCTATGATGGCCAGCCGGTGTACCGGGCCATTGCTGACCACCAGCCCGATCCGCTGCCCGAGGTCGGCATCCCGCCACGTACGTCGGCCGTGCCGGGCACGGAGGGCCCCGAGGCGCAGAGCCAGCGCGATCGCCACATCCGGCTCATCGCCGAGAAGGGCCGCATGGCTTGGCAGAGTGCGATCGAGTACGGCCGTCGCAGCCTCGCGGAGACCACGGTCGGGCGCCACAAGGCGATCATCGGACCGAAGCTGCGCGTCCGCAGCTTGCCGGCCCAGCAGGGTGAAGCCGGCATCGCCGCCGAGATGCTCAACCGCAATCCGATAGCCCTGAGCGGTGCAGCCAATCCGTTCCGAGATGGCAGCCGAGCCACAGCCGATGCACTCCATTTCCAGGACCCCGGCCGTCTGTCAGCACGTCAGGAGCCTACCCGCTGCCGCCCGCACGGCCAAGCCGAGGGCCTCTGGCGCGAGACCTGACAGAACCCCTCTATCAGAATCGGCTTCATGGCTCTGATGTTGCTGCGGAAATCGGGCTTAGGGTGGGATCCCGATTGGGTGCTGAAACACGATCACGGCAGCACTCGCCAGCCTCATACCGGCAGCAGAGGCGTGTCAGCCGCTGCCGCGCGTGGTTGGGGCCACGGGTCCGGCCTTGGAGACGCTGGGCCAGGGCCGGCCTGCCGTGGACGCGGCCGCAAATGCGCCAAATCTGCCACAGCGTGGCGAAATGGGGCCTTACGCCTTATGATTGAATTCAATATTTGCTATTAACCTATTTGGGCGCGTAGGTACACAGTATGCAGACGGTATCCAGGGGCTTCATTGGCGCGTACGTGAAGGTCGAAGTCGTATCCTGGTCGCCGAAGCTTCCGGGCTGGGCCGTCTTCGCCGAGGATTTCGACGTTCGAACAAACCAGCACAATGGTCTGAGATCGCCGCCCTGCGTGGCTCCCTGGCACCGCGTCAGAGGGCCATACCGTTATTCCGTCCAATGATCGTTTCATGAGCTACGCCGAGACGCTCGCCCGCCTGCTCGAGTTGGCGCCTGCAGGCATGACCAATGACCAGTTGCTATGGCGCCTGCGCCGGACCGGGCTGCGCCTCACTTCGCAGGAAATCGTTGAGGCGCTCGGCAGGCTTGCCGAGAGCGGCATCGCTCAGGTCCGGGCAGGCGGCAGGTGGCAACTCACGCAGTTCCGGGCGTCTGGTGCATCTACGCCACCCGGGGCACGCTCGCGGGATGACCAGCCGCCGCAAACGGCGCTGGCAGCCATCATCGGGCATCTCTATCCGGCCGCGGCTGCGGCAGGTGACGCCGGAGAGGACCAAGAGGCGAACGCCCTGTCGGCAGAATCCGACTGGCGGAAGTTGCTCGCCTACTATGCCTCGACCCAACGGCTCGACCCTCGCGGCGCCGTCGAGGAGCGCGAGGACCGGCACGGCGAAGCATGGCAAGTATTCGCCGCCGACGGCCGTTGGTGGCACCGCAGCGTACTGCGATTCGATGCGGAGCGCCTTCCGCCAATGTTTCGGCAAGCCCTGAGCCGGCGCGATGGGCAGGCCTGTGCCGTCGGCTATCCGGTTAGCGTGTTCGAGGACGGCGGCATCGCTGGCGTCGTCCCTGCCTTGCTGCTGCCCGCCGTCTACCGCTTCGACAGGCAGGACCTGGTCGTCGAGGTCCTCGCCACCGAACCAGTGCTCAATCCGCGGTGGCTCTCGGCTATCCGGACGCGCATCCGTGCCCTGACGGTGGAGCAGATCAAGGAGCAGCTTTTCCCCGAAGGCGAAGAGGTTGCCTTCGACGAGGTGGTGCTGCGCCTGGGTCATGCGGTGGCAACCCTCGCCCGCGCGCCGCTGCGCCCCGCCCGGCTCGCCCCCTCTCTCGCCTTGCAGGGTGACGGGCTGCACAACGCGGCGGCACTGTTCCTCCCTTCCGAGGCACGCTTTACCCAGGGCGCCGAACGCGACCTGGAGAACCTGCGCAGCTGGGCCGAAGCGCAGCTTGGCGCAACGGCCCTCGGCACGGTGCTGCACAACACGGTCCCTGCGCCGGCAGACGGGATCATCCCTGCCGGCCCCCGCCCGCTTACCAATCGGCAATACGAGGCGGCGCGCGCTGCGCTCGCCGGCCCGCTGACCGTAATCCAGGGGCCGCCCGGAACCGGCAAGAGCGAGGTGATCCTCGGCCTGCTCGCCTCCATCGTCCAGGCCGGCGGAACAGCCTTGGTCGTATCCAGGAACCATCGCGCGCTGGATGAGATCGAGGAACGCGTTGAGAAGATTGCCGGTGACTGCCCCCTGCTGACCCGCGCGAGAGACAGCGAGGGGGACCGCGACACCGACATGCTCGAGCAATGGCGGAAGCTTGCAGAGAGCGAGCTGAGGCGGCCTGCCCCGGAAGCGGACGCACAGCTGACCGAGGCGCAGGACAAGGCGCACGGCCTGCTGGTCGAGAGGCTCCGGCTTGCTCACCGGAACGCGCTGCATGTTGAACTTTCAGCCCTTGCCGAACAGGTCGAGCGGCTCGGTTACGCCATGCCAGACATGGCGGTACCCGGGGCTAGGCGCTGGAAGAGCAGACTCGCCGGCATGCTGCGGCGCCTGATGGCACGCTTCGGCAGGCCCGAGGTAACCAGCCAACCAATCGATCCGCGCGAACGCTTCGCCGCCCTCCGCCAGGAACTGGAAGGCCTTTCCGCGCCACAAACGCCTACCGCCTACCACGAGATGGCCGAAGCGGCCGCGAGGGCCGCCGCTATCGCCCTGGCTGCCTACGGACGCATGACCCGCCCCGCCAGCGAAGAGCGCAGCGCGCTGGAAGACGGCCTGCAAGCCTTCCGTTTCAGCGACCGTTCCAAGGCGGCGCAGCTTACCGAGGCGGAGGCAAGGATGGTGCTGCGCCACCGGCCGGTCTGGGCGGTCAGCGCCCTGTCCGCCGCCTCACGCATACCTCTCCTGCCCGCGCTCTTCGACTACGTGATCTTCGACGAAGCGAGTCAGTGCGATATCGCCTCATCCCTTCCGCTTCTCGGCCGGGCCAGCCGCGCTGTCGTGGTGGGCGACCCAGCGCAGCTTGGCTTCATCCCGCAGCTTTCCCTGCGCCAGGAACACGCGTTGATGGACGTGGCTGGCCTAGGCGGGAAAAACCGCCACCGGGTGGCCCAGAGCACCAACTCGCTGTTCCAGTTCGCCGCTTCAAGACCCGGCTCGCGCCTGCATTTCCTGGCCGATCAGTTCCGCTCCCACCGCGCCATCGTCGACTACCTGAATAACGAGTTCTACGACGGACGCCTGGTGGCGGCGCATGACGAGCGCAGGGCCCGCTGGCCGGACGGGTTCAAGCCTGGGCTTGACTGGCTGGACATCCAGGGCAAGCCGACCCGCGAGGATGGCGGTAACGTCAACCACGCCGAGGCCGAGGCCATCACGCGCGAGGTCGTGGACATGATCAGGCATCGGGGCTTCCAGGGCAGCATCGGCGTCCTTTCACCATTCAATGCACAGGTCGCCCTGCTGATGCGCCGGCTGAACGCGGCGCTCGGCGCGACCGAGCGGGCTTCTGTCAAGGTGGCGACCATCGACCGCTTCCAGGGCGGGGAAGCCGATGTGGTGCTGTTCTCGCTCGTGGTCGGTCCTGGCCTCGGGACCCGGGGCCTGGGCTTCTATCAGAGGGAACATCGGCGGCTGAATGTCGCCATCAGCCGCGCTCGTGCCCTTTGCCTTGTCGTCGGCGACCGGAGCTTCATCCGCGGGTGCCGGATCGCGCCGCTGGTGCGCCTGGAGGAGGCCGCAGGGCGGGCGCCGCGGCGCAAGGACGGCTTCGATAGCGACTGGGAGAGACGCGTCGATGCTGCCCTGCGCCGGCATTGACCTCGTCGAACGTGACCTTGGGTGTGGCTGACGCCAAGCCGCCAGTCTGGCGCCGGGCGGCAACCCTGGCCGCCGTCACCGCCGCGGGCGCCATCCTGCTCCTGGTCTCCAACCTGTGGCTCGTGCTCCGTCAACAGGGTTGGCTCGACAGCACGCGGGAGGAAATCGCGCGCGAGCGGACGGCTGTCGGCGCCGAGCGCGGGCGGGTCGAGGCGCAACTGGCGCAATTCGAGCAGGTGCAGGCGCAGATTGCGGCGTTGAACGGCCAGGCGCAAGGCCTCTCGATTCGCATCGAAGGACTTCGCAGCGAGACGCGCGACCTCGACCCGCTGAAGCTTCAGCGCGACCAGGCCGTGACCGAAAGGGAGCAGTCACTTGAGGCGCAGCGTCGTGCGGAAGCTGCGCGGGGCGATGCCGTGGCGACCCTGCGACGAACGACGGCCGAGCTCGACCGCATGCGATCGGCGACCCAGACCGCCCAGGGGGAATTGGAGAAGATCAGGCGTGACGCCGCGACGGCCCAGGAAGACCTGCGCCGCCTGCAGACAGAGCGCAACACCGCGGATGCGGCGGCCCGTGCAGCAGCTTCCGCCCGCCAGGAAGCAGAGGGCCAGGCTGAAGCGGCATCCCGGGCTCTCGACAAGGCGCGGCAGGACGCTGCGGCCGCGCAGCGCGAACTGGAAACGCAGCGCGCCGCTCTTGCTGCTCAGCGCCTGGAGGTTACCTCGACGGAGGCGCGGCACGTCGAGGCGGAGCGCGCTCTCCAGGCATTGCAGGATCGGTCTAAGCAGGCCCAGGCCGCGGTGGACGAGATTGAAACCCAGCGGCGTCGTCTGGCCGACGAGGTCAAGCGACTGCGCGACGAGCAGGCGACCATCCAGGCTTCCAGCGAGGCCGCCCAGCGGAAAGAATCCGACCTGCAGCGCCGGATCGCCCCACTGCAGGCCGCATACGAAGAGGCCGAACGGAGTCGCCAGGCGGCCTTGCAGGAACGGATCGCCCTGGTCGGGCAGATCGATGCCGCAAAGGCCGAACGCTCGCGGCTGCAGGATCTTGCTGCCGAACGGCAGACGATCACGCGCGCCATTACCGAGGTTCAGGCACAATTGACCTCCCTACGGGCGGAACTTGCCGCCTTGCGGAGCAGCAAGGAACAAGCGCAGGCCGACCTGGTTCGGACACAGCAGGTGGCGGAGGGCGCTCGCGTCGCGCGCAGCGAACAGGAGCGCTTGCGCGGAGAACTGGCGGACCAGCTCGTGCGGTTGAAGGCGCAGCGTGATGCGCTGGACCAAGAACGCACGGCGGTGCTCGCCGGCCTTACACAGGCCGAAATGCGCCTGGCCGAGCTTCGTCGCCATTCCGCTGAAACCAATGCCAGCATCCCGCCCACTGCCGGGAACGCGATGCCGACCAGCGGCGGGGGAGATCGCTAGTCATGAGCATGACCGAGCATTACCCGCTCTTGACCATTGTGGGCACGCTGCTGCTCGCGCTGTTGATCATGGCCATGGCCGGTGTCACTTGGTGGTTTGACGTGCGGCTTGCGCGGCTGCCCCAGGCCACGCGGCTGGAGGACCTGACGCAACGCAACAGCGCCCTGATCGGCCAGATCACCGAGAATCAGGCTGAGCTGGCAGAGATCCAGCGCCGGATCCTCGACCGGGACCGCATTGCGGCGGAGGTTGCTGCACTGACACATCAGCTCGAGGCGGTGAGAGCCGAGATGGCCGCGATGGCCGATACCGAGTTGCAGATTGAGGAATTGAAGCGGCGAGCTGCCGATACCGCGCTGCAGGACGCCGAGATCCGGCAGCAGCTAGAAGCCAGGAAGGCCGAGAAAGAGGCCGTCGAGTCCGCACTGAAGGCCGCAGAGGATCAGCTTGCGGGCCTGCCGAACAACATCGGCGCGCTGCGCCGGGATGTCGAACAGTTGCGCGGTGCGCGGCAGCAGCTTGAGGGAGAGCTGGCGGAACTGCGCAACGACCGGGCGACACTGACTGCGGCGCGCGAGGAGACGGTATTGCTCACGGCGCGCAAGGCGGCGTTAGAGGAAGAACTGACGCGCATCACGGCGCAGCACGAGAAGCAACGCGCCGCGCGTGCAGGGCTGGAGGCGGGACTCGCGACAATGCTGGAACAGAAGAGAGCGCTGCAGGCCGACATTGCCGTGCTTCAGCCGTTGAGGGCGGAAGCGCAGGCCTTGGCCGCCGACCGCGCTCAGCTGATGCGCGAGAACGAACGGTTCCGGGATGAAAGACAGGGCCTGGCTGGCACGCTGGGAGAGGCCAAAGCCGCGGTGGCGGATGCGCAGCAGGAACTGACCGAACTGCAGGCCAATATAGGCGATCTGCAAAAGATACGCCAGGAAGTAGAAGCCCTGGCGGCATGCAAGGCTGCGCTTGAGCTCGAGATCAAGAAGGCGCAAGGCCAACTTGGCGGACCGGGTCCGGCAGCGGATGATGACGGCGACGACGACCTGCGCCGGCTTCCGGCCTGCCTTGCCATCCATGGCACGACTCCACGACCGGTTCAGGAAGAGTCTGCCGCGATCGAGGAGGTGCGGAAGAACCTCAGCCAGCATGGGCTGCAATACCACCCACGTACCGTCGACGCCTTCCACACCTCGCTTAAGATCAACGAGGTGGCCCAGCTGACGGTGCTCGCCGGCGTCTCCGGCACAGGAAAGAGCCTGCTGCCCCGTCGCTACGCCGAAGCCATGGGCATGAGCTTCCTGCCCATGGCCGTGGAGCCCCGCTGGGACAGCCCGCAGGATCTGCTCGGCTTCTACAACTACGTCGAGAAGCGCTACCGCGCCACCGACCTGGCCCGCGCCCTGGTCCACATGGACCCGCACAACACCTCGGGGCTCTGCGGAGAGCCGCTGGGCGACAGGATGCTACTGGTTCTGCTCGACGAAATGAACCTCGCCAGGGTGGAGTATTACTTCTCGGAATTCCTCAGCCGGCTGGAGATCCGCCCACGCTGGAGCGCCGACATCGGTTTAGAGGCGCGCCACCAGGCCGCGATGCCGCTCGATACGCGAGGACGAAAGGGAGGCAGCGTGCCGCTCTTCCCGTCGCACAACGTGCTGTTCGTCGGCACGATGAACGATGATGAAAGCACCCTTTCGCTGTCGGACAAGGTGCTTGACCGGAGCAACGTCTTGCAGTTTCCGGCCCCTGCCACCTTCGATCCCGTCGGAAACGAGCGCATCGTGCAGACCCGTTCTGCGGACGGGCAAATCGACTTCCGGAACTGGCGGAAGTGGATCCGCGGCTCGGACCGCATTGATCACACCGAGGCGCAGAAGGTCCAGCAGGTCATCAACCGCCTGGCGGATATCATGCGCCGATGCGGCCGTCCCTTCGGCCACCGACTGAACGAGGCAGTGATGGCCTATGTGGTAAACCACCCAAAAAGTACCGCGGGCAAGCTGCGCATCGAGGAGGCGCTTGCAGACCAGGTCGAGTTCCGCATCCTGCCTAAGCTCCGGGGCGTGATGATCGATGAGGGCGACAACGGAAGGGCGCTCGAAGACATCGTCGCGCTGCTGCGGGGCGACTTGCACGACAGCGGCTTCGCCAACCACCTACGTGATATGCTTTCCTGCAGCATAAGCCAGTTCAACTGGCGGGGCCTGGACCGCAACCGGTCCTAGGCATGCGCATCCAGCACTGGAATCGCCCCTGGGCCGGGCTGGACACGACCGCGTCGCGCTACGTGGAGGCGGAGGGCCTTGACATAGCGCTGTCTCCGCAAGTGGCTGGATGGCTGTGCGTGGACGATCTGAAGGCGGTTCGTGTTGATGCACGCGACCACCACGGCAAGAGCGAGGCCGATTTCAGGATCCCCGATGGCAGGCAGGTGACCGCGCTGCCGCTTCCGCTGCGGCATAGCGGGCCCCAGGCGTTTTCTGCCGACGGCAACGGCTTCCTGCTCGACTGGCGCTGCCTGCCGGAACGCCCATCCGACAGCCTTGTGCCGGACGACGACGCGCAGCGGCGCGCCACGGCACTGCTTGACCGCGTCAAGGCGGTCTGGGCCCGCATCCGGGAGGTCGAGGAGGCGCTGGCGACACCCGCCGCGATGTGGCAGTGCCTCCAGGATATCTGGCTGCACGGGACCCAGGCCGAACCTGAGATGGATCTCATCGTGCGGCAGGCGCGCGAGTTACCCCCCTGTCCTGGAGCATCTTTGCAAGGCGCCGAGGCGAGTGCTGCGGCGCACCTCACGCATGCTGCCGCTGGCCCGAGTGCAGGAGATGGACCGGAAGACGATGCTCTGGCTGGCCCGGCAGCCTGGGGAGACCATCGCTGAGCGCGCCGGCGACCGTCAGCGCTTACAGGCCGTCGTGCGGGAAGAGAATTTTAACACGCTCGAAAACCGGGTTCTGCTCAGCTATGCGCGGCTCGCAGCGGAAATTGCGCATGACTATGTGCAGCGGCACCAGCGTTCCGATTCGGCCCGCGTCCACCAGGTTCGGACCTATGACGAGCGATGTGGGCGGTTGGCACGCGATCTCCGGGCGCTCGGCGTCCAGGTGGCCAGTCCTGACGTGACACCGAACTTCGTCCTGCAGAGCAATTGGCACTACCAGCAGGTCTGGGCGGCATGGCACGAGTTACTGCGGCGCCACCGTGCGTTGGATGAGTTGTGGCGCTGGCAAGCTCGCTCTTGGGAGGAACTGAGCGCGCTGGCCACCATCGTGGCCGTTCAGTCCATCCCGGGCGCGCAGCCCGTTGCTCTGTCCGCCATTGTCTTCCGTGATGAGCAGGAGAGAGGCTGCTGGATTGATCATGTCAATCCGATAGCCGTCTTCTTCCTGCAACGGCAGCAGGCAGTGCTCGAGATTGCCTACCGGCAGTTTTCCCGCGCTACCAGGCTTGCGGCCTTCGGTGCGGCGATCTGGCTGCGGGTGGGCCGACCGGACCGGCAGGACGACCTTGGCCGCTGGGCAATCTGGCCCTTGTGGAGCGCCGATGGCGGGCTTGAGCCGGGCGAGACACACGAGGTGAGCGCATTGCTGGCGCAAGGCAGAGGGGAAAACCTGCTGGGTGGGATCACCTTGCGCCCGACGGGGCGTGGGCTGCCGGCACAGCGCATCACGAACGGAAAGGTGTCCTGCCTGACGCTGGGGACCGCCGGCCAACTCTTGGCTGACGGCATTTCCAACCTGCGCGAGGTCATTCTCCGGCAGGTACTCGGGGAGCATGCGTAATGCGACGCATGGCGGGTCTCGAACTGGATGGTTGGCGTGACCACGCCTGCCGGGGCTGGCGGGTAGACGGCGAGGCCACGCCTGAAGGCCACGCCGACCTGGTAGAAGGTGGCCACGCAACGGTCGTCGTAACGCATAAGGCTGTGGCCGTCGGTGGTCCACAGGCCATGCACTCCCCCATCGGGCGCGGCGGCGGTTGGGGCGATATTGGCCATCCCAGGCTGCGGAGGCCGCTGGCCTCCCTCTGGTCGGCGTTTCTCGGCGGAGCGCCGGTTCCTTCATGGGCCTCCGACCTGCGCGCTGCCACCGACGCCCTGACCAGGCATGCGCAAGACCTCGTCTTCTGCATGCCTGACCGGCCAGAGATGGACGAGGAGCGTCAGCAGGAGCTGCTCGGGGCACTGACGCGCGCGAAGGGACCGAGGGTCACCTTGCTTTGGCGACCAGTTGCCATGCTGCTTGGTTGGATGGGGACACCCGAGGGGCATGGGGCCCGCGACAAGATGCGGGTAGCCTGCCTGCAGCATGTTTCAGATGGGTTCGGAATTGCAGTACCTCACGCTGCGCCGCCTGCCGGCCGAAGACCACGTGCTGGTGCCGGAGCGTGCAGGCTTTGGCCAAGTTGTCGCACCTCACCTCGGGCTCCAGGGGCTGCATGACGATGCCGAACAGGCCATCGCGCAAGCCAATGGCCTGACATTGACCGACTTGTCAGGGCGCCCCCGTCTGCAGGACGACCAGTTGTTCGCCCCCTGCCCTGTTCTGAAGACGGAGGTCTTCCGCCTCGAGAATGCTGATTGGCGGCTCCTGCGAGCGCCAGCAACCGGGGTGCTGCCGCAACGGGCCGGATCAGTAGATGCACTCGGAGACCTGGCGGCCGACATTGTCCTGCTATCGACGCCTCTTGCCGCTCGCCACCACGGATGGTTGCGAACGGTCTTGGGGAAGTTGACCGTTCCGGTACAAATCCTTGCCTCCGGCACCTCGGCCAGGGGTTGCTTGGAGGCAGCGCGACGGATCGCGCGCGGCGCGCCGCATTACCTTGACCGGCTCGATCCGGTGGCGCTTGTCGTGCTGCGGCTAGGTGAGCCGGTGTTCGAGGACCTGATACCGGCTGGCGCCATTGTCCCGGGCAACAGGGAGTATGTCTCGCCGCCCATCAGGAACATGGTATGGGGCCGCGGCATGGCAACAGCCCAGTTCTTCCTCCGCAAGGGCCAGCATGAGATCCGACGCTGGGTAACCCCTGAAGTGCCCGCACCGGATGGCGAAGAACACCTCCTCATCCAGCTGAAGCAACGTCCGGCGCAGGGTTGGGCAGCGCTGACAATTAGCTCGGCCAGCTGGGACTACCTAGCCCGGAACCCGGTACGACTGGACTGGATGACGCTGGAGCGCGAGAGTCGGTCGGGCGATGAAATTCTGGCATCGCTACGCCAGCCGCGGCCTGTTGTGCCTCAACGCGTTCACCAGCCGGCGGGCATGTTGGCTTGGGAAGGCATGCCTGGCCGGGAGGGTCTGGGCGACCTGTTGGCGCGGTTCGATGTTGGCCGGCCGGGTGATATCAGCGAGCTCGCCGACACCATACGGTGGAGTCCCCGGGCACAGGACGGTTCTCGCCTACGCGCCATTGGCAGCGACGGAGACTTGCCGCCGGCGTTGGATCACGTCGCCCTAGTCAACCTTCAGCGGGCCGCAGAGGCGCTATCCAAATACCTCATGGAGAAGGTTGCGCGGCAGCGAGGCCTAGCCAACAACGGTCCGCTGCTGGCGCTTACCTGGATGTACGAACGCTGCCCGGCGGAAGTGGTGCGGGAGATTGTCGGCGCCGTAAGGTGCGTTCTCGAGAACCGCAGGCACGTGTTCCTCGAACCTGTCGCAAGCACGACTGTCGTCATGCATGGTGCCGGGCGGGTGGTACGCGAGCCAGGCGATCTGATCGAACTAATACCCAGGGTGCTCGACTGGCTTGCCGATGCAAGTTCGCTCAATAATGGGCTGGGTTTGCTCGCTGGCATAATGTCGCGCCCGGCGGCAACGTCGCGCATCCTTTCGCAACTCGACATGGACCACTTGGCCGCTGGGCTGATGGGAATCCTGCGGCGCCTGACCAGGCAGCGTATTTCGGGCAGCCGGCTGAAGTATGCACTCATCGCCATGGTAGGCCTGCTTAGGGTCAGGGAACATGACCCTTGGGCATTGGTCGCAGATCGGTCGCGCTGGGCCACCTCGTTCGTGGAGATCCTGCGCCAGGAAACCGGGTATCTTCGGGGTGCCCAGGCCAGCAGGACCATTGAAAGCATCGCCGAAGTCATCATGATGCTTGAGGGAGTAGGCGGCCGCCCCGACATCTTCTCCGTTTTGGAAACCATCGAAGAATGAACTGGGCGTTGGATTGCGCTGTAATACAGTCCAGCCGAGCGCCATTGTGGCTTCAGTGTGGCCGTGTTGCACGGGTCATCGGCGTGGACGCACTGGGCCTTACCTGCGTTGCGCGTTACGCGATGCGGACGTACTCCGGCCGTCCGAGTTCGAGCATGCGATTCAGCACGTCGGCGGCAATCGCCACCTCGGTCGCTTGGCGCCCGTCCGTCTGCGAGCGTAGCCCATTGCCGATGACGCGTTTCCACCGCGACACGGCAGCCTCGACCAAGAGCAACCGTCCTATGGCGTGACCCCCTCAGGCGGGAGGAAGGGACGGTGGGCTGGGCACATAGCCGTCCGAGGGCACTGACACGCCGCCCTCCCAGCGGAACCGCAGCACCTCGTCGGCACCCGAGAAGGCCTCCTCTGCCCGGCTACCGCCAAGCAGCTTGAGCACTGGATCCACCACCAGAGACTTCAGTTTCGCCGGGCCTGAGACCTCTATAATGGGCACAAGATAGAACCACGAAGCGTCCCGCGCGGGCCGCGCCCGCCTCTCCTCAGCATCGGCCTCATCTTCGCCGTTCGAGGGGTCCTTGAGCCACCAGAACAGCCGCTCCGCGCGCAGTTCTTCCTGCTGGTCGGAGCGTGGCCAAAAGCGCGTAATCTCGTCGAGGTCCTCCTCCCAGCCGCCCAGCTTCGACCAGGCGACGATCAGGCATGGGAAGCCGAGCGCCGCCGTGGGCGATCCGAGCCGTCCGAGGTCGGCCACGACGGAGAGGGCTCCGAGATTCCGCCGCCCACCCCGCCCGTGGCGCCTCTCCTTGGCAGGGAAGGTCCAGCGCCATCCCCGGAGAACCCAGACGTTCGCGTCGTAGTAGGCGTCGTCGTCAGGCGCATTGTCCTCTTCGCCAAAGGACACACTGGCGTCATCGCCGAGGCCCAGCAGGGTTTTCTGCAGTTCGTCCTTAAACGCCTCGATCTCTGAGCCGAACGCCTCCATCACCCGCGCGGCGTTTAGCAGGTTTTCCCCCCGGTCCGTCATCCCGACGCCTCCTCGCTTCGTGCCATCCAGAACACCGGCTCCCACGCCGGCTCGACGCGCACCCCGAGCCAGTCGGATCGCCTGCCCGGCGCGCGCCGGTAGAACACCTGGGGTATCACGGGGGTGCGGACAGGACCGGCGGACGCGGTGCGGTGGAAGCCCTCAAAAGGGTGTCTGCCGAGCGCTCGGAAGACGGACAGAACATCCTCCACCCAGCGTTGCAGCTGTTCGCTGCCGACGCCAAGTGGCCGCCGCTGGAGCCGGCGTGCGACGTCATGCCAGAGGATGACGTCCCGCCGCTCCCGCCAGGATCGGACCTCGGCTTCTCGGCCCGTGTGGCGGAGTTCGTCTTCGTCGCCGGCGAGCCTGGCCTCGGCAACCTCTCTCCGGTCGACAACAATCGCGTGCAGCGCCTCACCGATCTCGGTCGCGGGCCGCACGAAGTGCTCCCACTGGTCCAGAGCCTGCCGCTCGTCCAACGTGTAGCCACCCCACTTGGCCTCGACGACGATTACCAGCGGGACGCCGTTGGCGGTCCGGCACCGAATCAGGGCGTCTGGTTCGCGGCCGCCGCGCTTCGGTGGCCACAACTCGGCGTCGAGGACCTCGGCGCCGTGCAAGGCATCCTGCTCGAAGCCGGGGGCAGGAAACAGCCATTCCAGGACCAAGCCGGCCTCCCTGGGCACGAGATAACGCAGTCCGCCGAACACCGCGTCGGTGACGATGTCCTCGGGCAGGCGCTCCAAGAAGCGGTTAATCTTTTTCTTCGCGATTGCCTGGAGCATCCACGATCCTTTCCCCCGGCGTGCCTGCCCGCCAGTACCGGATCCGGTACTGATCTCAACGATCTCGAGCCGGCAATGGTCCCTCTCCTACTCCGACTTGGCGATGATCCGCCGCCACTAGGGCAAGGCCAGGAATGCCCGCTGGGCTTCCTGTGTGGTCTCCGCACGCCGAGTAGCCTCCGCTATCTTAGCTTCCTGTCAACGGCACAGGGGCTGGCCCTCGGCGAGGAAATCAAGGCTCATGATGTCTACCTCGGGCGTAGCCCACGAGCACCGTGCTGGCTCCCTACCCAGCCCATTGTACATACATGTCACATTCGAAACGGCATTTTGGATAAGTTGTTCAAGGCGCTCAGGGCGGTCTGGTAGCGCCGGGCTCCGGGCGGCGGCGCCATACCGTAGCCCGTACCGGGGGCGGTCGGTCCGCTGCGACCTGCCTCCTCCGCGATAGCCGCCCGCTATCGGCTGTCGTCCGCTTTCGAGAATTTCACCTTCGAAATGTCTTGCGCGAGGGCACGCTTTTCGACAAAAATCTTGTCGAAAGGTCTGCCCAGTGAATATCCACGAACTCACAGCCCTTACCGGCGAAACCCCGCGGCAAGTGCGCTACCTCGTCGCCGAGGGACTGATGCCCCCGCCCGAGGGCGGACGCGCCAACGCCTCCTATGGTGCGGCCCACCTTGCCGCCATCCGCGCCTACCAGCGCCTGCGCGCCCTTGGCTTCAAGCCCGCCGCCATCCGCCTGATCCGTGAGGGTCGGGGCGGCCCAATCACCTTGCCGATCGTGCCCGGTCTGGCGCTCAGCATCGACCCTGCCCTGCTCGCCGGCGTCGGACCCCGGACCGATTCGCGCGCGCTCGCCGAGCGCGTCGCGGAACTCCTCGCCGACATCCTCACGGAGACGTCCCAACATGGCCCCGACGCCGTTCCAGACCATGGCCCCGCCGATGAACGCTGAGCGCGACCCGCTGGGGCGCTTCCGGGATGGCGCCGTCCATACCGGCAGCGGCAGGCCTATCCCGCTTGCGGCCACACGCATCCAGATTCTGGTGGCGGGTGGCCTCGCGGTCGTGCGGACCGAGCGGGTCTTCCGCAATGCCGAGGACGTCTCCATCGAGGCCACCCTCACCTTCCCCGTACCCGTGCACGCGACCCTGTTCGGGCTCTCCGCCTGTGTGGGCGGCCGCGCCCTGCGCGCCACCGCGCGCCGGCGTGAGCAAGCCCGGGAGGCCTATGAGGACGCCATCGACCGCGGCAAGACCACTGTGCTCCACGAGGAGGCGCTGCGTGGGGTGCACATGCTCTCCGTTGCCCACGTGCCGCCAGGCGCGGAGGTCACGGTGGCCTCGGATTGGGCGATGCCTCTCAGTGCAACTGCCGACGGGCACGGGGCGGCCATACTGCGCATCCCAACCACGGTGGGTGACCTCTACGGGCGGCCGCCGCTGGCGGACAGCGACGACCTGGCCACCGATGCGGCGGTGGTGCACGAGGCCGAGCTGGAGGTCCGCTGCGCCGAGGGCGAGGCGTCGCTGGCGGGCGGCCCGGCCCTGGCGGATGGCCGGGTGCGGCTGCGCCTCGATCGGCCGATCGACCTATGCGTCTCCGGCTGGGCGCCGCGCGAGCTGCACGGGCTGACCGCGGACGGCCATGGCGTCGCGCTCCGCATTGCGCCGGCCCCGGTAGGCGAGACCGCGATCGATGCGGTGGTGCTGGTGGACCGCAGCGCCTCAATGGGCTCCCCCGCCGGGCAGGGCGCGCAGGGCGCCCTGACGAAGCACGCGGCGGTGGTGGCGGGGCTGCGAACTGCCGCCGCGGCACTGCGCCCGACGGACCGCGTGCATCTCTGGGAGTTCGACGATGCGGTGAACCCGGTCCGACCACGTCGAGGGGGCGACTTCCCGGCAGCTGTCGCGGCGCTCGGTGCCCCGCGCGGCGGCACCGAGACAGGGGCGGCAATCGCAGCCGTGCTTGCGGCCGAGGTCACCCAGGATGTGGTGCTCATCACCGATGGCCAGACCTGGGCGCTCGACGTGCAGGCGGTGGCGCGGAGCGGGCGGCGGTTCACCGTGGTGCTGATCGGCGAGGATAGCCTTGAGGCCAATGTCGGCCATCTCGCGGCGCTCACGGGTGGGCAGATCTTCGTCGCCGGAGGGGGCGACGTGGCCGCGGCGGTGCGCCTCGCCCTCGCGGCACTGCGCTGTCCACACCGTCCTGCCCCGGTAGCTGACGAGCGGCCCACCAAGGCGGAGGCGCTGATCGGGGGCATGCACGTCGCGGCCAGGCTTGGTGCGCCTCAGACTGAGCCCGTCGCGGCGACGGGCGCGGATGACCTGCTGCCGCGGGCGGTGGGCGCGGTCGCCGCCGCGCTGGTCCTACCGCGCCTCCCCGAGGCCACGGCAGCAGCGCTGGCCGAGGCCGAGGGCCTGTGCTGCCACCTCACCAGCCTGGTGCTGGTGGATGAGGAAGGGGCAGCCCGGGCTGGCGTCCCGGCGCAGCGTAAGGTTCCACTTATGGCGCCTTCCGTCATGGCGGCCTGCGCAACCGCGCCCACCACTCCCATCTCAGGGGCATCCCGTGGTTTGTTCCGGGCAAGGACCCACGACTCGGTTTTGCCCCGGCTGGTACCGCCGAAGTACCAGCTCCGGGTCCTGGAACCTATGTCGCCATCGGACGAATGCTCCCTGGACATCCCGACCTTCCTCCGCCGGCAGAAGCCGCCGACCACGAACGGACCCACGCCTGGAGCCGGGACCGCGGCAGGCCTCGCCTCTGCGCGGGGTAGGATCGACTGGGCACAGAATCCTGAGTCCCTGCGCCTTGGCATACTGGACGACTTGGCGCCGGGCCTCGCTGACGCGCTCCGACAGGCGGCAGGCATCGCGGAAGTCGTGGAGCTGGCGCGTACCCTCGGCGTGCCGCCGCTGGTTGTTGCGGTGGCACTCCTCGCCCAGGCAGAGGCCACGACCGATCGCTCGGCGGCGCGCGTCGCGCGGGCAGTTCTCAGACGTGCTGACCCGAGCGAGGTGGCCGGAGCTCTACTGGCCTTGGGCTTGTGACGCCTCGGCCAGTCTGGTGGCAGGACAAACTCCCACCGCCTGGGAACGCCTGCCCGGGGTTTAAGGGTGCCCAGGATGCATGGGCTGCTGGCCCCGCCAGCCGGCAAGGCAAGGCTGGCGGGGCCAGCGCCGGTCGCATTGGCAATGGGTAGACGACCGATGAGGTCCCCTGGACTTGCCTGCGACTGCGCGCTGCGAATTCTACCTTTCCTATCATTCCTCCGGCCGCGGCCACGTAGCCGGGAAGAGTGGTAGGAATGTCCGGATGCCGGCCTGCCCAAGGTGTCCAACGATTCCGGCACGAGCGGCGGTGTCGCCGCCCGGCCGAGTGGATGCGGCGATTACGGCTGCGGAGGCACGCCGTTGGAGCCCCTCTCGCCCCTGCTCCCGATCCGGGGCGACGGGCCAGCAGCGCAGTTCTGCTGCAACACCAACCAGTTCGAGACACTGCGCTGGCCGATGCACCATACGCCGCCCGCGAGGGGCAGGGCGGAAGTGCCATGTCCATCCCTCAATGGATCTCATCATAGATCGAGGCCATTTTCCGCATCCTCGCCTGGAACCCGCATTCCTGTTCCACTCGCTTGCGCGCGGACGTGGCCAGGCTGTGACGCAGGGCGGGGGTCTGCAGCAGGCTCCGCAGTCCTTCCGCGAGAGCCTCGCCATCCTCCACCGGCACCGTCAGTATATCGTCCCGCCCGGCGGTGAAGGCCTCGACACCACCAGCGCGCGTGGCGATGGCCGGCACCTCCATCGCCATGGCTTCCAGCAGGACATTGGGTAGCCCTTCCCGCCGGCTCGACAGACAGAATATGTCAAAGGCTTCAAACAGGCTTTTCAGGTCGCTCTGGAATCCGAGCAACCGGATGCGCTCGGCCTGGCCGGTGCGCTCAGCGAGTTCCGCCAGACGGTCCCGTTCGCTCCCCTCGCCCGCAATCCAGAGTTCGAAGTCGATCCCCTCCGATAGGAGGGCGCCAGCGGCCTCGACCAGCAAATCGAACCCCTTTTCCTGCGACAGACGGCCGACCGCGCCGACCACGAGCCGCCCCGGTGGCATGCCGGCACGTCGCGACGAGGCAGCGGCGGGACCACGACGGCGGAAATCCTCCGTGTCGATAGCATTCTCGACCAGATGCAGCACGCGCTCCGGGATCTTCGCGGCCCGGCACAGGTCGAGCAGGTCCTGGGAAACCGCGATCACCCGCTCGTGCCGCCGCAGCGCCCAGCGGTCGACGCCGTAATAGAGCGGCAACCGTCCTTCCTGTGAGACCCAGCCATGCACGGTGCTGACGAGGCGGAAGCCGAGAAAGGGTTGCAGCAGCACCCCGAACAGATTCGTCTTGTAGTCGTGCCCGTGCCAGATCCGCACATCGTGCCGCCGGCAAAGTTCGGCCAGGCGCATCAGGCTGCGTGGATCGAGCGCGAAGGATTCGGCGACATCCAGGATCGGGCAATCCTTGGCCGCCGCCCTCTGCCGCAGCACCTCGAAACCCGGATCTCCAGGGGGTGCAGGAAGCAGGCGATCTCGCGGTAGCGCGTACCGGCGAGGAAGGCGGGCGAGGCGATGATGGTCTTTTCAGGCCCGCCGCCTGTTCCCGTCACGATACGGGTATGGAGGACCGTGACAGCCATGGAACCCTCGGGGTGGGGGCGCGCAGCCCCAGCATGGACTCGAATACCTGAGCCTTCTCGTCCCACCCTTCGGCCACCAGCCGCTTGCGGGCCAGCGCCTGGCTCGGGAGCAGCTTCTGGCCGGCGCGGCGCACACAGAGACTGGCAAAGGTGGCAGGATCATCCGCAAGGTCGAGCGCGTCCGCCCAGGGCCCGGTGCTTGGCAATCGGGTGGAAATCACCGGAAGCGGTGTGGCGAGATACTCCTTTAGCTTGAGCGGCTGCATCGCCTCGGTCACCGGCAGCCTTGCATAGGGCATGACCAGCACATCCGCGGCTGCGGCAACCCTGGGCAGCGCCCCATAGGGCACTGGGTTCCGCCATAGGATGCCCGGGTGACCGAACAGGCGCGCATCCACGCCCCTGCGTGGCCCGACCATATGCAGGTCGCATCGCTCCGCCACGGCCAGGCAGATCTCGACATCGAGCCGCGCATCGGCATGGCCCCAGTAGAGCGCTACAGGCCGCCGTCCAGGGCCGCAGAGCGGGCCGCGGGCAATGTCAGCCCAAAGGCCGAGATCGACGCCGTGCGTCAGCAACTGGGCTGTGCGGCCTTCCGCCTGAATACGGCGCTGCAGCACCTCGGACGCGGCGACCACCGTCCGCATCACCGGCAGCATCCTGGCCTCCATCCGGCGCAACGTCTCGCCATCGAGCCCAGGCCAGACCGACAGGTCGTCGACGATGTAATAGGCCCAGTTCAGGCTGGGATACCTGCTGACAAGATCGGCGACCAGCGGATGCGTCGTGATCACCACAGCGGGTTCGGCAGTCAGCAGCGGCCTCAGCGCAACGTCCAGCAGATTGGCATTGGCGAGGCGTTCGAGCCGGCTCCCGAAACCGGGCCAGTGGATCGGCGAGTGGACGCATAGGCCGGCGTCCATCCCCCCCGCCCGTGGCGCATGGGCCACCGTCGCGCAGTGCTGGCCATATCCAATGCCGAAGCTTCTCGATGCCGCGGCGGAAATCGGCCAGCAGCGGGCCGGGCCTGCGGGTTCCGGTGATGTTGACCCAGTCGATCCGGTAGCGCCGCCGCAAGCTGCGCGCGAGGTGCTGGGCGCTCGAGGGATGTCGGCCCCAGTCATCGGCAAACACAACTAACTTCGGCTTGCTTGTCGCCACGGTCAGATGCCGAATCATGCCCCATGCATGACGGCCGCGAGCCGCTGGACCCGTGGTCGGAATGCATTGACGAAGGCATTGCCCACGGCCGCCAGCCAACTGATGTGGCGGGTGTCGTCCTCGGCAGTCCATGGGCTTGGCTCGCGCAAGCGCATAGCAACCCACTTTGTGGTATCGTCCTCACCCCACTCTAATTCGCCCTCCGGCGAGGCTGCCCGCAGCTCTGCGTCGAGTTCCAGACGCTCCGATTCCAGCGCGGCGAAAAGGCGAGCGCCGGCCTCACCCCGGAACACAATGTAGGTGCCGATGAGACCGGCCGAACGTGCCCGATACGCTACGATCCGGGCTTCCGGTGCGCCAAGGTCGTAGCGGATATGTCCGACGCCCCTGCGCCGCGGTGGCGGCTGGGAGGGATCGTCAAGTTTTAGGACCTGCCCGAAGCGGTCCCAAAAGCGGCGATCGGCCTCTATCAATGCCGGATCCCTTCGGCGCAGCGCCGGTGGCGTATCATCGGTATCGCCGTCCGTCTCTACGCTCTCGGGTGCCAGGCCGTCACCGGCCGAGAGATTACCCGCCGGTTCCGTGAACCTCAGCACGGTGCGTTCCAAGGCAATGGTGCGGGCGAGAACCCGCGGCTGCACGAGCAGTTGCCCGTCCGGCATCTCGTAGCCGGCCATCTCCACCAGCCCAAAGGTGAAGCGCATGCCGGAGTGCTCCTGCATGAACTGCACGATGGCTTCGGTGCCCTCGCGGATACCATCACCTGCAACCAGCAGCAGGAAGCGGCCGGAGCGAAGGTTACGGCCTACCGCGTCGACGAAGGTGGCTTCGTCCGTACCAGGGTGGCGATCTGCAACAAGACGGAAGAGGGTATTGCCGGGCTGACGGAGCGACCGTGATACCTCACGCTGAAGATCCTCATACCGCCACCGCGCCAGCTCCTTGGCGTAATCAAGAATCTGGCCCACCACTTCGCGCCGCGCTTGCGGGTTACGCCAGAGCTTGCACTCGACGACGGTCAGCGCCCCATGTCTGTTGACGAATACGGCGTCGATTGGCCCGGCAGGCGTTGCCATCTCGCGGCAGAGCGGGATCGGGTCGGCAAAAGCGAGGTCGATCTCCGCCGCGGGCAGAACCTCGGGATGGCGCAGTAGGAAATCGCGCAGCCAAGCCTCATTGCGACCAGCCGAGGCGAGGGGAACGCGCGGGAGCGACTTGGCACCAGCGTCTGAGGTCAGTACCAGCTTCGGGAACATGGCGCCCTATAGTTGAAATGGCAGCTTTATAACAACTTATAGGATATTGCAGCCAAAGGCCATGTTGCATCGACTTCTATGAGGCGGTCGCAGCGCCAGCGCCGTTCAGTCGCTGTCCTTCCTGGCCGCCCGGAACACCCGCTCGGTGACATTGTTGCGCCATAGGTCGGTGGGGCGCAGGCAGCCCAGCGCCACGTCGGTCGAGCGGTGCCGGGTCTGCCGCATCAGGTCGGCGAGCCCCGCCCCGGCCTCGCCGGCGGCGGTGGTTAGCCCGGCCCGCCGCCGGAAGCCCAGCCAGGCCTCGAGCGCCGTCTGCACACAGAAATCCGGCTCGACCGGGTTGGCCCAGACCGCCACCTCCTGCCCGGCGGCGCGCGGATCAGTTTTGGAGCGCCGCACCAGCACGGTCAGCCCGCTGCCCTGCTTGAAGCTGATGTCGCCGAGGCACAGCGCGGCCAGTTCGGCCCCGCGCAGCGCTGGGCCAAAGCCCACCAGCAGCATGGCGCGGTCGCGGGCACCGAGTGTCGTGTCAGCCCCGGGCCGGGCCGCCAGCATTCGCCGCAGCGCGTCGGGCGCGGCGGCAGCGGCGCGCTTGCCCGGCCGGGTGCCGTTGGTCCGGGCGACGCCCTCCAGCACCATGGCCAGGCGGGGGTCCTTCAGGTCGAGGGCAAGGCCGGCCAGGCGGTGCGCCGCCTGGATGGCGGCGAGATGCACCCGTAGGCTGGCCAGGCTGAGCCCGGCATCGGCGCGCTTGACCACGTACATCGCCAGGGTGTCGGGATCGCCGGCCAGCGGCTCGCGGCCGAGGCTGTGGCACCAGGCCGCATAACCGCGCCAATCCGAGCGGTAGGCCCGCAGCGTGCCCTCGCCGCGCGCCTTGCTGGCATAGACCGCAGCGCGGACCGCGAGCGCCTGCAGCTCTTCGGCCCGGCTGGCGCCACTGGGGACCAGCAGCTTGCCGAAGAGCTGGGTGTGCAGGGTGAGCGGCGCGGCCGCCTCCCTCCCCCGTTGGGGTGGCTGGGCGGCTCTGGCGTGGCATCGGGCATGCCCGGCAGGCTGGCACGGGCCGATTCCGTCCGCAAAGCCGGATTAGCGGACGGCTTTGAGCGGCCCAATGCATAAGATAGCCGGCCCATGTTCCGAGCGCCCGCCGTCGTACCTGGGTGGTACTTGGCGCAGCTATCCGAAGGCGCTGAGGTCCCAGCTGGCCGCGGAATAGCTATAATGTCTTTTGTGTAGCCCAGCAGGGCTTTAGGCTTGGCTCCGTCCGGCGCGCCACCAGCACCAGCCCGGCTGCCGCCCGGCACGGGAGTGCGTGCCCATGACCATTCCTGGCATGAAGCAGCGGCTACGGACCGGCGAAACCCTCGCTGGCTACGTCGCCACCATTCCCTCGGCGGTCTCCGTGCAGGCCATGGCCGCGGCCGGCGCCGACTTCGTCGTCATCGACCAGGAGCACGGCGCGGTCGGGCCGGAGAGCCTGCACGCCATGATCGCCGCGACTGCCGGGACGCGATGTGCCCCCCCCTGGTGCGCGTACCCCGACGCGACGAGGCCTGGGTGAAGCCCGCGCTTGACCTCGGCGCGGAGGGCATCGTCTTCCCACAAATTCGCACGGCGGAAGACGCGGCCGAGTGCGTCTCCCTGCTGCGCTACCCGCCGGACGGCCGCCGCGGCTGGGGGCCCTTCGTGGCACATGCCCGCTGGGGCGTCGGCCTGTTGGAGTACCTGCCGCAACGTGGTGACGAGTCTGTTTGCGTTCTGCTGATCGAGACCCGTGCCGCGGTGGAGAACATCGAGGCGATCTGCCGGGTGGAGGGCGTGGACGGCATGATCATTGCCCAGTTCGATCTCACCACCGAACTCGGCGTCTCCGGGCGCTTCGATGCACCCGAGTTCCGCGACGCTTTCGCGCATCTGGAGCGGGCGATCCTGGACGCCGGCATCCCGATCGGCGCCGCCGCGCTGACGCGCGAGCAGACCCGCATGCTGCTGGACCGCGGCCATCGCCTGCTGGTGCATGGCTTCGACGTACTGATGCTCGGTGGCCTGGTGCGCCAGACCGCGGAGTGGCGATTGGACAAAACCTGAAACCCCATCAAAGCTGAATGTTGTGCCATGGCCCGGCGCGGGCCGGCTACGGCAGGTGGGCAGCGCGCGAGGTGTCGCGCGAGTGGCCGGCGTGTTGCGGCATGGCCGCTCGGTCGAGGACCGCGCCTCCGACGTTCGCCGCCGGGAGATCAGGGTAGTGCCGGAGTAGTGCCGGAGCGGCCAGAGGCTATCCAGACATTGCGGAGGGACGGGCCATGCCTGCGACCCGAAACCGTAGAACCGATCAGCCGGGAGGGCCGGTATCCGCCGCCGACCCGGTGCTGCCGTTCCGCGACTCCGAGGTCCTCCGTAGCATCCTGGACGCGGCACCCATGCGCGTCACCTATCTCGACAGCGGGCGCCGATACCGCTTCGCCAACCGCGAGTTCTACAGCTTCACCGGCCTGTGCCCCGAGGAGGTCATCGGGCGCACCGTGACGCAGGTGCTGGGTCGCCAGACCGCGCTGCGAACCAGGCCCTACATCGCCGAGGTCCGGCAGGGGCGCATGGCACGGTTCCAGGGCTGGCGCACTTATCCGACCGCCGGGCGCCGCTACGTGGACAGCGTCTTCGCCCCGGTGTTCCGCGCTGACGGCCGGATGGATGGCTATTTCGTGCTGCTGCGCGACCTCACTGAGCAGCGCCGGCGCGAGGAGGAACTGGGCCAGCGCAACCGCCAGCTCGAGGAGATGCTGGACGCGGTCCCGGCGCGCGTTTGCCTGACCGACCTCGACCGTCGCTACCGCTACGTCAACCGCGAGTTCTGCGACTTCGCCCGCAGGCGGCCGGAGGAGATCCTCGGCCTGACCAGCGAGGAACTGGTGGGCCCCGAGGTGAGCGGGGCGCTCACGCCCTTCGTGCTTGCCGCGCAAGCCGGCCGGACGGTGACGCGCGAAGGCTGGATGGACTACCGGCTGAACGGGCGGAAGTACATCAACTGGGTCTTCACGCCGAAGCGCGCCGCCGATGGGGTGGTGGAGGGCGTGCTGCTATTCATGCGGGACGCGACCGAGCTGCGCCAGCGCGAGGAGGAGCTGGCCCAGCGCACGGCGCAACTGGAGACAATCCTCACCAGCATCGCCGAGGGGGTGAGTATCCTCGACGGCGCCGGCCGCCTGGTGCTGTGCAATCGCGGCTTCCTCGACCTCTACGAATTACCGGAGGAGCTCGGCTGCCCAGGCACGCCGCTGCAGGCTCTGGTGCGCGAACGGTTCACTCGCGCACTGCGCCACACCTCCGAGGCACCCAACCGGCCTGTCGAGACGCTCGTGGCCGAACGCGTCGCGCGCATTCTCGACGGCGGCGATTGGGTCGAGGAGGAACTGGGCCCGGATGGGCGATGGCTGGAGATCCGCCGCCGGCGCCTGCACGATGGCACCGTCATCCTGACCTACACCGACGTCACGGCCCGCCACGAGGCCGAGAACGCAAGGCGGGCGCAGCGCGACGCACTGCGGCGGGCGGAGCAGTTCGAGGCAACCGCCTCGCTGCTGGCCGGCGTGGCGCACGAGATCAACAACCCGCTGGCCGTGGTGGCGGCACAGGCGCTGCTGCTGGCGGAGGAGGCCGGGGGCACGGCGCTGGCCGCCCGGGCGGAGAAGGTGCGCGAGGCGGCGCAGCGCTGCGGCCGCATCGTCGCCAGCCTGGTGGCCAGCGCCCGGCGCCGCGCCCACCGCCGCGAGGAGGTGGACTTGGCGCAGGCGGTGGAGACCGGGCTCGACCTGGCCGGCTACGGACTGCGGGCGGCAGGCATCGTGCTGGAGCAGCGGGTGCCGCAGGACCTGCCGCGGCTGCGCGGCGACCCGGACCAAGTCGCACACCTGGTGGCGAACCTGGTCGGCAACGCGCAGGCCGCGCTGGCGGACGCGCCCCCGCCGCGGCGGCTCGCGCTGACCGCGGTGCATCTGGCGGGCGCGCTGGAGCTGCGCGTGGCGGACAACGGCCCGGGCATCCCGGAGGATCTGCGCGAGCGCGTCTTCGCCCCGTTCTTCACCACCAAGGCGGAAGGCGTGGGCACCGGGGTGGGACTGGCGCTGTGCCGTGCGGTGGCGGCCGCACATGGCGGGTCGATCCGGGCGGAGACGACGCCGGGTGGTGGGGCGACCCTGGTGGTACGGCTGCCGCTGTCGGAGGAGGCGGGAGTTGACGCCGCTACGACGGCCATCGGAGGCGGAGGGCGGAGTAGCGCTCCCACAGCCCCGTAAGGTTGCGCAGCGGTTCTCCCGCAGTGCCCGGAGCTGGGGCTCGAGATCCTGGTCGGCCGCGGACACCCGGGCATAGCCGAGCAATGCCGTCACTGGCCGCCTTTTCACCGGACCGGCAGGCCGCGAAACGCCTTTGCGGATGCGCCGAAATCCAGGTGGCACACGCGGCGCGTAGAAGGTCTGCAGCGGCCGACCAGACACGGTCTCGGTCCGACCTTTCAGGAGATGGGACATGACACGCATCGCGCTTGCAGCCCTGTTGGCGACTGGCTTGGCGGCTGGCGCCGCCCAGGCCCAGGCCCCGTCCAGCGGCGGCGGCAATATCGTGGGCGGCGGCCTCGGCGCCACGATCACCGGCGGCGGCGACAACATGACCATCCAGTACAGCCAGCCCGGCGCCGGTGGCGGCGGGGCGGGCCTGGGGCAGGCCGGGCGGCTCGCCCGCTTCGGCAGCAACCAGGGCGACGGGTCGCAGGTGGAGTACCTGACACCCGCACCCGCCGGGGCCGGCCGCGAGGCCTGGATGACCGGCGGCGGCGAGGACGCCCAGGTGGTCTACGTGCGGCCCCGCTGACCGAACGGATGCCGGGAGCGTGGTGGGCAGGGTGAGCGGGTCACTCCAGTCCCCTGCTCTAGGTGTGCCCAGCCGCTCGGCCCGGGCAAGCAGGCTGGCCACAGTCGAGGTCACTGGTCATGCCGCCTTGGACGGTCCGTACGCGAATCTCCTCCGCGTGGTAGCATCGCCCGATGAGCAGCCGAGCGGACCATCCTCCCTGCCCTTTCACCGCGCCGGAGCGCGACCTGATCCGGCGGGAGATGGGCATACACTTCGGCCAGTACCCCAGCCTGGCCGAGGGTCTGTTCCTGCGCACCTGGCGCGGCGGGCCGCAGAAGGGCAAGCCGAAGGTGCCGCCGGCTGTGCAGAGCATGCTGGAGCGTGGCCTGGTCGAGTTCCGGCCGGGGCGAATGGGACCCCGGGCCATGTTCACGGAGGCGGGACTGGCAGCGCTGCGGCAGCTGATGCTGGATCGCCGGGCCATGGACCCGGCCCGCTTCGCCCACCTGCGGCGGGATCTCGGCCTGGACACGCCGGAGGAAGCAGCCGTCGAGTGACAGGCCGGCGGCTGGTGTGGCTACTTCAACGAGATCACGTTCGAGCTGGCCGGTGGCTTTGCCGCGGCCGATGCGGCTGCCCTGGACAGAAGAGCCGGCGCGACGTTCCAATGGTGGCCATCGTCGGTGATCACCGTGACCGACTTCCTGTTGTAGCGCGTCAGCATGCCCTCGACCTTGCCGCGTCCGTCCACCTGGAACGCGACCCGGTCACCGATCCTAAACTCGAGCATCTGCTTGTGGGCACGCATCTGCTGCAGGAGCCGAAGCCTCTCGACGATCCTGTGGTTGAGGTCGATGAGGTCTGGCTCGCTCAGCCTGTCGATGTCGATCGTCACCTCTCCCTCCCAAGGCAGAGCCCAGCGGGCATTCTATAGCGTCCCGGACGCGCGGTTCTACCTCCTGGGTTGGGTGCTGGTGCGCCAGTCAGAGGTCGATCTCCTTCGTTGAGCCAACATGGGTATAGGTTCGCCTCGCCAAGCGCAGACGGGCGAAGGCAGCGGAGGAGCAGGCCAAGCGGTCACCGAAAACAGCCGAAAACACCCCCAACGCTGCGGCCGAACCCGAACATGCCCGGTGCGCTTCCTTCCCGAACGGCCCCCGGCACCCCGCCGCGGCTGGCCCGGTAGGGCTGACGGCATGGCTCGATGGCGCATCTTGCGGTGGCTGCTCTGGGCTGGCCTTGCCATGGCCGGCTTCCTTGCCGCTGCCGTACTCTCCTCCCCGCTCTGGCTCGGGCCGCTCGCCGCGCGACAAGTGTCAAAGGCCCTCGGGCGCCCGGTGGAGGTCGGGCGACTACAGCTGCGCCCGGGCAGCCCCCTGGTGATCACCGCGGAGGACGTCGTGATCGGCAACCCCGGGGACTTCCTGTCCGGGGAAGCGCCCTTCCTGCGCATCCCCCCGGCTCACGCTGCAGCTGGAGGCCGGGGCCTACCTGCGTCGGCGAGAGATCGTCATTCCCTCAATCGAGCTGGAGCGGCCTGTGGCCAGCGTCATCTCGGTGGCGAGCGGACAGAACAACTACGGGTTCGGTGCCGACCTGGCCGGCGACGCGGCCGGCCCGAAGATCGGCGTCATCCGCATCCCGGATGGGCGCGCGCGGGTTTCGCTTGCGGGGCTTCGCGCTGACTTCGAACTTGCCCTCTCGACCAGAGACGGGGCCGGATCGGGACAGGAGGCGCTCAGGGCCGAGGCGAGCGGCAGCTATGCCGACCAACCCGTGGCCGCCACCTTCCTGGCTGGCGGTTTTCCGAGCCTGCGTGATCCGTCCAGCGTCTGGCCTGTCGAGATGCACCTGACCAACGGTTCGACGCGGGCCTCGGTCAAGGGTTCGATCCAGAACCCGCTGAACCCGCGGGCCGCTGCCCTTGGCCTCCTGCTCGCCGGCCCGGACATGGCGCTGCTCGAGCCGCTGATCGGTATTCCGCTTCCGACCACACCGCCCTATGAGCTCGGCGGAAAGCTGGATTACACGGAAGGACGTTTCCACTTCACTGACGTGGCCGGGCGTGTGGGGCAGAGCGATGTCGAGGGCACGTTCACCGTCATTCAAGGTCCCGAGCGGCCGGAGCTAACGGCTGAGCTGCACTCACGCAGCGTCGACCTCCGCGACATCGCGGGCCTCCTTGGCGGTGAGCCGGGCCCGCCCGGGACGCCGGGCCAGACCCCGCAGCAGCAGGAACGCGCGGCGCAGGTGCGCGATGAGGCAAGGGCCAGCCCCCACCTGTTGCCCGACACGCCGCTCAACCTGCCGAAGCTCAGACAGGTCGACGCGCACCTCCTCTACCGCGCCGAGCGGATCCAGGGTCGGTCCATGCCGCTCGACGACCTTGCCCTGCGCATGGATGTGGTGGACGGCACGGTCGCACTGCGGCCGCTGAGCTTCGGGGTCGGCCGAGGGCGGATCCTGGGTGATGTCCTGCTGGCCCCTGGGGAGGGCGACGCGGTGCAGGCGCAGGCGGAGATCCGGTTCGAGCGGCTGGACCTTGCCCGCCTGATGCAGGCAACCGGCAGCTATCGCGGCGCAGGGGCGCTGAGCGGGACCGCGCGGGTCGAAGGCGTGGGCAAGTCGATCGCGGATATCCTGGGACATGGGGATGGCGGCCTGACGCTCTCCATGGCGGGTGGCGACCTCAGCAAGCTCCTGGTGGACCTGGCGGGCCTGCGGCTCGGCAGCGCCTTGCTGACCTCGCTTGGCGGCGGGTCGCGCGCGCGCGTCGAGTGCTTCATCGCCGACATGGCGATGCGCCGCGGCGCCCTGTCCACCCGCGCTTTGCTGCTCGAGACCGAGGACATGGTGACCGAGGGGCAGGGCGTCGTGGATCTGCGGCGCGAGCGCGTGGAGATCCGACTGTGGACGGAGTCGAAACGGCTGACCCTCGGCGTGCTACCGGTGCCACTGCTGATCAGCGGTACCCTGAAGGCGCCGAGCGCAGCGCCCGCCACAGCGGAGGGCACAAGCGGCGGTCTGGCCGGTGTGCTCGCGGCGCTGCCCAGCATCCACACCGGCATTGGGGACGACCCGCGCTGCGAGCGCCTGCTCCGCCGGGCGCGGCGCGGACAGGCCACGGGTGGCAATGCCGGTCAGGCCGGCGGAAGCGGCGGTGGTCGGCGTTGATAGGCTTCAATGCTACCCAAGGTTGGAGGATCGCTTTGGGCCGGATGCGCCTGTCTGGAGCCATCTGCCAGTGCCACCGCAGTCTCACAAAACGCGAGTGACGGAGGTGCAAACACCTGCATGATGGCATTCGATCTGGTCGTCATTGGAAGGGTGGCCGCATGTCGATTGCCGACATCCACCTATTCCGCCTCTTTTGACGACTCCGCAACTCGGCCAGCTTGGCAGCCGAGGAGTTCCCAAGCCTACTGGCCCACCATGATGGCTGGTCCGGTGCTTGACCTCCGGCAGGACCTCACGCTGCGCCACGCTATAGCTGCGCAGATCGTCAGTGATGATGCGGCTGGGCTTGAACTTGAGACCGGCGAGCAGGCGCTTGAAGATGTGTTTCGCGGTGGTCGCATTCCGGCGATCTTGTACGAGGATGTCGAACACGACGCCGTGCCGGTCCACCGCGCGCCAGAGGTAATGCAACTGTCCGTTCATGCGCAGATATACCTCATCGAGATACCAGGTGTCGCCCGGCCTCGGCCGCCGCCGGCGTAACTTGCAGGCGAAGTCCGCTCCGAACCGGAGGCACCACTGCCGGATGCTCTCGTGCGTGACGCCGATGCCGCGCTCGGCAAGGATCAGCTCGACACCCACAGGCTGAGGCTGAAGACAAAATAGAGCTATAGAGCAGCGTGGCTGATGATCTCGGCCGGGAAGCGGCATCCGGGATAGGTGGCAGGCTCAGACGTCATCCAGCCCTCACGAATCCCCTCATTTTTATCGGCTTAGTTATGGCCGCGATTCGCCTGCGTTTCGTAGACCGTCCGCGTCACGGACGGATGGGTGTAGACTGTGGTCGAGGCGGCGCGTGCGATCGGGCGTTTGGGCGAGGTTCGGGATTTCATCGGCGGGCTGTATGGGCCTGACCTGCATGCCAAGCGGGTCGATGCGCTGGCGGGCGCTACGCTTGGGGTGATGGCGGCAGCATCGCTCGCGGTGGCGATGATCGGCCAGGCGCTGGCGCAAGCGCGCGGGCTGGTGACCAAGCACGCGGTCAAGCAGGTGGACCGGCTGCTCAGCAACAGCGGCATCGATGTGTGGGACAGCTTTGCGCGGTGGGTGCCGCACCAGATGAACGGGCGAAGCGACGCCCTGGTGGCGATGGATTGGACGGATTTCGACCATGACGGCCAATCGACGCTGGTGCTGAGCCTGGTGACCGGCCACGGCCGCGCGGCGCCGCTGCTCTGGCTGACCGTCTGGAAGGAGGAGATCGCAACCCGGCGCAACGATTACGAGGACGCTTGTCTGCGTCGCCTTGCCGAACTCGTCCCGCCAGGGTGCCGGGTGACGATCCTGGCTGACCGCGGCTTCGGCGACCAGAAGCTGTTCGCCTTCCTGGGCGAGTTGGGCTTCGGCTACGTCATCCGCTTCCGCGGCAACATCCACGTCACCGCCGAGGATGGCGAGACGAAACCCGCGGCCGCATGGGTCGGAAAGGGCGGCCGCGCCCGCAAGCTGCGCCACGCCCGGGTGACGGCGCAGGGCCGGCAAGTGGGCGCCGTGGTGTGCGTCCATGCCAAGGGCATGAAGCAGCCATGGTGCCTGGCGGCGAGCGACCCGGAGGCGACCGCTGCGGTGCTGGTCAACCACTATGCCAGGCGCTGGACGATTGAGCCTGCGTTCCGCGACACCAAGGACCTGCGCTTCGGCATGGGGCTGTCCGCCACCCGCATCAGCGAGCCCATGCGGCGCGACCGACTGCTGCTGGTCAGCGCCTTCGCCACCGCGCTGCTCACTCTGCTCGGCGCCGTCGGCGAAAGCCTCGGCATGGACCGGCTGCTGAAGTCCAACACGAGCAAAACCCGCACCCACTCGCTGTTCCGGCAAGGCTGCATGCTCTACGACCTTATCCCCAACATGCCAGAGCATAGGCTCGCGCCGCTGATGCAAAACTTCGCCGTGGCCGTGTCAAAGGCCGGCGTGCTCATCCCAAAACTTGCCGGCCCGGAATGAGGGGATGAGTGAGCATCCAGCCAGCTTCGCCTAGCTGGCTCGTTCCGGCCAGAGACCATCAAACTGTAAAGGGCGGAGACAACCTGTACCGGTGCGCCGGAGAGAAAGTGTACCGGGTGGTCGGCGTCTGATGCGGAATATCTGGCAGGTCAGGTGGGGCCGGCAGCGGGATTGGGTTGGCGGTGCCGCTGGCGGCGACTGGCCTTGAGGCGATAACTCTCGCCATTCATTTCCAGGATATGGACGTGGTGAGTGAGGCGGTCCAGAAGGGCTCCGGTCAGCCGCTCGCTGCCCATGACCTCGGTCCATTCGTCGAACGGCAAATTGCTGGTCACCAGCGTGGCGCCGCGCTCGTAGCGTTGACTGAAAATTTCAAACAGCAACTCCGCACCACTCTTCGAGAGAGGCACGAACCCGAGTTCGTCGATGATCAGCAGCTTGTAGCCGGCCAGCTGCTTTTGCAGACGCAGCAGGCGCTTCTCGTCGCGTGCCTCCAGGAGCTCATGGACCAAGGCGGCGGCCGTGGTGAACCCAACCGACACGCCCCGCTGGCAGGCCGCCAGGCCGAGCCCGAGCGCGACATGCGTCTTGCCGGTGCCGCTGTTGCCAAGCGCGATCACGTTCTCCCGCCGCTCGATGTACTCGCCCCGCGCCAGCTCGAGGACCAGCGCCTTGTTGAGCGAGGGGATGGCCGGAAAGTCGAAGCTGTCGAGGCTCTTGACCGTCGGGAAGTGGGCCGCGCGGATGCGGCGCTCCACCATCCGCTGCTCGCGCTCGATCAGTTCCAGCTCGGCCAGGCGCAGCAGAAAGCGGAGATGGTCCACCCCTTCGGCCGCGCACTGCCGGGCCAGCTTCTCGTGCTCGCGCAGGAAGGTCGGCAGCTTCAGCGCCTTGAGGTGATGCGCCAGCAGCACCTGCGGCACGTCGCTCATGAGCTGCTCTCCCCAAGCAGAGCCATGTAGGCCTTCGCTGAGGTGGTCGTGACCGCGACATGAGGCAGGTAGGGGTACGCCTGCAAATCCAGCCGCGGCGGCCGGCGTTCGATCCGGCACAGCACCAGGTGCTTGACAGCGTCAAAGCCGATTGCCCCGAGCCGCAACGCCTCCCGGGCGGCCGCGTGGACCTCCTCTCGCGGGAATGCCTCCAGCAGGCGCAGCACCTGCACATACTCCCGCTTACCAGCTACGCCCATGCGCGCCTCCAACAGGCGCCGCAGCGTCGCGAAAGCCTCCGGCAGGTCCCAGCCCTGCAGTGGCGCCGCCTGGTCCAGTGCGCCGACCTTGCGCTCCAGCAATGCCAGGTAGTGCAGCGGCTCGAAGATGAAGTCCTCCCGCGCGTAGGAGCGCGGATGCCGCGCGATGACCTCGGCGCCGCAGGCGATCAGCACCTCCTCGACGTAGCCGCGCACCAGCACCGCACGGTGGCCGTAGGCGGTCGGCACCGAATAGTCGTTGCGATCGTAACGTACCAGCGACAGGGCCGAGACCCGTCCGGCCTTGCGATCACAGGCCTCATAGGGCGCGCCTGGCCGCCGCTGCAGGGCGGCGAGGTCACGCTCCAACCGTTCGCCGATGCCCTCGGC
The DNA here is from genome assembly GCF_019084075.1 of Siccirubricoccus sp. G192. Lineage (GTDB taxonomy): Bacteria > Pseudomonadota > Alphaproteobacteria > Acetobacterales > Acetobacteraceae > G192. Next base: position 234,445 of record NZ_JAHREN010000002.1, read on the forward strand.
ATGACCACGCACCCGGTGGTCAAGCCGATCGAGGCAGCGCCGCTCGAGATGCGCATTGAGGGCAGCAAAGCTCTCGACCCGCGGCACCGGCACCAGGAAGTTGCGCCGGGCGTAGCCAACCAGACCCTCCACCTTTCCCTTGTCGTTGCCTTTGCCTGGTCGCCCGAAGCGGTCGAGGAACAGGTAGTGCGACTGCAGCTCGGCGAAGCCGCGGGTGCGCTCGCGCGTGCCGTCGTCGCGGATGCGCGCCACCGCCAGCTTGGTGTTGTCGTAGAGGATGGATTGCGGCACGCCACCGAAGAAGGCGAAGGCGGCATTGTGCCCGTCACAGAAGGCCTCGAGCCGCTCCGCCGGGTAGGCCTTGACGAAGCAGGCGTCCGAGTGCGGCAGGTCGAGGCAGAAGAAGTGAATCTTCCGCTCCACCCCGCCGATCACCGCCACCGCCTCCCCGAAGTCGGCTTGCGCATGGCCGGGCGGGTGCACCAGCGGCACGAACACCTCCCGGACCTCGGCCCGCCGCTGGCGAACGTAGTCCTTCACGGTGGTGTAGCTGCCGGCAAAGCCATGCTCGGCGCGGAGCCGATCGTGGATCCGCTTGGCCGTGTGCCGCTGCTTCGCGGGCGCCGAACGGTCCTCTTCCAGAATCCGGTCGATGAGCGCGGTGAACGGCCCCAGCCGGGGGCGTGCCGGTGGACCCCGCCGCCGGTAGCCCGGAGGCACCGAAAAGGCCAGCATCTTGCGGACCGTGTTGCGGTGAAGGCCGAAGCGCCGGGCCGCTTCCCGGATGCTCAGCCCCTCGACATGGCAGGCGTGGCGGACACGACCGTAGAGCTCCACCGAGAACATCCCTTCGCCTTCCCCAGCTCGTCATCCACGAGCCCAAGGAAGGCACTATCGCGGTACACTCTGGCACCGCCGCGGCCGGACCAACCGGCCGCCTCAGTGGGACACTTTCTCACTGCCGCTCTCACCCAGGCCTTCTTCCGCTCGGCCAGGGCCGCCACGGGCGTCACGCCCGACCAGATCACCACCGACGGGCACGGCTCCTACCCGCGGGCAATCCGCTCGACGCTCGGCCGGCGGGTTCTGCACCGTACCAGTGCCTACAAAAACAATCGACTGGAGCAGGACCACCGCGGTGTCAAAGGCCGCATACGATGTATGCGGGGGTTCAAGAGCCTCGCTTCGGCGGGCCGGTTCTGTCGAAGCCACGACGAGCTCCGCAACCTCCTCCGCCCCCGCACCCGCCACAATCAGCATGTCCCAGCAAGCCGCCGTCGCCGGCTCCACCTCCGGCGCGCCGCCATCGCGCTCGCCATCCTCGAGACCGCGTAGGCTGAACTCGCCCACCAGCTCACGCCGGCAGGTTTGGCGCGAGTGCTGACAAAACCGGGCCGGAGGTGTCGATTGGGTCACCGAGCGAGCGGAAGTGCGCCCCCGCCTCCCGGACCCGCTCGATCACCTGCAGCAGGTGAGCCAGCGAGCGGGCCAGGCGGTCGATGCGGACGACGACCAGGGTGTCGCCGCGGCCGAGCCGGTCGAGGGCCCGCGCCAGTTCCGGCCGGGCTCGGCTGGTGCCGGAGGCCTTCTCTTCGAAGATCTCGGTGCAGCCCGCGACGCGCAGCGCCCGGAACTGCGGCTCCAGGTCCTGCCCGGCCGTGGAGACATGACGTAATCGCGCGGGCGTGGCTCCAGGGCTCCCTGTTCGCCGACGCCTGGTGCGATGTTGGCCACGCCGTTCGGCATGGAGGAGGTTCTCATGGCCGCCTATGCTGCGCTCGATGTCTCGATGAAGACCACCAGTGTCCACGTCGTGGACGAGGCGGGTCGCCTCCTGTGGCGGGGCAAAGTCGCAACCGATCCGAAGGCCATTGCCGAGGCCCTCGCCGCCCATGCGCCCGAGCTCGCCCGCGTTGGCCTGGAGACCGGCTGTTGGTCAACCTGGCTTTTCCACGCGCTGGCCGAGCGGGGTCTGCCAGTGGTCTGCATGGACGCGAGGCAGGCGAAAGCGGCCCTTTCGCTTACTAAGCCGGCCATCAAATACGTACCTCTAGCGGCTTACGCGGCGTAGCGGACGGTGGTGGCCTGGAAGAAGGCCCGGACTTTGGCGGGTCGGCGTTGCAGGCCGCGCATGTAGGAGGTGAGATCGGCCTTGAGCGAAGCCTTGTCCCGGGGGACCGGCTGCCTCGCCATGGCCTGCTTGACGTCATTGTTGAGGAACTCGTCCGGATTGTGCTCCGGCGCGTAGGGCGGGAGGTAGAGCAACTCGATCCGCTCGGAGTTGGCCTTGACCCAGACCGTGACCTGCCGGGCGCGGTGGACCCGCAGGTTGTCGACAATGACGAACAGCTTGCGCCTGGCGCCCTGCACCAGACGGCGCAGGAACACCAGGAAGGTCGCCGCCGTGAGCGCGCCGTCATAGATCATGAACCGCAGCGTGCCCCGGTTGGTCAGGCTGGAGATCATCGACTGCGAAAACCGCGCCGCGGGGCGTGGCAGGACGGGGGGTTTTGCCCTTTGGGGCGAAGCTCCGGCCGTAGTTGGCCTGGTTGGACAGGCCGGTCTCGTCGGCCCAGTGGATCTCGCCACCCTCGGCCTTGGCCCGGGCGGCGATCGCCGGGTACTCGTGCTGCAGCCAGCCGTGGACCTCGGGCTCGCGCCGCTCGGTGGCCCGGTGCGCCGGGCGCTGAGCGGTGAAGCCCCAGGCTCGCAAGGCGCGCCCGAGGGCCGAGGTCGACAGCCGCAGCCCGGTCTCGCGCTCGATCAGCGTACCGACCGCCTCGCGGGTCCACAGCGCAAATGGCAGCTTCAGCTGATCCGGGCAGCGGTCCATGATCAGTCGCCGGATCCGGCGCTCCTGCTGCGGCGAGAGCGGCTTCTGCTCGCCTGGACGGCGGCCGCGCCGCCCACCCTCCAGCGCCGCGTCGCCAGACCGTCGTGCCGCCTCGACCCATTCACCGACAAAGCGACGGTTCACGCCGACAGCGGCCGCAGCCTCGACCCGCGTTTTGCCTCCGTTGACCATGCCGACCGCCACCCGGCGGAGCTCTGCCTGGGTGGTCGGATCGAGCTTGCGGAAGTCACGACGCAGCGCCATGCCCGAACCGTCACACGGCGCGCAGCAGAATGCTACCTATTTGATGGCCGGCTTAGTAGACAACCCGGGCATAGCCGATCAGCGCCATGCAGCGGCGGGCCTGGCTGGGGCGATGGGCGGGCTGGGTGGCACGGCGGGTCTCCGGTCCGGCACGGCGTCGCTATCCGCCTTTGTCAAATCCGGCAAGATGCGACGAAAGGACTGGATGGAGCCGGGGGACGGAGCGTCCTTCGGGTAATGGCGAGGTCCGAGCCTCAACGGCCGCTATGCGCCGTCGGGGCGCTGGTCAGCCGCATGCCTCTCGACAGTCTCCGGCAGCACCGCACCTGGCGTGAAGCGGATCACCGCGTGCAGCCCCGCGGGCTCAAAGCGCAGCACCACTGTTGCGCCAGGGCCGAGATCGTAGGCCAGAGCCCGCTCCAGCAGCCGGGTGCCGAAGCCACGTCGCTGCGGCGGGCCCGCGACCGCCGGGCCGCCTGTCTCGGTCCAATGGATCACCACCACCCCATCCGGCTCCCGTGACCAGCCGAGCGCCACCCGTCCACCGGCGCGCGACAGTGCCCCGTACTTGACCGCATTCGTCGCCAACTCGTGCAATGCCAGCATGATCGCCTGCGCCTGCCGCGGCGCCACCGGAATGCCCCCGGGCCCCTCGGGTGCAATCTGCGGCCCGCTCCCGCCGTCACCAAGCCACGGGCCAAGTGCCGCCTGCACGATGGCGGCCAGGTCGGTTGCGCCCCAGGAATGCGCCGTCAGCAGGTTGTGCGCGGCCGCCAGGGCCTGGAGCCGCTGGCCGAAGTCGTGGGTGAACCGCGCCGTGTCGCCCTCGGCACTCCGCAGCGTCTGCACGGCCACGGACTGGACGGTGGCCAGCGTGTTCTTCACCCGGTGGTTCAACTCGGCGATCAGCAGCGCCTGCCGTCGGGCCCCATCGGCGAGCACCCGTGCGATGTCGTCCACCTCCCGAAGGCCTGCCTTGGGCACCGCCCCGGCAGGCCCACCCTGCCCCAGCATCTCGAGCACGCGCAGCGAGGCAACCACGCGGCGGCCCAGCAACAGCGCGAGCAGCAGGCCAGCCGCCGCGATCAGGGCTCCGGTGCCGAGGGTGCGCAGCAGCGCGGCGCGGAGGGGTGCGGCAAACGCCTCCTCCGGCACGCCGACCACGATGGCGTAGCCGGTGGCTGGCGCACGGGCGAAGGCGGCGATCCATGGCACCCCCTCCAGCGTCTGGAGGCCGCCGTGGATGATGCCGCTCTCCGCCTCAGCCAAGGCCGCCCGCACCCTGGGCTGGGCCGGCTGGCCGGCCGTTTCCGCGTCACGCTGGGTGCGGGCGACGTAGTTGCCGCGGCGGTCCAGCACGCCCCCGCTCCAGCCCTGCCGCAGGCTCTGCTCGGAGAGCATCCGGGCGAGGTGGTCGCGCCGCAGCGAAATGCCGAGCGCGTAGGTGGGGAGCGGTGGCCCCTGGCGCGCGGTGAACACCGGCACGGCGGTGATGATCACCGGCCGCCCCGTGGTCGAGCTCTGGTGGAGGTTGGACACCTCGGTGTTGCCACTGGTGAAGACGCGCCGCGTCGTCAGGGACCCCTGGATGTTGGACCGGCGCTCCCCCGGAGCCCAAAGGGTATTCAGAACCTGCCGACCGTCGGGCGTCGTGAGGGCGATGGGCTCGCCGCCGAGCCGGGCGGAGGCGGCCCGCATCTCGGCCTCGAAGGTCTCCAGGTCGCCGCGCGCCAAAGCAGCCGACGTGGCGAGGATCGACATCGCAGCCTCGGCGCGATCGAACTCACGGTCCACGGCCAGCGCCAGGGCCGTGGCCTGATCCCTCAGCTGCTCCTCGGCATGCTCGCGCTCGGCCTTATAGTCCTGCCACACCGCGAGGATGGCGAAGGCAAGTAGCGCGAGGGTGACAAAGCCGACCAGCAGGAGCAGCCGGCCGCGCAGCGTCGGAGACCGTGAGGGGCGCATCTGCACCTGATTCTACCACAGGAAAGTTCTGCTTGTGTGATCCTTCCCGAGCCAGCCAACCCGCGTGATAGAATCGCCGGATGAGCAGCCGAGCGGACCATCCTCCCTCCCCCTTCACCGCGCCGGAGCGCGACCTGATCCGGCGGGAGATGGGCATGCATTTCGGCCAGTACCCCAGCCTGGCCGAGGGTCTGTTCCTGCGCACCTGGCGCGGCGGACCGCAGAAGGGCGAACCGAAGGTGCCGCCGGCCGTGCAGAGCATGCTCGAGCGTGGCCTGGTCGAGCTCCGGCCGGGGCGAATGGGACCCCGGGCCATGTTCACGGAAGCAGGGCTGGCGGCGCTGCGGCAGTTGGCGCTGGACCGCCGGGCCATGGACCCGGTCCGCTTCGCCCACCTGCGCCGGGAACTTGGCCTGGATGCTCCGGAGGAAGCGACCGGCAGGTGACGGGGTTGGACGGCCGATGGGACTGGTTTCCGATCACCTCGATGCAGCGACCACCATCACGGCTTGGCCGACCCCTGCCGCATCGCCGGCCTTCCGGCCGGCCGCATTGGCAGCATTCCGGTGCCTCCGACCTGGTCTCGGCCCAAAGGGCTGCCAGTGCTCAACTGGACGACCCTGCCCGGCATGCCGGTGTCTCAGCGCGCCGGTTCATCCGAAAGTGCAGGACCGGTTTTGTCAGCACTCGCGCCAAACCTGCCGGCGTGAGCTGGTGGGCGAGTTCAGCCTACGCGGTCTCGAGGATGGCGAGCGCGATGGCGGCGCGCCGGAGGTGGAGCCGGCGACGGCGGCTTGCTGGGACATGCTGATTGTGGCGGGTGCGGGGGCGGAGGAGGTTGCGGAGCTCGTCGTGGCTTCGACAGAACCGGCCCGCCGAAGCGAGGCTCTTGAACCCCCGCATACATCGTATGCGGCCTTTGACACCGCGGTGGTCCTGCTCCAGTCGATTGTTTTTGTAGGCACTGGTACGGTGCAGAACCCGCCGGCCGAGCGTCGAGCGGATTGCCCGCGGGTAGGAGCCGTGCCCGTCGGTGGTGATCTGGTCGGGCGTGACGCCCGTGGCGGCCTTGGCCGAGCGGAAGAAGGCCTGGGCCGCCGCCATGTCGCGGTGCTCGCTCAGCATGGTGTCCACGAGATGGCCGTCGCGGTCGATCGCGCGATAGAGGTAACACCAGCGGCCCCGCACCTTCAAATACGTCTCGTCCACGTGCCAGCGGCGGCGGCCCGCGCCGCCCTTGGCGTGCCGTCGGCGGCGGAGCTCGTGGGCCAACTCCGGTGCGAGCTTCGCCTCCCATGCACGGACGGCCTCGTGGCTGAAGACGATGCCGCGCTGGAGGAACATCTCGGCCAGGTCGCGCAGGGTCAGGCGGTAGCGCAGACGCCAGAGCACCACGAGCGCGATGACGTCGGACGGGTACTGGGCGTGGTTGAGCAGGGTGCCGGAGCGCTCGTTGTACTGCTTGCCGCAGTCTCGGCAGCGGAGCCGGCGATAGCCCCGGGCGGTGCGGTCCGGCCGCTCCGCCACCGCGGCCGAGCCGCAGGCCACACAGTCCATACCCGAGTCCCGTCCCGCTGCTCCTGGAGCCTACCCGCGCCGCCCCGACCAGCCAAACGGGTCGCCTGGCGCGAGTTCTGACAGAACCCATCCGCGACGGCACCCCAATCACGGCGTTTTCCGGGGTGATCACCAGCGGGCTGCCCGGGCGCAGATGCAGCCGCCCAACCTCTACCGGACGCAGCAAGGTCGAGGGCAAGCGCCCCTGCCGCAACAGCACCGCCGCTGCCAGGCGCCGCTCTTCCATCTGCTCAACCGTCAAGCGCGTCGGCCGCCAAGCATCATTACTCACGGGCACCTCCTCGCGGACGGGCTGACCCGCAGAGGCTTACTCTCTTTTCGTGAAGGTCAGTAAGCGCCGGTCAATGGTCTTTCTGAGTCCCTTCGCTATCAAGCCTCGCTCAAAATGAGGCCGGATGCGGGCACACAGTCCACCAACACCGACGCTAACCGTGCGTGCGGCTCGCCCACCCTAAACTACCCTCAACCCAACGGTGTAGTCGGCCCACGGCGGATCTGGCTCTCCCGCACCACACGCTCGTGGCCGTCGCTGATGTTCCTCACCCGGTACTCGCGGTCACTCGAGTCGTTGGGGAGCTGGCGAACGACCGTGTAGGTTCCACGCTGGGCGGTACCGTCGAACCTGGCGGGCACGAACTCGATGCTTTGCCCGACTGTGAAGCTATGAAGCGGCATGGCCGTTCCTCGCGGGGCGGGTTCGGCGATGGCGCCAATGCAGGGCGATCGGGCGGCCCGCGCGCCGTATCGCTCAGGATCCCACGGCGGCAGCGTCGATCTACACGTTGCCAGTTTGGGATTTCAATTAACGCTATCGATGCTGGTGCGCTCCGGGGCTGGACGCGCATGGCGCAGGAGCCAGGCGAGGCAGGCCTCTGCTCGACCGCAGGTGCCCGCCTTGCCCTGACTGCGTTTGGTCCTAACCTTCGGCGGCGACTGAGCGAAGCTGCTGCCCGCCCCGCTTCCGGCCGGGCTGCTGGATCTCCACCTCATCGCGGCGAACCGTCGCCTGCACCGTCTCGACCTGCTGGGTGCGCTCGGTCCGGACGACGATCTCCTCCCGCAGCCGCAGGCGCTTCTCGACGACCGGGACCTCGGCCGTCTCGATCACCTCCACCGTCATCTCGGTCAGGATCTCGCCCGTCACCTTGTCGCTCACCGGCCGGCGGCGCTCTACCACCACCTTCTCGCTCTGCAAGGTGACCTGCTCCTCGGCCTGGGTCTCGACGGCGAAGCGGCGGATCCTTGCCGTGCCGCGGTTCTCCGTGCGCTTGCTGACCTCAAGCACCTCCTCGCCGAGCGGGATCACCTCCTCCATGCCGGAGGGACCCCTGGCGGCGACAGCACTGCCGGCCTGTTGCATGCTCTGCAGCGCGCCCATCCAGGGCCACAGGAACATGTCCGTCAGTGCCGATGCCGAGGCTGAAGCCCGTGCCGGAGCACGCCGGGCGATATTGTTGGTCGCTTCGGCAGCCCCTGCCGCCAGGCGAGTGGCCTGCCGCGCCGTCTCGGTGGCGGCCTGCACCGGCGCCAGCGCCGCGCCGGCAACCTGTCGGGCTGCCTCACGGGTGCGGCGTTCAGCGGCCTGGCTCTGCTCGACCCGCAGCTCGGCCTGACGGGCCAGGAACTCGGCCTCTTCACGCTCCTGCCGGGCTTTGGCCCGCCGCTCCTCCGCCTCGTCCTGCTTGGCCTGCTCGGCCTCGGCGAGGCCGGCTTCCATCTTCTCGGCGACGTTCTGGACCTGCTCCTCGCTCAACGCCCGCTGCACCGCCGGCAGAAGCTCGCGCTTGTCGTCGCGCGCATGCTGCCGGAAGGTCTTCTGCAGATCCTTCAGCCGCTCGGGGAAGCTCTCGTCGTTCTTCGGCAGGGCCTCGAGCTCGGCGAGCTTGGCCCGCAGCTCCTTGTTGTCGCGGATCGCGTCGGCGACGAGCTCCTTGGTCTCGGCATTCCGCCGGAGCACCGGGAAGAGGTGCTGCTCCTCAAGGCTGGCGTGGAGCTCGAGCTCGGCCTTCAACTCGGTAAACAGCTTCTCCCGGGTCTTCACCGCACCGTCCGAGGTCTCGGACAGCTTGGCGAACAGCTCAATGGCTTTGGCCGGACCGGTCTGCATCAGGGTTCGAAGGTTCATCGTAAATTCCTTGGTTTGCCGCGGAGCCGGCTCCGCGGCCATATCGACATGAAATGGGGAGCTGGCGCCCGCACCCGGCACTCACCCGGCAGCTCACGTGGAGCTTGAGAGTTCCGGTTCTGGAAAAGGCGTTTTGCCGTGCTGCAACATGCAGACGCATGGGCGAGCGCGAAGTTGCACTGCAGCAAACGGAACGACCATGCCGCTGAACTGCGGAGATTCCAACGACCGCGCCACAAGAGGCTTATGACCGCAGCCGCCTTGCTGCTCCGGGAGTCCCTGACACGTCCCCATTACGCCCGCGCTATAGGCATGGGCGCCTTTCGTGTGGTGCGCCGCACGGAGGTTGCACCTGCCTGGGCCGTGCCCATTCCCTGCATACTGATGTGCGGCTCGAGAACAGGTCCAGCGAAACCGGACAGGTCCACCGTCGAGCGGATCCCGACCGAGGTGAGATCCGCCGCGAGCCACTGATTGGCGGCACCGTGGCCAAGCGCGCGCATCTCCTGCAGGAAGGCCCAGCTGGGGTCCTGGTGGCTGCCGATCTTGAGCGCGCGGAACTCCTCCTCGGCCCCAATCACGTGCAATCTGGCATCCCGCAGCCGGGCCAGGACACCTGGCGCCGAGGGCAGATCGGCCAGCAGGCGCTGTGCCAGCGCAAGGGACCGCAGTTCCTGCCGCAAGGCTGCGCCGAAGGTCATCTCCTCAGTTCGCTCGAGCACGGCGGCAGCGCTGGTGGGCAGGTCAGGGCGCTGGACCGGCGTCGTGCGGACCAGCACGATGTCGGCAGGCGCCCCGGCCTCGATCAACGCCCGCAGCGGCGGGTTGCTGGCGAAGCCACCATCCCAGTAGGGCTCGCCCTCGATCTCCACGGCCGGGAACAGCTGCGGCAGGCAGGACGATGCCAGCAGCACCTCCGCCGTCACCTCGCCGTCCCGGAAGAGCCGTGCCTCGCCGGTGCTGACCCGAGTCGCTGAGACGACCAGCGAGGGCGCACCCTCCCGGCCCAAGGCTGACGGGTCGAAGAGGCCGTCGAGCACGCCGCGGAGCGGGTTGAGGCCCAGCGGGTTGACCTGCCGTTGTGCCAGTCCCTTGGTGGTCTGCCGCAGCGCTTCGGCCATCGGCGCCATGATCCCGCTGAACGGGAAGAGCCAGCCTGCCCCGCCGATGTCGGGTGATCCTGATGCAACAGCGACGCGGCGCCAGAACGTCTCAAGGAGACGCTTGGCCTCGGCTGGGCCGCCGGTGGCGAGCCCTTGGACCAGCAGGGCGGCGTTCATGGCGCCGGCGCTGGCGCCGCTGACCACCTCGAAGCGGAGGCTGGGCACGTCCAGCAGACGGTCCAGCACGCCCCAGGCGAAAGCGCCGAGGGAGCCGCCGCCCTGCAGGGCGAGGGTTATAGGGTGAGCGTGCCCGGAGGCGAGCGGACCGTTAGATCCGCTGCCGGCGAGTTGGGTATCGACTGTCATGAGTATTGGATCCGGAGAGGGTCGGGCCGCAGGACGCGTTCAATGCTCACGGGGCATTGGCGGCAGGTCGTCGAAGTGCCCCTTCAGGACCACGATGCGCGCGGTGAGGCTGGCGACGACAAGAGCAGCGACGGCCAGCAGGAATGTAAGTTCGGGCATGGGAGAAACCTCCAAAGTTCCTCCCCGAACCTGCATCTAACGTATTTGCTGCGGCGCGAAATACAACTCACGTATTGTGTGAGGCTGCAATAAAAATAATCCGCAACACAGCTCTATTCGAGAAACCGTTCTGGAACCATCCAAATACCAGCTACGGGCTCGGAAGTCCCAACACACGCGGATCCGATACTCCTGCGGCCGGCGAGTAATGCTCTCAGGATCGCAGCGGCTCGCGGCTTCGCAGCCCAAGGTGTCGCGGCGGTGGGCGCGGCCCTAGCACCGCGTCGATCATCTGCCTGGCCCGGCCGATCAGTTCCGCAAGCGTTGCTGACCCACCGCCGCCCGGAACCTCATGGGGTTCGCCCCTGCCCGCTGGCGGGTGGATGACGACGGCACATTCCCGCCCGCCGCCGTCCCGGAGTTCGAGGCGGTGGCTCTCTTCGTAGGTGGATTCCATCGACCAGCGCCGGCTGAAGAGGTCCAGGACCTCGCGCAGGCTTGCCGTCGTGTCGGTGCACAGGAAAGCCTCGGGCTCGCGTCTACCATCCGGGTAGCGGACCAGCACCCACAGGATCGGCACGATCGGCTTGCCGGAGTGGTGCCAGAGCGCCGTGCCGGCGGTGTATTCGATCCAGCCGGCACTGCGCCACCCCGCACGGCTGGCCTGCACGATGCGGCGCCAGCGCGTCGCGGGATCGGTGGTTCGTGCGGTCAGCGTGGGTTGCCGATCCCCCTTCAGCGCCGGACGGCCGCGCCGGTCCCACTCGCCGGGCGGATCGAACAGGCGCGCGTCGCGCCGTAGCCGGGTGATCACCACCATGCGGGACCGCAGGGCATGCAGCAGCTCGAGGGCAGCGAACTCGCCGTCCATCACGGCGACGATCGTCCGGTCGGGCAGCCAACGCCGCGGTGTCAGCAGCAACCGGCGAGCCCAGTCGGTCACCGGACGGTGCCGCTGCCCGTGCTGCTCGGACCAGGTCTTGCTAGGGGTCAGGGCGGTCAGGACCGGCAGTGCCCAGACATGGCCGGCGAACGGCACCTCGACCAGCACCATCGCGCTCAGCCAGCGCAGGCCCCGGCTGGTGGCCTGCCACGCCGGTGAGGAGCGGCCCGCGTCGTAGAAGTGACCGGCGGGCCCGATGTGCCGGCCGCGGCGGCGCTCCAGCGTGTGGTCGACACCGATCACGATCGGCCCGGCCGGGACGAAGGCGGCCACCACTTGGCGCAGCAGGATGCGGGCGAGTGCGAGGCCGGACCAGGCATTCCGGTTGAGCACGCGGTGGAAGGCGGCGAAGCCTGGGTGCTCGGCCAGGCCGATCACACGCAGGCAGGCGGCGACCGTGCGTGGGCCGACGGCGAGCAGCGCACGCCCCCGCTCCAGCCCTGCCGCAGGCTCTGCTCGGAGAGCATCCGGGCGAGGTGGTCGCGCCGCAGCGAGATGCCGAGCGCGTAGGTGGGTAGCGGCGGCTCCTGGCGCGCGGTGACTACCGGCACGGCGGCGATGATGATCGGTCGCCCTGTAGTCGAGCTCTGGTGGAGGCTGGACACCTCGGTGCGGCCACTGGTGAAGACGCGCCGCGTCGTCAGGGACCCCTGGATGTTGGACCGGCGCTCCCCCCGGAGCCCAAAGGGTATTCAGAACCTGCCGACCGTCGGGCGTCGTGAGGGCGATGGGCTCGCCGCCGAGCCGGGCGGAGGCGGCCCGCATCTCGGCCTCGAAGGTCTCCAGGTCGCCGCGCGCCAAAGCAGCCGACGTGGCGAGGATCGACATCGCAGCCTCGGCGCGATCGAACTCACGGTCCACGGCCAGCGCCAGGGCCGTGGCCTGATCCCTCAGCTGCTCCTCGGCATGCTCGCGCTCGGCCTTATAGTCCTGCCACACCGCGAGGATGGCGAAGGCAAGTAGCGCGAGGGTGACAAAGCCGACCAGCAGGAGCAGCCGGCCGCGCAGCGTCGGAGACCGTGAGGGGCGCATCTGCACCTGATTCTACCACAGGAAAGTTCTGCTTGTGTGATCCTTCCCGAGCCAGCCAACCCGCGTGATAGAATCGCCGGATGAGCAGCCGAGCGGACCATCCTCCCTCCCCCTTCACCGCGCCGGAGCGCGACCTGATCCGGCGGGAGATGGGCATGCATTTCGGCCAGTACCCCAGCCTGGCCGAGGGTCTGTTCCTGCGCACCTGGCGCGGCGGACCGCAGAAGGGCGAACCGAAGGTGCCGCCGGCCGTGCAGAGCATGCTCGAGCGTGGCCTGGTCGAGCTCCGGCCGGGGCGAATGGGACCCCGGGCCATGTTCACGGAAGCAGGGCTGGCGGCGCTGCGGCAGTTGGCGCTGGACCGCCGGGCCATGGACCCGGTCCGCTTCGCCCACCTGCGGCAGGAACTCGGCCTGGATGCCCCGGAGGAAGCAGCCGCCCAGTGACAAGCCGACGGCTGGCACGGCGACTTCAGCGAGAGGCAGCCGAAGACGCGGCCACGACGGGCGGGGGCGCCCGGGTCGTGCCTCAGGGCTTCGGCCGGGGTGTCTCGAGGATGGTCGCGACCAGCTGGACCATGGCGTCGAGATCGAACGGCTTGCGGACGAAAGCTTCGTAGCCGTCGATGCGCTCACGCACGCTCGCCTCGGGCATGGAGCTCATGACGATGCAGGGGATGTCGTGCTGGGCTTCGCTCTCCCGCATCGCCCGCAGCAGCCCGACGCCATCGAGGACCGGCATCATGTAGTCGGAGATGACCAGGTCCGGGCGCGGGCCCTCCGCCAGGCGCTCCAGCCCCTGGCGCCCGTTGGCAGCGGTCAGCACGTGGTAGCCCTCGTCGGTGAGGACCATCTCCAGCAGGTCCGCGATGGCGAATTCGTCCTCGACGACCAGCACCGTTGCCATGCCGCTCACCCGGACTGCCCAGTGTCGTCGGCCGACGGGGCCCGGGCCCCGTCGGAGGATGCCGCCACGGTAGCGGCCCTCGAGAGCGCCGCCCGGGCCATCCCGCTCAGGACGGCCTCGACCCTCTCGAAGGGCTCGCCGACGGTGATGCCCGCGGCGGTGATCTCGAACTCGCGGATCGTGGGATCGAACGCGCCCTCGCGTACCTTGAACAGGGAGATGAGGCGGTACAGCCGCGACTGCAGCTCGACGTAGCGCAGCATGACCATGACCTCGGCGAGCGAGGAGATCCCGCTCACCGGCACACGGAGGTCGGCGCCGATGAGCTCCGGCATCTCCAGGGTGTGCAGGGTGGTGACGCCCAGCGCCCGCAGCTCGTTCGACAGGGCGGACCAGAAGCGCACGAGCCGTTCCGGCTCGAGCGCCGCCTGCTGGAAGCCGGACAGGCCGTCGATCAGCAGGCGCTTGACGCCGCGGCGCCGAACCGCCTCGAGCAGCCTGTGGGCGAGTTCGTCCAGGATGTGCTCGCCCACGGGATGCCAGAGGATCTCGAGGTCCCCCCGCCGCTCCGCCGCGGCGAGGTCGAGGCCCATCGTCTCGGCCTTCAGGTGCAGCCGCTCGGGCGGCTCGTAGCAGCCGAACAGCAGGCCGGGCTCGGCGGCGCTCGAGGCGGACAGGAACTGCAGGCCGAGCGTGGTCTTGCCCGAGCCCGACGGGCCGACCACCGCCGTCATCGTGGCTTCGGGGATCCCGCCCCGGAACACCGCGTCGAGCGAGACGATCCCGGACGACACGCGTGTCCGTGGCGGCGGGCCGCGGAGCGTGGGCGTCGCGAGCAGGGCCTCGGTCCGCGGGAAGACGGCGACGCCCTCGCGGGTGATGCGGAACGCGTGCTCGCCCTCGAGGAAGGCGCTGCCGCGGAGCTTGTGGACCAGGAGCCGGCGCTCGCTTCGGACGCCGAAGGATCGCTGCCGCAGCTCGATCATCCCGTCCACCATCGTGTGCTCCGGCGCCGACCTCGCGCCGGCCGTGGTGGTCAGGAGCAGCATGGTGCAATTGGTCGCCGAGGCCAGCGTCTGCAGCCCGTGGGTGAACCGCTTCATCTCGAACACGGCCCCGGCGCCGGCCTTGGCTTCGACCGCACTCATGCCGTCGAGCACGAGCAGCGTCGCCTTGTGGGCCAGGACCTCCCGGCGGATGAACGCAGCGACCCCCTCGAGCCCCTCGTCCTCCAGCGCCTGGTAGGCGCTGAGGTAGGTCACCCGGTCGGGGATGAAGGAGGGGTCGAAGAACCGCATCGGGCGCAGGTGCGCCAGCATGCGGCCGTGGTTCTCACCGAGGACAGTGACGAAGAGGGCACGGCCTCCCTCCGCCGCCCGGCGGTAGAGGATCTGGCTGGCCAGGACGGTCTTGCCCATCCCCGGCGCTCCCTGGACCAGGTAGAGGCCACCGCGCAGGAAGCCGCCGCACAGCACCTGATCGAGGCCCGGTACCAGACTCGGGACCCGTCCAATCTCCTCCTCGCCAGGAGTGGCCTCATCCTGTGGCATGCGTCGTCCGATCCGGTTCCAGGGGTGCGAGAGGGAGCGTGACGGTGAAGGTCGAGCCCTCGCCCGGGCGGCTCGACACGGCGATCCGGCCGTCCATGGCCGCGACCAGCCGGCTCGCCACCCACAGCCCGATGCCGAAGCCGCTGCCCCGGTGCTGGCCCACCACCTGCTCGAACCGCCCGAAGATGCGCGTCTGCTGCTCGGGCGGCATGCCGACCCCGCGGTCCTGCACCTCCAGCACCGCCGAGCGCCCGTCCGACCGGAGCCGGAGGGTCACGGGCCGGCCCATGCCGACTTGAGGGCGTTGGAGAGCAGGTTCTCGACGATCTCCTCGGCCGCGAGCCGGTCCCACATCCCGGAAACGCCGTCCTCGGCCTCGAGCCCGAGCGCGCTGCGTCCATGGGCGGCCGCGGCGGCGTAGCGCTGGGCAACCATGCGCACGAGTTCGGAGAGGTCGGTCTCGGATGGTTCCAGCCGCAGATTGCCGGACTCGATGCGGCCGACATCCAGCAGCCTGGTCGCTCGCCTGATGAAGTCCTGGGCGGCCCGCTGCAGGTGCTCCAGCAGGGTCGTGACGCGCGGGGAGGCGCCTTCGGCGTTGCGCGCGGCGGTGAGCGCGGCCTTCGCCAGGCCGAGGATCGGCGTCATGGGATTGCGGAGCTCGTGGGCGGCGATGGCGATGAAGTCGTCCCGGGCACGGACCGCCCGCACCAGCTCCTCGACCCGCCGGCGCAGGTCGGCCACCTCCGAGGCAGCGTCGGCGTCGAGCTTGGCGCGCGCGAGCGCCGCGCGAAGGCGGGCATTCTCCGCCACCAACGCTGCCTCTCGGCTCGTGGGAGCGCAGCCAGGGTCAGCGGCGTGTTCTTGGGTCATTTCAGGTGATGCTGCCCACGGCGCCGATCACCATGATCCGTACCGTCCGACACGGCGGGCGACGGTGCTGGTTGTCTGGAACCGGCAGGCTCGTCGCGCTGCAGCAGGCGCAGGCTAGCCCTGACCACCTCGGACGCGCTCCGATAGCGGCCGGACGCAACCCGTTCGCCAATGTAGGCTGTGAGCTCCGGGGTGAGTGAGACGTTGAGCGAAGCGCGGGGCGGCATGCGATGCGGCTCCGGATCGGGAGCAGGGTGTCAATGTTGGGCACATTGGCAAGCCTAACCAAATAGGCTCAGAAATAGAAAGCCAGCCCTCCATCCATCGCGATCCCGTGCCTCTGGCGCAGTAAGACCCCCTTCTCTGCGGCTGGCTGGGGTGCCCAGCCCACCGCGGGTTTGAGCCGTTTGGCCGTGAGATGCGCGGCCGATCAGCGGCGGGGGCGACGGCCGGCGTGGTGTCGGGTGTCCTTCTTCGGGGTCCCCTGGCGGCGCCATGCCGGTGCTGTTATCGCCACTCACGGTTCTGTTTCGAGACAGGATGCTTCCGAGTGCGGTCTAAATCTCGTGCCGCGCCTCACCCAGCGGCGGGGCCGGGCGCCTCTCTCCACACCTTCGCCTCCACGGGCGCCCGGCCTCCTTCCCCTGCTACAGCTGCGACAGAATGAAGGTCGCCAGCGCGGTCAGCGCTAGCATGCCGACGATGGTCGCCGCCACAACGGTCGCGATCAGCTTGGCAAACTCGCGCCGGTCGATCCTGTCGCGGGCGGCGGCAGGGTCATGTCGAGCTGGCGCCTGACCTCGGCATCAGTGAGCGGCCGGCCCTCGGCCACCGCCTACCGTAGGATTGCGGCCAGCGCGCCGTAGCGGAATGACTCCAGCCCCCCCTGATGATTGGGGTGTCGCCAAACACCTGCCGATACTCGGCCAGCGCCAGGGCGAAGGGGTCAGTGACGGGCGGCATGGCCTCCAGCCGCGTCAGGCACGTCATGACGGCGGCCTCCAGGGCAGCGACATCTTCACGGGTGGCATCGTCTCGCGCAGCGTCGCCATCGCCTCGGCCAGCTCGCAAGCCCAGCCGGGCGCGGGGTCGTCCGGGCGCGTCATTCGATGATCCCTGGCGGCGGCAGCGTCATGCCCAGCCGGCAGTAGAGATCCGCGGCGGTCACCTTCTCCCCGCGCGCCACGGCGGCACCCCGCGGCCCGGGCCTGCTCGGGCGTGCCGGGCGATCATGCGGTCGCACGCGATGCTGGCGAGGGGAGAGGACGAAGAGGCCGACAAATAGAAACCGCCCGACGCGGGTGAGCGCCGGGCGGCTCTGCGCCTGGACGTGTCGGCCCGGCATTCGGCCGGGCGAGGGATACGCCCCCGCCACGCGACCGGGATACGGTTCCGGCGCCGCCACGGGGAGATAGAGGCGCCCCGCAGATCGCTTCGACAGAGCCAACGCCGCTGCTGCTTCGGGTTTCCCCGGCGCTACTTTCACAGCACGGGTAGCCCGATGAAGGCGGCCGCGTGGCGGGCCTTTGGCAATCCAGTGGCAGGCGCAACTAGAAGTATCAGAGATGGTTGGGCGCCCTATGCCCATTCGACGTTACTTCCGACCGGCCCCGGTCCGTTCCCTTTCGACCCCGCTGCGGTGGACCGGCGCCACCGTGCTGGTCCTCGTCGCCTTCGCCATCCGCTACTGGCTGCTCGCGGACCTGCTGGCCCTGCCGTTTCTGCTGTTCTTCCCGGCCATCATCCTCTCGGCCGTCGTGTTCAACCGCGGCTCCGGCGTCGTCGCCACGCTGCTGAGCGCTGCGCTGGCGGTCTACTTCTTCGTCCCGCCCTTCCATTCCTTCGCCATCCCCGACACCGAGACGGCGATCAGCGTTGGCCTGTTCGTCCTCATCGGCCTGCTCATTGCCGTTATCATCGAGGCGCTCCACGGTGCCTACGTCGAGGCCGAGCAGGCCCACGCCGAGACCGAGGAGGCCCGGAGGATGGCCGAGCAGGTCGCCCGCGAGCGCGACCTGCTGCTGCTGGAGTTCGGCCACCGGGTGAAGAACGACCTCGCCAGGATCGGCGCCACCTTGAGCATGCAGGAGGCCGGAACCTCGCCCGAGACGGCCGCCGCGCTGCGGGCCGTGTCCGAGCGCGTGCGGGTCCTGGCCCGCGTGCACGATCGGCTGGCCCGGCGCGACGGGCACGTGATGGTAGACATGCAGGAATTCCTGCATGACCTGGTCGCGGACCTGCGGGCCAATCTGACAGACGTTACCCCGGTTGGCCTGTTCATCGAGGCCGAGCGGCACAGCCTGCCCGTGTCGCGCGCCGGTGCGGTGGGGCTGATCGTCAACGAGCTGGTCACGAACGCCCTCAAGCACGCCTTCCCGGAGGACCGCGCAGGAGGGGTGCGGATCGGCTTCTGGCGCGAGGGGCAGGACCTGCTGCTGACCGTGGCCGACGACGGGGTCGGGTTCCCGAACATGCCGGCCGAGGAGGTGCCGCGGGAGTTCGGGCGACGGGGTGGCATGGGTCGCCGGCTGATCCGTGCCCTCGCCGCCCAGCTCGGCGGCCGCATCGAAACCACGAAGGCCAGTGAGGCTGGGGGCGTCCTCCACATCCTGCGCTTCCCGGCCGAGCCGCCCGGCAATGCGCCAGGGCAGCGGGCGTAGTCGCCCCGTCACCCCGGCCTCAACCTCGCCCGCAGGTCGGCTTCACGGATCGCCTCGCAGACGCGCAGGTGGATTTCCTTCGCCCAGGCTTTCAATTCGCGGCCGTCGCACTGCTTGGCATGGAGCGTCATCGTCTCAGAGGCCGTCAATCTTTCGTCTGGGTCTGACCGGCTGCTTCCGTCTGGTGCCGTGCC
The DNA here is from genome assembly GCF_019084075.1 of Siccirubricoccus sp. G192. Classification (GTDB taxonomy): domain Bacteria; phylum Pseudomonadota; class Alphaproteobacteria; order Acetobacterales; family Acetobacteraceae; genus G192. The sequence continues at coordinate 252,996 of NZ_JAHREN010000002.1, forward strand.
TGAGTAGGCTCGGGCTGATGGTGACGCGGTGAGTGGGATGAGGGCGGATTCTGGAACTGGCCTTTTCGGGATCCTGCTGGAGCAGATATCGGCAGCACGGCCCAAGGGGGCTCCGCGGCTGCGTCAAGCCGAGCGGCGGCAGGTGAGCTTGCGGCCGCTCAGCCTGGAGGACCTGCTGCCACCCGATCACCGGGCGCGCTTCGTGTGGGCCTTCGCCGAGCGGCTCGACCTCTCCGCGCTGTATGGCGCGATCAAGGCGGTGGAGGGCCATCCCGGCCACCCGCCGGCCGACCCTCGCATCCTGCTGGCGCTCTGGCTCTACGCGACGGTGGAGGGCGTGGGCAGCGCCCGCGAGTTGGACCGGCTCTGCCGCGAGCACGTCTGCTTCGAGTGGCTGTGCGGTGGGGTCGGCATGAACCACACCACGCTCGCCGAGTTCCGCGTGGCCCACGGCGCCGTGCTGGAACGCCTGCTGACCGACAGCTTCGCAGCGATGCTGAAGACGGGCCACGCCTCGCTCGTGCGGGTGGCGCAGGACGGCATGCGGGTGCGGGCCGCGGCCGGCGCTGCCTCCTTCCGTCGCCGGGCCTCGCTGGCGCGCTGCCGCGCCGAAGCGGCGGCCGAGGTCGCCCGGCTGCGGGCCGAGCTCGAGGCCGATCCCGGGGCGCTGAGCCGCCGGCAGGCCGCCGCCCGCCAGCGCGCGGCGGCGGACCGCGAGCGCCGCGTCGAGGCAGCGCTGGCGGTGGCCGAGCAACTCGCGGCGAAGCGGCAAGGCGATCCGTGCCCGCAGAGCGAGGACCCGCCGGGGCCCGGAGACGCGCCCGCCGGCGAGGCCACCGGCAAACCGCCATCCGAGCCGCGGGTCTCGACCACGGACGCCGAGGCGCGGGTGATGAAGATGCCCGATGGCGGGTTCCGCCCGGCCTTCAACCTCGGCTTCGCCAGCGATCCCCGCAGCACCATGATCGCCGCCGTCACACTCGACAACACCGGCTCCGACAAGGGCCAGCTGCGGCCGATGAGCGAGTGGCTGGCCGCAACCTACGGGCAGCGGCCGGGCGAGCACCTGGTGGACGGCGGCTTCGCCAAGCTCGCCGACATCGAAGCCCTGGCCGCGGCTGGTGTCGCGGTCTTCGCGCCAGTGCCGAAGCCGCGCGATGCGGCGCGCGACCCGCACGCGCCGCGCGACGGCGATGGCCCCGGCGTGGCGGCCTGGCGCCGGCGGATGGGCAGCGAGGCGGCGAAGGCGGTCTACAAGGAGCGGGCCGCCACCGCCGAATGCGTCAACGCCCAGTGCCGCAACCGTGGCCTGCTGCGCTTCCTCGTGCGCGGCCTCGAGAAGGCCAAGGCGGTCGGGCTCTGGCATGCCCTGGCGCACAACATGATCTGCACCGGCCGTCTACTCGCGACCTGACCCGGCGCCCGCGGCGCGCAACCCACCCGAACCACTCTGCGCGGCACCGAAGCACCGAGGTGCCGCTGCGCAACCGCACGCATGCCCCGCCGCACGGCCTCGCCAGATGGCGACACACCGGTCCGCAGCACTGAGCCCGGCCAACTCGCATCAGGCTTGGCGGCGCGGATTCACTGCCAAACTCTCAGGTGAAGGGCGAGGCCCCGCCAGCAGCATAGCCGTTCACCACCACTGCGGAGAACCGATTGCATGGCGGAGCCCGTCGCGCGGAGGACGGCTCCGGTGCTGGCAAGACGTTCGGTGCTGGCTGGCGGCCTGGTGCTCTTCGCGGCGCCGAGCTGGGCGCAGACCTGGCCGTCGCGCCCAGTGCGTATCATTGTGCCGGTGGCGCCGGGCGGCAGCGTGGATGCGCTGGCGCGGGTCCTGGGGCGGCACCTGTCGGAGGCGCTTGGTCAGCCCTTTGTCATCGAGAGCCACGCCGGCGGAGGTGGCAATATCGCCTTCGAGATGGTCGCGGCGGCCAAGCCGGACGGCCACACCATCCTGGCCGGGTGGGATTCGGTGGCAATCAACCCTTCGCTCTACCGCAGCGTGCCCTACGACCCGCTGCGCAGCTTCGCACCGGTGATCCAGACAGTGCGCACGGCGCAGATCCTCGTGGTTCGGAACGGGCTGCCCGTGCGGACCCTGCCGGAGTTCCTCGACCTCGCTCGGCAGAGGACAATCACCCTGGGCACACCCGGCAATGGTAGCATCGGGCACCTGGCAGCCGAGTTGATCAAGTCCCGCACTGGCGTTGGCTGGACACATGTGCTCTACCGCGGCGGCGGCTCGGCCTCGATGGACCTGCTGGCCGGGCACATCGATGCCTTGTCGCTGACCTTGGCGGCTGTCGTGCAGCATGTGCGTGGTGGCCGGATGCGGGCCATTGCCGTCTCTACCGCATCTCGTGCCCCGGCGCTGCCGGAGGTCCCGACCGTCGCGGAATCAGGCCTGCCTGGCTACGATGTGGTCTCCTGGCAGGGACTGCTCGCCCCGGCTGGCACCAATCCCCAGATCGTCGCGCGGCTCAACGCCGAAGTGAACAGGACGCTGGCGCTGCAGGAGGTTGCCCGGCAGTTGAACGATCAGGGTTTAGAGCCCGTGGGCGGTAGCCCGGAGGTCCTGGCGGCACTGCTGCGGGCGGATGTCGCACGTTGGCCCGCCATCGTGCAGGCTGCCGGCGCGCGCCTCGATTGAGGCCGTTCCCGTGATATCAAAGACGCGACCGACTGAACGACCGGCGATGAGCCGATGACCGGAGCGCAGCAGGTCTAGGACATCGCTCCCTCATAGCGCAGCCGCTCCTTGGAAATTGAGTGACAGCAGCTGTGGCTATGTACGCGCAAGCCCGGCTCCAGGCGATCCGATCTACTGCTCGCATCTGCCCACGCCCACCTCGCGTTGACCTCCCCATCGGAAGCGAGATGGAGCATGCACCCGGGTTCCCCTTTCTACACAATCGGCCATTCAACCCGGTCGGTGGCGGAACTGACCGATCTGCTCCGCGAGGCGGGGGCGGATCTCGTCGTGGATGTCCGGACGATCCCCCGTTCGCGCACCAACCCACAGTTCAATGCTGACGCGCTCCCAGCAGCCTTGGCCCCATACCAGATCGGCTATCGGCACTGCCGGCGGCTGGGTGGCTTGCGCGGCAGGCAAAAGGACCAGGGGCCTTCGCGGAACACCTTCTGGGAAAACGCGAGCTTTCGGAACTACGCCGACTACGCGGCCACGCCTGATTTCCGTGAAGGCATGACGGCACTGCTTGAACTCGGCGGCTCCCAGGTTTGCGCCATCATGTGTGCCGAGGCAGTCTGGTGGCGCTGTCACCGGCGCATCATCACCGACTACTTGCTCGCAGGCGGCCGGGAGGTGTTCCACATTATGGGGCCGGGGAAGATCGAACGGGCCAGCATGAACTCGGCGGCCGTCCTGGAGTCCGACGGGACGCTGGTCTACATGGGCAGCCATCCCTGACGGGAGCGGGCCGCTGCGATCGTCGTTAGCAATGCGCCAGAGCGGCGCACGCGCTGCTGCCACAATTCTGGGAGGGCATCACCACCTCGCCTGCATGCTGGCCGGCTTGGCTCAATCCGGACGGGGTCTCTCCACACCTCGCCTCGAGGCCGGTATCACGCTACCCAATCACTCTCGCAGCTTTGACCAGCGGCGTCGGGACCGGCGTTGTGGACGGTGATCACCAGAGCGCACTGCTGTCCGAACAGCACCACCAGCCGCCTGCCGCGGGTCACGCCGGTGTAGGGCAGGTTACGGGCCAGTATGGGGTAATGCTGCATGCTGAGCGGGATCACCACGGCCGGGTATCCCGAGCCCTGGCTCTTGTGGATGGTGGTGGCATAGGCCAGCACCAGCTCGTCCAGCTCACCGAAGCCATAGGCGACCTCGCGGCCCTCGAAGCGGACCAGCAGCTCGCCCGCCTCCCGCTCGTCAAAGTAAGAAATTGGCGGCCGTCAGTACAAACTCACCAATCAGCTCGATTTCGGCGTCCACGACCCCATCAGGCGGGAATGCTCCAGAGCCGGCGGCCCGTATTCCGTCCATCTGTATGATAGTCCGGCCTTCGAGCACCTCGTAGCGCAGATGCGGCTCGCCGCCACCCCCGTCGGTGAATGCATTAGTGCCGATGAATTCGAACGTAAGGTCGCTCGGGGGGGGTAGCAGGTCCGACAATGGGACCGCCCCCACTGGAGAAGTTGACCAGACTGAGGTCGATCACGTCCGCTCCCTGCTGGAAGTCGCCAATTACGTCGCGTGCTCCCTCACCGACACCAGTGCCGATCCTGTAGGAGGACCCACCTCTGGATCCAACTACGGTGCCGAAGGAGAAGATGTCTTCTCCCCTGCCCCCCACCAGGGCATCGACGCCAAAGCCGCCGTGCAAAAGGTCATTGCCGCGACCGCCGTCGAGTTTGTCGTCGCCCTTGCCGCCGTCGAGTTCATCGTTGCCGTTACTGCCAGCAAGTTCGTCGTCGCCGTCCACGCCCTGGAGATGATCGTCGCCATTGCCGCCTTGGACCTGGTCGTCACCGCTCAGGGCAATGACCTGATCCCCGCCGTTACCAGTGCTGATCTGGTCGGCGCCATGTGTCGCGGTAATGATGTCGGCCTGGTTTGTGCCAGTGATGATTGCCATTCCGCTCCCCCCACGCGCCAACGACCACCCCGGTATTCCGGCTGGCCCATTGCTTTCTATTCCTGGGAATGTAGGCGTCGCACGCTCAATTGTATACGATTCCACGCACCCGAACCGAACTGGCCCAACAATGAGGGCGCAGCCGAATGCACGCCCTCCGGCAGGAAGGAGGATGTCGCATGCGGGACACCATCGGCCGACGGCACACCCTCACGCTCGGCCTCTTCACGGCTGCCGCTTCCTCGCGCCTCGGTCTGGCGCCAGCTGCAGCGCAAGATACTGGCAGCGCGGAGGGCAAAACCTATGTGCTGGTGCATGGCGCCTGGGGCGGTGGCTGGTTCTGGACGCCAGTCGCCGAGCGCCTCCGCGCCCAAGGCCACCGAGTCGTCACACCGACCCTGACCGGCATGGGAGAGCGGAAGCACCTGCTCTCGCGCGGCGTCACGCTCGACACCTGGGTCGAGGACCTGGTCAATGCCATCGAGGCTGACGAACTGCGCGACGCCATCCTCGTCGGCTACAGCTTCGGCGGTATCCCGGCCATAGGCGTGGTGGATCGGATACCGGAGCGGATCCGACGCCTTGTCCTTCTCGACAGCCTGGTTGTGGAGGGTGGCCAGCGCGCCCTCGATGTAGTGCCGGCCGATCGAGCGGAAGGGATCCGCCGCGCGGCTGTGGACCAGGGCAGCGGCCCCGTCCTGCCGCCACCCCGAACGGCCGCCGCCCTCGGCATGCCCGACGGGCCGATCACGCAGTGGCTGCTGCGGCGCTTTACGCCGCAGCCGCTCGCCACCTACGAGAGCCCACTACGGCTGGACCATCCGGTCGGCAACGGCCGGCCGCGGACCTATGTGGCACTTACCCGCCCGCCCTACTCATTCATTGAGCCAAGCCGGCGCTGGGTGCGGAGCCAGGCGGGTTGGGATTGGGTGGAACTGGCGGCCAGTCATCTTGCCCCAGTCACGGCGCCCGAGGAGGTGGCGCGCCTGCTCGCGGCTTTCGGGTAAAGGCGACCGTGTCACCGAAATCTGGAACCCAGTCGGGAGTGCATTCGAGGAAGGCCGGTCGGCGATCCCGGGCGCGGACCGCGCCCTGTCGTGTTATGCTTCCGATATGGAGCCTCCCTCCCCTACCCCGCCCTGTCTCCCCTGGGACTTCCACCCGGCGCTGAGCGAGGATCGCCTGCGGCTCTGCGCCAGGCTGCTGGCCAATGCCCGCCGCGACGCCCTGGCCATGGCCAGCTATGAGCTCGGCGACGATCCCTGGTCGGTCGGCTGCCGCGCCTTCGCCTTCGGCCGCCACCGGCTGAAGCGGGCCGCCGAATCAGGCGACTATCCCTGGCTCGAGGTGCTGGACGACAGCGCCCACTTCGTCTTCGTCATCGGCTCGAACGGCCAGGGCGTGCCGGTCCGCTTCTACCGCGGCGCTGCCGACGAGCCGACCGAGCGCACGCTGCGCCGGCAGGAGGGCGAGGCGCAGCAGCTCTCGCTGGCGCTCGGCACCGAGGCGGCCGAGGGGCTGGTCTTCCGCTTTGCGGTCGAGACCGGCGAGGGTGGCCAGGTGGAGCGAGTGGTCTTCCTGGCGCTGCGCGGCGAGGATCGGGTCGAGTGCTTCTGGCCGGTGCCGCTGACCCTGCCGCCGGCCGAGCTGGCCGGAGCCCATGGTGGTGCGGTGCAGCTGCGCCTGATCGCCGATGACGGCTATGAGGGTCCGGGACAGGGCGCATCCCGCCCCCCTGCCCTGCGCCCGGCGCTGCCGCGTCGCAAGGCCGCCGGCAACTCATCCCAGCAAACGGAGACAAGCCTGCTCTGATCCGGGTACGGGATCCGAGGCCGCCAGGAGCTTCCACCCCGGACTTTCCATCGCCGCACTTTCTTAACCAGCCAATGCTGCCGTGATCGTCCTGGCGGCACCCGGGTGCTGGGTGGGATCCCGTCCTGGCGCTGGTCCACGGTCTGGCTACGCGGCGGCCGCCTTCGACTCGGCCGCGCCGGTGCCCGTCACATCGGCAGGGCTCACGCGGATCTCGCCAAAGGCCCTGTCCTGCTCGAGCGCAGCGGCGCCGTCGCGGGCGAGTTCCAGGCCGGCCAGGAGCGTGCTGGCCAGCGCCGCCCGGCGCTGCAGGCGGTCGCGGCCCCCCCTCCCCGGCTGGCGGCAGGAAGCGCGCGAGCGGCGCGCCGTGCGGCAGGCCGGGCAGCAGCTGGCGGATCCGCGCCAGCGCGTCCGGGACCCGCCAGAGGGAGGGCGGCTGCGGCCGATAGACCCGCTCGTGCAGCGGCAGCTCCAGCAATTTGAGGCAGGCCCGCAGCAACTCCGTAAGGTCGGCCGCCGGCAGCGCCGCGACCGCGGGCTCGGCCTCGCCGCGGCCAAAGACCTCCCGCCCGAGCTGCGGCCGCCGCTCCAGCCAATCCGCCAGGCGCCGCGCCGCCTCCCGGCTGGCCAGCCGCTGGCGCAGGTCCGCGGCCTCGCGGTGCGCCTCGAGGGCCTCCTCCTCGGCGACCGGCAACAGCAGCCGTGAGCGCAACAGGGTGAGCCAGGCCGCCATGATCAGCCACTCGGCCAGCCGCGACAGCGGCACCCGCCGCGCCGCGATCGCCGCGTCCACCACCGCGCTGAACTGCTCGGCCAGGGTCACGATGGAGAGCTGGGCCAGGTCGACGCGCTGTGCCCGGGCGAGGTCGAGCAACAGGTCGAGCGGGCCCTCCCACACCTCGAAGCGCAGCACCGGCGCGCCGGCGTTGCCAACCTCGGCGCGCGGGCCCTCGAGCAGGGGCTCGGCGCTGTCCGCCTCAGGGGTCATCGTAGAAGGGGCGGAGCTCGATCCGCAGGCCCGGCCAGCGGGCGCGCAGCTGCAGGAGGGCGCGCCAGGGGGTCCAGTCGGCCGCCCAGAAGCCGACCCAGACCAGGCCAGGGTCGCGGCGCCGCGGTTCGCCGCGCCCGGGCACCGGCAATTCCACGACATGCCGCAGGGCCTCGGTGGTGCCCCAGCACTCCCAGAGCCAGCGCCGCGTCTCCGGATGGTCGGGGCCGAGCCGGAGCAGCCGGTCCGGCACGGGCAGCAGCCGGTGCAGGTCGAAGGGGCAGGACCGGCTCGCCGCGGCCCGCTCGGCCACCAGGCGCTGCCGCGCTGCGGCGGCATCCCGGAGCTGCCCGGCCAGGATGCGCGCGCCCTCCAGGCTCAGGCGGCGCCGCTGCGGCGCCGGCGGCGCCACCAGCAGGTGGAACCAGTCCTCCGCCGCCGGGCCGAGGTCGTGCCGCCAGGGCAGGACGCCGGCGCCCGCCGCCGCGGCCCGGAAGGCCCCGATCGCAGCGGGATCCCCGCGCACCCGGAGGTGGTGGTAGAGCCAGTCCGGGTGCGGCAGCGCCAGCGCGTCCGGAGACCCGCCGCCCGCGGTCCCTTCCCCTGCCCGCTCCACCCTGGCCGGCATCCGGGTCACAGGTCGAGCAGCTTGACGGCGCTGTCGGTGACCAGCTTGGCGCGGCGGACGTAGCCGCGCATGGTCTTCAGGTCGCGGTGGCGGGTGTGGTCCATCACCTGCTCGTCGCGCGCCCCGGCCAGATAGGCCTCGGTCACGAAGCCGGCCCGGAGCCCATGCGGCGATAGCCGCTCGGAGCCATGCACCGTGAGCTTCGCCTGCGCAGCGCGGCGCAGCAGGATGTCGCGCACCGCATCGGCGCCGAGGCGGCGGTGCTCGACGGTGCCCCAGCGGTCGACCTTGCGGAACACCGGGCCATAGCGGCAGGCCGAGGCCTCGAGCCATTCCTCGAGCGCCCGCACCGGGCAGGTCTCGCGCCGCTTGCCGCGGCTGATGCCGAGCTCGGCCCCCCTTGCCTTCCTGGTCGGTCTTGGACGAGGGCAGCAGCAGACGGAGGCCGTCGGCGGTGACGCGCAGGTGCTCGCGGTCGATGCCGACGAGTTCCGAGCGGCGCAGCGCCCCGGCAAAGCCGAGCAGGAGCAGCGCCCGATCGCGCAGCCCGGCCAGGTCACCCGGGCAGGCGGCGACCAGCTTGCGCAGCTCGGTCGAGGTCAGGGCCGCGGCCTGGCGTTTGCGGCTGCCGTGCCGGCGGTGGATGCCGCGCAGGGTGCTGCGGATCGCCGGATGCCCGGCGGACCACTCGAGGTCGCGCAGGCGATGCGCATGGCCGATCGCCGCCAGGCGGCGCTCCAGCGCTGAGCGCGAGTACAGGCCGGCCAGCGATGCGAGGTAGGCGGCGACGGCGGCAGGCTCGGCCGGCAGCGGCGGGCAACCAGCCGCATGGCACCAGGCGGTAAAGTGCGCCCAGTCGGCGGCGTAGGCGCGCTTCGTCTCCGGCGCCAGGGCGTCACGGGCATAGGTCTTCGCCGCAGCCAGCGCCGCCGTGGCGACCACGGAGAGCCCAGGCGCACCGCCGGCCGGATCCGGCGGCGACGCTGGCACGCGGCCATCGCTTGGGCCAGGCGCCAGCCCATCGTCCGACGCGGGGGCGTCTGACCCGCTCACCGCAGCCGCTCCTGCCCGAACAGCGGCACCCCGTAGGCGGCGAAGGCCGCATCCTCGCTGACCAGGGTGAGGTTTTCCGCCCTGGCCTGGGCGATGAGCATGCGGTCGAAGGGATCGGCATGGTGGCGCGGCAGCCCGCCGGCGGCGATCGCGTGCGAGACGCTGATCGGGAGGGGCTCGAAGCCGGCCCGCGCGAGAATGGGGACGAACTCCTCGAGCGGGAAGGCGATGCGCCCGAGCGCCCGCTTGCTCGCGATCTCCCAGACCGAGGCCGCACTGACGAAGATCGTGTTCTCGGGCACCGCGAGGGTCAGGCGGAGGTCCTCCGCCAGCCGCCCGGGATCGGCGGTGACCCAGAGGAAGATATGCGTGTCGAGCAGCAGCCTCATGCGTCCCCGGCACCGAAGGCCGCGGCGAGTTCGTCCGGCAGCGGCGCGTCGAAGTCGGGGCTGACCCGGACCTGCCCGGCCAGGAAGCCGAATTCGCGCGGCGCGGTGCGTGTGGCGAGCGGCACCAGGCGCGCCAGCGGCCGGCCGCCCTTGGCGATGACGATCTCCTCGCCGGCTGCGGCGCGGTCGACCAGGCGGGAGAGCTGGGTCTTGGCGTCGTAGAGGTTGACCTGGGTCACGCGCGGCCTCCGGACCAGGGTTGGTCTGGCAGGCCTCGTAGCTAATTTGGTCAAGTTTGGTCAAGACAGGCAGGCCCCTCCCCTTCCGGCAATTCTGGCGGGAAACCGCGATTCGGGCAAGCCCGGACTAAGGCGCGGTAAGCGGGGCTTATCGCGGGGGAGACACACATAGCCATTGTGCCGGGCTACGGCCGCCCTGGGCGCTTGTCGCGGAACCCAGATCATAAGAAATCCCAGCCAACTGCCGGTTTGTGGCGCGGTGGTGTGCCCTGGATCGCGCCAAAGCGCCCCTGATTGGCGATAAAAATGCCCAGGATCGCGCCACGGGTCGGCCAGACCCGAGGGTGGCCGCCCGACCCCCGAACACGGGAGGCCCCCTCCCCTCCTCGCAGGCATCACGGCCATCGCGCCCTCTGCCGATCGCCGGACCTGCCGCGGCGTCCCGCCAACGGCGACGCGCCGCCCTCGCTGCCCGCCGGCGCCTGACCTCCGCGGCGCACCGCGCCGCCGCGTACCGGGCCCAGGCCGCCTCGTCGCGTGCCAAGCCGGCCGCGATGGCACCCTGCCGTCGCCGTTCCTCCTCCCCGTCAACCGCCTCAAGCACGGCGCGTCCAAGGACTGGCCCCCAGCCGCGCGCCTTCGGCCGCAGCGCCTCCAGGTCCTGCCACGAGACGTATGCGAGGGGCGCGGCGAGGTCGTCCGGCGGGGGGGGCGTTTTCCCGGTGGCGTCCCGATCGCGCCGGCGGCGGAGGCCGCCACGGCACCGAAGACGGGTGCGACGATGCCGAGGAGCGCATGCACCGCCCGCACCGGCAGTGTCGCCAGCGCGCGGGCATCGCCGTCACCTCCGGCCGCCCCCCGGCCGCGGTGCCCGGTCTCGTACGACGATGGCCGGACCAGAGGGGATCACCAGATCCCGCACCATGGCCGGGAAGACCGCGGCAGGCAGGCCGAAGCCCCGGGGCCCCGCCGAGGCCACACCGCCGAGCGCGGCGAGCAGGTCGGTCTGAAGCGCTAGGACCGAGCTTTCGGGCCGGGCTTCGGCCCCCGGTAGGCCCCGGACGGCTGGTCCAGCGGCGCTCCGCAAGCGTCGCAGATCAGCCGCTGCCGGCCCGCCATGGGCCGGAACCCGCATCGTCCGTGCGGGCAGCGCGGGCAGGCCTCGGCAAGCAGCACGTCGTGGATCGGGCACGCCACCCAGCCGCCGAGGCGCCATGCCACGCGCCCGTAACACTCTCCTTGCCGCCCGACGTCATCGCGCACGCAGCCGGCGCACCAGGCCGGGCGGGCGCGGCGCCAGAGGGCGATTTCAGCGACCGCCGCGACGGGGCGCAGCGCCCGGACCGCACCGACCTCGAGGCGCGCCGCTCCGGCGAGGAGGTGGTCCAGCTCGGCATCGGCCCGCCAGTCCAGAGCAGCGATGCGCGAGGCGTGCACCCCGTGGCCGCGGCGCAGCCATGCGATCAGTGCCGAGGCCTCAAGGCTGTAGCGCGCGCCGATCCGGCCGACCCAGGACAGCACCGCCTCGCCCGGGAGCGGCCGCGGCACAAGCGGCAAGGGCCCGGCCGCTCTCATGCCGCTGGCCGCCCGCGTGCGGCGCCCCGGCCCCCGGCCGGCGTGCCACGGCCGGTCGTCGCCACGCCCCGCCAGACCTCCGGGTCCTCGAAGCTCGCGAACTCGATCCGCTCGCGCCCGCTACGGATGGCGGCGACGGCGGCACGCTCCACCGCCTTGCAGATGCCGAGCGTGATTCCCCGCGACCGCTCGACCAGCAACGCCCGCAGCCGCGGCGAGTCCACCGGCGGTGGCTCGCGCAAGGGCAGGCTCCAGATCAGCCGGGTGAGGAAATCCCGCAATTCCTCGCCCGGCGTCCACGGCGACAGCTCGATATCGCTGAAGCGGCCACGCAGCTGCGGGTCCGACAGCAACGCATGTCGCGCCTCGGGAACGCCCGCGCAGACGAGCGCGATCTCGAGGTTGTTCGAGAGGAAGCGTAACAGCTGCAGGAGCAGGCGCTGCTGGCGCGGCGTGCCGGCCAGCACCGAGTTGATCTCGTCGAGGACCAGCACCCGCACCCCGAGGTCGCGCAGGAGCCCGATCGCCGAGGCGCGCAGGCGCATGCCCTGCACCCAGAGCCCGGCCGAGGGCGCACCAACCGCCTCCAGCACGCATTCGAAGAACTCGGCCTCGGTCGGGTTCGGTGGCATCAGGACCACGAGCACGGGCCGACGTTGCGCGCCCGCGGCCTGGTCGAAGGCCACCGCGTTCGCCCGCTCGAACTTCTCGAGCAGCATGCTCTTGCCCATGCCGCTCTCACCGAGCAGCAGGACGTTCTCCAAGCGCCTGCGCGCTGGCTGATTGCGGAATCCGACGCAAACCAGCCGGTGATTCCGACGCAAGCCTGCCACTGAATCCAGTCCAAGCCAGCCACCCATTCCGACGCAAGCCCGCCACCCCAGCTCGGGGCTGAGGGGGCGGTCTGCGGGCAGTCCTCCACCGAGGGCAAGCTCGGTCCGGCAACGCCGCCGGGGAGAGCCATGCCTGCCCAGAGACTGCCCATGCGCCAGGTTCGAGAAGTTCTTCGCCTCAAACACGCCTGCGGCCAGAGCGAGCGGCAGATCGCCGCCGCGGTCGGGATCAGCCGGTACACGGTGGCCGAATACCTGCGCCGGGCAACGGTGATCGGCATCACCTGGCCGGTGCCGGCCGGGCTCGACGACGCGGCGCTGGAGGCGAGGCTGTTCAGCCCGCCCTTCACGCCCCGGGAGGCGCTGCGGCCGCAGCCTGACTGGCCGCGGATCCATGCTGAGCTCCGGCGGCCCGGCGTGACCTTGATGCTGCTCTGGCAGGAATACCGAGCCGAGCAGCCGGAGGGCTACGGCTACAGCCGCTTCTGCGACCTCTATGCCGAGTGGCGCGGCGGCGTGTCGCTAACCATGCGCCAGACCCATGTCGCCGGCGACAAGCTGTTCGTCGACTTCGCCGGGCAGACCCTGGCGGTCATCGACCCGGCCACCGGCCAGGTGCGGCCGGCGCAGGTCTTCGTCGCCGTGCTCGGCGCCTCAAGCCTGACCTATGCCGAGGTCCGCTGGAGCCAGGGACTGGCGGACTGGGTGGGCTGCCACGTCAATGCCTTCGCCTTCTTCGGCGGCGTCGCGCGGCAGATCGTGTGCGACAACCTCAAGGCTGGGGTGACCGCCGCCTGCCGCTATGAGCCCGGGATCAACCGCACCTACCAGGAGATGGCGGCGCACTACGGCACCGCCGTGGTGCCGACGCGGGTGCGCAAGCCGCGCGACAAAGCCAAGGTCGAGGTCGGGGTGCAGGTGGTCGAGCGCTGGATCCTGGCCCGCCTACGCAACCGCCGCCTGTTCGGCCTGGAGGAGGCCAACAGCGCCGTCCGCGAACTGCTGGAGGCGCTGAACAGCCGCCCCATGCGCCGCCTCGGGACCAGCCGGCGGGCCCTGTTCGAGAGCCTCGAGCGCGGCGCCCTGCTGCAGCTGCCACTCGAGCCCTACGCTTATGCCGACTGGCGCCGCTGCCGGGTCGGGCTCGACTACCACGTCGAGGTGCTGGGGCACTGGTACAGCGTGCCCCATCGTCTCGCCCGAGCCGTGGTCGACGCCCGCATCACCGAGCGCGGGGTCGAGCTGTTCCACAACGGCAGCCGCGTCGCCGCGCATCTCCGCAGCCCGCTGCGGCACCGGCACACCACCATCCCCGAGCACATGCCGAGCGCGCACCGGCGGCATGCCGACTGGACGCCGGCCCGGCTACGGCGCGAGGCAGCCGCCATCGGCCCCGCCGCGGTCGGCATGGTCGAGGCGATCCTGCGCGCAAAGCCGCATCCGGAGCAGGGTTTCCGCGCCTGCCTCGGCATCCTCGGCCTGGTGCGCGGCTACGGCGCCGCCCGGGTCGAGGCTGCCTGCCAGCGCGGCCTCGACATCGGCGCCCGCAGCTACGGCTCGATCGCATCCATCCTGCGCAACGGCCTCGACCGCGCCTTTGCCCCCGAGCCCGTGCCGGACACGCCGCCCATCCGGCACCCGAACATCCGCGGCGGCGGCTACTACCATTGAGGAGATGCCATGCTGACCCACCCCACTAGCGAGCACCTGCGCAGTCTTGGCCTTGTCGCCATGGCGCAGGCCCTTGAGGAGCAGAGACGCCAGCCGGACCTGGAGAGCCTCGGTTTCGAGGAGCGCCTGGCCCTGCTGGTCGAGCGCGAGGCGACCGGCCGCGAGGACCGGCGGCTGCGGGCCCGGCTGAAGTTCGCCAGCCTGCGCCAGTCGGCCTGCATCGAGGACATCGACTGGCGCGCCGCCCGCGGCCTCGACCGCACCCTGTTCCAGCGCCTCGCCGCCGGCGAGTGGATCGACCGACACCAGGGGGTTCATCTCACCGGGCCGACCGGCGTCGGCAAGACCTGGCTGGCCTGTGCCCTCGGCCACAAGGCCTGCCGCGACGGCCGCAGCGTGCTCTACCACCGCCTGCCAAGGCTGCTCGAGGCGCTCGGCCTGGCCCGCGGTGACGGCCGCTACGCCCGCATGCTCAAAAGCCTGGGCCGGGTCCAGCTACTGATCCTGGACGACTGGGGGCTGACCCCGCTGACGCCCGAGCAGCGGCGCGACCTGCTGGAGATCGTCGATGACCGGCATGGCCGGGTCGCCACCATCGTCACCAGCCAACTTCCGGTGCCCGCCTGGCACGAATGGATTGCCGACCCCACCCTGGGCGACGCCATCCTCGACCGCCTCGTCCACAACGCCCACCGCATTGAGCTCAAGGGCGAATCCATGCGTCGGAAAGCCGCCCGGCGCGCCATCGCAGTTGACACCGGCCAGGAGAACTAGGCCACACTCACACCGCCCGTAGACAGCCACCCACCCCCGGCCGGTTTCGCTCGGAACGCCCGGCTGGCTTCAGTTGGAACAGGCGGCTGGCTTCGATCGGAAGCCCCGGCTGGTATCGTCGGAATCCGCAGGCTGATCGAAGGCCTCCTGCAGGTAGCCCAGCACGCGCTCCGCCGCAGCGTGGCCGATCCACCGCTCGGAGCGGATGTGCGCGATCCGGTCCTCGTTGCCGAGGGTGGCGATCGGGCGCAGATCGATGGGGAGGTGTGGGGATTCGCCCGTTGCCGGCATCACCAGAACTCCACCCCGCCGCTAGCCCCCTCCTCCGGCATCGGCACCCGTGCCTCGGGGTCGTCGCGGGTCGCCGTCCGCGGCTCTGCAGCCGGCCCTTCACCTCCATCGGGTCTCGCCAGGGCACGCCCCGTCCGTACCACTGCCCGGTGCTCCGCCCGGGTCAGGCGGTGCGCCTTGGCAAGGATCCGGCGCTGCTCGGCGATCGCCGCGAAGATCGCGTGCTCATCCACGGTGCGCCGCCCTTCCGCCCGCAGCCGCCGGCAGGCCTCGGGTGCTCCCAGAGCGTCACGGGCGGCCGGCCCAGGTCGGCATAGGGCACGCGGACGTGGTCGCCCGTCGGCAGCTCGACGAAGACCGCGCTGAGGTCGCGCGGGTCGTACTTGACCCGGACCCGTGCCCCACCGCGGTCCACCAGGTGGGCGAGCGCCCCATCCTGATAGAGGACATTGAACAGGCGCACGCCGTCACGCCGGACCAGGCGTTCCTCGAAGGGCAGAAAGTCGAGCAGCAGGGCGCCGGCGTCCGCCGGCGGGCGCAGATCCAGCCCATGCGTGCCCTCGAGCCAGGCGGACATCGGCGTACGGCCGAGCGCCGAGTGGACCTCGTTGTGGTAGGGGCCGAGGACCTCGAGGGCGAGGATGTGCTCGAATTCACGCAACGTCAGCACCGCCCGCGCCTCCGAGGCGTAGTCGCCGCACTCGACGGGATCGGAGAAGGTGGCGCCAGGCAGCGCGTGGATGCGCCGCATCAGGGTGCCCATCAGCGGCTCGATATGGCCGCCGAAGCGCGGGGCCGCGGGCGGGCGGTAGTCGATCTCGATGCCGTGCTGCCGGCACCCGCGCTCGAAGGCGCGTGAGTGGAACTCACGGCCGTTATCCACCAGGATCACCTCAGGCCTGCCCTCCGCCGGCCAGGTCAGGGCAACGCCATGGTCGTCCAGCCAGGACGGCTTTGGCAGCACCGCCTGCGCGACGGTGAGCCCGACGCCGGCGGCGCTCGGAGGATCGAGCGCGATGTACAGGCCCAGCACCAGGCGGGTATGCACGTCCAACGCCAGCGTCAGCCAGGGCCGGCCGATGCAGGCGCGCATGGCATCGTCGACCAGTTGGATGTCGACCAGCGTGTGGTCGATCTGCACGACCTGCAGCGGCCGCTCGGTGCGTGGGCCGGCCTTGACCTGGCGGAAACGACCGCCAGCGGCGGCCGCGCCCTCGCGCGCCGCCATGCGTTCGCGCAGGCTACGGGCGGTGATGCGCGCCCGAAGCGCTTTCATGGAGGGCGGAGCGAGTCTCTCGGCTCGGCAGGCATACGCCACTTGGCCGAGCAGTCGGGCCAGGGTAGGCCTCTCCGCTCGAAGATATACTGCGTCGATCGCCGCCTCGATCCGTGCATCCATGGCCGGAGCGAGGCGGCGCGAGCCTCGTGCCGGGCCTAGCTTGGACAGCGCCAGCACTGCCGTGACCGGATGGCGGCGGAAGGCGCGGACCAGGCCGTAGATGCGGGTAGGGCTCAGGCCGAGGGACCGCGCCGCGCGTTCCACCGCGGCCCGGCCAAGCCACCGCTCAGCAGCGAGAGGACGCACCACCGCCTCGCGGCGGGCGGCTTCGGCCCAGGCCGCGTCGGGGATCGCATGCGCCGGAGCAGGGCGCTTGGGCAGGCGCACCTTCGACATCGGGCCTCGCGACGATCACTGGTTGCGATCCCGGGCAGCCTTCGCACGATTCGGGGCATCTTATCGCCGGTGGTCGGTCGGCCAGGTGATCGAAAGCCCAAGGTTCCAGGTGTCGTGATCCAGAACGCGCCGCACCGCTCAAGCCCAGGCCGGCCGCCTCGACCCACCGCGTCGGCGGTGACCCGCTTTATGGCAAAGGATTGGGTCAGCACCCCTGTCACAGCCGACGTCGCTGTCATCGCCAAGCACGATCTCGCACATGATTCGCGCGATCCAAGGCATTTTGGCATCAACTCGGGAACAAGCAAGTCGCTGGAATTACACGAAATCACTTCGCATCATCAAGGGCACTCGACAAGCCGTTTCCACAGGAGAGGCTGCCACTCGAGGCCCTCTGCCTACGCTTTCAGCCCCGCCCTCACGGGTCCGCGTTGCGCCGTAGGGCGGCGTAGGTCTCTTGCCAGAACCGCGCCCACGTATTATCTTTCCCTAGAAAGAAATGGCCCTTAAACTCTCTGGTGATAAAAATGGGAGTCTTAGCACAAACAAGCGTTGCCTCCCCTACTAAGCGGTCAACGGTAGTGGGTAAGGCGGTCACGCGGGCGGCCGACCTGCTCGGCCTGACCAACGCCGTCATGGCGCGCACGATCGGGGTGTCGGAGGCGACCGCCTCCCGCCTCCGAGCCGGCACCTATGCGCTTGAGCCCGGTACCAAGCCCTACGAGCTCGCCCTTCTGCTGGTCCGCCTCTTCCGCGGCCTTGATGCCGTGGTGGGCGGCGACGAGGCCTCCCTGCGCTCCTGGATGGCCGCCGCGAACCGCGCCCTCGGGGGCACGCCGCGCGACTTGGTGCAGACCGTGACCGGCTTGGTCGCCGCCGTGGACTATGTGGACGCCGCCCGCGCTCGCGTCTGAGGCACGGTCCTGGTCCGGCGATCTCTGGCGGGTGGTGGAGAGCCAGTCCCTGGTGGCCACCCTCAAGCTGGTCGACACGCTCGACGAGCAGGCCATCCTTGAGGCCGAGCTGGAGGGCAGCAAGCCTGCAATCCCCGCCACGTGCATGGGGCTCGACTACCTCCTGGCCAGCCCGTTCCGCTACGCTCCCTACCGCCATGGCAGCCGGTTCCGCCGCGCCCGCCAGCCGGCAGGTTGCTTCTACGCCGCCGAGCGGGTTGAAACGGCGGTGGCCGAGGAAGCCTTTTATCGGCTTCTGTTCTTCCTCGACGCCCCGGCCGCGAGGCGCCCGGCGAACCCGCAGGAGCGGACCGCCTTCCGGGTCCCGGCGGGCACCGACGTCGCCATCGACCTGACCGCGCCTCCGCTCGACCGTGACGCGGCGCTCTGGGGTCACCCGACCGACTACGGCCCCTGCCAAGCGGTGGCCGATGCCGCGCGGGAGGCTGGGATCGAGGCGATCCGCTACCGCTCGGTGCGCGATCCCGGCGAGGGCGCCAACCTCGCCCTACTCTCGCCGGCGGCCTTCCGGGCCGCGCAGCCCGAGGCCGCCCAGACCTGGCACGTCTTCCTGCGCGAGGCTTCGGTGCAGGCCGTCCGCGAGATGCCCCGCCTCACGCTCGAGATCCCCTTCTCCGCCTGGGCCACGGATCCCCGCGTGCCGGACCGGCTACCTCGCTGACTACGCGGCTGGACACGGGCGAGATACGTAAAGCCAAGCCGGGCGCTGGCCTGCCTCCCATGACGTGCTCTGGGATCGGCTGCGGGTCCGGCACGGCAAGCAGAACGGCACCCGCGCCATGGTGGCGGTGCTGATGCTGGGTAGGGAGTTCGGCGAGGAGCGGCTGCGGGCGGCGATCGCCTCCGCCGTGTCGCTCGGCGCATGCGACGTCGCGGCGGTGCGCTATCTGCTGGGCGAGGCGGCGTTGCACAAGGCCCGGCCCGCGCCGGTCGATATCGGCGAACTGACCCACTACGACCGGCCGATGCCCAGCGTTGCCGACTACGACACGCTGCTCCTCTCCGGCCCCTGCGCCGGGAGGGCGTGATGAGCGACCTGCAGGACCAGGCCATCCGGCAGCACTGCAAGGCGCTGCGCATGCCGACCATCGGTGGGCAGTTCAGCCGCCTGGCGGAGACCGCCATCCGGGAGAAGCAGTCCTACCTTGGCTATCTTGAAGCCCTGCTGGCGGCCGAGATGGAGGAGCGCGAGAGCCGGGCGATCACGCGTCTGCTGCACGACGCTCGGCTGCCGCGGATGAAGACGCTTGAGGCGTTCGAGTTCGACCGCTCCGGTGTCTTGGCCGCCCAAGTGCGCGGGCTGCGCCACGCCACACGCAACAGTTTGCAGAGCCCATTTCCTTGCGGCCTCAGCCCCGCGCCTTGCTTCGCCGACGAGCTGGGCACATCCTCAAAGTTGGTCGCCTTTTATCTGTCTGTATATCCCTTCTGCCATGAGAGGTCGGCTGCGGCGAGGGGCAGTGAGTGTGGCTTCTATGCCAAAGGTGTAGCGCGCCACACATTTCCTTCGGCCTGCGCCGCTCATTTCTGCTGCTTTGTTGCCGAGACCTGCGATACAGATTGCAAGTGTCCAGGTCGCGGGGGGGCGAATGGCAAAAGCAGGGGTGTTGACCCGATCGAGGTCGACAAAGAGCATTGCTGAGGACGAGCCGCCAACGGAGCCTCATAGGACCGCCAAGTGGCTACTCGTCGCAAGCGGGAAGGGGGGTTCCGGCAAGACCTCCACCTCACTGAATTTGGCCGTCTATGCCGTCCATGCAGGACTGAAGGTGGTCGTCGTAGACCTGGACCGGCAGGGCAGCTTGACGCGCTGGTATGAGCGCCGGCCGCCTGCGGCACCGCCCCTCATCCTGTGGGAAGGGACGATGAGCGACGCCAAGAGGGCAATCGCCGAGATCGGCGCCCTAGAAGATGTGGACCTAGTCATCGTGGATACGCCGCCTGGGCTGGATGACCACCCAGACTCTACCCGTCTGCTCGTGGAGAAATCCGACTTTGTGCTGGTGCCGACCACGCAGGGCACCACGGACATCGACAGCGTCGTGGAGTGGATGGGCTTCCTGCGTCGCGAGCGGGCCAACAGCGCCTTCCTGCTAAACAAGGTCCAGCGGACCCACACGCGCTACTCCAAGGCCAAGGCCCGGCTGAATGGGGCGGGTCTGCTGTGCCCAGTGGATGTGCGGCAGTTAGACGACATCGAAAGCACCCACGACCACGGGGTAGGCGTTTGCGAGCTGCGCAAGAGCCGCGCAGCTGAAGACCTCGGTTGCGTATGGGATTTCGTGAAACAGCAACTTGCTCTTGAAGGGGCAGCGCGATGACTGGATTTCGGCTGCCTGAGAGCGCGCGTCGTCGGAAGGAACCCGGCGGCATTCTGCCCGAACATCAAGAGGCCAAACGTCAGCGCCTCCTAAGCAACCACGTCAAGGAATGCCACGGCACCGCGGATTTCGTGTCCGAGATCGGGAAGCTGTGGGAGGAAGCCCAGGCCAAATTCCTGACGATCGGGCGCTACCTGGTGCAGGCCAAGGAAGGTCTTCCCCACGGCGAGTTCGAGTCAATGGTTGCCAACCAACTGCCGTTCGGCCGCAGCGTGGCCTACCAGTTGCGGATGGTCGCCCAGGCGGTCGAACAGCGGCGGATTGCGGAGGACGATCTACCCCGCAGCTACACCAACGCCTATAAGCTGGTACTGCTGGACGATGGCGCTCTCCGGCGGGCACATGAAGCAAAGGTGGTTCGGCCCGACGTATCCAGGCGGGAGCTGACCGAGTTCCTTAATAAGATCAAGGCCGGATCCCAGCAGGGCACGCCCGAGCAGGAGCGGCGGGCCCAGCGCATTGCGTGGCTTCTGTCCAGGGCGAAGGCTCTGTCGCATGAGATGGCGCAGATCCAGGCGGAGCTACATGCCCTCAGCGGGGGGATCCGAGACCGAAAGAGAGCCCACCATCATTGAGGGCCACGCTCAGGAGGCCGCATAGAGCGGTCTGAGCGCCAGGGAGGGTGGCCCGGCGCCGGCAGCTCTGCCCGCAGCAGATCTTCACATGGCGGCCGGAGATGCTAGGCGCCTCATTGAACCTATTTTCAGGTGCGATGGTGGTGTTCTGCTCGAAGCGAGCGGATCGGATCGGGATCCTGGTCTGGGTGTAGAAGTAGCGACTTGATCTGACAGTTGGTCGATCTGGCGTGGTGGGTGTCCGCCGGATCGAAACTGTTGGCTGGCTCGGCTACGCGGCCTTTGCCGGGTTCTGTTTTTCGCGCGCGAGATTAGCGCTGTCGAGGAAAGTCTGCATCGGCGTCTTGCCGAAGCACCAGCGGCCCTGATGGGTATGCGGCGTCGTCCAGGCATTCTCATGCGCCTCCATCCGGGGCTCCAGGTTGGGGGTTGCTGGCCTCGCAACCACAGCTTTCCAGCCCAGCCCC
Organism: Siccirubricoccus sp. G192; assembly: GCF_019084075.1. Taxonomy (GTDB): domain Bacteria; phylum Pseudomonadota; class Alphaproteobacteria; order Acetobacterales; family Acetobacteraceae; genus G192. The sequence continues at coordinate 273,931 of NZ_JAHREN010000002.1, forward strand.
GGAGGGACAACCTCCATAGCAACGACAACTAGCGCGGCGATGCTGTCCATCCCCACCACGGGCAACTCGGGGACAGGGCCGTCCGCGAGGTAGATGCCGTTGCCGTCGATCCAGTCGGCCAAAACGAAGGCGAGGGCGTCCGCCTCGGTGCGGAGGATTGGGCGGGGTGGGGGTGTCGGCGGCTGTCTCGGTGGCTGGCTCATACGGGGACCGGCTACCTGGGCGGTGACTCCTCAAGGTTTCATGGACCCGGCGTGGGCGCTCGGGGCTCCGGGCCGCCGGAGGCCGAGATGCACGATCTGATCTTGCCCGCCCTGCCGTTCGCTGGGTTCCTCATCGCCTGGGCGGTGGTTCGCGGGAAGGCCGGGGACGACGCGGTGATGACGTCCGTGATGCTCGCGGTCCACCGCCCGAGGTGACCCCCGAAGAATGGGTGTTTTGGTGAGCTTGGCCCCCGGCAAGTCCTTGGCGTCAGTGCTTAATGGGTGGGTGATTTGGTGAGCACCGGACAGAGCGCGACTCGTGCCGATGCCGCGAGTCGCCGGGTGATTTGGTGAGCCCGCTTATCCTTGGCGAATGGTAAGCAGGCGCGGCGCCACAGGCGGACGGCTCGGCTTCAGCAGCACCCCGATCTCGCCGACCTCGACCTTGGCGTCGGGATACACGGCCAGCGCCAGGTCCAGTGCCTTCGGCCACTTCGACTTGAAGTGGTAGAGTTCCTTGTAGTTGGTGCCGAACTGCGCCTTCAGCGCCTTCCACGTCACCAGCGTGTCGCCCTTCAACGAGTGCAGGCGGTAAGCGAGCCAGATGTAAGCGTCCATCGCTGCCGAGTTGTTAGCCAACGACTTGATGGCGGCCTCCTCGAGCGGGACGGGGTGCTTCTTCAGCTGCTCGAAGTAGCCCTCGGAGAGCTTGGCGATTTCCAGGCTGAGGCGGCCCTGGCGGTAGTCGTCAGACTCCTCGATGAAGAGCGCCTTGTCCACGACGCTCTGGTTCACCAGGGCGCTGGTACGTCCGGCGCCCGAGATGTGGAAGGACAGCCGGCAGCGGGAAATCCGCTCGGCCTGCTCTTTCACGGAGCGGAAGGCGCTCCCGCCTGGCTGGATGCCCAGGCGGGCCATCCACTGCCGCAAGGAGCCGCCCAGCTCAACCTCGCGGCTGCCGGTCCTGAGGGCTTCCGTTTGCAGGAACAGGAGAATGAGTCGGGCATGCGCCCCGAACGGGACGCCGACGCTCTCAAGCTGCCCGTCGTCGCCGATCGGGCGTAGGCCCGGCTGAACAACCAGGCGGACCCTCTCCGAGGCCACAGTCCACGGCTCGTCGTCTTTGAGCCTGCGATGGGGAAGGGCGCATTGGGTCCAGCCGGAGTAGACGAAGCCGAGGCCGCTTTCCTCGTCCTGCATGTAGCGGGCGGCGGTCTCGATGATGTCGCGCTCGACGGTCCCGGCCTGCAATTGCCCCGGCCTTGCCTTTCTCCGTCAGCAGCTTGTGGACCGTCCCCATCTTCGTGGCCTGCTCAACGCACTTTCATGGCGCCGAACATGCCTGTTTCCGTGGGCTTCGTCGCCGGGTGATTTGGTGAGGCAGTTACTAGGGAAGGGATATTTGAAGTAACTATTAGTTTGCACGCCAAATCACTCGGTATAACCAAAGCAAGTTATTGATTCGCCGTGGCCGTCCTCACCAAAAGGCGCACGGCTCATCACCGCTTCACTCGGGATAACCGGCGGGACCTGTGGGCCGCCGTTCCCCGCGGCTCACCAAATCACCCGGCCGCCCGGCGCGACTCGGACGGTCCTCTCGCTTGCGTCCCGCGGCCTCAGCCTCCCGGCATGAGGAACGCCAGACCCTACCGCCGCCACCGCCGCACCGCACCTCCCTGCGCCGAATTCATCGTCGGCCGGAAGGCGGGCGACAGCTTCGCCGAGATCGCTCGATCCTACGGTTGCCAGGAGCGGACGGTCCGCCTCGCGCTGGACCGATACGTCGACCGCGGCGAGGTGCCGCTGGTCGCGGTGCACGTCCTGCACCCACACGATGGCGTGGCGCGGGCCCGGTTGTTCGACCGCAGCCGGGCAGCGCACCAGCGGGGTGTCCCCGTGAAAGGCTGGGAAACCGTCGAGGAGGCTCGGCGGAGGTTCGGGGACGGCTCGATGGGGTACATGCCGTGAGGCGCCGGGGAGTCATGCGGCGGGGCAACCGCGACCGCAGCGAGTTCGCGCCGCTCTACGTGGTCTTGCGCGAGAGGCTGGCCACCCGTCTCTGGCGGGGTGCCTGGATGGGCACCGGGCGAGGGGGGAAGTGGCTCGCCTACCAGGGGGCCTTCACCGTGGCGGAGCGGATGGCTCGCCACGAGGCGGTAGGGGCTCCCCCGTGCATACTCCCGGCCCACCATGCCCCGTGGATTGCCGTGAGGGCCGGGGCCATGTTCGGGTTGCAGCTGGGGCAGGGCGCCGCGCTGGCGCTGACCATCCTCGGAGGAACGCTCGGGGTCGGGTGGCGGGTCGCCCTCGTGCTGGGCCTTGGGGGTCTCCCGGCGGGGCGAGGAGGAGGCGGAGTGAAGCCACAGAGGCGGCTCCGAGGAGCGGTAGCCCCTCCCTGCGACGGCCGTGCAACGCTCCCGGACGGCTGACCCGTCACGAGCAGATTGGTCTTGAGTGCAGTCACGACCCTCACTAAATCACTCACATCCGCGTCGCTGGTTCACCAGCGGCACCCCTGGGGGCTACGGCCTCCGGGGTTCTACTTTTTGGGGCACCCCATTGCGGGGATATCGTCCTGGATGAGTTCGGACGATTCGGCATCTGCCCCTGAGGAGGCCTAGCCTTCACCCGAGGAACCGGTTCTGTAGGGACTCGCGCTGGGCGACCCGTTTGGCCGGCCAGGGTAGGGCTGGTAGGCTCCGGTCTCGGCGTAGCGGGACTCGGCGATGGACCGTGTGGCTTGCGGCTCCGCCGCCGTGATGGAGCGGCCGGAGCGCACGGCCCGGGGCTACCGCCGGTTCCGCTGCCGCGAGTGCGGGAAGGAGTTCAACGAGCGCAGCGGCGGGTTGCTGAACCACACCCACCACCCTTCGGACGTCATCGCGCTGGTGGTGCTATGGCGGCTGCGCTACCGCCTCACCCTGCGCGACCTCAGCGAGATGTTCCTCGTCCGCGGGATCGCATTCAGCCACGAGGTCGTCCGCGAGTGGGAGGCGAAGCTCGCGCCCGCTCTGGCCGACAAGTTCCGCCGGCGGCGCCATAGCCGGGGCGGTGCCCGCGGACGCCAATGGCACGTCGACGAGACATATCTGAAAGTCGGCGGACAATGGGCCTATCTGTATCGAGCCATCGACCACGACGGCAACCTCGTCGACACCATGGTGAGCGAGCACCGCGACATGGCGGCGGCCCAGGCCTTCTTCCGCTCGGCGAAATCGGCCACCGGCCGAGTCCCCGACCAAGTGACCACGGACGGGCACGGCTCCTACCCCCGGGCAATCCGATCGACACTCGGCCAGCGGGTTGTCCATCGCACCGGCGCCTACAAGAACCTATGGCGCGCCCCGTCTGCAAGCGCTTCCGCGACCCGGTTCGACGAGTCTACGCCAACCTATCCGGTCTCAGGGCCCAGCCCCGGCCAAGATGGAGATCCGCACGTCCCGGTCCTCATAACAACGACGGCGTCGAGCGCCAGTTTTTGTAACAGGATTTCGGAACGCCGGTCGATCGTCAGGCCATCTCGCTTCCACCGCCCGCAGACCTCGTCAGCCGCCCGCGCCGGGTGAGCGCGAACGGCCGATTCCGTGCGCTACGACACCGCCGTGGCCCTCGTCTCGAACCCCCGCCCGCAGCGGAGCACCGCGCGGACGATCCGCGCCAGCTTGGCCGCGAGCGCCACCACCACAGTGTTCACGTGCGCCCGCGCAAGCAGGCCTCGCAGCCAGCCGCCGAGCGGCGTCTCGCGCCTGGACAGCGCCGGCAGGGCCGCTCGCGCGCCGTGGATCAGCATCTTGCGCAGATACACGTTGCCCCGCTTGCTGATCCCGAGCAGCCTCGGCTTGCCGCCCGTCGTCATCTGCTTCGGCACAAGCCCCAGCCATGCGGCCAGGTCCCTTCCACGGCCGAAGGTCTCGGCCCTGCCGATCGCGGCGACCAGCGCCGTCGCGTTCAGCGGCCCTATGCCGGGGATCGTGGTCAGCAGCCGGGCGGCCTCGTCCGTGCGGGCCTGCAGCGCGAACTCCTCGTCGAACGCCAGGATGCGGCGGTCCAGCTCGCGCCACTCCGCCCGCATGTCCTCGACCAGCAGCCGAGTCCGCGGGCTGAGCGAGACTTCCTCCGCGCTCAGCAGGATCTCAAGGGACAGCTCCAGCTTGCGCCGTCCCTGGGGCACTATGACGCCGCGCTCCAGCAGGAAGGCGCGCAGCCGGTTGATCAGCGCCGTCCTCTCGCTCACCAGCCGGTCGCGGGCGCGGTGCAGGCTCTGCATGCCGAGCTGGGCTTCGCTCTTGAGCTCCACGAAGCGCATCGTCGGCTGGGTCGCGGCCTCGGCGATCGCCTCGGCGTCCCGGTCGTCGTTTTTCTGCGCCTTCACGTAGGATCGCACGTATTCGGGCGACATCAGCCGGAACTGGTGGCCGAGGTCCCGCAACCTTCGGTCGAGGAAATGTGCCCCCCCCCGCAGGCCTCCATCGCCACCACGCAGCCCGGCACCCCCGCCGCCAGCTTGACCACCCCGTCCCGGTGCATGCGCCGCCGCAGGATGGAACAAGATCATCGCGGCGTGAAAGGCCGCATACGATGTATGCGCGGTTTCAAGAGCTTCGCCTCCGCCGAGCGTTTCTGCCGAAGCCATGACGAACTCCGCAACTTTCTCCGCCTGCAGATCCGCCACAACCAGCACGTCCCCGCCAACCGCCGCCGCCGGCTTCACGTCCGTCGTGCCACCGCTGTGCTCGCCGTCCTCGATGCGGCGTAGACGGAACCTGTCATCCAACTCGTGACGGCAGGTTTGGCCCGAGAGCTGACAAAACCCTTCCGCCGATCCCTGCAACACTGCCCCTCCGAGGCGTCGGTCCTGCGGTTGATCGGCGCCGTGCTGCTCGAGGCCAACGACGAATGGCAGCTGCAGCACCGCCACGTGGGCGTCGAGGCTATGGGCAGGATGCTCACCCCCGCCATCGACCAGCGATACCCTGCAGCTTCCACCCAGGGCCGTCTGATCCATAGCGTCTTAGCCCATCCGCCTTTTCCACCATGTCGACGGACGTGATCCTCTTTCTGCTAAGTAGGTGGCCAAAAGTCTTCTATCAGGTTCCTGAGCCAGAAGTGCTTTGAAGCCATCCCGGCCTTGCGGCACGCCTGCTGGGGTGTCAGTCCCAGCACCCAGTCTGCGGCATCGCTGGCCAGAGCATTCACCGAGGTGGCCTGCCGATTGGCGGCGATGAGCCGCTTCAGTTCGCGCCAGAGTTGGTCCATGGCGTTCAGTTCCGGAGCCTGCTTGGGCAGCCAAAGGAACCGGATGCCAAGCGCCGCGGCCAGCATCTGGGTGCGCGCGGCGGTGTGTGCGCTGGCCCGGTCGGCCAGGAGCCAAATCGTGCCGGCGGCGCGGTAGCGGCGTCGCACCTCGCGCAAGAAGACCTGCGCATCGGCAGCGCCGGCACGCGGACGGACGAGCACGACCCGGTGCGCGGTCCGCAGGTCGATCGCGCCGAACAGCACTCGCTTGGCGTTCGCGCCGGTGATCGGCACGGTGGCCTGCGTGCCCTTGAGAGCCCAGGCCGCGCGCAGCGGGGGAAACAGCCGCAGCAAGGTCCAGTCGCAGCACAGCAGCACGTCGCCGGCGCGCCAGCCAGCGCGCAGGCGCCGGATTATTCCCCTTTTTTCTGGGCCAGATGTACTGCCCGTCCGACGTAGACGTAGCGGGGCCGCTTCCAGCGGTAGTTCGCCTCATGCAGGCGGCGGCGCAGCGTTCGGGCGCCGACCGTGATGCCGTGACGTCGGTGCAGATACTGCCTGAGCAGAGGCACCGTCCAACTCGTCGCCTGATAGCCGCAGCCGCGCGGGTCGCGTGCCAAGGCCGCCGCCAGGCGGCACGGAGTGAGCCGCGGGGCCGAGTGCGGTCGCCCGGGGCGCGGGCGGTCCGCCAGGGCGGCGGCATCATGGGCCGCCAGGTAGCGTTCGAGCCACCCGCGAACACTGAACCGTGTGGCGCGCACGTGCCGGGCCACCTCACTGATGGGCTGTCCTTCAGCGACCAGCAGCACCGCCTCGACCCGGCGGTACAACCGTGCCTCGCGCGCCACCGATAACACACGCTCAAGGCGGCGCCGATCGGCCGGAAAAACCGCTGCACCTCACGCTTTGCATGTCCACGCATGCCAGCCAGTGTGCCAGCAAGATCAGACTGGTCGAAAACTTTTGGCTACCTACTTAGAGATACGCACGGGGCTCTATGGGCCTGCCCAAGTTCGGATGGTATGTTCAGCAGGTTGGCACGACGCAGCCATCCCTCTGGAGGTTTCATGGCGCTGGTGAAGACATCCGAACTGGCCAGGGGTGACCAGCGCCCCACGGCTGGTCGCGAGGAGGTGCCGGCCGCCGCGCCCGTGGCGCCGTCGTTTGCCCGTCGCTCGTCGGACCGGTCCCGGATTCGCCGGCAGCAAGCGGCCGAACGCATCGGTGTTGCATCGGAGGAACTGGCTGCGGGCGTCGCTGAGGCCTCAGCGGCTGTCGAGGAGTTGCGGCGCGCCTTAGAGCAGATCGCCTCCGCCGCGGAAGAGGCGGCGGGTGCCACGCAGGAGAGCCAGGGCGCCATTGACGGGCTCGGGGCGGCCTTCGGTCAAGCTCGGAACCAGGCTGAGGCGGCGCGGCGCGTGACCGAGGCGCTGCGGATGCTGCTGACGGAGGCGGGTGCGGGAATCAGTGCCTCAGCCGCATTCACCGAGAGTCGCGCTGCACGCCAACTGCGCTCGGTGGAGATCGTCACGACGCTGGAGACTCTGGCGGGCAGCATCGGGGAAATCACGGGCGCGGTCGGCGACATCTCGGACCAAACGAACCTCCTCGCGCTCAACGCGGCCATCGAAGCGGCCCGTGCCGGCGAGCATGGGCGCGGCTTCGCGGTGGTAGCGGAGGAAGTGCGCGCCCTGGCGGAGAAGTCCGAGGCGAGCGCTCGGGAGGTGCACGGCCTCGTCACTGCGATCCGCGACGAGGTACGCGGGATCGCAGCGCGCATCCGCGTCGCAGCCGAGGCAGCGGGCGGGGAGGCACGGAATGGACGCGCCGCTGCCGCGATGCTCGACGCCGTTCGCGCGGAGATGGCTACTATCGCGGAGGGGGCAGAGGCGATCCTCCAGGCGGCAGTGGAGGCCGAGGCCGGCAGTCGCGAGGCGCAGCGCGGCGCTGAGGCCGTGGCCAGCGCTGCCGAGGAGCAGTCCGCCGCGACCGCGGAGGCGCAGCAGGCGGTGGAGCAGCAGACGACGGCGCTGGAGGGAAGTCAGCAGGCAGCGCAGGCCCTCGCGGCGCTGGCCGAGGACTTGCAGTCCGACCGGACAGGCGCTTCCCGGGCGGAGGAGGTGGCCTCGGCCGCTGAGGAGTTGTCGGCGACGGTGCAGGAGATGTCGGGCTCCGCGGGGCAGATCATGACGGCACTCGGCCAGATCGCCCGCGGCGCGCAAGCGCAGGCGGCCGCCACGCAGAAATCCTCCGCCGCCATGGCCCAGATCGAACGGGCGGCCGTCTCGACCCGCGGTGCCGCGGCCGGGGCGGTGCAGAAGCTGGAGGCCCTGGCGCCGCGCGTCGGCGAAGGGCGCACGGCAGCCGAGGGTCTAGGCCGCAGCCTGGAGGAGGCGCTGCGGGAGGCGGAAGCGGTTGCCGCGCTCGTCGCTTCGCTGGAGGCCGCCCGGCGGCGGATCGAGAAGATCGTGGACGCCATCGCCCTCGTCGCCGTGCAGACGAACATGCTTGCGGTCAGCGGATCGGTGGAGGCGGCGCGGGCCGGCGAGTCCGGGCGCGGCTTCGCGGTGGTCTCCTCTGACATCCGCGACCTTGCGCGCGATGCCGCCGGTAACGCGGACCGGATGAAGGACGTGGTCCGTGATATCCACGATCATGTGGAGGTGGTCCGCCGCGACCTCGATTCCATGTCGGCGGCCTCGCTTGGGGAGGTTGCCCGGATCGCCAGTCTCGCCGGGCAGCTCGTGACGGCGGAGACGGAACTGGCGACGCTGCGCGCGGGCGCGGACGAGATCGTGGCGAGTGCCGCGACGGTGCTCGACGCGGTACGGGAGATCTCGGCCGGCACGCAGGCGATCGCCGCCGCGGCCGAGGAGGCGAGCGGCGCCGCGACCCAAGCCTCTGCCGCCGCCCGGGAGCAGGCGAAGAGCGTGGAGGAACTGGCCGCCGCCATCGAGGAGATCGCGAACCTCGCCGACGAGCTTCGGACGGGGGGTGATCCCGTGACGCCAGTGGCGTGGACGGCCGCGGAGGGTCGTTCCCTGACGGTCACGGTAGCGGGCGAAGTCCTCGCTCTGCCCGCCGGCATGGTGCGGGAGGTGCTGCGGCCGCGGCCCGTTACGCGCGTGCCGCACGCGCCGGCGGCCCTGCTCGGGCTGGCGAACATGCGGGGGGCGGCGCTGCCGGTGGTGTCCCTCGCCGCGCTGATGGGGCGGGAAACTGCTGCGCCGTCGGGCGCCACGCGGGTCGTGGTGATGGAGGGGGAGGTGCCGGTCGGGTTGCTGGTGGATTCCGTCTCCGCCCTCGGAGGCGGGAGTGTCCGTACGGTGGATCCGGACGCGCTGCTGGCGCGGGCCTTCGGCACCTCAGCGCGCCGCGGCACCGGCGCGCGCGGGCGAGCATCCGCGATCGTCGGACCGGGAGCCGTCGCGCCGCAGGCGATTTTGGAGGAACTCGCCCTCATCGCTTTCCTCCTCGCCGGACAGGAGTACGCCCTACCGCTGGACAAGGTCGCGGCTGTGATGCGTCTGCCCGCGGAGGTGGCGGCGGTGCCGCGTACCGGTCAGGCGATGCTTGGGGTCACGGCATACCGCGGCGGACTGCTGCCACTCGTCTCACCCCACGCGCTGCTCGGGATCTCTGTGGCCGAGGCCGCCCGCGCGCGGGCACGGATCGTCGTGGCGCGGCTGGGCCCGGCCCTTGTCGGACTGGTGGTGGACTGTATGACGGCGATCCTGCGTCTGCCCGAGGCTGCCATTGATCCCGTCCCGCCAGTCCTCACGCGGGGCGCGGGCGAGGCGCGGGTGGAGGCCATTGGCCGATTGGAGGGGAGGACGGCGGCTCGTCTCCATCCTCGCCCCGGCGCGGCTCTTCAACGACGAGACGGCGTTGCAGCTCCTGGCCGACGCCGGTAGGGAGACGGGCGCGATGACCGATGCCGAGGGCGGGTCCGAGGCGGTTGAGCGTTTCGTGGTGTTCCGGTTGGGCGACGAGCATTACGGCCTGCCAATCACCGCGGTGGACGAGGTGGCGCGGCGGCCGGAGAGCCTGACGCGGGTTCCTCGCGCGCCTGCCTTCGTGGACGGCGTGATGAACCTCCGCGGCGCGGTCATCCCGGTGATTGACCAGCGCCGACGTTTCGCCGCGGGGGGGAGCGGCGGAGGAGGGCCACGGCCGCGTCGTCGTGCTGACGATCGAGGGGTTGCGCGCGGGGCTCGCGGTGGATGCAGTCACCGAGATCCTCTCCGTCCCGACCACGGAGCTGACCCCGGCCCCTACGCTGGCGGCCTGCGAGGCTGCTATGTTCGACCGCGTCGCGACGGTGGAGCGGGACGGGCGCATCATCCTGCTAATCAACCCGAAAATCTTGCTGGATGCGGCGGAGCGGGACCTGCTATCCGCCATCGCCTCGGACGGCGCGGGCGGAACGGGGGCCGACCCCGCCCCGTGATCCGGCTTCTCATCGTGGACGATTCCGCCCTGATGCGGCGCCTGCTGGGCGAGGTGTTCCGGGCGGAGGGCGACTTCGAGGTCGCCGTCGCGCGCGACGGCGACGAGGCGATGGCGATGCTGGCTGAATGCCGGCCGGACGTGATGACGCTCGACGTGCAGATGCCGCGGATGGACGGGCTGGCCTGCCTCGACCGCATCATGCTGGAGCGGCCGCTCCCGGTGGTCATGGTCTCCTCCGTCACGGAGGCGGGGGCGCGGGAGACGCTGAAGGCGCTGGAGCTGGGCGCTGTGGACTTCGTCCCGAAGCCGGGCGGGGCGGTGTCGCTCGCGATAGATGAGCTGGGGCCACTGCTGGTCGAGAAGGTGCGGGCGGCGGCCGCGGCCCGGCTGCGGCCGAGCCATCGGTTGCGGGAGCGCGTGCGCCTGCGCGCCGGATTGTCGGCGTCGCCGACCCCGTCACCAGCACCCCGGGCGACGCGCCGGGACCCCGCGCCGCGCGCGGCCGGGCTGGTGGACCGAGTGGTACTCGTCGGCTGCTCCACAGGTGGGCCGCCGGCGCTGGACGCGCTGCTTGGGCCGCTGCCGGCCGATTTCCCCTGGCCGATCCTCGTCGCGCAGCACATGCCCGCGGCTTTCACCGGGCCGCTGGCACGGCGGCTGGACAAGCTCTGTGCGCTGACAGTTGTGGAGGTCACGCGGCCCGTGCCGGTCGTACCAGGGCAGGTCCATATCGGGCGCGGGAATGCCGACTTGATCCTGTCGCTGCGTCCCGGCGGGCTGGTGGCGATGGCGGCCCCTGCCCTGCCAGAGCATCGCTGGCACCCGAGCGTGGACCGTCTCGTCACGAGCGCGTTGCAGCACCTGTCGGCCGAGCGCCTCGTCGGCGTGCTGATGACGGGGATGGGGAGCGACGGCGCCGCCGCGATGGCGCGGCTGCGGGCGGGGGGTGGGCGGACGATCGCCGAAGCTGAGGAGACCGCCGTGGTCTGGGGGATGCCGGGTGAGCTGGTACGGCTGGGCGGGGCAGAGGCCGTGCTGCCGCTGGACGCCATCGCCGGCACGCTGACGGGCTGGGCTGGATGAGTGGACCGGGCGCCTTTCCCGCCGAGCCGCCGAGCGCGGAGGAGCTGCGGCGCCTCTGCGATTTCATCTACCGCCGTAGTGGCCTGTCCTACGGCGAGAGCAAGCGGACCTACATCGAGCGGCGGCTGGCGATGGGGATGGAGCGGAGCAGCGCCCCGTCCTTCCTCGCCTACATGGCGCTGCTGCGGGTCAACCCGGCGGAGGCCGAGCGGCTGATCAACAGCGTCACGGTGAACGAGACTTACTTCTACCGTGAGGAGCACCAGCTTCAGTGCCTCGGCCGCTCCCTCCTGCCGGAGATCGTGGCGGCGCGCGGGCCGGGCGACCTCGTGCGCCTCTGGTCCATGCCATGCTCCACGGGGGAGGAGCCCTATTCCATCGCCATCTGGCTGCTGGAGAACTGGGCGCTAGTCGACGCCTACAACATCGAGATCGTCGGCTCCGACCTCGACACGGAGGTCCTAGCCGCGGCGCTGGAGGGGCGCTACGGTAAGCGGGCCCTCTCGCGTCTGCCGCCCGGCGTGGTCGAGCGCTACTTCGAGCCGCCGCATGGTCACCGGCGGCAGATCATCCGGGACCTGCGGGAGTCCGTGCGCTTCACCCTCGCCAACCTCGTGGACGCGGACAGCATGGCGGCGCAAGGTCGCTTCGACGTCGTGTTCTGCCGCAACGTGCTGATCTACTTCGACGAGGCCGCCCGTCAAGCGGCCTCGCGCCACCTCTTCGCGGCACTGAACCCGGGCGGCTTCCTCTGCCTCGGCCATTCAGAGTCCATGGCGCGGATCTCCGAGCGCTTCATTGCGCGGCGCTTTGAGAACGCGATCGTGTATCAACGCCCGGTGGGCGCATGAGCGAACTGCTGGATCAGTTTCTCCTAGAAGGTCGGGAGCTGATCCAGCAGGCGACCGACGACCTGCTGGCGCTGGAGCGCCATCCGGGGGATGCGGCGCGGCTCGACGGAGCCTTCCGGGCGGTGCACACGCTGAAGGGATCGGTGGCGCTGTTCGACCTCGTCCCGATGGAGCGCGCGCTGCACGCGGCGGAGGACCTGCTGGATGCGGTGCGCGACGGGCGGCGGGCGGCCGGACAGAACGTGATGGACGCCTTGCTCGACCTCATCGGCGCGAGCGAGGGTGGATCGAGGAGATCGCGCGGACGGGCGGCCTGCCCGAGGATGCGCCGCAGCACGGGCGGGCGCTGGAGGGGCGCTACGCGCGGCCCTGGATGGCGATGCGGTGCCGTGCGCGACGGTGCCCCCGGCGGCACCCTGGGCCACGAGGGCCGAATGGTTGCCGGGGCTGATGGCGGCCGAAGCGGAAGCTCTTGCGGCGGCGCAGGCAAGCGGGAAGGGCGTGACGGCGCTGCGTTACGTTCCGGTGCCCGACTGCTTCTTCCTCGGAGACGACCCGATGGCGCTCGTCCGTGCGGTGCCGGAACTGACAGGGTTGCGCGTCCTGCTCCGCGCGCCTTGGCCGGAGGAAGGGCCCGATCCCTTCACCTGCAATCTCGTCATCGAGTTGCTGAGCACGGCGGCGGAGGTGGAGGTCCGGCAGGTCTTCCGCTTAGTCGCGGACCAAGTGGATGTTGTAGCGATCCCGCTGCCGGATCGACCCGCGCCGGAGGTGCCGGTACCGGGCGCCGGGACGACGAGCGCCGCGTCGCGCAGCCTACGGGTGGATGCGGCGCGGGTAGACGCGCTGGTGGATCTGGTAGGTGAGCTGATCGTCGCGAAGAACGGCCTCGCTCATCTCGTCGCACAGGCAGGGGAGACGGATCCGCGGCTGGCCCGGGCTCTGGCCGAGAGCCAAGCCGGCATCGAGCGGCTGGCGGAGACAATGCACCGCACGGTGATGGGCGTGCGCATGGTGCCGCTGGCCCGCACCTTCCGTCGGCTACCGCGGCTGGTGCGGGAGGCAGCGGCCGGGCTGGGGAAGACCGTCGCGCTGGACATTAGGGGGAGGCAACGGAAGCTGACAAGGCGATCGTGGACGGGCTGTTCGACCCGCTGCTGCACCTGCTGCGCAACGCGGTAGACCACGGGATCGAGAACCCGGCGGCACGGGCCGCCGCGGGCAAGCCGGCGACCGGCCGCGTCACCCTGGAGGCGCGGCGCGAAGGCGACGAGATCGCCGTGGAGGTGACGGATGACGGGCGCGGCATTGATCCCGCGCGGGTCCGCCGGGTCGCGCGGGAGCGGCGCCTGATGCCAGACGCGGCGCTCGACGCGCTGGACGATGCGGCGGCGGTGCAGCTGGTGTTCCAGCCCGGCTTCTCGACGGCCGCCACCGTCACGGCCCTGTCGGGGCGCGGGGTGGGCATGGACGCGGTGCGCGCGGCCGTGGAGGGATTGGGAGGGCGCGTCTCTCTGGCGAGCCAGCCTGGCGCGGGCTCGACCATCCGCCTGTTGTTGCCGCAGGGCGCCTGCGTCACGGCCGTCTTGATGGTCCGGCTAGGAGGGGACGTGTTCGGCGTGCCGGTCGAGGGTGTGGCAGAGACAGCGCGCATCCCAGCGGACTGCATTCTTCCCCTTCGCGATGGAGAGGCCTTCGTGTTCCGCGGCCGGACGGTGCCGCTGCTCCGCCTGTCCTCGCTGCTGAACCTGCCGGAGACGGCGCGCGAGGGTAACGCGCGGGTGCTGGTCATCGGTTCCGGTGCTGGGCGGGCCGGGGTGGAAGTGGACAGCTTCGTGGGGCAGGTCGACGTGTTGCTGCGGCCACTGTCCGGGCTCCTGGCCGGGATACCCGGGCTGCTCGGTACGGCACTGCTGGGGGATGGACGGGTGCTGATGGTGCTGGACCTGCCGGGGTTGGTCGGATGAGCGTGCGGCTGGATGGCCCGGTTATCTGTCTGGAGGGCGAGTGTCGGGTGGAAGACACCGAGCCCCTGCTCGCCGCCCTGCAGGGTGGGCCAGGGCGGGTCGTTGACCTGAGCGGGGCGGGCCCCCTGCACGCGGCAATCGTGCAGGTGCTGCTGGCACTGCGGCCGCCCCTGTCGGGGCCTGCACGCGACCCGTTCACGGCTCGGTGGCTGCTGCCGCTTTTGGCGGCGAAGCCACCGGGCTAGACTGGGCCGAACTGTTGCTGGGGTTGGGCAGGCCTCCGAAGCCAGCGCCTTCCTCTTGGAGTTTGGAGTTCAGGCATGGCCATCACGGTGCTGATTGTTGACGACAGCAAGCTCGCCCGGATCGTGGCGGGGAAGGCCGTCGGCGCCCTGGAGCCGGGCTGGGAGCGCGCTGAGGCGGGCAACGCCGAGGAGGCACTGGCGCGGGTCGGGTCGGGCGGGATAGATGTCGCCTTGCTCGACTACAATATGCCGGGAAAGGACGGGCTGACCCTCGCGGCGGAGCTGCGTGCGCTGCACCCGACCATGCCGCTGGCCATCATCACGGCGAACGTGCAGGACGAGATCATCGCCCGCGCCCGCGCCGTGAACGCGACCTTCGTTGCCAAACCGGTGACGGAGGAGGGTCTGCGCGGTTTCGTCTCCGGGGCTGCCCTACGGCTACGTGCGGCTGCACAGTGACCCCGCCCGAGGCGCTGCTGAACGAGCTGGAGCGCGATGCTCTCACGGAGCTGGTGAACATCGGCGTGAGCCGAGCGGCGGCCAGCCTGCGTAAGATGGTCGGCGGGGAGGTCTTGCTGTCGGTTCCTTCCGTGGAGATCATTGACCACCACCGGGCCATCGCGCTGATCCAGGAGGAGAGAGGGCGAGGACCTGGTAGCGGTACGGCAGGACTTCTCCGGTGCGTTCCAGGGACGCGCCTTGTTGATCTTCCCCCAGGCCAATGGCCTGGAACTGGTGCGTGCCGTGCTGGGCGAGGCGTTGCCGGACGACGAGGATGCGGCGGCGATGGAGCAGGAGGGCGCTGGCCGAGACGGGCAACGTGATCCTCAACAGCTGCCTCGCCACGATGGCGAACATGCTGGAGCGCTCCCTTACCATGTCGCTGCCCCAGGTGCTGCGGACTGACGGCCGGGGCTTGCTCGCGAACGGGGATACGGCGGCGGACGAAGGGGCCGGTGCTGTTCCTCTATATCAACTTCTCCGTGCGAGAGCGGAGCATCCGCGGCTATATCGCGATGGTGATGGACCTTCGCTCACTCGACGCACTGAAACGTCTGGTGGGCGACTTTATTGACCGGGTGATGCAGGATGAGGCGTAGCGACCAACCGTGAGCGATTTTGGGGACAGGGCACCCAACGCAGCGCCGCCGGCCGAGCTTCAGCAGCTTGCCGGGCCGCTCTTCGACGCGATGGCGCGCTCGGGCCTGTCCCTAGTCGTGACCGATGCGCGGCAGCACCACAATCCCGTCGTCTTCGTCAACGCCGCTTTTACAAGGCTCACCGGCTACGCGCCGGAGGACGTGATCGGCCGTAACTGTCGGCTGTTGCAGGGTCCCGGGACAGACCGGGCCACCATCGCCACCATCGCAGCGACGCTGCGCGAGGGACGCCTCGTCGAGGCGGACTTACTGAACCATCGGAAGGACGGTACCGCCTTCTGGAACAAGCTGGTCGTCGTTCCGGTCCCTGGCGACGCGGGGCGGCCGGCCTTCTTCCTTGGCACCCAGGCGGACGTCACGGCGGTGCGGGCGCCCGGGGTCCAGACCGCCCTCCACGTGCACCAGCGGGCACTGGATGAGGTGACCGACCATCTGCGAGCGACCCTCTCCACCGTAGGCGTGATGGCGTCTTGGGACTGGCACATCGCGGAGCGGCGGATCTATGGGGATACGCGCTTCGCCGCCCTCTGACAGTAGGGCGGGGTGAGGCGGTCCGCGGTGTTGCGCCGGCGACCTTCTTCTCCATCATCCATCCTGGGGAAGAGGCGCGCATCCGGCTGGCCGTAGGGGGATCCTGCGCGGGGCCGAGGTCTTTTCGAAGGAATACCGCGTCGTCCTGCCGGACGGGACGACCCGCTGGGTCCATGGCCGCGGCCGCCGCCATGGGGATGCGGAGGCGGCCCGCTTCGTCGGCACGATGGTGGACATCACCGACCAGAAGCGCGCCGCGGAGCGGCTGCGGATCGCGCAGACTGCAGGCGGCATAGGCACTTTTGAGTATGTCAGCGGCTTCGGCACGGTCTCGGTGTCGGCGCAGTTCTGTCAGCTCCTGGGCCTGCAGCCGGCGGCGGACCTGCCGCTGCGGACGGTCAACTCGGTGGTGAAGCCGGAGGGTGGGTCGATCATTGGCGCGACGACCGAAGCGGAAATCGGACAGGTCAGTCAGGCGGAGTTCTGCATCATACGGCCCGACACCGGCGAGCGACGCTGGCTGATGCGGCGCGGTGAGTTTCTCCGCGACACAGAGACTTCCGAACTGCGCTTCAGCGGTGTGATTTACGACATCACCGACGCCAAGCGCACCGAAACGTTGCTGCGCAACCTGAACGAAGAACTGGAGGTACGTGTCTCGGAGCGTACGGCGGACCGCAACCGGTTGTGGCGGCTGTCGACCGACATCATGCTCGTCGCGCGCTTCGACGGTACGGTCAACGCAGTGAACCCGGCCTGGACGAGCTTGCTCGGTTGGGCTGAGGCCGAACTTGTCGGCAGCAACCTAATGGGCCTTGTCCACCCCGAGGACAGGGCTTCGATGCTCGCCGAGATAGGCAAGCTCGGGCAGGGCGCCACCATCCTCCGGTTCGAGAACCGCTACCGAGCGCGCGACGGAAGCTACCGCTGGCTTTCCTGGATCGCGGTTCCTGACGCCGACCTCATCCAGGCGGTCGGTCGTGATGTTACGGACGAGAGGGCGCGTCAGGCCGAACTCGAGGCCGCCCAGGAGGCACTCCGCCAGAGCCAGAAGATGGAGGCCATCGGACAGCTCACAGGTGGAGTAGCGCACGACTTCAATAACCTGCTCACGATCATCAAGTCGTCCACCGACTTGCTGCGCCAGCCGGACCTCGCCGAGGAGCGGCGCCGCCGGTACGTTGATGCCATCTCCGACACGGTGGACCGGGCCGCCAAGCTCACGGGTCAGCTCCTCGCCTTTGCCCGCCGGCAGGTTCTCAAGCCCGAGGTCTTCGACGTGCCCGAGCGCGTGCAGGCCCTCGGCGACATGCTGCGCACGATCCTTGGGTCGCGCATCCGAATAGTGACGCAGATCGACACTGGGCGCTGTCTCACGGAGGCCGACGTTACGCAGTTCGATACGGCTCTCGCCAACATGGCCGTGAATGCGCGCGACGCAATGAACGGTGAGGGAACGCTCCGGGTAAGAGTCGAGAGTTCGCCGGGGATTCCGAGGGTAGGGGCCCAGGAGGGCCGCACGGGCACGTTCGTCGCCGTATCACTCTCCGACACCGGATCCGGCATCGCGACCGAGAAGCTTGCGCACATCTTCGAGCCGTTCTTCACGACGAAGGACGTCGGCAAGGGTACAGGCCTTGGACTGTCTCAGGTATACGGCTTTGCAAAGCAGAGCGGCGGGGATGTAGGGGTCGAAAGCGAGGTCGGGCGCGGCACCACTTTCACCCTCTACCTGCCGCGAGGTTGAAGGCGAGGCGGCACCGCAAGCCGGAGCGGTCGGTAAGATACAGGGCGACCCCGGCGGCGGGCTGCGGGTGCTCTGGTCGAAGACAATGTCGAGGTGGGCAGGTTCTCGACCCAGCTCCTGCAGGACCTCGGCTACGAGACAACCTGGGCTGCCAGTGCCGACGAGGCCCTGGCATTGTTGGAGCGGTCACTTCGACATCGTTTTCTCGGACGTGGTCATGCCCGGCATGAGTGGGGTCGAACTGGGAAAGCTGATACGGCAGCGCCACCACCAGATTGGCCGTGATTCTGACCTCCGGCTATAGCCACGTCCTCGCTGAGAAGGGCCGTAGCGGTTTCAGATTGCTGCAGAAACCCTATGCCATCGAGGACCTGTCCCTGGTGCTGCGCCGGGTCTCACGGAGACCGGACCATCCGATAGCTCCGAGAGATTCGGATTATAAAGGCAGGGGTTCTGTCAGAACTCGCGCCAGGCTGGCTGTGTCTAGTGGGATTTGGCCCACCGGTGCTGACGAATTCTGGCCCACCTACCGCTTCTGACCGTCCTGGCCGGGCCGCGGCCCGGCCGGGACGGTCAGTCGCTGTTCTGGTGTCCTCCTCATGGCTTGGCGGGCTTGCGCTGTGCCGTGGTGCGGCGGAACCGGTAGGAATCCGTGCCCGTGGTGATGATGTGCGCTCGGTCGGTCAGGCGATCGATCAGGGCCCTTGCACAGCCGCGGGTTCGGGATGACCTGCGGCTATTCGGAGAACGGCAGGTTGGTGGTCACGATCACCGCCGCCTTCTCGGCCCGGTCGGCGATCACCTGGAACATCAACTCGCAGGCGGTCTCCGCGAGCGGCACGTAGTCCAGCTCGTCGATGCAGATCCAGGTCAAGCCGCTCCCAGCGGCCGAGCGCGCGGCTCCAGCTGGTTGGCATGCGCCGCCTCGGCCAGTTCGTTGATCAGCCCGGTCGCCGTGGTGAACCGCACCCGCCGCCGCTGACGGCGGGCCGCCACGCACAGCCCGGTCGCCAGATGGGTCTTGCCCGTGCCCGCTTCGCCGATCAGCAGCACCGGCTCCGCCTTGGCGATGTATTCGCCCTCGGCCAGCCCGCGCAGCTGGGCGGGCGGGACGCCAGAGCGGTCGAACTCGAATGCCTCGAGCGTCTTCATCCGCGGCAGCCGGGCGTCGTGCAGCAGACGCGTGATCGCCCGGCTCTCGCGCTCCTCCATCTCGGCCGCCAGCAGGGCTTCAAGATAGCCGAGATGGGACTGCTTCTCCCGGATGGCGGTCTCCGCCAGGCGGCTGAACTGCCCACCGATGGTCGGCATGCGCAGCGCCTTGCAGTGCTGCCGGATGGCCTGGTCCTGCAGGTCGCTCATCACGCCCTCCCGGCGCAGGGGCCGGAGAGGAGCAGCGTGTCGTAATCGGCGACACTGGGCATCGGCCGGTCGTAGCGGGCCAGTTCGCCGATATCGACCGGCGTGGGCCGGGCCTTGTGCAACGCCGCCTCGCCCAGCAGATAGCGCACCGCCGCGACGTCGCAGGCGCCGAGCGACACCGCCGTGGCGATCGCCGCCCGCAGCCGCTCCTCGCCGAACTCCTACCCAGCATCAGCACTGCCACCATGGCGCGGGTGCCGTTCTGCTTACGTGCCGGGCCCGCAGCCGATCCCAGAGCACGTCATGGCAGGCCGGCCAGCGCCCGGCCCGGCGCCACTGCTCCAGCGGCCTGGACCCGGCGAGCGCCCCTGGCTTGTGGCCCAGCACATCCAGGTAGTGCTCGAGATCCAGCACCTGCTGGCGGCGGCTGTGGCAACGCTCGTGGCGGGCGATCCGCCGTCCGCCATGCCAGATCTCGACATGCAGCGGGTGCACCCGCGCCTCCACCCGCGTGCCCGCCCGGGCAGGCACCGAATAGGCGTTGGTCTTGACCGTGACGCAGCCCTGCTTGTCCACCAGCGGGAACGTCACCTCGGCCAGGTCGAAACCCTCGTCTGCGGGACGCAGCAGGTGGCCGCGCTCCGCCGCCATCGCCACGCCGACCGCCTCACTGCGCCCGTCCAGGACCCGTGCCTCGTCCGCGCGGCAGGCCGCCAGCAGCAGCGCGTTCAGCGCGTCGAGGTCGGCCACCTCCGGCACCGGGACCAGGTGGTTGCGGCGGAAATAGCCGACCTCGCCCTCGATGCCGCCCTTCTCATGGCCTTCGCCGGGGGTGCAGAACTCGGCCGCGAACCGCCAATGCGAGCGGAACGCCACGAACCGCGCCGTCTCCTCCCGCCGGTGCCCGCGCAGGATCTTACGCACCGCGCTTGCCAGGTTGTCGTAGCGCAGCAGCCGGAACACCCCGCCGAAGTAGCCGAAGGCCCCCTCATGTGCCTCGAGGAACGCCTGCTGCGTCGCGTGCAGGTAGGCCCGGTGGAACGCCGCGCCGCTCGCCATCGAGCGCATGGCGAAGACCTGCACCCGGGTCCGCTCGCCGCCGAGGTCGGCCCAGGCCTCGTACCAGTCCACCTGCGCCTCCTGGCCCGGGCCGTAGCTCTGCGGCACGAAGGTCTCGCGCCGCACCAGGCCCATCGCCCGCTTGCGCTCCCGCACGTGGTTGCGCACCGTCGACTCGGCCAACGCGGTGCCCGGAAACTCCTTCAGCAGCCGCCGATGCAGACGCCGCGCCGTATGCCGCTGCTTGCGCGGCGCCCGCAGATCCTCCTCCAGAACCCGGTCGATGAAGGACGCGACCGCATCCAGCTTGGGCTTGGCGCGCTGCGGGTAGTACCGCGCCGGGGGCAGTGCGCTGGCCAATGCCTGTCGCACCATCCGGCGGTGCACCCCAAACTTCGCCGCCACACCCGCCACCGTCCCGATGCCGAACTCATGCTCCCGGCGAAGCTGCTCGAACAAATCCACCTTGGCTTTCCAATCCACTCCAGGCCCCCCGGGTCACCCAGGGAGACCGTAGGTTGGGGGACGGCAGGTGGGCCAAAATCTAGCAGCACGCCTGGGCCAACATTCCAGTAGCAAAGCCACAGCCACGTGCTGACCATTCGTGGCGACAGCTACCGCTTGCGGGAGAAGCGGCGGTCCGGGCTACTCAAATCCAACGTCGCACCGGCTCCGGCCGGGTCATCCGAATGACCGGGGTGGCTGGGTTTTCGATGTCGCCGCTGGCTGGGTTCCTGATGTCGTTTGACAGGATGGTCGCGGGCAACCCCGCGGCCCCGGCTGAGGCACTGGCGGCGCTGGCCAGAGACCCCGACGAGTGGGTGCGCCGGACGGTCGCGCGCAACCCCGCTATCTCGGCTGAGGTGTTGGCGGCGCTGGCCAAAGACCCCGCCAAGGAGGTGCGCGGGTCGGTCGCGGGCAACCCCGCGGCCCCGGCCGAGGCACTAGCAGCGCTGGCCAAAGACCCCGCCAAGGAGGTGCGCCGGACGGTCGCGGGCAACCCCGCCATCTCGGCTGAGGCGCTGGTGGCGCTGGCTGGCGACCCCGCCACGGAGGTGCGCCGGACGGTCACGCGCAACCCCGCCATCTCGGCCGAGGCACTAGCAGCGCTGGCCGGCGACCCCGCCACGGAGGTGCGCCGGACGGTCGCGGGCAACCGCGTCACCCCGGCCGAGGTGCTGGCGGCGCTGGCCAAAGACCCCGCCAAGGAGGTGCGCCGGACGGTCGCAGGCAACCCCGCCATCTCGGCCGAGGTGCTGGCGGCGCTGGCCGGCGACCCCGCCACGGAGGTGCGCCGGACGGTCGCGGGCAACCGCGTCACCCCGGCCGAGGTGCTGGCGGCGCTGACCGGCGACCCCGACGGGGGTGCGCCGGACGGTCGCGGGCAACCCGAACACGTTGCTTGAAGATCTCGAGGTGGAGAAGGTGGCTCGATAGGGCCATGCCCCAGATCCGGACCAAGCCCGGGCGCCCAAAGCGCCGCGTGACATTGCTTGCCAATGCTCGCTGACGTGCCTTGACACGAAAGGCGGAGGAGGCGTTTCGTTACAATAAAGCACCAAACCACCGAGGCCGCAGCGGGCTTGGCCTGGAGGCCCAGGAAGCGGCCATCCGGGCCTTCCTACAGCCCGGCGACCGCCTGCTGGCGACGGTCTACGTCGAGGTCGAGAGCGGCCGGCGCACTGACCGGGCCGGACCTAACGGAATGCGTGGTTCTGTAGCGTAGCGGAACGAAGCGAGAACGCGGCGGTGGCCTGGTGAAGGAAACCCACCACCCCGCCCTGGTGCCGCGTGTGTCACTTTCCGAAGTCCCCTTCAGTGGTATTCGTTGGAGCTACTGAACTCACGAGCTTTCCAAGCGACAGTTCTTCAAGGAAGCGCAGCGGCTCGGCGCGCCGCGTTCCTTGATTGGACCACGGAGGCGAGACACCCGTGAAGGATATCCGTGACACGCTGATGCTGGCGCGCAGGAGCGACGGCACGCTGGTCGCCCGGCCGTTGTCGCCCCATCTGCAAAACTATCGCTGGCCGGTCAGCATGGCGCTGTCAATCGCCCACCGGGCTACCGGCATCGGGTTGTCGGTGGGCGCGCTTCTCGTGACGTGGTGGCTCGCCGCCGCAGCGGTTTCCGACAGCGCCTTCGCTATGGTGCAAGGCTTCCTCGGGTCGGGCTTCGGCGTCTTCCCTGCTGATGGGCTGGGCGGCGGCGCTGCTGCTGCACCTATTCCTGGGCATCCGCCACCTAGCATGGGACGCGGGCTGGGGGTTCGGCACACTGGCCCAACAGGAACCTGTGCGCCCAGGCCACGAGAACCGTATCTATCGCATCACCGGCTGGGGTGTCATCGGCGTGACCGTGATCGCCACGCTGATCGTCTGGATCATCGGCTTCGTGGTGTGGTGATGCCAAGCAACCCTGACCTCCCGGATAGAGCCATTCACGTCGATGTCCTGCGCTCTCAGCTCAAGCGCGTGCGCGGCCTCGGCTCGGCCCACTCCGGGTCCGGAACGTGGTGGGCGGAGCGTCTGACCTCGATCGCGCTGGTGCCGCTGACCCTGTGGTTCATCGTCTCGGTCATCAGCCTCGAAGGCGCGACCCGGGCCGACGTGTTTGCCTGGCTGCACGCGCCGGTGCCGCTGGTCCTCATCCTGTGCATGGTCGTCGCCACTTTCTGGCACATGGAGCAGGGGCTGCGCGTGGTCATTGACGACTACGTGCGCAGCGACGTCCTCCGCATCGCGATGCTGCTGCTCAGCCGCGGCGTCTGCATCGTCGCCGCCTTGCTCTGCGTCGTCTCGGCGCTACGCCTGGGGCTTTGACACCGACCGACGGGTTTCGGTGTTCCGCTGAGGAGATGGTTCACCGAGGCGCCAACACAGGGGCCAATATGCACATGGTCGCTTTCAGACTGCCCGCGAACAACCGCATCAAGCCAGGCAAGACCTTCGCCGCGCCCGCCGGCACAAGGCGCGTGCGCGCGTTCCGTATCTACCGCTGGAACCCCGACGACGGGACCAGCCCACGCACCGACACCTACGAGGTCGATCTCGACACCTGCGGGCCAATGGTGCTGGACGCTTTGATCACCATCAAGAACGAGGTCGACTCGACGCTCACCTTACGCCGCTCCTGCCGCGAGGGCATCTGCGGGTCGTGCGCCAT
>NZ_JAHREN010000003.1 GCF_019084075.1 Siccirubricoccus sp. G192
TCATTTGTCGGCAATCCGGCAACTCCGGCCTTTCGCCTCCAGACCGCAGCGCAGGAGGTCCTTCCAGAAGCCAGAACTTCGCGTGTTAAGCTATCGTGATAGGAACTTAGCGCGTAGGGGCAGGCATTGGTCGAGCGACAAGAGCGGCGGGGGGGGAACCGCCGAAGGCGGCAATTCACTTGTCCACATCGACGCGGACCTGATCAAGCGGATCCAGACTACAGCCATCGACCGGGCGTCTCCGCGTCCAGCCTGGTGCAACAGGCCCTCACCAGAATTCTGAAACACGAAACACACCCGGCGTCCCGAACGGGCGCTTTCGAGTCCGAAGTGCAGACTGCCCGTGACCTGTGTGAACCCCACCCGAACGTCCGGCGGTCCGATCCCGAGCCGGACATTGAGGCTATCGCCGAGGTCATCGAGGCTGCGGTGGGGACGCGGCCGGCTTCTTCGCGCGCAACCACATCACGGGCGGCATGCGCCAACTGTTCGAGCTCGGCATCGCCCGCCTCGACAAGCGAAGTGACCAGGCGGTCTACACGCTCACCCAGGCTATGGGCGGCGGCAAACGCACCTGATGGTCGCGTTCGGCCTTATCGCGAAGTCGGCCGCCCTGCGCACCAGGGTTCTCGATGAGGCTGGCATCAACGCGCCCAACGGCTTCGGCGACGCCAAGGTAGTCGCCATCTCCGGCCGGAACCCGACGGACAACTTCATCTGGGGCGAGATAGCCCGCCAGCTCGGGCGCGAGGACACCTTCCGGAGGTTCTGGAGAACGGCGCTCGCGCGCCCGGCGAGAAGGACTGGGTCGAGCTAATCGGCGACAGGCCGACGCTCATCATGCTGGACGAGCTGGCGCCCTACCTGGACTACGCTCAGACGCGCGAACTTGGCTCTGGCACCTAGCCAACGTCGTCACCTACGCCCTGGCGAACCTGTTCTCGGCCGCCATCAAGCTGCCGCGGTGCATGGTCGTTGTCTCCAATCTCTCAGCCGCCTATCAGGGCGCTAGCAAGTCCCTCGCGCAGACGGTCGCGAACCTCAGCCAGGAGGTCCGCCGCAGCGCGAAGGAGATCACTCCCGTCGCCCTTAACTCCGGCGAGGTGTTCGACATCCTCCGGCGTCGCCTGTTCACCAAGCTTCCAGACCGCGAGGCCATCGACAAGGTGGCCGTGGCCTACGCGAAGAGCATGGACGAGGCCGTCCGCTCCCGCGTGGTGGCCAAGACGCCCGAGCAGTTCGCGGACGAAATCCACCGCTGCTACCCGTTCCATCCGAGCCTGCGCGACCTGGTCGCCATGTTCAGGAACAATGAAGGCTTCCGGCAGACCCGCGGCCTGATGCGGATGGTCAGCCGCGTCGTACGCGACGTGTTCCGCGAGGGCAGGCCGAACAACGTCTACCTTATCGGCGTCCAGCACATGGACCTCAACGATTCCGACATGCGGAACGAGGTCCTGCCCTTGGCGAACCTGCACAACGCGGTCGCCAAGGACATCGCCGACGGCGGCCAAGCCCACGCCGAGACCGTCGACAAGGAGCTGAGCTCCGACGCGGGTACGCAGGTGGCCAACGTCCTGCTCTCCGCGTCGCTGATGCAGGGCTTCGACTCGAAAGCGGGCCTAACCAAAGAGCAGGTCATCGAGTGCCTGATCTCGCCTGGGCGCACCATCGAAGAGTTCCAGAACGCATTCGATGCGCTGCTGAAAGATGCCTGGTATCTGCACCGCGGCTCGGGCGATGTCGTCTACTTCGCCCAGCAAGAAAACATCACGAAGCGCCTGCAATCCGAGGCCGAGAAAGCACCCCAGCCCCGGATCGACCAGAACATTCAGGAGCGCTTGGCGCTCGTTTTCAAGGCGGTCTCCGGCAAGGCGTACCAGGAGGTCCTGGCGTTGCCCGAGATCGGCGCCATCGACCTCTCCGGCCCGCGCAAACTCATCGTGGTCAGCCCCGACAGCAAGCTGCCGCCCGAGACGGCCGAGAAGCTCTTCGCGGGCCTGACCCAGAAGAACAACTTCCTCGTCGTCACGGGCAGCCCGACCCACTTCGCCAGCCTGGACGGCGTCATGCGCCGCCTCTACGCGGCCGAGAAGGTTCTTCGCGACCTCCGCGCCGATGACCCGCTCCGGTCGGAGGTCGAGGATCGGCGCAACGGCGCCGAGTTCGAGTTCCTGACCACGGTCGAGCATGCCTTCAACCGCATCTGGTATCCCGGCAGGAAGCCCGATCGGTCCATGGGGCTGCTGGAGCAGAAGTTGGAACTTCGGACGGCGAAGGGCGCCGACGGCCGCTCCTCGCTGTCGGGCGAGGCCGCCATCGAGACCGCCCTCATCAAGGCGGGCAAGTTCGAGCCGAATCCGGAAGCCAAAGCCGATGGCTTGATCACGCGCATCTCCGGCAACCCGGAGACGAACCAGGGTGGTCAGCTTTGGCCCGACGGCTCCGCCTTCAACACCATTCCCTGGTCGGACATCACGGCCCGGGCCAAGGAGAACCCCCAGTTCGTCTGGCTCCCGCCAGGCGGGCTGGAAGCCATCAAGCGCGAGGCCACCAAGACCGGGAAATGGCGTGACCGGGAGAACGGCAAGATCCAGCGGGGACCGTTCCCACCCGACATGACGCGCGTCTCCATCACCGAGGAGGGCCGCAACCATGACACCGGCGCGGTGACCCTGTCCGTGCAGGCCGTGGATGCCGGGCAGACGCCCCGCATCCACATGGCGGAGGGCACCTTTGTCAACGGAAGCAGCCCCGAGCTCAAGGAGCTCCGCTTCACGACCACGGCGCTCCGCCTCGCCTTCCTGGTGATCGACCCCAAGGGTGACCATCCGACGGGCGACGCCTATGTCTGGCGCAACAGGATCACGCTCCAGCACACCACATCGCCGAGCGCGGATGGCCGCAAGGTGGAGCTGTTCGCCAGGCCGTCGGCGGCGGCCATCCGCTACACGACGGACGGGTCCAACCCGCGCGAAGGGACCGTCTACGAAGGTCCATTCACCGTCACGCCCTTCATGGCGCGCGGCGGCAGCGAGGTGATGGTCCGCGCTATCGCCATCGATGGCGATCTCGAAGGGACGGAGGACTTCCGGATCTCCGTCCAGAAGGCAAAGCCGAAGGAGCCCGGTGACCCGGACTCTGTGGATACCGTCCCCACGCTTCGCGAATACGTGGACGAGACCCGTGCCGCGAACTTGACGCTCGACATCAGGCAGACCAGCACGGAGAGCTTCTTCGCGCTGGCCGGGGCGCTGAAGGATGCGAAGGCACAGGCCG
The DNA here is from genome assembly GCF_019084075.1 of Siccirubricoccus sp. G192. GTDB lineage: Bacteria > Pseudomonadota > Alphaproteobacteria > Acetobacterales > Acetobacteraceae > G192. The sequence goes on from NZ_JAHREN010000003.1 coordinate 3,280, forward strand.
TGATCGCGCAGATGCAGGTCGGCTTGGGCCAGGAAGCCTTCTCTATGCGCCTCGGCAGCGACCTGCGGCTCTCCGGTGAGGGGCTGTCGAACGTCGTCGAGTCCATCCGCGTCGCCGTCGGGCAGCCGAACGCCGATGTCACCGCCCACGTGAAGGCCGTCAGCTTCCCCACTGGGCGCGATCTCATCGCCTTCGTGGAGACCCTGAAGGTGGACGTCGGCGATCCGCGCGACTGCGTGACGCAGCCGCAGACGAGGTCCACATGATGGCCGCCGCCGTCAGGAAGGATCCGGCGCCCGGGCGGGAGCGCGCGCCCAAGGGCGACCCGACGGTCGTCGACTCCCGCAAGGCCGTCGAGGCGGCGCGCAAGAACGCGCGGAAGGCCGCCGTCGTCGGCTTCGGATGCCCAGCCGTGGACTGGCCGCACCACATCCGCGTGGTGATCCCCACCGGACGTGGCGAAGACATCCGGCTGGTCGAGGACTTCGGCATCCTGGGTCATTCGGGGGGGCGCCCCGACGAGCTGGACCGGTGCATCATTTCCCGGCCGCGCTGGAACGCGATGGCCGAGACAGCGAAGCAGGACCTGAACGCCAAGCTACGCGAGAAGGGCCTGCCGACCAGCCGCTGGCAGACAGGCGACAACAAGGTCGAGCGCATTCTCGGCACGGAACTCCTGACTCTGGCCTGGGCTGTCGCCGCGGCCGACGAGGGCGACATGGCGGCCGTGATCGCGACCTGGGTGTCCCTCCAGTCCGCCGAGCGGCTGTGGCTGGCCGGGCGCGTGCTGGCAAACCCGAACGACCGGGTCCGGCGCGGGCTGGCCCTGCTCATGTCCGCGGGTCCGACCGCTGTCACCGAACCTTTCGCCAAGTCAGGCCCGTCCCAAAAGGGAACCGGCGGCCTGCCCCTGTTCGAGGCGCCCTGATCATGGATACCGCTGCCACCAAGGGCGGCTTGGCGCCTTTCAGCCTCAAGGACGCGCCCGCCCTCATCGAGCGGGTCTTCCCGGCCCAGAAGGTCGGCGCCGAAGCGCAGAAGGAGCGCAAGGCCGTTCAGTCGCAGACCCTCACAGCGCTGGGCTCCTACTGGAAGGGTCGGAAGCCGCTTTCTCTGGTGAGGGCTTGCGTCCTGGCATCATTGCTGCCCGCGACGGACGACCCGGAGGCTGACCTCCAGACCTTCGAGGCACTAATGCGAATGGACAGCGCTGGAGTCCTTCGCCGTTCACCCGTGCTTTCCGCCCAGGATGTTTGGGATAGCGCCGCGGTTTCGGCCGACGAAAAGCTGAGGCACATCGAGCATCCCACGACAACGGGAGGTCGCAATGATGCTTCCTCCGACGACGCCGACGCGGGCGGAGCAGCGCGCTGGATTCGACTGTCCGGCCTACCAACGCGAGAGAAGAAGCTCATCGAGAAGGAACGGCAGGAGATGAGCGCGAGAGCTCTCCTTGCGATGCCCTTCGCGGAGCAGGTAGCCCGCTGCAAGAGAGTAGAGAACGTCGAAGACCTAGGGGACCCGAACGACCCCCTCTACGCTGGGGTTTGGATCATCATTGGCGCCAGGCTCGGCACCGCGTCGCGGAACCTACCGGACTTGGTCCGCGAGCTCGGGATCGCGCGGTACGGACATAACCCGACAGTGGGCGACCCATTCTGCGGTGGCGGGTCGATCCCGTTCGAAGCTGCTCGCATCGGCTGCAGCGCCTTCGCGAGCGACCTGAGTCCCGTTGCAGCGATGCTCACGTGGGGGGCGTTCAACATCGTCGGTGCCAGCGCAGAACGGCGCGAGGCTATCGCCCAGGCGCAACAGCTCGCCGCACGTGCGGTTGCGAGTGAACTCGAGCAGCTGAAGGTAGAGACCAACGAGCGAGGAGACTTCCCTAAGGCGTACCTATACTGCCTTGAAGTGGTCGATCCGCAGTCAGGCTGGCGGGTCCCCCTCCTCCCCTCTCGGCTGATCAGTTCGCGTCGTCGCTGCGTGGCTCGACTCGTGCCAGACCATGCCCGGAAGCGGTTCGACATCCTCATCGAGGAAGGAGTGTCATCGCGCGAACTCGCGGCTGCCGCCACCGGAACTCTAAAGGACGGTCACCTCGTCTACCAGGTTTCCCCCATACCAGGTGAACCCGAGCGAGAGTGGCGCATCCCGATCACGCGGCTGCGTGGCGATGGTGAAGGTGGTGACGGAGCGCAACTTGCCCGTGGAAACCGCCTACGCGCCTGGGAGATCAGCGATATTGCTCCAAGGGAGCCAGAATGGGTTGCCGACGCACCGCCCGTGGTGCCCGGTGCACCACGTGGGGCATGGCGCGGTGGCGACATCTGGCTCGAAAGACTCTACGCAATCCAGTGGATGGACGGACGGGAGGTCCGGCAGGGCAAATCAAGGCCGAACACATTCTTTGCCGTCCCGGATGCGAATGACCTATCCCGAGAGCACCGCGTAACGCGCTTCGTCTCGGACAACCTGGCCAATTGGCAGGCGCAAGGCTTTGTTCCCGATATGCGGATCGAGCCCGGGGAGAAAACCGACGAGCCGATACGAACGCGGGGCTGGACGTACTGGCACCACCTGTTCGCCTCTCGCCAGCTTCTGTTCCTCGCGTTGGTACAGAAACAAGTCAAACAGCTGGACGAGCCAGCGCTTGCTCTTGGCCTGGCGCGCATGGCGGATTGGTCAACAAGGCTGTGTCGCTACGGAACTGGTGCCTCGCGAGAGTCCATAGCTCAGACCTTCTACAATCAAGCCTTGAATACCCTCTACGCATATGGGGTCCGACCATTCCACTTTGCCCAGGAGTACCTCCTCGAGCCGTTCAGCGCGTGTCCGATGGCTGGCGACGGCCGTGTAGAAATGGGGTCTGCAGCAGAAACCCCATACCGATGTGACCTTTGGATCTACGATCCACCCTACGCGGATGCGGTGGTATATCACGAAATCTCGGAGTTCTTTATCGCCTGGCTGCGACGAAACGCTCCTGCGCCCTTTGACCGTTGGACCTGGGACAGCCGACGTCCTCTGGCCATCCAGGGCAAGGGAGACAAGTTCCGCGCCGACATGGTCGCCGCCTTCCGAGCGATGGCGACTAGCATGCCAGATAACGGCCTGCAGGTCTGCATGTTCACCCACAAGGATGCGGGGGTCTGGGCGGACCTGGCGCAGATCGTGTGGGGCGCCGGGTTGCAGGTGACGGCGGCTTGGTATGTCTCGACCGAGACGACCAGCGAACTGAAGCAGGGCGGCTACGTCCAGGGCACCGTCCTCATGGTGCTGCGGAAGCGCGTCGGCGACGAGCATGGGTTCCGCAGCGACATCGTGCCGGAGGTCCGGGACCGCGTGGCGAAGCAGGTCGCCACGCTGACGGGCCTCAACCAGAAGGCCCACGGTCGCGGGCGGGACGAGAACGTCTTCAGCGATGCCGACATCCAGATGGCAGGATACGCCGCCGCGCTGGAGGTGCTGACCGCCTATACGCATATCGACGGCACGGACATGACGCGCGAAGCCCTCCGGCCTCGCGAAGGGAAGCGCACCACCGAGGTTGGCATCGTCGAGGAGATGATCACCCTCGCCGTGCAGACCGCCAACGAGCTCATGGTCCCGGACGGCATTGCCGAGGGCATGTGGGAGCGCTTCAGCCCAGAGGAACGCTTCTACCTGAAGATGACTGCCACCGAGGCCACTTGGCCTGCCGGGCAGCTCGGCGGGAAGCTGGACGACTACCAGAACTTCGCCCGGGTCTACCGGGCGACGGATTGGGAAGACCTCATGGCGGAGCGGTCGCCGAACAAGGCCCGCCTGAAGGGTGCCGCCGAGTTCAAGCGTGCCCTCATGACCGGCCATCCCTTTGCCGCCGGGACCATCCGCCCGACGCTCTACGCCATCGCCGAGCAGTGGCGCGCCACCGCGCAGGACGAGGACCCCAGGACCTCCGGCGATCGCATCCTACATGGCCTCCGCGACCACTTCGGCCTGGAGAACTGGAGGCAGGCGAGGGACAACGTGCGGGCACTCGCCGCTTGGTTCGGCACCGTCTGGGAACGCCAGCGCGCCGAGGAGGCCGCCGCTGCCCGGGTCGTCGCGGGCCTGATCGCGTCCGAGAGGCTCGCAGGATGAAGGCGAAGGAGTCCCGGCTGCTCGACTTCCTCGGCAGCTCAAAGCAGTTCGTTATCCCGATCTACCAGCGGCCCTACCGCTGGGAGGAACCGCAGTGCCGGAAGCTGTGGCAGGACGTGCTGCGCGCGGGCCGAAACCCGAACGCGGCGGCCCACTTCGTCGGGTCGGTCGTCTACATCCAGGACGGCCTCTATAACGTCACCGATCAGCCATCCCTTCTGGTCATCGATGGGCAGCAGCGCCTGACGACCTTCATGCTGATCATCGAGGCCCTGGCACGTGCCCAGGGCGAGACCGAGCTTTCGGGCGACTTCGCCGCCCGCAAGCTGCGCCACTACTATCTGAAGGACAGCGTCCAGGACGGCGAACGCGCCTATAAGATGCTGCTGTCCGCCACGGACCGCACCACGCTGAAGGCCATCATCGACGGAAAGCTTCTCCCCGACGACCACAGCATCCGCATCAAGCAGAACTTCGAGCTGTTCCAGTCGTTGATGAAGGAGGCCGACCTCGGCGAGGTTTGCCAGGGCTTGGCGCGCATCCTGATCGTGGACATCTCGCTGGAGCGGGGACACGACAATCCGCAGCTCATCTTCGAGAGCCTGAACTCGACCGGAAAGGAGCTCGGCCAAGCCGACCTCATCCGGAACTACGTCCTGATGGGCCTCCCGCCGAAGCAGCAGACCCAGCTTTACGAGGACCACTGGCGGCCCATGGAGGTGGCCTTTGGGCAGGAAGCCTACGCCACCCACTTCGACAGCTTCATGCGCCACTACCTGACGCTGAAGACGGGCAACATCCCGAAGATCGAGGACGTGTACGACGTGTTCAAGACCTTCGCCCGCGAAGAGGAGGGCAAGGGCACCACCATCGGCAACCTGGTGGCCGACATCCACCGGCATGCGCGCTACTATTGCCGGATGGCTCTCGGCAAGGGCGAGCCGGACAAGGCGCTGGCGGAGGCCCTTCAGGACATCCGCGAGCTGAAGGCGGAAGTGACGTTCCCCTTCCTGCTGGAGCTGTATGCGGACCACGCCGATGGCGTCCTGAGCCGAGACGACCTGCTCGCGGCGCTGCGCATGATCGAAGCGTATGTCTTCCGGCGCGTGGTCTGCGAGATCCCGACCAACTCGCACAACAAGACCTTCTCGACCTTCGGCAAAGCCTTGCGGAAGGACCGCTACCTCGACAGCATCCGGGCGCACTTCCTCACACTGCCGTCCTATCGGCGCTTCCCCAACGACGCCGAGTTCAGGAAGGCGATGGAGACGCGCGATCTCTACAACTTCCGGAACCGCTCGTACTGGCTCCGGCGGCTGGAGAACCATGATCGGAAGGAGAGGGTGGCGGTCGAGGAATACACGATCGAGCACATCCTCCCGCAGAACGAGAACCTGTCGGACGCCTGGAAGGATGCCCTGGGTCCGACATGGCAGTGGGTGCGCGACACCTACCTGCACACGCTCGGGAACCTGACGCTCACCGCCTACAACCCCGAACTGAGCGACCGGGCGTTCCTCGAGAAGCGGAACATGACCGGCGGCTTCGCGGACAGCCCGCTGCGCCTCAATAAGGGCCTGGGCCAGCTACTGAACTGGGACGAGGCGGCCATCCGGAAGCGGGCGGAACGCCTGTCCGAGATGGCGCTCACGGTGTGGCGGCCGCCAGTCCTGGATGACGCCGTACTGGCAACCTTCAAGCAGAAGAAGACCGAGCAGCAATCCTTCACCATCGCGGATCACCCGTACCTCGCCGGGGGTCCCGTGCGTGCGCTGTTCGATGCCCTTCGTGCCCAGATCCTCGCCCTCGATCCGGCCGTCGCCGAGGTGTTCCTGAAGCTCTACGCGGCCTACCGGACAGAGGAGAACTTCGTCTCCGTCGTGCCGCAGGCAGCCAGGCTGAAGCTCTACCTCAACATGCCCTTCGCGGACTTGCAGGACGCCAAGGGTGTGTGCCGGGACGTCACCAACATCAGCCACTGGGCCACGGGGGGATGTAGAGCTGGACTTCGGGAAGCTGGACGACCTCCCCTACGTCATGGGCCTGGTGCGCCAGGCGTTCGAGTGGCGCATGGACATGCCCGGGGCAGACTGATGAACGCGCCCGATGACGCGGCACGGGAAGCCGCCCCTGATCGCGGAGCCGGTATTCTGCGGTTCAGTTCCCGCCGCCAGCGGCTGGATCACGCCTTCCTGCGCGATCGGCTGCGGGGCGCCCAGACGTACGACCGGATCGCAGGCTACTTCCGGTCCTCTATCTTCGAGGTCGCCGCCGAGGAGTTGGCGACTGTTGGCCGCATCCGCGTGGTCTGCAATTCGGACCTGAACCCGCAGGACATCCACGCCAGCAAGGAGGCGCGGACGCGCGCCCTGGTGCAGCGCTGGTGGGAGGGCAGCGGCGAGGCGGGGGTGGCCGTCGAGACCCTGCTGAACAGGAACCGCTACGTCATGCTCCGGGATCTGCTGCAGGCCCGTGACGCCAATGGCGGACCGAAGGTCACCATCAAGGTTGTGGACCGCCTCACCGCACCGCTGGTCCACGGCAAGGCGGGTATCATCACCCTCGCCGACGGGTCGAAGACCTGCTTCATGGGATCGGTCAACGAGACCCGCGAGGCGTGGCAGGACCACTACGAGCTGATCTGGGAGGACCCGTCTCCTGAAGCGATCGGCTGGACCCAGGAGGAGTTCGACTTCCTCTGGGACAAGGCTGTCCCCCTTCCGGATGCGGTCATCTCGGAGATCGCCCGGTGCGCCGCCCGGGTGGAGATCAGGCTTCCCGACTGCCCGCCATGGGACGAGCGCGGCACCACGGACATCGCCCGCGCCGTCCTGGCGGAGGCACCCCCTGGTCCGGGCTGGCGAGGGTCTCCAGCCCTGGCAGAAGGCGTTTGTCTCCGAATTCCTTCGGCAGCGCGAGGTACACGGCAAGGCCCGCCTGCTGCTCGCCGACGAGGTCGGCGTCGGCAAGACCCTTTCGATGGCAACCTCCGCCCTGGTCACCGCCCTGTTGGGGGACGGCCCCGCGCTGATCCTGGCGCCCGCGACCCTCTGCGAGCAGTGGCAGACCGAGCTTATCGAGAAGCTCGGCGTGCCGTCGGCGCGGTGGATCTCGAACAGGAAGGAGTGGATGGACCATCGGGGCCACGTGATTCCCAGCCGACCCGAGGACATCGTGCGGTCCCCCCTACAAGGTGGCGATCGTCTCCACCGGCCTCGTGATGCGGGACAGCGTGGAGCGGAAGGCGCTTCTGGAACGCCGCGCCCGCCCCGGGGAAAGCCCGTATGGCATCGTCATCCTGGACGAGGCCCACAAGGCCCGCGGTTCGGCGACGCCGAGCGGAGAGCGCGAGCCGAACAACCTGCTCCAGTTCATGTCCCGAATCGCGCTGAAGGCCCGGCATGTCATTCTGGGAACCGCCACCCCGATCCAGACCGACCCGATGGACCTGTGGGACCTCATGAAGGTCCTTGGGTCCGGCGCCGACCACGTGCTCGGCGATGACCTCTCAAGGTGGCGTAACAGGCCGGAGGACGCTCTGCGGCTGATTAGGGGCGAGGTGCGTCCCCGGGCGGAGGCCGATGCCTGGGAGTGGCTGCGAAACCCGCTGCCGCCGGGCGCCGAAAGAGAGGCCCTTGTTCGGCTTCATCAGGCAGAACTTCGGCATGCCCGACACGGTCGCGGTCACCGACCGCTCCCCTGTCGATCTTGACGAGTTCTATCGGCAGGACCTCGCCGACAGGCTCACCCACGACCCGGATGGCCGGGCCTTCTTCCAGGAGCACAACCCGGTCGTCCGGCACACTGTGCTGCGTCGCAGGCGCGCGCTCGAGGAGGCGGGCCTGATGAAGCCCGTCGCGGTGGACCTGCATCCCCGCGACGACGAGCCGGACCGCCGCACCCGTGCCTTCTTCGGCGCGACTGGGAAGGCGGTGATCGCGACCATCGCCCTCCAGGACGCCTTCAAGGTGGCCGACGCCTACACGTCGGCCCTGATGTCGAGGAACAAGGGCGCGGGCTTCCTGAAGAGCCTCCTCCTTCAGCGCATCTTGTTCCTCCTCGACGGCCGGGCTATCGACGATGCTGGCCATCGCGCGCCGCTCGGGGGGTTGCGGAGGCGGGGCCGGACGAGCAACCGACGGTGCTGGGTGCCGACGACGACGACGAGATGTTCGACCTCGGCGATCTCGGCGAGGCCAGCACCGCCGAACGGAACGCGCTCCGCGAACTCCTCACGCATCTCCGCAGAGCCCAGCAGGCGTCCCCGACAGGCGCCGACGCAGATCCGAAGCTCCAGGTGCTGCGGCACTACCTGAAGGAGGCCGGGCTCAACCAAGGGCGCCGCGGCTGGCTGGACGCGCATGGGTGCATCATCTTCAGCCAGTACTACGACACCGCCAAATGGGTGGCGGACTGTGTCGCGGCCGAGTTTCCCGCGATCCCGGTCGGTCTCTACGCCGGAGCCGGTCGTTCGGGGATCTACAAGGACGGCCAGTTCGCCTCGACGGATCGCAACGTCATCAAGACGGCGGTCCGGAACCATGAATTGCGGCTGCTCGTGGCTACGGATGCGGCATGCGAGGGTCTGAACCTCCAGACCCTGGGCACGCTGGTGAACATCGACCTGCCCTGGAACCCGTCGAAGCTGGAGCAGCGGATCGGTCGCATCAAGCGGTTCGGCCAAGTGCGGGACCGCGTGGACATGCTGAGCCTCGTCTACGAGGGTAGCCGCGACGAGGTGGTCTACGATCGGCTGTCGGAGAGAATGAAGGACCGCTTCGACATCTTCGGCCAGCTTCCTGACACGCTGGACGACGACTGGATCGAGAACGAGGAGACCCTCGAGGCCGAGCTGCGCAAGCACGCGGACCGGAAGCGCCAGGCATCCGCCTTCGACGTCCGCTGGGGGGGGCACGGCCACGGGCGAGGGCGCCACCGAGGCCCAGCGCTCCTGGCAGCGGGGCTGGGAAACGTGCACGCAGGTGCTGGCGCGTCAGGACGTCGAGGAGGTGCTTTGCCGCGGCTGGTAGATCGTACTGTTTGCCGAACTCTGACGACGCTGCGGGAGCTCTGCGGCGCTCAGTTTAGGCGCTCCATGGCGAGGCTTGTCGAGCCTTCTGGATCCTTATTACCCACGGTAACTGCCATTACCGCAGGCGACGGAGGGCGTCGGCGCGCGTGCTCGACCTAACTGCCAAGTTCATCATCTTTTGCAGGTGCCCTTCCCTGCCCCGCCCGCGCCAGGATCTCGTGTGCCCGTCCAGGCCGCGAACGCGCAGCACGAGCCGCGAAGTAGCGCTCCGCCTCCGCCTGCGCGCCGACACGGGCGGCGATCGCCGTCGCGATGTACTGATTCAGGCTAATGCCCGCGGCCTCGGCCTGCGCGGCCGCGCGCTCCTTCAGGTCGTCGGGCAGCCGCAGCGGGAAGCTGCTCATTCTCTCATCCTCCTGAGCACATTCCCCGGCCGCTCGGCCGGGATGCCGAACCGCGCCGCGCCGTCGCGCAGGTCGGCCAGGTTGAACGTCGCAATGGCGTCGGCGCTGCCATTCACTGCCGTCTCCAGCACCAGGTCGTCGTCGGGGTCACGCGCGCCGGGGCGGACGCGGAAGTCGAACACCACCGGCACGCAGACACCGGCGAGTTCGTCGAGCACCGCCAGCACCTCCTCCGCCGAGATGCCCGCCATCTCGAGCACGGACGCGCGCGTGAGCACGGCCTCGTACTCGAGGATCAGGGGCGTCGAGAGGAGGAGCCGCACCTCCCTATCGAGCGCCGCGAGCAGCAAGCGACGCGACGCGCCGGCGGCGCTCGTGAAGCCTGCGACCACGACATCGGTGTCCAGGACCACGCGAAGCACCATGACATCGTATATGACATCACTGTGTCGCTTTCGTCTACCTCAGGCCGCCTGTCACGGACCGTCAATTGGACGTTTGGTTGCGTGACACAGCGGCAAACGGCAGCGACACTGGCTCCACGATGCCCGGCGATACCCTGAATCCTGTCCTATCCGCCGCCAGCCCGGGCCCGGCCCGCTTCGTCGCCTACCTCCGGGTCTCCACCGACCGCCAGGGCCGCTCTGGCCTCGGCCTCGAAGCGCAGCGCGCCGCGGTCGGCGAGCACGCCAGCCGTGCCGGCGGCGCGGTGCTGGCCGAGTTCGTCGAGGTGGAGAGCGGCAAAAGGAACGACCGGCCGCAGCTCGCCGCGGCACTCGCCGCCTGCCGGGCGCATCGCGCCACGCTGCTGATCGCCAAGCTCGACCGCCTGGCCCGGAACGCGCGCTTCCTGCTCGGCGTGGTCGAGGGCAGCGGTGAGGGCGGCGTGGTGTTCTGCGACCTGCCCCAGGTCCCTCCCGGGCCGGTCGGCAAGTTCCTGGTGACCCAGATGGCCGCCGTCGCCGAGCTCGAGGCCGGGCTGATCAGCCAGCGCACCAGGGCCGCCCTCGCCGCGGCCAAGGCACGGGGAGTGAAGCTCGGCAACCCGCGCCTCGTTGCCGGCACCGCCGAGATGGCGCGTAAGGCCGGCGCGGTGCGGACGGCGCAGGCCCAGGCGCGGGCCGCCGACGTGCGGCCCTACATCGAGCAGGCCCGCCGGGCCGGCGCCACGACGCTGCGCCAGCTCGCGGCCGCGCTCACCGCCCGCGGCATCCCGACGCCGTCCGGCACCGGGCACGCCTGGCGGGCCGAGCAGGTGCGCCGAGCTCTCGGGCGGAATCAGCAATACTTCCCGCCTTCAGGCCGTGCTGTGTAGGACCACCTTGGTGTCCCAGCAACTGCGTGCGGTACAGGCTACGCTCGGCAGTATTGCGGGCCTCTTTCAGCCCTGGACCCTGACGCCAGCCCAGGCATCCAGGAAAGCCCGTACCTCCGCTGGGCTTGGTGCAAAGCCTTCAAGATCCTGAAGCGCTGCGACGATGGCGGGCCACACGGGAGCCGATCCCACAGTGGATCGCACCAGCGCGGCCTGCCGCAGATCCGTCCCGTCAGCAGCAAAGCCTTCGAGCAGTCCACGATCAGCGTGGGCAAAAACCGCCAACCCGACCGCCGTTGGGCCGTCACCGATTCCTGCTGCGGTGGCCGCCAGCCGCAGCCGGTTGAGAAAGCGCTTCATTTCCCGCGGCGAAGGGCGGGCGAGGAAGGCGGCCTCCGCCCAGTGGTCGAGCGCTCGGGCAAAGGCAGGCTCGTCTTCCTCTACCAGCGGCAGGGTGCGGCGTCGCCAATGTAGCCCGGCGGCGAGAGCGATGAGGCCGAGCACGGGCGCGAGTAGTAGAGCAACGGTCCGGGGCGTCAGCGCCGGCCCTGGGCTGCGCTGCTCGATTACCCAGGCCGGCCGCTCCTCTGGCCTCTCCGGCTGGGGCGTGCTGGGCGGGGTTGTCGGCGGGATGGGCACGGCTGGAGGGGCCACAGCCGGCGCGGGCGCCGGGGCTTGTACGGCCGGCGCTGCCCTATCCGGGATCAGCCCGACCAGCGTCCATCCACCGAAGAATGCGGATCCCGCGAGGCCTAGTACCACCAGCCCGATCGCCGCCGCCTTCCAGGCGGGATCGCGCGGCGCCTCATGCTCCCGCGCTGCCTCTCGCATCAGCCGACGGGCCGCGGCGGCGCCGAAGCTAGGCACTTCCACCTCGATCTGGATCAGCTTCTGCAGGTAGCTCTCGGCGTAGGCCGCACGCTGCTGCCGCTCTTCCGTCACGCCCTCAGGCGCCATCTCCTTTGCCATGGCGGCATGGGCGAGGCCCATGGCGGTCAGGATCTGCTCGCGCGCGATCGCCAGGATGATGAAGCAGCCAGTGGAACTCGAGAGGAAGTTTAGCACCTCCATTACCTCCGCCACCTGGTCCGGCCGGCAGCGGTCAAGGTCGTCCACGATGATGGTGAGCGTCCGGTCACCGAGCGCCTCCGTTACCTCCCGCAAGGCCTCGGCAAAGCGGGCGCGGAAGGCGAGTTGGCCTCCGAGGTCCTGCCAGCGTACCGCACGCGTGCTGGCGGCGAGCAACTTGCCGGGATCGAGGCCGGCGGATTTCAGCTTGTCGCGAAATCCAATGGCAGCAGTGAGCGCGGTGAGCAGCAGCGCGACCAGTGGGGCGAGGACCTTCAGCGCGGCCTCTGCGCGCTCCCACCCCCAGCTCGTGCGCAGCACCCCCTGTTGCGGCCGTGGCCAATCGGCAGCGAACAGCATACCAACGATGGCCGCGAGGAGGATAAGCGCCGCGGCCCAGAAAAGGGGCCGCCGCTTTATCCGGCCACACCACAGCCGGCCTCGCACGGCAAAACCGGCAATGGTCATGACGGACGGTACCGCCTGATCTCGCACCTGCTGCAGCAGGGCGGCAAAGATGTTTTCTTCCTTTTGGTGGTGCCAGGCATTGAACCAGACCGGGCGAATGCCGTGCGCGCGGAGATCGTCCTGTAGGCGCGCGAGCACGCTGCTTTTCCCGCTACCCCAGGCGCCGGTGATAGCGATTGTTAGCGGCGGCTCGGTCCGACGGTTACGGAGGAAGCGGGAGAGGCGGGCGGCGAGGTCCGTGGTGCCGGCCACGTCAGGGTCGTCGGGAGCGAGCGGCCGGTCGGTGGCGAAGAGCGAGGCAGTGTCGCCGACTGCAGCACGGCGAGCCGGTGGGAGCGGCTGCATGGCCGGCAGGACGGCAATGAAGGCGCAGCCGAGAAGAAGCCAGGATAGAAGCGGGGGATAGCGCTGGTGGGCGATGCGCTGCCAGGTGGCGCCGGCATCGGTGCTGCGCAGCAGCGTGCCGCCCGAGCCCGCGGCGAGGGCGGTGCGCCCGTCCGGCGCGATCGCCAGGGCGCGGAGCCATGCCCTGCTGCCGGCGACGACGGGGGCCCAGGTGGCGCCGGCATCGGTGCTGCGCAGCAGCGTGCCGTCCGAGCCCGCGGCGAGGGCGGTGCGCCCGTCCGGGGCGATCGCCAGGGCATAGAGCCATGCCGTGCTGCCGGCAGCGACGGGGCCCCAGGTGGTGCCGGCATCGGTGCTGCGCAGCAGCGTGCCGTCCGAGCCCGCGGCGAGGGCGGCACGCCCGTCCGGGGCGATCGCCAGGGCGCGGAGCCATGCCCTGCTGCCGACGACGGGAGCCCAGGTGGCGCCGGCATCGGTGCTGCGCAGCAGCGTGCCGTCCGAGCCCGCGGCGAGGGCGGTGCGCCCGTCCGGGGCGATCGCCAGGGCATAGAGCTCTGCCGTGCTGCCGGCGGCGACGGGGGCCCAGGTGGCGCCGGCATCGGTGCTGCGCAGCAGCGTGCCGCCCGAGCCCACGGCGAGGGCGGCACGCCCGTCCGGCGCGATCGCCAGGGCAGTGAGCCATGCCGTGCTGCCGGCGGCGACGGGGGCCCAGGTGGCGCCGGCATCGGTGCTGCGCAGCAGCGTGCCGTCCGAGCCCGCGGCGAGGGCGGTGCGCCCGTCCGGCGCGATCGCCAGGGCAGTGAGCTCTGCCCTGCTGCCGGCGGCGACGGGGGCCCAGGTGGCGCCGGCATCGGTGCTGCGCAGCAGCGTGCCGCCCGAGCCCGTGGCGAGGGCGGCACGCCCGTCCGGGGCGATCGCCAGGGCAGTGAGCCATGCCGTGCTGCCGGCGGCGACGGGGGCCCAGGTGGTGCCGGCATCGGTGCTGCGCAGCAGCGTGCCGCTCACGCCTGTGGCGAGGGCGGTGCGCCCGTCCGGGGCGATCGCCAGGGCGCGGAGCCATGCCCTGCTGCCGGCGGCGACGGGGGCCCAGGTGGCGCCGGCATCGGTGCTGCGCAGCAGCGTGCCGTCCGAGCCCGCGGCGAGAGCGGTGCGCCCGTCCGGCGCAATCGCCAGGGCAGTGAGCCATGCCCTGCTGCCGGCGGCGACGGGAGCCCAGGTGGTGCCGGCATCGGTGCTGCGCAGCAGCGTGCCGTCCCTGCCCGCGGCGAGGGCGGCACGCCCGTCCGGGGCGATCGCCAGGGCATAGAGCTCTGCCGTGCTGCCGGCAGCGACGGGGCCCCAGGTGGTGCCGGCATCGGTGCTGCGCAGCAGCGTGCCGTCCGAGCCCGTGGCGAGGGCGGTGCGCCCGTCCGGGGCGATCGCCAGGGCATAGAGCTCTGCCCTGCTGCCGGCGACGACGGGGGCCCAGGTGGCGCCGGCATCGGTGCTGCGCAGCAGCGTGCCGTCCGAGCCCGTGGCGAGGGCGGTGCGCCCGTCCGGCGCGATCGCCAGGGCATAGAGCTCTGCCCTGCTGCCGGCGGCGACGGGGGCCCAGGTGGCGCCGGCATCGGTGCTGCGCAGCAGCGTGCCGTCCCTGCCCGCGGCGAGGGCGGTGCGCCCGCCCGGCGCGATCGCCAGGGCGCGGAGCTCTGCCCTGCTGCCGGCGGCGACGGGAGCCCAGGTGGTGCCGGCATCGGTGCTGCGCAGCAGCGTGCCGTCCGAGCCCGTGGCGAGGGCGGTGCGCCCGTCCGGCGCGATCGCCAGGGCTTGGATATCCAAACCAATGATCGGTAGCCGGGCGAAGGCGTGCGTCTCGCCCGGCTCGATCCACCAGGCGAGGCTACCGACACCTGCTGGCCTATTCGGGTCATCCCGCAGTGGCAGGAGACGCGCCGCCGCCAGTGCTGCGAGAGCAAAAGCCAGCGCCAGCAGCAGCCAGGGTCCGCGCCGCCGCCGCCACCGGTCCCAGCGCACACGTGCCGGCCCAACCCCGGAGCTGGCGGTGGCTGTCTCGGGCAGCGGTGCTTCCGGCATGGGCGGACCTCGCGTCCTCGTCCCTAGGCTAACCGCCGCCCTGACAGGTCCTCAATGACCTATGGCACTGCCCGGACCCGCGAGGCGGCAATGGCCTCTGCCGAGGCGGCCGCCGCATAGGTTCGGGGATCCGGCCTGCCCAGAAATTAGTCCAGCATCTCATCTGGGATCACCGGCTGTTTGCATCCTGGCATACGATGCCTCCTCAGCGGCATCGTACGGCCCCACACACGGAAATCCCCGAGCGTCTCCTGATTGCAGATAGGATTGCTGGACCGCGCAGTTGCCTTTCGTTGCAGTCCGCCTCAGCGCCGCCATGGTCGGACCGCGCTGCCGACACGCCGGACATGTCTCTTCAACAGTGCCGGGCGCCGCCAGGAAGCGGCGCCCCCCGAAGGAGACCACCATGCGAAAGCTTCTCGCGGTCGCCGCCCTCGCTGTGCTCATCGGCGGCGCGCAGGCTGCCACAACCTCCGCCACGGCCGCGCCATGGTCAGGTGGCGCCACAGTGGCACCGGGCAGCGCGTCCGCACCGCTGCTGCAGGACGCCCACTACACCCCGCGCGGATACTATCATGCCCCGCACAGCCGTCAGCACTATGCGCCGCCACGGTACCAGGCGTGGCATCAGCCCTATTGGCATCGCCCCGCGCCGCCGCCGCGCTTTGATCAGCGCCATCCTGGCCACTGGCGCTGAACCTCGTCATGGCGGTCGGGGCGGAGATCAGCCCTCGCCAGCCGCTTATCCGCCTCGGGTGACACAGGTACGGTCCAAGCCGATTGGCTGGGGTGCCTACCGGGTTATCGCCTCATGATTATCTGTATCTATGTCCACGAAAGTCGGATGCATCCATACCCGCTGAGGCCCGTGCTGTATGTGAGCCATCGTCATGCGGCGCTGACCCGCTCAAGAATAACATCGACTCCTCGGCGACCGGCTGGGATCCGCTCCGCCTCCGGCAAGGGACATGGTGCGGAGTCTCGGCAGTGCATAGCGTTCCGGACCAGGCCCCCGTCGGCTGACAGCAGGAGATCGCATTCCGGCAGGTAGGTCGCCAGTTGCGCGTCGCACGGAGTTCCATCGTTGACCTTTTGGAAGCGCTGCAGGTACTCGAACGCCCACCACAGCCAGAAGCGAGGCATAGCCGCGGCATTCACCTCATGGAACCAGAATCCACCCCACGAAGGATCGCCGAAATTCAGTCGTTCGACTTGTACCCAAGGCTTCAGCCAATCGAGGTAGGGGTGACCGGGTATGCACAGTGCCATTGTCGTGGTGGTCCACGCATTGAAGCGCCAAAGCGCGACCGGTTCACCGCTCCAACCCGGAACGGCGGGAGCCGGAGTGCCGGTGATGGTCTCAAGCGACGCGAATTTTGGTAAGGGAATCTCGCGGAACTCCTGGCGCCGTTGACGCGCCCTCCTGGCGCGCCGCTTCCAGCAGCTGGCCGTGCCAGCTGTCCTCCGCCGCAATGTGCCTGGCCATGGCCTCGGTATCAAAGCGGGTCCGATCCCAGAAGCCGCCCCGTTCCCGGGTCCAGTCGTAGCGCTGCCTAGCGAACTCACCGCGATCGGGTTTCCTGTGCAGCCACTCTGGGTGGAGCCGCCGGATCTCGCCCAGCAGTTCTCCGCACACGGAGTAGGCCTCGGGCATTAGTCGCCGCCATTTCTTCAACGTGAGCAGGCTTATTTGCCGGCGCCTGCCCTCGATGTTAGGCCGGTGCAGTGACTCGAACACCACGGCAGGCGCGACCAGGATCTCCGTGTGGCCGTCGCGGACGGCGCGCAGCAGATCCGGACCTGCGCCCTCATCCGCGAGATAGCTCCACGCGTTGGTGTCCAGCAGCACGCGCCTTGGCCGCCGCGTTCCGTTTGCGGCGACCGGAATCGTGGCCGCGGACGGCCGTGTGACAGGTGGTTGCTTTACCTGGCTTTGTCGTGCGGCCATCACTTCTCTGCCCTGCACCATGACCGCTCAGCACCCGGCCGCAGGCGGTGAAAGCTTTCCGTCGCGCAGGTCTGACAGCACGGACTGCAGGCTCCGCGTCGCCTCGATGCCGCTTGCCTGGTTGTAGTGGCGCGTGGCGATCTCGTCATCCCGGTGGCCGAGCAGCGGCGCCGCGATGCCGATGTGCCCGGGATCCTCGGTTGCCAGTGAGGTCACGGCGCTGTCCCGGAAGAGGTGCGGATTGACCCCCCGGCCGAACTCCCTGCGGGTCCGCAGGATGATCCGGTCGTAGACGGCGTCACCCACCATGGCGGAGCCGTCTCCCGACACCCAGAGCGCCGCGTTGGCCGGACGGCTCCAGCGGCCGCGCTGCCGACAGAGGAAGGGCCTGTGCTCGGCGAGGTACATCTCCAGCCGCGGCACCAGGGCCTCGGGCCAGGGCATGTCGATTTCCGTCTCGGTCTTGGTTTCGTGGGCCGGGACCCACAGCCACCAAATCGAGTCGCGGCAGGCGACGTGGCGGCCCAGCCGCAGCCCAGTAAGGTTACGGCGCCGCAGCGGTCGAGCGGCCAGGAAGGCGATGATCAGGCCGTCGCGGAACTGAAAGGCGCGTTGCCGCAGTGTCGCCCTCACCGCGGCGCTGTCCATCAGCCGCAGGCCGAACTCGTAGAGCTCGCGGCTGCCGACCGTGCGCGCGCACTTGTCCCGGACTGGGCGGTGACGCGCGCGTACGCGAGCGGCGGCGTGCCGGATCCAACCCCAGTCGCGACCCGGGTCCATCACCCGCGCCACACTGTAGAGCTCCACGAGACGCGACTGCTGGGTGGAGGTGGAGCGTGTGGCCGCGACATCGCCGAGATAAGCCTTAACTCGCTCCGGCGTGATCCGGTCGCCCGGCGGTACTGCTGGGTCGAGGGCCCCGGCCGCGTCGAGCCACTCGAGCCAGCATCCATAGCCAAAGGCGAACTTAGTGTTGCTGATCGGCCGGCAATGCGCCCGCGCGCCACCCGGCTCCAGCCAGTCCCCCGGCTCGAGCGCGGCGAGCCAGAGCCGCCGGTCGGCCCCGGGCCAGGCAGCAAGGGGGGCGGGAGACACGCCGCCGCGTCACGGGCCGCCATCCGTGCGCAGGCCCAGGATGGTCCGATCGAAGTGGCGGACTGCGGCCGGGCTCTCGAGGCCGGTGTAGAAGTCCCTGGTGGTCTGCATCGAGCGATGGCCGAGCACGCGCCGGACCACCTCGTAGCCACCCGGGTTGGCGTCGAGGAACAGCTTGGCCCCGATATGGCGGAACAGGTGCGGGTGGACCTCGAGGCCGGTGTGCGTGCGCACGGTCCGGCTGATGCGCTGGCCAAAGCTGTGCCGGTCCTTCGAGCTGCCGTCACGGCCCGGGAAGAGGGCGGTGCTACCCTTCGGCGCGAGCCGCTTGCGGAAGTCCTTAAGGTAGCGGTCGAGCAGGGCGGTGCTCTCGAGCGGCAGCGGGTAGTCGAGAGGGTCGCCGTTCTTCACCTCGTAGCCGCGGATGACGAGGTGCAGCGCCCCGCTTCGGCGGTCCAGGTGGCGCTCGATGTCCAGGCCGACGAGGTTGCTGATGCGGAGAGGGGCCATCAGCAGCAGCTCGATGGCTAATGCGTCCTGCGCCAGCAGGGCTGCGCGCCAGGGCTGCCGCGTGCATCCGGCAAGGTCGAGGAGCTTGCGCGGCAGGTTGAGCAGGGCACGCACCTTCTCTGGATTGTTAAGGGCGCGCAGCCGGTCCCGGTTCGTCTCGGTCATGCCAGGGTTGGACGCGTTGAGTCTGCGGACCGAGACGGCAATGGCGGCGAGTTGCTTGGGCGGGACCTCCACCCAGTGCCGGGCGACGGCCTTCAGCATGCCGGCGGTCTCGGCGATGTGGTGGGGTGGCTTTTCGTGCGGGCGCTCCTCCTGCAGGCACTCCTTCTTCAGGCGCCTCTCCCTCCAGCGCTCCAGGAAGTAGCGCAGGCCCGCCTTGAACGCCTCGAGTTCCACAAGGTCGGCGAGCCGCTGGAGCGAGGTTGGATCGCGGCCCTGATGCACGAGCGCTGAGGCGAACCGGCGAAGCTGGTACTCCCTCAGCGCCAGGGTGATCGGGCGGAGGGGGGCGCGCCGGCCCTTTTTCGTCGAACGGGTCGAGCCCGGCGAGGCGGTCGAGCCATGCGCGGACATCCGTGTACAGGCTGGCGGGGAAGGCGCTCCAGGGCAGGGTGAAGAGGTCAGTGCGGGCGGGGGGGGGACGGCGAGCGGCCGGCCAGGCCAGTCGGGAATCTCCCGGCAGGCCCGGTTCCAGCCACGGCGCGCCTCACGCAGCGCCTCGTCGGGTGCCTTGAGCAGACCGGTGGCGACGTAGGCGGCGAAGCGCTCCATCACCGCCTCGTCCACGCTTGCGGGATCGACGCCGGTGTCGCTGGCGAAGTGGCAGAAGTACGAGAGTGCGGTCTTGAGGCGGCGCGACCCGAGCCGGTCCCAGAGCGCCTTCCATTCGGGCGAGAACGGCCTGCGATGCCGGCCCGGGGCGGCGGGCCGCAGCAGCGCGACGGCGGCGTTCAGCAGGGAGCGGACGTTGTGCCAGCGCTGCCGGCTCAGCCCGTGCGCAGCGGGAGCGACCTCGGCGAGGCGGCGCCGCAGCAGGTGCGATTCAGCCCTGACCAGGGAGGGCTCCCGCCCGATCGCCCGCGCCGCCGTTCGAACGGCGGAGGCGAGGTCCTGGCGGCGGCGGGGCGGAAGGTCGGCTTGGCCGACGACGGCCAGCACGTCGGCCAGGGTGACGACGGCCGGGACTAGGGCCACCGGGGCGACTGGAGGGCGGCGAGTGGACATGGGATGCCTCGTTATGCCACGAGATCATTAACCCTGATTCGGTAAAACTCCCTATCACAAACCAAGCTGATTCGGGCGTGAGATTCTTACCGAGGCGACGGTGGGCGGAGTTCAGAGGGGAGGAAGGTCGCCGCGATGGAGCAGCACGAAGGGCCTGGGGTGCGGCCCTTAGTCGTCTTGCCCCTCGCTGCCGGACGTGCCCCGCCTGGACGGCGATGCGCCCCGAGGAATCGCTCCAGATCGGTCTCCGCCATGCGCACCTGGAGGCCGAAGCGGTGTTCGGTGAGGTCAACCGTGGCGACCTCCGCAGCGTCGAGCAGCTTCCCCCTCTGGCGCTCGTCTGGCGCGGTCACGGGCTGCCGGCTGACGTGTGCCATGCCCGGAGATCCTCCTATCCACATGGCGCGCATTTTCGGAGGGCCTCGACGACGGGCGTCACCGCGACATCCGTGACGAGGACCGTGTTGCCGAACCAGCCATCGTGAGCCCAGCCCCTCACTCCTGGCCGGTCTCGGCGTGTGCTGCCGTAACAACAGGGGGGTGCCGTCGCGGGTGTGGTGGGAAATCGGGGTGGCGTAGTCTCCGGCTTGTTCAACGAGCCATGACCGGCGTTGGCGCGCCGGTGGAGACCACGCCATGGACAAGAATAGCAGCAGGGCGCTTGCCGAGCAGGCGCTGTTTGCCGGGGAGGCTTGGTTCGACCCGATTGAGGCTGGGCTCCGGGGCCGGATCCGGGGCCTGATCGAGGAGATGGTGGAGCAGGAGCTCGAGGCGGCGCTGGGGCGCGGGCGCTACGAGCGGGCTGGCGGGGCCGTGGGGCACCGCCATGGGCACCGCCGGCGGCAGCTGACCGGCTCTTTCGGGCCGGTCGAGCTGGCGGTGCCGCGGGCTCGGCTGCAGGCCGAGGACGGCAGCACCCGGGAATGGCGCAGCGCCGTGCTGCCGCGCTACGCCCGGCGGACCCGCCAGGCCGAGGCCCTGATCGCCTCAGCCTATCTCGCCGGCACGAACACGCGGCGGGTGCAGCGGGCGCTGGCGGCGCTTGTTCCGGGACGCGGTGGGCAAGGACGTGGTGAGCCGGGCCTGGCGCAAGGTAAAGGCGGATTGGGAGGCCTGGGGCCGGCGTGACCTGGCGGGCGAGGACATCGTCCGCCTCATTCTGGATGGCACCGTGGTGCGGGTCCGGCTGGATCGGAAGGCGACCTCTGTCTCGCTGCTGGTGGTCCTCGGCATCCGCCGGGATGGGCAGAAGGTGCTGCTCGCCATCCGCGCCATGGGCGGGGAGAGCGAGGCGGCGTGGCGGGCCGTGCTCAATGACCTGCTCGCCCGCGGGCTGCGGACCCCGGAGTTCCTGATCATCGACGGCGCGGCCGGCCTTGAGAAGGCGCTGGCTGCGCTCTGGCCGGCGGTGCCGGCCCAAAGGTGTACCGTCCATAAGCACCGGAATCTCCTCGCCCATGCGCCGGAGCGGCTGCATGAAGAGATCTCGAGCCCGGCGGCGGCGCGGCCTGCACCACCACCTCGGCGGTCACCGCGTCACGGTCGCGCTTGGCACCCCGCCGGCGCCGCGACCGCTTGCCGCCTTTGCCCGCCCCGGCGCCGCCGCCGGTTGCCTGCTCCATCCCGGAAGGCCGCGACGGTGGCCGCGGCGGCAGACCCTTCAGCCGGGCTACCCTCGTCGCGCAGCGCCTGGTTCTCCGCCTTCAGGGCCGCATTGTCGGCCGTGAGTTCGGCAACCTTCGCCACCAACGTGCCGACAAGGTCTCGGAACTCGGCGAGCGACAACGTCTCCAGCAGTGCCGGGTCGGGTGGCGACATGAACAGGGTGAATCACGACGCCCCCGCAGGCGCAACCGCCTCGCCCAGGAATTTGCCCCAGTTACCGGCGGGGGGATGTCCGCCAAGCCCGGGAGCGTAACGCGAAGGCCGACAGCCTATGTTACAGTTCCGGACACTCCGTTATTTTTGGCCCTGGCGGAGCAAAGATCTACGGTGCCGGCAATGTCGCACAGTCCTCCAACGAAATCGCAAAACGCTGGGCGAGGATGGCGTAGCGGCTCTGCACCTCGGCAACTTCCAATTTCAATGACCTAGCTATTGTCTGCATGCGACCAAGCCCGATTGGATTGCGCGGGTCCATGAATGGCGGAAGGCCGTCAAGAGCTCTTGAAAGCAGTTTGCGATCAATCTCCTCCAAGGTCTGAGTAAGCCCACTGATTGCAATGCGGTGCTCCCCCGCATCGTGATGCTTGAGGGCTTCTCTGAAGCTGCGCATCGCGTGGGGATCGCCGAGTTTGCCGAGCGCCCCGGCCGCGGCGCGGCGCACCCTCCAGTCCTCGCCGGGAGCAAGGCGGGCGAGCAACGGCTCGACCGCGCGGGGATCGCCGAGCTTGCCGAGCGCCCCGGCTGCGGCCTGGCGCACCCAGGTCCCCTCGCCAGGAGCGAGGTGGGCAAGCAGCGGCTCGACCGCGCGAGCGTCGCCGAGTTCGCCGAGTGCCCCGGCCGCGACGCGGCGCACATCGATGTCCTCGTCGGCGGCGAGGCGGGCGAGCAGCGGCTCGACCGCGCGAACGTCGCCGAGCTTGCCGAGCGCCCCGGCCGCGCCGTGGCGCACCGTCCAGTCCTCGCCAGCGGCAAGGCGGGCGAGCAGCGGCTCGACCGCACGAGGATCGCCGAGTTCGCCGAGCGCCCCAGTTGCGCCGTGGCGCACCCTCCAGTCCTCTCCGGGAGTGAGGCAGGCGAGCAGCAACTCGACCACGCGAGGATCGCCGAGCTTGCCGAGCGCCTCGGCCGCAGCATGGCGCACCCTCCAGTGCTCGCCAGGAGTAAGGCGGGCGAGCAGTGGCTCGACCGCGCGGGGATCGCCGAGCTTGCCGAGCGCCCCGGCTGCAGCCTGGCGCACCCAGGTTCCCTCGTCGGTGGCGAGGCGGGCTATCAGCGGCTCGACCGCGCGAGCGTCGCCGAGTTCGCCGAGCGCCTCGGCTGCGGCGTAGCGCACCCTCCAGTCCTCTCCGGGAGTGAGGCGGGCGAGCAGCGGCTCGACCACGCGGGGATCAAGGAGCTTGCCGAGCGCCCTGGCCGCGGCGTAGCGCACCCTCCAGTGCTCGTCGGCGGCGAGGCGGGCGAGCAGCGGCTCGACCGCGCGAGCGTCGCCGAGTTCGCCGAGCGCCTCGGCCGCAGCCTGGCGCACACTGACGTCCTGGTCGGCGGCAAGGCCGGCGAGCAGCGGCTCGACCGCGCGAGCGTCGCCGAGCTTGCCGAGCGCCTCGGCCGCGGCTTGGCGCACATTGACGTTCTGGTCGACGGCGAGGCGGGCGAGCAGCGGCTTGACCGCGCGGGGATCGCCGAGTTCGCCGAGCGCCTCGGTCGCAGCTTGGCACACACTGACGTCCTGGTCGGCGGCGAGGCCGGCGAGCAGCGGCTCGACCGCGCGAGCGTCACCGAGTTTGCCGAGCGCCTCGGCCGCGACGCGGCGCACATCGATGTCGTCGTCGGCGGCGAGGCGGGCAAGTAGCGGCTCGACCGCGCGAGCGTCGCCGAGCTTGCCGAGCGCCCCAGCCGCGGCCTGGCGCATCCTCCAGTCCTGGTCGGCGGCGAGGCGGGCGAGCAGCGGCTCGACCGCGCGGGGATCAAGGAGCTTGCCGAGCGCCCTGGCTGCGACGCGGCGCACATCGATGTCCTGGTCGGCGGCGAGGCGGGCGAGCAGCGGCTCGACCGCGCGAGCGTCGCCGAGTTCGCCGAGCGCCTCGGCCGCGGCCTGGCGCACATCGATGTCCTGGTCGGCGGTGAGGCAGGCGAGCAGCGGCTCGCCCCCGCGGGGATCACCGAGTTCGCCGAGCGCCCTGGCCGCGGCCTGGCGCACATTGATGTCGTCGTCGGCGGCGAGGCGGGCGAGCAGCGGCTCGACCGCGCGAGCGTCGCCGAGTTCGCCGAGCGCCTCGGCCGTGACGCGGCGCACACTGACGTCCTGGTCGGCAGCGAGGCGGGCGAGCAGTGGCTCGACCGCGCGAGCGTCGCCGAGCTTGCCGAGCGCCTCGGCCGCGGCCTGGCGCACATTGATGTCGTCGTCGGCGGTGAAGCGGGCAAGCAGCGGCTCGACCGCGCGAGCGTCGCCGAGCTTGCCGAGCGCCCTGGCCGCGACGCGGCGCACATCGATGTCCTGGTCGGCGGCGAGGCGGGCGAGCAGCGGCTCGACCGCTCGGGTGTCGTCGAGTTTGCCGAGCGCCCCGGCCGCCGCCTGGCGTACCCGCCGCGGGCGGTGGTCCGGCAGTAGCTGCTCAAGCATAAGCAACCATTCCTTAAGCTCGGCCGGATGCAAGGCTTCGAGAATTTCTACAACGGCGTCCTCGTCGGACTGCTCGCACAGCAGGAAGTCTCCTAACCGAGCGACAGTAGTGGACATCGGGCGCCAGCCAGCCCTCAACAGGTCGGAAATCCGGGCTCCGGCAACGAATTGCATCGCATTGCTGCCCGCCAGCCGGTTCAGCAATGCCTCACTGACCTGGCTTAGAGCTGGTTCCTTGCTTGAAGTATCAAGCATACTCAGGGCCAGCATTGCCTCGATCTCGCTCCCGCTCTCGATAGTCTCGAGAGACAGCTTCGGTTCGCGTACCATCTGGCCAGCCGGGCTCGCCTTCCATGCTAGGTCTTTGGTAAGGCGCCAGAGTGCCCGGCGCTCATCGCCTGACTGATGCGCTAAAGCTGCTAGCAATGCTCGCGCAAAGGTGGTGCGCCAACGCGTCGTGGCCAGTTCATATACCGCCAAGACGAGGCTCGACGTGACCCAAAGGTTCATTTCTTCGGCTCGCACGGATGCCGCGAACGCAGTCGCAATCTCCGCACCTACCGCCTCGCTGGCGTTCGGCTCGTCCGCCAGGCAAAGGGCAGCTTGCTGCGCCCGCGCGCGCTTGAGCCCAGGGCCATCCCCTGTCCCGAGAATCGCGTGCAATGTCGGATCTACATCGATGTCCCGGCAAATCGCGATGCAGAGCCGGAGCGCCTCGCGCCAGCTTTCGACGACTACGACGTCCTCGTCCTTAAGCAAGCCCGTCGTTTGCACTCGCTCGACGCGGCCTGCGAGCGGCCCAATCTGGTCAGCAAGGCGGCGTTCGGCAGTATAACCCGGGTACTTACCATCTGCCAGTGCTCGGGCCGCGAGATACTCCTGAAACGTCAGATGGCGGAATTCATACACCGGGGTCTGGCGGCCGCTGATCCGACGGCGACCTGCCTGATACAGCAGGCCGGTACGCGCCTCAACGACGCGCAGAAAGTCTTCCGGCGATCGCGCTCGCACATCGTGCGCCGCAGGATGCTCGGATCGCATGTCCTCCAGCAGCCGCACTATCTCCGTTTCATCTAGTTGCTGCACGCCGCGATCGCACATTGCATATGCGAGATATGCAAGTTGCGGGACGGCTTCCCGCCACTCAATCGGTCTGTCGACCTCTGGTCTCATGTTCAGCAGAACGTCGATCGCTTCTTCGTAGAGGTCGGCTCTACGCTGCGGTAACTTGCCGACCTTCCGCTTTACAAGCGCCATGGTGGTGAGCAGGATAGGGCTTCCGGTGAGACGCTCGATCCTATCGCTACTGTGGATCTCTGCGATCAACTCACGGGCGGCGGCGTCCCGCCGCTCTGGCCGCTCCGTCAACGCACACCACTGGCGCGCAAAGGCATCCTTCTCGCTGCCTGCCAAATCGGCCAGCGTGGCGTGTAGAAAGCCTCGTGCTAAGCGCCTTCCCATGTCCCGGTAGCCGACAATGCGCGATGTGGCGACGATCCTAAGCTGCGGTTTGGCCTGCGCCAGCTGGTCGACGCGCTCGCAGAATTTCGCACGCTCCCGGGGATCATTGATCTCGTCCAGGCCGTCGAGCACCAACAATGCCGTGCCGGCGTCGACCACACCGCGCAGATAGGGGACTAAGTCCGCAGATTCTGTTGGATCAAGTTCATTGCTACGGAAACTGCGTCCGAGGAGTGTGTTAAGGTCTCCTGCCATGTCTGCCGGACGTAGATCACGGCAGCGAATCAGGATGGGCAGTAGATCGGTGTCCGGCAGCGAACCGACCTCCGGCAGATCCTTCCAAGAAGGGTCGTGCTTCAAACGGAGTAGATATGCGGTGGCGATCCAGCGGGTGAAGGTGGTCTTACCAGAGCCAGGGTCGCCAAGCAGTACTACACGAACGCTGCGCGAAAGGCATGTGCCAATAGGCACACGCTCTCGACGGCTGCCTTCCTGAGGAGACCGTCCGTCCCGTGCCACTCCTCGTTTCGCGTCGGCCCTTAGCTGTTCCAACTCCTTAAATTCGGCGTCACTCTCCTTACTATCCGGAACTACGAGCACGCGCGCCGGCATGTAGAGGCGCCGCAGTTGTAACTCCCGCTGAACCACATGCACGTCCGATGCTGGTAAGTTGGCGAGGTCCAGCAAATCACAGGTTTCTAGTAAAAGGGTGCGATACTTCGCCGCAGCGGCCTCTCGTCGCTCCGTGCTCGTGGTGCCGGGGCCAGTAGAACCTCGGCCCGAACGGCGCGGTGCCCGTCTCCGTCTCAGCCGAGTTGGCAGCTGAAATCCGAAGTATCCACCTTGGTGAGTATCGTGGTCAGCCGCCCAGACCGCGCCCCTATCATTCCATTTGCGCAGATAAACAGTCCCTCTTCCACGCGCAAAATCCATAGAGACGAAGTTATAAGCATTTGTATAGCGCGGATTCTCTGCTGTGCGCCGATCGTACGCGGCTCCGGCAGGAATGAGTATGAAGTCTCCTCCGGGTCCGAGTGCAACGGCTACGTTCGGCTCGTGTTGATGGCCACACAAGATCACGTCGACGGCTCGTTGCAGGCGTTCCTGTACGCGGGCGCGATCAAAGTCAGCAAGCCATGCAAAGGGGTGGTGGATTACGGCAATGCGGAGATCGTGCTCAGAAATTCGTTGCAACGAGCCGTGGATCTGTGGCTCGCCGACAACAAGAACGCCGTAGTCGTTCACCTCTTCATTCTTGCCCTCCGCCTTTCGTCTCGCACACATCCAAGCAGAGTTTAGGCCAAGTAGGGCCACCCGCCGTCCAGCCAGTTCCCACTCCCGTAGCGACGCGAAGGTAGGATCGGGCTGACCGGTGTATCCTGCAACAAAATCGTGGAATGCGCGCAATGGCTCCATTGCGCGGTCGCGGCGCCGATCATCGGTCAGCCATTGATGCACCGCGGCCTCGCCCGGTAGGGGCTGCTGTAGCGGCGGAGGCGCCATATCCCAGGCAATCTGCCGGTCAAGATCATGGTTCCCTGGCACTATGAACAGTCGCTCGGGTTTCAGTCCGAGTGCTTCGAGCACGGGATCAAGCAGAAGTTTTCGTGCCGCAGCAAACTCTGTCGGCTGGCCAGCGAAGGCGAGATCACCACTGAAGATGACGAAATCCAATTTGCGAGTGAGCGGTCGATATTCGCCCGCTGCCGAATGTCATCAATTAGGCGGTCGAGGACGACTGTCCGGCCGAAATCTTCGCCCTTTTGGTGCCAATCAGACAGGTGCAGCCAGTTGATGGTGTTCATTGTCAGCCCTCGAACGTCCTAAGACCCCCCACAGCAACTTTTTCACATTCATGAGCAATGCAACAAGCACCCGGCAATAGCAGGCCTCGTAAGAATCTGAACGCGAAATAAGCGGGCAGGTTAGTTCGGAACCGACACATTGGGCCATGCGCCAGCCCACCCCCACCATATCGGGCCGATGTCTCACACTGACTTTCTGAGCCCCGTTGATCTGCCACCGCCGTCTGCTCGCCGCGTTCCCCGCCCCAGCCGCGGCGACGGCTGGAACATCCTGGCCGATGTGGAGGTGTTCGTCTTCGCCGTCGAGGCCGAACTGGAGGCCATGGACGGCGAGCGGGTCGGCGTGCACCGCCGTGGCCGCAAGCCGGACCTGAGCTTGCGGCGGCGGCTAATCGGGCTGATCTGGATGCTGACCTTCGGCGGCATGCAGTGGCGCATCGCCGGCTGGCTCTCGGGCATTCCTTTCACCACGCTGCACACGAGCTTCGCCCGTTGGTCCCGGCTGGGGCTGTGGCGCCGACTGGGCCAGCGTCTCGCGCTGGACTGGCGGCTGGCCTGCGGTGATGTCGTCCTGCCCTCGGCGGTGGTGGTCGACAGCCGCTCGCTGTGCTCGGCCCCGAGCGCCTGGGCGCGGGGCATCGATGGCGGCAAGCTGGTCAAGGGCTCAAGCTCTTCGCCGCCTGCGACAAGCATGGCTCGCTGCTCGACCTTGAACTGCATCCGGCCAACACCGATGACCGCGCTGGCACCCTGCCGATGCTGCCGCGGCTGGCCGCGCTCGGCTTCCAGGGCGACCTGCTCGGCGACAGCGGCTTCAAGGGCGCTCCCTTCGCCGCGGCGGCACTCGGGCACGACATCCACGTCGCGGTCTCGCCCGGCGGAACGCGGGACGGGCACTTCCTGCCGAGCGGCATCCGCTGGGTTGTGGAGCGGTTGTTCGCCTGGATGAGCCGCTATCGCCGGCTCAACATCGTGTATGACCGCGCTCCCGACCTCTTCGCCGCGCACGTCTGGATCGCGATGATCTCCATCATCTCACGCCGGCTCGTCGCTCAAACCCAGGCGTAGCAAGGGATTTATTCGCGTACAGGGTCTAAGCTTGGCTTTGCACGTGCCGTGACGCTTTCGTCATGAGGCATGGATCCAGAAGAAGCCCTTGGTGGCGATGAACTCGAGGGCTTCGTCGAGCGGCATGACCTCCCGACCGAAAGGTCCGGGGTTGCCCCAGGCCTCACGTCGCCACCACAGCACCTGAACCCGGTTGCCCTGACCGGTTGGGCGCAGCCGGGCGACCGGTCCACCGGTGCGCCGGCTGTAGAGCGTGTAGCCCTTGTTGGCCCGCACCACCTCGACGCCGCCGCGCCGCGACGGCCAGGGGTAGGCTTCGATGCGGGCGCGCATATCATCGGGGCTGCTGGCCATCGGCCTCCCTCCTGCCTCCGGCCGCGTTTGGCGCCTCGGGGGTCTCGGGCGGAGGCGGTGTGCCATGACGCCGAGCGTGGGTCCGGCGGTGCTGGACGGCTGGATGCGGCCCTTCCGATGCCACTTCACCGCCGCGGTCTGGCGTCACGTGCTCGTGCTGGTCTGTGGCGCCCTGCTGGCGCCGGGACGGCGGACCGTTGCCGCGGCCCTGCGGGTCATGGGCCTCGGCGAGGCGGCTGGCTTTGCTGTCTACCATCGCGTGCTGAGCCATGGGCACTGGTGCTCGCAGGCCCTGGTATCGCAAACCGCTGCCAACTTTCAGCGATGCTCTCGCCCTGGTTCGGCATGAACTCTGGACCGCACAGCTTTTCGCCACCTCGCCGCCGACCGGGACAGCACAGAATGCCTCGGCCGATCTTATCGGCCGCCTGCTACTCGTCGCTTGCCGGCCGCCATGACACGTCATGACAGCCCGCGCGCGTTCGCCATCGACGACGAGGCGCTGGTACAGGTCGGCGTACTCACGATGCACGTCTGCGTGCAGCCCGAGCACGGGCGCCGCGGGCGGCTTCCGGGCGAGCGCCCCGTGAACCTCTGGGAAGGAGCGCTCGAGCGCCGAGGCGCCCTGCCCCCAAGAGGGCGCCCGACGATCATGAGGCCGGTAGAACGAGGCCGCATTTCCGACCGGTCGGGCTCCTCAGCCGTCCTCCTTGCGCGCGGTCCGGAACACCTTTTCGGTGACATTGTTGCGCCAGAGATCGGCCGGACGCAGGTAGCCCAGCGCCACCTCGGTCGAGCGGTGCCGGGTCTGCCGCATCAGGTCGGCCAGCCCGGCGCCCGCCTCTCCCGCCGCGGTGGCCAGCCCGGCTCTGAGCGAATGCCCCGAGAAGCGCTCCGGCGCCGGCAGGCCGGCGTCCACAGCCGCCTGCTTGACCAGCCGCCACACCGCCTTGTCGGAGAGCCCCTGCCCTGTGGGCCGGCCGGCCTTGGTCACGGCGCAGAACAGCGGCCGCTCGGCGTCGGAGGCCCCGCCGGTGAGGTCCGCCGCCCGCCGCCGGAAGCCCAACCAGGCCTCCAGCGCGGCCATCGCACAAAACCCCGGCTCGGCCGGGTTGGCCCAGACCGCCACCTGCTGGCCGGCGGCGCGCGGATCGGTTTTGGAGCGCCGCACCAGCACGGTCACCCCCCGCCCCGACTCGCAGACCACCTCGCCGAGGCGGAGCGCGGCCAGTTCGGCCCGGCGCAGCGCCGCGCCAAAGCCCAGCAGCAGCATCGCCCGGTCGCGGGCGCCGAGTGCCGTGTCGGCCCCGGGCCGGGCCGCCAGCATCCGCCGCAGCGCGTCGGGCGTGGCGGCGGCCGCCCGCTTGCCCGGCCGGGTGCCCTTGGTCCGGGCGACGCCCTCCAGCACCATGGCCAGGCGGGGATCTTTCAGGTCGAGGGCGATGCCAGCGAGGCGGTGCGCCGCCTGGATGGCGGCCAGGTGCACCCGCAGGCTGGCCAGGCGGAGCCCGGCATCGGCGCGCTTGACCACGTACATCGCCAGGATGTCGGGATCGCCGGCCAGCGGCTCGCGGCCGAGGCTGTGGCACCAGGCCGCATAACCGCGCCAGGCCGAGCGATAGGCCCGCAGGGTGCCCTCCCCTCGGGCCTTGGTGGCATAGACCGCGGCGCGGGCTGCGAGGGCCCGCAGCTCCTCCGCCCGGGCGCCGCCGCCGGGGACCACCAGGTCACCAAACAGCCTGGTGTCGAGGACCAGCGCCGCGGCACCAGCGCGCCCCTCCCCCTCCCCCGTCCCCGCTATCGGCGGTCATGCCGGCCGGAAAGGATTGCGCAGGGTCAGGCGGCCGTCGATTACCTGCCCGTCCTGCAGATCTTCCGAGAGCAGCGTGGCGCAGCCCGCCTCGAGGGCGGCGGCGAGGATCAGCGCGTCGTAGATCTGGTAGCCGGTGCGCGCGGCGATCTCGAGGGCAGCGTCATGCGTGCCGAGGCTGAGGGCGAGCGGCGGCGGGCAGAGGGTCCGGATGGCCACCAGCGCCTGGGTGATCTCCGGCCAGGGCCGGCGCAGCTTGCGGCGGGCGACGGCGACGAACTCGTTCAGCACCTGGACGCTGACGATGCCACCCTGCGCCAGCAGCGCCCGGGCGGCGTCCGAACGGGGGTCTGGCTGCAGCGCGGCGTAGAGCAGCACATTAGTGTCCAGGAAGGGGACACCGCTCATCCGCCGCGCTCATTGGCCTCGTCGCGGGAGAAGCGGAAGCCCGGCGGCAGGGTCCAGCCGAGGGTGCGCAGGGCCTCCAGGGCCTCGTCGCGGCGGCGGTCGCGGCCGATGCGGAAGGTGCGGGGGTCCGCCACCTCGATGGCGATCTCGTCGCCCTCCTGCAGGCCGAGCGCCTCGACCACCGCGGCGGGCAGGCGCACTGCCAAGCTATTGCCCCATTTGCCGACCTGCATGCCGCCCTCCATCTGGATAGACATCTGACAAAAGTCTATCCGACAGGGGGCCGCCGGGCAAGCGATTCCGTCCGCAAAGTCCTGTTAGCGGACGGAATGCGGAAGCGCGGTGGCGGCGAGGAGTCGGGGGCCAAGGGGGCGGACCGCAAAGCCCCCCGAGCAACGCAACGGAATGCGTGTTTGTCTTTCACATTCCGCTACACTGCCCTGTGTTGGTGCGGAGATGCTGCGTGTCGGACAGCCTGTATCCCGAAGAGCCGGAGGATGCGGCCGATGAGGCTCCCTGGCGCCCGGTCTGGGAGGACGAGGAGGCCGGGCCGGAGATGGCGGTGCCGCCCTGGATCTCTCCCAGCCGGGCGCGGAGCCTGCGGCGTCGGGAGCCCGACTGGTCCGCCCTGCTGGTGCCGCTGGCTGCCGCCGAGGATGCCCTCTCCCGGCTCGATGCCGCGGCCGAAGCCGCCTGCCCTGCCCTGCGCGAGGGTCTGGTCGCCCGCCTTGCCTTCGCCGAGGCCGCCGGCTGGCTCGCCGCCGCCGCCGACCGCGCCTGGATCCATCCCCGTGACCTGGCCCTCGCCGAGGCCGGGCTGCTCGGCGACTTCTCGGCCGCGGCACTCGGCGGCCGCGGCGCCGCCGCGCTGCCGGCCACCAGCGGGGTCCTCGGCACCCCAGGCCGCGCCAGGGCGCTGCTCGCCGAGGCCACCGACCGGCTGCCGGATGGTACCACCCTGGCCCAGGGGCTGGCCCTCGCCCGAGCGCTGCGCCGGCTGGCCAGCACGGGCTGGGACCCCCTCGCCTCCCCTGAGGTCGCGGCTGCGGCCCTGGCGCCGCTCACCCCAGAGGGTGCTGACGTTACAGCCCTGCGCCTGTGGCCGGAGCGGTTTGCCGCCTGGCGCAGTGCCGCCCTGGCGGTGCCCCGCGCCGGTCAGCCGCCCGGGCCGCCGCCGCTGCTCGCTGCCGCTGAGGCGGCATCAGCCTGGCTGACCGCCGAGGTGCTGCAGGACAGCCGGCCCACCCCGGCGCAAGCACTGCTGCTCGCTGCCGCGGCGGCGCGGCGACGGGGCCGGCTGCGGGTCATCCCCCTGCCCTTCTGGAGCCTCGGCCCCACCGAGCGACCGACCATCCTGCCGCTCGGCGATCACGCCGCTTGGCCCGCAGTGTTCCTGAACCGGGTCGCCGCCGCTGCCCAGCGCGGCCTCGCCGAGCTCACCCGGTTGCGCGAGGCCGAGGCGGCCGCCGCACGCCTGGTGGCCGCCAGTCGGCAGAGCCTGCTGCCCGCTGCCGCCGAGGCGGCGCTGCGTGCCCCTGCCCTAACCGCCCGCGGCCTCGCCCGCCAGCTCGGCGTCACCCCGCAGGGCGCCCTGCTGCTGCTCCAGCGGCTGCAGGGCGCCGGCGTTCTCAGGGAGGGCACCGGGCGACGGAGCTTCCGGGCCTACGTGGTGCAATAGGCCACAGAGGCGTTAGGAGTGATCTCGGCACGTTCCACGTCCGGTCTTTGGTGTCACGCTCTGCACCGCCCTTTGCGCCACCTAGAAGCTACTAGTTAGCTTCCCGTTGACGCCCAGATAGCCTCCAGGCGACTATCAAACGGTGATCCGCTAGCAGGAGGGGAGCTAACGGTATGCCCACCATCGTCTTCGCGTCGCCAAAGGGTGGCGCGGGCAAGTCAACATCCGCCGTAGTCCTAGCAACGGAATTGGCCCTGCGGGGCGCGCAGGTCGTGGTCATTGATGCCGACCCGAACAGACCTGTCAGCCATTGGGCCAAGCGGCCGGGTAAGCCCGAGACGCTAGCCGTTCTGTCGGAGGTGACGGAGGCGACGATCATCGATGAGATCGAGGCCGCCGCGGCCCGCGTGCCATTCGTCATTGTCGACCTGGAGGGCACGGCTAGCATGACCGTTGCCTATGCGATCAGTCGGGCCGACCTAGTCATAGTGCCAACCCAGGGCAGCCAACTGGACGCCGCGGAGGCGGCCAAGGCAATCCGCCTAATCCGGCAGCAGGAGAAGGCGTTTGGGCGGAGGATTCCCTACGCTGTGCTCTTCACCCGAACTTCGGCGGCAATCCGGCCCCGCACTCTCCAGCACATCCGCGAGGAGATGGCACAAAACAATGTCCCAGCCTTCGAAACCCAGATGCATGAGCGCGAGGCGTTCCGCGCCATCTTCAGCTTCGGCGGCGCACTTCCAGGCCTGAACGCAGGCCAGGTCAGCGGCCTGGATGCTGCGGTAAAGAACGCGCGGGCCTTCGCAGCCGAAGTAGTGGGGCTCCTGAAGGCGACTGCGGCGCGGCCAAAGGCGGAGGTAGTAGCGTGAACGGCGACCGAGCATCCATGTTCGAGCAGGATGGTGATCTCGATCTAGGCGAGTTCAAGCCCAAACCACCGGCGCGGCCGGAGCAGGTGAGGGGGGTAGCCGAGCAGGTGGGCTTCCACAGCCGCGAGCCAAAGGCGGCACCGGCCGTACCAATACCAGTCGTGTCCGAGCGACGGGAGCCCCGGCGCTACCGGACTGGCCGAAACGTTCAGCTGAATCTCAAGGTCCGGCAGGAGGCAGTGGACGCCTTCTACAAGCTCGCCGACGAGCAGGGCTGGGTTTTGGGCGAGGCATTCGAACGGGCCGTGGCGGCTCTGGACAAAGAACTTCAGGAAGCGAGCCAATAGATTTCCGGTCGCTATCTGGCAGCTACCAGGGAGCTACCAGATAGGCGTTCACCCAAGTAAATCAAACTGTTGGGCAAGGAAGTTGAGAACTCCAAGGGCTATCCAACCACCGCCAGCGTCACGAAGCCGGTAAGAACGCGGCTCGGCACAACTCAATGCCCGATTCGCTCACAATTGGCCTAGGTTTATCCTGTGGGGTTTGGTGACGCGAATGCTGGAACCCACACCTCACCACGGTTTTCCCGTGGGGTGAACCGACGCAGGTGTGGGGTTAGGTGCCGCGAATCCGGCTTATCCCGTGGGATGAACCGACGACTCAACTAGTAAAGAACAACTATCTTTCTACTAGCTCCGTCGGTTAACCCCACACTTGACGACGCTGATTACAGACCGCCATTCTCGCTAAGAACGCTGGTGGTGAATGCTGTGGGGGACATACACCGTCTGGTCGTCCAGCACGGACGCGAGAGAGCTCGGGAGATGGTCCCGACGAAGCAACGCCATCTTGTTGATGTCGCGGCAGAGGTCTTGGCTGACGAGGCCCAGAACCTAGGCATTACCTACAGCGGCTTCTGCCTGACCGGTTTTCCACACAAACGCCTCCCTGATGGCGAGGTTTGGGAGAAACGGGGCCACAACGTCACCCTGCTCGTCGAGCCGGGACGCTTGAAGACTGGCCCAGGACCAACTGTCCTGTTCGGCGTTCCCTACGGCGCCCGGGCCCGCATGATCCTAATCTACCTCCAAACACAAGCGGTTCGGACAGGGAGCCGAGAGGTTCACCTTGGGCGGTCCATGCGCAACTGGATGGGCCGGATGGGGATGGCGGTCGGCGGCGAAACCGCCCGAGCATTGCGCGACCAAGCCCGACGGATCTCGGCCTGCAGCATTAAGTTTTTCTGGACTGTCACCGACGAGGCTGGCCGCGCAAGCGATGGCTTCGAGCGTGGAGCTATCGTCCGCAATGGACTCTTCTTCCGTGATGACGGTGAACAGGGGAACCTCTTTGAGGACATCGTCACCCTCGATGAGACCTTCTACAAGGCACTGAGTGATCACCCGGTACCACTGCTCGAGAGCGCGATTCGGCAACTGAAGGAGCGCTCAATGGCGCTCGACATTTACATTTGGCTTGCCTACCGACTCCACGCCCTCGCGCAGCCGGCGCCGATCAGCTGGACCTCACTGCATACGCAGTTCGGCACCGGCTTTAAACTTGTCCGCCAATTCAAGCCGCATTTCCTGGACGCCCTTGCAGCCGCGACAGCCGCCTACCCAGACGCAAGGGTAAATGTGACCGAGACAAGCGTGACGCTCCATCCATCGCGGCCCCCAGTGGCTCGTATCGGCTAGAGCGTCGGTAGACCCCACACCCTTTTCTCTCGGGGATCTACCAGCAATATCAAGCTCCTGCATTGCCGCCACGAATGGCTTCGTGGACAGATTTGTCCTCACGGCCAACCACACTGGAGACAGCGACAACATAGCGGCGGTCGCCGGAAATCTGCTTGCTACCGTGGCATCCACTGCCACGTCTGGATTAGAGCAGCTTGGTTCCCACCTGCCGGGACGAGCTGCTTGGCGCCTTGGGACGCGGTAGCGCCGGGCGCAGGGCAGGGGAGAACGATGTGTTCTGTGCCGGGCCTTCGTAGCCGTCATCGACAATGAGGCGTAACTGCACCGCACCACCCTGGGCTCCGGCCACCTCGGCCGGCAGCAGGGTCAGCGGCACCGGCCAGAAACACTCGACCCGGTCCTCGCCACGCAGCGCCAGGAACACTACCCGCTCCACCTGGCCACCCTCGCCGGTCTCGACCGCAAAGCGGAAGACCAGCCCCTCGGCCGCCTCGGTGCCCAGCGCCAGCGAGAGCTGCTGCGCCTCGCCCTCCTGCCGGCGCAGTGTGCGCTCGGTCGGCTCGTCGGCGGCGCCGCGGTAGAAGCGGACCGGCACGCCCTGGCCATTCGAGCCGATGACGAAGACGAAATGGGCGCTGTCGTCCAGCACCTCGAGCCAGGGATAGTCGCCGGACGCGGCGGCCCGCTTCAGGCGATGGCGGCCAAAGGCGAAGGCGCGGCAGCCGACCGACCAGGGATCGTCGCCGAGCTCGTAGCTGGCCATGGCCAGGGCATCACGGCGGGCATTGGCCAGCAGCCTGGCGCAGAGCCGCAGGCGATCCTCGCTCAGCGCTGGGTGGAAGTCCCAGGGGAGACAAGGTGGCGCAGGGGAGGGCGGCTCCATATCGGAACCATATCACGACAAGACTCGGTAAACGGAAATGGGGCGATGCAAGCCTCCCCTAAGTTCGCTCGGGATTGTGGATGCCACCTCTAGGGGAGCCCCCTCAATTCGTCTGCCAAGTTCGCAAAGTCAGGAAAGATCTCCCCCCTCGTGATGCTGCAAGCTTGAATCTCCAGCGCCATGCGCTGGACGCACTTGGCTGGGATACAAAATTTGAATAAGTACTTCTCATGACCAAGTCGAGTATTGAGAGGCTTACGGTCTGAGTGCACAGTAAATGCGCCCTGCTGTACCACCATCCGCGCATCATGCTCAACAGACATTACCGCGAGTACCTTGCCGTTCTCCTTTCTGGTTCGGAAGGCCGGCTCGATCATCTTCTCGCTGATGTAGCCATCTATAGGTGGTGTCACTCCTTCGAAGCCCTCTGATTCATTGAGCGTATGAGGTGCAAGCATCCAGATGACGGCATCTGCTGGGGCGTAGTTCTTGTCAGAATACTTTGAGACAGCGAAGTACGCGGCGATAAGTGGCGAACGTGACCAGTCAAGCAGCCGAGTAGGGAGGCCATAGTGCTGCATCAAGCTGAGCCACGCTGGGAAATCGTCGCGTTCAGGTACAGCTGAGCGTCGGAGTGCTGCGCGAGTGCGAAACCTATTCGTGAAGTTACGCTCATGATCACTATTGTAATCTCGCCAGATAAACGGCTGGATGTCCCAGTCCACTGACCTATGACCTCGGAACCAGCGAACCACGCCATCAGACTGCAACATTTTACAAACTTGGTCGATGAGTTCGCCAGTGCTGTGAATCAGCACTGTATTGTCCTTTGCAGAAGCTGCCATGGGTTTTCTACCCCCACTGCTATCCCTCAGGCCAGTTCCGCGGTCGGGTCCGGCCGAACCCCATAGGACCGCAGCTAAGCCGCGCTCGGCTAGACCTTTTTGGCGAGAGCAATCGGCTGCTGCGGCCGGACCATAGTGGGCCGTGTGAGATAAATGCTGTGCCCGTAGCGTGGCCGTGCGCAACGGCAAAATCTACTGCTGGGGAGGGGAAGATTTCCAGAGAGGCGTTTTCATAACTAACCTACGTTGAGTTAGAGTCTGTACGCGAAATAACCGGGCTTTTTGTGTTGACTTCGATACGGGAGGCGGCGTCGGCCCAGTCCTCCCATGTCGGGCCTATGTCTTGCGCGGGCATTTCCAGCGTCGCTGACCTGCCGCACATATTTTGGAACGCAATGATTAAGCGGCGACCGATCGCTAAATCCCTGACGCACAAAGAGGTTTATTTGCGTACAGCCTCTTAGCATGAACAGCAGATCTGCGCTGCAGGATCCTACACTGCGGTCGCAGGCGGGCCGTCTACATACTTATAATTGCAGTCTGGCTCGCTCGGGATGTGGAAACCGCTTCTTACGCAGTAGCTGGCGTCATACTGACGGGAAGAGGCGGAGGCCGCGACGCCGGGCGCTTGTTCCGGCCCTGCCTCACCCGCGGTAAGCGGGGGATCGCGGTGGAAGGCAAAAGGGCAGACCCGGACAAGCGTCCGAGTTTCGGTCGCCATTGGGTGACGAGCTGCTCACGCGCCAACTCGACATTGCCAACGTCTGCGTCCTTGGGATCCGCCTCCTCGCCGCGCTCCTGAGCGCCGCTACGGCCCGAGGGCGCGAGCGGATATGCACATCAACCCTTTGGTCGAACCGGCCTAGTCGATGGCTGAGCCAGATGGACCGCGTTGCCGATCTGCGAGCTAGGCCAGAAATCAATCTCCGAGAACCATGGCTAGGAGGTTGCGGATATGAGTTGATCGGTGCGTAACAGACCGGGCGGGGCTGATGCATGCCGCCGAGCGAGACATTCATTCTTGTTGTGCATGCGCGGAGCGCCCGACTTGACGGTGAGGCGCTCGTCAAGGCGATCCGTAGCCGGGCGCGCGATTTGCACCTGACGGTGCAAGCCCCGTACGATCCCGAAGCGATTCGTAAGGCGCTGACCGAGACAGGGGCCCCGCGCGCATTCCTGCTCATCGCGGGCCCGGCTGATATCGACGCGCAAATCCGCGCTCTGGCAGAAGCGCACCCCGGTGTGTGCCTTGTCGCGGTTGAACCGCGGGCGGACAGGATCCGCCTGGAAGTGCCGCAGCTCGGGCTCGATGGCCTTGTCTCCCTACTGCGCAGCATGCCGGCCACTTCTCTCGGCGGTAAAGGGATGGCCGAGCGGATCGCGCATGTCGCGATCGCCCTCGCCGAGGGAAACCAGGAGAATCAGGCCGACACGCGCGACGGCATCATTACCGACTGGCTTGATGCCACGCTCCGTCTGCACATTGCGCGTTCGCGCGTGGCGGATGACGAGAAGCTGCCGGGCCTGACACTATCTGCTGCCACGGCAGACCGCCTTCTGGCACAGCGGCGTGGGCGCAGCGCGGAGATTGCACCGGACTTGCTGCTCGACATGCATGCCCAGGCGGAAGCGAGACTCACCAAGAGCCTGGACGCGGAGGAGGAGGAGGTCACCCGCCTGACCCGACTTGCGCGCCGGATAAGGCTGGATTCGATCGAGGTGAAAGCGCTGCTGCTCTGCCTGGCTCCGGAACTTGATCCCACCTACCAGCGCGTCTATGGCCTGCTGAACGATGATCTCAGCCGGCGTAGTGCAACACTCGGTCTCGTCGCGTCCGTGCTCGGCGAGCCGGCCACCATGCGGCACAGGCTCGCGACGCTTGGCGGCCTCGCGCGCTGGCGGCTAGTCGAGCCGCACCACGATGCGGCGCTTGCGGCAGACCACACGCTGCGCGTGGATGCCGCCATTGCTGCCTGGCTGATCGAGGATCGTCCGCTCGCGGCCGCCGATCCGCGGTTCTCCGGCTGGCTGCATGCCGGAAGCTGGGGTGGTTCCGAATTGGTGGATGGCTGGCCGGAGACGGAGCGCTTGGCAGGACTGCTGGGCGACGCGGCGCCGGGCTTCATCGTGCTGGGCGGCAGCACCCCTGCAGCAGATGAATGGTGCGCCATTGCCGAAGCCGCGGCGCAGCGTCAAGACCGCGAGCTGCTGCGCGTCGTGCCGCCTTCATCGACGCCATCCGGTTCGGCGGACCCCAGCGAAGCGGCGGCGCGCATTGCACGCGCCGCGCGGCTGCTCGATCTCGTACCGGCGATCGTGCCGGACGGCCATGGAGCGGACCCCGGCACAGCGATCGCTCTGCTGGAGGGCCTAGCGAGGCAACCCGGCTTTGCCGAGAGCGGGCCCGTGCTGCTCCTGGCGGACCCCGGTCCCTTCGCCGCGGCCCTGGCGCCCGGACGCTACATCGTCCTGGCGCGCGCGCCGACCGCCATGCCGGCGCGCGTAGACATGCTGCGGAACGCCGCGTCACGGCACGGGGTAGGGCTCGCTAAGGCGGGGGCTGAGAGACTCGCTGCGGTGTTCCCGCTGGCTTCCGCTGCGATCAGCAATGCTGCGGAGCTGGCAACGGCGTTGGCTGCCGCCGAGGACGCCAATACGCGAGCAGAGGAGCCGCATCTCGCGCGCGCGCTGCGCAGTATCGCTATGCCGCGGCTGCCACAGTTCGCACGCCCTATCGAGCCCGCCTTCAGCCTCAAGCAGATCAAGCTGCCCGAGGAGCAGTCGGCGCAGCTGCGGGAGATCGTGGAGCAGTGCCGGCATGCTGGCACGGTGCTGGACCGCTGGGGCTTCGGTGCGCAGCTCCCCTACGGCCGCGGCGTCGCCGCGCTGTTCTCCGGTCCCAGCGGCACTGGCAAAACGATGGCGGCGCAGGCCATCGCGCGGGCGCTCGGGACCGAGCTGTTCCAAGTGGACCTCGCCCGGGTGGTCAGCAAGTATATCGGCGAAACCGAGAAGAACCTGGACGTAGTCTTCGACGAGGCAGAGCGTGCCGGCGTCGTGCTGCTCTGCGACGAGGCTGATGCGCTGTTTGGTAAGCGAGGTGAGGTCAGGGACGCGCACGACCGTTACGCGAATCTGGAGACAGCCTACCTTCTGCAGCGCCTCGAGGCCTTCGCGGGCCTTGCCGTGCTCACCTCCAACCTCCGACAGAATATCGATTCCGCCTTCCTCCGGCGGTTGCGCTTCGTCGTGGAGTTCCCGCGCCCGGACGCGGCGGCGCGCGAGTACATCTGGCACCAATGCCTGCACGGTGCGCCGCGGTCGGATGACGTCAACGAGCTTGCGATCCGGGTGCTGGCGCGCCGGCTCGAGCTCACAGGGGGGGAACATCCGACAGATCACGCTGCGGGCAGCCTTCGCCGCCGCGGCCGAAGGCAAGGGCGACAAGGCTGCGATCACGCTGGACCATCTCGTCGAGGCGGCGCGAGCGGAACTCGTGAAACTCGGCATGCCGGGCGTTGAAACGGCGCTCGCCGCCTTGTCGCGTGCGGCGTGAGGCGACGATGAGTGATCGTGCCATCGAGCAGGTATTGGAAGCGCTCAGGGCCCGCCTGCAGGCCGCCCTCGGCCGCTCCCGGGCGACTGCCACGGTGCATGTCGGGCCACCGGACGACAGCGAAGCGCAGTCCAGCGATCTCAGCATCCTCCTCGTGCGCGCGGCCGCCACGCCCACGCTGCGCAATGACAAACGGCACCTTCCGCCCACGCAGGAGGGCCAGCCGCCGCGCGTGCTGCCGGGTGCGGTGCCGCTCGACCTCACGGTGCTGCTGACCACGGCGAGCAAGGAGACGGGCGGTGAGCGGGATGCACTCGGCCGGCTCGGGCGGGTGATCCAGACGCTCGCACTTACGCCGATGATCGGTCCGCCGGAGGTGCCGGACCAAGAGGCCCGCATCACCCTCGAGCCCGCAACGACGGAGGAACTTACCCGGATCTGGGCGATGTTCCCCCAATCCTCCTATCGCCCCTCCCTGATTTACCTCGTCACCCCGGTCTGGATCGATCCGCCCGACCAATCAGAGCCGCCGATGCCGGTGCTCAGCGACAGGCGGCTTGTCGGGCAGTTCGCGTCATGAGCGGCGCGTGGGAAGGGGCGCGGCGCACGGTCCACTTCGACGCGGCTGCGGAGCGGCGCGTGCTGTTCGCTGTGGAACTGCTGGATCCGCTCACCGGAGGCACTATCAGCGCCGGTGTGCGGGTTTCCGTGCGCGGGCTGGCGGACAAGCCGCTGCACAATCTCAGCGGGCGCTTCGTCTTCCTGGAGGAGCCGGGGGCGGTGCCGGGCAAGGTGCGGGTCGAGATCCTCGGTGCTCCTTTCGAGCCGCCCGAGGAGGTGGATGCACCCACCCCGCCGCTGGCCGATGATCCGCCGGACGTTGTCGCCAGGAAGCGGCTGCTGCGCATCCTGCTGCACCCCTCCCCTGCATACGTGTTCCCGCCCGACGCAACGGTGCTCCGCGGCTGGGTGACGGACGGTGAGGCGCGGCTGCCGCGGGTGCTGGTGAGGGCGAGCTTCACCGACCGTGTGGCCGGCCACCTCGCGGCTAGTCCGGCAATGACGAATGCGCAAGGCGACTTCGCCCTGCCGCTACGGCTCTCCCTGCGCGAGCGCAGCCGGGGCGATCGCGTGGAGTTGCAGCTCAGCTTCACGCGCGGCACCGGTACCGACGCAAGGAGCCGCATGTCTGGCGCGCTGACCGTCTCCGAGACCGGAGATGTCTCCACCGGCAATCCTCCAAAGCCCGTCGAAGGCTTCGACTGGCGCCAGCTAGATGCGGCCTGATCCGAAGGAGGGATTCCGCCCACATGTCAACGACCACATCGCCAAAAACTCACCCGGCGCCCGAGGCCTCCCCGCCCAAAACCTTGGAGGAGGCGGCCAGGCAGCTTGCTCTGTCCGCCGCCAAGGGCAAGTTCCTCGATACGGTCAAGGGCGAGAGCCAGCAGGCGATCGCCGGCTTCGCCGTGCAGCAGAAGAGCTATGAGCTCAAACATGAAACTCTGCGCACTAGGTGGGAGCAGAACGAGCGCGCCGTGAAGGATCTGCGCGGAAAGCTGATCCACCAGTTTGGTGATTGGAAGGAATTGCTTTGCAAAACAGTGTGCCAGACGAAGGACGAGATTGAGGCCGCCGAGATCGCGCTCGGTAAGAAGTCGGAAGCGGTGGAACTTCCTCTGCAACGTCAGATCCAAGAAGCCGACGGGGAGCGGCAGGCGGCAAAGGAAAGATTCACATCCTGGTCAAAGGCCGCCGACACGCTCGAAAAGGCCCTCACGGAGACGGCGGCTGAGATCCAGCAGGTCGTGCAGCTGCTTGGCAAGCCGGAGAAGGTCTTCGCGCTCTACCGCTTCTGGGTGCGGCTGCAGCCCGCGCACTACGCCGTCGCCGCCTCGAAAGAGTGGGCGCTGTTCCAGAACGGGGAAGTTTCCACGGGCAAGGCGCCTTGGGAGGCAATCTGCGCTAACTGCCGCGAGGAAGGAGGTTCCGGCACCGGGCAGGACCGCGGCAACATGCCGGCCGAAAAGGCGAATAGCGGTGCCGGCGTGTCCAGCCGCAACAAGGATACCGCAGCGACGCCCGCCTTCCACAACTTCGGCGACCTCCACGTCGAGGCGAAAGACCCATGCGCCGGGGGGCGGCGCATTTGGGTGAAGATTGAGGATAGCACGACGAAGGTTCCCGACCCGGCGAGTCCCGGGACCTCCATCCCGGTCGGCGTGCGGGTGAAGGTGGCTTACTGGAGCGAGGAGCCCCAGAACGGTGTGTTCGATCCCTTTGCCGAACCGTGCCGCGAACCACGCCCGA
This sequence comes from Siccirubricoccus sp. G192, assembly GCF_019084075.1. Classification (GTDB taxonomy): domain Bacteria; phylum Pseudomonadota; class Alphaproteobacteria; order Acetobacterales; family Acetobacteraceae; genus G192. The sequence goes on from NZ_JAHREN010000003.1 coordinate 45,922, forward strand.
CTCAGAAACCCGAGGATTTCGACAATGTAGTGATCGCGGATGAGACATCGCCCGATCACTTCGCGAAGCGTGTCAACGAGAACTCGGCCCTGGTCAAGCTTTCCATCCTGGACGGTGCGAACTCACCTCCTCAGGTGGTACGGGAGGAGAGATGGCTGGACCAGGGCGGCAACGCCAATGGCGGCGCGACGCCGGCACGCGCTGCGCACCTAATACCCAAGGACCAGCTCGACGCGACCCTCATGCAGGCGCTCGAGACCTACCGCGAGGCAGGTCTAAAGCATGCAGAGAAGCTCGCACAATTCGAGATCGCCAAGGCCGATTTTGCTGTTGCAAAGAAGAAGCTAGATGACCTTCGAAAGGGTGAGGAGGAGGACGCAAAGACACGCCTGCAGAATTCGCCGCGGCCAGCCGACACCAAGACCGGTGCGGAGACGGACAGTCAGAACACGTCGGCGTCGAGCAAAGCCAGGCAGGTGACCGCGTGACGAGGAGCTGAGCGATGCCCGAGTATCTAACGCCCGGTGTCTACATAGAAGAAATCGAACGTGGGCCCCGCCCGATCGAGGGCGTCGCCACCAGCACGGCAGCCTTCATCGGTGAGACGGAACGGGGTCCGACCAGGCCGCGCCTCGTTACCGGCTTCAACGACTACCTCCGCTGGTTCGGGACCGTCTTCGATCCAGCGAAGTTCATGCCGCACACTGCCAGCGGCTTCTTCGAGAACGGTGGGAAGCGCCTCTATGTGTGCCGCATCGTGGGTGACGCGGCGACGACCGCCTCCCGCGACTTCGGCGACCTCCATGTCGAGGCGACCGGGCCCGGCGCCTGGGGCCGCCGCATCTGGGTAAAGATCGAGGACAGCACGACGAAGGTTCCCGACCCAGCGAGTCCCGGGACCTCCAAACCTGTCGGCGTGCGGGTGAAGGTGGCCTACTGGAGTGAGGAGCCCCCGGACGGCGTGTTCGACCCCTTTGACGAGCCGCGTCGCACGCCGCGCCCAGCCTTGCCGCCCGAGGATTTCGACGACGTGGTGATCGAGGACGAGGCATCGCCCGATCACTTCATGAAGCGCGTAAACGACAACTCGCCCCTGGTCAAACTCTCGATTCTGGACAGCGCAGCATCGCCTCCGCAGGTGTCTCGAGAGGAGGCGCGGTTGGACCAGGACGGTGTCGACGACCCGAATCCGATCGGCACCGATGACTACGAGGGCGCTAATGTCGAAGCCGACAAGCGGCGCGGCCTGGAGGCGCTGAAGCTAGATGAGTTCCGCGAGGTGTCGCTGGTCTACGCGCCCAACGCGCCCACGGATGTTGTGAAAAAGCTGATCTCCCACTGCGAGAACCAGAAGTTCCGCTTCGCCGTCGTGGACAGCGCACCGAATGTCGGCAACTCCGCGAGCCTTGACCCTCGCACGATGATCCAGGAGACGCAGTACGCAGCCTTCTACTATCCCTGGATCTATGTGCCGGATCCCAGGACGGGTGTGAAACGGAAGATCCCGCCAGGCGGCCATGTCCTCGGCGTTTACGCCCGCACGGACATCGACCGCGGTGTGTATAAAGCTCCGGCAAACGAGACGCTCGGTGGCGTGATCGAGTTGGAATACAACATCGATGACAGCACTCAAGGGCAGCTCAATCCACGTGGGGTGAACGCGTTGCGCCGTTTTCCAGGTCGAGGTCTGCGGATCTGGGGTGCGCGTACCCTCTCTGCCAATGCATTGTGGAAGTACGTTCCCGTCCGGCGGCTCTTCATTTTCATCGAGCGCTCGATTTACGAAGGCACGCAATGGGTCGTCTTTGAGCCGAACGACGAGCGGCTCTGGGCGCGGGTCACGGACACGATCCGTCTCTTCCTCCGTGGCCAGTGGCGCGGCGGCGCACTGATGGGCCGCACCGAGGAAGAGGCGTTCTTCATCACCTGCGACCGTACCACGATGACACAGGATGACATTCTAAACGGGCGTCTGGTCTGCGAGATCGGAATCCGTCCTGTTTACCCTGCGGAGTTCGTCATCTTCCGCATATTTCAGCACACCGCAGAGCCGCAGCGCTGAGACGGAGAGATCGAGATGGCACGCAAAGACCCCCTCCGCAATTTTTCGCTTCCGCCTCGAGATCGACGGCATCACTCAGGCGGGGTTCAGCGAGGTGGCAATCGGTGAGACGACGACCGACGCCGTTGACTACCGCGAAGGCAACGAGCCTGCGCATGTGCGCAAGCTCTCCGGGCTGACGAAATACGGCAACATTACACTCAAGGCCGGTTATACCGATTCGCTGGAGATCGCAAACTGGCACAAGCGGATTGTGGCCGGCGAAATCAGCAGCCAACGCAAGACTGTCACCATTGTCGTGCAGGATGAACTTGGCGCTGACAAGGCCCGCTTTGTGATCAGCGAGGCCTGGCCGTTGAAGTACGACCCGAGCGACCTCAATGCCAAGGGCAACGAGGTCCTGATCGAGACACTCGAATTGGCCAATGAGGGCCTCGAGCGCACGCGCTAGCGCGCGATCCGAAGGAGCAAGCCGATGAGTAACAGGGCCGCACCGGCTTTTAGGACCGAGGTGGAATTCATCTTGCCGAAGGGCTACCTCGACGAACACGGTGTGCTGCACCGCGAGGGCGTGATGCGGCTTGCCACAGCGGCGGACGAGATCCTGCCGCTCCGCGACCCGCGCGTGCAGGCCAACCCCGCCTATCTCGCCGTCATTGTCATGGCACGCGTAGTGGTACGGCTGGGCTCGCTTCCTGAGGTGGATACGCGCGTCGTGGAGGGGCTCTTTGCCTCCGACCTCGACTATCTCCAACGGCTATACGAGCGGCTGAACGGCGCGGAGGAGAGCGAGCCAGCGCCGGGGATCGCCCTGCAGGGCGGCGCCCCGAGCAATCTGCGCGCGGGGATGACAGTCCTGGGGGAAGCCTAACGGCCTATCCTCGACGTCTGCTCTACGAGGAGATGGCCTTTCTCGCCTTCCACTTCCACTGGAGCCGTGAGGAGCTGATGAGCCTAGAGCATGCGGAGCGGCGGCGCTGGTGCCGCGAAATCTCGGCAGTGAATCGCCGGTCGATCGGCGCACCGCCGAACCCCTTCGACCTGGCTTGAGGCGAGCGCCATGACGCGCCAGCAGGATCCCTACCGAGGCTTCCGCTTCCTCATCGAATTCGAGCGCCTGCAGCAGGGCGGCTTCAGCCGAGTAAAGGGCCTGGCGAGCGAGACGAAAGTGGAGTCTTACCGTGAGGGCGGCGTGAACGACTTCGAGCACCGTCACGTCACTCAGACCTCATTCCCGAATATCGTGCTGGAGCACGGCCTAACCAATGAGAGGCTCTGGGAATGGCACCGCCGGACGGTGGAGGGGCGCGTGGAACGCAAGACGCTATCTGTCATTCTGCGCGACGCAAATGGTGACGAGGTCTGGCGGCTGCACGCGCATGGGGCGTATCCCGTGAAGTGGTCGCTGGCCGACCTCGATGCATCGAGCAGCGCGGTGTTGGTCGAGAGCGTCGAGTTCGCGCATCACGGACTCCGCCGGGGATGAGCGCTCTGAGGGACATGGCGCACCGACCCGGCGTCGCGGCGCGGCAGGCCTGGCCGGTCCGGGCGGCGCGGCGTATGGGCGCGGGGCAGCCGGCTGCACGGCGTGGCTGGACGCCGCTGGCGCTGGCCTGGCGGCGGGCGCGCCTGGCTGCACCGCGGTTGGAACTGCGGCTGGCGCAGCGATTCGAGCTGCTGCTGCGGCGCGGAGAGTCCTGCGGGCTGCTGGTGCATGGCCCGCTTGCCTCAGGTACTGCGCCGCGCGGCGCGGCGGCGTCGCACCCGGACCGCCCGAACACGTCGCACTGCGCGGCCCTCGCTTGGCGGAATGGCCGGCCGGATAGGACGCCGCGCAGCGCGCTTGCGGCGGCGCGGTTGCGGCCGCTACTGCAGGATCCGCGTGCCGCCGCCGCGCAGGCGCCCGCCCGCCCGGGTATCCTGATGCTGCGGCCCCTACTTCGGTTGCCGCGCGCCAATGCGGAGGTCACTACCCTGTCCTCGCGGCGCTACCCGGACGACGCTATAATCGCCCCCGCATCCATTGCCGTGCAGTGGCCCGACCGGCGTGTGCCCGGCTTCATGGGACCCTTGCCGGCAGGACCTGCTGGCGTGTGGCCCGCATTGCGGCTGCGAGCGGCTGGGCCGGCGCTGGGGCACCTCGACGCGTCCGCCTCGGCCGGGCTGGTCCGGCAGATGGCACCGATCGAGGCGCAGAACCGCGCTCCGCTCGCCCTAGTGCTACATGGTGAACGCGGCCGGGCTCGCCCGGAGGTGGCTCGGCTGACGGAGGCCGCCAGGCGGTTGGACCTTGTTTGGCGCTTGTCCGAAGCTGCGGCAGCGGACGGTGTGGGCGCGGGTGGCAGCACGACGCATGCCGCGCCTTCACAGGCCGTGTCCATCCATACCGCGCTTGCTCAGGCCACGCTCCGCGAGGCTGCCGATGCACCGCTCACCGCCGCGGCGCCTGCCGCGATGCCCCGCACGGCGGTACCCGCGCGGGCCGAGTCGGCGCCGAGCGAGCGTTTCGTGGACGATGTCGTCCGACGCATCGAGCGGCGGTTGCGCATCGACCGTGAGAGGCGCGGGCTGTGAGCGGGTCGCAGCCCATGAACAAGCTTGAGAAAGCCGTGATTGAGATCATGGCCGGGGAGCGCCGGGGCACGCGCATCGGGGTGCTATTCAATCCCACCGAGTACACCATCGAGCGGTCGAACACCTATAAGGCGACCGCGCTGCTCGGCCTCGGCAGTCCGCTGCTGCAGTTCGTCAACGGCGATGCAGACCAGCTCTCTATGGAGCTGTTCCTGGAGGATTTCACTGACCCGCCGCGCGCCGGCCCAAGTGGACCGCCGCGGAGTGTGTCAGAGCGGATCACCGAATTGTCCCGCCTCCTGCTGATCGACAGCTCCCTGCATGCGCCGCCGCCGGTGAAGTTTGCCTGGGGGCGGCTGAGCTTCGATGCAGTCATCGAAAAGTTGAGCCAGAAGCACACGCTGTTCCGACCGGACGGCACGCCGGCACGTGCGACGCTCTCCGTCTCCTTTAAGGAGTATCGCTCGCTTGGCCGGCAGCTCCGGGAGCCGCGGCGCGAATCCGCCGATAAGACGAAGCGGCGGCAGCTCGACGCCTCCGACTCTATCTGGGCGTTGGCGGCGCGCGAATACGGCGACGCCGCTTTCTGGCGCCTCATCGCCGAGGCGAGCGACCTGGACAACCCACGGGAGCTCGCTGCCGGTACATGGCTCTTGCTACCGCCGTTGGAGGAGAATGGCGTTGCGCCTACAGGAACTCGCTGAGCGCCACGGCGACTTCTACGTCCCGGCCTTCGCGGTGCGGCTTGGTCGCGCCGACCTAGTGCGGCAGATGGCGGTTGCCGTCTCCCAGGCCGAGGCGGATCTCAGCCTATCGGGCATGGGCCGCTTCAGCTTTACGGTCGTCAACGCCTTCGACGTGGCGAAGCAGGACTTCCTGACAGGCGATGGGACGCCACTGCTGGAGAAGCTGACTTTCGGCGCCTCGGTCGAGGTTGCTATGGGCTACGGCGATGTGCGCGCGCTGCCCGTGCTGGTTTCCGGCGTGGTGACGGAGATCGGCACGAACTTCGCGGAGGGCGGGTCGCCGGAACTCACCGTCTCCGGCTACGACCACAGCTACCCGCTCTCGGTCGGCAAGAACAGCCAGAACTGGGCGAAGGCGAAGGATAGCGACGTAGTCGCAATGATCTCTCGTGCCCACAACCTCGACACGGATATCGTGCCCACGCGGGAAGAGCACGCCCAGATCGAGCAGAACCAGGAGAGCGACCTGGAGTTCGTCCGCAAAATTGCCGAGCGCAACCGCCGCTACAAGGTCTACATCTCGGGCGGGCGGACGCTGCGCTTCGGACCGGCGCGCGACGGCTCAGGCCCAGTCGCGACGCTCGCCTTCGGCGCGGGGCTGCTGAGTTTCAAGCCCGAGGCGAACCTGGCCGGCCAAGTCGGCGCGGTGGAGATCCATGGCTGGGATCCGAAGCGCGGGGAGCCCATTGTCGGGCGTGCTCGGCGCGGTGACGAACCCGGCCGCGACGCCCGCCGCGAGAGTGCGGGCGACAAGCTCCAGCGCGTCGTCCGCGGTCAGTCGGTGCTGCGGCTGCGCCAGCCCGTGCTAAGCCAGGCGGAAGCGGAGGCTCGGGCGCGCGCCGCACTCGCGGAACGCGCCGAGCAGTTCCTGAGTGGGGAGGGCGAGAGCCTCGGCCTACCGGAGATCCGGCCGGACACGAACGTCGCGCTGGAGAGGATCGGGACACGATTTTCTAAGACGTACTACGTCGAGCAAGCGACGCATCGAGCGGACAGCAACGGCTATCGGACCCGCTTCAAGGTGAAGGAGACGACGCTGTGAACGCCATGCTGGAGCACGCGCCCCGCGAGACGGCACTTGAGGCCGGCGGCTATGCCAAGGGCGTGGCCGTCGCGCTGGTGACGCAGAACAGCGACCCGGAAGGCCTGGGCCGGGTCAAGGTGCGCTTTCCCTGGCACACCCGGCCGAGCGAGAGCCACTGGGCGCGAATCGCCGTCCCGATGGCAGGCAAGGAACGCGGCACCTTCTTCCTGCCGGAGCCCGGCGACGAGGTGCTCGTCGCCTTCGAGCGGGAGGACATCCGATTTCCCTACGTCGTCGGCGCGTTGTGGAATGGCAAGGACAAGCCACCCGCGACGAATGCGGACGGCAGGAACGACCTGCGCTTCGTGCGCTCCCGCAAGGGGCACGAGCTGACCTTCGATGATGGCGCGCGAGGGCGTGTCGAGCTGAAGCTGAACGATGGGAAGCGGCGGCTCTCTATAGAGGACGACACGGTCCGGTTGGAGGACGGCCAGGGCAATAGCCTCGAATTCTCCTCGACGGGCGGCAGTGTGACGCTGCGCGCCTCCCGCAAGCTGGCGCTCAGCGCGCCGGCCATCTCGATCGAGGCCAGCGGGACGCTAGAGCTAAAGGCCGGGCCGACACTGACCATCAAGGGCGGCCTCGTGCAGATCAACTGAGGGAAGCACATGCATGGGACAGCCCGCTGCACGTCTCGGCGACCCGACGAGCCACGGCACGCCACTGGGCCCCGGGCCTGGGCTGCCGAGCGTGCTGATCGGCGGACAGCCCGCCTGGCGCGCGGTCGGAGACACGCATCTCTGCCCCCTCTCGGACGGGCCGAAGCCGCATTTCGGCGGCACGGTGCTGCGCGGCAGCGCGACCGTGCTGATCGGCGGTTTCCCGGCCGCGCGGCAGGGTGACACCGTGCTGGAGGCCGCGCCGCCGAACGCCATCCTCGGTGGTTTCCCTTCCGTGCTGATCGGGGGCTGAGACGCCGTGGAGGATCGCAAGGAATTCCTTGGTCGCGGCTGGGCTTTCCCGGTAGCGGTGGATCCCGAGACCGGCCGGACCGCTATGGCGGAGCACGAGGCCGATATTCGCCAAGCCATTCGTATCATCCTCGGCACCAGCCCGGGCGAGCGGGTGATGCGCCCAGATTTCGGCTGCGGCGTGCACGACCTCGTCTTCGAATCGCTTGACACCGCCGCACTCGCCCGCGTCGAGGACAGCGTGCGCGATGCGCTGGTGCGGTTCGAGCCGCGGATCGAGTTGCTGCAGGTGGCGGCCGACGCGCTGCGTGCGCCCGAGGGTGAGCTCACCGTGAGCATAGACTACCGCGTACGGCGTACGAACCAGAGCGGCAATCTCGTCTATCCCTTCTACTTCCGCGAAGGTGCTGCGTCATGAACGCGCAGCCGCCCGTCTTTCCCCGCCTCGACCGACGGCGCCGGCGCGAGCTGCTGGAGGAGATGTGGCGGCTGGTGCCGACCTTCCTGCAGGATTGGCAGCCCGGGCGTGATGAGGAGGATGTTGGCCAAGCGCTGATCTCCATCGCGGCCGCCCTGCAGGCGGAGGTAACGAGCCGCCTAGATCGCGTGCCTGAGAAGGCGTTCCGGAACTTCCTCCTGTGGGCCGGGATCAGGCCGGAGCCCGCCCGCGCGGCACGGCTTCCGGTGGTGCTGCGTATGGCAGAGGCGGCGACCGCTACCGTGCTCGCACCGGCGCGGCTGCGGCTGCAGGCGCAGACCGAGCCCGAGCCCACAGTCTTCGAGACCGAGCAGGCACTGCGGGTCGTGCCGGGCCGGCTCACACATTTGGTTGCGGCGGATGGCAGCGGGGACAGCATCTTCCTGCCGCCTCCGGGTCTGCTGGCCCCCGAGGCGCCGGCGGGCGGGCTGACGGTGCGGCGGCATCCTACCAGCCCCGCAGGCGCCGGCGCGGTGCGCCTGCAGGTCACGCCGGCCCTTGGCCTGGAGGCTGGGCAGATCCTCTGCATCGGCACGCGGCAGCACGTCATCGAGGCCGCGGAGCAGGACATCGTGACCGTCGCCCCGCCGCTCACGCAGGGGGTGGACGAACGGACGCCGCTGGAGGTGGAGACGGGCTTCACCCCATTCCGCCGTTCCGCCGCGGCCAGCGGCATGCCCGGCTGCTTCTCCGAGGACCGGCAGGTGCATGCGCTCTACCTCGGCGATGCCGATCTGCTGAAGGTCGAGGGCGCAGCGACGATCGCCCTGCTCCGCGGCGCTGCGCTCGCGGACGCGCAGTGGTCCTACTGGGGCAGGGAGGACAAGGGCGAGGCCGGCTGGCGGGGCATGACGGTGAAGACCGATGGGGACCGCCTGCTCCTCGCCAAGCGTGACGGCGCCATCGAGCCGCGCGAGGTGGAGGGCCGCGCCGGGCGCTGGATCCGCGCCGAACGGGCCGCGCGCGAGAGGGCCCTGACCCTGCGCGAGCTCCGGATCGCGACCGCCTTCGACGCCGAGGAGGCCAGCAAGGCGGGGCGCCCGCCGCTGCGCTTCGAAGCCTTCGCTAACACGGTGCCGCTGGTGACGAACACCGAGTTCTATCCGCTGGGGCGGGAGCCGCGCCTGTTCGACACCTTCTATCTTAGCTGCCCGGAGGCCTTCTCGAAGCCCGGCGCGAAGGTCACTCTACAGTTCGTCCTCGCCGACGCGACGCTGGGGCCGTTGGTCGCCACCTCCGGTGCATCCTCCGCCTTCGCGGTTGCGCAGGACGGATCGCTTTACCGCCTGGACCTCGCGGGTGCCGGCGGGCAGCTGCGCATCGTGCCGCTCGATGCGCCGGCCGTGCGGCCGCCTGGCGCGGCGCTTCCCTCGCCAGACGATCGGCGTGTGGCGCTGACGCCACAGCAGCGCCCGGCCGTGGCGCGCGACGCTTTGCTTGCTGCGGCGCGTGCGGGCGCGGATGTCTGGCTCTGGGCGTTGATGGCAGAGCCCAATGCTTGGCCTGCGGGCTGGAGCGCTCTTGGTGCGCCGGCTGAAGCTGCCGAACCTGTCGCACTGGTCCTTTCCTCCACTCAGGGCGCGCCTACGGTGTTCGCGGCGGTGGGTGGGAGCATCTTGGCCCGCCGCCTCGCTCCGGGTCACGCAGGGCAGGGCTGGCAGCAAGCCGGCACCCTCGACAGGGACATCACCAGACTAGTGGGCGTGCAGGAACCGCTCGGGATCCCGCTTTCGAAACCGCCAGTGCTGCTGGCGGTGACGGACGGTGCGCTTCACTTGATCCAGCAGGGCAATGCGCCAAAGCGCGTGCCGGGTGTGAAGCTCAGCGGAGAGGTCGAACCGGTCGCGCTGCGCCGGCCGGATGGCCGCATTCTAGTGATGGCGGCCGATCAGGAACGCCATCCTGTCGGCCACCTGGTAAAGGCTAATGGCACCTCGGCGCAGAAGATCTGGACGGCGGGCACGGTCCTTCCGAAAGGTGGGGGCTTCGCGCTCATCCCCGTCGCCGGATCGCCCTTCCCCGTGGCAGTGTTCCGCTCGGACAAGGGGCAGGAGCTCAAGGCTTGGCTGGTTGGCGCGGATGAACCGCTGCCCGACCAGCAGGAGCTGCCGGCCGATGCCCTTCCCGGTGTGCAGCCGGCTTGGATTGCCGGGCACCTCCTTGTGGCGGGACCGGAGCGCGACGTTTTCGTGCGCCGCTGGGAGGGCGGCCCGACGGTGGTGCCACGCCTAGCGGCAGACCTGCTCTCCGGCGTGCGGCTGGAGACCGCCGTGGATGCCGAAGCCGTTGAGCGGATCGGGCCTGGTACCGGTTGGCAGGTCAGTCGTGTCCGCGAGGTGATCGAGGAGACAGGCGTCGCCGCGACCGCCATCTACGTGCCAGAGGCGCCGTTCAGCGAGAAGGGGAATACCGGAGAGCCCAAGTATCGGCTGCTCGGGGCCGACGCTGACCATAAATTCGAAGGCGGCGAGGCGAGCGGGGAGGGGAAGCTTACGCTCAACGAAAACGACAAGGAGGCAGCAGTCGGCCGCACGATCCGCGTGGAGGATGCTGGCGCCCGGACCTTCCACCGGATCACGGAACTGCCTCCGCCCTCCGGGACCTTGCCGCGCAAGGTCGCCGGTCTGCTCCCACCGCTCGCCGCCCAGCCTGGCGCCACGATCGCCTATGACTACCCGAAGGTCCTGGCGGAGGACCTGGAGGGAGCAGCGCGTCCGGTCTTGAACCTGCACGGCATTGCCGAGGAGGTCCGCAAGCGGATCGAGGAGGCCGGCCTCGTCCTAGATGCCGTTCCTACCTTCCAGCGGATCCGGGGCTTCGGGAAGACGAACACCGACCTGGCGGCGCTTGGCGCGGCGTGGACCACCCCGCCCAAGCCGAATGCCCAACTGGCGCTCGTCGTCCCCGCGCCGACCGGTGCTACCAGCTGGGATCACCAGCAGGACCCCACCGATCCCAATCCTGAACTCTCCTGGGAGTACTGGAATGGCTTCGGATGGTGGCGCATCGAGCGGCTGCTGGACAACACGCGCCACCTGCTCGACAGCCGCGACCTCACCTTCGACGTTCCGGCGGACATCGCCGAAACGGACATCGCCGGCCGCACTAGCCACTGGATCCGTTCCCGGCTCATCGGCGGCGAGTACGGGCGCGAGGTCTACAAGGTTGAGAGCACGGGGCCGGACGGCAACAAGACCACCGTCCAGACCGCCGTGCGCGACACCAGCCAGATCCGCCCGCCGCGCGTCCTGGGGCTTGCGATCTCCTACGAGGTGCCGGATGCAGAGGCCCGCCCACCCGAACACATGCTCAGCCTCGACAGTGGCGGCTGGCGCGATCAGGCCGAGGCGAACCGTGCCCGCGACGCCGTCGTCACCGCCTTCGAGCCGCTCGGGGAAGTTCTCGGCCGCCTCGGGCCCGACCGGGCTGCCGCATCCGGGCACGGCCTCTACATCGGCTGCGATGCGCCACTCCGGGGCGGCTCGATCCGCCTGCTCGCCCTCGTGGCCGAGCAGGCGGGGGAGACCCGGCTGATGGCCGAGGCACTCCGCGACGGACGCTTCGCGCCCGTGCCGCTGAAGGACGAGACGGGCGGGCTGCATCAGCCCGGGATGCTCACCCTCTCGCTCGACGCAGCCCCGAGCCTGGCCGCGCTGTTCGGGGTGGAGGCCTATTGGCTGCGCCTGCGTCCCACACAGGACGCGCCCTGGCAGCCCGAGCTGCACGGCCTGTTCCTGAACGCCGTCATGGCGGAGGCGGCGGAGACCCAGGAATTCGAGATCCTCGGCTCCTCCGACGGCGCGCCGCGCCAGCGCGTCTTCCTCGCCCGCCCGCCGGTACTGCCGGACAGCCTGGAACTCCGCGTGCGCGAGCCGCTGGGCGAGGAGGAGATCGCGGAGCTGCGGCGCGACGACCCGGGCCGCGTGCTGATCGATGTCGAAGGCCAGCCCGGCGCCTGGGTACGCTGGCGGGAGGTGGGCGATCCGGACGACGCCGCGCCGCGCGAGCGCGGCTATGCGCTCGACCATGCAAGCGGCGAGGTCCGCTTCGGCGATGGCCTCGCCGGGATGATCCCGCCGCCCGGCCTCGACGCGGTCGCCGCTTTCTCTTATCGCCGCGGCGGCGGTGCGGCGGCGAATGCGGTGCAGGCTTGGGATGCGCTGCAGCTCGTCACGCCGGTGGAGGGGGTAGAGGCGGTGGTTGCGCCCCGGCCTGCCGCGGGTGGCGCCGATCCGGCCGGAGCGGAACGCACCATCGCCTTCGCGCCCGGACGCATCCGCCATCGCGACCGCGCCGTGACGGCGGCCGACCTGGAGGCGCTGGCGCTGGCCGGCTCGCCCGAGATCGCGCAGGCGCGCTGCATCCCGCAGGCGCGCCCGCCGCGCCTCGTCGTTGTGCTGCGCGGCGCCGATCCGCGCCCGGGCAAGGAGTTCCGCGACGCGCTGCGGCGACGCCTGGTGGAGCATGCCGCACCGGGACTCGGCGCCGCGGGGGGCTGCGCGTGGATGCGCCGCTCTTACGCCGGCTGCGTCTCCGGCTCGGCTTCGTGGTCGAAGAGCTGGCCCTCTCCGGACCCCTGGAGGAAGCAGCGCGGATAGCGCTGCAGCGCTTGCTAGATCCCGCGGAGGGCGGCGTGGGTGGCGGTGGCTGGCCGCTTGGTGCCGTGCCGCGGGACGGCGAGGTGATGGCCGTGCTCGCAGGGTTGAAAGGGCTGCTGCGCGTGGAGTCCATCGCGCTCGAGGAGGTGCACGAGGCGACGGCAGGGTCCTTCCCCGAGCGGATCGCCGCGGGGGGAGCTCGTGATTCTCGCGCCCGATGGCATCGTCATCGGTTTCCGGCAGGAGATCCCGTGATGAGCGGCTCCGCTCTCGCACTGCGCGTGGACGACACGGATTTCGCGGCGCTGGTAGAGCGTGCGCGGGCGCAGATCCCCTCGCTCGCACCGCACTGGACCGACCACAACCTCCACGATCCCGGCATCACGCTCCTCGAGTTGCTGGCCTGGACGGCGGAAGCGCAGATCTACGGCCTCGGCCGGATGCGCCGGGACGAGCGGCAGGCCTATGCCGCTCTGCTCGGCGTCATACCGCACGGGCCGCGTCCGGCCGAGGGGATGATCTGGCCGGACAGGCCGCTCCCGCAGGCCGAGGGGGTCTGGCTGCCGCCCGGCACGGCCGTCCTGACGGAGCGGCAGGAGGCGCCGCCCTTTCGCGTCCGCCGCGGGCTGTGGCTCACCGGAGCACGGCTCGCCGGGCTCCGCACGGAACCGGCGGAGGGCGGCACGCCGGTGGACCACACGGCGGGGAACGAGCGCGAGCGTGCGAGCTTCGCGCCTTTCGGCGATGCCCCGCGCTCTGGCACGCGCCTCGTCCTGGCGCTCGCCGGTCCGCCGCCGCTGGCCGGCTACGACGCGGCACGGGGACACCGGCCGCTGGTAGCGATCGGCGTCGAGGTGGAGCCCTTCGCGTCGGGCGAGGCCGCGCCTTCCGCCGGCGCATGGCGGCGCGGCGGGGCGCGGCTGCGTGCCTGGGTCACTGTCGGCGGCGCCAGGTTGCCTGCCGTGATCGTTACGGATGGCAGCGCAGCCCTGTCACGCAGCGGCGTGCTACTGCTCCGACTGCCCGATGCGCTAGCCGGGGCCGTGGGACCGGCAGAACTCACGATCGAGCTGGCGGGCGGCGCCTTCGCCCTGACCCCGCGGCTGCTGCGCCTGGCGCTCAACGTGCTGCCCGTGCAGCAGATCGAGCGCGCGACCTGGGACCATTCGGGCAACGGGCTGCCGGACCAGGAGGTGGTGCTGCCGCGTCCCCGGCGCGCTACTAGGCCAGATGCGCCGGCCGGGCGTCCCTGGCTGCGCCATGGACCGGGCGCGACCGCGCCGCGGGTGCGGCTCTTGCCGGACGAGCCCTGGCTGCGGGTCGCGGACCTCGCCCTCGCCGGTCCGGATGACCACGTCTTTATGCTCGACCCAGAAGCGGCGATCCTTCGCTTCGGCAATGGCGTGAACGGATGCGTGCCACCCTCCGGCGCCACGCTGCAGATCACCTATGAGGTCTGCGACGGACGGGATGGCTCGGTGCCTGCGGGGCTCGGCTGGCGCGTGCCGGGCCTCCCCGGCGTGTTCGGCCGCAATGCGGCGGCGATGGAGGGCGGCGCCGACGCCGACGGCCTGCCCGAGCTGCGGCGGGAGGCGCGCCGCCGGCTTCGCGAAGCGCGGCCGCTTGTCACCCATGCCGACCTGCGTGACGCTGCCCTCGCCGCGGGGCTGCATGTCGCCCGGGCGGAGGTGGTGCCGGACTTCGACGCCGGCACCCCAGCGCGCGAGACGGTGCCAGGCGGGGTCCGTACCCTGGTCGCGCTGCGCCGCCGCCGCCGGAGCGAAGCGGCGAACGAGGCGGAAGCGCCGGCCTGGCTCGCAGCGCTCGAGCGACGGTTGCGTCCCATGCTGCTGGTCGGCGAGCAGCTGCGTGTGGCGGGACCGCGCTATGTTCCGCTGCGCCTGCGCGCGCGCCTCATCGCCCAACCAGGAGGTGATCCGCGCGCGATCGAGCGGGAGGCCCGTCGCCTGCTGCGCAGCCGCCTCGCGCCGCTACCCGGGGGCGGCGAGCCGGCCTGGCCGCTTGGCCGTGACCTCTCTCAGCGCGAGTTGCTGGGCTGGCTTCGGCGGCTGGACGGCGTGGCTGCGGTGGCGGAGCTTAAGATTGAGGACGCAAAGAAGGGTGTCCTGGCACTGCCACGGCACGGGCTACCAAGGTTGGACCTCGCGCCCGGCGACATCCGCGTCGAGGCGCCGCGGGACGCCTCGCCATGAGCGGCGCGGGCGGACGAAAGGTCTATCGGTTCGCCAGCGGGCCGCAGTGGCATGCCGGACTGCTGCAGGGTGCGACGCCGTGCGCAGCGGGCGGGCCGGAGCCTTTCCTGCCCTTCGGCGCCGCGCAGCGTGTCCAGGGCGGCAGGCCAGGCCGCGCGCTCGCGGTCGCCGCCGACGGCATGGTCCTGTGGCAGGACGGATCGGGAGGCGTCGTGTGGCTGCCCGCCGGGGCCGGAGAGGGGGCAGCACCCTGCGTACTACCCTCCGGTGCCGGCGCGATTGGCCGCGGGACGCGGCTCGTCGCCGGGCGCCGCCGCCTGTGGTCGGCGCGGCGCGGACGCCGTCTCATCTCCTGCTACGCGCTGCCGACGTTGCAGGTGCTGCGCGACGTCCCTCTCGACGGCCGCGTGCTCGACATCGCGGCAGATGCCAGCGATGGCGTGCTCGCGCTGGTGGCGCGGCGCGGCGGCCATGCGCTGGCACGGTTTGGTGCCGAGGGTCGCCTGCGCGGCACGCAGGAGCTGCCGTGCAAAGCGTGCCCGATCCTCGTTGCCGCGGTAGCCGATACGGTGGTGCTGCTGGAGGCCGACCGCAAGCGGCTCCGCTGGTTCACAGAGCGGCAGCCCGGACCGATGCTCGACCTTGCCGAGCTCTTGCCGGGCTTCCATGCGCGGGCGCTCACCGCAGACCGGGCCGGGCGCTTCCTGCTGGCCGGCAGGGCGCGCGACGGGAGCGGCAGGCGAGCGCGGTGGCTGCTCGTGCTCGGGGCCGATGGCAGGCTGCTGGAGCAGCACCCCTTGAGCACTTCGGTTGGCACTCTGCGTGGAATTTCGGGCGATCGCGGCACGGCGTGGATCGCCGCAGCGAACGGCCTGTGGCGGCTTGCCGCCGGCGGCCCGGGTGCGACTCGCGGAGCGGAGGGCGTGTTCCTCACGCCAGCCCTGCACTCGCCGCTCGGCCAGGAGTCCGGCTGGTTGCGCGCCGACGTCACGGCGGATTTGCCGCCCGGTGCAACCGTTACCGCCCGCCTGGCAAGCACGGATGACGAGGCTCGCGCAGCCGAGCTGCGGGCCCAGCACGCCGATCCGGCGCTGCCCCCCCGCCATGCGGCTCATGAAGGTCAGCGGCATGCTCGACTGGAGCGAGCCCGTGGTGCTCGGCGCCGGCCGCGACGTGCCGCCGGACGCGGAGGAGTCGGAGGAGGAGCTGCCGCCCGCGCGGCTCGCCCTGCCGCTGCATGGGGTCCGCAATCCATGGCTCTGGATCGAGCTGCGCTTCACCGGCAGCCCCGGCCTCCCTCCACCGCGCCTGCACAAGCTGTCCATCCTCTACCCCGAACGGTCGCTGATGCAGCACCTGCCGGCGATTTACCGTGCAAGCGACCGGCGGCTTGGCCAGCTGCGCGGACTTGTCGCGCTGCTCGAGACCGGCACGCAGGCACTAGATGCGCGCATCAACGCGCTTGGCCGCCTAATAGACCCGGCGACCGTGCCGCCCGACTGGCTGGACTTCCTCGGCTCGTGGCTCGGCTTGCCCTGGGAAGCCGCGCTGCCGGAGGAGGCGAAGCGGGCGATGCTGCGCTCTGCCGGTGCGCTGCTCGCCGCGCGTGGCACCCGTGCCGGCATCACGCGGCTGGTGCGCTGCCTTTTGCCGCGCCGCCCAGTCCGCCTGCTGGATCCGGCAACGGATCTCGCGCCGGCGCTGCTCGGCACCGCCTGCCTGCCGGCCGTGGTGCTCGGCGCGGCGCGCGACCGGCCGCGCCTCGGCAGCAATGCCGTGATCGGGCGTGCCTGCCTGCCCGAATCCGTCGCGCCGGGCGCCCGCGATCTGCTCGAGCCGCTCTCCGGCTGGGTCCGTGTCGAGCTGTCCGCGACCGAGGCGGAGCGAGCGGCGCTGGAGCCGGTGATGGAACACCTGCTTGTCGGCTTCGTGCCGGCGGGCATCCGCATCGTGCTGCGCTGGCGGCCATGGCCGTCCAGCGGCATCGGGCGCCGGATCGGGGAGGATCTGCGGCTGCTCGCTACCGCACCAGCTGTGCTGGGCCGCGGCGCAGGCCTGGGCTCGGTCACAGTCGCCGCGGAGGAGCCGTCGCGCCTCCCGGCGGGAGGACTCGCGACGGGGTTCCGGCTCACCTAGGAGGGCGCGCATGCAGATCACACGGAAGCACGACCAGTCGGCGCCCTGCGGGGATGTCGCGGAGGCATGCGCGCCGGGCGCGTCGCGCAATCGGTACTTCGGCGGAAAGCTGATGAATGCCCGCGACTTCACCGCTGAGCAGGGCTACCTCGTCGCGCGCCGCAGGCTGGTAAACCGTGCCATGTTCGGCGCAGGCGTGGTGCATGGCCTCGCCGTGCGTGGACCGGATGGTAAGCGCGAAAGCCGGACGGAAAGGCTGGAGATCGGGCCGGGCCTCGCCTTCGACCGACACGGGCGCGAAATCGCGCTCGCCATGCCGCTGCCGGTGAAATTGGACGAACTGATTGTCAGGATCGACGACAAGAATTGGTGCAGAGAGAGGCCGACGGAAGGGCATTGGCTGCTCATGGCACATTACGCCGAGCGTCTGTCCGAGGCAGTGCGTGTACCCGACCCCTGCGGCTGCGGGGAGGCGGAGTGGAGCCGCATCTGCGAGACCATCGTGCTTTCGCTCCGTAGGATCGGCCAGGAGGGCTGCAAGGCCCCGCCGGAGCCCTGTCCGCGCTGCGCCTGTCCGCCTGGCTCGGAGGCGCGCCGGCCGACGGAGCATGCGGCCGAGCAGATGCAGTCCGACTCCGGGTATTTCGGCGATGCGGATGCGCCAGGGCCCGTACGCAGGGCATGCCTCTGCGGATGGGCCGAGCAGGTCGAGGTTGCGGGCGAGCCGGGTGCCCTCTGTGAGTTCCGCCCGGGGCTTTCCTTCGATCCGGCGAGTGGTGTTGCCCTGGCCTGCGTCAAAGTCGAGATGAACGATGGGTGCCCCGTCTTCGTGTTGCCGGCCGATGAGTGCACACCGCGCCCCATCGTGAAGCGCAATGACCTACTGTATGACCTCATCCGCGGCTGCGACCTGACCAGGCTGGCCTGGATCAGCTGGGCGGAGTGGCATCGTGGTGACCCCGTGCCCTGGGACAAGTTCGCAGGGTCCTTCGAGCCGGCACCGCCCAACTGCCCGCCTGACGAGCTGGCGGAGTGCGTCACCCACTTCACCTTTGGCTTCGACGGACCCGTGATCATCGACACCGTCACGCCCGATGCCGTGGCTATCACCGCCCTGATCCAAGACGGGGTTTCCGAATGGGGTGGTAGGGGCACACGCTGGGGCGACACTTGGCGGGTGCCCGTTATACGGCTGGAGCCGCATCCCGAGCCCGACGACCCGGCGGGAACAGCCCGCTCCTTCACCATCGTGGTCAACGGCCGCTGGGCCGAATCGCAGATCTTCAACACCGACCTCTGCCGCTTCCTCGGAGGTCCGTCCACCATCGAGATCGAGATCCGCGGCGACATGATCCTCGACTGCCGCGGCCAAGCGGTGGACGCCAACACGTTCGGAGCCCACCGCCCCGACGCGCAGCTTGGTGGCGGCCGCGGGCGGTCAGGTAATGGCACACCCGGCGGCAGCTTCCTTTCTCCCATCCATCTTGAGCGGCGCTAGGCCGATGGAGACAAGACATGAGCGCTACGACAACCTCCACCGGCAGGCAGGACGCGAAGGAGCGCGTGTGCGGCACGGGGATGATCTCGCGCCCGCGCTTCAGCCCCGGCCTTCTCCTGCTTGATGACGATCTGACGGCCGGCGTCGAGTATACCCGGCAGCTCAGCCGGCTGCTGTTCCGCCACCTCTTCGGCTGCGGCGTCGTCTGCGGCCTGAAGGTGACGGCACGCCACGAGCGGCACGGCGACTGTCTGCATGTCGATGTCGATGCCGGCCTCGCGCTCGACTGCGAGGGCGACCCCGTGCATGTGCCGCACCCGCAGAGGCTCACCGTGCGCCGCGAATGCGGTGAGCCGCTGCCGCGCGAGCTCTGGGTCCTGCTGCGCCGGACCCAGCAGGATTGCGTGCCGCGCGGCTTGGCATGCCCGCCCGAGGATGGCGGCAGCGACAGCGTGGCGACGCGCCTACGCGACGGCTACGAGATTGCGCTCCTGAACGAGCGCCCGAAGGAGTCCTGTGGCTGCCCGGAATTGGCGGAGCCCGTTGGGGGGGGTAGCACCGCGTCACCGCGACTCGACGAGGGAGCCTCCACGGTTGGCGGGGCAGGCGTGGAGGAGCACGTGGCGCCGAGGGACTCCGCCCCGGGGCCGAAGTTGATGACCGAGACGGACCGCAAGGCCTGCTACGAGGACCATGTGGCGGGTACGTGCGCCGGCTGCTGCGCGCAGCGTGGCTGGCTGATCCTGGCGAAGGTTTTCTTCCACACGGACGACAAACTATACGTGCGCCATGGCGTGCGACGCTTCGTGCGTCCGGCCCTGCTCGCGGATCCGCTCTTCGCCGACATCCCGCCGCCCTGAAGCGAGGGATGTAGCCGCCGAGGGGTATCCATGGCGCCCAAGCCCGCCGCGGCCCGTCAGCCCGGAGCGCCGGAACGGCGCCCGGCCGCAGCGCCGCGTGCCGCGGCGCCGGCACCGGCCGCGCGCGGCCCGGGCCCGAGCCCCGCGCAGGAGCTGCGCAACCGGCTCGGCAATGCGGGCACGCAGGCGCTGCTCGGCCAATTCGTACAGCCCGCGCTCGCCGACGCGGCACCGGGCGCGGCACGTCGCCCGGGGGACGAAGGGCGCGCCTCGGCACCGCCTGCGCGTGCCGCACCCCCACAGCCTGCCGAGGCGCCTCCAGGACCGGAGAGCAGGGGGAGGGGGGCCGGCGAAGAGGCCACGGCGGAGCTGCGCCCGGCGGGACATAATCAGGGCTTGGCGCGCCTGCGCAGCCAGATCGAGACACAGGCGCGCCGCCAGGCAGCCCATCCCCCCGCCGGGCCTGCCGTGGCGGTGGCACAGGCGGCGGCCGTAGCGCCCGGGCCGGCCGCACGCGGCGCAGCGGCCCGGGCCGCGGTGCAGGAATTGGCGGAGGCGCCGAGCTCGGGCTTCGAGGCGGCGGAGTTCAAGAACGCGCTGCGCCGCAAGCTTAATGAGGTGATGCCGGCGCCGAACTCGGCCGAGGATGCGCAGAAGTCGCTGCAATCGGGCACGGCGCATGCGGCGGGTAGCGCGATGCGCGGCGAGCTCGACACGCGCAAGGACCGGGCGACGGGGGGGCATGGAGGCCGCCGCCGGTGCCGCCCCCGACCCGGCGCGCTTCCCGCAGGCCCCGCCGCCTGGCCTTCCGCCACCGCCCCCCCGCACCTGCGCCCGCGTCGCTTGACCCGAAGGGCGCCGTCCCGCCGCCTCTTCCGCCGGCTGCGCTCGACACGCGTGCCAATCGCTCCGAGGCGGATCGGCAGATGATGGAGGCGCGGCTGACGCCCGAGAAGCTCGCCCGCGCTAACGAGCCGAGCTTCGCCGCCGCCGGGGTGGCGCGTCAGCAGGCGGAGGGGCACAGCCGGACCGGACCTGCCGAAATGCGCCAGGCAGAGGCGCAGCTGCGCGGGCAAGCGCAGGCGGAAGCGGTGCCCGCGCTCGCGCAGGGGATGGGTGAGCTGGTACGCGCGCGGGGCGGTGCCTTCGGCCGGGTGGCCAGCCAGCAGGGAGCGACGAAGAGCCAAGACGAGGCGGCGCGCGAGCGTGTCTCGGCGCAGCTCGACGCGATCCAGACGCGGACCCGCGCCGATGTCCAGAAGACCCTCGACGAGATGGACGCCGAGGCAACGCGGCTATTCGAGGCTGGTCTCGCCCGCGCACTACAGGCCTTTGAGCGGGAGCGCGAGCGGCTAGAGGAGGAAGCGCGGCGCGAGCAGGCCTCGGAGTGGTTCAACACCGCCGGGCTGCTCGGCGCCGTCGTCGGCTACTTCTGGAGCCTCGGCAAGGAGCGGGTCGAGCGTGCCATCGCCGGCGCGCGTGCGGCCTACGACAATGTGGTTCGGGAGACCATCGACCAGGTGGCGGCGGTGGTCGGCGGGAAGCTCACCGCGGCGAAGGACCGCGTCCGCCAGGGCCGCGCCGAGGCCGACGCGCTGGTGGCCGGCCTGCCTGCGGAGCTGCGGACCTTCGGCCAGGAGGCACGCGCGAAGCTCGACGGCGAGTTCGAGCGCATGGGCGGCGAGATCGAGGAGCGAAAGGGCGGCTTGATCGACCGGCTCGGCGAGAAATATGCCGAATCCCGCCGCCAGGTGGATGAGCGGGCGCAGGCCTTCCGCGACGCCAACAAGTCGCTCTGGGACCGCGCGAAGGAGGCGGTGGCCGGCGTCATCCAGACGATCATGGAGTTCCGCGCGCTGCTGCTCGGCATCCTCGCCAAGGCGGCCGGCGTGGTGGATTCTATCCTCGACGACCCGATCCGCTTCCTGCGCAACCTGGTCAGCGGCGTGAAGGCCGGGCTGGACGCCTTCATTGCGAACATCGTGAACCACCTGAAGGCCGGGTTCATGCAGTGGCTGTTCGGGACGCTTGCCGCAGCCGGCATCCAGATCCCCGAACGCTTCGACCTGAAGGGCATCTTCGGCCTGATCCTGAGCGTGCTCGGCCTAACCTATGCGAACATCCGCGCACGGGCCGTGCGGTTGCTCGGCGAGCCGCTGGTCGCGAGGCTGGAGTCGGTGGCGGAGGTCTTCAAAATCCTGATCACCGAGGGGCCGGCGGGGATCTGGCGCATGCTGCTCGAGCGGCTGGAGGCGCTAAAGGAGCAGGTGCTCGGCCAGGTCCGCGAGATGCTCATCGTGCAGGTGCTGAAGGCTGGCGTGGTGTGGCTGATCGGCCTGCTGAACCCAGCCTCCGCCTTCGTGAAGGCGTGCAAGGCGATCTACGACATTGTCATGTTCTTCGTCGAACGTGGGCGGCAGATCGCCGAGTTCGTCAACTCGATCCTCGACAGCCTGGCTGCGATCGTCGCCGGCAATCTCGGCGCTATGGCGCGCGCGGTGGAGGGCGCTCTGGCGCGGGCGGTCCCGGTGGTGATCGGCTTCCTGGCGAACCTGCTCGGGCTGGGCGGCCTGTCGGAGAAGATCAAGAAGATCATCGAGAAGATCCAGGAGCCCGTGAACAAGGCAATCGACTGGGTGATCGGGAAGGCGGTGGAGCTGGCGAAGAAGGTGGGCCAGCTCTTCGGGGGGAAGAAGGAGAAGGGCGCGAAGGAAGAGGCGGATCCGGAGAAGAAGGCGAAGATCGAGGCTGGGCTGGCGGCGCTCGAAGAGGCCGAGGCAGCGCGTGAAGTAGAGGGGAAGATCGATCGGAAGGAAGCCGAGGCTGTCGCTATCCAAGTCAAACGGCAGCACCCGGTGTTCAAGTCGATCGTCGTGGTCGATGGGGGCGCCAGCTGGGATTACGAGTACGTCGCGAGCCCCGGAATTCGCTACAAGGGTGGCTTCAAAGGTGCAAGCAAGGCCGTCAGGGAGGGCATCGCGCGGCTGCGAGCACTCGCGCAGAACGAGAACATACCCTATCCATACAGGATAGGCATCAACGCGCAGCTACGAAGGGCAGAGGAACTGCACAGAAGCGGCCGGCTAGTTGGCGTAGAGGTGACGCAGCCCCAAGGGAAGGGGCGCATTGACTTCGAGCTGACTGATCCAGATCAGGTCGTTGAGTACAAATACTGGACATCAGAATACACTCAAAACAATATGGCTAAGCTCATTGCGCAGCTCCGAAAGTATCAATCAGCCGGTAAGCAGGTCGTGCTGGAGTTAGGCACTACTAAGACAAAGCCCATCACCATCGGGTTTGTGGAGGGTGTTCTCAGATCCGAGCTGGAAAAATTCAATCTGACGTTCGAGGCGATCAGCATCCGCGAACACGAGGCGATCATCTCGGTTGAGATCATGACAATACCTCCCCAGGGAGCGACGAAGTGAATGACCTGCCGGTGGAGCTCCGGATGCTCCAATGCAAGCAACTCAGCCCTAGCAGCGCTGTATCACTCGCAGCAGTCATGTTGGACTGCGGCTTCAAGCTGATGGTACGAGCAGACGGCGGGATGCGATTAATCCAATCGAAAGCGGAGCTTCAAGAATTGCTCCAGTGGCAGTACACCGGGTCGCAGTATGCTGATAACGGCCGAGTGGAGGACGCTGAGTGGTCATTCATGTTCCCGGCGCGGCTAGATAGCCTTCCGGGGTTCGACAATGGAATCGTTGAAATCCGACAAATGGCTGCACATACCAATAAGATTAGCGTCTATTGCCTTGCTGATTTCGAGTTCAAGGATCAGCGCACCTTTGTCGAGCCACTTGCGCAGGCTCTGCGAACACTAGCGGAGGCGCTTTATTCCGTTTCAAAACCCGAATTTACTGCAGTTGACAACGGGAATCGCCTGAGCGTCACACCTCGCGACGTGTCCCAAACAAGACTGACCACCATCAATTGGCTCAACATCTGGGGGCCGGGCTATGTAGCTCGTTATGGCCGGGATCTCTTGCTGCGCGTGCCTGGTCATGAGGCGCGCACTATCGAGGACGGCGCCATACTTTATCAGCTGACTCCAACCTTTGTGGCCAACGATGCCAACAAGGCGAAGGAGATGCGGAGCACGGTAGTGAAGCATTTTGCCGATGCCGGCCTGAAGGTGCGCTGTCACGCTCCCTATGCGCTCCCGCCGACTTGAGAGTACTCGGCAATGTACACGCGTTCCACGGACGACGGTTTCCAAGTCTACCTCAGCGAGATGCTCGCAACGACATTCGTGCTTACGGAGGGTGTGCGACTGAAGCCGGTCTTTATTGAGTGGAGCGGCTTGACGAAACGTCAGCAAACACTGGCGCTTGCCCGTGTTCGGCAAGTGTGCACAGACGAGGTGCGCGCACTGCCGTCCGGATCGCGCTTGCACGTCGAGTTCAATGAGATGACAGACGATCTCCACCAGTTACTCATTGAGGTCGCAGGCGAGAACAACCCAGACTTTACGTGGTCCATCAATTCGCCCGGATGACAATGCGTCGAGCAGCATCCCTTCTTGGATGCCTCAGGGCGTGAACACGTGGTGATGGTCGCAGGTCCCTTGCATGTTCGGACCCGTGGCGCCGCCCAGCAGATGGATGCCGTCCTCCAGCGCGATCGCGCCAAGGCCATGCCGCGTTTCCGGCATGACATCGTGATGGGTCCAGTCCTTCGTCGCGGGATCATACTTCCAGACATCTGCGAAGGCTCGTTCCGGCGGAGCCAGTCGCTCACCGCCGAAGACGTAGATGCATCCTCCCCACACTGTTGCGGCGGCGCCGGCCAGTGCCTCGGGCAGGTCCTTGAGCTCCTCCCACCTGTCCTGGGCCAGGTCGTAGGCCTCATGGGTGGATACGTTCACGGACCGGCCGGCCCTCACATCCTTCACCTGCCGGCCGCCGATAACGTGCAATCTGCTGCCGAGCACCGCTGCTGCCGCGCTGTTCCGGGGCGTCAGCATGTCACGCCTCCGGGCCCAGGAGGACGCCCCCCGGCGCGAGCACGAGGGTGCTCGGCGTGTCCGCATGGTCCTCGTAGCGGCTGTTGAGGAGGGTCGAATGCCGGTATCGGCCGCCGGCGATGATCACGTGTTCGTCGATGACGCCCGCCGAGAACTCGGCGCGCGGCATTGGCAGAGTCGGGCCTGGTGTCCAGGCGGTCATGTGCGGTAGCGGAAGCTCGAAGACGGTGTCCCTCATTCTCCAGGCGTCGGACACCTCTCCCACTTGGGGAAGTAGCAGTGAGCCGGCACCGAATCCGCCGATCGCGAGAACAGCGTCTGATCGTGCGAGAAGGCAGGGATGATGAAGCGGCTCCGGAAGCGGCTGCACATAATGCCAGTTGTCATGGGCGAGATCGTAATGCACCACCTCATCGGTCGCAGCACGCGAGGCGGACCGGAAGGCAGCAATGCCACCCGCAAGCAGCACGCCGTCACCAACCGCGGTGGGATAGATCTCCTGCACCGGCGTGAGCAGCGCTCGGCGTTGCTGGAACATGAGCCCGATCTCCTGTCCCGGTGATGGCGTTCGTTAAGCGTGCCGATCACCCCTTACTGAGCCCTGCCATGGCGAGACGACGAGGAGAACATGTAGCCTGCACAGGCCGGGCATGGCCTGCGATGTGCTTCACCCCGATGTCGCGACCCAAGGCGCCTCGCGCACCCGACGCATTGCCTGGGCCCGCCCGACGACGCCGAGCTTGCCTAGCACGCTGTGGACGTGATGCTTGACAGTCGCCACGCTGAGCTGGAGTTCGCGCGCGATTTCCTTGTTGCTGAGGCCGCGCGCGACCAGGCGCAGCACCTCGCCCTCGCGGTTGGTCAACTGGGCATCACCCGGTGTCGCCCTCGTTTGAACCATGGCCTCAGCTGGCCGAAAAAGCGCCCGGATGAGGCCGTTCGCGATTTCGGCAGGACATCGAAGTCTCCCCGCAACGGCATCGGCCATTACTTGGCGGAGATCGGCCAACGACGCATCGCATGGGATATAGCCTGCAAAGCCGGCTCGGCCATACCGCACCACCTCCTCGCGCCGCTCGGCCAACCCGAGCGCTAGGAGCAGCAGTTCGGGCAGCCCCGTGGCCGCCAGCCGAACCTCCTCAAGATCGAGGGGCTGCGTTACATCGATCAGCGCGACATCTGGAGCGCCACGGCTGATTATGGCTAGGAACGCGCCGAAATCCGACGCGGTCTCCGCCGCCACGATCCCATCTTCGGTCAGGAGGCTGGTGGCCAAGCCTTCACGGAACAGCCGCACGGGTGAGACGACAACCACTCGCATTTTCCCGCCTCCTGGTTGTGATGAGGCAAACAGGAAAGTAGGGTCAATTCGCATGGAAAATCTTGCAATCCTTACGGCTGTAAGCAAGCAAAAAAGACAACCGGCAGTCGGCCAAAAAATGAGACAGGCGCTTGGCGAAGCGGTCCTCGATCCAGCGGCAGAGCGCCGGTAGCGTCCAGTCGGTTCGGCTACCACAGATGGCGGTTCAGGCCGAACGGCTGGGTGCCTATCGGGTTATCGCGCCATGATTGTCGGTGTCCATGTCGACGAAGGATATGGATATGATGTTTTCACAAATTTGGTTTCCAAACAGGGCCGAACCAGAGCAGGATCGGGCTGAGACAAGCAGCCCTGCGGGTGCCCGACCATGACCGCTCTCAGCCGCCATCCAGCCCCACAGCCAAGTGGTGACCTCGTTGGTCCAGCGCAGTTCGCCCTCTTCAAGGCCTCCGATGTCGGCCCGTCTGCCAAGCTGACCTTGGCTGACGTGCTCGCGGCGCTGCCCAATGCGTCCAACGTCACGTCGCGTCAGCGGGAGGAGATGGCCTCAGCCATCCGCACCGTGGCACGCTTGCTTGGCGAGGACCCGGCCCAGATCCCCGCCAATCGTCGCGCCTTGAGCCAGCGTTTCAGAACTGTCGCTCCCATCGCCCACGGCATCAGCAAGGCCTCCTGGAGCAATGTCCATTATCGGCTGAACAAGGCATTGGACCTGGTGCTGCCCCCGCATCTCCGGCGACAGCGCGACCTGCCGCTCGCGCCCGAGTGGCAAGAACTGAAAGCGCGGATCGCCGACCAGTGGACGCGCAAGAGTCTGTCTCGTCTCTTCCACTTCTGCAGCGAGGCCGGCATCAGCCCCGAGCAGGTAGGAGAGGGGACGCTGGAGCAGTTCCCTGGCTACCTCGACATAGTCCGGCTGAAGGGCTCCGCTGGGCTGCTGCGTGATACCCGTCGCGCCTGGAACCGGGCGTGCAGCGAGGTGCCGGACTGGCCCGGCAGGCTACTGGAAACGAAGCCGCGGAAGGGCCTCCGCGTGCTGCCTTGGGAGACCTTCCCTGCCAGCCTGCGCGCCGACCTCCAGGGCTGGCTTGACTACCGTGCGGGTATCGGTCTGCCACCCGAGGCGGAGGGTGAGAGGGAGGACGACGGGCCGTCCAAGCCGGCCCGTCCTACCACCCTGAAGCACCGCGAACATCAGGTCCAGCAGTTCGCCTCGACGCTCGTGAAGCAGGGTGTGGATCCGAGCTCGCTGCGACGGCTGGCCGATCTGGTTGAACCCGCCACTCTGAGGCTCGGCGCCGAGGTCTATCGCCGTGACGGCAAGTATATGCCGTCCTTGCCCGGCCTCGTCGCCGGACTGCAGTCCATTGCCCGTCATTGGGTGAGGCCGAAACCCAGCGCCGACGATATGCAAAAGATTCGGGTCCTCTTGAAGAAGATCTGCAAGCAGGTCCCGCGCCGCGGCATGACGACGAAGAACCGAGCCCGGCTCTACCCCATCCTCGACGATCCGGAGGCGGCACTCGCGCTGCTGCGACTGCCTGGAAAGCTGCTTGGGCTCGCCGAAAACGTGCAGCACCCGCACCGCGCTGCTCTGCTGGCGCAAGTCGCGCTCACCATCGAGATCCTGCTGATGGTGCCCTTGCGCATCGGCAACCTCGCGGCGCTCGACACCGAACGGCACCTTGTCCTCCCAAGGCGTCCCGGCGGCAAAGCGCGCATCGTTATCGACGCGGACGAGGTCAAGAACGAGTATCACCTCGATTACCCGCTGCCGGAGCCCACCGTCGTTCTGCTGCGGCGCTACCTTAGGGAATTCCGCCCCACCCTCGCTGAGCCGGGCAGCACGGCCCTGTTTCCAGGCCAGCTCGGCCGGGCGAAGAACCCGCAGGCCTTGGGCCGGCAGATTAGTCGCGCGGTGTTCGAGCACACGGAGCTTAGGATGAACCCGCACCTCTTCCGACACGCCATGGCTTCACTCTACCTCAAGGCTCGGCCCGGCGACTTCGAGACGGTGCGTCTCGTGCTGGGCCACAAGTCGCTTGCGACCACAGCCGGCACCTACGTCTTTACCGAAGAGCAGGCCGCCATGCAGCGGTTCCGGGACGTGATTCTGGCCATGCGCGACGGGACGGCGCTGTGACCAATGATCGTCGCCGTGCCCCCCCGCCTATGCCTCCCCCGCACGAACTGGCCGGCCGAGCACCGGCAGCTCTGGGAGGAGGCCCTGCGGCCTGAAACCCTGCGCGACGACGGCGGCAAGCGTGCCCGCTTTAAGCCGATCAGCAATCGCAAGGTCGAGAAGGGCTACGGGCGTTGGCTGTCTTGGCTGGCGCACACTGGCCGGCTTGATACAGCCCTGACGCCCGGTGATCTCGTCACGCGCAAGGCGGTCGACGCCTACATTCACGACCTCGGCCGGGTGAACACTACCTCCACCCTGAAGAATCGCCTGCAGGAACTCTACGAGGCCATGCTGGCGCTGGCGCCGGACAAGGACTGGCGCTGGATCCTGCGCGTCGTGACAAAGGGCCGCAGCCACCATGCGTCTCGGAAAAAACGCGCTGAGATTCCTGAGGCGGTGGAACTGCTCGAGCTTGGCCTAGCGCTCATGGCAAGTGCGGATCTGGAGACGACGCCACGCAAGGCGGCCATGCGGTACCGCGATGGGCTCATTATCGCTTTTCTTACTCTCTTCCCGTTGCGCCGAGCTGACCTCGCTGCATTGCAGCTCGGGCAGAACGTGAGCCAGGAAACCGGGAAGTGGCGCGTTAGAGGCACGCACTCCAAGACGGACCAGCTCTTCGATCTGCTTTGGCCGGAGATCCTGGTGCCCATGCTGGAGACTTACCTCTCGGTGCATCGCCCGGTCCTGAAGCAGCAGCGAAAGCGCTGGGCCCAACCCATCGGTAACGCGCTCTGGGTATCGAGCGATGGCTCCTCTCTGGGCCCTGAGCGGCTGTACGTCTGCGTCGCAAACTATACGGCTGCCGTTTTTGGGGACCGCATTGGGCCGCATCGATTCCGCCATAGCGCGGCAACCTCAGTCGCGGTGAATGCCCCCGAGCATGTCGCCATTATCAGAGTAATACTTGGCCATGCTGGGCACGCCATAGGAGGGCGCTACTACAACCTCGCCAAGACGTCCCAGGCCGCGCGCCGCTTCCAGCAGATTATGGCCCGGTTGCGGGATGGTACGCTGGCCTTCCCTGATGACTCGAACAGGGACTGTCAGGGAGTTCCACCGCCAGCATCTCCCAGCGACACCACGGCGATACACGTGCAGGAGGCATCTCCTGTCACTGCAAAAATTACGTCGGATGGGTGATCTGACCGGGCAGACCTTCGGCCGCCTTGCTGTTCTAGAGCGCACGGGCCGGACGGCTAAGGGCCATCCGAAGTGGCGGGTGAGATGCACCAGCTGCGATGAAGAGAAGGAAATGCAGCGCGGCGCGCTGCTGGCCATTGCCTCTCCCACGGCAGGCTGTGACCTCTGCGAGCACCTTGACCAGCTCAAGCAGGAGTTTCTCACCGGCCAGACTGTCGGGGGAGGATGCGTTGTAGATTACGTTGGTCGGGATCGGCATGGCTTTCACTCCTGGCGCTGCCGCTGTCAGTGCGGCGCCGAATCCATGCGGGAAACGGGCAATCTTCGCCGGGCCATCAAGACCGGAAGCATTGCTTGCCGACGTTGTGCGCACCTCGGCGATTTGGAAATGGCAGGGGTTCAACAGAAGCCCATTCGATCACACAGTTACCAGCCTACTCGGCCGGGACGGCGTCGCGTGGATCTCGTCGGCGAGGTAAATGGACGGCTCAAGGTCGTAGGGTATGCCGAACCGCATCCGATAACAGGTCAGACCATGCTGCTGGTCGAGTGCCAAGTCTGCGGCGAGCAGAAGATGATGCAGGTCGGGAATTTCCGCGGTGCCAAGCACTGCACGGCCTGCCAAGGCATGCGCAAGGACCTCACCGGCTACAAGAACGGCAGATTGGAGGTTCTCGGCTTTGCGCATTCTGCCGATTGGAAGGCTTACTGGCAGTGCCAATGCGCGTGTGGTGCTGTGGTGCTGCTGTCGACCAGCGCCTTGACACACGAGCATCAGCAAAGCTGTGGGCGCTGCGTGCGGGATCACCAGCAACGAGTCGCTTAAGCGACCACGTGCCAATCGGCAGCACTTCTACAACAAGCTGATTTGGGCACGGGATTCTTACCGAAGCGGAGGTGGGCGGAGTTCCGAGGAGAGGAAGCCCGACGCGATGGAGCAGCACGAAGGGCCTGGGGTGCGGCCCTTGGTCGCCTTGCCCCCCGCTGCCGGGCGTGCCCCGCCTGGAAGGCGATGCGCGTTGAGGAACCGATCCAGATGGCTCCTGCCACGTGCACCAGGCAGCCGAAGCGGTGTTCGGTGGGATCGCCCGCGGCGATCCAGCGATGCCGCCGCAGGTTCCACGCCACCTGCCAAACTAATGATATGATCTATCCACTACTTGCTACCTGATACCTGCTATAAGGTAGCGATCTCTGCGGCGTGCCGGCTTTCCCTAAACCCGCCGGCGGCGGGGATACCTATGGTGCCGCAGGGGGTCCCTGCGTGCGACCCGTCCGGCCGCGTGTCGGGCGGGCGCGGTGGCCACCCGGAGGCCGAAAGCCCCGGTTGCCGGCCACCCTCCCTGCCCTCTTCCGGGAGCCGCCCTCGCCGGGCGGCTCTCACCGTTTCAGGGGAGCTGGATCCCGAACCGCTTTCGAACCCGGTGGCGTTGAGCTCGGCGCTCACGATCCACTTGCACGAGTAGGCCACCATGTCCGCCAGCTGGAGCAGCCGCGAGGCAGCCGAGTCCAGGCGCGCAACCCGGTTCACCCCGCGGAACCGTCCGTCCTCGCGCCGCGCCCGCTCGATCTCCGCCTCGAAGGCGGGGTGGTCGTTGTGGTGGTTCACGTCCGTGATGACGCCGACGTTGCCGATCGTCTCGCGCCCCAGCACGTCGCGCTTGAACTGGGCGAGCCCGGCCTTCGCCGTCTCGACGACGGCCGCCGCGTAGAGCACCGGGGCGGGCCCGCCGCGCGCCGCGACCTTCTGGTTGACAAGCACGACCCGGTCGCGCGGCGCCGCCGACCAGAAGCACTGCATGAGGCCCTGGAGGTAGCCATCGTCGAGCCGGGAGCGTGGATCTCGCCCGCGCCGGGCTCAAGCAGGTCGCTCAGGCACTTGTCCACGTGGCCGGCGTCGCGCGCCAGGACCACCACGGCGCCGAGGTAGAGGTCCCCGGCGCTCCCGTACTCGTCGATGAAGAGGAGGACCTTCTTGTTGAGCCGCCCGGCCAACCCCACCGCACCTACCTGCTAGCTTCTACCGCCTACGCGGTAGTTGCTTCGACGTAGCGCTCGCCGCCGGGGCGCGGGCGCGCTCAGGCACCGGGGCAGGGGAGGGCATGAGGGTGATGGCCTCGTCGTCCACGCGCACCTGCGCCTCCGGGTAGGCGGAGAGGGCGAGGGCCAACGCCTCGCGGGCGTGTGCCTTGAATTGGCGCTGGAGCGCGAAGCCGGCGCCGAACTGCCGATAAAGCGCCGGCCACGGGACCCTGGTCTGCTTCGCAAGGTGGTGGAGGCGGTAGGCGAGCCAGATATAGAGGTCGATCGCCATGCTGCGTCCAGACAGCGCGCGGATGGCAGCCTCGCGAACGGGGAGGGGGTGCCGGATGAGACTTTCGTAAAAAACTTCGTCGAGCACGACCGTCTCGCGCCAGAGGGAGAGCTGCGCGCCGTCGATGTCCCGGCCTGGCAGGATCGCCTCCCGCACGAAGCCGCCGTTCATCACGGCTTCGCCGCCCTCGCCGATGCGGTAGAAGGTCAGCCGGCAGAGGCTGAGGCGCCGGCTCTGCTCACGGACCGCCTCGTAGCCCTTGCCGCCGCTGTTCAGGCCCATCGCCTTGAGCCAGCTGTGCATGGACCGGCCCAGCTCGACCTCGCGGGAGCGGGTCTTGATGGCCTCCGTCTGTAGGTAGAGGAGGATCAGCCGGGCCACGTAGCCGAATGGCACACCGACCGCCGTCCCGTCGTGCGTCTTGCCGCTATCGATCCTCAGGCGGATGTCCGCGCCGTCGCGGACCCACTCGTTCGCCTCGATCCGCTTGTGGGGGAGGGCAGTCATGGCGAAGCCGGCGTGCACGAAGTTGGGCGTGCCGTCTTCGTCGGTGAGGACCATGTGGATGGCCTCGACGCAGCGGCGGTCGATGGCCGTTGGGGCGAGGTTCAGGGCCTGCTGGATGCCGAGCGTCTCCAGCCGGCCGCGCAGGCGCCCTTCAAGAGCCTCTTCGGCACCCACGGATAGGGCCCAGGCGGTGGTGTCGGTGGAGTCGCGCATGCAGAAGCACGCTGCACATCCCAGGCTGTCGGCGCAATTCGTACCCTGCCGACGCGCCTTCGATGGCGAGCTTTTCCCCTTGCGCGGCTTGTACCCTGCCGACGGCCCTAGGGAAGCTAATTGAATCCCTATTTGGATGCGTCACCAGGGTACGGGGAACGACTCGGGTTTCGTCGGTCGGGTACGAAGCGGCGTCACCAGGGTACGAATCGACTGTGGATAAGCGGCGCCGGATCGGCCCGCGCCAGGGCGTCACCAGGGTACGAAATCGGGGCGGCCTGAGTGCCCACACGCGGAGAAGGCAGGGAAGCGGGGCAGGGAAGGGGGTCGATTCGATTCGTACTCTACCGACGCCCTCATCGTAGTTGCTAGCTGCTGCCACGACGCCGTGGGGCGGGGGTCGCCCGGAGGTCCTCCGGGTGCACGTCGAAGCCCGCGGCCGCGAGCGCCCGACACACCAGCACCTTCTGCGTCGTGCCCTCCGCACGTGCCCTGTCGGCGAGCTGGTCGCCTAGGGCGCGGCGGACGCGGATGTTCACCTGCACGAGCTCCTCCTCGGGCGGTACCGGGGGGAGGGGCAGCCGGGGCAGGGGAGGGGGGCCGCGGCGAGAGGGAAGCTGGCGGCAGCCCGGCCTGCTGCGCGACGGCGTCGGCGGCGGCAAGCGACTCCCGCGCGGAGGGGCGGGCGATGGCGGGCTTCAGGCCCTTGCTGGACATGCGGGGACCTCGTGCGTGCTCATATCTGCTAGCATATACTCGCTATGCGCGGGCGCGGGCCGCCTTGGGCTTCGGCGGCAGCCAGCCAAGCTTTCGCAGCTCCGCGACCAGCTCCGCGACCTCCTGGCCGGCGTCGCCGCCGGAGGGTACGCGCCCGGAGAAGGTCATCTCGGCGAAGGCGACGCGGTCGCCGATCCCTGCGGCGGTGCGGGGGAGGGCGGCCGCGTCGAGCTCGGCCACGGCGTGCCGCGACACCGCGGTCGCCTGCTTCAGGCGCGATGGCACCACGCGCGCGGGGATGGCGCGCCGCGCCGCCCGGGCCGCGCTATCCACCAGCTCCAGCGTCTTCGCGGCCTGCTCGACGTCGGCGCGGCTCGGCGTGCAGGGCACGAGCACGGCGTCGGCCGCGGTCATGGCGAGGAGGGCTGCGCGGTTGCCGAAGCCGGCCGTGTCCACGAGCACCAGGTCGGCCTGGGGTGAGAGCTCGTCGATCGCCGCCGCGAGCCGTGCCTCGTCGGCCTCGGCGCGTACAGCGACGGCGGGGCCCTCGTAGGCCTGCTCGGCCCAGGAGGCGTAGGCACGGTTCGGGTCTGCGTCCACGACAGCGACGCGTAGCCCCTCGGCCGCCAGCGTGCCGGCGAGCGCCATCACGATCGTCGTCTTGCCGGCGCCGCCCTTTGTGGACGCCACCGTCAGAACCGTCGCTGCCACTTGGTCCCCCTATTTCGTGGAGAACTCCCACCAGCTATGAGATAGCAGCAACATGCTACCAAAGACAAGGTAATTGCTAGCTTCTACGTGCCGCCGCCGAGGTAATGACCAAGGCGTGCCAAAGCGATCCAACCCGGTGGCTTCGGCAGAGGCCAGACATGCTCCGCCGGTCAGAGGGCCTGCACCGCCTCGTTGCGAGAGGGGCGGGTCGGCAACAAAGTGCGGCTCGTTGGCGACTTTCCTTGGCTCGCATGCCGCGTTATCTTTCGTGTTATTCTTCGCACGGTATGATTGTGGCATTCAAGAACTCCCCTCCGCCTTCCATCGTGTCCGATAGCCCGGAGAAGGTCCTGCTGGACTTGCCGCGCCGCAAGATCGACGGCGTTCTCCTGCATCAGGGCGAGGTCATGAGGACCTACGCTGCCAAGGCCGTGGACGCGCCCGACGTGGCCCTCCAGCTCCCCACAGGCAGCGGCAAGACCCTGGTTGGGCTCATGATCGCGGAGTGGCGGCGGCGCAAGTTCGGCGAACGGGTCGTGTATCTCTGCCCGACCCGCCAGCTCGTCAACCAGGCCACCGGGCAGGCTGATGAGCAGTACGGGCTCGCGGTGAACGGCTTCACCGGCTCGGCGGCCGGCTACGCCGCGGGCGCCAAGGCGGAATACCAGAACGCCGACAGAGTCGCGGTCACTACCTACAGCAGCCTCTTCAACACCAACCCCTTCTTTTCCAACCCGGACGTCGTCATCGTCGACGATGCGCACGCCGCGGAGAACTACATCGCCGCGCTCTGGACCTTGAGGGTCGAGCGCCATAGGGACGAGCACGCCGCGCTCCATGCCGCGCTCGCCGGCGTGCTCAAGCCGCTCCTCGATCCCTCCAACTTCGTGCGCCTCACCGGGCAGTGGGAGAGCACCGCGGACCGCGTCTGGGTGGACAAGATCGCCTCGCCCGACCTGGCCCGGGTCAGGGGCGAGGTGCGGGCGGTAGTGGACGAGCACGTCGCCGGCACGGAGCTGAGGTACCCCTGGTCGATGCTGCGGGACCACCTACACGCCTGCCAGCTCTACGTCTCCACGCAGGAGGTGCTGCTCCGGCCGCTGGTCCCGCCCACCTGGACCCACGCGCCCTTCGCCGGTGCGCGCCAGCGCATCTTCATGTCAGCGACCCTCGGCGCGGGCGGGGACCTGGAGCGCCTGACGGGCCGGCGCTCCATCCTGAGGCTCCCCGTCCCCGAGGGGTGGGACCGGCAGGGCATTGGGCGGCGGTACTTCGTCTTCCCCGAGATGTCGCTGCCCGAGGCCGAGGTGCCGGGGCTGCGCCGCGCCATGATGCGCCGCGCCGGACGAAGCTTGGTGCTGGTGCCCAGCGACAGGCTGCACGACGGGGTGGTCGCCGACGTCGCCGAGCACCTGGGGTTCAAGACCTTCGACGCGGACGACATCGAGGCATCGAAGAAGCCGTTCACGGCCGAGGAGCAGGCGGTCGCGGTGGTGGCCAACCGCTACGACGGCATCGACTTCCCGGGCGACGACTGCCGGCTCCTCTTCGTCGAGGGCCTGCCCAAGACGACGAACCTGCAGGAGCGCTTCCTAATGGCGCGCATGGGCGCCGCCGTCCTGCTCAACGAGCGGGTCCAGACCCGGGTACTGCAGGCGATTGGCCGCTGCACCCGCTCCCTCAAGGACTTCTCCGCCGTGGTGGTGACCGGCGAGGAGGTCCCGGACTACCTGGCCGACCGGCGGCGTCGCGTCTTCCTGCACCCCGAGCTGCAGGCCGAGCTGGAATTCGGCGTCGATCAATCGAAGGACCAGACCGCGGCGGGCCTGCTCGAGAACCTAGACATCTTCCTCCAGAACGGGAAGGACTGGGAAGAGGCCAACAAGGAGATCCTTGCCAAGCGCGAGGGTGCGGTGCAGCAGCGCTTTCCGGCGATGGACGATCTGAGGGGGGGTCGTTCCGCACGAGATCGACTTCCAGACGCGCCTCTGGCAGGGCGACTTTGAGGCGGCACTCGGTTGCGCGGAGCGGGTCCTTGGTGGCCTCGCCGCGCCCGAGCTGCGGGGCTACCGGGCGCTGTGGCACTACCTCGCCGGCAGCGCAGCCTGGTCGGGCGCGGAGGGGGCATTACCGGCCTGTCGGCCAAGGCGCGCGCCCACTTCGGGCAGGCAAAGGAGGCGGCGCGGGGGATCCCCTGGCTGGTCGCACTCGCCCGCTTCATCCCTGACCAGGCCGCGGCAGCCGCGGACAACACGGCTGTGCTGCGCCAAGTGGAGCGGATGGAGGGCGTGCTCGCTGGACTCGGCACGCTCCACGACAGGAGCTTTGCGCGGCGGGAAAAGGAGATCCTGGCGGGGTTGTCCACGGCCAGCAGCTTCGAGCAGGCACAGCTCAGGCTCGGCGAGCTGCTCGGGTTCGACGTAGGAAAAATCGAGGCAGACGCATCGCCCGACCCGTGGTGGATCGCAGACGACGTCTGCCTCGTCTTCGAGGACCACGCCGGCGCCGAGGCCGACTCCGTCCTGGACGCGACGAAGGCGCGCCAAGCCGCCTCCCACCCAGCCTGGATGCAGGCCAACGTGCCCGCTTGCCAGGGCGCGCAGATCCTCCCCGTTCTCGTGACGCCCGTGACGAAGGCGAAGGAGGGCGCGGCGCCGCACCTGAACAGCGTAGCCCTCTGGCCTCTGCAGGAGTTCCGAGAATGGGCGAAGGGGTCGCTTGCGACTATTCGCGAGCTGCGCCGCACCTTCTCGGAGCCGGGCGACCTCGTGTGGCGCGCCCGGGCAGCCGAGATGCTGGAGGCCGAGGGCCTGGACGCGCCCGGCTTGCATGCCCGGCTCCGAACGAGGCCGGCCGCGGAGGGGCTCAAGACCGTAAAGTAATGCGCAAACGCGAGCCGGAAGTGGTTGGTGGGTTAATTCCGCCAGATGCAAGCTTCATGTCCTGCACGCCCGCTTTTTCCTTCTTCATCCCTTTAGGGGCTGTTGACGGTCATCTTGAAGCGATGACGGCGGCGAGGTGGATGGAGGCGGCGTAGGAGGCGGCGTAGCTGGTATCTGTCTTGTCGTAGCGAGTGGCGACGGCTCTGAACTCCTTCAGCTTGGCGAAGGTGTTCTCGATGAGGTGGCGCCAGCAACACATGTCGCGGTCAAGGTTGATCTGGACCTTGCGGTTGGCCTTGGGCGGGATCTATCCCGGCATAGTGCTCCATGGTCGTCCCTCGATGATGCTTGTGGCAGGCCGCCACGGCCCGACCCCGTCCACGACACCATCAGTCTGAGGGACGACCACCCTCGCCACCTACGCCGGCGGCCGGCCCGTTGCGCCATCTAGCGGGGGTCAGACGAAAAATCTGGCGACCTCGGCCATCTGGATGAAGAAACAGCGTCCGTCGGCCGAAAGGGATGGGAATTTGTGCGCTGCGTGGAATGAGGCGTCCGTTTGATTCTTGGCGCCCACCACGAAGGCGTAGGTGGCGATCTAGCTTCGAACAGTCCGGCCCTTGCCGCGGTGCAGTCATTTGTCGGCAATCCGGCAACTCCACGGCCTTTCGCCTCCAGACCGCAGCGCAGAGGTCCTTCCGAAGCCAGAACTTCGCGTGTTAAGCTATCGTGATAGGAACTTAGCGCGTAGGGGCAGGCATTGGTCGAGCGACAAGAGCGGGGGGGGAACCGCCGAAAGGCGGCAATTCCTTGTCCACATCGACGCGGACCTGATCCGACGGATCAAGATTCTGGCCATCGACCGAGGCGTCTCCGCGTCCAGCCTGGTGCAGCAGGCCCTCACCGAATTCCTGAAACACGAAACACACCCGGCGTCCCGAACGGGCGCCCCGGAGTCCGAGTGATGCAGACTGCCCGTGACCTGTGTGAACCCCACCCGAACGTCCGGCGGTCCGATCCCGAGCCGGACATTGAGGATATCGCCGAGGTCATCGAGGCTGCGGAGCAGGACGCGGCCGGCTTCTTCGCGCGCAACCACATCACGGGCGGCATGCGCCAACTGTTCGAGCTCGGCATCGCCCGCCTCGACAAGCGAAGTGACCAGGCGGTCTACACGCTCACCCAGGCTATGGGCGGCGGCAAAACGCACCTGATGGTCGCGTTCGGCCTTATCGCGAAGTCGGCCGCCCTGCGCACCAGGGTTCTCGATGAGGCTGGCATCAACGCGCCCAACGGCTTCGGCGACGCCAAGGTAGTCGCCATCTCCGGCCGGAACCCGACGGACAACTTCATCTGGGGCGAGATAGCCCGCCAGCTCGGGCGCGAGGACACCTTCCGGAGGTTCTGGGAGAACGGCGCTCGCGCGCCCGGCGAGAAGGACTGGGTCGAGCTAATCGGCGACAGGCCGACGCTCATCATGCTGGACGAGCTGGCGCCCTACCTGGACTACGCTCAGACGCGCGAACTTGGCTCTGGCACCCTAGCCAACGTCGTCACCTACGCCCTGGCGAACCTGTTCTCGGCCGCCATCAAGCTGCCGCGGTGCATGGTCGTTGTCTCCAATCTCT
Source organism: Siccirubricoccus sp. G192 (assembly GCF_019084075.1). Taxonomy (GTDB): domain Bacteria; phylum Pseudomonadota; class Alphaproteobacteria; order Acetobacterales; family Acetobacteraceae; genus G192. Next base: position 83,675 of record NZ_JAHREN010000003.1, read on the forward strand.
CAGCCGCCTATCAGGGCGCTAGCAAGTCCCTCGCGCAGACGGTCGCGAACCTCAGCCAGGAGGTCCGCCGCAGCGCGAAGGAGATCACTCCCGTCGCCCTTAACTCCGGCGAGGTGTTCGACATCCTCCGGCGTCGCCTGTTCACCAAGCTTCCAGACCGCGAGGCCATCGACAAGGTGGCCGTGGCCTACGCGAAGAGCATGGACGAGGCCGTCCGCTCCCGCGTGGTGGCCAAGACGCCCGAGCAGTTCGCGGACGAAATCCACCGCTGCTACCCGTTCCATCCGAGCCTGCGCGACCTGGTCGCCATGTTCAGGAACAATGAAGGCTTCCGGCAGACCCGCGGCCTGATGCGGATGGTCAGCCGCGTCGTACGCGACGTGTTCCGCGAGGGCAGGCCGAACAACGTCTACCTTATCGGCGTCCAGCACATGGACCTCAACGATTCCGACATGCGGAACGAGGTCCTGCCCTTGGCGAACCTGCACAACGCGGTCGCCAAGGACATCGCCGACGGCGGCCAAGCCCACGCCGAGACCGTCGACAAGGAGCTGAGCTCCGACGCGGGTACGCAGGTGGCCAACGTCCTGCTCTCCGCGTCGCTGATGCAGGGCTTCGACTCGAAAGCGGGCCTAACCAAAGAGCAGGTCATCGAGTGCCTGATCTCGCCTGGGCGCACCATCGAAGAGTTCCAGAACGCATTCGATGCGCTGCTGAAAGATGCCTGGTATCTGCACCGCGGCTCGGGCGATGTCGTCTACTTCGCCCAGCAAGAAAACATCACGAAGCGCCTGCAATCCGAGGCCGAGAAAGCACCCCAGCCCCGGATCGACCAGAACATTCAGGAGCGCTTGGCGCTCGTTTTCAAGGCGGTCTCCGGCAAGGCGTACCAGGAGGTCCTGGCGTTGCCCGAGATCGGCGCCATCGACCTCTCCGGCCCGCGCAAACTCATCGTGGTCAGCCCCGACAGCAAGCTGCCGCCCGAGACGGCCGAGAAGCTCTTCGCGGGCCTGACCCAGAAGAACAACTTCCTCGTCGTCACGGGCAGCCCGACCCACTTCGCCAGCCTGGACGGCGTCATGCGCCGCCTCTACGCGGCCGAGAAGGTTCTTCGCGACCTCCGCGCCGATGACCCGCTCCGGTCGGAGGTCGAGGATCGGCGCAACGGCGCCGAGTTCGAGTTCCTGACCACGGTCGAGCATGCCTTCAACCGCATCTGGTATCCCGGCAGGAAGCCCGATCGGTCCATGGGGCTGCTGGAGCAGAAGTTGGAACTTCGGACGGCGAAGGGCGCCGACGGCCGCTCCTCGCTGTCGGGCGAGGCCGCCATCGAGACCGCCCTCATCAAGGCGGGCAAGTTCGAGCCGAATCCGGAAGCCAAAGCCGATGGCTTGATCACGCGCATCTCCGGCAACCCGGAGACGAACCAGGGTGGTCAGCTTTGGCCCGACGGCTCCGCCTTCAACACCATTCCCTGGTCGGACATCACGGCCCGGGCCAAGGAGAACCCCCAGTTCGTCTGGCTCCCGCCAGGCGGGCTGGAAGCCATCAAGCGCGAGGCCACCAAGACCGGGAAATGGCGTGACCGGGAGAACGGCAAGATCCAGCGGGGACCGTTCCCACCCGACATGACGCGCGTCTCCATCACCGAGGAGGGCCGCAACCATGACACCGGCGCGGTGACCCTGTCCGTGCAGGCCGTGGATGCCGGGCAGACGCCCCGCATCCACATGGCGGAGGGCACCTTTGTCAACGGAAGCAGCCCCGAGCTCAAGGAGCTCCGCTTCACGACCACGGCGCTCCGCCTCGCCTTCCTGGTGATCGACCCCAAGGGTGACCATCCGACGGGCGACGCCTATGTCTGGCGCAACAGGATCACGCTCCAGCACACCACATCGCCGAGCGCGGATGGCCGCAAGGTGGAGCTGTTCGCCAGGCCGTCGGCGGCGGCCATCCGCTACACGACGGACGGGTCCAACCCGCGCGAAGGGACCGTCTACGAAGGTCCATTCACCGTCACGCCCTTCATGGCGCGCGGCGGCAGCGAGGTGATGGTCCGCGCTATCGCCATCGATGGCGATCTCGAAGGGACGGAGGACTTCCGGATCTCCGTCCAGAAGGCAAAGCCGAAGGAGCCCGGTGACCCGGACTCTGTGGATACCGTCCCCACGCTTCGCGAATACGTGGACGAGACCCGTGCCGCGAACTTGACGCTCGACATCAGGCAGACCAGCACGGAGAGCTTCTTCGCGCTGGCCGGGGCGCTGAAGGATGCGAAGGCACAGGCCGTGATCGCGCAGATGCAGGTCGGCTTGGGCCAGGAAGCCTTCTCTATGCGCCTCGGCAGCGACCTGCGGCTCTCCGGTGAGGGGCTGTCGAACGTCGTCGAGTCCATCCGCGTCGCCGTCGGGCAGCCGAACGCCGATGTCACCGCCCACGTGAAGGCCGTCAGCTTCCCCACTGGGCGCGATCTCATCGCCTTCGTGGAGACCCTGAAGGTGGACGTCGGCGATCCGCGCGACTGCGTGACGCAGCCGCAGACGAGGTCCACATGATGGCCGCCGCCGTCAGGAAGGATCCGGCGCCCGGGCGGGAGCGCGCGCCCAAGGGCGACCCGACGGTCGTCGACTCCCGCAAGGCCGTCGAGGCGGCGCGCAAGAACGCGCGGAAGGCCGCCGTCGTCGGCTTCGGATGCCCAGCCGTGGACTGGCCGCACCACATCCGCGTGGTGATCCCCACCGGACGTGGCGAAGACATCCGGCTGGTCGAGGACTTCGGCATCCTGGGTCATTCGGGGGGGGCGCCCCGACGAGCTGGACCGGTGCATCATTTCCCGGCCGCGCTGGAACGCGATGGCCGAGACAGCGAAGCAGGACCTGAACGCCAAGCTACGCGAGAAGGGCCTGCCGACCAGCCGCTGGCAGACAGGCGACAACAAGGTCGAGCGCATTCTCGGCACGGAACTCCTGACTCTGGCCTGGGCTGTCGCCGCGGCCGACGAGGGCGACATGGCGGCCGTGATCGCGACCTGGGTGTCCCTCCAGTCCGCCGAGCGGCTGTGGCTGGCCGGGCGCGTGCTGGCAAACCCGAACGACCGGGTCCGGCGCGGGCTGGCCCTGCTCATGTCCGCGGGTCCGACCGCTGTCACCGAACCTTTCGCCAAGTCAGGCCCGTCCCAAAAGGGAACCGGCGGCCTGCCCCTGTTCGAGGCGCCCTGATCATGGATACCGCTGCCACCAAGGGCGGCTTGGCGCCTTTCAGCCTCAAGGACGCGCCCGCCCTCATCGAGCGGGTCTTCCCGGCCCAGAAGGTCGGCGCCGAAGCGCAGAAGGAGCGCAAGGCCGTTCAGTCGCAGACCCTCACAGCGCTGGGCTCCTACTGGAAGGGTCGGAAGCCGCTTTCTCTGGTGAGGGCTTGCGTCCTGGCATCATTGCTGCCCGCGACGGACGACCCGGAGGCTGACCTCCAGACCTTCGAGGCACTAATGCGAATGGACAGCGCTGGAGTCCTTCGCCGTTCACCCGTGCTTTCCGCCCAGGATGTTTGGGATAGCGCCGCGGTTTCGGCCGACGAAAAGCTGAGGCACATCGAGCATCCCACGACAACGGGAGGTCGCAATGATGCTTCCTCCGACGACGCCGACGCGGGCGGAGCAGCGCGCTGGATTCGACTGTCCGGCCTACCAACGCGAGAGAAGAAGCTCATCGAGAAGGAACGGCAGGAGATGAGCGCGAGAGCTCTCCTTGCGATGCCCTTCGCGGAGCAGGTAGCCCGCTGCAAGAGAGTAGAGAACGTCGAAGACCTAGGGGACCCGAACGACCCCCTCTACGCTGGGGTTTGGATCATCATTGGCGCCAGGCTCGGCACCGCGTCGCGGAACCTACCGGACTTGGTCCGCGAGCTCGGGATCGCGCGGTACGGACATAACCCGACAGTGGGCGACCCATTCTGCGGTGGCGGGTCGATCCCGTTCGAAGCTGCTCGCATCGGCTGCAGCGCCTTCGCGAGCGACCTGAGTCCCGTTGCAGCGATGCTCACGTGGGGGGGCGTTCAACATCGTCGGTGCCAGCGCAGAACGGCGCGAGGCTATCGCCCAGGCGCAACAGCTCGCCGCACGTGCGGTTGCGAGTGAACTCGAGCAGCTGAAGGTAGAGACCAACGAGCGAGGAGACTTCCCTAAGGCGTACCTATACTGCCTTGAAGTGGTCGATCCGCAGTCAGGCTGGCGGGTCCCCCTCCTCCCCTCTCGGCTGATCAGTTCGCGTCGTCGCTGCGTGGCTCGACTCGTGCCAGACCATGCCCGGAAGCGGTTCGACATCCTCATCGAGGAAGGAGTGTCATCGCGCGAACTCGCGGCTGCCGCCACCGGAACTCTAAAGGACGGTCACCTCGTCTACCAGGTTTCCCCCATACCAGGTGAACCCGAGCGAGAGTGGCGCATCCCGATCACGCGGCTGCGTGGCGATGGTGAAGGTGGTGACGGAGCGCAACTTGCCCGTGGAAACCGCCTACGCGCCTGGGAGATCAGCGATATTGCTCCAAGGGAGCCAGAATGGGTTGCCGACGCACCGCCCGTGGTGCCCGGTGCACCACGTGGGGCATGGCGCGGTGGCGACATCTGGCTCGAAAGACTCTACGCAATCCAGTGGATGGACGGACGGGAGGTCCGGCAGGGCAAATCAAGGCCGAACACATTCTTTGCCGTCCCGGATGCGAATGACCTATCCCGAGAGCACCGCGTAACGCGCTTCGTCTCGGACAACCTGGCCAATTGGCAGGCGCAAGGCTTTGTTCCCGATATGCGGATCGAGCCCGGGGAGAAAACCGACGAGCCGATACGAACGCGGGGCTGGACGTACTGGCACCACCTGTTCGCCTCTCGCCAGCTTCTGTTCCTCGCGTTGGTACAGAAACAAGTCAAACAGCTGGACGAGCCAGCGCTTGCTCTTGGCCTGGCGCGCATGGCGGATTGGTCAACAAGGCTGTGTCGCTACGGAACTGGTGCCTCGCGAGAGTCCATAGCTCAGACCTTCTACAATCAAGCCTTGAATACCCTCTACGCATATGGGGTCCGACCATTCCACTTTGCCCAGGAGTACCTCCTCGAGCCGTTCAGCGCGTGTCCGATGGCTGGCGACGGCCGTGTAGAAATGGGGTCTGCAGCAGAAACCCCATACCGATGTGACCTTTGGATCTACGATCCACCCTACGCGGATGCGGTGGTATATCACGAAATCTCGGAGTTCTTTATCGCCTGGCTGCGACGAAACGCTCCTGCGCCCTTTGACCGTTGGACCTGGGACAGCCGACGTCCTCTGGCCATCCAGGGCAAGGGAGACAAGTTCCGCGCCGACATGGTCGCCGCCTTCCGAGCGATGGCGACTAGCATGCCAGATAACGGCCTGCAGGTCTGCATGTTCACCCACAAGGATGCGGGGGTCTGGGCGGACCTGGCGCAGATCGTGTGGGGCGCCGGGTTGCAGGTGACGGCGGCTTGGTATGTCTCGACCGAGACGACCAGCGAACTGAAGCAGGGCGGCTACGTCCAGGGCACCGTCCTCATGGTGCTGCGGAAGCGCGTCGGCGACGAGCATGGGTTCCGCAGCGACATCGTGCCGGAGGTCCGGGACCGCGTGGCGAAGCAGGTCGCCACGCTGACGGGCCTCAACCAGAAGGCCCACGGTCGCGGGCGGGACGAGAACGTCTTCAGCGATGCCGACATCCAGATGGCAGGATACGCCGCCGCGCTGGAGGTGCTGACCGCCTATACGCATATCGACGGCACGGACATGACGCGCGAAGCCCTCCGGCCTCGCGAAGGGAAGCGCACCACCGAGGTTGGCATCGTCGAGGAGATGATCACCCTCGCCGTGCAGACCGCCAACGAGCTCATGGTCCCGGACGGCATTGCCGAGGGCATGTGGGAGCGCTTCAGCCCAGAGGAACGCTTCTACCTGAAGATGACTGCCACCGAGGCCACTTGGCCTGCCGGGCAGCTCGGCGGGAAGCTGGACGACTACCAGAACTTCGCCCGGGTCTACCGGGCGACGGATTGGGAAGACCTCATGGCGGAGCGGTCGCCGAACAAGGCCCGCCTGAAGGGTGCCGCCGAGTTCAAGCGTGCCCTCATGACCGGCCATCCCTTTGCCGCCGGGACCATCCGCCCGACGCTCTACGCCATCGCCGAGCAGTGGCGCGCCACCGCGCAGGACGAGGACCCCAGGACCTCCGGCGATCGCATCCTACATGGCCTCCGCGACCACTTCGGCCTGGAGAACTGGAGGCAGGCGAGGGACAACGTGCGGGCACTCGCCGCTTGGTTCGGCACCGTCTGGGAACGCCAGCGCGCCGAGGAGGCCGCCGCTGCCCGGGTCGTCGCGGGCCTGATCGCGTCCGAGAGGCTCGCAGGATGAAGGCGAAGGAGTCCCGGCTGCTCGACTTCCTCGGCAGCTCAAAGCAGTTCGTTATCCCGATCTACCAGCGGCCCTACCGCTGGGAGGAACCGCAGTGCCGGAAGCTGTGGCAGGACGTGCTGCGCGCGGGCCGAAACCCGAACGCGGCGGCCCACTTCGTCGGGTCGGTCGTCTACATCCAGGACGGCCTCTATAACGTCACCGATCAGCCATCCCTTCTGGTCATCGATGGGCAGCAGCGCCTGACGACCTTCATGCTGATCATCGAGGCCCTGGCACGTGCCCAGGGCGAGACCGAGCTTTCGGGCGACTTCGCCGCCCGCAAGCTGCGCCACTACTATCTGAAGGACAGCGTCCAGGACGGCGAACGCGCCTATAAGATGCTGCTGTCCGCCACGGACCGCACCACGCTGAAGGCCATCATCGACGGAAAGCTTCTCCCCGACGACCACAGCATCCGCATCAAGCAGAACTTCGAGCTGTTCCAGTCGTTGATGAAGGAGGCCGACCTCGGCGAGGTTTGCCAGGGCTTGGCGCGCATCCTGATCGTGGACATCTCGCTGGAGCGGGGACACGACAATCCGCAGCTCATCTTCGAGAGCCTGAACTCGACCGGAAAGGAGCTCGGCCAAGCCGACCTCATCCGGAACTACGTCCTGATGGGCCTCCCGCCGAAGCAGCAGACCCAGCTTTACGAGGACCACTGGCGGCCCATGGAGGTGGCCTTTGGGCAGGAAGCCTACGCCACCCACTTCGACAGCTTCATGCGCCACTACCTGACGCTGAAGACGGGCAACATCCCGAAGATCGAGGACGTGTACGACGTGTTCAAGACCTTCGCCCGCGAAGAGGAGGGCAAGGGCACCACCATCGGCAACCTGGTGGCCGACATCCACCGGCATGCGCGCTACTATTGCCGGATGGCTCTCGGCAAGGGCGAGCCGGACAAGGCGCTGGCGGAGGCCCTTCAGGACATCCGCGAGCTGAAGGCGGAAGTGACGTTCCCCTTCCTGCTGGAGCTGTATGCGGACCACGCCGATGGCGTCCTGAGCCGAGACGACCTGCTCGCGGCGCTGCGCATGATCGAAGCGTATGTCTTCCGGCGCGTGGTCTGCGAGATCCCGACCAACTCGCACAACAAGACCTTCTCGACCTTCGGCAAAGCCTTGCGGAAGGACCGCTACCTCGACAGCATCCGGGCGCACTTCCTCACACTGCCGTCCTATCGGCGCTTCCCCAACGACGCCGAGTTCAGGAAGGCGATGGAGACGCGCGATCTCTACAACTTCCGGAACCGCTCGTACTGGCTCCGGCGGCTGGAGAACCATGATCGGAAGGAGAGGGTGGCGGTCGAGGAATACACGATCGAGCACATCCTCCCGCAGAACGAGAACCTGTCGGACGCCTGGAAGGATGCCCTGGGTCCGACATGGCAGTGGGTGCGCGACACCTACCTGCACACGCTCGGGAACCTGACGCTCACCGCCTACAACCCCGAACTGAGCGACCGGGCGTTCCTCGAGAAGCGGAACATGACCGGCGGCTTCGCGGACAGCCCGCTGCGCCTCAATAAGGGCCTGGGCCAGCTACTGAACTGGGACGAGGCGGCCATCCGGAAGCGGGCGGAACGCCTGTCCGAGATGGCGCTCACGGTGTGGCGGCCGCCAGTCCTGGATGACGCCGTACTGGCAACCTTCAAGCAGAAGAAGACCGAGCAGCAATCCTTCACCATCGCGGATCACCCGTACCTCGCCGGGGGTCCCGTGCGTGCGCTGTTCGATGCCCTTCGTGCCCAGATCCTCGCCCTCGATCCGGCCGTCGCCGAGGTGTTCCTGAAGCTCTACGCGGCCTACCGGACAGAGGAGAACTTCGTCTCCGTCGTGCCGCAGGCAGCCAGGCTGAAGCTCTACCTCAACATGCCCTTCGCGGACTTGCAGGACGCCAAGGGTGTGTGCCGGGACGTCACCAACATCAGCCACTGGGCCACGGGGGATGTAGAGCTGGACTTCGGGAAGCTGGACGACCTCCCCTACGTCATGGGCCTGGTGCGCCAGGCGTTCGAGTGGCGCATGGACATGCCCGGGGCAGACTGATGAACGCGCCCGATGACGCGGCACGGGAAGCCGCCCCTGATCGCGGAGCCGGTATTCTGCGGTTCAGTTCCCGCCGCCAGCGGCTGGATCACGCCTTCCTGCGCGATCGGCTGCGGGGCGCCCAGACGTACGACCGGATCGCAGGCTACTTCCGGTCCTCTATCTTCGAGGTCGCCGCCGAGGAGTTGGCGACTGTTGGCCGCATCCGCGTGGTCTGCAATTCGGACCTGAACCCGCAGGACATCCACGCCAGCAAGGAGGCGCGGACGCGCGCCCTGGTGCAGCGCTGGTGGGAGGGCAGCGGCGAGGCGGGGGTGGCCGTCGAGACCCTGCTGAACAGGAACCGCTACGTCATGCTCCGGGATCTGCTGCAGGCCCGTGACGCCAATGGCGGACCGAAGGTCACCATCAAGGTTGTGGACCGCCTCACCGCACCGCTGGTCCACGGCAAGGCGGGTATCATCACCCTCGCCGACGGGTCGAAGACCTGCTTCATGGGATCGGTCAACGAGACCCGCGAGGCGTGGCAGGACCACTACGAGCTGATCTGGGAGGACCCGTCTCCTGAAGCGATCGGCTGGACCCAGGAGGAGTTCGACTTCCTCTGGGACAAGGCTGTCCCCCTTCCGGATGCGGTCATCTCGGAGATCGCCCGGTGCGCCGCCCGGGTGGAGATCAGGCTTCCCGACTGCCCGCCATGGGACGAGCGCGGCACCACGGACATCGCCCGCGCCGTCCTGGCGGAGGCACCCCTGGTCCGGGCTGGCGAGGGTCTCCAGCCCTGGCAGAAGGCGTTTGTCTCCGAATTCCTTCGGCAGCGCGAGGTACACGGCAAGGCCCGCCTGCTGCTCGCCGACGAGGTCGGCGTCGGCAAGACCCTTTCGATGGCAACCTCCGCCCTGGTCACCGCCCTGTTGGGGGACGGCCCCGCGCTGATCCTGGCGCCCGCGACCCTCTGCGAGCAGTGGCAGACCGAGCTTATCGAGAAGCTCGGCGTGCCGTCGGCGCGGTGGATCTCGAACAGGAAGGAGTGGATGGACCATCGGGGCCACGTGATTCCCAGCCGACCCGAGGACATCGTGCGGTCCCCCTACAAGGTGGCGATCGTCTCCACCGGCCTCGTGATGCGGGACAGCGTGGAGCGGAAGGCGCTTCTGGAACGCCGCGCCCGCCCCGGGGAAAGCCCGTATGGCATCGTCATCCTGGACGAGGCCCACAAGGCCCGCGGTTCGGCGACGCCGAGCGGAGAGCGCGAGCCGAACAACCTGCTCCAGTTCATGTCCCGAATCGCGCTGAAGGCCCGGCATGTCATTCTGGGAACCGCCACCCCGATCCAGACCGACCCGATGGACCTGTGGGACCTCATGAAGGTCCTTGGGTCCGGCGCCGACCACGTGCTCGGCGATGACCTCTCAAGGTGGCGTAACAGGCCGGAGGACGCTCTGCGGCTGATTAGGGGCGAGGTGCGTCCCCGGGCGGAGGCCGATGCCTGGGAGTGGCTGCGAAACCCGCTGCCGCCGGGCGCCGAAAGAGAGGCCCTGTTCGGCTTCATCAGGCAGAACTTCGGCATGCCCGACACGGTCGCGGTCACCGACCGCTCCCCTGTCGATCTTGACGAGTTCTATCGGCAGGACCTCGCCGACAGGCTCACCCACGACCCGGATGGCCGGGCCTTCTTCCAGGAGCACAACCCGGTCGTCCGGCACACTGTGCTGCGTCGCAGGCGCGCGCTCGAGGAGGCGGGCCTGATGAAGCCCGTCGCGGTGGACCTGCATCCCCGCGACGACGAGCCGGACCGCCGCACCCGTGCCTTCTTCGGCGCGACTGGGAAGGCGGTGATCGCGACCATCGCCCTCCAGGACGCCTTCAAGGTGGCCGACGCCTACACGTCGGCCCTGATGTCGAGGAACAAGGGCGCGGGCTTCCTGAAGAGCCTCCTCCTTCAGCGCATCTGTTCCTCCTCGACGGCCGGGCTATCGACGATGCTGGCCATCGCGCGCCGCTCGGGGGTTGCGGAGGCGGGGCCGGACGAGCAACCGACGGTGCTGGGTGCCGACGACGACGACGAGATGTTCGACCTCGGCGATCTCGGCGAGGCCAGCACCGCCGAACGGAACGCGCTCCGCGAACTCCTCACGCATCTCCGCAGAGCCCAGCAGGCGTCCCCGACAGGCGCCGACGCAGATCCGAAGCTCCAGGTGCTGCGGCACTACCTGAAGGAGGCCGGGCTCAACCAAGGGCGCCGCGGCTGGCTGGACGCGCATGGGTGCATCATCTTCAGCCAGTACTACGACACCGCCAAATGGGTGGCGGACTGTGTCGCGGCCGAGTTTCCCGCGATCCCGGTCGGTCTCTACGCCGGAGCCGGTCGTTCGGGGATCTACAAGGACGGCCAGTTCGCCTCGACGGATCGCAACGTCATCAAGACGGCGGTCCGGAACCATGAATTGCGGCTGCTCGTGGCTACGGATGCGGCATGCGAGGGTCTGAACCTCCAGACCCTGGGCACGCTGGTGAACATCGACCTGCCCTGGAACCCGTCGAAGCTGGAGCAGCGGATCGGTCGCATCAAGCGGTTCGGCCAAGTGCGGGACCGCGTGGACATGCTGAGCCTCGTCTACGAGGGTAGCCGCGACGAGGTGGTCTACGATCGGCTGTCGGAGAGAATGAAGGACCGCTTCGACATCTTCGGCCAGCTTCCTGACACGCTGGACGACGACTGGATCGAGAACGAGGAGACCCTCGAGGCCGAGCTGCGCAAGCACGCGGACCGGAAGCGCCAGGCATCCGCCTTCGACGTCCGCTGGGGGGGCACGGCCACGGGCGAGGGCGCCACCGAGGCCCAGCGCTCCTGGCAGCGGGGCTGGGAAACGTGCACGCAGGTGCTGGCGCGTCAGGACGTCGAGGAGGTGCTTTGCCGCGGCTGGTAGATCGTACTGTTTGCCGAACTCTGACGACGCTGCGGGAGCTCTGCGGCGCTCAGTTTAGGCGCTCCATGGCGAGGCTTGTCGAGCCTTCTGGATCCTTATTACCCACGGTAACTGCCATTACCGCAGGCGACGGAGGGCGTCGGCGCGCGTGCTCGACCTAACTGCCAAGTTCATCATCTTTTGCAGGTGCCCTTCCCTGCCCCGCCCGCGCCAGGATCTCGTGTGCCCGTCCAGGCCGCGAACGCGCAGCACGAGCCGCGAAGTAGCGCTCCGCCTCCGCCTGCGCGCCGACACGGGCGGCGATCGCCGTCGCGATGTACTGATTCAGGCTAATGCCCGCGGCCTCGGCCTGCGCGGCCGCGCGCTCCTTCAGGTCGTCGGGCAGCCGCAGCGGGAAGCTGCTCATTCTCTCATCCTCCTGAGCACATTCCCCGGCCGCTCGGCCGGGATGCCGAACCGCGCCGCGCCGTCGCGCAGGTCGGCCAGGTTGAACGTCGCAATGGCGTCGGCGCTGCCATTCACTGCCGTCTCCAGCACCAGGTCGTCGTCGGGGTCACGCGCGCCGGGGCGGACGCGGAAGTCGAACACCACCGGCACGCAGACACCGGCGAGTTCGTCGAGCACCGCCAGCACCTCCTCCGCCGAGATGCCCGCCATCTCGAGCACGGACGCGCGCGTGAGCACGGCCTCGTACTCGAGGATCAGGGGCGTCGAGAGGAGGAGCCGCACCTCCCTATCGAGCGCCGCGAGCAGCAAGCGACGCGACGCGCCGGCGGCGCTCGTGAAGCCTGCGACCACGACATCGGTGTCCAGGACCACGCGAAGCACCATGACATCGTATATGACATCACTGTGTCGCTTTCGTCTACCTCAGGCCGCCTGTCACGGACCGTCAATTGGACGTTTGGTTGCGTGACACAGCGGCAAACGGCAGCGACACTGGCTCCACGATGCCCGGCGATACCCTGAATCCTGTCCTATCCGCCGCCAGCCCGGGCCCGGCCCGCTTCGTCGCCTACCTCCGGGTCTCCACCGACCGCCAGGGCCGCTCTGGCCTCGGCCTCGAAGCGCAGCGCGCCGCGGTCGGCGAGCACGCCAGCCGTGCCGGCGGCGCGGTGCTGGCCGAGTTCGTCGAGGTGGAGAGCGGCAAAAGGAACGACCGGCCGCAGCTCGCCGCGGCACTCGCCGCCTGCCGGGCGCATCGCGCCACGCTGCTGATCGCCAAGCTCGACCGCCTGGCCCGGAACGCGCGCTTCCTGCTCGGCGTGGTCGAGGGCAGCGGTGAGGGCGGCGTGGTGTTCTGCGACCTGCCCCAGGTCCCTCCCGGGCCGGTCGGCAAGTTCCTGGTGACCCAGATGGCCGCCGTCGCCGAGCTCGAGGCCGGGCTGATCAGCCAGCGCACCAGGGCCGCCCTCGCCGCGGCCAAGGCACGGGGAGTGAAGCTCGGCAACCCGCGCCTCGTTGCCGGCACCGCCGAGATGGCGCGTAAGGCCGGCGCGGTGCGGACGGCGCAGGCCCAGGCGCGGGCCGCCGACGTGCGGCCCTACATCGAGCAGGCCCGCCGGGCCGGCGCCACGACGCTGCGCCAGCTCGCGGCCGCGCTCACCGCCCGCGGCATCCCGACGCCGTCCGGCACCGGGCACGCCTGGCGGGCCGAGCAGGTGCGCCGAGCTCTCGGGCGGAATCAGCAATACTTCCCGCCTTCAGGCCGTGCTGTGTAGGACCACCTTGGTGTCCCAGCAACTGCGTGCGGTACAGGCTACGCTCGGCAGTATTGCGGGCCTCTTTCAGCCCTGGACCCTGACGCCAGCCCAGGCATCCAGGAAAGCCCGTACCTCCGCTGGGCTTGGTGCAAAGCCTTCAAGATCCTGAAGCGCTGCGACGATGGCGGGCCACACGGGAGCCGATCCCACAGTGGATCGCACCAGCGCGGCCTGCCGCAGATCCGTCCCGTCAGCAGCAAAGCCTTCGAGCAGTCCACGATCAGCGTGGGCAAAAACCGCCAACCCGACCGCCGTTGGGCCGTCACCGATTCCTGCTGCGGTGGCCGCCAGCCGCAGCCGGTTGAGAAAGCGCTTCATTTCCCGCGGCGAAGGGCGGGCGAGGAAGGCGGCCTCCGCCCAGTGGTCGAGCGCTCGGGCAAAGGCAGGCTCGTCTTCCTCTACCAGCGGCAGGGTGCGGCGTCGCCAATGTAGCCCGGCGGCGAGAGCGATGAGGCCGAGCACGGGCGCGAGTAGTAGAGCAACGGTCCGGGGCGTCAGCGCCGGCCCTGGGCTGCGCTGCTCGATTACCCAGGCCGGCCGCTCCTCTGGCCTCTCCGGCTGGGGCGTGCTGGGCGGGGTTGTCGGCGGGATGGGCACGGCTGGAGGGGCCACAGCCGGCGCGGGCGCCGGGGCTTGTACGGCCGGCGCTGCCCTATCCGGGATCAGCCCGACCAGCGTCCATCCACCGAAGAATGCGGATCCCGCGAGGCCTAGTACCACCAGCCCGATCGCCGCCGCCTTCCAGGCGGGATCGCGCGGCGCCTCATGCTCCCGCGCTGCCTCTCGCATCAGCCGACGGGCCGCGGCGGCGCCGAAGCTAGGCACTTCCACCTCGATCTGGATCAGCTTCTGCAGGTAGCTCTCGGCGTAGGCCGCACGCTGCTGCCGCTCTTCCGTCACGCCCTCAGGCGCCATCTCCTTTGCCATGGCGGCATGGGCGAGGCCCATGGCGGTCAGGATCTGCTCGCGCGCGATCGCCAGGATGATGAAGCAGCCAGTGGAACTCGAGAGGAAGTTTAGCACCTCCATTACCTCCGCCACCTGGTCCGGCCGGCAGCGGTCAAGGTCGTCCACGATGATGGTGAGCGTCCGGTCACCGAGCGCCTCCGTTACCTCCCGCAAGGCCTCGGCAAAGCGGGCGCGGAAGGCGAGTTGGCCTCCGAGGTCCTGCCAGCGTACCGCACGCGTGCTGGCGGCGAGCAACTTGCCGGGATCGAGGCCGGCGGATTTCAGCTTGTCGCGAAATCCAATGGCAGCAGTGAGCGCGGTGAGCAGCAGCGCGACCAGTGGGGCGAGGACCTTCAGCGCGGCCTCTGCGCGCTCCCACCCCCAGCTCGTGCGCAGCACCCCCTGTTGCGGCCGTGGCCAATCGGCAGCGAACAGCATACCAACGATGGCCGCGAGGAGGATAAGCGCCGCGGCCCAGAAAAGGGGCCGCCGCTTTATCCGGCCACACCACAGCCGGCCTCGCACGGCAAAACCGGCAATGGTCATGACGGACGGTACCGCCTGATCTCGCACCTGCTGCAGCAGGGCGGCAAAGATGTTTTCTTCCTTTTGGTGGTGCCAGGCATTGAACCAGACCGGGCGAATGCCGTGCGCGCGGAGATCGTCCTGTAGGCGCGCGAGCACGCTGCTTTTCCCGCTACCCCAGGCGCCGGTGATAGCGATTGTTAGCGGCGGCTCGGTCCGACGGTTACGGAGGAAGCGGGAGAGGCGGGCGGCGAGGTCCGTGGTGCCGGCCACGTCAGGGTCGTCGGGAGCGAGCGGCCGGTCGGTGGCGAAGAGCGAGGCAGTGTCGCCGACTGCAGCACGGCGAGCCGGTGGGAGCGGCTGCATGGCCGGCAGGACGGCAATGAAGGCGCAGCCGAGAAGAAGCCAGGATAGAAGCGGGGGATAGCGCTGGTGGGCGATGCGCTGCCAGGTGGCGCCGGCATCGGTGCTGCGCAGCAGCGTGCCGCCCGAGCCCGCGGCGAGGGCGGTGCGCCCGTCCGGCGCGATCGCCAGGGCGCGGAGCCATGCCCTGCTGCCGGCGACGACGGGGGCCCAGGTGGCGCCGGCATCGGTGCTGCGCAGCAGCGTGCCGTCCGAGCCCGCGGCGAGGGCGGTGCGCCCGTCCGGGGCGATCGCCAGGGCATAGAGCCATGCCGTGCTGCCGGCAGCGACGGGGCCCCAGGTGGTGCCGGCATCGGTGCTGCGCAGCAGCGTGCCGTCCGAGCCCGCGGCGAGGGCGGCACGCCCGTCCGGGGCGATCGCCAGGGCGCGGAGCCATGCCCTGCTGCCGACGACGGGAGCCCAGGTGGCGCCGGCATCGGTGCTGCGCAGCAGCGTGCCGTCCGAGCCCGCGGCGAGGGCGGTGCGCCCGTCCGGGGCGATCGCCAGGGCATAGAGCTCTGCCGTGCTGCCGGCGGCGACGGGGGCCCAGGTGGCGCCGGCATCGGTGCTGCGCAGCAGCGTGCCGCCCGAGCCCACGGCGAGGGCGGCACGCCCGTCCGGCGCGATCGCCAGGGCAGTGAGCCATGCCGTGCTGCCGGCGGCGACGGGGGCCCAGGTGGCGCCGGCATCGGTGCTGCGCAGCAGCGTGCCGTCCGAGCCCGCGGCGAGGGCGGTGCGCCCGTCCGGCGCGATCGCCAGGGCAGTGAGCTCTGCCCTGCTGCCGGCGGCGACGGGGGCCCAGGTGGCGCCGGCATCGGTGCTGCGCAGCAGCGTGCCGCCCGAGCCCGTGGCGAGGGCGGCACGCCCGTCCGGGGCGATCGCCAGGGCAGTGAGCCATGCCGTGCTGCCGGCGGCGACGGGGGCCCAGGTGGTGCCGGCATCGGTGCTGCGCAGCAGCGTGCCGCTCACGCCTGTGGCGAGGGCGGTGCGCCCGTCCGGGGCGATCGCCAGGGCGCGGAGCCATGCCCTGCTGCCGGCGGCGACGGGGGCCCAGGTGGCGCCGGCATCGGTGCTGCGCAGCAGCGTGCCGTCCGAGCCCGCGGCGAGAGCGGTGCGCCCGTCCGGCGCAATCGCCAGGGCAGTGAGCCATGCCCTGCTGCCGGCGGCGACGGGAGCCCAGGTGGTGCCGGCATCGGTGCTGCGCAGCAGCGTGCCGTCCCTGCCCGCGGCGAGGGCGGCACGCCCGTCCGGGGCGATCGCCAGGGCATAGAGCTCTGCCGTGCTGCCGGCAGCGACGGGGCCCCAGGTGGTGCCGGCATCGGTGCTGCGCAGCAGCGTGCCGTCCGAGCCCGTGGCGAGGGCGGTGCGCCCGTCCGGGGCGATCGCCAGGGCATAGAGCTCTGCCCTGCTGCCGGCGACGACGGGGGCCCAGGTGGCGCCGGCATCGGTGCTGCGCAGCAGCGTGCCGTCCGAGCCCGTGGCGAGGGCGGTGCGCCCGTCCGGCGCGATCGCCAGGGCATAGAGCTCTGCCCTGCTGCCGGCGGCGACGGGGGCCCAGGTGGCGCCGGCATCGGTGCTGCGCAGCAGCGTGCCGTCCCTGCCCGCGGCGAGGGCGGTGCGCCCGCCCGGCGCGATCGCCAGGGCGCGGAGCTCTGCCCTGCTGCCGGCGGCGACGGGAGCCCAGGTGGTGCCGGCATCGGTGCTGCGCAGCAGCGTGCCGTCCGAGCCCGTGGCGAGGGCGGTGCGCCCGTCCGGCGCGATCGCCAGGGCTTGGATATCCAAACCAATGATCGGTAGCCGGGCGAAGGCGTGCGTCTCGCCCGGCTCGATCCACCAGGCGAGGCTACCGACACCTGCTGGCCTATTCGGGTCATCCCGCAGTGGCAGGAGACGCGCCGCCGCCAGTGCTGCGAGAGCAAAAGCCAGCGCCAGCAGCAGCCAGGGTCCGCGCCGCCGCCGCCACCGGTCCCAGCGCACACGTGCCGGCCCAACCCCGGAGCTGGCGGTGGCTGTCTCGGGCAGCGGTGCTTCCGGCATGGGCGGACCTCGCGTCCTCGTCCCTAGGCTAACCGCCGCCCTGACAGGTCCTCAATGACCTATGGCACTGCCCGGACCCGCGAGGCGGCAATGGCCTCTGCCGAGGCGGCCGCCGCATAGGTTCGGGGATCCGGCCTGCCCAGAAATTAGTCCAGCATCTCATCTGGGATCACCGGCTGTTTGCATCCTGGCATACGATGCCTCCTCAGCGGCATCGTACGGCCCCACACACGGAAATCCCCGAGCGTCTCCTGATTGCAGATAGGATTGCTGGACCGCGCAGTTGCCTTTCGTTGCAGTCCGCCTCAGCGCCGCCATGGTCGGACCGCGCTGCCGACACGCCGGACATGTCTCTTCAACAGTGCCGGGCGCCGCCAGGAAGCGGCGCCCCCGAAGGAGACCACCATGCGAAAGCTTCTCGCGGTCGCCGCCCTCGCTGTGCTCATCGGCGGCGCGCAGGCTGCCACAACCTCCGCCACGGCCGCGCCATGGTCAGGTGGCGCCACAGTGGCACCGGGCAGCGCGTCCGCACCGCTGCTGCAGGACGCCCACTACACCCCGCGCGGATACTATCATGCCCCGCACAGCCGTCAGCACTATGCGCCGCCACGGTACCAGGCGTGGCATCAGCCCTATTGGCATCGCCCCGCGCCGCCGCCGCGCTTTGATCAGCGCCATCCTGGCCACTGGCGCTGAACCTCGTCATGGCGGTCGGGGCGGAGATCAGCCCTCGCCAGCCGCTTATCCGCCTCGGGTGACACAGGTACGGTCCAAGCCGATTGGCTGGGGTGCCTACCGGGTTATCGCCTCATGATTATCTGTATCTATGTCCACGAAAGTCGGATGCATCCATACCCGCTGAGGCCCGTGCTGTATGTGAGCCATCGTCATGCGGCGCTGACCCGCTCAAGAATAACATCGACTCCTCGGCGACCGGCTGGGATCCGCTCCGCCTCCGGCAAGGGACATGGTGCGGAGTCTCGGCAGTGCATAGCGTTCCGGACCAGGCCCCCGTCGGCTGACAGCAGGAGATCGCATTCCGGCAGGTAGGTCGCCAGTTGCGCGTCGCACGGAGTTCCATCGTTGACCTTTTGGAAGCGCTGCAGGTACTCGAACGCCCACCACAGCCAGAAGCGAGGCATAGCCGCGGCATTCACCTCATGGAACCAGAATCCACCCCACGAAGGATCGCCGAAATTCAGTCGTTCGACTTGTACCCAAGGCTTCAGCCAATCGAGGTAGGGGTGACCGGGTATGCACAGTGCCATTGTCGTGGTGGTCCACGCATTGAAGCGCCAAAGCGCGACCGGTTCACCGCTCCAACCCGGAACGGCGGGAGCCGGAGTGCCGGTGATGGTCTCAAGCGACGCGAATTTTGGTAAGGGAATCTCGCGGAACTCCTGGCGCCGTTGACGCGCCTCCTGGCGCGCCGCTTCCAGCAGCTGGCCGTGCCAGCTGTCCTCCGCCGCAATGTGCCTGGCCATGGCCTCGGTATCAAAGCGGGTCCGATCCCAGAAGCCGCCCCGTTCCCGGGTCCAGTCGTAGCGCTGCCTAGCGAACTCACCGCGATCGGGTTTCCTGTGCAGCCACTCTGGGTGGAGCCGCCGGATCTCGCCCAGCAGTTCTCCGCACACGGAGTAGGCCTCGGGCATTAGTCGCCGCCATTTCTTCAACGTGAGCAGGCTTATTTGCCGGCGCCTGCCCTCGATGTTAGGCCGGTGCAGTGACTCGAACACCACGGCAGGCGCGACCAGGATCTCCGTGTGGCCGTCGCGGACGGCGCGCAGCAGATCCGGACCTGCGCCCTCATCCGCGAGATAGCTCCACGCGTTGGTGTCCAGCAGCACGCGCCTTGGCCGCCGCGTTCCGTTTGCGGCGACCGGAATCGTGGCCGCGGACGGCCGTGTGACAGGTGGTTGCTTTACCTGGCTTTGTCGTGCGGCCATCACTTCTCTGCCCTGCACCATGACCGCTCAGCACCCGGCCGCAGGCGGTGAAAGCTTTCCGTCGCGCAGGTCTGACAGCACGGACTGCAGGCTCCGCGTCGCCTCGATGCCGCTTGCCTGGTTGTAGTGGCGCGTGGCGATCTCGTCATCCCGGTGGCCGAGCAGCGGCGCCGCGATGCCGATGTGCCCGGGATCCTCGGTTGCCAGTGAGGTCACGGCGCTGTCCCGGAAGAGGTGCGGATTGACCCCCCGGCCGAACTCCCTGCGGGTCCGCAGGATGATCCGGTCGTAGACGGCGTCACCCACCATGGCGGAGCCGTCTCCCGACACCCAGAGCGCCGCGTTGGCCGGACGGCTCCAGCGGCCGCGCTGCCGACAGAGGAAGGGCCTGTGCTCGGCGAGGTACATCTCCAGCCGCGGCACCAGGGCCTCGGGCCAGGGCATGTCGATTTCCGTCTCGGTCTTGGTTTCGTGGGCCGGGACCCACAGCCACCAAATCGAGTCGCGGCAGGCGACGTGGCGGCCCAGCCGCAGCCCAGTAAGGTTACGGCGCCGCAGCGGTCGAGCGGCCAGGAAGGCGATGATCAGGCCGTCGCGGAACTGAAAGGCGCGTTGCCGCAGTGTCGCCCTCACCGCGGCGCTGTCCATCAGCCGCAGGCCGAACTCGTAGAGCTCGCGGCTGCCGACCGTGCGCGCGCACTTGTCCCGGACTGGGCGGTGACGCGCGCGTACGCGAGCGGCGGCGTGCCGGATCCAACCCCAGTCGCGACCCGGGTCCATCACCCGCGCCACACTGTAGAGCTCCACGAGACGCGACTGCTGGGTGGAGGTGGAGCGTGTGGCCGCGACATCGCCGAGATAAGCCTTAACTCGCTCCGGCGTGATCCGGTCGCCCGGCGGTACTGCTGGGTCGAGGGCCCCGGCCGCGTCGAGCCACTCGAGCCAGCATCCATAGCCAAAGGCGAACTTAGTGTTGCTGATCGGCCGGCAATGCGCCCGCGCGCCACCCGGCTCCAGCCAGTCCCCCGGCTCGAGCGCGGCGAGCCAGAGCCGCCGGTCGGCCCCGGGCCAGGCAGCAAGGGGGCGGGAGACACGCCGCCGCGTCACGGGCCGCCATCCGTGCGCAGGCCCAGGATGGTCCGATCGAAGTGGCGGACTGCGGCCGGGCTCTCGAGGCCGGTGTAGAAGTCCCTGGTGGTCTGCATCGAGCGATGGCCGAGCACGCGCCGGACCACCTCGTAGCCACCCGGGTTGGCGTCGAGGAACAGCTTGGCCCCGATATGGCGGAACAGGTGCGGGTGGACCTCGAGGCCGGTGTGCGTGCGCACGGTCCGGCTGATGCGCTGGCCAAAGCTGTGCCGGTCCTTCGAGCTGCCGTCACGGCCCGGGAAGAGGGCGGTGCTACCCTTCGGCGCGAGCCGCTTGCGGAAGTCCTTAAGGTAGCGGTCGAGCAGGGCGGTGCTCTCGAGCGGCAGCGGGTAGTCGAGAGGGTCGCCGTTCTTCACCTCGTAGCCGCGGATGACGAGGTGCAGCGCCCCGCTTCGGCGGTCCAGGTGGCGCTCGATGTCCAGGCCGACGAGGTTGCTGATGCGGAGAGGGGCCATCAGCAGCAGCTCGATGGCTAATGCGTCCTGCGCCAGCAGGGCTGCGCGCCAGGGCTGCCGCGTGCATCCGGCAAGGTCGAGGAGCTTGCGCGGCAGGTTGAGCAGGGCACGCACCTTCTCTGGATTGTTAAGGGCGCGCAGCCGGTCCCGGTTCGTCTCGGTCATGCCAGGGTTGGACGCGTTGAGTCTGCGGACCGAGACGGCAATGGCGGCGAGTTGCTTGGGCGGGACCTCCACCCAGTGCCGGGCGACGGCCTTCAGCATGCCGGCGGTCTCGGCGATGTGGTGGGGTGGCTTTTCGTGCGGGCGCTCCTCCTGCAGGCACTCCTTCTTCAGGCGCCTCTCCCTCCAGCGCTCCAGGAAGTAGCGCAGGCCCGCCTTGAACGCCTCGAGTTCCACAAGGTCGGCGAGCCGCTGGAGCGAGGTTGGATCGCGGCCCTGATGCACGAGCGCTGAGGCGAACCGGCGAAGCTGGTACTCCCTCAGCGCCAGGGTGATCGGGCGGAGGGGGCGCGCCGGCCCTTTTTCGTCGAACGGGTCGAGCCCGGCGAGGCGGTCGAGCCATGCGCGGACATCCGTGTACAGGCTGGCGGGGAAGGCGCTCCAGGGCAGGGTGAAGAGGTCAGTGCGGGCGGGGGGGACGGCGAGCGGCCGGCCAGGCCAGTCGGGAATCTCCCGGCAGGCCCGGTTCCAGCCACGGCGCGCCTCACGCAGCGCCTCGTCGGGTGCCTTGAGCAGACCGGTGGCGACGTAGGCGGCGAAGCGCTCCATCACCGCCTCGTCCACGCTTGCGGGATCGACGCCGGTGTCGCTGGCGAAGTGGCAGAAGTACGAGAGTGCGGTCTTGAGGCGGCGCGACCCGAGCCGGTCCCAGAGCGCCTTCCATTCGGGCGAGAACGGCCTGCGATGCCGGCCCGGGGCGGCGGGCCGCAGCAGCGCGACGGCGGCGTTCAGCAGGGAGCGGACGTTGTGCCAGCGCTGCCGGCTCAGCCCGTGCGCAGCGGGAGCGACCTCGGCGAGGCGGCGCCGCAGCAGGTGCGATTCAGCCCTGACCAGGGAGGGCTCCCGCCCGATCGCCCGCGCCGCCGTTCGAACGGCGGAGGCGAGGTCCTGGCGGCGGCGGGGCGGAAGGTCGGCTTGGCCGACGACGGCCAGCACGTCGGCCAGGGTGACGACGGCCGGGACTAGGGCCACCGGGGCGACTGGAGGGCGGCGAGTGGACATGGGATGCCTCGTTATGCCACGAGATCATTAACCCTGATTCGGTAAAACTCCCTATCACAAACCAAGCTGATTCGGGCGTGAGATTCTTACCGAGGCGACGGTGGGCGGAGTTCAGAGGGGAGGAAGGTCGCCGCGATGGAGCAGCACGAAGGGCCTGGGGTGCGGCCCTTAGTCGTCTTGCCCCTCGCTGCCGGACGTGCCCCGCCTGGACGGCGATGCGCCCCGAGGAATCGCTCCAGATCGGTCTCCGCCATGCGCACCTGGAGGCCGAAGCGGTGTTCGGTGAGGTCAACCGTGGCGACCTCCGCAGCGTCGAGCAGCTTCCCCCTCTGGCGCTCGTCTGGCGCGGTCACGGGCTGCCGGCTGACGTGTGCCATGCCCGGAGATCCTCCTATCCACATGGCGCGCATTTTCGGAGGGCCTCGACGACGGGCGTCACCGCGACATCCGTGACGAGGACCGTGTTGCCGAACCAGCCATCGTGAGCCCAGCCCCTCACTCCTGGCCGGTCTCGGCGTGTGCTGCCGTAACAACAGGGGGGGTGCCGTCGCGGGTGTGGTGGGAAATCGGGGTGGCGTAGTCTCCGGCTTGTTCAACGAGCCATGACCGGCGTTGGCGCGCCGGTGGAGACCACGCCATGGACAAGAATAGCAGCAGGGCGCTTGCCGAGCAGGCGCTGTTTGCCGGGGAGGCTTGGTTCGACCCGATTGAGGCTGGGCTCCGGGGCCGGATCCGGGGCCTGATCGAGGAGATGGTGGAGCAGGAGCTCGAGGCGGCGCTGGGGCGCGGGCGCTACGAGCGGGCTGGCGGGGCCGTGGGGCACCGCCATGGGCACCGCCGGCGGCAGCTGACCGGCTCTTTCGGGCCGGTCGAGCTGGCGGTGCCGCGGGCTCGGCTGCAGGCCGAGGACGGCAGCACCCGGGAATGGCGCAGCGCCGTGCTGCCGCGCTACGCCCGGCGGACCCGCCAGGCCGAGGCCCTGATCGCCTCAGCCTATCTCGCCGGCACGAACACGCGGCGGGTGCAGCGGGCGCTGGCGGCGCTGTTCCGGGACGCGGTGGGCAAGGACGTGGTGAGCCGGGCCTGGCGCAAGGTAAAGGCGGATTGGGAGGCCTGGGGCCGGCGTGACCTGGCGGGCGAGGACATCGTCCGCCTCATTCTGGATGGCACCGTGGTGCGGGTCCGGCTGGATCGGAAGGCGACCTCTGTCTCGCTGCTGGTGGTCCTCGGCATCCGCCGGGATGGGCAGAAGGTGCTGCTCGCCATCCGCGCCATGGGCGGGGAGAGCGAGGCGGCGTGGCGGGCCGTGCTCAATGACCTGCTCGCCCGCGGGCTGCGGACCCCGGAGTTCCTGATCATCGACGGCGCGGCCGGCCTTGAGAAGGCGCTGGCTGCGCTCTGGCCGGCGGTGCCGGCCCAAAGGTGTACCGTCCATAAGCACCGGAATCTCCTCGCCCATGCGCCGGAGCGGCTGCATGAAGAGATCTCGAGCCCGGCGGCGGCGCGGCCTGCACCACCACCTCGGCGGTCACCGCGTCACGGTCGCGCTTGGCACCCCGCCGGCGCCGCGACCGCTTGCCGCCTTTGCCCGCCCCGGCGCCGCCGCCGGTTGCCTGCTCCATCCCGGAAGGCCGCGACGGTGGCCGCGGCGGCAGACCCTTCAGCCGGGCTACCTCGTCGCGCAGCGCCTGGTTCTCCGCCTTCAGGGCCGCATTGTCGGCCGTGAGTTCGGCAACCTTCGCCACCAACGTGCCGACAAGGTCTCGGAACTCGGCGAGCGACAACGTCTCCAGCAGTGCCGGGTCGGGTGGCGACATGAACAGGGTGAATCACGACGCCCCCCGCAGGCGCAACCGCCTCGCCCAGGAATTTGCCCCAGTTACCGGCGGGGGGATGTCCGCCAAGCCCGGGAGCGTAACGCGAAGGCCGACAGCCTATGTTACAGTTCCGGACACTCCGTTATTTTTGGCCCTGGCGGAGCAAAGATCTACGGTGCCGGCAATGTCGCACAGTCCTCCAACGAAATCGCAAAACGCTGGGCGAGGATGGCGTAGCGGCTCTGCACCTCGGCAACTTCCAATTTCAATGACCTAGCTATTGTCTGCATGCGACCAAGCCCGATTGGATTGCGCGGGTCCATGAATGGCGGAAGGCCGTCAAGAGCTCTTGAAAGCAGTTTGCGATCAATCTCCTCCAAGGTCTGAGTAAGCCCACTGATTGCAATGCGGTGCTCCCCCCGCATCGTGATGCTTGAGGGCTTCTCTGAAGCTGCGCATCGCGTGGGGATCGCCGAGTTTGCCGAGCGCCCCGGCCGCGGCGCGGCGCACCCTCCAGTCCTCGCCGGGAGCAAGGCGGGCGAGCAACGGCTCGACCGCGCGGGGATCGCCGAGCTTGCCGAGCGCCCCGGCTGCGGCCTGGCGCACCCAGGTCCCCTCGCCAGGAGCGAGGTGGGCAAGCAGCGGCTCGACCGCGCGAGCGTCGCCGAGTTCGCCGAGTGCCCCGGCCGCGACGCGGCGCACATCGATGTCCTCGTCGGCGGCGAGGCGGGCGAGCAGCGGCTCGACCGCGCGAACGTCGCCGAGCTTGCCGAGCGCCCCGGCCGCGCCGTGGCGCACCGTCCAGTCCTCGCCAGCGGCAAGGCGGGCGAGCAGCGGCTCGACCGCACGAGGATCGCCGAGTTCGCCGAGCGCCCCAGTTGCGCCGTGGCGCACCCTCCAGTCCTCTCCGGGAGTGAGGCAGGCGAGCAGCAACTCGACCACGCGAGGATCGCCGAGCTTGCCGAGCGCCTCGGCCGCAGCATGGCGCACCCTCCAGTGCTCGCCAGGAGTAAGGCGGGCGAGCAGTGGCTCGACCGCGCGGGGATCGCCGAGCTTGCCGAGCGCCCCGGCTGCAGCCTGGCGCACCCAGGTTCCCTCGTCGGTGGCGAGGCGGGCTATCAGCGGCTCGACCGCGCGAGCGTCGCCGAGTTCGCCGAGCGCCTCGGCTGCGGCGTAGCGCACCCTCCAGTCCTCTCCGGGAGTGAGGCGGGCGAGCAGCGGCTCGACCACGCGGGGATCAAGGAGCTTGCCGAGCGCCCTGGCCGCGGCGTAGCGCACCCTCCAGTGCTCGTCGGCGGCGAGGCGGGCGAGCAGCGGCTCGACCGCGCGAGCGTCGCCGAGTTCGCCGAGCGCCTCGGCCGCAGCCTGGCGCACACTGACGTCCTGGTCGGCGGCAAGGCCGGCGAGCAGCGGCTCGACCGCGCGAGCGTCGCCGAGCTTGCCGAGCGCCTCGGCCGCGGCTTGGCGCACATTGACGTTCTGGTCGACGGCGAGGCGGGCGAGCAGCGGCTTGACCGCGCGGGGATCGCCGAGTTCGCCGAGCGCCTCGGTCGCAGCTTGGCACACACTGACGTCCTGGTCGGCGGCGAGGCCGGCGAGCAGCGGCTCGACCGCGCGAGCGTCACCGAGTTTGCCGAGCGCCTCGGCCGCGACGCGGCGCACATCGATGTCGTCGTCGGCGGCGAGGCGGGCAAGTAGCGGCTCGACCGCGCGAGCGTCGCCGAGCTTGCCGAGCGCCCCAGCCGCGGCCTGGCGCATCCTCCAGTCCTGGTCGGCGGCGAGGCGGGCGAGCAGCGGCTCGACCGCGCGGGGATCAAGGAGCTTGCCGAGCGCCCTGGCTGCGACGCGGCGCACATCGATGTCCTGGTCGGCGGCGAGGCGGGCGAGCAGCGGCTCGACCGCGCGAGCGTCGCCGAGTTCGCCGAGCGCCTCGGCCGCGGCCTGGCGCACATCGATGTCCTGGTCGGCGGTGAGGCAGGCGAGCAGCGGCTCGCCCCCGCGGGGATCACCGAGTTCGCCGAGCGCCCTGGCCGCGGCCTGGCGCACATTGATGTCGTCGTCGGCGGCGAGGCGGGCGAGCAGCGGCTCGACCGCGCGAGCGTCGCCGAGTTCGCCGAGCGCCTCGGCCGTGACGCGGCGCACACTGACGTCCTGGTCGGCAGCGAGGCGGGCGAGCAGTGGCTCGACCGCGCGAGCGTCGCCGAGCTTGCCGAGCGCCTCGGCCGCGGCCTGGCGCACATTGATGTCGTCGTCGGCGGTGAAGCGGGCAAGCAGCGGCTCGACCGCGCGAGCGTCGCCGAGCTTGCCGAGCGCCCTGGCCGCGACGCGGCGCACATCGATGTCCTGGTCGGCGGCGAGGCGGGCGAGCAGCGGCTCGACCGCTCGGGTGTCGTCGAGTTTGCCGAGCGCCCCGGCCGCCGCCTGGCGTACCCGCCGCGGGCGGTGGTCCGGCAGTAGCTGCTCAAGCATAAGCAACCATTCCTTAAGCTCGGCCGGATGCAAGGCTTCGAGAATTTCTACAACGGCGTCCTCGTCGGACTGCTCGCACAGCAGGAAGTCTCCTAACCGAGCGACAGTAGTGGACATCGGGCGCCAGCCAGCCCTCAACAGGTCGGAAATCCGGGCTCCGGCAACGAATTGCATCGCATTGCTGCCCGCCAGCCGGTTCAGCAATGCCTCACTGACCTGGCTTAGAGCTGGTTCCTTGCTTGAAGTATCAAGCATACTCAGGGCCAGCATTGCCTCGATCTCGCTCCCGCTCTCGATAGTCTCGAGAGACAGCTTCGGTTCGCGTACCATCTGGCCAGCCGGGCTCGCCTTCCATGCTAGGTCTTTGGTAAGGCGCCAGAGTGCCCGGCGCTCATCGCCTGACTGATGCGCTAAAGCTGCTAGCAATGCTCGCGCAAAGGTGGTGCGCCAACGCGTCGTGGCCAGTTCATATACCGCCAAGACGAGGCTCGACGTGACCCAAAGGTTCATTTCTTCGGCTCGCACGGATGCCGCGAACGCAGTCGCAATCTCCGCACCTACCGCCTCGCTGGCGTTCGGCTCGTCCGCCAGGCAAAGGGCAGCTTGCTGCGCCCGCGCGCGCTTGAGCCCAGGGCCATCCCCTGTCCCGAGAATCGCGTGCAATGTCGGATCTACATCGATGTCCCGGCAAATCGCGATGCAGAGCCGGAGCGCCTCGCGCCAGCTTTCGACGACTACGACGTCCTCGTCCTTAAGCAAGCCCGTCGTTTGCACTCGCTCGACGCGGCCTGCGAGCGGCCCAATCTGGTCAGCAAGGCGGCGTTCGGCAGTATAACCCGGGTACTTACCATCTGCCAGTGCTCGGGCCGCGAGATACTCCTGAAACGTCAGATGGCGGAATTCATACACCGGGGTCTGGCGGCCGCTGATCCGACGGCGACCTGCCTGATACAGCAGGCCGGTACGCGCCTCAACGACGCGCAGAAAGTCTTCCGGCGATCGCGCTCGCACATCGTGCGCCGCAGGATGCTCGGATCGCATGTCCTCCAGCAGCCGCACTATCTCCGTTTCATCTAGTTGCTGCACGCCGCGATCGCACATTGCATATGCGAGATATGCAAGTTGCGGGACGGCTTCCCGCCACTCAATCGGTCTGTCGACCTCTGGTCTCATGTTCAGCAGAACGTCGATCGCTTCTTCGTAGAGGTCGGCTCTACGCTGCGGTAACTTGCCGACCTTCCGCTTTACAAGCGCCATGGTGGTGAGCAGGATAGGGCTTCCGGTGAGACGCTCGATCCTATCGCTACTGTGGATCTCTGCGATCAACTCACGGGCGGCGGCGTCCCGCCGCTCTGGCCGCTCCGTCAACGCACACCACTGGCGCGCAAAGGCATCCTTCTCGCTGCCTGCCAAATCGGCCAGCGTGGCGTGTAGAAAGCCTCGTGCTAAGCGCCTTCCCATGTCCCGGTAGCCGACAATGCGCGATGTGGCGACGATCCTAAGCTGCGGTTTGGCCTGCGCCAGCTGGTCGACGCGCTCGCAGAATTTCGCACGCTCCCGGGGATCATTGATCTCGTCCAGGCCGTCGAGCACCAACAATGCCGTGCCGGCGTCGACCACACCGCGCAGATAGGGGACTAAGTCCGCAGATTCTGTTGGATCAAGTTCATTGCTACGGAAACTGCGTCCGAGGAGTGTGTTAAGGTCTCCTGCCATGTCTGCCGGACGTAGATCACGGCAGCGAATCAGGATGGGCAGTAGATCGGTGTCCGGCAGCGAACCGACCTCCGGCAGATCCTTCCAAGAAGGGTCGTGCTTCAAACGGAGTAGATATGCGGTGGCGATCCAGCGGGTGAAGGTGGTCTTACCAGAGCCAGGGTCGCCAAGCAGTACTACACGAACGCTGCGCGAAAGGCATGTGCCAATAGGCACACGCTCTCGACGGCTGCCTTCCTGAGGAGACCGTCCGTCCCGTGCCACTCCTCGTTTCGCGTCGGCCCTTAGCTGTTCCAACTCCTTAAATTCGGCGTCACTCTCCTTACTATCCGGAACTACGAGCACGCGCGCCGGCATGTAGAGGCGCCGCAGTTGTAACTCCCGCTGAACCACATGCACGTCCGATGCTGGTAAGTTGGCGAGGTCCAGCAAATCACAGGTTTCTAGTAAAAGGGTGCGATACTTCGCCGCAGCGGCCTCTCGTCGCTCCGTGCTCGTGGTGCCGGGGCCAGTAGAACCTCGGCCCGAACGGCGCGGTGCCCGTCTCCGTCTCAGCCGAGTTGGCAGCTGAAATCCGAAGTATCCACCTTGGTGAGTATCGTGGTCAGCCGCCCAGACCGCGCCCCTATCATTCCATTTGCGCAGATAAACAGTCCCTCTTCCACGCGCAAAATCCATAGAGACGAAGTTATAAGCATTTGTATAGCGCGGATTCTCTGCTGTGCGCCGATCGTACGCGGCTCCGGCAGGAATGAGTATGAAGTCTCCTCCGGGTCCGAGTGCAACGGCTACGTTCGGCTCGTGTTGATGGCCACACAAGATCACGTCGACGGCTCGTTGCAGGCGTTCCTGTACGCGGGCGCGATCAAAGTCAGCAAGCCATGCAAAGGGGTGGTGGATTACGGCAATGCGGAGATCGTGCTCAGAAATTCGTTGCAACGAGCCGTGGATCTGTGGCTCGCCGACAACAAGAACGCCGTAGTCGTTCACCTCTTCATTCTTGCCCTCCGCCTTTCGTCTCGCACACATCCAAGCAGAGTTTAGGCCAAGTAGGGCCACCCGCCGTCCAGCCAGTTCCCACTCCCGTAGCGACGCGAAGGTAGGATCGGGCTGACCGGTGTATCCTGCAACAAAATCGTGGAATGCGCGCAATGGCTCCATTGCGCGGTCGCGGCGCCGATCATCGGTCAGCCATTGATGCACCGCGGCCTCGCCCGGTAGGGGCTGCTGTAGCGGCGGAGGCGCCATATCCCAGGCAATCTGCCGGTCAAGATCATGGTTCCCTGGCACTATGAACAGTCGCTCGGGTTTCAGTCCGAGTGCTTCGAGCACGGGATCAAGCAGAAGTTTTCGTGCCGCAGCAAACTCTGTCGGCTGGCCAGCGAAGGCGAGATCACCACTGAAGATGACGAAATCCAAATTTGCGAGTGAGCGGTCGATATTCGCCCGCTGCCGAATGTCATCAATTAGGCGGTCGAGGACGACTGTCCGGCCGAAATCTTCGCCCTTTTGGTGCCAATCAGACAGGTGCAGCCAGTTGATGGTGTTCATTGTCAGCCCTCGAACGTCCTAAGACCCCCCACAGCAACTTTTTCACATTCATGAGCAATGCAACAAGCACCCGGCAATAGCAGGCCTCGTAAGAATCTGAACGCGAAATAAGCGGGCAGGTTAGTTCGGAACCGACACATTGGGCCATGCGCCAGCCCACCCCCACCATATCGGGCCGATGTCTCACACTGACTTTCTGAGCCCCGTTGATCTGCCACCGCCGTCTGCTCGCCGCGTTCCCCGCCCCAGCCGCGGCGACGGCTGGAACATCCTGGCCGATGTGGAGGTGTTCGTCTTCGCCGTCGAGGCCGAACTGGAGGCCATGGACGGCGAGCGGGTCGGCGTGCACCGCCGTGGCCGCAAGCCGGACCTGAGCTTGCGGCGGCGGCTAATCGGGCTGATCTGGATGCTGACCTTCGGCGGCATGCAGTGGCGCATCGCCGGCTGGCTCTCGGGCATTCCTTTCACCACGCTGCACACGAGCTTCGCCCGTTGGTCCCGGCTGGGGCTGTGGCGCCGACTGGGCCAGCGTCTCGCGCTGGACTGGCGGCTGGCCTGCGGTGATGTCGTCCTGCCCTCGGCGGTGGTGGTCGACAGCCGCTCGCTGTGCTCGGCCCCGAGCGCCTGGGCGCGGGGCATCGATGGCGGCAAGCTGGTCAAGGGCTCAAGCTCTTCGCCGCCTGCGACAAGCATGGCTCGCTGCTCGACCTTGAACTGCATCCGGCCAACACCGATGACCGCGCTGGCACCCTGCCGATGCTGCCGCGGCTGGCCGCGCTCGGCTTCCAGGGCGACCTGCTCGGCGACAGCGGCTTCAAGGGCGCTCCCTTCGCCGCGGCGGCACTCGGGCACGACATCCACGTCGCGGTCTCGCCCGGCGGAACGCGGGACGGGCACTTCCTGCCGAGCGGCATCCGCTGGGTTGTGGAGCGGTTGTTCGCCTGGATGAGCCGCTATCGCCGGCTCAACATCGTGTATGACCGCGCTCCCGACCTCTTCGCCGCGCACGTCTGGATCGCGATGATCTCCATCATCTCACGCCGGCTCGTCGCTCAAACCCAGGCGTAGCAAGGGATTTATTCGCGTACAGGGTCTAAGCTTGGCTTTGCACGTGCCGTGACGCTTTCGTCATGAGGCATGGATCCAGAAGAAGCCCTTGGTGGCGATGAACTCGAGGGCTTCGTCGAGCGGCATGACCTCCCGACCGAAAGGTCCGGGGTTGCCCCAGGCCTCACGTCGCCACCACAGCACCTGAACCCGGTTGCCCTGACCGGTTGGGCGCAGCCGGGCGACCGGTCCACCGGTGCGCCGGCTGTAGAGCGTGTAGCCCTTGTTGGCCCGCACCACCTCGACGCCGCCGCGCCGCGACGGCCAGGGGTAGGCTTCGATGCGGGCGCGCATATCATCGGGGCTGCTGGCCATCGGCCTCCCTCCTGCCTCCGGCCGCGTTTGGCGCCTCGGGGGTCTCGGGCGGAGGCGGTGTGCCATGACGCCGAGCGTGGGTCCGGCGGTGCTGGACGGCTGGATGCGGCCCTTCCGATGCCACTTCACCGCCGCGGTCTGGCGTCACGTGCTCGTGCTGGTCTGTGGCGCCCTGCTGGCGCCGGGACGGCGGACCGTTGCCGCGGCCCTGCGGGTCATGGGCCTCGGCGAGGCGGCTGGCTTTGCTGTCTACCATCGCGTGCTGAGCCATGGGCACTGGTGCTCGCAGGCCCTGGTATCGCAAACCGCTGCCAACTTTCAGCGATGCTCTCGCCCTGGTTCGGCATGAACTCTGGACCGCACAGCTTTTCGCCACCTCGCCGCCGACCGGGACAGCACAGAATGCCTCGGCCGATCTTATCGGCCGCCTGCTACTCGTCGCTTGCCGGCCGCCATGACACGTCATGACAGCCCGCGCGCGTTCGCCATCGACGACGAGGCGCTGGTACAGGTCGGCGTACTCACGATGCACGTCTGCGTGCAGCCCGAGCACGGGCGCCGCGGGCGGCTTCCGGGCGAGCGCCCCGTGAACCTCTGGGAAGGAGCGCTCGAGCGCCGAGGCGCCCTGCCCCCAAGAGGGCGCCCGACGATCATGAGGCCGGTAGAACGAGGCCGCATTTCCGACCGGTCGGGCTCCTCAGCCGTCCTCCTTGCGCGCGGTCCGGAACACCTTTTCGGTGACATTGTTGCGCCAGAGATCGGCCGGACGCAGGTAGCCCAGCGCCACCTCGGTCGAGCGGTGCCGGGTCTGCCGCATCAGGTCGGCCAGCCCGGCGCCCGCCTCTCCCGCCGCGGTGGCCAGCCCGGCTCTGAGCGAATGCCCCGAGAAGCGCTCCGGCGCCGGCAGGCCGGCGTCCACAGCCGCCTGCTTGACCAGCCGCCACACCGCCTTGTCGGAGAGCCCCTGCCCTGTGGGCCGGCCGGCCTTGGTCACGGCGCAGAACAGCGGCCGCTCGGCGTCGGAGGCCCCGCCGGTGAGGTCCGCCGCCCGCCGCCGGAAGCCCAACCAGGCCTCCAGCGCGGCCATCGCACAAAACCCCGGCTCGGCCGGGTTGGCCCAGACCGCCACCTGCTGGCCGGCGGCGCGCGGATCGGTTTTGGAGCGCCGCACCAGCACGGTCACCCCCCGCCCCGACTCGCAGACCACCTCGCCGAGGCGGAGCGCGGCCAGTTCGGCCCGGCGCAGCGCCGCGCCAAAGCCCAGCAGCAGCATCGCCCGGTCGCGGGCGCCGAGTGCCGTGTCGGCCCCGGGCCGGGCCGCCAGCATCCGCCGCAGCGCGTCGGGCGTGGCGGCGGCCGCCCGCTTGCCCGGCCGGGTGCCCTTGGTCCGGGCGACGCCCTCCAGCACCATGGCCAGGCGGGGATCTTTCAGGTCGAGGGCGATGCCAGCGAGGCGGTGCGCCGCCTGGATGGCGGCCAGGTGCACCCGCAGGCTGGCCAGGCGGAGCCCGGCATCGGCGCGCTTGACCACGTACATCGCCAGGATGTCGGGATCGCCGGCCAGCGGCTCGCGGCCGAGGCTGTGGCACCAGGCCGCATAACCGCGCCAGGCCGAGCGATAGGCCCGCAGGGTGCCCTCCCCTCGGGCCTTGGTGGCATAGACCGCGGCGCGGGCTGCGAGGGCCCGCAGCTCCTCCGCCCGGGCGCCGCCGCCGGGGACCACCAGGTCACCAAACAGCCTGGTGTCGAGGACCAGCGCCGCGGCACCAGCGCGCCCCTCCCCTCCCCCGTCCCCGCTATCGGCGGTCATGCCGGCCGGAAAGGATTGCGCAGGGTCAGGCGGCCGTCGATTACCTGCCCGTCCTGCAGATCTTCCGAGAGCAGCGTGGCGCAGCCCGCCTCGAGGGCGGCGGCGAGGATCAGCGCGTCGTAGATCTGGTAGCCGGTGCGCGCGGCGATCTCGAGGGCAGCGTCATGCGTGCCGAGGCTGAGGGCGAGCGGCGGCGGGCAGAGGGTCCGGATGGCCACCAGCGCCTGGGTGATCTCCGGCCAGGGCCGGCGCAGCTTGCGGCGGGCGACGGCGACGAACTCGTTCAGCACCTGGACGCTGACGATGCCACCCTGCGCCAGCAGCGCCCGGGCGGCGTCCGAACGGGGGTCTGGCTGCAGCGCGGCGTAGAGCAGCACATTAGTGTCCAGGAAGGGGACACCGCTCATCCGCCGCGCTCATTGGCCTCGTCGCGGGAGAAGCGGAAGCCCGGCGGCAGGGTCCAGCCGAGGGTGCGCAGGGCCTCCAGGGCCTCGTCGCGGCGGCGGTCGCGGCCGATGCGGAAGGTGCGGGGGTCCGCCACCTCGATGGCGATCTCGTCGCCCTCCTGCAGGCCGAGCGCCTCGACCACCGCGGCGGGCAGGCGCACTGCCAAGCTATTGCCCCATTTGCCGACCTGCATGCCGCCCTCCATCTGGATAGACATCTGACAAAAGTCTATCCGACAGGGGGGCCGCCGGGCAAGCGATTCCGTCCGCAAAGTCCTGTTAGCGGACGGAATGCGGAAGCGCGGTGGCGGCGAGGAGTCGGGGGCCAAGGGGGCGGACCGCAAAGCCCCCCGAGCAACGCAACGGAATGCGTGTTTGTCTTTCACATTCCGCTACACTGCCCTGTGTTGGTGCGGAGATGCTGCGTGTCGGACAGCCTGTATCCCGAAGAGCCGGAGGATGCGGCCGATGAGGCTCCCTGGCGCCCGGTCTGGGAGGACGAGGAGGCCGGGCCGGAGATGGCGGTGCCGCCCTGGATCTCTCCCAGCCGGGCGCGGAGCCTGCGGCGTCGGGAGCCCGACTGGTCCGCCCTGCTGGTGCCGCTGGCTGCCGCCGAGGATGCCCTCTCCCGGCTCGATGCCGCGGCCGAAGCCGCCTGCCCTGCCCTGCGCGAGGGTCTGGTCGCCCGCCTTGCCTTCGCCGAGGCCGCCGGCTGGCTCGCCGCCGCCGCCGACCGCGCCTGGATCCATCCCCGTGACCTGGCCCTCGCCGAGGCCGGGCTGCTCGGCGACTTCTCGGCCGCGGCACTCGGCGGCCGCGGCGCCGCCGCGCTGCCGGCCACCAGCGGGGTCCTCGGCACCCCAGGCCGCGCCAGGGCGCTGCTCGCCGAGGCCACCGACCGGCTGCCGGATGGTACCACCCTGGCCCAGGGGCTGGCCCTCGCCCGAGCGCTGCGCCGGCTGGCCAGCACGGGCTGGGACCCCCTCGCCTCCCCTGAGGTCGCGGCTGCGGCCCTGGCGCCGCTCACCCCAGAGGGTGCTGACGTTACAGCCCTGCGCCTGTGGCCGGAGCGGTTTGCCGCCTGGCGCAGTGCCGCCCTGGCGGTGCCCCGCGCCGGTCAGCCGCCCGGGCCGCCGCCGCTGCTCGCTGCCGCTGAGGCGGCATCAGCCTGGCTGACCGCCGAGGTGCTGCAGGACAGCCGGCCCACCCCGGCGCAAGCACTGCTGCTCGCTGCCGCGGCGGCGCGGCGACGGGGCCGGCTGCGGGTCATCCCCCTGCCCTTCTGGAGCCTCGGCCCCACCGAGCGACCGACCATCCTGCCGCTCGGCGATCACGCCGCTTGGCCCGCAGTGTTCCTGAACCGGGTCGCCGCCGCTGCCCAGCGCGGCCTCGCCGAGCTCACCCGGTTGCGCGAGGCCGAGGCGGCCGCCGCACGCCTGGTGGCCGCCAGTCGGCAGAGCCTGCTGCCCGCTGCCGCCGAGGCGGCGCTGCGTGCCCCTGCCCTAACCGCCCGCGGCCTCGCCCGCCAGCTCGGCGTCACCCCGCAGGGCGCCCTGCTGCTGCTCCAGCGGCTGCAGGGCGCCGGCGTTCTCAGGGAGGGCACCGGGCGACGGAGCTTCCGGGCCTACGTGGTGCAATAGGCCACAGAGGCGTTAGGAGTGATCTCGGCACGTTCCACGTCCGGTCTTTGGTGTCACGCTCTGCACCGCCCTTTGCGCCACCTAGAAGCTACTAGTTAGCTTCCCGTTGACGCCCAGATAGCCTCCAGGCGACTATCAAACGGTGATCCGCTAGCAGGAGGGGAGCTAACGGTATGCCCACCATCGTCTTCGCGTCGCCAAAGGGTGGCGCGGGCAAGTCAACATCCGCCGTAGTCCTAGCAACGGAATTGGCCCTGCGGGGCGCGCAGGTCGTGGTCATTGATGCCGACCCGAACAGACCTGTCAGCCATTGGGCCAAGCGGCCGGGTAAGCCCGAGACGCTAGCCGTTCTGTCGGAGGTGACGGAGGCGACGATCATCGATGAGATCGAGGCCGCCGCGGCCCGCGTGCCATTCGTCATTGTCGACCTGGAGGGCACGGCTAGCATGACCGTTGCCTATGCGATCAGTCGGGCCGACCTAGTCATAGTGCCAACCCAGGGCAGCCAACTGGACGCCGCGGAGGCGGCCAAGGCAATCCGCCTAATCCGGCAGCAGGAGAAGGCGTTTGGGCGGAGGATTCCCTACGCTGTGCTCTTCACCCGAACTTCGGCGGCAATCCGGCCCCGCACTCTCCAGCACATCCGCGAGGAGATGGCACAAAACAATGTCCCAGCCTTCGAAACCCAGATGCATGAGCGCGAGGCGTTCCGCGCCATCTTCAGCTTCGGCGGCGCACTTCCAGGCCTGAACGCAGGCCAGGTCAGCGGCCTGGATGCTGCGGTAAAGAACGCGCGGGCCTTCGCAGCCGAAGTAGTGGGGCTCCTGAAGGCGACTGCGGCGCGGCCAAAGGCGGAGGTAGTAGCGTGAACGGCGACCGAGCATCCATGTTCGAGCAGGATGGTGATCTCGATCTAGGCGAGTTCAAGCCCAAACCACCGGCGCGGCCGGAGCAGGTGAGGGGGGTAGCCGAGCAGGTGGGCTTCCACAGCCGCGAGCCAAAGGCGGCACCGGCCGTACCAATACCAGTCGTGTCCGAGCGACGGGAGCCCCGGCGCTACCGGACTGGCCGAAACGTTCAGCTGAATCTCAAGGTCCGGCAGGAGGCAGTGGACGCCTTCTACAAGCTCGCCGACGAGCAGGGCTGGGTTTTGGGCGAGGCATTCGAACGGGCCGTGGCGGCTCTGGACAAAGAACTTCAGGAAGCGAGCCAATAGATTTCCGGTCGCTATCTGGCAGCTACCAGGGAGCTACCAGATAGGCGTTCACCCAAGTAAATCAAACTGTTGGGCAAGGAAGTTGAGAACTCCAAGGGCTATCCAACCACCGCCAGCGTCACGAAGCCGGTAAGAACGCGGCTCGGCACAACTCAATGCCCGATTCGCTCACAATTGGCCTAGGTTTATCCTGTGGGGTTTGGTGACGCGAATGCTGGAACCCACACCTCACCACGGTTTTCCCGTGGGGTGAACCGACGCAGGTGTGGGGTTAGGTGCCGCGAATCCGGCTTATCCCGTGGGATGAACCGACGACTCAACTAGTAAAGAACAACTATCTTTCTACTAGCTCCGTCGGTTAACCCCACACTTGACGACGCTGATTACAGACCGCCATTCTCGCTAAGAACGCTGGTGGTGAATGCTGTGGGGGACATACACCGTCTGGTCGTCCAGCACGGACGCGAGAGAGCTCGGGAGATGGTCCCGACGAAGCAACGCCATCTTGTTGATGTCGCGGCAGAGGTCTTGGCTGACGAGGCCCAGAACCTAGGCATTACCTACAGCGGCTTCTGCCTGACCGGTTTTCCACACAAACGCCTCCCTGATGGCGAGGTTTGGGAGAAACGGGGCCACAACGTCACCCTGCTCGTCGAGCCGGGACGCTTGAAGACTGGCCCAGGACCAACTGTCCTGTTCGGCGTTCCCTACGGCGCCCGGGCCCGCATGATCCTAATCTACCTCCAAACACAAGCGGTTCGGACAGGGAGCCGAGAGGTTCACCTTGGGCGGTCCATGCGCAACTGGATGGGCCGGATGGGGATGGCGGTCGGCGGCGAAACCGCCCGAGCATTGCGCGACCAAGCCCGACGGATCTCGGCCTGCAGCATTAAGTTTTTCTGGACTGTCACCGACGAGGCTGGCCGCGCAAGCGATGGCTTCGAGCGTGGAGCTATCGTCCGCAATGGACTCTTCTTCCGTGATGACGGTGAACAGGGGAACCTCTTTGAGGACATCGTCACCCTCGATGAGACCTTCTACAAGGCACTGAGTGATCACCCGGTACCACTGCTCGAGAGCGCGATTCGGCAACTGAAGGAGCGCTCAATGGCGCTCGACATTTACATTTGGCTTGCCTACCGACTCCACGCCCTCGCGCAGCCGGCGCCGATCAGCTGGACCTCACTGCATACGCAGTTCGGCACCGGCTTTAAACTTGTCCGCCAATTCAAGCCGCATTTCCTGGACGCCCTTGCAGCCGCGACAGCCGCCTACCCAGACGCAAGGGTAAATGTGACCGAGACAAGCGTGACGCTCCATCCATCGCGGCCCCCAGTGGCTCGTATCGGCTAGAGCGTCGGTAGACCCCACACCCTTTTCTCTCGGGGATCTACCAGCAATATCAAGCTCCTGCATTGCCGCCACGAATGGCTTCGTGGACAGATTTGTCCTCACGGCCAACCACACTGGAGACAGCGACAACATAGCGGCGGTCGCCGGAAATCTGCTTGCTACCGTGGCATCCACTGCCACGTCTGGATTAGAGCAGCTTGGTTCCCACCTGCCGGGACGAGCTGCTTGGCGCCTTGGGACGCGGTAGCGCCGGGCGCAGGGCAGGGGAGAACGATGTGTTCTGTGCCGGGCCTTCGTAGCCGTCATCGACAATGAGGCGTAACTGCACCGCACCACCCTGGGCTCCGGCCACCTCGGCCGGCAGCAGGGTCAGCGGCACCGGCCAGAAACACTCGACCCGGTCCTCGCCACGCAGCGCCAGGAACACTACCCGCTCCACCTGGCCACCCTCGCCGGTCTCGACCGCAAAGCGGAAGACCAGCCCCTCGGCCGCCTCGGTGCCCAGCGCCAGCGAGAGCTGCTGCGCCTCGCCCTCCTGCCGGCGCAGTGTGCGCTCGGTCGGCTCGTCGGCGGCGCCGCGGTAGAAGCGGACCGGCACGCCCTGGCCATTCGAGCCGATGACGAAGACGAAATGGGCGCTGTCGTCCAGCACCTCGAGCCAGGGATAGTCGCCGGACGCGGCGGCCCGCTTCAGGCGATGGCGGCCAAAGGCGAAGGCGCGGCAGCCGACCGACCAGGGATCGTCGCCGAGCTCGTAGCTGGCCATGGCCAGGGCATCACGGCGGGCATTGGCCAGCAGCCTGGCGCAGAGCCGCAGGCGATCCTCGCTCAGCGCTGGGTGGAAGTCCCAGGGGAGACAAGGTGGCGCAGGGGAGGGCGGCTCCATATCGGAACCATATCACGACAAGACTCGGTAAACGGAAATGGGGCGATGCAAGCCTCCCCTAAGTTCGCTCGGGATTGTGGATGCCACCTCTAGGGGAGCCCCCTCAATTCGTCTGCCAAGTTCGCAAAGTCAGGAAAGATCTCCCCCCTCGTGATGCTGCAAGCTTGAATCTCCAGCGCCATGCGCTGGACGCACTTGGCTGGGATACAAAATTTGAATAAGTACTTCTCATGACCAAGTCGAGTATTGAGAGGCTTACGGTCTGAGTGCACAGTAAATGCGCCCTGCTGTACCACCATCCGCGCATCATGCTCAACAGACATTACCGCGAGTACCTTGCCGTTCTCCTTTCTGGTTCGGAAGGCCGGCTCGATCATCTTCTCGCTGATGTAGCCATCTATAGGTGGTGTCACTCCTTCGAAGCCCTCTGATTCATTGAGCGTATGAGGTGCAAGCATCCAGATGACGGCATCTGCTGGGGCGTAGTTCTTGTCAGAATACTTTGAGACAGCGAAGTACGCGGCGATAAGTGGCGAACGTGACCAGTCAAGCAGCCGAGTAGGGAGGCCATAGTGCTGCATCAAGCTGAGCCACGCTGGGAAATCGTCGCGTTCAGGTACAGCTGAGCGTCGGAGTGCTGCGCGAGTGCGAAACCTATTCGTGAAGTTACGCTCATGATCACTATTGTAATCTCGCCAGATAAACGGCTGGATGTCCCAGTCCACTGACCTATGACCTCGGAACCAGCGAACCACGCCATCAGACTGCAACATTTTACAAACTTGGTCGATGAGTTCGCCAGTGCTGTGAATCAGCACTGTATTGTCCTTTGCAGAAGCTGCCATGGGTTTTCTACCCCCACTGCTATCCCTCAGGCCAGTTCCGCGGTCGGGTCCGGCCGAACCCCATAGGACCGCAGCTAAGCCGCGCTCGGCTAGACCTTTTTGGCGAGAGCAATCGGCTGCTGCGGCCGGACCATAGTGGGCCGTGTGAGATAAATGCTGTGCCCGTAGCGTGGCCGTGCGCAACGGCAAAATCTACTGCTGGGGAGGGGAAGATTTCCAGAGAGGCGTTTTCATAACTAACCTACGTTGAGTTAGAGTCTGTACGCGAAATAACCGGGCTTTTTGTGTTGACTTCGATACGGGAGGCGGCGTCGGCCCAGTCCTCCCATGTCGGGCCTATGTCTTGCGCGGGCATTTCCAGCGTCGCTGACCTGCCGCACATATTTTGGAACGCAATGATTAAGCGGCGACCGATCGCTAAATCCCTGACGCACAAAGAGGTTTATTTGCGTACAGCCTCTTAGCATGAACAGCAGATCTGCGCTGCAGGATCCTACACTGCGGTCGCAGGCGGGCCGTCTACATACTTATAATTGCAGTCTGGCTCGCTCGGGATGTGGAAACCGCTTCTTACGCAGTAGCTGGCGTCATACTGACGGGAAGAGGCGGAGGCCGCGACGCCGGGCGCTTGTTCCGGCCCTGCCTCACCCGCGGTAAGCGGGGGATCGCGGTGGAAGGCAAAAGGGCAGACCCGGACAAGCGTCCGAGTTTCGGTCGCCATTGGGTGACGAGCTGCTCACGCGCCAACTCGACATTGCCAACGTCTGCGTCCTTGGGATCCGCCTCCTCGCCGCGCTCCTGAGCGCCGCTACGGCCCGAGGGCGCGAGCGGATATGCACATCAACCCTTTGGTCGAACCGGCCTAGTCGATGGCTGAGCCAGATGGACCGCGTTGCCGATCTGCGAGCTAGGCCAGAAATCAATCTCCGAGAACCATGGCTAGGAGGTTGCGGATATGAGTTGATCGGTGCGTAACAGACCGGGCGGGGCTGATGCATGCCGCCGAGCGAGACATTCATTCTTGTTGTGCATGCGCGGAGCGCCCGACTTGACGGTGAGGCGCTCGTCAAGGCGATCCGTAGCCGGGCGCGCGATTTGCACCTGACGGTGCAAGCCCCGTACGATCCCGAAGCGATTCGTAAGGCGCTGACCGAGACAGGGGCCCCGCGCGCATTCCTGCTCATCGCGGGCCCGGCTGATATCGACGCGCAAATCCGCGCTCTGGCAGAAGCGCACCCCGGTGTGTGCCTTGTCGCGGTTGAACCGCGGGCGGACAGGATCCGCCTGGAAGTGCCGCAGCTCGGGCTCGATGGCCTTGTCTCCCTACTGCGCAGCATGCCGGCCACTTCTCTCGGCGGTAAAGGGATGGCCGAGCGGATCGCGCATGTCGCGATCGCCCTCGCCGAGGGAAACCAGGAGAATCAGGCCGACACGCGCGACGGCATCATTACCGACTGGCTTGATGCCACGCTCCGTCTGCACATTGCGCGTTCGCGCGTGGCGGATGACGAGAAGCTGCCGGGCCTGACACTATCTGCTGCCACGGCAGACCGCCTTCTGGCACAGCGGCGTGGGCGCAGCGCGGAGATTGCACCGGACTTGCTGCTCGACATGCATGCCCAGGCGGAAGCGAGACTCACCAAGAGCCTGGACGCGGAGGAGGAGGAGGTCACCCGCCTGACCCGACTTGCGCGCCGGATAAGGCTGGATTCGATCGAGGTGAAAGCGCTGCTGCTCTGCCTGGCTCCGGAACTTGATCCCACCTACCAGCGCGTCTATGGCCTGCTGAACGATGATCTCAGCCGGCGTAGTGCAACACTCGGTCTCGTCGCGTCCGTGCTCGGCGAGCCGGCCACCATGCGGCACAGGCTCGCGACGCTTGGCGGCCTCGCGCGCTGGCGGCTAGTCGAGCCGCACCACGATGCGGCGCTTGCGGCAGACCACACGCTGCGCGTGGATGCCGCCATTGCTGCCTGGCTGATCGAGGATCGTCCGCTCGCGGCCGCCGATCCGCGGTTCTCCGGCTGGCTGCATGCCGGAAGCTGGGGTGGTTCCGAATTGGTGGATGGCTGGCCGGAGACGGAGCGCTTGGCAGGACTGCTGGGCGACGCGGCGCCGGGCTTCATCGTGCTGGGCGGCAGCACCCCTGCAGCAGATGAATGGTGCGCCATTGCCGAAGCCGCGGCGCAGCGTCAAGACCGCGAGCTGCTGCGCGTCGTGCCGCCTTCATCGACGCCATCCGGTTCGGCGGACCCCAGCGAAGCGGCGGCGCGCATTGCACGCGCCGCGCGGCTGCTCGATCTCGTACCGGCGATCGTGCCGGACGGCCATGGAGCGGACCCCGGCACAGCGATCGCTCTGCTGGAGGGCCTAGCGAGGCAACCCGGCTTTGCCGAGAGCGGGCCCGTGCTGCTCCTGGCGGACCCCGGTCCCTTCGCCGCGGCCCTGGCGCCCGGACGCTACATCGTCCTGGCGCGCGCGCCGACCGCCATGCCGGCGCGCGTAGACATGCTGCGGAACGCCGCGTCACGGCACGGGGTAGGGCTCGCTAAGGCGGGGGCTGAGAGACTCGCTGCGGTGTTCCCGCTGGCTTCCGCTGCGATCAGCAATGCTGCGGAGCTGGCAACGGCGTTGGCTGCCGCCGAGGACGCCAATACGCGAGCAGAGGAGCCGCATCTCGCGCGCGCGCTGCGCAGTATCGCTATGCCGCGGCTGCCACAGTTCGCACGCCCTATCGAGCCCGCCTTCAGCCTCAAGCAGATCAAGCTGCCCGAGGAGCAGTCGGCGCAGCTGCGGGAGATCGTGGAGCAGTGCCGGCATGCTGGCACGGTGCTGGACCGCTGGGGCTTCGGTGCGCAGCTCCCCTACGGCCGCGGCGTCGCCGCGCTGTTCTCCGGTCCCAGCGGCACTGGCAAAACGATGGCGGCGCAGGCCATCGCGCGGGCGCTCGGGACCGAGCTGTTCCAAGTGGACCTCGCCCGGGTGGTCAGCAAGTATATCGGCGAAACCGAGAAGAACCTGGACGTAGTCTTCGACGAGGCAGAGCGTGCCGGCGTCGTGCTGCTCTGCGACGAGGCTGATGCGCTGTTTGGTAAGCGAGGTGAGGTCAGGGACGCGCACGACCGTTACGCGAATCTGGAGACAGCCTACCTTCTGCAGCGCCTCGAGGCCTTCGCGGGCCTTGCCGTGCTCACCTCCAACCTCCGACAGAATATCGATTCCGCCTTCCTCCGGCGGTTGCGCTTCGTCGTGGAGTTCCCGCGCCCGGACGCGGCGGCGCGCGAGTACATCTGGCACCAATGCCTGCACGGTGCGCCGCGGTCGGATGACGTCAACGAGCTTGCGATCCGGGTGCTGGCGCGCCGGCTCGAGCTCACAGGGGGGAACATCCGACAGATCACGCTGCGGGCAGCCTTCGCCGCCGCGGCCGAAGGCAAGGGCGACAAGGCTGCGATCACGCTGGACCATCTCGTCGAGGCGGCGCGAGCGGAACTCGTGAAACTCGGCATGCCGGGCGTTGAAACGGCGCTCGCCGCCTTGTCGCGTGCGGCGTGAGGCGACGATGAGTGATCGTGCCATCGAGCAGGTATTGGAAGCGCTCAGGGCCCGCCTGCAGGCCGCCCTCGGCCGCTCCCGGGCGACTGCCACGGTGCATGTCGGGCCACCGGACGACA
The DNA here is from genome assembly GCF_019084075.1 of Siccirubricoccus sp. G192. Taxonomy (GTDB): domain Bacteria; phylum Pseudomonadota; class Alphaproteobacteria; order Acetobacterales; family Acetobacteraceae; genus G192. The sequence goes on from NZ_JAHREN010000003.1 coordinate 126,405, forward strand.
GCGAAGCGCAGTCCAGCGATCTCAGCATCCTCCTCGTGCGCGCGGCCGCCACGCCCACGCTGCGCAATGACAAACGGCACCTTCCGCCCACGCAGGAGGGCCAGCCGCCGCGCGTGCTGCCGGGTGCGGTGCCGCTCGACCTCACGGTGCTGCTGACCACGGCGAGCAAGGAGACGGGCGGTGAGCGGGATGCACTCGGCCGGCTCGGGCGGGTGATCCAGACGCTCGCACTTACGCCGATGATCGGTCCGCCGGAGGTGCCGGACCAAGAGGCCCGCATCACCCTCGAGCCCGCAACGACGGAGGAACTTACCCGGATCTGGGCGATGTTCCCCCAATCCTCCTATCGCCCCTCCCTGATTTACCTCGTCACCCCGGTCTGGATCGATCCGCCCGACCAATCAGAGCCGCCGATGCCGGTGCTCAGCGACAGGCGGCTTGTCGGGCAGTTCGCGTCATGAGCGGCGCGTGGGAAGGGGCGCGGCGCACGGTCCACTTCGACGCGGCTGCGGAGCGGCGCGTGCTGTTCGCTGTGGAACTGCTGGATCCGCTCACCGGAGGCACTATCAGCGCCGGTGTGCGGGTTTCCGTGCGCGGGCTGGCGGACAAGCCGCTGCACAATCTCAGCGGGCGCTTCGTCTTCCTGGAGGAGCCGGGGGCGGTGCCGGGCAAGGTGCGGGTCGAGATCCTCGGTGCTCCTTTCGAGCCGCCCGAGGAGGTGGATGCACCCACCCCGCCGCTGGCCGATGATCCGCCGGACGTTGTCGCCAGGAAGCGGCTGCTGCGCATCCTGCTGCACCCCTCCCCTGCATACGTGTTCCCGCCCGACGCAACGGTGCTCCGCGGCTGGGTGACGGACGGTGAGGCGCGGCTGCCGCGGGTGCTGGTGAGGGCGAGCTTCACCGACCGTGTGGCCGGCCACCTCGCGGCTAGTCCGGCAATGACGAATGCGCAAGGCGACTTCGCCCTGCCGCTACGGCTCTCCCTGCGCGAGCGCAGCCGGGGCGATCGCGTGGAGTTGCAGCTCAGCTTCACGCGCGGCACCGGTACCGACGCAAGGAGCCGCATGTCTGGCGCGCTGACCGTCTCCGAGACCGGAGATGTCTCCACCGGCAATCCTCCAAAGCCCGTCGAAGGCTTCGACTGGCGCCAGCTAGATGCGGCCTGATCCGAAGGAGGGATTCCGCCCACATGTCAACGACCACATCGCCAAAAACTCACCCGGCGCCCGAGGCCTCCCCGCCCAAAACCTTGGAGGAGGCGGCCAGGCAGCTTGCTCTGTCCGCCGCCAAGGGCAAGTTCCTCGATACGGTCAAGGGCGAGAGCCAGCAGGCGATCGCCGGCTTCGCCGTGCAGCAGAAGAGCTATGAGCTCAAACATGAAACTCTGCGCACTAGGTGGGAGCAGAACGAGCGCGCCGTGAAGGATCTGCGCGGAAAGCTGATCCACCAGTTTGGTGATTGGAAGGAATTGCTTTGCAAAACAGTGTGCCAGACGAAGGACGAGATTGAGGCCGCCGAGATCGCGCTCGGTAAGAAGTCGGAAGCGGTGGAACTTCCTCTGCAACGTCAGATCCAAGAAGCCGACGGGGAGCGGCAGGCGGCAAAGGAAAGATTCACATCCTGGTCAAAGGCCGCCGACACGCTCGAAAAGGCCCTCACGGAGACGGCGGCTGAGATCCAGCAGGTCGTGCAGCTGCTTGGCAAGCCGGAGAAGGTCTTCGCGCTCTACCGCTTCTGGGTGCGGCTGCAGCCCGCGCACTACGCCGTCGCCGCCTCGAAAGAGTGGGCGCTGTTCCAGAACGGGGAAGTTTCCACGGGCAAGGCGCCTTGGGAGGCAATCTGCGCTAACTGCCGCGAGGAAGGAGGTTCCGGCACCGGGCAGGACCGCGGCAACATGCCGGCCGAAAAGGCGAATAGCGGTGCCGGCGTGTCCAGCCGCAACAAGGATACCGCAGCGACGCCCGCCTTCCACAACTTCGGCGACCTCCACGTCGAGGCGAAAGACCCATGCGCCGGGGGGCGGCGCATTTGGGTGAAGATTGAGGATAGCACGACGAAGGTTCCCGACCCGGCGAGTCCCGGGACCTCCATCCCGGTCGGCGTGCGGGTGAAGGTGGCTTACTGGAGCGAGGAGCCCCAGAACGGTGTGTTCGATCCCTTTGCCGAACCGTGCCGCGAACCACGCCCGACTCAGAAACCCGAGGATTTCGACAATGTAGTGATCGCGGATGAGACATCGCCCGATCACTTCGCGAAGCGTGTCAACGAGAACTCGGCCCTGGTCAAGCTTTCCATCCTGGACGGTGCGAACTCACCTCCTCAGGTGGTACGGGAGGAGAGATGGCTGGACCAGGGCGGCAACGCCAATGGCGGCGCGACGCCGGCACGCGCTGCGCACCTAATACCCAAGGACCAGCTCGACGCGACCCTCATGCAGGCGCTCGAGACCTACCGCGAGGCAGGTCTAAAGCATGCAGAGAAGCTCGCACAATCGAGATCGCCAAGGCCGATTTTGCTGTTGCAAAGAAGAAGCTAGATGACCTTCGAAAGGGTGAGGAGGAGGACGCAAAGACACGCCTGCAGAATTCGCCGCGGCCAGCCGACACCAAGACCGGTGCGGAGACGGACAGTCAGAACACGTCGGCGTCGAGCAAAGCCAGGCAGGTGACCGCGTGACGAGGAGCTGAGCGATGCCCGAGTATCTAACGCCCGGTGTCTACATAGAAGAAATCGAACGTGGGCCCCGCCCGATCGAGGGCGTCGCCACCAGCACGGCAGCCTTCATCGGTGAGACGGAACGGGGTCCGACCAGGCCGCGCCTCGTTACCGGCTTCAACGACTACCTCCGCTGGTTCGGGACCGTCTTCGATCCAGCGAAGTTCATGCCGCACACTGCCAGCGGCTTCTTCGAGAACGGTGGGAAGCGCCTCTATGTGTGCCGCATCGTGGGTGACGCGGCGACGACCGCCTCCCGCGACTTCGGCGACCTCCATGTCGAGGCGACCGGGCCCGGCGCCTGGGGCCGCCGCATCTGGGTAAAGATCGAGGACAGCACGACGAAGGTTCCCGACCCAGCGAGTCCCGGGACCTCCAAACCTGTCGGCGTGCGGGTGAAGGTGGCCTACTGGAGTGAGGAGCCCCCGGACGGCGTGTTCGACCCCTTTGACGAGCCGCGTCGCACGCCGCGCCCAGCCTTGCCGCCCGAGGATTTCGACGACGTGGTGATCGAGGACGAGGCATCGCCCGATCACTTCATGAAGCGCGTAAACGACAACTCGCCCCTGGTCAAACTCTCGATTCTGGACAGCGCAGCATCGCCTCCGCAGGTGTCTCGAGAGGAGGCGCGGTTGGACCAGGACGGTGTCGACGACCCGAATCCGATCGGCACCGATGACTACGAGGGCGCTAATGTCGAAGCCGACAAGCGGCGCGGCCTGGAGGCGCTGAAGCTAGATGAGTTCCGCGAGGTGTCGCTGGTCTACGCGCCCAACGCGCCCACGGATGTTGTGAAAAAGCTGATCTCCCACTGCGAGAACCAGAAGTTCCGCTTCGCCGTCGTGGACAGCGCACCGAATGTCGGCAACTCCGCGAGCCTTGACCCTCGCACGATGATCCAGGAGACGCAGTACGCAGCCTTCTACTATCCCTGGATCTATGTGCCGGATCCCAGGACGGGTGTGAAACGGAAGATCCCGCCAGGCGGCCATGTCCTCGGCGTTTACGCCCGCACGGACATCGACCGCGGTGTGTATAAAGCTCCGGCAAACGAGACGCTCGGTGGCGTGATCGAGTTGGAATACAACATCGATGACAGCACTCAAGGGCAGCTCAATCCACGTGGGGTGAACGCGTTGCGCCGTTTTCCAGGTCGAGGTCTGCGGATCTGGGGTGCGCGTACCCTCTCTGCCAATGCATTGTGGAAGTACGTTCCCGTCCGGCGGCTCTTCATTTTCATCGAGCGCTCGATTTACGAAGGCACGCAATGGGTCGTCTTTGAGCCGAACGACGAGCGGCTCTGGGCGCGGGTCACGGACACGATCCGTCTCTTCCTCCGTGGCCAGTGGCGCGGCGGCGCACTGATGGGCCGCACCGAGGAAGAGGCGTTCTTCATCACCTGCGACCGTACCACGATGACACAGGATGACATTCTAAACGGGCGTCTGGTCTGCGAGATCGGAATCCGTCCTGTTTACCCTGCGGAGTTCGTCATCTTCCGCATATTTCAGCACACCGCAGAGCCGCAGCGCTGAGACGGAGAGATCGAGATGGCACGCAAAGACCCCCTCCGCAATTTTTCGCTTCCGCCTCGAGATCGACGGCATCACTCAGGCGGGGTTCAGCGAGGTGGCAATCGGTGAGACGACGACCGACGCCGTTGACTACCGCGAAGGCAACGAGCCTGCGCATGTGCGCAAGCTCTCCGGGCTGACGAAATACGGCAACATTACACTCAAGGCCGGTTATACCGATTCGCTGGAGATCGCAAACTGGCACAAGCGGATTGTGGCCGGCGAAATCAGCAGCCAACGCAAGACTGTCACCATTGTCGTGCAGGATGAACTTGGCGCTGACAAGGCCCGCTTTGTGATCAGCGAGGCCTGGCCGTTGAAGTACGACCCGAGCGACCTCAATGCCAAGGGCAACGAGGTCCTGATCGAGACACTCGAATTGGCCAATGAGGGCCTCGAGCGCACGCGCTAGCGCGCGATCCGAAGGAGCAAGCCGATGAGTAACAGGGCCGCACCGGCTTTTAGGACCGAGGTGGAATTCATCTTGCCGAAGGGCTACCTCGACGAACACGGTGTGCTGCACCGCGAGGGCGTGATGCGGCTTGCCACAGCGGCGGACGAGATCCTGCCGCTCCGCGACCCGCGCGTGCAGGCCAACCCCGCCTATCTCGCCGTCATTGTCATGGCACGCGTAGTGGTACGGCTGGGCTCGCTTCCTGAGGTGGATACGCGCGTCGTGGAGGGGCTCTTTGCCTCCGACCTCGACTATCTCCAACGGCTATACGAGCGGCTGAACGGCGCGGAGGAGAGCGAGCCAGCGCCGGGGATCGCCCTGCAGGGCGGCGCCCCGAGCAATCTGCGCGCGGGGATGACAGTCCTGGGGGAAGCCTAACGGCCTATCCTCGACGTCTGCTCTACGAGGAGATGGCCTTTCTCGCCTTCCACTTCCACTGGAGCCGTGAGGAGCTGATGAGCCTAGAGCATGCGGAGCGGCGGCGCTGGTGCCGCGAAATCTCGGCAGTGAATCGCCGGTCGATCGGCGCACCGCCGAACCCCTTCGACCTGGCTTGAGGCGAGCGCCATGACGCGCCAGCAGGATCCCTACCGAGGCTTCCGCTTCCTCATCGAATTCGAGCGCCTGCAGCAGGGCGGCTTCAGCCGAGTAAAGGGCCTGGCGAGCGAGACGAAAGTGGAGTCTTACCGTGAGGGCGGCGTGAACGACTTCGAGCACCGTCACGTCACTCAGACCTCATTCCCGAATATCGTGCTGGAGCACGGCCTAACCAATGAGAGGCTCTGGGAATGGCACCGCCGGACGGTGGAGGGGCGCGTGGAACGCAAGACGCTATCTGTCATTCTGCGCGACGCAAATGGTGACGAGGTCTGGCGGCTGCACGCGCATGGGGCGTATCCCGTGAAGTGGTCGCTGGCCGACCTCGATGCATCGAGCAGCGCGGTGTTGGTCGAGAGCGTCGAGTTCGCGCATCACGGACTCCGCCGGGGATGAGCGCTCTGAGGGACATGGCGCACCGACCCGGCGTCGCGGCGCGGCAGGCCTGGCCGGTCCGGGCGGCGCGGCGTATGGGCGCGGGGCAGCCGGCTGCACGGCGTGGCTGGACGCCGCTGGCGCTGGCCTGGCGGCGGGCGCGCCTGGCTGCACCGCGGTTGGAACTGCGGCTGGCGCAGCGATTCGAGCTGCTGCTGCGGCGCGGAGAGTCCTGCGGGCTGCTGGTGCATGGCCCGCTTGCCTCAGGTACTGCGCCGCGCGGCGCGGCGGCGTCGCACCCGGACCGCCCGAACACGTCGCACTGCGCGGCCCTCGCTTGGCGGAATGGCCGGCCGGATAGGACGCCGCGCAGCGCGCTTGCGGCGGCGCGGTTGCGGCCGCTACTGCAGGATCCGCGTGCCGCCGCCGCGCAGGCGCCCGCCCGCCCGGGTATCCTGATGCTGCGGCCCCTACTTCGGTTGCCGCGCGCCAATGCGGAGGTCACTACCCTGTCCTCGCGGCGCTACCCGGACGACGCTATAATCGCCCCCGCATCCATTGCCGTGCAGTGGCCCGACCGGCGTGTGCCCGGCTTCATGGGACCCTTGCCGGCAGGACCTGCTGGCGTGTGGCCCGCATTGCGGCTGCGAGCGGCTGGGCCGGCGCTGGGGCACCTCGACGCGTCCGCCTCGGCCGGGCTGGTCCGGCAGATGGCACCGATCGAGGCGCAGAACCGCGCTCCGCTCGCCCTAGTGCTACATGGTGAACGCGGCCGGGCTCGCCCGGAGGTGGCTCGGCTGACGGAGGCCGCCAGGCGGTTGGACCTTGTTTGGCGCTTGTCCGAAGCTGCGGCAGCGGACGGTGTGGGCGCGGGTGGCAGCACGACGCATGCCGCGCCTTCACAGGCCGTGTCCATCCATACCGCGCTTGCTCAGGCCACGCTCCGCGAGGCTGCCGATGCACCGCTCACCGCCGCGGCGCCTGCCGCGATGCCCCGCACGGCGGTACCCGCGCGGGCCGAGTCGGCGCCGAGCGAGCGTTTCGTGGACGATGTCGTCCGACGCATCGAGCGGCGGTTGCGCATCGACCGTGAGAGGCGCGGGCTGTGAGCGGGTCGCAGCCCATGAACAAGCTTGAGAAAGCCGTGATTGAGATCATGGCCGGGGAGCGCCGGGGCACGCGCATCGGGGTGCTATTCAATCCCACCGAGTACACCATCGAGCGGTCGAACACCTATAAGGCGACCGCGCTGCTCGGCCTCGGCAGTCCGCTGCTGCAGTTCGTCAACGGCGATGCAGACCAGCTCTCTATGGAGCTGTTCCTGGAGGATTTCACTGACCCGCCGCGCGCCGGCCCAAGTGGACCGCCGCGGAGTGTGTCAGAGCGGATCACCGAATTGTCCCGCCTCCTGCTGATCGACAGCTCCCTGCATGCGCCGCCGCCGGTGAAGTTTGCCTGGGGGCGGCTGAGCTTCGATGCAGTCATCGAAAAGTTGAGCCAGAAGCACACGCTGTTCCGACCGGACGGCACGCCGGCACGTGCGACGCTCTCCGTCTCCTTTAAGGAGTATCGCTCGCTTGGCCGGCAGCTCCGGGAGCCGCGGCGCGAATCCGCCGATAAGACGAAGCGGCGGCAGCTCGACGCCTCCGACTCTATCTGGGCGTTGGCGGCGCGCGAATACGGCGACGCCGCTTTCTGGCGCCTCATCGCCGAGGCGAGCGACCTGGACAACCCACGGGAGCTCGCTGCCGGTACATGGCTCTTGCTACCGCCGTTGGAGGAGAATGGCGTTGCGCCTACAGGAACTCGCTGAGCGCCACGGCGACTTCTACGTCCCGGCCTTCGCGGTGCGGCTTGGTCGCGCCGACCTAGTGCGGCAGATGGCGGTTGCCGTCTCCCAGGCCGAGGCGGATCTCAGCCTATCGGGCATGGGCCGCTTCAGCTTTACGGTCGTCAACGCCTTCGACGTGGCGAAGCAGGACTTCCTGACAGGCGATGGGACGCCACTGCTGGAGAAGCTGACTTTCGGCGCCTCGGTCGAGGTTGCTATGGGCTACGGCGATGTGCGCGCGCTGCCCGTGCTGGTTTCCGGCGTGGTGACGGAGATCGGCACGAACTTCGCGGAGGGCGGGTCGCCGGAACTCACCGTCTCCGGCTACGACCACAGCTACCCGCTCTCGGTCGGCAAGAACAGCCAGAACTGGGCGAAGGCGAAGGATAGCGACGTAGTCGCAATGATCTCTCGTGCCCACAACCTCGACACGGATATCGTGCCCACGCGGGAAGAGCACGCCCAGATCGAGCAGAACCAGGAGAGCGACCTGGAGTTCGTCCGCAAAATTGCCGAGCGCAACCGCCGCTACAAGGTCTACATCTCGGGCGGGCGGACGCTGCGCTTCGGACCGGCGCGCGACGGCTCAGGCCCAGTCGCGACGCTCGCCTTCGGCGCGGGGCTGCTGAGTTTCAAGCCCGAGGCGAACCTGGCCGGCCAAGTCGGCGCGGTGGAGATCCATGGCTGGGATCCGAAGCGCGGGGGAGCCCATTGTCGGGCGTGCTCGGCGCGGTGACGAACCCGGCCGCGACGCCCGCCGCGAGAGTGCGGGCGACAAGCTCCAGCGCGTCGTCCGCGGTCAGTCGGTGCTGCGGCTGCGCCAGCCCGTGCTAAGCCAGGCGGAAGCGGAGGCTCGGGCGCGCGCCGCACTCGCGGAACGCGCCGAGCAGTTCCTGAGTGGGGAGGGCGAGAGCCTCGGCCTACCGGAGATCCGGCCGGACACGAACGTCGCGCTGGAGAGGATCGGGACACGATTTTCTAAGACGTACTACGTCGAGCAAGCGACGCATCGAGCGGACAGCAACGGCTATCGGACCCGCTTCAAGGTGAAGGAGACGACGCTGTGAACGCCATGCTGGAGCACGCGCCCCGCGAGACGGCACTTGAGGCCGGCGGCTATGCCAAGGGCGTGGCCGTCGCGCTGGTGACGCAGAACAGCGACCCGGAAGGCCTGGGCCGGGTCAAGGTGCGCTTTCCCTGGCACACCCGGCCGAGCGAGAGCCACTGGGCGCGAATCGCCGTCCCGATGGCAGGCAAGGAACGCGGCACCTTCTTCCTGCCGGAGCCCGGCGACGAGGTGCTCGTCGCCTTCGAGCGGGAGGACATCCGATTTCCCTACGTCGTCGGCGCGTTGTGGAATGGCAAGGACAAGCCACCCGCGACGAATGCGGACGGCAGGAACGACCTGCGCTTCGTGCGCTCCCGCAAGGGGCACGAGCTGACCTTCGATGATGGCGCGCGAGGGCGTGTCGAGCTGAAGCTGAACGATGGGAAGCGGCGGCTCTCTATAGAGGACGACACGGTCCGGTTGGAGGACGGCCAGGGCAATAGCCTCGAATTCTCCTCGACGGGCGGCAGTGTGACGCTGCGCGCCTCCCGCAAGCTGGCGCTCAGCGCGCCGGCCATCTCGATCGAGGCCAGCGGGACGCTAGAGCTAAAGGCCGGGCCGACACTGACCATCAAGGGCGGCCTCGTGCAGATCAACTGAGGGAAGCACATGCATGGGACAGCCCGCTGCACGTCTCGGCGACCCGACGAGCCACGGCACGCCACTGGGCCCCGGGCCTGGGCTGCCGAGCGTGCTGATCGGCGGACAGCCCGCCTGGCGCGCGGTCGGAGACACGCATCTCTGCCCCCTCTCGGACGGGCCGAAGCCGCATTTCGGCGGCACGGTGCTGCGCGGCAGCGCGACCGTGCTGATCGGCGGTTTCCCGGCCGCGCGGCAGGGTGACACCGTGCTGGAGGCCGCGCCGCCGAACGCCATCCTCGGTGGTTTCCCTTCCGTGCTGATCGGGGGCTGAGACGCCGTGGAGGATCGCAAGGAATTCCTTGGTCGCGGCTGGGCTTTCCCGGTAGCGGTGGATCCCGAGACCGGCCGGACCGCTATGGCGGAGCACGAGGCCGATATTCGCCAAGCCATTCGTATCATCCTCGGCACCAGCCCGGGCGAGCGGGTGATGCGCCCAGATTTCGGCTGCGGCGTGCACGACCTCGTCTTCGAATCGCTTGACACCGCCGCACTCGCCCGCGTCGAGGACAGCGTGCGCGATGCGCTGGTGCGGTTCGAGCCGCGGATCGAGTTGCTGCAGGTGGCGGCCGACGCGCTGCGTGCGCCCGAGGGTGAGCTCACCGTGAGCATAGACTACCGCGTACGGCGTACGAACCAGAGCGGCAATCTCGTCTATCCCTTCTACTTCCGCGAAGGTGCTGCGTCATGAACGCGCAGCCGCCCGTCTTTCCCCGCCTCGACCGACGGCGCCGGCGCGAGCTGCTGGAGGAGATGTGGCGGCTGGTGCCGACCTTCCTGCAGGATTGGCAGCCCGGGCGTGATGAGGAGGATGTTGGCCAAGCGCTGATCTCCATCGCGGCCGCCCTGCAGGCGGAGGTAACGAGCCGCCTAGATCGCGTGCCTGAGAAGGCGTTCCGGAACTTCCTCCTGTGGGCCGGGATCAGGCCGGAGCCCGCCCGCGCGGCACGGCTTCCGGTGGTGCTGCGTATGGCAGAGGCGGCGACCGCTACCGTGCTCGCACCGGCGCGGCTGCGGCTGCAGGCGCAGACCGAGCCCGAGCCCACAGTCTTCGAGACCGAGCAGGCACTGCGGGTCGTGCCGGGCCGGCTCACACATTTGGTTGCGGCGGATGGCAGCGGGGACAGCATCTTCCTGCCGCCTCCGGGTCTGCTGGCCCCCGAGGCGCCGGCGGGCGGGCTGACGGTGCGGCGGCATCCTACCAGCCCCGCAGGCGCCGGCGCGGTGCGCCTGCAGGTCACGCCGGCCCTTGGCCTGGAGGCTGGGCAGATCCTCTGCATCGGCACGCGGCAGCACGTCATCGAGGCCGCGGAGCAGGACATCGTGACCGTCGCCCCGCCGCTCACGCAGGGGGTGGACGAACGGACGCCGCTGGAGGTGGAGACGGGCTTCACCCCATTCCGCCGTTCCGCCGCGGCCAGCGGCATGCCCGGCTGCTTCTCCGAGGACCGGCAGGTGCATGCGCTCTACCTCGGCGATGCCGATCTGCTGAAGGTCGAGGGCGCAGCGACGATCGCCCTGCTCCGCGGCGCTGCGCTCGCGGACGCGCAGTGGTCCTACTGGGGCAGGGAGGACAAGGGCGAGGCCGGCTGGCGGGGCATGACGGTGAAGACCGATGGGGACCGCCTGCTCCTCGCCAAGCGTGACGGCGCCATCGAGCCGCGCGAGGTGGAGGGCCGCGCCGGGCGCTGGATCCGCGCCGAACGGGCCGCGCGCGAGAGGGCCCTGACCCTGCGCGAGCTCCGGATCGCGACCGCCTTCGACGCCGAGGAGGCCAGCAAGGCGGGGCGCCCGCCGCTGCGCTTCGAAGCCTTCGCTAACACGGTGCCGCTGGTGACGAACACCGAGTTCTATCCGCTGGGGCGGGAGCCGCGCCTGTTCGACACCTTCTATCTTAGCTGCCCGGAGGCCTTCTCGAAGCCCGGCGCGAAGGTCACTCTACAGTTCGTCCTCGCCGACGCGACGCTGGGGCCGTTGGTCGCCACCTCCGGTGCATCCTCCGCCTTCGCGGTTGCGCAGGACGGATCGCTTTACCGCCTGGACCTCGCGGGTGCCGGCGGGCAGCTGCGCATCGTGCCGCTCGATGCGCCGGCCGTGCGGCCGCCTGGCGCGGCGCTTCCCTCGCCAGACGATCGGCGTGTGGCGCTGACGCCACAGCAGCGCCCGGCCGTGGCGCGCGACGCTTTGCTTGCTGCGGCGCGTGCGGGCGCGGATGTCTGGCTCTGGGCGTTGATGGCAGAGCCCAATGCTTGGCCTGCGGGCTGGAGCGCTCTTGGTGCGCCGGCTGAAGCTGCCGAACCTGTCGCACTGGTCCTTTCCTCCACTCAGGGCGCGCCTACGGTGTTCGCGGCGGTGGGTGGGAGCATCTTGGCCCGCCGCCTCGCTCCGGGTCACGCAGGGCAGGGCTGGCAGCAAGCCGGCACCCTCGACAGGGACATCACCAGACTAGTGGGCGTGCAGGAACCGCTCGGGATCCCGCTTTCGAAACCGCCAGTGCTGCTGGCGGTGACGGACGGTGCGCTTCACTTGATCCAGCAGGGCAATGCGCCAAAGCGCGTGCCGGGTGTGAAGCTCAGCGGAGAGGTCGAACCGGTCGCGCTGCGCCGGCCGGATGGCCGCATTCTAGTGATGGCGGCCGATCAGGAACGCCATCCTGTCGGCCACCTGGTAAAGGCTAATGGCACCTCGGCGCAGAAGATCTGGACGGCGGGCACGGTCCTTCCGAAAGGTGGGGGCTTCGCGCTCATCCCCGTCGCCGGATCGCCCTTCCCCGTGGCAGTGTTCCGCTCGGACAAGGGGCAGGAGCTCAAGGCTTGGCTGGTTGGCGCGGATGAACCGCTGCCCGACCAGCAGGAGCTGCCGGCCGATGCCCTTCCCGGTGTGCAGCCGGCTTGGATTGCCGGGCACCTCCTTGTGGCGGGACCGGAGCGCGACGTTTTCGTGCGCCGCTGGGAGGGCGGCCCGACGGTGGTGCCACGCCTAGCGGCAGACCTGCTCTCCGGCGTGCGGCTGGAGACCGCCGTGGATGCCGAAGCCGTTGAGCGGATCGGGCCTGGTACCGGTTGGCAGGTCAGTCGTGTCCGCGAGGTGATCGAGGAGACAGGCGTCGCCGCGACCGCCATCTACGTGCCAGAGGCGCCGTTCAGCGAGAAGGGGAATACCGGAGAGCCCAAGTATCGGCTGCTCGGGGCCGACGCTGACCATAAATTCGAAGGCGGCGAGGCGAGCGGGGAGGGGAAGCTTACGCTCAACGAAAACGACAAGGAGGCAGCAGTCGGCCGCACGATCCGCGTGGAGGATGCTGGCGCCCGGACCTTCCACCGGATCACGGAACTGCCTCCGCCCTCCGGGACCTTGCCGCGCAAGGTCGCCGGTCTGCTCCCACCGCTCGCCGCCCAGCCTGGCGCCACGATCGCCTATGACTACCCGAAGGTCCTGGCGGAGGACCTGGAGGGAGCAGCGCGTCCGGTCTTGAACCTGCACGGCATTGCCGAGGAGGTCCGCAAGCGGATCGAGGAGGCCGGCCTCGTCCTAGATGCCGTTCCTACCTTCCAGCGGATCCGGGGCTTCGGGAAGACGAACACCGACCTGGCGGCGCTTGGCGCGGCGTGGACCACCCCGCCCAAGCCGAATGCCCAACTGGCGCTCGTCGTCCCCGCGCCGACCGGTGCTACCAGCTGGGATCACCAGCAGGACCCCACCGATCCCAATCCTGAACTCTCCTGGGAGTACTGGAATGGCTTCGGATGGTGGCGCATCGAGCGGCTGCTGGACAACACGCGCCACCTGCTCGACAGCCGCGACCTCACCTTCGACGTTCCGGCGGACATCGCCGAAACGGACATCGCCGGCCGCACTAGCCACTGGATCCGTTCCCGGCTCATCGGCGGCGAGTACGGGCGCGAGGTCTACAAGGTTGAGAGCACGGGGCCGGACGGCAACAAGACCACCGTCCAGACCGCCGTGCGCGACACCAGCCAGATCCGCCCGCCGCGCGTCCTGGGGCTTGCGATCTCCTACGAGGTGCCGGATGCAGAGGCCCGCCCACCCGAACACATGCTCAGCCTCGACAGTGGCGGCTGGCGCGATCAGGCCGAGGCGAACCGTGCCCGCGACGCCGTCGTCACCGCCTTCGAGCCGCTCGGGGAAGTTCTCGGCCGCCTCGGGCCCGACCGGGCTGCCGCATCCGGGCACGGCCTCTACATCGGCTGCGATGCGCCACTCCGGGGCGGCTCGATCCGCCTGCTCGCCCTCGTGGCCGAGCAGGCGGGGGAGACCCGGCTGATGGCCGAGGCACTCCGCGACGGACGCTTCGCGCCCGTGCCGCTGAAGGACGAGACGGGCGGGCTGCATCAGCCCGGGATGCTCACCCTCTCGCTCGACGCAGCCCCGAGCCTGGCCGCGCTGTTCGGGGTGGAGGCCTATTGGCTGCGCCTGCGTCCCACACAGGACGCGCCCTGGCAGCCCGAGCTGCACGGCCTGTTCCTGAACGCCGTCATGGCGGAGGCGGCGGAGACCCAGGAATTCGAGATCCTCGGCTCCTCCGACGGCGCGCCGCGCCAGCGCGTCTTCCTCGCCCGCCCGCCGGTACTGCCGGACAGCCTGGAACTCCGCGTGCGCGAGCCGCTGGGCGAGGAGGAGATCGCGGAGCTGCGGCGCGACGACCCGGGCCGCGTGCTGATCGATGTCGAAGGCCAGCCCGGCGCCTGGGTACGCTGGCGGGAGGTGGGCGATCCGGACGACGCCGCGCCGCGCGAGCGCGGCTATGCGCTCGACCATGCAAGCGGCGAGGTCCGCTTCGGCGATGGCCTCGCCGGGATGATCCCGCCGCCCGGCCTCGACGCGGTCGCCGCTTTCTCTTATCGCCGCGGCGGCGGTGCGGCGGCGAATGCGGTGCAGGCTTGGGATGCGCTGCAGCTCGTCACGCCGGTGGAGGGGGTAGAGGCGGTGGTTGCGCCCCGGCCTGCCGCGGGTGGCGCCGATCCGGCCGGAGCGGAACGCACCATCGCCTTCGCGCCCGGACGCATCCGCCATCGCGACCGCGCCGTGACGGCGGCCGACCTGGAGGCGCTGGCGCTGGCCGGCTCGCCCGAGATCGCGCAGGCGCGCTGCATCCCGCAGGCGCGCCCGCCGCGCCTCGTCGTTGTGCTGCGCGGCGCCGATCCGCGCCCGGGCAAGGAGTTCCGCGACGCGCTGCGGCGACGCCTGGTGGAGCATGCCGCACCGGGACTCGGCGCCGCGGGGGGCTGCGCGTGGATGCGCCGCTCTTACGCCGGCTGCGTCTCCGGCTCGGCTTCGTGGTCGAAGAGCTGGCCCTCTCCGGACCCCTGGAGGAAGCAGCGCGGATAGCGCTGCAGCGCTTGCTAGATCCCGCGGAGGGCGGCGTGGGTGGCGGTGGCTGGCCGCTTGGTGCCGTGCCGCGGGACGGCGAGGTGATGGCCGTGCTCGCAGGGTTGAAAGGGCTGCTGCGCGTGGAGTCCATCGCGCTCGAGGAGGTGCACGAGGCGACGGCAGGGTCCTTCCCCGAGCGGATCGCCGCGGGGGGAGCTCGTGATTCTCGCGCCCGATGGCATCGTCATCGGTTTCCGGCAGGAGATCCCGTGATGAGCGGCTCCGCTCTCGCACTGCGCGTGGACGACACGGATTTCGCGGCGCTGGTAGAGCGTGCGCGGGCGCAGATCCCCTCGCTCGCACCGCACTGGACCGACCACAACCTCCACGATCCCGGCATCACGCTCCTCGAGTTGCTGGCCTGGACGGCGGAAGCGCAGATCTACGGCCTCGGCCGGATGCGCCGGGACGAGCGGCAGGCCTATGCCGCTCTGCTCGGCGTCATACCGCACGGGCCGCGTCCGGCCGAGGGGATGATCTGGCCGGACAGGCCGCTCCCGCAGGCCGAGGGGGTCTGGCTGCCGCCCGGCACGGCCGTCCTGACGGAGCGGCAGGAGGCGCCGCCCTTTCGCGTCCGCCGCGGGCTGTGGCTCACCGGAGCACGGCTCGCCGGGCTCCGCACGGAACCGGCGGAGGGCGGCACGCCGGTGGACCACACGGCGGGGAACGAGCGCGAGCGTGCGAGCTTCGCGCCTTTCGGCGATGCCCCGCGCTCTGGCACGCGCCTCGTCCTGGCGCTCGCCGGTCCGCCGCCGCTGGCCGGCTACGACGCGGCACGGGGACACCGGCCGCTGGTAGCGATCGGCGTCGAGGTGGAGCCCTTCGCGTCGGGCGAGGCCGCGCCTTCCGCCGGCGCATGGCGGCGCGGCGGGGCGCGGCTGCGTGCCTGGGTCACTGTCGGCGGCGCCAGGTTGCCTGCCGTGATCGTTACGGATGGCAGCGCAGCCCTGTCACGCAGCGGCGTGCTACTGCTCCGACTGCCCGATGCGCTAGCCGGGGCCGTGGGACCGGCAGAACTCACGATCGAGCTGGCGGGCGGCGCCTTCGCCCTGACCCCGCGGCTGCTGCGCCTGGCGCTCAACGTGCTGCCCGTGCAGCAGATCGAGCGCGCGACCTGGGACCATTCGGGCAACGGGCTGCCGGACCAGGAGGTGGTGCTGCCGCGTCCCCGGCGCGCTACTAGGCCAGATGCGCCGGCCGGGCGTCCCTGGCTGCGCCATGGACCGGGCGCGACCGCGCCGCGGGTGCGGCTCTTGCCGGACGAGCCCTGGCTGCGGGTCGCGGACCTCGCCCTCGCCGGTCCGGATGACCACGTCTTTATGCTCGACCCAGAAGCGGCGATCCTTCGCTTCGGCAATGGCGTGAACGGATGCGTGCCACCCTCCGGCGCCACGCTGCAGATCACCTATGAGGTCTGCGACGGACGGGATGGCTCGGTGCCTGCGGGGCTCGGCTGGCGCGTGCCGGGCCTCCCCGGCGTGTTCGGCCGCAATGCGGCGGCGATGGAGGGCGGCGCCGACGCCGACGGCCTGCCCGAGCTGCGGCGGGAGGCGCGCCGCCGGCTTCGCGAAGCGCGGCCGCTTGTCACCCATGCCGACCTGCGTGACGCTGCCCTCGCCGCGGGGCTGCATGTCGCCCGGGCGGAGGTGGTGCCGGACTTCGACGCCGGCACCCCAGCGCGCGAGACGGTGCCAGGCGGGGTCCGTACCCTGGTCGCGCTGCGCCGCCGCCGCCGGAGCGAAGCGGCGAACGAGGCGGAAGCGCCGGCCTGGCTCGCAGCGCTCGAGCGACGGTTGCGTCCCATGCTGCTGGTCGGCGAGCAGCTGCGTGTGGCGGGACCGCGCTATGTTCCGCTGCGCCTGCGCGCGCGCCTCATCGCCCAACCAGGAGGTGATCCGCGCGCGATCGAGCGGGAGGCCCGTCGCCTGCTGCGCAGCCGCCTCGCGCCGCTACCCGGGGGCGGCGAGCCGGCCTGGCCGCTTGGCCGTGACCTCTCTCAGCGCGAGTTGCTGGGCTGGCTTCGGCGGCTGGACGGCGTGGCTGCGGTGGCGGAGCTTAAGATTGAGGACGCAAAGAAGGGTGTCCTGGCACTGCCACGGCACGGGCTACCAAGGTTGGACCTCGCGCCCGGCGACATCCGCGTCGAGGCGCCGCGGGACGCCTCGCCATGAGCGGCGCGGGCGGACGAAAGGTCTATCGGTTCGCCAGCGGGCCGCAGTGGCATGCCGGACTGCTGCAGGGTGCGACGCCGTGCGCAGCGGGCGGGCCGGAGCCTTTCCTGCCCTTCGGCGCCGCGCAGCGTGTCCAGGGCGGCAGGCCAGGCCGCGCGCTCGCGGTCGCCGCCGACGGCATGGTCCTGTGGCAGGACGGATCGGGAGGCGTCGTGTGGCTGCCCGCCGGGGCCGGAGAGGGGGCAGCACCCTGCGTACTACCCTCCGGTGCCGGCGCGATTGGCCGCGGGACGCGGCTCGTCGCCGGGCGCCGCCGCCTGTGGTCGGCGCGGCGCGGACGCCGTCTCATCTCCTGCTACGCGCTGCCGACGTTGCAGGTGCTGCGCGACGTCCCTCTCGACGGCCGCGTGCTCGACATCGCGGCAGATGCCAGCGATGGCGTGCTCGCGCTGGTGGCGCGGCGCGGCGGCCATGCGCTGGCACGGTTTGGTGCCGAGGGTCGCCTGCGCGGCACGCAGGAGCTGCCGTGCAAAGCGTGCCCGATCCTCGTTGCCGCGGTAGCCGATACGGTGGTGCTGCTGGAGGCCGACCGCAAGCGGCTCCGCTGGTTCACAGAGCGGCAGCCCGGACCGATGCTCGACCTTGCCGAGCTCTTGCCGGGCTTCCATGCGCGGGCGCTCACCGCAGACCGGGCCGGGCGCTTCCTGCTGGCCGGCAGGGCGCGCGACGGGAGCGGCAGGCGAGCGCGGTGGCTGCTCGTGCTCGGGGCCGATGGCAGGCTGCTGGAGCAGCACCCCTTGAGCACTTCGGTTGGCACTCTGCGTGGAATTTCGGGCGATCGCGGCACGGCGTGGATCGCCGCAGCGAACGGCCTGTGGCGGCTTGCCGCCGGCGGCCCGGGTGCGACTCGCGGAGCGGAGGGCGTGTTCCTCACGCCAGCCCTGCACTCGCCGCTCGGCCAGGAGTCCGGCTGGTTGCGCGCCGACGTCACGGCGGATTTGCCGCCCGGTGCAACCGTTACCGCCCGCCTGGCAAGCACGGATGACGAGGCTCGCGCAGCCGAGCTGCGGGCCCAGCACGCCGATCCGGCGCTGCCCCCCGCCATGCGGCTCATGAAGGTCAGCGGCATGCTCGACTGGAGCGAGCCCGTGGTGCTCGGCGCCGGCCGCGACGTGCCGCCGGACGCGGAGGAGTCGGAGGAGGAGCTGCCGCCCGCGCGGCTCGCCCTGCCGCTGCATGGGGTCCGCAATCCATGGCTCTGGATCGAGCTGCGCTTCACCGGCAGCCCCGGCCTCCCTCCACCGCGCCTGCACAAGCTGTCCATCCTCTACCCCGAACGGTCGCTGATGCAGCACCTGCCGGCGATTTACCGTGCAAGCGACCGGCGGCTTGGCCAGCTGCGCGGACTTGTCGCGCTGCTCGAGACCGGCACGCAGGCACTAGATGCGCGCATCAACGCGCTTGGCCGCCTAATAGACCCGGCGACCGTGCCGCCCGACTGGCTGGACTTCCTCGGCTCGTGGCTCGGCTTGCCCTGGGAAGCCGCGCTGCCGGAGGAGGCGAAGCGGGCGATGCTGCGCTCTGCCGGTGCGCTGCTCGCCGCGCGTGGCACCCGTGCCGGCATCACGCGGCTGGTGCGCTGCCTTTTGCCGCGCCGCCCAGTCCGCCTGCTGGATCCGGCAACGGATCTCGCGCCGGCGCTGCTCGGCACCGCCTGCCTGCCGGCCGTGGTGCTCGGCGCGGCGCGCGACCGGCCGCGCCTCGGCAGCAATGCCGTGATCGGGCGTGCCTGCCTGCCCGAATCCGTCGCGCCGGGCGCCCGCGATCTGCTCGAGCCGCTCTCCGGCTGGGTCCGTGTCGAGCTGTCCGCGACCGAGGCGGAGCGAGCGGCGCTGGAGCCGGTGATGGAACACCTGCTTGTCGGCTTCGTGCCGGCGGGCATCCGCATCGTGCTGCGCTGGCGGCCATGGCCGTCCAGCGGCATCGGGCGCCGGATCGGGGAGGATCTGCGGCTGCTCGCTACCGCACCAGCTGTGCTGGGCCGCGGCGCAGGCCTGGGCTCGGTCACAGTCGCCGCGGAGGAGCCGTCGCGCCTCCCGGCGGGAGGACTCGCGACGGGGTTCCGGCTCACCTAGGAGGGCGCGCATGCAGATCACACGGAAGCACGACCAGTCGGCGCCCTGCGGGGATGTCGCGGAGGCATGCGCGCCGGGCGCGTCGCGCAATCGGTACTTCGGCGGAAAGCTGATGAATGCCCGCGACTTCACCGCTGAGCAGGGCTACCTCGTCGCGCGCCGCAGGCTGGTAAACCGTGCCATGTTCGGCGCAGGCGTGGTGCATGGCCTCGCCGTGCGTGGACCGGATGGTAAGCGCGAAAGCCGGACGGAAAGGCTGGAGATCGGGCCGGGCCTCGCCTTCGACCGACACGGGCGCGAAATCGCGCTCGCCATGCCGCTGCCGGTGAAATTGGACGAACTGATTGTCAGGATCGACGACAAGAATTGGTGCAGAGAGAGGCCGACGGAAGGGCATTGGCTGCTCATGGCACATTACGCCGAGCGTCTGTCCGAGGCAGTGCGTGTACCCGACCCCTGCGGCTGCGGGGAGGCGGAGTGGAGCCGCATCTGCGAGACCATCGTGCTTTCGCTCCGTAGGATCGGCCAGGAGGGCTGCAAGGCCCCGCCGGAGCCCTGTCCGCGCTGCGCCTGTCCGCCTGGCTCGGAGGCGCGCCGGCCGACGGAGCATGCGGCCGAGCAGATGCAGTCCGACTCCGGGTATTTCGGCGATGCGGATGCGCCAGGGCCCGTACGCAGGGCATGCCTCTGCGGATGGGCCGAGCAGGTCGAGGTTGCGGGCGAGCCGGGTGCCCTCTGTGAGTTCCGCCCGGGGCTTTCCTTCGATCCGGCGAGTGGTGTTGCCCTGGCCTGCGTCAAAGTCGAGATGAACGATGGGTGCCCCGTCTTCGTGTTGCCGGCCGATGAGTGCACACCGCGCCCCATCGTGAAGCGCAATGACCTACTGTATGACCTCATCCGCGGCTGCGACCTGACCAGGCTGGCCTGGATCAGCTGGGCGGAGTGGCATCGTGGTGACCCCGTGCCCTGGGACAAGTTCGCAGGGTCCTTCGAGCCGGCACCGCCCAACTGCCCGCCTGACGAGCTGGCGGAGTGCGTCACCCACTTCACCTTTGGCTTCGACGGACCCGTGATCATCGACACCGTCACGCCCGATGCCGTGGCTATCACCGCCCTGATCCAAGACGGGGTTTCCGAATGGGGTGGTAGGGGCACACGCTGGGGCGACACTTGGCGGGTGCCCGTTATACGGCTGGAGCCGCATCCCGAGCCCGACGACCCGGCGGGAACAGCCCGCTCCTTCACCATCGTGGTCAACGGCCGCTGGGCCGAATCGCAGATCTTCAACACCGACCTCTGCCGCTTCCTCGGAGGTCCGTCCACCATCGAGATCGAGATCCGCGGCGACATGATCCTCGACTGCCGCGGCCAAGCGGTGGACGCCAACACGTTCGGAGCCCACCGCCCCGACGCGCAGCTTGGTGGCGGCCGCGGGCGGTCAGGTAATGGCACACCCGGCGGCAGCTTCCTTTCTCCCATCCATCTTGAGCGGCGCTAGGCCGATGGAGACAAGACATGAGCGCTACGACAACCTCCACCGGCAGGCAGGACGCGAAGGAGCGCGTGTGCGGCACGGGGATGATCTCGCGCCCGCGCTTCAGCCCCGGCCTTCTCCTGCTTGATGACGATCTGACGGCCGGCGTCGAGTATACCCGGCAGCTCAGCCGGCTGCTGTTCCGCCACCTCTTCGGCTGCGGCGTCGTCTGCGGCCTGAAGGTGACGGCACGCCACGAGCGGCACGGCGACTGTCTGCATGTCGATGTCGATGCCGGCCTCGCGCTCGACTGCGAGGGCGACCCCGTGCATGTGCCGCACCCGCAGAGGCTCACCGTGCGCCGCGAATGCGGTGAGCCGCTGCCGCGCGAGCTCTGGGTCCTGCTGCGCCGGACCCAGCAGGATTGCGTGCCGCGCGGCTTGGCATGCCCGCCCGAGGATGGCGGCAGCGACAGCGTGGCGACGCGCCTACGCGACGGCTACGAGATTGCGCTCCTGAACGAGCGCCCGAAGGAGTCCTGTGGCTGCCCGGAATTGGCGGAGCCCGTTGGGGGGGTAGCACCGCGTCACCGCGACTCGACGAGGGAGCCTCCACGGTTGGCGGGGCAGGCGTGGAGGAGCACGTGGCGCCGAGGGACTCCGCCCCGGGGCCGAAGTTGATGACCGAGACGGACCGCAAGGCCTGCTACGAGGACCATGTGGCGGGTACGTGCGCCGGCTGCTGCGCGCAGCGTGGCTGGCTGATCCTGGCGAAGGTTTTCTTCCACACGGACGACAAACTATACGTGCGCCATGGCGTGCGACGCTTCGTGCGTCCGGCCCTGCTCGCGGATCCGCTCTTCGCCGACATCCCGCCGCCCTGAAGCGAGGGATGTAGCCGCCGAGGGGTATCCATGGCGCCCAAGCCCGCCGCGGCCCGTCAGCCCGGAGCGCCGGAACGGCGCCCGGCCGCAGCGCCGCGTGCCGCGGCGCCGGCACCGGCCGCGCGCGGCCCGGGCCCGAGCCCCGCGCAGGAGCTGCGCAACCGGCTCGGCAATGCGGGCACGCAGGCGCTGCTCGGCCAATTCGTACAGCCCGCGCTCGCCGACGCGGCACCGGGCGCGGCACGTCGCCCGGGGGACGAAGGGCGCGCCTCGGCACCGCCTGCGCGTGCCGCACCCCCACAGCCTGCCGAGGCGCCTCCAGGACCGGAGAGCAGGGGGAGGGGGGGCCGGCGAAGAGGCCACGGCGGAGCTGCGCCCGGCGGGACATAATCAGGGCTTGGCGCGCCTGCGCAGCCAGATCGAGACACAGGCGCGCCGCCAGGCAGCCCATCCCCCCGCCGGGCCTGCCGTGGCGGTGGCACAGGCGGCGGCCGTAGCGCCCGGGCCGGCCGCACGCGGCGCAGCGGCCCGGGCCGCGGTGCAGGAATTGGCGGAGGCGCCGAGCTCGGGCTTCGAGGCGGCGGAGTTCAAGAACGCGCTGCGCCGCAAGCTTAATGAGGTGATGCCGGCGCCGAACTCGGCCGAGGATGCGCAGAAGTCGCTGCAATCGGGCACGGCGCATGCGGCGGGTAGCGCGATGCGCGGCGAGCTCGACACGCGCAAGGACCGGGCGACGGGGGGGCATGGAGGCCGCCGCCGGTGCCGCCCCCGACCCGGCGCGCTTCCCGCAGGCCCCGCCGCCTGGCCTTCCGCCACCGCCCCCCCGCACCTGCGCCCGCGTCGCTTGACCCGAAGGGCGCCGTCCCGCCGCCTCTTCCGCCGGCTGCGCTCGACACGCGTGCCAATCGCTCCGAGGCGGATCGGCAGATGATGGAGGCGCGGCTGACGCCCGAGAAGCTCGCCCGCGCTAACGAGCCGAGCTTCGCCGCCGCCGGGGTGGCGCGTCAGCAGGCGGAGGGGCACAGCCGGACCGGACCTGCCGAAATGCGCCAGGCAGAGGCGCAGCTGCGCGGGCAAGCGCAGGCGGAAGCGGTGCCCGCGCTCGCGCAGGGGATGGGTGAGCTGGTACGCGCGCGGGGCGGTGCCTTCGGCCGGGTGGCCAGCCAGCAGGGAGCGACGAAGAGCCAAGACGAGGCGGCGCGCGAGCGTGTCTCGGCGCAGCTCGACGCGATCCAGACGCGGACCCGCGCCGATGTCCAGAAGACCCTCGACGAGATGGACGCCGAGGCAACGCGGCTATTCGAGGCTGGTCTCGCCCGCGCACTACAGGCCTTTGAGCGGGAGCGCGAGCGGCTAGAGGAGGAAGCGCGGCGCGAGCAGGCCTCGGAGTGGTTCAACACCGCCGGGCTGCTCGGCGCCGTCGTCGGCTACTTCTGGAGCCTCGGCAAGGAGCGGGTCGAGCGTGCCATCGCCGGCGCGCGTGCGGCCTACGACAATGTGGTTCGGGAGACCATCGACCAGGTGGCGGCGGTGGTCGGCGGGAAGCTCACCGCGGCGAAGGACCGCGTCCGCCAGGGCCGCGCCGAGGCCGACGCGCTGGTGGCCGGCCTGCCTGCGGAGCTGCGGACCTTCGGCCAGGAGGCACGCGCGAAGCTCGACGGCGAGTTCGAGCGCATGGGCGGCGAGATCGAGGAGCGAAAGGGCGGCTTGATCGACCGGCTCGGCGAGAAATATGCCGAATCCCGCCGCCAGGTGGATGAGCGGGCGCAGGCCTTCCGCGACGCCAACAAGTCGCTCTGGGACCGCGCGAAGGAGGCGGTGGCCGGCGTCATCCAGACGATCATGGAGTTCCGCGCGCTGCTGCTCGGCATCCTCGCCAAGGCGGCCGGCGTGGTGGATTCTATCCTCGACGACCCGATCCGCTTCCTGCGCAACCTGGTCAGCGGCGTGAAGGCCGGGCTGGACGCCTTCATTGCGAACATCGTGAACCACCTGAAGGCCGGGTTCATGCAGTGGCTGTTCGGGACGCTTGCCGCAGCCGGCATCCAGATCCCCGAACGCTTCGACCTGAAGGGCATCTTCGGCCTGATCCTGAGCGTGCTCGGCCTAACCTATGCGAACATCCGCGCACGGGCCGTGCGGTTGCTCGGCGAGCCGCTGGTCGCGAGGCTGGAGTCGGTGGCGGAGGTCTTCAAAATCCTGATCACCGAGGGGCCGGCGGGGATCTGGCGCATGCTGCTCGAGCGGCTGGAGGCGCTAAAGGAGCAGGTGCTCGGCCAGGTCCGCGAGATGCTCATCGTGCAGGTGCTGAAGGCTGGCGTGGTGTGGCTGATCGGCCTGCTGAACCCAGCCTCCGCCTTCGTGAAGGCGTGCAAGGCGATCTACGACATTGTCATGTTCTTCGTCGAACGTGGGCGGCAGATCGCCGAGTTCGTCAACTCGATCCTCGACAGCCTGGCTGCGATCGTCGCCGGCAATCTCGGCGCTATGGCGCGCGCGGTGGAGGGCGCTCTGGCGCGGGCGGTCCCGGTGGTGATCGGCTTCCTGGCGAACCTGCTCGGGCTGGGCGGCCTGTCGGAGAAGATCAAGAAGATCATCGAGAAGATCCAGGAGCCCGTGAACAAGGCAATCGACTGGGTGATCGGGAAGGCGGTGGAGCTGGCGAAGAAGGTGGGCCAGCTCTTCGGGGGGAAGAAGGAGAAGGGCGCGAAGGAAGAGGCGGATCCGGAGAAGAAGGCGAAGATCGAGGCTGGGCTGGCGGCGCTCGAAGAGGCCGAGGCAGCGCGTGAAGTAGAGGGGAAGATCGATCGGAAGGAAGCCGAGGCTGTCGCTATCCAAGTCAAACGGCAGCACCCGGTGTTCAAGTCGATCGTCGTGGTCGATGGGGGCGCCAGCTGGGATTACGAGTACGTCGCGAGCCCCGGAATTCGCTACAAGGGTGGCTTCAAAGGTGCAAGCAAGGCCGTCAGGGAGGGCATCGCGCGGCTGCGAGCACTCGCGCAGAACGAGAACATACCCTATCCATACAGGATAGGCATCAACGCGCAGCTACGAAGGGCAGAGGAACTGCACAGAAGCGGCCGGCTAGTTGGCGTAGAGGTGACGCAGCCCCAAGGGAAGGGGCGCATTGACTTCGAGCTGACTGATCCAGATCAGGTCGTTGAGTACAAATACTGGACATCAGAATACACTCAAAACAATATGGCTAAGCTCATTGCGCAGCTCCGAAAGTATCAATCAGCCGGTAAGCAGGTCGTGCTGGAGTTAGGCACTACTAAGACAAAGCCCATCACCATCGGGTTTGTGGAGGGTGTTCTCAGATCCGAGCTGGAAAAAATTCAATCTGACGTTCGAGGCGATCAGCATCCGCGAACACGAGGCGATCATCTCGGTTGAGATCATGACAATACCTCCCCAGGGAGCGACGAAGTGAATGACCTGCCGGTGGAGCTCCGGATGCTCCAATGCAAGCAACTCAGCCCTAGCAGCGCTGTATCACTCGCAGCAGTCATGTTGGACTGCGGCTTCAAGCTGATGGTACGAGCAGACGGCGGGATGCGATTAATCCAATCGAAAGCGGAGCTTCAAGAATTGCTCCAGTGGCAGTACACCGGGTCGCAGTATGCTGATAACGGCCGAGTGGAGGACGCTGAGTGGTCATTCATGTTCCCGGCGCGGCTAGATAGCCTTCCGGGGTTCGACAATGGAATCGTTGAAATCCGACAAATGGCTGCACATACCAATAAGATTAGCGTCTATTGCCTTGCTGATTTCGAGTTCAAGGATCAGCGCACCTTTGTCGAGCCACTTGCGCAGGCTCTGCGAACACTAGCGGAGGCGCTTTATTCCGTTTCAAAACCCGAATTTACTGCAGTTGACAACGGGAATCGCCTGAGCGTCACACCTCGCGACGTGTCCCAAACAAGACTGACCACCATCAATTGGCTCAACATCTGGGGGCCGGGCTATGTAGCTCGTTATGGCCGGGATCTCTTGCTGCGCGTGCCTGGTCATGAGGCGCGCACTATCGAGGACGGCGCCATACTTTATCAGCTGACTCCAACCTTTGTGGCCAACGATGCCAACAAGGCGAAGGAGATGCGGAGCACGGTAGTGAAGCATTTTGCCGATGCCGGCCTGAAGGTGCGCTGTCACGCTCCCTATGCGCTCCCGCCGACTTGAGAGTACTCGGCAATGTACACGCGTTCCACGGACGACGGTTTCCAAGTCTACCTCAGCGAGATGCTCGCAACGACATTCGTGCTTACGGAGGGTGTGCGACTGAAGCCGGTCTTTATTGAGTGGAGCGGCTTGACGAAACGTCAGCAAACACTGGCGCTTGCCCGTGTTCGGCAAGTGTGCACAGACGAGGTGCGCGCACTGCCGTCCGGATCGCGCTTGCACGTCGAGTTCAATGAGATGACAGACGATCTCCACCAGTTACTCATTGAGGTCGCAGGCGAGAACAACCCAGACTTTACGTGGTCCATCAATTCGCCCGGATGACAATGCGTCGAGCAGCATCCCTTCTTGGATGCCTCAGGGCGTGAACACGTGGTGATGGTCGCAGGTCCCTTGCATGTTCGGACCCGTGGCGCCGCCCAGCAGATGGATGCCGTCCTCCAGCGCGATCGCGCCAAGGCCATGCCGCGTTTCCGGCATGACATCGTGATGGGTCCAGTCCTTCGTCGCGGGATCATACTTCCAGACATCTGCGAAGGCTCGTTCCGGCGGAGCCAGTCGCTCACCGCCGAAGACGTAGATGCATCCTCCCCACACTGTTGCGGCGGCGCCGGCCAGTGCCTCGGGCAGGTCCTTGAGCTCCTCCCACCTGTCCTGGGCCAGGTCGTAGGCCTCATGGGTGGATACGTTCACGGACCGGCCGGCCCTCACATCCTTCACCTGCCGGCCGCCGATAACGTGCAATCTGCTGCCGAGCACCGCTGCTGCCGCGCTGTTCCGGGGCGTCAGCATGTCACGCCTCCGGGCCCAGGAGGACGCCCCCGGCGCGAGCACGAGGGTGCTCGGCGTGTCCGCATGGTCCTCGTAGCGGCTGTTGAGGAGGGTCGAATGCCGGTATCGGCCGCCGGCGATGATCACGTGTTCGTCGATGACGCCCGCCGAGAACTCGGCGCGCGGCATTGGCAGAGTCGGGCCTGGTGTCCAGGCGGTCATGTGCGGTAGCGGAAGCTCGAAGACGGTGTCCCTCATTCTCCAGGCGTCGGACACCTCTCCCACTTGGGGAAGTAGCAGTGAGCCGGCACCGAATCCGCCGATCGCGAGAACAGCGTCTGATCGTGCGAGAAGGCAGGGATGATGAAGCGGCTCCGGAAGCGGCTGCACATAATGCCAGTTGTCATGGGCGAGATCGTAATGCACCACCTCATCGGTCGCAGCACGCGAGGCGGACCGGAAGGCAGCAATGCCACCCGCAAGCAGCACGCCGTCACCAACCGCGGTGGGATAGATCTCCTGCACCGGCGTGAGCAGCGCTCGGCGTTGCTGGAACATGAGCCCGATCTCCTGTCCCGGTGATGGCGTTCGTTAAGCGTGCCGATCACCCCTTACTGAGCCCTGCCATGGCGAGACGACGAGGAGAACATGTAGCCTGCACAGGCCGGGCATGGCCTGCGATGTGCTTCACCCCGATGTCGCGACCCAAGGCGCCTCGCGCACCCGACGCATTGCCTGGGCCCGCCCGACGACGCCGAGCTTGCCTAGCACGCTGTGGACGTGATGCTTGACAGTCGCCACGCTGAGCTGGAGTTCGCGCGCGATTTCCTTGTTGCTGAGGCCGCGCGCGACCAGGCGCAGCACCTCGCCCTCGCGGTTGGTCAACTGGGCATCACCCGGTGTCGCCCTCGTTTGAACCATGGCCTCAGCTGGCCGAAAAAGCGCCCGGATGAGGCCGTTCGCGATTTCGGCAGGACATCGAAGTCTCCCCGCAACGGCATCGGCCATTACTTGGCGGAGATCGGCCAACGACGCATCGCATGGGATATAGCCTGCAAAGCCGGCTCGGCCATACCGCACCACCTCCTCGCGCCGCTCGGCCAACCCGAGCGCTAGGAGCAGCAGTTCGGGCAGCCCCGTGGCCGCCAGCCGAACCTCCTCAAGATCGAGGGGCTGCGTTACATCGATCAGCGCGACATCTGGAGCGCCACGGCTGATTATGGCTAGGAACGCGCCGAAATCCGACGCGGTCTCCGCCGCCACGATCCCATCTTCGGTCAGGAGGCTGGTGGCCAAGCCTTCACGGAACAGCCGCACGGGTGAGACGACAACCACTCGCATTTTCCCGCCTCCTGGTTGTGATGAGGCAAACAGGAAAGTAGGGTCAATTCGCATGGAAAATCTTGCAATCCTTACGGCTGTAAGCAAGCAAAAAAGACAACCGGCAGTCGGCCAAAAAATGAGACAGGCGCTTGGCGAAGCGGTCCTCGATCCAGCGGCAGAGCGCCGGTAGCGTCCAGTCGGTTCGGCTACCACAGATGGCGGTTCAGGCCGAACGGCTGGGTGCCTATCGGGTTATCGCGCCATGATTGTCGGTGTCCATGTCGACGAAGGATATGGATATGATGTTTTCACAAATTTGGTTTCCAAACAGGGCCGAACCAGAGCAGGATCGGGCTGAGACAAGCAGCCCTGCGGGTGCCCGACCATGACCGCTCTCAGCCGCCATCCAGCCCCACAGCCAAGTGGTGACCTCGTTGGTCCAGCGCAGTTCGCCCTCTTCAAGGCCTCCGATGTCGGCCCGTCTGCCAAGCTGACCTTGGCTGACGTGCTCGCGGCGCTGCCCAATGCGTCCAACGTCACGTCGCGTCAGCGGGAGGAGATGGCCTCAGCCATCCGCACCGTGGCACGCTTGCTTGGCGAGGACCCGGCCCAGATCCCCGCCAATCGTCGCGCCTTGAGCCAGCGTTTCAGAACTGTCGCTCCCATCGCCCACGGCATCAGCAAGGCCTCCTGGAGCAATGTCCATTATCGGCTGAACAAGGCATTGGACCTGGTGCTGCCCCCGCATCTCCGGCGACAGCGCGACCTGCCGCTCGCGCCCGAGTGGCAAGAACTGAAAGCGCGGATCGCCGACCAGTGGACGCGCAAGAGTCTGTCTCGTCTCTTCCACTTCTGCAGCGAGGCCGGCATCAGCCCCGAGCAGGTAGGAGAGGGGACGCTGGAGCAGTTCCCTGGCTACCTCGACATAGTCCGGCTGAAGGGCTCCGCTGGGCTGCTGCGTGATACCCGTCGCGCCTGGAACCGGGCGTGCAGCGAGGTGCCGGACTGGCCCGGCAGGCTACTGGAAACGAAGCCGCGGAAGGGCCTCCGCGTGCTGCCTTGGGAGACCTTCCCTGCCAGCCTGCGCGCCGACCTCCAGGGCTGGCTTGACTACCGTGCGGGTATCGGTCTGCCACCCGAGGCGGAGGGTGAGAGGGAGGACGACGGGCCGTCCAAGCCGGCCCGTCCTACCACCCTGAAGCACCGCGAACATCAGGTCCAGCAGTTCGCCTCGACGCTCGTGAAGCAGGGTGTGGATCCGAGCTCGCTGCGACGGCTGGCCGATCTGGTTGAACCCGCCACTCTGAGGCTCGGCGCCGAGGTCTATCGCCGTGACGGCAAGTATATGCCGTCCTTGCCCGGCCTCGTCGCCGGACTGCAGTCCATTGCCCGTCATTGGGTGAGGCCGAAACCCAGCGCCGACGATATGCAAAAGATTCGGGTCCTCTTGAAGAAGATCTGCAAGCAGGTCCCGCGCCGCGGCATGACGACGAAGAACCGAGCCCGGCTCTACCCCATCCTCGACGATCCGGAGGCGGCACTCGCGCTGCTGCGACTGCCTGGAAAGCTGCTTGGGCTCGCCGAAAACGTGCAGCACCCGCACCGCGCTGCTCTGCTGGCGCAAGTCGCGCTCACCATCGAGATCCTGCTGATGGTGCCCTTGCGCATCGGCAACCTCGCGGCGCTCGACACCGAACGGCACCTTGTCCTCCCAAGGCGTCCCGGCGGCAAAGCGCGCATCGTTATCGACGCGGACGAGGTCAAGAACGAGTATCACCTCGATTACCCGCTGCCGGAGCCCACCGTCGTTCTGCTGCGGCGCTACCTTAGGGAATTCCGCCCCACCCTCGCTGAGCCGGGCAGCACGGCCCTGTTTCCAGGCCAGCTCGGCCGGGCGAAGAACCCGCAGGCCTTGGGCCGGCAGATTAGTCGCGCGGTGTTCGAGCACACGGAGCTTAGGATGAACCCGCACCTCTTCCGACACGCCATGGCTTCACTCTACCTCAAGGCTCGGCCCGGCGACTTCGAGACGGTGCGTCTCGTGCTGGGCCACAAGTCGCTTGCGACCACAGCCGGCACCTACGTCTTTACCGAAGAGCAGGCCGCCATGCAGCGGTTCCGGGACGTGATTCTGGCCATGCGCGACGGGACGGCGCTGTGACCAATGATCGTCGCCGTGCCCCCCCCGCCTATGCCTCCCCCGCACGAACTGGCCGGCCGAGCACCGGCAGCTCTGGGAGGAGGCCCTGCGGCCTGAAACCCTGCGCGACGACGGCGGCAAGCGTGCCCGCTTTAAGCCGATCAGCAATCGCAAGGTCGAGAAGGGCTACGGGCGTTGGCTGTCTTGGCTGGCGCACACTGGCCGGCTTGATACAGCCCTGACGCCCGGTGATCTCGTCACGCGCAAGGCGGTCGACGCCTACATTCACGACCTCGGCCGGGTGAACACTACCTCCACCCTGAAGAATCGCCTGCAGGAACTCTACGAGGCCATGCTGGCGCTGGCGCCGGACAAGGACTGGCGCTGGATCCTGCGCGTCGTGACAAAGGGCCGCAGCCACCATGCGTCTCGGAAAAAACGCGCTGAGATTCCTGAGGCGGTGGAACTGCTCGAGCTTGGCCTAGCGCTCATGGCAAGTGCGGATCTGGAGACGACGCCACGCAAGGCGGCCATGCGGTACCGCGATGGGCTCATTATCGCTTTTCTTACTCTCTTCCCGTTGCGCCGAGCTGACCTCGCTGCATTGCAGCTCGGGCAGAACGTGAGCCAGGAAACCGGGAAGTGGCGCGTTAGAGGCACGCACTCCAAGACGGACCAGCTCTTCGATCTGCTTTGGCCGGAGATCCTGGTGCCCATGCTGGAGACTTACCTCTCGGTGCATCGCCCGGTCCTGAAGCAGCAGCGAAAGCGCTGGGCCCAACCCATCGGTAACGCGCTCTGGGTATCGAGCGATGGCTCCTCTCTGGGCCCTGAGCGGCTGTACGTCTGCGTCGCAAACTATACGGCTGCCGTTTTTGGGGACCGCATTGGGCCGCATCGATTCCGCCATAGCGCGGCAACCTCAGTCGCGGTGAATGCCCCCGAGCATGTCGCCATTATCAGAGTAATACTTGGCCATGCTGGGCACGCCATAGGAGGGCGCTACTACAACCTCGCCAAGACGTCCCAGGCCGCGCGCCGCTTCCAGCAGATTATGGCCCGGTTGCGGGATGGTACGCTGGCCTTCCCTGATGACTCGAACAAGGGACTGTCAGGGAGTTCCACCGCCAGCATCTCCCAGCGACACCACGGCGATACACGTGCGGAGGGCATCTCCTGTCACTGCAAAATTACGTCGGATGGGTGATCTGACCGGGCAGACCTTCGGCCGCCTTGCTGTTCTAGAGCGCACGGGCCGGACGGCTAAGGGCCATCCGAAGTGGCGGGTGAGATGCACCAGCTGCGATGAAGAGAAGGAAATGCAGCGCGGCGCGCTGCTGGCCAGTGCCTCTCCCACGGCAGGCTGTGACCTCTGCGAGCACCTTGACCAGCTCAAGCGGGGTTTCTCACCGGCCAGACTGTCGGGGGAGGATGCGTTGTAGATTACGTTGGTCGGGATCGGCATGGCTTTCACTCCTGGCGCTGCCGCTGTCAGTGCGGCGCCGGATCCATGCGGGAAACGGGCAATCTTCGCCGGGCCATCAAGACCGGAAGCATTGCTTGCCGACGTTGTGCGCACCTCGGCGATTTGGAAATGGCAGGGGTTCAACAGAAGCCCATTCGATCACACAGTTACCAGCCTACTCGGCCGGGACGGCGTCGCGTGGATCTCGTCGGCGAGGTAAATGGACGGCTCAAGGTCGTAGGGTATGCCGAACCGCATCCGATAACAGGTCAGACCATGCTGCTGGTCGAGTGCCAAGTCTGCGGCGAGCAGAAGATGATGCAGGTCGGGGAATTTCCGCGGTGCCAAGCACTGCACGGCCTGCCAAGGCATGCGCAAGGACCTCACCGGCTACAAGAACGGCAGATTGGAGGTTCTCGGCTTTGCGCATTCTGCCGATTGGAAGGCTTACTGGCAGTGCCAATGCGCGTGTGGTGCTGTGGTGCTGCTGTCGACCAGCGCCTTGACACACGAGCATCAGCAAAGCTGTGGGCGCTGCGTGCGGGATCACCAGCAACGGGTCGCTTAAGCGACCACGTGCCAATCGGCAGCACTTCTACAACAAGCTGATTTGGGCACGGGATTCTTACCGAAGCGGAGGTGGGCGGAGTTCCGAGGAGAGGAAGCCCGACGCGATGGAGCAGCACGAAGGGCCTGGGGTGCGGCCCTTGGTCGCCTTGCCCCCCGCTGCCGGGCGTGCCCCGCCTGGAAGGCGATGCGCGTTGAGGAACCGATCCAGATGGCTCCTGCCACGTGCACCAGGCAGCCGAAGCGGTGTTCGGTGGGATCGCCCGCGGCGATCCAGCGATGCCGCCGCAGGTTCCACGCCACCTGCCAAACTAATGATATGATCTATCCACTACTTGCTACCTGATACCTGCTATAAGGTAGCGATCTCTGCGGCGTGCCGGCTTTTCCCTAAACCCGCCGGCGGCGGGGGTACCTATGGTGCCGCAGGGGGTCCCTGCGTGCGACCCGTCCGGCCGCGTGTCGGGCGGGCGCGGTGGCCACCCGGAGGCCGAAAGCCCCGGTTGCCGGCCACCCTCCCTGCCCTCTTCCGGGAGCCGCCCTCGCCGGGCGGCTCTCACCGTTTCAGGGGAGCTGGATCCCGAACCGCTTTCGAACCCGGTGGCGTTGAGCTCGGCGCTCACGATCCACTTGCACGAGTAGGCCACCATGTCCGCCAGCTGGAGCAGCCGCGAGGCAGCCGAGTCCAGGCGCGCAACCCGGTTCACCCCGCGGAACCGTCCGTCCTCGCGCCGCGCCCGCTCGATCTCCGCCTCGAAGGCGGGGTGGTCGTTGTGGTGGTTCACGTCCGTGATGACGCCGACGTTGCCGATCGTCTCGCGCCCCAGCACGTCGCGCTTGAACTGGGCGAGCCCGGCCTTCGCCGTCTCGACGACGGCCGCCGCGTAGAGCACCGGGGCGGGCCCGCCGCGCGCCGCGACCTTCTGGTTGACAAGCACGACCCGGTCGCGCGGCGCCGCCGACCAGAAGCACTGCATGAGGCCCTGGAGGTAGCCATCGTCGAGCCAGGGAGCGTGGATCTCGCCCGCGCCGGGCTCAAGCAGGTCGCTCAGGCACTTGTCCACGTGGCCGGCGTCGCGCGCCAGGACCACCACGGCGCCGAGGTAGAGGTCCCCGGCGCTCCCGTACTCGTCGATGAAGAGGAGGACCTTCTTGTTGAGCCGCCCGGCCAACCCCACCGCACCTACCTGCTAGCTTCTACCGCCTACGCGGTAGTTGCTTCGACGTAGCGCTCGCCGCCGGGGCGCGGGCGCGCTCGGGCACCGGGGCAGGGGAGGGCATGAGGGTGATGGCCTCGTCGTCCACGCGCACCTGCGCCTCCGGGTAGGCGGAGAGGGCGAGGGCCAACGCCTCGCGGGCGTGTGCCTTGGATTGGCGCTGGAGCGCGAAGCCGGCGCCGAACTGCCGATAAAGCGCCGGCCACGGGACCCTGGTCTGCTTCGCAAGGTGGTGGAGGCGGTAGGCGAGCCAGATATAGAGGTCGATCGCCATGCTGCGTCCAGACAGCGCGCGGATGGCAGCCTCGCGAACGGGGAGGGGGTGCCGGATGAGACTTTCGTAAAAAACTTCGTCGAGCACGACCGTCTCGCGCCAGAGGGAGAGCTGCGCGCCGTCGATGTCCCGGCCTGGCAGGATCGCCTCCCGCACGAAGCCGCCGTTCATCACGGCTTCGCCGCCCTCGCCGATGCGGTAGAAGGTCAGCCGGCAGAGGCTGAGGCGCCGGCTCTGCTCACGGACCGCCTCGTAGCCCTTGCCGCCGCTGTTCAGGCCCATCGCCTTGAGCCAGCTGTGCATGGACCGGCCCAGCTCGACCTCGCGGGAGCGGGTCTTGATGGCCTCCGTCTGTAGGTAGAGGAGGATCAGCCGGGCCACGTAGCCGAATGGCACACCGACCGCCGTCCCGTCGTGCGTCTTGCCGCTATCGATCCTCAGGCGGATGTCCGCGCCGTCGCGGACCCACTCGTTCGCCTCGATCCGCTTGTGGGGGAGGGCAGTCATGGCGAAGCCGGCGTGCACGAAGTTGGGCGTGCCGTCTTCGTCGGTGAGGACCATGTGGATGGCCTCGACGCAGCGGCGGTCGATGGCCGTTGGGGCGAGGTTCAGGGCCTGCTGGATGCCGAGCGTCTCCAGCCGGCCGCGCAGGCGCCCTTCAAGAGCCTCTTCGGCACCCACGGATAGGGCCCAGGCGGTGGTGTCGGTGGAGTCGCGCATGCAGAAGCACGCTGCACATCCCAGGCTGTCGGCGCAATTCGTACCCTGCCGACGCGCCTTCGATGGCGAGCTTTTCCCCTTGCGCGGCTTGTACCCTGCCGACGGCCCTAGGGAAGCTAGGTGGATCCCTATTTGGATGCGTCACCAGGGTACGGGGAACGACTCGGGTTTCGTCGGTCGGGTACGAAGCGGCGTCACCAGGGTACAGATCGACTGTGGATAAGCGGCGCCGGATCGGCCCGCGCCAGGGCGTCACCAGGGTACGAAATCGGGGCGGCCTGAGTGCCCGCACGCGGAGAAGGCGGGGAAGCGGGGCAGGGAAGGGGGTCGATTCGGTCGTACTCTACCGACGCCCTCATCGTAGTTGCTAGCTGCTGCCACGACGCCGTGGGGCGGGGGTCGCCCGGAGGTCCTCCGGGTGCACGTCGAAGCCCGCGGCCGCGAGCGCCCGACACACCAGCACCTTCTGCGTCGTGCCCTCCGCACGTGCCCTGTCGGCGAGCTGGTCGCCTAGGGCGCGGCGGACGCGGATGTTCACCTGCACGAGCTCCTCCTCGGGCGGTACCGGGGGAGGGGCAGCCGGGGCAGGGGGAGGGGGGCCGCGGCGAGAGGGAAGCTGGCGGCAGCCCTGGCCTGCTGCGCGACGGCGTCGGCGGCGGCAAGCGACTCCCGCGCGGAGGGGCGGGCGATGGCGGGCTTCAGGCCCTTGCTGGACATGCGGGGACCTCGTGCGTGCTCATATCTGCTAGCATATACTCGCTATGCGCGGGCGCGGGCCGCCTTGGGCTTCGGCGGCAGCCAGCCAAGCTTTCGCAGCTCCGCGACCAGCTCCGCGACCTCCTGGCCGGCGTCGCCGCCGGAGGGTACGCGCCCGGAGAAGGTCATCTCGGCGAAGGCGACGCGGTCGCCGATCCCTGCGGCGGTGCGGGGGAGGGCGGCCGCGTCGAGCTCGGCCACGGCGTGCCGCGACACCGCGGTCGCCTGCTTCGGGCGCGATGGCACCACGCGCGCGGGGATGGCGCGCCGCGCCGCCCGGGCCGCGCTATCCACCAGCTCCAGCGTCTTCGCGGCCTGCTCGACGTCGGCGCGGCTCGGCGTGCAGGGCACGAGCACGGCGTCGGCCGCGGTCATGGCGAGGAGGGCTGCGCGGTTGCCGAAGCCGGCCGTGTCCACGAGCACCAGGTCGGCCTGGGGTGAGAGCTCGTCGATCGCCGCCGCGAGCCGTGCCTCGTCGGCCTCGGCGCGGCCCGGCGACGGCGGGGCCCTCGTAGGCCTGCTCGGCCCAGGAGGGCGTAGGCACGGTTCGGGTCTGCGTCCACGACAGCGACGCGTAGCCCCTCGGCCGCCAGCGTGCCGGCGAGCGCCATCACGATCGTCGTCTTGCCGGCGCCGCCCTTTGTGGACGCCACCGTCAGAACCGTCGCTGCCACTTGGTCCCCCTATTTCGTGGAGAACTCCCACCAGCTATGAGATAGCAGCAACATGCTACCAAAGACAAGGTATGTGCTGGCTTCTACGTGCCGCCGCCGAGGTAATGACCAAGGCGTGCCAAAGCGATCCAACCCGGTGGCTTCGGCAGAGGCCAGACATGCTCCGCCGGTCAGAGGGCCTGCACCGCCTCGTTGCGAGAGGGGCGGGTCGGCAACAAAGTGCGGCTCGTTGGCGACTTTCCTTGGCTCGCATGCCGCGTTATCTTTCGTGTTATTCTTCGCACGGTATGATTGTGGCATTCAAGAACTCCCCTCCGCCTTCCATCGTGTCCGATAGCCCGGAGAAGGTCCTGCTGGACTTGCCGCGCCGCAAGATCGACGGCGTTCTCCTGCATCAGGGCGAGGTCATGAGGACCTACGCTGCCAAGGCCGTGGACGCGCCCGACGTGGCCCTCCAGCTCCCCACAGGCAGCGGCAAGACCCTGGTTGGGCTCATGATCGCGGAGTGGCGGCGGCGCAAGTTCGGCGAACGGGTCGTGTATCTCTGCCCGACCCGCCAGCTCGTCAACCAGGCCACCGGGCAGGCTGATGAGCAGTACGGGCTCGCGGTGAACGGCTTCACCGGCTCGGCGGCCGGCTACGCCGCGGGCGCCAAGGCGGAATACCAGAACGCCGACAGAGTCGCGGTCACTACCTACAGCAGCCTCTTCAACACCAACCCCTTCTTTTCCAACCCGGACGTCGTCATCGTCGACGATGCGCACGCCGCGGAGAACTACATCGCCGCGCTCTGGACCTTGAGGGTCGAGCGCCATAGGGACGAGCACGCCGCGCTCCATGCCGCGCTCGCCGGCGTGCTCAAGCCGCTCCTCGATCCCTCCAACTTCGTGCGCCTCACCGGGCAGTGGGAGAGCACCGCGGACCGCGTCTGGGTGGACAAGATCGCCTCGCCCGACCTGGCCCGGGTCAGGGGCGAGGTGCGGGCGGTAGTGGACGAGCACGTCGCCGGCACGGAGCTGAGGTACCCCTGGTCGATGCTGCGGGACCACCTACACGCCTGCCAGCTCTACGTCTCCACGCAGGAGGTGCTGCTCCGGCCGCTGGTCCCGCCCACCTGGACCCACGCGCCCTTCGCCGGTGCGCGCCAGCGCATCTTCATGTCAGCGACCCTCGGCGCGGGCGGGGACCTGGAGCGCCTGACGGGCCGGCGCTCCATCCTGAGGCTCCCCGTCCCCGAGGGGTGGGACCGGCAGGGCATTGGGCGGCGGTACTTCGTCTTCCCCGAGATGTCGCTGCCCGAGGCCGAGGTGCCGGGGCTGCGCCGCGCCATGATGCGCCGCGCCGGACGAAGCTTGGTGCTGGTGCCCAGCGACAGGCTGCACGACGGGGTGGTCGCCGACGTCGCCGAGCACCTGGGGTTCAAGACCTTCGACGCGGACGACATCGAGGCATCGAAGAAGCCGTTCACGGCCGAGGAGCAGGCGGTCGCGGTGGTGGCCAACCGCTACGACGGCATCGACTTCCCGGGCGACGACTGCCGGCTCCTCTTCGTCGAGGGCCTGCCCAAGACGACGAACCTGCAGGAGCGCTTCCTAATGGCGCGCATGGGCGCCGCCGTCCTGCTCAACGAGCGGGTCCAGACCCGGGTACTGCAGGCGATTGGCCGCTGCACCCGCTCCCTCAAGGACTTCTCCGCCGTGGTGGTGACCGGCGAGGAGGTCCCGGACTACCTGGCCGACCGGCGGCGTCGCGTCTTCCTGCACCCCGAGCTGCAGGCCGAGCTGGAATTCGGCGTCGATCAATCGAAGGACCAGACCGCGGCGGGCCTGCTCGAGAACCTAGACATCTTCCTCCAGAACGGGAAGGACTGGGAAGAGGCCAACAAGGAGATCCTTGCCAAGCGCGAGGGTGCGGTGCAGCAGCGCTTTCCGGCGATGGACGATCTGAGGGGGGGTCGTTCCGCACGAGATCGACTTCCAGACGCGCCTCTGGCAGGGCGACTTTGAGGCGGCACTCGGTTGCGCGGAGCGGGTCCTTGGTGGCCTCGCCGCGCCCGAGCTGCGGGGCTACCGGGCGCTGTGGCACTACCTCGCCGGCAGCGCAGCCTGGTCGGGCGCGGAGGGGGGGCATTACCGGCCTGTCGGCCAAGGCGCGCGCCCACTTCGGGCAGGCAAAGGAGGCGGCGCGGGGGGATCCCCTGGCTGGTCGCACTCGCCCGCTTCATCCCTGACCAGGCCGCGGCAGCCGCGGACAACACGGCTGTGCTGCGCCAAGTGGAGCGGATGGAGGGCGTGCTCGCTGGACTCGGCACGCTCCACGACAGGAGCTTTGCGCGGCGGGAAAAGGAGATCCTGGCGGGGTTGTCCACGGCCAGCAGCTTCGAGCAGGCACAGCTCAGGCTCGGCGAGCTGCTCGGGTTCGACGTAGGAAAAATCGAGGCAGACGCATCGCCCGACCCGTGGTGGATCGCAGACGACGTCTGCCTCGTCTTCGAGGACCACGCCGGCGCCGAGGCCGACTCCGTCCTGGACGCGACGAAGGCGCGCCAAGCCGCCTCCCACCCAGCCTGGATGCAGGCCAACGTGCCCGCTTGCCAGGGCGCGCAGATCCTCCCCGTTCTCGTGACGCCCGTGACGAAGGCGAAGGAGGGCGCGGCGCCGCACCTGAACAGCGTAGCCCTCTGGCCTCTGCAGGAGTTCCGAGAATGGGCGAAGGGGTCGCTTGCGACTATTCGCGAGCTGCGCCGCACCTTCTCGGAGCCGGGCGACCTCGTGTGGCGCGCCCGGGCAGCCGAGATGCTGGAGGCCGAGGGCCTGGACGCGCCCGGCTTGCATGCCCGGCTCCGAACGAGGCCGGCCGCGGAGGGGCTCAAGACCGTAAAGTAATGCGCAAACGCGAGCCGGAAGTGGTTGGTGGGTTAATTCCGCCAGATGCAAGCTTCATGTCCTGCACGCCCGCTTTTTCCTTCTTCATCCCTTTAGGGGCTGTTGACGGTCATCTTGAAGCGATGACGGCGGCGAGGTGGATGGAGGCGGCGTAGGAGGCGGCGTAGCTGGTATCTGTCTTGTCGTAGCGAGTGGCGACGGCTCTGAACTCCTTCAGCTTGGCGAAGGTGTTCTCGATGAGGTGGCGCCAGCAACACATGTCGCGGTCAAGGTTGATCTGGACCTTGCGGTTGGCCTTGGGCGGGATCTATCCCGGCATAGTGCTCCATGGTCGTCCCTCGATGATGCTTGTGGCAGGCCGCCACGGCCCGACCCCGTCCACGACACCATCAGTCTGAGGGACGACCACCCTCGCCACCTACGCCGGCGGCCGGCCCGTTGCGCCATCTAGCGGGGGTCAGACGAAAAATCTGGCGACCTCGGCCATCTGGATGAAGAAACAGCGTCCGTCGGCCGAAAGGGATGGGAATTTGTGCGCTGCGTGGAATGAGGCGTCCGTTTGATTCTTGGCGCCCACCACGAAGGCGTAGGTGGCGATCTAGCTTCGAACAGTCCGGCCCTTGCCGCGGTGCAGTCATTTGTCGGCAATCCGGCAACTCCACGGCCTTTCGCCTCCAGACCGCAGCGCAGAGGTCCTTCCGAAGCCAGAACTTCGCGTGTTAAGCTATCGTGATAGGAACTTAGCGCGTAGGGGCAGGCATTGGTCGAGCGACAAGAGCGGGGGGGAACCGCCGAAAGGCGGCAATTCCTTGTCCACATCGACGCGGACCTGATCCGACGGATCAAGATTCTGGCCATCGACCGAGGCGTCTCCGCGTCCAGCCTGGTGCAGCAGGCCCTCACCGAATTCCTGAAACACGAAACACACCCGGCGTCCCGAACGGGCGCCCCGGAGTCCGAGTGATGCAGACTGCCCGTGACCTGTGTGAACCCCACCCGAACGTCCGGCGGTCCGATCCCGAGCCGGACATTGAGGATATCGCCGAGGTCATCGAGGCTGCGGAGCAGGACGCGGCCGGCTTCTTCGCGCGCAACCACATCACGGGCGGCATGCGCCAACTGTTCGAGCTCGGCATCGCCCGCCTCGACAAGCGAAGTGACCAGGCGGTCTACACGCTCACCCAGGCTATGGGCGGCGGCAAAACGCACCTGATGGTCGCGTTCGGCCTTATCGCGAAGTCGGCCGCCCTGCGCACCAGGGTTCTCGATGAGGCTGGCATCAACGCGCCCAACGGCTTCGGCGACGCCAAGGTAGTCGCCATCTCCGGCCGGAACCCGACGGACAACTTCATCTGGGGCGAGATAGCCCGCCAGCTCGGGCGCGAGGACACCTTCCGGAGGTTCTGGGAGAACGGCGC
This sequence comes from Siccirubricoccus sp. G192, assembly GCF_019084075.1. Classification (GTDB taxonomy): domain Bacteria; phylum Pseudomonadota; class Alphaproteobacteria; order Acetobacterales; family Acetobacteraceae; genus G192. The sequence goes on from NZ_JAHREN010000003.1 coordinate 166,146, forward strand.
TCGCGCGCCCGGCGAGAAGGACTGGGTCGAGCTAATCGGCGACAGGCCGACGCTCATCATGCTGGACGAGCTGGCGCCCTACCTGGACTACGCTCAGACGCGCGAACTTGGCTCTGGCACCCTAGCCAACGTCGTCACCTACGCCCTGGCGAACCTGTTCTCGGCCGCCATCAAGCTGCCGCGGTGCATGGTCGTTGTCTCCAATCTCTCAGCCGCCTATCAGGGCGCTAGCAAGTCCCTCGCGCAGACGGTCGCGAACCTCAGCCAGGAGGTCCGCCGCAGCGCGAAGGAGATCACTCCCGTCGCCCTTAACTCCGGCGAGGTGTTCGACATCCTCCGGCGTCGCCTGTTCACCAAGCTTCCAGACCGCGAGGCCATCGACAAGGTGGCCGTGGCCTACGCGAAGAGCATGGACGAGGCCGTCCGCTCCCGCGTGGTGGCCAAGACGCCCGAGCAGTTCGCGGACGAAATCCACCGCTGCTACCCGTTCCATCCGAGCCTGCGCGACCTGGTCGCCATGTTCAGGAACAATGAAGGCTTCCGGCAGACCCGCGGCCTGATGCGGATGGTCAGCCGCGTCGTACGCGACGTGTTCCGCGAGGGCAGGCCGAACAACGTCTACCTTATCGGCGTCCAGCACATGGACCTCAACGATTCCGACATGCGGAACGAGGTCCTGCCCTTGGCGAACCTGCACAACGCGGTCGCCAAGGACATCGCCGACGGCGGCCAAGCCCACGCCGAGACCGTCGACAAGGAGCTGAGCTCCGACGCGGGTACGCAGGTGGCCAACGTCCTGCTCTCCGCGTCGCTGATGCAGGGCTTCGACTCGAAAGCGGGCCTAACCAAAGAGCAGGTCATCGAGTGCCTGATCTCGCCTGGGCGCACCATCGAAGAGTTCCAGAACGCATTCGATGCGCTGCTGAAAGATGCCTGGTATCTGCACCGCGGCTCGGGCGATGTCGTCTACTTCGCCCAGCAAGAAAACATCACGAAGCGCCTGCAATCCGAGGCCGAGAAAGCACCCCAGCCCCGGATCGACCAGAACATTCAGGAGCGCTTGGCGCTCGTTTTCAAGGCGGTCTCCGGCAAGGCGTACCAGGAGGTCCTGGCGTTGCCCGAGATCGGCGCCATCGACCTCTCCGGCCCGCGCAAACTCATCGTGGTCAGCCCCGACAGCAAGCTGCCGCCCGAGACGGCCGAGAAGCTCTTCGCGGGCCTGACCCAGAAGAACAACTTCCTCGTCGTCACGGGCAGCCCGACCCACTTCGCCAGCCTGGACGGCGTCATGCGCCGCCTCTACGCGGCCGAGAAGGTTCTTCGCGACCTCCGCGCCGATGACCCGCTCCGGTCGGAGGTCGAGGATCGGCGCAACGGCGCCGAGTTCGAGTTCCTGACCACGGTCGAGCATGCCTTCAACCGCATCTGGTATCCCGGCAGGAAGCCCGATCGGTCCATGGGGCTGCTGGAGCAGAAGTTGGAACTTCGGACGGCGAAGGGCGCCGACGGCCGCTCCTCGCTGTCGGGCGAGGCCGCCATCGAGACCGCCCTCATCAAGGCGGGCAAGTTCGAGCCGAATCCGGAAGCCAAAGCCGATGGCTTGATCACGCGCATCTCCGGCAACCCGGAGACGAACCAGGGTGGTCAGCTTTGGCCCGACGGCTCCGCCTTCAACACCATTCCCTGGTCGGACATCACGGCCCGGGCCAAGGAGAACCCCCAGTTCGTCTGGCTCCCGCCAGGCGGGCTGGAAGCCATCAAGCGCGAGGCCACCAAGACCGGGAAATGGCGTGACCGGGAGAACGGCAAGATCCAGCGGGGACCGTTCCCACCCGACATGACGCGCGTCTCCATCACCGAGGAGGGCCGCAACCATGACACCGGCGCGGTGACCCTGTCCGTGCAGGCCGTGGATGCCGGGCAGACGCCCCGCATCCACATGGCGGAGGGCACCTTTGTCAACGGAAGCAGCCCCGAGCTCAAGGAGCTCCGCTTCACGACCACGGCGCTCCGCCTCGCCTTCCTGGTGATCGACCCCAAGGGTGACCATCCGACGGGCGACGCCTATGTCTGGCGCAACAGGATCACGCTCCAGCACACCACATCGCCGAGCGCGGATGGCCGCAAGGTGGAGCTGTTCGCCAGGCCGTCGGCGGCGGCCATCCGCTACACGACGGACGGGTCCAACCCGCGCGAAGGGACCGTCTACGAAGGTCCATTCACCGTCACGCCCTTCATGGCGCGCGGCGGCAGCGAGGTGATGGTCCGCGCTATCGCCATCGATGGCGATCTCGAAGGGACGGAGGACTTCCGGATCTCCGTCCAGAAGGCAAAGCCGAAGGAGCCCGGTGACCCGGACTCTGTGGATACCGTCCCCACGCTTCGCGAATACGTGGACGAGACCCGTGCCGCGAACTTGACGCTCGACATCAGGCAGACCAGCACGGAGAGCTTCTTCGCGCTGGCCGGGGCGCTGAAGGATGCGAAGGCACAGGCCGTGATCGCGCAGATGCAGGTCGGCTTGGGCCAGGAAGCCTTCTCTATGCGCCTCGGCAGCGACCTGCGGCTCTCCGGTGAGGGGCTGTCGAACGTCGTCGAGTCCATCCGCGTCGCCGTCGGGCAGCCGAACGCCGATGTCACCGCCCACGTGAAGGCCGTCAGCTTCCCCACTGGGCGCGATCTCATCGCCTTCGTGGAGACCCTGAAGGTGGACGTCGGCGATCCGCGCGACTGCGTGACGCAGCCGCAGACGAGGTCCACATGATGGCCGCCGCCGTCAGGAAGGATCCGGCGCCCGGGCGGGAGCGCGCGCCCAAGGGCGACCCGACGGTCGTCGACTCCCGCAAGGCCGTCGAGGCGGCGCGCAAGAACGCGCGGAAGGCCGCCGTCGTCGGCTTCGGATGCCCAGCCGTGGACTGGCCGCACCACATCCGCGTGGTGATCCCCACCGGACGTGGCGAAGACATCCGGCTGGTCGAGGACTTCGGCATCCTGGGTCATTCGGGGGGGCGCCCCGACGAGCTGGACCGGTGCATCATTTCCCGGCCGCGCTGGAACGCGATGGCCGAGACAGCGAAGCAGGACCTGAACGCCAAGCTACGCGAGAAGGGCCTGCCGACCAGCCGCTGGCAGACAGGCGACAACAAGGTCGAGCGCATTCTCGGCACGGAACTCCTGACTCTGGCCTGGGCTGTCGCCGCGGCCGACGAGGGCGACATGGCGGCCGTGATCGCGACCTGGGTGTCCCTCCAGTCCGCCGAGCGGCTGTGGCTGGCCGGGCGCGTGCTGGCAAACCCGAACGACCGGGTCCGGCGCGGGCTGGCCCTGCTCATGTCCGCGGGTCCGACCGCTGTCACCGAACCTTTCGCCAAGTCAGGCCCGTCCCAAAAGGGAACCGGCGGCCTGCCCCTGTTCGAGGCGCCCTGATCATGGATACCGCTGCCACCAAGGGCGGCTTGGCGCCTTTCAGCCTCAAGGACGCGCCCGCCCTCATCGAGCGGGTCTTCCCGGCCCAGAAGGTCGGCGCCGAAGCGCAGAAGGAGCGCAAGGCCGTTCAGTCGCAGACCCTCACAGCGCTGGGCTCCTACTGGAAGGGTCGGAAGCCGCTTTCTCTGGTGAGGGCTTGCGTCCTGGCATCATTGCTGCCCGCGACGGACGACCCGGAGGCTGACCTCCAGACCTTCGAGGCACTAATGCGAATGGACAGCGCTGGAGTCCTTCGCCGTTCACCCGTGCTTTCCGCCCAGGATGTTTGGGATAGCGCCGCGGTTTCGGCCGACGAAAAGCTGAGGCACATCGAGCATCCCACGACAACGGGAGGTCGCAATGATGCTTCCTCCGACGACGCCGACGCGGGCGGAGCAGCGCGCTGGATTCGACTGTCCGGCCTACCAACGCGAGAGAAGAAGCTCATCGAGAAGGAACGGCAGGAGATGAGCGCGAGAGCTCTCCTTGCGATGCCCTTCGCGGAGCAGGTAGCCCGCTGCAAGAGAGTAGAGAACGTCGAAGACCTAGGGGACCCGAACGACCCCCCTCTACGCTGGGGTTTGGATCATCATTGGCGCCAGGCTCGGCACCGCGTCGCGGAACCTACCGGACTTGGTCCGCGAGCTCGGGATCGCGCGGTACGGACATAACCCGACAGTGGGCGACCCATTCTGCGGTGGCGGGTCGATCCCGTTCGAAGCTGCTCGCATCGGCTGCAGCGCCTTCGCGAGCGACCTGAGTCCCGTTGCAGCGATGCTCACGTGGGGGGCGTTCAACATCGTCGGTGCCAGCGCAGAACGGCGCGAGGCTATCGCCCAGGCGCAACAGCTCGCCGCACGTGCGGTTGCGAGTGAACTCGAGCAGCTGAAGGTAGAGACCAACGAGCGAGGAGACTTCCCTAAGGCGTACCTATACTGCCTTGAAGTGGTCGATCCGCAGTCAGGCTGGCGGGTCCCCCTCCTCCCCTCTCGGCTGATCAGTTCGCGTCGTCGCTGCGTGGCTCGACTCGTGCCAGACCATGCCCGGAAGCGGTTCGACATCCTCATCGAGGAAGGAGTGTCATCGCGCGAACTCGCGGCTGCCGCCACCGGAACTCTAAAGGACGGTCACCTCGTCTACCAGGTTTCCCCCATACCAGGTGAACCCGAGCGAGAGTGGCGCATCCCGATCACGCGGCTGCGTGGCGATGGTGAAGGTGGTGACGGAGCGCAACTTGCCCGTGGAAACCGCCTACGCGCCTGGGAGATCAGCGATATTGCTCCAAGGGAGCCAGAATGGGTTGCCGACGCACCGCCCGTGGTGCCCGGTGCACCACGTGGGGCATGGCGCGGTGGCGACATCTGGCTCGAAAGACTCTACGCAATCCAGTGGATGGACGGACGGGAGGTCCGGCAGGGCAAATCAAGGCCGAACACATTCTTTGCCGTCCCGGATGCGAATGACCTATCCCGAGAGCACCGCGTAACGCGCTTCGTCTCGGACAACCTGGCCAATTGGCAGGCGCAAGGCTTTGTTCCCGATATGCGGATCGAGCCCGGGGAGAAAACCGACGAGCCGATACGAACGCGGGGCTGGACGTACTGGCACCACCTGTTCGCCTCTCGCCAGCTTCTGTTCCTCGCGTTGGTACAGAAACAAGTCAAACAGCTGGACGAGCCAGCGCTTGCTCTTGGCCTGGCGCGCATGGCGGATTGGTCAACAAGGCTGTGTCGCTACGGAACTGGTGCCTCGCGAGAGTCCATAGCTCAGACCTTCTACAATCAAGCCTTGAATACCCTCTACGCATATGGGGTCCGACCATTCCACTTTGCCCAGGAGTACCTCCTCGAGCCGTTCAGCGCGTGTCCGATGGCTGGCGACGGCCGTGTAGAAATGGGGTCTGCAGCAGAAACCCCATACCGATGTGACCTTTGGATCTACGATCCACCCTACGCGGATGCGGTGGTATATCACGAAATCTCGGAGTTCTTTATCGCCTGGCTGCGACGAAACGCTCCTGCGCCCTTTGACCGTTGGACCTGGGACAGCCGACGTCCTCTGGCCATCCAGGGCAAGGGAGACAAGTTCCGCGCCGACATGGTCGCCGCCTTCCGAGCGATGGCGACTAGCATGCCAGATAACGGCCTGCAGGTCTGCATGTTCACCCACAAGGATGCGGGGGTCTGGGCGGACCTGGCGCAGATCGTGTGGGGCGCCGGGTTGCAGGTGACGGCGGCTTGGTATGTCTCGACCGAGACGACCAGCGAACTGAAGCAGGGCGGCTACGTCCAGGGCACCGTCCTCATGGTGCTGCGGAAGCGCGTCGGCGACGAGCATGGGTTCCGCAGCGACATCGTGCCGGAGGTCCGGGACCGCGTGGCGAAGCAGGTCGCCACGCTGACGGGCCTCAACCAGAAGGCCCACGGTCGCGGGCGGGACGAGAACGTCTTCAGCGATGCCGACATCCAGATGGCAGGATACGCCGCCGCGCTGGAGGTGCTGACCGCCTATACGCATATCGACGGCACGGACATGACGCGCGAAGCCCTCCGGCCTCGCGAAGGGAAGCGCACCACCGAGGTTGGCATCGTCGAGGAGATGATCACCCTCGCCGTGCAGACCGCCAACGAGCTCATGGTCCCGGACGGCATTGCCGAGGGCATGTGGGAGCGCTTCAGCCCAGAGGAACGCTTCTACCTGAAGATGACTGCCACCGAGGCCACTTGGCCTGCCGGGCAGCTCGGCGGGAAGCTGGACGACTACCAGAACTTCGCCCGGGTCTACCGGGCGACGGATTGGGAAGACCTCATGGCGGAGCGGTCGCCGAACAAGGCCCGCCTGAAGGGTGCCGCCGAGTTCAAGCGTGCCCTCATGACCGGCCATCCCTTTGCCGCCGGGACCATCCGCCCGACGCTCTACGCCATCGCCGAGCAGTGGCGCGCCACCGCGCAGGACGAGGACCCCAGGACCTCCGGCGATCGCATCCTACATGGCCTCCGCGACCACTTCGGCCTGGAGAACTGGAGGCAGGCGAGGGACAACGTGCGGGCACTCGCCGCTTGGTTCGGCACCGTCTGGGAACGCCAGCGCGCCGAGGAGGCCGCCGCTGCCCGGGTCGTCGCGGGCCTGATCGCGTCCGAGAGGCTCGCAGGATGAAGGCGAAGGAGTCCCGGCTGCTCGACTTCCTCGGCAGCTCAAAGCAGTTCGTTATCCCGATCTACCAGCGGCCCTACCGCTGGGAGGAACCGCAGTGCCGGAAGCTGTGGCAGGACGTGCTGCGCGCGGGCCGAAACCCGAACGCGGCGGCCCACTTCGTCGGGTCGGTCGTCTACATCCAGGACGGCCTCTATAACGTCACCGATCAGCCATCCCTTCTGGTCATCGATGGGCAGCAGCGCCTGACGACCTTCATGCTGATCATCGAGGCCCTGGCACGTGCCCAGGGCGAGACCGAGCTTTCGGGCGACTTCGCCGCCCGCAAGCTGCGCCACTACTATCTGAAGGACAGCGTCCAGGACGGCGAACGCGCCTATAAGATGCTGCTGTCCGCCACGGACCGCACCACGCTGAAGGCCATCATCGACGGAAAGCTTCTCCCCGACGACCACAGCATCCGCATCAAGCAGAACTTCGAGCTGTTCCAGTCGTTGATGAAGGAGGCCGACCTCGGCGAGGTTTGCCAGGGCTTGGCGCGCATCCTGATCGTGGACATCTCGCTGGAGCGGGGACACGACAATCCGCAGCTCATCTTCGAGAGCCTGAACTCGACCGGAAAGGAGCTCGGCCAAGCCGACCTCATCCGGAACTACGTCCTGATGGGCCTCCCGCCGAAGCAGCAGACCCAGCTTTACGAGGACCACTGGCGGCCCATGGAGGTGGCCTTTGGGCAGGAAGCCTACGCCACCCACTTCGACAGCTTCATGCGCCACTACCTGACGCTGAAGACGGGCAACATCCCGAAGATCGAGGACGTGTACGACGTGTTCAAGACCTTCGCCCGCGAAGAGGAGGGCAAGGGCACCACCATCGGCAACCTGGTGGCCGACATCCACCGGCATGCGCGCTACTATTGCCGGATGGCTCTCGGCAAGGGCGAGCCGGACAAGGCGCTGGCGGAGGCCCTTCAGGACATCCGCGAGCTGAAGGCGGAAGTGACGTTCCCCTTCCTGCTGGAGCTGTATGCGGACCACGCCGATGGCGTCCTGAGCCGAGACGACCTGCTCGCGGCGCTGCGCATGATCGAAGCGTATGTCTTCCGGCGCGTGGTCTGCGAGATCCCGACCAACTCGCACAACAAGACCTTCTCGACCTTCGGCAAAGCCTTGCGGAAGGACCGCTACCTCGACAGCATCCGGGCGCACTTCCTCACACTGCCGTCCTATCGGCGCTTCCCCAACGACGCCGAGTTCAGGAAGGCGATGGAGACGCGCGATCTCTACAACTTCCGGAACCGCTCGTACTGGCTCCGGCGGCTGGAGAACCATGATCGGAAGGAGAGGGTGGCGGTCGAGGAATACACGATCGAGCACATCCTCCCGCAGAACGAGAACCTGTCGGACGCCTGGAAGGATGCCCTGGGTCCGACATGGCAGTGGGTGCGCGACACCTACCTGCACACGCTCGGGAACCTGACGCTCACCGCCTACAACCCCGAACTGAGCGACCGGGCGTTCCTCGAGAAGCGGAACATGACCGGCGGCTTCGCGGACAGCCCGCTGCGCCTCAATAAGGGCCTGGGCCAGCTACTGAACTGGGACGAGGCGGCCATCCGGAAGCGGGCGGAACGCCTGTCCGAGATGGCGCTCACGGTGTGGCGGCCGCCAGTCCTGGATGACGCCGTACTGGCAACCTTCAAGCAGAAGAAGACCGAGCAGCAATCCTTCACCATCGCGGATCACCCGTACCTCGCCGGGGGTCCCGTGCGTGCGCTGTTCGATGCCCTTCGTGCCCAGATCCTCGCCCTCGATCCGGCCGTCGCCGAGGTGTTCCTGAAGCTCTACGCGGCCTACCGGACAGAGGAGAACTTCGTCTCCGTCGTGCCGCAGGCAGCCAGGCTGAAGCTCTACCTCAACATGCCCTTCGCGGACTTGCAGGACGCCAAGGGTGTGTGCCGGGACGTCACCAACATCAGCCACTGGGCCACGGGGGATGTAGAGCTGGACTTCGGGAAGCTGGACGACCTCCCCTACGTCATGGGCCTGGTGCGCCAGGCGTTCGAGTGGCGCATGGACATGCCCGGGGCAGACTGATGAACGCGCCCGATGACGCGGCACGGGAAGCCGCCCCTGATCGCGGAGCCGGTATTCTGCGGTTCAGTTCCCGCCGCCAGCGGCTGGATCACGCCTTCCTGCGCGATCGGCTGCGGGGCGCCCAGACGTACGACCGGATCGCAGGCTACTTCCGGTCCTCTATCTTCGAGGTCGCCGCCGAGGAGTTGGCGACTGTTGGCCGCATCCGCGTGGTCTGCAATTCGGACCTGAACCCGCAGGACATCCACGCCAGCAAGGAGGCGCGGACGCGCGCCCTGGTGCAGCGCTGGTGGGAGGGCAGCGGCGAGGCGGGGGTGGCCGTCGAGACCCTGCTGAACAGGAACCGCTACGTCATGCTCCGGGATCTGCTGCAGGCCCGTGACGCCAATGGCGGACCGAAGGTCACCATCAAGGTTGTGGACCGCCTCACCGCACCGCTGGTCCACGGCAAGGCGGGTATCATCACCCTCGCCGACGGGTCGAAGACCTGCTTCATGGGATCGGTCAACGAGACCCGCGAGGCGTGGCAGGACCACTACGAGCTGATCTGGGAGGACCCGTCTCCTGAAGCGATCGGCTGGACCCAGGAGGAGTTCGACTTCCTCTGGGACAAGGCTGTCCCCCTTCCGGATGCGGTCATCTCGGAGATCGCCCGGTGCGCCGCCCGGGTGGAGATCAGGCTTCCCGACTGCCCGCCATGGGACGAGCGCGGCACCACGGACATCGCCCGCGCCGTCCTGGCGGAGGCACCCCTGGTCCGGGCTGGCGAGGGTCTCCAGCCCTGGCAGAAGGCGTTTGTCTCCGAATTCCTTCGGCAGCGCGAGGTACACGGCAAGGCCCGCCTGCTGCTCGCCGACGAGGTCGGCGTCGGCAAGACCCTTTCGATGGCAACCTCCGCCCTGGTCACCGCCCTGTTGGGGGACGGCCCCGCGCTGATCCTGGCGCCCGCGACCCTCTGCGAGCAGTGGCAGACCGAGCTTATCGAGAAGCTCGGCGTGCCGTCGGCGCGGTGGATCTCGAACAGGAAGGAGTGGATGGACCATCGGGGCCACGTGATTCCCAGCCGACCCGAGGACATCGTGCGGTCCCCCTACAAGGTGGCGATCGTCTCCACCGGCCTCGTGATGCGGGACAGCGTGGAGCGGAAGGCGCTTCTGGAACGCCGCGCCCGCCCCGGGGAAAGCCCGTATGGCATCGTCATCCTGGACGAGGCCCACAAGGCCCGCGGTTCGGCGACGCCGAGCGGAGAGCGCGAGCCGAACAACCTGCTCCAGTTCATGTCCCGAATCGCGCTGAAGGCCCGGCATGTCATTCTGGGAACCGCCACCCCGATCCAGACCGACCCGATGGACCTGTGGGACCTCATGAAGGTCCTTGGGTCCGGCGCCGACCACGTGCTCGGCGATGACCTCTCAAGGTGGCGTAACAGGCCGGAGGACGCTCTGCGGCTGATTAGGGGCGAGGTGCGTCCCCGGGCGGAGGCCGATGCCTGGGAGTGGCTGCGAAACCCGCTGCCGCCGGGCGCCGAAAGAGAGGCCCTGTTCGGCTTCATCAGGCAGAACTTCGGCATGCCCGACACGGTCGCGGTCACCGACCGCTCCCCTGTCGATCTTGACGAGTTCTATCGGCAGGACCTCGCCGACAGGCTCACCCACGACCCGGATGGCCGGGCCTTCTTCCAGGAGCACAACCCGGTCGTCCGGCACACTGTGCTGCGTCGCAGGCGCGCGCTCGAGGAGGCGGGCCTGATGAAGCCCGTCGCGGTGGACCTGCATCCCCGCGACGACGAGCCGGACCGCCGCACCCGTGCCTTCTTCGGCGCGACTGGGAAGGCGGTGATCGCGACCATCGCCCTCCAGGACGCCTTCAAGGTGGCCGACGCCTACACGTCGGCCCTGATGTCGAGGAACAAGGGCGCGGGCTTCCTGAAGAGCCTCCTCCTTCAGCGCATCTGTTCCTCCTCGACGGCCGGGCTATCGACGATGCTGGCCATCGCGCGCCGCTCGGGGGTTGCGGAGGCGGGGCCGGACGAGCAACCGACGGTGCTGGGTGCCGACGACGACGACGAGATGTTCGACCTCGGCGATCTCGGCGAGGCCAGCACCGCCGAACGGAACGCGCTCCGCGAACTCCTCACGCATCTCCGCAGAGCCCAGCAGGCGTCCCCGACAGGCGCCGACGCAGATCCGAAGCTCCAGGTGCTGCGGCACTACCTGAAGGAGGCCGGGCTCAACCAAGGGCGCCGCGGCTGGCTGGACGCGCATGGGTGCATCATCTTCAGCCAGTACTACGACACCGCCAAATGGGTGGCGGACTGTGTCGCGGCCGAGTTTCCCGCGATCCCGGTCGGTCTCTACGCCGGAGCCGGTCGTTCGGGGATCTACAAGGACGGCCAGTTCGCCTCGACGGATCGCAACGTCATCAAGACGGCGGTCCGGAACCATGAATTGCGGCTGCTCGTGGCTACGGATGCGGCATGCGAGGGTCTGAACCTCCAGACCCTGGGCACGCTGGTGAACATCGACCTGCCCTGGAACCCGTCGAAGCTGGAGCAGCGGATCGGTCGCATCAAGCGGTTCGGCCAAGTGCGGGACCGCGTGGACATGCTGAGCCTCGTCTACGAGGGTAGCCGCGACGAGGTGGTCTACGATCGGCTGTCGGAGAGAATGAAGGACCGCTTCGACATCTTCGGCCAGCTTCCTGACACGCTGGACGACGACTGGATCGAGAACGAGGAGACCCTCGAGGCCGAGCTGCGCAAGCACGCGGACCGGAAGCGCCAGGCATCCGCCTTCGACGTCCGCTGGGGGGGCACGGCCACGGGCGAGGGCGCCACCGAGGCCCAGCGCTCCTGGCAGCGGGGCTGGGAAACGTGCACGCAGGTGCTGGCGCGTCAGGACGTCGAGGAGGTGCTTTGCCGCGGCTGGTAGATCGTACTGTTTGCCGAACTCTGACGACGCTGCGGGAGCTCTGCGGCGCTCAGTTTAGGCGCTCCATGGCGAGGCTTGTCGAGCCTTCTGGATCCTTATTACCCACGGTAACTGCCATTACCGCAGGCGACGGAGGGCGTCGGCGCGCGTGCTCGACCTAACTGCCAAGTTCATCATCTTTTGCAGGTGCCCTTCCCTGCCCCGCCCGCGCCAGGATCTCGTGTGCCCGTCCAGGCCGCGAACGCGCAGCACGAGCCGCGAAGTAGCGCTCCGCCTCCGCCTGCGCGCCGACACGGGCGGCGATCGCCGTCGCGATGTACTGATTCAGGCTAATGCCCGCGGCCTCGGCCTGCGCGGCCGCGCGCTCCTTCAGGTCGTCGGGCAGCCGCAGCGGGAAGCTGCTCATTCTCTCATCCTCCTGAGCACATTCCCCGGCCGCTCGGCCGGGATGCCGAACCGCGCCGCGCCGTCGCGCAGGTCGGCCAGGTTGAACGTCGCAATGGCGTCGGCGCTGCCATTCACTGCCGTCTCCAGCACCAGGTCGTCGTCGGGGTCACGCGCGCCGGGGCGGACGCGGAAGTCGAACACCACCGGCACGCAGACACCGGCGAGTTCGTCGAGCACCGCCAGCACCTCCTCCGCCGAGATGCCCGCCATCTCGAGCACGGACGCGCGCGTGAGCACGGCCTCGTACTCGAGGATCAGGGGCGTCGAGAGGAGGAGCCGCACCTCCCTATCGAGCGCCGCGAGCAGCAAGCGACGCGACGCGCCGGCGGCGCTCGTGAAGCCTGCGACCACGACATCGGTGTCCAGGACCACGCGAAGCACCATGACATCGTATATGACATCACTGTGTCGCTTTCGTCTACCTCAGGCCGCCTGTCACGGACCGTCAATTGGACGTTTGGTTGCGTGACACAGCGGCAAACGGCAGCGACACTGGCTCCACGATGCCCGGCGATACCCTGAATCCTGTCCTATCCGCCGCCAGCCCGGGCCCGGCCCGCTTCGTCGCCTACCTCCGGGTCTCCACCGACCGCCAGGGCCGCTCTGGCCTCGGCCTCGAAGCGCAGCGCGCCGCGGTCGGCGAGCACGCCAGCCGTGCCGGCGGCGCGGTGCTGGCCGAGTTCGTCGAGGTGGAGAGCGGCAAAAGGAACGACCGGCCGCAGCTCGCCGCGGCACTCGCCGCCTGCCGGGCGCATCGCGCCACGCTGCTGATCGCCAAGCTCGACCGCCTGGCCCGGAACGCGCGCTTCCTGCTCGGCGTGGTCGAGGGCAGCGGTGAGGGCGGCGTGGTGTTCTGCGACCTGCCCCAGGTCCCTCCCGGGCCGGTCGGCAAGTTCCTGGTGACCCAGATGGCCGCCGTCGCCGAGCTCGAGGCCGGGCTGATCAGCCAGCGCACCAGGGCCGCCCTCGCCGCGGCCAAGGCACGGGGAGTGAAGCTCGGCAACCCGCGCCTCGTTGCCGGCACCGCCGAGATGGCGCGTAAGGCCGGCGCGGTGCGGACGGCGCAGGCCCAGGCGCGGGCCGCCGACGTGCGGCCCTACATCGAGCAGGCCCGCCGGGCCGGCGCCACGACGCTGCGCCAGCTCGCGGCCGCGCTCACCGCCCGCGGCATCCCGACGCCGTCCGGCACCGGGCACGCCTGGCGGGCCGAGCAGGTGCGCCGAGCTCTCGGGCGGAATCAGCAATACTTCCCGCCTTCAGGCCGTGCTGTGTAGGACCACCTTGGTGTCCCAGCAACTGCGTGCGGTACAGGCTACGCTCGGCAGTATTGCGGGCCTCTTTCAGCCCTGGACCCTGACGCCAGCCCAGGCATCCAGGAAAGCCCGTACCTCCGCTGGGCTTGGTGCAAAGCCTTCAAGATCCTGAAGCGCTGCGACGATGGCGGGCCACACGGGAGCCGATCCCACAGTGGATCGCACCAGCGCGGCCTGCCGCAGATCCGTCCCGTCAGCAGCAAAGCCTTCGAGCAGTCCACGATCAGCGTGGGCAAAACCGCCAACCCGACCGCCGTTGGGCCGTCACCGATTCCTGCTGCGGTGGCCGCCAGCCGCAGCCGGTTGAGAAAGCGCTTCATTTCCCGCGGCGAAGGGCGGGCGAGGAAGGCGGCCTCCGCCCAGTGGTCGAGCGCTCGGGCAAAGGCAGGCTCGTCTTCCTCTACCAGCGGCAGGGTGCGGCGTCGCCAATGTAGCCCGGCGGCGAGAGCGATGAGGCCGAGCACGGGCGCGAGTAGTAGAGCAACGGTCCGGGGCGTCAGCGCCGGCCCTGGGCTGCGCTGCTCGATTACCCAGGCCGGCCGCTCCTCTGGCCTCTCCGGCTGGGGCGTGCTGGGCGGGGTTGTCGGCGGGATGGGCACGGCTGGAGGGCCACAGCCGGCGCGGGCGCCGGGGCTTGTACGGCCGGCGCTGCCCTATCCGGGATCAGCCCGACCAGCGTCCATCCACCGAAGAATGCGGATCCCGCGAGGCCTAGTACCACCAGCCCGATCGCCGCCGCCTTCCAGGCGGGATCGCGCGGCGCCTCATGCTCCCGCGCTGCCTCTCGCATCAGCCGACGGGCCGCGGCGGCGCCGAAGCTAGGCACTTCCACCTCGATCTGGATCAGCTTCTGCAGGTAGCTCTCGGCGTAGGCCGCACGCTGCTGCCGCTCTTCCGTCACGCCCTCAGGCGCCATCTCCTTTGCCATGGCGGCATGGGCGAGGCCCATGGCGGTCAGGATCTGCTCGCGCGCGATCGCCAGGATGATGAAGCAGCCAGTGGAACTCGAGAGGAAGTTTAGCACCTCCATTACCTCCGCCACCTGGTCCGGCCGGCAGCGGTCAAGGTCGTCCACGATGATGGTGAGCGTCCGGTCACCGAGCGCCTCCGTTACCTCCCGCAAGGCCTCGGCAAAGCGGGCGCGGAAGGCGAGTTGGCCTCCGAGGTCCTGCCAGCGTACCGCACGCGTGCTGGCGGCGAGCAACTTGCCGGGATCGAGGCCGGCGGATTTCAGCTTGTCGCGAAATCCAATGGCAGCAGTGAGCGCGGTGAGCAGCAGCGCGACCAGTGGGGCGAGGACCTTCAGCGCGGCCTCTGCGCGCTCCCACCCCCAGCTCGTGCGCAGCACCCCCTGTTGCGGCCGTGGCCAATCGGCAGCGAACAGCATACCAACGATGGCCGCGAGGAGGATAAGCGCCGCGGCCCAGAAAAGGGGCCGCCGCTTTATCCGGCCACACCACAGCCGGCCTCGCACGGCAAAACCGGCAATGGTCATGACGGACGGTACCGCCTGATCTCGCACCTGCTGCAGCAGGGCGGCAAAGATGTTTTCTTCCTTTTGGTGGTGCCAGGCATTGAACCAGACCGGGCGAATGCCGTGCGCGCGGAGATCGTCCTGTAGGCGCGCGAGCACGCTGCTTTTCCCGCTACCCCAGGCGCCGGTGATAGCGATTGTTAGCGGCGGCTCGGTCCGACGGTTACGGAGGAAGCGGGAGAGGCGGGCGGCGAGGTCCGTGGTGCCGGCCACGTCAGGGTCGTCGGGAGCGAGCGGCCGGTCGGTGGCGAAGAGCGAGGCAGTGTCGCCGACTGCAGCACGGCGAGCCGGTGGGAGCGGCTGCATGGCCGGCAGGACGGCAATGAAGGCGCAGCCGAGAAGAAGCCAGGATAGAAGCGGGGGATAGCGCTGGTGGGCGATGCGCTGCCAGGTGGCGCCGGCATCGGTGCTGCGCAGCAGCGTGCCGCCCGAGCCCGCGGCGAGGGCGGTGCGCCCGTCCGGCGCGATCGCCAGGGCGCGGAGCCATGCCCTGCTGCCGGCGACGACGGGGGCCCAGGTGGCGCCGGCATCGGTGCTGCGCAGCAGCGTGCCGTCCGAGCCTGCGGCGAGGGCGGTGCGCCCGTCCGGGGCGATCGCCAGGGCATAGAGCCATGCCGTGCTGCCGGCAGCGACGGGGCCCCAGGTGGTGCCGGCATCGGTGCTGCGCAGCAGCGTGCCGTCCGAGCCCGCGGCGAGGGCGGCACGCCCGTCCGGGGCGATCGCCAGGGCGCGGAGCCATGCCCTGCTGCCGACGACGGGAGCCCAGGTGACGCGGTATCGATGCTGCGCAGCAGCGTGCCGTCCGAGCCCGCGGCGAGGGCGGTGCGCCCGTCCGGGGCGATCGCCAGGGCATAGAGCTCTGCCGTGCTGCCGGCGGCGACGGGGCCCAGGGTGGCGCCGGCATCGGTGCTGGAAGGCAGCGTGCCGCCCGAGCCCACGGCGAGGGCGGCGCCCGTCCGGCGATCGCCAGGGGCAGTGAGCTATGCCGGTGCTGCCGGCGGCGACGGGGGCCCAGGTGGCGCCGGCATCGGTGCTGCGCAGCAGCGTGCCGTCCGAGCCCGCGGCGAGGGCGGTGCGCCCGTCCGGCGCGATCGCCAGGGCAGTGAGCTCTGCCCTGCTGCCGGCGGCGACGGGGCCCAGGTGGCGCCGGCATCGGTGCTGCGCAGCGAGCGTGCCGCCCGAGCCCGTGGCGAGGGCGGCACGCCTTGGTCCGGGGCGATCGCCAGGGCAGTGAGCCATGCCGTGCTGCCGGCGGCGACGGGGCCCAGGTGGTGCCGGTAACGGCAGCTGCGGGGCAGCGAGCCGCTCACGCCTGTGGCGAGGGCGGCGCGCCCGTCCGGGGCGATCGCCAGGGCGCGGAGCCATGCCCTGCTGCCGGCGGCGACGGGGGCCCGGGTGGCGCCGGCATCGGTGCTGCTGCCGCGGCGTGCCGTCCGAGCCCCGCGGCGAGAGCGGTGCGCCCGTCCGGCGCAATCGCCGGGGGCGGTGAAGGCCATGCCCTGCTGCCGGCGGCGACGGGAGCCCAGGTAGTGCCGGCATCCGAGTGCTGCGCAGCAGCGGTGCCGTCCCTGCCCGCGGCCGGGCGGCACGCCCGTCCAGGGCGATCGCCAGGGCATAGAGCTCTGCCGTGCTGCCGGCAGCGGGGGCCCCAGGTGGTGCCGGCATCGGTGCTGCGCAGCAGCGTGCCGTCTTAACCCGTGGCGAGGGCGGTGCCGCCCGTCCAGGGCGATCGCCAGGGCATAACTGCCCTGCTGCCGGCGACGACGGGGCCCGGGTGGCGCCGGCATCGGTGCGAACGCGTCCGTCCGAGCCCGTGGCGGGGCGGTGCGCCCGTCCGGCGCGATCGCCGGGGCATAATCTGCCCTGCTGCCGGCGACGGGGGCCCGGGTGGCCCCCCCATCGGTGCTGCCCAGCAGCGTGCCGTCCCTGCCCGCGGCGAGGGCGGTGCGCCCGCCCGGCGCGATCGCCGGGCGCGGGCTCTGCCCTGCTGCCGGCGGCGACGAGGGCCCAGGTGGTGCCGGCATCGGTGCTGCGCAGCAGCGTGCCGTCCGAGCCCGTGGCGGGGGCGGTGCGACCGTCCGGCGCGATCGCCAGGGCTTGGATATCAAACCAATGATCGGTAGCCGGGCGAAGGCGTGCGTCTCGCCCGGCTCGATCCACCAGGCGAGGCCCCCGACACCTGCTGGCCTATTCGGGTCATGCCGCGTGGCGGGACGCGCCGCCGCCGTGCTGCGGAGCAAAGCCAGCGCCAGCAGCAGCCGGGTCCGCGCCGCCGCCGCCACCGGTCCCAGCGCACACGTGCCGGCCCAACCCCGGAGCTGGCGGTGGCTGTCTCGGGCAGC